>NZ_OCNE01000063.1 GCF_900230195.1 Streptomyces zhaozhouensis
GCCGCCAGGGGCTCCTCGGCGGCAGTGTTGATCTTGTTGTTGGCTTGGTGGGTGGCGGGGTCGTAGCAGGTACCGTCACGCCAGCAGGCCCACATCACTCGGAGCCAGGCGCGGGCCAGGATGCGAACGGCGTGGGGGTGTCGCTTCTTGCGGTCCCGGGCGTCGTTGTAGATCTTGGCGGCCCAGTCGCTGCCGTGGCGGCTGTTGTCGGCGAAGACGGTCAGGGCGACGCGGGCTCTGCGGTTGGTCGCGAAGCGGAAGGCGACGGTGCGGGACTTGCCCGAGGCTCGGGTGACGGGGACGACGCCGGCCTCGGCGATGAGCTGTTCGCAGGTCTGGGCGCGTTCCAGGATGGGGCCGATCTCACCGATGACCTGGCCGAGGCTGACCGTGCCGATGCGCGGCATGGTGGCGAGCAGAGGGGCGTAGGGGTGGGTCTCGACGGCTTCGGCGATGGCCTTGTCCAGGGCGCGGATGGTGGCGCGTATGCCCTGCACCAGCGCCGTTTGGGTGCGGACGAGCTGGGCGACGACGGTGTCGCTGAGGCGGGAGGCCGCCTTCGGCGCCGAGCGCATGCGCTCGATGAGGACGCTGCCGGGCTGGCGGCCCGAGTACCCGCGGCGCTTGCACCAGGTTTCCAGGCGCCCGGCGGTGAGCTTGGCGGCGGAGGCCGGGGTGGGGCACTTCTCCAGGAAGGCCATGGCGATGTCGCTGTCGAGCTTACCGAAGACGGCCTTGCCGCCGGGCCAGTGCGCATCCAGCAGGGCAGCGAGCTGGTTGACGGAGGCGATACGGGCTTCGACGTGATCGGCCCGCTGCCGGGTGAGGGCCTGAAGGTCCAAAGTGGCCTGCTCGGTGGGTTCCAGACGGGGCAGCAGGTGGCCGTCGGTGCGCAGGTAGTCGGCAAGCTTCATGCTGTCGCCCGCGTCGGTCTTGGCCTTGGAGGCGCCCCAGCGTGCCCGCATCGCGTGGAAGGCGTTCGGGTGTACCGGCACGATCGGGTGGCCGGCGGCCAGGAGCCGGTCCACGGCCAGGCCGCGAGTGGTCTCGATGGCCACCGGCAGGTCGGCCGGAGCGCCGTGCTTGCGCAGACGGGCAAGCGTCCCGGCGAAACCCTCCTCGGTATGGGCCAGTTCCCATCGATCGATGCGCTTGCCAGTCGCGTCCATGACCGTCACATCGTGCGTGTCGGTCGCCCAGTCCCATCCGATGAACACGTGCGTCGTACTCCACTGCCGATCCGGGAGCACCTGCTCGGTGGTGAGGACGTCTGCCGGGAGCTCATTAATCGGCCCTCCGCGGGGCGTGTCCCTGAAGCCGATCAGACGGCCTCGGCCCGGCAGGGCTGGCAGAACTCACGCTGGCCGTCGAACGGCTCGCGACGATGGCCATGCACCCGCCGGGACCAAGAGGTCACAACCCTACCCGTGAGGGCTGCAGAAAGGATGGTCCTCTAATGAGCG
>NZ_OCNE01000062.1 GCF_900230195.1 Streptomyces zhaozhouensis
CTTGGGTTCTAGGGGTCGTCGCAACACCGCCTGGTTTCAGGTGGTGAGTAGATCACGTAGACGCTCGGCTGGGGTATCCCAGCCGAGCGTTTTGCGTGGGCGGCCGTTGAGTTCCTGGGCGACGTGTTCGAGGTCCTCGGGACTGTGGACGCTCAGGTCGGTGCCCTTCGGGAAGTACTGCCGCAGCAGCCCGTTCGTGTTCTCGTTGGAGCCGCGTTGCCAGGGCGAGGCCGGGTCGCAGAAGTAGACGGGCATGCCGGTGGCCATGCTGAACTGCTTGTGGCGTGCCATCTCGCTGCCCTGGTCCCAGGTCAGAGAGCCGCGCAGGTGGGCGGGGAGGGTCTGGATCGTGGCGATGAGGCCGTCGCGGACGGTCTGGGCGTCGTGGGCTCCGCCCGGCAGGTGGACGAGCATGGTGTAGCGGGTGGCGCGCTCGACCAGGGTGGCGATCGCGGAACGGCCGCCCGCGCCGATGATCAGGTCGCCTTCCCAGTGACCGGGCACCGCCCGGTCCTCGATGGCGGCGGGGCGGTCGCTGATCATCACCATGGGGTCGATGAACCTCGGGGTGCGCCGCTGGGGGTCCCGGCGTGGTTTGCGGCGGGTGCGGCCGGAACGGATGGCCGCCTGCACTTCCCGCTTCAGGCCGCCGCGGGCCTGGAAATACAGCGCTTGGTAGACCGTCTCCACGCTCACCCGCATGCTCTCGTCGTCGGGATGCTCTCTTCGTAGAGCGTGGCAGATCTGTTCCGGTGACCACCGTCGGCGCAGTCCGTCCTGGACGAAGCGGCGTAGCCGTCCTTCGCGGAGCAGCTTGCGTTCCTTGGGGCGGGGCCTGCGCGCTGCGGTGGCGCGGTGGGCGGCGTAGGGCTGGTAGCCCTCGCTGCCCGAGTTCGCGTCGATCTCCCGCTTGACCGTGCTCGCCGGTCGTCCCAGGGCACGTCCGATCGCCCGCAGCGACAGACCCGCCGCCCGCAGATCGCGGATCTTCTCGCGCTCGGCCAGTGTCAGGAATCGCGGGTGAAGCTGCTTTTCCAGGGCTTCCAGGCCCACCGGTGCCGTGGTCACGCTGCCCATCGTGACCGTCCCGGTCGTGTAGTCGACACGGCGGCCGTCGGCGTAAGTGCGGGTGGTGCGGGTCTTCTTGACGCCCCAGTCCCAGTCCTTGGCCGTGCGCTCGTTCACACCAACCTGCCGGGCCGCACCCCGGCGGGCGACACCGGCGGCCCGAAGCCGCTCGTACTCGTCCCGCCCGGGATGCCGGCGCGGCAGGCGCACCGAACTCCGTCCGGCCTTCCGGGCCCAGCCGAAGGCAGTGTTCCGGTTCACCCCCAGCTCACGCGCCACCACGGTCACGTTCCCCACGACATCCAGCCGCGCAAGGAAACGCTCCCGCAACCCCGCAAGATCACCTTCAACGGCCACGGTCCTCGCAACTCCCACAGATCGCGGGTGTTGCGAGGACCGTTAGAACCCAAG
>NZ_OCNE01000061.1 GCF_900230195.1 Streptomyces zhaozhouensis
GCCTAACCGGTCGAGGGAGGGCACCACCAGGGTGTCGCCGGGCCGGAGGTAGTCGAGGCACGTCATCGGCGTCCTCCTCTGCTTCGCACACGATGTCTGCTGGATAGATCACGATCAAGAACTGAAGGGCCGGGAACAAGTGGTGCCACGGAAGGTCAGCAGGATGCCGATGCCCAGTGTGGACAGTGGGCTCTTTGTGCTCGCGCTCACCCTTGCAGCCGGCAAGCCCGGGACCCCGGAAAATACCGAGATGATCGCCCGGTACGCCGACGAGATGCTCGCAGTGGGCAACACCGCGGAGGCCGTCGACTGGTACTCGCGGATTGTCGAGGGCGGTGAGTCAGAACTCGGCCCGCAGGCGGCACTGCAGATCGGCGTGGCGCTGGTGGACGACGACAACGAGGCCTCCCAGGCGGCGTTGCGCTATGCGGCCGAGCACGGCACCGGCCAGGTGGCGGAGGTCGCGGCACGTAACCTCCAAGTGATTGCCGACCACGGCATCGTTGCCCGGACGGCACCTGCCACGCTGGAGGAAGTCGTCGGGCTTGCGGCGCTCGGGCGGGGCAGGATATGGGCGGCGGCGAACGATCTGCAGGGAGCCATCGAGGCATTCGATTTCGCGGCCGGGTCACCGGTCTCCGACGTTGCCGCCGAAGGGCTGACCCTCCTGGGCTCGGCGCTGATGATGGGCGGCGATCAGGACGCGGCCGTGGAGGTCCTCAACCGGGCTATGGCGTCCGGGCACCGCAGATTCGGCGCGATGGCGGCGGTCGACCTGGCCATGATCCTGGTCGACCGCGACGAGCGTGACCGTGCTTCCATCCTGCTCCGCCCGGCGCGGGACGGTGATCTGGCCGGGACGATGGCGGCGGTGAACCTCGGGGTCATGCTCGCGCGATTCCTCGGCGACCTGGACGGCGGCATCACCGCACTGCGCACGGCGGCCCAGGACCAGGTCCCGCTGATCGCCGCGGGTGGGCTGTTCAACCTGGCGACGCTTCTGGAGGAGAATGGGGATCGGACTGGGGCCGAGCAGGCGTACCGGGACGCGGCCGAATTGCGTCAGCCGATGTTCAGCGGCAAGGCTGCGCTGAACCTCGCGCTGCTGGTGAGCAGGCGGATGGACACCGTAGGCGAGCGCGCTGCCTACCAGCTCGCGGCCGAGGTCGGCAACCCCAACGAGCAGGCCCAGGCCCGCAAGATGCTCGTCCTTTTGGGCGGTTTGGTCTAGCGGTGTTCAGGTACCTGCGCCTCGTCGACACCAACGCCCGACCGCAGGCGATGTCCTCACGAACCTCAACTCAGGCTTCCGGAGCAGGACATGCGGCTCGAAGGGCGCTTGTCCCAGCTCATCGTGCAGGGGTGCGGCATCGCCACGCACGCATCTCTGAACGTAAATGCCGCAACTGACGGGGATCACCTTGCCAACATGATCCCCTCGGACAGGCCCTAATGGGTAGGCCGAACTACCAGGAAACTGCGAGACCGAGTTCACCCTACATAGCCTCCCTCAATGCCGTCACTCTGTGTATCCGCAAGCGGAGGGGACCTACCCAACAACACCCCCA
>NZ_OCNE01000060.1 GCF_900230195.1 Streptomyces zhaozhouensis
GGTGCCGGCGCGGGGTCGGGTGTCGCGGAGCGGTCGGGTCCGCGGTTGGAGGCGTTGGACCGGGGGCTGGTGGCGGTCGCGCAGGAGGAGGGGGTCTTTCTGAGTTGGCGGTTGCTCGGTGGGGAGGTGACCGGGCACACCGACAGCGGGGTCGCGGGGACGGACTTCCGGGTCCTGCGGGACGGCCGGCAGGTCGCGACGGTCTCGGATTCCACCAACTACCTGGACACCGAGGGCACCTCGCGTTCGCGCTACCGCGTGGTGCCGGTCGACCAGAACCGCCCCCCAGGGCCCGGTGCCGGCGTGCGGCCGACCTCGCAACGCTTCCACGAGATCCCGCTGCAGCGCCCCGAGGACGGGGTGACACCCGCCGGCGAGGAGTACACCTACTCCGCCAACGACATGTCCGTCGGCGACGTCGACGGCGACGGCGCCTACGAGTACATCGTCAAATGGGACCCCTCCAACTCCAGGGACGTCTCCCAGACCGGCTACACCGGCAACGTCTACCTGGACACCTACGAACTGGACGGCACCCTCCTGCACCGCGTCGATATGGGCGTCAACATCCGCGCCGGCGCCCACTACACCCAGTTCCTGGTCTACGACTTCGACCAGGACGGACGCGCCGAGATCATGCTCAAGACCGCACCGGGCACCACCGTCACCCGCTACACCCCCCACGGCCGCCCCACCCACACCCGCCCCATCACCCTCCCCCGCCAGGACATCCGCGACGGCGTCACCCACCACGACGACTACCGCCTATCCGCCACCGACTACTTCGACCACCTCGTGGACACCTTCCAGAACTGGCACACCCACCCCGAAGTCGTCGCCGGCAACTGGCCCACCACCCTCGAAGAAGCCCTCGGCCTGGACCCCACCTACGACTACCCCCTCAACCAGACCGACGCCACCGCACTGGCCGACCACTTCATCGACGTCTACGCCCCCGCCCGCAGCGAACGCAACCAACTCCGCGACTTCGAAGGCTTCATCCTCCATGGCCCCGAATACCTCACCGTCCTGGACGGCCACACCGGAGAAGAACGAGACACCATCCACTACACCCCCGACCGCCACGACGACGGACTGATGTGGGGCGACTACGCCATGAACCGCATCGAACCCGGCAACCGCGTCGACCGCTTCCTGGCCACCGTCGCCTACCTCGACGGCCAACGCCCCGCCGCCGTCTTCGCCCGCGGCTACTACACCCGCACCACCCTGGCCACCTACCACTACGACGGCCACCGCATCCGCCCCCACTGGAACGTCGACTCCGGCTTCACCCCCATGACCAACCCCTTCCACGACTCCCCCCACGGCCTCGACGGCACCGACCCCACCCACGGCACCCTCACCACCCAGGGCTTCCACTCCCTGACCTCCGCCGACATCGACCACGACGGCCACCAGGAAATCGTCTACGGCTCCGCCACCCTCGACCACGACGGCCAACTCCTCTACAGCTCCACCGCACCCATGCCCCCCGAAAGCGACACCCCCGACACCACCGCCCGCCTCGGCCACGGCGACGCCATGCACGTCACCGACATCGACCCCCACAACCCCGGCCTCGAAATCTTCACC
>NZ_OCNE01000058.1 GCF_900230195.1 Streptomyces zhaozhouensis
GGGCAGGGGAACTACGCGGCGGCCAACCAGTTCCTGACCGGTCTGGCGCATCTTCGTGCGGCGGAGGGTCTGCCCGCCCAGTCGTTGGCGTGGGGCCTCTGGGACGAGGACCACGGCATGATCCAGCAGCTCAGCAAGTCCGATGTGCAGCGCGTCAACCGCTGGGGGATCATTCCGCTGACCGCGGACGAGGGCCTAGCCCTGCTTGATGCCGCCGCGCGCACCACCGAGCCCAGCCTGCTGACCGCCCACGTGGACGCGGCAGCACTCAGGGCCCGGGCCGAGGGCGTTCCGCACATCCTGCGGGGCCTGGTCCGCGTTCCGGCCCGCCGTGTCGCGAGCAGCGCACCCACGACCGACGCCCCCGCGCTGGCGGCCCAGCTGGCGGCGGCTCCCGAGAGCGAGCGCGCCACCATCGTGCTGGATCTGGTCCGTTCGCACGTCGCCGCCGTTCTCGGCCACGACTCTCCGCACGCGATCGAGAGCGAGGGCGCCTTCCGCGAGATGGGCTTCGACTCGCTCGCCGCCGTCGAACTGCGGAACCGTCTCCAGACCGCGACCGGTCTGAGGGTCCCGGCCACCGTCGTCTTCGACTACCCGCGCCCGCGCGTCCTGGCCGACTTCCTGCTCACCGAGGCGCTGGGCAGCGAGGTGACCGTCGCGGCACCGACGCTCCCCGTCGCCCGGGGCGACGGGGATGACGACCCGATCGCCATCATCGGCATCGCCTGCCGGTACCCGGGCGGGGTCGCCAGCCCTGAGGACCTGTGGCGCCTCGTCTCAGACGGTGTGGACGCCATCACCCCCAACCCCCCGAAGGACCGGGGCTGGAACCTGGACCGGATCTACGACCCGGAGCTGTCGCGCCCGGAGACCACCTACGTCCTGGAAGGCGGTTTCCTCTACGACGCGGCGGAGTTCGACCCGGTGTTCTTCGGGATCGCGCCTCGCGAGGCGTACTCCCTTGACCCTCAGTTCCGCCAGTTGCTTGAGGTGTCCTGGGAGGCGCTGGAGCGTTCCGGTATCAACCCCGACACGTTGAAGGGCAGCCAGACCGGTGTCTACGCCGGTCTCATGCACCACGACTACGTGACCAGCGCCATCCAGGGCAGCGTCATCTCGGGCCGCGTCTCCTACACGCTGGGCCTGGAGGGGCCGTCCGCCGTGGTCGACACGGCGTGCTCGTCCTCGCTGGTCGGCCTGCACCTGGCCACCCAGGCACTGCGGGGCGGCGAGTGCTCGCTGGCCCTGGCCGGCGGCGTGTCGGTCATGGCGACCCCGGACATGTTCACCGAGTTCAGCCGTCAGGGCGCCCTGTCCAGGGACGGCCGGTGCAAGGCGTTCTCCGGGGCGGCCAACGGCACCAGCTGGGGCGAGGGCGTTGGTGTGCTGGTGCTGGAGCGGCTGTCGGAGGCGCGGCGCAACGGGCACGAGGTGCTCGCGGTGATCCGTGGTTCGGCGGTCAACCAGGACGGCGCGTCCAACGGCTTCACCTCGCCGAACGGCCCGTCGCAGCAGCGTGTCATCCGCGCCGCGCTGGCCAGCGCCGGTCTGGCTCCCGCCGACATCGACATGGTGGAGGGCCACGGTACGGGAACGGCGCTGGGTGACCCGATCGAGGCGCAGGCTCTGCTCGCGACCTATGGTCAGGACCGGCCGGAGAACGGTGAGCCGCTGTGGCTGGGTTCGCTGAAGTCGAACATCGGTCACGCGCAGGCGTCTGCCGGCGTCGGCAGCATCATCAAGATGGTGATGGCGATGCGTCACGGCGTGATGCCGAAGACGCTGCATGTGGACGAGCCGTCGCCGCACGTGGACTGGTCGGCGGGAGCCGTCGAGCTGTTGGCCGAGGCGCGGGAGTGGGAGCGTAACGGCCGTCCGCGTCGGGCTGGTATCTCCTCGTTCGGGCTCAGTGGCACCAACGCGCATGTGATTGTGGAGGAGGCGCCTGAGGTTGAGGCGCCGGCCGAGACCGGGGCCGGGGCAGGCTCTGGGTTGGTGGCGGTGCCGTGGGTGGTGTCGGCGAAGTCGGTTGAGGCGTTGCGGGCGCAGGCGGGGCGGTTGGTGTCGTTTGTGCGTGAGCGTCCGG
>NZ_OCNE01000054.1 GCF_900230195.1 Streptomyces zhaozhouensis
CGGTGGCGGGGTTGTTGGGTACGGCGGGGCAGGGGAACTATGCGGCGGCGAACGCGTTCTTGGACGCGTTGGCGGCGCATCGCAGGGCCTCGGGGCTGCCGGGGCTCTCCCTCGCCTGGGGCCTGTGGGAGCAGCCCAGCGAACTCTCCGGCCATCTCGCCGACACCGATCTGCGCCGCCTCGCCCGCTCCGGTCTGCTGCCGCTGTCCACCGACGACGCGCTGACCCTGTTCGACGCGGCGCCCGCGCTGGGGGAGAGCGTCCTCGCGGTCACCCGGCTCGACGCCCGCGCCCTGCGGGACGCCGCCGGAAGGGACCAACTCCCCAGCGTGCTGCGCGGCCTGGTCCGTTCCCCCGCCAGGCGGAACCGGACGACGGCCGGCGCCGCCCAGCCCGGCGGCCCCTCGCTGGCCGAGCGGCTCGCGCCGCTGCCGCCCGCCGAGCGGGACCGCGTCCTCACCGACCTGGTGCGGGCCAGGGTCGCCGCCGTGCTCGGCCACGCCGACCACTCGGCGGTCGACGCCGAACGCCCCGTCCAGGAGCTGGGCTTCGACTCGCTGACCGCGCTGGAACTGCGCAACCAGCTCAACGCCGAGACCGGGCTGCGGCTGCCCAGCACGCTGGTCTTCGACCATCCGACACCCCGGGCCGTCGCCGCCCGTCTCGCCACCCTGCTCGACATCGCGGAGACCACCCCCGACGAGCCCGTGCTCGCCGAGCTGTCCCGGCTGCGGACCGTCATCGCCTCGGTCTCGGCCGACGGCGGGGCCCGCGACCGGATCGCGGCGCGGCTGCGCGAACTCCTCGCCACGGCCGACACCGCCGCCGGCGGCGACGAGGCGCCCGACGAGGACCTGCGGGCGGCCAGCGACGAGGAGCTCTTCGCCCTCGTGGACGAACGCGACTGACCGCCCGCCCCGACCCCGGACGGACCCGGGGAACCCACGCACCGGACACCAGAACGCATCTCACGACAAGGGGAGTTGAACGACCATGGCGGGCGAGGAGAAGCTGCGCGACTACCTCAGGAAGGCCGTCGCCGACGCGCGGGACGCGCGCCGGCAGCTGCGCGAGCTCAAGGAGAGGCGCCACGAGCCGATCGCGATCGTCGGCATGGCGTGCCGCTACCCGGGCGGGGTCTCCTCGCCCGAGGAGCTGTGGCGGCTGGTCGCCGACGGCACGGACGCGGTCGGCCCGCTGCCCGACGACCGGGGCTGGGACCTGGAGGCGCTCTACGACCCGGACCCCGACCACCCGGGCACCTCCTACGCGAGAGAGGGCGGGTTCCTGCGCGACGCGGCCCTGTTCGACCACGAGTTCTTCGGGATGTCCGCCCGCGAGGCGGCGGCCGTCGACCCCCAGCAGCGGCTGCTGCTGGAGACGGCGTGGGAGACGTTCGAGAGCGCCGGGCTCGACGCGGGCGCGCTGCACGGCTCGCGCACCGGCGTCTTCACCGGGCTGATGTACGGCGACTACGGTTCCCGGCCCGGCCTGCCGCCCGAGGAGGCCGAGGGCTATCTCTTCAGCGGCAGTGCCGGCAGCATCGCCGCCGGCCGGCTCTCCTACACCTTCGGCTTCGGGGGCCCCTCGCTCAGCGTGGACACCGCCTGCTCCTCGTCGCTGGTCGCCCTGCACCTGGCGGTGGGCGCCCTGCGCAACGGCGAGTGCGACCTGGCGCTGGCCGGCGGCGCCACCGTGATGTCCACGCCGGTCGCCTTCGTCGAGTTCTCCCGACTGCGCGGCCTGTCCCCGGACGGCCGCTGCAAGTCCTTCGGCGCGGACGCGGACGGCGTCGGCTGGTCGGAGGGGGTCGGGTTGCTGCTGGTCGAGCGGCTTTCGGACGCGCGGCGCAACGGGCACCGGGTGCTCGCCGTCGTACGCGGTTCGGCGGTGAACCAGGACGGTGCCAGCAACGGGTTGACCGCGCCGAACGGCCCCGCCCAGGAGCGGGTCATTCGGGCGGCGTTGGCGGACGCGGGGTTGCGTCCGGCCGAGGTGGATGTCGTGGAGGCGCACGGGACGGGCACCCGGCTGGGTGACCCGATCGAGGCGGGGGCGCTGCTGGCCACCTATGGCCGGGAGCGTGACGAAGTCCCGCTGTATCTGGGGTCGTTGAAGTCGAACATCGGGCACGCCCAGGCGGCCGCCGGTGTCGGCGGGGTCATCAAGATGGTCGAGGCGATGCGCCACGGCACCCTGCCGCGCACCCTGCACGCCGAGGAGCGTTCGCCGATGGTGGACTGGTCAGGTGGCGCGGTCGAGTTGCTGACGGAGGAGCGGGAGTGGCCGGCCGTCGCCGACCGGCCGCGCCGGGCCGGGATCTCCTCGTTCGGCTTCGGCGGCACCAACGCCCACGTCGTCATCGAGGAACCGACCGCCGAGGCCCCCGCCGACGGGCGGCCGGAGGAGACACCCGCCCCCGTCGAACCGCCCGCGCTGCCCTGGCTGTTGAGCGCGCGCACCCCGGAGGCCCTGACCGGGCAGGCGGAACGGCTCCGCGCCCATCTGGAGCGGAACCCGGGCCTCGCCCCCCTCGACGTGGCGTACACCCTCGCCACCGGCCGCGCCGCCCTCGACCACAGCGCCGTGGCCGTGGGCGGCGACCGCGCCGCGCTGCTCGACGAGCTGCGCGTCCTGGACCCCCGCACGCGCGGCGACGGCGCGCTGGGCTTTGTCTTCTCGGGTCAGGGTGCGCAGCGGGTGGGGATGGGGTTGGGGTTGGCGGGGGCGTTTCCGGTGTTCGGGGAGGCGTTGGGTGAGGTGTGTGGGGTGTTGGA
>NZ_OCNE01000064.1 GCF_900230195.1 Streptomyces zhaozhouensis
AGCATCAAATTGACACCGGCCACCACCGCCACATCACACTCACCCGCCTGAAGACTCTGACACGCCTGATGCACCGCCACCAAACCAGAAGAACACGCGGTATTGATCAGCATCCCAGGACCGTCGAAGTTCAGGAAATACGCCAGACGCGAGGCGAGGATGGAATTGGCACTGCCGGTGACATTCCCCTCCTCACCGACGAGGAGCTGATAGTCACCCTCCTCCGCACCGACGAAGACACCCACCCGCTCGCGGGCAAGACGCTCCTCGCCGTAACCGGCGTCCTCCAACGCGTTCCACGACTCCTGCAACAACAACCGCTGCCGCGGATCCATCGTCTCCGCCTCGGCCGGCGAGATCTGGAAGAACAACGGATCAAACTCCGCCACACCAGGAACAAAACCAGCCCGCACCCCCTCCTCACCGGAACCACCCGCACGCCACCACTCCACGCGATCGGCCGGCACCTCACTCACCGTCGAGCGGCCCTCGGCCAACACCGACCACAGACCCTCGACATCCCGCACACCGGGGAAACGCCCACTCATCCCCACCACCGCCACCGGCTCCCCGGCGGGCCGGGACCCGGTCTCGACCGGACGCGGCGCCTTCCGACGGAGCGCGGCCGAGGCGGCGGCCGGCGACGCGGCCGGGGTCGCCTCCCGCGCCTCGCGGTAGAAGGCGGCCAGCGGCTCGGCGTGCTGGGAGAGCAGATAGTCCAGGAGACGGTTCAGGGTCGGGTAGCCGAAGAAGACGTCGGGCGTCACCTCGAAGCCGAAACGGCCGGTCAGCTCCCGGGAGAAGTCGGCCAGGCTGATGGAGTCGAAGCCGAACTCGGCGAGGTTCTCCTCCGGGTCCACCTTCTTGTGGGGGATCGCCAGCACTCCGCTGACGGTGTCCCTCAACTCCCAGCGGACACACTCCTCCACCGACCAACCGCGCATCTCACCGCGCCGCCCGGGACCGGCCGGGACGGCGGCATCGCCTGTGGTGGCCGCGGCGGGCCCCGCGGGCTTCGCCGGCCCGGCCGCCTCGACCGACTCGGCGGCGACCGCGGCGGCCGGCTCGGCGGGCGCCGGGAGCGCGGTGCGCGAAACCTCGAAGACCTCGGGCACGTCGTCCGGCGCCAGACCGAGGAAGCGGGAGACCTTGGCGACCTCGCCGGCCATCACCAGATGCTCCGACCGGTC
>NZ_OCNE01000053.1 GCF_900230195.1 Streptomyces zhaozhouensis
TCCAACACCCCACACACCTCACCCAACGCCTCCCCGAACACCGGAAACGCCCCCGCCAACCCCAACCCCATCCCCACCCGCTGCGCACCCTGACCGGTGAACAGGAAACCGATCCGGTCGGTGGGAACGGTGCCGTTCGCGGTCAGCGCCCGGGAGGGGTCGGCCGCCAACGCGCGCAGGGCGCTCTCCAGTTCGTCCCGGTCGGCCCCGGTCACCGCGGCCCGGTGGTCGTGCAGGGTGCGGGTGGTGGCCAGGGAGAGCCCCACGTCGGCGGGGGACGGGCCGGGGTGCTCGGCGAGGTGGGAGAGCAGCCGCCGCGCCTGGTCGGCGAGGGCGCGCTCGCCGCGCGCGGAGAGGATCCAGGGAACGGCGGGAAGGGCGGTCGTGACCTCCGGCGCGCGCGCCGGCTCCTTCGGCGGGGCCTCCAGGATGACATGGGCGTTGGTGCCGCTGACGCCGAACGAGGAGACGGCCGCCCGGCGCGGCCGGTCGGCGACGGCCGGCCACTCCCGCTCCTCCGTCAGCAACTCGACCGCGCCACCTGACCAGTCCACCATCGGTGTGGGCTCGTCCACGTGCAGCGTGCGCGGCAGCACACCGTGGCGCATCGCCTGCACCATCTTGATGACCCCGCCGACGCCGGCGGCGGCGACGGTATGGCCGATGTTCGACTTCAACGAACCCAGATACAGCGGGGCTTGGTCACGCTCCCGGCCGTAGGTGGCCAGCAGCGCACCCGCCTCGATCGGATCACCCAGCCGGGTGCCCGTCCCGTGCGCCTCCACCACGTCCACCTCGGCCGGACGCAACCCCGCGTCCGCCAACGCCGCCCGAATGACCCGCTCCTGGGCGGGACCGTTCGGCGCGGTCAGCCCGTTGCTGGCACCGTCCTGGTTCACCGCCGAACCGCGTACGACGGCGAGCACCCGGTGCCCGTTGCGCCGCGCGTCCGAAAGCCGCTCGACGACCAGCAGCCCGACCCCCTCCGACCAGGAGGTGCCGTCGGCCGCCGCCGCGAACGACTTGATGCGGCCGTCGGGCGCGAGCCCGCGCTGGCGGGAGAAGTCGACGAAGCCGCCGGGGGCGCCGGTGACGGTGACGCCGCCGGCCAACGCCAGCTCCGACTCGCCGCGCCGCACCGAGTCGACGGCCAGGTGGAGGGCGACCAGCGACGAGGAGCAGGCCGTGTCCACCGAGAGGGCCGGGCCCTCGAGACCGAGGGTGTAGGAGACCCGGCCTGAGGCGACGCTGCCGAGCTTGCCGGTCATCAGATAGCCCTCAAGCTCCTCGGGCCCCGACAGGCCGTGATAGCTCTGCTCGATCACGCCGGCGAAGACACCGGTGCGCGAGCCCCGCAGCACCCGCGGGTCGATCCCGGCGTCCTCCAGCGCCTCCCACGCCGTCTCCAGCAGCAACCGCTGCTGGGGGTCCATGGCCAGCGCCTCGCGGGGCGAGATGCCGAAGAAGTCGGCGTCGAAGAGGGCCGCCCCGTCCAGGAAGCCGGCCTCCCTGGCGTAGGAGGTGCCCGGGTGGTCGGGGTCCGGGTCGTAGAGCGCGTCCAGGTCCCAGCCCCGGTCGGCGGGGAACGGGCCGATCCCGTCCCGGCCCTCGGCGACCAGCCGCCACAGGTCGTCGGCGGAGGCGACGCCGCCGGGGAACCGGCAGGCCATGCCGACGATCGCGACCGGCTCCTCGGCGGCCGACTCCAGTTCGGTGATCCGCTCCCGCGCCTTCTGCAGGTCGGCGGTCACCCACTTGAGGTAGTCGACCAGCTTCTCCTCCCTGCTGGTCGTGGACTGCGGCGAGGCGGTCGGGGCGGGCGTGTCAGCGGACATGCGAGGCAGCCTTTCGTCGGGTGCCGGGGCGCACGGTCCCCGGGCGCCGGGCCTGGAGGCGCGGCGGAACGAACGGTGGGGCGAGGTGGGGTGCGAGCGGTGGGGCGCGGCGCGCGGGAGCGGGTGGCCGGTCAGTCCGCCGTGCGGCCGAGCCGGGAGTCGATGAAGTCGAAGATCTCGTCGGCGGAGGCGACCGCGCTCAGCTCCTGCGCCTCGGCTCCGGTGGAGCCCGTGGCGGCGGGGGCATCGGCGCCGGTGCCGCCCAGCCGCGCGAGCAGGCTCCGCAGCCGGGTGCCGGCCTCGTCGCGGGCCCCGTCCTCGCGCGGCAGCGCCTCCAGCGCCGCCTCCAGTCGGTCGAGGCCGGCCCGCACCTCGCGCCCGTGGTCGGCCGGCGCGGCCGGCTCGGGCACGGCGGCGGCGACCACGAACGCGGCGAGCGCCGCCGGGTTCGGATGGTCGAAGACCACGGTCGGGGGCAGGCTGACGCCGGTGCTCCTGGCGAGCCGGTTGCGCAGCTCCACGGCGGTCAGCGAGTCGAACCCGAGGTCCTGGAAGGGCCGGTCGGGGGCGATGCTCCCCGGGTCGGGATGCTTGGTGACGGCGGCGACCAGCCCGGTCACCAGCTCCCGCACATGCCGCTCGCGCTGGGTGGCGCTCAGGCCCTCCAGCCGCTCGGCGAGCGTCCCGGGCCCGGCGGGGGTTTCCGCTTCGGCACGCGCGGGGGCCGTTCCCGGCGCGGGTGTCCCTCCGTCGAGCCGGTCCAGCCAGTGGCGGGAGCGTTGGAAGGCGTAGGAGGGCAGCGGGACCCGGCGGGCGCCGGTGCCGGCGAAGAACGCCTCCCAGTCCACGGGGACGCCCCGGCCGTGCAGCGCGCCGAGGACCCGCACCAGGGACTCGGGCTCGGGGCGGCGGGAGCGCACCGGGGCGAGGGCGGCGACGGCGTCCGGGTCGCGCACGATGCGCGGGATCAGCGCGGTGAGGACGGCGTCGGGGCCGATCTCCACGAACGTCCGCACCCCCTGCTCCTCCATCACCGACACCGCGTCCGCGTAACGCACCGACTC
>NZ_OCNE01000052.1 GCF_900230195.1 Streptomyces zhaozhouensis
CATCGTGTGCGAAGCAGAGGAGGACGCCGATGACGTGCCTCGACTACCTCCGGCCCGGCGACACCCTGGTGGTGCCCTCCCTCGACCGGTTAGGCAGCGGTCTCGGCGTGGACCCTGCCCGCCCGGGGCGCTCAATCACCGTCTGCCGGAGCGAAATCGGCGCGGCAGAGCCCGCACAGCAGAGGGCCGGCCTCCAGCGCGGCCGGGCTGATCTGGATACGGCGGGCGGGGACGCACTCGCACACCACGGCCAGCCGGCTACCGGCCCTCCAGGTCCAGGCGGATGGTGGCGATCTGGCGGCCGGCCCGGCGGATGCGCTGGAGCGTCTCCAGGGCGGCGCCCTGGTCCAGGGGTGGGGTGTGCTGGGCTTGGTCGGCGAGGCGTTGGAGGCGGCGCTGGAGCTGCTCGGCATCATCGGCCGCGGTTCGGAGCGCGCGCTGGAGATCCTCGGCGGCCGCGTACTCAGCGGCGGCCTGGACGTCGTAGGCGGCCTGCTCCTCCCCTCCCTCGGTGTCGGCCGGCGCCTCCACCACGGGCTGGGGGCCCGGGACGGGCGGGGTCGTCTGGAGGCGTCCGGTGGCGGTGGCAACCTGGACCAGGTCCTGGGTCTGCTCGGGCCGGGCGAGGTGGTGCTCCTCGATGAGCGCGACCACCGCCTGGAGGCGGGCGGCGGTGGGCCGGCCCGGCATCGCCGCCACTGCCTCGTAGACAATCCGCACGCCCTCTGGGCCCCACCGTCGGATGACCGGCAGCAGCTCGCGGGCCTGCCCCTCGGTCAACTCGGTGTGGCCAATTGTCCACACCGCCTCAGCCACGGGCAGGGCACGGATCATCCGGTAGACGTAGGAGCGCGACAGGCTCCAGCGGTCCTCGACATACGCCTCGAACGTCGGGTGACTCTCCCTGTAGAGGCGCCCGCGGTTGATGGTGGCCAGCGCCCGGCCGGCCACCAGGAGCGAGCGGTGCGTCGCCCCGATCGCCTCCTCACACACCGCCAGATCCGCCCGCTCCCGCGCATCCAGGACTCCCTCCCCACGCGGGGCGTAGGGCGCCGGGATGTCCTCCAGCGACAGCTGACGGCCATGGTCGGGATCAGGCAGCGGCGGCATGGTGGGCATGGCCGCACCGTAGCGCCCGGAAGTTTCAGGTGCGCCGTGGGAAGCTGGGCGCCGATCCGAGTAGCCGCAAAGGCGGTGAAACCAACGGATGAGGAGGCACTGGATGGAATTCACGGACAGCACGACCACTAGGACGGCGAAGGTGGTCGTCGTGATCCAGCAGAAGGGCGGCGCGGGCAAGTCGACGATCGCGGTGAACACGGCGGCCTGCGCGGGCCGGTCGGCGCCTATGCCCGCTGACGACGAGACCGGCGCTCCGGTCGTCGCCGCCGGCATCGACGTCCAGGGCACGCTGGAGCGGTGGTGCGCCGGGGTTCGTGAGCAGGCGCTGCCGTTCGACTACGTCGTGACCAAGAGCAAGACCGGCATCCTCCCGTCCATCATCGAGGACCCCTCACGCCGCCGGATCATCGTCGACACCCCCGGCTTCTTGGATGTCGACCCGGACGCGGATTGGGGTGCGGACCCACTGGGACAGAGCCGCACCGCCGATGCGATGCGCGAGGTCCTGGAAGTGGCGGATCTCGCGATCGTGCCGATCACTCCGTCCAGCATGACCTGGAGCGAGTGCGAGTTCACGATCGAGCGTGTCCTCAAGCCGCGGAGCATCCCCTACCTGGTAGTGATCAACATGCACGATCCAGCTAAGGACAAGTCCGAGCGGCAGCTGAGCAAGGTGAAGGCGTGGGTCGACGAGCGGAACTACCCTCGCGTCTCCGAACCGATCCGCCGCTACTCGATCCACGAGCACGCCTTCGAGAACGGCACCCTCGTCACCGAGTACAAGATGAGCGGCACCGCGCTGAACGCCCGAGAGGACTTCATGCGCGTCGCCCTGACGATGGAACAGATGCTCTGATGGGACGACAGATCAACACCGGGGGCCCACAGGGACCCGGGAAACCGGACACGGCAGTCGTGCTGGCCCGCGCTATCGACCGACTCCCCACACAGCAACTCTCGGACGCCCCGGTACTCATCACCCAGGAGCGCGAGCTGCTGGGACGGTGCGAGGCCGCGCTGGAGAACCTACGGATCGCGTACTGGGCGGCGGGCAAGGCGCTCCAGGCGATCCGCGACGGCCGGCTGTACCGGGCGACCCACGGCAGTTTCGAGGAGTACTGCCGGGAGCTGTGGGACATCACGCCTCAGTACGCGGGGCAGTTGATCAGGACGTGGCGGATCACGGAGCGCCTGTTCGAAATGGTCGGCGGGAAATCGAACGAACTAGAAACAACTGTTTCCAGGCGGCTGGGGATCGGCCAGGCCCGAGAGCTGGTCGCCATCGCTGAGGAGTACAGCGTCGACGCCGCTGCGCTGCTCTACCTCGCGCTGGTCCAGGCGCGAGGTATGGCGACTACCGCCGACCTCGTCAAGGGCGCTGCCGCCGCCCTGCCGCCGGCGGCGGCAGGGAAGAAGCGCGCCACCCAGGAAGCGGTGAGCGCGTATCTGGCGAGCCTCGACGGCACCCCGCAGGTACCGCCCGCTCGCGACCCGTACAGGGCGCTGACCCGGGCCAGAAGAGCGCTGAACACCGAGACTCTTCAGGCCGCGATGGAACGCGACCCGGAGGGCACCCGCACGATGGTGCGCGAGCTGATCGAGTCCCTGTCCACCTCGATCGGCATGGATGTAGAGATCAGGTCCAACGCCCCAGAGAGCTGACCGCCTCAACGTGAAAAGGCCCCGGCCACCCCTCTTGGGTTCTAACGGTCCTCGCAACACCCGCGATCTGTGGGAGTTGCGAGGACCGTGGCCGTTGAAGGTGATCTTGCGGGGTTGCGGGAGCGTTT
>NZ_OCNE01000050.1 GCF_900230195.1 Streptomyces zhaozhouensis
AGGCCGGTGATCTCGGTGCCGCCGACCCAGATGCGTCCCGAGGTGACGGTGTCGAGACCGGCCAGGCAGTGCATCAGCGTCGACTTGCCCGAGCCGGAGGGGCCCATGATCGCGGTGAACACCCCCCGCTCGATGTCCACACTCACCCCGTCCAACGCCGAAACCCGCGTCTCGCCGGAGCCGTACGCCTTGACCACCTGGGCGGCCCGCGCGGCCACGGCCGAATGCCCCCCGCCACTCCCGATCCTGGGATCCACTACAGCCGATGTCACCGAAACTCGCCTCCGCTGGGAACGCACGTTGTCAACGCACACCACCCTGTCGTTCGGCTGCTCCGGCCACGATGGGGCGCGTCGCCGTTTCCGTGCGGGGGTTTACCCCACCCCCGAACCCCCGTCAGCCCCCGCACCGCCGGAACGCGCGCCCTCCCACCCGGCCGCGTACATGCGGGCGATGACCTCCTCGATGTCCGGCTCCCGCAGCGACAGATCGACCAGCGGATACTCCGCCGCCACCCGCGCCACCAGCGGAGCGGCGCTCCGCGCGGCGGGGAACGTCAACCACTGACGCGGCCCCGCCACCCGCACCACCCGCGCCCCCGGCACCTCGATCGCCGGCCGCTCCTCCGCCAGGTCCACGATCAACGTGCGCTCGCTCTCGCCCACCTCGCTCAGCCCCGCGAACGCCCCGTCGTACATCAGCCGCCCCCGGTCGATCACCATCACCCGGCTGCAGAGCTGCTCGATGTCGGTCAGGTCATGGGTGGTCAGCAGAACGGTCGTGCCCTTCTCCCGATTGAGGTCGCGCAGAAAGCCACGCACCTTGTTCCTGCTCACCACGTCGAGCCCGATCGTCGGCTCGTCCAGGTACAGCACTTCGGGATCGTGCAGCAACGCGGCCGCCACGTCCCCGCGCATCCGCTGCCCCAACGACAGCTGCCGCACCGGAACCTCCAGCAGCGGGCCCAGCTCCAGCAGCTCCACGCAGCGCTCCAGATTCGCGCGGAACCGCGCCGGCTCCACCCGGTACAGCCGCCGCATCAACTGGTACGAGTCGCCCAACGGCAGGTCCCACCAGAGCGTCGTCCGCTGCCCGAAGACCACCCCGATCCGCCGCGCCAGCGCCGTCCGCTGCCGCGCCGGATCGATGCCGGCCACCCGCAGCCGCCCGCCGCTCGGCGTCAGGATGCCCGTCAACATCTTGATCGTCGTCGACTTGCCCGCCCCGTTCGGCCCGATGTACCCCACCATCTCGCCCCGCCGCACCCGGAACGAGATCCCGTCCACCGCCCGCACCTCGCTCACCTCACGGCGCAGCAGCCCGGCGCGCTTCCGCACCCGGAAGACCTTCTCCAGGCGGTCGAGTTCGATCAGTGCCTCGCTCATCTCAACTCCCGGTGCTCCGATAGCTCCGCACCGCCGACCGCCACACCAGCGCGGTCAGCCCCGACAGGACCAGCGCCACCAGCGGCGACAGGAAGTCCACCCACCCCGGCAGCCCCAACGGATCGTCCCGTCCCAACAGCCGCAGCGCCGGCAGCCAGTTGACGAACGCGAGCGGCAGCACGAAGGTCACCCCCCGCACCAGCTCCCTCGGGAAGATCGTCGGCGGGTACTGCAACAACACCCCTCCGCCGTACGTGAACGCGTTCTGCACCTGCGCCGCGTCCTGCGCCCAGAACTGGAACGACGACCCCAGGACGAAGACCGCCCCGAAGATCACCGACCCCGACACCAGCATCATCACCAGCAGCGCCACGGCCCCCGCCGACCACTCCACGTCCACCCGGGGCAGCGCCCAGCCCAGCACCCCGAGCGCCTGGATCACCCGCCCCAGCCGGCGCAGCGCGAACCGGTCGGCCGCCACCTGCACGAAGATCGACACCGGACGCACCAGCAGCACGTCGAGCGAGCCGTCCCTGATCCGCTCCCCGACCCGCTCCACGTTCCCCAGCAGCAGGTCGGCCACCCCCAGCGCCAGGCTCGCGCTCCCGTAGAGCAGCGCCACCTCGGCCAGCCCGAAGCCGCCCAACGCGTCGACATGGGAGAACATCAGCAGCACCACGACGAAGTCCAGAAAGGTGATCGCCAGATTCGCCAGCGTCGTGATCAGGAACGAAGCCCGGTAGGTCAGCGACGAACGCACCCACATCCAGGCCACCAGGAAGAACGCCCGCGTCCCCTCAACCACCCTGGACCACCACCCGCCGCGTCGCCACCGACTGCAACCAGCGGCCCACCGCCAGCGCCGCCAGCGCCCACCCCAGTTGCAGGGCGAGGCCGGCGACCAGCCCCCACCCGACCCGCCGCTCCAGCAGCACGTCGGCCGGGATCTGCAACATCCCCGCCCATGGCAGCCACCGCACCACCTCGCCCAGCGCCCCGGGGAAGACGGTCAGCGGCAGCAGCATCCCGGAGAAGAACATCGAGACGACGGTGTTCACCGTGCTCGCGCCCACCCCGTCCATCATCCAGAACGTCGACAGCGCCACCAGGAAGCGCATCGCGAAGCTGATCACCACCGCGAGCACCACCGACACCAGGAACGACGCCCACACCCGCGGACTCAGGGGCAGCGCCAGGTCGAAGACCAGCGCCCCCACCGCGAGCGGCACCACCCCGCGCCCCAGCAGCTGGAACGCGGCCCGCCCCAGATCCGTCGCCAGCCACCACAGTTGGAGGTCGGCGGGACGGTAGAGGTCGATCGCCACGTCGCCGGTCCTGATCCGCTGCTGAAGCTCGGACTCGAAGCCGCCCCCCATCAGGGCCACCGAGGCCAACAGCGCCTGGCCCACCCAGACGAAGGTGAGCGCCTGCGCCTGCTCGTACCCGCCGAGCTGGGGGCGCTCGTGCCACAGAGCCATGAAGGCGTGCGCGAGGATGAGACCGAAGACGGTGTTGGTGAACACCCCGGCGGCGGTGGCGAGTCGGTAGGTCGCGTAGCGCCGGAAGCCGTATCCGGCGACGGAGCGGTACAGCGTCCACGACCCCATGGGCGCGACCCCCCGTTCCCCCGTGTGCGATCACCCGAAAAACGCCAAAGACACGCGAGTCTACGGCCGTTGCCACCGGCGGCGAGGGCACCCACCCGACCGCCGGGGCTCAACTTGACACCACCGATGGGGGTCCGTAGGGTCCTTCGAGCTTGCCCGGAGTGGAGCACTTCAGAAGCCGATTTGGATCGGCCGGAGAATTCCTCTACGGTTACGGGCGTCGCCGGAGGGCGCAAAACTCAACTCCCCCCGACGGAGGTCAAGTTCGAGAAATCGAGCGTGATAGAGTCGGGAACACAGCGAAGGGAAGCGCCCGGAGGGCCCTGAGAGGGGTTTGAAGGAAGCGTCCGTTCCTTGAGAACTCAACAGCGTGCCAAAAGTCAATGCCAGATTTTTGAGTTATTT
>NZ_OCNE01000049.1 GCF_900230195.1 Streptomyces zhaozhouensis
CACCCCACTCCTCCACCAACCGCCGCTCCCCCGCCGCCAACAACTCCAACCGCCCCACCAACCCACCACCACAACCCCCCACCAACCCACGCAGCGTGGCGACGAGTCGTGCGGCGATCGACCGGATGGTCTCCTCGTCGAAGAGTTCCGCCCGGTTTCCCAGGCTCAGGCGCAGAGCGCCGTTGCGCATGTGAGCGATGAGATAGAGCGCGAAGTCGTTGTTGCCGACCGAGTTGGCCAACGCGACGCGGAGCCTTGCGGAGTCCGTCTCCCTGTCGAGTTCCGAGGCGTCGAAGGGGAAGTTCTCGAAGACCACCGCGGTGTCGAAGAGTTTGCCCGTTCCCGCCCAGCGCTGGATGTCGGCGAGGCTGGCCCACTGGTAATCCAGAACATGGGCCTGCTCGGACTGAATGCGTCGCAGGAAATCGGTGACGGTCTCGGCGGGATCGAGCCGGACGCGCAGCGGAAGCGTGTTGATAAACAGCCCCACCATCGATTCGACGCCGCTCAGTTCGGCGGGGCGCCCGGAGACGGTGGTGCCGAAGACGACATCGTGGTGTCCCTGGATCTGGGACAGCATGAGTGCCCACGCGCCCTGAAGGACGGTGTTCACGGTCAACCCGTGGGTACGGGCGTACTCGACCAGGGCGTGACCGGTCTCCTCGTCGAGGGGGACGTCGAGGCGCTTGGGGGGCGTGACGACCGGCTCGGGGTCGGGCACGACCAGGGTGCCCCCTTCGAGGCCCGCCAGCGCCGACGACCAGGCGTCCTGGGCCGCGTTCCGGTCCTGCGCGTCGAGCCAGCGGAGGTAGTCGCGGTACGGACGGGCGTGCGGCAGCACGGTGATGTCGCCGCCCGACCCGTAGAGCGACATCAGATCCCGCAGGACCAGCGGCCGGGACCAGCCGTCGAGCAGGATGTGGTGGTTGGTCATGATGAAACGGAACGTGTTTCCGCCGAGGCGGATCAGGGTGAAACGGATCAGCGGCGGACGGGAGAGGTCGAAGCGCTTCCAGTAGTCTTCCGCCGCGATCCGGTCGAGTTCTTCCTCCTGTTCCGCGGCGGAGAGGCCGCTGAGATCCTTTTCCTGCCACGTCGGTTCCAGGCCGCGGTGGATCACCTGTACCCACTGGCCCGACCCGCGCTGGCGGAAACTCGCGCGCAGGTTCGCGTGCCGCTGGAGGAGCGCCGTCGCGGCGTTTCGCATGGCGGTGCTGTCCAGCTCGCCTTCGATGTCGAACGAGTACTGGGAGACGAAGACGTCCAGTTCTTCCTCGCCCATGAGATGCAGAAAGACAAATCCCTCCTGTAGCGGCGACAGGCTGAGGACATCCTCGATCTTTCCGCGTGACTGCTTGCTCATCTCTAGATCCCCCACTCGGAGTCGAGTTCTGCCTCAAGCTGGTCGAGTTCAGCCTGTGTGATCGAGGTGTGTGAGACGTCGGAGGGAGTGATCCCCATGACGTCCTGGCCGCTGGCGTGGTGCACGAGCATCCGGAGGGCCTTGAACCAGCCGTCCGCGAGGTGGGCCGCGTCCGCTTCCGTTGTCAGCCTGGGCAGATAGGTCCATCGCGCCTGGAGCCGGGGACCTTCCGCGGCTTCCGTGGTGACGGAGTTGAGGTCGAGCGCGTGGCTCACGGGCATGGCCGGGCTCGCACCGCTGAGGCCGCTGAAAACCGGCTGCCAGTGCGCCGACTCCCGCTGTCGGACGAGTCTGCCGTGGTAGTTGAAGCGGAACTCGGGGCCGGGGAGGCCGGCGAGCTGCGCGCGGGTCCGGCCGTTCAGGTGGCGCAACAGTCCATAGCCCAGGCCGTCGCCTGGCGTGCGGCGGAGCTGTTCCTTGATCTCCTTGACCGCCTGGCTGAGCGCCGCGCCGTCGTTCCCGAGGTCGGCCCGGCCGACGGCCTGGTGCTGGAGACGCAGCGGGTACACGGCGGTGAACCAGCCGGTCGTGCGGGTGAGATCGACGCCGGCGACCGCGTGTTCGTGCCGCCCGTGGCTCTCCAGGTCGAGGACGACCGGGGCGCCGGGGCCGCCCGAGTCGGGGCGACGACGGCGCCAGTCGCCGACGGCCAGGGCGAAGGCGGTCAGCAACAGCTCGTTGAGGGTGGCGTTGTAGCGGTCGGGAACCCAGGTCAGGAGCGCCTGGGTGGTGTCGACGTCGAGCTCCGACACGTGGTCGGCCGTGGTCGCGTGGGTGTCGCGTGCGGGGTCCAGACGCAGACGCGGTGTGACATCGGCGAGCGTCGCACGCCAGTGGTCGAGTTCCGCCTCCCGGGCCGGGGCGTCCGCCAGCGCGTGCAGGGCGGTGGCCCACTGACGCCAGGAGGTGCCCGTCGGCTGGAGCGCCACGGCGGTACCGGGCGTGGTCGCGACGGACTGGCAGGCGGTCACGAGATCGCCCAGGACGATGTGCCAGGACACCGTGTCGACGGCCAGGTGGTGCGCCACCAGGGTCAGACTGCCGTCCTCGGCACCTCGGTCGAGCCAGACGGCCTGGACCATGACCCCCCGCGCGGGGGCGAGCCGTGCGCGTGCGGCGGTGCCCTCCTCGACGAGGAGCCGTTCCAGGGCGCCGTCGTCCAGCCCGGTCGCGTCGACGGTGACGAGGCAGTCGGTGACCGAGACCGCCTCGGGCGGCAGGACCTCCATCTCCCCGCCGATGTCCGCGCGCAGCCGGAAGCTGTCGTGGTGGCGCAGCAGCGCCTGAAGGGCCTCGGCGAGCGTGTCGGCATCGAGTCCCGGGGGCGTCCGCACGGTGAGGGACTGGCTGTACTCCGAGGTGGGGCCGCCGAGTTCGGCGAGCCACAGGGCCATCGGGGTGGGGGGCACGGGGCCGGAGCGCGGCATCGTGTGCGCGGCCTGGTCCGCGTTCTCGACGACCGGGGTGTCGGACGTGATCTTCGCCAGTTCGGCCACGGTCTGGTGCTCGAAGACGTCGCGGACAGTGAGATGGAGTCCCAGCGCGCGCGCCTTGGCGATGAGTTGGATGGACATGATGCTGTCGCCGCCGAGGTGGAAGAAGCCGTCGTCGGCACCGACGGCGTCGAGGCGGAGGGTCTCGGCGAACAGTCGCGCCAACTGCACCTCTCGGGCGCCCTCGGGGGCTCGACTCGCCACGCGACTGCTGTAGTCCGGTGCGGGGAGTGCGTCGCGGTCGAGTTTGCCGTGGGGGGTGAGGGGGAGTGCGTCGAGGGTGAGGAGGGCGGCGGGGATCATGTAATCGGGGAGTACGTCGCGGAGATTGTCGCGGAGTGCGTCTTCGGTGACGGGTGCTTGGGTGACGGCGTAGGCGACCAGCTGCGGGTGTCCTGGGGTGTCTTCGCGGAGGATGACGGTGGCTTGGGTGACGGCGGGGTGGGTGGTGAGGACGGTTTCGATTTCGCCGGGTTCGATGCGGTGGCC
>NZ_OCNE01000043.1 GCF_900230195.1 Streptomyces zhaozhouensis
GTTCCTCACGGTCACCACCGACCACCACGGCCCGATGCTCGAAGGACGCACGCGTGGTCACCAGGGAGTAGCCGACATCCACCGGCTCCAACCCCCGGCGCTCACGCACAAACGACACCAACCGGCCCGCCTGCGCCCGCAACGCCTCAACCGACTTCGCCGACACCACCCACGGCACCGCCACCAACGCAGAGCCCGCCTCGGCCTCGGTCTCGGCCGGCGCCTCAACCTCAGGCGCCTCCTCCACGATCACATGCGCGTTGGTGCCACTGAGCCCGAACGAGGAGATACCAGCCCGACGCGGCTGTTCCCCGCGTGGCCACTCCCGCGCCTCGGTGAGAAGCTCCACCGCGCCGGCCGACCAGTCCACGTGCGGCGACGGCTCGTCCACGTGCAGCGTCTTCGGCATCACGCCGTGGCGCATCGCCATCACCATCTTGATGATGCCGCCGACGCCGGCCGCCGCCTGCGCGTGACCGATGTTCGACTTCAACGAGCCCAGCCACAGTGGGTCCCGTCCCTCGGGCCGGTCCTGACCATAGGTCGCGAGCAGAGCCTGCGCCTCGATCGGGTCACCCAGGGTGGTGCCCGTGCCATGGCCCTCGACCACGTCCACGTCGGCGGTGGTCAGGCGCGCGCTGGCCAGCGCGGCGCGGATGACGCGCTGCTGCGACGGGCCGTTGGGGGCCGTCAGGCCGTTGGACGCGCCGTCCTGGTTGACCGCCGACCCGCGGATCACCGCGAGCACCTCGTGCCCGTTGCGCCGCGCCTCCGACAGCCGCTCCAACACCAGCACACCGGCACCCTCGGACCAGCCGACGCCGTCAGCCGCCCCGGAGAACGCCTTGCACCGGCCGTCCGGGGAGAGGCCGCGCTGCCGGCTGAAGTCCACGAAGACATCCGTGGTGGACAGGAACGTCACACCGCCGGCCAGCGCCAGCGAGCACTCGCCGCCCCGCAGGGCCTGCGCCGCGAGATGCAGGGCCACGGCGGAGGAGGAGCACGCCGTGTCCACCGACATGGTGGGGCCCTCCAGACCGAAGAGGTAGGCGACGCGCCCCGAGAGGATGCTGATCGCGCTGCCGTTGCCCAGGTAGCCCGCGACGTCGGCGGGCACGTTGTCACCCAGCCGGGTGCCGTAGTCGTCGTACATGACGCCGGCGAAGACGCCCGTCTGGCTGCCCCGGATCGACAGCGGGTCGATGCCCGCGCGCTCCAGCGCCTCCCAGGAGGTCTCCAGCAAC
Source organism: Streptomyces zhaozhouensis (assembly GCF_900230195.1). Lineage (GTDB taxonomy): Bacteria > Actinomycetota > Actinomycetes > Streptomycetales > Streptomycetaceae > Streptomyces > Streptomyces zhaozhouensis. Next base: position 1,245 of record NZ_OCNE01000043.1, read on the forward strand.
AGCCGCTGCTGCGGGTCCATCGCCAGGGCCTCACGCGGACCGATGCCGAAGAAGTCCGGGTCGAACTCGGTGCCCCGGCTGAGGAACCCGCCCTCGCGGGTGTAGAAGCGGTCCTCCTGGGGCTCCGGCGAGTACAGCTTCGCGATGTCCCAGCCGCGATCGGTCGGGAAGTCGCCCACCGCGTCAGTGCCTTCCAGCACCAGCTGCCACAGGTCCTCGGGGCTGCGCACGCCCCCCGGGTAGCGGCAGCTCATGCCCACGATGGCGATCGGCTCGTCGGTGTGCGACGTCCGCACCGAGACGGCGGCGCGCTTGGTACCCGTGTCGGCCACACCCGTGAGCTTGGGCTTCAGCACCTCCACCACGGCCCGGGAGTTGGGGTGGTCGAAGACCAGGGTCGCGGGGAGGGTGACGCCGGTGGCGCTGGTCAGCGCGTTGCGGAGTTCGACTGCGGCGAGCGAGTCGAAGCCCAACTCGCGGAACGCACGCGTCGGTTCCACCGCGTCGACGCTGTCGTGCCCGAGCACGGCGGCGACATGCCCACGCACCAGGTCGAGCAGCAGCCGGTCCGCTTCGGACTCGCTCAGCTGGGCCAGCCGCTCCGCCAGCGGCGTCGCGGCCGAGGCCCCGGCCGCCGCCTGGGGGGCGGTGGCACCGGCTGCTCCCCGGCTCTCGGCCAGGTCGCGCAGCAGCGCCGGCACCCTGTCGCGGCGACTGCGCAGGGCCGCCGTGTCCACGCGCACCGCCACCGGGGCGGGGCTGCCGGAGACGAGCGCCCGGTCGAAGAGGGCAAGCCCGGGCTCGACGTCCAGCGCGGGCAGACCGAGCCGGGCCATCCGGCGCAGGTCCGCCTCGACCAACTCGCCGCCCAGTCCCGTGTTCTGGTTCCACAGGCCCCAGGCCATGGAGGTGGCGGGAAGTCCCTGGGTGTGGCGGTGGTGGGCGAGGGCGTCCAGGAAGACGTTGCCCGCCGCGTAGTTGGCCTGCCCGGCGGCGAGGAACAGCCCGCCGACGGAGGAGAAGAGGACGAACGCCGTGAGGTCCAGGTCGCGGGTCAGCTCGTGCAGGTGCCACGCGCCGTCGACCTTCGGGCGCATCACCCGTTCAGTCTGCTGCTCCGTGAGCTTCTCGACCAGCCCACTGTCCGCGACCCCGGCGGCGTGCACCACCCCGGTGAGGGGGTGGGTGTCGGGGATGGCGTCGAGGACGGCGGCGACGGCGTCGCGGTCGGCGACGTCGCAGGCGGCGACGGTGACGTGGGTGCCCAACTCGGTGAGTTCCGCGGTGAGTTCGGCGGCGCCGGGTGCCTCGTTGCCGCGGCGGCTGGTGAGGACCAGGTGGCGCACGCCGTGTGCGGTCACCAGATGGCGGGCCACCAGCGCGCCGAGCCCGCCCGTGCCGCCCGTCACCAGCACCGTGCCGTCGGGGCGCCAGACGGGTTCCGCCTGCGACGCGCCCCGCGACTCGTTGAGGCGTACCAGACGCGGCAGGTGAACGCGTCCGCCGCGAACGGCCGCCTCGGACTCGTCCGAGGCCAGCACGGCTGGCACGGCCCGCGCCGACGCCTCGTCGCCGTCGAGGTCCACGACGGCGAACCGCCCCGGGTGCTCCTCGGCGGCGGCGCGCACCAGACCCCACACGGGAGACTGGGCGAGGTCGACGGCGTCCTCCGCCTCGACCCGCACGGCGTTCCGGGTGAGCACCACGAGCCGGGTCGAGGTGAGTCCGCGCCCGGACAGCCACTCCCGCAGCAGCGTCATCGTCTGGTGAGCGACGGCCAGCGTGCGTTCCGGCTGGCCGCCGTCCGCCGCAGGCTCGGGCACCTGGTACACGACGGCGTCCGGCGCCGGTCCCGTCTCAAGCGCGGCCAGCAGCGCCGCCAGGTCCGCGTGATGGGCGCTCGCACCCACCAGCTCCGGACCGCCCGCACCCAGAACGGTCCAGCGCCCCGGGGAGGCCGGGGAGGCGGAGACGGCGTTCCACCGCACCTGGTAGAGCGGGTCGCGGCCCGTCTGGGCGCCGTCCCGCCGCAACCGTTCGCGGTCGACCGGGCGCGAGACGAGGGACTCGACGGAGGCGACCGGCCGCCCGGTGCCGTCCGCGATCCGCATCTCGGAGACCTCGGCGCCTCTGATCCGCGTGATCCACATGCGCAGTTCGGCGGCGCCGGACGCGTGGGAGGTGACACCGTTCCAGGAGAACGGAAGCAGGGTCGGCCCCTCGCTGTCGTCCAGCAGGTCGGCGTGCATCGCGGCGTCGAGCAACGCCGGGTGCAGGGTGTAGCGGGAGCCGTCCTCCCCGGTCTCCGGGGCGAAGGCCGCCTCGGTGAAGATGTCGTCCCCGCGTTGCCAGGCGGCGCGCAGAGCCTGGAACGCGGGCCCGTAGCCGTACCCCCGGTCGGTGAGCAACGCGTAGGCGTCACCCACCTCGATGGGGGTCGCGCCAGGCGGCGGCCACTGCGTCAGGTCGAAGTCCGCCTGCCGGCCCTGGGGAACGAGCGTGCCCGAGGCGTGCAGGGTCCAGCCCTCGGCCGGGTCGGCCGACGGGTCCTCGGGGCGGGCGTAGATCTCCACCGTCCGGCGGCCGGAGGTGTCCTGGCCGCCCACGACGACCTGTACGGCTGCCGCGTCTCCCTCGGGCAGGGCCAGTGGCGCGTGGCTGGTTAGTTCCTCGATGGCCGGGCAGCCGACCCGGGCCCCGGCGTGCAGGGCGAGTTCGACGAAGCCGGTGCCCGGGAGGATCGTCGTGCCGTGCACGGCGTGGTCGGCGATCCACGCCGGGGAGTCGGCCGCGAGCCTGCCCGTGAGGACGGTGCCCCCGGACGCGGGCAGGACGACGGCCGTGCTGAGCATCGGGTGGTCCGTGCCGTGCTGCCCGAGTCCGGCGGGGTCACCGGAGGAGGGGACCGCGTCGATCCAGTAGCGCTTGTGTTGGAAGGCGTAGGTGGGCAGGTCGATGGTCTGGGGGGCGAGGTGGGTGAAGGTGGTTTCCCAGGTGATGTCGTGTCCCTGGGTGTGGAGGGTGCCAAGGGCGCGTAGGAGGTTGGCGGTCTCGGCGTTGTCCTTGCGCTGGGTGGGGACGGCGTCACCGATCAGGGGCGTCAGGGCCGGCTTGGGCCCGACCTCGACCAGGGTGGTGACGCCCTGCGCCCTCAAGGTGGCGACGCTGTCGGCGAAGCGGACCGTGCCACGGACCTGACCAGCCCAGTACCCCGCCTCGGTCATCTCCTCCGGGCCGACCAACTCACCCGTCACCGTGGACACCAACGGAATACCCGGCGCCCGGAAGGAGATCTTCGCGGCCACCGCCTGGAACTCACCCAACATCGGATCCATCAGCGGAGAGTGGAAAGCGTGCGAGACCCGCAGACGAGTGGACTTGCCCTCGACCCGCCCGGCGATCTCGACAACCGCCTCCTCCACACCCGAGATCACCACAGACCGCTGCGCGTTGACAGCGGCGATCGTCACATCCTGACGCTCCCCGATCAACGCCCGAACGGTCTCCTCGTCCGCGGACAGGGAGATCATCGCCCCACCCTCGGGCAACGCCTGCATCAACCGCGCACGCGCACCCACCAACCGCACCGCGTCCTCAAGCGACAACACCCCGGCCACATGCGCCGCGGCCAACTCACCGATGGAATGACCGGCCACGAAGTCAGGCCGCAACCCGAACGACTCCAACAACCGGAACAGCGCCACCTCGAACGCGAAGACAGACGTCTGCGTATACACCGTCTGATC
>NZ_OCNE01000019.1 GCF_900230195.1 Streptomyces zhaozhouensis
GCCTCGTCGCCGGCGCGGCCCACCCAGTCGGTGGCGTCGCCGAGCGCGGACTGCGCGGAGGCCAGATCCGCTTGCGCGGTGATCGCGCGGTCCAACGCCCGATCGGCCATGCCCTGCGCGGTCTGCAACTTCGGCCAGTAGGTATGCAGCGCCTGCGCGCAGAGGGAATACGAATCCTCCAGCTTCGTCAGGTTGTCCGGGACACCGTCGAACTCACGGCGGAACGCGTCCGCCGACAGCCCCGCCCACTCCAGCATGGCGCGCTCACCCGCCATGCCGCGAATCTTGCCGAGAGCCTCGCCGACGTCATCGGCGAACTCCTGCAAGTCATCCGCGAGTTCGCGCACCTCATCGGGATCGCCAGGCGTCGGGTCGCGATCCATGTCCACCGGCGTCCAGTCAGACGGTCGCACCACGACACTCAACCCCCCGGTCTACGCACGCGTTGTGACGAAATATTAGGTAATTGCTATGACCGTATCAATCGTTCGTCACCGTGATGCGCCTGTCTCTGACACCCTGTGCGGCGATGCCCAATCCATCCTTCTGGGAGGGGCGGTCTCCTCGGCAAAGCGCCAGCTCCGGTGACGCGGGCGGAGGTTGGGGCGAAGGGTGGTGGCGAGGCGGTGGTGACGACGAGCAGGTCCTCCGCCCAGTGCGGTCCCGTGCCCGGGTGGTGGTGGAGGACCTGCCGGGGCGCGAGTTCCTCGGGGCATTTCGCCCAGCGCGGCACGTCCCGCAGCGGGGCGCCGTCGAGGGCGGCGGCGTGCAGGAGGCAGGACAGCCATGTGCAGGCACAGGTGTCGGCCATGTGCCGGTAGTGGGCGGCGCCTCGTCCTGGCCAACGGAGACCGGCACCCAGGTGCCGGCGACAAAGGCCCGGCCACGCAGCTCCGCGGTGAGGGTGCCGGCCGCACCACGTGATTCGGTGACCAGCGCAACGACTGCTGCCCGGGAACCAGTTCCCGCGGGTCGAGGGTGACGACGGACCCTCGGCGGGTCCGCGACCATCAGCAGCAACCGGCCCCGGCCGACCCGCCCGACGCCCCCAGCACTCGGAGACCGTGAAGATGCGCGGTCGAGCAGGTTGACGGCCGTGCCGCCGCCGCGAGCGAACCGCACGGGCACCACGACGCACTCGGCCGCCCGTACTCCCCGCGCCCCTGCTCGTTCTTCCGGCCCAGCACGCGCCAGGCGTGCCCGAGCAGGCTCAGGCGGGTGAGAGAGCGGTCACCGGGCCACCCGGGGCGCCCAGCTCGACGGGCACGTCGAACGGGCCACGGCTCAGCTCCCCCACCCGCCAGTCGCCGTCCTTCCAGCGCAGCTCCGTGCGGCCCATCTGCCCACGGGTCCCGATCCCGGCCGAGGCGTCCGAGGCGTCGGGCGAGCCCAGTAGGCACGGCATCCGGAAGTCGACGACCGGCCGGCTGTCGGCGTACTCCTCAACGCGGTCGGCCCCCAGCGCGGGGTGGCAGCGGAAGACGGACGCGCCGTCATCCGCCCGTTCCGTGATCGAGGCGACACTGGTAGCCGGCGCCCGCCTCACCCGACTCTGCGCGCAGCCGCTGAAGTGAACGTCGGGGCGTGCCGTGCCTGCTGCTGCTGCTGCTGCTGCTGCTGCTGCCAACGGCCGGTACGCGCCGACCGGCATCGGAAGTTGCCGCATCGGATCTGTTGCGATGTCGCGTGCCGTTCGAGCGTCGGCTCCTCAGGAGCGTTCCGCCCTCCCATGTCAGCGGGCAGCGCTAACCTCGGACGAACGGTTCCCCCATGACCCACGACAAGGCCCCGCCATGACCCGCGCATCTGAGACACAGCCAGCTTCTCTTTCACTCACAGAAGGCAAAGGAGTGGCAAACCCCTCCTAACGCCGCAGGTCAAAAAGGGTCCTCCCCGCGCGAGCGGGGGTGTCCCGCGGGTGGCCGGCTGCCCCCGCTGCGAGGACCTGTCCTCCCCGCGCGAGCGGGGGTGTCCCGTCACGACTGACGACGAGGAGGGGTGGGGCGAGGTCCTCCCCGCGCGAGCGGGGGTGTCCCGGGCAGCGCGGAGCGCGGTGATTCCCATCGGCCCGCGCCTCCAGCTTCTCCCGGGCACAACATGCGACCCACCCGAACGAGCGCGCCCGTTGCCCGGCATTCGGACGATGAAGGTGAGCAGCCGGGTCTCTGCGGTGGGTTTTCATGACTGACGCAAACGGATCGCCAAGCGCCGGGCCGCCAAGGAACGATGCCACCGTCTGCGCGACGAGCTCCCGGCGCGCGGGGCGTGTCGCAACAGCCTAGTGGCCGACGCCCACGTCGACCCGCTGAGCGAGGAGCAGCGGGCGCGGGCCGCACGCAGGGCGTGGGGTGGAGCGGAGTCCGCCCGTGCCGGGGCGAGGGCGTCGGGCCGCGATCGCCCGGTTGATCGGGCAGACCGAGCGCGACGTGCGTGACCTCTTCAAGGGCGAGTTGGCAGCGCGCGCGGCAGCCGGCAGCCCGGGGCGCGTGCGGAGCCCGACGACACCCTCGCTCAACTGCGGGCGTCCAGCGGGCCGTAGACGAGGTCGCTGCGGCACGCGACGCCTACGCCGAAGCGAGCACCGACGCGCTGCCGCCGCACGTGGAAGGCACGTGGCCGAGCGGACAGGGCGCTGGGCGCTTCGCCGAGGTGCGCGCGACCACCGGGCTCGTTCCGCCCCGTCCCGTCCGCGGCGCGTCCAGCGCACCGTGCGCGACAGGCGCGGAGCCGGAGGCGATCAGGCACGTTGACGCGTGCCGGCCCGGTTCGCCGCACGTCACCCGGACACGGAAACCGTCCACCAGCCGTAACACCTCTGAGCGCTCTTTCCCGTCCGGCGTCGCCGGAAAGCCACTTCGTGCGGTGGCTTTCCGGAAGCGTGGCCCTTCATTTCTCCTGCCCTTCCCCCACGGAGCCGATCAGCCATGCTTCTTCCCGCGAGCCCCACCTGAGGCTCACCGACGTACTGACCGAACTGGACATCGCCCGAGCCGCCTTCCATCGGGGTCGGGAACCGGCAGCACTCCAGGAGCTTCCCCCTGAAACCCCAGGCCGACGGCCGCCGGTCCGAGCCGAGGGGGCGCTCCGCCGCGGCGAGCGCTACGACACGAACACCGGGCTGCCGGCTTCCGAACTGCGGGCTCTGAGGGGCGCGGTCACCTGGTATGACCACACCCGCGCCTTTGTCGACCGCGAGCGGGAGACGATCCCCGCCAATTCCCGCCGCGACGGCTCTTCCGCACCGGCCGCGAGGGTGTCCTCCAGGAGAGCGGCTACGGCGAGGTCTGGGCCCGCGCGCGCGAAGCGGCTCTGACCGAGGAGGAGGCGGCCACACGACTCGCCCGCCGCCCCTACGACCTGCGGCACGCGGGCGTCTCGTTCTGGCTCAGCTCCGGCGTCGACCCCGCCGAGTGTGCCCGCCGCGCCGGGCACAGCCTCGCCGTGCACTTCCGCGTCTACGCAAAGGTCCGCGCCCAGAGCGAGGAACGCTCCAACCACCGCATCGAGACCGCCATGAGGGAATGGGACGCGTCGCAGCGGTAGGCACGGAAGCACCCCGAACGCGAAGGACGTCTGGGGGACGCATGGGGGACACGGGCTGACACGCACCGAGATACCCTCGGGGCGAAACGGCACATAGAGGGCTTTTCGACTCTCGCCCGTTCGAACACTCCCAGCCCAGCAAAAAGACCCCCCGCCCAGCCGTAGTCGCTGGTCAGAGGGCCTTAATCGCACTGTGGCGGCGCCAGGATTCGAACCTGGGAAGGCTGAGCCGGCAGATTTACAGTCTGCTCCCTTTGGCCGCTCGGGCACACCGCCTTGCTGCGGTTAAACCATACCCGATGGGTGGGGGTGGTTCGCCACTCGGTTACGCCGGGTCGAACGGGGGCGGCGGTGGCTAGGCTGTCGGCGACCGTGTCCGATCCGGATGTGTGAGGAGCCCACACCACCATGGCCGACTCCAGTTTCGACATCGTCTCCAAGGTTGATCGGCAGGAGGTCGACAACGCCCTCAACCAGGCCGCCAAGGAGATCTCCCAGCGCTACGACTTCCGCGGGGTCGGCGCCTCCATCGGCTGGTCGGGGGAGGCGATCGAGATTCGGGCCAACGCCGAAGAGCGGGCGAAGGCCATTCTGGACATCTTCCAGTCAAAGCTGATCAAGCGCGGCATCTCGTTGAAGGCGCTGGACTCCGGGGAGCCGCAGGCGTCGGGGAAGGAGTACCGGCTGGTCTCCACCGTCAAGGAGGGCATCTCCACCGACGACGCCAAGAAGGTCGCCAAGCTGATCAGGGACGAGGGCCCCAAGGGCGTCAAGGCCCAGGTGCAGGGCGACGAGCTGCGGGTCAGTTCCAAGAGCAGGGACTCCCTCCAGGAGGTGCAGCGCCTGGTGAAGGAGGCGGACTTCGACTTCGCGGTGCAGTTCGTCAACTACCGGTGACCTCGGGGCCGGTGGGCGCGGCGTCAGGGGGCGATCAGGAGGTGGCATGAGCGTGATCCGTCCGCTGCGCGCGGCGTTCGAGGCGGCCTGGCGGCCGCGCGCGGCCGAGCCGGTGGCCGCGGTCGACGACGGCGGCGGCCCCACGGGCGACGCCGTCGTCGACTGCGCGGTCTACCGCGATGGGGTGCGCCACCCCGGCCCGCGCGATCCCGCCGCCGCCATCGCGCGGGTGCGGCGCCGGGGCGCGCGCGGGATGTTCGTGTGGATCGGCCTCTTCGAGCCGACGGAGAGCGAACTGGCGGGTGTGGCCGAGCAGTTCGGCCTGCACCCGTTGGCCGTCGAGGACGCCGTCCATGCCCACCAGCGGCCCAAGCTGGAGCGTTACGACGAGACCTTGTTCATGGTGCTCAAGACGGTGCGCTATGTCAGCCACGGTGAACTGACCTCGACCAGCGAGGTGGTGGAGACCGGCGAGATCATGGTCTTCGTCGGCGCCGACTTCGTGATCACGGTGCGGCACGGCGCCCACGGCGCGCTGGGCGCGCTGCGGCGGCGGCTGGAGGAGGACCCGGAGCAGTTGGCGAAGGGCCCGGCGTCGGTGCTGCACGCGATCGCCGACCAGGTGGTCGACCACTATCTGGACGTGGCGGCCGACGTCAGGAAGGACATCGACGAGGTCGAGTCGGCCGTCTTCGCCGACACCAGGGGCGACGCCTCGCAGGTGGGACGGATCTACCAGCTCAAGCGCGAACTGCTGGAGCTGAAGCGGGCGGTCACGCCGCTTGACCGGCCACTCCAGCAGCTGTCGGAGACGCCGATCGGGGTGGTCCACCCGGAGATCCGCAGCTACTTCCGGGACGTCGCGGACCATCTGAGCCGGGTCTCCGACCAGGTCAACGGGTATGACGCCCTGATCGACTCGATCCTCCAGGCGAACCTGGCGCAGGTGCAGGCGACGCAGAACGAGGACATGCGCAAGATCACGGCGTGGGCGGCGATCATCGCCGTGCCGACGATGGTCTGCGGGGTCTACGGGATGAACTTCAAGCACATGCCGGAGCTGGGCTGGCGGTTCGGCTACCCGCTGGTGCTCACGGTCATCGCGACGGCCAGCTGGCTGATCCACCGGGGGTTTCGGCGGAACGGCTGGCTCTGAGCCGCGAGCGAGGGCGCCGGGGAACGGGCGCGGGGCGCGCACGCCCGGCGCGGGCGCGGGCGCGGGGCGACGCGTGACGGGAGCGGGCGCGGGGCGACGCGCGACGGGAGCGCACGGCGGGAACGGGCGACTGGTTCGCGAACGCGACGGGTCGCGTGGCGCCGAGAACCGGCGCGTGCCCCGAGGCGGTGCGCCGCGGTGCGCGCCCCGGGCGCGAGGCCGGAGGCGCGCTCCGGGCGGTGCGCCGACGGGGTGTCGGGTCGCCGACCGGCCCGAACCCGCCGGGGAACCGACCGCGCCCCCGGGTGTGATCTCGCACACGCTGTCGAGCCGGGACGTGCGCTGGTCGCGACCTCCGGCACGCGCTCAGGGGGGTGCCCGGTGGTCGCGGCGGCGGCGGACGGGGGTGGCGGCACGAAAGCCGGACATGGCCGTTACGGATCAACAGCAGCGCTGAGGGCTTCCATTCCTTAGCCTTGCGGACATGAACGATGCCATCCTCCAGGCGGTCGAGGACTTCGTCGCCACCCCCTGGGTGTATCTGGCGTTGTACGCCATCGCCATGCTCGACGGATTCTTCCCCGTGGTGCCCAGCGAGACGCTGGTCATCACCCTGGCGGTCTTCGCTGCCGCGAACGGTGAGCCCAATGTGGTGCTGATCATCGTGGTGGCCGCGCTGGGCGCGTTCACGGGGGATCACATCTCGTACTACATAGGGCGGAAGTCCGGCGCGCGGATCTACGCCAAGCTCAAACCGGGCTCGCGCACCCGCAAGGCGTACGACGCGGTGGCCAGGATGCTGGAGAAGCGCGGCGGCCTGGTGCTGGTGGTCGCCCGCTACATCCCGGGCGGGCGGACGGCGGCGACGCTGACCACGGGGGCCACGGGCTACCCGCTGCGTTCGTTCACGCTCTACGACACGGTCGCCGCGATCTCCTGGGCGGTGTACTCGACGGCCATCGGCTACATAGGCGGTCACGCCTTCGAGGAGGAGCCGCTGCGCGGCGTGATGCTCGGGCTCGGTCTGGCGCTGGGGATCACGCTGCTCCACGAGGGGATCCGCTATCTGCGGGAGCGCTATGTGACCGCGAAGAAGGGCGAGGGGGCGCGCGAGGAGGAGGAAGCCGCCGGCGCGCGCGCCGAGGAGGCCGCCAAGCGGCAGTGAGCCCGAGACGGGGACGCGCGCCGAGGGCCCGGGAGAAGGAGGATCTCCCGGGCCCTCGGCGCGTTCCGGCGTCCCGACACACGCGGGCCGCCGGTGGCACGGGCCACCACCGGTGGGCAGGGCGGGGCCCCGGGGCTGTGTCGGGCTGTGTCGGGCTGTGTCAGACGAACGCGGTGATCGGGGAACGCCGTCAGACGGGCACGATCTCGCGCCCGAGCGGCATCAGGGAGACCGGAATCATCTTGAAGTGAGCGATGCCAAAGGGGATTCCGATCACGGTCACGCAGAACGCGACACCGGCGGCGATGTGGCCGAGGGTGATCCAGATGCCCGCCACGATCAGCCAGATCACGTTGCCCACTCCGGAGGCCACCCCGGCGTCGTGCCGGTCGGTGACGCGGTAGCCGAACGGCCAGAGGGCGTAGCGGGCGATGCGGAAGCAGGCCAGGCCGAACGGGATGGTGACCACCAGCACGCAGCAGATCGCGCCCGCGATCGCGTAACCGAGTGCCATCCAGAGGCCGGAAAAGATGAGCCAGATAACGTTCAGAAGGGTTCGCACCCAGACAGCATGGCGTCAACGCCCGCCGCCCGCCATCCTTTCCAGCCGGGCGATCCGTTCGGTCATCGGCGGGTGGGTCGCGAACATCCGCGCCATGCCCTCGCCCCTGCGGAACGGGTTGGCGATCATCAGGTGGCTCGCCGTCTCCAACTGCGGCTCGGGGCGCAACGGCAGCCGCTGGGTACCGGCGTCCAGCTTCCGCAGCGCGCTGGCCAGGGCGAGCGGGTCGCCGGTGAGCCGGGCGCCGGCCGCGTCCGCCTCGTACTCGCGGGAGCGGCTGACCGCGAGCCTGATCAGCGAGGCGGCGATCGGCCCGAGGATCATCACCAGCAGCATCCCCACCAGTCCTGGCCCCTCCTCGTCGTCGCGGCCGAGCGGAAGAAACCAGGCGAAGTTGACCAGGAACATGATCACGGAGGCCATCGCCCCGGCCACCGAGGAGATCAGGATGTCGCGGTTGTAGACATGGCTCAGCTCGTGTCCGATCACCCCGCGCAGCTCGCGCTCGTCGAGCAGGCGGAGGATGCCCTCCGTGCAGCAGACGGCGGCGTTCCTCGGGTTCCTTCCGGTGGCGAACGCGTTGGGCGCCTCGGTGGGCGAGATGTACAGCCGGGGCATCGGCTGGCGGGCCTGGCCGGCCAGCTCGCGGACCATCCGGTAGAGGCCGGGCGCCTCGAACTCGCCGACCGGGCGGGCGCGCATGGAGCGCAGCGCGAGCTTGTCGCTGTTCCAGTAGGCGTAGCCGTTGGTGGCCAACGCGACCACCAGGGCGATGAGCAGCCCGGTGCGGCCGAAGAGGCTGCCGATGACCAGGATCAGTGCGGACATGCCGCCCAGCAGTGCGGCCGTCCTCAGTCCGTTGTGCCGGCGGTGCACGGTGTGCCCTCCAGATCGCGCGCGTGGGGGTGCCCGGATCATCCCGGATGGCGGGTATCTCCACTCTCAGTGGACACTCCCGAAGTGCACAACGCCACACGAAGGGGATGCGTTCCCGAGCGCCCCGGGCGGCGGGCCCCGGGCGTGCCGGCGACGCCCCGCCCGCGCCCCGCCGGCACGCCCGGCTACAGCCCGCCGTTCGTCAGGGTCAGGACCAGCTGCGGCACGACGGAGAGGGCCAGCGCGACGCCGGCGGCGAGCGCGATCGCGACGCCGGGGGCGAGCGCCCGCCGGCCGGGGACGCGCGACGGGGCGGCCGTGGCGGCGCCCCCGCCGGTCACGGGCACGGACGCGGCGGGGCCGGTCGCGGCGGGGTCGGTCGCGTTCGCGGGCACGGTCACGGCGAGGTCGGTCGCGGCGGGGCCCGTCCCGGCCTCGTCCGCCGGCTGGAAGAGCAGCGCCGTCCAGCGCAGGTAGTAGGAGAGCGCGACGACCACGTTCACCGCCAGCACCACCGCCAGCACCCCGAGCCCCGCGTCGACCGTCGCGCGGAAGACCGCCACCTTGGCGAAGAGCCCGATCACGCCGGGCGGCAGCCCCGCGAGGCAGAGCAGGAAGAACGCCATCGCCAGCGCGGCCAGCGGACGCCGGGCGAAAAGGCCCCGAAAGTCAGCGACGCGGCGGCCGTCCCCGCTTCCCGTGGCGCGCGCGTCCTGAACGACGAGTGCGAGCACGGCGAACGCCCCCAGGTTCACCGCGCCGTACATCAGCGCATAGGCCAGCGCGGCGCCGACCGCGTCGCCCCGCCCCGCGGCGCCCTCGACGTAGCCGGCGGCGGCCAGCGGCACCAGCAGATAGCCGGCCTGCCCGACCGAGGACCAGGCCAGCAGCCGCACCGCGCTGTGCGCGCCGGCGACCGCCGTGCGCAGCGCGACGACGTTGCCGACGGTCATGGTCAGTCCCGCGAGCACCGCCAGCGGCGGGCCCCAGGTGTCGGCGTGGGCCGGGAAGGCGACGGTGGTGACCAGGGCGAGGCCGGCGAGCCCGGCCGCCTTGCCGACGACGGAGAGATAGCCGGCGACCGGCAGCGGCGCCCCCCGGTAGGTCTCGGGGACCCAGAAGTGGAACGGCACGGCGGCGATCTTGAAGACGAAGCCGACCAGGGTCAGCGCGACGCCCGCCTTCGCGAGGGTCGCCAGCCTGGGGTCGGCGTCGGGCAGCGCGGTGGCGATCTCGCCGAGGAAGAGGCTGCCGGCGCCCGCGTAGACGAAGCTGACGCCCAGCAGGCCCACGGCGGTGGCGGTCACCGAGGAGAGGAAGAACTTCAGGGCCGCCTCCGCCCCGTCCCCGCCGCGCCGCAGCCCGACCAGCGCGTATGCCGGCAGCGTGGTCACCTCAAGGGCGAGCACCAGGGTCGCCAGGTCGCGCGCCGCCGGCAGCAGCGCCGCGCCGGAGGCCGAGGCGAGCAGCAGGAACCAGAACTCGCCGCCCGGCAGCCCCTCCCTTTCCCCGTCGCCCTCATCCGTCGAGCCCAGCTCGGGGACGGTCAGCAGCGCCGAGAGCAGCGCGCCGCCCAGTACCAGCAGTTGGACGACCAGCGCGAAGCGGTCCGCCGTGTAGGAGCAGAGCCCGGGGTCGTCGGCGAGGCAGAACGTGGCGCGGTCGTCGTCCCACAGCGGCAGCAGCGCCAGCAGCGCCAGCGCCAGGCCGCCCATCGCGAGCCAGGCGAGCAGGTTCCGGCGGGACGCCGGCAGGAACAGGTCGGCGACCAGCACCGCCACGGCGGTGACCGCGACGACCAGCGGGGGCGCGAGGGCGGCCCAGTCCACGTTCTGGATCAGGTTCATCGGACGACTCCCGGCAGAAGGAGCTGCACGGCGGGATCGGTGAGGTTGACCAGCACGGCCGGCCAGAGCCCGGCCAGCACGGTGAGCGCGACCAGCGGCGTGTAGACCGCGTACTCGTGCCCGGCCAGGTCGGGCAGCGGCTTGACGCCCCCGGCCGGCGTCGGCCCCATGCAGACGCGCCGCACCACGAGCAGCAGATAGGCGGCGGTGAGCAGGGTGCCGAGGGCGGCCACCGCGAGGTAGGTCCAGAACGCGGGCCTGCTGAGTTCGTCGCCCGGGTGGAACGCGCCGAGCATGGCGAGGAGTTCGCCCCAGAACCCGGCGAGCCCGGGCAGCCCGAGCGAGGCGACCGCGGCGAAGGCCAGCAGCCCGCCGAAGCGCGGTGCGCGGCCGTAGAGCGCGGCGCCGGCCTCGCCGGCGAGGGCGCCGATGTCGGTGGAGCCGGTGCGTTCCTTCAGCGCGCCGACGAGGAAGAACAGCAGCCCGGTGATCAGCCCGTGGGCGACGCCGGCGAAGAGCGCGCCGTTGACCCCGCTGTGGGTCATGGTGGCGACGCCGAGCAGCACGAAGCCCATGTGGCCGACGGAGGAGTACGCGATCAGCCGCTTGAGGTCGCCGCCGGTGCGCACCAGGGACAGGCAGGCGAGCGACCCGTAGACGATGCCGACGACGGCGAACGCGCCGAGGTAGGGCGCGAGGACCCGCATCCCCTCGGGTGCCACCGGCAGCGCGATGCGCACCAGCCCGTAGGCGCCCATCTTCAGCAGCACGCCGGCCAGCAGCACCGAGCCGACGGTGGGCGCGGCGGTGTGCGCGGCCGGCAGCCAGCTGTGCAGCGGCCACATCGGGGCCTTCACGGCGAGCCCGAGGCCGATCGCCAGCACCGCGAGGATCTGGGTCGTCCTGGTCAGCCCCGAGCCCTGGGCCTGGGCGAGCGAGAGCATGTCGAACGTGCCGGCCCGCAGCCCGACCAGCAGCAGGCCGAGCAGCATCAGCACGGAGCCGAGCACGGTGTAGAGCACGAACTTCCGGGCCGCCGCCGCCCGTTCCGGCCCGTTGCCCCACCGTGCGATCAGGAAGTACATCGGGATCAGCACGGTCTCGAAGGCGAGGAAGAAGAGCACCAGGTCCAGCACCGCGAAGGTGGCCAGCATCCCGGTCTCCAGGAGCAGCAGCAGCGCGACGAACGCGCGCGGCCCCGGCGTGCCGGGGCCGGTCGGCGGCCGGAAGTAGGCGTGCAGCGCGGCGAGGAACGTCAGCAGCGCCGTCATCACCAGCAGCGGCAGCGAGATCCCGTCGACGCCCAGGTGCAGCCGGACGTTCCAGGCCGGCACCCAGGCCACGTCGGTCTCGGCCTGCACCGCGCCGGCGCGGGCGTGGTCGAAGGCGAACGCCAGGACGACGGTCATCGCCAGCACCGCGCCGGTGACGGTCACCCCGTGCCGCAGCACGTCGCGTTCGGGCCCGCCCGGCCCGCGCAGCCCCGGGGGCGCGGGCAGCAGCGCGGCGAGGGCGCCGACCAGCGGCAGCCCCAACGCGGCCAGCAGCAGAGCCTGTTGGGCGGTCCCCGAGAGCGTGATCACAGGTCAGTCCCCCACCGCGACGAGCACGGCGGCGACGCCGAGGACCAGGGCCCCGGCGACCAGCGCGCTCAGATACGTCTGGACGTTGCCGGTTCCCGCGCGGCGGGCCAGCGTGCCCAGCAGGCCGGGGGCGCCGGCCGCGCCCCGCACATAGGTGTCGATCACCGCGCGGTCCAGGTGACGGACCAGCCCGGCCGCCGCGTCGACCGGCCGGACCACGACGGCGGCGTAGACCGCGTCCAGGTGGAAGCCGGCCTCGGCGTGCCGGGCCAGCGGCCCGAGCAGCGCGGGCGCCGGGTCCTCGGCCTGGGCGCTCTCGTAGGCGCGGCGCCAGGTGGCGTAGACGGCGGTGCCGCCGAGGACGGCGGCGCCGGTGGCCAGCACGGACGTGGTCAGGGTCGGGGCGAGCGAGCCGCCGTCGAGCCAGTCGGACAGCTTGCCGTAGGCCAGCCCCAGCAGCAGCGAGGGGACCATCAGCACCCAGAGCACGCCGGTCATGGCGGAGGAGGCGCGTTCGCCGGGCGGCAGTGACTCGACGCGGGCGTCGACCGGGTCGTGGAAGGCGAGCAGCCACAGCCGGGTGGCGTAGGCGGCGGTAAGCAGCGCCGTCGCCAGGCCGGCGACCAGCACGATCCAGCCGGCGGCGGCGGGCGCGGCGAGGCTGGAGGAGACGCCGTGCTCGTTGTCGAGGGCGGCGTGCTCGGCGGCGCCGATGACCGCCTCCTTGGAGAAGAACCCGGCGAACGGCGGGACCGCGGCCAGCGCCAGCAGGCCGACCGTCGTCGCCCAGAACGCGTCGGGCGCCCGGCGCCGCAGCTCCCGCATCCGGGACATGGCGGCCAGCGAGCCGGTGCCGGCGGTCTGGATCAGCACGCCGGCGGCCAGGAAGAGCAGCGCCTTGAACGCCCCGTGGGTGAGCAGGTGGAAGACCGCGGCCTCCCGGTCGGCGACGGCCAGGGCGCCGGCCATGAAGCCGAGCTGGCCGATGGTCGAGTAGGCCAGCACCCGTTTGATGTCGTCCTGGGCGAGCGCGGCCAGCGCCGACCCGACCATGGTGAGCGCGGCCAGCGCCGCCAGCACCACCAGGGCGGCGGCCGAGGCGGCGAAGACCGGCAGCAGCCGGGCGACGAAGTAGACGCCGGCGGCGACCATGGTGGCGGCGTGGATCAGCGCGGAGACCGGCGTCGGGCCGGCCATGGCGTCGGGCAGCCAGGTGTGCAGCGGCAGTTGCGCCGACTTGCCGGCGACACCGGCGAGCAGCAGCAGCGCCACCAGCGTGGGGTGCGACAGCTCGAAGCCGGAGAGGGAGGAGGAGAGCCGCGCGACGATGTCGCTGATCCGGAAGCTGCCCGCGTCCGAGGCGAGCGCGAGGATGCCGATCACGAACGGCACGTCGCCCAGCTTGGTGACGAGAAACGCCTTGAGCGAGGCGGAGCGCGCGGTGGCGGTCTCCCAGTAGTGGCCGACGAGGAAGTACGAGCAGATGCCCATGACCTCCCAGCCGACGAGCAGCACCACCAGGTCGTCGGTGTAGACGACCAGCAGCATCGCCGAGGTGAAGAGGGAGACCAGGGCCGCGTACGAGGCGTAGCGGGGGTCGCCGCGCAGATAGCCGGTGGAGTACAGCTGCACGCAGCCGGCGACGACGGCGACCAGCACGGCCACCAGGACGGCGAACCCGTCGAGCCGGACGGCCAGTTCGACCGGGAGGGTGGGGTTGCCGGTGGGCGTCAGCTCGGTGGAGGCGAGCAGCGGCTCCCGGCCGCTCTGCCGCACGGCGACGAACACGGCGAGCGCGGCGGAGGCCAGCGTCGGCACCACGGCCAGCGGCTGGACGTAGCCCGGCGCGCGGCGCCCGGTCAGCAGGATGACGGCGGCGGCCAGCGCGGGCAGCAGCGGGACGAGGACGGCGGCGGTCGTGGTGTTCACGTGGTGGTGGTCTCCCGGCTCGCCGCGCCCTCGGGTCCGGGTTCGGGACCGGCGCGGTCGGGTTCGTTCCCGTCGCGGTCGGCCAGCGCGCGCAGCCGGTCGACGGCGGAGCTGCCGCGTTCGCGGTGGACGAGCAGCACGATGGCGAGGCCGACGCCGATCTCGGCGGCGGCCAGCGCGATGAGGAAGAGGGTGAGGACCTGGCCGGAGTGGACCTCGTCCCCGAGCCACACGTCGAAGGCGACCAGGTTGAGGCTGACGGCGGCGAGCATCAGCTCGACCGACATCAGGACCAGGATGGCGTTGCGGCGGGCCAGCACGCCGTAGACCCCGACGCAGAAGAGCAGCGAGGAGAGCACCGCCGGATAGACCAGGTGCATCAGCGCCCGCCCCCGTCCGCCGGTGTGCCGGCGCGCGCCCGGCGCGCGCGGGAGAGGGCGATGGCGCCGACCAGCGCGGCCAGCAGCAGCACCGACAGCGCCTCGAACGGCAGCACCCAGGTGCGGAAGAGGCTGTCGCCCAAGGCGTCGGACCGGCCGTGGGGTTCGTCCAGGTCGATCCAGGTGGTGCGGAACGCGTCGACCACGAGCGTCACCAGGCAGGCCGCCGAGGCCAGCGCGACGGCGAGCGCCACCGGGCGGTTGCCCGAGTCGGCGTCGGGCGAGGGGCCGATGGGGGCGCGGGTGAGCATCAGCCCGAAGAGGAGCAGCACCACGACCGAGCCGAGATAGATCAGCACCTGCACCCAGGCCACGAACTCGGCCGTCAGCAGCAGGTACTCGACGGCCAGCCCGCCGAGCGCCACGACCAGCCAGAGGGCGGCGTGCACCAGTTGCCGGGTGGTCACGCAGAGCACGGCCGCGCCGAGGACCATCAGGCCGACGAGGACGAAGACGATCTCCTGGCCCGAGGTCGAGAGGAGTTCCCGCTCGGTCATCCGCTCCCCTCCCCCGCGTCCGGCCCGGCCGCCCCGGACTCCGCGGCCCTGGCGGCCTTCTCGGCGGCCTTCTCCGCGGCCTTGCGCGCCGCGGCGATCTCCTTCGGCTCCTCCGCGGCGGGGTCGAGCGGCGGCGGCTCGGGCACCGTCCACATCCAGGCGCGCAGCTTCTCCCGCTCGTGGGTCAGTTCTGAGATGTCCGTGGTCGCGTACTCGAACTCCGGCGACCAGAACAGGGCGTCGAACGGGCAGACCTCGACGCAGATGCCGCAGTACATGCACAGCGAGAAGTCGATCGCGAACCGGTCCAGCACGTTCCTGCTGCGGTCCCGGCCGCCGGGCGTGGTCGCCGGCAGCGTCTCCTTGTGCGAGTCGATGTAGATGCACCAGTCGGGGCACTCGCGCGCGCAGAGCATACAGACGGTGCAGTTCTCCTCGAACAGCCCGATCACGCCCCGGCTGCGCGGCGGCAGTTCGGGCTGCGACTCGGGGTACTGGGCGGTGACCGCGCGCCGGGTCATCGTGCGCAACGTGATCGCCAACCCCTTGGCCAGCCCCGATCCCAGGCTCATCCAGTCACCACCTTGATCACTCCGGTGAACGCGATCTGGGCCAGCGCGAGCGGCACCAGCACGGTCCAGGCGAACTTCTGGATCTGGTCGGCGCGCAGCCGTGGCCAGGCGACGCGCGCCCAGATCACCACGAAGCAGAGCACGCCGGTCTTCAGCAGGGTCCACAGCCAGCCGAGCTGGTCCGACCAGGGACCGTGCCAGCCGCCGAGGAAGAGCACCGCGGTCAGCGCCGAGACGACCACGATCCCCGCGTACTCGGCGAGCAGGAAGAGCGCGAAGCGCAGCCCCGAGTACTCGGTGTACGCGCCGAAGATGATCTCCTCCGGCGCGATCGGCGCGTCGAACGGCGGCCGTTGCAGCTCGGCGAGGCCGGCGGTGAAGAAGACGAAGGCGCCCACCAGCTGCCAGGGCACCCACCACCACTCGAACGCGTCGAGTATCCCCGGCAGGCTCAGCGTGCCGGCGGCCATCGCCACCGAGGCGGCGGCCAGCAGCAGCGGCAGCTCGTACGCCATCAGCTGGGCGGCCGTGCGCAACCCGCCGAGCAGCGCGTACTTGTTGGCCGACGCCCAGCCGGCGATCAGCGAGCCCAGCACGCCGACGCCGAGCGCCGCCAGCACGAAGAAGATCCCCGCGTCGACTGCCTGGCCGACCATGCCGTCGGGACCGAGCGGGATGGCGATCAGCACCACCAGATAGGGCACCAGCGCGACGCCGGGCGCCAACCGGAAGATCAGCCGGTCGGCGCCGTCCGGGATGGTGTCCTCCTTCTGGGCGAACTTGACGCCGTCGGCGACCAGTTGCGCCCAGCCGTGGAACCCGCCGGCGTGCATCGGCCCGACCCTGCCCTGCATGTGGGCCATCGCCTTGTGCTCCAACTGCCCGACCAGCAGCGGCAGCACCAGGAACGCCACCAGGACGGCGAGCACCCGCACGGCGACATCGAGCCAGTCCACTCAGCCCTCCCCGTTCCCCTCGGCGGCGTTCCCCTCGGCGGCGGTCTGACCGTCGGCGGCGTTCCCCTCGGCGGCGGTCTGACCGTCGACGGTCGGCCCGTCGACGGTCGGCGCGTCGACGGTCGCGGACCCGTCCGGGGCGTCGTCCGGCGGCACGTTCCCGCCCGTCGGTGCCTCGCGGGGCGCGGCCCGCTGGGAGGCCGAGCCCTCGCTCGCCGAACGGGAGCGACGCGGCCGCGCCGGCCGCCCCTCGCCCGCCGCCGCCCGCTGCGAAGCCGAGCCCTCGCCCGCGGCGCGCGCCCGGCGCGGCCGGGCCGGGCGGCCCTCGGCGGCGCCGGCGGCGCCGGCGGCGCGGGCGCCGGCGGGCGGCGCGGGGGCGCGGCCCTTGAGCGGGCCCCACTCGTTCGGATCCGGCACGCCGGGCGGCAGCGGCTGGCGGCGGCGCGGGGTCTCCCCGCCCGGCTCCTTGGCGCCCGGCCACTGCTTGGCCACCCGGGCGGCCAGCACGAAGTCCTTGCGCAGCGGGTGCCCCTCGAAGCCGTCGGGCAGCAGCAGCGGCTCCAGCCCCGGATGGCCGGGGAAGTCGACCCCGAACATCTCGTGGGTCTCCCGCTCGTGCCACGCCGCCCCCGCGAAGACCCCGGTCGCCGTCGGCAGCGACGGCGCCTCGTGCGGGACCGTGGTGCGCAGCAGCAGCCGGCGCGGCGGCGTGCCGAGGGCCACCACATGAGCGCAGACGCGCAAGCCCACGCCCGGCTCGTCCACGGCGCTCAGCCAGTCGAAGAAGTCGCAGCCCAGCTCGGCGCGGGCGGTCTCCAGCGCCGCCGGCCAGGCGTCCCCGGCGGGCACGTCGACCGTCAGCACCCCGTACGCCTCCTCGGCGACCGCGCCCTCCCCGAAGACCTCCGCCGCCGCGCGCGGCAGCCATCCGTCGGTCACGGGGCGTCCTTCCGCACCAGGTCGCTGGTGAGGGCGGCGGTCGAGGGGCGCGGCGCGTACCGTTCCGCGACCGACTCCTCGGCGATCTTCTCCTGGAGCTTGAGGATGCCCTGGAGCAGCGCCTCCGGCCGGGGCGGGCAGCCGGGGACGTAGACGTCGACCGGGATGATCTGGTCGACGCCCTTGGTCACGGAGTACGAGTCCCAGTACGGCCCGCCGCAGTTGGAGCAGGCGCCGAACGAGATCACGTACTTGGGCTCCGGCATCTGCTCGTACAGCCGCCTGATGGCCGGGGCCATCTTGTCGGTGACGGTGCCGGAGACCACCATCAGGTCCGCCTGCCGGGGGCCGGGGGCGAACGGGATGACGCCGAGACGGATGAAGTCGTGGCGGGACATCGAGGCCGCGATGAACTCGATGGCGCAGCAGGCCAGCCCGAAGTTGAAGACCCACAGGCTGTAGCGGCGGCCCCAGTTGAGGATCACCTTCATGGGCTCGGGCGCCAGCCGCGCCAGCGGCCCCAGGCCGCTTCGCGCCGGTCTCAGGTCCATGTGAGCACGCCCTTCCTCCAGGCGTAGAGAAGTCCGACGGACAGGAAGCCCAGGAAGACGAACATCTCCACCAGGGTCGCCGCGCCGAAGCCGTCGGCGGCGAAGACCGTGGCCCACGGGAAGAGGAAGACGGCGTCCACCGCGAAGATCACGTACAGGAAGGCGTAGATGTAGTAGCGCACCTGGGTGTGCGCCCAGCCCTCGCCCACGGGGTCGACGCCGCACTCGTAGACCATCAGCTTCTCGGGCGTGGGCACGGAGGGGCGCAGCAGCCGGCCGGCGAGGAAGGCGAACGCGACGAAGAGCACGCCGACCACCGCGACCAGACCGACGACGGTGTAGCCGTGGAAGTAGTCGGGCACGTTGGGGCCTCCGGCGACGGCGGGGAGGGCTGACGCACGGGAGTCTAGGCGGTCGTGGGCGCGTTGTGACCATGGCGGGCGCCCGGTGGCCGCCGGACGCGGGGGTGGGGGTAGCCCCACCGTGGATCACCGACACACCCCATGGTGCCGCTCCCGCCGACCCGGCAGTCTTGTCCTCATGATCAGCCGAGACACCCGGGAAGGCTCGCGCGGGCGGGTGGGTGAGCCGTTGCCCCCGCCGAGGTCGCCGCTGCCGGCGGCGACCTGGCGCGAGTGCGCCTACCTGCTCTCCAGCTGGCTGCTCGGGCTGGTCGCGTTCGCCTATGTACTGGTCTGGTTCGGCGCCGGGGTGCTGCTCTCGGTGACCCTGGTGGGCGTGCCGGTGCTGGCGTTCGGCCTGCTGGGCTGCCGGCTGATCGGGCGGCTGGAACGCGCCAGGGCGCGGGCGCTGCTCGCGGTCGAGGTGGACGAGCCGAGCCCGGCGCGGGCGCTGCGCCGCCCCGGTCTGCTCAGCTGGCTGTGGGCGCTGCTGAGGGACCCGGTGGGCTGGCGTTCCGCGCTCTTCGTCGTGGTGCGGCTGCCGTGGGCGCTGGTGACGCTGGCGATCACGCTGCCGGCGTTCTTCGTCGCCTGGCCGGTGCTTCCGTGGCTGGCCCGGGGGCTGAGCCAGGTGGACCGGGCGCTGGTGCGGGTGCTGCTGTCGCCGTCGGACGAGCTGGAGCGGCGGATCGCCGATCTGGAGTCGGACCGGATGGTCGTCACCGACACGGCCAGCGCCGATCTGCGGCGGATCGAGCGGGACCTGCACGACGGCGCCCAGGCACGACTCGTCGCCCTCGCGATGGACCTCGGCCTGGCCAAGGAGAAACTCACCCAGGACCCCGAAACCGCCGCCCGCATGGTCGACGAAGCCCACGGCGAGGTCAAACTCGCCCTCCAGGAACTCCGCGACCTCGCCCGAGGCATCCACCCCGCCGTCCTCACCGACCGAGGACTCGGCCCCGCACTCTCCTCCGTCGCCACCCGCTGCACCGTCCCCGTCACCATCGACATCGACCTCACCACCCGCCCCGCACCCGCCATCGAAGGCATCGCCTACTTCACCACCAGCGAACTCCTCCAGAACATCAGCAAACACAGCCACGCCCACCACGCCACCATCGACATCTGGCGCACCCACCACCGCCTCATGCTCCAAGTCACCGACGACGGCCAAGGCGGCGCCACCCCCACCCCCGGCAGCGGACTCGCCGGCCTCGCCGAACGCCTCACCGCCGTCGACGGCCTCCTCGCCATCGACTCACCCCACGGCGGCCCCACCACCATCACCGCCGAACTCCCCTGGCGCGACCGCGACGGGAACCGGCACGAAGGCAGGCCGGGACCGGCCGCGCCACCATCCGAAGGATCTGAGGAAGTGAACCCCCGATGAGCGTCCTGCGTCTGACCCTCGGCGCCCGCACCTGGCGGGAGGGCCTGTACGGGCTGCTGAACCTGCCGATGGCGTTGATCGGTTTCGCCCTCGCGGTCAGCGGCCTGGCCATGAGCGGCGGCCTGCTGGTCACGTTCGTCGGCCTGCCGCTGATGGCCGGGGTGCTGCTGCTGCTGCGTGGGCTCGGCACCCTGGAGCGCGGCCGGGCGCGGCTGCTGCTCGGCGTGGACGTGCCGGCGCCCGACCCGCTGCGGACCCGGGAGGGCAAGCGGGGGCTGCTGGCGTGGATCGGCGCGGTGCTGCGCAACAACGCCTCCTGGCGGGCGACGGCCTACGCGATCGTCCATCTGCCGTGGGCGCTGGTGACGTTCACCGCGGTCTCGGTGGTCTGGGGCCTCGGCTGGGGCTCGGTCAGCTACCCGCTGTGGTTCTGGGCGCTGGACGACAAGCCGGGCATCAGCGTCGACGGCGAGGGCGGCGGCTGGGTCTGGGACGGCCCGCTGGACCTGCTGTTCGTGGTGACCGTCGGGGTGCTGACGCTGGTCGCGGGGGCCGTCCTGATCCGGGCGACGAGCGCCGTGGACCGGGCGATGGTCTCCGCGCTGCTCGGCCCGTCCTCGGCTGCCGCCCGGGTGTGGCAGCTGGAGGAGGACCGTTCCGTCGTGGTGGACACCTCGGCCGCCGATCTGCGGCGGATCGAGCGGGACCTGCACGACGGCGCCCAGGCACGACTCGTCGCCCTCGCGATGGACCTCGGCCTGGCCAAGGAGAAACTCACCCAGGACCCCGAAACCGCCGCCCGCATGGTCGACGAAGCCCACGGCGAGGTCAAACTCGCCCTCCAGGAACTCCGCGACCTCGCCCGAGGCATCCACCCCGCCGTCCTCACCGACCGAGGACTCGGCCCCGCACTCTCCTCCGTCGCCACCCGCTGCACCGTCCCCGTCACCATCGACATCGACCTCACCACCCGCCCCGCACCCGCCATCGAAGGCATCGCCTACTTCACCACCAGCGAACTCCTCCAGAACATCAGCAAACACAGCCAAGCCCACCACGCCACCATCGACATCTGGCGCACACACCACCGCCTCATGCTCCAAGTCACCGACGACGGCCAAGGCGGCGCCACCCCCACCCCCGGCAGCGGACTCGCCGGCCTCGCCGAACGCCTCACCGCCGTCGACGGCCTCCTCGCCATCGACTCACCCCACGGCGGCCCCACCACCATCACCGCCGAACTCCCCTGGCGCGACCGCGACGGGACCAGTGGCGGTGTGCGCCCCCGGTGAGCGGGGGCGGGCGGGCGGCCCGGGGTGAGATGCTGAGAGCTGTTGGTTCGACACGGGGAGTGGGCTGGTGCGGGTAGTCATCGCTGAGGACTCGGTGCTGCTGCGGGAGGGACTGACCCGGCTGCTGCACGACCGGGGCCACGAGGTGGTGGCGGGCGTGGGCGACGCGGAGGCGCTGGTCACCGCCGTCGAGCGGCTCGCCGCGACGGGAAGCCCGCCGGACGTGGTGGTGGCGGACGTGCGGATGCCGCCGACCCACACGGACGAGGGCGTGCGGGCCGCGGTGCGGCTGCGGCAGCGGTTCCCCGCGCTGGGCGTGCTGGTGCTCTCGCAGTACGTGGAGGAGCAGTACGCGACGGAGCTGATCGCCGGTTCCTCGCGGGGCGTCGGCTATCTGCTGAAGGACCGGGTGGCGGACGTGAGCGAGTTCGTCGCCGCGGTCACCAGGGTCGCCGAGGGCGGCACCGCGCTGGACCCCGAGGTGGTCGCGCAGTTGCTCGGCCGCAGCCGCAAGCAGGACGTGCTGGCCGGGCTCACCCCCCGGGAGCGCGAGGTGCTGGCGCTGATGGCCGAGGGCCGCACCAACTCGGCGGTGGCGCAGCAACTCGTGGTGAGCCACGGGGCGGTGGAGAAGCATGTCAGCAACATCTTCATCAAGCTCGGTTTGGCGCAGAGTGACACAGATCACCGCCGGGTTCTGGCGGTCCTCACCTATCTCAACTCCTAGCCCGCTGACACGCTTGAGGAGGGGCGAACGACCGGCGCCGCACCGGAAGTCGGCCCACCGGGCGGGGCGCGTGGGGCAACGGGGGAACCGGGCGCGAGCACCGCGCGTGCTCACCGGTGGCGAGCGCGTGCGGCCGCTATGTGAGCTGGATGGGAAGGCAACCCTTACTCCCCGTACCATGGCCGACAAGAGCCGCCTCGAAGGAGGGCTACAGCAGTGACCACCGAGGTCAACCAGGGGAGCCGGGACCACAAGGACGTGCAGCGTCTGGACCGGGTGATCATCCGGTTCGCGGGGGACTCCGGGGACGGAATGCAGCTGACGGGCGACCGATTCACGTCGGAGACCGCGTCGCTGGGGAACGATCTCTCCACCCTGCCCAACTTCCCCGCCGAGATCCGCGCGCCCGCCGGCACCCTGCCGGGCGTCTCCTCCTTCCAGGTCCACTTCGCCGACCACGACATCCTCACGCCGGGTGACGCGCCCAACGTGCTGGTGGCGATGAACCCGGCGGCGCTCAAGGCCAACGTGGCCGACCTGCCGCGCGGTGCCGAGATCATCGTCAACACGGACGAGTTCTCCTCCCGCGCGCTGGCCAAGGTCGGCTACGCGGAGAACCCGCTGGAGAACGACAGCCTCGACGGCTACCGGGTCCATCGGGTGCCGCTGACGACGCTCACCGTCGAGGCGCTGAAGGCGTACGACCTCACCAGGAAGGAGGCCGGCCGCTCGAAGAACATGTTCGCGCTCGGCCTGCTCTCCTGGATGTACCACCGCCCGACGGAGAACACCGAGGCGTTCCTGCGGGCCAAGTTCGCCAAGCGCCCGGAGATCGCCGAGGCCAACATCACGGCGTTCCGCGCCGGTTGGAACTTCGGCGAGACCACGGAGGACTTCGCCGTCTCCTACGAGGTGGCGCCCGCGGTCTCCGCGTTCCCCGCCGGCACCTACCGGAACATCTCGGGGAACCTGGCGCTGGCCTACGGCCTCGTCGCCGCCGGTCAGCTGTCCGACCTGCCGCTCTTCCTCGGCTCCTACCCGATCACCCCGGCCTCGGACGTGCTGCACGAGCTGTCCAAGCACAAGAACTTCGGGGTGCGGACCTTCCAGGCGGAGGACGAGATCGCCGGCATCGGCGCGGCGCTGGGCGCGGCGTTCGGCGGCGCGCTCGGCGTGACGACGACCTCGGGCCCCGGTGTCGCGCTCAAGTCGGAGACCATCGGCCTGGCCGTCTCCCTCGAACTGCCGCTGCTGATCATCGACATCCAGCGCGGGGGGCCCTCCACGGGCCTGCCGACCAAGACCGAGCAGGCCGACCTGCTCCAGGCGATGTACGGGCGCAACGGCGAGGCCCCGGTGCCGATCGTGGCGCCGGCCACGCCCGGCGAGTGCTTCTCCGCGACGCTGGAGGCGGCGCGCATCGCGCTGACCTACCGCACGCCCGTCTTCCTGCTCTCCGACGGGTACCTGGCCAACGGCTCGGAGCCGTGGCGGGTCCCCGAGACGTCGGAACTCCCCGACCTGCGGACGCGGTTCACCACCGCGCCCAACCACACGCTGCCCGACGGCAGCGAGGTGTTCTGGCCGTACAAGCGGGACGAGGAGACGCTGGCCCGTCCCTGGGCGGTGCCCGGCACCCCCGGCCTGGAGCACCGCATCGGCGGCATCGAGAAGCAGGACGGCACGGGCAACATCTCCTACGACCCGGCCAACCACGAGCACATGGTGCGCGTGCGGCAGGCCAAGGTCGACGGCGTCACCGTGCCCGACGTCGAGGTGGACGACCCGAGCGGCGAGGCCCGGGTCCTGGTCCTCGGCTGGGGATCCACCTACGGCCCGATCACGGCCGCCGTCCGGCGGGTCCGCCGGGACGGCGGCAAGGTGGCGCAGACCCATGTGCGCAGCCTGAACCCGCTGCCCGCCAACCTCGGTGAGGTGCTGCGCTCCTACGACCGGGTGCTGCTCCCCGAGATGAACCTCGGCCAGTTGGCCACCATGCTGCGCGCCAGGTACCTGGTCGACGTGCGGTCCCTGACGCAGGTGACCGGACTGCCGTTCAAGGCCGAGCAGCTCGCGTCCGCTTTCAAGGAGGCACTGGACGATGTCCACTGAGGCGCCCTTCCAGCCCCGCACCCCGTTGGCCCTCATCCCCACCGCCGACAAGCCGCAGACCGCCAAGGACTTCAAGTCCGACCAGGAGGTCCGCTGGTGCCCGGGCTGCGGTGACTACGCCGTGCTGGCGGCCGTCCAGGGCTTCCTCCCCGAGCTGGGCCTGGCCAGGGAGAACATCACGTTCGTCTCCGGCATCGGCTGCTCGTCGCGGTTCCCGTACTACATGAACACCTACGGGATGCACTCGATCCACGGCCGCGCCCCGGCGATCGCCACCGGCCTGGCGGCGGCCCGCCGCGACCTGTCGGTGTGGGTGGTGACCGGCGACGGCGACGCGCTCTCCATCGGCGGCAACCACCTGATCCACGCGCTGCGCCGCAACGTGAACCTGAAAATCCTGCTCTTCAACAACCGGATCTACGGGCTCACCAAGGGCCAGTACTCGCCGACGTCGGAGACCGGGAAGATCACCAAGTCGACGCCGATGGGCTCGCTGGACACCCCGTTCAATCCGGTCTCGCTGGCGCTCGGCGCGGAGGCTTCCTTCGTGGCCCGCACGGTCGACTCGGACCGCAAGCACCTCACGAGCGTGCTGCGCGCGGCGGCGGAGCACCACGGCTCGGCGCTGGTGGAGATCTACCAGAACTGCAACATCTTCAACGACGGCGCCTTCGAGGTGCTGAAGGACAAGAAGCAGGCGCAGGAGGCCGTGATCCGTCTCGAACACGGCGAGCCGATCCGCTTCGGCCTGCCGGCCGAGGACGGCCTGGGCGAGAAGGGCGTGGTCCGCGACCGGGAGTCCGGCGAGCTGCGGGTGATCGACGTGGCCACCGAGGGCACCGACGACGTCCTCGTCCACAACGCCCACGCGGCGACGCCGACGACGGCGTTCGCCCTGTCCCGGCTGGCCGACCCGCAGACGCTGCACCGCACCCCGATCGGTGTGCTGCGCAGCGTTCCCCGGCCGACCTACGAGGACCAGATGGCCGACCAGCTGGAGCACGCCGTGGAGCGCCGCGGCAAGGGCGACCTCGCCGCGCTCCTGGCCGGCGGCGACACCTGGACCGTGGCGGGCTGACCAGCGCGTTCCGCCTCTTCGTCAACACGCCGATCCCCCGCTCTCTCGTTCGAGTGGGGGATCGTCGTATGAGGCGAGTAGCCTGAAATGCCCTGCGAGGATCTGGCCATGGGAGCAGTGATGAGTGTTGAGCCCCACCCCACCTACCAGTGGCCACGCCCTCCTCAGGACGGCTACGTCGCGGATGATCTGGACCGGCTGCCGAATCTGCCTCCCCACACGGAGCTGATCGACGGGAGCCTGGTAATCGTGAGTCCGCAGACCCTCTTCCACCTGCTGACGGTCGAGCTGCTGACCGGCCAACTGACGCGCGCGACGCCCGATGGGCTGCGTGTCCTGCGGGAGATGACGGTCACGCTGGGCACCAAGGACCGGCCCGAGCCGGACGTGATGGTGGTGCGTGCCGAGGGGGTCTCCGGGCTCAGCCAGACGTCGTTCGCCCCCGAGCACGTCGTGCTCGCCGTCGAGGTGGTCTCCGCCGAGTCGCGGGCGCGGGACCGGGAGACCAAGCCGCGCAAGTACGCGGCGGCCGGGATTCCGCACTTCTGGCGGGTGGAGCCGGAGAACGACCGGCCCGTCGTCTTCGTCCACGAGCTGGAGCCGGCGACCGGCGTCTATGTCCCGACCGGCATCCACCGCGAGCAGCTCAAGCTCACGGTGCCCTTCCCGCTCGACATCGACCTCACGCTGCCCGCTTAGGGCCTGGGTCGCCTCGCCCTCGGCTCATCCCCCGGGACGGGAATGACCGCGCCGCTCATCGACGCTACTGTCGGTGGTGGCTTTGGTCTGGACTCTCTCGAAGGCGGTCGGTAATGGCAACGGCGACGACCAGCAGGTCGGGGTTGGCGTTCGGGCTCTCGTCGTTCGGGGTCTGGGGACTGATGCCGCTCTACTGGGAGCTGCTGAACGGCATCGCCCCCGCGCAGTTGCTCGCCCACCGGATCGTCTGGTCACTGCCCACCGCCCTGTTGCTGCTGCTGTTCGTCCGCAACTGGTCCTGGATACGCCCGTTGGCACGGCAGCCGAGGAAGCTGGCGCTCTCGCTGCTCTCGGCCACGCTGATCGCCGTCAACTGGTCCGTCTACATCTGGTGCGTCGCCAACGACCGGGTGCTTGAGGCGTCGCTGGGCTACTTCATCAACCCGCTCTTCAGCATCGCCCTCGGCGTGCTGCTGCTCGGCGAGCGGCTGCGGACCCTTCAGTGGGTCGCCGTCGGCATCGGCGGCACCGCCGTCGTCGTGATGAGCGTCGCCTACGGGCAGGTGCCCTGGCTCTCGCTGACCCTGTCCGTCAGCTTCGGCACCTACGGCCTGGTGAAGAAGCGGCTCGCGCTGAACGGCCTTGAGGGCTTCAGCGCCGACACCGTCTTCCAGTTCCTGCCGGCCTTCGTCTTCCTGATGGTGGTGGCGGCCAACGGCGAGGGCACGTTCACCACCGGCGGGCCGAGCCAGGCGGCGCTGCTGGTGGTCAGCGGGCTGGCCACCGCGCTGCCGCTGATCTTCTTCGGCGCCGCCGCCGTGCGGCTGCCGCTGTCGACCATCGGGCTGTTGCAGTACATCACCCCGACCACGATGTTCGTCCTCGGACTCCTCGTCTTCCACGAGGAGATGCCGCCGGAGCGGTGGGTCGGCTTCGGGCTGGTGTGGACGGCACTGTCGCTGTTGACCTGGGACGCGTTGCGGCAGGCGCGCCGCCGCCATCGGACGATCGCCCGCCACACCCCGGCCGAGGTGCCGGCCGACCCGGCCGAGGTGCCGGTCGACCAGCTCGAAACCGACCAGGGGCCCGCCGGTAGGCCGGAGAGCACCGGGCGAGCCGGCTAGGGCCTCGGAACGGGCGCCGCGCGGGCGGGCCGACCCGCCCCGGTGATCGCGCGACGCGCGGTGTGCGATCGTGAAGCTTCGAGGAGGCGTGATGGCTGAGCGGAGAATGCCCGAGCGGGACGCGCGAGTCCCCTCCTGGCGGGTGTGGTTGGCGGGGACCTCGGGGCTGCTGTGGGGGCTTGTGCCGTTCGCGATCGCGTTGAACATGCTGGAGGAGTCGGTCAACGAGGTCCAGCCGCCCAACTGGACCGACTGGGGCGCCGGCGTGCTGGTGGTGGCCATCCTCGCCCTGCTCACCTTCGCGATGGTGGAGCGGAACGTGGGCCTGCCGCCGCGCGGGCGGCGCGGCCCGGTGTGGCGCGGTCATCTCGTCGGCGGCTCGCTCGGCCTGCTGGGCGCCTGCGCGCTCCAGTTGGGGAACGACTGGCTGCACCCGAGGATGATGTCCATGGACGACGGGTTGCTGGCCCTCGTCGCCCTGGGCGTGGTGACCGTCTGGGGCCTGTGGCTGGCGAACCGGGCCAGGCCGGGGCCCTGGGTGCCCTGGCTGCGGGCCCTGAAGGCGGAGACCGACCGGGTCAACCGTTACGGCCGGCGACCCAGGGAACGGCCCGCCGCCCCGTTCGACGACTCCCCCTCGCCCCGACCGGACGCGACCGACTCCGACCGCCGCTGACCGCTCACGTCAGCGGCGCACGTCGGCGGCGTGGCACACGTCAGCGGCGCACGCGGCGAGCCGCCGCGACGCCGAGGGTGCCGGTCACGACGCCGAACGCGATCCAGAACACCGCCTTGCCGCGCGCCCCGTTGACCGATCTCAGCTCGCCGTCGGCGTGCCGGCAGTGGGAGTCGGGCGGGAACCAGCGCGTCTCCGGCTCCATCGAGGGCCAGCACGGAGACGTCTCGGGAAAGAGCACCGGATGCGCGCTCACCCACAGCCCGACCGACACCAGCACCATCACCGCGCCGGCCACCAGAAACACCGCCGTGAACCAGGCGGGTATCCCGGCCCGGCGCAGAAGGCGCCAGAACGCGAAACAGATCAGGACCACGGACCCCAGCAGCACGCCCAGAGCGGCGAGCGCCAGTGGAATCCTCATACCGGAAGTACATCACCCGTCACCCGGCGGGCCGCCGGCGACCGGCCAGGGCCGCCTCTCCTCCCCGGAGAACACCGTGGGGGCGGGCCGACCGCCCCCACGGTCCACCCGCCCCCGTCCCCCCGGACGCGTCCCCCGACGCGTCGGCACCCCGGGCGTCAGCGCAGCAGCGCGTCGATCAGCTCGGCCAACTCCGGCATCTCGCCGGAGACCTCGTCCCTGGTCTCCGCCAACTCCTCACGCGGCAGCTCGTTCAGCAGCTCCTCGGGAAGCTCGTCCCGCAGCTCCTCCGGGTCGAACTCCGGCATGTCGCCGGGCGCCGCGCCGGGCAGCAGCTCCTCCAGCAGCCCGCCGAACGGCTCGTTCGGGTCGGCCTCCAGCACCTCGGCGCCGTCCGGCGGCGAGAACTCGAAGGCACCGCCCGCCGGAGCCGCGAAGTCGACCTGGGAGAACGCGACATCGACGGTCTGCCCGCCGGTCGACTCGGCGCGCGCCGCGAGCGGCACCCCGGTCTCCGCGTCCACCGAGATCCGCGCCGAGGCCAGCGGGAGGCTCTCGTCCCTCGGGTCGATCGACAGCTGGTACACGTCACGGCCGGCGACCCTGCCGGTGCCGTCCATCGCGATCTCCGCGTCCCTGTCCGCCTCGGTCAGCAGCCGCTCGGCCGCCTCCTGCGGGGTGAGATCGCCCATCCACGCCTCGGTCTCGCCCTCGTCGGGGGCCTGCCCGCCGACCTCGGCGAGGTCGGCGCGGAACACCACGTTCTCCGTGCTGTCGTACGCCCAGAGCTGGTCGCCGTTGTGGATCACCGCGAACTCGTCGGAGCCGTCCACCAGGGCCAGCCGCTGCCGGTCGGGGCCGTCCATCGCGACCCGCAGGGTGCTCTCGCCCGCGGCCAGCGAGGCCAGCCGGCCGGCCGGGCCGTCCAGGCTGCCCAGCACGCCCTCGGCGAGCCCGCCCATGTCCGGGACGCCCAGGTCGCTCTCCACCCGCACCGTGCCGGAGAGCTGCGCCGTGTCGGACTCGGCGACCAGCACCACCAGCTCCTCGGCGGTCATCTCCGGCAGATCCGGGCTGCCGTCGCTGGCGAGCGCGGGCCAGACGCCCACGCCGATCGCCGCGACCCCGGCCAGGACGGCGACGGGAAGCCCCGCCTTCCTGATGTTCTCCTGCATGGCCATCGGATGCCCCTCCACTCGCCCTTCCTGGCTGTCTCCATTGCAACAGCTCGGCGGCGCCGGGGCATCCGCCCGTGGGCGGCATCCCGTGTACGACCAGAGGACGACCGAACCGGCCTGCGGTCCGCCCCTTCCCTAGGGGAAGAACGACCGGATCTCAGGGGTCGGTCTCAGGGGTCGGGCTCGGTGCCGGCCTCAGACGCCGGTCTCGGGGCGGGTTTCCCGGCCGGCCGCGCCGGAAAGGGCGGCGGCTACCCCGCGTGCGTCAACGCGTACGGTCGGAGACCGAGACGCACAGGTCGAGCAGCGCGGCCTTGGCCGGCACCTCGGGCAGCGGCTCCAGCGCCCGCCCCGCGCGGTCGGCGAAGTCCCGGGCGTCCGCCCTCGCCAGGTCGAGCGCCCGGTGACCGCGCAGCCCGGCCAGCGCCTCCGCCAGCCGCCCGTCGTCCGTCAGGTCCCCCTCCAGCAGCGCGACCAGCTCGCGGTCGGCCGCCGCCCCGTCCCGTTCGGCCAGCTCCCGCAGGCGCAGCACCGGCAGCGTCGCCACGCCCTCCCGCAGGTCCGTCCCCGGGGTCTTGCCCGACTCCGTACCGTCACTGGCGATGTCCAGCACGTCGTCGGCCAGCTGGAACGCGACCCCGATCAGCTCCCCGTACCGCGCCAGCACCTCGATCGTCGCCTCGGGCGCGCCCGCCATCAGCGCCCCCATGCGCCCGGCGACCGCGATCAACGAACCGGTCTTGCCCGCCACCACCTCCAGGTGGTGGGCGATCGGGTCCTCCCCCGCGCGCGGCCCCTGGGTCTCCTGGATCTGCCCGGTGACCAGCCGCTCGAACGCCTCGGCCTGCACCCGCACCGCGGGCGCGCCCAGTTCGGCGACTATCGTCGAGGCGCGGGAGAAGAGGAAGTCACCGGTGAGCACCGCCACCGAGTTGTCCCAGCGGGCGTTGACGCTCGGCACCCCACGCCTGACCTCGGCCTCGTCCATGATGTCGTCGTGGTAGAGCGTGGCCAGATGGGTCAACTCCACCACCACGGCCGAGGGCACGACGCCGGGGGCGTGGGCGTCCCCGAACCGCGCGGCCAACAGCAGCAACAGCGGCCGGAACCGCTTCCCCCCGGCCCGAACGAGGTGCTGGGCGGCTTCCGTTATCAAGGGGACGTCGCTCTTGGTCGCTTCGACCAGCCCCGCCTCCACGGCGGAAAGCCCCGCCTGGACCTCGGCCTCCAGAGCCGGGTCCCGCACGCTCACCCCGAAGGGCCCCATGACGGTCACGAGCGCTCTCCCCTGATCTTTCGATGGGTTGTTCCAGGCAGCGTATCCGGTCGCAAGTCGATCACTTCCAGGACGTACCGCTGGTGCGCGCCGGCGACACCCCTAAAATGAGGCCATGTCGTCCGACCCGGTGTTGTTTGGTATCGACAACCTTCCCTACGGCGTTTTCAGCCCCCGCGACGAGCCCGGATCCCGGCGGATCGGGGTGCGCCTCGGCGACCGGGTGCTGGACGCCGGGGCCGCCGCGCGCGCCCTCGGCTCGGCGCATGTCGCGCTGTGGACGGCGACCTCCCTCGACCCGCTGCTGGCCGCCGGCCGGCCGGTCTGGGCGGCGGTGCGCGCCGAGGCGCGGTCCTGGCTCGGCGACGAGGCGCACCGGGCGGCCGTGGCGCCGCTGCTCCACCCGTTGGACGAGGTGACGCCCCATCTGCCGTTCACCGTCGCCGACTACGTCGACTTCTACTCCAGCGAGCACCACGCGCGGAACGTCGGCGAGATCTTCCGCCCAGGCGGCGACGCGCTGACGCCCAACTGGAAGCACATGCCGATCGGTTACCACGGCCGGGCCGGCTCGGTGCGGGTCTCCGGCGCGCCCGTGGTGCGCCCGCTGGGGCAGCGCCGGCCGGCGGAGGGCGCGGCGACGCCAGCCTTCGGGCCCTCGGTGCGGCTGGACATCGAGGCCGAGGTCGGCTTCGTGGTGGGCACGCCGTCGACGCCCGGCCGGCCGGTGCCGCTGACCGCGCTGCGCGAGCACGTCTTCGGGGTCTGCCTGCTCAACGACTGGTCGGCCCGCGACATCCAGGCGTGGGAGTACGTGCCGCTCGGCCCGTTCCTCGGGAAGTCGTTCGCGACCTCCGTCTCCGCCTGGATCACGCCACTTGACGCCCTGGACGCGGCCTGGACCGCACCGCCGGCGCGCGACGTGCCGCCGCTGCCGTACCTCGACGACGCGGCCGGGGCGCCGGGCGGGCTCGACCTGCGGCTGACCGTGCTGCTCAACGGCGAGCCGGTGGCCCGCCCGCCGTTCGCCACCATGTACTGGACGCCCGCGCAGCAGTTGGCGCACCTGACGGTCAACGGCGCGCACCTGAGGACCGGGGACCTCTTCGCCTCGGGGACCGTCTCGGGCCCGGAGGAGGGCGAGCGCGGCAGCCTGCTCGAACTGACATGGAACGGCGAGCGTCCGCTGCGTCTGGCGGACGGGGAGCGCGCGTTCCTCGCCGACGGGGACCGGGTCACGCTCACCGCCTGGGCGCCGGGGCCGGACGGCGGGCGGGTCGGGCTCGGCGAGGTGAGCGGCACGGTGCAGCCGGCCCCCGAGGGGGCCTGAGCCGTCAGAACGAGCGGCGGCGCACGGAAGAGTCGCGTCGGCACGCTTTCCGACCGTTTCAAGAGCTTTTCACGGAGCGGGCGCGGCCGGTTTGTGCGCGATCCGTGCACAAGATTGCAGCAACGCGCCGCCCGTGAAATAGGACCGTAACAGCGGTCAATTCCCCTCTTAAGGAGCGCTAGGGTTCCCGGGAACACGCTCGACTTCGAGGGGAAACACATGCGTAGGTCCATACGTCTCGCCATCCCGGCGGCCGCGGCCGCGGCCATGCTGGCGCTGAGCGCCTGTGGTGGCGACGACGACGAGGACGGCGGGGACACCGGCGGCTCCCTGGGCGCCGGGGAGCAGGAGGAGGGCGCCAACGCCGAGGAGGAGTCCGGCGGCGAGGGCAGCGACTCCGGCGGCGACGGCGGCGGCGAGGCGCCGACGGCCGAGCAGTTGGAGGGCGCCTGGGCCACCGGGCTCGGCGACGACGAGTCGGTCCTGACCTTCAGCTCCAGCACCGTCACCTTCGCGGAGTCCACCGACATGTCGACGGGCGGCGCCGCCTGCTTCGGCACCCTCTCCGGGGACTCGATCTCGCTGGAGTGCGACAGCGGCACCGACTGGAGCGAGGCCACCCTGGCGCTCAACGGCGAGGAGCTGAACGTCAGCTGGGCCTCGGGTACCACCCAGACCTACCAGTCCCTCAGCAGTATGCCGGGGATGGAGGACATGCCGAACCTGGAGGACATGCCCGGCATGGAGGACCTGGAAGGGGACCTCGCCGAGCTGGAGGACATGCAGCAGGAGCTGGAGGACCTCGGCTACTGAGCCGGGGCCTCCCGCGTCGCGCGCGTCGCGCGTGACGCGTGTCCCGCGCGTTCGCCGAGGCCGGACCGCCGCGACGCGGCCCCGGAGGCAGCCTCGGCACCACCGCGACGCCCCCGCGCCCGACCCGCACGGAGCACCTCCGTGCCGGCGGTCGCGGGGGCGTCCGCGCGAACGCTCCGCGGCGGAGCGGGAACGACAACCGTCCCACCAGACCAGGCCAGTAGTCGGGCGCGCCACGGTGGGGGGTTACTCGCGCAGTTCCCCGCGCCCCTCCCACGCCCGTGGGCGGTTCGGGCGCGCGGCACCACCCCGCAGCGAAGCGGAAACGACAACCGTCCCACCAGACCAGGCCAGTAGTCGCCCGCGCCGCGGCGGGGGGTTACTCGCGCAGTTCCCCGCGCCCCTCCCACGCCCGTGGGCGGTTCAGGCGCACGGCACCACCCCGCAACGAAGCGGAAACGACAACCGTCCCACCAGACCAGGCCAGTAGTCGCCCGCGCCACGGCGGGGGGTTACTCGCGCAGCCCCCCGCGCCCCTCCGGGCCGGTGGGCGGTTCGGGGGCGCGGGGAACTGCGCGGTGCATCCGTGGCGAGCCGCGGACGACGACCGTCTCAGCCAGCCAGGTGGGTAGTCGCCGCCCCCGAACCACGCGGCAGCGAGCAGCGAGCAGCGCTCAGTGCACGAACACCCCGGCCTGACCCGCCAGGTCGAGGAAGAACTGCGGCGCCACGCCCAGCACGATCGTGACCACCGCGGCCAGCCCGACCACCGTGCTGGTCAACGGGCTGGGGATCACCACCGACGGACCGTCGGCCTTCGGCTCGCTGAAGAACATCAGCACGATCACCCGGATGTAGAAGAACGCGGCGATCGCCGACGCCAGCACGCCGACCACCACCAGGCCCATCGCACCCGAGTCGGCCGCCGCCCGGAAGACCGCGAACTTGCCGGCGAAGCCGGACGTCAGCGGAATGCCGGCGAAGGCCAGCAGGAAGAGCGCGAACACGGACGCCAGCAGCGGCGAACGCCGGCCGAGCCCCGCCCACTTGGAGAGGTGGGTGGCCTCGCCGCCGGAGTCCCGCACCAGCGTGACCACGGCGAACGCGCCCAGCGTGACGAACGAGTAGGCCCCCAGGTAGAAGAGGACCGAGGAGACACCGTCCTCCGTCACCGCCACCACACCGGCCAGGATGAAGCCGGCGTGCGCGATGGAGGAGTAGGCCAGCAGCCGCTTCACGTCGGTCTGGGTGATGGCGACGACCGCGCCGCCCACCATGGAGGCGATGGTCACGCCCCACAGCACCGGCTCCCAGTCCCACCGCAGGCCCGGCAGCACCACGTACAGCAGCCGCAGCAGCGCGCCGAACGCGGCGACCTTGGTGGCCGCCGCCATGAAACCGGTGACCGGGGTCGGGGCGCCCTGGTAGACGTCGGGCGTCCACATGTGGAACGGCACGGCGCCGACCTTGAAGAGCAGCCCCATGACCAGCATGGCGCCACCGATCAGCAGCAGCGCGTCGTTGCCCATGGTGCCGGCGAGGCCCGGCTCGATGGCGCCAGGCTCGCCGCTGACCACGTCGGCGATGCCGGCGTAGGAGACGGTGCCCGCGTAGCCGTAGAGCAGCGCCACGCCGAAGAGCAGGAACGCCGAGGCGAACGCGCCCAGCAGGAAGTACTTGACGGCCGCCTCCTGGGAGAGCAGCCGCCGCCTGCGGGCCAGCGCGCACAGCAGGTACAGCGGGAGCGACAGCACCTCAAGGGCGATGAAGAGCACCAGCAGGTCGTTGGCCGCGGGGAAGAGCAGCATCCCGCCGACCGCGAAGAGCAGCAGCGGGAAGATCTCCGTCGTCGTCCAGCCCGCCTTCTCCGCCTCGCGCTCCGCCGGGCCGCCCGGCACGGCGGCCGGGGCCGCCGCGAACGAGTCGACCGAGGCGCCGTGCAGCGCCGGCTCCAACCGCCGTTCGGCGAAGAGGAGAACGGAGACGAGCCCCACCAGGCAGAGCACGCCCTGGAGGAAGAGCGCCGGTCCGTCGACCGCCAACGCCCCCATGCCGGCGACCTGCGCGTCGTCGGTGCCGTGCCCGGAGGCGGCCAGCCCGACCACGGCGGCGAACGCGCCCGCCAGGGCCAGCGTGGAGACGGCCACTTCGGCGTAGTACCGCTGCTTGCGCGGCAGGAACGCCTCGATCAGCACGCCAAGGATGGCGGCGCCGAACACGATCAGGCTCGGCGAGAGCGCGACCCATTCGATGTCCGGGGCCTGCAAGTCATTCACGGTGCGGCCTCCACTGCGGGCGTCTCAGGTTCTGGGTCCGTCTTCTGCACGTCGGAGAGCGTGTGCTCGACGGCCGGGTCGACGATGTCGGTGAGCGGCTTCGGGTAGACGCCCAGGAAGATCAGCAGCGCGATCAGCGGGACGACCACCGTCAGCTCCCTGACCTTCAGGTCGGGCAGCTTCTCCAGGCCCGGCTTGAGCGGCCCGGTCATGGTGCGCTGGTAGAGGATCAGCACGTAGAGCGCGGCCAGCACGATGCCGGCGCAGGCCACGATCCCGGCCGCCTTGTAGCGGCTGAACGTGCCGACCAGCACCAGGAACTCGCTCACGAACGGGCCGAGCCCCGGCAGCGACAGGGTGGCGAGGCCACCGATCAGGAAGGTGCCGGCCAGCACCGGGGCCGTCTTCTGCACCCCGCCGTAGTCGCTGATCAGACGCGAGCCGCGGCGGGCGATCAGGAACCCGGCGACCAGCATCAGCGCGGCCGTGGCCACGCCGTGGTTGATCATGTAGAGCGTCGCGCCGCCCTGGCCCTGGCTGGTCATCGCGAAGATGCCCAGCACGATGAAGCCGAAGTGGCTGATGGACGCGTAGGCGATCAGCCGCTTCATGTCCCGCTGGCCCAGCGCCAGCAGCGCCCCGTAGATGATGCTGACCAGCGCCAGGGTGATCACCACGGGGGTGGCCCAGTCGCTGGCCTCGGGGAAGAGACCCAGGCAGAAGCGGAGCATGGCGAAGGTGCCGACCTTGTCGACCACCGCGGTGATCAGCACGGCGACCGGCGCCGTGGACTCGCCCATCGCGTTGGGCAGCCAGGTGTGCAGCGGCCACAGCGGCGCCTTGATGGCGAACGCGACGAAGAAGCCAAGGAACAGCCAGCGCTCGGTGCCGGTCCCGAAGTCCAGCTCGCCGGCGGCCCGCGCGTCCAGGATGGCCTGCAACGAGAAGGTGCCCTCGGGCAGTTGGTCGGCCGTGGCGACATAGAGGCCGATCACGGCGGCCAGCATGACCAGGCCGCCCACCAGGTTGTACAGCAGGAACTTGACGGCCGCGTAGGAACGCTGCCTGGCCTGCCCCTCCTCGCTGTCCTGCTCCCCCGCGCGGTCCCCGAAGCCCCCGATGAGGAAGTACATCGGGATCAGCATCGCTTCGAAGAAGATGTAGAAGAGGAAGATGTCGGTCGCGGCGAACGACAGGATCACCATCGCCTCGACCATCAGGATCAGCGCGAAGAAGCCCTGGGTCGGCCGCCACCGCCGGGTCGCCGGCGCCTCGTCGTCCTTGGGCCCCTCCTGCCCGTTGGCGGGCGAGGAGGGAGGGTCGGCGTCGTTCCAGCCGGCGCCGATCAGGAACGGGATCAGCAGCGCGGTCAGCGCGATCATCGCCACGCCGATGCCGTCGACGCCCAGCTCGTAGCGGACCCCGAAGTCCGCGATCCACGCCCTGGACTCCGTCAGCTGGAAGCGGTCGGCTCCCTCGCCGGTGTCGAAGCGCAGCAGCACCGCCGCGGCGAGGACGACCGTCGCCAACGAGAAGAGCAGCGCCAGCCACTTGGCCGCGGTACGTCGCGCCGCCGGCACCGCGGCCGTGACCACGGCTCCGACCGCGGGCGTCAGGGCCGTGGCCGTCAGCAGGGGAAATGACATGTCAGACCGCCCTCATCAGCAGGGTCGCGGCGACCAGCACAGCCGCACCGCCGAACATCGAGACCGCGTAGGTGCGGGCGAACCCGTTCTGCACCCGCCGCAGCCGGCCGGACAGGCCGCCGAAGGAGGCGGCCGTGCCGTTCACCACGCCGTCCACCAGCTTGTGGTCGAGGTAGACCAGGCCGCGGGTGAGGTAGTTGCCGGGACGCACCAGCACCGCGTGGTTGAAGTCGTCCTGGAGCAGGTCGCGTCGGGCCGCGCGGGTGATCCAGCGCCCGCTCGGCGCCACCGCCTCGACCGGCCGGCGACCGTACTGCCACCACGCGCCCGCGACGCCCAGCAGCATCACGCCGGTCGCGGCCAGCGCGACCATGCCGTGGCTGACCGGCGAGTCGCCGTGGCCGAGGCCGGTGACGGGCTCCAGCCAGTGGACGAACGTCTCGCCCTGGTCGAAGAAGAACCCGGCGCCCACCGAGCCCACCGCCAGCACCATCATCGGGATGGTCATGGACAGCGGGGACTCGTGCGGGTGCGGCTCGTGGCCCTGCGCGTCCGGCTGCCAGCGCTTCTCGCCGAAGAACGTCAGCAGCATGATCCGCGTCATGTAGTACGCGGTGAGCGCCGCGCCGAGCAGCATCACGCCGCCGAGGAGCCAGCCCTCGGCGCCGCCCTTGCTGAACCCGGCGTAGATGATCTCGTCCTTCGAGAAGTAGCCGGAGAGGTAGGGGAAGCCGATGATCGCCAGGTAGGCGAGGCCGAACGTGACGAACGTGATCGGCATGTACTTCCGCAGGCCGCCGTAGCGGCGCATGTCCACCTCGTCGTTCATGCCGTGCATCACCGAGCCGGCGCCGAGGAAGAGCCCCGCCTTGAAGAAGCCGTGGGTGACCAGGTGCATGATCGCGAAGACGTAGCCGACCGGGCCGAGCCCGGTGGCCAGCATCATGTAGCCGATCTGCGACATCGTCGAGCCGGCCAGCGCCTTCTTGATGTCGTCCTTCGCGCAACCGACGATCGCACCGAAGAGCAGCGTCACCGCGCCGACCACGATCACCACGGTCTGCGCGTCCGGCGCCCCGTTGAAGATCGCGCCCGAGCGGGTGATCAGGTACACGCCGGCGGTCACCATGGTGGCCGCGTGGATCAGGGCCGAGACCGGGGTCGGGCCCTCCATCGCGTCGCCCAGCCAGGACTGGAGCGGCACCTGCGCCGACTTGCCGCACGCGGCGAGCAGCAGCATCAGGCCGATCGCGGTGAGCGTGCCCTCGCTCGTCTCGTTGGCGCCGGCCAGCACCGGCTCGAAGGCGAAGCTGCCGAACGTGGTGAACATCAGCATCACCGCGATGGCCAGGCCGACGTCACCGACCCGGTTGACCACGAACGCCTTCTTCGCCGCCGTGGCGGCGCTCGGCTTGTGCTGCCAGAAGCCGATCAGCAGGAACGAGGCGAGGCCCACGCCCTCCCAGCCCACGTAGAGCAGGAGGTAGTTGTCCGCCAGCACCAGCAGCAGCATCGCCGCGAGGAAGAGGTTCAGATAGGCGAAGAACCGCCGCCGCCTCGGGTCGTGCTCCATGTAGCCGATCGAGTAGAGGTGGATCAGCGTGCCCACGCTCGTGATCAGCAACACGAAGGTCATCGACAGCTGGTCCAGCCGGAACGCGACGTCCGCCTGGAAGTCGGCCACCGGGATCCAGCTGAAGAGGTGCTGGTGCAGGGCGCGGTCCTCGCCGTCGCGGCCCAGCATGTCGAAGAAGAGCGTGGCGGCCAGCACCAGGGAGACGGCGGCCAGCGCCGTCGCCACCCAGTGGCCGACCCTCTCCAGGTAACGCCCGCCCACCAGCAGCACGGCGGCGCCGAGCAGCGGCGCGCCGACGAGCAGTCCGATCATTGACTCCACTGGTACCTGTCCCCTTACAGCTTCATCAGACTGGCGTCGTCAACCGAGGCCGAGTGACGGGAGCGGTAGACCGTGACGATGATCGCCAGCCCGACGACGACCTCGGCCGCCGCGACCACCATCACGAAGAAGGCGAGGATCTGGCCGTCGAGGTTGCCGTGCATCCGGGAGAAGGTGACCAGCGCCAGGTTGGCCGCGTTGAGCATCAGCTCCACGCACATGAACACCACGATCGCGTTCCGCCGGAGCAGCACACCGGCGGCGCCCAGGGTGAAGAGCAGGGCCGAAAGATAGAGGTAGTTCTCGGGGCTCACTTCCTGGCCTCCTCGGCGTCCGTGACCGCGCCCTCGTCGTCGGCGGCGGAACCCGCCCCGACGCCCTTGCCGTTGACGCCGTTCGCACCGTTCGCACCGTGGGCGCCGCCGTTGCCGCCTGGCTCGCCCGGGGCCTCGGCGCGGCCGTGGTGACGGTTGGTGCGCTGCTCCAGCGCGCGGACGGCGGCGAGCGCCTCCTGGTGCACCTCGCGCACCTGGCCGCGCGCGCGGAGCGTCGGGTTGACGGTCAGCTCGGACGGGGTGCCGTCGGGCAGCAGGCCCGGCAGGTCGACCGCGTTGTGGCGGGCGTAGACGCCGGGCGCCGGCAGCGGCGGCACGTGCTTGTTCTCGCGGACGCGGGCCTCGGCCTGCTCGCGCTGCGACTTGGCGCGCTCCAGCCGCTCCCGGTGGGTCATCAGGGTGGCGCCCACGGCGGCGATGGTCAGCAGCACGCCGGTGACCTCGAAGGCCACCACGTAGCGGGTGAACAGCAGCGAGGCCAGGCCCTGCACGTTGCCCTCGGAGTTGGCCTGCGCCAGCCCGGTGAACGAGCCGGTCGAGGCCTGCCCGATGCCGGCGACCAGCAGCAGCCCGAGTCCGAGCGCGCAGCCGGCGGCGAGCCAGCGCTGTCCCTTGAGCGTCTCCTTGAGCGAGTCCGTCGACGAGACGCCGACGAGCATCAGCACGAAGAGGAAGAGCATCATCACGGCGCCGGTGTAGACGACGATCTGCACCATGCCGAGGAAGTAGGCGCCGTTGGCCAGATAGAACAGCGCCAGGATGACCATCGTGCCGGCGAGGCAGAGCGCGGAGTAGACCGCGCGCCTCATCAGCACGGTGCCGAGGCCGCCGAGCAGCGCGATCGGGCCCAGGACCCAGAACTGCGCCGCCTCTCCGGAGGAGGTGGAGGTCTCGGCGGCCAGGGAGGCGAGGGTGCTCATGCCCGCACCTCCGAGGGGCCCTCGCCGGCGGCCGGGTCGGTCAGCCGGGAGGCCGCCGCCAGCGCGTCGTCCGCCTCGCGGTCGTCCTCGGGCGTCTCGCCCTTGGAGTAGGCGACCTGGCGGACGGTGCCCTGCGCGGCCTCCGTGACCTCGCCCCGGTAGTAGGACTGCTCGTCCGTGCCCGGGTACATCGCGTGCGGGGCCTCGACCATGCCGTCCGTGAGGCCGGCCAGCAGCTCCTCCTTGGTGTAGATCAGGGAGGCGCGGGTGCGGTCGGCCAGCTCGTACTCGTTGGTCATGGTCAACGCGCGCGTGGGGCAGGCCTCCACACACAGCCCGCACAGGATGCAGCGCAGGTAGTTGATCTGGTAGACGCGGCCGTAGCGCTCGCCCGGGGAGTAGCGCTCCTCCTCGGTGTTGTCCGCGCCCTCCACGTAGATCGCGTCGGCGGGACAGGCCCAGGCGCACAGCTCGCAGCCGATGCACTTCTCCAGCCCGTCCGGGTGGCGGTTGAGCTGGTGGCGGCCGTGGAAACGGGGCGCGGTCGGCTTCTTCTCCTCCGGGTACTGCTCCGTCAGCCGCTTCTTGAACATCGACTTAAACGTCACGCCGAAGCCGGCCACCGGGTTGTGGAACTCAGGCATCGTCGCCCTCCTTTCCTTCGGTCGTGATGGCCGCCTTCTCCTCGGCGGTCTCACCGCGCTCCGCGCGCGAGGGGCGGCGGGGCACCGGTGGCAGGGTCTGGCCCGGCAGCGGTGGCACGGGGTAGCCGCCGGCCATCGGGTCGAACGGCTCCTCGGCCTCGGCGGCCTTCCCGGCGTCGCCGCGCCGTTCGGAGCGGTCCCGCAGGAAGTCGATGACCAGCGAGACCAGCAGCAGCGTCAGCACGCCGCCGGCGACCCACAGCACGATGTCCTGGAAGTCGTAGTCCTCGTTCTGCATCGCGCGCACGGTGGCGACCAGCATCAGCCAGACCAGCGCGATGGGGATGAGGACCTTCCAGCCGAGCACCATGAACTGGTCGTAGCGCACGCGCGGCAGCGAGGCGCGGATCCAGATGAAGAAGAAGATCACCGCGACGAGCTTGAGCGTGAACCAGAGCATCGGCCACCAACCGGAGTTGGCGCCCTCCCAGAAGCTCAGCGGCGCGGGTGCCCGCCAGCCGCCGAGGAAGAGGGTGACCATCAGGGCGGAGACGGTGACCGTGTGGATGTACTCGGACATCATGAAGAAGGCGAACTTGATGGACGAGTACTCGGTGAGGTACCCGCCGACCAGGTCGCCCTCGGACTCCGGCATGTCGAACGGCGGGCGGTGCGCCTCGCCGACCATCGCGATCATGTAGATCAGGAACGACACCGGCAGCAGCACCATGAACCAGCGGTCCTCCTGCGCGGCGACGATGCCCGAGGTGGACATGGAGCCGGAGTAGAGGAAGACGGCGGCGAAGCTGAGGCCCATGGCGACCTCGTAGGAGATGATCTGCGCCGTCGCCCG
Source organism: Streptomyces zhaozhouensis (assembly GCF_900230195.1). GTDB lineage: Bacteria > Actinomycetota > Actinomycetes > Streptomycetales > Streptomycetaceae > Streptomyces > Streptomyces zhaozhouensis. Next base: position 40,608 of record NZ_OCNE01000019.1, read on the forward strand.
CACGCCGCCGAGCAGCGGGTAGGTCGAGTTCGACGACCAGCCGGCGAGCACGGTGCCGTAGACCGCGATGGCCGCCGTGGCCAGCACGTAGAGCAGGGCGACCGGGAGGTCGGTGAGCTGGAGCACCGTCTGGGTGCCGAAGATGCTCACCGGGTCGTCGGCCGGGCCGAAGGGGATCACCGCGATGGCCATCAGCGCCGGGATGGTGGCGAGCATCGGCGCGAGGACGTAGAGCACCTTGTCGGCGCCCTTGACGATGATGTCCTCCTTCAGCATCAGCTTCACGCCGTCGGCCAGCGACTGGAGCATCCCCCAGGGGCCGGCGCGGTTGGGGCCGATGCGCAGCTGCATCCAGCCGAGCACCTTGCGCTCCATCACGATGCTGATGAGCACCGTGCCCAGCAGGAACGCGAAGCAGAAGACGGCCTTGATCAGGATCAGCCAGAACGGGTCCTGGCCGAACATCGACAGGTCCGACTCCTCGGCCAGGCCCTGGGCCAGGGTGCCTGCGGGCATCACGCGTTCACCTCCTCGGTGGCCGGGGAAGCGGCCGCGGTCTGGGCGGCGACCCGGACCAGCTCGCCGGGGCGGGCCCCCAGGTCCTGGTAGGCGCCGTTGCCAACGGAGTTGAGCGGCAGCCAGACCACGCGGTCGGGCAGCTCGTCGGTGACCCGCAGCGGCAAGGTCACGGTGCCGGCGGGGCCGGTGACGGTGAGGTGGTCGCCGGTCGCGACGCCGGTCTCCTCGGCGGTGGCCGGGGAGAGCCTGGCCTCGGCGGCGTGCCGGGTGGCCTTGAGCGCGTCGTCGCCGTGCTGCATCACGCCCTGGTCGAGCAGCAGCCGGTGGCCGGCCAGCACGGCCTCGCCGGCCTCCGGCCTCGGCAGCTCGGCCGGCGTCGCGGTGGGCCCGAGGGGCAGCGCGCCGCGCCACTCGCCCAGGCCGTCCAACTCGGCGCGCAGCGTGGGCAGGTCGGGCAGGCCCAGGTGCGCGTCGAGCGCGTCGGCCAGCATCTGGAGCGCGCGGGCGTCGGGAACGGTCTGGCGCCTGGTCATCTGGTCCGGCTTGATCGCGGCGTCGAACGGCCGGGCGCGGCCCTCCCAGTTGAGGAAGGTGCCCTCCTTCTCCACGACCGCGGAGACCGGCAGCACCACGTGGGCGCGGTCGGTGACCTCGGAGGGGCGCTGCTCCAGGCTGAGCAGGAAGCCGTCGGCGGCGACCGCGTCCAGCGCGGCACGGGCCCCGGCCGGGTCCGGCAGGTCGGCGACCTCGACGCCTCCCACCACCAGGGCGGCCAACTCGCCGTCCCGCGCGGCGCGCACGATGCCGTCGGTGTCACGGCCGCCGGCCTCGGGCAGCGCCCGCAGGCCCCAGGCGGCGGCGATCTCGGCCCTGGCGTCGGCGTCCGACTCGGGCCTGCCGCCTGGCAGCAGGCCGGGCAGCGCGCCCGCCTCGATGGCGCCGCGCTCGCCGGCGCGGCGCGGGATCCACACCAGCCGGGCGCCGGTGGCGGCCGCGGCGGCGACGGCGGCGGTGAAGCCGCCGGAGACGCCGGCCAGCCGCTCGCCGACGACGATCAGCGCGCCGGACTCGCGCAGCGCCTCGGCGGCTCCCCGGCCCTCGGCGCCGAGCGCCGGGTCGGAACCGGCCAGCGCGTCCAGCCAGTCGGGCTCGGTGCCGGGCGCGGCGGGCAGCAGCGTGCCGTTGGTCTTGGCCAGGCCGCGGGTGATGTGGCTGGCGACGGAGAAGATCCGCTGACCGTGCTTGCGGTTCGCCTTGCGCAGCCGCAGGAAGACACCGGGCGCCTCCTCCTCGGACTCGAAGCCGACCAGCAGCACGGCCGGCGCGGCCTCCAGCGCGGCGTAGTCGGTGCCGGCGCCGTCGAGGTCGACGCCGTGGCCGGCGACGTGGCTGGCCAGGAACGCGGCCTCCTCGGCGCTGTGCACGCGGGCGCGGAAGTCGATGTCGTTGGTGCCGAGGGCGACCCGGGCGAACTTGGCGTAGGCGTAGGCGTCCTCGACCGTCAGCCGGCCGCCGGTCAGCACCGCGGCCCGGCCGCGGGCGCCGGTCAGCCCCTCGGCGGCGGCGCGGAGCGCCTCCGGCCAGCTGGCGGGGGTGAGTTCACCGGTCTCGGCGTTCCGCACCAGCGGGGTGGTGAGCCGGTCGGGGCGCTGCGCGTAGCGGAACGCGAAGCGGCCCTTGTCGCACATCCACTCCTCGTTGACCTGCGGGTCGTCGGCGGCGAGCCGCCGCATGACCTTGCCGCGGCGGTGGTCGGTGCGGGTGGCGCAGCCGCCGGCGCAGTGCTCGCAGACGCTGGGTGAGGAGACCAGGTCGAACGGGCGGGCGCGGAAGCGGTAGGCGGCCGAGGTGAGGGCGCCGACCGGGCAGATCTGGATGGTGTTGCCGGAGAAGTAGGACTCCAGCGGGTCGCCCTCCCCGGTGCCGACCTGCTGGAGCGCGCCGCGTTCCAGCAGCTCGATCATCGGGTCGCCGGCGACCTGGTTCGAGAAGCGGGTGCAGCGCGCGCAGAGCACGCAGCGCTCGCGGTCGAGCAGCACCTGGGCGGAGATCGGCACCGGCTTGGGGAAGGTGCGCTTGACGCCCTCGAAGCGGGTCTCGGCGTCGCCGGTGGACATCGCCTGGTTCTGGAGGGGGCACTCGCCGCCCTTGTCGCAGACCGGGCAGTCCAGCGGGTGGTTGATCAGCAGCAGCTCCATGACGCCGCGCTGGGCCTTCTCGGCCGTCCCCGAGGTGAGCTGGGTGCGGACGACCATGCCCTCGGTGCAGGTGATGGTGCACGAGGCCATCGGCTTGCGCTGGCCCTCGACCTCGACGATGCACTGCCGGCAGGCGCCCGCCGGGTCGAGCAGCGGGTGGTCGCAGAACCGGGGGATCTCGATGCCGAGTTGCTCGGCGGCCCGGATCACCAGGGTGCCCTTGGGCACGGAGATCTCGATGCCGTCGATGGTCAGGGTGACCAGATCGGTCTGGGGCGGCTTGGCCTGCCCACCACCGTTCTTGGCGTCGGTGGTGACCGTCATGCGTTCACCTCCTGGTGGGTTGCGCTGTCCGACCAGGCGGTGGACTTGGCGGGGTCGAAGGGGCAGCCGCGCTCGGTGATGTGCTGCTCGTACTCGGCGCGGAAGTACTTGAGCGAGGAGAAGATCGGGCTCGCCGCACCGTCGCCGAGGGCGCAGAACGACTTGCCGTTGATGTTGTCCGCGATGTCGGCGATCTTGTCGAGGTCGCTGAGCAGGGCCTTGCCGGCCTCGATGTCGCGCATCAGCTGGACCAGCCAGTAGGTGCCCTCGCGGCAGGGGGTGCACTTGCCGCAGGACTCGTGGGCGTAGAACTCGGTCCAGCGGGTGACGGCGCGGACCACGCAGGTGGTCTCGTCGAAGCACTGGAGCGCCTTGGTGCCGAGCATCGAGCCGGCGGCGCCGACGCCCTCGTAGTCCAGCGGGACGTCGAGGTGCTCGTCGGTCAGCAGCGGCGTCGAGGAGCCGCCCGGCGTCCAGAACTTCAGCCGGTGGCCGGGGCGCATCCCGCCGCTGAGGTCGAGCAGTTCGCGCAGGGTGATGCCGAGCGGCGCCTCGTACTGGCCGGGCCTGGCGACGTGTCCGGAGAGGGAGTACAGCGTGAAGCCGGGGGACTTCTCGCTGCCCATCGAGCGGAACCAGTCCTTGCCCTCGGCCATGATGGCGGGAACCGACGCGATGGACTCGACGTTGTTCACCACGGTGGGGCAGGCGTAGAGCCCGGCCACGGCGGGGAAGGGCGGGCGCAGCCTGGGCTGGCCGCGTCGTCCCTCCAGGGAGTCCAGCAGCGCGGTCTCCTCGCCGCAGATGTAGGCGCCGGCGCCGGCGTGCACGGTGATCTCCAGGTCGCCGCCGTCGCCGAGGGCGCCCTTGCCCAGGTAGCCGGCGGCGTGTGCCTCGGCGACGGCCGCGTGCAGCCGCCGCAGCACGGGCACGACCTCGCCGCGCAGATAGATGAAGGCGTGGTTCGAGCGGATCGCGTGGCAGGCGATGATGATGCCCTCGATGAGGGAGTGCGGGTTGGCGTAGAGCAGCGGGATGTCCTTGCAGGTCCCGGGCTCCGACTCGTCCGCGTTGACGACCAGGTAGTGCGGCTTGCCGTCACCCTGCGGGATGAACTGCCACTTCATCCCGGTGGGGAAGCCGGCGCCGCCCCGGCCGCGGAGGCCTGACTCCTTGACGTAGGCGATGACGTCGTCGGGGGCCATCTCCAGCGCCTTGGCCAGGCCGCGGTAGCCGCCGTGGCGGCGGTAGACGTCGAGGGTCCAGGACTCGGGCTCGTCCCAGAACGCGGAGAGCACCGGGGCCAGCAGCTCCTGCGGGGTCTTCTGCTTGACGTCGTCGGTGGTCACGGTCATCACTCACCCTCCTCGGCGGTGGGCCCGGCGGGGTTTTCCGGGTCCGAGGCCGAAGTCTGCTGGGGGGCGTCATGGGAGCTCGGGTGCCGGGCCGGCTCCTCGGAGTCCGGCACGTCCGGGTCCCGGGGGGCGACGACCACGCGCGCGCCCTCCTCGCCCTTGGCCAGCCGGAGGCCGGCGAGCGAGGGCTCGCCGGCGCTGCCGCCGGCGGCGACCGCGCCCGGCCGCTCGTCGGGGAAGCCGGCGAGGACGCGGGCGGTCCGCTTGAAGTCGCAGAGCGGGGCGCCCCGGGTGGGGGCGACCTCCTCGCCGGCGCGCAGCTGGTCGACGAGGCGCTTGGCGGACTCGACGGTCTGGTTGTCGAAGAACTCCCAGTTGACCATCAGCACGGGCGCGAAGTCGCAGGCCGCGTTGCACTCGATGTGCTCCAGCGTGACCTTGCCGTCCTCGGTGGTCTCGCCGTTGCCGACGCCGAGGTGCTCCTGGAGCGCCTCGAAGATGGCGTCGCCGCCGAGCACGGCGCAGAGCGTGTTGGTGCAGACGCCGACCTGGTAGTCGCCGGAGGGGCGGCGCCGGTACATCGAGTAGAACGTGGCGACGGCCGTGACCTCGGCGGTGGTCAGCCCGAGCACGTCGGCGCAGAACCGCATACCGGTCGCGGTGACGTAGCCCTCCTCCGACTGCACCAGGTGCAGCAGCGGCAGCAGCGCGGAGCGGCTGTCCGGGTAGCGGGCGACGACCTCGGCGGCGTCGGCCTCCAGCCGGGCCCGGACGTCGTCCGGGTAGGGCGGCGCGGGGAGTTGGGGCATCCCCAGGGATACCCCGTGGCCCTCAGCGGTGGCGGTCATCGGTCAACGCCTCCCATCACGGGGTCGATGGACGCCACCGCGACGATGACGTCGGCGACCATGCCGCCCTCGCACATCGCCGCCATGGACTGGAGGTTGGTGAAGGACGGGTCGCGGAAGTGCACGCGGTACGGGCGGGTGCCGCCGTCGCTGACCATGTGCACGCCCAGCTCGCCCTTGGCGGACTCGACCGCCGTGTACACCTGCCCGGCCGGGACCCGGAAGCCCTCGGTGACGAGCTTGAAGTGGTGGATCAGGGCCTCCATGGAGGTGCCCATGATGTTCCTGATGTGGTCGAGCGAGTTGCCCATGCCGTCGGGGCCGACGGCCAGTTGGGCGGGCCAGGCGATCTTCTTGTCGCCGACCATGACGGGGCCCGGCTCCAGCCGCTCGATGCACTGCTCGATGATCCGCAGCGACTGGCGCATCTCCTCCAGGCGCAGCAGGAACCGGCCGTAGGAGTCGCAGGTGTCGGTGGTCGGCACCTCGAAGTCGTAGGTCTCGTAGCCGCAGTACGGGTCCGACTTGCGCAGGTCGTGCGGGAGCCCGGCGGAGCGCAGGATCGGCCCGGTGGCGCCGAGCGCCAGGGCGCCGGCGAGGTCGAGATAGCCGACGTCCTCCAGCCTGGCCTTGAAGACCGGGTTGCCCGAGCAGAGCTTGTCGTACTCCGGGAGGTTCTTGCGCATGGTCTTCACGAACTCGCGCAGCGCGTCGATCGCGCCGGGCGGCAGGTCCTGGGCGAGTCCGCCGGGCCGGATGAACGCGTGGTTCATCCGCAGACCGGTGATCAGCTCGAAGACGTCAAGACAGTACTCGCGGTCGCGGAAGCCGAAGATCATCACCGTGGTGGCGCCCAGCTCCATGCCGCCGGTGGCGATGGCGACGAAGTGCGAGGAGAGGCGGTTGAGCTCCATCAGGAGCACCCGGATGACGCTGGCCCGGTCCGGCACCTCGTCGGTGATGCCGAGCAGCTTCTCCACGCCCAGGCAGTACGCCGCCTCGTTGAAGAACGGCGTCAGGTAGTCCATGCGCGTGACGAACGTCGGGCCCTGGGACCAGGTGCGGTACTCCAGGTTCTTCTCGATCCCGGTGTGCAGGTAGCCGATGCCGGCTCGCGCCTCGGTGACCGTCTCGCCGTCGATCTCCAGGATCAGCCGCAGCACCCCGTGCGTGGAGGGGTGTTGGGGGCCCATGTTGACGACGATGCGCTCGTCGTCGGCGGACTCGACCGCGGCGGCGAACTCGTCCCAGTCGCCGCCGGTGACGGTGTAGACCGGGCCTTCCGTGGTCTCCCTGGCCTCGGCGGGCCGGGTGGCGTGTGTGGTCATCAGCTGTACGACCTCCGCTGGTCGGGTGCCGGGATCTGGGCGCCCTTGTACTCGACGGGGATGCCGCCGAGCGGGTAGTCCTTGCGCTGCGGGAAGCCCTGCCAGTCGTCGGGCATCATGATCCGGGTGAGCGCGGGGTGTCCGTCGAAGATGAGCCCGAAGAAGTCGTAGGCCTCGCGCTCGTGCCAGTCGTTGGTCGGGTAGGTCTCCACGACCGACGGCAGATGGGGGTCGCTGTCGGGCACGCTGACCTCCAGCCGGATCAGCCTCCCGTGGGTCAGCGACCGCAGGTGGTAGACCGCGTGCAGCTCGCGGCCCGCGTCGCTCGGGTTGTGCACGGCGCTCACGCCGGTGCACATCTCGAAGCGCAGCGCCGGGTCGTCGCGGAGGGTGCGGCAGACCACCGGCAGGTGCTCGCGGGCGATGTGGAACGTGACCTCGTCCCGGTCGACCACGGTGCGCTCGATGGCCTCGGCCGGGTCGACGCCCTGCTCCTCCAGCGCGCCCTCCAGCTCGTCGGCCACCTCGTCGAAGTAGCCGCCGTAGGGGCGCTGGCTGGCGCCCGGCATCCGGACGGTGCGGTCGAGGCCGCCGTAACCGCTGGTGTCGCCGCCGTTGTTGGCGCCGAACATGCCGCGGCGGCGGGCGATGGGCTCGCCGCTGTCGCCCTGGGTGGCGGGGAGGCCGTTTGTGCTCGTGTTCTCGTTCACGTGGCCGTCGTCGCTCACCGCAGCAGGCCCTTCATCTCGATGGTGGGCAGGGCGTTGAGCGCGGCCTCCTCGGCCTCGCGCGCGGCCTCCTCGCGGTTGACGCCGAGCTTCTCCTCGCGGATCTTCGCGTGCAGCTTGATGATCGCGTCCATCAGCATCTCGGGGCGCGGCGGGCAGCCGGGGAGGTAGATGTCCACGGGGACGACGTGGTCGACGCCCTGGACGATGGCGTAGTTGTTGAACATCCCGCCGGAGGAGGCGCAGACCCCCATCGAGATGACCCACTTCGGGTTGGCCATCTGGTCGTAGACCTGGCGGAGCACCGGTGCCATCTTCTGGCTGACGCGGCCGGCGACGATCATCAGGTCGGCCTGGCGGGGCGAGCCGCGGAAGACCTCCATGCCGAAGCGCGCCAGGTCGTAGCGGCCGGCGCCGGTGGTCATCATCTCGATGGCGCAGCAGGCCAGCCCGAACGTGGCGGGAAAGATGGAGGACTTCCTGGCCAGGCCGGCCATCTGCTCCACCGTGCTGAGCAGGAACCCGCTCGGGATCTTCTCTTCGAGGCCCATGTCTCAGTGCCCTTCCTCGCGTCGCTCGCGTCGTGGTCGTCGTCGGGGGGTGCTCAGTCCCACTCCAGTCCTCCCCGTCGCCAGTCGTAGGCGTAGGCGACGCCGATCAGGCCGACGAAGATCAGCATCTGGACGAGGCCGAACATCCCCAGGGCGTCGAAGTGCACGGCCCACGGATAGAGGAAGACGATCTCGATGTCGAAGATGATGAACAGCATCGCCGTCAGGTAGTACTTGACGGGGAAACGGCCGCCACCGGCCGGCTGCGGGGTGGGCTCGATGCCGCACTCGTACGCGGCCAACTTGGCGCGGTTGTACCGCCGGGGGCCGACCAGCGCGGCGGTGACCACGGAGAAGACGGCGAATCCCGCTGCTAGGGCCCCAAGTACGAGGATCGGCACATAGGCGTTCACGCCACCTCGCTCCTTCCAGTCGTCGGCGACTGCGCTACCACGAAGATCATCGCTATGTGAGTCAGTTCACAAGGCTGTGGAGCATCCTATGCCCGGACCCCTGTGACCTTCGACACGGGGTCACCCATGAAGTTTGTGATCTCTCCCACCCGCCCATTTCCGTCAACGAGCCCCACGGGCGGACGTTTCACTCAACGTCGTCGCACAGCGACCATGTGCTGATTGTTCGGGGTATCCGACGACGTGGAGGGCGGTGCCGAGGGCGGTCGCCTATCACTTGGTGTAGCGGCCAAGCAAATTCGCGAAGGGGGCGACGCGGTGCTAAGTGGCTGGTCACCGGGCCGGCCACCCATCCACCGGGCCGAGGACGACGCCCCACCGGGCCGGCGCGGCACCGCAGTCGCCCTCGCCCCGCCACCCATGCAGACCCACCACGCCAGCCCCATCCAGGGGCGCGGGGAACCGCGCGAGCAACCCACCACCGGGCTCACGCCGACAACCCACCCAAGCCACGCACGTGAGCAGTCGCCCTCGCCCCCAGGCAGGCCGTCACCGACCACAGGTGAACCCGCACCCGACCCACCACGCCAGCCCCATCCAGGGGCGCGGGGAACTGCGCGAGCAACCACCCACCGGGCTCACGCCGACAACCCACCCAAGCCACGCACGTGAGCAGTCGCCCTCGCCCCCAGGCAGGCCGTCACCGACCACAGGTGAACCCGCACCCGACCCACCACGCCAGCCCCATCCAGGGGCGCGGGGAACTGCGCGAGCAACCACCCACCGGGGCGAGGACGACGACCCACCGCAACCACCCCGCCCCGCCGTCGTCCGCCCCGCCGTCGTCCGCCCCGCCGTCGGCAGACATTCCGTCGGCAGACATAGGGTGATCCCACGTGTCAGACATAACCCTCACCACGGCCGTCGCGCTGTGCGTGGTCGCCGCGCTCGCCGGCTGGGTGGACGCGGTCGTCGGGGGTGGCGGACTGCTGCTGCTCCCCGCGTTGCTGCTCGGCCTCCCGGACAGCTCCCCCACCCACGCACTCGGCACCAACAAGGCCGTCGCCGTCACCGGAACCTCCCTCGCCGCCGTCACCTACGCCAGAAAAGCCCCGCTCGACCGGTCGTTGGCCTGGCGGCTCGCCGGGCTCGCGACGCTCTCCGCGGCGGGCGGCGCGCTCTTCGCCTCGGCGGTCAGCAAGGAGGCGCTGCAACCGCTGATCATGGTGGTGCTGTTGGGCGTGGCCGGCTTCGTCGTCCTCCGACCGCGCTTCGGGCTCGGGGAGGAGGGGGCTGCGCCCGCGCCCACGCGCGCGAGAAGGGCGGTCGCGCTGCTGGTGGTCGGCGTGGTCATCGCCTTCTACGACGGGCTGATCGGCCCCGGCACCGGCACCTTCCTGGTGATCGCGCTGGTCGGGCTGCTGGGCATGTCGATGCTGCGCGCGACGGCCACCGCGAAGGTCGTGAACGTCGGAACGAACCTCGGCGCGCTGGCGGTCTTCGCGGGAAACGGCAGCGTGCTGTGGCAACTCGCCCCCGCCATGGCCCTGTTCAACATGGCGGGCGCCTGGGCCGGCGCCCACATGGCGCTGCGCCGGGGCAGCGGCTTCGTCCGGGGCGTACTGCTGGTCGTCGTCACGGCGTTGGTGGCGCGGCTCGCCTACGACCAGTGGTGGAGCTGACACCCTCGCGTACCACGAGCGTGAGCTCCACCACAGCGCGAATCGGTAACGAGTGGGCAACATTGATCCGGGCGCGCGCCCGTGCTAGCCGGGTGACGGTTCTTCGAAAAACCGACAATCAGCAGGACAGCGCGGCCAATTGGCCGGAAAGATCAACTTCCCGGCGAACCGACACTTCGGGCATATGCCCTCCCAACTCGACGCGTACACGCCGAGTGTGGCCGAAACAACAGTGATTGAGGGAAAAGGCCGCCGACTGATACCCGTTGGGACATGTCCCCAATCCGTTACCGAGGTCGGCACCGCAAGCCCCGGCCCTCCCGCATCAGCGGCCTGCGCCTGATTCGCGGCGGCGTCCTCACCGGCGTGGTCGGCACCGTCGCGGTGACCGGCGCCGCCACCCCCGCCTCCGCGAACGAGCGACCCGCCGAGTCCAGCGGCGAACTCCCCGTCGTCCGTTCGTCCCTGGCCGGCAGCAGCACCCTCGCCGCGCAGGCGACCGAGGACCTGGCCACCCACACCGCGCAGCGCCGCGCCGTCGACTCGGCGCAGGAGCGCGCCATCGTCGCCGCCCAACGCGCCGCCGCCGAGCAGCGCGAGGAGGCGGAGGAGCGCGCGGCGGCCGAGGCCGCGGCGCGCGAGGCCGCGGAACGCGCCCGAGCCGAGGAGGCGGCAGCGGCGGCCGAGGAGGCCGCGTCCGCCGAACCGGCGGCCGAGGCGGAGGTCGGCACGCTCTCCGCGCCCGCGCCCTCGGGCGGCGCCGGGGCCGTACTGGACTTCGTCCGCGCCCAGATAGGCGACAGCTACGTCATGGGCGGCACCGGCCCCGACAGCTGGGACTGCTCGGGCCTGATGCAGGCCGCTTTCCAGAACGCCGGCGTCTCGTTGCCGCGCGTCTCCGGCGCCCAGGCGACCGCCGGCACCCCCGTCTCCCTCGACGCCCTCCAGCCGGGCGACATCCTCTGGTGGGGGTCGAGCGCGGGCAGCGCCTACCACGTGGCCGTCTACACCGGTAACGGCACGTTCATCGGCGCCCAGAACCCGTCGACGGGCGTCGTGGAGCGAGACCTCGGCTACGACTCCCCCGCCGGCGCCGTGCGCGTCCTCTGACGCCGGCCACGGCGGAACGCGCGACGGCCCGGCAGGACACCCGAGGGGTCCTGCCGGGCCGTCGCGCGCGACCCCGCCGTGCGTTCAGGCGCGGGGCGTGAGCTTGGTCAGGCCGTTGATGACGCGGTCGGTCGCGTCGCCCCCCTGCGGGTCCGTCAGGTTGGCCAGCAGCTTCAGCAGGAAACGCATCAGCATCGGGTGGCTCAGCCCGCGCTCCGCGGCGATCTTCATCACCCGGGGGTTGCCGATGATCTTCACGAAGGCGCGGCCCAGCGTGTAGTAGCCGCCGTAGGTCTCCCGCAGCACCTTCGGGTAGCCGAGCAGCGCCAACTCCCGCTGGTGCGGGGTCGCGCGGGCCAGCGCCTGGCTGATCACCTCGGCGGCGATGTGGCCGGACTCCATGGCGTAGGCGATGCCCTCGCCGTTGAACGGGTTCACGAGCCCGCCGGCGTCGCCCACCAGCATCAGGCCGCGCCCGTAGTGCGGCTTGCGGTTGAACGCCATCGGCAGCGCCGCGCCCCGGATCGGGCCTGTCATGTGCTCGGGGGTGAACTGCCAGTCCTCCGGCATCCCCGCGCACCAGGCGCGCAGCACCTCGCGCCAGTCCAGGTCGCGGAAGGCCGGCGAGCTGTTGAGCACGCCGAGGCCGACGTTGGAGGTGCCGTCGCCCATGCCGAAGACCCAGCCGTACCCGGGCAGCAGCCGCTCCTTGCCGCCGCGCCGGTCCCACAGCTCCAGCCAGGACTCCAGGTAGTCGTCGTCGTGGCGGGGGCTGGTGAAGTACGTCCGCACCGCGACGCCCATCGGGCGGCGGTCGTCCCGGTGGCGGTCCATCGCCAGCGAGAGCCGGGAGGAGTTCCCGTCGGCGGCCACCACCACGGGGGCGCGGAAGCTGACCTGGCGCTTCTCGGCGCCCAACTTCGCCTCGACGCCCACGATCCGACCGGTGCGCTCGTCGCGGATCGGGCCCGAGACGTTGGCGCGCTGGTAGAGCCTGGCACCGGCCTTCTCGGCGGCGTTGGCCAGCTGCTCGTCGAAGTCGTCGCGCTTGCGCACCAGCCCGTAGTCCGGGTAGGCCGCCAACTCGGGCCAGTCCAGCTGGATGCGCTGCCCGCCGCTGATGATGCGCAGGCCCTTGTTCCGCAGCCAGCCCGCCTCCTCGGAGACGTCGATACCCATCGAGATCAGCTGCTTGGTGGCGCGCGGGGTGAGCCCGTCGCCGCAGACCTTCTCCCGGGGGAAGGCGGTCTTCTCCAGCAGCAGCACGTCGAGTCCGGCCTGGGCGAGGTGGAACGCGGTTGCCGAGCCAGCCGGCCCGGCCCCCACGACAATCACATCGGCGCTGTGTTCTGAGGGGGTCTTCTCGGCGGTCTCAGCCACGTTCGGCTCTCCCATCGGCGGTAGAGGCAGACTGGTCGGAGTCTATTCGCCGGGCGGGCGCGGTCGAGGGCGACCCGGGGGGCTTTCCCCGGCTTCGCACGCCATCTCCGCGATCCCCCCTCCGCCCGCGGCGCGCGCGGGCTCACTCACCGCCCGGTTTGAACCCCCGGTGCAACGCGACCACGCCGCCCGTCAGATCGCGCCAGGCCGGCCGTTCCCAGCCGGCCGCCCGCACCCGCTCGGCCAGCGCCGGCTGGTCGGGCCAGGCGCGGATCGACTCCGCGAGATAGACGTAGGCGTCCGGGCTGCTGGAGACCCGGGAGGCGACGGCGGGCAGCGCCCGCATCAGGTACTCCGTGTAGACCGTGCGGAACGGCGCCCACGTCGGATGGCTGAACTCGCAGACCACCAGCCGCCCGCCGGGCCTGGTCACCCGCAGCAGCTCGCGCAGCGCGGCGTCCGGGTCGCTGACGTTCCGCAGCCCGAAGGAGATCGTCACCGCGTCGAACGAGGCGTCGGCGAACGGCAGTCGGGTCGCGTCCCCCGCGGTGAACGGCAGCCACGGCTGACGGCGCTTGCCCGTCGTCAACATGCCCTGGCTGAAGTCACACGGCACGGTGAACGCGCCCGCCGCCGCGAACGGCTCGGACGAGGTGCCGGTGCCGGCGGCCAGGTCCAGGACGCACTCCCCCGGGCGCGGATCGACCGCCCGCACCACCGCGCCGCGCCAGCGGCGGTTCTGTCCCATCGCGAGGACGTCGTTGGTGAGGTCGTAACGGGCCGCCACCGCGTCGAACATGGCGGCGACGTCCTTCGGTTGCTTCTCCAGCGAGGCACGTGTCACCCGGCCATTGTCCCCGGGGCGCCCGGCTTACTCGTTCGGGGGACATCCCCGGGCAGCGGGGCGAGACTTCCGCCACCGGCCAACTACGGTGCGTGCATGACTCAGTTTCCCCGCGCGGCCCGAACGCTGCGCCTGGCCTCCCTCACCGCCACCGCGACGGGCGCCGTGCTCGCCGTCGGCGCCGGCACCGCCTCCGCCGAGGTGCTGCCCAGCGACCCGGCCAACGCCCTCGGCACCACGGCCGAGGTCACCGGCGGCTCCCTCCAGAGCGCGGTCGACCCGGTCCTGGACCTCCGGCTCTACCCGCTGGCCGAGACCGGCACCGACCCGCTGAGCAACACCGTGGGCACCCAGGTCGCCGACTTCCAGCCCGTCTCCACCGGCCTGCTGACCGACCAGCTCAGCGAGGGCGCCAGCACCCGCCAGTTGCTCGGCGGGCTGCCGCTGGTCGGCCCCGTGCTCGCCGGCTGACCCGTCCCGGCCCCGGCTTCGGGCCGGCGGCCCGGCCCGAAGCCCCGGCGCCCGGTCAGCGGGCGGCGAACGCGTTCACCCCCGTCAGCTCGGCCGAGAGCGACCACAGCCGCTCCGCCTGCTCCGGGTCCAGCGCGTACTCCCGCACCTGTTCGGCGTCCGCGATGTCGCAGTCCTCGCAGTAGGCGCCGCCCAGCCCGTCGAGCGCCGGCGAGGTCGCCGCCCACACCTGCGTGGCGGCGCCCTGCTCGGGCGACTTGAAGTCCGGGTTCAGCGCGTTCCCCTCGGCGTCCACCCAGCCGTACTCCACCATCTCCGCCAGTTCCATGTGCCGTTGCAGCGGCGTGAGGATGCCCCCGGGATGCAGCGAGAACGCCCGCACCCCCGACGCGCGGCCCAGCCGGTCCAGCCACCCGGCGAAGAGCACGTTGGCGGTCTTGGCCTGGCCGTACGCCTTCCACTTGTCGTAGCCCTCGGCGAAGTGGGGGTCGTGCCAACGGATCGGCGAGTGGTGGTGCCCCACCGAGGAGACGGAGACCACGCGGGCGCCCCCGGCCCGCGCGATGGCCGGCCAGATCCGGTTGACCAGGGCGAAGTGCCCCAGGTGGTTGGTGGCGAACTGGGCCTCCCAGCCCGGCCCGACGCGGGTCTCGGGGGCGGCCATGATCCCCGCGTTGTTGATGACCAGGGGCAGCGCGCGGCCCGAGGCCAGGAAGGTGTCGGCGAAGCGGGCCACGCTGTCCAGGTCGGCGAGGTCCAGCTCGGCGATCTCGACGCGGTCCAGCCCGCCGAGCACCCGCCGCGCTTCCTCCGGCCGCCGCCCGGCCACCAGGACACGGGCGCCGGCGCCGACCAGCGCGCGGGTGGTCTCCAGCCCGAGTCCGGAGTAGCCGCCGGTGACCAGCGCCAGGGTGCCCGTGAGGTCGATCCCGCGCAGCACCTCCGCGGCGGTGGTGCGGGCGCCGAAACCCGAGTCGATCTTCCGCTGTGGTGTCGTCGTCGCAGTCATGGCGCACACGGTAGGAGTGCGAGCGCACTCCAAGTCAACGGCGGATCACGGTTGGTGAGAAGGGCGCCGGGAGGCCGCGTCGACCTGCGGCCGGATACGGTGAGAGTTCTCACACCTACGGGCCGTCAACACCCCCGCCGCGCGGACGAATTCGGACATCCGAGGGCCAGTCAGCACCCACCAGGTCGAAGTCCGGGACCGCTCGCCGCCCGCCCGCATGGGAGCATGACGCCCACATGGCTTACGTTCTGCTGCCATGGAAACAGATCCTGAATTCGGCGGACCCGGCCGCCGACTGGTGGTGGCGGTGGCGTCGCTCCTCGCGGGCGCGGCGGTCCTGCTCTGGCTGTGGCCCGGAGGCATCGGCGAGGACGGGCCGGTGTGGGTGGTCGACGGCACCTCGGTCGACGTCTACCGGTCGATCACGGAGTGGGTCGACGGCACCCCCTCGTGGTTCGGGCACGCGCTGGAGATCGCCACCGAGGGCACGTTGATCGTGCTCGGCCTCGTACTGGTGTGGATCTGGTTCGCCGGTCTGCGCGCGGGCGACGCCGGCCGCGTCGCCGGGGCGATGGCCGTGGGCGTGGGAATGCTGGCGGCCTACGGGATCAGCGAGGCGCTGAAGGTCGTGATCGAGGAGGAGCGGCCGTGCCGCGCGGTCCCCGACGCCCTGGCGCTGGCCGAGTGCCCGCCGGCGGGCGACTGGTCCTTCCCGAGCAACCACTCGACGCTGGCCGTCTCCCTCGGCGTCGGGCTGGCGATCCTGCTGCCGCGACTGGCCGCCGTGGCGCTGCCGCTCGCCGCGCTCGGCGCGCTGCTGCGCGTCGCCGTCGGGGTGCACTACCCGCACGACGTGGTGGCCGGCGCCACGCTGGGCACCGCGGTCGCCGCCGCGACGCTGCTGCTGCTCGGCCCGGCCCTCGTCCGGCCGACCTCCGTGGTCTTCCGCAGGTGGCTGGGGCCCGAGCGGGCGACGACCGGCCGCGCCGGGTCGGGACGCCACGCCGTCCGACCGGAGCCGGCTCCCGGCCCCGCCGTCCCCCACACCCCCGGACCGGCCGACGACCGGGTCGCCGCGCACGACGAGCAGACCCTCACGCTCGGCGAACGGCCGCGCCCCGGCGGGCACTGACGGCCGACACCGCCGTCGACTTCCCGCGGGTACCGCCCGGGTGCGGTACCCGCGACCGCCCTCTCCCGCCCTCGGTCGTCCTACGCCGTCGGCAGCACCCGCACCCCCAACCGGGCGGCCAGCAGCGGCGCCAGCTCCACCAGCTGCCCCGGGCTGATCACCGCGCCCGCCAGCCGGTCGATGCCGCGCCCCGGCTCGAACGAGGAGAGGCCGCGCAGGTCCACGTCCCGCAGCGTGGCGCCCGTGAGGTCCGGGGAACGCAGCTCGCAGTCGTCGAAGGAGACCCGCTCCAGGGTGGCGCCGCCGAAGTCGGGCTCGACCAGCACGCAGCCCTCGAAGGTGACGTCGACCAGCCGGGACTGCCGCAGGTTCAGATAGTCGATCTTGCCGCCGCGCACCAGCACCCGGGTGAGCCTGGCGCCGCCGCACTGCACCCCGCCCAGCCGGGCGTCGCTGATCTCCACGTCCCGCAGCTCCGCGTCGAGCAGCTCGACCCCGACGCCCCGCACCTCGGTCAGCAGGCTGTCCAGCAGCCGCGCGCCCCGCAGCACCGCCCGGTCCAGCACACAGCCCCGCAGCGCGCAGTCGAGAAACGTCGCCCCGGGCGCGAGGGCCCCGCTCAGGTCGCTGGAGACGAACTCGAACCCGTCGTAGTCCTCCTCGGCCGCGAGGCTCTCCGACGCGTCGAACACCTCCGGCTCCCGGGGCAGCGCGAGCCGCGGCCGCCGGGGCTCCGGCACCGCCCCGCCGCTCCCGGTCGCGCGCTTCCCGTTCTGACCCCTGCCCGTTCCGCTGCCCGTTCCGCTCACCATGCCGCCATCCTGCCGGGCGCCACTGACAGTCGCGGGTCGGGCCGGTCCGGCGGCGGCCCGGAGGGTGTTGACCTCAAGTCGACTTGAAGAAGCAGGCTGGGGCCGTCTCCGCACGAACCCCGAACGCCACGAGGAAGCCCATGCGCGCCATCCGCCTGCACGCCTTCGGTCCCCCCGAGAACCTGACCTACGAGACCGTCGAGGACCCCGCCCCCGGCCCCGGGCAGCTGCGGATAGCCGTCGCCGCCGCCGGGGTGCACCTGGTCGACGCGGCGCTGCGCCGGGGCGTCGAGCCCGGCGGCGTCTGGCCGCGGGTCGCACTGCCCACCGTCCCGGGCCGCGAGGTCGCCGGCACCGTCGACGCGGTGGGCGAGGGCGTCGACACCTCCTGGGTCGGCCAGCGGGTCTCCGCCCACCTCGGCATGGCGCCCGGCGGCTACGCGGAACTCGCCGTCACGGACGCCGCCAGGGCGCACCGGCTGCCCGAGGGGGTGCCGGAGACCGACGCCGTCGCCGTCCTGGGCACCGGCCGGATGACGATGGGGCTGCTGCGGTTCGCCGCGGTCGAACCGGGCGACACCGTGCTGGTGCTGGCGGCGGCCGGCGGGATCGGTTCGCTGCTGACGCAGTACGCGCGGCATCGCGGGGCCACGGTGATCGGGGCGGCCGGCGGACCGGAGAAGGTCGCGACCGTGCGGGCGCTGGGCGCGGACCTCGCGGTCGACTACGACCGACCGGAGTGGACCGATGTCGTTCGTTCCGCCTTCGGCGAGCGACCGGTGCGGCATCTCTTCGAGGGCGTGGGCGGGGACCGGGCCCGCGCGGCCCTCGGGCTGCTCGGCAGGGGCGGCGGCCATGTCGCCTACGGCACGGCCTCGTCGGGCCTGGACGGCGCCGAGCCGACCACCGCGTCCCCGGAGGAGCGTTCCGCGCTGGGCATCACCTCGCGGGTCGCGCTCGGCCCCGCGCTCTTCGAGCGGATCGGCGGCGCGGAGAACCTGCGGGTGCTGGAGGAGGAGGCGCTCACGCTGCTGGCGGACGGCGTCCTCGCGCCGTTGACCCGGCGGTTCCCGCTGGCCGAGGCGGCCGCCGCGCACCGCGCCCTGGAGGGCAGGGCCACCACGGGCAAGGTGGTCCTCCTCCCCTGAACCCGCGCCCCCGGGCCGGGGGGCGGGGGCGCGGAGCGGGGGGGTGCGGGACGCGCACGAGGGGCGCGCGTCCCGCACCGGCCGCCTCCGTTCACCCCTCCACGCGGTGCGCCTCCAGCAGCACCAGCCGCTCCGGGTGCTGGATCGGCGCGCGCACGCCGGCCTCGGCGAGCACCCGGCCGGGCAGCGTGACGCCCTCGCCCCACCAGGCCAGCGGGGTCAGCGCAGGCCCGCGCGACCGGTCGGCCGGCGGCAGCGGCGCGACGCGGTACAGCGCGTCGGGCACCAGGCCCGGCAGCCGCACGTTCCCGGACGGGACCCGCACGCCGGTGGCGACCTGTGCGAGCGCGAAGACCGCGTGCCCGCCGTCCTCCGCGACCACGCCGTGCACCCACAGCGCCGGGTCCGCGTGGTCCTCGCGCACCACGCGGCCGGTGTGCAGCAGCGGCCGGAGCCGCTTGTGGAGGGCGATCCACTCGGCGAGCGCGGCCCGGTCCTCGGGCGAGGCGCTGGTCAGGTCCCACTCGATCCCGAAGTGGCCGAAGAGCGCGGTGCCGGCGCGGAACTCCAGGCCGTGGGTGCGTCCCGTGGTGTGCGCCGTCGGCGCGCCGACGTGCGCCCCCATCAGCTCGGGGGGCAGCAGCACGCCGGTCCAGCGCTGGATGCGCTGCCGCTCCAGGGCGTCGATGCAGTCGCTGGTCCACACCCGGTCGGTGCGCTCCAGGATGCCGAGGTCGACCCGGCCGCCGCCGGAGGAGCAGGACTCGATCTCCAACTCCGGGTGGCGTCGGCGCAGTTCGTCCAGGAGCCGGTAGACCGCGCGGGTCTGCGCGTGCACCCCCGCCCGGCCGGTGGGGCCATGGCCGGCCTCCACCAGGTCCCGGTTGTGGTCCCACTTCAGATAGGTCAGCGCGTACTCGCCGACCAGCGCGTCCAGCCGTTCCAGCAGATAGGCGTACGCCTCCGGGTTGCCGAGGTCCAGCACCTGCTGGTTCCGGGACTCCGGGGGCAGCCGGCCGCCGGTCGCCATGATCCACTCGGGGTGGGCGCGGGCCAGGTCGGAGTCGGGGCTGACCATCTCCGGCTCGACCCACAGGCCGAACTCCAACCCCAGGCCCCGGACGTACTCGGCCAACGGATGCAGCCCCTCGGGCCACACGGTCTCGTCCACGTACCAGTCGCCGAGCCCGGCCCGGTCGTTCCGCCGGCCCCGGAACCAGCCGTCGTCCAGCACGAAGCGCTCGGCGCCGACCTCGGCGGCGGCGTCCGCCAGCTCCTTGAGCTTGGGCAGCTCGTGGCGGAAGTAGACGGCCTCCCAGACGTTGAGGGTGACCGGGCGCGGACCGGACGGGTGGTGCGGCCTGGCGCGCAGATACCCGTGGAAGCGGCCGGCCAGCTCGTCGAGGCCGTGCCGCCCGTAGCTGCCGAAGACCCACGGAGAGGTGTAGCTCTCCCCCGGACCGAGGATGATCTCGCCGGGCAGCGGCAGCTCGCCGCCGGCCAGCAGGGAGACGCCGGTGTGGGTGCGCTCGGCGAGGGAACGGTGGTTGCCGCTCCAGCCGACGTGCAGCCCCCAGACCTCACCGGTGCGGAAGCCGAAGCCCGCCTCGCCCGCGAGATGCACGGTCACCGCGTCCGTCCCGGTGCGGCCCTTGCGACCGTCCCGCAGATGGGTGCCAAGGGTGAACGCGTGCCGCTGCGGGGTGCGTTCGCGCAGGTGGCGGCCGGTCATGTCGAGGAGTTCCGTGGCGCGTTCCGGCAGCGGGAGGGCCAGCAGCAGCCCGTCCAGGGTGAACGGGGCGGCGTCCTCCCCGGCGAGGCTGGTGAGCCCGGCCCGCTGGCGCACCAGGCCGCTGTCGGTCAGCTCGATCTCCAGCCGCAGTTCGAGAGCGGCGACCGGGTCCTCGGCGACCACCGTCAGCGCACGGCCCTCGACGCGCCGGGAGGTGACGGCGAAGGCCGTGGAGAAGTCGGTGCCGGCGCGGTGCCCGGTGAGCCCCGGTGTGCCCTGCCAGCCGGCCGAGTGCTCGGGGAGGAGGGCCAGCGGCACCACGACGTCCACGTTGTTCCAGGCGACCTGCGGGACCGCGGCGCGGGCCATGGCCGCCATGGTCTCCCCGGTCAGCTCGCCCAGGTCGGCGCCCCAGTGCACGACCCGGGGCAGGCCGTCCCCGGTGCAGTCGAGCACCAGCGCGGTGCCGGCCGCGCGGAAGTTGAGGTACGACCCATCGTGCATCGGCGATCCCTTGTTCGCTCATGTTGAGACGTGCGCGGTTATTTCTATGTTCGCCCGCCCCGGCCGGTCAACAGGGCGCCCGCGCCACAGGCTTCGCCCTCTCGCCCCCGCCCGGCGGGCACCGGGACGGCACCGGCTCCAGGAGTCGCGGAAGCCGCCTCCGCACCCCCCGTCAGCCACTGACGCTCGGTCACAAAAACATCACGGTGCGCCGATACCGCGACCCCCCGGCCCCACCGGACGACATCATCAGCGCACCCCCCACAACACCGCTCGCACGACCCGGAGGGGGAACCATGACCGATCAACCCGGCTGGCCGCAGGGAAGGGGCCCCGGCGATACGCCACCGCACGCCGGGGTTCCCGGCGCTCACCCCATGCCCCCCGCCCCACCCCGCAGCCAGCGCAAGACGCTCCTCACCCACGGGGCGGTCGGCATCGTCTGCCTCCTGGTCGGGGTCGGCATCGGCGCGGCGGGCGACACCGAGGAGGACACCGACGCCAGCGCGGAGCCGTCCCTGTCCGTGTCGGCGGGTGAGGAGGCCCTCGCCGAGCAGCGGGCGGCGGACCCCGCTCCCGCCGACGACGCGGAACCGGAACCGGAAGCCGAACCCGAACCGGAGCCCGAGCCGGAGCCGCAAGGGCCGGCCGAGGCATTCTCCGACGGCGTCCACCTCGCGGGCGAGGACATCGCGCCAGGCGAGTACACCACCGACGGCCCGGACCCGGACGACGTGTGGCCAATGTGCTACTGGTCCCGCAACAGCGATTCCAGCGGCGAGTTCGAGGCGATCATCGCCAACGAGAACCTCCAGGGCCCCGGCCGCGTGACCATCAACGACGGTGAGTACCTGGAGGCCTCCGGCGGCTGCGAGTGGAACCTCGCCTAGACGGCGTCCGCCCAGTCTCCACGCCGAAGAGGCTGGGCGGACACTCGGGCGGGCGCCCGGAACAGCGGAAACCGGTCAGCACCGGAGAAACCGCCCCCTCCGCGTCAGAGCACGCCGAAGCAGGGGGTACGCGTGGTCGAACGAGTGGCGCGCCCTGGTCGCCGCGGCCGAGCCGGAGAACCGCGGACCGCGAAGAAGGCCGGAGAGGGACGGCGTGAGCCGCCTGTCGGATTCGAACCGACGACCTGCTGTTTACAAGACAGCTGCTCTGGCCAACTGAGCTAAGGCGGCGAGTGCCCGTGCGTCCTGGCGCCCTCAAGGCCGGACCAGCCTACACGCCCGCAGGTGACGGGTGTCGGCCGGTGGGAGGGACGAGGAATTTTTTGCCGGTAGGTACTGACTTTTATATTGCTTTCGAGTTAGGTTCACCGTGCGTCCATTCACATGGTCGTTACACCTTCCTACTCGGATCGTCCGGCACGTTCCTGCCGGTAGAAGGAGACAACACGACATGGCTACGGTCACCTATGACAAGGCCACCCGGGTCTACCCGGGCGCCGACACCCCCGCCGTCGACCAGCTCGACATCCAGATCGAGGACGGCGAGTTCCTGGTTCTCGTCGGCCCCTCCGGCTGTGGGAAGTCCACCTCCCTGCGGATGCTCGCCGGCCTGGAGGACGTGAACGGCGGCTCGATCCACATCGGTGACCGGGATGTCACCCACCTTCCCCCGAAGGACCGGGACATCGCGATGGTGTTCCAGAACTACGCGCTGTACCCGCACATGACCGTCGCCCAGAACATGGGCTTCGCGCTCAAGATCGCCGGCGTCAACAAGACGGACATCCGGGCGAAGGTCGAGGAGGCCGCCAAGATCCTCGACCTCACCGAGTACCTGGACCGCAAGCCGAAGGCGCTCTCCGGTGGTCAGCGCCAGCGTGTCGCGATGGGCCGCGCCATCGTCCGTGAGCCGCAGGTCTTCCTCATGGACGAGCCGCTCTCCAACCTGGACGCCAAGCTCCGTGTCCAGACCCGTACCCAGATCGCCGGCCTCCAGCGCCGCCTGGGCGTCACCACCGTCTACGTCACCCACGACCAGGTCGAGGCCATGACGATGGGCGACCGGGTCGCGGTGCTCAAGGACGGTCTGCTCCAGCAGGTCGACAGCCCGCGCAACATGTACGACAAGCCCGCCAACCTCTTCGTCGCCGGCTTCATCGGCTCCCCGGCCATGAACCTGGTCGAGGTCCCGATCACCGACGGCGGCGTGAAGTTCGGCAACAGCGTCGTCCCGATCGAGCGCGCCACGCTCACCGAGGCCCAGAACAAGGGCGACAGCAACGTGGTCGTCGGCTGCCGTCCCGAGCACTTCCGCGTGGTCGACGGCGAGTCCGAGAGCGCCCTGGCCAAGGCCGACGAGGGCGCCAGCGCGGGCCTCGCCGTCACGGTCAACGTCGTCGAGGAGACGGGCGCCGACGCCTACGTCTTCGGCACCGCCGAGTTCAACGGCGAGGTCAAGGACCTGGTCATCCGCGTCGACAGCCGCCACGTCCCGGAGAAGGGCAGCAAGCTGAACATCGAGCCCAAGCCCGGCGAGACCCACGTCTTCGCCGCCGGCTCGGGCGAGCGCCTCAGCGACTGACCCGAAGCGCGCCACCGGGGCCGCGTTCCCACCCAGAGCGGGTGGGGCGCGGCCCTTCGGCGTTCCCACGTGCTCTTCCGGCGTACCCACCCGCCCCTCGGCGTTCCCACCCGCCCCTCGGCGTTTCCACGCGCCCTTCGGCGTCTCCACCCGCCCCTCGGCGTTTCCACGTGCCCTTCGGCGGCACGCCCCTCGGTATCGCCGTGCCCTCGGCGCTCCTCGGGCGTCGCTCCCCCGCGCAGCGGGCGACAAGAACCCACGGAGGTCAACGCCCGCGTCAACGCCCCTCGGAGAAATTCCCGCACGGCGTCACTCGTGCGGGTGACGGAATGCCATCAACCCACCACACCTCGCTACGATTCGGCTCGTGCCATCCACAAGGCCCCTACTCGGGGCCCGGCTTGGCCCCGTGGCCGGGTGCCCCCGCGCCGCGCCACCAACGCACGCCTCCCACCCACCGTTTCGCGTCACCGTTTCGCGAGGAAGCGCGAGGAAGACACCGTGAACCAGGCACTCCGCCACATCGGCAGAAGTCTCGCCGTCGCCCTGCCAGCCGTGCTGGTGCTCTCCGGCACACTCGCCGTCACGCGCGTGCCCTGGGCCTCCCCTCCCTCCGAGGTGCAGATGCTCACGGCCGCCGCCGAGCAGGAGGCGCACGCGCCGCAGGACCTGCTGCGCGACAGCCTGTTGACGACGCTGCGGCAGCAGGACCCGTCGGTGGCGCTCACCGGCCTGCAGACCGCGGTCGACGAGGACCCCTCCCTCGCCCCGCACTGCGCCGAGATCGCCCAGGCTCTCGGCCAGGCCGCCGTCGAGAAGTACGGCAGCGCGCAGCGCGCCCAGCGCTTCTCCCGTCCCGTCTGTGACACCTCCTTCGCGGCCGGCGTGGCTCAGGTCGACTGACCCCGCATAGGCTGCGGCCATGAGCAACGCCGCATCCGACGCCGTCACACACCCCAGCCAGGCCGTGGTCCTGGCCGGCGGGCAGGGCTCCCGGCTCCGCCCCTACACCGACGACCGGCCCAAGCCGATGGTGGAGATCCCCGGCACCGGCGAGCCGATCATCGGGCACCAGCTGCGCTGGCTGGCCTCCGAGGGCGTGACGGACGCGGTGATCTCCTGCGGACATCTGGCCGAGGTGCTCCAGAGCTGGCTCGCGTCGAACGAGCTGCCGCTGCGGGTCAAGACGGTCGTCGAGCAGGAGCCGTTGGGGCGCGGCGGCGGCCTCAAGTACGCCGCCGCCGCGCTCCCCCGCCCCGACGAGCCCTGGTTCGCCACCAACGGCGACATCTGGACGCGCTTCTCGCTACGCGAGATGGCCGAGTTCCACGACGAGCGCGACGCGTTGGCCACCCTGGCGCTGGCCCGCCCCCGCATCCCCTGGGGCGCGGTGGAGACCGACGAGTTCGGCCATGTGCTGGACTTCATCGAGGCCCCGCCCTCGCCGTATCTGATCAACGCCGGCGTCTACGTCTTCGCCGCCGAGTTCACCGCGCTGCTGCCCGACCGGGGCGACCACGAGCGTCACACCTTCCCCCGCCTGGCCAGGTCACGCCGGCTGGCCGGCTTCCCGCTCTCCCAGGGCGCCTACTGGCGGGCCATCGACACCGCGAAGGACCTGACCGAGGCGGCCAGGGAGCTCGGCGGCTGACCGCTCCCTACGGCCCCGCGGGGGAGCCGAAGTGGACGAGGCAGTGCCAGAGCCACTTCAACTCCTGTGCGTCGTGGGCCCCCGAGCGCGCGGCGTCGCCGATCATCCGCGGGTCGAGCATCCCGTCCTCCGCCAGCCGCCGGCCGAGCGCCACCGCCGCCGGCCCGCGGAACTCCGCGTTCTCCTCCAGCACTTCGAGCGCCAGCCGGAACCCCGGATGCCACTCCACCGGGCAGCGCAGCGCGGCGGCGGCCTCGGCCACCGGCGTTCCCCGGTGGCTCGGGTCGAGCACCAGCGCGGCGACATCGCGCCCCCACTCGACCGGACCGTGAACATGCGCCTCGACATATCCGTCGAGCGCCGAGGCGTGCCCAGCGAGCGCGTCGGCCGACGCCCGCGCCACCAGGTCGCAGCGGGCCGCCACGCCGAACGCGGTCGGCCCGGCCGAGCTGTCCGGATAGCAGAAGGTGCTGCGCGCCAACACCTCGGGCACCAGCCGAAAGTGCGCCGACCCGAAGCGCGGCGCGGCGCCCACCGCGCGGAGACGGTGGTTCAACGCGCCGTAGACCGGACGTACCCGGGCGGGGGCGGAGTCGTAGGCGGCGCCGAAGATGCGACTCTCCCAACGCCAACGGTCCCCGCCGGGACGGGCGGTGAGTCCGCCGTTGCTGGTCCCGGTGGCGAACTGGGAGAGATAGACGCCGTCCTCGGCCATCCGGCGCAGGATCGGCAGCCCCCCGGCGAGCCGGTCGGGGTGGAAGTTGAGCGTCAGCGGCAGCGCCGGATCGAGCGGACCGCCGACGGCCAGCCCGGCGACGTGGCGCAGCGCCCGCCGCATGGCGGAGTCCTCGGACACGGCCCCAGTCTGCCCGGGGAACTCCCCGCCCGCCGACCGCTTTTCCGGCGACCGCACGGCAACCGCCCACCGGCGGAACGGGGCACGGCGGAACGGGGGCACGGGAACCCCGCGAGCAACCACCCAGCGGGCTGACGGCCGGCAAGCCACCCCGGCCACGCCCGTGACCAGCCGCGGCGGCAGCCGCTATTCGGCTCACTCTCCTAGAACCCCACCTAACCGAGCAGCCCGCCGAGGGGGTCGGGGCTGCCCTGATCACCCCCGTCGTCCTGGCCGTCGCCGGGGTCCGGCGCCGGCTCCTCCGCGCCGCCGCCCGTGCCGGGATCGCCGGTGCCGTCCTCCGGGCTGGCCGGCGGCGCGGCCGGCGCCGAGTCCTGCGGCGCCTCGGACGGCGCCTCGGACTCCGGCGCCCGGGAGCCCGCGTCCGGCGCCGGCTCGCTCGGCGCGGTGCCGCCGGGCGCGCTCTCCTCGCGCTCCTCCGCCTCGGCGGCCTCCCGCTCGGCGTCGGCCGCCTCCCGCTCGGCCTCCTCGCGCCGCTCCGCCTCGGCCGCCGCCTCGCGCTCGCGCTCCAGGCGGGCCTCCTCCTCCTCGTCGATGAGCGACTCACCGGGAAGGTGGTTGCGCGGCGGCTCGCCGGGCTCGGGCACGGTGGCGAACTGCGCGGAACGCACCGCGCTGCCCAGCAGCGAACCGACCAGCAGCGCCACCCCGAGCAGCAGCGACGCCAGCAGCGCGCCGCGCCGCAGCACCCGCCGGCGCAGCGCGCTCAGCGGCGCCCGCGGCCCGAGCCTGCGCCACGCCTCGCCGGCGAGCCGCGCGTCCAGGGAGTGCACGGGCGCGCCGGCGATGACCAGGGGGGTCCAGGCGGCGAAGAGAACGATCTCGGGGGTGTCGTAGGCCGGGCCGTGCTGCCAGCTGACCGTCGTCAGCAGTGCCAGCGAGAGCGCGGCGCCGAGCAGCGCGGCGGCCCGCTGCCACAGCCCGAAGAGGGTGAGCACGCCGACCACGATCTGGCAGAACGCCACGGTCAGCCCGGCGCCCACCGGATGCGCCACCGCCCAGTCGTGCAGCGGGGCGGCCACCGCCCACGGCTCCATCGAGGCGAGCCAGGTGCGGAGCGAACCGCGGTCGCCGCCGTCGAAGTAGACCGGGTCGGTGAGCTTGCCCATCCCGGCGTAGATCGCCATGAAGCCGAGCAGCAGCCGCAGCGGCAGCAGCACCAGCCCCAGGCTCATCCGGCGATCGCTGTGGAACGCCCTGGCGCGCCGACCGCGCCCGCGGCCCCGCGCGACGCGCGGCGCCGGCTCGCCCTCCGGAACGGTCTCGAACTCGCCGGTCTCCCACTCGCCGGTGTCCCACTCGCCGGTCTCGTCCGGCTCCAGCGGCCTCCGGCCGCGCGGTGGGACACGCCCCCCGGGGACCACGGGCCCGCCGGGAACGCCCTCGTCGGCCGGCACGTCCGGCACCGGGGGCAGCGGCGTGGTGGTCTCACCGAGGTGCGGGGCGCGGGGGGCGACGACGGTGCCGGTCCGCCGCACGGGCCTGGCCCCGGCCGGGACCCGGGGCAGCACCTCGGTGGCCAGGCCCTCACCCGGGGCCCCTGGTCCGCCCGCCTCGCGCACCGCCTGGAGCAGCGAGCCGGCGGCGCGGTCCCCCGGCGCGCTCTGCCCGCTCCACACCAGGGGCCGACGCCTGGCCGGCGACACCCCCGCGGGCACCGGCCCCGAACCACCGACCGCTTCGGGCACGACGATGCTCACCGGCGGCGGGGTGGCCAGCCGCACCCGGAAACTGGCGTGGTTCACGATGACCTGCGCCGGGTCGCATGGCACCTTGACCATGCTCAGCACCGGCTCGTCCATCGGTCGGCCGCGGAGTGTTCTGGTGTCCACACTCATCTAACCGAGTGACACCGCGTTAAGACACTGCCTCGCCACGACAAAGTCTGTCCGCGACCCGTCAAAGCCGCGCGGGCGCGCGGGTTGGCGGGCCGGCGCACGTCATCTCACGTGCGCCGCCCGCTGCTTCGGCGGTCCCCGTTCCCCAACGCGCGCCCCCTCACGCGGCGTGTCGCGCGACGTCTCACGCCCGGCGCGCGGCTCCGCTCACGCGCGCCGGGCAGCCGCCGCGTAGAGCGCGATGCCGGCCGCGACACCGGCGTTCAGCGACTCGGCGCCGCCGGGCATCGGAATGCGGACACGCAGGTCGCAGGTCTCCCCCACCAGTCGGGAGAGCCCCTTGCCCTCGCTGCCCACGACGATCGCCACCGGACCGTCCAACGCGTCGAGGTCCGTCAACTCGGCCTCGCCGTCGGCCGCGAGGCCCACCACGAAGACCCCCGCCCGCTGGTACGCCTGGAGCGCGCGCGTGAGGTTGGTGGCCCTGGCCACCGGAGTGGTCGCCGCCGTCCCGGCCGAGGTCTTCCACGCGGACGCCGTCATCCCCGCCGCCCTGCGCTCGGGCACCACGACCCCGTGCCCGCCGAAGGCGGCCGTCGAACGGACCACGGCGCCCAGGTTCCGCGGGTCGGTGACCCCGTCCAGCACCATGATCAACGGGTCGCGGCCCGAGTCGGCCGCAGCCCCCAGCAGGTCGTCCGGGTGGGCGTAGTCGTACGGCGGGACCTGGAGCGCGAGCCCCTGGTGGTTGAGGCCGGCGGTGAGCCGGTCCAGCTCGGGCTTGGGCGCCTCGACGAGGTGCAGGTCCGGCCTGGCCACGGCGAGCTTGACCGCGTCGGTGACCCGGTCGTCGCTCTCCAGGAACTGCTGGACGTACAGCGCGTTCGCCGGCACCCCGGCGCGCAGCGCCTCCAGCACCGGGTTGCGCCCAACGACCAGCTCGTTCGCCGACTTCTGGCCGCGCCTGGCGCCCTGGCGGGACGCCTGCTGACGCGCCTTGACCTCGGCGGCGCGCTTCTTGGCGTGGCCGGTGCGCATCTCGGCGGGCGGCGTGGGCCCCTTGCCCCGCAGACCGCGGCGGCGCTGTCCGCCGCTCCCGATCTGGGGGCCCTTCTTGTTGCTGGTGCGACGGTTGGGATTGCCTGGCATGGAAGTCTCGTGTTCTGTGTGGGCGTCGGGGCTCGGCGGTCAGCCGAGCTCCCAGCGGGGGCCGTTGGGGGTGTCCTCGATGACCAGTCCGGCCGACTTCAGCTGGTCCCTGATGGCGTCGGCGGTGCCGTAGTCCTTGCGGGCGCGCGCGGCCTGCCGCTGGTCGAGGACGAGCGCCACCAGCGTGTCCACCACCCCGGTCAGCTCGGCGCCCCGCGTGCCGCCGCCGGTCCAGGCCGGGTCGAGCGGGTCCAGGCCGAGCACCCCGAGCATCGCCCTGACCTGGGCGATCAGGGCGGTCAGCGACTCCTTGTCGCCCTCGGCCAGGGCGGCGTTGCCCTGGCGCACGGTGGTGTGCACGGCGGCCAGGGCCTGGGGGACGCCGAAGTCCTCGTCCATCGCGGCGGCGAAGTCCTCGGGCACCTCCCCGGCCGGCGGGACCTCGCCCGCCTGCTCGGTGCCGCGCTGGAGGAAGCCCTCGATCCTGGCGAAGGCGGTCTCCGCCTCGGCCAGCGCTCCCTCGCTGTAGTCGATGGCGGAGCGGTAGTGCGGGGTGCCCAGGTAGTAGCGGAGCACGATGGGACGCCAGCGCCTGACCATCTCGGAGACCAGCACCGAGTTCCCCAGCGACTTGCTCATCTTCTCGCCGCCGATGGTGAGCCAGGCGTTGTGCACCCAGTAGCTCGCGAACGGGTCGCCGTACGCCTTGGACTGGGCGATCTCGTTCTCGTGGTGCGGGAAGACCAGGTCGATCCCGCCGCCGTGGATGTCGAACGCCGGGCCGAGGTACTTGTGCACCATGGCCGAGCACTCCAGGTGCCAGCCGGGGCGGCCGGGGCCCCAGGGGGTCTCCCAGCTGGGCTCGCCCGGCCTGGTCGCCTTCCACAGCGCGAAGTCGCGCGGGTCGCGCTTGCCCGTCTCGCCCTCGCCGGCCGGCTGGAGCAGTTGGTCCAACTCCTGGTTGGAGAGCTGGAGATAGCCGGGGTAGCTCCGCACGTCGAAGTAGACGTTGCCGTCCGCCGGATAGGCGTGACCGCTGCCGATCAACGCGCGCATCATCTCGATCATCTCCGGCACATGGCCGGTCGCCCGCGGCTCGTAGTCGGGCGGCAGGCAGCCGAGAACGTCGTAGGCGGCACCGAAGGCCCGCTCGTTCTCGTAGCCGATCGCCCACCAGGGGCGGCCCTGCTCGGCGCTCTTCGCGATGATCTTGTCGTCGATGTCGGTGACGTTGCGGACGAAGGTGACGTCGTACCCCCGGTAGGCGAACCACCGGCGCATGATGTCGAAGTTCAGTCCCGACCTGATGTGACCGATGTGCGGGGGTGCCTGCACCGTGGCGCCACAGAGGTAGATCGAGACGCAGCCGGGCCGAAGCGGGCTGAAGTCACGGATCTGCCGGCTGCTGGTGTCATACAGGCGAATGGTCACGCCTCAAGAGTAGTAGGCGGCCGGGCCGCCCCGCGCCCCCCGGGCGCGGGGCCAGGGGCCTCAGCCGGCGGGCGGCGGGAGCACCAGCGCGGTCGCCACGGCGGCCAGCCCCTCGGCACGGCCGGTCAGCCCCAGACCGTCGGTCGTGGTACCGGAGACGGAGACCGGCGCGCCCGCCGCCTCGGAGAGCGCGCGCTGCGCCTCCGCGCGCCGGGTGCCGATCTTCGGGCGGACGCCGATCACCTGGATCGCCACGTTGCCGATCGTGAAACCGGCGGCGCCGACGATCCGGGCGGCCTCGCCCAGCAGCGCCGTTCCCGAGGCGCCGGCCCACTCGGGCCGGTCCGTGCCGAAGTGCGCGCCGAGGTCGCCGAGCCCCGCTGCGGAGAACAGCGCGTCGCACGCGGCGTGCGCGGCCACGTCCCCGTCCGAGTGCCCGGCCAGCCCGAAGCGGGCGTCCGGCCAGTGCAGCCCGGCGCACCACAGCGGGCGCCCGGCCTCGAAGGCGTGCACGTCGGTGCCGATCCCGGTCCTGGGCAGGGGCAGCGCGTGAAGGTGCGGCTCAGTAGCCATCGTTGATCCTCCGCCGGGCCAGCACGGCCTCGGCAAGCAGCAGGTCCAGCGGCCTGGTGACCTTGAACGCCTCCTCGTGGCCCGGCACCAGCACGACCTCCACGCCCATCCGTTCGACGAGGCCGGCGTCGTCGGTCGCCAGGTCGGAGGTGGCGGCCTCGTGCGCGGCGAGCAGCGTCGCGCGGTCGAAGCCCTGGGGCGTCTGCACGGCACGGAGCAGGGCGCGTTCCGGGGTGGCGACCACGGGCTCCGGCTCGCCGGGGGCGCCGGGGTGGGCGATCGCCTTGACCGTGTCGGTCACGGGCAGCGCGGGGACCACGGCGGGGGCGCCGGCGCGCACCGCCGCGGTGACCGCGTCCACGGTCTCCACCGGGACGAGCGGCCGCGCCGCGTCATGCACCAACACCACCCCCACGGACTCGGGCAGCGCGGCGAGGCCCAGCCGCACCGACTCCTGGCGGGTGGCGCCGCCGGCGACCACCGCCTGCTCGACGCCGGGCGGCGGCGGGTGCTCGTCGAGCAACGAGCGGACCAGCGCGACCTGTTCGGCCGGGGCGACCACGACGACCAGCGCGATCGTCCGGCCCCTGGCCATGGCGCGCACCGCGTGGACCAACATGGGCGTGCCGCCGAGCGGGCGGAGCGCCTTGGGCGCCCCGGGGCCGAGCCGCAGGCCGAGCCCGGCCGCCGGGATCACGGCCGCGGCGGGCGCGGGCGGCGTCCCCTCGGGGGGCGGCTCCGCGGTGAACTCTTCGATGAACGGGGTGACATCTGACATTGATGACCGGTGCAGGTTTGCTCTCAGGGCGGGAATGGGTATGGCCTGAGCGTGCCGGGCTCACACGACTGGTCCCTTCCGTGACAACCGGTCGTAGCGAAGCTTCACCAGCCCGGCACACTTCTGGCACCGATCAGCAGGGTCGACCGCGACAGCCGGCGACGAGATGGGACCGTACGAGGGCGTGAGCCGGCGGCACGTGAGGGCCGGGCGGTCTTCGGCCTTCGCTCTTCGGACACGTGGGAATGCTCCCAGGTCCGCACGTGCCACAGCGCCCGTGACGGTATGGGGCATACCTGCGGGCGCTGTGGCACGTGATGTCGTCATACGTTCATGACGCCGGCGAGAGAAAGCCGGAAAACGAAGAGGCGCGTGCCGTACGGCACTTCTCAGGAAGCGAGAACCTCGTCCAGCAGCGACTCGGCCTTGTCCTCGTTGGTGGACTCGGCCAGGGCCAGCTCGCTGACCAGAATCTGCCGGGCCTTGGCGAGCATACGCTTCTCACCTGCGGAGAGGCCGCGCTCACGCTCGCGACGCCACAGGTCGCGGACGACCTCGGCGACCTTGATGACATCGCCGGAGGCGAGCTTCTCAAGATTGGCCTTGTAACGGCGCGACCAGTTCGTCGGCTCCTCCGCGTACGGGGCGCGCAGCACCTCGAAGACCCGGTCCAGTCCGTCCTGACCAACCACGTCGCGCACACCGACGAGTTCGGCGTTTTCCGCCGGCACACGCACTTCAAGGTCGCCCTGAGCGACCTTGAGCACCAGGTAAGTCTTGTCCACGCCTTTAATCTGGCGAGTTTCAATGGCCTCGATCAGCGCGGCGCCGTGATGGGGATAGACCACGGTGTCGCCAACCTTGAACGTCATGTGACAGGTACCCCTTCCGTGGCTCTCCATCCTAACACGGCGGAACGCGCCTTTGAATGACGTTTCCGCAGGTCAGGCCGCATCTCGGGGGTTGACAAGGGCGCCAGTGACGTGCTTCGGGCGCGCCTCGGCGGCGGGTA
This sequence comes from Streptomyces zhaozhouensis, assembly GCF_900230195.1. Lineage (GTDB taxonomy): Bacteria > Actinomycetota > Actinomycetes > Streptomycetales > Streptomycetaceae > Streptomyces > Streptomyces zhaozhouensis. Next base: position 72,576 of record NZ_OCNE01000019.1, read on the forward strand.
TCCGCAGGTGGGGGCCCGGTTTGCCAAACCTGGAAGTTCTGGCCGGACGGCCGGAGACAAGGGAAAGAAGTTCCCCCGAAGATGGAAAGCTGTCCGTTTTGTCACGGTTGACAGAATGGCCGTGCTCGGTGTGTCCCGGAACCCGAAGAATTGATCAACGGAAAGCCTCTTGATCGCCATTTCACTTCGCCGGAGACCGGCCCGGGTGCAGGACCGTCCGAGTGACTCGGTACCCTGAGGCGGCCGAAGTAGATCATCCAGACCGTCCGAGGAGATGCCGCCGCCGTGAGCAGCAGCCTTCGACGCGGCGTGGCCGCCGCATTCTTCGCGTTCCCGCTGTTCGCGGCGACGGCCTGCGGGGCCGGAGTCGACGCGGAGACCAACAACGTCCGACCGGACAACGCGTCCGCCCATGTCGACGACATCAAGGTGCAGAGCGTCAACGTCATCCTGCCGGAGGGCGAGGACCGCGCCGGGCTGAGCGCCCGGCTCATCAACAACGGCACCGAGGACCAGACCCTGGAGGCCATCGGCCTCGGCGACTCGGGCCAACGGCTGGAGCTGACCCCCGCCGAGGGTGAGACCAGCGTCACCGTGCCGGCCGGCGGCTCCGTCGCGCTGGGCGGCGAGGGCAACGCGACGGCCGTCGTCGCCGACACCGAGGCGGCGGAGGTGCGGCTGGGCAACGCGCAGCAGCTCGTCTTCCTGCTGAGCGAGACCGGCGAGATCGACCTCTCGGCGCGGGTGGTGCCGGCCTCCGGCGCGTTCGCCTACTACGAGGCGTGGGCGCCGCCGGCCGAGGAGATCCCCGTGGAGGAGGAGCCGGGCACCGAGGACGGCACCGAGGGCGCTGAGGGCACCGAGGACGAGGAAGGCGCCGAGGGCACCGAGGGTGCCGGGGACGCCGAAGGCGATGCCGCCGACGAGGGCGCTGAGGGCACCGAAGGCACCGAAGGTGCGGAGGGCGCCGGGGACGACGCCGGCGCCGGCACCGAGGAGGAGGCGGACGCCGACGCCCAGGGTGACGGCGCCGCCGCCGACGGTGTGGACGCGCAGGACTGACCGCGCTGACCGCGGATCGCGGTTCGCTTCATCGCCGGGTCACGGACGGCAGCCGTCCGGGGCCCGGCGATCGCGTGGCGGGGGTCGGCCCCCGCGCCCCTCGTCGGCCCGGGGGCGTCGGGGAGCGCGGGGAAGGGGCCGTCAGGGCTCGAACTTGTAGCCGAGGCCGCGCACCGTGACCAGGTAGCGGGGGGCGCCGGGGTCCGGTTCGATCTTGGCGCGCAGCCGCTTCACATGGACGTCCAGGGTCTTGGTGTCGCCGACGTAGTCGGCGCCCCAGACGCGGTCGATCAGCTGCATCCTGGTCAGCACGCGGCCGGCGTTGCGCAGCAGCATCGCCAGCAGGTCGAACTCCTTGAGCGGCAGGTCGACCTTCCGTCCGGCGACGGTGACCACATGGCGGTCGACGTCCATCCGGACGGGCCCGGCCTCCAGGGCGATCGGGCTCTCCTCCTCCGACTCCCCCCTGCGACGCAGCACCGCACGGATGCGGGCCACCAGTTCGCGGGACGAGAAGGGTTTGGTCACGTAGTCGTCGGCTCCTATCTCCAGGCCGACGACCTTGTCGATCTCACTGTCCTTCGCGGTCACCATGATGACCGGGACGTTGGAACGGCCACGCAGCTGGCGGCAGACCTCGGTGCCGGGAAGCCCGGGCAACATGAGGTCGAGCAGCACCAGGTCGGCGCCGTTGCGCTCGAACTCGTCCAGCCCCTCGGGCCCCGTGGCCGCCGTGGCGACCTCGAAGCCCTCCTTGCGGAGCATGTACGACAGCGCGTCGCTGAACGACTCCTCGTCCTCGACGACGAGCACTCGGGTCACGGGAGGGCCTCCCGGGCGGTTTCGTTGGTGCGGGTGGACTGGGTGTCCGCCTGGCCGTCGGCCTCGGGGGCGAGCTCGGCCTGTTCGGGGAACTCGGCGGGTTCGTGCAGGGTGCCGCCGAGGCCGTCCCGGTCCCGGCGGACGGCCAGATGGCGTTCTCGGGCGCTGCCGGGTTCCGGCAGGCGCAGGGTGAAGGTGGAGCCCTGGCCCTCGGCGCTCCAGACGAGGACCTCCCCGCCGTGCGAGGCGGCCACGTGCTTGACGATGGCCAGGCCGAGTCCGGTGCCGCCGGTGGCGCGGGAGCGCGCGGGGTCGACGCGGTAGAAGCGTTCGAAGATCCGCTGCCGGTCGGTCTCGGGGATGCCGATGCCCTGGTCGGTGACGGCGATCTCGACCTGCTCCCCGCCGGCCGAGGCCACCAGGGAGCCGGCGATGGCGACCCGGGTGTGCGGGGGGCTGTAGTTGACCGCGTTCTCCACCAGGTTGCCCAGGGCGGCGGCGAGCTGGCCGCGGTTGCCCCAGACGGAGAGGTCGGCGGTGCCTCCGGAGGCGATGGTGATCCCCTTGCCGTCGGCCTGCTGCCGGCAGCGGTCGATCGCCTCGGTCACCAGCTCCTCGACGGAGACCAGCTCCGCCTGGCTGAGCATGTCGTTGTCCTGGACCCGGGAGAGGTCGATCAGCTCCTGGATCAGGTTGGTCAGCCGGGTCGCCTCGTTCTGCATCCGGCCGGCGAAGCGGGTGACGGCCTCCGGGTCGTCCGCCGCGTCGAGCACCGCCTCGGAGAGAAGGGAGAGCGCGCCGGCCGGGGTCTTCAGCTCGTGGCTGACGTTGGCGACGAAGTCCCTGCGGACCGCCTCGATCCTGCGGGCCTCGGTGAGGTCCTCGACCAGCAGCAGCACCAGGCGGGCGCCGAGCGGGGCGGAGCGTGCGGAGACGGCGAGCAGGTCGGCGCGGCCTGGACGGTCGCGGCGCGGGAGGTCAAGCTCCAGCTGCCGGATCTCGCCGTCCCTGCGGGTGTCCCTGGCCATCTTGAGCATCGGCTCGACGGCCAGCCGGCCGCCCCTGACCAGACCCAGCGCGTAGGCGGCCGAGCTGGCCTTGAGCACGGCGTCGCACTCGTCCAGCACGACCGCGGAGGAGCGGAGCACGGAGAGGACGGTGTCGACGCCGGGCGGGAGCGTGGGCTCCGGCGGTTGCGCGCCGCGCGGGGGACGTCCGCGCCGTTCGCGCTCGCTGAGCCGGAACGCCAGCATGGCGACCACGCCGGTGCACAGACCGGCGATCGCCGCCACTGCGGCGACCGCCGCGTTCACGTCCATATCCTCAGGTTATGCCGCGCGGGCCCGGTGCCACAGGGCTGACCGAAGATGCTCGTCCGGACGCCTGGGAGAGTTCACCTTGGTGACAGCGATGGTTCACTTGACGGGGCGGAAACGGCTGCTTTCCGGACAGAGCGTGAGACGCGGCAAGCTATGTGTTCGGGATGTGTCGGGTGAGGAAGGACAGTCATGCGTGACGCGTACCACGAGGAACTGGATGCGATCAGCGACAGCCTGGTCGAGATGGCGCGGTTCGTCGGCTCCGCGATAGGGCGGGCCACGACCGCGATGCTGGACGCCGACCTGCGGCTGGCCGAGAACGTGATCGAGGCCGACGACAAGGTCGACGAGATGCACCGCGACCTGGAGAACGCGGCGATCGCGCTGCTGGCGCGGCAGCAGCCGGTCGCCACCGATCTGCGGATCGTGGTGACCAGCCTGCGGATGAGCGCCGACCTGGAGCGCTGTGGCGACCTGGCGCAGCACGTGGCGAAGGTGGCGCGGCTGCGCTTCCCCGACTCGGCCGTGCCGCGCGACCTGTCGGCGACCATCCTGGAGATGGGGCAGTTGGCGCAGCGGCTGATGGCCAAGGCCACGGAGGTGCTGCTGACCAAGGACGTCGAGCTGGCGATGCAGTTGGAGCAGGACGACGACGAGATGGACTCGTTGCACCGGACGCTCTTCAGCCATCTGCTGGACGACCGGTGGAACCACGGCATCGAGACCGCCGTGGACGTGACGCTGCTGGGGCGTTACTACGAGCGGTTCGCCGACCACGCGGTGTCGATCGCGCGGCGGGTGGTGTTCCTGGTCACGGGGGAGCACGCGGACGAGTTCACGCCGGAGCCGGAGGCGGGTGCCTGAGTCTCGCGCGCCGTCGGGTTCGCGCGGGGGCGCACGCCCGCGCGCTGCCGCTGCGCCGTTGACGCTCCCGGGTGGTGCGGACATCCAATGAGGGGGACACACCGCCGAAGAGGGGACTCACCCATGGCCGTCTCTCCGACCCCACCGGGCGCCTGTGGCTGCGGCTCCGGCTGTAGCTGCGGCTGCCAGTCGGGCTCCTCCTGCCAGTGCGGAGGCAACTGCGGCTGACGCGCGCGAGCCCCTGTCGTCGCCCGCGCGCGGGCGACGACAGGGGCTCGTCCGTGTCGGGGCCCGGCTACTTCTTGCCCTGGTTGGCCACGGCGGCGATGGCGTCCTTGGCCGCCTCGGGGTCGAGGTAGCGACCGCCGGGGGTCAGGGGGCGGTAGTCGGCGTCCAGCTCGTAGAGGAGCGGGATGCCGGTGGGGATGTTCAGCCCGACGATGGCCTCGTCGGAGACGCCGTCGAGGTGCTTGACCAGCGCGCGCAGGCTGTTGCCGTGGGCGGCGACGAGGACGGTGCGGCCGGCGTCGAGGTCGGGGACGATCGTGTCGTACCAGTAGGGCAGCATCCGCTCGACGACGTCCTTGAGGCACTCGGTGCGCGGACGCAGCTCGCTGGGGATGCCGCCGTAGCGCGGGTCGTCGCTCTGCGACCACTCGGCGCCGTCGGCCAGCTCGGGCGGCGGGGTGTCGTAGGAGCGGCGCCACTTCATGAACTGCTCCTCGCCGAACTCGGCGAGGGTGGCCGCCTTGTCCTTGCCCTGGAGCGCGCCGTAGTGGCGCTCGTTCAGCCGCCAGGAGCGGTGGACCGGCAGCCAGGCGCGGTCGGCGGCGTCCAGCGCCAGGTTGGCGGTGCGGATGGCCCGCTTGAGCAGCGAGGTGTGCAGCACGTCGGGCAGCAGCCCGGCGTCCTTCAGCAGCTCACCGCCGCGAACGGCCTCCTTCTCGCCCTTCTCGGTGAGGTTGACGTCCACCCACCCGGTGAAGAGGTTCTTCGCGTTCCAGTCGCTCTCGCCATGGCGGAGCAGGATCAGCTTGTACGGTGCGTCGGCCATGTGCCGAGCGTAGACGAGCGTCCGGAGGCGGAAACCCGGCCCCCGGACGCCGCTTGGTGCAGAGTGGAAAAATGCGGGCAATCCTCCGTTCCGTCCTCGACGGGCTCCGCCGGATGCGCGGGCGGGCCTTCGGGTCGGTGCTCAGCGGGCGCAGCGTGGTCGGCCAGATGTTCATCATCCAGCTGGTCATCGTCCTGCTGCTGGCCGCGTCCGCCGTGACCGCGCTGATCCTCCAGTCCCGCAGCGACAAGACGCACGCCGCGATCCAGCGCAGCCTCAGCGCGGCCGAGGCGTTCGCCAACGGGCCCGGCCTGGTCGAGGCGCTGGAGTCCGAGGACCCCACCCGGCTGCTCCAGCCGCGCGCCGAGGCCGCGAGGAAGGGCTCCGACGTCGACTTCATCGTGGTGCTCGACTACGAGGGCGTCCGCTACACCCACCCGAAGACCGACCGGATCGGCAAGAAGTTCGTCGGCAGCCTCGACCCCGTGCGCGCCGGGGAGACCGTCACCGAGTCGCTGGAGGGCACGCTCGGCCCGCTGCACCAGGCGACCGTTCCCGTGGAGGACGAGAACGGCGAGACCGTCGGGATGGTCAGCGCCGGCGTCACCGTCCGGACCGTGAACCTGCTGATCTCCGACGAGCTGCCGCTGGCCGTCGGCTCGGCGCTGGTGGCCGTCGCGCTGGTCACCGGCGGGACCGCGCTGGTCAGCCGGCGCCTGCTGCGGCAGACCAGGGGCCTGGGCCCGGCCGAGATCACCCGCATGTACGAGCACCACGACGCGGTGCTGCACGCGGTGCGCGAGGGCGTGCTGATCCTCGACACCGAGCAGCGGCTGACGCTGGTGAACGAGGAGGCGGAACGGCTCCTCCAGCTCGGGCGGGACGCGACCGGGAGGCGCGTGGACGAGCTGGGCCTGGACCGCAGGACGGTGCGGCTGCTGGCCTCCGACCGGGAGGCGACCGACGAGGTGCACCTCTGGGGCGACCGGCTGATCACCGTCAACCACCGGCTGATCCACGACGGCGGCGACCGTCCGGGCACGGTCACCACGCTGCGGGACACCACCGAGATGCGGGTGCTCAGCGGGCAGGCCGAGGCCGCCCAGCGCAGGCTGGCGCTGCTCTACCGCGCCAGCGTCGCCATCGGCACCACGCTGGACGTGCGGCGGACCGCCGAGGAGCTGACCGAGGTGGCGGTGCCCGACTTCGCCGACCTCGTCAGCGTGGACCTCGCCCAGGCGGTGCTGCGCGGCGAGGAGGCCGTCGGCGCGGAGGAACGGGTCCGGCGAGCCGCCGTCGGCCCCCCTGGCTCGGCCGCGCCGCTGCACCCGGCGGGCACGCCCTTCCGGCTGGAGGGCGACGCGCCGCAGGTCGCGGAGCTGCTGTCCGGCCGGCCCGTGCTGACCGCCGACCTGGCGGCCGAGGAGTGGTGGCGCTGCGGCGACGGCGCCTTCGCGCGGCGGACGCTGGACGCCGGGCTGCACTCGTTGATCACCGCGCCGCTGGTCTCGCGGGGCGTGGTCGTCGGCCTCGCCGGCTTCTGGCGCGGCCCCGACCGGCCGGAACCGTTCGACATGGACGACCTGTCGCTGGCCGAGGAGCTGGCCGCGCGGACCGCCGTCTGCGTGGAGAACGCGCGCCGGTACACCAGGGAACACGACATGACGGAGGCGCTCCAGCGCAGCCTGCTGCCCACGGATGTGCCGCCGCAGTCGGCCGTCGTCGCCGCCTCCCGGTACCTGCCGGCGCAGGCGGGCGTCGGCGGGGACTTCTTCGACGTGATCCCGCTGTCGGGGGCGCGGGTCGCGCTCGTCGTCGGCGACATCGTCGGCCACGGCCTGCACGCGGCCGTCACGATGGGACTGCTGCGCGGGGCGGTGCACAACTTCGCGGCGCTGGACCTGACGGCCGAGGACCTGCTGGGGCGGCTCGACGAGCTGGCCGAGCGCAGCGAGGAGAACGGCGGCCTCGACCCGACCGGCCCGATCACCGGCGCCACCTGCCTGTACGCGATCTACGACCCGGTGGACGGCCGCTGCGTGCTGGGCCGCGCCGGGCATCTGCCGCCGGTGCTGGCCTACCCGGACGGCACCGTGGAACTCCCCGACCTGCCGGCCCACCCGCCGCTGGGCGTGGGTGTGGGGATGCCGTTCGAGACCGTCACGCTCGAACTGCCGGAGGGCACCAGGATCGGGCTCTACACGGACGGGCTGGTGGAGTCGCGGGACCGTGACATCGACGAGGGGCTGGCGCGGCTCGGCCGCGTCCTGGCCGACGCCCCCGCGGCACCGGCACCGGCCTGCGAGGCGGTGCTGGCCGCGATGCTGCCCGCGCATCCCACGGACGACGTGGCGCTGCTGATCGCCAGGACGCGCAGGCTCGCGCCGGACCGTGTCGCCGAGTGGGAGGTCCCGGAGGACTCCTCGGCGGTCCCGGCCAGCCGGGTCAGGGTCGCGGAGGCGATGGCCGGCTGGGGACTGGACTCGGCCGCGTTCGGTACGGCGCTGATCGTCACGGAGCTGGTGACGAACGCGCTGCGGCACGGCGTAGGACCGATCCGGGTGCGGCTGCTGCGCGACCGGTCGCTGATCTGCGAGGTGTCGGACCGCAGCGGCACCTCACCGCACGTCCGCAACGCGGCGATGACGGACGAGGGCGGGCGGGGGCTCTTCCTGGTCTCCCACTACGCGCACCGGTGGGGGACGCGGCACGGCAGGGAGGGCAAGGTCATCTGGGCCGAACAGCGGGTGCCTCCGGCGGCTTCGGGGTGAAGCGACGGCGGTGGCGGTCGGTCAGGGTGGGTTGTCGACCGCACCCCGGTGACCGGGGCGAGGACGGCCTCGGAGCCGCACCGTCCGGGTGGGGTGCCGCTACCGGCCCTCGGTCAGGTGGCGGAAGGCGTCCAGGTTGCGGGTGGACTCGCCGCGCGCCACCCGCCACGCGTGCTCGCGGCGGATCGCGGACGCGAACCCCAGCTCCAGCAGCGTGTTGAACGAGCCGTCCGCGTTCTCCAGCACCACCCCCAGCAGCCGGTCGACCTCCGCCGGTGTGATCGACGCCAGCGGCAGCCGCCCCGTCAGATAGACGTCGCCGAGCCGGTCGACGGCGTAGGCCACGCCGTAGAGACGGGTGTTGCGCTCCAGCAGCCAGCGGTAGACCGCCTCGTGGTTCTCGTCGGGGCGACGCACCACGAACGCGTTGACGGACAGCGCGTGTTGCCCGACCACCAGGGAGCAGGTGGTGGTGAGCTTGCGGGTGCCGGGCAGCGAGACCACGTAGTGGCCGGGGTCCGGGCTCTCCCAGTCCGCGCCGGCTTCACGCAGCGCCTCCTCGATCGCGCGGGCCGGGTCCTGGGTCGCGTCCTGGGTCGTCGCGGGGTCTGCGTCAGCCATGCGCCGATCGTAGGCCGGACGCGGCGAAGCGCCGCTCCTCACGCGCGGCCCCGTACACCTCCAGGGTCTCCCGCGCCGCCGTGCCCCAGCCGAACCGCTCCGCGCGCCGCTGCGCCGCCTCGCCGAGCCGGTCGGCGAGCCCGGGGTGGTCGCAGAAGCGGCGCAGCGCGCCGGCGAACTCCGCCGGGTCGTGGCCGTCGATCAGGAACCCCGTCTCCCCCTCCCCCACGATCACCGGCAGCCCGCCGACGGCCGCCGCCACCACCGGCGTGCCGCACGCCTGCGCCTCGGCCGCGACCAGCCCGAACGACTCGCTGTAGGACGGCATCACCAGCGCGCTGGCCGCCCGGTACCAGTCGGCGAGCCGGTCCTGGGCGACCGGCGGCCGGAACCGCACCAGGTCGGCGATGCCGAGCCGCACCGCGAGCTTCCGCAGGCGTTCCGGGCGGGCCAGGCCCGTGCCGCTGGGCCCGCCCACGATCGGCACCACCAGCCGTTCGCGCAGCCCCGGATCGGCGTCGACCAGTTCGCGCACGGCGTGCAGCAGGATGTCGGGCCCCTTCAACGGCTGGATGCGCCCCGCGAAGAGCAGCACCACGGCGTCCTCCGGCAGCCCCAGCCGGCGGCGGGCGGCCGCCCGGCCGTCGGCGGGACGGAACACCTCCAGGTTGACCCCCGGGTGGACGACGCTGGTGCGCGCCGGGTCGGCGTCGTAGTGGCGCACCAACTGGCCGGCCTCCTCCGCCGTGTTGGCGATCAGCCGGTCGGCGGCGCGCACGACCTGGGTCTCGCCGATCTCCCTGGCGGCCGGCTCGGGGGTGTCGCCGGTGGCCAGCGCCGCGTTCTTCACCTTGGCCATGGTGTGCATGGCGTGCACCAGCGGGACGCCCCAGCGCTCGGCGGCCAGCCAGCCGACGTGCCCGGAGAGCCAGTAGTGCGAGTGCACCAGGTCGAAGTAGCCGGGCGCCCTCGCCGCCCAGACCTGGGTCACCCCGTGGGTGAACGCGCAGAGCTGCGCCGGCAGCTCCTCCTTGCTCAGCCCTTCGTAGGGGCCGGCGTCGATGTGCCGCACCAGGACGCCGGGGGCCAGCTCGACGCAGGGGTCGAGGCCGCCCTCGGTGGCCCGCGTGAAGACCTCGACCTCGGTACCGAGCGCGGCAAGCTGGCGGGCCAACTCGACGATGTAGACGTTCATCCCGCCCGCGTCACCGGTGCCCGGCTGGTGGAGCGGTGACGTGTGCACACTGAACATCGCTACCCGGCGGATGTGCGGCACAGGGGCTCCTCGAACGAAGGTGGCGGCGGACCTCCCCGGTACAACCGTGCGACGTGCGCGGCTGTTCCCGCGCGCGGGTTACGCTCCCTCGCATGGCGGAGGGGCAGGTGACCAGGGGGACGACGCACCCGAACAGGCTGCGGCGGATGGACCGCTGGATCGCCGCCACCCACGGCGGCGCGCTGCGCGGGGCGGCCCGGCCGCTCGCCGTCGACCTGGGGTTCGGCGCCGCGCCCTGGACCGCGGTCGAGCTGCTGCGCCGGCTGCGCGCGGTCCGCCGCGACGTGCGGGTGGTCGGCGTGGAGATCGACCGCGAACGGGTCGCCGCCGCCGGCCCGTGGGCAGAGCCGGGGCTCACGTTCGCGCACGGCGGCTTCGAGCTGGCACTGCCGGGCGGCGAACGGCCCACGCTGGTCAGGGCGGCGAACGTGCTGCGCCAGTACGACGAGGAACGGGTCGCCGGGGCGTGGGCCTCGCTGTGCTCCCGGCTGGCGCCGGACGGGCTGCTGGTCGAGGGCACCTGCGACGAGATCGGCCGCCGCCACGTGTGGGTGGCGCTGGGCCCCGAGGGGCCCCGCACGGTGACCTTCGCGGCCCGGCTCGCGTCCCTGGGCGCGCCGTCCGACCTGGCGGAACGGTTGCCGAAGGCGTTGATCCACCGGAACGTGCCGGGTGAGCCGGTGCACGCCTTCCTGCGCGACTTCGACCGGGCGTGGGCCTCCGCCGCGGCGTACGCGCCGCTGGGCGTGCGCCAGCGCTGGCTGCGCGCCGTCGGCGCGCTGCGCGCGGACTGGCCGCTGACGGACGGGCCACGGCGCTGGCGCCAGGGCGAGGTGACGGTCGCGTGGCCCGCGCTGGCGCCTGCGGCGGGCTGACCGGGGCGACCACCCGCCCAAGCCACGCACGTGAGTCGTCGACCCCACCCCGCCACCCAGCACTCGCGCAGTTCCCCGCGCCCCCAAACCGCCCACCGGCACGAAAAGGGGCGCGAGGAACTGCGCGAGCAACCCACCACCGAGGACACGACGACAACCCGCCCAAGCCACGCACGTGAGTCGTCGACCCCACCCCGCCACCCAGCACTCGCGCAGTTCCCCGCACCCCCAAACCGCCCACCGGCACGAAAAGGGGCGCGAGGAACTGCGCGAGCAACCCACCACCGAGGACACGACGACAACCCGCCCAAGCCACGCACGTGAGTCGTCGACCGCGGCCCGCCGGGGCTACGCCCCGCCCCCGCGGAGGGCTCCCGCCGCCTCGACCAGCAGCGCGCGGTCCTGGGGATAGGTCAGGTGGTCCCCCGCCTCCGGGGCCGGGAGCCAACGCAGCGCGTCCACCTCCTCGTTGGGCAGGAAGCGGCCACCCGTCACCCGCGCCAGCCAGTAGTCGACCCGCTTCAGAAGCCCCCCGGGCAGGGAATAGCGCTGGGTGCTCAACGTGCGCCCCAGCTCGCAGCGCATCCCCGTCTCCTCCAGCACCTCGCGGCGGGCCGCCGCCGCGGCCGTCTCGCCCGGGTCGAGCTTGCCCTTGGGATGCGACCAGTCGTCGTAGCGCGGCCGGTGCACCAGCGCGACCTCGACCCCGCCGTCGGCCGCCGCCCGCCACAGCACGCAGCCGGCGGCCAGGATCACCGGCGCCCCGAGGGCGCCGTCAGCTTCCCGTGGCACGCCGCTTCCTCCGCGCGTCGATCAGGGTCTCCTGCACCCGGCGCAGCGGCTGCCCGACCGAGTCGGTCGCGTGCCGCTCCCAGTGGCCGTCCGAGTGCAGGTGCCAGGACTCGGTCCGGTCGGACGTGCCGGTGGCCAGCAGCCGGGTCAGCGTCGAACGGTGCGCCGGGTCCGCGACCCGCACCAGCACCTCGATCCGCCGGTCCAGGTTGCGGTGCATCAGGTCGGCGCTGCCCAGCCACACCTCGGGGTCGCCGCCGTTGGCGAACGAGTAGACCCGCGAGTGCTCCAGGAAGCGGCCCAGCACGCTGCGGACCCGGATGTGCTCCGAGAGGCCGGGGACACCGGGGCGCAGCGCGCAGATGCCGCGCACCCAGATGTCGACCGGGACGCCGGCCTGGGAAGCGCGGTAGAGGGCGTCGATCACGGCCTCGTCGACGATCGAGTTGGACTTGAAGCGCACCCAGGCCGGGCGGCCCTCGCGGTGGTTCTCGATCTCGCGGCCGATCCGGGAGACCAGCCCCTCGCGCAGCGAGCGCGGCGCGACCAGCAGCCGGCGGTAGTTGTCCCTGCGGGAGTAGCCGGAGAGCCGGTTGAACAGGTCGGAGAGGTCCGCGCCCACGTCCGGGTCGGCGGTGAGCAGCCCGAGGTCCTCGTAGACCCTGGCCGTCTTGGGGTGGTAGTTCCCCGTGCCGACGTGGGCGTAGCGGCGCAGCTCCTCGCCCTCCTGGCGCACGACCAGGGAGAGCTTGCAGTGCGTCTTCAGGCCGACGAGCCCCCACACCACGTGGCAGCCGGCCTCCTCCAGCTTGCGGGCCCACTTGATGTTGGCGTGCTCGTCGAAGCGGGCCTTGATCTCGACCAGCACCAGCACCTGCTTGCCGGACTCGGCGGCGTCGATCAGCGCGTCGACGATGGGCGAGTCCCCCGAGGTGCGGTAGAGCGTCTGCTTGATGGCCAGCACGTCGGGGTCGGCCGCCGCCTGTTCGAGGAAGCGCTGGACCGAGGTGGAGAACGAGTCGTACGGGTGGTGCAGCAGCACGTCACGCTCGCGCAGCGCGGCGAAGACGTCGGGGGCCGAGGCGGACTCCACCTCGGCGAGGTCGCGGTGGGTGCCGGCGACGAACTTGGGGTACTTCAGCTCCGGCCGGTCGAGCCGGGCGATCGAGCCGAGCCCGGTCAGGTCCAGCGGCCCGGGGACGGCGATGACCTCCTCGCGGCGGATCTTCAGCTCCCGCACCAGCAGGTCGAGCACCTCGGAGTCGATGGACTCCTCCACCTCCAGGCGCACGGGCGGCCCGAAGCGGCGGCGCAGCAGTTCCTTCTCCAACGCCTGGAGCAGGTTCTCCGCGTCGTCCTCCTCGACCTCCAGGTCCTCGTTGCGGGTGACCCGGAAGACGTGGTGGGCGAGGACCTCCATTCCGGGGAAGAGTTCCTCCAGGTGGGCGGCGATGACGTCCTCGACGGGGACGTAGCGCTGCGGGGAGATCTCAAGGAAGCGGGAGAGCAGCGGCGGGACCTTCACGCGGGCGAAGTGCCGGTGACCGGTGGCCGGGTTGCGCACCACGACGGCGAGGTTGAGGGAGAGCCCGGATATGTAGGGGAACGGGTGCGCCGGGTCGACCGCCAGCGGGGTCAGCACGGGGAAGATCCGTTTGCGGAAGAGCGAGAACAGCGCGGTCTGCTCGTGCTCGGCCAGATCGGGCCAGCGCAGCAGGTGGATGCCCTGCTCGGCGAGGAGCGGGTTGACCTCCCGCTGGTAGCAGGTGGCCTGCCGGGCCAGCTGCTCCCTGGCGACGCCCCAGATGTCCTCCAGCACCTCGCGGGGGGTGCGGCCGGTGAGGGAACGGGTGGCGACGCCGGTCGCGATCCGCCGCTTGAGCCCGGCGACGCGCACCATGAAGAACTCGTCGAGGTTGCTCGCGAAGATCGACAGGAAGTTGGCCCGCTCCAGCAGCGGGGTGCTCGGGTCCTCGGCCAGCTCCAGGACCCGCTCGTTGAACGCCAGCCAGCTGCGCTCGCGGTCGAGGAACCGGTCCTTCGGGAGCGGGGGCAGCGCGCCGTCCGGGTCGTCGTGGGGCTCGGCGGCGGCGGTGGTGGCGCGGCCGACCAGCTCCGCGTCGAGCACGGAGGGGGACTCACCGTCGGCCAGCTCGCCGAGCTCTCCCAGCGCGAGAAGCTCGGCGTGTTCCCCGGGGCTCACGGGGGTGTCGGGAAGCCGCTGGTCGGGCAGCGGGGAGCGGGGGCTCGCGCCGGATGGCGTGCGCTCGGCTTCCACGGCGGTGCGCCCGTTGTGCGCGGTGGAGGTCATGTCGCCATTCTCCCGCCATCCGGGCGAACGGGACACGACGCCCGGGTTACTCGCGGGGGTCGAACCCGCGCCGCCGTCCAGCTCGGGGCGGTAGTGCTCGGCCCAGCGCTTCACCGTGCGGGGCGAGACCCCGTACTTGGCGGCGGCGCGCCGCAGCGACCAGCCCTTGAGCACCACAGCTCGCGCCAGCCGCCGCCGGTCCGCCTCCGAGAGGTAACCCTCCCGCCTGCCACCACCACTCATATTCGGACAGTACCCCGGAGAACGGTTGCTCCACCCCCGGAGGACCACGCCCATGGGTGGCCCCGGGGGGGCGGGGAACTGCGCGAATGCCGAGTAACGGGCCACGGAGGACCCCGGGCCCGACGGACACGACGGGTGGTCGCTCCGGAAAGCCCGACCGGTTAGGTCTCCGTGCGGTACATCACGTCCGTCTCGTGCGTGCGGAACCCCAGGGACTCGTACACGCGGACCGCCGCCGCGTTGTCCGCGTCGACGTAGAGCATCGCCGTCGGCAGCCCCCGGTCCGCCGCCAGGTGGCGCAGCCCGACCGTGGTCAGCGCGCGGCCGAGGCCGGAGCCCTGGGCCTCGGGGGCGACGCCGAGCACATAGACCTCGCCGAGCCGTTCGGCGGCGTGCACCTTGGTCCAGTGGAAGCCGAGCAGCGCCCCGTCCCGTTCGGCGAGGAAGAACCCCGCCGGGTCGAACCACTCCTCGGACTTCCGCGCGTCCAGGTCGCGTTGGGTCAGCGAGCCCTGCTCGGGGTGGTGGGAGAACGCCGCCGCGTTGAGCGCCAGCCAGGCGCCGTCGTCCACGCCGGGGACGAACGCGCGGACCGTCACGCCCTCGGGCAGCACCGGGTCCGGCAGGTCGAGGTCGGCCAACGGCCGACGCAGCTGGCGGAGTTCGCGGAACTCCGTGAGCCCGAGCCGGCGCGCGAGCCGGCGCGCGGGCGGGTGCGCACCGTGCGCCCAGAGCCGCAGCCGGTGCCCCGACTCCCGCAACAGCGCCTGCCCCAGCGTCATCCCGAGCCGCCGCCCCCGGCGCGCCGGGTCGACGACCAGCTCGCTGGAGGGCGGCTCCACCGTGTCCGTCCCGTCCAACTGCGCGTAGCCGAGCAGCTCGTCGCCCTCGCGCAGCAGCAGATGGCGCACGCCCTCCCGCGCGCCGCCGCGCAGCAGCAGCCGGCCCTGCTCGGAGACCGCCGGCTGCCCGTCGCGCCGGGCCGCCTCCTCGATCAGCCGTTCCACCAGGGCCAGTTCGTTCCCCGACACCTCGTCCCGCACCACGACTTCGGTCATGCCAGCGACTCTATGCCCCGCGAGGCGGATTTCCCTTCACTTCGTCGTTACGCCCGAGGCGCTGACGCGCTACGCGCGTAACGGCTAGGGTGCGCTGGATCCCACCCCCACCTTCGTCGCACCATCGTCGAGAGGGACCTCGTCCACCATGCAGTCACGTCACAGGTACAGAATCGCCGGGAGCGCGCTCGCGGTCGCGGCCGCCGGCGCGTTGGCGCTCACCGCGCCCGGCGCGCACGCCGACTCCGAGGAGCGCGGCGGCGGACCGCACCACGGGGGCGGACCCACCGTCGATCTCCAGGTGCTCGCCCTCAACGACCTGCACGGCGCCCTGGAGCCGCCCGGCGGTTCGGACGGGGAGCTGCTGCACCAGCACGAGGACGGCACCACCGAGACCATCGAGGCCGGCGGCGTCGAGTACCTGGCCGGCGCGCTGGCCGAGGCGCGGGAGGGTGAGCGCCGCTCCGTCACCGTGGCGGCCGGCGACATGGTCGGCGCGACCCCGCTGCTCTCCGGTCTCTTCCACGACGAGCCGACCATCGAGGCGCTCAACGGACTGGGACTGGACTACGCCGGGGTCGGCAACCACGAGTTCGACGAGGGCTACGACGAGTTGACGCGCCTCCAGGAGGGCGGCTGCCACCCGGAGGACGGCTGCTACACGGAGGACCGTACGTTCGAGGGCTCCGACTTCCCCTATCTCGCGGCCAACGTCGTCGACGAGGACACCGGCGAGCCGGTCATGGCCCCCTACGCGGTGGAGAACCTCAGGGGCGTCAAGGTCGGCTTCATCGGCGTGACGCTGGAGGGCACCGCCGACATCGTCACCCAGGAGGGCATCGAGGGCCTGGAGTTCCTCGACGAGGTCGAGACGATCAACCACTACACCGAGGTGCTGGAGCGCCAGGGCGTCCACGCGGTGATCGCGCTGGTCCACGAGGGCGGCTACCCGGCCGCCGAGGCGTACAACGCCGAGTGCGACGTCGACGGCGGCGACCTCTCGGGCCCCATCGTGGAGATCGCCGAGCGGACGCACGCCGGCGTCGACGCGCTGATCACCGGCCACACCCACCAGCCCTACGTCTGCGCCGTCCCCGACCCCGAGGGCAACGACCGGCTGGTGACCTCCGCCGCCTCCAACGGGCGGCTCTTCACCGAGCTGTCGATGTCCTACGACCGTCGTTCGGGCGACATCGTGCGCACCTCGGTCACCGGAAGCAACGTGGCGGTCGACCGGGAACGTGAGCCGGTCAACGAGATGACCGAACTGCTCGACTTCTGGCGCGAGCTGGCCGACCCGATCGCCAACGAGCCGATCGGCTGGATCTCCGCCGACATCCCAGGCCGCGGCGCCGGCACCCCCGAGTTCCCCGCCGGCGACCTGATCGCCGACGCGCAACTGGCGCACGCGCGGAGTCTCGACGAGTCGACCGACCTGGCCCTGATGAACCCGGGCGGGGTGCGCGCCGACCTCACCTACGCCGCCTCGGGCGACGAGGGCGACGGGGTCGTCACCTACGGCGAGGGATTCACGGTCCAGCCGTTCGCCAACACGGTCAACCTGCTCGACCTCACCGGCGAGCAACTGCTGACCGTGCTGACCGAGCAGGTCTCCGGGGAGAACGAGGAGTCGCCGAAGATCCTCCAGCCCTCCGAGGGCTTCTCCTACACGCTGGACCTCACCGCCTCGGGCGCGGACCGGATCGTCGCCGACTCGGTGACGGTGGGCGGCGAGCCGCTGGACCCCTCTGCCACCTACCGGGTCGCGGTCAACTCGTTCCTCGCGGGCGGCGGCGACGGGCTCCCCACGCTGGCCGAGGGCACCGACCCGCTGGTCGGCGAGGACGACATGACCGCCCTCGCGGAGTACCTGACCGCCCACTCCTCGGCCGAGGCGCCGCTCGACCCGCCGGCCGCCGACCGGATCACCGTCGTGGAGTGAACACCGTCTGAGCACGCCGGGGCGTGGTCGGTGCCCGCCGACCGCGCCCCGGCGGCGTCTCAGCGGCGGATCGGCCCCGGGACGGTCGCGGCGCCCGGTACCGCTGGCGGCGCCCGCGGGTCACTCCCGGCCGGCGACGTCCAGCATCGGGGTGTAGGTCTCCTGCTCGCCCGAGACCCAGGTCAGGCGCAGGTCGTCCCCCTGGAGCAGCGCGTGCGCGCTGCGCTCCGTGAAGACCCGCCCGCCGTTGCGCTCGCAGCTCTCCAACTGGATCAGTCCGTTGACGACGGTGCCCTCGCAGGTGTCGCCCTCACCGCTCTGGTTCTCGGTGAAGTAGACCTGGTCGTCGTTGATCGTGAGGATCGAGTCGTCCTCGTCCTCACCGGTGAGCCAGACGCCGTCCAGCTCGCCGGCGGCGGCCGGGCGGGCCGGCTCGCCCGTGGGGCCGCCGCCGTCGCCGCCTCCCCCCTTGTCCCCGGGGAGGCAGGCCGCGAGGCAGACGCAGCACGCCGCCGCCACGGCTCCCCCGAACCACCGAACTCCGAGTCTTCGTGCTCGCACCGCGGCACCTCCGCTCGCCGAACCGGTCAGCGGCAGGCTAGCGGCGGTATCACTCGGGCAAACCAGGAAACAGTGAAATCGAGGTGACCAAAAGCCCCTTCCCGGACGTCCAGCGTCCGGAGAAGTTCTGGATCTTCGCGCCGTCCACCACCGGTCCCGGCACCAGCAGCTCGGCCTCGAAGGTGCGGCCCTCGGGGTCGATGACCAGCCGGGCCTCCTCGAAATCGAGCCACTTGCGGGTCAGCGGGAACCACACCTTGTAGACGCTCTCCTTGGCGCTGAACAGCAGCCGCTCCCAGGAGACCCCGGGGTGGGTGGCGTCCAGCCGGGCCAGCATCTCGCGCTCCTCGGGCAGCGCGATCAGCCGCAGCACCTCGCGGTCGCGCAGCGGCTCGTCCGGCTCGGCGTCGATGCCGACGCCGACGACCTCGCCGACGCGGGCGACCGCCGCCGCCCGGTAGCCACGGCAGTGCGTCATGCTGCCGAGAAAGCCGTCGGGCCAGCCGGGCGCGCCCCGTTCGCCGGGCAGCAGCGGCACGGCGGGACCGCCGAGCGCGGCCAGCGCCTGCCGGGCGCAGTGGCGCACGGTGGTGAACTCCCGGCGCCTGCCGTCGACCGCGCGCGCTATCGCGCGCTCCTCCTCGGGGAAGAGCGGGGGCGGCTGCTCCGGGTCGCCGAACGACTCGACGACGGCGAGCGGCGGTGGCAACAACTCCTCGATCACCGTGCGGCCCCCACTCCCGGCAGGATCGGTACCAGTCGGCCGGGCTCGGCGGCGCGCGGCTTCCACTCCCTGGGGTACCCCAGGGACACCTCCTGGTGCGGAACGCCCGCGTGCCTGATCAGCCGCGGGATGTGCAGATGGCCGTAGACGACGCAGGCCGCGCGGTAGCGGACCGGCCACTCCTCGGTGCGGTCGGTGCCGCACCACAGCGCGAACTCCGGGTAGCGCAGCACCCGCGTCGGCTCGCGGACCAGCGGATAGTGGTTGACGAGAACGGTCGGCAGCCCCTCGGGCAGCTCGTTCGCCAGCCGCTGCTCGGTGTGGGCCAGGCGCGCGGCGCACCAGCTCTCGGAGTTCGGGTACGGGTCCGGCGTGATCATGTACTCGTCCGTGCAGATCACGCCGGCGGCCTCGGCGACCGCCATGGCCTGCTGCTTGGTGCGGGTGCCCGCGGGCCGGAACGAGTAGTCGTAGTGCAGGAACAGCGGCACGATCACCGCGGGTCCGCCCTCCCCCTCCCACACCGGGTAGGGGTCCTCGGGCGTGAGCACGCCGAGCCGGCGGCAGAGCGCCACCAGATGCTGGTAGCGGGCCTCGCCGGTCAGCTGGACCGGGTCCTCCTTGGGGGTCCACAGCTCGTGGTTCCCCGGCGTCCAGATCACCCGGGCGAAGCGCTCGGCGAGCACCGTCAACGTCCACTCGATGTCCGCCATCACCTCGCCGATGTCGCCGGCGACCAGCAGCCAGTCGTCGTCGGACTCGGGCGTCAGCTCCTCCACGATCGCCCGGTTCTCCGGGTACCGAACGTGGAGGTCGCTGATGGCGACCAGGCGTCCCATCGGCAACTCCCCCTCCTCAGCGCACGGTTGTCCACGCTACCCGATGGCGTCCGGGGACCGCCCGGGTCCGCCCGGGGGAGCGGATTACCATGGCGGCCATGGCCACCGAGAGCGCGCCGCCACGGATCGCGAAGGAACTCACCATCGGCCAGCTCGCCGAACGCAGCGGGGTGGCGACGTCGGCGCTGCGCTTCTACGAGACGCAGGGGCTGATCAGCAGCCGCCGCACCTCGGGCAACCAGCGCCGCTACCACCGCGAGACGCTGCGCCGGGTGGCGTTCATCCGGGTCTCGCAGAACGTGGGGATGCCGTTGGGCGCCATCCGCGAGGCGCTGGGGCGGCTCCCGGAGGGGCGGACGCCGACGCGGTCGGACTGGGCGGAGGTCTCCGCCTCCTGGCGGGCCGACCTGGACGCGAGGATCGGCCAGCTGGTGCGGCTGCGGGACGACCTCACGGAGTGCATCGGGTGCGGGTGCCTGTCGCTGGAGAGCTGCATGTTGGCCAACCCCTACGACGTCTGTGCCCGCGAGGGCAGCGGCCCCCGCCGGCTCCTGGAAGACGGCTCCCCGAGGGGGCGCTGCCGCACCTGACCCACCCAGACCGGCAAGGCCCGTCGTCGGCCGCGCCCCGCCACCCCGCAATCGCGCAGTTCCCCGCACCCCCAAACCGCCCACCGACAGCGAAGGGGCGCGGGGAACGGCGCGAGCAACCCACCACCGGGGCAAGCACGACCACCCACCCAAACCACGCACGTGCATAGTCGACCGCGCCCCGCCACCCCGCAATCGCGCAGTTCCCCGCACCCCCAAACCACCCACCGGCCGAAAAGGGGCGCGAGGAACGGCGCGAGCAACCACCCACCGGGCCGAGCACGACAACCCACCCAGGCCGGCAAGAACCGTCGTCGGCCGCGCCCCGCCGGTGCTAGGCGTCCGTGCCGGGGCAGCCGCAGGACGCGCGCAGGCGCAGCGTCACGGGGAACTGGCGCAGCCGCTCCGGCGGGGCGCCGCCCTGGTGGTCGCCTATCGCGAGATCCACGGCGGCCCGCGCCATCGCCACCCGGTCGGAGCCGACCGTGGTCAGCGGCGGGTCCGTGAGCCCCGCCTCCTTCACGTCGTCGAAGCCGGCGACCGCCAGCTCCCCCGGCACGTCGATCCGCAGCTCACGCGCCGCGCGCAGCACGCCGATCGCCTGGTCGTCCGTGGCGCAGACCAGCGCCGGCGGGCGGTCGGGGCCGGCGAGCAGGTCGAGGGCGATGCGGTAGGCGTCGTAGCGGTTGTACGGGGCCTTGAAGAGCCGCCCCTCCGTGGAGAGCCCCGCGACCTCCATCGCGCGCCGCCAGCCCGTGACATGGTCGGTGACCGGGTCGCCCAGCTCGGGCGTCGAGTCGACGCCGCCGAGGCAGGCGACATACGGATGGCCGTGCCCCAGCAGGTGGTGGACCAGCCGCTCCGCGCCGCCGATGTCGTCCAGGACGACGGCCACGTCGTCGATCGCCTCCGGCCGCCGGTGCAGCAGCACCACGCGGGCGTCCCAGGCGTCGATCTCGGTGGCGGCGTGCTCGCTCGGGCCCTGGCTGATCAGGATCAGCCCCGAGACCCGCATCCCGAGGAACGCCCGCAGATAGTGGACCTCGCGCTCGTCGAGATAGTCCGAGTTCCCCACCAGGACCATCTTCCCGCGCTCGGCGGCGGCCTGCTCCACGGCGTGTGCCATCTCGGCGAAGAACGGCTGTCTCGCGTCGGGCACGATCAGCCCGATGAGGTCCGTGCGTTGGGAGGCCATCGCCTGGGCGACCCGGTCGGGGCGGTACCCCAACTCCTTGATCGCGGCGAGGACCCGCTCCCTGGTGCCCGCGGCCACCGGGCGCGGGCCGTTGTTGATGACATAGCTGACGACGGCGGTGGACGTACCCGCCAGTCGCGCCACATCGTCCCGCGTCACCTTGGCCACGGGGGAAGTCTACGCGCGCAACCGCCCCTTGGGATACGGATCATCACGTTCCGCCGTCGACCGACCCCGGTTACTCCGGGGTACGGTGCGAACACCGTGCATGAAGGGTCAGTTGCGCCGCGCGGCGGCTTCCTTCACGACCTGCTCCGCCTCGCGGGTGACCGCGCGGGCCTGCTCCTTCTCGGCCGCCTTCTCCTTCTCGGGGACGACGAAGCGGTAGCCGACGTTGCGCACGGTGCCGATCAGCGACTCGTGTTCGGGGCCGAGCTTGGCGCGCAGCCGCCGCACGTGGACGTCCACGGTGCGGGTGCCGCCGAAGTAGTCGTAGCCCCAGACCTCCTGGAGCAGCTGGGCGCGGGTGAAGACCCGCCCCGGGTGCTGCGCCAGGTACTTCAGCAGCTCGAACTCCTTGAAGGTGAGGTCGAGCACCCGGCCCTTCAGCTTGGCGCTGTAGGTCGCCTCGTCGACGGAGAGGTCGCCGTTGCGGATCTCCGCCGGGCTGTCGTCGGCGGTCAGCTGCTGGCGGCCGGTGGCCAGCCGCAGCCTGGCCTCGACCTCGGCGGGGCCCGCCGTGTCGAGGAGCACATCGTCGACGCCCCAGTCGGCCGTGACGGCGGCGAGGCCGCCCTCGGTCACGATCAGCATCAGCGGGCAGCCGGGGCCGGTGGAGCGGAGCAGCTGGCAGAGGGAACGCACCTGCGGGAGGTCCTTGCGGCCGTCCACGAGGATCACGTCGGAGCTGGGCGCGTCCACCAGCGCGGGGCCCTCGGCGGGGGCGACCCGCACGTTGTGGAGCAGGAGTTCGAGCGCGGGGAGCACCTGGGAGGACGGCTGGAGCGCGTTGGTCAGGAGTAGCAGCGAACTCATCTCGAAGGCTTTCCTTCCTCAGTCCTGGCGCGGGGACGGTCGAGCGGCTCTGCCCTGAAAGCGCGAAAGGACCCGTATCGGCGTCTTCGCCCGGGTCCCTCTGGTCCAGCAGCATAGCCGAAGCGGTGACGGGTGCGCAGGGGCATGTATCACACTGGTCTCCCCGAAGGCCTCCTTCGGTTTCTCGCGCGTTTCACCGTTGTTACGACGTTCACGCCGGGGCGCGGGAGGGGCCGCCGGTGGGCCGGAGGCGTGCGCCGGGCGCGGCAGGGGCCATCATGGGGCGGCACCACAAACTCCCGGGCGGCGGGTGGAGAGCGGAGAAGATGGCGAGCGGCACGATCCGGTACTGGGCGGCGGCCAAGGCGGCGGCCGGCACGGCGGAGGAACCCTATGACGCGGCCGATCTGGCCGAGGCGCTCGCGGCGGCGCGGCGGCGGCACGCCGACAGCGCCGAGTTCGACCGGGTGCTGGCGCGCTGCGCCTTCCTGGTGGACGGCGCGCAGGTCGGCCGGCGGGAGCACGCCTCGGTCGCGTTGACGGAGGGGGGCACCGTCGAGGTGCTGCCGCCGTTCGCCGGGGGTGCGAGATGAGCGGTCCGCACGCGGAGGACGGTCAGGCCAGGAGGGCGAGTGTGAACGCGAGGACCGCACCGGGAGCGGACGCCGAGGCGCCGGCCGGCCGGGGGCCGACGAGGGCGCGGCACCGGGCCCGTTCCCCGATCATCAGCCCGGGGTGGCAGCCGGCGCTGCTGACCGCCGTGCTGGCCGGCCTGCTGGCGGCGGGCGCGTCCTTCGGGCAGTGGGCGGCGCTGCCGGCGGTGGTGCTGCTCCAGGCGGTGACGGCGGCCGGCTGGTTCCGGCTCAACGGGATGTGGCCGGCCCGGCAGGGCATCGTGCTGGCGTTCGCGGGCGGGCTGGCGGCCGACGCCGCCGTGCTGGCGGTGGACGAGGACGACGTGCCGGGGGCGCTGCTCGGGGTGCTGGGCGTGTGGTTCCTGCTGGTGATCGTGCTCCAGCTGCGGCACCGCGGTTCGTCCGACGAGCGGCTGGACTCACTGACCGCGACCTCGGCCTCGACGCTGCTGACGGTGGTGGCGGGCGCGCTGCTGGCCGCCGTCGAGGTGTCGGGCGCGGCGGTCGCGGTGGCGGCCGGCGGGGTGGCGGCGGCGACGGTGGTGCGGGCGCTGCCGGGGCCGCCGGCGTTGACGTCGCCGCTGGCGCTGGCGGCCGGCTTCGGCGTCGGGGTGTGGGCGAGCGGCCAGGACATCGGCACGCCGGCGCTCGCGCTGGGCGCGGCCGGCGGGGCGTGCGCCCTGCTCGGGCTGCGGGTCGCCTCCTACGACTTCCCCTCGCGGTTCGTCCACTTCACCGCCGGGGTGGCGCTGCCGCTGACGGCGGCGGCGCCGGCGGTCTATCCGCTGGCCGTCGCCCTGCTCTGACCCGGTCGCGGGCCCGCCGGGGGCCGCCCCGGCGGGCGGTCACCTCCCTGGCGTGTCCCTGGCGAACCGTGTAACGGGCGTGCTGCAAGGAATGGGCGCCCCTGTCTGGTAAGGGTGCTACGGGTTAGGCTCGCGCTGCTTTTCGGACACGTCTTCTCCTGGGGGTTCGCCACCCGATGCGCGCACTGCGAATAAGCCTGATCGTGGTCGTGGTCCTGGCCGTGCTGGCCACGATCGCCGACCGGGTCGCGCTCTACGTGACCCAGAACGAGGTGGCCTCCCGCGTCCAGGACCGGCTCGACCTGGAGCACGAGCCGAGCGTGTCGATCAAGGGCATCCCGTTTCTCACCCAGGTCTTCGACAGCG
The DNA here is from genome assembly GCF_900230195.1 of Streptomyces zhaozhouensis. Lineage (GTDB taxonomy): Bacteria > Actinomycetota > Actinomycetes > Streptomycetales > Streptomycetaceae > Streptomyces > Streptomyces zhaozhouensis. Next base: position 96,337 of record NZ_OCNE01000019.1, read on the forward strand.
AGCTGGGCCACGTGGACCTGGGCGTGAAGTCGTACATCGCCACGGTCGACGACCAGGAGCTGAGCATCCAGAATCTGGACGTCGAACTGGACGACGTCGAGCTGACCGGGGGCTTCACCGAGGCGACGGCGGCGACCGCGCACGGCGAGGGGATCATCAGCTACACCGAACTGACCCGCGCCTACGGCGAGTTGCTGGCGTTGAGCGGCAACGGCTTCGGCGTGGAGTTCGAGTACGCCGGCGACGGGCGGCTGCTGCTGGTGCTCCAGGCGAGCGCGCTCGGCCAGACGCTGGACGTCGGCGAGGTGTCCGGCGAGGTCAACCTGGAGGGCGACAAGGTCTCCCTCACGGTCGACGAGGACGCGCTGCCCGACCTCCCCGACGAGGACATGCGCCGGGCGGCGCAGGAGCAGATCAACCAGGAGCGGACCATCGCCGGCCTGCCGGAGGGGCTCTCCCTGACCAGCCTGGAGCCCACGGAGGAGGGCGTGCGGGTCGTGGTGGACGGCGAGAACGTGCGCGTGAGCGGGTAGCTCGCGGCGGCGCTTGGCGCTGCGCCGCTTGGCGCTTGGCGACAGCGGTGGGGGGTGGTGGCGGCGGGTGGTCGTCCTCGGCCCGCCACTCAGCATTCGCGCAGTTCCCCGCGCCCCCGAGGCCGACGCGGGGGGCCCGCCGCCCAGCCACAGCCGGCAGCCCGCCCGGAGGGTCTGGGGCTGGGCGTCCGCATGGCAGACAGTGCTGTCTCAACATGCGGAAGGCCGGTGACACGGCCCCCGGACGCTCCGTACGATCGCGGGCATGATGCGGCAGGCGACGGGCACCCCCGCCGGGGGGCTCACCAAGCGGCGCGCGGTGGATCTCTGCCGCGTCTCGGCCATGCTCTGTCGTCGCCCCGGCTGATCCCACGCCCCCTCTCCGCCGCGCCCGCGCACACGCTCACCCGTGCGCCCCGCGCCCTTCGACGCGCGCGTGCGCCCCTGCGGCAGCCCTTTTCCGCCTCATTCGCCCAAGGAGAACCGCATGAGCCGCAGTGACGTCCTGGTGGACGCCGACTGGGTCCAGGCCCACCTCGACGACCCGAAGGTCGTGCTCGTGGAAGTCGACGAGGACACCTCGGCCTACGAGAAGAACCACATCAGGAACGCGATCCGGATCGACTGGAAGCAGGAGCTCCAGGACCCGGTCCGCCGCGACTTCGTCGACCAGGAGGGCTTCGAGAAGCTGCTCTCCGCCAAGGGCGTCGCCAACGACGACACCGTGGTCCTCTACGGCGGCAACAACAACTGGTTCGCCGCCTACGCCTACTGGTACTTCAAGCTCTACGGCCACGCGGACGTCCGCCTGCTGGACGGCGGCCGCAAGAAGTGGGAGCTGGACTCGCGCGACCTGGTCGCCGAGGTGCCGACCCGCGCCGCCACCGAGTACCGGGCGCAGCCGCAGGACACCTCGATCCGCGCGTTCCGCGACGAGGTCGTCGCCGCCATCGGCGTGCAGAACCTCGTCGACGTGCGCTCCCCCGACGAGTTCAGCGGCAAGCTGCTCGCCCCGGCGCACCTGCCGCAGGAGCAGTCCCAGGTGGGCGGGCACATCCCGAGCGCCCGCAACGTTCCCTGGTCCAAGTCGGCCAACGACGACGGCACGTTCCGTTCCGACGAGGAGCTGACGGAGCTGTACCAGGGCGAGGGCGTGGACCCGGCCAAGGACACCATCGCCTACTGCCGCATCGGCGAGCGCTCCGCGCACACCTGGTTCGTGCTGCACGAGCTTCTCGGCCAGCCCAATGTGAAGAACTACGACGGCTCCTGGACCGAGTACGGCTCACTCGTCGGCGTCCCGGTGGAGACCGGCCCGGCCAAGTGACCGGCCGCGTCCGACAGGGAACGTGAGGGAAGAGGGGAACAGCCATGTGCGGAGCGAAGGCCGGCGGCCCGGACGCCAGCGGCGTCAAGGCCGGTGAGACCACCATCCAGGGCTCGGTGACCAGGGACGGCGAGCCGGTCACCGGGTATGTCCGACTGCTGGACGCCACCGGGGAGTTCACCGCCGAGGTGCCGACCTCGGCGACCGGACAGTTCCGGTTCTACGCGGCCGAGGGCACCTGGACCGTCCGGGCGCTGGTGCCCGGCGGCACCGCCGACCGCAGCGTCGTCGCCCGGCAGGGCGGCCTGACGGAGGTCAGCATCGCCGTCTGAGCGGACCCGCCGTCCGGCGGACAGGCGTCCCGCGGACACACCGAGGCCGCGCCCCGTTGTCGGGCGCGGCCTCTTCGTCTCCCCGTTGGATGTTGCCCCGTGCTCGGTCGCCGGCGTTCCTTGTCCTGCGGCTCGGGCCGGTCAGTAGACCAGGGCCCGTACGCCTTCGGGCATGATCTCGCTCACGAAGACCTGTGCTCCGGCAATGCGTACCCCCTCCATCACGTCGTCCTCCGTGATTCCCCTGCGCGCCGCGCACTGCGTGCACAGGGTCACGCGGCCACCGGCCTGGACGGTCTCGATCAACTCAGGCAGCGGAGCCGCGTGCGGCAGCTGGAACTCCGCGGCCCGGTCGGGCAGCGCGAACCAGGCCGACTCCCCGGTCAGCCACAGCGAGACCTCCACCCCGCTGGCCGCGGCCACCGCGGCCACCGTGAACGCCTGCGAGCAACGCTCGGGGGCGTCCGCCCCCGCCGTCACCTTCACCACCAGCTTCTGAGCCATGGGACCACCGTAGCCGGGCGGGTCCCGGGGCTAGCGAGTCGTGCCGCAGGTAGCGCAGACCCAGTCTCCCTGCGGACCCTGATACATGGTCCCGCCACAATTTGGACAACTCATGATCACATCCTTTCCACGCGCTTAGACGCGAGAATGGCCAAACACGTTCAGTCGCGGTGATCACAAAACGGTCAAGACGTCCCCGGGCGCGTGCGTCTCACCGCGCGCCTCACCGTGCGCCTCAAGCGGCCCACCTCCCGAAGCTGCCCAGGAGCGTGGCCACTAGACTCGGCCGGGAACGTTCTTCACATCCGGCGCCGAGCGCAAGGAGCTCCCCGTGCTTGAGGCATTCTTCATCACCCTGATGGTCCTAGTGGCCGTCGGCACCACCGCGTTCACCGGGCTGGTCGTGGTGAAGCTCTACCAGGGACAGCGCTGACCATGATCGAGATCCCCTCCGATCTCAACCCGTCACTGGTCCCGCTCGCCTTCCTCCTCGGCACCTGGCAGGGCGCCGGCGTCGCCGACTTCCCGGGCGACGAGGCGAGCAACTTCGGGCAGCAGGTCACGTTCAGCCACGACGGCCGTGACTTCCTGGAGTACACCGCGCGCTCCTGGCGGCTCGACGAGGCCGGCGAGCGCAAGGCGCCGCTGGAGACCGAGCACGGTTTCTGGCGGATCGACGCCGAGCGCAGGATCGAGGCGGTGCTGGTGCGCGACCAGGGCGTCGTCGAGGTCTGGTACGGCGAACTGGCCGACGGCAAGCCGCAGATCGACCTGGCCACGGACGCCATCGCCCGCACCCAGGCCAGCCCGCCCTACGCCGGCGGCAAACGGCTCTACGGGTACGTCAACGGCGACCTGATGTGGGTCGGCGAGAAGGCCACCCCCGAGGTGCCGCTCCGCCCCTACATGTCGGCCCAGTTGAAGAAGGCGGTCGACCCACGGGAGTGGATCGGCGACCTGAAGGACCTCCCGGACGACGGGATCGCCTTCTTCAAGTGAGCGGGTTCTTCGAGCTTCGGGTGAGCGGGTTCTTCGAGTGAGCGGGCGCGGGCCCCTTCCGGGGCCCGACGCGGCTCAGGGCGTGCGCAGCGCGCCGCCGTCCACCGGGACCGTGGTGCCGGTCACATAGCCGGCGGCCGGCGACAGCAGGAACGCGGCGACCCGACCGAACTCCGCCGGCTCCCCGTAGCGGCCCAACGGGATGGCCCCCTTGGTGCGCCGCCGCGCCTCCGGGTCGGCGGCGGCGTCCAGCTCGCGGGTGCGGTCCGTCGCGATCCGCCCCGGCAGCAGACCCAGCACCCGCACCCCGCGCGGCCCGAACTCGTCGGACATGTCCTTGGCGACCATGGCGAGCCCGGGGCGCAACCCGTTGGAGATGCCGAGACCGTTGATCGGCGAACGGGCCGAGCTGGAGAGCACCAGGCCCAACGCCCCGCCCTCCCCCTCGGCCAGCGCGCCCGCGAAGGTGCGCGCCGCGCGCACCGCCCCGAGAAAGACGCTCTCGAACGCGGACCGCCACTGCGCGTCGGTGACGGCGGCGGCCGTCCCCGGCGGCGGACCGCCGACGGAGATCAGCGCCCCGTCGCAGCGGCCGAAGCGCTCGCCGGCCAGCGCCAGCAGCCGCTCGGGGGTCTCGGGGGCGGCGAGGTCGGCGGCCAGTCCCGCGGCGTTCTCCTCCCCCAGCCCGGCCACCGCGCCGGCCACGGCCTCCGCGCCGCGCGAGGCCACGACCACGCGGGCGCCCTCGGCGACCAGCGCCTCGGCCGTCGCCCGGCCCAGCCCCCTGGTGCCGCCGGTCACCACGTAGACGCGGTCGCTCAGTCCCAGATCCATCGCACACCATCCCCTGTCGTCGCGGGCATCTCGTCGTGGCGCACCACTATGCCCTTCCCGGGCGGCGTTCCTTACGGCGGTTTGACGTCGGTGGGAGCAGGATGGGTCATGCCTCCTCGCACGGACCCCGTCGTTTCCCCTCGCACGGGGTCCGTGCCCCCCTCGCGGGCGCCGCGCGCCCGTTCTCCCCTTCTACACTGGGCCACGTGGTGAGCACCGACTGGCAGGACGATCTCCGCAGCCGCGGCTACCGGCTGACGCCCCAGCGTCAGCTGGTGCTGGAGGCCGTCGACAGGCTGGACCACTCCACGCCCGAGGACATCCTGGCCGAGGTCCGCAAGACCGCCGGCGGGGTCAACATCTCGACGGTCTACCGGACGTTGGAGCTGCTGGAGGAGCTGGGCCTCGTCTCCCACGCGCACATCGGGCACGGCGCCCCGACGTACCACCTGGCGGAGCGCCACGACCACCTGCATCTGATGTGCCGGGACTGCGAGCGGGTCATCGAGGCCGAGCTGGGGCTGGCCGAGCCGTTCGCCGACGCGCTCCGCGAGCGGTTCGGCTTCGAGACGGACCTCCGCCACTTCGCCATCTTCGGCCGCTGCGGTCGCTGCGCCGGCGTCGACGCTGACGCTGGCGCCGCGGACGACAGCCCACCTGGTCGGCCAGGACCGTAGTCGCCTGCGGCCCGCCACGGATGCACCGCGCAGTTCCCCGCGCCCCTGACGGGGCACCTGCCGGCACCTGACCGACCACGCCAGCCCCATCAAGGGGCGCGGGGAACTGCGCGAGCAACCACACACCGGGCCGCACCCGACAACGGGCGGAAGGGGCCGCTTCCGTGGTCGCCCCGGTCAAGCCGAGCGGCAGCGTACTGTGGACGCATGTCGTCGTACGCCAGTCCCCTGTTGGAGCTGCCCGGCGCCGTCGCCGCGCGGGAGCCGGATCTCGGGGTCGCCGCCCACTACGGCGATCTCTTCCGTGAACAGCGCGCGCTGGCGAAAGGCGAGGGGCTGGTCGACCTCTCGCACCGCGAGGTGGTCTCGGTCACCGGGCCCGACCGGCTGAGCTGGCTGCATCTGCTGCTCACCCAGCACGTGGAACGGCTCGCGCCGGGCCAGGCGACCGAGGCGTTGATCCTCTCCGCCAAGGGCCACATCGAGCACGTGCTCTATCTCGTGGACGACGGCGAGACGACCTGGGCGCACACCGAGCCCGGCGCCGCCGCCGCGCTGCTCGCGTATCTGGAGAGCATGAAGTTCTTCTACCGGGTGGAAGTCGCCGACCGGACGGCCGAGTTCGCCGTCGTGCACCTGCCGGCCGGGTCGATCGCGGAGGCGCCCGCCGGGGCGCCGGTGCGCGAGACGCCGCACGGGCGCGACGTCTTCCTGCCGCGCGGCGAGCTGCCCGCGTTCGCCGAGGCGAACGGCCCCGCGATCGGGGTGCTGGCGTACGAGGCGCTGCGCGTGGAGGGGCACCGGCCGCGGCTGGGTCTTGAGACCGACCACCGGACCATCCCGCACGAGCTTGGCTGGCTGGATACCGCGGTCCATCTGCAGAAGGGCTGCTACCGGGGCCAGGAGACCGTCGCCCGGGTGCAGAACCTGGGCCGGCCGCCGCGTCGGCTCGTCTTTCTGCACCTGGACGGCAGCGAGGTGACGCTGCCCGAGCCTGGCGCCCCGGTGCGGCTGGCGGCGGACGGGCCGGAGGGCCGGGAGCTGGGGCGGGTCACCACCTCGGCGCGCCACCACGAGCTGGGCCCGATCGCGCTCGCCGTGATCAAGCGGAACGTGCCGGGCGACGCCCCGCTGCTGGCCGACGCGACGCCGGCGGCCCAGGAAGTGGTCGTCGCCCCCTGACGCCGGGGGCGGCCGGCCGGCTGCCCGGCGGTCAGATCTCCAGCAGCACGGTGAACGGGCCGTCGTTGGTCAGCCCGACCCGCATCCGGGCGCCGAACCTCCCGGTGGCGACGGTCGCGCCGAGCGCGCGCAGCGCGTCGGCGACGGCGTCGACCAGCGGTTCCGCCACCTCGCCCGGGGCGGCCTTGGCCCAGGTGGGGCGGCGGCCCTTGCGGGCGTCACCGTAGAGGGTGAACTGCGAGACCAGCAGCAGCGGGGCGCCGGCCTCGGAGCAGGAGCGTTCGCCCTCCAGGACGCGCAGCGACCACAGCTTGCGGGCCAGCCGGACGGCGGTCTCCGGGGTGTCCTCGTGGGTCACCCCGACCAGCACGCACAGTCCCTCGCCCTCGATCTCGCCGACCGTCTCGCCGTCCACCGTCACCGAGGCGCCGTCCACGCGCTGTACCACCGCTCGCATGGGGCCATCATGCAACACCGCGCCGAGCGAGCGTTTTCGGTGGTGGCGGAACGTTCCGGCATCGAACGGACAGCGCCGGATGGGTGCCAACACGCTGCACGCGGTGGGTACACAGTGACACGATGCGTGCAGGGGGTACGTACCGCACCACGGCACCGAAATGGGGACGAGGGGACAATTGCGCATGATCACACCGGGACCTGGCTCGCAGCCCGTCACCGTACCGAGCGCGAGGGCGCCACACCGGGAGCCGGGCGAGGGGCTGGTGCTCCCGGGAGAGGTGACCGCCGGGGGGCTCGCGGAGCTGAGCCTCGCGCAGCTCCGCGCGCTGCGGAGCGCGGCCCGGCGCGAGGAGGCCGATCTCAGCTTCGTGCGGCGGCTGTTGCAGGGGCGGATCGACATCCTCCAGGCCGAGGCGAGACGCCGGGGCGGGCAGGACGCGGGGCTGCTGGACCAGCTCCCGCTCATCCTGGCCGACGGGCCGTCGCGGCACCGTTCCTCCGCCCGGCACGTCACGCTGGCCACCCCGGCGAGCGAGCGTTACCGGCGGCTGGCGGAGGAGGTGCTGTCCGAGGTGGCGCTGTCGGACCTGAGCGCGTTGGACGACGCGGAGCTGACGACGGCGCTGGCCAGGCTGGCGCAGTACGAGGAGCGGGTCTCCCGGCGCCGGCAGGAGCTGCACCGGACGGCGGACGGCTGCGGGGCCGAGGTGGCCCGCAGGTACCGTGAGGGCGAGGCGCAGGTCGACGACCTGCTGTGTTGAACGCCTCACCGCTGAGTGAACCCGCGTGAGAGGACCCGTCCGATGACCGTCGCCCCCGGCACCTTCCACGCTCCCCCGGGTCCCGGCTCGCCGGTGTTGGCCGAGGTCGTCAGGTCGGGTGTGGTGGAGAGCCGCCACCGCGGCGCGCTGGTGGTGCTGGACGCCGAGGGCCGGGTGGAGTGGGCGCTGGGCGAGGTCGCCGAGCCGTTCTTCCCGCGTTCGAGCAACAAGCCGATGCAGGCAGCCGCGGTGCTGCGGGCCGGGCTGCCGTGGGAGGGCGAGCGGCTGGCGCTGGCGGCGGCGAGCCATGTCGGGGCGGAGATCCACCGGCGGCTGGCCGCGCGGATCCTGGCCGACCACGGGCTCGACGAGGGGGCGCTGGCCTGCCCCGAGGCGACGCCCGACTTCGGCGCCGCGCCGGGGCCGCGTGGCCGGCTGGCGATGAACTGCTCGGGCAAGCACGCGTCCTGGCTGGCGGCGAGCGTGGTCAACGGCTGGCCGGTCGAGGGCTATCTGGACCCGGAGCACCCGATGCAGCGGTTGGCGCGCGAGACGATCGTGGCGTACTCGGGCGAGCCGGAGACGGCGGTCGGGGTGGACGGCTGCGGGGCGCCGCTGTCGGCGCTGTCGCTGACCGGGTTGGCGGGGGCGTTCCGCGCGGCGGTCTCGGCGCCGGCGGACGATCCGCTGCGGCGGGTGGCGGACGCGATGCGGGCGCACCCGGAGTACGTGGGCGGCGAGGGGCGGCTGGACACGGTGCTGATGCGGGCCGTTCCCGGGGCGCTGGCCAAGGGCGGCGCCGAGGGGGTGCAGGCGGTGGCGCTGCCGGACGGGCGGGCGTTCGCCTTCAAGGTCGAGGACGGTTCGGCGCGGGCGGGGGCGGCGCTGGTCGCCCGGGTGCTGGCGGTGCTGGGGGTCGACGCGTCGGGGCTGCCGGGGACGCCGGTGCTGGGTGGCGGGGAGCCGGTGGGTGAGGTGCGGGCCGCGTTCTGAGGCGAGCCGGTCGTCTTCGGCCTTCCGTGGTGTCTGTTGCCCGCGGTCGATCCGGCCGAGATTAAACCGTTGGCCGCGACGTGAAAGCGCTGCTTAGGGTCGGCCACATGGCCGAGCTTGAGTTGCGCGACGTCGCCGGGGACCGGGACGCCTCCGGCGCGTGGGTACGCGCTGTCTTCACGGGCTTCCTGGACCGGGGAGCCGACGTGTCCCAGGAGGAGATCGACGTCCGGATCGGCAACCAGCCGATGGGCCGGGCGCGGGGCTTCTTCGACAAGGACCGCTGTGTGGCGACGTTCAACAGCTTCGACCAGCGGTTGACCACGGTCGGCGGCGCCGAGTTGGCGGCCAACGCGGTCTCCGCCGTGACGGTGACCGGCACACATCGGCGCCGGGGCCTGCTGTCCCGGCTGATGGAGCGCGACCTGCGGGACGCGCGGGAGCGCGGCGACGCGGTGGCATCGCTGATCGCGGCCGAGTACCGGATCTACGGGCGCTGGGGCTTCGGCCCGGCGACCTCGTTCGTCAACTGGCGGGTGCTGACCCGCCGCGCCGCGCTCGATCCGCGCTGGTCGCCGGCGGACGTGGACGGCGAGCTGACGATGGTGGAGGACGCGGAGGCGCGGGAGGCGCTGCCCGAGCTGCACCGCCGCTTCCGCGCGCGGACGCCGGGCGCGGTGGACCGCGGTGACTTCCACTGGGACCGGATCACCGGCGTGGTCGAGACCTCCCCGCCCAGGACCGCCGGGCTGAACGCGGTGTACCGGGACGCGTCGGGCGTGGTCAGGGGCCTGGTGTGCTTCACCGTCGAGAAGAAGTGGGAGCAGGGGCTGGCCGACGGGATCGCGCGCGTGCAGTTCCTCTACGCGGAGGACGACGTGGCGGAACGGGCGCTGTACCGGCTGCTGTTGTCGTTGGACTGGGTGAGCGTGGTGGACACGGGGGCGGCGCGGCCGGACTCGACGCTGCCGATGATGCTGGGGGACCGCAGGGCCGCGACGGTGGCGGAGGTCGCGGACTTCCTGTGGCTGCGGCCGTTGGACGTGCCGGCGATGCTGACCGCGCGGAGCTATCCGGTCGAGGGGGAGTTGGTGCTGGAGGTCGAGGACGCGATGGGCCTGGCCGGGGGGCGTTTCCTGCTGACGGCCGGCGAGGGCGGCGCGACCTGCGCCCCGACCACCAGGAGCGCGGACATCGGCCTGGACGTCGCGACGTTGAGCCGGCTGTATCTGGGGGAGGAGTCGGCGGCGCTGCTGGCGGCCGGCGGGCTGCTGTCGGAGGAGAAGAACGGGGCGACGACCCGTGCGGACCTGCTCTTCCACACGGGCCGTCGCCCCTGGTGCCCTGACATCTTCTGATCCCGCCCCGGGTCCGGCCCCTGCGTAGCCGGGCCCCGGGATCATCCGGACGTCGCACGCCGCGTCGTTCGCCGAACCCCCCGCACCGGTCGGTCGGTTCCCCCTACAGGGAGCCGACCGCCAGCGTGACCAGCACAGTGGTTCCCACACACGCACAGGTGAAGTTCCGCTTCCGCAGACCCGTGCGCAGTATCAACAGTCCGATCAGTCCCGGCAGTCCGTACTGGACCTCCACCGCCTGCTCCGTCGCGATGCCGAAGGCAGCCACGATGATGGTGGAAACGAGCATGACCCCTCCTACATCACGTCAACTTCTAGTGAACTCTCGGGAACTCCGAGAAGTTGGCCAAGTTGTTCGCCAACTATATGAATGTTTTCCCCAGTTGGCTCGGTCTTGGAAACGTCCTCATATCAACCTTCCGCATCTGGCCGAAAGTTGTATGGTGACGGCGTGAGTCAGGAGATCGTCCCGGAGAGCGAGCTAACCGATCCGTTCGGCGATCCGCTCTCTCCCGACCACATCGCCGGTGTGCTGCGCGACCGCATACGGTCCGGAGAGCTGCCACCGCGCGCCAAGCTGCCCACGCAACGGGCCCTCGTGGAGGAGTTCCGGGTCAACCGGACCACCGTCAGACAGGCCCTGGCCGCGCTGGAGCGGGAGGGGTACATCGCCGCGCGGGGCCGGGGCGCGCCCGCCGTGGTGGCGCTGCCGGGGCAGGACAGCCCCCGGCCGGCCGGCGTCGAGGTGGCGGACCGGATCGCGGTGGCGTTCCAGTCCAAGGACATCTCGATCGACGCGTTCTGCCTCACCACAGAGACGCTCAACTCCGCGCTCGCCGGGCCCATGATCGCCATCTCGGCGGGCGAGTTGACGCCCCGCTCGATCACGGTGCGGGTGCTGCTGCCGAGCCCCGACGCGCCGCACGCCTACCCGAGACTGGTCTCCGACCCGGCCGACCAGCGCCCCCGCGCCCGGCTGCGCCAACTGACGCGGACCTTCTCCACCTCGCTGCGCCACCAGCTGACCTCCCTCGCCGAGATGCGGCTGGTGCCGCAGGTGACGGTCGAGATCAGGGAGGTGCCGATCACCCCCGTGCAGAAGGTCTACCTCCTCAACGGCACCGAGGTGCTGACCGCCTACTACCAGGTGGTCTCCCGGGTGGTCGAGTACGAGCAGCAGCAGATGGAGATCTACGACGTGCTCGGGCTCAACTCGAAGGTCTTCCGTTCCGCCGAGGACACGGCGTTTGTTGAAGAGTCACACCAGTGGTTCACGTCCCTCTGGTCAACGCTGGCACAACCGCTCACACTCGGTTAGATGAGGGGACTCGTAAGTAACGCACACTGTGTTCTCTTCGACTTCGACGGTCCCGTCTGCCGGCTCTTCGCGGTGCGCTCCGCCGAGTCGGTGGCCGTCAGACTCCGTTCGCTCACCGACGAGTTGGCGGCCTCCGCGCTGCTGACCGACGAGCTGCGGACGTCCCGGGACCCCCACCGGGTGCTGCGGGGCATAGCCGGCAACGGGCCCTCGGCGGCCGTGCTGAGCAGGCTGGAGGCGGCGCTCACCCAGGAGGAGGTCAGCGCCGCCGCCTCCGCCCGCCCCACGCCCTACGCCGCCACGCTGATCGCGGCGCTCGCCTCGCGGGGCCGTCAGGTCGCCATCGCCACCAACAACTCGCCCCTGGCCGCCGGGCGTTACCTGGAGCGGCTGCGGCTCACCGGCTATGTCGGCGGCCGGGTCTACGGACGCACCGGGGACCTGGCGCTGCTGAAGCCGCACCCGGACTCGGTGCTGCGCGCGTTGGCCGGCACCGGGGCCGAACCGGCGCGTTCGCTGATGATCGGCGACAGCCTCGCGGACCACGCGGCGGCCACGGCCGCCGGCGTGCCGTTTCTCGGGTACGCGCTCGACGACGCCGGGGAGGACGCGTTTCGCGCGGCCGGCGCGCGGCACGTGGTGCGCTCCCTCCAGTGGGTACTGGCCGCCCTCGGTCAGGGCCCCGGGCGTGCAGATGCACCCTTTTGAGCCATCAACAGTGGACTCCTCCCGGCGTACGGTATCGCTACCCGTAACGATCCCACTGCCGGAAAGCCACCATCATGAGCCAACCGTTGTCCGGGCATCTGCTCCGCGGGCACCACCGCGACTGGCAGGTGCTCCCCGCCGAGGGCCGCGACCACATATCCGGACGGATCAAGGCCGGGCGCAGCCGCCCCGGCGTCACCAGGTTCGACCCGCGCTGCTTCCTCGACGAGGAGGACGTCCTGATCGAACTCGCCTTACTGGGCGTGGAGCGCATCGCGCCCGTGTACCGCCTGGGGCCCGACGGCACCAGGGTGCACGGATTCATCGAGGGCGTCCCGCTCTCCGCGCTCCGCCCTCCCGGATCGCCGCTCACCGGCGGCGAACTCGACCAACTGACCGCCCTCTTCGGCGAACTGGCCCGGATACCCCCGGTCGCCATGGCCCTCGTCCACCGCTGCCCCGTCCCCGGCCGGCCGCGCACCAGCCGCGACTTCCTGCGCGGGCTCGTGGCGTTCACCCGGCGGCGGGTCTACGCACGTCACGGGCGGCCGCTGGCCGGCCTGTTTCAGACCCTCGGCGTCGATCCCGACGTACTCAGCGTGACCAGCCCCCTGACCCGGGAGGCGGCGCGAATGACCAACCGACCGTTCTGCCTGCTCCACGGCGACCTGCACAGGGACAATCTGATCGTCGCCGAACAGGACGGTCAACTCTGGACCATCGACTGGGAGTTGGCGATGGTCGGCGACCCCCTGTACGACCTGGCGACCCACCTCCACCTCATGGACTACCCGGAGCGGCAGCAGCAGGCGATGACGCTGCGTTGGGCCGGCGCCGTGGAGGAACGACTCCCGGGCGCCGCCGAGGGCCTCCCCCGCGACCTGCCGCGCTATCTCGCCTACAAACGGGTGCAGTCGGTCTTCACCGACGTGATCCGGCAGGCCGTCGCCGTCCGCGAGGCGCCCGCCGGGCAGCTCGCCGAGCGGCTGGCGACGGCCGGCACGATGGTCTCGCGGGCGCTGCACAGGGCGGAACGACCCCTGGGGCTGGGCAGAGTGCCCAGCCCCGGGGTCGTCGAGGGCGTCTACGCCGCGTTCAGCGCGGGTACCCCGATGCCGCCCGCTCCCCCTCGGGCGAAGCCGGAGCCGGCGAAGGCGCGTCGTGCCGCTCCAGCTCCACCCTCGGCAGCAGCCGGGCGAGCGGCGCCGGCAGCCACCAGGCGTGCCGCCCGAGCAACTGCATCGCCGCGGGAACGATCAGGCAGCGGATGACCACGGCGTCCACCAGGATCGCCACCGCCATCCCGAAGCCCATCTGCTGGAGCATCCGGTCGGGGCTGAGAATGAACGCGCCGAAGACGGCCACCATGATCGCCCCGGCCGCGCTGATCACCGCTCCCGTGTGGGCCAACCCCTCGCGGACGGCGAGCCGGTGGTCCCCGTGGCGTTCCCACTCCTCGTGCATCCGCGCGACCAGGAAGATCTCGTAGTCCATGGAGAGCCCGAAGACGATCGCGAAGATCATCACCGGCAGGAACGCCTCGATCGGCCCCGGCTCGACGCCGAACCACCCCTCCTGGAAGACCAGGGTCATCGCGCCCAGCGCGGCGCCGATGCTCAGCAGGTTCAGCAGCGCCGCCTTCAGCGGGATCCACACCGAACGGAAGACCGCCATCAGCAGCAGCACCGAGACACCGACGACGATCGCCACGAAGAGCGGCATCCGCTCGGCGACCTTCTCCGAGTAGTCCTGGGTGGCGGCGGTCGCGCCGCCCACCAGGTACTCCGCCCCGGTCTCGCCCTCGATACCGGGCAGCACGTCCTCGCGCAGCTCGTGGACGAGGTCGGAGGTCGCCTCGTCCTGCGGCGACGTCTCCGGGAAGAGCACCAGGGTCGCGACCGCGCCGTCCCCCGTCGGCGCCGGCGGGGTCACCCCCGCCACGCCCTCGACGTCGGCCAGCCGCTCGGCGGCCACGCCGGCCGCCGCCTCGGCGCCCTGCTCACCGCCGTCGGTGATCACGATCAGCGGGCCGTTGAAGCCGGGACCGAAGCCGTCCGACAGCAGGTCGTACGCCTCCCGGCTGGTCGAACCCACCGGGTCGTTGCCCGCGTCGGCCATGCCCATCCTGAGGTTGAGCGCCGGCGCGGCCAGCGCGCCCAGCGCGACCACCGCCACCGCCAGCGCCGCCAGCGGCCGCCGCTGCACCGCGGCGCCCAGCCGCCGCCAGGCGGCGCCGGGCGCGGGCCGGCCGCGCGCGGCGCGCTTCGCGGCGCGCGCCGTGAAGTGCCGTGCGAAGCGCTTCCCGAACAACCCCAGCAGCGCCGGCAGCAGCGTCAACGACGCCAGCATGGTGGCCAGCACCGTCAACGCGACGGAGAACGCGATGCCCTGGAGCGAGCCGAGCCCCAGCGCCACCAGCCCCAGCAGCGCCACGATCACCGTGCAGCCGGCGAAGAACACCGTGCGCCCCGCCGCGTCCAGCGCGGAGACCGTCGCCCGTTCCGGCGAGGACCCGGCGACCAGCTCGGCGCGGTACCGCGTGAAGATCAACAGGGCGTAGTCGATGCCCACGCCGAGGCCGACGAGCATCATCACGTAGACGGTGTAGTCGGCGATCGTGAACAGGTGGGAGGCCAGCACGATCGCGCCCAGCGTCGAACCGACCGCGAACAGCGCGGTGATCACCGGCAGCCCGGCCGCGAGGACCGAACCGAACATGAAGACGAGGATCACCAGCGCGGCCAGGATGCCGACGCCCTCGGCGGCGCCGCCCTCCCCCTCGGCCAGCTTGCGGGTGGCGTCCCCGCCGACCTCGACCCGCAGCCCGTCGCCGGCCGCGCCCCGCGCGGTCTCCACGATCTCCTCGACGTCCTCGGCCGCGATCTGCTCCGACGCCTCGGCCAGGCCGACCGTCGCGTAGCCGACGGTGCCGTCCCCGGCGACCGCGCCCGGCTGCTCGTAGACGCTGGCGACGCCGGTGACCTGCGGCAGCGCGCCGACCTCGGCCAGCATCGGCTCGACCCGGTCCCTGACCTCGGCCCGCTCGATCCCGTCCGCGTCGTGGAGCACGATCTCGACGGTGTCCCCGCCCTGGTCGGAGCCGTGCGCCTCCAGCAGCTCCACCGCCCGCTGCGAGTCGGTGCCCGGCAGCGAGTAGTCCTCGCGGTAGTCGTCTCCCACCGCCGAGGCCAGCACCCAGACCCCGACCAGCACCAGCAGCCACAGCCCGACGGCGGCGGCCCGGTGGCGGAACGAGAACGCGGCGACGCGGGCGAAGACGCTGCCCCGGCCTGCCGGGGCTTCGGGGCGGGGCGGTCGCGTTCCGCCCTGCGGTGTGGACGTCATGGCCTGGGACCTTCTCTCCTGCGGTCGTCGGCCCGACCACGCGTCGAGCCCTGGAAACGGGTGCTGGTGGTGCCGGTGGGAGTGGTGGTGGCGGTTCCGCCGGTGCGGGACGTGCGCGGGGCGCGGCGGACGCGCGGGGCGCGGCGGACGCGCGGGGCGCGGATCAGTGGCGCCAGTGGCGGAGTTGGGCCGCGGTGAGCACCAGCAGGCCCAGCAGCAGCGCGGGCACCAGCCAGGCCAGCACGCCCAGCGGCGCGGCGCGGCCGGCCAGCGGCAGTTGGGAGCCGGCCAGCAGCGGTGGCACCGCCACCGTGACCGAGGTCAACGCCACCGAAGGCCAGGCGCCGCGCGGCCCGACCAGCTGCCGCGCGCGCTGGAACGGCGCACCCGTCGCGCGCAGCGCGGCGAAGCCGACGCCGTGCGCCACCAGCAGGCAGGCCAGCAGCGCGGCGCTGAGCAACCCGGTCGCCGGGCCGGCCGGCCGACCTCCCCCGCCGTCGACCAGCGAGGCCAGTGACCAGCCCCACCCGACGACGGCCAGCCAGCTCCCGGCGACCAGCGCGACATCCCGCCGGACGGCCCGCCGCCCCGCGCCGGGAGGCAACCGCAGCCCCCAGGCGCGCAGCAGCAGGCCGCCCATCAGCGGACCGAGGGTCGGCCACATCCCGTCCAGTTCCCCCACTACGGACGGAAAGCAGGCCGCCAGCGCACTGCCCGTCGCCAGCAGCCACAGCGCCGCCAGCCGGGTCAACGGCGCGGTCGCGCGTCGCAGCGCGACGCGCTCGGCCGCGTTCCCGGCCAGCAGCGGCAGCAGCGTTCCCAACCCCAGCCCCGCGCCGCCGACCACGAAGTAGCCGACCGCGAAGCAGCCCAACAGAATGACGGCAAGCGGCTCCACGGCGGCCCTCCCCCCGCGGGGCGGCGGCCCGCCGGATGACCGGCGGGCGGCGACGTTGACTGGTCCTCGGTGTCACACCACTACGGTGGGCCCACGGTGCCCCGCCCCGCGTCGCCCGCCGGATGACACCGGCGGTACCGCGCGGGTGGCACCCCGCCCCCCGCCCGTACCCCACCGGTTGCGCCCGCCCCCTAGGGGACGAGCACCCGCGAAAGACCGCCCACCGGCGGTGCAGGGGCGCGGGGAACGGCGCGGGCTACCCGGCACCGGGCCGGGGACGACCCTCCACCGCCGTCGTCCACGCCCCCCCGGCAAGGGGCTCAGCGGGCGAGGTCGTGCAGCCGCGCGGTGACGCTCGCCTGGATCGCCGCCGCACGCAGCGGCCCCGGCGGGAGAAGCGAGCGCGGTGCCGGGACCGCTCCGTCCTCCCCCGCGAGCCAGCGCAGCGGCGCGTCCGGCCGCCGGGCGAACGCGGTCGCGACGCCGACGAGCGAGAAGCCCCGCGCCAGCACCTCCTCCGCCACCCGCCCCCGGCGGATCCCGCCGGTGAGCATGAGGGGGAACGGGGCGTCCGCGACCAGTTCCCCCGCGAGCCTCAGGAAGTACGCCTCGCGCTCCAGGGTCCGCCGGTCCGCCGGACGGCCCGCCGTCGCGAGCGACTCGACGCTCCCGCCCGACAGTTCGACGAAGTCGACGCCGCCGGCCTCGCCGAGCCACCCGAGGACCCGGCGCGCGTCGTCCAGGTCGAAGCCGCCGCGCTGGAAGTCCGCCGAGTTGAGCTTCACCGCGACCCCGAAGCCGGGCGACACCCGCGCGCGGACGGCCGCCACCACGTCCAGCAGCAGCCTGGCGCGGTGGCGGAGCGGGCCTCCCCACCGGTCGGTCCGCCGGTTGACCAGCGGGGAGAGGAACTGCGCCAGCAGATACCCGTGCGCGGCGTGGACCTGGACACCGGCGAAGCCGGCGCGTTCCGCCAACTCCGCCGTCACGGCGAACCGTTCGACCGTCTCCTCGATGTCGCCCGCCGTCATCGGCGTCGGGGTCGGGAAGAGCCGCGACAGGGCGCCGA
The DNA here is from genome assembly GCF_900230195.1 of Streptomyces zhaozhouensis. Classification (GTDB taxonomy): domain Bacteria; phylum Actinomycetota; class Actinomycetes; order Streptomycetales; family Streptomycetaceae; genus Streptomyces; species Streptomyces zhaozhouensis. The sequence goes on from NZ_OCNE01000019.1 coordinate 113,634, forward strand.
CGTCCACGGGCACCGCCGAGGGCGCCAGCGCGCGCGAGCCGGAGCCCCGCCGCACGACCCGCCCCGGGTGGTTGATCTGCGCCCAGAACGAGCCGGTCCCGGCGGCCGCCGCCCAGGCCCGGAAGGGCGCGAGGTCGCTGGCCGCGTCGAGGATCACGTCGTCCGGCCGCGCGAGGGCCGTCCGGTCGACCATCACGTGCCCCGTCAGCATCGTGCCGACGCCGCCCCGGTCCCACGCGCGGTAGAGCCGCACGAGCCGGTCGTCGGGGTGGCCGCCCGCGCCCGCGAGCCGTTCCTCCATCGCGGCCTTCACCAGGCGGTTGGGCAGCACGACGCCGCTCGGCAGACGAAGGGGCGCGGCGCACGGCGGGGGCGCGGCGCCCCCGTGCGGGCGGGGGTCGGGTGTCGTCGCGGGTGTCATCGCTGGAGCACCAGCTTCCCGGTGGTCCCGCCCGCGTGGCCGGCCTCCATCGCGGCCCGCACGCCCTCCAGCGTCAACGGGAACGAGCGCGCGACGTGCGGGCGGACCCCGGCGTCCGTGACCAGCTCGTCCACCCGGCGCAGCAGCTCGCCCGAGGCTCTGAGGAAGACGGGGACGTACCTCGTTCCGCGCGGGTGCGCGCCACGCAGCCGCCGGGCGGTGATCGTCGACAGCAGCCGGGCCGCGGAGGCGGGGGTGACCACGCCGTCCTCGTCGCGCGCGATCGTCACGAACCGTCCCCCGGGGCGCAGGAGTCGGCGCGCGAGGAGCCACTGCCCGCGACCGCCGGCGCAGTCGATCACCACGTCGAACGGGTCCTCGCCGAAGCGGCTCGGCTCGGCGCCGTTCCTGTCGACCACCTCGTCCGCCCCGAGGGACCGGACGAACCCGGCGTCGCGCGCGCGGGCGACGCCCAGCACGAAGGCGCCGGCCGCGCGGGCCATCTGGACGGCGAAGTGACCGACACCGCCGGAGGCCCCGATCACCACGACCCGGCTCCCCCGCACCACCTGGCCGCGGTCCAGACAGCTGAGCGCGGTCTGCGCGGCCAGCGGGATCGCGGCCGCCGCGGCGAAGTCCAGCCCCGCCGGTACGGGGGCGAGCAGTCGCTCATCCACGTTGACGTACTCCGCGGCGCCGCCCCCCTCACGCTCGTTGTCGACGTGCACCCGGTCGCCCACGCGGAACGCCGACGCCCGCTCCCCGACCGCCGTGACGACGCCGGCGAAGTCGAAGAGCGGGACGAAGGGGAAGCGCCGGCGCGTGAGGAGCCGTCGGTCGCCCTCGATCATCTGCCGGTCGATGGGGTTGAGCGCCGCCGCCCGCACCTCCACCTGGACCTGGTGAGGCCCCGGCGGGCGGACGGGGAACGCCTCGTCCAGCGCGAGCACGTCGCGGACCGCTCCGTAGCGGGTCTGCACGACGGCCCGCTGGGTTGACGCCATAGATAGTGAACTCATAAGTGGCTACTGTACAAGTAGTTCAATAGTTGGCTTACGGGTCGGAAGACGCGCTACCATCGGGGCATGGTCAAGTCGTCCGGTGATGCCGTGGACCCGCGGGTGGCGCGCACCCGGCGTGACGTGATCCGAGCGAGCGCCACGTCACTGCTGGAGGACGGCTGGGGCGCGACGACACACGCCGAGGTCGCCAGGCGGGCGGGGTACTCGAAGGCGACGGTCTACGCGCACTGGCCCACCTCCGTCGACCTGGTGCGCGACGCGATCTCCCTGATCTGCGAGGACGCCACCCACCCGGCGACCGGCGGGGATCTCGTCGAGGACCTCCACGCCGCACTGGGCGCACTGGCCGGGACGCTGTCGGAGGGGCGTTACGACCGGCTGATGGCGGGTGTCATCGAGCGCGCCGGCCACGACGAGGGCGCGCGGGAGCTGCGCGACCGCCTGTACGAGACGGCCACGACCGGGGTCCGGGGCGTCCTCGCGGCGCATCTCGCGCCCGACGACGTCGAGCCCTGCCTCGCGATGCTGGTCGGCGCGGTCCTCGTCCGGACGACATACGAGGGCGGAACGGCGGACGCCGCGTTCCTCACCGACCTCATCGCCCGCGCGCTGCCCACGTAGCCGGTGCCGCACCGTCGTCGTCCTGGCCCCGCCACGAATGCACCACACACCGGGCTCACGCCGACAACCCACCTTGCCGGTGCCGCACCGTTGTCGTCCTCGCCCCGCCACGAATGCACCGCGCAGTTCCCCGCGCCCCCAAGCAGGCCGTCACCTGCCGAGCGTGAACCCGCACCCGACCCACCACGCCAGCCCACACCAGGGGCGCGGGGAACTGCGCGAGCAACCACACACCGGGCTCACGCCGACAACCCACCTTGCCGGTGCCGCACCGTCGTCGTCCTCGCCCCGCCACCCATGCACCGCGCAGTTCCCCGCGCCCCCAAACAAGCCGCCCACGGCAGTGCAGGGGCGCGGGGAACTGCGCGAGCAACCACACACCGGGGCGCGCGCCGAGGATCCACGCCGGCAGGGGTTACGTCAGCCAGCCGGGGGTGATCATGCCGGTCTCGTACGCGAGGATGACCAGCTGGGCGCGGTCGCGGACGCCGAGTTTGGTCATCACCCGGCTGACGTGCGTCTTGGCCGTCGCCGGGCTGACCACCAGCCGGCGGGCGATCTCGTCGTTGGTGAGGCCGGCGCCGACCAGGCCCATGACCTCGCGTTCCCGCTCGGTCAGCGCGTTCAGCCGGGGGCTCGGGTCTGGCTGGCGCGCCCGGCCGGCGAACTCGGCGATCAGCCGGCGGGTCACCGTCGGCGAGATCAGCGCGTCGCCCCGCGCGCAGACCCGGATCGCGTGCAGCAGCTCCATCGGCTCGGTGTCCTTCACCAGGAAGCCGGAGGCCCCGGCGCGCAGCGCGCCGTACACGTAGTCGTCCACGTCGAACGTGGTGAGGATGACCACCCGCACCTCGGAGAGGCGGGGGTCGGCGACGATCCGTTCGGTGGCGGCGAGGCCGTCCGTGCCCGGCATCCGGATGTCCATCAGCACCACGTCGGGCCGCAGGCTGGCGGCCAGCTCGACCGCCTCGGCCCCGTCCGCGGCCTCCCCCACGACCTCTATGTCGTCCTCGTCGGACAGGATCGAACGGAATCCGGCCCGCACCAGCATCTGGTCGTCCGCGAGAACGACCCGCACTCGTCGGCCGTTCCGTTCCCCGGGGCGTGTCGCGGTCATGGCCAACAGGGTAGGCCGCCCCGCGCGTTGGGGCGTCACGCCGGCGCCGGCGCCGCCGCGTTCAGCGGCAGCCTGGCGTGCACGCGGAAGCCGCCGCCAGGACCGTTGCCCGCGGAGAGGTCGCCGCCCAGCGCGCGGGCGCGCGCGGCCATCCCGAGGATGCCGCTGCCCTCGGCGCCCGGCTCCGCGCCCTGCCCGTCGTCGGTCACGGTCAGCCGCACCTCGTCCGGCGTGTAGGCGACGCGCACCAGCGCGCGCGTGGCGCCGGCGTGGCGGGTGATGTTGGTGATCGACTCCTGGACGATGCGGTACGCGGCCAGCGAGATGTTCGGCGGCAGCACCGGCGCCTCGCCGCTGGTCTCGACCGAGGCCGCGAGGCCGGTGCGGGCGGCGCGGTCGACCAGCTCGCCGAGGCGTTCCAGGCCGGCCGCCGGCTCCACCGGCACCTCCTCGTCGACCTGGCGCAGCACTCCCAGCGTGGCGCGCAGCTCCCGCAGCGCCTCCTTGCTGGTGTCGCGGACCAGCTCGAGCGCCCCGACCAGCTCCTCCGTCTCCCCCGGCCGCTTGGCGGCGCGGTGCAGCGCGGCGGTGGAACGGACGTTGATCAACGAGATGTTGTGCCCCAGGACGTCGTGCAACTCGCGGGCCAGCCGCAGTCGTTCCGCGGTGGCGGACTGCTGGGCGCGCAGGTCGCGTTCCCGTTCGGCGGCCAACACCCGGGCCTCCGCCTCCCGTTGGTGCGCGTGCCGCAGCCGCACCGCGTGGCCGAGGATGATCAGGCTGAGGAACCAGCCGCCGAAGAGCATCATGGACATGTTGTCCACGTGGCGTTCCTCGGCGGTGAGGATCTCGCCCCAGGTGATCACCAGCATGGTGACGACGGCCAGCGCGATGGCGGCCGTCAGCCGGCCGCTGCGGGCGACCGTGTAGAGGGAGACGATGTAGATCGCCAGCGCGGCCGGGCCGTCCACCGTACTGATGAAGTAGTAGGCGATGGCGAGCAGCAGCACCAGCACGGCCACCTGCACCGGCCAGGTCTCCCGCACGGTCAGCGACAGCACGCCGACCGCCACCGCGAACCAGCCGACGACGGCCTCCACCAGCCGTTCCTGCGCGGACGCGGCGGCCACGCCCACCATCACCGTCTCCACCAGCAGCGCCGCGAACGGGAGCAGCAGCAGGCGGTCCCAGTGGATCGCCGACGCCAAACGGGCAAGCATGTCAGTCAGAGTACGTAGGCTGTGCCCAAACAGCACCATCGAGGAGGAAGACCCCATGACCGGCCCGGCACCGGAGAGCAACGAGCCCGCCCACGACCCCGAGGTGCTCCAGCTCGCGGCGAAGGTCTTCGACCTGGCCAGGGACGGGGACACGAACACCGTCGCCGCCTATGTGGACGCCGGTGTCCCGGTGAATCTGAGCAACGACAAGGGCGACACGCTGCTGATGCTGGCGGCCTACCACGGCCATGTCGCCACCGTCGAGGCGCTGCTGGAGCGCGGCGCGGACGCGGCCAGGGCCAACGACAAGGGGCAGACGCCGGTCGCCGGCGCGGTCTTCAAGAACGAGTCGGCGGTGGTGCGCACCCTGCTGGCGGCCGGTGCCGACCCGTCGGCCGGGCAGCCGTCGGCGATCGACACGGCGCGGATGTTCGGCCGCACCGAGCTGCTGCGGCTCTTCGGCGCCGACGAGGGCTGACGCGGCGACGAGGGCCGGCGCGGCGACGGGAGCCGGCGCGGCGACGACGACCGGCGCCTACCGCTGCTCCGGCAGGCCGTAGAGTCGGCGCGCGTTGCCGCCCGCGAGCAGCGCCGCCGCGCGGTCGGTGTCCTCGCGTGGCCAGCCGGGGCCGCGCAGCGCCTCGGTCAGCGCCCAGCGGAACTGCCGCGCGCCCACCAGATACAGCTCGGGCAGCCCGTAGGCGTCGGTGGAGAAGAGCAGCTTGCCGAACGGCGCCAGCTCCAGCGTCTCCGCCAGCACCGCCGGGGCGCGCCCGCCGACATGGCTCAGGGTCAGCCCGAGGTCCGCGTACACGTGCGGGTGAACGGCCGCCAGGTGCGCGGCCTGCCGGTGGAACGGGTAGCAGTGCAGCAGCACCAGCGGGCAGCCGGTCGGGGCGACGGCCCGCACGAAGTCGGTGAGCAGCGCCGGGTCGGCGCGGTGCAGCCGCAGGTCGGTGTCGCCGAAGCCGGTGTGGAGTTGCAGCGGCAGCCCGGTCTCGACCGCCGACCAGAGCAGGTGGCGCAGCAGCACCGGGTCGGCCACCCGGCCGCCGGGCGGGCGGGTGCGCAGCCAGCGTTCGGCCGCCGTCCACAGCTCGGCGCGACTGGGTGCCGCCGGCTCCAGGTGCAGGCCGTGGCGGTAGGCGGCCACCGACTTGAACGCGAGGGAGCCGGCCGCCGCGCCCGCGATCCGTTCGGCCAGCCCGGCGAGGAAGGCGTCCGTTCCCCGGCCGGCGGCGTCGGCCGCGGCCTCGGCGAGCGGTTCGAGCCGGGCGACGCGGAACGCCGGCGCGGCGAAGGCGTCGGCCAGCGCGGCGCCCGTGCGCTGGGCGCCGGGCAGCGGCCCGTCGTCCACCAGCAGGGCGCCGATGCCGGCGGCGCGCAGCAGCAGCCGGTCGGCCTCGCCCGCGCCGAGCGCCCGACGCGCGTCGAGGTAGCGCTCCGGCGGCGCGTACGCCGGGAGCCCGAGCGCCGGCGGGCACCAGCGGCGCACGGCCAGCCCGAGCGCGCTGTCGAAGTAGCTGGTGCCGGGTGCGGGCGGCGCGTCCGACTCGCTCAGCCAACGGGCGAACGGCCCGACCTCCGTGGGCACTTCGCGCAGCAGCCCGTGGCAGTGCTGGTCGACCAGGGGCGGCAGCCCCGGCCACGGCTCGTCGACGTCCGGGGGCCCGTTCTCAGTAGCGGTCACGGGTCGCCTCCACCAACTCCTCGGGGGTCGTCGAGGCGAACAGCTCCACCTCGGCCCGCCGCACCGCCAGCACCGCGCCCAGCAGCTCCTCGCCCATCGCCTCCCGCAGCACCGCCGAGTCCGCCAGTTGCCCGATCGCGGCCGGCAGCTCCGTCGGCAGCCGCCGCAGCCCCGGCCGGCCCGCCGGGTCCCCGCTGACCGGCGGCGGCAGCGTCAGCCCCTCGCGCAGCCCCGCGAGTCCGGCCGCGATCACCCCGCCCACCACCAGATACGGGTTGGCGGCCCCGTCGAACGACTTGACCTCCGCGTTCGCCCCGCCCAGGTCGTCCGGGGAGCCGGCGACGAAACGCAGCGCCGCCTCCCGGTTCTCCAGCCCCCAGCAGTGGTGGGCGCCGGCCCAACGGGACGGCCGCAGCCGCAGATAGCTCGCCGGCGACGGCGCGCCCAGCGCCAGCAGCGCCGGCAGCTCGCGGAAGACGCCCGCCAGGAACGCCTCGCACTCCCCCGTCATGGAGAAGGGGCCGTCGCCGCCCCGGCACAGGTTCTTGCCGTCCCGCCACGGGCTCAGATGCAGATGGCGCCCGTTGCCCAGCCCCTCCAGCCCCTCCGCGACGGCCATCGGCGCGAACGACACCGGCAGCCCGTGGCGCGCGGAGACCCCGCGCACCGTCTCGCGGACCAGCACCGCCAGGTCGGCGGCGGCCACCGGGCCCGTCGCGGCGACCGAGACCTCGAACTGGCCGACCGCGTACTCCGGATGCACCTGGAGCGGGACCAGCCCCTGCGCGCCCAGGGCCTCCGTCACCTCACGCAGATAGTCCGAGAGCGCGACCACGCGCGCCATCCCGTACGCCGGACCGCTGCCCCGCGCGCCGGCGTCGACCACCCACTCGGTCTCGAACCCCATCAGCAGCTCGATCCCGAACTCCGCCGACGCCAGCTCCTGCTGCCGCCGCGCGAAGCTCCGCTGGCACCCCGGGTAGGGCGCGCGGCTGGCCTGGAACCGGTCGACCGGCGCCCACGCCCACCCCGGCTGCGCGGCCAGCGTCGTCAGCCGGTCCAGGTCGGGCACCAGGCGCAGGTCGCCGTCGGGGCCGCCGATCGCGGGGCTCTCGGTCATCGAGTCGTCGACCAGATAGACGTCGAAGACGGGCGACATGCCGACCCCGTCGCGCACGGCGTCCTTCAGCCGCGCGGTCGGCACGGTCTTGACCCGGGTGATGCCGGCGTTGTCCACCCAGGTCAGGGCGACGCACCCGACCCCCGCCGAGGTGAGCCTGGCCATCGCCTGCTGCGTGTGATCCATGCCGGCACACCCTGCCGCCGCCGCGCATACCACCGCAACCACGCCTTCACCCGACCGAGTGGCACCACTCCCCCCAAACCACCCGCGCCCGGTCGTCTCGGCGCCCCCCGCGGACGCGCCGCCCTCACAGCAACGCGACGGCCTCGGCGAGCAGTTCGGTCTGCCGGTACCAGTCGCCCGCCGCGACGCTCAGCACCACCCGCCGCGCGCCGGCGCGGTGCACGGCGTCGACGCGCTCGGCGAGGGCGGCCGGGCCGCCGGTGACGACCGCGTCGACGGCAGCGCCCGGCATCCCGAACATGCCGTCCGGGTCGGTCAGCCGCCTGACCAGTCCCTCGCGGTCGGGCCGCGCCGGGTCGCCCTCGATCGACGCCAGCACCGTGCCGGTCACCTCGGGCGCCGGCCGCCCGCGTGCGGCCGCCAGCTCGGCCAACCGGGCCGTGTCCTCGGCCAGTCGGGCATCGGGCACCGGCATCGCGAACCAGCCGTCGCCATGCGCGGCGGCGCGGGCCAACGCCGCCGGGGCCATCCCGCCGACGATCACCGGCGGCACCACGGCGCCGGGGGCGAGCCGCACCTTCCCGCCGTCGACCTCCGCCGGGCGGCCCGCGATCAGGTCGGGCAGCACCGCCAGCGCGGCGTCCGTGCGCCGGCCCCGTTCCCGGCTCGGCACGCCGGCCGCCGCCCAGGACGCCGCGTGCCGGTCGCCGCCGACCCCGACGCCGAGCAGCACCCGGTCCCCCGAGACCCGTTGCAGCGAGGCCACCTGCTTCGCCGTCCAGACCGCCGGCCGCAACGGCAGCACGTACACGCCGAAGCCGAGCCGGACCCGGCTGGTCACCGCCGCCGCCGCGGTCAGCGCGACCGTGCTCTCCAGCAACGGCACCCCCGTGCCGCCCACGAGCTGGTCGACCGCCCACACCGACTCCAGCCCCAACGCCTCGGCGTGCCGCGCCGCGGCGGCCACATCGGGCAGGGCCTCGCCGTGCTCCGTCATCGTCGGCAGGAACACGCCGACCTCCGGTGCCGCCATCCCCCAACTCCCTCCACACGTGGTTCCGTCTGGTAACCGACCCCACGATGCGGCACCGTGAGAGGCGACGGAAGAAGGCACTTCAGAGTTACCGAGGCACACCATGGACACCCCCGGCCCCACGGACACCGGCGGCGCCGGCCTGCCGCGCGTCGAACAGACCCACAGCTGCGAGATCCGCGACCTGCTCGACCGGCTGGCCGACAAGTGGTCGCTGCTGGTCATCGAGCTGCTCGGCGAGGGCACCCAACGCTTCAGCCAACTGCGGCGCGCCATCGACGACATCAGCCAGCGCATGTTGACCCTGACCCTGCGCCGCCTCGAACGCGACGGCCTGGTCCGCCGCACCGTCCACCCCGTCGTGCCGCCCCGCGTCGACTACGACCTCACCCCGCTCGGCCGCACCCTCCTCGACGTGATCACCCCGCTGGTCGCGTGGACCCGCGAACACCGCGACGAGATCGCCGGCGCCCGCACGGCCTACGACGCGGCGCGCCGGTGACCCCCGCGCCGAACGGGGCTACGCGTCGTCCGTGGCGGCCGACCGGAGTTGACGCGACCGGAGCCGGGGCGACCGGAGCTGGGGCGGCTCCTCGTCGTCGGTCAGGGCGACGAGGCGCTTGGAGTCGTCCCACAGGCGCGCCGCGCGCCGCGCGTCGTAGGAGAGCCGCGCGGAGGGCACGGCCGACAGCGTTCCGTCGTGCGCCTGGAAGTACGTGCCGGACACCCCCGCGTAGTCGGGACCGGCGGCGAGCGCCGCCAGCGAGGCGCCCGAGAACCCCACGTCCGAGGTGACGACGCCCATGCGCCGGGAGACCCACTTCATGGCCGCCGTGCGGGAGGCCCATCGCACCGGCCCCGGCAGGTCGCGGAGGAAACCCGTCTCGGGCACGGACCCCGGATCGAAGGCGATCGAGGCCACCTCGCTGCGGGCCGCGCGCAGCCGGCGGTCCAGCTCGTAGGCGTACATCACGGTGCACAGCTTCGAGGTGGAGTAACGCCTGCCGGCGGACAGCGCCTTGCCGCCGCCCTTTCCGTTGGTGGCCAGGGCCAGGGCGTCCGGCTCGACGGCGGTGCCGACCAGGCGGCCGTCCGTCGAGTCCGGGTCGTGGGTGCCGCTGGCGGTGTAGACGACCCGCCCCCGCTCGGAGAGGACCGGGAACAGCAGCTCGACGAGGAGGAAGTGGCCGAGGCAGTTGGTCGCGAAGGTCGTCTCGTACCCGTCGGGGCTGTAGGAGACGTCGCCGTCGAAGCGGCCGCCCGCGTTGCAGACGATCGCGTCGAGCTCCGGTACGGCACCGGAGGCGCGCATCGTCCGCCACCGCGCGGCGGCCGCCCTGACCGAGGCGAGTGACGCGACGTCGACCGTCAGCGTCGTCACCGAGACGCCGTGCCGGGCGCTCAGCTCGTCGGCGACCGGTCGCATCCGCGCCGCGTCGCGGCCGCCGAGGACGAGGTCGACGTGCCGCGCGGCGAGCTCCCGCGCGGCGGCGAGACCTATGCCCGAGTGGCCGCCGGTGATCAGGATCGAAGGCATGTCCGTTCCTCCTGGCTTGCTGCGTTCTGGAGTCGTTGACGACGGGAAGGCCCGCGCGGGGAGCCGGCGCGAGGGCGAGGCCCCGGGCCCGGCCGGGGGGGTGGGGCGCCGCCGCCCGCTCCCGGTGCCGGCCGTCCGTGCGGGTCCACGGGCCCGTGCCGGTTCAGCATCGACGACCCGGCGGCACCTCAACCAGGGACAGCCTGTCCGTGGTTGGCGCCTGTCGGGGACGACCGGGGCGGGCGTCTACTGGAGACATGATCGACCGTCCAGGACTCGCCGACTTCCTCCGCCGTCGCCGGGAGCTGCTGCACCCGTCCGACACGGGTCTCGTCGAGGGCGTGCGGCGGCGCACCCCGGGCCTGCGGCGCGAGGAGGTGGCCCAACTGGCGAACATCTCCACGGACTACTACGCCCGGCTGGAACAACGCCGGGGCGCCAACCCGTCCGAGGCCATCGTGGCGTCGCTGGCCCGAGCGCTGCGCTGCGATCCCGACGAACGCGACCACCTGTACCACCTGGCCGGCTTCCCGGCCCCGCCCCGCTACTCGGACGGGTACGTGCGGCCCGGGTTGATGAGCCTGCTGGACCGGCTCGGCGACGTCCCGGCGTGCGTCGTCAGCGATCTGGGCGAGGTGCTGTGGCAGAACACCGTCGCCGCGCTCACCCTGGGCTGGAGCACCGGACGGCGCGCCGACCGCTCGGCGAACATCGTGTGGCGGTGGTTCACCGAGCCCGGCCTGCGGACCCGCTTCCCGGAGGAGGACCGGCCACGGCACTCGCTCGCGCACGTCAGCGACCTGCGGGCGACCGCGGCGCGACGCGGAGGCGACGCCGATGTCGCCGCCCTGGTCAACGGCCTGCTGGAGCGGAGCGAGGAGTTCCGTTCCCTGTGGGAACGCCACGAGGTGGCGGTGCGCCGTTTCGACCGCAAGAGGTTTCTGCACCCCGAGGTCGGTGTCCTGCACCTGACGTGCGAGATCCTGCTCTCCCCCGAGGCGGACACCAGGGTGCTGGCGTTCTTCCCGACCGAGGGCACCGACGCACGCGAGAAGCTCGCGCTGCTGCGGACGATCGGGACGCAGGACTTCCAGCCGGCCCGGTGAGGCGGGGACAGGGGGAACGGGGACTCGGGGAACGGGGACTCGGGGAACGGGGACTCGGGGAACGGGGACTCGGGGAACGGGTGACCGGGCGTGACCGGGGTCGCGCGGGCCCGTCGCGCCGTCCACCCGCCAGGAGCCCGGCGCAGCCGGGGACAGGCTGGTCCTGGCTCCCCCCGGCCTGACGACCCACGCTGGTCACACACGCCGACCCCACGCCAGCCGCGGGGGCCGCCGTTCCGCCGACCCGGCGGGGCGGCGCGAACGGCCAGGGGAGGAGTGCGCACATGACCGAAGCCCGGACACCGGTCTTCTCCACGCACGAACGCGACCGCCGCTGGAACCTGGCGAGGGACTTCATGGCCCGCGAGGGCCTCGACGCCCTGCTGGTCTTCGGCGAGCACGAGGACGCGGGCCCCGCGCCGGTCGCCTACGACACCTGGTTCACCAACGGGCGGGCGGGCACCACGGTCGTCTTCCCCGGGGCCGGGGAGCCGGTCGCCCTGCTGCCGGGGCCCATGTTCCTCATGGACCACCTGGAGTCCCGCCGACGCGGCGACACCCCGTGGATCCCCCCGCACCACCTGCGCGGCACCCGCCACTCCGGCACGGTCGTCGAGACCCTCGACGAACTGGGCCTGGCCGAGGCGGTCATCGGCGTGGTCGGGCTCGGCTCCCACATGCCGTGGCACCCCGAGGGGATCATCCCCTACGGCCTCTGGAACAACGTCCTCTCCCGCTTCCCCGACGCCGTCTTCACGCCGGTCGACCTCCCGTTCGGCCAACTCGTGATGCGGCTCGGCGAGGAGGAGATCGCCGTGCTGCGGCACGCGGCCACCATCGGCGACGCGATGGTCGAGGCCATGGTGGCGACCGCCGCGCCCGGTGTTCCGGAGAGCCGGGTGTACGCGGCGGGCATGGCGGCGGGCTACAGCCGCGGGTCGCTGCCCCCCGCGATGCACCTGTGGTCCGGGCCCGACGTGGTGGCGGCGGGGCCACCGGCCTGGGGCCAACGCGCGCAACCTCCCCGGCTCCTGGAGGAAGGCGACGTCGTGTACGCCGAGGTGTTCTCCAGCTTCGGCGGACGTCACGCCCAGAACCAGGTCACCATCGCCGTCGGTGACGTGCACGAGGACTTCCACCGTGCGGTGGACGTGTGCCGCGCGTCCTACGACGCCGGCCTCGGGGCGCTTCGCCCGGGTCACACGTTCGGCGAACTCGTCGACGCCATGCACGCGCCGATCGACGCCGCCGACGGCTGGCCGTTCCTCATCGCGGTGCACTCGCTCAACCCCGGGCTCTCCGTGGGCAGGGGCCGTGGGCTCTTCAGCCGCATCCCCGGCACCGAGGGTTACCCCCGGGTGCCCGACCACCCCACGTTCCTGCCCGACCTGGAACTGGCACCGGGCATGAGTTTCGCCTTCGAGCCGAACTACGCGTTCGGCCGCCGTCTGGCCCACCTCGGAGGCACGGTGGTGGTCGGCGAGGACGGGCCGATCGAACTCAACCCGTACTCCGCGCGCCTGCTGCACGCGGCGGGGACCGCGCGGCAGCCACGTTGAACCGGCCGGGGCCCGGCCGCGCGGCGCGGCGCGCGGCGCCGGCGAGGGGTGCGGCGCGCGGCGCCGGCGAGGGGTGCCGGCGAGGGGTGCTCGGCCTGATGCCGCCGGCGGCGGGGCTGTTGGCCAACCGACGAGACGGGGGACGCGCGTGACGCTTCGAGGCCGCGGGCCGATACGCGGAGGACGCTGCCGCCCGCACCGCGAAGACGCCTGTTCAGGGCAGGGAACGGGTGGCCACGCGGTCGAGGTGGTCGGCGAAGACGCGTGGGGCGTCCGGGGTGAGTGTGGTCAGGGCGACCATGCCGGTGAGGATCACGTCGCAGAGCTCCTTCTCGACGTCGGCCCAGGTGTGGCTCGCGCCCTTGCGGGGGTTGGCACCCATGGCACCGTGCACGGCCTCGGCCACCTCCCCCGCCTCCTCCTGGATCTTCAACACGCGCAGCACGCGCCGCATCTCGTCGGAGGTCGGGGCGCTGTCGTTGTCGAGCCACTCGACGAGCCGCGTGATCGTGGCCCAGGTCTGGGAGTCCATCTGTCGCCGATCGTGAGGGTGGATGCGGGGAGCGCCGGACACTACCAACCGCTGACGCGGTCGCCGTCCGGCGGTTGCCGCTGCCGCTTGGGCGGCTTCGCGGGCGGAGGAGACGAGGGAAGGGCGAGCGAGGGAGAGGTGGTGCCGGCGTGGACGGGGAGGGGAGGCGGCGACACAACTAGGGTGGCGGTGACGGCTGTTCGCCAACCCACGGGAGTGGGGGGCCCTTGACGTCTCAGGATCGCTGGCCTCTGTGCAGCGGCTGTGGTTGCTGCGCGCCTGAAGGTAAAGTAAGCAAAATCCGCCCCTGCCACCGATGAACCCGCAGGTCACGAACCCTTCTCCCCGCACGCGCGGGGCGTGCCCGGTAGCCGATTTAACGGTTCAATCGGGCATGACCACTCCCCGCATGTGCGGGCATACGCCAGGTAGCCGGTTTAGCAGTAAATCGGCCCCGGCCGGGGCGGCCCGCGTCCCCTCCCCCTCCCCGTCAGATGAAGGCCGCCTCCGGGCGGTCGGTGTTGATCAGGAGGGGGAGGCGGCGGCGTTGGCCGGTGGCGATGATGGCGTACTGGTAGAGGGCCGGGGGCTCGTACAGTTCGCGCAGCGGGACCCAGCCCGCGCCTTCCTTGGGTTCCCTGGCGGGCAGTTGGGGCAGGACGCCGCCGTCGAGGACGTAGGTCAGGCCGTTGAGCGTCCCGGCGTCATCCGTGGTGGGGCTGACCGCGAGGATTTCGGAGAGGGTGCGGTCGCAGCCGGTGGCCTCAAGGAACGCCTCGCGGGCGGCGAGGATGATGCAGCGGCCCTGAGGGATCTGCCCGTGCGGCAGCACCCAACCCTCCTGGCCGTCCTCGCGTGTCCCGCGCACCATCAGCACGTGGTTGGTCTGGGTGGTCGCCAGCACGTGGAAGGTGATCGGGATCGGGGAACGGTAGATCGTCGTCAACATGGCGGAGTTCTCCTTGAGAAGGTCGGTTCGGTTCAAGTGGTCAGGCGGTCAGGGCGGGCAGCAGACCCGAGAGGGCGGTGAGCAGGCACATCAGGCCGACGAACGCCGGACCGGCGAACCCCGGACCGGGGGACGACGGCGGCGGGGGGTCGTCCGGACGCGGGACCACACGCCAGTGGCGCTCCGTCCGAGCCAGGAACAACGTGTGATCCGGCTGATCCTGCGAGTGCTGAAGCGCCCAGACCGCCACCGGCAGCGAATCGTCGTCGAACAACGGAGAGACCGCCTCGCAACTCATGCACTCCGCCCCGTGGATGCCCTCCGGCACCCCGGGACCCCGCTCCTGGATCAGTACGCGGTCCGCGCCCCGGACGACGTGAGTGTCAGACATCGGTCGTCGCCCCCTCCGTGACCGCGCGCAGGAAGCGTTCGCCCAGCGGGCTGCGCGCCCGTCGATGCCGGCCGCCACGCCGGTAACGGACCGCGCCCGAACGGCCTTCACGGCCGTCGGCGGAACGCCGGTACAGCGGAACCACCCGCCCGCAGGCGTCCGTCGGCAGCTCGTGTTGCGCCTCCGCGTAGTCCCACACCATCGCGTGCAGCCGGTTGAGGCAGTCGCCGCAGGCGAAGAGCGGGGCGTGGGCGCCGAACGTCCCGACCGCGCCGATCCACAGCACGCGCGTGTAGCGCCATCCGTACCAGAGCCAACACCAGCCGTCGACCCACGAGTTGTCGTCGTCGGTCTGCGCCGGGAGCGGCGCGAGGAGTTCTTCGGCGTTGGCGTTCACCGGCCCGACCCCCCGCAGGCGAACCAGACGACCTTCCCCACGGCCTCGCCGCCCGAGGTCGGGTACCCCTCCGGGTAGCAGCCGACCGCGTCCGCCATCTCGTGGAGCAGCCAGAGGCCACGGCCGGACTCCGCGTCCCAGTTCGGTTCGCGCACGACCGGCATCTCCGGCGAACGGTCCGCGACCGCCACCGTCACGCGCCCGTCCAGGCAGACAACGAGCAGACGGCAACGCGGAACGGCCACATGGCGCACCACATTCGCAAGAAGTTCCGACAAACCCATTCGGGCGATCTCCACGGCGGCGTCCGACGCGCCCCAGGACCGCATTACCTGAGCGATGGTCCGGCGCCAGGTCTCGATTCCCCTGGCATCGGCGAGGACTTCGCAGCTGAACACGGCCGAGTTGGACTCCTGGACGGGAGGCGCGAGTTGGGCGGACATCGGGATTCCTTTAGCTTCCTGTAACGAGGTGACTACAAGACTGGGTCCCAAGCGCTACGCTGACCAGGGGTTTCGCGATGCCCTTAGGTCAGGCGACAAGTAGCAACCATCAGTTCGATAGGGGGAGTTGATGGCCGCCACCGCAAAGTCGGACACCAAGTCCGTTGCTCCGGCACGCAAAAGGTTCATGGACGAGTTGGCGAGGCTCCGGGAGGAGTCCGGGCTGTCGCTGGGTGCGCTGTCCGAACGCGCCAGGTTCGACCGCTCGTATCTCAACAGACTCGAACGAGGCGAACGCATCGGCGACTTCGAGACCGCCCGCCGACTGGACGAGGTCTACGGAACGGGCCGCGGCCTCCAGAACCTCTGGTGGTTGGCGAAGGACGAGGCGTATCCCGGCCGATACCAGCGCTACATGGAGTTGGAGAACGAGGCCAGGATCATCCAGACGTACACGTCACATGCGATTCATGGGCTACTTCAGACCAAGGAGTACGCGCGGGAGTTCCTGTGGTCGACTCCGCACCGCCCTGACGAGGAACCGAAGCTGGAGGAGCAGTTGGCGTTGCGGATGGATCGCCAACTGCTCCTGCGCCGAGCAGAGTCACCCGCACACGCTCGTATCGTGCTCGACGAAGCGGTGTTCGGACGGCCGTTGAAGGACAGGGGTGCCTGGAAGCAACAGCTGCAACGGCTGATCGACGACGCCGCACTGCCCAACGTGACCCTTCAGATGCTCCCATTGAGCACGGGGCTGCACGATCTGCTGGGCGGAGTAGCCACTCTCCTCTGGCTTCCGGACGGCACGTCTGCTGCCTATCAGGAAGGCGCCAAGAACGGCGAGGTGATCGAGGAGCCGTCAGCCGTGGAGCAGGTGAAACTCTCCTACGATGAGATCAGCGCCTGTGCGCTGTCCCAGCAGGACTCCCTGGAGTTCATCCGCACCCTGATGAAGGAAGGCTAGAAGCGATGCGAGCCTCCCACCCCAACCTCAACGCCGCTCGCTGGCGCAAGTCCAGTTACAGCGACGGGGGGAGCACTAACTGCGTCGAGGTCGCCGACGGCTACCCCGGCGTCGTTCCCGTTCGCGACTCCAAGACCCCGGACCACGCGCCGCTGTTCATCCCCAGCGACGCCTGGGCAAGCTTCGTAGGACACCTCACCCGCTGACGCGAGCGGCGCTCAGGTCTCTCTCCACGCCGCGCCGCAGGAAGGCCGGAGACGATGCGAGCCGAACACTCCCACCTGAGCGCCGCCCGCTGGCGCAAGTCCAGCTACAGCGACGGCGGAGATAGCAACTGCGTCGAGGTCGCCGACGGCCGCCCCGGCGTCGTTCCCGTGCGGGACTCCACGCGTGCGCGGGGGCCCGTGCTGCACTTCGGAACGGCCGCCTGGCGTTCCTTTCTCGACACCCTCGACGGCCGGACCGGTTGACTCTCACACCGTGTCAGCCGGTCCAGTGGACGACGTCATGTTCAACATCGGAGCCTTCGCCCAGTACGGCGGCGTCTCGGTGCGCATGTTGCGCCACTACGACGCCGTGGGGCTGCTGCGTCCCGCCCACGTCGATCCGCACACCGGCTACCGGTCCTACGACGCCGCCCAGTTGGCCCGGCTGAACCGGGTCATCGCGCTGAAGGAGCTCGGCTTCACGCTGGCGCAGGTGCGCGCCATCGTCGGCGAGGAGGTGGGCGCGTCGGAACTGCGCGGCATGTTGCGGCTGCGCAGGGCCGAGTTGGAGTCGGCGATGGCGGCCGACGCCGCGCGGCTGGCGCAGGTGGAGGCGAGGCTCCGCGTGATCGAGAGCGAGGGGCGGATGTCGTCCGACGACGTGGTGATCAAGCGGGTTCCGGCGATGCGTGTGGCGGAGCTGACCGCCGTGGTGGACAGTTTCGATCCACGGTTGATCACCCCGGTGATCACCGAACTCTACGAGGAGCTGTGGAACCGGATGCAGGCCGCCGGGGTCGGGGCGAGCGGTGCGGCGGTCGCGTACTACGACAATCCGGAGGGGCCGGTGACGGTGCACGCGGGCATCCCGGTCGACGTCGGGCCGGAGCCCTCCTTCGACTTCGCGGTGGTGGAGCTGCCGGAGGTGGAGGCCGCGACGCTGGTCCACAAGGGCCCGGCGGACCAGGTCATCCCCAGCGTCCAGACGCTGGCGCGCTGGATCGACGCCCACGGCTACACGTCGGCGGGCGCGGCCAGGGAGGTCACCCTCTCCTGTCCCCACTGCCGCGACCACTCGGTGACCGAGCTCCAGGAGCCGATCGCCCGCCGTTGAACAGCGCCCGCCGTTGAACAGCGCCCGCCGTTCCGCGCATTGTCGCCGGCGACGGACCGGTGCCCGCGCGGGCGGGCGCCGGTACCCTCGGCGGGTGATCATCTGGCTGAACGGAACCTTCGGAGCGGGCAAGACCACCACGGCGCACGAGGTGGTGGAACGCCTGCCGGGTGCGCGGATCTTCGACTCCGAGATGGTGGGGTACCTGCTGAGAACGGTGCTCGACCCGACCACGGTCACCGACTTCCAGCAGTGGCGCGCCTGGCGCGCGCTGACCGTGGACACCGCGCGGCGGCTGCTCGACGAGATCGGCGGCGGGGGCACGCTGGTCATCCCGCAGACCGTGCTGGTCGAGGAGTACTGGAACGAACTGCGGAACGGCTTCGCGGAGTTCGGGATCCCGGTGCGGGCGTTTCTGCTGCACGCGGACCGGGAGACGCTGGTCGAGCGCGTGCACACCGACACCAAGGCGGAGAGCCAGGGCGACACCGTGGCCTGGCGGCTGCGGCATCTCGACGTCTACGAGGGCGCCTCGGGGTGGCTGCGGGAGGCGTTCACCGAGATCGACACCGCCGGGCCGACGCCGGGGGAGGTCGCGGAACGGGTGCTGAGCTTCGTGCGGCCGACGGGGATGTCGGACGCCGCCATCGAGGCGGCGACGGTCGGCGCCCCGCGGCAACTCAACGGGCGGGTGCGGTTCGTCGAGTACGACCCGCGGTGGCCTGACGTCTTCGCCGCCGAGGCGACCGCGCTGCACGGCGCGCTGGGCGCGCTGCCGCACCGGCTGGAGCACACCGGCTCCACGTCCGTTCCCGGGCTGGCGGCCAAGCCGGTCATCGACATGCTGCTCGTGGTCCCGGACTCGGGCGACGAGGACAGCTACGCGCCCGCGTTGGAACCGCTCGGCTACCGGGTCGTCATCCGCGAACCGGACTGGCACGAGCACCGGGTGCTGCGCAAGGACGCGCCGGCCGAGGACGTCGACGGGGTCAACCTCCATGTGCTGTCGGCGGGTTCGCCGGAGATCCAGCGCATCCTCGCCTTCCGCGACCGGCTGCGCACGCACGACGCGGAGCGCGACCTGTACGCGGCGACCAAGCGGGGGCTGGCGGAGCGCGACTGGAAGTACGTGCAGAACTACGCGGACGCCAAGTCGGAGGTGGTCGAGGCCATCCTGGCCCGCGCCCTCGACGGCCGGCGGCACTGAGCGGGGCGGGCGGGCGCGCGGTGCGCGAGGGGCGGGGGCCGAGCCCCGAGGACGAGAACCGGCGGCTGCTGCGCGCCCGCGACGCGATCGACCGCGACTGGGCCCGGCCGCTGGACGTGCCCGCCCTCGCGGCCCTCGCCTACCTCTCGCCCGCGCACTTCTCGCGCCGCTTCCGGCAGCTCTTCGGCGAGACCCCGCACCGCTACCTGCAACGCCGGCGCATGGAACGGGCGTCGGCGTGGCTGCGGGACAGCGACGTGCCGATCACCCGCATCGCCTTCCTGGTCGGCTACGAGAGCCTCGGCACGTTCAGCCGCACCTTCACAAGCGTCTTCGGGACGAGCCCGAGCAGCTATCGGATGGCGATGCGCGGCACGCGGAGCGGCCCGCCGTCCTGCGTCGTCGCGCGGTGGACGCGACCACGGAGCCGTCCGGGGACCCCACCGCGGACCCCGCCCCCGCCAGAGAGCAGTTTCGGATAAGCGGATCGGGGGCCCGCGAAAATACCGTGGCCGCATGAGTTTCCTGAGTCAACCCCTATGCCGCCAGGGGCTCCTCGGCGGCAGTGTTGATCTTGTTGTTGGCTTGGTGGGTGGCGGGGTCGTAGCAGGTACCGTCACGCCAGCAGGCCCACAT
>NZ_OCNE01000015.1 GCF_900230195.1 Streptomyces zhaozhouensis
GGGTTGATAGGCCGGAGATGGAAGCCTAGTGATAGGTGGAGTTGACCGGTACTAATAGGCCGAGGGCTTGTCCATAGATGCTCGCGTCCACTGTGTTTTTTCTGGCTGGCTGCCGAAGGAATGTCCCTCAGGGTGTTCCGGTGGTCATGGCGGAGAGGAAACGCCCGGTTACATTCCGAACCCGGAAGCTAAGCTCTTCAGCGCCGATGGTACTGCATGGGGGACCGTGTGGGAGAGTAGGACGCCGCCGGACATATCGCCCCAATAGCTCAGTCGGCAGAGCGTCTCCATGGTAAGGAGAAGGTCAACGGTTCGATTCCGTTTTGGGGCTCATAGCGTTCAGAGAAAACCCTCGCCATTCGGCGGGGGTTTTCGCGTGGGCCATGGAGACCCACGGCACCTCACATACGAAAGGGCCGAACCATACGTGGTTCGGCCCTTTCCTGTTTTCGGACTACTCGGGGATACGCAGCGTCAGAATGGCCATGTCGTCCGACGGGGCGTCCGAGGCGAAGCGTTCCACCGCGCGCAGCACCCGCGCGGCGACGGCGCCGGCGGTGAGCCCGGTGCAGTTGCTCAGCACGTCGGCCAGGCCGTCGTCGCCCAACATCCGGGTGCCCTCCCGCCGTTCGGTGACGCCGTCCGTGACGCAGAGCAGCACGTCGCCCGGGTCCAGCGTCGCCGTCTGCTCGAAGAGCTCCAGGTCGTCCATCACGCCGAGCAGCGGCTGGGGGCTCGCGGCCGACTCCACCGTGCCGTCGGGAGACAGCCGCATCGGCAACGGGTGGCCGGCACAGACCATCTTCAGCAGCGCGCCGCCCGAGGGCTGCGGCCACAACTCCCCGTACAGCAGCGTGAGAAAGCGCGCCCGCGGGCCCTCCTCCAGGATCGCCGCGTTGAGCCGCTCCAGCACCGCGGGGCCGCCGAGGCCCTCGCGAGCCAGCAGCCGCAGCGCGTGCCGCGCCAGCCCCGTCACGGCCGCGGCCTCCGGGCCCGTTCCGCACACGTCGCCGATGGCGAAGCCGTAGACGCCCTCGCGGATCGGGAACAGGTCGTAGAAGTCGCCGCCCACCTCGTTGCCCTCCCCGGCGGCGCGGTAGATGACCTCCACCTCGACGTTGTCGATCGCCGGCAACTCCGGGGGCAGCAGGCTGCGTTGCAGGGACTGGCTGATCGCCGTCCGCTCGCTGTAGAGCCTGGCGTTGTCCAGCGCCAGGGCGGCCCGGCGCGAGAGGTCCTCGGCCAGCTCCAGGATGTCCTGACGGAACCGCTCGTCCGTCGGCTTGCCGAGGGCCAGCAGCCCGATCACCCGGTTCCGCGCGACCAGCGGCAGCACCACCGTCTCACCGCCGACGGCCTGCGCCGTCGTGAGGCTGGTGCCCGGTGTCTCCGAGGGAGAGCGCCCACCGAGCGCGAGGCTGCGCAGCGAGGTGCGCAGGGCGGTGTTGCGCGCTGCGTCGGAGGGCGCGTTCCAGGGGCGCACGCCCAGCGCGAGATCCGGCGCGGGCGCCTCGACGCGCTCCAACAGGGCCTTGATGCCGTCGATCCGCTCCTCGTCCTCGTGCAGCACGTAGGAGAGCACGGGCTCCGAGCCCGGCTCGGGGATCGTGTAGACGGCGCACCAGGTGGCCAGAGTGGGGACGGTCATCTGGGCCATCAGCGCCAGCGTCTGGTTGCGGTCCAGCGTGCCGGCGAGCAGCTCGGACGCCTCGACGAGGAAGGCGAGCGAGCCCCTGCGCAGCCGTTCCAGCTCGGTGAGCCTGGCGGACTCGACGGCCAGGGCGATGCGGTCGGCGGCGAACTGGAGACGGAGCGCCTCCTCGTTGCTGAACCGCTCGGGGGTCTCGGAGGCGACGCCCAGGGAGCCGGTGAGCCGGCCCTCGACCTTCAGCGGGACGGTCACCACCGCGTGCATCCCCGTGCCGGACAGCAGCGGCACGGCACCCGGGGTGTGCGCCAGGTCCGGGTGGACCGAGGGCATCCTGGCGGAGCCGTATCGCCCGCTGCCGGTCTCCACGGGCACGCGGGCGAAGCGCTGGCGTGCCGAGGGCAGCCCGGTGGTCGCGCGGACCTCCAGCTCGGTCTCGTCGTCCGTGGCGAGCAGCAGGAACGCGGCGTCGCCGTCGAGCATGTCCCGGGCGCGTTCCACGGTCCGCTGGAGCAGGCCGTCCAGGTCGTCCGGCGGGGGAGAGCCGATGAGGGCGTCGAGCGAGTCGCCGGTGCGGTCGCGCGACTCGCCTCCGTTGCCGCCGTGCGACGGCAGCCGCACCGGGCTCTGGAGGATGGCGCGCTCGTGGTCGCGGACGATCAGGCAGACCGTGGAGGGCTCGCCGTGGGCGTCGCGGATGCGCAGGTGGCAGGCGTAGACGGGGACGGTGCGGCCCTGGGAGTCGCGGACGCCGTAGCTGCCCTCCCAGCGGGAGAGCAGCAGGGCCTCGGCGATGCCGGTGCCGGTGCCGGGGGTCTGCGGCCAGGCGGCGAGGTCGGCGAGCGGCTTGCCGACGACCTGCTCGGCCGTGTAGCCGAAGAGCTGCTGAGCGTCGTCGTTCCAGCTGGTGATGGCGTCGACGCGGTCGACCTCGACGACGGCGACGCGGACCCTGGCGTCGGTCTCCGGCAGCAGGTCGGCGGGGAGGATGGGGCCGGCGGTGCGGGTGCCGACGGCGACGGTCTGCTGGGCGAGGCGGAACCACACGCACTTGTCGGTGGTCGTGTAGTCGACGCCCCAGCGGTCGGCCAGCGCGGCGCAGAGCATCAGGCCGCGGCCGCCCTCGCTGTTGAGGTCGACGCGGCCCCGGGAAACCTCGGCGAGCGGCAGCTCGCGCTCCGGATGGCGGTCGACGACCTCGACGCGGACGCCCTGCTCGTCCCGCAGGCAGCGGACCTCGGCGGAGGTGCCGGCGTGCACCACCGCGTTGGTGACCAGTTCGCTGGTGAGGACGACGGCGTCCTCGATGAGCTCGGCGAGGCCCCAACCCTGGAGGGTGTCGCGGACGAAGCCCCGCGCGGTCGCGACCGAGCGTCCTACCGGCTCGAAGGTGGCCGCAGCGCGCGCGGTGATCACGTCACTCCCCCAATGGTCGTTCTCGGCACACTCGGGTGCCGTGGGCTGCTCGGGTGCCCAGGTTACTGACGTCCGGCGGCTCGGCGGACGGTGCGTCCACCGAATTCCCCCTGACCGGCAAATCGGTGGTATGCGATGCTGCCGAACTGTTATCGCCCGGTCCTTCCGGAGTGAAACACTGGGAGGGCCCGATGTGCAGTGCAGGGCGAGATGATCGACCCCCGTGGGAGGGACACAGTGGTGTCTGACGGAGCAGTGTCGCGAGGCCAGCGGCGAGGCCGGGCGGTGAAGCCCCGGCCGGGTGCCACCGTCGAGGTGGATGCCGCGGCGCTGAACCGACTGCTCTCGGCTCTGGAGTCGATGCGGGACGGTCATCTGCGCAAGCGCCTGACGGTCGCCGGCGAGGGCCCGATGGCCGAGATCGCCGCCGTCTACAACGAGGTCGCCGACCGCGGGCTCCAGCTCACCGGGCAGCTGACGCGGGTGCGTCGGGTGGTCGGCCGGGAGGGGAAGCTCTCGGAGCGGATGGAGACGGGGCTGTGCGAGGGCGCCTGGGCCAAGGCGATCGACGACGCCAACGACCTGGTCGAGGACCTGGGGCGGCCGGTCTCCGAGGTGGGCCGGGTGTTGACGGCGGTGGCCGAGGGCGACCTGGGACAGCGGATGGATCTGCGCGCCCAGTCGGACTCGGGGGTCGGCCGCCCGCTGCGGGGCGAGTTCCTGAAGGTGGGGCGGACGGTCAACGGGCTGGTCGACCAGCTGTCGGAGTTCACCGACGAGGTGACGCGGGTCGCCAGCGAGGTGGGCACCGAGGGCAAGCTGGGGGGCCAGGCCCGGGTGCCGGGGGTCTCCGGCACGTGGAAGGACCTGACCGAGTCCGTCAACACGATGGCGTCGCGGCTGACCGCGCAGGTGCGGGACATCTCGGTGGTGACCAAGGCGGTGGCCGACGGTGACCTGGGGCGCAAGGTCACGGTCCATGTGGCCGGCGAGATGCTGGAGTTGAAGAACACCGTCAACACGATGGTCGACCAGCTGTCCTCGTTCCAGTCCGAGGTGACGCGGGTGGCCCGCGAGGTGGGCACCGAGGGGCAGCTGGGCGGCCAGGCGCGGGTGGACGGGGTCTCGGGGGTCTGGAAGGACCTGACGGACTCGGTGAACCTGATGGCGGGGAACCTCACCGACCAGGTCCGGGAGATCGCCCGGGTGACGACCGCGGTGGCCGACGGCGACCTGGCGCAGCGGGTGATGGTGAACGCGCGGGGCGAGGTGGCCCAGCTCGCGGAGACCATCAACGGGATGACGGAGACGCTGCGCGGCTTCGCCGACGAGGTGACGGCGGCGGCCGTGCAGATCGGCACGCAGGGCACGCTGGGCAGCCAGGCGAAGGTGCCGGGTGTCTCGGGGCGTTGGAAGGACCTGACCGACTCGGTCAACATGGCGTTCCGCAACCTCACGGATCAGGTGCGGGACATCGCTCAGGTGACGACGGCGGTGGCGAACGGTGATCTGTCGCAGAAGGTGACGGTGGATGTCTCCGGCGAGATGCTGGAGCTGAAGAACACCGTGAACACGATGGTCGACCAGCTGTCGTCGTTCCAGTCGCAGGTCACGCGGGTGGCGCGGGAGATCGGCGACGAGGGCGCCCTGGGCGGGCAGGCGTCGGTGCTGGGGGTGGCGGGGGCCTGGAAGGACCTGACGGACTCCGTCAACACGGCGTTCCGGAATCTCACCGGTCAGGTCCGCAACATCGCTCAGGTGACGACGGCGGTGGCGAACGGTGATCTGTCGCAGAAGGTGACGGTGGATGTCTCCGGCGAGATGCTGGAGCTGAAGAACACCGTGAACCGGATGGTGGACCAGCTCTCCTCGTTCGCCGAGCAGGTGACACGGGTCTCCACCGAGGTGGGTATCGAGGGCAGGCTGGGTGGTCAGGCCCAGGTGGACGGGGTGTCGGGGACGTGGAAGGACCTGACGAACTCGGTCAACCAGATGGCCGACAACCTGACGGACCAGGTGCGGAACATCGCGCAGGTGACCACCGCCGTGGCGCGGGGTGACCTGTCGCAGAAGATCGAGGTGGACGCCAGGGGCGAGATCCTCGAACTGAAGAACACGGTCAACCGCATGGTGGACCAGTTGTCGCTCTTCGCCGACCAGGTCACCAGGGTCTCGCGGGACGTGGGCACGGAGGGCAGGCTCGGCGGCCAGGCCCAGGTGCCGGGCGTGGCCGGTGTGTGGCGCGACCTGACCGACTCCGTCAACGGGATGGCGTCGAACCTGACCGACCAGGTGCGGAACATCGCCGGGGTCGCGACGGCGGTCGCCCGCGGTGACCTGTCGCAGAAGATCACCGTGGACGCCCAGGGGGAGATCCTGGAGCTCAAGGACACGCTGAACACGATGGTCGATCAGTTGTCGTCCTTCGCCGAGCAGGTCACGCGGGTGGCCGTCGAGGTCGGCACCGAGGGCCGGCTGGGCGGCCAGGCGCGGGTGGACGGCGTCGCGGGCGCCTGGAAGGACCTGACGCAGTCCGTCAACAGCATGGCCAACAACCTGACGTCGCAGGTCCGGAACATCGCGGAGGTGACCACCGCGGTCGCGCGGGGTGACCTGACGAAGAAGATCACGGTGGACGCCAGGGGCGAGATCCTGGAGCTGGTAACCACCGTCAACACCATGGTGGACCAGTTGTCCTCGTTCGCGGAGCAGGTCTCGCGGGTGGCTCGCGAGGTGGGCACCGAGGGGCAGTTGGGCGGCCAGGCGCAGGTGCGCGGGGTGTCGGGGACGTGGAAGGACCTGACCAACAACGTGAACCTGATGGCCCGCAACCTGACCAGTCAGGTGCGGAACATCTCCGAGGTCGCGACGGCGGTGGCCAACGGCGACCTGTCCAAGAAGGTCACCGTGCAGGCGAGCGGCGAGGTCGCGCAGCTCGCCGACACGGTCAACCGGATGGTGACGACGCTGTCGTCGTTCGCCGCCGAGGTGACCAGGGTGGCACGCGAGGTGGGCACGGACGGCCGGCTCGGCGGGCAGGCGAAGGTGCCCGGGGTCTCCGGCACGTGGAAGGACCTGACGGAGTCGGTCAACTCGATGGCGTCCAACCTGACCGGTCAGGTGCGCAACATCACGCAGGTCACCACGGCGATCGCCAAGGGAGACCTGACCAGGAAGATCGACATCGACGCCCGGGGCGAGATCCTGGAGTTGAAGGACACCCTCAACACGATGGTGGAGCAGCTGTCGGTCTTCGCCGACCAGGTGACCAAGGTGGCCCGCGAGGTGGGTACCGAGGGCCAGCTGGGTGGTCAGGCGCGGGTGCCGGGGGTGGCCGGTACCTGGAAGGACCTGACCGACTCGGTGAACGAGATGGCGGGCAATCTGACCCGTCAGGTGCGCGGTATCGCCCGGGTCGCGACGTTCGTGACCAGGGGCGATCACAGCGTGCGGATCGACACCGACGCGGCCGGCGAGATCCTGGTGGTCCAGGAGAACGTCAACACGATGATCAGCAACCTGCGCGAGGCCACGCTGGCCAACAAGGAGCAGGACTGGCTGAAGAGCAACCTGGCCCGGATCTCGGCGCTGATGCAGGGCCGGCGGGATCTGAAGGACGTGGCGCGGCTGATCATGAGCGAGCTGGCGCCGGCGGTCACGGCGCAGCACGGGGCGTTCTTCCTGGCCGTTCCCGCCGACGGGGACCGGGACGTGGTCGCGGGTCCGGGCGAGGGCGGCGACTACGAGCTGCGGATGATCGGGTCCTACGGGTACGCGGCGGGCAGCCAGGCGATGTCCTTCCGGCCGGGGGAGTCGCTGATCGGGACGGCGGCGGAGGAGCGTCGTCCCATCGAGGTCGGGCCGACCCCGCCCGGTTATCTGAAGATCTCTTCGGGGCTGGGCGAGGCGCCGCCGGTGAACGGGATCGTGCTGCCGGTGCTCTTCGAGAGCCGGGTGCTGGGCGTGCTGGAGCTGGCGTCGTTCAAGCCGTTCACGCAGATCGAGCGCGACTTCCTGAGCCAGATGGCCGAGATGATCGCGACGAGCGTCAACACGATCAGCGTCAACACCAGGACCGAGATGCTGCTGGAGCAGTCGCAGGAGCTGGCGGAGCAGCTCCAGGAGCGCTCGGGCGAGCTGGAACGGCAGCGGAAGGCGCTTCAGGAGTCCAACGCGGAGCTGAAGCACAAGGCGGACCTGCTCGCGGAGACCAACCGCAACATCGAGGTGAAGAACTCGGAGATCGAGGAGGCCAGGCGCGGGCTCCAGGAGCGTGCCGAGCAGTTGGCCGTCTCGATGCGGTACAAGTCGGAGTTCCTGGCGAACATGTCGCACGAGCTGCGCACCCCGCTGAACTCGCTGCTGATCCTGGCCAAGCTGCTGGCGGACAACGCGGAGGGCAACCTGTCGCCGAAGCAGGTGGAGTTCGCCGAGACGATCCACGGCGCGGGCTCTGATCTGTTGCAGCTGATCAACGACATCCTGGACCTGTCGAAGGTCGAGGCGGGCAAGATGGACGTCAGCCCGACCAGGATCGCGCTGGTGCAGCTGGTGGACTACATCGAGGCGTCGTTCCGGCCGCTGACGGCGGAGAAGAGCCTGGAGTTCTCGGTGCGGGTCTCGCCCGAGCTGCCGTCCACGCTGAACACGGACGAGCAGCGGCTGCTCCAGGTGCTGCGGAACCTGCTGTCGAACGCGGTGAAGTTCACCGAGACCGGTGCGGTGGAGCTGGTGATCAGGCCGGCGGGCGGCGAGGTGCCGGACTCGATCAGGGAGCAGATGCTGGAGAACGGCTCGGTGCTTTCGGCGGACGCGCAGCTGATCGCGTTCGCGGTCTCGGACACCGGGATCGGTATCGCGGCCAGCAAGATGCGGGTGATCTTCGAGGCGTTCAAGCAGGCGGACGGCACGACGAGCCGCAAGTACGGGGGCACGGGGCTCGGGCTGTCGATCAGCCGGGAGATCGCGCGGCTGCTCGGCGGCGAGATCCACGCGGCGAGCGAGCCGGGGCGGGGGTCGACGTTCACGCTCTTCCTGCCGCTCCAGCCGGCGGAGCTGCCGCCGCCCGGCTACGGGCAGTTGACGCCGGGGCAGGGGGGCGCGGAGGGGGCGCGGGCGCTGCCGCCGCGGCCGAAGAACCGCATCAAGGCGCTGCTGGCGGCGCCCGAGGAGGAGGCGGAGGCGGAGGACGGGGCGGAAGGCGCGCTTCCCGTCGTGCCCGGCGCGGTCGGTGACGCGGAGGCGCAGCGCCGGCGGGCGTCGGCGGCCGCGGAGGAGGCGGCGGAGTCGCTGACCAGGCGCCACCGTGGCCGGGACCGGCAGGAGTCCGGTGGGGCGGCCGAGGCGGAGCCGGCGGCGGAGGTGACCGGCGAGGTGGTGCCGGCCTCGGCGGAACCGAGGGACTACCGCAGGGAGTTCCAGGGCCGGAAGGTGCTGATCGTCGACGACGACGTGCGGAACGTCTTCGCGCTGACCAGCGTGCTGGAGGGCAGCGGCATCGTGGTGCTCTACGCCGAGAACGGGCGGGAGGGCATCGAGGTCCTGGAGTCCAACGAGGACGTGATGCTGGTCCTGATGGACATCATGATGCCGGAGATGGACGGCTACGCCACGACCGAGGCGATCCGCAAGATGCCGCAGTTCGCCAAGCTGCCGATCATCGCGCTGACGGCGAAGGCGATGAAGGGCGACCTGGAGAAGACCATCCAGGCGGGGGCCTCGGCGCACGTGACGAAGCCGGTGGATGTCGCGGAGCTGTTCTCGGTGATGGCAGAGTGGGTCGACAACGGCGGCGGGGAATGATCTGTCACGCTCATCCCGGATGTGGAACCATCCGGGGTGAGCAACCGTTTTCCCGTTGCGCGCAGTTCAGTTCGCAGGGGCTTTCGGGGGCGTGCTATCGTGACGCAGCGCGATGCACCAATCACCCGTTGGTCTGAGCGTTGAGTGCTGGACGGGCGAACGAGTTACTGCCGGTACGGTCGAGGTCGCAGCCGGAGCGTTGTCAGCCTCTCGTGTGAGTCGCGGGGGTTCCCGACGTTG
Organism: Streptomyces zhaozhouensis; assembly: GCF_900230195.1. Classification (GTDB taxonomy): domain Bacteria; phylum Actinomycetota; class Actinomycetes; order Streptomycetales; family Streptomycetaceae; genus Streptomyces; species Streptomyces zhaozhouensis. The sequence continues at coordinate 9,107 of NZ_OCNE01000015.1, forward strand.
TCGCACGTTTGGGGCGACAACCGGGGTCTGCTGGCAGTGGCGCCAGCGGTGATGTCAACATGTCCGGCACAGGACCGGACGGCGTGAGGGTGCCGTCCACGACGGCGGCGCCTCCGGGGCGCCGCAGGGGCGAGGAGGACGGGCCATGGTGCAGAAGGCCAAGATCCTCCTGGTCGATGACCGGCCCGAGAATCTGCTTGCGCTGGAGGCGATCCTTTCAGCGCTCGATCAGACACTGGTCCGGGCGTCGTCAGGGGAGGAAGCGCTCAAGGCGCTGCTCACAGAGGACTTCGCGGTCATCCTGCTGGATGTCCAGATGCCGGGGATGGACGGCTTCGAGACCGCGGCCCACATCAAGCGCCGTGAGCGCACCCGCGACATTCCCATCATCTTTCTCACGGCGATCAACCACGGTCCCCACCACACGTTCCGGGGCTACGCGGCGGGTGCCGTCGACTACATCTCGAAGCCGTTCGACCCGTGGGTGCTGCGTGCCAAGGTCTCGGTCTTCGTCGATCTCCACATGAAGAACGTGCAGCTCCACGAGCAGGCCGTGCTGCTGCGCCGGGAGTTGGACGCCGGTCAGGCGCAGGGCGAGGGCGACCGGGGCGCGGGCGGGCTGCTGCCGGAGCTGTCCGCGCGGTTGGCGGCCGCCGAGGAGCAGGCGGAGGCGCTGTCCAAGGAGTTGGCCGAGTCGGGCGGTGGCGCCGCGGTCTCCACGGCCGCCCATCTGGAGCGCAAGCTGTTCGGGTTGCGGCGGGCGCTGGACGCGTTGCAGCCGGGGTCGGCCGAACCCAAGTCGGTGGAGTCCCATCAGGGTTGACAGGCTGTCGGCCGGTCGCGGCCGGCCGTCCGCCGGGGTCGGTGGGCGTTCGGGGCACGTGTTCCGTGCCCCGGCTGCCAGACCCCGGTAGCCTCACCCCCATGGCCCCATCCACCTCCGGCAAGGGTTCCGCCGGCGCGCGCGGTGCCCGGAAGCCGGCGCCCGCCAAGAAGGCGCCGGCGAAGAAGTCCGCCGCCAAGAAGGCGTCGGCGAAGAAGCCGCCCCCGAAGCCGGCGCCGCCCAGGAACCTCGCGATGCGCGTCGTGCGCGGTGTGTGGCTCGGGCTGGCGCGCCCGCTGGGCCGTGTGCTGCGCGGCATAGGGCGCGGCGCCAAGGGCCTGGACCCCGCGCACCGCAAGGACGGCGTGGCGCTGCTGCTGCTGGGCCTGGCGCTGGTCGCGGCGGCCGGCACCTGGTCCAACCTCCAGGGGCCCGTCGGCGACCTGGTCACCATGCTGATCACCGGGGCGCTCGGCCGGCTCGACCTGGTCTTCCCCGTGCTGCTGGGCTTCGTCGCCGTGCGGCTGTTCATCCACCCCGAGCGGGAGGAGGCCAACGGCCGGATCGTCATCGGCCTGACGGCGCTGCTCATCGGCGTGCTGGGCTTGGTCCACGTCTTCACCGGTGCCCCGGGGCGCAGCGAGGGCGCCCAGGCGTTGCGGGACACGGGAGGCCACATCGGATGGGCCGCCTCCCGGCCGTTGATCCTGGCGATGGGCGAGCCGCTGGCGATGGCCCTGTTGACGCTGTTGACGGTCTTCGGGCTGCTGGTGGTCACGGCGACGCCGGTCAACGCGATCCCCCGCAGGCTGGGGCAGGGGCTGACGAGGCTCGGGGTGTGGGAGCCCTCGGGTCGGTCCTCGCACGACGGGATCGACGACCGGCCGGTGGAGCGCGCCCCGCGCGGGCGGCGGCGGGGGGACCCGGACGAGTGGGACGACGCGCCGGAGCCGGACGAGACGGACTGGTCGGTGGGGCAGGGCGCGCCCGCGTCGGGCCTCAGCGGGGCGCACGCCGAGAAGCGCGCGCTGGAGTCGCGCCGCAAGCGCCGGGGTGCACGCCGCTCCGGCTCCGACCCGCTGGAGGTGGCTGCGGAGGCCGCCGCGGCGCTGGACGGCGCGGTGCTGCACGGGGTGCCGCCTTCGCCCTCGGTCGCGGACATCAGCAGCCGGATCTCGGCCGGGGAGCGTCGCAAGGCGACGGGGGCGACGCCCCCGGACGCCGGGGAGTCGGCCGCGCACGGGGCGACGGGCGGGGTGCCCGACCTGACCAAGCCGGCGCCCGACCCCGCCGAGCCCCTGCCGCCGCGCGCCGAGCAGCTCCAACTGGCGGGCGACATCAGCTACTCGCTGCCCTCCGTCGAGCTGCTGAGCAGGGGCGGCCCCGGCCGGACCCGCAGCGCGGCCAACGACGCGGTGGTGGAGTCGTTGAGCACGGTCTTCACCGAGTTCAAGGTCGACGCCCGGGTCACCGGCTTCACGCGGGGGCCGACGGTCACCCGTTACGAGGTCTCGCTGGGCCCCGCCGTCAAGGTGGAGAAGATCACCGCGCTGACCAAGAACATCGCGTACGCGGTGGCCAGCCCGGACGTGCGCATCATCAGCCCGATCCCGGGGAAGTCGGCCGTCGGCATCGAGATCCCCAACAGCGACCGCGAGATGGTCAACCTCGGGGACGTGCTGCGCACCACCGACGCCATGGGGGACGGGCGCCCGCTGCTGGTCGGGCTCGGCAAGGACGTCGAGGGCGGCTATGTGACGGCCGACCTGGCACGGATGCCGCACATGCTGGTCGCCGGCGCCACCGGTTCCGGCAAGTCGTCCTGCGTCAACTGCCTGATCACCTCGATCATGATGCGGTCGACGCCGGAGGAGGTGCGGCTGGTCCTGGTCGACCCCAAGCGGGTGGAGCTGACCGCGTACGAGGGGATCCCGCACCTGATCACCCCGATCATCACCAACCCGAAGCGGGCCGCCGAGGCGCTCCAGTGGGTGGTGCGCGAGATGGACCTGCGGTACGACGACCTGGCGGCGTACGGGTACCGCCACATCGACGACTTCAACGCGGCGGTGCGCGCCGGGAAGGTGAAGGTCCCGGAGGGCAGCGAGCGCGAACTGGCGCCGTACCCGTACCTGTTGGTGATCGTCGACGAGCTGGCCGACCTGATGATGGTGGCGCCGCGCGACGTCGAGGACGCCATCGTGCGCATCACCCAGCTCGCCAGGGCCGCGGGCATCCACCTGGTGCTGGCGACCCAGCGGCCGAGCGTGGACGTGGTCACCGGTCTGATCAAGGCCAACGTGCCCTCCCGGCTGGCGTTCGCGACCTCCTCGCTGGCGGACAGCCGGGTCATCCTCGACCAGCAGGGCGCGGAGAAGCTGATCGGCAAGGGCGACGCGCTCTTCCTGCCGATGGGGGCGAACAAGCCGACGCGGATGCAGGGCGCCTTCGTCACGGAGGAGGAGGTCGCCCAGGTCGTCGAGCACTGCAAGGCGCAGATGGCGCCGACCTTCCGCGAGGACGTGACGACGGGGACCAAGCAGAAGAAGCAGATCGACGAGGAGATCGGCGACGACCTCGACCTGCTGTGCCAGGCCGCCGAGCTGGTGGTCTCGACGCAGTTCGGCTCGACGTCCATGCTCCAGCGCAAGCTGCGGGTGGGTTTCGCCAAGGCCGGCCGGCTGATGGACCTGATGGAGTCGCGCGGCGTGGTCGGGCCGAGCGAGGGTTCGAAGGCGCGGGACGTGCTCATCAAGCCGGACGAACTCGATGGTGTGCTCGCGCTGATTCGTGGGGAGTAGCAGCTTAGGGGCCGACTTCACGGAGGGCACCCACCCGGGCCCGCCCCCCGTGGGGGAGCGGCCGGGGGACGCCATCCCGTTGGCGGACAGAATGCGCCCGCCCGGTTGCCCGTTCCTTTTCGGACCCCCCTAGACTGATAAGCACAGCACGTGGCTTCACGCTCGAAAGGCGCCCCCGTGTCCAACGGCAACGAGAAAGCCAAGGACCGGCCTTCCGTCGGTCGTACCCTCCAGCAGGCGCGCATCGACGCGAAGCTGACCGTGGACGAGGTCAGTTCGGCCACCCGGGTGCGCGTTCCGATCGTGCGGGCCATCGAGGCGGACGACTTCTCGCGCTGCGGTGGCGACGTCTACGCGCGCGGGCACGTCAGGACCCTGGCGCGGGCGGTCGGCCTGGAGCCGGCGGAGCTGATCGAGCTGTACAACGCGCAGCACGGCCACCACGACGAGTCGCTGCCCAGCGGGCCGCTCTTCGAGGCCGAGCGCATCCGTCCCGAGCCGCGCCGTCCCAACTGGACGGCGGCGATGGTCGCGGCCATAGTCGTCGTGATCGGCTTCGTGGGCTTCACCTTCTTCTCCGCGGGCGACGACGAGGAGGGCGGCGGCGGATCGGTCGCGGAGCGCACCGAGACGCCGGGCGCGGACTCCCCGGGCGGCGACGGCCCCGAGCGCCAGGGCGCCGACCCGACCGAGCCCGAGGCCCCCACCGAGTCCGCCGTGGCCGGCGTGCCGGCGGACAAGGTGACGGTCCGGGTCACCATGGAGGGCACCAGCTGGATCTCGGTCAAGGACAGCAGCGGCGGCGTCCTCTTCGAGGGCAACCTGGAGGACGGCGCCTCCGAGACCTTCACCGACGACGAGCAGATCGACCTGGTGCTGGGCAACGCGGGCGCCGTCAAGCTGCACGTGAACGGCAGCGAGATCGAGGACGTTTTCGAGCCAGGGCAGGTCCAGCGCCTCAGCTACACCGTGGGGGACCCGGAGGAGGGCTGACCGGGCGGCCCGCGACGGGCGGGCCGCCGGGAACGAAGTAGGCTTGTTGGCATGTCCGAACGCCGCACCGTTGCCCTCGTCACCCTTGGATGCGCCCGTAACGAGGTGGACTCCGAAGAGCTGGCCGGCCGGCTGGCCGCCGACGGGTGGGACCTGGTGGACGACGCGGCCGACGCCGAGGTCGCCGTGGTCAACACCTGCGGCTTCGTCGACGCCGCCAAGAAGGACTCCGTCGACGCCCTGCTGGAGGCCAACGAGCTGAAGGACGGCGGCGGCCGCACCCAGGCCGTCGTCGCGGTCGGCTGCATGGCGGAGCGCTACGGCAAGGAGCTGGCCGAGGCGCTGCCCGAGGCGGACGGCGTGCTCGGCTTCGACGACTACGCGGACATCTCCGAACGGCTCAACACGATCCTCTCCGGCGGCACGCACGCCCCGCACGTGCCGCGCGACCGGCGCAAGCTGCTGCCGATCAGCCCGGCCGAGCGGCAGGGCACCGAGGTGGCGCTGCCCGGCCACGGCGCGATCAGCGACCTGCCCGACGGCCTCGCCCCGGCCTCCGGGCCGCGCGCCCCGCTGCGGCGCCGGCTGGACACCAGCCCGGTGGCCTCCGTGAAGCTCGCCTCCGGCTGCGATCGCCGCTGCTCGTTCTGCGCCATCCCGTCCTTCCGCGGCTCCTTCATCTCCCGCCGCCCCTCCGACGTGCTCAACGAGGCGCGCTGGCTGGCCGGGGAGGGGGTGCGGGAGATCATGCTGGTCTCCGAGAACAACACCTCCTACGGCAAGGACCTGGGAGACATCCGGCTGCTGGAGACGCTGCTGCCCGAGCTGGCCGAGGTGGACGGGCTGGAGCGGATCAGGGTGAGCTACCTCCAGCCGGCCGAGATGCGGCCCGGGCTGATCGACGTGCTGACCGGGACGGAGAAGGTCGCGCCCTACTTCGACCTGTCGTTCCAGCACTCGGCGCCCGGGGTGCTGCGTGCGATGCGCAGGTTCGGCGACACCGACCGCTTCCTGGAGCTGCTCGCCACCATCCGGGACAAGGCGCCGCACGCCGGCGTGCGCTCCAACTTCATCGTCGGCTTCCCCGGCGAGTCCGAGGCCGACCTCGCCGAGCTGGAACGCTTCCTCACCGGCGCGCGGCTGGACGCCATAGGCGTCTTCGGGTACTCGGACGAGGACGGTACCGAGGCGGCCGGGTACGAGGACAAGCTGGCGCCCGAGGTGGTCGCGGAGCGGCTGGCCAGGGTCTCCGGGCTGGCCGACGAGCTGATCGCGCAGCGCGCCGAGGAGCGGCTGGGCGAGGAGGCGCTCGTGCTGGTCGAGTCGGTGGGCGTCGACGAGGAGACCGATGTCACGGGCGCGCCCGGCGAGGTGGTGGCCGTGGGGCGCGGCGCGCACCAGGCGCCCGAGACTGACGGCCAGGTGCTGCTCGTCGGCAAGGGCGACGAGTCGCCGGCCGTCGGGGACCTGGTCCCCGCCAGGGTCGTGGGATCGCAGGGAGTCGACCTGTTCGCCGAGATCGCGCCGGTGTCCGACCCCGGCGTCGCGGAGGCGGGAAGGTGACATCCACGCCGGCCTCGGCCGCCGGGGGCGGCAGGACGGCTGATCGCGCGCGTGCCGCCGCGCCCGGTCTGTGGAACATCGCCAACATCCTGACCATGGTCCGGCTGCTGCTGGTCCCGGGCTTCGTCCTGCTGATGTTCGCCGGCGGCGGGCACGACCCGGCCTGGCGTTCGCTGGCATGGGCGGCGTTCTCGATCGCCATGATCACCGACCTGTTCGACGGCGAGCTCGCCAGGCGCCACAACCTGGTGACGGACTTCGGCAAGATCGCGGACCCGATCGCCGACAAGGCGATCATGGGGGCCGCGTTGGTCTGCCTCTCGCTCCTCGGCGACCTGCCGTGGTGGGTGACGGCGACCATACTGGTCCGGGAGTTGGGGATCACCCTGATGCGGTTCTGGGTGATCCGGCACGGGGTGATTCCGGCCAGCCGGGGTGGGAAGCTCAAGACGCTGACCCAGGGCATCGCCGTCGGGATGTACATACTGGCGCTGACCGGCCCGCTGGCCACCCTGCGCTGGTGGGTGATGGCGCTGGCGGTCGTGTTGACGGTGGCGACGGGGCTGGACTACGTCCGGCAGGCGGTGGTCCTGCGACGTCGGGGGCTGGCGAGGGAGCGGACCGATGGGCGGTAATGGCGGAAAGGCGGCGGAGGAAGCGCCCCTGGTGTCACAGGTGCTGGGCATACTGGTGGGACGCGGCCAGACGCTCGCCGTCGCCGAGTCGCTGACCGGCGGGCTGGTGGCGGCCACGCTGACCGACGTCCCCGGGGCCTCCCGGGCGTTCCGGGGTTCGGTCACGGCCTACGCCTCCGAGGTCAAGCGTGAGGTGCTGGGTGTCAGCGGCGCGCTGCTCGACGAGCGGGGCGCGGTGGACGCGGAGGTCGCCCGCCAGCTCGCGGTGGGCGTCCGGCGGCTGCTGGGCGCGGACTGGGGCGTGGCGACCACCGGGGTCGCGGGGCCCGAGCCGCAGGACGGGGCGCCGGTGGGCACGGTGCACGTCGCGGTTTCGGCGCCGGGGAAGGGGGGAGTCGTGGCTCAGCGGTTGAGTCTCCGCGGTGATCGGGCCGCGATCCGCGCGGAGAGCGCGCGGGCCGTGCTCGCGTTGCTGCGGAACGAGCTGCTGCACGCGGACTTCCGAGCGGACCGGGACCCGGGCCGGGATACGGAACAGAACGGAGAGGATGGATGTTTGCAGCCCTGAGTGAACAAGACATCGCTCCCCGCGCGGGGGGAGTCCGAAGCGGTACGGTGGGGCATGAAGCTAGCGAGGCCAACGGTCCGAGGAGGGAGCCACCGATGATCCTGCTCCGTCGCCTGTTGGGTGACGTGCTGCGTCGGCAGCGCCAACATCAGGGCCGCACCCTGCGCGAAGTGTCCTCTTCCGCCCGCGTCTCCCTCGGGTACCTCTCCGAGGTGGAGCGGGGACAGAAGGAGGCTTCCTCCGAGCTGCTGGCCGCCATCTGTGACGCCCTGGAGCTGCGGATGTCGGAGCTGATGCGTGAGGTCAGCGACGAGCTGTCCCTCGCCGAGCTGGCCCAGTCCGCCGCGAGTGACACGGTGCCCCCGATGCGTCCGATGCTCAACCCGGTGCGTGTGTCCCCCGTCACCCACCGTCCCGAAGACCGCGTCACGATCAAGGCTCCGGCCGAGGCCGTCGACGTGGTCGCCGCCTGATCAGGCGGCACGCCTCCGGCCGGAGTGCGCCTGGCGCGCCCGGCCGTTCGCGCGTGGAGGGACTGAGCGGCACGCCCCCACGCCCCCACGCCCCCACGCCCTCAGGGGCGCAGCCGCAGGCCGCGCGGCGTCGCGTGGAAGCCCGCGCCCTCCAGCAGGCCCACCCACGAGGGATCCGTGAGCGCCGGCCGGCCGTTGACCCGCTCCACGGTGAGCGTCCCCAGGGCACCCGCGCGCACGGCCTGGGCCAGGGCCTCGGTCGCCGGGCGCAGCGCCCCCTCGGCCCACTCCTCGCCGCCCGCCTCGCCCTCGCCGGCCGGCCAGGCCAGCAGGGTGCGGCCGCCGCGCTCCACGTAGAGCGTGAGGACGCCGTCGACAAGGACCACCAGCGCCCCCGCCTTGCGGCCCGGCTTGTGCCGGGCGCCCTCCGGCGCCTCGGGCCAGGGCAGGGCGGCGCCGTAGGCGTTCGCCGGGTCGGCGGCGGCCAGCAGCGTCACGCGGGGGGCGCCACCGTCGGCGGGGCGCTCGGCGGCGGAACCGACGGCGCGCAGCCGGTCCACCGCGCCGTCCATCGCGAACTGGGCGGCGCCCAGACCCTCCACCACATAGCCGCGTCTTGCCTGGCCGTTCTCCTCGAAGACGGACAACACCCGGTAGACGGCGGAGAATCCGCCGGCGACGCCCTCCGTCATCACGGCGCCCCTGGTGACCACGCCGTGCCGGTCGAGCAGGGTGCGGGCCAGCGCGTGGGCGCGGACCGTGGGGTCGGCCACCGGCTCGGGCAGCAGGGACCAGCGGCCGGCGACCGTGGGCGGGCCGTTGCGCGAGGCCGCCGGGCGGGCGGCGCCGCCGGAGCCTACGGCGAGCGCGCCGTAGCGGCCGCGCGGGGTGGTGCGGCGGGCGCGGTGCGCCGTGGAGCCGGCCGTGCGGCCGGAGCCGAGCAGGGCGCGCAACGGGCCGAGGGTGTCGTTGGTCAGCCGGCCCGACCAGGTCAACTCCCAAACGGCCTCGGCCAGCGCGCCCTCGCCGGCCTCGACACCGGCCGCAGCCACCTGGTCGGCGATCTGCCGGAAGAACAGTCCGTAGCCGCCGGCGAGGGCGTCCAGCACGGCGCGGTGCGTCTCGCCCAGCTCCAGCGGGAGCGGGGGCGGCAGCAGCAGCGGCGCCGCGTCGGCGGGGAACAGCGAAATCCAGCCGTCCTTGCCGGGCAGTGCGCCGGCGCCGGCCCACACCACCTCCCCGGAGGCCGTCAACTCGTCGAGCAGCCGCGGCGCGTAGCCCGAGACGCGGGCCGGCAACACCAGGCGCTCCAGCGCCGAGGCCGGCACCGCGGCGCCCTGCAACTGCTCGACGGCGCGCGAGAGACCGTCCACGCCCCGCAGCTCGCCCCGGCCGACGGCCGGGCCCACGTGCTGCCAGCGGGGGAGGAACGCCGCGAGCGCGCGGGGGGCGACCGGCTCCACCTCCTGGCGCAGGGCGGCCAGCGAGCGTCGGCGCAGCCGCCGCAGCACCGTCGGATCGCACCACTCCTGCCCGCTGGCGCCGGGGCGGAACTCGCCCTGCACCAGGCGTCCCTCGGCCGCCAGCCGGTGCAGTGCGCCGTCCGCCACGGCGGTGCCGAGACCGAACCTGGCCGCGACCCGGGCCGAGGTGAAGGGGCCGTGGGTGCGGGCGTGACGGGCCAGCAGGTCGCCCAGCGGGTCGGCGACCGGCTCGGTGAACGCCTCGGGGACGCCCACCGGCAGGGCGGTGCCCAGGGCGTCCCGCAGCCGGCCGGCGTCCTCGACAGCCGCCCAGTGCGCGGTGCCGGCGATCCGCACCGACAGGGCCCTGCGGGCCGCGCCCAGCTCGGCCGCCCACTCGGGGCGCGCGCCGCGCTCGGCCAACTCCTCCTCCGTCAGCGGGCCCAGCACCCGCAGCAGGTCGGCGACGCCCTCCGCGTCCCTGACCCGGCGCTCCTCCGTCAGCCAGCCCAGCTCCCGCTCCAGCTCCGCCAGCACCTCGGGGTCGAGCAGCTCCCGCAGCTCCGCCCTGCCCAGCAGCTCCGCGAGCAGCCGGGAGTCCAACGACAGGGCGGCGGCACGGCGTTCGGCCAGCGGGGAGTCGCCCTCGTAGAGGTACTGGGCGACGTAGCCGAAGAGCAGCGAGCGGGCGAAGGGGGAGGGGTCCCTGGTGGTGACCTCGACCAGCCGGACGCGGCGGCCCTCGATGTCCCGCATCAGCTCGGCGAGCCCGGGCACGTCGAAGACGTCCTGGAGGCACTCCCTGACCGCCTCAAGCACGATCGGGAACGAACCGAACTCGCTGGCCACCGAGAGGAGTTGGGAAGCGCGCTGGCGCTGCTGCCACAGCGGGGTGCGGCGGCCCGGGTCGCGCCGGGGCAGCAGCAGGGCGCGGGCGGCGCACTCGCGGAACCGGGCGGCGAAGAGCGCGGAACCGCCCACCTGCTCGGTGACCACCTCGTCCACCTCGCCCGGCGGGAAGAGCACGTCACCGGCGCCGACCGGGGCCTGTCCGTCGTCCAGGGCGGCGTCCAGCGGGCCCGGGGCGTCCGCCTCCTCCAGGGCGAACGGGTCGGCGTCCGGCAGTCGCAGCACGATCCCGTCGTCGGCGTGCAGCACCTGCGCGTCCATGCCGAACCGCTCGGTCAGCCGGGCGCCCAGCGCCAGCGCCCAGGGCGCGTGCACCTGCGCGCCGAAGGGGGAGTGCACCACCACGCGCCAGTCGCCCAGCTCGTCGCGGAAGCGCTCCACCACGATGGTGCGGTCGTCGGGGACGTGGCCGCAGGCCTCGCGCTGCTCGGTGAGATAGGCGAGGACGTTGTCCACCGCCCACGCGTCCAGCCCGGCCTCCGCCAGACGCCGCCGCGCCGCCTCCTCGTCCAGCGCGCCGATCTCCCGCAGGAAGGCGCCCAGCGCGCGGCCCAGCTCCAGCGGTCTGCCCAGCTGGTCGCCCTTCCAGAAGGGCAGCCGGCCGGGGACGCCGGGCGCGGGGGAGACCAGCACCCGGTCCCTGGTGATGTCCTCGATCCGCCAGGAGGTGGTGCCGAGGGTGAAGATGTCGCCGACCCGGGACTCGTAGACCATCTCCTCGTCCAGCTCGCCGACCCGGCCGCCGCCGCGCCGCGGGTCGGAGCCGACGAGGAAGACCCCGAAGAGCCCCCGGTCCGGGATGGTGCCGCCGGAGGTGACGGCGAGGCGCTGCGCGCCGGGCCGGCCGCTGACGGTGCCGGCCACCCGGTCCCACACCAGACGGGGCCGCAACTCGGCGAAGGCGTCCGACGGGTAGCGCCCGGCCAGCATGTCCAGAACCGACTGGTACGCCGACTCGGGCAGCGCGGCGAACGGGGCCGCCCGGCGGACCAGGGCCAGCAGCTCCTCCACGTCCCAGGTGTCCATGGCGGTGATCGCCACGATCTGCTGGGCCAGCACGTCCAGCGGGTTCGCCGGGATCCGCAGCGCCTCGATCGCGCCCTGCCGCATCCGCTCGGTGACCACCGCCGACTGCACCAGGTCGCCCCGGTACTTGGGGAAGACGACCCCGGCGGAGACCGCGCCCACCTGGTGGCCGGCGCGGCCCACCCGCTGGAGCCCGGAGGCGACCGACGGGGGCGACTCGACCTGGACGACGAGGTCGACCGAGCCCATGTCGATCCCCAACTCCAGGCTGGAGGTGGCGACCACGGCCGGCAGCCGGCCGGCCTTGAGGTCCTCCTCGATCCCGGCGCGCTGCTCCTTGGCCACCGAGCCGTGGTGCGCCCTCGCCAGCGCCGCGGGCGCGCCGGAGCCGGCGCCCGAGCCGCCCATCAGCTCGGCGGGCCCGTGGTCGGCCGGCAGGCTCTCCCCGGTGGCGCGCTCGTGGGCGATCTCGTTCATCCGGTTGCACAGGCGCTCGGCGAGGCGGCGGGAGTTGACAAAGACGATCGTCGAGCGGTGGGCCTGGACCAGGTCGACGATCCGCTCCTCGACCGAGGGCCAGATGGAGGGGCGGTCCTCCCCCGCCCCGGCGTCGGGCACCGGGGAGCCGCCCAACTCACCGAGGTCGGGCACCGGAACGACCACCGACAGCTGGAACTCCTTGCCCGAGGGCGGCTGCACGACCGTGGCCCTGCGCCGCGGGGACAGGAAGCGTGCCACCTCGTCCACCGGGCGGACCGTCGCCGAGAGGCCGATCCGCCGCGCCGGGCGGGCCAGCAGGGCGTCCAGCCGCTCCAGCGTCAGCGCCAGGTGGGCGCCGCGCTTGGTGCCGGCGACCGCGTGCACCTCGTCGAGGATCACCGTCTCGACGCCGGCGAGTGCCTCTCTGGCCGAGGAGGTCAGCACGAGGAAGAGCGACTCGGGGGTGGTGATCAGGATGTCCGGCGGGCGCCTGGCCATGGCCCTGCGGTCCGCCGCCGGGGTGTCGCCGGTGCGGATGCCGACGCGGATGTCGGGCTCGGGCAGACCGAGGCGGACCGACTCCTGGCGGATGCCGGTGAGGGGGGAGCGGAGGTTGCGCTCCACGTCGACGGCGAGGGCCTTGAGCGGGGAGACGTAGAGCACCCGGCACCGCCGCAGCGGCTCGGCCGGCGGCGGCTCGGCGGCCAGCCGGTCGAGGGAGGCGAGGAAGGCGGCCAGGGTCTTCCCCGAGCCGGTCGGCGCGACCACCAGGGCGTCGGACTCCTCGGCGATCGCCCGCCAGGCACCCTCCTGTGCGGCCGTGGGCGCCTGGAAGGCGTGCCGGAACCAGGCCCCGGTGGCCGGGGAGAAGCCGTCGAGCACCGACTCGGCGCCCGGTGCGCCGCCGGCGTTGTGCTTGCTACCGCTCATGGCCCCCATCGTGCACCCCGCCACTGACAGTGACGCGTAGCGGCCGTGCCGGGGGGAGCGGGAAGCGCCCCACCGACACGCGGGTCCGCCCCCGCAGAGGCATGTCAGCGTCCGGAAATGAACAAGATTGATCTTCAATTGACCGCTTACGGTTTCTTCGTGATGGAAAAGTCAACCGAGTCAACCGATCTCAGCGAGCGACCGACCGGGGAAGCGCGCGCCGCGACGCTGCGCGACTCCCTCGGCGTCGGGTTCGCGGTGGGCCTCTCCGGCTTCGCCTTCGGCGTCACGGCCGTCTCCGGCGGGCTCAGCGTCGCCCAGGCGTGCGTGCTCAGCCTGCTGGTCTTCACCGGCGCCTCCCAGTTCGCGCTGGTGGGCGCGTTGGCCGGCGGCGGGAACCCGTACACGGCCGCCGCCGGCGCGTTCTTCCTCGGGGTGCGCAACTGCTTCTACGGCCTGCGGCTCTCCTCCGTGCTGAGCCCGTCCCGCCGGACGCGCCCGCTGGTCGCGCACTGGGTGATCGACGAGACCACGGCCGTCACCCTCGCCCAGCCGAACGCGCCGCTGGCCAGGCTCGGGTTCGCGGTCAGCGGCACCACGCTCTTCGTCTGCTGGAACCTGACCACGCTGCTGGGCGCGTTGGGCGCCGGCTCGATCGGCGACCCCGACGCCTGGGGGCTGGACGCCGCCTCGCCCGCCGTCTTCCTGGCGCTGCTGGCGCCGATGCTCCGCTCCACCGCGGAGCGGGCCACCGCCGTCCTCGCCGTGCTGCTCGGGCTGGCCTGCCTGCCGCTGCTGCCGACCGGGGTCCCGGTGCTGGTGGCGGCGCTCGCCGCTCCGCTGGTGCTGCTGTTCGCCGGGCGGCGCGGCCGGGACACCGTCGCGGAGCCGACCGACGTCGGCGGGAGCGAGGAGGGGAGGGTTCCGTGACCACCTGGATCGCCATCGGGCTGACCGCGGTCGGCTGCTACCTGGCCAAGCTGCTCGGCCTCCTGGTGCCGCCTGGCCCCATGGAACGTCCCCTCGTGCGCCGGCTCGCCGCGCTGCTCCCGGTGGCGCTGCTGGCCGCGTTGACCGCGCTCCAGACGCTCGACGGGGGAGACGGCGCGGTGGTCGTCGACGCCAGGCTGGCGGGGCTGACGGCGGCCGGGGCCGCGCTGCTGCTGCGCGCGCCCTTCCTGCTGGTGGTCGGATCCGCCGTGCTGGTCACCGCGGGGTTCCGGGCGCTGGGCGGCTGAGCGCGCCGCGCCCGCCCGTGTGCGGGGGAACGGTCCGGGGATACTGGCCCCATGCGGTTGACGGACTTCTGGGGACGGATGGCGGAGCACTTCGGCGAGACCTACGCGGACTCCTTCGCCAGGGATCACGTGATGGCCGAGTTGGGCGGCCGCACCGTCCACGAGGCGCTGGAGGCGGGTTGGGACGCCAAGGACGTTTGGCGTGCGGTGTGCGTGGCGAACGAGGTACCTCGCCACCTGCGTTGATGGCGTTGACCTGCGATTTTCCCAACCGGGTGACGAGGGGCGCCGCTTGACACAAAAATCGAACAGCTATTCTTATGAGGGTTGCGGAAACGGCGTCCCGGTCGCTGCGAGCCCTGTGCACGCGTCGATTGTCAGTGGCGGGCGCTAGCGTCCGTGGTTGTGAAGCGATCGAATCAGACGGACCGGGTGGCACCCATGGCAGGTACGGACCGCGAGAAGGCGCTCGACGCCGCACTCGCACAGATTGAGCGGCAGTTCGGCAAGGGCGCGGTGATGCGGCTGGGCGAGCGGCCCGAGGAGCCGATCGAGATCATCCCCACCGGCTCCACGGCGCTGGATGTGGCCCTGGGCGTCGGCGGGTTGCCCCGCGGCCGGGTGGTCGAGGTCTACGGGCCGGAGTCCTCCGGCAAGACCACGCTCACCCTCCACGCGGTGGCGAACGCGCAGAAGGCCGGCGGCACCGTCGCCTTCGTGGACGCCGAGCACGCCCTCGATCCCGAGTACGCCAAGCGGCTCGGCGTCGACGTGGACCAGCTGATCCTCTCCCAGCCGGACAACGGCGAACAGGCCCTGGAGATCACGGACATGCTGATCCGCTCCGGTGCCCTCGACCTGATCGTCATCGACTCGGTGGCCGCCCTGGTGCCCAGGGCGGAGATCGAGGGCGAGATGGGCGACTCCCACGTCGGCCTCCAGGCCCGGCTGATGAGCCAGGCCCTGCGGAAGATCACGGGCGCGCTCAACCAGGCCAAGACCACGGCGATCTTCATCAACCAGCTCCGGGAGAAGGTCGGCGTGATGTTCGGCTCCCCCGAGACGACCTCGGGTGGCCGGGCGCTGAAGTTCTACGCCTCGGTGCGGTTGGACATCCGGCGCATCGAGACCCTCAAGGACGGCACCGACGCGGTGGGCAACCGCACGCGCGTCAAGGTCGTGAAGAACAAGGTGGCGCCGCCGTTCAAGCAGGCCGAGTTCGACATCCTCTACGGCACGGGCATCAGCCGTGAGGGCGGCCTGATCGACATGGGCGTGGAGCACGGCTTCATCCGCAAGTCCGGCGCCTGGTACACCTACGGCGGCGACCAGCTGGGCCAGGGCAAGGAGAACGCGCGGAACTTCCTGCGGGACAACCCGGACCTGGCCAACGAGGTCGAGAAGAAGATCAAGGAGAAGCTGGGCATCGGCCCGAAGCCCCCGACGCCCGAGGGCGGCGAGCCCGCCAAGGACGGCGCGGCCAAGGACGGGGCCGAGCCGGCCGCCGGTCCGCCGGCGCAGGCCACGGCCGCCGCCAAGTCGGCCGCCTCGGCCAAGGCGCCCAAGGCCGCCAAGGCCGTCGCCGCCAAGGGCTGACGGATGACCCGGCGCAGCGACTGGCCCGACCCCTCGCCGGTGAGCGCGGAAGGTCCGGCCGCGGAGGCCCCTCCCCGTTCGGGGGAGGGCCGCGTGGCCGGGCCCCCGGGCGGCGGCGATCCCGTGGCGCGGGCGCGCGGCATCTGCCTGGCGCTGCTGGCCGGGACGCCGCGCACCCGGCGGCAGTTGGCGGACGCGTTGCGGCGCAGGGAGATCCCGGAGGAGGCCGCCGCGGAGGTGCTCGACCGCTTCGAGGAGGTCGGGATGATCGACGACGCCCTCTTCGCCGAGGCATGGGTGGAGTCCCGCCACCACGGGCGGGGGCTGGCCCGCCGGGCGCTGGCCCGGGAGCTGCGCACCAAGGGAGTGGCCCCCGCGGTGGTCGACGAGGCGGTCTCCCGGCTGGAGCCGGAGGACGAGGAGGAGACGGCCAGGGCCCTGGTCGCCCGGCGCCTCCCCGCCACGCGCGGCCTGCCGACGCCCAAGCGGATGCGTCGCCTGGTGGGGATGCTGGCCCGCAAGGGTTACCCGGAGGGCCTGGCGCTGCGGGTGGTCCGCGAGGCGCTGGAGCGGGAGGGCCAGTCCACGGAGGAGTGGGAGGACCATGTGCCCGATATCCCCTGAGACTTCCCGCCCACCGCGGACGCCCAGAACGCCTTGGGGAGCCGGAGCGTTCCGGGCCTCGCGGGGCTGAGGGCGGGCCGGCCGATGCCCGACGCCGTGGCCGCCGCCCGGTGGCGCGGTCGCCGGCGACGCGGTGACGGTCCATGGCGCACGGCGCCCCGCGGTGCCGTGTCCTGCTGTGCCGTTGTCCCCCGGGGCCCGTCGGGCGTCCCGCTCCCGCGCCTCCTCCGGTCCGCACCTGCTCCGCTCAGCGACCGCCGGTGGGCTCGGCCGGGGTGATGGCCGTCGTTCCGCGCAGGTGGCGGACGGCCTCGCGGAGGGCGCCCGTGTGGGCGCCGGGCAGCCAGGCGGCGAGATGGCCGTCCGGGCGCACCAGCAGCACGGTGTGCGCGCCCGCGCCCGGGTACTCCTCGGTGACCAGCAACTCGGCCGGTACGTCGAGGGTTTCGGCGAACGCCGCCAGCTCGGGCATCAGCCCCGCCGACAGCCAGTGCCTGGCGTCCCAGACCCGGGCGCCCGGCGCGGTGAGCACCAGCAGCAGCGGCCCGCCCAGCCGGTCGCGCAGCCGCGCCCGCGCCCCGTCCAGCGCGGTCACCGGCACGTCGCCGACCGGCGCGCCCACCCGGGGCGTCCCGGTGCCGTCCGCCGTGCCCCGTCTCGTCGTCGCGCCGCCGTAGACGGGCGCCTCGCCCAGCGTGCCCCGCCCCAGGTGTCCGTCGCTCAGCAGCGCCAGCCGCCCCCGGCCGCGCCCCGGCAGCCGGCCGGCGAGTCCGCCGCGTCCCCGTACCAGCGGCAGCGCCTGGTCGACGCCCCGCAGCCGGCGTCCCACGGCGCCCCGGCGCTCCTGCTGGTAGCCGTCAAGCAGCGCGTCGTTGGCCCCGAGATGGCTGGCTATGGCGAGCCGCCACGCCAGGTTCTCGGCGTCCCGCAGCCCCTCCGTCACCTGCTGGGTGCCCAGAGCCCCCAGCAGATGCGCGGCGTCCCCCGCGAGGAAGGCCCGGTCCACCCGCCAGGCGCGGGCCAGCCGTTGGTGGCAGACGTGCACCCCGGTGT
Organism: Streptomyces zhaozhouensis; assembly: GCF_900230195.1. Lineage (GTDB taxonomy): Bacteria > Actinomycetota > Actinomycetes > Streptomycetales > Streptomycetaceae > Streptomyces > Streptomyces zhaozhouensis. The sequence continues at coordinate 26,282 of NZ_OCNE01000015.1, forward strand.
CCAGCAGCTGGTAGGCGGGGGTGCCCTCGCCTCGTGCGGCGGACTCGCCTCCCGCGTCGCCCGCCGCCAGCTCCGCCAGTGTGTCCTCGACGCGGCTGAGCAGGGCCTCGGGCGTCACCAGCCCCTCGTCGGGCGGCAACGGCCAGTCGAGCCGCCAGCGTTCCTCGGTGAGCGGGCGCAGCGTCACCTCGCCCGTCCGGGCGCCCCGGTGCAACGCGGCCTCGCCTGGCCGGGGGAGCGGGGCGCGCAGCGCGGCGACGGCGTAGCGTTCCACCGCGGTGCGGCCGGGGAACGGCACGCCCAGCAGCTTGCGCACGGTCGAGCGCGCCCCGTCGCAGCCGACGAGGAAGCCGCCGCGCCACTGCCTGGCCTCCTCGCGGCGCCCGTCCGTGGGCCGGAGCACGCTGTGCGCCAGCACGTCGGCGCCGCGCTGTTCGAAGTCGGTGAGCCGGTGACCACGGGCCAGCCGCACCAGTTCGTGGCGCGCGACCGCGTCCCGCAGCGTCGCCTCCAGCACGTGCTGCGGCAGGTGGCGGGGAGCCTGGTCCGCCCCGAAGGTGAGGTGCTCGGCGGTGCGCCCCCGTCGCACGGTGCGCCAGCCGCTCCAGACGGCGCTCTCCCGGTGGGCCCCCGGCAGCGCCGCCCACCGCGCCACGTCGGGCGCCAGCACCACGCTCCTGGCCGGGCGGGCGGCGGGCGGACCGTCGGAACCGTCCAACACGACGGACGGCACGTCGTGCCCGGCCAGGGCAAGCGCCAGCGCGAGCCCCGTAGGGCCCGCGCCGACGATGATCACGGGCAGCACAGCACGTATGGAACCCAGCGCCGTCGCTACCGTCAAGTCGGCCCTGGTTCGGGCCGGTTGCGCACCACTAGGAAACGTGGCCCGGATCGTCCGGTTCTCGCCCACCGGACCCGCCGGTTCGGCCGGTGCGGTCGGTTTCGCCGTCCCCGCCGGTCGCCGCGCCGCCCTGCGCCGCCGGGAGGTCGGCCCCGTCGGGAAGCCCGGCGCCCTTGTCGAGCGTCGGAGCCGCGATGCCGGCGCCGCCGGCCTGCGTCTCCTCGGCCAGGTCGGACGAGAGCACCGCGCCGGTGCCGCGCCGTCCCTGGCGGATGCGGGCCTCAAGCCAGCCCGCGAGGTAGGTGAGCAGGAAGTTCACCGCGATGAAGATCGCGGCGGCCACGGTGTAGGCGGCGATGGTGTTGCTGTAGTTGCCGGCCACCAGACGGGTGTTGCTGATAAGTTCGCCGTAGCCGAGCAGGGCGCCGCCCAGCGCGGTGTCCTTGACGATGACCACCAGCTGGCTGACGATCGCCGGCAGCATCGCCGTGACCGCCTGCGGCAGGAGCACATGGACCATGGTCTGGCCCTTGCGCATCCCGATCGCGTTCGCCGCGTCGGTCTGGCCGCGCGGCAGGGACAGCACGCCGGCCCGCACGATCTCGGCCAACACGGACGCGTTGTAGAGCACCAGGCCGGTGATCACCGCGTACATCGGCCGCATCTCGCGGTCGATGGTGGACCACTCGGCGTACGCCTGGTTGGCGAACACCATCAGGATCAGCACCGGGATGGCCCGGAAGAACTCGACCACCACGTCGGCGGGACGCCTGATCCACCAGTGGTCGGACATCCGGGCGATGCCGAGCAGGGCACCCAGCGGCAGCGCGATCACCAGGGAGAGCGCGGCCGCGGTCATGGTCTCCTGGAGACCGGGCAGCAGATAGGTGGTCCACACCCGGGAGTCGGTGAAGAACGGGTCCCACTTCTCCGCGGCCAGCTGGTTCTTGTCGCTCAGCTCCGACAGGATCCAGTAGGCCAGTGCGGCCAGCGCGGCGACGAAGCCGACGGTGATGAGGATGTTGCGCTGTTTCGCGCGCGGTCCCGGCGCGTCATAGAGAACGGATGCTGCCTTGCTCATCGCTTCACCGCCACTCGCTTGCTCACCCAGCCGAGAAGCAGACCGGTCGGGAGGGTGAGGACAATGAATCCAAAGGCGAACACGGCGGCGATCGGGATGAGTTGGGCTTCTCGTTCGATCATGTCGCGCATCAGCAGGGCAGCTTCGGCGACGCCGATGGTCGCGGCCACTGTGGTGTTCTTGGTAAGGGCGATCAGCACGTTCGCCAGCGGGGCGACCACCGCGCGGAACGCCTGGGGCAGCACCACGAGGCGCAGCACCTGGCTGAAGCTGAGCCCGAGTGCCCTCGCCGCCTCGGCCTGGCCCACCGGCACGGTGTTGATGCCGGAGCGCAGGGCCTCACAGACGAAGGTGGAGGTGTAGATGATGAAGCCGAGGACGGCAAGCCGGAACGCGATGTTCTCGGAGCCGCTCGCCCCCATGGACACCCCCATCGTGAAATAGAGGCCCTGGGAGCAGGCGACGATGACCAGCGTAAGGGGCGTGTTCCGCAGCAGGTTCACGTAGGCCGTGCCGAAGGCCCGCATGATCGGCACGGGGCTGACCCGCATCGCGGCCAACAACGTGCCCCAGATCAGTGATCCGATCGCGGAGTAAACGGTGAGCTGCACCGTGGTCCAGAACGCCCCGAAGAGGTCGTACTGCTCGAGATCAAGGAAATCGAACACGGAATCTCTCAGTCTCGCCTAGAGGATGGGAATAGGTGTGGCGTGCCGCCGCAGCGACGGCACGCCACCGCGTTACCGGAGGTTCAGCTGGTCTCGGTGATCTCCGGAGCCGGCTCCACCTCGTAGTTGGCGGGACCGAAGTGCTCGTCGACGGCTGCCTGCCAGTCCCCGTCCTCGACCATCTTGGTGATCGCCGCGTTGATGTCGTCCCGCCGCTCGGTCTCACCCTTGGGGACGCCCACGCCGTAGTACTCGTCGCTCAGCGAGAGGCCGGCCAGGGCGAACTTGCCCTGGTTCTGCTCCTGCGCGGCGTAGCCGGCGAGGATGGAGTCGTCCGTGGTCAGCGCGTCCACGGTGCCGTTCTCCAGGCCGGTCAGGCACTCGGAGTAGGTGCCGAGCTCCTCAAGGCCGGCGCCCGGGTACTGCTCGGCCAGGTTGGCGGCCGAGGTCGAGCCGCCGACGGAGCAGAGCGTCAGGTCGGCGATGCCCTCCTCGTTGGGAACGGTCTCGCCGTCGCGGATCAGCAGGTCCTGGTGGGCGACGAAGTAGGGGCCGGCGAAGTCCACCTGCTCCTTGCGCTCGTCGGTGATCGAGTAGCTGGCCACGATGAAGTCGACGTCGCCCCGGTCCAGCATCGTCTCGCGGTCACCGCTGGGGGACTCGACGAAGTCGATCTGGTCCGGCTCGTACCCCAGCTCGCCGGCGATATAGGTCGCCACGTCGACGTCGAAGCCGACGAAGTCGCCGTCGGGGGTCTTGAGGCCAAGGCCCGGCTGGTCGTACTTGATGCCGACGCTGATCGTGTCGTCGTCACCGCCGCCGCCGCAGGCGGTGGCGGCGAGGGAGAGGGCGAGCACGCCGGCGGCGAGGGCACTGGCCTTGCGAAGTCTCATGGTGCGTGTTCCTTACGGTCGAGGAGGGTGCGTCATGTCAGTGGGGGTGGGGGCGCCTCTCGGGCGGTCTCAGTGCTGGAGGATCTTCGACAGGAAGTCCTTGGCGCGGTCGCTGCGCGGGTTGTCGAAGAACTGGTGCGGCTCCGCCTCTTCGACGATCCGGCCGTCGGCCATGAAGACCACCCGGTTCGCGGCGGAGCGGGCGAAGCCCATCTCGTGGGTGACCACGACCATGGTCATGCCCTCCCGGGCGAGCTGCTGCATGACCTCCAGCACCTCGTTGATCATCTCCGGGTCCAGGGCCGAGGTGGGCTCGTCGAAGAGCATCACCTTCGGCTCCATGGCCAGCGCGCGGGCGATGGCCACGCGCTGCTGCTGGCCGCCGGAGAGCTGTGCCGGGTACTTGTCGGCCTGGTTGCCGACGCCGACCCGGTCCAGCAGGGCCCTGGCCTTGGTCTCCGCCTCCTCCTTCGAGATCCCACGGACCTTGACGGGCCCCAGGGTCACGTTCTGGAGCACGGTCTTGTGGGCGAAGAGATTGAAGGACTGGAAGACCATGCCGACATCGGCACGGAGGCGGGCCAGCTCCCGGCCCTCCTCGGGCAGGGGCTTCTCGTCGATCGTGATGGAGCCGCCGTCGATCGTCTCCAGGCGGTTGATCGCTCGACAGAGCGTGGACTTGCCGGAGCCCGAGGGGCCGATCACGACGACGACCTCACCGCGCTTGATGGTCAGGTTGATGTCCTGGAGCACGTGCAGGGCACCGAAGTGCTTGTTCACGCTCTCCAGGACGACCAGGTCCTCCGCCAGGGGCGCGGACTCCGCGGGGTCCTTGGTCAGCGGCGCATCGCTCATCGTGGAGTTGCTCCATCCTCGTCGGTTGCAGGGACCCTAGCCAGCTGTACAACGCAGCGTCAGCAGATCTGAGCGGAAATTGAGCATAACGATCGCGTTGCTTCCCTCTACGGGCAGTAACCGCCTGTGAACTTGTGCTCCGCGTGCGGTGACGTTGTTTCTCCGAGACGTCCCCGGGGGGCGTTCTCCTGCTTCAATCGTTCTCGTAGCACCGCTTCGGGATCGCCTCCCGGGGCAGGTGTGCGGCGGAGCGGCCGGGTCGACGGCCGGGAGGAACGGAACGGGGAAGGGAGTACGGGGGTGCGCCTGCTGTTGGTCGAGGACGACGAACACGTCGCCGCCGCCCTGGTGGCGGTGCTGAACCGGCACGGCTTCACCGCCGTGCGCGTCCGCACCGGTGAGGAGGCGCTCGCCGAGCTGCGGGTCGGGGGCTTCGGCGTCGTCCTGCTCGACCTGGGCCTGCCCGACGTGGACGGCTTCGAGGTCTGCGGTCGCATCCGCCGCCTCACCTCGACCCCGGTGATCATGGTGACCGCCAGGTCGGACGTGCGGTCCCGCATCCACGGGCTGAATCTGGGCGCGGACGACTACGTGGTCAAGCCCTACGACACGGGCGAGCTGCTGGCCCGCATCCACGCGGTGAGCCGGCGCACGGTGGAGGAGCCGGCCGCCCCCGAGGAGGAGCCGGCCGAGGTGCTGACGCTGGGGCCGATGGTGGTGGAGCTGGCGACCCGCAGGGTCGAGGTGGACGGCGAACGGGTGGTGCTGACCCGCAAGGAGTTCGACCTGCTGGCGCTGCTGGCCCAGCGGCCCGGGGTGGTCTTCCGGCGGGAGCAGATCATCAGCGACGTGTGGCAGACCAGCTGGGAGGGGACCGGGCGCACCCTGGAGGTGCACATCGCCTCGCTGCGTTCCAAGCTGCGCCGGCCGGGGCTGGTGGAGACGGTCAGGGGGGTCGGCTACCGGCTGGCGCTGCCCGGGCTCTGAACGGGCGGCCCCGGGAGGGTGGCTGCTCGCCGGCGGCTGCCGTGCGACGGCAAGGCGACGGTTTGATGGTTCTGCGACAGGGATACTTCGGTGCGTGCTCGGCTGCTTCCGCTTTTGATCGTGTTGTTGATGGGGGTGCTGCTCGCGCTGGGCGTTCCGCTGGCGGCGAGCCAGGCGAGAAGTGAGCAGCAGCGGGTGGTGGTCGACCGCATCGACGACACCGCGCGCTTCGCGTCGCTCGCGCAGTTCGTCTCGGGGCCGCCGGACGGCACCCACCGGGAGTCGCTGAACGCGCTCACCGAGGAGCTGGGCCGTTACCAGGAGGTGTACGGCATCAGCGCCGGCGTCTTCGACCGCGACGCCGAGGCGGTGGCGGCCGCGCCCGGCGGGTGGGGGGTGCCGGGCGGAAGGGAAGGCCCCGAGTTCGCCGAGGCGCTGGCCGGGCGGCGCAGCCAGGGGCCCTCGCAGGTGTGGCCGTGGGACGAGGACCGCACGCTGGTGGTGGCCTCGCCGGTGATCCGGGACGGTGACGTGATCGCCGTGGTGGTGACCGAGTCGCCGACGGGCCCGCTGCGCTCCCGCATCCTCTCCGGTTGGCTGGGGATCCTGCTGGGGGAGGCGGCGGCGCTGCTGCTCGCGGTGGTGGCGGCGTTCCAGCTGACCCGGTGGGTGCTGCGCCCGGTGCGGGTGCTGGACCGGGCGACGCACCACATCGCCACCGGGCGGCTCACGGCGCGGGTGGCGCCGGCCGGCGGTCCGCCCGAGCTGCGGCGGCTCGCGGTCTCGTTCAACGAGATGGCCGATCACGTGGAGGACGTGCTGGAGCAGCAGCGGGCCTTCGTTGCCGACGCCTCCCACCAACTGCGCAACCCGCTCTCCGCGCTGCTGCTCCGCATCGACCTGCTCGGGCTCGAACTGCCTGAGGGGAACAGGGAGTTCGCCTCCGTGCGAGCCGAGGGCAAGCGGCTCGCCCAGGTGCTGGACGGGCTGCTGGACCTGGCCCTGGCCGAGCACACCACGGCCGACCCCCGGGTGGTCGACGTCGCCGCCCTGCTCGCCGAGCGGGCCGGGGCCTGGCGGCTGGTCGCCGACCGGGGCGGGGTGGAGCTGCGGCTGGCCGGCCCCGCGGCGGTGACCGGGTGGGCCGACCCGGTCGGGCTCTCCAGCGCCTTGGACGCGGTGGTCGACAACGCGCTGAAGTTCACGCCCGAGGGCGGGGTGGTGGAGCTGTCCGTGACGTCCGAGGGCGACAGCGTCGTCATCGAGGTCGCGGACAGCGGCCCCGGGGTCGCCGAGGACGAGCTGGAACGGGTGGGCTCCCGCTTCTGGCGCAGCCACCGTCACCAGAACATCTCGGGCTCCGGACTCGGTCTGTCCATCGTCGGTGCCCTGCTGGCGGCCGGCGGGGCGGAGATCGCCTACGCCCACAACCGGCCGACGGGGCTGCGGGTGATCGTGACGGTGCCCCGGCACCAGCCGGAGCCCGCCACGCTCCCCGCCTCCTATGTCTCGCTCAAGCCCGGCGGGCCAGGCGCAGCGTGAGGATCTGGAAGGGGCGCAACGCGATCGGCACGCGCCCCTCCTTCACCTCAAGTGCCGGCTCGTCCGCCAGCGGACGTTCCAGCAGGTCGGTGATCTCGACGCCGGTCACCGGGGTGTCGACGCGCAGCTCGCCGGCGGCCCGCCGGCCGCCGGACTCGTAGAGCCGCACCACCAGGTCGCCACCGCGGTCGTCGGCCAGCTTCACCGCCGAGACCACGATGCTCCCGGCGCCCGCCGACTCGACCATCCCGACCAGCGGCGCCACCTCGGCGTCGCCCGGCACCGCGCGCTCCGGCAGGTTGATCCGGTGGCCCTCGCGCACCGCGTCGCCCAGCCCGGCGCCCGGCACAAGACCGAAGCGCAGCCGGTGCTCGCCCTGGTCGGTCTCCGGGTCCGGGTAGCGCGGGGCGCGCAGCAGCGACAGCCGCACCGTGGTCGTCTGCCCGCCGTCCTCGCGCACGTCCCTGGTCACGTCGTGCCCGTAGGTCGAGTCGTTGACCACGGCGACCCCGTATCCCGGCTCGCCCACGTGCACCCAGCGGTGCGCGCAGATCTCGAACTTGGCCGCCTCCCACGAGGTGTTGGTGTGGGTGGGGCGGAAGACGTGCCCGAACTGCGTCTCGGACGCCGACTGGTCGGCCTTCACATCCAGGGGGAAGGCCGCCTTCAACACCTTCTCGCTCTCCCGCCAGTCCACGGTGGTGTCGAACTCCACCGAGCGCGCGCCGGGGCGCAACACGATCAGCTGCACCACCCGGGACGCGCCGAACGCGCGGGTGACGCGCACCGTCGCCGCCCCCTCGTCCGCGCCGTCGGCGGCGTCGACGCGTTCCAGCGACTCGACCTCCACCAGGTCACGCACCCGGTTGCGGTAGAACTCGTCCAGGTCCCAGGCGTCCCAGGCGTTCGGGAAGTCGGGGTGCAACTGGAGCAGGTTGCCCGCCCGGCCGGGGGCCACCGCTTCCCGGCCGCTGTCCCGGTCCACCGCGGAGACCACGAGACCCCGGCCGTCGACCTCGACCCGCAGCAGCCCGTTGTCCAGCGTGAAACCGCCGTCGGACCGCTCCCCGACCTCGACGGCCGAGGCGCCGCCCACCGGCCTCGGGCGCGCGCCGCCGCCCGGCACCCCGGCGCGCTCGTGCGGCGCCGCGTTGAAGACCACGGTCCCCGCGCCCCCGCCGGCAAGCGCCCGCTGGGCCGTGTCCACCAGCGCCAGCAGCTCCTCGCGCAGCCGCGCGTAGGTCTCCCTCGCCTCCCGGTGCACCCAGGCGATCGAGGAACCCGGCAGGATGTCGTGGAACTGGTGCAGCAGCACCGTCTTCCAGATCCGGTCCAACTCCTCGTAGGGATAGGCGTACCCGGGCACCCGCACCGCCGCCGTGGTCGCCCACAGCTCGGCCTCCCGCAGCAGCGACTCGCTGTGCCGGTTGCCCTGCTTGGTCTTGGCCTGCGAGGTGTAGGTGCCCCGGTGCAGCTCCAGGTACAGCTCGCCGACCCAGACCGGCGCGTCCGGGTACTCCTCACGCGCCTTGGCGAAGAACGCGGCCGGCGGCTCGATCTCGACCCGGGGCGAACCCTCCAGGTCGCGCACCCGCCGCGCCCGGCCCAGCATCTCGCGGGTGGGCCCGCCCCCGCCGTCGCCGAAGCCGAACGGCACCAGGGAACGGCTGCCGCGCCCCTTCTCCCGGTAGTTGCGCGCGGCGTGCGCGAGCTCGCCGCCCGAGAGGTCGGAGTTGTAGGTGTCCACCGGCGGGAAGTGGGTGAAGACCCGGGTCCCGTCGATGCCCTCCCACCAGAAGGTGTGGTGCGGGAACGGGTTGGTCCGGCTCCAGGAGATCTTCTGGGTCAGGAACCACTTCGAGCCCGAGAGCCTGACCAGCTGCGGAAGGGCGGCGGTGTAGCCGAAGGAGTCGGGCAGCCAGACCTCCTCGGTCTCGATCCCGAACTCGTCCAGGAAGAAGCGCTTCCCGTGGACGAACTGCCGCGCCATGGCCTCGCCGCCGACCATGTTGGTGTCGGACTCCACCCACATGCCGCCGACCGGCACGAAGCCGCCCTCGGCGATCCGCCGCCGCACCCGCTCGAACAGCTCGGGGCGGTGCTCCTTGACCCAGGCGAGCTGCTGCGCCTGGGACATCGCGAAGACCAGCTCGTCGGAGTCCTCCAGCAGCGCCACCACGTTGGCGGTGGTGCGGGAGACCTTCCGCACGGTCTCGCGCAGCGGCCACAGCCAGGCGGAGTCGATGTGCGCGTGCCCCACGGCGCTCAGCCGGTGCGCGGAAGCGTGCGCCGGCGCGGAGAGCACCTCCGCGAGCTGGGCGCGCGCCTCCGGCGCGCTGCCCGCGACATCGGCGAGGTCCACGGCGTCCAGCGCGTTCTCCACCGCGCGCACCAGTCCGTAACGGCGGGCGTCGTCCCCGGCCAGCTCGGTCATCAGCGAGCCGATGACCTCCAGGTCCCGCACCAGCTCCCACACCTCGGCCTCGAAGACGGCCAGCTCGGCGCGGACGATCCGGTACAGCGGCTCGTCGTCGACGGTCAGCCGGTCGCCCAGCCCGGTCGGGCGGGCCTCGACCAGGATCGGGTTGGCCGCGGCCTCGACCAGCAGCGAGACCTCCTCGCCACCCTCCGCCGCGCGCGCCACCGCCACCCAGTCGTTGTGCGGGTGCAGCCCCTTGACCGCGGTGCCGTCCGGGAGATGCACCAGGCCCTCGCACTGGAAACCGGGAAGCTGCCGGTCGAATCCCAGGTCGACCCTGGCCTCGACCCGCAGCCCCGCCCACTCAGCCGGCACCCGGCCGGTCAGCCGGAACCAGCTGGTGCCCCACGCCGGCCCCCACCGCTCGCCGACCCGCGCCGGCCGGTAGGCGGCGGCCAGCGCCTCGGCCACCGGGACGGGCTCTCCGGGGGCGTCCCAGCGTTCCAGTTCCAACGGCACCGCGGCGCCGTACACCGCCGGCCTGATCCGCTCGTCGAGCACCCGGCGCAGCCGCTGCTCGACAAGATCACGGTCGTCGTGCATGAAGGTGACTCCTTCGCCGTTCTGAAGCCGTTCTGAAGTGCGGTTCCCCGGTAAGTGCTGAACCAGCAAGAACAGAATCAAACGGAAAAGAGCGGAAAGAAAGGGGCCGGAACCGGCGCCGATCGGCCCCGCACCGCAAGCCGGGGCGACAGCCCAGGACTTGACGGAACGAGCTCAGGACTTGACGGAACGGTAGTACTCCCGCGCCCCCGGGTGGAGGTCGAGCGGCTGCGTGTAGATCGCCGTCCGCAGGTCCACGCGCTGCGCCGCGTGCACCACGTCCGCGATGCTGTCCCGCCCGTTGATCACCGAGCGGGTGATCTCCTCGACCAGCCGGTCGTCCGCGTCCTCCGTGGTGACCAGCAGGTTGGCCACCGCCAACGTGTCGATGCCCTCGGAGCCCGGGATCTTCTCGTACGCGTCCGGCGGCATCACCGCCGCCCGGTAGTGGGCCGTCGCGCCGCCCGCCTCCTCGCGCCCGGTCAGCTCCGGCAGCAGGTCGCCCAGCGGCACGATCCGGATGGCCGTGCGCCCGGACAACTGCTCGACGGCGGAGGTCGGCAGCCCGCCCGACCAGAAGAAGGCGTCCAGACGCCCCGCCTCCAGCATCGTCGGCATGTTGTCGATGCCCTTCCTGACCGCCGTCAGGTCGCGCTCCATGTCGAGACCGGCCGCCGCCAGCAGCTCCCTGGTCACCAACTGCACGCCCGACTGGTCCTCGCCGACGCCTACCCGCAGCCCCGCGAGGTCCGAAGTCCGCTCCACCGGGGAGTCCTCCGGCACCACCAGGTGCATGTAGTCGTCGTAAAGCCGCGCGCAGGCCCGCAGCCGCTCGGCGCCCTCGCCGCCCCGCTGCTGGTAGTCCGCGATCGAGTCGGCGGTGGCGATGGCGAAGTCCGCCTCCCCGGCCAGCAGGCGTTCGATGTTCTCCACCGAGCCCTCGCTGCTCCGCAGCTCCACGTCGAGTCCCGGCACGTCGTTCGCCAACTGACCGTGCAGCAGGTCCCCGTACCGCGAGTAGACGCCCTTGGCCACGCCGGTGCTCAACGTCACCGTGCCGGAGGGCTTCCCGTCCCCCTCGACCAGCGGGCCCGCCCACACGGCGAGCAGCGCCAGCGTCAGGCCCACACCCGCCGCGACCAGCAGCCGCCGGCCGCGCGCCCAGCGCGGCACCGTCCGCCGCCCTACGGGTCCTCCGGAAGCCACCCGAGCAAACTATCAGCGGACCGTAGACTTGGCAGCGGCCAGCTTGCCGCCCTCTGATCGATGTGGATTGAGTCCTTCCCATGCCAACTCCCGCCACGGCCCAGACGCGCACCTACCAGGTCCGGACGTTCGGTTGCCAGATGAACGTCCATGACTCGGAACGCATGGCCGGGCTCCTGGAGGACGCCGGCTACGTGCCGGCGGGGGAGCACGACGACGTCGCCGACATCGTGGTCTTCAACACCTGCGCCGTCCGGGAGAACGCGGACAACCGCCTCTACGGCAACCTGGGCCAGCTCGCGCCGAAGAAGGCCGCCCGCCCCGGGATGCAGATCGCCGTCGGCGGCTGCCTGGCCCAGAAGGACCGGGACACCATCACCCGCCGCGCCCCCTGGGTCGACGTCGTCTTCGGCACGCACAACGTCGGCAGCCTGCCCGTGCTGCTGGAGCGCGCCAGAGTCGAGCGCGAGGCCCAGGTGGAGATCGCCGAGTCGCTCGAGGCGTTCCCCTCCACCCTCCCCACCCGCCGGGACAGCGCCTACGCGGCCTGGGTCGCGATCTCCGTCGGCTGCAACAACACCTGCACCTTCTGCATCGTGCCCGCGCTGCGCGGCAAGGAGAAGGACCGGCGCCCGGGGGACATCCTCGCCGAGGTGGAGGCGCTGGTCGCCGAGGGCGTCATCGAGATCACCCTGCTCGGCCAGAACGTCAACGCCTACGGCTCCGACATCGGCGACCGCCAGGCGTTCTCCAAGCTGCTGCGCGCCTGTGGCTCGGTCGAGGGGCTGGAGCGGGTCCGCTTCACCTCGCCGCACCCCAGGGACTTCACCGACGACGTGATCGAGGCGATGGCGACCACGCCCCACGTGATGCCGCAGCTGCACATGCCGCTCCAGTCCGGCTCCTCCCGGGTGCTGAAGGCGATGCGCCGCTCCTACCGCCAGGACCGGTACCTGAGCATCGTCGAGAAGGTCAGGCGGTCCATCCCGGAGGCCGCCCTCACCACGGACATCATCGTGGGCTTCCCCGGCGAGACCGAGGAGGACTTCCAGGAGACCCTGCACGTGGTGCGGGAGGCGCGCTTCGCCCAGGCGTTCACCTTCCAGTACTCGAAGCGGCCCGGCACCCCGGCCGCCGAGATGCCCGGGCAGATCCCCAAGGAGGTCGTCCAGGAGCGGTACGAGCGGCTGGTCGCCCTCCAGGAGGAGATCTCCTGGGCGGAGAACAAGCGCCAGGTGGGCAGGACCGTCGAGGTACTGGTCGCGGAGGGCGAGGGCCGCAAGGACGGCGCGACCCACCGGCTCTCCGGCCGCGCCCCGGACAACCGGCTGGTCCACTTCACCCGCCCGGAACAGCCCGTGCGCCCCGGCGACCTGGTCACCGTCGAGGTCACCTACGCGGCCCCGCACCACCTGCTGGCCGAGGGAGCCGCCCTCCAGGTCCGGCGCAGCCGGGCCGGCGACGCCTGGGAACGGCGCAACGCCCAGCCCGAGCCGGCCGGTTCCGGCGGCGTGCTGCTCGGTCTGCCGACGGTCGGAGCGCCGCCCCAGCCGGCGGAGCCGGTCGGCGGCTGCGGCATCGGCCACTAGGCCACCGGGCCACCGGCCACTAGGCCACCGGGCCCGCCGCCCAGGCCGGCTCCGCACCGGCGGGAAGCGCCGGCAGGCCGTAGGCTTCCGATCATGCTCGTCGCCGCCGCGGTCTGCCCCTGCCCGCCCCTGCTCGTCCCCGAGATCGCCTCCGGCGCCGCCGGGGAGCTGGACGGCGCCCGTGCCGCCTGCTACGACGCCGTCGCGGTGCTGGCCGCCGCGCGCCCCGACCGGTTGCTGGTGGTCGGGCCGGCCGCCCCCGCTGAGAGCGGGGAGTTCGCCGCCGGCAGCCGGGGGTCGCTGCGCGGCTTCGGGGTCGCGCTCGACGTGACCCTGGGCGCGGGCGAGCCCGGCGCGCGCCCCCTGCCGCCCTCGCTCACCGTCGGCGCCTGGCTGCTGGAACGCACCCGCTGGGACGCGGCGCCCGTCGCCGCCCGCGCCCTGCCCGAGGACGCCAAGGCCGCCGACTGCCTGGAGGCCGGCCGCCGACTGGGCGCGGAAGAGGGGCGGTTGGCCCTGCTGGTGCTGGGCGACGGCAGCGCCTGCCGGACCGCGAAGGCGCCCGGCGCCTTCGACGACCGCGCCGAACCGTTCGACCGCGCCGTGGCCGACGCCCTCGCCCGCGCGGACACCGCGGCCCTGGCCGATCTGGACCCGGTCCTGGCCCGCCAACTGCACGTCGCCGGCCGCCCCGCCTGGCAGCTGCTCGCCGGCGCCGCCGAGGGCGCCGACCTCGACGGCCGGCTCCTGCACGACGAGGCGCCCTACGGGGTGGCCTACCTCGTCGCCACCTGGACCTGAGCGGGCCGCTCCCACCCGGCGGGCGCCCGTCGGCGTTCTGGGAGACTGGGCGCGTGCACGCCACCCCTCCCTCGCCCCGCGTCATCGCCGTCGTCGGACCCACCGCGGCCGGCAAGTCCGACCTCGCCGTGGCGCTGGCCGGACGGCTCGGGGGCGAGGTGATCAACGCCGACTCCATGCAGCTCTACCGGGGCATGGACATCGGAACGGCCAAGCTCACCCCGGCCGAGCGCGGCGGCGTGCCGCACCACCTCCTCGACGTCTGGGACGTCACGGTCACCGCGAGCGTCGCCGAGTACCAGCGCCTGGCCAGGGCGGAGATCGACCGGCTGCTGCCGCTCGGCCGCACCCCCGTGGTGGTCGGCGGCTCGGGCCTCTACGTGCGGGGCGCGCTGGACGAGCTGTCCTTCCCCGGCACCGACCCCGGTGCCCGCGCCGTGCTGGAGGAGGAGCTGGCGCGGGTCGGCAGCGGTGCCCTGCACGCCAGACTCGCCGAGCTGGACCCGCCGGCCGCCGAGGCGATCCTGCCCAGCAACGGCCGCCGCGTCGTGCGCGCCCTGGAGATCATCGAGATCACCGGCCGCCCGTTCACCGCCCAGCTGCCCGCCCCCGACGAGGACCGCGCCCACTACCCGACGCTGTACCTCGGGGTCAGGGTGCCGAGGTCCGAGCTGGACGAGCGGATCGCGACGCGCGTCGACCGGATGTGGGCCGCCGGCCTCGTCGACGAGGTGTGCCGCCTGGAAGCCGTCGGGCTCCGCGCGGGGCGCACCGCCTCCCGCGCCCTCGGCTACCAGCAGGTGCTGGCCGCCCTCGACGGTACCTACGACGAGACCACCGCCCGGGAGGAGACGACGCGGGCCACCCGCCGCTTCGCCCGCAGGCAGGACCGGTGGTTCCGCAGGGACCCCAGGATCCACTGGCTGGACGCGGGCGCCGGGGCGGGGGAGACGCTGGAGGACCGCGCGTGGGAGTGGGTCGAGCGGACGGTCACCGGCTGAAGACCCCTCCGCCCGACCGGAGCTGAGGGGCCGTGGCCACCTCGGGAGACGACCCGCCGCGCCACGTGCGTTCGTGGTCGGGCAACGGCGCCCCGCGGCGGCGGCCGGGGTGTGCGGCACCTGTGCGACGGAGTGTGCGGCACCCGTGCGACGCGATGATCATGCGGGCCCGAGCGGCCTCTCCCGCGCCCCGTCGAACGGGCGGTCACATCCTGATCACGTGATGGCATCGGGACGCTCCCAGGGCCCGGGAGCGGACGTCGAGCGTGCCATCATCGAGCGCGATGCTACGACCGGGAACCGTGGAGTTGGGAGGGCGCGTGGCGATGGAGGCCAGCCCTCGCGAGACCAGCGGCACCACCGAACGGGCAAACGATTCCGCGCCGTCCGTCACCCCCTCGGTGCCGCGACCGGCCGAGGCGCTCGGGCCGGAGTTCGACGGCTCGGACGACGACGAGGGACTGCGCGGCAACGCCCCGCTCCCCGACGAGGCGCTGCCCCACGACGACGACTCCCTGGGCCCCGAGGACGAGGCCGAGCGGGCCGAGTCCTACGGCGAGCTGCGGCCGCCGCGCAGGCTGCGCCTCACGCTGATCGCGCCCATCGTGCTGCTGAGCCTGCTCGGCTCGCTGATGTTCGCCTTCCCGCTCGCCTTCGCCTTCGACGAGGCCGGAGCCGTGGTCGCGATGCTCGGTCTGCTGATCGGCTCCTCGGCGGCCGGCTGGGGCATGATGGCCGCCCGCCGCGTCGGCTACACCTGGCCCGGCGTCCCGCCGCGCGGTTCGGGCCGCCGCCCGGACTGGCGGCTGCTGGTGCTCTACGCCCTGGCGCTCTCCGCCGCCCTCGCCCTGGCCTTCTGGCGGGTGGCCGGCCTGCGGTGATCCGCCCCGCGACTACGATCGACGGGTGGGTACCCCAGCGCGGCGCGTGCCGTTCCTCAAGGGACACGGCACCGAGAACGACTTCGTCATCATCCCCGACCACGACGGCCGGCTCGACCTGACGGCCGGCGACGTCGCCCGGCTCTGCGACCGCCGCGCGGGCGTCGGCGCCGACGGCGTGCTGCGCGCGGTGCGCGCGGCCGTTCACCCCGAGGCGGCCCAGGAGGCCGACGGGGCCCAGTGGTTCATGGACTACCGCAACGCCGACGGCAGCGTCGCCGAGATGTGCGGCAACGGGCTGCGCGTCTTCGCCCGCTATCTGCGCCACGCCGGGCTGGTGCGGGGCCCCGAGGTCACCGTCGTCACCCGGGCCGGCCTGCGCCGGGCGCGGTTCGACGAGCGGGACCCCGAGCGCGGGCCGGTCACCGTGACGATGGGCGCCGCCCACCTCCCGGACGGTGCGGCGGCCTCGGTGACCGTCGCCGTCGGGGCCCGCGACTGGCCGGCCCACCACGTGGACATGGGCAACCCGCACGCGGTCGCCTTCGTCGACGACCTCGCCCACGCCGGGCCCCTGCGCGAAGCGCCGGTGGTGCGCCCGGCCGCGGCCTACCCGCAGGGCACCAACGTGGAGTTCGTGGTGGACCGGGGGGAGCGTCATGTGGCGCTGCGCGTCCACGAGCGCGGCTCGGGGGAGACCCGCTCCTGCGGCACCGGGGCCTGCGCCGTGATGGTGGCCGCCGCCCGCAGGGACGGCCGCGACCCGGCCGTGGACGGTCGGCCGGTGACCTACGCGGTGGACGTGCCGGGCGGTCGGCTGGAGATCACGGAGGCCGTCGACGGCACCGTGAGCATGACCGGGCCAGCCGTGATCGTGGCCGAGGGCACGCTTGCCCCGGGGCTGTTGACGAGCGAGGACTGATGTTCGCCTGCCCGGGGCGCGTTCGAGGCGCCCCGGGGCGCGCCTCCAGGCGACGAAACGTCATTCCTCAGCCTCTGAGCGGCCTCTTTCGGACAGCTTCGCCAGAACATACGTCACCTGAATGGGTGATCCCCGGCGATCGGGACCTCCCGCGGTCCGCCACGCGTGGTGGGCTCGGTAGCATCAAGCACCGGCGCCGCTGCGGGACTGTCCCGGGTCACGGGACCACCGGACATGAGCCGCGGTCCGGTCCACCCGACCGCGGAGGTGCCCCCACATGACGGCAGAGGCGACCACCCCGAGCGGCACGACGCCCACACGCCGGGGTCACCGCCGCGTGAAGCTCCGTCAGCTCGGCCGCGCGGCGGTCTTCGGCTCGGACCGCCACTCGCTCCCCGACGCCATCGAGCATCTGGCCAAGGCGCACCGGGGCCACCACCCCGGCGCCGACGTCGGTCTGCTGCGCCGCGCCTACCAGATCGCCGAGGAGGCCCACCGCGGCCAGACCCGCAAGAGCGGCGAGCCCTACATCACCCACCCCCTGGCCGTCACCCTGATCCTCGCCGAACTGGGCGCGGAGACCACCACGTTGACGGCCTCCCTGCTGCACGACACCGTCGAGGACACCGAGGTGACGCTGGAGCAGGTGCGGGCCGACTTCGGGGACGAGGTCGGCCATCTGGTGGACGGGGTCACCAAGCTGGAGAAGGTCGAGTACGGCGCCGCCGCCGAGTCCGAGACGTTCCGCAAGATGCTGGTGGCCACCGGCAGCGACGTCCGGGTGATGTCCATCAAGCTCGCCGACCGGCTGCACAACATGCGCACCCTCGGCGTGATGCGGCCCGAGAAGCAGGCGCGGATCGCGCGGGTGACCAGGGACGTGCTGATCCCGCTGGCCGAGCGGCTCGGCGTGCACACGGTCAAGACGGAGCTGGAGGACCTGGTCTTCGCCGTCCTCCACCCCGAGGAGCACCGCGAGGCCAGGGAGCTGGTGCTCGCCCACCACGGGCGGCCGGACCCGCTGACCGAGGCCGCCTCGCTGGTGCGCGGCGTCCTGCGGGAGGCCGGCATCGCCGCCGAGGTCCAGATCCGGCCGCGCCACCTCTTCTCCGTGCACCGCGCCCGGCTCAAACGCGGGGAGCTGGGCGCCTGGGACTACGGGCGGCTGCTGATCCTCGTCGGGGAGAACGCCGACTGCTACGCGGTCCTCGGGGAGCTGCACACCTGTCTCACCCCGGTGGTCTCCGAGTTCAAGGACTTCGTCGCCGCCCCCAAGTTCAACCTGTACCAGTCCCTGCACACCGCCTTCGCCACCCCGGCGGGCGACGTCGCCGAGGTGCTGGTCCGCACCCACGCCATGCACCGCGTCGCGGAGAACGGCGTGATCGCCCTCGGCGACCCGCACCGCTCCGCCGAGGCGGAGGCGGGCCCCGAGGAGCCGGAGCGCGCGGGCGACCCGACGCGCCCCGGCTGGCTCTCCCGGCTGCTGAAGTGGCAGGAGCAGGCGACCGACTCCGACACCTTCTGGACCGAGCTGCGCGAGGAGCTGGCCAGGGACCGGGAGATCACCGTCTTCGCCGGCGCCCCCGAGGACGGTCCGCTCCAACTGCCGGTCGGCGCGACCTGCGTGGACGCGGCCTATGCCCGGCACGGCGCGGCGGCCCACTCCTGCATGGGGGCCCGGGTCAACGGCCGGCTGGCGAACCTGCGCACCGTGCTGCGCGACGGCGACACCGTTCAGCTGCTGCTCGCCGGCGACGGGGGCTCGGGCCCCTCGCCCGAGTGGCTGGAGCACGCGACGACCCCCGCGGCCCGGGTCGCGATCCGTTCCTGGCTGAAGACCGGGGGCGCGCGACCGGAGAGCGAGCGTGGCGAGGAGGCCAGGCCCCCCGCGCCCGAGCCGGAGCCGCCGGCGCACGACGGCGCGCCGGCGGGCGAGGAGGAGGCGGCGCTCGTGCCGGGCGCGCCCCGCGCGCAGGTGCGCTTGGCGCGCTGCTGCACGCCCGTTCCGCCGGACGCCGCCTGCGGCTTCGCGGTGCGGGGCGGCGCCGTGACCGTGCATCGGCAGGAGTGCCCGACGGCCGTGGAGATGGTCGACGGCGGGCGCGCGGCGCTGGCGGTCCGCTGGCGGTCCGCCTCGGGCGGCTGCCGGGTCACCCTCCAGGCGGAGGCGCTGGGGCGGCCCGAGCTGCTGGCCGACCTCACCGAGGCCCTGGCGCTGCACGGCGCGGCCGTGGTGCACGCCGAGGTGGAGCCGCCGCGACAGCAGCGGGTCCGCCACACCTACACGCTGCGGCTCCCCGACGCGTCGGGGCTGCCGAGGTTGATGCGGGCCATGCGCCGGGTACCCGGCGTGTATGACGTCTCGCGCGCGGTCCGGCTGCACCCGTGAGCCGGGGCTCCGGCCACGGCCGGGGCCCCTGGCCGGGCGCGGGCCGGGCGTCGGGCCGTTAATCCGGTGCCCCGGGGCCACCGCCGTGCCACCATGGCGGAGGAGCCCCGGCGCGCCCGGGGCGGCGGCCGGGAATCATCCCGGCGGCCCGGGCGTTCCCCGAGCAGGCCCAGTTCCCCAGCCCCTGCGGCGGCCCTCCTCGTGGCGGCCCCACCGGGCGGCTGACCCAGTCGAACCTAAGGATCGCATTGACCTTCTCTTCCCTTCCTCAGGACACCCAGCGCCACTCCACGGCGAACCGCCGGGCCGACGCCCTGATGGATGAGGACGTCGCCTGGAACGAAATCTCCGATGACCGGGACGGCGAGCAGTTCGAGCGGGAGGAGCGCGCCGCGCTGCGGCGGGTCGCCGGCCTCTCGACCGAGCTGGAGGACGTCACCGAGGTCGAGTACCGCCAACTGCGCCTGGAGCGCGTGGTGCTGGTCGGTGTCTGGACCTCGGGTACCGCCCAGGACGCGGACAACTCGCTGGCCGAGCTGGCCGCGCTCGCCGAGACGGCGGGCGCCATGGTGCTCGACGGCGTGATCCAGCGCCGCGACCGGCCGGACCCGGCCACCTACATCGGCTCGGGCAAGGCCCAGGAGCTGCGCGACCTGGTCGTCGAGACGGCGGCCGACACCGTGGTCTGCGACGGCGAGCTGAGTCCGGGGCAGTTGATCCACCTGGAGGACGTCGTCAAGGTCAAGGTGGTCGACCGCACCGCCCTGATCCTCGACATCTTCGCCCAGCACGCCAAGTCCCGTGAGGGCAAGGCGCAGGTGGCCCTGGCCCAGATGCAGTACATGCTGCCCCGGCTGCGCGGCTGGGGTCAGTCGCTCTCCCGGCAGATGGGCGGCGGCGGTGGCGGCGGGATGGCGACCCGCGGCCCCGGTGAGACCAAGATCGAGACGGACCGGCGGCGCATCCGCGAGAAGATGGCGAAGATGCGTCGGGAGATCGCCCAGATGAAGGTCGGGCGTGACGTCAAGCGGCGCGAGCGCAACCGCCGCGAGGTCCCCTCGGTCGCCATCGCCGGCTACACCAACGCGGGGAAGTCCTCCCTGCTCAACCGCCTCACGGGGGCCGGTGTCCTGGTGGAGAACGCGCTGTTCGCCACGCTCGACCCGACGGTCCGCAAGGCCGAGACGCCGGGCGGGCGTTCCTACACCCTGGCCGACACGGTGGGCTTCGTGCGCCATCTGCCGCACCACCTGGTCGAGGCGTTCCGGTCGACGATGGAGGAGGTCGGCGACGCGGACCTGATCCTGCACGTCGTGGACGGTTCGCACCCGGCGCCGGAGGAGCAGTTGGCCGCCGTCCGAGAGGTGATCAACGATGTCGGCGCGCGGGACGTGCCGGAGATCGTCGTGGTCAACAAGGCGGACATCGCCGATGAGGTGATCCTCCAGCGGCTGCTGCGCACCGAGCGCCAGGCGATCGCCGTCTCCGCCCACAGCGGCCTGGGGATGGAGGAGCTGCTCGCCCTCATCGAGGAGCGGCTGCCGCATCCCTCGGTGGAGTTGGAGGCGCTGGTGCCCTACACCGAGGGCGCCCTGGTCTCCCGGGTGCACGAGGAGGGCGAGGTGCTCTCCGAGGAGCACACCGGCGAGGGCACCCTGCTGAAGGCGAGGGTGCACCCGGAGCTGGGCGCCCTGCTGGAGCGGTTCACCCTCGCCACCAGGTCCTGACCAGCGGGACCTCCCAGCGCGACCGGCCGGAGGGCCCCGACCCGCGAGACGCCTCGCGGGTCGGGGCCCTCCGGCTTCGCGCGTGCGGGGCCCGACACCCCCGGCGGGCCGTCGCGAGGCCGCGCGTAGGCTGACGTGGTCCACGGAACGGTGGGCCCTGTCCGGGAACACCTCCGCGCACAGTGCTTGTTGTATGGTATGGAAACTGCCCTTGACCTGCGAAAACGCAGGCAGGGAGCCGAGCTCCTGGAGTACCGCGATGCTGCGAACCATGTTCAAGTCGAAGATCCACCGAGCCACGGTGACGGAGGCCGACCTGCACTACGTGGGTTCGGTGACCATAGACGCCGACCTGATGGACGCCGCCGACCTGCTCCCCGGCGAGCAGGTGCACATCGTCGACATCGACAACGGCAACCGCCTGGAGACCTATGTCATCGAGGGCCGTCGCGGCTCCGGCGTCATCGGGATCAACGGCGCGGCCGCGCACCTGGTCAAGCCCGGTGACCTGGTGATCCTGATCAGCTACGCCCAGGTCGACGACGCCGAGGCCCGCGCGCTGCGTCCCTCCGTCGTCCATGTCGACGCCGACAACCGCGTGGTCGCCCTCGGCGCCGACCCCTCCGAGCCGGTTCCCGGCGGTGACACCCGCCGCGGCCCGCTCTCCACCGCCCGCGCCTGAGCCGGGTGCGGGGCGGTCGCCCCGCACCCGGAACGCCGAGGGGCCGGCGGCGCCATCGCGTCGCCGGCCCCTCCCGCGGTGTCCCGCGTGATCAGCCCTCGTAACCGCTGACGCTGTCGAAGACCTCCTGGGCCTCCACGTCGAGGCGCGGTCCCGCGAGCCAGGTGCTCTCCAGCGGGCCGATCGAGTTGACCGAGACCAGCTCGGCCTCGCCGTCGTCGCCCGCGCGCAGCCACGGGCCGCCGGACGAGCCACCGGTCATGGTGCAGCCCGCCCAGTACAGAACGGGCATCGTCGGGTCGATCGTCAGCCGGCCCGGGGTGTCGGTGCACCGGTACATCAGCGCGCCGTCGTAGGGCTCGGCGGCCGGGAAGCCGTAGAGCGTGGTGTCACCGAGGCCCGAGACGGCGGGGGCGTCGAAGTTGATGTCGACGGCGGAGCCGACCGTCTCCTCCAGCGAACGGCCGCTGCCGTCCTCGGGCTCCACCGACATGATCGCGAAGTCGCCGTGCGCGCCCTCGCCGCCGGTGGTGGTGCCGTTCTCCAGCCAGTACTGGGTGGTCGAGACGTAGGTGGCCCAGTAGATGCCGTACGGGTGGACGGAGCCCGCGTTGGCCTCGTTCTCCGCCTCCATCGCCGACAGGCCGTCGTTGTTGTAGGCCGGGACGAAGCTCAGGTTCCGGTACCAGCCGCCGCCCACGCCCGCGTGGACGCAGTG
Organism: Streptomyces zhaozhouensis; assembly: GCF_900230195.1. Lineage (GTDB taxonomy): Bacteria > Actinomycetota > Actinomycetes > Streptomycetales > Streptomycetaceae > Streptomyces > Streptomyces zhaozhouensis. Next base: position 48,090 of record NZ_OCNE01000015.1, read on the forward strand.
GCCGGCGGTGGCCACCAGGTTGGACTGGCCCGGGCGGGCCGGGTCCTTGACCACGGTGCCGGAGCAGACCATCGGGCCCTCGGGGCTGTCGAAGAAGACCTTGCCTATCGGCGCGCCGTTCTCCGTGTAGGGCGTCGGCACGGCCTCCGCCTCGATGGGCGTCGGCTCCAGGTCGGTGACGCCGCGGTCGTCCATCGGGTCGTCCGCGTCGGGCGCGTTGGCGTCCTCGTCGATCTGACCGTCGTCGATCGACTGGTCGGGGTCCTCCGCCTCGCCCATCCGGTCGGTGTCCCACAGACCCTCGATGATCGGGTTGACGAAGTCGCCGATCTCGCGCAGCCAGGTGTCCTGGTCCCAGTCCTCCCAGCCACCCTCGACCCAGCGGTCCACGTCGAACTCGAAGGGCAGGTTGTCGAGCACGTCCTGGAGCTCGTCTCCCCCCTCGGACGGCGTCTCCTCACTGGGCTGCGCGTTGTCGCCCGAGTCGTCGTCATTGCACGCGGTGGCGGTCAACGCGAGGCACACGGCCATTCCCGTCGTCGCCAGCGCGATGCGGCGACGCGATGCCCGTCGGCGTATCGGTGACATGGGTCAATCCCCCTGAAGCAGTGGTTCTTCGCATGGGCTAGGCAGACTCGCCTGACGGGTCAGGCGCCCCCCAACTATGCCGGTGTCCATCTTGACGGCGATGACCGGGTCCCCGGTTCCCCACGGTCGCCAGGGGACTTTCGGACAAGAAATCCGATGACCGCCCGTGATCCGGGAGGCACTCGGTCGTTACTACGAATGGTGGTACGTCACCGCACTCCGACCAACTGCCCGACGGGGCTCAAGAATTCACACGAAGGAGGGAGGCGCGTCCGCTCGGTTGACCCGGGTGTCGCCGCGCCGCACCCCGATGAACGCACGCCCCCGCCCCGACCATGGCGCACAGCAGGAGGCGGCCTCCTCGGTTTCCCCCGTCCCCCCGATCTCCTCCGTTCCGCAGGGCCCCGCGTCCTCCGCCGGGCTCGTCGAGCACTCCGTGCCCCGCCAGACCCGCCACGCGCCGGACGACCTCCCCCGTCGCTCCTCCACCTCCCACGGCTTCCCCGTCGAGCACGCCGGAGCGCCGGGCGAACGGCCGGACGACGTCGATCCGCTCACGCACCCGGACCCGGAGGTCGCGGCCGACGCCGCCGCGTGCGAGGGGCTGTTGCGCTGCTGGATCAGGGAGACGGGGGTGGCCCGGCCGGCGGGCGGCGTGCTCGCCCTGCCGCTGCCGGCCTCGGGCGCCGCGCTGCGCGTCCCGGTGCGCCACTGGTCGGCGACGGGGTGGCACCGTTTCGGGGTGCCCGAGTTGGCGACGGCTCCGGTCGGCGCCCCGCCGCTGGACGCGGTGACGCTGGCCGCGCTGCTCGGCCGCGAGGCGGCGAGCGCGGCCGGCGGACGGGTGGACGGGGAGACCGCGGCGCTCGTCGGGCGGGTCGCCGACTCCCAGCGCAGGACGGCGCTCTTCCTCGCGCACCGCAGGGCCGAGCCCGGCCCGGCGCGGCACGGGCACGCCTTCCTCGACGCCGAGCAGTCGGTGCTCCTCGGGCACCCGCTCCACCCCAACCCCAAGAGCCTGGAGGGCATCGCCGGCCGGGAGGCCGCCCGTTGCTCGCCCGAGCTGCGCGGTTCTTTCCGGCTGCACTGGCTGGCCGTCGACCGCGCGGTGCTCGCCACCGACTCCGCCTGGCGCGAGGAGGGAGGCGAGGTCCCCGCCGAGACCCTGGCCGCCAGGGCGGCCGGCGCGCCCCTGCCCCTGCCGCCCGGCACGGTCCCGCTGCCGCTCCACCCCTGGCAGGCCAGGGACGTGGCGCACCGCCCCGCCGTCGCCGAGCTGTTCGCCGAAGGGCTCCTCCACGATCTGGGCGAGCACGGCCCCCCGTGGCACCCGACCTCCTCGGTCCGCACGGTGCTGCGCCCCGGCGCAGAGGTGATGCTGAAGCTCTCCCTCGGCCTGTGGATCACCAACTCCCGCCGGGAGAACCTCCGCAAGGAGCTGCACCGGGGCGTCGAGGCGCACCGCCTCCTGGAGGGCGGCCTCGCCGCCGAGCTGCGCGCCGCCTGCGGTCCCGGCTTCGACATCGTCAGGGACCCGGCCTGGCTCGCCGTCGACGACCTGGCGGGGCGGCCGATCCCGGGGATGGACACGCTGCTGCGGCAGAGCCCGTTCGGCCCCGAGGACGACGTGCTCTGCCTGGCCGCGCTCACCGCGCAGCGCCCCTGGCCGGGCCGGTCGGGCGCGTTCTCCTCGCGCCTCGCCGAGGTGGTGCGTCGGTTGGCCGAGAGCACGGGCGCCGGCCGGGCGGCGGTCGCCGAGGAGTGGCTGGGGCGGTATCTGCGCGCGGTGGTGCGTCCGGTGCTCTGGCTCGACGCGCACGCCGGCGTCGCGCTGGAGGCCCACCAGCAGAACACGCTGGTCCTGCTCGACGCCGAGGGGTGGCCGGTCGGCGGCCGGTACCGGGACAACCAGGGCTACTACTTCCGTGACTCCCACCGGGCCGCGCTCCGGCGGAGGTCGCCGGGGCTGGGGGAGCGCTCCGACACCTTCGTGCCGGACGCCGTGACCGACGAGCGCTTCGCCTACTACCTGGGGATCAACAACATCCTGGGCCTGGTCGGCGCCCTGGGCGCGCAGGGGCTCGCCGAGGAGACGGCGCTGCTCGCGGTCGTCCGGGCCTTCCTCGCCGAGGAGGCGGGGCGTGCGGACGGCCCGGTCTCGCCGCTGGTCTCCCACCTGTTGACGGCCGGCACCCTGCGCTGCAAGGCCAACCTGCTGACCCGCCTGCGCGGCATGGACGAGCTGACCGGCCCGGTCGACGGCCAGTCGGTCTACGTCGCGCTGGCCAACCCCCTGGCCCCCCGCTGAGCCCCACACCGCCGCAGCGACCGAGAACGAGAACGACCGAGAACGACCGAGCACGACCGAGCGAGAACGAGAACGAGCACGACCGACGCGGAGCACAGCGGACCGAGAACCGCGTAGCAACGGAGAGGAGACGGAGCGTGACCACCCCTTCGACGTCGCCCCCCGAGGGGTCGCCGACGGCGCCGGTCGAGCCGTTGGCGGGGCTCGCCGACTGGCCACCGCGCCCGACGGTCGCCGGCTCCTTCCGACTGCGGCCCGTGGACCCGGAACGCGATCTCCCGCTGCTCACCGGCTGGATGAACGACCCGGCCGTGGACGCCTTCTGGCAGCTGGCCGGGCCGGCCGAGCGGACCGCCGAGCAGGTGCGCCGGCAGTTGGTGCCCGGCGGCCACAGCCTGCCCTGCCTGGGGCTGCTGGACGGCCGGGCGATGAGCTACTGGGAGATCTACCGCGCCGATCTCGACCCGCTCGCCGCCCACTATCCGGCCCTGCTCCACGACATGGGCGTCCATCTCGCGATCGGCCCCCCGGAGGACCGGGGGCGGGGCCTCGGCTCGGTGCTGCTGCGCGCGGTGGCGGACGCGGTGCTGGAGCACGCCCCCCGCGCCCCCCGGGTGGTCGCCGAGCCCGACGTGCGGAACGTGGCCTCCCTGGCCGCCTTCCGCGCGGCCGGCTTCCGCAAGACGGCGGAGCTGCGACTGCCGGACAAGCGTGCCGCCCTGCTGGTCAGGCGGCGCTGAGGGCCGGTCGGCAGCCCGCGTCGCCTCCCCGGCACGGGCCCGACCGGCCCCACCTCGCCCGCACCACCGCACCACTCGATCACCGGCCTCGCCGGCCTCACCAAGGGAGCGACCGTTGTCCATACCGAGCACAGCCCCGATCCCCGGACCGGATACCGGCCCGAGTTCCGGATTCCCCCCGGGCTCCGCCGCCGACCCCGCCGGGCCGCCCTCCGACCCCGAGCGGTCCGAGAGCGGACGCTGGCGCCGCGCGTCGCGCGAGCTGTTCGCCAAGATGCTGGCCGAGTTCGCCTACGAGGGCATCATCACCCCGTACGCCGAGCACGGACAGCCGGGCGGCTACGAGCTGCCCGTCAATGAGGAGTTGACCTACCGGTTCCGCGCCCGGCGCGGGGCCTACGGCCACTGGCGAATCGATCCTTCCTCGATCACCCCGGACGCCGACCCCCTGGAGTTCGTCGCCGCGGCGCACGACCGGGTGCTGGGGCTCTCCGGCGACACCACCGGCCATCTGATCCGTGAACTGACCGCCACCCTCGGCGCCGACGCCGCCCTCGCCGCCGAGCAACTGCCCGTCGAGCGGTTGGTGGAGCTGGACCACGCGGGCCTGGAGGGACGGCAGACCGGGCACCCCTGGCTGGTCGCCAACAAGGGGCGGCTGGGCTTCTCCGCCAGCGACACCCGCCGCTGGGCCCCCGAGGCGCGTACCCCGAGCGCCCTGCCCTGGCTGGCCGTGCACCGTTCGCTGGCCACCTACCGGGGGACGGGGGTGGTGGCCGACGAGGACGCGCTCTACGCCCAGGAGCTCTCCGAGACCACCCGCGAGAGCTTCGCCCGCGTCCTGACCGAGCGGGGGCTGCGGCCCGAGGAGTACCTGTGGCTGCCGATCCACCCCTGGCAGTGGGACGAGAGCATAGCCACGCTCTACGCGCCGCAGATCGCTGCCGGGCTGCTCGTCCCGCTGCCGAGCGACGGCGACCTGCGGCTGCCGCAGCAGTCGATCCGCACGTTCCTCAACGTCAGCCGCCCGCACGCGCGTTCGGTCAAGCTGCCGCTGTCCATCCTGAACACCTTGGTGTGGCGCGGGCTGCCCACCGAGCGCACCCTGGCCGCCCCGGCCGTCACCGCCTGGGTGCTCGGGCTGCGGGACGCGGACCCGTTCCTCGCCGAGGAGACCCGGGTGATCCTGCTGGGGGAGACCGCCTCGGTGACCGTGGAGCATCCGCTCTACGATCGGCTGGCCGGCGTTCCCTATCAGTACCGGGAGCTTCTTGGCTGTATCTGGCGGGAGCCGATCGACTCCTTTCTGGAACCGCACGAACGCGCCCGGACCCTCGCCTCCCTGCTCAGCACCGACGGGCGGGGGCACTCGTTCACGGCCGAGCTGGTGCGCCGCTCCGGCCTCGAGCCGCGGGAGTGGCTGCGTCGCCTCTTCGCCGTGCTGCTCCCGCCGCTGCTGCACTTCCTGTACCGCTACGGCACGGTCTTCTCGCCGCACGGGGAGAACGCGCTGGTGGTCTTCGACGAGCGGGACATCCCGGTGCGGCTGGCGGTCAAGGACTTCGTCGACGACGTCAACCTGAGCGCGGAGCCGCTGCCCGAGTTCGAGGGAATGCCGATCGAGGTGCGGGAGGTGCTGCTGACCGAGCAGCCCTCGTTCCTCACCCAGTTCATCCACTCGGGGCTGTTCGTCGGCGTCTTCCGCTTCCTGGCGCCCCTGTGCGAGGAGCGGCTGCGGGTGCCGGAGGTCGACTTCTGGGCGCTCGTGCGGGCCGAGATCCTCGCCTACCAGCACCGTTTCCCCGAGCTCAAACACCGGTTCGAGACCTTCGACCTGCTGGTCCCGAGGATCCAGCGCCTCTGCCTCAACCGCAACCGCCTCCAGCTCGACGGCTACCGCGACAGGTCGAGCCGGCCGCACGCCGCCGTGCTGGGCACCGTCGCCAACCCGCTCAATCCTGGCTGAGGGACGACCCGTGGCCGGCGCGTTGTCAGTGGGCCCGCGTAGGGTGTGGGGCCCTATGACTGGCACATCGGGGAAGCCCTCCCTCACCGAGCTGTTGCACGCCGCCGTCGTCGCCGTGGGCGGCTCAGAACGGCCTGGTCAGGTGGCCATGGCCCAGGCCGTGGCCGGCGCGGTCGAGGACGGTTCGCACCTGCTGATCCAGGCCGGCACCGGCACCGGCAAGTCGCTGGGGTACCTGGTGCCGGCCATCGCGGGCGGCGACCGGGTGGTCGTCGCCACGGCCACCCTGGCGCTCCAGCGGCAGCTGATCGAGCGGGACCTGCCGCGCACGGTCGAGGCCCTGCGGCCGCTGCTGCGGCGGCGGCCCGAGTACGCCACGCTCAAGGGCCGGTCCAACTACCTGTGTCTGCACAGGCTGCACGAGGGCGTGCCCAGCGACGACGAGCAGGGCCTCTTCGACCCGCTGGAGGCCGCCCAGGCGATGGGCGGCCCGACCAGCCGGCTCGGCAAGGACCTGCTGAGGCTGCGGGACTGGGCGGACGAGACGGAGTCGGGGGACCGGGACGACCTCTCTCCCGGCGTCTCGGACCGTGCCTGGTCGCAGGTCTCGGTCTCCTCCCGAGAGTGCCTGGGTGCGAGCAGGTGCGTCTACGGCATGGAGTGCTTCGCCGAGGCGGCCAGGGAGCGGGCCAAGGTCGCCGAGGTGATCGTCACCAACCACGCGCTGCTGGCCATCGACGCGATCGAGGGCGCCCCGGTGCTCCCGGGGCACGAGGTGCTGATCGTGGACGAGGCGCACGAGTTGGTCTCGCGGGTGACGGGGGTCGCCACCGGAGAGCTGACCCCCGGCGGGGTGAACCGCGCGGTCCGCCGGGCGGCCAAGCTGGTGGACGAGAAGGTGGCCGACCAGCTCCAGACGGCGGCGGAGAGCTTCGAGCGGCTGATGGAGCTGGCCCTGCCCGGGCGCCTGGAGTCGCTGCCCGAGGACCTGGGCTACGCGGTGGCGGCGCTGCGGGACGCGTCGCGCGCGGTGATCACGGCGCTCGGGGCCACCAAGGACTCCTCGGTGGCGGACGAGGACGCGGTGCGCAAGCAGGCGCTCGCCTCGGCGGAGAGCGTGCAGTCGGTCGCCGAACGGCTCTGTCAGGGCTCGGAGTTCGACGTCATCTGGTGCGAACGACACGACCGCTTCGGCGCCTCGCTGCGGGTGGCGCCGCTGTCGGTCTCGGGGCTGCTGCGGGAGAAGCTCTTCACCGACCGCTCGGTGGTGCTGACCTCGGCCACGCTCAAGCTCGGCGGCGACTTCAACGGGGTGGGCGCCTCCCTGGGACTGGCGCCCGAGGGGGAGCGCGGCGAGGAGCTGCCGGTCTGGCAGGGCCTCGACGTGGGCTCGCCGTTCGACTACCGCAAGCAGGGCATCCTCTACGTCGCCAAGCACCTCTCGCCGCCGGGACGTGAGGGCAGCAGGAGCGACATGCTCGACGAGCTGGCCGAGCTGGTGGAGGCCGCGGGCGGGAGGACGCTCGGGCTCTTCTCCTCGATGCGCGGCGCGCAGGCCGCCGCCCAGGAGCTGCGCGGCCGGCTGGACCTGCCGATTCTGCTCCAGGGGGAGGAGACCCTGGGCGAGCTGATCAAGGCTTTCGCCGAGGACCCGCGGACGTGTCTTTTCGGGACGCTCTCGCTCTGGCAGGGCGTCGACGTGCCGGGGCCGAGCTGTCAGTTGGTCGTGATGGACAGGGTGCCCTTCCCCCGGCCGGACGATCCGCTGGTCAGCGCCCGTCAGAAGGCGGTGGAGGAGAAGGGGGGGAACGGCTTCATGGCGGTGGCCGCGACGCACGCCGCGCTGCTGATGGCGCAGGGGGCCGGGCGGCTGGTGCGCTCCAGCGGGGACAAGGGGGTCGTCGCCGTCCTGGATCCCCGGTTGGAGAAGGCCAGGTACGGGAGCTTTCTGCGGGCCTCGATGCCCGACTTCTGGTACACGACGGACCGGAACCAGGTGCGCCGCTCCCTGGCGGCGATCGACGCGGCAGCGCGGGACGCCGCCGCGTCGGCGAACGGCACCTGAGGGTGGGCCTCTCAGGGAAGCCTGGCGTGAGCGGCCGGCTCAGGGGAGCCTGCCGCGGAGTGCCCCCTCGATGGGAGGGGGCGGGTGGGGGCGAGGGGCGTCAGACCCGCCGCATCACCGCGACCACCTTGCCCAGGATGGTGGCCTCGTCCCCGGGAATCGGCTGGTAGGCGGCGTTGTGCGGAAGCAGCCAGATCTGGCCGTCCTCCCGCTTGAAGCGTTTGACCGTGGCCTCGCCGTCCAGCATGGCGGCGACGATGTCGCCGTTCTCCGCGACCGGCTGGCGGCGGACCGTGACCCAGTCGCCGTCGCAGATGGCGGCCTCGATCATGGAGTCACCGACCACCTTGAGGACGAACAACTCACCGTCGCCGACCAGTTGGCGGGGGAGGGGGAAGACGTCCTCCACCGACTCCTCGGCCAGGATCGGGCCACCGGCGGCGATGCGGCCGACGAGGGGCACATAGGAGGCGGCGGGCTTGCCCGCGGTGTCCGTGGCGGGGGGCGCGGGCGCCTCGGCACCGCGCACCTCGTAGGCGCGGGGGCGGTGCGGGTCGCGGCGCAGGAAGCCCTTGCGCTCCAGGGCCATCAGCTGGTGGGCCACGGAGGAGGTGCTGGAGAGGCCCACGGCCTGGCCGATCTCCCGCATCGACGGCGGGTAGCCGCGGCGCTGCACCGAGTCGCGGATCACCTCGATCACGCGGCGCTGGCGGTCGGTCAGCCCCGAGCTGTCGGCCCTGATCCCCGGCGGGCGGCCGGGCATCGCCCGGCCGGCACCCGGGGTGCCCATCCGGTCCTGGCGGCGCTCAGCGGCGGTGATGGCGTCGTCTGCTGCGGTGGTCATGCAGGCCCCTTCTCAGGTGGTACTCCCTAGTCAGACAACGGTAGTTGGTATCGAAAGGTTGCGCCAAACACACGTTCGAGTGAAAATTTCGCGATTGAATACCTGGGGCCATGTCCGGGGTGTATTGATCCCCCACGCTATCCGGTCCCGGGTGCGAACGGTAACCGGGTCGTGCGATAACCTCCCCTGCGGCGGTCGGCCCCGCCCTGCCCCCGCGGTCCTCTGCCGCGGTGCCCCGACGGCGCTCCCGGCGCGACACGCGCACGGATGATGTTGACAGCTCACCACCAGATCTAGTGGTGAAGTGTGTCCCGCCGTCCCACAAATTGTGGTCCCGAGTCTTCGCTGTCCGAAGGAATCGCTTATGCTTGGCAGTGCCTCGACGGGCCTGCTCCGGCGGTCAGGCCGAGTGCTGCCGTCATGCCGGGACACCGCGCCTGGCTACTGTGAGTCACCACTAGGGAGAGGGGAGAAGGCCATGCACTGCCCCTTCTGCCGCCACTCCGACAGCCGTGTCGTGGACAGTCGCACCGCCGACGACGGGACGCTGATCCGTCGCCGTCGCCAGTGTCCGAGCTGCTCCCGTCGCTTCACGACGGTCGAGACCGCCTCACTGATGGTGATCAAGCGCAGCGGCGTCACCGAGCCGTTCAGTCGGAACAAGGTGATCTCCGGCGTGCGCAAGGCGTGTCAGGGGCGCCCCGTCACCGAGGACGCGCTGGCGCTGCTCGGCCAGCGGGTCGAGGAGGCCGTGCGCGCCACCGGCAGCGCGGAGCTGTCCACCCACGACGTGGGCCTGGCGATACTCGGGCCGCTCCGCGAGCTCGACCTGGTCGCCTATCTCCGATTCGCGTCCGTCTACCGGGCGTTCGAGTCGCTGGAGGACTTCGAGTCCGCCATCGCCGAGCTGCGCGACATGGCCCCCGGAGGGCCCTCGCCCCAGCGGCAACCCGAGGACGCCGAGGGCGGCGTCGCGGACAAGACCTGACCGGAGCGCATCGCCGCGCGTCGGCCAACAGTTCACAACAGCACGGGTGTTCCGGTTCAGGCCGGGCACAGCAGGGCGTCATGCCCGAACAGGGAGGCGGAATGACTGAGACGACGAGCGGCCCGGCACGGGGCTCACGGGCCAAGGGCGGCAAGGGCACCAAGGGGCTGCGGGTCGAACGCGTTCACACCACCGCGGGGATTCACCCCTACGACGAGGTGGTCTGGGAGCGTCGTGACGTCGTCATGACCAACTGGCGCGACGGTTCGATCAACTTCGAGCAGCGTGGCGTCGAGTTCCCCGACTTCTGGTCGGTGAACGCGGTCAACATCGTCACCAGCAAGTACTTCCGCGGCGCTGTCGGCACGCCGCAGCGGGAGACCGGCCTCAAGCAGCTGATCGACCGCGTGGTGCACACCTACCGCGCGGCGGGCGAGAAGTTCGGCTACTTCGCCTCCCCGGCCGACGCCGAGATCTTCGAGCACGAGCTGACCTACGCGCTGTTGCACCAGGTCTTCAGCTTCAACTCGCCGGTCTGGTTCAACGTGGGCACGGCCCAGCCGCAGCAGGTCAGTGCCTGCTTCATCCTCTCGGTCGACGACTCCATGGAGTCGATCCTCGACTGGTACAAGGAAGAGGGGATGATCTTCAAGGGCGGCTCAGGCGCCGGGTTGAACCTCTCCCGCATCCGCTCCTCCAAGGAACTCCTCTCCTCGGGCGGCAACGCCTCCGGCCCCGTCTCGTTCATGCGCGGTGCCGACGCCTCCGCCGGGACCATCAAGTCCGGCGGCGCCACCCGCCGGGCCGCCAAGATGGTGGTGCTGGACGTCGACCACCCGGACATCGAGGCGTTCATCGAGACCAAGGTCAAGGAGGAGGAGAAGATCCGCGCCCTGCGCGACGCGGGCTTCGACATGGACCTCGGGGGCGACGACATCACCTCCGTGCAGTACCAGAACGCGAACAACTCGGTCCGGGTGAACGACGAGTTCATGCGCGCGGTCGAGGCCGGCGAGTCCTTCGGGCTGCGGGGCCGCACCTCGGGCGAGATCATCGAGCACGTCGACGCGCGGAAGCTCTTCCGGAAGATGGCCGAGGCCGCCCACGTCTGCGCGGACCCCGGGATCCAGTACGACGACGTCATCAACCGGTGGCATACCTCCCCCGAGTCGGGCCGGATCACCGCGTCCAACCCGTGCAGCGAGTACATGCACCTGGACAACTCCTCGTGCAACCTCGCCTCGTTGAACCTGATGAAGTTCCTCTCCGACGACGACGAGGGCAACCAGTCCTTCGACGCCGAGCGCTTCGCCAAGGTGGTTGAGCTGGTCATCACCGCGATGGACATCTCCATCAGCTTCGCGGACTTCCCGACGGAGAAGATCGGCGAGACCACCCGCGCCTTCCGCCAGTTGGGCATCGGCTACGCCAACCTGGGCGCGCTGCTGATGGCCACCGGCCACGCCTACGACTCGGACGGCGGCCGGGCCCTCGCCGGCGCGATCACCTCGCTGATGACCGGCACCTCCTACCGGCGTTCGGCGGAACTGGCGGCGGTCGTCGGCCCCTACGAGGGCTACGCGCGCAACGCGGACGCCCACAAGCGCGTCATGCGCCAGCACGCCGACGCCAACGACGCGGCCCAGCGCTCCGACGACCTCGACACCCCGGTGTGGGCGGCGGCCACCGCCGCCTGGCGGGACGTCGTCCGCCTCGGTGACAAGCACGGCTTCCGCAACGCGCAGGCGTCCGTGCTGGCGCCGACCGGCACCATCGGGCTGATGATGGACTGCGACACCACCGGGGTCGAGCCCGACCTCGCGCTGGTGAAGTACAAGAAGCTCGTCGGCGGCGGCTCGATGCAGATCGTCAACAACACGGTGCCCAAGGCGCTCAAGCGCCTCGGCTACCAGCCGGAGCAGGTCGAGGCGATCGTCGCCCACATCGCCGAGCACGGGAACGTCGTCGACGCGCCCGGTCTGCGGCTGGAGCACTACGAGGTCTTCGACTGCGCGATGGGGGAGCGGTCGATCGCCCCCATGGGCCACGTGCGGATGATGGCGGCCGCCCAGCCGTTCCTCAGCGGCGCCATCTCCAAGACGGTCAACATGCCAAGCAGCAGCACCGTCGACGACGTCGCGGAGATCTACCACCAGGGCTGGAAGCTCGGGGTCAAGGCCCTGGCGGTCTACGTGGAGAACAGCAAGGTCGGACAGCCGCTCTCCGCCAAGACCAAGGACGCGGAGAAGGGCGAGCAGCCGGCCGAGCCGGAGCGCGTCGTCGAGTACCGGCCCGTGCGTCGCCGGCTCCCCAAGGGGCGGCCGGGGATCACCACCTCCTTCACGGTGGGCGGCGCCGAGGGGTACATGACGGCCAACTCCTACCCGGACGACGGCCTCGGCGAGGTCTTCCTGAAGATGTCGAAGCAGGGGTCGACGCTCGCCGGGATGATGGACGCCTTCTCCATCGCGGTCTCGGTCGGCCTCCAGTACGGGGTGCCGTTGGAGACCTATGTCTCGAAGTTCACCAACATGCGCTTCGAGCCGGCAGGCATGACGGACGACCAGGACGTGCGGATGGCGCAGTCCATCGTGGACTACATCTTCCGCCGGCTGGCGCTGGACTTCCTGCCGTTCGAGACGCGGTCGGCACTGGGCATCCACACGGCGACCGAGCGGCAGCGCCATCTGGAGACCGGCTCCTACGAGCCGGGCGACGAGGAGTTGGACGTCGAGGGGCTTTCCCAGTCGGCGCCCCGACAGGCCCCGTCGGCGTCGGTGCCGCAGGCGGCCGAGCAGACCCCGGTGGCCGAGGAGCGGCCCGCGCCCCGGGAGGCGCACAGCTCGACGGAGTTGGCCGAGATGCAGCTGGGGCTGAACGCGGACGCCCCGCTCTGCCTGTCCTGCGGCACCAAGATGCGCCGGGCCGGCAGCTGCTACCTGTGTGAGGGCTGCGGCTCCACCAGCGGTTGCAGCTGAGGCCGAACGCCGCCCCCCCCCGTCGCGCGGTGAGACGTCGCGCGACGGCGGGGAGGTGAGCGGTGCCAGGAAGGTGTCGACCGAGTGGTCGGCACCTTCCCGCCGTTCCGGCCCCGTCCTCCCGGCCACTCGTGCCCGCTCCGCCCTCCCGGCGACGGTGGACAGGCTCGTCGCGTAGGACCCTCGGCCCGCTTCCCCGCCGGTTCTGCCCCTGGCGGCGCACGCCTCGGAGAGACGAGTAGGCGGATGCCGGGACCTGCTCCGCCTGGGCGAGTACGTCGCCGGGTGGGGGAGGGGCCATGTCGCGGAGGCGTCATGTCGTGGAGGTGCTCTGTCGACTTGGCGACCCGGCAGCCAGGCCGGGGCCCCTGCGCAGGTCCCGCGACGGGGACTTGCGCAACGGACACTTCCGCAACGGGCACTTGGCCGGCAGGGGCGCCCTCGCGGCGCGGCCCGACAAGGCGAGCCCGTCAGTCGCCGCCCATCGCCGTCGTGAACTGGTCGGGGTCGGTGTCGAAGCCGCGCACACCTCGCTGAAAGCGCCAGTTCCCCGAGTCGTCGCGCGCGAAGCGGGCCACCGTGGCCGCCGTGGCGTCCGGGGCCGCGGCGGACAGGTCCTCCTCGGCCAGCGCGGTGTACCCCTCGCTGATCTTCACGACCGGTTGGGCGATCTCCCGGAAGACGCGGCGTCCGTGGCGCTGTTGGATGGCGACGCCCACAACCACCCTGGTGAAGCTGTCGGCGAGTCGGTCGAGCTCCAGCTTCAGCACCTCGTCGTTGCCGAAGCCCTGGCCGGTCTCGCTGTCCCGGGTCAGGGTGATGGTGCCGTCCGGGGACCTGCTGTCGAAGTGCACCAGATAGACGGGCGGCCCCTGGGGCGCGTCGGCCCCGAAGGTCGCGGCGATCAGGTCGAGGTCGTGGGGTGGGGCGTCGGCGGGGCTGGGGTCCCAGCGGAGCGTGACCTCGGCCGTCTCGATCCCTTTGCTGAACGGGCTCACCGGACATCCCTTCCGTGCGGGTGATGAAGCCGCGCCGGCGACGGCGTGGCCTCCCGGCACAGCCATTCTCACCTCTGTCCGGGGCGGTTAACCGCCGCGCGCCCACGCTGGGTCGCGGATGAGCCAGGGCGTCCACGCCCGCGCCGGCGGGCCTGGTCAACGCGCTGTCATTCGCTTCCGGTGTCCCGATGGGGGACAAACGCCGGTCAGCGGGGCGTGCGTTGACCCCGGACACCGGGCGTACCCGCGTCGCGCCTCGCCGTCGCCGGGGCGGGGGTACCGGCGACCGTGATCGCCGAACCCCTGCGTTCTCCGCGACGGATGGCCGTACGATGGCGCGGTGCTGGTCAAGTGGATTCGTTGTGCCGTGGTTGACCGGGTCGGCTTTGATCGCGGGCAGCGGAAGTGGGCCGGGTTGCTCGGCGAGCCCGGGTTTCGGGCGCAGGGCGGGGGGTGGAGCCGCGCCGAGCCGGGGGTGGTCCACCTTTTCAGCTTCTGGGAGAGCCGTGCGCTCTACGACTCCTTCATGGCCCGCTCCCACGACCGGCTCGCGGCCACCCAGCAGGGCAGCTTCCAGGACGCCCGTGTGCGGCTCTTCGAGTACCGCTTCGACGTGAAGATGGGCTTCGAGCCCCGCTTCCACGACGCGGACCTGCTGCGGGTCGCGCACACCAGGGTGCACGAGGAGCGGGCGGAGCACTTCGCGCTGATGCAGGAGAAGGTCTGGAATCCGGCCATGGCCGGCTCTCCCGGGATGCTCCGAGGGGTGTTCGCCCAGGCCGAGTCGGAGAGCGAGTTCCTCGTGCTGTCGATGTGGAAGTCGGCCGCGGAACGGGCCAAGTACCGCACGGAACGGGTGGAACGACTGGCCCTGCGCGCGCAGACGGGGGCCGACATCGCCGCCATCACGGGGGACGTGATCGACATGGAGCCCTCCTGGACGGTGTGATCCGCACCGTCCGGGCGGCGTGCGAGTCGGCGCCCGCCGCTCCCTCGAACTAGGTGTTCTGTCCGGGCGACCTTCTTCGGGCCCGCGACGCCAGCGATGGGGGCACCTCCCAGCCGCGAGGCTGGGGGAGCCGCGGGCTGATTCTCGAAGATCGCCCGGACAGGACCTAGGCTGAGCGCCATGCCACAGCCTCGGCGCATCATCCTCATGCGACACGGAGAGTCGCAGGGGAACCACGACGACTCCGTGTACCAGCACACGCCCGACCACGCGCTGGAGCTGACAGAGAAGGGCCAGCGCCAGGCCGAGGCAGCGGGGGAGCAGCTGCGCGAGACCATCGGCGACGAGCGCGTCTCCGCCTACGTGTCTCCTTATCGACGTACGCATCAGACCTTCCGGGCGTTGGCCCTCGATCCGACGCGGACGAGGGTGCGGGAGGAGCCGAGGCTCCGGGAACAGGACTGGGGCAACTGGCAGGACCGCGCGGACGTGGAGCGGCAGAAGCGGGCCAGGGACGCCTACGGCCACTTCTTCTACCGCTTCGCGCAGGGTGAGTCGGGGGCGGACGTGTACGACCGGGTCGGCGCGTTCCTGGAGAGCCTGTGGCGCAGCTTCGACGAGCCGGACCATCCGCCCAACGTGCTGCTGCTGACCCATGGGCTGACCATGAGGCTCTTCTGTATGCGCTGGCTGCACTGGACCGTCGCCGAGTTCGAGTCGCTGTCCAACCCGGGCAACGGGGAGACCCGTCAGCTGGTCCTGGGCTCGGACGGGCGCTATCACCTGGATCGGCCCTTCGAGCGCTGGCACACACCCGACCGCCCCTTCCACGGCTGGTGTGCGTAGGGTGGACGCCGCCATGGCCTACCAACCGCCGACCCATCGCGTCGAACGCTCGATCCGCGCCACGACCGGCGCCCGCCTCGTCGCCGGTGTCGACGAGGTGGGCCGGGGAGCGTGGGCCGGGCCGGTCACCGTCTGCGCCGCCGTCACCGGCCTGCGTCGGCCGCCGGAGGGACTGACCGACTCCAAGCTGCTGACGCCCGTCAGGCGCACGGCACTTGCCGAGGTCCTGCGCGAGTGGGTCACCCAGCACGCGCTGGGGCACGCCTCCCCGCGCGAGATCGACCAACTCGGCATGACGGCCGCCCTGCGGCTGGCGGCGACCCGGGCCCTGGAGGCGCTGCCGGAGCGACCGGACGCGGTCATCCTGGACGGCAAGCACGACTACCTCGGGACGCCGTGGCGGGTGCGCACGGTGATCAAGGGCGATCAGTCGTGTGTCTCCGTGGCGGCCGCGTCGGTGATCGCGAAGGTGCACCGCGACGCTCTGGTCGCCGAACTCGCGGACACCCACCCGACCTACGGCTTCGAGACCAACGCCGGCTACCCCTCGCCCACGCACCGGGCGGCCCTCGCCGAGCTGGGGCCGACCGAACACCACCGGCTCTCCTGGGCCTACCTGGACGCACTTCCGCGCTGGCGTCATCTGAGGCTTCCCTCCCACAGGGACGCCATGGCCGAGGAGTCCCTGGAGGACAGCGGCCAACTCGGCATCTTCTGAGGGCGCCCCGCCACGGCCCCCGCACTCACGCCCGCACCGCCAGAACCAGCGGCAGCACCTGCTCGGCGCCGGCCGCCCGCAGCAGCCGCGCCGCCAGGGCCAGGGTCCAGCCGGACTCCGTGAAGTCGTCCACCAGCAGCAGGGCACCGGGATGGGTCTTCACGGCTTCGGTCAGCTCCGGCCCCAACTCCAGCGCGCCGTGCAGGGCGTGGACCCGCCGCGCGCTGTTGCTCGGACCCGGCGGACGGTCGAGGCTGGTGGGGCGCACCTCGCCCAGCAGGGGCATCCGCCCGACATGCGCGATGCCCTCGGCGAGCGAGGCCACCAGCCGGGGCCGGCTCCTGGAGGCCACGGAGACGACACCGACCGGCCGGCGTGGTGCGTCCGGCTCGCCAGAGGCCCAACCGCCAGGCCCCCGAGCCCAGTCGGTCAGCACCGTCACCACGGCGTCCAGCACGTCCACCGGCAGCGCGCCGTCCATGGCCTCGGGGCTCAGCAACGGGCGCAGCCGGTCGCCCCAGCCGATGTCGGAGAGCCGGCCGAGAGCCCGGCCCACCGCCGCCTGCTCGCCCACGGGAATGCGGCCCTTGAGGTCGATCCCCGCCGCGGGCAGCCCGGTGGGCCACATCTTCCGCGGCTCGACCGACACACCGGGACGGGACAGCTCGCCCTTGGCCGCGTCCAGGGCGTCGGGGGAGACCTGCGCGTCGAAACCCATGTCGGTGCAGTTGTCGCAGCGGCCGCAGGGCTCGGCCTCCTCGTCGTCGAGGGTGCGGCGCAGCAGCTCCATCCTGCAGCCGCCGGTGGCCGCGTACTCCCGCATGGCCTCCTGCTCGATCTCGCGCTGGCGTGCCACCCAGGCGTAGCGCTCGGTGTCGTATCGCCAGGGGGCGCCCGTGGCGGTCCAGCCGCCGCGCTCGCGACGGACGGCGCCGTCCACGTCCAGCACCTTGAGCATCGTCTCCAGCCGGGTGCGACGCAGCTCGACCCTGGCCTCCAACGCCGGGAGGGAGAGCGGGCGGTCGGCTGCCGCCAGCACGGCGAGGGTGTGCCGCACCTGCTCCTCGGGCGGGAAGGCGAGGGAGCCGAAGTACCGCCAGATCGCCTCGTCCTCGGGCCCGGGCAGCAGCAGCACCTCGGCGTGCTCCACCCCTCGTCCCGCACGGCCGACCTGTTGGTAGTAGGCGATGGGGGAGGACGGCGAGCCCAGGTGGATCACGAAGCCGAGGTCCGGCTTGTCGAAGCCCATGCCCAGGGCGGAGGTGGCGACCAGGGCCTTGACCCGGTTGGCCAGGAGGTCGTCCTCGGCGGCGGCACGCTCGGCCGGCTCCGTGCGTCCCGTGTAGGCGGTCACCCGGTGGCCCCGCGCCGTGAGGTGGGCGGCGACCTCCTCGGCCGCGGCGACGGTCAACGTGTAGATGATCCCGGAGCCGGGGAACCGCTGGAGGTGGTCGTCGAGCCAGGCCAGCCGGTGCGCCGCGTCGGGCAGCCGCAGGACGGAGAGCCGCAGGCTCGTGCGGTCGAGCGGCCCGCGCAGCACCAGGGCGTCGTCGGCGGAGGCGCCCGTCCCCAGCTGTTCGGCGACATCGGAGGTGACCCTGGCGTTGGCCGTCGCCGTGGTGGCCAACACGGGGACCCCGGCCGGCAGCTCACCGAGCATGGTGCGCAGCCGGCGGTAGTCGGGCCGGAAGTCGTGGCCCCAGTCGGAGATGCAGTGCGCCTCGTCCACCACCAGCAGACCGGCGGTCGCGGCGAGCTGCGGAAGCACACCGTCCCGGAAGTCGGGGTTGTTGAGGCGCTCGGGCGAGACCAGCAGCACGTCGACCGCGCCGGCCGAGATCTCCTCGCGGACGGTCTCCCACTCCTCCTGGTTGGCCGAGTTGATCGTGCGCGCCCGGATGCCGGCGCGTCCGGCGGCGGCGATCTGGTTGCGCATGAGGGCCAGCAGGGGGGAGACGATCACCGTGGGCCCCGCGCCGCGCTCCCGCAGCAGGGCGGTCGCCACGAAGTAGACGGCGGACTTGCCCCAGCCGGTGCGCTGCACCACCAGCGCTCGGCGCCGCTCGGCGACCAGCGCCTCGATGGCCCGCCACTGGTCGGGGCGGAGCCGCGCCGCTCCGGCCTCGTCACCGATCAGCCGGGCGAGCACCGCGTCCGCGGCGTCGCGCAGCGCGCCCCGTGGGTCGTTCTCTGCGGACGGGGTGGACCCCGTCGTCTGGTCGGACATGGCATCCATGCAAGCGGATGACCGCCGACTTGGCGAATGACCCTTGTGGATAAACCAGGCATACATATGACTTGTGTGATGGACGCGCTGATCTGTGGATAAAAAAACGCACGATGTCGGTGGAAGGAGGCAGTCTGCACCCATGACTCAACACAGCGAATCCATCGCACCACTCACCGTCACCGACAATCGGGTCATCCTCAGCGGCCCCGCCGACCTGGCGGACGCGCTGCCCTACCTCCTCGGTTACCACCCGGACGACTCGATCGTCATCCTCGGCCTGCACGGCGCCCAGGGTCGACTCGGAGGTCGCATCAGGACCGGCATCCCGTCCGACGCGGCGAACTGGCCGGAGACCGCGCGGCAGTTGGCGGCCTGCCTGGTGGAGGCCAGCTCGGCGCACGGAGCCCGCCCGGACGCGGCGGTGCTGTACCTCAGTCAGGACCCGCCGGAGGGCGCCGACCCGGCGGAGACCGCCGAGCGTCTCCGTCCGCTGGCCCAGCTGGTGCGCACCGCCTGCGGCGAGCTCGACGTCCCGGTCTACGAGGCCCTCTATATCTCCCAGGAGCGCTACCTCTCCTACTCGGCCCCGGACGGTCGCGCCGAGGGCGAACGGCTGAGTCTCCTGCCGCGCGACGGGAGCTCACCCATGGCGGCGGCCGCGGCCTTCGCCGGGGTCCGGGTGCGGGGCTCGCTCAAGGAGATGCGTCGCCGGTTCATTCCGTTGGACGGTGAGGTGGCCGTCCAACAGGAGCGCGGGTTCGACGAGGCGGTCGCCGGCCTGGCGCCGCGCATGGTCGGCCCGCGCACCGAACAGGACGCGGTCAGGAACGAGATGGTGGACCTGGTCGACAGGCTGCTGCACCGCTTCCGTCGGGTGCCGGCCCCGAGGGACCCCGAGCCGGCGGCGGCCGACGCCAGGGACGACGCGCTGCTCACCTCGTCCGAGGCCGCCCGTCTCGTCGTCGGGCTCCAGGACCGGCTCACCAGGGACATCGCCGCCGGGTGGATGGAGGGGCCAGACGCCCAGACCGCGCTGCGGTTGTGGCGGGCGCTGTCGCGACGCTGCGTCGGGACGTTCGAGACGCACGCCGCACCTCCGCTCACCCTGGCCGGCTGGGTCTCCTGGTCGACGGGCGACGACGTGAGCGCCAGGGTCGCCCTGGCCAGGGCGCTGGAGCTGGACCCCGAGTACGTCTTCGCCCGGCTGCTGTACCAGGCGTGCAACGAGGAGATCGACCCCGAACCCCTGCGTGCCAGCCTGCGAAGGCAGTGGTCCGCGCATCGGGCCCAGTGAGCCTGGTGGGGCCCCTATGATCACGACATGCCCTACGACCCGTCGGAGTATCCGTCGTTCGCCGTCACCGTCGATCTGGTCGTGCTCACCGTCAGGCGTCACGCGCTCTGCGCGCTACTGGTGCGACGTGGTGAGGACCCTTATCAGGGGCAGTGGGCTCTTCCTGGTGGCTTTGTGCGTGCCGACGAGGATCTGGAGTCCGCCGCCGCCCGCGAGCTCGCGGAGGAGACCGGGCTCCGGGCTCAGGACGCGGGGGGTTGGCACGCGGGGGCGCATCTGGAGCAGTTGGCGACCTACGGGGAGCCGGGGCGCGACCCGAGGATGCGGGTGGTCAGTGTGGCCCACCTCGTCCTGGCGCCCGACCTGCCGTCACCCACCGCCGGAGGAGATGCCGGCAGCGCCCAGTGGCGCTCCGCCAGTGAGCTGTTGGGCGCCGGAGGCGAGTCGGACGACGGGCTGGCGTTCGATCACGCGCGCATCCTCGCCGACGGGGTCGAGCGCGCGCGGTCGAAGATCGAGTACTCGTCCCTAGCCGCGGCCTTCTGCCCTCCGGAGTTCACGGTCGGGGAGTTGCGCAGGGTCTATGAGGCCGTCTGGGGCGTGCCTCTGGACCCGCGCAACTTCCACCGGAAGGTGACCGGGACGCCCGGTTTCCTGGTGCCCGTCGGCGGTACCACCACGCGGCAGGGCGGCCGCCCCGCCCAGCTCTTCAGGGCGGGTGGCGCCAGCGTGTTGAACCCGCCGATGCTGCGTCCCGAGGTCTGAGCACGGGCCTCCGGCGCGGGGCGGTGCCTTCCGGGGCACGTTCCGGGCGGTGTCCCGGGGTGGGTGGCCGACAGTCCGGCTGGGTTGCCGAGGTAATCCCTTATGTCCCGTTATGGTGCAGAATGCGCAATCAACGGGAGAATCGATGATCCAGACCATCGGACTCACCAGTGCGTCGCGGCGGGGCAGACCGCCCGCCGTTGACGACCTCACCTTCGAGGCGGGGGCCGGAGAGGTCACCGTGCTGCTGGGACCTCCGGGAGCCGGCAAGTCGGCGGCCCTGCGGCTGATGCTCCAACTGGCGCCGGGGCGCGGTGTCGCCCTCTTCCGGGGGCGCCCGCTGTCGCGAATGCCCCAGCCCCAGCGGGAGATCGGCACGCTCCTCGGAGACGTGCCCGGACATCCGAGGCGTTCGGCGGTGGGGCATCTGCGGATGCTGGCGGCGGCCGCCGGGGTGCCCGCGGGGCGCGCCGACGAGGTGCTGGAGGTGGTCGGGCTCACCGGGTTGGCGGGGCAGCGGCTGGGGCGGTTCTCCCTCGGCATGGACCGCAGGCTCGGGCTCGCCGCGGCGCTGCTCGGCGACCCGCACACCCTGGTGCTCGACGAGCCGGAGAGCGGCCTGTCGCCACGGGAAAGGGGGTGGGCGCAGGGCCTGTTGAGGGGATACGCGGAGCAGGGCGGGACCGTGCTGATGACCGCGACCGACGCCATGGAGGCCGCGCGGGTCGCCGACCGGGTGGTGAGCCTCGACGGCGGGCGGCTGGTGGCCGACCAGCGGATCGCGGACTTCCGCCGGACCCGGCTCCGTCCCCGCGTCGCGGTGCGCAGTCCCCACGCCGAGCGGTTGGCCACCGTGCTCCAGCACCGGCTGCGGACCACGGCCGCGGCGGAGGTGGTGCGCGAGGCGGGCAACCGGCTCTCCGTGTACGGCAGTGACCTCGCCACGGTCGGCGAGATCGCCCATCAGCACCGGATCGTGGTCCACCAACTCGCCGACGAGATCGGCGACGCGGGGGACCGCGCGCCGGCGGGCCCGTTGCGGCGTGCCGACGGGCGGCCGGCCGACGGCGACGGTGCCCGGCGCGCACAGGAGCCGACCACGACCGTGGTCCTCGTCCCGAGGACCGCGGAGAGCACCCCCGCGCTGGCCGGGGAGGCCGGGGCGGCCGGGGAGGCCACCCCGGAGGGGAAGGGCGAAGTCGCCCTGGCCGAGGGCGCGGAGAGCGGCGTGGCGACCTCGCGGGTCGGGGCCTCCGCCCCCACGGCGGCCCCGGCCTCCGTCGTCATCGGCGCCGGGGCGCCCACGTCCCACGCCGCGACGGGGACGGCCGTCGACACCCTGCCGCCGCCCGCGCGCGAGCGCCTCACCACCGCCCCGGGGGCGCGGGACGGCGCCGCGCCTTCCGAGGCCGGCGCGCCCGCGCGCGGCGGCCGGGTGACCGTCCGTCCCGGACTGCCTCCGGCGCTCCCGGCGCTCCCGCCACCGGGCCCGAGTTGGCCGCTCCGCTACGAGTTGCGTCGCTGGTCCGGCACCGGCACCGCCTGGTGGCTCATGGCGCTGGCCCTGCTCGCCGGCCTCGCGGTCGCGGTCGGCCTCGCCTGGACCGGATCCTCCTCGCCCGAGCGCCTGCTCAGCGGGTGGGCCGAACCGCTTCCGCTGCCGCCGGTGGCCGCGGCGGCGGGGGTGCTGGGGGCGCTGGCCTTCGGCCAGGAGTTCCGCTTTCCGGCGCTGGCCCCCTCCAGCCGGCAGGTGCCGCGCCGACTCTCTCTGCTCGGGGGCAAGTTGGCGGTCTGCGGCGCCGCCGCCCTGCTGCTGTGCGGCGCGGCGATCGCGGTGAACTCCGCCGCCCTCACCCTGCTGCTCGGCACCCGGAGCCCGACCCCCGAATCCTGGCCCTCGGCCTTCGAGAGCGTCGCCGCGCTCTCCGTGGGGTGCGCCTGGGCCGGGCTGCTGGCGGCCGGCGTCTTCCGCTCCGCGGTGGTCGGGGTGGGCGCGGTCGCGGCCGTTCCGCTCGCGCTGGCGCCGGCGCTGCGGATGGTCCCCGACAGCCCGCTCGGCCGCGAACTCGACGGGCTGCCCGAGCGCCTGACCGCCCTGACCACTCTGCCCTTCGCCTCGCTGCTGGACCGTTGGCTGACCGCCTCGGTGCGGCTGGCGGCCCAGCCCGTGGGGTGGGCGCTGGCGCTCGCGCTGGCCGTTCTGCTCTGCGGTTACGCGCTGGCCGGGTTGCGCCGTGTCCGGAGGTGACCCGGCGCCGGGCCGCCGGGTCCGGCCGAGCCGCCGAACTCAACTTCCGGAACGGGGGAGTTGGCGAACGCCGGTGCGGGAGGGGCGCGTTCAGTGGTGAGAGGTGGTGCCCTGAGACCGAAGCGCTGATACGGCGTGCACGAGGCAGTCCATTTCCTTCCGGTTAGACGTCAATTATGTGGGAGTCGCCGATCACCCTTTCGTGTGCTTTTCACCAAAGACCTCAAGGTGCCCAGCGGGGCCGCCGACAAAGGAGGCGTGACTACCCTTGCGCACTCCATGATGACCGCCACCCGCTCCGCCGACTCCGGCCCCGCCGGACGGCGCAGCGAGTTCGACCGCTACTCCTACGCCGAGTCCACCGGTTCGGCCCGCACCACCAACGCCCCCGCCTGGGACGGCGGCGACTCCGACATGGGTCGCGTCGGCCGCCGCGCCGCCGGCAACCGCGGCCGCGGCCTGCACGGTCAACTCGTCCAGCAGCTCGGTCAGATGATCGTCTCGGGCGACCTCGGCGCCGACCGCCCGCTGGTCCCCGAGGAGATCGGCCAGCGCTTCGAGGTCTCCCGCACGGTCGTCCGCGAGTCGCTGCGCGTGCTGGAGGCCAAGGGCCTGGTGAGCGCCCGCCCCAACGTCGGCACCCGGGTCCGCCCCGTCGGCGACTGGAACCTCCTCGACCCCGACATCATCGAGTGGCGCGCCTTCGGCCCGCAGCGCGAGGACCAGCGCCGCGAGCTGTGCGAGCTGCGGCTGACCATCGAGCCGCTCGCCGCCCGGCTGGCCGCCGCCGACACCGGGGACGAAGTCCAGCAGCGCCTCGGCGACATGGTGGACATCATGACCCACACCCTCGCCCAGGGTGACGCGTTGACCTTCGCCCGAGCCGACGCGGAGTTCCACGCGCTGATCCTCCAGTCGGCCGGTAACCGGATGCTGGAGCACCTCTCCGGCATCGTGGCCTCCGCGCTCCAGGTCTCCGGCGGCGCCGCCTCCGGATGTGAGCACCCGACGGACGCCTCCGTCGCACTCCACCAGCGGATCGTCGACGCGATCGGCTCGGGGGAGCCGCCGGCCGCCGAGACGGCGATGCGCCAACTCCTCACGTTCTCCGCCGAGGCGCCGGCCGCGCCGACCGCTCCCACCGGCGCCGACCACGTCGTTCCCGCCCCCCGAGAGCACTGAACGACGCCTCGGTCCGTGCCCGTGGGGCGTCGGTGCGGGCCGCTGAGACGTGCGTCGCCGGGCCCGCTCGGGCCTGGGCTCCGGCGACGCATTCGCCTCGGCCCGCTACAGTCGAGCGTGCGGTGTGACTCGGGACACGTGAAAGCTGCGTAACGCTTCGGGGAGCAGCGCGATGAACCTAGAGGTGGCAGCAGCGGGCGGAGCGTCCGTCCGCGGTACCACCGCCACAGCCGCCGGCGCCCCGGTCGTCGGTCGTGGCCCCGCTTCCAGCGAGCGGGCTCAAGCCGTTCCCTGAGTTTCCGAGAGGTTGTTCGTGTCGGCCAGCACTTCCCGTACTCTCCCCGCAGAGATCGCCGAGTCAAATTCTGTGATGGCGCTCATCGAACGGGGAAAGGCTGAGGGGCAGATCGCCGGCGACGATGTGCGCCGGGCCTTCGAGGCTGACCAGATCCCGTCAACCCAGTGGAAGAACGTTCTGCGCAGCCTCAACCAGATCCTCGACGAGGAGGGCGTGACGCTGATGGTGAGTGCCGCCGAGGCGCCCAAGCGCACCCGGAAGAGTGTCGCCGCGAAGACGACTGCCAAGCGCACCGCGACGAAGACGGTCGCCGCCAAGACGGCCCCGGTCAAGAAGGCCACCGCGCTGGCCCCTCCCGACGAATCGGTCGCCGAGCCGCAGGCCCCGGCCGACGGCTCGGCCGCCGAGGCGGCGCGGAAGGCTCCGGCCAAGAAGGCCGCCCCCGCCAAGAAGGCCGCCGCGAAGAAGGCGGCCCCGGCCAAGAAGGCCGCCGCCAAGAAGGCTCCGGCCAAGAAGACGGCGGGCAAGAAGGACGAGCCCAAGAAGGAGCTGGTCGACGAGTTCCTGGAGGGCGAGGAGGACGCGACCGACGAGCCGGCCGAGCGCGCCGCCCGCGCCGGTGCGCCCGCCGAGGGACCTGAGGGGGCCAAGCAGGAGAACGAGGGCTTCGTCCTCTCGGACGACGACGAGGACGACGCCCCGGCTCAGCAGGTGGCCGCGGCGGGTGCCACCGCCGACCCGGTCAAGGACTACCTGAAGCAGATCGGCAAGGTCCCCCTGCTCAACGCCGAGCAGGAGGTCGAGCTCGCCAAGCGGATCGAGGCGGGGCTCTTCGCCGAGGACAAGCTGGCCGGCGCCGACAAGATCGCGCCCAAGCTCCAGCGCGAGCTGGAGATCATCTCCGAGGACGGCCGCCGCGCCAAGAACCACCTGCTGGAGGCCAACCTCCGTCTGGTGGTCTCCCTGGCCAAGCGCTACACCGGACGCGGGATGCTCTTCCTGGACCTGATCCAGGAGGGCAACCTGGGTCTGATCCGCGCGGTGGAGAAGTTCGACTACACCAAGGGCTACAAGTTCTCCACGTACGCCACCTGGTGGATCCGGCAGGCGATCACCCGCGCGATGGCCGACCAGGCCCGCACCATCCGTATCCCGGTGCACATGGTCGAGGTCATCAACAAGCTGGCCCGGGTGCAGCGGCAGATGCTCCAGGACCTCGGCCGGGAGCCGACGCCGGAGGAGCTGGCCAAGGAGCTGGACATGACCCCCGAGAAGGTGGTCGAGGTCCAGAAGTACGGCCGGGAGCCGATCTCCCTGCACACCCCCCTCGGCGAGGACGGGGACAGCGAGTTCGGCGACCTGATCGAGGACTCCGAGGCCGTCGTGCCCGCCGACGCGGTGAGCTTCACGCTCCTCCAGGAGCAGCTCCACTCCGTGCTGGACACGCTCAGTGAGCGCGAGGCCGGCGTGGTGTCGATGCGCTTCGGTCTGACCGACGGGCAGCCCAAGACCCTGGACGAGATCGGCAAGGTCTACGGCGTCACCCGGGAGCGGATCCGGCAGATCGAGTCCAAGACGATGTCCAAGCTGCGGCACCCGTCGCGTTCTCAGGTGCTCCGCGACTACCTGGACTGAGCGCGCGGCGGCCGAGGCCGGACGTGTGTGAGGGCCGGCACCCTTCCCGGGGTGCCGGCCCTCACACACGTCCGCCACGCCTCCAGACGGCCTCAGGAGCTCCGGGAGGGCCCCCAACGGAAACGGGCGGCCGCCCCCAGGTGGCCGGGGAGGACCGCCCGTCGTCCGGCTGTGCCGGACCGAGCCCGTCGGTGTGGTGGAGACGTCAGGACGTCATGTCATCGCTCGTCGTCCTGAGCGCTCGCCGGGGTGGCGGTGAGCTTCTCCGTCTCGTCCTGTATCTCAGCGGCGATCTTCTTGAGTTCTGGCTGGAACTTGCGGCCATGGTGAGCGCAGAAAAGCAGCTCTCCGCCGCTGAGGAGGACCACACGCAGGTACGCCTGGGCGCCGCAGCGGTCGCAGCGGTCCCCGGCGGTCAGCGGGGTCGCGGGGGTCAGAACAGTAGTCACGTCGCCTCTTCTCTAGCTCGACGAGCTGTCGTACCAGGGACAACATCCAACCAGGCCGAGAACGTTCCCGCTCGCGGCTTCTCGAACGGAGGCTCCGTGCGAGGTGACCGGACGCTGCCCGGTGGCGGCGAATGTGCCGTATTGCTGTGGTGCTTGTCTTCGCTTGCTAATACGCGTTGTCGCGCCCTTTTGTTCCCGGCTACCTCGACGTATCCGGATGTCGGTATTCGTTCTGGAGGACGTGCCCGGAGCCTAGAGGGTTCATGCCCCGAAGGAAACATGATGTACACGTCACCCTCCCAGCTCGATCGAACATGCGAACGATTGTGGGCTACCCTGATCTTCCCGGGGAGCCGCACAACCCTCTCCTATGGCCTCGGTACCCTCTGAGCGGTACTCCGCCACATCTCAGAATTCAGCGAGGAGCGAACCCGCGTGACCGCCGACACGTCCGTGCCGTCCACCGCACTGCTGACCGGGGCTGATCCGGGGGGCAACTACACCGCGCGTCACCTGTTGGTTCTGGAGGGTCTTGAGGCGGTCCGCAAGCGCCCCGGCATGTACATCGGCTCCACCGACAGCCGCGGGCTGATGCACTGCCTCTGGGAGATCATCGACAACTCGGTCGACGAGGCCCTGGGCGGCCACTGCGACCGGATCGAGGTGCTGCTGCACGCCGACGGCTCCGTCGAGGTCAGGGACAACGGGCGCGGCATCCCCGTCGACGTGGAGCCCAAGACGGGCCTCTCCGGCGTCGAGGTGGTCATGACCAAGCTGCACGCCGGCGGGAAGTTCGGAGGCGGCTCCTACGCCGCCTCCGGGGGCCTGCACGGTGTGGGCGCCTCCGTCGTCAACGCGCTCTCCGCGCGGCTGGACGTCGAGGTCGACCGGGGCTCGAAGACCCACTCCACCAGCTTCCGCCGGGGCACCCCCGGGATCTTCACCGAGTCGGGCCCGGACGCCCCGTTCGAGCCGGCCAGCGGGCTGCGGGTCAGCCGCAAGAAGGCCTCCAGGGCGCGCACCGGCACCCGGGTGCGCTACTGGGCGGACCGCCAGATCTTCCTCAAGGACGCCAGGCTCTCCCTGGAGAACCTGCACAACCGCGCCCGCCAGACCGCCTTCCTGGTGCCGGGGCTGACCATCTCGGTGAGCGACCAGCGGGAGATCGACGGCGCCGAGCACTCCACGGAGGTGTTCCACTACGACGGGGGGATCAGCGAGTTCTGCGAGTATCTGGCCGCCGATCGGCCGATCTGTGACGTGTTGCGACTGCGCGGTTCCGGAACGTTCAAGGAGACCGTGCCGGTCCTGGACGACCGCGGGCACATGATCCCGACCGAGGTCCGCCGCGAGCTGGACGTCGACGTGGCGCTGCGCTGGGGCACCGGGTACGAGTCGACGGTGCGGTCCTTCGTCAACATCATCGCCACCCCCAAGGGGGGAACCCACGTCGCCGGCTTCGAGCGTGCGCTGCGCGGCACGGTCAACGAGGTGCTGCGGTCGGCGAAGCTGCTGCGGGTGGCCGAGGACGACGTGGCCAAGGACGACGTGCTGGAGGGGCTCACCGCCGTCGTGACCGTCCGGCTCGCGGAGCCGCAGTTCGAGGGGCAGACCAAGGAGGTCCTCGGTACCTCGGCGGCCACCCGGATCGTGGCGCAGGTGGTGGCCAAGGAGCTGAAGGCGTTCCTGACCTCCACGAAGCGTGACGACAAGCAGCAGTCCCGCGCGGTGCTGGAGAAGGTCGTGGCGGCCGCCAGGACCCGGATCGCCGCCCGGCAGCACAAGGAGGCCCAGCGCCGGAAGACCGCGCTCGAGTCCTCCGCGCTGCCCGCCAAGCTCGCCGACTGCCGCAGCGACGAGGTGGAGCGCAGCGAGCTGTTCATCGTCGAGGGGGACAGCGCGCTGGGCACGGCCAAGCTCGCGAGGAACAGCGAGTTCCAGGCGCTGCTGCCGATCCGGGGCAAGATCCTCAACGTGCAGAAGTCGTCCGTCTCGGACATGCTGAAGAACGCCGAGTGCGGCGCGATCATCCAGGTGATAGGAGCCGGTTCCGGGCGGACCTTCGACATCGACCAGGCGCGCTACGGGCGGGTGATCTTCCTCGCCGACGCGGACGTCGACGGCGCGCACATCCGCTGCCTGCTGCTGACGCTCTTCCAGAGATACATGCGGCCGATGGTCGAGCAGGGCCGGGTCTTCTCGGCCGTGCCACCGCTGCACCGGATCGAGCTGTCCAACCCCAAGCGCGGCCAGGAGAAGTACCACTACACCTACTCGGACAACGAACTCCGGCAGACGCTGCTGGACTTCGAGCGTCGCGGCATCCGCTACAAGGAGTCGATCCAGCGCTACAAGGGGCTGGGTGAGATGGACGCGGACCAGCTGGCCGAGACCACCATGGACCCGCGCAAGCGGACCCTGCGGCGGATCAACATCGGCGACCTGGAGGCGGCCGAGGAGGCGTTCAGCCTGCTGATGGGCAACGAGGTGGCGCCGCGCCGGGAGTTCATCGCGTCCTCGGCGGCCACGTTGGACAGGTCGCGGATCGACACCTGAGCGAGCCCCGGGCCCGGCGGCCGGGGCGGGCCGCCCGGGGCGACGCCGGGCGGCCGGCGGGTGCGAAGGCCCCGCAATTTTATTGCGCTATTTTGCGTTAGCCTTGCGCATATGACGCGACGACTTGCTCAGGTAGCGCAGAAGGTGGGAGTGAGCGAGGCCACGGTCAGCCGTGTCCTCAACGGCAAGCCGGGGGTCTCCGACGCCACCCGGCAGGCCGTGCTCACCGCCCTCGACGTGCTCGGCTACGAGCGCCCCACCCAGCTGCGCGGCGAGCGCGGCCGGTTGGTCGGCCTGATCCTGCCCGAGCTGCAGAACCCGATCTTCCCCGCGTTCGCCGAGGTGCTCGGCGGGGTGCTGGCGCAGCGCGGTCTGGTGCCGGTGCTGTGCACCCAGACGCCGGGCGGCGTCCAGGAGACGGACTACGTGGACCTGCTGCTCCAACAGCAGGTCTCCGGTGTCGTCTTCGCCGGCGGGCACTACGCGCAGGCCGACGCGTCGCACGACCACTACCGGCTGCTGGCCGAGCGGCGGCTGCCCGTCGTCCTGATGAACGCGTCGGTGCCCGGTCTCGGCTTCCCCCGGGTCTCCTGCGACGACGCGGTCGCCGTGGAGCAGGCGTGGCGTCATCTGGCCTCGCTCGGGCACGAGCGGATCGGGCTGGTGCTGGGGCCGGAGGACCATGTCCCCTCGCAGCGCAAGCTGGCCGCCGCGCGGGCCGTCGTCGAGGCCGGCGGGGGTGAGCTGCCGCCGGAGCGGGTGGCGCGCGCGATGTACACGCTGGAGGGCGGCCAGGCGGCGACCGCGACGTTGCTGGAGCGCGGCGTCACCGGGGTGATCTGCGCCAGCGACGTGATCGCGCTGGGCGCGATCAGGGCGGCGCGGCGTCGGGGCCTGACGGTGCCGGACGACCTGTCGGTGGTGGGCTTCGACGACTCGGCGCTGATGACCAGCGTCAGCCCGCCGTTGAGCACCGTGCGCCAGCCGATCGAGGCGATGGGCCGCGCGGCCGTCGAGGTGCTGGCGGCGCAGTTCGGGGGGCGGGAGGTCGGGGCCGACGAGCTGCTCTTCGAGCCGGAGCTGGTCGTGCGGGAGTCGACGGGGCAGGCGCCGGGGCGGCCGCGCGAGGAGTAGTCGAGTTTTTGCAATCTGAGCGCAGAATATTGCGCGACCCTGTCAACGGTGGTTGAGTGTGCGGCACTTCAGGACCGTGCCCACGAAGGGGTCATCCGATGAAACGTCGCGCCCGCACCCGACGCTGTCTGGCCACGACCGCCGTCCTCGCCCTCACGCTGGCCGCCTGCTCGTCCGACGGCGACGGGGGCGACGACGGACGCGTCACCCTGCACATCAACGGCCAGCCGCCCGGCACCGACGAGCGGGAACTGCGGGTGTTCGAGGCGGAGATCGCGCTCTTCGAGGAGGAGCACCCCGAGATCGACCTGGTCCCGCACGAGGGCTTCATGGACCCGGAGACCTTCCACACCAGGGTCGCCGGCGGTGACCTGGAGGACGTCTTCTACGTCTATCTCACCGACCCGGCCGGCATCATCGAGCAGGGCTACGCCGCCGACCTCACCGACCATCTCGACGACGTCCCCCACCTCGACCAGGTGCGACCGGAACTCCACGAGGTGTTCCAGGACGAGGAGGGGCGGCAGTACGGCGTGCCGACCGCCAACTACTCGATGGGGCTGCTCTACCACCGGGGCCTCTTCGAGCGCGCCGGCCTCGACCCCGACGCCCCGCCCACCACCTGGGAGGAGGTGCGGGAGGCGTCCGCCGCGATCGCCGCGCTCGGCGGCGGGGTGACCGGGTACGGCGAGTGCGCCACCGAGAACACCGGCGGCTGGCACCTGACCGCCGAGATCTACTCCACCGGCGGCGGGGTCGCCGAGCGCGACGGGGAGGGCTGGCGCGCGGCGTTCCACACCCCCGAGACCGTCCGACTGCTGGAGAACCTGCGCGCCATGCGCTGGGAGGACGACTCCATGGGCAGCGACCAGATGCGCTCCTGCGAGGACGTCATGGTGCAGATGGGCGCCGGCCAGCTCGGCATGTACCTGGGCGCGCCCGACAACCTGCCCACCCTGGTGCGGCAGTACGACGGCGACTACGAGGACCTGGGTCTGGCCCCCGTGCCCGACGGCCGGGGCACCCTGCTCGGCGGCGAGGGGTACATGATCAACGCGGGCGCCTCGGACGAGCAGATCGAGGCGGCCCTGACCTGGCTCCAGTGGCGCTTCGTCAACCCGGACGCCGTGGAGCGCCGGATCGAGGAGGCCGCCGCCGACGAACTCCCCGTCGGCCTGCCGACACCGCCCACCCCGGACATCTGGGTCGAGGGCGAGATACGCGAGAGCGTCGAGGCGCTCAAGGAGCGGCACGCCAACGTGCCGGTCGAGAACGTGCGGCCGTTCATGGAGGGGGCGCCCACCGTCGAGGGGCGGATCGAGCCGCCGAGGGCCCAGGAGGTCTACGCGATCCTCGACAACGTGATGCAGGGCGTGCTGACGGACGAGGGCGCGGACATCCGGGGCCTGCTGGACCGCGCCGAGGACGACGTCAACCGCGTCTACGGCTCCTGAGATGAGCACGCCCACGGCCAGGCGGCGGCGACTGGGCGAACACGTCACCGCCTACGGCTTCCTGTGCGCCGCGCTCGTCGTCTTCGCCGTCTTCGCCTGGTACCCGGCGGTCCGCAACATCGTGCTGAGCTTCCAGGAGGTGAACTTCGTCCGGGGGTCGAGCTGGGTCGGCCTGGAGAACTTCCGCCGCCTCCTGGACGACCCGCTCTTCGCCACCGCCTGGCGCAACAGCGCGCTGTTCACGCTGTACGCGCTGCTGCTGGGGTTCGGCGTGCCGTTCGTGACGGCCCTGCTGATCAACGAGTTCCGCCACGCCAGGGCCTACTTCCGGGTGCTGGTCTATCTGCCCGTGATGCTGCCGCCCGTGGTCGTCGCGCTGATGTGGCGGTGGTTCTACCAGCCCGAGGGCGGACTGATCAACGAGGTGCTGGGCACGGCGGGCCTGCCCACCCCGGAGTGGACCAACTCCTCGTCCACCGCGCTGATCTCGCTGGTCATCGCCTCCACCTGGGCCAATCTCGGTACCGCCACGCTGATCTACCTGGCGGCGCTCCAGACCATCCCGGGCGAGCTGTACGAGGCGGCCGAGCTGGACGGCGCCGGGATCTGGCGGCGGATCTGGCACGTGACCGTGCCGCAGACGCGGTTCGTGATCCTGATGCTGCTGCTCCTTCAGGTGATCGCGACCATGCAGGTCTTCACCGAACCGTTCGTGATGACCGGCGGTGGGCCCGAGGACTCGACGGTCACGGTGATGCTGCTCATCTACCGCTACGCCTTCGTCTACAACGACTTCGGCGCCGCGAGCGCCATGAGTCTGTTGCTGCTGGTGGTGCTCGCCGTCTTCTCCGCCGCCTATCTGCGGGTCACCCGCGGCCAACAGAAGTGAGGGAGGCTTTCCGATGCGCACTCTGGTACGCCCCGCGGTGTTGAGAACGCCTCGCGGCCGTTTCGTCTACTGGTCGCTTCTCGTCCTCGCGCTGGTCCTTTTCACCGTGGCTTTCATCCTTCCGCTGTACTGGATGGTGACCGGAGGTCTGAAGAGTTCCGCCGAGGTGGCCAGGAACCCGCCGACCTACATTCCCGAGGAATGGCACCCGGGAAACTACGCGGACACCTGGGACCGACTGGAGCTGGCCCGCTACTTCGGGAACACGGTGGTGCTGATCGGCGGGGCCTGGCTGCTCGGGCTCGCGATCCAGCTGCCGGCCGCCTACGCGCTCTCCAAGCTCAGGCCGCGCTTCGGCCGGGTGGTGCTCGGGATGATGCTGCTCACGCTCATGGTGCCGGCCACCGCGCTGCTGATCCCGACCTATCTGACCGTCACCGACGTGCCGTTCCTCGGCCTGAACCTGGTCAACAACCCGGCGGCGGTCTGGCTGCCGGCGGCGGCCAACGCGTTCAACATCTATGTGCTGAAGAACTTCTTCGACCAGATACCGGGCGAGATCCTCGACGCCGCGCGCATCGACGGCGCGGGGGCCCTCGCCACCATGTGGCGCGTCATCCTGCCGCTTTCACGGCCGATCATCGCGGTGGTCTCCATTCTCTCCATCACCGCCCTGTGGCGGGACTTCCTCTGGCCGATGGTGGTGCTGCCCGACCCGGCCAAACAACCGATCACCGTCTATTTCCAGCGCATCGCCGACACCACCTCGCTCAACATGCTGATCGCCGGAATGGTGCTGGCGAGCATCCCGCTCGTGGTGGTCTTCCTCGTCTTCCAGCGCCACATCCTCGCCGGTCTCACGGCGGGCAGCCTCAAGGGCTGACCACGCGAAAGGACACCTCAGTGCCGCACACCACCGACGCCTGGTGGCGCTCCGCCGCCATCTACCAGGTGTACGTCCGCAGCTTCGCCGACGGCAACGGCGACGGCACGGGCGATCTCGCCGGGGTCCGCGCCCGGCTGCCCTACCTCGCCGAACTCGGCGTGGACGCCCTGTGGTTCACCCCCTGGTATGTCTCTCCGCTCGCGGACGGCGGCTACGACGTGGCGGACTACCGCGCGATCGATCCCGCCTTCGGCACCCTGGCGGAGGCGGAGAAGCTGATCGCGGAGGCCCGTGACCTGGGGCTGCGCACCATCGTGGACATCGTCCCCAACCATGTGTCGGCCGCGCACCCCTGGTTCCGGGCGGCGTTGGCCGCCCCGGAGGGCAGCCCGGAACGGGAGCTGTTCCACTTCCGTCCCGGGCGCGGACCGGACGGCGCACGCCCGCCGAACGGGTGGCGGTCGGAGTTCGGCGGCCCGGCCTGGACGCGCTCCACCCGGGCCGACGGGACCCCGGGGGAGTGGTATCTCCATCTCTTCGCACCGGGTCAGCCGGACCTCAACTGGGCTCACCCGCAGGTGAGGAGCGAGCACGAGGAGATCCTGCGCTTCTGGTTCGAGCGCGGCGCGGCCGGCGTGCGGATCGACTCCGCCGCGCTGCTGGCCAAGGACCCGGCGCTGCCCGACTTCGACCCCGGGCGCGGCGACGCCCACCCCTACGTGGACCGCGACGAGCTGCACGGGATCTACCGCTCCTGGCGGGCCGTCGCCGACGCCCACGACGCGGTGCTGATCGGCGAGTTGTGGCTGCCCGACGTGGAGCGCTTCGCCCGCTATCTGCGCCCGGACGAGCTGCACACGGCGTTCAACTTCGACTTCCTGGCCTGCCCCTGGGAGCCGGAGCGGCTGCGTGCCTCCATCGAGGGAACGCTCGCCTCGCACGCCGGCGTCGGCGCCCCGGCCACCTGGGTTTTGGCCAACCACGACATCACCCGCACGGTCACGCGCTACGGCCGCGCGGAGACCGGCTTCTCGTTCGCGGCCAAGCGCTTCGGCACGCCGACGGACCCCGCGCTCGGGACCCGCAGGGCCCGCGCCGCCGCGCTGCTGAGCCTGGCGCTGCCGGGGTCGGTCTACCTCTACCAGGGCGAGGAACTCGGGCTGCCGGAGGCCGAGGTGGCGCGGGAGCGGATCGTCGACCCGATGCACGCACGCTCCGGCGGGGTCGATCCGGGCCGCGACGGCTGCCGGGTGCCGCTGCCCTGGTCGGGGGAGGCGCCGCCGTACGGCTTCGGCGGCGCGGACACCTGGCTGCCGCAGCCGGAGGACTGGGCCGACCGCACCGCCGAGGCCCAACAGCGGGATCCCGGATCGATGCTGGCCCTCTACCGCACGGCCCTGCGGCTGCGCCGCGCCTGGCCGCCCGGCGCGGGCGACCTGACCTGGCTGCCGTCCCCGGACGGTGCGCTGGTCTTCGCGCGCGACCACGGGGTGCTCTGCGCCGTCAACCTGGCGGCCGAACCCCTGGAACTGCCCGACCACCGCTCGCTGCTGCTCGGCAGCGGCCCCCTGGACGAGGAGGGGCGGCTGCCGCGGGACACGGCCGTCTGGCTGCGGGTCTGAGCCGACCCCCGCCCGTCCGCCCCGCCCCGCCCGTCCGCACCTACCCGCAACACCCGTCCGCACCTACCCGCAACACCCACCCGCAAGGAAGGGAACGTCATGAGAAGTGTCATGAACGCGCCATATTCGTCGCGCGTGCGAAGGCGTCTGGCGGGCGCCGTCTCGGCCTGCGCCGTCCTGCTCGGCGCTGTCGGGCTCGGCTCGCCGGCGCACGCCGGCGCGACCGACCCCGCGGAGGCCGCCCCCACGGCGGGCGCCGCGCTCCCGTTCGTCACCCAGGAGGCGGAGGACGCCGCGCACGACGGCGCCGTGGTCGGCCCCGACATCACCCAGGGCACCGTCGCCTCCGAGGCTTCGGGGCGCACCGCCGTCGAGCTGTCCGCGGGGCAGAGCGTCACCTTCACCCTCACCGAACCGGCCAACGCGGCCACCGTCGTCTACAACGTGCCGGAGGGCGGCGAGGGCGCACTGGCCGTCGCGGTCAACGGCGAGGCGTTGGGCCTGACCGTGCCGGTCAGCTCCCGCCACCAGTACTTCGAGGCCCCCTGGATCGCCGGCTCCACGACCCACCACTTCTTCACCCACGGCCGGCTGGCGCTGGAGCGGGACCTGGCCGCCGGGGACACCGTCTCGTTCACCGCGGACACCCGGGTCACCGTCGACACCGCCGACTTCGAGCAGGTCGCGGCGCCCGCCGAGCCGCCGGCAGGCGCGCTGGACGTCACCGAGCTGGGCGCCGACCCGACCGGCCAGGGCGACTCCACCCAGGCGTTCGTCCAGGCCGTGGCCC
Source organism: Streptomyces zhaozhouensis (assembly GCF_900230195.1). Classification (GTDB taxonomy): domain Bacteria; phylum Actinomycetota; class Actinomycetes; order Streptomycetales; family Streptomycetaceae; genus Streptomyces; species Streptomyces zhaozhouensis. The sequence goes on from NZ_OCNE01000015.1 coordinate 83,510, forward strand.
AGGGGCGGGGCGGCGTGGTCTGGATCCCGCCGGGGGAGTACCGGGTCGACCAGCCGCTCTATGTCGAGAACGTCACCCTCGCGGGCGCCGGCAACTGGCACTCGGTGGTGCGCGCTTCCCGCTTCATCAACCAGGGGGAGAGCCCGGGCTCCGTGGAGCTGCGTGACTTCGCGGTGGTCGGCGACGTCACCGAGCGGGTGGACAGCGCGCCGGACAACTTCGTCAACGGCTCCCTGGGCCCGAACTCCTCGGTCTCCGGGATGTGGCTCCAGCACCTCAAGGTCGGCCTGTGGCTGACCGGCACCAACACCGGCCTGGTGGTCGAGGGCAACCGCATCGTGGACATGGCGGCCGACGGCCTCAACCTCAACGGCAACGCCGACGGCGTGCTGGTCCGCGACAACTACCTGCGCAACACCGGCGACGACGCGCTCGCGATGTGGTCGCTGCCGGAGGCCAACAGGAACGCCACCTTCGCGGACAACACCGTGGTCCAGCCCAACCTGGCCAACGGCATCGCCGTCTACGGCGGCGAGGACATCACCGTCTCCGGCAACCTGGTCCAGGACACCAACGCGCTGGGCAGCGGCATCGCCCTGTCGAACCAGGCGTTCATGGAGCCCTTCTTCCCGCTCGCCGGCACGCTCACGGTCGACGGGAACACGCTGGTGCGCGCCGGCGCGCACAACCCCAACTGGGACCACCCCATGGCGGCGCTGCGCGTCGACGCCTACAACCACCCGATCCAGGCCGACGTCCGGATCACCGACACCACCGTCCTCGACAGCCCGTGGAGCGCCTTCCAGTTCGTCTCCGGTTCCGGCACCGGCCTGGCCACCGACGGGGTGACCATCGACGGCGCGACCGTCGACGGGGTGGGCACCGTGGTGGTCCAGGCCGAGACCACGGGCGAGGTCACGCTGGCGAACGTGACGGCCGGGAACGTGGGCGTGGCCGGCGTCTACAACTGCCCGTTCCCCACCGGCGTCCCGCCGCTTGTCCTGCACGACGGCGGCGGCAACACCGGACTCGACACCGAGTGGGAGGACTGCGCCACCTGGCCCCAGCCGGCCGGCTGACCCGCCCGCGACACCCCCCGCACCGACCCCGGGCACGCCCCGAGGGCCGCGCACCGGCCGTCGGGGCGTGCTGTCACACCCGTCGCCTAGAGTGACCGGGACAGACGCCACCCGAGGCGGAGGGAGTCGTGGCGGTGACGACGGGCGGGCGGATCCCCGTGCTGGTGCTCGCGGGGTTCCTGGGCGCGGGCAAGACCACGTTGCTCAACCATCTGCTGACCAACGCCCCGGGGCTGCGCGTCGGCGCCGTGGTCAACGACTTCGGCAGCGTCCCGGTCGACGCGCTGACGGTCGCCGGCCAGGTGGACTCGATGGTCTCCTTCGGTAACGGCTGCCTCTGCTGCGCCACCGACACCGAGGAGTTGGACGAGGCGCTGGCCAGACTCGCCGATCCGGCCGCCGCCATCGACCTGATCGTGATCGAGGCCAGCGGGCTGGCCGAGCCCCCGACGCTGGTGCGGATGGTGCTCGCCAGCGACCAGCCGGGGATCGTCTACGGCGGGCTGGTCCAGGTGGTCGACGCCGTCGAGCACGAGGCGCTGCGCGCCCGGCAGCCCGCCACCGACCGCTACACGGCGCTGGCCGACCTGGTGGTGCTGAACAAGACGGACCTGGTGCCCCCGGAGGAACGGGGCGCGCTGCTGGCCGCGTTGCGGGAGCGGGCCGGCGGGGCGCCGGTGGTGGCCGCGCGCCACGGGCGGGTCGACCCGGGGCTGCTGGTGGACGGCCCGGACGGCGACCGCGCGGCGCGGGAGGCCGGTCCGCGTCAGCTCTCCTTCGCCGACCTGCTCGCCCAGGAGCAGGAGCAGGAGCAGGGGCAGGAGGGGCACGGGGAGCACGCGGCGGACGGGTGGGACGACGGCCACGACCACCCGCACGCCGGCTACGAGAGCGTCAGCTTCCACAGCGAATCGCCGCTGGACCCCGGCAGGTTGATGGATTTCCTCGACGGCCGCCGCGAGGGGCTGTACCGGATCAAGGGCTTCGTGGAGCTGGCCGGAGTCGGGCGCCACACCCTGCACGCCGTCGGCCGCTTCCTGCGCTTCTTCCCCGACCCGCCGCCGGCCGAGGGCCCCGCGACCACCAGCCTGGTGCTGATCGGCTCCGGCATCGACGCGGAGGCGCTCACCAAGGAGCTGACCGGCTGTGTGGCGGCGCCCGGCGCCGCCGGCGATCCCACCGACGGCGCGGTGCGGATGGCCCGTTACCTCGCGCGCGCCCCGGAGCCGACGGAGGAGCCGCCGGACCCCGAGGGGGTGGAAGGGCCGGAGCCCGACCACCCCGCAGGGCGCTCCGCCTAGCCGACGGGCCCCGCCAGGGCCGTGACCTCCTTGGCCAGCGGGGTGCCCGAGCCGTCGCGGCGGGGGTCGGGCTCCGGCAGCGTCACCGGCGTGCCGTTCCTGCCGGCGGCCCGCGCCGGCGCGCCGCCGGCCCAGGCGAAGACCAGCCGCTCCTCGCCCTTCAGGAACCGCTGGCAGCGCACCCCGCCCGTGGCCCGCCCCTTCCTCGGGTACTGGTCGAACGGCGTCAGCTTGGCCGTCCCCAGGTCGTCCAGCGTGCCGGAGCCGCCCGCCACCGTGAAGACCACCGCGTCACGCGCCGGATCGACCACCGTGAAGGAGAGCACCCGCACCCCCTCGCCCAGCTTGACCCCCGCCATGCCGCCCGCCTGCCGCCCCTGCGGCCGCACCTGCGCCGCCGGGTACCGCAGCAGCTGCGCCTCCTCGGTGATGAAGACCAGGTCCTCCTCGCCGGTCTGCAACTCGGCCGCGCCCACGATCCGGTCCCCCTCGCGCAGCGAGATGACCTCCAACTCCTCCTTGTTCGCCGGGTAGTCGGGGACCACCCGCTTCACCACGCCCTGCTCGGTACCGATGGCGAGACCGGGGGAGGACTCGTCCAGCGTGGTCAGGCAGATCACCCGCTCGTCCCCCTCCAGCGACACGAACTCGGACAGCTGCGCCCCGCCCGCCAGGCTGGAGACGGAGGCGGCCGGCGGCAGCGTCGGCAGGTCGACGACGGAGATCCGCAGCAGCCGGCCCGTCGAGGTGACCGCGCCCACCTCGCCCCTGATCGTGGACTGCACGGCGGAGACGACCACGTCGTGCTTGCCGCGCTTGGCCGTCTCGTCCAGGGAGCCCTCGCCGTCGGCGGTGCGGGCCAGCAGCCCCGTGGAGGACAGCAGCACCCGGCACGGGTCGTCCGAGACCTCAAGCGGCAGCACCTCGACGGCGGCGCCCGACGCCTCCACCAGCTCGGTGCGGCGCGGGGTGGCGAACTTCTTGGAGACCTCGGCCAGTTCGGCGGAGACCAGCTTCCGCAGCTCGGTGTCCGACTCCAGGATGCGGGTCAGCTCCTCGATCTCCTCGCGCAGCCGGTCCCGTTCGGACTCCAGCTCGATCCGGTCGAAACGGGTCAACCGGCGCAGCGGGGTGTCCAGGATGTACTGGGTCTGGATCTCCGACAGCTCGAAGCGCTCCATCAGCGACTCCTTCGCCGCCGCCGCGTTGTCGCTGGACCTGATCAGCCGGATCACCTCGTCGATGTCCAGCAGCGCCACCAGCAGGCCCTCGACCAGGTGCAGCCGGTCCCGGCGCTTGCCGCGGCGGAACTCGCTGCGCCGGCGCACCACCTCGAAGCGGTGGTCGACATAGACCTGGAGCAGCTCCCGCAGCCCCATGGTGAGCGGCTGACCGTCCACCAGGGCCACGTTGTTGATGCCGAAGGTCTCCTCCATCGGCGTCAGCTTGTACAGCTGGGCCAGCACGGCCTCCGGGTTGAAGCCGTTCTTCACCTCGATGACCAGGCGCAGGCCGTTCTCCCGGTCGGTGAGGTCCTTGACGTCGGCGATGCCGGTCAGACGCTTGGAGTTGACCAGGTCCTTGATCTTGCCGATGACCTTCTCCGGGCCGACGGCGAACGGCAGCTCCGTGACGATCAGGCCCCGGCGGCGGGCGGAGACCTTCTCCACCGTGACCGTCGCCCGCATCTTGAACGTGCCGCGGCCCGTCCGGTAGGCGTCCCTGATGCCGTCGAGGCCGACGATCTGGCCGCCGGTGGGCAGGTCGGGGCCCGGCACCAGGCGCAGCAGCGTGTCCAGGTCGGCGTTCGGGTGCCTGATCAGGTGGCGGGCGGCCGCGACGACCTCGCCCAGGTTGTGCGGCGGCATGTTGGTCGCCATGCCGACGGCGATGCCGCTGGAGCCGTTGACCAGCAGGTTGGGGTAGGCGGCCGGCAGCGCGGCCGGCTCCTGCTCGCTGCCGTCGTAGTTCGGCGTGAAGTCGACCGTGTCCTCGTCGATCGAGGCCACCATCAGCCCGGCCGCCGAGGCGGAGCGGCACTCGGTGTACCGCATCGCGGCGGGCGGGTCGTCGTTCCCCAGGGAACCGAAGTTCCCATGGCCGTCGACCAGCGGCAGCCGCATGGAGAACTGCTGGGCCATCCGGACCAGCGCGTCGTAGATCGCCGAGTCGCCGTGCGGATGGAGCTTGCCCATCACCTCGCCGACGACGCGGGCGCACTTCACATACGAACGGTCGGGCCTCAGGCCCATGTCGTGCATCTGGTAGAGGATGCGGCGCTGCACCGGCTTCAGACCGTCCCGCGCGTCGGGCAGGGCGCGCGAGTAGATCACCGAGTACGCGTACTCCAGGAAGGAGCCCCGCATCTCATCGACCACATCGATGTCGAGGATCCGCTCCTCGAACTCCTCAGGAGGCGGGGACTGCTTGCTGCTGCGGGCCATCGCGGCAGTGCTCCTTCGTACGGTCGGTCGGTTGCTGGCGACCATTGTGGACCGCCCCGCTGACAACCGGGAACTTCGCACACCCCGGCTCACCTTGCATAAGGTGACAGACACCTCAACCGACCGAACGAAGGGACCTCATGTCCATGGGCCACACGGCCAGCACGGAGGATACCGTCGGTGGGCTCACCGCGACGGAGCACAGACTCGCCAACGGCCTGCGGGTGGTGCTCTCCGAGGACCACCTGACTCCGGTGGCCGCCGTCTGCATCTGGTACGACGTCGGCTCCCGACACGAGGTCACGGGCCGCACCGGGTTGGCGCACCTCTTCGAGCACCTGATGTTCCAGGGCTCGCGGCAAGTCACGGGCAACGGACACTTCGAGCTGGTCCAGGGCGCCGGCGGCTCCCTCAACGGCACCACCAGCTTCGAGCGCACCAACTACTTCGAGACCATGCCGGCCCACCAGTTGGAGCTGGCGCTGTGGCTGGAAGCCGACCGCATGGGCACCCTGCTGAGCGCGCTGGACGAGGAGTCCATGGAGAACCAGCGCGACGTCGTCAAGAACGAGCGCAGGCAGCGTTACGACAACGTGCCCTACGGCACCGCCTTCGAGAAGCTGACCGCCATGGTCTTCCCCGAGGGCCACCCGTACCACCACACTCCCATCGGCTCCATGGCCGACCTGGACGCGGCCTCCCTGGAGGACGCCAGGGAGTTCTTCCGCACCTACTACGCCCCGAACAACGCGGTGCTGACCGTCGTCGGGGACATCGACCCCGAGCAGACCCTCGCCTGGGCCGAGAAGTACTTCGGCAGCATCCCGGGGCACGACGGCAAGCACCCGCCGCGCGACGGCGCCCTGCCCGAGGTGATCGGCGAGGAGGTGCGCGAGCTGGTGCGCGAGGACGTGCCGGCCCGCGCGCTGATGGCCGTCTACCGGCTGCCGCAGGACGGCACCAGGGAGGCCGACGCGGCCGACCTGGCGCTCACCGCGCTCGGCGGCGGCGAGTCCTCCCGGCTGTACAACCGGCTGGTGCGCCACGACCGCACGGCGGTCTCCGCGGGCTTCGGGATGCTGCGGCTGGCCGGCGCGCCCTCCATGGGGTGGCTGGACGTGAAGACCTCGGGCGAGGCCGAGGTCGCCGAGATCGAGGCGGCCGTCGACGAGGAGCTGGCCAGGTTCGCCGCCGAGGGCCCGACGCCCGAGGAGCTGGAGCGCGCCCAGGCCCAGTTGGAGCGCGAGTGGCTGGACCGGCTCGCCACCGTCGGCGGGCGCGCCGACGAACTCTGCAAGTACGCCGTGCTGTTCGGCGACCCGACGCTGGCGCTCACCGCGGTCCAGCGGATTCTGACGATCACCCCGGAGGAGGTTCGGGCGGTGGCCGCGGCGCGGCTGCGCCCCGACAACCGCGGGGTGCTCGTCTACGAGCCCACGCCGAACGCCGCGGACGGGGACGACGACGAGGGGGCCGGCAGTGAGTGAGACCACCGAGAACGCGGCGGGCGCGGGGGCCGAGATGACCCTGCACCCGCGCCCCACCGGCGGCGCCGCCAGGCCCTGGGCCTTTCCCGCGCCGGAGCGCGGTGCGCTGCCCAACGGGCTGACGGTGCTGCGGGCCCACCGCCCGGGGCAGCAGGTCATCGCGGTGGAGATCAACCTCACCGCGCCGCTGGAGGCCGAGCCCCGCGACCTGGAGGGCGTGGCCACCATCATGGCGCGCGGCCTCTCGGAGGGGACCGACCGGCACACGGCCGAGGAGTTCGCGGCCGAGCTGGAGCGGTGCGGCGCCACCCTGGACACGTTCGCCGACCACGTCGGGGTCCGGGTCTCCCTTGAGGTGCCGGCCTCCCGGCTGGAGGGCGCGCTGCGGCTGGTCGCCGACGCGCTGCGTGCCCCGGCCTTCCCCGAGCACGAGATCGAGCGGCTGGTCGCCAACCGGCTGGACGAGATCCCGCACGAGCTGGCCAATCCGGGGCGGCGCGCGGCGATGACGCTCTACTCCACGCTCTTCCCCGAGGAGTCCAGGCTCTCCCGGCCGCGGCAGGGCACCGCCGAGACCGTGCGGGACATCGACGCGAAGGCGGTGCGGGACTTCTACCGCGCCCACCTGCGGCCGGCCTCGGCCACCGCGGTGATCGTCGGCGACCTGACCGGGATCGACCTGGACGCGGTGCTCAAGGAGACGCTGGGCGCGTGGAGCGGCACCGCGGCCGAGCCGGTCCGTCCGGCCCCCGTCGAGGTGCGGGACAGCCCGCGCGTGGTGATCGTCCACCGCCCGGACGCGGTCCAGACGCAGATGCTGATCGCCCGGGTCGGGCCCGACCGCCACGACCCGGTCTGGCCGGCGCACCGGCTGGGCGTGTACTGCCTGGGCGGCACGCTGACGTCGCGACTGGACCGGGTGCTGCGCGAGGAGAAGGGCTATACCTACGGGGTGCGGGCCTCCAGCCACGTGCTCCGCTCCAGCGCCGCGGGTGACGGCTTCTCGCTGCTGGGCATCAGGGGCTCGGTCGCCACCGACGTCACGGGCCCGGCGCTGGCCGACCTGTGGCAGGTGCTGCGCACGCTGGCCGCGGAGGGGCTCACCGAGGAGGAACGCGACGCGGCCGTCCAGTTCCTCGTGGGCGTCGCGCCGTTGAGCTTCGAGACGGCGTCGGCCGTCGCCGGGGCGCTGGCGGACCAGGTGGAGGAGGAGCTGCCGGACGACTACCAGGCCAACCTCTACACGCGGCTCGCGGAGACCGGCACGGTGGAGGCCACGGCCGCCGTCGTGCGGGCCTTCCCGCCGGACGGGCTGGTGACCGTGCTGGTCGGCGACGCCAAGCAGATCGCCGACCCGGTGCGGGAGCTGGGCATCGGCGAGGTCGAGGTGATCGGCGCCTAGCGGCGGGCGCCACCCGAGTGAGGTGAGAAGCGCGTCCGGTGCCGGGCGCGCTTCTCCGTCGTTTTCCCCGCGCTTTCCGTACGGATGACCGAAAGGCGTGGGTGTTCCTCGGGGCCGGCTATCGGAATTCCCGGTTTCTGCCCTACAGTTCGGTTGACCGACCCGGCGGTAATGCCACAGGGCGATGCCGGCCACAGCTGTGGGGGTTGTTTTATGCGTCTCTCAGCGCACACGGTATGCACCGCGATCAGGGACGACATCGTGGCCGGGAACCTCGTGCCCGGATCCCGGCTCGCGGAGGAGCGGCTGGCGCGGCGTTACGGCGTCTCCCGGGTGCCGGTGCGCGAGGCCCTGCGCACGCTGGAGTCCGAGGGGTTCGTGGTCTCGCGCCGGCACGCCGGCGCCCGGGTGGCGAGGTTGGGCGACCGGGAGGCGGCGGACCTGCTCGAGGTGCGGGCGCTGGTCGAGCCGCTGGGCGCGGCCAGGGCGGCGCAACGGCGCACCGAGGCCCATCTGAAGGTGCTCCGCGGCCTGGTCAGGCTGGGGCGGCAGCGCGCCGGCCAGGGGCAGGACGGTGACCTGAGGTCGCTGGGCGACTGGTTCCACGAGACGCTGGCGCAGGCCACCGGCAGCCCGGGACTCACCGAGCTGCTGGTGCAGTTGCGGCGGAAGATCACGTGGCTCTACGCGGGCGAGTCCTCCGCCGGCGCGGTCGCGCTGTGGCAGGAGCGGGGCGCGTTGGTGGACGCGATCGCGCGCGGGGACGCCGAGCGCGCCAGGGCGCTCTCGGCCGCGCAGCTCGCCAGGAACGCGCCGAAGCGCCGGCAGTTCCACACGGTCGTGGTGAGCGGTCGGAAACCTGCCGTCAACACCGTGCGCGGTCAGATTTAACACGCGCCCGCTAGACAGGAACGGGCGCCTTTCGAAAAGCGCGCGCCGTGCGGCGCGCGCTTTCCCGTCAGCTTTTTCGTGACGCCTTCCGATGGCTTTCCCGGCGGCCGTCGCGTTTCCTCTCAGACGGTTTCGGGAAGCTCGTCGAGCCCCTCGGAAACGAGCCTCGCCAGACGTTCCAACGCGGCCTCGGCAGCCGGCCGGGACTCCGGGGCCTCGGCGGGGGAGGACAGCACGATCTCCTCGCCCCCCTGGGCGCCGAGGCTCAGCACCGCGAGCATGGAGGCGGCGTTCACCGGGGTGCCGTCGGCCCGCGCGACGGTCACCGGCACTCCGGTGGCCGTGGCGGCCCGCACGAAGATCGAGGCGGGACGGGCGTGCAGCCCCTCGGGCCAGCCGATGGTGACGCGGCGCTCAACCATGTGTGTCCTTCCGTGGCACGGGCTTCCTCGGGCTTCGGTGACCAACGGTCGCGGGTCGGGTCCCGAGCCGCCCGCTGCGACCATGCCAACCGTACGCTGAAGCCATGGAGGCAACCGCCCAACCCGCCTACCCCGCCCAGTGGGAGGCCGACGTGGTGCTGCGGGACGGCGGTACCGCGCACATCAGGCCCATCACGCCGGACGACGCCGACCGCCTGGTGAGCTTCTACGAGCGGGTCTCCGACGAGTCGAAGTTCTACCGCTTCTTCGCCCCCTACCCGCGCCTGTCCGACCGGGACGTGCACCGGTTCACCCACCACGACTACGTGGACCGGGTCGGTCTCGCGGCCACGGTCGGCGACGAGTTCCTGGCCACCGTCCGCTACGACCGGATCGACCGGCAGGGCCGCGCCGCCTCGCCGCCGGCCGACCTCGCCGAGGTGGCCTTCCTGGTCGAGGACGCCCACCAGGGGCGCGGGCTGGCCTCCACCCTGCTGGAGCACATCGCGGCCGTGGCCAGGGAGCGCGGGGTGCGGCGCTTCGAGGCCGAGGTGCTGCCCGCCAACCGCAAGATGATCAAGGTCTTCACCGACGCGGGCTACTCCCAGCGGCGCAGCTTCGCCGACGGAGCCGTCCGGCTCACCCTCGACCTGGCGCCGACCGCCGAGTCCCTCGCCGTGATGCGCGCCCGCGAGCAGCGGGCCGAGGCGCGCTCGGTGCACCGGCTGCTGACCCCCGGCAGCGTCGTGGTGGTCGGCGCCGGACGCCGACCCGGCGGCGCCGGACGCACCGTGCTGGCCGGACTGCTCTCCGGCGGCTTCACCGGCGCGCTCTACGCCGTCAACCGCGAGCTGCCGCCCGAGGCCCGGGTGTTGGGCGGGGTGCCGGCCTTCCGCTCGGTGCGGGAGATCCCGGCCGCCGTCGACCTCGCCGTGCTGGCGGTGCCGGCCGCCGAGGTGGCCGGCACGCTGGAGGACTGCGCCGAGCGCGGAGTCCAGGGCCTGGTGGTGATGGCCGCCGGCCACACGAGGGCCGCGCAGCGCGCCCTGGTGCGCCAGGCCAGGGCGCGCGGGATGCGGATCGTCGGCCCGAACGCGTTCGGCGTCATCAACACGGCGCCCGGGACGCGGCTGAACGCCAGCCACGCGCCCCGGCTCCCGGCCGCCGGTCGGATCGGGCTGTTCACCCAGTCGGCCCCGATGGGCATCGCCGTCCTCGACGAGCTGGAGTCACGCGGCGGCGGTCTGTCCACCTTCGTCTCGGCCGGCAACCGGGCGGACGTCTCGGGCAACGACGTCCTCCAGTTCTGGCAGGACGACGAACGCACCCGGGTCGCGCTGCTCTATCTGGAGTCCGTCGGCAACCCGCGCAAGTTCACCCGCCTCGCCCGCCGCACCGCGCAGGCCGGCAAGCCCGTGGTGGTGGTGCGTGGCGGCCGGCACAGCGGCGGCGCCCCGCCGCTCGGTCACATCGTGCCGGCCAGCCAGGCGCCCGAGGAGACCGTCTCGGCGCTGCTGCGCCAGGCCGGGGTGATCGAGGCCGACACCGCCGTCGAACTCGTCGACATCGGGTTGCTGCTGGCCCAGCAGCCGCTGCCCGGCGGCCCCCGGGTCGCGGTGGTGGGCAACGCCCAGGCCGTGGGCCTCAGCGCGCACGACGCCTGCCGCGCCCAGCGGCTCCGCCCGCTGCCGCTGACCGGCCCGGGTGACGCGGCGGACGCCGCCGGGTTCGGCGCGGCGGTCGCCTCCGCCCTGGCCGACCCCGGCGCCGACGCGGTGCTGGTCGCCCTCGCGCCGACCGTCGCCGGCACGCTCGGCGCCGACGACCTGGCGGCCGCGCTGCGCGCCGCGAGCGCGGGGACGCGCGGCGACAAGCCGGTGCTGGTCGCCCAGCTCGCGCTGGACGAGCTGGCCGGCGAGATCGGCGCCAGGGGCATCCCCACCTACCCGTCGGCCGAGCGCGCGGCCCGCGCCCTGGCGCAGGCCGTGCGGCACGCGGAGTGGCTGGCCGGCGCCGACCGCAGGGGCCGGGCCTTCGAGTTCCAGGACCTCGATCGGCCGGCCGCCGCCCGCCTCCTCGCCGGGGCGGCCGCGGCCGCCGGCACCGACGGGGCCTCCGGGGCCGACGGGGCACGGCCGGCCGGCGGGCGGCGGCTGCCGGCCGAGGCCACCGCCGCCCTCCTGGCCACCTACGGCATCGCCCTGGTCCCCGGCCGCCCGGCGCCCACCGTCGCCGACGCCGTGGCGGCGGCCGAGGAGCTGGGCTACCCGGTGGCCCTGCGGGCGGCGGCGCCCGGGCCGCGCCACAGCGCGGCGCCGGGCACCGTCCGCCTCGACCTGGCCACCGAGTCCGAACTCCGCCGTGCCTACGCCGAGTTGGCCGAACGTCTCGGCGAGCCCGCGCGCATCCGCCCGAGCGTCCAGCGGATGGCACCCCGGGGCGTGGACACCGTCGTCACCGCCACCGTCGACCCGACGCTCGGCGCGGTGCTCTCGTTCGGCCTCGCGGGACCCGCCTCCGAGCTGCTGGGCGACGTCGCCCACCGGTCGCTCCCCGTCACCGACCGGGACGTCGCCGGCCTGGTCCGGGCGATCAGGGCGGCCCCCATCCTCTTCGGCTGGCGCGGCTCCCCGGCGGTGGACACCGGGGCGCTGGAGGAGCTGCTGGGCCGGCTTGGTCGACTTGTCGACGACCATCCGCAGGTCAGCGCCATCGAGTTGGATCCGGTCGTCGTCGCCGAGCGCGGCGTGGCCGTGCTCTCGGCGACCGTCCGGGTCGGCCCCCCGCCACCCCGCCCCGACCTGGGCCCCCGCCGGCTCCCCGCCTACTGACCGGTCACCGAAGGTGCCCGACGGCGCGCACCGCCCGGCGGCCCGGAAAGTCCCGCCGGGCGCCTGCATTTCCCTGTCAAGCGCCCACTGCGCTGTCGGAGTCGCCCCTTAGGATGGGGGCCATGGCGAAGACCGGTACCACGTCCCAGGGGCTGCGGGAGGCGATCGAGCGCAGCGGCTACTACCCAGCGCTCGTCGCCGAGGCGGTGGAGGCCGCCGTGGGGCGGGAGCCCGTCGTCTCCTTCCTGGTCCACCAGGAGACGACCTTCGACAGCAACGAGGTCCGCCGGCACGCCACGGTGCTGGTGCTCACGGGCACCCGCTTCATCGTCAGCCACACCGACGAGCAGCCCGCCGACGGCAACGCCCCGACGCCCTACGCCACCACCTCCACCGAGTCGGTGAAGCTCAGCCGGATCTCCTCCGTCGTGCTCAGCCGGGTCGTCGCCGATCCCCAGTCCTATGTCCCCGGCACCCTCCCGCGCGAGGTGGTGCTCACCATCGGCTGGGGCGCGGTCTCCCGGATCGACATGGAGCCGGCCAACTGCGGCGACCCGAACTGCGAGGCGGACCACGGCTACACGGGCTCCACCACGGCCGACGACCTGTCGCTGCGGGTCAGCGAGGCGGGCGACGGGCCCGAGACGGTCCGTCAGGCGCTGGAGTTCGCGCAGGCGCTCTCCGAGGCGACCGCGGTGTCCGGCAGGTGATCCCCCGGCACGACGGCGGCCGGGCGCCCGGCACCCCTCCCGGCGGCTGGCCCGAGCCGCCGACCCCGCTCGACCCCCGGCAGGCGCCGGCCCCCCGCTACGGCGCGGGCGCGCTGAGCGACCTGCTGCCGGCCGCGTTGGCCGGGCTCGACGTGCCGGGCCGCCGACCCGAGTTCGCGCTGCCGCCGGCCGACCGGGTCTGCGTCTTCCTGATCGACGGCCTCGGCTGGGAGCAGTTGCGGGCGCACGCCGCGCTCGCCCCGTTCCTCACCTCGCTGCTGCCCACCTCGCGCGCGGGCGCGGGCGCGCCGATCACCTCGGGGTTCCCCTCGACGACGGCGACCTCGCTGGCCTCGCTCGGCACCGGGCTGCCGCCCGGCGCGCACGGCCTGGCCGGCTACCGGGTGCGGGACCCGGGCAGCGGCGCGCTGATGCACCAGCTGCGCTGGGAGCCCTGGACGGACCCGGGGCACTGGCAGCCGCACCCCACGCTCTTCCGCGGCGCCGACGCGGCCGGCGTCGCCGCCTGCCAGGTCTCGGCGCCGCACTTCGAGCGCACCCCGCTCACCCGGGTCGCGCTCTCCGGCGGCACCTTCCTCGGCCGTTCCGACGTGCGGGAGCGGATGGACGTGGCGGCGGCCAGGCTCGGCGAGGCCGGACGCACCCTGGTCTACACGTACTACGCGGAGTTGGACGCGGCCGGCCATCGCTTCGGCGTGGACTCGGAGGAGTGGCGCGACCAGCTGATCCTCGTCGACGGGCTGGCCCAGCGGCTGGCCGAGCGGCTGCCGCCGCGCGCCGTGCTCTACGTCACCGCCGACCACGGCATGGTCGACGTCCCGGCCACCGAGGAGGCCAGGTTCGACTTCGACCACGACTGGGAGCTGCGCGCCGGCGTGGCCCAGCTCGGCGGCGAGGGGCGCGCCCGCCACCTGTACACGGTGCCCGGCGCCGCCGACGACGTGTACGCCGTCTGGCGCGAGGTCCTCGCCGAGGACGCCTGGGTGGCCACCCGCGAGGAAGCCGTCGCCCTGGGCTGGTTCGGCCCGCCCGGGGAGGCGGTCGAGTCCCGCGTCGCGCCCCGCATCGGGGACGTGGTGGTGGCGATGACCGGGGTCGCCGCCGTGGTCGCCAGTGAGACGGAGCCCAGGGAGACGGCCCTGATCGGGATGCACGGCTCCCTGACCCCCGCAGAGCAGCTGGTACCGCTGCTGGAAGTCCGCACCTGATCTGGAGCCGTTCCCTTGGCTGAACTCGCCTTCTTCTCCGGCACGATGGACTGCGGGAAGAGCACCCTCGCCCTGCAGATCCAGCACAACCGCTCCGCGCGCGGCCTGCTGGGCATGATCTTCACCCGCAACGACCGCGCCGGCGCCGGCCGGATCTCCTCCCGCCTCGGCCTGGTCGCCGAGGCCACGGAGGCGGACGAGAAGTTCGACTTCCACGCCCACCTGGTGCGCCACCTCACGGCGGGCGGCCGGGTGGACTACGTGATCGCCGACGAGGCGCAGTTCCTCTCGCCCGAGCAGGTCGACGAGTTGGCCCGCGTCGTGGACGACCTGGGCATCGACGTCTACGCCTTCGGCATCACCACCGACTTCCGCACCCGGCTCTTCCCCGGCTCCCAGCGGCTGATCGAGCTGGCCGACCGGGTCGAGGTGCTCCAGGTCGAGGGGCTGTGCTGGTGCGGCGCCCGGGCCACGCACAACGCCCGCACGGTGGGCGGCCGGATGGTGGTCGAGGGCGCCCAGGTGGTGGTCGGCGACGTCGCCGGCGGCGGCCACGAGGCCCCCAGGGGCGAGGTGGACTACGAGGTGCTGTGCCGCCGCCACCACCGCAGGCGGCTCACTGCCGCGACGGCCGGCGCGGGTCAACTCTCGCCCGAGGTGCTTCCCACGGAAGGGGTACCCGGACAGCGCTGACTCCGCGCCGGCCCACGCCTCAGCGGCCCGGCGGACGGATGACGGCGAAGATCCCTCCCTCCGGATCGGCCACCTTGGCCCACCGGCCGAACGGGGAGACCTCGGGCTCGCTCAGCGCCCGGCCGCCGAGCCGTCCGACGTCCCGCACCGCCTCGTCCACGTCCGGCACCGAGAAGTACGTCAGCCAGTGCGGACCCCGGTCCCGGGGCAGCGACCGCGCGCCGACGCCCCGGACGCTGGCCGTCGGCCGGCCGTCCAGCCGGAACGTCAGGTAGTCCAGGCCCTCGGGCTGGGCCGGCTCGGGCGCCGCCTCGTACCCCAGGACGTTGCTGTAGAACTTGCTGACCGCCGAGGTGTCGGCCGTGATCAGCTCGTTCCACTCCGGGGTGCCGGCCGGCCCGTAGAACGGCGCGCTGCGCCGCGGGCCGCCCTGCCAGAGGCCGAAGACCGCGCCGTTCACGTCCGCCGCGATGGCCAGCCTTCCCACCCGCTCCACCTCGATCGGGCCGACCGCCACCGTGCCGCCGCACTCCCTGATGGTGGCGGCGGTCGCGTCCACGTCCCTCGTGGCGATGTAGGGGAGCCAGGAGACCGGCCTGCCCCGCACCCCCGACGCGAACTCCCCGAGACCGGCCACCGGGTGGCCGTCGCGCAGTGCCCTGACGTAGGGGCCCAGCTGGTCGGGGCCGGCGTCGAACTCCCAGCCGAACAGCTCACCGTAGAACCGTTGAGCGACGGACACGTCATGGACCATCAGACTCACCCAGCGGTGCGTCCCCGAAATCGGGGGACTCGCTGCCTCGGTCATCCTGCTCCCTCCTCGATACCCATCCACACCCCTGCCCTGCGCGCACCGAAAAAGTCTCTCCGCGCACGGGGACAATGGGCGCCATGACTGCGATCATCCCGGCCCCGGACCTCGCCGCGCTCCTCGCTCCCGGAACCCCACCAGCCGACCGGCCCGTGCTGCTCGACGTGCGTTGGCGCCTCGGCGGCCCGCCGGGACACCCCGATTATCTGACGGGTCATCTGCCGGGTGCGGTCTATATCGACCTCGAAGCCGAACTGGCGGGTCCCGCCGGGGACGCCGGGCGGCATCCGCTGCCGGACCCGGCGGTCCTCGGCGCCGCGATGCGCCGCGCCGGCGTGTCCTCGGGCCGGCCCGTGGTGGTCTACGACGCGGGCGACGGCTGGGCCGCCGCCCGCGCCTGGTGGCTGCTGCGCTGGGCCGGTCACGGCGACGTGCGGGTGCTGGACGGCGGGCTCGCCGCCTGGGACGGGCCGCTGGCCACGGAGGAACCGACGCCCGCCGAGGGCGACTTCGTGCCGGCCCCCGGCGCGCTGCCGGTGCTGGACGCGGACGGTGCCGCCGGGCTGGCCAGGCGCGGCGTGCTGCTGGACGCACGTGCGGGGGAGCGCTACCGGGGCGAGGTCGAGCCGATCGACCCGGTGGCCGGCCACATCCCGGGCGCCGTCTCGGCACCCACCACCCGGAACGTCGACGCCACCGGGCTGCTGCGCTCGCCGGCCGAACTCCGCGACCGGTTCGCCGCGCTGGGCGTCACCCCGGACCGCGAGGTCGGCGTCTACTGCGGCTCCGGGGTGTCCGCGGCGCACCAGGTGTGGGCGCTGGAGGTGGCGGGCATCCCCGCCGCGCTCTACCCGGGCTCCTGGAGCGAGTGGACCGCCCAGCCGGGCCGCCCCGTGGCCAGGGGCCACGAGCCGGGCTGAGCGGCCCCGCGCCTACTCCTGCTTCTTGCGGCGGGTGCCGAAGACGATCTCGTCCCAACTCGGCACCGCCGCGCGGCGGCCGGGGCGCACCCCGTCGGCCTCGGCCTGGCGGTCCGTGTTCCCCGTGAGCCGGTCGCGGTGGCCCCCGACCGAACGCGGCATCAGCACGTCCGCGTAGGTCGAGCCCGCGCTGCCGGCGGCGGCGGCCGGCCCGCGGGCCGGCGGCGCCTCCTCCTCCGGCTCGTCCAGCTCCGGCTCCTCCTCGACGGCGGCCGCCGGGGCGGGCGGCTCGGGGACCACCAGGTCGCCCCGGAAGCTCGGCACCGCCTCCAGCAGGCTCGTCAGCGAGTCCGTGTCGTTGTCCAGCCGGGACGCCGGTTCGGGGCCCACCCGGCCGCCAGGGCGCTCGTTCTCCCGGGGGAGACGGGCGATCCTCGGCACGAACGGGGTGCTGGGCTCGGGCGAGTCGTCCGTCTCGCCCAGCAGCGACCTGGCCTCCTCGTCGACGGCCTGCACCAGCCGGCGGGGCGGGTCGTACATCCAGCTCGCCGAGTGCGTCTCGCCGGCGACCCGGTAGACCAGCAGCACCTCCCAGGTGCCGTCGTCCCGGCGCCAGGAGTCCCACCGGACCGCGTCCTTGTCGGCGCCGCGCAGCATCAGCCGCTCCGCGACCGCCTCGCCCAGCTGGGGGCCCGCCGTCTCACCCGGCCTGCGGACGGGCGTCTTGCGCGCCCGCTCGGCCATGAACGCCCGCTCGGCGAGGACCGGACCCTCGAACCGGCGCACCCGGTCCACCGGGATGCCGGCGAACTGCGCGACCTCCTCGGCCGTCGCGCCGGCTCGTATCCGCGCCTGGATGTCCCGGGGACGGAGGTGGTTCTCCACCTCGATCTCGATCTGGCCCAGCCGCGCACGGTCGTTGCGCACGGCGGCGCGCAGCCGCTCGTCGATGGGAAGGGTGTACTCCGTGTTGTCGGCAGCCTTCAGCACCAGGCGTGTGCCGTCATTGCTCACGGCCACGACACGCAGTTCGGGCACGAGGACCTCCCGGGTGGTGCCTGCCGACGTCACGTACGTCGCTGCTCCTGCCAGACGAGTGTGACCTGCCCGGGCGCAGCCTGCCACAACCTTGCCGACTTGCCCGGCGTGTCGGGCCGTGGTCTGGAACCGATGTTATGGCACAGTCGCCACTTTGCCACGTGCGGTGACCGGCGCGAGCGCACTTCTCCGCATGGGGCAAACCGGGCCAAGGGCCACGTGTGGTCACACTACTCCATTGGGGCCACCGGGGTGGGGTGCCACGCTGTCGAACTGCGCGGCCGGTGGGGGAGTTGAGGCGCCGCCCGGGCGGGGCTTCCGGTGGCAAGTCCCCTGGATGCCTCGAAATCAGGACTTTCCGCCTCGTTCGTTGACCGTATCCGTGGGTCTGGTGTGAACAGTGTGAGATTTGAGTCGAACGGGGGAAGCAAAGGTAAAGACTGGTCCGGAGGGTGACGAACGGCACGGATCGTCACCCTCCGGGCGCGGGCGCGACGGTGGCGCGGGGGCGCCGCCGGCGGCCGGTCGGATGGTGGCAGGATCGCGGGCATGGAAGGTGTGCACGCTGCCCAGCCCTACGACGCCCTGCTCCTGCTCTCCTTCGGAGGTCCGGAGGGGCCAGACGACGTCCTGCCGTTCCTGGAGAACGTCACGCGCGGCCGGGGCATCCCCCGCGAGCGGCTGGCCGAGGTCGGCGCCCACTATCACCTGTTCGGCGGCGTCAGCCCGATCAACGAGCAGAACAGGACCCTGCTGGCCGCCCTCGGCGACGAGCTGGCCGCCCACGACATCGACCTGCCGGTCTACTGGGGCAACCGCAACTGGGCGCCCTATCTGACCGACACCCTCAGGCAGATGGTCGCCGACGGCAGGCGCCGGGTGCTCGCGCTGGTGACCAGCGCGTACGCCTCCTACTCCGGCTGCCGCCAGTACCGCGAGGACCTCGCGGAGGCGCTGCTCACCCTCCGGGAGGAGGGCCTTGAGGTGCCCCGGGTGGACAAGCTCCGGCTGTACTACAACCACCCCGGCTTTCTGGAAACCGTCGCCGAGGGCGTGCGGGAGTCGCTGGAGCGCCTGCCGAGCGACGCGCGCGCCGGCGCACGGCTGGTCTTCAGCACCCACTCGATCCCCGACTCGGCCGCCGACGTCTCCGGGCCGCCCCCCGGGCACGGCCCCGGCGGCGCCTATGTCGCCCAGCACATGGAGGCCGCCCGGGTGGTGGCCGAACGCGTCGCCGAGGCCACCGGGGTGGAGCGCGCGTGGGAGCTGGTCTACCAGTCCCGCAGCGGCTCCCCCCGCATCCCCTGGCTGGAGCCCGACGTCAACGACCGGCTGCGGGAGTTGGCGGCCGAGGGTGTGGGGGCGGTGGTCCTCGTCCCGGTCGGCTTCGTCTCCGACCACATGGAGGTCCGCTACGACCTCGACACCGAGGCGCTCGCCACCGCCGAGGAGTTGGGCCTGCTCGCCGTCCGGGCCCCCACGGTCGGCGCCCACCCGCGCTTCGTCGCGGCGCTGCGCGAGCTGGTCGTGGAGCGCGCCGCAGCGGAGCGCGGCCAGCGCCCCGAGCGCCCCGCGCTGGGCGCGTTCGGCGCCAGCCACGACCTGTGCCCGGTCGGCTGCTGTGCCGGCCGGGTGGACAAGCCGGCGGCGGCCGGCGCCGACAGCCCCTTCGTCTGACCGCGGGGCCGCCGGCCCCTTCCCGATCGCCCGCCCAAGGAGCACCCGTGTCCGAACGCCCCGTGTCCCAGCCCCCCGCGCCGGCGCCGCCGGAACCCGCGCTGGTCGCCGAGCTGCTGGAGGTGGCCGCCGAGGCGGCCGGCAGGGCCGGCGTCCTGCTGCGCGACGGCCGCCCCGCCGACCTCGGCGTGGCGGCGACCAAGTCCAGCCCGATCGACGTCGTCACCGAGATGGACATCGCCGCCGAACGGCTCATCGCCGACTTCCTCGCCGAACGCCGCCCGGAGGACGGGCTGCTCGGCGAGGAGGGCGGCGAACGGCCGGGCACCAGCGGCGTGCGCTGGGTCGTCGACCCGCTGGACGGCACCGTCAACTACCTCTACGGCCTGCCCCAGTGGGCCGTCTCCATCGCCGCCGAGGTGGACGGCCGGGCCGTCGCCGCCGTCGTCGAGGCGCCGATGAGGGGCGAGACCTACCACGCGACCCTCGGCGGCGGCGCCCACCGCACCCCCGCCGGCGGTCTGTCGCACCCGATGACGGTGCGCCCGAGCCCTCCGTTGGACCAGGCGCTGATCGCCACGGGCTTCAACTACGTGACCACGGTCCGCACCGCGCAGGCCGCGCTCGCCCAGCGGCTGATCCCGAGGGTGCGGGACATCCGCCGCTCGGGCTCGGCGGCCGTCGACCTGGCCGACCTGGCGGGCGGCCGGCTGGACGGGTACTACGAACGCGGCCTGCAGCCCTGGGACCTCGCCGCGGGGGACCTGATCGCCCGCGAGGCGGGCGCGCTGACCGGCGGCCGGGTCGGCGGGCGGCCCGACGGCGACCTCACCGTGGCGGCCGGCCCCGGGGTCTTCGCCGCGCTCCAGCCGCTGCTCGACGAGTGGGGCGCCTGGCACGACTGAGGCGGGCGCGCACATACGTGGTGGGGCGGCGGGGAGTCACTCCCCACCGCCCCACCGGGACTGGTCGGTCGGCGTCCGTCGGTCGGTCAGGCGACCTGGACGCCGTGCTCCTGCGCCAGTCGGCGCAGATCGTCCAACTCGGCCTGCTCAACGTCCATGGTGAACAGGTCGCCTGCTTCACGAGCGCGGTGCAGATCGGACCGGGTGTTCTCGATGCGCTGAAGAAGGTCAGCGGTGAACGCGTCCAAGGTGCGCCCCCTCGTCTCTCTAGGCGGCACCGGGGAGGTGCCGGGGGTGGGTGCGACCACGGCGGACCCGAGCCGGTCGGCAGCGCAGGGGGGTGGCTTGCCGCCTTGGCGGGGGTGGTCACGGGGTGTGCGAGGGCTACGTCCCCGGCCCGCGAGGCGGCAAAACCTCTCGCTTCGCGCGAATCTCCTCGGCGACCGCCCCGTCACCCGAGGACATGCCGTTTACCACCGGCTTACGCGGGTTGCGGGCAGGATGGTGACGCGCGGTCGGCGGGGCCGTGGGTGGTCGGACGCTCGGGGAGGGTCCGACGGGAGTAGAGAGAGGGACGGACGTGCGCGTACTCGTCGTGGAGGACGAGCGGTTGCTCGCGGACGCGGTGGCCACCGGCCTGCGCCGGCAGGCCATGGCCGTGGACGTGGTGTACGACGGCGAGGCGGCCCTGGAGCGCGTCGATCTCAACGAGTACGACGTGATCGTGCTCGACCGCGACCTGCCGCTGGTCCACGGGGACGACGTCTGCCGGCACGTGGTGGCGGCCGGCTATCCGACGCGGGTGCTGATGCTGACCGCCTCCGGCGACGTCAGCGACCGGGTCGAGGGCCTGGAGATCGGCGCCGACGACTATCTGCCGAAGCCCTTCGCCTTCACCGAGCTGATCGCCCGCGTCCGGGCGCTCGGCCGGCGCGCCACGGCCGCCCTGCCGCCCGTCCTGGAGCGTGCCGGGATCACGCTCGACCCCAACCGCCGCGAGGTCTTCCGGGGCGGGCGTCCGGTCCAGCTGGCGCCCAAGGAGTTCGCCGTGCTGGAGGTGCTGATGCGCGGGGAGGGGGCCGTGGTCTCCGCCGAGCAGCTCCTGGAGAAGGCCTGGGACGAGAACACGGACCCGTTCACCAACGTCGTGCGGGTGACGGTGATGACGCTCCGCCGCAAGCTGGGCGACCCGCCGGTGATCACGACCGTGCCCGGCGCGGGCTACCGGATCTGAGGCGCGCCCATGGCCTCCTTCCCACCGAAGCCCTCCACGCCGCCCGCCCCGCGCCCCGCGTCCCGGGTGGCCGCGCCGCCCAAGCCGCAGTGGGACCCGGGCGACGGGGAGCAGCACCGCAGCTGGTTCCGGCCGACCATCCGCATCAGGCTGACCCTGCTCTACGGCGGGATGTTCCTGGTCGCCGGCGTGGTGCTGCTCGCGATCATCTACCTGCTCGCGGCCCGTGCGCTGAGCGACGGGAGCCAGCCGCCGTTCAAGTTCGTCACCCGCACCGAGGTCAGCATCACCTCGGACGTCTGCCCGGAGATCAGCGGGCAGGTCAGCGACGACGCGTTCGAGCGCTGGCTGGACAACTGCGCGGACGTGCAGCGGTCCATGGCCCTGGACCAGCTGCTGAGCAACTCGCTGCTGGCCCTGCTGGGGCTGGCGGTCGCCGCCTTCGCCTTCGGCTATGTGATGGCCGGTCGGGTGCTCTCCCCGCTGGGCAGGATCACCCGCACCGCCCGCCAGGTGGCCGGCTCCGACCTGCACCGCAGGATCGAGCTGGACGGCCCGGACGACGAGTTCAAGGAGCTGGCCGACACCTTCGACGAGATGCTGGACCGGCTGGACCGCGCCTTCACCGCCCAGCAGCGCTTCGTCGCCAACGCCTCGCACGAGCTGCGCACCCCGCTGGCGATCAACCGCACGCTGCTTGAGGTGCAGCTCTCCGACCCCGAGGCGTCCCCCGAGCTGGCCCAGCTGGGGAAGACCCTGCTGGCCACCAACCAGCGCAGCGAGGAGCTGGTCGAGGGCCTGCTGCTGCTCGCCCGCAGCGAGAACGAGATCATCGACCACAAGCCCGTCGACCTCGCGGAGGTCGCCGGCCGGGCCGTCGAGCAGAGCCGGGGCGAGGCGCAGTCCCGGGGGGTGGCGCTGGGCGGCAGCCGCGAACAGCTCTGGGTCCAGGGCAACGGGGTCCTCCTGGAGCGCATCGCCCTCAACCTCGTGCAGAACGCGATCCGCTACAACCAGCCTGCCGACGGCTGGGTGCGTGTCGACACGGAGGCCAGGTCGGGGCAGGCGGTGCTCGTGGTGGAGAATACGGGGCCGGTGGTGCCCGCCTACGAGATCGACAGCATGTTTGAGCCTTTTCGGCGGCTACGCACCGAGCGCACCGGAAGCGACAAGGGCGTCGGTCTCGGCCTGTCCATCGTGCGGTCCGTGGCCCGCGCGCACGGCGGCTATGTGCAGGCCGTCCCGCGCGAGGGCGGCGGGCTCGTGATGCGGGTGTCGATTCCGGTCTGAGGTCCGGGCCGACGTCCGGTCCGAACAGCGGTCTGACGAGGGCCTGAGACGGGAAAGAAGGGGATGTGATCAATCGCATACGCGCGCCGCGCTAGCGGCGCGGGCACCGGCCGGGACGGGCCTTTTGGCCGGTTCACGGCCCGATCGGCAGCCGTAATGATCACCTCTTCAGGCGTTCGGTTGGGTGTCGATTGAGTAACAGCACTTGATGTGAGGCAAAATCTCGGCCTCGGGTCGGGCACAAATCCCGACCCCTCGCGCGTTACGTGCGCTGAGAACATCACAGACACCCGGAGGGGGAGACCGAAATGGCAACCGACTACGACACTCCACGCAAGACCGATGACGATGTCAACGAGGACAGCATCGAGGAGCTGAAGGCCCGGCGGAACGACAAGTCCGCCTCGACCGTCGACGTCGACGAGTTCGAGCAGGCGGAGGGCCTCGAACTGCCCGGCGCCGACCTTTCCAACGAGGAGCTGTCGGTCAGGGTGCTGCCCCGGCAGGCGGACGAGTTCACCTGCATGAGCTGCTTCCTGGTGCACCACAGGTCCCAGCTGGCCGACGAGAAGGACGGCCAGCCGATCTGCCGGGACTGCGCGGCCTGAGTCCCCGCCCGGACCGGCGGTTATCCCGCGTCCGGGCGGGCGGCGGTCAACGCGGCGGCGAGACGTTCAGGTCGCCGGGTCGAGAGATAGAGATAGGGAGTGGGGTCCCCCGGATCGGTCACCTCGACCCGGACCGCCGTGGGGATGTAGGCCCGCAGCACCATATGAGCCCGGGCATCCGCACGATGGGTGCGCCACGCGCGCGCCTCGTCGGCGTCGAGCGCCCGGGCCTCGCCCAGCGCCCCCAGCGGGACGCGGGCGTCCCCGGCGACGAGCGAGCCGGCCGTCACACGGATCCGGGTACCGCCGTACGCGCTCAGGGCCATGCCGACCAGCGCCCCCCCGGCGGCCATCCCGGTCAGCAGCGCCACCGGGCCCAGCGGCACCATCGTCACGCCCAGCAGCAGCACTCCCGCCAGGGCCATCAGCCACCAGGTCGCCGGGACCGTCAGTCGCTCGTCATACGCCTTCATGGCCCAAGCATCGCAGGCTCGCCTCCCGGCCCGGCCGGCGGCGGTAGGGTCTGCATCGTGAGTGCGGTCCTGACCCTTTCGAGGCCCAGCGGACGAGGCCCCGGGCCCGTCCCTTCCCCCGTCGTCCCCCGCCGCGCGGCCCTGTCGCCGCGGCCACGTCGGGAGGTGGCGCGATGAGCCGCCCGGTCGACGTGCTGCTGCGCAGACTCGACCCCGAGGTGCCGGTGCCCGCCAGGGCGCGTCCCGGGGACGCGGGGTACGACCTGGTCACCACCGAGGACCTCGTCCTCGCCCCCGGGGAGCGGGCGATGGTGCCCACGGGGGTTTCCCTGGCCCTGCCCGACGGGTACGCGGCGTTCGTACACCCCCGTTCCGGGCTCGCCGCCCGCTGCGGGGTTTCGATGGTGAACGCTCCCGGCACGATCGACGCCGGGTACCGTGGGGAGATCAAGGTCAACCTGATCAATCTGGACCCGCGGGAGAGTGTGCGGTTCCAGCGGTTCGACCGCATCGGCCAGCTTGTCGTCCAGCGGGTGGAGACGGTGCGGTTCCACGAGGTCGCGGAGCTGCCGGGATCGGCGCGGTCCACCGGGGGTTTCGGCTCCACGGGCGGGCACGCCGACACCGGTGACTCCTATGCTGCGGTCGGTCCCGGCGGGGCCGCCGACCGGAAAGGACAGTGACGTGTTCGGACGTCGTCGCAAGCGAGACGCAAAGCCCGAGGAAGCGGTCGAGGCGACCGCCGACGAGACTCCGGACGAGGAAGAGGTGCGCCGCGTACGGCTGGAGCCCGCCCCCCGCCCCGACGGGCCCTGGGACCTGAGCGAGGTCTCCAAGCCGGCCGAGGGCCGGGTGGACCTCGGCGGTCTCTTCGTTCCCGGCGTCCAGGGCATGGAGCTGCGGGTCGAGGTCGCCGGGGACGCCATCGTCGCCGCCACGGTGGTGCTCAAGGACAGCGCGGTGCAGCTCCAGGCGTTCGCCGCGCCCCGGCGCGAGGGCATCTGGGCCGAGGTCCGCGAGGAGATCGGCGCGGGCATCACCGGGCAGGGCGGGGTCATCGAGGAGATCGAGGGCCCGCTGGGCTGGGAGCTGCGGGCCCGGGTGCCCGTCAAGCTGCCCGACGGAAAGCAGGGCACCCAGGTGGTGCGCTTCGTCGGCGTGGACGGCCCCCGCTGGTTCCTGCGCGGCGTGATCTCCGGGCAGGGCGCGGTGCAGCCGAAGACCGCCGGGCTGCTGGAGCAGATCTTCCAGGACACCGTCGTGGTCCGCGGCGAAGGGCCGATGGCCCCCAGGGACCCGATCGTCCTCAAGCTGC
This sequence comes from Streptomyces zhaozhouensis, assembly GCF_900230195.1. Classification (GTDB taxonomy): domain Bacteria; phylum Actinomycetota; class Actinomycetes; order Streptomycetales; family Streptomycetaceae; genus Streptomyces; species Streptomyces zhaozhouensis. The sequence continues at coordinate 108,270 of NZ_OCNE01000015.1, forward strand.
CGGACGACGCGCAGATGGTGCCGGACGGTGTGAAGAAGGAGCAGGCCGCCGCGGGCGACGAGGCCCCGGTCTCGCGGTTCGCCGGCGGTCTCGACAAGCTGCGGCGCGGCCCGGAGATCTCCGAGGTCCGCTGAGAACCCTCCGGCGCGGCCCCCGAACGTGCGTTCAGGGGGTCGCGCCGCGGCGTTTCCCCGGGGCTCCCGCGCGGCCGTGCCGCCCGCCGGTGTGGCGGCGGCGCGGGGCGGGTACCCGGGCGCGGTCCCCGTCTGGAGGCCCGCCCATGAGCAGAGCACGGCACGCCCGCACCGGTACCGAGCCCATCACGGCGCTGAGCGCGCTGCGGCTGCGACTGCTGCTGTCGGCCGTCTTCGCGCCGCTCTTCGTGGCCGGCGCGATCGTCTTCGGCGTCTGGTGGGGGCGCGCGGAGCAGGGCGACGCGATCGGCCCTGACCCGCTGCGGGTGGCGACCCTGATCTGCGCGGTGCTCGCCGTGGTCGCCCTGATCGATCTCGTGGTGGTGATACGCCGCCGGCGCTCCGCCGCCCGTTCCGCGTCCCGTTCCGCCTCCCGCTGACGCGAGGGGACCGAGGGCCCCCGGAAGCGACGACAATGGGGCCATGGCACGCCGCGGTGAACTACGGATCTATCTCGGAGCGGCCCCGGGGGTGGGCAAGACCTTCGCCATGCTCTCCGAGGCCCATCGGCGGGCCGAACGCGGCACCGACCTGGTGATCGGTGTGGTCGAGCACCACGGCAGGCCGCGCACGGCGGCGCTGCTGGAGGGCCTTGAGCGGGTGCCGCCGCTGTCGCTGGGCCAGGTCGACGGCGCGGCCGGCGAGATGGACACCGAGGCCGTGCTGCGCCGCCGCCCCGCCGTGGCGCTGGTCGACGAGCTGGCCCACACCAACGCCCCCGGCGCCCGCCACGAGAAGCGCTGGGAGGACATCGAGGAGCTGCTGGCCGCCGGCATCGACGTGATCTCCACCGTCAACATCCAGGACCTGGCCTCACTCAGCGACGTGGTGGAGTCCATCACCGGCGTCGAGCAGCGGGAGACCGTCCCGGACGAGGTGGTGCGCAGCGCCGGCCAGATCGAGCTCGTCGACATCACCCCCGAGGCGCTGCGCCGCCGGCTGGCGCACGGCAACATCTACGCCCCCGACAAGATCGACGCCGCGCTCTCCCACTACTTCCGGCCGGGCAACCTCACGGCGCTGCGCGAGCTGGCGCTGCTGTGGACCGCCGACCGGGTCGACGACTACCTGCGCCGCTACCGCACCGAGCACGGCATACGGTCCACCTGGCACGCGCGGGAGCGGATCGTGGTCGGGCTCACCGGCGGTCCCGAGGGGAGCACCCTGCTGCGGCGCGCGGCCCGGATGGCGGCGAAGAGTTCGGGCGCGGAGATCCTCGCCGTCTACGTCTCGCGCTCCGGCCGGCTCAGCTCCGCCTCGCCGCGGGTGCTGGCCTCCCAGCGCACGCTGGTCGCGCAGCTGGGCGGCACCTTCCACCACGTGATCGGCGAGGACGTGCCGACGGCCCTGCTGGACTTCGCCAGGGCCGCCAACGCCAACCAGATCGTGCTGGGCTCCAGCCGCCGCAAGTCCTGGCAGTACGTCTTCGGGCCCGGGGTGGGCGCGACGGTCGCCAGGGAGGCGGGGCCGGATCTCGACGTGCACCTGGTCACCCACGACGAGGTGGCCAAGGGGCGGGGGCTGCCGGCGGCGCACGGCGCGCGGCTCGGCCGCGCCCGGGTGCTCAGCGGCTGGCTGCTGGGGCTCGGGGGCCCGGCGCTGCTGGCGGTGGTGCTGGACGCGCCGGAGCCGGGTGCCGAGTTCTCGAGCGACGTGCTGCTGTGCCTGTCGTTCACGGTGCTGGCGGCGCTGACCGGCGGCTTTCTGCCGGGGCTGGTCTCGGCGGCAGTCGGCTCGCTGCTGTTGAACTACTTCTTCGCCAATCCGGTGCGGCAGTGGACCATCGCCGAGGGGCACAGCATCGTCGCCATCGTGGTCTTCTTCGCCATAGCGACCTCGGTGGCCACCGTGGTGGACCGCTCGGCGCGCCGCACCCAGCAGGCGGCCAGGCTGCGGGCCGAGTCGGAGACGTTGACCGTGCTGGCCGGCAGCGTGCTGCGCGGGGAGGACACGCTGGCGGCGCTGCTGGAGCGGGCCAGGGAGACGTTCGGGATGGACGCGGCCGCGCTGCTCCAGCAGGACAGTGAGGACCGCAGCTGGGCGTGTGTCGGCTCCGTCGCGGCCCGGGACGACGTCTGCCCGCCTCGGGTGCCGTCCGACGCGGACGTGGACGTGCCGGTCGGGGACCACACGATGCTGGCGCTGACCGGCCGGGTGCTGCCGGCCGAGGACCGGCGGATGCTGGCCGCGTTCGCCGCCCAGGCCGCCGCGACCCTGGACCGGCAGCGACTGAAGGAGGAGGCGGTCCGCGCGCACAAGCTGGCCGAGGGCAACCGCATCCGCACCGCGCTGCTGGCGGCCGTCTCGCACGACCTGCGTACCCCGCTGGCCGCGATCAAGGCCAGCGTCTCCTCCCTGCGCTCCGACGACGTGGCCTGGTCGCCCGAGGACGAGGCGGACCTGCTGGAGAGCATCGAGGAGGGCGCCGACCGGCTGGACCAGCTGGTGGGGAACCTGCTGGACATGTCGCGGCTCCAGACCGGCACGGTCGAGCCGCTGATCCGGGAGATAGACCTGGACGAGGTGGTGCCCGGCGCGCTCGGCGGCATCGCCGAGGAGAGCGTGGTGCTGGACATCCCCGAGTCGCTGCCGTTCGTCGCGGCCGACCCCGGGCTGCTGGAACGGGCGGTGGCCAACGTGGTGGAGAACGCCGTCAAGTACAGCCCCGAGGACCAGCGGGTGATGGTGCTGGCCAGCACGCTGGGCGAGCGGGTCGAGCTGCGTGTGGTCGACCGGGGCCCCGGCGTCCCCGCCAGCCACAAGGGGCGGATCTTCGAGCCGTTCCAGCGGCACGGGGACACCCCCAGGGGCAACGGGGTCGGCCTGGGCCTGGCCGTCGCCCGCGGATTCACCGAGGCCATGCACGGCACGCTGGACGCCGAGGACACCCCCGGCGGCGGGCTGACGATGGTGCTCACCCTGCCGACCGCGAGCGTCGCGGCGGCCGAACCGGAAGGAACGACAGCCCATGCACCGGGTGCTCGTGGTCGATGACGAGCCGCAGATTCTCCGCGCGTTGGTGATCAACCTCAAGGCGCGCGGCTACCAGGTGGACACGGCCGCCGACGGTTCGACCGCGCTGCGGGTCGCCGCGGCGAGCCATCCGGACGTGATCATCCTCGACCTGGGGCTGCCCGACATGGACGGGGTGCAGGTGATCACCCGGGTCAGGGGCTGGACGCGGACGCCGATCATCGTGCTCTCCGCGCGGCAGACCTCGGACGAGAAGGTCAAGGCGCTGGACGCCGGCGCCGACGACTTCGTCACCAAGCCGTTCGGGATGGACGAGCTGCTGGCCAGGCTGCGGGCGGCGGTCCGCAGGCTCGACCCGGTGGCCGTCGAGCAGGAGCCGGTGGTGGAGACCGGGGGCTTCACGGTCGACCTGGCCGCCAAGAAGGTCCAGCGGGACGGGCACGACGTGCGGCTGACGCCCACCGAGTGGCATCTGCTGGAGGTGCTGATCCGCAACAGCGGCAAGCTCGTCAGCCACAGGCAACTGCTGCTTGAGGTCTGGGGGCCGACCCATCTGACGGAGACCAACTACCTGCGGGTCTACATGGCGCAGCTGCGCCGCAAGCTGGAGGCCGACCCGGCGCACCCGCGCCACCTGGTCACCGAGGCGGGCATGGGTTACCGCTTCGAGCCGTGAGTGTCGGACCGCCACGCTACGCTGATGGCATGAGTGCGGAAGGCCGCGCGGGAAAGCGCGGCGGGCGTCTGTGGCGCCTGCTGGGGCGCCCCGAGGCGGGGGAGCCGGGCGAGGACCTGGCGGCCGATCCGGCCGCCGTGCCCTGCACCCGGATCGGCGACTGCGCCGGGACGGCCGCCGCTCGTCCCGTGGTGCGCGTGACCGGCACGCTGCGCGCCGTGCGGGAGCGCAGCGTGGCGGGGATGCCGGCGCTTGAGGCGCGGTTGGACGACGGGAGCGCCTCGTTGAACGTGGTGTGGCTGGGTAGGCGGGCGATACCCGGGATCGAGCCGGGCCGCGAGATGGTCGCCTCAGGGCGGATCGCCGTGACAGACGGTCGAGCGGTGCTGTTCAATCCCCGATACCAGCTTCAGGCCCGTGGACAGGAGTAGCCGGGTGACCTCACCTGACAAGCGTGGGACCGCAGACCAGACGCCCGACGAGGCCGCCACCAGGGACGCCTTCTTCGAAGCCTTCGGCGGGGTGCGCGGCATGGTGGAGACCACCGTGCCTGGCCTGGTCTTCGTGCTGATCTTCACGATCACCCGGGAGATCACCCCGGCGGCGATCGGCGCGGTCGGCCTCTCCGCGGCGATGGCCGTCGCGCGGCTGGTGCGGCGGGACAGCGTCAAGCACGCGTTCAGCGGGGTCTTCGGCGTCGCGTTCGGCGCGGTCTTCGCGATGATCTCGGGCGACGCGAAGAACTTCTACCTGCCGGGCATGGTCTACACGCTCTGCCTGAGCTTCGCCTACCTGCTGAGCGCGGCCGTCGGCTGGCCGCTGCTCGGGCTGCTGCTGGGGCCGATCTTCCGGGAGAACCTCTCCTGGCGCACGAGGAACCCGGGCCGCAAGCGCGCCTACGTGAAGTCCAGCTATGTCTGGGGCGGCATCCTGCTCGCCAAGTCGGCGATCACCTTCCCCATCTACTTCTGGGGCGACGCCACCCAACTCGGCTGGCTGCGCGTCGCCCTGGGCATCCCGCCGTTCCTGACCGCCGTCTACTTCACCTGGATCATCCTGGTGAAGGCTCCCGCGCCGATCGACGTGATCGCCGAGTGGGAGGCCAGGGAGGCGGCGAAGGAGGAGGCCGAGAAGGGCGAGCGGACGGGGGACGGGCCGTCGGCCGTCGAGGGGCCGCCCCCCGCCGCCCCCGCCGCGGAGGGGGAGCCGGCGGCGCGCCCCCTGCCCACGACCAGAGCCGAGGGCTGACCGGGCGCTCCGCGGAGGGCGCTCACGGGCGGGCGGTCAGCAGCCGCTCCAGCTCCTCCTCCTGGTCGGTGGCCGCGACGAAGAGCAGCTCGTCGCCGGGGGCCAGCGCGTCGTCCGGGTCGGGCACCATGACCCGGCTGCCCCTGATGATGGTGACCAGCGCGGTCTCCTGCGGCCAGGCCACCTCGCCCACCCGCGTGCCGGCCAGGGCCGCGCCCTCCGGGAGCGTCAGCTCCACCAGGTTCGCGTCGCCCTGGCTGAACCTCAGCAGCCGCACCAGGTCCCCGACGCTCACGGCCTCCTCGACCAGCGCCGACATCAGCCGGGGCGTGGAGACGGCGACGTCGACGCCCCAGGAGTCGTTGAAGAGCCACTCGTTGGCCGGATGGTTGACCCTGGCCACCACCCGGGGCACGCCGTACTCCGTCTTGGCGAGCAGCGAGACCACCAGGTTGACCTTGTCGTCGCCGCTGGCCGCGATCACCACCTGGCACCGTTCCAGTGCCGCCTCGTCGAGGCTGGTGATCTCGCAGGCGTCGGCGAGCAGCCACTCGGCCGAGGGCACCCGTTCCACGGAGACCTTGGTCGGGTCCTTGTCGATCAGCAGCACCTCGTGGCCGTTCTCCAGCAGCTCGTTGGCCACGGAACGGCCGACCGCCCCGGCGCCGGCGATCACGACTCTCATCGGTGCCTCTCCCTCGGCTCGGTGGCGGTGCTCATCGGGGCTCCGGCCCGCGCACGCAGGCCGCCTCCACCTCGGCGACCCGGTCCCGGTACATCAGCACGTGCACCAGGTCGCCGTCCTGGAAGACCATCCCGGCCGTCGGGAGCGTCGCCTCGCCCAGCCGCGTCAGGAACGCCACCCGCACGCCGGTCACCTCCTGGAAGCGGCTGACGCGGTGCCCGACCCACGCCGGCGCGAGCGTCACCTCCGACAGCAGCAGCTCGCCGCTGGGGTCGCGCCACAGCGGCTCGGCGCCGGAGGGCAGCAGCCGGCGGACCATCTGGTCGGTGATCCAGCGGACGCTGGCCACCGTGGGGATGCCGAAGCGCTCGTAGACCTCGGCCCGGCGCGAGTCGTAGATGCGGGCGGTGACATGGCGCACGCCGAAGACCTCGCGGGCCACCCGGGCCGCGATGATGTTGGAGTTGTCCCCGCTGCTGACCGCGGCGAAGGCGCCGGCCTCTGGCAGGCCCGCCTCCACCAGGGTGTCCCGGTCGAATCCGAGCCCGGTGACGCGGCGGCCGGCGAACTGGGAGCCCAGGCGGCGGAAGGCCGTCGGGTCCTTGTCGATGACGGCGACCGAGTGCCCGCGCTCCTCCAGCTCGTGCGCCAGGGTCGCGCCGACCCGGCCACAGCCCAAGATCACGATGTGCATAGGTCTCCTTCGCGCTGGCCACGCTACCGGCTGGCGGCGTCCTTCACCGCGAGCGGCCGGGGCCCGGTGGGCGTAAGCCTGCCATGAGCCGCCGTAGACTTGACGGCCGCTGTGGCGTTTCCCGAACACTGCCTGCCGGCGGCGCCGCCGAACCCCGTTCGGCGGCACCGCTTCCAGCCGGTTCGCGCGCGACGCCCCCGGCGACACCGATCGCATACCGCGCGCACCGACCGAGTGCCCGACCCCTGGAGCCGCACCACCATGGCCACCGAACCAACCTCCAGCAAGGCGGCCTCCCTGGTCGGCCAGGAGTACGAGGTCGAGGTCGGCCCGGTCGCCCACGGCGGGCACTGCGTGGCCAGGACGGAGGAGGGCCGGGTGCTCTTCGTCCGGCACACCCTGCCGGGGGAGCGGGTCGTCGCCCGTGTCACCGAGGGCCGGGAGGACTCCCGCTATCTGCGCGCCGACGCGGTGACCGTGGTGGAGGCGAGCCGCGACCGGGTCCCCGCGCCCTGCCCGTTCTCCGGCCCCGGGCGCTGCGGTGGCTGCGACTGGCAGCACGCCAAGCCGGGCGCGCAGCGCCGGCTGAAGGCGGAGGTGCTGACCGAGCAGTTGGCGCAGCTTGCCGGGCTGACGCCGGAGCAGGCCGGTTGGGACGGCACGGTGGAGCCCGCCCCCGGCGACAAGGTCCCCGCGGGTGAGGTGCCGGCCTGGCGGACCCGGGTGCAGTACGCGGTCGACGAGGAGGGGCGCGCGGGGCTGCGCCGGCACCGTTCGCACGAGGTGGAGCCGGTCGACCACTGCCTGATCGCCGCCGAGGGCGTCACCGAGCTGGGCGTCGAACGCCGCGAGTGGCCGGGAATGGCGACGGTGGACGTGGCGGCGGCGACCGGTTCGAACGACCGGCTCGTGGTCCTCACGCCCCGGCCGGAACGACGCCTGCCGCTGGTCGAGTTGGACCGGCCGGTCTCCGTGATGCGGGCCGAGCCGACGCGCGGGCGCGGCGGGGAGCCGACGGTGCACCGGGTGCACGGGCGGGCGTTCGTCCGGGAACGCGCGGACGACCACACGTGGCGGGTGAGCGGCGGGGGTTTCTGGCAGGGGCACACCAAGGCCGCCGAGGTGCTGGTGGACGCGGTGATGCGCGGCCTGATCCCCCGGCGCGGTGAGACGGCGCTCGACCTCTACTGCGGCGCCGGGCTCTTCGCCGGCGCGCTGGCCCAGCGGATGGGCGAGAAGGGCGCGGTGCTCGGCATCGAGGCGTCCGGGCGCGCGGTGCGCGACGCGCGGCACAACCTGTCCGGTTACCCGAGGGTGCGCGTGGAGCAGGGGCCGGTGGCCAAGGTGCTGCCGGCGACCGGCATCACGGAGGCGGACCTCGTCGTCCTCGACCCGCCCCGGGCGGGCGCCGGCGGCGACGTGGTGCGGCGGGTCGCCGCACTCGGCCCGCGCCGTGTCGCCTACGTCGCCTGCGACCCGGCGGCCCTCGCCCGCGACCTGCGCCACTTCGCCGCCGCCGGCTATGTCCCGCGCTTCCTGCGCGCGTTCGACCTCTTCCCGGTCACCCATCACATGGAGTGCGTGGCGATCCTGCACCCGGCGAAGAAGGAGTCCTGACCCGGCGGGCGGCCGAGGCGGGGCCGGTGGGGGGTCCGCGCCGTTGCCCCCGCCCCTGACGGGGACGTGACCAGCGGCCGCGGGCGGAAGGCCGGTCGGTCCCTTTTCAGGTTCCGGCAGCCGTGCGACGATCTCACCTCGGACAGCGACGGCTCGGGGGATGAGTGCGTCGGCCCGGTCGGGTCGGTGGCATGGCTCTTGGGGGGATCCGTGGACATCCGCCTGCTCGGTCTGGTGCGGGTACTCGGTGACGACGGTGAAGTGCTGCCGGTGACCGCGCCGTTGACCTGTGCCACGCTGGCGGCGCTCGCGCTGGGGCCGGGGCGGCCGGTGTGCACCGGGGAGCTGGCCGCACGGCTGTGGGGCGGGATGCCGCCGGGAGGCGCGGTCGGCAGGTTGCGGCGGCAGGTGGCGCGGCTGCGGGCGGTGTTGCCGCCGGGAACGATCCGCACGGTGCCTGGCGGCTATCTGCTGGACGTGTCGCCGGAGGCGACGGACCTGGGGCGGTTCGCCGGGGGCCTGCTGCGGGCCGAGGAGCTGGCGGCCGAGCGGCCGGAGGCGGCGCTGCTCACGTTGACCGGGGTGCTGCCGCTGTGGACGGGAAACCCGCTGATGGGCCTCCCCGACTGTCCGCTGCGCGACGGCGAGCGGCGGCGGTTGCGCCTGCTGTGGTCGCGCGCCCTGCGGCTGCGCGCGGAGGTGGAGCTGCGGCTGGAGCGCGAGGCGGCAGGCGAGGGGCGTGAGGTGCCGGTCTCGCACCACCCGTGGCGCGTCGACGCGCTGCCGCCGGAGGCCGGGGGCGACGAACTGGCCGCCTTCGCCGGGCTGGTCGAACGGGCCACCGCCGCCGAGCCGCCCACGGTGGCGACGCCCGGGTTGCCCGAGGGGACCGGGACCTTCGTGGCGCGCGCCGTGGAACTGGGGCGGCTGCGGCGCTGGTTGACGGACGCGTCCGCCGCCCCCGCCGTCTGTCTGATCGATGGGCCCGACGGGGTCGGCAAGTCGACACTGGCGGTGCGGGTGGCCCGCGAGCTGGGGCACCGCTTCCCCGACGGTCTGCTCTATGTCGACCTGCGTGGCGCCGATCCGCGCAACGCGCCGCTGGCCGTGACCGAGGCGCGGCTGCTGCTGCTCGCGGCGATGGGCGTCCCGGGGAAGGAGATGCCGGACGAGAAGGGCTCCGGCGCCGTCTACCACGCCGAACTGCGCCGGCGCCGCGTGCTGTTGCTGCTGGACAACGCGGTGGACGCCGCGCAGGTGGCGCCGTTGCTGCCGGCCGGGGGTGGCTCGGCCGCGCTGGTCACGGGCCGTGCGCGGCTGGCGGGCGTGCCCGGCGGGCAGCGGCTGCGCCTTGAGGCGCTCGCGCCGGGCGAGGCGGTCGCGCTGCTGCGCGCGGCCGGCGACGCGTGCCCGGCGCGCGGCGACGCCGGGGAATGGGCGGAACTGGCGGAGCTCTGCGGCCGGTTGCCGCTGGCGCTGCGGATCGTGGGGACCCGGCTCGGGGCCGGTCCCCGGCGGGTCGCGGACTTCCTCGGGCCGTTGCGCGCGGAGCTGCGCCGGGCGGCCGGGGCGGGCGGCGGCCATCCGGAGCTGCGCGCCGTGCTGGCGGTGAGCGTCGACCAGTTGGCGCGGAGCGGCGCCCCGGACGAACGGCTGGCGGCCACCCTCTTCCCGGCGCTCGGGGCCGCGGCCGTCCGCTCCTGGACGGCGGGCTCGGTGGCGGCGCTGCTGGACGTCACGGCGCGGCAGGCGGGCGACGCGCTGGACCGGCTGGTCGACGCGCGGATCGTCGACCGCCCACGGCCCGGCGTCTACACGCTGCACGACCTGCTGCGGGCCGCAGCGGGCCGGGACGCGGCGCGGATGCCGGAGAGCTGGCTGCGCGCCAGGCTCGCGGCGTTGGCCAACTGGTACGCCGGCTCGCTCTACCGGCTGAGCCTGCCGATGGCGCTCAGCCGCACCCTGCGGACGCGGTACCGGCACGGTGCCGCACGCTTCCCCGGAGGGCGCCCGTTCACCTCGGTCGACGAGGCGCTGCCCTGGGCCGACGAGGTGCTGGACGATGTGCTGGCCCTGGCCGGGCAGTTGGCGGCGCCCGGCTTCGACGAGGGGGCGCCGCTGGGGGGCGCGCCGCTGTCCGACTTCGCGCTGGAGAGCGTGCGGGCGTTGGAGACCTACTTCGGTACGCGGCAGGCGTGGGGCGCGCAGTCGCGGCTCTGTGAGCTGGCTCGGACGGTCGCGCGGCGGCGCGGGGACCGGTACGCCGAGGCGGTGGCGCTCGGCCAGGCGGGCAGGCTGTGGGGGCAGCGCGGACAGGGGGCGCGCGGGGTCGCGCTGCTGCGCGAGGGGATCGCGGCGCTGCGCGCGTTGGGCCGCGCCGAGGAGGCGCTGGCGATGACGCCGCACCTGGTCTCCTGCCTGGGCTCGGCCGGCCGGTTGACGGAGGCGGTCGCGCTGGCCGAGGAGACGCTGGCGGAGGTGGAGGCCGGCGGGCACGAGGACGTCCGCACCCCGTTGACCAACAACCTGGCGCGCTGCCGTCTCTATCTGGGCGATCACGCGACCGCCAGGGAGCTGCTGTGGGCGAACTACGCGGCGGCCACCCAGCCGTGGGACCGCACCATGGCGGCCGGGGTGCTGACGGAGTTCCACCTGGAGGTCGCCGAGTACGAGGAGGCTGCCCGCTGGAGCGACCGGGGGATGGCGCACGCGGCGGAGCAGCCGTTTGACCCGTTCGTGGTGGCGCAGCAGCGGACCTGGCGGGCGCAGGCGCTGCGCGGGCTCGGGGAGGAAGCGAGTGCACACGTCGAGGAGATGCACGCCAAGGCCGTGATCGAGGACCTGGACAGTCGCGAGAACAGTCACTTGCGAGTGCGAACCATGCCTCGTCGAACGATCGGCTGACCGGTCAAAGCCCCTGCGCAGGGCGCAGTTTGCCGTTGCTACAGTTCTGATACATAGCTGCTGATGCAATTTGCCGTCGGCTGCCCCACCATGGTGTGACGGGCGGTCGCCCGCACTTCGCGCCGGGGTGCGCGTTGCGGCGGTGAACGTCAGCGAACATCTGCGAACTGTGCCTACGGGTGCCTACGGGGAGGAACGCCATGAGCGACGAGATCAAGCTCTCGCCCGAGGAGGTCGACCGGGTGATGGGGATCATCGGGCAGGCCTACACCGACATGGAGGAGGTCGCCACGGGCATCGGCGGCCACAGCGCCAACGTCTCCACCGCCTACAACGGCTCGGGCACCGGCCGCGCCATGGAGACCTACGAGGACCTGGGCCGCGCGGGCCAGGCGCTGGCCTCCGCGCTGGACGGGCTCTCCCGCGACCTCGGGCTGACCGCGACGACCGGTCGCGAGACCGACGCGGAGGCCCAGCAGGTGCTCGGCGGCGTGGCGGCCCCCGGGATCACCCCCGACGCGGGGATCGCGCAGGCCATCTGACGGCGGCCCGGCCGAGCCGGGCCGGAGCGCGGGCGGAGCCGGGCCACCGGTCACGCGCGCCGCGGTCTCACGCGGGAAGTCACGGAAGAACGCACCAGAAGGAGAGCACGCCATGGGGTACGGCGACGGCATGATCCGTTTCGGCAACGAGGGCCTGGACGCCATCCAGTCGGCGACCACCGGCCAGCAGGAGCGTTACCAGGAGATCTGGGACGACGTGCACACCCAGCTGACCACCCTGATCGAGCAGGGGCAGGTGGACGCGTCCATCGCCTCCGTGCTCAACGAGCGCGACGAGCAGTTCCGCCGTGAGGCCGGCGGCTTCGACGACAGCGTCAGCGGACAGAACCGCGCGATGCGGGACGTGCAGTCCATCGGCAACGAGGGCGGCTCCGCGATGGTCAGGGCCGCGGGCGGCGGCCGCTAGCCGGCCCGCCGGGACGACGAGAACAGGGGGCACGGCGCGATGGCAGACGGCGATGTCGATCTCAACCCGGACGCGATGCGGGACGCCGAGTCCGCGGCCGGGGGCAGCGGCGAACTGGGGGCGATGCGCGAGAAGTTCATCGGCATCGCGTCCGCGAGGGGCCTCTTCGGGAGCGTGCCCGGCGGCGCGGAGGCCGAGGGCGCGCTGGAGAGCGCGGCCCGCACGATGCTGACGGAGCTGGAGGCCGCGGGGCTCACCGTCGGCGACATCCAGGCGAGCGCGGGCGAGGCCGCCGGCATCGCCGACGAGACGGACGCGGCCGCCGGGCAGCGGCTGGCCGGCGCCCAGGAGGCGGTCGGCTACTTCGACGGACTGATGAACAGCGGCGAGGGCGGCGGCGGCCAGTTCCGGGAGACGTACTGAGCGATGACCAGTGACGAGAGGTTCCACGGGATCGTGGGCGACATCTACAGCGCCCGCCACATCCGGATGTACGCGGCGGCCGGCGCCTGGATCGCGCTGGCCGGCGCGGGCACCGGCGAGAACGACCGGTTGGCGGGAGCCGCCGAGACGGCGGCGGCCGAGCCGGGGGTCGGGCTGATCGAACTGTCCGACCGGATGGCGGAGACGGCCAGTTGGGCGTCGGGCGCCAGCGCGGTGGCGATGTCCATCGCCGGCCAGCTCCAGACGGCGGGCGACGCCTCGGCCGGCGCCACCGAGGAGGCGCTGGCGCTGGAGGAGCGGTTCGCCGAGGCGTCCGAGACGCCGGCCGGGCCCGACGTGGGCATGGCGGCGGTGAACGCGTCCCTGCGGCAGAGCGAGGAACGTGCGCGGCTGGTCGCCGAGGCGCAGGGCGTCCTCGACCGGCTCGCCGCCAGCTTCGCGCAGGTCACCGGCGGGGACGCGCCGCCGGCGCCGGGGGGCGCCGGGGGCGCGGGCGGCGCGCCGAGTGCCCCGGGGGGCGGGGCACTCGGCGGCGGCGGCCTGGCGGAGTCCGGCGGCGGCGCGCTGATGCCGGCCGCCAACGGGGGCCTGGTCGGCGCGGGGGAGTACCCGCACGGGCGGCTGCTGGGGCCGGAGCACGGCGACTTCGCCGGCTGGGTGCGGAGCCCGTCCACCGGTTTCCTGGTGGACCCCGCGACCGGCCGGGAGTTCGACCCGACGGCGGGCCGGTGGATCGACCCGGTCACCGGGCAGCCGTTCGGCGCGGTCACCGAGTACGCGGCCCGGCTCTCCGGGCTCAACGTCGGCCCCGGCGCCGTGCCGACCGCCGGCGGCCCGGCCGTGCTCGGCCCGGGCGCGGGAACGGCCTCGCTGGCGGGCCTCTACGGCGGGATCATGCCGCCGAGCATCGGTCAGGCGGGCCCGGCGCAGGGACAGCTGACCCGGCAGGCGCTGCGTCACCTGGGGCAACGTGCCAACGTCGCCAGCCGGTTCGCGCTGCACGAGGCGGCGCAGGGCGGGCGCCCGTTCACCCCGCCCCCGGGCGCGGCGGCGCACCGCCCCGGCACCCGCCCCGGCGCCACCGGCGCGGCCCCGCGCCCCGCGCCCGGCGCGGGCGCCCCCTTCGCCGCGGCCCGCCGGGACGCCGCCGCGCGCCACGGGCTGGCGCCCCCGCCGTCCGGCGGCGGGCGCGCCGGCAGGCGGGACCGGCCGGAACGGGAGCGGCCGCCCGTCACGGCGGACGACCTCACCGAGGACCCCTCGGTGTGGACGGGACAACGGCGGGCCCTGCGAGGCGTGTTGGGCGAGTAGCCCACCCACGGGACACGGGAGGACACCATGAGCGAGGGACTTGAGTATCTGCCGGAGTCGCTGCGGGCCGGCGGGCAGGGCAGCTACGCCGCCTCCGACGAGGCCGAGGGCGCCCACGCCTATCTGCGCACCGTCTCCGCCGACGCCGGTTCCTTCGGCGGCGCCGACACCTTCGTCAACGCCGTCAACAGCACCCGGGACACCCAGGCGCGCGGCGTCAACCGGGCCGCCGAGGGCCGGGACGACATCGGCGCCTCCGGCTACCAGTCGGCGGCCATCGGCGAGGACATCGACGCCGCCAGCGACTCCGCCGTCACCGCCGCCGGGACCGCCGCCGCGCCGGACCAGCGGATCGCCGACGGCATCTGAACACCACGGGGCGGCGGGCCGGTCCGCCACGGCACACCGTGAGCGCGGGTGAGTACCGCGGTGGTCCGGCGCGCCCGAGCGTCCCACCGCACCCGGAGCAGCCCGCCCCTCTTTCGAACGACAATCCGAGCAGCGAGGACGAGTCATGGCAGGCGTTGACTTCACCAGGGAGGACGTGGTCGAGCAGGCCGGCGTCGACCCCTGGGAGACCGCTGACGACTTCGCGGAGGAGATCGACGTCGAGGAGATGGCCGAGGCGTCCCGCGGTTTCGCCGCGGCCGCCGGCGAGGCCGGCGGCGCCAGCGAGGTCGCGGCCCGCGCCTCCGAGCTGTCCCAGGACTCCGCGACCACGGACGGGATCGGGCACCACAACGCCGACGAGCACATCACGATCACCGACCGCGATCTCCAGGGCGGCGGCCAGGACATCGAGGACGTCGCCGACATCATCAACTCCGCGACCGAACTGGCCAGCGACACCGAGGAGGAGGTGAGCATCCTCCGCTCGGACGCCCAGGAGAAGTTCCAGGAACACCTCACCGACGCCCGGACCACCTACCAGAACAAGTACGCCGAGCTGGAGGAGAGCGTCGCCTCCGCGTTGCTCATCGAGACCCCCTCGGTGACCGTGGCCGGCTCCGTCTACCTGGCCGAGGGCAGCCACTTCACCCAGTGGTCGTTCCCGGAGGCCGCGCTGACCAGGATCCGCGACCACTATCTCGGCAAGGCGGCCGAGGACATCACCTCCCTGCACGGCGACATGGAGACCGAGATCGAGGACTACCGGTCCTGGATGGTCAGCAGGGCGGGGGAGTTGACGGACCTGGGCTACGACGTCGGCGCGGGGCCGCACTCGATGTGGCACACGGAGGGGATGGCCGAGTACTCCGCCGAGGCGATCAAGGAGGAGATGGCCAAGCCGGAGGACGAGCGCGACCTCGACCTGCTGGCCGACCACACCGCCGGCCTGGCCGCCATCGGCGCCGGCGTCTACGACCCGGACGACCCGACCTCGCCCCGCCGCGACCTCACCGCCGAGGAGCGGGCGTATCTGGAGGCGTTCTACGACACGGTCGACGAGGACACGCTCGCCGCGCTGGGCAACATGTCGCCGAGCGAACGCGGCGGCCCCGACGTCGGCGCCGCGTACGAGCACGGGATCGCCACCCAGTGGGACCGCATCCACGACATCCAGGCCGCCGTCGGCAACGGCGTCAACATGCTGATGAACCCCGAGATCGGCGGCATCGACATCAACGCCCACCCCTCGATCGAGGGGCCGGCGCCCATCCCCGAGTCCATCCGGGCGTTCGTCTACGACGCCGACTCGGACCTGCGGAACGCGGGGAGCCTGGACGACGCGCGCGGGGTGATGAACAACTTCAACGGCTTCGGCAACCTGATGGAGCAGGCCACGGTCCCGCCGGGAAACGACTTCGCCCACCATCTGACCACCGCGGCCCTGGACGTCCAGGAGGCCGTGGAGGAGGTCAACGCCGACGCGTACCACGACGCGGTCGCCGACGAGGCGCGGCACGAGTCGCTGGACTTCGACGTGCCGAACTACCTGGAGAACACCGGCAGCAGCGGCCTGTTGAGCAACGTCGCGCAGAACACCGACGCCTCGTTCCAGATCCTCAGCAACGACGGCGTCCGCGAGGAGCTGCTGAACGCGAAGTGGGCGGACAGCGACGGCGCCGGCGACCTGGTGCGCAGCGCCGTCCTGCCGAACGGCGGCGAGGACGACGGCGAACGCCGTGCGCTGGCCGACGACGTCATCCAGCACTTCACGGCCGACCCCGCACTGCTCATCGAGGACTGGCAGGAGGACGGGATCATGGAGCCGCACTACCCGTGGGACACCTCGGGGCTCCAGGGCGCCGTCTCGGACGCGACCCTCTCCCGCCTGGACGCCATCGTCGGACTGGAAGGCGCCGAGGGCGCCTGGGGCGAGGCGGAGCGCTTCCCCGTCTTCAGCCTGATGGCCGCGACCGACGACAACGTCTACGAGCACTTCAAGACCGGGGTCTTCGAGACCCAGCGCAACCTCGCCTACGAGTACTACACCGACGACCACCCCCAGGAGGGCGACCGAAGGACCGTCATGCAGTCGATCGGCAACCTGACCGGGCTGATGGAGTTCGGGGAGCGGGACGTCATCAACTGGTACGAGGGCCGCGAGGACGCCAGGGCCGCGCAGGAGCAGAAGCACCTCCAGGCCGGCATCGGCGCGGCGTTCAACGTGGCGGGCATGGTGCCGGGCGGGGTCGGCACGGCGGCGAGCGCGGCCTCGACCGGCTACGGGCTGATCGAGCCGACGCTCTTCCCGGACTACAAGCCGCAGGAGCCGTCCGCGCAGGCCGCCTACTCGCACGAGGCGGACCGCGTCAACGAACTGCTGGAGGCGCACGCCATCACCGGGGGCGCCATCGACGCGCACAACCAGCGGCACCCGGACGACCAGCTGGAGCACATACCGGCCGAGGAGGTCCTGGCCCAGGACAACGGCGCGGGCTCGCCGACCATCCCGCTCAACGACGCGGCCAACGGCATCACCTACCGCGACGGGGACCCGGACGACATCGACGACCTGATCACCGGGGCACGGGGCATCGCCGGGGCCGACTCCCTGGACTTCACCCCGGACTCGGAACACTCCTCCGCCACCCGATTCGGCAACTGACCAGACCACGCGGGGCCGGCGCCCGGCGGAAGGAGAACCCCCTTGACCACGCCCACCACCACCGTCCTGCGGCGCCCGGCGCGGACCGCGCGGCCGGCCGTGCCGGGGCAGGAGCTGGTGCTCAAGGCGCCGCCCGAGCTGCCGAGGCCGGAGGAGAACAACGTCTGGATGACGGCGCTGCCCGCGCTCAGCGGCCTCGGCTCCGTGCTCTACATGCTGACCATGGGCCGGGGGCCGATCGGCTACATCGTCGGCACCATGTTCCTGGTCTCCTGCCTGGCCATGGTCGTGGGCTCGGTGCTGCGGCAGCGCGGCTCGGCCAAGAGCCAAGCCCGCGAGGACCGCCGCCAGTACCTGCGGTACCTGGAACGCACCAGGGCCGAGGTGCGGCGCACCGCCGACGCCCAGCGCGCCGCGCTGGTGTGGGACGCGCCGCCGCCCGACACGCTGTGGACCGTCGCGGAGAGTCGGCGGCTGTGGGAACGGCGGGCGACCGACGAGGACTTCGGGGTGGTGCGGGTCGGGACCGGGCCGCGTTACCTGGCCACCGCGCTGGTGCCGGGCGACTCCGCGCCGGTCGAGGACCTGGACCCGCTCTGCTCCGTGGCGTTGAAGCGTTTCGTCGACGCCCACGCGGTGGTGCCCGGACTGCCGGTGCAGGTGGCGCTGCGCCGGTTCGCCGCGCTGTCGCTGCACGGCGGAGAGGCGCCGGAGCGCGCCGGGGCGCTGGCGCGCGCGGTGGTGGCGCACGCCGTCACCTTCCACTCGCCGCGCGAGCTGCGGCTGGTGGTCTGCGCGGGGAACGTGGAGGCGCCCGAGTGGGCGTGGGTGAAGTGGCTGCCGCACGCCCATCACCCGGACGAGCTGGACCACGTGGGCCCGTTGCGCATGGTCAACCCGAGTCTGGCGGTGCTGGAGGAGTGGCTGGGCGCGGAGCTGACCCGCCGCACCCGCTTCCAGCGCGACGCCGAGCCGGACCCCGAACTGCCGCATCTGCTCGTGGTGTTGGCCGGTGGGCTGGTCACCGGCGGCGAGGCGCTGCTGGACCCGCACGGCATGATGGGCGTCACCGTGCTGGACCTGGCCGGCCGGGCCGGGCCGCTCACCGAGGCGCACGGCGTGGCGCTGGCGATCGAGCCCGACGGCGCGCTGGTGGTCGACGCCGGTGAGAGCCGGGACCCGCTCGGCGCGGCCGACGGGCTCTCGGTCGCCGAGGCCGAGGCGCTGGCGATGCGGATCGCCAGGTTCCGGATGGACGCCGCCTCCTCCGCCGCCGACGGCGAGGACCTGACCACCGCCGTCAACACGCTGCCCGCGCTGCTGGGCATCGCCGACCCCGGCCATCTGGACCTGGACACCCTCTGGCGCCCGCGCCCGATGCGCGACCGGCTCCAGGTGCCGGTCGGCGTCTCGGCCGACGGCGGACTGCTGGAGCTGGACATCAAGGAGTCGGCCCAGAACGGCATGGGCCCGCACGGACTGCTGGTCGGCGCCACCGGCTCCGGCAAGTCGGAGCTGCTGCGCACCCTGGTGCTCGGCATGGCCGCCACCCACTCCTCCGAGCAACTCAACCTGGTCCTCGTCGACTTCAAGGGCGGTGCCACCTTCGCCGGGATGGCCGAGCTGCCGCATGTCGCGGCGGTGATCACCAACCTGGAGGACGACCTCACGCTGGTCGACCGGATGCGGGAGGCCCTCTCCGGCGAGATGAACCGCCGCCAGGAGGTGCTGCGGGACGCGGGCAACCTGGTCTCCGTGCGCGACTACGAGCGCGCCAGACAGCGCGGCGCCGCCCTGCCGCCGCTGCCCAGCCTCTTCATCGTCGTCGACGAGTTCTCCGAACTCCTCGCGCAGAAACCGGACTTCGCCGACCTCTTCGTGCAGATCGGCCGGCTGGGGCGCTCGTTGGGGCTGCATCTGCTGCTCGCCTCCCAGCGCCTCGACGAGGGCCGGCTGCGCGGCCTGGAGGCGCATCTGTCCTACCGGGTCGGGCTGCGCACGTTCTCCGAGGCGGAGAGCCGCACCGCGATCGGCGTGCCCGACGCCAACCACCTGCCGTCCGCCCCGGGTCACGGCTACCTCAGGACGGACACCGCGACGCTCAAGCGGTTCCGCGCCGCCTATGTCTCCGGTCCCTACCGCACCGACGACGAGACCGGCCCCGGCGCGCTCGGCGGCGCCGCCACCGTCCGCCCGTTCCCGGCCGGGCTGGTGCCCGTGCCGGCGGAGCAACGGGCGCCGGAGCCGGAACCGGAGCCGGCCGCCGACGAGTTCGGCGAGGGCGAGGAGCTGGGCAGCACCGTGCTGGGCGTCATGGTCGAGCAGCTGACCGGTCAGGGCCCGCAGGCGCACCAGGTGTGGTTGGAGCCGCTGGCCAGGCCCGAGCCGCTGGACCTGCTGCACGGCGGGCTCGCCGAGAGGGCAGGGCGCGGCCTCGGCGCCGACCCGGCGGCCTCGCCGCCGCTGACCGCGCGGATCGGCGTGCTCGACCTGCCGTTCCACCAGCGGCGCGACCCGTTGACGCTGGACCTCTCCGGCGCCGGCGGCCACGCGGCCGTGGTCGGAGGGCCGCACAGCGGCAAGTCGACTGCGGTGCGCGCCCTGATCGCCTCGCTGGCGCTGCGGCACACGCCCGAGGAGGTGCAGTTCTACTGCCTGGACTTCTCCGGCACCCTCTTCGCGCTCGCCGGACTGCCCCATGTCGGCGGAGTGGCGGGGCGGTTGGACGCCGAGGTGGTCAACCGCACCGTCGCCGAGGTGCTGGAGGTGATGGAGACCCGTGAGGCCCGCTTCCGCGAGCTGGGCGTGGAGTCCATGGCCGCCTACCGCGAGGCGCGCGCCGCCGGCCGGATCGCCGACGACCACGGCGACGTCTTCCTGGTGGTCGACGGCTGGGGGGTGCTGCGGCAGAGCTACCCGGAGCTGGAGGCCACCCTCATGGCGCTCGCCGGCCGGATGCTCACCTACGGGGTGCACCTGGTCGTCACCGGCAACCGCTGGCTGGACATGCGGATGGCGCTGCGCGATCTGCTGGGCACCAAGGTCGAGTTGAAGCTGGGCGACGCGCTGGACTCCGAGATGGACCGCAAGGCCCAGCGCACCATCCCCGAGGGCCGCCCGGGGCGCGGCATCACCCGGGAGAAGGAGCACTTCCTGATCGCGGTGCCCAGGATCGACTCGGTCCGTTCCGACACCGGGCTCTCCGACGGCGTCGCCGACCTGGTGCGGCGCGTCGACGCCGCCTGGGAGGGCCGCCGGGCCCGGCCGGTGCGGCTGCTGCCGACCGCCTTCCCCGTCGCCGAGGTCACGGGGACCGGCCCCGGCGTCACCGTCGCGGTCGAGGGCAACCGGCTGGAGCAGGTCGTCTTCTCGCCGGGCGAGGAGGCGGGGCTGATCGTCGTCGGCGACAGCGAGACCGGCAAGACCTCGCTGCTGCGCGCCGTCGGCCGTCAGGTGCTCGCCCACCACCCGCCGGAGCGGGCCAAGCTGATCGTGCTCGACCACCGGATGACCATGCTCAGGGAGTTCGACGGGCCCTCGCTGCTGGGCTACTCCACGACCCACGAACGGTCCATGGAGGTCGTCGGCGGCCTCGCCGAGGGGCTGCGCAAGCGGCTGCCGGGCACCGACGTCACCCCCGAGCAACTGCGGGACCGCTCCTGGTGGTCGGGTCCGGAGATCTATCTGCTGGTCGACGACTACGACCTGGTCGCCACCAGCCGGGGCAACCCGCTCAAGGCGCTGCTCGACTTCCTTCCGCAGGCCAGGGGCATCGGGCTGCACCTCTATGTCACCCGCCAGGCCGGCGGCGCCTCCCGGGGCGTCACCGAGCCGGTCCTCGGCCGCCTCAAGGAACTCAACACGCCGGCCGCCCTGTTGAGCGTGCCCAAGGACGAGATGCCCATCTGGGGCGTCAAGCCGGCCCGCCGCGCCAAGGGACGCGCGCTGCTGCTGCACCGCAGGCTCGGCAACGTGCCCGTCCAACTGGCCCGCGCCGACTCGCCGTTGACCGCCGGACCGACGACCGCTTCCGGCACCACCACCGCAACCGCCGACTCCTCCCACGGGACCCGCCGATGAGCGCCGCCACCGCACACCCCACGCCAGCCCCGCCGCACGCGGCCGCCCCCGGCGGCACCGGCGCGCCGTCGGCCGAGTTCGTCCGGATCGGGCTCGCCGGCCCGGCCGGGCGCGCCGATCTGGCCGTGCCGGCCGGCGTGCCGGTCGCCCGGCTGCTGCCCGCCCTGCTGCACCACGCCGGCGCCGAGCCCGGCGCCGACGGCGGCGTGCGCCACGGCGGCTGGGTGCTGCGCAGGACCGACGGCACCCGGCTGGAGGCCGCCGCGAGCCTCGCCGTTCAGGGCGTCGTCGAGGGCGACGTGCTCTTCCTCGGCCACGGCTCGGACGAGGCCGTCGAGCCGCTCTACGACGACGTGGTGGAGGTCGTCGGCGAGGACCACGCCGAGGCCGGCTGGCCCCCGGCGGCCAGCCGCCGGGTCAGCGCCGCGCTGGCCGGCGCCGCGATCCTGGCGGCGACCGGCGCGCTCGCCGTGGCGCCGGGCCGGCTGCCCGGCTGGCTCGGCCTGGCCACGGCGCTGCTCGCGCTGACCGTCGGGGTGCTGCTCGCCCGCGCCTTCGGCGACATCGCCGCCGGCACCTGCGCCGCCGCGCTCGCCGCGCCGCCCGCCATGCTCGGCGCGGTGCGGCTGCTGGGCACCGAGCCCGGCACGGTCGACGGCTTCACCGCCGCCCATCTCCTGTTGGCCTGCGCGGTGTTGGCCGTGCTCGGCGCGCTCGGCACGCTGCTGGTCGGCGGCGGCGACGGCACGTTCACCGCGCTGGTCGTCGCCGGACCGCTGGCCGCGCCCGGCGCGCTGCTCTGCGCGGTCTGGGACGTGCCGCCGGCCAGGGCGGCGGCGGTGGTCGCCCCGCTGGCGCTGGCGCTGACCACCCTGTGGCCCACCCTGGCGCTGCGGGTCGGCCGGATGCCGGCGCCCGACACCGCCGCCACCGGCGAGGAGCTGGCCGCGCTGCCCAGCCAACTCGCCCACGCCCAGTTGCGTGCCCGCGTCGCCAGGGCGCGCCGGCTGCTGCTGGGGATGCTGGCGGGCGGCCAACTCGTCGCGCTGGGCGGCACCCTGGTCCTCTTCGCCGACGGCACGCCCTGGGCCGTCACCCTGGCCGCGGTGCTGGTCGCGTTGACCCTGCTGCGCGCGCGCCTCTTCCGCGACCCCGCGCAGACCGCGTTCCCGCTCCTCGGCGCGCTGCTCGCGGCGGCCGGCGGGGCCGCGTTCCTGCTGACCGGCCTGGTGGGCAGCACGCTCGGGCCGCTCGGCGTGGCGCTGCCACTGGCGCTGCTGACGGCGCTGGCCGCCGCCGCCACCGGGCTGCTCGCCGGCCGGGCCCGGGGCAACCCCCGGGCCTCCCGCGCGCTGGACCTGCTGGAGACCACCGCGCTGCTGTCCGTCGTCCCCCTGGCGCTGGCGGTCTGGGACGTCTACGCCGCGCTGCTCGACCTGAGGGCGTGAACGATGGCCGCCCGCACCCTCGTTCGCCGGCTGGCGGTGCCGTCGCTGCTCGCCGTCGGGGTCACCCTTCTCGCCCCGCCGCCCGGCACCCTGCCCCGGGCACTCGCCCAGGACTGCGCCCAGCAGGCCACCGGTGAGGAGCTGCCCGACAACGCGGGCGCCCACCCGCTGGTCGGCCAGCTCGGACTGCGCCAGTCCTGGGACCTCGCCGACGGCACCGGCGTCACCGTCGGCGTGCTGGACTCCGGCGTCGACGGCGCGCACCCGGACCTGGCGGGCGCGGTGGCGCGCGGCGCGGAGTTCACCGTGGTGCCCGAGGAACGGGAGTTCGTCCGCACCGCCCCGCGCGTCCAGGACGACTGCCCCGGGCACGGCACCGCCGTCGCCGGGGTGATCGCCGCCGGCCGCGGCCAGGGCGACCGGATGACCGGTGTCGCGCCGGGCGCCTCCGTCTACCCGGTCCGGATCGCCGACGGCGTGGACCGCGCCACCCCCGGCACCCTCGCGGCGGCCGTGGACGACGCCGTCGCGGCGGACGTGGACGTGCTCAACCTCTCCTTCGCCTACCCCGTGGACGCCGAGCCGCTGCGCGACGCCGTGGCCCGCGCGGTCGGGGCCGGCGTGCTGGTGGTCGCCGCCGCGGGCAACGAGGGCACCGGGGCGGACGAGGAGACCCCGATGTACCCGGCCGCCTACGACGGGGTGCTGACGGTGGGCGCGGTCGGCGAGGACGGCCAGCCGCTGGAGTCCTCCAACGCCGGCGAGTGGGTCGACCTGGCGGGCTACGGGCAGGAGTTGGCCGTGCTGGCGCCGGGCGGCGGCTACCGCGTCGAGGCCGGCACCAGCTTCGCCACCGCCCAGGTCTCGGGCGCCGCCGCGCTGGTGCTCTCCCGCTTCCCCGAGCTGCCCGCGGAGGAGGTCGCCGAGCGGCTCACCGCCTCCGCCACCCCCGTCGGCGGCGGGCACGGCGCGCGCACCGGCGCCGGGATCGTCGACCCGTTCGCCGCGCTGACCCACCTTGAGGGCGAGGCGGCGGAGGGCTCGGACGAGGCCGCCGCCCGCCCCGGGCACATCCCGGTCCGCCCGCTCCCCGAGGGCCCGCCGCCGCTCGGCGCGACCGCCGCGACCGCGTTGGCCTGGACCGGCGGGCTGCTGCTGGCCGTCGTCCTCGGCCTGCTGGGCGCGCCCGCCGTGCGCCGCGCCGCGCGCCGGGGCTGGCGCGCCGGCCCCAGCCCGGCCGAGCGCGCCGCCGCCGCGCCCGCGCCCCCGGCGCCGCGGCCGCCGCGGCTGGAGTGGCTGCGCGGCACGCCCCCCACCACCGACCGCCCCCAGCCCAGGAACCGGACCCGCTGATGGCCACCACACGCGACCAGGCCGACGCCTACGCCTACGAGAACCGCCGCCGCACCACCACGCTCATCCGCGGCGCCGACGAGGCGCGTCTCGACCCGCGCCGCCGGCTGAACCGCGCGCTCGGCGGCGGGGTCGCCTTCGGCGTGCTGATCATGGCCGGCTTCGGCATCGCCGGCTGGCTCGGCGGCGGCCGGGGCCCCGACCTGCCGGACAACGGCGCGGTGATCCTCGGCGACGGCGGCGACCGCTACGTCGTCGACGAGGGCGTGGTGCACCCCGCGCTCAACCTGTCCTCCGCGCTGCTGGTCGGCGGCGGTGACCTCACCGAGGTGCGGCGGCGCACCCTGGACGAGGCGCCGCGCGGCCTGCCGGTCGGCATCCCCGGCGCCCCGGACGCGCTGCCGGACGCCGACGAACTCACCGACGGGGACTGGACGTTGTGCGCCACCCCGGCCGAGACCGGCGGGCCGCCCACGCACACCGCGCTCTATGTCTCGGTGCCGGGCGTGGCCCCCGGGCCGGAGGCCGAGCGCGGGGCGACCGTGCTCGTCGAGGGCGAGGACGGTGAGCTGTGGCTGCTGGCCGAGGGACGCCGCTTCGCGCTCGCCTCCGGCATCCGGGACCTGCTCGGGCTCCAGCAGGTGCGGGCCGTTCCGCTGCCGCGCCAGATCATCGCCACCGTGCCCGAGGGCCCGGCCATCGAGATCCCGGAGCCGGGCGCCGGCGCCGGCCAGCCGCCCACGGCCGAGCTGCCCTTCGACGCCCTGGTCGGCGACCTGGCGCACACCGAGACCGGCGGGCCCAGCCAGCAGTTCTTCCTGGTCAGGCCCGAGGGGCTGGTCGCGGTCTCGCCCCTGCTGCACACCCTGCTCAGCGCCGAGGCCGGCACCGACCACCTCATCGGGCTGACCGAGGCGGCCCGCGCCCCGCGCGCCGACGAGGCGGCGCCCGGCGACCGGGCCTGGCCCGACGCGCTGCCCCGCGCCGAGGAGCCGGGCCGCGACCGGCCGGTCTGCGTCTCGACGCCGCCGGGCGGCCAGCCGGGCGACGCGCCCTGGCAGGCCGTCGTGCATCTGCCGGACGCGCTCCCGGAGCCCGCCGACCTGACGCCCGTGACCAGCACGGACGGCGAACGACTCGGCCTGCTGGACGCCATCTACCTGCCGCCGGGATCGGGCGCCGTGGTCCGCTCCACCACCTCGGCCGGCAGCGGCGGCACCCTCACCCTGGTCACCGACAGCGGCACCGCCTACCCGTTCGCCACGCCCGACGCGGTGGAACGGCTCGGCTACCGCCCGGACGAGGCGCCCTCGGTGCCCCGCGCCTATGTCGCGCTGCTGCCGGCGGGACCGGTGCTCGACCCCCAGGCCGCCGCCCGCGAACAGCGGGGCGTGGACGGCGGAACGGCCGAGCCGGCAGAGGACGGGAACGCCGACGACGAGCCCACCGACGAGGAAGGGTGAACACCGTGGGGAACGCACGTCAGTCCTGGCGGGGCCGGGTGGCCGCCGTCCA
Source organism: Streptomyces zhaozhouensis (assembly GCF_900230195.1). Lineage (GTDB taxonomy): Bacteria > Actinomycetota > Actinomycetes > Streptomycetales > Streptomycetaceae > Streptomyces > Streptomyces zhaozhouensis. The sequence goes on from NZ_OCNE01000015.1 coordinate 133,433, forward strand.
GGCCGGGTTGGGCTGCGCCGCCACCGGCGTCGCCCTCGCGAGCCCCTGGGGCTACGCGCTGGCCGGCGGCGGCGCGGCGGTACTCGCCGCCGCGCTGACGCGGGTCGGCGGCGACTGGGCCGACCGGCGGCTGCTCGCCGCGCTGGGCCGCGGCGACCTCGCCGCCGTCCCCGCGCCGCCGTCGCCCGCCGACCCGTGGGGCCTGGCGCACACCGTGCTGCCGGCGCTCGACGTCGTCGAGGTCGCCGACCGCAACGGCCCGCCGCTCGGCGTGCTCGCCGACGGGCGCGGCCACGCCGCGGCGCTGGCGCTGCCCTCGGGCGCGCTGCCCGCGCTGCCGGTCGGTCTTGCCTGCGCCTTCCTCGCCGAGGACCCGGCGCGGCCGGCGGCCGTGCAGTTGTGCGTCGAACGGTTCGCGCCCCCGCCATGGGACGCCCAACACCGGTACCAGCCGACCCTCGCGTACCGTCAACTCCCCGTCGGCGGCGCCCCGATCGCGCTGCGCTCCGTGCTGCTGGCGCGGTACGAGCCGCTGGCCGCGCCGGCAGCCGCGCGCCGGCGCGGCGGCGGGGAGGCCGGGGCGCGCGCCGCCGTGGCCGCCGCCACCGCGCGCCTGCGCGCCCGGCTGGCGGCCGGCGGGGTGCCGGCCACGCCGCTCGGCGCGCCCGAACTCGCCGGCCTGCTCCGCGAGTCCGGCGACCCGGACGGCCGTGGCCGGCCGCTGGCCGGCGTCTGGTCGGGCGAGTCCGCGACCCACGCCCTGGCCACCGCGACCGTCCCCGACCAGGCGGCCTGGACCCGGCTGCTCAGTCTGCTGGGCGGCTGCGCCGCCGATCGCGCGCTGGCCTGCGCCACGCTCACCCTCGAACCCGAGGGGCCCACGGCACGGGTGGCGGTCCGGCTGGTCAGCGCCCTGCCCCAGGTCGCCACCGCGGAACGCGAACGGCTCGTCGCGACCGGCGTGCTGGACGCCGCGCCTCCCGACCCCCGCACCGGTCTGCTGGCCACCCTCCCGGTCGCCTGCCCCGCCGCGCCGCTGACCGAGACCGCGCCGCTGACCGGAACCATTCCGTCGACCGCGACCGTTCCGCCGGCCGGAACCGTTCCGCCGACCGCGACCGTTCCGCCGGCCGGTGCCCAGAACCCGCCGCCCGCCCCCGTGAGGAGCGCCCCTTGAGCAGCCCGCGCACCATCCCCGAGTGGGAGCCGCTGCCGGCCACCCGCTGGCGTCCGGCGGAGACCGCCGCCTCCCGGATGCTCACCCTGGCCCCCGTCGACGCCGGCGTGCACCTGGGCACCGGCACGGCGGGCCAGCCCGTGACGCTGCCGGCGCCGACGCCCGAGGGCGGCTGTCTCGGCGTGCTGGGCGAGTCGCTCTTCGGGCGGCTCTTCGCGCTGCGGCTGCTCGCCGCCGGCGCCCGGGTCACCGCCGCCACCCGGGTGCCCGACCAGTGGCGCGGGGTGGCGCTGGCGGCCGGCGAACGGCTCACCGTCGGCGACGGCGTCGGCCACTGGCCGCGGCACGCGCCGACGGCGCCCTCGGCCGGCGAGGGGCCCGCCGCCCTCGTCTGCGACCTGCGCCGCCCGCCGTCGGCCGCCCTCGCCGACGGGCCCTGGCGGACCGTGCTGCACGTGACCCGCAACCCGCCGCGCCGCTCCGCGTTCTGGGCGGGGCTGCGGACCGTGGTGGTGCTGGACCGCCAGTTCGCCGAGGTGGCCGAGCGGCTGCTGGGCGCGGGCGCCGGCACGTTCACGCGCGCGCTGGAGCCGGGCCGGATCGCGGTCTTCCGCGAGGGCCGCGCCGAGAGCGTGGCCCTCGACCTGTCGGCCGGGGAGAACGCCCTGCTCACGCCCGGCCGGCGGCATCGGGAGCCGGGGCGGCCCGGCGGCGCGTGAGGGCGGCCGGGAGGCCAGAATGGGGGCATGGATCTTCGTGTCTTCACCGAACCGCAGCAGGGCGCCGACTACGAGACGCTGCTGGCGGTGGCGCGGGCCACCGAGCAGCTGGGCTTCGACGCCTTCTTCCGTTCCGACCACTACCTGCGGATGGGCGACGGCGACCCGGGCCCCGGGCCGACCGACGCCTGGGTGACGCTCGCCGGGCTGGCCAGGGAGACCAGCCGTATCCGGCTCGGCACCCTGATGACCGCCGGGACCTTCCGGCTGCCCGGAGTGCTGGCCATCCAGGTCGCGCAGGTCGACGCCATGTCCGGCGGCCGGGTCGAACTGGGCCTGGGCGCCGGCTGGTTCGCCGAGGAGCACACGGCCTACGGCATCCCGTTCCCCCAGGAGAAGTTCCCCCGCCTGGAGGAGCAGCTTGCCATCGTCACCGGGCTGTGGAACACGCCGGTCGGCGAGACCTTCTCCTACGACGGCGCCCACTACCAGCTGACCGACTCGCCCGCGCTGCCCAAGCCGGCGCAGGAACGCGTCCCGGTGCTGGTCGGCGGCATGGGCAAGGTACGCACACCCCGGCTGGCCGCCCGTTACGCGGACGAGTTCAACATCCCCTTCCAGTCCGCTGCCGACAGCGCCGAGCAGTTCGGCCGCGTCCGCGAGGCGGCGCGCGAGGCAGGGCGCGACCCGGAGTCGCTCGTCTACTCCAACGCGCTGGTCGCCTGCGTCGGCCGCGACGAGGCGGAGGTGCGGCGCCGGGCCGAGGCCATCGGGCGCCGGCCCGAGGAGCTGCGGGAGAACGGTCTGGCCGGCACGCCCGGCGAGGTGGTCGAGAAGATCGCGGCCTACCGTGAGGCGGGCTGCCAGCGGCTCTACTTCCAGATCCTGGACCTAGACGACCTGGACCACCTCGCGGTGATCGCCGAGGACGTCGCGCCCCAGCTGGGCTGACCCGCGGAACGGAGGACGAACGGTGACGGACCTCGCGGCGGCGCTCGCGCCGGGGGCACCGCCCCTGCTGCTGGACGGCGGACTGTCCGACCAACTCGCCGCCCAGGGCGTGGACCTGGCCGACGAGCTGTGGACGGCGCGGGTGCTGGTCGAGGCGCCAAGGCGGCTGGTCGCGGCGCACTCCGCGTTTCTGCGGGCGGGCGCCGACGTGCTGCTGACCGCCAGCTACCAGGCATCCTTCGAGGGGTTCGCCCGGCGGGGCGTGGGGCGGCGGGCCGCGGCCGGGCTGCTGGCCGACAGCGTGCGGCTGGCCCGCGAGGCCGCCGCTTCCGTCCCGCGCCCCGTGTTCGTCGCGGCCTCGGTCGGGCCCTACGGCGCGGTGCTGGCGGACGGCAGCGAGTACCGGGGCGACTACGGTCTCACCGTCGCGGAGCTGGCGCGCTTCCATGGGCCGAGGGTCGAGGCGCTGCTCGCGGGCGGCCCCGACCTGCTGGCCCTGGAGACGGTGCCCGACACCCGCGAGGCCGAGGCGATGCTGTCGGTGGTGCGCGGTGCCGGGGTCCCGGTCTGGCTCTCCTACAACGCCGAGGGCGGGCGCACCCGCGCCGGCCAACCGCTGGCCGGAGCCTTCGCGTTGGCGGCCGACGAGCCGTCGGTGGTGGCGGTCGGGGTCAACTGCTGCCCGCCCGAGGACGTCACGGACGCCGTGGCGCTGGCGGCATCGGTCACCGGCCGCCCGGCCGTCGCCTACCCCAACGCGGGCGGACGCTGGGACGCGTCCGTGGGGGAGTGGGGCGGGCCGGCGACGCTCCGCGCCGAGGACACCCGCCACTGGCGCGCCGCCGGCGCCCGCCTCGTCGGCGGCTGCTGCCGCGTCGGCCCCGCCGGGATCGCGGAGATGCGGGCGGCTCTGGCCCTCTGACGCCACGGCACGGGGCGGCGGGCCCTGGCCCTCTGACACCGGCCCTGCCCGGTGGGCGGGGGCCGGGGGCGCGGGGAACCACGCGGTGCGTGAGTGCCGGTTGGCGGACGGCGACGAGGCCGCGCGACCAACGACGGCGGGTGGTCGCCCCCACCGGCAGACCCAGTTTTGGCCGACTTTCCGACACCTTCTGTCGGGCCAGGAACCCCACCGTTCGGCCTCACGGTCGGTAGCTGCCGTACTGCTGAGGGTCGCAGTGCTGACCGAATACCCACCATCCCGCGCCGTGCCTCGGCGAGAATCGTCCTCGGCGGTCAGGGCCCGCGCGGTGCAGGGTGGGGGCCGTGACCCGTCCGCGCGCTGGCCAGCCTCCCCGCACCGCCACGCGCGCGGACCCGCCGCCGGCGTTCAGCCGGTGTCGGCCTCGCGGAGGAAGGACACCAGCAGGCGGGCCACCACGGCGGGTCGTTCCAGACTGGGCAGGTGCCCCGCCCAGTCCAGCTCCTCGTGGCGCGCCTGCGGCAGCAGCCGGGCCAGCTCGGCGGCCGTCTCCCGGAAGTCCGGCAGGTCGTGGCCGCCGGAGACGGCCAGGGCCCGCGCCTTGATGCCGGTCAACCGGTGGTCGGCCGCCGGCCGGGGAAACTCCTCCGCCGCCAACCGCACGTCCAGCGTGTGGCGTTGCATCAGCCGCACCATGGCGCGGGTGTTGCCGTCGGCCTCGGGACCGAGCCAGGTCGCCACGTTCAGCTCGACCGCCTCCGCCACCGCGCCGGCGTCCAGCAGCCCGGCCGTCCTGGCCTCGAAGCCGGCCAGGGCGGCGCTCCGCTCCGTCAGCGGCGGGGCCGCGCTGAGCAGTACCAGCGCCCCGACCCGATCGGGCCAGCGGGCCGCGACCTCCAGCGCCACCCCGCCGCCGAAGCACGCGCCGACCACCGCCGTCTCCGCGATCCCCAGCGCGTCCAGCAGGTCGCGCACGTCCTCCGCGTCCCGGTAGGGCCGGTCGGCCGCCGGACTGTCCCCGTGGCCGCGGAAGTCGCAGCGCACCACGCGGAATCCGGCGTCGACCAGTATCCGCCACTGCGGGTCCCACATCCGCCGGTCGCAGACCGTCGAGTGGAGCAGCAGCAACGCGGGGCCGTCGCCGGCCACATCATGGGCGAGGTGCGAAGTCGAGGTCACGGGCAGCCATCGTTCCACGGACCCCGCCACCGCGCCCGGAGTCCCCGCAAACGTCACGGCCGTCGCCGGGCCTGTTGAGGCACATCTCTGGCGCACACGCCGGCGCACACGGCGCACACGGCGGAATCCGTCGTCCGCGCCGCCCGTCGCGGGAGCGAAAGCGCTCCCGCCGGGTTGGAATGGTCGGAAACGAGCGCGGGTTGTACTCGGAAGGCACGGGGAGGCGCCGCGTCGCCCCGCACCACCACCCGCACATTCTCTGGGAAGGACGGCCGAGATGGCAGTGGCACTCTCCGAAGAGCTCAAGCGGTACCTGGACGAGACCCGGGTCTTCGCCACGGTGGCGACGATCCGCGAGGACGGGTCGCCCCACCTCGTCGTGGTCTGGATCAAGCGCGAGGGCGAGGAGCTGGTCTACTCGACGACGGTCCCCCGGCAGCAGGCGAGGAACCTGGAGCGCGACCCGCGCGTGACGGTGATGGTGAACCCGGCGGACAACCCGTACACCTACGCGGCGATCCACGGCACGGCGACCCTCGTGCCCGACCCGGACAGCGCGCTGATCGACGAGCTGTCGCGGAAGTACACCGGCAAGCCCTACGCGGAGTTCAACCCGAGCGCGGAGGGCGAGCAGCGCCTGGCGGTGCGGATCACCCCGACCCGGATCACCGGCCGCCTCTGACGGTTCCGGCCCGGGGCCTCCCGGTCCCGGGTCGCCTGCTTCCGGGGGGCTCGGCCGGCGCGTCGCGTTCAGGGCGCGTCGGCCCCCGCAGGCCGCCCGCGCTCCTCGCCGGTCAGGCTCCAGAGCGCGGCGAGCAGCGGGCGGCGCAGGTCGGCCCTGCGCACGCAGACACCCACGGGGAAGAGCGGAGGCGCCGGCTCGGCCGGCACCACGGTCAGCCGCTCCGCCGTCCCACTGGACTCCAGCACCAGCCGCGGCACCACGCCCGTCCCGCAGCCGAGCGCGACCAGCGTCAGCAGCGCCTCGTGGCCGTCGGGCGTCGCGCTGATCTCGGGAACGCGGCCGACCGCCCTGAACCACCGGTCGGCCGCCTCCCGCACCAGCCCTCGCTGCGGCAGCACGAACGGGCCCCGCAGCGCCGGGTCCCGGCGGTCCCGCGCGGTGACGAAGACCAGCTCGGTGGTGGTCACGGTGCGGCTGACCAGCGTGGCGGGCAGCCGGGCTGGCACTCCCGCCACCGCCACGTCGACCTCTCCCTCGTCCAGCCTGGCGAGGGCGGCCGCCGCGTCCCCGGTCCGCAGGTCGAACCCCACCTGCGGATGCGCGGCCCGGAACGGCCCGAGCAACCCGGGCAGCAGCGACTGACAGGCCGTCACCGTCGCGAAGATCGCCAACCGCCCGCTCAGCCCGGCCGGTTCCGGCTCCTCCTCCCGGTAGTCGCGCCACAGCTCGACGGCGCGTCCGGCGTAGGCGCGGAACCGTTGCCCCTCGGCCGTGAGCGCCACCCCGTGCGGTCCGCGGTCCAGCAGCCGGTGGCCGATCCGCGCCTCCAGCCGCTGCACGGTTCTGGTGAGCGTCGCGGGGGAGACATGGCAGTCCAGGCTGGTCCGGCCGAAGTTGAGGCTGCTCGCCAGATGGAGGAAGAGCCGCAGCGCCCGCTCGTCGTCCAGCATCCCCTCTCACCATGGCCTTTCGTTCTGTGCAACGCCCCGATGCGGGAGTTGCGCTTGCCGCAACGCGCGCCGGCAGCCTACAACTCCCGGCATGGACCCCACTGCTTCCGCGACCGCTCGCGCGCTCGCCGACACCACCTTCACCTCCGACATCTTCACCCCCGAGCCGCTGGCGATGCCGGGCGGCGACGAGACCGTGCTCCGCGGCGGCCGCCATCTCTTCCCGCTGCTGCCCCGCGCGTTCGCCGGCGTGCGCCGGATCGGGGTGATCGGCTGGGGCTCGCAGGGACGCGCGCAGGCGCGCAACCTGCGGGACTCGCTGGCCGGTTCCGACATCCGCGTCACGGTCGGACTGCGCCCCGGCTCGGCCTCGGCCGCCGACGCCCGCGCCCACGGTTTCACCGAGGAGAACGGCACGCTCGGCACGATGCGCGAGGTGGTCGCGGCCAGCGACCTGGTGCTGCTGCTGATCGCCGACGCGGCCCTGGCCGAGCACCACACGGAGATCTTCGCGGCGCTGCGGCCCGGCGCCGTCATCGGCCTCTCGCACGGCTTCCTGCTCGCCCATCTGGCCGAGACGGGCGGCACGTTGCCGGCCGGGCACCCGGTGATCGCGGTCTGCCCCAAGGGCATGGGCGACTCGGTCCGCCGGCTCTACGAGCAGGGCGCGACCACCGAGGGCGCCGGCATCAACAGCAGCTTCGCCGTGGGCGCCGACCCGGACGGGCGCGCGGTGGACCTGGCGCTCGGCTGGTCGGTCGCGCTCGGCTCGCCCTACACCTTCCGGACCACCCTGGAGAGCGAGTACCTCTCCGACCTGGTGGGCGAGCGCGCCATCCTGCTGGGCGCGGTGCACGGCCTGGTCGAGGCGGCCTGGCAGCACTTCAGGCTGGCCGGGGACGACGCGGTCACCGCGTACGCGCGTTCCTGCGAGGTCGTCACCGGGCCGCTGGCCCGCGCGATCTCGCGCGTCGGCCTCGACGGCGTGCGCGACGGCCTCGACCCGGCCGGGCGCGAGGAGTTCGACCGCGCCTACACCGCGGCCTACCGGCCCGCGCGGGCGCTGGTCGCGGAGATTTACGACGAGGTCGCCGCGGGCGTCGAGGTGCGGGGCGTGCTGCTCGCCGAACGGCGGCTCGCCGAGGGCGGGATGAGTCCGGTCGGTGACTCCCCGATGTGGGCGGCGGCGCCCGAGGCGCACGCCCGCAGGGCGTCGGGGGAGACGGCGATCGACCCGCTGACGGCCGGGCTGTTCGTGGCGACGATGGTCGCCCAGGTCGACGAGTTCGCCGAGCGTGGCCATCCGTGGTCGGAGATCGTCAACGAGTCGGTGATCGAGGCGGTCGACTCGCTGTTGCCCTACATGCACGCCAGGGATGTCGCCTTCATGGTCGACAACTGCTCCCGCACCGCCCGGCTCGGGACCAGGCGCTGGGGGCCGCGTTTTCTCGCCGGCTACCAGCAGACCGTGCTGCCCGCCGTCTCGCGCCCGGCGGACGCGGCGCTGCTCGCCGCGTTCGAGGGGAACCCGGTCCATCCCGCGCTGCGGGCGGCCGGGCGGCTGCGGCCGACGGTCGACATCTCGGTGGACGCGGGCGTCGGTTGACGCCCCGGCGCGCCCCGCCTCGGGGCGCGCCGTCCGTCGAAGGATGTAGTCGGGCGCGGGGCGCGCGCATCGAAGGATGTAGGGAGGGATCATCCCGAGGTGCGATGACGGAGAGTAACGCGGCTTCTACGGTTGGGGGTGTCGTGGAGAACGCTTCCGGGGCACGGCGGCCAGACGGCCCCGGGCGCGGACTCCGGCGACGAGCAGGAGGAACGATCCGCAGGAGGGGAGTGGCGCCATGACCAAGGTGGCGAGGCACGCGACCGGGGGCACCGTGACGGCTCTGATAGGCGTGTTGCTCTGGGTGTTCGCCGGCGGGGTGGAGGTGCCGGTGTTCGAGCTGGACAAGGTGGGCATGGTGATGGTCGTCGTCGGCATCGTGGAGGTGGCGGTGACGCTGGTCCGCGGCCTCGGCCATCGCCGGGCCTGAGGCCCCGGGGCCGTCCCGGAGCGGCGGCGCGGCCCGCTCAGCGGAGTTCGCCCTCCAGCAGGCTCATCAGATACATGTCGTGCCAGCGGCCCGCACCCCGGAAGCACTCGCGGTGACGGCCGTCGCGCTGGAAGCCCACCTTCTCGTAGGCACGCACGGCGGCGGCGTTCTCCACCACCACCCACAGCGCGATCGAGTGCAACCGCAGCCGGTCGAAGCCCCAGCGGCACATGGCGCGCAGGGCGTCCGAGCCGTAGCCCTGGCTCCAGCAGTCCTTCTCGCCGAGATAGATGTCGAGCTCGGCCCGGCCGTCGATCGGGTTGCCGTCGCGCAGCGCGGTGACGCCGATCAGTCGGCGGTCCGACCGCCGCTCGATCATCAGCAGCGTCGACTCGAAGCTGTTGCGCGGGCGTTCGGCGAAGCGGCGCTCCGCGCTGGCCAGGGACTGCGGGGGCTCGTGGTCGAGCCACCGGACCACCTCGGGGTCCTGGTTCCAGCGCCAGAGGCTCTCCACGTCGGCGGCCTCCATCGGGCGCAGCCGGACCAGTTCGCCGGTCAGCGCGGGGAGTTCGCCGCCGGTGGGCACGTCGTTGTCCATGGTCGGCGATCCAACCAGACGCCCCGGGCTCCGGCCACCGGGTAACGCCGGGGCGCCGCCGGGCGGTTGCTCAGGCCAGGGTGGCGACCAGCAGCGCCTTGATGGTGTGCAGGCGGTTCTCCGCCTGGTCGAAGACGACGGAGGCGGGGGACTCGAAGACCTCGTCGGTGACTTCCAGGGAGGTGAGCCCGTAGCGCTCGTGCAGGGTGCGGCCCAGCTCGGTGCCGAGGTCGTGGAAGGCGGGCAGGCAGTGGAGGAACCGCGTTCCCGGGTTGCCGGTGCCGGCCATCACGTCGGCGGTGACGGCGTACGGCCGCAGCAGGGCGATGCGCTCCTCCCAGCGTTCGACCGGCTCGCCCAGCGACACCCACACGTCCGTGGCGACGAAGTCCACCCCCGCCGTCCCCTCGGGCACGGAGTCGGTCAGCGTGATCCGCGCCCCCGTCTCCTCGGCCAGCCGGCGGGCCTCGGCCACCACCGAGTCCTCCGGCCACAGCTGCCGGGGCGCGACGATCCGCACGTCCATCCCGAGCAGGGCGCCGGTGACGAGGTAGGAGTTGCCCATGTTGTTGCGGGCGTCGCCCAGGTAGGCGAAGGACTGCTCGGGCAGCGGCCGTTCGCCGTGCTCGCTCATGGTCAGCGCGTCGGCCAGCATCTGCGTGGGATGCCAGGCGTCGGTCAGCCCGTTGTAGACCGGCACCCCCGCGTGCGCGGCCAGCTCGTCGACGGTGCGCTGGTCGTGCCCGCGGAACTGGATGGCGTCGAACATCCGGCCGAGCACCCGGGCCGAGTCCTTGGCGGACTCCTTGTAGCCGAGGTGCGAGCCGGCGGGGTCCAGAAAGGTGGTCCGCGCCCCCTGGTCGGCGGCCGCGACCTCGAAGGCGCAGCGGGTGCGGGTCGAGCTCTTCTCGAACAGCAGCGCGATGTGCTTCCCCGTCAGCAGGGGCCGCTCGGTGCCGTCCCGCCGCTCGGCCTTCAACCGTGCGGCCAGCGCCAGCAGTTGACGGAACTCGTCCGCGCCGAGATCCAGCTCTCTGCGCAGGTGGCGGCCGGTGAGTGAGATCCCCATGGGCGGGCTCCGATCTGCTTCGCGTCACTTCCTCCGCGCACCCTGGCGGCGCGGCCGACTGCAATCATATACAAATCGCCTCATGCTTATGCAATGGCCTCCCGGTGCCACCCAGGGGCGCGGGGAGCCGCGCGGGTCACCCGCACGGCCGGGGGTCGACGAGCCGCCCGCCTCCCGGCGCGGCTGACGCCGGCCGGGACCGCGAGCCGGCCCCCGCGCCTCAGCGCCGTCCCGAGCCCCCGCGCCGGCGGACTACGCGCTGGGGTCGCGTTCGATCGGGCAGCTCATGCACCGTGGCCCGCCGCGCCCCCGGCCCAGTTCGCTGCCCGGGATCTCCAGCACCTCCACCCCGTTGCGGCGCAGCTCCGTGTTGGAGGTGACGGTCCGCTCGTAGGCGACGACCACGCCGGGCTCCACGGCGAGCACGTTGCAGCCGTCGTCCCACTGCTCCCGTTCCGCGGCGTGCAGGTCCTGCGTCGCGGTCAGCACCCGGATCTTCCCCAGCCCCAGGGACTCGGCGATGGCGCGGTGCATCTGCTCCGGCGGGTTGTCGGTGACCGACAGCTCACGGCCGCCCGTGCCCGGTGTGATCGTGTAAGAGCGCAGCATCCCGAGCCCCGCGTACTGGGTGAACGTCTCGCCGTCGACCATCGTCAGCACCGTGTCCAGATGCATGAAGGCCCGCCGCTTCGGCAGGTCGAGCGCCACGATGGTGTGCGCCGAGCCCGCCGCGAAGAGCCGTCGCGCCAGCAGTTCGACGGCCTGCGGTGTGGTGCGTTCGCTCATGCCCACCAGCACCGCGCCGCGCCCGATCACCAGCACGTCCCCGCCCTCGATGGTCGAGGGATGGGCGCTGTGCGGCTCGGACCAGTGGTGGAAGGCATCCCCCTCGGAGGCGAAGAGCGGATGGTGCCGGTAGATCGCCTCGAAGTGGACGCTCTCCCGCTGCCTGGCCGGCCAGCGCATCGCGTTGACCGTCACCCCGTCGTAGACCCAGGCGGAGGCGTCCCTGGTGAACAGGTGGTTGGGCAGCGGCTGGAGCAGGAACTCGTCCAGCTCCATCACGTGCAGTCGGATCGAGTCGGGCACCGGGTAGCGCTCCACATACTCGCGCTTGGTCATGCCGCCGACGAGCGCCTCGGCCAGTTCGGCGCCGGAGAGCCCCTCGAAGACGGCCCGCAGGGCGTCGGTGGCCAGCGGCCCGTACTCGCGCTCGTCGAAGACCCGCTCCAGGACCAGCGTCCGGGCGGCCGGGATCTCCAGGGCCTCTCCCAGCAGGTCACCGAGGAGCCGCACCTCCACACCCCGGCTGCTCAGCAACGAGGCGAAGATGTCGTGCTCCTGCTGAGCGCGCCTGACCCACAGGACGTCGTCGAAGAGCAACTCGTCCTTGTTGGTCGGAGTGAGGCGCTTCAGTTCGAGACCGGGGCGGTGGAGGATCACTCGACGCAGCCGGCCGGTCTCGGAGTCAACGTGAAAGGACATGGCCCCATTCTGCGCCCCGGGCGCCCGCCCGCGCCCTACCAGGGCAGGTCGCGGATCTGCTGCACGCAGAGGATCAGGAAGAGCACCCCGGAGGCGGCGAGCACCAGGTTGCTCAGCCAACCGTTGCGCCAGCTCAGCGGCGTCCGACCGGTGTTGAGCAGCCACAGCAGGGTGAGCGCGAGGAAGGGCATGAAGAACGAGCCCAGCACGCCGTAGGTGATCACCAGCCCGATCGGCTGGTCCAGGAAGAGCAGCGCCATCGGGGGGAACGTCAGCCACAGCAGATAGGCGCGGAACGGCAGCGAGTGCTCCCGGTCGCCCGCCAGCGCCTCGGGACCGGCCAGCGCCGGCCTGGCGTGCGCCACGAAGTCGGCGAAGAGCAGGCTCACCCCGTGCCAGACGCCGATCACCGAGCTGAACGAGGCGGCGAAGAAGCCGATCAGGAAGAAGTCGGCGGTGATGGAGCCGAACCGCGCGTCCAGCACCTCGCCCAGGTCGAGCAGGCCCCGGTCCCCCGTGGTGATCGCGACCTCGGCCGAGTGCAGCAGCTCGGCGCCGATGACCATCATCGCGATGACGAAGACGCCGGTGGTGGCGTAGGCGACCCGGTTGTCCAGCCGCATCATCGGCATCCACCGGACGGTGGTCCAGCCCTTGGCCGTCACCCAGTAGCCGTAGGAGGCGAGCGTGATCGTACCGCCGACGCCGCCTATCAGCCCCAGCGTGTAGACGACCGAGCCGTCCGGCAGCGTCGGCCACAGCCCCGCGCCCATCGCGGCCACGTCCGGGCCGACGCGGATCGCCAGGGAGACGACCACGACGAACATGATCCCCGTGAAGACCATCATGATCTTCTCGACGATCGCGTAGCGGTTGAACCAGACGCACGCCAGCCCGGCTGTGCCGCTGAGGATGCCCCAGACCCGCAGCGAGGGCCCGTCGGGGAAGAGCGAGACCAGCGGCAGCGCGCTGGCCGACATGGCGGTGGCGCCGTAGACGAAGCCCCAGACGACGATGTAGATCCCGAAGTACCAGGTGGTCCAGCGGCCCATCGTGCGCCAGCCGTCGAGGATGGTCCGCCCGGTCGACAGGTGCCAGCGCCCCGTCGCCTCGGCCAGCGCCACCTTGATCAGACAGCCGACCACCGCCGCCCACAGCAGCGTGTACCCGTACCGGCTGCCGGCCACCGTCGTCGCGACGAGGTCCCCGGCACCGACGCCGGTCGCCGCCACCACGAGTCCGGGACCGATCAACCGCCAGCGCCTGGTCGGGGGTTGAGGTGTCTCACGCGTCGTCGCCACGGGAGGGATGCTGCCCACGAACGCGTGGTTTAAAGGCCGCGCGCACCGCGCACCACGGCGTCGCCGTCCGAAAACCGCCAGTCCGGGACGGTGTGCGCTGCTTCACTGAACCCATGAACTCGCCTGTGCCACCCACCGAGGAACTCGCCACCCGGGCCCGCCTGCTGGCCACCCTCCACGGCGGCGCCCAGCCGCTGCTGCTGCCGAACGCCTGGGACGCGCTCAGCGCGCGCCTCGTCGTCCGGGCCGGCGCCGCCGCCGTCGCCACCACCAGCTCCGGGGTCGCCTGGAGCCTCGGCCTCCCCGACGGCGACCGGCTCGGCCGCGAGGCGGCCGTCGCGGTCGTCGCCCGCGTCGCCTCCGCGGTCGACGTGCCGGTCACCGCCGACATCGAGAGCGGCTTCGCCGCCGACGCGGCCGGTGTCGGCGAGACGGTCGCCCGGGTGCTGGCCGCCGGAGCGGTCGGCGTCAACCTGGAGGACGGAGCGTACGGCGGCCCCGATCCGCTGCGCCCCGTCGAAGAGGCCGCGGAACGCCTCGCCTCGGCCAGGGCCGCCGCCGACGCGGCCGCCGTGCCGCTCTTCGTCAACGCGCGCGTCGACGTCTTCCTCCGCACGCGCGGCGCGACCACGGCGCTGGTCGGGGAGACCCTGGAACGCGGCCGTGCCTACCGGGCCGCCGGCGCCGACGGGATTTTCGTTCCCGGCGTCACCGACCCCGAGCTGGTGCGCACCCTGGCCGACGGCCTGGACGCGCCGCTCAACGTGCTGGCCGGCCCCGGCGCCCCCGACGTCGCCACCCTGGCCGCCGCCGGCGCCGCCAGGATCAGCGTCGGCTCCGGGATCGCCCAGGCCGCCTACGGGCTGGCCGAGCGGGCCGCCGAGGAGCTGCTGACCAGCGGCACCTACCGGGCCCAGGCCGGCGCCCTCGACTACGGCGATCTCAACTCCCTGATGGAACCCACCGACCGGACGCCCTGACCCGGCCCCGACCCCGCCCCGCCCCCGTTCCCGCCGCCGGTCCCGCCCCCCCGCGAACCCGCCGAACCCGCGGGGCCCGCGTCCGCCGGGAAGCCCCGTTCCCGCCGCCCCACGGGGGCGCGGCGGGAACGGTGACCACGCGTCCACCCCGGGGTGCCAGGCGCCGCCCGGCGGCCCGGCGACGGCCGCGCCACGCCTTCGCCCCACCCGCCGCGAGCTGGTCTCCCGGGCGCGCGGAGCCTAGGGTTCTGGCGGCCGTCAGGGCCGGGAGACGAGCCGTCAGGGCCCGGGGAGACGAGGGAGAGGGGCCGGGATGAACGAGCGGGGGCGGAGTGTCCGCACCGTGGAGGACGTGCTGAGGCTGATGGACGGCCTCTTCGCGTCGGGTGGCGACCGTTGGACGGACGGGGCCGCCGGCTGGTGGGACACGTTCTACCGGGACCGTTCGCGCGGGGTCCCGTTCTTCGCCGACAAACCCGACGAGAGCCTCGTCGCACTGCTGGACGAGGGAAGGGTCCCCTCCGGCGCCCGGGTGCTCGACCTCGGCTGCGGACCGGGGCGCAACGCGCTGCGTCTGGCGGCGAGCGGCCTGGAGGTGGACGCCGTCGACCTCTCCCCGACGGCCGTCGCCTGGGCGAGGGAACGCGCGGCGGCGCGCGGGGCCACCGGGGTGCGCTTCCACGAGGGCGACGCGTTCGCCCTCGCCGGCGAGACGCTGGTCGGCCCCTACGCGCTGATCCACGACTCGGGCTGCTTCCACCATCTGCCGCCGCACCGCAGGGTCAGCTATCTGGCCCTGGTCGACCGCCTGCTGGCGCCCGGAGGGTTGCTCTCGCTGAGCTGCTTCGCCGCCGGCGGCATGGGTTCCGAGCTGCCTGACGAGGCGTTCTACCGGGACGCCTCACTGTACGGCGGTCTCGCCTACAGCGAGGAGAACCTGCGGTGGATCTTCTCGGACCTCACCGCGGTCCGGCTGCGCCGGATGCGCGACGAGCCCGAGGAGTCGCCCCACTTCGGCGAGTCCTTCCTGTGGGCCGCCCTCTTCCGCCGCCCGCGCCCCGCCACCGCCGTCTGAAGGCGCGCCCTGCCACCGCCGTCCGCCCGCGCCCGCGCGGCCCTGACGGGGCGGGGGGACGGTCACCGTCAGCGCTCGTCCCACCAGCGGTCGTCCGGCTCCCGGCGGTTGGCGACGATGGTGGCGACGGGCGGGATCACGGCCGCGAGCGCGCACATCGCGATCGCCACCGGCACCGACCACAGCCGCACCACCGCGCCGCCGCCGACGAAGAGCAGCAGGCAGACGGCCATCAGCACCAGGTAGCGTCGCCGGCGTCGTCTGTACACCCGTCTCACGCTAGGCGCCGTCCCCGACCACCGCGCGCCGGCGCGGATGAGGTGTACGTGCGCCGGCGCTCAGGCGCTGAGCGGGCGCGGGTGCGGGGCGCGGCGGTCGAAGGTGGCGCGGGCGGCGCACAACTGGTCGGCGCGGCTCGCGCTCCACTCGGCTATCCGCGTCACCAGCTGCGCTATCTCCTCGCCGAGCGCGGTCAGCCGGTACTCCACCCTCGGCGGGACCGTGGGGAAGACCGTTCTGGTCAGCAGCCCCTCGCGTTCCAGCGCCCGCAGGGTCTGGGTGAGCATCTTCTGGGTGACGCCGTCCAGCCGGCGCCGCAGCTCGTTGAAGCGCAGCGCGCGCCCGTCGGCGAGCGCCACCAGCGCCAGCATCGTCCACTTGCCGGCGATCAGCTCCAGCGTGGCGCGCGGCGCGCGGCCCCGGGGAAGCACCTCGCTGCCGCGCCCGCACCCGCCGACGGCGCCGCGCTCTCGATGGTCCTCGTGCCTGCCGTTGCCCTCATGATCGAAGTCGGTCTCCACGAGGTCCCTGGATACCAGAGAACGCGGCGCATTCCCATGCTGCACCCTCGCCCCGAGGACACGACATCCCGTCCGCACCCCCGCTGACCTCGTACTTCGGCCCGCCCCGCCCGACTTGGGCGAAGCGGGCCGAGATGCGCTCGCCCGGCGGCGGGTCAGAGCACGGCGGCCAGCACCATATAGGGGAGGCTGCCGGCCAGCAGACCCGCGAAGACCACCGTCGCGACCCGGGCCGTCCGCCCCTCGCGCTCCCTGGTGGCGATGCCGGTCCCGACGAGGCCCAGCGCGCCGATCAACAGTCCGTAGAGGAAGAACACGGGGGACAGGGCCAGGGCGAGGGTGGCCGTGGCCGCGAACAGGATGCGGGTCTGTCGTGTGGTCTTGCGGTCCAGCCTGTTGTCCAGCCTGTTGTCCAGCGCCTGGTCCATGACGGAACTCCTCACCGCTGCCGGGGGTTCACCGGTCCTGCTGATCACTGTCCCCAGGTTGACCCCAGGTCATGCCCCCCTGGGGCGGTCGGTGGAACCGACTCGTCACCGTCCGCGTTCCACCGGCGGGACCGGCGCCCCGCCACCCCCCACCGCGCCGTGACCGGTCCCGGGCGCGCGGGGCTACGGTCAGCTTCCGGCCCCGGGGCTCGGACCTCGAACGAACGAGGGAGAGGCGCGCGTCGCCCCACGCTTACGCGCGCGTGAAGGAAGTGCGAAGAGGGGAGAGATCACCCCGAACGGCGCGCACAAAGCTGCCACGGTGAGAAACGGGGTGCCCGCCGGACGGTGACGGTGTGTCGGCGCGCTCCGGCGGACGGCCGGCGTGCGCGCGCACACCGGCCCCGGGCGTCTCCATCCCGATTCCAACTTCCTCCCATGGTTCCCGACCGGGTGAGGTCGCGAGAATGTCGGGAAGCGACCGGTCGAACGAACGGGAGGAAAGCGCGCGATGCGAAGGGCGCAGCTGAAGGTGGTCTCGCCCACGGGGAAGGCCGGCGTTCACGTGCTGGAGGGCGAGCAGTGCACCATCGGCCGCGCCGCCCCCCACCACGAGCCCGACATCGTGCTCGGCCCCGACCCGCAGGGCTGGATCAGCAGGCTGCACTGCATCCTCGACCTGGAGCACGGCCACTGGTGGGTCACCGACCACGCCAGGAACGGCACGCTTCTGCGCCCCGCCGCCCCCGACGGCGAGATCCGCCCGCTGCGGGGCCGTGAGCCACTGCGCCACGGGGACACCCTGCTGGTCCTCGGCGACATGGTCTCCGAGGAGGAGCTGCTGTACTGGCGGTTGACCTACGTGGACGCGCACGCGACCCGACCCGCGCCGGCCCGGCACGCCGACGGCCGGGGGGAGGAGCCGGCACGGGCCGCCGTCCGCTACGACCTGGTGGGCAGCAGGGTCTACCGGACCGAGGGCGAGCGCGAGGTGCTGATCGAGGGACTGCGCCCGAAGGGACACCAGTTGCTGCGCCACATGACGGGACGCGGCACCGGACTCCCCGGCGTCGAGGCGGTCACGTGCGAACACGACGAACTGATCGCCGCCCTCTGGCGTCCTCCTCAGGAGTGGCCGCCAGGCCGGGGCTACGACCGCACGGACCTCGCCGGAGTGGTGCGCGCGGTACGCCGACGCGTGGAGCCCGACCCGGGCGAGCCCCGGGTGCTGGAGACCGTTCCGACCATCGGTTACCGGCTCTACGTCCACCAGGGGCCGGCGCCGCGCCGGGACGGCCATGCACACCGCACCGACTGAACGACACAGCGCCGCACGACGGTTGGGGGGAGCACGGATGGGGCGGGTGGGGCCGCGACGCCGGGGGAACCTGCTGAGCCAGGGCCAGCGGATCAACGAGGCGCTGGTGGTCGACCGCGGCCTGGGCGAGGGCTCGTTCGCCGAGGTCTACCGGGTGCGGCACCAGTTCCTCGGCTGGCAGGCGCTGAAGCTCTTCCGGAACATGGCCTCCCGCGAGGAGGCGTCGGACATGATGGAGGAGGCCCGCATCCTCTCCACGCTCGGCCATCCGAACATCATCCGGGTCTTCGACGCCGGGACCGTCCAGACCGCCGCCGGCCGGCGCGGCTACATCACGATGGAGTACGTCGCGGGCGGCAGCCTGGAGCAGCTGATCGAGACGCACGGGGGAGCGGTGCCGGTCGCCCTGGTGCTGGCCGTGCTGCGGCAGGCGGCCGAGGGGCTGGCCGTCGCCCACGAGCGGGCCCACCCCATCGTCCACCGCGACCTGTCGCTGGCCAACGTGCTGGTCAGCTACGACGAGACCGGGCTGCTGGCGAAGGTCAGCGACTTCGGCCTCGCCAAGGAGACCGACCCGCTGACCATGGCCGCGAGCGCCCAGGGCACCGTCGCCTACATGCCGCCCGAGGTGCTGCGTCAGGGTGGGGGCTACTCCTGCGCCGGGGACGTCTGGGCGCTGGGCACGATCGCCTTCCTCCTGCTGACCAACCACTTCCCCTACGACGGCGGCGACCCGGTCCGTTCCTTCTCGCTGGAGCGGTTCCACCGCCCGCTGCTGCCGCCCAGCGCGTTCAACGACGAGGTCGGCCCCGAACTCGACCGACTGGTCGGCGACATGCTGCGCGTCGACCCGTCGGAACGGACCGGGTGCGCCCGCGAGGTGGCGCGCCGCGCCTCCGCGCTGAGCACGCCCACCGGGCCGCCGGCGCCGGGGACGGCTCCGGAGCCGTCCCCGGCGCGGCCGGCGCCCGCCGCGGAGGCGGAACGCGCGGCCCTCGACCTGGTGCGCATGTCCCGCGAGCCCGGCCGACTGGCCGAGGCCGCCGAGGGGTTGGCGGCCCTGATCGACGAGCACCCCGGCCTCGGCGCCCACCACCGGGCGCGCCTGACGACCTGGCGGCGAGGGGTCGTCATGTGAACGCGGGCGGTGAGGCCGTCCGAAAGGCACGACGCCCACCGGGGCGACCACAGCGGCTTGGAAGCGCACAGAGGGGGACAGGGATGGACGAACAACGAGACCGAGGCGGCGAACTCGTTCGCTTCACCGAGCTGGCCGGCAACCGGCTCTACCGGAACAACGCCTTCGCCGTCACCGGCCTTCCCGCCGACGCGGCCGGCCGCTCGGTGCGCCAGCAGCGCCAACGGCTGGACGCCCGGCTGGCGGTGCAGAAGTCCTGGCCGGGGGACCCGGAGTCCCCGCTGACCGTCGAGTACCGCGTGGAGGAGGTGCGGATCGCGTTCGACCAGTTCCAGGACGCCCGCCGGCGGCTGGTCGACGAGCTGATGTGGCGCTGGGGCGACGCCGACCTGGGCTGCGACTGCCCCGGCGACCTGCACGCCACCCACGACGCGGCCGTGCTCGCCCACGCCGAGGCGCTGGAGGGCGCCACCGCCCCCACCGGGCTCGCCGACGCACGCGCGCGCGAGCTGTGGGCGGCCGCCGCCGACGGCTGGGCGGCCACACTCGCGCACCCCTCGTTCCGCGCGCACGTCGGCCACCGCGTCGACGCGCTGGCGGAGGACCGCAGGCTCGCGGCCCTGACCGCCGACGACTTCGTGGACAAGCTGCCCGCGCTGCTGGTCTCGCCGCTCAACGAGCTGGCCGGTTTTCTCGAAACCCGCGCCGAACTCGCGGAGATCTGCGCCCGCTTCAACCGCCACGCGGTCTTCGCGCCGCTCGTCGCCGAGGGGTTCGAGCGGATCGTCGACGAGGGCTCGCGCGCGATCAACGCCACCCTGCGCGCCGCCGAGGAGGACCGCAGGGAGGGGCGCTTCTCCGACGCCCTGGACAAGCTGCGCGTACAGGTCAAGCCGGCCTACGAGGAGCTGGAGCCCTACTGGCCCTTCGTCTCCGACTGGCGCCGCGAGGAGCTGTCGCACCTCGTCGCCGTCGGCATGAACAACCTGGCGGTCGCCCTGCTGGAACACCACAGATACCAGCGGGCCAGTGCCCAGCGCTCCGGCTACCTCATCGAGTTGGCCGAGTCCGCGCTGCGCATCACGCCGACCGACCAGGGCGGCACCATCGCGGAGAACCTGCGGGTCATCCGCCAGCTCCACGGCCACGCCGCACGCCGCCGCACCAACCTCGCGGGCGCCGACACCGCCGCCGGCGCCACGCCGCAGGAGGGCACGCTCTGGGGCTGCCTGGCGTTCCTCGTCATCCTGCTCGGCATCATCGGCGTGATCGTCGCCGGCGTCAGCTCCGGCTTCGTGCCCGCCCTGCTCACCGGGCTTGGCACCCTGACGGCGCTCGGCCTGATCGGCACCTTCAGCGAGGCCGGCAGGGCGCGCAGGGAGGCCGCGCGACAGCAGGCCGCCGGGCACCAGGGGGGGAACGGCTGATGGCCCCCACCCCGCGCCGCCGGCTGCGCGCGCTCGTCGGCCAGTTGCGGCACCCGCGCGAGTTCCGCGTGCCCCCGCCGGCGCTCGACCCCGACCAGGCCGCCTGGGCCACGGCCCTGCTCGACGAGATCGCCGCGCTCGCCGAACGCGCCACGGCCGCCGCCGAGGACGGCGGGCCGGACGCCGAGGACGCCGGGACCGGCGAGCCGGACGCCGCCCCGGACACCGAGGCGCTGCTGCGCGCCGCCCTCGGCCTGTGGCGGGCCGAACGCAAGCTGGAGCAGGAGGCCGACGCCCTCACCGGCGCCGATCTGCGGCAGGTGCGCCGCCAGGTCAACGCCATCCGCCAGGCGCTGGTCGACGACGGGCTGGAGATCCAGGAACACGAGGGGATGCCCTTCGACTCGGGCCACTCCCTGGAGGTCCTCGTCTTCCAGGAGGAGCCGGGACTCACCCGCGAGACGGTCCTGGAGACCGTGCGGCCCACCATCCACTTCCGCGGCCGGCGCATCCAGATGGGACAGGTCATCGTCGGCCGCCCCGTCCGGGAACCGGCGCCCGAGCCCGCCGACACGGCCAGCGACACCGCACCGAGCAGCTGAGAGGGGAGACCAGTGCGCGAGACCATCGACTTCGGAATCGACCTCGGAACGACCAACAGCGCCATCGCCGTCGCCGAGGAGGACGGCGTGCGCGTCATCAAGAACAACGACGGCTGGGACTACACCCCCTCCGCCGTCTGGAGCCCCAAGCCCGGCGTGGTGCACGTCGGCCGCCGCGCCAGGGAGCGCACCGAGAGCGACATCGACGACGCCTACGCCGAGTTCAAGCAGGAGATGGGGACGGCCGGCGCGCACCGCACGTTCCGCCGCGCGGGCATCACCATGTCCCCGGAGCAGTTGTCCGCCGAGGTGCTGAAGTCGCTGCGCCAGGACGTCGCCCACGAGTTCGGCGAGCAGCCGGCGGCCGCGGTGATCACCGTGCCGGCCTCGTTCGCCCTCAACCAGAACAACGCCACCAGCGAGGCCGCCGCCCTCGCCGGCCTCGGCGAGCACTGCCCGCTGGTGCAGGAGCCCACCGCCGCCGCCATCGCCTACGGCGTGCAGGACGCCTCCGAGTCCGCGCACTGGATGGTCTTCGACCTCGGCGGCGGCACCTTCGACGCGGCCGTGATGAGCAAGCGCGACGGCGAGCTGCAACTCATCCAGCACGCCGGCGACCCCTACCTCGGCGGCAAGCTGATCGACTGGGCCCTCGTCGACGACCTGCTGGCCCCGGCGGTGCGACGCGGGCTGGGGCTGGACGAGTTCACCCGCAAGAACGCCCACTGGCGGCGGAACTTCGCCAAGCTCAAGCTGGAGGCGGAGAACGCCAAGATCGCCCTCTCCCGCAACCCCGAGGTCGACATCTTCGTCGACCTCGACGACGGCCGGGGCGGCACCGAACCGTTCGAGTTCACCCTCACCAGGAACGCCCTGGAGGAGCTGGCGCGCCCCTTCTACGTCCGCGCCATCCGGCTCTGCCGGGACGCCCTGGCCGAGAGCGCGCTGCGCCCCGACGACATCGACCGGATGCTGCTGGTCGGCGGCGCCACCCTCAGCCCCGGGCTGCGCGCGCTGCTGGCCGACCCCGACGAGGGCCCCGGCATCCCCCTCGACCACAGCCAGGACCCCACCACCGTGGTGGCGCGCGGCGCCGCCGTCTTCGCCCGCAGCGTCCGCGCGCCGCGCGCGCCGCACCGGGCCGCCGTCGGGGAGTTCGCCGTCGAACTCACCTATCCCGCGCAGACCGTGGACACCACCGACGTTCCCGTCTCCGGCACGGTCACCAGCGGCGACGAGGTCGACTTCACCGGCTACGCGGTCACCGTCGCCAACCCCGAGGGCAAGCTGCCGTTCCGCAGCCCGCGCACCGCGCTGACCGCGGACGGCTCCTTCTACCTCGAGGTCAGCATCGACGCCGACACCACCTCGCGCTTCGTCGTCGAGCTGACCGACGGCGCAGGCAACCGGCAGAAGCTGGTCGGCGACACCTTCTCCGTGGGCCACGCCGCCGTCGTCCCCGGTGACGCGGTCCTCACCGGCACCCTCGGCATCGGCAAGGCCGACGGCCGGTTCGACCCGCTGCTGCGCAAGGGCACCTCGCTGCCCACCATGGTCACCAAGACCTACCGCACCACCATCCCGCTGCGCCGCTCCGAGCCCGACGCCGTCATCAAGATCCCGCTGCTGGAGGGCGACCGCCGCCGCGCGGACCGCAACACCCGCGTCGGCCTGCTGGAGATCAGGCCGCGCGACGTGCGGATCGACCTGCCGGCGCAGAGCGAGGTCGAGGTGACCTTCGAGATCCAGGCCAGCAGCCGCGAGGTGCTGGTCACCGCCGACATCCCGCTGGTCCAGCAGCAGTTCGAGGCGACGATCAACCGCTCCGACCTGCTGGCCCCCGAGCACGACGAACTGGTCGACCGCCTCCACGATTTGGAGTCCCGCGTCAACGACCTGCGCGACCAGGCCGACGACGTCCACGCCGAGCAGGCGCAGCGCGCCCTCGACGACCTCACCGACCAGCGGTCCGTCCCGCAGCTCCGCAAGGACGTCGACGCCGCCGCCGTCGACACCGGCGCCGCCGTCAACAGCGACCGGCGCATCCGCGACCTGGAGGCCCAGCTCGACGACATCGAGGAGGCCATCGAGGTGCCGGGGCTCCAGCGCGAGCTGTGGGAACTCCTCGGCCAGTGCCAGGACATCATCGAGCACAACGGCGGCGGCCACTCCGACCGCGGCGAGCTGCAGTCGCTGCGCGACCGGGCCAGCGCCCTCGGCGACGACGCGAAGCCGGCCGACCTGCGCCGACTCATCGAACGCGCCAGGGAGTTCCAGGTCGAGCTGCTGCGCCGCACCGACCAGTGGGAGTTCCTGGTCTTCAACTCGCTGGAGACGATGCGCGACCAGATGCACTCCCGCGCCCAGGCGGACGCCGCGATCCTGGAGGGCCGCCAGGCCATCGCCCAGGGCAACCGCAGGGCCCTCGCCGGCGTCAACGAACGCCTGCGCCGCCTGCTCCCGCCCGGCGCCGCCGGCGAGGTGGAGCGCAGGACCGGCGGCATCAACTGAACCAGCGGCCCCACCGGCCGAAGGAGGGACAGTGACCATGACGGAACCACCGCCGCCGCGCGGCCGGGCGCCCGAGCCGACCGGCGCGCCGCTGCGCGTCGCCCTGCGGGTCTCCCGCGCCCGACGGGCCGCCCGCGCAGGCGACGTCGACGGCGCGCTGCGCGTACTCGACGAGCCCGAGGACCCCGCGTGCGCGGAGCACCCGGACGTTCTCGACCTGCGCGCCCGGCTCCACGCGCAGCGGGGCGCCCTGGACGAGGCCGCCGCGTGCTGGCGGCGGGTCCTGGCCCGGCGCCCCGACGACCCCGCCGCGCGCGCCGGCCTGGCCCGCGTCGCGCGCCTCACCGGCCGCGGCCCCCGCGCGGTGCTCGGCCGGCACCGGGCCCGCACGGCCGCGGTGCTCGCCCTCTCGACGGTCGCCGCCGCGCTCGCCGTCGGCGGCACCCTGCTCACCGGCTCCGACCCGGGGCGGGAGACCCCGGTCGCGGCCCCGACCGAGCCCGACCGCGACGACGGCCGGGGGGACGGCGCCCCGGGACCGACGGCCGAGTCCGACGCGTCGGACGCCGCCTCCGAGGCCGCCGCCGAACAGGCCGCGCTCGCCCGGGAGTTGGCTCGGGAGCTCGCCGGCCAGGGGCTGCGGGTGACCGCCGAGGGCGGCGCGGTCGAGGTCGCCTTCACCGAGGTGGTCTTCGCCGAGGCCGACCGGCTCACCCCCGGCGGCGCCGAACGCCTCGCCGCCCTCGGTGCCGCGCTCGCCGCCCACACCGGCCCCGACGCGCGCGTCGAGATCCTCGGCCACGCGGCGGCGGTTCCCGGCGCCCCCGACAGCGGCGGCTCGGTGCTCGCCCTCTGGCGCGCCCTCGTCGCCGCCCGCGAGCTCAGCGCCGCCGCCGACCGGCCGCTCACGGACTTCACCACGGGCAGCGCCGACCAGCGCGACGCCCCGTTCGACGACGCCGCGCTCAACCGCACCGTGACGGTGGAGATCACCCCGAGCGCCGCGTAGGGGCCGGACCGCCCGGCGCGCCGGAAGCCGGGGCCCGGCGTCCCGCCCGCACCCCCCCGTGGGGCGCGGGCGGGACGCCGGCCGGTGGGAAAGTCGAGCGCGATCGCTTTACGGAACTATTACAGAGCCGTTACGCATTTCGTGCGCAACCGTGGCCTTCGCATCCACAACCAGAGTTCTACTCGCCGGTTGTTATCGTGTATACATTCGTCTACCTTCCCTCGAAAGTCCCGGGGTGAACTCAGGGCCGACCTCCGCCGCCCCGGCCGGCGTTGACGGTCTGCCCGAGTGGGTGTACCGTCACAACCCGGTTCGGGGGAATCTGCACGAGAGTCACGGTGTCGCCTCCCCCGAATGTCGCAAGACATTGAGATCTGTTTACGGGGATGGGCTCTGACCTGAGCCGCTGTGACGAGTGCACTTCACTGTCGATTCGTGGTTGCTGACCGTTTCGATGGATTCTCGGTGCACACGCTCATTTCTCGACGCCTCGTCAACGGGTCACCTACGGGGGAAGGCCGACCAGTGATCGTTGGGTAGTAAAGGGCGTCGTCCTTGACCGGGGCTCGCGCCGGCGGCCGCGTCGCCGCGCTGTTCACTTCTTGTTCTTTTTGTGTTTCTCGCGTTTCTCGCGTTCTTCGGGGCTCGTTGTGGAGTCCTCGGGGGCGGGGCTGACCATCCCGTTCGAAGTGCCACAGGAGACGTTCCAGATGAATACCGCGCACCCGTCCGGGGGCGGTTGGGGGAGTGGCGATCCGTCGTCGAAGGAATTCGGCTGCCGGTCGCACGACACCGCCAAGAGCGAGCCCTATTCCGCACGACGGAATCCGCTCGCACGCGGGGCCGCCCCGGTGGCCGGGAAGGGCTTCACCGCCGCTTCCCGCGCACTCCCGGCCTTCCTTTTCCGCGACACTCCCACCCTGAGCCTGGAGTTGCCATGTTGAAGTCGGATTATTCCGCTCTGTCCAGGTTCTTCACATCGCAGGCGGAGACGGACCGGTCGCTGGCGGAGCTGGGGGACCTGTATCCCGCCTACCGCGCGGTGATGGTCAGCGACGGCACGCTCACCCAGATGCTGTCCGCGCTGCATCTGGAGGAGATCAGCACCCACACCGTGGAGAACGTCGAGGGCATACCCGACGCCGAGCAGCGGGGGTGGCTGGAGACCGACGTCGACGAGACGTGCGTACGCCGCCGGGTGACGCTCAACGGCGCGGTGACCGGGCGGACCTATGTCCGCGCGCTCTCCTATCTCTATCCGCCCCGGCTGCCGGCCTCGTTCCTCATGGAGATGAACCGCCCCGGCTCCAGCCTCGGTTCCCAGCTGCTGGCCTCACGCATCCACCACCGCCGCGAACTGCTGTGGGTGCGCACCGGCCCGGACCACGTCTTCTCGCGGCTGTACCGGATTCTGCTGCGTGACCGGCCCGCGATCCTCATTCAGGAAGAGTTTCTGGACGGCGATGTTCCTCCGTGGGAACTGACCGGGCATCCAGGCACGTCCCGAAGATGAGTGCCCGCGCGGGGCGGCCCGCGCCCGGGGGGAGACGGCCCCCCAGCACAGATCCGGTCCGAGGAAGGACCACCCAACTCATGTCCACACAGCGGGGAGGCGCGTCATGACCGACATCCCGACGGGAGTCCTGCCGGCGCCGCCCACCGGCCTCTCGCCGGTGCGCGGTCCCGGGCGGGCGCGCCCCGTCCCCGCGCTGCCGGACGTCGCCACGGTGGTCCTGCCGCTGCGCCAGGCGTCGCCGGCGCGGGCCGGCGCCGACGGACAACGGCCCGCTCCCGCCTGCGTGGTGGCGCGCGCCGACTACGACCCGCGGGGGACCGACCACACCCTTCTGCGGAGCGTGCTCGGCCCGTGCGAGCTGCGGCGTCTGGACCAACTGACCGGCGACCGGCGCCGCCAGGAGTTCACGGTGGCCCGCTACGCCGCCAAGGTCGCCACCAGGACCGCCCTCGGCCGGCACGTGCCGCCGGAATCCGTCGACACCGGCGGCGGCGTCTTCCACCAGCCGCTGCTGAGCGTCCCGGGCGAGCCGGGACTCGAGGTGTCGCTCACCCACACCGGCCGCGACGCCACCGGTACCGCCCTGGCCCTGGTGCACTCCGGGGCCTGCCCGCTCGGGATCGACCTGGAGTGGGTCGCCCCGGACACGGTGGCCGCCGCGCTCGGCGCCCTGACCGGCGCCGAACGCGCCCTCGTCGACGGCCCGGCGGCGGCGCGGGGAGCCGGCACGCCCGAGCGGCTGGCGCTGGTGCTGTGGAGCGCGCGGGAGGCGCTGTCCAAGGCCCTGCGGATCGGGCTGACGGTGCCGTTCGACGTCCTGCGCGTCTCCGACGTGACCTGGCGCGACGGCGGCTGGCTCGTGGAGTTCGGCTGCTTCCCGCACTTCCGGGCGCGTGCCGAGCTGCTGCCCGGTGACGCCGGCGTCCACGACCGCGTGGTGGTCGTCGCCCATCCGGCGCCGGCCCCGCTGCCGGCGATCGGCCTCCCCGGTTCCGCCCGCGTCGAGCCGCGCCCGGAGGTGCCCCGATGAGCGCGGCGCGCCTCGACGACCGGCCCACGACGGTCTTTCTCTGCGGCGGGCAGGGCTCGCAGTTCTTCGGCATGGCCGCCTCGCTGCACCGCGAGAACGCGGCCTTCCGCGCCAGCGCGGACGAGTGGGACGCCCACTGCCGGGAACGCCACGGTCTCGCGCCGCTCGACTACGTGCACGACCCCGCCCGGGGCCTCGGGGACCCCTGCGACGACCTGGCGCTGACCAACGCGGCGCTGTTCCTGACCGAGTACTCCCTGGCGCGGGCGCTGCGGGCCGACGGCATCCGGCCGGACGTGCTGGTCGGCGCGAGCCTCGGCGAGTTCGTCGCCCTCGCGGTCGCCGGCCGGGTCACCCCGGGCGACGCGCTGGACTTCCTGATCGGCATGGCCGGCGTCGTCACCGGCCGCGCGCCCGCCGGCGGGATGCTCGCGGTCCTCGGCGACCCCGCCCTGCACGCCACGGTGCCGGAGCTGCGCGAGGGGACCGAGATCGCCTCGGTCAACCACGAGGGGCACTTCGTCCTCACCGGCACCACCGAGGGGCTGGCGGCCGCCGAACGGGCGCTGCGGGAGCGGGACCTGGTGACCGTGTCGCTGCCGGTCAGGTTCCCCTTCCACTCCGCCGCGCTCGACCCGCTGGCCGGGGACGTCGGCCGGCTGGCCGCGGCGCTCACCGTCGCGCCTCCCGCCGAGGGGACCACGGTGATCTCCTCCGCGACCGGGCAGCCCGTCACCGAGCTGACCCCCGACCACTGCTGGCGGGCGCTGCGCGAACCGATCGCCTTCACCCGGGCGCTGTCCTCGGTCCCCGTCGCGGGCGGGCCCGTCGCCTACGTCGACCTGACCCCGTCGGCCACGCTGGCCGCGGTCATGCGGGTCAGCCACCCGGACCGGAAGACCTATCCCGTCATCACCCCGTTCGGGAACGAGCGGGCCAACCTGGCGCAGCTCGGGGCCGACGCGGCGGCGTGGCCGAGGCCGCGCGCCGCCGAGCCGGAGCGCGGCCGGAGAACGCAGAGAGGGAGCACGATGATCGGAGCGCTCTTCCCCGGGCAGGGTGCCCAGGCCAAGGGCATGGGAGAGAAGGAGTTCGCCCGCTTCCCCGAGTTGGTGCGGCAGGCCGACGAGATCCTCGGCTACTCCATCGAGGACCTGTGCCTGAACAACCCGGACGAGAGGCTGAACGAGACCCGCTACACGCAGGTCGCGCTCTACGTCGTCAGCGCCCTGGAGTACCTGGCGTGGGAAGCCGAGGGGAACAAGGCCGACTACTTCGCCGGCCACAGCGTCGGGGAGTACGCCGCGCTGCTGGCCGCCGGCGGCTTCGACTTTGCCACCGGCCTGAAGCTGGTCAAGCGCCGCGCCGAGCTGATGAGCCGGGCCGCGGGCGGCGGGATGGCGGCCGTCAGCCGCATCCCCGAGGACGAGGTCCGCGCGGTGCTCGCCACCCACCGGCTCTCCTCCCTCGACATCGCCAACCTCAACACCCCCCGCCAGACCGTGATCTCCGGCCCGCGCGAGGACGTCGAGAAGGCCAAGGAGCTGTTCGACGCCGCCGGCGGCTCGTACACGGTCCTCAAGGTCAGCGGCGCCTTCCACTCCCGCTACATGGCCGAGGCCAGCCAGGCGTTCTCCCGGCACGTCGGGGAGTTCGGCTTCACCGAGCTGCGCACCCCGGTCGTCTCCAACCTGCGGGCCCGCCCCTACCGGAACGGGGAGATCGCGCGGGTGCTGTCCTGGCAGATCACCTCGCCCGTGAAGTGGACCGAGAGCGTCCGCTACATGATGGGCAAGGGCGTCGAGACCTTCGTCCAGGTCGGTCCCGGCAAGACCGCGGCCAACATGGCCAAGCAGATCGTCCGTCTCGCCGAACCGCTGGTGGTGGACGACTGAACGCCCGCACTCCCCGCGCTTCCTCCCCCACCCACCCGCGACGTCCCGCAGACCGGAGACCACCCCGCCATGGCGAGCAGTGAGATATTCGAGACCCTCAGCCGGATCATCCAGGAGATCCTGCCGGAGGTGAAGGCCGACGACATCACCCCCGAGACCAGCCTCAGGGACCTCGGCGCGAACTCCGTCGACCGGATGGACATCATCTCGGAGACCCTGGAGGAGCACGAACTCCGCGTCTCCATGCTGGAGTTCGGCGAGCTCTCCAGCCTCGGCGAGCTGGCCGAGGCCATCGAGAAGAAGCGCGTCTCGGCGGCGTGATGCACCAGCGCGCGGACGTCGTCGTCACGGGTCTTGGGGTGCAGTGCGCCCTCGGGAACACCGTCGACGCCTTCACCCGGGGCCTGCGGGAGGGCGCCGTCGGCATCACCTACGAGCCGCCGGGGGACGAGACGCTGCCGGCCTCGTGCGGCGTGTCCGGCCGGATCGCGGCCACGCCGGCGCGGGCGCTGGAGGCGCTCGCCGAGGCCGGCGCGGTCGACGAGCGGCTGCGTGACCGGCTGCGGCACCCGCTGCGGCGGGCCCCGCGCGGCAAGGCGTTCTCGCTGCTCGCCGCGGCGGAGGCGGTCTCCAGCGCCGGGCTTGGCCCGCGCGGCGCGGGCGGCCCGGCGTCCTGGGACCCCGGCGGCTTCGGCCTGGTGGTGGCCGGCGGCGGCCCCACCCACCGGCTGATCCACGAGATGGGCGGCAGATACCGCGAGTCGCCTGCCCTCGTCCGGCCCGGCTACGCCACCGAGCTGTGGGACAGCGACCTCGTCGGCGCCGCCGGCGAGCTGTTCGGCACGCACGGCGAGAGCCTGACCACCGGGGGCGCCTCGGCCGCCGGCAACGTCGGGCTGGTCACCGCCTTCCGCCTGCTCCGGGACGGCTACGCCGACGCCTGCCTGGTGCTCGCGCCGATGGCGGAGCTGACGTTTGTCGAGCTGACGGCGCTGCGCCATGTCGGCGCGCTCGGCGGCAAGTCGGCGACCGCGGAGTCGCTGGCCGGGCGACCCGCCTCGTTCAGCCGCCCGTTCGACGCCGCGCACGACGGCTTCGTCCCCGGGGAGGGCGCCGCCGCGCTCCTGCTGGAGACCGCCGCCGGGGCCGCCGCGCGGGGCGCCGTCCCGCTGGCCGGCGTCCGGGGCGGCGCCGTCGTGCTCCACGGCGAGCGCGGCACCGCGCCCTCGGTGGACGCGGAGGTGCGCGTCATGCGCCGCGCCCTCGACCAGGCGGGCCTCGCCCCCGGCGCGATCGACTACGTCAACGCCCACGCGACCTCCACGCCGTTGGGTGACGAGGCGGAGGCCGCGGCGCTGACGGAACTGCTGGGCGAGCACGCCACGAGGCCGTGGGTGAACGCCACCAAGGCCCTCACGGGCCACTGCCTCGGCTCGGCCTCCGCGATCGAGGCCGTCGCCTGTGTGCAGCAGCTGCGGCACGGGTTCGCGCACCCCAACCCGCACCTGAGGGAGCCCGTCCAGGGCGCGCTCAAGCTGAACCTGGTGCCGCCGGGCGCCGTCACGGCGGAACTCAGGTACGCGATCAACAACGGTTTCGGCTTCGGCGGCATCAACTCGTGCGTCGTCCTCGAACGGGCCACCGCCCCGGGGGACGGCCGGGACGACGGCGACGACCACGGCGACAGAGCGTCATCCTGAGGAAGAGAGAGCAAGTGGGACCGGTCGGCATTGAATCCATGAACTTCTACGGCGGCACCGCCTATCTGGACGTCGCGGAGCTGGCGGAGCGCCGAGAGCTCGACATGCAGCGGTTCAGCAATCTGCTGATGCACGCGAAGACCGTTGCCCTTCCCTACGAGGACCCCGTCTCCCTCGCCGTCAACGCGGCCAAGCCGCTCGTCGACGCGCTGTCCGACGCCGAGCGCGACCGCGTCGAGATGCTGATCACCTGCACCGAGTCGGGCATCGACTTCGGCAAGTCCGTCAGCACCTATGTCCACGACTACCTCGGACTCAACCGCAACTGCCGCCTGTTCGAGCTGAAGAACGCCTGCTACTCGGGGACCGCCGGCTTCCAGATGGCGATCAACTCCGTCCTGGCGCAGGTCTCCCCGGGGGCCAAGGCCCTGGTCGTCGCGACCGACCTGGCGCGGTTCATCGTCGCCGACGCGGGCGAGGCGCTCTCCGAGGACTGGTCGTTCGCCGAGCCCAGCGGGGGCGCCGGCGCCGTCGCCCTGCTGGTCAGCGACCGGCCCGAGGTCTACCGGGTCGACGTCGGCGCCAACGGCTACTACGGCTACGAGACCATGGACACCTGCCGGCCCGTCCCGGACAGCGAGGCCGGCAACGCCGACCTGTCCCTGATGTCCTACCTGGACTGCTGCTTCGAGTCCTTCCAGGAGTACCAGCGGCGGGTACCGGAGGCCGACTACCGCGAGACGTTCTCCTACCTCGCCTTCCACACGCCGTTCGGCGGCATGGTCAAGGGCGCCCACCGCACCATGATGCGCAAGCTCTACCGCGCCGGCCGCAAGGACATCGACGAGGACTTCGAGGCCCGCGTCACCCCCGGCCTGACCTACTGCCAGCACGTCGGCAACATCATGGGCGGCACCGTGCTGCTCTCCCTGCTGAGCACCATCGCCAACGGCGACTTCCGGGAGCCGCGCCGCATCGGCTGCTTCTCCTACGGCTCCGGCTGCTGCTCGGAGTTCTACAGCGGGGTGGTCGACGCGGCCGGTCAGGAGAAGGTCCGCGCCATGGGGGTGGCCGAACACCTCGACGGGCGCTACCGGCTGGACTTCGACACCTACGAGCGGCTGCTGAAGGAGAACGAGACCGTGCGGTTCGGCACCCGCAACGTCGAGATCGACTTCGACACCTACACCGAGCCGCTCGGCGCGGCGCGCGGCGGCGACGTGCTGGTGCTGCGCGGCATCAACGAGTTCCACCGCGAATACACCTGGATCTGACGGGAGTCACGGGGACATGATCCGGGGAAGAGCGCTGGACGCCACGGTCGAGAACGGCGTCTGCCGGGTGCGGTTCAACCGCCCCGAGGCGAGGAACACCATCACGCCCGACCTGATAGCCGAGCTGGGGCGCGCCCTCGACGCGTGCGAGGAACGGGCCGTCGGCGTCGTGGTGGTGGAGGGCGGCGACCGCGACTTCTGCTTCGGGGCCGACCTCGACAGCGTCGCCGCCGGCGAGCCGGGGGACGCCGACCGGGACCGGGGCAACGTCGACGCCCTGTACGACCTGTGGCTGCGGATGGCCACCGGCCCCCAGATCCTCGTCGCCCACGTGCGCGGCCGGGCCAACGCCGGCGGCGTCGGCTTCGTCGCCGCCAGCGACGTCGTCATCGCCGACGACACCGCCACCTTCGGCCTCTCCGAGCTGCTGTTCGGGCTCTACCCGGCGATGGTGCTGCCCTTCCTGACCCGCCGGGTCGGCTTCGGCAAGGCCCACTACATGACCCTCATGACCCGGCCGGTCCCCGCCGCCAGGGCCGCCGAGTGGGGCCTGGTCGACGCGCACGGGCCGCGCGGCGACCAGCTGCTGCTCCAGCACCTCGGCCGGCTGCGCCGCATCCCGCCCGAGACGGTGGGGAGTTACAAGCGCTACATGGGCCGGATCAGCCCGGTCGCCCTCGAGGCGGCCAGGGAGCCCGCGGTGCGGGCCAACCTCGACATCTTCTCCGACCCCGCCAACCTCCGACGCGTCACGCGCTTCGTCGAGGACGGCGTCTACCCCTGGGAGGCGAGCCGATGACCGGCCCCACCGAGGAAGCGGCGCGCGAGCCCGTGGTCACCCTGCGGCAGCCGTCCGAGGGTGTCGCCCTGATCACCCTCCAGGACCGGGCGCACAAGAACACGTTCACCGAGGAGCTGATCGACGGTCTCGTCGACGCCTTCCGCACCGTGTCCGCCGCCGAGGAGTACCGGGTGGTGGTGCTCACCGGCTACGGCAACTACTTCGCGACCGGCGGCACCCAGCGCGACCTGATCGCGATCCAGGAGGGCCGGATGGCCTTCACCGCCGCCGACACCGGCGAGGTCGCCAGCGGCACCTACAGCCTCCCCCTGGACTGCCCGGTCCCCGTGATCGCCGCCATGCAGGGCCACGCGGTGGGCGGCGGACTGTGCATGGGCCTCTTCAGCGACTTCGTCATCCTCGCCACGGAGAGCGTCTACACCGCCAGCTTCATGAAGTACGGCTTCACCCCCGGCTTCGGCGCCACCCTCGTCCTGCGCGAGAAGCTCGGCGGCCCGCTGGCCCACGAGTTCCTGGTCACCGCCCGCACCTACCGGGGGGCCGACCTCGCCAGGCGCGGCGTCCCGTTCGAGGTGGTGCCCCGGCGCGAGGTGCTCGACCGGGCGCTCGACCTGGCCCGGCTGGTGGCCGAGAAGCCCCGGCTGTCCCTCGTCACCCTCAAGGACCACATGGTGGCCGACCTGCGCGCGCGCCTGCCACAGGTGATCGAGCAGGAGCTGGCCATGCACGAGGTGACGTTCCACCAACCCGAGGTCAGGGAGCGGATCTTGGGCCTCTACGGCTAGCGGGGCGACGCGTCCGCGGGGAGGACGTGACCGACCGGATCAATCGTGGACACAGACGTGCACGCGCATGGCGTGGTGGCTGAGGGACATCTCGTGAGGAGACGCGGAACATGACGGACGCATCAGGTGGCGTGCGCCGGCCGGACCACCAGCCGGACCCGGCGCCCGACCGCGCGTCGGGCCGGCTCCCCGGCCGCACCCTGGCCGACCTGTACGACCGTTACCCGGACGAGGGGCGCTTCCACTTCCGCACCGGGCCGGGCGAGGACGAGGTCGCCTCGCTGACCGGGGCCGCGCTGCGGCGCCGCGCCCGCCGGTTGAGCACCGCGCTCCAGGCCGCCTGCGAGCCCGGGCAGCGGGTCCTCGTCCAACTGCCGAACGCCCTCACCTACGTCACCGCCCTCGCCGCCTGCGCCTACGCCAACGTGGTCGCCGTCCCGATGCTCGCCGACCTCGCCGACGACCCCGAGGACACGCTCGCCAAGCTCCGCGCCCTCGCCCCCGCCTCGGGCGCCACCTGCCTGGTCACCGGCGCGGAGACCGCAGAACTGGTCGCCGCCCGCGCCGAGGAGTCGCTGGGCCGGCTGACCGTCGTCGTCCCCGCCGAGCCCGCCGCCGGGGAGGAGGACGCGGAAGACGCCGACGACGCCGGGGAGACCGCCCCCGACCGGGCGGCGCGGGGCGAGGACCCGGCGGTGCTGCTGTTCACCTCCGGCTCCCTGACCGCCCCCAAGGGTGTGACCTACACCCACTCCGTGCTGCTCGCCCAGATCGAGCTGTCCCGCGACATCTGGGAGGTGGGGCCCGACAGCACCGTCGTGTCCTGGCTGCCGCTCTCGCACAACTTCGGCATCTCCGTCGGCCTGCTGCTGCCGTTGGCCGTCGGCGTGGACAGCGTCCTGATGCCGCCCAGCACGTTCGTGCGGCAGCCCGACGCGTGGCCGCGCGCGATCAGCGCGCACGGCGCCACCCACACCGGCGCCCCCAACTTCGCCCTCGACTTCCTGTGCGACCAGCTGGACCCCGCCGCGCTCGCCGCCGAGGGCGTCTCGTTGGCCAGCCTCACCAACCTGCTCTGCGCCGGCGAGCTGATCCGGGAGGACAGCCACCGCCGGTTCACCGAGACCTTCGCGCCCCTGGGGCTGCGCCCGGAGAGCTTCTGCCCCAACTACGGCATGACCGAGATCGGCGCGGTCGTCACCGAACCCTCGGCCACCGAGGCGGTCTTCCGGCGCGTGGACGTCGCCGAACTGGAGCGCGGCCGGGCGGTGGACAGCGACGACGCCGGCACCGGCAGGGCGGTCGCCGCGATCGGCCCGCTGCCCGGCGGCGACATCGTCCGGGTCGTCGACCCGGAGACCGGCGCGGACCGCGCCCCGGGCGAGGTCGGCGAGATCTGGGTGCGCTACCCGGGCGTCTTCCGCGGCTACCACGAGAACGAGGAGGCCACCGAGGAGGCGTTCTCCGGACCGGCGGGGCTGGGCCATTTCCGAACCGGCGACCTGGGGTTCGTCCTCGACGGACGGCTCCATGTCACCGGCCGCGAGAAGGAGTTGATCATCGTGCGGGGGGAGAACCACTACCCCGCCGACATCGAGGCGACCGTCCGCGCGGCGCTCCCCGGGGTCACCGGGCGGCTGGCCGTCTTCGGCTGCGACATCGACGACGCCGAGCGGGTCGTCGTGGTCCAGGAGGTCGACGCGGCCCTGCCCGGCGAGGAGTACCGCGCGCTGCTGCGCCGGGTCGTGGCGGCGGTCTCCGAGAAGCACCAGCTCACCTGCCACGAGGTCGTGCTCTCCGACACCGGGGGAGTGGCCCACTCCGCGATCGGCAAGATCCTCCGCAAGAAGACCATGCACGCCTATCTGGCGGGCGCGCTCCCGGTCCTGGCCTCCTACCGCGCGGGTGCGGTCACCCTCGGGGCGGAGCGGGGCGAGCCAGCCCCCGACGCCGGGGCGACCGGGGCGACCGGGGCGACCGGGGTGGCCGAGGTGGCCGGGGTGGCCGAGGTGCGGCGCCGGCTGGTCGCCGAGGTGTTCGGGCTCACGCTGGGGCGTGAGCCGGCGGAGTTCGACGGCGTCGGCACGTTCGCCGAACTCGGCCTGGACTCCCTCCAGTACATCCGGCTCGCCCGCCAGGTCGAACGGGTCTTCGGCGTCGCCTACGGACCGGCCCTGCTCTTCAAGCACCGGACCGTCGACGCGCTCGCCGCCCACCTCGCGGCCGCTCCCGCCCCCGTCGCCGCGCGCCCGTCCGCGCCCGCCACCCCCGAGCCGGAGGCGGCGGACGCCGGCGCGGTCGCCGTCGTCGGGGTGAGCCTGCGGCTCCCCGGCGGCGCCACCGACCTCGACAGCTACTGGCGCAACCTGGTCGAGGAGAAGGACTGCGTCACCCCGCTCGCCGACAGCCGCCCCGAGATCCTCGACACCTACCGCCGCCACTACGGCCCCGACACCGACGGGCTGCCCCGCGACGGCGCCTTCATCGACGACGTCGCCGACTTCGACGCCGCCTTCTTCGGGATCGCGCCGCTCGAAGCCGAGAGCATGGACCCGCAGCAGCGCAAGGCGCTGGAGGTGACCTGGCGCGTCTTCGAGGACGCCGGCTACCGGGCCTCCGACTTCGACGGCGAGGAGGTCGGCGTCTTCGTCGGCGTCCACAACAACGACTACGCCGAACTGGTCACCCTCGACCCCGGCCTGATCGACGTCTACGGCGCCCATCTCGACTCCGGGCTGCACGCCAGCCTCGTCGCCAACCGGGTCTCCCGCTGGTTCAACTTCCGCGGCCCCAGCGAGATCCTGAACACCGCCTGCTCCAGCTCCCTGGTCGCCGTCCACCGCGCGGCCCGGTCGCTGCGCGACGGCACCAGCCGCGTCGCCGTCGCCGCCGGCGTCAACCTGATGCTGTCGCCCCGCCCCTACCGGGTGAGCCAGCAGGCCGGGATGCTCTCGCCCGGCGGGCGCTGCCGCACCTTCGACGCCGCCGCCGACGGATTCGTCCGCGGCGAGGGCTACGCCGCCGTGCTGCTGAAGCCCCTGGCCAGGGCACTCGCGGACGGCGACCACATCCACGGCGTCATCCGCGCCAGCGCCGTCAACCACGACGGCAAGTCCAACTCCCTGCGCGCCCCGAACCTCACCGCGCAGAAGGAACTGGTCAAGACCGCCTATCTGAGCTCGGGGACCGACCCCGCGACCGTCGGCTACATCGAGGCGCACGGCACCGGCACCGCCCTCGGCGACCCCATCGAGGTCCAGGCGCTGCGCGAGGCGTTCGCCGAACTCGACCCCGACCTGCCGACCGGCTACTGCGGCCTCGGCTCGGCCAAGGCCAACATGGGCCACCTGGAGTCCGCCGCCGGCCTCGCCGGCCTGCTCAAGGCCCTGCTCAGCGTGCGACACGGCATCCTCCCCGGGCTGCCGCACTTCGAGACGCTCAATCCGCACATCTCGCTGGCGGACAGCCCCTTCCACATCGTGGACCGCACCCGCGAGTGGCCCGCCCCCGTCGACGAGGACGGCACCCGCCGGCCGCGCCGCGCCGGCGTCAGCTCGTTCGGCTTCGGCGGGGTCAACGCCCATGTCGTCGTCGAGGAACACCGGCCGGAGCCCCGCGACGACCGCCCGTCCGCCGAGGGTCCCGCCGTCGTCCTGCTCTCCGCCCGCACCGACGAGGCGCTGCGGGAACGCGTCGACGCCCTGCGCGACCACCTCCGCCGCCACGACCCCGACCCGCGCGACCTCGCGCACACGCTGGCCGTCGGACGCGAGGAGATGCCCCGGCGGGTGGCCTTTCTCGCCGCCGACAACGCCGAGTTGACCGAACGGCTCGACGCCTGGCTGCGGGGCGAGGAGTCCGCCGAGGGCGTCGTCACCCCGCGCCCCGAACGGTCCGCCGCCGCCCCGGCGACCCCCGCCCGGCTCGCCGAGTGGATCGACCGGGGTGAGCACCCGCGCGTCGCCCAGGCGTGGGCCGACGGCCTCGACCTCGAAGGCCGCCCGCCGCACGCCGGCGGCCGACGGGTGCCGCTGCCCACCTATCCGTTCGCCCGCCGCCGGCACTGGCTGACCCGCGCGCCCTCGGCGCCCGCCGCCCCCGCCCCCGCCGCCCCGCCCGCGCCGCTGGTCTTCGAGGAGGTGTGGCGCGCCCGGCCGCTGCCGGCACCCACCGCCGCGCCCCGGCTGGGCACCGTCGTGTTCCTGGTGGCCGACCCCGCCCACCGGGAGCTGTGCGCCCGCGCCCTGCGGGCGAGGGACCCGCGCGCCACCGCCGTGTTCCTGAGCCCGGCGACCGCCGGCGGCCACGACGAGGAGACCGTCGGCGTCGACCCGGCCGACCCCGAGTCGTTCGCCCGCGCCTTCGCCCGCGTCACCGAGCGCCACGGGCGGCCCGACGCCCTCGTCTACCTCTGGGCGTTCGAGGACCCGGCGCTGCTGCGCGACCACCGGCCCCTGCTCCACCTGGCCCAGGGCCTCTTCGACGCCGCCCTGCCCGTCCCCCGGCTGCTGCTCTCCGCCCAGCCGCTGACCGCGCTCGACCGCTGCCACGTCGAGTCCTGGCTCGGCCTGGAGCGGTCCCTGCGGCTGATGCTGCCCGGCACCCACGCCACCGTCGCCTGCCCGACGGACCTGCCCGCGGAACCGGCCGACGTGGCCGGCCGGTTGGAGGCGTGGCTGCCCACCCTCGTCGACGAGCTGGCCGCCCCCGACCAGGACAGCGCCCTGTACCGCGACGGGGTCCGCCGCACCGCCACCCTGCGCGAGGTCGCCCCGCCCGCCGCCGCCCGACCGGCCGTCAGGGCCGGCGGCACCTATCTGATCACCGGCGGACTCGGCGGGCTCGGCCTGCTCCTCGCCCGCCACCTGGCCCGCTCCGCCCCCGTCAACCTCGTCCTCACCGGCCGTTCCCCGCTCGACCCGGAGCGCCGCGCCCGGCTTGAGAAGGAGCTGCACGCCGGAAGGTTCCACCACCTCAGGGCGGACGTCGCCGACGAGGACGCCATGCGCGCCGGACTGGACGCGGCCCGCGAGCGGTTCGGGCCCTTCACCGGCGTCATCCACGCCGCAGGCGTCGACAGCCGCGACACCCTGCTCGACATGGACGCCGACGCGTTCGGCGCGATGCTCCGCCCGAAGGTCGAAGGCACCCTCGTCCTGGACCGGCTCCTGGCCGACGACCCGCTCGACTTCACCTGCTACTTCTCGTCCGTCTCCGCCGTCATCGGCGACTTCGGCTCCGGCGCCTACGCGGCCGGCAACCGCTTCCAGACCTCGTTCGCCCAACACCGCCCCGGCGAGACGCGGCGCGGGGTGGCGCTCTCCGTCAACTGGCCGCTGTGGGCCGACGGCGGGATGAACCTGGCCGGCGACGACAGCACCCGGCTCTACCTGAAGTCCAGCGGGCAGCGCGCCCTGGAGACCGAGGAGGGCCTGGCCCTCTTCGACCGGCTGCTCGCCGAGGGCGCGGCACAGCGCCTGGTGATGGCCGGCGACCCCGAGCGGATCAGGCGCCTGTTGCGCGTCGAGGGCGCCGACGGCCCGCGCCGCGCCCCCGCGCCCCCCGCCGGCGGCGAGCCGCCGGCCGCGCCGGCGCCCGCGGCCGGCGAGGACCTGGCCGACGCCCTCCGCCGTGACCTGCGGGCCGAGGCCGGGGCGCTGCTGCGGATGGCGCCGGAGGAGGTGCCGCTCGACACCAACATGGCGGACTTCGGCTTCGACTCCATCAGCCTCACCGACTACGCCGCCGCCCTCACCCGGCGGTTCGGGCTGCGGATCACCCCCGCCGTTTTCTTCGACTGCCCGACGCTGGACGCCCTGGCCCGCCACTGCCTCGACGAGCAGGCCGCGACGGTGCGCGACCACTACGCGGCGGCCGCCCCCGCCGACCGGCCCGTCGCCCCGGCGCCGGCGGCGCCGGCGAGCGCGCCCGCCCCCCGGGGTGTCCCCGAGCCGATCGCCATCATCGGCATGAGCGGCCGGTTCCCCGACGCCCGCACCGTCGACGAGCTGTGGGACGTCCTCGCCGACGGCCGGGACGTCACCGTGCCCGTGCCCGAGGAGCGCTTCCCCGGCCACGGCGGCGCCTGGCGTGCGGGACTGGTGCCCGGCGTCGACGAGTTCGACCCGCTGTTCTTCGAGATCGCTCCGTCCGACGCCCGCGCCATGGACCCCCGCCAGCGGCTGCTGCTCCAGGAGTCCTGGCACGCGCTGGAGGACGCCGGCTACGGCGCCGAGAAGATCGAGTCCCACACCATCGGCACGTTCCTCGGCGCGGAGAACGGCGACTACGCCCGGCTCCTGGACGAGCCCGGCAACGTCACCGCCAACCACGAGGGCATCCTGGCCGCCCGCCTGGCCTACTTCCTGAACTTCAGCGGCCCGGTCATGGCCATCAACACGGCCTGCTCCTCCGGACTTGCCGCCATCCACGAGGCGTGCGGCAGCCTGCGGAACGGGGAGTGCGACACGGCGCTCGCCGGCGGCGTCAACCTGATGACCACCGCCCAGAGCTTCGTGGAGCCGGAACAGGCCGGAATGCTCTCGCCCGACGGTCGCTGCCACGCCTTCGACAAGCGCGCCAACGGCCTGGTCCCCGGAGAGGCCGTCGCCGTCGTCGTCCTCAAGCGGCTCTCCCTGGCGGAGGCCGACGGCGACCGCGTCCTCGGCGTCATCACCGGCAGCGGCCTCAACTACGACGGCAGGACCAACGGCATCACCGCCCCCAGCAGCCGCTCCCAGGCCCGGCTGCTGAGCGACGTCTACCGGCGCCACGCCATCGACCCCGCCGCCATCGACTGCGTCTTCACCCACGGCACCGGCACCAGGCTCGGCGACCCGATCGAGATCAACGCGCTGACCCGCGCGTTCCAGGACGGCGGCGAGCGGAGCGCGGACTGCGCGCTGGTCACCACCAAGCCGAACGTCGGCCACGCCTTCGCGGCCTCGGGCGTGGTGAGCCTGATCGGCCTCGTCCAGGCGATGCGGCACGCGACGCTGCCCGCCAGCATCCACTGCGAGGAGCTCAGCGACTACGTCGACTGGGAGGCCGGCCCCTTCACCGTCAACACCGTCCGCCGGGAGTGGCCGAGCACCGCCGGCCGCCCGCGCACCGGCGCGGTCAGCGCGTTCGGCATCAGCGGCACCAACGCCCACCTGGTCGTCGAGGAGTACCCGCGGCCGACCGGGGACCCGGCGGCCACCGCCGACGGACCCCGGCTGCTCGCGTTCTCCGCGCGCAGCCCGGAGGCGCTCGACCGGCTGGCCGAGCGGCTCGCCGCGCGTCTGCGCGAGCGGCCGGGGACCGACCTCGCCGCCGTCAGCGCCACCCTGCTGACCGGCCGGCTCCACCACCGCCACCGGCGGGCCGTCGTCGCGGCCGACGCGCGCGAGGCCGCCGACGCGCTGGCCGGCGCCGAAGGCGCGCCGAGGCTGTTCCACGGCCAGGTGCCGCGCGAGTTCCAGCCGCAGGAGATGCTCTTCGCACACGCCGAGGAGCTGGTGGCGCGGGCGGGCGCCGAGGCCCCGGCCGGCGGCCCGGAGCGGGTGCTGTCCGCGCTTGCCGAGCTGTACTGCCAGGGCTACGACCTGCCGTGGTCCGGGCTCTTCGGCGGCCGGGCCCTGCCGCCGGTCAGCCTGCCCGGCTACCCCTTCGCCCGCGAGCGCTACTGGGCGGCGCCGGCCTCCCGGCCGACCTCCCACCCGGGCGCCCCCGCGCCCGCCGTGCCCGGCGGGCAGGGGCCGCACCCGCTGCTGCGCCGGAACACCTCCGACCTCACCGAGCACCGGTTCGCCTCGGTCTTCCACGCCGCCGACGAGGCGTTGCTCGGACCCCTGGGTCCGCTGCCCGCCGCACTGCCGCCGGCCGCCCAGCTGGGCATGGCCCGCGCCGCCGCCGACCTGGCCGCCGGCGCGGCGACGCGGCTGCGCGACGTGACCTGGGGCGCGCCCGCCCCCGTCGTCGACGGCCGCACGCCCGTCAGCGTCGCCCTGCACCCGGCCGCCGAAGCGGACGGCGAACGGATCGCCTTCGAGGTGTACCAGCCCGTCCCCGCCGCCGAGTTCGGGCGGGAGATCCTCAGCCAGGGCGTCGCGGAACCGGCCGGGACGGCCCGCCCGCCGCGCGTCGACCTCGAGCGGCTCCGGCGGGAGCAGGACGCGGACCTGCTGCTGGCCCCCCTCCCGGCCGACGCCGGCCCCGGCACCCCGCCCGCGCTGGTCGGGGCCGCGCTGCGGGTCGCCGCCGAGCTGACGGCCGCCGGCCCCGAGGGCGCGGCGACGCTGACCCCGGCCGGGGTGCGCGAGACGGTCGCGTACCGCACGGCACCCGACTCCCGCGCAGCCTGGGCCGTCGCCCGCCGGGTGGCCGAGGACCGGGTCGACCTGGAACTGGTCGACGCCGAGGGCGAGGTGTGCCTCGTCCTGCGCGGCCTCACCTGGCGCTCCGCGCCCCCGGCGCCGGAGGGCGCCGTCGAACCGCTGGTCACCCGGCCGGTGTTCGTCGACGCGCCGGCCGCCACCGCCGCCCCGG
The DNA here is from genome assembly GCF_900230195.1 of Streptomyces zhaozhouensis. Taxonomy (GTDB): domain Bacteria; phylum Actinomycetota; class Actinomycetes; order Streptomycetales; family Streptomycetaceae; genus Streptomyces; species Streptomyces zhaozhouensis. Next base: position 175,324 of record NZ_OCNE01000015.1, read on the forward strand.
CGGCCGAACGCCTCGTGGTGCTCTGCGGGCTGCCCGAGGCCACGACCCGCGCGGTGCGGGAGGCGCTGCCGACGGCCCGGCACACCGTCCTGCCGACCGTGCCCGAGGGCGCCGACACCGCGGCCGCCTACGAGACCGCCGCGCTCGCCCTCCTCGACACCCTCCAGGGGGTGCTGCGGAACGTGCCCGCGGAGGGCGCGCTCGTCCAGGTGTGCGTCCCGGCGGACGGCGCGGGGCACTGGGCGCGCGGCCTGTTCGGGATGCTCGCCACGGTCCGGCGGGAGAACCCCGCCGTGCGCGCCCAGCTCGTCGAGTGCGACCCGGCCACCGCCACCGAGGCCGTCGCCGCCCTGCGGGCGGCCGCCGCCCGCCCCGACGAGCCGCGCCTCCGGCAGGTCGAGGGGGCGCTCCTCGTGTCGCGCTGGGAGAACGTCACCGCCGCGCCCGACGCCCCTTCGCCCTGGCGCGACGGCGGCGTGTACCTGCTGACCGGCGGCTACGGCATCGCCGCCGCCCTCGGCGCGGAGATCGCGCGCCGCGCCGAGCGCGCGACGCTCGTCCTCACCGGCCGGTCGCCCGCCTCCGAGGCCCGCCTCGGCGCGCTCCGCGAACTGGTCGGCCCCGGCACCGTCGTCGACTACCGCAGGACCGACGTCACCGACGCGGAACAGGTCGACGCGCTGGTCGCGGGCGTCCTGCGCGACTTCGGCGCCCTGCACGGCGTCATCCACACCGCCGGGGTGCTGCGCGACGGCTTCGCCGTCCGCAAGACACCGCAGGCGGTGCGGGAGGTGCTGGCCCCCAAGGTCACCGGACTGGTGCGGCTGGACGAGGCGACGGCCGACCTGCCGCTGGACCTGTTCCTGCTCTGCTCGTCCGTGGCGGGCGCCCTCGGCAACGTCGGCCAGGCCGACTACGCGGCGGCCAACGGCTTCCTGGACGTCCACGCCGCCCGGCGCGCCGAGTGGGTGCGCGCCGGCCGGCGCTCCGGGCGGACCCTGTCGGTCAACTGGCCGCTGTGGCGCGACGCCGGGATGCGGGTCGACGCCGCCACCGAGCAGGCCATGCGCGCCGAGACCGGCATGGTCCCGCTGCGGACCGCCACCGCGATCGACGCCCTGTACCGCGCGCTCGCCTCGGGCCACGCGCAGGTGATGGTCATGGAGGGCGACCCGGCGCGGATGGCGGCCCACGCCGCCGGCCGTGGCGTGCCCGCAGGGCGGGCACCGGCGGCGGCCGAGGCGGCGGACCCGGCGCAGACCGCCCGCGCGGTGCGGCGACGGCTGACCGAGCTCTTCGCCGAGACCACCGACATCGCGGTGGCGCGCGTCGACGCCGAGGAGCCGTTGGACAGCTACGGCATCGACTCGTTCCTCATCGCGCGCCTCAACCACCTGCTGAGCACGCCGTTCCCCGCGCTGCCGAAGACGCTGTTCTTCGAGCACCGCACGCTCGCCGCCGTCGCGGACGCCCTCGCCGGGACGTTCCCGGCGGAGAGCGGCGCCTGGGCCGGCGACGCGGCCGCGCCGCCGGCGCCGCCCGCGCACGCCGCGCCGCCCGTCCCGGTCCCGGCGCTCACCCCGCTGCGCGCCGGCCGGCGGGGAGCCGCCGGCCGGGCGCCGGTCGCCGACGAGCCGATCGCCGTCATCGGGATGAGCGGTCGCTTCCCCGGCGCCAACAACGTGGACGAGTTCTGGGCCAACCTGCGGGGCGGGAAGAGCACCGTCACGGAGATCCCCGCCGACCGCTGGCGCCTCGACGGCTTCTACACGGAGGACGTCGAGCACGCCGTCACCCACGGCAAGAGCTACTCCAAGTGGGGCGGGTTCCTCGACGGCTTCGCCGACTTCGACCCGTACTTCTTCCGCATCTCGCCGCGCGAGGCGCTGGAGATGGACCCGCAGGAGCGGCTCTTCCTCCAGGAGACCTGGCGGGCGTTCGAGGACGCGGCCTACCCCCGCGACCGCATCGCCCGCCAGCACGGCGGCCGGGTCGGCGTCTTCGTCGGGATCACCAGGACGGGATTCGAGCTGCTGGGCGCCGAGCTGGGGCGGGACGGCGCGCCGCGCCACCTGTCGACCAACTTCAGCTCCGTGGCCAACCGGGTCTCCTACGTCTTCGACCTGCACGGCCCGAGCCTGCCGGTCGACACCATGTGCTCGTCCTCGCTCTCCGCGATCCACCAGGCGTGCGAGCATCTGCGGCGCGGCTCCAGCGAGATGGCCGTCGCCGGCGGGGTGAACGTGTACACCCACCCCTCGGCGTACGTCGAGTTCAGCCGGAAGCGGATGCTCTCCCCCGACGGCCTCTGCCGCAGCTTCGGTAAGGGCGCCAACGGCATGGTGCCGGGCGAGGGCGTGGCGAGCCTGCTGCTGAAGCCGCTGTCGCGGGCGATGGCGGACGGCGACCACGTCTACGCCGTCATCCGGGGCACCGGCATCAACCACGACGGCAAGACCAACGGCTACACCGTCCCCAACCCGGTCGCCCAGCGCGACCTGGTGCGCGGCGCCCTCGACCAGGCGGGCGTCGACGCCCGCACGGTGAGCTTCCTGGAGGCGCACGGCACCGGCACGGAACTGGGCGACCCGATCGAGATCGCCGGGCTGACGCAGGCGTTCCGCGAGGACACCGACGACGTCGGGTTCTGCGCCGTCGGCTCGGTGAAGTCCAACATCGGCCACCTGGAGGCGGCCTCCGGCGTCGCCGGCGTGATCAAGGTGATCCAGCAGCTCAACCACGGGGAACTCGCGCCCTCGCTGCACGCGCGCGAGCTGAACCCCCATCTCGACATCGAGAACAGCCCCTTCTACGTGCAGCGGGAACTCGGGGAGTGGCGCACGCCGCACGACGCCCCGAGGACCGCCGGAGTTTCGTCGTTCGGAGCGGGTGGTGCGAATGCCCACGTGGTCATCCAGGAGTTCGACCGGCCATGAATGACGCGCGACCGCGTTCGCACCGGGGTCCGGAACAGGACCCGAACCGGAGCCACATCCGTCCTCCCCTCTCCCCGCGTACCAAGGAGTCCCACATGTCGTCCCAGCGCCCGGCGTTGATCGTCCTCTCGGCCCGTGACCAGGACCGGCTGGCCGAGCAGGCGCGCCAGCTCAGGGAGGCCCTCGTCTCGCGCGGCTACGGGGACGAGCGGCTGTCGGACATCGCCTACACCCTTCAGGTGGGGCGCGAGGAGATGGACCACCGGCTGGCGCTGCTGGCCACCTCGGTGGACGACCTCAAGGACAAGCTGGCCGCGCTGGACCTGGACGGGGAGCCGCCGGCCGGGGTGTTCCGGGGCGAGGGCGAAGGCGTCGACGCCGGTGAGCGGGAGGAGCCGGTCGAGGGGCTGGTCCGCGCCGGGGAGTTCGGCCGGCTGGCCGAGCTGTGGACGAGGGGCCTGCGCGTCGACTGGGCGGCGCTGCACGCGGACGCGGACCGGCGGCCGCGCACCGTCAGCCTGCCGACCTACCCGTTCGCCGGCGAGCGCTACTGGGTGCCCTCGGCGCAGCGGCCGAAGGAGCCCGAGGTGCTGGTGGAGTCGGCGGAGTCCGGCGAACTGGTGATGTCGGCGGGTTCGGGGTTGATGTTGTTTGAGGAGGTGTGGGAGGAGGTTGCGGTTTCGGGTTCTGGTGTGGGTGTTGGGGTTTCGGTGGTGGTTTTTGTTCCGGTTGGGTTGGCTGGGGTTGATGGGGTGGTTGGTGGGTTTGTGGGTGTGGAGGGGTGGCGTGTGTCGGTGGTGGAGGTGGGTTCTGGTGTGGGTGTGGAGCGGTTGGGTGGGGGGCGTTTTCGGGTGGGTGTGGGTGATGTGGGGGGTTTGGTT
>NZ_OCNE01000011.1 GCF_900230195.1 Streptomyces zhaozhouensis
AGGCCGGTGATCTCGGTGCCGCCGACCCAGATGCGTCCCGAGGTGACGGTGTCGAGACCGGCCAGGCAGTGCATCAGCGTCGACTTGCCCGAGCCCGAGGGGCCCATGATCGCGGTGAACACCCCCCGCTCGATGTCCACACTCACCCCGTCCAACGCCGAAACCCGCGTCTCGCCCTCTCCGTAGGACTTGACGACGGTCTCCGCTCGCGCGGCCACGGCCGAATGCCCTCCGCTGCCCCCGGTCGTCGGATTGACTACAGCCGTTGTCACGTGCGTTCTCCTTGCGCGTCGGAAACGTGGGGAACCCCGCTCACGCCCGCGCTCGAACGCGCGGCGTCTACCCCGTTGGCCGGTCCTCGCCCGTCGACGTCCGACGGACGACTTCCAGCAAGTACCCCTAAGAGAGTAGGGGCCGCCTGGCGCGTCCTCGTCAGCCCCCGGTAGGAGGTGGGGGTCAGTGAGAAGTAGCAGGGTTCCCCTAAGGGGCCCCCACAGAGGGGGAGAACGCGCGGGGGCGGCTCCCCCTCGCGGTGAACGTCGGGTGAGCCCCACCGGCCGCCCCACCCGCCCCACCAGCAAGGGAAGGAACGGTCCGCACGGTGGTCAGGACCGGTGCCGCCGCCTAGGATCAGGCCGCGTAAGATCGACCAACCCCACTGGCTCGTCCTCGGGAGTACCCCAGTGAAGCGCCGCACCTCCACGCTCGCGGTCACGGCCGCAGCCCTGCTCGTCGCGACCCCTCTGCTCACCGGCTGCTCCACCGACGCCCACCCGGGCGCGGCCGCCGTGGTCGGCGGCGAGAAGATCACCATCGCCAGTGTGCAGGACCGGGTGGAGACCATCCGCGAAGCCCAGCGGGAGCAGCCCGAGGGGGACCAACTCCTCCAGGCCAGCGCCGGGTTGACGCGCCAGACGGTGGACTTCCTGGTCTATCTGGAGGTGCTGGAGGCCGCCGCCGAGGAACACGGTGTCGAGGTGACCCGCGCGCAGATCCAGGAGAGCCGGGCCATCGCCGAGCAGAGCGTGGGCGGCGCGGAGGCCCTGCGGCTCAGCGCGCTGACCACGACCGGCGGGCTGCCGATGGCCGGCGACGAGCAGATCGACCAGGTGCTGCGCAGCCAGCTCCTCTTTCAGGGGGTGGCGCAGCGCCTGAACGCCCCCGCCGGCCAGGAGGGCCAGCTGGTGATGCGCGAGGCGCTCGCCGAGACCGCCGAGCGGATCGGCGTCGAGGTCAACCCCCGCTACGGCGAGTGGGACTCGGAGCAGGTGGTGCTGGCGGAGTCCGACACACCGTGGCTGCGCTCCGAGCAGCCCGCCGAGGACCAGGCCGAGTTGCCCGTCCCGCCCGCCTGACGGGCCCGCCCCGCTCCTCCGGGGGCGTCGGTGACCTCCCCGGACGTGCGGTTTAGTCTCGACGGATGACCGTGCGCGAACTCAACGGTGCCCCCGGCCGGATCGTCCTGCTGACCACCAGCCACCGGGTGGCTCCCGGGCTGCTCTCCTGGCCCGCCTGGCAGGTGCTGCACGAGGCCGATCTCGTGGTCTGCCGGGAGGCCGAGCACCCGCACGGCCCCTATCTGCGCGAGGCCGGCGTCACGGTGCGCCAGGGCGTGCCGTCGGCGGCCGAGTTGGTCTCCGCCTGCGCGGGTGGCCGCACGGCGGTGGTGATCGCCGGCGCCGAGGGCGAGCCGGGACTCACGGACGAACTCGCGAGGTTGGCCGGTTCTGGTCGGTCGGCGGCGCTGCCGGCGCTGGAGTTGCTGCCCGGCTCCTACGACCTGCCGGGCGCCCGGCTGCTCGACCTGGTCCGGGTGATGGACGAGATCCGGGCCAACTGCCCGTGGGCCTCGATCCAGACCAGCGAGGGCCTGACGGCCTTCGGGGTCGAGGAGGTCTACGAGCTGGTCGAGGCCGTGGAGAACGGCGACCCCGCGGAGATCCGCGAGGAGTTGGGCGACGTGCTCCTCCAGGTCGTCTTCCACGCCAGGATCGCCGCCGACGACCTCGACGAGCCCTTCGACATCGACGACGTCGCCGGCACGATCGTCACCAAGCTGATCCGCCGCCACCCGCACATCTTCGGCGACGCGAAGGCGGAGACGCCCGAGGACGTCAAGGCGCTGTGGTTCGAGGTGAAGGCCGAGGAGAAGGCACGCACCTCGGTGACGGAGGGCGTGCCGCTGGGGCAGCCGGCGCTGGCGCTGGCCGCGAAGCTGGCCGGGCGGGCCAGGCGGACCGGCCTGGCCGTCCCGCTGCCAAAGACCCCGCAGGACGGGGGGTTCGGCTACCGGCTGTTGGCCCTGGCCGCGGAGGCCGAGGCGGCCGGCGTCAACCCGGAGACGGCGCTGCGCGCGGCGGCCCGCGCCTACCGCGACACGATCGTCGCCTCCGGCGGTTAGCCGAGAAGGGGCGCGGGGAACGGCGCGAGCGACCACCCACCGGGAGAGCCCGACGCGTCGGTGTGGTCGCCCCCGTCAGAAAGCCCCCGCGGCACGTCACGGTTCCAGGCGGTGCGGCGCCGCGCCGGTGAGGAGGGTGGCGAGGCCGGTGAGGACGTCGTGGCCGAGATACCAGTCCCCGCTGTGGTCGATCCCGTACAGCCGCCCCTCCGTGTCCAGCGCCAGCAGCGCGCCGCTGCCCAACTCCTCGCCCAGCGGCGCGAGTCGGCCACCCAACGCGTACCCCAGGTCGCTGAGCACCCGCGCCCAGTGCAGCCCGGCCAGCGGATCGATCACGACGGCGCTCGGCGCGAACGCCACCCCGGGACCGTTCGGTTGCAGCGTGATCTCGCCCAGCTCGGCCCAGGTCTCGAACGCCGCCGGGAACAGCTCGTGCGGGTGCCCCTGCGGCGAGCGGTGACCGCTGAGGACGTCGGCCCACGCCTCCGCCTTGGCCGCGTGCCCGCGCCCCGGGCGCCAGCCGGCGGCCTCCAGCGCCTGGTCCACGGTCCCGACCGACCAGGGCGCGCCCTGCGTCGGCCCGCCGAGGGTGTCGCCGCCGAACGTTCCTCCCCGCGCCGCGGCCGGCGCCGGGGTGAGGCTGGTCACGCCGAGTCTGGCCAGCAGCACGGCGCAGGAACGGCAGTGCGCCGCGTGCGCGCCGTGCCGTGGGTCGCCGTCCTCGCGGATGTGGCGGCAGATGATTCCCGCGCCGTTCAGCGCGTGGCGGGCCTGCTCCAGGCTGCCGGCTCCGGTCTCGAACAGCCAGCGGGAGAGCAGGGCGGGCTCCGGGCAACGTCCCAGGTGACGTTCCCGTTGAGCGGTGCCGAGACCGGCGAGGATCTCGGCGACCACCGGATGCGGTTCGGGCGGTGGCGTGCTGCGGCTGGCGGTGCCGGTCAGCGGTTGCGCCCGTTCCGGGAGGGAGAGCGCGGCGGCGGTGGTCGGCAGGATGCCGTCCCTGCGACGCAGCAGCGCGGGAGGGTCAGGACGGGCGTCCTCCGCTTGCGAGGCGCCCGACGACTGGCCGTGGATATCCGATATCACGAGGACGATCGTGCCACCGTCCGCAAACCCCATAGGCTGTGGCGCGACAGCGAGAGGCGACAGCAGGGGGCGTTCACGCCATGACGACAGGTCGGCTCGGCCAGCAGGCCGCGCCACCGAACCGGGCCTATGCCGGTCAGGTGGTGCAGTTCCCCGATCCGGTCCGCGCGGCGAAGTATCCGCACGGTGTCCGGGTGGACGCGGAGGGTTATCCCGACTTCTCGCCCTACGCCAGAGCGGCGGCCGAGATCGCCGAGCCGCCCGCCGGCTTCGGCGTCGACGAGCTGCGGCTGACCGACTACGTCTCCGCCAACGCCGCGCTGCACGCCTCGGGTCACGAGCTGTGGGCCGAGCTGCCCGCCGTCGCCACCCCGCACGGCTGGACCTGGCACCACGTGGCCCGCTCACGCCGGCTCGAACTGGTCCCGGTCGAGGTGAAGGCCCTGCTCCGGCACCACGGCGGCCTGGCCACCACCGCCGTCGACCAGAACAAGCGCGGCACCAGGCCCCTCGCCGACCCGCGTCCCGCGCACTTCGGGCTGCCGGCGTCGGCGGCCGTGCCGGAGGAGCGGCTGCGGACCGCCGAAGAGAAGCTGGGCTACCGGCTGCCGCCCGCCTACCGCGCGTTTTTGAAGGCCGCCGGCGGCTGCGCGCCGGTCGGGGTGGCGCTCGACGCGGAGCTGGGACTCCTGGTCGACCAGCCGTTCTTCACCCTCAGGGAGGAGGCGGCGGTCGACGACCTCGTGTACGTCAACAAGTGTTTGCGCGACCACCTCACCAAGGACTATCTGGCGGTCGCCTTCGTCCAGGGCGGCATCGTGGCGGTGAAAGTGCGTGGCGAGGGCGCCGGTTCTGTCTGGCTCTGCCCGGTGGACGACGCCCGCGACCGGGACGGGCTGACCGTGGCCGACCGGGTCGGCGAGCTGCTGCTGCCCTGCGGCGACGACTTCGACGGCTTCCTGCTGCGCCTCGCCGGCTCGCCGCCCGAGCTGGAGTCGGTGGCGAATCTGATGGTGGACGGCGGTTTCGCGAACGCCGTTCCGGTGGGGAGGTGAGTGCCGTGGTGACGTTCGCACAGGCGCAGGAGCGCGCCGAGCGCTGGGTCGACGGCGCCGGCGCCGAGGGCCAAAAGCCCGAGGTGCGGGTGCGCGAGTTCGACCTCGGCTTCGTGGCGTGGGCCGAGGACGCCTCGGGCTCCGAGGTCGGCGGCGGCCGGCTGGTCATCGCGCGGGAGAGCGGCGAGGCCACCTACTGGCCGAGGCTGCCCGTCGGCGAGGTGATCCGCCGCTACGAGGAGGAGTACGGCCCGGCGGAGCCGGCGGCCCCGGCGGCGCCCGAGCCGCCGAAGGTCATGGCGGAGGAGGCGACGTCGTTCATGTTGACGCCGCCCAAGTGGCTCCAGGAGGCGGGCGACAAGGCCGGCGTCCCGGGCGGCGCCCCCGGGAACGACGCGCCGAAGGACCAGACGCCGCCGAAGCCGGAGGCCCCCGGCCCGTTCGCTCCCCCGCGTCCGGAGCCGGCGGCTCCGCCGCCCGTGCCCGCCCCGGCCGTGCCCCCGCCGCCGGCCCCGTTCGCGGCCGGCCCGCCGAAGCCCGAGCAACCCGAACGGCCCGAGCCCGCGGCCGACAGCCCGTGGGCGGCTGCCGACGTGACGCCCCGCGCTGGCGAGGGCTCGTCCGGCGGCGCGTCCGCCGGCGGGGCCTCGCCCTGGGCCGGGACCGACACCTCGGGCAGCGCCGACGAGGCCGAGTCGATGGCCCCGCCGCTCACCGTCTTCTCACCGCCCGTGCTGGGAGACGACGACAAGCCGAGCCCGAGCGCCGCCGCCGAGGCCAAGACCACCGTGATGCCGCAGGGCAGTTCGCTCCCGCCGACGGCCGTCGCCCCGCCGCCTCCCGGCGCCCCCGCCGGGCCGCCGCCCGGCATCCCCGACGCGCCGCCCGGCGCGCCGATGGGCCCCCCGCCCGCACCGCCGGGCGGCCCCGGCACGCCGCCCCCGCCGCCCGCCGCCGGAATCGCGGACGAGGAGACCCACAAGGCGCGGGTCGGCGGTCCCGGCGCAGGGATGCCGGTGCCGCCCCCGCCGTCCGCCCCCGGCACCCCCAGGCCCGGCCAGGGCCAGGCCGACGAGCCGACCTCGGGCGAGGAGGCCCCCTACGTCGCGACGCGGATGGTCGACCCCGACGTCGTCTCCTCGGTGCGCGGGCCGGGCGGCGGCACGCCCCCGCCGCCCGGCGCGCCCGCCGGCCCCCCGCCCCCGCCCGGCGCGGGCCCTGGCCCGATGCCGGCCCCCCCGGGAGCGCCGCCGCAGGGCACCCCGCCGCCGGGTGCCGGCCCCGGCACCCCGCCGCCGCCCGCGCCCGGCGCGGGGACACCGCCGCCGCAGTCCTACGGCTACCCGCAGGAGCCCCAGCCGGCCGTCGGCTCCGGCTACATGGCCGTGCTGCGCTACCGCGGGCCCGACGGCTCGGAGCAGCAGCTGATCCGACGCTCCGCGCCGGGGATGCCGCACCCGGAGTGGCAGATCCTGCACGAGCTGATGGCGATGCAGGTGCCCGCGCAGCAGGTGATCGAGCTGCACACCGAGTTGCAGTCCTGCGAGCTGCCGGGCGGCTACTGCGCGCGGATGATCCGGGAGACCTGGCCGCAGGTGCGGATCACGCACACCGCCGCCTACGGCACCGACTTCGCCTCACGCCAGGCCGGGGTGCGCCATCTGGTGGAGCACCAGGACGAGCTGCAGCAGTTCGCGGACGGCCCGCAGCGCTCGGCGCCGGTGCGCGCGCCGCTGCCGCAGCAGGCGCCGGCCCCCGCGGTGGGGCTCGACGTGATCGGCCAGGAGCTCGCCGAGGCGTTCGGCCCGCAGCTGGTCTTCCGCTACGAGCCGCACTTCGCCTCCCGGCAGGGGGTGCCGGAGATCGTCGCCAACACGCTGACCTGGAGCGGGCTCCCCGTGGAGCTGCCGCCGTTCTTCTGGGCCCGCGCCCAGCCGGGGGCGCCGATCCCCACGCTGGCCGAGGTGGCGATGGAGCGCGGCGTGCAGCCGGCGCCGGACGCCGGCTCGTACCTGGTGGTCGGCAGCGACTTCGGCAAGCAGTTGTGCGTCCAGTACGGGACGGCGCACATCGTCGCCGTCCCGCTGGAGGCCGGCCCCGGCGGACAGCCGGTGCCGCCGCAGTTCGTCAACGCCTCGCTGCCGCAGTTCGCGCGCTCCATGGCGCTGCTGGGGCGGATGTGGCGGTTGCGGTACGGCCTGACGTCGGAACAGGCGGGCCGCTGGACCAAGGACTTCCAGGCCCAGCTGGCCTCCCTCGACCCGATGACGGTGGCCGACCCGGAGAGCTGGTGGTCCGTCCTGCTCGAACAGATGTGGGACGGCCTGCTCTGACCCCTCCCCCCGCGCCCCGCCCAGGGGCGCGGGGGCCGCGCGGGCAGCCCACCACCGGGCCGCGGACGACGCCGTCGTCGCCCCCGCCCCCCAGAAAACGCGTTCGCACGCCGCTCGGGTGAGACCGTGCCCCGCGTTCCGGATGCCCCCGAGGTGTTTGGGGGATCATCTGCCTATGACAGGTTTCCGGACGGTACGCGGGCGGGGGTACTCGCCGGAGCAGGTCGACCGCGCGCTGGCCGAGTTGGGCCGGGAGCGGGACCTGGCGTCACGGCGGCTCGTGGAGCTGGGCGAGCTCGTCGAGCGGCTCACCGAGCGGGCGACGCGGCTGCGCGAGGAGGCGGCGGCGCTGCCCGAGCCGGACTTCGCGGAGCTGGGCGAGCGCGCCGAGCTGCTGCTGGCCGAGGTGGCGGACGAGGCGGCCGAGGTCAGGGAGTTGGCGAGCGCCGACGGGGAGGCGCTGGTCGGCGAGGCGGAGGAGTGGGGCCGGGGATTACGCGAACGGGCGGCGAAGGAGGCGGCCCGGATCCGGGTGGCCGCCGAGGCGGCCGCGGAGCGGACCGTCGCCGAGGCCACCGAGGCGGCCGAGGCGCGACTGGCGACGGAGCGGCAGGCGGCCGAGCGGACCCGCTCCGAGGCGGAGGCCACCTTCGCCGACGTGGTGCGGCACGCCGAGGCGCTGGTCGCCGAGCAACGCGCGCGGCAGCGGGCCAGCGGCCGGCTGGCCGACGAGCGCATCGCGGCCCGCACCGAGTCGGTGGAGAGCCGGGTGGCCGAGCTGACCCAGCGGGCGGACGCCCTCTGGGAGCGCGCCAGGCGCGACCTGGCCGACGCGGAGGCCGCCGCCAGGGCGCGGAACGAGGCGGCCGAGACGCGGCGGGCGGAACTGCTGGCCGAGGCGGACACGCGACGGCGGCGGATCGAGCAGGACGCCGAGCGGCTGGCCCGCCTCCAGGAGGAACGGGCGGAGCAGGTCCGCGCCTATCTGGCGCATCTGCGGACCACCTTGGCCACGTTGACCGGACGCACCCCGCACCGCCCGGACGACGGGGAACCGCCACACCGGGACGAACGCGCGGCCGCCGACGAGGGGACCACCGGAGGGTTCGGGACGCTTCGCTCCGGTCGGGCCGACGAGAGCACGACCGACCGAGGCTGACCCGAGCTGACCCGAGCCGACCCGAGCCGACCCGACCGGAGCTGACCGGCGCTGACCGGCGCCGACCACGACCGACCGTCACTGACCACGGCTGACCACCGTTGACCACGGCTGACGGAGTCTGTTGCGGCGGGACGTGCGGGGCGCGTGGGTATCCTGCGGAACATTCCCCGTCGCTCCGAGTTCTCATGTGCACGCCCCGGTTTCCCGGCCGGGCCCGGGGCGTGCACGAGCGCACGACCACACCGACCGAAGGACGCGATTTCCGTGAGCCCCAACCGTCCGGCAGCCATCATCGTTCTCGCAGCGGGTGAGGGGACCCGCATGAAGTCGACGACGCCCAAGGTCCTGCACGAGCTGTGCGGCCGTTCCATGGTCGGGCACGTGGTGCTGGCGGCCGGGGAGCTGGAGCCGGAGCGGCTGGTGGTCGTGGTGGGGCACGGCCGCGAGCGGGTCGTCGCGCACCTGGCCGAGCTGGACGCAGGGGTGCGCACCGCCGTGCAGACCGAGCGGCGCGGCACGGCGCACGCGGTGCGCACCGCGTTGACCGCGCTGGCGGAGGAGGACGGCGCGACGCCGACCGGCACGGTCCTGGTGACCTGCGGCGACACCCCGCTCCAGACCACCGCCACGCTGCGCGCCCTGGCCGAGCGGCACGCGAGCGAGGGCAACGCGGTGACGGTGCTGACGATGGAGCTGCCGGACGCCACCGGCTACGGGCGGGTGGTGCGGGAGCCGGACGGCTCGGTCGCGGAGATCGTCGAGCACAAGGACGCCTCGCCGGCGACGCGGGCGATCCGCGAGGTGAACTCGGGTGTCTTCGCCTTCGACGGGGCGCTGCTCGCCGAGGCGCTGGAGAAGGTCGGCACGGACAACAGCCAGGGCGAGGAGTACCTGCCCGACGTGCTGCGCATCCTGCGGACCGCGGGTCACCGGGTCGGCGCCGAGCTGGCGACCGACCCGACCGAGCTGGTCGGCATCAACAACCGGGTGCAACTGGCGCACGCCAGGCGCCTGTTGAACGACCGGCTGCTGGAGGCCGCGATGCTGGCCGGGGTCACGGTGGTGGACCCGGCCAGCACCTGGGTCGACGCGACGGTCACGTTCGAGCCGGACTCCGTGGTCGAGCCCGGCACCCAGCTGCTGGGCGCCACCCACGTGGGGGCGTACGCCGAGGTCGGCCCGGGCAGCCGGCTGCGGGACTGCACGGTCGGCGAGGGCGCCTCCGTGGTGCACACGGTGGCGGACACGGCGGTGATCGGCTCCGGCGCCAAGGTCGGGCCGTACTCCTACCTCCGCCCGGGAACGCTGCTCGGCGAGGCCACGAAGGTCGGCGGCTTTGTCGAGGTGAAGAACTCCTCGCTCGGCACCGGCACCAAAGTCCCGCATCTCTCCTATGTCGGCGACGCCACCATCGGTGAGCACACCAACATCGGCGCCTCCAGTGTGGTGGTGAACTACGACGGCGAGGCAAAGCACCGCACCACGATCGGTTCGCACTGCCGGACGGGCGCCGACAATACCTTTGTGGCGCCTGTCACGGTCGCGGACGGAAGTTACACGGCGGCCGGCTCGGTCATCACCGCCGACGTTCCCCCGGGATCACTCGGTGTAGCCCGTGGTCGGCAGCGGAACGTGGAGGGTTGGGTGGCCCGCCGCCGTGCGGGCTCGGCGGCCGACGAGGCGGCCCAGGCGGCTCTAGCTGCGGCGGAGCCCGATCACGATCAGGACTGACGGGTTCGCTCGGGGCCCTCCACGGCGTACCGTAAGGAGGGCCCCTCTGTTCCGGAGTAGGCCGAACGAGCGCATCCTCGGAGCCAAGGAGACTGACTGTGACCGGGATCAAGACGACCGGTGAGAAGAAATTGATGCTCTTCTCCGGCCGCGCCCACCCCGAGCTGGCGAAGGAGGTCGCCGCCGAATTGGGCGTGGGACTGGTCCCGACCAAGGCTCAGGACTTTGCCAACGGCGAGATCTATGTGCGTTTCCAGGAGTCCGTTCGCGGCGCCGACTGTTTTCTGATGCAGAGTCACACGGCACCGATCAACAAATGGATCATGGAACAGCTGATCATGATCGACGCGTTGAAGCGGGCGTCGGCGCGGAGTATCTCCGTCATCATTCCGTTCTACGGTTACGCCCGCCAGGACAAGAAGCACCGCGGTCGCGAGCCCATCTCGGCGCGGCTGATGGCCGACCTGCTCGGAACGGCGGGCGCGCACCGGATCATCGCGATGGACCTCCACGCCGACCAGGTCCAGGGGTACTTCGACGGTCCTGTCGACCACCTCTTCGCGCTGCCGGTGCTGACCGACTACATCGGCAGCCGCGTCGACCGGGAGAAGCTGACCGTGGTCTCCCCCGACGCCGGCCGGGTGCGGGTCGCCGACCGCTGGGCGGACCGGCTGGGCGCCCCGCTGGCCATCGTCCACAAGCGCCGCGACCCGGACGTGGCCAACCAGGTCACCGTCCACGAGGTGGTCGGCAACGTGCGCGACCGGGTGTGTGTCCTGGTCGACGACATGATCGACACCGGCGGCACCATCTGCGCCGCAGCCGACGCGCTCTTCAGCAACGGCGCCTCCGACGTGATCGTGGCCGCCACCCACGGCGTGCTCTCCGGGCCGGCCGCCGACCGCCTGAAGAACTCGCGGGTGAGCGAGTTCATCTTCACCAATTCGCTGCCGACTCCCAGCGAGGTCCACCTGGACAAGATCACCGTGCTGTCGATGGCGCCGACCATCGCCAGGGCGGTCCGCGAGGTCTTCGAGGACGGATCGGTGACCAGCCTCTTCGAGGGCGACGCGTAACCGCCCGGGAAACGGGCCCCGCCGGGGCCTCTCCCGACCGTGTTCTGGAGAGGCGCCGGCGGCGGGTAGAATCGGGCCCGTTGCTCGGCGAGGGAGGCCCGGAGGGGCTTATCCGTTATCGACGCGCTCTTTGTGCAGGCCCGCCCTGGGCCGGGTGACCGAATTCTTTTCCGGTCACACCACAAGGAGTTCCGCCATGTCGGACGTGAAGATCAGCGCGGCGCCCAGGAGCGAGTTCGGCAAGGGTGCCGCCCGCCGCATCCGCCGGGAGGAGCGCGTTCCCGCCGTCGTCTACGGCCACGGCACCGACCCGGTCCACGTGACCCTGCCGGGCCACGAGCTGATGATGGCGCTCAAGACCCCGAACGTCCTGATCACCCTGGACATCGAGGGCCGCCAGGAGATGGTGATCCCGAAGGCCGTGCAGCGGGAGGCCATCCGCGGCTTCCTCGTCCACATCGACCTGCTGGTCGTCAAGCGCGGCGAGAAGGTCACCGTCGAGGTCCCGATCGTCGTCGAGGGCGAGCTGGCCCCGGGCGGCGGCCTGCTGGAGCACGTGCTCAACACCCTGCCGATCGAGGCCGAGGCCACCCACCTCCCCGAGTCGGTCACCCTCTCCATCGCCGGCCTGACCATCGGCGACTCCGTCCTGGCCAAGGACGTCAAGCTGCCGGCCGGCTCCAGCCTGGCCGTCGAGCCGGAGGACGTCGTGGTGCAGGTGCTCCAGCCGCAGGCCGAGGAGCCCTCCGCCGACTCCGCCACCGAAGAGGAAGCCGGCTGAGGCGCAGCCCCGCGAGGGTGGGCCCGACCGGGCCCACCCGGCCCGAGGAGACGAGAGACTCATGAACGACGCCGCGCACGCGCCGGCGCCCGACGGGCCGTGGCTGATCGTCGGCCTCGGCAATCCGGGCCCCGGCTACGCCGCCAACCGGCACAACGTCGGCTTCATGGTCGTCGACCTGCTGGCGCGGCGGCTGGGCGGCGGGTTCAAGGCCCACCGCTCCCGGGCCGCCGTGCTGGAGGGCCGCCTCGGCCCCCCCGGCTCGGGCGGCCCCCGGGTGGTGCTGGCCAAGCCGATGTCCTTCATGAACGTCTCCGGCGGGCCGACCGGCGCGCTCTGCTCGTTCTACGGCGTCCCCCCGTCCCGACTCGTGGTCGTCCACGACGAGTTGGACATCGACTACGGGGTGCTCCGGCTGAAGCGCGGCGGCGGCGACAACGGCCACAACGGGCTGAAGTCGATCACCTCTGCGCTCGGCAGGGACTACTACCGCGTCCGGTTCGGCGTGGGCCGCCCGCCCGGCCGGATGGACGTCGCGGCCTTCGTGCTGAAGGACTTCTCGACGACCGAGCGCAAGGACCTCGACTACCACGTGGACCGCGCGGCCGACGCCGCCGAGGCGCTGGTCAGCGAGGGTCTGGAGCGGGCGCAGAGCCGCTACAACGGCTGACCGGCGGGCGGCCGGGCCCGCCAGGACTTGACCAGCGCCCTGGCTTTGGCCAAAGATCTGCGCCATGTCAGCGTCCCGGCCCCGCCGCAGCGCGGCGCGTCGCGCCGGCGAGAGCGCCTTCGGCGCGCTGCTGCTGGCCCGCCTGGTGATCTCCTGGCTGCTCGCCGTCGCCCTGGTGGCCGGCGGGGCGTGGGCGTCCTGGGAGGACGCGCGCTACGCGTTCGGCGTCCGCGACGCCGAGGAGAGCGAGATCACGCTGCTCCGCTGCGAACCCGAGGGCTGCGCCGGGGTCTCCACCGCCAGCGGCGACATGGTCGTCCTCGAACAGCGGATCGGGCGCGCGGAGGGCGAGCGCCTCACGGTCGTCCGGCCGCCCGACGGTGACGTCGTCCTGCGCTCGGACGGCGCCGGCCGGCTCTACTCCCTGGCGCCGCTGGCCGGCGGCCTGCTGCTCGCCTCCGTCGTCGTCGCGGGCGGCCTGCGCCGCTACCGCGTCGCCTGGACGGTCGCCGGCGTCGCCCTCGCCCACCTGCTGCTGACGTTCCTCCTCTGGATCTGAGCCGAACGCGGCCCACCCACCCGGTGCGGCACCGTGGTCGACTGACCCCCGCCACCCACGCGCCGCGCCCCTCCCCGCGCCCCCGAGCCGCCCACCGACGGAGAAGGGGCGCGGGGAACCGCGCGAGCGACCCACCACCGGGGCGAGGACGAGTCCCCACCCCGGCCGGCAAGGCCCACGCGCCGTTGAGACGTCAGCCCGTGTTGCGAAGACCGGCCGCCACCCCGTTGACCGTCAGCAGCAGCGCACGCGACAACAGCTGGTCCGGCTCCTCGCCCCGCTTGGCCGCCGCCCGCTGGCGGTCCAGCAGGGTCACCTGAAGGTAGGAGATCGGGTCCAGATAGGCGTCCCTGATCCGCAGCGTCCGCTGGAGCGCCGGGTTGGCCTCCAGCAGCTCGCTCTCCCCCGTCACCCGCAGCACCTCGGCGACGGTCCGCTCGTGCTCCTCCGTGATCGTGTCGAAGACGTGCCGCAGCTCGTCGGGGACCAGCGTCTCGACGTAGTGCCTGGCGATCCGCAGGTCCGTCTTGGCCAGCGTCATCTCGACGTTGGAGAGGAAGTTGCGGAAGAAGTGCCAGTGCTCGTACGACTCGGCCAGCACCTCGTCGAGGCCGGCCTCGCGCGCCGCCCGCAGCCCGGAGCCCACGCCGAACCAGCCGGGCACGATCTGCCGGGACTGCGTCCAGCCGAAGACCCAGGGGATGGCCCGCAGTCCGTCCAGGCCGGCGCCGGTGTCGGGGCGGCGGGAGGGGCGGGAGCCCAGGTGCAGTTCGGCCAGCTGGTCGACGGGGGTGGCGGCGAAGAAGTACGCCGGCAGGTCCGGGTCCTCGACGAGGTCGCGGTAGGCGGCGTGCGCGGCCTCGGAGACCGTGTCCATCGCCGCGTCCCAGCGCGCCAGCGCCTGGCTCGACTGCCGGGGGGAGGTGTGCAGCGCCGACGCCTGGAGGGTGGCGGAGACCGTCAGCTCCAGGTTCTCCCTGGCCAGGGACGGCACCAGGTACTTGTCCGAGATCACCTCGCCCTGCTCGGTGACCTTGATCTCGCCCTCCAGCGTGCCCCAGGGCTGGGCCAGGATCGCGTCGTGCGTGGGACCGCCGCCCCGGCCGACGGTGCCGCCGCGGCCGTGGAAGAGCCGCAGCCGCACCCCGTGCCGGTGCGCCACGTCGCGCAGCCGGCGCTGGGCGCGGTGGATCTCCCACTGGGAGGTGGTGATGCCGCCGAACTTGGAGGAGTCGCTGTAGCCGAGCATGACCTCCTGCACGTCGTCCCGGAGCGACACCAGCCGCCGGTAGGAGGGGTCGGCCAGCATCGTGTCCAACAGCTCGTCGGCGATGCGCAGTTCGTCGGTGGTCTCCAGCAGCGGCACGATGCCGATGCGGGCCCAGCCGGCGTGCAGGTCGATCAGGCCGGCCTCCCTGGCCAGCACGGTCGCGGCGAACACGTCGTCCGCGCCCTGGCACATGGAGATGATGTACGACTCGATCACCTCGGGGCCGAAGCTGTCCAGCGCCCGCCGGATCGTGCCGAAGACCCCCAGCGTCCTGGCGCCCGCGGCGTCCAGCGGCGCGGGCGTCGGGGCCAGCGGGCGGCGCGAGCGCAGCTCGCGCGCCAGCAGCTTGGCCCGGTACTCGCGCGGCATGTCCGCGTACCGCCAGGACTCCTCGCCGAGCCGGTCGAAGAGCTGCCCCAGCGCGTAGTGGTGCGCGTCGGCGTGCTCGCGCACGTCCATGGTGGCCAGCTGGAGCCCGAACGCGGCGATGGTCCGCATCAGCCGCTCGACCCGGCCGCCGGCGATCAGCTCGCCCCGGTGGGCGCGCAGCGAGTCCCGCACGACGGCGAGGTCGGCCAGGAGCCCGCCGGTGCCCAGGTAGTCGCGGCCCGGGGAGTGCGGGGCGTCGGCGGCGAGCCGCTGGCGGGTGTTGAGGAGCTTCTGCCGGATGCAGGTGACCTTCAGCCGGTAGGGCTCCTCGGCGTTGAGCCGCTTGTAGCGCGGGGTGATCTCCGGCAGCAGCTCCAGGTCGCGGGCGAGGGAGTCCAGCAGCTCCCGGCTGGCGCCCGAGTTGCGGATGGAGTTGGAGAGCGCGCTGCGCAGCTCGTCGATGTGGGTCAGCGCGGACTCGATGCCGTGCTCGTGCTGGAGCAGCAGCACGTCCCAGGTGACGTCCGGCGTCACGTTCGGGTTGCCGTCGCGGTCGCCGCCGATCCAGGTGCCGAAGGTCAAAGGACGGGCGTCCGTGGGCAGTTCGGCGCCGGCGCGGTCCAGCTCGACGGAGAGGTCCTCCAGCACGTCGCCGACGGCGCCGGCGTGCAGCTCGTCCAGGTAGTAGACCGCGTTGCGCGCCTCGTCCGTGGGCTCGGGGCGGGTCACGCGCAGCTCGTCGGTCTGCCAGATCAGGTCGATGGACTCGGCCAGCCGCAGGTCGGTGCGGCGCCGGTCGCCGCCGTCCTCGGTGGCGGGGCGGTCCAGCAGCTCGGCGATCTTGCGGAGCTTGGTGAGCACCGAGCGGCGCGCGGCCTCCGTCGGGTGGGCGGTGAAGACCGGCCGCACACCGAGCGCGGCGACGGTGGCCCGCAGGTGCTCCGGGTCGGCGTCCTTCAGCATGTCGGCGGTGCGGGTCAGCAGGCCGCCCTCGGCCGCGCGGCGCTCGCGCAGCTCCTGCCCGCGATGCACCTGCTCGGTGACGTTGGCCAGGTGGAAGTAGATGGAGAACGCGCGCACCAGCTTCGCCGCGGTCGCCAGGTCGGTCGAGCCGAGCAGCTCGGCCGCCGCCTCGCCGTCGCTCCTGGTGAGCGCCCGGACGCGCTCGACGAGTTCGAGGAGCTCCGGGCCGTCCTGCCGCACCAGGGTCTCGCCCAGCAGGTCGCCCAGTCGGCGGATGTCGGCGCGGAGGGCGCTACTGCTTTCCGGGGCCACGTCGGGGTCCTGGATGTCGATGGGGCCAGCGGCCGGTGACTTCGGCTGGCGGCTCGGGCTGTCGGGACTGCTCACGGGTGCGGCTCCTCGCAGCTGACTCGTCTGGCAGGTCTTGGCACATACGGACCGCGCTGTCCGACCGTCCCATGGTAGTGAGCCCCTCTGACGGGCCTCTCACCTCCGGGTGACTTCCCCAACGCGGCCCTTGTCGCACGGGTTGAACTGCGATAGTTACGTAGGCGTAGGTTACGGCTCCGTAGGTGGCCGGGGCCCGTTCCGCCACGGCGAGGGGCCCTCCGCTCACTCCCCATCCCCCTCCTCCCCACGAGGTAGCCATCCATGACCACTTCTCCCGATCTGGCGCGCGCCACGCCGGCCGAGGAGGCCGCTCCCCCGCCGCCCTCGGCCACTCTCGGCGGTGAAGAGCGCCGCACCGTCGAACAGTTGGCGCTGCTCCTCTTCATCGTGGTGCCGTTCCTCGCCCTGCTGGCGGCCGTGCCGCTGGCCTGGGGCTGGGGGGTGAGCTGGCTGGACCTGACGCTGCTGGTCCTCTTCTACTTCCTCGGCTGCCACGGGATCACCGTCGGCTTCCACCGGCACTTCACGCACGGCGCGTTCAAGGCGCGGCGGCCGGTGCGGGTCGCGTTGGCGATCGCCGGCTCGATGGCCGTCGAGGGGCCGCTGGTGCGCTGGGTCGCCGACCACCGCAAGCACCACCGGCACTCCGACGCGGAGGGCGACCCGCACTCGCCCTGGCGGTACGGCGAGTCGGTGCCGGCGCTGCTGAAGGGCCTGTGGTGGGCGCACGTCGGCTGGATGTTCGACACCGAGCAGACCAACCAGCACCGCTACGCGCCCGACCTGATCAACGACCCCGCGATGCGCCGGATCTCGCGCCAGTTCGTGCTGTGGACCACCGTCTCGCTGGCGGCGCCGCCGCTGGTCGGCGGGCTGGTGACCTGGTCGTGGCAGGGCGCGCTGACCGCGTTCTTCTGGGGTTCGCTGGTGCGCGTGGCGCTGCTGCACCACGTGACCTGGTCGATCAACTCGATCTGCCACGCGACCGGCAAGCGCCCGTTCCGCTCCCGCGACCGCTCGGGGAACGTGTGGTGGCTCGCGGTGCTCTCCTGCGGTGAGTCGTGGCACAACCTGCACCACGCCGACCCGACCTCCGCCCGGCACGGCGTGGACCGTTGGCAGCTGGACTCCAGCGCGCGGCTGATCCGCTGGATGGAGCGTGCGGGCTGGGTGTACGACGTGCGCTGGCCGAAGGCGTCCCGGCTGGACGCCCGGCGGGTCGCCGGCCCCGGCGCGGGCCGGGAGGAAGACCGGCGGGAGGGCGCGGCGGCCGAGACGGCATGATGGGGGCGTGGCGACCGAAGACAGCAGCAGCGACAGCGTCGGCAAGGCCAAGAGCAAGGAGCGCCCCGTCCGGGCGACCCGGCGGGCCCGCAGACGCATGACCGGCACCGAACGCCGCGAGCAGCTGCTGGACATCGGTCGCACCCTCTTCGCCGCGCGCGGCTTCGAGGGCACGTCGGTGGAGGAGATCGCCGCCAAGGCGGGGGTCTCCAAGCCGGTGGTCTACGAGCACTTCGGGGGGAAGGAAGGGCTCTACGCCGTCGTGGTGGACCGGGAGATGAGCCGGCTGCTGTCGATGGTGACGGGCGCGCTGACGGCGGGGCACCCGAGGGAGCTGCTGGAGCAGGCGGCGTTCGCGCTGCTCGACTACATCGAGCGCTACACGGACGGCTTCCACATCCTGGTGCGCGACTCGCCGGTGGCGCAGTCGACGGGCACCTTCGCCTCGTTGATCGGGGACATCGCGACACAGGTCGAGGACATCCTGGGGCACGAGTTCAAGAGCCGCGGATACGACGCGAAGCTGGCGCCGATGTACGCGCAGGCGCTGGTCGGCATGGTGGCGCTGACCGGCCAGTGGTGGCTGAACGTCCGCAAGCCCAAGAAGGCCGAGGTCGCCGCGCACCTGGTGAACCTGGCCTGGCACGGCCTCCAGGGCCTCGAACAGAACCCGAAGCTGGTGGGCCGGCGCCGGGACTGAACGACGCTCCCCGGTACGCACGCCGCGCCGCGCCGCCGGCCCGGCGAGGGAGACGGGCCGCGGCCCCCCGCCCGGACTGTCTGGGGTCCGGAACGGAGGGCCGTGGAGGGAGTGGCGCCGGGAGAACCTGCCCCGGCCGACGCCGCGTGAGGGGAGACCTCAGTCGTTGATGCCGTTCCGGGAGAGGATCGGGATGTCCGACAGCAGGTTCGCCAGCGGGTCGTCGCCGTCGACCTGGGTGGAGTTCTCCGCGCAGGTCTGCGAGTTGGTGCTGGTGAGCAGGTCCTGCACAGTGATCGGGACGAGGCCGACCACGGAGCCCACGTTGGTCTTGGTCAGGTCCGCGACCGGGAGGCACACGTCGTTCAGCGAGCTGTTCACCAGCGACATGTTGGGGCTCATGTAGCCACCGGTGGTGGTGTTGCCGATCTTGTCCGAGGCGCCGTTGCCGTTGATCGTGGTCAGCTCGGACTCTTCGGCGGCCATGGCGGGGGTGGCGGCGATGCCGGCCATACCGACGGCGGAGGCCGCCACCGCGACCGTGGCAAGCGACTTCTTGATCACTAGCTTGTCCTTCCGAGTTCTGGGATGCCCTGTTTCCGGAGCGCCCTGAACAACGCCGCAGGGTGGATTCCGTTGCCTCCGTTCACCCGAATCGCGCAATTTGATGCCTGGTGGGGGCTCGTTGGCGCACTCGAAGGGGCGCGCGGAGGGCTACCCGCCCCCCTCGTTCGCGCCCTCGGCGGGGAGCGGCTGGAGGAACTCCAGGCGGTTCCCCACCGGGTCGTGGGTGTGGAACCTGCGGTACCCCGGCAGCGCCTCGTCCCGGCGCAGCGCGACGCCGGCGGCGCCCAGCCGCGCGGCCAGCGCGTCCAGGTCGCTCACCAGCACCCCGGGGTGGGCCTTGGCCGCCGGCCGGAAGCCCTCCTCGACACCCAGGTGCAGCTCGAAGGCGCCGGCCCGGAACCAGCAGCCGCCCCTGGCCGCCAGCGCGGGCGGCTTCGGCAGCTCGGTCATGCCCAGCACCCCGCCGTAGAAGGCCCGCAGCTCCGGCTCGCTGCCGGCGGGGACGGCCAGTTGCACGTGGTGTGGCCCGACGATCACGGCTTCCTCCTGCCGACGGCGAAGATCCGGCGGAACGGCAGCACCGTGCCGTGCGGGCCCGGCGGGTAGGCGGCGCGCAGCGCGTCCCGGTAGGTCTCGACGAACGCGGCCAGCTCGTCCGGCTCGTCGTCGAGCGCGGTGATCACCGGGCGGAGCGCGCTGCCGCGCACCCAGTCCAGCACGGGGTCCTCGCCGGTCAGCCGGTGCAGGTAGGTGGTCTCCCAGACGTCCACCTCGGCGCAGAGCGGGGCCAGCTCCTCCAGGTAGCGCGCGGGGTCGAGCACCGGCGAGCCGGTGCGCAGCACCCCGGCCAGCCGTTCGCGCCAGCGGGGGCGCCCGGCGATCTCGTGGAGCAGCGCGTGGCTGGGGGCCGCGAAGTTCCCCGGGACCTGGAGCGCGATGGCCCCGCCGGGCGCCAGCGCCTCGACCCACCCGGCCAGGTGGCGCCAGTGGCCGGGCAGCCACTGGAGGGCGGCGTTGGAGACGATCAGGTCCGGCGGCTCCGCGGGGAGCCAGCCGGCGAGGTCGGCCTCGACGAAGTCGAGGGAGCCGCCGGCGGGGGCGGCGACCCGCCGGGCGGCGGCGAGCATCTCGGGCGAGTTGTCATAGCCGGTGACCCGCGCGTCCGGCCAGCGTGCGAAGAGCGTCAGGGTGGGTGCGCCCGGCCCGCACCCCAGGTCGGCGATCCGGGGCGCCGCCGGCAACGGGGGGACGCGGGCGACGAGTTCGGTCAGGGCGCGGGTGCGGTCCGCGCTGTGCCGCTGGTACTGCGCCGGGTCCCAGCGCGGGCCAGGGGCGTCGGCCTTGGTGGTCATGGGACGATCCTGAACCCGAAGTATCTTGATGTCAAGAAGCTTCACGACGTGAAACTCGACGACGTGAGACTTCATGTCGACACAACACCTAGAATGTGCCCATGGAGGACGAGGTAGACCGGCTGGTCGCTGCCTGGCGGCGGGAGCGGCCCGACCTGGACGTCGAGCCGCTTGAGGTGCTCAGCCGGGTGAGCAGGCTGGCCCGTCACCTGGACCGGGCCCGACGGCAGGCGTTCGCCGAGCACCAGCTGGAGCCGTGGGAGTTCGACGTCCTGACCGCGCTGCGCCGCGCCGGCGCGCCCTACCAGCTCTCCCCCGGACAGCTGCTCACCCAGACCCTGGTCACCTCGGGCACCATGACCAACCGCATCGACAGACTCGCGAAGAAGGGGCTGGTCGAACGGCAGCCGGACCCGCTGGACCGGCGTGGCGTCCTCGTCCGGCTGACGGAGACCGGACGCGACCGCGCCGACAGCGCGCTGGCCGGTCTGCTCGCGCAGGAACGCGCGATCCTGGCCGACCTCACGGACGGGCAACGGCGCGAGCTGGCGGCCCTGCTGCGGGCCCTGACGGCGCCGTTCGACAATTTCTGACACCCCACGCCGGGGTGCGCCCGCCCACCCACCTGGCCGGTGGTGACCACCGTGGTCGCCACCGGCACCTGACCGCGAACGCCAACCCCACCCAGGGGGCCCCACCCGTACCTGACCGCGAACGCCAGCCCCACCAAGGGGCGCGGGGAACTGCGCGAGCGACCCGACGCCGGGGCGAGGACGACCACCCACCCAGCCGGCCAGAACCGCAGTCGCCCGCAGCCCGCCACCGATGCACCGCGCAGTTCCCCGCGCCCCTCACGGGGCACCTGCCGGCACCTGACCGCGAACGCCAACCCCACCAAGGGACGCGGGAAACTGCGCGAGCGACCCGACGCCGGGGCGCGCCCTGGACGACAACGCCCCCGGCCGGCAAGGCCGGGTCATTCCGCCGGGGGAATCCCGGCCCGGCGGGCCAACGCGACGGCGGCCAGCGTCGAGTGGACGCCCAGCTTGCCGAGGACGTTCTGCATGTGGGTGCGGACCGTGTGCGGCGAGAGGTAGAGCCGTTCGGCCACCGCCTTGCGGCCGAGGCCGGCCAACATGCAGCGCAGCACCTCCAGCTCGCGCGGCGTCAGCGACTCGACCAGCCGCTCCCGTTCGCCCCGGTGCCTGCGGTCCGCCTGGAGTTCGCGGAGCACGCCGGTGAGCAGCGCGGGCGGCAGATGGGTCTCGCCGTGCAGCACGCCCCTGACGACCCGCAGCAACCGGGCCAGCGAGCTGTCCTTGGCCACCCACCCCCTGGCGTCGGCCGAGAGCGCGCGCGCCGCGGCCACGGGGTCGTCGGATGCCGCGAGCATGACAGTCCGAAGGGCCGGCAGCGCCTCCGCGACCCAGGCCAGCAGCGCCGGCCCCTCGGCCGTCGACTCCAGGGCGCCCTCCAGCCCCGCGTCCAACAGCAGCACGCCGAACGGCCGCCCGCCGCCGGCCCGGGTCCGTTCCAACAGCGCTCTGGCCGCCGGCACCCCGCCGAGCGCCACGGCCTCCACGTCCGCCTCGGCCGCGAGTGCGGTGGCCAGCGACTCGGCGAAGATCCGGTGTTCGTCCACCACCAGCACGCGAATGCGGTCCACCGAAAGCCCCTGGGGTCGAGTCGAAGGGGCGGCTCGGCGGGCACGACACCACGGTCCGCCAGGTGTGGCGCCCCACGGCCGCCGCCGCGGGGCCCCTCGTCGGACTCGGCGCCGCGCCCACCGTCTCGCCCCCTGAACACACCGGCCCCCACCGGTGCTGGACTCAGCCTACGGCCGGTGCCTCCCGGCGGAAGGCGTTTCGCCGAACCGGTGCTGTCGGCGCCGTCACACCGGCAGTCGGCGGGCGCCCGGCGCGGGGACGGCCTCGAAGATCCGGGGGGCGGCGAGGCCGGCGCCGGCGAAGGCGTCGGTGACCGCCTTGCCGACCGCCGCGACGGACTCCTCCGGCACCAGCGCGATGGCGGAGCCGCCGAAGCCGCCGCCGGTCATCCGGGAGCCGAGCGCGCCGGCCGCGTTGGCGGTGTCCACGGCCAGGTCCAACTCGGGGCAGGAGACCTCGAAGTCGTCCCGGAGCGAGGCGTGGCCCTCCGTCAGCAGCGGCCCGATCTCCCGGGCGCGTCCGGCGTCCAGCAGCGCCACGACCCGGGCCACCCTGCGGTCCTCGGTGACCACGTGCCGCACCCGGCGGCGCACCGCCTCGTCGTCGATCCGCGCCAGCGCCGCGGCCAGGCCGTCGAACGGCACGTCGCGCAGGAACGGGACGCCCAGCGCCGCCGCGCCCGCCTCGCACTCCGCGCGCCGCCTGCCGTAGGCGCCGTCGGCGTGCGCGTGCTTGACCCGGGTGTCCACGACCAGCAGCCGCAGCCCCTCGGCCGCCATGTCGAACGGCACCTGCCGGCCGCCGAGGTCGCGGGTGTCCAGGTGGAGCACGTGGCCCTCGGCGCAGCTCGCCGACGCCATCTGGTCGAGGATGCCGCAGGGCATCCCGACGAAGTCGTTCTCCGCGAGCTGTCCGATCCGCGCCAGCTCGGGGGCCGTCAGCCCCAGCCCGTTCAGGTCGCTGAAGGCGAGGGCGGTGACCACCTCAAGCGCGGCGGACGAGGAGAGCCCGGCGCCGGTCGGCACCTCGGAGGCGATGAACACGTCGGCGCCGCGCAGCCGGTGGCCGGCGCGCTCCAACGCCCAGGCGACGCCCGCCGGATAGGCGGCCCAGCCGGGCACCTCGCCGGGGAGCAGCCGGTCCAGGCTCAGCTCCACGACGCGGTCGCCCACGTCCCTGGAACGCAGCCGCAGCGTGCGGTCGTCGCGTGCGGTGACCGTGGCGACCGCCGAGTGCGGCAGGGCCAGCGGCAGCACGAAGCCCTCGTTGTAGTCGGTGTGCTCGCCGATCAGGTTGACCCGGCCTGGGGCGCTCCAGGCGCCGTCCGGGGCGACGCCGAACTCCCGCTGGTGATCCGTCATGCGCCCGTCTCCTCTCGCTGGGCGAACGCCCAGGCGTCGGCGATGATTCCGGCCAGCTCCGGGCGGCTGGGACGCCAGCCGAGGCGTTCCCTGGCGCGGTCGGCCGAGGCGACCAGCACGGCGGGGTCGCCGGCCCTGCGGCCGGCCTCGACCTCGGGGATCGGGTGGCCGGTGACGGCGCGGGCGGCCTCGACGACCTCGCGCACGGAGAAGCCGTTGCCGTTGCCGAGGTTGCAGACCAGGTGCTCGCCGGGGACGGCGGCGCCGAGCGCCAGCAGGTGGGCCTCGGCCAGGTCGTCGACGTGGATGTAGTCGCGGACGCAGGTGCCGTCCGCCGTCGGGTAGTCGGTGCCGTAGACGGAGATCGCCGCGCGGCGGCCCTGGGCGACCTGGAGCACGATGGGGATCAGATGGCTCTCCGGGTCGTGCCGCTCGCCCTGTGCGCCGTGGGCGCCGGCCACGTTGAAGTAGCGCAGCGAGACGGCGGCCAGCCCGTGGGCGACGCACTCGCCGGCGAGCATCTGGTCGACGGCGAGCTTGCTGGCGCCGTAGGGATTGGTGGGCGCGGTGGGCGCGTCCTCGGTGAGGGGGGAGTTCCTCGGCTCGCCGTAGACGGCCGCGGTCGAGGAGAAGACCAGGGTGCGCACCCCGGCGGCGCGCATCGCCGACAGCAGCTCGATGGTGCCGCCGACGTTGTTGCGCCAGTACTTCTCCGGGTCCACGACGGACTCGCCGACCTGTGAGCAGGCGGCGAAGTGCAGCACCCCGTCGAAGGAGCCGTCCAGCCACTGCGCGGCGTCCTGCACGCGTCCCTCGACGAACTCGGCGCCGTCGGGCACGCCCGCGCGAAAGCCCGTCGACAGGTCGTCCAGCACCGTCACCCGGTGGCCGGCGTCCAGCAGGTGCGCGGCGACCACCCCGCCGACGTAGCCGGCTCCGCCCGTGACCAGATACCTCACTCGCTTGCCACCTCTCGCAGCCGGGCGGCGGCCGCCTCCGGCAGAACATCGCTGACGAACGCTCCCATGCCGGACTCGGAGCCGGCCAGGAACTTCAACTTGTCGGCGCTCCGCCTGATCGTGAAGATCTCCAGGTGAAGCGCGAAGTCCGACCGGTCGGGCGCCTCGAACGGCGCCTGGTGCCAACCGGAGATGTACGGGGTCGGCCCGGCGTCGGGCCCGAAGAGCCGGTCGAAGCGGCGCAGCAGCTCCAGGTAGATCCCGGGGAACTCGGCGCGCTCGGCGTCGTCCAGCTCGCGCAGGTCGGCCACCCGGCGGGCCGGGTAGAGGTGGACCTCGTAGGGCCAGCGGGCGGCGTGCGGGACGAACGCGATCCAGTGCGGGGTCTGGAGCACCACGCGGCTGCCGTCGGCGCGTTCGGCCGCGACCTGCTCGTCGAAGAGGTTGCCGCCGGTGCGCCGCCGGTGCTCTGCGACGGCGCTCATCATCCGCTCGGTGAACGGGGTGACGAACGGGTAGCCGTAGATCTGGCCGTGCGGGTGGGCGAGGGTGACGCCGATCTCGGCGCCCCGGTTCTCGAAGCAGTAGATCTGCCGGACCCCGGGCAGCCGGGACAGCTCGTCGGTCCTGTCGGTCCAGGCGCTGAGCACCAGCGCGGCCTGCTCCTCGGTGAGGTCCGCGAAGGAGGCGCCGTGGTCGGAGGTGAAGCAGACCACCTCGCAACGGCCCTGGTCGCCGCCGAAGGAGGGGAAGCGGTTCTCGAAGACCGCCACCTCGTAGGAGTCGGCCGGTATCTCGCTGAGCCGTTCGCCGACCGTGGGGCAGAGCGGGCACTGGTCGGCCGGGGGGTGGTAGGTGCGGGACTGGCGGTGCGCGGCGTAGCCGACGCGCTCGCCGAGCAGCACGTTGTGGCGGATCTCCGAGCGGGACGTCGTCTTGGGCAGGGGCCGGCGGTCGACGGCCGAACGGTCGGCGCCCCCGACGGCGTCGTAGTAGATCAGCTCACGGCCGTCGGCCAGAAGAGTCGACGTCTTCCGCACCTCGGCGTTCGCCCCGGTCCATCGCAGCATCCGCTCTTGCCTCGCCATCCCACGCAGTCCAGCGCACTCCCCAACAGAATCCAACATAAGAATGCAGGTGAGCACAGCTTCGCGTCAATGCCGGGTGGCGTACGGGCGCGGGAGGAGACGGCCTCAGGGGCGCTCGGAGGCGCGGGAGGCGAGTTGGTCGAGCAGGCCGGTGCGGACGGCCAGCGCCGCGGCCTCCAGTCGGGAGGCCGTGCCGAGCTTGGTGAGCAGTCGCTGCACATGGGTGCGGGCGGTGCTGGGGGCGACGCCCAGGCCGGCGGCTATCCGGCGGGTGTCCTCGCCCTCGACGATCCTGGCCAGCACGTCGGCCTCCCGCTCGGTGAGGAGCCCGGCCAGCCGGGCCCCCTCGGCGTGCGCGCCGTCCCGGGGGTCCAGCAGCTCGGCGAACGCCTCCCGCAGCAACCGCGGCGCGACCGCCGCCTCCCCCGCCCTCGCGCGGGCGAGGGCCCGCTCCACGCCCTCGATCCGCTCGTCCTCGCGGACATAGCCCCGGGCGCCGGCCGCGAAGGCGGCCGCCACGCCCAGCGGGCTGGGCACCGGGCCGAGCACCACCACCGCGCAGCGCGGGAACTCCCGGCCCAGCCGGCCCACCGGCGCCAGCGCGTCGGGCGCCTCGGGGTCGGCGCAGCCGAAGAGGCAGACCTCGGGCTGCTTGGCCGGCACCAGCTCCACCGCCCGCGCCGCCGGGGAAGCGGCCCCCAGCACCCGGTGGCCGCGCACCCGCAGCGCCGAGGCCAGCACCTCGGCGACCAGCCTGCGGTCGTCGACCACCACCACCCTGAGCGTCATCCTCGCCCCTCCCCTGGCCGACCGGGTCCCCGGGCTGACCGCGCCGGCGCCTCGCGCGCCCGCGCGGTCGGGCGCCTCCACGCCAGTGCGCGGCTCATCGATAGGCGAGCACCGAAGGCGGCGACTCCTCGCTCTCGTACACCACGCGGTCGTTGAGGACCAGGGTGTTCTCGTGCCACATCGGGAGGCTGTCGTGGGCGAAGAGGCCACTCCCCATCATCCCGTACTCCTTCGAGAGCGCCGCCCGGTCCAGGGCCATCACCGGCGACAGCTCCTCCGCCGCCGGGTCGAGGGCCACCACCATGCCCTCCAACTCGGAGGTGGCGGGCTGGTAGGCGAGGATCTTGCCGTCCTGCTCGGCGAACGGGCGGATCTGGCCGCCGTTGATCGCCGGGGCCTCGTACTCGGCCAGCCCGGTGGACAGGTTGAACGCGACCACCGCGTTGTCCCCGGTCATGTCGTTGGTGGCGAGGTAGAGGTAGTCCTCGTGGACGACGCCCAGCGCGCAGGAGGGGAACACCTGGTTCTCGCAGGGCTGGAGGTAGCGGTCGGTGTCGTAGTCGAGGACGTGCTGGATCTCCGTGCGCTCCTCGTTGATCACGACGATCTTCTCCGAGGACTCGCTCAGGCTGTCGCCCACGTGGACCACCAGGGTCAGCGGGGAGACCGAGAGGACGGAACGCACGTCCATCTCCTGCCCCTCGAAGTCGGTGAACTCCCACTCCCAGCTCGGGTCGCCCGCCTCGTTGGTGGCGCGGACACTGCCGCCCTCGTCCCCGAGCCAGCCGCACTCCACCAGCGAGACGAACTCCTGCTCGACGACCATGTACGACACCTCGACGCACTCGCCGCCCCCCTCGGAGGAGGAGACGAACAGCTGCTCACCGGTGGAGATCTGGTACAGCCCGCCGCCGATGCCCCAGCTCACCGCGACGGTGTCGCCGAGGATCGCCGGGTACTGGTAGCGGTCGGGGGTGACCGAGCTGTTCAACGGGATGCTGGCGATCTCCTCGCCGGCGGAGATGTCCACCACGGAGACGACCTCGCAGTCGCGGCCCTGGAGGATCGCGACGCGGTTCTCGTCGACGTTGGGCGAGGCGTTGCAGTTGCCGCCGGACATCTCGAAGGGGAGCTTCCAGTTCTCCTGGCCGGTGGCGAGGTCGTAGGAGATCAGCTCGTCACCCAGGACACGCACCACGGCGTCGTCCACGAACCACGCACCGCCGGAGCGGATCAGGTTGTCGCCCTCGGCGACCTCCAACGGCGGGGTCTCCCAGGCCAGGGACGCCTGGATGGGCTCGCTCGGCAGCGATCCCCCGCCGCCCTCGCCCTCACCCTCCCCCTCGCCCTCGGCTTCCCCGCCGTCTCCGCCCGCGTCCCGGTTGGCCGTCGTCTCCTTGTCGTCGTCGGCGAAGACGAAGAAGTACGTGCCGCCGCCGGCGAGCAGCACCACCAGCACCACGCCGAGCACCAGCATCCAGGCCGGCGGGCGCTTGCCGCCACCGGCCCCGGGGGACCCCGGCGGCGGGACGGCGCCGCCTGGCCCGCCGTAGGTGGCGCCGAAACCGGCCTGGCCGCCGGCGGTCGGCGGGGCGCCGTAGGGCGCGGGCGGGGTCGCGGCGAAGCCGCCGCCCAGCGTGGGCTGCTGGCTCGCCGGGCCGCCCGGCGGGAAGCCGTACCCCGAGGGCGGCGGCGTGGCACCGCCCGGCGGGAAGCCGTACCCGGCGGGCGGAGGGGGCGTCGCCGCGCCCTGCGGGAAGCCGTAACCACCGGCGGGGGGCGTCTGCGGGTAGCCGTAACCGGGCTGGCCCGGCTGCCCCTGCGGCGGCACGGCCGGCGAGGAGGGCGGCGTGCCCGGGTCGCCCCCGGTGGCCGGCGGGGTGCCGTAGGACGGGGTGGCGCCGGGCGGGCCCGGCGGCGGCGTCGCCGGCGGGCCGAAGCCCCCCGGCGCGGCCGGCGGCTGCTCGGGCCGCTCGCCCGGCGGGCCCGGCGGCTGGTTCGGCGGTGGTGGCGGTTGAGACATCGATCCCCCCGGGTCGGACAGTTACGTACGACTTCGGGCGATCCTGCCCGACTTGCGCTGAGAAGACCGCGAACGGAGCGGTCGCGCACGGTTCCTCTTTCTATCACCGGACACCGACAGTCCCCGATGCGGTTGCGGTTCCGCGACACCCGTGACCGGCCCGCAATCAAAAGGAGGCGTCTGCGCGACGCGAACGAACCCCTTCAGCCTTCTTCGGCCAACTCCAGCCAGCGGGTTTCCAGACGGTCGCGTTCCTGGGAGATTTCCCTCAGCTTCGCGTCCAGCTCGGCCACCCGGGAGAAGTCGGTCGCGTGCTCGGCCATCTCGGTGTGCAGCGCCGACTCCTGGCCGGACAGCTTGTCGAGCTGGCGCTCGATCCGCTGGATCTCCTTCTGGGCCGCCCGGGAGAGCTGGGCCGGCTTCGCCGGGGCGGCCGGTGCGGAGGCGCGGGCCGGCTCCGGCGCGGACTCCCGCTGTCGCGCCCGGCGTTCGAGATACTCGTCGATCCCGCGTGGCAGCATCCGCAGACTGGCGTCGCCCAGCAGCGCCCAGACCCGGTCGGTGGTGCGCTCCACGAAGAAGCGGTCGTGGCTGATCACCACCAGCGTGCCGGGCCAGCCGTCCAGCAGGTCCTCCAGCTGGGTCAGGGTCTCGATGTCCAGGTCGTTGGTCGGCTCGTCGAGGAAGAGCACGTTCGGCTCGTCCATCAGCAGCCGCAGCAGCTGGAGCCGGCGCCGCTCGCCGCCGGAGAGGTCGCCCACGGGCGTCCACTGCTTCTCCTTGCCGAAGCCGAACCGCTCGCACAGCTGCGAGGCGGTCATCTCCCGGCCCTTGCCCAGGTCGACGCGGGAGCGCACGCTCTCCACGGCCTGCAACACCCGCAGCGCCGGGTCGAGCTCGGCGACCTCCTGGGAGAGATACGCCAGCCGCACCGTCTTGCCCACCGTGACCCGGCCCCCGGTCAGCAGCGGCGACTCGGCGCCCACGGCGGTCTCGGCCAGCGCGCGCAGCAGCGAGGTCTTGCCCGCGCCGTTCACGCCCACCAGGCCCACCCGGTCGCCGGGGCCCAACTGCCAGGTCAGCCCGGACAGCAGGGTGCGCCCGCCGTCGCCCTCCGCGCCCACCCGGACGGTGACGTCCTCCAGGTCGAAGACGGTCTTGCCGAGCCGCGCGCTGGCGAAGCCCATCAGCTCCGCGCTGTCCCGGGGCGGCGGCACGTCCGCGATCAGGTCGTTGGCCGCCTCCACGCGGAACCTCGGCTTGCTGGTGCGGGCCGGGGCGCCGCGCCGCAGCCAGGCCAGTTCCTTGCGGACCAGGTTCTGCCGCTTGGCCTCCTCGCTCGCCGCGATCCGCTCGCGCTCGGCCCGGGCGAAGACGTAGTCGCTGTAGCCGCCCTCGTAGCCGTGGACCGTACCGCCCTGCACGTCCCACATCCGGGTGCAGACCCGGTCCAGGAACCAGCGGTCGTGGGTGACCGTCACCAGCGCCGAACGCCGGCGCGAGAGATGGTCGGCGAGCCAGGAGATGCCCTCCACGTCGAGGTGGTTGGTCGGCTCGTCAAGCACGATCAGGTCCTGCTCGGCGATCAGCAGCCTGGCCAGCGCGATCCGCCGCCGTTCACCGCCGGAGAGCGGGCCGATCACCGTCTCCAGCCCCTGCGGGAAGCCCGGCAGGTCGAGCCCGCCGAAGAGCCCGGTGAGCACGTCGCGGACCCGGGCGTCGCCCGCCCACTCGTGGTCGGCCAGCTCGCCGAGCACCTCCTGGCGCACGGTGGCCTTCGGGTCGAGCGAGTCGTGCTGGGTGAGCACCCCGAGCCGCAGCCCGCCGGAGTGCGTGACGCGGCCGTCGTCCGGCGGCTCCTGTCTGGCCAGCAGCCGGATCAGGGTGGTCTTGCCGTCGCCGTTGCGCCCCACGACGCCGATGCGGTCGCCCTCGTTGACCCCGAGGGAGACGCCGTCGAGCAGCGCGCGGGTCCCGTAGACCTTGCTGATGGCTTCGAGGTTGACCAGGTTCCTGGTGCCCCGGGAGGTGCTGCTTGAGGACGCCGAGCGGGCGGTCCTAGACGGTTCAGGCATGGGAGTCGATGGTAGTCGCCCCGGCGGCGGGCCCCGTCGTCGCGCGGGCCGCGCGGCAGTGGCCGGAGGCGGCCAGCGCCTCGGCGACCGCCGCGGCCTCCTCCGCGCTCCCGGTCAGAAACGCGCAGCTGGGCCCCGACCCCGAGACCAGCCCGGCGAGCGCGCCCGCCGCCCGGCCGGTGGCCAGGGTCGCGGCGAGCGCGGGGCGCAGGGCGAGCGCGGCCGGCTGGAGGTCGTTGGCCAGCGCCGGCGCCAACGCGGCGGCGTCACCGGCGGCCAACGCGGCCAGCAGCGCCGGGTCCGGCTCCGGCGGCGGCACGTGCGCCGCGCCGCGCAGCCGGTCGCACTCGCGGTAGACGGCGGGCGTCGAGAGGCCGCCGTCGGCCAGCGCGAAGACCCAGTGGAAGACGCCGCCCACCGGCAGCTCGGTCAGCTTCTCGCCCCGGCCCCGGCCCAGCGCGGCGCCCCCGACCAGGCTGAACGGCACGTCCGAGCCCAACTCGGCGCAGATCGCCAGCAGTTCGTCGCGCGGCGTGGCGGTGCCCCAGAGCCGGTCGCAGGCCAGCAGGGCGCCGGCCGCGTCGGCGCTGCCGCCGGCCATGCCACCGGCGACGGGGATGTCCTTGACGATGTCGAGCCGGACGCGCGGCGTGCGACCGTGGTGCGCGGCCAGCAGCCTGGCCGCGCGTACCGCCAGGTTGCCGTCGTCCGTCGGCACCTGGTCGCTGCCGGGGCCGACGCAGCCGACGGAGAGCTCCTCGGCCTCGGTGGCGGTCACCAGGTCGTGCAGGGCGACGGCGAGAAAGACGTTGGCCAGATCGTGGTAGCCGTCCGCGCGCGGCGGCCCCACGGTCAGCTGGACGTTGACCTTGGCTGGCACGCGGACGGTCACGGAGGGCGCGGCGGTCATGAGGGTTCCCTGGGCGTCGACAAGCGGTTCTGGGGGTGGCGGCCGAGGTCAGCCGGCCGGGGGCGGGGGGCGGTGCTCGGCGAGCCTGGCGTAGTCGGCGACGGTCAACGACTCGCCCCGCGCGGTCGGGTCCACGCCCGCGGCGCGGCAGGCGGCCTCGGCGGCGGCCGGCGAGCCGGCCCAGCCGGCCAGGGCCGCGCGCAGCGTCTTGCGGCGCTGCGCGAAGGCCGCGTCGACCACCGCGAAGACCTCCTCGCGGCCGGCCGTGGTCCGCGGCGGCTCACGCCGGACCAGCGCCACGAGCCCCGAGTCGACCCGGGGCGCCGGCCAGAACACGGTGCGGCCGATCGCGCCGGCCCTGCGGGCCTCCGCGTACCAGGCGGTCTTCACCGACGGCACGCCGTAGACCTTCGACCCCGGCGGCGCGCACAGCCGGTCGGCGACCTCGGACTGCACCATCACCAGCCCGCGCTCCAGGCTGGGGAAGGCGGCCAGCAGGTGCAGCAGCACGGGAACGGCCACGTTGTACGGCAGGTTGGCCACCAGCGCGTCGGGCGGCGCGCCCGGCAGCTCGGTGACGCCCAGGGCGTCGGCGTGCACCAGGTGGAAGCGGTCGACGCGCTCGGGCAGCCGGGCGGCGACCGTGGCGGGCAGCGCGGCGGCCAGGGTGTCGTCGATCTCGACGGCCACCACCCGGTCGGCGACCGACAGCAGCGCCAGCGTCAACGAGCCGAGCCCCGGCCCGATCTCCAGCACCGTGTCGCCCGCGTCCACGGCGGCGGCGCGGACGATCCGGCGCACCGTGTTGGCGTCGATCACGAAGTTCTGTCCGCGCTGCTTGCTGGGGCGCACGCCCAGCGCGCCGGCCAGCTCGCGCACCTCGGCCGGGCCGAGCAGCGCCGTCGGCTCGGCGCTCATCCGAAGACCCGCTCGGTGTTGGCGGCGATGTGCCGGCCCAGCTCCGCCTCGTCCATCCCCTTCACCTCGGCCATCGCGCGCAGCGTGACCGGGATCAGATAGGGCGCGTTGGGCCGGCCGCGGAACGGCACCGGGGTGAGGAACGGGGCGTCCGTCTCGACCAGCAGCAGCTCGGGCGGCGCCACCGCGAGGGCGTCGCGCAGGGGCTGGGCGCTGCGGAAGGTCACGTTGCCGGCGAACGACAGGAAGTACCCCTCGGCGGCGCAGGTCTCGGCCATCGCGGCGTCGCCCGAGTAGCAGTGGAAGACGGTGCGCCGGGGGGCGCCCTCCTCCTTCAACAGGCGCAACACGTCGGCGTGCGCCTCCCGGTCGTGGATCACCAGCGCCTTGTCCAGCTCCTTGGCCAGCCGCAGATGGGCACGGAACGAACGCTGCTGCGCCGCGACGCCGTCCGCGCCGGTGCGGTAGTAGTCAAGGCCCGTCTCGCCGATCGCCCTGACGTGCGGCGAGACGGCCAGCTCGGCGATCTCGGCGAGCGCGGCGTCCAACGCGGCCGGCCCCTCCTCGGCCTCGATGCGCGGGGCCTCATTGGGGTGCAGCGCGACGGCGGCCCAGATCGCGTCGGGGTGCTCGGCGGCGACCTTCACCGCCCAGTGGGCGCGGGCCACGTCGCAGCCGATCTGCACCACGCGCGGCACCCCGACGGCGGCGGCCTTCGCGAGCGCCTCCTCGACCGTGCCCGACTGCATGTCGAGATGGGTGTGCGCATCGGCGACCGGCACGGCCAGCGGCTCGGGAAGCGGCGGCGGCACGTGCTCGGCGGCCTTCGCCTTGGCGGACTTGGGCATGGCTCGATCCTACGGGCGCGGGTGCCTCCGGCGGTCCGCGGGCGACAACCCACCGGGTCACGACGGGTGAGTGGTCGACCTCGCTCCGGCGGCCGACTGCCCGCGCAGTTCCCCGCGCCCCCGGGCACACCGTGGCGAGCGCCGACGGCCAAGCCACCACGGCCCGCGGGCGACAACCCACCGGGACACCGCAGACCCGCGGTCGGCCCCGCCCCGGCAGTCAGCTCTTCGCCGCGACCACCGCGTCGAAGACGGTCCGTTTCGGGACGCCGGCCTCCCTGGCCACCTCGGCGATGGCCTCCTTGCGGCGCTGCCCGGCCGCCTCCCGCGCCGCGACCCGTTCCGCCAGTGCGGCCGGCTCGGCCGACCGCCGGGCCGGCTCGGCGCCGGCGACCACCACCGTGATCTCGCCGCGCACCCCCGGCTCCGCCCAGCGCGCCAGCTCGTCCAGCCGGCCGCGCCGCACCTCCTCGTACGTCTTGGTCAGCTCGCGGCAGACCGCCGCGCGCCGCTCCGCGCCCAGCGTCTCGGCCATCGCGGTCAGCGAGGCGGCCAGCCGGTGCGGCGACTCGAAGAAGACCAGGGTGCGGCGCTCGTCCGCCAGCTCCCGCAGCCGCGCCGACCGTTCGCCCGGCTTGCGCGGCGGGAACCCCTCGAAGCAGAAGCGGTCCACCGGCAACCCCGAGACCGCCAGCGCCGTCAGCACCGCCGAGGGGCCGGGCACCGCCGTCACCCGCACCCCGCGTTCCACGGCCGCGGCGACCAGCCGGTAGCCGGGGTCGGAGACCGAGGGCATCCCCGCGTCGGTGACCAGCAGCACCCGGGCGCCGCCCGCCAGTTCGTCGGCCAGCTCGGGGGTGCGCGCGGCCTCGTTGCCCTCGAAGTAGGAGACCACCCGGCCGCCGACCGTCACCCCCAGCGTCGACGCGAGCCGTCGCAGCCGGCGGGTGTCCTCCGCCGCCACCACGTCGGCCTCCGCCAACTCGGCCGCCAGCCGCGGCGGGGCGTCGCCCACCTCGCCGATCGGGGTGCCGGCCAGTACCAGAACGCCCTCATCCGTGCCCGTCACGCCCCCCATCCTCACCCATCCGCCGGGGGACGCCGATCACCGGATGCCAAGATGGCCCGTGATGAGCAGCCAGACCGTCACCGACGCACCGCCGGAACAACCGGAGCACCCCACCGGCTGGGCCGGTCGGCTGCGCGCCTTCGGTTATCTGCCGTCCCGCGCGGCCGACCTGCGGGAACGTCTGGTGCCCAGCCACCCGGAGCCGGGCAGCTGGATGTGGCGCTACCTCGGCTTCTCGGCCTCGGGCGCCGCGCGGCTGGCCCGCGCGATGGCGTGGGGCGGTCCGCTGCTGGTGGCGCTGCTCGCGGGGGTGCTGCGCTTCGTCAACCTCGGCTCCCCGGACGCCGTGATATTCGACGAGACGTACTACGCCAAGGACGCCTGGTCGCTGCTTCACCACGGCTACGAGACGGACTGGTCGGACAAGGCCGACGAGCAGATCATCGAGGGCGCGACGCCGCTCGGCGACACCGCCGCCTACGTGGTGCACCCGCCGGCCGGAAAGTGGGCCATCGCCGTCGGCGAGTGGTTCTTCGGGCTGACGCCGTTCGGCTGGCGGTTCATGGTCGCGCTCCTCGGCACGCTCTCGGTGCTGATGGTCTGCCGCATCGGCCGCCGGCTCTTCCGCTCCACCGCGCTCGGCTGCCTGGCCGGGCTGCTGCTGGCCGTCGACGGGCTGCACTTCGTGATGAGCCGCACCGCGCTGCTCGATCTGGTGCTGATGTTCTGGCTGCTGGCCGCGTTCGGCTGCCTGCTGATCGACCGCGACGCGGCCAGGGCGCGGCTGGCCGCCGCGTTGCCCACCGGGCCCGACGGGCTGCTGCGTTCGGACCCCTCGGTCGCCGAGCGCCTCGGCCTCGGGCCGCGTCCGTGGCGGCTGGCCGCCGGGGTCTGCCTGGGGCTGGCGTGCGCGACCAAGTGGAACGGGCTCTATGTCCTCGCCGCCTTCGGCCTGATGGCGGTGTTGTGGGACATGGGCGCGCGCCGCTCGGCCGGCGCGCGCGCCCCCTTCCGCACGGTGCTGCGCCGGGACGCGTTCCCGGCGTTCACCTCGCTGGTGCCGGTGGCGCTGGTGACCTATCTGGTCTCCTGGGTCGGCTGGTTCGCCACCTCGGGCGGCTACTACCGGAACTGGCACCACGAGGCCGGCGCCGACAGCTCCTGGTCCTGGGTGCCGGGGCCGCTGCGCTCGCTGTGGCACTACACCTTCGAGGTCTACGACTTCCATGTGGCGCTGACGTCGAGCCACCCCTACGAGTCGAACCCGTTCACCTGGCTGGTCGCCGCCAGGCCCGTCACCTACTACTACGTCTCGGCCGATCACGGACAGCCGCTGGTGGAGAGCGACCCGGAGTCCCCGGTCTGCGGCTACACCGGCGGCTGCGTCCGCGAGGTGCTGGCGCTGGGGACGCCGCTGCTGTGGTGGACGGCGTGCGTGGCGCTGGCGTACGCGCTGTGGCGCTGGCTGCTGCGCCGCGACTGGCGCGCGGGCGCCCTGCTGTGCGCGGTGGCCGCCGGCTACCTGCCGTGGCTGCTCTACCAGGAGCGCACCATCTTCTACTTCTACGCGGTGGTGCTGAGCCCCTTCCTCTGCCTGGCGGTCGCCTTCCTCGTCGGCGCCCTCCTCGGCCCCCCGGGCAGCTCGGAGCGGCGGCGGGTGATCGGCATCGTGACGGTGGGCGTGCTGGTGCTGCTGATCGTGTGGAACTTCATCTACTTCTATCCGATCTACACCGGCGAGGAGATCACCCGCGAGGGCTGGCGGGCGCGGATGTGGCTGCCGACCTGGATATAGCGGGCCCGACGGACGGGCCGCCGGCGTTCACTCCGCGCACAGGGCGCGGTCGACGAGGCCGGTCATGGCGGCGTCGACGCGGTCCTGGGCCGCCTCGTCGGCGAAGTCGAAGCTGTTGGTGGCGACGGTCACCGCGCGCTCGCCGTCCGGGGTGACGCCGTTCTCGTTGTGGTAGCCGAGAAGCGTGCCGCTGTGGCCCCAGTAGACGCCGCCGCAGCTCAGCTCGCGTCGGAAGAGGCCGAGGCCGTAGCCGACGCCCTCCCGCCCGGTGTCCCGGGCGCGCAGCATCTCGTCGAGTTGCTCGGGCGGCAGCAGTTCGCCGCCGAGCAGGGCGGTCAGGAAGCGGTCGATGTCGCCCGGCGTCGTGACCAGCGCGCCGCCGGCGCTGGCGGCCGACGGGTGGAAGACGGTGGTGTCGACGTACTCCCCGCCCTCGGGGAAGACGTGGTGGCCGCTGAGGAACGGGGGCTCCAGGTACGGGTCGTCCTCGGGCGTTTCGGTGTCGGCCAGGCCCAGCGGCTCGATGACGCGGTCGCGCACCTCCCGTTGCCAGGAGTTGCCGGTGACGCGTTCGATGATCATGCCGACGAGGACGTAGTTGGTGTTGGAGTAGCCCCACTCGCTGCCGGGCGCGAACTCCTCGGGTGAGCGCAGCGCCCCCTCGACCAGTTCCTCGTCGGTGTAGCGCCGCAGGTGGTGGGCGTGGAAGCCCTCGGCCGAGTGGAAGGCGGGCAGCACGTCGGGGCGGGGGAGGTAGTCGGGCAGGCCGCTGGTCTGCTGGAGCAGGTCGCGGACGGTGACGCGGGTGCCGTCGTGGCCGTTGCCGGCGACCAGCCCCGGCAGCCACTCCTCCACCGTGTCGTCGAGGGAGAGTTCGCCCTCGGCGACGAGTCGCAGGGCGACGGTCGCCACGAACGGCTTGGCGGTGCTGCCGGCGCGGAAGCGCGCGTCGGGGCGCGCGGGCGCGCCGGTGGCCAGGTCGGCGGTGCCGCTGTGCGCGGCGCGGGTGCCGTCGGGGGTGTCGAGCACGGCGGTGACGCCGACGGCGCCGGCCCGGTGGACGGCCTCGGCGTCGCGGCGCAGCGTCGCGCCCGCGTCCGCCTCGCCCGCGGCGGCCGGCCCCAAGACGCCGGCGAGCGCGGCCGCCGTGGCGCAGCCGAGGGCGACGGCGAGGCCGGCGGTGCGGCGGGGGCGGCGGCGGAAGGCGCTGCGTGGGTTCATGGCGGCCAGCCTCGCCGTTCCGGGGCCAGGCCACCATCGGGGCACCCGCACTCCTCGGGTGGGGTTAACCCGAACTGGCCGCCGACACCGGGTCGTTGGTGTCGGAGGTGTGGACGGAACGCGCGGCGTGCGGGAGAGTGGCGGCGGCAATTCTGGTATGCGCACGACAACCACATGACAACCGTCGCCCCCCAGAGTGAGGACGCGTCCATGAAGCGGTCACGGCTCATCCCGTCCACGGTCCTGCTGGCCCTGGTGACCGCCGGCCTCGGCGCGGCGCCCGCGACCGCGGACGAGGGGGCCGCCGGCGGCGCGACCGTCGGCGCCGACTGGGAGGGACACACCCTCAGGATCGTCTACGAGGGCGGCCCCGAAGCCAACGACCTGCATGTCTTCTCGATGGACACCGGCGACGAGGTGCGCCGCGTCGGCTTCGTCGACGCCGTGCCGATCACCGCGGGCGAGCACTGCGCGTACCCGGAGCCGGACAACGAGCTGTTCGTGGCCTGCGAGTTGCCGGTGGGCGACGCCCGCACCGACGACGTCCGGGTGCTGCTCGGGGACGGCGACGACGACGTCGTGACCAGCGAGCCCGGCGTCACGATGGTGCGCGGCGGCGCCGGCGACGACGAACTGCACGCGCACACGGCGGAGTTGGTCTTCGGCGACGACGGCGACGACATGCTGATGGGCTATGGCGCGCTCTTCGGCGGCGCGGGCGACGACCATCTGATGGGGCAGCCCATCGACGAGGTCCTCCACGGCGGCCCCGGCGACGACATGATCGAGGGCTGGGACGGCGACGACGTCGTCTACGGCGGCACCGGCGACGACCACATCTCGGGCGGCGAGGGCGACGACGTGCTCTTCGGCGGCCCGGGGAACGACCACATCACCGGCGACGGCGGCGACGACCTGATCGTCGGCTGGCCCGGGGACGACCACGTCGAACAGTGAGGACACCCAGGACACGGGCAGGACACGTCCCCGCATAGGCGTGGTCTCACGGGCCTCCTCCGGTCAGGCTAACGGCGGGTAGCCGGTAGGCTGCGGGGAGCGGATGACATGGGTGGCGTCCGCGCAGGTGGCACGGCGTACGACGCCGTTTGACCCGGGCGTCGAGGCGCGCGAGGGGGCAGGTGCGGGATGGACAGAAAACAACGGCTCGCGGTGCTCGGCGGTGTCTGCGTCACCGTCGCGACTCTGGCCGGTTTCGGGGCCTACAGCCTTCTCGACAGCGACGAGGGCGACGGCGGTTCGGACACGGTCGCCGGACGCGACGACGACAAGCCGGCCGACGAGGTCCCCTCGGGTCCCCCGACCGAGGAGGAGACCACCGAGACCGCCGACGCCTTTCTGACCGCCTGGGCGGGGGGCGACGCCGAGGCCGCGGCCGAGCTGACCGACGACCCGGAGGCCGCGCGTGCCGCGTTGGCCGTGCTGACGGAGAACGACGCGGTCGGCGCGCTGGCCCTGGAGCCGGGCGCGGTGGACGGCACCGGTGTCCCCTACGACATCGCCTTCGAGGTCACCCACGGCGAGCAGGCCCAGGAGCTGGCCTACGCCTCCGAGTTGGCCGTGGTGCGGGACGAGGAGAGCGGGGAGGTCCTGGTCGACTGGGCCCCGACCGTGGTGCACCCGCGACTGTCCGAGGACCAGACCCTCCAGGTCGGTCCGCGCGGCGAGTTGCCGCCGGTCGAGGTGCTGGCGGAGGACGGCAGCGAGCTGACGGCCGAGGAGTTCCCCGGCCTGGTCCCGGTGCTCAACGAGATGCGTGAGCGCTACGCGGAGGAGTCCGGCGGCGACGCCGGCAGCGCCGTGGTGATCGCCGACGCCGAGGGCGAGCCGGTGGAGACGCTGCTCGAACTGGCCGAGCCGGTCGCCGGGCAGGTGCCGACCACCCTGGACCCCGCGCTCCAGCAGGCCGCCGAGGCCGCCGTGGCCGGCACCGGACACGGCGCCGTGGTCGCGATCCAGCCGAGCACGGGAGCGATCCGCGCGATCGCCAACGCCGAGCCTGACGGCACGGACATAGCCCTGGAGGGCAGCTACGCCCCCGGTTCCACGTTCAAGATCGTGACGGCCTCGCTGCTGCTGGAGCAGGGGCTGGCCGACCCGGGTGCCAAGCACCCGTGTCCGAAGTTCTTCGAGCACGGCGGCTGGGAGTTCCAGAACCTCGACGAGTTCGAGATCGAGAACGGCACCTTCGCCGACAGCTTCGCCCGTTCCTGCAACACGGCGTTCATCAGCCAGGCCCCCGAGCTGGCGGACGACGACCTCGGGGCGCACGCGCGGAACGCCTTCGGCCTCGGCCTGGAGTGGCAGACCGGCGCGACCACGATGGACGGCCGGGTGCCGGTGGAGCAGCAGGCGCAGATGGCGGCCCAGCTGATCGGCCAGGGCGCGGTGCGGATGAACCCGCTGACCATGGCGTCCGTCTCGGCGACGGTGAAGAACGGCGCGTTCGCCCAGCCGCATCTGGTGCCCGTGGACTTCGCCGGGCTGGAACTGGCCGCCACGGACGGCCCGTTGCCGCACGCCGACCAGCTGCGCTCCCTGATGAACCGGACGGCCACCAACGGCACGGCGGCCGAGGCGATGGCCGGGCTCGGTGGCGACATCGGCGCCAAGACCGGCTCGGCCGAGGTGGACGGCCAGGAGAAGCCCAACGCCTGGTTCACCGGCTACCGCAACGACCTGGCGGCGGCGGCCGTGGTGCCGAACTCGGGCCACGGTGGCGAGTTCGCGGGCCCGGTGGTGGCCGAGGTGCTGGCCGCCGCTCCCTGACCCGGAACGGGAAACCGCCCCGACCGCGTGGTCAGGGGCAGACCGTGACCCCGGTCGGCCCGCTCTCGTTGAGGGCGCGGTCGACCGGGGCGTTCCATGTGTAGCTCACCCCGGTGGCCGTGACGCTCAGCGCGTCGACCCCGGTGTCGTTCCAGGCGTGGGCGAAGGCGCCGCGCGCGGTGAGCGGTGTGCAGCTCTCGGTCTCGAAGACGAGAGCGACGCTGCCGAGGGCGACGTTCATGTCCTCGGCGTTCCGCTCCGGGGCGATGAGGAAGCCGACACCGTAGCCGTTGACGTCGGCGGCGTCCTCGCGGCTGACGTTGGGGAACGCGTCGGTGGCGCCGGAGTGGTGCA
The DNA here is from genome assembly GCF_900230195.1 of Streptomyces zhaozhouensis. Classification (GTDB taxonomy): domain Bacteria; phylum Actinomycetota; class Actinomycetes; order Streptomycetales; family Streptomycetaceae; genus Streptomyces; species Streptomyces zhaozhouensis. The sequence continues at coordinate 39,614 of NZ_OCNE01000011.1, forward strand.
CGACCTGGAGAACCGGGGTCACCGGGACGTCGAACCAGGTGGCGACGGCCTGGTCGCCCGTCATGGGGTGGTCGGGGAGGGTGCTCCACTCCCACTCGGTCAACGCCAGCCAGCGCTCCCGCCCCGCGACCTCGCCGAGTGAGTAGACCTCGGGCGGCGCGACCGTCAGCCCGTCGGCGGGCGGAACGGTGCCGCGCTCCCGGGGGGCGTCCGCCGGGGTGAGGCAGGCGACCTCGGCCAGCAGCCGGTCGACCCGCGCGGCGTCGCCGCCGGCGGCGCGTTCCTCCCGGACCAGGGTCAGCAACCGGTCCGCGCCCTCGCCGGTGTCGGGCGCGATCTCGGGCACGCACTCCTCCGCGCCGGCCGCGGCGGCGCCGGGTGGCGCCCAGAGGCAGAGGACCAGCGCGGCGAGCACGGCCGGCACGGCGGCCGGCCGCGGCCGGGAACGGGCGGGCCGCCAGGACGCGTTCGCTCGCACCGTCGCCTCCCGACTTGTCGACACGGTCGCCCCCGCGCGGACCCAAGACCCTAGCCCACGCCCCGCCCCCGGCAAAGGGGTGCCGACGCCTCCCGGCCACCCGTGGCACGGCGGGGGCGCATGACCGAGGGGCCCGGCGCGGGGAACGATGTCCCCGCGCCGGGCCCCTCATGACACCCGGTCGCGGCTCGAAAGCCGGGTCACACGACGGCCGTCGCCGGCCGCTTCACTCAGCTGACCCCGGCGGGCTCGCGCTCCTTGCTCAGCGAGGCGCGCCCCTTGCCGTTGGCTTCCAGATAGCGCTCCAGCGACTCACCCTCGACGTCCACGTTGGGCACGATGCGGTCGAGCCAGCGGGGCAGGGTCCAGGCCCGCTCCCCGATCAGGCCGAGCAGGGCCGGGACGATGGTCATCCGGACCACGAAGGCGTCCAGCAGGACGGCCGCCGCGAGGCCGATGCCCATCATCTTGATCATGGCGTCGCCGCCCGTGACGGCGAAGCCGGCGAAGACGCTGATCATGATCGCCGCGGCGGCGGTGACCACCCGGGCGTTGAGGTTGAAGCCGGTGACGACGGCCTGGCGCGGGTCCTCGCCGTGGACGTACGCCTCCCTCATGCGGGTGACCAGGAACACCTCGTAGTCCATGGCGAGACCGAAGATCACACCCACCATGAAGATCGGCATCATGCTCATGATCGGCCCGGTCGACTCCACGCCGATCAGGTCGGCGGCCCAGCCCCACTGGAAGATCGCGACCACGATCCCCAGCGCGGCGAGCACGGAGAGCAGGAAGCCGAGGGCGGCCTTCAGCGGCACGACCAGCGAGCGGAAGACCAGCACCAGCAGCACGAACGCCAGGCCGACCACCAGGATCAGGTAGGGCACCAGCGCGTCCGACATGACCTTGGAGAAGTCGATGTTGGCGGCGGTGGTGCCGGAGACCAGCACGTTGGCGCCGGTGTCCGCCTCGATCTCCGGCGCTATGTCGTCCCGCAGGTGGTTGACCAGGACGGTGGTGTCGTGGTCGGACGGGCCGGTGGTCGGGAAGGCGAGCACCGTGGCCACGGTGCCCTCGGGGTTCACGTTGGGCGGCGCGGTGGCGAGGATCTCCTCCATCCCGCCGAGCCGCTCGGAGACCTCGCCGGCGACCTGCTCGGCGTTCTCGTTCTCGATGACCATCATCAGCGGGCCGTTGAAGCCCGCTCCGAAGCCCTCGCTCAGCAGGTCGTAGGACTTGCGCAGCGTGGTGTCCTCGGGCTGGCTGCCGTTGTCCGGGAGGCCCTGCTCCATGCTGGCCACCGGGATGGCCAGCACGCCGAGGCCCACCACGGAGGCGGCCAGCACCAGCGCGGGGCGGCGGAGCACGGCGCGGGCCCAGCGGGTGCCGCCGTTCTCCCGGCCCGGCTTGTTCAGCGAGTGCGGAACGCCGGTCTCCGGGTTCTGCTTGCGCAGCTTGCGGCCGAAGATCCGCTTTCCGACGATGCCGAGCGCGGCGGGGACCAGGGTCAGGGCCAGCACCACGGCGACGGCGACGGCGCCGGCGGCGGCGAAGCCCATCTTGGTGAGGACCGGGACGTTGACCACGGCGAGGCCGGCCAGCGCGATGATCACCGTCAGGCCGGCGAAGACGACGGCGGAGCCCGCGGTGCCGACGGCGCGGCCGGCGGCCTCCTCGCGGCTGTGGCCCTCGACCAGCTCGGCCCGGTAGCGGGAGGCGATGAAGAGCGCGTAGTCGATGCCGACCGCGAGGCCGATCATCATCGCCAGGATGCCGGTGGTCTCCGACAGGCCGAGCGTGCTGCTCAGCGCGGCGATGCCCATCATCGCGACGCCGACGCCGATGAGGGCGGTCAGCAGCGGCAGACCGGCGGCGACCAGCGAACCGAAGGTGATGACCAGCACGATGGCGGCCACCACGATGCCGATGACCTCACCGCCGCCCATCTCCATCTCGCCCATCGCGACCTCGCCGTCGGCCTCGACGGTCAGCCCGGCGTCACGCCCGGTGTCCATCGCGTCGATCAGCTGGTCACGCATCTCGGGCGTGATGTCGGTCCAGGTCGCGTCGTACGAGACCGACAGGTAGGCGGTGTCGCCCTCCGCGTTGACCGAGCCGGACTCGGGCGCGAACGGGTCGGTCACCGAGGCGACCAGGTCGCCCTGCTCCAGCTCGGCGCGCACGTCGGCGACTGCGGCCTGGTACTCGGGGGACTCCAGCAGCGAGGAGCCGTCGGGGGTCTGGAAGACCACGCGGGATTCGAGGTTTTCCGCGTTGGCCTGGGGGAACTGCTCCTCCATGACATCGAAGGCCTCCTGGGCCTCCGTGCCGGGGAGCGCGAAGTCGTCTTCCGGCGGTGTCCCCGCCGAGGCCGCGGCTCCGCCGATGCCGAAGAGGAGCGCGAGCCACAGCAGCGCCACCCACCAGCGGCGCCGGAAGCTCAGGCGTCCGAGTTTGTACAAGAACGTAGCCACGGGGCAGGTTCTCCTGTCCGGGTGTCGTGGATCGATTACCAGATGAGTCAGCTCATGTCACGAGACGCAGCACAGTCCGTTGAGGATGAGTCCGTCACGAGCTTGTGATGCGAATCACTTTTCGTGCCGCTTTGTGACTTGCCGCTGCTTTCCGTGACCCGAAGCATGGGAGGGTGAGCGACGAACCGAACTCATCTGACGCACCGCCGCACCCGCGACCGGAGACCTCGGCTCCGAGTCCCGACGGGTATCTGAGATTTCCGCATCTCCACGGTGACCTGTTGTGCTTTGTCGCCGAAGACGATCTGTGGCTGGCTCCGTTGCCCTCCGCAGACCCAGGCCGCACGGTGAGGGACCGGGCCTGGCGACTCACCGTCGATCGTACCCGGCTGGGTCCGCCGAGGTTCTCGCCGGACGGACGCCACATCGCGTTCACCAGCTGGCGCACGCTCGACCCCGAGATCCACCTCGCCCCGGTCGACGGCGGCCCGGTCAGCCAGCTGACGCACTGGGCCTCCTACGACACCCGCGTCAGGGGCTGGACGCCGCCCGACGACGCGGGGCGGAGCAGGATCCTGGCCATCGGCTCCCACCAGCAGCCGTTCTCCCACTTCGCCCGCGCCTACACGGTGCCGACGGCCGGCGGTCCCGGCGAGGAGCTGCCCTGGGGCCCGGTCTCCGACATCGCGGTGCGGGGGAACGGCGGGGACCGGCAGACCCTGCTGCTGACCGGCGCCGCCTCCCACGACCCGGCGGACTGGAAGCGGTACCGGGGCGGCGGAACGGGACGCCTCTGGCACCACGGCGAACGGCTGTTGGCCGATCTTGGCGGGCAGTTGAACAGTCCGATGTATGTCGGCGACCGAATCGCGTTTCTCTCCGACCATGAGGGCGTCGGCAACCTCTACTCCTGCCTTCCCGACGGCAGTCGACTGTGGCGCCACACCGACCATGACGCGTTCTACGCACGGCACGCCTCGACGGACGGGCACCGGGTGGTCTACCAGTGCGCGGGCGAGCTGTGGCTGCTGGAGGACCTGGGCCCCGGCTCCGTGCCGCGCCGGCTGCCGCTGCGGCTGGGCGGGGCGCGCACCGGGCGCCGGCCCTACCAGGTGCACACGCCCACGCATGTCGAGTCGCTGACCGTCGACACCACGGGCCGGGCCAGCGCGATCTGCGTGCGGGGCGGGCTGTACTGGCTGACGCACCGGGACGGGCCCGCCCGCGCGCTGGCCGAGGCGCCGGGCGTACGGGTGCGGCTGCCGGAGATGCTGGGCGACTCCGGCCGCATCGCCTACCTCACGGACGCGGACGGCGAGGACGCCATCGAGGTCGTCCATCTCCCGCGGGTCAGCGGCGGCCGCGAGCCGGTGCGGCTGGCCACCGGATCGCTGGGCCGCGTACGCGAGTTGGTGGCGACCCCGGACGGGACGGGCCTCGCCGTCGCGACCCACGACGGGCGGCTGCTGCTGGTGCGGCTGCCGGAGGAGGCGGGCGCCGCCTCCGGGGAGACGGCCTCGGACGACGCGGCTCCCGGCGACGCGGCACCGGACGACGCGGCTCCCGGCGACGCGGCTCCCGGTCGCGAGAAGGAAGGCGGGTCCGCGGAGGAGAGCGGGGCCGCGGAGGAGAACGGCGCCGCGGAGGAGAACGGCGACGCGGGGGAAGGGAACGCCTCCGCCGAGGCCGGCGCCGAAGCGGTGACCGAAGCCGCCGACGCGCCCGCGGCCGCGGGCCCCGCCGGTGGCGCCGGTGGGGAGGAGACGCGTTCTGACCCCGCCGAGGCGGCCGGGCAGGCGCTGCTGCCGCGCGTGACGGAGGTCGCGCGCTCGGTCAACGGCCCCGTCAGGGACCTCGCGTTCTCGCCCGACTCCCGCTGGCTGGCCTGGGCGCACCCGGGGATCGGGCGGTCGTTGAGCCAGATCCGGATCGCGGAGCTGGGCGCCGAGACCCCGACGGTGGTGGAGGTCACCGACGGCCGGTTCGAGGACGAGGAGCCGGTCTTCACCTCCGACGGGCGGTTCCTCGCCTTTCTCTCCTGGCGCGGCTTCGACCCCGTCTACGACGTGCACACCGGCGGGATGTCGTTCCCGCTGGGCTGCCGTCCCTATCTGGTGCCGCTCTCCTCGGCGACCAGGTCCCCGTTCGCCATCACTCCCGAGGGGCGGCCGGCCGCCGGAGGTCTGGACCCGGACGAGACCGCGGCCGACGTCGGGGAGGCGGGGGCCGAGGGGCGGGTGACCGTGGAGGTCGAGGGGCTGGGCAGCCGGGTGACGCCGTTCCCCGTGGCCGCCTCGAAGTACTCCTCGCTGTACCCGGTCAGCGGCGGCGGGCTGGTGTGGCTGCGGTGGCCGATCTCGGGCGCGCTCGGGGAGACGTTTCTCAATCCGGACAACACCTCGGGCAAGCCGACGCTGGAGCACTTCGACCTGGCCAAGGCGAAGCGGAGCGAACTCGCCGACGGCGTCGACTGGTTCGCGCCCAGCGGGGACGGCACCCGGCTGGTGGTCAGCGAGGACCACGACCTGTCGGTGGTCTCCGCGACCGACTCCACGGACAGCGACTCGGCGGTCCGGATCGATCTGCGACGGATCGTGCACGTCGCGGACCCGGCGGCCGAGTGGCGGCAGTCGTTCGACGAGGCGGGCCGGCTGGTGCGGGACTTCTTCTGGGACCCGGGCATGTGCGGCATCGACTGGTCGGCGGTGCTCGACCAGTACCGCCCGCTGGTGGAACGGGTGGCGAGCCCGGACGAGTTCGCCGATCTGCTGACCGAGACGATGGGCGAGCTGGGCACCTCGCACGCCTATGTCAGCGCGGGTCGGCTCAACGAGGGCCCCTGGCAGTACCAGCGGCCCCAGGGACTGCTGGGGGCCAACTTCTGCCGGACGAAGGACGGTTCCGGCTGGCAGCTGGCGCGGGTGCTGCCCGGCGACTCGTCCGACTCCAAGGCGCGTTCCCCGCTGGCCGGTTCGGGGGTGCGGGAGGGCGCGGTGCTGACCCATGTCGGGGGGCGGCCGGTGGAGGCGGCGGCCGGCCCGTGGCCGCTGCTGGCCGGCACCGGCGGCACCAGCGTGGAGCTGACCTTCGCCGACGAGTCGGGCCGGCGTCGGCGGGTGGCCGTGGTGCCGCTGGTCGACGACCGGCAGCTGCGGTACCAGGACTGGGTGGCCCGACGGCGGGAGCTGGTACGGGAGTTGAGCGCCGGCCGCTGCGGTTACGTGCACATCCCCGACATGGGCGGCTCGGGCTGGGCGCAGTTCAACCGGGACCTGCGGCGCGAGTTCGACCGCGAGGCGCTGATCGTGGACGTCCGGGGCAACGCGGGCGGCCACATCAGCGAGCTGGTGGTGGAGAAGCTGAGCCGCACCATTCTCGGCTGGGACCTGACGCGCAACGCGCAGCCCGTCTCCTACACCTCCAACGCGCCGAGGGGCCCGGTGGTCGCGGTCGCCGACGAGGCGACCTCCTCCGACGGGGACATGATCACGGCGGCGTTCCGGCTGCTGGGGCTCGGGCCCGTGGTGGGGTCGCGGACCTGGGGCGGGGTCGTCGGGATCACCGGGGAGCACCGGCTCGGGGACGGCACGGAGATCACGGTGCCGATGAACGCCGCGTGGTTCGACGCCTACGGCTGGGACGTGGAGAACCACGGCGTCTCGCCGGACATCGAGGCGCTGCGCACGCCGCTGGACTGGGCGGAGGGGCGTTCCGTGGTGCTGGACACGGCGGTGCGGGTCGCGCTCGACCTGCTGGAGCGGCATCCGGCGGCCCGGCCGCCCGGCTACCAGCGGGTTCCCGACCGGGGGCGCCCCCCGCTGCCGCCGAGGACGGCGGCGCCGACGCGGGAGTGCGAGGACGGCGGGTCCGTGTGACGCTGGATGCGGGACGGTGGTTTTGACCCGCTTGTTCCCGTGACAGGCCAATCCGTCTTCTCTGCGAGGAGTGGCAGCACATGGGCATCTCGGACCAGTTCAAGGACAAGGCCCACGAACTCCAGGACCGCGCCAAGGACGCCATGGACAAGGGCAAGGAGCAGTCCAAGGAGCGCAAGGGCGACAAGGGCGGCCAGGGCGACAGCCCGATGGACAAGGCCAAGGACAAGGCCCAGAAGGCCGCCGACCGCGCCAAGCAGCGCGGCCAGCAGGACAGGTGAGCCGGGTCGGCTGAGTCCCACCGCTCCGTCCCGGTGCACGCGGAGGGCCGCCGCTCGTCGGCGGCCCTCCGCACGGTGCCCCGTCCAGGCCGGCTGGGCCTGGACGGGGCACCGTGCCGTGCCGTCCGGCTCAGCCGGCGGCGCGGCCGCCGGGGCCGACCAGGCCGCGGTGGCCGGTCCCCGGGCCGAGCGCCCGCAGCCGCCGCTGCGCGAGGCGCCCGCCCACCACCGCCGGCAGCGCGCCGCGCACCGGCACGGCCGCGCGCAGCCAGCGCTGGGCGTAGATGTGGACCGCGCGGCGTTCGATGCCGGCGGCGAGCCGGGCGACCGCGGGGGCCAGCGGGTGGGTGAGATTGGCGGGGAAGGGCAACTTGCGTCGCATGGAGGCCAGTTGCTCGTCCTCGTCGGCGCCGCGCACCATGTCGGTGTCGGTCCAGCTGAGATAGCCGACGCCGACCCGCACGCCGTCTGCGGCGACCTCGGCCCGCAGACTGTGCGCGAACGCCTCCACACCGGACTTCGAGGCACAGTAGGCGGTCATCAGCGGGGCCGGGGTGATCGCGGCGAACGAGGCGATCTGGAGGTAGTAGCCGCCGCTGTCGCGCAGCGCGGGCAGGAAGGCGCGGCAGGTCGTGGCCGAGCCGAGCAGGTTGACCTCGATCACCCGCCGCCAGACGGCCTCCGGGCTCTCGGCGAACGGGCCTCCGGTGGCGACGCCGGCGTTGGCGACCACGGCGTCCACCCGTCCGTAGTGCGTCCGTATTTCGTCGGCGACCCGGCGCATCGCGTCGGCGTCGGTGACGTCCGCCGTCCAGTGCGCGGCCTCCCCCGGCAGACTCCGGGTGACGCGGGCGAGCCGGTCCGGTTCGAGGCCGACGAGGGCGAGGCGGGCGCCGCGTCCGGCGAGCGTGTCGGCCAGTTCGGCGCCGATGCCGCGCGCGGCGCCGGTGACGACGACCACCTGCCCGGCGAGCGGGCGTCGGCGGCGGGGAAATCCACTCACAGGTACTCCTTCGCCAGTTCGCCGAGCTTCTCGGCCACGGTGTCCGGCACCTCGACGGGGGTCATGTGCCCGATGCCCGGCAGTTCGGTGAGGCCGGCGGGGCGGCTGAGCCGGCCGTGGATGCGGTGGGCGTGGACCGGCGGGGTGAGCCGGTCGGCGGTGCCCTGCAACACGGCGACGGGCAGGTCGAGTCGGGGAACGTGCGCGGAGAGGTCGAGCGAGGCGAGCACCGCCCCCCACTCGGCGCGGGCGCGGCGCGGGCAGGCGTTGACCATCCGCGCGACCCCCTCCAACTGTCCCGGGGTGGCGCCCGGCCCGAGGGTGATGTGGCGGATGATCCGCCGGGAGAGCGGGGTGAGCGGCCCGTAGGGCAGCCGGGTCCGCAGAAACGCGCGGTGGGCGCGGTCCCGCCAGCCGCCGGGACGCAGCGGCAGCACGGTGGACTCGCCGGCGAGCCGGTCCGTTCCGGTGCTGCACAGCAACGCGGCGGCGGCGCGTTCCCGCAGCTCGGGGCGGTCGGCGGCGGCGAAGACCGTCATGGCGCCCATCGAGTGGCCGCAGAGCACGGCGCGCCGCCCCTCGGGGAGGGTCGCCTCCAGCACCGCGCACAGGTCGTCGGCGAGCGCCTCGACCGAGCAACTGCCGGGCGTGGGGCGGGAGTGGCCGTGCCCGCGCTGGTCGTAGGCGACGACGCGGTGCCCGGCGGCGCGGAGTTGGCGCGCGACGGGGAGCCAGAAGGTGGTGTCGCAGGTCCAGCCGTGCACCAGGACGACGGTCGGCGCGTCGTCCTGGCCGCTGACCTCCGTGTGGAGGCGGGCGCCCCCGGTGGAGGTGACGCGCAGTCGTCGGATGTCCTCAGCCATGGCGCAGCACCTCGTATTCGGCGAGTTCGACGTGGTCGGTGACCCGGCGGAACTCGCCCGTGGTACCGGGCCAGATGGTGGTGTTCCGCCCGGATGCGTCCAGGTACCAGCTGTCGCAGCCGCCGGTGTTCCACACGGACCGGGCCAGCCGGCGCTGGAGTCGCTCGTTCCAGGTGGCGACGGCCGACCGGCGCGGCACCAGGGCGGCGGGGCCCAGATCCCGGTCGGCGAGGGCGTCGAGGCGGCCCAGATAGTCCTCCAGATAGGAGAGTTGGGCCTCGATCATCAGGATCATGGAGGAGTTGCCGAGGCCGGTGTTGGGGCCGATGACGGTGAGGAAGTTGGGGAAGCCGGCGGCCGTGGTGCCGCGCAGCGCGGCCATCCCCTCGCGCCACTCCTCGGCCAGCGTGGTGCCGTCGACGCCCTTGACGCGGTGGGCGATCGGCAGGTCGCTGACCTGGAAGCCGGTGCCCATGACGAGCGCGTCGGCCTCCACCCGCCGGCCGTCGTGCGCGACCAGGGTAGAGCCGCGCACCTCGGCGAGCCCGGAGTCGACGACCCTGACATGCGGCTTGGTCAGCGCGGGGTACCAGTCGTTGGAGAGCAGGATGCGCTTGCAGCCGATCCGGTAGTCGGGCGTCAGCCGGCGGCGGAAGGCGGGGTCGCGCACGGAACGCCGCAGGTGGAGGCGGGCCAGCTGCTCGACGGCCCGCATCCCCGCGGGGTGCCTGGCGAAGGCGTCCACCTGCAACTCCCGTATGCCCCACAGCAGTTGCCTGCGGAGCGTGCCGGTGACCGGCAGCCGCTCGTGGAGCCAGCGCTCGGCGCCGCTGGTCCTGCGGTCCATCCGGGGCAGCAGCCAGGGCGGGGTGCGCTGGAAGACGGTCAGCTCGTTGACCTGCCGTTCGATCGCGGGCACGAACTGGATCGCGGAGGCGCCCGTGCCGACGACGGCGACCCGCTTGCCGCGCAGCGGGTAGTCGTGGTCCCAGCGCGCGGAGTGGAAGACCCGGCCGGGGAACGTCTCCAGGCCCGGCAGGTCGGGAAGTCGGGGGTCGGAGAGCGGGCCGGTCGCCGAGACCAGCACCTGGGCGCGGTAGCTCCCGGCGGTCGTCTCGATCCACCAGCACAGCTCCTCGCTGTCCCAGCGGGCGCCGGTCAGCTCGTTGCCCAGCCGCAAATGGGGGCGGATGCCGTAGGTGTCGGTGACCCACTCCAGATAGGCGCGGATGTCCTTCTGGCCCGAGAAGCTGCGCGGCCAGCGCGGGTTGGGGGCGAAGGAGAACGAGTACAGGTGCGAGGGGACGTCGCAGGCGCAGCCGGGGTAGGTGTTGTCCCGCCAGGTGCCGCCGACCGCTTCGGCGCGCTCCAGCACCACGAAGTCGGTGACGCCCATCCGCCGCAACCGCACCGCCGCGCCCAACCCGCCGAACCCCGCCCCGATCACGGCGACGCGTACGGACTCCATCGTTGAGCCTCCGTTCGACATCGGGAAGCTGCCAGTATTCACTGGCATGTTCGGAGGGTAGGGCAGAAACGTACCGGCCGGTAGGGGGCGTGCGCCTAGACTTCCGGGTGTGACGGCAGGGCGGGAAGTGGCGGGCGGCAGGGAGTACCGGGCGGAGGAGCTGGCCGAGGCGGCCGGGATCACCCCGCGCACCCTGCGGTTCTACCGGGAGCGCCGGCTGCTGCCGCCACCGCGCCGCGAGGGGCGGGTCGCCTGGTTCAACGACCAGCACCTGGAGCGGCTGCGCACCATCTCCGAGCTGCTGGCACGCGGCCACACCCTGGGCGGCATCGCCGAGATCCTGGCCGCGTTCGCCTCCGGCCGGGACACCGGCCGCACCGCGCGGCTGCTCGGCGTCCACGAGCCGCTGCCCTGGGCCGAGGAGGAGCAGGTCCCGCTCACCGCGCGGGAGTTGGCCGACTACTACGCGGGCGAGACCGCGCCGGAAAACGTCACCGAGGCGATGGCGATCGGCTATCTCCTCCCACGGGGCGAGAGCGTGGTCCATGTCAGCCGCGACCTGCTGGACGCGTCGTCCGCGCTGGTCAAGGAGGGCATCCCACTCGCCACGCTGCTGACGGCCGGCCGGGAACTGCGCGCCCACGCCGAGGCGTTGGCCGAGATCTTCACCGAGGTGCTGCGGCGCCAGGTGCTGCCCGAGGTGCTCGGCGAGGGGCGCGCGGAGCGCGGCGCGCCGCCCAGCGAGGAGGAGGTCGAGCGGCTGACCGAGGCCCTGGCGCGGCTTCGGCCGCTGGCCAAGAAGGCGGTCTACGCCGAGGTCTCCCTCGCCCTCGACCGCCGGCTGCGCGCGGAGTTCGACCCGCCGAAGGCGGGCGAGGGCGCGGACACGGGCAGGGCCGCGGAGCCGGACGGGCGCGACGGCTGAACGGGGCTCGCCCGCCTGGCCCGCCTCGCCGGCTCGGCCCTTCGACCGGTGCGGCCCGCGCCGGCCGGTTCGGCCGGTTCGGCCGGTTCAGCCGGTGCGGCCGGTGCGGCCGGTGCGGCCGGTGCGGCCGGTGCGGCCGGTGCGGCCGGTTCAGCCAGTTCAGCCGGTTCAGCCGGGGCGCTCGCCCGCCCCGTCGTCGAAGGACAGCAGCCCCCGCATCCCCTCCGTGAACACCGAGGTGTCGACCGCGCCGAAGAGCCCGCGCTGGAGCAGAAACCCCTGCACACTGGCGGCCAGCGCCCGCGCCACCGACTCGGGCTCGATGTCGGCGCGCATCCGGCCCTCGCGCTGGTAGGTTACGACGATCCGCGTCCACAGCGCGAGCAGATGTGCGAACCCGTCCTGGAACACCGCGTGCAGCTCCGGGTTGCGCAGCGTCTCCGCCCACACCTGGATCACCATCGAGGGCGGGAAGCCCAACTGGTCGGCGACCTTCCGCAGGCCGTGGGTGAGCAGCTCGTCGGGCGGCGGCGGATGTCCCGACTCGACCGCCTGCTGGAAGCTGCGGCCCACCGTGGCCAGCACGTTCGCGGCGAGCGCGCCGATGATCGCGTCCTTGCTCGGGAAGTAGCGGTACACCGCGCCGGCCGACAGCCCGGTCTCCCGCAGCACGTCCTGCATCGAGGTGCCGTGGAAACCGTCACGCGCGAAGCAGCGCGCCGCCCCGTCCAGGATCTGCTGCCGCCGTGCCGCGAGGTGTTCGGGGGAAACGCGTGCCATACGGGAGAACCTAAAACGAACATTCCTTCTTGACAAGCGGCAGCCGCCGGGCGCACCGTGAGATTCGGCAAAACGAACGATCCTTCTTTTTGACGAGCCCGACGGAGGCCGGCGTGACCACGCCACCATCCCCTTCCCCCACCCGCGCCACCCCTGCCACCCCCGGTCGCCCCGCGACCAGGACGTTGATCGGGGTGATCGTCGCGGTGCCGCTGCTGATCGGCTTCGTGCTCTGGGCGTTTCTCTGGCCGAACGCGCGGAGCGGCCCGCACGAGCTCCCCGTCGGCGTGGCCGGCGCCCCCCAGGTGACAGCGCAGGTCGCCGAGGCGCTGGAGGACCGGGGTGACGCCTTCGAGGTGCGGGAGTACGCGGACGCCGACGCCGCCCGGCGGGCCATCGAGGAGCGTGAGGTCTACGGCGCCTTCGTGGTGGACGGCGCGGGGCCGACGGAGGTGCTGACGGCCGGCGCGGGTGGCGCCAGCATCGCGCAACTGCTGGTCGGCGTCGCCGAGGCGCAGGCCGGCGCCTCGGTCGAGGTCACCGACGTGGTGCCGGCGCCGCCCGGCGATCCGAGGGGTGCGATCTTCGGCAGCAGCCTGCTGCCGCTGGTGCTGGCGGGAATCGCCACGGGCGTGCTGATCGTGCTGACCGGTCTGCGCGGCGGCCGGGCGCTGCTCGCGCTGACCGGCGCCGCGGTCGGGGGCGGGCTGGTGGCGACCGCGCTCACGCACGGCTGGCTGGAGGTGCTGGCCGGCGACTGGTGGCGGGTGGCGGGCACGTTGGCGCTCATGGTTCTCACCGGCGGCGCGACGGTCGCCGGCCTCGCCGCACTGCTGGGCAGGGCGGGCATCGGCGTCGGGGCGCTGCTGCTGATGATGCTGGGCAACCCGTGGTCGGGCGCCGCCTCGGCGCCGGAGATGCTGCCGGAGCCGGTCGGGACGCTCGGCCAGTGGATGCCGACCGGCGCCGGGGCGAGCCTGCTGCGTTCCGTCGCGTTCTTCGACGGCAACGCGGCGGGACTCCCCCTGGCCGTGCTCCTCGGCTGGCTGCTGCTCGGGGTCTCCGCGATGCTCTGGGGCGCCCGCCGGCGACGGGAACCGGCGGCGCCCGCGGACGGTCGGCTGCCGGAAGTGGTCGCGGCGCCCTCCCAGGAGGCCGCACGAACGGCGCGGCCCTAGGCTGCTGGGCGCCCGTCCGCACCGGCCGGGTCGGATCCCAGCCAGGGGGAGCAATGACCAGTAGGTTCACCGAGTTGGTCGTCGACTGCCACGATCCGGAGCGCCTCGCCGCCTTCTGGTGCGCGGTACTGGGCTTCACGGTGATCGACCGGAGCGAGGACAAGGTCGAGATCGGCTCCTGGGAGCCGACCGTCGAGGAGGTCCTGGCCCGTCAGATGCCGCCCACCCTGGTGTTCATCCGAGTACCCGAGGGCAAGACCGTGAAGAACCGGCTCCACCTGGACGTCAGCCCGATCGACGGCGGCACCGACGAGGAGGTGGCCAGGCTGCTCGGACTCGGCGCCGTCAGGGTGGACGTGGGCCAGGGCCCCGACCGGAGCTGGGCGGTCATGGCCGACCCCGAGGGCAACGAGTTCGACGTCCTGCGCACCCTGGCACCGCCCGACCCCACTCCCGGGGGTCAGCGGCCCTAGGTGTGTTGTCCCGGGACGCCGGTGACGAGCCGGAGTCGCCCCGGGGCAACGCGGTCACCCGCCGGACCGTCCGCTACGGCAGCAGGCTCTTGCTGTAGCAGCGGCTGGTCGGCTCGTGGCGGTAGACCCCGAAGTGCTCCGCACGCGGCAGCTCCAGATACCCGCTGGAGGCGTAGAGGTTCATGGCCTCGGGCTGCGCGATGCCGGTCTCCAGCACCATCCGGGTCCTGCCGGCTCCCCGCGCGTCCTCCTCCAGCCGGGCCAGGAGCTGCCGGGCCAGCCCGAGGCCCCTGGCCTCCGGCACCACGTACATCCGCTTGATCTCCGCGTCCCCGTCGCGGTACCCCTCCTCGCCCGCCGCCTCCTGCGCACGCCAGCCGCCGGTGGCGACCGGGCGGCCCAGGGGGTCGTAGGCGATCAGGTAGATCCCGCGCGGCGGGTCGAACATCTCCGGCGCCAGCGGAGTGGCGTCGCCCTCGCTCTCGTAGCGCCTCGCGTACTCGGCCTGCACCTCGTCGTTGAGCTTACGGGCGTCGGGATGATCAAAACGGGTCACGACCAGGTCCATGCTGCGCATGGTACGAAATGCCACGACAGAACCGCTCGGCGTCCCCACGCTCGTCAGCCATGACCTCTCCCCCCTCCCCCGGTACCGGTCCCGACGTTTCCCCGGTCTACGGCTGGCGCGCCCCGTTCCTGAGCGCGGAGGCCGAGGCGCTGCACGCGGAGGGGTTCGGGCATCCGGTGGGCGAGCACGACTGGTGGGCGCGGTTCACCGCGCACAGCCTCGGCTGGGTCTGCGCGAGGGACCGGGAGGGGACGTTGATCGGGCTGGTCAACGTCGCCTGGGACGGCGGGGAGCACGCGTTTCTGCTGGACACCGTGGTGGCGCGGGCGGCGCGGGGGCGCGGCGTCGGGCGCGAGCTGGTGCGCCGAGCGGCGGAGGGGGCGCGGGCGGCCGGCTGCGGTTGGCTGCATGTCGACCACGAGCCGGGGCTCGGCGCCTTCTACGACGCCTCCCTGGGCTTCCGCCCCACCGAGGCCGGGCTGGTCAGGCTCGACCGCACCGGGCCGGCCCCGGACGCGAGGCGCCCGGGGCCGTGAACCGACCGGCTCTCAGAGCCCGTTGGCCCGGGTGACCTCGGAGAACCAGCGCCCCGAGTCCTTCAACGTGCGGGCCTGCGTCTCGTAGTCGACGTGGACCAGCCCGAACCGCTTGCTGTAGCCGAGCGCCCACTCGAAGTTGTCGAGCAGGCTCCAGACGAAGTAGCCGCGCAGGTCGACCCCCTCGGTCAGCGCCCGGTGGGCCGCCGCGAAGTGTCCCTCCAGATAGGAGCGGCGGTCCTCGTCGCGCACCCGCCCGTCACCGTCCAGCCGGTCGTCGAACGCGGCACCGTTCTCCGTGACGTACAGGGGCGGCGCGGCGTACTCCCGCCAGACGCGGGTGAGCGTCTCGTAGAGCCCGTCGGGGTCGATCTCCCAGCCCATGGCGGTCTCGGGAAAGCCGCGCTTGACGAACTCGACGTCCTCGGAACCGACCCAGTTCGACGGCCCCTCCTTGGCGGTGCCGGCGCGCACCACGTGGCGGCTGTAGTAGTTGACGCCGAGGAAGTCCAACGGCGTGGAGATGGTGGCCAGGTCGCCGTCCCGCACATGGCCGAAGTCCATGACCGGCGCGAGGTCGGCGCGCAGGTCCTCCGGGTAGGAGCCGCGCAGCAGCGGATCGAGGAAGACGCGGTTCATCAGGGCGTCGACGCGACGGGCGGCGTCCCGGTCGGCGGCGGCGTCGGTGACGGGGTCGACCGGGTAGAGGTTGACCGTGATGCCCAGCTCGCGCGCGCCCTGCTCCCGCAGCGCGCGCACCGCGAGGCCGTGCCCGAGCAGCAGGTGGTGGGCGGCGCGCACGGCGGCCGGGCCCTCGGTGCGGCCGGGGGCGTGGACGCCGCTGGCGTAGCCGAGGAACGCGGAGCACCAGGGCTCGTTGAGCGTGGTCCAGTCGGCCACCCGGTCGCCGAGCCGCTCGTGGATCAGCACCGCGTACTCGGCGAACCGTTCCGCGGTCTCCCGGGCCGGCCAGCCGCCCGCGTCCTCCAGGGGCTGCGGCAGGTCCCAGTGGTAGAGGGTGACCCAGGGCTGGATGCCGCGCTCCAGCAGGCCGTCGACCAGCCGGCTGTAGAAGTCGACACCGGCCGCGTTGAGTTGGCCCCTGCCCTCGGGCTGGATGCGCGGCCAGGCGAGGGAGAAGCGGTAGTGGCTGATCCCGAGGTCGGCCATCAGCGAGATGTCCTCGGGGTAGCGGTGGTAGTGGTCGTCGGCGATGTCGCCGGTGTCCCCGCCGACCACCTTGCCCGGCGTGTGGGCGAAGGTGTCCCAGATGGAGGGGCCCCGGCCGTCCTCGTGCACCGCCCCCTCCACCTGGTAGCTGGCGGTCGCGGTGCCCCAGACGAAACCGTCGGGGAAGCGCACCTGGGAGAGGTCCTGGCGGGTGGCGGAGGCGGCGGGCTGATGGGCAGAGGTCATGAGCTGGCTTCCCCGGTCGTCCCAGATTGCTCTGGGTCGTTCGTGTTGTTCGTGGTCGTTCGCGGTTGTTCGTGATGTTCGCGGTTGTTCGTGGTCGTTCCTGCTCGTGCAGGGTTTGCGGCCGTGCGGTGGCGCTTCGTCGCCGTGCGGGGGCGCGTCGGGTGGTGCACGGGCCTGACGGTCGCTTCTGAAGGAACCGCTGACACGGCTCGGCGGCGCGCGCACCGAGGCCCCGCATCGGCTTGTCCTGTAGGGCTTCGACTTCGTGGAGGCGCTCCCATTCGTGCCCAGGCGACTCCGCGAAGCCGCGTGGCGAGGTGGTGTGACAGGGCGTTCTCGACTACCGCGCTCGGCCTCAGTGTTGCCAGTGCTCGGCGGGCGCGGCCAACGATGCGAGCGTAGGCCACAGCTCCTCTGGTATGGACCAGCGGCTCAGCGCGATGGTCTCCGCCACCCGCTCCGGGCGGGTGACACCGAGGACGGTGGACGCGATCCTCGGGTCACGGGTGGAGAACCGGATGGCCGCCGCGGGCAGCGGCACCCCGTGCCCGGCGCAGGCCGCCGCGATCTCCCGCACCCGGTCCAGCACCACGGGGTCGGCCTCGGCGTAGGCGTAACGCGCGTGCGCGTCGGGCCCCTTGGCCAGCACGCCGCCGCCGAACGGCGCCGCGTTGACCACGCCGACGCCCGCCGCGTGCGCGTCGTCGATCAGCCGGCCGGCCGAACGGTCGACCAGCGTCCAGCGGTTGTGGGTCAGCAGCACGTCGAAAACGCCGGTGGCCACGTAGCGCCCCATCAGCCCGACCGGCCCGCCGGCCACCCCGACGTACCGGGCCAGCCCCTCGTCGCGCAGCCGCAGCAACTCCTCGACCGGGCCGCCGGGCGCCGTCCCCTGCTCGAACGAGATGTGCTCGGGATCGTGCAGATAGAGCAGCGGCACCCGGTCCACCCCCAGCCGCTCCAGGCTTCCCTCCAGCGAACGCCGCACCTGGGCACCCGAGTAGTCACCCGTCTCCGGGTCCCGGTCGACCTTGGTGGCCAGCACGAACCCGGGCGGCGGCCCGCCGACCTCGGCAAGCGCCTCGCCGATGATCCGTTCGCTGCGGCCGTCACCGTAGCCGGCGGCCGTGTCCAGGAAACCGACCGGCGAACGCAGCACCGCGCGCACCGTCTCCCGCGCCCGTTCCTCCGGCACCTCGTAGCCGAACGCGGCCGGCATACTCGACAGCGCGCCGCCGCCGAAGCAGATCTCCGGCACCCACAGCTCCGTGCGCCCCAACCGCCGCCTCGGGAACGGCGCCGCCTCGGCCGTCACCGGCCGGCCGCCTTCCGCAGCGGGACGCCGTCGGGGTCGACCTCGCGGCCCGGGTCGTCGGCCAGGCCGACCGCCCGCAGGCCGAGCCGGTCGCGCGCCGGATCGGGCGGGGGCGCGGTCTCGGCGGTGAAGGTGAAGAGCTCCAACACCGCGTCGCCCGCCTGGAGGTAGTCGATCACGAAGCCGCGCCGGTCCTGCTCGTGCACGAGCCGGCCGATCACCGGATAGCCCAGCCGGTCGCGGTAGTACGCCAGGCTCGTCTCCAGGTCGCCCGAGGTGAGCGCCACATGGTCGAAGACCGGCTCCGCCTCCGGCGACCTCGCCTCGGCCAGCCGCCGCTCGCGCTCGGCGAGGGCCGGGGTGGTCACCTCGTGGTAGGTGAGATGCCCGTCGATGATCTCCAGCAGGGTGCCGTCCGGGTCGGTGAAGAAGGCGATGTTGACGTCACCGACCGCGCGCAGCGGCTCCAGCGTGAACGGAACGCCGGCGGACCGCAGCCGTTCCGCCCGCCGGTGGACGTCGCCGACCTTCATCCCGAAGTGCCGCATCCCCCGCTGGAGATCGTCCCGGACCCAGCCGCCGAGCGGGTCGTCCCCCTCGCCCGCTCCGACCACCAGCTTGACCAGCGCGCCGCCGGCGTCCAGCCAGTGGACGCCGGCGGCCGGCGGCTCGGGCGCCGACTCGACCGCGCGCAGTCCGAGCTGGCCCCGGTAGAAGTCGAGGGAGCGCTCGGCGTCGCTGACGCCTATCTCGACATAGGCCATTCCTGACGTGTGGGGCATGGTCCGCCTCTCCTGGAAGCCCGCGTGACGTGCGGGGTGGTACGAGGGACGTTCGGGTGGGAAACGCCGCCTCATCCGCACATACCCAATGATGATCGTCGGAATGGGTATCCCGCGGGGAACACATGCCGCGAGGATCACTTTCCTCCCACGCGCCACCGCCCGAGCACCGTTGGGTGCGCGGGGAGTCGACCGCTTCCCAGGTCTTGCGCGTCCGGCCGTGGGGCGGGTTGAGTCGAGAACGCGGCTCACCGGCCACGTCCTGGGACGAAGGCCGAGAGACGACGGCGTGGAGAGCGACGCGCCGGGAGGAAGACGGCGCGAGAGGAGCCGGCCCATGCGGGCAGTCCGTCGGCACGGCCGGGGCGGGGCGGGGTACGGCGGCGGCCCCGTCGCGCCCCCGCACCGGCCGCACCCGGTGACCGGCCCGGGGCGCGGTCGCCGCGTCGGGGCCCCGGTGTCCGCCGGGAACCACCCGTGACCCGCGGGCCGCCCCGGTGCGACGCTGGGGCGGACACGCCGGCGGCGGCAGCCACGGCGAGCCAGGGACGCCGGGTCAACGAGGTCGCCGGCGTCGACGGAGTCAACGGAGTCGGTAGAGACGACAGCGGAGGCAGGGCATGAGCCAACAGCGGGACGGCGCGCGGCGGAGCGCGGAGTGGTTCGGCGCCGAGGGGCGCAACGGCATGATCCACCGCTCCTGGATGCGCAACCAGGGTCTGGGACCCGAGGTGTTCGACGGCCGGCCGGTCATCGGCGTGGCGAGCAGCTGGTCCGAGCTGACCCCGTGCAACGCGCACCTGCGGGACGTGGCCGACTACGTCAAGCGCGGCGTGTGGCAGGCGGGCGGACTGCCCCTTGAGTTCCCCGTGATGTCGCTGGGCGAGACCCTGATGCGGCCGACCACGATGCTCTTCCGCAACCTGATGGCGATGGAGGTGGAGGAGACCATCCGCGCCAACCCGTTGGACGGGGTGGTGCTGCTCTCCGGCTGTGACAAGACCACCCCCGCGATGCTGATGGGTGCGGCGAGCGTGGACCTGCCCGCGCTGATGGTGACCGGCGGGCCGATGCTCAACGGCAAGTTCCAGGGCCGGGACATCGGTTCCGGCACCGACGTGTGGCGGCTGAGCGAGGAGGTGCGGGCCGGGCGGCTGGACGAGGCCGACCTCGCGGAGGCGGAGGGCTGCATGTCGCGCAGCCGGGGCCACTGCATGACGATGGGCACGGCGTCGACGATGGCGTGCGTCGCCGAGGCGTTGGGGATGCAGCTGTCCGGTTCGGCGGCCATCCCGGCGGTGGACGCCCGCCGTTACGCCCTCGCGCAGGCCGCCGGGCGGCGCGCGGTGGCGCTGGTCGAGGAGGACCTGCGCCCCTCGGCGGTGCTGAACAGGGACGCCTTCGAGAACGCGATCCGGGCCAACGCGGCGCTCGGCGGCTCGACCAACGCCGTGGTCCATCTGCTGGCGCTGGCCGGGCGCGTGGGTGTTCCGCTGACGCTGGACGACTTCGACGCGCTGACCACCGAGGTACCGGTGCTGGTCGACCTGATGCCGTCCGGCCGCTTCCTGATGGAGGACTTCTACTACGCGGGCGGGCTCCCCGTCGTGCTGCGCGAGCTGGACGAACTGGGGCTGCTGCACCGGGAGGCGGTGACGGTCAGCGGGCGGGACATGGCCACCGAGACAGAGACGGCCCGCTGTTGGAACCGCGAGGTCATCAGGAGCGGTGAGGAACCGTTCCGCCCGGCCGGCGAGGGCACCGTGGTCCTGCGGGGCAGCCTCGCGCCGGACGGCGCGGTCCTCAAGGTGTCGGCCGCCTCGCCCGAGCTGCTGACGCACCGGGGACGCGCGCTGGTCTACGACCGGGTGGAGGAGTACATCGCCGCCGCCGACGACCCCGAACTGCCCGTCACCCAGGACACAGTGATCGTCGTCCGCAACGCGGGACCGCGCGGCTACCCGGGCTTCCCCGAGGTGGGGAACGTCCCGGTGCCGAAGGTGCTGCTGGAGGCCGGGGTCACCGACGTGCTGCGGATCAGCGACGCCCGGATGAGCGGCACGGGCTACGGCAGTTGCGTGCTGCACGTCGCGCCGGAGGCGGCGGTCGGCGGCCCGCTGGCGCTGGTGCGCACCGGCGACTGGATCGAACTCGACGTGGCGGCCCGGCGCCTGGACCTCGACGTGCCCGAGGACGAGCTGGCGGCCCGTGCGAAGGAGCCCCGGCCGGAGCCCGAGGACGCGGCGCCGACGCGGGGGTGGGCCAAGCTGTACGTCGAGCATGTGACGCAGGCCAACGAGGGCGCCGACCTCGACTTCCTGGTCGGCGGCAGCGGGGACGCGGTGCCGCGGCACTCGCACTGAGCGGGCGCCGGCCGGCGTGCGGCCGGTTCGCCGGGGCGGGCGGTCGGCCGCGGCTGACCGCCCGTCAGCGCCGCCGGCCGCGGCCGACGGGGCGTCAGCCGACGGGCGGGTTCCGCGGGCGCGGACGGGCGCGCGGTCGGGGCGCGGGCGGCGGCCGACGTGCGGCCGGTTCGCCGGGTGCTTCCGGTTCGCCCGGTGCGGCCGGTTCGTGGCGAGCGGCGCGGTGCGGTGCGGTGCTCCCCCGATGCGGTGGCTCGGCGGTTTCACGGTGGTGGGCGGTGGTGGTCCCGTGGCGGTTCAGTGGCCGTTCAGTGCGGTTCAGTGGCGCGGGCGGTAGTTCTCGGCCTTGTCGAGAATCGCCGTGAACCGCTCCCACTGGGCCGCGCCCTCGGCCGTGGGCCCCACGGTGAAGTCCTCCGGGTCCAGGAAGTCGAGCCTCTCTCTCGTGGCCGGGTCGAGATCCAGCCATGCCGCCTTATCCTGCGGTGACCGAGCCACAGTCTTCGCACACCCAGTTGCCGTTGTTGAGCCTGCGGCCCTCAGCCGAGCCGCAAGAAGGACATTCCACCGGCGCCCCCTCACACGTTCGCACGCCTCTCCCCGGCAGACGCGGGCTCCGACTGTAGCGTGCGCCGCCCCTGGCCGGCAGCCCCGTGCGACCGCCCCCACGCCCGTCAGCGTCCGTCAACGCCCGTTTTTCCAGGGCGAGTCGGGGAGACCGGCGCGCGTCGGTGAGCCACGCACAACGAAAGGCGCGCGAGCGTTTCCCCTCACAAAGGAGCAGAAACACTCGCGCGCACTCGAAAGGGATCAGGTGATCCGGGTCAACCGTGCACCGAACGAGGGCTCGGACAGCGCCTCGCCCAGCGCCACCGGCACCTCGACCGCCCCCTCCCCGTCGCCGGCCCGCAGCGTGCCCACCACAGTGCCGGCCTCGCCGGAGCCCGGGACACCGTCGGCGTTCTCGACCAGCTCCAGGCCGACGTCGAGACCGGGCCAACCGACCACCGGAAGGTCCTCGGTGATCACCAGCGGGACCCCGCCGCCCAGTCCGTCGTCGACCTCACCGACCACGTCGCCCGCGGCGAGCATCGGCTCCGCGACCAGTTGTTCCTGGCCGAAGTCGATCAGTTCCTTGCCGGCCGTCAGCGCGCCGGTCAGGATCGAGTTGTCCGAGGGGTGCGGCGGCTGGGCCAGCACCGCGCCGACGATCAGCTGGGTGTTGTCGCCCACCTGCTGCTCGGCGGCGAAGAGCAGATTGCCGCCGGCGGTCGTGGTGGTGCCGGTCTTGATGCCGACCACGCCGTCCAACGGAACCAGATGGTTCCAGTTGAGCTGCTCCTTGCCCTCGCTGTCGACATAGCTCGGCATCCGGACCACCTCGCGGAAGAAGGGGTCCTTCATGACCTCCCGCCCCAGCTTCGTCTGGTCGGCGGCCGTGCTCACCGTCTCCGGACGCAGCCCGCTCGGGTCGGTGTAGGTGGTGTCGGTCATGCCCAGTTCCTCGGCGGCCTCGTTCATCTTCTCGACGAACGCCTCCTCGGACCCCGCGTCCCAACGGGCCAGCAGCCGGGCCACGTTGTTGGCCGAGGCGATCATGATCGCCTGGATGGCCTCCCGCTGCGTCAGCTCCTGGCCGGCGGTCACCTCGACGATGGACTCGTTCTCGGCGATCAGCTCGACCTCGTCCTCGGCCTGCTGGTCGACGGGGATCGACGCGCCGTCCGTCTCCGGGTCCATGGGGTGGTCGCGGAGGATCACATACGCCGTCATCACCTTGGCGACGGAGGCGATCGGCACGGGCTCCTGCTCGCCGGACGAACCGAACGAGCCCAGCCCCTGCACGTCCAACTGCGCCTGCCCCTGCTCGGGCCAGGGCACGGAGCCCAGTTCACCCTCGAAGGTGTAGGTCTCCGAAGCCGTCAGCTCAAGCCCCGGCTCGGGCAACGGGCGCAGCACCTGTGCCACGACGAGCAGGATGAGGGCCAGCACCGCCAGCGGGGTCCAGATCTTGACCCGACGCACGAGGGTGCGCAGGGGCGTGGGCGGGGGCGCGGGTTTGTTGGTGAGCGCCGCCAGCAGCTCCAACGGGTCCCGGTCGGCGTCGGCGGGCGGCGGAGCCGCCTCCGGCTTTGGCGGGAGGACGGGGGCGGGCGGGGCCGCCTCGGGCTCGGGCGGCGCCGACGGCGTGGGGTCCGGCTTCGCCGGAGAGGCGGGCTCGGCGGCACGCGAGTCGCTCGCGCGGTCCTCGCCGCCCTTGCTCTCCTTGCTTTCCTTCGCGCCCTCGGTGCCCTTGGTGCCCTCGGCGCCCTTGGGAGGCGCGCTCGGCCTCGGAGGCGCGGCGAGGGCTTCGTCCTTCTCCCCCAGCACCGGCATCGCTGCCGTGACGTCGGGCTTCCCGCCGTTCCGCCCGCCGTCGCCCGCGCCGCCCCTGCTCTCCTTGTTGTCCTTGTTGTCCTTGCTTCCCTTGCTCCCCTTCGCCGCCTTGCCGTCCTCGGGCGCGTCGTCCTCGCCTGCGTCGCCTTCGGCCCCGCCGTCCGGCCCCTTGCCCGTGGCGGGCAGGCGCAGCATCGCGGTGGCGTCGCTCCCGCCCTCGGTGCCGCTCTTCTCCTCGGTGTCGCTCTTCTCCTCGGCCGGCAGCCGCAGTTGGGTGGTGCCCTCGTCCCCCTTGTCCCCCTTGTCCCCCTCGTCGATCTCGTCGGTCTGCCGGGACGAGTCGGCCTCCTCGGACGGCGCCCGCAGCTCCGTCGTCAGCCGGTCCCCGGTCTCCTTCTCCGACGCGGGCAGCCGCAGCATCCGGGTCGCGTGATCGCCCGCCTCAGCGCCGTCCGCCTCGGCGCCGTCCGCCTCGGCGCCGTCCGCCTCGGCGTCGGGCTCACCATCCGCGCCACCGTCGGACGCCTCGACGCCCTCGCGGCCCTTCTCCGAGGGCCGCAGCTCCGTCGTCCCCTTGTCACCCGAACCCGCGACCGACCCCGAACCCGAGCCCGCACCCGAAACCCCGCGCGCCTGGCCCCCGGTCGGGGCCGCGTCCCCCGAGGCGGGTGAGCGCAGCTCCGTCGTGCCCTTGTCTCCGGCCTTCGGGGACGCCGCCTCGTCCGCGCTCGGGGAACGCAGCTCCGTCGTCCCCTTGTCACGCGCGTCGGCCGGCAGCCGCAGATCCGCCGTCAGTCGGTCCCCCGCGCCGGAGGCCGCCGTCCCCCCGCCCGGCTCGTTCGCCGCGTCGTCACCTGACGGAGATTCACCTCCGTCGTCGTCCCCTGACCGGCCCTCAGCCGTGCCGCCCTCCACCGGGTCTCCGGACGCGTTCGCTCCTTCCGCCTCCGCCGCTTCCTCCGCCCGCCGCTCCGCGTCCGCAGGCGCCGAGGAGCCGGAGGCGGGAAGCCGCAGCATCGTCGTCGCGTCGCTGGGAGCGTCCGCCTTCACACCCTCCACAGCCCCCGCGCCGTCCTCGCCCTGCGCGCCCGCGTCCGCGTCGTCGCCCTCGCCCTCGTTCCGCTCGCTCCTGCCGTCGGCGTCGGCGTCGGCGGCTTCGCCCGGCTCGGCGTCACGCCGGCCGGCTATACCCGTTCCCCCGTCGCCGCCCTGGGCGTCGTCCCGCGCCGCGCCCTCGGCGGCGGCCTTCCTGCCCTCGTCCCCGGGAACCTTCGCGTCCTGCGGAACCCTTCCGGGGTCCTCAGACGTCTTCTCCGATGACTCTCGCTCCCGATCCCGAACCGACCTGTCCGGGGACTCGCCCGACACCCGTGCCTCCTCGTAACGACCCTCGAATGAACTGGCTGCTGGTCCCTATCAGTTTGCCGGTTCCTGTGCACCTCGGTACGCCACGCCAGCAGTGGCCCATTCGTGCTCCCCTCCCCCTAGGACGTTAACGACATATCTACGGGTTCCCCCACAAAGGCACCAGGCACTCTCGACAGAACAATGTGAGAGGCGTCACCCTGTCTTTCATCCACGCGGGGAGGCATGGATGGGCAGGAGTCGTAGAACCATTCCGGAGGAGCTGCTGCTTCTCGCTTTGGACCCGACCACGGGCACCACGGCGCAGCCGCAGTCGCTCGACCTCGGCCTGGCCGGAGCACAGCTCGTCGAGCTGGCCCTGGCAGGCCGGATAGCCCCTGATGGGGACCGAATAGCCGTGGTGCTGCCACGGCCGACCGGAGATCCAACCCTGGACTCGGCGCTGGAGCTGCTGCGCAGACGCGGCTCTCCGGTGCGCGCAGTCCACTGGATCGGCGGGCCCAGGCTCGGGCTCCGCCAGACCTATCTCTCACATCTGGAGCGCTGCGGCATGGTGCACGCGGTGGAGAACCAGATGTGCGGGGTGCTGCCGACGACCCGGTATCAGGCGACGGATACGGCGGTCAGCAGGCAGATCCGGGCTCGGCTGGACACCGCGATCCGCACCGGGACCCCACCGGACGCCAGGACCGCCGCCCTCGCGGCACTGGCGCACTCGGTCGGGCTCGGCAAGCACCTGTATCCCGGTAACGAGGGGCGGTCGTCACGCTCCAGGCTCCGGGATCTGATCCGGCACGACCCGATGGGTGGGCTGGTCGCCCACGCTGTCATGGACGTGCAGAACGGGGTGGCGGGACAGGCCGCCGCCGCACGGCGCTCACAACCCCCAAGCGCCGGCACACGCGCCGGAGCGCGCACACCGGCGACCGCGGCGATGAGCGTGGTCGGGCAGTCACCACAGGTTTCCGAGCAGGGCAGGCGGAGAGGAGTCACCCGAGCCGCGGTACGTCCTTCGCTGTCGCACTAGCTCTTCCACAGTGACCGCACCGGGAGCCGCATAGCGAGCGCGGGGTGTGTCGGTGGGCGTCCTCGCCCGTCGTCGCACCCCGTGCTTGTGGTCGTGCACCCTCTGTCGCGAAACGCCAGCGGACACACCGGACGTGGTGGCAGTCTTCTGGACGGGACGATCATCCGGTCGTCCGAGGATCGACGGAGGGGCTGGGAGTGTCGGGGAACGTCAATCCGACCGTGCGGAGGCGCCGGTTAGGGCAGGAGCTGAGAAGGCTCCGCGAGGACCGGCAGATGACCGCGGAAGAGGTAGCGGACCGGCTGCTGGTCTCCCAGTCCAAGATCAGCCGCCTGGAGAACGGGCGGCGCAGCATCAGCCCACGGGACGTGCGGGACCTGTGCAACGTCTACGAGGTCGAGGACGCCAAGCTCGTCGAGTCGCTGATGCAGATGGCGAAGGAGAGCCGGCAACAGGGCTGGTGGCACGCGTTCGCCGAGCTGTCCCCGAGCTACAGCGTCTACATCGGGCTGGAGACGGACGCCTCCTCGCTGCGGGTCTACGAGCCCCAGGTGGTGCCCGGGCTGCTGCAGACCGAGGCGTACGCCGGCGCGGTCATATCGGGAGCGCTGCCCGAGGTCGGCGAGGACGAGGTGAGCAGCCGTGTGCAGGTCCGGCTGCGCCGCCAGCAGCGGATCCTTCAGGACCGCACACCCCTGCGGCTGTGGGCGGTCGTGGACGAGTCGGCGCTGCGCCGCGCGGTCGGCGGCCCGGTGACGATGGCGGAGCAGTTACGCAAGCTCGCCGAGTACTCGCGGCTGCCGCACGTCACGCTCCAGGCGATGCCGTTCTCCGCCGGCGCGCACCCGGGAGTGAACGGGCAGTACGCGATCATGGAGTTCTCCGAGGCGGCGGACACCACGGTGATCTACTTGGAGGGCGGCACCAACGACCTCTACCTGGAGAAGCCGCACGACGTGCAGCACTACAGCATCATGTACGAGCATCTGCGGGCCCAGGCGTACAGCCCGGAACAGACCCGCCGCTTCGTGCTCCAACTGGCCGAGGAGTTCGACCGACAGCGTTCATGAGCCGTTCTCCAGGCGTCCGGAAGAACGCGTGACGGCGGGGCACTCTACCTTCAATTCCCTTACAGATAAGGGAAGTTGGTAAGTAATCACTCGCCCGGATGAAACCCGGCCGGTAAGAGACCGGGGGACCAGTACGGTCACCGCGTTCCTGTCGAACGTCACGACCCGGAGTTGGCATGGCAATTGAACACGGCAAGACGCGCGCGTGGACCCGGTCCTCGCACTCGGCCGGTCAGGGCGCCTGTGTGGAGGTGCGTTCCCCGGCCGGCGGCCTGCTGTCGGTGCGGGACTCCAAGGCTCCCGCCGGTCCGCGCCTGAGATTCCCGTCGGGGGCGTGGTCGGCCTTCGTGGCCGGGATGCCGCCCTCCGGGCAGCGAGGGCGCTGAGGGGCCTTGAGGGCCCCTGGACGCGGGCCCGGGGCGCGGCCCTCCCCGGCCAGCCGGCGGGGTGGAACCACGCCATCGGAACCCGAGGAACGGCGGCGTCGCGGAACCACGGGGGCGTTCCGCGACGCGGCGCGGGCCGGGGGCCCGAGCCGACGGCTCGGGCCCCCGGCCATGACCGTCCCCGCCCGCCCGGACAGGCGGCGGGCCTCCGCCCCGACGGCGGGTCCGGCGTGCGATGGCGGGTCCGGCCCGATCGCCCTACTCTGGCGAGCAGGGAGGTGTTATGCCCCAGTCATCCGAATCACCCGAGTCAGGTGCGTCAGACGAGCGGCGCCACACCGAACTCCCGACGCCCGACCGACAGCTGCACACCGGGGCCGAGGGGCCCGTCGACCCCGAGGACCTGGTGCGGCTCAGCGGCCGGGAGCCGACGCCCGAGCTGGTCGAGGAGGCCAGACAGCTACTGGCGGAGGAGGGTCCGGCCGCGATCGAGCGGTACCTCCCCTGAGAAGCCCCACCGCGACCCGGGAGGACGGCGGAATGAACCGCCGCCCGACCGGGTTGCCGCCTTGAGGGAGCCTGTCGGGCTCCCCACGTCTGGCAGGCCGATCAGGGAGGCGAGCAGGGTGACCGAGGGCGCCGAGCGCACGGAACGGGACGAGATCCGAGGGGTGCGCCGTGGCAGCGCACCGGTGCCGTTGTCCGTGCTCGACCTGGCCACGGTGGGCGCCGGGCACACCGGGACGGACGCGCTGAACACCACGGTGGAGCTGGCGCGGCTCGCCGAGCGGCGGGGGTTCCACCGTTTCTGGGTCGCCGAGCACCACTCGATGCCGGGCGTGGCCAGCTCGTCGCCGGCGGTGATCCTGGCCCGGGTGAGCGCGTTCACGGAGCGGATCCGGCTCGGCTCCGGCGGGGTGATGCTGCCCAACCACCCGCCCCTGGTGATCGCGGAGCAGTTCGGCACCCTGGAGGCCATGGCGCCGGGCCGGATCGACCTCGGCCTGGGGCGGGCGCCGGGCAGTGACGGCGCCACGGCCGCCGCGCTGCGCCGGGGGCGCGAGGACGGCGCCGACGAGTTCCCGAGCCAGCTCGCCGAACTGGTGCGCTTCCTCGACGACGACTTCCCCGACGGGCACCCGTACAGCCGGGTGCACGCCGTTCCGGGACCGGTGCAGGGCAGCGCGGAGGGCGGGGTGCAGTCCTCGGCGCGGCCGCCGGTGTGGCTGCTGGGCTCCTCCGGATTCAGTGCCCGGCTGGCCGGCGGGCTGGGGCTGCCGTTCGCCTTCGCGCACCACTTCTCCGCGACCAACACGGTGCCGGCCCTCGACCTCTACCGCTCGTCGTTCCGCCCCTCGAAGGTGCTCGACGAGCCCTACGCGATGATCGGCGTCTCCGCCCTCGCCGCCGACGACGCGGCGGCGGCCCAGGCGCAGGTACTGAGCGGGGCGCTGGCCATGCTCCGGCTGCGCACCGGACGGCCGGGGCTGGTTCCGTCGGCGGAGGAGGCGGCCGCCCACCCGTACAGCCCGGTGGAGCGCGACTTCCTCGACGGCTGGCTCGCCAACGTGGAGTACGGCACCCCGGAGACGGTGGTGAAGGGGCTGAACGCGCTGGTCGACCGCACTGGCGCACAGGAGTTGATGATCACTGCCAACGCGCACAGCCCGGAAGCCAGGCTCCGCAGCTACGAACTGATCGCCGACGCCTACGCGTTGGACGGCTCGACCGACACGGGCTCGAACGCCGATGCCCCGACGGCAGGTGCGCTGGCCGACTGACCTCGCGTCCCGGCGCGCGACGCCCGGGTCACTCGCCGGCTGCGGGAGTGGCTCGGGTGAGCGCCCGCGCCAGGGCCTGGGCGTCCCGCGTGTAACCGGTGATGCGCAACCGTCCGCCGCCACGCAGCCGCACCCGAAGATCCACATCGTTCCCAAGGGCATATGCCAATGGCGGCCGAGGTCCTCTCTGCTGCACGGAGGCGATGTCGGCCCACCCGAACACCCGACGCTCTCCGCGTCGTTGACGGGCGATGCCGCCCTGGTGGAGGGCATACACCTCGCCCCGGCTGCGCACCAGCGCCACCAGGCGGTTCAGCCCGAAACCGAGCCCCAGCAGGCCGATCCCCAGGACAGCCCCCGGCAGGACATTCGACCCGGTACCGGTGTCGTCCCGGTCGAATGTGGCCAGCAGGATCGGCACGCCGGCGGCCACCCCCACCACGCCGACCAGAAGCGACCACACGACGGCGGTGCGCCGGCGCACGTTGTCCGTGGGGTGCTCACTCAGCAGCGCTCCCAGCGCGGGTTCGGGATGGGGGTTCACGGTGGCCCCTCGTCTCGTGACGCCGGGCCGCTCCCGGACCTCGGCGCTATCCCTCCCCGACGGCCCGTCACGGAAAACGCCGGGGCGT
The DNA here is from genome assembly GCF_900230195.1 of Streptomyces zhaozhouensis. Taxonomy (GTDB): domain Bacteria; phylum Actinomycetota; class Actinomycetes; order Streptomycetales; family Streptomycetaceae; genus Streptomyces; species Streptomyces zhaozhouensis. The sequence continues at coordinate 69,029 of NZ_OCNE01000011.1, forward strand.
CCGGCCACCGTCCACACATGGGGAGAGCACGCCTCAGGCATACGCTTCTGTCATATGCCACTGTGTTGAAAGTGTGAGACGCAATTGCGCCCGGCATCAAGCTGCTTGGATGGTTGTCGCATGAAGGGACTCGGTCCCAGGCTCATCTCCCACCCTCAGGAGCCCTCATGAGCAGCACCAGCGCCGACCCGGCGGCAGGAGCGCAGGAGTCGCCCCCGGCATCCGGAGCCCAGGAGCATCGCCCCTCGCTCAGCGAACGGCTGGAGGAGGTCAACCGGCTGTCGGACCTCGACCGCCGGATGAAGGGCCTCGGCCAACAGCACTGACCGCTGACGGGCTCCGTTCCCACCCGCCGCGGAAGCGGCGACACCGCCGACCGAGCGCCCGGGCCGCCACCGGCCGAGGAACGCGACTCAGTCGAAGACCACCGTCACCGGAGCATGGTCCGACCAGCGCTCCGCATGACTCGCCGCCCGCTCGACCTGTGCCTTCACGCAGCGTCCCGCCAAGCCGGGCGTGGCCATCTGGTAGTCGATCCGCCAGCCGGTGTCGTTGTCGAACGCGCGCCCCCGGTAGGACCACCACGAGTAGGGGCCGTCCTGGTCCGGGTGCAGGGCACGGACCACGTCGACGTACCCGCCCTCCTCCCCGAGGACCCTGGTGAGCCAGGCCCTCTCCTCCGGGAGGAAGCCGGACTTGGTCCGGTTGGCGCGCCAGTTCTTCAGGTCGGCCTCCTGGTGCGCGATGTTCCAGTCACCGCAGACCAGCGCCTCCCGCCCGTCGACCGCCGCCTTGGCGCGCAGCTCCACCAGATAGGGAAGGAACGCCTCCATGAACCGCTCCTTCTCGTCCTGGCGTTCGGTGCCCACCTCGCCGGACGGCAGATACAGGCTGGCCACCGTCGTACCCGGCAGGTCCACTTCCAGATAGCGACCGGACGCCTCGAACTCGGGCACACCGAACCCGACTCGCACCGCCTCCGGCTCACGCCGGGTCAACACCGCGACCCCTGCGCGCCCCTTGGCCGACGCCGGCGCGTAGCTGGCGTGCCAACCGGCCGGCCGCCGCACCTCCTCCGTCAGCTGAGCCTCCTCCGCCCTCACCTCCTGAAGGCAGACCACATCGGCGGCGCACCCGGAGAGCCACTCCAGGTACCCCTTCTTGGCGGCTGCCCGAAGGCCGTTGACATTGACGCTTGTCACCGTGAGCACGGATCTCTCGCTTTCTGCGCCCGAGCCGGTCGTGTACCGGAGGAACCCTGCCCGAGCACCGCCCGGGCCGAGGCACGGTAACAAACGTCCGTCCAGGTCACACAGGACGATCTTCGTCCCGCGCGGCACACAGCGCGGCGGCACCCCCGACCGTTCGGTCAGCCGCAGGTGTCGAGCATCTCCCCGAGCTTGTCCCCCTCGGCGTCGGTGACCGTCAGGTCGTAGTGATGCTTCACCGCCGTCCAGGCCCGGCCGTAGTCGCAGTGAAACTCCTCCGCCTCCGGCGTCCATGCCTCCGGCCCCTGGTCGCCCTTGGCCCGGTTGCTCCGCGCCGAGGCCGCCAGCAGCTGCGGGCGGGTGAGGTCGTTGGCGAACTCCTCCCTCTCGTCGTCGTTCCACTCGTCCGCGCCCGAGCGCCAGGCGTTGGCCAGGGGGACCATGTGGTCGATGTCCACCTCGCCGGCCTCGGTGACCGTCACGTTGTCGTAGGGGCTGACCCAGGTGCCGGACGTGGGCTGACAGTCGTCGTCGACCCGCACGTCCTCGCCGTCCCGCTGCAGCACCTGCTGGCGGACGGTGCAACCGTCCTCGGTGCTCCAGTGGGGAAACCGGTCGCGCGAGTACCCGTCCATAGAGGCGGGCTCGGCCACGGTGAGCGCGGCCAGCTGCTCACGGGCCGAGTCCACGTCCGGCAGACCGGGCAGCGCCCGGGGGTCCGCGGATGGTCGCGTCTCCGCGTCGTCCCTCGGCGCCTGGTCCTCGTCCGTTCCGCACCCTGCCGTCAGGGCCAGCGGAACCGTGGCCAGCGCCACCCACACCGTCGCCCAAGAACTCCGCGCCATGCGCCACGCCTCTCAACCGTTGCCCCTGCGGAGTCTTCCCCGCCTGCGGCAAGGTACCGCGACCTGCCCAATCCGCCTGTTGCGGGCCGGCGTTCAGACCGGCTCGCGCTCGCTTCGAGCGGCGCCCGCCTCCCGCGCGCGCCCCCGGAACGCGCCGACCCGCCGAGTCGTCACCGGACGTCGTCGGCGCTCCGCGAAGCGGAGATACGCCAGCGCCGCGCCGGCGACGAACAGCGGCCAGAGGAGGTAGCGCCCCGTCATCAACAGCAGCGCCAGCACCACGATCAGGGACACCAGGGCCGCCCACCAGCCCGCGCTCCGTCGGGGCAGCAGCCGCAGCGCCGCCGCCACCCCCACCGCGTAGACGGTCACGAACATGCCGGTGGTCATCAGCACGAGGGGCTTCGGCCCCACGCCGGCGCCGAGGACCGCCCCGAGCAGCAGAAGCGCCAGTACCGCCACCACGGCCAGGCTCCGGCGCGGGACGTTCCCCGCGACCCCGTCGCGGCCCAGCATCAGGGCGGGCAACGCCCCGTCCCTCGCCAACGCCGCGCCCAGATTGGCCGCGCTGGCGAAATAGGTGTTGAGCACCCCGAAGGTCATCAGCAGGGCGGCCAGCGCCGCCAACGTCTGCGCCGGGCCGCCCAGTCCGCGCGCCATCAGATCCCCCAGCGGGGCGTCCGACTCGGCGGCCTCCGCGCCCAGCACCGCCACGACGGCGAAGGCCACGGAGAGGTAGAGCAGGCCGACGATCACCACGGCGGCGGCCGTGGCCCGGGGAAGATCGCGAGCCGGACGCCGGAACTCCCCCGCGAGATGGGTGATCGCCTCCCACCCCGCGAAGCTCCACACCAGCAACGTCGCCGCCGGCCCCACGGCCGCCCACCCGTGGGGGGCGAACGGCGTGAGGTTCTCCCGGCGGACGTGGGGAAGGGAGAGGACCACGGAGCTGAGCAACAGCACGGCCAACAGCGCCGCGAACACCAACTGCAGCCGTCCGGTCAGCCGCAGCCCCACGGCGTTGGCCGCGATGACCAGCGCCATCAGCGCGGCGGCGGCCCACGCCGCCCGCGTACCCCCACCTCCCCACGCCGCCGAGGCGTAGTCCCCGAAGAAGAGCGCGGCGGCCGTGGCGCCGAGCGGTATAGCGAAGAAGAAGCACCAGCCGACCACGGCGGCCGCTCGGTCGCCGAACGCGATCCTGGCGTAGGTGGAGACGCCGCCCGCGTCGGGGTGCCGTGCCCCCAGCGCCGCGAAGGCACCGGCCAGCGGCGCGGAGAGCAGCACCAGCGCGAGCCAGGCCAGCAAGGAGGCGGGACCGGCGGCATCCGCGGCGAGCGCCGGCAGGGCGATCACCCCGGTGCCGAGCACGGCGCCCACGTAGAGGGCCGTCCCCTGGAGGACACCCAACCGGCCCCGGCGTTCCGTGACTTCGTTCTGCTCTGCTGCCATGTCCCAAGCCTTCTTCGGGCTCGGGCCCCGGACCAGTGGCAGAAACGGCGGGCAGCGCTAAATTTCTGCCATGACCTCCACGCCTCCGGGAAGCTCCCCGCCCTCCTCCGCGCCCCGCCCCGCCCCGACGTCCGCCGGCGGCGGCGCCCCGGGAAGCGCCGAGCGCGCGGGGAGGCGCCATGTCGTCGCCTTGGTCGTCACCGATCGCACGCCCGACTTCGAACTGGCCGTGCCCTGCGAGGTCTTCGGCCTCGATCGGAGCGATCTCGTGGACCCCTGGTACGAGCTGCGGCTCTGCGCCGGCGAACCGGGCGAGCTGCGCACCGCGAGTGGGCTTGTCGTCCCCACGACGCACGGACTGGACGCGCTCGCCGAGGCCGACACCGTCATGGTCGCCGCCTGCGCCCGGAGCCGCCAACTGGTCCCGCCGCCCGAGCTGATCTCCGCCGTCCGCGAGGCGCACCGACGAGGACGTCGCGTCGTCTCCCTCTGCGCGGGCGCCTACGTTCTTGCCGAGGCCGGGCTGCTCGACGGTCGGCGCGCCACCACGCACTGGATGAACGCCACCGACTTCGCCCACCGCTACCCGACCGTCGACTTCGACCCCGAGCCCCTCTACATCGACACCGGGTCCATCCTCACCTCGGCGGGAACGGGCTCCGTGATCGACCTGTGCCTCCACCTGGTGCGGCGGGACCTCGGCGCCGCCGTGGCCAACGAGGTCGCCCGGCGCATGGTCGTCCCCCCGCACCGCGAGGGCGGGCAGACCCAGTTCGCCAAGCCGCTGGCCCGCTCCTCCGGTCGAGGGGGCGACGGGCTGGCTCCCGTTCTGGACTGGGCGCGGGAGCGGCTCGACCAGCCATTGACCGTCCCCGGACTCGCCCGGGAGGCCGGGCTGAGCGAGCGCACCTTCGCGCGCCGCTTCCGGGACACGTTGGGGACGACGCCGCTGCGCTGGCTGCTCCAGGAAAGGGTGCGGCTGGCGCAGGAACTGCTGGAGACGACGGACGAGCCGGTCGAGACGATCGCGCACCGGGCGGGATTCGGTACGGCGGCCAATCTCAGGCACCACTTCCGACGAACCACCACGGTCTCCCCCGCCACCTACCGCCACGTCTTCCGCCACCGCTCCGCGGGCGTCAGAGCCAAAGCACCCACGCGCCCACCGGAACGGCCGGGACTCTCGCCAGGCTCGGCCGCGGGCACTGCCCCACTCGCGCACCCGGCCCCGCAACCACCCGAGCAGTCGCCCCCTGTCCATCCACATGCTCTGACCCCTCTCAGCGACCCAACCCTTCACGGAGAGTAGTGAAGCACGCATCACTGACAGTTGTCGACTACTCATGGTGACCAGCGGTGAGTGCCGGGAAAAGCGACGCCCCCCCGGCCGTGGACGGAGAGACACGAGCGCGAGGCGCGTCCCTGCCGAGGCGCAGCGCGCCCTCCCCCCGCCACCTCCGTGACCAGGGGCAATCCCCGATGGGCAGAGGGCCGTTACTTCCTCGCCGTATCTGCCGGGGCGTTTCCGCACACCTCCGGCGCACGCTCCGGACCGGGCGCCCCTCCTCGCCCCCTCACCACCCATCGAAAGGTCGCTCAGCGTGAGTACCTGTCGGATCTCTGTGGCACACTGTTACGCGTGGTGACGAGGAGCGCGGTCCGTCCCTTCCCAGCGGCCAGGGGCAGGACGAGCCGGGCTTTCTCGGACGGGGACGCTGCCACCCACCTCACCGTGAGGGGGGACGCAGCAGACCGGGGTCGGGGTCCGCGGTGATCCGGCTCGGGTCCACCCCGGCGTAACGGGCGAGCGCGCGCACGTCATGCCCCTGGAGCAGGGGCAGCGCCTCCGCGATCCGCTCATCGGACCACTCCCACCAGGCAATCCGCCAGAGCAGCTTGCGGGTGTGGGAGTCGAAGCGATGACGCACCACTCGGTTGTCGCCGACCACCACCGCGTAGGGAGGGACGTCCTTGGTGATCACGGCACGCGCGCCGATGACCGCGCCCGTGCCTATGCGAACGCCGGGCATCACCAGCGCCTCGTAGCCGATCAGCACCTCGTGGCCGATCACGGTGTCCCCGGCGGGGGCCCAGGCGTTGGCGGCGCCCTCGAAGAAGTCGAAGCCGTAGGAGGTCACGGCGGTCAGGTCATGGCCGTGATTGCCTCCGAGCAGGAAGGAGACTCCGGAGGCGAACTGACAGAAGTTTCCCAGCACCAGCCGGTCTGGCCGGTGTCCCTCGGGGTGCGGGTGGTCGGGCGAGGCATAGCGGACTCGGCGGGCGAAAGTCTCTCCGTGGTGGTATCCGCTGTACCAGGAGTGACGTCCGTCGGCCAGGGTGATCAGAGCGTGGTCGGCCACCTCGGAATCAGTGTCCAGCCGCTGGACCTCGGTGAAGTCAGCGAAGGGAGTGGAATCGGCGATCATCCGAGTGACGCTAACAAGCCAACTGCGGTCCTGAGCAGGGTTGGTAAGGGCTTTGTCCTGCTCGGTGACAGGCTGCCCCGGGCGCGGACGCGTCCAGAGGGAGGGCGCCTTCGACGTCCAACCGCCCCTCGGCGGCCGATCGCCGTGCGGCGGCACCGCCGGCATCGTTGTCCGCGGTCCTAGGACGCCCGGCCGATGCGCGAACGGTGCCACCGCCACGATGCTGGGGCGATGACCCAGGAACCACGCGCCCACACCGACGGTATCGACCCGCCCGGCGGTACGCGTGTGCCGGAGTCGAGGAGCCGTTCGAGGCCGACCGACTTCCCGCTGGACGCGTTCCTCGCCCTGCCTCTGACGGCGCGGATCGCCACGGCGGGGCCGACGGTTCGACCCGTCTGGTTCCTCTGGGAGGAGGAGGCATTCTGGATACTCACCGGCCCGTGGAGCCTGTTGCCGCGGCACGTCGTGACCGAGCCCGAGGTGGCGCTGGTCGTCGACGAATGCGACCTCGCCACCGGGCGGGTCCGCCAGGTGATCGCCCGTGGTCACGGCGAGCTGCTTCCCTTCGACGTGCCGCGCGGAAGGCGCAAGCTGAGCCGCTATCTCGGCCCCGACGAGTCGCGGTGGGACCCGCGTTTCGTCCAGTACCTCCACGGCGACCACGAGCACCGCGGCACCCGCTGGCTCAGGATCCGTCCTGAGCGCCTGACGGCGAAGGACCTCTCCTACCGGGTGGAGCTCGGGGACCGAGGCGACTCGTCCGTGCTCCGTCCCAGGTCATCCGCGGATTGACACCCTCGCCGCCGGGCTCCTAGCGTGACCGCGTTCGCGCGTCGGCCGGGCACATCCCGCTCGAAGCACCATCCACCAGCGGTACTGGCCCAGAGGGAACAGGACACCATGGAAGCCACCGACCCCCTGCTCACCGCGCTCGCCGCGCAGCGACTGCTGCCGGTACTGCGTTCGCCGAGTGCCGAGGCGGCCGTCGACCGCACCAGGCAGTTCCTGGACGCCGGCTGCCAGGCGGTCGAGCTGACCACCTCGACCCCCGGCTGGGACGGCGCGCTGGCCACCCTCACCGCCGAGGGCCGCGGCTTCCTGGGCGTGGGCACGCTCAGCACCGCGGAGCAGGCGGAACGTGCCGTGGCCGCAGGCGCGTCGTTCCTGGTCACGCCCTTTCCCGCGCCCCGGGTGCGGGAGGTCGCGGCGGCGTCCGGGGTGCCGCTGATCGAAGGCGGCTACACTCCCGGTGAGATCGCGGAGGCGGCCGGCCGCGGTCCGGCGAAGGTCTTCCCCGCTCACGTGGGCGGGCCGAAGTTCCTCTCCTCGCTCCGCGCGATCCTCCCCGACGCCGTGCTCATCCCGACGGGCGGCATCTCCGTCGAGGACGCCCCCGCCTATCTGAAAGCCGGCGCCTGGGCCGTGGGGATCGGCTCCGGCCTTCCGGACGACCCCGCCGCGTTGACCCGTCTGTTCACCGCCACCGACTGACGCTCCCCACCGAAGCCCGCGCCGGCCAGGGTGCCCCGCCGGCCCCGTTCAGTCGTCCCGCCGGCCGCCCGCCCCTTCGCCGTCGCCCGTGTTCCCGGAGGGCCCGGCGCGGCCGGCGTTCCCTTCGCGATCCCGGCCGGGCTCCAGGGGCGGGGCCGTCACCTGGCAGTGCCGTCGGCAGCGCGGCCGGGCCCTCCCCTTCTCGGGCAGGCCGCTGGGCACCGCCCACCAGGCCACGACGGCGCCCAGCACCATCAGCCCGGCGCAGATCAGCACCGCCCGGCCGAAGGCCGCGCTCAGCGTGTCGGCCGACCGGTACTCGTCGGTCGACAGCCCCACCAACAGCGGCAGCGCGGCGACGGCGAGCAGTTGGGCGATCCGCGCCGCCGCGTTGTTCACCCCGCTGGCGATGCCGGCCCTGCGATCCTCCACGGACGCCAGGACGGTCGCGGTGAGCGGCGCCACGAAGAGACTGATGCCCAGCCCCTGCACCACCACGGCCGGGAAGACGTCGGGCCAGTAGGAGCTGCCGGGACTCACCCGGTGCAGCAGCACCAGTCCGACCGCCGCGACCAACGGGCCCACGGTCAACGGGATTCTGGGACCGATGCGTTGCGCCAGTTCCCCGGCCGGCCCGGAGAGGACGATCAGCAGCAGCGTGGTGGGCAGCGAGGCGACGCCGGCGGTCAGCGCGTCGTAGCCGAGGCCGTTCTGCAACTGTGTCGGCAGCAGGAAGAAGATGCCGCCGAGCGCGGCATAGAGGCAGAGCGTGACGAGATTGGTCGCGCTGAAGAGCCGCGAGCGGAAGATCGCCAGCGGCAGCATGGGGCGCGCGGTGCGCCGCTCCCGCCAGACGAAGACACCGGCCAGCACCGCCCCGGCCAGGGCGGGCCAGAGCAGTCCGTCGATCAGTGCGAAGGTCACCGCACCGAGGGCCAGCGCTCCGAGTAGCGCCCCTCGCACGTCGAACCGTCCACTGGCGCCCCAGTCCCGGCTCTCCGGGACGTGGCGCGCCAGCAGCGCCACGAGCAGTGCCAGCGGCGCGTTGATCAGGAAGATCCACCGCCATCCCGGACCGTCCACCAGCCAGCCGCCCAGGAACGGCCCGCCGGCCGTCGCGACCCCGCCGAGCCCTGACCAGAGCCCCACGGCCTTGGCCCGGTCACGCTGGCGGAACGACGACTGGATCAGCGCCAACGACCCCGGAGTGAGCAGCGCTCCGCCCACGCCCTGCAGAGCGCGGGCGGCGATCAGCGTCGGGCCGTTGGGCGCGACCCCGCAGAGCATCGAGGCCAGCGCGAACCAGCCGACCCCCCACAGGAAGATCCGCCGCCGTCCGAAGCGGTCCCCCAGCCCACCGCCGAGCAGGATCAGCGAGGACAGGGTCAGCATGTAGGCGTTCAGCGTCCACTGGAGGGAGGACAGGGGAACGTCCAGGTCGGCGCCGATGTGCGGCAGCGCGACGGTCACGATCGTGCCGTCCAGCATGGCCAGGCCGGAGCCCAGTACCGCGCTGGCCAGCACCCACCGGCCGGCGGGGCTGGCGACCGCCAGCTCGCCGGCGCGTGGGCTCTCGGCCATGGGACTCCTTCCACGAAGCCCCCCGTGGGTGACCGCCGACGCCCCGTCCGCGCGGCACCCGGCCGCGCCGCCCGCTCGGCTGGCGGGCGGTCCCGCACGCACAGGTCAGGAGGACCAGCGGCCCGCCCAGCCGGGGAAGGTGGCGGCGGCAGCGGCCGGCCGACCGTTGGCCCCCTGCTCGGTGGACGCGGCGCTCAGGTCCTCGGCCAGCTGGCGGAGGGAGGGACCGTAGGTCGGGTCGGTCAACGCGGCGGCGAACTGCGCCTTCAGATACGCCTCGGGGGTGCCGGTGTCGTACCACGTGCCGTCGATCACCTGGCCGTACACGGAGTGCTCGGCGGCGTGGGCGTTGAACGCGTCGGTGAGGTAGATCTCGCCGTCCGGACGGTCGTACCAGCGGCGGGTCTGCTCCTCCAGCTCGGCGATCACTCCCGGCGTCACCACGTATCCGCCGATGGCGGCGAACGGGGAGGGCGCGTCGCGCGGTTCTGGTTTCTCGACGAGACCGCTGATGGCGAGGCAGCCGTTACCGAGGTCCTCCTTGACGATGGGCACGCCGTAACGGCTGGATTCTGCGGGGTCCATCGGCATGAGCGCCAATACCGGGGCGCCGGTGGTCTCATATGCCGCCATCAGTTGTTGCGCGCGCGGCACCTCGGAGACGAAGACGTCGTCAGGCCAGAGAACGAGAATGGGTTCGTCGCCCAGAATGCGGTACGCGTTCAGCACCGGAGTGCCGTTGCCGTAGGGCCCGTTCTGATACATGTAGGTGATGTGCGCGAGCTCGGAAACCTCGCGCACGCTCTCCGCGAGCTCATGCTTGCCCGCCTCGCGCAGCTGAGCGACCAGACCGGGATTGGGCCGGAAGTGTTCCTGGATCAGATCCTTGCTGCCGCTGGTCACGATGATGATCTCCTCGATGTCCGAGGCGACCAACTCCCTTACCGTGTGCTCGATGACCGGCTTGTCGCCGATCGGCAACATCTCCTTGGGCAAGGCGCGGGTGAGCGGCAGCAGCCGTGTGCCGAGGCCGGCGGCCGGAATGACGGCCTTACGAATTCTGGTCATGACGGGGAACCCTTCGGAGCCTGTGTCGGGCACCGCGCGACGGCGGGCATCATCGACGCTACCAAGGCGCACGAGAACGGCATCCCGGGAAACCCGCTGTTCACCTCACGTTTCACCTGAACCGTTCTCGAAATGCGAGGACTGCCCGACTCTGTCAGCATGAAGAGGTGATGGGAAGGTGAACGCCCCGCGTCAACGGGAACGGCCCGCGAGGCGCCCGCGAGACGGGCGTCACGCGGACCGCCCCGCGCCCGAAGAACCGCTCGCCGAGTATCGCGCCCGTCGCGACTTCTCCCGCACGGCGGAACCTAAAGGCGCGGGGTCTCCCGGTGATTCCGGTCCGCTTTTCGTGGTGCAGATTCACGACGCCAGTTCGATGCACTTCGATTTCCGGCTGGAATCGGAGGGCGTGTTGAAATCTTGGGCCGTCCCCAAGGGCCCCTCCACCGATCCCCGGGACAAGCGCCTGGCCGTGCCCACCGAGGACCACCCCCTGGAGTACCGCCACTTCGAGGGCGTCATCGCGCGCGGCGAGTACGGGGGCGGCACGGTGATCATCTGGGACGAGGGCCACTGGCACCACGAGGGAAAACGCTCCGTGACGGAGGCGCTGGACCACGGCCACCTCTCGTTCCGGCTCGACGGTCGCAAGCTGCGCGGCGGCTACGCCCTCACCCGTTTCCGCGCGAACGCCTGGCTACTGGTCAAGCGGGACGACCGGCACGCCAGCGCGCACGGCACCCCCGACCCGCACCGGGCCCGTTCCGCCCGCACCGACCGGACCCTGCGGCAGACAGCCACCGAAGCGGAACGCTCACCGGAAGACATCGCACAGTCGATCGACGAGCAGAACTGATCAAGCACGCACGCTCCCCGACCGGCGTCAGGCACCCACACGCCGCGCACGCCCCGCCATAGGGACGACGAAACCCCTGGTCATGGAGCACACTCCAACTGCCACACTGCCCCCATGAGGACTCGGAAACTCGGACGAAGCGGCATAGAGGTGAGCGCCCTCGGCTTCGGCTGCTGGGCTATCGGGGGCGAGTGGTGGAACGAGCGAGGTGAACCGCTCGGTTGGGGAGCCGTCGACGACCAGGAGTCCGTGCGGGCCGTGCACGCCGCGCTGGACCTCGGCATCACGTTCTTCGACACGGCCGACGTGTACGGCGCCGGCCACAGCGAGCGGGTCCTCGGGCGCGCGATCGCCGGCCACCGCGACGCGGTGGTGCTCGCCTCCAAGTGGGGCAACGTCTTCGACCCGGCGACCAGGCGCTCGGGCGCCACGCCCGACCTCCGCCCCGCGCATGTGCGCGAGGCCCTCACCGCGACCCTGCGGAGACTGGGCACCGACCGTCTCGACCTCTACCAACTGCACATCAACGACGCGCCGCTCGATGTCGGCGCCGAACTGCGCGACGCCTGCGAGGAACTGGTGGCCGAGGGGCTGATCCGCGCCTACGGCTGGTCGACCGACGACCCGGAGCGCGCCCGGCTCTTCGCCGAGGGACCGCACTGCGCGAGTGTGCAGGTGAACTGCAACGTGCTCCAGGACGCGCCCGCGATGCTGGCGCTCTGCGCCGAGTTGGACCTGGCGGCGATCAACCGGGGCCCGCTGGCCATGGGACTGCTGACCGGCAAGTACGGCGAGGGTGCCGCCCTCGCCCCCGACGACATCCGGGCGAATCCGCCGGAGTGGCTGACGTTCTTCCGCGACGGGCGGGTGGCGCCCGAGTGGCAGAAACGGTTCGACGCGGTCCGTTCGATCCTCACCAGTGAGGGGCGCACGCCGGCTCAAGGGGCGCTCGCCTGGTTGTGGGGACGCAGCCCGCACGCCGTTCCCATCCCCGGCATCTGCACCGCGGACCAGGCCCGACAGAACGCCGGGGCCCTGGACTTCGGCCCGTTGACGGACGCCCAACTGCGGGAGGTGGACACCCTGCTCGGCCGTTGACGTCCCACGGCGCACCCACCGCCCCGCCCAAAAACCCCACCCCGGCGCCGGGGCCGCTGTCCGCGGGACGCAGCGGTCCCGTTCCCCTCCGGCTCGGAGGGGAACGGGACCGGACCGCCCGGCCGCGATCGACCGGGCGCGTCGACGACGTCGTCAGCCGGAGTGCACCGCGAGCGCCGACTTCGCCGGCAGCTCCACCGTCAACTGACCGCCGGAGACCGTGGCCTTGAGGTCGCCGCCGCTGAGCACGTCGTCGTAGGTGCCGTCCGGCAGCTGGGTCGCGAACTGGACGCCTGCCGTCTCGCCGCCGTTGTTGATGGCGACGAAACCGCTGCCCCGGTCGAAGCCGATGACGTTGCCTTGCGGGGACTGGATCTCGCCGACGGTGCCGTCACCGGCCGTTGCGTTGCGCCAGGAGACCATGCCCGTGATGCGCGGGTCGCGGTCGAGGCAGTACCACCCGGACGCGCAGTCGGTGTCCGTCACGAAACCACCGTCGCCGGCCGGCGGGGAGTCGTCGCGGCCGGCGTACTCGAAGCCGGAGTAGACCGTTGGCGGCGCCTCCGACCAGGCCAGCTGGAAGACGTTGGCCAGGACGGCGGTGTCGCCGTCGCGGTAGGTGAGGTGTCGGCCGTCCCGCTCGGTGTCGTGGTTGGTGACGAAGGAGACCGAGTCCCCGGCCGGCAGCAGGCCGTCCCCGAAGCCGGTCAACTGCGAGATGTCGCTCTGGAACGCGCCCTTCAGCTGGTCCCCCATGGCGAAGTCCAGCACCCGGCCGCTGCCGTAGTACTCGTCGGGCTGCGGCGTCGTGCCGGGGAAGACCTCGTGGAAGACGAACGGGGCCGAGCCGTCGGCCGTGGCGTCCAACGCACCGACGATCGCCTCCAGGTCGGCGGCGGGCATGTGCTTCGCCGCGTCCACCCGGAAGCCGGACACGCCGAGCGCGATCTGCGCGTTGAGGTAGCCGGCGATCTCCGCGCGGACCTCGGGGTCGTCGGTGCTCAGGTCGGGGAGGCCCAACAGCTCGCAGTTCTGCACCTCCCACTTGTCGTCGTAGTTGCTGATCTCCCGGTCGCAGATGTCGACGTTGTAGTCGGCTCGTTCGTACATCGGCGGCTGGTACTTGTCGCTGATCCGCGTCCCGGCGTAGCCGGTGCCGCCGATGGCGGCCGTGTGGTTGATGACGGCGTCGGTGTACACCTTCACCCCGGCGTCCGCGCAGGCCGACGTCATGGCCGCGAAGTCGCTCTCCGAACCGAGGCGGCCGCTCAACTGGTAACTGAACGGCTGGTAGAGGTCCCACCACGCGCCGCTCGGCTCGGCCAGGGACTCGTGCGGCGGCGCCACCCAGACCGCGGCGTACCCCGAGGGTCCGAGCACGTCGGTGCACTCGTCGGCCACGGAATTCCAGTTCCACGACCAGAGGTTGGCGATGACGTCGTTGCCCGCCGCGAGCGGGGCGGTGCCGGCGGCCTCGCCGCCCGGCGCGTTCCCCGACTCGGCCGGCGAGGCCGACCCGGTGGCGGGCAACAGGGCGGCGACCAGGCCGGCCGCCGGCAGAGCGAGCAACACGGCCCTGCGCGCCGACCTTCGACGCGCGCCCGCCCCGGAGGGGGCCCCGGGCGGGGTGGTTCCGATGGAGTGTGGGGGTGTCCTGCGCACAACGGCTCCTTCGACGGGCTCCAGAAGGCCACACGCGCCAGCGGCCGTTTCCGCAAGTCTGTGCAGAAACTTGCGGCATCGTATGAGCCCTGGCCCACGCTGTAAACAGTTCGCGCGAGGCCGCCACGGGCTGCGACGAGTGGCGAAGGGTTCGCAAGTTCTTGCAGAGGCCGCGCCAACGCGCCGCCGCCCACGCCCCCTTCCGCGCCGGCGTGACGCGGTGCGACGCGACGCCGGACAGCCAGGCCAGGCCAGGGCCGAGGGCACGCCGGTGCCCCAACGGTCAAACGCCCCGGACCATGATCGGTCCGGGGCGTTTGCGCTTGTGCCCCAGGCAGGATTCGAACCTGCGACACCCGCTTTAGGAGAGCGGTGCTCTATCCCCTGAGCTACTGAGGCGCGGAGGCGCGCTTCGCGCCTCGCGGCGGTCAGTCTAGCCGGTCTGGTCGGTGGGGCGGGCCAGGAGGAGGGTGAAGCGGTTCTGGGGGTCGGTCCACCAGTGGGTGGGGGTGAGGCCGGCGCGGTTGAGGTCGGTGGAGAGGCGGGGGCGGCGGAACTTGGCGGAGAGTTCCGTGCGCAGCGTCTCGCCCTGGGCGAAGGCGACGGAGAGGTCCAGCGCGGGCAGCCTGACCGTGTGCCCGAACCGGGCGCGCAGGTACATCTCGACGCGTTCCGCGTTCTCGTTCCAGACCGCGAGATGGTCGAAGGCCCCGGGGTCGAAGTCGGCGCCGAGTTCGCGGTTGAGGACGCGCAGCAGGTTCTTGTTGAACTCGGCGGTGACCCCCTGCGCGTCGTCGTAGGCGCGGACCAGGGTCGCCGGGGACTTGACCAGGTCGGCGCCGATCAGGACCGCGTCGTTCGGGGTGAGGGCGGCGGCGAGGCGGCCGAGGAAGGCGGCGCGGTCGGCGGGGTCGAAGTTGCCGATGGTGGAGCCGAGGAACGCGACGAGGCGGGGCTCCGGGCCCTCGGGAAGGGGAAGCTCGCGGTCGAAGTCGGCGACGGTCGCGGTCACTTCGAGCCCCGGGTAGGCGTCGGTCAGCGCGGCGGCGGCCGCGGCGAGCTCGGTGCGGGAGACGTCGACGGGCGCGTAGCGGCGTAGGGTTCCGCCGGCGGTCAGCGCGTCCAGCAGGGTGCGGGTCTTCTCGGACGACCCGGAGCCCAGCTCGACCAGGGTTCTGGCCCTGGTCTGGGCGGCTATGTCGGGCGCGTGGGCGCGCAGGATCTGGCGTTCGGCACGGGTCAGGTAGTACTCGGGGAGCCGGGTGACGCGGGTGAAGAGTTCGCTGCCCCGCTCGTCGTAGAACCACTTGGGCGGCAGAACCTTGGGGTCGGCGGTCAGCCCCGCGCGCACGTCGTCGTGGAGGGCGCGGACGAAGTGGTCGTCGGGGAGGGTGTCGTGGACGGTGGGGCTGGTGGTCATCGGGTTCCTCTCGTGGCGAGGGCGGGCAGCGGGTCGACGGCCGCCGAGGTGCGGCTGGCGCGGAGCAGGGAGCGGTCGGGGACCTCGCGCCAGCCCGGTTGGTCGGGCACCGGCTCGGAGGCGACGGTCACCTGCTCGTCCGCGGCGCGGTACCAGAGGCTGTCGCCGTGCCGGGTGGCGGTGACGGTGTGGCCGTCGGTGAGCAGCAGGTTGATCCTGGCGCCGGGGCGCGCGGCCGCGACGCGGGCGACGAGTTCGGCCGCGGCCTCGGCCGCCGGGCGGCCCGCGACGAGGCGGCGGGCGAGCATCAGCCAGAGCAGCGCGGCGTCGCAGCGGCCCTCGACGCCGAGGAGTTCGGCGGCGGTGAGGGGTTCGTCGAGGTCGGCGGGGAGGTGTTCCCAGCGGTCGATCCGCCCGTTGAGGCTGAACAGCCAGCGCCCGAGCGCGAACGGGGCGACCGCCGCCTCGTCGTGGCCGCACCCGGGCGAGGCGGAGCGGACGGCGGCCAGCACGGCGCCGCTGTGCAGCAGGCCGGCCAGTCCCGGCAGGTTGGCGTCGGCCCAGACCGGGACGGAGCGGCGGTAGCGCACCGGACCCGCCCCGTCGTCCGGCGGGTACCAGCCGATGCCGAAGCCGTCGGCGTTGATCGTGCCACCGGCCTGCCGTCGGGGCGCCCAGGACTGCTCGTAGAGGCTGTGCGGCGGGGTGGTGAGCAGTTCGGCGAGGGACCGGGGCGGGCCGAGGTAGGCGAGGTGGCGGCACATCAGCCGGCGCCCGTGGCCGGGTCGGCGTCCCGGCAGGTGCGGAAGCCGGCGAAGATCTGGCGGCGTTCCGGCAGGTCCCAGTTGCGGAACGTGGCGCGGCAGGCGACGGGGTCGGTGCCGAACGAGCCGCCGCGCAGCACGCGGTAGCCGGCGGTGAAGAAGACCTCGCTGTACTCGCGGTAGGGCTGCGCCACGAAGCCCGGGTAGCCGTCGAACTCCGTGGACGTCCACTCCCAGACGTCGCCGAGGAGTTGGCGCGCGCCGCAGGGCGCGGCGCCGTCCGGGTAGGCGCCGACGGGGGCGGGGCGCAGGTGGCGCTGGCCGAGGTTGGCGTGGTGCGGCGCGGCGGGTGCGTCGCCCCAGGGGTGGCGGAGCGCGCGGCCGGTGGCGGGGTCGTGGCGGGCGGCCTTCTCCCACTCGGCCTCGGTGGGCAGCCGGCGTCCGGCCCAACGGGCGTAGGCGTCGGCCTCGTACCAGGTCACGTGGAGGACGGGCTCGTCGGGCGGGACGGGTTCGACGCGGCCGAAGCGGTGGCGCAGCCAGCGGCCGTCGAGGTCGCGGTACCAGTAGGCGGGCGCGGTGAGGTTGGCCTGGCGGCGGTGGAGCCAGCCGTCGGGGTGCCACCAGCGCGCCTCGTGGTAGCCGCCGGCGGCGATGAACTCCTGGTAGGCGGCGTTGCTGACGGGGGTGGTGTCCAGCCAGAACGCGGGGAGCTCGCGCCGGTGGGCGGGGCGTTCGTTGTCCAGCGCCCAGGGGTCGTCCGCGGGGTCGGTGCCGAGGGTGAACGGGCCGGCCGGTACGAGGACCTCGGCGGGAAGCTTCTCGCCATGGGGCGCGCGCGGGGGCGCGGGGGCGTGCAGCACGGGGTGTCCGCGTCGCAGTTGATGGGTGGCGAGCATGGTCTCGTCGTGCTGCTGCTCGTGCTGGGCGATCATCGCGAAGAAGAACGCCTGCTGGGGCCCGGCCTCGGCGAGCACGTCGAGGGCGTGGGCGCGCACCTCGGCCGCGTAGCGGCGGGCCTCGGCCGCCGGGAGCAGCGGCAGGGCGGCGCGGTCGCGGCGCGCGTGGCGGAACGCGTCGTAGGAGTGGTCGAGATCGGCGCGCAACGGGGCGCGCGCGCCGGCACGACGGAGGAGCCAGATCTCCTCCTGGTTGGCGATGTGGGCCAGGTCCCAGACCAGGGGGGACATCAACGGGGAGTGCTGCGCGGCGAGTTCGCTCTCCGGCAGGCAGTCGGTGAGGTCGTGGGTGCGCAGCCGGGCGGCGTGCAGGGCCGCGGCCAGCGCGGCGGGCTCGATGGGGCGCGCGGGTGAGGGGGGCGGGGGCGAGGGGGCGAGGGGGGTCTGGGTCATTCGGTTGCCTCCTGGGCGGCGAGCCGACGGGGGTGGCGTCGGCGTCCCTGCGGTGCGGTGGGGGCCGTGCGGCCGGGGGCGCGCGCTTCGAGCGCGTCCAGCTGGTCGTCGGCGGGGCAGCGGCCGCGCTCGGCGTAACGGTCGGCGAACGCGCCGACCGCGTCGCGGAGTTCGCGCGCGCCCGGCTGCCGGGCGAGGGCCGCGTCGGCCGCGGCGAAGCAGGCGCGGACCGCGGGGCCGATCTCGGGGTCGGAGGGCCCGTGGCGGGCGGCGCGCAGCCAGACGTCGAGCGCGGGGAGCGCGCGCCCGCGGGTGAGTGGTTCGGTGGCGCGCCAGGCGGCCTCGGCCGCCCGCCGGTCGTCCATCAGCGCTGCGGCGACGGCCAGCGGAACGATCCAACCGTCGTCGGGCTGGGCGTCGATCATGCGCAGTTCGAGCCAGCCGCGTGGGCGCACCGGTGGGAAGAGCGTGCCGAGGTGGTAGTCGAGGTCGTCCCTGCCGGGCGCGTGGGGCCCGGCGTCGGCCGGCGCTCCGGCGGCCCCGGGCGAAAGGGGCCGGCGGCCCCCGGTGCCCCGGCCGTCCCCGGTGTCCCGGCCGCGCAGCCAGGAGCGGAAGGAGTGGGCGGGGGGCGCGTTCCAACTCGCGGGCGCCGGGCGGCGCACGCAGAGGAGCGAGGCGTCCAGGGCGTAGCGGGCCCAGAGGGCACGGGGATCCTCGCCGTCCGCGTCACCCGGGGTGGCGGGGCGGGTACGGCCGGGGTCGACGCGGGCCCACAGCGCCTGCCGGGTGGAGCGCCAGCCGGTGGGGCGGCCGAGCCGGAGCGGCGAGTTGGCGAAGGCGGCGGTCAGCACCGGCCCGAGCCGGTGGGCCAGCACCCAGCGGGCGCGGTAGCCGTGGGGCCCCTCCGTGTCCTCGCCGGCGTCCAGGCTGATCTGCACGGAGGCGGTGGCGCGCATGACCAGCCGGCCGGCGGGCCCCTGGCGGTCGAAGAACCGTTCCATCGCGCGGTAGCGCGGGTGGTCGAGCACCCTGGGCGGGTCGCGGAACGGGTCGAGGCCGAGGCCGCCGGCGGCCAGACCCGCGTCGGCGAGCGCGGCGCGGAGGCGTTCCAGGTCGGCCCGGGTGGCGGCGACGCAGGCGGCGAGCGACGCGGCCGGCGCGCTGCTGATCTCGACCTGGCCGCCCGGCTCCCGCGTCAACCGCCCGCCGCCCGGCAGCCGGCCGCCGCCGGTGAGGCGGGCGAGGGCGGCGCCGGAGGCGTCGGGCGGCACGGCGGCGGCCGGGTCGTCGCGGCGGCGCACCAGCCACTCCAGCTCGACGCCGGTGCGGGTCGGCGGGCCGGGCGTGAGGCAGCGCGCGGCGACGTGGGCGAGCGCCTCCGACTCGCCCAGCGGGCGCGCGCCCTCGTCGGAGCGGTCGGGGGCGCCGGCGGGGCCGGCAGGGCCGACGGGGCCGACGGGGCCGGCGGAACGCGGCACGTCGGAAGGACGCGGCGCGTCACCGCAACGCGGCCGGTCGGGGGTGTGCGCGGGGTCGTCGGGGGTGCGCGCGGGGTCGGGGGTGTGCGCGGGGCGCGACGCTTCCGAGGCCATCCCGGACGCCCTCCTTGATCCGTTCTGACCCGATTTTCCGGGCCGATGGGATCACGGTAGGGCGGCCGGGGGCGACCTGCCGGGTGCTATACGGCCAGTCGGCGCACGGCCAGCTCCGCGTAGAGCGCGGCGCCCCGCGCCAGCACCGACTCGTCGAACGCGGCCAGCGGGGAGTGGTTCGTCGGCGCGGTCTCCGGGTCGGCGCCCTCCGGGGTGGCGCCCAGGAAGACCATGGCGCCCGGCACCTCGTCGATCACCCGTGAGAAGTCCTCCGCGCCGGTCAGCGGGCTCTCCATCGGCGCGAACCACTCCTCGCCGAACGCCTCCCGCACCGCGTCGGCGGCGAACGCGGTCTCGGCGGCGTCGTTGACGGTGACCGGGTACTGCTCGACGAACTCCGCGTCCACCGCCAGCCCGTGGGCCGCCGCCACGCCCTCGCAGACCGCGACCAGCCCCTCGGCCAGCCGTGTCCTCGCCTCGTGCGAGAAGCTGCGGACGGTCGCGGCGAAGCGCGCGTCGTCCGGGATGATGTTGGTCGCCGTGCCGGCGTGGAAGCGGCCGACGGTGAGCACGACGGGGTCGAAGACGTCGAAGGCCCGGCTGATCCAGGTCTGGAGCGCGGTGACCATCTCGCAGGCGGCCGGGATCGGGTCCAGCGAGCGGTGCGGCGCCGAGCCGTGGCCGCCGGCGCCGCGCACCGTGACGTTGAGCACGCTGGACGCGGCCATCGCCGGCCCGCCCCTGGCGGTGAAGACGCCGGCGGGCCAGGAGTGGGAGAGGACATGGAGGGCGTACGCGGCGAGCGGGCGGTCGCCCGTGGCCTCCAGCACGCCCTCGTCCAGCATGTGGCCGGCGCCGTTGTACCCCTCCTCCCCCGGCTGGAACATGAACAGCACGTCGCCGGCCAGGTGATCGCGGTGCGCGGCCAACAGCCGGGCGGCGCCGGCCAGCATGGCGGTGTGCAGGTCGTGGCCGCAGGCGTGCATCCGTTCGGCCTCGGCGGCGAACGGCAGCCCGGTGCGTTCGGCCACCGGCAGCGCGTCCATGTCGCCGCGCAGCAGCACGGTGGGCCCGGGGCGCGCGCCCCGGAGCACGCCGGTGACGGAGGTCAGCCCGGCGCCCGTGGTGGTCTCGATGGGCAGCCCGTCGAGCGCGGCCAGCACCGTCTCCTGGGTTCTGGGCAGTTGGAGGCCGATCTCGGGGATGGAGTGCAGCTGACGGCGGAGCCGAACGAGATCGTCGCTCATCGCCCTGGCGTCGTCGAGAAGGTTCATCGTGGGATTCTGCCCAACTCTGACCGGTTTCAGCGTCGGCGTCGCTCGCGTCCGTTCGTCCTGAGCCCGGGAACGATCGGGTCCGGGCGGTCCGCGCGATGGCCGCGCGCCGGCGGCGTCTCGGCCGCGGCGGGGATGATGATCGTCGCGTTCCCCTCGGGCTCGGTCACGGCGCGGCCGGCGCGGTCGCTGACCCGGATGAGCAGCGCCACCAGCAGCCAGTTGGCGACCGTCGCGGAACCGCCCTGCGCGAGAAACGGCAGCGCCTTGCCGGTGAACGGGATCAGGCCCGTGACCCCGCCGGCGATGACGAACACCTGGAGCGCGAGCACCGTCGACAGGCCGGCCGCCAGCAGCTTGCCGAACGGGTCGGGGGTGACCATCGCCGCCCGCAGCCCGCGCTGCACCAGCAGCGCGTAGAGCAGCAGCACGAGGGTCAGCCCCAACAGGCCCAACTCCTCCCCGACCGTGGTCAGGATGTAGTCGCTGCGGCCGGCGAACCGCACCAGCCAGGAGTGCCCCTGCCCGAGTCCCGTTCCGGTCAACTCGCCGGCGCCGAAGCTGAACAGGGCCTGCGCGGCCTGGTCGGAGACGACGCCGGACGGCTGCCGCTCGGGCGGCAGGAACGCCGCCATCGGGTCGAGCCAGGCGCGGACCCGCCCGTGGACGTGCTCCTGGGTCGCGGCGACGGTGACGGTGCCGACCACGGCGAGGAGCGCGCCGAAGACGAGCCAGCCGGGGCGGCTGGTCGCGATGTAGAGCATGGCGACGAAGACGCCGAAGAAGATCAACGAGGTGCCCAGGTCGCGCTCGTAGAAGAGCACCACCAGGCTGACCGCCCACACCGCGAGGATCGGCCCCACGTTCCGGCCGCGCGGCAGGGCGACGCCCCACACCCGGCGGCCGACCAGGGCGAGCGCGTCGCGGTTGGCCATGAGGTAGCTGGCGAAGAACACGACGATCATGACCTTCACGAACTCGCCCGGCTGGACGGAGAACGAGCCGAACGTGATCCAGCGCTTCGCTCCGTAGGTGTCCTCGCCGAAGAACGCCGGAGCCATCAGCAGCGCCATCGCGACGGCCATGCCGAGGTAGGGGTAACGCTGGAGCGCCCGATGATGGCGCAGCGTGACCAGGGTCGCCATCAGCAGCGAGACCGCGATCACGGCCCAGCGGACCTGGTCGGGCGCGACGGGCTGCGCCTGCCACGGCTCGTCGGCGAGGTGCACGGCGTAGGCGTGGTCGAGCCGGTCTATCAGGACCAGGCCGAGACCGGTCAGCAGCACCGTGACGGGGAGGATCAACGGGTCGGCGTAGCGCGCGAAACGGCGCACCACGAGGTGGGCGGCGAGGGCGAGCGCGCCGAGGCCCAGCGTGTGGGCGGGCAGCCCGGACGGGAGCCGCTCGTCGAGGGTGAGGCCGACGACGGCGTGGCCCGCGGCGGTGATCGCGATCGCGAAGAGGACCAGGCCGAGTTCGACGCGGCGGCGGCGGGCGATCCAGGCGAGGACCCAGGGGGGCGGCTGGGGGCCGCCGCGTCGCGGGCGGCGCCACCGGCGCGCGGGCGGGCGTGCGGGCGCGTACGCCCCGCGCGTGCCGCTGCGAACCATCCCCACCCCATGTGTCGTTCCGCACACCTGGCGACGGTCCCGTGCCGTCGCTCCGGGTGGAGGCGAACGCCGATCCGCAACCTACCCAGCGGCGTTGGGCACGTCACCCGGCGGGGGCGGGGCGCGTGGCCGCACAGGTGTCGGCACGCATGTCGACGAGGTCCGGGGGTACCCGAAAGCAACTATCGCTTGGCCCCGTTCGTCTTCTAAGGGTGGGGAGGGGGTGAGCCCGGTGTGACACCGGAGCGAGACGACTGGTGCGGTCGGGCAGGGTACTCCATCGCTGAGAAAAGGATGCGCTGGTTGGGAATTCTGTCCGGATTCCCGTCGTTAGATCGTTACGGGCTTGGGAGGCAAGGGGGCATCCCGGTCCGGTCCGAGGAGGACCCTGTGTGATCACCGCGATCACCATTGAGCAATCGCAAGGGAGCACGTATGGCAACCCGTGCCGTCGCCCGGCGTCAGGACACCGATGACAGTGTCGCGACGGGCAGTGTCCGGTCCAGCGCGAGCAGCGATGCCACGGAGCGCGACCTCGTCGGCATGTACCTCGACGAGATAGCGCGCACTCCGCTGCTCGACGCGGCCAAGGAAGTCGAGCTGTCCCTCGCCATCGAGGCGGGGCTGTACGCGCGACGCCTGCTGGAAGGGCTGGAGGAGCCGGCGGAGGGGGCGGCCTCGGCCTCCGCCTCGCGCGAGGAGCTCCAGGAGCTGGTCCGCGAGGGCGAGCGCGCCAAGGACAGCTTCATCCGGTCCAACCTCCGCCTGGTGGTGGCCGTCGCGCGGCGCTACCCGCGCAGCGGGCTGCCGCTGCTCGACCTGATCCAGGAGGGCAACGCCGGCCTGGTCAGGGCGGTGGAGAAGTTCGACTACACGAAGGGCTTCAAGTTCTCGACCTACGCCACCTGGTGGATCAGGCAGGCGATCACGCGGTCGATCGCCGACCAGTCGCGCACCATCCGGCTGCCGGTGCACCTGGTGGAGGAGCTGGGCCGCATCCGGAGGGTCCAGCGCGAGTTCAACCGCGAGCACGGCCGCGAGCCGGAGCCGACCGAGGTGGCCTCGGAGCTGGGCTCCACGCCGGAGCGCGTGCAGGACGTGCTCGACTGGGCGCGCGACCCGGTCAGTCTGAACATGTCGGTGGACGACGAGGGCGAGACCCAGTTCGGTGACCTGCTGGAGGACACCTCCGCCGCCTCGCCTGAGCAGTCGGTGCTGGTGATGATGCGGCGGGAGGGTCTTGAGGACCTGATCGGCCGGCTCGACCAGCGCACGGCGGCCATCATCAGGGCGCGCTACGGCATCGAGGACGGGCGCGAGCGCACGCTCACCGAGGTGGGCAAGCAGCACGGCCTCACCCGGGAGCGCATCCGGCAGATCGAGAAGCACGCGCTGCTGGAGCTGAAGCGCATGGCCAACGACTCCGGCTTCGACGCGGCGGCCTGACACCGGCCGCCACCTCCGGCGGGCGGCTTCCCGCCCGCCGACCCCACGGGACGCCCGTCGTCGACGGCCGTCCCCCGACCCCGCCGGGTGCGGCGGACAGCGCCCACCCGAGCGCGAGAGCGCTCCTCGACGGCCCCGGTGCCCCACGGCACCGGGGCCGAGCGCTGTCCGGACGCGGATGTGACGGGCGACACAGCGGCCGGCGAAATAACCGGGGACTCCCTCCCCGTTGAGATCAGCGACCGAGCAAGTGGGGAGAGGTTCCCCGCTTGTTGATATCCGCACTGATCGCCACGCGACCCCGCACCACACCGGCGCGGACCGCACGGCCACGACTTCGGGGGAGTCCCGTGAAGAGCAGCACCGCCGGCGCGACGCGCGCCCCGTTGCGCGCCGACGCGGCGCGCAACCGGGAACGCATCCTCGCCTCGGCGCGGCAGGCCATCGTCGAACAGGGGCACGAGGTGGCCCTGGACGAGATCGCTCGACGCGCCGGCGTGGGCAACGCCACGCTCTACCGGCACTTCCCCGACCGCGAGTCGCTTCTGCTCCATGTGCTGATCCATGTCAGCGACCAGATCACGGAGCGGGCCCGAGAGGCGCTGGAGGCCGAGACCGACCCGTTCGAGGCGCTGAGCAGGATGGTGCTCGACTCGGCCGAGGAACGCATCGGCGGGCTGTGCTGGCTGCTCAGCTTCACCACCGAGGTGGACGGGCCGGAGCTGGCCGCCAGCCGCGAGCGGGTGCTGCGCGTCACGGAGGAGCTGCTGGCCAGGGCTCACGCCTCGGGCCAACTGCGCGCCGACGTCGGCGCCGGGGACCTGCTGATCGCCCTCAGCAGGCTCACCCTCACACTGCCGGGCAAGTCCTGTGTGCGGGACGGCGACATGGCCCGCCGCCACCTCCAGATCTTCCTCGACGGCCTGCGCACGCCGAGGCGCAGTCAACTGCCCGGCGAACCCATCCAGTTGGCCGACCTCAAGGACGAACGCCACTGACCGGGCCGGGACGGGGCGCCACTCACCGCTGAGTTTCCCGTCGCCGACCGGTCTCACCCACCAGGACCGCCTCTCAGAACCCGCGCCGGCACCGTCCGGCCCCTCAGTCCTTTCGCGTCACTCACACCACTTCCGTCACTCCGGCCATCCCACGATGCGCCCGATATGAGGTAAACGCCCGATGACATCCCAGAACGCCGCCCTGGACAAGACGCCGCCTCTCGGCGCCGACCCCAGACGCTGGCAGGCCCTCTTCTACATCGCCCTCGCGCAGCTGATGGTCGTGCTCGACGGCACGATCGTGAACATAGCCCTGCCCACCGCCCAGGAGGACCTGGGCATCTCGGCGGGCAACCGCCAGTGGGTCATCACCGCCTACGCCCTGGCGTTCGGCGGCCTGCTGCTCTTCGGCGGGCGGATCGCCGACCTGTGGGGGCGGCAGCGCACCTTCATCACCGGGCTGGTGGGCTTCGCCCTGGCCTCCGGTCTCGGCGGCGCCGCCCAGAACGAGCTGATGATGTACGGCGCCCGGGCGCTCCAGGGCGTCTTCGGCGCCCTCCTGGCCCCGGCCGCGCTGTCGCTGCTGACCGTGATGTTCACCGATGCCAGGGAACGGGCCAAGGCGTTCGGCGTCTTCGGCGCGATCTCGGGCGCCGGCGCCGCCGTCGGGCTGCTCCTCGGCGGGGCGCTCACCGAGTACCTGGACTGGCGCTGGACCTTCTATGTGAACGTCCCGTTCGCCGTGGTCGCGATCGTCGGCGCCGTCACGGTCATCCGCGAACCCGCCGAGGCCCGCAACCGCTCGACGCTGGATGTCCCCGGCGTGCTGCTGGCCACCCTCGGCCTGGTCGCCCTGGTCTACGGCTTCAGCCGCGCCGAGCACGAGGACTGGACCGAGACCTGGACCGTCGCCAGCTTCGTCGCCTCCGCCGTGCTGCTGATCACCTTCGTCCTCGTCGAGTCCCGGGTGAAGGCGCCGCTGCTGCCGCTGCGGGTGGTCACCGACCGGAACCGGGGCGGCACCTATCTCGCGTTCGGACTCTCCGTGATCGCGATGTTCGGGCTCTTCCTCTTCCTGACGCTGTACCTCCAGATGATCAGGGGCTACAGCCCGGTCGAGACCGGTCTGGCCTTCCTGCCGATGGTGGTGGGCATGGTGATCGGCTCCACCCAGATCGCCCCCCGGCTGACGACCAGGTTCGCGCCCCGGTATCTGATGGGATCCGGGCTGGTCGTCGCGTCGCTCGGGATGCTCTGGCTGACCCAGCTGGACCTCGACTCGTCGTACGCCGGGGTGATCCTGCCGGCCCAGCTGCTGCTCGGCCTGGGCATGGGCACCAACTTCATGGCGGGGATGAGCCTGGCCACCTCCGGGGTGCGTCCGACCGACGCCGGCGTGGCCTCGGCCATGGTGAACACCGCCCAGCAGATCGGCGGCGCGATCGGCACCGCCCTGCTGAACACCATCGCCGCCAGCGCCAGCAGCGGCTACCTCGCCTCCAGGATCGCCGGGACCTCCAACGAGGCCGAGCAACTGCGGCTGGGCCTGGAGTCCGAGGTGCACGGGTACAGCGTCGCCATCTGGTGGGCCTTCGCCATCGTGGCGACGGCAGCCGTGATCGCCTTCACGCTGATCAACGCCCCCAGGAGCCAGGGGCAGATGGTCACCGGCGACGGCGAGGCAGACCAGCAGCCCGCCCCTGTCATGGCGCACTGACACCGGAAGCGGCCACGCCCGGCACCCGCCGGGACAGCCACGGGGCGCGCGGTCGCCGGTCGGTGCACCGACCGGGCCGGGCGCCCCCGCGTCCGCCCCCGCCCGCCCGGCCGCTCCGGTTGCCGACGCGGGGCCGGGGGCGGCAGCGTGGGAGGTGCGATGGTCCCGGACGCGCGCCGACGCTCCGGGGCCATCCGCCCCTCCGGGAGGCGAAGGCCGCGACGCCGCCCCGGCCCCACGGCGGTCGAGGCGGGGGCGCCGGGCGATGAACGACGGCGGGACCCGCGTCGATGCCGTGTTTATCGAACGTCCAGCGCCACCCACGAGTCTGGTGCCATGTCGGGAGATCAACAGGGCAGGGGACGCTGGTCCGGCCCCGCGGACGTGCTCACCCACGCGCAACTGCTGCGGCTCGGGGAACAGGCCGGGGCCACACTGCGACGGCACGGGGTGAACAGCGGCGACGCGGTCGCCGTGCAACTGCCCATGTGCCTGGAGTCGGTGGTGGTGACCCTCGCCTGCCTCCAGATCGGCGCGCGGCGGATCACCCTGCCCCTCGGCGACAACCCCGGCTTCGTCCGGGACCGGCTCAACAACTGCCGCGCCCGGGTGGTGGTCTGCGCCGACGCCTGCGAGATGGACGAGCGGGTCTACCCGGTCAAGACCTCCCTGCACCGCGTCCTCGGCGACTGCCCTGACGTCCGCACCGTGCTGGTGGTCAGGCAGCTCGCCCGGCCCGTCCCCTGGGAGCCGGGGCGGGACCGCTGGTGGCACGAGGAACTGCGGCCCCGCACCCTGCCGCCCCGGCCTTATCCTGGCCGTATGAGCGACATGCGCCTGGACGACGACCGCGCCGACCGGCTGGTCTTCGACGACCCGCTCAGCGGCCGCTCCTCCGACGACAGCGACCACGGCTGGGGCGACGGCCCGGCCGAGGACGCCGCCGACGGGAACCTGATGCGGCTGATCAACGAGCGGCCCCCGCACCACATCTGAACCGCCGGGGCCGCCGTGCCCCGGAGCTACCTCGCGTCGCCCGAGCCCTGCCCTCCGGGCCCGTCGCCCGTCTCCGGGGCGGGCGCCGACCGCTGGGCGCCGACCGCGACGGCCCCGCCCTCGGCCGCGCTCCCCGCGCGCAGCGCCACCAGCTCGTCGCGGATCTGCGCCAGCAGCTCCACGTCGGTCGGGCCCTCCGGCTCCACCGGCTGCTTCGCCTTGCGGCGCTCCAGGTACCGGGTCATGGGCAGGATCATCAGGAAGTAGACCACCGCGGCGGTGATCAGGAAGGTCAGCGAGGCGCTGATCACCGAACCCCAGCGGATCGGGATGCCCTCGCCGGCCGCGCAGTCGCCCCGCAGGCAGGACTCGTACGCGTCCAGGTCCTGGGTGCCGAACGCCCCGACCAGCGGGTTGATCACGCCCTCGACGACCGAGTTCACGATGTTGGTGAACGCGGCCCCGACGACCACGGCGACCGCCAGGTCGACGACGTTCCCCCGCATCAGGAAGTTCCTGAAGCCGTCCAGGGTGTTCCGCACGCCCGACAGCCTGCGCTCGCCGCTCCGATCTTCCTGATTCACCGTGGTGCCTTCCTGCCACTTCGCCCGGGCGCGGGGCGCCGGGCGGTCCGTAGTGTCTCGCTTGTCCGTGGCGGTCACCGTGCCTCACGCGCCGACGGGCTGTCCAGTCAAGCAATCGCCGCACCAGCGCCCTCACCACCGGGCCACCACCAGCCGGGAAGCCGCAGCGGCGCCCGCGAGACCCGCCGCCGTCTCCCCGTCGACGGAGACGACCAGCCACCCGCCGAGGCCGTCCGCGACGCCACCGTACTCCGCCGTATCGGAGGGCGCTCCCACCTGGACCACCCGCGCCCCGCGGGCCACCAGCCGCGCCTCGGCGCCCGCGACGGCCCCCGGTGCGCCCTCGCTCCGCCCGCCCTCCGCGGCGTAGACGTCGACCCGGTCCCCGGCCGCCAGCAGCCCCACGGCGCCCGGGTCAGCGACCCGCAGCGGAAGCTCGACCTCCCTCGGCTCCGGCGGCCGGCGCGCGGGCGCGGCCGACGGCGAGCCGGAACCCTCCGCACCGCCGCCGACCTGGGGCTCCTCGCTCGGCGCCCCACGAGAGCCGCCCTGGGAGAGCGACGTCAGCACGGCCGCGCACGCCAGCGCCGAGACCCCGGTCACCAGCCGTCCGCGCCGGGCGCGCCGCCATCGCCAGCGCCGCGCGCGCCGCGTCCGGATCGGGGCGAAGGGCGGCACCGCGACGCCCTCCGGTCCTGGCGCCGGCGGCGCGGCGGAACGTGCCCCCGAGGGCCGTGGGCGAGCGCGCCCCACGGCGGGCCCGGAGGGCGTGGAGGAGGACGGGAGGAGGCCGCGGGAACGCTTACCGAACGTGTTCACAGCGCCACCCTGCACGCTCCGCGCGGATCTCGCTGAGCCCTGTGGACAACCCCGGACCTGTGGAAAAACCTGTCACCCGAACGAGCGACACGGAGACCTCACACAGCGGCGCCTCCGAGACGGAAGGATCGCCGAACCCCGCCCGGAATCTGGGTCGTTGGGGCCGGACCGCACGCCCGGGGGCCGCCGCCCCCTCAGGGCAGCGCGATCCCCGTGGCCTGACCGCCCAGGGCCGAGCCGCACGGGCAGTCGCGCCGCTCCGGCAACCCGGCGACGACGTCGAAGAGGACCTCCCGCAGCCGGCCCACGTTGCGCCCGAAGACCTCCAGCACCTCGGCGTGGGAGACCCCCTCGCCGGCCTCGGCGCCCGCGTCCAGGTCGGTGACCAGCGCCATCGAGGTGTAGCAGAGCTCCAGCTCCCGGGCGAGCGCCGCCTCCGGGTGGCCGGTCATGCCCACGACCGACCAGCCCTGCGCCGCGTGCCAGCGGGACTCGGCGCGGGTGGAGAAGCGGGGCCCCTCGATCACGCACATGGTGCCGCCGTCGGCCGCGTCCCAGTCACGCCCGCGCGCCGCGTCGAGCGCCACCCGCCGCCCGACCGGGCAGTAGGGGTCGGCCAGCGAGACGTGGACCACCTGGGAACGCTCCCCGTCGGGGCGCGTCTCGCCGTCGAAGTAGGTGCCGGGCCTGCTCTTGGTCCGGTCGACCAACTGGTCGGGAACCAGCAGCGTCCCGGGCCCGTACTCCGGCCGCAGCCCGCCCACCGCGCACGGCCCGAGGACCTGGCGGACGCCGACGGACCGCAGCGCCCAGAGGTTGGCGCGGTAGTTGATGCCGGCGGGGGTCAGATGGTGCCCGCGGCCGTGCCGGGGCAGGAAGGCCACCCGCCGCCCGGCGATCTCGCCGAGGAAGAGCGAGTCGCTCGGCGCGCCGTAGGGCGTCTCGACGGTGATCTCGGTCACATCGTCGAGGAAGGCGTAGAAGCCCGAGCCGCCGATCACGCCGATCTCGGCGGTGTGTCCGACGGCGCCCTCGCCACGGGCGACCGGCCCCTGCCCCGGGGTGGCGGCCGCGCTCATGCGGCGGAGGCCGCCTTGCCTGAGCCCTTCGAGGGACCGCTGGTCAGCCCGGCACCGCCGGAGGAGGCCGACGACGAGCCACCCGAGCCGGAGGAGCCGCCCGAGCCCGAGGAACCCGAGGAGTCGGACGAGCCCGAGGACGCGGAGGAACCGCCCGACGAGTCGCCGCCCTTGTCGCTCTTGGCCCCGCCGGACGAGCCGCCCGAGGAGCCGCCGCTGGACGACGCGCCACGGCTGTCGTTGCGGTAGAAGCCCGAGCCCTTGAAGACGATGCCGACCGCCGAGTAGACCTTCTTCAGTCGCCCCTGGCAGCTGGGGCACTCGGTCAGCGCGTCATCGGTGAACTTCTGCACCACCTCAAGGCCCTCGTCGCACGCGGTGCACTGGTACTGATAGGTCGGCACGTCTTCCTCCTGGCACTCTGCACTGTGGAGTGCTAACGACGCCCCATCGTGCAACATTCCGGTGCCGGAAGTCCACCGCAGTCGCCTGTGACCCCGTCGTCACGCTCCCCGTAGGCTCACCCCAGTGGCCGTATGTCTATGGTTGCTTCCACCCTCTCAGCTGCCCTGTGAAGGACAGAGATGCCCGCCAAGAAGCCCAGGCGACGCGGTCGTCTGATCGTGATCGCGCTCGTTGTGCTGCTCGTGGCCGGTGTCGGCTACGGCGCCTGGTGGAGTGTCTCCACCGTGCGCGCCTCCTTCCCCCAGACCTCGGGGGAGATCGCGATCGACGGTCTGTCCGCGCCCGTGACGGTCGAGCGGGACGCCAACGGCATTCCCCAGCTCTACAGCGAGTCGGCCACGGACCTGTTCCGCGCCCAGGGATACGTGCACGCACAGGACCGGTTCTGGGAGATGGACGTGCGGCGGCATATGACCGCCGGACGGCTTTCGGAGATGTTCGGTGAGGAACAGGTCGAGACCGACGCCTTTCTGCGCACCCTCGGCTGGCACGAGATCGCCCAGCAGGAGTTCGACAACGAACTCTCGGAACAGACCAAGGAGTTTCTGGTCGCCTACTCCGAGGGCGTCAACTCCTATCTCGCCGAGAACAGCGGCGAGGAGCTCTCCGTCGAGTACGCGGCCCTCGACCTGGTCAACGACTACCGCCCCGACCAGTGGGAACCGGTCGACTCGGTGGCCTGGCTCAAGGCCATGGCCTGGGACCTCCGCGGCAACATGGAGGACGAGATCGACCGTGCCTTTCTGACCGAACGATTCACTTCGGAGCAGATCGAAGAGCTTTACCCGGAGTACCCGTACGACCGGAACCGTCCGATCGTGACCGAGAACGGCGCGGACGACGCCGACGCCGGGGGCGGGGAGTACGTTCCGGTCGAGGACGGCACCGGAATCGGAGACGGCACGGGCACGAGCACCGGAGACGGCACGGGCACCGGGGACGGCACCGGGATCGAGGAAGCCGCCGGCGGGGTCACCACCCAACTCGGCTCGCTCGCCCAGACGCTGGACGACATCCCGGCGCTGCTCGGCACGAACGGCGCCGGCATCGGCTCCAACTCGTGGGTGGTGCACGGCGACTACACCACCACCGGCAAGCCGCTGCTGGCCAACGACCCGCACCTGGCACCCTCGCTGCCCGGCGTCTGGTACCAGATGGGACTGCACTGCTCCGAGGTGAGCGCGGAGTGCCCGTTCGACGTCTCCGGCTTCACCTTCTCGGGGATGCCGGGCGTCGTCATCGGCCACAACCAGGACATCTCCTGGGGGCTGACCAACCTCGGCGCCGACGTGACCGATCTGCGTCTGGAAAAGCTCGACCACGGCAAGTACGTGCGTGACGGTGAGCAGATTCCGTACGACACGCGGACCGAGGAAATTCATGTGGCCGGCGGGGAGACCAGGGAGATCACCGTTCGTTCCACCGTCAACGGGCCCATCGTCTCGGACCGGCACGAGGAGTTGGAGGGGGTCGGCGGCAGCGCCCCCGTGGACTCAGGCGCGCCCGACCGGGGCAGCGGCTACGCGGTCTCGCTCAACTGGACGGCGCTCCAGCCCTCCAACACCATGGACGCCGTCTTCGGGCTGAACGCGGCCCGGGACTGGGACGAGTTCCGCGCCGCCGCCCAGGACTTCGCCGTGCCCGCGCAGAACCTGATCTACGCGGACACCGAGGGGAACATCGGCTACCAGACCCCCGGGCAGATCCCGATTCGGGGCGCGGGCGACGGCCGTTACCCCTCCCCGGGCTGGGACTCCTCGTACGACTGGACCAGGTTCATCCCCCAGGAGGAGCTGCCCTGGGAGTTCAACCCGGAGCGCGGCTACATCGTGACCGCCAACCAGTCGGTCATCTCACCCGACGAGTACGACCACCATCTGACCGAGGACTGGAGCTACGGCACCCGGAGCCAGCGGATCGAGGACCTGATCCGGACCACCGTCGAGGACGGCGGCAAGATCTCCATGGGCGACATGCAGGACATCCAGCTGGACAACAGCAACGAGATGGCCAAGGAGCTGGTCCCCTACCTGCTGGAGATCGACATCTCCGACGCCTATGTCCGCGAGGCGCAGGAGCTGCTGGAGGGCTGGGACTTCAGCCAGGACTCCGACTCCCCCGGCGCCGCCTACTACAACGCGGTCTGGCGCAACCTCCTCAAGCTGGCCTTCGGCAACAAGATGCCGAAGGAGCTGCGCGTCGAGGACCAGTGCCTGTGGGTGCGGCCGGCCGACGACTCCGAGCCCATGGAGGACCTGGACGGCGAGGAGCGGCTGGTCGAGGAGTGCGGCGAGCGCTCCCCCGAGACCGCCCAGCCCGACGGCGGCGACCGCTGGTTCGAGGTGGTGAGCGGCCTGCTGGAAGAGCCGGACAACGAGTGGTGGACCACCCCGACCACCCGCGAGGGCCCCGGCGCCGAGAACCGCGACGAGCTGCTGACCAGGGCGATGCGTGACGCCCGCTGGGAGCTGACGGCCGAGCTGGGCAAGGACATCGACACCTGGAGCTGGGGCCGTCTGCACCAGCTGATGCTCAACAACCAGACCCTGGGCACCGAGGGGCCGGGGCCGGTCCAGTGGCTGCTCAACCGCGGCCCGTGGAACATGTCGGGCGGCGCCGACGCCGTCGACGCCACCGGCTGGAACGCGGCCGGCGGCTACGACGTGACCTGGGTGCCCTCGATGCGGATGGTCGTCAACCTGGACGACCTGGACGACTCGCTCTGGATCAACCTGACGGGTGCCTCAGGCCACGCCTACCACTCGAACTACACCGACCAGACCGACCTGTGGGCCAGGGGCGAGTATCTGCCCTGGCCCAGCAGCCGGGAGGCGGTCAGCGAGCGGTCAACCAACACCCTCACCCTGACCCCCGCCGGCGCCGGCGGGGACTGACGGAGACACCCGGGAGGGGCGCGCGACGAGCCGGGCCGGAGCGCCCGGCTCATCGCGTGAACCGGTGCACGCCCTCCGGGGTGAGCGCCGCGTGCACGCGCCGGTCGTGGGGTTCGTCGGGCAGCACGTCGACGACTTCGTGGCCGTAGACCAGCGCGACCAGGGCGGGGTCGGCGCCCGCGTCGGCCAACCGGGCCAGCGCGCGGTCGTAGGAACCGCCGCCCCTCCCCATCCGGACGCCCCGCGCGTCCACCGCGAGGCCGGGGAGCAGCACGACGTCCGCCCAGGTCACGGCCTCGGGTCCGAGCCGGCGCCCGGCCGGCTCCAGCAGCCGGACGCGCCCGGCGTGCTCCGACTCCACCAGCCGGCCGTGGCCCTCGAACTCCGCCCAGTCCAGGTCGTCGTCCGCCAGCAGCACCGGCAGCAGCACGCGCACGCCCCGCTCGCGCAGCGCACGCAACAGCGCGCCGGTCCCCGGCTCGCGCCCCACCGAGACATACGCGGCCACCGTGTCGGCCTCAGCCAACTCCGGCAGTTCCAGGGCTCGTTCGGCCAGCGCCTCGCCGGCGCCCGCCACCTCGTCGCCGGCGAGCGCCGCCCGCACCGCCAGCAGGTCGCGCCGCAGCTCGCGCTTGAGCCTGGCCGGCTCGGTCACCGACATCCGCCCGCTCCCACCGTCTCGCCGCTCCCGTTCCGCGTCGGCCCGTTCCGCGGGGTGCCGTTTCGCGGCGCGCCGTTCCGCGACGGCCCGTTCCGCGGCGCTTCCCGTGTTTCCCGTTTCACAAATGTCCCTTCCCTCACGCCATTCACTCACTGGGGCGTAACCCTCAGGTAACCCACCCGCCAAAACTGTTCACAACACGACGCCCTCGGGGCAAGTGTCAGGAACGCCCAGGCCAGGTGGATAAAGTGACCGGCATGACCTCAGCGCGCCCTCGGATCAGTAAGGCTGTCATTCCCGCCGCTGGTCTCGGCACTCGGTTTCTGCCCGCGACCAAGGCCACACCCAAGGAAATGCTGCCGGTGGTCGACCAACCGGCGATTCAGTACGTGGTCGAGGAGGCGACGGCGGCCGGGCTCACGGACGTCCTGATGGTCACCGGCCGCAACAAACGGCCGCTGGAGGACCACTTCGACCGCAACTACGAGCTGGAGGACGCGCTCCGCCGCAAGGGCGACAGCGAACGGCTCTCCCGCGTCCAGGAGTCCACCGCCCTCGCCACCATGCACTACGTCCGCCAGGGCGACCCCAAGGGCCTGGGCCACGCGGTGCTCTGCGCCGAACCGCACGTCGGCGACCAGCCGTTCGCCGTTCTCCTCGGCGACGACCTGATCGACCCGCGCGACCCGCTGCTCACCGAGATGATCAGGGTCAGGGAACGGCACGGCGGCAGCGTGATCGCCCTGATGGAGGTCGCGCCCGAGCAGATCCACCTCTACGGCTGCGCCGCGGTCGAGCCGGCCCCCGACGGCGTGCTGCGGGTGACGGGCCTGGTCGAGAAGCCGAGCAGCGAGGAGGCGCCCAGCTCGTACGCGGTGATCGGCCGCTATGTGCTGGACCCGGCGGTCTTCCGGGTGCTCGCCAGGACCGCGCCGGGCCGGGGCGGGGAGATCCAGATCACCGACGCGCTCCAGGCGATGGCGGCGGACCCCGGGCTGGGCGGCCCGGTGCACGGCGTGGCCTTCAAGGGCCGCCGCTACGACACCGGCGACCGGTCCGACTATCTGCGTTCCATCGTCCGGCTCGCCTGCGAACGGCCGGACCTCGGGCCGGAGTTCCGCTCCTGGCTGCGTACCTATGTGGCGGAGGAGTTGCCGCGCCTTGACTGACATCTGGTCCGTCGACGAGCACCTGGCCGACGTGCTGACCGCGATCCGCCCGCTGGAGCCCATCGAGCTGCCGCTGCTGGACGCCCAGGGCTGTCTGCTCACCGAGGACGTGACCGTCCCCACGGCGCTCCCACCGTTCGACAACAGCTCGATGGACGGCTACGCCGTGCGCGTCGCCGACCTCGACGGCGCGTGCGACGACTATCCGGCGGTGCTCACCGTGATCGGCGAGGTCGCGGCCGGCAGCGGGACGCTGCCCCAGGTCAGACCGGGCCAGGCGGCCCGGATCATGACGGGCGCTCCGCTGCCGCCGGGCGCCGACGCGGTCGTTCCCGTCGAATGGACGGACGGCGGCGCCGGCGGCGGGCCGGCCGTGGACATGACCGGCCCGGCCGGCCCCGAGGTGCGGGTCCACCGCGCGCCGGCGCGCGGCCAGTTCGTGCGCCCCCGGGGCAGCGACGCGGCACTCGGCACGGTCGCCCTGACCGCCGGCACCCGCCTCGGGCCGCCGCAGCTCGGCCTGCTGGCCGCGCTGGGGCGCGGCACCGTGCCCGTCCGGCCGCGCCCGCGCGTGGTCGTGCTCTCCACCGGCAGCGAACTCGTCCCGCCCGGCGCCTCGTTGGGCCCCGGGCAGATCCACGACTCGAACAGCTTCATGCTGGCCGCCGCCGCCAGGGACGCCGGCGGCTTCGCGCACCGGGTCGCGGCCGTCGCCGACGACCCCGGCACGCTGCGGGCGACGCTGGAGGACCAGCTGGCCAGCGCCGACCTGCTGGTCACCAGCGGCGGGGTGAGCGTCGGCGCGTACGACGTGGTCAAGGAGGCGTTGACCGACCTGGACCCCGAGCTGGGCACGGTCGCGTTCCGCCGGCTCGCGATGCAGCCGGGCAAGCCGCAGGGCTTCGGGTTGCTCGGACGGGCGCGCGCGCCGCTGTTCGCGCTCCCCGGCAACCCGGTATCCGCCTATGTCTCGTTCGAGCTGTTCGTGCGCCCCGCGCTGCGCGCCCTGGCCGGCCACCCGGCCGACGCCCTCGGCCGCCCGCGCGCCACGGCGCGGCTGGTGGCGGACGCCCCGCTGCGCTCCCCCGAGGGCCGGCGGCAGTACCTGCGCGGCGCCTACGAGCCGCCGGCCGACGGCACGGGACCAGGCACGGTGCGCCCGGTGGGCCGCGCCGACTCGCACCTGGTCGCGGCCCTGGCGCGGGCGGACGCGCTGATCGAGATCCCCGAGCAGGTCACGGAGGCCGCCCCGGGCGGGGAGTTCGCCGTGGTGCTGCTGGGCTGAGCGGAGGAGTACCGTAACCGGTCATGAACACCCCTCGTCTCAGCCACATCGACGACAGCGGTGCGGCTCGGATGGTCGACGTCTCCGAGAAGGCGACGACCGACCGCACCGCGCGGGCGACCGGAAGGGTGCTGGTCGCGCCCGAGGTCGTCGCCCTGCTGCGCGGCGCGGGAGTGCCCAAGGGCGACGCCCTCGCCACGGCCAGGATCGCGGGCATCATGGGCGCCAAGCGCACGCCCGAGCTGGTGCCGCTCTGCCACCCGCTGGCCGTCTCGGGCGTACGGGTCGACCTGGAGGTCGCCGACGACGCGGTCGAGATCACCGCCGAGGTCCGCACCACCGACCGCACCGGCGTCGAGATGGAGGCGCTCACGGCGGTCTCGGTCGCCGCCCTCACGGTCGTGGACATGGTGAAGGCGGTCGACAAGGCGGCGGTGATCACCGACGTCCGCGTCGAACGGAAGACCGGCGGGGCCTCCGGCGACTGGAGCCGGGCCCGATGAGCGGCCCCTACCGGGCGCTCGTCGTCACCGCCTCCCAGCGCGCCGCCGCCGGCGTCTACCCCGACACCGGCGGGCCGCTGCTGGTCGAGGGCCTGGCGGAGCTGGAGTTCGCCGTCGAGGGGCCGTGGGTGGTGCCCGACGGCGAGCCGGTCGCCGAGGCGCTGCGCACCGCCGTCGCCGAGGGCTACGACGTGGTGCTCACCACCGGCGGCACCGGCATCTCCCCCACCGACGCGACCCCGGAGGCCACCCGCGCGGTGCTCGACCACGAGGTCCCCGGCATCGCCGAGGCGATCCGCGCCGCCGGCCGGGAGAAGGTGCCGACCGCGGCGCTCTCCCGCGGGCTGGCGGGCGTCGCGGGACGGACCCTGATCGTCAACCTCCCCGGTTCGACCGGCGGCGTACGGGACGGGCTCGCGGTGCTGCGCCCGCTGCTGCGCCACGCGGTCGACCAGCTGCGCGGCGGCGACCACCCGTCGTGAACGCGTCCTGGAGCGTCGAGTTGGCCCTCGGCGAGGTGGGGCTGCGGCCCATCAGACAGCGCGACCACCGCGCCTGGCGCGAGGTCAACCAGCGCAACCGCGACTGGCTGCGCCCCTGGGAGGCGACCATCCCGCCCCCTCCGCACGGCCATCTGGCGCCGCGTCGGCCGACGTTCCGCCAGATGGTGCGGCATCTGCGGGCGGAGGCGCAGTCCGGGCGGATGCTGCCGTTCATCGTGACGTACCAGGGGCAACTGGCGGGTCAGTTGACGGTGGCCGGCATCACCTGGGGCTCGATGTGCTCGGCGCACATCGGCTACTGGGTCGACCGCTCCGTCGCCGGCCGCGGCGTGATGCCGACGGCGGTGGCGCTGGCCGTCGACCACTGCTTCCAGTCGTTGGGACTGCACCGCGTGGAGGTCTGCATCCGCCCGGAGAACGGGCCAAGCCGGCGGGTGGTGGAGAAACTGGGATTCCGCGAGGAGGGCCTGCGCCCCCGCTTTCTGCACATCGACGGCGGCTGGCGCGACCACCTCGTCTTCGCGTTGACGGCCGAGGAGGTCCCCCAGGGCCTGGTGCGCCGCTGGCGTCAGCGGAACAGCGCCCTGCCCGACGAGGGGCCGGCGACGCCGCGCGCGTCCGAGGGCGCCGAGGGGCCCTCGCGGGACCCTTCCCAACAATAGGAAAATGTGTTCGAATTCCGAGAGGAAGAACGGATGGGCGCCCGGAACGCGACACCCCGACTCGCGCCCCGACCGAACGCACGCGGAACTCGCGGGTGACCGCGACGACACACCGCCAGGAATACGGCTTTCATACCGGTACGACGTTCGACCCGACGTCGGAGTGAGGAAGGCCACGCGGATAGCCGAACGCGTGGACGACTTGATAACAATCCGACGAAAGCCCCAGGATGACCGCCTGATCGTGCGACACACCGCCCTATTTGGCAGATGGACCCCCGTCGACCCCTCTACGGTGTGACCGTGAGCAGCAGTGGCCTCATCTTCGCAATGATCGTCGGGGCCTGGGCCGCGTACCTCGTGCCGATGTGGCTCCGCCGGCAGGACGAGTTGAACGACTCCCGCCCGACGGAACGCTTCAGCACCGCCATCCGGCTGCTGACGCGCGGTAAGCGCGCGCCCGCACCGGTCGAGCAGGGGGACTCAGCGGAGGACGGCCCGGACGAGCCCGACGAGCCCGCCGCCCCGGACGGCTCAGCCGACCTCCGGGCCTTCGCCGAGCCCGTGACCGATGTGGGCTCGGCCGCCGCCGAGGCCCCGGGCCGCGGGCGGGCGCCGAAGGGCGAGGCATCGCGGGGCGGCAGCGCGGGCAGACCGGCCGCCGGCACCCAGCCGGGGAACGGCAACCAGCGCGCGCAGGTCCTCGTGCGCCGCCGGCGCACGACCATGGTTCTCTTCCTGGCCTTCACTCTTTCCGGCATCTTCGCCGTCTCCACCAGCCCCGGGCTGCTCTGGCTGCCGGCGATTCCCGGGCTGCTGCTCGTCGCGTACATCGTCCACCTGCGCGGCCAGGAGCGCCGCCGCTGGGCGGTCGCGGTGGACCGCCGGCGCGCGGAGGAGGCCGCACGCCGGCTGCGCGAGCGCACCCAGGCCAACGCCGCGGCCGTCCCCGAGAAGCCCGCGCGGGCGGTCGTCGAGCAGACGGACCACGCCGAGTGGGTCGACGACCAGCAACGCGACCAGGGCAGCACGGCCGGCGACAGCGCCCAGGGCTGGGACCCGGCGCCGGTGCCGCTGCCCACCTACGTGAAGGCGCCGGTGGCGCCGCGCACCTCGCGCGCCCCGCGCGGCGCCGACCGCAACGCCCCCGACGCCTGGAACGCCGCCCGTTCCGCCACCGCGGGCGCCCCCCAGCAGCCGCCGGCGCCCCGCGCCGAGGCCCGCGAGCCCCGGGGCGCGGAGCGCACGCCGCTCTTCGACCAGTACGCCGACGACGACCACCGCCGGGCGGCGGGCGAGTAGCCCGCCGCCCGGCCTCGGGCCACCCCGGCGGATTTCGGTCCACCCGGCCGGGGGTGTTAGAGTTCTGGCGTCCACACGGGCCTGTAGCGCAGCCTGGTAGCGCATCTCGTTCGCAACGAGGGGGTCAGGGGTTCAAATCCCCTCAGGTCCACAGACAAGGGCCGTTCGCGGGTTAGCCCGGGAATGGTTCGCGAGATCCCGATCTGACAGTCACCGTCAGGTCGGGATCTCGCCGTTTCAGGCGTAGTTAGTACGCAAGTCTGCCCACCTGCTCGC
Organism: Streptomyces zhaozhouensis; assembly: GCF_900230195.1. Classification (GTDB taxonomy): domain Bacteria; phylum Actinomycetota; class Actinomycetes; order Streptomycetales; family Streptomycetaceae; genus Streptomyces; species Streptomyces zhaozhouensis. The sequence continues at coordinate 108,090 of NZ_OCNE01000011.1, forward strand.
TGGGACGACGCTCTTCGGGCGGCGGGTCGGGATCGGCGGTGGAGATGCGGGCATGCCGCGGGGACCGCGGGCGTGGGGCCGTGTGCCTGCGGTCTCGTGGCTCGTCGATCTTTAGATGTGGTCCGGCCAGCCGGTCACGGGCTGCGGCTTATGGCACCGCCAGTGGGCTCGGACGCTCCCGAACTCGCCGGGTAGGGGATGAGGACCTCGTCGGCCTCCAGGTCGAGGACCGTGCGGGCGCTGTCCTTGCTGGCCCTGCGGTAGCGTTCCAACTCGATGATGTTCTCGACCATCACCGTGATCGCCGCCAGGAGGCTCTGGGCGACCCTCCCGCGGGGCTGCCGCTTCTCGCGGGCGTGCAGGGCCGCGTCGACCGACTTGAGGGGCCCGTTCCCTCCTTCGATGTGAGATCGCAACGTCTGATAGACCAGGGCCCAGGACGTGCTCTGCCAGGGCAGGTCCTGCCTCATGCGCGGCATCACGTGCACCTGCACAGTGACGGAGGACTGGTCGCAACACTTGGGTCGTTCCCCGAAGGGCACTTTCGGGACCGCAACCGTCGGCCGACCCGCGGGATGGGCCATGCGACTGCGGGGATCCTCGAGGTCGATGACGGCCGGCGCCTGTGTACTTTTGCGCGAGCTGCGCTGTTCCCGCTCGGCGGCCCAGGCACAGTTGAGCTTCGCCGCAGGGCAGGAGTAGCGCTCGTTGCCCCGCTCGTCCGCCGTGGCCTTGCGGACGAGCGCGTAGGACTCGACCTCTCGGAGCTGCTCCCGCAGCGGGATGCGCTCCCGCTCGTTCTTGGCGTCCCGAATGCGTTGGTAGAGGTCGAGCAGGGGACGGGGCGTCCGGGGACAGAACAGGCGCCCCGCTTTGGCGATGGCGCCCTGGTGGTGACCCTCGAAGCCGACCTGGCCCTTGGTGAGGTCGAGCACGGGCATGAAGCCGAGGGCGCGCAGGGGCTGGTGGAAGTCCTGGGGGTAGAGCTTGATGTAGGCACGATCGGCTACGGCGAAACCACACAGGTGGGTCAGACGGGAGAGGCTCATGCTGACGTATTGGGCATAACGTCCCATGTCCTTCTGCGGCGTGTGCAGGACCATGCCGAGGGTCAGCTGTGGGTAGCGCCCGGCCCGCGCGGGATCCGCGTGGGCGGCGATGGCCAGTGTGGCGCTGTAACCGAACTCCTTGTCCCCGCCGCCCTTGTAGTGCCAGTTGGCGCTCGCCTCGAGGGAGGAACGCTTGCGCGCGTGGGGGCGGGCCCAACTCGGCACGGCCGTCGTGTCGATGACGATGTCACCGTGCCAGTGGCGCATCAGTCCCTTGGCGAAGGCGATGCGGACCGGTGTGGTGACCAGCCTGTTGGCGAGCTCTTCGAGACGGGGCCGTGCGGGCTCGCACGCGGGGCCGTTCCAGGCAGCGGCGACCTTGCGGCCCTCGGCCCGGGGCATACGGCTGCGCCGCTCGTGCGGGACCGGGTCGAGAATTTTCACCAGGCGGCTCCACGCCCGGTGGAAGCGGTTGTACAGGGCGTTGACCGCGTCCTGGTCTTCGATGTCGCAGGTGGGCACGCCAAGTTCAGTGCGCAGACGGTCGCTGATGCCGAAGGTGATGGTTTCGAAGGTGTCGTCGAGGTTGGTGCTCGCCTTCTCGTAGCAGGCGCAGACGAGTCCCAGCAGCACCAGGCCCACGGGGTATCCCCGAGGCCCGGGGAGCGTTGCGAAGCGCTCTTCCAACTCCTCCACGATGCCGCTGCGCCGCAGGACGAGGTGCAGCTTTCGCACACGACCGTCGTCCAGCTTGGACGGCTCCGGTGAATGCGGGTACGGACGTCTCGGACGCCCGTTGCCGGCCTGGTACCGGGGGTCGTCCGCCGGGGTCCTCATGCCCAACCCCGAAGCATGCGCCTGGTTGCCTCCTCGGTGAGCTTCGGCACCCAGATCCGGTACGGGGCGAGCCCCGCGGTCGAGTTCATGCCGGCCGCCGCGGCGACCACGTCCTCCGGAACGCGTTGCCGCAGCAGCTCGACGATCCACGAGTTGCGGAGCCGGGCCAGTTTCAGCTCGGGCAGGCCGGTCGATCCGTCCTGGGTGCGCTTCACCCAGTTCGTGATCCCGTTCTTGGGCTCCGGCGTCTGGCGCTGCGGCAGGAAGAGGTAACTGTCTCCCGCGGAGCGGGCACGGTCGGCGAGGACCTGCCCCCACATGGCTCGGCAGACGACGAGGCGGTCACTGCCGGGGACGGCGACCACGACGGTTTCGGAAGGCAGCACGGTGACGTGGGTCCCGCGGGCGGCGAGGACCTCCCGGCGCGAGAGACCGCAGCCCGCGCCCAGGGCGAGAAGGGCGAGGGCGCTACCGCCATGCGTGCTGAGCGGCGGCAGGCCCCGCGCCCACATCAAGAACCGAGCCAGCTCGGGGGACGTGTACGGAGCGGGACGTTGCAGGGAGGCACGCAGCTTCGGTGCGGGCTGCTGACCGATCTCGAGCCGCATGAGCGCTTCCCGGACCCGCAGGAGGATGCTGCGGTACGTCTGCAGGGTGCTGCCCCTGAGCCCGGGACGCGTGATCAGGTAGCGGGTGATCGTTTCGGGGGCGAGCCAGGTGAGCGGATCGCGGGCGAGACCGGCGCGCTCGGCGAACATCGCGAGGCCGGACAGGACCAACATCAGCTTCGGCACCGCGTAGGGGACCGAATCGCATGTCGCAGCGGCCACCATGCGGACACCGTCGGCGACCAGGGGCCATTCCGTCGGCTCTTCCAGCGGCCGGTAGCCGAGGATTGCGCCGCTCACATCCCTCTCCAAAGGAACACACCACGAGACGCAGCTACACAAGTAGCCGCCTTTGTCGTGAGTGTGCACTTCGACCGTCAGGAGCACATCCTCATGACCGGAGGACGGGGCCGCAGTGTGGCGCCGCGGGAACTGGCCACGGACCCGGAGAACTGGCCCAACGCGGTGATCCCCGATCACCCCCAGGCCAGGGTGGTCCAAGCCATCGCGAGGTCGCTGGCCAGGCACGTCAACCAAGAGGGTCTCAGTCTCCGCCGCGTCGCTGCACTCAGCGGAGTGAATCGACAGGCCATCGCGAACTTGTTGGTCGGCGACAGTTGGCCCGACGTGGCCACGCTTAGCCGGTTGGAGGACGGACTCGGAATCGGTTTGTACCCGGGCTCGTCGGGACCGGGGTCTCGGCATTGTTGAACCTCCCACTCGCCCGCGCTTCAGTACGCAGGCAGGGTGAAATCGGCCCAGCACGCCCTCCGAGTGGCCCAGTGGTGGGGTTACGCTCCGAGGGCATGCTGAAGCCCGTTGCAGGCCTCACGTGCACCGGTGCCGCTGAACTTCCACCTCGGCGGCACCACTTATTTGTTCGACTGCCACGTCAGTCGTCTGCGTGGCGTCGCTTCTTCGAGTGCCCTTTAAGCAGCCTCCTTCGTCTCGCCAGAGGGCCCGGTGAAGAGGCCCGGACCGACCTTGCGGAGGTGACCTCCATCGACGAGCCGCTTCAGTGCTGCGCGCATACCCTCGACTTGAGTCCGCTTGGGGTTGGTGCGCCCCAAGGCGATTGCCACCTCCTTGGGGCGAAGCGGACGATCCGCGCTCGACACGAGCGTCACGATGCGAACGCTCACCGGGCCGAGTTCGCGCCTGTCGTGCGAGCGCTGGCGCCCTTTGAGGGGGAACCCGGTCGGACCCCGGCGCGGTTGCGCCCGAGGAGGGGGAACCCGTGAAGCCTCCACCGTCTTCCGCCGGCTTGTCATCCGCCTCTCGTGCGGGTGGCTGCTCCGTGGGCGGGGGCTGCTCCTCCGGGCGGGAGGAACCAGTAGGGTTTTCGAGCAGCGCTTGAACCGTCCGCCGGGTGATGGCCAGGTGCGCCAGGCACTCCTCCAGTCGCGCCACCTCACTCCGCAGGCGATCGAGTGCCTCTCGGACCGTGCCTTCTTCTGCGTCCAGACGCTGGAAGAGTGACTCGCCCTCCACTGCTACTCCTGTCCCCGACTGGCCTGCTTACCCCTGTTGCCGGGGCAACGCTGCACAACTACGACGGTCAAGGCTGTAAGGCGCAGATGTGCTGCTAGGCTCCCAAAGCTGCCCTATTTCACCCGACCGGGAAGAACGGTCCTACGTGTTGCCTGCATGTAGGACACCACGAACCGCGCATGAACCCGCCCCGTGTCGGTGTGACACCCCGCGCACTGCGGCTAGAGCATGTTCGGGGTTCGGGTCTTCAGGTGGGTTGGAGGCTGCGGATCCATAGGATCGTGCCGCGCAGTTGGAGGCCGGCGAGGTAGCTCTCGGGTGTCTTGTCGTAGCGAGTGGCCAGCCCGCGCCACTGCTTGATCTTGTTGATGCAGCGTTCGACTGTGTTGCGTTCCCGGTACAGCGCGGTGTCTGGGTGACTGGGCGGCCGCCGCGAGAGCCCTTCTTCTTGCGACTGGCCGCCTGGTCCACTTTCTCCGGGATGACTGCCTTGATCTTCCGTTTACGCAGGTAGGCGCGGTTGGCGCGGGAGGAGTACGCCTTGTCGTCGGCGACGGCGCCGGGCCGGGTGCGCGGCCGCCCGGCAGGGACGCGGACCTTGATGCGCTCCGCCACTGCGCGGAAGCGCGGGCTGTCGGCGGCCTGGCCGGGGGTGAGCACGAATGACAGCGGGCGGCAGTGCCGGTCTGCCGCGAGGTGGACCTTGCTGGTCAGCCAACTGCGGGAGCGGCCGAGCGCGGCAGCGGTCAGCCGGGCCCGGTAGCGGTGTCGCTGTCGTCGGCGTTCGGTGCGGGCCGCCTCCCCTGCGGCGCCACCGGGCTCATGGTGCGGCGTTTGCGCCGTTCGCGCACCCTCCTTTCCTCCTCAGCGGCCTTCTCCAGCTCTGCTAGTGCTCTGACCGCATAGGTTCGCCGGGTTGGCGGTCATGACGGTTGGATGTGTGGTGACGTCCGAACTGACCCTGGAGGCGCGGTGGCCGAGCCTGTCCGTGTGCGCAGACTGACCGACCAGGAGGGGCAGAAGCTGCAGCGGATCGTGCGCCGCGGTGGCACCAGCTCGGTGCGCTACCGGCGTGCGATGATGTTGCTGGCCTCGGCCGGCGGGAACCGGGTGCCGGTGATCGCCCAGCTGGTGCAGGCCGACGAGGACACCGTGCCTGATGCGATCCACCGGTTCAACGATGTCGGCCTGGCCTGCCTGGACCCTCGGTGGGCGGGAGGCCGTCCCCGCCTGCTCAGTCGTGACGACGAGGACTTCGTCGTCACGACGGCCACCACTCGCCCCACCAAGCTCGGCCAGCCCTTCACTCGCTGGTCGCTGCGCGAGCTGGTCGCCTACCTGCGGAAAGTCCACGGCCGGATGATCCTCATCGGCCGCGAGGCGTTACGCGGCCTGCTCGCCCGCCGCGGCATCACTTCCAGCGCACCAGATCGACCGCATCGAGCATGTGCTGGACCGCTTCCCGGACCTGGTCTTCGCGTTCGACGAGTTCGGCCCGCTCGGGATCCGGCCCACCGCCGGCTCGGGCTGGGCCGAACAGAAGCACCCCGACCGACTGCCTGCCACCTACCACCGCATTCATGGAGTCCGGTACTTCCACGGCTGCTACTCGGTCGGCGACGACACCCTGCGGGGCATCAACCGCCGCAGGAAAGGCGCCGGGAACACTCTGGCGGCGCTGAAGTCGATCCGCGCCGCCCGGCCCGACGGCGCACCGATCTACGTGATCCTGGACAACCTGTCCGCCCACAAAGGCGCCGACATCCGCCACTGGGCAAAAAAACACAAGGTCGAGCTGTGTTTCACCCGACCTACGCCTCGTGGGCGAACCCGATCGAGGCCCATTTCGGACCGCTGAGGCAGTTCACCATCGCCAACTCCCACCACCCCAACCACACCGTGCAGACTCGGGCCCTGCACGCCTACCTGCGATGGCGCAACGCCAACGCCCGCCATCGCGACATCCTGGCCGCCCAACGCAAGGAACGCGCCCATATCCGCAGCGAGAAAGGCATCCGCTGGGGCGGACGCCCCCTCGCCACCGCAGCCTGAACGACCCGGCGAACCTATGCGGTCAGAGCACTAGCGTCTCGGCGTCCAGCCGCATCCCGGTGGCATGGTGGTGGGCGTGCGGCGTGGTGGAGTCCACGCTGACCAGGTCCAGATCCACCTGTCCGCGCGCGGCGGCCAGGGCGATCGCCTGCTCCATCAGGTGCGCGAAGACGCCCTTGCACAGCCCTGGCACGGAAGCGGTCGTAGGCGGTGGACCATGAGCCGTACTCGGCGGGCACGTCCCGCCACGGACTACGGTGCGGAACCGCCACATCACAGCATTGAACTGCCGCCGCAGGTCCGGGATCGGGCGCCGCTCACCCATCGGAGGGAGATGCGGCTCGACGGGCCTTGACCCGGACTCCTGGACACGGGCTATGCGGCTTGGGCCAGGGTAGTTGATGTTGTGTCGAGTGCTGTCTCGTAGGCGATGGGACTGCGTTGTCCGAGGCGGGAGTGACGGCGTCGGGTGTTGTAGCGGTGCAGCCAGCGGAACGCGTCGAGGCGGGCCTCGCGCTCGCTGGGCCAGCGCTTTCGGCCCTGGAGCGTCACGCGTTCGAAGGTCGCGTTGAAGGACTCGGCGAGTGCGTTGTCGGCCGAGCTGCCGATCGCGCTCATGGACTGACGGACGCCGACCTGGCGGCAGGCGTCGGCGAAGGCCCGGCTGGTGTATTGGGCCCCGTGGTCGGTGTGCATGACCGCCCCGGTGAGGCTGCCGCGGGTTTGTTCGGCGGCGGCCAGGGCGTCGGTGACGAGGTCGGTGCGCATGTGGTCCGCGATCGCCCAGCCGGCCAGGCGGCGTGAGGAGAGGTCGATGACGGTGGCCAGGTAGAGGAACTTCCCGCCATCCACGGGGAGATAGGTGATGTCGCCGACGTACTTCGTGTTCGGCTCGCTTGCGGTGAAGTCGCGGCCGATCAGGTCCGGCGCCTTCGCCGCGGCCGGGTCCGCGATCGTGGTGCGGTGCCTGCGACGCAAGCGCACGCCTGTCAAGCCGATGATTCGCATCACGCGCGCGATCCGCATGTGGTTGACCCGCTCGCCCGCCTCGCGGAGCTCGGCGGTGATCCTGGGGACGCCGTAGGTGCCGTCCGACTCGCGGGGCACGGCCGGTATCCGGGCGGCGAGGCGGGCGTCGGCCGCCTGCCGGGCGGCCCGGTCCGCGGCCGTGCGGCGCCAGTAGTAGAAGCTGGAGCGGGCGATGCCCAGGATGGTGCACAGCCGCTTCACGCCGTAGCGGCGCTGGTGGTCGGCGACGAACTGGAAGCGGTTCACCAGCGCGTCTCTCCGGCGAAATACTTCGCCGCCTTCCGCAGGATCTCGCGTGCTTCCTTCAGCTCACGGACCTTCTTCCGTAGAGCGGCGTTCTCCGCCTCCAACGGTGTCAGCGGCTCGGCCGGCACCTCCGCCCGGTGTCCCCGCGGCCGGCTCGCTCCGGCCGCCCGGACCCAGTTCCGCAGGGTCTCGGGGTTGATCCCCAGATCGGCGGCGACCTGCCGGATCGTCGCCTCGGGCCGCGACTGGTACAGCGCAACCGCGTCCGCCTTGAACTGCGGCGGATAGTTCTTCATGACCACGAGATGTCCGTTCTCAGATCCCCAGGATCCGGTGTCTCGTGTGTCCAGGATCAAGGGTCAAGGCCCGTCTCCCGAGCGTGCACCGTGCACTCGGGCAACCCCCATGCTGAGGTGCCATTCGAACATCGGAGGAGGGCCACACGTTCCTCGTTATCAATGACCAACAACGTCGCCAGGCGGCGGAAGGTAGGACTAGGCAGAAGCATGCACCGAGCATGACGTTCGGCTATACAACCAGCCACAACGTCTTAGCCCGTGCACGTGCTTTGGTGGCGGACGGCGGCCTTGCCGCTAACCGTCGAACACATTTTCCCTTTTTGTGAGAGTTGTCGATCGAGTCGTCAGTGGGTGCGGCTAGGCTGAAGTGCGTTGCTAGGTTGGTTGTTGGAGGGCGAGCAGAAGGATGTCTTCGGGTTTCGCGGTTGGACACCTCGTCGAGTTCACGGGGGCTCCGGGCATCGGCCGGGTTGGCGCCATCGACGGCGAGATGCTGCGCGTCGACTTCTTCGAATCAGTAGCCGAAGAGGTCGTCCACTCTCAGCGTGTGCCGGCGAGCTGCTGCTGGCGTGCCAAACTCGAAGCCGAAACGCGGGTCTACTGGCGCGAACCGAGCACCGGAGATTGGCTCGCTGGCCGGGTCACGGGGGAGCACCTCCCGGAATACTTCATCCAGGTCCCCAACAAGAAGTGGAACGAGCGCGCGAACGAGTGCGATCTCCGAGTGCGCTGGGACCGCCCCGTTCATGATCCACTCCGCGTCCTCACGAGTGGTGGTGGCGAGTCGGGGTTCTTCCGCGACGCTCGGCTTCCCTTCCTACGTGACCTCGTTGCCCAACGGGCTGCTTGCGCAAACATGGCTGCGCTGCTGTCCTCAGCTGCCGAGGTCTTCCCACACCAGATCCGCGCGGCAATGACGGTTCTCGCTGACCCAGTGCAGCGATACCTCATCGCAGACGAAGTAGGCCTCGGGAAGACCATCGAGGCTGGGTTCGTCATCCGGCAGACCCTCTTGGACGATCCGCAAGCACGAATAACGGTCGTTGCCCCCGAGCCACTGCGGCGCCAGTGGGACAAGGAGCTCCGCAACAAGTTCTTCGTCGACGACTTTCCATCAGCCCGGATCGTGATCACGTCCCACGCGACGCCAGAGAAGTGGTCCGCGTACCACGACAGTGCACTTGTCGTCGTGGACGAAGCCCATGCACTGGTACAGAACGCCGACGAGGGCCTCTCGCCCTACCGGGAGCTAGCCGCCCTGGCTCACTCCGCACCGAAGCTTCTGCTCCTGTCCGCGACCCCCGTGACTTCGCACTACACCACTCACCTCGGCCTGCTGCACCTACTCGATCGCGACCTACACAGATGGGACGACCGCGAAGCTTTCGAGCGCCGCTATGCCCTACGAGCCGAGTTGGCCGACAGCGTCTACGCCCTGGATGCCACCTTCACCTTCCTGCTGAGGTCCACGCTCGACGACATCCGGCGAATCCTCCCCGACGACCCCCGATTTGAGCACCTTGCAGATCGGGTCGTCGAATGTCTCACTGAGGACGATGACCTCCGCGATGAAGTAGAATCGGATGAACTCTCCCTGCGCGTAGAGGAGTTGCGGGGACACATCAGCGAGACGTACCGCCTCCACCGGCGGGTGATCCGACACCGGCGCGGCCAGGTGGAGAGGCCAGAAGACGATGCCGAAGAAGGTGAACCCTACGCTGTCCGCGGGCGGAAGCTCTCGGACGTTATCACCCTGCCGTCCACCTTCGACGCAGTCGAAACCGCCCTAACGGAGTGGCGCATTGGGGTCTCGAGTTTCTTGCTCGATGCCGGGCATGAAGATCAGACCACCGCGTACGCCCGCATACTCGGCGTCCTCATGTCCAGGATGGGCGGGCCCTTCGACGACTTCGTCGACGCCGTGCGCTGGCGAGTTCGCGGAGATGGCGAGGCGGCGCAACGAGCCGGTCTCAGTGCCCAGGAGCAGGCCATGCTCGCCGCGCCCCTTCTCATCCCCGCAGAGGTGGAAGCACTCGACGAGCTAGAGAGGCACCTCGACGAAGCAGAGGGCAACCAGCGGCTCAAGGCGACGGTCAACGCCCTCGTCCCCACTCTGAATCGCCCTGGACGCATCGTCGTCTTCTGCGGTGCGGGCGTGCTGGCGCGCCAACTCGCGGCGCACCTGCGGCGGTTGTCTCGTACAGCCTGTGTTGTGGAGCACACCGCACAAGCCGGAGCGGCAGCTTCCGAGGACGCGGTCACGAAGTGGCGCACGGCGCCGGGGACGTCCGTCCTTGTCGCCGACCACACCGCCGAAGACGGGCTGAACCTTCAGGCCGCGAGTGCCGTCATTCATATGCGTCTGCCGTGGAACCCCAACCAGCTCGAACAACGGATCGGACGGGTTGACCGTTATCCCAGTAGCGAGTCCGTCAGCCAACTCGATAAAGCCAGCCAGTACGTGCTCAGCGCAAGCGCCGAGGATGAGGCCCTTGGCACGGCGTGGCTGAACCTGTTGCGTGACGGCTACGAGGTCTTCTCGAGGTCAGTGTCGACACTGCAGGACGCCATCGCAGAAGGCCGCGACGCTGTCTGGAGCGACGCCCTACGAGATGGCCCGTCCGGACTCGCGTCCGCCCAGCAACGAGTTCAAGACCAACTCCGCGAAGCGCGCCAACAGATCGAGAAGATGGACATGCTCGAAGCCATCTACCTCGATGTCGATGGCCGAGACAGCATGGTTAAGAACCTCAGAGGGCTAGAACTGGAGTGGAAGGAGATCCAGCGCGGTGTCTTCCGGTACACGAGCGCAGGATCTGGTGGTATCAACATCCGCCACTACGAGCGCACAGCCGGCAAGACCGTCTTCGACCTCGTAGGGTCACGGCCGCAGGTGCCGCCGCGGCTCTACGTGGCGCAGACCGCGGCGCTGGACCCTGCCATGGCCCAGGGCACGTTCAACCGGTCCAGGGCCCTGCGTGATCCTGGCACAAGGTTGTTCCGCATAGGCAACCCCTTCATCGACGCACTCGCCGCGTTGAGCGACATTGACGAACGTGGCCAGGCCACTGCCTACCAGCGCGTGGACCCCAGCCACATGGGCGACCCAGAGCCCTATTTTGGCTTCGACTTCCTGGTTGAGGCCGACGCCTCCATGGCGGCCGAGGCGATGGCCAACCGGAATGAGATGAAAAGGGCGTTGCAGCGCCAGGCCGATCTTCTCCTTCCACCGTTCACGCGCAGAGTGTGGGCGCGGGCTGGAAGCACCGAGGCGCTGGCGCTGGCCTCGGCGCTCGAATGGCTGAACGAGTCCTACGACAACCGAGAGTGCCAAAAGCTGAGTGGCCAGCGGATTCGTGTTCTCATCGGCGTCTTCGGTGGCTGGTCGCAGTTCCGTCATGCTGCTGAGACCGCCGAGAAGGTCGCACGCGACGAACTCTTCCGCGTCACTGACCTGAAGGCACTCTGCGCCGAGGCCCAGGAGCGCGGTCGCCGGCGACTCGCCGTGACTCGGGCGCAGGCAGAGGCCCGCAGGGCTGCGGGTCGCCTCCTGCGTGAGGACGAAAGCCAACTGGCAGACGTGAAGACCGCCGGTCTACTCATCGACGGCCTCATGCAGCCCAGCGTACGGCTCATGGCTGCAACCTGCGTTCTCCGCGCTGAGCGAAAGGGGGCCCAGGCAAGTGCGTGACAGTTGGGCTGGGGCACAGCAACTCTTTGACGTCTGGCCGTTCGTTGTCCCGACGCCGGAGGAGCCGGTATACCGCGGCACATTGCGACGGCTCAAGGATGCCCTCGACGGCCTGGCTGAACAGACGGCCTCGTGGCGTGACGTGGCAGCACTGACACGGCAGATCCTTCTCGAAGCTCAGGCCAGCGGAAACACTTTTGGCCTTTCAGTACCACCTGGCGCACCGCTGCCCACGCGACAGCAGTGGGAACAGATGCACTGCCATGCGCTCCCGGACGGCCGTCGCGTCTTGGTCACAGCACGGCCGTGGCACCCTGGCGGGGAAGATCAAAAAGCTGACGAAGCAGCCACGTACGACTTGGAGGGGGTCCACCTCGGGGAAAACCTCCAAACACACCTTGAGTTGGAGCCGTGTCCAGCTGACCCCTTCTGGATCCGTGCTCTCGGCAGCGGTTACGCCCAGTACAAGTCAATCGGGCAGCGGCAAGCTGCGCGCGCTGTGGCACTCGCAGAGCCTGGCAGCACTGTCATCGCTTGTTTGCCGACCGGCCACGGCAAGACCGCCCTCGTACAGGCTCCGGCTCTGCTCGCAAGTAACCGTACCGGTGTCACTTTGGTCGTAGTGCCGACTGTTGTGCTCGCGTTGGACATGGAACGTCGCTCCCAGGAGTTGCTGAACGGCCGCGGACGACGAAGTCCCTCCGGCCGCTACGCTTACATCGGCGGCCTCAACGAGAACCTCAAGCAACAAATACGAGAAGATACCCGTACAGGTAAACAGCGGTTAGTCTTCACAAACCCTGAATCGCTCGTTTCTGGACTCAAGTCTGCACTACAAGATGCTGCCGAGGCAGGTCACCTTCACTACTTCGTCATTGACGAGGCCCACCTCGTCGAGCAATGGGGCGAAGGCTTTCGACCTGAGTTCCAAACCATGTCCGTCCATCGTCGGACCTGGCTGAGCGCAGCACCACCCGGACGTGCACCCGTGACGGTCTGCATGAGCGCCACACTCACCGAGCAGCAGGTGACCACGCTCGAAAAACTGTTCGCAGACCCCAAGCCAGCCGAGATCGTTTGGGGCGCCCAGGTGCGCCACGAACCCAGCTACTACCTCGATGCCTTCACCGACGAAGAGCAGCGCACCGAGGAAATCCTTCGTGCCATCGATCGTCTACCGAAACCACTAGCTCTGTACGTGACAGAGCGGAAAGACGCCAAGGCGTGGCTCGACCGTCTGCGCACAGCCGGCTTCGCACGAGTAGCTGACGTCGCCGGCTATTCCAGCCCCGACGAACGCCGAAGCGCAGTGGAAGGCTGGAGCGGCCGTTCCGCTTCGGGCCCTTTGCCCACCCGATACGACATCGTCGTAGGGACTTCAGCCTTCGGCCTGGGCGTAGACCTACCCGACGTCCGCAGTGTGGTGCATGCCTGCCTGCCCGAAACCGTTGACCGCTACTACCAGGAGGTAGGGCGCACAGGCCGGGACGGACGTCCGTCCGTGGCCTACCTGGCGTCCGCCCCCCGGGACGAGCCCGTCGCCGAGGGCATCAATCGGCAAGCAATCATCGGCGCAGACAAAGCGTGGTCGAGGTGGCAGTGGATGTGGACGCTCAGGGACAAGACATACCCACGTCCGCGTCACTACCTCGTCAACCTCGACTCCATCCCGGACAACGTCCACGACACCTCGGAGGCGAACCGCGACTGGAACATCCGCACCTTGAACCTCATGTTGCGCGCCGGGCTCATCGGTCTCCACGTTCCTGAGCCGCCCCAGCGACACGACGACGAACCACGCGCAGCCTTCCAGGGACGCCTCGACCGGTTCTACGAGGTGGCATCCACGCATGTGGACGTCACGCTCGAAGACACTCAGACCAACGACGAGGAGCACTTCCGGAGTCGGTTCGAAGCGGAGCGCCGCCGCTCAATCACCGCGCAGCGACAGGCCCTAGCCGATCTCCGCACCCTGCTACGTGGCAATCGATGCACAGGCGAGGTTCTCAGCACCTACTACCGGGTCCAGCAAGGCGGTGCCCCACTGCTGACGGGGGTGAATTGCCGCGGCTGCCCCAGTTGCAGAACGACAGGCCTTCCGCAGGAGAACGGCTTCTACAAGCTGGGCGGAGACCCCCATCCACTGGTTCCAGCCCCTAGTCGGACCAGCCACGATCCACTCCGGCGCATGCGTGGCACCGCGTCCTGCCTCAGTTTGTGGTGGGGGACCGAGACGGACCGCCAGGTCAAGGTGCCTCGGCTGCTGGAGATGCTGGCCCTTCGTGGCATGAATGTGATTGGTGGGCCAGGGATCACCCCATCTCTAGCCGAAGCTCTTCAGGAGGATGTGGCACCGCGGCCGATCATCTGCGACACCGACGCGGATCTGCTCCGCTTCTACGAAGGCCCCATCGCCTGGGTTCTGGACGATGATCCCTCACCGATGGACCGGGTGCTCAAGTCGCGGCTTGACTCACCAGATGTGACCTACTTGATCCACCCGCGAAGTACGCCGGATCCGAGTCGCCCAAACCTGGCCTTCGGTGCTCTTCATGCTCAAAGTTTCTCCGTTCAGACCGCGTTGGAGTCGTTCTGATGGCCCTGATCAACGTGGACGCCTCGCGCCCCGACCCCATGTGGGCAGTCGTCCGTCTACTGGCCCACTCGAAGAAGCCGGTACCACTCAACGGCGCCCGCGCTCTGCTGAGCCCACCGACCCTCGCATCCGGTGACAAAGACGCGTCGGAGATGTTCAACAAGGCCGTCAAGACGCTGCGGGAGCTCGGGCTACTCCACGTCGCCGAATCCACCGGTGAGCTGACGCTCATGGGACCCGCTGAACATCTCGACGGCCAAGACTGGGGCGCATTTGCGGCTGCGCTACGCAGCGCCGTCTTCGCACCTCAGCGCAACAGTGGTCTAGGGGACAACGAGGAACAGAGGGAATCCCGAGACCTCACGCGTGCCCTGGCATGGTTCCTCACGCTAGATCCCATGGGCCCTGCTGTCGACTGGGACCAGGCGCAGGACCTCATGAAGGAGACCCCTCTCAGACCCGAGGCGGGACCAGCTGTGGTGAACGCCGAGCGATGGCGGCAGTTCTGCGACTGGGCCCACGCGCTAGGGCTCGCAGCACGACCACTCCTTGCCGGCGGAGGTGGCAGTCGTCTGATACCCGACTGCACCACCGCAGTCAGATACGTCATGCAGTACCTATGGGAGCCGGGCCGCCAGGTGAATGCCGTAACAGCCGTACGAAGCGTCCGCGAGCATTTGCCGGTACTCTCCAGCGGCCAATACTCCCTGGCTCTCCACCTCCCCAACCCCGGTGACCGTGTAGCGGGCCCTGCTCTCTCCTTTGCGCTGCTCCGCGGTAACGACGAGGGCTGGATGCGCCTAGAACTCGATTCCGATGCCGCAATGGTGCTGCAGGTGAGCGATCCAGAGCAGCCCTCCAGTCCGCGCTACGTAAGCGACATCACCATCCAGGAGGACCCCAGTGCCTGACTTCCGCGGAAAGGTCTGCTGGGACCCCGCAACGGCCGCCAACACCATCAGCGTTGAAGCCATCTCCCCATCTGCGGCCGTGTTTCGGGCCACTCATGCGCCGTTGCGGATCCAGCGAGCGCGGCTCGACGGCCGGCAACTCGTGCTTGAGGGGCAGCCGGTCGACGAGCGGACGGTTCTTCATGACTTCCTGAATCACGAGTCCAACAGCGGCGCACTCCTTATGCCCATCGTGGGCGAGTCCGGGTCGGGAAAGTCTCACCTCGTCCGATGGGTCCGCGAGCACCTCGAACTGGTCGCCGACGGGCGCCGTGATCGCGAGATCATCTACCTTGAGAAGCACAGAACAAGCCTCAAGGCAGTGGTGCAAAGTCTGATCGCCAAGGCAGACAGTGACGAACTGAAGCAACTCAAAGCGGAGATCGAAAAATTCACCGCTGACATCGACGCATCAGTGCTGGCTCGGCGGCTGATCCACTCCCTCAACGAGACCCTCGTAGCCGAGACCGGCCGCGGCGTCTCGGGGCCGGCGCGGCAACTCTTCGGCCCTCATGGCCTCGGGGCACTCCTTGACGATCCGCACGTCAGCGAATTCATGCTCCAGCCCGAGAAGTTTGTTCCACAACTGGCCACGTACCTCCTACGAGACCGCACCAAGGGTGACAAAGATCGCCCGCCGAAGTTCACCGTCGATGATCTCCCGCTAGACATCACAGATGTCAGCAAGGCTTCGGCGCTAGCCAAGAAGTGGGTACAGGTTCTCAGCGCCAAGGCCGAACTCCAGGAGATCGCGATCGACCTGCTGAACGAACACTTGGAGACTGCGATCAATCGCAGCTTCAACCTCGGGATGGGCCGCTTGCTGGAAGGGATGACCCTTGTCCGCGAGGAGTACCACCGACAGGGCAAAGAGATCATTCTCCTCATCGAAGACTTTGCTCTCATCCAGGGCGTGCAGAAGGACCTACTGGACGCCCTTGTCGAAGCCGCCCACCGTGAGGGGGCGACACGGCTAGCCCCCATCCGCACCCTTATGGCGGTAACGACTGGCTACTTCCGTGACCTGCCAGAGACCGCCCTCACCCGTGTACAAGCAAACCTGGGCTACGCGTATGACCTCGACGTGCCCTTCAGCGTAGAAGACACCGGCGAAGAAGCCATCGCTTCATTCGTTGGCCGCTACCTCAACGCCGCGCGAATCGGCAAGGATCGATTGGAGCAGGTAGGCGGTGACGAGCCGCCGAACGCGTGTGATGCCTGCCCCCTGCAGCCGCGTTGCCACGACGCGTTTGGAGCATCAGCGGATGGATTCGGGCTCTACCCCTTCAACCGCTCAGCCCTGACTCGCATGGTCCACTCCACCGCTTCGAAGGATGAACCGTGGGGGTTCGTCCCCCGAACGGTGCTCGGAAGTGTGGTGCGGCCCATTCTCATTGAGCACGCTGGATCGCTGCGGCGTGGGGAGTTTCCCGATGCGGCCTTCTCCGAAAGCTTCCTCACCGCTGACATCGACACGACGCTTGACACAACCGTGCGATCGTTGATCGATACCAACGATCAGGTGGCCGGCCCACGCCGGAAGCTGATCCTTGAATTCTGGGGCGACGCGGCTGCTCAGGGCATCGAAATCGATCCCGCGGTGATGGAGGCCTTTGCTCTCAGCCCCATGGCTGCTGGAGCCCAAACCCCTCTGAAGCAGCCACGGCGTGGAGCTGAGCCTTCCCCCCACCCCAGTACCACGCCTGGCACTGCCAAGACGGAAGACAAGACCTATCCGCCGTCCGTTCAACGGAGCCTTCAGAACATCGAGGAGTGGGTCACCCGCGGCGACGACCTCAAGCAGGATCACGCCCGAGCCATCCGCACAGTCATCGCCACCGCGGTAGCCGAGCGGTACCGCTGGAACGCGCCGCTCATGCAGGCGCAGAGCAACGTGAAGGAGAAGGGCTGGCCCAACAACGCCACTGTCGTCAGCATCGAAGGCTCTGCTGTCGCAGGCATCACAGGTGCCGATAGCGCACCGATCCAGTTCAAGCGGAGCGCGACGAACAGCAGGTTCTTCCAGAGCTTGATCCGTGCGCAGTACGGGTTGGACCAAGTACGCGGTGAGGACATCCGCAGGCTCGCGACCCTGGCCGAGCGGCACGCGGGTGCGCTGGCATCCAGAGTCCAACGCAACCTGGAAGTCACCGACGACGACCTTGTGCTCGGCCTACGGACATCCATACTCGGGGCAGTCCTTGCTGGCCGGTGCTGGCCTGGCATGAGTGTCGAAGAACTCCTGGCGGCAGCGGTGGACGACGGCGACGCTTGGGAAGGTACCGGCGTAATGTCGAGGCCGGACCGGTGGACCGCCGCCCTCAACCAGCACCTGTCGGCCCGCGGCGCCCTAGTGAAGCGTATCCGTGCCGGAATCGGCATCTCGCAGGGCAGCAGAGGAGCCGTGGGCATGATCGACGCAGCCCGGGCAATCCCTCTACTGGAAGAGGCAACAGCCACCTGGGCGTGGGAAACGCCAGCGGGCAGTATCCCCGAGTGGGTGAAGCCCGGAGTCAAACCGTTCGCGTCATGGTCCGCGCTGATCGACGGGCAAGTCACGATGCTCAAGGACTGGCTGGGCGACATCCGAATGCGGCAACCCCGCAGCATCCCAGGGAATCACACCCTGGCCAGCATCAGAACCGCCGTCGACAGGGCAAGAGAGGTCAGTCTGTCGCTGTCCGCCCAACGAGCACGTGAACTCGATACTCTCCTTGAGCGGGCAGGTGCTGTGGAGTGGTCCGCGATCTCCGCTCTGGAATATGACCTGGGTCGGTGCTTCGACGACGATCGCCCCGAGGCGGCGCGTCTGACTGCGCGCATCCGCACGGCCGCCCAAGACCGAGGGGTCTCCATCGAAGTTATCCGGAACCTGCTTTGTGTCGCTGACGAATGGCTCGATGAGGCACTGAAGGGTGCCGAGTTGCGGGCGAGTTCGTCGGCCGCAAAGAGCGCAGCCGAGGGCGTGCAAGAACTCATCGCCGAATGGCGTTCCCTGGCAGTCGAAGGGGCTGATCAGCCGTGACTCGGATATCCGTGTACGAGAAGGCAAAACTGCTCGAGGATCACGCTTCCCGTATCGCGGATGGCGAGGACTCTCAGCGACAGGCCACTCGTGTATCAAGCCGGCTGCTAGAACTCCGCTCCCAGCTCAACCAGCTTCGCTCGCAACTGGCCGTCACACAGGCCCTACAGTCCCGCGGCGCGGGACTCGACATCGACCTGCCCGGTATCGATGACGGCAGAGCTGGATTCGAACGCAGTCTGGGACCCAGCGGACTCCCCTCCAACCAGGTGTTCAACACGGCGAAGAAGAAGACACAGGCAGTAACCGATCGTCTCACGGAAGAGAATCAAGCCGCTTGGTCAGCCTGGACTGAGCAACTCCTCACGGACCTGCCCCTTGCGCGAATCTCGATGCTCGTCGTACTCGAAGCGGAGAAGCAGGCTTCCAAGCGACAACTCGAACTGGAGCGCATCGCCAGGGGCAAGGCTTCTAAAGAAGCCATCATCACATTCGCGACCACGTACGCCGGCCTAGCGGAACTCCTTCAAGACACTCAAGACCCGCCGGAAGCACTCGTCGACCTGCTAAATCGGCTACGTGAGCAACCTGGCCTGATGCTAAGCGATGTCACAGACGAAGAGATCGCACTCCTTCGCGAATTCCGGATGGACGCCCACATCACCCTGAAGAGGAAGGGTTCGTGAACCAGAGCATAGTAGGCCGGAAGTTTGCCAACGAACTCCTGAACCAACTTGAAGACCTTGAGTTGCCCCTCCTCATGTGGGGCATGACGGAAGGCGCGCTCTCAGAGGATGACGTCCTTAGATGCATCGAGCAGTTCCTCGACGAATGCAACAATCCGCCAGCACTATCAGCCGTCAAGATTCTCCGCGAGATGCAGGGCCGCGCACTGCTCTTCAAGGTGCCCTGGCCCAGCGACGGATCAATCCGCTACCGCACTCGTTTTGCCGAGGCTCTGCGCTTGACTGCTGGGCTGCGCCAACTCTTCCGCCCTCGCGGAGACTGGGCAGACGACACCCCCAACGGATGGTGGCGGCAAGGGAAGCGACTCGTTGCTGACTACCGCCTACACGTTCGCTACCGCCGTTACCCTGATCGAGACATCCCAGGCTCCCAAGCACTGAAGGAGCTGCGCACACTTCCCGGTTGGGGCGATCTCCAAGACCGCGTTGCCCACGACCAACTGGGCGGCAAGAACCTCGCCCGATTTCAGTTGGAGGCAACGCAAGCTGTCTTCTCCTCACTCCAGGGCCAAAACCGTTCCAAGGGCATCATCGTCAGCGCCGGCACCGGTAGCGGCAAGACGCTGTCCTTCTACCTGCCCGCCTTCGCAGCCATAGCGGAGCACGTGACCAACAGGGTCCAGAACAGGATCCACACTCTGGCTCTGTATCCGCGAACTGAGTTGCTGAGGGATCAGTTGCGCGATGCGATCGTCAATGCTCGCAGCGTTCAGAGTGCGCTCGTCAGTCAGAGGCAGAGGCCCCTGCGTCTCGGCGCACTCTATGGAGGCACCCCGAATCACGCCGACGACTGGCGACTGCAGCCCGGACGAGGTTCTGGCCGTTGGGCACGTGTAGGGGACGGCGCCGTATGTCCCTTCCTTCCCTGTCCCAGCCCTGAGTGTGAAGACGGCGAGTTGGTTTGGTCCGACAGGGACCGCGCTGAACGCGTTGAACGCCTCATATGCCGACGCTGCGGGGACGAAATCCCGGACGGCCAACTCGCCCTAACCCGCGAGTCCTTGAAGAAGAACCCGCCGCACCTGTTGTTCACCACTACTGAGATGCTGAACAACTGCAGCGCCGACGGCTACCTCGATAGCCTCCTGGGCTGGCGCGGGGGAAGCGTGCCGTCCCTGATGCTCCTAGATGAGGTGCACACCTACTCGGGAGTACACGGGGCACAGGTCGCCTACCTCCTACGCAGATGGAGGAACGCAGTAGGCAAACCCGTAACTTTCGTGGGCCTCAGCGCCACACTGCGCGACGCGAACCAGTTCTTCGCACAGTTGGTCGGCCTGCGCGAGAATGACGTGGACCCCATTGCACCCGACGATGCCACCATGGTGCGAGAAGGCCGCGAGTACGCGCTCGCGCTGCGAGGCGACCCAGTCTCGGGAGCCAGCCTCCTGTCCACGTCGATCCAGACTGCGATTCTCTGGGGCCGCGTACTCGACAACGGTGACGACGCCTTCCTCTACGGCTCGACCGGGTTCCTATTCACGGATGCCCTGGACGTCACCAACCGCTTCTACAAGTACCTCCGAGACGCCGAGGGCGACCAGGACCACCGCGGGCGCACGAAGCGCCAGGGTGACGTGCTGGCCGGGTTGCGGTCACGTGCGCGCCCTGAGCCCGGGCCCCGCTACCTCGCAGGACAGAACTGGGAACTCGTCGAGCGGATCGGTCATGAACTCGACCCCGATCTCCGCATGCACCCCTTGATCATCGGGCGGACCTCATCCCAGGACGCGGGGGTGAACCGCAACGCGAACCTCACCATCGCTACAGCGTCGTTGGAAGTGGGTTTCAACGATCCCCGGGTTGGTCTCGTCCTTCAACACAAGGCTCCGCGGGATGCCGCTTCGTTCATCCAGCGCCGCGGCCGCGCCGGCCGAGAGCGCGGGACTCGGCCGCTGACCATCGTGACCTTGTCGGACTACGGTCGCGATCGCCTGGCCTACCAAGGCTACGAAACGCTCTTTGCCCCGGAGGTCGCTGCCACGACCCTGCCGCTCAGGAACCGGTACGTCCTCAAGATCCAGGGAGCCCAGGCTCTTCTTGACTGGGCCGGGCGCAGGATGCGTGCCCAGGTCGGGCGCGGCGACGTGCGGAAGCTCCTGACATCCCCGGATGACCCGAGGATCTTGTCCGAGTACGAGAACGAGCGCCTCGGACTGATCAGGATCCTGCATCAACTGCTGACAGAGGAGCGTGTCCAGGACGAGTTTGCACGGCACCTCGTCAAGGCGTTGAAGATCAGCGTTGACGACGCACAGGCCGTGTTGTGGGAACAGCCTCGCTCCCTCCTCCTGGCCGTCGTGCCCACGGCTCTTCGCCGGCTTCGCTCCCGTTGGGAACCTCTTGTAAACGACCCCGGCATGGGCAAGAAGGCCATGCTCCCCGAGTTCATCACCCGAACCCTGTTCGAGCCGCTGAACCTTCCTGAGGTCGATCTGGAACTCCCCTTCGACAACGGGGATGGATCCATAGAACACATGCCCATCGGTAAGGCATTGACTGAAGCCGTGCCGGGACGGGTCAGCCGGCGCTTCGGGTACATGGACGACACTCACCGCACGTGGCTCCCCATCCCCGACAACGACGGCAATGTGCTCAACTTGAGGGAAATCGTCACCGAGGGCAGGCTGGAGGGCACCTGGCAGCCTCATGGACACGATGGCGCCACCCTCGAAGTCGTCCGCCCCTTGAGCCTGGCGCTTTCCCAACCCGATCCCGACATCGTGGACCAGTCCCACGGCCAGCCCCAGTGGGGCACCCAGATCGTCGTGGAGGACGACGCGCCCCTCAGTGAGGGCACCGTGCCGAAGCCGTCCCCCTGGCAACGTCGCATTGACACGGTCAGCTTTGCGACTCACGCGGCCGGCAACCCTGTACAAGTGCGCCGCATGACGTTCGGCGCTGAGTGCAACGTCCGCCGGGAACGCCAGAACAGTCAAGCCCGCGCTGTTCGGTACGAACTCCGGGGACGACCGGCCGCACTCGGATTCGCCTTGGGCGTCGATGCCATCCGCTTCGAACTCAAGCCACTCAACCTCGACGATCCGGCTGTCAGGGAGTACCTCACTACCCCTCAGTGGCGCTCGCTGGCCTTCTTGCACACGGTTCAGGATGATTCGGCCTTGGCCGAGATCTCCGACAGATTCCAGAGGGAGCGCCTGGCCCAGATCTATCTGACCGCGTTCGCTCTGGCCGGACTCGACGGGAACCGCACGAACGCTGACGTCCGTGCGCTGCTGAAAAACGGTTCCTGGACTCAAGATCTCTCCAAGATCTTCCAGGTGCTCTACCGTGACTCCGACGTGACTGAGCAGGAGGTCGACGGTGATCGACTCGTGTCAGAGTTGATCAAGCTCGTCGCCAACAGCATGGTCATCACTGCTCTGGACAGGGCAGCAGAGCTGCTGGTAGCAGAGGACATTTCAGCCAAGACCAGCCCGCTCGCCCGGCAAACATACCGCGACACGATGGCAGCTGCGGTTCTCGCCGCTGCTCAACGCGCGTGCCCGAACGCACAGGACGGCGACCTCATCGTTGACACACTTCCCGGTGAGAGAGAGGACTCGCTCACCGAGGTGTGGCTCAGCGAGACGTCCGTGGGTGGGTTGGGGATCATCGAGCAGTTGGTCGACTTCTACTCGAAGGATCCCCGGCAATTCTGGGGGCTTGTGACGAGCAGCCTCGCGCCGAGCGAATACGAGTACGTCGACGCCACACTGACCCGGTTCCTCCGGCACGTCATCGACGAACCCAGCGGAACAGCTGCCCAGGCAATGGCGACACTCCGGGGCGGCAGTTCCGCCAAAGAAGCCGAGGACGCTCTGGACGTCCTTCGCGAGGCCTGGGCACGGCTCGACGGCCCGCCTCGGCATGCAGCCGTTGCTGCCCTGTCCACGCGGCTTCTGCGCCCGGGGTCCGGACCCGATACCGACGTCACCGCTCTTGTCCTTGTTGACGCATCGACGGAGTTGGAGCAACGTCTCCGGGTCGAGGTCGACGCTCGCGTAATCGCATACGCCGTAGGATCCGGCAAGCTCCAGTTGGAAGGCGCCCGGCCCCTGACCGCAGACCAGGTCTTCAGTCTTCTGTGGCCCCGTGGCCACCAGGCCCGCACTCAAGACCTGAAACACTACCAGCCATACGCTGACGACCCCGTCCTCGAGCGTCTGCTGGTCCAAGCCGCACACGATGACCGTATACCGGTGATCGACATCACCAAGCCCACCTGGGATAACGCCTACCGGCAGCATTTGACCGCGACCTCGGCTGTCGAGCTGGTCTGTCCAGCGGGAGACGCAACTCTGATGGCTCAAGCCTTGAAGCAGGTTCCGGTCACGCCCATCGACAGGGATGTGCTGCGCGTCTACGGAGAAGTCTGCGGCGTGGTCCGCCACCAGAACGAGATTCGAGTCAGGGTCGAATTGAGGGAGGCAGCCCAGTGAAATCCCAGGAACGAACCCTCCGCACTGGGCAGCACACCGCGATTCGCGTTGACACCATGCTGTCCGCCGCGCTGATTGCGGAGTTCATCGCACCCAGCGACCACCTGTGGTTGGTGTCCGCATGGATCACCGACGTCCAGGTCCTCGACAACAGCCACGGCGCCTACGACGCACTCTTTGGAGACACCCCTCCCGTGGGGTGCCGACTCTCAGACGCAGTGGCCCGCATTGCCCATGGTGGCGCACAGGTACACGTCGTGACCCGCGATGATCCACACAACGAGGACTTCCTGCGCCGCCTGATGAAGGCGGCATCAGGAACGAAGCTTCACATCGTCCGCGACCCGGATATCCACGAGAAGACGCTGTGCGGGAATGACTGGATGCTGAGTGGATCGATGAACTTCACGATCCGAGGCATGGTCCGGAACGACGAAAAGATCACTTACCAGGCAGGCAGCAACGCTGCCGCTCAAGCACGCATTGACCTGGCCGAGCGGTGGGGGGACGGAGAATGAACCAGACCACGTCCTGGACCATTGATCGTATCCAGGCGTTCCTGCACAGGTTCTTC
Organism: Streptomyces zhaozhouensis; assembly: GCF_900230195.1. Classification (GTDB taxonomy): domain Bacteria; phylum Actinomycetota; class Actinomycetes; order Streptomycetales; family Streptomycetaceae; genus Streptomyces; species Streptomyces zhaozhouensis. The sequence continues at coordinate 131,725 of NZ_OCNE01000011.1, forward strand.
GGCGAGGGCAACGACGCGTGGCCCAAGATGGACCCCAAGCACTCATGGACAGCGCGCACCGAGCCCTTCGTCAAGATCGCGCTGGGTGATAACGACGCGCCCATCGTTCTCCCTCGTTGGGTCGCCGCAAACCAGTCCTACTCGATGTACGCCATCGCACGCGACCCAGCAGATGCCGGCAAGACAGCTGAACTCATTGAGGCATTTGCCGGTCCTACGTACATTTACTGCAACATGGAGCGCGGTGGCTTTCGTCCAACTCTCCTCAACCGGGACGATCCCGTGGAACGCGCCGCCATCGACCTGGCTGGCGAACGTTCCACTTTCCGGCTGACAACCGGGAAAAGCGCCAAATACCGGCAGGGCCTGACTGATGCTCTGCTACTGATGCAGCAGACCTACCTGAGGCGTCCGCCAAGGCTATGGCGCGTAGTAAAGCCGGTCGGGCGTCTCATCGCCGAGTTCGACGCGGCTCTCGCGGCCGGCGGCGAAGCTGCGTCGCTTGACCTCCTTGAGCAACTGGCCGCCGCGGGCGGGCTTACCGCGACGAATCTCGCACATCTCAAGCTCAAGAGACTTGACCGTCTCGGAGCGACTACCAAGGTGCTGGCGTTCCCGGCACTTCAGGACGTAGCCAGGCAAGATCCTCCTGCGCCGGTGAAGGCAGCAATCCTGAACGCTGTGTACACCGTTGCTCTGGAGGAGCCACTCACGGCTCGGAATCTGGAGGCAGCCAAGTCCAACCTCATCACTCACGGCAAGGCCGTCCCCGAGCTGCTCGCAGGCGACCCGCGGTCGTATGGACCGCAGGCCATGACGGTGCTCCTTCTGGCTTGCGTGATCCTTAAGAACACAGAGGCCGCACGCCGGTTCATGACGGCTGCTGAGGACCTCGACCAAACACCCGAGATCTCCATGCTTGTGTTGAACGAGGCCAATGCGCTCATTGCCCAGGCTTCGGGCGACCTCGATGCCTCCACGGTTGCGCAACCCGAGGAGTCGGCAGACTCGGCCACTCCGATCAACGATTGGCCAGCCCTGTTCTTCGCGCTCGCCGAGGGTGACAGCGCGGCGAAGGACGCACTGGATGAGGAACAGTGGACCCTGTGGCCCACTCCTGCAGAGCACGATGGGACCCTCGCCGAATTCCTGGACGGGTTGAGCGACGGCGCCGCGCGAGAACTATGGCGGGCAGTGGGCTCGTTCATCGATGCCGTGGGCTACGACGACCCCGCACCCGAATGCGCCCATGCATTCATCCACAACGCAGTGCTTTTCAACCGCTACAGCCCTGGCGACTTGGCGGCCTTGCAGGCGCTGATGGAGATCGCGCTTCGCGCTGCTCCCTCTGCCGATCAGTACGCGGAGATCCTTAAGGACATCGGTTCGGACACGGATCGGTGGGTTGCTCCCGAACGGGCCTCGGCTGTCTTGGACTTCGTCGACCGCTTGTTCCTTGCAGCGTGCCCTAATCCTGGGGCCCGCGCGAGCCTGTGCTCGCAACTGCTCGGGCCTCTTGCTACACGCAGCCGCCGCCTCACTGAGGCCGACATTGCCTTCGCGCGCCGGCTCTCTGAAGACCTCGGCATCAGCTTCTCCTGGGATGCTCCTGCTGGCGAAGACGGCAAGGAGAGCACGCCCGTCGAGTTCCCCTCGGCGACACTGCTGCTCTACTCACTGGACGAGGCAGTGCTCACCCGATGCCAGGAGGAACTGAAGCGGCTCGCTCCCGCTGTGAAGGTCTTGACGGCTTACGACCACGTAGGCACGCCGCAACTGCGGCAGAAGGCCCGTACTGCGAATGTGATCGTTTTGGCCACGCGCTGCGCCAAGCACGCGGCCACCGGCTTCATCGATCAGAACAAGACGACAAAGCACGTCGGATATGCGAACGGGAGTGGCTCCGCATCACTCCTCCGCGCTGCGGTCGATGCGCTCCGCCTCGCAGCAGCAGAGTCCTAACAGAACGGCGGCCGCCCGGGACCGGGCGGCCGCCGCAGCAAGGCCTCGGGCAGCGACAGGCGAGCTATGGGCTAGGCGCTCACTCGGGCTTGCAGATAGCTGCTGAGCAGCCGTACGTCCTTGGACGTATTCTGCAGGCTGTTCCAGTTGGGCTGATGGTCATCTCCGAATTTCCATTTCCCCGAGGTCCAGGCCACGTGCTCTTCCAGCCCACGCAGAATGGCACGGACATCATCCCAGTCGACCTTGTCGACCGGGACATCCGCAGTGAGCCGGTCCATGACGAAGCCCATCGCCTGGATGCCCACCCCATGGGTCAGCCTGGACTCCTTCGGGGGCTTCCCCCACGCCTCGCGGAACATGCTTGCCACTGGGGTCCAGAAGGCCAGCAGGTGGGCCAGCATCCGCTCCTCGTCCCCGGTGCCGTCGGTGGCGTTGCGGTACTGGTACAAGGCGCCCTCATAGATGCTGTGCTCCAGCATCTTCAGAACGCTGTTGTCCTTGATGTCTCCGGTGGGGGATGTGGGACTGCTGATCCTTCCGCTGAAGGGACCGTCCCCCATATTCAGGTGGACCATGAGCCTCGCGGCGAGTGCCCTGCGCGCGAGAGAGCGCGGCAGTTGGCCGGTGGTCTCGGGCAGGAGCTCGTACACGAGTCCCTTGGGGAGCGGCTTGGTGGAGTTGACCAGAATGAACTGCGACCGCTGCTCTTCCTGCCCGGATGCGATGAAGCCCACGGCGGCGACAGGAAACTCAGCGAGGTCAGCGTCCCTGATGGCGGCGCTGCGCTGCTGTCCGTCCACGAGCCAGGCCGGCTTCTCGTCGTCGGCCAGTGACTCGTCGACCGGGATGATCAGTTCGCCCGGGATGGAGTACTTCACATCGCCGCCACGGACCGCTGGTTCGAACCTCACCCGCTCGTCGAACGCGAGGACCACGGCGTTAGGGAGCATCGCTCCCTCGGACTCGAGGTAGCGGCGGATTGAGCGGATGTGGCTGAGGACCTCGGGCCGCTGGTACCCCTGCAACCGCTTTTGGTCATCACGGCGGATGCGCGACACGGCGGCGAAGTCGTGCAGTTTCTTGCCGTCGACGGCGAAGCAGTAGATCTCCTTGGTGCCTTGGAGGATCTTGAGGGCGGGTAGCTTTAGCTCGTAGCGGTCGGCCACATCATCTCCTGTTGGGTTACTTTGGGCGTTATACACGTTCTGGGTGATTATGTGAACGGCAGCTTGCGCATCTTTGCTTCGAGTACTGTCATGTTATGGAATCCGCGGCGCTTGTTACGCTCGGACCCACGGAATATGACCATCTCGATCTTGTGTTCCCGGCAGAGGTCGCATGTGCAGTGCTTCCATGGCCTGTCAGCCAGCGTGGCGCCATATCGCTTCAGTTGGTTGTCCAACTGCTTCAGCTTCTTGGCATCGCCGAGGAGCACCTGGTAGCGGCGCAAGGCATCCAAGACCTCTGAGGAATCCACCAAATCCTTGTCGTAATCACGCAGCAGTTGAAGGCACTCTCGCTCGGCCTTGATCGCTTCGGATTGGGATACGACGCCGGCCAGGATCAATCGCTTGAGGGCTGGATTTCCGTCCACCTGCGGAACGCGAATCGCCGTGTAGGCCTTATCTGCGGTGTGATAGTTGTTGCGCTCATCCATAAAGGCCTGACGGAAAGCAGAGGTGCTATCGAAGCTTTCTACGTGGAATTTCGCGAATTCTTCCATGCTGTCTACGCGAGTGATTCCGAGGAGGTGGAAGTCAACTCCTTCTGCGCGAACTTGTGCAATGCTCTTTAGGCACGCCACGATCTCGGGAGTCTTTAGTGGAACCATGCCGCCTAGAGCAATCCGCTTGTAGCCCATTTCCTGAAGTCGGGCAACGCTGTCGGCGTAGCTGTCCGGGCTCCAGCCCTGTGCTGCGCCGACCGGTTCGAGCTTGTCGTCTTCTTCCAGGATCTTGGAATTGCGTGATCGGACAGCAGCGATGAATTCTTCAGCCAACTCCAGCGAGATCTCGCGTCGCTTTACCCACGCAGGGTTTGCGTCCTCTTCGGTGAGTTCGGGCTCATATCCGAAGATTACGTGGTCGATGCTGATTCCGGAGTTGAACTTGCAGCCGACATAGAAGTCGAGTACCTGATCAACCGTATAGGGTGGGCGCTCTTCGTTGATATAGTTGAAGGCTCCGCAGTCTCCCAGACTGCTCATCGTCTTGGGGAGCCTGAAGAAATTTCGCACGCCAAGCCGGTAGAGACGTTCACGCTGCGGTGCGCTGTACTTACCCGCCCCCTTGACGGACCCGTCGACGATGGCCTTGCTGACCAGGATGCCGTCGTAAGGTGCCGGCTTCACAGCCTGATGGGCGTAGAAATCGTCCCGTTGTCGGACGCGAAAAGGAGAATACTCGTCATTGAGGAAGTCATAACTCGGACTGACCTGGTCCTGACTGTCCGGAAAGTAGAACCTCACGCTGCACCCATCCTTGCCTTCTGGTAAACGCGAATCAGGTAATTTGACAGGATGTTGATGTGCTTTGTGATGTTCTCCAATTCGTTCCAGTTGTAGTTAATCTCGGGCCAGCGCCCCTTGGTCCAGCGGCAGTAGGGTTCGACCAGAGCCAATTCGGCCATGACCTTGCTGTACGCCTCATCCGAGTTGATGTCTACTTCAAACATCACTCTTTCCATGACGCGGTCCATAAGCCGTCCCATTGACCGAATGCCGACGCCGTGCATTAGTCGGCTCTTATTGGGGGAAATTCCCCAGGCGTCAGGAAAGGTGGCTCGCACGGCCGTCCAGTAGACGACAAGGATCTTGCGAATGGTGCTCGTATCAATGGTTCCGCTGGACAAGTCTTTGTAAGGGAAGAGTACCCCAGAAGGCGACAATGACGCGGTGATCGCCTGAAGTAGACTGTTGTCCTTAACGACCGTCTCAGATTTCCGGCTAGCTGTCGTCGACGCTTGTTTGATCAGGCTCTTAAAGGGTGAGTCGCCATCCTGGCTTAGCGCATTCACCAAGATCGCCGGAAGTTTACGAGCCGAGAGCTTGGTAGGCAGGTGAGTGTTTACTTCTGGTAGGAGTTCGGAAACCAGGTCGCTTGGGAGCGGCGACACTGTATTGACCCGCAAAAACTGCTCGCGCTGGACATGCAGATCTTCGGAAACGAAGCCAGCCACCGTGATAGGCAACTTGACATTCCGAGTACGAGCAAGGGCCAGGCTCCGCTGCTGGCCATCAACGATGAGAGCCGGACGGGGAGCCTCCCGTGACTCTGGCATTGGGATCTCAAGCATCCCAATGGTTGCAAGGCCGTCGCTAGGGTTCGGTCCGCGGCTTCCTCTGAAACGTACTGAGGATGGGAGTGCGAGGATGAGTCCGTTCGGAAACAGCACCTCATCCCCGTCCAGATACTCCAAGATCTGCTTTACGTGCTGTTTCTTCTCCGGACGCTGGTAGCCGAGGAGCTTTCCGGCCTCATCGCGTGAGATCCGCGCAACGTCGGCTACGAGGTCGACTTCTCCGGCTTCCAGGGCAAAAAGGTACAAGGGGATGTCGGGGTGCTGATTGATCCGCAGAGCCCTGCGTGTGATGAGGTTCTCGGTCACTGATCCCCCATGGTTCGCTTGAACAGGGTGCCAAACCTGCTCTGTTCACATGCGCGGCCGCTGTCGCGCAAGATCCGCAACAGCCGCGTCCGTGAGATGCCCGGTTGAGCCTCTGTCTCCTGCCTAATGAAGGCGATGACCTCTGCATCGGTCATGGGCTGACGATTGAGTCGTTCCGGCCTCGGTACAGCCGACGCCCACTCGTGCCAGGCGGAACTGGTGGTCTCAGAGGTCAGCCGACTGTCCTCGCAGTGCCGGAGCCAGGAAGCGGCCATGCGGACATTGAGGCTCGTGAGGGTTCCGCCGAGCGCGAGTCGCAGCCCTGCATCGGAGGCGACTCTTCGGATGCCGGGGATCTCTCTGACGCCGCCTACCAGCAGCGCCTCGCTCGCAACGGCACCCAGAGCTCGGAGTTCGGCTTCCATTGCCTTCGTGTAGACCTCGGATAGAATCATCAAGATGGGACCGCTTTTCCCGAGTTCCTGCAATGTTGCGCGACTTTGTCCCTCTTGTACGTACTTCCACCACTGGGCGCTTTCATCCGCAGAGGTGGCTACCGAGTCAGCGTGTGGCGTGCTGAATGTCGCCGCGTACGCCGGGGCCGGCTCGGATGCTGGCCGAAGGCCGAGGCCGGCGGACGCGACCCATAGCCGTGCGTCGAAACCAGCCTTGGCGGCCGTAGCGACGAGGCGACGCGACTGTGTCCAGTGGTCGCCGCAGTAGAGCCTGTCGAGTGGATGGGTAGCGGAGGCGTCCGCGACGCGCCCCTTCCAGATGGTCGAGCGTTCCTCCACGGTCCCAACCGGCAGTGACCTTGCGTGCAGTGAGGCTTCCGGCGCTACAGCCTTACGGTCCGTACATGTGACCACAAGTGAAAGTTGCCTCACGCGACTCGGCTCCCGACGCTCATAACTACCAGTCTGTTGTCGTTACTCTACCTGTCACTTTTCGCGTAGGCTGCCGCAGTACACACGGAGCTAACTAGGAGCAGGCATGGCGGAGCGTCCCGCGATCGTTCTACTGAGTGGCGGACTAGACTCAACGACCGTTTTGGCGATCGCCAAGGACCAGGGTTACACGCCGTACGCGCTAAGCTTCCGCTACGGGCAGCGGCACAGCGTGGAGCTTGAGGCTTCGAAGCGTGTGGCTGAGGCGCAGGGGGTCGCTCGGCACGTCATCGCGGACATCGACCTGCGAGTTTTCGGCGGATCCGCGCTCACGTCGGACATCGACGTTCCGAAGCATGAGTCTCTGGACGACACCAGAGACAAGGACACCGGCAATAGCGTTCCCATTACGTACGTCCCGGCACGCAACACGATCTTCCTCTCCTTCGCCCTCGCCTATGCGGAGACGGTTGGGGCGAGCGACATCTTCACCGGGGTGACCGCGGTCGACTACAGCGGCTACCCGGACTGCCGCCCTGAGTACATGGAGGCCTACGAGCGCATGGCCAACTTGGCCACCCGCGCCGGGGTTGAGGGCACGCAGCGTCTCAAGCTCCACTCGCCGCTCATCGCCATGTCGAAGGCCGACATTGTCCGTGAGGGCCTGCGCCTCGGCGTGGACTACTCCCTTACCTCCTCTTGCTACGACCCGGACGAGCAGGGGCGGGCATGCGGACATTGCGAGACCTGCCTGCTCCGCCTCAAGGGCTTCGCCGAGGCCGGCGTCACCGACCCCGTGCAGTACCAGGGCGCGTGAGAATGACCTACCTGGTCAAGGAGATCTTCTACACCCTGCAAGGCGAAGGGAGTCACGCAGGCCGTCCAGCCGTCTTCTGCCGCTTCTCCCGGTGCAATCTGTGGACGGGCCTTGAGAAGGATCGTCACCGTGCGATCTGCCAGTTCTGCGACACAGATTTCGTCGGAACCGACGGGGAAGGCGGCGGCCGGTTCCGGACCCCGGACGACCTCGCTCAAGCCATCGAGCAGGCGTGGCCGTCGTCATCCAGGGAGCACCGCTTCGTGGTGTGCACCGGCGGCGAGCCGCTTCTACAACTCGACGAAGCGGCGATCGACGCGCTGCACGCCCGCGGCTTCGAGGTTGCCGTAGAGACGAACGGCACCCGCGTACCGCCGAACGGCATCGACTGGCTCTGCGTCAGCCCCAAGATCGGCTCCGAACTGGTCGTGACTAGCGGAGACGAACTGAAGCTGGTCTACCCGCAACTGGGCGGCGAGCCCGGTCAGTTCGAGCATCTGGATTTCCGGTACTTCCGGCTCCAGCCCATGGACGGCCCGGACGTTGAAGCCAACACCAGGGCGACTGTCGACTACTGCATGAAGAACCCGCGCTGGATCCTCTCTCTCCAGACGCACAAGTATCTGGGAATTCATTAATGGAAATCTTCCGCGAGTTCACCTTCGAAGCTGCACATCGCTTGCCCAACGTGCCCGAGGGCCACAAGTGTGCGCGCCTGCACGGCCACTCCTACAAGGTCATCGTCCATGTCGAGGCTCCCGTCGACCCCGAGTCGGGCTGGGTCATGGACTTCGGCGACCTCAAGAAGGGCTTTAAGCCCCTCGAAGCGCAGCTCGACCACTACTACCTCAACGACATTGAGGGCCTGGAGAACCCGACTAGCGAGGTCCTCGCCCGCTGGATCTGGGAGCGGCTGAAGCCGACCCTGCCCGACCTCTCCGCGATCACCGTTCGCGAGACGTGCACGTCTGGCTGCACCTATCGGGGTGAGTGAGCGATGCACGACATCCAGAACGAGACTGACACCCGCGGCATCGAGATCGACGATGTCGGCATCAGCGGCCTGCGCTACCCGCTGTACTTCGAGGACGGCCACCTCCGCCAGGAGGGCATCGCCGAGATCGACGTGACCGTGCGGCTCCAGCATGACCGCCGGGGCACCCACATGAGCCGCATGGTGGCTCTCGTCCACGAGCACCTTCGCCGGTTCGATCCGCGGAGGCTGCCGCACGTGCTGAAAGTCGGTGCGGACCTACTGGATGCACCGGCGCTCGCGGTGTCAGTAGCCGTCCCGCTGAGCACGACCGTAGTCGCGCCAGCGACTGGCGCCGAGTCGTACCAGGTCCACGATGTCCGGTTCGACGGCCGCTGGGACAACGGAGACACGACGGTTGTCACGTCGGTTACCACAGAGGTCACCAGTCTGTGCCCGTGCTCGAAAGCGATCTCTGACTACGGCGCCCACAACCAGCGCAGCCGCGTCACGCTGTCCGTGACAGGGCACGGGGACACTCCCTATCCGTTTGGGGTGCAGCAGGCCGTACGACTCTTGGAACGGTGTGCGTCCGCTCCCGTCGTGCCCCTGGTAAAGCGTCCAGATGAACGTGTGCTGACGATGCAGGCCTTCGACCACCCTGTGTTCGTCGAAGACATTGCCCGCGAAGTCAGCCACGTCTGCCGCGGGCGGGGTCTTCGTCACTCGGTGAGGGTCCACAACCTAGAGAGCATCCATAGCCACGACGCTGTGGCATACACCGCTGGGTGAGACCTGCGCGCCCGATCGAGCATTCGTGGCGTGCCCGCGCACGTGACGGGTTGTATGTAACGTGGGCGTAGGAGACGAGCCGATTCCTTGTGGAGGCCGGGGGCGTCGGGCTGAATCGGATTCCTTTGGCCGGTAACGGGTTCCGCAACGAATCAGTTGACGCCCGTATGAGGGACGGAGTACGCCGTTCGGGCGTGCCTGCGGCCAGGGACGCCAAGGTCCGCCGGCTGATGCTGGCACAACGCAGCCGGGACATCGCGCTCGAGTTGGCCCTGAGACGGGCGCTGCACGCGCTGGGCTTCCGGTACCGGGTTGACTTACCGGTCCCGGCATGCGCAGGCGGCGCGCGGACGTCCCGTTCGTGAAGTGGCGGACCGCGGTGTTCGTGCAGGGCTGCTTCTGGCACGCCTGCCCGCAGCACTTGCACGCGCCGGTGCACAACGGGGAGGGGTGGCGGGAGAAGCTGGAGGGCAACGTCCGGCGGGATGCGGACACCGATGCCCACCTCGTCCGGTTGGCGTGGGTGACCTGGGGCTCTGGGAGCACGAGGCCCTCGATGCGGCCGGGGGCAAGGTGGTGGTAGCGCTCGCTTCCCGGGGCACCCGAGAGCGCTGCGGATCATGGGCGGGACCGTGCCGGCAAGCACGTAGGTGCCTGCGGGTGCCCTGTACAAGTAGTTGGGGAATGATCTTCCGGGCGGTGGGAAGGGGCTGCGCGACGCCTCCGTCAGCGCAGGTCAGACCCATCCGCGAACGGTCCACAGACAAGGGCCGTTCACTAGACCAGGTAGAACGGACAGCCAAAGCCCCCGCCGGCGTCGAGCCGGCGGGGGCTTTGGCGTGGGTGGGGGCCGCGGGGTGCTCGCTGGGGGCTGGGCGGCGCCCGGGGGTTGGCCGCTGTTCGGTGGCGGAACCCGGTCAGGGTCCCGCCACCTCGCTTTCCGTCACGCGGTCAGTCCACGGCGACTTGCAGCAGCGCGACCGTGAAGTGTGAACCGGTGCCGGCCGCCAGGCCGTCGACGGTGTGGCGGGTGACCGGGTTCCGGCCCCGGACACGGGGCCAGTCGGTGGCGAGGTGGGTGTGCCAGGCGGAGCCCTGGCCCAGCAGTCCGCCCGCGTGCTCGGCCGCCGCGCGGGCGTGGGCGCGGTCGCGGCGGTCGCGGGCGGGGTGGAGGAGGTTGTTCGCCGCGAGTGCGGTGAGCAGGTCCACGGCTCGCGCGGCGTCGATCGGTCGCAGCACGGCCGCGACCTCCCCCGGGGTGTCGGGGCCGCTCGCGCCCCGCGACGCGTGGTGCGCCCGGGCGCGTTCGGCCTCGGCGGCGAGTTGGCGGGAGACGGCCGGGACGGGACGTTCCGGGCCGTCGACGACACGGGCGAACGTTCCGTCCTCGCGTGCCAGGGAGCCCGGTAGGGCGCGCAGCGTCCATGCGGTGTCCACCGCGCCATCGTCGCCGGCGGTCGCCGCTCACGCGCGGGGGGCCCGGCGTTCTCACAGCAAGTCGGACAGTTCCTCGGTCAGGCGGGCCTTGGAGCGGGCGCCGACCAGGGATCGGATCGGCTGGCCGCCGTGGAAGAGCAGGAGGGTGGGGGCGGCGAGGACGCCGTAGGTGGCGGGGGTGCGGGGGTTGTGGTCGATGTCGAGGGTGACGACGCGCAGGGTGTCGGGGTGTTCGGCGGCGAAGGCGGCCAGGACGGGGGCGAGCATCCGGCAGGGCGGGCACCAGGCGGCGGTGAAGTCGACGAGTACCGGGACTTCGGAGGCCAGGACCTCTGCGGCGAAGGCGGCGTCAGTCACAGGGGTAACGGGGGTCACGGCGGTGGGGTGGGACACGGCGGGGCCTTTCGGTGCGGAGGCTCAGGAAGGGGGTTGAAGACACAGGCGGGAGCCGGGGCGGTCACGGCCTCCGCGTGTTGGAGGCGGGTTCTGACCTCGTCCCTGACCTGGGTCAACTCGTCGATGAAGGCGTTGAGTTCGGCGAGTTTGGCGCGGTAGGTGGCCAGCGAGGCGGGGCAGACGTCGCCGCTGGGGTGCCCGGCGCGCAGGCATTCGACGAACGGGCGGGTCTCCTCCAGGCCGAAGCCGAAGTCCTGGAGCACCCGGATCTGCCGCAGCAGCCGCAGGTCGTTCTCGTCGTAGTCGCGGTGTCCCCGGTGGTCGCGGCGCGCGGGCAGCAGGCCGAGCGACTCGTAGTGGCGCAGCGCGCGGGGGCTGGTGCCGGCCAACGCGGCCAGTTCTCCGATGCGCACGGGGCTCCTCTCCCGGCCGTCGTGGGCGACCGGCGGCGACCGGTCGTCCACGACGGTAGGCCCTGACGTCGGTGTCAACGCCAGCCCCCGCGCGGAACGGCCGGCGTCAGGCGAGGTGGGAGACGCGGGGGTGGTGGTAGAGGGCGCGGATGGCCGCCTCGGTGTTGCGTTCGGTGACGACGTCGGGCCAGGCCAGGAACCAGGTCCACTCCGGCTGCTCCGCCAGCACCTCGCCCGGCGGCAGGTCGCCGACCTCGCCGAGGCCGAGGGGGCGTCCCTCGGCGAGGGCCAGCAGGTTGGCGTGGTGCTCGGGTTCGTAGTGGCCCTTGTAGGTGTCCATGGCCAGCACGTCCACCACGTCGTGGCCCGGGTGGTAGGGGGCGAACGGTTCGGCGTCGCCGTAGGCGGCGTTGGGGCTCCAGACCCACAGGAGGTTGCGCAGCCCGTGGTGGTGGACCAGGCGGTCGAAGAGCTGGCGCCAGAGGGCGACGAGTCGGGTGGGTTGGGCTCCCCACCAGAACCAGGGGCCGTTCATCTCGTGGTACGGCCGCCACAGCACGGGCACGTCGGCGTCGGCGAGGCGGCGCAGCACGGCCGCCGCCGCGTCGACCTGGGCGCACCAGCGGGTGTGGTGCGCGGTGCCGGGTTCCAGCACGGAGTCGAAGTCGGCCGGGGCGAGGTCGCGGATGATCCCGCCCAGGAACTCGACGGGTTCCTCGTCCGTCGGGCAGACGGCGTGCCAGGTGTAGGTGATGATCGCGCCGCGCCGGTGCCAGGCGATGGCCTCGTCGGCGTTGGCCTCGCGGCGGTCGACGGCGTCGAGGGTGCCGGGGGCGGAGAAGCCGATCTCGCCGCCCCACACGGCGGGGGTGCGGTCGGTGATGCCGGTGAGGCGCTCGGTCCAGGCGGAGCCGTGGCGGGGCTGGTTGTGCTGGCCGGAGAGGAGGGTCTCGCCGGAGACGCGGTAGAGGCGGTCGAGCAGGCGGCGGGCGGCCGGGGTGGCGTCGGGGGTGACGGGTGGGAACGGCGCGGTGGCGGGCGGCGGTTGGGGCGACATGGTCGGCACGGTACCGGCGCCGAGCCGGGGTGACGAGGGCCGGCCGGCCGTCGTGCCCGCGGGTGCCGAACGGGCCGGCGCGTGGCCGTGACCGGCCGGAACCGGGCGGAGACAGGCGGGTGCGGGGTGGGGTGCGGGGTGGGCACGGGTGGGTCGCGGGCCGTGACCGGCTGGTCGGTCGTCTCGCTTCGGGCGGACGGCCTCTCCCGGTCGGTGGAAAACCGGGTCGGGCCCACCCCGGCGCTGGGTGTTGTGGATCACCTCATGATGTGATGGTTCGCGCCACGCACCGTCGATGGAGGGGGCCATTGATGCCCGTCAGCAGGCTGCGCGACATCCCGGGGATCGGGGTGGACGCGCTCGGGGACCGGGCGGACGCCCTGGCGGACCCCGAGCTGTTGCGGCTGGAGAACCTGGACACCGATCTGCGGCCGCCGCACGCCGCGCTGGTGGCGACCCACCAGGCGATCGACCTGGACTCCGCCAACAGCTATCTGCCGTTCCAGGGCAGCGGCGAGCTGCGGCGGGCGGCGGCCGCCCACGTGGGGAGGATCGCCGGCCGTTCCTACGATCCGGAGACGGAGTGCGTCTCGGTGGCCGGCGGACTCAACGGCGTGCTCAACGCGCTGCTCGCCACCGTGGAACCGGGCGACGAGGTGGTGCTGACCGACCCGGTCTACGCGGGGCTGGTCAACCGGGTGCGGCTGGCGGGCGGCGTGCCGCGCTTCGTGCCGTCGCGGCCGACCCCCGAGGGCTGGCGGGTGGAGCCCGAGGAGCTGGCCGCCGCCGTCGGACCGCGCACGGCCGCCGTGTTGCTGATGAGCCCGGCGATGCCGGGCGGGGAGCTGCTGGGCGCCGGCCACTGGGCCGCGCTGGCGGAGCCCTGCCGACGGCACGGCGCCTGGTTGATCTACGACGCGGCGATGGAACGCATCCGCTTCGACGGCCTGCCGCCCCAGCACCCGGCCGGCGAGCCGGGGTTGGCCGAGCGCACCATCACCGTCGGCTCCGCCTCCAAGGAGCTGCGGATGATCGGCTGGCGGGTCGGCTGGGTCGTGGGCCCGGCGCAGATCGTCGCGGACATCCGGCTGGTGGGGCTGACCAACGTGGTCTGCCAGGTGGGACTGGGCCAACGGGCGGTGGCGGAGGCGCTGGCCGCTCCCGACGCGGACGCCGACGTGGCGGCGGCGACGGACGAGTGGCGGCAGCGGGCCGAGACGGTCGTCGCCGAGCTGGCCGGCTATCCGCTGGTCCGCCCGGGGGGCGGCTGGTCGCTGCTGGTGGACGCCGGCCAACTGGGGTTCACCGCGAGCGAGTTCTCCGAACGCCTGCTGGCCAGGGGCAAGGTGGTCGCCACCCCGATGGACGGCTGGGGTCCGAGCGGCGGGCGCTACGTCCGGCTCGTCTACTCCAACGAGCCGGTGCACCGTCTGACGGGCCTGGCAGAACGGGTCCGCGCCGCCCTGCTGTGAGGGCGGACCGGCCGGTCCCGCGCGCCGGGCGCGGCCGGCCGGCCGGTGCGGTAGGCCGGTGCGGTGTTCCGGTTCGACCGAGGCCGTCAGTCGAGGAGCGCCGCCCGCCACAGGGCCTCGCGCTCCTCGGTGTACCCCGCGTCCCGCCGCCAGATCTCGCCGTGGCCCTCGCGCCAGAGCGTGGCCCACGGCTCCTCGCCGACGGCCGAACGGTCCCGCAGGAAGTCGTGCATGGCACGGGTGCGCGCCGTCAACAGCGGTACCAGGGCCCGGCGTTCCGGCTCGTCCAGCCCGTAGGCGTCGGCCAGGACGCGGAGCCGGCCGGCCGCGACCCGGTCGGGATGGCCGAACGCCGGGTCGGGGGTGAGCGGGAGGAAGCCGTGCGCGGCGTAGGCGAGGTCGCCCAGCCGGGTGCCCGGACCGGCGCCGTCCCAGTCGATGAACGCCCAGCCGCCGCCGTCGACCGCGCCGTCCTCCGGCAGCACCAGGTTCCAGGGCGCCAGGTCGTGGTGGACGATCTGCTCGTCGCCGTACGGGGGCAGCACCCGCCGCCATCGCGCGTCCGGCGGCGGGGTGAACGAGGCGGCGGCGTCGTGGAGTTCGCGGATCAGGCGGCCGACCCTGGCCAGCCGCCGCTCCGGTGCCAGCAGCGCGAACCGTTCGGGCCAGGCGGCGCGGCCCGGCGCGAAGGTGAGGATCTCGCGCCCCTGGGCGTCGATGCCCAACGGGCGGGGCGCTCCGGGGAAACCCACCGCGTGCAGGTGTGCCAGCAGGGCGTGGACCGCGGGCGTCCAGGGGCCGGCGGGCCGGCGCACGGTGTCGCCGACCCGCACCACTCCGGCGTTGACGTTGCCGCCGGTCAGCGGCGTCTCGTCCGTCGTCATGGTGGACGAGTATGGCGCGCGCGGCCGCCGGGGGCGCGGGATTTCCCCGCGCGCCCCGGGAGGCTCCGACGCGACCGCGTTCACTCCCCCAGCGGCACCGTCGTCTCGCCGCCGTCCGGCCAGCGGACCAGGGCGGTCTCCGCGTCCGGGAAGGTGACCGAGGGGCCGGGCGGCAGCCCGGCGTCGGCCTGGGTGCGGCCGAGGAAGACGGCCACCGCGTGCAGCGGGCCTTCCCCCCGGTAGGCGGGGGTCGCGCTGTGCCGGCCGAACGCGTTGGCGCCCTCGGCGCGGTGCACCGTGACGTCGCCGCCGCCCGGGTGGAGCGGGAGCACCGCGCTGGTCAGCCCGTCGGCGCGGCGCACCACGCCGTCGGCGGAGGCGGCCGGCGGGGTGTCGTCGGCCAGCGCGTGGCCGCCGACCAGCAGCCGGTGGTCGCCCGCCGGGTGGCCGACACGCGCCAGCCGCACCTCCCAGGGGCCGCGCACCGCGGAGGCGGTGAGCAGCCAGGGGCCGCGCGGCCACTCCAGGCTGCTGTCGCGTTCCGCGTCCGGCCAGTGGGGGCGGTGCCGGGAGACGGCGAACTCGTCGGTGAGCGCGATCCGTTGGAACGGGCTGCGGTGCGCGGGCACGCCGTCCGCGTCCAGCGGGGTGACCTGGCCGTCGTAGGCCACGCCCTCCCGCGCGTCGCCGTCCCGCTGGTGGACGTCGCGCCCGCCGGCGGGCGGCGGGGTGGCGCCCAGCTCGGGCCCGGTGTGGGTGGAGTAGGCGACGCGGGCGTAGAACGGGTCGTCGCGGCCCGGCTGGTGCGGCGGGGTGTGGTCGGTGCCGTGGTTGGCGACGCGGACGACGCCGTCGGCGCGGGTGCCGGCGGCGAGCCAGCCGGGCACGGGCAGGGCGCGGGTGAAGTCCCCGCGTTCCACGGGGGCTTCCTCCTCGGTCGCGGTCCACACCGGATGGTCGGCGGGCAGCAGCAGGCCGGCCATGCCCTTGCTGGCCCAGTAGGGCGAGGCGGGGCCCGAGTACAACTGCCGGACCCGCTCGAATCGGTGGTGCCAGCCGAGGGAGAGCACCCCGTCCTCGGCGGTGGCGCCCCGGTCCAGGAAGTGGCGGAGCATCCCCGAGGCGATCCGCCGGGTCCGGCCGGGCGGCAGGGGCGAGGCGTCGAAGACCGCGCCGGCCCAGAACGGCGCGGCGGCGGCGAACCGGTAGGTGAGGGAGCGCCCCTGGAAGAGCGGCCCGCCGTCGGCGGCGACCAGGTGCTCGGCGTCGGCGAGGAAGGTCCGCAGCCGCGCGCGGTACCGCTCGGCGAGTCCCGGCTCGGCGTCGGCCCCGGAGATCCGGGTGTACCAGAGCGGGTAGAGGTGCATCGCCCAGGCGTTGTAGTAGTCGAAGTTCCGGAACTGGCCGCGCTGTTGGGCGCCGTCGGTGTACCAGCCGTGGCCGGCGTACCAGCCCTCGGTCTCGTCGATGGCGTAGGCGATGTCGTCGGCGTGGTACGGCGCCCCGACGGATCGGAGGAACGCGGCGACGGTGGCGCGGAACCACACCCAGTTGTTCTCCGGGACCCAGACGTCGGCCATCTCCGACAGCCAGTCGACGGTCCGTTCCCGGACCTCGGACGGCAGCCGGTCCCAGAGCAGCGTGCGGGTCTCGTGCAGGCCGAGCGCGACGGAGGCGGCCTCGACCCTGGCCTGCGGGATGTCCAGCGGGCGGGGCCAGGCGTGGGCGTGGCCGGGGTCGGTGCCGGCGGCCAGGCCCTCGGCGTAGGGCGCCAACAGCTTGGGAGCGCGCGGGTCTTCGAGGTTGGCGCCGCCGGTGCGGAACGCGGCGAGCAGGAACGTCCTGGCGTAGCCCTCCAGGCCGTCGCTGTGCCTGCCGGAGCGGCTGGGCGGCCCCGGCAGATGGATCAGGGAGTTGCCCGGGGTCGCGTGCGGGCGCACGGCGGCCAGCAGTCCGTCGGCCGTGGCCAGCCAGTCGGCCCTGGTCCAGCCGGTGTGGGGGGAGAGCTCCGGGTCGTGGTGCGCGTCGGTCACTTGATGCCACCTTCGGTGAGTCCGGCCCGCCAGCGCCGCTGAAGCGGGATGAACAGCAGAATCAGCGGAATGGTGGCGACGGCGGAGCCGACGACGACCATTCGCGTGTAGTCGGGGTTCTGGTCGACGGCGGTGTTCCAGACGAAGAGCCCCTGCCCGAGGGTGAAGAGGTCGTTGTTGGTGATCATGACCATGGGCAGGAAGAAGTTGTTCCAGATCGCGATGAACTGGAAGAGGAAGATCGTCAGCGCGCCCGGCCCCATCAGCCGCAGCCCGACGGAGAAGAAGGTGCGCAGCTCGCCGGCGCCGTCCATGCGGGCCGACTCCAGCAGCTCGTTGGGTATCGCGCCCGAGGAGTAGGCGCGGGCGAGATAGACGCCGAACGGGTTGACCATGACGGGGATCAGCACCGACCACATGGTGTCGGTCATGCGGATCTCGGACATCATCAGGTACATCGGCACGACGATGGCGGTGTGCGGGACCAGCACGCCGGCGATCACCAGGCCGTACCACTTCTCCCGGCCGGGGAACTCGAACTTGTCGAAGGCGTAGCCGGCCGCGACCGACACCAGCGTGGCGACGGCGGCGCCGCCGAAGGCGTAGACGGCGGTGTTGAGCAGCCAACGTCCGTACAGGCCGCCGTCCTGGGCGAAGAGGTCGCGGACGTTCTCCCAGACGTGGAAGCCGCCGGAGGGCGCGAAGCCGTTGCTGCCGTAGAGGTCGGGCAGCGACTTGGTGACGCCGAAGAGCAGCCAGATCAGCGGCATCAGCGTGTAGAGCGCGGCCAGCGCGCAGAGCAGGGTGGCAAAGGAACGCCGCATCCACCAGGCGCGGTCGCCGCTGCCGACCTGGGTTCCCACGGTGCTCATCGCAGCGCCCTTCTGTTGGAGATCTTGGTGACGGTGAAGGACAGCACGCCGGCCAGGACGGCCACGAGCACGGAGACCGTGGCCGCGTAGTGGTAGTCGTTGGACTGGAACGCGGCGGTGTAGGACAGCATGTTGGGGGTCCAGGTGCTGCTCACCGAGCTGTTGCCGGACGCCTGGAGGATGTACGGCTCGGTGAAGAGCTGGAGCGAGCCGATGATGGTGAAGAGCGTCGCGACCATCATCGCGGGCAGCACCTGCGGCAGCTTGACCCGCAGCCCGATCCTGGCCTCGCCCGCGCCGTCGAGCCTGGCTGCCTCGATGGTGGAGCGGGGGATCGCCTGGAGCGCGACGAAGATCAGCACCACGTTGAAGCCGAGGTTGCTCCAGACCGCGATGTTGACCAGGGAGAAGAGCACCGTGGCGCCGTGCAGGAAGTCGACCTCCCAGCCCAGCACCTCCAGCCCGTCGATCACCGGGCTGAGCCCCGGGGTGTAGAGGTAGAGCCAGACGATGGAGGCGATCAGGCCGGGCACGATGTGCGGCAGGAAGAGCACCGTCTGCCAGGTCCTGCGGAACGCGGTGACCGCGCTGTCCAGCAGCAGCGCGAAGACGGAGGCGAGCGCGATCAGCAGCGGCACGTAGATCAGGCCGTAGAGCAGCACCCGCCCGACACCGGTGAGGAACTCGGTGTCGGTGAGCGCCCTGCTGTAGTTGTCGAGGCCGGCGAAGACCTTCTCCGGTCCGTCCCAGCCGATGCCGGCGAAGCGTTCACGGAAGAGGCTCAGGCCGAACGCGTAGAGGATCGGGCCCAGATAGGTGAAGGCGAAGAGGAAGAAGAACGGTCCGATCAGGAGCAGCACGCTGGAGCGCCGTCTCCCGCTCGTGGCCCGGGGCGTCCGGGGCGTCCGGGGCGAGGTGAGTGAGGCCATGGGGTGTCCCCTGGGTCGAGGAGTGCGGGGCGGGTGCGGTACCGGGGCGGGCGGGTGCGGGGACGGCTAGTCGACGACGTTGTAGCCGCGGAGGCGCAGCTGGTCGATCACGGTGTCGCCCCAGTCGGTGAGCGCCCGTTCGAGCCCGCGTTCTCTGCCGACCCGCGCGCTGGCGGCGTCCGTCAGCCGGGCGAAGCTCTCGGTCATGTCGGGGCCCCATTCCCAGGCGGGGTTGATCTCCTCGGCGGCGGCCGAGGTGACCTCGGGCAGTCTCATGCCCCGCACCCATTCGTTGGCCGAGCTGACCTCGGCGGCCCAGGTGTCCTGGAGGTTGATGTTGGCCGGGTAGGCCGTGGAGGCGGGGGCCGCGGCGGCGACGGCGTCCGGCGAGGTGGAGGCCCAGCGGGCGAAGACCATGGCCGCGTCCGGGTTCGGCGAGCCGACGGGCAGCGCCATCGTGGAACCGCCCAGGTTGCCGGCGGTGGGCTCGTCGTCCCACTGCGGAATGGGCGCGACGTCGAAGGTGCCGGCCAACTCGGGCAGGTAGCGGGAGAGATGGCCGGCCGACCAGGGGGCGCCGACCAGGGTCAGGGTCCGGCCCGCCTTGAGGTCGGAGATGTGCGCCTCGGCGAACTGCGGCTCGGCCTCGACCAGCCCCTCGTTGATCAGCCCGTCCCAGAAGGCCGCCATGCGCTGGGTGTTGTCGTCGCGGGTCTCGACCGACCACTCGCCGGACGAGGTGTCGAACCACTCGGCGCCGGACTGCCAGGCCAGCGAGGCGAGCAGGCCGCCGTCGTTGTGGCCCAGCGAGGTGAGCTGCGCCTCGGGGTTCCGCTCCTGGACGCGGACGGCTGCCTCGCGGAAGTCGTCCCAGGTCTCCGGCGGCGTCAGCCCGTACTCCTCGAACAGGTCGGCCCGGTAGAAGAGCACGGTGGGCGCCACGTCCCTGGGCAGCGCGTACACGTCCTCGCCCGTCGGGGAGATCTGCTGCCAGGTCCACTCCGGGTACTGGTCCTCCAGCTCCGCCACGTCCCAGTCGGTCATGGGCTGGATCAGGTCCTGGGTGATGAAGCTGTTGAGCTGCGGATACTCCACCGTCATGATGTCCGGCGCCTTGCCGGCCCGCACCGCGTTGAACATCTTGGAGTACCCGCCGTCGCCACCGCCCGGGATGAGCTGGAAGTCGACCTGGACGTCGTCGTGGGTCGCGTTGAACCGGTCGACGATCTCCTGCGAACCGGAGGTCCAGGACCAGTAGGTGATCGTGGTGGTCCCGTCGTCGGAGGAACCACCCGAGAGCGCACAGGAGGTCAGCAGGGCACCTGCTGCCACTGTCGTCAGGATGCTCCGCGACAGCGCATGGCATCGGCGAGGAAACACGAACGGCTCCGCTTCCTAGGTGACGGATGCCTGCACCCTGAACCAGCTTGAATCATCAGTCAAGGGAAAGTGTTCAAAAACGTTAATGAGCATCTACGAACAACCATTAAGCTCTACGAGCAACCGAGAGGGGTCGCCGAGATGCTGGTAGAACAACGGCAGGAGCTGCTGCTGCGGGAACTGCGCGCCAGCGGTGCCGTGCGCGTCGCCGAACTCGCCGCCCGCTTCGGCGTGTCGGCCGGCACCATCAGGCGCGACCTGGCGGAGCTGGCGGAGCTGGGGCAGCTCACCAAGGTGCGCGGCGGCGCGATACCGGTGGGCGGCCGCGGCGAACCACCGCCGGACGCCCCGCCGCTCGTCGCCCATCCGACGGCGCCGACCCCCGAGCCCGAACCCCCGTCGGCCGGGCGCACCATCGGGCTGCTGGTCCCCTCGGCCACCTACTACTACCCGAGCGTGGTCGCCGGGGTGCGCACGGTAGCCAACCGGCGGAACACCCGGATCGTCATCGGCCTCAGCCAGCACGACACCCCGCGCGACAACCAGCAGATCGAGGAGTTGTGCGCCGCCGGCGCCTCGGGACTGCTGATCGCGACGGCCGGCGGCCACCATCTGCCGCCCGCCACGCTGGAACGGCTGCGCGCCACCGGGCTGCCGTTCGTGCTGCTGGAACGGCGGCCCGAGGACCCGTACGAGCCCTGCGAGTTCGTGGTCTCCGACCACCGCCTCGGCGCGTTCAACGCGCTGCGTCAACTGCACGGCCTGGGCCACGGCGCGGTCGGCCTCTACCTCAACCGCACGCCGACCGCGCCGCTGATCCTCGACGGCTACCGGCACGCGGTGGAACGTCTCGGCCTCGACGCGAGCGCGCCGGTGGTCAACGGGCGCCGGCCGGCGCCGGACGCGCAGGGGGCGGGGCAGGAGTACGACCGCTTCGTGGACGGCCTGCTGGCGAGCGGGGCGCGGGCGGCGCTGGTGCACTCCGACTACGACGCGATAGAGCTGCTGCAACGGCTGCGGTCGAGGGGGGTGCGCACGCCGGACGAGATGGCGTTGATCGCTTACGACGACGAGATCGCGTCACTGGCCGAGGTGCCGCTGACGGCGGTGGCGCCGGCCAAGCGGCTGCTGGGCGAGGTCGCGGCCGAGCTGCTCCTTGACCGGGTGGACGCGGGCCCCGAGGCCCACGCGATGGCCACGCGGCACGTGGTGCTGCACCCGCACCTGACCATCCGCGACTCCTGCGGGGGAAAGGGAGTTTAGGGGGCGGGGGCGACCACGGAGCGTGGGCCGCGGGTGCGTTGTCGACCGCGGCACGGTAGACGGTTACCCGCGCAGTTCCCCGCGCCCCCCACACGCCGGTGGGCGGCTTGGGGGCGCGGGGAGGGCGACAACGGTACGTCGTCGGCGAACGCGTCGTCGCTCCCGCTACGCCCCGCGAGGGTACCGTTCGAGCCAGATGCGGGCGGAGTCGCCGGGGCCGTGGAGGGCCGGGCCCTGGGTCATCTCCATCGCGAAGTCGTCCGCGAGTTCCAGGATCGTCGCGCGGCCCTCCAACTCCGCCAGCCACGCCGGCGGCAGGGCCGTCTCGCCGTGGAGGGCGCCGAGCAGGTTGCCGCAGACGGAGCCGGTGGAGTCGGAGTCGCCGCCGTGGTTGACCGCGAGCAGCAGCCCGTGGCGGATGTCCTGCGCGACCAGCGCGCAGTAGACGCCGATCGCCAGGGACTCCTCCGCCGTCCAGCCCTCGCCGAGCGACGCGACCCGTTCCGGCGTCGGCAGCCCCTGGCGGACCGCGCCGAGGGCCTGCCTCAACGCCTCGGTGGTCTCCTCGTGCCCCGGCCTGGTGGCGAGTTGGGCGAGGGCCTTCTGCACCGCCGCGTCCAGGTCGTCGCCGCGCACCAGCGCGTGCACGATGGCGGCGAACGCGCCGGCCGCCAGCATCCCCGTCGGATGGCCGTGGGTCTGGGCGGCGCACTCGACGCCGAGTTGGAAGACCAGCTGCGGCTCCCAGCCGACGAGCAGCCCGAACGGCGCGGAGCGCATCACCGTGCCGCAGCCCTTGGAGTCCGGGTTCTTGGGCTTCTCCACGGTGCCCATCCGCTCGTCGGCGAGCCCGCCGAGGCAGGCGCGGCCCGGGGCACGCTGGCTGTAGAGCCACTCCTCGCGCGCCAACCAGCCGTCGCCGGGCCGGCGTTCGTCCGGACCCCACTCGCTCTGGGTGCGGTACCACCGCCGGTGGGCGGCGTGCACGTCGGTCGGGGGGTGCCAGGCGCCGGTGTCGCGGCGGACATGGGCCCGTATCAGGCCGTCCACCGTGAAGAGGGTCATCTGCGTGTCGTCGGTGACCGCGCCGCGCCGGCCGTAGGCGGGGACGTAGTCGGTGACGCCGTCGGGCCCGTGGGCCGCGCGTATCGCCTCCAGCGAGTCGAACTCGACGCCGGCGCCGAGCGCGTCGCCTATCGCGCCGCCGAGCAGGCAGCCGCGCACCCGGCTGCGGAAGTCCTGCTGGTCCCCGCGCCCCCACAGGGCGCCGCCTACCGGGGCGGTCACCCGGCACCGCCGGCGAGCGGCAGCAGCCTGGGCAGCCGCCCGTCCTCGGCGAGCGCGGTGGCGACCCGTTCGGGGTCGACCGCGCCGTAGGTGGTGGTGCGCGGGCGGGCCGGGCGGCCGGCGAGTTCGGCGATCGCCGTCAGCTCGGCGACGCTGCGGTGCGAGCCGTAGGCCGAGCCGGCCATCCGCGAGATCGTCTCCTCCATCAGGGTGCCCCCCAGGTCGTTGGCGCCGGACCTCAGCATCTCGGCGGCACCCTCGGTGCCGAGCTTGACCCAGCTCGTCTGGATGTTCCGGATGTGCGGGTGGAGCAGCAGCCTGGCCATCGCGGTGACGGCCCGGTTCTCGCGCGCGGTGGGGCCGGGCCGGGCGATGCCGGCGAGGTACACGGGCGCGTTGGTGTGGACGAACGGCAGCGTCACGAACTCGGTGAACCCCTCGACGCCGCGTTCCTCGTTGCGCCGCTGGAGAGCGGCGAGGGTGCGCAGGTGGCCCAGCCAGTGCCGGGGCTGGTCGACATGGCCGTACATCATGGTGGACGAGGAGCGCAGCCCCAGCTCGTGGGCGGTGGAGATCACCTCGATCCAGGTGTCGGCGGGAAGCTTGCCCTTGGTGAGCACCCAGCGCACCTCGTCGTCGAGGATCTCGGCGGCCGTGCCGGGGATGGTGTCGAGCCCGGCGTCGCGGGCGGCGGTCAGCCACTCGCGGATCGACATCCCGGTGCGGGTCGCGCCGTTGACGACCTCCATGGGCGAGAACGCGTGGATGTGCATCCCGGGGACGCGTGCGCGCACGGCGCGCACCAGGTCGAAGTAGGCGGTGCCGGGAAGGTCGGGGTGGATGCCGCCCTGCATACAGATCTCGACGGCGCCGACCTCCCACGCCTGTTGGGCGCGGTCGGCGACCTGGTCGAGGGAGAGGGTGTAGGCGTCCTCGTCGGTGCGGCGCTGGGCGAAGGCGCAGAACCGGCAGCCGGTGTAGCAGACGTTGGTGAAGTTGATGTTGCGGGTCACGACGTAGGTCACGTCGTCCCCGACGACCTGGCGGCGCAGTTGGTCGGCGACGTCGGTCAGCGCGTCCAGCGCGGGGCCGTCGGCGTGCAGCAGGGTCAGTGCCTGCGCGTCGGTGAGCCGGGTCGGGTCGTCGGCGGCGACGGCGAGCGCGGCGCGGGCCTCGCCGTCGAGGCGGGGTGAGGCCCCGGCGTCGGGGGTGAGGCCGGGCTGGGCGAGGGCGCGCAGCTCGCTCCAGTCGCCGTAGACGGAGTCGAAGTCGGCGCGCCGGTCGCCGGTGCGGCCCTCGGTGTCGATGGTGTGGTGCAGCTCGGTGCGCCCCCTGGCGACCAGCGGCTCGTCGGGCTCCTGCCAGGGCAGGCCGCGGGGCGTCGCGTTCTCGTCGGCGAGCCCGGTGGCGGGGTCGGCCAGCGCCTGGACGTGCGGCAGCAGCCTGGGGTCGAGCCAGGGTTCGCCGCGGCGGATGAACTCCGGGTAGATGGTGAGGCGTTCGCGCAGCTCGAAGCCGGCGGCCCGGGTGCGGGCGGCGAGTTCGGCGATGGCGGGCCAGGGGCGCTCGGGGTTGACGTGGTCGGGGGTGACGGGAGAGACGCCGCCCCAGTCGTCGATGCCGGCGCGGATGAGCAGCGCGTACTCCTCGTCGACCAGGTTGGGCGGAGCCTGGAGGCGCGCGGCGGGGCCGAGCAGCAGCCGGGCGACGGCCACGGCGGCGGCGAGCTCGGCGAGTTCGGTGTCGGGCATGGCGCGCATCGCGGTGTCGGGCTTGGCCCGGAAGTTCTGGAGGATGACCTCCTGGATGCCGCGGTAGGTGCGGGAGATCCGGCGCAGCGCGAAGAGCGACTCGGCACGTTCGGTGAAGTCCTCGCCGATGCCCAGCAGCAGCCCGCTGGTGAACGGGACGCTGGAGCGGCCCGCGTCCTCCAGGGCGCGCAGCCGGACGGCCGGCTCCTTGTCGGGCGAGCCGTGGTGGGGCCCGCCGGGCTCGGACCACAGCCGGGTGGCGGTGGTCTCCAGCATCATGCCCATGGAGGGGGCGACGGGCTTGAGCCGCTGGAAGTCGGTCCAGGTGAGCACACCGGGGTTGAGGTGGGGCAGCAGCCCGGTCTCCTCCAGGACCCGGACGGCCATGGCCCGCACGTAGGAGAGGGTGTCGTCGTAGCCGGCCGCGGCCAGCCACTCCCTCGCCTCGGGCCAGCGGTCCTCGGGGCGGTCGCCGAGGGTGAAGAGCGCCTCCTTGCACCCCAGTGCGGCACCCCGACGGGCGATTTCCAGCACCTCGTCCGGGGAGAGGAACATGCCGTGCCCCTCTCGACGAAGCTTCCCCGGAACGGTCACAAAGGTGCAGTAATGGCAACGATCACGACAGAGCCGGGTCAGCGGAACAAAGACCTTGCGGGAGTAGGTGATCACCCCGGGACGCCCGGCCTCGGCGAGCCCGGCGTCCCGCACCCGACCGGCGGCCTCGGCGAGCTGTTCCAGGTCAGCGCCGCGCGCCTGGAGCAACACGGCGGCCTCTGTCACGTCCAGGGCCACCCCGTCACGGGCCCGGCGCAGCGCCCGGCGCATGGCGTTGGCCGTGGGAACATCCGCGCTTCTCGTCATGGTTCGAGGATAAGAGGCGGCCCCCCGGCACCACAGGACGCGGTGCGGGTGTGGCCTGGAGTGGCGCCTCTCCCGGGCACCGACTCCCGGCGGCGCCCACTCCGTGCCACACTGCGATGGCCACCTTGGTCTTTAACGGACTCCGTGATGACGGATAGACTCCAACGTTCGCCCCATACATGCAGAGGTTGAGAAGCAGAGGACACCATGGCCGTTGGTGAGGGGACCACGGGGGGTTACACACCTACCTTGCGCTTCGCGGTGCTCGGAACGGTGCGCGCATGGCAGGGAGAACACCTCCTGCCCCCAGGATCGCCCCAGCAACGCGCCCTGCTGGCGACGCTGTTGCTGCGGCGCGGCCGGCTGGCCTCGGCGACGGAGCTGGTGGACGCGCTGTGGGACGAGCCGCCGCAGCAGGCGATCGCCGCGCTGCGCACCTACGCCTCCCGGCTGCGGAAGTCCTTCGGCTCCCGCTCCTCGGTGCTGGTCAGCCAGTCCGGCGGCTATCTGCTGCGGCTCGGCCCGCGCGACGAGTTGGACCTGGACGAGGTGTCCAGGCTCAGCGCGGCGGCCGAGAAGGCGGTCGGCGGCGGGGAGCTGACGCAGGCCCACGAGCTGTACGGCGCGGCCGTCGACCTGTGGAACGGCGAGGCGCTCGCCGGACTGCCGGGCCCCGAGGCCGAGATGCAGCGCAACCGGCTGGCCGAGCAACTGCTGACGCTGCGCGAGCAGCGGCTGGACGTCGGGCTCCAGGCCGGGATGCACGCCGACTCCGTCGCGGAGCTGACCGCGCTGTCCGCGGCGCACCCGCTGCGGGAGCGGCTGCGCGAGCTGCTGATGCTGGCGCTCTACCGCAGCGGTCGGCAGGCGGAGGCGCTCGCGGTCTACGCGGACGCGCGGCGGCTGCTGATAGACGAGTTGGGCGTCGAGCCGCGCGTCGAGCTGTCGGAGATGCAGCAGCGCATCCTCAACGCGGACAGCTCGCTGACGCTGAAGACCGTGTCCACGGGCTCCCCGAGGCGCCCCCGCGTGCGCCCGGCGCAACTGCCGGCGGCCGTGCCGGACTTCACGGGCCGCGGCGCGTTCGTCGCCGAGCTGGGCTCGCAGCTGGCGGGCTCCGGCAGCCAGGTGATGGCGGTCTCGGCGGTCGCCGGCATCGGCGGCGTCGGCAAGACGACGCTGGCCGTGCAGGTGGCGCACTCCGTGCGGGAGCACTTCCCCGACGGACAGTTGTACGTGGACCTCCAGGGCGCCGGCGAAGCGCCGGCCGAGCCGACCGCCGTACTGGCCGCCTTCCTGCGCGCGTTGGGCATACCGGACGACGACATCCCGGACGGCGTGGACGAACGGTCCGGCCTGTACCGCTCGTTGCTGGCCGGCCGGCGGGTGCTGATCCTGCTGGACAACGCGCGTGACGCCGCGCAGGTCCGCGATCTGCTGCCGGGCGCGCCCGGCTGCGCGACGCTGATCACCAGCCGGCTGCGGATGGTGGACCTGGCCGGAGCGCACCTGGTCGACCTGGACGTGATGAGCCCCGAGGAGGCGCTGACCCTCTTCACCAGGATCGTCGGCGAGGACCGGGTGACCGGCGAGCGCAAGGCGGCGATGGCGGTCGTGGGCGCCTGCGGCTTCCTGCCGCTGGCGATCAGGATCGCCGCGGCCCGGCTCGCGGCCCGCCGCACCTGGACCGTCTCGACGTTGGCCAGGAAGCTGAGCGACGAGCGGCGCAGGCTCGACGAGCTGAAGGCCGGCGACCAGGCCGTGAAGGCCACCTTCGAGCTGGGATACGGCCAGTTGGAGACCGAGCAGGCGCGCGCCTTCCGGCTGTTGGGCCTCACCGAGGGCCCGGACATCTCGCTCGCCGCCGCCTCCGCGCTGCTGGACCGCGACCTGGAGACGACGGAGGAGCTGCTGGAGTCCCTGGTGGACACCTCGCTGCTGGAGTCCGCTCCCCTGGGCCGCTACCGGCTGCACGACCTGGTGCGGCTCTTCGCCCGCGCCTGCGCGGAACGCGACGAGCAGCCCCCGGCCGAGCGGGAGGCGGCGCTGGCGCGGCTGTTGGAGTACTTCCTGGCGTCCAGCGCCCGGGTCTACGCCTTCGAACGCCCCGGCGACCGGCTGATCGACCACCTGGCGCCCACCGACCACCCGGGGCTCACCTTCCGGGACCGCGCCTCGGCGCTCGACTGGCTCTTCAGCGAGGCGGAGTGCCTGCTGGCCAGCGTCCGCCAGCAGCGTTCCTCCGAGGGGCTGCGGCGCGCGGTCGACACCCTGCTGACGGTGCAGGACCTCTCCGAGTCCGGCGCGTTCTCCCACCAGTTCAACCAGGTGGTGCGGGGGATGCTCGCGACCGCGCAGGAGGCCGACGACGACCTGGCGCAGGGCCGGCTGCACGCGCTGCTGGCCCACGGGCACTCGGTGGACGGCCGGTTCGACGAGGCCGACGCGGAGAGCCAGCACGCGCTGCTCCTCGGCACGGCGGCCGACGACCCGTACGCGGTCTCCACCGCGCTCAACGACCGGGGCATCATCGGCATCTACCGGGGCGATCTGGAGGCGGCCGAGAGCTATCTGAGCCGCGCGGTCGAGGAGTACCGCAAGGACGACAACCTGCCGGGGCGGGCCAGCGCGCTGTGCAACCTGGCGCGCGTCCACCTGGACACCGGCCGGGTGGACAGCGCCATAGAGATGGCGCGCGCCTGTGTCTCCATGCTCCTGGACGGCGCGCGGCAGCCGCTGCGGCTGGCCAACGTCCGCTACACGCTGGGGGTCGCGCTCAACAGGGCGGACCGCCACCGGGAGGCGCTGGAGGAGTTCGACCGGGCGATGGAGGTCTTCCGGGCCACCCGGCAGCGGCTCTGGGAGGGCGTCACCCACTACCGCATCAGCGAGGTGCACCTCGCCGCCGACCGCCCGGGGGACGCGGCCCGGCACGCGGAGCGGGCCCTGGCGCTCGGCGGCATCGGCGGCGAATGGCGGCGCGGCACCGTGCTGTTGGTGCTCGGACGGGCGCTGGCGGAGCTTCAGCAGACGGACCGTGCGCGGGCCTGTTGGCAGGACGCGCTGAAGATCCTGGAGACGATGGGCGCGCCGGAGGCCGGCGAGGCGAGGAACCTCCTGACCCCCACGCGCGTCTAGGGACGCAGGACGGCTCGGGATTTCTCACGTTCGGACGTTTAGAGATCATTTATTTCGGCGTGCCAGGCTGCGGACCGTCTCAACAACACGGGGGCGGGCGATCTTTGGCTGGGATCGGCCGAAGCACAACGGGGGGTTGCTGCCTGACCGTGTCGCCCCATGACAGCCACACCGTCAAGGAGCTGACCATGACCGACACCACGACCGAGAGCAAGAAGCCCCAGCAGGTCCGTCCGCTGGGCGACCACTACGCCTCCAGCGAGCCGGCCGAGGGCTCGGTGGAGACCAAGGGCGACCACTACGCCTCGGGCGAGCCCGCCGAGGGCTCGGTGGAGACCAAGGGCGACCACTACGCCTCCGGTGAGCCCAAGGCCGCGGGGCACGTCCCCGAGCGGGACACCGACGGCGAGGTCGAGACCAAGGGCGACCACTACGCCTCGGGCGAGCCGAAGGACAAGCCCGGCCCGGTGGCCCCTGTGGACCACTACGCCTCCTGAGCTCACAATGGTCTTATCCGAGGCCGGCTCCCGAAGTTTCGGGGGCCGGCCTTCGTGTTGCAAGACGTACGGCACCACCTCGCACGACGCCCCGCGTCGCGCCACGCGGCGCGGGGTTCCACAACGCCACGGGAGGGGACGCGTGTCGGCGTTCCCAGTGAGGAGTCCGTCATGACCCGCATCAGAAAGTTCGCCGTCGGTCTGGCCCTGGTCACCGCGGTGTGGGGCGCCTCGGCAGGGGTGGCCCAGGCGGACCACTACAGCAGCGGCGGCCCCGGGGGAAGCGCCCAGTCCACGGGTAGGTGACGCCGGCTCAGCCACCGCCGGCAACCACGGGCGGCTCCCTCGCGGGGGCCGCCCTCACGCGTTTATCGGCTGTTTATGGCGGCCTGACATGCTCAGTGTTGTCCGGCCGCACAGGGGTGCGCGGCCGGCCTCCCCGGTGGTGTGCCTGCTCGGCGGCGACGGGGGAGTCGCCGGGCAGGTTCCGAGCAAGGGGTTCGGGCGGCGTGGAGGGGGCGCCGTCCGGACCGGCTCGACAACCACCCAGACATCGGCCGTCGGTGGGGGCCGACGGCCGATGTCCCAGGCGCGACGCGCCCCCTCCGCGAGGCTTCGGAGACTTCCGGCCGCACGGTCTCCGGCCTCGGCGCCGCCGGCCGCCGGCCCACGGCCCCGGCCGCCCCCGCCTCCCGTTCAACCCTCCCCGCCTTCCGTCAGCCCTCCTCGCCGCCCTCGCCGCCCGCTGTCGGCCGCGCCCGGACGTGCATCCGTTCCCCCTGTGCCCCGAAGAGGCTGAGGTACTCGGCCGGTTGGTCGCCCGGGTTGCTGAACGCGTGGGGCACCCGGGTGTCGAACTCGGCCGCCTCCCCCGCCGTCAACGTCAACACCCGGTCCCCCAGCCGCAGTCGCACCTGCCCGGAGAGCACATAGCACCACTCGAAGCCCTCGTGCACGCGCGGCTCGGCGTCGCAGCCGTAGTGCGGCGGCAGGATCTGCTTGTAGGCGTGCAGCCCGCCGAGATAGCGCGTCAGCGGGATGAAGGTCTGCCCGTGCCGGACGAACGGCCGCGGGTGGATCCGCGGGTCC
This sequence comes from Streptomyces zhaozhouensis, assembly GCF_900230195.1. Taxonomy (GTDB): domain Bacteria; phylum Actinomycetota; class Actinomycetes; order Streptomycetales; family Streptomycetaceae; genus Streptomyces; species Streptomyces zhaozhouensis. The sequence continues at coordinate 161,524 of NZ_OCNE01000011.1, forward strand.
CCCGTGGTGGGCGCGCCCACCAGCTCGTCCAACTGCACCCGGTACGCCTTGGCCAGCGGGAACAGCAGCTCCAGCGTCGGCTTGCGGCGCCCGGACTCCAGCCGGGAGAGGGTGGAGACGGAGATCCCGGTCTCCTCGCTCAGCGCCGCCAGGGTGACGTCGCGCTCCCGGCGCAGCGCCCGCAGCCTCGGCCCCACGTCGTTCAGCACCCGCGCCAGGTCGGCCCCGGCCGACCCGGCCGCCGCCCCGGCCCCCGTCGCCCGCCGCGCGCGGCCCGCGTCCCGTGCGTTCTCGCCTCCGTCCATGACCCCATCATGCGCCCCCCGGCCCGGATGTTGCCATCCCGGCAACAGGACTTGTCGTTCTGGCCCCGGCTGCCGCAGGCTCCGAGTCAGTGACAACGACATTCATGACGATGCGCACCACACCCCCATTCCCGAGGGAGGAACCCCGATGACCACACGTGGGACCCCGCCGTCCGGGGACGACCGCGACGCGTACGACGTCGCGGTGATCGGCGGCGGCCCGGCCGGCCTCAGCGGCGCCCTGGCCCTGGCCAGGTCTCGCCGGCGAGTGCTGGTGATCGACGCGGGCGAGCCGCGCAACGCGCCGTCCGCGCACGCCCACAACTACCTGACCAGGGACGGCGCCCCGCCCGCCGAGATCCTGGCCGCCGGCAGGAAGGAGGTGCGCGGCTACGGCGCCGAGGTCCTCACCCCGGTCTCCGTCACCTCGGCCGAGGCCCTGGGCGGGCCCGACTCGCCGCTCTTCCGGCTCGGCCTCAGCGACGGCCGTTCCGTCACCGCCCGCCGGCTGCTGGTCGCCACCGGCGTGCGGGACGAGCTGCCCGACGTGGCGGGGCTCGCCGAGCACTGGGGCGAAACCGTGCTCCACTGCCCCTACTGCCACGGCTGGGAGGTGCGCGACCAGCCGGTCGCGCTGCTCGCCAGCAACGGGCTCGCCGCGCACATGGGCCTGCTGTGGAGCCAGTGGAGCGACCACGTGACCCTGGTCACCCACACCGCCCCCGCGCTCGACGACGCCCGGCGCGCGCGGCTGGAGGCCGCGGGCGTCACCGTCGTCGACGACCGGGCCACCGCGGTGACCCGCGACCGGGACGGCGCGCTCAGCGGCCTGACCCTGGCCGGCGGCGGCTCCGTGCCGTGCCGGGCGGTGGTGGTCTCGCCGCGTTCGACCGTGCGGCTTGGCCCGCTGGCCGCGTTGGGGCTCGAACCGACCGACGTGGTCATGGAGGGCCAGGTGCTCGGCACCCAGATCGAGACCGACCCGACCGGCCGCTCCCCCGTCCCCGGCGTGTGGGTCGCGGGCAACGCGGCCGGCATCAACGAGCACGTCGTCAGCTCGGCGGCGGCCGGCGTCCGCGCCGGCGCGGTGATCAACATGGACCTGATCGAGGCCGACACCCCGGCCGTTCCGACCCCTTCCCGGAGGAGCGCGCGATGACCCAGCACCAGCACCAGCACGGCCAGCACCAGCACGGCCAGGACCACGACGGGAACCAGGAAGCGGGGCACGACGTGGAGCAGCTCACCGACCACGAGTACTGGAACGGGCGCTACGCCTCCGCGGAGGGCGGCCACTTCTGGAGCGGCAGCGCCAACGAGGTGCTGGCCCGCGAGACCGCCGACCTCTCCCCCGGCACCGCGCTCGACCTCGGCTGCGGGGAGGGCGGCGACGCCATCCACCTGGCGCGTCTGGGGTGGCGGGTCACCGCCGTCGACGTCTCCGACGTCGCCCTCGGCCGCGCCGCCGACCACGCGGCGGAGGCCGGCGTCGCCGACCGGATCGAGTGGCAGCGCCACGACCTGGCCGAAACCTTCCCGACCGGCGCGTTCGACCTGGTCAGCACCCACTTCCTGCACTTCAGGGACGGAACGCTCAGCCCGCACGTGCTGCGCGCGGCGGCAGCGGCGGTGGCGCCGGGCGGCACGCTGCTGATCGAGGCGCACGGGGGGCTTCCGCCGTGGCAGGACGAGATCTCCGACGTCCACTTCCCGACGCCGGAGGAGACCGTCGACTCGCTGGAGCTGGCCCCGGGCGAGTGGGAGGTGCTGCTGGCCGAACGCCACCCGCGGCGGCAGACCAACCCCCACACCGGTGAGGCCGTCACCCGCACCGACCAGACCGTCAAGGCCCGCCGGCGCCCCCTGGTGTGACGGCCGCCCGGCGAACAAGGCCGGCAAGGTCGGCAAGGTTGGCAAGGCCAAACAAGGTCGGCAAGGTCGGCAAGGTCGGCAAGGCGAACGGCGGAGGCGCCTCGGGGGGCCCTCCGCCGCCGCCCCGGGAAACCGCGGGACCCCGCCCGGTCCTGTGCCCCCGCGCGAGCCGCGGGCCCGGCACGGGGACGGCGCGCGCACCAGGACGGACGCCGCCTACAGCAACTCCCGCAGCCACCGGGCGATATGGGCGTCGCGGTAGGCCGTCGTCAGCAACATGCTCGGGAAGACGCGGTCCCAGGTGTCCGCGCGGCAGACGGCCGCCACGCGGCAGGCGACCGTCGCGAGGGTGCGCAGCTCCGGGAGGCCGGTGCCGCGTTCGGCCCAGGCGTCGAGGTAGGCGTCCCAGGCGCGGGTGCGGGCGGCGGGGTCGCGGTCGAAGCGTTCGTCGAGGACCCGTCCGACGACCAGCAGGCTGGCGAAGGGATGGGTGACGGAGGAGTCGCCCCAGTCGAAGAAGAGATAGCGGCCGTCGCCGGTCAGCGCGCCGGTGGGGGTGAGGTACTGGCCTCCGGTGAGGACCGAGGCGGGGTGCAGGTCGGACTGGTCGAGCGAGCAGGCGACCGGGGAGTCGGCGAGGAGTTGGCACCACTCCTCGAAGCGGGGGGTCGCCGCCCGCAGCGCCTCGCGTTCCGGGGCGCGGAGGCTGCCGGAGGTCTCGACGAGGCAGCGGTAGCGTTCGACGAGGCGCGGCGGCCGGAAGTCGGGGACCCCCATGGCCAGCAACTCCTCGGCGTGCGACTCGGCTTCGCGTTGCAGCTGGGCGTACTGGGCGAGCATCTCGGTCCAGGCCGCCAGATCCTCCGGGTCGTTGGTCAGGACCTCGGCGAACATCGGCCCCGCGTCGGGGAGGAGCGACCAGGCGCGGGTGGTGTCGACGGCGAACGGTTCGACGACGCGGCCGGGGGCCCAGCGGTGCAGGGCGGCCATGACGGCGGGTTCGTAGGCGGAGCGGGGCGGGTTGGCCTTGAACCAGACGGTGCTGCCGTCCGTGACCGGGACGCGGAGGACGACGGACCACGGGCGGAGCCGCGCCCAGACGGGGTCGCCGCCGGCGACCAGGTCGCGGTGGGCGAGCCGCTCGGAGATCCACGCGAGCGCCTCCGCACGCCACTTCTCGTCCTCCCACGGGGTCACGGCGCGATAGCCGCCGGTCTCCACCACGATCCCATTGACGTCCATAGGACTACCCCATCACACAACTGTCCCTGACATGCCTGAACTTGACGTCTTCCTCACCGCTTCCGCCCGCTCGTGATCTCCTGGGGTGTACTGGGCGAACGTCTCGGCGTTCCCATTCCGGAAAGGAACCATTGCTCATGGCAGGCCGACTGATCTACTCCGCCATCACCTCCCTCGACGGGTACCTCGCCGACGAGAGCGGCGCCTACGAGTGGAGCGCCCCGGACGAGGAGGGGATGGCCCTCGTCAGCGAGTGGGAACGCGCCTACGGCACCTATCTGCTGGGCAGGCGCATGTACGAGGAGTCGGTCTACTGGGAGACGGCCGGGGAGAAGGCGGAACTCTCCCCGGTGGAAAGGGAGTTCGCGGACGTCTGGCTGGCGGCGGACAAGGTGGTCTACTCGCGGACGCTGGACTCGGTGGAGACGGCGCGCACCCGGATCGAGCGGGAGTTCGACGTGGAGGCGGTCCGGGCCATGAAGGCGGAGGCGACGGCGGACCTCGCCGTCTCCGGACCGACCCTGGCCGCACCGGCGCTGGCCGCCGGGCTGGTGGACGAGGTCCGGTTGCTGCTCAACCCGGTCACGGTCGGCGGCGGCCTGGCGGCGTTTCCCCGCGGACTGCGGCTGCGTCTCGGCCTGTTGGAGGAGCGCCACCTCAAGGGCGGTGCGGTGGCGCTCCGTTACGCGGTCGACGGCGTCGAGTCGGACGGCGGCACGCCGTCGGACGGCGACGGGGCGTGAGCCGCCTCCGGGGCGGCGACGCGGCGGCGGGCGGCCTCCGCGTCGGGCGCCGTTGAGCGGTCCGCCCCGCTGAACGCCGCTACTCCAGAAAGACGGTGACGGTCAGCGGCAGATGGTCGGAGGCGGTGGTGTCGATCAGTTCGAAGCCGCCGAAGGCCACCTCGGGAGCGCCGAAGATCCAGTCGACGCGGCGCTCGGGACGGACGGCGGTGTTCAGCGAGGGGTCGCCCACCTCGTCCTGCGCGCTGCGCAGGCCCGTCGCCCGGACGGTCTCGATCTCCTCCGAGTCCGCGCGCGCGTTGAGGTCACCGGCCAGCACCGCGTTCGGGTCGCCGGCCACCCGGTCCAGCAGCGGGTCCAGTTGGGCCAGCCGGGGCTCGGGCGAGGAGCCGCCGTGCAGATGGGTCCCGACGACCCGGGCGGTCTCGCCGTCGGTCAGCCGCACCGTGACGTCGGCGAACGAACGGTCCATGTCGCCGCCGGCACGCGGGAGCGCGCCGGTCTCGGCGTGGACCACCGGCAGCGAGGTGAGGACCAGGTTGCCGAACCGCTCGTCGGCGGCCGGCGCCCAGACCGCCGTCACGTCAAGCCGGCGCTCCAGGAACGTCACCAGGTCCAGCCCGCCGGCGCCCGGCGTGCCGCGCGGCACCTCCTGGAGGACGACGACCTGCGCCCCCGAGTCCTGGATCACCGCACGCAGCGCCTCCGGCGTCAACTCCCCGTCCCGCGCGATGGCCGAGTGCACGTTCCACGTCATCAGCCGGTACATGCCGCCGGCCGTGTCGGTCGGCAGCGGCTCGGGACCGGGGCGCAGCGCGCCGGCCAGCGGCGACCAGGCGAGCAGCAGCACCGCGACCACCACCGGCACGAACGCCCGCGCCAGCGGCGGCGGCGCCTGGTTGACGCGCGTCGCGCGGGCGGCCAGCGCGAGGGCGAGCAGCAGGGCGAACGCCCAGGGAAACAGGCGGAGTTCGTAGCCGGCGGCCAGCAGCACGCAGGAGAGCCCGGTGCCGAGGCCGGCCAGGGCCAGGTCGAACTGCGGACCGTGGCCGAAGCCCGTCGGCACCGCCAGCGCCCGCCGCAGCACCGCGGGCAGCACCGCGAGACCCAGCAGCGCCGACGGCGCGACCAGCGGCGCCGGGCCGAGCGTCACGCCGGCGACGGCCAGCGGCAGCGCGGCGGGCAGCGCCCAGCGGGTCCAGCGGCCGAGTCCGGCCGGCTCCGGCAGCGAGAGCAGCGCGATCCCGGCGGCCGCCCCGGCCCCCAGCCACAGCCCCGCCGTGGTCAACGAGACCCCGCCGGCCACCGCGACGGCGCCCGGCGCGGCCAGCACCATCGCGTACAGGGCGAACGCCGGTCCCAGCACGGCGAGTTGCGCGCCGCCCTCGGGGCGGGTGAGCCGTTCCGTGGCCGCCGCCCTCGCCAGCGGGCCGAGCATCGCGGCCAGCGCCAGCACCAGCAGCCAGCCCAGCATCCGGCCGCGCCAGATCAGGTCCAGCAGGTCGAGCGGAAGGCGCAGCGCCAGGTCGAAGGCGACGGCCAGCCCGATCGCCCGCGCCGCGCGGCCGGGGCCCGCCGCCGCGTCGCCCATGTCGCGGCGGACCACCAGCACCAGCGCCACCAGCGCCGAGGCGAGCGCGAAGCCGACCAGCGGCACCGAGCGCCCCACCGGGAACTGCACCAGCAGCCGCGCGCCCGCCAGCACGCCGACCGCGACGGTCAGCCCCTGCCGCGAGCCCAACCACCAGGTCAACGGGCCGGCGAAGCAGGCCAACGCGGGCACGGCCGCGACCGCGACGGTGCCGGAGCCGCCCAGCACCGTGGTCCCCAGCCGCAGCAGTTCGAGGGTGATCAGGGCGACGACGGCGGTGAGCAAGGGCAGCGGGCGCGCGACGGGGCTCATGGCGGGTGAGGTTAGTGCCCGCACCCGGTGCTCCGCCGTTCGGGGTGCGAGCCCGCCCGAGTGGACGTAGCGTCGAAAGCACGAGCCGGAATCAGACAGTCGTGCCTAGGGAGGCTCGTCATGGTGCGTAACACCCTCGGAGCGATACTCGCTCTGATAGCCGCCGTCGTGGGTATCGGCAGCGTGTTCTTCAACTGGTACGGAGGACGCGACGGCCACAACTACCGATGGTGGGACCTGTTCAACGGGGCCGGCGTGACAGGAGGGAACGCGGAGCTCTTCGCGGGCCTGTTCCTGCCGATGCTGGTCGCCGCCGCCCTGGCCGTGGCCGGAATCCTGCTGCGGTCCCGTCTGCTGACCACCCTGTCCGGCGCCGCGATCCTCGCCTTCACCGTGCTGTGGATCATCCGTCAGTACAACGCCGGCAACGGCCTCACCATCGGTGAGGGCGGCATGTCCTGGCCGGTGCTCGCCGCACTGGGCTCGGGCCTGCTGATGCTGTACGCGGCCACCACCATGGCCGGCCGTCATCTCGCGGAGCGTGGCCTGCGCGGTCACGGGCGCCACGAGCACGAGGGGCGCCCCGCGCACCACGGGCGTCACCGCGAGGAGAAGACTGGCGGCGAGGTGCGGCAGGGCCCGTGGCGCAGGCGCCACGAGGAGCACCCCGTACACGGTGAGCACGAGGAGCACGGCCGGCGCGACGTCGCGTAGCCACCCAGCAACCTCGTCGAACCACCGGTTCGCGCGCCACCGCCGCCCCCGCATGTGGGGGACGGCGGTGTGTCGCGTCCCGCCCCGCGAAGATCCAAACGAGGCGACCTAGGACTGCCGCGTTCCCCGGGCCGCGTCGAGGGCGTAGACGCAGTGGTCCTTGCTACAGGCGAAGACCATCCCGTTCGCGGCCGCCGGGGTGCCGGTGATCGCGCCGCCGGTCTCCAGCTTCCAGCTGAGCCGGCCGCTCACCGCGTCCAGCGTGTACAGGCAGTGGTCCTCCGAGCCGAAGTGCAGCCGGCCGTCCCGCACCACGGGCGCGCCGACGATGGACTCCCCGGCGGCGAACCGCCAGCGCGGGGTGCCGCTGACCGCGTCCAGCGTGTACATCGCGGTGCCGCTGCCCAGGTGGACCAGCCCGTCGGAGACCAGCACCGGCTCCGTCGACTGCCGCGCCTCGGTGGCGATCCGCCAACGGTCGTCGCCGGTCGCCAGGTCCAGGGCGTAGACCGTGCCCAGGTAGTCCGTGAAGTAGACGCCCGCGTCCCGGCCGCCCGCCGGCTGGTACGTCGGCGAGCAGAGGATCGCGGCGGGCGCGTCGAAGCGCCAGCGCTCGGCGCCCGACGCGGCGTCCAGCGCCAGCACCCGGGAGCCGGCGCAGACGTACACCGTCCCGTCGTCGGCCGGTGTCACCCGGACGGGTACCCCGCCGGTCACCGAGGTGTCACCCACCGGGTAGCGCCACAGCTCCGCGCCGGTGCGCGCCTGGAGGACGTAGAGCTGCCCCTCGCCCCAGGCGTAGACCACGCCGTCCCGCATCACGGGCACCGCGTCCTGCGTCTCGAAGTCGCTCTGCCCGCCGGTCAGCTCCCACAGCTGCTCGCCGGTCCCCGCCTCCCAGGCGGTGACCAGGCCGCCACGCGAGGCGGTGAGCACCGTGCCGCGCTCGGCGCGCAGCCCGTAGATCCATCCGTCGGTGCCGACCCGCCAGCGGTCGGTGCCGTCGGAGGCGTCCAACGCGAACAGGCTCGGGCCGTCGGAGGCGAGCACCAGACCGCCGTCCACCGCCATCGACCAGGCGACCTCCCGGGTGCGGAAGCGCCGCCGGCCGCTGGCCACGTCCAGCGCGTGCACCTCCAGGGAGGTGACGTAGAGCGCGCCGCCGTAGACCGTGGGCGACCCCCAGAGGTCGTTGCTCATCCGGAAGCGCCAGGGCCGCCAGCGCGGAGCGGCGCCGGCCTCCTGGCCGCCGGCCTCCTGCCCGCCCGCCGCGTGGTCGGCCGTCGCGCCCGACTGGTGCATCTGGCCCGGGTGCGCCGTGTTGGGGCTGGGAACGGCCGCCTGCTGGTGGGCCGTCGGCGGTCTGCCCCACTCCTGCGGCTGCTGGCGCCGCTGCTCGGCCGCCGGCGGAGGCGGCTGCGCGGCCCCCGACGGCTGCCGCACGACCGGCGGACCGGTCGGCGGGCTGTCGTGCGTCGACGGCGGGGGCGTGCTCGGCGGCGGGGGCGGCGGCATCGACGGCATCGGCGGCGCGTAGGAACGCGGCGCCGCCCCGGACGACTGCGGCTCCGGCCGCGCCTGCGAGGGCGGCGGCGGGGACGGCGGCGCCTGCCCGCCGGTGGGGCCCGGCGGCGGGGGCGCGTCCGCGCCGCTCCACGGCTGCTGCCGGGGCGCGCCGCCCGGCCGGCCCCGACGGGCCTCGATCATGGCGACGGCGTCCGGCGGCAACCAGGCCGAGGCGCTGCCGCCGTCGTCGCCGGCGGCGAAGAGGTAGGGCGCCAACTGGGCCTGGAGGTCGGCCGGCGAGGGCCGGTCCTCCGGCTTGTGCTCCATCAGCGACTCGATCAACGGCCGCAGCTCGTCCGGCAGTCCGGCGAGGTCGGGGCGCTCGCGCAGCAGCATGAAGACCGTCTCCACCGGGTTCCCCCCGTGGTACGGCGGGTGGCCGGTGGCCGCGAAGACCAGGGTGGAGGCGAGCGAGAAGACGTCGCTCGCGCCGTTGACCGAGCGGGAGTCCTTGGCCTGCTCGGGAGACATGTACGCCGGGGTGCCGACCGCGACGTTGGTCATGGTGAGGCGGGTGTTGGAGACGCCGGAGGCGATGCCGAAGTCGATCACCCGGGGGCCGTCCTCGACGACCAGCACGTTGGAGGGCTTCAGGTCGCGGTGGACCAGGCCGGCGCCGTGGATGGACTGGAGCGCCTCGGCGATGCCGGCGGCCAGCCAGCGCACCGACTGGGCGGGCAGCGGCCCGCAGTCGGTGACGATCTCCTCCAGGGAGGGCGCGGGCACGTAGGCGGTCGCCAGCCAGGGAACGGCGGCGCGCGGGTCGGCGTCCACCACGGCGGCCGTGTAGAAGCCGCTGACGGCGCGGGCCGCCTCCACCTCCCTGGTGAAGCGCACGCGGAACAGCTGGTCCTCGGCAAGCTCGCTGCGCACGGTCTTGATCGCCACCCGCCGGCCCGAGGCCGAACGGGCCAGGTACACCAGTCCCATGCCGCCGGCGCCCAGCCGTCCGAGCACCTCGAACGGCCCGATCCGCCGGGGATCGTGCTGCGTCAGCTGCCCCACCATGTGCTTGCCACCTCCCCGTCTGGGCGCTTGCGTGTCCCGCCCCCCTCGCAGCATCTCATTGCCATGGGACAGGGGCGGCCTTCCGAGACGATTCTTCCCCCCGACACTGACAGAGACGAACGCGGGGCGCGGGTGATCCCGACCGCCCTCGACGGCGAACACCCCGGGGGCACGGGGGACCCGACGGGCCGTCGCCGCGGGCCGGATGTGGCGGGTCGCACACGGGGACGGCCCGGGTGTGGTACGGCCCGCGTCCCGAAGCCCCACCCGGGGCTTCCGGACGGCCGCGTGCGCCGGAGGCTCCCGGGGGATTCCCCATTCGGATGCGATCAAATCGCGCCGAGTTCACGCGTCGATAAGCTGACTGGCATGACAGGAAAGGTAACGACCGTTGACGGCCGGGTCGCCGGCCGACGCGGTCAGGCGACGCGGCAGAAGCTCCTCGACTGCCTGGCGAAAATGCTCTCCGGCTCCCCGTACCGAGACGTCAAAGTGATCGACGTAGCACGCAAAGCGGGCACCTCGCCGGCCACTTTCTACCAGTATTTCCCAGATGTCGAGGCCGCAGTGCTCGAACTGGCCGAGGAGACGGTGCGGGAGTCCGCCGCGCTCTCCGAGCTGGTCACGGGGCGCTCGTGGACCGGCAAGGCGGGCGCCGCGACGGCGGACAAGCTCGTCGACGGGGTGCTCGCCTTCTGGCGCAAACACGACGCCATCCTCCGGGTGATCGAACTCGGCGCCGCCGAGGGCGACCGGCGTTTCGTCCGGATCAGGACCCGGGTGCAGGGCGCGCTGGTCAAGCCGTTGACCGAGGCGGCCGAGAGCCAGTTGGGACGCGGCCGGGCCAAGCCCCCGGCATCGCCCGCCGCGTTGGCCGGCTCGCTGGTCACGATGCTGGGCGCGGTCTCCGCGCAGTCCAAGAGCCTCCAGTCGTTGGGCGCCAAGCAGTCGGAACTGAAGCCGGCACTCTCCCTGTTGGTGCATCTCGGAGTCACGGGTCGCAAGCCGACCAAGTGAGGGAACGGGCGGCGCCGCCCGGCCCCTGTCTCCGGGACGGCGCGTCCCGCCCCTCTCCGCGCGCCGGCGCGCGAAGCCGGCCGACCAACGATCAGGCGTGTTCCGGCGCCCAGGCCCTCTGCTGGTGAACGGGCCGGCTGCGTATGCTCCTGACCATGCCGAACCCGCCCGCACCCTCGGAGTCCACCGCCCCCGTGCATGTCATCGGGGCAGGCCCGGGAGGGCTCGCCACCGCGGCCGCCCTGGCCCGACGCGGCGTTCGCGCCGTGGTCGTCGAGAAGTCCCCGGACGTGGGCGCCAGTTGGCGCGGCCACTATGACCGTCTGCGGCTGCACACCACCCGCCGCTGGTCGTCACTGCCCGGACTGCCCCTCCCCAGGTCGGCGGGCCGCTGGGTGGCGCGGGACGACTTCGTGGCCTACCTGGAGGAGTACGCCCGCCACCACCGGCTCGATCTCGCCGCGGGCGTCGAGGTGTTCCGAATAGAACGGGCGGCGGAGACCGGCGACTGGTCGCTCACCGCGACCGGCGGACGCCGACTGCGCGCCTCCGCCGTGGTGGTGGCCACCGGGTTCAACCACACGCCGCACGTGCCCGACTGGCCGGGCGCCGGCGGCTTCGCGGGCGAGCTGATCCACGCCCGCTCCTACCGCGCGCCCGAGCCCTACCGCGACCGGGACGTGCTGGTCGTCGGCACGGGCAACACCGGCGCCGAGATAGCCGCCGAACTCGCCGCCTCCGGCGCGGGCAACGTCTGGCTCGCGGTCCGCACCCCGCCGCACATCATGCGCCGCGCCACCCTCGGCTGGCCCTCCCAGGCCAGCGCCATCCTCTGCCGCCGGCTTCCCGTCGGCCTGGTGGACCGCGGGGCCCGCCTGCTGGCCCGCACCCTGCCCGACCTGGCCCCCCACGGCCTGCCGCGCCCCGAGGCCGGCCTCTACACGCGCGTGCGGCAGGGCGCCATTCCCGTGCTCGACCGCGGCCTGGTGCGCGCGGTGAAGCGGGGCCGGGTGCGACCGGTCGCCGCGCTGACCGCCTTCGAGGGCGAACGGGCGCTGCTCGCCGACGGTTCCGAGCTGCGCCCCGACGTGGTGATCGCGGCCACGGGCTACCGGCGCGGGCTCGAACCGCTGGTCGGGCACCTGGGGCTGCTGGACGGCTCCGGCCGGCCGCTGGTGCACGGCAAGCAGTCCCACCCGGCCGCGCCGGGGCTGCACTTCATCGGCTACACGAACCCGATCAGCGGCACCCTCCGCGAACTCGGCCACGACGCCCCGAAGATAGCGGCCGCCGTGGCCGACCACGTGACCTCGCCCCGACGCTGACCCCTGCCGGGGGCGTCCCGGCCGACACCCCACCCGGACCGGTCACGCACCCGGTCGGCCAACCCCCGCCACAAACGCACCGCGCCCCCAAGCCGCCCACCGGCGGAACAGGGGCGCGAGGAACTGCGCGAGCAACCACCCACCAAGGCAAGGACGACCACCCACCCAAGCCACGAAACTCCGCAGTCGACAAACCCCCTCCACAAACGCACCGCGCCCCCAAGCCGCCCACCGGCGGAACAGGGGCGCGAGGAACTGCGCGAGCAACCACCCACCAAGGCAAGGACGACCACCCACCCAAGCCACGAAACTCCGCAGTCGACAAACCCCCGCCACAAACGCACCGCGCCCCCCAAGCCGCCCACCGGCGGAACAGGGGCGCGAGGAACTGCGCGAGCAACCACCCACCAAGGCAAGGACGACCACCCACCCAAGCCACGAAACTCCGCAGTCGACAAACCCCCTCCCCGCCAGGAGGAGGGGGCCCGTCGGGTGGTCCGCACTCGCCGAGGGCTCCGGCCTCCGGCCGGCCTCGGCGTCCCCTCGCGGCGCTCCACCCGCGTCCGTTCGAGCCGGCCTCCACGGCCGAACGGAACCCTTCAAAGGGTCATCAAGCCAATACGGGACGTCAATACCTGGCTGGAACCCTGCGCCCCGTCCACGGGGCGCCGTCGGGGGGTTGACGCGAGGGCGAGCAGTCCAACTCGCACCAGACGCGCTTGCCGTCGCCCTCCCGCTGCCATCCCCAGCGCGCGGCGAGGATCTCGATCAGCTCAAGGCCGCGTCCGCCGGTGTCGCAGTGAGTCGCCTGCCGTGGCAGCGGCGCGACGGCGCTGCCGTCCACCACTTCGAGCCGCACCGGCGCGCCGGCGCATCCCCGTTCCGCTCTGGACGCCTCCGGGCTCCGCACCGCCAACCGCAGCAGTGCCGGACGGCCGGTGTGCACCACCGCGTTGGTCACCAGCTCGGAAACCAACAACACCACCGTGTCTCCCGGGGTCGCGTCGGGACAGGCCGGGCAGGGCCGTCCACGACCGATCTGCGCCCGCGCCCAGCGGCGCGCGCGGGCCACCTCCGAGGACTCGGGGGCCACCTCCAACTGTCTTTCCAGCTCCTGCACCGTTCACACCATCCGAACCGCCGGACAAAACACCTCACACCGAGGCACAACCCCAGCTCAGGACAGCATGATTGACGGGCGAGTCGGACAACAAGCGCTTCCGGAATAATCCGGCGCAAAGGAGTAAGCCGCGGGGTGACTGTGCGAGCCCTGAAACGTTCGCTCGAACAGGAGTAAGGCAAGGCTCATCAGGGTGATTTCAAGAGCACGATTTCGAAAGCACGAACGCGAGAGCACGATCCCGAACCCACAAAGCAAACCCGCGCCACCCACCACCCACCACCGGTAACCCGCCACCGGCCTCCCCGAAAGCCCAGCGGCAGCGTCACGCGCTGAGCTGCGCGTCGGTCCCGCCGACGGCGGAGGCCAGGTCGGGGTGGCAGTCGAAGAGCCGGCGCACGCCGAGCGCGGCGAGCACCCGGTTGACGTGGGAGCCGTCCTCGGCGCCCCTGGCCGGCAGGATCAGCCGCAACTCCCCCGCGCAGGACCGCATCAGCCGGCGGGCGCCGACGAGGACACCGACGCCGCTGGAGTCGCAGAAGAGCACCTCGGAGAGGTCGAGCACCACCCGCCGTCTGCCGTCGGCCACCGCGTCGTGAACGCGCTGTCGCACGGTAGGCGATGTCGCCAGGTCGAGCTCACCGACGACGCGCAGCACGGTCCACTCCCCCCGCTGCTCCGCCCGCACCGTGAGAGCCGTCATCACGCGTCCTTCCCTGCTCGCCGACCTGTCCCCATCGCACTCCTTCTACGCGACCTGCCCACTTTCCCGACGGGCACGCGTCACCATCCGTGTCCGGCCGTCGCCGCTCCGGTCATCCGGCCACCGTACGCCGGGTGCGGGCGGCGGATTCGTGGGCGCTCCCGGGCCGCGCCCCACAGGGCTCCTCGCGCGGGGGAGCGCCGGGACAGCACCGCACACTACATTTGACGTCGGCGAGGTGCCTGAGGTTGTCGGCGGGCGGACGAAATGGGGGCCGAATGGCGCACGAGACGCCGCCACACTGGGACCGGAACATGCGGGAGCGGCTGCGCCGGGGCGAGGCCGCGGCCCTGGCCGAGCTGTACGACCGTTTCGCCTCACTCGCCTACGGCATAGCCCAGCGGGTGCTCGACGACGAGACCGCGACCGGCCAGGTGACCCGCGAGGTCTTCGCCACCATCTGGGAGTCCCCGGACCGCTTCGACCCCCGCCAGTCCACGATGCGCGCCTGGATCGCCGGGCAGGCGCACCAGCTCGCGGTGAGCAGGCTCCGCCAGCGCGCCGCCGGGCCGGAGACCCACGCGCAGGTGCGCGCGGCGGCCACGGCCGCCAGGGCCGACTACATCGTGACGGCGATGCCCGCCCCGCTGCGCGAGGCGCTGGAACTGACCCGCTTCCAACGGCAGGACTACCGACAGATGGCCGAGCGGCTCGGCATCAACGAGAACGAGGCCAGGCGTCGGCTGCGGCTGGGGCTCCAACTGCTGTCGTCGGCCGCCCGGTACGGGGCCGAGAGCGCGGAGGCGCCCGAGCAACCGGCGCACGCGAGGGAGCGGGAGACACGGTGAGCGCCCCTCGGCCCGGTGGGCGGTCACCGAACGGCGCCGGCGCGCCCGGCGCTTCCGACGAGCCCTGGGAGGCGGAGGCGCCCGGGAGCGAGGCCGCGCGGGTCCCGAGACCGCGCCGAGGAGAGGCCGAAGTGGCGGGGAACCCCGAGGACCACCGGCGGGACGCGGAGCACCGGGGGAGCGGGCCGACGTCCCCGACCCACGAACAGGTGACGGCGCTGCTGGGCGCCTGGGCCCTGGTGGCCTGCTCCGTCGAGGAGTCGGCGCTGGTGGAGCGGCATCTCGCCGACTGCGCGGCCTGCGCGGACGAGGCGGCCCGGCTGTCGGACGCGGCGATGCTGCTGGAGCCGCGCGGGGGCCTGGACCTGGCCCCCGAGCTGCGGGCCGAGGTGCTGGAGGGCTGTCTGGCCAGGCGGCCGGCGCGGCTCCCGGTGCCGTCGTGGGCGGCGCCGCTGGACGCGGAGGCGGCGAGACTGGACGCGTTGCTCCAGGACATGGCCGACGAGGAGTGGCTGACCGAGGTGCGGCTGCGCTGGTTCGAGGACGACGTGGAGCGCGGGCAGACCACCACGGTCGGCGGCGTGCTGGATCATCTGCGGGCACTGGACGGGCTGTTGGCGGGGCTGATGGGGCTGCCCGACCCGTTGGCCGGGCTGCCGGGGCTCGCCGAGCCGGACGACCCGGCCGCCCGCACGCTGGCGGCGTGGTCCCTCGCCGGCCGCGGTGGCCCGGAGGCCGCGGGGGACGGCACCGCGTCCCGGGAGCCGTGGCGTTCCCAGACCAGGGCGCTGGTCTGGGCGGCCTCGCGCACGGGCGGACGGATGGGCGAACGGCGGGTGCCGGGCGCGCTCGGCGACCCGGGGCGGCTGCCGGCCGTGGGCGGCGCGTGGTCGCTCTCCGATCTGTATCTGGAGCGGGCGTTCGCCTGCTACACGCACGCCGGGGACATCGCCCACGCCGTCGAGTACCCGTACGAGCCGCCGCTGCCGCCCCATCTGCGGCTGCTGGTCGACCTGACGGCGCGCAGACTTCCCGGCAGCGTCGCCGGCCGCAGAAGAGCCGGGCTGGCCAGGTCGGCGGCCCGGCTGACCACGGCCGGTTCGCCGGGGCGCACGCTGCACCTGGAGGTGGAGGGCGCGGGCGGCGGCGACTGGTTCATCCCGCTGGACTCGCCGGTGGCCGCCATCAGCCGCACGGCGGCGCGCGGGGCGGTGGCCCATGTCGCCCTGGACGACGTGGTCTTCTGCCAGTTGGCGGCCGGCCGGATCGCCCCCGACGAGGCGGCCTCGGGGGCCGAGGGCGATCCGGACATCATCCACGACGTGCTGGCGGCCGCGGCGGGGCTGTCCCGGATGTGAACGGGCCGCCCCGGCTGTGCGCGGTCGGGCGCCCTTCGCGGTCAGTCGAAGACGACCGTGCGGCGCCCGTTGAGCAGCACCCGGTGCTCGCTGTGCCACTGGACCGCGCGGGCCAGCGCGCGGCACTCCACGTCGCGGCCGACGGCGACCAGTTCGCTGGGGGTCAGCCCGTGGCCGACGCGCTCCACCTCCTGCTCGATGATCGGCCCCTCGTCCAGCTCCGCCGTCACGTAGTGCGCGGTCGCGCCGATCAGCTTCACGCCCCTGGCGTGCGCCTGGTGGTAAGGCTTGGCGCCCTTGAAGCTCGGCAGGAACGAGTGGTGGATGTTGATCAGCCGGCCGGAGAGCCGCTTGCAGAGGTCGTCGGAGATGACCTGCATGTAGCGGGCGAGCACGACGAGTTCGACCTGTTCGCGCTCCACGATCTCCAGCAGCGCGGCCTCGGCCTCCGGCTTGTTGTCGGCGGTGACCGGGATGTGGTGGAACGGCACGTCGTAGGAGGCGGCCAGCTCGGCGAAGTTCGGGTGGTTGGAGACGACGCCCGCGACCTCGATCGGCAGGGCGCCGATCGAGGTGCGGAAGAGCAGGTCGTTGAGGCAGTGACCGAACTTGCTGACCATCAGCACCACGCGCATCCGGCCGTCGGCGCGGTGGAGCTGCCAGTCCATCTGGAAGGTGTCACCGACGGCGGCGAAGCTGGCGCGCAGCTTCTCCAACGTCACCGGCGGCTGCCCCGAGAAGTGCACCCGCATGAAGAACAGGCGCGTGTCGTGGTCGCCGAACTGCTGGCTGTCCTCGATGTTGCAGCCGGTCATGAACAGGAAGCTGGAGACGGCGTGCACGATGCCCGGCTTGTCCGGGCAGGAGAGGGTCAGCACGTACTGCTGGCGACCGGGCCCCTCGGCGGGCTCCGGGCCCCGGTCGTCGGTGGTGAGGGTCATGGTGGTCAGCCTGACACACGCCGGGGGGCGCCGTCAGACGGCGCGGGACGCCGCGGCCAGCTCGTCGAGGGAGCGCGGGGGCGCGTCCGGGTCGTCCCCGTCGCCGACCGCCAGCCGCACGTGCGCCTCGCGCGCCGCCGCCACCGCGTCCGGCCAGCCGGCGTGGTGAAGGTAGTCGGCGACCGGGGCGTCCGCGCCGACCTGGTGCATGATGCGCAGCACCCGGAGGACGGCGGTGTCCACCAGCGCGGCCTCCTCGGCGTCGCGGAAGACGGCGCCGACGTACTTCTCGGCCGACCAGTTGTCCAGCCAGGTGTCCTCGACCAGCCGGTAGACGGCGTCGGTCACGTCACCGTAGCCGGGCACCCCGGCGAGCCAGCAGTTCTGGTGGAAGACGGGATCGGAGAGCATGTGCAGCGCCGAGCGAACGTTGGCCCGCCAGCGCCACCATGGCATGTCGTTGAGCGGCATACCCGCCATGGTGGTGGAACCGCGGGGCCGACGGGAAGACTTATCCGAAGCTTGCACGCCGACCGATGCTACGGGGCTCGTCGTCACAGCTGGGTGGCCGCCCTCTCGGGAAGCGCGTACTGGCCGGCCAGCGGGTTCCACAGGCCGGCGGCCCGTTCCTTCGCCTCGGTGGCGCGACCGCTGGCCGCATCGCCCTGGCCGGCCCGCTCGGTGTGCCGCGCCTGGCCGCCCCTGCACACCTCGCCGCGGTTGGCGCGGGCCTCGTCCGCCCAGGCCGCGTAGTGCTCGTCGGCCTCGGCCGACGCCTGCCACGCCTCGGTCAACGCGGCGATCAGGTCACCGTTGTCCGGGAGTTCGTCCAGGGTCAGCTCGTTGAGCCGGTCCACCATCCCGGTGCGCTGGTCGGCCGCGGCCCGCAGGTCGTCGGCGGCGGCGTCCAGCCGCTCGCAGGAGCGGATGGCGGCGACCGACTCGATCACCGCGTCCCGGCTGTCGTTGCTGTCGGCGAGCAGCTCGGAGAGCGCCTCCGCCTGGGCGCGCGCCGGGTCGGCCCCGTCCTCCTCCGCGCCGCCGGCGGAGTCGTCCGCGCCGTCCGGCTCCTCGACCTGGGCCTCCGGCGAGACGCCGTCGCCCGAGCCGTCGCCCTCGTCGTCGTCCCCGCCGCTGAGCAGGTACCCCGCCAGCAGCCCCACCACGGCGCAGCCGGCGATCACCGCGCCGACCAGCAGCGCGGGGCTGCGCCGCCGCCCGGACGCGGGCGGCGGCGGGCCGCCGTGGCCGGCGCCGTCGCCCCAGCCCCGCTCGGGCGGGGGCGGCGGGCGGTCGGCGGCGGACCGGAAGAGCTGGTCGAAGTCCCCGCCGCCGACGGGCGGCAGGGTCTGCGTCGCCTCGACGCCGCCGGCGCCCGGCGGGGGCGGCTGCGCCGGTGAACGGTGCCTGCCCGGCTGCCGGGGCGGGACGGCCCGCAGCCTGGTCGTCGACTCGGGGTCGCCGCCACCGTCCGCCGGCACCGGCGGTATCAGCTGGGTGGCGGCCTCCTGCGCGGCGCCGGGCGGCGGGGTGTCGTCGGTGACGGGGGCGATCAGCTCGGTCGCCGCCTCGTTGGGAAAGCGGTCCCCGTTCTTCTCGGGGAAGCCGTTCTCGTCCGGGAAGCGGTCGGTGACCAGCGGGATCAGCTCGGTCGCGCCCTCGTCGGCCGCGGGCGGCCGCGCGGGCTGGTGGGGCGGGGCCGCCGGCGGGCCCTGCGGGGCGGGACGGCCGTGGCGCCCGCCGGGGCGCCGGCCCTCGGGGGGCGTGACGGCGCGCAGCTGGGTGGTGGTCTCGATCGGCGCGATCAGCTCGGTGGCACCCTCGTCCGGCGCGGGCGGCCGGCCGGGGACGACGGGGGTGGCCTGGGTCGCCATCGCGTGGGACCCGACCGGCGGCAGCTGCGGCGGCTGGGGCGCCGCCGGCAGGGGAGGCGCCTGCGGGGGCTGCTGGGCCGCCCCCGGCGGCCGCTGCGGAGGCGGCGGATGGTGCGGGGGCCGCGCCGGTTGGTGCGGGGGAACGGGGGGCGCGGAGGCGGGCGGCGGGGGCGCGTCCCCCCAGCCGCCGGGCGCTCCGTAGGCGCCGGCCGCGCCGCCGAACGTCCCGGGGGCGTCCGGCGTCGCGGCCCCCTGACCTGGGCCCCAGTGCTGGCCCCACGCCTGACCGGCGGGCGGCGCGGCGGGGGTCGGGTCGCGGTGGGCCTCACCCGTCACACCGCCGGAACCAGGGGGCAGGACCACGCCCTCGCGCGGCTCGTCGTCCCGTCCGTTGTGGCTCGTCACCCGGGGCTCCTCATTCGGCTCAACGCAGCTAGCCGGGCCACGGTACCGGCTCCCCGCAGACTGCTGCGCCGCCCGCCGGTCGTCAAGTCCGGCGCGTCAGGCCGGAGTCGGCACCGGCGACCAGCGGCTGGTGAACTCCCGCACCAGGCGGTGCTCCCGATGCGGCTCCAGACGGCCCCTGAAGTCCGCGAAGTACTCGGCTCCACGCCCCGAACGCAGCCCCGCGAGCAGTTCGCCGGCACGGCCCGCCGTGTGGCAGGCGTGTTCGAGATCACCCTCCTGGAGTTGGCCGGTGGCCATCAGCACCATGCCTATCGCGCGGCGGCGGGTGCGGCTCTCCGGGTGCCCGGCGACCGCGTCGGCGGCCCTGCGCTGCGCGGCCCGGCCCTGGCCGAGGTCGCGGTGGCAGTGCGCCAGCTCGTCCGCGAGGTAGGCGGCGTCGAAGTGCCGCACCCAGGCCGGCTCGTCGGCGTCGGAACCGGCCTCGCCGGCACGTTCCTGCGCGGCCAGCGCCTCGGACGCGGCGCGGCGGCAGGACTCGCGGTCGCCGAGCTGGGCGTGACCGCGCGCCTCCGCCGACAGGAACAGCGCCTCGGCGCGCGACGGCACCCGCCCCCTGGTGCCCTCCTGCGCGGCGCGCGCCAGTTGGATCACCTCGCGTGGGTTGCCCAGCTCGGCCGCGAGATGGCTCATTCCCGCCGCCAGCACATACCCGCCGAACCCCCGGTCCCCCGAAGCCTGCGACAGCCGGAGCGCCTGGATGTAGTACCGCTGCGCGAGCCCCGGCAGTCCGCTGTCCACCGCCATGTACCCGGCCAGCTCGGTCAGCCGGGCGGCGGCGGCGAAGAGCGCGCGGCCGACGGCCTCGCTGTAGGAGCCGGCGAGCAGGCCGGCCACCACGCCGTTGAGATAGTGCACCACCAGCGGCCTGACCTGCCCCGAGCCCCAGCGGCGGTCCAGGTCGACCAGCGAGGCGGTGGTGTCCACCACGGCGGAGACGTCGGCCTCGCCCACGCGGGGGCCGGCGCCGGACCGTTCGACCTCCCCGTCCGGCGGGGTGATCAGCCAGTCCCTGCTGGGCTCGACCAGCGCGGCGGGGGCCACCTGGGCGCCCCCCGGCGCGTAGGGGTGGGTGCCGCGCTCGCCCTCCGTCCGCTGGACGTCGGAGCGCCACAGCTCGGCCGCCTGCTCCAGCGAGTCCCCGAGTCCGGCGGCGAAGTGCAGCCCGACCGAGGAGGTCAGCTGCCGGGTGGTGCCCATCCCGATCTCGTCGACGGTCACCGGGCGGCCCAGCTTGCGGCCGAGCGCCTCGGCGATCAGCTCGGGCGCCCTGCCGCGCGGCTGCTGACCTCGGATCCAGCGCGCCACGGAGGTCTTGTCGTAGCGGAAGTCGAGCGAGCGCTCCGCGGCGCACATGTTCACCCGGCGCGCCAGCCCGGCGTTGGAGCAGTTGGCCTCGCGTATGAGCGCCAGCAGGCGTTCGTTGGGCTGTCGGGCGATCAGTGGTCTGGCGGACATCCGTGTCTCCCTTGGCCGATCGGCTCGCCGGGTCGATCCCGGGCAGAACCATGCCCGAGGGATGCCGGGTCCATCCCGTATGCCCCGGTGGATGCACCCATGCGCCCCGACCATGGGACCCGGCGCACGCACCGGAGCCCGTGGCACCCGCGGACCCCGGCCGCCGCCGGCTCCCGGCGGCGGCCGGCGGGCCCGGCGCAAGGGGCCGGCGCTCCACCAGCGCCGTTGCCCGGAGGGCGGGCGCGGCTCGCCGCCGGCGGCGGCGGGGGCGCCCGGATGCGCGGGGGCGCGCGGGGACCGGGGAACGGCGGCGCGCGACCATGCCCCCTGACCACGCCACACGCCATACGCGCCGGTACGGAAGCGCGTGCGCGAGCCCCGCGCCTAAGTCAACGGCTCTCACTCCCGTCCGCCCCGCCCCGGGGCCCCGCGCTCGACAAGGGGGACGACGCGGGTCGTTGCGGGCGAAGACGGGTCGCTACCGTGTCGACCATGGCTGAGAACAGGGGAACGGGCATCCCTCCCATACCGGGAGAGCCGGAGCCCGAGGGGGAGCGCCCGCCGGCGGTGCGGGTGCGGGGGCTGTGGAAGACCTTCGGGGAGCAGGTCGCCGTCTCCGGCATCGACCTGGACCTGCCGACCGGCCGCTTCGTCGGCCTGGTCGGCCCCAACGGCGCCGGCAAGACCACCACCCTGTCGATGGTCACCGGCCTGCTGCGGCCGGACTCCGGCACGGTCGAGGTGGTGGGCCGCGACGTCTGGCGCGACCCGGTGGACGTGAAGGCCAGGATCGGGGTGCTGCCCGAGGGGCTGCGGCTCTTCGAGCGGCTCTCGGGCCGCGAACTGCTCACCTACATGGGCCGGATGCGGGACCTGGACCCGGACGAACTGGAGTCCCGCACCGAGCAGTTGCTCGACGTTCTGGACCTGTCGGGGGCGCAGCACAAGCTCGTCGTGGACTACTCGACCGGGATGCGCAAGAAGATCGGCCTGGCGGCCGCGCTGCTGCACAACCCCGAGGTGCTCTTCCTCGACGAGCCGTTCGAGGGCGTGGACCCGGTCTCGGCGCAGGCCATCAGGGGCGTGCTGGAGCGCTACACCGACTCGGGCGCCACGGTCGTCTTCTCCAGCCATGTGATGGAGCTGGTGGAGTCGCTCTGCGACTGGGTCGCCGTGCTGGCCGCCGGGCGGATCAGGGCGCACGGGCCGACCGCGGAGGTGCGCGGGGAGGCCGAGTCGCTGCACCACGCGTTCCTCGAACTGGTCGGCGCGCGGGGCAACCCCGACGGCGCCCGGCTCGACTGGCTGGGCGGCGCGAGATGAGCGCGACCGGGCTGCCGCCCGCGCCCGCGCCGGCACCACCGACCGGGCGGATCACCGGGCCGTCCGTCGCCGCGACCACCGCGGTCTTCGTCCGTCTCAAGCTGTCGCTGCTGCGCAACGGGACGCGGCAGTCGACGGGCAGGTCCGCGGCCTTCGTCGGCTCGACCGTGCTGGCCGCGCTCGTCGGCGCGCTCGGCCTGCTGGGGCTGGTGGCGCTGCGGGGCGACGAGTACGGGCCCGACACCGGCGTGGTGCTGGTGGCGATGCTCGCGCTGGGCTGGGCGTTTCTGCCGTTGTTCGTCGGGGTGGACGAGACGCTGGACCCGGGCAGGCTGGCGATGCTGCCGCTGCGCCCGTCGCCGCTGCTGGTGGCGCAGTTGGCCAGCGGGCTGGTCGGCAGCGGGCCGCTGTTCACGCTGCTGCTGGTGGTCGGCGCGGTGCTGGTGGCGGCGCACGGGGTGGCGGCGGCGCTGGTCGCGGTGGTGGCGGCGCCGCTGGTCCTGGTCTTCTGCGTCACCCTCACCCGGGCGCTGGCCACGGCCAACGCCCGGCTGCTGACCAGCCGCAGGGGGCGCGATCTCGCCGTGCTCAGCGGTCTGTTGGTGGCCTTCGGTCTCCAGGGGCTGAACCTCGCGCTGAGCCGGATGGCCGACGAGGACGGCGGTCTGGCGCCGATGCGTCCGCTGGCCGACGTGCTGGGGTGGCTGCCGCCGGCCAGCGCGGTGCGGGCGGTGCGGCTCGCGGACGAGGGGTCCGCGTTCGGGGCCGTGCTGGCGCTGGCGACCACCGCGGGCGGCCTGGCGCTGCTGCTGTGGTGGTGGCGGCGGACCCTGACGACGCTGCTCACGGCGCCGGACGCCTCCAGTCTCCAGCCGCCGGCGGGCGCCGGGCCGGACCGCGGCCGGCACGAGGGCGGCCTCGCGGGGCTGCTGCCCACCGGTCGTACCGGGACGGTGATGCTGCGGGTGCTGCGCTACGCCTGGCGCGACCCCAAGGCCAAGATGGGCTGGGCCACCTCGCTCGGCATGGCGATGCTGCTGCCGCTGGTGCTGACCGTCCAGGACGGCGGCAGCGTGTACACGGCGTGCTGGGCGGCCGGGATGCTGGGGCTGTTGATGTACAACCAGTTCGGCGGCGACTACAGCGGCTTCTGGCTGGTGGCGGCGACCATCGGCTCCCCGCGTGACGCCTTCGTCGAGCTGCGGGCCAGGATGCTGGTGATCTGCCTGCTCGGGTTGCCGCTGATGGTGGCGGTGGTGCTGGGCACGGCGGCGCTCTTCGACGACTGGGAGTCGCTGCCGACGGGCCTCGGGCTGACGCTGGCGATGCTGGGCGCGCTGCTCGCGGTGGGGGCGATGACCTCGGCGTGGCTGCCGTACTCGATCCCGCAGGAGGGCGCGATGAAGAACGTCGCGCCGGGGCAGTCCGGGCTCGCCTGGGGCTCGCTCCTGGGCGGCACGCTGGTCGGGGCGGTGCTCGTCGCGCCGGTCGGGGCGCTGGCGCTGTTCCTCCACGGCGAGCCGGCCGGCTGGCTCGTGGTGCCCGTGGGCGCGGTGTGGGGAGCGGCGCTGTGCTGGGGCGCGCTGAGACTGGCCGCGCGCCGCACGGCCGACGCCCTGCCGGAGATCCTCGCCGCGGTCAGCAAGGGCTGACCCGGGTCCGGAACGCGTGCGGGGCGCCGGCGGCGATCGCCGCCGGCGCCCCTGCCGTGTCGAGCGGTCGACGCCGGCGGCCCGTTCTGGACCGTCCGGGCGTCGGGACGACCCGAGGGTCAGCTCATGAACGCGCCGGACTGCAGGTCCTCGATGGTGATGACCTCGGCGTCGGCCGGCCGGTCGCTGGGCACCGGCTCGTTGAACGCGCTGAAGTCGATGACGCCGGCGCCGGTGGCCGGGTCGCTGTTCTCGAAGCGCAGCGGGAAGGGCTCGCCCTCGGTGGCGACCACCAGGCTGGCGTCCTCGCCCTCGTGCAGCGTGACGCCGGGAACGCCGTCGATCTCGGTGGCCTCGCCCATGGTCATCCCGGAGGCGGAGCCGCCCTGGCCCATCCCTTCCAGGAAGGTGTCGAGGTTGCACGACTCGACGGAGGAGTCCATCGGCGGCTCGTCGGCCGGGCCGTAGAGGAAGAAGCCGTCCAGCTGGCCCAGGATCGCCGGGTCGTCGATGCCGGCCGCGGTCTCCCAGAACTGGGTGTCCGGGCGCAGCCACGCCTCGTTCTCCAGCTTGATGATCTCGAACGAGCCCTGCGAGCTCATGGAGATCGAACCGGCGCAGTCGCCGGCGCTGCTGAGGTGCAGGTCGAGGCTCATCTGCTCGCCGGCCTGGTCGATGTCGCCGGCCAGGCGGAGCGACTCGGCGCCCATCAGGGCGTCGAACGCCTGGTCGGCGACGTCGTCGGGCGAGGCGCCGCCGAAGGCGTCGCTGTCCGAACCCTCCTCGTCGCCCTCGGAGCCCTCGCTCCCGCCCTTCTCGGCCGAGCTCTCGTTGTCGGTCGGCGTGTTCTCCTCGTCGTCGCTGTCGCTGGAACAGCCGGCCAAGGTGACGACCGCCGCGGTGGCGGCGGCGACCGCCGCCGCGCGTGTGCGTCTGGCTATGAAACTCATCGGGCCCCCCGGTGAGAGATAGTGCCTCGTGAAACGGGCCCGACGGGCGTCGGTCCCCGGGGTCACGCTATCAACGCGCCCTCGACGAAATGCCGGAGTGTCTCCCGCCATGCGGTCGGCCGCTCCTTTTGCGGGAGATGCCCGGCGCCCGGGATGTCCGCGTAGCGGCCGAACGGCAGCGCGCGCACCATCTCCTGAGCCTCGGCCCGCCCCAACTCGCCGTCCACGCCGCGCACCACCAGCGTGGGGCAGGAGACCTCGGCCAGCTCCTCCCAGTGCGCGTCCAGCGCGAAGCCCTCCCGGGCCGCGAGTATCTGGTCCCGGCTGAAGACCGGCCGCCAGCCGTCCGGGCGCCACGCCATGACCTCGCCGAAGAACCAACCACGCGACGGCAGCGGCGCCTTGAGCGTCGGGTCCCGCTCACCGAACCAGGCGCGCACCTCCTCGGGCGAGGCGAAGGGCAGCGGCCAGGAGCCGAGCCAGCGTCGCCAACGGCGCTGGGCCTCGGCGCCGATGGCCGAGGCACGCATCTCGCAGATCACCAGCGCCCGCACCAGGTCCGGCCGACGGGCGGCCAGCCGCCAGGCGGTGAGCGCGCCCATCCCGTGCCCCACGAGCAGCACGGGGCCCAGCCCGAGCCGCTCGATCGCCGCCTCCGCGTCACCGACGAAGGCCGCCCCGTCGAACGGACCACCCGGGGGCTTGGCGCTGCGGCCGTGTCCCCGCTGGTCCAGGGCGACGGTCCGGAACCGCGAGGAGAGCCAGCGGCCGGTCTCCTCCCAGTGCCCCGCGTGCCCCATCAGCCCGTGCAGCAGCATGGCCCCCGGCCTGCCGGCCGGTCCGCGCCCGAACTCCCGTGCCACCAACGGGAGTTCGCCGAACCCCGACACCTCGATCGCTCGCCCCACCGGCCTGCCCCTCCTTCCCGTCTCCCCGTCGCTCCCCCCAGGATACCGAACAGATATTCGAACATGGGGGTATGGGAAGGCAGTTCCCTCCAAGGAGGGACACACCGCTTGCCGCATGACGTTCGGCGGCGGGGGCCACCGCGCACACGAAACCCCGCACCCCCTCACCGCCGATGAGCGGTGAGGGGGCGCGGGGAACAGGCGACGGGGTAACGCCCTCTGGCTACCCCTTGTCGACGAAGACGTGCATCGCGACCTGCTGCTCCAGCTCGGCCGACTCGCCGCCGCTGCCGACCTGGACCGCGCCGCCCGACGCCGCCGTGACGCTGACGGAGGAGCCGGGCTGCACACCCGCCCGACGCAGCGTGTGCATCACCTGCGCGTCCGTCTGCACCGGCTCGCCGATCCTGCGGACGATCACCGTCTTCCCGCCGTCCACGTCCAGATCGGAGAGCGCCACGACGCCCTCGGCGAGGAACGGGTCGGCCGCGCCCTTCTCCCCCAGCTCCTCAAGCCCGGGGATCGGGTTCCCATAGGGGGACTCCGTCGGGTGGTTCAACAGCTCCAGCACCCGCCGCTCCACGGCGTCGCTCATCACGTGCTCCCAGCGGCAGGCCTCCGCGTGCACGTGCTCCCACTCCAGGCCGATCACGTCGACCAGCAGACACTCGGCCAGCCTGTGCTTGCGCATCACCCGCTCCGCCAGCCGACGCCCCTGCTCCGTCAGCTCCAGGTGCCGGTCGCCGGCGACGGTGAGCAGGCCGTCCCGCTCCATCCTCGCCACCGTCTGGCTCACCGTCGGGCCGCTCTGTTCGAGCCGCTCTGCGATGCGGGCACGCATCGGGACCACGCCCTCTTCCTCCAGCTCCAGAACGGTGCGGAGGTACATCTCGGTGGTGTCGATCAGTCCGGACATAAGTGCCCCTCGAATTCGTGCGGTGGCCCTGTCGCCCATTCTGACGCACTGCACTGACAAGAGACCGGCCGCAGGTGGCCCAGCGTGCATATTGACACCGAACTGGTCTGGACCATTACGGTGTGCCCTACCAAGACCCGGAACGCCGCCACCGGCCAGCAGCAAGGGACGCCCGCAGATGCGCGAAGAAACTCTCGCCCACCAGTTCTTCGATGCCGCGATCGAGCTGCTGTGCCGGGTCAGAGACCAGGAGGCCGGGCACATCGCCGAGGCCGCCACGCTGATCGCCGACACGGTGAGCGGCGGCGGCAAGGTGTTCGCCAGTGGCGCTGGGCACTCGGCACTACCCGCCCAGGACCTAGTCTACCGGGCAGGCGGCCTCGCCCTGGTCAATCTTCTGGCCATCCCCGGGACCACCGGGGTCGACGTCTCGCCGGCCACCCTGGGCAGCGCGTTGGAGCGGGTCAGCGGCCTCGCGCCGGCCACCCTCGACAACAGCCCGGCCGCCCCCGGCGACCTGCTGATCGTCATCTCGCTCTCCGGCCGCAACACCCTCCCCGTCGAACTGGCCCAGCACGCGCGGGACAGCGGCCTGCGCGTCATCGGCGTCACCTCCGTCGGCTACGCCACCGGCACCGAGTCGCGCCACGCCTCGGGCACCTTCCTCAAGGACCACTGCGACGTGGTGCTGGACAGCGCGATCCCGATCGGCGACGCGACGCTCACCAGCGAGGGCGTCGGGGCGCCGTTCGCCCCCGCCTCCACCGTGGTGACCTGCGCGCTGCTCCAGGCGGTCTTCGCCGAGGCCGCCGGCCGGCTCGCCGAGCGCGGCGTCGAGCCGCCGCTGCTGCGCTCGGCCAACGTCGACGGCGGCGGCGAGTGGAACGAGCGCGTCTTCCACGAGCACCGCGACCAGATCCTCTGGCGCCGGTAGGCCGCGCGGAGGCCGAGGCCGCGTCAGCGGGTGCCGAGCACCCGCGCCAGGTCGAGGGCCGCCGCGACGCGCAGCGCGACCTCCTCGCCGTAGCCGGCGTCCAGCCGGTCGAAGGCGCGGCGCCCGCCGCCGCGCAGAAAGGTGAGCGCGCCCAACACCCGTCCCCGGCTGCGCAGCGGCACGCACAGCGCGTGTTCGGCGTCGACCGGCCAGCGGTGGTCACGCGCCCACGACGAACGGGACACCCCGCCGGTCGCGCGGACCGGCACCCCGCAGTCGACGGCCTGGAGCGCGGGGTGCCCGGCGCGGTAGCGCACGGCGAGGCCGCGCGCCGTGCTGCGGCCGGCGAGGCTCCCCGGGCTCTCGGCGATCCTGACCAGGCCGCCGGCCTCGCCCGCCGTGTCGAGCAGTGCGTGCTCGGCGAAGCCCGGGAGCGCGTAGTGCAGGTGCAGCACCGCCGCGTCCATCGGGTCGGGGCACTCGGCGGCGGCCCGCGAGGCGCGGCTGAGCTGGCTGTCGCGGAACCGCTGCCGCGCCGCGCCCTGGCCGGCCCGCTTGGCGTGGGTGGCGTCCTGGAAGATCCACGCGACTCCCAGCGGCACCGGGTCGCCGACCACCGGCGAGCCCAGCGGGACGAAGCCGCTCACCAGGCAACGCCGCCGCTCGGGCGGCCCCTCGCCGAGCGGGCCGCCGCCCTCGTTCTCCCCCTCGCGCAGGGTGAGCCACAGCTCGACCGGCTCCCTCGGCGGCTGGCCGGCCAGCGTGTGTTCGAGGGCGCTCTCCAACTCGTCGAGTCCCGCGCCGACGAACTCGGCCAGCGGCTCCCCCAGCATGTCGACGGGCGAGACGCCGAGCGCGTGCGCCGCCCGGCCGTTGACCGCGACGGTGCGCAGGTCGGGGTCGGCGAGCAGCGCCCCGAACGGGGCGTCGCCCAGCAGCGCGTCGCTCAGCGCGAGGTGGCGCTCCAGGTCGAGCTGGGCGAGCGCCTCGCCGAAGGCGCAGTAGACGCCCTGCGGCCGGCCCTCTTCGTCGCGGACCGGCGTCACGGTCGCCCGCATCAGCGTCCGCGCGCCGTCCGCGTGCAGGAACGGGAACTCCCTGGTCCGCCGGCCCGCGCCGCCGCCCTGCCGCTCGGGGGCGGCACGCGCCACCTCAAGCAGCTGCCGCCGCACCTCGGCGGCGTCCGCCTCGCGGACCAGCCAGCCGCCGAGCCCGGCGCGGCCGACCGCCTGCTCGGCGGTCCAGCCGAGCAGGCGGGTCGCGCGCTGGTTCCAGTGCGTGACGGTTCCGGTCGTGTCGAGGGCGAAGAACGCCGCCTCCATCCCGTCCAGCAGCGAGGCCAGCAGACCTCGGTCGGAGACGAGGAAGGAAGAGGTGTCGTTCCCCGCGTGCGGGATCTCGGAGTGGACGGCCTCGGAGTGTGTGGTCACCTGTTCTACCCCCAGCACAGGAGAGTGGGCACCGGTCGCGTGCGCACGGGACCATTCAACTCCACGGTGACGTCGGTCACATAGGGTTTGCACCAATCTCGTTGCCGCACCGAGATCCGCGCCCGCGTCCGAGCCCCCCGGCCGCGCCCGCGCCCGCGCCGTTAATTCGCTTGGCGGAGCGCGGGGGGTTCGCCTACGGTCGGAGGCACACGAGAAGGGAGGTGGTTCGGCAGATGTATGACAACCGGACGCGTGAGGTGACTGCGGCCTAGGTCGCTGGTTCACACGACACGTGGCGAAGCCGGCGCCGCCGGCCAATCCCAAGCAGTCACCCGATCCGCGAGCCGCCGGTAAGTCCGGCCGGCTCCCCGAGGCCCCAGGGCCCCGGGGACCAAAGGCTCGCGGATCGCTGCGTTTCCGGGACGGGCAACGCCCCTCCCCGGCCCCCGGGCCGGCCGGCCCCCGCCCCCGTCAGGGGCAGAGGCGTTCGACGGACCAGCCGGTCTCCGCCAGGACATAGCGCAGCCGGTCGTGGAGCCGGTTGGCCCGCCCCTGCCAGAACTCGACCGTCTCGGGGGCGACCCGGTAGCCGCCCCAGTTGGGCGGGGCCGGCACGTCCTCGCCCTCCGGATACCGCGCCGCCAGCTCCGCGTACATGCCGTCCAGCACCTCCCGCGAGGCGACCGGCGCCGACTGCTCGCTCGCCCAGGCGCCCAACTGCGAGCCGTGCGGCCGCGTGCGGAAGTACGCGGCCGTCTCGTCGCGCCCGGTGCGGGTCACGGAGCCGGTCACGATCACCTGGCGGGCCAGGGGGTGCCAGGGAAAGAGCAGCGAGACCCGTGGGTTGGCCTCGATCTCGCGTCCCTTGCGGGAGGCGTAGTTGCTGAAGAAGACGAAGCCGCGCTCGTCGAAGCCCTTCAACAGGACCGTGCGCTGGCTGGGCGCGCCCGTCGCGTCGGCCGTGGCCACCACCATCGCGTTGGGCTCCTCGAGGCCGCCGGCGACCGCGTCGTCGAACCAGCGCCTGAACTGGTCGAGCGGCCCCTCCGCCAGATCCGCCTCGCCGAGCCCGGCCTCCCGGTAGCGCACCCGCATCTCCGCCGGGTCGGGGACGGGCTCGGGTGCGGCGGGAGGGCGCCCGACCTCGGTGAGCGCGCCGGGCGCGGCGGGGCGGGCGCCGCGTCCGGGGCGGGTGCGGCGGGAGGTACGGGGACGGTCGGAGTTCTCGGCGTGGGACACGGCCCATATCTTGCAGCATCGGACTGACACTGGCCTCCCCGGCGGGAATTCGTTCCCATGCCTCCTGCCGGCAGGACACGCGTGGTTAAGCCGCCAGAAAGAGGCCGGGCACCGGCGGCCCCCCTTCGGTCGCCGGTGCCCAGGTTCCCGGGGCGCGCCGGTCAGGCCGGCGGCTCGGCGGCGACGACGTGCAGCTCGACCGGGTCGTTGCTCGGGGAGCCGTCGGGGCCGGGGCAGGTGGAGATGTGGTGGGCGATCTCCACCGCGCGCTCGTGGCTGGCGACGTCGACCACCCAGTAGCCGGCGAGGATGTCCTTCGTCGGGGCGTGCTGCCCCTGGGTGACCTCGGGCGCGCCGCCGTCGGTGGCCCGCACGGTGGTGACCGAGCCGGGGCCTTCGAGGCCCTGCGCCTCGACCCACTCCCCGCGCTCCTGGAGGTCCTTGTTGAGCGCCTCCATGAAGGCGCTCAACGCCTGGAAGCCCTCGGGGCCGTAGGCCGCCATGTCCTTCTCGTAGGTGGCGGTGGCGGCGAAGACCTGGATCATGTAACGCATCGGATACTCCCTGTCTGGCGGTCTGTTGTGAGGGGGGACCGGGGTGCGCGGGGAAACTCATCGCCGTCCGGCGGATTGCCCGGACTTTTTTCTCCGCGGCCCCGGCCGGGCTGTTCCTAGAGTGGGGGGATGATGCCCCTCGCGGACGGCCGCCCGTTCCTGATCGCCGATGTCTTCACCGACCGTCCGTTCGGCGGCAACCAGCTGGCGGTGCTGCCCGACGCGCAGGGGCTGACCGACGCCCAGCTCCGGGGTCTGGCACGGGAGTTCCACTTCTCCGAGACCGTCTTCGTGCTGCCGCCCGAGGACCCCGCGCACAGCGCCAGACTGCGCGTCTTCACCCCCGAGGAGGAGCTGCCGTTCGCCGGCCACCCGACGGTCGGGGCGGCGGCGGTGCTGGTCGGGGAGGGGATGCTCGACCCGGCGGCGACGGGCGGGCGGGTGCTGTTCGAGGAGGGCGTCGGCGTGGTGGGGGTCGAGGTGAGCGGCTCGTTCGCCCGGCTGACGCTGGACGCGCCCTATCTGTCGACGTCCCAGGCGCCCCCGTCGAGGGCGGCCGTGGCGGCGGCGCTCTCGCTGCCGGAGGAGGCGGTGGTGGACCGCTGGTACGGCGGGATCGGGCTGCGGTTCTGCTACGTGCGGCTGGCGGACGCCGGCGCGGTGGACCGGGCGCGGCCGGACACGGCGGCCTGGGCGGCCGGCCCCGCCGGTGGCTGGGCGGAGGACCTCTACGTGTGCGGCGGCGAGTTGGCGGACGGCGGCCGGGTGAACGCCAGGTGCTTCCTGCCGGCGTCGGGTGTCCCCGAGGACCCCGCGACGGGGTCCGCCGCGGCCGGGCTGGTCGCGGGGCTGGTCGCGCGGCCGGGGCACGCGCCGGCCGCGGCGGAGGGCGAGGTGCGGCTCACGGTCGACCAGGGTGTCGCGATGGGCCGCCCCAGTGTGATCGAGGCGTCGGCGCGGTGGCGGGCCGGTCGGCTGAGCGAGGTCTCGGTCGGCGGCCACACCGTGCTGACCGCGCGCGGCACCATCACCCCCGGCCCCGCCCGTTGAACGGCGTCGGCGCGCACCGCCGCCGGACGGCCGGCGGCTACTCCTCCCAGACCGGGACCGGGGGAAGGCCGCGGGCGGCGCGGGCTTCGTCCATGACGCGTTGGATCAGTTCGGTCTTGCCCCGGGTGTAGCGGGCGACGTCGTCCGTGGTGGCGGCGAGCCGTCGCTTGACCTCGGCGTAGGCCGCGGCGTCCTCCGGGTGGGCGCGCAGGTGGTCGCGGAAGAGGCGCTCCTTGCGGTTCTCCCAGCTGTCCGCCGTCACCACGTGGAAGTTCAGGCCGCGGTCGACGTCCTGGTAGAAGAGGCGCTCCGGCATTCCCGCGTCGACGAACCGCAGGCCGGCGGCGGCCAGTTCGGCGTCGCGCGCGCTGACGAGCGCCAGGGCGTCGACGGACGCCATCAGGTCGATGACGGGCTTGGCCGCCAGTCCGGGTACGGAGGTGCTGCCGAAGTGTTCGACGGCGTTGAGCACTCCGGGCAGCAGCGTGCGGATCCGGACGATCTCCCGTTCGGCCCGCTCGGGCCAGGACGGGTCGTAGTCGACGATCTCGATGGTCATGAGCCGCCAGCCTAGCCAGCGGCCCCGGCCCCCCGCGCGGTCTTTTCGGGGGCCGGGGCGCGCGGGTTCAGCCGGTGGTGACCTGGTCGCGGCCGGGGCGGCCGTCGTCGGTGTCGGTCCCGTCCGGGTCGGTGTTGAGGGACATCACCAGCTCCTCGCTCTCGGGCGTGCTCTCCGGCTTCAGGAAGCCGATGCCGAGGTAGAGCACGAGCGAGGTGAGCAGCGGCAGCCCGACGATCGCGGCCTCGGTCGAGCCGTCGATCTGGTAGCGCACCACGTACCAGACCAGCAGGCCGCCCGCCCAGGAGACGATCGCCGCCGTCGGCCCGATCCTGCGGAACCAGGGCAGCAGTCCCAGCATCAGCGGGATGGAGATCGGCCCCATGGTGGCGGCGACGAGTTGCACCACGGTGTCGAGCACGAAGCCCTCTCCCCTGGTGGTGATCGCGATCGTCATGCTGAGGCTGACGAAGAGCACCGTGGTGACCCGGGCGAAGGTCAGCTGCGCGCGCTCGGTGAGGCGGCGGACCTTCGGGACCAGCACGGGCGCGATGTCCCGGGTGATCACGGCGGTGATCACGTTGGAGTCGGAGGCCACCATCGCCATCGTGTGGGAGAAGAAGCCGGCCAGCATCAGCCCGATCAGGCCGGCGGGCAGCAGTTCCTTGGAGAGCGCGACATAGGACTCCTCGCCGGCCGTCAGCCCCGGCACGATCAGCGGCGCCGCGACCATCGGCAGGAAGAGGATCAGCGGCCAGACCAGCCACAGCGCGCTGGAGAGCAGCGCGGAGCGCTTGGCCGCCGAGCCGGAGGGCGCCGCCATGTAGCGCTGCGCCAGGTTCCACATGCCGCCGTTGTACTCGAAGGTCTTCACGAACAGGAACGCGATGATCAGCCAGGTCGTCACGGAGCCGCTGACCGGGTCGCCGTGGCCGTCCGGCAGGTCGCCCCACATGGTGACGGGGAAGTCGGCGCCGAGTTCGATCATCACCGCGAACAGCATCGCGAAGCCGGCGACCGCCTGGATCACGAACTGCCCCATGTCGGTGAGCACGTCGGCCCAGAGGCCGCCCACCGTCATGTAGGCCATGGTCGCGACCCCGGTGAAGATGATGCCGACCTCCAGGGGGATGTCGGCGAAGCCCTTCAACAGCACGGAGATCGCGACCCACTTGGCGGCGATGTCCACGACCTTCAGCGCGGCGCCGCTGTAGGCGAGCACCTGTTGGGTGGGCAGGTTGTAGCGGCGGGCCAGGTACTCCAGCGGGGACTTGACGTCGTGTTTGGCGCGCAGCCGGTTCCAGCGGGCGGCGAAGAGGAAGGCGCCGATGCCCACGCCGAGGCCGATGGTCAGCGGCCACCAGAAGTAGACGGTGATCCCGTCGTTGTAGGCGACCGCGGCGAAGGCGACGAACATCACCGCGCTGTAGCCCGACATGTGGTGCGAGATGCCGGAGAGCCACCAGGGTATTCGGCCACGGGCGGTGAAGAAGTCGGCCACGTCGTGGACGCGTTTCTTGGACCACCAGCCGATGGCGACCACCACGAGGAAGTAGCCGGCGACCACGATCCAGTCGAGTGCGGACATCGCGGCTCCTAAACGGAGGGGGCGGGGAACGGGGCTGTGCGCGGGTCCTGCCCGCCGCCAGCGCGCCGGGCCGGGCCCGACTCACCAGTGCGCGCGCTTCGGTTGGAACGTCGGGTCGAACCGCCGCATGTACGCGGTGTCGTCCCGCCGTTCGACGCCACAACGGAGGTAGTTCTCGTGGAGCGCGCCCAGCGCGTCCCGGTCGAGTTCGACGCCGAGGCCGGGTGCCTGGGGAAGCGGCACCGCGCCCTCGACGAACCGCAGCGCACCGGGGACCACCACGTCCTGGCCCTGCTGCCAGGGGGTGTGGGTGTCGCACGCGTGGTTCAGGTTGGGCACGGCGGCGGCCAGGTGCGTCATGGCCGCCAGGCTGATGCCCAGATGGGTGTTGGAGTGCATGGAGAGTTCGAGGCCGAAGGTCTCGCAGAGCGCGGCGACCTGGGTGGAGCGCAGCAGCCCGCCCCAGTAGTGGTGGTCGGTGAGCAGCACCCCGATGGCGCCCCGGGCGAGGGCGGGCGGCAGATGGGCGTGGGTGACCACGCACATGTTGGTGGCCAGCTTCATCGGGACCTCGGGTGCGACCCGCGCCATGCCCTCGATCTCCGGCGCCGGGTCCTCCAGGTACTCCAGCACGCCCTCCAGGGCGCGGCCGACGCGGATCGAGGTCTCGGGGGTCCAGGCCGCGTTGGGGTCGATGCGCAGGGGCAGGTCGGGGAACGCCTCGCGGAGCGCGTGGACCGCCTCGATCTCCTCGTCCGGCGGCAGGACACCGCCCTTGAGCTTGATCGAGCCGAAGCCGTACTCCTCGACGAAGAGCCGCGCCTGGGCGGCGATGCCCTCCGGGTCGAGCGCGGCGCCGAAGCGGTCCTCGTCCTCGCCCGGGTGGCCGGCCCACTTGTAGAAGAGGTAGGCGCTGTAGGGGACGGCCTCCCGCACGGGCCCGCCGAGCAGGTCGGCGACGCGCAGCCCGGCGGCCTTGCCCCTGATGTCCAGGCAGGCGACCTCGAACGGGGAGAAGACCGCGTCCACCGTCTTCTGGTTGCTGCCGGCGCCGGTCAGCCCGTGCTGGTCGACGAAGACGTCGCCGCCGACGGTCGCGGCGACGGCGGCGTACTGCGCGTGGTGCGCGTGGACCTCGACGCCGATCAACGCGGGGGCGGCGGCGCGCAGGCGCTCCAGGTGGGAACGGTCGCCGTAGGTCTCGCCGAGTCCGCTCAGGCCGTCGTCGGTCACCACCTCGACGATGGTGCGCAGCGCCCAGGGCTCGTGGATGCCGCTCGCGTTGAGCAGGGGCGGGTCGCGGAAGGCGACGGGGGTCAGGTGGATCTCGCGTATGCGCATAGCCGACCATTCACATATTTGAATATGGGCCATTCTGGTGAACAGACGCGGCAACTGTAGAAGTGCCCCAGGGGAGCGTCAAGGGTCCGCACAGGCCCGACGGCGGACCCGGGCGGAGGCGGCGATCGTTCAGCAGGATGAACGGATGGGCTCCGCAGCGAGGTTGACGGCCGGTCCGGAGGGGCGGACGCGGCGCACGGTTTCGGCCGCGCCGCGGAACACCCGGGCGATGCCTCGACCGCACCTCTACGCGCCTCGCGGAGGCTGAGAAAAGCGACGGAAAGGCCACGGGAAAGAACGCCGTCGCTCATCGACAGGGCGGCGTGAACGCCTTCGGGGTGGCGGCCGGTCCGGCCACCACCCCGAAGAAAGAAATTCATAATTCAAGAAAACCCGCCGAACGCCGAACGCCGAGTACCGAACGTCGAACGTCGAACGGGATACCGAACACCCCTATTCTTCCAGGTGTTCCGCCAACACCTCGGCGAAGTGCCGCGCGCCGGCCCCGGCCAACTGGTCGAGTTGCAGCCGGCAGGAGTAGCCGTCGGCCACCAGCACCGCGTCATCCGGCGCCGTGCGCACCGAGGGCAGCAACTGATCCTCCGCGCACGCCACGGAGACCTCGTAGTGCCCCTTCTCGAAGCCGAAGTTCCCCGCGAGACCGCAGCACCCCGAGGAGAGCCCGCCGCGCAGCCCCGCCGCCGCGCGCAGCGCGCGGTCCGCCGCGTCGCCCAGCACCGCGTGCTGGTGGCAGTGGGTCTGCCCGGCCACCGGCCGGTCGATCACCGGCGGGCGCCAGTCGGGCGCCAGCTCCGTCAGCGTCTCGGCGAACGTCCGCACCGAGGCGGCCAGTCGGGCGGCGCGCGGGTCGTCCGGCAGCAGCTCCGGCAGGTCGGTGCGGAGCGCGGCGGCACACGGCGGCTCCAGCACCGTCACCGTCCGACCGGCCTCGATGTCCCCCTCCAGCCGGTCCAGGGTCCTTCGCCCCGCCGCGCGCGCCCGGTCCAACTGCCCGGTGGAGACCTCCGTCAGACCGCAGCAGACCGCTCCCGACGGAAGCCGCGTCCCGAGCCCCGCGTCGTCGAAGACCCGGACCGCCGCCCGACCCGCCTCAGGCGACAGGTAGTTGGTGAAGCTGTCGGGGAAGAGCACCAGGTCGGCGCCCGGCGCCCGCCCCTGCCGCGCCCACCAGCGGGTGAACGGCTCCTGCGCCAGCGGCGGGATGGCCCGCTCCGGCGCGATCCCGCCCAGCCGCTTGGCCACCGCCGCCAACGGCCCGATCCGGCCCGCCACGTTGGCGGGACCCGCCAGCCGCAGCGCCGCCGTCAGCCGCAGCCAGGTCGGCAGCCGCCCCATCGCATAGTGCGAAGCGGGACGTGGCCTGCCCGCATAGTGATGGTTCAGGAACTCGGCCTTGTAGGTGGCCATGTCGACGCCCACCGGGCAGTCGCTGCGGCACCCCTTGCACGACAGACACAGGTCCAGCGCGTCCCGCACCTCGGTCGAACGCCACCCGTCCGTGACCACCTCGCCCAGCAGCATCTCGTGCAGCAGCCTGGCGCGCCCCCTGGTCGAGTGCTCCTCCTGCCCCGTCGCCCGGAAGGAAGGGCACATCACCCCCGCGCCGGGCCCCGGGTCCCGGCACTTGGCGACGCCGACGCAGCGCCGCACCGCCGCCGAGAAGTCGCCGCCGTCGCCCGGGTAGGAGAACGCGACCGGCGGCCGGCTCGGCATCCCGAGGAACCGCAGGTCGGCGTCCAGCGGCGCCGGCCTGGCCACCACGCCCGGGTTCAGCCCGCCGTCCGGGTCCCACAGGTCCTTGAACCGGTCGAAGACGCCCACCAGTTCGGGCCCGTACATCCGGGTCAGCAGCTCCGAGCGCGCCAGCCCGTCGCCGTGCTCGCCGGAGAGCGAACCGCCGTGCGCCACCACCAGGTCGGCCAGCTCGACGCTGAACTCCCGGAACCGGGCCACACCGCGCTCGCTCAACAGGTCGAAGTCGATCCGGACATGGATGCAGCCGTCGCCGAAGTGCCCGTACGGCAGCCCCCGCAGCCCGTGGTCGCGCAGCAGCCCCCGGAACTCCCGCAGATAGGCGCCCAGTCGGGCCGGCGGCACCGCGCAGTCCTCCCACCCGGGCCACGCCTCGCCGCCGTCCGGCAGCCGGGTCGCGGTGCCGGAGGCGTCCTCCCTGATCCGCCACAGCGCGCGCTGCTCCGCCGGGTCGGTGAGCACCGCGCTCCCCGTCGACTCGCCGGCCGACGCCCGGCAGACCGCCTCCGCGGCGGCCCGCGCCTCGCCCGGGTCGGCGCCGCCGACCTCGACGAAGAGCCAGGCACCGCCACGCGGCAGCGAGGCCGCCGCCGCGCCGCCCACCAGGTCGGCCGCCATCCCCTCCACCGTCAGCGGCCCGTGCGCCAACAGCCCCGCCGCCGCCTCCGCCGCCGCGCTCTCCTGCGGATAGCCCAGCACCGCGAGCGCCCGCGCCGCCGGCGGCGCGACCAGCGCCACCTCCGCCTCGGTCAGCACCCCGAGGGTGCCCTCCGAGCCGGTGAACGCCCGCGCCCAGTCCCGCCCGCGCTCCGGCAGCAACTCGTCCAGCGCGTACCCGGAGATCCGCCGCGGCAGGTCGGGGAAGCCCGTGCGCAGTCTGGCCAGTTCCGCCGTCACCAGCGACTCGACGCCGGTCCGCAGCCGCTCGGGAACGCCCTCGCCGCCCCGGCGGAGCACCGCCTCCTCGCCCCGGTAGGTCAGCACCGTGACCCGCCGCGTGTTGTCGGCGGTCGTGCCCCACGCCACCGAGTGCGAGCCGCAGGAGTTGTTGCCGATCATCCCGCCCAGCGTGCAGCGGCTGTGCGTGGAGGGATCGGGACCGAACGTCAGACCGTGCACGGACGCCTCGGAACGCAGCGCGTCGCAGACCACGCCCGGCTCCACCACGGCGGTCCCGGCCTCCGGGTCGACGGAGCGCACCCGGTTCATGTGGCGGGTGAAGTCCAGCACCACGCCAAGCCCAGTGGCCTGCCCCGCGATGCTGGTGCCGCCGCCCCTGGCCACCACCGGCACCCCGTGCTCGGCGGCCACCGCGAGGGCCGCGGCCACGTCCTCCGCGTCCCTCGGCGCCACCACGCCGAGCGGCACCCGGCGGTAGTTGGACGCGTCCATCGTCGTCAGCGCCCGGCCCGCCGCGTCGAATTCGACCTCACCGCGCACCCGGGCGCGCAGCGCGGCGGCCAACTCCCCCGCGCCCGGGTCATCCGCAGTCGGCGCCGGGTACTTCCCGTTTCCCTGATCGACCGTCGTTCGCCTCAGCCGTTCCATAACTCCCAGCCTGCACCCTTTTCGCGTGGTCAGGGCGTCGGAGCACGCGGAAAGCACCCGCAATTCCGGAAAGCATGAGACCGTGGGGGGTCTCAACTCACCCTATAGTGTTGGCCAATTAACGCCCCCTGACGTCCCCCCGAGGTCCCGTTTCATGACAGCGCACACCCGGCCGGAACGCCCGAGGCCGCAGCGCCCGGCGAAGCGTCAGATGTTGCTCGCCCTGCTGATCACCCTGGCCGTCACGGGTCTGACCTGGACCGTCGCCGTCTCGCTCGCGGAGGACTCCGTGCGGCTGCCCCTCGCGTGGGGCGCCGGAGCCGCCGCGGTCGCGCTCTGTGTCGCGGTGCCGTGGGCCGTGCACGGCCGGGCCGAAACCCGACGCCTCACCGCCGAGCTGGCCGAACGGCGGCACCGCCTCGACGACTTCGCCGACCAGGAGGTGCCCGCGCTGGTGGGCCGCCTGCGGGGCGGCGCGTCGACCGACACGGCGCTGGGCGCCGCCCGCCCGGACAACAACGCCGAGGCCAAGGTGCTGCGCACCCTCGCCGAGGAGGTCGGCCGGGCCGAGGCGGGCAAGGCCGCCGCCCTGGCCGCCGGCGCCGGCGCCGCCGCCCGGCTCCAGGCGCTGACCATCGGCATGTTGGCCGAGCTGCGGGAGATGGAGCACCGGCACGGCGACGAGGACGTCCTCGGCGACCTGCTGCTGCTCGACCACCGCACCGCGCAGGCCGGCCGCCTCGCCGACAGCATCGCGGTGATCACCGGCGCCCGCTCCGGCCGGCGCTGGTCCAAGCCGATCGTGATGGAGTCCATCATCCGCGGCGCCATGGGCCGCATCGGCGGCTACCAGCGGGTGCGTTCGCACTCCACGGTCAACGTCGCGGTCGCCGGCCACGCCGCCGAGGGCGTGATGCACGCGCTCGCCGAGCTGCTGGACAACGCGGCCAACTTCTCCCCGCCGACGGCCGAGGTGCACGTCTACGTCGAGGAGGTGCAGACCGGCGTCGTCATCACCGTCGAGGACAGCGGCCTGGTGATGAGCGACGTGGCGCTGCGCCGCGCCGAACGCGCCGTCTCCGCCAGGGAGCTGGACCTCAGCGCGCTCTCCGGCACCCGGCTCGGCCTGGCCGTCGTCGGCCGGCTGGCCCGCAAGCACGGGCTCAAGGTCTCCTTCCGCCCGTCCGCCAGGGGCGGCACGGGCGTGCTGATGGTGATCCCGCAGGAGCTGATCAGCCGCCCCCGCTCCCCCGAGGAGTCGCCGGGCCGCGCCACCCCCGCGAAGACCGTCCCGGCAGCCCCCGCCAAGGCCGCCGCTCCCCTCCCCTCGCCGACCCCGGCGCCCGAGGCCGAACGCCCCGTCCCGCCGGCGCCGGTCGCCGACGACCGCCCGCCGGCCACGCGCGAGCACTCCCCCGCGGAGTCCACGGGCACCGACGAGCTGCCCCAGTTCGGCGAGAGCGGGCTGCCCAAGCGCCGCAGGGGCCGCACCCTGGCCAACGCCAACAGGCAGGAGCGCGCCCGGCAGGACCGCGCCGCCTCCGCCCCCGCGCACTCGCCGGCCGAGTCCGCCGCCAGGTTCGGCGCGTTCCGTCAGGCCCTCCAGGGACGGGACCGCGCCACCGGCGACCAGACCGAACTCTCCCCCCGAGAAAAGTCCCACCCGGAGGAACACACCCCATGACCACATCATCCGCCGGGACCCGGCATCCCTCCCCGACAGCGACGGCGGACGAGCGGCTCAACTGGCTGCTGGAGCGGCTGCTTGACCGCACCCCGGGCGCCCGGCACGCGCTGGTGCTCTCCCGCGACGGCCTGAAGCTCTGCCGGACGCCCGAGCTCTCCGAGGACCAGGCCGACCAGCTCGCGGCGATCGCCGCCGGCATCCAGAGCCTCTCGCACGGCGCCTCCATCGAGTTCGGCGACGGCTCGGGCGGCGTGCGCCAGTCGATGACCGAGTTCTACGGCGGCATCCTCTTCATCGTGGAGGCCGGCGACGGCGCCCACCTGGCGATCGTCGCCGACCAGCACGCCGACGTCGGCGTGATCGGGCACAACATGAACGAGCTGGTCGAGCAGCTCGGCGAGTACCTCAGCGCCGCGCCGCGCGGCCAGGGCGGCGGGGGCGGGACCTCGTGACCCGCCCGGGGCGCGACGACGACCCCGACCGCCTGTACACCGTGACCCGGGGTCGCAGCCGGGCCTCGTCGGACGCGTTCGACCTGGTCACCCTCGTGGTGAGCGAGTCGGACGCGACGCCGGGGATGCAGTCGGAGCACACCCGCATCCTGCGGCTGTGCCAGTACCCGACGGCGGTGGTGGAGGTCTCGGCCGAGCTGAAGCTCCCGGTCACCGTGGTGCGCATCCTCCTCAGCGACCTGCTCGACTCGGGCCTGATCACGGCCCGGCACCCCCAGACGGCCGGTTCGGCCGCACACCTACCCGACTCGAATCTCCTTGAGCAGGTGCTCGTTGGACTCCGCAACCTCTGACCGCCCGGCCCACCGCACCCCACTCGGAAGGTCAGCCGACAACGGTCTGAAGATCGTGGTCGTCGGCGGCTTCGGCGTGGGCAAGACCACCATGGTGCGTTCCGTGAGCGACATTCGGCCGCTCAACACCGAGGAGGTGATGACGCGGGCCGGCGAACAGGTCGACGACGTCTCCGCCATCCAGGGGAAGACCTCCACCACGGTGGCGTTCGACTTCGGGCGGATAACGCTCAACGAGCGCACCGTGCTCTACCTCTTCGGCGCCCCCGGACAGGAACGTTTCTGGTTTCTCTGGGACCGGCTCTTCACCGGGACCCTGGGCGCCGTGGTCCTGGTGGACACCCGGCGGCTGGCCGACTCCTGGTACGCCATCGACCGCCTGGAACACCACGGCACACCGTTCATCGTGGCCCGCAACGACTTCGGCGGCCCCCAGCACAGCGCCGAACAGGTGCGGGAGGCGCTGGACCTCTCCGAGGACGTCCCGATGATCGACTGCGACGCCCGCTCCCGCCCGTCCAGCAAGAACGTGCTGATCACGCTCGTCGAGCACCTGCACGCCCTGTCCACCGCCCAGGAGAGCGCTCCGTGACCACCCCCGCGTCCCCCTCGTCCTCCCCCGTCGGCACGCGCGGGTTCGCCCCGGACGCCGTGCCGCTCAGCGGCGAGCGCTTCCACACCGACCCGCACGAGCTGTACCGGGAGATGCGGCAGAAGCACGGGCCCGTGGTGCCGATCGTGCTGGCCGGCGACATCCCGGCCTGGCTGGTCATCGGCTACCGGGAGCTGCACCAACTCCTCAGCGACTCCGAGCTGTTCAGCCGTGACTCGGCACTGTGGAACCAGTGGGACAACATCCCCGACGACTGGCCGCTGCTGCCCATGGTCGGCAAGCAGCCGTCGATCCTCTACACCACGGGCGAGGCGCACACCCGGCGGGTCTCGGTCACCAACGACGCGTTGGAGGCCGTCGACCAGATCGAGCTGCGCCGCATCGTCGAGCGCCACGCCGACGCCCTGGTGGACCGGATCTGCGGGCAGGGCGAGGCCGAGCTGATCGAGGACTACGCCAAGCTGCTGCCGGTCCTCGTGCTCGCCCAGATCCTCGGCTTCCCCGAGGAGGACGGCCCGGCGCTCAGCCAGGCGATGCACGACCTGGTCGACGGCACGGAGAGGGCCATCGACGGGCAGCAGTACATGGTGAACGCCATGGAGCAGCTGGTCGCGTCCCGGCGCGAGCGGCCGGGGGCCGACGTGACCAGCCGCATGTTGGCCACGCCCCGGGGGCTCACCGACGAGGAGATCGTCTGGGACCTGATGGTGAACATCACCTCGGGGCACCAGCCGACGGCCGACTGGATGGGCAACACGCTGCGGCTGATGCTCACCGACGACCGGTTCGCCGCCTCCTTCTTCGGCGGGCGCAACAGTGTCGCCGAGGCGATGCGCGAGGTGCTCTGGGAGGACGCGCCAAGCCAGATCATCGCCGGTCGCTGGGCCAGCAGGGACACCAGGCTGGCCGACCGTCACATCAAGGCGGGCGACCTGATGGTGCTCGGCTTCCAGGGCGCCAACGACGACCCCCAGGTGCGCGTGCACCAGCACGGCGGGGCCGGCGGGATGACGGG
The DNA here is from genome assembly GCF_900230195.1 of Streptomyces zhaozhouensis. GTDB lineage: Bacteria > Actinomycetota > Actinomycetes > Streptomycetales > Streptomycetaceae > Streptomyces > Streptomyces zhaozhouensis. The sequence goes on from NZ_OCNE01000011.1 coordinate 203,871, forward strand.
CGGCAATAACGCTTTCTTCTCGTTCAGTCACGGGGAGCACCGTTGCCCGTTTCCGGCGGTGGAGATTGCGGAAGTCATCGCGAGGACCGGAATCGAGGTGATCCTCGACCGGCTCCCCGACATGGATCTGTCCGTTCCACCGGCATCGCTCGTCCGGCGGCCCTCACCCTGGCTGCGGGGCATGACGGCGCTGCCGGTGCGCTTCACGCCGACACCGGCACTAGGAGGCCAGAGATGACCTGTCCCGTCCACCACGCGGCCGATTCCCCCGGCGCAGACACGATCGTGCTCGATCCGTTGGTCCGCGACCTGGCAGGTGAGGGGGAGGCGCTGCTGGCGGCGGGGCCCATAGCGCGCGTCGAACTCCCGGGCGGGGTGACCGCGTTGGCGGTCACCCGACACGAGGAAGCCCGCCGGCTGCTGAACGACCCGCGGCTGGTGAAGGACGTCAACGCCTGGGGCGCCTGGCAGCGCGGCGAGATATCCGAGGAGTGGCCGCTGATAGGGCTGGCCGCTCCGCCTCGTTCCATGCTCACGGTGGACGGCCCCGAACACCGTCGCCTGCGCGCCAAGGTCGCGCAGGCGCTGACCCCCCGCCGGGTGCACCTGCTGCGGCCCGGCGTCGAACGCGTCACCGAGCGGCTGCTGGCCGACCTCGCGGCCCAGCCGGTCGGCGAACCGGTCGACCTCAAGGCGCACTTCTCCTACCCGCTGCCGATGGCGGTCATCTGCGAGCTGATGGGCATCGACCCCGCCGACCAGCCGGAGCTGCGCTCGCTCTTCGACGAGTTCTTCAACACCCAGACGCCGCCGGCCCGCGTCCCGAAGATGCTCGCCGAGCTGCGCGCCCTCTTCGAGAAGACCGTCGAGGCCAAGCGCGCCCACCCGGGCGACGACCTGACCAGCGCGTTGATCCTCGCGGACGACGGCGGCGAGCGGCTGACCGACGACGAGATCACCAACACCCTCCAGCTGGCCATCGCGGCCGGTCACGAGACCACCGTCGCGCTGCTGAACAACGCGGTGCGCGGGCTGCTCGCCCACCCCGACCAGAAGGCGCTGGTCCTCGACGGCGAGGTCCCCTGGGAGAACGTGATCGAGGAGACCCTGCGCTACTCCTCGCCGACCTCTCACGTGTTGATACGTTTCGCCACCGAGGACATCGAGGTCGGCGACACGGTGATCCCCAAGGGCGAGGGACTGGTCACCTCCTATGTGGCCATCGGCTGGGACGAGAAGCAACACGGCCCGACCGCCCGCCAGTTCGACATCACGCGGCCCACCCCGATACGGCACATCTCCTTCGGGCACGGCCCGCACGTCTGCCCCGGGGCCCCGCTGTCCCGCCTGGAGGCGGCGATCGCGCTGCCGGCGCTCTTCGAACGTTTCCCCGACCTGGCCCCGGCCGTCCCCGACGAGGCGCTGACGCGCCGTCCGAACGTCACCCAGAACGACCTCGCGGAGCTTCCGGTTCTGCTGCACGGGGCGCCCGGCCGCTGAGGCCTCTTCCGCACCCCACCTGGCCGGTGCGGCACCGCGGTCGACCGACCCCCGCCACGAACGCACCGGGCCGGGGAACGACAACCCACCTGGCCGGTGCGGCACCGCGGTCGACCGACCCCCGCCACGAATGCACCGCGCAGTTCCCCGCGCCCCCAAGCGGCCGCGCAGGGGCGCGGGGAACTGCGCGAGCAACCGTCCACGGCGGTACAGCCGACCACCCACCCGAGCCACCCGGCACCGCTGTCGACCAACCCCCACCCCCAAGCGGCCGCGCATCACCGCGGGGAACTGCGCGAGCAACCGTCCACGGCGGTACAGCCGACCACCCACCCGAGCCACCCGGCACCGCTGTCGACCAACCCCCCACCCCGGCAGGGGCACCGTCTCATCCCCCGGACGAGGTGCCGGCGGCCCCCGGAAGGGACTACGCTCCGGCTCGTGGCCGATATCGAGATTCCCGCTGAGATCAAGCCCGCCGACGGCCGGTTCGGATCGGGCCCCTCCAAGGTGCGCGTCGAGGCGCTGAACGCCCTGGCGGCGACCGGCGACTCCCTGCTCGGCACCTCTCATCGCAAGGCGCCGGTGAAGAGTCTGGTGCGCCGGGTGCGTGAGGGAGTGTCCTCGCTGCTGTCCCTCCCCGAGGGGTACGAGGTGGTGCTCGGCAACGGCGGCTCGACCGCGTTCTGGGACATCGCCACCCACGGCCTGATCGAGGCGAAGTCGCAGCACCTGTCGTTCGGCGAGTTCTCGGCCAAGTTCGCCAAGGCCGCCAGCAAGGCGCCCTGGCTGGACGAGCCCACGGTGATCACCGCCGAGCCCGGCACCTTCGCCCAGCCGCGCGCCGAGCGCGGCGTCGACTCCTACGCGTTCACCCAGAACGAGACCTCCACCGGCGTCGCCGCCCCGATCAACCGGGTCGCGGACGCGGACGAGGGCTCGCTGGTGCTGGTCGACGCGACGTCGGGCGCCGGCGGGCTGCCGGTGGACATCACCGAGACCGACGTCTACTACTTCGCGCCGCAGAAGTCCTTCGCCGCCGACGGCGGTCTGTGGATCGCCGCGTTCTCGCCGACCGCGCTGGAGCGGGTCGAGCGGATCGCGGCCTCCGGCCGGCACATCCCGGAGTTCCTGTCGCTGCCCACGGCCGTCGACAACTCCCGCAAGGACCAGACGTACAACACCCCGGCCGTCGCCACCCTGTTCCTGCTGGCCGACCAGCTGGAGTGGATCAACGGCCAGGGCGGCCTGGACTGGGCCGTCGGCCGCACCGCCGACTCCTCGGCGCGGCTGTACTCCTGGGCGGAGAAGTCCGAGTTCGCCTCGCCGTTCGTCACCGATCCGGCGGCGCGTTCGCAGGTCGTCGGCACGATCGACTTCGCCGACGGCGTGGACGCGGCCCGGATCGCCGCCGTCCTGCGCGAGAACGGCGTGGTGGACACCGAGCCCTACCGCAAGCTCGGCCGCAACCAGCTGCGGATCGCCATGTACCCGGCCGTCACCCCGGACGACGTCGAGGCCCTGACCCACTGCGTCGACCACGTCGTCGAGCGCCTCTGACCCGAGCGCTCCCCGTCTCCAGCCGAGGCCCGGCACCCCGCGTGGGGTGCCGGGCCTCCGCCATGGCGGCGACGGTCAGCGGACGTAGCGCTTGAGGATCTCGGTGTCGAGATCGATGCGCACCGGCTCCGGCAGCGACACCCGCTCCCCGAAGTCGAAGGTGTGGGTCTCGCGATAACGACCCCGCTCCGGTGCGGCGTGCACGGTGACCGTGGAGTCGTCCCGGTCGACGAGCAGACAGACCGGGACACCGACGGCGGCGTAGGCCGCCGGCTTCTCGACCCGGTCCCGTCGGTCGGTGTCCTGGTCGTAGGAGGTGATCCCGACCGCCATCGACACGCCCTCGGGATCGGCCCACTCGCCCTGCCCGGCGAAGTGCCCCACGGGCGCCAGCTCCTCGAAGTCCTCGACCGGCATCTGGGCGCCACGCAGGGTTCCGGATGTCATGGCCAGCCACCTCTTCCCCTCAGTTCAACGACCCAGCGCCTGGTAGCGCCGGACCGCGAGGGGGACGAAGACCGCCGTGATGACCAGCGGCCAGACGATCGCCATCAGCAGCGCGTTCTGCTCGATCCAGCTGTCGCCGGTGGGCATCGGGTTGCCGAAGAGGTCGCGGATCGCGTTGGCCGTGGAGGAGACCGGGTTCCACATGGCGATGGCGCCCAGCCAGTCGGGCATCATCGAGGGGGGCGTGAAGACGCTGGAGATCATCCCGAAGGGGAAGGCCACGGCGAAGAGGTTGCCCGCCGCCTCCTGGTTCGGGGTGATCAGCCCCAGGAACACGCCGATCCAGATCAGCGCGAAGCGCAGCAGCAGCAACAGCCCGAACGCGCCCAGCGTCGCCCAGAGGCCGCCGTCGGAGCGCCAGCCGATGACCAGCGCGATGATCGCCATCACCAGCAGGTCGAACGACGCCTGCACGACGTCGGAGACGCCGCGCCCGGTGACCACGGCCGAGGGTGCCATGGGCATGGAACGGAACCTGTCGGTGATTCCCCGTTCCTTCTCGATCACGACTGCCATCGCGGTGTTCATGAAGCCAAACGCCATGGTCATCGCGAAGAGTCCGGGCATCGCGAAGGACTTGTAGTCCGCGCCCTCGCCGACGTCCATGGCGCTGCCGAAGACATAGACGAACAGCAGCACCGAGACGATCGGGAAGCCCAACTGCCAGGCGACCATGGAGGGTTGCTTGGCGAGGTGGGTCAGCTCGCGTCGGACGATGGTCAGACAGTCGGTGACGGCCCAGTAGAGCCTGCGTTCCTGCCCGGTGTCGTCGAGGGCGAGGGGCGGGGCTGGCCGCTCGGGTGCCGTGCCGCTGCTCATGCGTGGGTCTCCTCACTCGGCTCCGCGGCGGACGACGCGTCGGCCGGCCGCCGTTCCTTCGGGTCGTTCGCCTGCTGGCCGGGCACCGGGGAGGCGTCGCCGCCGGTGAGACGGAGGAACACCTCGTCCAGCGTGGGACGCCGCAGCCCGATGTCCTCGACGGAGACGGCGCGCTCCTCCAGCTCCCGCGCCACGGCGGTCAACGCGGCCACGCCGTCGGCCACCGGGGTGTGCACCCGCAGCGACTCCTCGTCCCGCTCGGGGCCCACGCCTTTGGTCACCCGGGCCATGGTCTTGACCGTCCGCTCCAGGTCGGCCGGGTCGGTCAGCACCACCTCGAGCCGGTCGCCGCCGACGGCGCGCTTGAGGCCGGCGGGGGTGTCCTCGGTGATGTTGCGGCCCTGGTCGATGACCGCGATCCGGTCCGACAGCTTGTCGGCCTCGTCCAGATAGTGCGTGGTCAGCAGCACCGTGGTGCCGCCGGCGGCCAACGAGCGCACCGCGTCCCACACCTCGCTGCGCCCGCGCGGGTCGAGCCCGGTGGTCGGCTCGTCGAGGAAGAGCACCTGCGGCGCCAGGATCATGCTGGCCGCCAGGTCCAGCCGGCGGCGCATCCCCCCGCTGAACCCCTTGACCTGCTTGTCGGCCGCCTCCGCCAGGCTGAACTGCGCCAGCAGCTCCTCCGCCCGCCGCCACGCGGTGGCGTGGTCCAGGTGGTAGAGGCGGCCGAACATCCGGAGGTTCTGCCGGGCGCTGAGGATCTCGTCCACCGCGGCGTTCTGACCGGTCAGGCCGATCCGTCGGCGCACCCGCGCCGGCTCCGCCCGCACGTCGACCCCCGCCACCTCCGCGCGTCCCCCGTCGGCGCGCAGCAGCGTCGACAGGATCCGCACCGAGGTGGTCTTGCCGGCCCCGTTGGGCCCGAGCAGGCCCAGCACCGTCCCGCGCCGGACGGCCAGATCGAGCCCGTCGAGGGCGACCTTGTCCCCGTAGCGCTTGCGCAGCCCCTCCGCCACGACCGAGTAGTCGGACGACCCCATGCCCTTCTCCCCTCCCGCCGCGCGCCCGCTGCGGGACACCGACGACCGATCTCGCTTCCGAGCGCCATAACTGGGTACGCCGTACTGAGTACGACGTACCCAATGTAGCGTACGTTGTACTCGATTCGTCGAGCGGTTTTAGGATGGTGCGCGATGACTTCGGAGATCGAGCAGAGCCATGCGGCCATCAGCCGCAGCCTTGAGCTGCTGTGGCGGGGGCGCGGCCAGCGCAGCCGCGGCCCGAAGCCCGGACTGTCGCTGGACGCGATCGTCTCCGCCGCCGTCCGACTGGCCGACCGCGAGGGGCTCACCGCGCTCTCGATGCGCAGGGTCGCCGCCGAGCTGGGCGTCGGCACCATGTCGCTGTACCGCTATGTGCCCGCCAAGACCGAGCTGCTGTATCTGATGCTCGACCACGTCTCGGCACCGAGCAGCCACGACGAGGCGGAGACGGCCGGCGAGAGCTGGCTCGCCCGCCTGGAGCGGATCGGGCGCGAGACCTACCGGCTCTACCTGGACCACCCCTGGCTGCTCCAGGTCAACCAGTCCCGGCCGGTGCTGGGGCCCAACTCCATGCTGGGCCTGGAGTACAGCCTCGCCACGCTGGACGGCCTGAGCCTCACGGACCCGGAGAAGATCCAGATCATCGTCACCGTCGACTCCTATGTCACGGGCACCGCCCGCCACTATGTGCTGCTGCGGCAGGCCCACGAGGAGACCGGGATCACGGACGACGAGTTCTGGGAGGCGCAGGGACCCGCGATCGAGGAGGCGATGACGCGCCACTCGTTCCCGCACCTGATGAGGCTGAGCGCGGAGGCCTTCTCCATGTCGCAGGAGTCGATGCTCGACTTCGGGATGGAACGGGTGCTCGACGGCATCGCCTCCTTCGTCGCCGCCTGCCAGGCGTCCCGCCCCGACGGCCCGCCGGCGCCGGAGCAGCCCCCCGACTGCGGGCCGGTCGACGACGACACCCCCGGCGCCGGCACCGGCGGGTGAGCTACTTCCCGCCCGTCGGCAGGCGCCGCGACGCCAGCACCGCGACCGCGCCGATCACCAGCAGCACGACGACCGCGTTGGCGCTCATGCCGCCCTCGTCGTCCTTCTCCGCGTCGCCGCTCCCGTCGGCGGCCTCCTCCCCCTCACCGGTCCCCGACTCCCCCTCCTCTCCCGCGCGGTCCTCGGCCGCGACGCTCTCCGGCAGCAGCTCCCCCTCCAACTCCACCGGCTCGACCGGGCTGTTGGGACCCTCCGAACCGAACATCACATACCGTCCGCCGCCCGCGAAGGTCAGCGACTCCCCCTGCCGTTGAAGCGGGACCCGCACCCGCCGCTCCAACCGCCGGGGCTGCCCGTCCTCGCCCCAGGCGTACATCCGCGCCGCGAAGTAGCCCCGCAGCAGCAGCCTGCTGCCGTCCGGCGCGAACGCCCCGTCCGTCACCTCCAACTCGATGTCGGCCACCCGCTCGAAGACATTAGCCTCCGCCTCTGACAATTCCTCGGGCCCGGCGTAGAGACCGCCCCCGCCGTCCCCGTTCTTGCTGGCGATGTAGACCCTTCCCGTCTCCGGATGGACCATCAGCGCCTCGGCGTTGCGCGGCCCGTCCGCGTACCGGACGGTGTGGACGGTCGGCGTCACCGTGGCGTCGGCCAACTCCGCCGGCTCGGGCAGCCGGTAGATCCACACCTCCTCCCACGCGCCGTCGAAGTTGTCCCCGATGTCGGCGACATAGAGGTCGCCGTCGGGCCCCAGCGAGATCGCCTCGACGTCCCGCGCCGTCACCCCGGCCAGGTCGATGGTCGCCACCGTCTCGCCCGTGGTGCCGTCCACGGCGAAGATCCGCGCGGCGTCGTCGCTGTCGTTGTGCGTCCAGTAGACGTCCGGATGAGTCGAACTCGCCGCCAGCCCACTGGACTCGGTCAGCCGCTCGTCGGTGAGCGTGAACGCCTCCGGCGCCGGCCCCCGTTCCGTCTCCCCCGCCGCCGTGGCCGGCAGCGCGGCGATCCACACCCCCGCCACCAGGCAGGGAACGACCAGCACGCGCGAGATCCAGGTGGGCATGGCTCCAAGAGTGCCATCCCCCGAGCGCGGCGCGCGGGGCCAGTGCGCCCGTTCCGGAGGGCCCCCGGGGGCCGCGCCGGGCGAACCGGGTGACGCCGACCATTGCGTCACGCTTGACTGCTTTCTAGTCTCGGTGTCCATGAGCGGATACGGACCGCCCGGTTACGGGCAGCAGCCCGGCCAGGGGCAGCCAGGCCAGGGCCAACAGCCCGGCTACGGATACCCCGGCCAGGGACAGCCCTCGGGCCCACCCACACCACAGCAACCCGGTTACGGCCAGCAGCCGCGGCAGCCCTACGGCCAGCCCCAGGGGCAGCCTCAGGCGCCCGGCCAGCAGCCTCCGGCCTACGGACAGCCGCAGGCGCCGGGGCAACAGCCCGGGTACGGCTACCCCGGCCAGGGGCAGCAGCAGCCGCCCGCCTACGGCCAGCCCCCCGGGCAACAACAGCAACAGCCCTACGGGCAGCAGCCGGGCGCCGGTCACCAGCCGCCCGCCTGGAACGCCCCCGGCCCGCCGCCACCACCGGCGAACTCCGGCCCGGCGCTCGGGCGTCAGCTGCACATCCTCGGATTCGTCGGCTCCGGCCTCGCGATCGTCGGGTCGTTCCTGGCCTGGGTCACGGCCGAGGGCGACCTGGTCGCGGACAACTCGGGCGCGCGGGGCACCGCGGGCGACGGCATGTGGACGTTGATCCTCGGCGTCGTCGCCCTCGCCCTGTTCGGCGCGGCCCTCGCGGCCAAGAAGCCGGTGCTGAACGCGGCGGCCGCCATACCGGGGCTGCTCATCCTCGCCATCGGCTTGCTCAACTTCTTCAACCTGGAGCGGCTCGCCCGCGCCGACGTCGAGGACGAGCTGGGCCAGTCGGTCCCGGACGAGCAGTGGGAGCAGTTCACCTCGCAGATCGACCTCACGGCCGGCACCGGGCTGTACCTGACCCTCACCGCCGCCGCGTGCGTCCTGGTCGCCGGCATCCTGTCGGCCACCCAACTGCGTAAGAAATAACGGAAGTTACGGCACCGCCGGGGGGCGGACGGCTCAACTCGCCTTTTTCTGAAGGGAGTAACGAGCCGACAAGGGGGGAACCATAGGGGGCAGCCGGTCGTTCCACGTGCGTGCGACCCATTCGGGTTGAAGCGGAACGCCGCCTCCGAATGAAAACATTCTTCGGTGGATGGATGCATTTACGCGAAGAAAACGGCGGCATAAACCGCCTATCGGACAAGCAGGTTGCGGGGAGAGGCCCCGCTTCCTAGCGTCTGCCGGCATGAGTGCATACGGACAGCAGCAGCCCGGCCCCTACACCCCTCCCCCGGCGGTCCCGACCGTTCCGGCCCTTCCGCAGCAGATCCACATCGCCGGCCTGGTCGGCGGCGCGCTGGCGGCGCTCGGCTCGCTCCTGGCCTGGGCGTCCATCGAGGCCAACGGTCAGAGCGAGAGCGAAGCCGGCCTCAGCGGCGACGGCCTGTGGACCCTGCTTCTCGGGATCGCGACGATCGCTCTCTTCGGTGCCGGCATGGCCACCAAGAAGCCGGTGCTCACCGCCGCCGCCGCGGCCCCCTCGCTGATCACCCTGATCTTCGGTGCGATCAACCTCTTCGACCCGGAGCGGGTTCTGCTCGCCTCCGCCGAGGATGACGGGGTCTCCGAGGCGGACGCCAAGGCCATTCTGGAGATGGTCGACGTGTCGAGCGGCTTCGGCATCTACCTCGTGGTGATCGGCGCCCTCGGTGCCCTCGTCGCCGGCGCCATCGCGGCGACCAAGCTGAAGAAGTGAGTCACTGCTGACCTCCGTTGGCAGGTTTGCGTCGAACAAGGCACAACCAAGCGGGAACACGCCCCGACGGACGAGACGTTCGCCGGGCGCGTTCCACGGTCGGTCGTCACGCAGGTGATGGCCGGCTTTCGCTTTTCCGGCCTCTTTCGCCGGTGTCCCCGAAAGAGAACGCCTACGGCGCGGCGAGGCGGGTGAAGCCCTCGGCGCCGTGGCCGGCGTCGACGGCCCGTCGCACGGCGGCGCGTCCGGCGGCGAGCATCGCGTCGTCCAGGCCGTTGGCCCGGACCGTGGCGAGGACGTCGTCCAGAAGCGAGGCAGCCGAGTCGAGGGACGACTCGTCGCCGGGGAAGTGGCCGGCGGACACGTGCGCGGCCACCGCGTCGATCATCCCGGGCAGCAGCCCGCTCATCGCCCTGGCGTACCCGCCGAGCTCCCCCGGCGCGACGCCCTCGGCGGAGGCCAGTCGGAAGGCGTGGACCACGCCGAACATCGAGGTCCAGAAGAAGTCGAGCAGCGACATGTTGAACGCGGCCGCGCGGCCCGGGTCCTCGCCGACGTGCGTCGGTGTGCCGCCCAGCGCGGCCAGCGTCGCCTCGTGCGCCCCGTGGACCTCGGCCGACCCGCTGTAGAGCACGACCGCGTCCGGGCCGCCGACCGGCGTCATGATCACGCCGTCGAGATAGCCGACGCCGTGCTCCTCGGCCCAGCGGGCCGTCTCACGCGCGTGCCGGGGCGAGCCGCCGGTGAGGTTGACCAGGGTGCGCCCGCGCAGCGCCTCGGGGTCGAGCACCGACCTGACGGCCTCGTGGTTGATCACGCAGACGACGACCAGCGGACTGGCCGCCGACGCCTCGGCGGCGGTCGCGGCGACGGTGGCGTCGAGGCCGGCCCCCTTGCCGGGAGTGCGGTTCCAGACGGTGGTGGGGTGGCCGGCGGCGGCGAAGGCGGTGGCCAGGGCGCGGCCCATCGGCCCGAGCCCGAGGACGGTGACGGGGGTGGGGGTGGGCGTGGGCGTGGGCGTGGAAGTCGTACCGGATGTCATGCCGGGTAACGTAAAGCTTGACGTTGACGTCAGAGTCAAGCCAACGGCCGGGAGGCGGGCGTGCGCATCGGAGAGCTGGCGCGGCGGACCGGAGTCAGCGAGCGCGGGCTGCGTTACTACGAGGAGCAGGGACTGCTGCGGCCGGAGCGGCTGCCGAGCGGCTATCGGGTGTACACCGAGCTGGACGTCGCGGCGGTCCGCCGGATCCGCCTCCTGCTCGCCGCCGGGCTGAGCACCGCGCAGATCGCCGAGGCACTGCCGTGCATGGTCGACGAGGACGAGCTGTTGCAGCCGACGTGCTCGGAACTGGTGGACGCGTTGGCCGCGCACCGGGACCGGATCGAGGAGGCGATCGGCGAACTGGCCGCGACCCGCGACAACCTGAACACGCTGATCGCCCGCGCGCGCCCGGCGGGGTGAACCGTCCTGGGCCCCGGGCGTCACCGGCCCGCCGTCCGGCAGGGCCCCTTGCTTCGAGCGCGCTCCAGGGCGTTGGCTTGCGTCCATGAAGTACACACAGCTGGGACGCACGGGGCTCAGGGTCAGCCGACTGGTTCTGGGGACGATGAACTTCGGTCCGCTCGCCGACGAGGCGACGAGCCACTCGATCATGGACGCCGCGCTGGACGCGGGCGTCAACTTCTTCGACACCGCGAACGTCTACGGCTGGGGCGAGAACAAGGGGCGCACCGAGGAGATCCTCGGGACCTGGTTCGCCAAGGGAGGCGACCGGCGCGACAAGGTCGTCCTGGCCACCAAGGTCTACGGCAACATGGCGGGCGACGGGCAGCCCGCCTGGCCCAACCACGACAAGCTCTCGGCGCTCAACATCCGCCGGGCCGTGGACGCCAGCCTCCGGCGGCTCCAGACCGACCACATCGACCTGTACCAGTTCCACCACGTGGACCGGAACACGCCGTGGGAGGAGATCTGGCAGGCCATCGACGTGCTGGTGCAGCAGGGGAAGATCCTGTACGCGGGCTCGTCGAACTTCGCCGGCTGGCACATCGCGCGCGCCAACGAGACGGCGGCGCGGCGCGGTTCGCTGGGCCTGGTGAGCGAGCAGTGCCTCTACAACCTGGCCGAGCGCAGCGCCGAGATGGAGGTCATCCCGTCGGCGGAGACCTACGGGCTGGGCGTGATCCCGTGGTCCCCGCTCCAGGGCGGGCTGCTCGGCGGCGCCATCCGCAAGGAGCGGGAGGGCGGCGCCTCGCGCAGCTCCGGCGGGCGCGCGGCCGAGGCGCTGGCGGACAGCGCCTTCCGCGCGCGGGTCCAGGAGTACGAGGACCTGCTGGCCAAGCACGGCATCGAGCCGGGTGACGCGGCGCTGGCGTGGCTGCTGACCAGGCCGGGCGTGACCGGCCCGATCGTCGGGCCGCGCACCAGGGAGCACCTGGACTCGGCCCTGCGGGCGGTGGAGCTGGAGCTGAGCGAGGAGATCCTCACCGAGCTGGACCGGATCTTCCCGGGGCCCGGCGCCTCACCCGAGTCCTTCGCCTGGTGACGGACGGCTTCCCGGCCCGGTGAGCTCGCCGCGTGGCCCGTCGTCCCGGCGTTCCCGGGGCGGCGGGTCGCGTCGCTCCCGGGGCGGGTCGCACCGGGGGTGTCTCGGCTGCCCGGGGCGCCCCGGGTCAGCCGCCGAGGGCCGCGGCGACGGCGACCACGGCGAGGATCAGGACGAGGGCGGCACTCACGATGCGTGCTCTGGTCTTCGCGTTCACAGCCCCACGGTACGCCGAGCTCACGCACGTCCGTTCGCCGCTCCCAGCCGCCAGCTCTCCCGGACGTGGTAGCGGGTGCCCTCGCCGGGGCGGTCCTCCGCGCCCATCAGCACCAGCGAGGAGGCCGTCCACTCCCGTCCCTCGAACGCCGCGAGGGCGGCCAGCGGTCGGTCGAGGTCCCGGCCCGAGCCCCGGCCGTAGGCGACCGTGAGATGGGGGCGGTAGGCGTCGTGCGGCGTCCCGCCCGGGGTACCGGCGGCGCGGCCCGCCACGGCGCTCGCGGCGGCCAGCCGGTGCAGCGGCTCCAACGCTCCGCCGACGCCGACCCACAGGTGACGCCGCCCGAACGCGCCCGCGCCGACCAGCCGCAACGTGAACGGTTCGACGCCCCGTGCCGCCCGCGTCAGGCCCTCGTCGAGCGCCGGGAGCCGGTACTCCTCGGTCTCGCCGTAGAAGGCGAGGGTGAGGTGCCAGTTTGCCCGGTCCGACCACCGCAGCCGCTCCTCGTCGACGGAGTGCCCGCTCAACGGAGCTATGGCATCGGCCAGTTGGTCGAGCGCGTCGGTCGGCGGAAGCAGTGCGGAGAAGGTCCTCATGGCCGCTCATGCTAGGTCGGGGCGGGGGGCGCACGGGCGGCGCGAAGTTTTTCCGGCACTCAGGGTTACTTTCCGCCCCGCGCTTCGTTACTCTGTGTGCTGAATCTGTCGCGGGTGGTGCGCGGCGGTGAGGGAGCAGGGCTTTCCGAGGGGGAGGATTCCGATGGGACGGTCGGGGAACGGTTTGGTCGGCGCGTGGGTCCGGGGCGTCGGGCGCGCCCGAGCGTGGGCGGGGCGGCTCGCGCGCCGCGTGCGCGCCGGGATCGGCGGGTGCGGACGGAGCCCGGGGCGGGGCGCCGCCGGACGCCGGACGGATCGCCTAGCGCCCGAGGCCGAGCAGCCGGCGCACCTCGGGACGGTGGAGGAGTTCCACGCACCAGGCGAAGTGGCCGTCCTCGCCGGACGAGGAGTAGGCCGTGGCGGTGACCAGCGAGTAGGCCGCCCGGTAGGTGAGCAGCGTCTCCCTCGGGTGCCCGAGGCGTTCGGTCATGGCGGCCAGCAGCGCCTCGTCGTGGGCGCGGGCCTCGGGCCCGTACATGTCGTAGAAGCCGGCGGCGGTGGCGGCGTCGAAGGCGTTGTCCCCGGCCGTGCTCAGAAAGCCCCAGTCCAGCAGCCCGACGACCGTGCCGTCCCGGTCGACCAGGATGTTGGGTGGGCAGATGTCGCCGTGCACCACGGCCGGCGCCTCCCGGGTCGGCAGGTCGTGGAGCCGGGAGCGGACCGCGTCGAGCACGGCGTCCAGTTCGGGGAGGGCGCGGGTGAGCGCGGGACGGCCGGCCTCCGCGCGGCGCTCGACGAGGGCCGCCAGCGCCTCGGGCCAGGACGCGTGCCCCGCCCAGAGCGGCTCGCTCTCGCCGGGCGCGGGCAGGGCGCGTGCGGCCGGGCCCGCCGTGGTCGCGCCGAGCGCGGCCACCACCTCGACGAAGGCGGCGTGCCCCGCCTCCGGGCCGAGGAAGTCGGCCTCGCTCAGCGGCGTGCCGGTCAGTTCGCGCTCCACGGTCACCACGACGCCCCGGTGCTCCTGGACGGCCACCGGCTCGGGCGTGGCGAACGGCAGCCGCTGGGCGGCGACTTCGCCGTGGAAGGCGGCGAGCCGCCGGGCGTCCCCTGCGGCCCGCCCGCTGTGCCAGACCTTGCCGACCAGCCCGTCGGCCAGCCGGTGGACGGTGCCCTCCATCCCCGCTCCGAGCAGGGCGAGAGGGCGGTGCCCCAGCGCGGTCAGCGTCTCGACCGGGTCCGGGACGGGCGTGGGTTCGGCGGCTTCCGGGGAGTGCACGGGGTCCGTCTCTCTCAGGGCCGGCGGCCCGTTCGGTGGGAGGAGTGGCGGGGTGGACGGCGCGGCACCGCCCCGGGCCGTGGGTCGGGCCCGGTCCGGTGCCGCGTCGTCGGGGCGGCCGGTCAGGCTACGGGACGGATGGCCGCGCCCGCGGGGGCGGTCACCTCTTCCGGGTCGCGCGGCACCAGGGCGAGCCCTCGGCTGCCCGCCCGCAGGCTGATCCGCAGCCGCAGCCCGCCGATCCTGGCCAGGATCAGGGCCACACCGACGGCCGCGGCGAGGCAGACCAGGCCACCGCTGATCAGCCCCACCCGGGCGCCGAACTCGTCGCTCAGCCAGCCGACCAGGGGCCCGCCGATGGGGGTGCCGCCGACGAAGACCATCATGAAGAGGCTGATGACCCGGCCCCGCATCGCCGGGTCACTGGAGATCTGGATGGTCGAGTTGGCGGTCACCTGGAAGGTCATCCCGGCCAGCCCGATCAGCGGCATCAGCACGGCGAAGACCACGAAGTTCGGCGCCGCCGAGGCCACCACCAGCAGGGAGGAGAAGACGGCCGCCGCCCCGACGGTGAACCGCGTCCGGTTGCTGCCGCGCCGGGCCGCCAGCAGGGCGCCGACCACGGAGCCGCCCGCCATCAGCGAGTTGAGCAGACCGAAGGTGCCGGGGCCCGACGCGAAGACCTGGTCGGTGAAGGCGACCAGCCAGATCGCGAAGTTGTAGCCGAAGGTCCCGATGAAGCCGACCAGCACGATCATCCACAGCAGGTCGGGCCGTCCGCCCACGTAGCGCAGCCCGTCCCGCAGCTGGCCCCGCCCGCGGGGCACCCGCTCCGCGGGGTTCAGCTCGGAGGTGCGCATCATCAGCAGCCCGATGATCGGAGCGATGAAGGAGAGTCCGTTCGCGAGGAACGCCCACGCGCCGCCCACGGCGGCGATCATGACGCCGGCCACCGCCGGGCCGATCAGCCGGGCCGACTGGAAGTTCGCCGAGTTCAGGGAGACCGCGTTGCGCAGCAGGCGCGGGCCGACCATGTCGGAGACGAAGGTCTGGCGGGCCGGGTTGTCGACCACGGTCACCAGGCCGACGAGAAAGGCCAGGACGTAGACGTGGTAGACGTTCACCACGTCGGTGAAGGTCAGAGCCGCCAGGGTGAGGCCGGTGAGACCGAGTGCGGCCTGGGTGCCGATGAGCAGCTTGCGCTTGTCGACCCGGTCGGCGAGGACACCGCCGTAGAGGCCGAAGAGCAGCATCGGGAGGAACTGCAGCGCGAGGGTGATGCCGACGGCGGCGGCGGAGCCGGTCAGCTCGTGGACCAGCCAGTCCTGGGCGATGCGCTGCATCCAGGTGCCGATGTTGGATATCGCGTTGCCGAAGAAGTGGATGCGGTAGTTGCGCACCCGGAAGGAGCTGAAGGTGGACACTTTGTCGGTTGCGGTCAGGGATGCGGGTGCGGAGCCTGCTCCGGGTCCCGGACTCAAGGGAGACTCTCCTTAGTACGTTTCCGTGCTGGTCGTGCTGGTCCTACTGGCTGTGCTGATCCTGCTGGTCGTGCCTGTGGTGTGGGTTCGGGGTGGTGGCGCGAGGGCGCTACAAGTGGGCGAGCTTGTGGAGCACGGGAGCGGCGGCGCGCAGCGCCTCCCACTCCTCCTCGGTCAGCTCGTCGGCGAGCCCGGCCAGCCAGGCGTTCCGCTGCTCCCGGCTGGCGGCGAGCATCTCCTCGGCGGCGTCGGTGGCGGCCACCAGCTTCTGCCGGCGGTCCTCCGGGTGCGGCTGGAGGGCGACCAGGCCGCGCTCCTGCAACAACGACAGGATGCGGGTCATCGACGGGGGCTGCACATGCTCCTTGCGGGCCAGCTCCCCCGGGGTCATCGCGCCGCAGCGGGCGAGCGTGCCGAGGGCGGACAGCTCGGCGAGGCTGAGCGTGCGGTCGACGGAGAGGTGGCGCAGCCGTCGGGAGAGCCTCAGCACCCCGACACGCAACGTGTTGACCGCCTCGGCGTCCTCCGGGCCGTCCATCGCGTGAGGCATCCACACCACCGTTCGCTCATTAGCTTGCCTAACGAAATATAGGACGATCGGAGGCCCCTGTACATTCCTGCGACCCACCGGAGTGAGCAACCGCACCCCTCCCCGCGCCTTCGCCCGCGCCCCGGCGCACTCCCGCGTGCCCCAGGCCCCGGGGGTACGCTGAGCCGGCGGACGGTTCACTGACAGGGGAGGCTGGCGCGATGCGCTGGGGCGATCTGGCGGACGGCAAACGAGAGGCACCCGAGCCGCTTGAGGGCGACCCGGTGCGCACGGTGTTCGTCGGCACCCTCGTCTGGGCCGCGCTCTTCGTCGTCCAGCTTCCCTTCTACGGCTGGTTCGACGACCACGACCGCCTCTGGTGGCTCTGGACCTGCGCCGCCGGCGCCGGGCTCGGGCTGATCGGCCTCTGGTACGTCCGCTCCCGCGACGCCGCCATCCGCCGCGCGGCCGAGAACGAGTCCGCGACCGGGGGCGGATCCGCCGCCGCAGCGGACGGCTGACCGGCGCCCCCGGCGCCGGGAGGGACGGGCGGGGTGGCGGAGGGGTTGCTGGCGCGGACGCTGCGGGCCTTCGGCGTGGTGGCCGAGAGCGGGGGCGCCCCGCTGGAGTCCCGTTCCGGGGCGTGGGTCGGCCGGGTGCGGACGTCCGGTGGAGCTCCGGCCTTTCTGAAGGTCGTGTCGGCGGCCGCGGGCGCGGCCACACTCGTCGACACCCGGCGTGAGCTGCGTTTCTATCGGGAGCTCGCCCCCGTCGTCCCCGTGCGGGTGCCGCCGCTGCTCGACGGGTGGGAGGGCGCGGACGGGGTGGCGTTGCTTCTCGGCTTCGCCGGCGAGCCGCGCCCCGTCGCCGACTGGACGCCGGAGCACTGGGCGACGCTCGGCCGCGAGTTGGCCGCGCTGCACGCCATGGTGCCGCCGGCCGAGGGCTGGCAGCGGCCCGACCCGCTGCTCGCCGCGTTGGCCGACCCCGATCTGCCGGCCGTCGAGACCTTCTGGGCGCGGGCCCTGCCGGAGCTGCCCGCGCTGCTGGCCGCCGTCGACGTCCTCCGCCGCCGGATGGCCGCGCCCGCCCCGGTCTTCGGGCACGGCGACTGCCACACGGAGAACCTGGTGCTCGCCGACGGCACCCCCGTCTTCTGCGACTGGCAGACGGCAGGAGTGGGCCGCCCCGTATCCGACCTGGCGTTTCTCAGCGTCCGGGCCACCCCGGGCGGCACCGTGGTGCCCCGGACGCTTCTCGACGGCTATCTGGCGCACCGCGCCGGGGACGTGAGGACCTGGGAACGGGCGCTGGTCGCCGAAGAGTTGGCGACCTATGTGTGGCTGTGGCCGCCGTTCGCCGCGTACAACACCCCCGAGGCCGTCGCGCGGGTCCGGCGACGGGCCCGGGGGCTGGCGGAGCGTTTTCTGGCCTCCGCCGGTTGACGGCTCACGCCGGCTCGTTCCGCTCGGCGTCCGAGGCCGGCTCCCACAGCGCGGTGGAGTGCGCCCCCACCAGCGCGGCCACCCGTTCCAGCACCTCTTCCGCCGGGAGCGGGGGCAGTCGACGGCCGTCGCGGAGACGGACGGCGACCAGCCCTGCTGCCGCCTCCGCGGGGCCGATGACCAGCTGGTAGGGCACCAGCCGCGCCTCCCGGACGCGGGCGCCGAGGGTGCCGCGCTCCGGGTCGGTCACGCACGCCCGCAGATCGAGGTCGAGGACCCGGCGGGCCAGCGCCTGGGCGGCCGGTCGCTCCGCGTCGGTCACCGGCAGGATGGCCAACTGCACCGGCGCGAGCCACGCGGGAAACGCGCCGGCGTGCACCTCGATCAGATGCGCCACCGCGCGCTCCACGCTTCCGACGATGCTGCGATGCACCATCACCGGCCGGTGTCGCGCGCCGTCGGCGCCGACATAGCGCAGGTCGAAGCGTTCGGGCAGGTGGAAGTCGACCTGCACGGTGGAGAGGCTGGTCTCCCGCCCCAGGCCGTCGACCACCTGGACGTCGATCTTGGGCCCGTAGAACGCCGCCTCGTCCTCCTCCGCCTCGTACGGCAGCCCCGCCCCGTCCAGCGCCTCCCGCAGCAGCGCGGTGGAGCGGCGCCACAGCTCGGGGTTGTCGACGTACTTCCCGCCCGGCCCCGGGAGCGAGAGGCGGTAGCGGGCCGGGGCGACGCCCAGCGCCCGGTGGGCCCGGCGGATCAGCTCCAGGGCGTCGCGCACCTCGCCGGCCACCTGCTCCAACGCGCAGAACACATGCGCGTCGTTGAGCTGGATCGCCCGCACCCGGCTCAGCCCGCCCAGCACCCCGGACCGCTCCGAGCGGTACATCCCGCCCAACTCCGCGAAACGCAAGGGAAGTTCCCGGTAGCTGCGGGAGCGGGAACGGTAGATCAACGCATGGTGGGGGCAGAGGCTCGGCCGCAGCACCAACTGCTCGTCGCCGACGTCCATCGGCGGGAACATGTCGTCCCGGTAGTGCGCCCAGTGGCCCGAGATCTCGTACAGCTCCCGCTTGCCCAGCACCGGCGAGGCGACGTGCCGGTAGCCGGCTCGGCGCTCGACGGCGTGCAGATACTCGGCCAAGGCGTGCCGCACGGCCGCGCCGTCCGGCAGCCAGTAGGGCAGCCCGGCGCCGATCAGCGGATCGGTGTCGAAGAGTTCCAGCTCACGGCCGAGCCTGCGGTGGTCGTTGACGGCGGGGGTGGTACTCACGGTGGTCTCCTCGGAGGACGGGAACCACGGGCGGGGTGACCACGCGCCGAAGCCCCGGGCCACTGGCCCGGGGCTTCGGTGACGAACATCGGTCAGCGCGCCGGGACCCACTCCGGCGTCGTCGTCATCGCGGCACGCTGCATGGCACGCACGGTAGCGCGTGGCGGGGCCGAGCGCCGCCGGTTTTCCGGGGCGGCGGACCGCGGACGGCCCCGCGGAGGGCCGACCTGTTCACGACATACCGGAGTTTGGCCGATTCGCACCCTTGCGAGGCGACCACGAAGAGCAACTCATTGACACCATCGAATTACTCTGAGTAGCTTTTCTCGGTAGGTGCCCCCGACGCCCGTGGGAGGGGAAGCCCGTGGCACGTCCGTCCGACTGGTCGCCCGTCGACATGGATTCCGATCCGACGCCAGGTGAGCCCGACGAGGTGCGGGAGTTGGCGCGGGAGCTCCAGGAGTTCGCCGACGATGTCGGGGAGGCGCT
>NZ_OCNE01000001.1 GCF_900230195.1 Streptomyces zhaozhouensis
AAATAACTCAAAAATCTGGCATTGACTTTTGGCACGCTGTTGAGTTCTCAAGGAACGGACGCTTCCTTCAAACCCCTCTCAGGGCCCTCCGGGCGCTTCCCTTCGCTGTGTCCACTACTTTAGAACCAACCCCGCCCGAATTCCAAATCGGGTTCCTCCTGGTTGTTTTCGGCAAGCCGAAAAAGGCCCCGGAGGGAGAGTCCGCTGCTTTGTAGTGGGTTGTCGCCCAAGCTGCTCCGAAGGGTCTGACGACCGTCTTCCAGGAGCGTCTGCTTCAGGCGACTCGATCTACATTACGACCCTGTTGCCCCGGCGTCAAGCCGCGCAGCTCGTCGCCGGGGTTGGTGGGCCCGGTAGGGGCTGACGGTGGGGTCGTCCGCGATCCAGTAGCGCCACGGGTGCACCGCGCCGGGGCCCGATATCCCGGTGCGTGGGCCGCTGTTGACCAGTCGGCTGACGGCGGGCGTGCCCTGCCGGACGCGGAGTGGGGCGGCGGGGTCCGCCCCGCAGACATCCGTGCCGTTCAGTGCGCGGTCCACGTCGAGCGCGGTGGCCAGGCGGGCCGGCCCCTTGGCCAGCTCGTGGTCCTTGCGCGCCTTCGGCCGGCGTGCGCGGGCCAGTTCGGTCCCGGTGAGGATCTCGCCGGCGCGGAGCAGCACACCGCTCGCGTGGCCCTCGGGTCCGCAGACCAGGTTGAGGCAGTGCCACATGCCGTAGGTGAAGTAGACGTAGGCGTGGCCAGGCGGCCCGTACATCGAGGCGTTGCGCTCGGTGCGACCGCGGTAGGCGTGGGAGCCGGGGTCGATCTCGCCCGCGTAGGCCTCGACCTCGGTGATCCGGACGGTGATCGTCCCCTCCTCGGAGGTACGGACCAGGGTGCGGCCGAGCAGCTCGGGCGCGACGTCGAGCACCGGTCGGTCGAAGAAGTCGCGGGGCAGCGGCTGCTCGGGGCTGGGCTTCGTCGGCACGTGGATCTTCCTGCGTCTTCCTCGGGTCTTCCCGCGGCTCTTCGGGTCTCCTGGGTGGTCCGCTGACTAGGCTAACGGGGCCAGCAAACCGTTCGACGAGGAGGTTTCCGCTCTATGTCCGAGTTGCGCCGTCGTCCCCTGCCCCACGACTTCCACCCGCCGGTGGCCGCGTTCGAGGTGACCAGCGAGGGGTTCGACGAGGGGGCGACCCTGCCCGACGCGCAGGTGCACGCCGGGGGCAACACCTCGCCTCAGCTCAGCTGGTCCGGGGCTCCCGAGGGCACCCGGAGCTACGCCGTCACCTGCTACGACCCGGACGCGCCGACCGGGAGCGGGTTCTGGCACTGGGTGCTGTTCGACCTGCCCGCCTCGGTGACCGAGCTGCCGGCGGGGGCCGGGGCCGCGGGCGGCGCCGGGTTGCCGGACGGGGCGGTGCAGGCGCGCAACGACTACGGGACGCGGGACTTCGGCGGGGCCGCGCCGCCGCCCGGTGACGGGCCCCACCGCTACGTCTTCACCGTCTACGCCGTGGACCAGGAGAAGCTGGGCCCGGACGAGAACGCGACGCCCGCCCAGGTCGGGTTCATGCTGCGCTTCCACGCGATCGGGCGGGCGCGGCTGATCGCCGAGTACGAGGTGCCCGCCTGAGGCGGTGCCCCGCGTACCCGAGGAGCGACGGACGGGTCCCCGGCGGGGGCCCGTCCGTCGTTCATCTCCCGTTCCCGTGCCGTGGAGGCGGGGGAAATTGCGTTGTCCGACCGTGGTGGTGGCGGCACAGTGGGTGCCGGACCGCCGGGGGTGGCGGTGCGGGAGACGGGGAGGTGGTCGGGGTGTCGGGAACCCTGGTGTTGAACGCGAGCTACGAGCCGCTGTCGACGGTTTCGCCGCGTCGGGCCGTGGTGCTGGTGTTGCAGCGCAAGGCGGACCTGGAGCACGCGGTGCCGGGTGTGCACTTCCGGGCGGCGGCCCTCGACCTCCCGGTTCCCCAGGTGATCAGGTTGCGGCGATTTGTGAAGGTTCCCTTTCGACAACAGGCGCCCTGGTCACGCCGGGGGGTGCTGGTCAGGGACAGGCACCGCTGTGCCTACTGCGGTCGGCGGGCGAGCACGGTGGACCACCTGGTGCCGCGTTCGCGCGGGGGTGGGGACACCTGGTTGAACACGGTCGCCGCCTGCGCGGACGACAACCGCCGCAAGGCGAACCGGACGCCGGCCGAGGCCGGGATGCGGCTGCTGGTCGAGCCGTTCCAGCCGACTCCGGCGGACGCCCTGGTGCTGGCGCTGGGAGCGGGGGGCGCGTCCGCCGCGCTGCCGGAGTGGCTGGCGGCGCGGACCGGGATGGCCGGCGCCGCCTGACCTTCCGCGCCCGACGGCGACGCGACGGTGCCGCCCGCGGAGATCGACTCCCGGGCGGCACCGTCGCGTCGCCGTCGTGGGTGAGCGCCGCGGGCTCACTCGATGCGGGGGCGCTCCCGGGGGGCCGGGGGCTTGTCGAGGGCCGGCTGGCCCCCGCCGTTGCCACCGCCGCCGTTGTCGTTGTCCCCGGCGCCGGTGAGGCGGTTGAGGTTGCCGCCCAGGCCCTTGAGCGCGTCGCCGATCTCGCTGGGCACGATCCAGAGCTTGTTGGAGTCGCCCTCGGCGATCTTCGGCAGCATCTGCACGTACTGGTAGGAGAGCAGCTTCTGGTCCGCGTCGCCCGCGTGGATCGCCTCGAAGACGGTGCGGATCGCCTGGGCCTCACCCTCGGAACGGAGGGCGGCGGCGCGGGCGTCACCCTCGGCGCGCAGGATCTCGGACTGCTTGGCGCCCTCGGCCTGGAGGATCTCGGACTGCCGCACACCCTCGGCCTGGAGGATCGCCGCGCGCTTGTCACGGTCGGCGCGCATCTGCTTCTCCATCGAGTCCTGGATGGAGGTCGGCGGCTCGATCGCCTTCAGCTCGACGCGGTTGACGCGGATGCCCCACTTGCCGGTCGCCTCGTCGAGGACGCCGCGCAGTGCCGCGTTGATCTCCTCGCGGGAGGTCAGGGTGCGCTCCAGGTCCATGCCGCCGATGATGTTCCGCAGGGTGGTGACGGTCAGCTGCTCGATGGCCTGGATGTAGTTGGAGACCTCGTAGGTCGCCGCCCGCGCGTCCGTCACCTGGTAGTAGATGACGGTGTCGATGTTGACCACCAGGTTGTCCTGGGTGATCACCGGCTGCGGCGGGAAGGGAACGACCTGTTCCCGCAGGTCGATCCGGTTGCGGATGCGGTCGATGAAGGGAACGACGATGTTGAGGCCGGCGTTCAGGGTGCGGGTGTAGCGGCCGAAGCGCTCCACGATGGCCGCGCTGGCCTGCTGGATCACCTGGATCGTTTGGACGAGCGCGATGACGACCAGCACCACCAGGATGATCAGCACGATGATGATGGCGTCCATCGTGTACTCCCCTTGCTGCTAGTTGAGTTGGGACGGTTGGGGTGTCGCGGCGACCATCACATCACGATGGCGGTGGCGCCGTCGATCTCGACGACGCTGACCTGGGTGCCGGGCTCGAAGGCGTCGTCGTCGCCCAGGGACCGGGCCGACCACTCCTCGCCGGCGAGCTTGATCCGGCCGTTGTTGGCGTCGACGCGCTCCAGCACGAGGGCGGACCGTCCCTTCAGGGCGTCGACGCCGCTGCGCAGCTCGGGTGGGCCGTTGCGGGAACGGCGGGCGATCGGGCGCACGACGGCGATCAGCGCCGTGGAGACCACGGCGAACACCACGACCTGGAGGACCAGGTTGTCCGTGAGCGAGGCGGTGACCGCGGCCGCCACGGCGCCGGCGCCGAGCATCCCCAGCTCCGGCATGGTGGTGAGCACCAGTGCGATGCCGAATCCTCCGGCGGCTATCAGCCACCACACCCAGAAGTCCACGCGCCCATCGTAGTGCCCCGGACACGCCGAGGAACAGGGCGTCAACCGGTCAGCCGGGGCGCGGAGTTCAGCCGAGGGGGAGCCCCCTGGCGGTCCACCGGTCGCCCTGGCGCTCGACCACCAGCGGCAGGCCGAAGCAGCGGGAGAGCTGGGCCGAGGTGAGCGTGGCCTCCAGGGGGCCGGCGGCGAGCACCGAGCCGCCCTGGATGAGCAGCACATGGGTGAAGCCCGGTGGAATCTCCTCGACGTGGTGGGTGACCATGACCATGGCGGGGGCGTACGGGTCGCGGGCGAGGCGGCCGAGGCGGCGCACCAGGTCCTCGCGCCCGCCGAGGTCGAGCCCGGCGGCCGGCTCGTCCAGCAGCAGCAGCTCGGGATCGGTCATCAGGGCGCGGGCGATCTGGGTGCGCTTGCGCTCGCCCTCGGAGAGGGTGCCGAAGCGTCGGTCGAGGAGGTCGTTCATCCCGAGGCGGTCGAGGAACGCGCGGGCGCGCTGCTCGTCGACGGCCTCGTAGCTCTCCTGCCAGCCGGCGGTCATGCCGTAGGCGGCGGTGAGCACGGTCTGGAGCACGGTCTGGCGGCGGGAGAGCTTGTCGGCGAGGGCGCTGCTGGCCATGCCGATGCGGGGGCGCAGCTCGAAGACGTCGACGCCGCCCATCTTCTCGCCGAGGATCTGGGCCGTGCCGCTGGTGGGGAACAGATAGCTGGAGGCGACGTTCAACAGGGTGGTCTTGCCCGCTCCGTTGGGGCCAAGGATCACCCAGCGCTCGCCCTCGGCGATCGACCAGGAGACCTTGTCCACCAGAGCGCGGCCATCGCGGACCACGGATACGTCCACCAGCTCCAGTACATCGCTCATGCGCGCGGTTTCTCCCCTTGCCATCGCCGTTTCGGTGCCTGTGGGCACTTCCCCAGGACAAAACCTACGCCACCTCTCACCGTCGCCGGGCGCCAGGCGGCTTGTTCCGCGTCACTCCCTAAGGTAGAGGGCATGTGGGAGGAACCTCGTGTGGGGCGGCTGGCCGCCTGGGGCAACGCGTTGCTGGCCGGTCTGGTGTCGCCGGACGACGCGGCCGCCGGTGCGGTCGGGGAGGACGCGGCGCACCGTGTGGCGGGGCTGCCGGGCGAGTCGGGGCAGGTGGGGCTGACGTTGGCGTGGGGCCGCCTGCGCGCGCTGGGAGCGGTGGGGCTGCGGATCGCGCTGCCGGCGCCGGGGCATCCGCTGGGGCTGAGCGGGCCGCCGGAGTTCAACGAGGCGGCGCTGGACGCGGGTGAGGCCGTGTTGGTCTCGGGGGCGGCGCTGGGTCTGGTGCCCGAGGTGGTCGAGCGCGGGCCGGAGGACGACACCTGGTGCGAGGTGCTGTGGCGGGTGTCGCCGGTGCGGCCGGCGCCGCCGGCCGACGTGCCGTCGCTGGGCGAGGCGGAGCGTGAGCTGGCCGAGGTGATGCGGGACGCGACGGCGGCGCTGACGGCGTTGGACGTGGCGGGTTCCGGGCCGGTGGCGGACGCCTCGCTGGCGGCGTACCGGGCGCGGATGGAGCGGGGGCGGCAGTTGCTGGCGCCGGGGTACCCGCCGCGCGCGGTGCGGGTGTTGGAGCTGGCGTCCCGGGTGGGGGCGCTGGTGGAGATCGCGCGGGGGGACGAGGGCGGCGGCGCGGTGAGCGCCGGGGAGCTGGCCCGCCGGGAGGCGCTGCTGCGGCCGGTGGAGCGCGCGGCGCGGCGGGCGCGGGTGGCGGCGTACAACGCGTACGCGGAGGAACGGGAGCGGCAGCGGGGGTAGTCGGGTGCGGTGGTCGGGGAAGGGAGCGGCCCCCGGAGCCTGGCCGGCGTCCGGGGGCCGCGGGTGACCCTGGTGGCGTCAGCTGTTGACGGCCGTGTTGCCGAAGGTCGGGTTGAGCACGCCGATCACGTTGACCGAGTTGCCGCTGACGTTGACCGGCACGTCGACCGGGACCTGGACGTTGTTGCCCGAGATGACGCCGGGCGAGCCGGCGGCGCCGCCGATGGCGCCGGAGTCGGCGGCGGCGGTACCCGCGGCGGCGCCCAGGGCGGCGCCGGTGGCGGCGAGGACCAGGGCGGCCTTCTTCGCGTTGTTCATGAGATGCGTTCCTCCTGGACGAATGCGTGTGCCGCGACCCCGCTGCGGGGGTCGCGTGGTGCACAACGCGTCGATCTGACGTGCGGCACGGGCGGGCGGCCCGTTACCTCCGTTCGGATCAACGCGGGGGGCGCGGGCTGACGGTGCCCGCTCGCCCGGGTCAGTGGTTGACGGCGGTGTTGCCGAAGGCCGGGTTGAGCAGGCCGACCACGTTGACGGTGTTCCCGCTCACGTTGAGCGGCACGTCGACCGGGATCTGCACGCTGTTGCCGGAGGCGACGCCGGGCGAGCCGGCGGCGCCGCCGACCGCGTTGCTGTCGGCGGCGGCCACTCCGGCGCCGGTGGCGGCGATGCCGCCGACGATGAGGGCGACGGCGCCGGCCTTCTTGAAGTGGTTCACGTCGAGTCCTTTGGCTGGGTTCTCGGGTTCTCGTCCGGGGCGGGGTTGCCCCGACTCCTCCCTCAAGAACGGCCGTCCGGCGACGGGGACACGCGCACGATCACTAGGTCACCCGATGGTATGACGAGCGGAGTTGACCGGGTGGACGTCAGTCGGCCATGCCGTGGCGCACGGCCCACAGGGCGGCCTGGGTGCGGTCGGCGAGGTCCAGCTTCATCAGGATGTTGGAGACATGGGTCTTCACCGTCTTCTCCGAGAGCACCAGGGCGCGGGCGATCTCCCGGTTGGCGCGGCCCCTGGCGATCAGGGCCAGCACCTCGCGTTCCCGGTCCGTCAGCGCGCCGGCGCGGCCGCCTCCCCCGCCCTCCCCCGACAGCAGCGCGCCGGCCACCTCGGGCTGGAGCAGCACGTGGCCGGCGTGCACGGAGCGGATGGCGCCGGCCAGCGCGTCCGGGTCGATGTCCTTGTGCACATAGCCCGCGGCGCCGGCGCGCAACGCGGGGACGACGGTGCGGCGTTCCGTGAAGCTGGTGACGACCAGCACCCGGGCGTCGCTGCCCCGCTCGCGCAGCCGGCCGAGGGCCTCGACGCCGTCGGTCCCCGGCATCTTGACGTCCATCAGGATCACGTCGGGGCGCAGCTCGGCGGCGGCGGCGACGCCCGCGGCGCCGTCGGCGGCCTCGCCGACCACCTCGATGTCGTCCTGCACCTCCAGGAAGGTGCGCAGCCCGCGCCGCACCACCTGGTGGTCGTCCACGATCAGCACGCGAATGGCGTCAGCCACCGGGCACCTCCATCTCGATCACGGTTCCCTCGCCCGGCGCGGAGCGCACGGTGAGCGTGCCGCCCACGGCGGAGGCCCGGTCGCGCATGGAGACCAGGCCGAGGTGGCGTCCCGCGGTGCGGACGGCGTCGGGGTCGAAGCCCGCGCCGTCGTCGCTGACCCGCAGCAGGGTGGCGCCGTCCGCGCGGCACAGCAGCACGTCGACGGTGGCGGGCGCGGCGTGCCGCAGGGCGTTGTGCAGGGCCTCCTGGGCGACGCGGAGCAGGGCGGCCTCGTGGGCGGGCGGCAGGGCGCGGATGTCGCGGCAGTCGCAGCCGACCCGGGCGGGGTGGGCGCGGTCCAGGACCTGGACCTGGGCGCGCAGGGTGGCGGCGAGGCCGTCCTCGTCGAGGGCGGCGGGGCGCAGCTCGACGACGGCGGCGCGCAGTTCCTCGGCGGCCTCGGCGGCGAGGGCGGCGACCTGGCGCAGCTCGCCCCTGGCGCGTTCGACGTCGCGGTCCAGGAGGGTGGTGGCGGCCTGGGCGGTGAGCCGCAGGGAGAAGAGCTTCTGGGAGACGGCGTCGTGCAGCTCGTGGGCGAGGCGGGCGCGTTCGTCGGCGATGGTCAGCTCGCGGCTGCGCTCGTAGAGGCGGGCGTTGGTCAGGGCGATGGCGGCGTGTTCGGCGAGGAGGTGGAGCAGCTCCTCGTCCTCGCCGGTGAAGCCGCAGCCGTCGGGGGGCGTCGGCGCGTTCCGCGGGCAGCGCTTGTTGGCGAGGAATATGGCCCCGAGCACCTCCTCGCCGTCGGCGATCGGCATCCCGAGGAAGTCGGTCATCTCGGGGTGGGCGGAGGGCCAGCCCTCGAAGCGCGGGTCGAGGCGGACGTCGGGCAGCCGGACGGGGGCGGCCGTGTTGAGCATGGCGGCGAGGATGCCGTGCTGGCGGGGCAGCGGGCCGATGGCCTTCCACTGCCGGTCGGTGACGCCGTCGACGAGGAACTGGGCGAAGCCGCCGTTGCCGTCGGGGACGCCGAGCGCGGCGTAGCGGGCGTCCAGCAGCTCGCGGGCGGAGCGCACGATGGTCTGGAGCACGTCGTGCACCTGGAGCGTGCGGTTCATGGCCAGCAGCGCGGCGCTTACCGCGGCCAGACCGGTGGGTGGGCCCATGGGCGAAACGTTAACCCGCCGCCTCCCGGGTCGTATCGGGCGGCGGCGGGTCGTGGCGTGCGGCGCGGGGCCTAGGTCGCGGGACCGAGGCGGCCCGGCTCCGGGTCAGGCGCGCATGACCTCGGGCTCGTGGCGGCGCAGGAACTTCATCACCAGGAACCCGCAGATCACGGCGAGCACCAGCAGGGCGGAGACGTCCAGCAGCCAGAAGCCGGCCTCGTGCTTCCACAGCGGGTCCGGGTCGGGGTCCTCGGTGGGCGAGGCCGTCAGGGTGTTGAGGTCGACGGTGGTGCCGGTGCCGGCCAGCGCCCAGCGGGACGGCATCAGCCAGGCCAGCTGCTCGACGCCGAGGGTGCCGTGGACCTGGAAGAGCGCGCCGGTGAAGACGAGCTGGACGACGGAGATCATCACCAGCAGCGGCATGGTCATCTCGGAGGTGCGCACCAGCGCGGAGATGACCAGGCCGATCATCATCGAGGTGCAGCCGAGGATCATGATCACCAGGCTCATCTCGACCGCGGGCGAGCTGGTGAAGAGGACACCCTCCGGGGGCATCTCGCGCGGCGCGAGGCCGATGACGCACAGGATGGCGCCCTGGAGCACGGTGACGATGCCCAGCACGAAGACCTTGGACATCAGGTAGGCGGAACGGGAGAGGCCGACGGCCCGTTCTCGTTCGTAGATGACGCGTTCCTTGATCAGCTCGCGCACCGCGTTGGCCGCGCCGGAGAAGCACATGCCGACGACGAGGACCAGCAGCACGATGCTGGCGTCACCGTTGCGCAGCCCGCTCTCCGGTGGGCCGTAGCCGAGGCCGGAGTCGGCGGGGATGGCCAGGCTGACCAGGCCGAGGATGATGGGCAGGGCGACGGTCAGACCGAGGAAGCCCTTGTCCGCGAGGATGACGGCGGCGTAGCGGCGCATCAGGGTCAGCACCTGGGAGCCCCAGGTCTGCGCCTTCTGCTGGATCATCCCCATCGGCTGGTACGGGGCGGCCTGCGGCTGCACGGCGTCCAGGTCGGCGGCGTACATCTGGTAGTGCTGCGAGCCGCGCCAGCGGCCCATCCAGTCGTAGTCGCGGTAGTTCTCGAACGCGGAGAAGACGTCGGCCCAGTTGTCGTAGCCGAAGAAGTTCAGCGCCTCGTCCGGCGGGCCGAAGTAGGCCACGCCGCCGCCGGGGGCCATGACCAGCACCCGGTCGCACAGGCCGAGTTCGGCCACGGAGTGGGTGACGACCAGCACGGTGCGGCCGTCGTCGGCCAGCCCGCGCAGCAGCTGCATCACGTCGCGGTCCATGCCCGGGTCGAGGCCCGAGGTGGGCTCGTCCAGGAAGATCAGCGACGGCTTGGTGAGCAGCTCCAGCGCGACGGAGACGCGCTTGCGCTGGCCGCCGGAGAGGGAGGAGATCCGCTTGTCGGCGTGCGGCAGCAGCTTCAGCTCGGCCAGCACCTCCTCCACCCGGTTGTTGCGCTCGGCGACCGCGACGTCCCCGGGGAACCGCAGCTGGGCGGCCAGCCGCAGCGCCTGCCGGATGGGCAGGGCGGTGTGCAGGATGTCGTCCTGCGGGACCAGGCCGATGCGGTGCCGCAGCTCGGCGAAGTGGGTGTAGAGGTTCCGGTGGTCGTACAGCACCTCGCCGTAGGTGGCGGGGCGGTAGCCGGTGAGGGCGCGCAGCAGCGTCGACTTGCCGGAGCCCGAGGGGCCGATGACGCCGATCAGCGACTTCTCGGGGACGCCGAAGGAGACGTCGTTGAGGATCGTGGTCTGGCCGTTGTTGACCTGGACGGTCAGGTGGCGGGCCGAGAAGGAGACCTCACCGGTGTCGACGAACTCCTGGAGCTGGTTGCCGACCAGGCGGAACGTGGAGTGGCCGATGCCGACGGTGTCGTTGGGGCCGAGGTTGGCGCGGCCGTTCTTCGGCAACTGCTGGCCGTTGACATAGGTGCCGTTGTGGCTGCCCATGTCGTGGATCTCGAACCGGCCGTCGCTGTGGGCGAGGAACTCGGCGTGCAGCCGGGAGACCTGGAGGTCGGGAACGACGAGTTCGTTCTCCAGGGCACGGCCGATGCGGGTGACCTGGCCGACCGCGAACTGGTGAAGGCTGGTCGCGCCGTGGTTGGGCTGGCCGTCGCCGGGCGCGGGAGCGGCGGCGGGCTGCTGCGGCGGCGGGCCGCCCGGCTGCTGGTAGGGCGGCGCGGCCGGCATCCCGGGGGCCTGGTAGGGCGTGGCGGGGGCCTGCTGGGACTGGTAAGGCGTAGCGGGAGCCTGCTGGGACTGGTAAGCCGCGCCCTGTCCCGACTGGTAGGGCATCGCCGCCGTCTGCTGCGACTGGTAAGGCTCGGCGCCCGCGGTGAACGAGAGCCGGGGGCCGTCGGTGGCGTTGCCCAGGTGTATCACCGCGCCGGGCCCCAGCTGCTGCTGCTGGACCCGCTGCCCCTGGGCGTACGTCCCGTTGGTGCTGCCGTGGTCCTCGACGATCCAGCTCTGCCCGCCCCACCGCACGGTCGCGTGGCGCCACGAGACCCGGGAGTCCTGGAGGACGAAGTCCCCCTGCGGGTCTCTCCCGAGGCTGTAGGACCGCGTAGGGTCCAAGGTCCAGCTCTGACCGTTCAGTTCCAGTACGAGTTCTGGCACTCCATGCCCCACAAAGTCGTCCCCCGAGTGACCTCCGACCGGAAGTCTAGGGATGGTTGAACATCGTTGGGGCACTATTCCAGGCTCGGGGCGAAAACAGGAAGTCGCCCCCCGAAAGTGGCCACGCTGTCGCCAAGCGTGAACACGCCCGTGACATCGGCGTCGGTGCGGTGACCGGCGGCCGGTCGGGGGTGTCCGGCTGCCGGACACCCGGGGCGCCGGCCGGTCGGGCAGCGGCTAACGTGGGCCCCATCATGACCTCCGTGACTTGGGCCGACGAGATGGCCCCCACGCTGTTGGTGAAGATCTTCGGCGGCGACCGGCCGGGCCTGACCGCCGGGCTCTTCCGCACGCTGGCCGGTTTCCAGGTCGACGTGATCGATATCGAGCAGGTCGTCACCCGGGGAAGGATCACGCTCTGCGCGCTGGTCCGCGCCCCGGTCGGGGACGCGTCCGGGGGCGGCGGCGAGGGCGAGCTGCGGGCGACCGTGCACGCCTGGGCCGAGGGCGCCGGGCTCCAGGCGGAGATCATCTCCGGCACCGGCGACAACCCGGCGCGCGGCACGGGCCGCAGCCACGTGACGGTGCTGGGGAACCCGTTGACGGCGGAGGTCACGGCCTCGGTCGCGGCCCGGATAGCGGCCACCGGCGGCAACATCGACCGGATCTACCGGCTGGCGAAGTACCCGGTGACGGCCGTGGAGTTCGACGTCTCCGGCGTGCCGACCGAGGTCCTTCGCACGGCCCTGGCGCGGGAGGCGGCGGCCAGTGGCGTGGACATCGCGGTGGTCTCCTCCGGGCTGCAACGGCGCGCGCCCCGGCTGGTGGTGATGGACGTCGACTCCACGCTGATCCAGGACGAGGTGATCGAGCTGTTCGCGGCGCACGCCGGCTGCGAGGAGCGGGTCGCCGAGGTCACGGCCGCGGCGATGCGCGGGGAGCTGGACTTCGAGCAGTCCCTGCACCAGCGGGTGGCGCTGCTGGCCGGTCTTGACGAGTCGGTGGTGGACAAGGTCAGGTCCGAGGTGCGGCTGACCCCCGGCGCGCGGACGCTGATCCGGACGCTGAAGCGGCTGGGCTGCCAGGTGGGCGTGGTGTCCGGCGGCTTCACGCAGGTGACGGACTCGCTGCGGGAACGGCTCGGGCTGGACTTCGCGGCGGCCAACACCCTTGAGGTGGTGGACGGGAAGCTGACCGGCAGGGTCACCGGCGAGGTCGTCGACCGGCCGGGGAAGGCGCGGCTGCT
Source organism: Streptomyces zhaozhouensis (assembly GCF_900230195.1). Taxonomy (GTDB): domain Bacteria; phylum Actinomycetota; class Actinomycetes; order Streptomycetales; family Streptomycetaceae; genus Streptomyces; species Streptomyces zhaozhouensis. The sequence continues at coordinate 12,173 of NZ_OCNE01000001.1, forward strand.
GCGGCGGTTCGCCGCCGAGGCGGGGGTGCCGCTGTCCCGCACGGTGGCGATCGGCGACGGGGCCAACGACCTGGACATGCTGAACGCGGCGGGGCTCGGGGTGGCGTTCAACGCCAAGCCGCTGGTGCGGGAGGCCGCGCACACCGCGGTCTCGGTGCCGTTCCTGGACACCGTGCTCTACCTGCTGGGGATCACCCGGGAGGAAGTGGAGGCCGCCGACGCCCAGGGGTGGTGAGGCGGTGGCGCGGCGGCCGGCCGGGGGTGGCCCGGCTCACGCGTGGGGGGTCCAGAAGTCGGTGAGCGTGGCGGCGCCGGGCTCCAGTGACTTCCAGCCGCCGGCCAGGGTCAGCACCGCCTGGGAGGCGGTGGGGAAGCCGCTGGCGTGCACGCGGGCGAGGGTGTCGCCCTCGGCGGTCCCGGCGAGCAGGTCGGCCAGCGTGTGCAGGGTGGGGTTGTGCCCGACGACCAGCAGGTCCCTGACCGCGTCGTCCACCTCGTTGAGCACGGCGATCACCTGGCCGGGCGTGGCCTCGTAGAGGCGGCTCTCGTAGGTGGTCCTGGGGCGGCGCGGGAGCTCGGCGGCGCAGAGCTTCCAGGTGTCGCGGGCGCGCACCGCGGTGGAGCAGAGGGTGAGTTCCGGGGTGACGCCGGAGCCGGCGAGCCGGCGTCCGGCGACGGCGGCGTCCTGGCGGCCGCGCTCGGCGAGCGGGCGATCGTGGTCGGCCACGTCGGGCCAGTCGGCTTTCGCGTGTCGGAGAAGGACGATTCTGCGGACGACTTCGACGCTCATGTGCCCCAGCTTCGCACGAAACGAGCGGCGGGGCCCGAGCCGTTGGGCGTCGTTCCGGCCGCGAGGCGGGGCGGTGGCGGGGGTCAGCGCAGGGAGGTGTGGACGTACTCGACGAGCCGGCTGACCGGGTCGGTGCCCACGGTGGCGGCCGTGCTCTCCTGGGCGGAGGCGAGCAGGGTGAGCAGCGCGGCGAAGCAGGCTATCGGCAGGGCGACCGCCCACCAACGCAGGCGTAGCTCCCCCTCGGTGGACCGGGCGCGAGCGGTCATGGCGCTTCCCTTTCGTCCGCTTCCTCGTCGGCGCGGGGCCCGTGCGCCCTCGGTGGGGCGTCCGGGCTCCCGTTGACCACGAATCTACGGACGGCGGGTGGGCGGGCCCATCCGGTGAGCCACCCAGTCCTCCCTGAACCCAACCCCCTAGGGGGAGGTGTGGCCAGCACCACCCCGGGGCGGCGCCGCCGGGCCCGGGAGGGGTGCCGGGAGCGGGTTCAGGGGGAGGCGATGGTGGCGATCACGGCGATGACCACCGAGATCCCGAGCATGGCGCCCAGGATCAGCAGCAGGTTGCGTTGGCCGTTGCGGGGGTTGGGGTCGAGCGCTGGCATGGGACCAGTCTCGCACTCATCCGTCGTCCTCCACGCAGCGGTCCCGCCCGGCGAGCACCCCGCAGCAGACCTGGGCCGCCAGCAGCGCCCCGAGCAGCAGCAGCGGAGCGCTCCAGCCGCCGGTCGCCTCGTTGAGCGCGCCGACCAGCAGCGGTCCCGGGACGGAGAGCAGATAGCCGACGCTCTGGGCGAACGCGGAGAGGCGGATGACGCCGGCGCCGGTGCGGGCGCGCAGGCCGATCATGGTCAGGGCGACGGTGAACGCGGTGTTGGCGATGCCCAGCAGCACCGCCCACGCCCAGGCGCCGCCGGCGGGCGCCAGCCACAGGCCGAGGTAGCCGGCGAAGCCGCACAGCCCGATGGCGAGCACCAGCGGGCCCTGGCCGCGCATCCGGGTGGCGAGGGTGGGGATCAGGAAGCTGAGCGGGGCGCCCAGGCCCATCACGAGGGCCAGCAGCATCCCGGCCTCGGAGGCGGGGACGCCGGCGTCGCGGTAGATCTGCGGGAGCCAGCCCATGGTGACGTAGGCGGCGGTCGCCTGGAGTCCGAAGAAGACGCCGAGCGCCCAGGCGGTCGGCGAGCGGGTCAGCCGCAGCCGCCGCTGCCCCGGTTCCGCGGGGCCTTCGCCGGCGCGGCGTTCGGCGCCGCCGCGTGACCGGCCGGGCACCAGCAGCCAGAAGAGCAGCGCCAGGACCGCCAGCGCGGCCCAGGCCGCCAGCCCGTACCGCCAGTTGCCGCCGAACGCCCTGCTGACCGGGATGGTCAGGGCGGCGGCGCCGGCGGTTCCCAGGGCCATGCCCATCGAGTAGAGCCCGGTGAGCAGCCCGACGCGGTCGGCGAAGAAGCGTCTGACCAGGACCGGCATCAGCACGTTGCCGACGGCGATGCCGGCCAGCGCGAGGGTGCTGGTGGCCAGGAAGACCGCGGTGTCGCCCGCGACCGCGCGCACGCCGAGGCCGACGCTGATGGCGACCAGCCCGGCGAGCACCACCCGGACCGCGCCGAAGCGGCCGGCGAGCCGGGGCGCGGTGACGCCGAAGACGGCGAAGCAGAGCGCGGGCACGGAGGTGAGCAGTCCGGCGACGGTGGCGGACATCCCGAGGTCGTCGCGGACCTCGGCGAGCACGGGACCGAGTCCGGAGATCGCGGGGCGCAGGTTGAACGCGGTCAACACCAGCGCGAGTGCCAGCAGTACGCGCCCCCGGCGCATCCGTGCGTCGGGATGGCCGGCGGGTGGTCGGTCATGGACGGCGGAACGTCGGGGCGGAGTACGGTCTCTCTGCAGAAGCCCCATGACTCTCATCATAGAATCATGGGATGAATCAGGCTCCGGGGGGAGTGCCCCACGGGACCGGGATCGGCAACGGGGAGAGCCATGTCACTGACCGCACCGCGTCGCGCCGCGCTGGCCGACCAGGTGATCGGCCAACTGCGCCTCCAGATCACCTCGGGCGAGTGGCCGGTCGGCTCCCGGATCCCGACCGAGCCCGAGCTGGTGGAACGGCTGGGCGTGGCGAGGAACACGGTCCGCGAGGCGATCCGCGCCCTCGCCCACAACGGGCTGCTGGACATCCGGCAGGGCTCGGGCACCTATGTGGCGGCGACCAGCGAGTTGGCGGGGGTGATGCACCGCCGCTTCGCGGAGGCCCAGCCGCGTGACGTGGCGGAGGTGCGCAGCACGCTGGAGGCGTCGGCGGCCCGGCTGGCCGCGCGCCGCAGGACGCCGCGCGAGCTGCGGCAGTTGGACACGCTGCTGGAACGCCGGGAGAGCGCCTGGGGTACGGGGAACGTGGAGAGCTTCGTCGAGGCGGACGCCACCTTCCACATGGCGGTCGTCCAGGCGTCGCACAACGAGGTGTTGACGGCGCTGTACGCGGATCTGGGCTCCGTCGTGAGGGCGTTTTTGCGCCATGATGTGGGCGACGAGCTGCGGGCCGACGAGCACATGGACCACGGTCGGCTGGTGGACGCGATCCGCTCCGGGGACCCGGAAACGGCGGGCAGCGAGGCCGGGTCGTACGCGCGGGTGTGCGGCCGTTCGCTCTACGCGGCCGGCTGATTCCGGCCGCGCGCGGGAGTTCACGACGGCGGGCGGGAGTTCGCGACGGCGGGCGGGAGTTCTCAGCGGCGCGCGTATGCGGCGCGCACGCCCCCGCTCCCCCGCGCACGCCGAAGGGCGCGGGCGTGCGTCCGCAACGCCCGCGCCCTTGGAGGACGTGGGTCAGGCACCCATCATGTGGACGCCGCCGTCCACGTGGACGATCTCGCCGGTCGTCTTCGGGAACCAGTCCGACAGCAGCGCCACCACGCCACGGGCCGCCGGCTCCGGGTCCGTCAGCTCCCAGCCGATGGGCGCGCGGGTGTTCCACACGTCGGCCAGCTCCTCGAAGCCCGGGATCGACTTGGCGGCCATGGACTTGATCGGGCCGGCCGAGACCAGGTTGACCCGGATGTTCCGGTCGCCCAGGTCGCGGGCCAGATAGCGAGAGGTGGCCTCCAGCGCGGCCTTCGAGACGCCCATCCAGTCGTACTTGGGCCACGCCACCTGGGCGTCGAAGTCCATCCCCACGACCGAACCGCCGCGCTGTTCGAGCAGCGGCAGGACCGCCATGGTCAGCGACTTCAGCGAGTAGGCGGAGACCTCGACGGCCGTGGCCACCGACGACCACTCCGCGTGCAGGAAGTTCCCCCCCAGCGCGTCCTGGGGGGCGAACGCGATGGAGTGCACCACGCCGTCCAACCCCACGCCCTCGCCGAGGTGTTCCGTGACCCGGTCGGCCAGGGTCGCCAGGTGCTCCGCGTTCTGCACGTCCAGCTCGATGACCGGGGCGGGCTTGGGCAGCCGCTTGGCGATCCGCTGCACCAGGGAGAGCCGGCCGAAGCCGGTGAGGACCACTTCGGCCCCCTCCTCCTGGGCCAGCCGCGCGGCGTGGAAACCGATCGACGCGTCGGTGATCACCCCGGTGACGAGGATGCGCTTGCCGGCGAGAAGTCCACTCATGATGTCAGTGACCCATGCCCAATCCGCCGTCAACGGGGATGACGGCTCCGGTGATGTAAGCGGCCTCCTCGGAGGCCAGGAAGCGCACGGTCGCGGCGACCTCCTCCGGCTCGCCGTAGCGCGCCGCCGGGATCTTCTCCATGATCACCTTGCGCTGCTCGTCCGTCAGCTCCCGGGTCATGTCGGTGTCGATGAAGCCGGGCGCCACCACGTTGCAGGTGATGCCGCGCGAGCCCAGCTCGCGGGAGAGCGAACGCCCGAAACCGACGAGCGCGGCCTTCGACGCGGCGTAGTTGGCCTGGCCGGCGGAACCCGCGAGCCCGACCACGGAGGAGATCAGCACGATCCGGCCGGTACGCGCCCGCAGCATCCCCTTGGAGGCCCGCTTGACGACGCGGAAGGTGCCCATCAGGTTGGTCTCCAGGACGGCCGAGAAGTCCTCCTCGGACATCCGCAGCAGCAGCGTGTCGCGGTTGATGCCCGCGTTGGCCACCAGCACCTCGACCCGGCCGTGCGCGTCCTCCACCTCCTTGAACGCCTGCTCCACCTGCTCCGGCTCCGTGATGTCACACTTCACCGGCAGACAGCCCAACTCCACCAGCTCCTGGGGCGGCTCGCCGGAGCGGTAGGTGATGGCGACCTTGTCACCCGCCCCGGCCAGAGCGCGGGCCATGGCAAGGCCGAGCCCGCGGTTGCCTCCGGTCACCAGTACCGAGCGGCTCAAGGGACCACCTCTTTCGTCTCGTGTGCTTTCCACAACGCTAGACCCTCCGGTGGTAAACGCGTTAACCAAGGCGCGACAGCCAGCGCGACGGCTGGCTGTGGGGTTCCCACAGCGTGCGAAAGGCGCCACGCGGGACGGCCGAAGAAAGACGTTCCGTAACGCTCCGAACCGGTCGGGAACGGAAACGACCAGGAACGACGGGACGTCGTCGCCTCTTGTGGCGGCGAGGTGGCCAACCGGCGCGCCGCGCCGGCGAGGTGGCGGCGCACCCGCCGGCGCGGGCCGGCCGGTCCCCCGTCCGCTCCCGGGGGCGAAGCCCTACGCCGGGGCGGGGCCGCGGTAGGTGCCGAAGGTCCACAGGTTGCCCTCCGGGTCCCGCACCGTGCACACGTAAGCCGCGGCGCCCGAACCGAAACGGGTCTCGTGCGGCGCCTCCAGCACCACGCCGCCGGCGCGGACCACCCGCCGGTGCACCGCGTCCACCCCGTCCCGGTCGCTGACGACGTAGACCGCGCTGGTGCCGGCCCGCATCGTCCCGTGCACGCTGTCCGTGTGCCGGGTCGAGCCGAAGACCAGCGCACCGCCGCCGGGCCAGCGCAACTCCGCGTGCCCGATCCCGCCGTGCTCGTCCGGCGCGGCGACCGCCCGCGTGAACCCCAGCACCTCGACCAGGAAGCGCAACGCCTCCACGGTGTCGTCATAGTGCAGAACCGGCCAGACGGACGAGGGAGCGGCATCGGACGACATGCGGATCATGGTAGGCCGGGGACACCGCGCCCTTGGGGCCGGGCACCCGACGCCGCACACGGCCTTGGCCGACGGGGGGTCGGGGGACGAGTATCTGTGCACGCGCGTCACCAACGCGCCGCCGTGGACCCGGCCGGGACAGGCAGGACAGGCAGGACAGGCAGGACAGGAGAGACGGTTGCCCAGAACCATCGACGAGGCGTTCCTCGCGCTGCCCCTACGACAACTCGCCGACGCCGCCCTCGCCAGGGCCAGGGCGCTGGGCGCCGAACACGCCGACTTCCGGCTGGAATCCGTCCGCCACGCCCGTTGGTCGCTGCGCGACGCGCGCCCGGCCGGCACCGAGTCCACCACGACGACCGGCTACGCGGTCCGCGTGGTGCACGGGGGCAGTTGGGGCTTCGCCGCCGGCGTCGACCTCACCATGGACGCGGCGGCGAAGGTCGCCGCCCAGGCCGTCGCGTTGGCGAAGCTGTCGGCCCGGGTGACCGGGGCGGCCGGCGCGGACGAGCGGGTCGAGCTGGCCGACGAACCGTCGCACGGCGAACAGACCTGGATCTCCTCCTACGAGACCAGCCCGTTCGAGGTGCCCGACGCGGAGAAGATCGAGCTGCTGGCGGACTACAGCTCCCGGCTGCTGGCGGGCGACGGGGTCAGCCACGTCGACACCATGCTGTGGGCGGCGCAGGAGAACAAGTTCTACGCCGACACCGCCGGCACCGTCACCACGCAGCAACGGGTACGGCTGGCCCCCTCGTTGACCGCCACCTCGGTGGACGCCGCCACCGGCCGGTTCGACACGATGCGCACCCTGGCGCCCCCGGTCGGGCGCGGCTGGGAGTACCTGACGGGGACCGGCTGGGACTGGGACGACGAACTGGCGCGGATGCCCGCGCTGTTGGCCGAGAAGATGGCCGCGCCCTCGGTGACCCCCGGCAGCCTCGACCTGGTGATCGACCCCTCCAACCTGTGGCTGACCATCCACGAGTCGATCGGCCACGCCACCGAGCTGGACCGTGCGCTGGGCTTCGAGGCGGCGTTCGCGGGGACCTCGTTCGCCACGTTCGACCAGCTGGGCTCGCTGCGCTACGGCTCGGACATCATGCAGGTGACGGGGGACCGCACGGTCGAACACGGCCTGGCCACCGTCGGGTTCGACGACGACGGCGTGGCGGCGCAGAGCTGGGACCTGGTGCGGGACGGCGTCCTCGTCGGCTACCAGACGGACCGCCGCATCGCCAGGCGCCAGGGCTTCGACCGCTCCACCGGCTGCGCCTTCGCCGACTCCCCCGCCCATGTGCCGCTCCAGCGGATGGCCAACGTCTCCCTGCGGCCCGACCCCGAGGGGCCCGCCACGGACGGCCTGATCGAGCGGGTGGAGAACGGCCTCTACATCCTGGGCAACGGCTCCTGGTCGATCGACATGCAGCGGTACAACTTCCAGTTCACCGGGCAGCGGGCGTATCTGATCCGGAACGGCCGACTGGCCGGTCAGGTGCGGGACTTCGCCTACCAGGGGAACACCACCGACTTCTGGGGCTCCATGGAGGCGGTCGGCGGGCCCGAGACCTATGTGCTCGGCGGCTCGTTCATGTGCGGCAAGGCCCAGCCCGACCAGACGGCGGCCGTCTCCCACGGCTGCCCCTCGGCGCTCTTCCGGGGCGTGAACGTGCTCAACACGGCGCAGGAGGCGGCGCTCTCCTGAGGTGGACACGCGCCCCGGACGCTCGGGCTCCCTCCCCAGCGGCCGGGACCGATCAGCGCTCAGACCTCCCGCGGTAGGTCGAAGCCCTGGCCGGGCGCGGCCTGGCCGGGGCGCAGGGCGTGCACGAACGGCGCGAACGCCTTCGCCCCGCTCCAGAACTCGACGCCGAACCCGGCCACGCTCCCTCTCTGCTCACGGTCCGTGTAGCCGTAGACCCGGGCGATCTCGGCCGAGCCCGCGTTGGTGAGCAGCGCGGCGAGGTAGCGCTCGACGACCACCACCGGCACCCGGCCGGCGGGCAGCTCGGGGACATCCACCGGCTGCGGCGCGTCCTTCTCCACGGGCTCCTCCGGCTCGTCCGGCCGGTCACCGTCGCGGGGCTGCGTGGTGACGGCGTGCCAGACCTCGGCGCCGCCGGGGAGGCGGATCTTCACTCCGAAGGGTCGCGACGTCCCCTCGGCCCACGGCTCGGCGTGGAGCCCGGCGGCCTGGTAGGAGGCGAGGGCGAACTGCTGGAATCGGGCGGGGCGCATCGGGTCGGCGGTCCTTCTCCGTAGCCGTCTGGACACGTTCAGTCTACGAAGACCCCTGGGAAGGTGGGGGCGTTCCTCTGGAACGCGGTCACCCAGCGGTTGCGAACTGACGAGCGAGCGCCCCCTACCGCTGGCCGGACGCCACCCAGTACTCCGCGAACCTTCCGTTGACCGCCCGCAGGATGTCGTTGCCGAAGAACTCGACCGGCCCCTCGGACGTGCGCCCCCGGCCCACCCACCTGCCGGCGACGAGGTCCCCGCCCGCGAAGGGCGGCACCTCGACGGTGAACGACAGCGCGGTGAACATGCCCTTCGTCTCGGCGATGAGCCGGCCGAGCCCGTCCGGCCCCCGGACGTCCCCGTCCGGCCAGTGCCCCACGAAGTCGCCGGCGACCACGGTCTCCGCGCGAGCGGTCAGCTCCCCGACGTCGGCGGGGCCGTTCCACAGCGCCGTGATCCACCGCTCGTACAGGCTTTCCAGGTCCCGTGCGTGCCGCTGTTCTTCGTTCATTCCCTCAGCGTGGCACAGGGGACCGACACCAGCGTCGCGGCCTGTCCCGCCCCCGGCCGCGTGCACCGGCCCCGCCGGGGAGGGTGGGGCCCGGCCGGTGGGCTGACCGGTCCGCGCGCCTTGAGCGCCGCCGAGTCCGCCGATCGGCTGACCGGTATGACCGCGCTCGGCCCCGTCCGCTGGCCCCCGCCCCGATCAGAACCGAACGACCCGTGGCTCGCCACGCGGTCCCCGGTCACATCCCAGCCAGCCGTGTCACCGACCTCTCCGAACAACACACCTAGCCCCCGTGGCCGAGCGCCCTCTAGCCTGCGTCAATGCACACAGAGGGCTTTCGGTCGGGGCACACCACGCGGGAGGCGAGCCGATGAGCGCTGCCGGACCACACGAGACGGTCGAACGGGCGCTGGAGCTGTCGCGTGCCGACGGCACCGTCGTGATCGTCGAGGAGCGAAGCTCGGCCAACCTCCGGTGGGCGCTCAACGCGCTGACCACCAACGGGCAGACCAGGGGCCGGCAGGTGACCGTGATCGCCACGGTGAACGGTGCCACGGGGGTGTCGGTCGGGGTGGTCTCCCGGTCCGCCGCCGCCGACGGCGAGGTGGAGGCCCTCGTCCGGGCCGCCGAGGAGGCGGCGCGGCAGTCGCCGACCTCGGACGAGGCCGCTCCGCTCGTGCCGGGCACGGCGGCGCCCGCCTCGGCCGACTTCGCCGAGGCGCCCGCGGAAACCTCGTCGGCGGTCTTCGCGGAGTTCGCGCCGGCGCTCGGGGAGACGTTCGCGCGGGCGGCGCGCGAGGGGCGTGAGCTCTTCGGCTTCGCCGAGCACGAGCTGGTCTCCAGCTATCTGGGCACCTCGACCGGGCTGCGGCTGCGGCACGACCAGGCCACGGGCTCGCTGGAGCTGAACGCCAAGTCGGACGGCAGGCGTCGTTCCTCGTTCGCCACCGTTCCGGTGCACGACTTCGCCACCGTGGACATCGGGGCCATGGACGCCTCGCTGGCGGCGCGGCTGGCGTGGGGCGACCGCACGGTCGAGCTGCCGCCCGGACGCTACGAGACGCTGCTGCCGCCCAGCTCGGTCGCCGACCTGCTGCTTTACCAGCATCTGACCGTCGACGCCCGGCGCAGCCACGAGGGCCGGACGGTCTTCAGCAGGCCGGGCGGCGGGACCAGGGTCGGGGAGCGGCTGACGGCGCTGCCGATGACGCTCTCCAGCGACCCGGGCGCGGAGGGGATGGCGGCGGCGCCGTTCGTCCTCTCCCGCTCCTCCGCGGAGAGCTTCCTCGCGAGCAACTCGGTCTTCGACAACGGGCTGCCCCTGGGCCGCACCGAGTGGATCGCGGACGGGACGCTGCGGACGCTGACCAACAGCCGGCACTCGGCCGAGCTGACCGGGCTGCCGCTGGCTCCCGTGGGTGGACAACCTGCGGCTGGACGCCGGCGGCACCGCCTCGCTGGACGAACTGGTCGCGACCACCGAGCGCGGCCTCCTGGTCACCTCCCTGTGGTACATCCGCGAGGTGGACCCGAAGAACCTGTTGCTGACCGGGTTGACCAGGGACGGGGTCTTCCTGGTCGAGGGTGGTCAGGTGGTCGGGCAGGTCAACAACTTCCGGTTCAACGAGTCCCCGGTGGAGGTCATCGGCCGGGCCACCGAGGCGTCGGCGACCGAGCTGACCCGTTCCCGGGAGTGGGGGATGTACTTCCCGAGGGCGGCGATGCCGGCGCTGCGGGTGCCCGAGTTCCACATGAGCTCGGTCAGCCCCGGCGTGTGAGGGGGCGGTCGTAGAATCGGGGCGTTCTCATCCCCCGACGACGGCAGGACCGAAACGTGACACGCCTCGGCGAATCCGTGCAGCGCGCCAGCGCGCTGCTGGCGCAGGACCTCTCCTCCGACACCACCGTCCAGCGGCTGCTGGAGGAGACGGCGACGCGGCGTTATCTGGACCTGAGCGACCTGTCGCCGGCGGAGCAGGCCGGGCTGATCGCGGCCCGCGCGGTGGAGCTGGTGCCGTCGGCCGAGCGGCTGGCGGAGCGCATCGGGGCCGCGCGGGCGGCGGGGCACGGGCTGCACGTGAAGTTCGGCATCGACCCGACCGCCGCCGACGTGCATCTCGGGCACGCGGTGCCGATGATCGTGCTCAGCCGCTTCCAGCGGATGGGCCACGACGTGACGTTGATCATCGGGGACATCACCGCCAAGATCGGCGACCCCTCGGGCCGCTCCGCCGAGCGCCCGCCGCTGACCGACGAGGACATCGCGGCCAACCTCGCGGGCTACCGCGACCAGGTGCGCCCGTTCTTCGACTTCGAGAAGGTCAGCTTCCGGCACAACAGCGAGTGGCTGGCCGGTATCACCCTGCCGCGGCTGATCGGGGTGCTCGCGCAGGTCTCGGCGTCCTCGCTGCTCCAGCGCGAGGACTTCCGGGGCCGGCTGGACGCCGGTCACGGGCTGTCGATGTCGGAGCTGATCTACCCGGTGGCGATGGCGATCGACTCGGCGGAGATCGACGCGGACGTGGAGCTGGGCGGCGTCGACCAGCTGCTGAACATGCAGATGGGCCGGCGGGTGATGGAGATCTACGGCCTCACCCCGCAGTTGGTGGTCGGGATGCCGCTGATCGAGGGCACCGACGGGTCGGGCGCGAAGATGTCCAAGTCCAAGGGGAACTACATCGGGCTGAACTCGACGGCCGACGACGTCTTCGGCAAGGTCATGTCCATCCCGGACCGGCTGATGGAGCCCTACCTGCGGGCCTGGACGGAGTGGACGGACGCCGAGCTGGACGCGGTCCGGGGCCGGCTGGCGGACTCCTCGCTGCATCCGATGGACCTGAAGAAGGTGCTGGCCGGCGAGGTGGTCGCGGCGCTGCACGGCGTGGAGGCGGCGATGAAGGCGCGCGCCGGGTTCACCGCGCAGTTCTCCCGGCGCAGCTTCGCCGACGTGGAGGCGCTGCCCGAGGTGTCGCTCGCGGAGCACGGCGGGGAGCCGGTGACGACGGTGCTGGCGAAGGTGCTGGGGTTCGCGCCCAGCGCCTCGGCCGCGCGGCGGCTGGCCAAGCAGAACGCGCTGCGGCTCGTCCTCCAGGACGGCGCGGAGCAGCGGGCCGAGGTGCTGTCCGAGGCGGACGCGCTGCGGCCGCTGTCCGAGGTGGTCGCGGAGCGCGCCGCCACCGGGGCGCCCGACGGGCTGTACCTGAAGGCGGGGCGGAAGCTGGCCCAGCTGCGCGACTGAGCGGGGGCCGGGCTTACCGTGGGCGTAGGGCCGGGCGTGGCGCGGTGTCGCGCCCGGTGTCCCGGGAGACGGGTGAGGTGAGATGGCGCACTTGCGCCGTTCCGGCGGGGGCCGGGACGAGGAGTCCGAGGTCTACCGGATCACAGGCGCGCGGCAGAGCCTGGACGACGACGTGCGCGGCCGGCAGCGGCGGTACATCGCGGCGATGGTGGTGCGCACGCTGGCGGTGCTGCTGACCGCGCTGCTGTGGAACGTCAGCCTGCCGCTGGCGGTCGTCACGCTGGTGCTGGGCGTCACGCTGCCGTACATCGCCGTGGTGGTGGCCAACGCGGGCCGGGAGAACGTGCCCGCGCTGCCCTCCACATTCGTCGGGGAGTCGGTGGCGCCCCGGGCGCTGCCGGCGGGTCAGCGGGAAGCCCACAAGCGGAGTTGACGCTTCCGACGGTCAACACCCGGAAAAGCTCAGTTCATTTGGGTCATTCCCCTGCATTGGACGCCCGATGGCGTGTCATACTTCAAGGGCGCTCCGTATCCCCCGTCGGAGCGACAGAGAGACGCCGGGCGGCTCCCCCCGTGGCCGCCCGGCGTCGATCATGTTCGGGCATGTTCGGGACCAGTCAGCGTCTCGATCAGCGTCGTGTCCTCTTCGTGCGGGACCGGACAGGATCGGCCGGGATCTGAGCAGAAACGCCAAGGAACCGAGAAGAAGCTGGAAGGAACCCGTGTCGAACGAGCCCGCCGAGACCGAGCTGGTCTGCTCGGCCAAGGGATGCCGGCAGGCGGCCGTCTGGGTGCTCGCCTGGAACAACCCGAAGCTGCACACCCCGGAGCGTCGCAAGACCTGGCTGGCCTGCGACGAGCACCGGGAGTACCTGTCGCGCTTCCTGGGGCTGCGGGAGTTCCTCAGGGAGGTCGTGCCGCTCGCCGAGTGGCGCGCGCGGAACGAGACCTGACCTCGGGGGCGCCCGCCCGCGTCGCTAACCCCCGATCGAGGACATGGGCCGCTGCGGCTGCTGGAACGTCGGCTCGTCCAGCCCCGAGCCCGCCTTCTTGCCCCACATCGCCCGCCGCCACAGCTCGGCCAGCCGCGCGTCGTCGGCGCCGTCCCGCAGCGGGCCGCGCAGGTCCGACTCCTCACGGGTGAAGAGACAGTCCCGCACCTGGCCGTCGGCCGTGAGCCGGGTGCGGTCGCAGGCGCGGCAGAACGGGCGAGTGACGGAGGCGATCACGCCGACCCGGCCGGGGCCGCCGTCCACCAGCCACCGCTCGGCCGGCGCGGAGCCGCGCGTCTCCTCGGGGGTGAGGGTGAACCGGCGCCGCAGCGCCGTCAGTATCCGCTCGGCCGTGATCATCTCCGCGCGCTGCCAGCCGTGTTGGGCGTCCAGCGGCATCTGCTCGATGAACCGCAGCTCGTACCCCTCGGCCAGCGCCCAGGCCAGCAGCTCGGGCGCCTCCGTGTCGTTGACCCCGGGCATCAGCACCGCGTTCACCTTGACCGGGGTGAGGCCGGCGTCCCGCGCGGCGGCCAGCCCGCGCAGCACGTCGGCGTGGCGCCGACGCCTGGTCATCCGTTCGAAGGTCTCCGGACTCAGCGTGTCCAGCGACACGTTGACCCGATCGAGCCCCGCCTCGCGCAGCGGGCCGGCCACGCGCTCCAGGCCGATGCCGTTGGTCGTCAGGGAGAGCCGGGGGCGGGGGCCGAGCGCCGCGCAGCGCTCCACGAGGGAGACCAGGCCGCGCCGCAGCAGCGGCTCCCCGCCGGTGAACCTGACGTCGGTGACGCCCAGTCGGCCGACGGCGACGCCGACCAGCCGCACGATCTCGTCATCCGTCAGCAGCTCCGGCTTGGCCAGCCATGCCAGGCCCTCCTCCGGCATACAGTACGTACAGCGCAGGTTGCACCGGTCGGTCAGGGAGACCCGCAGGTCGGTGGCGGTCCGTCCGTGGGTGTCGAGGAGCATCCTGGCACCTCCGCTGGTGGGAAGCAGATGTCTCGCAGCGTACGTCACCCCTGTGACAACCAGCGGGAACGGCCGCGCCGGCGCCCCCGCGGGGCCGCCCAACTCCCGGCCGTGCGGCGGGCACTGTCGGTGCCGGCCCGTATCCTCTGGGACCATGCTCGAAGACCACGACCAGGCAGCCATGGTTGACCTCCCCCTGCCACGGACGACGCCGGACGGCCCCTGGCCGGAGGGCTATCCGTCGGGCTTCGCCGTGGTCGACGTCGAGACCACGGGGTTGGCCAGCCACGACCGGATCGTCTCGGCGGCCGTCTACCGGCTGACGGCCAGGGGTGACGTGGAGGACCACTGGTACTCCCCGGTCAATCCGCAGCGCGACCCGGGGCCGACATGGATCCACGGGTTGACGACGGAGATGCTGCGGGACGCGCCGCTGTTCGCCGATGTCGCCGACGAGTTGGCGGAGCGGCTGGCCGACCGGGTGCTGGTCGCGCACAACGCGGTCTTCGACTGGACGATGCTGGCGCGGGAGTTCGCGCGCGCCGACCGCACGCCGCCGACGCGGCAGCGGCTGTGCACCATCAGGCTGGCGAAGGAGCTGGCGCTGCCCCTGCCCAACCACCGGCTGGAGACCCTCGTGGACCACTTCGGCGTGGAGCAGCGGCGGGCGCACCACGCCCTGGACGACGCGCGGGTGCTGGCGGAGGCGTTCCGGCCCAGCCTCCACCAGGCGGCCGGCCGTCGGCTGCCGCTGCCGCTGCACGCCTGCCGGCCGATCACGGAGTGGTCGGAGGCGCCGGCCGCCGAGCGGCGGCAGCGGGTCGGCGCGGCGGGCGCCTGGCGCGGCTGGCGGCCGAGCCGGCGGCGGCCGGCCTGCCCGTATCCGAACCCGGGGCGCTACCAGGCGGGCGGGCGGCTCATACAGGGGATGCGGGTCGCCTTCTCGGGGGACACCTCGATCGACCGCGACCTGCTGGAGGACCAGGCCGTCGAGGCCGGACTGCACGTGGCGACCAGTGTCTCCGCGCTGACCAGCCTGCTGGTGACCAACGCCCCCGACGCGGCGACCAGCAAGCTCACCAAGGCCCGCGCCGTCGGCACGCCCATCATGGACGAGGCCGCCTTCACCCACCTGCTGCGGGACGTGGCCCCGGCGGAGGCGCCCGCCGGGGCTCCGGCGGAGGACCCGGCGAAGGGGGTGTGACCGGGTTCGGGTAGCGTCATCAGGCGTGTACCGCTTTCTGCTGTCCCGGCAGTGGGTGATCCTCACCCTGCTCGCACTGCTGTTGATCCCGGCCATGGTCTGGCTCGGGTTCTGGCAGATGGACCGCCATGACCAGCGGGTGGCGCGCAACGACCTGATCGCCTCCAGCCTGGAGGCCGAGCCGGTGCCGATGGCCGAGCTGTCCACGCCGGAGACGGGCCCCGACCCGGACGACCGCTACCGGCCCGCGACGGCGACCGGCGTCTACGCCGCGGACCACGAGGTACTGGTCCGGCAACGCACCAACGCCGACGGCGCGATGGGCTACCACGTGCTGACCCCGCTGGTGCCGGAGGACGGCCCCGCGGTGCTGGTCAACCGCGGCTGGGTCGCCGCGGGCCGGGACCTGACCCAGGCCCCCGACGTGCCGCCGCCCCCGTCCGGCGAGGTCACGGTCACGGGACGGCTGATGGCCGACGAGACGACCGGGAACACCGGTGTCCGCGAGCGATCGGGTCTGCCCGAGGGCATGACGATGCTGATCAACAGCGAGCAGCGGGCTGCCGATCTCGGACAGCCGATGCTCGGCGGCTACCTGGACCTGACCGAGACCACGCCTCCTGACCCGGCGGACCCGGCCCTGGAGCTGCTCCCCGAGCCGGACCACACCGGCATCGGCGCGCACTTCGCGTACGCGGTCCAGTGGTGGCTCTTCGCCGCCGGCGTCCCCGTCGGTTGGGTCCTCCTGCTGCGCCGGGACCTCAACGACCGCCGGGCGGCCGCCGCGAAGCCGGCCGACGCCGGCGGTACGGGGAAGCCGGCGGAGGCCCGTCCCCAGCCCGAGGAACCGACCCCGGTCGGCGGGCCGCCGGCGTAGCCGGGTGCGGCACGGTGGTCGTCCACCCACGGCCAGCGCTGGACCCGCGACTGGCCCACCACCCCAGCCCCATCAGGGGCGCGGGGAACTGCGCGAGCAACCCACCACGGGGCCGAGGACGACAACCCACCCAGCCACGAAGCTCCGCAGTCGACCAACCCCCGCCACGAAAGCATTCGCGCCTGACCGACCACACCCACCGCCACCACCCCAGGGGCGCGGGGAACGGCGCGAGCAACCCACCACCAGGCCGAGGACGACAACCCACCCAGGCCGGCAAGGCCGGTAGTCGACCAACCCCCGCCACGAATGCACCGCGCAGTTCCCCGCGCCCCCAAGCCGCCCACCGGCAGTGCAAGGGCGCGGGGAACGGCGCGAGCAACCACACACCGGGCTCACGCCGACAACCCACCCGAGCCACTCACGGGGAAAGCCCCGCAGGGCTCAGCTGACCCGTTCCGGCCCGTGTTTGGCCGCGCGGAGGCGGGCCTCGGCGGGGAGGGCATCGAGGCCGGCGGAGACCTTCGCGTGTTCGATGGACTCCGCGCGCAGCCTGCGGACCACCTCGTCCGGTCGCGCCTGCGGCGCCAGGACGAGGGCGACCCGCGCCCTCGGCTGCTCGCGGCGGCCGACCAGGGTGACCCGCGCCCGGTCCACGCCCGGCAGGGCCTCCGTCTCGGCGGCGACGACGTCCTCCATCGCCCGCCCGCGCAGCAGCGCGCCGACGCCGTCGCCGCTGTCGACCAGCACCTCGGAGAGCCGACGGCGGCGCAGCTGGGCCAGCAGCCACCACAGGCTCAGCAGCACCAGCAGCGACAGGGAGCCGATCACCACCGGCCACCACCAGCTGTCCTCGCGGTGGCGCAGCCGGTCCCCCTCGCTCAGCAGCACGTCGTCCGGCGTGTCCCACGTCCACCACGAGGGGGTGGTGAAGCCCCAGCGCTCGGGCAGGTCGAGCGTACCGACCAGCACCGACAGGCCGAGCAGGAACAGCGCGACCCCGGTCAGGGCCAGCAGCACCCGGTTGACGATCCGCAGCATCCCGACCGCTTCCTCTCGCTTATCGTTTCGCCGGCCGGCGCACCTGGACGGCGAGGGCCGGCCGGCGGGCCAGACCCAGCTCGTCGATGCCGTCGCCCAGCACCGCGTCCAGGTCGGCGCGGACCGCGTCCAGCTCGCGGAAGTGCGCCTCGGCCGCGACCCTGATCCGGCGCCGCCCCACCGCGACCCGCACGCTGCGCACCCCGGAGACCTCCAGGGCCCGGTCGCGCAGCACCAGCGCGGCGGCGGACCGTTCGATGCCGGCGCGCATCAGTGCGCTGTCCTGGCGCATCGGCAGCAGCCGGCGCAGGCCGGGGGTGAACGCCAGCACCACGAGACCGACGCCCAGCACCATGGCGAGCGCCGCGCCCGCCACCACCCAGCCGTCGTCGAGCGGGCGGGTGGCCAGGGCGTCGGCCGTCTCGCGCCGCCAGGCGGCGGCCGGCCGGTCGGCGCGCACCGAGACGATGTCGAAGAGCAGTAGCCCAGAACCGGCCAGCAGCGCGGCGGCGACCAGCCCGGCCGGCACCCGGCGCACCGACCAGAAGCGCGGCGCGCGCCCCTCCTCGGCCTGCCCCGGCTCGTAGCGGGCGGTCGAGGCGGACTGCCGCATCGGATCCGACGCGTCGCCGTCGAGGGGGGTCCCGTCACCCCGGCCGCCGCCCGGCTCCGGGGGCGGTGCCGGTTTGCTCAGCCGGACGGTGTCCCCGCCCCCGCCGCGTTCCTCGAACGGCCCCGCGTCCGCCGGGTCGCCCTCGCCGCCCGAACCCCGGTGGGCGTGACGGGCGGTCACAGCAGCTTCCCCGACGCGGCGCCGTCCAGCTCCGAGGAGTGCAGCCGCTCGACGGCGACGGCCACCTCCTGCAGCTCCATCCCGGCCAACTCGCCCACGCGGCGCGTCACATGGTGGCGCACCGAGCCGCACTGGGCGCCGATGTCCGAGGGGTAGCCCAGCTCGACGGAGACCCGGACGCTGGCCAGCCCACCCGTCCCGTCCGCACCCGGCGGGCGACGCACCACGGCCGTGGCGTGCGGCCCGCCGTGCCGGCCGCGCGGGGCCGGGGGGTCGGCGCGCCCCGCCCGCAGTGCCTCGCGCGCCGCCTGGGTGGCCAGCTTGGCCACCACCCGGTCGGCGATCCGGGTGGTGCCGCGCTGGCCGGCCGGTACTTCCTGTTCCACCGTCATCGCCGCCGGTCGCCGCCCCGGGTCCCGGAGCGGAAGAGGTCGCCGGGCTCCAGGTCGCCGTCGACGAACCGGCCGACCACGAAGCCGATCGCTCCCAGCGCCGCCACCAGCAGGAAGGCCGCGAACCCGCCGAAGTATCCGGCGAAGCCCAGGGCCATCCCGGCGACCATGCCGATCACCGCCATGCTCATCTCGTACTCCTCAAGTGGAACGACGTGCTGCCGACAACCGCGAGATCACCGGAACGGGGTGGTCACTGGAGCTGACGCTCGTCGTCGTCCTCCTCGTCGTCGGGCAGCTTGACGTCGACGACGTTGACGTTGACCTCGACGACCTCGAGTCCGGTCATCCGCTCGACGGCCGTGATGACGTTCTCCCGTACGGTACGGGAGACATCGGGGATGGAGACCCCGTACTCGACGACGATCTCGAGGTCGAGCGCGGTCTGCACCTCGCCGACCTCGGCCTTGACCCCGCGGGTCACGGACCGGCTGCCGCCCGGCACCCGGTCCCTGACGGCCCCGAAGGTGCGGGCGAGCCCGCTGCCCATGGCGTGGACGCCGACGACGTCGCGGGTGGCCATGCCCGCGATCTTGGCCACCACACCGTCGGCGATCGTGGTGCGCCCCCGGGTCGCCGGGTCACCGGTGCCCCGGCGCGTGCCGAGCGTCCTGCCGGACTCCGTCGCCTGCTCGGCCCCCTGGTCCGCCCCCTGGCCCGTCCCCTGCTCCGTGGTGGTGTCACTCACTGTGCCTCGCCCCTTTCCTGGCGGCGGCTGTCGGCCGTCGCCTCCTTGGCCACACTAAGCGCGGCGGGCTCCGCGCCCCGCTCGCGGCCGCCCGATCGGGTGGCGCCCCGGGCGGCCGTCGCCACGCTCCTGGGAGATGCTGTACCCAGCCCTGGCCGGTTGAGTACAAACCCATGCAGGACGGAAGGTGGCAACAAATGGGCGGCGACGGTCTGTTGAGCACGATGCGACGTCAGCTGGGCCTGGGCAGGCTGCTGCCGGTGCGGCAGGAGGAGGCGTGGGCGGGGTGGCTGACGGAACGCGCCGCGCGCGCCGCGCTGACCCGGGCCGTCGCCGAGGCGGTGCCGGAGGTGCGCCTGGGCGAGTTGCGGCTCGGCGGGGACGGGGACCGCCCCGACCCGCCGGAGGACGCCGCGCTCCCCGCGCCCTCCGGGGCGCTGCCCCCCGGGCCGCTGCGGGTGAGGGCCGAGTTCGCGGCCTACCCGGCGGTGCCGTTGACCGGGGTGGCCGAACGGGTGCGGGCCGCGTTGGCCGCGGAGGCGACGGAACGGCTGGGGCTCCCGGTGGCCGCCGTCGACCTCGAGGTCACCGAGCTGCTGTCGGAGCCGCCCGAGCCCTCCGGGCCGCCGCACGAGCCGCCGTCGCCGCCGGACGCCCCGCGCTCCGGCGGGCCGTGCGCCGACGCGGTGGCCGAGGCGGTGACGGCGGTCGACGGGGTCGCCGGGCTGTCGGCCGTGCTCGACGGCTGGCTGGGCGCGGTCCGCGTGGAGGACCGTCAGGAGCCCCCGTCCCGGCTGGTGCGGCTCCAGTGGGAGGCCGAGGGGAGCCGCCCGCTGCCCGCGCTGGCCGAGGAGGTGGCCCGCACGGCGGCCTCGGCGGCCGCCGGGGACGGCGGGGCCCCGGGGCCGGTCCTGGTGACGCTGCTGGTCACCGCCGTCGACTGAGCCGGGGCCGGACGCGTCAGTCCAGGCCGGCCAGTTCCCTCAGCCGGCGGCCCTGGGCGGCGCGCTCGGCGGCGCGTTGGGTGTCGTAGTCCTGGTGGGTCGCGGCGCGCAGCAGCGCCTTGGTCTCGATCAGCGCGCCGCGCTCCGCGGCCAGCAGGGCGGCGGTCAGGTCGTCGGTGGCGGCGGACAGTTGGTCGGCCGGCACCACCAGGTTGGCCAGCCCGAGGCGTTCGGCCTCCGCCGCGTGCACGGCGCGCCCGGTGGCGCAGATCTCCAGCGCCCTGGCGTAGCCGACGAGTCCGACCAGCGGATGGGTGCCGCCGAGGTCGGGGACCAGGCCCAGGCTGGTCTCGCGCATGGCGAACTGCGCGTCCTCGGCACAGACGCGCAGGTCGCAGGCGAGGGCGAGTTGGAAGCCCGCGCCGATGGCGTGTCCCTGGACGGCGGCGATGCTGACCAGGTCGGGGCGGCGCCACCAGGTGAACGCCTCCTGGTAGGAGGCGATGGTCGCGTCGCGTTCGGACTCGGGTGCGCCGGCCAGGTCGAAGAGCGAGAGCTGGCCTTCGATTCCTTCCGGGGTGAGGGCCCGCCGGTCGAGGCCGGCCGAGAAGGAGACGCCCTCGGCGCGCAGCACGGCGACCCTGACGTCCCCGGTCAGCCGTCGTCCGGTCTCGGCGAGGGCGTGCCACAGGGCGGGGGTCTGCGCGTTGCGCCGCGCGGCGTTGGTCAGCGTGACGGTGGCCACGGCGTCGTGGACGGTGACACGCACACCGTCCTGGTCGAGCAGGCTCATCGGGTCTCCGCTCGTTACTCGGCAGTAGTGATGCCTGGAAGCGTAACGATCGGCGCCCGTGCCCGGTCGTCCGGGGCGGTCGGGGCGGGGCTCAGGCCGAGGCGGCCTTCTTGCCCCGGGTCGCGCCGCCGCGGCCGCGCAGGGTGACGTCGGCCTCGCTCAGCATCCGGTGGACGAAGCCGTACGACCTGCCGGTCTCCTCGGCCAACGCCCGGATGCTGGCGCCCGACTCGTACTTCCGCTTCAGGTCTGCCGCGAGCTTCTCGCGCGCGGTGCCGGTCACCCGGCTGCCCTTCTTCAGAGTCTCGGCCACTCGTGCCTCCTCATACGAAGTGCGCTCTGGACTCTCATGATCACCCCTAACCGGGGTTCTGGCCACCCATTCGTCGCGGTACGTACGACAAACGGACCGCTCGGGGACCGTTCCGAGAAGGCGGAACGGCGCGGGCGGGCGCCGCGCTCGGGCACGAAGCGGCAGGTGAAAGCGGCGGACAGGGCGCGTGGACGGGGCACGGGGCGAGCGCGGCGCGCCGGACGTTCCGACACGCCCGGCTACGACCGCACTCACTCAGATGAATGATCACCCGTGCGTCGATTGGTCCATCGCCGCGTGATCAACGGAACCGGAGACGCCCCGGTGGGCCGTTCAGGCGAGGGCGACCAGATCCGCGTAGTCCGCGCTCCAGAGGTCCTCGACGCCGTCCGGCAGCAGGATGATGCGCTCCGGCTGGAGGGCGTCGACGGCGCCCTCGTCGTGGGTGACGAGGATGACCGCGCCGCTGAAGCTGGCCAGCGCGCCCAGGATCTCCTCGCGGCTGGCCGGGTCCAGGTTGTTCGTCGGCTCGTCGAGCAGCAGCACGTTGGCCGACGAGACGACCAGGGTGGCCAGCGCCAGCCGGGTCTTCTCGCCGCCGGAGAGCACCCCGGCCGGCTTCTCCACGTCGTCGCCGGAGAACAGGAACGAGCCGAGCGTCTTCCGCACCTGCACTAGGTCGAGGTCGGGGGCGGCGGTGCGCATGTTCTCCAGGACCGTGCGCTCGGGATCCAGGGTCTCGTGCTCCTGCGCGTAGTAGCCGAGCTTGAGTCCGTGACCGGGGGTGACCCTGCCGGTGTCGGGGGACTCGACGCCCGCGAGCAGGCGCAGCAGGGTGGTCTTGCCCGCGCCGTTGAGGCCGAGGATGACGACCCGTGAGCCCTTGTCGACGGCGAGCGAGACGTCGGTGAAGATCTCCAGCGAGCCGTAGGACTTCGACAGCCCCTCGGCGGCCAGCGGGGTCTTGCCGCAGGGCGCCGGGTCGGGGAAGCGGAGCTTGGCGACCTTGTCGCTGCGGCGCTCCTCCTCCAGGCCGGCCAGCAGCCGCTCGGCGCGGCGGGCCATGTTCTGCGCGGCGACGGCCTTGGTGGCCTTGGCACGCATCTTGTCGGCCTGGGAGTTGAGCGCGGCGGCCTTCTTCTCCGCGTTGGCGCGCTCGCGGCGGCGGCGCTTCTCGTCGGCCTCGCGCTGGATCTGGTACTGCCGCCAGCCCATGTTGTAGATGTCGATGGCGGCGCGGTTGGCGTCCAGGTAGAAGACCTTGTTGACGACCGTCTCGACGAGGTCGATGTCGTGGGAGATCACGATGAGCCCGCCGCGGTAGGTCCGCAGGAAGTCCCGCAGCCAGATGACCGAGTCGGCGTCGAGGTGGTTGGTCGGCTCGTCGAGCAGCAGGATGTCGGCGTCGGAGAAGAGGATGCGCGCCAGCTCGACGCGGCGGCGCTGACCGCCGGAGAGGGTGTGCAGCGGCTGGCCGAGCACCCGGTCGGGCAGACCGAGGCTGGCGGCGATGGTGGCCGCCTCGGCCTCGGCGGCGTAGCCGCCCTTGGTGAGGAACTCGGTCTCCAGCCGCTCGTAGCGGCGCATCGCCTTCTCCCGGATGGCGCCCTGGCCGCCCGCCATCCGCTCCTCGTTCTCCCGCATCCCGCGCAGAACGGTGTCCAGCCCCCTGGCGGAGAGGATGCGGTCCCTGGCGAGCACGTCGAGGTCGCCGGTGCGCGGGTCCTGCGGGAGGTAGCCGACCTCGCCGGAGCGGGTGATGGTGCCGCCGGCGGGGGTGCCCTGGCCGGCCAGGCACTTGGTGAGGGTGGTCTTGCCGGCGCCGTTGCGCCCGACGAGGCCGACCCGGTCGCCCTGGGCGACGCGGAACGAGGCGCTCTCGATCAGGACGCGGGCGCCGGCGCGCAGCTCGATCCCGGATGCGGTGATCATGGACAGACTCCAGGTACGGAACGTGTGAGAAGGGGTCGGATCAGCGCTTACGGCCGCTAATGCACGAGGAACGGAGTGTCCATGGCGGCCATTCTAGCCGCGCCGCGCAACGCGTTTTCCGCCCACCGTCCCCCCGCTCCTCCCCCACCTCAGGCGCCTCCGCTGTGAACCTGGAACGCCGCCCTGCGGACCCGTTTGGCGACGGTCTGGTCGGGGTGGACGGCCGCCAGCGCCAGCAGCACCTGGACGGTGCGCGGGTGGCCACAGATTCGGATCTCGTCCACCAGTTCGGCGACGTTCGGCTGCGGGGCGGTGTCGAGGTGGTCGAGCAGCAGCCGCTCGGCGCCGTGCTCCTGGGCCGCCGACGCGGTGTCCACCCACAGCCAGGTGGCCTCCTGCCGGTTGAGCACGCCCAGCGAGGACTCCGCCGTCTCGCGCGGGTCGCCGCCCTCGTGGTCCGCGAGCCACAACAGCGCGTAGGGGCGCAGCACCGGGTCGTCCACCACGGCGCGGACCGCCTCGGACGCGGGGGCGCCGACCACCCGCAGCGCCTGGAACGCCAGCCCCCGGATCAGGGCGTCCTCGCCCTTGGCGGCGGCCAGCAGCTCGTCGACGGCCGGGGCGGTGGGGCGCACCGCGAGCCAGGCGCGGTACTCGGCGCGGGCCGGGCCGGGGGTGAGGTTGGCGCAGCCGCGCAGCATGGCGACGGCCGACTGCTCGATGTTGCCGGCGGGGCTCTGCGCGGCGACGCAGATCTGCTCCAGCTTGGTCCACATCGCCCAGCTGCCCAGGTCGGTCAGGCGGGCCCTGGCCGGGCGGTCGCCGCGGGCGTGCAGGGTGAGGGCGCCGACGGAGGAGAGCGCGTCCAGCGCCCAGCCCAACAGCCGGACGCGTTCGGCCGTGGTCGCGCGGTCCTCGGCCTCGGGGGGCTCGACGGGTTCGGGCGCCGGGGTGTCGGGGCCCGCGCCGTCCGGGCGTTCGGCGCGCAGCTCGGCGACCCGGCGGCGCATCAGGTCGATCAGCCCGGCGGCGGTGACCGGGCCCTCGGAGAGCCGCATCACGGAGAGCAGCTGGGGCATCGCGGCGACCACGTCGGTGACCAGGGAGGGGTCGGCGTCCGGCGGCGCTGGGCGGGCCAGGCACCAGGCGTCGAAGAGCGCGACCCAGCCGCGCAGCGCCGCCGTGTCGTCGCGCTCCCAGGCGCGCAGCCGCCAGCCGGCGCTGACCGCGCCGTCCTCGCCGTCGATCTCCAGCAGCCCCGCGAGCCGGGCACGGCTCCAGTTCTCCCGCAGCTCGGCGGTGGACATCCCCAGCTCGCCGGCGGCGCGGGCGGCGTCCTGCTCGGGCGAGAGCCCGGCCTCCCGGGCCCAGTGCGCGACCCGCACCGCGTCGGCCAGCAGCTCGCGCGCCTGCCGCGCCAGCCGTTCGGGAGGCAGCACGCCCTTGGGTGGCCGTGGGGTCCGTCTGCGCTCCCCGGTGCGGCGCTGAACGGGCGCTCGTTGCGGGGCGTTCTGCGGGACAAGGCGCAACCGGGGCTCACGCGGAGTTCGGGACGTCACCCGAGCAGTTTCGCCGTTAGGGCCGTCAAAGCCCAAACCCCCCGCCCAGAGCGGTAGATGACGGACATCCGCGCGGCGTCGCCGCGGGTCCGGGGGCGGGGCTCACATCAGGGGGGTGAGGAAGCGGCGCAGCGTCTCCTCGTAGCCGCCGGGGTCGGCGTTCCACATCGCGGCGTGCTCGGCCCCCGGAACGGTGTGCAGCAGCACGTTCTCCGGGTGGCGGCCGGCGAGGTCGCGGCTGGCGGCGAAGGGGGCGACGGTGTCGTCCGGCCCGTGCAGCAGCAGCACGGGCGGGGGCGCGTTCCGCTCGCCGGTGGGCGGCATCGGGGGCGGGCCCTCCGGGAGCGCGTCGCGGCGCGCGGCGGCGACGGCGAGCGGGCGCAGCGGCGCGGGCAGGCCGCGCCGGACGGCGAGCGCACGCAGGGTGGCGGTGGGCGAGAGCACCGGGGAGTCGAGGACCAAGCCGGCGACGTGACGGCGCAGCGGGGAGTGCGTGGCGGCGTACAGCGCCATCGTCGCGCCGGCGGACCAGCCGTAGAGCACCACCCGGCGCGCGCCGGAGCGCACAGCGAAGCGGAGCGCCGCCTCCGCGTCGTGCCACTCCCCCGCGCCCAGCCGGTAGACGGGGTCGACGCGGCGCGGGGCGCCCGGGTCGCCCCGGAAGGCGGGCAGCAGGACGGGGAACTGGTGCCGGTGGAGGAAGGGCAGCACGTTCAACGGGCCCTCCCTGGTGGTGCCGAGCCCGTGCAGCGCGATCAACCAGGTCTCGCGGTCGCCGGCGACATGCCAGGCCGGCAGGGTGACCGAGCCGTGCGGCAGCGCGACGTCCGTGTACTCGATGCCGAGGGCGGAACGCGGGGTGCCGACGTGCAGTTGGGGCGTGAGGCCGACGGAGGCGCCGGTGGCGAACGGGGCGGCGGCACCGCTGGTGAGCAGGCGGCGCACGACGGTGTC
The DNA here is from genome assembly GCF_900230195.1 of Streptomyces zhaozhouensis. Taxonomy (GTDB): domain Bacteria; phylum Actinomycetota; class Actinomycetes; order Streptomycetales; family Streptomycetaceae; genus Streptomyces; species Streptomyces zhaozhouensis. Next base: position 37,534 of record NZ_OCNE01000001.1, read on the forward strand.
CGGCGAACTGGTCACCTCCAGCGGCTCCCCGACGACGGCCGAGCCGTGGCGGCCGGTGAGCCGGTAGGTGCCGGGACGCAGGGAGAGAGGGGAACGGGTGAGGGTGACGGTGTCGGGCGTGCTGTCGTGCACGGCGAAGCGGACGCCGGCGAAGCCGAGGGGCCGGCCGGCGCCGGCCGCGCCGAGTCCTGTGCGGGTGGCCCACCGCGTCACCAGGGCCGTGCCCAGCCCGGCCCCGGCCGCCAACACCGTGCTGGCGGCGACCGCCGCCGTGATCCGCCGTCGCATGACCCCAGCATGGGAGCGCGCCGGGGGAAGGGCCACGGGGCGGCCCCCGTTCGGGTTCCCCGCCGCCCCGCCGCTCCGTCGCTCCGTCGCTCCGTCGCCCCGTCGCTCCGTCGGAAGACCTCAGCGGCGCGCGTCGTTGCCGTAGTCGCGCAGGCGTTCCCTCACCTCGGCCAGCCGCGCCTCGTCGAGCAGGGTCGGCTGACGGCCGGGGACGGAGCTGGCCGCGAGCCACACCTCGCACATCCATTCCAGCTGCGCGGTGTGGTCCATCGCCTGCCGCAGGTCCCGGCCGTGGACCAGCGTGCCGTGGTTGCGCAGCAGGCACGCGCTGCGTCCCTCCAGCGCCGTGAGCGCCGCGCTCGCCAACGCGTCGGAGCCGTACGTCGCGTACGGTGCCACCCGGATCGGCCCGCCCATGGCCGCCGCCATGTAGTGGATGGTCGGCACCTCGTCGACCAGCGTGGAGACCGCCGTCGCGTGGGCGGCGTGGGTGTGCACGACCGCGCCCGCTCCGGTCTCCCGGTAGACCGCGAGATGGAGGGGGAGCTCGCTCGTCGGCTTGAGCCGGCCGGCCACCACCCGCCCGTCGAGATCGACGGCGAGGAGGTCCCGGGGCCCGAGTGAGCGGTACGGAACGCCACTTGGCGTGACGAGGACCGTCTCGCCGAGGCGGACCGAGAGGTTACCCGAGGTGCCGACGACCAGACCATCGGTGACCGTCTGCCGGGCGGCCCGCACCAACTCCCGCCAGGCGGAACGCCATTCGGCGGGTATCGGCCGCCGCCCCCCGGAGGGACCCGCCGAAAAAAGGATCGAAGCAACAGCGTTACGCCGCCGTTCATTCATCTTCCGTTCACCTATTCACCCTACGTTAACTTCGCTTGTCCCCACCCCGCCGAACGATTGTCCGGTACATGGAACACTTCACGCTGTTGATCGCGATCGTGATCATCACGGCTTTGGCGTTCGACTTCACCAACGGCTTCCACGACACGGCCAACGCGATGGCCACCACCATCTCGACCGGGGCGATGAAACCCAAACCCGCGGTCGCGATGTCGGCGATTCTCAACCTCGTCGGAGCGTTCCTCTCCGTCGAGGTCGCCAGAACCATCTCCGGCGGGATCATCGACGAGGAGGCGGGCATCCAGCCCGAAGTGATCTTCGCCGGGCTGGTGGGCGCGATCGTCTGGAACCTGCTCACCTGGCTCGCCGGCCTCCCCTCCAGCTCCTCGCACGCGCTCTTCGGCGGCCTGATCGGCGCCACCGTCGCCTCGGTCGGCTTCGGCGCGATCAACGGGGACGCGGTGATCACCAAGGTGGTCATCCCCGCCGTGGTGGCCCCCCTGGTGGCCGGGATCGCGGCGACCATGGCGACCCGGCTGACCTACCGGGTCACCAGGAACGCCGACGAGGCCGCCAGTTCCAAGGGCTACCGCGCCGGGCAGATCGCCTCCGCCGCGCTGGTCTCCCTGGCGCACGGCACCAACGACGCGCAGAAGACCATGGGCGTGATGACGCTGGCGCTGATCGCCGGCGGCTCGCTGGCGCCCGACTCCGACCCCCCGCTGTGGGTCATCACCTCGGCCGGTGTGGCCATCGCGCTGGGCACCTACCTCGGCGGCTGGCGGATCATCCGCACGCTGGGCAGGGGTCTGACGGACATCCAGCCGCCGCAGGGCTTCGCCGCCCAGACCAGCGCGGCGACGACCATCCTGGCCTCCTCGCACATGGGGTTCGCGCTCTCCACCACCCAGGTCTGCTCGGGCGCGGTGACCGGCTCCGGGCTGGGGCGGCGCGGCGGCGTCATCCGGTGGAACACGGTCTCCCGGATGGTCGTGGCGTGGCTGCTGACGCTGCCGGCCGCCGGCCTGGTCGGCGCGCTGGGCGCGCTGCTGGCCGAGCAGGGCGACTGGGGCGTGGCGACGGTCGCGGTGCTGCTGGTCGTGGTGAGCGGCGCCATCTGGGCGCGCTCGCGCCGCCGTCCGGTCTCCCACGACAACGTCAACGACGACGACCCGAACGCCCTGCCGGCCGAGGAGACCGTCGCCGTCCGCGACGAGGAGCCGGTGACCGACGCGTCGGTGGCGGACGCCTCGACGACCGGGAAGGTGAACGGAACGGTGAACGCGTCCCCCGGGACCCCGGCGCACACGTCGGGCGCCGGGGACGAGGAACCGGCCCTGGCCGTGCTCGCGCCGCCGGTCGTCGAGCCGGACGGTGAGGAGCGGACCGCGCCGGCGGACTCGACGGCCGGGCGCTCCACCCCGACCGCCTCCTGAGCCCCACCCCTGACACCCCCTGACACCCCACCCGGAAACACCTCGAAACGCGAAGGTCCTCACACGCGATGAACATCGAATGGGACGTGCTGGGCCAGGTCATCCTGGTGTCGGTGCTGCTGACCGTGGCCGTGGTCGGGCTCTTCTCGCTCGGCATCCGGACGAGCGGCCCGACGAGCGGTGCCCCGGCGAGGTCGGCCGGCTATCTCTCCTTCGGGCTGTGCGCGGCGGCCGTCTGCTACGGCATCTGGATCATCGCCGCCTGACGCCCGCCGCCCGCCCCCCGGGTGGGGCCCGGTGCCCGGCGGATGCCCGCCGGGCACCGGGCCCCGTGCGTGTCGACGGCGGGTCAACGCCCGCCGCGCCGACGGCCGCTCAGGCGGCGCGGCGGCGGGCGTAGACCACCGTGCCGGCGCCGACGGCCAGCAGCGCCAGGCCGCCGCCGACCACGTACGGCGTGGCGGAGCCGCCGCCGGTCTCGGCGAGGTCGCCGGCCGGACGCTCGCCCTCGCTCCGCGGCGCCGGCCCCTCGGGCTCCTCCGCCTCCGGCTCCCGCGCTTCCTCCTCGGGCGCGGGCGCGCCCGCCGGGGTGGCGCAGGCGGCCTCGGCCAGGGTGACCCGGCCGCTGACGGTCGCCACGTTGAGCTCCAACGGGTCGATGTCCACGGACAGTTCGAGCGCCGTGGCGGCGGCGGAGGCGTCGGTGGTCTCGCGCTGGCCGAGGGCCAGGGTGACCTCGCCGACACCCGGCACCTCCAGCCGGGTCTCGCCGGTGGAGTCGAGGGTGACCTCCTGACCGAGGACCGTGGCGCTGGCCGGCACCGTCGTCTCGGCGACGGGGGTCTCGCCGGCGGCGCAGTGCGCGCGGGAGTGCACGGCGCTCAGCTCGATCAGCGAGAGCGCGCCGAGCCCCGGCAACCGGACGCGGGCGCCCACCAGTTCGGTGTCGGCCGTGGCGGCCGACTCGTCGGCGGCGGCCTCGGCGCGGGCGACCTCGGCGCGCAGCACGTCGAACGGCCGGCCGTCGGCCACCCCGTCCAGGGTGGCGGTGAGCAGCGTCTCGTCGGCCGAGGCGCCGTCGGCCGGGGCGCTGACCTCGTTGAGCGCCAGGTTCAGCGGCAGGTTGGCCGCGCCGTCCAGCAGCGAGACGTCGAGCGTGGTGCGCAGCACCGCGGCGTTCGCGGTGCCGTGGGTCTCCCCTTCCGGCGCCTCGTCGGCGGCGGCGGGCGTGGCGCCCGCCAGAAGCGCGCCGCAACCGGCCGCCAGGGCAAGGGAGAGGGACCGCCCGAAGGCAGAGTTGAACACGGGTGATGAACCCCCACGAGATGGTGAACGTCGCCGCCGCGTGAACAGGGACAGGCGCGGCGGCGACCGGGACGCCGCCATCCTTCGGCCTGCCGGGGGTGATCGATGACCATCAGAGGTCACTTCACTCATACGAGGGAACGTCCAGCCGCATGGGTGTTCCCCGTTCGCACGGTGGGCCGGCGCGCACGCCGGCGCTTACCACGTCCCGCGCGCCTCAGCCCACGATCCGGCCACGCAGCACGACCCGGTGGGGGCGGGCCAGCGCGGTGAGGTCGCGGCGTGGGTCCTCGGCGTAGACGACCAGGTCGGCGGGGGCGCCCTCGGTCAGTCCCGGCCGGCCGAGCCAGGCGCGCGCCCCCCAGGTGGCGGCGGAGAGCGCGGCCAGCGGGGGCAGCCCGGCGACGGCGAGTTCCGCGACCTCGGCGGCGATCATCCCGTGGGCGAGCGAGCCGCCGGCGTCGGTGCCGGCGTAGACCGGGATGCCCGCCTCCCAGGCGGCGCCCACGGTCGCGTGCCGGCGTTCGTGCAGCCGCCGCATGTGCGCGGCCCAGCGCGGGTAGCGGCGCTCGCCGCCCTCGGCGAGCTTCGGGAAGGTGGCGATGTTGACCAGCGTCGGCACGATCGCGACACCGCGCTCGGCGAAGAGCGGGATGGTCTCCTCGGTGAGCCCGGTGGCGTGTTCGACGCAGTCGACGCCCGCCTCGACCAGGTCGCGCAGGGAGTCCTCGGCGAAGCAGTGCGCGGTGACCCTGGCACCCTCCTCGTGGGCGGCCGCGACGGCCTCGCGCAGCACGTCGGCGGGCCAGAGCGGCGCGAGGTCGCCGCGTTCCCTGTCGATCCAGTCGCCCACCAGCTTCACCCAGCCGTCGCCCGCGCGCGCCTCGCGGCGCACCCGCTCGGGCAGTTGGGCGGGCTCGATCTCGTGCGCGTAGTTCCTGATGTAGCGGCGCGGACGGGCGATGTGGCGTCCCGCCCTGATGACGCGCGGCAGGTCCTCGCGCCGGTCGATCCAGCGGGTGTCCGCCGGCGAGCCGGCGTCCCGCAACAGCAGGGCGCCGGCCTCCCGTTCGGCCGTCGCCTGCGCCTCGGAGGTCGCGGCGTCGACCGCGCCCTCGGGGCCGAGGCCGACGTGGCAGTGGGCGTCGACCAGGCCGGGCAGCGCATAGCCGCGGACCGTGGTGACCTCGCGGGTGGAGGCCGGCGGGGTGAGGCTGATCCGGCCGTCGACGACCCAGAGCTCGTCGCGCACCTCCCCCTCGTCCGTCGCGGCGGCCGGGCCGGTCAGCACCCGACCCGTGACACGCAGCACCTGACCGTTCGACAACGGGACCTCCCTGGAGCGGAATCGACGGGCGGCGGGCGCCGCCGACCCCGGAGCGGCGGCGCGGCGGCGCATGGGCCGGGAACTCGTCTCATACCAGCCGGTTCACGAGCCTCGGCAGCCTACCGATCCCCTGCTACGCTCCCAACTCCCGGGGCTGGACGAAGATACGGACACCGCACGACCTGTCGAACAAACGCCGTCGGCAGGCACCGAGGAGCCGCACACCCGAGGAGGCCGGCGTGGCCAGCCCCAGTGAAGACTTCCACGCCTTCTTCGAGCGTCACCATGTCGAACTCTCCCGACTCGCCTATCTGCTGCTCGGCGGTGACGGCGGCAGGGAGGGCGCCGACGATCTCGCCGCCGACGCGTTGGTCGCGCTCTGGCACCGTTGGGACCGGATGGCCGGCACGGAACGGCCGTTGGCCTACGCGCGGGGCGTGGTCGCGAACCTCGCCCGTTCGCAGATCCGCACCCGGATGCGGGAACGCCGCCGGATCGCGCTCTTCTGGGCACGGCAGGCGGAGCACACCGAGGGGCCCGACGTCCCGGCGGTGCTGGACGTGCGGGCCGCGCTCGCGCGGTTGCCGTACCGCAAGCGGGCGTGCGTGGTGCTGCGCCACGCGTTCGACCTCTCGGAACGCGACACCGCGCGGACCCTGGACATCACGGTGGGTACGGTGAAGAGCCAGACCTCGCGCGGACTGGCCGAACTGCAACGCCTGTTGCGCCAGACGGAGGTCCGCGCGGGGGAGGCGGGCGGGGCTCCGGAGTTGTTGCGGGCGCTGTCCGCCGGCCCACCCCAGCATCGCGGCTGGTGAGCGGTCGCGCGCCCGCGCGCCCGCCGCCGCGCGGACGCAGAACCGGAAGAGGACGAGTGCTGATGGCCGACCGCGAGGAGACGCGGGAGCTGCTGCGGGCGGCGGCGGCCGAGCACCGCCCGGACCGGGAGCGGATGCGGGCGCGCGTCGCGCGCGGGATGGCGGCGCGCGGCCCGGCCGCCGTCGCGCCGCGCCGCCGGCGGGGGCGGCTGGTGGCGGGGGCGGTGGGGGCGGTCGGCTGTGTGCTCGCGGTGACCGTGCTGGCCGGCGGGTGGCTGGGCGGCGACGAACGGGGCGGCGCGACGGCCGCCTCGCCGTCGGCGCGGGGCACGCTGGCCACGTCGGGCGAGATCTACCGGGACGACAACCCGTACTGGTCGCAGAGCGAGGTCACGCTCGAAACAAGCCACCCGCTCAGCGCGCTGACCGTGGAGGTGCGGGTGGTCGCGGACGAGGAGGCACGGCCGACGGGCGGCTGGCGGACGCCGCCGGAGGAGGACTTCGTGTTCACCACCGGCGAGGAGGGCGGGGACCTGGTCTTCCGGTGGGAGTTGCGGGAGGGCCGGGAGGTGCCGGAGGGGGAGCACGTCTTCGCCGCGCAGTACGACCACGGCGAGGGGCCGAGGGACGCGGCGTTCGACCGCTACCTGGTCACCGGCGAGGGTCCGGGCGGCGCGGTGGAGGGCGGCGGCGGTTTCAGCTGACCGGCCGCGTCCCGTTGGCATTTGCCACCGGCGATCCGCATAATCTTTTCCGCGCCTTCGGGGTACCGGGCGGAGAAAACTTCCACCATGCGAGACACCGGCCGGTCGACCCGAATTCGGCAGCGGTTTCCCGAGGTTTATCGGGGTGGGGGACCGAGGCGCTTCTTCCCGGTTTTCTGATCCCTAAACCGACTCGCCCGAGGGTGGCCCCAACGTCACACCGTCGGGCCAGCGGGGTCACACCGTCGTTACGAATATGTGACCAAGCGCACGAACGCGCCCGTTTTGCCCGGTAACTAACGGACAAACCGCCTCGTTTCGCCGAGCCTCCCCGGCCGACCCACGCGCGCGCGTAACACATCTCCCCCACCCTCGTTAACCCCGCCCGGCGATGCATTTTCCACTCATGCTGGGTAAATTCAATTCGCATGACCCCCGCACAAGCAGACCATGCACGTGCCGTCGATTACCAGGAAATAGCCGGGACAGTGGAACAAGGAAACGGGCTCACGCTCGACACACCACAGTTGGCGGACGGGGCCATCCTCTGGCGGATCGCCAAGGACTCCCGCGTTCTTGACCTGAACTCTTCGTACAGTTACCTGCTGTGGTGCCGTGACTACGCCGGCACCTCTATCGTGGCCAGAGACGCGTCGGGCGAACCGGTCGGCTTCATCACCGGATACGTCCGCCCTGACGCTCCGGCGACCCTGCTCATCTGGCAGGTCGCCGTCGACCACGCACAGCGGGGACGCGGCCTCGCCGCCGCGATGCTCGACGCCCTGGCCCGCCGGACGGGCGAGGAGCTGGGGGTGACCACCATCGAGACCACCGTCACACCGGACAACACCGCCTCCAACCGGCTGTTCGCCGCCTTCGCCGAACGGCACCTGGCCTCCGTACGGCGCGAGGTGCTCTTCGACAGCCAGGCGTTCCCCGAGAGCGGCCACCAGCCCGAAGTGCTGTACCGGATCGGCCCGATCCGCGTCCCCGACGTCGCCGCCGCGCGCTGACCCGACGACCACTCTTCGCCTCACCTGGAGATCCGCTGTGACCATCACCCAGCCCGACCTGAGCATCTTCGAGACCCTGGAGTCCGAGGTGCGCAGCTACTGCCGCAACTGGCCGACGGTCTTCGACCGCTCGCGCGGCAGCTACCTGTACGACGAGGACGGCCACACCTATCTCGACTTCTTCATGGGCGCCGGGTCGCTGAACTACGGCCACAACAACCCGGTCCTCAAACGCGCCCTCATCGACTACCTGGAGCGCGACGGCGTCACCCACGGCCTGGACATGTCCACCACGGCCAAGCGCGCCTTCCTGGAGACCCTCCGCGACGTGGTGCTGGTCCCCAGGGACATGGACCACAAGGTGATGTTCCCCGGCCCGACCGGCGCCAACGCCGTCGAGTCGGCGCTGAAGCTGGCCCGCAAGGTGAAGGGCCGGGAGTCGATCGTCTCGTTCACCAACGGCTTCCACGGCATGTCGCTCGGCGCGCTGGCCGTGACGGGCAACGCGTTCAAGCGGGCCGGCGCCGGCATCCCGCTGGTGCACGGCACGCCGATGCCGTTCGACGACTACCTGGACGGGCAGACCCCGGACTTCATCTGGTTCGAGCGGCTGCTGGAGGACACCGGTTCCGGGCTCAACCAGCCCGCCGCCGTCATCGTGGAGACCGTGCAGGGCGAGGGCGGCGTCAACGTCGCCCGTCCGGAGTGGCTGCGCGCGCTGGCCGACCTGTGCAAGCGCCACGACATGCTGCTGATCGTCGACGACATCCAGATGGGCTGCGGCCGGACCGGCGCCTTCTTCTCGTTCGAGGAGTCCGGCATCGTCCCCGACATCGTCACCGTCTCCAAGTCCATCAGCGGCTACGGTCTGCCGATGTCGCTGTGCCTCTTCCGCCCCGAGCTGGACGTGTGGGAGCCGGGCGAGCACAACGGCACCTTCCGGGGCAACAACCCGGCCTTCGTCACCGCCTCCGCCACGCTCAACACCTACTGGGCGGACGGCCAGATGGAGAAGCAGACCCTCGCCAGGGGCGAGCAGATCGAGAACGCCCTCAGCGCGCTGGCCGTGGAGCACGCGCACGCCGGCGCGAGCTACCGGGGGCGCGGCATGGTCTGGGGGCTCACCTTCGACGAGGCCGACCGCGCGCGCCGGGTCTGCCAGCGCGCCTTCGAGCTGGGGATGCTGGTCGAGACCTCCGGCCCGCAGAGCGAGGTCGTCAAGCTGCTGCCGGCGCTGACCGCCACGCCCGAGGAGCTGGACGAGGGCCTGCGCGTGCTCACCAGGGCCGTACGCGAGACCGACTGACCCACCCGAGGACCCCACCGGCGTCCCCCGCGAGTCGGGGGGCGCCGTCCCCTTGGACCACCACCGGTCCGCCGGGGTCCACCACCGGGACACGGAAATCCACAGAGGAAAGGAAGCGCACCAACGTGATCGTTCGATCGCTCAGCGACATCGAGGGAACCGACCGCGACGTGAAGTCCGCCTCCGGCACCTGGCGGAGCAAGCGACTGCTGCTCGCCAAGGAAGGCGTCGGGTTCTCCTTCCACGAGACGGTGCTCTACGCGGGTACCGAGACCACAATGTGGTACGCCAACCACATCGAGGCGGTCTTCTGCGTCGAGGGCGAGGCGGAGCTGACCAACGAGGAGACCGGCGAGAAGCACCTGATCAAGCCGGGCACCATCTACCTGCTGAACGGCCACGAGCGGCACACCGTCCGCCCGAAGACGGACTTCCGTGTGCTGTGCGTGTTCAACCCCCCGGTCACCGGCCGGGAGGACCACGATGAGAACGGGGTCTACCCGCTGCTGACCGAAGCCTGATCGATACGAAGGGAGCACTATGACCACCGCACCCGAACGCACCGCAGACCTGTACCCGACCCGCGGGGCCACCGAGGTGGCCACCCCCCGGCAGGACCCGGTGGTGTGGTCCGAGCCGGGAACCTCAGGGCCGTTCAGCGGCGACGAGTTGGGCTCGTTCGAGCGGGACGGCTTCGCGGCCATCGACCAGTTGATCACTCCCGAAGAGGTCGCCACCTACCGGGCGGAGCTGGACCGCCTGGTGACCGACCCCGGGGTGCGCGCCGACGAGCGCTCCGTCGTGGAGCCCAAGTCGGGCGAGATCAGGTCGGTGTTCGAGGTGCACCGGATCAGCGAGGTCTTCGCCGGTCTGGTCCGTGATCCGCGGGTCGTCGACCGCGCCCGGCAGATCCTCGGCTCGGACGTCTACGTCCACCAGAGCCGGATCAACGTCAAGCCGGGGTTCGGGGCGAGCGGCTTCTACTGGCACTCGGACTTCGAGACATGGCACGCGGAGGACGGGCTCTCCCGGATGCGGACCGTCTCGGTCTCGATCGCGCTCACCGAGAACTACGACACCAACGGTGGGCTGATGATCATGCCCGGGTCGCACCTGACCTTCCTCGGGTGCGCGGGTGAGACGCCGAAGGACAACTACAAGAAGTCCCTCCAGATGCAGGACGCAGGCATCCCGTCCGACGAGGCCCTGACCGGGTTCGCCGACCGGCACGGCATCCGCCTCTTCACGGGGAAGGCCGGGTCGGCGACCTGGTTCGACTGCAACTGTATGCACGGCTCCGGCGACAACATCACGCCCTATCCGCGCAGCAACGTGTTCATCGTCTTCAACAGCGTGGAGAACGCGGCGGTCGAGCCGTTCGCCGCCCCGGTGCGCCGGCCGAGCTTCATCGGCGCGCGGGACTTCACCCCGGTGCGCTGACCGCGCGTCCCTCTGCCCCGGTGCCCGGGGTCCGCCCAGGTGAGGCGGGCCCTGGGTACCGGGGTTTTCCCGTGCGGGCCGCCGTCGCTCAGGGATGGTCCTGGGCGTCGGGGCGGGCCGGCGGCGCCGGTGCCGGCCCGGACGCCGCGTCGGGCTCGGGCTCGGGCTCCGGCTCTGGCTCGGTTTCGAACTCCGGCTTCGGCTCGGGCTCGGCCTCCGACTCGGGCTCCGGCTCCGGCTTCCGGAACAGCGCGCGGTTGATCTCGCGCGCCTCGGCGGCGAGCGCCGGCTCCTCCAGAACGGTCACCCCGGCGGCGCGCAACCGGTGGTCGCCCGCCGCCGTCACGAAGAGCGGAGGCTCGCGCCAGGCGTAGACCACGGTGGGGATGCCGGCGGCGATGATCAGCTCCGCGCAGGTCGTGGGGCGGGAGGCACGCTGGCCGCAGGGTTCGAGCGAGCTGTAGAGGACGGCGCCGACCAGCCGGGGGTCGTCGGCGGCGAGCTTGGCGAGCGCGGCCTCCTCGGCGTGGTCGGTGGGGTGGGTCTCGCGCGAGTAGCCCGTGGCCATCCGGGTGCCGTCGGCCGCGACGATCACCGCGCCCACCGCGAACGCGGTCGGGCTGGGCGGGCTGCGGCGGGCCAGCTCCAGCGTCTCGCGCAGCCGGCGGCGCCGCTCCTCGGGCGGCGGCGGCCCCTCGGTCGGGTAGTGCGTGTTCATGCCGTCGTCCCTTCCACGCCGGGGGCGCCGACGGGTTCCCCCGGGGTCCCGCTCGCCGGGCCGGTCAGATAGCGGAGCAGCACGCACTCCCCCAGCCGACGGGTCTCGGCCAGTCGCATCGGGCGCTCGGGCCCCTGGGGGAAGGCGACCGGCCGGGTGAAGCGCGGCCGGCCCGCCTCGCCCAGCAGGAACGGCGCCACGACCAGGTGCAGTTCGTCGACGAGGCCGGCGGAGAGAAACGCCGTGTGGATCTCGCCGCCGCCCTCCACCATCAGCCGGCGCACCCCGCGTCCGCGCAGGTCCGCCAGGACGCGGGGCAGGTCGAGCGGGTCACCGCCGGCCACCACGGTGGCCGCGCCGCCGAGCGCGGCCACCGCGCCCGGCAGCCGCGTCGCGGGGCAGTAGACCAGCCGCTCCCCGCCGCCCACGGTGAACACCCGGGCGCCGGGGTCGAGTCGGCCGCTGCCGGTCAGCACCACCCGGGCCGGGTCGGCCGGCAGCCCCGCGGCCTCGCGGGCGGCGCGGCGTGCGGCGGAACGCACCAGCAGCCGGGGGTCGTCGGCGCGGACCGTGGCCGCCCCGACCAGGATCGCGTCCGAGGCGGCCCGCACCGCGTCCACCCGGTCCAGGTCCTCGGCACCGGAGAGCACCAGCCGGCGGTCGGTGCGGTCGTCGAGGAACCCGTCGATCGAGGTCGCGCAGGAGAGCAGCACCCTCGGGCGGGCGGCGGCGCGGTCTCGCGCGGGGTCGGGGGCGCGGTCGGGGTCGGGGCGTCGCATCCCGCACACGGTAGTCGGCGCGGCGGCGTGCGGGCGCGGGTTCACGGGACGGCCGGCGGCGCGGTGCGGCGGATCGCCAGGGCCAGGGTGTCGTCCGGGTGCAGGATGACCGTGTGCATCTCCTCGGCGAGCCGGCCGGGGATCGCGGCGATCGGCAGGCCCGTGGCCCGGGCGGCGGCCTCGACCAGCCTGGCCTCGCCCTCCAGCGGGTTCTTCCGGCTCTCCGTCAGCCCGTCCGTGTAGAGGAGCAGCAGGTCGCCGGGGTCCAGCCGGGTCGTGAGCATCTCGTCGCTGCCGGCCATCGGGAAGCCGATGCCGCGCCCCTTCAGGTCGAGATAGCCGTGCCGCCCGTCCCGGCGCAGCACCAGGGCCGGCGGGTGGCTGCCGTTGGCGAGCGTGACCTCGCCGCTGGCCGGGTCGATCCGCACCAGCAGCAACGTCGCCATCAGCGCCGGGTCGAACGGGTGCAGCACCTCGTCGGTGCGGGCCACCACCCGGTCCAGCCGGTGCCCCTCCAGGACGAGGGTGCGCACCGCGTGGGTCACGTTGAGCGCGGAGCGGGTGCTGGTCACGCCGTGGCCGAGGGCGTCGACGACGGTGATGTGGAGCGAGCCGTCCGGCAGCGTGAACCAGTCGTAGAGGTCGCCGCCGGTGGGCGCGTCGGTGCCGGCCGGCGCGTAGTGCACGGCCATCTCGACGCCCGCGACCTCGACGGGCGGCGGCCGCAGGGCGTCCTCCAGCTCCCGCAGGGTCTTGCCGTGGGCGCGGCGCAGCCGTTCGTCGCGCTCCTCCAGCTGCACGTAGAGGGCGAGCACCCCGCTGTTGGTCTCGGAGAGCTCGTGCTTGAGGCGGCGGTGGTCGGCGGCGAGGGCGTCGGCCCTGGCCAGCGCGTGCTGGAGCTCGTGTTCCAGCGCCTCGTCCTCGGGGCCCTCCCGCCCCGGGCGCTCCCGCCAGGTCACCGGCAGCTCCCAGCGGACGGAGCCGTCGTCGCCCACCTCGGCGGGCAGCGGGAGTTCGGCCAGGTCGGGCACGGTCTCGTGGTCCGCCCAGCGGCAGGCGACGGTGAGCAACGGCGGGCGCGCGGCGGCGCGGCGCAGGGTGCTCTCCAGCGTGACGGGGCGCCCGGCGGCCAACTCCACGCCGGCGACGGCGCTGACCGAGACGACCAGCCGGGCACGCAGGTCGACGGGCAGGCCGTGGCGTCTGGCGATCTGCCGCACGGCCCGACGCAGCGCGTCGAGGTCGGCGAAGCGGTTGCTGTCCTTGCTGTTCATGACCTCACGTGGGGATGGCGACGACCGCCGCGTCATCGCGGACCCGTCGGTGGCGATGGGCGAGAAACGGGGCGAGCAGGGTCGGCGGCAGCCGGGGCGGCCCGGCGGCGGGCGCGCGGTGCCAGCCGGGGTCGATGCCGTCGGTGTGCAGCAGCAGCGTCTCCCCCGGCACGCGCGGCAGCCGGTGGGCGACCAGCCGCGGCAGGGTGTAGCCGACGATGCCCGGCGGTCCGGCCGGCCCGCCGTGCGGCCGTCCCAGACCGATCCGCACCAGCCGCACGTTGCCGACGGCCGCGAACGCGGCCTCCTCGGCGCCCAGCCGCAGCAGCGCGACGGCGGCGCCGCGCGAACGGCGCAGCGCGCGGTGCTGGCGCGTGAGCAGCTCGGTGAGCGGCAGCGACGGGTCCTCGTCGAAGACGGCCAGCGCGGTCTCGGCGGCCCGTTGGGCCTCGGGGCCGTGGCCCAGCGCGTCGACGAGCGCGACCGTGGGGCCGTCCGGCGTCTCCCGCACGGCGAACGCGTCGCCGCAGCACGGCTCCTCCCGTTCGCCGCGCGCGCCCCCGGGTTCGGCCGCGTCGTCCGGGGCGGCCGGCAGGCAGATCGCGCCGAGCGGCTCGGACTCCCGCGCCCCGGGCGCGGTGAGGGTGGCGCGGACCAGGGTGCCGTCCGGGTCGGAGTGGAGGGTCAGGGTGTCGGCGATCCTGCGGACCGCGCCGAGTCCGCTGCCGAGGGTGCCCGCGGTGGAGAAACCGTCGGCGAGCGCGGCGCGCACGTCGGCGATGCCGGGGCCGTGGTCGGCGGCCGTCAGTTCGAGGCCGCCGCCCCGGGGCAGCGGCTGGAGGTAGAGCACGCCGGCGCGGGCGTGCTTGTCGAGGTTGGTGGCCAGTTCGCTGGCGAGGACCGCCGCCTTCTCCGGCAGCGCGCCCGGCAGTCGGAGCGCCCCCGCCAGCGCGCGGGCCTCGGTGACGGCGAGGTGCACGGCCGAGACGTGGTCGACGCGCACCTGCCGGGTGACCCGGGACGGTGGAGGGCCGGTCACCCGCGCGTTACCCCGTCGCCCAGCGGGTGACGCGGACGGTGGTGCCGCCGCCCGGCGGGCACTCGACGTCGAACTCGTGCATCAGGCGCCGGGCGCCGCCGAGGCCGTGGCCGAGCCCGGCGCCGGTGCTGAAGCCGTCGTTCAACGCGGCGTCCAGGTCGGGGATGCCGGGCCCCTCGTCGCTGACGGTCAGCCGGATGCCGCGCCCGCCCTTGCGGCTGAGCTGCTCGATGACCAGGACACCGCCGCCGCCGTGGATGTAGGCGTTGCGCACCAGTTCGCTGGCGGCGGTGACGACCCGGGTCTGGTCGACCAGACCGAGGTCGACGGCGAGGGCCGCGGCGCGCACCGCGTGCCGCGCCTCCATCAGGTCCTCCTCGACGCGGACCGGATGCTCGCTGCGACTGGTCACCGGCCCCGGCGGTCCGGCGAACGGCGGCGCCTGCCGGCTGGCCAGCCGCACGGACGGCTCATCCGGCATGGTCGCCATGCCCGACCTCCTGGGAAGACGCGGTGCGGAACCAGCCCAGGGCGGCCATTCCGCGTTCTGCGGTGAGCGCGGTCTCCACGCCGTCCAGCCGCAGCCCCAGCTCGACGAGGGTGATGGCGACGGGCGGCCGCATCCCCGCGACGATGACCCGGGTGCCCAGGAGTCGGGCGGTGGTGGTCAGTTCGCTCAGGGTGCGGGCCACGAACGAGTCGATGATCGTCAGCCGGGAGATGTCGATCAGCACGCCCGTGGCGCCCTCGGCGGTGATGCGTTCGGTCAGCTCGTCGAGGAACGCCGTCGCCGACCGGTCGTCCAGTTCCTCCAGCAGCCCCGTGACCAGCACGTCGCCGAGGCGCAGGATCGGCACGCCGGTCGCGCGGCGCACCCCGGTCACGAGCCGACCCCCACGCCGGCCGGCAGCGGGGCGTCGCCGGTGATCCGCAGGGCGGCGGCGAGGGCGTCGGCGAGGGTGGCGCGGGTCAGGATGGCGGAGAGGTCGACGCCCAGCTGGGCGATGGTCTGGGCGATCGGCGGGCGGATGCCGCTGATCACGCAGTCCGCGCCCATCAGCCGCACGGCGGCGACGGTCTGCATCAGGTGGTGCGCCACCGAGGTGTCGACGGCGGCGACACCGGTGATGTCGATGATGGCGACCTGCGCCTCGTCGTCCTTGATCGACTGGAGCAGGCTCTCCATCACGACCTGGGTGCGGCTGGTGTCCAGCGTGCCGATCAGCGGCACGGCCAACACGTGGCGCCAGAGGCGGACGACGGGGGTGGACAGCTCCATCAGCTGACGGCTCTGCCGGCTGATGATCTCCTCGCGGGTCGCCACGTACTGGTCGAACGCGAGGATGCCGCCGGCGTCCAGCACGCGGTTGAGCACCACGGCCGCCTCGAACAGCTCGGTCGCGTCGCGCGTGGAGCGGCGCAGGATCTCCAGCACCACGTCCTTCAGCGCGAGGACGGCGAGCGAGATGGCCGCCGGGGTCGCGCCGCCGCGCGCGCGGCGCAGGGAGAGGTCGGCCAGGGTGCGGCGCAGCTCGGCGTGTTCCCCGGCGAGCCGGGCGGTCGGCAGCTGCTCGTCGGCCAGCGCGCCGCGCAGGGAGGCGACCAGCTGGTCGGCCTCGCCCCTGAGCTCGCCCTCACCGATGCCGGCGACCAGGACGTCCTGCTCGACCTGGAGGTTGATCCAGTTCTCCGCGATCTCCGCTTCGTGGTCGCGCAGGGCGCGGGCCACCCGGGCCCGTCCCGCCGACTCGATGGCACTCACATCAAACCCTCTCGTACCGCGGTCGCACCGGCGCTCCGCCCTTCCCCCCGAGGCGTCCTGGGATGTCATCGACGTGTGAAAAGCCCATAGTTGCCGCTCGGCAAACTTTAGCCTTCCCCGCCCTGCCGCCGTAACCCGAACGGCCACCGCGGCGCCGGTCGTTATCCCGCCGTGGCCTCGGAGGTTCCGACGCGCCCCCCGAGCGTACGGGGACCGGGCGGGCCCTCGGCGCGGTCCCCCCACGGGGCAGGCTCGGTGGAGAAACGGGAGGTGGGAGGCCGGGCGGCCGCGTCGTCGCGGGGCGCGCGGTCCGGCGGGACGCCCGCGGCCCGGGGCCCTTCCGGGGCCGCGGCATCGGGCGGGACGCGCTCCACGGCGGCCCGGAAGCCGGCGAGCCCCTCGACGAGCGCCCGGCGCGCGCCCGGCGCCATGGCGGCTATCGCCGCCTCCAACGCACGCTCCCTGCGCCCCCGCAGCTCGGCGAGGAACGCCCGCCCGCCCGGCGTCAACGACAGCTGCAGCTCGCGGCGGCTCGCCGGGCTCTGCTCGCGCTCGACATAGCCGAGCGCCTGGAGCCGGTCGCACAGCCTGCTCACCGAGGACGGCGCGGCGCCCAACACCTCGCCCAGACCACGCAGGTTGATCCCCTCCTCGCGCTCCAGCACGTGCAGGACCCGCAGTTGCGAGGGGGAGACCGGCGCGGGGGACGCCGCGTCGCGCCCTCGTTCCCACAGCACCTCCAGCAGCTCGACCAGCTCGGAGGCCGCGCGGGCTGCGTCCGGGGTGGAGCGCGGGGGCGGCGTCACCCTCTTACTCTGGCACCGGCGTTCGCTCCTTGTCACCACTCGGTCGACCTCCGTCACCCGGCGACCGCCGGCTGTCAACCGGCGCCGGTCGGACACGCGGACTCCGACAGCAGCGGCAGCGTCCGCCGACCGGGCACCGGGGGCGGGGCGGCGAGGGCGGCGGCCGTCGGCACCCGCTCCAGCACGCCGCCGGCGAAGGCGTCGTAGAGCGGCAGCGACTCCAGGTGGACATAGCCGATGTGGCAGTCGCAGACCGCGAGCGGACAGGGGCGCGGCGCGAGTGCGGCGCGGTAGGAGCCGTCGTAGAGGCTGCCCAGCTCGTCGGCGACGAAGTGGCAGCGGCGCACCGTGCCCTCGCCGTCCACGGAGACCACCGTCTCACCGGTCCGGCAGGGGCGCCCGGCGGAGCGGTGCGGGTCGCGGCTGAACGGGAAGAGCGGGTCGATCTCGGCCCACCGGGCGGCCTCGGCGTCGTCGTAGCGGTGGCCTTCGGCCGCGTTGATCCAGAGGTAGACGTGCGCGGGCAGCTCGGCGCGCAGCCGGCGCGCGGCGGCCAGATGCTCGGGCAGCCCGACGACGCCGACGCTGAACCGGACGCCCAGCTCGGCCAGTTCGCGGGTCCTGGCCAGGAACCGCTCGTGCGGCGTCTGCCCCGGGTGGTAGGTGCACCAGAGCGCCAGCGTCTCCCGGTCGGCGTCGGCGAGCCAGCCGGTGCGGCAGCTGAGGTTGGTCTGGATCGCGACCCGCGCGACGCCGGGGGCGTGCGACAGCTCGACGAGCGCTCGCCGGTACCAGGAGCGCGTCAGTCCCTCGCCCCAGGGGGTGAAGAGGACCGAGAGCCGCTCCTCGGGGCGGGAGACGGCCCAGCCGGTGAACCGCTCCAGCGCGGCCCGGTCGGCGCGGAGCCGCGCCGGGGAGTCGCGGCGCTTGGCGAACGGGCAGTAGGGGCAGTCGTAGTCGCACGAGGCGAGCGGGCCCCGGTAGAGGACGGTCAGGTGCACGGACGTCACCTCAGCTCGTGGTCGGCCATCGCCGCGCGGACGGCCGGCGAGAAGAACGGCGGGCCGACGGCGTCGGAGTGCGCCAACCCCTCGGGGGTCAGCCGCAGCGTCCGTCCCTCGTCCTCCTCGGCGAGCCAGCCGCGCTCGACCAACTCGGCCAGCTCGCGCGGGAAGTCCTCCTCGGGGGTGGTGCCGAACCGCTCCCGGTACTCGACGACCGGCAGCCCCGCGGCCTGGAGCAGCGACTGGAGCAGATGACGCCGGCGGGCCTCGTCCCCGTCGACGGCCCGGCCGTGGACGGCGCGGGAGAAGTCGCGGGTGGCGGTGTAGGCGTCGATGATGCCGCGCACCTCGGGCATGGCGACGGCGTAGTCGAACGCGTAGTGCAGCGAGGAGGTGTAGGAACGGGCGCCGCAGCCCAGGCCGATCATGCCGTCGGTCTGGCAGGCGTAGTCGTCGGGGCCCTGCGCGGGGGCGTCGGCCCGGCGGAACATCCGCATCGAGCGCTGCTCGTAGCCGAGGGAGAGCAGATGGTCCCTGCCCTCCCGGTAGCGCGCCAGCCGCTCGCGGTCCCAGGCGAGGTCGGCGTCGGGCGCCTCCCCGGTGCCGCCGGCGCGGCCCTGCCGGCCGAGGCCGGTCAACGGGCGGACATAGAGCGGGTAGAGATAGATCTCCTCGGGCCGCCAGGCGAGCGCCGCGTCCAGCGACCGGCGCCAACTGGCCGCCGTCTGCCCCTCGATGCCGTAGATGAGATCGATGTTGAGCACCGGCAGCGCGGCGTCCCTGATCCTGCCGAGCGCCGCCTCCACGTCGGCCCGCCGCTGAGGGCGCACCGCCGCCCGCGCCTCGGCCTCGACGAAGGTCTGCACGCCGAGGCTGAGCCGGGTGGCGCCCCGCTCGGCCAGCACCGCCAGCCGGTCGGCCGTCGCGGTCGCCGGCGACGCCTCGACGGAGAAGGGGACGGCGCGCAGGTCGACGCCCATCAGCCGCTCGGCGATGTCGCACAGCCGGGTCAGCTCCGCCGCCTCCAGAAAGGTCGGGGTGCCGCCGCCGAACGCCGCGTTGGCGAACCGCACCGGCGCCTCCTCGCCGAGCGCCTCCCGCACCGCGCGGGCCTGCCGCTCCAGCGCGTCGAGGTAGCGGCCCGTCAGCCCCTCGGGGGCGCCGACCCGGGTGAAGAGGTTGCAGAAGCCGCAGCGCACCTCGCAGAACGGGACGTGCGCGTAGAACGAGAGCGCGTCACGCGGCTCCCCCGCCCACACGTCGGCCAGCGCGGGCCGCTCGGGCAGCGGGCGGTAGGCCGTCTTGTGCGGGTAGGCGTAGACATAGTGCTGGTAGGGGCGCGCGGGCGCCGCGGTGGTGGTCATGCCGGCGGCTCCAGGAAGAAGTGGCGGTAGGGAACGGTCCACACCGTCGGATGGCCGACGCGGTGGCCGGTGTAGCCGTCCTCGCCGTAGGCCGTGCCGTGGTCGGAGGTGACGATGGCGAAGCACCGGCGACGCGCGCGCATCGCGGCGAAGAGCCGGCCCACGTGGCGGTCGACGTAGCGCAGCGCCGCCGCGTGGCTGGCGCGGCTGTCGCCGCTCTCGCTCGTGGCGCCGGGGAGATGGAACCAGTTGGGCTGGTGCAGCGCCGAGACGTTGAGGAAGACGAACAGCCGCCGCTCGCGCGGCAGTCGGCCGACGATCTCCTCGACCCTGGCGACCTGCGCCTCGAACGAGGTCGGGGAGGTCACGGAGAACTCCGGCTCCCAGTGGCTCTCGGCGAACATGCCGGGCAGCACC
This sequence comes from Streptomyces zhaozhouensis, assembly GCF_900230195.1. Classification (GTDB taxonomy): domain Bacteria; phylum Actinomycetota; class Actinomycetes; order Streptomycetales; family Streptomycetaceae; genus Streptomyces; species Streptomyces zhaozhouensis. The sequence continues at coordinate 57,180 of NZ_OCNE01000001.1, forward strand.
CGGCCCAGCGCGCCCCGTCGGTTGAAGAAGCCGACGCCGCCGACGCAGACCGTGTGGTAGCCGCGCGCGGCGAGCGCGGTGGGCAGATCGGGCGCGTCGAAGACGAAGGTGCCGTCGGCGGTGGTCTCGCTGCCGGCGAAGCGGGCGGCGAAGAGCCGCGGGTGACGCCCCGGGCGGGCGGGTGTCGGCAGGAAGCCAGCGAACATCGCCTGGTGGGAGGCGTAGGTGAAGCTGCCGGGGGCGTGCCGCTCCTCCCAGGCACCGCCGGGCAGATGGGCCGCCAGCCCCGGCAGCTCGCCGGCGGCGGCCAACTCGGCGGCCACGTCGTAGCGCAGCGTGTCCAGGGTGAGGAGCAGCAGGTCGTCGCGGCCGACCACCTCGTTCATGTCGGGCTCCGGGGTGTGCCCGGAGCCCTCGGCGGCGTCGGGGCGCCGCCGCTCAGCGTGGCGCATGGGCGCTCCTCGGGTCGTCCCTCGGCTGGGTCCTCGGCTGGGTCCTCGGCTGGTTCTTCGGCTGGGTCCTCGGCTGGTGGCGGTGCGGAGCGTCGGTCGGCGCGCGGTGGACGGCGGCGACCTGGGCGCCGTAGGTGTCCAGGCCCTCGGCCCCGCTGCCGGGCAGGCCGGTCAGCCCGGGGAGCAGGTCACCGAAGGCGTTGACCTCGCCGACGACGAACTCCCGCCAGCCGGCCAGCGGCAACAGGTCGACGCCGACGCAGAGCGTGCCGGGGAAGCGGGCGGCGGCACGCTCGCAGATCTCCAGCGCCTCCGGCCAGCTCTCTCCGGCCAGCGCGCGGACGGCCGCGAGATCGCCCCGGGCGCCGCCGAGATGGAGGTTGGTCATCGGCAGCCGGCTGGTGCGCACGACGGCGTGGGTGGCCCTGCCCGAGACGACCACCACCCGCAGGTCGGCGGCCCGCCTGTCGAGCGACGCCTTGGGCATCCAGCGCTCGACGTGCAGTCCGTCCGGCGCGAGCGCGTCGACGATCCGGGCGATGGCCCGCTCGTCGCCGAGCCGCCGCACCCGCAGCGTGTTGTGCAGGTCTCCCCTCGGCGTCACCTCGACCGGCACCGTCGCCCGCACCCGGCCGCCCGGCGCGGTCTCGACGGCCAGCACACCGGAGGCCGACGAGCCGTGCGCGGGCTTGACGAAGAACCGGGTCGCCTCCAACTCCTCGGCGGCGGCCCTCACTTCCTCCCAGCCGGCGAGCGGGCGGCCGGCTCCGGAGGTGGCCGACGGCGGCACCGGAACCCCGGCGGCGGCGAGCCGCGCGTGGCACAGCCGCTTGTCGAAGAGGACGGCCAACTCGTCCGGGTCGTCCAGCCGCAGCCCGCCGCGCAGCGTGCCGACGGCGGCCGTCAGTCTGCGGTACCACAGCCCCGTGCCCTCCACCCGCGTGGGCTCGTCGAGGTCCCGCAGCAGCCGGTCGACCTCGGCGTCCTCCCCCGGCGAGTCCAGCCGCACCACCTCGTCGTCGGCGAACGCGTGCCCACCCTCACGCAGCACCCGCGCCCACGGCACGATCCGCGGCGGCGGGTCCCCCACGGCCTCGACCGCCCGCGCGAAGAGGCCGACCCGGCGGTTCTCCGGATTCCCCACGACGGCCCACCGGGGAGCCGCCGGGCTACGCACCGGCGCGGACACCGCGATCGCCCTCGTCGAGGCGGCTCGTCCGCTCCGAGTCCCCCGCCCTGGGCCGGGCCACCGCCGGTGCGCACGTCCCGTGGCACCCCGTCGCGTACGCGCACGCGCTCATGCCGAGCCCCCGTTCCTCGTCGTTCCCCGTCCGCTCGGCGCGCTCACCGCGTGACGGACGCTACGGATGTTCTACCAAGTGCCACTGACAGTCCGTGTCGGCTACTCCCCCACCGCCACGTAGCGCCACATCGTGCCGTCCTCCTCCTCTTCCTGCTCCGCGTCGTCCGCGTCCAGGTGGAGAACGACGTCCGCCGGCGACAGGGTCTCCGTCAGGCGGGCGCGCATGGCGTCGCTCAGGTAGTTGTGAGTGAGGTCCAACTCCCGCAGATGCGTGAGGGGTTGGCCGCTGAGGAGGGCCGCGGCGCCGTCGTCGGTGAGGATGCCCATCGACAGGTCCAGCACCTCCAGGCGCGCGACCACCGGGGCCGAGGCCACGGCCGCGCACACCGCGTCCTGGATCTCGCTGTTGCACAGCCCGAGGTGGGTCAACGACGGCAGCCGTTCGCCCGACAGGATCGGCGCCAGGTCGTCCACCGACGCGTCCCCGCCGTAGTCCGGCGTCCCCAGCCACAGGTCGAGACGGGTCAGCGCGGGGAACTCGCCGCCGGCCACGCCCCGTACGGCCGCCGCCGGCATCCCGCCGGTCTCGACGACCAGCTTCCGCAGCCCCGCGTGCTTGACCTCCTCGAACTCCAGGTCGGTGCCGCCCCTGACCCCCAGCTCCTCCAACTCGGGGAAGGCGTCGAGGAGATCGGTGACCCGGCCCTGGTGGATCCAGGAGATCTCCGACTCCTCCATCACGATGTCCCCCACGAACACCGCGCGCAGCGAGGTCAACCGGTCCCGCGCCGCCACGATCGCCGCCAGCACCTCCGTCGAGTGGTTCTCGTAGGACTCGCCCCAGGCGCCGACCACCAGCGCCCGCACCCCGCCCGGGTCGACCGCGTCGAGGAAGCGGGCGAACGCGTCCGCCCACGGCTCCTCCGGGTCGTAGGACCCGACGGTGATCCGCCAGGCGGCGGCGTCGGCGGCCGGCAGCGACGAGCGGTCCACCGGACCCTGCGAGAGCTGCGGAAACTCGAAGACCGGCAGTCCGTGGAACTCTTCCAGATGCCCGTGAATGGTCATGCCGCGCCCGCTCCTCGTCGTCGTGTGGGCTCACCCGGGTGACGGGCGATAAGCATGTTCTACCAAGCCCCGCTGACAATCGCGGACGGCTACTCCCCCACCGCGACGAAACGCCAGCGCTCGTCCCCTTTCGCGCCGCCGGCGTCCACGGTGAGCTCGACACCGGCCGGCTCCAGGGTCTCCCTCAGACGGGCGCGCATCTCCTCGCTCAGGTAGTTGTGCGAGAGGTCCAACCGCCGAAGGTGCGTGAGCGGTTGGCCGGTGAGCAGCGCCGACGCCCCCTCGTCGGTCAGCACGCCCATCGACAGGTCCAACGAGTCAAGCCGCGCGACCACCGGGGCCGAGGCCACGGCCGCGCACACCGCGTCCTGGATCTCGCTGTTGCGCAGGGCCAGGTGCCGCAGCGCCGGGAGCCGTTCGCCCGACAGGATCGGCGCCAGGTCGTCCACCGACGCGTCCCCGCCGTAGTTCGGCGTCCCCAGCCACAGGTCGAGATGGGCCAGGGCGGGGAACTCGCTCCCGGCCACGCCCCGCACCGCCCCGGCCGGCATCCCGCCCGTCTCGACGACCAGCCGCCGCAGCCCCGCGTGCCTGACCTCCTCGAACCGCAGCTCCGAACCGCCCCGCGCCCCCAGCTCCTCCAACGCGGGGAAGGCGGCCAGCAGATCGGTGACCCGGCCCTGCTGGATCCAGGAGATCTCCGCCTCCTCCATCACGATGTCCCCCACGAACACCGCCCGCAGCGAGGCCAACCGGCCACGCGCCTCGACGATCGCCTCTATCGGCTCGCCGGCGTCGGTCTCGTAGGCCTCGCCCCACTCGCCGACCACCAGCGCCCGCACCCCGCCCGGGTCGACCGCGTCGAGAAAGCGGGCGAACCGCTTGCGCCACTCACCCCAGCCCGCCCACTCCTCCGGGACGTCCGGCGGGCCCGCCGACTCCTCGAAGGGGTCGACCCGGAGCCGCCACGCCACCGCGCCGGGCGCCGGCAGGGAGGCGGGGTCCACCGGTCCGCCGTCCAGGAAGTCCTCGCAGTCGGAGATCGGCAGCCCGTGGAACTCCGCCATGTGGTCGTAGATGGCCATGTCGCGCGTGTCCTCGTCCTCGTGGGTGACCGCCGCCCCCGACCCGTGCGGGGACGGCGAGGGTGTTCTATCAACAGCCACTGACAGTCCCGCACGCCGCGACGGTCGACGGCCTTCGCCGGAGGCCGTTGTCAGTGGCTCCCCCTACTGTTCGTCACCAAGGTCGTCGGGACGCCGGAGGGGCGGCCCGGGGCGGGGAGCGGGAGAGGTGTGTCCATGTATCGACAGGGCGACGTGCTGATCGTGCCGTTGGCGGAGGAGGCGGTTCCCGAGGGGGCGCGTGAGGCGGAGTCGGAGGCGCGCGACGGGCGCGGGCGGTTGGTGCTCGCGCTGGGCGAGGCGACGGGCCACGCACACGCCGTGGTGGGCCCCGGCCGGCTGGTGCGGTCCTCGGACCCGGCGGGGCCGGCGCTGTTGCACGTGCCGGAGGGCGCGCGGCTGGTGCACGAGGAGCACGACGCGATCTCGCTGCCGCGCGGCTGGTACCACGTGGTGCGGCAGCGGGAGTACGCGCCGGGCGCGGTGCGGCTGGTCGCCGACTAGCGGGAAGCCCCGGCGGGAGCGCGAGACGAGTGTGTGAGTGACGGGACGACGGAGCGACAGGATGAGCGAGCGGATGGACTGGCGGACGGCGGCGTTGGCCACGGGACCGAGCGAGCGGGAGGCGGCCGAGGAGGGCGTCCGGCTGGCCTACCGGCGGGCCGGGCTGCCGGAGCCTGAGTCGGTGGAGTGGGTGGCCTCACCGCTGGCGGCGGCGCGGCTGCTCTCGGGGGCCGGGCGCACGGAACGCGGGGCGAGCGTGCGGCAGGCGGTGCGGGATCGGCCGGTCGCCGAGGAACGGGCGGCCGTGCACGCGGAGTTGGGCCCGCTCGGCTGGGGCGAGCGGTGGCGGGCCACGGGCGCGGAGGTGTGGGCGCTGACGGCGCCGCTGGTGGAGCGGGTGAGGACCGCCGTGGTGGCGGAGCTGGCTCCCGGCCGTCAGGACGAGCCCGCGCTGCGGGTGCTGATGCTGGAGGCGGTGCTCGGCCCGCAGGAGGCGCCCTGGATCGCCGCGCTGCGGCCCGACGGGGAGCCGAACGGGCTGGACGGCCTGGCGGCCGTCGCGGGCGCGGCCGGCTGGTGGTGGCCGTACGAGCGGCGGGTGGTCCTGAGCGAGCGGCCGACGGAGATCCACCGCGACGAGCTGGGGCGGCTGCACCGGATGGACGGGCCGGCGCTGGTCTTCCCCGACGGGTTCGCGCTGCACGCCTTCCGGGGGATGCCGGTGCCGCCGGACTTCTTGGAGGAGCTGGAGTCGCTGACGCCCCAGCGGATCACGGACGAGGGGAACGCGGAGCTGCGCCGGGTGATGTTCGAGCACTACGGCTACGAGCGCTATCTGCGGGAGACCGGCGCCAAGCCCGTCGACCGGGACGAGACGGGCGTGCTGTGGCGGATCGCGCAGTTCGACGACGAGGACATCGTGATGGTCGAGGTGGTCAACTCGACGCCCGAGCCGGACGGCACCCGTCGCACCTACTGGCTCCGGGTGCCGCCCAGGACCCGGACGGCGCGGGAGGCGGTGGCCTGGACGTTCGGGCTGGACGCGGAGAGCTATGCGCCCTCTCGACAGACCTGAGGCCGAGGCGCCGCCGCGGCCCGGCGCGGCGCCGGGCCGGCTACCAGCCGGCGGCGGGGAGCACGGTGCCGTCGTAGTCGAAGACGGCCTGGTTCTCCCAGGCGTTGCCGGAGGCGGGGTCGGCGGGGTCCCAGCCGTTGCCCGGCACCGCGGTCCAGGCGGGTTCCCAGTAGAAGACGCCGAGGCCCCGGCCGCCCGGGACGCCGGCGACCACGGAGGCGATGTCCCGGACCCAGCGCCGCTGACCCTCGGGGGTGGCCGGGTAGCCGGAGACCAGCTGGGACTCCTCGCCGATGATGTCGGCGTGGCCGTCGTCGCTGCCAAGGGTGAACGGGTAGGCCGTCTCGACCACGACCACGTCGCGGTCGTAACGGGCCACCAGGTCACGGAGGTTGGCGTCCAACTCCGGAAGCGTGCCGTGCCAGTAGCCGTAGAAGGAGAGCGCGACCACCTCGAACGGCACCGAGCGGGCGGTGACGTTGTCGAACCACCAGCGGAAGAGCGCGTTGTCGCCCCCCTCGGCCAGGTGCAGCGCCCTGCGGGTGCCGGGCGACGCCTCGGCGGCGGCCTCGGCGGCGACGGTCAGCAGCGACGCCAGCCGGTCGAAGTCGTCGGTGGAGCCGTCCGGCCAGAGCATCCCCGCGTTGATCTCGTTGCCGAGCTGGACCATGCCCGCCGGGGTGCCCTGCGCGACGAGCGCGCCCAGCACCTCGGAGGTGTGCGCGGCGACGGCCCGGTCGAGTCCGGCCGCGTCCAGACCGGCCCAGGCCGCTGGCTTGTGCTGCTGGCCCGGGTCGGCCCAGCTGTCGGAGTAGTGGAAGTCGACCAGTGTCTCCATCCCCAACGCCGAGGCACGTGCGGCCAGTTCGCAGATCCGCGCGGTGTCGTGGTAGCCGTCCGGAGAGTCGACCCAGACCTTGAGCCTGACCCAGTTGGCGCCGTTCTCCGCGAGGATGGTCAGCGCGTCGGCCGTGGAGCCGTCGGCGCGGCGGAAGACCGCGCCCAGGTCCTCCGCCTTGGGCAGCGAGGAGACGTCGACCCCTCGGATCGGTCCTTCGGCGGCGTGGGCCGAGCCGCCGGAGAGCAGCGGCCAGGCCATCGGCGCGGCCAAGGCGAGGCCCGCTCCGCGGAGCAGGGTTCTTCTGCTGGTGCTCATCGTGAACTCCCTCTGTCGGGCACGGCACGCGCGTCGTCGGGGTCGCGCGTGTGCGTGCTTTCGCGTCGTTCCGGTCGTTCGGTCATCGCGGTCCAGCCCCGGCCCACGCCGACGTGTTCAGCCGTCCAGGCGCACCACCCGCACCCCGCCGGCCGGGACGGTGAGCTTGCCGCTGACCCGCTCGCCGGTCAGCAGCTCCTCGCCGGAGCCCGCACCGGAACGGGAGCCGGCGGCCCCGGCCAGCGGCAGCGTCGCCTCCGCGTCGTTGTGGTTGATCGCGAACAGGTAGTCGCCGCGCTCGCCGCTGCGGCGCACCAGTTCCAGGTCGCGCGGCAGCTCGTCGCGTTCGGGCAGCCCGGCGTCGGCCGCCGCGCGCGCCAGCACGGCGTCGAGGTCGGCCCGCCCGATCCGCGCGGAGACATACCAGGCGGCGCCCTCGCCGAGCGCGTGCCGCGTCACCGCGGCACCACCGGCCGCCGGCCCGTCCGCGTACTCCCACACCGGCTCGGCGCCCCGGAGCACCACGGTCTCCGCCCAGGTGTCGGCGGCTAGTTCCGGGCCGCCGCCGGGCGCGGTCAGCCGCACCGCGCGCTCGGCGTGCAGCGGCTGGAACTCCTCGACGGTCAGCCCCAGCACCTCGCGCAGCGCGCCCGGGTGCGGTCCCGGGTGGACGGCGTCGTGCTCGTCCACGATCCCGGAGAAGTAGGAGACCAGCAGCGTCCCGCCGCCCTCCACGTAGGAGCGCAGCCGCCGGCCAGCGCCCTCGGTCGCCAGGTAGAGGGCCGGCACCACGACCAGCGGATAGCGCTCCAGCCCACCGGCGTCCGGCGCGACGAAGTCGACGGTCAGGTGCCGGTCGAAGAGCGCGGCGTAGTACGCCTCGGCACGCTCCCGGGCGTTCAGCTCCTCGCTGGGCCGCCACTCCAGCTTCTGCGCCCACCAGGACTGCCAGTCCCAGACGACCGCCACGTCGGCGACCGTGCGGCTGCCCCTCAGCTCGGCCAGACGGCCGATGTCGGCGCCGAGTCGGACCACCTCGCGCCAGACGCGGCTGTCCGTGCCCGCGTGCGGCAGCATCGCCGAGTGGTACTTCTCCGCGCCCGCGCGCGAGGCCCGCCACTGGAAGAACATGGCGCCCTCGGAGCCGCGCGCCACGTGCGCCAGGCTGTTGCGGGCCATCTCCCCGGGGCGCTTGGCGATGCCGCGCCGCTGCCAGTTGACCCCGCTGGTCGAGTGCTCAAGCAGCAGCCAGGGCCGGCCCTCGCCCACGGCGCGGCTGAGGTCGGCGGCCATGGAGAGGTTGACGTGGTTCCTGTCCTCCTCCCCCACCAGGTAGTGGTCGTTGGTGACCAGGTCCACCTCGCGGCCCCAGGCCCAGTAGTCCATGGTGTCGCACTGGGTCGGGGAGACCATGAAGTTGGTGGTCACCGGGACGCCGGGGGACAGCCCGTGGAGCAGGTCGCGCTCGTGCCGGAAGTTCTCCAGCGCGCTGTCGCTGGCGAAGCGCGCGAAGTCGAGGCGCTGCGCCGGGTTGGCCACGGTCGGGGTGAGCCGCGGCGGCTGGATCTCGTCCCACGCGCCGTACACCTGCCCCCAGAACGCCGTGCCCCAGGCCGCGTTGAGCGCCTCCAGGTCGCCGTACCTGTCGGCCAGCCAGCGCCTGAAGTGGGCGGCGGAGACGTCGCAGTAGCACTCCAGCACGGGCACGCCGTACTCGTTGTGCACGTGCCACATGGCGAGCGCGGGGTGGTCGCCGTACCGCTCGCCGAGCGCCGTGGTGACGCGGGTGATCGCCTCGCGGTAGGCGGGCGAGCTGTGGCAGATGGCGCCGCGTGAGCCGAACGCCCAGCGGGTGCCGTCCCTGCTCACCGGCAGCGCCTCGGGGTGCTCCCGGTAGAACCAGGCGGGCGGCACCACGGTCGGCGTCGCCAGGTCGATCCTGATGCCGCCCTCGTGGAGCAGCGCGATCACGCGGTCCAGCCAGCCGAAGTCGAACTCGCCCCTGCGGGGCTCGATCCGGGCCCAGCTGAAGATGCCGAGGCTGACCAGGTTGACCCCGGCCTCCCGCATCAGCGCGACGTCCTCGCGCCACACCTCCTCCGGCCACTGCTCCGGGTTGTAGTCGCCGCCGAAGGCGAGCCGGCCCAACCCCCTGGGGGTGGCGTGCGGCATGAGCACCTCTCCAGATTCATGTGAACGTGCACAGCCTGTATCACTGCGCTTCTCCAAGAAACCTCAATCACCAACGGTTGACAAGAGCGCGAAACATTTCTTCACTGTGCACGTTCACAGAACTCGCCGGATCAGCGAGGAACGACCCACAGCCACAGCCACAGCCCGGGAGGGCCCATGCGCCACCGCGCGTTCGCCATCGGCGCCGCCACGCTGCTGGCGGTCACCACGCTCGGGGGCTGCGGCTCCTCGGACGACGGGACCGTCCGCCTGACCTACTGGGCGTGGGCGCCCGGGATGGAGGAGGTCGTCGCGCTCTGGAACGAGGCCAACCCCGACATCCAGGTCACGGTCAAGAAGCAGGCCAGCGGCGACGAGCTGGTCACCAAGACGGTGACCGCGGCCCAGGCCGGCACCGCGCCCGACCTGGTCCAGGCCGAGTACCAGGCGCTGCCGACCCTGGCCAGCAACAACGTCACCGCCGACATCTCGGCGGAGGTCGCCGACGTCGAGGAACGGTTCACCCCCGCCGTCTGGCAGCAGGTCACCCTCGGCACCGACGCGGTCTACGCGCTGCCGCAGGACTCGGGGCCGCTGCTGTTCTTCTACCGTGCCGACCTGTTCGAGGAGTTCGGGCTGGACGTCCCGGCGACCTGGGACGAGTTCGCCGAGACCGCGCGCGAGCTCCACGAGGTGGCGCCCGACCGCGACCTGACCACGTTCTCCGCCAACGACGCCGGCCTCTTCGCCGGCCTGGCGCAGCAGGCGGGCGCCCAGTGGTGGACCACCGAGACCGACCGCTGGCGGGTCGCGATCGACGACGAGGCGGGGCGGCGGGTGAGCGCGTTCTGGGAGGAGCTGGTGGCCGAGGAACTGGTCGACAACCAGCCGATGTACACCCCCGCCTGGAACCAGGCGCTCAACGAGGGCCAGCAGATCGCCTGGATCGCCGGCGTCTGGGCGCCCGGCACGCTGGCCACCGCCGCCCCCGACACCGAGGGCCGCTGGGCGGCGGCGCCGCTGCCGCAGTGGGAGGCCGGCGAGAACGTGACCGGCAGCTGGGGCGGCTCCAGCACCGCCGTGACCACGGACACCGACCATCGGGAGGAGGCCGCCGAGTTCGCGACCTGGCTGAACACCGACCCGGAGGCGCTGTCCGCGCTCGTCCGGTTCGGCGGCATCTACCCGGCCGCGACCGACGCCCGGACGGGAGGGGCGCTGGCGGAGCCGCCGCCGTTCTTCGCCAACCAGTCCGACTTCTACGAGACCGCCGCCGAGGTGGCCGAGGGCGCGGCGCCCGCCGCCTGGGGGCCGAACGTCACCGTCGCCTACAGCGCGTTCAACAACGCCTTCGGCTCGGCGGCCGGCCGCCGGGCCGGGTTCGAGGAGGCCCTGGCCGTGATGCAGCGGACCACGTTCGACGACATGGACCGGCTCGGCTTCGAGGTGGTCCAGTGAGCGCCCCCGCCCGCCCCGGACGCCGGCGCGGCGCCTCGCTCCGCTCCGCGCCCTACGGCTTCCTCGCCCCGACCGCCGTGCTCTTCCTGCTGTTCTTCGCGCTGCCGATCGGCTACGCGCTCTACCTCAGCGTGCGGAAGGTCCGCATCAAGGGCCTCGGCCTCGGCCCCGACGGCCGCGAGGAGGTGTGGGCCGGGCTGGCCAACTACCGCAGGGCGCTGACCGACTCGGAGCTGCTGGACGGCGCGCTCCGGGTGCTGGGCTACGGCGCGATCGTGGTGCCGGTGATGCTGGGCCTGGCGCTGTTCTTCGCGCTGCTGCTGGACGACGAGCGGGTGCGCGGGCGGCGGTTCGGCCGGTTGACGATCTTCCTGCCGTACGCCGTTCCCGGGGTGATCGCCGCGCTGCTGTGGGGCTTCCTCTATCTCCCGTCGGTCAGCCCGGTCACGGACGTTCTGGAGACGCTGGGGCTGCCGTCGCCTGACTTCCTGACCGGGCCGGCGCTCTACGGCTCGCTGGCGAACATCGCGATCTGGGGCGGCACCGGTTTCAACATGATCGTGATCTACACCGCGTTGCGCGCCATCCCGGTGGAGGTGCGGGAGGCGGCGCGGCTGGACGGCTGCACGCCGTTCCAGACGGCGCTGCGCGTCAAGATCCCGATGGTGGCGCCCTCGCTGGTGCTCACCTTCTTCTTCTCGATCATCGCCACCCTCCAGGTGTTCAACGAGCCGACGACGCTGCGGCCGTTGACCAACAGCCTGTCCACGACGTGGTCCCCGCTGATGAAGGTCTACGAGGACGCGTTCACCGGCGGTGACATCCACTCCGCCGCTGCGACGGCCGTGGTGATCGCCCTGGTCACGCTGGCGCTGTCGTTCGGCTTCCTGCGGCTGGCCACCGCCCGCAACCGCCGTGAGGAGAACGCCCGATGAGCGCCACGACGAGCGCCACGAGAAGCGCCGCGCCGCGTCCGACGAGCGCCGCGACGGGCCCCGGCCGCCCGCGGCGGGTCGCGCTGCTGCCGACGGCCGCGCTGCTGCTGGGCGCGCTGTACTGCCTGCTGCCGGTGGCCTGGGTCGTGGTCGCCGCGACCAAGGGCGGCGACGAGCTGTTCTCCACGTTCACCTTCGCGCCCGGCAGCGGGCTGCTGGAGAACCTCTCGGACCTGCACGGCTACCGGGACGGGATCTACTGGCGGTGGATGGCGAACTCCGCGCTCTACGCGGGCGTCGGCGCGCTGCTGTCCTGCGCGGTCTCGGCGCTGGCGGGGTACGCGCTGGCGATCTACCGCTTCCCGGGCCGGGAGTCGATCTTCAACGTGCTGCTGGCGGGCGTGCTGATGCCCCCGGTGATCCTGGCGGTACCGCAGTACCTGCTGCTCGCGGAGGCCGATCTCACCGACAGCCGGCTGGCGGTGCTGCTCCCGGTGCTGCTGTCCCCGTACGGGATCTATCTGGCGCGGATCTACGCGGCGGCCTCGGTGCCGGTGGACGTGGTGGAGGCGGCGCGGATGGACGGCTCGGGCGAGTGGCGGATCTTCCGGTCGATCGCGCTGCCCATGATGCGGGCGGGGCTGGTGACGATCTTCCTCTTCCAGTTCGTGGCGATCTGGAACAACTTCCTGCTGCCGTACATCATGCTGAGCGACGACGAGAAGTTCCCGTTGACGCTGGGCCTGTTCACGCTGCTGAACCAGGGGTCCAACACCCCCGCCCTGTACACCCTGGTGATCACGGGCGCGCTGCTGGCGGTGCTGCCGCTGATCGCGCTGTTCCTGGTGATCCAGCGGTTCTGGAGTCTGGACCTGCTGTCGGGGGCCGTAAAGTCTTGACCATGAACAACCCGGCGCGGCGCCAGCGGCCCACGATCCACGACGTCGCGCGGGTGGCCGGCGTCTCACGCGGCACGGTGTCGCGGGTGCTCAACGGCGGCCACCACGTCAGCCCGGCGGCGGCCGAGGCGGTCAACGCCGCGATCCGCAGGACGGGTTACGTGGTCAACCGGCACGCGCGTTCCCTGATCACGGGGCGCTCGGGCTCGGCGGCGTTCCTGCTGACCGAGCCGCAGGAGCGTTTCTTCGAGGACCCCAACTTCAACGTGCTGCTGCGCGGTTGCACCCAGGCGCTGGCGGCGCACGACATCCCTCTGCTGCTGATGATCGCGGGTTCGCGGGACGAGCAGCGGCGGATCGTCCGCTATGTCACGGCCGGCCATGTCGACGGGGTGCTGCTGGTCTCCAGCCACACCGGCGACCCGGTGGCGGCGCAGTTGGCGCGGGCCGGGACCCCGGTGGTGGCCTGCGGCAAGCCGATGGACCCGCGCGCGGGACGGCTGGCGCACGTGGCGGCCGACGACCGGGAGGGGGCGCGGGAGATGGTGCGCCATCTGCTGTCCGCCGGCCGGCGCCGGATCGCCACCATCGCCGGGCCCCAGGACACCCCGGGCGGCGTCGACCGGCTGGCCGGGTACCGGGAGGTGCTGGCGGAGGCCGGGCTGCCGTTCGAGGAGACGCTGGTGGAGACCGGCGACTACGGCAGGGCCGGGGGCCGGGCCTGCGCCGAGCGGCTGTTGGCGCGCCACCCGGACGTGGACGCGCTCTTCGTCGCCTCGGACCTGATGGCACGCGGCGCGCTGGAGGCGCTGGGGGACGCGGGGCGTTCGGTGCCGGGCGACGTGGCGGTCGGCGGATTCGACGACTCGTCCGCCGCGTTGGCCTCGGCGCCGGCGCTGACCACGGTGCGCCAGCCCTGGGACCGCATCAGCCAGGAGATGGTGCGCGTGCTGCTGGACCGGATCGCGGGCGAGGACACCTCGGCGGTGATCCTTCCGACGGAGCTGGTGGTGCGGGAGACCGCCTGAGCCACCGCTCCCGCCGCTCCCGCCGCTCCCGCCGCCCTAGAATGCGGGGATGCGCGTCATCCTGGTGAGCGGCCCCTCCGGATCGGGGAAGACGACCGTCGCGCGCCTCCTCGCCGAAAGCAGGCTCTCGCCGAGCGTGCATCTGCACACGGACGACTTCTACGCGGCGATCAGGCAGGGCGCGCTGGCACCGTATCTGCCGGAGGCGCACGAGCAGAACCGGATCGTCACCGGGGTGATCGCCCGGGCCGCCGCGGGCTACGCGGCGGGGGGCTACCACACGGTGGTCGACGGGGTGGTCGGGCCGTGGTTCCTGGGGGCGTACGAGGAGGCGGCCGAGGCCGCGAGGGTCGGGCTGCTCTACGTGGTGCTGCGCCCCGACCGGGAGACGGCGCTCGCGCGCGGAACGTCCCGCTCCCGGCACCCGCTCACCGACCGGAAGGTCCTGGACCGGATCTACGACGGCTTCGCCGACCTCGGTCCGCACGAGCGGAACGTCCTGGACTCCACCGGTCTCACCCCGGAGGAGACGGCGGACGCCGTGCTCGCACGCCGCTGAGCCGGCTCGACGGAGGCCGGGGGCGGCGCGCGGGCGGGTTCCGCGCGCGGCGGGGCGTCGTGGTCTGCCCGCATGGTCCCGGTGATCCGCCCCCAAGGGCGTGCGTGGGGGTGCGAGGGGCCCGCCCCCGGGCGGGCCGGTCAGCGCGCGGCGGCGAGCGCCGTCCGGAGGGCGGCTATGCCGGCCAGCCACTCCTCGCCGCCGGACTCGTCCCACAGCTCGCGCAGCTCGGAACCCTCGGCCACCACCCGGTCCAACGCCCGCACCGCCAGCGCCCGAAGCCCGATCAGGTCGGGCAGCGACTCCCGGGGAGGGTAGGGCCGCTCCTCCCCCGGCAGCACGGCACCCTCCGGCAGCAGCTCCGCGATCAGCGCGGCGGCGGCCACGGCCTCGCACGCCTCGTCGGCGTCGAGGTAGTCCCCGCTCTCCACCGTCGTCACGAGCGCCGTGCGGACCTTCTCCGCGCGCTCACCGGCCGGCGCGTCATCCCACGCGCCGCGGAAGTCGGCGGCCGTGTCGTTGTCGAAAGGACCGACGTCCCAGGTGCCCATGTCGTCCCCCGTGGTCTCGGAGTCACCGCTGCGCATCCTGACACCCGCCACTGACAATCCGTCCCGCGACCGCGACCACCACGGCCGTCGCCGGCGGCGCCGACCACCGAGGCGTCGTCAGTGGGGCCGTAGGGCGCCCCGGCTGAGGAGGGCCAACGGCGGGGAGGCGGCGACGACCGACGGGGGTGCGGGCTCGGGGAGCGCGGCGGGGGCGCGCGGAGTTCCCGTCCGCGGGAGGAGGGCCACGTGGTGATCGGCGAGGACGGGACCGTGCGGACCCTCGCCTACGGCACCCTGTCTGGATTTCCTGACGCGACGCCACCCCGCCTCACCAGGGCGGCTGCCGCCTCTCCCTGCCAAGGTTCCAGTTTGGCAACGGAACGGTTACGATACGGTCGTTCATGACGCCGTTGTCCGCTGGTCGTCCGGGTCGGGGGCGCCGATAACGCACGCTTCCTACCGTTCTCGTGGCTCACCGCGCCGATCGTGCCCGTCGTCGTCACACCATGGGAGAGAAGCACGTGTCTCAGGCCAGACTGATCCTTGTCGCCGCTCTCGCCGCCGCCGGGCTGACGGTGGCGGCGGCCCCCGCCGCACAGGCGGCCCCCACCGCGCAGGCGGCGTCCACGAACCCGAGCGTCACCCCCCGCACCACGCTGGAGCAGGAGACCACGGACGGGCTGGACGGTCCGCATCCGCCGCGTTGGCCCGAGTACATCAACGGCGGTGTCTGGCCCACGAGTCACGTGCAGGGCGTGGTCGTCGACGACGAGAACGGCTTCGTCTACTGGTCGTTCACCCAGATGCTCGTCAAGACGGACATGGAGGGGAACGTCGTCGGCACGGTCGAGGGCATCACCGGCCACCTCGGCGACATCGACCTCAACCCGCGCGACGGGCGGGTCTACGGCTCCCTGGAGTACAAGGCCGAGGAGGCGTTCTACATCGCGATCGTGGACGTCTCCCGGGTGGACCGGGTGGGGATGGACGCCGAGACGGACGGGGTGTTGACCACCGTGCATCTCGACGAGGTCGTCGAGGACTTCACCGCCGACATGAACGGCGACGGCGTCTTCGACGGCGACACCGGGGACACCGAGGACCACCGTTACGGGTGCAGCGGGATCGACGGGGTGTCGTTCGGCCCGTCGTTCGGCGCGCGGGAGGACAGCCGGCAGAAGCTGATGGTGGCGTACGGCGTGTACGCCAACACCGAGCGCGCGGACAACGACCACCAGGTGGTCCTGGAGTACGACGTGCGGCACTGGGAGCGCTACGAGCGTCCGCTCTCCGAGGCCGAGCCGCACCGCAGCGGGCCGCGCCGGGTGGACGACAAGCTCTTCCTGTACACGGGGAACACGACCTACGGCGTGCAGAACCTGGAGTACGACCCGCACACGGGCAACTGGATGCTGGCCGTCTACCCGGGCACCAAGGCCGAGTTCCCCAACTACTCGCTCTTCATGGTCGACGGCGGCGAGCGGCCGAGGCGCGGCGAGATCGTGGGACAGCCCGAGTACGAACGCGGCCGGCTGCTGAGCCTGTTGCCGCAGGGGCAGCACGACGAGGGCTCGGGCGTGTGGGGTTGGGACTTCGACGCCTCCTACGGCCTGGAGTCGCTGGGCGACGGCTACTACTACGGCGCCGAGGGCCGTTCGGTCCCGGGCGAGGACGGGTCGTCGCAGGAGGGCGAGGTGCACCTCTACCGCTGGACCGGCCAGCCCCCGGCGCCGTTCGAGCGGGTCGGCGAGGCGGGCGGCGAGGTCTGAGCGCCGCCGGCTCGCCGGCCGGAAGCCGACGGAAGGACGGACGGGACGGGGCGTCGGTCCCCTGGCCGGGGACGCCGCGACCCGTCCCCACGCGTCATGCGGCCGCGTGACCGGGGCGGGAGCGGGGCGCCCCCGGGCCGGTCGGCGCCGGGCTCCTGATGTGTGCACCATGTCGGGGCGGCGCATCGTTCCGCCGACTTCGTTTCCTGTTCGAAGGAGTGCCGTGTCCGACGTGTCCGTACGCCTCGCGACCGCTGACGATCGTCCGGTCGTCGAGCGGCTGTGGCTGATGTTCCAGCACGACATGTCGGAGTTCGGCGGGCGGCTGCCCTTCCCCGACGGGTCGTTCCGGCGCGAGCGGCTGGAGGCGGCCTTCGCCGGGGCCGGTTGGGCGCCCTACCTGCTGACCAGCGGGGACCGCCCGGCGGGGTTCGCGTTCGTCCGTGGTCTCGACGGGCCGACGCGCGTGGTGAACAGCTTCTTCGTGGTGCGCGGGGCGCGCCGGGCGGGGATCGGGGCGCGGGCGGTCCTTGAGGTCGTCGCGCGTCATCCGGGCCGGTGGGAGGTGGCGTTCCAGGACGCCAACGCGGGCGCGGTCCGCTTCTGGCGGCGCGTCGCCGAGAAGGTCGCGGGCGAGTCCTGGACCGAGGAACGCCGTCCGGTCCCGAACCGGCCCGAGCTGCCGCCGGACGTGTGGATCTCGTTCCTCACCCGCCCACAACACGTCTCCCCCATCGTTGGGAACCGGTGAAGGGAAGCCGCCCTTGGGCGAGTTGAGCCCCGCCGGCCCCGAGTAGGCTGCCCGGATGAGCGAAGCCTGGAGTTCGACGGACGGAGTCCTGCGTATGCCCTCCGGCACGCTGGTGCGTGGCCGGGGCCTGCGATATCCCTTGCCGTCGGGGCCGACGCCGTCCTTCGGGGTGTATCTGCTGGGGAAGGAGCCTCCCGCGACGGCCTGGGAGGCCCGATGGCTGCCGTGGCCCGACTTCCGACTGCCCAAGGATCACCGGCAGGCCCGGGAGGTGCTGCGGGAGGCGTTGTCCCGGGCGCGGGACGAACGCGTCGAGGTCGCCTGCGGGGGCGGGAAGGGACGAACGGGGACGGCCTTGGCGTGCATGGCCGTCCTCGACGGAGTTCCACCGGAGGACGCCGTCGCGTTCGTCCGTGAGCACTACCACCCTCGTGCCGTGGAAACCCCCTGGCAGCGACGCTTCGTGCGGCGCTTCACGGTCGACACGCCGTGACGCGCGCCGGCGCCGGGACCCCCCGAAGTCCCGGCGTCGGCGCGGTCGACGGCTCGGCGCCGACGCCGGGTCAGGCGCCGATCTTGCCGCCGTCGACGCGGGTGATGGCGACGGTGGCGGAACGGGGGCGGCCGTTGGGCCGGAAGTCGGGCCAGTTGCTGACGGCCCTCGGGTTCTCGGCGGTCGTCTCGCCCCAGTGGTCGGTGGACTCCCCCGGGTGCTGGACGTTGACGAACAGCGTCCGCTGGTCGGGGGTGGCGGTGGCGCCGGTGATCTCGCAGCCCCGGGGGCCGGTCAGGAAGCGGCGGATCTCGCCGGTCTCCGGGTCGGCGGCCAGCATCTGGTTGTTGCCGATGTTGTCGTACCCCTTCTCGGCGAGGTGCTGCGAGCCGTTGGAGATGTCGGTCTGGATCCACAGCCGGCCGTCGTCGTCGAACCACACGCCGTCGGGCGAGCCGAAGATGTTGCTCTCGTCGAGGTCGACCCGCTCGTCGTAGGCGGGGTCGCCGGCGAGGACGAAGAGGTCCCACTCGAAGGTGGTCGAGGTGTGGTCGCGGTGCTTCTCGGTCCAACGGACGATGTGGCCATAGGGGTTGGGCTTGCGCGGGTTGACCGCCGAGTCCCAGCCGCTGCCGTTGGTGAGGGTGCAGTAGACGTCGTTGTTGCGGGGGTTGACGGTGATCCACTCGGGGCGGTCCATCTTGGTGGCCCCCACCGCGTCGGCCGCCTCACGGGTGCGCAGCAGCACGTCGGCCTGGTCGGCCCAGCCGTTCTCACGGGTCAGCGGACCCTCGCCGTGCGTCAGCGGCAGCCACTCGCCGCTGCCGTCGTCCTGGAAGCTGGCGACGTAGAGCGTGCCGTGGTCGAGCGGGCTGCGGCCGCGGGCGCGCTGCATCCGCCAGTTGCCCTTGCCGACGAACTTGTAGATGTAGTCGCCGTCCTGGTCGTCCCCGGTGTAGGCGACGACGCGGCCCCGGGACTCGGTGACCGTGCAGCCCTCGTGCTTGACGCGGCCGAGCGCGGTGCGCTTGACGGGCTCGGCGTCGGGGCGCTTGGGGTCGATCTCGACGATCCAGCCGAAGCGGTTGATCTCGTTCGGGTTGGCCGCCAGGTCGAAGCGGGAATCGGCCAGGTGCCAGTCGAAGCCGCCGCCCTCCGCGGAGACGCCGTAACGTTCCTGCGTGGCATCCGGCTCCCAGCCGGTGTCGGTGGTGCCGAAGTAGTTGTTCCAGTTCTCCTCGCAGGCGAGATAGGTGCCCCAGGGGGTCACGCCGTGCGAGCAGTTGTTGAGGGTGCCACGCGGCCGACCGGCGGCGCGCAGCGCCGGGTGGTCGGCGCCGACCGGCCCGGAGAAGGCGACGGGGGTGTCGCCGGTGACCCGGCGGGCGTAGCGGGAGTCGACCCGCTCCCAGGAGCCGTCGCGGCGGCGCTCGATCTCGACCACGGAGACGCCGTGCGCGGCGAGCGCCTTGCGCACCTTCTCCCCGGTCATGTCGGCGGCGCCGTCGGGGAAGAGGAGCTCCTGGTCGACGTACTCGTGGTTGAGGACCAGCAGTCCGCGCCTGCTGCCCTCGCGGCCGTGGCCGAGGGGGAAGAAGTGCATCCCGTCGTGGTTCATGCCGACCTGCTCGGCCTGCTCGTCGGCGGTGTTGCCGCCGTCCTCGCGCCAGGCGGGTCCCTCGGGGCGGATCGGGGTGCCCCAGGGGATGATGACCTGCGCCTCGTAGCCCTCGGGAACGACGAACGTGTCGGCGTCCGAGGTGGAGACCGGCTCGAAGCCCAGCAGCCGGCGGCCGTGACCGGGGCGTCCGCCGCCGTGCCGCGCGTCGGCGGCGGCCGGGGCCGCCGCGCCGTTGGCCGCGCCCGGGCCCACGAGGAACGCGGCCGCGGCGGCCGTGCCGCCCAACAGCGCGCTGCGCCGGGACATCCGGCTCTGGACGACCTCGCCGAAGGACGGGTTGTCGGAGCGGTTGGAACTGACGTCGTCCGGGTCCACCTGCGGAAACACCGGGTGCTGTGCTGACATCGCGAGTCCTCACATGGCTGTTGGCGGAACTGTTCGTGTTCGGTTCCGGTGAGGCTAGGAGTCAACAATGGCGCAAAGTGACCGCCAAGGTGAACGCGCGACCACCTCCGCCCATACGGCTGATTCACCCTGTGGGTTCACTCAACCGTGGGTACGGGCGGCGGCCGCACGTTCCCCTCTCGTTCGCACGTGTCCGTCTCCGCTCGGCGCGCGGGGGTGTGCGGGGCGTGCTCAGCCCTCGCGCACCTCGCGGATGCCGTTCACGCGCCGGGGGACTCCCAGCGGGTTGTCGTCGCGCAGCTCGGCGGGGAGCAGCGCCTCGGGTGCGTTCTGGTAACTGACCGGTCGCAGCCACCGCTCGATGGCGGTGGCCCCGACCGAGGTGGAGCCTGAGGTGGAGGCCGGGTAGGGGCCGCCGTGGTGCTGGGCCGGGGCGACCGCGACGCCGGTGGGCCAGCCGCCGACCAGCACCCGCCCGGCGAGCGGGGTCAGCTCGGCGAGCAGCCGCGCGCCCGTGCCGTCGTCCGTGTCGGCGGCGCCGAGGTGCGCGGTGGCGGTGAGGTTGCCGGGGAACCTGCCGAGCAGCGCGGTCAGTTGCGCGGTGTCGGCGTAGCGGACGACGACCGTGATCGGGCCGAAGCACTCCTCCAGCAGCAGGTCGTGGTCGCCCTCGGACAGCAGCCGTCGCCCGTCCACCGTCAGGAAGCCGGCGGCGACCGTGCGGCCTTCGCCCTCGCCGGCGCTCACCGGGGCCTCGACCCCGTCGAGTGCCTTCCTGTCGTCCACGCCGGCCAGGAACGCGTCGCGCATCCGGCCGTCGAGCAGCACGCCGGGGGCGACCTCGGTCAACTTCTCACCGAGCGTGGTCACCAACCGGTCGCCGACCTCGCCCGCCGGGACCAGGACCAGCCCCGGCTTGGTGCAGAACTGGCCCACGCCCATCGTCATCGAGCCGGCGAGCCCGGCGCCGATCTCGTCGGCCTGCTCGGCCGCCGCGGCCTCGGTCACGACCACCGGGTTGAGGCTGCCCAACTCGCCGTGGAACGGGATCGGCCGCGGCCGGGCCGCCGCCGCGTCGAAGAGCGCGCGCCCGCCGCGCACCGAGCCGGTGAAGCCGGCGGCGGCGACCAGCGGGTGCTTGACCAGCGCGACGCCGGCCTCGAAGCCGTGCACCACGGTGACGACGTCCTCCGGCAGCCCGACCTTCGCCGCGGCCCGGCGCAGCGCGGCGCCGGCCAGCTCGGAGGTGGCCGGGTGGTCCGGGTGCGCCTTGACCACGACGGGGCTGCCGGCGGCCAGGGCGCTGGCGGTGTCGCCGCCGGGCACCGAGAAGGCCAACGGGAAGTTGGAGGCGGCGTAGACCGCGACCACTCCGAGCGGGATCTTGTAGCGCCGCAGGTCGGGACGGGGCGGGGTGAGCGAGGCGTCGGCGTGGTCGATGATCACGTCGAGGTAGCCGCCGTCCTCGATCTCGTCGGCGAACGCGCGCAACTGGCCCGTGGTGCGGCCTAGTTCGCCGGTGAGGCGGGGCTCGCCGAGCGCCGTCTCGGCGTCGGCGGTCGCGATGAGCCGCTCGCCGTCGGCGGTCAACTCGTCGGCGGCCGCGCGGAGGAGCGCGATCCTGACCTCCCGGTCGGCGAGCGCGTCCCGCACCGCGTGGGCGGCCCGGACGGCCGCGTCCACCTCCTCGGCGGTGGCCTCCACCGCCGCCTGCTCGCGCTGGTTCCCGGTTCGGGGGTCCACACTCCACACTGGTACTGCCACCGGAATCGATCCTCCTGAACGGTCTGCTCCCGGAGGGACGAGGTTCGCTATAGTACCGTTCGAGATTCTGAACATCGTCCCGATATGTGAATTTCGGTTCGGACTCTATCGGGTGGGAAACAAGGGGGTCAAGGACGATGCCAGCCGGTGAGATGGGTGGTTCCCAGGTCAAGTCGGCGGTCCGCACGGTGGAGCTTCTGGAGTTCTTCGCCGGCCGACCCGGAATGCACTCGCTCGCCGACGTGCAGTCGGCCGTCGGGTACCCCAAGTCGAGCCTCTACATGCTGTTGCGCACCCTGGTCGATCTGGGCTGGGTGGAGACCGACGCCACCGGCACCCGGTACGGCATCGGCGTCCGGGCGCTGCTGGTCGGCACCTCCTACATCGACGGCGACGAGGTGGTGGCCGCCGCCCGGCCGACGCTGGACCGGATCGCCGACGACACCGGCGAGACCATCCACCTCGCCAGGCTGGACGGCACCAACGTGGTCTATCTCGCGACCCGCCAGTCCGAACACTATCTGCGCCCCTTCACCCGCGTCGGCCGCCGGCTGCCCGCGCACTCCACCTCGCTGGGCAAGGCGCTGCTGGCCACCCACCCGGACGAGAAGGTGCGGGAGCTGCTGCCCGAGCGGCTGGAGGGACTGACCGAGCACACCCTGACCGACCGCGAGGAGCTGATCGCGGAGCTGGCGGTGGTCAGGGAGCGCGGCTACGCGGTCGACCGCGAGGAGAACACGCTGGGCCTGCGCTGCTTCGGCATCGCCATCCCCTACCGCCGGCCGGCGCGGGACGCGATCAGCTGCTCGGTGCCGGTGGCCCGACTCACCGAGGCGCACGAGCAGTTGATCAGGGAGGCGCTCTTCGACGCGCGCGACCGGCTCAGCCTGGCGACGCGGCACCTGTGAGCACCCCGGCCGGAGGAGGCGTCAGGCCGCGCGCAGCCGGGAGCGCGCCCAGTCGGCGAACGAGGTGACGTCGAGGCCCAACTCCCGCGCGAAGCGGGGGCGTGCGGGCTGGCCGACCACGTTCAGCCACTCGTGGGAGGCCCCCATGCGGGGCATCCCGGCGGCGAGCGCCTCCTCCTCCGTCATGTCGGGCGCCGCCAACTCCCGGCCGAGCGCGTCGGAGAGGACCTCCGCGACGGCCGTCATGGCCAGATGGTCGCCGGCCAGTTCCAGCTCGACCCGGTGGAACCGCTCCGGCGCGGCGAACGCGGCGGCGGCGGCCCGGCCGATGTCGGCGGTGGCGACCAGGGAGAGCCGGGTGTCCGGGCGGACGACGGAGACGAGGCCGCCCTCGACGCCGCGCGGGAAGAGAAAGGCCATGGAGGGAAGGAAGTTCTCCATGAAGAAACCCGGCTTGAGCAGCGTCCAGCGGGCGAAACCGGCCTCCCGCACCCGGTCCTGGATCGTCGCCTTCGCCTCCAGGGTGGGCATCATCGCCGCCCAGCGCCCCTCCGCCCAGCCGGGCGCGTCCCGGTGCTGGCCGGCGCCGCTGACCGAGGTGTGCACGAACTGCCGCACGCCCGCGGCCCGCGCGGCCTCGACCAGATGGACGCCCTGGGCGATCTCGGCGGCGTAGTCGAAGTCGGCGCCGCGCGCCGGCGGCATCTGCACGGAGAAGACGGCGCCGGCGCCCTCGACCGCGGGCGCCAGCGAGGCGGGATCGCCCAGGTCGCCGGTGACCAGCCGGGCGCCGAGCGCCTCGACCTCCCGGGCGCGTGCGGTGCCCGGGTCGCGGACCAGGGCCCGCACGGGGCGCCCGGCGAGGAGCAGGGCGCGGACGGTCGCGCCGCCCTGCCTGCCGGTGGCGCCGGTGACCAGAACGGGTGCGGAGTCGGTGGACATGTGTTCCTCCGGGGAGTTCGGGCGTGCCTGCGCGGCACAAACGGCGGGGCCCGCCGTTTCCGTGGACGATAGAATACGGCGGACCCCGCCACTTCACGCAACCCCCGAGGTGAGCCCCATGTCGAAGCCCGCCCCCCAGCGACGCGCCGACGCCCGCCGCAACCACGCGCGGATCCTCGCCGTGGCCGAGGCGGAGGTCGCCGAGCACGGCGCGGGCGCCTCGCTGGAGCAGATCGCCCGCGTCGCGGGGGTGGGCTCCGCGACCGTGCGCCGCCACTTCCCCACCCGGCGCGCGCTGCTGGAGTCGGTCGCGCGGGCGCGCATCGACGCGCTGTGCGCGCGGGCCGCCGAGCTGGAGCGGGGCGAGGACGCGCGGGCCGCGCTGCTGGAGTGGCTGGGCGACGTGGTCGCCTACTGCGCCTCGGCCCGGGGGTTCGCCGCCGCGATCGCCGTCGACGGCGCCGAGCCGGAGTCGGTCTACGAGAACGCCTGCTCGGCGTCGCTGGAGCGGGCCGGAGCGCCGCTGCTGCGCCGCGCGGAGGCCGCCGGCGCGGTGGACGGGGGCGTCACGATGAGCGAGTTGATCACGCTGATCGTCGGGATCGCGCTGGCCACCGAGCACCACGCGGCCCCGGAGGCCCAGGCGGAACGGCTCTTCCAGGTGGCGGTCGCGGGACTGAGCCCGGCGGGGTGAGCCCCGAAGGCCCGCTCAGTGGTGCCAGGGCAGGCGGACGGGGGCCGACGGACGACGGCCGGCGAGAAGGTCGGTCAGCAGCGGGGAGAGGCCGTGCGGGGTGAGCGGCTCGGCGCTGGTGGCGAGTTCGGCGGCCGGCCACCAGCGGTGCAGGGCCAGCGCCCGCACCTCGTGCGGGTCCCGGTGGGCGGCGTCGACGGTGTGCGCGGCGACCCGGTGGAAGAAGAAGTGGTCCTCGAAGTAGCCGCTGCGCCAGCCCAGATCCGCGTGCCCACCGGTCCAGGCGACGGGGGCGCCCAGCGTCCCGGGTGCCACGCGCAGCCCCGTCTCCTCCCACAGCTCCCGCGCCGCCGCGACGGCCAGCGACTCCCGCCGCCGCACGCCCCCACCGGGCGTCATCCACAGCGTCGGCGCGCCGTTCTCCCCCGCCATCCGGAACAGCAGCAGCCGTTCACTGCCGTCCACCAACAGCACCCGCGCCGACCTGCGCCCGCCCATCGCCCCTCCCCTGCCGCCGGACTCCCCGGCAGTATGGCGGACCGGAGCCGGTCGCGGCGGGCGACGGCCGGGCACGGGTGTCAGTCGACGCCGAGCGCCTGGCGGATCGGGTCGATCGCGAAGTACACGACGAAGAGCGCCGCCGTGACCCAGACCAGCCAGTTGACGTCGCGGACGCGTCCGGTGACGGCCTTGAGGACGACATAGGCGACGAAACCGGCGCCGATGCCGTTGGTGATGGAGAACGTGAACGGCATCACGGCGATGGTGACGAACGCCGGGATGGCGAGCGTGTGGTCGGCCCAGTCGATCCTGGCGACCTGGGTCATCATCAGGAAGCCGACCGCGACCAGCGCCGGCGCGGCGGCCTGGGCGGGGA
The DNA here is from genome assembly GCF_900230195.1 of Streptomyces zhaozhouensis. GTDB lineage: Bacteria > Actinomycetota > Actinomycetes > Streptomycetales > Streptomycetaceae > Streptomyces > Streptomyces zhaozhouensis. The sequence continues at coordinate 81,688 of NZ_OCNE01000001.1, forward strand.
CGACGGTGGCGAGCGGGGAGAGGAAGAGCGCGAGGCCGAAGAGCGCGCCGGTGACGAGGTTGGCCAGGCCGGTGCGGGCGCCCTCGCCGACTCCGGCGGCCGACTCGACGTAGGAGGTGTTGGAGGAGGCGGAGGCCGCGCCTCCCGCCGCGGCGGCGAGGCCGTCGACGAAGAGCAGCCGCCCCAGGCGCGGGACGCGCCCCTCGTCGTCGAGCAGACCGGCCTCGCTGGTGACGCCGACCGCCGTGCCCATGGTGTCGAAGAAGTCGGTCAGAAAGAGAGTGAAGATGATCAGCACCACGGTGATGGCGCTGATCTCGGCGAACGCGCCGAAGAGGCTGAACTGGCCGACGAGGCCGAAGTCGGGCGCCGCCACGAGCGCGTCCGGCCAGACGGGAACGGTCAGCCCCCAGGCCGCCTCGGGGATGTCGGCGACGGCGTTGACGATCATGGCGAAGACGGTCATCACGACGATGCTGATGAGGATCGCGCCCTTGACCCGGCGGGCGAGCAGCGCGAGCGTCAGCAGCAGACCGAGGCAGAAGACGAGCACCGGCCAGCCGGCGAGCTCGCCGGTGGCGCCGAGGCTGAGCGGCGGGGACCCCTCGTGGCCCATGGTGAAGCCGGCGTTGACGAAGCCGATCAGGGCGATGAAGAGGCCGATGCCCACGCCGATGGCCTGCTTGAGCGCCATGGGGATGGCGTTCATGACCGCCTCGCGGAAGCCGGTCAGCGAGATCACGCAGAGCAGCAGCCCCTCCAGGACGACCAGGCCCATCGCGTCGGGCCAGGACATCCGGGGCGCGATCTGGAAGGCGACCATCGCGTTGATGCCGAGGCCCGCGGCCAGCGCCAGCGGGAGGTTGGCCGTGATGCCCATCAGGATGGTCATCACACCGGCGACCAGCGCCGTGACGGTGAGCACCTGGACGGGGGAGAGCGTGTCGCCGTGGACGTCCTGGGCGCCGCTGAGGATGAGCGGGTTGAGCACCAGGATGTAGGCCATGGTGAAGAAGGTCGCGACGCCGCCGCGCACCTCCCTGGCCACGTTCGAACCTCGGGCGCCGAGCTGGAAGAAGCGCTCCAGTGGGGAGCTGGCAGCGCTGGCTCCTGGCGCGCTGTCGCCCTGGGTCGGCCGATGGACCGGCATCGTTGAATCCTTGACTGAGCGGGGTCGGGACTCGTGGATTCTCCCTGTTCGGCGAGGTGCGCGGGTTTCGCGGGGGTGACGAACGACGGCAACGTTACGCAATCGCGTCCTGCGTCCGGAGGGCGGACGGCGGGCGCGCGAAGGGCTCAGTCCAGGGCTTTCAACGCCTCGGTGACCGCGCGCAGATCGGCGTCGTTGGCCAACCCCGCGTGGTAGAGGCGGAGTTCGGTGGCGCCCAGCGCGGCGGCGTGGGCGGCGTCGGCCGCGAGCGTGGTGGGCGAGCCGCCCATGCCCGCGACGACGGGCAGATTGGCGGCGACGGTCCGGCCGGCGGCGGCCGGCCCCTGGAACGGGGTCAGCGCGGCGGAGCGCGCCGCCGCTCCCCCGGCGCAGGGCACCACGACGCCGTCGGCGTGGGAGAGCACGGCGGCCGGTTGGACCCCGACGTTGGCGCCGCAGCGGTGCGGCGCCGGGTCGGCGTGGAGCAGCACGCGGAAGTCGGGGCGGCCCGCCTCGGCGGCGCGGGCACGGACGGCGGCGACGGTGGCGCGTTGGAACGCGTCGGCGACGCCGAACCGCCACGCCGCCACGGCCTTGGCCCGCTCCTCGCCGAGCGCGGCGACCACGCCGGCCCACTCCCCCGCGCGGTCCCCCGCGCCCGGCGCGGACGCCCCTGCCCACGCCGGCGCGAGCGCCGCGCGCACGGCGGCGCGCAGCCGCTCGGGATCGGCGCCGGCGTCGGCGTAGCCGTCGGCGCAGACCGCGCAGAAGCAGAGGGACATCAGCAGGGCGCCGACGCCGCCGAGCGCGGCGCCGCCGATCTTGTCGTGGGCGTGCAGGTGTTCCAGCCCGTACCAGCCGCAGGACTCCAGCTCGACGCCGGCGGCGCCGGGGCGGACGGCGGCCTCCGCCGCCAGCGCCTCCGCGTAGGCGCGCACCTCGGGCCTGGCGACGCACGGCGCCCAGGGGTAGCGGTCGCCGAAGGCGTTGACCACGGTGCTCTCCGGATACTCCTCGCCCAGCCGGGAGTTGTGGGCGAGGATCACCCAGGAGTGCGTCTCGACGCCGACGGCGGCCAGCGCCTCGGCCGCCACGCCGTAGGGGTCGTCCTCGTCGAGCCAGCCCTGGCGGTACGGGCGCGGCGCGCGGCCGGCCCAGCGGGCCTCGTCGGGCGGGTAGTAGACGGCGGAGTGCCGGGCGGTGACCACCCGGTGCCCCGGGTGGCGCGGGGTGAGGGCGCGGGTGCTGTGGTAGGCGGAGGCGAGGGTGGCCTGGCGCACGCCGAGGGCGGCGATCCGCTCGGCGGCGGCGGGGTCGCCCACGAGGTCCCAGGGATAGACGAAGGTCGAGGCGCGCATGTCAGCTCCGCACCAGCCCGAGGCCGGTGTCGATCAACGCGGCGAGCCGGTCGAGGTGTGCGGGCAGCGGCTCGCTGAGCGGGGCCCGCACCTCGCCGACGTCGAGGCCGCGCATCCGCACCCCGGCCTTGACCAGGGAGACGGCGTAGCCCCTGCCCTCGTTGCGCAGCTCCACCAGCGGGCGGTAGAAGCCGTCGAGCAGCCGGCGCAGCGTCTCCTCGTGCTCCGGGCCCTCGGCGTGGAGGGCGGCGTGGAAGGCGAGGGCCACCTCGGGGAGGAAGGCGAAGACGGCCGAGGAGTAGAGGGTGACGCCCAGGCCGCGGTAGGCCAGCCCGGTCAGCTCGGCGGTGGGCAGGCCGTTGAAGTAGCGGAACGGCCGGTCGGGGTGGGCGGCGCGCACGGCGGAGATGGTGCGCTGGAGGAGGTCGAGGTCGCCGAGGCCGTCCTTGAGGCCGACGATCCCGGGGGTGGCGGCGAGGGCGGCGACGGTGTCGGGGGCGAGGACGACGTTGTCGCGCTGGTAGACGATGACGTCGAGCGAGGTGGCGGCGGCCAGCTCGGTGAAGTGGCGCAACAGGCCGCGCTGGTCGGCGACGACCAGATAGGGCGGCATCGCCAACAGGCCGTCGGCGCCGGCGCGTTCGGCGCGGCGGGCGAACTCGCCCGCCAGCGCGGTGCCGTAGCCGGCACCCGCCACCACGGGGACGGCGCCGGCGGTCTCCTCGACGGCGGCGGCGACACAGCGTTCGAACTCGTCGGGGGTGAGCGCGTGGAACTCGCCGGTGCCGCAGCAGGCGAAGACCGCGCCGGCGCCCGCGTCGACGCCGGCGCGCACGTGGGCGCGGTAGGCGTCGAGGTGGAGCGAGCCGTCGGGACCGTAGGCGGTCACCGGAAAGAACAGCAGGCCGTCCAGGCGTTCACCGAGTCTCGCGTCGGTCATTCTCTACTCCCCTGACCGTGCATGATGATGACCATCGTCCATGTTTCTGAACAACCCACGCTAGTTCAGCGGCGATTCCCCGGTCAACCCGCCGTTGACGACGTCCAGGTCAGCGCTTACCGTGACCCGGAAACCCGCCTCGCGGCCCGCCCTTGTCCCGCCTCGTGACTCCTGGAGCGCCCATGCCGGCAGATCAGCCCGCTGAACGGACACCGTCGGAGGGGAACGACACGCGCCCCCTCGTCCTGCTCACCGGGGCGGCCGGCGGCGTCGGGACGCTGATGCGGGAGCTGTTGCCGGCGCACGGGTACCGGCTGCGCTGTCTGGACATGCTGCCCGTGGAGGGCGAGCCGGACGCGGTCGTCGCCGACCTCGCCGACCGCGAGGCGCTGCGGGAGGCGGTGCGCGGCACGGACGCGATCCTCCATCTGGCCGGCATCTCCGTGGAGTCCACCTTCGAGAAGATCCTGCGGGCCAACATCGAGGGCCTGCACCACCTCTACGAGGCGGCCCGCGAGGAGGGCGTGCGGCGGATCGTCTTCGCCTCCAGCAACCACGCCGTGGGCGCGACGGAGTGGCCGGCCCCTGGCGAGCCGCCGATCCCGGTGGACACGCCGCACCGGCCCGACACCTTCTACGGGCTCTCCAAGTGCTTCGGCGAGGACCTGGCCCAGCTGTACTGGGAGCTGCACGGGATCGAGACCGTCTCCGTCCGGATCGGTTCCTGCTTCCCGAAGGCCACGTCCGTGCGGATGCTGTCGGTCTGGATGAGCCCGGCCGACGGCGCCCGCCTCTTCGCCGCGGCGCTCAGCGCGCCGGACGTCGGCCACACCGTGGTCTACGGCTCGTCCGCCAACACCCGCACGGTCTGGGACCTGACCTCGGCGCGGGCGCTGGGATACGAGCCGCAGGACGACTCGGAGCAGTTCGCGGCGGAACTGATCGCCGAGCACGGGGAGTTGGACACCAGTCAACCCGAACAGGCGCGGCTCGGCGGTCACTTCATGACCGACCCGCCGCTGTGGCCCCACTGAGCCACGGACGCGCTCGCCGCGCCGGGCCGCGGACGGCCCCCCACGTAGCCGGCGCGGCACTCATGCACCGCGCCGTTCCGCGCGCCCCCTCAGGCCGCCCCGCCGGCAGCGCGTGCACCCGCGCCTGAACGACCACGCCCACCAGCACCGGGGGCGCGGGAAACCGCGGCCCCAGCGGACCGCCGGAGGCTACCCGCTCAGGCCGGCGTCCCTGGCCAGCAGGGCCGCCTGGACCCGGTTCGTGACCTCCAGCGCCGTCAACACCCGGCTGACATGGGCCTTCACGGTGCTCTCCCGCATCCCGAGGCGGCCGGCGATGTCCGCGTTGGTCTCGCCCTGGCCGACCAGCGCCAGCACCTCCCGCTCCCGTGGCGTCAACCGCTCGACGCGGGCGCGCGCCGCCGTCGCGCGGGGCTGGCCGGTGTGGTGGTAGCGGTCGATCAGCCGGCGGGCCGCCGTCGGGTGGAGCATCGCGGAGCCGGAGGCGACCAGATGGACGGCGCGCTGGATCTCGGCCGGGTCGGTGTCCTTGAGGAGAAAGCCGTCCGCGCCGGCCGCGAGCGCCCCGTAGACGTACTCGTCCAGGTCGAACGTCGTCAGGGTGATCACCCTCGGCGGGTGCGGCAGCGCGCGCAGCCGGCCGGTGGCCGTGATGCCGTCCATGCGGGGCATCCGCACGTCCACCAGTGCCACGTCGATCCGGTGCGCGGTGGCCAACTCGACGGCGCGCAGCCCGTCCGGCGCCTGGGCGACCACCTCGATGTCCCCGTCGGCGTCGAGCAGGTCGGCGAGTCCGAGGCGGACCAGGGCGTCGTCGTCGACGATCAGGACGCGGATCATGCGCGGGAGCCGTTCTCTTCTGGGCCCGGGGCGGTGGGCTCGGAGTGGGTGGGATGCGGAACGCGGGCCGTCAGCCGCCAGCCGCCGGCCTCGTCGGGCCCGGCCTCCAGCCTGCCGCCGAGGGCGGCGACCCGTTCGCGCAGGCCGACGAGGCCGAAGCCGGAGGGCGCGCTGGTGGCCGGCGCGGCGCCGCGGCCGTTGGCGATCTCCACGACGGTGGCCGGCGGGCCGTGGTCGAGGCGCACGTCGACCGGCGCGTCGCCGGCGTGCTTGCGGGCGTTGGTCAGTCCCTCCTGCACCAGCCGGTAGACGGCGAGCCGGTGCGCCGCCGGTGCCCGTTCCGGCGTTCCGGCGACCTCGAGGGTGACCCGTTGCCCCGCCTCGCCCGCCTGGTCGACCAGTTCCCGCACGTCGCGCAGCACGGGCGCCGGCGCGGTCCCCGCGGCGGCGGCGCCCGGGTCGTGGAGCGCGCCGAGCACGTCGCGCAGGTCGGACAGGGCCTCGGTCGACGTGGTGCGCAGCAGCCCGAGGCGTGCGACGACGGGGGCGGGCAGCGACTCCGAGCGGGTGGCCAGCACCCCGGTGTGCAGGGCGATCAGGCTCAGTCTGTGGGCCAGCACGTCGTGCATCTCGCGGGCGATCCGGGAACGTTCGGCGGCCCTGGCGGTCTCCTCCCGCAACGCGCGTTCGATCCGCAGGTGTTCGACCTGGTCGTGGAGCGCGCGCACCAGCCGCCGCCGGTTGCCGAGCCACCCGCCGACGATGATGGCCAGCACCATGAAGACCGGCGCCCCGTACTGCTGGGGCCGCCACAGGGAGATCGACTCGGGCGCCGCGAAGTTGGCGGTCAGCGCGGCGAGGGCGCAGCCGACGGCGACGGCGGTGCGGCGTCGCGTCGCCAGGTCCAGCAGCGCGACCAGGAGCAGCGGCAGCAGCGGCCAGCCGCCGAGGCCGACCGCGACGGTCGTCAGCGCCGGGGCGACCCACCAGGGGATGCCGCGCACCAGCAGGGCCAGGGCGCAGAGCAACGCGGCACCGGTGGCCGGCGAGACATAGCGGCCCGCGGCGGCCGCGCCCGCGTTCAGCACGGAGGTGCCGGTCAGGAAGAGCACCACCCCGTAGCGCGCGTAGGTGCCCCAGGCGGGGTTCTCTCTCCTGCTCAGCGCGCTCACCAGACCGACCCGACTCACGGGACCGATCGTAGGTCGGCCGTGGGGCCGTCCGCCCTCGACCATCGGGCGGCTCGGCACCGACTTTCGTCGGGGGTGGCCCGTCGCGGATCGGCGGATTCCCCGGCGCTCCCGGCTTTCTACCGTCCTGACCATGGACGACGCGCCCCTTCCCGAGACCCCGCACCGCTTTCCGAACCCCGCCCGCTCCGCCGCCGCGCCGTGCCGTGTGCGCTCCGCCGGACGGTGGGCGTTCCTGCTGGAGGCCGCGCGCGACCTCCAGGCCACGGGCGCCGTGGCACCCAGCGGCCGGGCGTTGGCCTCGGCGCTGACGCTGCCACTGCGCGAACGGCGGGGGCGGGCGGCGAACGTGCTGGAGGTGGGGGCCGGCACCGGCGCCGTGACGCGGGTGCTGCTGGCGCGGCTGCCCTCGGGGAGCCGGCTGGACGTGGTCGAGGCCAACCCGCGCTTCGCCGACCGGCTGCACCGGCTGCCGCGCCCGGCGGGCCGGGACGTGCGGGTGCACATCGGGAGGGTGGAGGAACTGCTGGCCGACGTGCGGTACGACGTGATCGTCTCGGGGCTGCCGTTCGCCAACTTCCCCACCGCGCGGGTCACCGCGATCATGGACCGCTATCTGGAACTGCTGCGGCCCGGCGGGGTCCTGACCTACTTCGCCTACCGGGGCACCCGGCGGGCCCGCGCCCTGGTGGCCTCCCGCGCCGAGGCCATGCGCCACCTGCGTGTGGAGGAGGAGTTGGCGGCGTACCACGACCGGTGCGCGGCACGCTCCCGGACGGTCTGGGGCAATCTGCCGCCGGCCCGCGTCTGGCGGCTCACCGCGCCCGCGCCGACCGGGCAGGCCGCTGCGGCGACGGCGCTCAGCGCCGTCTGAGCGCCAGCGCCTCGACCTCCAGCAGCAGTTCCGGCCGGATGAGCGCGGAGACCTGCACGGCGGTGCTGGCCGGCGGCCGCGTCACGTCCACGTGCAGGTCGCGCGCCGCCCGCACGGCGGGCAGATGGGCGAGATCGGTCAGGAAGTACGTCAGCTTCACCACGTCGGCGAAGCCCACGCCGGCCGCCGCCAGACAGCGCCGCAGGTTGTCGAAGACCCGCTCGGCCTGGGCGGTGGGGTCGCCCTCGCCGACGACCCGGCCCTCCGCGTCGAGCGCCACCTGGCCGGAGACGACGACCCACTCCCCGTGGCCGCTGACCACGTGGCTGTAGCCGTTGCCCGGGGCGACCCCCTCGGGGGCGGCGACATGACGGAGCGGCGGGGGGCGGTGTGTGTCGGCCATGCCGGCATTGTGCACCGTCCCGGCCGCGCCGGTGTCCCGGTCCGCGGGGCGGAGCGCCGGTGCGCGGACGGCGACGGGCGGGGCGGCCGGACGCGTGGCCGTCCGCTCCCGCCGGGGCCTGCCGCGCGGGCCCCGCGCCCCCGGGTTTGCCTGGGCGCGGGGGCGCGGGGAGGGTGCCGGGCGGGGTCAGAGCCGGCCGGCACCGGCCCGGTCGTCGAGGAGGGCGGGGAGCGCGCAGGGGTCGTCGACCTCGGGGCGCAGCGTCGGGGTCCAACCGGCGTCGTCGCCCAGCGTGTTGTCCGGGTTGGCGGCGCGGTACGCGTCCAGCAGGTCGACGGGCTCGCCGTTGACCACGTTGCCGTTCTCGGTCAGCGCGGTGTCCGCCGTCCACTGGTGCATGACCCGGTCCGGGGTGATCTCCTCGGGCAGGGTGAACGCGTTGTGCTCCGCGACCAGCGCGGACTCCTTGCCGATGCCCCAGCTGTAGCCGTAGCGGGCGCCGGCCTCCTGCCGGTAGTGGTTGTTGTAGGTGTCGACCTGCCCGAACCGGACGCGCGGCGCGCGCTCGTTGACGTTCTCGAACAGGTTGTGGTGCAGGGTGGTGCGGAGCTTCCCCCGGTCGTCGGCGTCGGCCGAGTCGCTGTTGCCGAGGAGGATCGTCTTGTCGTGGTCGGTGAAGACGTTCCAGCTGACGGTCACCAGGTCGGTGCCGCGCACGATGTCCAACTGGCCGTCGTGCTGCTGGAAGAGCATCCCGAAGTACTCCGGCTGCTCCGCGTCCGGGCGGCGGCCGTCGGTGAAGGTGTTGTGGTCGACCCAGACGTGCCGGGCGCCGTAGAGCACGACGGAGTCGTACTCCGAGTTCCAGTTGCCGGTGTCGCCGTCCGTCGGGTCCCACTGCGGGAAGCAGTCGAAGGTGTCCTCGAAGGTCAGGTTGCGGACGATCACGTTCTCCACGTCCCGCACGTCCAGCGTCGCGCCGAGCAGCGTGGCGTCGGATCCGACGCCCACGAGCGTGGTGTGCGAGGGGACGGACAGCACGACCCGTTCCTTCTGCGCGAGCGCCGAGGCGACGCGGGCGTCCTCCAGCGGGCCGCTCGGCTCCTCGTCGCGGCCCCAGGTCTCGGGGTCGTAGGCCGTCAGATAGGCGTCCAGGGTGTAGCCGTCCCTGGCGTAGTCGGCGCAGTCCAGGGCGTCGCCGGCGTCGTCCACGTTGGCGTCGATCGCGCCGGCGACCCGGATGACGCGGGGCTCGTCACCGGGCGCGGCGAGCGCGGCCGCCAGTTCGGCGCGGTCGGTGACGGTGAAGACCCGGTCACCGGAGGCGCCCGCGCCGCCGGTGACGCCGCCTTCGGCGGAGCCCCAGCCGTCGCCCTCGGGGAGGGTGGCGTCCTGCGGGCGGGGGCCGTGGCCGCCGTGCCCCGCGGGGGTGGAGGCGGAGGCGGAGGCGGAGGGCAGGGTGGTCAGGGCCAGGGCCGCGCAGCCGGTGACGGCGAGTGCGGCGAGCGTCCGGGGTCTCGCGGCGGACATGACGTGGTGCATGGCGACTCCGAAGGACGGTGCGGACAGGACGGGTCGTGCGTGGGGCGGGTCGTGCGTGGGGCGGCGCGGGGCCGGCCGGGTGGGCCCGGCCCCGCGCCCGGGGTGGGTCAGCGCTGTTCGAGCCACTCGGCCTGGGCCTCGTTGAGCTGCTCGGCCAGGTCGTCGGCGAACTCCTGGGCCGTCATCTCCCCCAGCAGCAGCCGCTGGAAGTTGGGCTCGGTGCCGGCCTTGGTGATGTCGTTCCAGTCCGGGAGGTAGTAGGGCAGCTGGACGATGGTGGTGTTCTCGTCGTTCAGCGCCTCGACCGCCGCCCGGGTCGGGGGCGCCTCGGCGATCCACGGGTCCTCCAGCACGGCGGTGTTGGAGGGGATCTGGCCGGCGGACTCGTTCCACAGGCTGTTCATCTCGTGCCGGAGGGCGAACTCGATGAACGTCCAGGCGGCTTCCTTGTTGTCGCTGCCGCTGAAGAGCCCCAGGCCGTCGACCGGGTTGGAGACGAAGGTGTGGTGGCCGTCCTCGCCGCCCGTGGGCATCGGCAGCCCGTCGACCACGCCCTCGCCGAACGCGGTGGTGTGGTCGGTGTAGGAGCCGAGGTTGTGCTGGAGCATCCCGACCGTGCCGCCGGTGAACGTGGCGACCATGTTGGTGAAGTCGCTGTTGAGGTCGGCCTCGGGGGTGACCTCGTTGTACAGCGCGGCGTAGTTCTCCAGCGCCTCGACGTTGGCCGGGTCGTTGACGGTGGTCTCGTCGCCGTCCCAGAAGCTGTCGATGCCGGACTGCGCGTACATCATGTCCAGCGCCTGCGCGACGGAGCCCTCGCCGCCCCGCAGGGTGAAGCCGAAGGCGTTGTTGCCCCGGTCGGTCAGGGTCTCCGCGGCGGTGAAGAAGTTGTCCCAGGTGGTGGGCGGTTCCAGGCCGGCCTCCTCGAAGAGGTCGGTGCGGTACCAGATCACGCCCTGGTTGGCGGAGGTCGGGACGGAGTACGCCTCCTCGCCGTCCCCGACGGTGGAGCGCACGCTCTCCATCATGTTGGGGATGATCTCGTCCTCCAGCCCGCTCTCCGCGAGCCGGTCGTCGACCGGGTCGAGCGCGCCCTGGGCGACCAGGTTGGCCAGGTAGGAGGTCGAGACGCCGCCCACGTCGGGCAGCCCGTCGGCGCCGCCCTGGATCGCGGCGTCGTACTTGGACTGGACGTCGGCGATCGGCACGCCCACGTACTGCACCCGGATGTCCGGGTGCTCCTCGTGGAAGGCGTCGATGATCTCGTTCCAGACGTCGGTGCGGGCGCCCCCGTTGTTGTCCCAGAAGACGATCTCGCCGGTGCCGTCGCCCTCGGCGCCGGACGAGGTGCCGTCGTCCCCGCACGCGGTGACGGTCAGTGCCAGGACAAGGCCGGTGGCGACGACGACGGCGCCACGGGTCCGCTGTGCTCTCATAGATGCTCCTCGGTTGGTACGGGTGTCGTGCGGTGCGGGAGGACCCGGAACGCGCGGAACTCGGCGTGTCCCGACGGCTCCGGGGGCGTCTCGGGTGCGTGCGGCGCGTCGGCCGCGGGCGCGGGCGCGACGGCGAAGAGGGCGAGCTGCGCGCCGACCCACATGCGGGGGCGGGCGGCGAACTCCGGTCCCGAGGCGGCGGGTTCGCCCTCCGCGCCGGTCGCGGCGCGGAAGGTGCAGCGGCCGTCGTCGGTCACGGTGAGCGCCAGCCGCGCGGTCGCGGTGGGCGCGGGACGGGGGTGGGCCGCGTCGCGCTCCACCTCGGCCACCGGCTCGGCGAAGCGGTGCACCAGCGCGACCGCGCCGTCCGCGCCGCGTTCCAGACCGATCCAGGCGCAGGCGTCGCCGAGCACCAGCAGCCCGGCCCTGGCGCCGGGGGCGGTGGCGCGCAGGGTCAGTTCGACCTCGACGGTCAGCGGCCCGACCGGCAGGCGCTGCCCCAGCACGCCGGGCAGCCGGCGGGGGTCGTCGGCGTGCGGGTCGGGGTGGGCGACCAGCCGCAGCCCGGCGCCCTCGTGCGGCTCGGTGCGGCCCGGCGCCGGGTTGGCCTGCCAGGACCACTGCGGGCCGAACGCGCCGCGCGGAAAGTCGTCGTCGGTGGCCGGGCGTCGGGGCGGCTCCCCCGGCACCGGCAGCGGGCCGCCGGCGACCGGCTCGCCCGCGTCGCCGATGACCGGCCAGCCCTCCTGGTCCCAGCGCATCGGCTGGAGATGAACCACCCGGCCGAAGGGGGCGCGCTGCTGGAAGTGGAGGAACCAGTCGGCGCCGTCGGCCGTGTCCACCCAGGCGCCCTGGTGCGGGCCGTTGACCCGGGTGGCGCCCTGGGCGAGCACGATCCGCTCCTCGTAAGGGCCCAGCACGTGGCGGGAGCGGAACGCGCCCTGCCAGCCGGTCTCCACCGAGCCGGCGGGGGCGAAGAGCCAGTACCAGTCGCCCCGGCGGTACAGTTTCGGGCCCTCCAGGGTGAACCAGCCGGGCAGCCGGTCGCCGTCCACGAGCAACCGCCCCTCGTCCAGCGGGCGCAGGCCGTCGGGGCTCATCCGGTGGCAGGTGAGCCGGTTCTTCACGCCGGAGCGTGAACGGGCCCAGCCGTGGACCAGATACGCCTGCCCGTCGTCGTCCCACAGCGGGCAGGGGTCGATCAGGCCGCGCCCCGCCTTGACCAGGTGCGGCCGGGTCCAGGGGCCGGTGACGGCGGGGGCGTTGACCTGTTGGATGCCGTGGTCGGGGTCGCCCCAGAAGATCCAGAACCGGCCGTCGTGGTGGCGCAGCGCGGGGGCCCAGACGCCGCAGTCGGGGCGTGGGCGGGCGAACTCCTCGGCGGGCTCGATCCGTTCGAGCGCGTGGCCGAGCAGCCGCCAGTTGACCAGGTCGCGGGAGTGCAGCAGCGGCAGCCCCGGCGCCCGGCCGAAGCTGGAGGCGGTCAGGTAGAAGTCCTCGCCGACCCGGATGACGTCCGGGTCCGACCAGTCGGCCGGCAGCACCGGATTGGTATAGGAACCGGTCAGGGAAGTGGTCAGCTCGCCGGCCCCGGCACGGGCGGCCGGAAGGGCACGGGAGTCCCGCTCGGTCATGGGCGGCCTCCTCCGGCGTCGGCCCAGGGCGCGCCCAGCTCCGAGTAGAGCGCCAGCCGCTCCGCGCCCTCGGCGGTCAGCCGGTCGATGCCGGGAAGCATCCGACGAGGGCCCCGTTCGCCGTGCTCCACCCGCCAGTGGGCGGGCGCCAGCGGCCGCGGGTCCGGGGCGGTGCGGACGGCCTCGACCAGCCGCATGAAGCCGCCGGTGCGCTCGGGCGGCACCAACAGCTCGGCGCCGTCACGGAGATGGGTGACCAGGTTGGCCAGCAGATCGGTGCGCGGATGCTCGGTGGTCACCGGGTCGCGCCCCGGGCGTTCCAGCAGCACCCGGTCCTCCTTGTACCAGAAGGTGATCCGGCCGGCCTCGCCGTGGACCACCACATACGGCTCGCCCGGCCGCTCCGCGCAGAGCGTGACGGCGATGACCAGCTCCACTCCCCCGGTGGTCCGCAGCCGGGCGCAGGAGGTGTCGTCGGCGTCGATGGCGTTGACCCGGTAGAGCTCGAGATCGATCGAGGCCAGGTCCTCGGCGCGGTCGGCCCCCGCGATGCGCAGCGCGGTGGCCGCCGCGTGCGCCAGCGGGTTGGTCAGCACGCCGTCCACCACGTCCCGGCCGTCCAGCCGCCGCAGCCCGCCCCAGGGCGCGCGCCGCCAGTACGCCTCGTCGCGGACCCAGGCCCCGGCCGCCCCGAGCCCGGTGACCCGGCCGATCGCGCCGTCCGCGACCAGCCGTCTGATGTGGTCGATGGCGCCGGAGCCGAGCGACTGGAAGCCGATCTGGCAGGCCACGCCGGCGCGTCGGACGCCCTCGGTGAGCCGGCGGAAGGCGTCAAGCGACGGCGTGGGCGGCTTCTCCAGCAGCAGGTGGACGCCCCGGTCGGCCGCGGCGAGGCCGAGGCCGGCGTGGGTGTGGATCGGGGTGCAGACGATGGCGGCCTCGGCGCCGGTCCGCTCCAGCAGGGCGGGCAGGTCGTCGGACTGCGCGGGGCTGCCGAGCCCTGCCAGCTCGTCCTCGCCCAGCGGCGTGAGCTCGCAGACGCCGACCAGCCGGACCAGTCCGGACGCCGACAGCCGGCGGAGGTTGGCCAGGTGCCAGTGGCCGTGGCCCCTGGCCCCGGCGAGCACCACGGGTACGGGCGCGGCTCTCATCCCTTGACCGCCCCCGCGCTGAAGCCGGTGATCAACCAGCGCTGGATGAACGCGAAGACGATGACCACCGGCACCGCGGCCACCACGCCGCCCGCCGCCAGCGCCCCCAGGTCGACGCTGTCCGAGCCGAGCAGCGTGTTGAGGCCGACCGGGATCGTCTGCTTGTCCTGGGAGTTGAGGAACATCAGCGCGAACAGGAAGTGGTTCCAGCTGTGCACGAAGGCGAACGAGCCGACCGCCACCAGCCCCGGCCGCAGCAGCGGCAGCACCACGGCCAGGAACGCCCGGAACCGCGAGCAGCCGTCCACCCACGCCTGCTCCTCCAGGCTGGGCGGCACGTTGCGGATGAACCCGCTGATCAGGATCATCGACAGCGGCAGTTGGAAGACCGTCTCGGCGATGATGACGCTCCACAGCGAGTTCAGCAGCGTCAGCTCGCGGAAGATCTCGAAGAGCGGCACCAGCATCAGCGCGCCCGGGATGAACTGCGAGCACAGCAGCGCGAGCATGAACGGCATCCGCATCCGGAACTTGAACCTGGCCAGCGCGTAGCCGCCGGAGAGCGCCACCAGCAGCGTCATCAGCATCGAGGCGATCCCGACGTACATGCTGTTGACGAAGTAGGTGTCGAAGCCGCGCTCGTTCCAGACCTTGGCGAAGTGCTCGCCGGTGATCGGCCAGGGCACCAGCGAGTCCGAGCCGGGCTCGCGCAGCGCGAAGAGCAGCATCCAGTAGAACGGGACCAGCGTGAAGACCAGGTAGACGCCGAGCGGGAGGTAGATCTGCCAGCGCGGCGGCTCGTCGTAGGAGCGGCGGCGTTTGCGCGACCCCCCGGGCTCGGAGGGCGGCGGGGTGACCACCGGCTGCGGCGTGGTGAGTGCGGCGGTCACTTGTCGTCGCCTCCGAACTTGCTCAGACGCAGATAGAGGATGGAACAGAAGAGGAGGATCACGAACGCGACCGTGGTGAGCGCCGCCGCGTAGCCGAACTCGTTGCCGTGGATACCCGTCTGCGCCACGTACAGCGGCAGCGTGGTGGTCTGCCCGGCCGGGCCGCCGTTGGTCAACGTGTAGAGCAGGTCCACGTTGTTGAACTCCCAGACCGCGCGCAGCAGCGTGGAGAGCACGATGGCGTCGCGCAGGTGGGGCAGCGTGATGTGGAAGAACTGCCGCACCCGGCTGGCCCCGTCGACCGAGGCCGCCTCGTAGAGGTCCTTGGAGACGGACTGGAGGTCGGCGAGGATCAGGATGGCGAAGAACGGTACGCCGCGCCAGAGTTCGGCGATCACCGCCCCCCAGAAGACCGTTCCGGTGTCGGCGAGCACCGAGGTCCCGTACTCGCCGATGCCGGCGTCCGCGAGGTAGCGGCTCAGGCCCGTCGAGGGGTTGTAGAGCAGGATCCAGATGGTGCTGGTCAGCACCCCGGAGACGGCCCACGGCGAGAAGACCAGGGCGCGGGCGGCCGCCCTGCCGATGAAGGTCTGGTTGATGATCAGCGCCAGCGCCAGGCCGAAGACCAGCTGGAGCGAGACCTCGACGAAGACCCATTTCGCGCTGAACGCCAGCGTCTCCCAGAAGAACGGGTCGTCGGTGAAGATCTCCCGGAAGTTCTCCAGGCCGGCGAACCCGTTCCGCCAGGGCTTGGTGACGTTGTAGTCCTGAAGGCTGTAGTAGAGGACGCTGAACATGGGATACGCGATGAATCCCAGCATCAGCAGCCCGGCGGGCGCGAGCAGCACATAGGGCAGCGAACGTGGGGTACGTCCGCGGCGGCGGCGCCTCGGCCGGGTCCGTTCCGTCGCGGCTTCGGCCATGACCGCTTCTCCGTTCTCGACGGGCGGGCCGCGTCCCATGGAAGCGCTCCCGCAAGTGGTGCGAAGGATCCCCGGGCTCTGGAAGCGCCTGAACAGGAGCGCTCCCAGAACGCGGCCCGGGAAGCTCCGGGAAAGCTCGGACAGTTCTGTGGGGACCGGCGCCGGCCCTCGGGGGTCGGCGCCGGCCGCTTCAGCCCGCGTGGGGCTCGGGGACCTCTCCCTCACGGGAGAGGAAGGCGAAGTCGCAGCCGGTGTCGGCCTGCGTGATGTGCTCCTGGTAGAGCGCGCCGAACCCCCGGCCGTAACGGGGCTCCGGCGGCGTCCAGGCGGCGCGGCGGCGTGCCAGCTCCGCGTCGTCGACCTCCAGCCGCAGGGTGCGCGCGGCCACGTCGAGGCTGATCAGGTCGCCGTCGCGCACCAGCGCCAGTGGGCCGCCGACGTGGGACTCGGGCGCGATGTGCAGCACGCACGCGCCGTAACTGGTGCCGCTCATGCGGGCGTCGGAGAGGCGGAGCATGTCGGTGACGCCCTGCTTGAGCAGGTAGTCCGGGATCGGCAGCATCCCGTACTCGGGCATCCCTGGACCGCCCAGCGGCCCCGCGCCGCGCAGCACCAGCACGCTGTCGGGGGTGATCTCCAGGGCCGGCTCGTTGATGGTGGCCTGCATGGTCCTGTAGTCGTCGAAGACCACGGCGGGCCCGGTGTGCTTGAGGAATCTCGGTTCGGCGGAGATGTGCTTGATCACCGCGCCGTCGGGCGCCAGGTTGCCGTGCAGCACGGCCAGTCCGCCCTGGTCGGCGAGGGGTTGGTCGGGTGTGCGGATCACCTCCGTGTCGTGGGTGGCGGCGCCGGCCAGTTGCGCGCGGAGGGTCGTGCGCCCGACGGTCGGCCGGTCCAGGTGGAGGTGCTCCTCCCCGAGCCTGGCCAGCAGCGCGGGCAACCCGCCGGCGTAGTAGAAGTCCTCCATCAGGAACCGGCCGCCCGGCCTGAGGTCGGCGAGCACCGGCACCTCGCGGGCGATCCGGTCGAAGTCGGCCAGCGCGAGCGGCACCCGGGAGCGGCCGGCCATGGCGATCAGATGGATCACCGCGTTGGTCGAGCCGCCGAGCGCCAGCACCGTGGCCACCGCGTCGCGGTAGGCCTCGACCGTCAGGAAGCGCGACAACCGCTCGTCGTGCCAGACCAGTTCGACGATCCGTCGGCCGGCCGCCGCCGCCATCCTGCTGTGCGCGGAGTCCACGGCGGGGATCGCCGCCGCGCCCGGCATGGTCACGCCCAGCACCTCGGCGACCGAGGCCATGGTGGAGGCGGTGCCCATGGTCATGCAGGTACCGGGGGAACGCGCCAGCCCGCCCTCCAGCTCCGCCAGCTCCGCGTCACCGATCCGGCCGGCCCGCCGCTCGTCCCAGTACTTCCACATGTCGGTGCCCGAGCCGAGGGTCTCCCCGCGCCAGTGGCCGCGCAGCATCGGCCCCGCCGGCACGAAGACCGCCGGCAGGTCGACGCTGGCCGCGCCCATCAGCAGCGCGGGCGTGGTCTTGTCGCAGCCGCCCAACAGGACCGCGCCGTCCACCGGATAGGACCGCAGCAGCTCCTCGGTCTCCATCGACAGCAGGTTGCGGTAGAGCATCGGGGTCGGCTTCTGGAACGTCTCGGAGAGCGTCGCGACCGGGAACTCCAGCGGGAACCCGCCGGCCTGCCACACCCCCCGCTTGACGGCCTCGGCCCGTTCGCGCAGGTGCTGGTGGCAGGGGTTGATGTCGGACCAGGTGTTGACGATCGCGATGACCGGCTTGCCGAGGTGCTCCTCGGGCAGATAGCCGAGCTGACGGGTGCGCGCCCGATGGCTGAACGACCGCAGCCCCTCGGTGCCCCACCACTGGTGGCTGCGCAGCTCCTCGCTGGTCAGTCGGTGTCCCCGGGGTTCCTCGCGCGGCCCGGTGCGGTCCTCGCTCACGGCAGCCTCCAGCCCTTCACCATCGTCGCGACGCGTTCCCGTTCCCCCGGCGGCAGCACCGTGCTGGGCGGCCGCAGCTCGCGGCGGCAGAG
The DNA here is from genome assembly GCF_900230195.1 of Streptomyces zhaozhouensis. Classification (GTDB taxonomy): domain Bacteria; phylum Actinomycetota; class Actinomycetes; order Streptomycetales; family Streptomycetaceae; genus Streptomyces; species Streptomyces zhaozhouensis. The sequence goes on from NZ_OCNE01000001.1 coordinate 99,102, forward strand.
GCCGAGGGCGGCCAGGGCCTCCTTGACCACCGTCACGTTGTTGGCCGACTGGTGCGCCGCGCGCAGCTCCTCGAACGGGCGGATCAGCTCCCACACCCGCATCGCGGCCGCGTGGTCGCCGGCGCGCAGCGCGTCGCGCAGCGCGAGGGAGACCTCGGGGGCGACGTTGACCAGCCCGGAGGTGAAGCCGGTGGCGCCGGAGACGAAGTAGCTCGGCGCCCACAGCTCGGCGAGCCCCGCGACCCAGACGAAGCGGTCGAGACCCGCGTCCCTGGCCACCGACGCGAAGCGGACGACGTCCGGGACCGCGTACTTGACGCCGATGACGTTCGGGCAGGCGTCGCCGAGGCGGGCCAGCGCGGCGCCCTCGATCGCGGGGTTGCGCAGATAGGGCACCACCCCGATGTCGGGGACGGCCTCGGCGACGGCCCGGTGGTAGTCGACCCAGCCGTCCTGCGAGACGTAGGGGTGCACCGGCTGGTGGACCATCACCATCGCGGCCCCGGCCGCCCGTGCCTCCAGCGCCGAGGCGACCGCCGTCGGCACGTCGAGGCCGACGCCGACCAGCACCTGCGCGTCCGCGCCCGCCGCCTCGACCTCGGCCAGCGTCAACTCCACCTCGGCGCGCCGCTCCTCGGGGCTGAGCGCGTAGAACTCGCTGGTGTTGCCGTTCGGGGTAAGCGCTTGCACGCCGGCCGTGAGAAGACGCCGGACGAGCGCGCGGTAACGCTCCTGGTCGATCTGGTCACTTTCGGTAAACGGAGTGACCGGGATGGCGACCACGTCCGCCAACGCCGCTCGCTGTCGCGCGAAGTCGGTCATGCCGACACCTCCCTCTCGCCGGCGGCCCCGCCGGTCTCCTCGCCTGGCTCTTCCGCTTCGGGGAAGGCCCGCTCGACAAAGCCCCTGATGTGCCCCGCGAGCAACTCCCCCGCCCGCTCGGCCTCCCCGGCCTCGGCCGCCGCCAGGATCAGCCGGTGCTCCTCGGCCTCGCGCTCCCAGCTGGGCACGGTCTGCCAGACGAACGAGGAGACCAGGGCTGCCTGGTCGCGCAGGTCGTCCAGCATCACCACCAGCAGCGGATTGCCGCAGGGCAGGTAGAGCGCCCGGTGGAAGTCCCGGTTGGCCAGGGAGCGTTCGGCGCTGTCGGCCGCCGAGTCCGCGGCGTTCAGCGCGGTGTGCGCGGCGGCCAGCGCGGCGCCGTCCCGGACGGTGCGGCGCAGCGCCTCGGGCTCCAGCAGCAGCCGCACGTCGTAGATCGCGCGCGCCATCCCGGCGTCGACCGCGCGGACCGAGGCGCCCCGGTACTCGCTCATCACCACGAGTCCGCGCCCGGCCAGCGTCTTCAGCGCCTCCCGCACCGGGGTCTTCGAGACCCCGAACCGACCGGCCAGCTCGGTCTCCACCAGCGCGGTCCCCGGCGCGAGCCCGCCGGTGAGGATCGCGTGGGTGAGGTGTTCGAGGACGAACTGCGTCCGGGACGGTATGGGCACCGGGGTGGCGCCGGCGCCGGACAGGGGTGCCTTCATGCGGGTGCTCTCATGCGTGGGGTGCCCTCGGGGTTCGAGTCGACGGGTTCTCGGCGGGTGGGGTCGCGGGAATCGCGTATCGCGTCTCGTATATGACATATGGCGTACGAGAAGCGGTGGCGACGACGGTAGGACCCGGCGCGGGCCGCGTCAACGGTTCGGACGAAAGCGGTTGCCGTCGGCCGGGGGCGGGTTCTCGCCACCCCCGCGTCGTCGCCGTCCGCCGGGCCGCTCGGCGGCCGGGGGGCGCGGCCTCCGCCCCCTCGGGCCGCCAACGGGCCGGCGCGCACGCGCACCCGACCGACCACCCCCGCGTCGTCGCCGCCCGGAGGACCGGAGGACGGCGACCCGCCGCGGCCGGTCGCGGACCGCCGCCGTACCCCCGGCCCCGCGGGGGTCAGGGCCCCGTCAGTCCCAGCGCGGCGATCCGCTCGGGGTCGGCCAGGATGGTCATGTCGACAACGCGACCTCCCGCCACCGTGAACGACGCGACGGAGACGACCCGCCCGTCCCGCCAGGCCGCGGCCCCCGCGGCCCCGTTGACCAGCACCGGCCGTCCCCCGCCGCTCCCGCCGCGGCCGAAGGCGATCGCGCCCTCAGCGACCGACCGCGCCCCGCGGACCACGGTCGTCGGCCCCCGCGCCCCGCCGTCGGACCTCAGCACCACGTCCGGGTCGAGGACGGCGAGCAACCCCTCCAGGTCGCCACCCCTGGCGGCGGTCAGAAACGCGTCGACCACCCGGCGCTGCGTGGCGAGGTCGGCGTCCGAGGCGGGCGCCGCGCCCCGCACCCGGCGCCGCGCGCGGCTGGCGAGCTGCCGGGTCGCCTGCGTGCTGCGGCCGACCAGCGGGGCGATGTCGTCGAACGGCAGGGCGAACAGGTCGTGGAGCACGAACGCCAGCCGTTCGGCCGGGCTGAGCGTTTCCAGCACGACCAGCAGGGCGAGGCTGACGGAGTCCGCCAGCAGCGCGCGCTCCTCGGGGTCGCCGGTGCCGAGTCCGCCGGGACCGTCCACGACCGGGTCGGGGACATGGGTCTCCAGCGACTCCTCGGCCCGGCGCCCGCGCGAGCGCAGCATGGTGAGGCAGACGCGGCCGACCACGGTGGTCAACCAACCGCCGAGGTTGTCCACCTCGTCCGCTCCGGCCCTGCTCAGCCGCAGCCACGCCTCCTGCACGGCGTCGTCGGCCTCGCTCAGGGAGCCCAGCATCCGGTAGGCGACGGCGCGCAGCCGGGGACGATGCTCCTCGAACCGCTGGGCCAGGAACTCGTGTTCGTTCATGAGGTCACACTCTTCCGCTGACGGGTGTCACCTCCTTGACGCGCACGGACACGCGGGTGTGACAACGGGCGCCCCGGCCCGGCGCCGCGCCGCCCGTCCGCTCACTCCTCGGGCGCGAAGAAGGCGGCGGTCTCGGCCGCGCACCGGCGCGCCTCCTCCTCGGAGGCGCCGGAGGCGGCGTGGGCCGCCCCCCAGCGGCGGCTGACCTCCAGGATGAAGCCGCGCCCCTCGGGTGTGGTGTGGAAGCGGTCGGGGTCGGGCATCGGGGCGCCGGCCAGATGGCGGGTGAGGCCGAGGAGCGCCAGGTCCCAGCCGACGCCGGTGGCGCCGGGGCCGTACTTCCCGAAGAAGGCCGGGTCGTCCACGGCGGCGTGCTCCAGGGTCAGCAGGGTGGCACCGTACTCCTCGGCCGACAGCCGCAGGGTCACCTCGGAGACGTCCTTCTCCGTGACGTTCTCCCCGTAGACCCAGGTCACCCGGAGCAGGCTGGGCCGCTCGCAGGCCAGGATCTCGCCGCCGGCGTTCCCCTCCAGCTGGTAGGCGCCGCCCTCGCGCAGGTCACCGGTGACCGGCACCATCCAGCGCGCGAGGCGCTCGGGGTCGGTGCAGGCGTTCCAGACGTCCTCCTGGGTGGCGTCGTAGCGGCGGCTGAGCACCACGGTGCGGCCCGCGCCGGCGGGGATGTCACGCCGGCCCAGCTCACGGTGGACGGCGTTGATGTCGTCAATGAGGTCGGTCATCCTCGGTCTTCCTTCTCGCTTCTCGCTTGCCTCGGGCCAACTCGGTGCCGAGCGCGTCGAGCCGCTGCTCCCAGAACCGGCCGAAGTGTTCCAGCCAGGCGTCGACCTCGCGGAACCGCTCGGGTGCGACCGCGTACAGCCGGCGGGCACCCTCGGGGCGGACGGTGGCGAAGCCGGTCTCGCGCAGCACCCGCAGGTGCTGGGAGACGGCGGGCTGGGAGATCCCGAACTCGGTCCGGACGGTCTCGGTCACGGCGCCGGCGGGGCGCTCGCCGTCGGCGAGCAGCTCGAGTATCCGGCGGCGCACCGGGTCACCCAGCACATCCAGTGCGTGCATGGCGGCCACCATAATAAGCACGGCTTATATAAGCAACGCCTTAAGCGAGTGTTCCGGACGAGGCGGAGGAAAGCCGGGGAGAGCGGAGGGCGGCACCCACGGGAAACGGGGTCGCCCCCGGACTTCGGGGGCGACCCCGCGGGCCACCGTGCACGGGCCTCAGGCGTCAACCGGAACGGCGACCTCGCCGCTCCGCTCGACCCGGGAAGACGACAGGACGACCGGCTCCACGGCCGACTCCGGGACGGGCGCCGGAGCACCGGCGACCGGCCTGGCGACACCGTGCCGGATGGCGTGACCGGCGTGCACACCCTCCGCGAAAGCCTTGAACGAGCTGGGCAGTTGCCACACGACGCGTCGCATCACGACCTCCTCCTATACTGATCTGTAAAGGTAGTGACCAGAGTAGGTACACAGATCTGTATATGCAAGGGGATTACACGCCATGCCAACCGACTCGACCGAGCGGGAAACGGAAGAGCTCACGCCCGGCGCGCAGCGCATCCTGGAGGTCGCCTCCGAGCTCTTCTACCGGCGCGGAATCCACGCGGTCGGAGTGGACACCATCGCGGCCGAGTCGGGGGTCACCAAGCGCACGCTGTACAACCGGTTCGGCTCCAAGGACAACCTGCTGCGCATCTATCTGGAGACCAAGGACCGCCGATGGCGTGAACTCGTCGTCGACCGCCTCGGCAGCGAGAACGGAGACCCGCGGGCGCGGGTGCTGGTGCCGTTCACGGTGCTACCCGAGTGGCTGACCGAGTCGGACCGCGGATGCAGCTTCGTGAACGCCTTCGCCGAACTGCCGGAGCGCGATCACCCGGGGAACCGGGTGATCAGGGCGGAGAAGCAGTGGCTGCGGCGCTTCTTCCACGACCGGATCACGGAGGCCGGGGCGGAGGAGGGGGCGGCGTCGACGCTCGCGGTCCAACTGCTGGCGCTCCACGAGGGGGCCATCGTCAGCAACGCGATCGCGGAGGTGCCCGGCACGGTGCGGGCCGTCACGGAGGCGGCGACGGCCCTCGTCGACGCCGCGTTGGCCTAGCCGGCGGGCGCGGGCCCCGGCGGGCGTGGGAGCGACCACCCGCCTTACCAGCGCGGGACCGTCGTCGTCTGATCCGCGCCACAGAGGCACCGCGCCGTTCCCCGCGCCCCTGAGGCGGCCGCCACCGGCACCCGACCGACCACGCCCACCACGATCCGCCCGGACCGTCGTCGGCCGCCTCAGACCGCCGAGCGGGACCGCGCCTTGAAGGCGGCCTTGCGGGCCTGCTTGGCCAGCTGGCGGTCGGGGTGCATCCGGCCCACGGCCTCCAACACGTCGGCCGTGGCCGGGTGTTCGGTCCGCCAGGCGCGGTCGAGGAAGGCCGTGTTCTGGTCGACCAGCCCGGTCACCAGCTCCCGCAGCTCCGGCGCGCTCTCCTCTTCCTCGCTCTCCGTGCCCAACTGCGCCGCGAGCGTGTCGATGGTCAGCCAGAAGACCATCTCCTCGGGCGGCGGGGGTACGTCCGCCGCGCTCCGTTCCACCAGCCAGACCCGCGCGAGCCCGCCCAGCTCGGGGTCGTCCAGCACCTCGCGGAGCGCCGGCTCGGCCTCGGTGCCCAGCAGCGCGAGGGCCAGTTGGCAGCCGAGCCGGCGGGCCGGACCCGCCGGGTCGTCGCCGCGCGCCGCCGCCAGCAACTCCCTGGCCGCCGCGGCCGGTTCGCGCTCGGCGAGCCAACGCTGCGCCTCCTCCGTGGCATCCGACGGCGCCCGCTCGGTCAGCGCGTCGAGCAGCGCCCCCGCCGGCTCGGCGGTCAACTCGCCGACGAGCGGCGCTTCTACGCCCGCCTCCCGCATCCGGGCGCGGACCGCGTGGAAGCCGAGCGGGGTCAGCCGCACCTGGCCGTAACGGGTCAGGTCGTCCAGGTCGGCGTCGCCGATGTCCTGAACGCCGCCGGGCGCGTCGTCGTCCTCGTCGTCCCGCAGCACCTCGTCGTCGATCGGCCGGTACACCAGCAGGCCGGTGTCGGCCAGCACCCGGAACCACTGGTCGAGCCGGACCACCAGGGAGGAGACGTCCTCCAGGGCCTCGTCGGTCAACTCCTCGGCGTCGTCCGGCAGAAGCACGGCGGCGGCCACCATCGGCAGCGGCAGCGGGGTCACGCCCTGGCCGTCCTCGTCGGTGACGCCCAGCAGGTAGAGGTGGCCGAGAACGCTGTCCAGCAGCCCGGTCTCCGCCTCCGCGTCCCACTCCAGGGCGTCCACATCAATGGCGTCCGGGTCGAGTTGGCCGTCCTCGTCGAAGAGACCGGCCAGGTCCTCGCCCAGCAGCTCCTCGAAGCTGGGGGTCGCCACGTCGGAGAGGACCACCTCAAGACCGTCGGACCAGACGCCGAGGACCTCCTCGGGGTCACCGTCGGCGAGGTCGGCCAACTCCTTGTCGGGCGAGGCCAGGCCGACGGCGTGGTCCTCCTCGGCGCCGGCCTCCCGTTCGCCGTCGCCCGCCGTCTCCACCACGCTGACCAGGCCGGAGTCGACCGCGAAGTTCCACGCCTCGACGGTCACGGCCTCGCCCTCGGGGTCGTCGCCGAGCGCCAGCTCGTCGACGGCGGCGGCCAGCCGGGGTTCGAGCAACTCCCCGCCCGCGCCCACCGGCACGCCGCCCTCGGCCCAGGCGGCGAGCCGCAGCGCGCGGGAGAGCAACGGGGCGGCGAGCGCCTGGCGGGCCAACTCGTCCACGGACGGCAGCCGTACGGGCGGCATCACGGGGCGGTCGTCCTTCGGGTCGAGCGACATGGGGCGAACTCCTCGGGCGGGTCGGCTTCCCGCAGGCGGTCGGTGCGGTCGGGCAGGGCCCAGCCTAGACGTGATCGGGCCCGCCCCGTGGCGCATCCGGCGGGTTCCGCTCCGCTTCCTTCGAACGTCGTCCCCGGCGGTCGCCGCTTCGCCCCGGCGGACGCCGGGAAGCGCGCGCCGCCGGGAGGCGGGGCCCGGCGTCGCCCCGCTCACCCGCTGGTTAACAGTTGGTTGACGCACGGCAAGACCCCTGCCCCGCGCGGCGTTACCCGCGTAGCGTGACCCCGTCCTCGTTCCCCCGCCCCGCCGTTCCCGCCCGTCCGCGACGCCTGTCCGCAACGTCCGTCCGCAACGCCTGTCCGCAACGTCCGTCCTGGAGAGTGTCACGTGAACGCCCACCGCCCCGCCGACCGCGCCCGTCCGTTCCGCCAACCGCCGCGCGGTTCCCTCGCCTTGGCCGCCGCCGTCGCCGGTGGGCTGTGCCTGCCGCTGGTGTGCGGGCCGGGTTCCGCCGCCGCCGAGCCGGTCGCGGTGCGGATCGCGCAGATCCAGGGCGACACCAGGCTCTCGCCGCTGGCCGGCGAGCGGGTCACCGGCGTCGCGGGCGTGGTGACCGGGGTCCGGGCGTTCGGCTCGCGCGGGTTCTGGGTCCAGGACCCGGTGGGTGACGGCGACCCGGCGACCAGCGAGGGGATCTTCGTCTACACCGGCGACGCCGTCCCGGAGGCGGCGGTCGGCGACGCGGTGGAGGTCGAGGGCACCGTCGAGGAGTACTACCCGGGCGGTGTCGACGGCGGCGGCCAGTCACTCACCCAGCTGACCGACCCGCGCGTGACGGTCGTCTCCTCGGGCGAGGAGCTGCCGGAGCCCGTGGAGTTGACCGGCGACTCGCTCCCCCGGCGGTACGCGCCGACCGGCGACCCCGAGGACGGCGGCGGCATCGAGGGGCTGCCGCTGCGGGAGGACGAGTTCGCGCTCGACCACTACGAGGCGCTTGAGGGCATGGTGGTCTCGCTCGCGGACGCGCCGGTGGTCGGTCCCAGCACCGAGTACGGCGAACTCTGGGTGACCCTCCGCCCGGAGGAGAACCCGACGCCGCGCGGCGGGACCCGTTACTCGTCCTACGCGGCTCACAATCCGGGCCGCCTGAAGGTCGAGTCACTGATCCCGTTCGCCGAACGCCCGTTCCCCGAGGCCAACGTGGGCGACCGGCTGACCGGCACCACCACCGGCCCCCTGGACTACGACTCGTTCGGCGGATACACGCTGGCGGCGAGGGAGTTGGGGGAGGTCGCCGACGGTGGCCTCGACCGCGAGCGGACCAGGCCGCAGCGGCCCGGGGAGCTGGCCGTGGCCGCGTACAACGTCGAGAACCTGAACCCGGGGGACCCGGCGGAGAAGTTCGAACGACTCGCCGGCGCCGTGGTGGAGAACCTCGCCTCGCCCGACGTGCTGGCCGTCGAGGAGATCCAGGACGACAGCGGCCCGACGGACGACGGGACGGTGACGGCCGAGGAGACGCTGCGGCTGTTCACCGAGGCCGTGGTCGCCGCCGGCGGGCCGCGCTACGAGTGGCGCGGGATCGACCCGGTGGACGGCGCCGACGGCGGGCAGCCGGGCGGCAACATCCGCAACGTGCTGCTCTTCAACCCCGCGCGCGTCTCCTTCGTCGACCGCCCCGGCGGGGACGCCGAGCGCGCGACCGAGGTGGTGGGGCGGCGCGGCGAGGCCACGTTGAGCCACTCCCCCGGCAGGATCGCGCCGGCGGACGAGGCGTGGCACGACAGCCGCAAGCCGCTGGCCGGGGAGTTCCGCTTCCGGGGCCGGACGGTGCTGGTGGTGGCCAACCACTTCGCGTCCAAGGGCGGCGACCAGCCGGCGCACGGCCGCTTCCAGCCCCCGCACCGCGGTTCGGAGGAGCAGCGGCTGGCGCAGGCGCGCGCCGTGCGGGACTTCGTCCGCGAGACGCGCGAGGCCGAGGGCGTGCGCCGGCCGGCGAACGTCGTGGTGCTCGGCGACCTCAACGACTTCGAGTTCTCCGCGACGGCCGAGGTGCTGACCGGCGGCGGACTGCTGGAGAACGCGCTGGACTCGCTGCCGGCGCGGGAGCGCTACACCTACGTGTTCGACGGGCAGTCGCAGGTGCTGGACCAGACGCTGGTCTCCCCCGCGATCCGCCGCTACGAGCTGGACGTGGTGCACATCAACGCCGAGTTCGCCGACCAGGCGAGCGACCACGACCCGCAGGTGCTGCGTTTCCGCCCCTGAACCGGGAACGGAGCGCCGCACGGGGCATGGCGCGGCGCGTGGGCAGGGGCGAGGCACTGTGAAGCGGCGCTGAAGGATGCCGCACAGCATGACGAAGTGGACCGGGACGGCCCGGTGGGACCAGACTCTCGGTCATGCGTCTGGGACCACTGGGCCGCTGTGCGGCCGCCATGATCACCCCGTTCACCGAGGACGGAGCGCTCGACCCGACGGGCGCCGAGCGGCTGGCCGCCCACCTGATCCGCCGGGGCGGCTGCGACGCCCTGGTGGTCAACGGCACCACGGGCGAGTCGCCGACGACCAGCGACGCGGAGAAGACGACGCTGGTGCGGGCCGTCGTGAGCGCGGTCGGCGGCGAGGCCACGGTGGTGGCCGGCGTCGGGACGGCCGACACCCGGCACTCGGTCGAGCTGGCCCGCTCCGCTCAACAGGCGGGCGCCGACGGCCTGTTGGTGGTGACGCCCTACTACTCGCGGCCGACCCAGGAGGCCGTCGTCCGGCACCTGCTGACGGTCGCCGACGCCACCGAGCTGCCCGTGATGCTCTACGACATCCCGGCACGGACCGGCGAGGGCACCGCGCTGACCCTGGACTCGCTGCGCCGGCTCGCCGAGCACCCCCGGGTCGTGGCGGTCAAGGACTGCTCCTTCGACCTGCTGAAGGCCGGGCGGGCGCTGGCCGAGACGGACCTGGCCTACTACGCCGGCAGCGAGGAGCTGAACCTGCCGCTGCTGTCGCTCGGCGGCAGCGGCGTGGTCAGCACGGCGGCCAACGTGGTCGGCAACCAGGTGCGCGCGGTGGTCGACGCGTTCGCCGCGGGCGAGACGGAGACGGCGGCCCGCCGCCACGGGGCGCTGCTGCCGCTGGTCGAGGCGCTGACCGGGCACGGGCCCGGCACGGTGGCGGTCAAGGCGCTGTTCCGCGCGGCGGGGCTCCCCGGCGGCCCGGTCCGCCCGCCGCTGCTGCCGGCGGACCCCGAACTGACCGCGCTTCTCGCGAAGACGCTCCGGGCGGCCGTCGCGGAGGGCTGACCCGCCGCCCGCGCCGTTCCCCCGCGCCCCCGGTCCCGGCCCGCGCCGGGCCGGTCAGCCCATGTCCATGTCGTCGAGGCGGACCGGCATCAGGAGCGACAGCCGGTCGGAGGCGGCGTCGCGGGGGCGGAGGCTGAGGGGGGCCGTCGGGCCGCCGATCTCGATCTCCGCGTGGGTGGCGCCCAGGGCCGCCAGCGCCTCGGTGAGGAAGTCCCGGTTGACGGCGACCCGCGGGCCCCCGCCCGCCGCCTCCGGGGAGGCGGTGAGCCGTGCCGGCGCGTCGTCCGTGACGGTGAGCACGCTCACCGCGCACGCGCCTCCGTCCGGCGCGCTCCGTTCCTCGCGCGCCGGCGCGGCCGCGACCTCGGCGCGCAGCGCCGCCGTGTCGACGGTGACGCGGCGGCCGGCGGGCAGGTCGACCAGCCGGCGGTAGTCCGGGTACTCGTGGTCGACCGTGGGGCCCGCGACCCGGCGTGCGCCGACGTCGAGCGACGCCTCGCCGTCCCGCAGCGTCAGCCTGGCGGGGGAGGCGTCCGTCAGCAGCGCCCGCATCGCGTCCACCACGGGCGCGGCGACCAGGGCGCGCGCGCCGGCGCCCGGCTCGGACAGCGCGACCCCGGCGAGCGCCAACCGGTAGCGATCGGTGGCGACGAGCCGCAGCCGCCCGCCCTCGTCGTCGACGTCGAACAGCACCCCGCCGAGCGACGGCAGTTCGGGGTCGCCGCCGACGGCGAACCGCACCGCGTCGAGCGCGCCGGCGAGCTCGGCGCCGGGCAGGGCCAGCACCACCTCGTGTCGGCGGCCCTCGTGTCCCTGGCCGTCGTGTCGGCGTTCGTCGTGCATGGCGTGCTCCCTCGGACGGTCCTCGCGCCGGCCGTGCGGCCGGACGCCGGTGCGCAGTCGGGAGAGTTCGCGCCTGGCCTCGGCCACCCCGTGCTCCAGCCGCCGCACATGCGCGGCCAGCAGCCGGGCCGGCAGCGTCGGGTCGCCGCCGGCCCGGCCGGCCAGCGCCAGCCGGATGTCCGCCAACGGCATCCCGACCCGGCGCAACGCGGCGACCAGCCGCGCCTCGTCGAGCTGGCCGGGGTCGTAGCGGCGGTAGCCGGTGCGCGGGTCGACGACGGCCGGCACCAGCACGCCGGCGCCGTCGTAGAACCGCAGCGCGCTCACCGGAAGCCCACTGGCCCTGGCGAGTGCGCCGATCCCCAGCTCCCCGCCGTCCGCCTCGGACGGCCGGTGGTCAGGTCGTTCGCTCTCCACGGCCTTCACCCTGGGCCCTGAAGCTGGTCGAGGGTCAAGCGCGCGGCGACCCGGCGGGTGCGCACGGAGGCGGCCGCCGGGTTCGCCCCCGGCGGCCGCCTCGTCGGGCCCTCGGCGCCTCAGTTGTGGGTGTGCAGCGCCGCGTTGAGGCCGCCCCAGCTGCCGCTGCGGGGCAGCGCCTGCACGGTGCCGGTGGTGGAGTGGCGGCGGTAGAGCAGGTTGTCGGCGCCGGACAGCTCCAGGGCCTTGGCCACCGTCCCGTCGGGCAGCGTGACCCGGGTGCCCGCGGTCAGGTAGAGGCCGGCCTCCACGACGCAGTCGTCGCCCAGCGAGATGCCGAGGCCGGACTGGGCGCCCAACAGGCAGCGCCTGCCGAGGGAGATGGTCTGCTTGCCGCCGCCGGACAGCGTTCCCATGATCGAGGCGCCGCCGCCGACGTCGGAGCCGTCCCCGACCACGACGCCCGCGCTGATCCGGCCCTCCACCATGGAGGAGCCGAGGGTGCCGGCGTTGAAGTTGCAGAAGCCCTCGTGCATCACGGTGGTGCCGGCGGCCAGGTGGGCGCCGAGCCGGACGCGGTCGGCGTCGCCGATGCGCACCCCCGGGGGGACGACGTAGTCGGTCATCCGGGGGAACTTGTCGACACTGGTCACGGCGAACGTCTGGCCCGCCGCCCGCGCCGCCAGCTGGGCGCGGCCGACCTCCGCGGCCGGCACCGGACCGATGGTGGTCCAGGCGACGTTGGCCAGCAGGGCGAAGATGCCCTCCAGGTTGAGCCCGTGCGGCCGGGCCAGCCGGTGGCTGAGCAGGTGCAGCCGGAGGTAGACGTCGTGGGCGTCCAGCGGCTTGTCGTCGGTCGAGGCGATGACCGTGCGCACCGCGACCACCTCGACGTTCCGGCGCGGGTCGGGGCCCAGCGCGGCGGGGGCGTCGGGGCCGAGCAGTTCTGCGGCCCGCTCGGGGGTGAGGCGTTCGGTGCCGGCGGTGCCGGGCTCCTCGGTCAGCTCGGGGGTGGGGAACCAGGTGTCCAGCACGGTGCCGTCGGCGGCCAGGGTGGCCAGGCCGGCGGCGACGGCGCCGGTCGCGGTGCGAGGGGTCTCGTCGGTCATGGACCCGACGCTAGCCGGTGCCCGGCCGTGGCCGCGAACCCGTCCCGGGAAGCAGCCGCGCCAGCGCCGCCCTGGTCTCCTCCGGACGGTGCGGCCCCCCGGTGAGCAGCAGTTGGATCAGCAGCCCGTCCACCAGTCCGACGAACGCCCGCGCGCCGGCCTCGTCCCCCGCCAACGGCCGCGCGAGCCGCACCATCTCGTCCACGCAGCGGGCGGCCAGCGGGCGCAGCGCGGGGCGTTCCAGGCCGGCGAAGTAGAGTCCGTAGACCAGCTCGGCCGAGGCCCTGCGCGGTCCGGTCCAGTCGTCCAGCAGGGTCACCACATGGTCGGCGACCGAGGGGGCGGCGCCGGCCTCGGCGACCCACCGCCCGAACCACTCCAGCCACTCGGAGTTGACCCTCTCCAGCGCGGCGAGCAACAGCGCCTCGCCGCCGTCGAAGTGGTAGGTGGTCGAGCCCAGCGGCACGTCCGCCTCGGCGGCCACCGCGCGATGGGTCAGCCCGTTGATCCCGCGACGCTCCAGCACCCGGGCCGCTGCGGCCACGATCCGCTCGCGCCGCTCGGGGTCGTAGCGGCGGGGCATCAGTGCGCGCCGCCGAGGTTGAGCACGACGACGCCGGCGATGACCAGCAGCACCCCGGAGATCTTGAGCGGCGTCGTCGACTCGCCGAGGAACGCCATGCCGATCACCGCGATCAGCGCGGTGCCCGCGCCGGCCCAGATCGCGTAGGCGGTGCCGACGTCCAGGGTCTTCAACGCCTGAGCGAGCAGCGCGAAAGCCAGCAGATAGCCGGCGATCGAGCCGACCGTGGGCCAGAGCCTGCTGTAGCCGTCGCTCTGCTTCATCAGGGTGGTCGCGGCGATCTCCAGCAGGATCGCCCCGGAGAGGGTCAGATACGCCATGCGGACAAGCGTACACAACGATGTGGACGCGTGTACGCAACGCGGGCGCGGCCCTCCGGACGGGTGAGCCGGCCACCCCGCCCGGGGAGCCGCGCGTCGCGCGGGGACCGGGGCGGCGAGGGTGATCCGGAAAGCTTGTCGGACAAGCGAGAGGGAGCAACGAGATGGCTCAGTGTGAGGTCTGCGGCAACGACTACCGCATGGCCTTCGAGGTGCGGGCCGCCGGTCGGGTCCACGTCTTCGACAGCCTGGAGTGCGCGGCCCAGCGGATGGCCCCGGTCTGCGAGAACTGCGAGTGCCGCATCCTCGGCCACGGCCTGGAGACCGAGGACGGCCACTTCTACTGCTGCGCCCACTGCGCGCGCGTCCAGGGCCACGCCCAGCTGGTCGACCACGCCTGAACCGCCCCGCCCGGCCCGCGGCGAAGCCGCCCGGCGGCGGGCGGGGTCACCGGACGACCGGAGCCCGGAGCGCTCAGGCCCGAGGCCCTACCCCTCAAGCGCGTCCAGCAGCGTCGGCAGCGCGTGGCGCAGCTCCCGGTACCCGTAGGTCCCGCTGTGGGTGCCGCGGTAGAGATGCGTGGTGACCGGCGCCCCCAGATCGGTCAGCCGGCGGTCCAGCGCGCGGGTCTCGTGGCCGCAGGCCGCCTCGGTGACGGAGACGACATCGTCGGGGAAGAGCGCGATCCACTTCTCCGTGCCCGGGATGTGCACCTCGGGGTCACCGTCCAGCGGCCCTGGCCTCCCGTCCCCCGAGGCGAGGTAGACCGGCGTCCCCACCAGTCCCTCGGCGTGGTGGACCGGGTCCCACTCCAGCCAGACCTCCCACTGGTGCCACGGGTCCCCCCAGATCGCGGAGCCGTCCACGCCCAGGTACGCCGCCCCGGACAGCCACACCTCGGGATGGCGGATCGGGTGGACGGGAGCGCTGAAGGTGGCGACCGCGCCGAAGAGGCCGGGAAGCCTGGCGGCCATGCCCAAGGCCCCGAAGCCGCCCTGGGACTCTCCCGCCGCCGCGCGGCGCGGCCCCGCGCCGTAGTCGCGCTCCACCAGGGGGACGACCTCGTCGAGGAAGTAGCTCCGCACCCGGGGCGTGCCGCCGACCCCGTGGTTCCACCAGTCGGTCCAGAAACCGAAGACCGGCATGGCCGGCATCACCACGAGGACTACGCGCAACTGAACCAGCTCCTGCACCCGGAAGAGCGAGGTCCACGTCGTGTGGTCCCCGTCGCCGCCGGCCAGCAGATAGAGCGTCGGCCAGCGGTCGCCCGGCTTCCGGCGGTCCCAGCCGCGCGGGGTCAGCAGGGTCACGGGAGCGGTGGTGCCCAGGGCCGGGGAGTCGAGGGTCAGCTCGACCAGCCGCTCCCCCACCCGACGTTGCCCAACCAGCCGGCACGCGGCGCGGCCACCTGCTCCCGCGGAGCCGACGGGGGTGGCACGGGCGGCGGGGGCCGCGAACAGTGAGGAGCCGCCGGCCGTCAGCAGGGCGGCGCCGGCCAGGGCGGCCCGACGCGTGAGAGATCTCGTCATGCCCCCACTCTTCGGCCGCGCTCCGGCGCACCTTGAGTGGGGCTCGGCCCCGTTCGGCCGCGCCGTGTGGGCCGGGCCGCGGCCCGGCCCACACGGCGGAAGGCGCCCTCAGACGTTGAACCCCAGCGCGCGCAACTGGTCGCGGCCGTCGTCCGTGATCTTGTCAGGACCCCACGGCGGCATCCAGACCCAGTTGATCTTCAGCTCGTTCACCAGGCCCTCGGTCGCCGACCGCGCCTGGTCCTCGATGACGTCCGTCAGCGGGCAGGCCGCCGAGGTCAGCGTCATATCGACGGTCGCCACGTTGCCCTCGTCGACGTGCACGCCGTAGATCAGGCCCAGATTGACCACGTCGATCCCCAGCTCGGGGTCGACGACGTCCATCATGGCCTCCCGGACCTCTTCCTCGCTCGCCGGGCTGGCGACGGTCTCGGTCTCGGTCATGCGACAGCACCTCTCTCGTTCGCGTCACCTGTCACGACTGCCCACCCCGCACGGAGCTCTCGCCCAGCGCCTGGGCCGTGGCATCCTTCCAGGCCATCCAGCTCAGCAGGGCGCACTTCACCCGCGCCGGGTACTTGGAGACACCGGCGAACGCGACCGCGTCCTCCAGCAGCTCCTCCATCGCGTCGTCCGGCGTCAACTGGCCGCGCGACTGCATCAGCTCCAGGAAGGAGCGCTGGATCTCCAGCGCCTCGGGCAGCTCCCTGCCCACCAGCAGCTCGTTGAGCACCGAGGCGCTGGCCTGGCTGATCGAGCAGCCCTGCCCCTCGTAGGAGACGTCGGCGATCCGCTCCCCGTCGTACCTGACCCGCAGGGTGATCTCGTCCCCGCACGTCGGGTTGACGTGGTGGACCTCCGCGTCGCCCTCGCGCAGGCCCTGCCCGTGCGGGTTCTTGTAGTGGTCCAGGATCACTTCCTGGTACATCGATTGCAGCTGCACGTCCTCATACCGCTCTCATCGGGGGCTCATCCGAAGAAACCACGCACGTACTCCAGCCCGTCGGCGAGGGCGTCCACCTCCGCCGGCGTGGAGTACAGGTAGAAAGACGCCCGCGTGGTCGCCGGAATTCCGTACCGCAGACAGACCGGCCGCGCGCAGTGGTGTCCGACCCGGACCGCGATGCCCTGCTCGTCCAGCACCTGGCCCACGTCGTGCGGGTGTATGTCGCCCAGCGTGAACGAGATGGTCGCGCCGCGCTCCTCGGACGTGGTGGGCCCGACGATCCGCAGCCCCTCCACACCGGCCAGCCGCTCCAGCGCGTACCGGGTGATCGCCCGCTCGTGCGCCGCGATCCGCTCCATCCCGATGCCGGAGAGGTAGTCCACGGCCGCCCCGAGGCCGACCGCCTGCGCGATCGGCGGGGTGCCCGCCTCGAACTTGTGCGGCGCCGGCGCGTAGGTGGACGAGCTCATCGTCACGGTCTCGATCATCTCGCCGCCCCCGAGGAACGGCGGCAGGTCCTCCAGCAGCTCCTGGCGTCCCCAGAGCACGCCGATCCCGGTGGGACCGCACATCTTGTGGCCGGTGAAGACCACGAAGTCCGCCTGGAGCGACTGCACGTCCAGCGGCATGTGCGGCGCCGCCTGCGAGGCGTCGATCAGCACCAGCGCGCCGACCTCCTGGGCGCGGCGGACGATCGCCTCGACCGGGTTGTGCGTGCCGAGCACGTTGGAGACCAGCACGAACGAGACCACCTTGGTGCGTTCGGTGATCACCTCGTCGATCCGGGAGAGGTCCAGCCGGCCGTCGTCGGTCAGCCCGAACCACTTCAGCTTCGCGCCGGTGCGCTGCGCCAGCAGCTGCCAGGGCACGATGTTGGAGTGGTGCTCCATCTCCGTGATGACGATCTCGGTGCCCGAGTCCACCCGGTAGGGCTCGTCGGCCAGGCCCAGCATGTTGGCCACCAGGTTCAGCGACTCCGAGGCGTTCTTCGTGAACACCACCTCGTCCCTGCTCGGCGCGTTGACGAACGCCGCGACCTTGTCCCTGGCGCCCTCGTAGAGCGCGGTGGCCTCCTCGGCCAGCACGTGCACGCCGCGGTGGACGTTGGAGTGGTGGCGCTCGTAGTACTCGGTGAGCGCGTCCAGGACCTGGCGTGGCTTGTGCGAGCTAGCCGCGTTGTCCAGGTAGACCAGCGGGCGGCCGTCGTGGACGGTGCGGTGCAGCACCGGGAAGTCCTTGCGGATGGCTTCGGTGTCCAACAGCCCTTCCAGGCCGGACACCGGGCGCCCTTCCGTCATGAGGCAGCCCCCTTGGTGTACTGCTCGTAGCCCTCGGCCTCCAGCTTGTCGGCCAGCTCGGCGCCGCCGGACTCCACGATGCGGCCGCCGGCGAAGACGTGCACGTGGTCGGGCTTGATGTAGCGCAGGATGCGCGTGTAGTGCGTGATCAGCAGGGTGCCGACGTCGCCGCTCTCCCGGACGCGGTTGACGCCGGAGGAGACGATCCGCAGCGCGTCGATGTCCAGGCCGGAGTCGGTCTCGTCGAGGATGGCGACCTTGGGCCGCAGCAGCTCCAGCTGGAGGATCTCGTGGCGCTTCTTCTCGCCGCCGGAGAAACCCTCGTTGACGTTGCGCTCGGCGAAGGCCGGGTCCATCTCCAGGCGCTCCATCGCCTCCTTGACCTCCTTGACCCAGGTGCGCAGGCGCGGGGCCTCGCCCCGGACCGCGGTGGCCGAGGTGCGCAGGAAGTTGGAGACGGAGACGCCGGGGACCTCCACCGGGTACTGCATGGCGAGGAAGACGCCGGCCCTGGCACGCTCGTCGACGGACATCTCCAGGACGTCCTCGCCGTCGAGCGTCACGGTGCCGCCGGTGACGGTGTACTTGGGGTGTCCGGCCAGCGAGTAGGCGAGGGTGGACTTGCCGGAGCCGTTGGGGCCCATGATGGCGTGCGTCTCGCCCTGCTTCACGGTCAGGTCGACACCGCGCAGGATCTCGGTGGAGCCGGTCTCGGACTCGACGGAGACGTGCAGGTCGTGGATCTCAAGCGTTGCCATGGGGATGCCTCAGGACTCCTGGGTGAGAGAGACGAGCACGGTCGCCGCCGGGCCCTCTCCTTCGATCTTGACGGGGTAGGTGGGGATGGGGCGGGTGGCCGGCGGGCCCGAGGGCTTGCCGGTGCGCAGGTCGAAGCTGGAGCCGTGCAGCCAGCACTCGATCTGGCAGTTCTCCACCTCGCCCTCGGAGAGCGAGACGTTCGCGTGCGAGCAGATGTCGTTGACCGCGAACACCTCCCCCTCGGTGCGGACGACGGCGACCGGGGTGCCCGCGATCTCGACGCGGTGCGGGGTGTCCTCGGCCAGGTCGCCCAGCACGCAGGCCGGCTGGAAGTCGACGGCGCTCATCCGATGGACTCCGCCAGCTCGGCCTCCAGCTTCGCCAGCAGCCGCTCCTCGACGTCGGCGACGCCGATCTGCTGCACCAGCTCGGCGAAGAAGCCGCGCACGACCAGACGGCGGGCCTCGTCGGCCGGGATGCCCCTGGCCATCAGGTAGAACAGCTGCTCGTCCTCGAAACGGCCGGTCGCCGACGCGTGGCCGGCGCCCTGGATCTCGCCGGTCTCGATCTCCAGGTTCGGCACCGAGTGGACCTGGGCGCCGTCGGTGAGGACCAGGTTCCGGTTGAGCTCGTAGGTCTCGGTGCCGGTGGCCTGGACCCTGATCACCACGTCGCCGATCCACACCGCGCGGGCCGTCTCGCCCTGGAGCGCGCCCTTGTAGGCCACGTTGCTCCGGCAGTTGGGGGCGTTGTGGTCGACGAGCAGCCGGTGCTCGTGGTGCTGGCCCTCGTCGGTGAAGTACAGGCCGTAGAGCTCGGCCTCGCCGCCGGGGCCCGCGTAGCTCACCCGGGGATGGACGCGGACGACGTCGCCGCCGAAGGTCACCACGATCGACTTCACCGAGGCGTCCCTGCCGACCAGCACGTTGTGCTGGGTGACGTGGACGGCGGTGTCGTCCCAGTCCTGGACCGAGACCACCGTGAGCTTGGCGCCGTCGCCCACCAGGAACTCGACGTTGGCCGCACGGGCGGTGTCGCCGGTGTGGTCCAGCACCAGGACCGCCTCGGCGAAGGCGCCGATGTCGAAGACGGTGTGCCCGTAGGTCACGCCGCCCTCGCCGTGCAGGCCGAGCCGCACCGGCTCGGACAGCACCGCGTCCCGGGGGACGGAGACGACCGTGGCCTTCTCCACGGAGCTGAACGCCTGCGCGGTGACCCGGTCGACCGGGGTGCCGGCGCGGCCGACCCGGGGGTCGTCCAGGCCGACGGTCTCGACGGTCACGCCGTCGGGCGCCGACAGGTCGACCTTGATCGAACCGTCGGCCGCGGCCGTCCCGTCGTGCAGTCCGCGCAGCCGCGACAGCGGGGTGAACCGCCACTCCTCCTCGCGACCGTGCGGCACCGGGAAGTCCGCGACGTCGAACGACGGCGGGGCGCTCGTCCGGGTGACCACGGAGGACTCGACGGCCGCCGCGACCGCCTCCCCCGCACTGTCGGCGCCGGGCATACTCTGGGCCTCAGCCATGGGTCTCGTCGTGCTCGCTCTCTTGGGTTCTGGGCCCGGGGCCGTGGGTGCGCGGCACCGGGCCACTTCGGGTGGCTCGGTCGGGGCGGGCGGTCAGCCGACCGCGCCCTCCATCTGCAGCTCGATCAGCCGGTTCAGCTCCAGGGCGTACTCCATCGGCAGCTCCTTGGCGATGGGCTCGACGAAGCCGCGCACGATCATCGCCATCGCCTCGTCCTCCGACAGGCCCCGGCTCATCAGGTAGAACAGCTGGTCGTCGCTGACCTTGGAGACCGTCGCCTCGTGGCCCATGGTCACGTCGTCCTCGCGGACGTCCGTGTAGGGGTAGGTGTCCGAGCGCGAGACCGTGTCCACCAGCAGCGCGTCGCAGAGCACGTTGGACTTGGAGCCCTCGGCGCCCTCGGCGATCTCGATCAGCCCGCGGTAGGAGGTGCGGCCGCCGCCCCTGGCCACCGACTTGGAGACGATGTTGGACGAGGTCCTGGGCGCCATGTGCACCATCTTGGCGCCGGCGTCCTGGTGCTGCCCCTCGCCGGCGAAGGCGACGGAGAGCGTCTCGCCCTTGGCGTGCTCGCCCATCAGGTAGATCGCCGGGTACTTCATGGTGACCTTGGAGCCGATGTTCCCGTCGACCCACTCCATGGTGGCGCCCTCGTGCGCGACGGCGCGCTTGGTCACCAGGTTGTACACGTTGTTCGACCAGTTCTGGATGGTCGTGTAGCGGCAGCGGCCGCCCTTCTTGACGATGATCTCCACGACCGCCGAGTGCAGCGAGTCCGACTGGTAGATCGGCGCGGTGCAGCCCTCGACGTAGTGCACGTAGGCGTTCTCGTCGACGATGATCAGCGTCCGCTCGAACTGGCCCATGTTCTCCGTGTTGATCCGGAAGTAGGCCTGGAGCGGGATGTCGACGTGCACGCCGGGCGGGACGTAGATGAACGAGCCGCCGGACCAGACCGCCGTGTTGAGCGCGGCGAACTTGTTGTCACCGGACGGGATCACGGTGCCGAAGTGCTCCTGGAACAGCTCCGGGTGCTCGCGCAGCGCGGTGTCCGTGTCCAGGAAGAGCACGCCCTGCGCCTCCAGGTCCTCGCGGATCTGGTGGTAGACGACCTCGGACTCGTACTGCGCCGCGACGCCGGCGACCAGGCGCTGCTTCTCCGCCTCGGGGATGCCGAGCTTGTCGTACGTGTTCTTGATGTCCTCCGGCAGGTCCTCCCAGCTCTGGGCCTGCTTCTCGGTGGAGCGCACGAAGTACTTGATGTTGTCGAAGTCGATGCCGCTGAGGTCGGAGCCCCAGGTCGGCATGGGCTTCTTGCCGAAGAGCTTCAGGGCCTTCAGCCGCATCCTGAGCATCCACTCGGGCTCGGACTTCTTGCCCGAGATGTCGCGGACGACCTCCTCGGACAGGCCGCGCCTGGCGGCCGCTCCCGCCGCGTCGGAGTCGGACCAGCCGTACTCGTAGGTACCCAGCCCCTCCAGCTCGGGGTGGGCGGTCTCCGTAGGCGAAGTCATGCGGGGTTCCTCCCGGCGATGGGTGCTTGTGCGGTGGTCTTGCGGGGTGTGGCGGTGTCGCGGCTCGCGCGCGCGGCCGGTCTCCCCCGGGGCTGGGGGCCGCCGGCCGGCGACCCGCTCTCCGCCCCACCGTCCGCCGGGGCGGCGGCCGAGGTGTGCGGGACGAAGGTGG
Source organism: Streptomyces zhaozhouensis (assembly GCF_900230195.1). Lineage (GTDB taxonomy): Bacteria > Actinomycetota > Actinomycetes > Streptomycetales > Streptomycetaceae > Streptomyces > Streptomyces zhaozhouensis. Next base: position 120,083 of record NZ_OCNE01000001.1, read on the forward strand.
TGCAGACGCCATCGCCGTGCGCGATGGTCGCCAGCCGCTGCACGTGGCTGCCCAGCAGCTCGGAGAAGACCTCGGTCTCCGCGTCGCAGAGCTGGGGGTAGGAGGCCGCCGCGTGCGCGACCGGGCAGTGGTGCTGGCAGAGCTGCTCGCCCGCCGGCGAGGCGACGCCCCGCGCCGCGGCAGCGTACCCCTCCCGGGACAGCGCGTCGGCCAGGGCCCTGGCGCGCTCCTCGGGCGGCACCCGCTCCACCAGCGCACGGTACCGCTCGGCCTGGGCCGCGGCCCGCGCCCTGGCGAAGTCGAGAACGGCGGCGGCGCCCCGCTCACCACCGCCCGCGGCCCGCTCGATCCAGCGCAGGGCCTCGACGGCGAGCTGGTCGTACGCCTGGTCGAAGGCGTCGCGGCCCTGGTCGGTGAGGGCGAAGACCTTGGCGGGCCGGCCCCGGCCGCGCGAGCCGTGGACCCGCTTCTCCCTGGGCTCCACCAGGGAGTCGGCCACCAGCGCGTCCAGATGGCGACGGACGGCGGCCTGCGTGAGACCGAGCCGCTCGGCCAGCTGGGCGGCGGTGGAGGGGCCGTGGTCGAGGATGGAACGGGCCACCCGACGGCGCGTCGTCGACTGCTCGTCGGAGGCGTGCGGCAGGGCCGAGCCACCGGCGACCGCTGGGGTCGTCGGGGTCGCGCGCCGACCGCTCCCGTATTTCACAACGCCATTGTTGCGTAATTCCGGCGAGCCGAGCAAGCCGCGTCCTGACCAGCCGGGATGCAGTACATCACGTAAGGCGAACCTAACCTCACGCCGGGGCCGCCCGCCCGCGAGCCACCACCCCTTGACGCGCCAGGGGGGAGGGGAAAGGGTGGGACCGGCGCCGGGGTAAGCGCTTTCTGCGACGCCCTGGCGCCGCACGAACCGCCGCACCCCTCGGGAGAGCCCTCCGATGACACGCCGCTACGCCCTGGTCGGCCTCGGCAGCCGCGCCCGCCTCTACGCGGACGCGCTGCTCGGCGACTGGCGGGACGCAGGAGAGATCGTCGCCCTGTGTGACACCAACCAGACCCGGATGGACCACCACAACGACCGCGTCCTGGCCGCCGGCCTCGACCCCGTCCCCACCTTTCACCCCGACGCCTTCGACCAGGTGCTGGCGGCGGCCGACGCCGTCGTGGTGACCACCGTGGACGCCACCCACGCCCGCTACGTGGTGGCGGCCCTGGAGGCCGGCAAGGACGTGGTCGTCGAGAAGCCGATGACCACCGACGCCGCCGGCTGCGCCGCCATCGCCGAGGCGGCGGAGCGCGGCCCCGGCCGGCTGGTCGTGACGTTCAACTACCGCTACTCGCCCCGCAACTCCGCCGTCCGCCGGGTGCTCGCCGAGGGGGCGATCGGGCAGGTCACCGGCGTGCACTTCGAGTGGGCGCTGGACACCCTGCACGGCGCGGACTACTTCCGCCGCTGGCACCGGGAGTCCCGGAACTCGGGCGGGCTGCTCGTCCACAAGTCGACCCACCACTTCGACCTGGTCAACTGGTGGCTGGACGCCGGCCCCGAGCTGGTCTTCGCCCAGCAGCAGCTCCGCTTCTACGGGGACGCCAACCCGCCGGCCGCCGAGCTGGGCCCCCGGCCCGAGCGCTCACACGGCGCGCCGGGGCTCGGCACCGACCCGTTCCTGCTGGACATGGCGGCCGACCCCGCGCTCAAGGCGCTCTACCTGGACGCCGAGCACGAGGACGGCTACCACCGCGACCGCGACGTCTTCGGCCCCGGCATCGACATCTCGGACACCATGTCGCTGCTGGTCAGGTACGACAACGGCGCCCAGCTGACCTACGCGCTGCACGCCTACGCCCCCTGGGAGGGCTACCGGGTGGTCTTCAACGGCACCGGAGGACGGCTTGAGCTGGAGGTGGTGGAACGCGCCTGGGCCTCGCGCGAGGCCGCGATCGACCCCAGCGCCACCGGCCACGGGGACGACGACGGCTACGCCGAGCGGCTCACGCTGCACCAGCACTGGCAGCCGCCCAGGGACGTGCCGATCGAGCAGGGCACCGGCGGGCACGGCGGCGGCGACCGGCTGCTGCTGGACGACGTGTTCCGGGGCGCGAGCGAGGACCCGCTGCGCCGGCAGGCGGGCTATCTGGCCGGGATCCGCTCGGTGCTGACCGGGGTCGCGGGCAACGAGTCGGCCCGCACCGGGCTCCCCGTGTGGCTGGCGGACGGCGGCACCCGGCTGGCGGACTGAGCACGGCCCCGCGCCGCGTGGGTCGGCCGGCGCACCCGGGCGCGGGACCGGTGTGCCGGCCGACCTAGACTCGGCCCATGCGCAGCGCGGGGGATCAACCGGCGGTCGAGGCGGTCGGCCTGGTCAAGCGGTACGGGGAACGGACCGCCGTCGACGGCCTCGACCTCACCGTTCCCGCCCACTCGGTCACGGCGGTGCTGGGGCCCAACGGCGCCGGCAAGACCACCACCATCGAGGCGTGCGAGGGGTACCGCCGGATGGACTCCGGCACGCTGCGGGTGCTGGGGCTCGACCCGGGTGTGGACGGCGAGCGGCTGCGCTCCCGGATCGGTGTGATGTTGCAGGAGGGGGGCGTGTACCCGGGCGCGCGCGCCGGGGAGATGCTCCGGCACATGGCGAGCCTCTACGCGCACCCCCTCGACGTGGCCGCGCTCGGCGAACGCCTGGGCCTCGGCTCCTGCGGCCGGACCCCCTACCGCCGGCTCTCCGGCGGCCAGCGGCAGCGGCTGGCGCTGGCGATGGCCGTGGTGGGCCGGCCGGAGCTGGTCTTCCTCGACGAGCCGACGGCCGGCCTCGACCCGCAGGCCCGCCAGGCCACCTGGGAGCTGGTGCGCGAACTGCGGGCCGACGGGGTCACCGTGGTGCTCAGCACCCATCTCATGGACGAGGCCGAGGAGCTGGCCGACCGGGTGGCCATCCTGGACGGCGGCCGGGTGATCGCGGACGGCAGCCCGGCCGAGCTGTGCCGGGGCGGGGCGGGGGACGTGCTGCGCTTCGCCGGCCGCCCGGGGCTGGACCTCGCCTCGCTGCGCGCGGCGCTGCCGGCGGACAGCGAGGTCACCGAGCCGACGCCGGGCAGCTACCGGATCACCGGCGACGTGGGGCCGAGGCTGCTGGCCACGGTCACCGCCTGGTGCGCCCAGCACGGCGTGCTGGCCGACCGGATCACCACCAGGCGTCACACGCTGGAGGACGTCTTCCTGGAACTGACGGGCAGGGAGCTGCGCTGATGGCCACCACGACCGGACGCCACTCCCCCGCCCCGGGTGCCGCGCCCCGTGCGCGGATGATCCTGGCGCAGACCGCGCTGGAGGCGCGGATGCTGCTGCGGCACGGGGAGCAGCTGCTGCTCACGATGATCATCCCGGCGCTGCTGCTGGTGCTCTTCAGCACTGTCGACCTGATCGACACCGGCCCCGGCGAACCGGTCGACTTCCTGACCCCGGGGGTGCTGGCCCTGGCGGTGCTCTCGACGGCGTTCACCGGCCAGGCCATCGCCACCGGGTACGAGCGGCGCTACGGCGTGCTCAAGCGGCTGGGCGTCTCGCCGCTGCCGCGCTGGGCGCTGCTGGTGGGGAAGACCGGCGCGGTGCTGGTCACCCTGGTGCTCCAGTCGGTGCTGCTGGTCGCGGTGGCGCTGGCGCTCGGCTGGTCGCCCCGGGGGAACCCGCTGGCCGTGGTCGGGCTGATGCTGCTGGGCACGGCGGCGCTGTCGGGGCTCGGGCTGCTGATGGCGGGGACGCTGCGGGCGGAGGCGACACTGGCCGCCGCCAACCTGCTCTTCGTGCTGCTGGTGCTCTTCGGCGGGGTGGTGGTGCCGCTGGAGGAGTACCCGGGGGCGCTGCGCGCGGTGCTGGAGCTGCTGCCGGTGCCGGCGCTCGCCGAAGGGCTGCGCGAGGTGCTGCGGGAGGGCGGCTGGCCCGCGCTCTCGGACGTGGCGGTGCTGACCGGCTGGTCGGTGGCCGGGCTAGGGCTCGCGGCGCGCTTCTTCCGCTGGGAGTGACCCCCTGGGGCGGCGCGGCCCCCGGTGGACCGGGCGGGCGCACCCCCGGGACGGGGGCTCGTGAATCCGCGCACAAGCGGGGGCCTACGATGAGCGGGTGCTCAAGGAAGTCGTGCGAAACCCCCTCGCCTTTGTCGCCGCCCGCTGGACGCCACGGCCGGAGACGGTCCGCCGCGCGGCGCTGGCCGCCCTGGTGATGAGCGTCGTCATCGTGGTGACCGGGGGCGCGGTCCGGCTGACCGGCTCCGGCCTCGGCTGCGACACCTGGCCCAAGTGCAGCGACGAGAGCCTGACGGCGACCACGGAGATGGGTTTCCACGGCGCCATAGAGTTCGGCAACCGGATGATGACCTATGTGGTCAGCGCCGCCGTCGGCTGGTTCATCGTCGCCGCCAGGTCGGCCGAGCCCCGGCGCCGCTCGCTGACCCGGCTGGGCTGGGCGCAGTTCTGGGTGGTGGCGTCGAACGGCGTGATCGGCGGCATCACCGTGCTGACCGAGCTGAACCCCTTCATCGTCGCCGGCCACTTCCTCGCCGCCACCGCGCTGGTCACCGTCACCACGCTGAGCTGGGTGCGGGCCCGCGAGGGCGACGGGCCGCCCCGGCCGCTGGTGGGCGTCCCCGTGCGGCGCGCCGTCGCCGCGCTGACGGTGCTGTCGGCCGCGCTGGTCGTCGTCGGCACCGGGGTCACCGGCTCGGGCAAGCACGCGGGCGACGACAGCGACATCGAGCGGATGCCGTTCGACTGGGAGACCGTCACGCGGGTGCACTCGGCTCTGGCCTGGGTGGTGGTGCTCGGTGCCCTCGCGATCTGGCTGGGGCTGCGGATGATGGACGCCCCTCCGGCGGTGCTGGGCAGGGCGCGCGACCTGGTGCTGGTGCTGCTGGCGCAGGGCGCGATCGGCTATGTGCAGTACGCCCTCGACGAGCCCGAACTTCTGGTCGGCCTCCATCTGCTGGGCGCGACCCTGGTGTGGATCAGCGTGCTGCGGCTGCTGCTGGCCACCCGCGAACGCGCCGACGCCCGGCCGTCCGACGACGGACCCCCCGCGCCCGAGCCCACTCCGCTGGCCAGGGCCTCCTGACCCGACGGCGTGGGAAACCCCGGCGGCCGGCCGGCTACCCGGCCGCCGGGCCGGATATGCGCAGCCGGTTCCCCGCCGGGTCGGTCAGCTCCAGCTCCCGCCCCCAGGGCTGGACCCGCGGCGCGACGCCGAACTCCTCGGCGACCGTGTCCAGATCGCTCAGCCGCAGATAGACCAGCCCGCCGGCCGGGGCGTCCCCCTCGTGCTCGGAGAGGAAGAGCCGCAGCGACCCCCTGCCCACCTCGGCGAAGGCCGGGAAGCCCGGCTCGAAGCGGTGCTCCCAGCACAGCCCGAAGCCGAGGCGGAGATACCAGCCGAGCGCGACCGCCAGCTCCCGGACCCTGAGGACGGGGACGGCCTGCTCGGTGGCGGCGCTCTCACTCATCGTTCCCACTCATGCCGGGCATGGTGCACCATGCCACTGACAGTCGAGTGAAAGCGCAGGTCAGGCAGCCTTCGTCGAACTCCCGGCGGCCGTCTGACCGTTGGCCTCGGAGGCACCGCCGATACCGAGACCCGCCATCCGGGACCACTCGTAGGGACCGGTGCGCACCCGGGCCGCCAACTCCCCGTCGAAGGAGTCCCGCAGCGTGACGCCGGCCCGCTCGGCCGCCCCGGCGAGGATGTCCCTGCCCGGCGCCACCTGATCGCCGAGGGTGCCGTCCTGACCGACCAGCACCAGCCGGTAGCCGCGCTCCCCGAGATAGCTGATCTGGCCCTCGGTCCCGGCCCCGTGGCGGGCGACGAAGCCGCGCAGCCTGCGGGCCACCCGCGCGGTCCTGCGCTCGGTCGCGCGGTCGGTGACGACCTCGTCGGGGACCGAACCGTTCTCGGCGTTCTCTGCGGTGTCAGTCATGCCCCGTATGCTACGCGCCGGTAGCACACGGGGGACCGTGGGGACCTTCGGTCCGGCGCCGGCTCAGCGCAGGAAGGGATCGATGGCCACCGCGAGGAAGAGCAGCGAGACGTAGGTGATGGACCAGTGGAAGAGCCGCATCTCCTTGAGCTTCGCTCCCGTGACCCCGGCCCGGGCGCGGGCGTGCAGCGCGTGCGCCTCCCAGAGCCACCAGCCGCCGGCCACGACGGCCACCACGGGGTAGAACCAGCCGGTGTACCCCATCGGCCACAGCAGCAGCGAGACGCCGACCATCACCCAGCTGTAGAGGACGATCTGCCGCGCGACCGCGCGGTTGCCCGCGACGACCGGCAGCATCGGCACGCCGACCCGGGCGTAGTCCTCCTTGACCTTCATGGACAGCGGCCAGTAGTGCGGCGGCGTCCAGAAGAACATCACGAGGAAGAGGATCACGGCCGCCCAGGAGAGCTCGCCGGTCACCGACGACCAGCCGATGAGCACCGGCATACAGCCGGCGATGCCGCCCCAGACGATGTTCTGCTTGGTCCGCCGCTTCAGCAGCATCGTGTAGACCAGCACGTAGAAGAGGAGCGCGCCCAACGCCAGCCACGCGGAGAACCAGTTGACCGTCCAGCCGAGCCACGCGGTGGAGACCACCGCCAGCACGAGGCCGAAGGTCAGACACTCGGCGGGCGAGACCACCCCGGTCACCAGCGGACGGTTGCGGGTCCGCTCCATCAGCGCGTCGATGTCCCGGTCGAACCACATGTTCAGCGCGTTGGCGCCGCCCGCCGACAGGTAGCCGCCGACGCAGGTGGCGAGGACCAGCCACAGGTCGGGCACGTCCTGCGCCGCGAGGAACATCACCGGCACCGTGGTGATCAGCAGCAGCTCGATGATGCGCGGCTTCGTCAGCGCGATGAACGCCTTGACCCGGTCTCCCGTGGACCAATGGTCGGAGCCCGAAGCGGACCCTGCCACAGGGCGGGAATCAACGGCCGTCACGGGCACCTCTGGATGTGCGACATCAGCGATCGAAGAGCTTCCGCCCGCCCTGGGGGGCGGAGGGAGCCTGGGGCGTGTTGGGCGGGCCCCGGCCGGCGTTCCGCCGGTGGACGAGGTCCGCACATACGCCGTCACTTTAGTCGCCCTGGTCCGCCGTCCCGCCCCGGGGGTGCCGTGTTGGCGCACCGGCCGCGGATCATGGGCCGCGCGGAGCCGGGAAGAGGCGCCCGGCGCACGGCCGGACGGGGCGGAAGCGCTTCCGCCGAACTAACCCCCGGCGGCCAGGAAACGGCGCGTTGGCCAGAGGTAGGCTCGACTCGGCCGGGTGAACCGCGGCCGCCGCCGGGCGGGTACCGCGAAGTCACCAGCTACGCATCGCCGGAGAGGAGCCCTGACGCAGGGTGAGCAGCAAGCCGACGACCTCAGACCTCGAATGGACCGAACTGGACCAACGGGCCGTTGACACCGCCCGCGTCCTGGCCATGGACTCCGTGCAGAAGGTCGGCAACGGCCATCCCGGCACGGCCATGAGTCTGGCCCCCGCCGCCTATCTGCTCTTCCAGAAGCTGATGCGGCACGACCCGACCTCCCCCGACTGGGCCGGCAGGGACCGCTTCGTGCTGTCCGTCGGCCACTCCAGCCTGACCCTCTACGTCCAGCTCTACCTGGCGGGCTACGGCCTGGAGCTCGACGACCTGAAGTCCTTCCGCACGTGGGGCTCCCGTACCCCGGGGCACCCCGAGTACGGCCACACGGTCGGCGTGGAGACCACCACGGGCCCGCTGGGCCAGGGCGTGGCCAACGCGGTGGGCATGGCGATGGCCGCCCGCTACGAGCGCGGCCTGTTCGACCCGGAGGCCGAGCCGGGCACCTCCCCGTTCGACCACACCGTCTGGGTCATCGCGGGTGACGGGGACCTCCAGGAGGGCGTCGCCGCCGAGGCCGCCTCGCTCGCGGGGCACCAGCGCCTGGGGAACCTGGTGCTGCTCTACGACGACAACCACATCTCCATCGAGGGCGACACCCAGACCGCGTTCTCCGAGGACGTGCTGGCCCGCTTCGAGTCCTACGGCTGGGACGTGCGGCGGGTCGCGCCGCAGGAGAGCGGCGACCTGGACCCGGCCGCGCTGCACGCGGCGTTCCAGGGCGCGCGGGAGGTCACCGACCGGCCGTCGATCATCGCGGCCCGTTCGATCATCGCCTGGCCGGCGCCGCACGCGCAGAACACGGAGGCCGCGCACGGCTCCGCGCTCGGCGCCGAGGAGGTCGCCGCCACCAAGAAGGTGCTGGGCTTCGACCCGGAGGCCGACTTCGCCGTCGCGCCCGAGGTGCTCGCGCACGCCAGGGAGGCCGTGGAGCGCGGCCAGACCGCCCGCGCCGAGTGGGAGAAGCGCCTCGTCGGCTGGCGGGAGGCCAACCCGGAGCGCGCCGCCCTCTTCGACCGGGTGCGTGCCGGCGAGCTGCCGGACGGCTGGGAGAAGGCGCTGCCCTCGTTCGACGCCGGCGGCGACGTCGCCACCCGCAAGGCGTCCGGCCAGGTCCTCAAGGGCCTGGGCGCGGTGCTGCCCGAGCTGTGGGGCGGCTCCGCCGACCTCGCCGGCTCGAACAACACCACGATCGACGCCTCCTCCTCGTTCCTCCCGGCGGACAACCCGCTCGGCGAGGCCGACCCGTACGGCCGCACGGTGCACTTCGGCATCCGCGAGCACGCGATGGGCGCGGCGATGAACGGCGTCGCGCTGCACGGGAACACCCGGATCTACGGCGGCACCTTCCTGGTCTTCTCCGACTACATGCGCCCCGCGGTGCGGCTGGCCGCCCTGATGCGGCTGCCGGTCACCTACGTCTGGACGCACGACTCGATCGGCCTCGGCGAGGACGGCCCGACCCACCAGCCGGTCGAGCACCTGGCGGCGCTGCGCGCCATCCCCGGGCTGAACGTGGTCCGCCCGGCCGACGCCAACGAGACGGCCCTCGCCTGGCGGGAGATCCTGCGCCGGCACTCCTCGGCCCCCGCCCCGCACGGGCTGGCGCTGACCCGGCAGAACGTCCCGGTCTACGCGGTCAACGAGGACACCGTCAGGGGCGGCTACGTCCACACCGAGGCCGAGGGCGGCGCGGCCCGCGTCATCCTGATCGGCACCGGCTCCGAGGTGCACCTGGCGCTGGCCGCCAGGGAGGCGCTCCAGGCCGAGGGGGTGCCCACTCGGGTGGTGTCGATGCCCTGCGCCGAGTGGTTCGAGGAGCAGGACCAGGCGTACCGGGATCATGTGCTGTTGCCCGAGGTGCACGCCAGGGTCGCGGTCGAGGCCGGCGTCGGTCTCTCCTGGCACCGTTACGTCGGTCAGGCGGGTCGGGTGGTCTCGCTGGAGCACTTCGGCGCTTCGGCCGACTACCGGACCCTCTACCGGGAGTTCGGTATCACCCCGGAGGCCGTCGCCCAGGCGGCGCGGGAATCCCTGTCCGCGGCCGAGCGCTGACATCGACACACACGACAGCAGGAGACGCGAAATTCCATGACCGACGCACTGAAGCGCCTCTCCGAGGAGGGTGTCGCGATCTGGCTGGACGACCTGTCCCGCAAGCGGATCTCGTCCGGCGACCTCGCCGAGCTGCTCGACCAGCAGCACGTGGTGGGGGTGACCACCAACCCGACGATCTTCCAGAAGGCCATCTCGCACGGTGACGGCTACGAGGAGCAGCTGACCGACCTCGCGACCCGCCGCGTCACGGTCGAGGAGGCCGTGCGCATGATCACCACCGCCGACGTGCGGGACGCGGCCGACGTGCTGCGCCCCGTGCACGAGGCGACCGGCGGCCAGGACGGCCGGGTCTCCATCGAGGTGGACCCGCGCCTGGCGCACAACACCCGCGCGACCGTGGCCGAGGCCAAGCAGCTGGCCTGGCTGGTGGACCGGCCCAACACGTTCATCAAGATCCCGGCGACCAGGGCCGGGCTGCCCGCGATCACCGAGACCGTCGCGCGCGGCATCAGCGTCAACGTCACGCTGATCTTCTCGCTGGAGCGCTACCGCGAGGTGATGGACGCCTACCAGAAGGGCCTGGAGCAGGCGAAGGCCAAGGGCCTGGAGCTGGACCAGATCTACTCGGTGGCGTCGTTCTTCGTCTCCCGGGTGGACACCGAGATCGACAAGCGCCTGGACGCCGTCGGCACCCCCGAGGCCACCGCGCTGCGCGGCAAGGCGGCCGTGGCCAACGCCCGGCTCGCCTACCAGGCGTTCGAGGAGGTCGTCGCCGCCGACCGCTGGCAGGCGCTGGAGCGCGCCGGGGCCAACGTGCAGCGCCCGCTGTGGGCCTCCACCGGCGTGAAGGACCCGAACTACCCGGACACCCTCTACGTCACCGAGCTGGTCGCCCCGGGCACCGTCAACACCATGCCGGAGGACACCCTCAAGGCGACCGAGGACCACGGTGAGATCACCGGGAACACGGTCGCCGGCACCTACGAGCAGGCGCGCGCCGACCTGGACGCGCTGGCCGGCGTCGGCGTCGACTACGACGACGTGGTGCGCGTGCTGGAGGACGAGGGCGTGGAGAAGTTCGAGAAGGCGTGGGTCGGTCTGCTGGAGTCCACCAAGGCGGAGCTGGAGCGCCTGGTGGGCGAGGAGGGTTGAGCCGCCGGTGAGCGGAATCGGGAACCACACAAACCCGCTACGCGACGCCCAGGACCGCCGACTGCCCCGCATCGCGGGGCCGTCGGGTCTGGTCATCTTCGGGGTCACCGGTGACCTCTCCCGCAAGAAGCTGATGCCCGCCGTCTACGACCTGTCCAACCGCGGGCTGCTGCCGCCGGGCTTCTCCCTGGTCGGGTTCGCCCGCAGGGACTGGGCGGACGAGGACTTCGCCCGGGTCGTGCACGACTCGGTCAAGCAGCACGCCAGGACCCCGTTCCGCGAGGAGGTCTGGCGGCAGTTGGCCGAGGGGATGCGCTTCGTCCAGGGGACGTTCGACGACGACGAGGCGTTCACCCGGCTGCGCGGCACCATCGAGGAGTTGGACAAGGCGCGGGGCACCGGGGGGAACTTCGCGTTCTACCTCTCCGTCCCGCCGAAGTACTTCCCCACAGTGGTCCGGCAGTTGAAGAAGCACCGGCTCTCCGAGGCGCCGGGCGACAGCTGGCGGCGGGCGGTCATCGAGAAGCCCTTCGGGCACGACCTGGCCTCGGCGCAGGAGCTGAACCGGGTGGTGCACGACGTCTTCCCGGCGCACGAGGTGTTCCGGATCGACCACTACCTCGGCAAGGAGACGGTCCAGAACATCCTGGCCCTGCGCTTCGCCAACACCATGTTCGAGCCGCTGTGGAACCGCTCGTTCGTGGATCATGTCCAGATCACGATGGCCGAGGACATCGGCATCGGCGGCCGGGCCGGCTACTACGACGGCATCGGCTCCGCCAGGGACGTCATCCAGAACCACCTGCTGCAACTGCTGGCGCTGACGGCGATGGAGGAGCCCTCCTCGTTCGACGCGGACACCCTGGTCACCGAGAAGCTCAAGGTGTTGAACGCCGTGAACCTCCCGGAGGACCTGGGCCTGCACACGGTGCGCGGACAGTACGCGGCCGGCTGGCAGGGCGGCGAGAAGGTCGCCGGCTACCTGGAGGAGGACGGCATCGACCCGGCCTCCGTCACGGACACCTACGCGGCGATAAAGCTGGAGATCGACAACCGCCGCTGGGCGGGCGTCCCGTTCTACCTGCGGACCGGCAAGCGGCTCGGCCGGCGGGTGACGGAGATCGCGGTCGTCTTCCAGCGCGCGCCGTACTCCCCGTTCAACACGACGGACACCCAGGAGCTGGGACGCAACGCCCTGGTCATCCGGGTGCAGCCGGACGAGGGGATCACGGTCCGCTTCGGCTCGAAGGTGCCCGGCACGCAGATGGAGATCAGGGACGTCACGATGGACTTCGCCTACGGCGAGTCCTTCACGGAGTCCAGCCCCGAGGCGTACGAACGGCTGCTGCTCGACCTGCTGCTGGGCGACGCCAACCTCTTCCCCCGGCACCAGGAGGTCGAGCGCTCCTGGGAGATCCTCGACCCGGTGGAGGAGTTCTGGGCGAGCCACGGCAAGCCCGAGCCGTACACCGCCGGCACCTGGGGCCCCAAGGCGGCGGACGACATGCTGGCGCGCGACGGACGGAGCTGGCGGCGGCCATGAACATCGATCTCACGGACACCACGTCGAGCCAGATCAACGCCACGCTGGTGCGGGCCCGCAGGACCACGGGCTCGCCGGCCGTCGGCATGGTGCTGACCATGGTCATCGTGACCGACGAGGGCAACCACTACGACGCGCTGAAGGCCGCCAACGAGGCGTCCAAGGAGCACCCGTCGCGGACCCTGGTCGTCATCAGGCGGCCGGCCCGCTCCGCGCGCGAACGGGCGGCCTCCGCCCGGCTCGACGCGGAGGTGCGGGTCGGCGGGGACACCGGCATCGGGGAGACGGTGCTGCTGCGGCTGCACGGCGAGTTGGCCGGGCACGCGCACAGCGCCGTGCTGCCGCTGCTGCTGCCGGACGCGCCGGTGGTGGTGTGGTGGCCCGACGAGGCGCCGACGCACCCGTCGAACGACCCGCTGGGCGCGTTGGCCCAGCGGCGGATCACGGACGCGGCGGCGACCGAGGACCCCTCGGCCGAGCTGGCCACGCGGGCCGACGTCTACTCGCCCGGCGACACGGACCTGGCGTGGACCCGGATCACCCCGTGGCGCAGCGTGCTGGCGGCGGCGCTGGACCAGACGCACTCCACGGTCACGGCCGCCGAGGTCGAGGGCGAGGAGCACAACCCGAGCACCGACCTGCTGGCGTACTGGCTCGGCCGCCGGCTGGGCGTGCCGGTGACCAGGACGGCGGCCCAGGGGCCGGGGATCACGGCCGTGCGGCTGACCGTCGAGGACGGCGAGATCTGCCTGGACCGGCCCGACGGTTCCATGGCGACCCTGGCCGTGCCGGGGCAGCCCAACCGGCATGTGGCGCTCAACCGCAGGGACACCTCGGAGCTGCTGGCCGAGGAGCTGCGCCGGCTCGACCCGGACGAGGCGTACGAGGAGGCGATCCGGGCGGGCCGCGAGATCACGCTGGTCACGGCGGGCGCCCCGGGCGAGGCCGGCTCGTGACCGCGCCGCGGCTGCTGGTCCACCGCGACCAGCGGCTGATGGCCGAGGCCACGGCGGCGCGGCTGATCACCGTGGTCCAGGACGCGCAGGCCACGCGCGGCTCGGCGTCCGTGGTGCTGACCGGGGGGCGGAACGGCAACGGCCTGCTGGCCGCGCTGGCCGCCGCCCCGGCCAGGGACGCCGTCGACTGGTCGCGGATCGACCTGTGGTGGGGGGACGAGCGCTTCCTGCCCTCCGGCGATCCCGAGCGCAACCACACGCAGGCCGCCGGGGCGCTGCTGGACGCCGTGCCGGTGGAGCCGGGGCGGGTCCATGTGATGCCGGCCTCGGACGGGCCCTACGGCGAGGACGCCGAGGCGGCGGCCGAGGCGTACGCCGCCGAGCTGGCCGGGGCCACCGACCCGTTCGACGTCGTGCTGCTGGGCGTCGGGCCCGACGGCCATGTGGCCTCTCTCTTCCCCGGGCTGCCCGGGGTGCGGGAGGCGGACGCGACGGTGGTGGCGGTGCGCGAGGCGCCGAAGCCGCCGCCGACCCGGCTGAGCCTGACCCTGCCGGCGATCAACGCGGCCCGGCAGGTCTGGCTGCTGGCCGCCGGCGCCGACAAGGCGAAGGCGGCGGCCGCCGCCCTGTCCGCCACCGCCCCGGAGGCGACGCCCGCCGCCGGGGTCCGGGGTACCGACCGCACGCTGCTGCTGGTCGACCAGGCCGCGGCGGCCGAGCTGCCCCCGGCGGCCGCGGCCGGCTGACGCGACCGGGACCGCCGGGGGCGTCGCTCACCTGCCGCGCAGCGCGCGGTAGCGGGCGACCAACCCGGCGGTCGACGCGTCGAGTCCCGGCACCTCGGCGCCCTCGGTGAGCGCGGGCTCGACCCGCTTGGCGAGCACCTTGCCCAGCTCGACGCCCCACTGGTCGAACGAGTCGATGTCCCACACCGCGCCCTGCACGAAGACCTTGTGCTCGTAGAGCGCGACCAGCTGTCCCAGGACCGAGGGGGACAGCTCGTCGGCGAGGATCGTGGTCGTCGGCCGGTCGCCGGGGAACGTCCGGTGCGGCACCAGCTCCTCGGCCACCCCCTCGGCACGCACCTCGTCCGGGGTCTTGCCGAACGCCAGCGCCTGCCCCTGCGCGAAGAGGTTGGCCATCAGCAGGTCGTGCTGGTCGGCGAGGGCGGGCGCCAGCTCGGCGACCGGGCGGGCGAACCCGATCAGGTCCGCCGGGATCAGCTTGGTGCCCTGGTGCAGCAGCTGGTAGTACGCGTGCTGCCCGTTGGTGCCCGGCGTGCCCCAGACGACCGGCCCCGTCTGCCAGGTGACGGGCCGTCCCGACCGGTCCACACGCTTGCCGTTGGACTCCATGTCCAGCTGCTGGAGATACGCGGTGAACTGCGAGAGGTAGTGGCTGTAGGGCAGCACGGCGTGCGACTGGGCGTCGAAGAACGCGCCGTACCAGACCCCCAGCAGACCGAGCAGCAGGGGCGCGTTCTCCTCGGCGGGCGCCGTGCGGAAGTGCTCGTCCATCAGCCGGAAGCCGTCCAGCATCTCCCGGAAGCGCTCGGGGCCGATGGCGATCAGCAGCGAGAGCCCGATGGCCGAGTCGTAGGAGTAACGGCCGCCGACCCAGTCCCAGAACTCGAACATGTTGGCCGTGTCGATGCCGAACGCCGCGACCTTCTCCGCGTTGGTCGACACCGCGACGAAGTGCCGGGCCACCGCCGCCTGGTCCCCGCCGAGCCCGTCGAGCAGCCACTGGCGGGCGGAGGTCGCGTTGGTGATGGTCTCGATGGTGGTGAAGGTCTTGGAGGCGACGATGAACAGCGTCGTCGCCGGGTCCAGGTCGCGGACCGCCTCGTGCAGGTCGGAGCCGTCCACGTTGGAGACGAAGCGGAAGTCCAACTCCCGGGCGGTGAACGGCAGCAGCGCCTCGTAGGCCATCGCGGGGCCCAGGTCGGAGCCGCCGATGCCGATGTTGACCACCGTCTCGATCCGCTGCCCGGTGTGCCCCCGCCAGGCGCCGGAGCGCACCCGCTCGGCGAAGTCCGACAGCCGCGCCAGCACCGCGTGGACGGCGGGGACGACGTTCTCGCCGTCCACCTCGACCACCGCGTCCGCGGGCGCGCGCAGCGCGGTGTGCAGCACCGCCCGGTCCTCCGTGACGTTGATCCGCTCGCCGCGGAACATCGCCTCGCGCAGCCCCGCCACGTCCGTGGCCCTCGCCAACTCCCGCAGCAGGCGCAGCGTCTCGTCGGTCACCAGCTGCTTGGAGTAGTCCAGGTAGAGCCCGCCGACCGCGAGACCGAGCCGCTCGGCCCGCTCCGGGTCCCGGTCGAACAGCTCCCGGAGACTCACCTCGCCCAGCGCGCGCCGGTGTACGGCCAGCGCCTCCCACTCGGGCAGTTGATCGAGCCTGACCCGGCCACCTTCAGTCATCTTCGCCTCGGCTATCCCTTGTGCCTACGTCGGGACCGACCCTAGTCGATCGGGGATCACCCGCCGGGCGGTGGACCGTTCACCGGGACACGGAACGGGCCCGGCTCCCGACCTGGTCGGTCGGGGGCCGGGCCCGTGTGCCGAGGACTCGTGTGCTCAGATCTCGCCGCGCAGCTTGGCGAGCGCCTCGGCGAGGATGGCCTCGCCGTCCGCGTCGCTGCGCCGCTCGCGGACGTAGGCCAGATGCGTCTTGTAGGGCTCGGTCCGGGGTGGGTCCGGCGGAGCGTCGCGCTCGGTGCCTGCCGGGAAACCACAACGAGGACAGTCCCAGCTGTCCGGGATCTGCGCGTCGCTGGCGAAGCTGGGCTGTGTCTCGTGCCCGTTCGCGCACCAGAAGGAGACCCTCAGCCGAGGCGCGGTCTCCCCGCGCTCGGCCTCACCCATGGGCCCCGCCCCGACCCGGCTGCCCCGGATCGCGTTGCCACCTGCCACGGTCGTTACTCCCTGCCTGCCATTCTGCGAAGTCCTCAGTCTATGCAAGGCTCAACGCACGTCCAGTGCCGGGAGTTACTGACTTATGACTTCATGAGCAGACCGAGAACCACCACGATCGCGGCCCAGACGAGGCCGACGACGACGGTGATCCGGTCGAGGTTCCGCTCGGCGACCGAGGAACCGCCGACGGAGGACTGCATCCCTCCGCCGAACATGTCGGAGAGGCCGCCGCCCTTGCCCTTGTGCATCAGCACGAGAAGCGCCAACAGGGCGCTGACGACGATCAGGGCGATCTGGAACGCCGTTTCCACGACTGGACCAACTCTCTGCAACGACGGACGACTGGCATGACCCGGGCGTGTGTCCGGGAGCCGAGACGGCCCGGCGCGCGGGGGCGTCGGGTTTCGGCTCCCGGACAGGGTACCGCTATGACGGCGCACGGCCCCAGGGGCTACGGGACCGGGCTGACGGGCGGCGGCCTACTGGTCGCGGAAGCGGACGATCTTGACGAACTCGTCCGTGTCCAGCGCCGCACCACCGACCAGGGCGCCGTCCACGTCCGGCTGGGACATGATCGCGGCGACGTTGCCCGACTTGACCGAACCGCCGTACTGGATGCGGACCCCGTCGGCCAGCTGGCCGTCGTACAGCTCGGCGAGGCGGGCCCGGATCGCGGCGCAGACCTCCTGCGCGTCGTCCGGGGTGGCCACCTCCCCGGTGCCGATGGCCCACACCGGCTCGTAGGCGATGACGATGCTGGCGGCGTCCTCGGCCGGCAGGTCCTTCAGGGCCCCGTCGAGCTGGGCCAGGGTGTGCGGCACCTGGGCGCCGGCCTTGCGGACGTCCAGCGGCTCGCCCACGCAGAGGATGGGGGTGATGCCGTGCCGGTAGGCCGCCCTGACCTTGGCGTTGCAGACCTCCTCGTTCTCCCCGTGGTACTGCCGGCGCTCGGAGTGGCCGACGACCGCGTAGGAGCAGTTGAGCTTGGCCAGCATCGCGCCCGAGATCTCACCGGTGTAGGCGCCGGAGTCGAAGGGCGAGATGTCCTGCGCGCCGTACCTGATCTTCAGCTTGTCGCCGTCGACCAGGGTCTGCACCGAGCGCAGGTCGGTGAACGGCGGCAGCACGGCCACCTCGACCTCTTCGAAGTCCTTGTCCGAGAGGCCGAAGGCGAGCTTCTGCACGTGGGCGATGGCCTCAAGGTGGTTGAGGTTCATCTTCCAGTTGCCCGCCATCAGCGGAGTGCGCTGACTCACGCGCCCGCCCCTTTCCTGTCTGCCGTGGAGGCAGCGGAGCCCGCCGCCGTGGTGGATGGTCCCGGCGCGCCCGCGCGGCCGGGGGTGGTGTCGCCGCTCCGGGACATCAGTCCTCCAGTGCGGCCAGGCCCGGGAGGGTCTTGCCCTCCAGGTACTCCAGGCTGGCGCCGCCGCCGGTGGAGATGTGGCCGAAGCCGTTCTCGTCCAGGCCGAGGAGCCGGACGGCCGCGGCCGAGTCGCCGCCGCCGACGACCGTGAAGGCGGGGCTGTCGATCAGCGCCTGGGCCACGGCCCTGGTGCCCTCGGCGAAGTCGGGGTGCTCGAAGACACCCATCGGTCCGTTCCAGAAGACGGTCGAGGCGTCGGCCACCTTGGCGGCGAACAGCTCCTGGGTGCGCGGGCCGATGTCCAGGCCCTGGAGGCCGGCGGGGATGGCGTCGGCGGCCAGCTCGACCGGTCCGGCCGGCGCCTTGGTACCCAGGTCGGGGAACTCCTTGGCCGCGACCACGTCGACGGGCAGGACGAACTCCACGCCCTTCTCCTCGGCGCGGCGCAGATACTCCCGGACGGCCGGGATCTGGTCGGCCTGGAGCAGGGAGTCGCCGACCTCGTGGCCCTGCGCGGCGAGGAAGGTGTACGCCATGCCGCCGCCGATCAGGATGCGGTCGGCGCGCTCCAGAAGGTGGTCGATGACGCCCAGCTTGTCGGAGACCTTGGCGCCGCCGAGCACCACCGCGTACGGGCGCTCGACCTCGTCGGTCAGCTGCTTCAGGACGCCGACCTCGGTGGCGATCAGCCCGCCGGCGGCGTGCGGCAGCCGGGCCGGCAGGTCGAAGACGGAGGCGTGCTTGCGGTGCACGGCGCCGAAGCCGTCGCCGACGTAGGCGTCGGCCAGCGCGGCCAACTGGTCGGCGAAGGCGCCGCGCTCGGCGTCGTCCTTGGACGTCTCGCCCGCGTTGAAGCGCAGGTTCTCGAGCAGCGCGAGCTGCCCGTCGGCCAGCGCGGCGACGGTCTCACGGGCGCTGTCGCCGACCGTGTCGGTGGCGAACGCGACGTCCTGGCCGAGGAGTTCGCCCAGCCGGCGGGCGACGGGGGCCAGCGAGAACGCCGGGTCGGGCGCGCCCTTGGGGCGGCCGAGGTGCGAGGCGACGACGACCGCGGCGCCCGCGTCGAGCAGCCGGCGGATGGTCGGCACGGCGGCACGGATGCGGCCGTCGTCGGTGATGGCCCCGCCGGAGAGCGGGACGTTGAGGTCGGCGCGGACGAACACCCGCCGTCCGGCGACCGCGAGGTCGTCAATGGTCTTCATCTGGTCTGGTCTCCTTGAGGCTCTCGGTTGACCCGCTCCGTCTCCGCGTGGCGGAGCGCGCGCCGGGCACGCGCGAGGGCCCGCCCAGCGCAGTGCGCGCTCGGCGGGCCCCCTGGCCGTGACGTGGAGTCAGGGCCTTCGGTCGGCGCTGCGCTCACCCGCGGGTCAGAGCCGCTCGCCCACGTAGACGGTGAGGTCGACCAGACGGTTGGAGTAGCCCCACTCGTTGTCGTACCAGCCGACGATCTTGACCTGGTTGCCCTGGACCATCGTCAGCGAGGCGTCGAAGATGCAGGAGGCCGGCCAGTTGACGATGTCCGAGGAGACGATCTGGTCCTCGGTGTAGTCCAGGACGCCCTTGAGCTGGCCCTCGGCGGCGGTCTTGAACGCCGCGTTGACCTCCTCCTTGGTGACCTCGCGGTCGAGGTCGACCACCAGGTCGGTCACCGAGCCGGTCGGCACCGGGACGCGCAGCGAGATGCCGTCCAGCTTGCCCTTGAGCTGCGGCAGCACCAGGGCGGTGGCCTTGGCGGCACCGGTGGTGGTCGGGATGACGTTGACCGCGGCGGCGCGGGCGCGGCGCAGGTCCTTGTGCGGGAAGTCCAGGATCCGCTGGTCGTTGGTGTAGGCGTGGACCGTGGTCATCATGCCCTTGACGATGCCGAAGCTCTCGTCCAGGACCTTGGCCATGGGGGCCACGCAGTTGGTGGTGCAGGAGGCGTTGGAGATGACCTCGTGCGCCGCCGGGTCGTACTTGTCCTCGTTGACACCGACGACGACGGTGACGTCCTCGTTCTTCGCCGGGGCGGAGATGAGGACCTTCTTGGCGCCGGCGGCGAGGTGCTTGGCGGCGTCCTCGCGCTTGGTGAAGATGCCGGTGGACTCGATCACGATGTCGGCACCCAGCTCGGCCCAGGGCAGGTTCGCCGGGTCGCGCTCGGCATAGGTCCTGAAGGTCTGGTCGCCGACCGTGATGCTGTCGTCGGTGTGGCTGACCGGCTGCTTGAGGCGGCCGAGGACGCTGTCGTACTTCAGCAGATGCACCAGGGTGGCGTTGTCGGTCAGGTCGTTGACACCGACGATCTGGACATCCGCTCCCTGATCAAGGAGCGCGCGGAAGTAGTTGCGACCGATACGGCCAAAGCCGTTGATTCCTACGCGGATCGTCACGAACCGATCTCCTCGTTGGTACGCCGGTGAGGCTGCCACCGACGATGCTGTATGGGATGTCCCCGACCGCTTCCGACCCTACCGCGCCCGGGTGTCACCGGTGACATCGGCCAGCCGTGTTCAGGCCCCGGACACCGGCGCCACACCGGGGCGCGCGGTGGCGTTCAGCCGACCATCTCCTCGGTGAGGCTGGACTCGGTGCCGGGGACGCCCAGGTCCTGTGCCCGCTTGTCCGCCATCGCCAGCAGCCGGCGGATGCGCCCGGCGACGGCGTCCTTGGTGAGCGGCGGGTCGGCGAGCGCGCCCAGCTCCTCCAGCGACGCCTGCTTGTGCTCCATCCGCAGCCGGCCGGCGGCGGCCAGGTGCTCCGGCACCTCGTCGCCGAGGATCTCCAGCGCGCGCTGCACGCGGGCGCCGGCGGCCACCGCGGCGCGGGCGGAACGGCGGAGGTTGGCGTCGTCGAAGTTGGCCAGGCGGTTGGCCGTCGCCTTCACCTCCCGCCGCATCCGGCGCTCCTCCCAGGCGAGCACCGACTCGTGCGCGCCGAGCCGCGTCAACAGGGCGGCGATCGCGTCACCGTCCCGGACGACGACCCGGTCAACGCTGCGCACCTCGCGCGCCTTGGCGCCGATCTGGAGCCTCCGCGCGGCACCCACCAGCGCGAGGGCGGCCTCGGGCCCGGGGCAGGTGACCTCCAGGGAGGAGGAACGTCCCGGCTCGGTCAGCGAACCGTGCGCCAGGAAGGCTCCGCGCCAGGCGGCCTCCGCGTCGCAGGTGGCCCCCGAGACCACCTGGGGCGGCAGGCCGCGGATCGGCCGGCCCCGGCCGTCGACGAGGCCGGTCTGCCTGGCCAGTTGGTCGCCGCCCGCGACCACCCTGACCACGTAGCGGCTGCCCCTGCGCAGCCCGCCGGGAGCCATCACCACCAGGTCCGACGAGTGCCCGAAGATCTCGAGAATGTCCCGGCGGAGCCGCCGGGCGGCGATGCCGGTGTCCAGCTCCGCCTCGATCACGATCCGCCCGCTGACGAGGTGGAGGCCACCCGCGAAGCGCAGGATCGACGACACCTCGGACTTGCGGCAGCAGGTGCGGGTGACGGGAAGACGCGAGATCTCGTCCTTCACCGCAGCCGTCATCGCCATGGGCCGATCCTTCCATGCATCCGAAAAACACGGTCATACGCGGCTGCCAGAAGCTCGGGATCGTGCCGGGCCGAGCCGGCGCCGGGACCGGAACCAGCGTTCGCGGCCACCGGGGCCAACACCACCTCGGCCCCCAGTCGCTCGGCGGCGGCCCTGCTCAGGCTCTCCCCGTCGGGGACGGCGGCCCGATCGGCCAGCACCACGTCAAAGGCGAGTTTAGGGGCGTGTTGTACCAAAACCTCCACATGACGCTGCGGTGAGAAGCCATCAGTTTCGCCCGGTTGGGGCGCCAGGTTGAGCGAGAGGACCCTGCGCGCCTTGGTGCTGACCAGCGCGTCCAGCAACTCGGGCACCAGCAGGTGGGGGATGACGGAGGAGAACCACGAACCGGGGCCGAGAACCACCCAGTCGGCGTCCAGCACGGCGGCCACCGCCTCCGGCACGGCCGGCGGATCGCTGGGCACCAGCATCACCTCGCGGACCTCGCCCGGCGTCAACGCGACGGACGCCTGCCCGCGCACCCGTGACAACTCCTCGGGCCGCGCCGGGTCGTGGCCGAGCACGGACGCCTCCAGCGCCAACGGCACCGCGGACATCGGCAACACCCGGCCGTGCGCGCCCAGCAGCTTGCCGACCAGGTCGAGAGCGCCGACGTGGTCGCCCAACTGCTCCCAGAGCGCGACGATCAGCAGATTGCCCACGGCGTGGTCGTGCAGCTCGCCCTCGCTCTGGAAGCGGTGCTGGATCACCTCCGACCAGGTGCGGCCCCACTCGTCGTCCCCGCAGAGCGCGGCCAGCGCCTTGCGCAGGTCGCCGGGGGGCAGCACGCCCAACTCGTCCCGGAGCCGGCCGCTCGACCCGCCGTCGTCGGCGACCGTGACCACGGCGGTGAGGTCGCCCGTGATCCGCCGCAGCGCGGTGAGCGAGGCGGAGAGCCCCATGCCGCCGCCCAGCGCCACGACCTTGGGCTGCGCGCCCCGGCGGACGCCGCGCAGCGTGCGCCCCGCGCGCCGGCCGACGGACGGGGCTCCCGCCGCGCGCCTTGCTCCCTTCCGTGGCATCGGCTACTCGCGTCCCATGTCCCGGTGGACGATCACCGTCTCCACTCCCTCCGCCGCCAGCCGGCGCGCCAGCCGCTCGGACATCGCCACGCTGCGGTGCTTGCCGCCGGTGCAGCCGACGGCGATGGTCACGTAACGCTTGCCCTCGCGCCGGTAGCCGGCGGCCACCAGCTGGAGCAGCTCGGCGTACCGGTCGAGGAACTCCTTGGCGCCCGGCTGGTTGAAGACGTAGCCGGACACCTCCTCGCTGGTCCCCGTGTAGGGGCGCAGCTCGGGAACCCAGTGCGGGTTGGGCAGGAAGCGGCAGTCCACGACGTGGTCGGCGTCCACCGGCAGGCCGTACTTGTAGCCGAAGGACATGACGGTGGCCCGCAGCTCGGGCTCGTCTCCCCCGGCGAACTGGGCGTCCATCTTGGCGCGCAGCTCGTGGACGTTCAGGTTGGAGGTGTCGATCACCAGGTCGGCGTCGCCGCGCAGCTCCCGCAGCAGGTCGCGCTCGGCCGCGATGCCGTCGACGATCCGGCCGTCGCCCTGGAGCGGGTGCGGCCTGCGGACCGACTCGAAGCGCTGGACCAGCGCGTTGTCGGATGCCTCCAGGAAGACGATGCGCCGGGTGACGCCCTTGGTCTCCAGGTCGTTCAACGACTCCCGCAGGCTGTCGAAGAAGCCGCGCCCCCGCACGTCCACGACCACGGCGATCCGCGCGACGTTCCCCTGGGAACGGGCGCCGAGGTCGACCATGGTCGGGATCAGGGCCGGCGGCAGGTTGTCCACCACGAACCAGCCCAGGTCCTCCAGGCACTTGGCCGCGGTGGAGCGGCCCGCGCCCGACATCCCGGAGATGATCACCAGCTCGGGGGTGCTCGTCGCCTCCTCGCCCACGGGCGGGGTGGTGGGTTCCTCTGCTCTGCTCTGTTCGCTCATGTCGCTCAATCCCCCGCCTGTCCTTCGGTGACGTGTGTGGGTCGTGGTCGCTGGCCTCTTCCGCGCTCGCTCAGTCCTCGACGATCTCACCGGTGGCCGTGTTGACCGCGGGTGCGGCCTGGGCCTGGCCGGCGAGGGCCGCCGCGACCGTCTCGGCGGTCCTGCGGCCTATGCCGGGCACCTCGCTGATCTCCTCGACCGTGGCGGCGCGGAGCCGCTTGACCGAGCCGAAGTGCTTGAGCAGCGCCTTCTTGCGGGTCTCCCCGAGACCGGGAATGGCGTCGAGGGGACCCTTCCTTATCGATTGTGACCGCTTTCCGCGCTGGTAGCGGATCGCGAAGCGGTGCGCCTCGTCCCTGACCCGCTGGAGCAGGTAGAGCCCCTCGCTGGTGCGGGGCAGGATCACCGGATCGTCCTCGCCGGGGAGCCAGACCTCCTCCAGGCGTTTGGCCAGGCCGCAGACGGCCACGTCGTCGACGCCCAGCTCGTCCATCGCCCGCCGGGCCGCCGCCACCTGCGGCTGGCCGCCGTCCACCACGACCAGCTGCGGCGGGTACGCGAAGCGCCTGGGCCGGCCGTCCTCCTCGGTCGGGCCGACGCGGACGTCGGCGGCCTCCTCGCCGCCCTCCTCCACGGCCCACTCCCCGGTGCGCTCGCGCTCCCGCAGATAGCGGCGGAAGCGGCGGGAGACCACCTCGTGCATCGCCCGGACGTCGTCCTGCCCGGCGAAGCTCTTGATCTGGAAGCGGCGGTACTCGCTCTTGCGCGCCAGCCCGTCCTCGAAGACGACCATGGACGCCACGACGTCGTCCCCCTGGAGATGGGAGATGTCGAAGCACTCCACCCGCAGCGGCGCGGAGTCGAGGCCGAGGTGCTCGGCGATCTCCTCCAGGGCGCGGGAGCGGGTGGTGAGGTCGGAGGCGCGCTTGGTCTTGTGCAGGGTGAGCGCCTGCTGCGCGTTGCGCGCCACGGTCGTCATCAGGTCGCGCTTGTCGCCGCGCTGGGGCACGCGCAGGCTGACCCGGGAGCCGCGGCGCTCGGTGAGCCAGTCGGCGACCGGCTCAGGCGGCTGGGGCAGCGCCGGCACCAGCACCTCGCGCGGCACGCTCTCACCGCTCTCCTCGCCGTACAGCTGCTGGAGGGCGCTCTCGACCAGCTCGCCGGCCGTGACGTCGGCCACCCGGTCGGTCACCCAGCCGCGCTGCCCCCGGACCCGGCCGCCGCGCACGTGGAAGATCTGCACCGCCGCCTCCAGCTCGTCCTCGGCGAGGGCGATCAGGTCGGCGTCGGTGGCGTCGGCGAGCACCACCGCGCTCTTCTCCATGGCGCGGCGCAGCGCCTCGATGTCGTCCCGCAGCCGGCCGGCCCGCTCGTACTCCAGGGCCTCGGCGGCCTCCCCCATCTCCTGCTCCAGCCGGCGCAGGTAGGTGCCGGTGCGGCCGGCCATGAAGTCGCAGAACTCCTCGGCGAGCGCCCGGTGGTCCTCGGGGCTGATCCGGCCGGTGCAGGGGGCGGCGCACTTGTCGATGTACCCCAGGAGGCAGGGGCGGCCGATGGCCTGCGCGCGCTTGAAGACGCCGGCCGAGCAGGTGCGGACGGGGAAGACGCGCAGCAGCAGGTCGACCGTCTCGCGGATGGCCCAGGCGTGGGCGTAGGGGCCGAAGTACCGCACGCCCCTGCGCTTGGCGCCGCGCAGCACCTGGACGCGGGGGAACTCCTCGTTCATCGTGACCGCGAGTGAGGGATAGCTCTTGTCGTCGCGGTACTTGACGTTGAATCGGGGGTCGTACTCCTTGATCCAGGAGTACTCCAGCTGGAGCGCCTCGACCTCGGTGGAGACCACCGTCCACTCGACGGAGGCGGCGGTGGTCACCATCGTGGCCGTGCGGGGGTGCAGGCCCGAGAGATCCTGGAAGTACGAGGAGAGGCGCTGCCGGAGGCTCTTGGCCTTCCCCACGTAGATCACCCTGCGGTGCTCGTCGCGGAACCGGTAGACGCCGGGCGAGTCGGGGATCTCACCCGGCCTCGGGCGGTAGCTGGAAGGATCGGCCATGGCGGCAACCCTACTGCCGCCCACTGACAGTGAGCGCACCACACAGGGTGAGCGTGGTGGCCCGGCCGCCGGCTACCAGCCGCGCTCGCGCCACTCCGCCAGGTGCGGCCGCTCGGCACCGAGGGTGGTGTCCGCGCCGTGGCCCGGGTAGACCCAGGTCTCGTCCGGGAGTTGGGCGAAGAGCTTGCCCTCCACGTCGGCCAGCAGACGGGTGAAGGCCGCCGAGTCGCCGAAGGTGTTGCCCACGCCGCCGGGAAAGAGGCTGTCGCCGGTGAGGAGATGGGGGTGGCCCTCGGGGTCGTCGTAGACGAGCGCGACGGAGCCGGGCGTGTGGCCCACGAGATGACGGGCCGTGAGGCGGCAGCGGCCGACGGCGATCTGGTCGCCGTCGTCCACCGGCACCTCGGTGGGCACCGGGATGCCCTCGGCGTCGTGGCGGCCGGCGTACGTGCGCGCGCCGGTCGCGGCGACCACCTCGGCGAGGGCGCCCCAGTGGTCGCCGTGGCGGTGGGTGGTCACGACGCCGACGAGCCCGTCCGGGCCGACCAGCTCCACCAGCGCGGGCGCGTCCGCCGCCGCGTCGACCAGCAACTGGTCGCCGGTCGCGCGGCAGCGCAGCAGATAGGCGTTGTTCTCCATGGGGCCGACGGCGATCTTGGTGATCACCAGGTGGGTCAACTCGTGCACGTCGGGGGGTCCGCCGACCGTCACGTCTCCGGTGTACGCCATGCCCGGCAGTCTCTCAGACGGCACCGACAGCGCGGCGTCCCGCTACAGCGCCGGCGGCGTGGGCAGCGGCTCGGCCGAGGTCAGGCCGCTGCCCGGGGTGCGGCCGCTGAGCCAGCCGACCAGCGCGGCCGGCGTGCCCACCACCCGGCGCGGCTCACCCCCGGTGGCGCCGGTGCGCCAGCTGCGCCCGTCCTCCGCGCGCAGCTCGACGGCGGGCAGGTCGGGGTGGCCGGTGTAGCGGGCGGCCAGGTAGTCGACGGCGCGGTCGAGGAAGGCGCCGGGGAGGTCGGCGACGGTGGGCCCGGCGTCCAGGTCGATCCGGTGGAGCTCCACCTCGACCCAGCGGCGGAACGGGAGGCCGGCGGCGCGGTCGGTCACGCCGTTGCGCAGGGTGACGGGGCGCTCCCAGCCGGCCTCGTCGAGGGCCCGCGCGGTGGCCAGGAACCGGGCGGAGCTGTCGCG
The DNA here is from genome assembly GCF_900230195.1 of Streptomyces zhaozhouensis. Lineage (GTDB taxonomy): Bacteria > Actinomycetota > Actinomycetes > Streptomycetales > Streptomycetaceae > Streptomyces > Streptomyces zhaozhouensis. The sequence continues at coordinate 146,212 of NZ_OCNE01000001.1, forward strand.
CAGGTCGGCCAGGTGCTCGGCGGGCGGGCGCCCGGCGCCGTGGGCGATCGCGTCGTCCCTGGCCTGGTCGCTGGGGTACATGGGGCGGCCGTGGAGCACGTCGTTGAGGGCGTCGGCGTTCCGGGCGAGGTGGGCCAGCACATGGCCGCGCGTCCAGCCGGGGAGCCGGGAGGGTGCGGCGAGCGCGGCCTCGTCGAGGCCGGCGGCGGTGCGCAGGAGGCGGTCGGTGGCGTCCTCGACGGCGGCCAGGTCGGCAACGGCTCGGATCATGGCACGCACCCTAGTCCGCCTCCGCGCTCGTGCCACTCCATCGGGTGAATCCGGCGCGATCTCGCCGGGAAACGGCCGGCAATCGAACGCGCGTGCTATAGGCTGCGAGGCGGTCCTCGGGCGTTCGGCGACGATTGTCAGAGGTGCCCCATACCCTGGAACGGGTCGCTCGCGGAGAGCGCGGGCGTTCCCGATCTACCAACGAAAGGTGCCATCCGGCGTGGCCGACCGACTCATCGTTCGTGGCGCTCGCGAGCACAACCTCCGGAATGTCTCGCTCGACCTGCCCCGCGACTCGCTCATCGTCTTCACCGGGCTGTCGGGTTCTGGCAAGTCCTCGCTCGCCTTCGACACGATCTTCGCCGAGGGCCAGCGGCGCTACGTCGAGTCGCTGTCCGCGTACGCGCGGCAGTTCCTGGGCCAGATGGACAAGCCGGACGTGGACTTCATCGAGGGCCTGTCCCCCGCGGTCTCCATCGACCAGAAGTCCACCTCGCGCAACCCGCGCTCCACCGTGGGCACCATCACGGAGGTCTACGACTACCTCCGGCTCCTCTTCGCGAGGATCGGCAAGCCGCACTGCCCGGAGTGCGGCCGGCCCATCGCCCGGCAGTCGCCGCAGGCCATCGTGGACAAGGTGCTCGGGCTGGCCGAGGGCAGCAGGTTCCAGGTGCTCTCGCCGCTGGTGCGCGAGCGCAAGGGGGAGTTCGTCGACCTCTTCGCCGACCTCCAGACCAAGGGCTACAGCCGCGCCCGGGTGGACGGGGCCACGATCCAGCTGGCCGACCCGCCCAAGCTGAAGAAGCAGGAGAAGCACACCATCGAGGTGGTGGTGGACCGGCTGACGGTGAAGGACAGCGCCAAGCGCCGGCTGACGGACTCGGTGGAGACGGCCCTCGGCCTCTCCGGCGGGATGGTCGTCCTCGACTTCGTCGACCTCCCCGAGGACGACCCGCAGCGGGAGCGGATGTACTCGGAGCACCTCTACTGCCCGTACGACGACCTCTCGTTCGAGGAGCTGGAGCCCCGCTCCTTCTCGTTCAACTCGCCGTTCGGCGCCTGCCCGGAGTGCACCGGGATCGGGACGCGGATGGAGGTGGACCCGGAGCTGATCATCCCCGACCCGGAGAAGACGCTGGAGGAGGGGGCGATCCACCCCTGGTCGCACGGGCACACCAAGGGCTATTTCAACCTGCTGATCGGCGCCCTCGGGGACGCGCTGAGCTTCCGCACGGACGTGCCGTGGGAGGGGCTGCCGCAGCGCGCCAAGAAGGCCCTGCTCAACGGGCACAAGACCAAGATCGAGGTCCGCTACGAGAACCGCCACGGGCAGGAGCGGGCCTACACCACGGCCTTCGAGGGCGTGCTGCCGTTCATCCGCAGGCGCCACGCGGAGGCCGAGACGGACTCCGGCCGTGAGCGCTTCGAGGGGTACATGCGCGAGGTGCCGTGCCCGGCCTGCCAGGGCACCCGGCTGAAGCCGCTGGTGCTGGCGGTCACCGTGCAGGGGCGCTCCATCGCCGAGGTGGCGGGGATGTCGATCAGCGAGTGCGCCGAGTTCCTCGGGCGGATGGAGCTGACCGCGCGCGAGCGGACCATCGCCGAGCGGGTACTCAAGGAGGTCAACGAGCGGCTGCGGTTCCTGGTCGACGTCGGCCTCGACTACCTCTCGCTCAACCGCGCGGCCGGCTCGCTCTCCGGCGGCGAGGCCCAGCGCATCCGGCTGGCCACGCAGATCGGCTCCGGCCTCGTCGGCGTGCTCTACGTGCTCGACGAGCCGTCGATCGGCCTCCACCAGCGGGACAACCACCGGCTGATCGAGACCCTGGTCCGCCTCCGTGACCTGGGGAACACGCTGATCGTCGTCGAGCACGACGAGGACACCATCAAGACGGCGGACTGGGTGGTCGACATCGGCCCCGGCGCCGGCGAGCACGGTGGCCAGGTCGTCCACAGCGGCACCCTGTCGGGCCTGCTGACCAACAAGGACTCCCTCACCGGGCAGTACCTGGCCGGCGCCCGCACCATCCCGCTGCCCGCCCAGCGGCGCCCGGTGGACCAGGAGCGGATGCTCACGGTCCACGGCGCCCGGGAGCACAACCTGCGCGGGATCGACGTCAGCTTCCCCGTGGGGCTGCTGACCGCCGTCACCGGCGTCTCGGGCTCGGGGAAGTCCACGCTGGTCAACGACATCCTCTACACCCATCTCGCCCGCGAGCTGAACGGCGCCAAGGCGGTCCCCGGGCGGCACACCCGGGTCACCGGGGACGACCTGGTCGACAAGGTGGTCCATGTCGACCAGTCCCCCATCGGCCGCACCCCCCGCTCCAACCCGGCGACGTACACCGGCGTCTTCGACCACGTCCGGCGGCTCTTCGCCGAGACGATGGAGGCCAAGGTCCGCGGGTACCAGCCGGGCCGCTTCTCGTTCAACGTCAAGGGCGGTCGCTGTGAGAACTGCTCGGGTGACGGCACCATCAAGATCGAGATGAACTTCCTGCCCGACGTCTACGTGCCCTGTGAGGTCTGCCACGGCGCCCGGTACAACCGGGAGACCCTGGAGGTGCACTACAAGGGCAAGTCCATCGCCGAGGTGCTGGACATGCCGATCGAGGAGGCGCTGGACTTCTTCGCCGCCGTGCCGGCGATCGCCCGCCACCTGCGCACACTCAACGACGTGGGGCTCGGCTATGTCCGCCTCGGCCAGCCGGCGCCGACGCTCTCGGGCGGCGAGGCGCAGCGGGTCAAGCTCGCCTCCGAGCTCCAGAAGCGCTCCACCGGCAGCACGGTCTACGTGCTGGACGAGCCCACCACCGGGCTGCACTTCGAGGACATCCGCAAGCTGATCACGGTCCTCTCCGACCTGGTGGACAAGGGCAACACGGTGGTGGTCATCGAGCACAACCTCGACGTGATCAAGACCGCCGACTGGGTGCTGGACATGGGCCCGGAGGGCGGCGGGGGCGGCGGCCAGCTGATCGCCGAGGGCACCCCGGAGCAGGTCGCCGCCGTGCCGGCGAGCCACACGGGCAAGTTCCTGCGGGAGATCCTGGGGGACGCGGTGAGCGACGCCGCCCCGGCCGCCTCCCGACGGAAGTCCCCCTCCCGGAAGGCCACGGCGGGCGACGCCCCCGCCAAGCCGGCGAGAAAGCGAGCCGCCGCCAAACGCTGACGGGCGTTTTGTTCTCCCCAAGTTCCCGACGAACCCCTGGCACCGAGTCAACTCCCTTGGAACGCTGAGCCGCCGGCGCACACCCGCGCCACCAGGCACGCGTTTCACAGGGAGTTGACTTGCCAGGATCCACGGGGCGACGCGCACGGCGTGCCCCCTCACTGATCGCGGCGGGCGTCGCCTGCGCCCTGACCGGCGGAGCGCTGATCACCCCGGCGCACGCGGCACCCGTCGCGTCCGTCGCCTCGGCCCCCTCGGGGATCGTCGAGGGCGACGGGTTCGAACTCTCGCGCAACGAGCAGCCGTTGGCCCCGGGCGCCGAGCTGACCAGCTACCACCGCATGGAGTCCGACAAGTGGCTCAGCGCCCACGCGCTGAGCCTGGACCTCACCGCCGACCTGCGCGTCGACTATCTCGCCCCGGAGCATGTCGCCGACGCGGCACCGGTGAGCGAGCTGGTCGCCGACCACGACCCGGGCGAGGGCAGGACCACGGTCGCGGCGCTCAACGCCGACTTCTTCGACATCGGGGCGACCGAGGCGCCGCTCGGCCCCGGGCTCGCCGAGGGCGAGCTGGTCCACGGCTCGGCCGGCGGCCCCACGGAGGCCGTCGGGATCTCCCCCGACGGCGCAGGCCGCGTCCTCGACCTCTACTTCGACGGCACCGCCACCCTGCCCGAGGGCGCGGTCGACCTCGCCGGTTTCAACACGCCCGACCTGCCGCCGGGCGGGGTCGGCGTCTACACCTCCGCCTGGGGCGACGCCGACCGCGCGCTGCTGGTCGCCGACGCCGGCGAGAGCACCGAGGTGGTGATCGACGACGGCGAGGTCACCGCCGTCTCCGACAAGCCGGGCGACGGCCCCGTCCCCGAGGACGCCACCGTGCTGCTCGGCCGGGAGCGCGGCGCGCTCGCCCTCGACGGCCTTGAGGTCGGCGACCCGGTGAGCGTGGAGTACGCCCCGGTCGCCGACGACGGCTCCGAGCTGCCGCGCACGGCGGTCGGCGGGCGCGGCCTGCTGGTCGTGGACGGTGAGCCGCAGGACTGGGAGGGGCTGCCCAACAACGACACCGCGCCCCGCACCGCCGTCGGCTTCTCCCGCGACGGGCAGCGGATGTACGTGCTGAGCGTGGAGGGACGCCAGGCGCACTCGGGCGGCACCACGCTCACCGAGCTGGCCTCGATGATGGCCGACCTCGGGGCGTACAGCGCGCTCAACCTCGACGGCGGCGGCTCCAGCACGCTGCTCGCCAGGCTGCCGGGGCGGGACGCGCCCGAACTGGTCAACAGCCCCTCGGACGGCGAGGAGCGCCCGGTGCCCAACGGCCTGGCGATCACCGCCCCCGTGGGCGACGGCGAGCTGTCCGGGCTGCGCGTCGCCCCGACGGCCGACCCCGCCGCGGCCCCCACCGCCGACCCGGTGGCCGGCGGGCATCCGGAACGCGTCTTCCCCGGGCTCACCAGGGAGTTGACGGCCGTCGGCCACGACGACGGCTACGGCCCGGCGGAAGCGGACCCGCGATGGCACTCCTCGCGCCCGCGCGTCGGCACGGTGCGCGACGGCGTCTTCCACGCCAACCGACCGGGAACGGTCGAGGTCACCGCGCGGGAGAGACGGGCGCGCGGGGCGACGGAGCTGACCGTCCTCGGACCGTTGACCGAGATCTCCCCCACCACCCGGCGGCTCGGGCTGGCCGAGCCGGGGGCCGTCTCCTCCTTCGGGGTGCTGGGCGTCGACGCGGCGGGCCACTCGGCGCCCGTGGAGCCGGCGGACGTGCGGCTGGACTACGACTCCTCGCTCTTCACCATCGCGCCCGACCCGGCGCGCGGCGGGTTCACCGTGACCGCCGGCGAGCGGGAGTCGGCCTCGGGGACCGTGACGGTCACGGTCGGCGAGGTCACCACGCGGATGGCGGTGACCGTCGGACTGCGCGAGTCGTCGGTGGCGGACTTCTCCGACGGCGACGGGTGGACCTTCGACCACGCCAGGGCCGACGGCTCGGTGGCGCCGGAGCCGGAAGGTCGGGAGGGCGCCGGGCTGCGGCTGGCGTACGACTTCTCGCTGAGCACGGCCACCCGGGCGGCGTATGTCTACCCGCCGGAGGAGATCCGGGTGCCGGGCCAGCCCTCGCGGTTCACCCTCTGGGTGAGGGGCGACGGGCGGGGCGCGTGGCCCTCGCTCCAACTGCGGGACGCCCGGGGCACCGACCTGGTGCTGCGGTCCGAGCACATCGAGTTCGAGGGGTGGCGGCAGCTGACCTTCGAGGTGCCGGAGGGCACGGCCTACCCCGTCTCGGTCCAGCGCTTCTACCTGGCGGAGACCCGGGGCGACCAGAGCTACGCCAGCGAACTGGTGATCGACGAACTGCGGGCGCTGACGCCCCCCGAGGCGGAACTGCCCGAGGAGCCGCGCGGCGCGGAGCCGTTGATCGACACCGCCGCCGGAACCGACGGGCGGGAGTGGCGGTTCGCGGTGGTCTCGGACGCCCAGTTCGTGGCACGTGACCCGGAGAGCGAGCTGGTCGCCTCGGCCCGTCGCAGCCTGCGTGAGGCGAGGGCCGCCGACCCGGATTTCGTGCTGATCAACGGGGACCTGGTGGACGAGGGCTCGCCCGAGGACCTGGCGTTCGCCCGCGCGGTGCTTGAGGAGGAGCTGGGCGGGGACCTGCCCTGGTACTACGTGCCGGGCAACCACGAGGTGATGGGCGGCTCGATCGACAACTTCCGCGCGGAGTTCGGCGAGACCCAGTTGACGTTCGACCACCGGGGGACGCGTTTCCTCACGCTGGACACGTCGGCGCTGACGCTGCGCGGCGGCGGCTTCGCCCAGGTCAGGGAGTTGCGCGCCCAGTTGGACGCCGCGGCGGACGACCGGTCCGTCCACTCGGTGGTGGTGGTCGGCCATGTGCCGCCGAGGGACACCATGGCCCAGCCGGCGAGTCAGCTCACGGACCGCTGGGAGGCCGCGCTCGTGGAGCGCTGGCTGGCCGACTTCCGCCAGCGCACCGGCAAGGGCGTCCTGCATGTCGGGGGGCACGTCGGCATCTTCGACACCTACCGGGTGGACGGCGTGCCGTATGTGATCAACGGCAACGCGGGCAAGGAGCCGGCCACCGTCCCCGACGAGGGCGGCTTCAACGGCTGGACCCTGGTCGGCGTCGACCCGGTCTCCCGCTCCGAGCAGGCCGAGACCCGGCGGTCGCCCGAGCGCCCCGGCCCTGACTGGCTCTCGGTGCGGACCATGGCGCGGGTCGACGGGCTGTCGCTCGACGCCCCCGGAACGGTGTCGGTGGACGAGACGGCCGCCGCCGGGGCCGTGGTGGTACAGGACGGCGCGGGCGAACGGCGCGAGGTGCCGGTGGGTCCGCTGGTCAGCGCGGACTGGTCGGGCTCGCGCGGGCTGCACGTGGGGCCCGCCGAGGAGGCCGGCCGCCGGGCGGTCGCCGCCTTCGACCCGGCGACCGGCGAGCTGACCGGGCTGCGGCCGGGCGAGGTCGTCCTGGAGGTCGCGGTGAACGGCCAGCAGCGCCGCGCGACGGTCGAGGTGACCCGGCGCTGACCGGCACGCTCCGCCCCGGCCGGGCCCCCGCCTGGCCGGGGCGGAGCCCCGGGCGTCAGCTCAGGCCGACCTCCTTCATCTGCCGAAGCTCCCGCTTCAGCTCGGAGACCTCGTCGCGCAGCCGGGCGGCGATCTCGAACTGGAGCTCGGCCGCCGCCGCCCGCATCCGCTCGGTGAGCTGCTCGATCGTCTCGGCCAGCTCGGCGGCCGGGCGGTCGGTCAGCTCCTTGGGCTCCTTCTTCCCGCCGGCCCTGCCGCCGCCGGCGGGGACGCTGGGCACGGGAGCCTTCCCCTTGGCCGACTCCACCGGCTGGCGGAAGCCCGTGCCCAGCAGCTGCTGGGTGTCCACGTCCTCCCTGGCGATCGCGGCGACGATGTCGTTGATCTTCTTCCGGAGGGGCTGCGGGTCGATGCCGCGCTCCTCGTTGTACGCCAACTGCTTGACGCGGCGACGGTTGGTCTCGTCGATGGCCTTCTCCATCGCGGGGGTCATGCGGTCCGCGTACATGTGGACCTGGCCCGAGACGTTCCGCGCGGCGCGGCCGATGGTCTGGATCAGCGAGGTACCGGAGCGCAGGAACCCCTCCTTGTCGGCGTCGAGGATGGCGACCAGCGACACCTCGGGCAGGTCGAGGCCCTCCCGGAGGAGGTTGATCCCGACCAGCACGTCGAACTCGCCGGCCCGCAGCTCCCGCAACAGCTCGACCCGGCGCAGGGTGTCGACGTCGCTGTGCAGATACCGGACGCGGATGCCCAGCTCCAGGAAGTAGTCGGTGAGGTCCTCGGCCATCTTCTTGGTGAGCGTGGTGACCAGGACGCGCTCGTCGCGCTCCGCGCGGAGTCTGATCTCGTGCACCAGGTCGTCGATCTGCCCCTCGGTGGGCTTGACCACGACCTCCGGGTCGACCAGGCCGGTCGGGCGGATGATCTGCTCCACGACGCCGTCGCCGCGGGAGAGCTCGTAGGAGCCCGGGGTGGCCGAGAGGTAGACCGTCTGCCCGATCCGCTCCAGGAACTCCTCCCAGCGCAGCGGACGGTTGTCCAGCGCCGAGGGCAGCCGGAAGCCGTGGTCGATCAGGGTGCGCTTCCGGGAGGCGTCGCCCTCGTACATGGCGCCGATCTGCGGCACCGTGTTGTGCGACTCGTCGATGACCAGCAGGAAGTCGTCGGGGAAGTAGTCGAGCAGGGTGTAGGGCGGGCTACCGGTCTCGCGGCCGTCGATGTGGAGCGAGTAGTTCTCGATGCCGGCGCAGGTGCCGATCTGGCGCATCATCTCGATGTCGTAGGTGGTGCGCATCCGCAGCCGCTGGGCCTCCAGCAGCTTGCCCTGTCGCTCCAGCGTCTCCAGCCGGCCCGTCAGCTCGCTCTCTATCCCGTCGATCGCCCGCTCCATGCGCTCGGGCCCGGCGACGTAGTGGGAGGCGGGGAAGACATAGAGGTGGTCCTCGGTCGAGATGACCTCGCCCGTGAGGGGGTGGAGGGTGGAGAGCGCCTCGATCTCGTCGCCGAACATCTCGATCCGGACGGCCAGCTCCTCGTAGACCGGGAAGATCTCGATGGTGTCGCCCCGCACCCGGAAGGTGCCCCGGGTGAACGCCATGTCGTTGCGCGCGTACTGGATGTCGACAAAGCGACGCAGCAGGGCGTCCCTGTCGATCTCCTCGCCGACCCGCAGCGGCACCATCCGGTCCACGTACTCCTGCGGCGTGCCCAGGCCGTAGATGCAGGAGACCGAGGCGACCACGACCACGTCACGCCGGGTGAGCAACGAGTTGGTCGCGCTGTGCCGCAGCCGCTCGACCTCCTCGTTGATCGAGGAGTCCTTCTCGATGTAGGTGTCCGTCTGCGGGACGTACGCCTCGGGTTGGTAGTAGTCGTAGTACGAGACGAAGTACTCGACCGCGTTGTTCGGCAGGAGCTCGCGGAACTCGTTGGCCAGCTGGGCCGCCAGCGTCTTGTTCGGCGCGATCACCAGCGTCGGCCGCTGCAGACGCTCGATCATCCACGCCGTCGTCGCCGACTTGCCGGTGCCGGTGGCGCCGAGCAGGACGACGTCCTTCTCACCTCCCGAGACGCGCTTCTCCAGCTCGGCGATGGCCGCCGGCTGGTCGCCGCTGGGCTGGTAAGGGCTGACCACCTCGAAGGGGGTCGACGTGCGTGGGATATCCGATACGGGCCGCATGGACCCCACCGTACGACCCCCCACTGACAACCGTGTCGATGCCGGCGGACGGCCCCCCGAGGTCTCACGCTGTTCAACTGACAGTCATCGGCCGCGTACCCGGCGGTTTCCCCCGGCCGGGCAGGCTCCCCGCGTTCCCACACGGATTACGAGGAGTTCCCCATGAGCAGCACCACCTCCGGCTGGATCGGTTGGGCCCTGGGCACGGTGGCCCTCACCGTCATGCCGGTCGCCTCGTTGCCCGGCCTCTCCCCCCACAGCGCCGAGGCCGCGTCGACGGACGGTGTGCGTCCGGCGGCGACCACGGGCCTCGGCTTCGACGACGACCCGCTGGTGGTGGCCCACCGGGGCGCCTCGGGCTACGCGCCGGAGAACACCCTGGCCGCCGCCGAGGCAGCCGCCCAGACCCGCACCACCTGGGTGGAGACCGACGTGCAGCGCACCAGCGACGGCGAGCTGGTGCTGATGCACGACGAGACGCTGAACCGGACGACCGACGTGGAGGAGGTCTTCCCCGACCGGGCTCCGTGGCGGGTGGAGGACTTCACCGCCGAGGAGATCTCGCGGCTGGACGCGGGCAGCTGGTTCGGCGAGGAGTTCGCGGGCGAGCCGGTCCCGACGCTGGAGGAGTTCCTCGACGAGCTGGACGGCAACCGGCAGCGGCTGCTGCTCGAACTGAAGTCCCCCTCGCTCTACCCGGGCATCGAGGCCGACATCCTGGAGGAGCTGGACGAGCAGGGCTGGCTGCGTGAGTGGTACCCGGGCCAGCGGCTGGTGCTCCAGAGCTTCGAGGCGGACTCGGTGCGCACGGTCCACGAGCTGGCCCCCCGGGTGGAGACCGGCTTCCTCGGCACCCCGCCGGTGGACAGGATCGCCGAGTACGCGGAGTTCGCCGACCAGATCAACCCCCGGCACGCCGACCTCACCGCGGAGTACGTGGCGAGCGTCCAGTCGTTGCGCGGCCCGCACGGCCGCCCGCTGAAGGTCTACACCTGGACCGTCAACGACGGCGAGCTGGCCACCCGGGTCGCCGGCCTCGGGGTGGACGGCATCATCTCCGACGTGCCGGACGTGGTGCGGGCCGCGCTGCGCGACTGAGACACGGCGGGCACCGGCGCCGACCGGTGGCGTGAGGGCGACGCGGACGGCGCTCCCGGACCCGAAGACTCCCGGGGCGTTGTCAGTGCCGCCCTCTATGCTCCCCGGCATGAGTGAGGAGAAGGGCTGCGTCTGGTCGGTGGAGCGCACACCGATCGGTCCGCTGCTGCTGGCGGCCACGGGCCTGGGGCTGGTGTCGGTGGTCTTCCACGCGGAACGGCGCCGGGTGCCGGCGGCGCTGTCGGGCCTGGCCAGGGGGCTGGGGGCGCGGCCGGCCCCCTCGCCCGGCGACCACCCGGTGCTGACGGAGGCGGCGGAGCAGTTGGCGGCCTACTTCGCCGGGCGGCTGCGGGTCTTCGAGCTGGCCCTCGACTGGTCGCTGGCCTCGGGGTTCACCGAGCGGGTGCTGCGTGAGCTGGCCGCGGGCGTGCCGCTGGGGAGCGTCGTCTCCTACCAGGACCTGGCACGGCGGGTCGGCGAGCCGGGCGCGGCGCAGGCGGTGGGCGCGGCGATGGGGGCCAACCCCCTGCCGGTGGTGGTGCCGTGCCACCGGGTGGTGGCCTCCGACGGGGGCATAGGCGGCTTCGGTGGCGGTCTGGAGACCAAGCGCCGGCTGCTGGCCCTGGAGGGGGTGCTGCCCAGTCCGCTCTTCTGAGCCGGTCCGGTCGGCCGGCCAGACACGGCGGACCGAGCACCGACGCGCTGACGGGCGGCCGCTCCCCCACGAGACGCCGGCCGGCGTCGACGGCCCCGCGGGACGCGTAAGCCGGGGGCCCGTGGCCCGCCGGGCGCGTAAGCCCGTGGCCCACGCCCGTGGCCGAAGGGCGGCGGGCGGCAGTCGGCAGGGGGCGCCGGCGGCCCTCCCGCAGGGTGGGAGGCGCGCGGCCGGACGGCCCGGGGGCGGGGCCCGGCTCCTCCTCCCGGGAGGCGATCAGTGCGGATATGCACCGATACTGGCGTCCAGCGTGAGGAGGGCGACGATGACGCTGTCCCAGGATCGGCCGGCGATCACCTACTGCTCGATGGACGCGCTCCGGGCCCGGGGCTGGACGCCGCTGCTGGTGCGTGCGTTCCTCGGCGAGCCGGACCGCGGCAGCCCGGTGGAGCTGTACCGGAGCGACCGGGTCAGGCGGACGGAGGAGCTGCCGGAGTTCGTCGCCGCGCGGGAGCTGCGCCGACGGCGGGCCAGCGCGCAGCGCGACGCCCAGGCCCGGCGCAGGGCCGAGGGGCTGGCGGCGATCCGGGCGGCGCGGCTCGCGGTCCCCCGGTTGGCGGAAGCGGAGCTGGCGGAGCGCGCGGTGGCCCACCGGAACCTCTGGGACGCCAGCCGGGCCGCCCGTTCCTGGGGCCACCGGCCGCGGGCGGTCTCGGTCGACGAACTGGAGCCGGCCGAGCTGGCGCGGTGGGAGGTGAGCTGGCTGCTCCAGCAACTGGCGCCGCACGCGGAGCTGCTGCACGCGCTGCCGCCCGGCGAGAGCCGGGCCGAGGGCCGGCGGCTGCTCACCGGGCGGTGCCGGGACGCGATAGCGGCGGCCTATCCGGCGCTCCGCGAGGAGTGCGAGGCGCGAGAGACCGCCGAAGGGGACGGCGCCCCGGGCGGCTTCTGACCGCGGGGCGCCGTCGGGTCGGACTCACCCGCCGACCGGGTCACACATCGGCGTCCTGGTCGCGCAGGTACTTCATCGGGTCGATGGCGGTGCCGTAGTCGGCGGTCGTGCGGATCTCGAAGTGCAGGTGGGGGCCGCTGCTGTTACCCGTGTTACCGGACAGCGCGATCTCCTCGCCCGTCTTCACCTGATCACCCACGGCCACGTCCACCTCGGAAAGGTGCGCGTACTGGCTGAACGTGCCATCACCGTGATCGATCACGACCGCGTTCCCATACGCGGGACCGTCACCGGCACCGTTGCCACCGGCCTTCACCACGGTCCCCTCGTGCACCGAGGACACCTCGGTACCCGTCGGCACGGCGAAGTCCTGACCACTGTGCTTGCTGGTCCAGCGGTCACCACTGTTGCCGTACGTCGCCGACAGCTCGTAGTCACCCGAGATCGGCGACACCCAGTCACTCGCCTTCGGCTTCTCGGCGGCCGGGGCGTGGTTCCTCTCGACGACCTCGGTGGCCTGCGGGGCCTCGCGGGCATCGGTCTTGCCGGCGCCCTCGGCCGCCACGGCCGCGCCGGAGAGGGCCACCGTGGCGCAGACGCCGGCCGCGACGGCGGCGGCGGCGCGGGCACGGAGCGACTTCGGGGCGCGGTACGGGGTGGTGGTCGTGTGGGTGTTCGGCATGGAAGAACAACCTCCGCTTTCGGGGGCATCCCGACCGGAACCAGCCGGGTGAACATCCTTGATAACGGGATATCCAGCCCGGCACAAGAAGCTCTGTTACGAAGCGGGGCCGTAGCGGGAGAAGAGGGCCCTAAGGCCCTGGACAGGCCGATCACCACCACCGAAGAAAGGGCCGCGCCTCTCACTTCCCACCATGGTGACCTGCACCGAGTCCCGAATACCCGGAGGTCGTTCGCCGATCCCGGCGGAATCCCCTGGCGCCTCGTGACGAAAGTCCCGGGACCTTGGTCACGCTTTTCTGCTAAGCACTCTCGTAGGCGCGGAAATGGCTGTGTCGAGCGCCACAGAAAGGGGCCAGGAAATCCGCATTCCGGCCAGGAGGGAACCGCGGTCCTCAGCGCGGGAAGAGCTCGAACGGGGTGCAGCGGCGCCCGCCGAACCGTTCGCTCTCCCGCTCCGAGCCGCCGATGAGCAGCGACCGCGCGTAGCCCTCGGGATCCGTCTCCCCGAGCCCGGTGACATAGGCGCGGTGCGCCACGAGCGAGGCGACGCCGCGCTCCAGGGCCGCGTCGCCGAGCACCTGGGCGTGGGTCGACCGGGGCGAGGCCGCCACCGCGACCCAGCGGACCCCGTTCCACGGCTCCAGGCCGCCCTCCCCCAGCTGCTCGGGAAAGATCCAGCGGTTCCCCGCGTCGCCGACCGCGTCCAGCACGGCGCGGCCCACGACCCTGTGGTCGGGGGTGTTCCAGGTGTTGCCGCCCCAGGTGTCGCGGTGGTTGAGCGTGATCACCAGCTCAGGCCGGTGCCGGCGCACGGCGGCGGCGAGGTCGGCGCGGAGCGCCGGGCCCTCCTCGATCACGCCGTCCGCGTGGTCGAGGAACTCCACCGTCCGCACGCCGACGGCCGCCGCACCGGCCATCTGCTCGGCCTCCCGCACCCGGGCCGACTCCTCGGGAGGGAGGGAGTCGATCCCGGCCTCGCCTCGGGTGACCAGCACATACGCGATCTCCCTGCCGCCCTCCACCCACTCGGCGACGGCGCCGGACGCCCCGTACTCCAGGTCGTCGGGGTGGGCCACGACGGCCAGGCCACGTCGCCAGTCCAGGGGCATCGGGGTCAGCTGCTCGGTCACCTTCGGTCTCCTCCGGGTCGGAATGTCGCCTCGGACGAGGAACGGACGCGGCGCCCGTTCCCCGCCCAGGAGAAGAACCTAGTGAGCGGATCAGCCTTCGAGGGGCTCCGGCTCGGAAACCGCCGGAACCGGCAGTCCGGCGATCCGGGCACGGCAGCGTTCCGCGCGCCGCGTCAGGGTGTCCCACACCGCGCGGGCCCCCTCGTCACGGCGGTGGGTGAGACCTCGTTCACACAGGGCCAACGCCGCGCGGTCGTCCCCCAGGCGCTCGTGGCAGAGCGTGAGCCGGTTGAAGACCACCGGGTCGCGCGCGCCCTCGTCCACCGCCCACTGCCACAGGCGCATCGCCTCGTCCACGCGCCCCCGGCGTTCCAGCCCCTGACCGGCGTAACGGGCGGCGCGGCCCAGCGCGGCCAGGTCGCCCGCGGTGCGCAGCACCGGGAGCGCCGAGGCCAGCTCGTCGGCCCAGGCGGGCTCGGAGCCGTAGTGCGAGACCAGGGCGGCGCCCGCGCTGCCCGTGGCGCAGAGGCCCAGCGTGGCGCAGGACCAGCAGCGGCCGCAGTCCGGCAGCGCGGCGATCGCGGCCGCCGTGTCGGGAAAGAGCCCGAGCAGGTGATCGGGGCTCTCCGCGCCCTGGTCGAGCGCGGCCAGCCAGGCCACCGGCTGCGCCACGTCGTCCCTGCGGGTCGCGGGGTCGTCGAGCAGCAGGTCCAGCGCGGTGCGCAGGGCCTCGCGCGCCCACTCCGGGCGGGGGCGCCCGAACGCGGGGGTCGGCGAGGTGAGCGTCCCGCCGAACCAGCCCCACAGCCGCCCCGCCTCCGGGCACTCCTCGCCCTGGAGCGTGCGCAGCGCCGTGCGCCAGGCGCCCACGCCGCCGCGCCAGGCGGCGATCACCTCGTGGGCGTCGCGGTGCGCCGCGCTGAGGCCCGGCGTCTCCGCGTCGCACCGGGCACGCCGGCGGCGTTCGCGGCGCAGCACCTCGTCGCTGGGCTCGACGAGCCCTTCGAGGCCGGTGTGCCCGTCCTCGGCGGCGCGGTCCAGCAGCCGCAGCAGCAGCACGGCGGTGACCTCGGCGTCGGAGTCGGCACGGTGCGCCCGGTGGGGCACGCCGAGGGACGCGACGCAGGTGGCGAGCCGGTGGTTGGCCAGCTCGGGGAGGTAGCGGCGGGCCAGCGTGAGGGTGTCGAGGCTGGTGGCCGGGGGCGGCCCCGCGTGGGCCAGCTCCAGCTCCATGGCCAGAAAGCGCAGGTCGAAGCCGACGTTGTGGGCCACCAGCACGGCGCCCTCCAGTCGGCGGTCGATCTCGGGCAGCACCGCGGCGAAGCGGGGTGCCGTGGTGCTCTCGGCCTTGGTGATGCCGTGGATGTGGACCGGGCCGGTGTCGCGGCCGGGGTCGAGGAGGCTGGTCCAGCGGTCGGCTATCCGGCCGTCGACGACGGTGACCAGGGCGAGCGAGACCATGCGGTCGCCGCGTTCCGGGTCGAAGCCCGTGGTCTCGCAGTCGAGCACCACATAGCGGTGACCGTGCAGGGGATGGGGACGGGGAACGGCGCCGGTGCCGGGGTCGCCCGGGGAGGTGGGGCCGTCGAACGCATCGGATGTGCCGGGGGATGTGTCGGGTCGCATGGGAGTTCCGGGGGGCGGGTGGGAGCGCGGGCCGGGGCTCAGCGCCAGCCGTGGCGCGCCTGGAGGTTGTGCACGACGCGGTTGTACCGCGCGCGGTCGAGCGCGCACGCCTCCCGGCGCATCCCGTCGGGGTGCACGCGCAGCACACGGTCCAGATGGACCCAGGAGTCGCGGCCGGTGCGGTCCCAGGGGCCGGCGCCCAACGGCAGCCACTCGTCGTCGTGGTCCTTGTCCTGGCTGGTCAACTGGACGGCCAGCAACGTCTCCCGCCCCTCCTCGCGCGCCACCACCAGCACCGGGCGGTCCTTGCCCCGGCCGTCGTTCTCCTCGTAGGGCACCCACGTCCAGACGATCTCGCCCGGGTCGGGGTCCCCGTCCGGCTCCGGCGCGTACGCGGTGCGCACCTGCCCGATCCCGCGCGGCTCGACCTCGACCGTGGCGGCGGCGCCATGGCGGCCATGTATCTCGTCTGACTGGGTGCTGTCCATGCGCCCACGGTATCGCCGTCGTCCCGCGCCGCTGTCAGTGGCGGGCCCTACCGTGGGGAACGGTCGAAATCCGGCCGCTCGGAGCCCCGTTGGGGGTGGGAACGCGATGCCCGCTCGGCCCCGCGGCGCGTCCGGCCGTCCGCGTGCGCTCAGGGCTCCATGGAGTGCAGGACGCGCTCCCGGACGCCGTCGAGGAAGCGCGGCACGTCGGCCATGCTGGTCCCGGTGCACTGCACGATCAGGTCCATCACGTCGCCCGCCGAGAGCGCGCCCACCACCGGGTGGACGTGGGCGAGCGCGACGCGCTCCTCCATGCGTTTCAACACGTGGATGGCGAGGTTGAGTTCGGGGACGCGTCCGGTGTCGCCGAAGTCGACCTTCTGGCGCACCACCCACATGTCCGGGATGACCTGCCCGAAGACGATGAGGTGCGCCAGGGCGAACATGGACCGCGCGCACTGCCGGGCGCTCTCGTCCGACTCGTCCTGAAGGGCCCGCACCCCCTCCTCGTCCTCGGCGAGATGAGCCTTGATCAGCGCCACGGCGTGCAGCACTTCGTCCCTGGTGTACGGCCTGACCGTGTCGTCCACGCCCCAACTCCCTGATCACTGTGCGCTGACGGTACGAACACCCAGTGTGTCAGCTCCCGGGCGGAACGGGGCCCCGTGAGGCGACTTCACGCCCGGGCGCGCGCGGCGGTCAGGCGCGCCCCGGGAGCCCCGTCCACGCCGGGCGCGCGGGGTGGTCCATGCGCACCACCACGTCGGCGGACTCCAGCGGGCTCTCCTCGGCGTCGTATTGGGCGAAGGCCGGCACGGTCCAGCGTTCCCCCTCCGCGGTGCGCCGGAGCAACGCGCCCTCGGAGAGCGCGAGATGGACGGTCAGATCGGCGGGAAACCATCGCCCCAGCAGAAAGGCGCCGTGGAGCAGCAGCACGCCGCCCGGCGGGAGCGCGACATAGGCGCTGCGGGTGGCCCGGTCGCGCTCCGCGTCCCAGAGGTCCGGCAGCACCCGGCCGCTGCCCCCCGGGTCAAGGGGCGTCAGCACCTCGCGCCAGAGCGCGCCCTCGTCCAGCCACGACTCCCGGTACGCGTCCGGGTCCCGCCGCCCGAACTCGTAGCGCAGCGAGGCCGCGCGCAGAAAGCCGGCCGCGTCCACCACCAGCGCCGAACGGCCCCGCAGCCGCAACTCGTCGGCGACCTCGCGGGCCAGCCGGCCGCCGCCGGCCGCCGGCGCCCCGTCGACCAGCACCCGCCGCCAGGCGTCCGGCGCGCCGCCGGCGGCGAGCACCCCCTCGGCGAGAGCGGCGGCCAGTCTCTCCCGGGTGATCGCCTCCAGTCGCATGGCCCCATCATCACCCGCCCCCCGCACCCGGGCGCACGAGCCGGCGCTCGCTTCACCGCCCAGGCGCGTTCTTCCCTCCACGCGCCCGGCACCGCACGATAGATCCATGACCGAAGACGCCACCGATCCCCCGCAGCTCGTCCCCTATGTGGAGGCGCTGCGCGCCCGGTTACCGGCCGACCAGTTCATCCTGCTGATGCGCGCCTTCAACGCGTGGCTGACGGGCGGCGGGCGGCTCGCCGTCCCCATGGGGCAGGACGAACGGCCGGAGGACGAGCCGTTCACCGCCGAGCTGCAGAACGAGATGCTCACGCTGATGCGGCTCACCGGCACGCCCTGACCCGCCCCCGTCCCCCCACCGCTCCCGGCCCCGGACCCGGCGTCGGCCCCGGCCCGGCGCCCGGGACGCGCAGATCTCCCCGGGGTTCGCTCCTCTGGACCCGTCAGATGACATCTTTTGTCAGGTGTTTTCCAAAAACACCACAGAGGAGCGAAAGGGGAGACAGATGCCGGATGTCTCCGAACAGATCATCGACCTCGCCAAGCGGCGCGCCGAGCCCGTGGGCATCCAGACCGTCCGGTCCGCCGCCGCGGCGACCCTCGCCTACATGGCCGCCCTCTGGCTGACCAACGTCACCGCCCCGCTGCTGGCCCCGCTCACCGCGCTCCTGGTCGTGCAGGTCACCCTCTACTCCACCCTCACCACCGGGGTGCGGCGCGTCAACGCGGTGGTGACGGGCGTGCTGTTGGCCTCCGCCTTCAGCTCGGTGGTCGGCCTCAGCTGGTGGAGCCTGGGGCTGCTGATCCTCTCGGCGCTGACCGCCGGCCATCTGGTGCGAGTCAGCGAGTTCGTTCCCGAGGTCGCGATCAGCGCGATGCTGGTGCTCGGCGTGACCCAGGTCGCGGAGACCGCCCTGGACCGGGTCGTGGAGACGGTGATCGGCGCGGTCGTCGGGCTGCTGTTCAACCTGGTCTTCGTTCCGCCCGTCTGGGTGCGCTCCGCGGGCGACGACATCGAGGAACAGGCCCGGCGGATGCGCCAGCTGCTGGTGCGGCTGAGCGAGGAGGCCAGCGAGCGCGAGCCACGGCTGACGACGCTCGCCGAGAAGCTGGAGGAGGCGCGCCAGCTCGACCAGGACGTGGCCCAGGTCGACGCCTCGCTCACCCAGGCCGAGGAGAGCCTGCGCTTCAACCCGCGGGCCAAGGAGCCGGTGCTGACCAGGATCGTGCTGCGCACCGGCCTCGACACCCTGGAGGTCTGCGCGGTCATCCTGCGCACCCTCTCCCGCAACCTCACCGACCTCTCGGCCCTCCGGGGCGACCAACCGCTCTTCCCCGAGGACGTGGCACCCGCCGTCCGGGAGCTGCTGAGCAACCTCGCCGGAGCGGTCGACAGCTACGCAACCCTGATCACCAGCCAGGTCAGCAGCGACGCCGACGAGGCCGAGGCGTTCCTCGAGGTGGAGCTGGACGCGGCCAGGGTCAGCCGGGAGCATGTCGCCCAACTGCTGCTGGCCCGGGTGCAGGAGCACCCCAAGCAGTGGCAGTGGCACGGCTCGATGCTCGCCGAGGTCGACCGGCTCCTCGACGAGCTGGACAGCGAGAAGCGCTCCACCAAGCTGGCGGCCGAGCTGGACCGCGTCTCCCGCGAGGAGCGCGAGCGCAACCCCCGGATGCACCGCGTGCGCCGCCGGATGCGCCGGGTGCGCAGCGGCGTCGAGCGCCGTTTCCAGCGCCTGCGCGCCGGCTGAGGCCCCGGCGCGCTTCCGCACGGCCGGCTTCCGCGAGGCCGGCTTGCGCGCGGCCGCTTCCGCGCGGTTTCCGTCGGGCACACGGCGGCGCGGCGTCGTCTTCGGTCGGGCACGCGTCGGCTTCGGTCGACGTCCCGTCGGCGAACGCTCAGGAACCGAAGGTGATCGGTCCCGTGATGTTCTGCGCCTGCACAACCGGACCGGTGATCCGCGCGTCCCCGGAGATCTCGTTGCGCACCTGGGAGTGCCGGGCGTCCACCGCCGACTGGTAGGTGCGCGCCCAGTCGCGCAGCTGGTGGGCGAACTCCTCGTCCGCCTCGGCACGGTCGGAGATCCGCCCGACGAGCACCCGCACCGCGTCCTCGTCCCCCGGGTCGACCGGCTCCGGCCGGCCGGTGATGCGACGGGTCAGGGACATCAGCGAGTCCCAGGCGTGCCGCCCGGCCTCGGTGGCGACGCTGCCCGCCGCCGCGGTCACCAGGGCAAGGGCCGAGTCAAGGTCCATGCCACTTACGGTAGCTCCCGGGGCACCCGCCGCGCCACGGTACGGATGCATCTCCCGACCGCTCATTCCGACGCGGCGAGCGCCACCAGCCGGGGCCACAACTTCTCGACGCGGGCGTCGAGTTCGTCCAACGACCCGTCGTTCTCCAGCACGAAGTCGGCGATCGCCAGCCGCTCCTCGCGGCCGGCCTGGGCACCCATCCGCGCCCTGGCGTCGGCCTCGCTCATCCCCCGCCCCCCGGTCAGCCGGGCCAGCCGCGTCGCGTCCGAGGCGTCCACCACGATCACCGCCCGGTAGCGGTGCGCCAGCCGCTCCTCGGCGAGCAGCGGAACGTCGTGCACCACCACCGCGCCGGGGCCGGCCGCCGACTGGAGCTCCTCCGCACGGCGCGCCACCAGCGGGTGGACGATCGCGTTGAGCGCCCGGCGGCGCTCGTCGTCGGCGAAGACGACGCGCCCCAGCCGCTCACGGTCCAGCGCACCGTCCGGCGCCAGTACCTCCTCGCCGAACTCGGCGACCACCGCCGCCAGCCCCGGCGTCCCCGGCGCGACCACCTCGCGGGCGATCACGTCGGAGTCCACGATCACCGCGCCCCGGCGCGCGAGGGCGCGCGCCGCCTCGCTCTTGCCGGCGCCGATGCCGCCGGTCAGCCCCACTGCCACCATGGCCGCAGGCTACGCTACGGCTGCCCGTCGCCGTCCTCGCGCTCCGCGAGAAAGCGTTCGAAGACCTCGCCCAGCTCGTCGGCCGACGGCAGCTCCACCGGCTCGGCCACCAGGCTGCTCCTGGTCGCGGCCCCGGCGACCGCGTCGTACTGCTGCTCCAGCCCGCGCACCACGGCCACCAGGTCCGACTCGCCCTCGGCCAGCTCGCGTTCGATCTCGTCCTGCGTCTTCAGCGCCGAGACCCGCAGCGTGTGCACCGCCTCCGGCAGCACCAGCCCCGTGGCGGCGGTGATCGCCTCCAGCACCACCAGCGCCGAGTCCGGGTAACGGGAGCGCGCAATGTAGTGCGGCACATGGGCGGCCACGCCCAGCACGTCGTGCCCGGCCTGCTCCAGCCGCAGCTCGACCAGCGCCGCCGCACTGCCCGGGACCTGCGCCTCGTCGAAGAGCGAACGCCCCACGGGCACCAGCTCGGAACGGTTCCCGTGCGGGGTCAGCCCCACGGGCCTGGTGTGCGGGACGCCCATCGGGATGCCGTGGAAGCTGACCGCCAGCCGCACCCGCAGCCGCTCCACGATCTGCCGCACGGCCGCGGCGAACCCCTCCCACTCCGTGTCCGGCTCCGGCCCGGTGAGCAGCAGGAACGGCTGGTGGGTCGCGTCCCTGACCAGCCTCAGCTCCACCGTGGGCTGCTCGAAGGACGTCCACCGGTCACGGTGGAACGTCATGGACGGGCGCCGCGCCCGGTAATCGACAAGGCGGTCGTGGTCGAACCTGGCCACCGTCGCGCCCGGCAGTTCGAGCAGCTGCTCGGTCAACTGGCCGCCGGTGTCCCCCGCGTCGATGAACCCGTCGAAGTGGTAGAGCAGCACGGGCCCCGCGCTGTCCGGGGCGCCGACCGCCTCCTCGACCCTGGCGATCCCGTCGGGCTCCCACGCGTACAACTCCTGTGGATCACGCACTGTCCCCGTTCCCCTTCCGTTGTCTCGCGTCTGACGGATCAACGTCCCTGCCCGCCGGGGCATTCCACCATGCCCCGGAAAGAAACGGGAGGAAACACCGAGGGCCCGCCTCCCAGGGGAGACGGGCCCTCGTTCACGGGTTCTTCAGCCCCGTGGGGGCTGGGTCAGCTCTGGCCGCCGGCCAGCTTCTCCCGCAGCGCCGCGAGCGCCTCGTCGGAAGCCAGGGCGCCCGAGTCCTCCGAGGGGCTGGAGGAGTACGAGCCGCCGCCGGAACCGCCGCCCGACTGCTGGCCGCCGCCGCCGCCGGCGGCCTCGGCCTCGGCCTGGGCGTCCGCCTCGCGGGACTTGATGACCTGCGCCTGGTGCTGCTCGAAGCGCGTCTGCGCCTCGGCGTACTGGCGCTCCCACTCCTCGCGCTGCTTGTCGTAACCGGGCAGCCAGTCGTTCGCCTCCGGGTCGAAGCCCTCGGGGTAGATGTAGTTGCCCTGGTCGTCGTAGGACGCCGCCATGCCGTACAGGGTCGGGTCGAACTCGACCACCATCGGGTCGGGGCCGAAGTTCTCGTTGGCCTGCTTCAGCGAGAGGCTGATCCGACGACGCTCCAGGTCGATGTCGATGACCTTGACGAAGATCTCGTCGTTGACCTGGACGACCTGCTCCGGGATCTCCACGTGGCGCTCGGCCAGCTCGGAGATGTGGACCAGGCCCTCGATGCCCTCGTCCACCCGGACGAACGCGCCGAACGGCACCAGCTTGGTGACCTTGCCGGGCACGACCTGACCGATCTGGTGCGTCCTGGCGAACTGCTGCCACGGGTCTTCCTGGGTGGCCTTCAGCGACAGGGAGACGCGCTCGCGGTCCATGTCGACGTCGAGCACCTCGACGGTGACCTCCTGGCCGACCTCGACGACCTCGGAGGGGTGGTCGATGTGCTTCCAGGACAGCTCGGAGACGTGCACCAGGCCGTCCACGCCACCCAGGTCCACGAAGGCACCGAAGTTGACGATGGAGGAGACGACGCCGGAGCGCACCTGGCCCTTCTGGAGGGTGGTGAGGAAGGTCTGGCGGACCTCGCTCTGGGTCTGCTCCAGCCAGGCGCGGCGGGACAGGACCACGTTGTTGCGGTTCTTGTCCAGCTCGATGATCTTGGCTTCGAGCTCCTTGCCCACGTAGGGCTGGAGGTCCCGCACCCGGCGCATCTCCACCAGGGAGGCCGGGAGGAAGCCGCGGAGGCCGATGTCGAGGATGAGGCCGCCCTTGACGACCTCGATGACGGTACCGGTGACGATGCCGTCCTCGTCCTTGATCTTCTCGATGGTGCCCCAGGCGCGCTCGTACTGGGCGCGCTTCTTGGAGAGGATCAGGCGGCCTTCCTTGTCCTCCTTCTGGAGGACAAGGGCCTCGATCTCGTCGCCGACGGCGACGACCTCGTTGGGGTCGACGTCGTGCTTGATCGACAGCTCGCGCGAGGGGATGACCCCCTCGGTCTTGTAACCGATGTCGAGCAGGACCTCGTCCCGGTCGACCTTCACGATGACGCCGTCGACGATGTCGCCGTCGTTGAAGTACTTGATCGTCTCGTCGATCGCGGCGAGGAAGGCTTCCTCGGAACCGATGTCGTTGACCGCTACCTGCGGCGTGGTCGCGGTGGTCTCGGTGCTGCTCGTCATGTGGTAAAGGGCTCCGGTACGGACATATTGGTAGGCACTGCTACGCCGAAGACCACTATCGCATCGTTGCAGCCGGACAGCCCGAGAAGCGCGGCTCCCGGTCCCGAGGGACCCGAAACACGCCTCGCCGACCGAGAGGACATACAGCGGATGCGAGCGCGACCTGCTCCGTCCGAGGCGCACAAGTCCGCAGCGCGTCTTATAGCATACGGGGGCATCCGATCAGGGTCAATGCGCGGTTCGCCCCACGAGGGGCGCTATGGGGCCAAACCCGGCGCATTTGCCCGGCGGTTCGCGACCGTCCGGCACCCGCCCCCGGCCGCCGCGCCGTGTGGGACGCGGCGGCCCGACGGTGCCCAACGCCTCAGGCCGTTCGCCGCGTGGCCGCGGCGGGAGCCTCGTCGCCCGGCGTGCCGCCGGTCCCGTCCTCGGTCTCCTCCCCGCCGTCACCGGGCTGCCCGGGGTCGTCCGGGTTCTCGGGGTCCTCCGGGTCCTCCGGGTCGGGGCACTCCCCGCCCTGGTCCCCGTCCTCCGCGTCGTCACCCTCGTCGGCGTCGTCGCCCTCTTCGCCGTCCCCGCCCTCGTCACCGTCGCCCTCGCCGGGCCGCTCCGGATCCTGCGGGTCCTCGGGATCCTCCGGGGCCTCCGGTGCCCCGTCCTGGTCGCCCTCCCCCGGCTGGCCGGGAGCCTCGGGGTCCTCCGGGTCCTCCGGGTCCTCGGGGTCCTCGGGGCACTGGGGCTCGCCAGGCTCGTCCGGGTCCTCGGGGTCCTCAGGCTCGTCCGGGTCACCCGGCTCGTCCGGATCCCCGGGCTCGTCCGGGTCACCCGGCTCTTCCGGGTCGCCGGGCTCTTCCGGCTGCTCCGGCTGCTCCGGCTGCTCGGGCTCGTCGTCGTCCGGGTCCGTCGGGCGGACCTCGCCGTCGGACTCGGCCGGCGGGCGGGAGCCGGTGTGCTCGTCCCGGTCGGGGCGCTGCGGGCGGGGGTCGTCGCGGTCCGGGCGGAGTCCGGGGCGGTCGGCGGCGTCCGGGTTCCCCGGACCGGGCGAGCCGGGGAGGCGGCCCTCGCCGTCGGGCACCTCCTGGGTGCCCTCCCGGTAGAAGTCCAGCCACGAGCGGACCGTGCGGACGTAGTCCCAGGAGCGGTTGTAGCTCAAAAGCGCCTGGTCGAGGTCGTCGGAGTCCGACAGGTCCCGGTCGTTGGCACAGAGGTAGTTGCCCGCCGCGAGGGCCGCGTCGTAGACGTTGTTCGGGTCGGAGGCGCCGTCGCCGTTGCCGTCCGCGCCCCAGCGCGCCCAGGTCGAGGGGATGAACTGCATCGGGCCGACGGCGCGGTCGTAGCGCGCGTCACCGTCGTGGGCGCCGCCGTCGGTGTCGGGGATGTTCGCGAAACCGTCGCCGTTGAGCACGGGGCCGAGGATCGGGTTGACCGTGGTGCCGTCGGCGGTGACGTCGCCGCCCCTGGCATGACCCGACTCGACCTTGCCTATCGCCGCCAGCACCTCCCAGTCGAGGCGGCACCCCGGGTCGGTCTCCGCCACCCGGGCCGCCGCCTGCCGGTAGGCGTCGAGCACGGTGGCCGGGATGCCGGCCTCGTCGGAGAGCCGGCCGCCGCCGCCCTGCCCCTCCTCGACGTCCTCGCCGGGCTCGACGCCGTCCAGGGGCGGAAGGTCGGTGTGGTACGGGAGCTCGACCGGCCCCCGGCTCTCGGGCGGCGGCTCCTCGGCCGAGGACCGTTCTGGCCGCTGCGGCGGCTCGCTGTCCCGGCCGAGGACGTCGGACGCCTGAGAGGCGGTCAGGGCCGCCATCGCGGCGGCGGCGACCGCCGACCCCGAGACACCCCTGCGAATCCTGCTGATGCGCAACCCCACGCCTGCTTCCCCTCGTTGACGCACTCCCTCCGTGACCGACGACGCTAGACCACGGTTGGTTCCCGGGACGGGAACAGCGGGAGGGGGTGGTGTGACGATGTGGCGAACGTGTGCGCGGCGCGGGGGCGCTCAGTGCGCGGCGGCCTCCCAGCTCACGCCGGCGCCGACCGAGACGTCGAGGGGGGCGCGCAACTGGACCGCCCCGGCCATCTCGCGCCGCACCAGCTCCTCCACGCGCTCCCGCTCCCCTGGCGCGACCTCCAGCACGATCTCGTCGTGCACCTGGAGCAGCATCCGGCTGCGCGACCCCTCCCGGGCCAGGGCCTGGTCGACGCGGAGCATGGCGACCTTGACGATGTCGGCGGCGGTGCCCTGGATCGGGGCGTTGAGCGCCATCCGCTCGGCCATCTCGCGGCGTTGACGGTTGGTGCTGCCGAGGTCCGGGAGATAGCGGCGGCGGCCCATCAGCGTCTGGGTGTACCCGACGATCCGCGCCTCCTCCACCACCCGGTGCAGATAGTCCCGCACGCCGCCGAAGCGCTCGAAGTAGGTGTCCATCAGCTTGCGCGCCTCGTCGGGGGCGATCGCCAACTGCTGGGAGAGGCCGAACGCGGAGAGACCGTAGGCCAGGCCGTAGCTCATCGCCTTGATCTTGCGGCGCATCTCGGCGTCCACGGCGTCCTTCTCCACCGAGAAGACCTGGGAGGCGACGGTGGTGTGCAGGTCCTCGCCGGAGGTGAACGCCTCGATCAGGCCCTCGTCCTCGGAGAGGTGAGCCATCACGCGGAGCTCGATCTGGCTGTAGTCGGCGGTGAGCAGCGTCTCGTACCCCTCGCCGACGACGAAGCCGCCGCGGATGGCGCGCCCCTCGTCGGTGCGGACCGGGATGTTCTGGAGGTTGGGCTCGGTCGAGGAGAGCCGGCCGGTGGCGGCCACCGTCTGCTGGAAGGTGGTGTGGATGCGGCCGTCGGCGGCGATCGTCTTGACCAGGCCCTCGACGGTCGTCCGCAGCCTGGCCTGCTCGCGGTGGCGCAGCATGATCACCGGCAGCTCGTGCTCGGTCTGGCCGGCGAGCCAGAGCAGGGCGTCGGCGTCGGTCGTGTAGCCGGTCTTGGTCTTCTTGGTCTTGGGCAGGCCGAGCTCGCCGAAGAAGACCTCCTGGAGCTGCTTGGGCGAGCCCAGGTTGAACTCGTGGCCGACGGAGGCGTGGGCCTCCCGCACCGCCTGGTGGACGGCGACCGCGAAGCCCTCCTCCAGCGCCACCAGCCGGGGCCGGTCGGCCGCGATGCCGGCGCGCTCCATCCTGGCGAGCAGGGCGGAGACCGGCAGCTCGAGGTCGGTCAGCAGCTCCGCGGCGCCGACCTCGGCGAGCCGGCCGACGAACAGCTCCCCCAGGTCGAGGATCGTGCGGGCCTCCCGCATCAGGGTCTCGGCCTCCGCCGCGTCGTCGGCGCCGAAGGCCAACTGGCCGTTGTCCTCGGCGGGCCTGGCCAGCTCGCGGCCGAGGAACTCGACGCTCAGGCCGTCCAGCGCGAAGGAGCGCCGGCCCGGCTGGACCAGGTAGGCGGCGAGCGCGGTGTCCATGGTGACGCCCTCCACGCGCCAGCCGTGCTCGGCGAAGACCCGGAAGATCTCCTTGGCGCCGTGCAGCACCTTGGGCCGCTCGGCGTCGGCGAGCCAGGCGGCGAAGGCCGTTTCGTCCGCCGCGCCCAGCGCCGACGGCTCGAACCAGGCGGCCGGCCCGTCGGCCGCCGCCAGCGCGACGGCCGCGACGGAGCCGGCGCCCAACTGCCAGCTGTCGCGCGTCGCCACGCCGAGCGGGGCGCCGGCCCTGGCCTCGAGCCAGGGCGCGAGCGCCCCCTCGGCCAGCAGCTCGCCCTCGATCTCCACGCCCTCGGCGACGGAGACCTCGCTCTCGGCGGCGCCCGGGTCCACGGCGAAGAGCCGGTCGCGGAGGTTGGCGTTGCGGAACTCCAGGGCCTCCAGCAGGCCGGTGACCGCCGCCGTGTCGAACGGCTCGCGGGCCAGCTCGGCCGGGAGGCAGCCCAACTCGACCTCGCGGTCCAGCTCGGTGAGGACGCGGTTGAGCTTGACCGACTCGACGTGGTCGCGGAAGGCCTGGCCCGCCTTGCCCTTCACCTCGTCGGCGCGGGCCACCAGGTCGTCGAGCGAGCCGAACTGGTTGATCCACTTGGCCGCCGTCTTCTCACCGACGCCGGGGATGCCCGGGAGGTTGTCCGAGGGGTCGCCGCGCAGCGCGGCGAAGTCCGGGTAACGGGCGGGCGGCAGGCCGTACTTCTCCAGGACCTTCGCCGGCGTGAAGCGGGTCAGCTCGGAGACGCCCTTGGTCGGGTAGAGAACGGTGACCTGCTCGGTGACCAGCTGGAACGCGTCCCGGTCGCCCGTGACGATCGAGACCTGGAACCCCTCCCCCGCCGCCTGGGTGGCGAGGGTGGCGATCACGTCGTCCGCCTCGAAGCCGTCCACGGCGAAGCGGCGCACCCGCATCGCGTCCAGCAGCTCGCCGATCAGCTCGACCTGGCCCTTGAACTCGTCGGGCGTCGCGGAGCGGGTGGCCTTGTACTCCGCGTACCGCTCGGAGCGCCAGGTCTTCCGCGACACGTCGAAGGCGACGGCGAGATGCGTGGGCGCCTCGTCACGCAGGGTGTTGGCGAGCATCGAGGCGAACCCGTAGATCGCGTTGGTCGGCTGGCCGACGGCCGTAGTGAAGTTCTCCGCCGGGAGGGCGAAGAAGGCGCGGTAGGCCAGGGAATGCCCGTCCAACAGGAGCAGGCGGGGCGTCTGGGTGCTCTGCGATGCGTTCTCAACCACGTCGTCGATCCTGCCACGGACCACTGACAGTCCTCTCCGGCCGTGCGACGATCGGGCGGACGACGGTCGTCGACGCCCGCGGCGCCGGCCCGGCCGGGCGTCGCGCCCGCCGGGCACGGCGGGCGGATCGGACCAGCGAAGTCGACCCCAGCAGAACCGAGGTGGAAGCAGCGATGGCAGCGAGGCCGCCCGCCGATGACCCGGTCCAGGACGCCCCCGACGTCGGCGCGCCGCAGCACGCGGCGGCCGGGCTGCCGGCCGTCGGGCACAGCCTGCGGATGGCCCAGCGGCAGATGGGGGCGCGTCGCACCGCGTTGACGCTGCTGCGCGTCAACCAGCGGGACGGCTTCGACTGCCCCGGCTGCGCCTGGCCCGAGCCGGACAAGCCGCACCGAGCCGAGTTCTGCGAGAACGGGGCGAAGGCCGTCGCCGAGGAGGCGACGCTGCGCCGGGTCACGCCGGCGTTCTTCGCCGAGCACGCGCTGGAGGAGCTGTCCGGGCGCTCCGGCTACTGGCTGGGGCAGCAGGGCAGGCTGACCGAGCCGATGTATCTGGCGGAGGGCGCGACCCACTACCGGCCGATCGGCTGGGACGAGGCGTTCGACCTGGTCGCCGAGGAGCTGACCGCGCTGGACTCGCCGGACGAGGCCGTCTTCTACACCTCGGGGCGCACCAGCAACGAGGCGGCGTTCCTCTACCAGCTGCTCGCCCGGGAGTTCGGCACCAACAACCTGCCGGACTGCTCCAACCTCTGCCACGAGTCCTCGGGTTCCGCGCTGACGGAGACGCTGGGCGTGGGCAAGGGCAGTGTGCTTCTGGAGGATCTCTACCGGGCCGACCTGATCGTGGTCGCCGGGCAGAACCCGGGGACCAACCACCCGAGGATGCTGTCGGCGCTGGAGCGGGCCAAGGCGCGGGGCGCGCGGATCATCACCGTCAACCCGCTGCCGGAGGCCGGGCTCGAACGGTTCAGGAACCCGCAGACGCCGCGCGGGCTGGTCGGCGGCGGCACGGCGTTGACCGACCTGTTCCTCCAGGTGCGGCTGGGCGGCGACCAGGCGCTCTTCCGGATGCTGAACCGGCTGATCGTCGAACGGGACGCCGTGGACCGGGCGTTCGTCGAGGCGCACACCCACGGCTACGCGGAGCTGGCCGAGGCGGCGCTGGCGACGGGCTGGGAGGAGACGCTGGCGGCCACCGGGCTGGCTCGGGAGGAGATCGAGCGGGCGCTGGAGATGACGCTGGCGGCCGACAGCGTGGTGGTGTGCTGGGCGATGGGACTCACCCAGCATCAGCACGCGGTCGCCACCATCAAGGAAGTGGTCAACTACCTGCTGCTGCGGGGCAACATCGGTCGTCCGGGCGCGGGCGTCTGCCCGGTGCGGGGGCACAGCAACGTGCAGGGCGACCGGACGATGGGCATCGTGGAGCGGCCCGGCGAGGCGTTTCTGGACGCGCTGCGCGACGAGTTCGGCTTCGAGCCGCCGCGCCACCACGGTCACGACGTGGTCAACGCGATCCGCGCGCTGCGCGACGGGCGGGCGAAGGTGTTCTTCGCGATGGGCGGCAACTTCGTGGCCGCCAGCCCGGACACGGAGGTCACCGAACGGGCGATGCGGCGCGCCAGGTTGACGGTGCACGTCTCCACCAAGCTGAACCGTTCGCACTGCGTGACCGGGGCGCGGGCGCTGATCCTGCCGACGTTGGGGCGCACGGAGCGCGACGTGCAAGCGGGCGGCGAGCAGTTCGTGACCGTGGAGGACTCGATGGGGCAGGTGCACGCCTCGCGGGGCCGGCTGCGGCCCGCCTCCGAGCGGCTGCTCTCCGAGCCGGCGATCGTCTGCCGGCTGGCCCGCCGGGTGCTGGGCCCGGACAGCGCCACGCCGTGGGAGGAGTTCGAGGCCGACTACGCCGCCGTCCGGGCCCGTATCGCGCGGGTGGTGCCGGGCTTCGAGGACTTCGAGACGAGGGTGGGGAGGCCGGGCGGCTTCACCCTGCCGCACGCCCCGCGCGACGAGCGGCGCTTCCCCACCGCCACGGGGCTGGCCCACTTCTCGGCCGGGCCCGTGACCTACCCGAGGGTGCCGGAGGGCAGGCTGCTGCTGCAGACGTTGCGCTCGCACGACCAGTACAACACCACCGTCTACGGGCTCGACGACCGCTACCGGGGGATCACGGGCGGGCGCCGGGTGGTGCTGGTCAATCCCGGGGACGCCGCCGAACGGGGGCTGTCGGACGGCGACTTCGTCGACCTGACCAGCGAGTGGACGGACGGGACGGAGCGGGTGGCGCCCGGCTTCCGGCTGGTCGTCTACCCGACCGCGCCGGGCTGCGCCGCCGCGTACTACCCGGAGACCAACGTCCTGGTGCCGTTGGACGCGACGGCGGAGACCAGCAACACGCCCGTCAGCAAGTCCGTGGTGATCCGCCTCACCCCCGGGACGCGCTGTCAGTGAGAGCTGATAGAACGGCGCCCATGGGCGAAACCAGTGACACTCTGTTCTCCCCCCACGTCATCGACGAGTGGTCGGGGCTCGGCATCGACCTGCCGGCGCTCTTCTCCGCCGGCGACCTGGGATCCCGCATGGGCCTCGTGGTCCACGAGGCCGGGCCCGAGCGGGTCGTGGGCACGCTGCCGGTGGAGGGGAACACCCAGCCGTACGGCCTGCTGCACGGCGGCGCTTCCGCGGTGCTCGCCGAGACGCTCGGCTCGGTGGGCGCGATGCTGCACGGCGGGCCGCACAAGATCGCGATGGGCGTCGACCTCAGCTGCACCCATCACCGCCCGGTGCGCACCGGGACGATCACGGGCGTGGCGACCCCGGCGCACGCGGGCCGCACCTCGGCCACCTACGAGGTGGTGATCACCGACGACCGCGGCAAGCGCGTCTGCACGGCGCGGCTGACCTGCGCGCTGCGCCCGGCCGCCCAGCAGAACGCGGCGCCGGCGGAGGCGGGTTCCGCCCCCTCGGAGGGCGAGACGGGCGGCGGGCGGGAGTGACAGCGGCCCGCGGGTGCGGGCCGGCGCGCGAGGCCGGTCGGGCCGGCGGGCGGAGGACGGCGGCGGGCGGCGGCCGTCCCGGCCACCGCCCGCGCGCCGCTCGTGGGTCGGCCGTCTACTCCACGGCCTCGCCCAGGTAGGCGGCGCGCACCCGGGGGTCGGAGAGCAGCGCCGGCGCGCGGTCCGACATGACGACGGCGCCGGTCTCCAGCACATAGCCGTAGTCGGCCAGTTGGAGCGCCTGGGAGGCGTTCTGCTCGACCAGCAGCAGGGTGGTGCCCTGCTCGTTGATCTCCTTGAGGATCTCGAAGATCTGCTGGACGATCAGCGGCGCCAGCCCCATGGAGGGTTCGTCGAGCAGCAGCAGCTCCGGCTTGCCCATCAGGGCGCGGCCGATGGCCAGCATCTGCTGCTCGCCGCCGGAGAGCGTGCCCGCGACCTGCTTGCGCCGGTCGGCCAGCCGGGGGAAGAGCGTGAAGACGCGCTCCAGGTCGGCCGGGTCGGGCCGACGCAGCCGGTAGGCCCCCATCTTCAGGTTCTCCAGCACGGTCATCCGGGCGAACACCCGGCGTCCCTCGGGGACATGACCGATCCCGAAGCGCACCAGTTCGTGCGACTTGATGCCGTCGACACGCTCGCCGCGCAGCAGCACCTCGCCGGAGCGCGGCTGCAACATGCCGGAGGCCGCCTTGAGCGTGGTGGACTTGCCCGCGCCGTTGGCGCCGAGCAGGGCCACCACCTGGCCCTCGGGGACGGTGAGGCTGACGCCTTTGAGCGCGCCGATCGCGCCGTAGTAGACGTGCAGGTCGCGCAGTTCCAGCAACGGGGTCGGGCCGTCGGCGGCGCCGTCCCCCGCGCCCGGACGCGCGTCCTTCTCCAGGTCCGTGCTCACCCTCGGTCCTCCTCGCGCGCGGCGCCGGAGGACCGTTCTGGCCGGTCGCCCCCGCCGCTGGTCTCGCTGGTCTCGCTGCTCTCCCCGGCCTCCGCCCCGGCGCCGGTCTCGCCCCCGGCGCCGGCGGCGCTCTCGGCCTCGGCGTCCGCCGTTTCGGCCTCCGCCTGCCGGGCGGCCTCCGCGTGCTCCGCCTGCTCCGCGACCAGCTCGGCCACGGCCTCGGACTCCTCGTCGCCCGTCGAGACGCCGAGATACGCCTCCACCACGGCCGGGTCCTGCTGGACCTGGGCGGGGCTGCCCTCGGCGATCTTCTTGCCGAAGTTGAGCACCGCGACGCGGTCGGCGACCGACATCACCAGCCGCATGTCGTGCTCGATCAGCAGGACGCTGACGTCGAGTTCGGTGTTGATCCGCCGGATCAGCCGCTCCAGGTCCCGCTTCTCGGTCGGGTTGGTGCCCGCCGCGGGCTCGTCCAGGAGCAGCAGCTCGGGACGGGTGCCCAGGGCCCGCGCGATCTCCAGCCGCCGCTGCTCGCCGTAGCTCAGCGCGGAGGCCAGCTCGTTGATCCGGTGCTCCAGTCCGACGAACGAGAGGACCTCGTGCGCCCTCGCGTCGCTCTCCCGTTCGTCCCTGCGGGCGTTGGGCAGCCCCAGCATGATCGAGACGGGGTCGGTCTTCTGCCGGGTCTCCACCGCGATCTTGACGTTCTCCAGCACCGTCAACGCGCCGAAGAGCCGGATGTTCTGGAACGTCCTGGCCACGCCGAGCCGGCTGACCTTGTGGGGCTTGCGGCCCCGCAGCTCGTGCTCGCCGCCGGCCCTCGGCCGGAAGCTGATCCGGCCCTCCTGCGGGTGGTACGCGCCGGTCAGCGAGTTGAACAGGGAGGTCTTGCCCGCCCCGTTCGGCCCGATCACGGCCAGGATCTCGCCCCGGCCGACACGGAGTTCCACCGCGTCGAGGCTGGTGAGGCCGCCGAAGCGGAGCGTCACCCCGGTCGCGTGCAGCACGTCGTCGCCGGACGCGGCAGTCCGTGCGTCGTTCTGCCCAGTGGTCTCGGTCGTCATGCCTGCGCACCTCCCGGCTGCGCGCCCAGGGCGTCGGCCGCGCCGGTGCCCTCCTGGGACATCCGCAGCTCACGCTGCCTGCGCCGCGAGGGCCACAGGCCCTGCGGACGGTAGATCATCATGACCACCAGCAGACCGCCCAGGTACATGTAGCGGTCCTGGGGGTCGACGCTGTCCCGCAGGTACTCCGGCAGCCACACGAGGATGGCGGTGCCCAGCAGCACCCCGGGGATGGAGCCCATCCCGCCGAAGACCACGTACGACAGCGCCAGCACCGACAGCAGCACCAGGAACATCTCGGAGTTGATGAAGCCGAGCTTGCTGGCGTAGATCACGCCGGCGATGCCGGAGGTGGAGGCGCCGATGGCGAACGCCAGCAGCTTGAAGCGGACGGTGTCCACGCCGGTGGAGGCGGCCGCCACCTCGTCCTCCCGGATGGCGGTCCAGGCACGCCCGACCCGGGAGTGCTCCAGCCGCAGGAAGAGGAACAGCACGCCGACGATGAAGGCGAGTTGCAGCCAGTAGTAGGGCGCCGGGTCCAGCCCCCACTCGTAGGACCAGAAGCCCAGGTCGATCGAGAACCGGTCGGAGGAGGCGCCCCGGGTGCCCCCGGTGAACTCGGTCCAGTTCTTGGCCGTCAGATAGACGATCTCGTGGAAGCCCAGGGTGACGATGGCCAGGTAGTCGCCGCGCAGCCGGAGCGTCGGCGCGCCCAGCAGCACGCCGGCGATCAGGCAGGTGAGCACCGCGACGGGGATCACCAGGAAGTTGTTCAGCTCGACCGGCGGCTCGACCGGCAGCCCGCCGGTCCAGAACGCCGCGCTGTAGGCGCCGATGGCGAAGAACGCGATGAAGCCGAGGTCCAACATGCCGGCCCAGCCGACCACCACGTTCAGGCCGATCGCGATCAGCAGGAACATGCCGATCTGGTCGACCATCACCTGCTGCCAGAAGGTGCTGACCATCAACGGCAGCAGGATCAGCAGGCCGAGCAGCGCCGCCATCCCGCCCAGCTGGTAGCCGCGGTGGGTGCGGAAGAGCCCCCGCACGGCCCGCGACCCGTCGGCCGCGCGCCGCACCAGCCCGGGAACCCCGGACGGGGGCGGGTCCTTCCGCGCCGCCGCGTCGGAGGGCGCGGCCGCCAGCTCCTTGAAGCGGTCCACGAATCCGCGCAGCCAGCCGTGGAGGAACTCCCGGACGGCCCAGATCGCCAGGAAGATGCCCAGCCAGATCCAGATGCCGGTGCCGGTGAAGTTCTCCTCCAGCGCGTAGAAGAGGTCGTTGCGCGCGCCCTGCACGCCGGTGACCTGGGCCATCACGACCGCTGTGATCACCATGGCGAAGAGCCGCCTGTAGCGCGGCTGCTGGTACCAGGACTGCTTGCGCAGCCTGGCCGCTGACGGGGTCTTCCCCGCCGTCACTCCGGCGGTCATGCCGTCCTCCCCACACGCTCGCCCAGCAGGCCGGTCGGCCGGAACATCAGCACCAGGACCAGCACGGCGAAGGCGCCCACATAGCGCCAGGCGTCGCTCCAGATCTCCACCGTGAACGCCTCGACCACGCCGAGCAGCAGTCCGCCGAGGACCGCGCCCCGGACGTTGCCGATCCCGCCGAGCACGGCCGCGGCGAACGCGGTGATGCCGGGCAGGAAGCCCATCGTGTACTCGACCTGGAGGTTGGTGCCGAAGAGGAAGCCGGCGACGCCGCCGAGGAGGCCGCCCAGCACGAAGGTGCGGGAGACGACCTTGTCGATGTCGACGCCCATCAGCGCGGCGACCTCCGGGTCCTGGGCCACCGCCCGGATGCCGGACCCCAGTTTGGTGCGGTTCACGATGACGTCGACGGCCACCAGCATCACCAGGGCGGCGCCGACGATCAGCAGCTGCGTCACGCTGACGCTGGTGCCGAAGAGCGTGAAGACCGTCTTGTTCTCGTACATGCTCGGCATGGCGATCGGATAGCGCCCGAAGAGCTTGCCCGCCAGGTTGTAGAGAAAGAAGGACGCGCCGATCGCCGTGATCAGGAAGACCAGGCGTGGCGCGTTTCGTCTCCGCAGCGGCCGGTACGCCGCTTTCTCAAGTCCGAAGGCGATCACACCGCCCAGGACGGCTCCCGCGGCTATGCCGAGAAGCACGTAGACGACGGACTGCATACCGGAGGGGTCGACGGCCGGCTCGAAGATCGTGAGCGCGATCACGCCGCCGAAACCACCGGCCATGAAGACCTCGCTGTGCGCGAAGTTCAACAGCTGCAACACGCCGTAGACGAGCGTGTAGCCGATGGCGATGACGGCGTACAGGGAGCCGAGCACCAAGCCGAGGACGAGTACGTCCCAGCTATCGGAAAGGGACATGGACGGAACTTTCCTTGTGGACAGGCAGCGGAGGGTGGTCTGAGGCAGACGGGGCGGCCGATCACGGCCGCCCCGTCGTCGCCCTCACGGCGTGTCAGCCGCCGATCAGCTCGTCGATGTTGCCCACGTAGCCGCGGACGCCCTCCTCGACCTGGTAGAGGAAGATCGACTCGTTCTCGAACTCACCGGTGTCGGTGAAGGAGAAGGTCTTGGTCAGCCCCTCGTACTCACCGCCGGCCAACGCCTCGTAGACCGACTGGCGGT
Organism: Streptomyces zhaozhouensis; assembly: GCF_900230195.1. Lineage (GTDB taxonomy): Bacteria > Actinomycetota > Actinomycetes > Streptomycetales > Streptomycetaceae > Streptomyces > Streptomyces zhaozhouensis. The sequence continues at coordinate 181,196 of NZ_OCNE01000001.1, forward strand.
TCACGTCGCCGTTGAGGTCGGCGATCGCCTGGATGATCATGTTGGTGACGTCGTAGCTCTCCGCCGAGTAGGTGCCCGGCGCCTCGCCCATCTCCTCCTGGTAGCGGTCGGCGAAGTCCTGCGTCGCGTCCTCGGCGCTGGCGTCCGTGCACGGGCAGGTCAGGAACCAGCCCTCGGCGGCGCCGCCGGCCAGGTTGATGAACTCGTCGTCGTTGGAACCGTCGCCCGAGATGCCGATGCCGTCGAAGCCGCTCTCGGCCAGGCGGGTGGCGAACGGGGCCAACGCCTCGTAGTAACCCGCGTAGATGAGCGCGTCCACGCCCGAGGAGGTGACGGTGCGCGCCGCGCCGCCGTAGTCGACGGTGTCGGCGGGGACGCTCTCGCGCTGGGCCTGGAGGCCGGCCGCCTCCAGCTCCTCCATCGCCACGTCGGCCAGGCCCTCGCCGTACGGGGTGACGTCGTCGATGACCATGACGGAGTCGACGCCGTCCTGGGCCGCCAGGTACCTGGCCATCGCGCCGCCCTGGGCGTTGTCGTTGGGCACGGCGCGCAGGAAGGTCGGGAAACCCTCCTCGGTGATGGTCGGGTTGGTCGCCGACGAGGAGACGGTGGCGAGACCGGCCTGGCCGTAGAGCGGGGCGGCCACGAAGGTGGGGCCGGAGAACGCGGGGCCGACGACGGCCATCACGTCCTGGTCGTCGATGGCGGACTGGGCAGCGGCGGTCGCCTGGCCCTCGGCGCCCTGGTCGTCGGCCGCGAGGTACTCGATGGTGAAGTCGAAGTCGCCGCTGCTGTTGGCCTCGCTGATGGCCAGCTCGATGCCGTTCTCCATGTTCTCGCCGAGCGCGACGTTCTGACCGGAGAGCGGGCCCTGGAAGGCGATCTTGTAGGTGGTGCCGCCACCGCCGTCACCGTCGTCGTCGCTTCCGCAGGCGGTGAGGAGAAGCGCACCGGCGGCCACCGGTATCGCCAGTCGCACGATGGATTTGTTGAGCACTAGGAAAAACCCCCTGGAACGAGCCCAGCCATGTCGGCACCGCACGACGTCCATGCACCACGCCCTCTGGTGCGGCGTGCAGCGGAATCTATTGCCCCGCGAGCTGCGCGAACACTGCGCGGCGACAGATGTGATCGGCCTGTGACCTCCGGCACATGCCGGAAACAGAACATAAGGGTCCGGTGTGCGGACGTTGTGCACACCCGTCCGGGGGCGGGCGCCGCCCCCGCCTCGTGGGGGCGCGTCTCGGAGCACCCTCGCGCCGGGGGACGCGCCGGCGCGGAACGGCGGGAGCACGCCCCGGGGCAGGCCGGGCAGGAATTAACGGGGAGTTAACGGGCGGTGGGCGGCCGCCCGCTCACTTCTGCGGCTTCTGCCGCTTCTCCTCGGCGTCCTCGATCACGGCCTCGGCGACCTGCCGCATGGAGAGCCTGCGGTCCATCGAGGTCTTCTGGATCCAGCGGAACGCGGCCGGCTCGCTGAGCCCGTACTCGGTCTGGAGCACGCTCTTGGCGCGGTCCACCAGCTTGCGGGTCTCCAGCCGCTGCGTCAGGTCGGCCACCTCGCCGGCGAGGCTGCTCAGCTGCTGGAAGCGGGAGACGGCGATCTCGATCGCCGGGACCACGTCGCTCTTGCTGAACGGCTTGACCAGGTAGGCCATCGCGCCCGCGTCCCTGGCCCGCTCCACGAGGTCGCGCTGCGAGAACGCGGTCAGCATCAGCACGGGGGCGATGGAGTCGGCGGCGATCTTCTCCGCGGCCGAGATGCCGTCCATCACCGGCATCTTCACGTCCAGGATGACCAGGTCGGGGTTCAGCTCGCGGGCCAGTTCCACGGCCCGCTGCCCGTCCCCGGCCTCCCCGACGACCGTGTAGCCCTCCTCCTCCAGCATCTCCTTCAGGTCGAGGCGGATCAGCGCCTCGTCCTCGGCGATCACCACACGGGTGGTCTGCGGCGGCACGTGGGCGCTGTCCTCGGCGACGGACGCGTCGGGGAGACCGGCCGGGGTGTCGCGCTCGTCAGGGGCGTCGGGGGTGCTCACGTTGCTCCTCGGTTCTCCGCCAGCTGGGGCCACCCCCGAGCCTACCCAGTCACCGGTCGGTCGCCGGCACCCGCCGGAAGCCGGTAGACTTCCGTGGCGCCGGCCGGGTTGGTGGAATGGCATACACGGAGGTCTCAAACACCTCTGCCCGAGAGGGCTTGCGGGTTCGAATCCCGCACCCGGCACCCCCACTTCCCCCGCTCGCCCGCCCCGCTCAGCGCGGGGAGTCGTCCTCGCCCACGTGGTGGACCCGCACCAGATTGGTCGAGCCCGGGGTGGCCGGCGGCGAGCCGGCCGTCATCACCACCACGTCGCCCATCCGGCAGCGCCCCATGCGCAGCAGCTCGTCGTCCATCACGGCCACCATCTCGTCCGTGGTCCGCACGGTCGGCACGAGCCGGGCCTCCACGCCCCAGGTGAGGCTGAGTTGGGCCCGGGTCAGCGGGTCGGGCGTCAGGGCCACCAGCGGGATCGGCGAACGGTAGCGGGAGAGCCGCCGCGCGGTGTCCCCGCTCTGGGTGAAGGCCACCAGCAGCCCGGCGTCGAGGAAGTCCCCGATGTCGGCGGCGGCCCTGGCCACCGCGCCCCCCTGGGTGCGCGGCTTCTCCGCGTCCGCCAGCGGGGTCAGCCCCTCGGCCAGCAGCTCGTTCTCCGCCGCCTCGACGATCCGGCTCATGGTGCGGACCGTCTCCACCGGGTAGCGGCCCACGCTGGTCTCGCCGGAGAGCATCACCGCGTCGGTGCCGTCCAGCACCGCGTTGGCCACGTCGGAGGCCTCGGCCCTGGTCGGGCGCGAGGAGTCGATCATGGAGTCGAGCATCTGGGTCGCCACGATCACCGGCTTGGCGTTGCGCTTGGCCAGCCGCACGGCGCGCTTCTGCACCAGCGGCACGGCCTCCAGCGGCACCTCGACGCCGAGGTCGCCCCTGGCCACCATCAGCCCGTCGAAGGCGTCGACGATGTCGACGAGGTTCTCCTCGGCCTGCGGCTTCTCGATCTTGGCGATCACCGGCAGGAAACGGCCCTCCTCGGCCATCACCCGGTGCACGTCCTTGATGTCGTCGCCGGAGCGCACGAACGAGAGCGCCACGATGTCGACCCCGGTGCGCAGCGCCCAGCGCAGGTCCTCGATGTCCTTGCCGGAGAGCGCCGGCACGGAGACGGCGACGCCCGGCAGGTTGAGCCCCTTGTGGTCGGAGACCAGGCCGCCCTCGACGACGCGGGTGCGCACCTCGGTCTCGGTCGTCTCCACCACCTGGAGCGTCACCCGGCCGTCGTCGACCAGCACCCGCTCCCCGGCCGTCACGTCCTGGGCGAGCCCGCCGTAGGTGGTGCCGCAGCGGCGGTGGTCGCCGAGCACGTCCTCGGTGGTGATGGTGAATTCGTCGTCGCGTTCCAGCAGAACGGGACCTTCCGCAAAGACACCGAGTCGGATCTTCGGGCCCTGGAGATCCGCGAGAATTCCGACGCTTCGCCCGGAAGCCTCCGCCGCCCGGCGCACACGCTGGTAACGCAGCTCGTGCTCGCGGTGAGCGCCGTGGCTGAGATTGAGGCGGGCCACGTCCATTCCCGCTTCCACCAGCTCGGTGATCCGTTCCAGGGAGTCGGTCGCGGGGCCCAGTGTGCAGACGATTTTCGCTCGGCGCATGGAGTAACCCTAGGAGTTACCCGCCAGTACCCGGCTATCGGGAAGTGACGAGGGGAAGGCCGGCTTTTCACAAGAGACCGACAAGCAACAGAATGAGCGCGACGGCGCTCTGATGAGCTTTCGACTGCCTTATCGTTTCTCTTTCCCCGCCCGGCGGGGACTTCACCGCGTTCCGCCGCACACGGGCGTCGGCCGGAACAGCTCTGCCCGGCCGTCGCGTCAGCGAAACCCGTGCGCCGGTCAGACCGGAATGCTCCGGGGCGGCGGCAGCGTGCCCGGGAAGCCGCCGGGGTCGCGCCGCTCCTGCTCCGCGCCGACCGGCTGCTGGACCGGCGCGCCGAAGGTGGTGAACGCCGAACGGTCCGGCAGCCGGTAACGCGGCTCGCCGGACAGGGCGTTGACGATGGTGGCGGCGCGGTGGGCGATCAGGCCGAGGTCGGGCGCGCCGACGCCGTGGGTGTGGCGCTCCGCGTTGAGCACGAAGACGCTGCCACCGATCTTCGGGCCCAGCGACAGCCGGTACTCCTCGTCGACGAGCGGACGGCCGGCCGCGTCCCGGCCGAGGTCGGCGTCGAGGCCCGCCAGCAGCGAGTTCAGCGGGCGCTCGCGGTAACCCGTCGCCAGCACCACGGCGTTGGTCAGCAGCCGGCTGCGGCCGCCGCCCGGCTGGTGGTCCAGGTGCAGCTCCAGCTGGTGGGCACCGACCCGGCCGGCCGTGCGGACGGCCACGCCCGGGCTGAGCACCGCGTCCGGCCAGCCGTGGGTGACGGTCCTGCGGTACAGCTCGTCGTGGATGTCGCCGAGCGTCTCCTGGTCCACGGCCCGGTACAACTGCCACTGGTCGCGGAGCAGTTGGTCCCGCACCGGCTCGGAGAGCTCGCGGAAGTACCGGGTGTAGTCGGGGGTGAAGTGCTCAAGCCCCAGCTTGCTGTACTCCATGGGCGCGAACGCCGGGCTGCGGCTGATCCAGTGCAGCCGCTCCTCGCCGGGGGTCCTGCGGCGCAGCAGGTCGAGAAAGACCTCGGCGCCCGACTGACCGCCGCCGATCACCGTGATGTGACCGGCCGCCAGCAGCCGGCCGCGGTGCTCCAGGTAGTCGGAGGCGTGGATCACCGGGGCGGTCGCCTCCGCGTCGATCAACGGCCGCAGCGGCTCGGGGACATGGGGCGCGGTGCCGATGCCGACCGCCAGGCTCCGCGCGTGCACCCGGGCGACCGCGGGACTGTTGCCCCCGGCCGCCAGCGGGGTGAGGTCCACGTCGAAGACCTGGTGCTCCGCGTTCCACTTGACGGTGTCCACCCGGTGGTGGAAGTGGAGCGAGGACAACTGCTCGCTGACCCAGCGGCAGTAGTCGTCGTACTCCGCGCGCGGGCAGTGGAAGCGCTCGGAGAGGTAGAAGGGGAAGAGCCGCCCCTGGTGGCGCAGGTAGTTGAGGAACGACCAGGGGTTGGTCGGGTCGGCGAGCGTCACCAGGTCGGCGAGGAAGGGCACCTGGAGCGTGGTGCCCTCGATCAGCATCCCGGGGTGCCAGCGGAACTCGGGGCGCTGCTCGTACCACGCGGTGCGCAGGTCGGGTTGGTCGTCGGCGAGCGCGGCCAGGGCGAGGTTGGCGGGTCCGATGCCCACCCCCACGAGGTCGAGGGGGTATCGGGGGTCAGCGGCGGTCATCCGGCGGCTTCCTTTGGTCAGGGAGGGAGAGGGGGAGGGAGCGTGGGGCGGGGCGGGCGGGAGCGACCGGCTCGGCGGCCCGCTCCAGCACGAGCTTGAGCAGCGCGGTCAGATCGCTCTCCTGCACCCGGGGGTTGAGCAGCGTGGCCTTCAGCCAGAGCGTGCGCCGGCCTGCGGCGTCCGGGGCCCAGGCGCGCCCCAGCACGGTGCTGCCGTCCGCGAGCAGCCGGCGGCGGATCGCGGCGACGCCGTCGTCGTCGGCCCCGGCGGGGCGGAAGAGCACGGTGCTGAGCGCGGGCGGCGCCTGCAACGTCAACTTCGGCTCCTCGGCGATCCGTCGGGCCAGCAGCCGGGCGGCGGCCAGCACGTCGTCCACCAGCCCCGCGAGTCCCGAGCGCCCGAGGGCGCGCAGGGTGACCGCGATCTTGAGGATGTCGGCGCGGCGCGTCGTGCGCAGCGAACGCCCCAGCAGATCGGGGAGCCCGGCCTCGGTGTCGTCGTCGGCGTTGAGGTAGTCGGCCCGGTGGGTCAGGGGTAACAGGGCGCCCCGGTCGGGCACGGTGAGCAGGCCGGCGGCGATCGGCTGCCAGCCCAGCTTGTGCAGGTCGAGGGTGACGCTGTCGGCGCGCTCGACGCCGGCGAGCAGCCCCCGGTGGCGCGGGCTGAACAGCAACGGACCGCCGTACGCCGCGTCCACGTGCAGGCCGGCCGGGCGGTCGCGGCGCGCGTCGGCCACCACGTCGGCCAGCGCGGGCAGCGGGTCGACGGCGCCGCTGTCGGTGGTGCCCGCGGTGGCCACCACCAGCACGGGCTCCCCCGGCGGCAGTCCTTCGACGGCGGCCCGCACGGCCGCCGGGTCGAGCACCCCGCGCGGGGTGGGCAGGGTGAGCGGCGGGGCCAACCCCAGCAGCCAGGCGGCGCGCCGGGTGCTGTGGTGCGCGTTCTCCCCGCAGACCACGCGCGGCGGGGCCGGGTGGCGCTCGCGGGAGAGCAGCACCCCCAGCATGTTGGACTCGGTGCCGCCGGTGGTGACCAGCGCGTCCGGGGCGGGCGCCGACGGGTGGACCAGCGCGGCCAGTTCGGCGGTGACCCGGGCTTCGAGCGCGGAGGCGGCGGGCGCCTGGTCCCATGAGTCGAGCGAGGGATTGAGCGCGCTGGCGGCCAGGTCGGCGGCGGCGGCGACGGCCAGCGGCGGGGTGTGGAGGTGGGCGACGCAGTGCGGGTCGGCCGGGTCGGCCGCGCCGCGCGCCAGCGCGTGCACCAGGGCGCCCAACGCCTCGTGCGCGCCGGTGCCCCGCTCCGGGAGGACGGTGCCCCCGACATGCGCCTCCGGCGCGTCGGGGCCGCCGGCCGGCAGCGGCCCGCACCGCTCGGCGGCGCCGTCGGCGAGCGCCGTCAGCACCGTCTCCAGCAGCGGTCGCAACGCGGCGGGCCCCGCGCAGCCGCCGGCGAGCAGCGTCGGGTCGAGCGGGGTGGGGGCAGACATGAGGCGGGCTCTCCAACGACGACGGAGCGTGATCGGGCGGACAGCCAAACGCTATGTGCTACTTCGTTCCCCACCCGTCACTTCGCCGCGCTTTCCCCCTATAGAGCGAAGCGTTTCGGCGCACCACCCCGCCAGGTGGTAAGGGATGCCTTACCGGGACCCGGCCCGCCGTCGGCGCGCCGGGTCCCGTCACTCTCCGCGTCAGACCGTCGCGCGGACGCGCAACGCCCTCGCGAGGTCGTCGAGTTCGTCGGCGAGCGCCCTGCGCAGCGCCGGCGTCGGCGCCCCGGAGGCCAGGCACTCCTCGCCGAGCGCGAGCGTGGCGGCGTCCGTGAACGGGTGCGGGAAGCAGGCGCGCCCCGCGGCGACCGCCAGCGCGTGGCCCCGGCGTTGGGCGAGCGCGGCGGCCGCCGGGAAGTAGCGCGGGACGTAACCGGCCAGCAGCTCGCGCTGTTCCGCGTGCCAGAAGCCCTCGGCGGTGGCCGAGAACAGGTAGTTGGACAGCCGGTCCTCGCCGTCGAACATGTCCGCCCAGGCGGCCTCCTTGGCCGCCGCGTCCGGCAGCGCGGCGCGGCAGCGCGCGGCGCCCTTCTCGCCGGTGGCGCCGGGGTCGGCGGCGGCCTCGGCGTCGATCGTGGCGCGGTCGGTGGCGCCCAGCACCGCCAGCCGGTGCAGCAGCCGCCAGCGGAGGTCCTGGTCCAACTCGGGCCCGCCGGGCAGCGCGCCGGCACGCCACCACGCCAGCAGGCCGTCCGGCGCGTCGGCCGCGTCGATCGCGGCGCGCGCCGCGATCAGCAGCCGCGTCGGGTCGCCGCCGCCCCCGGCGCGCAGCCGGTCGGTGATCTCCCGCACCAGCCCGAGCGCCTCGGCGCGGCGGTCGTCCGGCAGGTAGCGCCCGGCCAGCGCGCCGCCGGCGAAGCCGAGCACGCCGCTGACGATCACGTGGGCGCTCTCCGACGGCAGGTGGCGGCGGGCCGCCTCCAGGTAGTCGAACGGGGCCAGTTCGCCGTCCCTGACCATGTCGCGCGCGGCCGTCCAGACCACGGTGCGGCTGAGCGGGTCCGGCAGGCTGGAGAGGGTGCGCAGCGCGGTAGCCCAGGAGCGCTCGTCGAGGCGGACCTTGGCGTAGCTGAGGTCCCCGTCGTTGACGATGAGCAGGTCGGGGCGGCCGCCGGGGAAGGCGTGCTCGGTGGTGGCGTCGGCCGCCTCCAGCTCCACGTCGTACTGGGCGCGCGGCAGCACCCGTTCCGGCCGGGTCGGGTCGATGTCGTAGGCGCCGAGGCGCAGCCGGTGCGGGCGCCCGCCGTGGTGCGACAGTTGGAGCCGCCAGGTGTCGTCGCCGCCCTCGCCGGTGCGCGGCGCCAGGGTGTCGGGGCCCGAGGTGCGCAGCCAGGCGTCGGCCCAGGCGTGCACGGGACGGTCGGAGGCGCGGGCCATCGCGTCGATGAAGTCGGCGAGCGTCGCGTTGCCGAAGCGGTGGCGGGCGAAGTGGTCGTTGATCCCGGCGAGGAACGTCTCCTCGCCGAGCCACGCGACGAGTTGGCGCAGCGCCGAGGCGCCCTTGGCGTAGGAGATGCCGTCGAAGTTGAGCCAGGCGGACGCGGTGTCCGGCACGGCCTCGGGGGCGGGCGCGACCGGGTGGGTGGAGGGCCGCTGGTCCGCGTCGTAGCCCCAGGACTTGCGGACGACGGCGAACTCGGTCCACGGCGTGTGGTCGGTCGCGTCGTGGAGCACCTGGTAGCCGAGGTACTCGGCGAACGACTCGTTCAGCCACACGTCGTCCCACCAGCGCAGCGTCACCAGGTCGCCGAACCACATGTGGGCCATCTCGTGCGCGACGACGACACCGCGCACCTCCCGCTCGGTCTCCGTGACGGCCGACTGGAAGACGTAGCTGTCGCGGAAGGTGACCAGCCCCGGGTTCTCCATCGCGCCGGCGTTGAACTCGGGGACGAACGCCTGGTCGTAGGAGTCGAACGCGTAGGGCTCGTCGAAGATCTCGTGGAAGCGGTCGAAGCAGCGCCGGGTGAGGTCGAACAGCTCCTCGGCGTCCCTGTCCAGGTGGGCGGCGAGCGAACGGCGCGTGTGCAGGCCGAAGGGCAGCCCGGCGTGCTCGGTGGTCACCGAGTGGTAGGGGCCGGCGACCACGGCGAGGAGATAGGTGGAGATCGGCGGGGTCGGCGCGACGTGCCACCGTCCCGGCCGGTCGGCCTCCCGGATGGCGCGGCCGTTGCCGAGGACGGTCCACTCCTCGGGGGCGGTGACGGCGACCTCGAAGACCGCCTTGAGGTCCGGCTGGTCGAAGGCGGCGAAGACCTTGGGCGCCTCCGTCATGCAGCACATGGTGTAGAGGTAGGTCAGCCCGTCGGCCGGATCGGTGAACCGGTGCATCCCCTCACCGGTCCGCGAGTAGGGCATCTCGGCCACCACGGTCAACTCGTGCGCGCCCTCGGCCAGTCCGGTCAGCGGCAGCCGGCCGTCGGCCAGGCTGCCCGGGTCCAGCTCCCGGCCGTCGAGAAGCGCCGAGCGCAGGGTGGTGGGGCGCAGCTCCACGAAGGTGTCGCCGGCCTCGCGGACGGTGAACGCGACGGTGGTGGTCGAGCCGAAGACGGTGTCGCCCCGGGTGAGGTCGAGGTCCAGGGTGTAGCGCTCGACGGTGAGCTGCCGGGCGCGGGCTTCCGCTTCGAGACGGGTCAGTGTTGCCATGGCGCCATGCTGCCCCACGGCGCGCCGGCGGGCCCAGCGGGTTGTCGGCGTCGAGCGGGACGTCGGCGCCGAACTCCCCCCGCCGCAGGGCTCGTTGGGCTCGGAGCGGTGCCCCGGGCGCGGGGAGTGTCAGTGCCCTGGGCTACTGTTCCGCGCACCGTGGGAACACCGGGGGGACACCGTCCAGGAAGCCGGACGCCGGGGTCGTGCCGCGCCGGGGGGCGCGGGGCCCGGGGCGGCCGGTTCAGCAGGTGAGGGAGTCAGATGCGCATAGGGATAACCGGCCACCGTGGGCTGTCGGACGCTGTCGCCGTCCAGGTGCGCGAGGGGCTCGCGGCCGAGGTGGCGCGCGCCGCGCCCGGGTCGCTGGTGGGCGTCTCGTGCGTCGCCGACGGGCCGGACAGCTGGTTCGCGCGGGCGGTGCTGGACGCCGGCGGCCGCCTTGAGGTGGTGCTGCCGGCCGACGACTACCGGCAGCGGCTCCCGGAGTGGCACCACGCGGAGTACGACGCCCTGCTGGCCGCCGCCGGCACGGTCCACCGCACGGAGCTGGCGGTCGCGGACGAGCGGGCGTTCATGACGGCGAGCGAGGTGATGATCGGGCAGGTGGACCGGCTGTTGGCGGTCTGGGACGGCGAGCCGGCCCGGGGCTTCGGCGGCGCGGCGGACGTGGTCGCCTACGCGCAGCGGGTCCACCTGCCCGTGCGGGTCCTCTGGCCGGAGGGCGCCGTGCGGTGACGTGGCGGGCCGCCGCGCCCGTGCCCGTTCCCCTGCTCGGGCTCGGGCTCGTCAGCGCGGCGGGCTCCTCAGCGCGGCGGGTCGGCGGCGTGCTCGCCCGACTGCCGTTCGCCGGCGATGGTCTCGTGGTGGCGGATCACCTCGGCGATCACGAAGTTGAGCAGCTTCTCGGCGAAGGCGGGGTCGAGCTTGGCGCTTTCCGCCAGTTCGCGCAGCCGCGCGATCTGCCGCGCCTCGCGGGCGGGATCGGCGGCGGGGAGGTCGTGGTCGGCCTTGAGACGGCCGACCCGCTGGGTGCACTTGAAGCGCTCGGCGAGCATGTGCACCACGGCCGCGTCGATGTTGTCGATGCTGTCGCGCAACGCCGCCAGCTCGGCGCGCACGCTCTCGTCCAGACCGGCGGGCGCCCCTGGCCCGTCGCTGCTCTTCTCCATGGTCACCACCCTATGCGGGAGCGTCGCGCGGCCGGGAGGCGGCCGCCCGTGCTCCCGGGCCCGCCGGGCGCGGGGCCACGGCGCGGAACAACTCCCCGTGCCTTCGCACCCGTTAAGCGCGACGGCCTAGGATGTGGGGGCCCGAGACGGCCCCATCAGCGATCGACGACCCCGAGGCGGAGCGATGAGACCACTGACCTCCGACGATCCGGCGTCCGTCGGGCCCTACCGGCTGCTGGGGCGGCTCGGCGCCGGCGGAATGGGCGAGGTCTTCCTGGGGCGCGGGCCCGGGGGAAGGTTGACGGCCGTGAAGCTGATCCACGCCTCGCTGGCCGCCGACCCCGAGTTCCGGCGCCGTTTCCGTCGCGAGGTCGACGCCGCCCGGCGGGTGAGCGCCGAGTGGACCGCCCCCGTGCTGGAGAGCGACACGGAGTCCCCGGTGCCCTGGGTCGCGACCGGGTACCTGCCGGGTCCCTCGCTGCACCAGGTGGTCGACGACCGTTTCGGCCCGCTCCCCGAGGAGACGGTCTGGTCGCTGGCGCACGGCCTGGCCAGGGCGCTCACCGACATCCACGCGGCCGGCCTGGTGCACCGCGACCTCAAGCCGTCGAACGTGCTGGTCACGTTGGACGGCCCGCGGGTCATCGACTTCGGCATCGCCAGGGCGGCGGACGCCAGCATGGTGACGCGGACCGGTTCGCTGGTCGGGTCCCCCGGCTACATGCCGCCCGAGCAGATCCGCGACGAGGCGCTCTCGGGCGCGGCCGACGTGTTCGCGCTCGGCGCCGTGCTGGGCTTCGCCGCCACGGGCGAGGCGCCGTTCTCGGGCGGGCGGGCGCCGGTGCACACCGTGCTCTACCGCGTGGTCCACGAGGAGCCCGCGCTCGGCCCCGAGGACGGCCCGTTGGCCGGCGCCCTGCGGGAGTTGGTCGCCCGCTGCCTGGCCAAGGACCCGGCGGAGCGGCCCTCGGTGGCCGAGGTCGTCGAGGCGACGGCCGGGCGGGGCCGGGCGGCCGTGGACGCGGAGAGCGGGCTGTGGCTGCCGGCCACGCTGACCTCCCTGCTGGGCCGCGAGGCGGCGGGGTTGCTCGCGCTGGACGGTCCCTCGACCACCCGGGTCGACCCGGCGCCCGCGACGCCGCCCCCGCCCGCCGGTCCGCCGGCGGGCCCCCCGGAGCTCCGCCCCGCGCCGCCGCCCGACGCGCCCGACGCACCCGACGCACCCGACGCACCCACGGTGACGGCGTTCGGCGGCTCGCCGCCCGCCTCCGGCGGGGGACGGAGCAGGACGACGGTGATCGCGGCGACGGCCGCCGCCGTCGCCGTACTGGCCGCCACGCTGGGCTGGGCGCTCAACCGCTCCTCCGACGACGACACCACCGCCGGCGGCTCCCCCACCGAGGACCCCGCCGTCTCCGAGCCCGCGCCGGACCCGGACGGGGAGGGAGCGGGCGACGGATCGGGCGACGGGTCGGGCGGCGACGAGGACGGCGCTCACGGCGGCGCGGGCGATCCGGAGGCGCCGCTGCACCACCTGCTGCCGGCGAGCGTCCGGGAGTCGGGGGTGATCACGGTCCGCACGGGCGGGGAGTACCCGCCGTTCTTCGCACCCACGGGCGACGACGCGTACGCCGGGATCGAGCCGGACCTGGCGGCGGCGGCCGGCGAACTGCTCGGCGTGGAGTTCGAGTACCGCACGGTGCGGGGCGACGTGCTCCAGCAGATGTCGAACGAGCTCAGCGGCGGCATGGACGTCGAGGACATCGGCTGGGGCTCGTTCATGGTCGACCGGGACGCCGAGTCCGCGGTCAACATCGACTTCGTCAGCCATCTGAGGGAGGGGTGGGTGCTGGTCGTCCCCGAGGGCCGCCCCGACACGCTGGGCGAGCTGTGCGGCGCGACCTTCGCCTCCTGGCACTCCTTCTTCCTGGAGGAGCGGCTGGCCGGATGGTCCGAGGAGGCCGGCTGCGCGTCACCGCCCGACACCTCCGGCCAGTACTACGCGGAGGAGACGCTGGACGAGGTCGCCTCCGGCGGGGCGGACGCGGCGCTCATGCTCCAGGGCACCGCGATGGCGCTGGGCGAGGAGATCGCGGAGGCCGGGCTGACGGTGGGTGAGCCGGTCGAGATGATCGAACGCGGCATCGCGGTCGGCGTGGGGCAGCCGGAGATCCGCGACGCCCTCGCCGAGGCCCTCTCGATGCTGGTCGAGGACGGGACCTACGCCGGGATCCTCGCCGACTGGGACGCGGAGGAACTGGCCGTCGAGGAGATCACCGTAGACCCCTTCGTCTACGAGGAGTGACGCCCCGGGGCGCGCTGTCGAGGCCGAGTGTCAGTGCCGCCGACTACTCTGCCCGCATGATCGCCTCCCTTCAGTGCCTCGTCGTCGACTGTCCCGACCCGACCGCCCTCGCCCGCTTCTACGGGGAGATCCTCGGCAGCGAGCCGGACACCTCCCGGCCCGAGTGGGTGACGCTGGCCACCCCGGACGGCCTGCGGTTCGCCTTCCAACGCGCGGAGAACCACCGGCCGCCGGCCTGGCCCGACCCGGAGCGCCCCCAGCAGATGCACCTCGACTTCGACGTGCCGACCCTCGCCGACCTGCCGGAGGCCGAGGCGAGGGTGCTGGCCCTCGGCGCGACGTTCCTCCACGACAGCGGAGGGGAGACCAGCGGCTTCCGCGTCTACGCGGACCCCGCGGGCCATCCGTTCTGCCTCTGCTACGGCCAGGGCTGAGGGCGCCGGCCGGAGGCGGCGCCGCCCGGCGCCCCGGCCGGCCGTCAGGTCCGGCGCCGCCTCGTCATCAGCCGGCCCTCCCCGTCGAGGCGTTCGTCGCTCTTCAGGATGAGGATCCCGTCGACGAACCCCCAGAAGAACGCGCCGCCGGCGGTGAGGAACTGGAGGAGACCGACGCCCCAGTGCCCGGAGTAGAAGCGGCCGAGCCCGAAGACGCCGAAGAAGACCTGCAGCCAGCCCATGACGGCCTTCGACTTGGGCGAGAGCTCGGGCCCTCCCCCTCGGCCGCGGTCGTTCCCCGGCGGCGGCGCCGACGGGGTGGCGGGCGACGGGACGTCGGCGGGCGCCGGGGAGGGCTCGGCGCGGGACGCTGGCTCGGGGTCGGGCGTCGGCGCGCTCGGCGGGGCGGTGTCAGCCGCCGGCGGGGTGGTGTCAGCCGCCGGCGGGGTGGTGTCAGCCACCACCGGCGGAGCGGTGTCAGCCGCCGGCGGGGTGGCTATCTCCGTGGGAGCGGCGTGCGCCGAGGCGGTGGCGAACTCGGGAACGCCCCCGCGCGCGACGGGGGTCGAGGGGGCGGCGGGTGGCGGCGGCGTCGCGGGTTCCGCGGGAAGGGGCGCGACCGGAGCGGCGGGGGTGGCCGGTTCCGTGGGGGCCGCGTGCGCGTCCGAGACCGTGAGCGGCGGGCCGAACGCGCCCTGCGGAGTGGCGTCGCCTGAGGACGCCGGCGCGGTCGGCGTGTACGGCGCGCCCCCGGCGTCCCACCGGGTCGGGGCGGCGGCGTCCGCGCTGTCGGTGGGCCCGCTGAGGGCGAGCAACCGGGCCGCTTCCTTGCCGAGTTGCGCGGTCAGGGCGGGGGGCAGCCACACGCCTTCCGCGCCGTCCGGGTCCTGGTGGCGCTCGGCCTCCTTCGCGATCTCCTCGGGGTCGGGCCGGTCGGACGGGTCCTTGGCCAGGCAGCGTTCCACCAGGTCGCGTATGGGGCCCGAGAGCCCGTCGAGCGTGGGCGGCTCGGCGACGACGCGGTGCATCAGCGAGTGCGCCGCGGAGTCACGGGTGCCGAACGGCCCCTCGCCGGTGGCGGCGTAGGCGAGTACGGCGCCGAGGCCGAAGACGTCGCTGGCGAAGGTGAGGCGTTCGCCGCGGACCTGCTCGGGCGACATGTATCCGGGCGAGCCGATCGCCACGCCCGTCCGCGTCGCGACGGCGCCGTCGGTGGCGCGCGCGATGCCGAAGTCGATGACACGCGGGCCGTCCAGCGTGATCAGCACGTTCGACGGCTTGAGGTCGCGGTGCGTCACCCCGGCGCCGTGGATGGCCATCAGCGCCCTGGCCAGCCCCTCGGCCAGCCGCCACACGGAGAACTCGGGGAGCGCGCCGTGCAGTTCGTCCACCGCTCGGGTCAGTGCGGGGCCCGGCACGAAGCCGGTGGCCAGCCACGGCACCTCGGCCTCGGTGTCGGCGCCGAGCACCGGCATGGTCCACTCGCCGGAGACGCGCTGGACGGCGGCGGCCTCCTGGCGGAAACGGCGCCGGAACTCCGGCTCGAACGCGAAGTGCGGATGGATCAGCTTCACCGCGACCGTCCGCCCGTCCGGGGCGCGGCCCAGGTAGACCCGGCCCATCCCGCCCGCCCCGAGGCGCGCCAACAACCGGTATCCGCCCAACTCACGCGGATCCGCGGGCTCCAACGGTTTCACGCCCTGCTCCCTGTCCCCCGTGACGTCAGGAAAACCACTGCTCTCGCTACCCTCTCGATGCACTCGGAATGGGCCAACCCGGCCGCCGGAGACGGCCGTTGCCACTTCCCACGACCGGAACACTCTCGCACGCGGACGGGTCGGCGGCGCGCCCCGCCGTCCCCTCCGGCCCGGGACGGAACGACCGTCGACGGCCACAGCCGTGCGGGCAAGCCGAACGGTACCGTTCCCACCGCCCCCCGTGCGCCTCGCCCCCGGGGACGGGCTGGCGCCCCGTGCGCGGGGCGACGGCCCGTCAGCGGCGGCGTCCGCCGACCGGCTGGCGCCGCGTCACCGGAGGGCGCCCGCCGCCAGCCCCGCGGAGAGCCGTCGTTGCACGGCCACGAAGAAGAGCAGGACGGGCAGCGTGATCAGTGTGGAACCGGCCATCACCGCCCCCCAGTCGGTGCTGTACTGGCCGAAGAAGCGGTGCAGGCCGACCGCCGCCGTGTACTTGCCGTCGTCCTGGAGGAACACGAACGCGAAGACGAACTCGTTCCACGCCACGATGAACGCGAAGACGCTCGTGGCGACCAACCCCGGCGCGACCAGCGGGAGCAGCACGGAACGGAACATCCGCCACCAGCCGCAGCCGTCCAGGTAGGCCGCCTCCTCCAGTTCGCGCGGGACGGCGGCGACGAAGCCGCGCAGCGTCCAGATGGCGAAGGGCAGCGAGAAGGCCAGGTAGACGACGGTCAGCCCGAGCAGGCTGTTGAGCATCCGCAGGTCGCGCATCTGCAGGAAGAGCGGGATGACCAGCGCCTCCAGCGGCACCATCTGCACGATCAGGACCATCACCAGGACCTTGGTCCGCATCCGGAAGCGGAACCGCGCGACCGCGACGGCCGCGAAGAGGGCCAGCAGCCCGGCGAGCAGCACCGTGCCGAGGCCGACCAGTGCCGAGTTGACCAGGTAGCGGCCGAAGTCGCCCTCGTCCAGCACATGGCGGAAGTGGTCGAGCGTCACCCCCTCGGGCAGCACCGCGGCGCCCCGGTGGTCGGCGCCGGGGTCGAAGGCGGAGGAGACCATCCAGTAGACGGGGAAGAGGGTGAACGCCAGCAGCGCCGCCACCGCCGTCCCGAGCCCGAGCCGCCGCCACGGTCCCGTTCGGTTCACGGCTCCTCCCCCTCCCCGGCCAGCGCCTTCACATAGCCGACGGTGAGGGCCAGCAGCAGCAGCGTCAGCAGCACCGCGATCGCCGACCCCATCCCGTACTCGTTGCGGCTGAACGACTGGATGTAGGACCAGACGCCCAGGTTGAGCACCTCCGGGTTGGCGCCCGAGCCGCCCGGCATCAGATAGACCTGGGCGAACACCTTGAAGTCCCAGATGGTGGAGAGGATGGTCACCACCGCGAAGACCGGTCTGATGGTCGGCACGGTGATCCGCCAGAACCGCTGCCACGCGTTGGCGCCGTCCATGAGCGCCGCCTCCGGCAGCTCGCGCGGGATGGTCAGCAGCGCCGCGTAGAGGGTGACGGCCACGAACGGGAAGCCGTGGTGGACGACGTTGAGCGTGGCGATGGCGTAGAACGACCAGCGGTCGGTGAACCAGTTGGTCTCCCGGGGCTCGATGGCCCCGGCCGCGTCCAGACCGCCGCTGACCACCCCGTTCAGCGGGTCGAAGATCCAGATCCAGACATAGGTGCCGGTCACCGCCGGCATCGCCCAGGCCATCATGATCACCGTGGAGCAGACCACCCGCCAGGTCCGCCCCAGCCTGGCCAGCAGCAGCGCCACCAGGGTGCCGACGAGCAACGTGAGGAACACGCAGGCGGCGGCGAAGAACACCGTGTTGGGCAGCACCGTCTTCCAGAGGAACGGGTCGCCCAGGATCTCCCGGTAGTTGTCCAGACCGGTGTAGTCGCTCTCGCCGGTGTTGATCTGCCGCAGCCCGTGGTTCTGGAACGACAGCAGCACCACCCGCACCAGCGGCCACAGCAGCAGCACCGCGAGGACCGCGAGCGCCGGCGCCAGCAGCAACCAGGGGCGCGCCGCCCGCGTCCAGGCCGCGCGGCGCGCCCCCCGGGCGTGCGCGAGAGCCGGCGCGCCCCCCTGGCCGGAGGACGCGCTCGCCTCAGCCGGCAAAGGTCTCGTCCATCGCGGCGGCGGCCTCGTCGGCGGCCTCCCGCACGGTGGCCTCGCCGGAGAGGATCGACTGGAGCATCCGGGGCAGCAACTGCTCGCCCTGGATCGTTCCGTACCGGTCGGTGACCGGAAGGCTCGCGCCGGCCTCCAGCATCTGCCGGGCGAACGGCGCGACCAGCGGCTCCCCCGCCGCCCGCACCTCCTCCACCAGGCTCTGCCGGCCGGGGAAGTAGCCGGAGGACTCGGCCCAGCGCCCGGCGAACTCGCCCTGGGTCATCAGGGAGATCAGCTCCCAGGCCAGGTCCGGGTCGGCGCTCTGGAAGTCGCCCAGCAGCGAGCCGCCCACGAACGACGGGCTCAGCCCGCCCTCCGGGCCCGGGATCGGGACGACGCCTATCCGCTCCGCCCACCCCGGGTCGGACTCCACCAGGGTGGTGACGGTCCAGTTGCCGTTGATCACCATGGCGGCCTCGCCGTTCTGGAAGCTCTCCAACTGGTCGGTCTCCAGCCAGGTCTCCGCGGCGGCCACGGACAGCCCGTGCTCGGTGGCGAGCGAGGTGTAGAACGCGATGCCCTCGACGGCCTCCGGCTCGTTCACCGTCGCACGCCAGCCGCCGTCCCCGTCCGGCTCGGCGATCTCCCCGCCCGCGCCCCAGATGAACGGGTCCAGGCCGTACTCGCTGCCGCCCGCGACCGGGAACGGGATCATCTCCGGCTCCGCCTCCCGCAGCGCGAGCCCGACCTCGCGCAGCTCCTCCCAGGTGGTGGGCGGTCGCAGGTCGTGCTCGGCGAAGACGTCCGCCCGGTAGAGCAACGCGCGCACCCCGGCGTACCACGGCATCCCGTAGGTCGCGCCGTCCACCGTGCCCGCGTCGTACAGGCCGGGGAGCAGGTCCTCGCCCAGCCCGTCGGCCTCGATGCGCGGCGCCAGGTCGGCCAGGGCCCCGGCGGCGCCGAACTCCGGCGCCCAGGTGGTGCCGATCTCCGCCACGTCGGGCAGCTCGCCACCGGCCATGGCGGTGGTGATCCGGTCGTGGGCGTCCGCCCACTGGATGAACTGGACGTCCAGTCCGACCCCGGTGCGCTCCTCGAACGCCGCGCCCAACTCCGCCGCGTAGGAGGCCGCGTCCGGGTTGGTGCCCTCCATGATCCACAGCGACAGGGTGTCGGGGTCTCCCCCGCCGTCCCCGCCGCAGGCCGTCACCGCGCCGAGCGCCAGCACCGCCGAGGCCGCCACCAGCCGTCGGCCCGCAGGCGGGACGCCGCCTCTTCCGGAAGAACGCGCCATCGCCGTCTCCCCTCCTCACCGTGGTGATCAGGTCACGCGGATGCGTTGCTGAGGACAGCGTTGTCCAGCCGGGACCGGGTCCACACCCCCGGCGGCGAACCGTCTGTGGGCCGACCTTTGGCGGTCGAGGACGAGAAACGGAACCTGATCGGTCCCTGTCACGTCAGAACGGGACACGCAAAGGGAGGTACGTCGTGCGAAACAAGATGATCGTGCCCACTGTCGCGGTCGCCGGCCTGCTGCTGGTCGGCTGTGGTTCCGACTCGGACGACTCCGACGAGAGCCAGCCGAACGACCCGTCGCGGAGCGCGCCCGACGAGTCGGGCGACGACGCGGGCTCCCCGCCCGAGGACGGGGACGGGGGACAGGACGACGAGGACGCGGACGCCGGCTCCACCGAGGGCGGCGGCGAGGACGGCGCGGACACGGGCGGCGACGCCGGGGAGGCGGACGCCGCGGCCTTCGACGCCAGAGCGCGGGAGGTCGCCGAGAGCTGGCCCGAGCCCCTGCCCCCGGCCGAGCCCGCCGAACAGCTCGCCTCGGTGACCGGCATGTTGCCGGCCGAGTCGACGAACGAGGAGCTGACGGTCGAGATCGGCCACGGCCAGTGCGACGCCGACTTCGGCGCCTGGGTGGCGGAGACCGACGAGCTGGTGATCGTGGGCGGTTGGGCCGAGCCCGACCCGTCCGTCGACATGTGCGCCGAGGTCATGGTGATGGACGAGGCGCCCGTCGAGCTGGAGGCCGAGCTGGGCGACCGGACCGTCGTCGACGCGGCCACCGGCGAGGAGCTGACCGTCGTGGAGCAGGACGCCGGCTGACGGAACGGCCGGCGCCGCGCGCACCGCACATGACGGCGCCCGCCCTCGGTCGGGGAGGGGCGGGCGCCGGCTGTGTCCGTACCCCGTTGTACGGCACGCTCGCGCCGAACGGCCGCCGGGCCGTTCGGACGGTGGGGACGGCTCAGACCGCCAACGCGCGGTCGGTCGGCCGGACCGGGTAGGGCAGCGTGGACTGGCCGGTCAGATACCGGTCGACGCCGCGCGCCGCCGCGCGGCCCTCGGCGATCGCCCAGACGATCAGCGACTGGCCGCGCCCGGCGTCACCGGCGACGAAGACGCCGTCGACACCGGTCGCGTAGCTGGCGTCGCGGACGATGTTGCCCCGGCCGTCCAGTTCGAGGCCGAACTGCCGCACCAGGCCGTTCTCCTGGTCGGTGCCGGTGAAGCCCATGGCCAGGGTCACCAGCTGGGCGGGGATGCGCCGCTCGGTGCCGGCCTTCTGCTCCAGCCTGCCGTCCACGAACTCCACCTCGATCAGGTGGAGCCACTGGACGTTGCCCTCCTCGTCGCCCTCGAAGCGGGTCGTGGAGACCGAGTAGACCCGCTCGCCGCCCTCCTCGTGCGCGGAGGTGACCTTGTAGAGCATCGGGAACGTCGGCCACGGCTGGTGCGGCTGCCGGTCCTCGGACGGGCGCGGCATGATCTCCAGCTGGGTGACGGAGGCGGCGCCCTGCCGGTGCGCGGTGCCGACGCAGTCGGCGCCGGTGTCGCCGCCGCCGATGACCACCACGTGCTTGCCCTCGGCGGAGATCGGGGCCCGGGTGAGGTCGCCCTCCTGCACCTTGTTGGCCAGCGGCAGGTACTCCATCGCCTGGTGCACGCCGTTGAGCTCCCGCCCGGGGACGGGCAGGTCGCGCGCGGCCGTCGCGCCGGCGGCGATCACCACGGCGTCGTAGCGGCGGCGGAGCTTGGCCGCGTCCACGTCGCGGCCGATCTCCACCTCGGTGCGGAACTTGGTGCCCTCGGCGCGCATCTGCTCGACGCGGCGGTTGAGGTGCCGCTTCTCCATCTTGAACTCGGGGATGCCGTACCGCAGCAGGCCCCCGATCCGGTCGGCGCGCTCGTAGACGGCGACCGTGTGCCCGGCGCGGGTCAGCTGCTGCGCCGCGGCGAGCCCCGCCGGGCCCGAGCCGATCACGGCGACGGTCTTGCCGGAGAGCCGCTCGGGCGGCTGCGGGGTGACGTCCCCCGCCTCCCACGCCTTGTCGACGATGGTGACCTCGACGTTCTTGATGGTGACCGCCGGGCGGTTGATGCCCAGCACACACGCCGACTCGCAGGGCGCGGGGCACAGCCGCCCGGTGAACTCCGGGAAGTTGTTGGTCGCGTGCAGCCGCTCGCTGGCCGCCGCCCAGTCCCCCCGGTAGGCGTAGTCGTTCCACTCGGGGATCAGGTTGCCCAGCGGACAGCCGCTGTGGCAGAACGGCACGCCGCAGTCCATGCAGCGGCCGGCCTGCTTGCTGATGACCGGCAGCAGCGAGCCGGGGACGTAGACCTCGTTCCAGTCCCTGACGCGCTCGTCGACCGGGCGGGTCTCGGCGACCTCGCGGCCGGTGGTGAGAAAGCCCTTCGGGTCAGCCATGGGTCGCCGCCTCCATCATCTTCTCGTGGGTCTCGGACTCGCTGAGTCCGGCCCGCTCGGCGGCGTCCTTGGCGGCGAGCACGGCCTTGTAGGTGGTGGGCATGATCTTGCTGAACCGGACCAGCGCGCTGTCCCAGTCCTTCAGCAGCCGGTCCGCGACGGTGGAGCCGGTCTCCTCCGCGTGGCGGCGCAGCACGTCGCGCAGCCACTCCTGATCGTCCGTCTCCAGCGGTTCGATCGCGACCATTCCGTGGTTGACCAGGTCCGGATCGAGATCGACCACATAGGCGACGCCCCCGGACATGCCGGCCGCGAAGTTCCGCCCGGTGTCACCGAGCACGACGGCCCGGCCGCCGGTCATGTACTCGCAGCCGTGGTCGCCCACGCCCTCGGCGACGACCGTGGCGCCCGAGTTCCGCACGCAGAACCGCTCCCCCACCCGGCCCCGCAGGAAGATCTCGCCGCCGGTCGCGCCGTAGGCGATGGTGTTCCCCGCGATGGTGGAGAACTCGGGCAGATGGTCGGCGCCCCGGTCCGGCCTGACCACGAGCCGGCCGCCGGAGAGGCCCTTGCCCACGTAGTCGTTGGCGTCGCCCTCCAGCCGCAGGGTGATCCCGCGCGGCACGAACGCCCCGAACGACTGGCCGGCGGAGCCGGTGAACGTGATGTCCACCGTGCCGTCCGGGAGCCCGGCCCCGCCGAAGCGGCGGGTCACCGCGTTGCCCAACATGGTGCCCACGGTGCGGTTGATGTTGCGGACCGCGACCTGCGCCCGGACCGGCTGGGCGTCCTCCGGCCGCTCGGCGGAGAGCGCGTCGGCGGACAGCTTGATCAGCTGGTTGTCCAGCGCCTTCGCCAGACCGTGGTCCTGCTCGACGACCCGGCGACGGTGCGCGCCGTCCGGCAGCTCGGGCACGTGGAGCAGCGGCTCCAGGTCAAGACCCCGCGCCTTCCAGTGGTCGACGGCCCGGGAGACGTCCAGCAGCTCGGCGTGGCCGATCGCCTCGTCGAGGCTGCGGAAGCCCAGCTCGGCCAGCAGCTCGCGGACCTCCTCGGCGACGAACTCGAAGAAGTTGACGACGAACTCCGGCTTCCCGGTGAACCGCTGCCGCAGCTCCGGGTTCTGCGTGGCGATCCCCACCGGGCAGGTGTCCAGGTGGCAGACGCGCATCAGCACACAGCCGGAGACCACCAGCGGCGCCGTCGCGAAGCCGTACTCCTCGGCGCCGAGGAGCGCGGCGATCAGCACGTCGCGGCCGGTCTTCAGCTGTCCGTCGGTCTGCACCACGATGCGGTCCCGCAGGCCGTTGAGCAGCAGGGTCTGCTGCGTCTCGGCGAGGCCCAGCTCCCAGGGGCCGCCCGCGTGCTTGAGCGAGGTCAGCGGCGAGGCGCCGGTGCCGCCGTCGTGTCCCGAGATCAGCACCACGTCGGCGTGCGCCTTGGAGACGCCGGCGGCGACGGTGCCCACGCCGACCTCGGAGACCAGCTTCACGTGGATGCGGGCCGCCGGGTTGGCGTTCTTCAGGTCGTGGATCAGCTGCGCCAGGTCCTCGATCGAGTAGATGTCGTGGTGCGGCGGCGGCGAGATCAGGCCGACGCCCGGCGTCGAGTGCCGGGTCCTGGCCACCCACGGATAGACCTTGTGGCCGGGCAGCTGCCCGCCCTCGCCCGGCTTGGCGCCCTGCGCCATCTTGATCTGGATGTCGTCGGCGTGCACCAGGTACTCGCTGGTCACACCGAACCGGCCGGAAGCGACCTGCTTGATCGCGCTGCGCCGCTCCGGGTCGACCAGCCGCTCCGGGTCCTCGCCGCCCTCGCCGGTGTTGGACTTGGCGCCCAGCCGGTTCATCGCGATGGCCAGCGTCTCGTGCGCCTCCTGCGAGATGGAGCCGTAGCTCATGGCGCCGGTGGAGAACCGCCTGACGATCTCGCTCACGGGCTCGACCTCGTCCAACGGCACCGCGGGGCGCTCGCCCTCCCGCAGCCGGAACAGCCCGCGCAGCGTCATCAGCCGCTCGGCCTGCTCGTTCACCCGCGAGGTGTACTGGCGGAAGACGTCGTAGCGCCCCTCGCGCGTCGAGTGCTGGAGCCGGAAGACCGCCTCCGGGTCGAAGAGGTGCGGCTCGCCCTCGCGCCGCCACTGGTACTCGCCGCCGATCTCCAGCGTGCGGTGCGCGGACGCCACCCCGGAGGCCGGGTAGGCGGCGGCGTGCCGGGCGGCGACCTCGCGGGCCACCACGTCGAGGTCGGCGCCGCCGATCTTGGTGGTGGTGCCCTGGAAGTAGCGGTCGACGAAGGCCGCGTCCAGCCCGATCGCCTCGAAGACCTGCGCGCCCCGGTAGGAGGCGACCGTGGAGATGCCCATCTTGGACATCACCTTCAGCACGCCCTTGCCGAGCGCCTTGATCAGGTTCCCGATCGCGGTCTCGGCGTCCACCCCCGGCAGGTAGGTGCCCCGGCTGACCAGGTCCTCGACGGACTCCATCGCCAGGTACGGGTTGACGGCGGCGGCGCCGTAGCCGATCAGCAGCGCGACGTGGTGCACCTCGCGCACGTCGCCCGCCTCCACCAGCAGCCCCACCTGGGTGCGCTGCTTGGTGCGGATCAGGTGGTGGTGCACGGCCGAGGTGAGCAGCAGCGAGGGGATCGGCGCGTGCTCGGCGTCCGAGTGCCGGTCGGAGAGCACGACGATCCGCGCGCCCTCGTTGATCGCCGCTTCCGCCTCGGCGCAGATCTCGTCCAGCCGCCTGGCCAGCGCCTCGCCGCCGCCGGAGACCCGGTAGAGCCCGGAGAGCGTGGTGGAGGCGAAGCCGGGCAGCTCCTCGTCGGCGTTGATGTGGATGAGCTTGGCCAGCTCGTCGTTGTCGATCACCGGGAACGGCAGCGTCACGCTGCGACAGGACGCGGCGGTCGGCTCCAGCAGGTTGCCCTGCGGGCCGAGCGAGGAGAGCAGCGAGGTGACCAGCTCCTCGCGGATGGCGTCCAGCGGCGGGTTGGTGACCTGCGCGAACAGCTGGGTGAAGTAGTCGAAGATCAGCCGTGGCCGGTCCGAGAGCGCGGCGATCGGGGTGTCGGTGCCCATCGAGCCGATGGGCTCGGCGCCGGTCTTCGCCATCGGGGTGAGCAGGACCCGCAGCTCCTCCTCGGTGTAGCCGAAGGTCTGCTGCCGGCGGGCGACGGAGGCGTGGGTGTGCACGACGTGCTCGCGCTGCGGCAGGTCGGCCAGGTCGATCAGGCCGTCCTCCAGCCACTCCGCGTACGGGTGCTCGGCGGCCAGCCGCTCCTTGATCTCGTCGTCCTCGATGATCCGGTGCTCCGCGGTGTCCACCAGGAACATCCGGCCCGGCTGGAGGCGCCCCTTGCGCACCACCCTGGCGGGGTCGATGTCCAGCACGCCGACCTCGGAGGAGAGCACGACGAAGCCCTCGTCGGTGACCCAGTAGCGGCCGGGGCGCAGCCCGTTGCGGTCCAGCACCGCGCCGACCTGGACGCCGTCGGTGAACGTGACGCAGGCCGGACCGTCCCAGGGCTCCATCATCGTGGAGTGGTACTGGTAGAACGCCCGCCTGGCCGGGTCCATCGACGGGTGGTTCTCCCACGCCTCGGGGACCATCATCAGCACCGCGTGCGGCAGCGAACGGCCGCCGAGGTGCAGCAGCTCCAGCACCTCGTCGAACGTCGCGGAGTCCGACGCCTCGGGGGTGCAGACCGGGAAGACCCGCGACAGCCGCTCGGGGTCCCCGAAGAGGCCGGTGGCCAGCTGCGACTCCCGGGCGCGCATCCAGTTGCGGTTGCCCTGGACGGTGTTGATCTCGCCGTTGTGCGCGACGAAGCGGTACGGGTGGGCCAGCGGCCAGGACGGGAAGGTGTTGGTGGAGAACCGCGAGTGGACCAGCGCGACGGCGCTGGTCAGCCGGCGGTCGGAGAGGTCCGGGTAGAACGGCTCCAGCTGCCCGGTGGTCAGCATCCCCTTGTAGACCAGGGTGCGGCTGGAGAGCGAGGGGAAGTAGACGCCGGCCTCGCGCTCGGCGCGCTTGCGCAGCGCGAAGACGATCCGGTCCAGCTCCAGACCGGTGCGGCCGTCCCGCGCGTCGGCGACGAAGAGCTGCCGGAACGTCGGCATGGTGGCGCGGGCGGCGGCCCCCAGCAGTTGCGGCGCGGTCGGTACCTCGCGCCAGCCGACGACGGTCAGCCCCTCCTCGGCGGCGATCTCCTCCACCCGGGCGACGGCGGCGGCCAGCCCGGGTTCCTCGGCGGGGAGGAACGCCATGCCCACGGCGTACCCGCCGGCGGCCGGCAGCGCGAAGGAGACGCTCTCCCGGAGGAAACCGTCCGGGATCTGGAGGAGGATGCCGGCGCCGTCGCCGGTGTCCGGGTCCGAGCCGGTGGCCCCACGGTGTTCGAGATTGCGCAGGACGGCGAGTGCCTGGTCGACCAGCTGATGGCTGGGCTCGCCGGTGAGGGTGGCGACAAAGCCGACGCCACACGCGTCGTGCTCGTGGCGCGGGTCGTACATCCCCTGCTTGACCGGGTGGGACGCAGAACGCATCGGCTCTCCCGTCGTCGTCTTGGTCTCTGTGGACTTACGAGGGACGACGTTGGCCCTGGCGTTCGTTAAATTTTCGTGCAGATTACACGATGACCCGATTCCCGGGAAGCGGATAGCACAGTCCACGATACGGACTTCTGCGCGTGTGGTCGCGACGGTATGGGCCGTTTTGGGCCTCGTGGTCGCTGGGAGCCGAGGACGCCGATGTCCTGAGGGCGTACTGGCACATGCCCGCCGTCGACGGAGCGAAACCCACGGGAAACAAGTCCGCCCCCGAAAAGCCCGAACAGGCCAACGCCGCCCGGTGGTGCCGGGCGGCGTCGGCGGGGTGCGGCGGAGCGGGAGAAGGGCCTACTTCTCGGTGCTGGCCTTGACGCTCTTCTCGTCGGCGTCGGCGTCGGCGTCAGCCGCCTCGGCGTCCGTGGCCGTGGCCGTGGCCGTGTCCTTGGCGAGGCCGTCGCCCCGGCCGGCGCCCTCCGGCTCGTCCGCCTTCTCGGTCTTCGCCGCCTTCTCGGGCGCCGCACCGGCGGACTCGCTGTCCTTCGGCTCGACGTCCTTCGCGGTGGCGTCCTTCGCGGTGGCGTCCTTCGGCTCGGCGGACTCGGCGCTCTCCGGGGCCGTCGGGTCGTCCGGCGACGGCTCGACGGCCTCCTCGCGGCCGGGGTGGCGGCGGGCGGAGACCACCAGGTAGGCGACGGCGCCGAGGAAGACGACGATCGACGTCCAGTTGTTGAGCCGCAGCCCGAGGAACTCGTGGGCCTCGTCGATCCGCAGGTACTCGATCCAGAACCGGCCCACCGTGTACGCCGCGACATAGAGCGCGAACGATCGCCCGTGGCCGAGCCGGAAGCGGCGGTCGGCCCAGATCACCAGCACGCCGACGCCCACGCACCACAGGGACTCGTAGAGGAAGGTCGGGTGGAACGTGTCATAAACACCCCGAAACTCTGGGGAAATGTTCTCCTCGTCGATATGAAGAGCCCAGGGCACATCGGTTGGACGACCGTAGAGCTCCTGGTTGAACCAGTTGCCCCAGCGGCCGATGGCCTGCGCGAACGCGATCCCCGGCGCGATCGCGTCCGCCATCGGCGGCAGCGCGATCCCCCGGCGGCGGCAGGCGACCCACGCGCCCAGCGCGCCACCGGCGATCGCGCCCCAGATGCCGATGCCGCCGTCCCAGATCTTGAACGCGTCGACGGGGTCGCGGCCCTCGTCGAAGTACAGCTGGTGGTCGGTGACGACGTGGTAGATCCGCGCGCCGATCAGGCCGAACGGCACCGCCCAGACGGCGATGTCCGCGACCGTTCCCGGCTGCCCGCCGCGCTGCGTCCACCGCCGGCCGCCCAGCCAGATGGCCAGGAAGACGCCGATGATGATGCATACCGCGTAGCCACGCAGCGGCAGCGGCCCCAGCTCGATCTCGCTGGTGCCCGGACTGGGGATTGAGGCAAGGATCTCCATGGTGCAGCCGACGCTACCACCGGGCCGCGCGCGAGGGCTGAACTAGGCCGCCCCACCGGCCGATCGTGGACCCTGGCGCCCCGACCGACACCGCCGCCGGGGCGGCTCAGCCGGCCAGCTCCGCGACGCTGTCGCGGAGGAACTCCGGCGTCAGGGGGTCACCGCCCTGGCCCATCCGCTCGCCGTTGAGCAGCACCGTCGGGGTCGCGTTGAAGTCGCCGTCCAGGAAGTCCGCGTTGGAACGGCTGGCCCAGTCGTCGTGCGTGCCGTCCTGGACGCAGGAGCGGAACGCGTCGTTGTCCAGCGCGTCGACGTCCCTGGCCAGGTCGATCAGCCGGGACTTGTCGGCGAAGGCGTCGTCCGTCTCGGCCGGCTGGTTCTGGAAGAGGAGGTCGTGGTATTCCGGGAAGGCCCCCTGGTCGCGGGCGCAGGCCGCCGCGTTGGCCGCGTAGCGGGAGCCGTTGCCCCGCATGTTGCCGTCGATGATGGTGACCAGGTGGTAGTCGACACGGAGCTGGCCGGACTCGGTCAGCTCGTTGATCGTCGACCGGAAGGCGTTCTCGAACTGCGCGCAGGCGGGGCAGCGGAAGTCCTCGTAGATCGTCAGCACCGCCGGCGCCTCGCGCTCCCCGACGGTGATGGGCTCGGCCGCCGGGCCCGCGTTGTCGTCGTCGCTGCCGTCGCCGGCCGCCAGGAAGCCGGCTCCGGCGGCGATGGCCAGGACCAGCGCGGCGATGCCGCCGATCTTCACCAGCCGCAGCCGCCGCTCCCCGGCGCGCTGCCGTTCGCGTTCCTCCCGCAGTCGCTCCCTGGCGCTGCGCTGTGCCTCTCGATTCCGTGCGCTCACGCCTGGCCAAACGACACCGGGGCGGCCAGGACACGCCCCGGAACGGGCGCGTCCGGCCGGGCGACCCGGTGACGCGGCACGGTTCGTCTCGTTTGTCCCGGTGTGAGATCTCCGAGCGTTGAGCCAGCGGGCGTGCGACAGCCGCCCAGAGAACAGGTCGGTACCCGGGTGGAGGCGGTGGAGCCGCCGGTGCCCGATCCGCCGGACGCGGGATGGCGCGGGGAGTGGGTGGCGGCGGCCGTCGCCGCCGTGCTCTTCGCCGCGTCGGCGGTGATCGGCACGGCCCTCAACGACGGCGACCGGCTGCGCCTCCAGTCGCCGCCGCTGCTGGCGAGCTGGGCGCCGCACGTGGGTCCCGGCACCGTGCCGGCACTGCTGCTGGCGGGGCTCGGGGTGCTCTACGGGCCGGCGCTGGCGCGACGGCTGCCGTGGCGCTGGCTGCTGGCGGCGAGCTGGGCGGGGTCGACGGGGTGGCTGCTCACGCTGGCCTGGATCGACGGCTGGCACCGGGGGGTGGTCAACAACCTGGAGACCAAGCACGAGTATCTGCGCTCGGTCGGCGAGGTCAACGCGATGCCGGGGTGGGGGCACTTCCTCGAGGGGTTCGTCGACCGCATCCCGATCGACGCGGTGGACAACTGGCCGGCGCACGTGGCGGGGCATCCGCCGGGCGCCACGCTGACGTTCGCGCTGCTGGACCGGATCGGGCTGCACGGCGGGATCTGGGCGTCGCTGTTCTGCGTGGTGTGGGCGGCGACCATCCCGGCCGCCGTGCTGCTCACCGTGCGGCTGCTCTCCGGGGAGCGGCTGGCGCGGCGGGCGGCGCCGTTCCTGGTGCTGGCGCCCGCGGCGGTGTGGCTCGGGGTCTCGGCGGACGCGTACTTCGCCGCGGTCGCCGCGTGGGCGGTGGCGCTGCTGGCGCTGGCGGGGCGCGGCGCGCGGCGCGGGCCGGGGTGGCGTTGGCGCGGGGCGGCCCTCGGCTCCGGGGTGCTCTTCGGGCTGCTGTGCTACCTGTCCTACGGGCTGACGCTGATGGCGCTGGTCGGCGTCGCGGTGCTGGCGCTGACCAGGACGTGGCGGCCGTTGCCCTATGTGCTGCTGGGGGTGGCGGCCTGGGTGGCGGTCTTCACCGCGGGCGGCTTCTGGTGGTACGAGGGGTACCAGGTGCTGGTGGACCGCTACTTCGCGGGCGCCGGCGGGCAACGCCCCTACGGTTACTTCGTCTGGGCGAATCTCGCGGCCCAGGTGTTGACGGTGGGGCTGGCGACGGCGGCGGCGCTGTGGCAGTGGGGGCCCCGACTCGCCGGCGCGCTGCGGGAGTTGGCGCCGGGGCGCCCGGTGGTGCGCGGGTACCGGGCGCTGGTGGTGCTGTCGGGTTCGGCGCTGGGCGCGCTGCTGGTGGCCGACCTGTCGGGGATGAGCAAGGCGGAGACGGAACGGATCTGGCTGCCGTTCGTGATGTGGCTGCTGCCGCTGACGGCGCTGCTGCCGCCGCGGCGGGCGCGGTGGTGGCTGGTCGCGCAGGTGGTGATGGCGCTACTGGTCAACCACCTCTACCGGACCACCTGGTAGCCCCTCGCGGGGGCGGGTTCGTCCCCGGCCCGCCAGGGGCGGACCGGGGGTGGGTCAGCCCCGGCGCAGCGCCAGGAACGCGCGGGACCCGGCCGTCCAGTGGGCGACCGGGTCCCAGCCGGCCGCCTCCGCGTGGGAGCAGAGCGCCCGGGCGCCGACCCGGGCCCAGGGGAACGCGGGGCTGGTACCGCCCCGGCCGTCGTCGAGCCAGGCCAGAAACCGCTCGTCCACCTCGGTGTCCGCCGCCTCCACCAGCAGCAGCCCGCCGGGCGTCGCCAGTTGGCCCAGACGGCGCAGGAGCGTCGGCGGGTCACCGCCGATGCCGACGTTGCCGTCCATCAGCAGCAGGCTGTCCCAGCCGCCCTCGTCGGGGAGCGCGTCGAAGACTGAGGCGTGCAGCGCGACCCCGCCGTGGTCGCGGGTGTGCCGCACGGCCGCCCAGGCGGTGTCGATGCCGAGCGCTCTGGCGGCCCGCCCGGCCAGCGCCGCCACCATGCGGCCCGGTCCGCAGCCCACGTCGAGCACGGTGCCCACGCAGCGGTCGAGCACGGTGCGGTCGGCGGCGTCGGGGCGGGCGCACCAGCGTTCGACCTCCAGGCGCAGCCGGTGGCCGTCGGAACGGCGCAGGAAGAGCGGGCCCCGGCCGGCGCGCAGCGCCAGCGTGTAGGGGTCGGTCGACCAGGCGGTCGTGGTCGCGGCCGTCGTCGTCATCGGTTCCGGCCCCCCGCCACGGGCCCGGGCGCCAGCCGCGCGTGGGCGGCGGCGAACCGTCCACCGGGTCGCGCGGCGGCGACCTCGGCCGCGTCGGCGGCCGTGTCCACGTCGCGCAGCGGCGGCAGGGCGCGCACGTCGAGACCGGCCTCGCGGAGCCGCAGCCGCTGGAGGCGGCCGGTGTCGGGTGTCGACATCGGCACGCCGAGCACCAGGTCGGGGCGCGGCTCGGCGAGGCCGAGGGCCCAGAAGCCGCCGTCCTCGGCGGGACCGAACCAGGCGCGCCCCGGCGGCCAGCTGTCGGGCCCGGTGGCCGGGGCCAGCAGCTGGGGGGTCAGTTGCGGGGTGTCCATGCCCACCAGCAGGGTGGGCCCGGTACACCCGGCGAACGCGGCCGCGATCCGCCGGTCGAGGCCGCCGCCGCACTGCGGCACCACGGCGTAGCCGGGCGGCAGCCACGGCCCGGGGCGGCCCTGGAGCACCAGCACCCGCCGGGGCGCGGGGACCCGCAGCAGCGTGGCGAGGGTGTCGGCGAGCGCCGCCTCGGCGAGCGCGGCCGCCTCCTCCGGGGTGAACGGCGGCGTCAACCGCGTCTTGACCCGCCCGGGGACGGGCTCCTTGGCGATGACCAGCAGCGTGGGGCCGGCCGGCGAAGTGCTCACTTCAGTACCTCCCGCATGTCGTGCACGGCGTGCCAGGTCCCGCGCCAGGTGCCGGTCACCTTGGAGGCGCCGACGCGGGTCCGGTAGGGCACCTCGGTCTCCACCACCCGCCAGCCGGCGTCGACGGCGCCCACCACCATCTGGAGCGGGTAGCCGCTGCGCCGGTCGGTCAGGTCCAGGGCCAGCAGGGCCTGTCTGCGGGCCACCCGCATCGGCCCGAGATCGCGCAGGCGCAGCCCGGTGCGGCGGCGCACCAGCCGGGAGAGCGCCTGGTTGCCGACCCTGGCGTGCAGCGGCCAGGCGCCCCGGTCGGTCGGGCGGCGGCGGGCCAGCACCAGGTCGGCCTCGCCGCGCGCCACCGGGGCCGCGACCCGCGGCAGTTCGCCCGGGTCGAGGGTCGCGTCGCAGTCGCAGAACGCCACCAGCTCGGCGGTGGCGGCCAGCAGCCCGGCGTGGCAGGCGGCGCCGAAGCCGCGGCGCGGCTCGAACACCACGTGGGCGCCCAGCCGTTCGGCGATCCGGGCGGAGCCGTCGGTCGAGCCGTTGTCCACCACGACGGCCCGCCAGCCCTCGGGGACCCGGTCGAGGACCCACGGCAGCGCCTCGGCCTCGTTCAGGCAGGGCAGCACCAGGTCGCCCTGCGGGGATGAATGGTTGGTCACCCCGCACACCCTACGAAGACATTCGCCGTATACCTGGACAACACCGCTGATAAAACCCGGCGTTCGATTCCTCGCGTCGCGGCCGGCGCCCGGGGCGCGCGACGGGCGCAGGTGTGCCGGGGAGTGTGTCCCGCCGCCGGGGGCGGGTGGGGGACGCGCGGGCCAACGCGCCGGCCATGCCACTCGAAGCGGTGGTTTTCCTCCCCCGGAACGACGCCCGCATCGGTGAACCGGCGGGCGGCCGAGGAAAGACCGGCGGAGGAACGGCGAAGGCCCCGCGAAGGACCGGCGGGAAAATCCCACCCCCGCCGGGCGGTTCGCGGCCGGCGTGGGCAGGCGGGGAGCGGGGGCTCAGACGGCGCGCAGCGGGGCGTTCGCGAAGCGGGTCACGCCCTCCTCGAACCCGACGCGGGGCGACCAGTTCAGCTCCTTGTGGAGCCGGGCCGACGAGGCGGTGATGTGCCGCACGTCGCCGAGCCGGTACGCGCCGGTGACCTCGGGCGCGGGGCCGCCGCGCGCCGCCGACAGGGCCGCGGCCAGCTCCCCGACGGTGTGCGGCTGCCCGCTGCCGGTGTTGTAGGCCCGCACGCTGCCGGCGCGCCGGTCGGCGAGGGCGGCCAGCGCCACCGCGTTGGCCCTGGCGACGTCCGTGACATGGACGAAGTCCCGCCGCTGCGCGCCGTCTTCGAAGACCCGCGGCGGCTGGCCCGCCTCCAGCGACGAGCGGAAGAACGCCGCGACCCCCGCGTAGGGCGTGTCGCGCGGCATCCGGTCGCCGTAGACGTTGTGGTAGCGCAGCACGGTCGCCCGCCCTCCGACGTCCCGCGCCCAGGCCGAGGCCAGGTTCTCCTGGGCCAGCTTGGTGGCGGCGTAGACGCTGCGCGGGTCGACGGGCTCGTCCTCCTCGACCAGCCCGGGGACCAGCGGCGCGCCGCACTCCGGGCACGGGGGCTCGAAGCGCCCCACGTCCAGGTCGGCCACCCGGCGCGGACCCGGCCTGACCTGACCGTGCCGCAGGCAGTCGTAACGGCCCTCGCCGTAGACCACCATCGAGCCGGCCAGCAGCAGGTCGCGCACCCCGGCGTCGACCATCGCGGCCAGCAGCCCGGCCGTGCCCAGGTCGTTGACGGCGACATACTCGGGCGCGTCCGAGAAGTCCTTGCCGAGGCCGACCATGGCGGCCTGGTGGCAGACCGCGTCCATCCCCGGCAGCGCGCGGGCCAGCGCCTGCGGGTCGCGGATGTCCGCGCGGACCCAGGGGACTTGTGCGAAGGGCTCGCCCGGCACGGGCGGGCGGATATCGAGCACCGTCGGCTCGTGGCCGGCGGTCAGCAACTCTTCCACGATGTGCGAGCCGATGAAACCGGCTCCTCCGGTGACCAGTACACGCATAACGGTCACGCTAGGCCCTTGTCGGGCGATACCGGCGGATTACCGCGCGCCGCGCCCGAGTCGCCCGCCGGCCGGGCGAACTCCCCGGCGCGGCCGGGGCGTCCGCGCTCAGCGCTCGGTCAGGTCGACCGCCGGCTGCTCCCAGGGGACGCTCAGCCAGGGGCTCTCCGGGTCGGTCGTCAGGATGCGGAAGACGTCGACCATCTCCGTGTACCAGTCGCCGAACTCCTCGCTGTCGAAGTGCAGACAGCGCCCCAGCACATAGCCGGCGGCGAACTCGCCCCACGAGTCGTAGACCTGGCGCGCCCCCTCGCCGGCCCGCAGCACCGCCTGCTCGGTCTCGTGCGGCTCGGCGAAGCGCGCGCCCAGGCCCCAACGCGCCATGCAGGAGGCCCGCCCCATGTCCCAGGCGAGGACGGAACGCACGCAGCCGTCGTCGGTCAGCAGCCCGTCGGCGCGGAACCGGGACTCGTACCGCAGCACCTGGCCGATCAGCTCGTGGGCCAGCGCGATGTCGGCGTCCAGGTCGAACTCGGGCGGCCGGCCCGTGCGGTCCACCACCTCGGCGGTGCGGGAGAGCAGCACCCGCTCGGCCGCCTCCCGCCAGGCCACCGGGTTCGGGGTCGCCCCGTACTCCCGGACCATCGCCTGCCGCACCCGCAGCACGAACTCCCAGGCGGGCGAGATGACCTGACCGCCCAGCAGCCGGCGCAGTATCTCCTGCCACTGCGCCCGGTTCCCCACGCCCCACCAGGAGCGCAGCAGCTCCTTCTCCTCGGTGTAGCCGCCGCTCTGCCAGCCCATGTGGTTCCAGATGGCCGCGTTGTTCACCATCAGCAGGGCGCCGCAGGCCAGACCGTGCGCCATGGGGCCGCCGCGGTGCCCCGTCCAGAGCGTCTTCAGCTGGCGCTCCTCGGCGCCGTGCTTCGCCTGCCGCTTCCACTTGCGCGGCTCGGCCGGCAGCAGCGTCTCCACCGGGGTGCCCGGGTTGACCGCGAGCCAACGCGCCGGCCGGGGCCAGTACTTCGCGAGGTCGGCCAGCGAGGAACGCTCGAAGACCCCGTCGTCGACGGGCGGCGGCAGCATCCCCCGGGTGTAGACGGGCAAACACAGCCCCTTGACCTCGGGGTGGTGGAA
This sequence comes from Streptomyces zhaozhouensis, assembly GCF_900230195.1. Lineage (GTDB taxonomy): Bacteria > Actinomycetota > Actinomycetes > Streptomycetales > Streptomycetaceae > Streptomyces > Streptomyces zhaozhouensis. The sequence goes on from NZ_OCNE01000001.1 coordinate 215,182, forward strand.
CGGGCTGAACCGCAGCCGTCCCGGCACCGCGTCCGCCAGATCACGCGACGTGGGCAGAAAGAGGTCGGTGCCCGCCACGACCTCGAAGTACGCCGGCCAGTCCGCCTGGAGCCCCGCCTGGTAGAGCCGCTCCTCCACGGTGGTCGGCGGCTGCCAGGCTATGTCCTCCGCGGTCCCCTCGATCCCCATGGACCGACTGTACCGGTCGGGTCCGGGGGCCGGGGCGCGGGCGCTCACGGCACCGCGCCCCGGCTGGGCGTTTCACGCCATCGCGCGCCTCAGCGCCCGGAGCGCACGCCCCGCGCCAACTCGCCGGCCAGGGAGCGCAGTCGCGCCAGGGCGCCGGGCTCGTCGCCCTCGTGTTCGAGCACCACCTTCACGAAGGCGGAGCCCACGATCACCCCGTCCGCGAACCCGGCGACCTGCGCCGCCTGCGCCTCGTTGGAGACACCGAGGCCGACGCAGACGGGCAGTTCGGTGGTGGCCCTGGTCCGTTCGACCAGGGTGGCCGCCTGGGCGCTGACGGCGGCCCGACCGCCGGTGACGCCCATCAGCGAGGCCGCGTAGACGAAGCCGCTGCCGGCCGCCGTGATGGTGGCCAGCCGCTCGTCCCTGCTGCTCGGCGCGACCACGAACACCGTGGCGAGGGAGTGCTGTTCGGCCGCCTTGCGCCAGGCGTCGGACTCCTCGACGGGCAGGTCGGGCAGGATGCACCCGGCGCCTCCCGCCTCGGCCAGCTCCGCGGCGAAACGCTCGGGGCCGTAGCGGTCCACCGGGTTCCAGTAGGTCATCACCAGCACCGGGACGCCCGTCGCCGCGTGCACCTCGCGCACGGTGCGCAGCACGTCCGCGATCCGCACCCCGCCGCGCAGCGCGATGTCGTCGGCGGTCTGGATCACCGGGCCGTCCAGCACCGGGTCGCTGTGCGGCAGCCCGATCTCCACGATGTCGCAGCCGCCCTCCACCATGGCGGTCGCGGCGCGCACCGCGCCGTCCACGGTGGGGAAGCCGGCCGGGTAGTAGCCGACGAGCGCGGCGCGGCCGGCCGCGGCCGTGTCGGCCAGTGTGGCGCTCAGCAGGTCGAGTCGTCCGCCTGCCGTCTGCTGCTCGCTCACCGGTCGTTCTCCTCGCCGTCGTAGAGCCCGAAGTACCGGGCGGCGGTGTCCATGTCCTTGTCGCCGCGGCCCGAGAGGTTGACCACCAGCACGGCGTCCTCGCCGAGCTCGCGGCCCAGTTCCAGCGCGCCGGCCAGCGCGTGGGCCGACTCGATGGCCGGAATGATGCCCTCGGTGCGGGAGAGCAGCCGCAGCGCCTCCATCGCCCGTGCGTCGGTGACCGGGCGGTACTCGCCGCGCCCGCTCGCCTTGAGATGGGCGTGCTCGGGACCGATGCCGGGGTAGTCGAGACCGGCGGAGATCGAGTACGGCTCGGTGATCTGGCCCTCGTCGTCCTGGAGGACGAACGAACGCGAGCCGTGCAGGATGCCGGGCTCGCCGGCGGTCAGCGTCGCCGCGTGCTCCCCGGACTCCACGCCGTGGCCGGCCGCCTCGCAGCCGACCAGCCGCACGTCGGCGTCGGCCACGAAGGGGTGGAAGAGGCCGATGGCGTTGGAGCCGCCGCCGACGCAGGCCACCACGGCGTCCGGCAGCCGGCCGACCCGCTCCTGGATCTGCCGCCTGGCCTCGACGCCGATCACCCGGTGGAAGTCCCGCACCAGTGCGGGGAACGGGTGCGGCCCGGCCGCCGTCCCGAACAGGTAGTGGGTCTCGTCGACGGTGGCCACCCACTCGCGGAACGCCTCGTTGATGGCGTCCTTCAGGGTGCGGCTCCCCGAGGAGACGGCGATCACCTCGGCGCCCAGCATCCGCATCCGGGCGACGTTGAGCGCCTGGCGCTCGGTGTCGATCTCCCCCATGTAGATGGTGCACTTCAGGCCGAAGAGCGCGCAGGCGGTCGCGGTGGCGACGCCGTGCTGCCCGGCGCCGGTCTCGGCGATCACCCGGGTCTTGCCCATCCGGCGGGTGAGCAGCGCCTGACCCAGCACGTTGTTGATCTTGTGCGAGCCGGTGTGGTTGAGGTCCTCGCGCTTGAGGAAGACCCGGGCGCCGCCGGCGTGCTCGGCGAACCGCGGCACCTCGGTGAGCGGGCTCGGACGGCCGGCGTAGTTGACCATCAGGTCGTCCAGCTCGGCGACGAAGGCGGGGTCGTTCCTGGCCTTCTCGTAGGCGTCGGCGACCTCGTCCATGGCGGCCCGCAGGGCCTCCGGGACGAAGGTGCCGCCGAAGGCGCCGAAGTACCCGCGCGCGTCGGGCACCTCGCCTTCGTGGTCGGGATGGAAGTACTCGGCGGACATGGGTGACTGCTGCCTTCCGGGACGGCGCGCGACTCGGGAGGCGCGCGGAGCGAAGCGGTACGAAGCGGTACGAAAGCGACGGGAAACGCTTGGAACGCGCCGGGGCGCCCGGCGGGACGCCGGGGCGCGCGGTGGCGCGTGAGGGGGTGCGGGGGCGGCGCGGCGCCGTGCGACGGGGCCGCGCGTCGCGTCCCCTGGGGACGGGGGCCGGTCAGGCCCGGGGGGCGGCCGGCCATCGGCGACCGCTGATCTGACCGGGCTCGCAGCCGATGTGATACCGCACCCGACGGCCGAGCACCCGGCGCGCGGGCGCGCGGGGGCCGCGCGGGCGTGCGCCCCTGGCGCCGCGCACCGCTATCCGCCCGACCGCGCGGTCGCGGCGGTCTCGGGGCGGCGCGGGGGCGCGCTCGGCGGAGGGGGCGGCGGGCATGACGGCTCAGCGCCCCTGCCGCAGGGCGGGGTGGGCGCCGGCGGCGACCAGGTCGGCGACGGCCGTGCGCGGGTCACGGCCGGTCACCAGGGACTCGCCGACTAGCACGGCGTCGGCGCCCTCGTTGGCGTAGGCGATCAGGTCGTGCGGGCCGCGCACCCCGGACTCGGCGACCCGGACGATCCCCTCCGGGATCTCGGGCGCCACCCGCTCGAAGGTGGACCGGTCGACCTGGAGCGTGCGCAGGTCCCGGGCGTTCACCCCGATGATCCGGGCGCCGGCGTCCACCGCGCGCTCCACCTCGTCCTCGTCGTGCACCTCGACCAGGGGCGTCAGGCCGATCGACTCGGCGCGCTCCACGAGCGAGACCAGCGCCGGCTGGTCCAGCGCCGCGACGATCAGCAGCACCAGGTCCGCGCCGTGCGCGCGGGCCTCCCACAGCTGGTAGGAGGTGACGACGAAGTCCTTGCGCAGCACCGGGACGTCCACCCGGGCGCGCACCTCGGAGAGGTCCGCGAGCGAGCCGCCGAAGCGGCGGCGCTCGGTCAGCACGGAGATGGCGGCGGCGCCGCCCGCCTCGTAGTCGGCGGCGAGACCGGCCGGGTCGGCGATCGCGGCCAGCGCGCCCTTGGACGGGCTGGAGCGCTTGACCTCGCAGATGACGGTGACGCTGTCCCCCTTGAGGGCGGCCACCCCGTCCTTCGCCGGGGGGGCCGCGGCGGCGCGCTCCTTGAGCTGGTCAAGAGAGACCCGCGCCTGCCGCTCTGCGAGGTCGGCGCGGACTCCCTCGATGATCTCGTCGAGCACACTCACGCGACCGGCCCCTTCCTGTCGGTGTGGGGAGAGCAATCCCCACCGATAGTATCCGCCGCCCGCCGCCCCCTCACCACCCGCCCACGCAGAACGCAGGGACCTGCACCCACCCCGCGAAACCCCTGGTCAGCGCGGTATCGACCCGCTCAAGAGCCGCGCTCGGCCCACCGCCCCACCCCGCACCGGGGCGCGGGCGGCCACCCGCCCCACCGGGCGGGACCGCCGTCGTCGCCCCTACCCCCCGGGCGCGAGGAACGCGCCGGGCGGCACGTTGCGCAGCAGCGTGAACGCCGTCGCGCCGGCCAGCGCCGTCCACCCGGCCCAGGCCGGCGGAGTCACCCGCCACGAGACGCCGGCCAGGGCCGCGGCCAGCCACGCCAGCAGCCCCAGCCCGACGAGCACCCCGCCGACGACCACCAACGCGTTCGCGTGCCACGCCGCCGACCACTCCCCGTGCGCCAGGGCGTGCACGGCCCGCAACCCGCCGCACCCCGGGCAGTGCACGCCCCACCCGGTCAGCAGCGGACAGGGCGGGAAGCTCCCGGCCCGCGTCGGGTCCCTGACCACGACGCAACCGACCGCCGCGCCCCCCAGGGCGACGGCGGCCAGTGGTGCTCCCGCGTCGAGAAGTCGCTGTCGTTGCCGCATGTGACCAGTCTCACCACCGCCGCGGCACCGCGCGTGCGGAAGTGGGCCGGTCGGCGGCCCCCGTCAGCCGGCGGCGGCCGGCGTCGCCGGCTCGACGACCGGCGCGGGCTCGGCCGCGACGGCCGGCTTCGCGGCCCGCGCCGGGGCCGGCTGCTGGCCGAGGCCCATCGCCCGCATCACGAGACCGACCACGCCGGCCAGCACCAGCACCACACCGCTGGCCGCGACGCCCCACGGCTGCGCGACGACGGTGAAGTAGCTGCCGAGGCAGAACCCGATGAAGGCGATGGTCACCGCCGTCCAGGCGGCAGGGGTGTGTCCGTGGTCGTGCTGGCCCGCCATGTGCGCTCCTCTGGGAAAGAAAAGGTGCCGGGCGCTCACGTCCCGCGCCCCCCTCCATTGTGGCAGGCCGTTCACGGCGTGACGGGTGGGGTGCGTCACCACGCGCCCCGGGGCGGCACGGGGCCGGCCGGTCAGGTGGGGTCCTCGCCCCGGTCCAGCGCGCGCCAGATGTCCTCGGGCCGCTCGGGGTCGCCCGCGCCGCCGCGACCGCCCCGCCGGCCGCGCGCCTCGCGGCCGCCGCGCTCGTAACGGCTGGACATGGCCGGCCACTGCCGGCCGTAGCTCAGCGCCAACAGGCCGGCGCACAGCAGCAACAGCCCGCCCAACGCGGAGAACCAGGGCCAGCCGGTGTGGCTCACCGAGGTCACCGCCACGTCCGAGATGCCCATCGCCTCGGCCGCCGCGCGGTCCAGCGCCTCCGTGTCGCCGTAGCCCAGCAGCGCGGCGCCGATCGAGCCGGCGCCGCTGAGCGCCAGCACCGAGGCCACCACGAACCGGCCGGTGCCGCGCACCGCGAAGACCGCGACCAGCGCGGCGAGGCCGACCAGCGCCAACGCGCTCGGCAGCCCGGAGACCGCGCTCCCGCTGGCCGTCACCGGCAGCTCGCCGCCGCCGCCCTGGGCATCCCCCTCGCCCCAGGTCTGACCGGCCGAGACCAGCACGACGGCTGCCCCGGCCGCGCCGCTCAGCAGCGCCGCGCCGAGTGCACGGCGCGACACCCTGGCACTGTCGGACGGGTTTCGGCTCACGCTTCCACGCTACCGCGCAACCTCCCGGCCGTGGCCACCGCCCTGAGCACGGCCGCCGCCTTGTTGGCGCACTCGGTGTCCTCGGCGACCGGATCGGAGTCCGCGACCACCCCCGCGCCGGCCTGCACATGGGCCACGCCGTCCCGCAGCACGGCGGTGCGGATGGCGATCGCGGTGTCCGCGTCGCCCGCGAAGTCGAGGTAGCCGACGCAGCCCCCGTAGACCCCCCGCCGGGTCGGCTCCAGCTCTTCGATGATCTCCATGGCGCGCGGCTTCGGCGCGCCCGAGAGCGTGCCGGCCGGGAAGCAGGCGGTGAGCGCGTCGAACGCGGTGCGGCCCTCGGCCAACTGCCCCGTGACCGTGGAGACGATGTGCATCACGTGGCTGTACCGCTCGACCGACATGAAGTCGACGACCTCGACGGTGCCGGGCACCGAGACCCGCCCGAGGTCGTTGCGGCCGAGGTCGACGAGCATCAGGTGCTCGGCGCGCTCCTTGGGGTCGGCCAGCAGCTCGGCGCCGAGCGCCGCGTCCTCGCCCGGGGTCGCCCCGCGCGGCCTGGTGCCCGCGATGGGGTGCAGCATGGCGCGGCCCTCCGTCACCTTGACCAGGGCCTCGGGGCTGGAGCCGACCACGTCGAAGCCGCTCTCCCCCGCCTCGCCCGCGAACCGGAAGAGATACATGTAGGGGCTCGGGTTGGTGGTGCGCAGCACCCGGTAGACGTCCAGCGCGCCGGCGGCGCACGGCGTCTCGAACCGCTGGGAGGGCACCACCTGGAACGCGTCGCCCGCCCGCACGTACTCCTTCACCGCCTCCACGGCGCTCCGGTACCGCTCCCCGCCGAACCTCGCGGTGAAGGGCGGCAGTTCGCTGGGCGGCAGCGCGACGGCGCTCATCGCGACCGGACGCGTCAGGTCGGCGGCCATGGCGTCCAGCCGCGCCACCGCGTCGGCGTGCACCTCGGCGAGCCGCTCCTCGTCCTCGCCGAGCGGCAGGTCGCTGAAGGCGTTGGCGATCAGCAGCACCGTGCCGTCGCGGTGGTCGAGCACCGCGAGATCGGAGGCGAGGAGCATCGTCAGCTCGGGCAGCCGCAGGTCGTCCACCGTGTCCTCGCCGATGGACTCCAGCCGGCGCACCACGTCGTAGCCGAGATAGCCGACGAGCCCCCCGGTGAACGGCGGCAGCTCCGGGTCGCGCGGCGTGTGCAGCACCCGCAGCGTCTCCCGCAGCACGGTCAACGGGTCCCCCTCCACCGGCACCCCGACCGGCGGCCTGCCGACCCAGTGCGCCTGCCCGTCACGCACGGTGAGCGTGGCCGCGCTGCGCACGCCGACGAAGGAGTAACGGGACCAGGTGCGGCCGTTCTCCGCGGACTCCAGCAGGAACGTGCCGGGCCGGCCGGCGGCCAGCTTGCGGTACAGGCCGACCGGGGTGTCGCCGTCGGCGAGGAGGCGACGGGTCACCGGGATGACCCGGCGTTCCTTGGCGAGCACCCGGAAACGGTCGATGTCCTCAGTGGTCATGGCCGTTGAGCCTAGGCGACACCGCTGACAGCGGGCGACCCTCCGGGCCGCCGGGAACGCTCCGCGCGCCGGTCAGGCGGTCTCCGCGCCCCCGCCGAGCGGCAGTTCGTCGGCGTCGAAGCAGGTGCGGTCACCGGTGTGGCAGGCCGCGCCGACCTGGTCGACCCTGACCAGCACGGTGTCCCCGTCGCAGTCCAGCGCGACCGACTTGACGTGCTGCACGTGGCCCGAGGTGTCGCCCTTGGCCCAGTACTCCCGGCGGCTGCGGCTGTAGTACGTGCAACGGCCGGTGACCAGCGTGCGGCGCAGGGCCTCGTCGTCCATCCAGCCGAGCATCAGCACCTCTCCGGTGTCGTGCTGCTGGGCGATCGCGGGGAAGAGGCCGTCGGCGTTCCGCTTGAGGCGCGCGGCGATCTCGGGGGCGAGCCGAGGGGGCGGGGTGCGGGACATGGCCCCATTCTGCCTCGCGCCGGGGCCCGTGACGGGCGCGTCCGCGCGGTTACGCTGCGTTGTCAGCGGGAGGTCATACCCTGGGGTCATGTCTACCCATGCCAAGCGTGAACGCCTGTTGCTCGCCGATCTGTTGGAGTCCGCCGGGCCGGAGGCCCCCACCCTGTGCGAGGGGTGGACCACCCGGGATCTGGCCGCCCACCTCGTGGTCCGGGAGCGCCGGGCCGACGCGGCCGGCGGGCTGGTGATCAAGCCGCTGGCCGCCAGGGGCGAGCGGGTGCGGGGCGAGTTCGCGGCCCGCCCGTACGACGAGTTGGTCCAGATGTTCAGGTCCGGTCCCTCGAAGGTCTCGCCGTTCTCGCTGAAGCAGGTCGACGAGGCGGCGAACACGGTGGAGTTCTTCGTGCACGGCGAGGACGTCCGCAGGACCGGGCTGGAGTGGAAGCCCCGCTCGCTCGACCCGGTCTTCGCCGACGCGCTGTGGCGCCGGCTGGAGTCCTCGGGCCGGATGCTGGGCCGCCGCAGTCCGGTCGGCCTGGTGCTGCGCCGGCCCAACGGGCAGACGGTCGTGGCGCACAAGGGCACCCCGGTCGTGACGGTGACCGGCGAGCCGAGCGAGCTGCTGCTGTTCGCCTTCGGCCGGCAGCGGGTGGCGAAGGTCGAGTTCGACGGCGAGGAGGAGGCGGTCGCGCGGGCCAGGGAGGCGAAGCTCGGCCTCGCCTGAGCGCGCGGCGGTCGCCGGTGCGCCCGGGCGCACCGGCGCCGCCCCCGCGACGGTGGCGGTAGGGCCGGTCGGGCCGTCAGGCGCCGACCCGCGCGCAGAGGTCGTCGACCCCGCCCGCGGCCTGGGTGACGGTGCGGTAGCCGTCGGCGTCTATCTCCAGGGTGAACAGGCCGTCGACGGTGTAGAGGCCGCGGCCCAGGTTGCCGCCGTGCTCCGCGACGCCGACCAGCACCGGCCCGGCCACCGACCAGTGCTCGGAGCCGTCGGTCCCGTAGCGCACCAGCGCGGTCCCGCCGATGTCCGTGTCGTGGGTGGCGCCGGTGTCGTCGTTGGTCACGCGCACCACCAGCGGCCCCCGGTAGAGCACCGTGGCCGGCGTCCCGTCCGCGTGGGCGGCCAGCACCAGCCGCTCGACCTCGTCCACCACCGGCACGCCGCTGACCGGCGCGTCGCAGCGCTCCCCCGCCGGCATCTCCCACGGCGCGGAGGGCGCCGGCTCCCAGCCCCCGCCGTCCGTCCCGGTGGTGGCCCCGGCCGGGGCGGTCGCCCCCAGCAGCAGGGCGGCGACGGCCGCCGTCAGCAAGGGGGCCCGCCTGTTCCTCAGTCGCATCCGTCTCTCCCGTTCGGTGTGCCCGACGCGGCGCGCTCCGGCGCGCACGCCCCTCGCGCCCCGCGTCCCGCGCGGGCGCCGGCGCCCGGTTGACGCCCGGATGAACAGCCGTCGACGGCTCACCCACCTTGCCCACGCCCCGTCAACCTAGGTCATACGTTTGCCGGGTGGACATCCTTCGGTGGGACGTCTTCCTCACCGTCCTCGGTGTGGTGGTCCCCATCCTCGCCGCGCTCTACGAGTTCGTCTTCGTCGGCCGCAAGCGCCTCGGCTACCGCGTGCAGATGGACACCATCGCCAGCGACGAGGTGCACTCGGCGTACGCCGGCGCGCTGCAACGGCTGGAACGGGACGGCGGCACGCCGTTGCTCGACCCCTCGTTCGTGCTGCTGCGCTTCGAGAACAACGGCGCCACCCACATCGACGAGTCCGACTACGCGGTCCTGGACGACGACCGCGTCGGCATCCGCGTCGTCTTCCCCGACCGACGGGTGGCCGGACTGGTCGTCACCGAGCTGAGCCACCCCTATCTGCGGCCGTCGTTCGAGGGCGACTCGGGGCTGCATGTCAGGAACGGGGTCATCCAGTTGCCCCGGGTCCCGATGAACAGGGGCACCCACTACAAGGTGTTGGCCGCGTTGGAGCGCGAGCCGGGCGCGACCCGGGCGGCGGGCGCCGAGTTCGCGCCCCCCAAGGTGATCGGCGGGATCAAGGGCGGCGTCGGCTCGGGCGACATCCCGGAGACACGGAGCCGCACCGGCACCTCGGTGCCGGCCATCTCGTTGGTCTGCTTCCTGATGGTCATCATCGTCACGCAGTCGCTCCTCTCGCTCCGCGACGAGAACGCGCCGCTGGACTGCGCCTCGGGTGAGCTGGCCCTGACCGGTTCCACGGCGTTCGCGCCGGTGCTGGAGGAGGCGGCGACCGCCTACGAGGACACCTGCCCCGGCTCCCGCATCACCGTCACCGCCGACGGCAGCGCCAACGGTCTGAACGCGCTGGAATCCGCCGGCCGGGAGCACGAGCGGGGCGAGCCGTCCATGCTGGCGTTCTCCGACGGCCCGAAGGGCGACGGCCACCCCCGGCTGCTGCCGCGCCCCGTCGCGCTCTCCCTCTTCACTCTGGTGATCAACGAGGAGGCGGGCGTCCTGGACCTCACCCCCGAGCAGGTCAGGGCGATCTTCGAGGGACGCCTGACCAACTGGGGCGAGCTGGGCGGCGAGGACGTGCCGATCCGCCTGGTCGGCCGGGACGACAAGTCCGGCACCCGGCGGGTCCTCCAGCAGCGGGTGCTCGACGGCTTCCGCGAGCCAGGCAGCACCTCGGACAACTGCCGCGACCGCGATCCGGGCGCACGCGACCGGCTGACCCGCTGCGAACGCGACGCGACGCCCGAGGTGTTGGACACGGTGGCCGAGACGCCGGGCGCGCTCGGCTACGCCGAGCTGGGCGCGGCCCAGGAACGCGAGAACCTGCCCCGCGTCAGGCTCTCCGGCCACGAGGCGTCGACGGAGGCCGCCGACTACGGGGCCTACCCGTTCTGGGAGACCGAGTACGCCTACACCTACGGCGAGTTGCCGGCGAAGTCGCTGGCCGCGAGCTTTCTGCGCTATCTGACCGACGAGGTCGGCCGCGACCTCGTCCGCGCCCACGGCCACCGCCCCTGCACGGAGCTCCAGAACCCGGTCCTGTGCCGGCCGGTCGCCCAGGGGTGAGGCACCGTCCCGCGATACCCGGATCGGAGGGCGTTCAATGAAGCGTTTCACGCCCATGGCCCGCCCCGGGGAGCCGGCTGCGCCGCGCCTCGTTCGACACTGCGGACGCGCGGCGCGGCACACGGCGGGCGGGGTGCCGTGCGGCCTGCACACCCCTTGACGGGGACGAGTTGGCGTTGCCAGACTCCGGGGACCCGAGCGCTCGCCGATCACCCAGGGGGGCGGGTGCTGGGGCCCCCTTCCCGATCGCTGAGCCGCGCCGTTTTCCGGCCATTAAATGAATCGATTCACGGCGGGCCGTTCCCGTTTTGTTCACCGAGCAAGGAGGCGCTTCGATGCCCAACAGGAAGACCGCGCTGAGAGGGCTCGCCGTGGCCCTGGCCGGCGTGCTGACGCTGGCCGCCTGCGGCGGCGACGGCGGGGGCGACGACGACGGAACGGTGACCCTCCGGTTCACCTGGTGGGGCACCGAGGGGCGGGCCGACCGCTACCAGGAGGCCGTCGACCTCTTCGAGGAGCAGAACCCCGGCATCACCGTGCAGACCAGCTTCGCCGAGTTCAACGACTACTGGACCCAGCGCAGCACGGACGGCACCTCGGGCGAGCTGCCCGACGTGATGCAGATGGACCTCTCCCGGCTGCTGGAGTACGGCAACGGCGGACTCCTCTACGATCTCGGCGAGTTCGAGGGCGGCGTGCTGGACACCTCCGGCATCGAGGAGGAGCTGCTGGCCTCCGGGCGGGCCAACGAGCAGCTGGTCGCCGTGCCCACCGGCACCAACACCTTCGCGCTCTTCTACAACCCGGACCTGATCGAGGAGCTGGGCGTCGAGCTGCCCGACTGGGACTACGACTGGGACGACTACCGGGAGTTCATGAGGACCACCAGCGAGGCCGGTGCGGGGATGGACCCGCAGGTCTACGGCGGCAACGACTACACGATGGTCTGGTGGCTGTTCATGATCCACCTGGTGCAGCAGGGGGTCGAGCCGTTCGCCGAGAACGGCGAGATGAACTTCTCCGAGGACGACATGCGGGAGTTCATCACCGAGGCCGACCCGCTGCGGGAGCCGGAGAACCTCACCTTCCCCACGGCCCGCACCGAGCAGCTGCTGCCGAAGAGCGGCTTCACCTCGGCGGAGACCCCCGTCGAGTTCAACTGGGACAACATGCTCAGCCAGGCGTCCCAGGACGCCGGCAGCGACAACCTCCAGCTGATGCCGCCCCCCTCGGGCCCCGACGGCGAGAAGCACCTGTTCCTGAAGCCGACCATGCAGCTGGCGGTCGGCGCGAACAGCGCGCACCCGGAGGAGTCGGCGATGCTGATCGACTTCCTGGTCAACTCCCCCGAGGCCGGCGAGATCATCGGCACCGAGCTGGGCATCCCGGCCGCCCAGGAACGCCTCGACTCGCTCCAGGTGGAGCCCGGCAGCCCCGACGAGCGGGTCGTGGAGTACGAGCAGCGGGTGCGGGACGAGGGGTATGTCACCGAGTCGGCCCCGTTCCACCCGGAGGGCTTCGGCGCCGCCGAGCAGGAGTACGTGCAGGTGCTGGGGAACGAGTTCGGCTACGGGGACATGAGCGTCGACGACTTCGTCGAGCGCTGGTTCTCCGAGGCGCAGAACCTGCTGATCACCTACTGATCGCCCACCGCGCACCGCGCGGCCCCCGACCACCGCGCGGGCGGCCGGCGCCCCCACCGGCACCGGCCGCCCGCGCGCGTCAGGGGAACCCGCGCCCTCTCCCCGCCTCCTGAACCCCCCTCGACCTCCCGGAACCTCCCCGAACGGAAAACGCCCATGTCGCTGTCCCCGCAGGCGTCCCGGGCCGCGCCCAAGCGCCGGCCAGGACCGCCCCCCTCCCGGCGGCGCACCGCCGAGACGCGGGCCGGTTACGCCTTTCTCGCGCCCTGGCTGCTGGGCTTCATCGCCCTGACGGCGGGGCCGATGATCGCCTCCCTCTATCTCGCCTTCACCGACTACCACCCGATCAGGGGCGGCAGTTGGATCGGCCTCGACAACTTCGACCGGCTCCTCGACGACCCGCGCTTCCTGGACTCCGTCGAGGTGACGGCGACCTACGCCGTGGTCGGCACGCCGATCAAGCTGGCGGCCGCGCTGGGCGTGGCGATGCTGCTCAACTCCCGGCGCCGGGGGCAGGGCACCTACCGCTCGCTCTTCTACGCGCCGTCGCTGATCGGGGCGAGCGTCTCCGTGGCCATCGTCTGGAAGGCGATGTTCAACGACCAGGGCATCGTCGACGACATCGGCCAGTTCTTCGGGATGTCGGCCGGCGGCTGGGTCGGCAACCCGGACCTGACGCTGCCGATGATGATCCTGCTGGCGGTCTGGCAGTTCGGCGCGCCGATGGTGATCTTCCTGGCCGGGCTCAAGCAGATCCCCCACGAGCTGTACGAGGCGGCGCAGGTGGACGGCGCGGGCCCGGCGCGGCGGTTCTTCCGGATCACGCTGCCGATGCTCTCGCCGGTGCTCTTCTTCAACCTGGTGCTGGAGACGATCAACTCGTTCCAGATCTTCGCCTCGGCGTTCATCATCTCGGGCGGTCAGGGCGGCCCCGCCAACTCCACGCTCTTCTACACCCTCTACCTCTACCAGCGCGGTTTCGGCCAGGGGCAGCTCGGCTACGCCGCCGCGATGGCCTGGCTGCTGGTGATCGTGGTCGGCATCATCACCCTGGTCTTCTTCAGGACCTCCAGGTACTGGGTCCACTACTCGGGAGACGGCCGATGAGCACTCCACTTCAGACGGAACCCCGACCGGAGCCACCGGCGGACGGCGCCGCCCCGGCGAGCGAGCGCGCGCGGGCGCACGGCGCGCTCTCCCGGCGCGCGGCGGGCCGCAGGCGCGGGCGGACGCTCGGCTTCCACCTCGCGGCGTGGGCGCTGGCGCTGGTGGTGCTCTACCCGGGCGTGTGGATGCTGCTCTCCGCGTTCCGGCCGAGCAACGAGATCATCGGCCAGACGGGGCTGATCCCCGACGAGACCACCCTGGACAACTTCCGCAAGGCGTTCGAGGGCATCGGCGGGATCTCGTTCTGGACCTTCTTCGGCAACTCGCTCTTCCTGGCCGTCGCCTCGGTGGCCGGCGTCTGCCTGTCCTGCTCGGTCTCCGCCTACGCCTTCGCGCGGATCGAGTTCCCCGGGCGGAGCGTCTTCTTCGCGCTGATGATCGGGACGCTGCTGCTCCCGTTCCACGTGGTGATCATCCCGCAGTTCATCATGTTCAACGAGATCGGCTGGACCGACTCCTATCTGCCGCTGCTGGTGGGCAAGTTCCTGGCGACGGACGCGTTCTTCGTCTTCCTGATGGTCCAGTTCATGCGGAACCTGCCGCGTGAACTGGACGAGTCGGCCCGGATCGACGGCGCGGGCCATCCGCGGATCTTCGTCTCGATCGTGCTGCCGCTGATGCGGCCGGTGCTGGCGACGGCGTCGATCTTCGCGTTCATCTGGAGCTGGAACGACTTCCTGGCGCCACTGATCTATCTGCGCTCGCCTGACTCCTATCCGCTGCCGCTGATGCTGCGGCAGTACACGGACCAGACGACGACGTCGGACTACGGGGCGCAGATGGCGGCGGCGGTGCTGGCGCTGGTGCCGGTGCTGATCTTCTTCGTGCTCTTCCAGCGGTACATCGTCGACGGGGTCGCGACCCAGGGTCTGAAGGGCTGAGGCGGATGGCGGCGAGGCGGCCCCCGGCGCGGGGGCGGGCGGGGACACGTGCCGGCGCGCGACGGGAGCGGGCCGGTGGGCTCGCGCTCTTCGGCGAGGTGGTGATCGTCGGCGCGGTGGTGGCGCTGCTGGCCGTTCCCCTGGTGACGCTGCTGCCCGCGCTCGCCGCCGGGGTCGCCCATCTGCGGCGGCAGTTGACCGGGCACAGCGTGCGGATGGCGGACCTGCTGCGGGACTTCGCGGCGGCGTGGCGCGCGCTGTGGCGGCTGTCGGTGGGAGCGCTGGCGGCCGCGCTGGTCCTGCTCTGGAACGTGTCACTGGCGCAGGCCGGGCTGGTGCCGGGCGCCGGCGGGCTGCGCGTGCTGACGTGGGCGCTGCTGCTGGCGTGGGCGGTGCTGCTGCTGCGGGTCGCGGCGGGGTGGCGCCCCGGCGCGGAGGGCGGCGCCGGGGCCTCGGCCGCGCTGCTGCGCGGCGCGGCCGGGGCGGCGGTGCGCGATCCCGGCGGGTCGGCGCTGCTGGCGGCCGGGGTGCTGCTCTGCGGGACCTTCGTGTGGATGCTGCCGCCGTTGCTGCTGCTGGCCGGGGGGCTGCTGGCCCTGGCGTCGGTCGCCGTCGAGTCCAGGGCCGCGAGGGGGCTCGGCGCGGACGACGACGGTCACTGACGGCCGGGTGCGCGGTCGGGGCGCGGCCCACCGCCCGCGCGGTCCGCCGCGCCTCGACCGCCACCGGCGTGGAAGGCCCACGCGACTCCCGGCTAGGAGGCGACCCCGCTGTGGGTGAGGATGATGCGGCGGAGTTCGCGGGCCGCCCTCGGGGGTGAGACGTCGCCGCGATGGGCCAGGGAGATCGTGCGGTTCAGGCCCGGTGGGAGGAAGCGGGTCGTCCGCAGCCCCGCGCGCTCGGCGACCATGCGGGGGACCACCGCGAGGCCGAGCCCGGCGCGGACGAAGCTGAGCACCGCGTCCATCTCGCCGCCCGCGACGCTGAAGCGCGGCTCGAAGCCGGCCGCCTGGCAGGCGGCCAGGGTCAGCTCCCGCAGGTCGTACCCGTGGCGGAACATCACCAGCGGCCGGTCCCGCAGCTCCTCGATCGCGATCGGCCCGGCCGGCAGCGGCCGTTCGTCCTCGACCGGCGGGGAGATCACCACCAGCTCCTCGCGCGACAGCTCCTCCGTCGCCAGCGCCGGGGCCTGCCCGGTCAGCGGGGTGATGACCAGCGCCAGGTCCAGCTCGCCGGCGGCGAGCGCGCGGACCAGGTCCTGCGAACCGTCCTCGTGGACCAGCAGCTCGATGCCGGGGTAGCGGTCGCGGAACTCGCGCAGCACGTCCGGCACCAGGCTGGCGCACAGGCTCGGCGGCGCGCCCAGCCGCACCCGGCCGCGCCGCAGCTGGGCGACCTCCTGCACCTCGCGCCGCGCGGTCTCCGTGTCGGCGAGGATGCGGCGGGCCAGCGGCAGCAGCGCGGCGCCCGCGTCGGTGAGCGAGATGTGGCCGCGCGCCCTGTGGAAGAGCTCCGCGCCCAACTCCCGCTCCAACGCGCGGATCTGCTGGGAGAGGGACGGCTGGGAGACGTGCTCGCGCTGCGCCGCGCGGGTGAAGTGCCGGGTCTCGGCCACCGCCGTGAAGTATCTGAGCTGCTGCCACTGCACCCCGCCGCCTCCTGTCTCGCACCCCGGTCACCAGCGGTTCATTCCAGCATAGCCAGTGCCTATCGAAATCACTGGATCTATGTCTTGGACCGATGCGGCGGCCGCTCCCTACGGTCGGGTGTCATGGCACTGGCGACGCGCACCGCACGCGGTGGACGGCCCGAACGTCCCCCGCCGACCCCGGTCCGGCTCTGGCGTTCCACCATCGGCAAGAAGACCGTGATGGCGGTCAGCGGCGCGCTGATGCTGCTGTACCTGGTCTTCCACATGCTGGGGAACCTCAAGGTGTTCTTCGGCCCCGACGACATGAACGGCTACGCCCACTGGCTGCGCACCGTCGGCGAGCCCGTGCTGCACCACGAGTGGTTCCTGTGGCTGGCGCGGGTCGGGCTGCTGGCCGCCGTCGTCGCGCACGGGGTGGCCGCCTACCAGCTCAGCCGGCGGGACATCGCGGCCCGCCCGGTCGGCTACCGGCACCGGCGGGCCCGCACCAGCTACGCGACCCGCACCATGCGCTGGGGCGGCGTGATCCTCGCGCTGTTCGTCGTCTGGCATCTGCTGGACCTGACCACCGGCCACGTGAACCCCAACGGCGAGGCGGGCCGCCCGTACGAGAACGTCGTCGCCACCTTCAGCACCTGGTACGGCAACGCGATCTACGGCGTCGCGATGGTCGCCGTCGGCCTCCATGTCAGGCACGGCTTCTTCAGCGCCGCCCAGACCCTCGGCGCGGGCTCCGTCGGCCGGGACCGTGCGCTGCGGCTGACGGCCGACGCGCTGGCGCTCGTGCTGACGCTCGGCTTCCTCGCCGTGCCCATCGGCGTGACCACCGGAATCGTGGAGTGAGACGGTGAACGGAACCCCCTTCGCGGAGGACCCCTTCGCGCGAACCCCCTCCGCCTACACGGACTACCGGGTCGGCGAGCCCGTGGTCGACACCAAGGCGCCGGAGGGACCGATCGAGGAGCGCTGGGCGCGCCGGCGGTTCGAGGCCAGGCTCGTCAACCCGGCCAACCGCCGCGCCCACACCGTGATCGTCGTCGGCACCGGCCTCGCCGGTGGCGCCGCCGGCGCGACGCTGGCCGAACAGGGTTACCGCGTCCTCCAGTTCTGCTACCAGGACTCGCCCCGCCGCGCGCACTCCATCGCCGCGCAGGGCGGGATCAACGCGGCCAAGAACTACCGCAACGACGGCGACTCGGTGCGCCGGCTGTTCTACGACACCGTCAAGGGCGGCGACTTCCGGGCCCGCGAGTCCAACGTGCACCGGCTGGCCGAGGTGTCGGTGGAGATCATCGACCAGTGCGTGGCGCAGGGCGTGCCGTTCGCCCGCGAGTACGGCGGGCTGCTGGACACCCGCTCGTTCGGCGGGGTCCAGGTGTCGCGGACGTTCTACGCCAGGGGCCAGACCGGGCAGCAACTGCTGCTCGGCGCCTACCAGGCGCTCTCCCGCGGCATCGCCGCCGGCTCGGTCGAGATGCACCCGCGCACTGAGATGCTGGACCTGGTCGTGGTGGAGGGACGGGCGCGCGGGATCGTGGCCAGGGACCTGGTCACCGGCCGGATCGACACCTATCTCGCGGACGCGGTGGTCCTGGCCACCGGTGGCTACGGCAACGTCTTCCATCTCTCCACCAACGCCAAGAACTCCAACGCCACCGCGATCTGGCGGGCCCACCGACGCGGCGCGCTCTTCGCCAACCCGTGCTTCACCCAGATCCACCCGACCTGTGTGCCGCGCTCCGGGGACCACCAGTCGAAGCTGACGCTGATGAGCGAGTCGCTGCGCAACGACGGCCGGATCTGGGTGCCCAGGGAACGCGGCGACACCCGCGCGCCCGCCGACATCCCGGAGGACGAGCGGGACTACTACCTGGAGCGGATGTACCCCTCCTTCGGGAACCTGGTGCCGCGCGACATCGCCTCCCGCGCCGCCAAGAACGTCTGCGACGAGGGACGCGGCGTGGGCCCCGGCGGGCAGGGCGTCTATCTGGACTTCGCCGACGCCCTGGCCCGGCTGGGCCGGGAGACGGTCGAGGCGCGGTACGGGAACCTCTTCGAGATGTACCAGCGGATCACCGACGAGGACCCCTACCGGGTGCCGATGCGGATCTACCCGGCGATCCACTACACGATGGGCGGGCTGTGGGTCGACTACGACCTGGCGACGACGGTCCCGGGGCTCTTCGCCATCGGTGAGGCCAACTTCTCCGACCACGGCGCCAACCGGCTGGGCGCCTCCGCACTGATGCAGGGCCTCGCCGACGGCTACTTCGTGCTGCCGGCGACGCTCGCCGACTTCCTCGCGCGCCACCCCCACGACGAGGTGCCGCGCGACCACCCGGCGGTCACCGACGCGGTCTCCGAGGTGACCGACCGGCTGTACCTGCTGCTGTCCAACAACGGCGACCGCTCCCCCGAGTCCTTCCACCGGGAGCTGGGCCAGCTGCTGTGGGACGCCTGCGGGATGTCCCGTTCGGAGACGGGGCTGCGGAAGGCGCTGGAGCGGATTCCGGAGCTGCGCGCCGAGTTCTGGCGGCGGGTGCGGGTGCCGGGGAGCGGGAAGTCGCTCAACCAGTCGCTGGAGAAGGCCAACCGGGTCGCGGACTACCTGGAGCTGGCGGAGCTGATGTGCCTGGACGCGCTGCACCGCGCGGAGTCCTGCGGCGGTCACTTCCGGGAGGAGAGCCAGACCCCGGAGGGCGAGGCGGCGCGCCGGGACGAGGAGTTCACCTACGCGGCGGCGTGGGAGTTCACCGGGCCAGGCAACGCGCCGGTACTGCACCGGGAGGCCCTGGAGTTCTCCCATGTCCACCCCACCCAGCGGAGCTACGCGTGAAGATCACCCTGCGCATCTGGCGCCAGTCGGGCCCCGAGGACCGGGGCGCGATGCGGACCTACG
This sequence comes from Streptomyces zhaozhouensis, assembly GCF_900230195.1. Lineage (GTDB taxonomy): Bacteria > Actinomycetota > Actinomycetes > Streptomycetales > Streptomycetaceae > Streptomyces > Streptomyces zhaozhouensis. The sequence goes on from NZ_OCNE01000001.1 coordinate 233,780, forward strand.
AACTGGACGGCGTCACCCCGGAGATGTCCTTCCTGGAGATGCTGGACACCCTCAACGAGGAACTGATCGGAAACGGCGAGGAGCCGGTCGCCTTCGATCACGACTGCCGCGAGGGCATCTGTGGCGCCTGCGGGATGGTGATCAACGGCGAGCCGCACGGCCCCGACCGCACCACCACCTGCCAGCTCCACATGCGGCACTTCGACGACGGCGCGACGGTGGACGTCGAGCCCTGGCGGGCGGCGGCGTTCCCCGTGGTCAAGGACCTGGTGGTGGACCGTTCCGCGTTCGACCGGGTGATCGGTTCCGGCGGCTACATCACCGCGCCGACCGGCTCGGCGCCGGAGGCGCACGCCACCCCGGTGGCGAAGGCGGCGGCCGACACGGCCTTCGAGAACGCCGAGTGCATCGGCTGCGGCGCGTGCGTGGCGGCCTGCCCCAACGGCTCCGCGATGCTCTTCACCGCGGCGAAGGTGACCCATCTCAACACCCTGCCGCAGGGCGCGCCCGAGCGGGAGAGCCGGGTGCTGGACATGGTGGAGACGATGGACGCCGAGGGCTTCGGCGGTTGCACCAACACCGGGATGTGCACCTCCGTCTGCCCCAAGGGCATCCCGCTGGCGTCGATCTCCACCATGAACCGCGAGTACCTCCGCGCCCTGCGCAAGGGCTGAACGGCGGCCGGCCTCAGCCCGGCGGCGGAGGCGGGGGCGGCCGAGCCGGTCGCCGGGGCGTGCGCGCGGGCGGCGTCCCCGGTCGCCGGGCGGTGGGGAGCGGTCGCCGGACGCTATCCGGCGCCGGGCCCGTTCACCCCTTGACGGCACCGGTGGCCAGTCCGGCGACGTAGAAGCGCTGCAGCGCGACATAGAGCACCACGCAGGGCACCATCGCGACCACCGCGCCGGCCGCCAGCAGGCCGAAGTCGACCTGGCCGTAGGTGCCCTGCTGGAGGTTGGCCAGCGTCACCGGCAGGGTGTACAGGTCCTGGTCGGTGAGGAAGGTCAGCGCGCCGAGGAACTCGGTCCAGGAGACCAGGAACGCGTACAGCGCCACCGTGGCCGCGCCCGGGGTGACCAGCGGGCGCAGCACGGAGGTCAGCATCCGGAGCGTGCCCGCGCCGTCCACGTGCGCGGAGTCCTCCAACTCGCCGGGCACGGCCGCGAACGCGTTGCGCATCACGAAGACGCCGAACGGCAGGTTGACCGTCGAGTAGAAGAGGACGAGTCCGAGCAGCGAGTCCGTCAGCCGCATCGTGTTCATCTGGAGGTAGAGCGGGGTGAGGATCGCCTGGAACGGCACCATCATGGTCAGCACCAGCACGCTGAAGAGCCCGCCCCTGCCGCGGAAGGAGAAGCGCGCGAAGCCGTAGCCGGCGAGGGTGGCCAGCAGCGCGGTGAGCGCGGCGGTGGCCAGCGAGACCAGCAGGCTGTTGAGGATGGGGCGGGCCAGCGCGCCCTGCTCGAACAGGGTGGTGAAGTTCGTCGCCGACCAGTCGAAGAAGGTGTCCGGGGTGGGGCGTTCGACGATGACCGCGTTCGACTGGAGCGAGCGGGCCAGCGCGAAGGCGAGCGGCAGCAGGAAGACGAGCGCGGCCCCGCCCCCGCCCAGCAGGTAGAGGGTGCGCCGCAGCCGGGGTTCGGTGTCGCGGCCGGTCGCGCGGCGGGAGGCCGTCGCGCGGCGGGAGGCTTCGGTGGTCATGGGCTCTCAGTCCCTCTCGCGGAACAGCCAGAACTGCACGGCCGTGATGACGGCGATGATCGCCACGAGGATCAGCGACATCGCGGCGGAGGCGCCCAGTTGGAGGTCGATGAACGCGCGCCGGTAGATGGACATCACCACGGTGGTGGTCTCCGAGCCGGGTCCGCCCTGGGTGAGGATGTAGAACTGGCCGAACGCCAGAAAGCTGCCGATCACCGAGATCACCGTGGCCAGCACCAGCGAACGGCGCACCATCGGCAGCGTGATGTCGCGTTCGGTGCGCCACCAGCCGGCGCCGTCCAGCTCGGCCGACTCGTAGACCTCCCGCGGGATGCCCTGCATGGCCGACATCAGCAGCACCATGGTCAGCCCCGAGGTGCCCCAGACGACCAGCACCACGATCAGTCCGGTGGCCATCGGCCCGTCCGCCAGCCAGGCGGTGGAGCCGTCGGTGAGGCCGAGCGCCTTGAGCAGCACGTTGACGCCGCCGCTGTGCGGCTGGGCCTCCAGCAGCATCACGAAGCTGATGGTGGTGATGCCGATGATGTACGGCAGGAAGAAGACGGTGCGCAGCAGCCTCGCCCCACGCCGGTGGGAGCGCACCAGCACGGCCAGCGCGTAGCCGAGCAGCAGGATGGGACCGGTGACGATCGCCGTGTACAGCAGCGTGTACAGGATCGACCGGCCGAAGACCGGGTCGGACCAGGCGAGTGCGTAGTTGCGCAGTCCGATGAACTCGTAGTCGCCGATCAGCGGGAAGTCCGTCAGCGAGATGTAGACGGCGACCAGCAGCGGGGTGAAGACGAACACGACGACGAACAGCACGGCGGGCAGCACCAGCGCGAGCCCCGTGCGCGCCGGGTGGGTGAGGGAGCCCGCACGCCGGCGCGGCGCCCGGCTCCTGGTGTGGTGGGTGGTCACGCGTCCCCCTGTCGCAGGATCTCGTCGAAGCGGGGCTGGGCGGCCCGCAGGGCGCGCTCCACGCCGCCGCCGAAGACCGCCTCGCGGATCATGGCGAGCCAGGGGCCGTCGTTCTGGTTGTAGATGCGGGCGTAGGCGAGGGAGAGCGGGGCGTGGCCGGCGTCGAGTTCCAGCAGCGGGGGCGCCGCCAGCGGCCACCTCGCGCGGAACGCGTCGGTCGCGGCGTCGGAGCGGACCGGGATGTAGCCGGTCTCCGGCAGCGAGGTCTGCTGTTCCAGGTCCAGACAGAAGGTGACGAACTCCCAGGCGGCGGCCGGGTTGTCGGAGCCGTTGGGCAGGCAGAGGTTGGTGCCGCCGTCGAAGAAGGAGCGGCCGCCCTCCGGCCCGGCCAGCAGCCGCACCTCGCACTCGGCGAGCAGTTCCTCGCTGGCGTCGGTGGTGACGATGCCGAAGCCGCAGGGCATCATCCCGACGCGCCCGGCCTGGAACCGGGAGGCCCAGCGGGACCCGTCGTCGGAGTCGATCGCGGGCGGGGTCAGCCCCTCGGTCCACAGGGCGCGCAGGAACTCCAGGGTGGCGCGCAGCGGTTCGTTGCCCAGGATGTGGGCGCGCTGGGCGCCGACCTCCCCGGTGATGAGGTCGGCGCCGCCGGCCCAGACGTGCGGCTGGACGGTGAAGGCGAGCGCGCCGGCGGCGTTGCCGGGGAAGAACCAGCCGTGGGTGTCCTCGCCGAGCCCGGCGATGGCGCGCGCCGCCTCCAGACAGCCGGCGAGGGAGCCGGTGGTCTCGTCGACGTCGACGCCGGCCCGCGCGAACAGCGAGGCGTTGCACCAGAGCGTGGAGTTGTCGGCGAGCGAGGGCGCGCCGAACCAGCGGCCGTCGCGGGCGCTGAGCGCGAGGTGTCCGGGGCTGAGCCGGTCGCGGTAGGGCAGCGCGTCGATCAGCGGGGTGAGGTCGGCGAAGACGCCGCGGTGCACGAAGAGCGCGGAGTTGATGTCGTCGATGTCCACCAGGTCGGGCACCCGGCCGCCGCGGATGGCGGTGGCCAGCTTGGTGACGTACTGGCCGTCGGGCACCGGGGTGAGGTCGACGCGGATCCGGTCCTGCGCGGCGTGGAAGCGGTCGACGAGCCGCTGGGTGGTGGGTTGGAGCCCGCCCCGGCACCAGAGCCTGACCGTGCCGGAGGGCTCGGCGTCGGTGAACTCCGGCGCGGTGACGTCGATCGGCGGCGGCGAGCTGGCGCAGCCGCCGAGCAGCGCGCCGGCGGCACCGGCCCCCACGAGTCTGAGGAACTGTCCCCTGGTGAGTCCCATCCGCGCCCCCATCTCCCGTCCCCGGACTCGCGTTCCGGCCATCGTGTCGGCGGTTTTCGGAAACGAAGGAAACCGATGTCCGGGACCCTAGAAAGCCACCCCCGAGCGCGTCAACCCTCTGTGAGCAGGGGAAAATAGAGACGTCAGGCGCCCTGGACAGCTCCCGTTCCCTCACTGCTACGGTGCGTGGGAACGAGCGGAAACTCGGAGGAATCATGAAGCGCGACGCCAGCCACGGGGCCGGGCGCGATGTCAGGACCGTGCGGATCACCGACGTGGCCCGCGCCGCCGGCGTCTCCCCCAGCACGGTGTCGAAGGCGCTCAACGGCTCGGGCTCGCTGCGCGAGGCCACCCGCGAACGCGTGCGCGCCGCAGCCGAGCAGCTCGGCTTCGTGTCGGACGCCGGCGCGCGCGCCCTGTCGACGCGCCGCACGTTCATCGTGGGCCTGCTCTCCACGGACAACGTGGGCCGGTTCAGCCTCCCCGTGATGCTCGGCGCGGAGAACGCGCTCAGCGTCGGCGAGATCTCCACCCTGGTGGCGACGGCCCGGCGCGGCTCGGTGCAGGAGCAGCACCATCTGCGGACCCTGGTCGCGCGCCGGGTGGACGGCATCATCGTCACCGGCAAGGCCACCGACCCGAGGGAGCCGATAGCGGTCCCGGTGCCCGTGGTCTACGCGTTGGCGCCCTCGACCGACCCCGACGACATGTCGGTGGTCCCCGACGACGCGGCCGGGATGCGGCTGGTCGTCGACCATCTGCGGACCCTCGGCCACCGCCGGGTCGCGCACGTCGGCGGCCGTCCCGAGCACCGCACCTCCCAGGTGCGGCTCGCCTCGCTGCGCGCGTCGCTGGCCGAGGCCGGGATGGAGCTGGTCGGCGAGCCGCTGCTGGGCGAGTGGAGCGAGCCCTGGGGGCGGCAGGCCGTCGACCTGCTGCTCCGCCGCGGCGGCGACGCCGCGGAGCGGCCCCCCATGACGGCCGTGGTCTGCGCCTCGGACCAGCTGGCCCGCGCGGTCGGCGACCGGCTGCGCGAGCGGGGCGTCCGGGTGCCGCACGAGGTGGCCGTCACCGGCTACGACAACTGGCAGGTCATGTGGGAGGCCAGCCGACCGCCGCTGACCACCGTGGACATGGACCTGGAACGACTGGGCCGCCGCGCGGCGGAGCGGCTGCTCGCCGCGATCACCGCCGAGCCCGACGGCGGGTTCGCCGACTCCGGCACCGAGCTGGTCCCGCCCCGGCTGGTGGTGCGCGGCTCCTCCATGGCGGACGACTGACACCGGCGGACGACCGGCACGGGCCGTCCGTCCGGCGCACCGACGAGAGGGAGCGAAACGCACATGGGTATCCGTCACACACCGCTCGCCCTGGGCGAGATCCGGCCCGCCGGCTGGCTCGGCCGCCAACTCCGCCTCCAGGCCGAGGGGCTGACCGGCCGGGTCGAGGAGATATGGCCCGACCTCGGCCCGGACTCCGGCTGGCTCGGCGGCCCCGGCGAGGACTGGGAGCGCGGCCCCTACTACCTGGACGGACTCCTCCCGCTGGCGCATGTGCTGGACGACGCGGCGCTGCGCGAGAAGGCCGCCAAGTGGATCGAGTGGATGCTGGCCAGCCAGCGCCCGGACGGCCGGTTCGGCCCGGAGACCAACGACGACTGGTGGCCGCGGATGGTCGCCCTCAAGGTCCTGGTCCAGCACGCCGAGGCCACCGGCGACGCGCGCGTGCCCGGCTTCCTCGCCCGTTACTTCGCCTACCAGTTGGCGCACCTGCCCGAACGCCCGCTCACCGAGTGGGGCGCGGTGCGCGCCACGGAGAACGTGCTGGCCGCGCTCTGGCTGCACGCCCGCGACCCCGACCCGCGCTGGCTGGCCCTCTCCGAGCTGCTGCTGGAGCAGAACGCCGACTGGGTCGGCTACCTCACCGGCGAGGAGCTGATCACCGGTCCCGCCACCGTCTTCGAGCACCGCACCCACGGGCCGAACGTCGCCATGGGCCTGAAGGTCCCCGCCGTCCGCGCGCTGCTCGACGAGGCGTCCGGCCGGGAGGCCGGGGTCGAGGACGGCTACGGCCGGCTCACCGCCTGCCTGGCCGCGTTGGACCGCTGGCACGGCCAGGTGCACGGCATGTTCTCCGGGGACGAGTGGCTGGCCGGCCGGGAGGCGCACCACGGCATCGAGACCTGCCAGGTGATGGAGTACCTGTTCACCCTGGAACAGTCGGCGCTCGCCTTCGGCGAGGGAACGCTCGGCGACCTGGCAGAACTGGTCGCGTTCAATCACCTCCCCGCCGCCTTCGACCCCGAGATGCGCGCCCACCAGTACCACCAGCAGGCCAACCAGATCTCCGCCACGGTCGCCGAGCGCCGCTGGACGCTCAGCTCCGACGACGCCAACATCTTCGGCCTGGAACCGCACTTCGGCTGCTGTCTGGCCAACATGCACCAGGGCTGGCCCAAGTTCGTCGCCTCGCTGTGGATGCGGTCGGCCGACGGCGGGCTGACCGCCTTCGCCTACGCGCCCAGCACGGTGCGCACCCGGGTCGGCGGGAGCGAGGTGACCGTCGAGCAGACCACCGACTACCCGTTCGAGGAGACCGTCCGCCTCGACGTGGCCGTCTCCGCGCCGGTCCGCTTCCCGCTGCGGCTGCGCGTTCCCGGCTGGTGCCGGGAGGGCGCCACCCTGACCGTCGACGGCGAGCCGCACCCGCTCGCCCCCGGCACGGACGGCTACGCCGTGCTGGACCGCACCTGGAAGGGCGGCGAGCGCCTGGCGCTCACCCTCCCCATGCGGCTGCGCCGGGAACGCCGCGAGCGCGGCGCGCTCGGCCTGCGCCTCGGCCCGCTGGTGCTGGTCGCGGCCGTGCCCGAGTCCTGGCGCCCGCTGCCGGACGCGCGCGGGCTCGGCGAGTGGGAGGTGACGCCGCTGGGCTCCTGGAACCACGGGCTCTACCTCGGCGACGGACTGGAGAACTGGCCGATCCGGCGCACCCCCGTCCCCGACGTCCCCTTCGCCGCCGCGACCGCGCCGGTCACCGTGCGCGGCCGGGGCGCCCGGGTCTACTCGTGGCGCGTCGAGGACAACTCGGCCGCCGTCCCACCCGACAGCCCGGTGCCCGTCGGCTCCCCCCTCGGCGACCTCCGGCTCGTCCCCTACGGCTGCGCCCGCCTCCGCCTCGCCGAGCTCCCCACCGTCCTCCCGGCCCGCCGCTGACCCCGGCCGCCGGCCCCCGCCCGCGCCGCTTGGCGGCGCGGGCGCCCCGGGCTCAGGACCACGTGCCCTTCGCCGCCTCCTCCTTCGCGAAGGTCTCGAACGCGATCGGCTCACGCCCCAGCACCCGGCGCACGCCGTCCGCGGGCTCGGCCAGACGGCCGGCGCGCAGCACCTCGAACGTGACGACGAGTTCCGCGAGTTCCCCGCCCGCGACGCCCTCGGCCCGCAGCTCGGCCACGTACTCCTCCGGGCTCAGGTCGACGAAGTCGATCCGGCGGCCCGCCGCTGCGGCGACCAGCCGGACGGCCTCCGCGAAGGTCAGCGCGCGCGGGCCTGACACGTCGTACGCCCGCCCGTCGAGGCCGTCCCGGGTCAGCAGCGCGGCGGCGACCTCGGCGATGTCGCGGGTGTCGACGAACGGCTCCGCCACCCCCGCCGTCGGCAGCGCCAGCCGCCCGGCCCGCAGGGGCTCCTGCCAGTAGTCCTGCGAGAAGTTCTGGTGGAAGTTGTTGGCCCGGATGATCGCCCACTCCACGCCCGACTCCCGCACGGCCGCCTCGGCCTCGGTCATCGCGGGGAACATGTCGGGCGTGCAGTGCTCCATCCCGCGCCCCGACAGGGCGACCAGCCGTCGCACCCCCGCCTCGACCGCCCGCGCGGCGAGGAGCGTGTTCAGCCCGGCCGGCCCGGCGACCAGGTAGAGGGCGCGCGCCCCCTCCAGCACGGCGGGCCAGCTCGACTGGTCCGCCCAGTCGAACCGCGTCTCGCCGGAGCGGGACGCCGGACGCACCCGGTGCCCCGCCTCCCGCAGCGTGCGCGTCACCAGCCGCCCGGTCTTGCCCGTGCCGCCGAGGACCACGATCTCTTCGTTGTTCGTCATGCCCTCAGTCAACGCCCGCCGCCGCGCGCGGGACATGGCCGACGGTACGCGGAACATGTGCGGCCGTCCGGCCGTTGGACCTCGTCGATGGACCCCTACGACGAGCTGCTCCGCGGAGTCCGGACGGACGAGGTCCGCTTCCGGCGCGTCGAGCTGTCGCCACCGTGGACGCTGCCGCTGCGCCCGGCCGCCGACTCCCTGACGCTGGTCGCGCCGCTGCGCGGCGGCGGCTGGTGCGAGGGCGGGCCGGACGAGGAGGGCGCGCGCCCCCGGCGCTTCGGCGCGCACGACGCGGTGATCCTCCGGGGACCGGGCCGCGGCCGGCTGACCGACCGCCCGAGGGACGGCGCGCCGGCGGACGCGCCGGAGCGCACCGTGCTGCTGGTCGGGACGTACCGGGTGACCGGCGAGCTCTCGCGGCGACTGCTCGGCCTGCTGCCGCCGACGCTGCTGGTGGACGGCGAGGAGGACGACTGCGCCCCGCTGATGGACTTCCTCGACGCGCAGGTCGCGGGCTCCCCGCCCGAACAGCAGGCCGTGCTGGACCGGCTCTTCGACTGGCTGCTGGTCTGCACCCTGCGCAGCTGGTTCGACGGCCAGGAGGCCGCCGCCGCGCCCGGGCTGCCCGCCGCGCTGGGCGACCCCGTGGTGGGCCCGGCGCTGCGGGCGCTGCACGCGGCGCCGGAGCGCCCGTGGACGCTGGCCGCCCTCGCGCGGGAGGCGGGCGTGTCGCGGACGACCCTGGCGGGCCGGTTCACCCGGCTCGTGGGAGAACCGCCGCTGGCCTACCTCACCGAGTGGCGCATGTCGCTCGCCGCCGACCTGCTGACCGACTCGACGGCGCCGCTGGCCTCGGTGGCCCGACGCGTGGGCTACGCGGACGCGTTCGGCTTCAGCACCGCGTTCAAACGCGTCCACGGCACCAGCCCCAGCACCTACCGCGGGAGCCACCGGACGCCGGCACCCCACCCCGACCCCACACGGGGGTAGTCACGCGCGGTTCCCCGCGCCCCGACGGAGGCGTCACCGACCGCGGGCGAACCCGCGCCTGACCCACCGCGCCCACCGAGCCCACCGCGACAAGGGGCGCGGGAAACCGCGCGAGCAACCACCGCCAAGCCGAGGACGACAACCCACCGCGACCACGAAGCTCCCTGGTCGCCCCCCGTGCGGCCCAGCGGGCTAGCGGACCGCGTGGCCCGCCTTCCGCAGCGTGGACTTCACCTCGCCGACGCGCAGCTCGCCGAAGTGGAAGACGGAGGCCGCGAGCACCGCGTCCGCGCCCGCCTCCACGGCCGGCGGGAAGTCGGCGAGGCTGCCCGCTCCGCCCGAGGCGATGACGGGGATCACGACCCGCGCCCGCACCGCCGCCGTCAGCTCCGTGTCGTAGCCGTCCCTCGTGCCGTCCGCGTCCATCGAGTTCAGCAGGATCTCCCCCGCGCCCAGCCCGGCCGCGCGCTCCGCCCACTCCACCGCGTCGATCCCGGTGCCGCGCCGCCCGCCGTGGGTGGTGACCTCGAAGCCGGACGCCGTCGCCGTGCCCGGCGGGCAGCGGCGGGCGTCGACGGAGAGCACCAGCACCTGGCGGCCGAAGCGTTCCGCGATCTCCCGGATCAGCTCGGGCCGCGCGATGGCCGCCGTGTTGACCCCGACCTTGTCGGCGCCGGCCCGCAGCAGCCGGTCCACGTCCTCGGTGGTGCGGACGCCGCCGCCCACGGTCAACGGGATGAAGACCTGCTCGGCGGTGCGGCGCACCACGTCGTAGGTGGTCTCCCGGTTCCCCGAGGAGGCGGTGATGTCGAGGAAGGTCAACTCGTCGGCGCCCTCCGCGTCGTAGACCTTCGCCATCTCCACCGGGTCGCCGGCGTCCCGCAGGTTCTGGAAGTTGACGCCCTTGACCACCCGGCCGGCGTCCACGTCCAGGCACGGGATCACCCGCACCGCCACGCCCATCAGGAACCGCCTCCCCGGTACGCCTCCAGCTCGACCTGCACCAGCACCCGGGAGTCGGGGAAGCCCACCACCAGCACCGTGCACACCGGCCGCACCTCGCCGAACAGCTCGCGGTGCGCCAGCGTCGCGTCCTCCGCGTCCCGGCCGTGCGCCAGATAGAGGCGGGTGCGCACCACGTCGGCCGCGCCCAGCCCGAACGGCTCCAGCGCCGCGACCGCGTCGGCCAGCGCGGAACGCGTCTGCTCGTAGGGGTCGCCCAGCGCCGCCGCCCCGGCCGCCGGCGGCAGCGTGCCGCCGACCAGCACCAGCGGGCCGGCCGCCACCGCCGTCGAGGCGCCCACCGTCCGCTCCCACTCGGCGTCCCCGCCCTCGCGGCGCACCGCCGTCGGCCCGGTCACGCGGCGGCCACCGTCGCCAGCGCCTCCTCCAGGCTGAACGCCCTGGCGTAGAGGGCCTTCCCGACGATCGCGCCCTCCACGCCGAGCGGTACGAGGCCGGCGATGGCCCGGAGGTCCTCCAGCGAGGAGACCCCGCCGGAGGCGACGACCGGGCGGTCGGTCGCGGCGCAGACGTTCCGCAGCAGGTCGAGGTTGGGGCCCTGGAGGGTGCCGTCCTTGTTGATGTCGGTCACCACATAGCGGGCGCAGCCCTCCGCGTCGAGCCGCTCCAGCGTCTCGTAGAGGTCACCGCCGTCCCGCGTCCAGCCGCGCCCGCGCAGCGTGGTGCCGCGCACGTCCAGGCCGACGGCGATCCGGTCGCCGTGCTCGGCGATGGCCCGGGCGACCCACTCGGGGGTCTCCAGCGCGGCGGTGCCCAGGTTGACCCGGGTGCAGCCGGTGGCGAGCGCGGCGGCCAGGGTCTCGTCGTCCCTGATGCCGCCGGACAGCTCGACCTTGATCTCCATGGCGGCGGTCACCTCGGCGATCCGCGCGCGGTTGTCCCCGGTGCCGAACGCGGCGTCGAGGTCCACCAGGTGCAGCCACTCGGCGCCGGCGCGCTGCCAGGCGAGCGCGGCGGCCAGCGGGTCCCCGTAGGAGGTCTCGCTGCCGGACTCGCCGTGCACCAGGCGGACCGCCTGGCCGTCGCGCACGTCGACGGCCGGCAGCAGCTCCAGCGTGCGGGAGGCGGGGGTGGTGTCGGTCTGGGTCGTCACAGGGTCTCAATCCAGTTGGTGAGGAGGTGGGCTCCGGCGTCGCCGGACTTCTCCGGGTGGAACTGGGTGGCCCACAGCGGGCCGTTCTCCACGGCGGCGACGAAGGGCCGGCCGTGCGTGGACCAGCTGACCTTCGGCGGCACGACGGCGGCACTCCCGGAGGGCGGCAGGGTGAAGTCGTGGACGGCGTAGGAGTGGACGAAGTAGTACCGCTCCTCGGCCCCGAGGCCGGCGAAGAGGCGCGATCCCTCGGCGGCGTCCACCGTGTTCCACCCCATGTGGGGCACGACCTCGGCCTCCAGCGGGCCGACGGTGCCCGGCCACTCGGCCAGGCCCTCGGACTCCACGCCGTGCTCGACGCCCCGGGCGAAGAGAATCTGCATCCCCACGCAGATCCCCAACACCGGCCGCCCGCCGGCCAGTCGGCGCTCGACGGCCCAGTCGCCCCGGGCCGCGCGCAGCCCCGCCATGCAGGCGGCGAACGCGCCGACTCCGGGGACCAGCAGCCCGTCGGCCGCCAGCGCGGTCTCCAGGTCGCGGGTGATCCGCACCGAGGCGCCGGCGCGCGCGACCGCGCGCTCGGCGGACCGGACGTTGCCGAAGCCGTAGTCGAAGACGACCACGGACTTCTTCGGGGCGCTCACCAGACGTCCAACCGCAGCACGCCGGCCACCAGGCACATCGCGCTGGCGATGGCCAGCAGCACGATGACGCCCTTGGGCAGGCCCTGCTTGGCGAACGAGTACACGCCGGTGCCGAGGAAGAGCCCGGCGGCGATCAGCAGCGTGGACGTGCCGTTCACAGGGCGCCCTTGGTGGAGGGCACGCCCGTCTGCCGCGGGTCGATCTCGCTGGCGTACCGCAGCGCCCTGGCCAGCGCCTTGAACTGGCACTCGACGATGTGGTGCGCGTTCCGCCCGTAGGGGACGTCGACGTGCAGCGCGACCTGCGCCTGGGCGACGAAGGACTCCAGGATGTGGCGGGTCATCGTGGTGTCGTAGGAGCCGATCATCGGCGCCATGCCCGCCGGCTCCGAGTGCACCAGGTAGGGCCGCCCGGAGAGGTCGACGGTGACCCGGGCCAGGGACTCGTCGAGCGGGACCGAGGCGTCGGCGAAGCGCGTGATGCCGCGCTTGTCGCCGAGCGCCTGTCGGAACGCGGCGCCCAGCGCCAACGCGGTGTCCTCGATGGTGTGGTGACTGTCGATGTGCAGGTCACCTTCGGTCTTGACGGACAGGTCGAAGAGACCGTGCCGCCCGAGTTGGTCCAGCATGTGGTCGAAGAAGCCCACTCCGGTGGACACCTCGACCGCCCCCGTGCCGTCCAGATCGATCTGGACGGTGACGGAGGTCTCCTTGGTGGTGCGCTCCACCCGACCCACGCGGCTCATTCGTCGCTCTCCTTCGTCACTGCGCGTACCGCGTCCAGAAACGCGTCGTTCTCCGCCCGGGTGCCGGTGGTGACCCGCAGCCGCCCCGGCACGCCGTTGTCCCGCACCAGCACCCCGTGGTCCAGCAGCCGCCGCCAGACGGCGCCGGCGTCGGCGAACCGGCCGAACTGCACGAAGTTGGCGTCCGAGACGGTGACGTCGAGGCCGAGGGCCCGCAGCTCCTCGACCACCCGGTCCCGCTCGGCCTTCAGCTCCTCGACGAAGCCGAGCAGCGTGTCGGCGAACTCCAGCGCGGCGCTCGCCGTGGCCTGGGTGACCGCCGACAGATGGTAGGGCAGCCGCACCAGCTGGACGGCGTCCACCACCGCGGGGTCGGCCGCCAGATACCCCAGCCGCAGCCCGGCGGCGCCGAACGCCTTGGACATGGTGCGGGTGTGGACCAGGGTGGGCCGGCCCTCGATCAGCGGCAGCGTGGAGGGGCGGTGGCTGAACTCCGCGTACGCCTCGTCCACCACCACCAGCGCCCCGCGCCCGTCCACCGCGCGCCTGGCGTCCTGCGCGGCCTCGTACAGCGCCAGGATCGTCTCCGCCGGCAGGGCGGTGCCGGTCGGGTTGTTCGGCGAGCAGAGGAAGACCACCTCGGGACGGTGCGCGCGGATGACGGCCTCGGCCGCCGCCACGTCGACGCCGAACTCCTCGGTGCGCGGCCCGGAGATCCAGCCGGTGCCGGTGCCCCTGGCGATCAGGGAGTGCATCGAGTACGACGGGTCGAAGCCCAGCGCGGTGCGGCCGGGGCCGCCGAACGCCTGGAGCAACTGCTGGAGCACCTCGTTGGAGCCGTTGGCCGCCCAGACCTGGGCGGGGTCGAGCGGATGCCCGGTGGTCGCGGTCAGATAGGCCGCGAGCTGGGCGCGGAGCGCGACCGCGTCCCGGTCCGGGTAGCGGTTGAGCGTGCGGGCGGCCTCGGCGACCCGCTCGGCGATCCGCCGCACCAGCGCCTCGGGCAGCGGGTGCGGGCTCTCGTTCGTGTTCAGCTGGACGGGGACGTGCAGCTGCGGGGCGCCGTACGGCGACTTGCCGCGCAGCTCGTCCCGCAGCGGAAGCTGGTCGATGCCGGTCACGTGCGGGGAGGTACCTTCCACTCGAACCTGGCCCGGACCGCCGAGCCGTGCGCCGGCAGGTCCTCGGCCTCGGCCAGCGTCACCACCTCGGACGCGACCCCGGCCAGCGCCTCGCGGTCGTAGGCGACGACCTGCACGCCGCGCAGGAAGGAGCGCACCGAGAGGCCGGAGGAGTGGCAGGCGCAACCGCCCGTCGGCAGGACGTGGTTGGAGCCGGCGCAGTAGTCGCCGAGCGAGACGGGGGCGTGCGGCCCGACGAAGATCGCGCCCGCGTTGGTCACCCGGGCGGCGACCCCGGCCGCGTCCTCGGTCTGGATCTCCAGGTGCTCGGCGGCGTAGGCGTCGACGACGGCCAAGCCCTGGTCGAGGTCGGCGACCAGCACCGTGTACGACTGGCGCCCGCCGAGGGCGGCGGTGATCCGCTCGCGGTGGCGGGCGGCCGCGACCTGGGTGGCCAGCTCGGCGTCGACCGCGTCGGCCAGCGCCTCGGACGGGGTGACCAGCACGGCGGCGGCCAGCTCGTCGTGCTCGGCCTGGCTGATCAGGTCGGCGGCGACCAGCACCGGGTCGGCCGAGCCGTCGGCGAGCACCGCGATCTCGGTGGGGCCGGCCTCGGCGTCGATGCCGACGATGCCCTTGAGCAGGCGCTTCGCGGCGGCCACATACACGTTCCCCGGGCCGGTCACCAGCCGGACCGGGCGGCACTCCTCCGTGCCGTGGGCGAACATCGCCACCGCCTGGGCGCCGCCCGCCGCGTGCACCTCGTCGACGCCGAGCAGCGCGCAGGCCGCCAGGATCGTCGGGTGCGGCAGGCCGTCGCTCCACTCGACGCCGGGGGTGCGCTGCGGCGGGGAGGTGACCGCGAGGGAGCGGACGCCCGCCTCCTGGGCCGGCACCACGTTCATCACGACGGAGGACGGGTAGACCGCCTGGCCGCCGGGGACGTAGAGGCCGACGCGCTCGACCGGCACCCACCGCTCGGTGACCGTGCCGCCGGGGACGACGGTGACCGTGTGGTCCTCGCCGCGCTGCGCCGCGTGGACCGTGCGCGCCCGGCGGATCGACTCCTCCAGGGCGGCGCGGACCCCGGGATCCAGCTCCTCCAGGGCGCGTGCCAGCGCCTCGGCCGGCACCCGGGTGCGGGTGAGGGTGACGCCGTCGAACCGCAGCGCGTAGTCGACCAGCGCCGCGGTGCCACGATGGCGCACGTCCTCGCAGATGGGCCGCACCTTCTCCAGGGCGGCCTCGACGTCGAGTTCGGCGCGGGGCAGCAACGCGCGGTCGACGGCCTCGGAGGCCGGGTCGTCCCGCAGATCGATTCGCTTCAGCACGTGTCACAGTCTCGCAGACGGGTACGACAGCGCCGCGGCACGTTTCACGATGCGGTCCCGGCGTTCCGGCTCGTACGGATAGGCTGGCCGGTTGTGACGACCACCCGCCTGCCTCTGTTCCCCCTCAACACCGTGCTGTTCCCTGGGCTCGTCCTGCCGCTCAACGTCTTCGAGGCCCGCTACCGCGCCCTGCTCCGCGACCTGCTGGAGCTGCCGGAGAGCGAGCCGCGGCCCTTCGGGGTCGTCGCCATCAGGGACGGACAGCTGGCGGTGCCGCGCGGCACCGGGCTGCCGGACGAGAGCGAGGAGTCCCCGCCCGACCCGACGGCCGGCTTCGGCGCCGACCCGATGCGGAGCTTCTACGAGGTGGGCTGCGTCGCCGACGCCTCCACGATCCGCCCGCGCCAGGTCGCGGGCGAGGGCGAGGAGCCGGCGGAGGGGGGCGGGGGGCCCGCGAGCTACGAGGTGCTGGCCACCGGCACCAGCCGCTTCCGGCTGCTGTCGGTGGACGCCTCGGGCCCCTACCTCGTGGGCGAGGTGGAGCCGCTGGAGGAGGTCGCCGGGGAGGGCGCCGGCGCGCTCGCCTCCGGGGTGCTGCTCGCTTTCCGCCGCTACCAGAAGGCACTGGCCGGCGCGAACGAGCGGACGCTCGGCCCGGCGCAGGAGGCGCCCGACGACCCGGTGGTGGTCTCCTACCTGGTGGCGGCGGCGACGGTGCTGCACACCGCCGACAAGCAGCGGCTGCTCCAGGCGCCCGACACGGCCACCAGGCTGGCGGACGAGCTGCGGATGCTGCGGCAGGAGGCATCGTTGATCAGCAAGCTGCCCTCGGTGCCGGGCGCGGAGTACACCGTCCGCCCGACCAGTCTGAACTGAGACCGGCGGGGCCCGGTCGCCGGCCGGGCGGGACGGGACGGGACGTACGAGACAGGACGAGACGGGAGCGGACGGGCATGGCTGGTGGGCGCGGCGGCGGCGGTACTCCGGCGACGGTGGCGGCGAGCCGGGCCGGGGTGGCGTTCCGCACGCACGCGTACCGGCACGATCCTTCGGCCGACGGCTACGGCGCCGAGGCGGCCCGGGCGCTGGGCCGGGAGCCGGCGCGGGTCTTCAAGACGCTGGTGGCGGAGGTGGACGGGGCGCTGACGGTGGCACTGGTCCCGGTCTCCGCCTCGCTGTCGCTGAAGGCGCTGGCCGCGGCGGTCGGCGGGAAGCGGGCGGCGATGGCCGACCCGGCGGTGGCGGAGCGGGCCACCGGGTACGTGCGAGGCGGGATCTCCCCGCTGGGGCAGCGGCGCCGGCTGCCGACCGTGCTGGACGCCTCGGCCGCCGAGCACCCCACGATCCTGGTGTCGGCCGGCCGCCGGGGCCTGGAGATCGAGCTGGCCCCGGCCGACCTGGCCGCGCTGACCGACGCCAGGACGGCGCCGATCGCCAGGTGACCGACGGCCGGCTGACCCGGCCGGGTCAGCGGCCGGACAGCTGGACCTCGACGGTGCCCCTGGTGCCCCACTGGTTGATCCGGCGGCAGGTGAGCATGGCGTAGAGGTACAGCGGGCGCAGCACCAGGACCCGCCAGGCGGCGGCCAGCGGGGCCGCGGCGTAGAGCAGCGCCAGGTCCCGGCGGCGCAGGTCGCCGCGGACGACGGTGAAGAGCCGCAGCGCCATCAGATAGCTCATCACCACGCCGACCACCACCCCCAGGAGCAGGACGGTACCGAGGTGCTCCCGGTACTCCGGGTGCAGCATCAGGGCGGCGGGGATGGCCAGGCCGAGCGCGATGTGCAGGTACTCGCCGACCGTCGTCCACCACACGACGCCGGTCGCCGGCAGGTAGCGCAGCCACCACAGGTGGCGGACCGTGGTGCCGCGCATCCAGCGCAGCTGCTGGCGCAGGTAGTGCGGCCAGCGCTCGGGCGCCAGGGTGAAGACCAGCGCGGACGGCTGGTGCACGGTGTCCCCCGCGAGCAGGGCATAGAAGGTGAGCATCGAGTCGTCGTTCATCTGCATCGGCCGGCCGCAGAACCGCTCGTTCTCGTACACCCCGGCGGCATCCCGAACGATCTCGGCCCGGTAGAAGGCGAGCGTCCCGGAGTTGATGGTCACCCGCCGCAGCACCGACTGGGCACTGCGCAGCCCCCGGGTGAACGGCAGGTAGAGCAGGCAGACCAGCCGGGTGAGGGCGTTGGCGTCGTGGTTGAGGACGACGACCTGCCCGGCGACCGAGCGCACGGCCGGGTCGGCGAACGGCTTGAGGCCCTCGGCGACGGCGTGCCGATCGAGCACCGAGTCGCTGTCCACGGTGACGAAGACGTCCGCGTCGTCGGTGGCCAGCACGTGCATCTGGGCGTGCCGCTTGCCGCGGTTGGCGGTCCGGTCCCAGGTGGCCTCGACGCCGTGGGCCGGGGCCAGGGCCAGAAGCTCGGCGCGCACCTCGGGGTAGGTCTCCGGCGAGCCGTCGGGCCGGGTGGAGCCGTCGTCCACCACCCGGAGCCGGGTGACCGGGCGGCTCTGGGTCAGCACGGAGTGCAGGCAGGCCCGGAGCGCGTCCGGGTCCTCGTTGTAGACGGGGACCTGCACGGTGATCGTGAGCGCGTCGAGGCCGGCGTCCGCCGGTGCCCGGCGGGGCCGTTCGAGCCAGGCCAGCGGAACCCACCACAGCAGCAGGAAGGAGACCAGCCAGGGCAACGCCAGCGGGCCACCGGCGCCGTCCGGGCCGAGCGAGCGGAGCAGCGCGTAGCCGTGGGCCAGGACCCAGGCGAGGAAGCCGGTCAGCGGCAGCACGGCGAGCGGCACCAGCCAGCGTGCGGAGACGGCGCGCGCGGTCGGCGGGGGCGGTACCCCGGGCCAGCGGCCCGCCACCTCGCCGGCCGGCCGGGGCGTCACCGGACCACCGGGCCGCGCCCCCTGCGGAACGACAGCCGCACCAGCCCCACCCCCAGCAGCACCAGCGTCACGCTGGCCACCGCCAGCCAGATCTGTCCCGTCGCCATCCCGGTGGCGGCCAGCGCGCCGCCCGATCCCCCGACCGATCCGTAGGGCATGTGAACCTCCCGCGTCGTGATCTCATTCGCCTGAGCAACGCCGACGGTAGGAGTCCGCGGGGGGGGGGGCGCCGCACCACGGGGCGGGCGACGGAGTGACCCGCCGTCCAGCCGGGCGACCGGCGGGAGGGTCAGCCGGCGGCCGGGCCGGCCGGGGTCTCCCAGTGGGGCGGCCGCTCGGCGGGGCGGGGCTGTTCGTCGCGGGGCCCGAAGCCGGCGACGCAGAGCAGATGGACCAGCAGCGCGCCGAACGGGAGGCCGAACAGCACGCTGGGGGCGTTGAGTTCCAGCGGGGCGTCGAAGACCGCGCCGTCTTCCAGCTCGGCGACCCGACCCACCAGGTCGTCGCTGGGCCCGAGCATCATCCCCAGCTGCCACGCCAGCCAGGCGCCCAGCACCGCGCCCGTCGCGAGCCCGATCACCACCGCGACGCCGCCCGAGCGGCGTGCGAGAAAGGTCACCAGGCCGGCGACCGCGCCTACGCCGAGTCCCAGCAGCAGGAAGGCGCCGTCGGCCGCGATGGCCTGCTGCCCCTCGGAGTTGGCCAGCAGCACCTCGTCGCCGCGCAGCTCAAGCGGCACGCGCGGCGCCCGCCACGCCCACAGCAGCCCGAGCGCGACGGCCGTCACCACGGCCACCGGCACGGCGACCAGCGCGAGCTGGCGTATCTCCTCCGCCCAGTCGCGGTCGTTCCCCGGGGACGGCTGCGGCGGCGGGGTGGCCCAGGGGTCGTGGGGTGCTGCTCCCGTGCTGGTCACGGGGCGGTGCTCGGGCGTCGGCTGGGGAGAGTCCACCCCGTCATCCTGCCAGGTACGGCCACCTGTTCGGTCTCGGGGACGACCGTTTGGCTGATGAGCCCACCGGTGCCCCCCGCTCAGGCCCGCGCGGCCCGGCGGTAGGCCCAGGTCGCCAGGGCGAGCGCGAGCACGCCGACGCCGGCGCAGACCCCGAGGTGGGCGACGACGAGCCCGGCGTCGGGCGCCGGCTCGAACATCTCGGCGAGCGCGTCGACCCCGTAGCTCGACGGCAGCAGCTCCCTGGTCCAGCGCAGCGGCTCCGGCAGCCGGCCGGCCGGGAGCACCCCCAGCAGCAGCGCCGCCGACATGCCCAGCTGCCCGGCGAGGGTGGCCAGTTCCGGCCGGGGCGCCAGCAGCCCGAGGGCCGCGCCGAGCCCGGCGAGCGCGGCGCCGGCCAGCGGCACCACCGCCAGCAGCAGCCACAGCCCGCCCAGCGGCAGCTGGTACAGCAGCGCCCCGGTGACGGCGGTGACCGCGACGCCGGGCACCGTGAACGAGGCGTAGGCGGCGGCGGTCCCCAGCACGACGGCCGCGGCGGGCACCGGCAGCGTCGCGTAGTGGTCGAGCCCGCCGGTGCGCAACTGTCCGAAGTACTGGGCGAGGAGGTTGAGCGCGACGAACGCCACCACCAGCACCGAGGAGCCGGCGACCACCGCGTTGGCCTCGGCACCCGCGCCTCCGTCCACCACCCCGCGCATCAGGATCATGATCCCGATGGACTGGAACGTGGCGACGAACAGCAGCGGCACACGCGCCACCCGCGCCCGGGAGAGCTGCGCCCGGTAGACGGCCGCCAGCGCCGGCAGCGGCCGGGCGGACGGGGCCAGCGGGGCGCGCCCCTCGGGGACCTGGGCGGCCTCGGTCATGGTGTGGTCGTCCCGGACTCGTTCGATCAGGGTCACTGGCGGGTCAGCCCCTCGCCCCGGCCGCCGAGGGCCAGATAGACGTCCTCCAGGCTGGGCGTCGCCAGGGTGAAGTCGTCCAGCGCGGCGAACGCCTCGCCCCGGGTGACCGTGGCGACCACCTCCCTGGCGCGTTCCTGCGGCAGCCGCAGTGTCCAGCGCCGGCCCGTGACCCGCGCCAGGGAGCGCAGCCGGTCGATCTCGGGAACGGTCGACGGCGGCTCGCCGCGCCATACCAGGTCGAGGCGGACATGCGCGTCGACCAGCGTCTTCAGCCCGGCGGGGGTGTCGCAGGCGATGACCCGGCCGGCGTCGAGCACGGCGACCCGGTCGAGCACGGTCTCCGCCTCCAGCACGTTGTGGGTGACCAGCAGCACGGTGGCGCCCCGCTCGGCGCGGCGGCGGTCGATCGCCGACCACACGGCGCGGCGGGCCACCGGGTCCATCCCCGCGGTCGGCTCGTCCAGCACCAGCAGCGGGCGGTCGCCGGCGAGGGCCGCGGCCACGCAGGCCAGCCGCCGCTGCCCGCCGGAGAGCCGCTTCAGCGGACGGTCGGCCAACGGCTCGAGGCCCAGCTCGCCCAGCACCTCGTCGCGCGCGGCACGGGCGGCGGCGAGGTCGAGGCCGCGCAGCCTCGCCGTGGTCTCGGCGGCCAGCGAGACCGTCAACTCGTCGAGCGCGCCCGCCTCCTGACCGAGGTAGGCCAGCAGCCGGGAGGCCAGCTCGGGGTGGCGGACCACGTCGTGGCCGAGGAGCGAGACGGTGCCGGCGTCCGGCCGCAGCAGCCCGGTGAGCTGGCGCACCAGGGTGGTCTTGCCCGCGCCGTTGGGCCCGAGCAGGCCGAAGATCTCACCGGCGGTGATCCGCAGGTCCACGGCGTCGTTGGCCGGGCGCGGCGCGGGGCCGGCCGCCCGGCGGCGCCAACCGCCCGACGCACGGTAGGTCTTGGTGAGGCCACGGACGGTCACCACGGCGGGTGGGGTCGCTGGGTTGTCCGGATCGCGCGGTGCCATCGTGGTCTGGGGCCCGGCCCGGCCGATGGAGGAGGCCACGGGCCGAGCCTACGCGGCGGCGGGCGCGCGGCGGACGCCGGGGCGCGCTTCCCGGGCGGCGCGCGGCGTCGGGGGAAGGTCAGGAAGGCGCGCGCTCGGCCCCGCTGCGGGTGTCCACCTCGCGCCAGAACCCGGCCCTGATGGCGTAACGGTCCTGCTCGTCGATCTGGTCGTCCTTGTGCGCCAGCAGGCCGAACCTGGCGGCGTAGCGCAGCAGTTCGCCGTCGATGCGGTGCGGGATACGCGGGTACTCGGTGGCCAGCTGGCGCAGCGGGGACTCGCCGGGCAGCCGCCCGGTCCAGCGGCGGGCGAAGACCTGCCCGACCTCGAACGGGTCGCCGCCGACCGCCGTGATGTCCTCCTCGCGGTCGGCCCAGCGCTGCTCGGCGGTGGTGAGCTGGGCCAGCGTCGGCAGCGCCGCCGTCTCGGCTGACTCCTCCGAGGGGCCGCGCTCGACCCAGCCCCGGTCGGACGACCAGCGCAGCGTCGCGGTCGCCGGCGGCGGCAGCGGGCGGCCGAGCGAGGCCAGGTCCTTGGGGGTGGGAACGCCCTTGGCGCTGGGCGCGGCGGCGGCCCGCTCCTCCTCCTCGCAGCCGGCCACCGCCGGCTGCGCGCCGCTGCCCTGGGGGGCGGCCGGCTGGTCGGCCGGCTCGCCCTTCTCCGGGAGCGGGGCCGCGAGGATCGCGGCGATGTCGCTGGCCAGGCCGCCCTCGGCGCGCGGCTCGCTGACCCGCACCGCACGGGTGATCCAGGCGCGGTCCAGCACCCGGCGCTCGTCGGCCTCCGCGACCAGGTCCTCGGACTGGTTGTAGTCGCCGTCGGCGGCCTGCACGGCCCAGAGGTGGACGGCGACCCCGTGCTCCTTGGCGGACATCAGGCCGGGCAGCAGGTCCCCGTCGCCGGTGACCAGCACGATGTCGGCACAGGCACGGTTGCGCGCCAGCTCGGTCAGCTCGGCGTGCATCGCGGCGTCCACGCCCTTCTGCGCCCACCGGCCGTCGCTGCGCGTCAACGCGCCGAGCCGCACGGTGACTCGGGGCATCACCCGCAGCCTGCGGTGCTCGGGCTGGGGGACGCGGTCGGGGGCGCCGTCGAACCAGTAGATCCGCAGCAGGTCGCAGCCGGTGTCGGCCTCGGCGCGCTCCCGCAGGCCCTGGATGAGTCTGGCGTGGTCCACGGTGATACGCGCACGCGCCGGCTCTCCGGCGAGCAGGCTGGCCGCGGCGCCCAACAGGTAGCCCGCATCGACCAACACGACGCAGCGGTCCACGTGGCACCTTCCCTTCGCCGAACGTTTCACTGAGTCTGCCCGACGGGGCGGCCGTTATCTGTGCTACTCGATCTTCGGCGTGGCAAACAGGCCTTTCTCTTCCGGAATGCGAAGTATCGGGTCACATGTGAATCTGGTGACGGCGCCCACTTCAGCCGGGGGACACCCAGCCAGGAGGCGATCATGGCCAAGGAGCGAAAGCGCGAGCAGGAGTCCGAGCGGGACCGCAGGTCCGAGCCGCCCGCCAGGACGGACGCGCCGGCCCCGGACTCCGCCGAGCAGTCACGCGGCGGCAAGAAGCGGGAGCGGAAGTTCGGTCACAACTGACCGTTCGACGCCCTGTAGACGCCGCCCCGGCCCGCGAAGGCCGGGGCGGCGAGCGGTCGGACGCGGGGGCCGTCAGCTCACCGGCGCCTCCGCACAGGCGCCGTCCACGAACGCGATGCTGCCGTACGTCGGTTCGTCCACCAGCAGCACCGTGTCTCCCCTGTGCAGTCGGTAGGTCGCGTCCTCGGCGAACTCGGTGTCACCGCCCCGGACATAGGCGACTGGGGAGGCGCCCGGAGCGTCGGGCCGGTCCTGGGCGACGGGCGTGAGCAGCGGGGCGCCTCCCGCCGGGTGATGGGCGAGGTGCTCCTCCAACTCGGGCGAGACCTGCTCCAGCTCGATCCGCAGGGCCTGCACGAAGACGCCGTCGGGGAAGGGCTGGCAGTGGTAACCCGCCGGCGGGTTGTACACGGAGGAGACACCCGCGGCGGCCAGGTCGGCGCGGAACGCCTCGATCTCCTCCGCTCCCCGCGGCCAGTCGGTGAGCCGCACCTCCACTCCGCCCGCCCCGTCGGACTCCACCGCGTACGCCGGGCCGGCGCCGCCGCCCGGCAGCACCAGCACGGCGGCCGCGGCGGCGGTGGCCCCGGTCAGCCCGACGGCGAAATGGCCGGGGGTGAACCCCCTGACGCGGCGGGGAGCGGGGCTCGGCTCCTCGGCCGACGCCCGCACCACCTCCCGCTTCAGCTCGGCCAGCAGACGGTCCTCGAAGTCGATGGTCACGCTTGGCTCCTCGCATAGGTGACGGGCGGAACGGAAACGGTCGAGTCCTCGGCGGCGGCGAGCGCGCGCAGCCGGCCGCGCGCCCGGTGCAGCCGCACCCGGGCGGCCACCTGGCTGATGCCCAGCGCCCGCGCCGCCTCGGCCGCCGACAGCTGGTCCACGGCGACCAGCTCGAGTACCTGGCGCTCGCTCTCCGGAAGCTCGGCCATCGCGGCCAGCAGCCGGCGGCCCTCGCGCTCGGCGGTGAGCTTGTCCTCAAGGCGCGCGATGTCGTCCGGCTCCAGGAGCCGGCGGCCGGCGATCCGGCTGTCCAGGGCCCGCTGCCGGGCCAGCCGGCGGTGCTCGGAGGAGACGACGTTCCGCGCCACGCCGAACAGCCAGGCGCGCTCGGCGCCCCGGTCGGGCCGGTAGGTGTGGCCGGAGTCGATCACCGCGAGAAAGACCTCGGCCGTCAGGTCGGCGACCGTGTGCGGGTCCTGGCAGCGCCGGGCCACGAAACGGGTGATGACGTCCACGTGGCGCCGGTAGAACTCCTCGAAGAGCTCCGGATCTCGGGCCGCGGCGGGACCGCCGCGGCTCCTGGTGACGATGCGCACGTCGCGCTCTCCCGTCCTCGTCCTGGCTTACACCTGTACTTGGACGGAGGGCGGCAGAGCGTTACGTCGAGACGCGGGACGCGGTGACCGCGCGTCCCGCGACCCGGTCAGTCGCCGAAGGCGTGGCGCTCGTGCGCGGCGGCGAAGTACCGGGCGTCGGCGACCTGGGAGGCGACCCGGGCCGCCGGGGGCCTGGCGCCGTGCACCAGGTCGCCGGCCTCCTCGGTGCAGCGCACCCGGTCCTCGTGAGCCGAGCCGGGGAAGTACCGTTCCAACGCGTGCACGGTCTCCGTCGTCGAGGTGTGCGCCTCGCGCAGCAGGAACACCGCTTTCTCTATCATCCGGGCGTCCATCCGACCCACCTTCTTCCGGGGGCCGCCCACGGTTATCGGATTCTCGTGGCGCGGTCCCCGTTTTCGAAGGTAGCTCCGCGGTTTTCCCGAATCGGTAAAGCGGGCGCCATCATCCCGCCAAGCAGGCGGGGCCCAGGAGCGCTTTCAGGTCACCGAAGAGCGCCGGATCGGGTTGCACGCGATGGCGGTCGAGCCGGAGCACGGTGGTGCTGCGCGCGCCGGTCAGACGCACCCGCACCTCCGTCGAGCCCCGGTGCTGCCCCAGCACCTCCCCGAGCCGCTCCACCAGCGGCGGGGTGACCTTGACCATCGGGATGGTCAGGGTGACCGGCGCGTTGGCCGAGGCCTCGCTCAGGTCGGGGACCATCAGCTCCATCGCCACCAGCCGCGGCACGTCCTCCCGCTTGTCCAGCCGGCCCTTGACGAACACCACGACGTCCTCGACCAGTTGGGTCGAGACGAGCTGGTAGGAGGCGGGGAAGAACATGCAGTCGATCGTGCCGGCCAGGTCCTCGACGGTGGCGATGGCCCAGGCGTTGCCCTGCTTGGTCATCTTCCGCTGGAGCCCGGAGATGATGCCGCCGATGGTGACGATCGCGCCGTCCGCGTGCTCCCCGCCGTTGAGCGCGGCGATCGCCACGTCGGCCTTCTCGTCGAGCACGTGCTCGATGCCGAAGAGCGGGTGGTCGGAGACGTAGAGCCCGAGCATCTCGCGCTCCTGGGCCAGGAGATAGGACTTCTCCCACTCCTCCTCGGAGAAGACCACGTCCATCCCGAAGCCGGGACCGTCCTGCCCGGCGTCGGAGTCGCCCATGCCGCCGAAGAGGTCGAACTGCCCCTCGGCCTCCTTGCGCTTGACCTGCACCACGTTGTCGATCATCGACTCGAAGTGCTGGGTGAGGCCCTTGCGGGTGTGGTCCAGCGCGTCGAAGGCGCCGGCCTTGATCAACGACTCGATGGTGCGCTTGTTGCAGACCACCGCCTCGACCTTGTCGAGGAAGTCCGGGAAGGAGCTGTACTTCCCCTTGGCCCTGCGGGTGGCGACGATCGAGTCCACCACGTTCTGCCCGACGTTGCGCACGGCGGTCAGGCCGAAGACGATCACGTCGTCACCGCGCGGGGTGAAGACCGCCTCCGACTCGTTGACGTCGGGCGGCAGCACCCGGATGCCCATCCGTCGGCACTCGTTGAGATAGACCGCCGACTTGTCCTTGTCGTCGCGGACGGAGGTCAGCACCGCGGCCATGTACTCGGCCGGGTAGTTGGCCTTGAGGTAGGCCGTCCAGTAGGTGACCAGACCGTACGCGGAGGAGTGCGCCTTGTTGAACGCGTACCCCGAGAACGGCACCAGCACGTCCCAGACGGCCTGGATCGCCTCGTCCGAGTACCCGTTCTCCCGCATCCCCTTCTGGAAGGGGACGAACTCCTTGTCGAGGATCTCCTTCTTCTTCTTGCCCATCGCCCGGCGGAGCAGGTCCGCTTGTCCGAGCGAGTAGCCGGCGAGCACCTGCGCGGCCTTCTGCACCTGCTCCTGGTAGACGATCAGCCCGTGGGTGACGTCCAGCACCTCGCGGAGCGGCTCCTCCAGCTCCTTGTGGATGGGGGTGATCTCCTGCTGGCCGTTCTTCCGCAGCGCGTAGTTGATGTGCGAGTTCATGCCCATCGGCCCCGGGCGGTACAGGGCGCCGACGGCGGAGATGTCCTCGAAGTCGGTGGGCTTCATCATCCGCAGCAGCGAACGCATCGGCCCGCCGTCGAACTGGAAGACCCCCAACGTGTCGCCCCTGCCAAGCAGTTCGAACGTCTTGGGGTCGTCCAGCGTCAGGTCGAGCAACTTGATGTCGACGCCCTTGTTCTGCTTGATCAGCTTGACGGCGTCGTCCATGATCGTCAGGTTCCGCAGGCCGAGGAAGTCCATCTTCAGCAGGCCGAGCGACTCACAGGTGGGGTAGTCCCACTGGGTCACGACCACGCCGTCGTTCTTCGGCGCGAACAGCGGCACATGGTCCACCAGCCGCTCGCTGGACATGATCACGCCGGCGGCGTGCATCCCCATCTGGCGGACCAGGCCCTCCAGGCCCTTGGCCGTGTCGATGACCTTCCGGACGTCCGCCTCGTTCTCGTACATCGACCTGACCTCGCCCGCCTCGCTGTAGCGGGGGTGGTCCTTGTCGGTGATGCCGGAGAGCGGGATGCCCTTGCCGAGGACGTCGGCGGGCATCGCCTTGGTGATGCGGTCGCCCATCGCGTAGGGGTAGCCGAGCACCCGGGAGGCGTCCTTGATGGCCGCCTTGGCCTTGATGGTGCCGTAGGTGCCGATCATCGAGACCTTGTCGGCCCCGTACTTCTCGGTGACGTAGCGGATCACCTCGCCGCGCCTGCGCTCGTCGAAGTCGATGTCGACGTCGGGCATGGAGACGCGCTCGGGGTTGAGGAACCGCTCGAAGATCAGGCCGTGTTCGAGGGGGTCGAGGTCGGTGATGCCCATCGCGTAGGAGACCAGCGAACCGGCCGCCGAGCCGCGGCCGGGGCCCACCGCGATGCCCTGCTCCTTGGCCCACATGATGAAGTCCGCGACCACGAGGAAGTAGCCGGGGAACCCCATCTGGATGATGACGCCCATCTCGTACTCGGCCTGCCGCTGCCGGTCCTCCGGCACCCCGCCCGGGTAGCGGCGCGCCATGCCGCGCCGGACCTCCTCCTGGAACCAGGTGACCTCGGTGTACCCGTCCGGCACGTCGAACTTGGGCATCAGGTCGCGCGACTCGAACCAGCCGGAGATGTCGACCTGTTCCGCGACCAGCCGGGTGTTGGCGCAGCCCTGCTGCCAGGCCTCCGAGGAGTCCACGGCGTACATCTCGGCCGGCGACTTCAGGTAGTAGCCGCCGCCGTCGAAGCGGAACCGGTCGGGGTCGGAGAGGTTCTTGCCGGTCTGCACGCACAGCAGCGCGTCGTGGGCGTCGGCCTCGTGCGCGTAGGTGTAGTGCGAGTCGTTGGTGACCAGCGGCGGGATGTCCAGCTTCCGGCCGATCTCCAGCAGCCCGTCGCGGACCCGCTTCTCGATCTCCAGGCCGTGGTCCATGAGTTCGAGGAAGTAGCGGCCCTTCCCGAAGATGTCCTGGTAGTCCGAGGCCGCCTTCAGCGCCTCCTCCGGCTGGCCGAGCCGCAGCCGGGTCTGCACCTCGCCCGAGGGGCAGCCGGTGGAGGCGATCAGCCCCTCGGAGTACTGGGAGATCGTCTCCCGGTCCATCCGGGGCCACTTGACGAAGTACCCCTCGGTGTAGGCGTCGGAGGAGAGCCGGAAGAGGTTGTGCAGGCCCGTCGCGTTGGAGGCCCAGATGGTCTTGTGGGTGTAACCACCGGAACCGGAGACGTCGTCCCGCTTCTGGTGCGGCTGCCCCCACTGCACCCGGCGCTTGTGGCGGCGCGACTCGGGGGCGACGTACGCCTCGATGCCGATGATCGGCGTGATGTCGGCGGCGCGCGCCTGTTGGAAGAAGTCGTAGGCACCGTGGAGGTTTCCGTGGTCGGTGACCGCGATGTGGCTCATGCCCATCTCCTGACAGGCACGGAACATGTCCTTGAGCCGCGCCGCACCGTCCAGCAGCGAGTACTGGGTGTGCACATGCAGGTGTGTGAAGGGCTTGCTCACTCCACGGGCCTTCCGGAGCTGGGACAGGGGTCGTCGCGGGCGCGAACGCCCGGGACCGACCGGCCACTGCGGGGGCGAGCGCCAGGACACCGACCCTACCTCTGGTCCCGCCCGTTGCCCCCGCTCTCCCCCACCTCAACGGCCCGAGTGTTTCCGCAGGTCACCATGGGTTCCTCCCGCAACGCCCAAGGTCAGCGACCGTCCCGCGACCGCTTCCGAAAGCCTTGCGGAAACCGACCGGAACACACCCCGCGCACGGTCCGTGACGGCACCCCGGCGGCGCCCCGCGCGGGCGCCGGCCCGACCGGGTCGCGCCCGGCCGTATCGCACCGCGTCCCGGCGTGGCACACTCGGCAACGATGGGCAGGTCGACTTCCGGTATACGCGTGCTGCGCGCGGCGGTGTTCGCCGCGCTCTGCGTCATGCTCTCCACCGGCGCCCACGTGCTGATCTCCGGCCGCCCGCTGCCCGCCCCCACCGTGGCGGTGGTCACACTCGGCGTCTTCGCGCTGGCGTGGGCCCTGGCCGGCGAGGGCGAACGCGGCTTCGCCTCCATCGCCGCCCTGCTCGTCCCGACACAGCTGGCCGCCGACACCGTCTTCACGGCGGGACAGGGCGCCTGCTACGGACCGGGCGCCGCCGCCACCCCCGGGCCGCTGCGGGTCTTCGGGCTCGACGTGGTCTGCGCGGGCGGCGACGTCGGCACCCCGTTGACCCGGCTCGTCGCCGGCGGACACCAGCCGCTGGCCGACGCCCCCGGCAGTGCCTCCGGGCCCTGGCTGCTGCTGGCCGCGCACGTCGCGGTCGGCCTGGCCGCCGCGGGCTGGCTGCGCGGCGGCGAACGCGCCGTGGGCCGGCTGCTGCGCGCCGCCGGCGCCGCCACCTTCCGACCGCTGATCGTCGCCTGGGCCTGCGTCGCCCGCAGGACCGAGGAGCCCCCGCGCCCCGCGCGGGTCAGCGCCCGCCCGCAGCGGCCGACGACCCCGCCGCTGGTCCACTCCCTGCCGCGCCGGGGCCCCCCGCTCGCCCGCGTCGCGCGCTGAGGCCCCCGGCCGGCGCGCGCGGACACGGAAGCGGACACCCCCTCAGACGAAAGACGTCGGTTACCCATGAGCAAGCGCAACTCCCAAGAGGCCAAGCGCGCCGCCCGCGAGCGGCTCCTCGCCGAGCGGCAGAAGCAGAAGAAGAAGGACAAGATCCGTCGGCAACTGACCGTCGGCGGTTCGGTGGTGGGCATCCTCGCGATAGCCGCCGGCATAGGTGTCGCCGTCGCCAACATGGACAGCGGCGGCGAGGGCGACGCCACCGACTGGAGCGCCGTCTCCACCGAGGTCGAGGAGAGCCCGGACGACGTCCTGGCCCCCTCGAACGCCACCGGCGACGACGGCCTGACCGTACTGGTCGGCGACCCCGAGGCCGCCAACACCGTGACCCTCTACGAGGACCCGCGCTGCCCGTCCTGCGCCAGCTTCGAGCAGGGCGTGGGCGCCGCGATCAGCGAGGACGTCGCCAACGGCGAATACAACGTCGAGTACGTCTTCGGCACCTTCCTCGACAACAACCTGGGCGGCACCGGCTCCCGCAACGCGCTCTCCGCGCTGGGCGCCGCGCTGGACGTGAGCCCGGAGGCGTTCCAGGGCCTGCACGAGCAGCTCTACGCGGCGGACAACCACCCGGCCGAGAGCACCGACGAGTTCGGCGACGACGAGCGGCTGATCGAGCTGGCGCAGAACGTGCCCGAGCTGGAGGGCAACGCCGAGTTCGAGAAGGCCGTCAACAACAGCGCGTTCGCCGGCTGGGCGCTCCAGATGTCGCAGAAGTTCGACGCGGACGAGGACGTCACGGGCACCCCGACCGTCAAGGTCAACGGCACGCCCATCGAGACGCCCAGGACCCCCGAGGACTGGGACGCCGTGCTGGCCGCCGCGCTCGTCGACGAGCGGCCCGAGGACGGCTCGGACGAGAACGCCGAGGGCGGCTCGGACGAGGAGAACGCCGAGGACGGGTCCGGCGAGGACCCCGAGGGCGGCGAGGAGAACCCCGGCACCGAGTGACCGCCGCCGGCCGCACGGGCCGGGCCGGCCGCACGGCACCGCACGACGGGCGGGCGAACCCACGGGGAACGCCCGTCCGTTGGGCTGAGCGCGCCGCCTGCTGCTCTACCCTGGGACCATGCGGGGGGCGGAGCGCGGACAGGTCGTGGACGGACGCTTCGAGCTGCTGAGGCGGCTCGGGCGGGGCGGCATGGGCACCGTCTGGTGCGCCAGGGACCTGGCCCTGCACCGCGAGGTCGCGCTCAAGGAGGTGCGCCCCGCCGAGGATATGGGGAAGGGCGCGCCCAGCCCCGAGGTGCTGCGCGAGCGGGTGCTGCGCGAGGCGCGTGCCCTGGCCCGGCTCAGCCATCCGCACGTGGTGCGGATCTACCACATCGTCGACGTGCGGCCCTACCCGTGGCTGGTGATGGAGCTGCTGCCCGGCGAGTCGCTGCACGACCGCGCCGAGGCGGGCCCGGTCGCTCCGGCGGACGCGATCCGCTGGGGGCGCGACGTGCTCGCCGCGCTCCGGGCGGCGCACGCCGCCGGCATCCACCACCGCGACGTCAAGCCGGCCAACATCATGCTGCGCGAGGACGGTTCCGCCGTGCTCACCGACTTCGGCATCGCCGCCCTGGCCGGCTCCACCGGCACCCTCACGGTCACCGGCGCGATCGTCGGCTCCCCCGAGTACCTGGCCCCCGAGCGGGTGCGGGGCGCGCCCGACCACCCGGCGGCCGACCTGTGGTCCCTGGGCATCACCCTCTACGTCCTCACCGAGGGTCACTCGCCGCTGCGCAGGGGCACCACGCTGGCCACCCTGACCGCCGTGCTGGAGGAGCCGGTGCCGCCGCCGGTGCGCTCGGGCCCGCTGACCGCGACGCTCGGCGCGCTGCTCCGACGGGACCCTGCCCTGCGCCCCGACGCCGAGGCCGTCGAGCGGCTGCTGGGTGAGGCGGCGCGGCTCGCCGAGGCGGGCCCCGCGGTGCCGCGGACGCCGACCTCGCCCGACCTGCCCCGGCCGGCGCCGCCCGCCCCGCCGCAGGCGCCCCCGGCGCCCGGAGCGGTGACCGGGCCCCTCACGCCGCCGGGCGGCGGCCGGGCCCGCCGGGCTCCGCTGGCCGTCGCGGCGGCCGGCGTCCTGCTGCTGCTCGGCGTCGGGGCGGCCTGGCTGCTGCGGGACGGCGGCGGGGACGACGCGCGCCCCGACGCCGGTCCGAGCGAACGGGCCACCGTTCCCGAGGAGCCCGAGGAGACCGCGGAGAAGACCGACGACGGGGGCGGCGCTCCCGAGGAGCCGGAGGAGGACGAGGAGCCGCCGGACCCCGTCGAGTCGGAGACCGAGACCGAGGAGCCGGAGGAGACCGGCGACCGCTGGGTGGCCCAGCTCCTCTCCGAGCCGGTCGGCACCGGCACCCGGACCAGGGACGAGCGGCTGGCCGCGGTGCGCACGCTGATCCCCGAGGCCCAGGTACTGCGCAGCGACGACTACGCCTCGCTCAACCCCGGGTACTGGGTGATCTACGCCCCCGGCCCGTTCGCCGACGGGCGCGAGGCCGTGGCCCGCTGCGCGGAGGCCGGGCTGATCACCAAGGAGGCCTGCGTGGGCCGCTATCTCAGCCAGGACCCGGACGACGTCGAGCTGGTCTGCGACCCGGTCGACGGCGGCAGCGGCCGGTGCGACGAGGACGACTGACCGGCCCGCCGCCGTCTCAGCCCAGCTCGGCCAGGAAGCCGAGCGCGACCCGCCAGGTCGCCTCGGCCGCCTCCGCGTCGTGGTCCGGCAGCCCCGGATCGGTGTACAGGTGCCCGGCGCCCGGGTAGCGGAAGACCTCCACGTCGGCGCCCGCCCTGCCCATCCGCAGATACCAGGCGGTCAGCCAGTCGTGCGGCTCGAACGGGTCGGGGTCGGCGACGTGCAGCTGCGTCGGCAGGTCGTCGACGGCCGTCTCCTCGGCGATGTCGGCCGTTCCGTGCAGGAGGAGCAGCCCGCGCGCCCTCGCGTCGTTGAGCGCGATGGTCTGCGCCAGCGAACCGCCCAGCGAGAAGCCGGCGTAGACCACGCCGCCGTCCGAGTGCGGGGCGGTCGCCGCGATCGCCCGCCGCAGCAGCTCGTCGCGGCCGATCTCGTCCTTGATCGCCATCCCCTCCTCCACCGTCTCGGCGGTGCGGCCGTCGTAGAGGTCGGGCGTCCACACCCGGTGCCCGGCGGACCGCAGCCGCTCGGCCGCCTCCAGGACGGCGGGCCGCAGGCCGTACGCGGAGTGGAGAAGCATGACATCGCTCACGGTCGTCGGGCCGCCTTCCTCGTCTGACAGGGCGCTCCCATCCTGCCAGTTAGCCTTGCCCCCAGGGCCCTGCCCGAACGAACCGACACCGACCCGGCGGGGGGGCCGGGAAACCCGAGGGAAACGAAGAGGGATGCGATGGATGACGTGCTGCGCCCGCTGCTGGTGATCGGCGGCACCGTCACGCTCACCCTGGTCATAGGCTGGATCATCGACCGGATGCTCCGGGTCGCCGACGCGCGCCACGGCGAGACCCGCATCTGGGGGCTGCTGCGCCGCTGCCAACTGCCGCTCCAGGTCCTGCTGGCCTCGTCGGCCGTGCAGATCGCCTACGACCTGTTCGATCTCGAACTGCGCCGCAACGACGTCTTCCACGGCGTGCTGGCCACCGTCACCATCGCCGCCGCCGGCTGGCTGGCGATCCGGGTGGCCAACGCGGTCGCGGAGAACATCCTCACCCGCTACGCCTCCCGCACGCAGGAGGAGGCGCGGGTGCGCCAGTTCCGCACCCAGCTGGCGATGCTGCGGCGGGTGGTCACCTCCGTCCTCGCCGTGGTCGCCGCGGCCGTGGCGATACTGCTGGTCTTCCCCGGGCTGCGCACCCTGGGCACGTCGATGCTGGCCTCGGCCGGCGTCATCGGCATCATCGCCGGCGTCGCCGCCCAGTCGATGCTGGGCAACCTGTTCTCCGGCCTCCAGGTCGCCTTCGGCGACTCGGTGAAGATCGGCGACACCGTGGTGGTGGAGGGCGAGTGGGGCACCGTCGAGGAGATCTCCCTGGCGTTCCTCACCGTCCGCATCTGGGACGACCGCCGACTGACCATGCCGGTCTCCTACTTCAACAGCAGGCCCTACGAGAACTGGTCGCGCGGCGGCAACGAGATCACCGGCACGGTCTTCCTCCACCTGGACCACACCGCGCCCGTCGCCGAGCTCCGCAAGCGCCTCCAGGAGTTCCTGCTCGGCCGCAAGGACTGGGACGGCCGCTCCTGGAGCCTGGTGATCACCGACACCACGCCCACCACCATCGAGGTGCGGGCCGCGATGTCGGCCAGGAACGCGGACGACGTGTGGACGCTGCGCTGCGCGGTCCGCGAGGAGCTGATCACCTGGCTGCGGGACCAGCACCCCTACGCCCTGCCCCGCGTGGCGACCTCCCCGGCCGCCGTCGCGCCGACGCCCGGGGTCTGAGCCGCGGAGGGCGCCGCGCTCAGCCGTGCGGCAGGCCCCGGCGGTCCAGCGCGTTGAGCACCCGGTCCACCACCTCGGGATCGGTGCCGGGCTCGGCCCTGGCGTCGAGCACCGCCCGCCGGGCCGCCGACAGCAGCTCGGCGTGCAGCAGCGAAAACTCCCGCGCCCGCCGCACCCGGTGCGAGACCTGGTCGCGGCGTTCCTCCTCCGCCATCCGCGGGGAGATCCGCGTCCCCAGTTCGTAGGCCCGCCGCAGCAGCGCCTCGGTGACCTCCTCCGGAAGCTCGCGTTCCCGGGCGATCTCCCGCAGCCGGTCCTTGGCGGCGCTCGCCGCCCGCACCGCCAGCTCGTGCTCCAGCGCCTCCTCGGCCCCGCTGTCCCCCCGCACGCCGAGCCTGGTCGCCAGCCACGGCAGTGTCAGCCCCTGGATCAGCAGGGTGCCGACCACCACGGCGAAGGCGACGAAGACCATCGCGTCCCGCTCGGGAAAGGCGCCCCCGTCGTCGACCGTCAGCGGCACGGCCAACGCCAGCGCCACGGAGGCCACGCCCCGCATCCCCGACCACCACATGATCACCGTCTCCCGCCAGCTGAACGGGATGTCCTCCCGGAGGTCGGCGCCGCGATGCAGCCGCTTCGCCAGCCAGGCCGCCGGCAGCAGCCACACCAGCCGCACCAGCACCACGGCGACCAGCGTCAGGCCGGCGGCGGGCAGCAGTTCGCCCCACC
Organism: Streptomyces zhaozhouensis; assembly: GCF_900230195.1. Taxonomy (GTDB): domain Bacteria; phylum Actinomycetota; class Actinomycetes; order Streptomycetales; family Streptomycetaceae; genus Streptomyces; species Streptomyces zhaozhouensis. The sequence goes on from NZ_OCNE01000001.1 coordinate 267,708, forward strand.
GCCCGGCGGCCGCCGCCAGCACCGCGTTCAGCTCCAGGCCGATCAGCCCGAACGCGACGCCGGTGACCAGCAGGTCCATCACCGCCCAGAAGCTCTGCCCGGTCAGCCGCCCGGTCACGTCGTCCGGGTCGGTGGCCAGCTCCCCCAGGAACAGCGCGGCGACCAGCACGGAGAGCACCCCGGAGCCGTGCAGCTCCTCCGCCACCGCGTAGGCGGCGAACGGCACCAGCAGCGTCAGCCCGGTGCGCAGCGTCGCGTCCCCCAGCACCACGAGCAGCCGGGCGGTCAGCCAGCCGAGGACCAGTCCCACCAGCACCGCGACCACCGCCGACAGCACCAGCTCGCCGCCGGCGCCCCACGCGGAGAACGATCCGGTGACGGCCGCCGCGATGGCCACGTGGTAGAGCGTGATGGCGGTGACGTCGTTGAAGAGGCCCTCGCCCTCCAGGATCGACACCATCCGGCGCGGCAGCCCCAGCCGGCCCGCCACCGCCGTGGCCGCCACCGGGTCGGGCGGCGCGACCAGCGCGCCCAGGGCGACGGCCGGCGCGAGCGGCAGGTCGGGGACCACCAGCTGGGCGACGGCGGCCACCACGCCCGTGGTGACGAAGACCAACGCGACGGCGAGCAGCAGGATCGGGCGGACGTTGGCCGCGAACTGCCGCCAGGAGGTGCGCTGCACCGCCGCGTAGAGCACCGGCGGCAGCACCAGCGGCAGGATCAGCTCCGGCGGCAGCGACACCTCGGGCACCGCCGGCAGCAGCGCCAGGCCGCCGCCGAGGACGGTCATCACCACGGGCGCCGGAACGCGCAGCCACTCCGCCAGCGGCACGGTCACGACGGAGCCGAGCAACAGGGCGAAGAGCAGCGTCAGTTGGTCCACACGGTCTTTCCTACGCGCTCTCCTCGCGCAGAACCGTCAAGGCGTGGCCGAGGTCGTCCGGATAGTCGCTCGCGAACTCCACCCAGCGGCCGTCGGCCGGGTGCGCGAACCCCAGCCGCACGGCGTGCAGCCACTGCCTGGTCAGGCCGAGACGCCGCGCCAGCGTCGGGTCGGCGCCGTAGGTGAGGTCGCCGACGCAGGGATGCCGGTGCGCCGACAGATGGACCCGGATCTGGTGGGTGCGGCCGGTCTCCAGCCTGATGTCCAGCAGGCTGGCCGCCCGGAACGCCTCGACCAGGTCGTAGTGGGTCACCGCGTGCTTGCCCTCGGCGACCACGGCCCACTTGTAGTCGGCCGTCGGGTGGCGCCCCACGGGCGCGTCGATGGTGCCGGAGAGCGGGTCGGGATGGCCCTGGGCGACCGCGTGGTACCGCTTGTCCACGGTCCGCTCGCGGAACTGCCGCTTCAGATCGCTGTAGGCCGACTCGGACTTGGCGACCACCATCAGCCCCGAGGTCCCCACGTCCAGGCGGTGCACGATGCCCTGCCGCTCCGCCGCGCCGGAGGTGGCGACGCGGAACCCGGCCGCGGCCAGCCCCCCGATCACGGTCGTCCCGCGCCAGCCGGGGCTGGGGTGCGCGGCGACGCCGACGGGCTTGTCGACGACCACCAGGTCGTCGTCGTCGTGGATGATCCCCATCCCGGGCACCGGCTCGGCCACCACCCGCACCGGCGCGGGCGGCGCAGGCATCTCGACCTCCAGCCACGAACCGCCGGTCACCCGTTCGGACTTGCCGACCTCGGCCCCGTCCAGTCGCACCTTGCCCGCCGCGGCCAGCTCCGCGGCCTTGGTGCGGGAGAAGCCGAGCATCCGGGCGAGCGCGGCGTCTACCCGCTCCCCCTCCAGTCCCTCAGGTACGGGCAGGGTGCGGTTTTCGGGAAGCGTGCTCACCCGAACGAGTATGCCCGAAACGACATCAGTCCCGGTGCACGGTCCCGTCGGGGTCGAGGCCGCGGAAGGACAGCAGCACGATCAGGATGCCGCCGCAGACGATCGCCGAGTCCGCCAGGTTGAAGACGGCGAAGTGCTTCGGGGCGATGAAGTCGACCACGTGCCCCTCGAAGACGCCGGGGTAGCGCAGCAGCCGGTCGGTCAGGTTCCCCAGGGCGCCGCCCAGCAGCAGGCCGAGGGCCACCGCCCAGGGCGCGCTGTGCAGCTTGCGGGCCAGTCGGATGATCACCACGACCACGGTGGCCGCGATGCAGGTGAGGATGACGGTCAGCGTCTCGCCGAACCCGAAGGCGGCGCCGGGGTTGCGCACCGCCTCGAAACGCAGCCACTCGCCGATGACGTCGATGCTGCGGTTGGGGTCCGGGTTCTCCAGGTACTCGACGACCCAGATCTTGGTGGCCAGGTCCAGCAGATAGGCCAGCCCCGCCACCACGGCGAGCACCCCGACCCGGCGCGGCCCGCGCGGGCCGGCGGGCTCGTCCTCCCGCGTCGCGGCGCCCTCCTCCGAGGCGGGCTCCTCCCCGGGCTTCGCGTCGTCCTCACGCACGGCGTCCCCCGGGGTCTCGGCGACCTGTGGGGAATCTTCGGGGGTATCGATGGTTCGCTCCGCCTCGCTCACGGAACGAGGGTACGACACGGCAGTACGAGGCTCGGAAGTCCGTCAGAACCGGCGCTCCTGCTTCTGCTTGCAGTCCACGCAGAGCGTGGCCCTCGGGAAGACCTGCATCCGCGCCTTGCCGATCGGGTTCCCGCACTTCTCGCAGAGCCCGTAGGTGCCGGCCTCCATGCGCCGCAGGGCACGCTCGGTCTGGTAGAGCATCTCGCGGTTGTTGGTGGTCAGCGCCATCTCGTGCTCGCGCGTCACGTTCTTGGAGCCGGTGTCCGCCTGGTCGTCGCCCGCGCCGTCGCCCGAGTCCCGCATCAGGCCGGTGAGCGCCTCCTCGGCCGCGCTGATCTCCGCGCGCAGCCGGTCGGCCTCGGTGGTCAGCTCGGCGCGGGCCTCCGCGACCTCCTCGGCGGTCCAGGGGTCCTCACCGGCACGGACCGCCAGCCCGTCGGGCGCGGCCGGGTCCATGGTCGAGGTGGCCTCGGCCCCTTGCTGCGTGGTGCTCTTCTTCGTTGCCACCTGCTCGGCTCCTGTCTGCCCGGGCCCCCGCGTCGCTGACGCGATCCCTCACATAGTGTGATCTTGCTGGCGAATCGTGTCCGGAACGATAAATCGACCACGGGGCTCCGCCGTGAGGCCACGCCGGTCCGCATCTGCGTTGTGCCCCGCCCGGCCCCCGGATAACCGGTCAACGCGGGGCCCCGAGCGCCCGTACACTGGTCGCAGCGAAAGGCGTGGAAGGGGACGAGTAGCGTCGTCAGCGGCCCGAAGCGACCCGGGGACGGTGGAAGCCCGGGGGTCCGCCCGATGTGAAGATCACCCCGGAGCCGCCGGCGGAAAGCCCAGCGGGCGAGTAGATCCGGCATCGCGGCCCAACGAGCGGGCCGGGCCAGCGGCCCCGGCCAAGGAGGGTGGTACCGCGGGAGCGCGTGCTCTCGTCCCTCCGGACGGAGAACGCCATGTCCCGCCGGAGGACGGTCCGATGACGCAGTACCGCCATGTACCACCCCAGGTCGAGCTGCCGGCCCTGGAGCACGAGATCCTGTCGCTGTGGGAGCGGGAGAAGACCTTCGACCGCAGCCTGGAGCAGTCCGAGGGCCGGCCCGAGTGGGTCTTCTACGAGGGCCCGCCCACGGCCAACGGCCGGCCCGGCACCCACCACATCGAGGCCCGGGTCTTCAAGGACGTCTTCCCGCGCTACCGCACCATGCGGGGCTACCACGTGACCCGCAAGGCCGGCTGGGACTGCCACGGCCTGCCGGTCGAGCTGGCCGTGGAGAAGGAGCTGGGCTTCACCGGCAAGCAGGACATCGAGGCGTACGGCATCGCCGAGTTCAACGCCAGGTGCCGCGAGTCGGTCACCCGCCACACCGACGCGTTCGACGAGCTGACCCGCCGCATGGGGTACTGGGTCGACCTCGCGGGCGCCTACCGCACGATGGACCCCGAGTACATCGAGTCGGTCTGGTGGTCGCTGAAGCGGATCTTCGACAAGGGCCTGCTCGTCCAGGACCACCGGGTCGCCCCCTGGTGCCCGCGCTGCGAGACCGGCCTGTCGGACCACGAGCTGGCGCAGGGCTACGAGACGGTCGTGGACCCCTCGGTCTTCGTCCGCTTCCCCCTCACCTCGGGACCGCTGGCGGGCGACGCCTCGCTGCTGGTGTGGACGACGACCCCCTGGACGCTGGTCTCCAACACGGCCGTCGCCGCCCATCCCGAGGTCACCTACGTCGTGGCGACCGACGGCACGGAGCGCCTGGTGGTCGCCGAGCCGCTGGTGGGCCGCGCGCTGGGCGAGGGCTGGGAGCCGACGGGCGAGACGTTCACCGGCGCGGAGATGGAGCGCTGGGACTACCAACGGCCGTTCGAGCTGCTGGACTTCGGGGGCGCGCGGGCGCACTACGTGGTGAACGCGGAGTATGTCACCACCGAGGACGGCACCGGGCTGGTGCACCAGTCCCCCGCGTTCGGCGAGGACGACCTGCTGACCTGCCGCGCCTACGGTCTTCCGGTGCTCAACCCGGTCCGCGCCGACGGGACCTTCGAGGAAGGGCTGGAGCTGGTCGGCGGCCAGTTCTTCAAGAAGGCCGACGAGGCGCTGACCGCCGATCTCGCCGCCCGCGGCCGGCTCTTCGCCCATGTCGCCTACGAGCACAGCTACCCGCACTGCTGGCGCTGCCACACCCCGCTGCTCTACTACGCACAGCCGTCCTGGTACATCCGCACCACCGCCGTGCGCGACCAGCTGCTGCGGGAGAACGAGCGGACCAACTGGTACCCGGAGTCGGTCAAGCACGGCCGCTACGGCGACTGGCTCAACAACAACGTGGACTGGGCGCTCTCCAGGAACCGCTACTGGGGCACCCCGCTGCCCATCTGGCGCTGCGAGGAGGGCCACCTGACCTGCGTCGGCTCGCTCGCCGAGCTGACCGAGCTGACCGGGGCCGACCAGTCCGGGCTCGACCCGCACCGGCCCTACGTGGACGCGGTCACCTTCGGCTGCCCCGAGGACGGCTGCGCGGCGACGGCCACCCGGGTGCCCGAGGTCATCGACGGCTGGTACGACTCCGGCTCCATGCCGTTCGCCCAGTGGGGATACCCGTACCGCAACCGCGAGCAGTTCGAGCGGCACTATCCGGCGCAGTACATCTGCGAGGGCATCGACCAGACGCGCGGCTGGTTCTACACGCTGATGGCCGTCGGCACGCTGGTCTTCGACCGTTCGTCCTACGAGTCGGTGGTCTGCCTCGGGCTGATCCTGGCCGAGGACGGCCGGAAGATGTCCAAGCACCTGGGCAACATCCTGGAGCCCATCCCGCTGATGGAGCAGCACGGCGCCGACGCCGTCCGCTGGTTCATGGCCGCCGGGGGCTCCCCCTGGGCGGCCCGGCGGGTCGGGCACGGCACGATCCAGGAGGTGGTGCGCAAGACGCTGCTCACCTACTGGAACACGGTCGCCTTCCAGGCCCTGTACGCCCGCACCGGCGGCTGGGTCCCCGGGCAGCGGGACCCGGCGCCCGCCGAGCGCCCGCTGCTGGACCGCTGGGTGCTGAGCGAGCTGAACGCGCTGGTCAAGATGGTCACCGAGGCCATGGACGACTTCGACACCCAGCGCGCGGGCAAGCTGGTCTCCACCTTCGTCGACGACCTCTCCAACTGGTACGTCCGCCGCTCGCGCCGCCGCTTCTGGCAGGCCGACCCGGCCGCGCTGCGCACCCTGCACGAGGTGCTGGAGACGGTCACCCGGCTGATGGCGCCGCTGGTCCCGTTCGTCACCGAGCGGGTGTGGCAGGACCTGGTGGTGCCGGTCACCCCGGGCGCGCCCGACTCGGTCCATCTGGCCGGTTGGCCGGAGGCCGACCTGTCGCTGGTGGACGCCGATCTCTCCAGCGACATGCTGCTGGTCCGCAGGCTGGTGGAGCTCGGCCGGGCGACCCGCGCCGAGTCCGGCGTGAAGACCCGCCAGCCGCTGAGCCGCGCGCTGGTCGCCGCCCAGGGCTTCGAGCTGCTCGGCGACGATCTGCGCGAGCAGATCGCCGAGGAGCTGAACGTCCTCACCCTCGGCGGGCTCGCCGAGATGGGCGGCTCGCTGGTGGACACGTCGGCCAAGGCCAACTTCCGCGCGCTCGGCCGCCGTTTCGGCAAGGGCACCCAGCCCGTCGCCCGCGCGATCGCCGAGGCGGACGCCGCGGAGCTCTCGGCGGCGCTGCGCGCCGGCACGGCCACCGTCGAGGTGGACGGTGAACGGGTCACGCTCAGCCCGGACGAGGTCATCATCACCGAGACCCCGCGCGAGGGCTGGGCGGTCGCCTCCGACACGGGGGCCACGGTCGCCCTCGACCTGGAGCTCACCCCGGAGCTGCGCAGGGCCGGGCTGGCCAGGGACGTGATCCGGCTGCTCCAGGAGGCCAGGAAGAACAGCGGTCTTGAGGTCGCCGACCGGATCGCCGTCCGGTGGGCCGCCGAGGACCAGGAGACCGTGCGGGCGCTGACCGACCACCAGGCGCTGGTCTCCAGCGAGGTGCTGGCCGGTGACTTCGCGGAGGGCGACGGCGGGGAGGACTTCCTCGGCCCGTTCGGCGACGAGGCGTTGGGCGCCACCTTCTGGCTCCGCCGTCTCTGACCTGGCGCGAAGACCCCCCGCGAAGGCCCCCGGAGAGACAGCGAAGGGGCGGGGCCCGGACTCAGTGTCCGGGCCCCGCCCCTTCGGTGATCCGACCGTCGAGGACGGAAGGTCAGTTGTCGTCCTCGTCGATCAGGAAGCCCCGCATCGGCGACGGCGCCTGCTGCATCGGCTGCGGACCCTGCGGCCGCACCGGTGCCATCGGCTGGGTCATCGCCGGCGCCATCTGCTGCTGGCCGCCGTACGAGGAGGGGCCGTTCTGGCCGGGGCCGGCGTGGCCGCCGCCGTGCCCGCCGTGACCGCCCATCTGCTGGTTGCCGCCGAGCGACTGGTGGCCGCCGAGGCTGCCTCCGCCGGGACCGCCGGAGGGCGCGCCGGCCGACGCGAGCGACGGCTGGGGCGACGGCGGGAGCGAGGGCGCCGGTGCGGCGGGCGAGCGCGGCGGGGCGAGCGAGTCGTCCGACTGGCTCTCCAACTGCCGCAGCTGGCTCTCCAGGTACGACTTCAGTCGCGTGCGGTACTCGCGCTCGAAGCCGCGCAGGTCCTCGACCTTGCGCTCCAGGGTGGCGCGGGCGGACTCCAGGGAGCCCATCGCGACCCGGTGCTTCTCCTGCGCGTCCCGCTCCAGCGCGTCGGCCTTGGCGCGGGCGTCCCGCTCCAACCCCTCGGCGCGGCTGCGGGCCTCACCGACGATCTTGTTGGCCTCGGAACGCGCCTCGGCGATCGCCTGGTCGGCGGTCTGCTGCGCCAGCGAGAGCACCCGCGCGGCGCTCTCGTTGCCGCCGGCCTGCTGGCCGGGGCCGCCCATGGGTCCGCCGGGACCGCCCATCGGACCGGGACCCCCAGGACCGCCGGGCCCACCGGGACCACCCATCGGACCCGGACCACCGGGACCACCGGGACCACCGGGATGACCCTGCGGGCCACCGGGACCGCCGTGGGCGCCCATCGGCACCGGGGCGCCGGGGTGTTGCTGATGCTGCTGGCCGGGACCGCCCATGGGTCCGCCGGGGCCGCCCATCGGACCGGGCCCCCCAGGACCGCCGGGCCCACCGGGACCACCCATCGGACCCGGACCACCGGGACCACCGGGGTGACCCTGCGGGCCACCGGGACCACCGGGTCCCGCGGGCAGCTGCGGCGGGCCGCCCATCTGCTGCTGCTGTTGACCCGGTCCTGATATGGCCGGCATCTGCCCGCCACCCGGTCGCTCCTGAGGCTCCGGCTTGCGCATGTTCTGCTGGTTCTGCGCGGCGGCCCTGGTCGCCGCGGCCAACTTCGCGCGCAGGTCCTCGTTCTCTCGGAGCAGCCTGGTCAGCTCCGCCTCGACCTCGTCGAGGAAGGCGTCGACCTCGTCCTCGTCGTAGCCCTCTCGCAGACGGACGGTCGTGAACTGCTTGTTCCGCACGTCCTCGGGAGTCAGCGGCATCTCTTCACCTCAACGTAAATCGTCGGCATAGCGGCAAGACCGTACTCGTTCACAGGCTGGCCACGACGTTGATCAGGATGTAGACGATGATCATCAACACGAAGAAGGACAGATCAAGGGCCACACCCCCGAAGCGGAGCTGCGGAAGGACCTTCCGCAGCGTCTTCAGTGGCGGATCTGTGACAGTGTAGGTGGCTTCCAGGGCGACAATCATCGGCTTGCTGCCGGGCGACCAGGATCGCGCGAACAACTGGACCCAGTCCATCACGAGGCGGAAGAGCAACAGCCCGAGGAAGCAGTACAAGGCGATCAACAGCACTTGTTGAACGATGCCCATCCCGCCGGTACCTCTCCCCTGGTCCGTGCCCGGCCCCGTGCCGGGTCACTCGGTCCTGCTCTGCCTGCTGTCAACTCTGGTTGAAGAACCCGCCCTCAGCGATCCGGGCCTTGTCCTCCGCCGTTACATCGACGTTAGCAGGCGACAGCAGGAACACCTTCTGCGTCACTCGCTCGATGCTGCCATGCAGACCGAAGACCAGACCAGCCGCAAAGTCGACAAGTCGCTTCGCGTCGGTGTCGTCCATCTCGGTCAGATTCATGATCACCGGGGTTCCCTCGCGGAAGTGTTCCCCGATGGTACGGGCCTCGTTGTAGGTCCTGGGGTGCAGCGTGGTGATCCGGTACGGCTCCCGCTCCGACACGACCTTGGGCATGATCACGGGCGCGCTCTTCTCCACGTTCTGTCGTTCTGGTGTGATGGAAGACACGGGAGCGATCCTCCCGGGTCGTCTGCTGTCCGTGAGCACGGGCGCGGGCGTCGGCTCCGTCTCCCGTTGGGCCGGAGGGTGGACCACCCGTGCCGGCTCGTCCGCGCGCTCCCTCGCCGGTGGTTCGTGCGCCGGTTGACGCCGGTTGCGCTCCGGCTCCGGCTCGGGCTCGAACTCGTCATCGGGGCCGTACCCCGGGCGGTCGTAGCCGTCGTCCTCCACGAGGCCGAGGTAGACCGCCATCTTGCGCATCGCGCCAGCCATCGCTGCGTCCTCCGCTCTGTGGTGGATCGGCTTCGGCCGGAAGGGCCGGGGAAGATCCACGATAATCTGCGCTAATCTGCCCGAATTCCTCGGGGATGACCATATTTTCGACTCTGGCCCCTCGTTTGGCGACGTTACCCGAGGGCGGGACGGACGCCGAGCACCGCGCTGCCGACGCGTACGTGTGTCGCCCCCGCCGCGATCGCCTCCTCCAGGTCGGCGCTCATACCGGCGGAGACCATGTTCGCAGCAGGATCGGTCGCGCGCAGGTCCCTGGAAATTTCTATCAGTCGGTCAAAGGCCGCCGCCGGGCGTCCCGCGAAGCCTCCGGAGAGCGGAGCGACCGTCATCAGCCCGGCCAGCCGCAGCCCCGGGGCGTCGGCCACCGCGCGGGCCAGCGCCCCGACCTCCGCCGGCGCCGCTCCCCCGCGTCCCTCACCCTCGCCCGACTCCTTTTCCAGAGCCACCTGAATCAGACAGTTCAGCGAGGGGCGCTCCCGCCGACGCACCGCTGCCGAGAGTGCGTTGACCAGCTTTATCCGGTCCACGGAATGCACATAATCCGCATACTCCGCCACCGAACGGGCCTTGTTTGTCTGCAACTGCCCCACAAAGTGCCAGACCAGGGGAAGATCCGCGCAGGACGCCGCCTTCGCGACCGCCTCCTGGTCCCGGTTCTCCGCGAATTCCCGCACACCGAGGCCCGCGAGCAGCCGCACGTCCTCGGCCGGATACGTCTTGCTCACGACCACCAGCCGCACCTCGGACCTGGCGCGCCCCGCGGCCTCGCACGCCGTCCGCACGCGCTCCTCCACCCGGGCGAGGTTGGCGGCCAGCTCGGCGGCGCGCGCCCCCGTCTCCTTCATGGCGCCACCCACACATAGCTGGCCTGCCGGCCGGTGATTGACGCGCGGCGGTAGGAGAAGTGGGCCTCGGACTCCCGGGTGCAGACCTCGGACGAGGAGACGTCGCCCACCCCGGCGTCGGCCAACTGCCGGCGCACCCCCGCGGGGATGTCGATCGCCGGGGTCCCCCAGGAGGTCTCGGCGGCGCTGCCCGGCACCGCCTGGTCCGCCGTCTCGGCCAGCTCGGCCGGCACCTCATAGCAGCGCCCGCAGATCGCGGGCCCGGTGCGGGCCACCACGCGCTCGGGCCGCGCGCCCCACGCGCGCATCGCCTCGACCGTCGCCGGCACCACGCCGGCCAGCAGCCCGGGCCGGCCCGCGTGGGCCGCGCCGGCCACTCCGGCCTCGGGGTCGACCAGCAGCACCGGGACGCAGTCGGCGGTGACCACGGCCAGCGCCACCCCCCGTTCGGCCGTCACCAGGCCGTCGACCCGGGGCGGACCGCCGTCCGCTGACGTTCCGTCCACGACGGCGACCTCGCCGCCGTGCACCTGGCGCATCCAGCGCACCCGGGCCGGGTCAAGGCCCAACTCCCGGGCGGCGGAAGCTCTGTTGGTCGCGACCGCGGCCGGGTCGTCGCCGACGGCGTCGCCGAGGTTGGCGCTCGCACGGGGAGCGGCGCTCACCCCGCCCTCCCTGTCGGTGAAGGCGAAGTGGGCGCCGCTCGCGGTGCTCTCGTGGGTTATCACTTCAGGAAGTCGGGGACATCCAGCTCCTCGGCCTGACCACCCTCGTACGGGCGGGCCGAGGGGACCTGCGGGGAGCTCTTCGGGGTCTCGCGCGCCGGCTCGACCGGGGCGGGCTCGCTGTCGCGCTCGGAGAGCGAGGCCGGCTCGCGGGGCGGCAGGGTGCCGAGGCCGCCGAACGACGGGCGCTCGGGCTCCGGCTCGCTCGGCCGCTCGGAGCCAAGGGAGCCGGACTCCTCCTTGGCGCCGTAGGCGGAGAGGCTCTTGTCGCGGTTGCGCGAGGGCGGCTGGCCGCCGTCGAAGCCGGCCGCGATCACGGTGACCCGGACCTCGTCGCCGAGGGCGTCGTCGATGACGGCGCCGAAGATGATGTTGGCCTCCGGGTGCGCCGCCTCGCTGACCAGCTGGGCCGCCTCGTTGATCTCGAAGAGACCGAGGTCGGAGCCGCCGGAGATGGAGAGCAGCACGCCCCTGGCGCCGTCGATGGAGGCCTCCAGCAGCGGGGAGGAGATCGCCATCTCCGCCGCGGCCACCGCGCGGTCGTCGCCGCGCGCCGAGCCGATGCCCATCAGCGCCGAACCGGCTTCCGACATCACGGACTTGACGTCGGCGAAGTCGAGGTTGATCAGGCCGGGGGTGGTGATCAGGTCGGTGATGCCCTGCACACCGGAGAGAAGGACCTGGTCGGCGGACTTGAAGGCGTCGAGAACGCTCACCTGGCGGTCGGAGATCGACAGCAGACGGTCGTTCGGGATGACGATCAGGGTGTCGACCTCGTCGCGGAGGCTCGCGATGCCGTCCTCGGCCTGGTTGGCCCGCCGCCGCCCCTCGAAGGTGAACGGGCGGGTGACCACGCCGATGGTCAGGGCCCCCAGGGAACGCGCGATGTTCGCCACGACCGGGGCGCCGCCGGTGCCGGTGCCGCCGCCCTCCCCCGCGGTGACGAAGACCATGTCGGCCCCCTTGAGGACCTCCTCGATCTCCTCGCGGTGGTCCTCGGCAGCCTTGCGTCCCACCTCGGGGTTGGCGCCGGCGCCGAGACCCCTGGTCAGTTCGCGGCCGACGTCCAGCTTGACGTCGGCGTCGCTCATCAGCAGCGCCTGCGCATCGGTGTTGATCGCGATGAACTCGACGCCCTTGAGACCGACCTCGATCATCCGGTTGATGGCGTTGACGCCACCGCCGCCGATGCCGACGACCTTGATGACTGCGAGGTAGTTCTGCGGTGCTGCCACGTCGAAGGCCTCTCGCCTCGATTTACGTGTCGCCGCTCCGCGTGGTGCCGCAGTGCGCCGACTGATGCCGATGGGACGGGTGATAAGCCGCCCCTAACCCTAGCGTTCAAGTTTAGGGTTACCTGTGCTTGCCGTTCCTTGGATTCCTAGGAACGGACACTAAGTCGATAAGTGGTGCGCGTTCAACGAACACGCCGAACCTCCTGTTTTTCTTTTCACCCTATGTGATCACGGCCCGGAACCGTCAACCAGGTGTCTGGCCTGCGGTGATGCGTCCCGTTGTCAACCCTGCGTCAACCCCGGGACGCGGCCGGGACGCTGGGCGCGCTGACGTCGAAGTGCCGTGCGTCGGCGGCCGCGTGGAACAGCGTACGCAGCGCCTCCGCCTTGGCGTCGGAGTCCTCCGCGCTGCCCCAGCTGACGGTGCGGTCGCCGGACAACTCCAGCGTGATGGAGTCGAACGAGGCGACCGAGACCACCCGCAGCTCCTCCCGCGCCTCCTCGGGCAGCGCGGCGAGCACCGAGGCGGCCTCGGCGCGCACCCGCTCCTCGCCGAACCGGCGCCAGCTCGGGGTGTCGCGCTCCTCCAGCTCCAGCAGCGGGACGCCCTCCAGCGCCTCCGCGTTCTCCGCGAAGGCCACCCCGTCGTCGTCGACCTCGGCGTAGCCCTCGTCGGTGGCCTCCTGGAGCACCGCCCGCCGCTCGACGACCTTCAGCGAGACGCCGTCCGGCCAGGCCCGCACCACGTCGACGCTGTCCACGCGCGGCAGTTCGGCGCGCAGCCGGCCGCTGACGGCCCCCTTGTCCAGCGAGGCCATCGGGGAACCGACCGGAACGGCGGCGGCCCGGAGGATCTGCTCCTCCGTCAACTTCTCGGGCCCCTCGGACCTGTGCACCGAGACGCGGGAGATCCGCAGCCAGTCCGAGCCGTAGAGCGCCCAGGCACCGAAGCCGCCGACCACCGCGAGCAGCACCGTCCAGGCGACCAGCACCCGGGGCCTGGGCAGCCAGTCCGGGCGCCGGCGGCGCGCCCCCGGCGAGGGCGGGCCGGCATCCGACTGACGGCGTGCCTCGCCGCGTTCGGCGGTCGTCGCTCCGGCCACGCTTCCTCCACTCCCTCGCTCCGCCGGCGGTCGGGCCGCCGGCAACCTGACCGCTACCCCCGGCGGGCCGCGATCGCCTCGTGCACCATGCCGACCAGCAGGTCGTCCGCGTCCCTGCGGCCGAACTCGGCCGCGGCCGTCGACATCGCGTGCAGGCGGCCGGCGTCGGTGAGCACCGGCAGCACGTTGTCCCTGACCCACTCCGGGGTCAGCTCGGCGTCGTCGATCAGCAGTCCTCCGCCGGCCTTGACCACCGGCTGGGCGTTGAGCCGCTGCTCGCCGTTGCCGATGGGCAGCGGCACGTAGGCGGCGGGCAGGCCGACGGCGGAGAGCTCGGCGACGGTCATCGCGCCGGCCCGGCAGAGCATCATGTCGGCGGCGGCGTAGGCCAGATCCATCCGGTCCACGTACGCCAGCGGCACGTACGGCGGCATCCCCGGCATGGTGTCCAGCTGCGGCAGCTCGTTCTTCGGACCCACCGCGTGCAGGACCTGGATCCCGGAGCGCTGGAGCACGGGGACGGCGGAGGCGATCACCTCGTTGAGCCGGCGCGCGCCCTGCGAGCCGCCGGAGACCAGCAGCGTCGGGAGGTTGGCGTCGAGCCCGAAGGCGGCGCGCGCCTCGGCGCGGACCGCCGCGCGGTTGAGCGTGGCGATGGAGCGGCGCAGCGGGATGCCGAGGTAGCGCGCGTGGCGCATCTTGCTGTCCGGCGTGGAGACGGCGACGAAACGGGTGTAGCGGGCGCCGATCCGGTTGGCGAGACCGGGGCGGGCGTTGGCCTCGTGCACCACGATCGGCACGCGCTGCCGCTTGGCGGCGAGATAGCCCGGGAGCGCCACATAGCCGCCGAAGCCGACGACGCAGTCGGCCTTGGTCCGCTCGATGATCTCCTCGGTGGCCTTGATCGTGCCCCGCAACCGGCCGGGGACGGTGATCAGTTCGGGGGTGGGTTTACGCGGCAGCGGCACGGCGGGGATCAGCCCCAGCTCGTAGCCGCGCTCGGGTACCAGACGGGTCTCCAGACCGCGCTCCGTGCCGAGAGCGGTGATGCCCACGGTCGGATCGTGTCTGCGCAGGGCGTCCGCCAGAGCGAGCGCGGGCTCGATGTGGCCGGCGGTCCCTCCGCCAGCGAGGACTACATGCACCGAATTTCACCGCTCTCCGGACGGCGCCGACCTCGCGCGCCGTCTCATCGTCTTCCTTCTCAGCCCGTGTGACCGCGCCGCCAGGGCCGCCTTCGCGGCCGGCTCGCCGCGCGCGAAGGCGATCAGCAGTCCGACCGCGAACATGGTGGGCAGCAGGGCGGAACCCCCGTAGGAGAACAGCGGGAGGGGCACACCGGCGATCGGCAGCAGACCCAGCACCGCACCGATGTTGATCACGGTCTGGGTCATCAGCCACGCGGTCACACCTCCCGCGGCGTACCTCACGAAGGGGTCCTCCGTGCGTCCGGCCACGCGGATACCCGCATAGCCTAGAGCCGCGAAGAGACCGAGGACCGACAGCGTCCCCGCAAGACCCAGCTCCTCCCCGGTGATGGCGAAGATGAAGTCCGTGTGGGGCTCGGGCAGTTCGCCCCATTTCTCCACGCTGGCCCCGAGCCCCGAGCCGAACCAGCCGCCGGAGGCCAGCGCGTAGATCCCGTGCACCGCCTGCCAACAGCGGTCGTCGGGGCCCGGGTCGGTGGCGCCCAGGCAGGCCAGCCGGTCCATCCGGTGCGGGGCGGTCGCCATGAAGAGCGCGAAGAGCGCGGCCGAGACGAACAACACCCCGACGAAGAGCCGGGTGGGCGCCCCGGCCAGCCACAGCAGCGCGAAGAGGATGCCGACGAGGATCATCACGGTGCCCATGTCGCCGCCGACCATCACCAGCCCGCACACCAGCAGCGCGCCGGGGATCAGCGGGATCAGCAGGTGCCGCCACTGGGTGAGCAGCGCCCGCTCCCCCTTGCGGGCCAGCAGGTCGGCGCCCCACAGCAGCAGGCCGAGCTTGCCGAACTCGCTCGGCTGCAGCTGGAACGATCCGCCCACGGCGATCCAGCTGGTCGAGCCGTTGACCTCGACCCCGATGCCGGGCACCTGGACCAGCACCAGCAGCACCACGGCGAAGGCCAGGAAGGGATAGGTGAGCGCGCGCAGCAGCCGCACGGGGATCCGGGAGGCGATCAGCAGCGCCACCGTGCCGAGCAGGGCGGCCAGCAGCTGCTTGCGGAAGTAGAACGTGGCGGGGTGCTGGAAGCGCAGCGCCTGGATCTGGGAGGCGGAGAAGACCATCACCAGGCCGAGCAGGGTGATCAGCGCGGTGGTGCCCAGCAGCACGTAGTAGGCGGTGAGCGGGCGGTCCCAGGCGGTGCGCATCCGTTCGACGAAGCGCGGACGGCGCGGGGGACGCGGACGGCGCGCGGCGGGTGCGCCCCGCGCCGGCCGACGCGGGGGAACGCGCGGGGCGCGCTCGCGCTGGGCGCCGCGCGCCGCCAGGCCGGCGCCCGCGCCGGCGTGCGCGACGGCGCCGGGGACGAAGCTCCCCGGGCCGTGCGCCCTTCGCGCCCTACTCACCTGGACCCCTCCTCCAGCCCGCGACGGCGGTCGCGGGCCGCCGGGGGGCTACTGCTCGTTCTCGTCGCGCTCCGTGGACAGCCGACGCACCGCCTCGGCGAAGGCGTCGCCGCGGACGGAGTAGTTGGTGAACATGTCCATCGACGCGCAGGCCGGCGCCAGCAGGACGGTGTCCCCCGGGCCGGCCAGGCCGGCGGCGGCACGGACCGCCGCCGCCATCGCCCCAGTGTCGGTCCGTGCGAGGTCCACGACCGGCACATCCGGTGCGTGTCGCGCCAACGCCTCGGCGATCAGGGCCCGGTCACGGCCGATCAGGACCACGCCGCGCAGCCGCCCGGCCGCGCCCAGGACCAGCTCGTCGAACGTGGCGCCCTTGGCCAGCCCGCCGGCGAGCCACACCACCGAGGGGTAGGCCCCCAGCGAGGCGGCGGCCGCGTGGGTGTTGGTGGCCTTGGAGTCGTCGACGTACTCCACCCCGGCGACATTCCGCACGGTGCTGATGCGGTGCGCGTCCGGCGTGAAGGCGCGCAGCCCGGCGCGGACGGCGTCCGGACGCACGCCGTAGGCGCGGGCCAGGGCGGCGGCGGCGAGCGCGTTGGCCACGTTGTGCGGGGCCGGCGGGTCGACGTCGGCCACCTCCGCCAGCTCCTCCGCCACGTCGCGGCGGCCGGCGAACGCCCGGTCCACCAGCAGGCCCTCCACCACGCCGAGTTGGCCGGGGGCGGGCGCGCCGGTCGTGAAACCGACGGCCCGGCACCCCTCGACCACGTCGGCCGCCCGCACCAGCTCCTCGGTGGCGGGGTCGCCCACGTTGTAGACGCAGGCGACCTCGTTGCCCTCGTAGATCCGGCCCTTGTCCGCGGTGTAGGCGGCCATCGAGCCGTGCCAGTCGAGGTGGTCGGGGGCGAGGTTGAGCACCGCCGCGGAGTGGGCCCGCAGCGAGGGGGCCCAGTGCAGCTGGTAGCTGGAGAGCTCGACGGCGAGGACGTCGTGCGGCTCCTCGGCGAGGACGACCTCCAGCAGCGGGGTGCCGATGTTACCCACGGCGGCGGTGCGCAGTCCGGCCGCCGTGAGGATCGACGCCAGCATCCCGGTGGTGGTCGTCTTGCCGTTGGTGCCGGTGACCGCGAGCCAGGGGGCCGCGTTCCGGCCGCGCAGCCGCCAGGCCAGCTCGACGTCGCCCCAGACCTCGACGCCGGCCTCGGCGGCCGCCGCGAAGAGCGGGTGCTCCGGCGGCCAGCCGGGCGAGGTGACGACCAGTTCGGTGCCCTCGGGCAGGGTGTCGGCCTCGCCCAGCAGGACGCGCACGCCGGCCGCCGTCAGCCGCTCGGCCTCGCCGCGCTGCCGCTCGCCGCTGCCGCCGTCGACGAGGGTGACCTCGGCGCCGAGCCGCAGCAGCGCGCGGGCCGCGCTGGTGCCGCTGACGCCCAGTCCCGCGACGGTGACCCGTCGGCCGGCGAACTCGCTTCCGGTCACCAGTCAGCCACCCACGTTCCGTAGAAGATCCCGATGCCGACGATCACGCACATGCCCTGGATGATCCAGAACCTGACGACCACCAGCACCTCGCTCCAGCCCTTGAGCTCGAAGTGGTGCTGGAGGGGCGCCATCTTGAAGACGCGTCTGCCGGTGAGCTTGAAGGAGCCGACCTGGATGACCACCGACATGGTGATCAGGACGAAGAGGCCGCCGAGGACGGCGAGCAGCAGCTCGGTGCGGGAGACGATGGCCAGGCCGGCCAGGGCGCCGCCCAGCGCCAGCGAGCCGGTGTCGCCCATGAAGATCTTCGCCGGTGAGGTGTTCCACCACAGGAAGCCGAAGAGGGCGCCCATCAGGGCGGCGGCGACCACCGCGCCGTCGAGCGGGTCGCGCACCTCGTAGCAGGTGGCGCTCGCGGTGGCCATCTCCGAGCAGGTCTGACCGTACTGCCAGACGCCGATGAAGACGTAGGCGCCGAAGACCATCACGGCGGCGCCGGTGGCCAGGCCGTCCAGGCCGTCGGTGAGGTTCACGCCGTTGGACATGGCCAGGATCATGAACAGCGCCCAGAGGACGAAGAGCACCGGGCCGATCGACCAGCCGAAGTCCTGGGTGAACGAGAGGTGTGTGGAGGCCGGGGTCAGTTCGCGGGCGTCCTCGAAGTTGAGCGAGAGGATGGCGAACGTCACGCCCACGATGAACTGGCCCAGCATCTTGGCGCCCGCCCGCAGGCCCAGGCTGCGCCTGCGGACGATCTTGATGTAGTCGTCCAGGAAGCCGACCAGGCCCATGCCGGCCATCAGGAAGAGGACCAGCACGCCGGAGTAGCTCGGCGGCTCGCCCGTGATGACCTTGGTCACCCCGTAGGCGATCAGGGTGGCGAGGATGAACGCGATGCCGCCCATGGTCGGGGTGCCACGCTTGGAGTGGTGGTCCCGAGGCCCGTCGTCCCTGATGTACTGGCCGTAGCCGCGACGGGCGAGCAGCTTGATCAGCAGCGGGGTGCCGACCAGGGTCAGGAAGAGCCCGATGGCTCCGGAGAAGAGGATCTGCCTCATCGGGCGGCGACCTCACCATCGGCGTCGGCCGCGAGCCGCAGGGCCACCTGTTCCAGGCCCACCGCCCTGGACGCCTTCACCAGGACCACGTCCCCCGGTCGCAACTGACCGCGCAGCAGCTCGACGGCTGCCTGTGCGTCGGACACACGCACCGACTCCTCACCCCACGAACCCTCGTTCTTGGCGCCCATGTCCAACCAGGCGGCCTCCTGACCGCCCACGGACACAAGCCTGTTGACGTTGAGTCGGACGGCCAGCCGTCCGACGGCGTCGTGCTCGGCGAACGCGTCGTCGCCGAGCTCGGCCATCTCGCCGAGCACCGCCCACGTGCGCCCGCCCCCGGGGCGGGCCGCACCCATGTGGACCAGCGTGCGCAGCGCGGCGCGCATGGAGTCGGGGTTGGCGTTGTAGGCGTCGTTGACGATCACCACGCCGTCCGCTCGCTCGGTGACCTCCATCCGCCACTTCGAGAGCGGGCCCGCCTCGGCCAGGGTTTGCGCGATGGCCGAGGCGGACATGCCTACCTCATGCGCTACGGCCGCCGCGGCAAGCGCGTTCGACACATGGTGCTCACCGTACAACCGCATCGTCACATCGGCGCACCCGGTGGGGGTTACGAGCGTGAACGCCGGACGGCCGTCGGGCGTCAGGCGCGCGTTCTCGGCGCGCACCCCGGCGTCCTCGGCCTCGCCGAAGAGCAGCACCCGCGCCCGGGTGCGCGCGCTCATCGCGCGGACCAGCGGGTCGTCGGCGTTGAGCACGGCCACGCCGCCCTCGTCGGCCGGCGGCAGCGACTCGACCAGCTCGCCCTTGGCGCGGGCGATGGTCTCGCGGCTGCCGAACTCGCCGATGTGCGCGGTGCCGACGTTGAGCACGGCGCCGATCCGGGGCGGGGTCAGCTCGGTGAGGGCCCGGATGTGGCCGACGCCCCTGGCGCCCATCTCCAGCACCAGGTGACGGGTCGACTCGTCGGCGGCCAGCACGGTCAGCGGCAGGCCGATCTCGTTGTTGTACGAGCCGGGCGTCCAGACCGTGGGCCCCGTCGTGCGCAGCAGTTGGGCGATCAGGTCCTTGGTGCTGGTCTTGCCGGCGGAGCCGGTGAGGGCGACCACCGTGGGGCGCGCCTCGCGCACCAGGTGCGCGGCCAGCGCGCTGAGCGCGGCGACCACGTCGTCCACCACCACGGCCGGCACGCCGACCGGCCGGCCGGCGAGCACCAGCGCGGCGCCGTCGGCGACGGCTCCGGCGGCGTAGTCGTGCCCGTCCACCCGCTCGCCTGGCAGCGCGGCGAAGAGCGATCCCGACTCGACCTTCCGGGAGTCGATGACCACGGGCCCGGTGACGCGCGGCGGATCGGGAGGTATGTCGTGCGGTACTCCCCGCACGACCGTCGTGAGCTGATCAACGGATAGGGGGATCACTTCAGCGGGCCTCGCCTGGCGTCGGGTGGTCGGTCGGGGGACGGGATCGGTCGTCGGGGTGCGGCCGGGCGCCCGGCGCCTGGGCGCGTTCGATGGCGGAGCGCAGCTCGACACGGTCGTCGAACGGGCGGATCACGCCGGCGATGTCCTGGCCCTGCTCGTGGCCCTTGCCGGCGACCACCACGGTGTCGCCGGCCTCGGCGCGGGCCACGGCGACGGCGATGGCCGCGGCGCGGTCCTCCTCGACGAGGACGGTGCCGCGCTCGTGGACCGGCACCTCGGCGGCGCCGGCCAGCATCGCGGCCAGGATGGCCAACGGGTCCTCGGAGCGCGGGTTGTCCGAGGTCAGGACGGCGGTGTCGGCCAGCCGCGCGAGGGCGGCGCCCATCGCGGCGCGCTTGTGCGGGTCCCGGTCGCCGCCGCAGCCGAGCACGGCGTGCAGCCGGCCGTCGGTGACCTTGCGCAGCGCCTGGAGCACGGACTCCACGGCGGCGGGCTTGTGGGCGTAGTCGACGACGGCGAGATAGGGCTGGTCGGCGCGGACGCGCTCCAGCCGGCCCGGGACGCCGGGGACGGCGCCCACGCCGCGCGCGGCGGTCTCGGGATCGACGCCGGCGGCTTCCAGGGCGACGACGGCGGCCAGCGCGTTGGAGACGTTGAACGGACCCGGCAGCGGCGCGCTGGCGCGCAGCGTGAGCCCGCCGGGGCCCAGCACGGTGAACGTGGAGCCCAGCGGGCCGAGTTCGACGTCGTCGGCGCGCCAGTCGGCGTCCGGGTGGCCCTCGGCCGAGTAGGTGGTGACCGGCACGCCGGCCTCGGCGGCCAGCCGGCGGCCCCACTCGTCGTCGATGTTGACGACGGCGGCCCGGGACCTGGCCTTGGTGAACAGCTGCGCCTTGGCCCTGAAGTAGTCCTCCATGTCGAGGTGGAAGTCCAGGTGCTCGGGGCTGAGGTTGGTGAAGACCGCGATGTCGAAGACGCAGCCGTCGACGCGGCCCATGGTCAGCGCGTGGCTGGAGACCTCCATGGCCACCGAGGCGACGCCGCGCTCCCGCATCACGGCGAACAGCGCCTGGAGGTCGGTGGCCTCCGGGGTGGTGTGGGTGGACTTCACCCGTTCGTCGCCGATGCGGGTCTCGACGGTGCCGATGAGCCCCGTCGGCTCGCCGTCCTTGGCCGCCTCGCGCAGCCCGCCCTCGATCAGGTAGGCGGTGGTGGTCTTGCCCGCCGTTCCGGTGACGCCGATCTGGAGCAGGTCGGCGCCCGGCTCGTGGTAGATCGCGGCGGCCAGCGCGCCGATCGCGGCGCGCGGGTCGGCGACGGTGATCACCGGCAGCCCGGTGGCCTCGGCGCGCCCGGCGCCGCCGGGGTCGGTGAGCACGGCGACGGCGCCCAGGCTCGCGGCCTGGGCGGCGAAGTCGGCGCCGTGGAAGCGCGCCCCTGGCAGCGCGGCGTAGATGTCGCCGGGAAGCACCGCACGCGAGTCGTGGGTGATTCCGGTGACCGAGGGGCCTTCGGGGATCTCGGTGCCCAGCGGCCCGGCCAGGGCGGCCAGCGGCACCGGCCGCAGCTGCCGGGGACGGGGGGCCGCCGGTGAGTGATCAGCTTGTGCCACGGCGGTGAGCGTACCGGGCGGGCCGGGGGTGGAGCGAAACGAGGTGGACCGGTCGGTGGTGGTTCTCACGTGCCTGTGCTCCGCTTTCTTCGGTTCTCTCGCCGAGCGTGTCCTCGGGGCGCGCTCTCGGGGGTGGGATGGTGCGACCGCCCGCGCCGCGCGACGGCGGTGGTCGTCGCGGTCGGTCGGCCGCCACGCGGCTCGTCGGGGGGCGGGCCCCGCTACTCGTCCGGGTCGAAGGAGACGGGCAGTCCCCCGAACTCGGTTCCGGTGGGGGGCACCTGGAGCGCCCCCAGGGCGAACGCCATCACCTCGTTGAAGACGGGCCCGCAGACCTCGCTGCCGGTGTAGGCGCCCTCGGTCGGGTTCTGGACGGCGCAGTAGACCGTGACCCGCGGCTCGTCGGCGGGGGCGAAGCCGGCGAACGAGGAGGTGTAGCCGGAGTAGGCGCCGGTCTCCGGGTCCACCCGGTTGGAGGTACCGGTCTTGCCCGCGACCCGGTATCCGGGGATGCGGGCCGCGGCCCCGGTGCCGTCCTCGCTGGCGACCACGGTCTCCAGCATCTCGCCGAGCTCGGCGGCGGTCTCCTCGCTGACCACGCGGGTCCGCTCGGGCTCGGTCGCCGCCTCGAACTGGCCGTCCGGGCCGCGCCAGCCGCGCACCAGGGTGGGGTCGATCCGCTCGCCGCCGTTGGCGACGGTGGAGTACACGGAGGCGGCCTGGACGGCGTTGATCGACAGGCCCTGTCCGAACGGGATCGTGTACTGCTGCGAGGCGTTCCAGTCACCGGAGGGCGCCAGGATGCCGGCGGTCTCGCCGGGGAAGCCGAGCCCGGTGGGGCGGCCGAAGCCGAAGGCGTCCAGGTAGGAGTGGAGCGCCTCGTTGGCCTCGGGCTGGCTCTCGCCCAGCTGTTCCGCGGCGAGGATGGTGCCGATGTTGCTGGAGTGGGCGAGCACGCCGGCCAGGGTGAGGTAGAGGGTCTCGTGCTCCTCGTGGTCGGCGAAGTTCCGGTCGGCCCTGGGGAGGCGGTTGGGGACCGTGACGTGCGTGTCGGTGTCGGCGGCCTCCTCCTCCAGCACGGCGGCCATGGTGATGAGCTTGCTGGTCGAGCCCGGCTCGAAGGCGTCCTGGAGCGCCGGGTTGCCCAGCGCGTCGGGGTCGGCGGAGGCGACGTCGTTGGGGTCGTAGCCGGGGGCGTTGGCCAGCGCGAGGATCTCCCCGGTGGTGGTGTCCTGGACGACCACGTAGCCGCCGTCGGCGTCGGACTTCTCGACCTGCTCGCTGATCGCGTCCTGGGCCGCCCACTGGATGTCCCGGTCGAGGGTCAGCTCCATGTCGGAGCCGGGGACGGGAGGTTGCTCGCGTTCGCCCGCGGTGGGGACCCGTCGGCCGCCGGACTGCGCGTAGGTGATGGTGCCGTCCTCGCCGGACAGCTCCTCGTCGAGCTGGGCCTCCAGGCCGCCGGCGCCCTCGCCCTCGCTGTTGACGAAGCCGAGCACGGCGGCCGCCAGGTCCCGGTTGGGGTAGACGCGCTTGGCGGTCTCGGTGGCGAAGACGCCGGAGAGCACCTGGTCGCCGGTGCCCTTGCTGGCCTGCTCGGCGAGGGTGCCGCGCAGGTCGCGGATCTGGCGCCAGGTCTGCGGGGTCTGGGCCCTGGCGAGCACCACGTAGCGGTTCTCCGGGTCGTCGAGCAACGCGGCCAGCTCCGCCTCCTCGCGGCCGAGGATCGGCGCCAGCAGCGCGGCGGCCTGCTGGGGCGCGTCGGGGACGCCGGACTCCTCCTCGCTGAACAGCAGCGGGTCCGCGGTGATGTCGTAGGCGTCGACCGTGGTGGCCAGCGCGGTGCCGGAACGGTCGGTGATGTCGCCGCGCTCCGCGGTCAACGGCACCGTCACATAGCGGTTGACCGCGGCCTTCTCCGTGTAGGAGGCGGCGCCGACGGCCTGCACCTGGACGAGGCGGACCGTGAAGGCCAGCATCACCAGCGTCAGGCCGACGCCGATCAGGCGCAGTCGCGGGCGGTGGCTGGCCAGCCGCAGCGCGCCGGCCTGGTCGCGCTCCGCGCGGCCGCCGCGGGGGCGGGGGGGCCGGGGGGAACTCATGGCGTCTCCGCTCCGCCGGGCGCCGCCCCGCCGGGCGCGCTGCCCGGCGCCGGGGTGGGGGCGGTGCCGGCCGGTCGGTGGTCGGTCACGGGGTCTGCGCTCCCTCGGCCGGGGGGAGCACGGGCTCGACCTCGGGGTCCCGCGTCCCGGCGGGGGCCTCGGGAGTCCCCGCCCCGACTCCGGGGTCGGGCGGGGGCGTCTCGGAGGGCTCGGCGCGCGGGTCGGCTACGCCGCCCTGGGGAACGACCTCGGTCGGCAGCTCCTGCGGCTCGCTCTCCCCGGACCCGCCGTCCTCGCCGTCCCCCGGGGCGTCGTCGTCCCCTGGCTCGGGCGGCGCCGGCGGTTCCGGGGCGGGGGTCGGCGACGCGTCGCCGAGCAGCGCGCCGTCCTCGCCGAGGAAGGCGGGCGGCCCGGCCGGCACCAGGCCCAGCTCCTCGGCGCGCTCGGCGAGCGCGCCGGGCGCCGAGTAGGCGTCGACCTCGGCCTGGAGGCGCTGCTGCTCGTCGGTCAGCTCCTGGGTCTCCCGGCGCAGCTCGCTCAGTTCGAAGGAGCCCTGGTTGAGCGACGCGTTGAGGATCAGCAGCGTCACCATGCCGGTGCCGAGCAGCACGACCACCAGCAGCACGAACGGGGTGCGGGCGGCCGTCGTGCCGCGCGCGGGCACCAGGCCGCCCAGCCGGTTCAGCCGGGTGAGCCCGGTGAGGGTGGTGAAGCGGTCGCGGTGGCTCACGCGCCCTCCCGTACGCGCTCGGCGGCGCGCAGTCGGGCGGGGGCGGCCCTGCGGTTGTCGGCGACCTCCCGCTCGGACGGCTGCTCGGCGCCCCGGGTGAGCAACCGGAGCCGGGGCTGGTACCGCTCGGGAACGACCGGGAGTTCGGCCGGCGCGGTGTGGGCGGCGCCCCGGGCGAGCACCCGCTTGACCAGGCGGTCCTCCAGCGAGTGGTAGGAGAGGACGGCGATCCGCCCGCCCAGGGCCAGGGCGTCGACGGCGGCCGGCAGCGCCCGTTCCAGAACGGCGAGTTCGCCGTTGACCTCGATGCGCAGGGCCTGGAAGGTGCGCTTGGCGGGGTTGCCGCCGGTGCGCTTGGCGGCCTGCGGAAGGGCGTCCCTGATGAGGGTGACCAGCTCTGCGCTGCCGGTCAGCGGCGCGGTGGCGCGGCGGCGCACGACGGCCTCGACGATGCGGCGGGCGAAGCGCTCCTCGCCGTAGGCCCGCAGCACGCGCACCAGCTCACCCGGCGGGTAGGTGTTGAGCACGTCGGCGGCGCTGGGCCCGGAGTCCTGGTCCATCCGCATGTCGAGCGGGGCGTCCCTGGCGTAGGCGAAGCCGCGCTCCTCCTCGTCCAGCTGCATCGAGGAGACGCCCAGGTCGAACAGGACGCCGGCCACCCTCGGGGTGCCCAGCCCGGCCAGCACGTCGGGGAGTTCGTCGTAGACGGCGGGCACCAGGGTGGCGCGCTCGCCGAAGCGGGCCAGCCGTTCGCCCGCCAGCCGCAGCGCCGCGCGGTCCCGGTCCAGGCCGACCAGCCGTACCTCGGGGAACGCGGTCAGCAGCGCCTCGCTGTGTCCGCCGAGCCCGAGCGTGCAGTCCACGACCACGGCACCCGGTGCCTCCAGCGCCGGACCCAGCAGCTCCACGCAGCGCTGGAGCATCACGGGGCGGTGCCGGACTTCCGGCGAACGGTCGTTGCTGGTCGTCATGCGCCTTCCGGGGAACCTTCGAGGGCCTTCGGCGGGGATTCGGAGAGGGTCGAAGGAGGACGTGCCGCCCGGGGGCGGGGTCGGCGCCCCTGGGGCGCGCCTCTCCGTGCGCGTCACACTAGCCCACCTGCGTGCGCGGTCAATCACTGAGGTTGCTCGGGCCCGGCGTTTCGGCGCAACCGGGGAGCGCGGGGGCGCCGCCCGGGCGAACGGCGGGGCGGGCGCGCGCCGTCGGGCGCGCCGTGGCCCGCGTTGTGAGCCGCGTCACCCGCATCCCCGCCATCCGGCGGCCCGGCGCGTACTACCGTCACGGCTATGCCTAATTCGGTCACAGACGAGCTGGTCAGCGCCAACCACCGGTACGCCGAGGACTTCACCGACCCGGGTATGAACGCCCGCCCCGTACGCGGCGTGGCCATCGTGGCCTGCATGGACGCGCGGCTCGACCTGCACGCGGCGCTCGGCCTCGAACTGGGCGACTGCCACACGATCCGCAACGCGGGCGGAGTGGTCACCGACGACATCATCCGCTCCCTGACGATCAGTCAGCGCGCGCTCGGCACCCGTTCCGTGGTGCTGATCCACCACACCAACTGCGGCCTGGAGCAGCTCACCGAGGGGTTCAGGGACGAGCTGGAGAACGAGGTCGGGCAGAAGCCCAGCTGGGCCGTCGAGTCGTTCACGGACGTGGACCGGGACGTGCGCCAGTCCATGGCCCGTGTGCGCACATCGCCGTTTCTCCTCCACACTGATGACGTACGCGGCTTCGTGTTCGATGTGACAAGCGGTCTGCTCAGGGAGATCGCCGCGTCCGAGGGCCAGGGCTGAGGTCGCGGCGCGCGCCCCGCGCATGGCGTCGGGCGCGCGCCGTGTACCGCGCCCCGTCCCGGACGGGGGCTCTTCGAGGTCCGATCGAGAGGCGTCGGGCCGGGCCGAAGCATGGACAAGGGCGGAGGATGGCCGGTTGACGACCTATGAGGAGCACGCGAAGGTCTCCGATCTGAGCGCCACGGCCGAGCGGGTGCGGCGTTCGGTGGAGAGCGTGATCGAGGGCAAGCCGGAGGTCGTACAGCTGTCCCTGACGGTCCTGCTGGCCGGCGGTCACCTGCTGCTGGAGGACGTGCCGGGCGTGGGCAAGACGATGCTGGCCAAGGCGCTGGCGAGGTCGGTCGACTGCTCGGTGCAGCGCATCCAGTTCACCCCGGACCTGCTGCCCTCGGACATCACCGGGATCAGCGTCTTCGACCAGCGCGGGGGCGAGTTCGAGTTCAAGCCCGGCGCGATCTTCGCGCAGATCGTGATCGGCGACGAGATCAACCGCGCCTCGCCCAAGACCCAGTCCGCGCTGCTGGAGTCCATGGAGGAGCGGCAGGTCACCGCCGACGGGCGCAGCCACCCGCTGCCGGAGCCGTTCATGGTGATCGCCACCCAGAACCCGGTGGAGATGGAGGGCACCTACCCGCTGCCCGAGGCGCAGCGGGACCGCTTCATGGCGCGGGTCTCCGTCGGCTACCCCAGCCCCGAGGCGGAGCTGCGGATGCTGGAGCACCACACGGGCGCCTCCCCGCTGGACACCCTGCGGCCGGCGGCGCACGCGGACGAGGTCGTGAAGCTGATCGAGACCGTGCGCCAGGTGCATGTCTCGGACCCGGTGCGGCGGTACGCGGTGGATCTGGCCGTCGCCACCCGCACCCACCCCGAGCTGCGGCTCGGCGCCTCGCCCCGGGCCACCCTCCATCTGCTCCAGGCCGCCAAGGCCGCCGCCGCGCTGGCCGGCCGGGGCTTCGTGCTCCCCGACGACGTGCAGCGGCTGGCCGTCCCGGTGCTGGCGCACCGGCTGCTGCCGAGCGCGCAGGCGCGGTTCACGCAGCAGACCACCGAGCAGTTCGTGACCGAGATCCTGCGGCGCACACCCGTGCCCGACCCGTACGGCACGCAGCGGACCCGGGGCTACTGATGGCGACTCCCGGGCCCGGCGACGGCGCCGGGGGCGAGCCGAGCGGCGACGAGCCGGGGCCGCTGCGGGCGGCGTTCAGCGGGCTGACCACGCGGGGGCGTTCGTTTCTCGCGGCGGGCGCGGCGGCGCTGGGATGCGCGTATCTGCTGGGGCAGGAGGACCTGTTGCGGGTCGGCGCGCTGCTGGTGGTGCTGCCCGTGGTGGCCGTGCTGGTGCTGCACCGCACGAGGAACCGGGTGACGGCGGCACGCCGCGTCGACCCGGTGCGGATGCCGGCCGGCGAGGAGGGCCGGGTCCGCCTCCAGCTGTCCAACGACGCGCGGCTGCCCAGCGGGATGCTGATGCTCCAGGACCACGTGCCGTACGTGCTGGGCCCCAAGCCCCGGTTCACGCTGGAGCGGATCGAGCCGGGCGGGCGGCGTGAGGTGACCTACCGCATCCGCTCCGACCTGCGCGGGCGCTATCCGCTGGGGCCGCTCCAGCTGCGGCTCGCCGACCCGTTCGGGATGGTCGAGCTGACCCGTTCCTACCGGACGCGGAGCACGTTGACCGTGCTGCCGCCGGTCGAGCCGCTGCCGCCGGTGCGGTTCGGCGGGCTGGCGCGCGGGGACGGGGTGGGGACGCGGCGCTCGCTGGCCTCGGCCGGCGAGGACGACCTGATCCCGCGCGAGTACCGGCACGGCGACGACCTGCGGCGGGTGCACTGGCGCTCCACGGCGCACCGGGGCGCGCTGATGGTGCGCCGCGAGGAGGCGCCGCGCCGGGCGCGCTGCACCGTGCTGCTGGACACCCGGCGCGCCGGCTATGTGCTGGGCGGGGCGGCCGCGCCCTTCGAACGGGCCGTCGCCGGTGCCGCCTCCGCGCTCGCGCACCTGACGCGACAGGGCTACGAGGTGAGGCTGTTGACGGACGACGGCACCCAGCTGCCGGAGACGGGCGGGGAGGCCGCCGACCCGTACGAGCTGACCGGCCGGCTGCTGGACTTCCTGGCGGTGGTCGACTACGCGGACTCCGCCGGCTTCGAACCGGCGCTGGCCGCGCGGCCGGTCGGCGGCGACGAGCTGCTGCTGGCCTTTCTCGGCTCCGTCGACCCGGTGCAGGCCGGGGTGCTGGGCCGGATGGCCGCCGGGGCCGGCGGCGCGGCGGCGTTCGTCGTCGCCGGCCAGCTGGACCCGTACGTCGAGGAGCAGAGGCTGAACGGGCTGCGGGGCAACGGCTGGACCGCGCTCCCCCACCACCCCGGCGTTCCGCTGGGCACGCTGTGGCAGCGGGCCGCCGTCGAGGTGGCGGCGCCCGGCGGTGGTCGGGGGTGAACGCGATGCGACTGGGCGACATCCGGACGTCGCTGGCGGCCTGGCTGGCCACCGTGCTGGCCTCCGTCTCGCTGCTGCCGCTGGTCGACGGCGCCGACTGGCTGGTGCAGGGCGCGTTGCTGCTGCTGACGCAGACCGGCGTGGGGGTGCTGCTGCGGCACTCCAGGCTCTCGTCGGCGCTGGTCGCGCTCGCCCAGCTGGCGACGGGCGTGGTGCTGCTGACGCTGGTCTCGGCCAGGGAGTACGCGCTGGCCGGGCTGGTGCCGACGCCCGCGGTGCTCGAACGGTTCGGGCAGTTGCTGACGGCCGGCGGCGAGGACATAGGCCGCTACACCACGCCGGCGCCGGCGACCGAGGGCATCCGGCTGCTGATCTGGGCCGGGGTGCTGCTGGTGGGGCTGCTGGTCGACCTGCTCGCGGTGCCGCTGCGGAACGCGGCGGCGGCCGGGCTGCCGCTGCTGGCGCTCTACTCGGTGGCCGCCGGCGTCGGCCAGGACGCCGCCGGCTGGGGGTACTTCGCCGCGGCCGGTCTCGGCTATCTGGTGCTGCTGCTCAGCGAGGGCAGGGAACGTCTCAGCCACTGGGGCCTGTTCTACGGCGGGGCCGGCGGCGGGCGGTGGATGTCGCCGCGCGACATGGCGATGTCCGCCGGGCCCCGGGCGCGCGCCGGGCGGCGCATCGGGGCGCTGGCCCTGGGCGCGGCCCTGCTCACCCCGCTGCTGCTGCCGGGGCTCGGCGGCGGGCTGCTCGACGTGGACAACGACGGGCGCTCCGGGCTCGGCGAGGACGGGACGATCTCCGTCGATCCGGTGGTGGCGCTGAAGGACCAGCTCAACCAGCCGGAGAACGTCCGGCTGCTGACCTACACCACGGACGGCGACCCGCAGGAGATGTATCTGCGGCTGATGGCGCTCGACCAGTTCAACGGCTCGGAGTGGGCCTCGTCCGACTGGCACGAGGACGAGGTGCCCCCGGCGCCGTGGACCGTGACCGGGCTCGGCCGCGACATCGCCTCCACCCGGGCGGTGACCGAGGTCCGCGCCTCGGACGTCTACGCCCAGCCGTCGCTGCCCGTGCCCTACCCCGCCACCTCGATCGCCGCGGAGGGCGACTGGTCCTTCGACCGCGGCTCCCAGACGCTGGTCTCGGACGAGGCCGCGCTCAGCAGCAGGGGCCTGGGCTACCGGGTCGACCATCTGACGGTCGAGCCGACCGCCGGGCAGTTGGCCGGGGCGCCCGAGCCCCCGGAGGACTTCCGCGAGTACTACACGCGGGTCCCCGACAACCTGCCGGACGAGGTGGCCGCGACGGCGGCCGAGATCACCGGCGACGCGGCGAACGACCACGAGCGGGCCGTCGCCCTCCAGGAGTGGTTCACCCAGAGCGGCGGCTTCCGGTACGACACCCGGGTGGACTCCGGCACGGGGACGGAGGCGATCGTCAACTTCCTCGAACGCAGGGAGGGGTTCTGCGTCCACTTCGCCTTCACCATGGCGGCGATGGCCCGTTCGCTGGACATCCCGGCGCAGGTCGCGGTCGGTTTCACCCCGGGAACGCGGAACGCCGCCGGCGCCTACGAGGTGGGCGCGCACAACGCCCACGCCTGGCCGGAGCTGTACTTCGAGGGCGTGGGCTGGGTCAGGTTCGAGCCCACTCCCGGGCAGGGGAACACCCCGGAGTACAGCCGGCCGCTGCCACCGGAGCAGGAGGAGGAGACGGGAGAGCCGGACCCGACCGAGCGGCCGGAGCCGACGGAGCCGACGCCCGACCCCTCTTCCGCCGACCCGGACCGTTGCGACCCGGCGCTCGACGGGGCGTGCGGGGAGGAGCCGCGCACGCCGGAGGACGACGGGGACGAGGCCGGCTTCCCCCTGTGGCCGACGCTCGGGATCGGGGGCGGCGTGCTGCTGCTGGCGCTGCTGGTCACGGGCCCGCTGCTGTGGCGGACCAGGGTCAGGGCGCGGCGGCTGGCGCCGGGCGCCGGCCCGTTGGACGCCTGGCGCGAGCTGACGGACAGCGCGTGGGACTACGGGATCGAGCCGCACCCGAGTGAGACCCCCCGGCAGGCGGCCGAGCGGATCGTGCGCGTCGCCCGGCTCGACGCGGAGGCCGCCGCGGCGGTGCGGGAGCTGGCGACGGCGGTGGAGGCGGAGCTGTTCGCGCCGCCCTCCGACGCCTCGGGGGAGCCCGCCTCGCGGTCCGGGTGGGAGCGGCCGCTCGCCCTGGTCAGGGCGGGCCTGGGGACCGGGCTGCCCCGGCACTCACGGCTGCGCGCGCTGCTGCTCCCCCGTTCGGCCAGTCGGGTGATACCGCGCCGTGCGTGAGCGCGGGCGGCGCCCGGTCGCCCCGAAAGGGTGAACGCGCGCCCCGGCGCACCACCCGCGGGAGGGTGCGCCGGGACGGCGCGTCGGGGGCTCGGGGCCCCCGCCCGTCCGGCACCCGGGTGCCGGACGGGCGGGGGAAAGCCGAAAGGGCCGCCCGATGGGGGCGGCCCCTTGGAACACGCGCCGATCAGGCGCTGAGGGAAAAGCCTGGGTGACCCGGGGGTCACTCGTCTCGTGCGTCCCTGCGGCGCTGCCAGCGGTCCTCGATGCGGGTCATCATCGACCGACGCTTCGGGGCGCGCTGCCGCCGACCCCCCATGGCCGCTCGGGCCTGCGGGTCTCCCTGCTGCACCGGCGCCCTGCGCCAGCCGGTCACCGCGATCACCGCACAGCCGAGCATGATCAGGAAGCCGACCACGCTCAGCCAGATGAGCTGGGCGACCATGCCCCCCATGAGGAGGCCGATGCCCAGCACAAAACCGGCAATCGCCTGGTAGACCCGCTTGCGCGTGACGGTGCGCAGCTCCGAGCCCTCAAGCGTCGTCGCGAACTTGGGATCTTCGGCGTACAGCGCCTGCTCCATTTGTTCGAGCATGCGCTGCTCGTGGTCCGAGAGCGGCACGGAGTCCTCCTACTCGTCGGTCGCGGTGGCGACCGTTTCCGACCCTTCAAGGATAGGCAGGTAAGTGTTCCTGTGAAACCCACCCCTGTACGCCAATTTCGCCCACCCCGCCGGCTCACCGGACACCGGGGGTGGTCGTCTTCTTCCCCTGGTAGCCACGGGTCATGCCGGAGGGCTGATCCCGATGATACGAGGAGTCGGACTATGGTTCGCCCGGAAGCTCGGCCAACACGTGCAGCTGCCCCGCCACCGCCTGGAAGGCGGGGTGCCCGGCGGCCTCCGACTCCAGCCGGGCCAGCGCGGCCGCCGCGTCGGGCTCGGCGTCCCACGGCGTGCCCGGCAGCAGGTCCTCGAAGACCCGCACCCCGTGCACCTGGCCGGGGACGAGGCCCGCGGCGGACAGCAGGGCCGTCAGCCGCTCCACCGTGAACCGGTGCGGCACCGGATCGCCGGCGCCCCACCGCCCGGACGGGTCGGCCAGCGCCGTGCGCGCCTCGGTGAACCGGCCGGCCAGCGCACGGGCCAGCACCGCGCCGCCGGCCCCGGCCGCCAGCACGCTCAGGGTGCCGCCCGCCGGCCGCAGCGTCGACGCGACCGCGCGCAAGCCCGCGCCCGGGTCCTCGACGTGCTCCAGCACGCCGTGGCAGAGCACCAGGTCGAACGCGCCGCGCCCGGTGACCTCCGCGACGTCCTGGGTGTCGCCCTGGACGCCGCGCACCGCGTCGGCCACGTCCTCCTCCGCCGCCCTGCGCTCCAGGGCGAAGAGCGCGTCGGGGCTCGGGTCGACGACCGTGACCCGGTGGCCGAGGCCGGCCACCGGCACCGCGAAGCTGCCGCTGCCGCCGCCCAGGTCCAGCACGTCGAGGCCGTCCCGGCCGGCTCGCCGCGAGCGCTCCCGCAGCGCGCGCCGCAGGACGTCCCACACCACTCCCCCGCGCGCGGCGGCGGGCGGCCCGGACGACGGGTCGCCCGTGGGACGGGCGCGCGACGGTGACGGCATGGCGCGGTGCTCCTCGCTTGACGTGGCAGGGCGCCACCAGCCTACTTCGCGCCCCGCCCCCCGGCGTCGTGGTCGGCCCTCAGCACCGGCTGCCGCAGCAGCGCCTCCTCCACCAGCCGCAGGAAGAAGCCGGCGGCGCGGCGGAGTTCGTCCGCGTCCGGGCGGGTGACCACGCCGCGTATCCCGGCGTCTATCCGCGCCCTGCGGTCGGCGCTGCCGGCGAAGAGCGCGCTCCACTCGGCGAACTCGGGCGCCACCTCGGGCAGCACCTCCCAGACGCTGCGGATGCGGCGCCGGCCCCGGGGGGACAGGTCGGGACGCGCGCGCACGGCGAGCACCGCCGCGGCCGCGCGCAGCGCGGCGAGATGGGCCGCGACGAAGGCCTCGCCCTCGTCCGGCAGGACGGACGCCTCCTCCAGGCCGCGCTCGGCCTGGGCCAGCAGGTCCAGCGCGGCGGGCGGCGCGGGCGCCCGGCGCGGCACGGGGTGCACATCGGTCGGGAGTCCGGTCATGACGAGCCTCCAGTCAGTCGCCATTCAGCGGTCCAACGTCTCGAGCGTTCTGCGCCGTACGCGCAGTTGTCGGACATGGTGGCCCATGGCACTGACAATCCCCGTCGCACGGCCTCTGGCCAGGGACGAGACAATCCCCCCATGACAGATACGAGCCCTCGGCGCAGCGCCACCCGGCAGCGGATCTACCGCGCCGCCATACCCCTCTTCGCCGAACAGGGCCTCACCGCCACGACGGTGGAGCAGATCGCCGAGCGGGCCGGCGTCGCCAAGGGCACGGTGTACTACAACTTCGCCGGCAAGACGGAGCTGTTCGAGGCGCTGCTGCGGGACGGCGTCGAGCCGTTGACCTTCGCGCTGCGCCGTTCGGCCGCGATGGCGCCGGGCGGGGCCATGGCCGCGCTGGAGGGCATGGCGGGGGCCGGGATCGCCTTCGTCGCCGCGCAGCCGGACTTAGCGCGGCTGCTGGTGACCGAGCAGTGGCGCGGCAGCAGGGCGGGGCATCCGATGCTGGCGGCGGCGCGGCGCCGGGTGGCGGGCGTGGTCGAGGAGGTGCTGGAGGAGGGGGTGAAGGCCGGGGAGTTGCGGGCCGACCTGGATGTGCAGCTGACCTCGGGCGCGTTGGTGGGCCTGGTGGTGCTGGGGGCGCTCGACTGGCAGATGTTCCACCCCGAGCGCCGTCCGGACGAGGTGCGGCGGGCGCTGGCGACGGTGCTGCGCGGCCGGTTGGACGCGGTGGAGGAACGAGACATGGGCGGCGGACGATGACGGCGGACGGGCCGGTGGTGGTGGTCGGCGCGGGGATGGGCGCGATGGCGGCGGCGGCCAGGCTGGCGACGGCGGGGCGCGCGGTCGTGGTGCTGGAGCGCGCGGAGACGCACGGGGGCGCGTTGGGGCGGCTGACGCGCGACGGCTTCGCCTTCGACACCGGACCCGGGCTGCTCCAGCTGCCCGCGGTCTGGCGTGACCTCTTCCTCAAGACGGCGCCGAGGGGCAGGGGCAGGCCGCCCGGCGAACTGGCCGACCGCGTCGACCTGCGGGAGGTGACGGATCCCGCGGTGGAGCACCGGTTCGACGACGGGCGGGTGGCGCGGCTGCCCGGGCTGTCGCCCGGCGGGGTGCGGCGGGCGCTGGACGGGGTGTGGGGAGCGGGTGCCGGCGAACGGTGGGGCGCGCTGCTCGGCCGCGCGCGGGGCGCCTGGGAGGAGAGCCGACGGCCGCTCTTCGAGGAACCGCTGACCTCGACGGCGCGGCGGGACGCGCTGCACGCCGAGCGCTACCCCGCACGCCGGCGCGGGGTGGTGCGCCGGCGTGCGCCGAGCCTGGCCGAGATGGCGCGGGCCGAGTTGGGCGACCCGGCGCTGGCCTCCCTGTTGACGGCGACGGCCGAGGAGTACGGCCTCGACCCGGCGCGCGCGCCGGCCGACGCCGCCGTGCTGGCGTACGTGGAGCAGACGTTCGGCACCTGGTACCCGGTGGGCGGGATGCGGGCACTGGCCGACGCGCTGCGGGAACGGTGCGAGGCGCGCGGGGTGGCCTTCCGGTTCGGCGCCGAGGTGGCGGGGGTGCTGGCCGCGGGCGAGCGGGTCGCCGGCGTCCGGCTGGCCGGGGGCGAGACCGTGGCCGCCGACGCGGTGGTGTGGGGAGCGCCGCGCGCCGGCGTGCGCGCCGTGGGGCAGAGCCGGTTCACGCTCTTTCTCGCGCTGGACGGAGCGCGTCCTCCGGGAACCGCCCACCGCACGCTGCTGCACGCCCCCCGGCGCGGTACACCCGCGGTCCGGGTGCTGCGCCCCGACGACGCGACGCTGCGGCCCGGTCCCGACGTGGAGACCGCCGTGGTCTCCGCCCCCGCGCCGGCGCACGGCGCCGACGGCCTGGACTGGTCGGACGCCGCGCTGGTCGCGCGGTGGCGGGAACGGCTGCTCACCGCGACCGAGCGGGCGGGCCTCGGCCTGCGGGAACGGGTGCGGTGGTCGGAGTGCCGCACCCCGCTGGATGTGCAGCGCGAGACGGGGGCGCCCGGTGGGATCATCGCGCCCCCGGCGCTGGCGGGCGCGGACGGCGCGTTCCTCGCCGCCCCCAACAGCGGCCGGCTGGCCGGCCTTTACCGGGTCGGCGCGGCCGCGCACCCCGGTGGCGGGCTGCCGCACGTGGGGATGTCCGGCGCCCTGGCCGCCGGGCTGATCGTGGAGGGGCCCGACTGGCGCGGCTCCTACTGACCCCGCGCGGCGCGCGACCGCCCGGCCGCGCGCCGGTCGAGGGCCCGGCGGGGCCACCGCCCGACCGGCGCAGCGGCACTCGCGCCCGGCTCAACGACCGTCGTAGTGCCCCTCGTTGGGATAGTAGCCGCCCTGCCGCGAGGGGTCGTAACCGGGCTGCTGCCCGTACGGGTCGGCGGCCGGCTGCTGCGGGTAGCCGTAGCCCAGCGGGTCGTCGGCGACGCCCCCGCGCTGCTGCGGGACCCAGACGCCGCCGGGCGGGGTCTCCTGGTAGTAGGAGGCGTCCGCCGACCCGCCGGCCGGCCAGCCGCCGGCCGCCGCCGGGTCGCCGCCGTAGCCGTCGGCCCCGGCTCCCTGCGGGGAGCCCGCCTGGTCGGCCCAGCCGGTCTGGTACCCGTAGCCGTCGGTCCCGCCGGCGAGGTACTGGCCCTGCTCGCTGTAGCCGGTGGCGCCGGCGTAGTTGTCCTGGTAGGCGCCGGGGTACGGCTCGGTGTACGCGGTCTCGGCCGCGGGGTCCCGATAGACGTCGCCATAGCCGTTGCCGTACGCGGCGGCGTGCGCCGGGGCGATGTACTCGTCGCGGGGGCCGGCGTCCTGCCCCGGGAAGTCGCCGTACTCGCCGCCGCCCGGGGTGTCGCGGGCGAACTCCTCGCCGGCGGGGCCCCGTTCCGCTCCGGGGTCCTGCTCGGCGCCGAACCTCTCGCCCTCGAAGCCCCGCTCGCCCGCGAAACCGTGGTCGTTCCCGGGACGCGGGTCGGCGTCGAAGCCCTGCTCGCCCCCGAAGTCCTGCCGGGGGAACTCCGCCGTGGCGAAGTCGCCCTCCGGCTCGCCGCCCGGGGCCGTCGGCGGCGGGGGCGGCGCCGCGCCGGCCTCCCCCTCGGCGTCCTCGGGGCGCGGGTCGCGGCGCCGCCGGCTGGTGCCCGGCTTGCCGCCGAGCGCCCAGCCGGTGGAGAAGCCGCGCCGGAAGGAGAGCGTCACGAAGGTCTGCCCGGTGGCGAACGCCACGGCGCCCAACGCGA
This sequence comes from Streptomyces zhaozhouensis, assembly GCF_900230195.1. GTDB lineage: Bacteria > Actinomycetota > Actinomycetes > Streptomycetales > Streptomycetaceae > Streptomyces > Streptomyces zhaozhouensis. The sequence continues at coordinate 303,619 of NZ_OCNE01000001.1, forward strand.
TCACGGGCACCGAGGGCAGCAGCACCCCCACCACCACGCCGAGGAAGCCGCAGAAGGCGACCAACCGCCAGCGCAGTCTGGCCTTGTACTGGAGCAGGACCTCACCGAGCAGCCACAGGGCCACGAATCCGAACGCGATGTAGAGGACCGTCCAGCCCATGAGGCCCCTCTCCGCAATGAGCTAGGACCGCTGGTGCAGTCCCAGGTTCTTGTAGACGTCCAGCGTTGCCGTGGAGTGACTTGACGTGTTCAGCGTGATGAAGTGCAGGCCGGGAATGTCCTCGTCCATCAACCGCGCACACAACTCGGTGGCGAACTCGATCCCGACCGAGCGTACAGCCATCGGATCGTCCTTGACCGCGAGGATGCGTCTTTTCAGGTCAGGGGGGACGCTCGTGTTGCTGAGCTCCTGGAAGCGGTCGATCTGACGGGCGTTGGTGATCGGCATGATCTCGGGGATGATCGGCGTCGCACAGCCGGCGGCGGCCACCCGGTCGCGCAGCCTGAGGTAGTCCTCGGCGCGGAAGAACATCTGGGTGATCGCGAAGTCGGCGCCGGCGCGGCACTTCTCCACGAAGTAGCGGATGTCGGTCTCCCAGTCCAGCGACCTCGGGTGCATCTCGGGGAACGCGGCGACGCCCACGCAGAAGTCGCCCGACTCCTTGATCAGCCGTACCAGTTCGGCGGCGTAGCTGACGCCCTCGGGGTGGCGGACCCACTCCGCCATCGGGTCGCCCGGCGGGTCGCCGCGCAGCGCCAGCATGTTGCGGATGCCGGCGTCGGCGTACTGCCCGACGATGTTGCGCAGCTCGGCGACCGAGTGCTGGACGGCGGTGAGATGGGCGACGGGGGTCAGGGTGGTCTCCGTGGCGATCCGCTCGGTGGCCCTCACGGTGCGCTCCCGGGAGCTGCCGCCGGCGCCGTAGGTCACGGAGACGAACGTGGGTGCCACCGCCTCGACGCGGCGGATGGCGTTCCACAGGGTCTTCTCGCCCTGTTCGGTCTTCGGTGGCGAAAACTCGAAGGAAAACGATCGCTCGCCGGCGGCGAGTAGATCGCGAACGGTCGCTGCGCGACCCGACATGGTGCTCGGAATCCCAAGGGCCATGGCAGGAAGGCTACCGATCTTCCCCCGGGGCCGGGGAGACGCGTCCGAGGGCCGGACGCTCCCGGAGCCGGCGCGCCAGACCGGCCGCCGCCGCCTCGGGGTCGTCGGCCTCGGTGATCGCCCGCACCACCACCACACGGCGTGCTCCGGCGTCCAGCACCTCGTCCAGATTCTCAGCGTCGATGCCACCGATGGCAAACCAGGGCAGCCCAGCAGCGCGGGAGGCGGCATAACGGACCAGTGGGAGACCCGGCGCCGGACGTCCGGGCTTGGTGGGGGTGGGCCAGCAGGGGCCGACGCAGAAGTACCCGACCTCGGGGTCGGCGAGCGCGGCGTCCACCTCCTCCGGCGCGTGCGTGGAGCGGCCGATCACCGTGCCCGGACCGAGCACGGCGCGCGCCGCGGCCACCGGCAGGTCGCCCTGGCCGAGGTGGAGCACGTCGGGCCGCGCGGCGTGGGCGACGTCCGCCCGGTCGTTCACCGCCAGCAGCCGCCCGTGCCGGCGGCAGGCGTCGGCGAAGACCCGCAGGTACGCCAGCTCCTCGGCGGCCTCGAGCTCCTTGTCGCGCAACTGGACGATGTCCACACCGCCGGCCAGCGCCGCGTCCAGGAACTCGGGCAGGTCGCCCTGGCGTCGGCGGGCGTCCGTGCACAGGTAGAGCCGGGCGTCGGTGAGCATCGCGGGTCCCCCTGGGGATGGTGCCGGTGGCGGCCCCGGGCTCCGGGACCGCCACCGGCTGGTGGGCTACACGGCGAGCGCCTGGGCGCGGCGCTTCACCTCCGTCCCGCGATTCTCCCGCAGGGCCTGCGCCGGCGTGCCGGGCAGGCTGTCATCCGGCGTGAAGAGCCACTCCAGCATCTCCTCGTCGCTGAAGCCGTCGTCCCGCAGCAGCGTGAGGGTGCCCGTCAGGCCGCGGACGATCCGGTCCTCGCCGATGAAGGCGGCCGGCACGTGGAGCGCGCGGTTCTCGCCGCGGCGCACCGCGATCAGCTGGCCCTCCTTGACCAGCTGGCGGACCCGGGTGACTTCCAGGCCCAGGACTTCCGCGATCTCGGGGAGGGTCAGCCAGGCGGGGACGAGAGCGTCGGTCTTCGCATCAATCTCGGTCACCCCTCCAGCCTGCCATCTCCCACCGACAACCGTCAGCGGGCCGCCGACTTGAGGGGGACGTCGGGGTCGGCGAGCAGCGCCCGGTCGACCGCGGCGCGCCGGTCGACGAGCCGCCGTCCCTGGAGCAGGTCGCGCGGCCGGTCCACGGCCAGCACCGCCGCCAACGCGCCGTCGCGCAGCCAGCAGGCGCTCCACCCCCGCCCCGCCGCGCCCGGCTCGCCGCGCCGGACCAGCTCGTCCCCCGCGCGGTGCTCGCCGACGTACTGGAGGTACCGGCCGAACTGGCTCGACCAGAAGTACGGCACGGGATCGTGGGTGGCCCGCTCGCCCAGCAGAGTGGCCGCGACGGTGCGCGGGCCGACCAGCGCGTTGTCCCAGTGGTGCGTCAGCAGGCGGCGCCCGGAGCGCGCGGAGGGGTAGGAGGCGCAGTCGCCGACGGCGTACACGCCCCGGGCGGCGGTCGCCAGCGCGGCGTCGGCCAGCACGGCCCCGTCCTCGCCGAGCGGGACGCCCGAGCCGGCCAGCCAGTCGGTGTCCGGGCGGGAGCCGATGCCGACCAGCACCGCGTCGGCGCCCAGCACCGTGCCGTCGGCCAGCTCCACCTCGCCGTCCCGGACGGCGGTCACCGGCACACCGGTGCGCAGCTCGGCCCCGGCCTCGGCGTACCAGTCGGCCATCGGGCCGGCGACCTCGGCGGGCAGCGCGCCGGCCAGCGGGTGCGGCCCGGCCTCGACGACCGTGACGGCGCACCCCGCGGCGCGGGCCGCGGTGGCGACCTCGGCGCCGATCCAGCCGGCGCCGACGATCACCAGACCGCCGCCGCCTGCCAGCACCGGGCGCAGCCGTTCGGCATCGTCCCTCGTGCGCAGAGTCACGACGTTCGGCAGGCCCGCCGTGCCCGGTAGGTCCAGTGCCAGGGCGCCACAGGCCAGAACAACGGCATCGTAGTCCAGCGGGCCGCCGTCAGTCTCCAAACGACGTGCCTCGACGTTCAGTTGCGTGGCTGTGCGGCCCAGCGCCAACGCGATGTCGAGTGCGGCGAAGTCGACGGCCAGCTCCAGCTCCGCCGGCTGTCCCCGCAGCAGCTCCTTGGAGAGCGGCGGCCGGTCGTAGGGCCGGTGCGGTTCGGCGCCGAGCAGCGTCAGCGGGCCGGTCCAGCCGCCCTCGCGCAGCGCCTGTGCGGTGGTGGCGCCGGCCAGGCCGGCGCCGACGATCACGATGCGTCCCGAAGTCACGGCGCCAGCCTACGAGCCGGCGCCGCCGCCCCGGGTACTACGCTGGCCGGCGGAACGAACCCACGGGAGCCCGGCCGCACCGGGCTGAGAGGGAGGCTCGCGGCCTCCGACCGTACGTACCTGATCCGGGTCATGCCGGCGCAGGGAGGAGGCGAGACGCCGTGGAGGCGAGGACAGGCGCGCGAGCGCACGAGGGAGCGCGGGAGCGGCCGCGCCCGGTCGACGTGGCCGTGGTGGGCGGCGGGTTGATCGGGCTGGTCACCGCGTGGCGGGCCGCCGGGGCGGGGCTCTCGACCGCCGTGGTCGACCCGGAGCCGGGCGGCGGCGCGGCCTCGGTCGCGGCGGGGATGCTGGCGCCGGTGACCGAACTGCACCACGGCGAGGAGGCGCTGCTCGCGCTCAACCTCGCCTCGGCCCGCCGCTACCCGGACTTCGTCGCCGAGCTGGCCGCGCACGCGCCGGCCGGCGTCGGCTACCGGCCCTGCGGAACGCTGGCCGTGGCCCTGGACGCCGACGACCGGGCGCTGCTGCGGGAGACCCATCTGACGCAGCGCCAGTGCGGCCTGCGGGCCGAGTGGCTGACCGGCCGCGAGTGCCGGCGGCTGGAGCCGATGCTGGCGCCCGGCGTGCGCGGCGGACTGCGCGTCGACGGCGACCACCAGGTCGACCCCAGGCTGCTGACGGCCGCGCTGCTCGCCGCCTGCCGCCACGCCGGGGTGCGGCTGGTGCGGCGCGCGGCGCGCGAGCTGCTGGTGGCCGCCGGCCGCGCGGTCGGCGTGCGGCTTGAGGACGGGGCGCGGCTGACGGCCGGACAGACCGTGGTGGCCGCCGGCAGCCGCAGCGGCCGGCTGGCCGGGTTGCCCCCGGAGGTGGCGGTGCCGGTGCGGCCCGTGAAGGGCCAGATCCTCCGGCTGCGCGACCTGCCGGACCGGCCGCCGCTGCTGACCCGCACCGTGCGGGCCGTGGTGCGCGGCGAGGCGGTGTACCTGGTGCCGCGGGAGAACGGCGAGCTGGTGCTCGGCGCCACCTCCGAGGAACGCGGCTGGGACACCGAGGTCACCGCCGGCGGCGTCTACCGGCTGCTGCGCGACGCCCACGCCCTGGTGCCGGGCATCACCGAGCTGCCGCTCGTCGAGAACCGCGCCGGGCTGCGCCCCACCACGCCGGACAACGGCCCGCTGCTCGGCCCGACCGCGCTCCCCGGGCTCCAGCTCGCCACCGGCCACCACCGCAACGGGGTGCTCCTCGCCCCGCTCACCGGCGAGGCCATGGCCGCCTCCCTCACCGGGGGCGCCCTCCCCGAGCCGGCGCGCCCGTTCCACGCCGGCCGGTTCACCGACGCCGGCGCCGCGCTCCGTTCGGGGGTGCCGGCGTGAGCGGGACGGTCCCGGTCTCGGTGAACGGCGCGCGGCGCGAGGTGGCGGCGGGGACGACGCTGGCCGCGCTGGTCGGCGAGTTGACCGCCGCGTCCTCGGGGATCGCGGCGGCGGTGAACGAGACGGTGGTGCCGCGCGGGCGCTGGGCGGAGCTGCGGCTGACCGCCGGCGACCGGGTCGAGGTGCTCACCGCGGTACAGGGAGGGTGAGGATGGACGGGACGGAAGGCGCGCCGGCGGCGCGCCTCGACGACGAGCCGCTGGTCATCGGCGATCTGCGACTGGAGTCGCGGCTGATCATGGGAACCGGGGGCGCCCCCAGTCTGGCGGTGCTCCGCGACGCGCTCCGCGCCTCCGGGACCGGGCTGACCACCGTGGCGATGCGCCGCGTCGACCCGGCGACCAGCGGTTCCGTGCTCTCGGTCCTCGACGAGCTGGGCATCGCGGTGCTGCCGAACACCGCCGGCTGCCAGACGGCGGGCGAGGCGGTGCTGACCGCCAGGCTGGCGCGCGAGGCCCTGGGCACGGAGCTGGTGAAGCTGGAGGTGGTCGCCGACGAGCACACCCTGCTGCCCGACCCGGTGGCCACGCTGGAGGCCGCCGAGACGCTGGTCGACGACGGCTTCACGGTGCTGCCCTACGTCGGTGACGACCCGGTGGTGGCGCGGCGGTTGGAGGAGGTGGGGTGCGCGGCGGTGATGCCGCTGGGTTCCCCGATCGGCTCGGGTCTCGGCATCCGCAACCCGCACAACTTCCGGCTGATCACCGAACGGGCGCGCGTGCCGGTGATTTTGGACGCGGGAGCCGGCACGGCGTCGGACGCGGCGCTGGCGATGGAGCTGGGGTGCGCGGGCGTGATGCTGGCCTCGGCGGTGACCAGGGCGCGGCGCCCGGTCGTGATGGCGCGGGCGATGCGCGAGGCGGTGTCGGCGGGGCGGCTTGCCGCGCTGGCGGGCCGCATCCCCAGGCGGCACTTCGCCGAGGCGTCCTCGCCGGCGGAGGGGCTGGCGGACCTCGACCCCGAACGGCCGGCCTTCGGGGCCGGTCTCCCCTGATATACGCTTCCGCCACGTCCCGGGCGGGGGGACGCCCGCCGCACCGAGGCCGGCGCCCGGCCCGCGCGGGCACCGCGACCCCGTCTCCCTCGCTCCTGGAGCCCAGTTGAGCACTCCGCACCCGCCTGGGCAGCCGGCCGGCGACCAGGACAGACCCGACGCGCCCGCACCGCCGCAGGCGCCGCCTCCGCCACCCCAGGCCCCGCCTCCGCCGCCGCCCCCGCCGCCTCGGGAACCGTTGGCCGTCTGGGCGTTCGTGGCCTCGCTGGTGGCGCTCTTCCCGGTGGCCCTGGCACTGGGCGTGGTGGCGCTCGGCCGCCTCGCCGGCGGGCGCGGGCGCGGCCGGGGGCTCGCGACGGCGGCGCTGGCGCTGGCCGGCGCGCAGGTGGTGGCGCTGGCGGTCGGCGTCTCCTGGACGGTCATGGAGGACGACGTGTCCGGGAACCGCGTCGCGGAGGCCCGTGAGCGGGAACGTCCGGACGACGAAGAACCCGGCGGCGAGGCCCCCGACGAAGGACGCGGGGAGCGCGAGGAGTTGGTCTTCGGCGACGTCGAGGCGGGCGACTGCTTCGACACCGTGTACGGCATGGAGGCCACGGCCGACAGCGTCACCGTGGTGCCCTGCGAGGGGCCCCACGACGGCGAGGTGTTCGGGGCGGTCCAGCTGACCGAGTACCTCCCGGACGACGCGTTCCCCGGCGCCGACGTACTGCTGGAGCACGCCGAGCGGGAGTGTTCCCGGCTCGTGCCCCCGTATGTGCTGGACACCTGGGCGGTGCCGCTGGACGTGACGACGGCGTACTACCGCCCGGAGCCCGAGGGGTGGGAGTGGGGCGACCGGGAGATCCTCTGCTTCTTCGGCCAGCTCGACGGCGAACCGCTGACCGGCTCGCTGCGCGGGGACGCCGCCGCGCTGGACGCCGAGTCGCTGGCGTACCTGGAGCTGACCGGCCCGCTGGAGATCGCCGTCTGGGCCGAGCCGGTGCGCGGCACGGTGAACGTGGCGGGCGGCCGGCTCTGGGCGCGGGAGATGGTGGCGGCGATCGAGGACGAGACCGAGGCCCTGCCGGCCCATGACTGGTCGCTGATCGCCGAGCCCGTGGCCCGGCTCGTCGAGGCCAGGGAGGTCAGCCTCGGCGTCTGGCGCGAGGCGGCCTCCGCGCGGGACGAGGATTCCTTCTGGGCCGCGGTGGACGAGGGATACGCGACGATGGGCATCGACGTGGAGTTCGAGATCCGCGAACTGCTGGGCCTGGCCACGGAGTAGCCGTGCCCGGCGGCGGCTCGCGGCCGCCCGCGGCAGCCCGGACGGGGGCGCGGGGAACGGCGCGAGCGCCCCGCCACCGGGACGGGGACGAGGTCCCGCCCGAGCAGCCCGGCACCGCTGTCGGCCCTCCGCCACCCGGCACTTTCGTCACCGTTCCGTCGCGGTCCGGCCGCCGGGCGCGAGGGTGTCCCGGACGGCCGTAAAATCGAGCGCTGTGGACGCCACCCTGCACGACCCGCTGATCGGACACGTGCTCGACGGCCGGTATCGGGTCGTCGAGCGAATCGCCGTGGGTGGCATGGCCACGGTCTACCGGGCGGTGGACACCCGGCTCGACCGGGTGCTGGCGTTGAAGGTGATGCACCCGGCGCTGGTCTCGGACGCCGGGTTCGTGGCGCGGTTCATCCGGGAGGCCAAGGCCGTCGCGCGGCTGGACCACCCCAACATCGTGGGCGTGCTGGACCAGGGGGCGGACGGCGCCTACGTCTATCTGGCGATGGAGTACGTCGACGGCTGCACGCTGCGCGACGTGCTGCGTGAGCGCGGCGCGCTGGCCGTGCGGCCGGCGCTGGAGATCCTGGAGCCGATGCTGGCCGGTCTCGCCGCCGCGCACCGGGCGGGCCTGGTGCACCGCGACATCAAGCCGGAGAACGTGCTGATCGGCTCGGACGGCCGGGTCAAGGTCGCGGACTTCGGGCTGGTGCGCGGCGTGGACAGCCAGACCTCGGCGGACACGGGTTCGCTGCTCGGCACCGTCTCCTACCTGGCGCCCGAGCAGATCGAGAGCGGCGCGGTCGACGCGCGCACCGACGTGTACGCGTGCGGCGTGCTGCTGTACGAGATGCTGACCGGCGGCAAGCCGCACTCCGGGGACTCGCCGGCGCAGGTGCTCTTCGCGCATGTCCACCACGACGTGCCCGCCCCCTCGGAGGCGGTTCCGGAGCTCGCGCCGCAACTGGACCAGCTGGTGGCCGCGGCCACCGCCAGGACCCCGGCGCGCCGGCTGGGCGACGCGGCGGCGATGCTGGCGCAGGCCAGGGGCGCGCGGGCGGCGCTGAGCGACGCCCAGCTCGACGCCAGGCCGCCGGCCGCCAGGGACGAGGCGGACGGCGGGGACGGCGGGGACGGTCCCGTCGGGTCGGAGGACAGGACGCGGCGTGTGTCGCGGTCGCCCGGCGTGGTGCGCCGGGAGCCGGCCGAGGTGCACCACACGGCCCGCATCGATCTGCCGGCGGGTCCCCCGCCGTCCGACCCGCCGGCGGTGCCGCGCCGCCGGCTCTCCCGGCGCGGGGTGCTCTCGCTCGTGGTGGCCGCGGTGCTGCTGCTGGCCGGCGGCATCGGCGTCTGGTACGTCGCCTCCGGCCAGTTCCAGCAGACCCCCGGCGTCTACGACCTGCCGCGCGCCGAGGCCGAGCAGCGGGTCCGCGACGCGGGTCTGGGGGTGCGGGTCGTCGAGCGGTTCTCGGAGAACGTCGAGCCCGACCACGTGATCACCACCGACCCCGAGCGCGGGGAGCGGGTGCGCAACAACGCGACCGTGACGCTCTTCGTCTCCCGGGGACCGGAGGTCTCCGGCGTGCCCGACCTGCGGGGCGTGCCGTTGGAGGAGGCCAGGGAGCAACTGGCCGACGCGGGGCTGGTCGTCGGCGACGAGGCCAGGCGCTTCTCGGACGAGGTGCCCCGGGGCGCGGTGATCAGCAGCGACCCCGAGCCGGGCGCCGAGCTGCGCCCGGACAGCCCGGTCGACCTGGTGGTCAGCCGGGGCCGTGAGCTGTCCGTGCCGAACGTGGTGGGCGAGGCCGAGGGCACGGCGATCCAACGGCTGGCGGAGGCGGGCTTCGAGGTCGAGGTGGTCCCCGAGCGCGTGCACTCCGAGGAGGAGGCCGGCACGATCGCCGAGCAGACCCCCGCCGCCGGCGAGAGCTGGGCGGAGGGCGAGACCGTCGAGCTGTCCGTCTCCAAGGGGCCCGAGATGATCATGGTTCCCGACGTGCGCGGCGAGGACGAGGACGAGGCGACCCGCGTCCTGGAGGACCTCGGCTTCGAGGTGAACGTCAACCGGGTCTTCATCACCGGTCAGGTCTTCAACCAGTCGGTCAGGGACGAAGAGGCCCCGCGCGGCTCGACGATCACCCTCTGGGTCCGCTGACCGTACGCCGAACGCCGTCAATGGGCGCGCCTTTACCCACATTCACACGCCTGGATGCTTTGCCCTCGTTAAGCATCCATTCCTGTGACCCGCGTCATAGGACTTTGGTCACATACGAAAGCGGTTAGTGCTCTCTTCGGGTTCCGCGCTCCGTGCTTAACGCGGCCAAACGGGTTTTTGCCGAACGCGCCACACTACGCCATTTAGTACGTAGGGTTATTGCATTTCCTTTTTAAGGGCTGTTAACAAGGGCCATCGCGATCCGCGAGCACCACGCGAGAACAAGAGGACCCCTGAAATGCCCGCTCACCGTGGTCCGGTAGGGACCCACATGATCCGTTGGCGGCGGACCGCCACCGCCGCACTCGCCACGACGGGCCTGGCAGCCGCCGCCCTCGCCGTCACTCCGGCCTCGGCCGACTCCCCCGAGCAGACGGCGACCGGCACCGCGGCCTGGCAGGTGAAGGCCGCCGAACTCCCGGGACAGGGCCGCGCCGCGCAGGCCGCCCCCGGCGAGGTCGGGCAGGAGACGGCGACCGTGCTGGCCGACGCCGCCCAACAGCAGCGCGAGAACGCCCTGTCGGGGGCCGATCCGAGCGCCCTCCAGGCGGAGATAGAGCGCCAGGCGGCCGAGTCCAGGGCGGCCGAGAGGGCCGCCGACCGCAGCGCGGAACGCGCGGCGCTGGAGGCCGAGGCCGAGACCGAGACCGCCGCCGAGGCGGACGCCAAGCCCGCCGCCGCGCCGGAACCCGCGGCGGAACCGGCCCCGGAGCCGGAGCCGGAGCCCGCCCCCGAGCCGGAGCCCGCCGCCCCCGAGTACCCGGACAACCTCGACGGCTGGATCAACGAGGCGCTGGACATCATGGCCCAGCACGGAATTCCCGGAACGTACGAGGGACTTCACCGGAACATCATCCGCGAGTCCAGCGGCGACCCGAACGCGATCAATCTCTGGGATATCAACGCGATCAACGGAACTCCCTCCATCGGGCTGCTCCAGGTGATCCAGCCGACGTTTGACGCGTATCACGTTCCCGGCACGCCGTACGACCTTTACGACCCGGTCGCCAACATCGTTGCCGCCGCCAACTACGCCTGGGACCGCTATGGTTCCATCGACAACGTGAACGGCCCCTACTGACCGTTTCCCGCGCGCCCGGGGCCCGGGGTGCCGGCGGCCGGCCGCGCCTGGCAGGCTGAGCCCGTGCAGCCTCGACGGAGTGAAAGCCGGGCCCCTCGCCGTCCGATCGGCGGCCATGTCCCCGTAGCCGGGGGCCTGGCCGCCGTCGGCGTGCGGTACGCGCGCTCCATCGGGGCCGAGGCGCTCCAGGTCTTCGTCGCCAACCCGCGCGGCTGGGCGACCCCGCCCGGCGTCCCCGCGCAGGACGAGGCGTTCGCCGCCGCCTGCGCCGACGAGGGACTCCCGGCCTATGTGCACGCGCCCTATCTGATCAACCTCGGCTCGCACAACGCCGACACCGCCGCGCGCTCGGTCGTCTCCCTGCGCCACTCGCTGCGCCGGGCGCACGCCATCGGCGCGCTGGGCGTGGTGGTGCACACCGGCTCCGCCACCGGGGGCCGCCCGCGCGAGGTGGCGTTGGCGCAGGCGGGGCGACTGCTGCGGCCGCTGCTCGACGAGTTGGACGCGCTGGACGGGCGCGGCGGCACCGGCCCCGTTCCCCGGCTGCTGCTGGAGCCGACGGCCGGTCAGGGCTTCTCGCTCTGCTCGCTGATCGCGGATCTCGGGCCCTATCTGGCCGCCGTCGAGCACCATCCGCGCGTCGGGGTGTGCCTGGACACCTGCCATGTCTTCGCCGCCGGCCACGACCTCGCCGCCCCCGGCGGCGCCACCGCCGCGCTGGACGAGCTGGAACGGGTCGCCGGCCCCGGCAGGTTGGCCCTGGTCCACGCCAACGACTCGAAGGCGGGCGTCGGCAGCCGGCTGGACCGCCACGAGAACGTGGGCGCCGGAGCGGTCGGCGCGGACGCGTTCGGCGCGCTGCTGCGCCACCCGGCGACCGACGGGGTGCCGTTCGTCATCGAGACCCCCGGCGGGGTCGAGGGTCACGCCGCCGACATCGCCCGTCTGAAGGCACTGCGCGGCCGACCCCCCGGCTGAGCGCTACGCCTCGGGGCCGTCGCCCGGCTCCTCCTGGTAGGAGTAGCGCTGCTCGCGCCAGGGGTCGCCGAGGTTGTGGTAGCCGCGTTCCTCCCAGAAGCCCCGGCGGTCGGCGGTCATGTACTCGACGCCGCGCACCCACTTGGGCCCCTTCCACGCGTAGAGCCGCGGCACCACCAGGCGCAGCGGGAAACCGTGCTCGGCGGTGAGCAGTTCGCCGTCCCGGTGGGTCGCCAGCAGCGTGGTCTCGGCGGCGAAGTCGGCGAGCCTGATGTTGGCGCTGTAGCCGTACTCGGCCCAGACCATCACGTGGGTCGCCTCCGGCGCAGGCGGCGCCAGCTCCAGGACGGTCGCGGCCGGCACCCCGCCCCACTCGACGTCCAGCATCGAGAACTTGGTCACGCAGTGCAGGTCGGCGACGAGGGTGCGGTAGGGCAGCGCCGAGAACTCCTCGTGCGTCCAGCAGCGCTTGTCCCCGTCCGCCGTGGCGCCGAAGACCCGGAACTCCCAGCGCTCCTCGCGGAATCGGGGGACGGGACCGTAGTGCGTCACCGGCCAGCCGCGTTGCAGCCGCTGCCCGGGCGGAAGCCCGTCACCACGGCCCTGACCACGGTGCTCCGGCTGACCCATGGGTCCATGGTGACAGACCCGCCCTCCCGGGCCGCACCGCCACCCCCCGGCGCTGCCAATCGGGTCAATTCGGTAAGCCTTCGCTTACTGGACGAACCGCCGCGCCGGTGCCACGATGCGCGGACAGCGCGACCAGTCGAGGAACGCGTCGCCGCGCACGCGACCGCGGAACACCAGAAAGGAGATCTCCCCACCATGCAGGGCGATCCCGAGGTCATCGAGCTGCTGAACGAACAGCTCACCGCCGAACTCACCGCGATCAACCAGTACTTCCTCCACGCCAAGATGCAGGAGCACTTCGGCTGGAGCAAGCTCGCCGCCTACACGCGGGCCGAGTCCTTCGACGAGATGCGCCACGCCGAGGTGCTCACCGACCGCGTGCTCTTCCTGGAGGGACTGCCCAACTACCAGCGGCTGTTCCATGTCCGGGTGGGGCAGACCGTCACCGAGATGTTCCAGGCCGACCGGCAGATCGAGGTCGAGGCCATCGACCGGCTGCGGCGGGGCGTGGAGGTGATGCGGGCCAAGGGCGACATCACCTCGGCCAGGATCTTCGAGTCGATCCTCAGGGACGAGGAGCACCACATCGACTATCTCGACACCCAGCTGGAGCTGATCGAGAAGCTCGGCGAGGCGCTCTACCTCGCGCAGCAGATCGAGCAGCCCAAGGAGGCGTGAGCCCCCGCGAGGGCACCGCGGGCGCCGGTCAGACCGGGAGAGGCGACGCGTGGCGGGACGGCGCGGGCGCCGCCGGCTCGACGGCGACGGGCGGCGGCGCCGGAACGGCGGGCGCCGGGGTCGGCTCGATCCGGCTCAGCAGGCCCTGGATGCGCCGCACGCAGGAGCCGCAGTCGGTGCCGGCCCGGCACTCGGCGGCCAGCCGCCGGGGGGTGCGGGCGCCGGCGGCCGCGTGGCCGCGCACCTGTTCCTCGGTGACGCCGAAGCACGAGCAGACGTACACGCGTTACTCCCGGGAGACGACGACGGCGGAGCCCCAATGGCCAGGTAAGCCTTACCTTACTCTCACGGTTCCCGCGCGCGAAAGCGCCCCGGGGTGTGGCAGGCGCCACGCCCCGGGGCGCTTCGGTGTCCCGGCTCCCCGCCGGCCACGGCCGGCGCGGGAGGCCCTCAGGAGCGGTACATCTCCGCCACGAGGAAGGCCAGGTCGAGGGACTGGCTGCGGTTGAGCCTGGGGTCGCAGGCCGTCTCGTACCGCTGGTGCAGGTCGTCGACGAAGATCTCGTCCCCGCCGCCCACGCACTCGGTGACGTCGTCACCGGTCAGCTCGACATGGATGCCGCCCGGGTGGGTCCCCAGCTCCTTGTGGACCTCGAAGAAGCCCTTGACCTCGTCCAGCACGTCGTCGAACCGGCGGGTCTTGTGCCCCGAGGCGGCCTCGAACGTGTTCCCGTGCATCGGGTCACACACCCACGCCACCGTCGCCCCCGAGGCCGTGACCTTCTCCACCAGCGTGGGCAGCCGGTCCCTGATCCGGTCGGCTCCCATGCGCGTGATGAACGTCAGCCGGCCGGGGATCCGCTCCGGGTCCAGCCGGTCGATCAGGGCCAACGCCTCCTCGGGCGTGGTCGTCGGGCCCAGCTTCACCCCGATCGGGTTCCTGATGCGGGAGGCGAACTCGATGTGCGCCCCGTCCAGCTGCCGGGTCCGCTCCCCGATCCACACCATGTGGCCCGAGACGTCGTACAGCCGGCCGCTGCGCGAGTCGGTCCTGGTCAGCGCCGCCTCGTAGTCCAGCAGCAGCGCCTCGTGGGAGGCGTAGAACTCCACCGACTCGAACTCCGCGGGCTGCGCGCCGCACGCCCGCATGAAGTTCAGCGCGTTGTCGATCTCCCTGGCCAGCGCCTCGTACCGCTGCCCGGCCGCCGAGCTGCGCACGAAGTCCTGGTTCCACGAGTGGACCTGGTGGAGGTCGGCGTAGCCGCCGGTGGTGAAGCCGCGCACCAGGTTCAACGTGGCCACGGAGCTGTGGTACATCCGCAGCAGGCGCCTCGGGTCCGGGACCCGCGCCTCCTCGGTGAACTCCGGGCCGTTGACCGAGTCGCCCCGGTAGCTGGGGAGCGTGACCCCGTCCCGGGTCTCCGTCGGCTTCGAGCGCGGCTTGGAGTACTGCCCCGCGATGCGCCCGACCTTGACCACCGGCACCGCGGCCGCGTAGGTCAACACCGCGCTCATCTGGAGCAGGGTCTTGAGCTTCGCCCGGATCTGGTCGGCCCCGACCTGGTCGAACGCCTCGGCGCAGTCCCCGCCCTGGAGCAGGAAGGCGCGGCCCTGCGCGACATCGGCGATCCGGTCCCCGAGCTGGTCGCACTCCCCGGCGAAGACCAGCGGCGGATAGCCCGCCAGCTCCTCGGTGACGGCGCGCAGCTCGGCGGCGTCCGGATACTCCGGCTGCTGCGCCGCGGGCAGGTCTCGCCAGGAGTCGAAGGAGTTGCTGCTGTCAGCGTTCACGGTCACGCCCCCAGGTTACGGGGTGCGGTCGGGGCTCTTTCGTCCTGCTCGTTCCGTGAGACAGGAACCGGAGCGGGCGCTGGCGCGCGCCGGCGTGAGTGCTCTAGAGTGCCGCCCGTGAACGTGCGACAGCTCACCTCCTGGTGGTGGACCGCTCCCGAGGCGGCCCACTGAGCGCGCGTTCCCACTGACGACGCGAAGGCCGCCCTCCGGGGCGGCCTTCGGCGTTTCCGCGACCCGCGTCGCGGGCCCGCGGCTCCCCGGCCGGGCGGACCCCGTGTCCCGACCCGCCCCGTGACCGTGGAGAGAGTGGAGAACCGTGGATCCGACGACGAACCCGACCCCCGAGCCGGCGGACGCCGCCGCGACCCTGGCGGCGCTGCTGGCCGACGAGCGGCCGTTCGCCCTGCTGCGCCGGCGCGCCCCGGGGCACGACCCGGATGTGGTGGAGGTCATCAGCGGGCCGGTCCAGACGGTGGAGCGGATCGCCGACATCCCGCTGCCCGAGACGGGGCGGGGCCCCGCCGCGCTGGCGCTGCTGCCGTTCCGGCAGCTGGCCGAGCGCGGCTTCGAGGTGCGGGACGACGGGACCCCGCTGGCGGTGCTGCGCGTCCACGAGGCGCGCGAGCTGCCGCTGCGGGAGACGCTCGCCGCCCTCCCCGCCCACCGGGTCGCCGTGCGGGACGGCGCCTTCGACGTCTCGGACGCCCGGTACGCCGAGACGGTGGCGCGGGTGCTGGAGGAGGAGATCGCCACCGGCGCCGGCGCGAACTTCGTGATCAGGCGGACCTTCACCGGCACCGTCGACGGCTTCTCCCGCCGGGACGCGCTGGCCCTCTTCCGGCGGCTCTGCCTGGCCGAGCGCGGCGCCTACTGGACGTTCGTCGTGCACACCGGGGAGCGCGTGCTGGTGGGCGCGAGCCCCGAGGCGCATGTGCGGGTCGCCGGCGGCACCGTGGTGATGAACCCGATCAGCGGCACCTACCGCTATCCCGCCGAAGGGCCCTCCCTGGCCGGTCTGTTGACGTTCCTCGACGACCCGAAGGAGAGCGAGGAGCTGTCGATGGTGGTGGACGAGGAGCTGAAGATGATGTGCGCGGTGGGCGACCAGGGGGGCGTCGTCGTCGGTCCCCGGCTGCGCGAGATGGCGCATCTCGCGCACACCGAGTACGAGTTGCGCGGGCGTACCACCCGGGACGTGCGGGAGGTGCTGCGGGAGACGATGTTCGCCGCGACGGTCACCGGCAGTCCGCTGGAGAACGCCTGCCGGGTGATCGCCCGCCACGAGCCGGGCGGACGCGGCTACTACGCGGGGGCGTTGGCGCTGCTGGGCACGGACGACGCCGGGCGGCAGACGCTGGACTCGCCGATCCTGATCCGCACCGCCGACGTGCGCGCCCGTGACGGCGCGCTGCGGGTGGCGGTCGGCGCCACCCTGGTGCGCGGCTCCGACCCGGCGGGTGAGGTGGCGGAGACCCACGCCAAGGCGGCCGGGGTGCTCGCCGCGCTGGGCGCACGCCCAGAGGCGCCCACGCCGGAGCGCGGCGAGGCGGAACGCGCCCCGCTCGGGGACCACCCGGAGGTGCGGGCCAGGCTGGCGGCGCGCCGTTCCCTCCTCTCGCCGTTCTGGCTGCGGCTGCGCGAGGCGGCCCCGCTCCCCGCCGCCGGCGCGGAGGGCGAACGGGCCGCGTCGCCACGGGTGTTGGTGGTGGACGCGGAGGACAGCTTCACCGCGATGCTGGCCCATCTGCTGCGGTCGGTGGGCGCCGGGGTCGAGGTGGTGCGGTGGAACGCGCCCGGCGCGCGGGAGCGCGCGCTGACGCACCGCGGCCCGGTGGTGCTCGGCCCCGGGCCCGGCGACCCGGAGGACGGCGCCGACCCCCGGATGCGGCGCTTGCGTCCGTTGGCCGCCGCGCTGCTGGCCGGTCACCGGCACGGGGTGGTCGGGGTCTGCCTCGGCCACGAGCTGATCGCCGCCGAGCTGGGGCTGCCGCTGGTCCGCGCCGACCGGCCCCGCCAGGGCGACCAGCGGCGGATCGATCTCTTCGGCCGGCCACGGGTCGTCGGCTTCTACAGCTCCTACCGCGCCCACTGCACGGACGCGGCGGCCGAGGCGCTGGCCGCGCGGGGGACGCGGGTGAGCCGGGAGCGTTCCGGCGCGGTGCACGCGCTGCGCGGCCCCGGCTTCGTCGGGGTGCAGTTCCATCCCGAGTCCGTGCTGACGCTGGACGGCCCGGAGATCGCCGCCGAGCTGCTGCGGCCGACGGGGGCGCCCGTCGGGTGAGCGGGGCGGGGCGCGGTCACTCCCTCTCGGGGTCGGCCGCGTCCCCGCCCTTGGCGGCCTCGGCCAACCGCCGCTTGGCGACGGTCGCGTAGACGTCGACGTACTCCTGCCCGGAGAGCCGCATGATCGCGTACATCACCTCGTCGGTGAGCGAGCGCAGGATGAAGCGGTCGCCCTCCATCCCCTGGTAGCGGCTGAAGTCCAGGGGCGCGCCGATCCGGATCCCCGGGCGCATCAGCTTCGGCACGACCTTCCCCGGCGGCTGGATCTTCTCGGTGTCGATCATCGCCACCGGAAGCACCGGCGCCCCCGTGGCCAGCGCGACCCTGGCGAGCCCGCCGGACTTGCCCCGGTAGAGCCGGCCGTCGGGGGAACGGGTCCCCTCGGGGTAGATCCCGAACAGCTCCCCGCGTTCCAGCACGGCTATCGCGCTGGCGATCGCCGCCTCACCCGCGCCGCGCCCGCCGGTGCGGTCCACCGGCAGCTGGCCGACGCCCCGGAAGAACGCCGCCGTCAACCGGCCCTTGACCCCGGGAGAGTTGAAGTACTCGGCCTTGGCGATGAAGGTGACCCTGCGGTCCAGCATGGCGGGCAGGAAGAAGGAGTCGGAGAACGACAGGTGGTTGCTGGCGAGGATCGCGGGGCCCTCGGCGGGGACGTGTTCCTTCCCCTCGACCCAGGGGCGGAAGGTCGCCTTCAACCCCGCCCCGACGCTCACCTTCATCGCTCCGTACAACAAGACGACCTCCCGTGTTCACCGATGCGGACCCTACCGGGCTTTCCGGTGCGTGGCGCGTCATCGGGCGCCCCACGTAGGCTTGCAGGCGCCGTCGCACCCCCACGGGTACCCACACCCGCAGCGAAGGGAGCCGTCGCCGATGCGCCTTCTGCCCGGTGCCGAGCCGTTCCATCACACGTCGCAGGACGAGGGCCCCGTCGGGGTGCTGCTCTGCCACGGCTTCACGGGAAGTCCGCAGTCGCTGCGGCCCCTGGCCGAGGCGCTGGCCGCCCGGGGGCACACCGTGTCGCTGCCGCTGCTGCCCGGGCACGGCACCCGCTGGCAGGACATGGCCGTCACGGGCTGGCAGGACTGGTACGCCGCCGTCCACCGCGAGCTGCTGCTGCTCGCCGAGCGCTGCGCGCGCGTGGTGGTCTGCGGGCTGTCGATGGGCGGGGCGCTCGCGCTGCGGCTCGCGGCGCGGCAGCCGGGGAATGTCAGCGCGCTGGCGTTGGTTAACCCGGCGCTCACCTTTCCCGCCGCCAAGGGGGCGGCGCTGCGGGTGGTGCGCCATGTGGTGCCCAGCACGCCGGGGTTGGTGGGCGACATCGCGAAGCCGGGGGTGCGCGAGGTGGGATACGACCGGGTGCCCTCGCGGGCGGCGCACTCGCTGCGGGAGCTGTTCTCCCTGGTGCGCCAGGACCTGCCGCAGGTGACCCAGCCGCTGCTGGTGATGCACAGCGCGGTGGACCACGTGGTGCCGCCCTCGGACTCGGCCCTGCTGCTGGCCAGGGTCTCCTCCCTGGACGTGCGGGAGGTGGTGCTGACGGAGAGCTTCCACGTGGCCACCCTGGACCACGACGCGGAGCGTATCTTGCAGGAGACGGACGCCTTCATCACTCGCCTCGTGACCTCGCCTCGTGACAAGGAAGACATCCCGTGACGGAACGTGACCAGGAGCGCGGCGACGGCCGCGACCCGATCGACGAGGAAGCCGCCTGGGCGGAGATCGTCGCCGGCTACGGTGAGGAGCCGGCGGACCCGCCAGGCCACTGGCCGAGCGTGGAGGACGTCGAGCCGGTCAACCGCGTCGCGGCGGCCGACGGGCCGACCCGGGAGCGGCTGGGCGACGACGGTCCGCGCGACTGGGTCGCCGAGGAGGAGGACGAGGGCCACTTCGAGCCGCCCGAGCCGCCGCCGCTGCCGGAGACCGACCTGACCACCAAGCTGGCCTGGCTCGCGGTGCTGGGCGGCCCGCTGCTGCTGGTCTTCACCGTGCTGCTCCAGCAGCGGATGACCTGGTGGGTGGTGACGCTGGGCGTCGGCGGCTTCCTGGGGGGCTTCGCCACCCTGGTGAGCCGGATGCGGGACGACGACGACGATTGGCAGGACCCGGGCAACGGCGCGGTGGTCTGAGCCCGTGCCCCGGGCGGGCGGCACGGGCCGGGCGCCGGTCAGAGGCTGAGGACCGCCAGCACGGGCAGATGGTCGGAGGCCGCCGCCAGGTCGTCCGGGTCGGGCGCCGTCGGCACCCCGCAGGAGAGCGCGGTGACGCCGTCCGAGCAGAACACCCCGTCGATCCGCCGCCGGGGCGCGGTGGCCGGGAAGGTGAACTCCCCGCCCACCGGCGCCCGTTCCCGCGCGTCGGTGAGGGCGCCCGCCAGCCGCCGGAACGTCGCGCCGGTCGGGCGTTCGTTGAGGTCGCCCGCCACCACGGCCGGGGTGTCGAACGCCGCGACGCGCTCCAGCAGCGCCTCCCCCTGCGCGCGCCGCTCGGCGTCCCGCAGGGAGAGATGACAGCTGACCACCGAGAGCCGGGCCTCGCGCCCGAAGCGCAGCCCGGCCACCGCGAGGCCGCGCCGGTGCTCGCCGTGCACCAGGGGGAACGTCGTCTCCTCGGTGTGCTCCACCGTGGCCCGCAGCCCGGAGAGGATCATCGTGCCGCAGCTGGGCGCGCCGCCGGTGACCGTCACCAGGCCGGTGCGCCGGGCGAGTTCGGCGGCGCGCTTGCGCCAGCGGAAGAAGCGCGGGGCCTCCTGGAGGCAGACCACGTCCGGCGCGCAGGCCCGGATCACCCGGACCAGCGCGTGCGGATCGTCCCGCAGGGACCTGACGTTGTAGCTGAGAAGCCTGACCTTGACCGACACCGCGCGCCCCGGACCGCTCAGCCCTGCCGCGCCAGGTCGGCGGCGCCCACCAGCCCGGCGCGGCCGCCGAGTTGGGCGGCGAGCACCTGGGCGTGCGGGCGGTGGCGACCGCCCACCAGCCAGCGGCGGAAGGACTTGCGGATCGGTTCGAGGACCAGGTCGCCCTCGTCGGAGACGCCGCCGCCGACGATGAACGCCGAGGGGTCGAAGAGCGAGGCCAGGTCGGCGAGGCCGGCGCCGGCCCAACGGGCCAGCTCCCGGAAGGAGTCGACGGCCACCGGGTCGCCGGCCCTGGCCGCGTCGCTGACGTGCCGGCCGTCGATGCCCTCGGGGGTGCCGTCGCCGAGGCCGAGCAGCAGCCCCGCGTTCTCCGGGGTGGCGGAGGCCCGCTGGCGGGCGTAGCGGACCAGGGCGCGGCCGGAGGCGTACTGCTCCCAGCACCCCTGGCTGCCGCAGCCGCAGAGCAGGCCGTCCGGCACCACCCGCAGATGGCCGAACTCGCCGGCGACGCCGAAGCGCCCCCGGTGCAGCCGGCCGCCGATGATGATGCCGCCGCCGAGGCCGGTGCCGAGCGTGATGCAGACGACGTCGTCGTGGCCGGCGCCGGCGCCGAAGCGGTACTCGCCCCAGGCCGCGGCGTTGGCGTCGTTCTCCACGACCACGGAGAGGCCGACGCGCTGCTCGATCTTGTCCTTGAGGGTCTCGTGGCGCCAGCGGATGTTGGGGGCGAAGAGCACGGTGGCGCGCTTGTCGTCGACATAGCCCGCGGCGCCGATGCCCACGGCGTCCGCCGAGGAGCCCTCGCCGACGGAACGGACAGCGTCCGCGATGGCCTCGATCACGCCCTCGGGGGTGGGCGGGGTCGGCACCTGACACGTGTCGAGGATCGCGCCGCCCTCGTCGACCACACCGGCCGCGATCTTCGTACCGCCGATGTCGACGCCGATCGTCAGTCCCATTTGTCCCTCAAGTGATGTCAGTGAAACCGCCTCCGACCCACGTTACCGGAGGCCGCCCTGGCTGGGCTCCCTGATGTCAGTCGAGGTCGATACGGTGACGGCCGCCGGAGCCGGACGAATCGTCCCCCTCGCCCCGATTGCCCGGCCGCTCCGGGGAGTCGTCGGCGCCCGTCGCCGCGCCGCCGCCCCCGGGCTCGGCGCGCTCCGGCCGCTCGGCGTCCGCGGGACGGTCCTCCCGGGTCCAACGGGCCTCCTGCCCGAGGACGGCGGACTTGTAGGCGGCGAGCAACTCCTGCCCGGCGGACGCGAGATGACCTATCGCGTCGGCGTTGCGCTCGATCACCGGGTCGATCGCCGCCCTGGCCTGGTGCGCCAACGGCTTGGCGAGCGGCCCCAGTTGCGGCAGTCGAGAGCCCAGCTCGCCCAGCGTGCCGGTCAGGGCGTCGGCCAGCCGGCGCAGCTCGTCGGCGGGGTCGGTCGGCTCCGGACCGTGGAGGGCGCGGCGGCGCTCCCGCTCGGCGGCCAGGTCCTCGGCGCAGGCGGCGGCCCAGGGGTCGGCCCCCTCGGCCGACTCGTCCCGGTCGGCCGGCCGCTCGACGGGGGGCTCGGCTGCGTCGCCCATCGCGACCTCCTGGTGCTGGGCGCCCGGACGGGCGCGGGGTGAGCGTCCCTTTCGACGTTACCCGAAGGCCGCGCCCCGGCCACCACCGTCGACCGGCCGTCCCCCTCAGCCGGCGCTCTCCTCAGCCGGCGGTCCCTCTCAGCCGGCGCTCTCCCCGCCGCGTTCGAACACCCCGTCGCGTTCGGCCTCGCCGCGTCCGCCCCCGGCCCGTTGCGCCTCGCCGCGTTCGGCCCCCTCGCTTCCGGCCGGCGTCGTCGGTGCCGTCGGCCCCGCGGAGGCGGCCGCGGTGCGGCCCTCGGAGCCGCCCTCGGCGTCCCGGGGCCAGCGCTCGGGGTCGGGCGTGAAGCGCACCGCCAACTCGCCGTGCGCGAAGGCGGCGCCGTCCACCACGCAGCGGCGCGGCGCGGACGGCAGGGGCAGCACGCGGCGGAACGGCCCGGTGGTGACGACCAGTTCGTCCCCGCGCCGCACCAGGTCCAGGTCGTGCTTGACGGCTCCCGGCAGCGGCAGCCGCCAGACCAGCCGGCCGTCCTCGGCCAGGCGGTCCTCCAGCACCGGCTCCGGCCGGGGTATCGCGCGATCCGCCGGCGCCGGCAGCAGCCCGGCCAGGGTGGCGGCGTCCGGATCGGGCCCCATGTGCGGCACCCGGCGGGGCGCCTCGGAACGGCCGACGCTCTGGGCGAACCCGGATATCAGCGCGTCCTGCCGCGCCGCGAGCGCCCGCACCAGGCGGTCGGGGGAACGGCCCTGCACCAGCCGGTTGGCCAGCACCTCCTCCACCCCGATCCCGTGCAGCGCGAGGCCGGCGTGCGCGGTGCCCAGCAGCGCGACGGAACGCGCGGTCGGCTCGAAGACCAGCCGGACCGCCAGCCCGGGATCGGCCAGCAGCCCCTCGGCCTCGGAGAGCGAGGCGTCCCAGTCGACGGCGGCGCCCAGCAGCGCCTCGGCCGGCAGCGGGACGTTCGCCAACTGGGCCAGCAGCGGCCGCAGCGCGCGGGCCGCCCTGCGCTCCTGCGGCAGCAGCCGGCGCAGATAGCGCCGCAACTGGCCGGGGAGCGCCAGCAGTCGGACGGCGTCGACGGCCGGCGGCAGGTCGACCACGACCCGCGCCCACCGCTCGTCGGCTTGCGCGGCGCGCAGCGCGGCGAGCGTCGCCCACTGCTCGGCGCCGGGCAGCTCGGTCAGCTCGTCCTCCTCCAACGTGGCCGAGCCCAGGGCGGCCAGCGCCGTGCGCGCCTGCCGCTGCGCGGCCAGCACGGCGGCGCGGAACGGCGGACCCGACACGATCCGCCCCGCCCACAGCCCGGGGGCGACCTCCACGGGCCGCGCGCCGGCGAGGGCGTCGGCCGGGACGCCCAGCAGCGCGCCCAGCCGGTCGGCCGGCTCGCGGCTCAGGAGTAACGTCAGCCGCCCGGAGCGGGCGGAGGCCAGCGCCGTCGCCGCGGCCACCGTGCTGACCCCGTCTCCACCGGGGCCGGTGACCAGCAGCGTGCGCGGGGCGCCGCTCACCCGTCGGAGGGCTGGTCGGCGCCGCTCTCCACCCGGCTCTTCAGGCCGGCCAGGGCGCGGTCGATGATGACCTTCTCCGCCTTGCGCTTGATGCTGCCGAGCATCGGGATCTTGACGTCCACGGTCAGCTGGTAGGTGACCTCGGTGCGCTCCCCGCCGGCGACCGGCGCCAGCCGGTAGGAGCCGTCCAGCGCGCGCAGCATCCGGGACCTCACCAGCGACCAGCTGACCTCGTTGGCGTCGGGCCACTGGTACGCCAGGGTGTGCTCGTCCTTGATCGCGCCCGCGTCCAGCAGCAGCCGCACCTGCTCGGCCCTGCCGCTCCCGTCCCTGGCCAGCACCTCGGCCTCCTTGACCTCCCCCGTCCACTCCGGGTAGCGGTCGAAGTCCGTGATCACCGCCATCACGTCCGCAGGGGCGGCCTCGATGGTGATGCTGGACCTGGTGTGTTCGGCCATCGGCCTGGCTCCTCGCACTTATCTCCCGGTGCCGTCCGGGGAAGGCTACCGCGCCCCACCGACAGCCCACGGCCCGGCGGACGATCCCCCGTTCCCCTCCCCCGTACTACCGGGGAGTAGGCTGCGACGGGGGCGGGGCGAACAGCCACAGAAGGACACCAAGGTGGCGCTTCGGCGCGGGAACGGACGGGGCGGGCCGGCGCCCGGGGCGCCGAAGAGGGCGAAGAGGAGTGACGGTGCGCGAGTTCAGCCTGCCGGCGCGGTACACCGTGCCCACCGACGGCGGTCTGCCGGATCTGCTGGTGGCCAACGCGGCCCGCCATCCCCGCACGGCGGTGATCTCCCGCCGGGAGCCGGACGGTTGGCGGGACCTGACAGCGACGGAGTTCCTCGCCGAGGTGCGCGCCGTGGCCAAGGGCCTGCTGCGCTCCGGCGTGCGCCCCGGCGACCGGGTGGGGCTGCTCGCCGCCACGCGCTACGAGTGGACCCTGGTGGACTTCGCCGTCTGGACCGTCGGCGCGGTGACCGTGCCGGTCTACGAGAGCAGTTCGCCCGAGCAGATCGCCTGGAACCTGGGCGACTCGGGGGCCGTCGCCGTGATCGTCGAGACGCCCGAGCAGTTGGCCGCCGTGGAGTCCCTGCGCGACCGGCTGCCGGAGCTGACCCGGCGCTGGTGCCTGGAGCCGGTGTCGGGCCCCGGCGCGGTGGAGCTGCTGACGGCGACCGGCGCCTCCGTCAGCGACGAGCGGCTCGCCGCCGCCACCGCGACCGTCACCCCCGACTCCCCCGCCACCCTCGTCTACACCTCGGGCACCACGGGCCGCCCCCGGGGCTGCGTCCTCAGTCACCGCGCGTTCCTCACCACCTGCGGCAACGTGGTCGCGGCGCTCGGGCCGCTGTTCCGCACCGGGGAGTCCTCGGTGCTGCTCTTCCTGCCGCTGGCCCATGTCTTCGCCAGGATGGTGCAGGTCGCGGCGCTGCTCGGGCCGATCAGGCTGGGGCTGGCGCCCGGCGTCGCCCAACTCACCGACGACCTGGCGTCGTTCCGCCCCACCATCGTGCTGGGCGTGCCCCGCGTCTTCGAGAAGGTCTACAACTCGGCCCGCGCCAAGGCCGTCCAGGGCGGCAGGGGCGCGCTCTTCGACCGGGCCGCGGAGACGGCCGTCGCGCACAGCCGCGCCCGGGACACCCCCGGCGGGCCGGGCATCGGCCTGCGGCTGCGGCACCGCGTCTTCGACCGGCTGGTCTACCGCAGGCTGCGGGCGGTCCTCGGCGGCCGGGCCACCCACGCGATCTCGGGCGGCGCCCCGCTGGGCGAACGGCTCGGCCACTTCTACCGGGGCATCGGCTTCACGGTGCTGGAGGGGTACGGGCTGACGGAGTCGTGCGCGCCGACCTCGTTCAACCCCTGGGACGCGCCCCGGATCGGCAGCGTGGGTCGCCCGCTGCCCGGCACGGCGATCCGGATCGCCGAGGACGGCGAGATCCTGCTGCGCGGCGAGCACCTCTTCTCCGGTTACTGGAACGACCCCGAGGCCACGGACGAGGTGCTGCGGGACGGCTGGTTCCACACCGGCGACCTGGGGAGGCTGGACGCGGACGGCTATCTGACGGTGACCGGCCGCGCCAAGGAGATCCTGGTGACCGCGGGCGGCAAGAACGTGGCGCCGGCCGTGCTGGAGGACCGGATCAGGGCGCATCCGCTGGTCGCCGAGTGCATGGTGGTCGGCGAGGGGCGCCCGTTCGTCGGGGCGCTGCTGACCGTGGACGACGACTTCCTGCCCCGCTGGGCCGAGGAGGCCGGGCTCGGCGGGCTGCCGCGCGCGGCGCTCCTCGACCACCCCGCCCTGGCCACGGCCCTGGACGAGGCGGTGCGGCACGCCAACGAGGTGGTCTCCCGCGCGGAGTCGGTCCGCGCCTTCCGGGTGCTGCCCGGCCACTTCACGGAGGAGTCGGGGCATCTGACCCCGTCCCTGAAGCTGCGGCGGCACGTGGTGGCGAAGGACTTCGCGCGGGAGATCGACGCGCTCTACGGCTCCTGACCCGGCGCGGCGCCCGTCAGGGCCGCTCGGGCCCGTACGCCCCGTACGCGGGTGCGCCGGTGGCGGCGTAGACCTGGGCGGTGACCCCGCTCGGCGTGGTCTCGGAGCGCTCCAGCCGGAACCCGGCCGGCGTCCCCTCCGCGGGGAAGAGCCGCCGGCCCGCGCCGACGACCACCGGTGCGATCATCAGCCGCAGCTCGTCGACCAGCCCGGCGGCCAGCAGCGAGGCGCCGAGTGTGGGACTGCCGTGGATCTGTACCTCGCGCCCGGGACGCCGCCGCAGCTCGGCGACCTGCCCGACGACGTCCCCCGACAGGATGCTGGTCGGCGCCCACTCGGCGACGGTCAGGGTGCGCGAGGCGACGTACTTCGGCAGGCCGTTGAGCTTGGTCGCGACGGGGTCGGCGGGATCGTCCATCGCCGGCCAGTCCCGGGCGAAGTTCTGGTAGGTGCGGCGCCCGAACAGGAACGCGTCCACCTCGTCGAGCCAGCCCGTGACGATCCGGACGAACGCGTCGTCCAGGTGCGGAACCAGCCAGCCGCCCCTCGTGAACCCGCCGCTGGTGTCCTCGTCCGGGGCGCCCGGCCCCTGGGCGACGCCGTCCAACGACAGGAACTCCTGCAGCACCACCTTCACGGTGCGCTCCTTCCCTCTTCCCGGGGCGCCGACCGCCCCGGGAAAAGGGAAGACCACGCGCGGGGCCGGAACTCATCGCCGGCCGCCGCGCGGGCGCCCCGCCTCAGCTCAGCAGCTCCCGCAGCCGCTGCGAGAGCATGTCCCAGCCCCACTTCTCCTCGACCCACTCGCGCCCCCTGGCGCCCATCCGGCGGCGCAGTTCGGGGTCGCGCAGCAGCTCCACGACGCGGTCGGCGGTCTCCTGCGGGGCCGCCGCCCCGCCGCCGCGCACCACCCAGCCGGTCTCGCCGTCGAGGACGGCGTCCGGGGCGCCGCCCGAGTCGCCGGCGATCACCGGCAGGCCGGTGGCGGACGCCTCCAGGTAGACCATCCCGAGGCCCTCCACGTCCAGGCCCCGGTGGCGGGTGCGGCAGGGCATCGCGAAGACGTCGCCGATGCCGAAGTGCGCCGGGAGTTGTGCCCATGACACCTCGCCGAGAAAGCGCACCGAGTCCTGCACGCCGACGCGCTGCACCAGGCGTTCGAGGTCCGCGCGGTAGGAGCCGCCGCCGACGATCGCCAGCACCGTGTCGGGCTCGGCGGCGAGGATCCTGGGCATCGCCCGGATCAACGTGTCCTGCCCCTTGCGCGCCACCAGGCGGGAGACGCAGACCACCACGGGGCGGTCGGCCAGGCCCAGGCTGGCGCGCAGCCGCCGGCCGCCGGAGTCGGGGTGGAAGAGCTTGTGGTCGACGCCGGGCGTCAGCTGCGTCATCCGGGCGGCGGCCTCGGGGGTGAGGGCGTCCGCGATCCGGCTCCTGGTGTACTCGCCGAGGTAGGTGATCACATCGGTGTTCTCACCGATGCGACGCACCACCTGACGCGTGACCGGCATTCCCGCCCATCCCGCCTCGTGCCCGTGGCTGGTGGCCACCAGCCGCTCGGCGCCGGCGGCGCGCAGCGTCGGGGCCATCAGCCCCAGCGGCGCGGCGGCGCCGAACCACACGGCCGTGCACTCGTGCTCCCGCAGCAGCTCGGCGGCCTTGCGGGTGGTGGCTCTGGTGGGCAGCAGGGACGCCGTCCTGTCCCGGTAGACCGGGTAGGGCTGCTCGGCGTCGAACTCGGTGGTGGCCTCGACGGCTTCGGTGTCCCGGCGCCAGCTGGAGGCGTAAACCACCACCTGGCCCGGGTCCATCCGCAGCGCCATGCTGTGCAGGAACGCCTGGATACCGCCCGGGCGGGGCGGGAAGTCGTTGGTCACGATCAACGTCTTTCGCATCACCCGAACACTACCGACCTCTGGTCAGGGTCGTACCACCGAGGAGACCGGCATCATCCCGACTGACTCGTAGCGCACGAAAGCTCCGCTATAGGGCGCGTGCACCACTTGCCCGCCTCCGGCGTAGAGGCCGACGTGGCTGGCGTCGGAGCGGTAGACCACGATGTCGCCCGGCTGGGCCTGGTCGAGCGGCACCCGGCGGCCGGCTCCCGCCTGCGCCTGCGAGGTGCGCGGCAACGACACCCCGGCCTTGGCGTAGGCCCACTGCACGAGACCGGAGCAGTCGAACGCGTCCGGCCCGGTCCGCCCCCACCCGTACGGGGCGCCCAGCACGCTCAGGGCCGCGTCCAGGGCGACGCCGCCCCGGCCCGAGGAGGCGACGGCCGGGGGGCGCTCCACGGCGACGGGCGCGGGGGCCGGGTCGGTGACCGTCCGCGCGCGTGCGGCGTCCCGGCCGGCCCTGGCCTCCCGCTGGCGTTCGCGCTCGGTGAGTTCCTCCAGGCGGTCCTCGGCCTCGTCGAGGCGCCGCTCGGCGGCCTCCTTGCGGCGTGACAACTCGGCCCGTTCCTCGACCAGTTCGTCCAGGCGCGCGTCGGCCTCGTCGCGGCGCTGGGTCAGCTCGCGCTGGGCGGCGAGGAGTTCCCTGAGCTCGGCGCCGCGGCGGTCGCTCATTCGCTCGTACGTCGCGGACCTGGCGAGGTAGGCGTCGGGGCTCTCGGAGAGCAGCAGGGCGAGGGTCGGGGAGATGCCCCCGGCGCGGTAGTGCGCGGCGGCGGCGGAGCCGACGGCGCGGAGCTTCTCGTCGACGGCGCGCTCGCCGCGCTCGACCTGCGCGCGCCGGCGCTCGACCTCGGCCTCCAACTCGGCGACGCGTTCGACGGAGCCGTTGTAGGCGTCCACGGCCCGGTCGACCTCCGCGAAGAGGCGGTCCACCTGCCGGGTGGCGTCGGCGGTGTCGTCGCGGTCCGAGGGTGCGGCGGAGACGGGGACGGCGGCGATGACCGCCACGGCGGTGGCCGCCGCGGACCAGGTGGTCAGCCGCAACGCGAGGCGGGTACGCCGGGAGGGGAAGAGTCTGTCAACGGTCACTGCGAGCCGCGCTCCTTCGGTGGGGACCCGAGCGCAGCAGAATGTAGCCGTGCCCGGAGCGCGGGCACGGCAAGGCAACACCGCGCGGCCCGGCCGTGGATGCTCGGTGCGCAGGTCACGCGGGGCGCGGCGGTCGGCCGCCGGCCCAGCGAATCACCTGGTTGGTGGAGTTGGCCCGGCGCCCGTTCAGCGGGCGGGCGCCGGCGCGGAGTTCGCGGTGGCGGAGGACGGCGTCAGGCGACCCTGGTGCCGAACTGGAAGGGCATGATGCTCAGGCTGGCGTACTCGACGACGCCGCCGGTGCTGGGCGCGTGCACCATCTGCCCGTTGCCGACGTAGATGCCGACGTGGGTCAGCCCGGGGTAGAAGAACACCAGGTCGCCGGGGGCCAGTTCGCTCTGCGAGACCCGGGTGCCGGCGTTGGCCTGGTCCTGGGAGACACGCGGCAGCGAGACGCCGGCCTGATTGTAGGCCCAGCCGGTGAGCCCGGAGCAGTCGAAGGAGCTGGGGCCGGTGGCACCCCAGACGTAGGGCGATCCGAGCTTGGAGATGGCGGCGTTGAGGGCCGCGGAGGCTCTGCCGGAGGCGGTGCCGTCGGAGAAGTCGCGGCTCTCGCTGCGGCTGGCCCGCTCGGACTCCTCCGCCTCGGCCGCCTCGGCGGCGGCGATCTCCTGGCGCTCCTCCTCGGTGAGCTGGTTGAGCAGGGCCTGGGCCTCGCTCAACTTGCCCTGGATGGAGTCCTTCTTCTCGCCGAGAGTGGTGCGGACCTCCTCCAGTTCGGCGAGCCGCTCGCCGGCCTCCTCGCGCTGCTGGTCCAGGGTGCGCTGCTGGTCCTGGATCAGCCGGAGCGCCTCGGCCTGCTTCGCGGACATCTGGTCCAGCGCGGACGCCTGGTCCAGGAACTCGTCGGGGTCAGAAGAGAGGAAAAGCTGCATGGACGGGTCGAGCCCGCCGTTGCGGTACTGCGCGGTGGCCATCGAACCCATGCCGTTGCGCAGTTCGTTGAGTCTCTCCTGGCCGCGCGCGGTGGAGTCCTGGAGCTCGGAGATCTCCTCCTGGAGCTGCTCCTCGCGCTCCTGGGCCCCGTTGAACTCCTCGGTGATCTCCTCCGCCTCGTGGTGGAGGTCGTCGACCTCCTCGCGGACGTCGTCGACGCTCTGACCGGGGTCGGCCGAGGCGGAGGTCGCGGTGACGCCGACGGTCGCGGCGGCGGAGGCAGCGGCGCCGAGGAGGGTCATTCGAGCGCGGCTTGGCTGCTTGGGACGACGGTGGGACGCCACTGGGGCGAGCTCCTTCTTCCTCAGCCGCCTGCCGGGTCGGGGGACTGGGTCCCGGCTCCGCGCAAACTGCCGCGGACTAGGCGGTCCCTCGCGGCCACCCGGGCTGGGTGATCGACCGCGCGAAGGTTCGAGGTGACCCTAGCGAGGTGTCTTTATCCGGTTCAAATCCTGGCGGGCATATTTTACTTACCTCACACTGACCGAGGTCGTTTCCGCACCCTGTGTGGACGACAAACACCCGGCAACCCGAGCCAAGCGGGCAAAGCACCCCAACGGGCCTCCGGCCCCCCAACACCCCGAAACGCCCAACTCCCCGTCGCCTCCCGTCTCCTGGGGGTACCCGCGCGCCGACCGCCGGAACCACCCGTTCGGCCCAGGCGGTCACCCGGCGCCGCGGGCGGGGGACTTCGGGCGTCCGGCCGGCCGTCCGGGTCAGGTGCGGGCGAGCCTGTTGAGCAGCAGCCGGGAGGCCACCGGCCAGGCGCCGGACCTGGCGATCCCCTCGGCCACCTCGCGGTCGCTGGAGACCACCACCACCGGCCGGCCCACCGGTTCGGCCCGCACCAGCTGCCGGATCAGCTCGTCCGCCGTCTCCCCCGCCGGGCTGAAGAGCACCCGCACGCCGCGCGGCGGCGTCAGCAGCACCGGCGCCGCCAGCTCGGCGCCGTCGAAGACGCAGGTCATCTCCGCCCCGCTCTGCGCGGCCAACACCGCCAGCCCCCGCATCAACCGCGCCCGCTGGCGCTCCAACGGCATCGTCGGATAACCGGTCTTGGTCACGTTGTAGCCATCCACGACCAGATGCGCCTGCGGCAGCGCCAACAACTGATCGAGAACCGCCGGGTCCTCCCCGTCCAACGCCCGCCGCGCGATGTCCCCCGGCCCCGGCTCACCCGGACTGACCGACGCCACCGTCTCCGCCGGCAGCCGCCCCTCCCGCGCCGGCGGCAACGCCAGCTCCCGACGCAACCCCTGCGCCGCGTCCAACACCGTATCCAACAGCAGTCGCAGCCGCGTGTCCTCGATCCCCCGCTCCTCCCGGACCGACCGCCGGCTCGCCTCCAACGACGCCTCCGCCCGCGCCAACCGGCCGCGCAGCCGCCTGGCCTCGCTCTCCGACGTCACCCGCGCCGACTCCGCCGACGCCCGCACCTCGTCCAGCTCCGCGCGCAGCTTCCGCACCGCCGCCTCGCCACGCCGCACGTCCGCGTGCGCGCTGCGCAACTTCCGGTGCAGCGCGTCGCTCTCCTTGCGCGTCGCCTCCAGCTCCGCCCGCAACCGCTCCTGCTCGTCGCGCGCCCCCTCGCGCGCCCGCGCCAACTCCTCGCGCAGCTCCGCCAGCTCGCGCTCCCGCTCCTGTCCGGCGCGCTCCTCCTGCGCGCGTTGCGCCTCCTCGCCGGCCGCGGCCACCAGCTTCGACCAGCCCGCCGGACGCAGCAGAAAGGCCGCCGCCGCCACCTCGACCGGATCGGCCGCCGGCGGCGGCGCGCCGCGCTCCACCGCCTCGGCCAACTCGGGCGCGCCCGTGCGCAGCACCGCACCCACCCGGTGCCGGAAGAACGTGTCGGACTCCAGCGCCGCCGCCATGGCGGAACCGCCGAACTTCACCCGACGGGGTGGCGTGAACCGCGCGTACTGCCGCAACGGTCCCGGCAGCTCGTTCAGGGTCAGGCCGTCGAACGCCTCCCCGGCGAGCTGGATCACCCGCCCCCTGACCCGCTCGGGCAGCGGACGGTCCAGGGCCTCGGCCGACTCACCCGCCTCGGGTGCGGCCCGATCCCTCGCCTCCTCACCGTCCGTCGGTTCCACAGCTGCACACCATTCGTCGGTCCCAGCGGCGACCGGTCGGCCGGCGCTCCCCCTCCCCTACGTATCTCCGTCACACCGTGGTTCACCCTACGGCCTGGTACCCGCCGCGTCTGCGGGCCCCGCCCGGCCGGCCGGCCCCCCGAACCGTCCCGCGCCACGTCCGCGCCATCCCCGGGAGCTATCGTGTGGCCAGCCCCGGGCAGGCCCCGGGCGAACGACGACGACGGACGGAAACGAGGCGCAGCCGTGATCACTTCGATCGTGCTCATCAAGACCAGCGTGGACCGCGTCCCCGAGGTCGCGGAGCGGATCGCGGCCCTGGAAGGGGTCAGCGAGGTCTACTCGGTCACCGGGCCCCACGACCTGATCGCCCTCGTACGGGTGCGGGAACACGACCAGTTGGCCGACGTCATCCCCGCGCGGCTCAGCAAGATCCCCGGCGTGGAGTCCACCGAGACCCACATCGCCTTCCGCACCTACTCGCAGCACGACCTGGAGGCCGCGTTCGCCATCGGCCTCGACTCCTGAACGCGCGCGGGGCCGCGGCCGCCCGGGACCGAAGCCGGGCGCCCGCACCCGTACGGGGGCGGGCGCCCACGGCCCGAAGGGCCAACGGCCGTCTCAGCGGTGGGTCGTGGCGATCCACCGCTCCAGCGCCGCCCCCGCCGCGCCCGAGTCGATCGACTCCGCCGCCCGCGCCATGCCCGCCGCGATCCGCTGCGGCAGCGGCGCGTCGTCCGGCTCCGCGGCGGCCAGCCCGGCCGCCGCGTTGAGCAGCACCGCGTCCCGCACCGGGCCGTGCTCCCCCTCCAGCAACCGCCGCGCCACCGACGCGTTGTACGCCGCGTCGCCGCCGCGCAGCGCCTCCACCGGGGACAGCTCCACCCCCACCGACCTCGGGTCGAACGACTCCTCGGTCACCTTCCCGTCCCGCACCGCCCACACCGTGGAGGTGCCGGTGACGGTCAGCTCGTCCAGCCCGTCGTCGCCCCGGAAGACCAGGGCCGAGCTGCCGCGCTCGGCGAGCACCCCGGCGAGGATCGGCGCCATCCTGGCGTCCGCGACGCCGGTCGCCTGCGCCGTCACCCGCGCCGGGTTGGTCAGCGGACCCAGGAAGTTGAAGAACGTCGCCACCCCCAACTGCTTGCGCGCCGAACCGGCGTGCCGCAGCGCGGGGTGGAAGAGGACCGCCGGGCAGTAGGTGATGCCGGCCTCGACCGCCACCTCGGCCACCCGCTGCGGTGTCAGGTCCAGGTTGACGCCGAGCTGCTCCAGCACGTCCGTCGCCCCGCTGGCGCTGGACGCCGCGCGGTTGCCGTGCTTGACGACCCGCATCCCCGTGCCGGCGACCACGATCGCCGACATGGTCGAGATGTTCACCGTCCGCGCCCGGTCGCCGCCGGTGCCCACGATGTCGACGGCGGGACCCGGCACCTCGATCACGTTGGCGTGCCGGTACATCGTCTCGACCAGCCCCGAGACCTCCTCCACCGTCTCGCCCTTGGCGCGCAGCGCCACGGCGAAGCCGGCGATCCGCACGTCGCCGGCCTCCCCGCTCATGACGCGCTCCATCGCCCAGGCGGTGTCCTCACCGGTCAGGTCCCGGCCGGCCAGCAACGCGCTCAGCACGTCCGGCCAGTCGCGCGCCGCCCCGGTGTCGCCTCCGGCGGGGGTCACAACGCTCATGGGAATCACTCCTGGCGGTTATCGACTGGACGAGCGGAAACCGGCCGACCGGTGACGGACACCCCGACGGGGCGCCCGTTCGGCGGCCGTGGCACCGAAGCCTAGCGGCGGCCGGTGACGCGTGGGGCACCGTGTTCGGTCTCCGGACGGTCGTTCCGCCGAACCCCGGCCGACGGGGAAAGGGCCGTGGCCCCACCCGTGCGGTGACGGGTGGGGCCACGGCCCCGGAAACCGGCCCTGCGGCCGCGACCTCAGTGGTGGTCGCCGTGGCCCTCGGTGATCTCCTTGTACTCCTCGCGGGTCGGCTTGGTGATCTGCGCCTGCTCCCCGAAGTACGCCTTGCTGAACCTGGCCCGCACCCGCTCCAGCGGGTTGACCGGGCGCCGCACGCCGTTCTTGTCGGTGTCGGGCCCCAGCTCCAGCGGCTTCTGCTGCTCGTGCGCCGTGAGGGTGTACAGCTGCTCCTGCGAGAGCGGCTCGTGCACCTCGACGAACTCACCGTGCGGCAGCCGCTTGATGATCCCGGACTCCCGGCCGTGCAGCACCTTCTCCGCGTCCCTGCGCTGGAGGCCCAGGCAGATCCGGCGGGTGACGAAGAACGCCACGACCGGCAGGACGAAGAACCCGATGCGGCAGAACCACGTGATGGCGTTGATCGACAGATGGAAGTGGATCGCCCACAGGTCGTTGCCACCGGCCAACATGCACACGCCGAAGGCGGTCAGCCAGGCCATGCCGAAACCGGTCCTGGTCGGGTTGTTCCGCGGACGCTCGGCGATGTGGTGCTCGCGCGGGTCCTTGGTCACCCAGGACTCGAAGAACGGGTACAGGGCGATGGCCGTCAGCAGACCCGGGAAGACGATCAGCGGCACCAGCAGACCGAAGTTCAGCGTGTAGCCGCCCGGGATCACCCACTCCCAGCCGGGCATCATCCGGACCAGGCCCTCGGAGAAGCCCAGATACCAGTCGGGTTGCGCGTTGGTGGAGATCTGGTCCGGCCGATAGGGGCCGAGGACCCAGACCGGGTTGATCGTCACGGTCGCCGCGATCAGGGTGATCACGCCGAAGACCAGGAAGAAGAAGCCGCCCGCCTTCGCCATGTACACCGGCAGCAGCGGCATCCCGACCACGTTGTCGTTGGTCCGGCCGGGACCCGCGTAGTGGGTGTGCTTGTGGTACACGATCAGGATCAGGTGCGCGACCACCAGGCCCAGCATGATGCCCGGCAACAGCAGCACGTGCACCACGAAGAACCGGGGGATGATGTCGTACCCGGGGAACTCGCCGCCGAAGAGGAACATCTGGATGTAGGTGCCGACCACCGGCACCGCCAGGATCGCGCCCTCCATGAAGCGGATACCGACGCCGGAGAGCAGGTCGTCCGGGAGCGAGTAGCCGGTCAGACCGGTGAACAGCGCCAGCACCAGCAGCAGGAAGCCGAAGAGCCAGTTGATCTCACGCGGCTTGCGGAAGGCGCCGGTGAAGAACACCCGCATCATGTGCATGAAGATGCCGACCACGAACAGCAGCGCCGCCCAGTGGTGGATCTGGCGGACCAGCAGGCCACCCCGCACGTCGAAGCTGATGTCCAGCGTCGAGGCGTACGCCTCGGACATCATCACGCCCTGCATCGGCTCGAAGGAGCCGGTGTACTCCACGTGCCCCATGCTCGGCACGAAGAACAGCGTCAGGTACACGCCGGTCAGCATCACGATGATGAAGCTGAACAGGCAGATCTCGCCCAGCAGGAACGACCAGTGGTCGGGGAAGATCTTGCGCATGTTGGCCTTGGCCAGGCTGTAGATGCCCAGCCGGCCGTCGGCCCAGTCGGCGACCTTCTCGCCCGCCGGGGCCTTGCCCCGCGCGGTGCTCTTCCGGGGTTCCGTTGCCGTACTCATCCGCGCTCCCAGAAGCTCGGTCCCGGCGGCTCCTCGAAGTCGCCGAGGGCCGCGAGATAACCGTCGTCGTTCACCGTGATCCGCAGCTGCGGCAGGGGGTGACCCGCCGGGCCGAAGAGCACCCGCGCGCCGTCCGACAGGTCGAAGGTCGACTGGTGGCAGGGGCAGAGGGCGTGGTGGGTCTGCTGCTCGTAGAGCGTGGCCGGGCAGCCGATGTGGGTGCAGATCTTGGAGAAGCAGAGGATGCCCTCGTGCCCCCACTCGGCCGAGCGCGGATCCTTGATGTCCTCCGGCTCCAGGCGGACCAGCATCACCGCGGCCTTGGCGATCTGCGCGTGGAAGTCGTGGTCGTGGTGGTCGAGGTCGTCCGGCATCGCCTGCGTGAGCGAGCCGACCACGATGTCCTCGGGGCGCAGCGGCTCGCCCGTGTTCTCGTTGACGATCACCGAGCCCTCGCGCCAGGCGGTCTTGCGCAGCTTGTCCTCGGGCAGCGGACCGAGGTCGCGCAGCAGGACCACGCCGGAGAGCGGCACCAGGGCGACCGCGCCGAGCATCGTGTTCCGCACCAGCTTGCGCCGGCCGATGCCGGACTCCTCGGCGCCCTTGCGGAACTCCTCCAGCACGTGGGCCTTGACCTCGGGGGTCGCGGCCACCGCGTGCCGCTCCTCGGAGCGCTCCTCGTCGGACATCAGGGTGCGGGCCCAGTGGATGGCGCCGGCACCGATGCAGAAGAGCGCGGTCCCCAGGGTGGTGCCGAGCGCGAAGTTCAGCCCGCTGATGTGCCCGATCGGCCAGATGTAGACGATCCGGTCGATCGGGATGGCCACGTAGGCGACGATGAAGCCGATGGTCGCCAGCATGGAGACGGTGAACAGGAGGGCCACGGTGCGCTCGGAGCGCTTGGCGGCTCGCTCGTCGATGTCCTGCCGCCGATGTTCGTGCGGGGGCAGCCCCGGGTCGGCGAACGGGTCGTCCAACACGGCCAGTTCACCCGAGCGCCGCTCACCGGGGAGGTGATCGTCGGACACGTCTTTTCGCGTTTCCGTTTCTTGGGATGAGGTGGTGGGGTCGCGGTCGTCGCTCATGACTTCCTGGCCTTAGCGCTCCGGGCCCCGATCCAGACCGTCAGGGCGACGAGCGCCCCGATACCGAAGGTCCAGGCGAACAGGCCCTCGCTCACCGGGCCGAAGCCACCGAGCGAGAAGCCGCCCGGGCTGGGCGACTCCGAGGTGTTGACCGCGTTCAGCCAGGCGATGATGTCCCGCTTCTCCTGCTCCGGCAGCACGGTGTCGGGGAAGGAGGGCATGTTCTGCGGGCCCGTCAGCATGGCCTCGTAGATGAAGATGGGCTCCACGTCGTCCAGGCCGGGAGCGTACTTCCCGTGGGTCAGCGCGCCGCCCTGACCCGTGAAGTTGTGGCACTGCGCGCAGTTGGTGCGGAAGAGTTCGCCGCCCCTGGCCGCGTCGCCGTCCGCCGGGTCGTAGGCGGAGGCCTCCGGGACCGCGGGGCCCGGACCCAGCGAGCCGATGTAGGCGGCCAGTTGGTCGATCTCGGCCTGGGTGTACGCCCGGGGCTTGGCGGGCGCCTGGGCGCCCGGGTTCTGCAAGGGCATCCGGCCGGTGCCGACCTGGAAGTGGACCGCGGCCGGGCCCACGCCCACCAGGCTCGGGCCGTCGCTGCCGCCCTCACCTGACCTGCCGTGGCAGCTGGAGCAGCCGACCCGGTAGAGCGCCTCGCCCTCGTCGATGGCGAGAGACTGGGCCCTGTTGTCGGCCTGCGCCTCCTCGGCGGGCGCGAAGGCGGCGTACAGCCCCCCGGTGGCCGCCAGCGCGATGAGGAGGACGACAAACACCGCCAGTGGATGGCGCCGTCGTGCGGAGAGCTTTTTCACGGATTACCCCGGTGTCAGGATCTTCTGCGTCGGTGCTGGGAACAAACGTCCGGTGCGGCGATGGGCTACTTGATCAGGTAGATGGTGGCGAAGAGGCCGATCCACACGACGTCCACGAAGTGCCAGTAGTACGAGACGACGATGGCCGTGGTGGCCTGCTCGTGCGTGAACCGGCGGGCGGCGTAGGTCCTGGCGAGGACGAACAGGAAGGCGAACAGCCCGCCCAGCACGTGGAGGCCGTGGAACCCGGTGGTCAGGTAGAAGGCCGAGCCGTAGGGGCCGGAGGCCAACGAGACGCCCTCGTGCACCACCAACTCGACGTACTCGGTGACCTGACCGCCGATGAAGATCGCACCCATCGCGAAGGTGATCACGAACCAGAGCCGGAGGCGCTTGACGTCACCCCGCTCGGCCGCGAACACCCCGAGCTGGCACGTCACCGAGGAGAGCACCAGGATCGTCGTGTTGGTCAACGAGAAGGGCAGGTTGAGCGAGTCCGCGTTCTCCTGCCAGTACTCGGGGCCCATCACCGAACGGAGGGTGAAGTACATCGCGAAGAGGGCCGCGAAGAACATCAGCTCGGAACTGAGCCAGATGACCGTCCCCACTGAGGTGACGTTCGGCCTGTTGACCGACGGGATCGCGTGCCCGGTGTCTACTGCTGTTGCTGTCGCCACGCCCGTCATTATGTCGGTCGCTTTTCCGGCGCTTGTCTCGGGGGTGGGGTTCGGTGTGTCAGTACCCGTCCCCCTGCCTGTGACCCCGCCGGACGGAGTAGCATCACGGCGCAACGGACAACCCCCAGCGGGCGGAGGAACGATGCAGCGCAGCGCCACGGTGCTGGTCTACAGCGACGACGTCAACACCCGGGAGCAGGTGCGGCTGGCCGCGGGGACGCGCCCGTCCACGGACCTGCCGGCCATCGAGTATCTGGAGTGCGCGACCCTGCCGGCCGTGCTCTCCGCCCTGGAGAACGGCGGCGTCGACGTCTGTGTGCTGGACGGCGAGGCGGTCCCCGCCGGCGGGATGGGCGTCTGCCGGCAGATCAAGGACGAGATCTTCGAGTGCCCGCCGGTGCTCCTGCTGATCGGGCGCGCGCAGGACGCGTGGCTCGCCACCTGGAGCCGCGCCGAGGCCGCGGTGGCGCACCCGATCGACCCGGCCGAGCTGACGGGCGCCCTCACGGGGCTGCTGCGCGAGCAGCTGCCCTCGGCCGCCTGAGAGTTCGCCTCCCGCCCCCGGGGGCGCGGGCGGCGCGTGAGCGCGTCAGACGCTCGGACGCAGCCGCCCGGCCGCCGGCTGGGCGTGGTCGTCGCCCTGCTGGAGCGCGCTGCCCTCCAGCCACTCCTCCCAGCTCAGGTTCCACTCCCCGAAGCCGTTGCCGAACGCGGCCATGTCCTCGCCCTCTCCGTTGACGTGCTCGACCACGTCACCCGGTTTGATGAGGTCGAAGAACCACTGGGCGTTCTCGTCGCTCATGCCCGTGCAGCCGTGGCTGACGTTGGCGGAGCCGTGTGAGGCGGCCGACCAGGGCGCGCCGTGCACGTACTCGCCGCTCCAGGTGAGCCGGGTGGCCCACTGCACGTCCATGTCGTAGGACTCGGCGCTGCCGGCGGGGATGCCGATGCTGGTGCCGGTCATCCGGACGTTGGGCTCGCGGCCGAGCACCACCTTCTTGCCGTTCCTGGTGCGGAAGCCCTCCTTGCCCGTGGTGATGGGGACGGAGCGCACCTCCTCGCCGTCCTGGTAGACCGTCATGGTGTGCGCCGAGATGTCGGCCACCGCCTCGACCCGCTCCCCGGTGCGCAGCTCGACGGACTCGGCCTCGCCGCCGCGCAGGCCCTCGGCTATGGCGACGCCCTCCAGCTGGGAGGTGACGGAGATGGTCGTGTGGGCCGGCCAGTACTCGCGCGGGCGGTAGTGGAGCTCCTTGTCGTCCACCCAGTGCCAGGCCCCCTCCACCTCGGGCTCGGTGGTCACCCGCAACGAGGACTCGACCAGGGCGCGTTCCCGGTCCCCCGCGATCTCCTCGCTCAGCTCGGCGGTGATCGGCTGGCCGACGCCGTAGGTGCCCGCGTCGGGTCCGAAGGCGACGTCGACCCGGTCGGCCTTGGAGGAACCGGTGCGGAAGCTGTGCTCGCCCCGGCCGGGCTCCCCGTCGCCGTTCTCCGTACTCACCTGAACGGTGTAGTCGGCGCCGGCGGTGAGCAGGTCGCTGCTGCGCCAGGAGCGGCCGTCGGCGGCCAGCTCGCCGGAGAGTCTGCGGCCTCCGGCGTCGGTGGCCACGACGTCGGTGATCCGGGCTCCCTGGGCGCTGGCGGACACCTTCAGCGGGGAGTCGGGGTCGACCTCGGCCTCGCCGGAGGCGGAGCCGAAGGAGAGGTGCTGGAGGGCGTCGTAGGGCTGTTCGCTCAGCGATCTGGCATCACCACCGCACGCGGTGAGGCCGGCCAAGAGCGGGGCGACTATCAGCGTGCACCGGATCGCGATCCGTGTTGAGAGGCTCATAGCCACAAAATACGAAGATTGCCCCGAAAGGGCCCGCCGCCCGCCGTCAAACGGGTGGGCCCCCGGAACGCGCGCGTTCCGGGGGCCCGACCAGCTCAGCGACCTGTCACTGCGTCTGGTTCTCACCGCGGTAGTACTCGAAGACCCACAGCCACAGGCCGACGAACATGACCGGCACGGTGAAGATGAGGAACCACCAGCCGAAGACCGGGCCCAGGAACGCCAGCGCGGCGCCCGCGCCCAGCAGCAGCGGGGCCCAGCTGTGCGGGCTGAAGAAGCCCAGCTCACCCGCGTCGTCGGCGACGTCCGCGTCCTTGTTGTCCTGGGCGCCCACGTCCACCCTGCGGGCGGTGAAGATCAGGTAGAACCCGATCATCGCGGAGAGCGCGAAGGACAGGAAGAGCGCCGTGGTGCCCACCGGCTCCTGGGACCAGAGGCCGTAGACGACGGCCACGGCCAGCATGAAGACCGCGAGCCAGGCGAAGAGGTGTCCCTGGATCCTCATGCGCCGGCCTCCTTTCCGGTGAGGGCCTCGGCCTCGTGGCGGGCCTCGTTCTCCAGCTGGTCGAGTGCCGCGACCTCGGGGTGGTGCAGGTCGAAGGCCGGCGACTCGGAGCGGATCTTGGGCAGGGTGACGAAGTTGTGCCGGGGCGGCGGCGAGGACGTCGCCCACTCCAGCGAACGCCCGTAGCCCCACGGGTCGTCGGTGTTGACGAACTCGCCGTACTTCCACGTCTTCCAGACGTTGTAGAAGAACGGCAGCAGCGACATGCCCAGCAGGAACGAGCTGATGGTGGAGATGGTGTTCAGCGTGGTGAACCCGTCGGCCGCCAGGTAGTCGGCGTACCGGCGCGGCATCCCCTCGGCGCCCAGCCAGTGCTGCACCAGGAAGGTGCCGTGGAAGCCGACGAAGAGCGTCCAGAAGGTGATCTTGCCGAGCTTCTCGTCCAGCATCTTGCCGGTCCACTTCGGCCACCAGAAGTGGAAGCCGGCGAACATCGCGAAGACGACGGTGCCGAAGACCACGTAGTGGAAGTGGGCCACCACGAAGTAGGTGTCCGAGACGTGGAAGTCCAGCGGCGGCGAGGCCAGGATGACGCCCGTCAGACCACCGAAGAGGAAGGTGATCAGGAAGCCGACGGACCAGAGCATCGGGGTCTCGAAACTGAGCGACCCCTTCCACATGGTGCCGATCCAGTTGAAGAACTTCACGCCGGTGGGCACCGCGATCAGGAAGGTCATGAACGAGAAGAACGGCAGCAGCACCGCGCCCGTCACGTACATATGGTGTGCCCAGACCGTCACCGAGAGGCCGGCGATGGTGATCGTCGCGGCGACCAGGCCGATGTAGCCGAAGATCGGCTTGCGGCTGAAGACCGGGATGATCTCCGAGACGATGCCGAAGAACGGCAGGGCGATGATGTACACCTCGGGATGGCCGAAGAACCAGAAGAGGTGTTGCCACAGGATCGCGCCGCCGTTGGCCGCGTCGAAGATGTGCGCGTCGAAGAGCCGGTCGGCCGCGAGGCCGAAGAGCGCCGCCGCCAGCACGGGGAAGGCGAGCAGCACCAGCACACCGGTGAGCAGCACGTTCCAGGTGAAGATCGGCATCCGGAACATGGTCATGCCCGGGGCGCGCATACAGATGATCGTGGTGATGAAGTTGACCGCGCCCAGGATGGTGCCGAAGCCGCTGAGCGCCAGGCCCATCACCCACATGTCGGCGCCGACTCCGGGGGACCGGATGGCGTCGGAGAGCGGCGAGTAGGCGAACCAGCCGAAGCTGGCGGCGCCGTTCGGCGTGAAGAAACCGCCGACCGCGATCAGACCGCCGAACAGGTACAGCCAGTAGGCCAGCATGTTCAGCCGGGGGAACGCCACGTCCGGCGCGCCGATCTGGAGCGGCATGATCCAGTTGGCGAAGCCGGCGAAGAGCGGTGTCGCGAACAGCAGCAGCATCACCGTGCCGTGCATGGTGAACAGCTGGTTGAACTGCTCGTTCGAGACGACCTGGGTGCCGGGCCGCGCCAGCTCGGCCCGCATGATGAGGGCCATCGCGCCGGCGGCGACGAAGAAGATGAAGGACGTCAGCAGGTAGAGGGTGCCGATGGTCTTGTGGTCGGTGGTGGTGAGCCACTTGACGACCACGGCACCGCGCTGCCGGCGACGCTGCGGGGGTGTCGCAGCCTGGTGCGACGCTTCGTTGAGCGCGCTGGGGGATTCCTCGACGGAAGTCACGATCGGCCCTCGTTGGTCTCTGCGTTCACAGCGGCCTCGGTCTGCTCGATGCCGGCCGGCGCGAACCCGGTCTGGCCCTTCTCCGCCAGTTCCTGGAGGTAGGCGTCGTACTCGTCCGGCGAGACCACCTTGACGTTGAAGAGCATCCGGGAGTGGTCCACGCCGCACATCTCGGCGCACTTGCCGAGGAAGGTGCCCTGCCGGTCCGGGGTCACCTCGAAGCTGTTGACGTGTCCGGGGATCGCGTCCTGCTTCATCAGGAACGGAACCACCCAGAAGGAGTGCACCACGTCCCTGGACGTGATGATGAACTGCACGGTCTCGCCCTCGGGGAGGACCAGCGTCGGGCCCGGGTTGCCGGTGTCCGGGTCGCGGTCGGCCGGGGTGCCGATCTCGTAGACGCCGTCGGCGTCGTCCGGGACCCGGTCCATCATCCGGTCGGGGATGGAGGCCAACTCCTCGGCGTCCTGGGCGTACTCGTCGGAGACGCCCACGGGCTCCAGGTAGTTGAAGGCCCAACTCCACTGGAAGCCCACCACGTTGATCACGTGGTCCGGCTCGTCCGAGGTCTCGAGCAGCTCGGTCTGGTCCCGCGCGGTGAAGTAGAAGAGCACCGACACGATGATCAGCGGCACGAGCGTGTAGAGCGCCTCGATGGGCACGTTGTACCGGTTCTGCGGGGGAACCTCCACCTTGGTCCGAGACCGCCGGTGGAAGAAGACACTCCACAGGATCAGGCCCCAGACCAGCACCCCCGTTGCCAGTGCGGCGGCCCAGGAACCCTGCCACAGGGCCAGGATGCGGGGCGCCTCCTCCGTGACCGGGGTGGGCATACCGAGCCGGGGAAAGTCCTCGGATGTGCAACCTGTCGCGGTTGCCAGGACCAGGCCCGCGATCAGCGCCTGCGGCAGAACCCGCCGCATCGGGCGCCGCGACGAGCGGTCGGAGCCGTTGGGACTCACGTAGCGCCTTCCCGAGAGTCTCGCCCATGTCCGGGCTGCCATCGCACGGAGCGGGGCCGGCCCTGGCACGGGCAGGGTTTGGATGTTTATGCGGACCAAACCCTACTGGACGCTCCCGGGGGTCACGCGGGGAGGGTGCCCAACGCGCCGTGCGGGCCCACGAAGGGGTTGTACCGGGGTTGTTAGCGTGGCGGACGTGGCTTACTTCGACGCGGCCTCGGCGCTGCCCCTTCACCCGGTCGCGCGGCAGGCACTGATCGCCGCGGAGGCGGACGGCTGGGCCGATCCGGCCAGGCCGCACCGGGAGGGGCGCCGGGCGCGGATGCTGCTCGACGCGGCCAGGGAGACGGCGGCCGAGGCGGTCGGGTGTCGGCCGGACGAGTTGGTCTTCACCTCTTCCGGTACCTCCGCGCTGCACCGGGGCGTCGCGGGCGCGTTGGCCGGCCGGGTCAGGGTCGGACGCCATCTGGTGGTCTCGGCCGTGGAGCACTCGGCGGTGCTGCACGCGGCCGAGGCGCACCGCGCCGCGGGCGGCACCTCGGCCGAGGTGCCGGCCGACCGGCTCGGCCGGGTGGGCCCGGACGCGGTGGCCGAGGCGCTGGCGGCGGCACCCGGCCCGACCGCGTTGGCCTGTGTGCAGTCGGCCAACCACGAGGTGGGCACGGCGCAGCCGGTGGCGGAGATCGCCGGGGTCTGCCGGGCGGCCGGGGTGCCGCTGCTGGTGGACGCGGCGCAGTCGCTCCCGTGGGGGCGGGTCGAGGAGGGCTGGTCGCTGCTGACGGGCAGCGCGCACAAGTGGGGCGGTCCGGGCGGCGTCGGGCTGCTGGCGGTGCGCAAGGGCACCCGCTTCGCACCGCCGGGACCCGCCGACGAGCGGGAGTCGGGCCGGGCGCCCGGCTTCCCGCA
Source organism: Streptomyces zhaozhouensis (assembly GCF_900230195.1). Classification (GTDB taxonomy): domain Bacteria; phylum Actinomycetota; class Actinomycetes; order Streptomycetales; family Streptomycetaceae; genus Streptomyces; species Streptomyces zhaozhouensis. The sequence continues at coordinate 347,038 of NZ_OCNE01000001.1, forward strand.
CCTCCCGGCGATCGTGGCGGCGGCGGCCTCGCTGCGCGCGGTGCGGGCGGAGGCGGAGGCGGAGGCCGCGCGGCTGGCGGCGCTGGTGGAGCGGATCCGGACGCGGGTGCCCGAGCTGGTCGAGGACGTGGAGGTGGTGGGCGACCCGGTGCGGCGGCTGCCCCACCTGGTGACGTTCTCCTGTCTCCATGTCGACGGGGAGGCGCTGCTGCACGCGTTGGACCGGGCGGAGTTCTCCGTCTCCTCCGGCTCCTCGTGCACCTCCAGCACGTTGACCCCCAGCCATGTGCTGCGGGCCATGGGGGTGTTGTCGGAGGGCAACGTGCGGGTCTCGCTGCCGCCGGGCACCGCGCCGGAGGAGGTGGAACGTTTCCTCGATGTGTTGCCCGCGGCGGTCGCCGGGGTGCGGGAGCAGCTGCTGGGGCCGGCCGACGGGCCGGCGCCCGTCGTGGACGCCGGCGAGGAGCTGGTGGTCGACGCCCTGGGGCGGCGCTGCCCGGCGCCGGTGATCGAGCTGGCCAGGGCCATCGGCCGGGTGCCGGTGGGCGGGACGGTGGCGGTGCTGGCGGACGACGTGGCGGCCAGGCTCGACATCCCCGCCTGGTGCGAGATGCGCGGGCAGGAGTACCTGGGCGAGGCCGGGCAGGCCCACCGGGTGCGGCGGCTGGCCTGAACCGCGCCGGTCGCCGCGTCCCGCGCCCGCTCACTGGATGAAGGGGCGGACCTCCTCGGCGGCGTCGTCGCCGTACGCCTTGGTGAAGCGCTCGATGAACGAGCCCCGGTTGAGCGTGTACTCCTGGGTGCCGACGGTCTCGATGACCAGGGTGGCCACCATGCAGCCCAACTGGGCCGCGCGCTCCAGGGAGGTGCCCCAGCTGAGTCCGGAGAGGAAGCCCGCGCGGAACGCGTCGCCCACGCCGGTCGGCTCGACCTTGGCGGTCTCCTCGGGGCAGCCGACCTGGATCGACGGCTCGCCGGCCCGGTCCACGCGCACCCCGCGCGCGCCCAGGGTGGTGACGCGGGTGCCGACCTTCTCCAGCACCTCCTCGTCGCTCCAGCCGGTCTTGCTCTCGACGAGGGCCTTCTCGTACTCGTTGGTGAAGAGATAGGCGGCGCCCTCGGTCAGCAGCCGGATCTCCTCGCCCTCCATCCGGGCCAGCTGCTGGGAGAAGTCGGCGGCGAACGGGATACCCCGGGTGCGGCACTCCTCGGTGTGCCGCAGCATCGCCTCGGGGTCGTCGGCGCCGATGTGCACCAAATCGAGCCCGCCGACGCGCTCGGCGACCAGCTGCAACTCGATCAGCCGGGCCTCGCTCATGGCCCCGGTGTAAAAGGAACCGATCTGATTGTGATCGGCATCGGTCGTGCAGACGAAACGCGCGGTGTGCAGCATCTCGGAGACCCGCACCGAGTCGCAGTCCACGCCGTGCCGCTCCAGCCAGGCGCGGTACTCGTCGAAGTCCTGGCCGACCGCGCCGACGAGGATCGGTCGGGCACCCAACTGGCCCATGCCGTAGCAGATGTTGGCGCCGACGCCGCCGCGTCGCACCTCCAGGCCGTCCACCAGGAAGGAGAGAGAGACCGTGTGCAGTTGGTCGCCCACGAGCTGGTCGGCGAAGCGACCCGGAAAGGTCATCAGATGGTCGTTGGCGATCGAACCTGAGACAGCGATGCGCACGAGGGCTCTCCAGGGGCAGGCAGCGAAAGTCAGCGTCAGGCTACCCCGCGTGGAACCTACGGTGATCGGTCGTCGTCACATTGGTGATTCCGGTGAGCGATGCGCATCCGGTGGGCGACATGAGGAGCTGACGTGCGGGACGAGGAGAGCCACGAGACGACCCGTCGACGCTGGCCCGCGGTGACCGCGGTGGCGGCCAGCGTGGTCCTGCTGGCCGGGACCTTCTACGGCGTCGGCATGGCCGAGGACGGCGAAGACGGGAGCGGGGACAGGGACGAGCCGCTGGCGTTGGACGCCCGCGAGGGCGTCGGCGAGCTGGCGATGGACGGCGCCTCGGCGCCGGCGCGGCCGGCGCTCGGGCCGCTGGTCCTGGAGGGGGACCCGCCGCCGGCGCCGGAGGCGGCGGCCGTGCACCACTTCGACGAGGACGGCGTCGACGCCGCTCGGGTCGCCGCGCTGGCGGCCGACCTCGGGCTGGCCGGCGAACCGGTGGCCTCGGGCGGGAGTTGGACCGTCGTCGGCACCTCGGACGGCGAACGGGAGGGCGCGCTGCTGGTGGCCGACGAGGCCCCGGGGCACTGGTTCTACTCCCTGGACGGGACGGTGGCCGACGCCACGGGGGCCGTCGCCGAGCCCGCCGGGCCGGGGAGCACCTCCGACGATCCCGACGCCTCGGTCTCCTCGGACGGGACGCTCTCGTCCGAGGGGATGCCGCCGGCCGACGGCCGTCCGGCGCCCACCGAGGAGGAGGCGCTGCGCGCCGCCGGCCCGCTGCTGGACGCGTGGGGCCTGGAGGACGCGGCCGTGGACGCCTCCACGGTCAGCGGCGCGCACCGGCAGGTGGTCGCGGAGCCGACCGTCGGGGGGCTGCCGGTGGCCGGGATGGACGTGGTGGCGACGGTGGGCCACGGCGGCGAGCTGCTTTCCGTCTCCGGGGTGCTCGGGGTGCCGACCGAGGGCGAGGAGCGCCCGGTGTCGGACGCGTCCGCCGCGCTGGAGCGGGTCAACGAGGGCGCCGGCACCGCGGCCGCCCGCGACACCGGCCGGCCCTGCCTCCAGCGGGGTGCCGACGAGGCCCCGGCGGACGAGGCCCGGGCCGACGGCGCCCGGGCGGACGAGAGCATCGAACCCGCGCTTCCCGACCTGCCCTGCGACGCCCCCGGGGACGAGCCGGCTGAGGCGACGCCGGCCACCGTGGAGCTGGGGCTGTCGCTGGAGCGCTCCGAGGGCGAGCCGCTGCTGGTCCCGGCGTGGCTCTTCCGCGCCGAGGACGCGGAAGGACGGCGGCACACCGTGGCCGAACCTGCGGTGGAGCACGTCCCCTCCCCCGCCTCCGGTGACGACGACGCGCGCGTCGGGGAGGGCGGGGACGGCGAGGCCGAGGAGGGGGACGGAGCCGAGTCCGTCCCGGCCGAGCCGGCCGAGCCGGCGGAGCTGCCGGCCGCCGGCCTCTCGGTGGTCGACCACGCGCCCGAGGCACGCACCCTGACCGTGAGCTTCTGGGCCGGGGTGTGCGACACCTACCAGGTGCGGGCGCACGAGACGGACGAGGAGGTCACGCTCTCCGTGGAGCGCGTCGGCCCCGAGTCCGACGAGGTCTGCATCATGCTCGCGGAGCAGCAGACGGACGAGGTCGCCCTGGACGAGCCGGTCGGCGACCGCCGGCTGGTCGACGAGGAGGGCCGGGAACTGACGACCCGCTGAGCCGCGCGCCGGCGCACAGCACACGAGGGGCGGCGCCCGGGAGACCATCCCGGGCGTCGCCCCTCGTCACGCGTCGGCGCGCGGTCCTCACCCGAGGGCGGAGTCCCGCGTCACGCGTCAGCTGAAGGAGTCGCCGCAGGCGCAGGAGCCCGTAGCGTTGGGGTTGTCGATGGTGAAGCCCTGCTTCTCGATGGTGTCGACGAAGTCGATGGAGGCGCCACCGAGGTAGGGGGCGCTCATCCGGTCGGTGACGACCTTGACGCCCTCGAAGTCCTTGACCACGTCGCCGTCGAGCGAACGCTCGTCGAAGAAGAGCTGGTAGCGCAGACCGGAACACCCACCGGGCTGGACGGCCACCCGCAGCGCCAGGTCGTCACGCCCCTCCTGCTCCAGCAGGCCCCTGACCTTGGCCACGGCCGCGTCGGAAACGATGATGCCGTCGACCGCGGCCTCTTCCGTTACGGACATCTGCGAATCTCCCGGGGTAGTTCGGAATGCTCTGCCGAGGGCGGTAACGGAACGGCCCGCCGAGGTATTCCCCGTCCGCCGCGCCTTCTTCCGCGGCCCTCTCTCTCATGCTCGCACACCGGGGATCGCCCGCACACGGTCGCGCGGGAGAGTGACGCGATCGGCAGGGCCCGCGCATCGTCAAACTGACGCGAAGGAGTTATGCTCCATAACGTCAGTAAGACGAAAAGACGGTCGGTCGAACCTCCGCCCTGACCGGCCGGAGGAACCCGCCACCAGAAAGGGTGCCGCCGTGACCAGCGCCCAGCCCCTCGATGTCGAGCCGACCCCGTTGGCGCTGCTGCTGCTCGGCCGGGAGTCCGACCCGGCCAGCGAGCGCGGCGTCGACTGCCCCGGCGACCTGCCGGCACCCTCCGACCCCGACCTGGTGGAGAGGGCCAGGGCCGCGAAGGAGGCCCTCGGCGACCGGGTCTTCGTGCTCGGACACCACTACCAGCGCGACGAGGTCATCCAGTTCGCCGACGTCACCGGCGACTCCTTCAAGCTCGCCAGGGACGCGGCGGCCCGCCCGGAGGCGGAGTTCATCGTGTTCTGCGGTGTGCACTTCATGGCCGAGTCCGCAGACATCCTGACCGGCGACGACCAGCGGGTGATCCTCCCCGACCTGGCGGCCGGCTGCTCCATGGCCGACATGGCCACCGCCGAGCAGGTCGCCGAGGCCTGGGACGTGCTGACCGACGCCGGCGTCGCCGGGGACACCGTTCCCGTCAGCTACATGAACTCCTCCGCCGACATCAAGGCGTTCACCGGCCGCCACGGCGGCACCATCTGCACCTCGTCCAACGCCAAGCGCGCACTGACCTGGGCCTTCGAGCGGGCCGGCGACAACGGCAAGGTGCTCTTCCTCCCCGACCAGCACCTGGGCCGCAACACCGCCGTCCGCGAGCTGGGCCTCACCCTCGACGACTGCGTCGTCTACAACCCGCACCGGCCGAACGGCGGCCTCACCGTCGAGCAGCTGCGCGCGGCGAAGATGATCCTGTGGCGCGGCCACTGCTCGGTGCACGGCCGCTTCTCCCTGGAGTCCGTGCGCGAGGTCAGGGAACGCGTCCCCGGCGTGAACGTCCTCGTCCACCCGGAGTGCCGGCACGAGGTCGTCGCCGCGGCGGACCACGTGGGCTCCACCGAGCACATCATCGCCACCCTGGACGCGGCCCCCGAGGGCTCCCGCTGGGCCGTGGGCACCGAGCTGAACCTGGTGCGCCGGCTGGCCAACCGCTACGCCGACCAGGGCAAGGAGATCGTCTTCCTCGACCGCACGGTCTGCTTCTGCTCCACGATGAACCGGATCGACCTGCCGCACCTCGTCTGGTCGCTGGAGTCGCTGGCCGCCGGCAAGGTCATCAACCGCATCGAGGTCGACCGGGAGACCGAGCACGACGCCAAGCTGGCGCTGGAGAGGATGCTGGCGCTGCCCTGAGCGTCGCAACGTTCCCGCCGTGGCGGGCCGGGCCCTCCGGCACCGCTCCCGGCGGGACCACCGCCCGGAAGGACACTCGGGCCCGGACCCCACGGGGGAGGTCCGGGCCCGAGACGCTGTTCAGGCGGCGAGCGCGCCAGACGGTGGGACGCGCGGCCAGGCGGCTCAGTCCGGGATCAGGCCGTCCTCGGTCAGCATCGCCCGCACCTCGTCGATGGTCGCGTCCGGCGCGGGCAGGATCAGCTCCGACGGCTCCAGCGAGTCCTCGGAGAGCGGCGCGCCCAGCGTGCGGACGGCCTCCAGCAGGGCGGTGAGCGTCCGCCGGAAGCCGTCCTCGTCCCCGGACTCGACCTCGGCGAGCAGCTCGTCGTCCAGCTCGTTGAGGGTGGGGAAGTGGCTGTCGTCCAGCTTCACCTGGCCCTCCCCCATGATCCGCACGATCATGTCGTTCTCCCGGCTCTCGCGCTCACATACCTCGTCGGTCGAAAGTGGTCACCCAACAATCTCACCGATCACTGCTTGTCGAACTTCGGCGACGACTGCTCCTGGTCCTGCGTCTGCGGGGCCGCCGCGTCCCCGCCCTCGATCGCCTGCCGCTGCGCGGAGCTGCCACCCGCCAGCTCGGCCTTCATCCGCTCCAGCTCGAACTCGACGTCCGCGTTGCCCGAGATGCGGTCCAACTCGGCGGTCAGGTCGTCCTTCGACGTGCCCGTCGGGTCGTCCAGGGCACCGGAGGCCAGCAGCTCGTCGATCGCGCCGGAACGCGCCTGGAGCTGCGCGGTCTTGTCCTCCGCACGCTGGATCGCCATGCCGACGTCGCCCATCTCCTCGGAGATGCCGGAGAACGCCTCGCCGATCCTGGTCTGCGCCTGGGCGGCCGTGTAGGTGGCCTTGATCGTCTCCTTGCGGGTACGGAACGCGTCCACCTTCGCCTGGAGCCGCTGCGCCGCCAGAGTGAGCTTGTTCTCCTCCGTCTGGAGGGTCTCGTGCTGCTGCTCCAGGTCGCTGATCTGCTGCGAGAGCGCGGCCCTGCGGGTCAGCGCCTCGCGGGCGAGGTCCTCGCGGCCCAGCGCCAGGGCCTTCTTCCCCTGCTCCTCCAGCTTCCCCGACTGGGTGTTGAGCTGGTTGAGCTGGAGTTCGAGCCGCTTGCGCGAGGTGGCCACGTCGGCGACCCCGCGGCGCACCTTCTGCAACAGCTCCAGCTGCTTCTGGTACGAGTAGTCGAGCGTCTCGCGCGGGTCCTCGGCCCGATCCAGGGCCTTGTTAGCCTTCGCGCGGAAGAGCATCCCCATCCGCTTCATGACACCGCTCATGGGCTTTCGCGCGCCCCCTTCATGCCGGGCTCGAACCGATGGCCGTCTCTAGCCGCTTGAACTGCTGATCCCCTACTACCCTACGGGGCCCCTCTCCATTAGCGCACCGCCCGGCGGCGAATGGCTCCTCCCCAAGGACGATCACGTCCCCCACCGCGTCCCGCGCGAGGACGACCCCGGCGAACGCGGAACGGACGACGGGGAGGACCCGGAAACGGCCGGAAAGGTTGCCTTCGGGCGCGCTCCGCGGCCGTGTTCCGCGCGCGCTCCCTGCCCAGCGCGGAAGGCGCGGCCCGCGCCGTTGCGGGATCGTGCCCCGCACACCCGGTCGGCCGAGGATCTGGGGGCCTTACCCTGGGGAACGTGTTCCGAAGTCGTGCCAAAGAAGACGCCAAGACCGACGCGGCGAGCGAGCAGGCAGAGTCCCGCCCCCTCCGCGACCCCCAGGCGCCCAAGGGTCGCCCCACGCCCAAGCGCAGCGAGGCCGAGGCCCTGCGCAAGGCGGTGGCGAAGCCTGCCACCAGCCGCAAGGAGGCGGCGCAGCGGGCCAAGAAGGCCCGCCGCGAGGCGCTGGACAAGCAGCGCCAGGCCCTCCTGACGGGGGACGAGCGGCACCTGCCGGCCAGGGACCGCGGCCCCGTGCGGCGCTACGCGCGGGACTTCGTGGACAGCGGCTGGCACGTGGCCGAGTTCTTCCTGCCGATCGCCGTGCTGATCCTGGTGATGAGCATGATCCCGGCGACCACCAGCATCGCGCTGCTGCTGTGGATGTTCGTGATCCTCGGCATCGTCCTCGACTCGATCCTGATGACCCGCCGGCTGAAGAAGCGGCTCAAGGAGCGCTTCCCGGACGAGAGCCTGCGCGGTTCCAGCGCCTACGCGCTGATGCGCACGCTCCAGATGCGCCGGATGCGACTGCCCAAGCCGCAGATCAAGCGCGGCGAGCAGCCCCGCTGACCCCGCGCCCCCCGCTGTCCGCCACCCCGTCGCCGCCGCCCGGCGGCGGGGGACAGTGGCCCGCAACGGCGTAGCGCCCCTCCCCCGCCGGGGCACGGACAACGGCCACAATGCCCGTTATGCCCACCTCGCCGCCGCTCCGCCCCGCCGCTCTCGCGCTCTGCGCGACGGCGCTGCTGGCCGGCGCCGCCGGCTGCACCGCCGAGTCCGACGCCTCGGGCCCGAGCCACCCGCAGCACGGGGCGCCCGAGCCGACCGTCGTCGGCGACCTCGAACGGGCCTACCAGGACGTCGTCAACGACGTCCTTCCGTCGGTCGTGCAGATCACCGCCGAAGACCAGCAGGGCTCCGGGATCGTGTACGACGACGAGGGCCACATCGTCACCAACGCGCACGTGGTCACCGAGGAGGACACCTTCGAGGTGACGCTGGCCACCGACCAGGGCCCCCTGGAGGCCACGCTGGTCAGCGCCTACCCGGAGCAGGACCTGGCCGTCCTCGCGCTCACCGACCCGCCCGAGCGGCTGCGGCCCGCGACCTTCGGCGACTCCTCCAAGGTGCGGGTGGGCCAGATCGTCCTCGCCATGGGCAACCCGCTCGGGCTCTCCTCCAGCGTCACCCAGGGCATCGTCTCGGCGGTCGGCCGGGCGGTCAGCGAGGGCGAGGGCGAGGCGACGCTCGGCAACATGGTGCAGACCTCGGCCGCCATCAACCCCGGCAACAGCGGCGGCGCGCTCGTCAACCTCTCCGGCCAGGTCGTCGGCATCCCCACGCTCGCCGCCCGGGACCCGGGCATGGGCGGAGCCGCGCCCGGCATCGGCTTCGCCATCCCGGCCTCCACCGTGACCTTCCTCGCCGACCAGCTCATCGCACACGGCCGGATCGTGGACTCCGGGCGGGCCGCGCTCGGGGTCTCCGTCCGCACGGTGCTCGGCGACGGCTTCGAACCGGCGGGCGCCGCCATCGTCGAGGCCACCGACGGCGGGCCGGCCGACCGGGCCGGACTGCGGGCCGGGGACGTGCTGGTGGAGCTGGGCGACGAGGAGGTCACCGACGTCGTCTCGCTCTCCGAGGCACTGGCCACCCACCAGCCCGACCGGAAGGTGGCCGTCACCTATCTGCGCAACGACGAACGCCGCACCACCGACGTCGAACTGGGCGAGGCCTGATTCCCGCGCGTCTCAGTCCTCGACGGCGCTGTGCAGGCTCATCGGCCCGTAGACCTCGGAACCGTCCTCCAGCAGCGTCACCTGGTCGATGCCGCCGTCCAGCAGCTCCGGCCAGATCTCACCGATCCAGGACTCCGCGTCGCCCTGGGTGCCGAAGTCCCCCGGGTCCTGCGGCGGTTCGGTCGCCGAGCCGTCCGCCTTCTCGAAGCGCCACTCCCACGCCATGCCAAGCCTCCGCTCACCGCCGTGACTGACTGCTCGCAGACTAGAGCACACCGCGCGCCGGGAGACACCACCGCGCACGCCGGCGTCAGCCGGACGCACCCGGCTCCACCAGCGCCTGCTCTCGTCCACCACACAGAACCTCTTCCCCTCCCGACCGGCCCGCACCACGAACTCCGCGGGAGCCCGCGTCGAACCCGAACTGACGCCGTGTGACGCCGGTCGACCCGGGAGGCGGCCGCTACCCCCCGCGACGCCGGCACGGTGGAACCCTACGGGCGACCACTGACAGTCCGGCTCCGGCCGCGAGGCGCCACCGGGACGGCGGTACCCTCGTCCGCATGAGTGAGGGCGGTCTGCGACTCGACGACTTCGGCGAACTGATCGAGCGGCCCAGCGCCCGCCTGCGACGACAGGCGGAGACGCGACGGGCGACATTGACGGTGCCGCCCAAGGCGTTCGGCCGGCTGGACGAGATCGCCGCCTGGCTGTCCGCCGCCCAGGGCCGGGTACCCGTGCGCCCGATCGAGAACCCGAAGGCGCTGCTCTTCGCCGGCGACCACGGGATCGCCGAGCTGGGCGTCTCGGGGCGCGCCGCCGGTTCCACCGTGGAGTTGGTCCGCGCGACGCTGGACGGCGACGGGCCGACGGCCGTGCTGGCCCGTCAGATGAACGTACCGCTGCGCGTCGTGGACCTGTCCGTCGACTGCCCGGCCGAGGAGCTGCCGGCCGAGGTCACCCGCCACCGGGTGCGGCGCGGCTCGGGCCGGCTGGACGTCGAGGACACCCTCACGGAGGCCGAGACGGAGGCCGCCTTCCGCGCCGGGATGGCGCTCGCCGACGAGGAGGCGGACGCCGGCACCGACCTGGTCGTGCTCGGCGACCTGTCGGTGGGCGGCACCACCGCGGCCGGCGCGCTCGTGGCCGCGATGTGCGGCACGGACGCCTCGATGGTCACCGGCCGCGGCGCGGTGCGCATCGACGACCTGGCCTGGATGCGCAAGTGCGCGGCGATCAGGGACGGTCTGCGGCGCGCCAGGCCCGTGCTGGGCGACCAGCTCCGGCTGCTGGGCACGCTGGGCGGCGCCGACCTGACCGCCACGACCGGCTTCCTGCTCCAGTGCGCCGTACGCCGCACGCCGGTGATCCTGGACGGCGTGGTCTCCGTGGCGTGCGCGCTGGTCGGTCAGCGGATCGCGTTCCGCGCCCCCGACTGGTGGTTGGCCGGGCAGAACAGCGGCGAGCCCGCGCAGGCGAAGGCGTTGGAGCGGATGACGCTGCGGCCGCTCCTCGACCACGGGGTGACCGTCGGCGAGGGCACCGGCGCGCTGCTCGCCTTCCCGCTGGTGCGGGCGGCCGCGGCGCTCGCCGCCGAGCTGCCGGAACGGCGGCCTGAGCCGACCGGGGCCGACTCCGCGGCGGGCTGACGGCCGGCCGGCCGGCGGTCAGCTGCCCTCCCGTTCGCCCGTCGGCGTCCCGCCGAGCCAGTCCTGGACCCTGCGCCGCGGGCCGTTCCAGCGGCGGTCGTGTCGGCGCGCGCGGCGTTCCGCCCTGGCGGTGAGCCGGGGACGGTTCCGGTAGAGCCGGTGGGCCCAGGGCGAGTCGGGGCGGGCCAGGCGCAGCGCGCCGAAGATGGCGATCAGCGGGACGAGGACCCCGAAGACCGCCAGCTTCGGCTTGCCCTTGACCAGGCAGACCAGCGCGCACACGAAGTGCAGCAGCAGCGTGGCGACCAGCCCGCCCCGGTCGCCCCGGTCGTCCGGCGTCAACCCGTCGACGCCCAACGGCAGGAACCCGACCAGCAGCATCCCGCCCAGCGCGGTCGTGACCATCACGACCTCGACGCTCTGCCGGCCCCGCTCCGACCAGTACACGTCCTGCATGTACAGGATCAGCGCGAACTCGTCCAGCACCAGCCCCGCGCCCACCCCGAAGACCACCGCGAGCACCCCGGCCGCCCAGCCGCGTCCCCCCGTCGCCACCCCGCCGAAGCCGCCCACGAGCATCAGCAGCACCCCGGGGACCACGTGGTGCACGTGCTGGCCGCCCGCCGAGACGTCGTGGAACGGGCCCCGCCCGGCGCGGATCAGCCGGGTCACACAGCGGGTGACGGCGAACGTCAACACGAAGGCGAGCAGCGCGAGGAGCAGCGGCTGCTTGCCCGGTTCGACGATGTTCCGATACCACCATTCGGCCATGCCGGCAGCGTCCTCGCCCCGCCGCGCGCGCCCGTGGACGCCACGCCGCCGGTGCCCGCCGGCCGGCCAGCCGGCCCCGTGCCCGTCACCGGAACGGCCGAGCGCGCCCCCGCGCCCGGCGCCGTCGGCCGGTCCCGCGGAGGGCGGGCGAGACCTGATCCCGGTGCCCGGGACGGGCGCGGCGTAGTCTTCTGTGCCGGACGGCCGGGGGCCCGTTGGTTTCCGGCCAGACGACGCACCAGCACGCGACGCTCACAAGGACGGAATCCCACACCGTGACTGCACTGACCCTCAGCAACCTCTCCGCGGCGACCGTGCCGGCGGACGCCGTCGTGATCGGCGTCGCCCAGAGCGACTCGGGGCCGGTGTTGGCCACCGGCTCGACCCCGGCGGCCACCGTGGACGACGCGACGGGCGGAACGCTGGCCGCGACGCTGACCACCCTCGGCGCCAAGGGCTCCGAGCTGGAGATCACCAAGGTGCCGACGTCCGAGGGCGTCACGGCACCGCTGCTGGTCGCGGTCGGCCTCGGCGCGGTCCCCGACGAGGGCGGCGCGTTCGACCCCGAGCTGCTGCGCCGGGCCGCGGGCGCCGCGTCCCGCGCGCTGAGCGGGCGCGAGCACGTCGCGTTCGCGCTGCCCGTCGCCGACGAGGCCGCGCTGTCCGCCGTCGCGGAGGGCGCGCTGCTGGGCGCCTACCGCTTCACCGCCTTCCGCGGCCGGGACTTCGACGCTTCCGAGGGCGCCCCGCCCAGCCGGTTCACCGTGCTCGACGAGGCCGCCGCCGACGACGCCCACGCCCAGGCGGCGGAGCGCGCGCTGGTGGTGGCCGAGGAAGTGCACCGGGCGCGCGACCTGATCAACACGCCCCCCGCCGGCCTCACCCCCGGCGGCTTCGCCACGCTCGCCGAGGAGACCGCGGCCGGCTACGGCGTGGACGTCCAGGTCTGGGACGAGGCCGCGCTGGAGGAGGGCGGCTTCGGCGGGCTCATCGGCGTCGGCCGCGGCTCGGCCAACCCGCCCCGGCTGGTGCGCCTGGCCTACCGCAACCCGGCGGCCACCCGCACCCTCGCCCTGGTCGGCAAGGGCATCACCTACGACTCGGGCGGCATCTCGCTCAAGCCGGCCGGTCACAACGAGACCATGAAGTGCGACATGAGCGGCGCGGCCGCCGTCTACACGGCCGTGCTGGCCGCCGCCAGGCTCGGCCTGCCCGTCAACCTCACCGGCTGGCTCGCCCTGGCGGAGAACATGCCGTCCGGCGACGCCACCAAGCCCGGCGACGTTCTCTCCCTCTACGGCGGGAAGACCGTCGAGGTCCTCAACACCGACGCCGAGGGCCGGCTCGTGCTGGGCGACGCGCTGGTGCGGGCCTGCGAGGAGGAGCCGGACGGGGTCGTCGACGTGGCCACGCTGACCGGCGCCATGGTGGTGGCCCTCGGCGACCGGACCATGGGGGTCCTCGGCACCGACGCCTTCCGCGACCTGCTGCACGAGACGGCGACCGAGGTCGGCGAGGGCTCCTGGCCGCTGCCGATGCCGGCCGAGCTGTCCGAGGGGCTGAAGTCGCCCGTCGCCGACCTGTCCAACGTCGCGGGCCGGATGGGCGGCGGGCTGTTCGCCGGCGTCTTCCTGCGCGAGTTCGTCCCCGCCGACCTGCGGTGGGCGCACCTGGACATCGCCGGGCCCGCGTACAACGACGGCTCCCCGCACGGCTACACCCCCAAGGGCGGGACGGGCTTCGCCGTGCGCACCCTGGTGCGGCTCGCCGAGCGCGCCGCGGACGGTGACCTGGGCTGACGCCTCCCGCGCCCACCCCGCCGCCGGCCGGCCACCGGGCCGGCGGCGGCGGCCCGCGGTGTGGCGGTCGTCACCGGCCCGCCGTCCCACCACGGTCCGACAGGTGCGAAGATGGTCTTCCGGCAGGACAGGGCCAGGCTCAACCACCCAGGCGAGCCACAAGAAGCCGCACGACCCGCGGCCGACAGACGACGCCGACCGGTCAGCGCCGACCGGCCCGGTGCATCCATCCATGGAGGAACGTGACGTGGCGAACGACGCCAGCACCGTTTTCGACCTAGTGATCCTCGGAGGCGGCAGCGGTGGCTACGCCGCGGCCCTGCGCGCCTCGCAGCTGGGTCTCGACGTGGCCCTGATCGAGAAGAACAAGCTGGGCGGCACCTGTCTGCACCAGGGCTGCATCCCCACCAAGGCCCTGCTGCACGCCGGGGAGATCGCCGACGCCGCGCGCGAGGGCGCCGAGTTCGGCGTGCGGTCCACCTTCGACGGCATCGACATCGCGGGGGTCCACAAGTACAAGGACGGCGTGGTCTCCGGCCTCTACAAGGGGCTCCAGGGGCTCGTCGCCTCGCGGAAGATCACCTATGTGGAGGGCGAGGGCCGGCTGTCGTCGCCGACCTCCGTCGACGTGAACGGACAGCGCTACAACGGCCGGCACGTCCTGCTGGCCACCGGCTCCGTGCCCCGTTCCCTGCCGGGCCTGACGATAGACGGCGACCGGATCATCTCCTCCGACCACGCGCTGGTCCTGGACCGGGTGCCGAAGTCCGCCATCGTGTTGGGCGGCGGCGTGATCGGCGTGGAGTTCGCCTCCGTCTGGAAGTCCTTCGGCGCCGAGGTCACCATCGTCGAGGGTCTGCCGCACCTCGTGCCCGTGGAGGACGAGAACAGCTCCAAGCTGCTGGAGCGCGCCTTCCGCAAGCGCGGCATCACGTTCTCCCTCGGCTCCTTCTTCCAGGGCGCCGAGTACACCGACGACGGGGTCCGCGTCACCCTGGACAACGGCAAGACGTTCGAGGCCGAGGTGCTGCTGGTCGCGATCGGCCGCGGCCCGGTCTCGCAGGGCCTGGGGTACGAGGAGGCCGGTGTCGCCACCGAGCGCGGCTTCGTGCAGGTCGACGAGTACTGCCAGACCAACGTGCCGACGATCTCCGCGGTCGGCGACCTGATCCCGACGCTCCAGCTGGCCCACGTCGGCTTCGCCGAGGGCATCCTGGTCGCCGAGCGGCTGGCCGGGCTCTCCCCGGTGCCGATCGACTACGACGGGGTTCCCCGCGTCACGTACTGCCACCCGGAGGTCGCCTCCGTGGGCGTCACCGAGGCCCGTGCCAAGGAGCTGTACGGCGCCGACCAGGTCGTCACCCTCAAGTACAACCTCGGGGGCAACGGCAAGAGCAAGATCCTCAAGACGGCGGGCGAGATCAAGCTCGTGCAGGTGAGGGACGGTGCCGTGGTCGGCGTGCACATGGTGGGCGACCGGCTCGGCGAGCAGGTCGGCGAGGCCCAGCTGATCTACAACTGGGAGGCGCTGCCGGCCGAGGTGGCCCAGCTCATCCACGCCCACCCGACCCAGAACGAGGCACTCGGCGAGGCCCATCTCGCCCTGGCCGGCAAACCGCTGCATTCCCACGACTGACCTGGCCGCGTTATCCCAGAGCGCGCGTAACCCACTGCCACATTTCGTAAGGAGCAACAGAAACCATGACGGTTTCCGTAACCCTTCCGGCGCTCGGCGAGAGCGTGACCGAGGGCACCGTCACCCGCTGGCTGAAGGCGGAGGGCGAACACGTCGAGGCCGACGAGCCGTTGCTGGAGGTCTCGACCGACAAGGTCGACACCGAGATCCCCGCGCCGGCCGCCGGTGTGCTCTCGTCCATCAAGGTGGCCGAGGACGAGACGGTCGAGGTCGGCGCCGAACTGGCCGTCATCGACGACGGCTCGGGCGCGCCCGCCGCGGCACCGGCGCCCGCCGCCGAGTCCGCGCCGGAGCCCGAGCCGGAGCCCGCGCCCGCGCAGTCCTCCGCGCCCGAGCCCGCGCCCGCGCAGGCCGAGGCGCCGTCCGCCGGTGGCGCGGCCGAGGGCACCGACGTGGTCCTCCCGGCGCTCGGCGAGAGCGTCACCGAGGGCACCGTCACCCGCTGGCTGAAGGAGGTCGGCGAGGAGGTCGAGGCCGACGAGCCGCTGCTGGAGGTCTCGACCGACAAGGTCGACACCGAGATCCCCGCGCCGACCGCCGGCACCCTGCTGGAGATCACGGTCGGCGAGGACGAGACGGCCGAGGTCGGCGCCAAGCTGGGCGTGATCGGCGCCGCCGGCGCGGCGCCGGCGCAGCCGAAGGCCGCCGAGCCCGCCCCGCAGGCCGAGGCGCCCGCGCCGGAGCCCACCCCGGCTCCCGCGCCCGCACCCGCGCAGCCGAAGGCCCCGGAGCCCAAGGCCGCCCCGGAGCCGGCGCAGGCCAAGGCCGCGCCCGCCCCCGCCGCGGCGCCCCGCGCCACGGCGGCCCCGGCCACCGACGGCGCCTACGTCACCCCGCTGGTGCGCAAGCTGGCCAGCGAGAACGCGGTGGATCTGAGCCAGGTCAAGGGCTCGGGCGTGGGCGGCCGCATCCGCAAGCAGGATGTGCTGGCCGCCGCCGAGGCCGCGAAGGCCGCGGCACCGGCGCCGTCGGCACCGGCCGCCAAGGCCCCGGCGCCGGTCACGCCGTCGCCGCTGCGTGGTCAGACGGTCAAGATGCCGCGCATCCGCAAGGTCATCGGCGAGAACATGATGCGCGCCCTGCAGAACCAGGCGCAGCTCTCCTCGGTGGTCGAGGTCGACGTCACCAAGGTGATGCGGCTGCGGGCCCGCGCCAAGGAGTCCTTCCTGGCCAGGGAGGGCGTGAAGCTCTCCCCGATGCCGTTCTTCGTCAAGGCGGCGGCCGAGGCCCTGAAGGTGCACCCGGTCATCAACGCCCGGATCAACGACGACGACACCATCACCTACCACGACGTCGAGAACGTGGGCATCGCGGTGGACTCCGAGAAGGGGCTGATGGTCCCGGTCATCAAGAACGCGGGTGACCTGTCGATCGCGGGGATCGCCAAGCGGACGGCCGAGCTGGCCGGGAAGGTCCGCAAGGGCGGGCTCGCCCCCGACGACATGGCGGGCGGCACGTTCACGATCAGCAACACCGGTTCGCGCGGTGCGCTGTTCGACACGATCATCGTGAACTACCCGCAGGTCGCCGAGCTGGGCATCGGCGCCACCGTGCGTCGCCCCGTGGTGATCAACCACCCGGAGCTGGGCGAGACCATCGCGATCCGGGACATGGTCTACCTGACCCTGTCCTACGACCACCAGCTGGTGGACGGCGCGGACGCGGCCCGTTACCTGACGGAGGTCAAGGCCCGGCTGGAAGCCGGTGAGTTCGAGGGCGAACTGGGCCTCTGAGCCGATGTCGGCCGCGCCCCGTCCGGGTCCCCCGGGCGGGGCGCGGCCCGTTCTCGCCCGGGGGTCAACAACAGGTCAAGCCACCCGGTCGCCGGCGGCCCGAAAGCCCGCGGCCCGACAGGAGCACGTGATGAGCCCGCCCATCGTCCACTCGCTGCGGCAGCAGATCCGCGAGCACATCGTGGAGGGCATCGTCAGCGGGCGCTGGCAGCCGGGTGAACGGATCGTGGAGCGCAGGATCGCGGCGGAGCTGGAGGTCAGCCAGACGCCGGTGCGGGAGGCGCTGCGGGAGCTGGAGACACTGCGGCTGATCGAGTCTGTTCCCAACAAGGGTGTTCGTGTGCGGAGGTTGACCGCGAGCGACCTGGAGGAGATCTATCCCGTTCGCGCGGGGTTGGAGCAGATCGCCGCCGAGCTGGCCGCCGAACGGCTGGCCCAGGACGCCTCCGCGCTGCTTCCCGAGGTGGCGGCGCTACGCGAGGCCGACCGGGAGAACGACGCCGAGTCCCAGGTGGGGCACACCGTGGCCTTCCACCACAAGCTGGTGATGGCCTCGGGGAACAGCGTCCTGCTGCACACGTGGGAGTCGCTGGGGATCGAGATCTGGACGGCGCTTTCGATCCGTTGGCTCGGCACCCGGCAGCGGTCCTACGCGGAGGAGCACCAGGAGCTGATCGACGCGTTCCTCCGGCGCGATCCCCGGATCGGGGAACTGGTCAAGGATCATGTCCTGAACTGTGCACCGCGTGCCTGATCTTCCCGCATTCGCCCCGGTTCGCACTGGCACAGGGTGCCAATTTCGCCGAAAGCTTTGATCGATCATCGATCAGGGCCCTACAGTTCCAGAGAAGACGGAACCGCGCCACGGCAAGCACCTGTCCTGCCCCGCGGCGCGGTTCTACCCGAGGTCCGGGTCCCCAATGTCGCGCCAACGAACCTTAGGGACCCGGTCCTCACGGTCTTCCCATGGTGCCAGAGGCGGCCTCTCCGAGTCCTGCCGTCTGGCCGAAAAGCATGGGTTCCCGCAGGCGGCCACCCGCACCGTGCGGCGTGGCTCACCGACCTGCCCATGCCGCGCACGCGTTGCCCGGAGCCGCCCCGATCAGGGAGGCTGTGCCGGTGCGCGCGGCTCGGTTGATCAGGCTCGTCCTGCTGTTGCAGTCCCGGCGGAGCATGACGGCCGGGGAGCTGGCCGCCGAACTGGAGGTCTCCGAACGGACGATCGTCCGGGACGTCGCGGCACTCTCCGAGGCCGGCGTCCCGGTCTACGCGGACCGGGGGCGCGTCGGCGGCTACCGCCTGGTCGGCGGCTACCGCACCCGCCTCACCGGCCTCGGGCGTGACGAGGCGGAGGCGTTGTTCCTGTCCGGAGTCCCGTCCGCGCTGCGCGACATGGGGCTGGGCGACACCGCCTCCGCGGCCCGGCTGAAGGTCTCCGCCGCGCTGTTGCCGGAACTGCGCGACGCGGAGCGGAGTGCGGCGCAACGGTTCCATCTGGACGCGCCGCACTGGTGGCAGGCGCCGGAGACCCCCGACGCGCTGCCCTCGGTCGCCGAGGCGGTCTGGGGCGAGTGGCGCATGAGCGCCGCCTACCGGCGCGGCGACGGCTCCACGGTCACCCGCTCCTGGGAACCGCACGGACTGGTCCTGAAGGCCGGCGCCTGGTACCTGGCCGCCCGCCCGGTGGGCGGGGACGGCCACCGGATCTACCGGGTGTCACGCTTCTCGGACGTCACGGTCGAAGGGGAGCACTTCGCGCGGGACCCGGACTTCGACCTGTCCGCGTTCTGGGCCGAACAGGCGGCGGCCTTCGCCCGCGCGATCCTGCGGGACACCGTGCGGCTGCGGCTGAGCGAGAACGGCGCCGACAGGCTGCGCCACCACACCGACCGGGTGGCGGCGCGGGAGGCCCTCGCGGGTGCCGAGGGCCCGGACGAGCGGGGATGGGTCACGGTCACGCTGGCGGTGGAGTCGACCGACGTGGCCTACGAGCAACTGCTCGCGCTCGGCCCCGAGGTCGAAGTGCTCCGGCCGGCCGCGCTCCGCACCCGCCTCGCCCGCGCCGCCGCCGCACTGGCCGCCCTGTACGCGGACGACCCGGGCGGCGCGGGTGGATGTCGGTGAGCGCGTTCACCCCGGGGAGCGGCCACGGGCCGGTGCGGGCCCCCGTGCCTCCCGCACCGGCCACGACGGGCAGACGAGCAGACGGGCAGACCGTCTGACGGCCTGACGGTCAGCGGTAGTCGGCCGGGTCCGCCTTCTCGCCGGCCAGGACCCGCGACAGATACCCCCAGCAGTCCGGCCGCGAGCCGTCCACGTCGGTCAGGCCGTACTCCCGCGCCAACGTGCCGCTGTCCAACGACCGGCCGTTGAACCGCGCCCGCTCCGGGTCCGCCGCCAGCGCGGCGACCCCGCGACCCAGGTAGGTCGGGGTCTCGGAGATCGCGAAGTGCGGCTCCTGGGCGATGGCATCACGCCAGTTCTCCTCGGTGACCCCGAACGCCGACTCCAGCATCTGCTCGGAACGCAGGAAGCCCGGCGTCACACAGACCGCCGTACCGCCGAACTCCTTCAGCTCCTGCCCCAGCCCCAGCACCATCCGCAACGGGGCGAACTTCGTGAGGTCGTAGTAGAAGGACTCCCGGTAGGCGGCGTTCGACTCGGCCGTGCCGTCGGTGACCTCGATCAGCAGGCCGCCCTCGTTGCGGACCAGCAACGGCAGTGCGAAGTGGCTGGTGACGATGTGGGTCTCGACACCCAGGCGCAACATGCGCAACCCGGGCTCCAGGCCGAACTCCCACATCCTCTTCTTCTCCGTGACTTCGATCAGGTGCTCGCCACCCCAGATATCGTTGACCAGGATGTCCAGCCGTCCCCGTTCCCGGTCGATCCGTTCCACCAGCGCCCGCACCTGCTCCGGCTGAAGGTGGTCGGTCGGCACGGCGATCCCCTCGCCGCCCGCCGCGGTGACCAGTTCCCCGGTCTCCTCGATGGTCTCGGAGGGGCGGCCCACCTCGCTCACCGATGACCTGGTGGTGCGACCGGTGACATAGACCGTCGCCCCCGCCCGCCCCAGTTCCACGGCCATCGCCCGGCCCGCGCCCCGGGTCGCCCCCGCGACCAGCGCGATCCGCCCGGCCAGTGGCCCGTTCTCTGTTGTCACGCGTACGTCCTCCGCTGCTTTCCGTCACTCGGCTGTCCACACACCGGCCCACCGGTGCGCAGATGTCTGCTTGTCGACTCATCGACCCTGACGGATCGGCGCGTCGTCAGGCCGTCCTCGGAAGCGGTTCCGGTGACGGCCCCACCGACCCTGGCAGCGAATCCCGACATCCTCTGTCGGGCTTTCCGCGCGGCCCTCGGGGACCGTTCCGTTGCCGGCGCGCGCTCGCCCGCACGGGTGAGCCTCGACGTGCGCGCCGGCCCTGACGCGTCGATCCTGATGCCGTGATGGACGAGACCGGATTCTGGTCGCTGATCGACGAGACGCGACTCGCCGCGGGGAGCGACCCCGACCTGCACGCCGAACTGCTCGTGGAGCGCCTGGTTCTGCTGGACCCCGAGGCGGTCCACGACTTCGCGCGGCACTTCGAGGCCCGCTTCAGCCGCGCCCACCGCTGGGATCTGTGGGGGGCGGCCTGGGTACTGCTGGACGGCGCCGACGAGGAGGCCTTCGAGAACTTCCGCTGCTGGCTGATCAGTCTGGGCAGGGCGGTCTTCGAGGGCACGCTCCTGGACCCGGACGCGCTGGCCGGGCTGCTGCCCTCCGACTTCGACGCACGAGCCGAGGGTGAGGCCGAGGAGATCGGCTACGCCGCCTTCGACGCCTACGAGCAACTCACCGGCGACGAACTCCCCGATCTGGGACTGAGCGAACCGGGGGCCGAACCGGAGGGCACCGCGATCGACCTCGCGGACGAGAGCGCGCTGGCGACCGCGTATCCCAGACTGTGGGCACGGTTCGGCGCGCCCGGGTTGCCGAGCGCCCGTCGAGGGGTCGCGGGTGGCCCGGCGCCGGTGTGATCCCCGAGGATGGCGCCATGGCACCTGACTCCTCCTCCCCGGCCGGCGGTAACGCCGAGTCCGGCCCCGGCTCCCCTTCGGCCGCGCGTTCCGCCTCCGAGTCCCCCGCCCCTGGCGGCACGTCGGAGGACTCCTCGGACGGGCTTCCCCGGCGCGTCGCCATCACCGGCACCTCAGGGCTGATCGGGGGCGCGCTGGCCGACTCCCTCCGCACCGCGGGATGCGAGGTGGTGCGCCTGGTCCGCCGCGCGCCCGGCGCGGACGACGAGGCGCGCTGGGACCCCACGGGCCAGGACCGGGAGGCCAACGTCGCCGCGCTCGCGGGCTGCGATGCCGTGGTGCACATGGCCGGCGCCGGGGTGGGGGACCATCGTTGGACCGCGCGCTACAAGAAGGTGATCAGGGACAGCCGGGTGCTCGGCACCACGGCCGTCTCGGAGGCGATCGCCGCCCAGGGCACGCCGCCCCGCGTCTTCCTGTGTGGCAGCGCGATCGGCTACTACGGGGACACCGGCGACCGGCCGGTGGACGAGGACGCCGACGTGGGCGACGGGTTCCTGGCGGATGTCTGCGTCGA
Organism: Streptomyces zhaozhouensis; assembly: GCF_900230195.1. GTDB lineage: Bacteria > Actinomycetota > Actinomycetes > Streptomycetales > Streptomycetaceae > Streptomyces > Streptomyces zhaozhouensis. The sequence goes on from NZ_OCNE01000001.1 coordinate 368,055, forward strand.
CTGGGAGGGGGCCGCCGAGGCAGCCCGCAGAGCCGGTGTGCGCACGGTCCACCTGCGCACCGGGCACGTGGTCGCACGCAAGGGGGGTGCGTGGGGGCGGCTCTTTCCCCTCTTCCGCGCCGGAATCGGCGGCCCGCTGGGCAACGGACGCCAGTACTGGAGCGTGATCTCCCTCGCCGACCACCTGGCCGCGACACGTTTTCTCCTGACGGAGAGCAACGAGCTGGAGGGTCCGGTCAACTTCACCGGACCCCACCCCGTCACCAACCGCGAGATCGCCAAGATCATGGGCCGGGTGTTGCATCGGCCGGCGGTCCTACCGGTACCGAAGTTCGCGCTGCGGGTGGTGGTGGGCGAGTTCGCCGACGACATCGTGGGCAGCCAGCGTGTTCTGCCGGCCCGACTCCAGGCGGCGGGTTTCACCTTCCGGCACCCCACCGCTGAGGCGGCGATCCGCGCCGCCCTGGAGTGACCCTCGGTCACCGCCTGGCGGGGCACCTCACCCACACGAGGCATTGTCACTGTCAGTAGCGACCTGTACGGTCGGCGACATGACTCTCCGTAATGGCATCATGCTCGCGGCGGCGGCCGCGCGCCCCGTTCCCCCTCGTCGACGCTCCTCGGCGGGCGACGTGTTCCGCCGACTGCTCGCCGGAGACCGCTTCGTGCCGCCGGGGCCTCGGCGCCGCATCCCCATCGTGCCGGGGCGCCGGGCCCCTCACTCCGTGCGACCGGGTCGGGCGCACGGGGCGGGGGTCGCCCGTCCCCCCGGCCCGTGCCCCGTGACCAGACGCCCGCTTGGGCACGGGCCTCCGCCGACGCCCCCGGAAGCGTCCGCGCGCGCCCGCCTCCGCCTGCCGCGCGGCCGGCTCGCCCCTCGCGGGCACCCCGCCCCCTCCCCGCCGAACGGATCCCCCCGCCCGCTGCCCATCCCCCGATTCGCACCTGCCGCCCTCCCCTCCCTCAGCCACGTTCTGCGCCGACTCACGGAGAGAGCCGCCAAGCCGTGGGGAGGCGGCTGGAGCGTCACTGCCCGGCACATGGGTCACCTGGTCGAAGGGGACGTGGAGCGCCGACAACGCGCCTTCGTCAAGCTCTGCGCCCTCCTTGTGCGCCGATGCCCCATCCATGCGCTCTGCCGCCTTCGGGACGGCGTGAGAGGGTCGGCTCCGGTTCGGAAGGCATTGCTCGCGCTTCACCGGGCATCAGCCCCCAAGGCCCACCGGCCGGGACCTGATCGCCGCTCCGACGCACCGACCACCTCACCAGGGAGGCCCAGTGCTCAGCAGCCGAACGCACCACACGGACAGCGACGTCGTCGTCATCGGGGCCGGCCCGGCAGGACTGTCGGCGGCTCACAGACTGAGCGCCGCGGGGCTGACGGTCATCGTGTTGGAGAGCGGCGACCGGATAGGCGGCCGGATGGCCACCGAGGAGCGGGAAGGCTTTCTTCTCGACCGCTCCAGCCAGTTGACCCTTCCGGAGTCGCCGGCGCTGGCCGAGCTGCCCCGTCCGGTGGCTCTCAGCCCCCTGCGCGGGGGCGTGCGGCTGCACGGCGCGGGACCGGTCTGCCATCTGGGCGGCGAGGGCGAGGAGGCGGCACCGCCGGCCGAGTCGTTCGACCAGATCTGGCTGCGGGCCAACCTCGCACGCCTGGGACGGCTCTCCGAGGAGCAGCTCTCCCGACGCCCCGAGGTGACGGCGGCCGAGGCGCTGGCACAGCGGAACATTCCGGCGCGGATCGCCGACGCGATGCTCCGCCCGACGCTGGCCGCGCTGCTCCACGATCCGGAGCTGGCGACGTCCAGCCGACTGAGCGACGCGGTGCTCCGCGCGTTCGCCCGCCACGGCCTGGCGCTCCCGGAGGGCGGCGCCGCGACGCTTCCGCACGCCCTCGCCGCCGAACTGCCCGCGGGGGCCTTGCGCACGGGCGTCACTGTCACATCTGTCGCAACCACGCGGGTGGAGACGGCGGACCACGGTGTCTTCCGCTGCCGGGCCGTCGTGGTGGCGACGGGCGCGGCGACGGCCGGCCAACTGCTGCCCGGGCTGCGGATGCCGCGCTTCCACCAGATGACCGTGCTGCACCACGCCGCGCCGGAGCTGCCGGTCCCCCGACCGGCACTGCTGGTGGAGGCGGGCGCACGTGGTCCGGTGGCGCACTCGGTGGCCGTCTCCGCCGCCGACCCGAGCCGGGCGCCCGCCGGGCAGACACTGCTGACATCGGTGATCATCGGCCCACAGGCCGCCGAGCGGCCCGAGCTGCTGGATCGGGCGGCCCGTCCCCAGCTCGGGGAGTTGCACGGGGCGGCGGCGGACGGGTGGCGACTGCTGGCGGCACACCACGACCGCCAGGCGGTCCCGGTGCTGCCACCGCCGTACCGGAGGCGCCGTCCGGTACGGCTGCTCGACGGTCTGTACGTCTGTGGCGACCACCGGGACCTGCCGGGCATCACCGGCGACCTGGTCTCCGCGCGACGAGCGAGCCTCGCCGTCATGGAGGACCTGGGGTGCGCCCCGGCGGCCCCGTCCGCGAGCGCGGCCGCCGGCTGAGCAAGCGGCCCGACACCGCCCCCGGCCTACCGGAGCACCGCCGTCTTCTCGCGGTAGGCCCGCACGGCCGCCGCGTCGCGGAACGGCTCCAGGCGCCGCTCGAAGTCCTGCACGTACTCGTGGGCACGTGCCGAGCGCATCTCGTTGGCCTGCTGGGCCGCCTCCGCCGCGAGGGCGCACGCCTGGTCCACATCGCCCAGACCAAGGCGGGCCGAGGCGAGCACCACCCGGCAGAAGAGCCGGCTGCGCGCGTGCTCGGGAGGGCGTAGTTGGAGCGAGCGTTCGGCGTGCCGCGCGGCTGCCCGGTACTGCTTCAGATCCCGGTTGCAGTGACCGAACTCGTCGGCCAACTGGGCCTCGTCGAAGAAGCGCGCCCAGGACGGCGCGTCCTCGGCCGACCTGGCCGCCTCCAGCGCGCGCTCGGCCCTGGCCATGGCCGCCGTGCAGGACCGGACCTCACCGAGCAGCCCGTGGCCCCGCGCCTCCACGGCGTGCAGCAGCGCCTGGACGACGGGCGCGACGGAACTGGCGATTCCCTGCTGGGCGACGCGGGCCAGCTGGACGGCCTCTCGACCGTGGCCGAGATAGACGGCTTGTCGACTCATCGACACCAGCACGAAGCTGCCGTACCCCCGGTCGCCGGCCGCCTGCGCCAGTCGCAGCGCCTGCACGAAGTACCGCTGGGCCAGGCCATGGGCAACGATGTCGTAGGCCGTCCATCCGGCGAGTCGCGTCAGCTCCGCCGCGGCGGAGAAGAGCTTGCGCCCCGTCTGCTCGCCGTATCCGCCTCTGAGCATGGGCTCCAGCTCGTGCTCCAGGTAGCGGACGAGCGCCTGGCGCGCATGGCCGCCGCCGTAGGCCTGGTCGAGCCCGCGGAAGAGCTCGGCCACGGAGCGCAGCGCGGCGATGTCGCCGGCCGTCACGCGCTGGCCCGGCCCCCGTTCCACCCGGTCGATCCGGCTGGGTCTCGGCGCCCGCAGCTGGGCGCGGGCCGCGCCCAGTGGGCCGTGCCCACGCAGTTGCTCCGGGACTCGGACGGCCGGCGTGGCCGGTGCGTCCTGTGTGGCGCCGCCCTCGGGTGCCTCCCCTCGGGCGACGCGTTCGTCGGGGCGTCCGATCAGCCAGTCGCGGCTCGGCACGACGAGGCCGGCGGGGGTGAACGCGATCTTGCGGAGTTCGGCGTATCCGCCGGTGTCCTTGCGCCAGAGCCCGGCGACGATGTCGACCGCCTCGGCGGGGCTGCCGGCGAACTCAAGCCCCGCGTAGACGGGGGCGCAGGCCTCCAGCCCCAGGTCCTGGGCGGAGAGTCTGCGGCCGAGTCGCCGGGTGAACACCTCGGCGATCAGCGCCGGGGTGGTGCCGCGTGGTCGCTGACCCCGGAGCCAGCGGGTGACCGAGGTCTTGTCATACCGGAGGTCGAGGCCATGTTCGAGGCCGAGCTGGTCGACACGGCGGGCGAGCCCCGCGTGGGAGAAGCCCGCCTCGGCGATCAGGGCGGCCAGCTGTCGGTTGGGGTTGCGCGGCGTGGCGGACTGCGGGGAGGCCGGGCCTCCGGGTCGTTCCGTAGACATCGGCGATGCGGTCTCCTGCCTTACGGCTGTGCGGCTGGAACGGCGTGAATGTAACGGTCCCGCCAGGTCGCAACGCCGCGACAGCGGATGATTCATCCGTATGTGTGAGCCGGAGGCCACCCCCCTCGTCGCTTTCCGCCGGGCTTAGAGTTGAGGTGAGACGCCAGTGCGTGTCACCAGAACGTGTGTGCCAAGCACGTGTACGGAAAGCGAGAGTTGCAGTGGGCGAGCTGCGCTTTGTCCATCTGGGGTTCGGTGCCGAGGCGGTGGAGTACCACGCCGCCTGGCAGGAGCAGCGTCGGGTCCACACCGCTCGCTTCGCCGACGAGATCCCCGACACCTGTCTGCTCCTGGAGCACCAGTCGGTCTACACGGCCGGACGGCGCACGGAGGAGAACGAGCGCCCCCTGGACGGCACTCCGGTGATCGATGTCGACCGCGGCGGGAAGATCACCTGGCATGGTCCGGGGCAGCTGGTGGGCTACCCGATCATGAAGCTGCCGCGTCCGGTCGACGTGGTCGCGCATGTGCGCCGGCTGGAGGACGTGCTGATCGCGGTGTGTGCCGAGTTCGGCCTGGAGACCACCAGGGTCGAGGGCCGCAGCGGGGTGTGGGTCCTGGGCGACGAGGTTCCCGGGGCGCGGGCGGGCCTGGGCGGGCTGTCGTTGGACTTCGACCCCAGGCGGCACGACGAGGAGTTCGATCCCCGGCTCAACGGCCCCGAGTACGCGCCGTCGAACGCCGGCCAGCGTCACGAGGACCGAAAACTGGCGCAGATCGGCATTCGGGTCGCCAAGGGCGTCACGATGCATGGCTTCTCGCTCAACTGTGATCCCGACAACACCTCGTTCGATCGGATCGTGCCGTGTGGCATCAGGGACGCCGGCGTGACCTCGCTCTCGCACGAGCTGGGGCGCCCGGTGACGGTCACCGACGTACTCCCCGTGGTCGAGAAGCACCTCACCGCGATGTGGTCCGCCGCCACCCCGCTACCTCGGGCCGTGTGACCGGGATCACCCCCACTTCCAGAGGCGTACGCTGGGGAACGCCAAAGAATCGAAAGCCGTAGGGAGCCGGACGTGTCCGCTGTCGCACCAGACGGCCGCAAGATGTTGCGTCTTGAGGTCCGGAACAGCCAGACCCCGATCGAACGCAAGCCGGAGTGGATCAAGACCCGTGCCCGGATGGGCCCGGAGTACCAGGCGCTGCAGGGTCTGGTGAAGCGCGAGGGTCTGCACACGGTCTGCCAGGAGGCCGGCTGTCCCAACATCTTCGAGTGCTGGGAGGACCGCGAGGCCACGTTCCTCATCGGCGGCGAACAGTGCACCAGGCGCTGCGACTTCTGCCAGATCGACACCGGCAAGCCCGCGGAGCTGGACCGGGACGAGCCGCGCCGGGTGGCCGACTCGGTGCGCCAGATGGGTCTGAAGTACGCGACGATCACCGGCGTGGCCCGGGACGACCTGCCGGACGGCGGCGCGTGGCTGTACGCCGAGACCGTGCGGCAGATCCACGAGGCGATGCCCGGCACGGGTGTCGAGCTGCTGATCCCCGACTTCAACGCCGTTCCCGAGCAGTTGGACGAGGTCTTCTCCTCGCGTCCCGAGGTGCTGGCGCACAACGTGGAGACGGTGCCGAGGATCTTCAAGCGGATCCGGCCGGCGTTCACCTACGAGCGTTCGTTGCGGGTGCTCACGCTCTCCCGGGAGGCGGGGCTGGTCACCAAGTCGAACCTGATCCTCGGCCTCGGCGAGACCCGCGAGGAGGTCAGCCAGGCACTGCGCGACCTGCACGAGGCCGGCTGCGAGCTGATCACCATCACGCAGTACCTGCGGCCGACCCCCCGCCACCACCCGGTGGAGCGGTGGGTGAAGCCGGCGGAGTTCGTCGAACTGCAGCAGGAGGCCGAGGAGATCGGTTACGCCGGGGTGATGTCCGGTCCGCTGGTCCGCTCCTCCTACCGCGCCGGCCGCCTCTACCGGCAGGCCGTCGAGCGGCGCGGCGCCCCGAAGGTGGCGTGACCGCAGCGGACTGTTGACGCGGGGGCCACGGGGTGGAAACACCGCGCGGGAACGATCTGAGGGGGAGCGTTGTCCATGGCCGAGCCATGGGGGTTTCGCAGGGCGCCGGCAGGCGCGGATGACGGTGCCAGGCCGCGGGTGGCCGGGCGGTCGGGGAGGGACGCGGTGATGGGGTTGGTTCAGTTGGTGCACGGGGAGCGGCCGAGTGTCGGCCGCGCCCTGCGGGCCCTGGACGAGCGGTTGCTGGCCGGTGGGCGGCGTACCGCGTTGGAGAACGCCAGGTCCGCGGTGCGTGAGGACGAGGAGCGGGCCGCCGCGCACCGCGAGGCGGTGCGCGTCCTCCGCGCCGTGGGCGCGGGCGACCCGTCACCGGCGTTGCCCACCCCGGGGGCCTGACCCGGGCGAGCCGCCGGCCGGGGGCGCCGTACACTGGCCCGCATGGCGCGGAAGGAAAAGGAACAGGATTCCGAGAACCCAGGCCGATTGAAGCAGATCGGTCTGACCTACAAGATGGCCAAGCGGGTCGATCGTTGGATCGGTCTGTGGCTGGCCCTGGTCTTTCTGGGTACGTTCGGGATCGTTCTCGGTATCGGCATTCTCTGGGGACACCCGGTCTATCTGGGCATCCTGGGCTTCCTGGTCGCGCTGCTGACCACCGCCATCGTCTTCGGCCGCAGGGCCGAGCGGGCGGCCTTCAGCCAGATGGAGGGCCAGCCGGGTGCCGCGGCCGCCGTGCTGGAGAACATGCGGCGGGGCATCGTCTTCACCCCGGCCATCGCGGTCAACCGCCAGCAGGACGTGGTCCATCGGGCGGTCGGCAAGTGCGGCGTGGTCCTGGTCGGCGAGGGCAACCCCAACCGGCTGAAGACCCTGATGGCCGCCGAGAAGCGCCGGATGAACCGGGTGGTCTCCGACGTGCCGGTGCACGACATGATCGTCGGCAAGGGTGAGGACCAGGTGGAGCTCAAGGAGCTGCGCCGTCGGATCACGAAGTATCCGAAGGTGCTGGCCGGCCCGCGCGTCACCGAGGTCAACGACCGGCTGCGCGCGATGGGCGATCTGATGAGCAACATGCCGATTCCGAAGGGCCCGATGCCCAAGGGCGGGATGCGGATGAAGGGCAACAACCAGGCTCCCCGCCGGGGCCGCTGAGCGGTTCGGGGGCGGGGCGTCGGCGCGGCCGGGGCCGGCTCGCGCGGCGGGCGCGGTGTCCGGGGTGGAAGCGTCGCGTGGACAGCGGCCCCGTGTGGAGTCACGAGAACGGCGAGGGCCGTTGGGCGGGCGGTGAGCATCAGCGTCACCAGCCGCCCAACGGCCCTCGCCGTCTTCCGGTCTCGCCGTCTTCCCGTTTCCGCGACGCCGCACCGCTCGCCGTGCCCGCCCGCGCCGACCGGCGGGGACGTCGGGACCGGGACCCGGGACCGGTGGGCCCCCGGCAGGCGCCCGAGGGCGGGGAGGACCGGGCAGGGGCTCTACGCCGTGCCCGCCGTGGCCGGTGGCTCCTGCTCCTCGGGCGCGGGCTGGCCCGTGAGGCGCACCTGTACGGCGGCGGCCGCGCGGTCGTGCAGGCCGCGGCCGTCGCGGTCCCAGATGAGGGCCGGGATCGCCAGCGCCAGCAGCAGGCAGCGGAGGGCCGAGCGCGGGAAGGAGAGGCGCTCGCCGGAGAGGTGCACCACCCGCAGCCCCAACAGGCGCTTCCCCGGGGTCATTCCGACGGTGCCGACGGTCATGAGGCTCATCAGGGTGAAGACCGCCAGCGTCCAGTTGTTGGCCGTGGCGAGGTTCCCCTGGGCGAGGAGACCGTATGCGATCAACGCGCAGAGCAGCCAGTCCACGCAGATGGCCGCGAGCCTGCGCCCGACCGGCGCGATCGAGCCCGGACCCTCCCTGGGGAGACCCAGGCGTTCGCCCCGGTATCCGAAGTCGATTCCCATGCCCTCGGCCGCCGCGCGGGGGCCGGAGAGCCACGAACCAATTGCCTGCCGGTTGTCCACGCCTCCACGGTAGCGCGGCCGGCCGGTCGGCGTGCCGCCGGCTATCCGGCGAGAAGTCCGGTTAACACTGGGGAAACAAGTGGGTCATGCCCGAGAAATGGCCTCTCCCTAGGGTCGGCCCTGGCAGGCCCGCGCGACGGGCCACTCCCGAGCCGCACATCCCCCGCCCTGCCGGGTCGGGGCTAGGAGGACATCGGATGTTCCGAAACGCCGACGAGATCAAGAAGTACATCGCCGACAACGACGTCAAGTTCATCGATGTCCGTTTCTGCGACCTGCCGGGCACCATGCAGCACGTCACCGTTCCGGCCGAGGCGTTCGACCCGGCGGAGCACCTGATGTTCGACGGGTCGTCGATCCGCGGCTTCCAGGCCATCCACGAGTCCGACATGGCTCTGGTCGCCGACCTGACGACCGCGCGGGTCGACCCGTTCCGGCGGGACAAGACCATCAACATCAACTTCTTCATCCACGACCCGATCACGGGCGAGGCCTACAGCCGCGACCCGCGGAACGTGGCGAAGAAGGCCGAGTCCTACCTCGCGTCGTCCGGGATCGCGGACACCGCGTTCTTCGGTCCGGAGGCCGAGTTCTACGTCTTCGACGACGTGCGTTTCGAGACCCGTTCCAACGCCGGTTACTACTACATCGACTCGGAGGCGGGCGCCTGGAACACCGGCGCCATCGAGGAGGGCGGCAACCGGGGCTACAAGGTCCGCTACAAGGGCGGCTACTTCCCCGCGCCGCCGGTGGACCACTTCGCCGACCTGCGGGCGGAGATCTCCCTGGAGCTGGCCGCCGCGGGCCTGGAGGTCGAGCGGCAGCACCACGAGGTGGGCACGGCCGGCCAGGCGGAGATCAACTACAAGTTCAACACGCTGTTGGCCGCCGCCGACGACCTGATGCTCTTCAAGTACATCGTGAAGAACGTCGCCTGGCGCAACGGGAAGACCGCGACGTTCATGCCGAAGCCGATCTTCGGCGACAACGGCTCGGGGATGCACGTCCACCAGTCGCTGTGGCAGGGCGGGGCGCCGCTCTTCTACGACGAGCAGGGCTACGCGGGTCTGTCGGACACGGCCCGCTACTACATCGGCGGTGTGCTCAAGCACGCGCCGTCGCTGCTGGCGTTCACCAACCCGACGGTCAACTCCTACCACCGTCTGGTGCCCGGCTTCGAGGCGCCGGTGAACCTGGTCTACTCGCAGCGGAACCGTTCCGCCGCGATGCGCATCCCGATCACCGGTTCCAACCCGAAGGCCAAGCGCGTCGAGTTCCGCGCGCCCGACCCTTCGTCGAACCCGTATCTGGCGTTCTCCGCGCTGCTGCTCGCGGGGCTGGACGGCATCAAGAACAAGATCGAGCCGGCCGAGCCGATCGACAAGGACCTCTACGAGCTGGCGCCGGAGGAGCACGCCGGGGTGCCGCAGGTCCCGACCTCGCTGCCGGCCGTGCTGGAGGCGCTGGAGAGCGACAACGAGTACCTCCAGGCCGGCGGGGTGTTCACCTCGGACCTGATCGAGACGTGGATCGACTTCAAGCGGGAGAAGGAGATCGCGCCGATGCAGCTGCGGCCGCACCCGCACGAGTTCGAGCTGTACTTCGACGTGTGAGCCCGCCGGGCCGGCACGCCGGACGAGGGCCGTCACCCCGATCGCGGGGTGGCGGCCCTCGCCGCGTGGGGCGCGGGGGTCAGCGGAGGGTCACGCGCCGGGCGCCCAGGAACGGGGCGAGGGAGAGCACGGTCTCCGGGACGCGGAGCTCCGGCTCCGCGAGGTACAGCGCGCGGGCGGCGTCGAGGTCGACGTGCGGGTCGGTGAGCCGGGCGACGCGGTCGTAACGGGCCCGCAGGGTGTCGGTGAGGCCGGCGTCGTCGGTGGGGCCGTCGCCCCAGACGTCCCACAGCAGGGTCTCGGCGCCGTTGAGCATCGCCAGGTCGAGGCGGAGGGCGTCGCCGACGAACCACTCGCCGACGAGGGCGGTCTCGGGGGTGCGGACCCCGAAGGTGCTCGGGTCGGCGTCGCCGGCGCGGACGGCGCGCCAGGCGGCCCCGGCGGTGAGGAACCGGTCGCGGGGGACGTCCAACGGGTCGATGCCGGCGGGTGGTTCGGTGGCGACGTTGGCGTCGGCCAGCAGCCAGCCCCGGTGGGGGTCCCAGTACTCGGTGACGGCGTGGTCGGCGTGGAAGCCGTCGTCGGCGAAGTAGTCGGCGAAGCCGTAGCGCATCCGGGCGGGGATGCCGGCGTGGCGCAGGAACGAGCAGAGCAGCAGTGCGAAGTCGCGGCGGATGCCGATGAACCGGTCGTCGTGTGCGCGTTGTTCGGTCAGGGGTGCGCTGTCGCGGTCGAGGATCAGGTGCAGGATGTCGTCGAGGTAGCGGGTCTCGGCGTCGTGGTGGAGGCGTCGTTCGGGGATCTCGTAGCCCAGGTGGGTGCCTTCGAGTCGGTGGATCACCAGTCCCCTGGCGGCGCGGGCGAGTTGCGCGGGGTCGGCGGGCAGCCCCGCGTAGGCGCCGGCGTGTCGGCCCGGGTCGGTGAACGCGCTCTGCGTGGTGTGGAACGCGGCGGTTTCTGGGGCGAGGGGTGCGGCGTGGGGTGCTGGCTCGGGCACGGGCGCTCCGGGTCTGGTCGTGCGTGGAGGTCACGGGTGGTGTGCGGACGGAGGGTGTGCGTCACCGGGCAGGCGCGCCGGCGCGACTAATCGCCCCTCAGTTCGATTAATGGCTCAGCGTGCCCGCTTCGGCGCGCCCCTGTCCAGCGGAATCCCGGAGGACGACTGGAGCTACCTGCCGGTTAGGCCCGTTTTGCGCCACTTGGCGTACGCCTCTACGTTCGAAGGGGCGGTCCTGACGGACGGCCGGAGGAGGCATCGATGAGCTTTGTGAGGACCCGCGACGGAGCGCAGATCTACTACAAGGACTGGGGTGTCGGCCCGCCCGTGGTCTTCTCGCACGGCTGGCCGCTCCAGGCGGACGTCTGGGACGACCAGCTGAACCTGGTGGCGGAGAACGGCTACCGCGGCATCGCCCACGACCGGCGGGGCCACGGCCGTTCCACCCAGACCTGGCACGGCAACAACATGGACACCTACGCCGACGACCTGGCCGAGGTGATCGAGGAGCTGGACCTCCGCGACGTCACGCTGGTCGGGCACTCCACCGGGGGTGGCGAGGTCACCCGCTACCTCGGTCGGCACGGCTCGGCCCGGGTCAGCCGGCTGGTGCTGCTGGGCGCGGTGCCTCCGTTGATGCTGAAGACGCCGGCGAACCCCGAGGGCACGCCGATCGACGTCTTCGACCAGATCCGGGAGGGCATCCGCAAGGAGCGTTCGCAGTTCTACCTGGACCTGACCGAGACGTTCTTCGGCGCCAACCGGCCGGACAACGAGGTCACGGACGGCAACAGGTACGCGTTCTGGCTGATGGCCATGCAGCTCGGGGTGCGGGGCGCGCTGGACTGTGTGGCGGCGTTCTCCGAGACGGACTTCACGGAGGACCTGCGGCGCGTCGACGTGCCGACGCTGGTCGTCCACGGCGACGACGACCAGATCGTGCCGATCGACGCCTCGGCGCGGAAGTCGGCCGAGATCATCCCGGACGCGACGCTGCACGTCTACGAGGGGGCGCCGCACGGGTTGGCGAGCGTGCCGGGGTTCAAGGAGAGGTTCCACGAGGACCTGCTGGTCTTTCTCAAGCACTGAAGTGGCGGTCGGCGGCCGGTAATTCCCGGCGGGCCGCCGGGGTCCGGTGGTACGGTGGCCGCGCTTGTGACGCCGGCCCGTTGAGGGCCCCGGGAGAAGGGGAGGTGAGGTTGATGGCTGCGCAGACGACGCCTGCCCCGAGCAGCGCACCGATGTTCCCTCTTCTCCCCCGGGTCCCGGCCGCCGCCTGACCGACGCTCGTCCGCCGTCGCGTGCGGGACCCTTACCCAAGGGTGCTCACCTGTCATGAGTTCGCGTTTCTCTCCTTCCTCCGACGAGTCTTCCTGCTCCGGCGTCTCTCACCCCGCCGGCACTTCTCACCCCGCCGGCACCTCTCACTCCGCCAACGTCTCCCCCTCGGCCGATTCCCCTTCCGGCGTCGCCTCCCCCTCGGGGCCCTCGTTCCCGGCGCCGGGCCTCGACGGCCCGCCCGGCGCGGGCGTGTGGGCCGCCCTCGGCTGGGACGACGACTGGGCCGCCGCCTTCGAGGAGCACGCGCGGCGCGGGCTGTCGCCCGCGCGGGTGGTGCGCGTCGACCGGGGCCGTTGCGACCTGGTCGCCGAGGCCGGCCCGGTGCGCGTCGAGAGCGGCCCGCCCGGCGCCTGCACGGGCGACTGGGCGGCGCTGCGGGCCGGAGCGGCCGGCGCCGAGCCGCGCCTGGAGGCGCTGCTCCCCCGCCGCACCGCGATCGTGCGGGCCTCCGCGTCCCGCGACTCCCAGGGCCAGGTGCTCGCCGCCAATGTCGACACGGTGGTGCTGGCCGTGCCGGCGGGCGGTTCCTGGGACGCCGGCCGGCTGGAGCGGCTGCTGGCGCTGGCCTGGGAGAGCGGGGCCCGGCCCGTGGTCGCGCTCACCAAGATCGACCGGTGCGCCGATCCGGGGGCGCTGCTGGAGGAGGCCGCCGCGCTGGCGCCGGGCGTCGACGTGGTGGCGACCAGCGCACTGCACGGCGAGGGTGTCGACACACTCACGGCGCTGCTGGGCGGCACCGTGGTGCTGCTGGGGACCTCGGGCGCAGGCAAGTCCACGCTGGGCAACGCCCTGTTGGGCGAGGAGGTGCTCGCCACCGGCGAGATCCGGGAGGTGGACGACAAGGGTCGGCACACCACGGTGCGCCGGGAGTTGCTGCCGCTGCCGCACGGCGGGGTGTTGATCGACACGCCGGGGCTGCGCGGGGTGGGTCTGCACGACGCGGCCGACGGGCTCGGGCAGGTCTTCGCCGACATCGAGGAGTTGGCCGCGGAGTGCCGCTTCGGGGACTGCGCCCACCGGGTGGAGCCGGGCTGTGCGGTGCTGGCCGCCGTCGAGTCCGGCGCGTTGCCGGAGCGTCGACTGGCCAGCTATCGCAAGCTGTTGCGGGAGAACGCCTGGGCGGCGGCCAGGACCGACGCGCGGTTGCGGGCCGAGCAGACCAACCGCTGGAAGGTGATCAGCCGCACGCAGCGGGCGGCCTACCGCTTCCGCGACAAGCAGCGCTGAGGGGCTCCGGGTCCCGTTCCTCGGCCCGTGCGCTGACGCGCCGGTGGCGTTCGACCGTTTTCGTCAACTGTCGGGCGCCGCCTGGCGCGTTGCGACCGTTCCGTGACACGGGGCCTCTGGACCGGGGGGTTACGCGCACGCGTAATATTGATTACATGATTACAGACAAGGGGCGGCAGGAGTTGCACGGCTGGTTCGTCGGCCGACTGCCGGAGTCCTGGTTCACCGAGCTGGTGGAGGTGTCCGCCGACCGGGAGGAGATCACGGTCATCGGGCGGATACCGGAGCCGGACCTCCCCCCGGAGGCGTCGCTCACGGAGTACGAGGCGGCCTGCGAGGGGCGCATCACCGAGTTCCGTGAGCGCACCAGGGCGCAGCGGGTCGAGGTGGCGCGGGAGGCGCAGATCCGTTTTCGGCGGCAGCTCTCGTGGGGGGCGCGCTGCGGCCACAGCCAGGAGATGTTCACCCACATCTCCGCGCCGGTGATGACCCGGCTCAAGCAGCCCGAGCGACTGGTGCTCGACACCCTGATCGCCGGGGGTGTGGCGCGCAGCAGGAGCGACGCGCTGGCCTGGTGCGTGCGGCTGGTGGAACGGCACTCCGACGCGTGGCTGGCCGATCTGCGTGAGTCGTTGCACGAGGTGGAGCGGGTGCGCACCAAGGGGCCCGCGCCTTCCACGGCGGACGGGCTGGAGGGCAGCGCGCTGGAGAAGTCCGACAAGTAGCTGCCGGGGACGGGGAAGGCCGGAGGGGTGCGGCCGCGCGACCGGCGAGGAACCGGCCCGAGGGGGGCCGACAGCGGGCGGCGGGGGCGGGGCGGCACCGCCGTGACGCATGTCAACGGGTGTTGACGGATGAGGGCAGGGGGACGACTGAGGCGAAGCGCATCACTTTACGGGACATATCACCATACGCCTCCGCATGGTTTTAACTTTACGTTACCTTTCTCCCATGCCACAACGACGGGTAGCCCGACGCCGTTTGACGGCAGCGGACTGGGCGGAGGCGGCGCTCGACGCGCTGCGGGACGAGGGAAGCCTCAGTGCCATCGCCATCGAGCCCTTGGCCGCGCGGCTCGGCGCGACCAAGGGCAGTTTCTACTGGCACTTCGCCAACCGTGACGCCCTGGTCGACGCGGCGCTCGCCGGCTGGGAGGCACGTTCCACCGAGGAGCTGACCGAGGCCGTGGCCGCCGGCGAGGACGAGCCGGTCGTACGCGGGCGGGAGTTGTTGCGCACCATGACCGGCCTCGCCCATCGGGACCCGACGGAGCTGGCCCTGCTCGCCGAGGCGGGGCAGCCGCGCGTGGCGGCGGCGCTGGAGCGGGTGATATCGCGCAGGCTGGACGCGCTCGCCGCGCTGCTGGAGACGGAGCTCGCGCTGCCGCGCGAGGAGGCCAGGAGCCGAGCGCTGCACGCGTACTGCGACCAGTTGGGCCGCGCCCAACTCGCCCGCGCCATACCGGCGGTGCTGCCGGAGGCGGCCGACGACGAGGAGACCGCGATCGACTCCGCCTGGCACGCGCTGCTGGGCGCGGCGGCGGGCGGGCCCGGGGGCGGATGAGCCCCTCGGGCGCGCACGCGGGGGCTACGCGCCCAGGGCCAGGCAGGGCCGTTTCGCGCCGGCGTGTGCGGGGGCCGTTGGCGCCGCGCGGTTCCGCACACCCGAGCCGTTGGCGCCGCGCGGTTCCGCACGCCCGGGAGGGTGCGGGACAACGGGGGAAGGGCGGACCGGTGGCGGTGTGGGTGGGCGCGAGCACGCCTTCGAGCGGGGCCCCTGATTTCCCCGGTTCGAAGCCTTTGCGAGGTTCCCGGTCCCAGGCCGCTCACCGACCCGGATCCGACGAGTTCCCCGCCCTCGCGGCGGCAAACCACCGCTCCGACGGCCGGCCGCCCGGCGCCCGCGCGGGCGCCGGCGCGTCGTGTGGGGCGCGCGCCGGGCGGGTACCCGGGACGCTCCCCGACGTGGTGAGGAGGAAGCCATGCAGCAGCGTGGGAGCGACCAGCACAGCCCGCGTCGCGACGACGAGATGAAGCATGAGCTTCAGGGCATGTTGCGCGGCGAGCGGCCGTCGAGGGCCGAGGAGTGGCACGACCCGGAGCCGGCGGCCGACGACGATCCGCCGCTGGCCGGCGGCCCGGTGCGGCCGGGCACGGGAGGCGACCTCGGTGAGCAGGACGACGAGGCGTTCCGTTTCGAGCTGGCGCGCTATCTGCGGCGGACGGACTTTCCCGCGGAACGCCCCGGGGTGCTCGCGGCGCTGGACGAGAACCACGCGCCGGAGCCGTTGATCGAGACGGTCCGCGCCGAGCTGCCCGAGGAGCACGCCTACCGGAACGTGCAGGAGGTGGCGGTCGCCCTCGGCCACCATCCGCGCACCTGACCGCCCCGGCGCCCCCGGGTCCGCCGCCGCGCGGGCGCGGGGGCGTGCCGCGTCAGGCGTCGAGCGCGGCCTCCACCGCGGCGAGGATCTCGGTGACGCGGAGGCCGAACCGCACGTCGCAGGGGTGGGGGCGGCCGCCGTCGGCCGCCTCGACCAGGGCGTCGACGGCACGGCGGAACGGCCGGACGGGGCCGCCGTCGCCGCGTTCCGGCAGGTTGGAGACGCCGGCCGCGCCGCGCAGCTCGGCGGAGACCCCGGCGGCCTGTGCCGGCATGGACATGCTGACGGTGAGGGTGCTGGAGGCACCCGAGGCGTGGCGGAGCACGGCGTGGACCGTGTCCCCCGGGCCCCGCACGGCGCGGATCGCGTCGAGGTCGGCGACGTCGCCCAACGGCGGCAGCAGCACGGACAGCGCGTGCGGGCCGATGTCCCACAGCGCGCCGCGCTCGCGGCGCCAGGTCGAGTGCTGGTAAGGCGACTCGGAGCCGGCGAAGACCGGGGAGAACCATTCCGCGCTGCCGGTCAGCCAGTTGTCGGTGCCGCACTGGGCCTCGACCCAGGCCGCGGTCTCCGGCGCGAAGCGGAGCGTGCAGAAGACGACGGAGGCGCGGCGGTGCGCGGCGACGGCGTCGGCGATGGCGCGGGCGCCATCGACGGTGGTGGCGATCGGCTTCTCCAGCAGCAGGTGGCAGCCGGCCTCGGCGGCGCGCACCGCGAGCGGCGCCTGGACGTCGGGCGGCAGCGCGAAGGCCACCGCGTCGCAGTCGGCGAAGAGGGCGTCCGGGGTCGCGTAGGGGCGGGTGCCGAGCGTGTGCGCGAGTGCGGCTGCCGCCTCGGCTCTGCGTCCCCAGACGCCGGCCAGTCGCACCCCGGGGTGCTCCGCCAGGCCGGGGCCGTGGGTGTCGGCGGCCCAGGGGCCGGTGCCGAGCAGGCCGATCCTCATCGTCGACGCCTCTTCCTCACTCAACCGTCTCGCCGTGCGCGGGCCCCACCCTAGCGATCTCCGTACCGGGCCGGTATCGGCGGCGGGTCGCTGATTCACAGCCGCTTAACAGCCGGGCAACGGAAGGGCAATCGCCGCTGGCGAGGGTGTGGCCAACGTTCCGCGACGGCGTACCGCGCCGCGCGCCGGCGCGTGCGCGCGGTGGCGCGCCGGTGAACGCGAGTCCGCGCGCACCCGCGATGCCCCGAGCGACGCCCCCGAGGAGTCATGACCGTGAGCTACAAGGCCGAGTACATCTGGATCGACGGCACGGAGCCGACCGCCAAGCTGCGTTCCAAGACCAAGATCCTGGCGGACGGCGCCGAGCCCCCGGTCTGGGGCTTCGACGGTTCCAGCACCAACCAGGCGGAGGGCCACGCCTCCGACCGGGTGCTCCGCCCGGTCGCCAGCTTCCCGGACCCGATCAGGGGCGGCGAGAACCTGCTGGTGCTGTGCGAGGTCTTCGACACCGACGACGACACCCCGCACTCCTCCAACACCCGGGCCCTGCTGCGGCCGGTCGCGGAGCGGTTCGGCGGCCAGGAGCCGCTCTTCGGCATCGAGCAGGAGTACACCTTCTTCAAGGGCTCGCGCCCGCTGGGCTTCCCGGAGAACGGGTTCCCCGCGCCGCAGGGCGGCTACTACTGCGGCGTCGGCGCGGACGAGATCTACGGCCGCGAGATCGTCGAGGCGCACCTGGAGAACTGTCTGCGGGCGGGCCTGGGCATCTCCGGGATCAACGCCGAGGTGATGCCGGGGCAGTGGGAGTTCCAGGTGGGGCCGCTGTCCCCGTTGGAGGTGGCGGACCAGCTGTGGGTCGCACGTTGGCTGCTGTACCGGACCGCCGAGGACTTCGGGGTGTCGGCGACGCTCGACCCCAAGCCGGCCAAGGGCGACTGGAACGGCGCGGGGGCGCACACCAACTTCTCGACCCGCGCGATGCGCGAGGGCTATGACGCGATCATCACGGCCTGCGACGCGCTGGGCGCGGAGGGCAAGCCGCTGCACCACGTGCGTAACTACGGCACCGGCGTCGAGGACCGGTTGACCGGGGCGCACGAGACGGCGCCGTGGGACGAGTACAGCTACGGCGTCTCCGACCGCGGCGCCTCGGTGCGCATCCCCTGGCAGGTGGAGCGCGACAAGAAGGGCTACATCGAGGACCGCCGCCCCAACGCCAACTGCGATCCCTACGTGGTGACCCGGCTGCTGGTGGAGACGTGCTGCGCGGAGTTGGAGCGCGCCGGTCTCGCCTGATCCCGTTTCCGGGACCCGCCGCCGCCGGCGGCCGACGCGGCACGCCCTCGCCGCCGCGGCCGCCGGCGGCGGCCTGGTGTACCCAGCACCACCGGGCGTTCGGGGTCTCCCCCCGTTACGCTCCCCCTTTCGGCAGGCGAGACTTGTGGCCACACGGGGCGAGCGAGCGAGAGGGAAGGGTCGACGAGGACATGAGACGGGAACAGGCACGGGGCGGCCTGTTGGCTGCGGCCCAGGGGCTGCTGCTGGCGTTGCTGTCGATCGGCGTGTCGCTGACGCTGTTCACCCTCTTCGTGGTGTCCCTGGCGCTGATCCCCCTCGGCCTGGGGCTGCTGGCCATCCCCTGGCTGGTGGTGGCGATCCGGGCGCACGCCAACCTGCGGCGCGCGTATGCCAGCCGCTGGTGCGGGATCGACATCCCGGTGGCCTACCGGCAGCTGCCGCACGATCCGCGCGGGGGGCTCGCCGGCCAGGTGGACCGCGCGATCCAGTTGCTGAAGGACTCGGCGACCTGGCGGGACGTGCTGTGGCTGCTGCCCGACGCGGTGGTGGGCTTCCTGCTGGCGGTGCTGCCGTTCGGGCTGCTGTCCTACGGGCTGTGGGGCATCGTGCTGGCGTCCGGGGTCTGGATCCCGATCGTGCACGCGATCGGCACCTACTGGTGGGTGTTCGTGCCGGTGAGCGGCTTTCTGTCGTCGCTGGTCGCGGGGGCCTGCGGGCTGGCGTTCCTGCTGGGCGGGCTGCGGTACAACCCGCGCCTGGTCGAGGTGCACTTCCACTTCACGCGGGTGCTGATCGGGG
The DNA here is from genome assembly GCF_900230195.1 of Streptomyces zhaozhouensis. Classification (GTDB taxonomy): domain Bacteria; phylum Actinomycetota; class Actinomycetes; order Streptomycetales; family Streptomycetaceae; genus Streptomyces; species Streptomyces zhaozhouensis. The sequence goes on from NZ_OCNE01000001.1 coordinate 386,795, forward strand.
CGCCGGAGAAGCAGCTGCTGGCGCAGCGGGTCGCCCGGCTCCAGGAGACGCGGCACGACGCGGTGGACGACTCGGCGGCCGAGCTGCGGCGCATCGAACGGGACCTGCACGACGGCGCGCAGGCCAGGCTGGTCGCGATGGGCATGTCGCTGGGCGCGGTCGAGGCGCTGATCGAGAAGGACCCGGACCAGGCGAAGCAGCTGCTGGCGCAGGCGCGGGCGAACTCGGCCGAGGCGTTGACGGAGCTGCGGGACCTGGTGCGCGGCATCCATCCGCCGGTGCTGGCGGAGCGCGGGCTGGGTGACGCGGCGCGGGCGTTGGCGCTGCGGATGCAGGTGCCGGTGGAGGTGGACGTGGAGCTGCCGGGCCGGCTGGAGGAGCCGGTGGAGGCGGCGGCGTACTTCGCGGTCAGCGAGGTGTTGACGAACGCGGCCAAGCACGCGGAGGCGGAACGCATCTGGCTGGACATCTACTACAACCGCAAGGACCGCAGCCTGCGCATCGCGATCACCGACGACGGCAAGGGCGGCGCGTCGCTTGAGGGCGGCAGCGGGCTGCGCGGGCTGGAGCGGCGGCTGGGCGCGTTCGACGGGGTGCTGGCCGTGAGCAGCCCGGTGGGTGGCCCGACGCTGGTCACCATCGAGATTCCGTGCAACCTGACGCGGTTGGGGCAGGTCGGGGCGGAGTAGCGCCGGCGGTCCGACGGGCCGGGCGGGCACGGGGAGGGCGGTTTTCCGCCGAATTCCCCGGCGCGCCCGGCCCGTTGGCGTCATGCGGCCGGGGCACGGGCCGCGGTGGAACGCCGCTGTCCGCGCGGCGCGGGCCGTTACGATCGTGGCGCCCGCCGTACGGGCGGGTGCGGCGGACGCTTCGAGGAGGCGGCGTGGTGGAGCAGCGGCCGGGCGGGGTGTTCGGTCCCGAGCCCCTGGGCGCGGAGGACCCGGCGTCCGTGGGCCCGTACCGGCTGCTGGGGCGGCTGGGCGCGGGCGGGATGGGCCGGGTCTACCTGGGGCGTTCGGCCGGCGGCCGGATGGTGGCGCTGAAGGTGGTGCGCGGGGACCTGGCGTCGGAGCCGGAGTTCCGGCGGCGGTTCCGGGCCGAGGTGGAGGCCGCGCGGCGCGTCGGCGGGCTGTGGACGGCGCCGGTGTGGGACTGCGACACCGAGTCGGCCGTGCCGTGGGTGGCGACCGGCTATGTGGCGGGGCCGCCGCTGGGGAAGGTGGTGGAGCGGCTGCACGGGCCGCTGCCCGAGACGTCGGTGTGGGCGCTGGCGTTCGGCCTGGCGCTGGCGTTGCGGGACATCCACGGCAGCGGGCTGGTGCACCGCGACCTGAAGCCGTCGAACGTGATGGTGACGCTGGAGGGGCCGAAGGTCATCGACTTCGGTATCGCCCGCGCGGTGGACGCCGGTCTCGGTGACGCCAGCGTGGTGACGCGGACCGGGGCGATGGTGGGATCTCCCGGCTACATGCCGCCCGAGCAGATCAGGAGCGAGCGGCTGACCGGAGCGGCGGACGTGTTCGCGTTGGGCGCGGTGCTGGCGTACGCGGCGACGGGCTGGCACGCGTTCAGTTGGGACGGCGCGCCGACGCACACGGTGCTCTACCGGGTGATGCACGAGGAGCCGCGGCTGGGGCCGGAGGACGGGCCGTTGCGGGGCGAGTTGCGGGCGCTGGTGGGGCGCTGTCTGCGGCGGGACGCGGCCGAGCGGCCGGCGTTGGACGAGATCGAGGCGGTGGGGAGCGCGCGTTCCGGCGAGGGCTTCTGGCTGCCGGCGTCGTTGACGGCGCGGCTGGGGCAGGAGGCGGCGGCGCTGCTGGAGATCGACGCGCCGGTGGCCGAGGCCCCGGCGTCGCCGCCGGCGCCCCCGGCCCACCCGCCGACGCCGCCACCGCCGGGGGGCTCCGTGCCCGACGCCCCGACGGGGGCCCCGGCCGCGACCCCGCGCCGGGGGCGGCGTCGGGCGCTGCTGGCCGGCGCGGTCGCCGCGGCGGTGCTGGCGGTGGCCGTTCCGGTGACGCTGCTGGCCACGTCGGGGGACGACGCGGGCGGGGCGGGCGGCGCGGGCGACGGGGGCGACGCGGGTGACGGGTTCGTCGGGGGGAACGGGGACGGCGAGGGGAACGGGGGCGGCGGGCAGAACGGGGGCGGCGGGGGCGCGGACGGTGAGGCGCCGCTGGCGGGCCTGTTGCCGGAACCGGTGCGGGAGGCCGGGGAGATCACGGTGTGGGTGGCCGAGAGCCACCGGCCGGTGCTCTTCTCGGACGACGGGCGGCCGGCCGGCTTCGAGGTGGAGCTGGCCGAGGAGATCGGCGCGCGGCTGGGGGTGACCGTCGTCTTCCGGCAGGCCGAGGACGACGAGGCGGCGGCCAGGTCCGCGGTGCGCGAGGGCGCCGACCTGCCCGGCCATCTCGCGATGTCCGCCTATGTCGACCGGCCGGGCAACCGCGAGCGGTTCGGCGTCGACTTCGTCAACCACTTCGCCGACGGCCCCGGCGTGCTGACCGACGAGCCGCGGCTGCTGTCGGGCGCGCCCGAGGAGTGGTGCGGGCTGACGCTGACCACCTGGGGCGACGAGAACAACCGCGACACGGTGCGCGACCTCACCGCCGGCTGCGCGGAGGAGACGTCGCTGGTCACCCACTCGCGACTGGCCGACATGGCGGAGGCGGTCGAGGCCGGCGAGGCGGACGCCGCGGTGCTGCTGTACTCGCAGGCCGCCGCCTTCGCCCACGGCAACGCCGGGTACGGGCTGAGCACCGGCCTCGACCCGCGCCACCAGGGGTTCCGCGGTATCGCGGTCCCCGCGGGGCAGGACGTGCTGCGCGACGCGGTCGCCGCGGCGGTGGAACTGCTGGTCGAGGACGGCACCTATGCCAGCCTTCTCGACCACTGGGGCATCCCGGCCGTGGCGCTCGACGAGCCGTCGGTGAACGGCGGCGGGTGCCCGTTCTGCCGGACGTGCCACGGGTCCTGGCGACGGTCCTGGCGACGGGTCCTGGCGACGGGTCCTGGCGGCGGGAGCGGCCGGGCCCGTGGCGGTCACCGGGGCGCGCGGGAGGCGGTGCGGGCCCCCGCGTCCGTCGGCCTCGCCGCGCGCGCGACAACCGCCGTGTCCCCCGCGTTCGTCTCGCGATCATCGCGCGTGCATGACAACTGCCCTACGCTGACGCCGTGTCGCACGCCTCTCCCGGCGTGTGACGCGTCGTAACTTCCCCTCCCCACAGTGAAGGTGGCGCGGATGACCAGGTCCAGGGACCGGAAGAGGCACGGCAGGCGCGGGTTCGGCGGCGTGGTGGCCGTCGGTGGCGCCTGCGTGTGGGTGATGGCCGGCAGCGGGGTACACGCGGCCGAGCCGGACGAGGCGGGGTACGCGGCCAGCACCTCGGTGGGCGTGCACAACGCCTATCTCCAGAGCGCGTTCCCCTACCTCGCCGACGCCCTGGACTCCGGGGCCGGAATGCTCGAACTGGACGTCTGGACCAACTTCTTCGGCTCGGGGTGGCGGGTGGGGCACGACAGCCCGTTCACCAACCAGAACAACTGCGTGGGCGCCACCAGCCCGGACGGGCTGCGCTCCGGGGACCGGAACCAGGCGCTGGCGGCCTGCCTGACCGACCTGCGGACGTGGCACGACGCGAACCCGGGCCACCGGCCGATCCAGTTGAAGTTCGAGCTGAAGGACGGCTTCGCCGACAACCTGGGGCGCGGCCCGGCCGCGTTCGACGCGCTGGTGGACGAGGTCCTGGGCGACGCGGTGTACCGGCCGGGCGAACTGACGGGCGACCACGCCTCGTTGGACGAGGCGGTCGCCTCGGGCGGCTGGCCCGGCAGGGACGAGCTGGCGGGGAAGTTCCTGATACATCTGATCCCCGGGACCGTGGAGCAGGGGAACCCGTTCGACGAGCTGTGGACCGACGAGGAGTACGGCCGGCATCTGCGGGACCTGGCGGCCTCGGGCGAACTGGACCGGGCGGTCGCGTTCCCCGCGGTGCTGGGCGCCGAGGCCGGGGACCCGAGGGTGGGGCGTTACGAGGAGTCGCTGCGGCCCTGGTTCGTGGTCTTCGACGGGAGCGCCTCCACCTATCTGGAGTCGGTGGACACCGGCTGGTACAACGAGCGCGGCTATCTGCTGGTGATGACCGACGCGCACAACGTGGCCCCGCCGATATCGGCGACCGACCCGACCGAGGAGGAGGCGCTGGCGCGGGTGAACGAGCTGGCGGCCGGCGGGGCGACGGTGGCCAGCTCGGACTGGACCGGGTTGCCGTCGGTGCTCTCCACCGTCGTTCCGCACTGAGCCCGCCCCCTCCCGGCACCGTCCCGGCACCGCCCGGCTCCGTCGCCTCCCGGCCCTTGCGGGGCGCGGGCGGGGCCGGGACGGCATAGGCTAGGGGCGCCCCGGGCGCGGCGGAGCGTGACGCCCCGGGTCTGGCCCCGCCGACCGGGTCGGGGGAACGTTCAGCACAGGGGCGGTCCGAAGACGTCACAGGAGGTCTTCGAGACGCCTGGAGACGGAGAGTTCCGTGCGGGTTGTCGTCGCCGAAGACCTGTTTCTGCTCAGGGACGGTCTGGTCCGTTTGCTGGAGGCCCATGGCTTCGAGCTGGCGGCCGCCGTGGACAACGGCCCCGAACTCACGCGGGCGCTCGCGGAGTTGAAGCCGGACGTGGCGGTGGTGGACGTGCGGCTGCCGCCGTCGTTCACGGACGAGGGGTTGCAGTGCGCGCTCCAGGCGCGCGCCGAGCAGCCGGGGCTGCCGGTGCTGGTGCTCTCCCAGCACGTGGAGCAGCTGTACGCGCGGGAGCTGCTGGCGGACGGGAACGGCGGCGTCGGCTATCTGCTGAAGGACCGGGTGTTCGACGCGGACCAGTTCATCGACGCCGTGCGGCGGGTGGCCAGCGGCGGCACGGCGATGGACCCGCAGGTGATCCAGCAGCTGCTGGCGCAGCGCAGCAGCCAGGGTTCGCCGCTGGAGAAGCTGACCCCGCGCGAGGTCGAGGTGATCGAGCTGATGGCGCAGGGGCGTTCCAACGCGGCGATCGCGGAGCGGCTGGTGGTGACCGAGCGGGCGGTGGCCAAGCACACCTCCAACATCTTCGCCAAGCTGGGGCTTCCGCCGTCCGACGACGACAACCGCCGGGTGCTGGCGGTCCTCGCCTATCTGGAACGCTGACCGCCGGGCGGGCGGCCCCGGTCCCCGGCCCCGGCCCCGGCGAGACGCTGACCGTCGGAGGGGCGTGTGCGCCGGCGTGCGCCCGCCGTTCCGCGCGGGGCGCGAGGGGCGTGCGCCGGGGAAGCGCGGCGCTCCGTAACCGTCCGGGTCGGCGGCTCGTTCTGCGGTTGTGCCAACCAGTGACATCTCCCCCAGCGACACCCGGCGGCCCGCTCCCGCGCTGGCCATCGACCAGGCCGAGGCGGCGCTGGTCGAGCACTACCCCCGGCTGGTCAGGCTCGGGTACCTGATCCTGCCCGCCTCCCTGGGGCGCCACCGTCGGGTGCTCGACGCGCACGCCCTCGCGCAACGCGCGTTGCCCCGCGGCCGCTCGGCGGAGGAGGCGCCGCCGGTGCTGCCGGCACAGCGCGGCGGTCCGGCCGCCCCTCCCCCGGTGACCGACGCGGGGTACGCGCTGCTGCGGCTGCGGGTGGTGCGCGCGGCGTTGGCGGCGCAGCGGCCGGCGCGGTGCGCGGGGCGCGAGCTGGAGTGGCTGCCGAGGCTGCCCCCGGCGCTGCCGCGGGTGTGGGGGCTGCGGCTCTTCCCCAAGGCGGGCGAGCCGGACGAGGTGGCGCTGGACCAGCGGCTGGGGGTGCTCTCGCCGGCGGCGCGCGCGGCGTACGCGCTGCGCAGGATCGACGGCCTGAGCCCGGCCGAGATCCGGCTGCTGCTGGCCGGTGCCGGCGAGCGGGAGCAGCGGATCGAGTCGGCGATGGCGGCGGCCGACTCGGTGGAGAGCGAGGCCCCGCTGATCGACCCGTGCGCGCTCCAGGCGCGCCCCACCGACCTGTTGCGCCGGCGGCGGCGCGGCCGGACGGCGCTGCTCGTCGCGGTCGCCTCGGCGGTCGTGGCGGGCGGTCTCGCGGTGTTGCCCGCCGGTTGGGGCGCGGACGGCGCCGCGGCCCCGCCGTACAGCGAGAACGCGGCGGCCCGCGCGGCGCTGGACCCGGCGGGGCTGCGCCAGGCGTCGGCCGACGCCTGGCGGCACGGCCCGCGCACCGACTTCTCGGTGTGGCCGGCGCGCGGTTCCGCGCTGGACGACACGGGCCTGCTGCGGCGTGCGTTGGCGGTGTGGGCCAGGCCGGGGGACGACGTGCGGGTGTCGGCGACGCCGGGCACGCAGTCCGGGCCGCCGCCCGGCCCGGCGCAGTTGCTCTTCGCGGGCGAGGTCGGCGAGGTGTCGGTGGTGTTGCTGCACGACGGGCTGCGGCTGGTGCGGTACGCGGAGCCGACGGGGGCCAGGGACGGCGAGGTGGCGCTGGACCTGGCGCGGACCGACGGCGCGGGGCTCGCGGAGTCCTCGGCCGTGGTGCTGGCGCGCGGCGACGGCAACACGCGGTATCTGACGGCGCCCTGGGTGACGGAGGCCGCGGCGGCGGATCTGCTCCAGCCGCGGACGGCCGCCGCCGAGCTGCCGGTGGACGAGGAGGGGGTGACGGGCCCGGTGCACGCGGCGGCGGAGGACGACGCGTGCACGGAGGTGTCGGCGCTCCAGCTGACGGCGGAGGGCGCCGAGGGGCCGCTGCTGCTGGCGGACCTGGGCGAGTTGACGCCGGCGCGGCTGACGCACGGGGCCCCCGGGGTCGCGGGCGAGGGGGGTTCGTTGAGCACGACGCGGGAGGCGTGGGCGCCGTTGGCGTGCCATCTGCCGTCGATCGGCGGCGGCGGGGTGCGCGCGGTGAACGCGTGGGAGTTCGCCACGCAGGCGCTGCCGGGGGACGGCGGCACGGCCCGGTGGGTGTGCGGGCGGGCGGAGACCTGGCGCGGGACGGGTGCGCGGGCGTGGACGCACTTCCTCGACCCCTCGCGCGGGGAGGAGGAGCCGGCGGTGGTGACGGCGTCGGCGCAGGACACGGCGTCCTGCGGGGAGCGGCTTCCGGGCGTGGTGAGCGCGGTGTTGTGGCGCTCGCCGGAGGGCGGCTGGTATCTGCTGGCGGCCGGCAGCGAGGAGGTCGAGGGGATCGCGGCCGGGGGCGGGGTCACCGGCAGGGGCGAGGGGCGGACGTTGGCGCTGCCGGCCGAGGAGGGGGCGCAGGCGCGGCTGACGGGGACGTTGAAGGACGGGGGCGAGCTGGCGATGCTGGGCGACTGAGGCGGGGAGGTCCGGGCGCCGGACCGCTTCGCAAGCTCTTTCGCAAGCACTTGCGGGCTGCTACGTTGCCCGCGTAGCCCCGACCGGGCGGAGGGCCGTCACGGCCTCACGCGCCCGCCCGGCCGGGGCCTTCCGCTGCCTCGGAACGCCGCGGACACGGGGGGTTGACGAGGCATCACGGTCGGCCATGCGCTCAACTACCAACGGATTCAAACGCGTTGGCTAGGCAGGGACGCGATCCTCCGTTACCTTCTGGGGCGTTTCCCCGGTCCTGTCCGGCTCTCGTCCCGCACTCCTCCGGCACGGGACCCGGGGAAGCGCTAGCGATTCTGTGTGACTCTGTTGCCGCTGTGCGCAGGAGTCGAGCACGGGCAGGCCCTCGGGAGACCCCCGACGCCCGGGCTCGGCCGCTCCCCCCGTCCGCATCCCACACAGGAGTTCACCCATGCCCCTGTCTGTGACCAGAGCCGCCAGGCGGCTGGCGGGAGCGCTGCTCGCGCTTCTGCTGCCCGTCTCGTCGGCGGTCGCGCTGGCGCCCTCGGCGTCCGGCGCGCCCGCCTGGGAGCCGAAGGAGCCCCCGCTCACCACCCCGTGGACCGACCAGGTCGGCCCGGACAACGCGCTGCCGGAGTACCCGCGCCCGCAGCTGACCCGTCCCGACTGGCTGAACCTCAACGGCGTCTGGGAGTTCACCGGGGCCGAGGACCTCGACTCCCCGCCCGTCGGCGAGACGCTGGAGGAGGCGGTGCTGGTCCCCTACCCGATCGAGTCGGCGCTCTCCGGCATCCAGCGCCACGAGGACACCATGTTCTACCGGCGCGCCTTCACCGTCCCCGAGGAGTGGGCGGGCGACCGGGTCAAGCTGAACTTCGGGGCCGTCACCTGGGAGGCCAGGGTCTGGGTCAACGGCACCGAGGTCGGCCGCCACACCGGTGGCTTCGACCCGTTCTCGTTCGACGTCACCGACGCGCTGGTGCCGGGCGGGAACGAGATCGTGGTGGGCGCCCACTCCCCCGTGGACGCCGGCGACTTCCCCATCGGCAAGCAGCGCCTGGAGCCGGACGGCATCTTCTACACCGCCAACTCCGGCATCTGGCAGACGGTCTGGCTGGAGCCGGTGCGGGCCGCGCACATCACCCACCTCGACACCACGCCCGACGTGCCCGGCGGCGCGCTGGACCTGGTGGTGCGGGCCGAGGGCGCCGAGGGACACGGGGTGCGGGCCGAGGTGCTCGACGGAGGGACCGTCGTCGGCAGCGCCACCGGCGAGGTGGGCGGCACGCTGTCGGTGCCGGTGCCCGACGCGCGGCTCTGGTCGCCGGACGACCCGTTCCTCTACGACCTGCGGGTCACGCTCACCGGGCCCGCCGGGACGGCGACCGGCGACAGCGTCGGCGGCTACTTCGGGATGCGCTCGCTGGGCATGGCCGAGGTCGGCGGGGTGATGCGGCCGCTGCTGAACGGGGAGTTCGTCTTCCAGCTGGGGACCCTCGACCAGGGCTACTGGCCGGACGGGCTGTACACGGCACCCACCGACGCGGCGCTGGCCTGGGACCTGGAGCAGCAGAAGGAGCTGGGCTTCAACATGGTCCGCAAGCACATCAAGGTGGAGCCGGCGCGCTGGTTCTACCACGCGGACCGGCTGGGGCTGATGGTCTGGCAGGACATGCCCTCGCCGGACACCGTCGACGAACCGAGCGCCGAGGGCAAGGCCCACTACGAGGCCGAGCTGACGCGGATGATCGAGAACCTCCGGGGCATCACCTCGATCGTCCAGTGGGTGCCGTTCAACGAGGGCTGGGGCGAGTACGACGCGGGCCGGATCGTGGACCACGTGCGGGAGCTGGACGACACCCGGCCGATCAACCACAACTCGGGCTCCAACTGCTGCCTGTCCGACCCCGATCCGGGCAACGGCGACGTGATCGACGACCACGCGTACCAGATGTCCGGCGGCACCAGGCCACCGGACGCCGAGCGGATCGCGGTACTCGGCGAGTACGGGGGCCTCGGCCGGGCCGTCGAGGGCCACGAGTGGGAGCCGGGCGCCGGCTTCGCCTACGGCGAGCTGTACCCGGACGAGGCGTCGTTGACCACCCGCTACGCCACCATCACCGAGGAGGTCGCGCGGTTCGTCCACACCAGGGGCCTCTCCGGTTCGGTCTACACCGAGCCCTACGACCTGGAGAACGAGGTCAACGGCCTGTGGACGTATGACCGGCAGGTGCTGAAGGTCGACGCCGAGCGGGTGCGCGAGGTCAACGCCGGCGTGCTGGCGCAGGCCGCCGGCACCGAGGTGCGCACCGGCGAGCCGGTCTCGCTGCGGGTCACCACGGACGGCCACACCGACCGCTTCCTGCGCCACGCGGACGGCGCGGCCCGCACCGACGCGATCGACGAGGACTCCCCGGACGGGGACCGGCGGGACGCGGTCCTCCTCAGCCGCCCCGGGCTCGCCGACGACGCCTGCGTCTCGTTCGAGGCGAGCAACCGGCCGGGGCACTACCTGCGCCACGACGGGGAAGGCCGGGTGCTGCTGGGCGCGGAGAGCGAGGGCGAGGCGGCGGCGGACGCCACGTTCTGCGCCACCGCCGGGCTCGGGGGCGGCGGCAGCTCGCTGGAGTCCCTCGACACGCCCGGCTCGTTCCTGCGCCACTTCGCGGAGGGCGTCCACCTGGCGCGGGAGGGCGGCGACCGGCCGTGGGACACCCCCGAGTCGTTCGCCGCCGACGCCACCTGGGCCGTCACCATCCCGCTGTGGCGCAGCGGCGCCGAGCTGCCCGTGGGCGAACGGATCTCGCTCGGCGTCACCACGGACGGCTACACCGACCGGGTGCTGCGGCACCGGGAGTCGCTGGCCAGGACCGACGTGATCGACGGCGGCAGCGGAACGCCCGACCGCGAGGACGCCACCTTCGTGGTGCGCCGCGGCCTGGCCGACTCCTCCTGCTACTCGTTGGAGGCGGCGAACGAGCCCGGCAGCTATCTGCGCCACTCCTCGTTCCGGGTGCGCCTGGACGCCGACGACGGCAGCGAGCTCTTCGACCGTGACGCCACCTTCTGCGCCCAGCCGGGCGCGGGGGGCGACGGCGTGCGGCTCGCCTCGGTCAACGAACTCGACGCCAACGTCAGGCACTTCGCCGAGGAGGTGTGGGTCGCGGTCAACGGCGGTCCGCACGCCTACGACCGGCCCGAGTCCTACGCGGCCGACGTGAGCTGGCGGGTGCTGCCGGCGCTCGCCCCGTAGGAGCCGGTGCCCCGCGCCGGGCGGCGCCGTCGGTCAGCCGACGGTGCCGTCCGGGCGGCGGCGCAGGGCGCGGCCCGGGAGGGCGCCGGTGGGGCGGCCGTCGTCGATCACCGGGACGCCGCCGACCAGGACGAACGGGATACCGCTCGGCGGCAGCCTGGGCTCGTCGAAGGTGGCGTTGTCGGCGACCGTCTCCGGGTCGAAGAGCACCAGGTCGGCGCGGTAGCCGGCGCGCACCAGGCCCCGGTCGGCCAGCCCCAGCCGCCGCGCGGGGGTGCCGGCCAGGTGCGCCACGCACTCGGCCAGCCCCAGCACGCCCAACTCCCGCACATAGCGCCCCAGATAGCGCGGGAAGGTGCCGTGGCCGCGCGGGTGCGGCCGGGCCGTCGCCAGCAGCCCGTCGCTGCCGCCGGTGTGCGCCGGGTGGCGCATCAGCGCGCGGACGTTCTCCTCGTCGCCGACCAGTTGCAGGATCGCGGTGGAGAGCGCGTCGCCGAGCAGCAGCCCGACGCACACCTCGAACGGCTCCCGCCCGTCCCGCGCGGCCAGTTCCGCGACCGTGGCGCCGAGCGCGGCGCGGTCCCGGGAGCCGGCGATCCGGATCGTCTCCCACTCCACGGGCACCCCGTGGCAGCCGTCGGAGCCGGCCACCTCCAGGTCGTGGCGGACCCGGGCCAGGGCCGCCGGGTCGCGCAGCCGCGCGAGCGTCGCGGCCGGGCCGCCTTCGGCCGCCCAGCTCGGCAGCAGCGCGGCCAGCGTCGTGGAGCCCGGCAGATAGGGGTAGCTGTCCAGTGTCAGGTCGACGCCGTCCCGCTCGGCCGCCGCCAGCAGCGCCAGCAGCTCGCCCGCGCGCCCCCGGTTGACGGAGAAGTTGAGGGTGGCGTGCGCCAGGTGCAGCGGGCAGCCCGCGCGGCGCGCCACCTCGACCATCTCGGCGTAGGCGTCCAGCGCGCCGGCGCCGTAGGAGCGGTGGTGCGGGGCGAAGAACCCGCCGTGCTCCGCCACCACCCGGCAGAGCGCGACCAGCTCGTCCGTCGGGGCGTACATCCCAGGCGGGTAGGTCAGCCCCGCCGACAGGCCCACGGCGCCCTGCCGCAAACCCTCGGCGACCAGGGCGCGTTGGGCGTCCAGCTCGGCCTCGTCCGCCGGCCTGGCCGCCCAGCCCATGGCCATCATCCGCACGGAGCCGTGCGGCACGAGATAGCAGGCGTTGACCGCGACGCCCCGGTCCAGCCGGTCCAGGTAGCCGGCCACGTCGCGCCAGTCGAAGTCGAGTCCCGGCGGGTCGCCGTTCCAGCCGGCGATGGCCTGCCGCACCTGCGGCAGCGTGGTGTCGTCGACCGGCGCGTACGACAGGCCGTCCTGGCCCAGCACCTCGCAGGTGACTCCCTGCGCGACCTTGGCGGTGTGCGCCGGCTCGGTCAGCAGGCTCAGGTCCGAGTGCGCGTGCATGTCGACGAAACCGGGGGCGAGCGCCAACCCGTCGGCGTCCAGCACCCGCCGGCCGGTCAGCCCGGCGCCGCCGACCGCCGCGATCCGGCCGCCGTCCACCGCGACGTCGGCGCGCTCCGGGGGCCGGCCGCTGCCGTCCACCACCAGCGCGCCCCTGATCAGCAGCTCGGCCATCGTCCGCTCCGTCCCTCGCGCCGCCCGCCGTTCCGCCGACGGGTCCGCGTGGTCTACCCTGCCGCCGGCACCCACCCCGGCGAAAGGCGGCCCGATGTCCGAGATCCCCGCGCGGAACCCCGAGCCCGGCACGGCGAAGACGGCGGTGCGCACCGAGGCCGCGCCGGCGCCGGCGTGGAACTTCTCGCAGGGGCTGCGCAAGGGCCCGCTGCTCCAGGTCTCGGGGCAGGGGCCGCAGGACCCGGCGACCGGCGTCTATGTGCACGCGGGCGACGTCCGCGCCCAGACCGCCCGCACGCTGGAGAACGTGCGGGCGGTCCTGACGGCGGGCGGCGCGGGCGTGGAGGACGTGCTGATGTTCCGCGTCTACCTCACCCGGCGGGAGGACTTCGCCGCGATGAACGAGGCGTACGGCGCGTTCGTCCGCGAGCACTGCCCCAGCGGGGTGCTGCCCTGCCGCACCACCGTCTTCGTCGAGCTGCCGCACCCGGAGATGCTGGTGGAGATCGACGCGCTGGCCGCCGTCTGAGCCGGCGGGCGGTGCCGGGTCGTCAGCCCGGCGCCGCCGCGGTCGAGCCGCGCACCACCAGCTCGGGCTGGAAGACGAACTCGGTGTGCTGCACCGGGTTTCCGTTGATCTCCTCCAGCAGCGCGTGGACGGCGGCGCTGGCCATGGCGGTGACGGGCTGGCGCACCGTGGTCAGCGGCGGGTCGGTGAACGCGATCAGCTGCGAGTCGTCGAAGCCGATCACCGACACGTCGCCCGGCACGGTCAGCCCGCGCTGCCGCACCGCGCGGACCGCGCCCAGCGCCATCATGTCGCTGCCGCAGACCAGCCCCGTGCAGCCGGCGTCCAGCAGCGAGGCGGTGGCGGCCTGCCCGCCCTCCACGCTGAAGAGGGTGTGGCGCACCACGCCCTCCACCGGCCGCGCGCCGTCCTCGGCGAGCGCGGCCTCGAACCCGCTGACCTTGCGCCGCACCGGGACGAACCGGTCCGGGCCGACGGCCAGACCGATCCTGCGGTGTCCCAGCTGGCGCAGGTGCGCCACCGCCATCCGGCTGGCCGCCGCGTCGTCGGGCGAGACGAAGGCCGCGCCGATCCGCTCGTTGAAGCCGTTGATCAGCACGAACGGCACGCCCCTGCCCGCCAGCCTGGTGTAGCGGGCGGGGTCGGCCGAGGTGTCGGCGTGCAGCCCGGACATGAAGACGATGCCGGTGACGCCGCGCTCGACCAGCTGCTCGACCAGCTCGTCCTCGGTGGCGCCGCCCGGCGTCTGGGTGCACAGCACCGGCGTGTAGCCGTAGCCGGCCAGCGCCTGCTCGATCACCTGCGCGAAGGCGGGGAAGATCGGGTTGGTCAGCTCCGGTATGACCAACCCGACCAGCCCGGCGCTGCGTTGCCGCAGCCGCACCGGACGCTCGTAGCCGAGGATGTCCAGCGCGGCCAGCACCCGCTGCCTGGTGGCCGCCGCCACGCCGGACTTGCCGTTGAGCACCCGACTGACGGTGGCCTCGCTGACCCGTGCCTGCTGCGCGATGTCGGCCAGCCTGGCCGGCTGGGGAAGGGCTCCTCCCGGCTGGCTCACTCCCGCCACCAGGCGGTGGTGTCCGCCGGCAGCGGCCCGTCCGCCCGGCAGGGCCCGCTCGCGAGCAGCAGCCGCGCGCCGGCGCACGCCTCGGGCAACGCGACCGGCGCGTCGGTGGTGTTGGCCACCACCAGCACCGCGCGGCCCTCGGCGTCGACGCGGCGGAACGCCAGCACGCCCTCGCCGGCCGGCAGCCACTCCACGCCGTCGCCCGCGCCCAGCGCCGGCTGCTCCCGACGCACCGCGAGCGCCGCACGGTACAGCTCCAGCGTGGAGTCGGGGTCGCCGCTCTGCGCGGCCACGGACAGCTCGCCCCAGCCGGCCGGCTGCGGCAGCCAGCCGGCCGCGCCGCCGAAGCCGAACGACTCCCCGTCCCTGGTCCACGGCAGCGGCACCCGGCAGCCGTCGCGCAGCCCGTCCTGTCCTTCCTGCCCGTCGCCGCCGCTGCCGCGCCGGAAGAACGCCGGGTCCTGGCGCACCTCGTCCGGCAGGTCGGTGACCTCCGGCAGGCCCAGCTCCTCGCCCTGGTAGACGTAGGCGGAGCCCGGCAGGCCCAGCATCAGCAGCGTCGCCGCCCGCGCCCGCGCCAGCCCGCCGCCGAGCCGGGTGCGGTGGCGGACCACGTCGTGGTTGGACAGGACCCAGGTCGTCGGCGCGCCGACCGGGCGCATCGAGTCCAGCGAGGAGTCGATGACCCGCCGCAGCTCGGCGGCGTTCCACGGGGTGTTGAGGTAGTGGAAGTTGAACGCCTGGTGCAGCTCGTCGGGACGCACGTACAGCGCGGTCCTGCTCTCGTGCGGCGTCCACGCCTCGGCCACGCCGATCCGGTGGCCCGGGTACTCGTCGAGGATCTGGCGCCAGGCACGGTAGATCTCGTGGACCCCGTCCTGGTCGAAGAAGGGCAGCACCTGGGTGCCGAGCATCCGCAGCTGGCCGGCGTGGCCCATGTCGGGCAGCCCGGCGGCCTTCACCAGGCCGTGGGCCACGTCGATGCGGAAGCCGTCCACCCCCATGTCGAGCCAGAACCGCAGCACGGAGCGGAACTCGTCCCGCACGGCCTGGTTCTCCCAGTTGAAGTCGGGTTGCTCGGGCGCGAAGAGGTGCAGATACCACTCGCCGTCCGGCTCTGGCAGCCGGGTCCAGGCGGGGCCGCCGAAGATGGACTCCCAGTCGTTGGGGGGGAGTTCGCCGTCCGTGCCGCGCCCGGGGCGGAAGTGGTAGCGGTCCCGCAGCGGCGATCCCGGGCCCTCGCGCAGCGCGCGGCGGAACCACTCGTGGCGGTCGGACGAGTGGTTGGGCACCAGGTCGACGATGATCCGCAGGCCCAGGTCGTGGGCGTCGCGGATCAGCGCGTCGGCGTCGTGCAGGTCGCCGAACATCGGGTCGATCGCCCGGTAGTCGGCGACGTCGTAGCCGGCGTCTGCCTGGGGCGAGGCGTAGAACGGGCTCAGCCAGACGGCGTCGACGCCGAGCTGCGCCAGATACGGCAGCCGGGCCCGGATGCCGGCCAGGTCGCCCATGCCGTCGCCGTTTCCGTCGGCGAAGGAGCGCGGGTACACCTGGTAGATCACCGCGTCCCGCCACCACTCCGGCGGGCGGGGGGCCGCCGAGGGCGCGGCTTCGGGGCGGGGGGCGCCGGCTTCGCTGGTCGGCCGGGTGCGGTCAGCGAGGTGCTGGGTCATGACATCCCTGGTTTTCGGGCGGGAGGGGCGGCGTGGGGGGTGGGGCGTGTGGGTCCCGTTGCTTCAGGACTTGGTGGCGCCGGCGGTCAGTCCGGACTGGAGATGTCGCTGGGCGTAGCCGAAGACCAGCGTCGCCGGCACGGCGATCAGCACGGCGGCGGCGGTCATCAGGTGCCAGTCCTGGGTGTGCTGGTTGACGAAGGTCTGGAGGCCGCCGGCGAGGGTGAGGTTGTCCTCGCCGGTCATGAAGGCGGTCGCGTAGGCCACCTCGGCCCAGGCCGTGACGAAGGTGTAGAAGCCGGTGACGGCCAGCCCCGGCTTGGCGAGCGGCATGATGAGCCGCCAGAAGGTGCCGAACGGGTTGAGCCCGTCGACCCGCCCCGACTCGTCGATGGAGACGGGGATGGTGTCGAAGAAGCCCTTCATCATCCAGGCGCAGAACGGCACCGCGATGGTGAGATAGGTGACGATCAGCGCGACCGGCTGGTTGAGCAGGCCGTAGCGCGACATCAGGTTGTACAGCGGCACGATCAGCACCGCCATGGGGAACATCTGGGTGATCAGCAGCGTCCACATCAGCGGGCGCATCCCGGGGAACCGGAAGCGGCTGAGGGCGTAGCCGGTCGTCGAGGAGATCAGCACCCCGATCACGGTGGTGACCAGCACGATCAGCACGGAGTTCCCGAACCAGGTCAGGAACGCGGTGTCGTTGACGACGTGGTCGTAGTTGTCGAGCGTGAAGTCGGCGACCAGCGAGAGCGAGAAGGTCTCGCTCTTCGGCTTGAACGAGGTCACCAGCAGCCACAGCGGCGGGAAGAGCGCGATGAACGCGGCCGCGAGCAGCGTGAGATGGAGGCCGAAGGAGGCCAGCGGTCCGCGCTCGCCGCGCCGCCGCACCCGCCGGCGGGGGGTCGGCGCGCCGGGGCGCGCGGGGCCGGGGACCGGCAGCGGCTCGGTCCCGTCGACGCGGGTGGTATCGGTCGCCATGGTCACCACACCTCTCCCTGTCGGCGCAGCGCCCTGCGGTAGGCGATGGCGAACAGCACGAGCAGCAGCAGGATCAGCACGCCCCAGGTCGCCGAGCCGGCGAAGTCGCGGGGGCTGTTGACGAAGGCCAGCCGGAACGCCTCGGTGACCAGGATGTCGGTGGAGCCGGCCGGGCCTCCCCTGGTCAGCAGGAAGATCACCGGGAACATGTTGAACGTCCAGATGGTGGAGAGCAGCACCACCGTCATGCTGACCGAACGCACCCCGGGCAGCGTGATGTTGACGAAGCGCTGCCACGCGTTGGCGCCGTCCATCTCGGCCGCCTCGTACTGCTCGGCGGGGATGGACTGGAGCGCGCCCAGCATGGCGATCAGCATGAACGGGACGCCCAGCCAGACGTTGACCGCGATCACGGAGATCTTGGCCCAGGTCGGGTCGGAGAGCCAGGCGATCCCCTCGACGCCGCCGGAGTCGAGGACGCCGTTGAGGATGCCGTTGCGCTCGTTGAAGAGCATCCGCCAGGCGAAGATCGACACGAAGGCCGGGATGGCCCACGGCAGGATCAGCGCCATCCGGTAGAGGGTGCGGCCCCGGAAGACGCGGTTGAGCATGTTGGCCAGGCCGAGGCCGACGAGGAAGGTGATGCCGACGCAGGCCACCGTCCACAGCACGGTCCAGCCGAGCCGGTCCCAGAAGACGTCGTCGGTGAGGACGTCGGTGTAGTTCTCCAGGCCGACGAAGTCGTAGGTGGCCTCGATGGTGTTGACGCCGATGGTGCGCTCGACGTTGGCCTCGTCGGCGTCGGTCAGCGACAGGTAGACGCCGCGGACCAGGGGGTAGCCGATGATCACGGTGATGACCGCGACCACGGGCGTGATCATCGCCCAGGCGTACCAGTAGGCGGCGAGCCGCTGCCGCAGGGAGCGGCCGGTGCGGCGGGGCCCCGGCCTCCCGGCCCCGGCGTCGGCCGGGGTCGGGGGCGCGGTGGCGGTCCCGCCGCCGGGGGTGGTGTCGATGGGGTGAGCCGCGTCAGCCATGTCTCGTGCCCTCCGTCCCGTGGGGCCCGTGCTCACTGCCAGTCTTCGAGCAGGTCACGGTAGGCGTCGCCGGTGTCCCGCGCGGCCTGCTCCGGGGAGGCGGAGCCGGTGAGCATGGCCTCGATGGAGGTGCGCAGCGGGTCGAAGAGCGACTGCGCCTGCGGGATCCAGGGGCGCTCGTGGGCGACATCCACGGCGGGCTTGAAGAACTGCACCATCTCGTTGCCCTCGACCGCCGGCTCCGCGTAGACGGACTCGCGGGTGGGCAGGAGGCTGAGCTCCTCGGTGATGCGCGCCTGGGTCTCGGCCGAGCTCATGTACTTGACGAACTCGAAGGAGGCGTCGGCGTCGGGGGTGCCGGCGTAGACGCCGTAGTTCCAGCCGCCGAGCGGGGAGCCCTGCTGGGCGCCGCCGCCGGGGACGGGGGCCACGCCCAGGTCGTCGCCGAGGGCGTTCCGCGCGTCGGCGATGGCCCAGGGGCCGTTGATCATCATGGCGAGGGAGCCGTCGGCGAAGCCCGACATCATGTTCTCCCAGCCGTCGCTGGTGTCGGTGATCGCGACACCGGACTCGACCAGGTCGTTCATCTGCTCGAAGGCGGCCACGCCGGCCTCGTCGTCGATGGTGACCCGCTGGTCCCCGGCGTCCACCAGGTCGCCGCCCTCGCCGTAGAGGAAGGGCAGGAACCAGTACGGGTCGTCGCCGCGCACGTAGAGCGGGGTGGCGCCGGTCTCCTCCAAGGCGTCGGCGTCCTCGCGGATCTGGTCGAGGGTCTCGGGCACCTCGACGCCGGCCTCCTCCAGCAGCGCCTTGTTGTAGAAGAGCGCGAGGGTGTCGGTGACCTGGGGAACGGCGTAGGTCTGGCCGTCGTACTGGGTGCTCGCCCAGGGCTCGGCGAGGAAGTCCTCCTGGTCCTCCAGGGCGGCGGTGTCGTCCAGCGGGTAGAGGTAGCCGAGGCTCGCGAAGTCCGCGACCCAGGCCACCTCGGTGCGCATCACGTCGGGGGCCTCGTTGGCGCCGGCGGCGTTCTTGAAGCGGTTCTGCGCGTCGTCGAAGCCGACGTTGACGTAGTCGACGGTGACGCCCGGGTGCAGGTCCTCGAACTCCTTGGCGACGGCCTCGAAGACCGCGGCCTCGGTCTCGTTGGA
The DNA here is from genome assembly GCF_900230195.1 of Streptomyces zhaozhouensis. Lineage (GTDB taxonomy): Bacteria > Actinomycetota > Actinomycetes > Streptomycetales > Streptomycetaceae > Streptomyces > Streptomyces zhaozhouensis. Next base: position 405,413 of record NZ_OCNE01000001.1, read on the forward strand.
GGTGTCCCAGTAGGTGACGGTGCCGGACAGCTCGCCGTCCGCTCCCCCGCCGCCGTCCCCGCCGTCGTCCCCGCCGCAAGCTGTTGCCGCAACAGCCAGTGCTGCCAGCACGGCCGTGGTCCCTATGCTGCGCCGCATGTGAACTCCTTCAACCGTTCGCCCGATATGGGGCGGTATGACCACCCTATGCGCCGCGCCACTGCGGCGCCGGGCCGAGCAGGAACGTAACAGTGGCGCAAGACTTTGGAAAGACCTTGCCGCAACTTTCTGCAAAAGTGCGCTGGACAGGTCTTTTCCCACCACGGAGCGCACACGCGACCGCCGGGCGGCGGAGAGCGCTCCCGCAACGCCCCGCCGTTTTCCGGCCGGAACGGCGGGGGTCGCCGGGGCGCGAGTAGGCGCTGTCAGCGGCGGGGGGTAGGGTCGCGAACTGTGACCGCGCGGCTAGCCGACATCGCAGCCCAGGCGGGGGTCAGTGAGGCGACCGTCAGCCGGGTGTTGAACGGCAAGCCGGGCGTCGCCTCGGCCACCCGCGAGTCCGTCCTTGCCGCTCTCGACCTGCTCGGGTACGAACGCCCCGCCCGGCTGGCCAAGCGCAGCGCGGGCCTCGTCGGGCTGATCACCCCCGAGCTGGAGAACCCGATCTTCCCCGCCTTCGCGCAGGTCATCTGCCAGGCGCTCACCCGTCAGGGGTACACCCCGGTGCTGGCCACCCAGACCCCGGGAGGCTCCACCGAGGACGAGCTGACGGGGATGCTGGTGGAGCGCGGGGTCTCCGGGATCATCTTCGTCTCCGGACTGCACGCCGACACCTCGGCCGACATGGAGCGCTACGACCGGCTCCGCGCCAGCGGCGTCCCCTTCGTGCTGATCAACGGCTACGCGCCGAGCGTGCGCGCCCCCTTCGTCTCGCCGGACGACCGGGCGGCGATGCGGCTCGCGGTGACGCATCTGGCCTCGCTCGGCCACCGGGAGATCGGCTTGGCGCTGGGGCCGACCAGGTTCGTCCCGGTCCAGCGGAAGATGACCGGCTTCGTCGAGGGGATGACCGCCGAGCTGGGCATCGCCGCCGGGCGGGCCGAGGAGCTGATCGAGCACTCGCTCTTCACCCTGGAGGGCGGGCAGGCGGCGGCCTCCGCCCTGCTGGACCGGGGCTGCACGGCGGTCATCTGCGCCAGCGACATGATGGCGCTCGGCGCGATCCGCGCGGCCCGCCAGCGCGGCCTGGCCGTCCCGGCGGACTGCTCGGTGATCGGCTTCGACGACTCGCCGCTGATCGCCTTCACCGACCCGCCGTTGACCACCATCCGCCAGCCGGTGCCGGCGATGGGACAGGCCGCCGTGCGGGCGCTGCTGGAGGAGCTGGGCGGCACGCCGGCGCCGCCGAGCGAGTTCGTCTTCCTGCCGGAGCTGGTGGTGCGCGGCTCCACGGCCGCCGCCCCCGCGCGCGGCTGAGCGCCCCGCGCGCGCCCCTTCCCACCAGCCCCTCCGGGTTCTCCCGGGGTGCCCCTCGGGGGCGCCATCCCCCGAACGACGGAGGCGCACCGGGCCGAAGACCAGACCGGAGGATGATCGGGCGGACGCCAGCGCTCTGGCAGACTAGTCGCCCATGGGGGCAACCAGCGTCAGTCCGAGTGAGGAACGAGTGGAAGCGGCCGTGTCCGTGACCGACCGACAAGACACCACCGCGCCGGCCCCCCACAGACCCTTCGCCCGCCTGCGTCTCCCGAGCCGTCCGAAGCTCTGGTTCGAGCTGCTGCTGATCGCCGTCAGCTACGCGGTCTACTCCGCGATCCGCAACGCCGCGCCCGCCCGTGTGGAGGACGCGCAGCGGCACGCCCGCTGGATCTGGGACCTCCAGGACAAGATGGGCCTGGCCTTCGAGCGCTCGGTCAACCACGGCGTCGAGGGCGTGACCTGGCTGGTCGTGTCGATGAACTACTACTACGCGACGCTGCACTTCGTGGTCACCATCGGCGTGCTGGTCTGGCTCTTCCGCAGCCACCCCGGGCGGTACGGGCCGACGCGGCTGGTGCTCTTCGTCACCACCGGCGTCGCCCTCGTCGGCTACTACTTCTTCCCGCTGGCGCCGCCGAGGCTGATGGAGGGCATGGACTTCATCGACACGGCCCGCGTCCACCACACCTGGGGTTCGCTGTCCACCGAGGACAGCGCGATGGCCTCGGTCTCCAACCAGTACGCGGCCATGCCCTCGATGCACATCGGCTGGTCCCTGTGGTGCGGGCTGACGATAGCCGTGCTGGCCAAGCCGCTGTGGGCCAAGATCCTCGGCGCCCTCTACCCGGCGGTCACGCTGCTGGTGATCGTGGCCACCGCCAACCACTTCTGGCTGGACGCGGTCGGCGGGATGATCTGCCTCGCCGTGGGCTTCCTGGTCGCCCACCTCTGGTACGGCAGGGTCTGCTACCGGCTGCCCCGCGAGGTGGCGGGCCCCTCGAGCCCGTCGACGGCGACGGCCGTCCGGCTCGGCAAGGCGGAGCCGGCCGGCTCCGCGCCCGCCACCGCGCCGCCCCCCACCTCGGCGACGGCGGTCTCCGGCGGCACGTCCACGGCCTCCACCGCGTCCACGTCCTCGAAGGGCCCCCCGGCCGACGCCGGGCCGCCCCCGGGTCAGCCCTCGTAGAAGACCCGCTCCACCACGCCGCGCGCCCGCCGGGTCACGCGTCGGTAGTCGTCCAGCATCATGCCGGCGGTGCCCGGTTCGTACCCCAGGTAACGCGCCACGGCCGCCGTCTCCCGGGTGTCGGTGGGGAAGCTGTCCAACGGCCGGCCGCGCACCAGCATCACCGCGTTCCGCACCCGGGAGGCCAGCACCCACGCCTCGTCGAGCACCGCCGCGTCCTCCTCGGTCAGCAGCCCGGCCGCCGCCGCCGCCGCCAGCGCCGGGCGGGTGCCGGTGGTGCGCAGCGCGGGAAGCTCGGCGCCGTGGCGCAACTGGAGGAGCTGGACGGTCCACTCGATGTCGGACAGGCCGCCCCGGCCCAGCTTGGTGTGGGTGGTCGGGTCGGCGCCGCGCGGCAGCCGCTCGGCCTCCATCCGCGCCTTCAGCTTGCGGATCTCCAGCACCGACCGTTCCGGCAGCCCCTCGGCCGGGTAGCGCAGCGGGTCGATCAGCTCGACGAAGCGCCGCCCCACCTCCTCGTCCCCGGCGACCGGCTCGGCGCGCAGCAGCGCCTGGCTCTCCCACACCAACGACCAGCGGCGGTAGTACGCCGCGTAGCTGGCGAGCGAACGGACCAGCGGCCCGTTGCGCCCCTCGGGCCGCAGGTCGGTGTCGACCGGCAGCGGCGGGTCGACACTGGGCAGTTGGAGCAGCCGGATCATCTCGTTGGCCCACGCCCTGGCCTGGTCAGCCGCGGCCGACTCGTCAGCGCCCGGCAGCGGCTCGTGGACCAGCACCACGTCCGCGTCCGAGCCGTAGCTCAGCTCCCGCCCGCCGAAGCGCCCCATCGCGATGACCGCGAGCCGGGTCAGCGGCTCCCCGCCCCTGGCCGCGCGGGCGGCCTCCAGCGCGCCGACGAGGGTGGCCGCGTTGATGTCGGTGAGCGCGCTGCCGACCAGGTCCAGGGCCGCCCCCTGGTCGGTGGTGGCGTCCGGGCTGTCCTCGGGGGCGTAGGCGCCGATGATGTCGGCGGCCGCCGTGCGGAACAGCTCACGCCGGCGCACGCCCCGCGCCGCCGTCGCCGCGGCCTCCGGGCCGCCGGCGCGGCCGACGGCGGCGCGCGTCTCCTGGGTGAGGGCGGCCCGGCCGCGCGGGCGCAGCCCGGCGGGGTCCCCGAGCAGCGCCACCGCCTCGGGGGCGCGCAGCAGCAGGTCGGGGGCGAGCCGGCCGGCGGACAGCACCCGGGCCAGGTTCTCGGCGGCGGCGCCCTCGTCGCGCAGCAGCCGCAGATACCAGGGGGTGGTGCCCAGCGCGTCGGAGACCTTGCGGAAGCCGAGCAGCCCCGCGTCCGGGTCGGCCGAGTCGGCGAACCTGTCCAACAGCACGGGCAGCAGCGTGCGTTGGATCGCCGCCTTGCGGCTGACGCCCGAGGCCAGCGCGGTCAGATGGCGCAGCGCGGCGGCCGGGTCGGTGTAGCCAAGCGCCTCCAGGCGCTCCTTCGCCGCGCCCTCGCCCAGCCTGACCTGGCCCGCCTCCAGCCGGGCGACCGCGTCCAGCAGCGGCCGGTAGAAGAGCTTCTCGTGCAGCCGGCGCACCCCCGAGGTGTGGCGGCGCCAGGCCGCGGTCAGCTCGCGGACCGGGTCGACGGTGAAGCCGAGCGAGCGGCCGAGCCGGCGCAGCTCGGACTCCTCGGTCGGCATCAGATGGGTGCGGCGCAGCCGGTGGAGCTGTATGCGGTGCTCGACGGTGCGCAGAAAGCGGTAGGAGCGGTCCAGCTCGGCGGCGTCGGCGCGGCCGACGTACCCGCCGTCGGCGAGCGCGGCCAGCGCGTCGAGGGTCGGCGCGCGCCGCAGCTCGGGGTCCGTCCTGCCGTGCACCAGCTGGAGCAGCTGGACGGCGAACTCGACGTCCCGCAGCCCCCCGGGGCCGAGCTTCAGCTCGCGGTCCAGCTGCGCGGCGGGGACGGAACGTTCGACGCGGCGGCGCATCCGCTGCACGTCGGGCACGAAGTTCTCCCGTTCGGCGGCGCGCCACACCAGGGGCGCGACGGCCGCCCGGTACTCCTCGCCGAGGGGGACGTCGCCGGCGATGGGCCTGGCCTTGAGCAGCGCCTGGAACTCCCAGGTCTTGGCCCAGCGCTGGTAGTAGGCGAGATGGCTGCTGAGGGTGCGGACCAGCGGGCCGTTGCGGCCCTCGGGGCGGAGGTTGGCGTCGACGGGCCAGATGGTGCCCTCGGCGGTGCGCTCGGAGCAGATCCGCATCATGGCGGCGGCCAGCCGGGTCGCGGCGCGCAGCGCCGTCTCCTCGGGGACGCCCTCGACCGGCTCCGCGACGAAGATGACGTCGACGTCGGAGACGTAGTTCAGCTCCTGCCCCCCGCACTTGCCCATGCCGACGACGGCCAGCCGGCACCGGGCCGCGTCGTCGGGCGCGCCGGCCTCGGCGATCCGCAGGGCGGCGCGGAGCGTGGCGGTGGCGAGGTCGGCGAGTTCGGCCGCGGTCTGGGCGAGGTCGCTGCTGCCGGTGAGGTCGCGGGCGGCGATGGTGAGCAGCGCCCGGTGGTAGTGGACGCGCAGCGCGTCCCGGTCGTGGGCGTCGGCGAGCGCGGCCGTGAACTCCTCGGTACCGGGGTGGAGGTCGCTGGTGTCGAACGCGACGAGCGCCTGCCAGGTCGCGGGGTGGCGGACCAGCTCGTCGGCGAGGCCCTCGGAGGCGCCGAGCACGGCCAGCAGCCGGTCGCGCAGCGGCTTGGCGGCCAGCAGGGTGTCCAGCAGCCTGGCCCGTTCGGACTCCGGCTGCGCCTCGACGAGCCGGCCGAGGGCGCGCAGCGCCTGGTCCGGGTCGGCGACCGCGCCGAGCGCGTCCAGCAGGGTCGGCTGCTGCGCGACGGGGCGCAGCGCCGGGGTGTCCAGCAGCGCGCCGGCGGCGGACGGGTCGGTGAACCCCCTGCGCAGCAACTGTCCGAAACGGCTGTCCCGTCGCCCTCCCACCGGCACCGTGGTCGTCCCCTCTCGGTCCCTGACCTGGCGACCGGCCGCCGCTTCTCCGGACGCGGCCGGTCCTGTAGGGGTAGAGCGTAACCATGCCCCGGCAGGCGGGGCGCTCAGACGCCGCGTGCCCCGGAGGGGGTCACGTTGTGGTTGAAGCGGAACATGTTGTCCGGGTCGAACCGCCGCTTCAGCGCGGCCAGCCGGGGAACGTCGGCCGGGTCGTGGACGGCGGGGGCGGCGGCGACCGCGAGCGGGCCGGTGAGGAAGTTGACGTAGGAGCGGCCGGTCGACCAGGGGACCATGCGCTTCATCAGGGCGTCCGCGTAGGAGCCGGTGGACTCGGGCGGCGAGATGATCATCAGGCTGAAGACGGCGTCCCGGTTCCCCACCGCGCTGGGCGCCTCCGGGGAGCGGCCCGCGGCGCCGCCGAGGTGGCGGAGCTCCAGCATGTAGGCGGGGCACTGGGAGACCTCGGGCCCCACCAGGGTGAGCACCTGGTCGACGGCGGCGGCGTCGAGGCCGCGCAGCATCACGGAGTGGGCGTGGTGGTCCAGCGGCTCGACGGGGTCGTCGTGGACCCGGGCGATCTCCAGGTACGGGCGTTCGGTGACGGTGTCCAGCAGCGGGGCGGTGACGGCGCGCAGCGGGGCGAGCAGTGCCTCGCCCTCGGCGACGGGGCCGGTGTGCGCGACCCGCAGGTGCAGCACGTGGGCGCCGCGCAGCGGTTCGGGGAACGGGGGCGTGTCGGGGAAGCGCACCAGCGCCAGCGAGGTGGTCATGGTCTCGGGCAGGGTGGCCGTCCACTCCCTCCAGGTGTGGGTGACCTCCGCCGCCGCCCATCCGGGGAAGAAGATCCCGCCGCCGTAGAACCGGTCGACCGGCACGAGGCCGAACTCCATCTCGGTGACCACGCCCAGGTTGTCCTTGCTGCCGCGCAGCCCCCAGTAGAGGTCGGGCTCGCCGCGCGGGCAGACCCGCCGCAGGTCGCCGTCGGCGGTGACCACCTCCAGCCGGGTGACCAGGTCGGCGGCGTAGCCGAACCGTCTGGCCAGCGGCCCGAGGCCGCCGCCGAGGGTGTAGCCGACGACGCCGACCTGCGGGGAGGAACCGTTGAGCGGGGCGAGGCCGTGTGCCCAGGCGGCCCTGATCACCTGCTCCCACCGCACGCCGGCGCCGACCGTCGCGGTGCGGCGCTCGGGGTCGACGGTGACCCGGGTCATCCGGTGGGTGCTGACCAGCAGCCCGCCGTCGGCGGGGCGGGTGATGCCGTGCCCCGTCGCGCGGACGGCGACCGGCAGGCCCCGTTCGGCGGCGTGGGCGACGGCGGTGCGCACGTCGTCCCGGTCCGCGGCGGCGACGGTCAGCTCCGGCTCGTGCCGGGCGACCCCGTTGAACGGGGCGGGCGGGGCGGCCGGTTCCGCGGCGGCGCCGCGCGCGTCGCCGGGGTCGAAGACGGCGCCGCGCAGATGCCGGGCGAGCTGCCGGGCGAGCGGGTGGGCGGGCACGTGGGGGTCCTCTCGGAGGTGCGCTGGGGAGCACACAGTCTTGAGGTCCGAGAGCCCTTCTTACATCCCTCGTATGAGGGGCACCGGATCACCCGGGAGCGCACGACGCTCCGCGCGCGCCCCCCTTCACCACCATCCGCCCGGAGAGCGACCCTTTAGAGAACGGGCAGGTTCTTGCGCAACTCGAAGGCGGTCACCTCGGAGCGGTACTCCTCCCACTCCTGACGCTTGTTGCGGAGAAAGAAATCAAAGACGTGTTCGCCGAGGGTCTCCGCGACCAGTTCGCTGCGCTGCATCAGCTGAATGGCTTCCCCCAGGTTCTGCGGCAGCGGCTCGATGCCCAGCGCGCTGCGCTCCCGGTCGGTCAGCGCCCACACGTCGTCCTCGGCGCCCGGGGGCAGTTCGTACCCCTCCTCGACCCCCTTGAGCCCGGCGGCCAGCAGCACCGCGTACGCGAGATAGGGGTTGGCGCCGGAGTCCAGCGAGCGGACCTCGACCCGGGTGGAGACGGTCTTGCCCGGCTTGTACATCGGGACCCGGATCAGCGCCGAGCGGTTGTTGTGTCCCCAGCAGATGTACGAGGGCGCCTCTCCCCCGGCGCCGGCGGGCCGCTCGGCGCCGCCCCAGATGCGCTTGTAGGAGTTGACCCACTGGTTGGTGATGGCCGAGATCTCGCCGGCGTGCCGCAGCAGCCCGGCGATGAACGAGCGGCCGACCTTGGAGAGCTGGTACTCGGCGCCGGTCTCGTGGAAGGCGTTGCGGTCCCCCTCGAAGAGCGAGAGGTGGGTGTGCATCCCCGAGCCCGGGTACTCGGAGAACGGCTTGGGCATGAAGGTGGCCTGCACGCCCTGCTCCAGCGCGACCTGCTTCATCACCAGCCGGAACGTCATGATGTTGTCCGCCGTGGAGAGCGCGTCCGCGTACCGCAGGTCGATCTCCTGCTGGCCGGGGGCGCCCTCGTGGTGGGAGAACTCGACGGAGATCCCCATCGACTCCAGCATGGTGATGGCCTGGCGGCGGAAGTCCATGCCCACGTTCTGCGGGGTGTGGTCGAAGTAGCCGGAGGAGTCGGCGGGCGTGGGGCGGCTGCCGTCGACGGGCTTCTCGTTGAGCAGGAAGAACTCGATCTCGGGGTGGGTGTAGAAGGTGAAGCCGAGGTCGGAGCTCTTGGCCAGGGCCCGCTTGAGCACGTAGCGGGGGTCGGCGTACGAGGGGGAGCCGTCCGGCATCAGGATGTCGCAGAACATCCGCGCGGTGCCGGGGGACTCGGCCCGCCAGGGCAGGATCTGGAAGGTGCCGGGCGAGGGCTTGGCGATCATGTCCGACTCGTGCACCCGGGCGAAGCCCTCGATGGCCGAGCCGTCGAAGCCGATGCCCTCCTCGAACGCCTGCTCAAGCTCGGCGGGGGCGACGGCGACGGACTTCAGGAAGCCCAACACGTCGGTGAACCACAGCCGCACGAACCGGATGTCCCGCTCCTCCAGCGTCCGGAGCACGAACTCCTGCTGCTTCTCCATCTCCACCCAATCCTCGCTGGTCAGACGGCTCTGGTCCCCGGCCGCTCGGCGACGCGACTCCCGAGCATCCCATCACAGGATTTCGGACGCGTTGCCGTTCGGCGACCGGACGCCCCCGGAGTCGTTGGCTCCATTGTGGGGCACCGGGCGCGGCCGGGAGGCGGTCAGTCGTTGGCCATGGCTTCACGGAACGCCAGCAGCGCGCCGGAATCGGCGAACCCGCAGGTCACCGGGAGCTCTGGCCCGCCGGAGCCGAGGCGAAACCGGCGGTGGGCCCCTCGTTCGGGGGAGCTTTCCGCAAGTGCCTGCGGCACCCGCCGGCGGCCCTCTACTCTCCTGTGTCACATAGCGAGTTGTCGCGGCTACACCCAGTCGCGGCCGCTCATGTCAGGGGCATGGGCCACCGTCCCGTGCCGACCCGCCGTCAGGACCGCAGCAGACCACCGGACCGACCAGACCGGCCCGACCAGGGACCGACCGACCGCCCAAGACCCCGCCGTCCACAGTCGTCAACGCGTCGGACACCCGTCCGTCACACGCCCCCCGTCCGCCGCAAGCCAGTGAGGAAGCCCATGGTGCACGTCGGTTCATTAGAGCGAACCAGCCGACCGGTCCTGCCGAGCGGACGGTGGTTCGTTCCGCCCGCCCTGGTGGCGCTCGGCGCGCTGGGGGCCGTGTTCCTGGTGCCCGCCGACGCCCGCCTCGCCGTGGTCTGGTGCGGCGGCCTGGCCACGCTCGCCGTGCTGCTGACGGCGGGCGAGACGGCGCGGCGCGGGCGGGTCGTCCGGCTGCTGCGCGAGCGCGTCCACCGCCAGGTCGCGGACGCCGACCTGATGGCCTACGACCTGCTGCCCGTCGCCCTCGACCGGATGAAGAACGGCGACCTGGAGGACGACGTCATCCCCTCGCTCCCCGAGGAGACCGCCTCCGACCCCCAACTCGTCGCCGCCTTCGAGGGCATGGCCTTCGGCATCCTCGACGTGCTGCGCGAGAAGGAGTTGCAGCGCGACTCGGCGAAGCGCGCGATCGTCAACATCGCGCACCGCATCCAGTCCGAGATCCACCGCCTCCAGGACGACATCGCCAAGATGCAGTTCCGGCACGGCACCCCCGAGGTGCTGAGCGACCTGATGCACCTGGAGCACCGCATCAACGTCACCGGCCGCTTCGCCACCAGCCTCGCCGTGGTCGGCGGCGGCGCCCCGGTGCGGCGCTGGGCCAGGCCCATCTCGCTGCACGACGTGATGCGCGCCGGCTCGGGCCCGATCAACGAGTACCTGCGGGTCGAGCAGCACCGGGTCATCGAGACGGCGGTGGTCGGCCACGCCGTCGAGCCGCTGATCATGATCATGGGCGAGCTGCTGGACAACGCGACCCGCTACTCCCCGCCCAGCAGCACCGTGGTGATGAACACCGAGGAGGTCGCCTCCGGCGTCGAGGTCTCCATCGAGGACAAGGGCGCCGGGCTGACGGAGGAGTCGCGGAGGCGCGCGGAGTTCCTGCTGCAGCAGGGTGTGGACGGCCTCGACCTGGAGGACCTGGGCGAGACGGCCAGGATCGGGCTGCGGGTGGCGGGCATCCTCGCCAGCCACCACGGCGTCAAGATCTCGCTGCGCCCCTCCACCTGCGAGGGCGTGCGGGCCGTCGTCTTCCTCCCCGACGACCTGCTGACGGCCGTGCCGCCGCCCAAGTACCCGGTGCCGGCGATCCGCCCCACGCCGCAGTGGCACCTGCCGATCGGCGAGCTGGACGAGGAGACACCCGCGTACGAGCGCAACGCCAACGGCCTGCCGCAGCGCCGCAGGCGGCGTACGGCCGCCGGGGCGCAACCGCCGGCGCCCCGCGCCGCGGCCGAGCCGGCGGCCGCGCGGCGGGCGGTGCCCGAGCGCCGCGAGTCGGGCCTGTGGGTGGACGCCTTCTTCGCCGGGATCAGGTCGGAGCCCGAGGAGCCGCCGCCCGGCGGGGGATCCGGCGAGGCCAGGCGCCCAGGCCCCTGAGCGGGCCGCGCGCGCCCCGCGCGACCCACCCCGCGAGCCCCCGCACAGACCCCTCGGACAAACTCGGAAACAAGGTGAGAAGCACGTGACACAGCGTCGGTTCAAGGACATGGACTGGATGCTCAGGGACCTGGCCGCCTCCGTCCCGTGTATCCGGCACATCGTGGTGCTGTCGGCTGACGGGCTGTGCATGGCACAGCACGGCGACGAGCGGGACAGCGGCGACCGGTTGGCGGCGGCCGCCTCCGGCATCAAGAGCCTGGCCCAGTCCATCGCGTCAGAGCTCCCGGGCGACGAGGGCGACGTGAAGATGGTGCTGCTGGAGCTGACCGGCGGGTTCTTCTACCTGATGTCGGCCGGCGAGCGCTCCTATCTCGCGGTGACCGCGGACGCCGAGGTGGACCCGGGGCTGATCAGCCAGCGGATGCGGGACCTGGTGCTGCGCATCGGCGAGCATCTGTCCACCGGTTCCCGGACGCCGGAACGGGCCGTGCCGTGACCGTGCCCGAGGAGGCCGAGGACGAGCCGGCGCGCCGGAAGCCGGACGACGACCAGCCCGTTCCGCTCTATGTGGTCACCGGGGGCCGCAGCGAGTCGGCCGACGCGATGGCGCTCGACCTGGTCACGCTGGTGGTGGCCAGGGCCGACCCGCACTCCGGACAGTCCCCCGAGCACACCGCGCTGCTGCGGATGTGCCGCTACCCGATCTCGGTCGCGGAGATCTCGGCCTATCTCGGGCTCCCGTTCAGCGCGGCGACCGTGCTGCTCACGGACCTGCTGGACAGCTCCCAGGTGGAGGTCAGGCAGACCAGGGTGGAGCAGCGTCAGGCCGCCGCCGATCCCGATCTCGACACTCTGAGGGCACTGATCGATGGCCTACAACGACTCTGACACCGCCGGGCGGCACGCCGCGTACGCCGGGGGTCCCCGCGAGGAGGACCTGCTGCCCAGCTCGGCCGAGCAGTCCGTCAAGGTGGTGGTGGTCGGCGGGTTCGGGGTGGGTAAGACCACGATGGTCGGCTCGGTCAGCGAGATCCGGCCGTTGACCACCGAGGAGACCATGACCCAGGCCGGCGCGGGCGTCGACGACCTGGCGGGCGTCGAGCGCAAGACCGAGACGACCGTGGCGATGGACTTCGGCCGGATCACCCTCGACGAACGGCTGGTGCTCTATCTCTTCGGCACCCCGGGCCAGCAGCGGTTCTGGTTCCTGTGGAACGGCGTGATCGAGGGCGCGCTGGGCGCCGTGGTGCTGGTGGACACCCGCCGGCTGGAGGACAGCTTCCAGGCGATGGACCGGCTGGAGGAGTGCGGGGTCCCGTTCGTGGTGGCGGTCAACACCTTCCCCGACGCCCCGCTGCACCCCGTGCCCGAGCTGCGGGCCGCCCTCGACCTGCCGGCCAGGGTGCCGGTGGTCACCTGCGACGCGCGGGGCTTCGACTCCAGCCGCGAGGTGCTGCTGACCCTGCTGCGCCACCTGTACGCCCGAGCGACCGAGGGCGATCCGCCCTCCCCGGCCGTCACCGCATCCCCGTCCCCCTCGGAGGCACCGTGACCACCCCATCCGAACCCTCCCACGCGCTCGGCTCGTTGGGCGCGGCACCGCCCGGCTGCCCGGCGCACGCCGCCGGCGGCCCCGACGGGGTGCAGCGGCTCTACGGCCCCGGCGCCTCCGCCGACCCGATGGGCCTCTACGAGCGGCTGCGCAACGAGCACGGCGCGGTGGCCCCGGTGCTGCTGGAGGGCGACGTGCCCGCCTGGCTGGTGCTCGGGTACAACGAGATCCTCCAGGTGACCCGGAACCCGCGGCGCTTCCGCAGGGACGGCCGCGCCTGGTCGCCCTGGCAGCGCGGCGAGATCGGCACCGACTCCCCCATCGCTCCCGTGCTGCGCTGGGGCCCGGACTGCACCCACCAGGACGGCGGCACCCACCAGCGGCTGCGCGGCGCGGTCAACGAGTCGCTGGAGCGCTTCGACCGGCGCGGCCTGCGGCGCTACGTGCAGCTCTACGGGCACCAGCTGATCGACCGGTTCGCCGCCGAGGGGCGCGCGGAGATCCTGGCGCAGTACGCGCAGCAGTTGCCGATGCTGGTGCTGACCGTGGTGCTGGGGCTGCCGGAGGAGGAGGGGCCCCGGCTGGTGGAGGCGAGCCGGCAACTGCTGATCGGCACGGAGAAGGCGGTCTCGGCCGACCGCTACATCCAGCAGGCGCTGACCGACCTGGTGGCCACCAAGCACGCGACGCCGGGGCACGACCTGGCGTCCTGGCTGATCGCGCACCCGGCTGAGCTGACGGACGAGGAGGTGCTGCACCATCTGCGGCTGGTGCTGGTCGCGGCGAACGAGACGACGACCAACCTGATCGTCAACACGCTCCGGGTGGTCTTCACCCACCCGCGCTTCCGCGGCTCCCTGCACGGCGGCCGGATGACGCTGCCGGCGGCGGTGGAGCAGGTGCTGTGGGACGAGCCGCCGATCTCCGTCTGCCCGGGCGGGTTCGCCAGCGACGACGTGGAGTTGGGCGGACAGAACATCCGCAAGGGGGACATCTTACTTCTGGGGCTGGCGGCGGCCAACGCCGATCCGGCGATCCGGCCGGCGCCCGGCGCGCCGATGCACGGCAACCGCTCCCATCTGTCGTTCACCAGTGGCCCGCACGAGTGCCCGGGCCAGGACATCGGCCGGGCGATCACGGTGACCGGGATCGAGGTGCTGCTCTCCCGGCTGCCCGACCTGCGGTTGACGTTGGAGCCTGACGAGCTGGACTGGTCGGCGTCGACATGGTCGCGCCATCTGGTGGCGCTGCCCGTCGAGTTCACGCCGCGGACGCGGACCGAGCGGGTCTCGCTGGTGCCGCCGGCGCCCGGCCGCAGGTCGGCGCGGGGGCGCCCGCGTCCGGCGCCGCGGGTCGGCGCGGACGCGGAGGAGAGCGCTACGGCGGAGCGGTCCTCGTTCTGGTCGACACTGCGGCGACGGTGGAGCCGGGCGGAGGACCCGACGGACGGCGTGGAGCGGACGGGCGGGCGCCGGAGCCGCTGAGCGGGCCGGACTGGCGCCCCGGGGTGGTGAGGTCGCCCACCACGTCCCGGCCCCCGGCGCCCCCGGCGTACCGGGCGGAGGTCACGGCCCAGCGCTGGTTGCCCGCCATCCAGCAGCGCAGCCCGGCGACATAGCGCTCGGTGGCCTCCCGGCCGGCCGCGTCGAGGGAGAGCCGCTCGGCGAGCGCCGGCAGCCGGGCGGCGACCCGCTGGAAGAGCTCGACGCGCCCGCGCACCAGCTCCACCACCTGGCGGACGGCGGACTCGCGCGAACAGCCCTGGGCGCGGCGGCGGATGAGCACCAGGTTGTGCGGGTCGCCCTGGTCCTCCTCGCGCTCCAGGGAGTGCACGTCGTTGCAGAGGAAGATGACGTCACCGGCGCAGCGCGTGAGGATCTGGGTCTCGGCGCTCCAGTAGGCGCGGGCGGGCACCTCGAAGTGCCCGGCGCGTTCGATCAGGTCGAAGCAGGGGCCGGTGCCGACGGCCTCGCGGCGCAGCGCGAGATAGGAGTGCTCGTCGAGGGGCGCGGGCGAGAGGCGGTTGTGCGCCTCGCGCACGTAGGAGCGGAAGAAGCGGGTGAGGTTCCGGGCGGCGCGCTCCCGCCAGGCCGGTGACATGCCGTCGACCGCGCGCCGCCACATGTCGGCGTAGGCGCGGGTCAGCGGGAGGTCGAGCGTCGGGGGCGCGCCGGGCGGGCGGTAGGTGACGGCGGCCAGCGCCGTGGTCAGCCGGGCGACGCTTCCCGGGCGGCGGCCCAACTCGCCGTCGAACTGGTCGTCCAGCGGGAAGCCGAGCCCGACGGCGTCGGTGACCAGATCCAGGTCCTTGCCGACGGCTTCCGGATAGGCGTAGGCCGCCAGGTCGGTGAGGCGCCAGTCGGCGTACGCCCCGAGCGCGGGGCCCTCGGCGACCAGCTCGTGGGCGCGCACCCAGTCGAGATGGTGTGCCCGCGCACGCCCCGCGGAGGGGCTGGTCCGGCTCTCGAACGGCAGGAAGAACCGCACGTTCTGAGGCATGGGCCGCCTCCCGTCTGCTCCGTTGGTCGCCGCGCCTACCAAGCTCTGCCCTGCCTGTCGGGGCGGCAATCGGCCATGCTGGGGCGCGCTGGCCGGATCGAGGCGCCCGCGCGGCCATCACCACTGGTGACACAGGAACCACGGGCAGCCACAACGGCCGGAACGCGACGGGTCGCCCCCACCCATCGCGTCAGTTGGACGATTACACTCGCGACCATGCCTCAGCTACGACTCGCCCTGAACCAGGTCGACGCGACCGTCGGCGACCTGACCGGCAACGCGGAAGCGGTGCTGCGCTGGACCCGGCACAGCGTGGAGCGCGGCGCCCATCTGGTGGCGTTCCCCGAGATGATGCTCACCGGCTACCCGGTGGAGGACCTGGCGCTGCGCGCCTCGTTCGCCGGCGCCAGCCGCGACGCGCTGGGCGCGCTGGCCGAGCGGCTGGCGGCGGAGGGCCTCGGCGAGGTGCCGGTGGTCGTCGGCTACCTGGACCGCACCGACCAGGCGCGGGCGCACCTCGGCCGCCCGGCGGGCGCGCCGCGGAACGCCGCGGCGGTGCTGCACGGCGGCCGGGTGGCGCTGACCTTCGCCAAGCACCATCTGCCGAACTACGGGGTGTTCGACGAGTACCGGTACTTCGTGCCGGGCGACACGCTGCCCGTGGTGCGGGTGCGCGGTGTGGACGTGGCGCTGGCGATCTGCGAGGACCTGTGGCAGGACGGCGGGCGGGTCCCGGCGGCCAGGGCGGCGGGCGCGGGGTTGCTGCTGGCGATCAACGCCTCGCCGTACGAGGTGGCCAAGGACGACACCCGGCTGGAGCTGGTCCGCAGGCGGGCGGGCGAGGCGGGGTGCGCGCTGGCGTATCTGGCGATGGTCGGCGGCCAGGACGAGCTGGTCTTCGACGGGGACTCGCTGGTGGTGGACCGGGACGGCACGGTGCTGGCGCGGGGGCCGCAGTTCGAGGAGGAGTGCCTGCTGCTGGACGTCGAGCTGCCGGCCGCCGCCGCCGAGCCGCCGGGCGGCACGGTCGACGACGGGCTGAGGGTCGACCGTCTGACGCTGTCGGCGGAACCGTCGGCCCCGTACGCGCCGGAGTTCACCGGCGGCGAGGCGCGGCGGCTGGACGACGCGGAGGAGATGTACGGGGCCCTGGTCACCGGGGTGCGGGCGTACACGGAGAAGAACGGTTTCCGCTCGGTGCTGCTCGGGCTCTCCGGCGGCATCGACTCGGCGCTCTGCGCGGCGATCGCCTGTGACGCGCTGGGTCCGGAGCGGGTCTTCGGGGTGGCGATGCCCTCGCGTTACTCCTCGGAGCACTCGGTGGAGGACGCCAGGGAGTTGGCGCGCAGGACCGGTCTCGACCTGCGGACGATCCCGATCGGCGGGATGTTCGACGCCTACCAGGAGCAGGTGGGGCTGACCGGGCTGGCCGAGGAGAACCTCCAGTCCCGGCTGCGTGGCACGCTGCTGATGGCGCTCTCCAACCAGGAGGGCCACATCGTGCTGGCTCCCGGCAACAAGAGCGAGCTGGCGGTCGGTTACTCCACGCTCTACGGCGACTCGGTCGGCGCCTACGGGCCGATCAAGGACCTGTACAAGACGGGCGTCTACCGGCTGGCGCGCTGGCGGAACGAGGCGGCGGCGGCCCGCGGCGAGACCCCGCCGATCCCGGAGAACTCGATCGCCAAGCCGCCGAGCGCCGAACTGCGCCCGGGGCAGGTGGACACGGACTCGCTGCCCGACTACGACACGCTGGACGCGGTGCTGGAGCGGTATGTGGACCGGGACCAGGGCTGGTCGGCGATCGTGGCGGAGGGCTTCGCCCCCGAGCTGGTGACCGAGGTGCTGCGGCTGGTGGACCGGGCGGAGTACAAGCGGCGGCAGTATCCGCCGGGGACCAAGATCTCGCCGAAGGGTTTCGGAAAGGACCGCAGGCTGCCCATCACCAGCGGGTGGCGCGAGGGGAGTTGACCGCTTCGGCGACGTTCTCGACTACGGCCTCGACGCCCGCCCGCGACCGCCCGGACGCCCGCCCGGTGACCGTTCGGGCGGCGCCGATGCCCGTTCCTCCCTTGGTCTAGACATGTACATGCCGTGACCGTACGCTCTCTCCCGCAGAGGTGAGAGCGCTCCCGCCCTTTGCTGTTCCACCCCCTCACAGGTAGAGCATCAAAGGAGTACCCCACACATGAGACGTAACTCCGGCATCCGTCTTGGCATGTCCGCGTTGCTGGTCGCGGGCACCCTCGCCGGCACGGCCGCGGCCAGTGCCTCGGCCTCGTCCTCTTCCTCCTCGGAACCCGTCGCCTCCGAGGCCCTGCTCACCGCCCTCCAGAGCGACTTCGGCCTCACCGAGGCCGAGGCCGTCGAGCGGCTCGCCGCCGAGGAGGCGGCCATCGCGACCGAGCCGGACGCCCGGCAGGCTGCCGGCTCCACCTTCGGCGGCAGCTGGTTCGACCCGGCCAGCGGCGACCTGGTCGTCGCGGTCACCGACGACACCCGGGTCTCCCGGGTCGAGGCGACGGGCGCCGAGACCACCCTGGTCGAGCACGGCCAGGCCGCGCTCGACGCCACCCTCGCCTCCGTCGACGCGCTGGCCGACGAGGTGGGCGCGCCCGCCGGCGTCGCGAGCTGGCGGGTCGACCCGCGCGTCAACAGCGTGGTCATCGACCTCGTCGAGGGCCAGGAGTCCTCCGCCGGGGTGGCGGAGTTCGTCGCCGCCGCCGAGGAGGCCGGTCCCGTCACGGTCGGCAGCATCCCCGAGGCCCCGTCCACCTTCGCCGCCGGCACCGTGGGCGGCGACCCGTACTACACCGGCAACGTGCGCTGTTCCATCGGCTTCTCGGTGCACGGCGGCTTCGTCACCGCGGGCCACTGCGGGCCGCAGGGCCAGGCCGTCTCCGGCTGGGACCGCACCCACATCGGCACCTTCCAGGGCTCCTCGTTCCCCGGCAACGACTACGCCTGGGTGAGCGTCGGCAGCGGCTGGTGGACCGAGCCCGTCGTGCTCGGCTGGGGCGCCACCTCCGACCAGCTGGTGCGCGGCTCGAACGAGGCCCCGATCGGCGCCTCCATCTGCCGCTCCGGCTCCACCACCGGCTGGCACTGCGGCTCGGTGATGGCCAAGAACGAGACGGTCAACTACAGCGACGGCACCCAGGTGCGCCAGATGACCAAGACCAGCGTCTGCGCCGAGGGCGGCGACTCCGGCGGCTCCTACATCAGCGGTGACCAGGCCCAGGGCGTCACCTCCGGCGGCTGGGGCAACTGCTCCAGCGGCGGCGAGACCTGGTACCAGCCGCTCAACGAGATCCTCAACGCCTACGGGCTCACCCTGCACACCGCCTGACGCGCGGACGGCGGCCCGGCCACGCGACGACGGCCGGGCCCCTCCCGCTCACAACCCGGGCGCGCCCCAGACCGGGAACCAGCGGCCGAGCTCCTCCTCCACCCGCAGATCGTCGGCGAGCAGGGCGCGCACCCGCAGCTCCAGCCCGTTGTCCCGGCGCTCCTTCGCGCCGGGCAGCGGCGCGAACGGGTAGAAGGTGCCGCGCTTGTAGAGGTAGACCAGCGCCAGCGAACGGCCCTCGGCGTCCCGGAACCCGACCAGCGAGCACAGCAGTTGGGGACCGAAGCCGCCGTCCCGCAGCAGCGTGTTGACCGCGTGCAGGTCGTTGACCAGCGCGGTCAGCTCCGCCGCGGGATGGCGGGCGAGCAGCCAGCTGTAGCCGTAGTCGTCCCGGGAGAACTCCACCGGATGGCCGCCCCCGCCGCCCGGGTCGAGGTCGGCGTCGAGCAGCTCGTGCACCTCGTCCCGCAGCCGGGCGAACGCGCCGCCCTCCACGCTGGCGAAGCAGACCGAGCCCGCGCCCGTCGGCGTGAACCCGCCGCCCGCCGCCAGGGTGACGGCCGCCGAGGGAACCGCGAAGAGCTGGTCCAGATCCGGCTTGACCGGTTTACGGCGCCCCAGGATCGCGTCGAGAAAGCCCACCGAATGTCTCCCGTTCCTCTCACACCCGCTCCGTCACGTTTCCCCCGACGCCCGGCGGCGTCAGGGCTGGCCCAGCTCCCGGGAGAGCCTGCCGAGCCGGTCCAGCCGCTGCTCCAGCGTCGGATGCGAGGAGAAGAGCCGGCTGAGCCCGTCCCCGGAGAGCGCCGGGGCGAAGTAGAACGCGTTGAACGGCTCCGCCTGCCGCAGGTCCCTGGTGGGGATGCGCCCCATCTGTCCTGAGACCTTGGTGAGCGCCGAGGCCAACGCGGAGGGCCGGCCGGTCAGCAGCGCCCCGGTGCGGTCGGCGGACAGCTCGCGATAGCGCGAGAGCACCCGGGTGAGCAGGAAGCTGATCACGTAGACCACGGCGCTGACCAGCGGGATCAGCAACAGCAGCGCGTTGTTGTTCCGGCCGCCCCGGCTCAGGCCGGTCCACAGGGCGATCCGGGTGATCAGCCCGGCCAGCACCCCGAGAAACGCGGCCACCGTCATCACCGCCACGTCCCGGTGCGCCACGTGCGACAGCTCGTGCGCCAGCACGCCCTCCAGCTCGTCGCGCTCCAGCCGGCGCAGCAGCCCGGTGGTGGCGCAGACCATGGCCTTCTTCTGGCTGCGCCCGGTGGCGAACGCGTTGGGCACGTCGGTGTCGGCGATGGCCACCTTCGGCTTGGGCATGTCGGCCAGCGCGCACAGCCGGTCCACGGCCCCGTGCAGCTCGGGTGCCTGCTCCGGGGTGACCTCGCGCGCGCCCATGCTGTACGCGGCGATGCGGTCGCTGAACCAGAACTGCGCGAACAGGAACCCGCCGGCCACGAGCACGATGAACGGCCAGGCGTTGCCGAAGGCGGCGATCAGCACGCCGACGAAGACCACGTAGAGCAGCCCGATGAGAAACATGGTGAGCCCCATGCGTCGGGTCAGCCCGCGGTCGGGGGCGTACCGGGTGCGTGCCATGCGGGACCCTCCAGGCGTCGGGATCTCTCTCAAAAGTAAATCAATCGGAGAAAGAACGACGAAAAGAAGGCGAGGACGGGCGAAAGCGATCACCCGCCCCGCGACAGCGCCCGGGGCGTCCGCCTCGCGGTCCGCCCTAGAAGTCCACCCGGGCCGCGACCGGCAGATGATCACTTCCGGTCGCGGAGAGTGTCCAGGAGGACACCGGTTCCAGGGTGCGGACCAGGATCTGGTCGATTCTGGCCATCGGGAACCCCGCCGGCCAGCTGAAGCCGAACCCCGCCCCCGCCGCGCCCTGGGTGGAGCGCAGCTGCGAGGTCAGCGGCGCCAGCGCCCGGTCGTTCATGGTGCCGTTGAGGTCGCCCAGCAGCACCGCGTGGTCCACCGACTCGGCGGCGATCGCCTCCCCCAGCAGCTCGGCCGACCTGTCCCGCTGCTCGGCGGTGAAGCCGGCCCTGAACTGCACCCGCACGGACGGCAGGTGCGCCACATAGACGGCGACGGGACCGCGCTCCGCCTGGACCGTGCCGCGCAGCGCCCGCGTCCAGCCCATCCCGGTGTCGACCGGCGCGACATCCTCCATCGGGTAGCGGCTCCACAGCCCGACGGTGCCCTCGACCGCGTGGTGCGGGTACGCCTCGGCCAGCTCCGCCTCGTAGAGCTCCCGCTCGGACCCCGGCACCTCCTGGAGCGCCACGACGTCCGCGCCGCTCTCGGCGATCTGCCGGGCGGTGCCGGCGTGGTCGCCGTTGTCCGCGTCCACGTTGTGGCTGACCACCATCAGCTCGCCGCCGGAACCCGTCTTGTCCAGCAGCAGCCCGCCGAAGAGGTTGGTCCACACCAGCACCGGCACCAGCAGGGCGACCAGCGCGGTCACCGAGCGGCGCAGCACCGCGCAGAGGGCCAGCACCGGGAAGAGCAGCGCGCACCAGGGGAGGAAGGTCTCCAGCAGGCTGCCCACGTTCCCTATGCGGTTGGGCATCCGCGCGTGCAGGCTGACCAGCAGAGCCAGCGCCAGCGCGAACCCCGCGGGCCACAGCCCGCGCCGCCAGCGACCGACCCGGTCGCTCCAGCGCGGCCTGGGGGCACCCGACGCGTCGGGGCCGCCCTCCGGACCGCCCTCCGGCGCCCCCTCCCGAGCGTCCGGGGTGTCCAGCTGTGCCATTCGCGCCCTCGCTGACCGATCGTGCCGTTGTCCGGGCTCTCGCGCACCCAATACTCCGCGTACTCCGCATACTCCGCGCGGGACCTCGACGGGGAGGACGGTCGGGGTGTGGCGCGGGGTTCCCGTTATATCACCGGGATCCCCGCACCCCACTTCCCGCCCGCGTCGGTCGGTGGGATGCTGGAAGAAGTCCGGGGACGCCGTTGAGGCGCTTCGAGATCACGAGAACAGGAGCAGCGTGATGACGCAGCACACTCCTGCCCAGGCGCCGGCGACTTCCGAGCGCACAGGGCTCTACGGCGGCAAGAGCAACCGCCGGATCACGGTGAGGGACATCGCGGCGGCCAAGCGGCGTGGCGAGCGGTGGCCGATGCTCACCGCCTACGACGCGATGACCGCGTCCGTCTTCGACGAGGCCGGCATCCCCGTGATGCTGGTGGGCGACTCGATGGGGAACACGGCGCTCGGCTACGACTCCACGGTGCCGGTCACCCTGGAGCAGATGACCATGCTGTCCGCGGCCGTGGTGCGGGGCACCAGCCGGGCGCTGATCGTGGGCGACCTGCCGTTCGGCTCGTTCCAGGAGGGTCCGGGCCAGGCGTTGCGCAGCGCCACGCACCTGGTCAAGGAGGCCGGGGTCGGCGCGGTGAAGCTGGAGGGCGGCGAGCGTTCCGCCGACCAGATCAGGCTGCTGGTCGAGTCCGGCATCCCGGTGATGGCGCACGTGGGTCTGACCCCGCAGTCGGTGCACGCGTACGGCGGCCACCCGGTGCAGGGCAGGGGCGAGGAGGCGGCGGCGCAGTTGCTGCGGGACGCCAAGGCCGTGCAGGACGCGGGCGCCTTCGCCGTGGTGCTCGAACTGGTGACGGCCGAGCTGGCGGCCGAGGTGACCCGCAGCCTCTACATCCCGACGGTGGGGATCGGCTCGGGCCCCGAGTGCGACGCGCAGGTGCTGGTCTGGACGGACATGGCCGGCATGACCGAGTGGCCGGGCGGCCGACTGCCGCGCTTCGTCAAGCAGTACGGGCAGCTGCGGACGGCGCTGGGCGACGCGGCCAGGGCCTTCGCGGACGACGTGGTGGGCGGCGCCTACCCGGCCGAGGAGCACAGCTTCCACTGAGGCGGTCCCCCGGGTTCCCCGGGACGGCCAGGGCCCTGGGCGGTCGGGTGGGCTGTCGACTCCCGGCCGCCGGCCCGCTAGGACTTCGCCTTGCGGGAGTAGTACCAGGCCATGTTCGAGGAGAGACCGGCGAGCAGCACCCAGATGATGCCGAACCAGTTGCCCTGGACGAACGAGAGCACGGCCGCGACCACGGTCAGCAGGCAGAGCGCCAGGGCGTAGAGGCTGAGTCGGCGCGCGTGGGTGGGTGAGGTCGTGGCTGCCATCGGTCGGCCTTCCGGAAGCGCTGGTGAACGGCGGTCGCGCGCCGGTCGGAAACGGGCGCGACCGCCATTGTCCCCCGGCGGCTCAGATGTCGGTCAGCCGGATGCCCGCGTGGGCGCGGTAGCGGCGGTTGACGGAGATCAGGTTGGCGACCAGCGCCTCGACCTGGTGGGCGTTGCGCAGCCGGCCGGCGAAGACGCCGCGCATCCCGGGGATGAGCTGGGCGATGGCCTGGACCGTGGCGCAGTCCTCGCGGGACTCGCCGAGCACCATCACGTCGGTGTCGATCCGTTCGAGCTCCGGGTCCTTCAGCAGGACGGCCGAGAGATGGTGGAAGGCGGCGGTGACGCGGGAGTCGGGCAGGAGCGCCTGGGCCTGCTCCGCGGCGCTGCCCTCCTCGGGGACGATGGCGTAGGCGCCGCGCTTGTCGAAGCCGAGCGGGTTGACGCAGTCCACGACGAGCTTGCCGGCGAGTTCGGCGGTGAGCGAGGAGAGGGTGCGGGCGTGCCCCTCCCAGGGGACGGCCACGATCACCACGTCGCTCCGGCGGGCGCACTCGGCGTTGTCGGCGCCCTCGACGCCGTGGCCGATCTCCTCGGCGACGGCGGCGGCGCGGTCGGCGGCGCGGGAGCCGACGACGACCCGCTGGCCGGCGCGGGCCAGCCGGTAGGCGAGGCCGCGGCCCTGGTCGCCGGTGCCGCCGAGCACGCCGATCACCAGGTCGGAGACGTCGGGCAGCTCCCAGGGGTCGGGGCGCTGGGGTGAGGTGGCGTCATGTGTGGTCATGGGCCCGATCCTGCCACCGGAAGCGGCGGTTTCCGGGCGGTTGTCGCGTTGTTCACGGCGGGCTGACGGTCACCAGGGGCCGGGGTCGTCGCCCTCGGGACGGCCCCTGCGGTCGGGGTCGTCGTTCCACCGGGGATCCTCGCGCCAGCGCTCGTCCCGGTCGCGGGCGGTCTCCAGCGCCTGGGCGGCCTCCTCGCGGGTGGCGTAGGGGCCCATCCGGTCCTTTCCCGGGCACTGGAGGCCCTGTTCGACCGTCTGGTGCCGCAGGCAGTAGTACCACCGGTCGTCGTCCGCCGTGGTGTCGGCCTTGCGCTTGAAGAGAGCCATGTTCCTTATCCTGCCCGCCCGTAGACTCTGACGCATGTCTGGCCAGTCACTTCTTCAGCCCGGCAGGGTCTCGCCTCGGCGTTCCGTGCCCTCCGCCATCGTCCGGCCCGCGTATGTGGGGCAGCCGGCGCCCGCCCGTTACGAGGGACCCGACGCGCAGGACGCGGAGACGGTCGAGCGGATGCGCGTCGCGGGCCGGATCGCGGCCCAGGCGCTGGCCGAGACCGCGCGGCACATCGAACCGGGCGTCACCACCGACGCGTTGGACGCGGTGGCGCACGCGTTCCTCTGCGACCACGGCGCCTACCCGTCGACGCTGGGGTACCGGGGCTTCCCGAAGTCGCTGTGCACGTCGGTGAACGAGGTGATCTGCCACGGCATCCCGGACTCGACGGTGCTGCGGGAGGGCGACATCGTCAACCTGGACATCACCGCGTTCGTCGGCGGGGTGCACGGCGACACCAACGCGACGTACCTGGTGGGCGGCCCGGAGTCGGTGGACGAGGAGTCGCGGCTGCTGGTGGAGCGGACCAGGGAGGCGCTGGACCGGGCGATCCGGGCGGTGCGGCCCGGTCGACGGCTGAACGTGATCGGGCGGGTGATCGAGTCCTACGCGAAGCGTTTCGGTTATGGCGTGGTGCGGGACTTCACCGGTCATGGTGTGCACACGGCGTTTCACTCCGGGCTGATCGTGCCGCACTACGACGACCCGGGCGCCGACACGGTGCTGGTGCCGGGGATGACGTTCACGATCGAGCCGATGCTCAATCTGGGCACCCACGAATGGGAGATGTGGGACGACGAGTGGACGGTCGTGACCAGGGACGGACGGCGTTCCGCGCAGTTCGAGCACACGCTGGTGGTGACCGAGGGCGGCGCCGAGGTGTTGACGCTGCCCTGAGCGGGAAAGGCGTCGCGGGCCGACGCGGTGTTACCGACAAGCTGTCGGGAACTCCTTGACTTAGGTAAGCCTAAGTAGCCAGTATGGCGGGGCGCGGCGGGCTGTCGCGCCCCGCCCCAGGCTCTGGAGGTCACGCGTGACCGTGCTCGACGCCACCCCCGCCCCGTTCTCCGCCCTGATCCGCCGGGCCTCGCACGCCCAGCACGAGGCGGCGCACGACTCCTCGTTCATGGACGACCTGCTGGGAGGCCGGCTCGGGGTCGGGAGCTTCCGCCGCTACACCGAGCAACTGTGGTTCGTCTACCGGGCGTTGGAGCGGCCGGCCGGCGCGCTGGCCGAGGACCCGGTGGCCGGGCCCTTCGTGCGGCCCGAGCTGTTCCGCGTCCCCTCGCTGGAGCGCGATCTGGACCATCTGCACGGGGGCGCGGACTGGCGCGCCGCGGTGGCGCCGCTGCCGGCCACCGGGCGGTACACGGAGCGGATCGCCGAGGTCGCCGAGGGCTGGCCGGGCGGCTATGTCGCGCACCACTACACCCGCTACCTGGGCGACCTCTCCGGCGGCCAGGTGGTGCGGAACGTCGCCGAGAAGACCTGGGGTCTGGCGCGGCGCGGCGACGGGGTGCGGTTCTACGTCTTCGACGCGGTCCCCAACCCGGCCGCCTTCAAGCGCGAGTACCGGGCGGCGCTGGACGCGATCGCCGTGGACCACGCGGAGCGGGAGCGGATCGTCGAGGAGTGCCGCCTGGCCTTCGAGCTGAACATCACGCTGCTGCGCGAGCTGGCGGCCGGCGAGGAGTGAGCCGGGCCGGCCGGCGCGGGTCCCGGGGGGCGATCGACGGCCGCCCCTTCGGGACCTTTCCGGTGAATATTTCCGATTAACGCGTTTTTAGCTTGGTCTGCGCTGACGGAAACGGGACTCTGAGGCCCTTGGAACGCGGGTCTTCTCAAGGAGCACGTCCTGAGTACGTCGATCAGCAGCAGCGCAAGGGCGTTCTGGGCCGTGTCCGCTCTGCTGGCCACCGCCGCCTGCGGATCGGCCGGTGCCGACGCGGCATCGGTCGACCCCGAGCGGGTGGGCCCGGCCAGCGGTGACATCACCTGGTACGCCATCAACTTCGGCCCCGAGGGTTTCCCCGAGCAGTTGGTCGCGGCCTTCGAGAAGGCCCACCCCGAGATCAACGTGGACTTCCAGCCGGCCCCCAACAACACCGACACCATGCGGGCCACCCTGACCACGGAGATCACCGGCGGCTCCAGCGCCGTCGACGTCTACAACGGCGACCTGGTCTGGCCCGCGCAGTTCGGCGACGCGCAGCTGGCGATGCCGCTGGACGAACATCTCCCCGACGACTTCTGGGACCGCTACCCCGACGAGCGCTCCCGGCTCACCGAGTACGACGGCAACCATCTGGCGGCGCCGCTCTACGTCGACTCCGGCTTCCTCTACTACCGCAAGGACCTGCTGGAGAAGCACGGTCTGGAGAAGCCGAGGACCTGGCAGGAGCTGGCCGAGTCGGCCGAGCGGCTCCAGGACGAGGGCGAGGTCGACTTCGGCTACGTCGGGCAGTGGGCCAACTACGAGGGCCTGACCGTCAACTGGACCGAGCTGTCGGCCGCGGCCGGCGGCCGGAGCGTCTCCGAGGACGGCTCGAAGGCGGCCATCGACTCGCCGGAGAACCGCGCGGTGCTGGACTTCATGCGACAGATGCTGGACAGCGGCGTGGTGCCGTCGGCCACCACCAGCTTCCAGGAGCAGCAGTCGCTCCAGACCTTCGTCGACGGCGAGGCCGCCTTCCACCGCAACTGGTCCCACGGCTGGGGCATGGCCAACGACCCGCTCGCCTCGCAGGTCGTCGACAAGGTGGGCGTGATGCCGATGCCCGGCTTCGAGGGCGGCGAGGAGAAGGGCCGCTCGGCCGCCGGCGGCTGGAACCTGATGGTCAACCCGCACAGCGAGCGGATCGGCGCGGCGCTGGTCTTCATCGACTGGATGACCGGCCCGGAGGCCCAGCGGCTGATGGCCGAGAACTCGGTGCTGCCGGCCAACGAGGACGTGCTCAACGACGAGGGGCTCCAGAAGGAGAACCCGGTCCTGGAGGTCGCCGCCGACCTCGACCTGGTCGCCCGCCCGGCCCAGACGCCTCGTTACCCGCAGATCAGCCACGGCATCTACACCAACATCAACGGCTCCCTGGCCGGCTCGTCCCCGACCGCGAACGCGCTGCGGGCGGCGGAGGACGACATCCGACGCGCACTGGAGGACCGAGCCCTATGAGCGGTGGCAGAGCGCGGACGGAGTCCCCCAGGACCGAACCCCGGCGGGCGTTGCCCCAGGAGTCGGGGCGCTCGGAGCTGGACCGGAAGTTCGCGCGGCTGGGCTGGCTCTTCACCGTGCCGGCGATGCTGGTGGTGCTCGCCGTCACCCTCTTCCCCATCGCCTTCTCCGTCGCGATGAGCCTGAGCCACGTCACGGTCTCCGCCGACGGCTTCCAGCTGTCCGGCTTCACCGGCGAGCACTACAAGCTGCTGCTCCAGTCGGACCGCTGGCGCCACGCGGTGGTCTTCACCGTGCTCTACACCATCGGCACCGTCGTCGCCGAGCTGGTCCTCGGCACCCTGATCGCGCTGGTGCTGGAGCAGCTCTCCGGCGGGCGCGGCTGGATGATGGCGCTGCTGCTGCTTCCCTGGGCCATGATCACGGTGGTCTCGGCGCAGCTGTGGGCCTACATGTACAACGGCGTCTACGGCGTGCTGACCGCGATGACCGAGGGGCTGACGGGCACGCCGTTCCAGTTCCTCGGCACCCCGCTGCCCGCGGTGCTCTCGATGGCGGCGGCGGACGTCTGGAAGACCACGCCGTTCGTGGCGATCATCGTGCTGGCCGGGCTGATGATGCTGCCCAGCGACGTGGTGGAGGCCGCGCGCGTGGACGGCGCCGGCGCCTGGACCGCGTTCTGGAAGGTGCGACTGCCGCTGCTGCGGCCCGCGTTGGTGATCGCGGTGCTCTTCCGGGTCCTCCAGGCGTTCGGCATCTTCGACCTGCCCTTCGTGCTCACCGGCGGCGGTCCGGGCGACGCGACGGAGTCGCTGGCGCTGCTGGGCTGGCACGTGATGTTCACCAACCTGGACTTCGGCCCGGGAGCCGCCGTGGCGGCCAGCACCGCGGCGCTCGTGCTGGTGGGCTGTCTGATCTTCCTGCGGGCCTTCAAGGCGCGGGTGGGCGACGAGGAGACGCAGTGAATGTTCGACCCCGTGTGGGCTTCCACTTCCGCTGGGCGCACCTGTGGGCGCTGCTGGTCGCGCTGTTCGTGGCCGCGCCGCTGTACTGGATGGCCGTCAGCTCCCTCAAGCCGCTGGAGGAGGTGGGCGCCAACCCGCCGACGGCGTGGCCGGAGACGCTGACCTTCGAGAACTACCGGCAGGCGTTCACCGACAACAACTTCGGCCGCTACCTGCTGAACTCCGCCGCCGTCTCGCTGCTCGCCACCGGCCTCGTGCTGGCGCTGAGCGCGTTCGCCGGCTACGCGCTGGCGCGGCTGCCGCTGCGCGGCAAGTCGCCGATCATGGTGGCGCTGCTGATGATCTCGCTCTTCCCGACGATCGCGCTGGCCGCGCCGCTCTTCCTGCTGATGCGGGAGGTCGGCTGGCTCAACAGCTACCAGGGCCTGATCCTGGTCTACACGGCGCTCAACATCCCGTTCGCGATCTGGATCCTGCGGAACTTCTTCCTCCAGATCCCCAAGGAGATGGAGGAGGTCGCCTGGGTGGACGGCGCCTCCCCCGTGCGGACCGTGCTGCGGGTGATCCTGCCGCAGGCGCTGCCCGGGATGTTCACGGCCGCGATCTTCACGTTCACCGCCTGCTGGACCGAGTTCCTGATCGGCCTCACGCTCAACACGGCCGACGACTACCGGACGATGCCGGTCGGCGTGGCGCTCTTCGGCTCCACCTTCACCGTTCCCTACGGCACGATCTTCGCTGCCGCGACGGTCTCGGTGCTGCCCATCGCGCTGCTGGTGCTGGTCTTCCGCCGGGCCGTGGTCTCGGGCCTGACCTCGGGCGCCGTCAAGGGGTGACGGGCGTGGGGCCGCCGGGCCGGAAACCCCGGTGCACGGCGCGGGACCGCTCGGATAGCGTGGCCGTTGTTCGAAGGGGGAGATCGTGGCGAAGCTCAATCAGATCATCGCCGTCGAGAAGGGCGCCAAGAGCAGGACGGCTCAGGACGTCGCGGCGGCCCATCGCGAGGTGCAGAAGCCCGCGTCGCTGGCCGGCATATCGCGCACCTACCAGCCGAAGGACGAGGAGGGCGAGCAACTGCCGCCCGAGTCGACCCGCGTTCAGGTCAAGGCCGAGACCGTGCTCAGAGAGATGGCGGCCTCGCTGACCCGGCTCTTCGACGTCACCGCGACCAAGGACTGGGCGAACTGCACGGCCCGCGCGGACGTCGTGGTCGACGGCCGGACCATCGTGCCGGACGTGCCGGTCAGCTACCTGCTCTTCCTGGAGAAGCAGCTGACCGAGGTGCACGCGTTCGTCAGGAAGCTGCCGGTGCTGGACGCCGCGGAGACCTGGTCGCTCGACCCGTCGACCGACTGGTGGAAGACCGAGCCGGTCCGCACCATCCGCACCCGCAAGGTCCCGCGCAACCACGTCAAGGCCGAGGCCACCGAGAAGCACCCGGCGCAGGTCGAGGTGTACTACGAGGATGTGCCGATCGGTTACTGGTCCACGGTGAAGTTCTCCGGCAGCCTCTCGGCCCGCCGGCTGAACGAGCTGCTGGAGCGCGTGGAGAAGCTGCAGAACGCGGTGAAGTTCGCCCGTGAGGAGGCCAACTCGACGGAGGTCGACGACCGTCGCGTCGGGGACGCGGTCTTCGGCTACCTCCTCGGCTGAACGCCCCAAGGACACCTCCGCGGTGGGGACACGGCGGAGGTCGACGCGCCCCGGACTGAGACCCCGGGAGCGCGTGAGCACAAGCTGAAACTGAACGTTCAGACTGACGGAGGCGGCTGTCAACCGCTGTGAAGCTCAGACTCTCGCTCAAGATTCAGCATCGCCGCCGATCGCCGGAGCGACCGGGGACGGACACGCCGTCGCATGCGAGTTCGACTCTCGCCTGCACCTCTCCGTGGTGCGGTAGTTCAAAGGTAGAACACGACGGCATGACCCTGATCCGTCCCCTCTTCAACGGCTCGGGCGTGCGTATCAGGCGGTACCCCAGGGACCCGGGAGAGGGCAAAACTCCCGGGTCCCGTCTTCGTCTCCGCCTACAGCCCTTCGTGCGCGAAGGCGCCTTCCCCGACACGGTGCGGGCCGGGCGTCACGGCTGAGGCGTCGAAACCCGTGGCCAACGCCTCCGCCGGTGGCCGAAACTGGGGGGATGACGAGCACGTTGCGGATCATCGCGGGGGACGCCACCGAGCCGCAGGCGAAGGGGGCGAAGATCATCGCTCATGTCTGCAACGACCGGGGTGGCTGGGGCAAGGGCTTCGTGCTGGCGCTGTCGCGGCGGTGGCCGGAGCCGGAGCGTGACTACCGGCTCTGGTACCGGGGGCGGGCGGGGAACGACTTCGGGCTGGGCGCGGTGCGGCTGGTCCGGGTGCGGCCGGATCTCCAGGTGGCGAACATGATCGGTCAGCACGGGACGAAGACCGGCAGCAACGGGCCGCCGATCCGTTACGAGGCGGTCGAACGCTGTCTGACCGCCGTCGCCGAGCGGGCGCTGGCCGAGGAGGCGTCCGTGCACATGCCCCGGATCGGCTGCGGCCTGGCCGGCGGGAAGTGGGAGCGGATCGAGCCGATCATCCGGCGGACGCTGTGCGCGAGGTCGGTGCCCACCACCGTCTACGACCGGCCGTGAGGACGTGCGCGAGGCGTCCTCCGGGCGCCCTTCTCGTAGCGGGGTCGTAGCGGGGCGGCACGGGTCTCACCGGCGGCGTCACCGGGATCCGCCCGTGCGCGCGCCGAGACGGCCGTCTTCGCGGGGGCGCGGGCGCCTCGTATGCTGACCCCGTGGAGCGGGGGAAGCTGATCGCGGACCGTTACGAGCTGACCGGCCGTCTCGGCCGGGGCGGCATGGGCGAGGTGTGGGCCGCGCGGGATCGCGTGCTCCGCCGTGAGGTCGCGCTCAAGCTGCTGGATCTCGACGGGATCGACCACGCCGACCTGCGCCAGCGGTTCGACCGTGAGGCGGTCGCCGCCGCCCAGATCGTCCACCCCCACGTCGCCGCCCTGTACGACCGGGGCGTCCACGACGACGTGCTGTTCCTGGTCATGGAGAAGGTGGAGGGCCAGACGCTCGCGGCGCGTCTCCAGGCTGCCAGCCCCTTCCCCCTGACGCGTGCCGTGGCCGTCGCCGTCGGCGTCTGCGCCGCGCTGGAGGCCGCCCACCGGGCCCGGGTCATCCACTACGACATCAAGCCCCACAACGTGATCCTCGCCGACGACGGGCTGGTGAAGGTCATCGACTTCGGGATCGCCGGGTTCGTCCAGGCCGCGTTCACCGTGGCGCGCTCCTCCCAGCTGGTCCCGGCCGGAACGCCGGAGTTCGGCGCGCCGGAGCAGTTCCTCACGGAGCGCGGCGACGAGCGCTCCGACCTGTACGCGCTCGGTGGAATGCTCTTCGCGATGCTCGCCGGCCGGCCGCCGTTCACCGGGCACAACAGCATCGCGGTCGTGCGGCGCAAGCTCGACGAGGAGGCCCCGTCCCTCGACACGGTCGCCTCCGGCCTGCCGCCGGAGGTGACCGCGCTCGTCGCGGAACTGCTGCGGCGGGACCCCGACCGGCGCCCCCAGTCGGCACAGCTGGTCCAGCGGCGGCTCCAGGCGATAGCGGCGTCGTGCGCGGCGGCGGACGCTCCCACCGTGCTGGTGCCCCCGGCCACCCGCCCGATGGCCGACGTCACGCGGCGCGCGCCTCAGCCGCCCGCTCCCGGTTCCTGGGACCGCGTCTCCACCGACGAGACGCCGTTCACCCCGGACGCCCTGCTGCCCCGGCGGTTCACCAACGACCTGGGCGTCGCGTTCGCGCGGATCGCCGAGGACACCCGCCCCTCCCGTGAGGCCGGCCCCGGCGACCTGGCCGAGGATCTCGCGCGCCGCGGCTGCGCCGAAGTGGTCGTCGGCGTCTACGCGGAGCAGCCGGGTCCGCACGCCACGCCAGAGAACCCCGTCTGCGTCTCCGTCCAGGTCTTCGCGTTCCCCGACGTGGCGACGGCCCGGGACGCGCACGGCCACCTGGGCGACGGGGGAGGGGCGTGGCGCCTCACGATCTGGGGCGCCCGCGACGGGGGCGGTCTCGTCCCCTGCCCCGACGAGGTCCGCCGGAGCCACAGATGGCGGTGGACCTCGCGCGAACACCGCTACCTGGCGGCGGCGCTGGCCTACCGCGCCGACCTCACCACCGACAGCTCCGTCGGCCCCTGGCTCGCCGCGGCCGCCAGCCGGGCCGCGACCTCCGCCGGGCCGCGGAACCACCACGGCGTGTAGGCGTTCTGCCCGGGGAGGCGGTGGACGGTGACGCGGGCCCCGGCCGCCAACCCCCGCCAGCCGCGTCCCCGACCTCACAGGGCGATACGCCCGGAGACCCTAGGCCGGGCGGGGGGTGATCGGCGATGATCGTCCGGATTGGGTCGCACGTCTGAGACCGTGTCGAGCATCCGAGACCGCCGCGCGACGCGGCCCCCACCCGCACGAAAGGTCCCGCATGTCGCCCTTCCGTCCCGCTCCCAGCTGGCTGGCCGACGCCGTCCTCTACCAGATCTATCCGCAGAGCTTCGCCGACTCCGACGGCGACGGCATCGGCGACTTCGCCGGGGTCACCGCGCACCTGGACCATCTGGCCTGGCTCGGGGTGAACACGGTGTGGCTCAACCCGTGCTTCGCCTCGCCGTTCAACGACGCCGGCTACGACGTCTCGGACTACCTGCGGGTCGCGCCGCGCTACGGGACGCAGGACCAACTGGCCGAGCTGGTGGAGGCCGCCGCGCGGCGTTCGATCCGGGTCATGCTCGACCTGGTGGCCGGGCACACCTCCGACCAACACGCCTGGTTCCAGGCGGCGGTCGACGACCCGGACGACGACCGCTACATCTGGACGGACCGGACGGACGGCGCGCTGCCGCCGGGGTTCGTCGCCTCGCCGGGGAGCCGGCCCGGCGGCTATCTGCCCAACTTCTTCGACAGCCAGCCGGCGTTGAACTTCGGCTACGCCCGCCCGCACCCCGACGAGCCCTGGCGGCTTCCGGTGGACGCGCCGGGCCCGAGGGCCAACCGGGCGGCGCTGCGCGAGGTGATGGACCACTGGCTCGGCCTGGGACTGGCCGGCTTCCGCGTGGACATGGCGCACTCCCTGGTCAAGGACGACCCCGGCATGGGGGCGACCGGCGCGCTCTGGAGCGAGCTGCGCGGCTGGCTGGACGAGGCGCACCCGCACGCCGCGCTGCTGGCGGAGTGGGGCGATCCCTCGACGTCGGTGCCGGCCGGCTTCCACTCGGACTTCTTCCTCCAGTTCGGCGGACCCTCGGACGGGCTGCCGCTGCGTTCGCTGTGGAACAACGGGCAGGGCACCGTCGCCGAGCACTGGACGCAGGAGCACTGCTACTTCGACGCGGCGGGGCAGTCGTCGGCCGGCACCTTCGTCCAGGCCTGGGAGTCGGTGAGCGGGGCCATCGGCGACAAGGGGTTCATCACGCTGCCCAGCGCCAACCACGACTTCTCGCGGCTGGCCTGCGGCGACCGCACCGCCGAGCAGTTGCCGGCGGCGTTCGCGTTCCAGCTGACCTGGCCGACGCTGCCGGCGATCTACTACGGCGACGAGATCGGGATGCGCTACGTGCCCGACCTGCCGGACCACGAGGGCAGCCGCCTCGGCCCGCGCTACAACCGGGCCGGGTCGCGCACCCCGATGCAGTGGGACGGCTCTCCCAACGCGGGCTTCTCGACCGCGCCCGCCGACCAGCTGTACCTGCCGATCGACCCCGACCCGGGGCGGCCGACCGTGGCGGCCCAACGGGCGGACGAGGGCTCGCTGCTGCACCTGGTGCGGCGGCTGATCGCGCTGCGGCGCTCCCATCCGGAGCTGGGCGCGCGCTGCGCGACGGAGGTCTTCCACACCGGCTACCCGCTGGTCTACCTGCGGGGCGACCGCTTTCTCGTGGTGGTCAACCCGCGGCGGGAACGCGCGGAGTTCCCGCTGCCGAGGCCCGATCTGGCCACCGCCAGGCCCGTTCTGGGCGAGGGTGTCACGGTGGACGAGAGCGGCGTCGTGGCGGCCGGCTTCGGCTACGCGGTGCTGGACCTGCGCGGCTGAGCCGCCCCGGCGGGCCGGGGCCCGACCGGCGGACGACGACGAGGGCGAGGACGAGGGGAACGGGTCGTGCGGGTGTCCGGGGAGGCCGAACGGCTGGCGCTGGCGTTGACGTGGGTGCTCACCTTCGTCACGGGCGTGGTGGACGCGGTGGGCTTCCTCGGTCTGGACCGGGTCTTCACGGGCAACATGACGGGGAACATCGTGATCCTCGGCATGGGCGCCGCGGGCGCCGACGCTCTGCCGGTGCTCGGGCCGGCGTTGGCGTTGCTGGCCTTCGCGGGCGGGGCGCTGGCCGCCGGGGTGGCGCTGCGGGGCGCGCCGAGCGGTTGGGGGACGCGGGTGACGGCGCTGCTGGGGGCGCAGACGGTGGTGTTGGGGGCGCTCGCCGTCGGGTTGGCGCTGGCCGGCGGGGAGCCGGACGGCCCGGCGCGGCCGGCCGTGGCGGCGGCGACGGCGGCCGCGATGGGGTGTCAGGCCGCGGTCGCCCGGCGGGTGGGAGTGGCGGGGATGACCACGGTGGTGGTCACCTCGACGCTGACCGGCTGGGCGGCCGAGTCGCTGCCGAGGGGCGGGCGGGGCGCGTTCGCCAACCGGGGGACGGCCGCGATCCTGGCGATCTTCCTGGGCGCGGTGGCGGGCGCGGTGCTGCTGCGGGCCACCGAGCTCGCCGTGCCGATGGGACTGGCCGCCGCGCTGTGCGGCCTGGTGGCGCTGGTGGGGCACCGCCGGGTGCGGGGCGGCTGACGCGGGGTTCCGGGCGCCGGGCCGGTGCCCCCTTCCCGGGCGCCGCGGCGGGCGTAGGTCGCGGGGCGGAGGGCGGACCGGTCGCGGGCACGTGGTGCGGACCGGGTACCGGTGCCAGTCTGGGCGGATGAGCGAGACATGGCCCGCGCACCTGGCCGTCGGGGCGGTGCGTTTCGCCCGCCCGACCGCCAGGTTCGACGAGACGCTGACCTTCTACCGCGACGACCTGGGGCTGCCGGTGCTCGCGGAGTGGCGTGACAAGGACGGCTGGGACGGCGCGGTGCTGGGCCTGCCCGGCGCCCCGGTGCACCTGGAGGTCACCCACCATCCCCACTCGCCCCCGCCGCCCGCGCCGCACCCGGAGAACCAGCTGGTGCTCTATCTGCGCGGCCCCGAGGCGCGGGACACGGCGGCGGCGCGGCTGACCGGGCGCGGCCACCGGCCGGTGGCCGCCTCCAGCGCCTACTGGCCCGAGCGCGGCGCGGTGCTCTTCCCCGACCCGGACGGCTGGCTGGTCGTGCTGGCGCCCTGGGTCTTCGGCGTCGACCCGGTGCCGCGGCCGCCGTCCGGCTGAGACGGCCGGCCGGTGGGCGGCGGGCCCGAGGGCGCCGGGCCCGGGAGGGCTCGGCGGGCGGGGCCGGACGTTTGGGTGGGCCGGAAACGGTCAGGCGATTGTCATGGCCACACAAAGAGTAAGAACCGCTCCCCTGGCACTGGGTATCGCCGTGGTCGCCAACGTGGCCGCCGGCATCATCGCCCTGTGGATACTGCTCTACCTCGTGGACGCCAACCCGGGGAACGACCTGGTCACCGTCTCCCACGACGTGTCACGGGCGCTGGCCTTCTGGTCCTACGACCTGTTCACGTTCGACAAGGAGTGGGTCCGGGTGGTCAGCGGCTACGGCGTGGCGGCCGTGACCTATCTGCTCGTCGGCAACCTGCTCGCCTCCCGCGTGCGGCGCCTGTGACGCCGCGCCCGGCGCGGCCCCTTCAGGCGCGGCCCGTCAGGCGGGGCCGGCCAGCCGCAGCCGGCTCCTGAGCTCGTGCTCGCTGGCGTTGGCGCCGGTGCAGACCACGCCGACCCGCCGCCCGGCGAACCGTTCCGGGTGGGCCAGCAGCGCCGCGAGCCCGGCCGCGCCCGCGCCCTCGGCGAGGGTGTGCGCGTCGCGCATCAGCACCCACTGCGCCTCGCCGATCCGGTCGTCGTCGACCAGCAGGAAGTCCGCCAGCCTGGGCCCCATCAGCTGCTGGGTCAGGGCGAAGCCGGCGCCGGTCGCGAGACCCTCGGCGCGGGTGCCGTTGGGGCGGGTCAGCAGCCGGCCGGCGCGCCACGAGTCATGGGCGGCCGGGGACGCCGCGGCCTGCACGGCGATCACCTCGCAGCGCGGGGCGAGC
The DNA here is from genome assembly GCF_900230195.1 of Streptomyces zhaozhouensis. Classification (GTDB taxonomy): domain Bacteria; phylum Actinomycetota; class Actinomycetes; order Streptomycetales; family Streptomycetaceae; genus Streptomyces; species Streptomyces zhaozhouensis. The sequence goes on from NZ_OCNE01000001.1 coordinate 441,056, forward strand.
GCCTCGGCCACCAGGCACGCGGCGGCGGCGCCGCTGCCGCCGCCCACCGGGACGACCACGATCTCCAGGTCGGGCGCCTGCTCGAACATCTCCAGGTAGGCCGTAGCGACGCCCGCCACGAGCGCCGGCTCGTCCGCCGCGCTGACCAGCCGCATTCCCCGTTCCTCGGCCAGCCTCCGCGCGTGCTCGGCGGCCTCGCCCATGTCGGCACCGGCCTCGATCAGCTCCGCGCCCAGCGCGCGGACCGCGTCCGCCTTGCACGGGTTCGGGTCGACGGGCATCACGATCACACAGGGGACACCGTGCCTGCGGGCGGCGAAAGCCAGCGACTGGGCGTGGTTGCCCGTCGAGTAGCCGACGATCCCGGTGCGCCGCTCCTCGGCGCCGAGGCTCGCCAGCAGGTTGAGGCCGCCGCGCACCTTGAACGCGCCGGTCGGCTGCACGTTCTCGTGCTTGACCAGCACGGACGCGCCGGCGGTGGCGTCGAGCGCCGGGTAGTTCCACATCGGGGTGGGCGGCAGCTGGCCGGCGAGGACGCGGCGGGCCGCCAGCGCGTCGGAGATGGTCGGCTGAAGCATGTGCGCACTGTCCCACGGGCCGACGCATAGCTCCAATGCCGGATTTCTTGGCTTTCATCGAGGACATCTATGGATGCTGGTCGCGGGCGGGACGCCGGTGGTCTACGCTGCGCGGCCATGTGGAACCTCACCAGGTTGCGAGTGCTGGTCGCGGTCGCCAGGGAGGGCTCGGTGACCGGCGCCGCCGAGGCGCTGCACTACGCCCAGCCCTCGGTCAGCCATCATCTGGCGCGGCTGGAGTCCGAGGTCGGAGTGGTGCTGGTGCGCCGGGTGGGGCGCGGGGTGCTGCTGACGGACGCCGGCCGGCTGCTGGTGGCGCGGGCCGAGGAGATCCTCGGCCGGGTGGAGTCGGCGCGCGCGGAGGTGGCGGCGCACGCCGGCCTGCGCACCGGGCGGGTGCGGCTGGCCGCGTTCCCCTCCTCGCTGGCCACCCTGGTGCCGCCGGCCGCGGCCCGGCTGGCGGCAGAACACCCCGGCGTCGACCTGGCGTTGACGGAGGCGGAGCCGCCGGCGGCGCTCACCGCGCTGCGCAACGCGGACGTGGACGCGGCGCTGGTCTTCGCGCACGACGACCCGCCGCCCGGCGACCAGCGGAACATGACGCTGACGCCGCTGCTGGAGGAACCGCTGTACCTGGTGACCCGGGCCGACCAGCCGGACGCGGAGGCGGCGGCGCCGGTGGCGCCCGCCTCGGCGGGGGAGCTGGCGGCGCACGCCGGGGACAGTTGGATCGCCGGATGCGAACGCTGCCGGGCGCATCTGGTGTCGGTGTGCGAACGGGCCGGCTTCTCGCCCAGGATCACGTTCGAGACGGACGACTATGTCGCGGTCCAGGCCCTGGTCGCCGCCGGGCTCGGGGTGAGCGTGGTGCCGGGGCTCGCCCTCGCGGCGCACCGCGACGCCCGGGTGCGGGCCGCGCCGTTGGCCGGCGAGATGCGGCGGGTGGCGCTGGCGGTCTACGGTTCCTCGCCGGCGCCGGAGCCGGTGCGGGCGTTCGCCGAGGTGCTGCGGGAGACGGTGGCCGCGCAGCGGTGGCCCGCCGCGCGGTGAGCGCGGCGACGCGGGCCGCGCCCGGCGGTCGCCCCGAGGGGCGGTCGCCGGGCGCGGACCCCGGAGGCGCCGGCGTCAGGCGACGCGGCGCACCCGCGCGTAGCGGACGGCGGCGAGGCCGCCGAGGGCGAGCACGCCCGCCGCGCCGAGCAGCGTGGCCTCCTGGCCGCCCGCTCCCGTCGCGGCCAACGCGCCCCCGCTCGCGCCCCCCTGCGGGCTGAGCCCGCCGGTCGCGCCGTCCGAGTCGCCGCCGGTCGAGCCCCCGTCGCCGTCGGGCAGGCGGGCGTCCTCGCTGAACGCCAGCGAGACCGACACCGGGTCCAGCTCCTCCCCCGCCTCGTAGAAGCCGCCGAACGCCTCGGCGCCGTCGGCCGTCAGGGTCGCCGGCACCCCGTCGAGGGCGAGGACGTCGCCCTCCGGGTTCAACGCGTCGGCGGGGACGTCGAGCTCGGCGACGGTCAGGTCGGTGTACTCGGTGACCTCGCCGGACTCGCGGTCCTTGGAGGAGACGTCCGCGACCAGGGCCCCCTCGCCGTCCGCCACCTCGACGCCGAAGGCGCTGAAGCGCAGGTCGAGTTGGCCCTCGTGACCGGTGAACCGGACGCCGCCGGCGAAGTCGCTGTCCAGCGTGGCGGCCTCGGTGTCCAGGGCGCCGGTCGCGTCGGGGAAGCGGTAGCCGTCGGCCGACTCGGTGGCGCCGCCGGTCAGTTCGACCTCGCCGCCGGCGATGGGCCCGGTGACATAGGAGCGGAAGGACTCCTTCACGCCCCAGTCCAGCCGCCCGTCCACGATCTCCCCGGACAGCGGTTCCGGCTCCTCGGAGCCGCCGGTCCCGCCCGTTCCCTCCGAGCCGCCGGTCCCGCCCGTTCCCTCCGAGCCGCCGGTCCCGCCCGGTCCCCCGGTGTCGCCGGGGTTCTCGGTGTCCGGGTCCTCCCCGCCGGCCGCGGGGGTGACGGTGAGGGTGGCCGGGTCCAGCTCGGTGCCCTCGTCGTACATCGGGGTGCCCTGGTACTCGAACGCGGTGGCGCCGTCGGCCGTCAGGGTCGCCGGGATGTCGGCGAAGACCATCGCGCCGCCCTCGCCCTGACCGGGCGCCACCCCCGTCAGGTCGAGGGTGGCGAACGCGACGTCCTCGGTGGTGGCGCCGGCGACGGTGACGTCGGCCAGGATGTGTCCCCCGGTGCCCGCGGTGACCACCCGGAGGTCGGCGAGTTCGAGGTCCAACTCCCCGTGGTGGCCGGTGAAGTGCACCGCGCCGTCGAACGCGGTGCTCACACCGTGGGTGGTCAGGTCGTAGCTGCCGCTGCCGCCGGTGAAGCGGTAGCCGTTCTCCGTGGCCTCGGCGCCGGCGGAGACCTCGGCGCTGCCGCCGGCGATCGGGCCGGTGAGGTAGCGGCGGAAGGACTCCTTGACGCCCCAGTCGAGTTGCCCGTCGGCGATCTCGATGACCTGGGCGGGCGCGGTGTCCTCGGCGGCGGCCTGGCCGGCGAACGCGGTGACGCTCAGCACGGTCGCGCACGCGACGGCGAGCAGCGGGGCGGCGCGGCGAGGGGCGCGGGCGGGGCGGGTTCCGGTGGTCATGAGCGGGGTGTCTCCTCTTCGTTCGCGGGTGGCGTCGACGACGCGGTCGGGACGGGTGGTTCTGTCGGTTCCGCCGGCTCCGCGGTGGGGGTGGCGCGGCGCCGGCGGATGAGCGGGTACGCGGCGGCGGCGAGCGCCAGCAGGGCGCCGGCGCCGATCGCCAGGGAGGTGGGGAAGCCCACGCCGCCGCCGTCGGGCGCGGCCTCGGGCTCGGGGTCGGCGGTCGGTTCCTCGTCGGCCGCCGGCGCGGCGGGGGCGGTGGGCTCGGCGCCCAGGTCGGGCAGGGGCGGCAGTTCCGCGTCCCCGGTGACGGCCAGCGCGAGGGTCAGCGGGTCCATCTCCGTTCCCTCGGGGTAGAGGCCGGCGAAGGCGCTCGCGCCCTCCTCGGTCAGCGCGGCCGGCACCTCGGCCAGCACGAGCAGCCCGTCCTCGGGGGCGAGTTTCCCGGCGGGGAAGGTGACCAGCGGCTGGTCCTCCGCACGCGTCCCCGCCACGCCGTCGTCGACGTTGGCGCGGAGGGTGCCGGTGCCGTCGGCGACCTCGACGCGCACCGCGCTCAGCGTGAGATCGAGGTCGTTGCCGGCGAAGTGGACGGCGCCCTCGAACTCGGCCTCGGCCGTACCGTTCTCCGGGTCGAGCACGCCCTCGGCGAGCGGGAAGCGGAAGAGCGCGCCGCCGTCCTGGGCGCCGTCGGTCAGCTCCCAGGCGCCCTCGGCGACGGGCCCGGTGACGTACTCGCGGAAGGTGCGGCGCACGCCCCAGTCGACGGCGGCGTCGACGAGCGCGCCGGCCTCCTCGGGCCGGTCGGCCTCGTTCTCCTCCGGGTCGTCCGCCGGGTCGCGTTCCGGCTCCTCCTCCCGCCCGTCGCCGGGGTCGGCGGGAGCCTGGCTGTCGGCGGTGAAGGAGAGCGGGTCGAGCGGGTCGCCGGCCTGGTAGTAGCCGGCGAACGCGGTCGCGCCCCGCTCGGTGAGGGTGGTCGGGGCGCCGGTGACGGCGATCTGGGTGCCGCCGCGCAGGTCGACGCCGCTCAGGTCGACCGTGGCCAGCGGCACCTGGCTGCCCTCGCTGACGCGGCCGGTGCCGCGTTCCCTGGAGCGCATGTCCGCGTGGAGGGTGCCCGTTCCGCCCGATATCGACAGCGAGGGATTGCTGATGACGAGGTCGAGTTCATGGCTGCCGTCGTCCTTCCGGTGACCGACGAAGTGCACGCCGCCGCTGTAGCCGGCGTTCAGCGTCCCGGTGTCCGGGTCGTAGTCGCCGGTGGCGGAGTGGAAACGGAACTGGCTCTCCCCGACGGTGGAGGCGCCGCCCGTCAGGCTCCAACCGCCGTTGGCTATCGGGCCGGTGACATAGGTCTGGAAGGAAGTTTTGACGCCCCAGTCCAACCTGCCGCCGGCGACCTGGCGTTCGGTGGCCGGCAGCCGTTCCGGGTGCGCGGCGCGCGCGGTGCCCGCGCTGCCGAACGGGCAGGTGAGCAGGGTCAGGGCCAGCACGAAGAGCAGTGTCGAGAGGGCGCCGCGGCGCATCGCGGCGGGCCCCTCGGACGGCACTCTGGGCAGCATGAAGGTCCTCCCACGGCACCGGGGATCGCTAAGCAAGGTTAGGCTAACCTAAGCTAACTCGAACCCGGGTGGTACCCCTCGCCAGAAAGGTGGAAGCGCGGTGGCTTCTCGTTTCGGACGACCGTTCCCGCGACTGACCGCCGCGCTGGCGCTGGCGCTCGCGCTGGCGTTGGGCGGCTGCGGCTCCTCGGAGGACGGCGCCGGCTCCTCGGACGACGGTGGCGCGGACGCGGCGGGCGGCGGGATCGTCGACCGGGTGGAGCCGTTGGAGGGCCCCGCGCCGGAACCGGTGTTGCCGACGACAGTGACCTCGGCCGACGGCGAGGAGGTGACGGTGGAGGCGGTGGAGAAGGTCGTCCCGTTGACCGGCTCACTCTCCGAGCTGGTCTTCGGGCTCGGGCTCGGCGACCGCGTGGTCGCCCGGGACGTCTCCGCCACCTTCGAACAGGCCGCGGAGCTCCCGGTGGTGACCCGGGGTCACGACGTCTCCGCCGAGGGGGTGCTCTCCCTCAGGCCCGACCTGGTGCTGGCGGAGTCGACCACCGGGCCGGACGAGGCGCTCGACCAGATCCGGGCGGCCGGCGTGCCGCTGGTGGTCGTGGACGCCGCACACGAACTGGCCGACGTCGAACGGCGGATCACCGCCGTCGCCGAGGTCCTGGGCGTGCCGGAGGCGGGCGCGGCGCTGGCGGAGCGCACGGCGGAACGGATGGACGCGGTCCGCGCCGAGCTTCCGACCGAGGGGGACCGGCCCCGGGTCGCCTTTCTCTATCTGCGGGGCGGCGCCTCGGTCTATCTGCTGGGCGGCGCGGAGTCGGGCGCGGTCTCGCTGATCGAGGCGGCCGGCGGGGTGGACGCGGGCTCCGAGTCGGGGTTGGACAAGGACTTCACGCCGATCACCAGCGAGGCGCTGGCGGCCGCGGCGCCCGACGTGATCCTGGTGATGACCAAGGGGCTCGCGTCGGTGGGCGGCGTCGACGGCCTGGTCGAGATCCCGGGCATCGCGCAGACGCCGGCCGGGATGGAGCGCCGGGTCGCCAGCGTGGACGACGGGGTGCTGCTCAACTACGGCCCGCGCACCGACCAGGTGCTGGCCTCGCTGGCGGAGCAGATCCACGCCGAGGGGTCCGCGCCATGACGGCGCCCACCGCGACCGGCCGGAGGGCCGCCGCCGAGCCGGACCCGGCCGGGCCGCCGGCCGCGCGTGAACGGGGGATGCGGGGGCCAGGTTCCGGCCGGATCGCGCTGCTGACGTCGGGGTTGGTGGCGGCGCTGGTGGCCGTCGCCCTGGTGTCGGCCGCCACCGGCGCCTACGCCATCCCGCTGGGCGACGTGGTCGACTCCGTGCTGCACCGGGCGCGGCTCGGCGGCGAACCGCTGGACCGGGTGGGCGAGAGCGTGCTGTGGGACGCGCGGCTGCCGCGTGTGGTGCTGGCGGTGCTGGTGGGGGCCGCGCTGGGCTGCGCCGGCGCGTTGATGCAGGGCGTCTTCGGCAATCCGCTGGCGGAGCCGGGGGTGATCGGGATCTCCTCGGGCGCGGCGGTCGGCGCCGTCGCCGCGATCGCGTTCGGGCTGGACTTCCTGGGCGACTGGACGATCACGGTCTTCGCCTTCGTGGCCGGGCTCGGCACGGTGCTGCTGGTCTATGTCCTCTCGCGTTCGGAGGGGCGCACGGAAGTGGTCACGTTGATCCTCACGGGGATCGCGGTGAACGCCTTCGCCGGCGCCCTGATCGGGCTGTGCGTCTTCTTCGCCGACAACGCGCAGATCTCCGGCATCACGTTCTGGCAGTTGGGCTCGCTGGCCCAGGCCACCTGGCCGAAGGTGCTGGCGGTGCTGCCCTGCGCGGCGGTCGGGCTGCTGGTCGCCCCCTGGTTCGCCCGCCGGCTCGACCTGCTGGCGCTCGGCGAACGCCCGGCCCGCCACCTGGGCGTCGACGTGGAGCGGCTGCGGGTGGTGCTGATCCTCGTCACGGCGCTGCTGACGGCGTCGGCCGTGGCGATGGCGGGGATCATCACCTTCGTCGGGCTACTGGTGCCGCACCTGCTGCGGATGGTGGCGGGCCCCGGACACCGGTTCCTGCTGCCGGGCAGCGCGTTGGGCGGCGCGCTGGTGCTGGTCTCGGCCGACCTCGTGGCGCGGACGGCGGCGCAGCCGGCGGAGCTGCCGCTGGGGGTGCTGACGGCGTTGATCGGCAGCCCGTTCTTCTTCTGGCTGTTGCGCAGGACCCGTCGGCGGCAGGGGGGTTGGGCGTGATCGGCTTTCGGACGAGGGCGGCCGAGCCGCCTTCGGCGCCCGCGGCGGGGGCGGAGCTGGCCGAGGCGGCCGGGCTGGCGGTGCGGCTGGGCGGGCGGCCGGTGCTGACGGGGATCGACCTGACGGTGCGGGCCGGTGAGGTGCTGACGCTGGTCGGGCCGAACGGCGCGGGCAAGTCGACGCTGCTGGCCGCGCTGGCCGCCGACGTCGCGCCCGCCGAGGGCCGGCTGCTGGTGGACGGCCGGCCGGCGGCCGACTGGACGGCGCGCGAACTCGCCTTTCGCCGCGCCGTGTTGCCGCAGGCCGCGACGGTCTCCTTCCCGTTCACGGTCGCGGAGGTCGTCGCCATGGGGCGGGCGCCGTGGGCCGGCACGGCGGCGGAGGACGAGGACGACGTCCGGGTCGCCGAGGCGATGGCGGCCACCGAGGTGGCGGGGTTCGCCGACCGCCCGTTCGGCGCCCTCTCCGGCGGGGAACGCGCCAGGGTGGCCCTCGCGCGGGTGCTGGCGCAGCGCACCGGGCTGCTGCTGCTGGACGAGCCGACGGCGGCGCTCGACCTGCGCCATCAGGAGCAGGTGATGCGGATCTGCCGGGAGTTGGCGGAGGCCGGGCGGGGCGTGGTGGTGGTCCTGCACGACCTGGGGCTGGCCGCCGCCTGGGCCGACCGGGCCGCCGTGCTGCGCGGGGGGCGGCTGGCGGCGGTGGGCGCGCCGGAAGAGGTGTTCACCGAGGGGCTGTTGGGCGAGGTGTACGGGCATCCGGTGCGGGTGCTGGCCGACCCGGAGACGGGGGCGCCGCTGATCGTCCCGCGCCGTCCCCGGCGCGGGGAGGCGGCGGGCGCCGACGGCTGAACGCGGGGCCGCCCGGGGGTGAACCGCACCCGCGGCGTCCGTTCGGAAGCGGAAAGTTACCGCGAACGGCGGGCAAACGACCGAGTGATGCCCTAGCCTTTTCTGCGGCAACGGCGCGCACTCACGGGGAGATGAGGACGCGCCTTCCGCTTTGTCGCGGGCCGCGTTGGTTGCTGTTGGCTGTCGTTCACCGCTGTTCACCGCTGTTCACCGTCCCCGGTCCCGCCGTCCCGTCCCCTTCCGCACCCCCGTCGTCGATCCGTCGCCGTTCCACCTGTCGTGTCGGTCTCCGGCGCCCCGCGCCGCGGCGGCCCGGCGCCCCGGCCCGCCCTTCGCTCTCGGTCCTGTCGGCTCTGCCTGTGTGCGGCCCGCCCGCCGGTCCTTCCGGCGTCACTCGCATCCACCACTCGGGGGGAACATGCGTCACCCAGACATCTCACGTTCGGGAAGCGTCCGAAGACCGCGGGTCACCGGCCGCCGGCCGGCACCGCCGCCGCACGGGGCGCGCTGGTACGCGCCGACGGCCGTCGCCGCCGACGTCACCGGGGTGTTCGCCCCGGTCTTAGCCGTCTACCAACTGACCGGCCAGCCGAGCCCGTTGGCCTGTGCCGTGGTGGCGACGGTCTGCTGGCTCGCAGTGCGCTCCTGGCACCGGCGGTACCGGCGCGGGCGGTTGGGCGAGAGCCGGGGGCTGCTGGCCTCCGTCCACGACTGGCTGCTGCTGCTCGGGCTGCTGGCCGGGCTGCGGGCGGTCACCGGCGAGGGCTCGCAGGTCTCGGCCGCCGCCCTCGCGCTGGCGCCCGCGCCGCTGGCGGCCGGCGCGACCGCCATGGCGCTCCACCACCACCTCACCCGGCGCCGCCACCGGGCGGAGGCCGTGCGCCGGGTGCTGGTGGTGGGCGAGCCGGAGGCCGTGGACACGGTCACCGCCCGGCTGGCCGCCGGCACCGACCACGCCTATGTGGCGGTCGGCGCCGTCCTCCTGGGGCCCGGCCATCTCACCAGCGGCGTCCCGCCGTTGGGCCGGCTGCCGCTGGAGCGCCGGGACCACTCCCCCGAGGTGCCCGACCTGGTGCCCGTCGGCACCGACGGCTCCGGCGTGCTGGCCGCCGCCCGCCGGCAGAGCGCCGACCTGGTGCTCCTGGTGCCGGGCGCGCGGCTGGGCGGCGAGCGGCTGCGGCGGCTGTGCTGGTCGGTGCAGGACTCCGGCCTGGCGCTCTGCGTCGCCTCGGGACTGACCGAGGTGGCGCGCCATCGGGTCACCGTGGCCAGCGTCGCCGGGCTCAACCTCCTGCACGTCACCCCGCCCCCGCGCCGGGGCGCCCCGCTGGTCTGGAAGTCCGTCACCGACCGGCTGCTCGCCGCCCTCGCCCTGGTGGCGCTCGCCCCGCTGCTCGCGCTGCTGGCCCTGGCCGTCCGGCTGGACTCGCGCGGGCCCGTGCTCTACCGGCAGACCCGCATCGGCCACCGGGGCGCGCCGTTCACCCTGTGGAAGTTCCGCACGATGGTGCCCGACGCCGAACGCCGCCGGCCCACCCTGGAGTGCGCCAACGAGCACCGCGCCACGCCGCTGTTCAAGATCCGCTACGACCCGAGGATCACCCGGCTCGGCCGCTGGCTGCGCCGCACCTCGCTCGACGAACTCCCCCAGCTGGTCAACGTGGTGCGCGGCGAGATGGCCCTGGTGGGACCGCGCCCGCCGCTGCCGGACGAGGTGGCCCGCTACAGCCCGGTGGAGCTGCGCCGGCTCCGCGTGCGGCCGGGGCTGACCGGCCTCTGGCAGGTGAGCGGCCGATCCGAGCTGTCCTGGGACGAGGGGGTCGCCCTCGACCTCGCCTACGCCGACAACTGGACGCTCACCGGCGACCTGGACGTGCTGGCCAGGACCGTGCGCGCGGTGGTCAGCGGCCGGGGCGCCTACTAGGGACGGCCATGACGGAACGTTCACCCAGGGGCCGCCTCCTCGGACCCGGCTCGCTCCCGCCACCAGGCATAGGTGGCGGCCAGGCCCTCGTCCAGCGGCACCGAGGGCGCGAAGCCGAGCGCCCGCAGCCGGGAGATGTCCAGCAGCTTGCGCGGGGCGCCGTCCGGCTTGGCGGTGTCCCAGGCGATCCGCCCCTCGAAGCCGACGACCCCGGCGATCCGTCCGGCCAGCTCGGCCACCGACAGGTCCTCGCCGCAGCCGACGTTGAGCGCCAACTCCCCGTCGTAGGACTCCAGCAGCAGCCGGCAGGCGCGCGCCAGGTCCGCGCTGTGCAGGAACTCGCGGCGCGGTCGGCCGCTCCCCCACAGCGTCACCTCGGCGCGCCCCTCCACGCGCGCCTCGTGGAACCTGCGGATCAGGGCCGGCAGGACATGGGCGGTCCGCGGGTCGAAGTTGTCCCCCGGGCCGTAGAGGTTGGTCGGCATCGCCGCGACATACGACCGGCCGAACTGCCGCCGGTACGACCGGACCTGGGATATCCCGGCGATCTTGGCCAGCGCGTAGGGCTCGTTGGTCGGCTCCAGCGGGCCGGTCCCCAGCGCCTCCTCCGCGATCGGCTGCGGCGCCTCGCGCGGGTAGATGCAGGAGGAGCCGAGGAAGAGCAGCCGGTCCACGTCCGCCGCGTGCGCCCCGGCGATCACGCTCAGCTGGATGCGGAGGTTCTCCTCGAGAAAGGCCACGGGCTCGCTCGCGTTGGCCATGATCCCGCCGACCCGGGCGGCGGCCAGCACCACGGCGTCCGGGCGGGTGTCCCGCAGGAACGCGGCCGTGGCCTCCGCGTCCCGCAGGTCGAGCCGCTCCCTGGTCCTGGTGATCACCTCGTGCCCGGCCCCGGCCAGCTCCGCCGCGAGGGCGGAGCCGGCGAGCCCCCGGTGGCCGGCCACGAAGATCCGCGCGTGCGGCGGCAACAGCGTCGTCATGAACCCGGATTGTGCCAGGGGCGACTGACAGCGACACCGGAGTCGACTCCGCGTGACCACAGCGACCGACCGTCCACCGATCCCGCCACCGGGCCCGGCGACCTCCGGGCCCCGGCCACACCGCCGAAGGAGTCCCGATGAGCCAGACCGGAAAGACCGCGCTGATCAGCGGCATCACCGGGCAGGACGGCTCGTATCTGGCCGAGTTACTGCTCGCCAAGGGGTACACCGTGCACGGGCTGTTGCGCCGTTCCTCCTCGTTCAACACCGAGCGGATCGACCACGTCTACCAGGGCCCGCAGGACCCCGGGCGGACCCTGGTGCTGCACCACGCCGACCTCAGCGACGGCGTCGCCCTCGTCAACCTGCTGCGTGAGACCGCCCCGGACGAGGTGTACAACCTGGGCGCGCAGTCCCATGTGCGGGTCTCGTTCGACACCCCGCTCTACACCGCGGACACCACGGGACTCGGCACCCTGCGGCTGCTGGAGGCGATCCGCGCCAGCGGCGTGGACACCCGCATCTACCAGGCGTCCTCCTCCGAGATGTTCGGCTCGACGCCCCCGCCGCAGAACGAGCGGACGCCCTTCCACCCGCGCAGCCCGTACGGCTGCGCCAAGCTCTACGGCTACTGGTCGACCGTCAACTACCGCGAGGCGTACGGCATGTACGCGGTCAACGGCATCCTCTTCAACCACGAGTCGCCGCGCCGGGGCGAGACCTTCGTGACCCGGAAGATCACCCGCGCCGTCGCCCGCATCAGGGCGGGCCTCCAGGACCGTCTCTACCTCGGCAACCTGGACGCCGTCCGCGACTGGGGCTACGCGCCCGAGTACGTCGAGGCCATGTGGCTGATGCTCCAGCGCGACGTGCCCGAGGACTTCGTGGTGGCCACCGGGGTGCCGGCGACCGTGCGGGACTTCCTGGCCGCCGCGTTCGCCGCCGGCGGGCTGGAGTGGGAGCGCCACGTCAGGTTCGACCCCAAGTACGAGCGCCCCAGCGAGGTGGACGCCCTGGTCGGGGACCCCGCCAAGGCCGAACGGCTGCTGGGCTGGCGGCCCAGGACCCACTGGCGGGAGCTGGCCGCGCTGATGGTGGCGGCCGACATCGAGGCGTTGGAGGCCGAGTTGAGCGGCGCCACGGTGCGGGTCGACCGATGAGCGGGACCGCCCCCCTGGACGGGCGCGCGGGCGGGAACCGTGCGCCCTTCCCACCACCGTGCGCCGACAACGTGCGCCCCGCCGCGACGGTCCAGCATCACGGTGCGTCAGCGATGGGGATGCGGAGTGTCAGTGGCGTGAAGGAGTATGGGGGCCGTCGGATGGACAGGGCCGTGGGCACGGCTGTCGAAGGGGAGGCGCCATGAGGCTCAGGGGACTCGGGGGAGGGTGGTCCCGGCTCACCAGCCGCTCGCGGCCCTCGCGGGTGGCGTGGTTCGCGCGGACCACGCGGCCGCGCGGCGGCCCGGCGCGGCACGCCAGGCGCCGCTCCCGGCGCGCCGTCGGCCTCGCGGCCGTACTGGCCCTGGGCGCCGGCCTGTTGGGGCAGGGCGCGGTCTCCGGCGGGGCGGGCGCGGTGACGCCGCCGGTGACGATGACGGCCGAGGACCTGCCCACGTGGCAGACCAACGGCATCGTCCACGCCCTCGCCGAGGCGGACGGCGTGGTCTACGCGGGCGGCAGCTTCTCCACGGTCCGCCCGCCCGGCGCCGAGCCCGGCACCGACGAGCGCGACGCGGTCAACTTCGTGGCGCTGGACGCCGCGACGGGCGAGCCGGTGGCCGAGTGCGAGCTGGCGTTCACCGTCGGCTCGGGCAGCGCCTCGGTGCGGGCGCTGGCCGTCTCCCCCGACGGCTCCACCCTCTACGCGGGCGGCACCTTCGGCACGGTAGCCGGCGCGGGCGCCTCCAGCGTCGCCGCGTTCGAGCTGCCGGGGTGCGCGCGCAAGCCGTTCCCCGTCGCGGCCAACGGCATCGTGCGCGCGCTGGAGGCCACCGACGACACGGTGTACATCGGCGGGGACTTCGGCCAGTTGAGCGGGCAGCCGCGGGCCAAGTTCGGGGCGGTCGACACCGAGGGGCGGGTGCTGGACTGGCGGGCCGACGCCGACGAGGCGGGCAAGGCCATCGCGGTCACGCCCGACGGCGAGCGGGTGATCGTCGGCGGGGACTTCTTCACGGTCAACGGCGCCGACTCCCACGCGCTGGCCGTGGTCGAGGCGGACTCGGGGGCGCTGGTGCGGGCCTACCCGGAGGGCTTCATCGACACCCGCTCCACCGTGCAGGACCTGGAGGTCGACGCGACGGGCTTCTACACGGCCAACGAGGGCACGGGCGCGTTCGACGGCCGGATCGCGCTCGACCTGGACACGCTCGACGAGCGCTGGCGCGACACCTGCCTGGGCGCCACCCAGGCCGTGGCCGTCCACGAGGAGGTGCTGTACAGCGGTCATCACGCACACGACTGCTCCAGCATGGGCGAGTTCCCCAACCAGGAGCGGTACCACCTGTTCACGCAGGCCGTGGACGACCCGAAGCTGCTGGGCTGGTTCCCCAACACCAACGACGGCCTCGGCGAGCGGCTCGGCCCGCGTGTGCTGGCCGTCAGCACCGACCACCCGTCGGACGAGCGTGACTTCCTGTGGGTCGGCGGCGGGTTCACCACGGTCAACGGGCAGCCGCAGTGGGGCCTGACCCGGTTCACCACCGAGCCGGACACCGGCTCCCCCACGGTCCCGGAGACGGCCGTCGCCTCCACGGAGGAGGGTGTGGTGGAGCTGAGCTGGCGCGCCAGCCTCGACCTGGACGACTCGCTGCTGACCTACCGGGTCTACCGGGACGGCGCCTCGACGCCGCTGCACACCCAGGACGCGGAGTCGGTGCCCTGGCGCCGCCCGCAGCTGCGGTACACGGACACCGACACCGTGCCGGGCGAGACCCACAGCTACCGGGTGACGGCCACCGACGGCGCGGGGAACGTCAGCGCGCTCTCGCCCCCGGTCACGGTCACCACGGCCGGCGGCGGCCAGCCGTACGTGGACGCGGTGCTGGCCGACGACCCGCTGCTGTACTGGCGTTACGACGAGCCCGCGCACAACTTCGCCTCCGACACCTCGGGGAACGACTCGGGCGGCGTGCACCGGGGCGGCCCGCAGCGCGGGGTGACGCCCTCGGCGGTGCCGGGGCCGGGCGCGGCGGCCGTCGGGTACGACGGGGTCGACGACTACACCTACGGGGACGTCCGGTACGGCGGGATGAGCGAGTTCACGCTGGAGACGTGGTTCTCCACGACGACGACCAGGGGCGGCAAGCTGATCGGCCTCGGCGACCGCACCCTCCAGCCCTCCGCCAACCGGGACAACAACATCTACCTGCTCGACGACGGCCGGGTCGCGTTCGGCGTCTACGACGGCAGCTACCACACGGTCACCAGCCGGGAGAAGTACAACGACGGCGAGTGGCACCAGGTGGCCGCCTCCGTGGGCCCGGCGGGGATGCGGCTCTACGTGGACGGCGAGCAGGTCGCCTCCGACACCTCGATCACCGCGAGCCGCGAGGTCGACGGGTACTGGCGGACCGGCGGGGACAGCCTCAAGAGCTGGCCGGGCCGCCCCACGAGCGACTTCTACGAGGGCCGGCTGGACGAGACGGCGGTGTACGCCCCGCAGTTGCCGGCGTCCAGGATCGCCGCGCACTACGAGGCGGCGTCCGTGCCGACCGACACGGTCAGTCAGTTGGCCCCGGTCGCCGACACCTATGTCAACGGCGCGGCGGTCTCCGCCAACTACGGCACCCACCAGCAGCTCGCGGTCCGTGGGACCTCGGCGTACGAGTCCTATCTGGCCTTCGAGCTGCCGGAGGCGCCGGCCGGCACGGTGCTCAAGGACGCGGCGCTGCGGGTGCGGGTCAGCGACGACGCGGCGGCGGGCTCCACCGACGACTTCGCGGTGCGGTCTCTCGTCGAGGAGTGGTCGGAGACGGAGACGACCTACGCCGACCGCCCGGAGTGGGCCGAGGAGCCGCTGGGCACGCTCGCCGCGCCGGAGGCGCCGGGCGGGAGTTACACGGCGCGGCTGGAGACGGCGGAGATAGCCGACGCGCTGGGCGGCGAGCTGGGCCTGGCGCTCACCGGCGACGGCACCGACAGCCTGTGGCTGCGGGCCAGGGAGGCCGGACAGGCCGCCGCCAGGCCGCAGTTGCTGCTGACCTTCGGGGCGCCGTGAGGGGCGGCGGGCGCGGGCGCGCCCTCCTGCCGCTGCTGGCACTGCTGCTGACGGCGGGGCTGACCGCGTGCGGCGGCTCCTCGGACGACGGCGGGGCGGAGTCGGCGCGGACGGCGTCGGAGGAGTCCTCGGGAGGCGGTTCGGGAGCGGCCGGGGGGACGGCGGGCGACGGCGCGGAGCCGGCGGAGCCCCGGGAGCCGGGCGAGTCGGACGAGCCGGTCGACGACGGGGTGCCGGAGGAGACCGTGCCCGAGGAGGAGCTGGTGCCCTCGGGCGGTGAGTTCACCGAGGAGCAGCGTGAGTTCCTGGTGGAGCGGGTGCCCACCGGGGTCGATCCCGGCGCGGTCCTCGACCAGGGCACGGCCGCCTGCGAGCGGCTGGGCTATCTCTCCCGGCACGACCCCGAGTCCGTCGGGGAGGCCGTGGCGTCGGGCGAGATCCCGGAGGCGGAGGCCGCGGTGCGCCATCTCTGCCCGGAGTACGCCGAGTTCGTCGCCCCCGCCGACTAGGCACCGTCCGGCGGAGCGCGCGCCGCCAGGCGCTGTCCGGCGGAGCGCGCCGCCGCACCCGTCCGTCCGCAGTCGCATCCGAAGGAGCAGCGTGTCCCGACTACCGATAGCCGTGGTGATCCCCACGAGGAACGAGGAGGCGAACATCGTCTCCACGGTGCGCTCGGTCATCGCCCACTTCGCGGCGGTGGTCGTGGTGGACTCCGACAGCACGGACGCCACCCGCGAGTTGGCCAAGGCGGAGGGCGCCGAGGTCGTCGGATACACCTGGGACGGCGGCTATCCGAAGAAGAAGCAGTGGTGCCTGGACCGGGTCCGCACCGACCTCGACTGGGTGCTGTTCCTGGACGGCGACGAGACACCCAGCGGGGAGCTGCTGGCCGAGCTGCGGCGGATCTTCCTGGACGGCCGCCGGGTGCGGCCGGCCGCGTTCGACATCCCGCTGGGGTACTGGTTCGCCGGGCGCCGGCTGCGGCACGGCCACACCATCGTCAAACGGGCGCTGCTGGACCGCACCAGGGCCCGGTTCCCCGAGCCGGACGACCTGGGGGCGCCCGGCATGGGCGAACAGGAGGGCCACTACCAGCCGTTGGCGTACCCGGTGTACCGGCTGCGGGCGACGATCGAGCACCGCGACCTGGACCCGGTGCGCACCTGGTTCGAGCGGCACAACCGCTACTCCGACTGGGAGGCGTGGCTGGAGCGGCACCCCGAGGTCCGCGAGCAGATCAGGCGCGCCAAGACCCGCCAGGGTCAGCTCTTCCACCGGGCACCGCTGAAGCCGCTGCTCTCCTTCGGCTACGCGTATGTCTACCGCCGCGGCTTCCTCGACGGGCGGGCCGGCCTCGACTACGCGTTGGCGATGAGCTTCTACCGCTGGCAGATCGGCCTGAAGGCGCGCGAACAGCCGCCGGCGGGTTCCTGACAGACCGAAAGCCGGGGTGGCGCGGCGCGCTCCGCGACCGCCCCGGCGATCCCCCGGCCTGATGAGGCCCGCCGAGGGCCCGCCGAGGATCCGCCAAGTACCCGCCGAGGGCCCGCCGAGGACCCGCCGCGGAAGCGCCCCGGCGAGGAGCCGCGCCCGGGAAGCCGGGAGGTGGCCGCCGGAAGGCGCGTCCGGGGCGGCGACGACGCGGCGGCGCCGGCCCCCGTCCGACGGAGGGCCGGCCGGTGGCGGTGGCGCGCGCACGGGCGGGCGGGTTTCCACGGTCCCCCGTTGCCCGGCGAAGTTGTTCCCGTAACGAGCTGGTTTCGCCTCTTGGAAGCGGGACGGTTGAGGTCTATGGTGACGCAAAGCGCTTTGCCAAAGCGCTTTGCCACACTCGCCGCCACCCGTCACAACGAGGAGAACCCCCCGAACCATGGTGTCGATAGCCGATGTCGCGAGGCGTGCGGGCGTCAGCCCGACGACGGTCTCCCATGCCCTGAGCGGCAAGCGCAAGGTGAGCGACCGGGTGCGCGACCGGGTGGAGAACGCGATGAAGGAGCTGGGCTACACCCCCAGCCGCTCCGCGCAGAACCTCGCCATCGGGCGGACCCGCGTCGTGGGCCTGATCGTCCCCGACATCCGCAACAGCTTCTTCGCCGACCTCACCCACGGCGTGGAGGCCACCGCCATCAGCCACGGCTACAACGTGATCCTCTGCACCACCGGCTTCGACCACGCCCGCGAGGTCGACTACCTGGCCATGATCCGCTCACGCGCCGTGGACGGACTGATCTACGCGGCCGGCGCCCCTCCGACCAACTCCCGGCTCGGCGCGCTCCTCGGCAACCTCCCCCTCGTCCTCGTCGACGAGGAGGTGCCGGGCGCCGACGCCCCTTCCTTCGTCTCCGACAACCTCGACGGGGGTCGGCTGGTCGCCGAGCACCTGCTGGGGCTGGGCCACCGCCACGCCCTGGTCATCGCCGCCGACGGCGGCCTGGTCAGCAGCGACCTCCGGGTGCGGGGGTTCCGCGACCGCTGGGTGGCGAGCGGGGCGGAGCCTCCCGTCGTCGTCAGCGGCGCCTTCACCGAGGACGGTGGGCGTGAGGCGATCGCCGCACACGTCGGAACGTTCCGGGACGGTGGCCCGACCGCCGTCTTCGCGGTCAACGACCTGATGGCCTTCGGCGCCATCGGGGAGCTGCGGCGGGCCGGCGTCGAGGTTCCCGGCCGGGTCTCGGTCGTGGGCTTCGACGACATCCCGGCCGGGCGGTACGCGCACCCCCGGCTGACCACTGTCCGCCAGGACGTCGACAAGCTCGGACGACGCGCCGCCGAGGCGCTCATCGCCGCGCTGGAGGAGGAGCCGACCCCCCGGGAGGCGGAGCGGACCCGGCACGTCCTCCCCGTCACCCTCACCGTGCGGCAGTCGACCGCGGCTCCTCCCAGGACTCAAGGAAAGGCGAACCACCGTGGCTGACATCCTCATCGACGGCGTCTCGAAGGTCTTCACGACGGCACGCAAACGCACGCTCGCGCTCAACGAGACGAGCCTGACCATCGCCTCGGACGAGATCGTCTGCGTCGTCGGCCCCAGCGGGTGCGGCAAGACCACCCTGCTCAACCTGATCGCCGGGTTCATCGAGCCGACGGCCGGCACCATCTCCGTGGCGTCCCGACGCGTCGAGGGGCCGGGAGCCGACCGCGCCGTGGTCTTCCAGGCCGACGCCGTCTTCCCCTGGCAGAGCGTCGGCCAGAACGTCGGCTACGGGATGCGGATGCGGGGCGTCGGACGCGCCGAACGGGCCGCACGCGTCGAGCACTACCTGAACCTGGTCGGGCTCTCCGACTTCCGCTCCGCCTACCCCAAGGAGCTCTCCGGCGGGATGCGCAAGCGGGTCGACCTGGCCCGCGCCTACGCCAGCGGGCCCGAGGTCCTGCTGCTGGACGAGCCGTTCGGGGCGCTCGACCTGTTCACCAAGGAGGCGATGTGGCTGGCTCTTCAGGGCGTGGTGCGCACCGAGCCCAAGACCATCGTCTTCGTCACCCACGACATCGAGGAGGCGCTCTTCCTCGGCGACCGCGTCGTCGTGATGACCCCGCGCCCCGCCCGCGTGCACAGCGTCGTGGACGTCCCCTTCGGCGCGGACCGCTCCCTGGACCTGCGGGCGGACACCGACTTCCAGGCCCTACGCAACGAGATCGCCCACACCCTGCGGGAGGTTCAGGATGACGCGGCATGACACGTCCGGGCCCGCGACCGCCGCGGCGGTCGGCCCGCCGGCGCCGACCGGTTCCCTCACCCCGCCCGCCGCCGGGGCGGCGGGCACGGAGCGGCGCCGCCGCGACCTCGGCCGGCTGCTCAGCCCGCTGGTGGTGGTCGTCCTGCTGGGCCTGTGGTGGCTGCTCACCTCGGGCACGGAGACGATCGACCGGCTCTACTTCCCGACGCCCGGGTCCCTGTGGGAGGCGGTGACCACGCTCAACACGCAGCTGGTCGACGACGCCTGGGCGACGCTCTGGCGGGTGCTGGTCTCCTGGATCGGCGGCTCCGCGCTGGGGGTCGCCGTGGGGCTGCTGATGGCCCGCGCCCGCTGGCTGTTCCATCTGCTCAACCCGGTCATCGAGGCCGTCAGACCCGTTCCGCCGGTCGCGCTGATCCCGTTCGTCATCCTCTGGTTCGGCATCGGGGACAGCGGCAAGATCTTCCTCGGGGCGCTGGCCTGCTTCATGGTGATGGTCGTCAACACGACGGTCGCCTGCGGCAACGTGCCGCCGGTCTACGTGCAGGCCGCCCGTTCCCTCGGCGCCGGCCGCAACCAGGTGTACCGGACGGTCGTCCTGCCGGCCATCGTCCCGGAGATCCTCTCCGGTTTCCGCATCGGCAGCGCGCTGGCGTTCGCCGTGGTGGTCGCCGCCGAGTTCCAGGGCGCCGACGCGGGCATCGGGCGGCTGATCATGAGCGCCAGCCGGACCCTCAACACCTCCGTCGTGCTCCTCGGCACGATCGTCATCGCCATCCTCGCCGTGGCCCTTGACCTGCTGATCTCCCGCATCAGCCGCTATCTCACCCGCTGGGCGGCCAATCGCTGACCGCCCCTGGACACACCGACCGACCGCACCGCGCTCTTGTCGAAGCGGAGCCCATAAGGAACGCGAGAAGAACCATGAGAAAGACGAGCATCGCCGCGGCGGTTCCCGCCCTGGCACTGGTGGTGGCACTGACCGGCTGCGCCTCCTCGGACGAGGGGTCGACGACCGAGGACGGCCTGACGACGATCGACGTGGGGATCTCCCCGTTCCAGGACACCTATCTGCCGATCATCGGCCAGGAGATGGGCTGGTTCGAGGAAGCCGGCCTCCACGTCAACCTGCGTTCCCTCGCCTGGAACGCGGCGATGCCCGCCCTGATCTCCGGTGACGTGGACATAGCCGTCAACAACACCACGGGCGTGGTCTCCGTCGCCAACGCGGACCCGGAGGTCGTCTACGCCTATGGCTGGAACCCGTTCACCGAGGGCTCGGCGCTGATGATCCGCCCCGGGGGCGACCTGGAGTCGATCGAGGCGTGGGAGG
Organism: Streptomyces zhaozhouensis; assembly: GCF_900230195.1. GTDB lineage: Bacteria > Actinomycetota > Actinomycetes > Streptomycetales > Streptomycetaceae > Streptomyces > Streptomyces zhaozhouensis. Next base: position 461,069 of record NZ_OCNE01000001.1, read on the forward strand.
AGCGGGTGGGCGACCGCGAGGAGGCGCGGAACGCGATGATCGAGTCGCTCGCCGGCCGGACCGTCGTGACGACGCTCTCCACCGACATGGGGAAGCAGATCAACGACGCGCTGGCCTCCGTCGGCATGGACGAGGGCGACGTGGACTTCGTCGACATGGACCCGGACGCGGGCCTGGCCGCGTTCCTCTCCGGCACCGGCGACGCCTACCTCGGCGGCGTGCCGCAGCGCGGCAGGGCGCTGGAGGAGGGCATGGAGATCGGCCTCGCCGGCCCCGACCTGGCCGCCCCACCGATCAACGGCGCCGTCACCACCCGGTCGTTCGCCACGGACCGCCAGGACGACCTGCTGGCGTTCGTCGACGTGATGCACCGCATCATCCGCTACTGCGACGCCGAGACCGACGCCTGCGCCACGACCATCACGGAGCGGCTGAACGAGGAGACCGCGGCGGGGCTCACCGTGGAGGGCTTCGAGGAGTACTGGCAGAACATCGAGCTGTACGCGCCGAACGCCGCGTCCGCCCAGGAGCTGATCCTCGACGAGGAGGGCGTCTCCTACTGGAAGAACACCTGGGACAGCGACAACGCGTACCTGGTGGAGACCGACGCCATCCCGGAGGCCGTGGACGCCGGGGAGCACTTCCTGATGCCGGAGGTCTGGGAGGCGTATGTCGACGCCTACGGGGCGGACCAGACGGAGTACTGACCCCACCACGCGGCGGGTTCGGGTGACCGTCCCGCCGCGGCGAAGGAAGGACAAGCACCGATGGGCGTGAGAATCCATCACATCGTCACCGGCGAACTGGAGAGTTCCCTGCCGGTCTCCCTGCTGAACTCCGGGGCGCACCCCGAGGTGCCGCACGAGCGGCGGCTGCCGTACGGCTACCGGGACGACATCGTCCGCCGGGACGGGTCCGTCCACTCCGGCGTGATGGTGCCGGTCCCGGTGTGGCTCATCGAGGGCACCGAGGAGACCATCCTGGTGGACACCGGGCTCGGCGACATCGACGAGGTCTCCGCGATGCAGAGCCGCTACGGGGTGGACTTCGTCGCCTCGCGCACCCCCGAGCAGGACCTGGTCGCCGGGCTCGCCCGGCACGGCGTCCGGCCCGAGGACGTGGACGTGGTCGTGCTGACCCACCTGCACTTCGACCACGTGGGCAACAACGAGCTCTTCCCCAACGCCCGCTTCGTCGTGCAGCGGGACGAGCTGCCGCAGGCCGAACACCCGCCGCACTTCTGCATGTTCTACTACCCGGAGTACGCGTACAAGCTCGACGTGGTGCGCGACCGGCTGGAGGTCGTCGACGGCGACCACCGGCTGGACCCCGCGGTGCGGCTGGTCAAGATCGGCGGGCACACGCCCGGCTGCATGGTGGTCATGGTGACCACCGACGTCGGCGTCGTCTGTCTGACCAGCGACGTCATGTACAACTACCGCAATCTCGAACTGAACTGGCCGATGGGCTCCTTCTGGAACCTGCCCGAGCTGATGGCCGGCTACGACCGGCTCCGTGCCGAGGCGGATCTCATCATCCCGGAACACGACTGGCAGTTCCTCGCGGAACACCCCAGCGGAACCATCGGCTGAACCACCGGTTGAGGAACGAGGCACCATCCACATGAGTACCGAGAGAAAAGCGCTGCTGCTCGGCGAGTCCTGGACGACTCACATGATCCACCAGAAGGGGTTCGACTCCTTCACCACCACCGAGTACGTGGAGGGCGGGCAGGAGTTCACCTCCGCGCTCCAGGGCGCCGGCTGGCGGGTCACCCACCTCCCGGCACACGCCATCGAGACGGGCTTCCCGGCCACCGAGGAGGAGTTGGCGGCCTACGACCTCGTCGTCGTCAGCGATGTCGGCGCCAACACCTTCCTGCTCAGCCGCGCGGTCTTCGGCCGCAGCGCGAGCGAGCCCAACAAGCTGGCGCGGATCCGCGACTACGTCCTCGGCGGCGGCGGGCTGCTGATGGTCGGCGGCTACCTCTCCTTCTCCGGGATAGACGCCAAGGCCAACTACGGGCCCAGCCCCCTGGGGGACATCCTGCCCGTCGAGGTGCTGCGGACGGACGACCGGGCCGAGCACCCGGAGGGCGCTCCGGTCCGGGTGCCGGCCCCCGAGCACGAGGCGCTGGGGGGCGTCGGCGCCGAGTGGCCGCCGTTGCTCGGCTACAACCGCACCCGCCCGCGTCCGGGCGGCGAGGTACTGGCGTGGGTCAACGACGACCCGCTGGTCGCCGTCGGCACCGCGGGCAAGGGGCGCGTCGGGGTGTTCACCTCCGACATGTCGCCCCACTGGGCGCCGCCGCCGTTCATGGAGTGGTCGGGATACGACCCGCTGTGGCGGGCGTTGGCCTCCTGGGCCGCCGGTGCCTGAGGAACGGGCGGACGCGACCGGCCGGCCGCCGGGGGGCGGGCCGGCCGTGGTCGTCGTCGGGTCGGCGAACATCGACCTGATCGCCACGGTCCGGGCCGCGCCCGCCCCCGGCGAGACGGTGCTCGCCTCCCGGTACGCCGAGGAGGTCGGCGGCAAGGGCCTCAACCAGGCCGTCGCCGCCGCCGGTTCCGTGCCGACCGCGCTGGTGGCCGCCGTCGGCGACGACCCGGAGGGCGCGCGGGTGCGCCGGCACGCCGAGGACAGGGGTGTGGACGTGGGCGAGGTGCGCGGCACGGCCGCCCGCACCGGCAGGGCCCTGATCTCGCTCTTCGACCAGGACAACACCATCGTGGTGGCGCCGCTCGCCAACGCCCTGCTCACCGCCGAGGCGGTGACGGACGCCCTGCGGCGGCTCGAACCGGCCGCGGTGCTCGTCCAGTTCGAGATCCCCGAGGAGGCCGTGCTGGCGGCGGCCGCCTGGTGCCGGTCTTCCGGAGCGCGACTGCTGCTCAACCCCAGCCCGGTGCGGCCGGTGCCGGACGAGGTACTGGCCCTGGCCGACCCGCTGGTGGTCAACCTGGGCGAGGCCGCCGCTCTCGCCGGCCCCTCCGCGCCCGTCGGGGAGGCGCGGGGGTTGGCTCGGGCGTTGGCCCCCCGGGTCCGCTCGGTGGTCGTGACGGCGGGCCCGGCGGGCGCGTTCCTCGTCGACGCGGACGGCGCCGGGCACGTGCCGGTGACGGAACGGGGCGAGGTGGCGGACTCCTCGGGCGCCGGCGACGCGTTCGCCGGGTGCCTGGCCGCCGGGCTTGCCACCGGCGCCGGTCTCACGGCCGCCGTCCGGGGGGCGGTGGCCGCCGCCTCCCGGACGGTGGCCACGCGCAGGGAACTCCGTTAGGTCGTCTCGTTCGGATCTTCGTGGATCAGGGCGCGGCCGGGCGGGCGGCGGCGTCGCCGGCGCGGCTCCCGGCCGGCCTCAGCTTCCCCGCCGGTCGAGGACCTCGCGATAGATGCCGCTCAGGCGTTCCACCACCGCGTCCAGGGTGAAACGGTCGCGGGTCAGGGCCCACGCCGCCCGGGAGGCGTGCTCGCGGGCCGGCGGGGCGAGCAGTTCCCGCACGGCGCGGCCGACGGCCGGGCCGTTGGGGCCGGCGGTGGCCGGCACCACCCGGCCCGCGCCGGCGGCCGCCACGTCGGGCGCCAGCCCGTTGGTCGCGGTGACCACCACCGGCGTGCCGACCGACATCGCCTCCAGCACCGACAGCGGGAAGGCGTCCCGCGTCGACGGCAGCACCAGCGCGCTCGCCTCCCGCAGCGCCGCCAGCACGCGGGGGCCGTCCAGCGCGCCCACCACGTCCAGCGCGTGGCGCACCCCCAGCTCCTCGGCGAGCGCGACCGTCTCCGCCAGCGCCCCGGTGTCGGGCCCGGCCAGCGTGAAGCGCGCGTCCGGGTGGCGGGCCAGCACCGTGGGCATGGCCCCCACGAAGTCCCCCGGGCGCTTGCCCGCCTGGACCCGCGCCAGGTAGAGCAGCCGGGGCGGGCCGGTGGGCGCGGGGGCGCGTTCCCGCGCCGGCACGCCGTTGACCAGTCGGTGCGCCGGGGCGATCGGCGCGGGCGCCACCACGGCCGCCGTCTCCCGCCGCTCCCGCTCGGTGAGGTGCAGCACGGCGTCCGCGCGGCGCAGCACGCGCCGCACGCCGAGCCCGTCGACGAGCCGCGCGACGCGGTTCTCCGTCGGATCGACCATGCCGTGGGTCTGGAGCACCAGCGGCGTCCCGGCGCGCAGCGCCAGCAGCGCCACCGGCAGCGTCACGAGGTCCCGCATCAGATGGACGTGCACCACGTCCGCCGACCGCACATACCCGAGGGCCCTGGCCAGCAGCGCCGGCGAGGTGATCCCGCTGACCTCGAACCGAGGCAGCACGTGCCGCGCGCGGAAGAGCCGCACCCGGGCGCCCTCCACGGAACGCGGCAGCGGCCCCGCGGGGAACTCGTCCCCCAGCGCCAGCAGCGTGGCGCGTTCGCCCCGTTCGGCGAGCCCCCGGCAGAGCCCGAGGGCGACCCGGGTCGGCCCGCCGAACGCGTGGCTCGGGGTGTGCAGTGTCACCGCGTGCAGCACCCGCACCGTCGGCTCACATCCGGTCGGGCGCGGTGATGCCCAGCAGCTCCAGGCCCTGGGCGAGGGTGGCCCTGGTCAGTTCGCAGAACGCGAGCCGGTTGGCGCGCACCTCGGGGCTGACGCCCTTGAGCACCGGGCAGGACTCGTAGAACGTGGTGAACGCCTTCGCCAACGCGTAGAGGTAGCCGGCGAGTTGGTGCGGCTCCAGGGTGTCGGCGACTTCCGTCAGCGCCCGCCCGAAGCCGTCGAGCGCCAGGCCGAGCGCGTGCTCGGCCGGCTCCAGCGCCAGCTCCGGCTGGAACACGGCTCCCGCGCCCTCGACCTCGGCGGCCCGCCGCAGGATGGAGGCGATCCGGGTGTGGGTGTACTGGAGGTAGACGCCGGTCTGGCCGTTGAAGGAGACCATGCGCGCGACGTCGAAGGAGTAGTCGCGGTTCCGCGAGGTGGACAGCTCCGCGTACTTGACGGCGCCGATGCTCGCCACGCGGGCGATCTCGGTCAGCTCCTCCTGGTCCAGTCCCGGGTCCTTCTCGGCGACCACGTTCCGCGCGGCGTGCTGCGCGTCGTCGAGCAGGTCGGCCAGCCGCACGGTGCCGCCGGCGCGGGTCTTGAACGGCTTGCCGTCGGGACCGTTGATGGTGCCGTTGGCCGCGTGCACCGCCTCGACCGAGTCGGTCAGCCAGCCGGCCCTGCGGGCGGCCCGGAAGAGCATGTCGAAGTGCTGCGACTGCCGGCTGTCCACGACGTAGATCAGCCGGGTGCCGCCGTGGTGGTCGACGCTGTGCCGGAGGGTGGCCAGGTCGGTGGCGGCGTAGCCGAAGCCGCCGTCCGACTTGCGGACCAGCATCGGCACCGGCTTGTCCTCCGGGCCCCTGATCTCGTCGAAGAAGATGACCTTGGCGCCCTCGCTGTCCTCCACGATGCCCTTGGCGGCCAGCTCGTCGACCACGTCGTTGAGCCACGGGTTGTAGAACGACTCGCCCGCGGTGTCGTCCCTGGTCAGCAGCACCCCCAGGCGCTCGTAGACCTGCTGGAACGCGGTCTCGGACTCGGCGACGATCTCCTTCCAGATGGCGACGGTCTCCGCGTCGCCGCCCTGGAGGGCGACGACCCGCCGCTGCGAGCGCTCCTTGAACTCCGGGTCGGCGTCGAACGCGGCGCGCGCGGTGCGGTAGAGCTGGTCGAGCGCGGAGACCGCGCCGCCCGTGCCGGCCCGCACGACGTCCTCGTCCTTGCTGCGCCAACTGGCCTCGGGGTGTTCGAGGATGTACTGGATCAGCATCCCGAACTGGGTGCCCCAGTCCCCGACGTGGTTCTGCCGGACGACGCGCGCGCCGAGGAAGTCGAGGACCCGGGCCAGGGCGTCGCCGATCAGCGTCGACCGCAGGTGGCCGACGTGCATCTCCTTGGCGACGTTGGGCCCCGAGTAGTCGATCACCGCGACCTCGTCGGCCTGCGAGGCGGGCACCCCGAGCCGGGGCGCGGTCAGCCGGACGGAGAGACGTTCCAGCAGGGCGGCGTCGGTGAGGTCGATGTTGAGGAAGCCGGGTCCCGACACCTCGACGGAGGCGACGAACGGGGCGTGCGCCACCAGGTGGTCGCGGAGGGTACCGGCCAGTTCGCGCGGGTTGCGGCCGAGGCGCTTGGCCATCGAGAGCGCCACGTTGGCCTGGAAGTCCGCGTGGTCGGACGGGCGGACGAGCGGGTCCGCCGAGGCCAGCTCGGCCGGCAGTGCCTGCTCCATCGCCGCTGAGACCGCGGCGCCCACCTCGTCGGCCAACGGCCGTACCTGATCCACCATCTTCTGTGTACTTCTTCCCCGGGAGTCGAACCGCCTCATGGGCGCCTGTGCCGCTTCTAGCATGGCAGGCCCGGGACACTGCCTCCCACCCAGTCGCCCGCACGCGGGCCGGGCGGCGGGCTCGTGCGGGGTTTCCCCCGGCCGCCGGCCGGCTCGGCGGCGCGCCGGGCACGGGACGGGTCAGCCGGGCCAGGTCTCGTCGAGGCGGTCGGCGTAGTAGGCGAGCGCGCGGCCGTAGTCGGTGACGGCGGGATCGCCGCTGGTCTCGGCGAGGAGGTGGAGGAGGAGGCGCACGGCCTCCCGGTGTTCGCCCGTGTTGTGCAGCGCCATCGCGAGGAACGCGCGCAGCCCCCCGTGGTCGGGGAACTCGGCGACCCCGCGCCGCAGCGTCTCCACCGCCTCGGCGTAGCGGCCCAGCGTGCGGTAGGTGGAGCCGAGGCCGAGCAGCGCGCCCTGGCGGTCGGCGGGAGCGAGCGCCTCGCCGGCGGCCAGCGCGGTCTCGTAGAACGGGACGGCGGCCGACTCCAGACCGAGCGCGTCGTGGGTCCAGGCCGTCTGGAAGGCCACCTCGGCGTCCCCGGGGAGTTCGGCGCTCAACGCGAGAAGCCGCGTCCTCGCCCGCTCGGCCTCGCCGGAGCCGCGCAGCGCGACGGCCTCGGCGAGCCGCCGGTCTCTGTCGTGGTGGGTCATGGGCCCATGGTGCCCGACGGGACCTCGGTCTCCCGCACGAGTTCGGCGGGGCGGTCGCCGACCGTCAGCGTGCCCGGGGCGAGCACGGCGAACTTCGCGCCGAAGACCACGCCGCCGGCCGGGTGGCGGCGGTAGTCGGCGAGGGTGCGCAGCGGCTCGGGGCCGGCGCGGGCGCCGGTGCGCTGGTCGACGAGGGTCACGGCGCAGCGCACCGCGAGCTTGGCGAAGCCCAGGCGCGCGCCGCCGAGGGTCAGCGCGCGGTAGGCGTCCTCCTCGTGCGGCGCCCCGGTGCCGTCGAGCACCACGTTGGGGCGGAACCGGTCCATGGGCAGCGGCGGCTGGCCGCGGGCGGCGAGGCGGGCGTGCAACGCGTCCAGCGAGGCGCGGCCGACCAGCAGCACGGCGCAACTGTCGGCGTAGCCGCTGGTGCCGGGGGTCAGCCCGTCGGTGCTCCGCCGGTGGTCGGGCGGGACGCGGACCAGCCGGCTGGGGCGGCCGAGGAGTTCGCCGAACCAGCCGGCGGCCTCGTCTCCCTGGTCGACTCCGGTGAACGGCTGCCCGAAGAGCGTCACGGGCCGGGCGGGGCGCGCGGTGTCGACGGGGAGGGTGAGCGGTGCGAACCCGGGCGCGGCGAGGGTGAGCCGGGCGCCGTCCTCGCTCACCGAGGGGCGGGCCAGGGCGAGTCGGGGGTCGGCGCGCTGGGTGCGGTGGGCGCCCTCGGCGTCGACGACCATGAACGCGCGGTCGTGCGGCAGGCCGGCGGGCCCCAGGTGCGCGACCCGGTGGCGCACCCCGGCGCAGCCCTTGACCGGATAGCTGATCAACTCGCCTATGTGCGCCATGTTTCCGAGCCTATGCGGCGCGTTCCCCGGGGTGTCTCCCGGTGGGTGCGGTGGGTGCGGGGCGCCCGGCCAGGGCGCGGTGGAGCGCGGCGGCGGCGAGTTGGCAGAGGGCGACGGTCAGCAGCAGCGCGGGCGGGGGCAGCGCGGCCGCGAGGCCGACGGCCGCCGCGCCGAGGGAGGCGGCGGTCAGTTTCAGGCCGGCGCCCAGGGTGAACACCTGCGCGCGGGCGTGCGCCGGGGCGTGGGCGGCGCGCAGCCGGAGCGTCGCGGTGAGCAGCGGCCCGTCGCAACAGCCGGCGAGGGCGTAGAGCGGCAGGGCGCACGCGAGGCCGGGCGCCCAGGCGGCGGCGGAGAGCGCGAGACCGAGGCCGAGCAGCGACCAGCCGGCGAGCCGCCCCGGCTCGACCGTCCCCGGCACGGCCAACGCGCCGAGGAGCGCGCCCAGCGCGAACGCGGTGAGCAGCGCCCCGGCCTGACCCGGCGCGCCGAACCCCTCGGCGAGCAGCACGCTGGCGGTGGTCAGGGCGCCGAGCCCGAACGAGGAGAGCACGGTGGCCGAGGTGACCGCGCGCAGCGGGCGCACCGCCCACACGACGCGCGCCCCCACGAGCAGGTCGGCGCGCAGCCTTGTGGTGCGCGCCGGCGCTCGGCGGCCGAGGGGAAGTGTCGCGGCGAGGGGCGCCGCCAGCCCGGCGGAGAGCGCCAGCGCGGCGAGCGCCGCCCCCGGCGAGACGGCGCCGGCCAGCAGGGCGACCAGGGCGGGGCCGGCCAGCGAGGCCGCGTTGTAGCCGGCGGAGTCCCACGCGTACGCCCGGTCCCTGGCCCGGCCCTCCGGCGTCAACTCGGCGACCAGGCTGGAGAGTCCACCGGAGACCACGGGGCCGCAGGCGCCGCCGGCGAGGGCGACGGCCAGCACCGGCGGGGTCGGCGCCCGGCCGACGAGCGCGGCCAGCGCCGCGATGGCCAGCGCGAAGCAGCCCAGCGCGGCACCGCACAGCGACGCCGGCCGCCGCACCCGCCCCACCAGCGCGCCGGTCAGCGGCGCGGTGACCACGTGCGGCAGCAGCCAGGCGGTGAGCACGAAGGCGCCCTGGGCCGCGTCCCCCGTCCTGGCCAGCGCCGCCAGCACGACGGCGACGCCCATGCCCTCGTCGGCCAGCCGGGCCAGGAAGGCCGTGGCCAGGCAGCGCCCCAGCGCGGCGGTCATCCCGCTCCCCGTGTAATGTCTTATGGAACCAAGCCATTACACGCCGGGCGGGCAGCCCGCGCAAGGGGTGAGAAGGGGGTGGGCACCGTGCCGGGAAGCGGTTTCGCGGCGGCGCGACGGGCCGTCGACGTGGTCAACGCCGTGCGGGCCGGCCCGGGGGCGAGCCGAGGGCAGCTCGCCGCGCTGCTGGTCGCGCACGGCGAGCGCCCGGCGGACGTCGGGCCCGCCGCGCTGACGGAGGCCGACGCCGAGGCGCTGCGGGCGGCGGCCGGGCGGCTGGCCGAGGTGCTCACCGAGACCGACGTGGACCGCGCGGCCGAGGCGCTCAACGCGCTGCTCGCGGAGTGCGGCGCCCGCCCCCGGCTCTCCCGGCACGGCGGACACGCCTGGCATCTCCATGTGGACCGGGGCGAGGACGCCTCGTGGGCCGAGTGGTTCACCGCGTCCGGCGCCCACGCCCTGGCCCAGCTCCTCAGCGAGCACGGCGCGTTGGCGTGGGGGGTGTGCGCCGCCCCCGGCTGCGGGCGCTGCCATCTGACGCACGGCCCCGGCAGCCCGCGCCGCCACTGCTCCCCCGCCTGCGCCAACCGCGCCCGGGTCGCCGCCCACCGCCGCCGCCGAGCCGCCGCTCGGCGGCCGGGAGCCCCGGAGAGCTGACGCGTCGCGGCGCCGTTCCCCCGTCACACCCGGCCGCCGTTCCCCCGTCGCGAGGCCGTTCCCCCCGTCGCCCCCGGCCGCCGTTCCCCCGTCGAACGACGGCCGGGGCTCCCCCGCCCACCGGCCGTCCCCCGTGGCGGCCGGTGCCCCGTTCGGCGGTCGCCGCCCGGCGCGGTTCAGCAGTCGCCGCCCGGCGCGCAGACCTCGCCGTCCTCGGCGTCCGTCCCGCCGAGGCGCTCCAGCGGCGACCGGTCGCCCCAGGCACGGTCCAGGGCCTGGGCGAAGACGTCGACCGACTGCCCGCCCGCCACCCCCAGGCGGCCGTCGAGGACGAAGAACGGCACGCCGGTGGCGCCGAGTCGGGCGGCGGTTCGCTGGTCGGTGTGGACCGCGTCGCGGTAGGCGGTCGGGTCCTCCAGCACCCCGCGCGCCTCCTCGGCGTCCAGCCCGGCCTCGACGGCCAGCCCGACCAGGGCCTCGACGCCGAAGAGGTCCTCGCCCCTGGCGAAGTTCGCCGCGTAGAGCACGTCCACCAGGCGGTGGCGCAGCCCGCGCTCCCCGGCGAACTGGAGGAGCCGGTGGGCGTCCAGGGTGTTGCCGACCAGGCGTTCGGTCCGGTACGGCAGCCCCTCGGACTCGGCGAGCTCGGCCACGCTCCGCTCCATCTCGGCGGCACGCGGGCCGTAGCGGCGGGCCAGCAACTCGCTCACCGGCTCGGTGACACCGGACTCGCGGCGCGGGTCGAGCTCGAACGAACGGTGCACCACCTCCACCCGGTCCCGGTGCGGGAAGTCGGCCAGCGCGCGCTCGAAGCGCGCGGCGCCCAGGTAGCACCAGGGGCAGACGATGTCGCCCCAGATCTCGACGCGCATCGCGGCCGCGGCCTCGGTGGTCTCCGTCATCTCTCCCTCTCCGTTCGTCTCGGAACCGTTCGTCTCGGAACCGTTCGCCGCCGCGGCACCGTTCGCCGTCGGCACCGCCTCCCCCCGTCGCGCGGTCAGGCGCGCAGCGCCTCGGCGAGGGTGGCGGACGGCGGGGTGGCCGGGCGGCCGAGAAGCTTGGGCAGCTCGTCGGTGACGGTCTCCAGCACGCCCCCGGCGACCCGCAGGTCCACGTCGACCAGCAGCTCGACGACGAACTCCGGCAGCCCGGCGCCGCGCAGCGCCTCGGCGAACCGCTCGCCCGGCAGGTCACGGTAGGCGACCGGCCGGCCGGTGATCCGTGCGGCCTCGGCGGCCAGTTCGGCGAGCGACCACGCCGTGGGCCCGGTCAACTCGTGGACGCGGCCCGCCTGGTCGTCGAGGGTCAGCACCTCGGCGGCGGCCTCCGCGTAGTCGGCGCGCGCGGCGAACGCGATCCGGCCCTCGCCCGCGCTGCCGGGGAGTTCGCCCGTGGCGACGGCGGTGGAGAGCCGCGTCAGGTGGTTCTCGTTGTACCAGCCGTTGCGCAGCAGCACCGAGGGCAGCCCGGAGGCGGCGATGGCGCGCTCGGTGGCGCGGTGGGCCTCGGCCAGGGCGAGCGGGTTGGTGTCGGCGTTGACCACCGAGGTGTAGGCGAGCAGTTCGACGCCGGCGACGCGCGCCGCCTCCACCGCGGCCAGGTGCTGGCGCACGCGGGTCTCCTCCGTCCCCACCGAGGAGACCAGCAGCAGCCGGCGGGCGTCGGCGAAGGCGGGCCCCAGGGTTTCGGGGCGGTCGTAGTCGGCCTCCCGGACGGTCACCCCGAGGGCCGCGAGATCGGCCGCCTTCGCGGGGGTGCGCACGGCGGCGACCAGCTCGCCGGCCGGCACCCCGCGCGCCAGCAGCCCCCGGACGACCCCGTTGCCCAGGCCACCGTTGGCCCCCGTGATCACGATCATGATGACGCTCCCTCGCGTTCGCCGGCGCACGGCGGACGCCTGCCGCGGCCGCCGGTTCGACCGCCACCGTACACGCACTTTTCGAAAGCACAAACTTTTCGACAGTGCTGCCGGACGGTACGCTCGGCGGCGGGAGGTTTGTCCATGAACGAGATGACCCCGGAGGACGAGCGGCGGGCGCACCTGCTGGCGTTCGACGTCTTCGAGAAGAACTGCCCGTCCCGCGCGGTGCTGGAGCACCTGACCGGGCGCTGGGGGGTGCTGGTCATGGCGGGGCTGCGCAAGCGGGGGCCCGCGAGGTTCAACCACCTGCGCCGGCGGATCGACGGGGTCAGCGAGAAGATGCTCGCCCAGACGCTCCAGGCGCTGGAGCGCGACGGCTTCGTGACGCGCGAGGTGCTGGCGGTGATGCCGCCGAAGGTCAACTACTCGCTGACGCCACTGGGCGAGAGCACCGCCGACCATCTGCTGGCGCTGATCGCGCACATCGAGCGCGAGATGCCCGCCGTCCTCGACGAGCGGAACGAGCGGAACGAGCGGAACGAGCGGAACGAGCGGAACGAGCGGAACGCCGAGAAGGCCGGCGAGGCGGCGGCCCGCTGACGCCGGCCGGTTCCGCACCGTGCGGCGCGGTGCCCCGGGCGCGCCGGGGCACCGCGCCGCACGGGCGCGTTCAGCGCGCGACGGGCGTCGCGCCGAGCTGGGTGGCCGGTTCCGGGCGGTGCACACCGGTCGGGCGGTAGCCGAGGGACTCGGCGACGCCCGCCAGGTCGGCGAGGTACCAGAGGGTGGCCAGCCACATCTCGGTCCCCTGGAGTCCGGGCCGCTGGTCCCGGCCGACCGGCCCGCCGGGCGACGGGAAGCGGAACGGGAAGCCCTCCCCCTCCACCCAGCGCTCCAGCAGCGGCCCGCACTGGCCGGTGGCCCAGGCGGCGACCTCGTCCGCCCGGTACGCCGGCACCTGCCGGGCGGCCAGCCACAGCGGGTGCGCCACGTCCAGCACGTTGCAGGAGGTGGTCCGCCCCGGACCGAAGTGGCGCGGGTCGGCCGCGTGCCGCAGCACCGTGTCGACCAGCCGCTCCGGGTAGGGGACGGGCAGCCCGAACTGCGCGAACGAGCCACGCGACGCCCGGTAGTACCCGTTGACCGGCTGGAGCAGCCCGTCGGCTGCCCGCTCCTCGCTCCACATCCCGGTGCCCGGCCGGCAGTGGGTCAGCAACCAGCCGAAGTAGACGTCCAGTTGGCGGCGGGTGTGGTCGGGGCCCGCCGGGTCGAGGGTCAGGTTCCAGTGGAACGCCGTGCCCAGCGCGTCCACGCCGGCGCCCGCGCCCCAGCCGCGCTCCCGCCACGGCAGCCCGGCGAGGACCCGGACGAGCGCGTCGGCGTCGAGCGCGGCGACCGCGCCCACCGGGTGGGCGAAGTCCGAACCCAGCAGTCGCAGCGCGTACCCCAGGCTCAGCACGTGGTAGTCGGCGTCCCCGTCGCTGCCGAAGCCGGCGGGCGCGGGGCCCGGCCTGCCGTCCGCGTCCAGCGGGGCGGTCAGCCCGGTGACCGGGTCCTGCCCCTGCCGCAGCCGGCGCACATGCTCCTCGACGGGCAACTGCTCCGGGGCGCGGCCGTGCAGCAGCGCGGTGATCTCGACGGCGTCGGCGTGCGCCCGCAGGGTGGGCGGCGCGTCGGGCGCGTCCAGGTAGCGGCCGGTGGACGCGCCGTCGGGCGCGGGCGCGGTCGCCTCCCAGGAACGGGCCACCACCGCGTCGGCCTGCTCCCGCGCCCGGTCGGCGAACGCGGCCAGCCGCCCGGCCAGTTGCGCGCGGGGGTCCCGGCGCGCGGCCTTGGGCACGCGCCGGTCGCGGATCACGCGCGCCGGGTTGCCGCCGACCACGGCCCACTCCGGCACGTCGCGGGTGACCACGGCCCCGGCGCCGATCACGGCGCCCGAGCCGACGGTGATGCCGTCCAGCAGCACCGCGTTCGAACCGATCCAGACATCGTCACCGATGGTGATCCCGCGCTCTGAGGTCGGCTGCCGGTGGACCGGCCGGTCCGGTTCCATGCCGTGGTTGAAGCCGAGGATCGAGGCGTGGGCGCCGATCCGCACCCCGTTGCCCAGGGTGACCGTTCCGCGCAGTACGGCGAACGGGTTGACCGAGCAGTGGTCACCGGCGACGACCGTTCCGGTCAGGTAGGCGTGCGCGGCGACATAGCAGTCGGCGCCCAGCCGCAGGCTGGTCGGCTGGACCATGGCCAGCTCGGAGAGGAAGCAGCGCGCGCCGAGTTCCCCCTCGACCCCCGCCAGCACGGCTTTCTGCCGGGCCAGTTGCGCGGCCCGCCTGTCCTCGTCCGCGCGCTGCCAGAAGAGCCACGCGTTGTAGTCCAGCAGCCGGGGGTCGTCGTCGGGGCCGAGGCCCGTGGGCGGTTCTTCGGTGGCGGCGGGCTCGGCGGCCCGGGGGCCGGTGGCGTCGGGGTCGTCGGGCGCGGCTGCTGAGGCGGGTACGTGCGGTGACATGGCGGCTGCGGCACCTCGTGTCTTGTTCGTGCAGGTGTGCGCATCGTCCCCCGCGCGCGGCGCCCCGTCCACACCCGCCCGCAGGGCGGGACGCGACGGGGACGGCCTCCGCCCGCGCCGCGAGCCGAGCCGAGCCGGGGTTCCGCGCCGCGAGCCGAGCCGGGGATCCGCACCGCGAGCCGGACCCGGTGGACGGACCTGACCCGGTGAACGGACCTGACGTGCTGAGCGGACCTGACCCGGTGAACGGCCGCCGCGCCCGCCCGTGTCCGCCCTAGACTGAGGTCTCCCGTGGCGGCGGAACCGAAGCCTCCCGTGGCGGAGGGGAGGCCGGGTGGCGATCGAGGTGCCGCGCCGGGCCGTGCTCTCCCGGCCGCTTTCGGTTCCGTTGATCGCCACGGTGGTGGGCGCGTTACCGCTCGCGGTCGCGGCCCAGCCGGGACCGGGGCTGCGGGACACCGCCTTCTGGCTGCAACTCGTCGTCGCCGGCTACGCCGGGGTGCGGCTGTGCGCGATGGTGCTCTCCGGGCGGCGGCGGCTGGTGCAGGGCGCCTTCTGGCTCTTCGGCTATCTGGCGATGGGCATCGCGCCGCTGGCGCAGAGCGTGCTGGGCCGGGACCCGACCCCCGTGCTCGGCCCCCGCGAGGACACCCAGTTGGCCGTCGCGCTGGTGCTCTGCGGCATGATCGCGTTCGACGTCGGCGCGCTGCTCGCCCGGGTCCGCCCGCTGGGACGGGAGCGCGGCCGGCCGGCCAGTGTGCACCGGGGGCGACTGGTCGTCCTGGTGGTTCTCGCCTATCTGGCCAGTGGTCTGCTGATCGTGCAACTCGGCGGCCCCGCCGTCTTCTTCACCAGCCGGCAGGAGATCAGCGCCAGTCTCGCCGAGGCGACCGGCGGCCCCTCCGACGCCTCCGACGGCGGCGGCGAGGCGGGCAACGCGCTGCTGCGCGGCTTCGGAACGGTGCCGGCGATGCTGGCGCTGCTCTTTCTCACCCGCTGGCTGGTCACCTCCCGCCGCGCCCGCCGCCGACCGACAGTCGTGCTGCCCTGGGCCGGGCTGCTGGTGGTCAACGCGATCGTCAACAACCCGATCTCCAACCCGCGTTACTGGTTTCTCACCGTTCTCTTCGCGCTGCTGTTCACCGTCTTCCCGCGCAGCCCGGTGATGTACCGCGCGGCGCTGGCACTCGGACTGGTCGTGGCGCTGCTGGTCTTCCCGTTCACCGACCGCTTCCGCTACGAGGAGGGGGAACGGCGCCCGCTGGAGACCGACTCCGTGCTGGAACCACTGGTGGTCAAGGACTACGACCAGCTCAACATGTTCGCCAACACCGTCACCTTCGCCGACGACGGCAACGGCCACTCCTACGGCGAACAGCTCGCCGGCGCCGTGCTCTTCTTCGTGCCGCGCGGCCTGTGGGAGGACAAGCCGGAGGACACCGGCTTCCTGGTCGGCGGCTGGATGGGCACCGACAGCGCCAACCTCTCCTCCCCGCTGTGGGCCGAACTCTGGTTGGACTTCGGGCCGTTGGGCATGAGCCTGGCCTTCGCGGGCGTCGGCTACCTGGCCGCGCGCACCGACCGGCGCTATGTGCGGCGCACCGTGGACGACCCCTCCCCCGGCAACGTCCTGGCCGTCGCGGTGCCGGTCCTCGCCGGCTACAGCTTCATCCTGCTGCGCGGCTCACTGCTCCAGGCCTCCGGCCGCATCGGCATCGCCCTCCTCTGCCTGGCCCTGGTCACCACCTTCCGCCCGCGCCCGCGCTCCGAGCTCCGCTGAGGCCGGTCCGGGACGCCGCCTCGCCCCGGGCGCGGGAGGCGCGGAAGGCGAGCGGAAGGCGAGCGGGAGGCGCGGGAGGGGGTGCCACGCCCGCACCCTCAGCCGGCGCGCCGCGCACGCAGCACCTCCGCGACCCGGCGGTCGACGGCGACGGGGAACGAGGGCGCGGTGGTGCCGTCCCCGGTCGCCCAGAGCACGTTCTGCAGCACCCGCGCCAGGGTCCAGGCCACCGCACGCGCCCGCTCCAGCCCCAGCGCCTCCGTCATCAGGTCGAAGCGCCGCAGCACCGCCCGCGCGACGTCACCGCCGTCGACCACCTCGTCCCAACGGTTGCGCAGCGCGGGCAGCAGCTCGAACGCCGGGTCGCCGGCGAGCGGCTTCGGGTCGATCGCCAGCCACTCCGCCCGCCGGTCGCCGTCGGGAAGCGGCGCCAGCACGTTGTCGTAGTGCAGGTCCCAGTGGAGCAGCCGGTCACCGGCGCCGTCCGGCAACACCTCGGCGAGCGCTCCGGCGCAACCGTCCAGCAACCCGCGCAGCGCCGGATCGCCCACCCGCTCGCGGGCGGTGGCGGCACGGCGGAGCAGGTCGGCGGCGATCGCGTCCAGGCGCCGCAGGCCGGGCGGGGCCGGCACCCGGGACAGCTGGGCGAGGCGTGCGCTCAGCAGCCGCAGCGCCTCCCACGCGTCCGGCAGGGCCCCCAACGAGCGTGCGGCGTCCAGCCGTTCCAGCAGCATCGTCCCCGACGCCGGGTCGTGCTCCAGCAGCCGCACCGCGCCCTCGCCGTCCCAGGCGCGGAGCGCCGCCGGCTCGCGGCGCGTCTCCTCGTCGACGGGCTGGAGCTTGAGCACGGCGGGTGTGCCGTCCGCCCGCCGCACGGGCACCACCAGCGCGACGGCCCCGCTGGCCACCGCACCCTCCGGCGTCAGCGCCCACCGCTCCGACCACCGCTCCACCGACGCCGGCAGCCCGGCCACCCACGCCCGCCCGGCCTCCCCCGAGTACCCGACGTGCGCGTCGAGCAACGACGCGGGGACCTCGACGAGGGGGCGGGATCGGGACACGGGACGAGCGAACCACGGCGCCGGGCCGCGGTCCACCCGGAGGGGCCGGCGAAAGGGCTTCGGCCGCGCCCGGCGGCGGCCGGCGCTCCGCGCGGCGGCGTTCCCCCGCGCCGGGCGGCTCGTTCCCCGGTCGGGGGTCCCTCCGACTTCGGTAGGTGCCCCCGCTCCCCGCGCGCGGGCTAGCTTTGCCCCCATGAACGACCCGATCGATCGGCTGAACGACCCGGTCGAGGAGACCCGTTGGCCAGGACCGGTCACCGTGGTGGGCGGCGTGGTGCTGTGCGTGGGCGGGCTGACCGCGGCCTCGGTGTGGGGGCAGGCACACGCCGGTCTGCTGTGGCTGGATCTGCCCGTGGCGGTGGTGGCCGTGGCGACGGCGGTGGCACAGCTGCGGTGGCCGGTGGCCGGCGCGTTGGCGGCGACGGCCCTGACGCTGCTGTCGCCGGTGGCCACGCCTGCCGCCTCGCAGGGCGCGTTGCAGGTGGCGCAGTGCCGGCGGCTGCCGCTGGCGACGGGCGTGGCGGCCGCCGGCTTCGCGGCCCACCTGGGGCAGGCGGTGTGGCGGCCCAACTCCGGTATCTCGCTGGGCTGGTGGCTGCTGCTGGTCGGCGTCGCCTACGGGGCGCTCGTCGGCTGGGGTCAGTGGGCGCGGTCGCGTCGGGCGCTGCTGCTGTCGCTGCGGGAGCGGGCGTTGCGGGCGGAGGCCGAGCAGGGCCGGCGGGTCGCCGAGGCCAGGCTGGCCGAACGCCGGCGGCTGGCGCGGGAGATGCACGACGTGCTGGCGCACCGGCTGACGCTGGTCGCGACGTTCGCCGGCGCGCTTGAGTACCGGCCGGACTCCTCGCCGGAACGGCTGGCCCAGGCGGCGGGGGTGGTGCGGAGCGGGGTGCACCAGGCGCTGGAGGAACTGCGGCAGGTGATCGGGCTGTTGCGGGACGAGGAGGAGGAAGGGGACGAGGGGGCGGGCGCCGGCGCGACACGGCCGGGCCTCGGCGCCCTGCCGGTGCTGGTCGGCGAGGCGGGTCAGGTGGGGCAGCGGGTGCGGCTGCGGGAGGAGACGTCCGGGGGCGCGCCTCCGGCGGGGGCGGCGCGCGCGGCGTACCGGGTGGCTCAGGAGGGACTGACCAACGCGCGCAAGCACGCCCCCGGTCGGCCGGTGGAGCTGCGCGTGGCGGGGCGGCCGGGGGAGCGGCTGGTGGTGGAGGTGAGCAACCCGCTGCCGCCGCCCGCCGGCGCGGGGGACGCGGAGGTCCCCGGCTGGGCGGGCACCGGGGCCGGGGCCGGCCTGGTGGGGCTGGGGGAACGGGTGCGGCTTGCCGGAGGGGAGCTGGAGCACACGGCGTCGGACGGGGAGTTCCGGCTGCGGGCGTCGCTACCATGGCCCGCGTGATCCGGGTGCTGCTGGTGGACGACGACGCCATGGTGCGCACCGCGCTCTCGATGATGCTGGACGGCGCGGCCGGGATCTCCGTGGTCGGCGAGGCGGCCGACGGGCGCGAGGCGCTGGGCGCGGTGGACGCGCACGCGCCGGACGTGGTGCTGATGGACGTGCGGATGCCCCGGGTGGACGGGATCGCGGCGACCCGCCGGCTGCGGGCACTGGTCAGGCCGCCCGAGGTGATCGTGTTGACCACCTTCGACACGGACGAGAACATCGTGCGCGCGCTGCGCGCGGGGGCCAGCGGCTTCCTGTTGAAGGACACCGCGCCGGCGCGGATCGTGGAGGCGGTGACGAGGGTGGCCGCCGGGGACCCGATCCTCTCGCCTGGCGTCACCCGGCGGCTGATGGAACGCACGGCCTCCCAGGCGGGCGCGCACGAACGGGCGGCCGCCGCGTTGGCCGCGCTCACGCCCCGGGAGCACGAGGTGGCGCTGGCGGTGGCGCGCGGCCGTGCGAACGCGGACATCGCGCGGGAGCTGGCGATGGGGCTGACCACGGTGAAGGCGCATGTCTCCAGCGTGCTGGCCAAGTTGGGACTGGAGAACCGGACCCAGGTGGCACTGCTGGTCCACGACGCGGGACTGGCCTGACGGGCGCGCCCGCACCGGTGGGCACTGGTAGGCACCGGTGGGTACTGGTCAACGGAAGGTGTGGACCAGCACGATCCCACCGACCAGATGGGCGTTGAACTCGTCCAGCTCCTCGGCCGGCACCCAGAGTTCCAGAATGGTCCGCCCACCGGCGCGGCGCACCGGGTAGCGGGCGAGAAACGCCGAGTCCACCTCGAAGCGGGTGACGAAGCCGGCGCCGTCGTGCTTGACGTTCCAGTCGCGGGCGATCCGGATCGCGTAGTCCTCGTTGAGCACCGGGTAGAAGATCGGCTGCTCCGGCAGCCGGGGCGGCCAGGCACGCCACCCGGCGGCGCGCACCAGCTCCAACTCCGCGGGCCCGGTGGGCCGCCAGAGCGTCGTGGTCCGCGCCTCGCCGTTCATGACCGCCCCTCCCCGTCCGGAGACGGCCGCTCCGCCCCGGCCGTCCACCCGACGGTAACGGCGGACGGCCGCCGAAGGCGAACCCGTTCCGCCCCGGCGGGCGGTCGGTCGCGTCAGGGCGACTCCCGCTCGGAGGCCCAGGCACCGTGTGCCCGCAGCTGCGGAAGCGCGACTGCCGAAGCGCCGGCGGTGTACGCGAGCCAGAGCAGGTCGAGATGGGCGAACCACGGCTCGGTGCCGCTGTCCACCCAGATCCGCAACTCCTCCCCTTCAGGGGCCGCGGTGAGGTCCCACCACGCCCAGCCACGCATCCCGAACTCCGGTTCGAAACGGGAGAGCCAGTCCTCCCACTCCCAGGGCCCGTCCGTCCCCGGGTGCGCCAGATATCGCTCCAGGCCGGCACGGGCGAACGCGGGAGCGTCGAGGCCGACACCCGCGTCTCCGCCGGCCGAAACCGTCAGGAACCAGGAGGGAACCGACCCTGTCGGCAATTCCTCGGCATCGAAGTCAATCGCCGCCGCGAGCGTCAACGTCGGGGCCAGAACCTCGCGCATCCGCTGTGCGTAGACAGCGGCGGGCACCGCCGGCCGCACGTCGAAGCAGGCCAACTCCGGTGGCCCCTCGGACCTCTCCGGTCTCCGTGCCAGCCGCTTCCCCTCAACCACCAGCGCCGCCCGACTCCCCTCGTCCATCCCTCTCCGTTTCCCCGCCCCGGCGGCGGTCGGTCGGGGCGCGGGGGCGCGCCGCGGTGCGTCGTGGGGCGCGGACCGCTCAGGGGCGGACCACCGTGCGGAGTTCCAGGGCCGCGCGGAGCCAGGAGGCCAGGGCCTTGGCCGCGGAGCCGAGCGCGAGGCCCCAGGCGGCGCCGAGGATGCCGCCGGTGGCGTAGCCGACGCAGAGGGCGACCACGGAGAGCGCGGAGAAGACCAGCTGGATGGGGAGGGTGGCGCGCGGGGTCAGCACGCGGAGCAGCAGCAGGCCGCAGGTGCCGAGAGCCATGAACGCGTACTGGCCGCCGGTCGCGGTGAGGATCTCGGCGGCCGAGTCCCAGGTGTCGCCGAGGAGTTCGCGGCCCATGGTGTCGGGCAGCACGGTCAGCACCGCCGCCCACACCACGGCCGTCGCGGCGAGCGCGCCGCCCACGCCGAGCGCGGCGCGGGCCTGGGAGTGCGGGCCGGGGCGGCGGTTGAGGAGCGGGGGGCCGAAGGCGGTGGCGGAGTTGAAGAGGACGTTGAGCGGCCCGAAGAGGGTGCCCGCGCCGCGCAACGCGCCGACGACCAGCGGGTTGGCCAGCAGGCCGAGGGCGATGACGGCCAGTTGGGAGGCCGCGTTCCCGACGCCGAACTCGACGACGAAGCGCCGCCCGAGGTGGCGGTGGCCCAGCAGGCGGGCCGGGCGTATGCCGCGCACGTCGCGGGTGCGCCAGGCGAGCAGCCCGCCGGCGAGCAGCAGCGCGGGGGCGGCCGACAGGCCCCAGGCCAGGACGAGTTGGCCGGGACCCGTGCCGTGTGGCTGGGCCGCGAGCACGGGCACGACGACGGCCAGCCGCAACGTGTCCGCCGCGAGGGCCAGTTGGGGTATGCCCAGCAGTGAGCAGGCGTAACGCAGGATGTCCTGGGTGAGGACGATCGGCAGCACCAGGCCGAGCGAGGCGAGCCCCGCCGCGGTGCCGCCCGGCAGGGCGAACGTGGCCAGGGCGAGGACCGCGCCGGCGGCGGCGGAGCCGGCGAGGGTGAAGGTCGCCGCGTCCCAGCAGTGGCGGTTGAGCGTGAAGTCGGCGCCCTTCCGCAGGACGAGGGGCTGGCCGACGTAGGCGCCGGCCGCGCCGAGGAGCAGCGTGAACACCGCGTAGACGACGGCGAAGGAGGCGAAGTCGTCGGCCGTGGACTGGCGGGCGGCGACGATCACCACGGCGATGTTGGTGAGGGCGGCCATGCCCTGGTCGGCGACGGCCGCCAGGGAGGAGGAGGTCAGGGAGGTGCGGGGAGTCGGGGGCGTCGGGGGCTCGGCGGGAGTCGCCGGGCGGGCGCCGTTGTCTTTGCTCACTGCGTGGTTTCTCTGCTCACTGCGGGGGTCAGTGGGGACGGACGGGGTGCTTCGGAGACGGACGGGTTGCCGCGAAGACGGGCGGGCCGCTTCGGGGACGGACGGGGTGCTTCGGGAACGGACGGGAACCGGGGCGGGCCCGGGTCGGCGCGCGCCGGGGTGGGTTCCGGCGCGCGGGCAGTGGCGCGCGCCGGCGGGTGGGGCGGCCGGCGCGCGGGGTCAGATGCGGTGGTGGGGGTCGCCGTCCTCCCACTCGGCGGGGTCGAGGACGCGCAGGCCCATGGTCTCGGAGTTGCCCTCGCCGCGCTCGGGCCCCGGGCGGCCACGCGCGTCCCGGGGGCGTTCCTGGCGGGGCGCCGGGGCGGCCGGGGCGTCGGGGGGCGGCACGGTCCGGCCGCGCGCGCGCTCCGAGCCGTTGCCCCAGGAGTGGAGGACCGCGCCGAGCAGCGATCCGCCGGCGCCGACGACCAGTTCGCGGACCCGCGCGAGATCCTCGCGGCGCACCTCGGCCGGGTCGCAGACGACCAGCACGCCGTCGACGCGGTCGGTCAGGGCGATGGCGTCGGCGTAGGAGAGGACGGGCGGCGCCAGCACCACCACGACGGAGCCCCGCTCGTCGGCGTGGCCGATGAGTTCGGTGGCGGCCGGGGAGGTCAGGGCGCGCGGCACGTTGCGCACCCGGCGACCGGGGACCAGGTCGAAGATGCCGGACTCCCCCGCGTCTATCGGCACCCGCATCCCGGCGGGCCAGCCGCCCCCGTCGGCGCGCGCCGGGGCGTGCGCCCAGCCGGGGCGCACGCCGTCGGCGTGGCGCAGCTGGTCGGTGAGGGTCGGGGTGCGCAGGTCGGCCTCGACCAGCAGGGCGTTCATGCCCATCTCGGCGAAGGCGGCGGTCACGTTGACGGCGGCGGCCAGCGGGGTGTCGATGCCGCCGCGCGGCGCGACCACCAGCAGCCGGCGGCGCTGGGCGAACGCCTCGTCGTAGGCGAGGCGGAACGCGATCGAGCGGTACTCCTCGGCCAGCCGGCCCTCGGCCAGCAGCTGGTCCGGATCGCGCCCGGCGCGCGGCAGCACGCCGAGCACCGGCGCGCGCAGCGCGCGGGTGACGTCGCCCGCGGAGCGGACGGTGGGGTCGAAGACCAGCCGCACCCAGGCGGCGAGCAGGCCGAGGCCGATGCCGACCACGTAGCCGAGTCCGAGCAGCAGCGGCAGCCCGGGGCCGGCGGGCGAGGAGGGCGGGGCGGCCTCGGTGATGACCCGGCCGCCGGTGGTGTCCAGCGCGCGCAACGCGCTGATGTCGGAGTTGAGTTCGGCGATCTGGCCGACGACCTGGGAGAGGTCGGCCACCGCCAGGTCGTAGGGGGAGGTGCCCTCGACCAGGGTGTCCACCTCGGCCTGGAGCTGGTCGCGGCGCTCCAGCAGCGGCTCGCGCTGGCCTTCGAGGGAGGCGACGTTCTGGGTGATGGTCTCGTCGGCGTCGGCCTGCCGGTTGGCGAGGTAGGCGGTGACGAAGGCGCCGGCGCGCTGGGCGGCGACCTCCGGGTCGGAGGCGCTGTAGGCGAAGCGCAGCACCTGCGTGTTGGGCGGGTTGGTGACCGTCAGGCCCCGCTTGAGGCGGCCGACGCTCTCGGAGGTGCCGAGGGTCTGGGCGGCGCGCTCGGCGACGATGTCGCTGACGGCGGTGCGGCGTTCGGAGCCCATGGCGACCCGGTCCATCGGGGCGGGGTCGGCGAACGGGTCGGCCGTCGGGGTGCGGAGGCTGACCTCGCCGGTGGCGACGTAGCTCTCGTTGGCGGTGAGGCCCAGCCAGGCGCCGCCGGCCAGGCCGAGCAGGATGCCGCAGATGATCAGGGCGCGGTAGCGCAGCAGTTGGCGGAACTGGTCGCGCAGCAGGTCGGGCTCGTCCCACGGCTGGTGCGGGGCGGCTGCGCGCTCGGCGCCGGCGACCGCGCTCACGCGGGCGCCCCGGGGAGCGCGGGGCGCACGGCGCGCACGCGCGCCGGCGCGTGCGCGGTCAGGACCTCGTCGAGCAGCGCGGAGAACCGGGCGAGGCCGGCGGCGCGGGTGAGGTGCCCGGCGGCGTAGGCGGCGCCCGCGGCGCCGAGGGCGGCGGCGCCGGCCGGGTCGGCCGCCAGCTCGCGGGCGGCCGCGGCCAGGGCGTCCGGGTCCTCGGGCGGCACCAGCCGGCCGCCGCCGGAGCGGCGCAGCTCGGCGGCCGTGCCTCCCTCCCCCGCGACGGAGGCGAGCACCGGGCGGCCGGCCACGAAGTAGGAGGTCAGCTTGGAGGGCACGCTCATGTCCAGCACGCTGGCCCGCTGGGTGACCAGCAGCGCGTCGGCGGCGGCCAGGACGTCGGTGAACTCGGCCCGGGGCGCCGGCGGCAGCAGCTCGACGTTGGGCAGCCCCTCGGCGGCGGCGGCCAGGCGGGCGCGGCAGGAGCCGTCGCCCATGAGCACCACGTGCAGCTCGGGCGCCCGCCTGGCGGTCTCGACCAGCACGTCGAGCCCCTGTTTGGCGCCCATGTTGCCGGAGTGGAGCAGCACGGTGCGGTCCTCCGGCCAGCCCAGGCGCGCGCGGACGGCCGCGCGCGGGCGCGTGGGGGGCGCGACATGGGACCAGTTGGGGACGAGCCGGATCCGGTCGGTGGGCACGCCGAGGGCGCGAACGCCTTCGGCGAACGACTCGTGGATGACGCCGACCAGGGTGGCCCGCGCCAGCATCCGCCGCTCGATCCCGGCGGCCAGCGCGGCGACCCGCCCGCCGCCGGCGATGCCGCTCTGCGCGGCGGCGGCGCCCATCAGGTCCTGCACGACGGGCACGAAGGGGGCCCGGTGACGGGCGGCGATCCGGGCGGCGAGCAGCCCGCCGGCGAGGCTCGGCACCTGGGCGAGGACGGCGTCCGGCCTGGCCATCCGGGGCGGGGCGAGCAGCCCGTGGCCGAGGATGGTGCCCTCGTAGGCGGCGCGGCGTAACGCGCTCTGCCGGCCGGGGACATAGTGCCGGCGGCGGTGCACCAGGACGCCTTCCCGTTCGTCGACCAGCCGCCAGCGCCCCCGGTAGCCGGGGTCGACGCGCCAGGCCGGGTAGTGCGGCAGGCCGGCGAGGACATGGACCTCGGCGTCGCGTGCGGTCGCCCAGTGCTCGGCGAGCTGGGTGGCGTAGGGGCCGATCCCGGCCTGCTCGGGCGCGTAGTTGGTGGACACCAGCAGCAGACGTTCGCCGCCGGGGGTCTGCGGGTCGCTCACGACGCTCCTCTTCTCCACCGCCGGGGCCCTGGCCTCCGTGGCGGCATCCGTGACAGCGGGGGACCTCCCTGGCAGCGGTGGCGCACAGCTTATCGGCGCGCGACCGGTACGGCACGACCGCGCGTCAGCATCCCATGCCGGGCGGGGGCGGAGGACGCTGTGACGGACTTCGGCCGGAGAACGGCGGTGTGGCGGCGGCGAGTTCGCGGTCCCGACAGCGTGGCGGGCGTCGCATTCCGGCCAATCCCCGCCCCGCGCCGGCCGGTTGGGCGTTACCCCTCCGGCGGCGGCCGGCCCCGGGTTAGGCTCCGATCGACGCGGCGGGGTGTCCCGGTGCGGGGTGCGCGGGGCGGGGACCGGCCAGTGGGGGGTTCGGACGTCATGGGGACCGTGGGGTACGCGCCGGGGGTCTACGACCTCTTCCACGTCGGCCATCTCAACATCCTCCGGCACGCCAGGAGTCACTGCGACCACCTGGTGGCCGGCGTGGTCTCGGACGAGATGGCCGCGTTGGCCAAGGGCAGGCCGCCGGTGGTGCCGCTGGTGGAGCGGCTGGAGATCGTCCGCAGCATCCGCCATGTCGACGCGGCGTTCGTCGAGACCGTGCCCGACAAGCTGGAGACCTGGCGGCAGGTGCGGTTCGACGTGCTGTTCAAGGGCGACGACTGGCGGGGCACGCCCCGGGGCGAGAAGCTGGAACGGGACTTCGCCACGGTGGGCGTGCGGATCGTGTACTTCCCGTACACGGTGCACACCTCCAGCACTCAACTGCGGGGCGCGCTCGACGCGTTGAGCGCTGAGAGCGCGCGGAACCAGCGCACCGAGAAGCCCGCGCAGCACAGCACGTAGGCGCAGCCGAGGGCGAGATAGCCGTAGCGGAAGGCGCGTTCGTCGCCGAGCAGCGTGAAGAGCAGGCAGAGCGTGCCGTAGTCGACGGGCAGCAGCGCCACGGCGCGGGCGCGCGAGGGGGCGGGCTGCGGCGCGGCGGCGGGGGCGCCGCGCCGCAGCTGCTCGGTGAGCAGGCCGCCGAAGAAGAGCAGCAGGTGGGCGAGTTGGAAGCCGAGCGGCAGCAACAGCCAGCCGTCGCCCGGGAGTGCGAAGTGGCGGTGGAAGGCGATCAGCACCACGGCGTGCAGCGCGGTGATCTTGGCGAGGTCCACCACATGGTCCAGCCACTCGCCGGCCGGCCCCGAGCTGCCGAGCAGCCGGGCGAGTTGGCCGTCCGCCGAGTCCAGCGCGAAGCCGAGGAAGAGCCCGAACCAGACGGCGCACCCCCACGCCCAGGACGGCTCGGCGAGCGCCACGGCGGCCAGCGCGGCGCCGCTGACGGCGGCGCTCAACAGCGTGACCTGGTGGGGGCCGAGCCCCAGGCGGTAGGCGGCGGCGGCCAGTCGGCGGCCGACCGGCCGGTTCACGTGGCGGGAGTAGAGGGAGACCCCCCTGGCGGTCTTCTGCGCCTCGGCGAGCCGCGCGACGGCTGCCCCGTAACCCAACGTCCGCCCCGTCCCCACCATGCGTGGCATCATCCCACGCGCCGGCCCGCGCCGTGGGCCCTCGGTGCCGGCAGCCGCCGCACGCGGCCGCTCCCGGCACGGATACCATCGGGGGCCGAAGCGACACACGACGGGGAGGGCCGAGGATGCGGCTGCGCGGACGACTGACGACGACCACGGCGGGGCTGTTCGTGGCTCTGGCCACGGTCACGTCCCTGTCGGGCTGCATGACGGTGCGCGGCGAGACCGCCGTGGTGCCGGCGACCACCCAGGAGGAGGCCCAGGAGGTCCTGGACCACTACTTCGAGGTCAGCAACGAGGCGTGGGAGACCTTCGACCCCGAGCTGAACGCCACGGTCGAGGGCGGCGCGCTGGCGGAGATCAACGGCGCCTCGATGGTCGCCCAGGGCGCGCTGGCCGAGGAGGCCGAGGCGGCGGGCGAGGAGCCGACGACCCGGGAGCCGCTGGCCCCGGTCGAGCCCCGCTTCCTGATCCCGCAGCAGTCCGGGTGGCCCAAGTTCTTCATGGTGGACACCCGCCTCGACGTGCCGGACAGCGAGCACAACTGGCTGCTCACCTTCGCGCGCGACAGCGTCGACGAGCCGTGGAAGGCGCGTTATCTGTCGGTGCTCGCGCCGTCCGCCATCCCGGAGTTCGCCGAGGACGAGGACGGCCACCTGGAGGAGTTGCAGGTCTCCAGCGAGAACACCGGTCTCTCGGTGGTGCCGAGCGAGCTGGGCGAGACCTACGCCACGTATCTCCAGGAGGGCCAGGGCTCGTTCCTCGGCGGCCCGCACACCTCGGAGACGCTGGCGGTCAGGGACGAGCGGGCCAACGACGCGGCGAGCCAGACCGACTACGCCGACGTGCCGCAGGAGCAGGCCGAGCACCCGTCGTTCGCGGTGCGGACCGCCGACGGCGGCGCGATGGTGCTCTTCACGATGCGGATGGACGAGAAGCAGACCTGGGCCGAGGGCGAGACCCCGGTGGTGGACGACCGGGTGAAGCCGCTGATGCAGGGCACCGCCGACCGGGCGGTGACGCTCCAGCGCTACGCGACGTTCACGGCCTACGTGCCGGAGGGCGAGGACCCGGTGGACCTGCGCTCCCGGCTCGCGGGCGTCTTCAACGCGCTGGGCGAGTGAGCCGCGCGCCCCTCGCGGGCGCCCACACGTCAAGAGAGAGCGAAGCGGAACGGGGAGGGGCCACGGTGCCCCTCCCCGTTCCGCGTGGTCCTCGTTCCCCGGGTGTGCCGCCCGGGATCAGCTGGGCCAGGCCGGTTCGCGATGGCTGGCGCAGGCGTCGGTCAGGGTCTCCAGCAGCGCCAGCGGATCGGGCAGCGGGTGCTCCGGGCCGCGCAGCCAGCGCGCGCCCTCGGCGCCGTCCTCGGTGAGCCGGGAGGGCGGCAGCAGCACATAGCTGCCCCGGCAGTGCCAGCGCAGCCCGTGGTGCTCGTCCACGGTCTCGGGATGGCAGTCCAGTTCGCAGGGCCACCACTCGTCCTCGTCGTCCGGGGTGCCCCTGGTCGCGGTGAAGAAGAGCATCCGGTCGGGGTCGACCACCGCGACGGGGCCGACCTCGACCCCGTCGGCGGCCAAACGTTCCAGCGCCTGCCGCCCGGCGGCCAGCGGCACGTCGAGCACGTCGTGGGCGCGGCCGGTGGCGGTGACGAAGTTGGCCTCGGGGTCGGCGCGCAGCCAGCGCAGCACCTGCTCGGCGTCGGTGGTGGCCTCCGCGTTCCAGGTGAGGGAGACCGGGTGCCGCGCCGGCGTGGGACAGCCGATCCTGGCACAGGAACAGCCAGGCCCCCTCGGGTGCGCGGCCGGCGCGACGGGCAGCCCCGCCTCGGCGACGGCGAGCAGTGACTCCTCACGGGCCAGTGCGGCGGCCTCGCCACCGGCGTCCCGACCACCACGTCGCCACCAGCGGGGGATTCTGCTCTCGCGTGCCATCAGCCGCCTACCGCCTCACTTCCGTCCCGTCAGCAGAGCAGCGCTCGGATGTCCCGCGTTATTCCGCGTCGCTCGAAGACCCGCGCGCTCCCGGACGATCCCGGGGTGCGACCGGGGCGCCTCGGGCCGTACTCCGGGTTGCGCTCATCCTGCCCTGTCGTCGCCCCGGATGGGTAATCGGCGGCCCCTGGTGTACGGCGCCCGCGCTGGGCACACTGTGCTCACCGCAGTGCGATCCGCACCAAGCCAAGCGGCCCTTCACCCACAAGGAGCCTCGGTGTACCGACCTCGTCGCTATCTGATGTGTCCACCGGAACACTTCCGGGTCACGTATTCGATCAATCCGTGGATGGACCTGACCAAGCCTGTCGATGTTCGACTGGCGATGGCCCAGTGGAGCGATCTGCGTGACTGCTATCGCTCGCTCGGCCACTCGGTGGACGAGCTGACCCCGCACCCCGACCTGCCTGACCTGGTCTTCACGGCCAACGGCGGGCTCCAGCTGGAGGACCGGGTGCTGGGCGCCCGGTTCGCCCATCCCGAGCGGTACGGCGAGGCGACGGTGCACGAGGAGTGGCACCGGGAACAGGGCCGGACCGAGTTTCAACGCGCTCAACACACCAACGAGGGCGAGGGCGATTTCGCGGTGACGGCCGACTGGCTGCTGGCCGGCCACGGCTTCCGTTCCAGCCCGCTGGCCCCGCAGGAGGCCCAGGAGTACTTCGGGCGTCCGGTGATCGCGCTGGACCTGGTGGACCCGCGCTTCTACCACCTGGACACCGCGCTGTGCGTGCTGGACGACGGCCCGGACGGCGAGGAGGGACGGACGCGGGGCACCGTCATGTACTACCCGGGGGCGTTCTCCCCCGGCAGCCGCGCGGTGCTGCGGCGGCTCTTCCCCGACGCGCTCGTCGCGGCGGAGTCGGACGCGCTGGCGCTGGGCATGAACGCGGTCTCCGACGGCCACCACGTGGTGCTCCCGCAGGCCGCCGTCGGGCTGCTGGACCCGTTGCGGGAACGCGGGTTCGAGCCGGTCCCGATCGACCTGTCGGAGCTGCTGAAGGCCGGCGGCAGCGTCAAGTGCTGCACGGGCGAGCTGCGTTGACCCGGAGCCCGTCCCGTTGAACGTCCGCCCGCCGCCGGGCTCGGTCCCGGCGGCGGGCGGAGGGCACGCGGCGCCGGCTCAGCCGCGCCAGGGGGTGTAGTGCGGGTTGTCGACGCACTCGTCCATGATCTCGGTGCGGCTGTCGGCGTCGATCGGGCAGGCCCCGACGACGAACTCGGTGGCGATGCCGCCCGGGAAGGCGACCTCGACCTGGTCGGCCCAGCGGTGCTGGTCCCCGATGGTCGCGTTGACGTCGATGCCGCCCGGGGCGTCGATGTAGTAGTTGTAACCTGCCGAGCGCCAGCCCTTGTACAGGTCGTGGTCATAGCTGGTACTGACGAACGGCGACGGCTGGTTGACCAGTACGTACTGCTCCAGGTCGTACTGTCCGCCGACCACGTCCCTGGGCTCGAAGCCCTCCTCGAAGATCACCTCGGGCGACCTGCCGTCCGCCCGGTACAGCTGGCGGCAGTCCTCCCGGTAGTCGGGGTCGGGGGAGATCCGGTCGACGTCCACGTCGCGGTTGTTGGCCGCGTACAGCGGGTCCTCGACCGTGGGGCAGGCGACGGCGGCGCTGGCGACCGGCGCGGCGGTGAGGGTGACGGGGGTCAGCAGCAGGCCGACGGGCAGCGCGAAGGCGGCGGCCCGGCGCAGGGTTCGCTTCCAGAACATGGCCCCCACCCTCGCGAGTCCGGCCGCCGGCGCCGCGCAATGTCACCCGATGGACGGCGTGGCGCGGCGGCAACGCGACGCGTGGCGCCCGGAGTTCGCGGCCGGCGGCACGTCAGGCCGCGGCCACCCGGTGCGGGCGCAGGGCGGCGGACAGCTCCGCGCGGCTGCCGACCCCGGTCTTGCGGTAGACGCGGGTCAGATGCTGCTCGACGGTGGAGACCGTGACATAGAGGTGCTCGGCTATCTCCCGGTTGCTGAAGCCCTGGACGGCCAGCGCCGCGACCCGGCGCTCGGAGGTGGTGAGCCGGGCCGGGGCGTCGCCGCCCCGGGGCGCCCGGCGGTCGGCCGCGTCCTCGGTGGGCGGTGCGGCGGGCGGCGGCGCGGGCTCGTAGAGGCCGCGGGCGTCGCAGTCGCGGGCGATCCGCCGGGCGCGGCGGCGGACGGAGTAGGCGGCGTGGCGGTCGCCGAGCGCGTGGTGGGCCTCGCCGAGGTCGACCAGGACGCGGGCCAGTTCGTAGCGGGCGCCGCAGCGTTCCAGCAGCGCGACGGCCGCGCGCAGCGGCGCGGGCCGCTCCCCCGGCGCGCGGGTGGCGGCCAGACAGCGCAGCGCCATGGCGCGGGTGCGGGGGAACTCGTCGCGCAGCACGACCAGTTGCTCCTCGGCGAGGACACGGGCCCGTGCCGGTTCACCGAGCGCCAGCCACGCCTCGGCCGCCGCCGCGCGCCACGGCACCAGCCCCGGCGCCTCGACGCCCCAGGTCGTCAACTGCCGTCCGCAGCGCAGGAAGTCGGCCAGCGCGGCGTGCGCCCGGTCCTCCGCCAGATGGTGGCGCCCGCGCGCGTGCAGATAGAGCGGGCCGGCCAGCGCCTCGAACGCCCCGTCGGGGACGGGGTCGACGAACAGCTCGGCGGCCGCCGCGAGTTCCCCCATCCCGGTGTGGGCCTCGGCGAGGGTGGCGAGCGCCAGCACCCGGGTGCTGTTCCAGTCCCGCGCGCCGATCCGCTCCAGGGCGCCGCGGGCCCGCTCCACGGCGGCGCGCGGCCGGCCGGTGCGCAGCGCGACGACCGCGCCCACGGCGTCGAGGAACGCCCGCCACAGGGCGCCGGCCGCGTCGGGGAACGCGGCGGACCCGGTGTCGGCCAGCGCG
The DNA here is from genome assembly GCF_900230195.1 of Streptomyces zhaozhouensis. Classification (GTDB taxonomy): domain Bacteria; phylum Actinomycetota; class Actinomycetes; order Streptomycetales; family Streptomycetaceae; genus Streptomyces; species Streptomyces zhaozhouensis. Next base: position 492,063 of record NZ_OCNE01000001.1, read on the forward strand.
CGGTCGCACCACTCGGCGGCGGCGGTGAGGCGGTCGGAGTAGACGAGGCAGAGCAGGCCGAGGACGGGCGAGCCGATCGGCGCGAGCGTGTTCGGCCCGGTGTGGTTGCCGCGCAGCTCCTGCTCGACGCGGGCGAGGGCGTGGCCGTCGGCGGACTGCCGCAGCACGGCGGAGAGGATCTCCAACACGCCCAGCAGCGCCTCGTCCTCCGAGCCGAGCCGGCCGCGGGTCGCCGGGAGGGCCGGCGCCCCGCCCAGCCGGGCGGCGACCCCGGGGAACATGGTCTCCAGCATCAGCCGGGTGACCCGCGCCCGCAGCACCTCCTCGGGGTCGTCGGTGGGGACGAGGCCGGCGTGCTCGATGACCTCGACGGCCTCGTCGAACCGCAGGCCCCACAGCATCGTGAGCGCGACGTCCAGGGCGTGGCGCGCGGGGACCTTGCCGGCCAGGATCGGCGCCCGAAGCGCCAGGAACAGCGGGACAGAGGCGGCCGGGTCGCTCATCCAACGGACCATCGCCAGCTCGACTTTGGCGGTGTAGCGGGCGACGTCGGTGGCGCAGGACTCGACGGCCAGCCGCAGCAGGCGCGCGGCCCCGGTGGTCTCGCCCCCGGCGAGCGCGCCGCGCGCCGCCTCGCGCAGCAGCGGCGGCACCCACTCCTCCCGCAGCGGCCCCGCGGCCAGCAGTTGGGCGGCGACGGTGCCGGCGGGCGCGCCCTCCTCGTGCAGCAGTCGGGCGGCGGCGCGGCGCAGCGCGGTCTCCTCGTCGGCGGGCAGCCCGTCGAGCACCGCCCGGCGCCCGGCGGGGTGGCGGAACGCGCCGTCGGCCAGGACGCCGGCCTCCGCCAGGGCGTCGAGGGCCCGTTCCCGCAGGCCGGCGTCGACGCCGGCGAGCCGGCCGAGGAGCCGGGGGTCGTCGGGCGCGCCGGGGGCGTCGAGCAGCGCGAGGGCGCGCGCGACCCGGGTGGCGACCGGGCCGGTGCGGTACAGGCAGGTCAACACGGCCCTCGCGTACGCCGGTCCCGGCACCGTGCCCGGCTGCGCGGCGTCCCGCGCGAGCGCGGTGGCCAGCAGCGGGCTGCCGCCGGCGAGCGCGCGGTGCTCGGCGACGCGCCGCGCGGCGGCGGCGCCGTGCCGGCGCGCCAACGCCACGACGGCGTCGGGCGGCAGCGCGGGCAGCAGCAGCCAGCGGGCGGCGGGCCGGTAGAGCAACGCGCGCAGCGGCTCCGGCTCGTCCTCGCCCGGGACGCGGCGCCAGGAGACGACGAGCGCGACCCGTTCGCCGGCGAGGCGGTCGGCGAGGTGGCGTAGGTCGCGCACCGACGCCTCGTCGGCGTGCTGGAGGTCGTCCACGGTGACCAGCACCGTCCGCCGGGCCGCCGCCTCCCGCACGGCGGTGTGCAGCCGGGCGTCGTCGGGCGCGTCGTCCCGGCGCAGCGGCGCGAGGAGTTGGCCGACGGTGGCGTGCGGCGCGGGTGGCCCGTCGCGGTGGGCGGTGGCGGTGAGCACCACGGCGCCCGCGTCGGCGGCGCGCGCCGCCAGGCGGCGCAGCACCGTGCTCCTGCCGTGCCCGGTCGGGCCGCTGACCACGGCGAACGCGCCGGCGCCGCGCCCCGCGCCGGCCAGCAGCTCGTCCAACCGCGCTTCCACTGGCCCGTGTCCGTGCCCCTGCCCCGGTGTCATGCCCTGCCCCCTCCACGCGGACGTGTCCCCCGTGGCGCGTCCCCACCGGGTGTCGCGGCGACCTTCGGATCATGCAGGAGCCCTGGCGCCGACGGCAACCCCCCACCTGGCCGGCGCTTGCACCGTGGTCGTCCGCGACCCACCACCCACGCACCGCGCAGTCCCCCGCGCCCCTGACAGGGCGCCTGACCGCGAACGCCAACCCGCCACCGGCCGAAAAGGGGCCCGGGGCACCGCGCGAGCAACCGACCACCGGGGCGAGGACGACAACCCACCCAGCCGGCTAGGACCGTGGTCGTCCGCGACCCACCACCCACGCACCGCGCAGTCCCCCACGCCCCTGACGGGAGACCTGACCGCGAACGCCAACCCGCCACCGGCCGAAAAGGGGCGCGGGGAACCGCGCGAGCAACCGACCACCGGGGCGAGGACGACAACCCACCCAGCCGGCTAGCACCGTGGTCGTCCGCGACCCACCACCCACGCACCGCGCAGTCCCCCACGCCCCTGACAGGGCGCCTGACCGCGAACGCCAACCCGCCACCGGCCGAAAAGGGGCGCGGGGAACCGCGCGAGCAACCGGCCACCGGGGCGAGGACGACAACCCGCCCAAGGCCGGCAAGGCCAGGCGCGGTCGCCCGCAACGGCCCAGTTCAGCGCGGTTGTTAGGGGCACTTAGGGGTTGCCGCCGAGGTCGCCCGCTCCGTAGTTTTCCCGGGGGGAGAACGCCGGGGGGAGGCCGGGGGGAACCCTGGCCGCGCGCGGCCAGGGGGCTTCCCGGACCGGCCGGCGGGTGAGGAGCGGGGGCGGCCTTGCGGAACTGTCCGGCTCGCGTCGGCGGCGAGGGCCGCGAGGGCCGCGTCGGCAGCGAGAAACGTGCCGCCGCCCGGCGGGCGCGCGCCGGCGCCGAGGTGGGGGCGCCGTGCGGTTTCTGAGCGACGAACGGGAGACGCTGGAGCGGCTGCTGCCCGGCCTGGGCAGGCGGCTGGCCGGCCCCGAACTCGCCGAGCTGGAGCGCCCAGGCGGGCCCGCGCTCCGCGCGTTCCGCCAGGCCAGGGGGGCCGGGCTGCTGGCGCCCGCGCTGCACGGCGGGGCGGGGGCCGGCGCGGCCGACGCGCTGCGCTGCACGCTGGCGATCGGCGCGGTGGCCCCGTCGCTGGCGATCGCCACGACGACGCACCACTTCTCGGTGGCCGGCCTGGCGGCGCTCGCCCGGCGCGGCGAGGACTTCGCGTGGCTGCTGCTGGACGCCGTCGTCCGCGACCGGCTGCTGCTGGCCGGCGCCTTCGCCGGGGGGCCGGGCGGTCCCGGCCCCCTCACGCCGGCGATGCGGGCGGAGCGCGCGCCGGACGGCGGCTGGCTGGTCAGCGGCGCCAAGCGGCCCTGCGCGCTGTCGCGTTCGGCGGACGTCCTCGTCGCCGGCGTCCGCCTCGTCGAGAGGGGAAGGGAGATCGGGTCCGGGGTGGCCCTGGCCCCCTCCGGCAGCGAGGGCGTCTCGGTGCGGCCGTGTCGGAACGCGCCGGTGCTGACCGCCGCCGAGGGCGACGAACTGGTCCTGGAGAACGTGCGGGTCGACGACCAGCTGGTGATCGGGGTCGCCCCGGAGCGGGGCGCGGCCGAGGAGGACCGGCCGCGGGCGTTCGGGCCTCTCTGGTGCGCGCTGCTGCTCAGCGGCGCCGCCCTGGGCGTGGTCTCCGGGCTGGTGGAACGGGTCCTGACGTCCGGGCGCGGCACCGCGCGGGAGCGGGGGGAGCTGGTCGCGGACGTCGAGGCGGCCGTGCGGGCGCTGGACCGGGTCGCCGGCTGGGTCGACGCGGGCGCGAGCGGCTCCCCGACGCGGGCCGCCGCGCTGATGGCCCGCCACACGACGCGGGCCGCCGTGCGAAGGGCGGCGGGGCAGGCCGTCGGGCTGCTGGGCGGGCCGGCGTCCCTCGAAGGGGGCGACGTCGGCTATCTCGCGCGTGCCTGCCACGCGTTGGCGTTCCCCCCGACCTCGCGCGGGTCGACGGCCGAGCCGCTGGACGCTTGTCTGGGCGGCGCCGGTCTGGCCGTCGGCTGACCGGCGCGAACGGCGGACGAACGACAACGGGACGAGCGGCGACGGAGGAGCGCGCCCGCGCCCTGAACGCCGCCCCGCCCACGGGGAACGCGCCCCCGCGAAACGCGACGCCGGGGGACACGACGCCGAGGACCGGCGGTCGTCACCCCGTCAACCGCCCGCCGTGGCAAGGGAACTGCGTCGCACCAGCAGCTCGTGCCCCATCCGCACCGTCCGGTAGGGCAGGTCGTCGCCCCGTGTGATCCGTTCGTGCAGCAGCCGCATCGCCTCCCGGGCGATGCCCCGCTTGTCCGGCGCGACGGTCGTCAGCGGCGGGTTGCAGTACCGCGCCTCGTCCGTGCCGTCGAAGCCGACCACGGCCAGGTCCTCGGGCACCCGCAGCCCCCGTTCCAGCGCCGCGTGCACCGCCCCGACCGCCAGCATGTCGTTGAACGCGAAGACCGCGTCCGGCGGCGCCGGGCCGTCCAGCAGCGCGCCGACCGCCGCGGCGCCCTCGGCGCGGGTGTAGTGGTCGACCCGCGGGGCCAGTTCGGCGTCGAGGGGCACCCCGGCCTCCTCCAGCGCGGCGCGGTACCCCGCGATCCGCCGGTGGCTGTTCTCCGTCCCCGCGGCCGGTGACTCCCCCACCGCCGCGACCCTCCGGCGTCCCAGCGCCAGCAGGTGCGCGACGGCCTCCCGCGCCGCCCCCTCGTTGTCCACGATCACCAGGTCGCCGGGGCCCCGGTCGCCCTGCTCGCCGAGCAGCGCCAGCGGGCGGCCGGCCGCGTGCGCGGCGACCTCGTCGGCGGCCAGCGCCTGCGGGTAGAAGACCAGCCCGTCGGTCGGCGTCGGCCCGTAGCCGGCCAGCGCGCGGCGCTCCAACTCGCCGTCGCCTTTGGTCTGTTCGATCAGCACCGTCCAGCCGAGCGCGGCGGCCTCGTCCATCAGCAGCCGGGCCAGCTCGGCGAAGTAGGAGTTGTCGATGGTGGGGATGGCGAGCGAGACGACGCCCGAGCGGCCGGCCCGCAGGTTGCGGGCCGAGGAGTTCGGCACATAGCCGATCCGTTCGATGGTCTCCAGGACGCGCCGGCGGGTGGCGTCGGAGACGTTGGGGGCACCGCGCACCACGTTGGAGACCGTCATCACCGACACACCGGCGAGCGTGGCGACGTCCCTCAACGAAGGCCGCCCCCCGGGCCGGGGGCCTCCCGCAGCTTCACGTGGCATGGCGCCAGTATGACGCGAAACAAACAAGCCCGGTGAGGGGGGTTTACAAGCCAAGTTTAACGTTACACACTCGGGCGAAGTCCAGTCTCAGGACGTGCGACCCGGACGCCCCGAGGCGTCCGCCCGCCGTCGTCCTCGAATCCCGCACGAGGCCCGACATGCCGCGACACATCCGCAACCCCGCGCCCGCCCCCCGACCCTCCCGCCGGACCGTGCTCGGCCTGGCCGCCACCGGACTGGTGGCCGCCGGCTGCGGCGGCGGGGGAGGTGGTCCCGGAATGGCCGCCTCCTGGTGGGGCGACCCCGGCCTCAACGACGCCCTCGACGACGCGGTCGGCGCCTTCCGCGAGGCCGGCGCCGGACGACCGCGCGTCCACTCGGAGTTCCTGCCCTGGGACGGGTACTGGGACAAGCTCGCCACCCGCACCGCCGGCGGTGACACCCCCGACCTGATGATGCAGGCCGCCACCTATCTCCCCGAGTACGTGGGCCGGGGCGCGCTGCGCCCGCTCGACCCCTACCTCGGCGACGCGCTGCGCCTGGACGACGTCGACGCCAGCGCCCGTTCCACCGGCGGCTACCGGGGCAGGACCTACGCGGTCGTGGCCGCCACCAACGCGCTGACCGTGATCGCCGACCGGGGGCTGCTGCGCGGGGTCACCGGCCGCGACCTGCCGGACGACCGCGCCTGGACCTGGGACGACCTGGAGGAGCTGGCCGGCGAGGTGCACCGCGCCTCGGACGGGGAGGTCTTCGGCCTCCAGGACGGCGGCGGCGACCTGATGGCCTTCCAGCTCTTCGTGCGCCAGCGCGGGCGCGAACTCTTCGACGAGGAGGACCGGTTGGCCTTCCCTGTCGACTGGCTGGCCGAGTGGCTGGCGCTGTGGCAGCGGCTGCGCGAGCGGGGCGCGGCGCCGCCGCCCGACATGACGGCCGAGAGCGTCAACATGCTGGCACAGAGCCCGATGGTGCGTGGCCGGGCCGCGATGACCTTCGCCTGGACCCAGGACATCGGCTCCCACGCCTCGCTGCGCGAGGCCGAGTACGCCGCGCTGCTGCCGCCGGGACCGTCCCGGAGCGCGCCGGGCGAGCCCCGTCCCGGGCTGTGGATCAACGCGGCCAGCCTGTGGTCGGTCGCCGCCGAGACCCGGCACGCGGACGTGGCGGTGGAGCTGGTGGACTTCCTGGTCAACGACCCGGCGGCCGAGGAGCTGCTGGGCACCCGGCTTGGCACCCCGCCGCGCGCCGACGCCCGCGCGCGGGCGCGGGAGGGCGCCGACCCGGTGACCCGGGTCTCGCTGGACTACATGGACCTGGTCGCCGCGTACTCCACGCCGCTGCCCCGGGTGTGGCCGCTCGGCTTCACCGAGCTGCGCTCGGAGTTCAACCGCTACAACCAGGACGTCGGCTTCGGCCTGCGCTCCCCCGAGGCGGCGGCCGACGCCTACTACGACTACGCGGCGGGGGTGGTCGGGGCATGAGCGCGTCCCCCCGCACCCGCGCCCGCACCCGCACCCGCCATCGGCACAACGGCTGGGGCTACCTCTTCCTGGCGCCCTGGCTGGTCGGCTTCTTCCTGCTGGTCCTGGGTCCGATGGTCGCCTCGCTCGCGCTGTCGTTCACGGACTTCAACCTCTTCGACCCGCCGCGGTGGATCGGTCTGGACAACTACAGCCAGGCGTTCTTCGACGACGAGCGGTTCTGGAACGCGCTGCGCGTCACCTTCACCTATGTCTTCGCCTCGGTGCCCGCGCGGCTGGCGTTCGCGCTGGCCGTGGCGATGCTGCTCAACCGGGGCGTGCGCGGGCTGCGGGTCTACCGCGCGGTCTACTATCTGCCGTCGCTGCTGGGCGGCAGCGTCGCCATCGCGGTGCTGTGGCGGCAGCTGTTCGGCTCCGACGGGCTGCTCAACCACTTCCTGTCGTGGTTCGGCGCGGACACCGGGCACTCCTGGATCGCCGACCCCGACACCTCGCTGCTGACCATGATCGTGCTGGCCGCCTGGCAGTTCGGCTCGCCGATGATCATCTTCCTGGCGGGGCTGCGGCAGATCCCGCGGGAGCTGTACGAGGCGGCGGAGCTGGACGGCGCCGGGCCGATCGCGCGGTTCCGCGCGGTGACGCTGCCGCTGCTGAGCCCGTTGATCTTCTTCAACCTGCTGCTCCAGGTGATCGGCGCGTTCCAGGCGTTCACCCCGGCCTACGTGGTGAGCAACGGCACCGGCGGTCCCTCGGACTCGACGCTCTTCTACACCCTCTACCTGTACGAGGAGGGGTTCACCCAGTTCCACATGGGCTACGCGTCGGCGCTCGCCTGGGTGCTCTTCGCGGTGATCGCGGTCTTCTCGGCGATCGCCTTCCTCTCGTCCAGGTACTGGGTCCACTACGCGGACGTGAGGAGCTGACCGATGTCCGTGCTCAACCGCCCCGCCGGCACCACGGCACCGTCCTGGCGCCGCTTCGCGCTGCACGCGGCGCTCGCCGCCGGCGCGTTCGTCACCGTCTACCCGCTGCTGTGGATGACGGGCAGCTCGCTGAAGCCGGAGAACGAGATCTTCGGCGGCTCCTCACCGGTCCCCGGCAACCCGACCACCGAGCACTACACGGAGGGCTGGAGCGCCGGTGGCGACTTCGGTACGTACTTCCTCAACTCGCTGACCATCTCGGTGCTCGCCGTGATCGGCAACGTCCTCGCCTGTTCGATGGCGGCCTACGCCTTCGCGCGGCTGGACTTCCGGTTCCGCAAGCTGTGGTTCGCGCTGATGCTGGCCACGATCATGCTGCCGTACCACGCGGTGCTGATCCCGCAGTACTTCCTCTTCCACGAGCTGGGCTGGATCAACACGATCCTGCCGCTGGTGATCCCGAAGTTCCTGGCCACGGACGCGTTCTTCGTCTTCCTGATGGTGCAGTTCATCCGCTCGCTGCCGCCCGAGCTGGACCAGGCCGCGGCGATCGACGGCTGCAACCCGTTCCAGACCTACCGGCGCCTGATCTTCCCGCTGCTGCGGCCGGCGCTGGTGACCACGGCCGCCTTCACGTTCATCTGGACCTACGAGGACTTCTTCAGCCAGCTGGTCTACCTCAACGACAGCAGCCAGTACACGGTCCCGCTGGGGCTGCGGATGTTCCTCAACTCGATGGGCGACTCCAGCTACGGCCAGCTGTTCGCCATGTCCGTCCTGACCGTGCTGCCGGTCTTCGTGCTCTTCGTCCTCTTCCAGAAGCACCTGGTCGAGGGCATCTCGACCGGCTCGGTCAAGGGCTGAACCCTCCCAAGGAGACACTCCCCATGCACCACCTCACCGAGAACCACGACGTCGTCGTCTGCGGCGGCGGCCTGGCGGGCCTGAGCGCCGCCGTCGCGGCGGCGCGCCACGGCTCCCGCACCTGCCTGGTGCAGGACCGCCCCGTCCTCGGCGGCAACAGCTCGTCCGAGATCCGGGTGGTGCCGCGCGGCGCCGCCATCTACCACGCGTACGCCCGCGAGACGGGCGTCGTCTCCGAGCTGCTGGCGGCCGAACGCGCCGCCAACCACGAGGAGATCTTCGAGAACGGCTGGACCAACGGCGTCTGGGACCTCGTCCAGTACGACCTGGTGATGAACACCCCGGGACTGACGCTGCATCTCAACACCTCCGTCACCGGCGTCGACGTCGCCGGCGGGCGGATCACCTCGGTCACCGCCCGCACCGCCCACGCCGAGACCGAACTGACGCTGACCGGCGACGTGTTCGTCGACTGCACCGGCGACGGCGTGGTGGCCGACCTGGCCGGCTGCGAGTGGCGGATGGGCACCGAGGGCGCCGACGAGTTCGACGAGCCGCACGCGCCGCCGGCCGCCAACGACAACGTGATGGGCTCCTCCATCCACTTCAAGACCCGGGACGTCGGCTACCCGGTCGCGTTCGAACCGCCGTCCTGGGCCGTCGAGTACGACGACGCCTCGTTCTTCTACCGGGGCGGCCGGCGGCCCAGCACGCTGCGCGGCGGCTTCTGGTGGATCGAGATCGGCGTGCCGTGGCACACCATCCGCGACAACGAGCGCATCCGCCACGAGCTGACCCGGCACGCGCTCGGCGTCTGGGACTGGATCAAGAACAAGGACCCGAAGCTGAGGGAGCGGGCCGCCACCTACGCGTTGGACTGGATCGGCCAACTGCCGGGCAAGCGGGAGAGCCGCCGGATCATGGGCCAGCACCTGATGACCGAGCACGACCTGCGGCGTGCCGAGCCGTTCGAGGACGAGATCGCCTACGGCGGCTGGAACATCGACCTGCACACCCCCGGCGGGCTGCTCGCCCCGACCAGCGAGCCGACGGCCGCCGAGGGCCACGACCCGTCGGCGTCGGCGGCGGTGGCCGCCTACGTCGGGCCGTTCGGCATCCCGCTGCGCAGCCTGACCGCCAAGGACGTGGACAACCTGCTGATGGCCGGCCGGAACGTGAGCGCCACCCATGTGGCGCTCGGCTCCGTGCGGGTGCAGAACACCACGGCGCTGATGGGCCAGGCCGCCGGCACGGCCGCCGCGGTCGCGGTGCGCCGCGGGCTGACGGCGGCGCGGGTGCCGGCGGAGGCCGTCGACGAGGTGCAGCAGACGCTGCTGCGGGACGGCTGCTTCCTGCCGAACGTCCTCAACACCGACGCCGACGACCTCGCCCGCCGGGCGCGCGCCGTCCAGGCCAGCTCGGAGGCGGTGCTGCACGGCGCGGGACCGCACGACCCGTGGCGCGCGGAGGGCTGGGACCGCCGCCGGAAGTTCGGGCCCGACGACCCGGCCGACGAGCTGACGGCCCGCCGGGGCCAGTGGATCGGCGCCGAGGTCGCCGACGGCCGCTTCACGCTGCGCGAGATCGAGGTGTGCCTGAGCAACGACGGGGACGAGGAACGCGAGGTCGCCGTCTCGCTGCTGCCCGTCGACCACATCTGGGACTACCGCGTCGACCGGGAGCCGCTGGCCACCACCACGCTGCGGGTGCCGCCGGGCCGGCACCACTGGCTCCCGTGGCGGCCCGAGCTGGGGGGCGCGGCGGCGGCCGAGGCGTTGCCCGGCACCGGCCACCGCTATCTGCGGCTGGACCTGGCGGCCACGCCCGGGGTGCGCTGGCACACGGCCAGCCGCGTCGAGCCGGGCCATGTCAGCGCGTTCCAGATGGCCAGCGGCCAGTTGCGCCGCTTCCGCGACGGGGTCACCGCCGCGTTCCGCGTCTCCCCGCCGCAGCGCTGCTACGGCCCGGGGAACGTGCTCAGCGGCGAGACCAGGCCGCACCGCTCGGTGAACCTCTGGCGCTCCGACCCGGCGGTGCCGCTGCCGCAGTGGGTGGCCGCGGAGTGGGACGAACCGGTCGCGCTGCGCACGGTCCAGCTGACGTTCGCCGGTCACCTGATCCGGGACTACGAGGTGTACGGCCCGTTCTACCGGGACCCGCAGTGCGCCCGCGACTACACGGTCGAGGTCACCGAGGCGGCCCCCGGCGAACCCGCCGAGTGGCGGCCGGTGGTGACGGTGACCGGCAACCACCAGCCGCGCCGCCGCCACGAGCTGCCGGAGCCGGTGCGGGCGCGCCGGGTGCGGGTGGTCGTCCAGGCCACGAACGGCGACCCGTCGGCCGCCCTGTACGAACTCCGCTGCTACGGCTGACCGCCGGCCCGCATCCGACAACCCATCCGGGCCGGCGCGGCACCGTGGTCGTCTTTCCCCCCGCCACGGATGCACCGCGCAGTTCCCCGCGCCCCTCAAGCCGCCCACCGGCAGAGCAGGGGCGCGGGGAACGGCGCGAGCAACCCACCACCGGGGCGCAGACGACAACCCACCCAACCACCAAGCTCCGTAGTCGACCAACCCCCGCCACCCAGCATTCGCGCAGTTCCCCGCGCCCCCAAACCGCCCACCGGGGCGCGGATTACAGACGCCGCCGCCCGTCCGGCAAGGACACCGTCGCCGGGTCAGCCGCCCGGCAGGGCGTACGGGTCGCCCCACGCCGTGTCCCGAGCCAGCCGGTAGGCCTCCGTGCCGTGCCGCTTGGTGACGGTACGGGCCTTGGTCGTGCCGTCCGGGAGGCACAGGTCGAGCAGCACCTGCCCCTTCCGCTGCCGGGGGCGACGGATCACCCGCGGCTCTCCCCCGCCGGTGTCCGCCGGGTCGCGGAAGGCCGCGACATAGGAGAACTTCTCGTCCTCGTAGGGCAGTTCGCCCCCCTTGACCCGCCGGTGCAGCGCGGAACGGTTGACCCGGGTGCCGAAGTGGCACCAGTCCTCGCCGGCGGTCAGCGGGCAGCTCGCGCCGTGCGGGCACGGCGCGAGCACCGTGAGGCCGGCGGCCAGCAGCTGGTCTCTGGCGGCGCGCACCCGCAGATAGCCGTCCGGGGTGCCAGGCTCCACCAGCACCACGGCCCGCCCGGCGGCGGCCACCGCCTCGACCGCGGCCTCCCGTTGGGCCTCGGGCAGCTCGCCCAGCACATAGGAGACGGTGACCAGTTCGGCCGCGGGCAGCTCGGCGCCGATGGCGTGCCGGCGCCACTCCGCGGCGCGCACGGCCGGCGGCGCGGCCGGCGCCCCGGCCAGCTCGCGGCCGAGGTCGAGCGCGGGGCCCGCCCTGTCGAGCACCAGGGTCGGGCGCGCGGCCGGCCAGGCCCCCGCGGCGGCCCAGGTCGCGGCGCCGGTCCCGCCGCCCAGGTCGAGGTGGCTGTCCGGGGTCCAGTCCGGGAGCCTGGCCGCGAAGGCGGCCAGCGCGGCCGAGACCGCCTCGAAGGTGGCCGGCATCCGGTAGGCGGCGTAGGCGACGGCGTCGGCCCGGTCGCGCAGTTCCGGCGCCGGGCCCGGGGCGGCGCCCCGGTACCCGGCCATCAGCCGCTCGACGGCGCCCGCCGCGCGGCGCGGCGGCAGCCCGGCGAGCAGCCCTTCGAGCGAGGCCCGCAGTTGGTCGGAGGTGCTGGTCACCCGGGAAGTGTAGGCCGGGCGGCGGACCGCTTCGGCCGGCACATCGTGACGTAGCACAGGGCTCCGGCGAGCACCGCGACCAGCTGGACCACGGCCATCGGCACGGCGGTGTGCTCCCCGGCGACGCCCACCAGCGGGGAGGCGACCGCGCCGATGAAGAACTGGAACGCGCCCAGCAGCGCGGAGGCCGCGCCCGCCGCGTGCGGCGCCCGGTCCAGCCCCTCGGAGTTGGCGTTGGGCAGCACCAGCGGCATGGAGCCCATCAGGAAGAAGAGGCCGACGGAGATCGCCAGCAGGTTCGCCTCGCCGAAGACGCCGGTCGTCATCACCAGCAGCGCGACGGCGGAGAGGGTGATCATGCCGAGCCCGATCGACATGGTGCGGTGCACCGGGACGCGGCCGACCAGGATCTTCCCGTTGACCTGGCTCATCAGCACCAGGGCCACGGAGTTGGCCATGAAGACCATGCTGTAGGTCTGCGGCGAGGCCCCGTAGATCTCCTGCACCACGAACGGCGAGGCCGCGACGTAGGCGAAGAGCGCGGCGAAGACCAGGCTGCCGACCAGCAGGTGGCCGGTGAAGACGCGGTCCTTGAAGAGCCCGCCCATGGCGCGCAGCGCGGCCGGCACGCCGCCGCTCTGGCGACGCTCGGGCGGCAGGGTCTCGGGAAGCCAGCGGATGACCACGAAGATCAGCACCACGCCGGTGCCGGCGAGCACCAGGAAGATCCCGCGCCAGTCCGTCACCCGCATCAACTGGCCGCCGAAGACGGGCGCGAGGATCGGCGCCACGCCGGAGACCAGCATCAGGGTGGAGAAGAACCGCGCCATCGCGACCCCGGAGTACAGGTCGCGGACGACGGCCCGCGCGATCACGACACCGGCCGAGCCGGCCAGGCCCTGCACGAACCGGCAGGCCGTCAGGACCTCGACGGTCGGCGCGAACGCGCAGGCGACGGAGGCGACCACGTAGCAGGCCATGCCGGCGATCAGCGGCCAACGGCGGCCGAGCTGGTCGCTCATCGGCCCCACGATGAGCTGGCCGAGGCCGAGGCCCAACAGGCAGGCGGTGAGCGTGAGCTGGATGGTGGCGGCGCCGGTGCCCAGCGAGTCGGCGACCTCCGGCAGCGCCGGCAGGTACATGTCGATGGAGAGCGGCGGCAGGGCCGAGAGGCTGCCCAGGATCAGGACGATTAGCAGCCCCGCCTTGCGGCGCTTGCTGAGCTGCGGGGTGGGGAGCGGAGGAGGAAGGGAGGGCGTGGATATCCCGGGGGTGGCTCCGGTGGATATCTCGGTGGCGTTGGGGGGACGAACGTCGGAACCTGGTACGGCCGTTGGGCTCTGGCCGAGCTGAGTCATGCACCTCTCCGGGAATCGTTAGGACGATCCAATCATCCCATGTTCGAGGGTCGCCGCCTCCCCATAACGGCCGGACGAATGACGCGTTCCCGGTGGAAGAACACCACCGCAACCGCGCCAGCCGCCCGCCCGTTTCCGCTGGCCAGCGCGGTCCTGACGCACCGGCCTCCGCCGCCGCCCGGCGGGCGGCGGGCCCCCGGGAGGGCCGCCCGGGGGCCCTCGACGCCGAAGTGAAACGCGTCTCATCTGTGGCGGAGCGCCCCCGCCCGCCCCCCGCGTGGGTCGGCGCCTCGGCCGCGGTCAGGCCGGCCGCAGGCCCGGCTCCCCCGCCGTCGTGGTGAACGTGGCGGCCGTCGCGACGTCCGCGTCGGGGGTGGTGACGCGGTCGACCACGCGGTACTCCGCGCGGGCCTCGTCCGCGTCCAGGGTCACCACCACGTACCCGCGCCGCCCGTCGTAGAAGCGCAGATGCGGGTTGGCCCCGGTCAACGCCTCCCAGTTGGCCGGCCGTTCCGCGCCGTCCCCGCCGCTGGTGATCGAGCTGGTGACCAGCTCGACCCCGACCGTGCGGGAGTCCGGGTCGTCCCAGTCGGCCTTCAGGTCGAAGGCGTAGTGCACATGGACGTCGCCCGTGCACACCACCAGGTTCTCGACACCGGCCTCCTCCGCCGCCGCCCACAGCCGTTCCCTGGCTGCCGGATAGCCGTCCCAGGCGTCCATGGACAGCGGCCAGGGGCCGGTCAGCCGGTCGCGGCGGCGGGCCACCGTCACCTGCTGCGGGACGACGTTCCACACCGCCTCCGACGCGCGCCAGCCGTCGGCCAGCCAGCGTTCCTGCTCCGCGCCGAGCAGCGTGCGCGCCGGGTCGGCCGCCTCCTCGCCCGGCACCTGCCAGCCGTCGCCGTGCGCCTGGTCGTCGCGGTACTGGCGGGTGTCCAGGATGTCGAGCTGGGCCAGGCGCCCGTAGTGCAGCCTGCGGTGCAGCCGCAGGTCGGGCCCCTCGGGGAGCTGGGGGGCGCGCAGCGGCATGTTCTCCCAGTAGGCGCGGTAGGCGGCGGCCCTGCGGACCAGGAACTCCTCGACGGGGTCGCCCTGTTCTGAGACCGCGCCGGCGTAGTTGTTGTCCACCTCGTGGTCGTCCCAGGTGACGATGAACGGGTGCGCGGCGTGCGCGGCCTGGAGGTCGGGGTCGGAGTGGTAGAGCGCGTAACGGGTGCGGTAGTCCTCCAGCGTGCGGGTCTCGCGGTTCAGGTGGGCGGGCACCGGGGTGCCGCGCACGCCGGCGGTGGCGTCGACCGCGTACTCGTAGAGGTAGTCGCCGAGGTGCAGCACCGCGTCCAGTTCCGGCTCGGCGGCCAGATGCCGGTAGGCGGTGTAGAAGCCCTGGTCGTAACGCTGGCAGGAGACCAGTCCGAAGCGCACGGCGGCCGGGAGCGCGCCCGGCGCGGGCGCCGTCCTGGTCCGGCCGGTGGTGGATGACCAGGGACCGGTGGTAAAGCGGTAGTGGTAGGTGGTGGCGGGTGCCAGCCCGGCGACCTCGACGTGCACGCTGTGCGCGAACTCGGGGTGCGCCACCTCGGTTCCGGAGGCGACCGGCCGGGTGAAGCCGGCGTCCCGCGCGACCTCCCAGGCGATTTCGACGGGCTCGGCCGGCAGCCCGCCGTCCGGCTCCAACGGGAGCGGGGCCAGCCGGGTCCACAGCACCACGGAGTCGGGCAGCGGGTCGCCCGAGGCGACGCCGAGGGTGAACGGGTCGCTCTCCAGCGCCGATCCGTCGGCGGCGGGCGCGGCGTGGGCGGTGTTCGGCAGGTTCGCGGCGAACGCGACCGCGGCGGCGGCGCCGGTCACGGTGAGGAAGCGGCGGCGGTCGATCCGGCGGGCGGCGACTCGGAGTTCGTCGGTGGGGGACGGAATCTGCGTCATGCCCACGAGTGCAGCCAGCGCGGTCTACGGGCGGCTGGCCCCGTCCTGGCCCCCGGCTGGCGATCCGATGGCCGCGACCGGGCGGGCGGGCGAAGCGCGGACCACGCGCGGATCGCGCCGCGTTAAGCCGCGGTTGCCGCGCCCTTCGTCCGCCGAAAGGAAACGGTCGGCACCCTGCGCGAAGCGGCACCGTTCGATCGGCGAACGATCCGGAGCGGTCGGCAAACCCGCCGCCCGGCGAAGCTCAGGTGATGCTCGTGACGGTCACGGTGACGCCCAGCGGTCCTGCCGGTGTCCCCGGCGCCGTCTCGGCCACCGCGCCGCGTACCGCGCGCCGCACCGCGCGGGTCACGTCGACCGCCCGGTGGCCCCGCACGACGCCCACCGACACCTCCACCCGCCACCCGCCGCCCGGCAGCGGATCGACGCGCACCCCGCCGGCGCCCCGCCCGCCCGCGCGTCCGCGCAGCAGCCCGGCGATGCCCGAGGCGGGGAACGCCACGCCCTCCACCCCGCGCACGGCGACCCCGACCGCCTCCCGCACCCGGTCCCGGCCGTCGCTCCCGCTCACCGCGGCCGCCTCTCGCCGCCGGGAAGGGTGTCCGTCAGATCCAGCACATGCACGTCCACCGTCCGCACCTCCAGGCCCAGTTCCTCGTCGGCGGCCACCGCGAGCCGCGCCCGCACCGCCTCGGCCAGCTCGGGCACCGTCCACCGCAGTCCCGCCACCATCTCGATCCGCACCGCCACCGGTCCGCGCGGCGGGCCCTGCCCGGAGGTGTGCGCGCCCAGCGGTGCGATCCGGCAGCTGCCGACGCGCACCCCGCCCAGCTCCTCCACCGCCTCCCGGAAGACCCGGGCCACGGCGGCCTCCACGATCCACGCGTCCTCGTTGGGCTCCCCCAGCGGCAGGGTGCGGCCGGGGCGCAGTTCGAGCCGGACGATCTCCATCACCCGGGTGGTCACGCGCGAGGCGAGCCCCGTGGGCGCGGGCGCGCGCTCCTCGGCGGCCCGGGTGGCGGCCACCACCTCGCCCAGCGCGCGCAGCTCGGCGAGCGCCGCGCGACAGGACGCGCACTCCCGCATGTGCGGGTCGGCGGCGGCCCTGCCCTCGTCCCACGCCTCCCACAGCTCGGCGAGCGGCCGGCCGCAGTCCAGGATCTCCTCGTCCGGGGCCCGCTCCACGTGCGGCTCCTCGCCGCCTCCGGAGGCGCCCGCTCCCTCTAGCGCCATGCTTCCATCGCCTCCATCAGGTAACGCCTGGCTCGGAAGAGCCGACCCCGGACGGCCTGTCGCGTGATGCCGACCGCCTGCGCGATCTCGTCGTAGCTCTGCCCGTGGAACTCCCGCAGCACCCAGCACGCCCGCTGCTCGGGCGAGAGCCCGCCCAGCGCGTCGCGCAGCGCGCGGACCGCCGCCCGGTTCTCCACCGCGCGCGCCGGGGACGCCAGCGCCTCCGGCGCCTGCGGCTCGGCGACCGCCTCCAACGGGTCGGTCGGGCGACCGGCACGGAGCAGATTCAGACAGCGGTTGGTCACGATGCGGTACATCCAGCTGCGGAACGCCGCGTCCCCGCGGAACTCCGGCAGTCGCCGCCACGCGCTGACGAACGCGTCCTGCACGGCGTCCTCCGCGTCCGCCGAGGCGCCGACGCCGCCCCGCCCGCCGAGCAACTGCCCGGCCAGCCGCAGCAGCACCGGGCCGTGCCGGTGCACCAGCGCCTCGAAGGCGGCCTCGTCGCCCTCGCGGGCACGGGCCGCCAGCAGGGCGTCGTCGGCCCCGCCGTCGTTGCCGGTCTCCGCTCCGGTGTCGGCGTCGATCGCCACCCCTCGCTCCTCACTGGACCTCTCGCGCCACCGTTCCACCCCTGCTCTACCCGAGGCGGCCGGGCGCGCGCCATGGCCGAAACACGACCGTGTCAAAAAACGTGCGTGACGTTTCCCGGACTCCCGTGTCCTACCAGGTGTGAGCGCGACCGAGCACCCGGTCGCGGCCCGACCGACGAAAGGCAGGCAGCCATGGCAACCAAGACAGCCTCGCACAGCGCCGCGGAGACCGCCCAGGACCGGAGCGCCACCGAGGACGAGCGGCTGCCCCGCCAGACGGCGGGCACCGGCCGGGACGCGAACACCACGGTGAGCGAGGGCACCTCCGGCACCCAGGAGCCGGCCGCGACCCGCGGCCGCACCTCGATCGCCGGCGGCGTCGTGGAGAAGATCGCCGGAATGGCGGCCCGCGAGGTCCCCGGCGTGCACGCGCTCGGCGGCACCCTCTCCCGCACCCTGGGCGCCGTCCGCGACCGCGTCCCCGGCGGCCGCGCCCAGGTCTCCCGCGGCGTCAAGGTGGAGGTCGGCCAGCGGCAGACCGCCATCGAGCTGGACGTGATGGTCGAGTACGGCGTGCCGATCAGCGACCTGGCGCGCGAGGTGCGGGAGAACGTGATCTCCGCCGTGGAGCGGATGACCGGCCTTGAGGTGATCGAGGTCAACGTCTCGATCGTCGACGTCCGCCTCCCCGACGAGGAGTTGGAGGACGACGAGCCGCGCGTCCAGTGACGCGTCGCGTACGGTGACGGCGCGCACCGTGACGGCGCGCCGGCGGCTGGGGGAAACGGACGGAACGGAACGGGAGCGGCGGAATGCGTGGTGAGGAAGGGCACGGCGGTGCCGCGCGCCGGGGGGCCGGTGCGCGGCGGGGGCGGCCTGTTCAGGGACACTGGTCCCAGCGGCGCCTGCCGGCGCTGACCGCGGTCTGTGCCGGGCTGGCCGTGTGGCTGGCCCAGGTGGTGGAGGCGGCGAGCAGGTGAGTCGGGCCGAGGACGGGCGGACGAACGACGGCGGTGGCCGCCGCTGGTGGGTGGCGTTCCGGCGCACCCCGGTCTCGCTGTGGCGGGACGACATCGACCACTGGGCCGCCGCCCTCACCTACTACTCGGTGCTGGCGGTCTTCCCCACCCTCTTCGTCGCGCTCTCGCTGATCGGCATGGCCTACCCGGCCGCCGGGCCCGAGCTGATCGGCCACGTCTCGGCGCTGGTCCCGGCCAACTCGCGGCAGGACGTCTACACCGCCCTCACCGACGTCACCGAACAGCGCGCGGGCGCCTGGGTGTTGATCGTGGTCGGCGTGCTCAGCTCCATGCTGGCCTCGTACAACTACCTCAGCATCTTCCGCCGGGTGCTGCACGCGATGCACGGCGTGGCCGACCGCCGCCCGCCGTGGCGGACCATCCCCCGCACCACGCTCACCGCGCTCGGGCTGCTGGGGCTGCTGGTCGCCAGCGCGGCGGCGTTGATCCTCAGCGGCGAGGCGGTGCGGGCCATAGGGCGGGTGCTGAATCTGGGTGAGGGCGGCAGCACGGCGTGGACGGTCTTCAAGTGGCCGCTGCTCGTCGTGCTGGTCGCCACCCTGGTCCTCGTCGTCTTCAGGACCGGCCCCGACGAGTCCCGCTCGCCGCAGCGCGCGCTGCCTGGCGGGGCGCTGGCGGTGCTGCTGTGGCTGGTCGCCTCCGCCGGCTTCGCGCTGTACGCCTCCCATGTCCCCACCTACAACCGGCTCTACGGCTCGCTGGCCGGGATCGTGGTCTTCCTGGTGTGGCTGTGGGTCTCCAATCTGGCGCTGCTGTCCGGCGCCCAGTTCAACGCCGAGCTCGCCAAGCTGAACCGGGGCGAGGAGGCGGCACCGGCCGCGTCCGAGGAGCCGGCGGGGCCGGCCGTCCCGACCGCGCCGGCCGTCCCGCCCCGGCCGCCGGGGCCGCCGACGCCGCCCGCCGGACCCTCGGCGTTAGCGCCGGGGCGCCCCTCGGTGCCCGTGCGCCCCTCGGTGCCCCCGCGCCCGGCGTACGCGCCCCCGCCGCCGCACCCGCCGTCGCGCCGCCCGTCATCGGCCGGCGTCCGTTAGCGCCGCCGGCTCGGGGCCGTCGGCGAGGGCCGGATAGTCGGTGTAGCCCTCGGGGCCCCATCCGTAGAGCCGTTCCGGGACGACCTCGTTGAGCGGGGCGCCGGCGGCGAACCGGGCGGGCAGGTCGGGGTTGGCGAGGAACGCCCGCCCGTAGGAGACCAGTTGGGCCCGTCCCTCGGCGATCAGCGCCTCGCCCTGCGCGCGGGTGGTGGCCGGGCCGTTCTCGCCGACGTTGGCCACCAGCGTTCCCGTCCAGCGCGGCCCGAGGTCGGCCAGCGCGGGGTAGCGGTCGTTGTCGGTCAGATGCAGATAGGCCAGGCCGAGACCGTCCAACTCCTCGACCAGCGGCCGGTAGACCGGCGCCGGGTCCGCCTCGACCATGCCGAACTGCGGGTTGCCTGGCGACAGCCGCAGCGCGGTGCGCTCGGCCCCCACCGCGTCGACGACGGCGCGGACCAGGCGCAGCGGGAAGCGGCGCCGGTTGGCCGGGGAACCGCCCCAGCGGTCGGTGCGCAGATTGGTGTTGTCGGCGAGGAACTGGTGCGGCAGATAGCTGTTGGCGCCGTGCAGCTCGACCCCGTCGAAGCCGGCGGTGGTGACCGCCAGCCTGGCGGCCTCGGCGTACTCGGCGAACGTCCGCGCGATGTCCTCCTCGGTCATCTCCCGTGGCACGGCCGACGGTTGGCGGCTGCCGTCGCGCAGCACGACGCGCTCCGGCGCGGCGACGGCCGAGGGGCCGGCGGGCCGGCTGCCGTCCACGCGTCCCTCCGGGTGGCCCAGCCGGCCGCCGTGCATCAGCTGCGCGAAGATCCGGCCGCCGGCCGCGTGCACCGCGTCGGTCACCGCCCGCCAGGCGGTGGCCTGCGCGGCGTCGGCCATGCCGGGGATCCGCCAGCCGCTCTGCCCGGCGGCGCTCGGCCACAGCCCCTCGGTGACGATGAGCCCCGCCCCGGCGCGCTGGGCGTAGTAGTCGGCGACGAACGGCTGCGGCCGGCCGTCCTCGGTGCCCCGGTAGCGCGTCATGGGTGCCATCACCAGCCGGTTGGGCAGGCTGAGCCGACCGAGGGAATACGGTGTGAGAAGCCCGGCGTTCGTGGGCGTGTCCGTGTGCGTCATGCCGGGACGGTAGGAGGTGACATCGGTGTCAGGTTCAAGTGACGCCGGTCTGATGGGGATCGGCGAACTGGCCCGCCGCACGGGTGTCAGCGAACGGTCGCTGCGCTACTACGAGCAGCAGGGGATGCTCGCCGCCGAACGCACCGCGGGCGGCCAGCGCCGCTACCCGGAGAAGGCGGTGGATCGGGTGATCCGTGTGCAGGAACTCTTCGCCGCCGGGCTGTGCAGCGCGAAGATCGCGGAGCTGCTGCCCTGCCTCAGGGACGAGGACGGCGGCCCCTCGGAGACGGCGACCCCGACGTTGCTGTCCGAACTGGCCGTGGAACGGGCCCGGTTGGACCGCATGATCGCCCGTCTCGAAGCGAGTCGCGAGGTCCTCGACCAGGTGATGACCGCGGCGGGCGCCTCCGGCGATGCCGAGGACGACAACCCACCCGGCCGGTGCGGCACCGTGGTCGACTGACCCCCGCCACCCACGCACCGCGCAGTTCCCCGCGCCCCTTCTCCGCCGGCGGGCGGCTTGGGAGCGCGAGGAACTGCGCGAGCAACCCACCACCGGGCCGAGGACGACAACCCACCGCACCAACCGCTACGGCAGTCGCCTCCCGAGGCCGGCGGCGCCAGCCGCGACCGCGCCAGCCGCAGCCGCGCCGGCCACGCGGCCGAGGCCGACGGCCGAGAGGAGGCCGTTGCCCGAGGAGTAGCCCCGCGCGCCGGAGCGGCCGGAGAGGCCCCCCGCCACGCCTCCGACCGCGTACAGCCCGGGGATCGGCTCCCCCGCCTCCGTCAGGACGCGCGACGCGCGGTCGACGTCCACCCCGCCCTGCGTGTGGAAGAGCGCGGGAACGGAGCGGACCACGCAGTACGGCGCGGTCAGCGGGCCCATCGGGAAGTCGGTCCTGCCCGTCGCGTCCGCCCCGCCGCTCTCGGCGGCCCGCTGCTGGTCGGCGACCGCCTCCGCGAACCGTTCCGGCGGGCAGCCGATGATCGCGGCGGCCTCCTCCGGCGTGGCGGCCTCCTTGACGCCGCCCGCCTCGACGAGTTCGGCGAACTCCGGTTCGTTGCCGGCGATGAAGTCCCGGACGCGGGTGTCGAAGACGACCCAGCTCTCCTCCGCGACCCCGGCGACCACCGGCGCGAAGCCGGAGTAGCCGACGCTCTCGTCACCCATCCGCAGCCCGTCCGGGGAGAGCAGGAAGCCGCCCTTCTCGACCGAGGTCCAGCTGACGATGGAGCCGTGCGGGTAGGCGACGGCCGCGTAGCCCTGGAAGGCTCCCATGTTCAGCAGCCTGGCCCCCAGTTGGTCGGCCCAGGCGATGGCCTCGCCGGTGGAGCCCTCGGCGCCGAAGTACTGGGCGCGCAGCGACTCCGGGATCCAGCGGGCGATCATCTCCTTGTTGTTGCCGAAGCCGTTGGCGGCCAACACCACGGCGTGCGCCCGGAGTTCGTAGGTACCGGCGCGGTCGCCCGCGACCCGGACGCCGACCACCCGGCCGTCCTCGACGAGCAGCTCGCGCACCGGGTTCCCGGTGACCACGTCCACGTCGAGCCGCTTGGCGGCGGCCGTCAGGTCCTTGACCAGGGACTCGCCGCGCCGGTCCGGCGGGGCGTGCAGCCGCTGGACGCTGTGCCCGACGTGCTTGTAGTCGGTGATGATCCGCAGGTCGACGGCGTGCCGCTCGACCAGCCACTCCACCAGGGAGGCGGACTCCTCGGCCAGGAAGCGGACCAGGTGCTCGGCGTCGTGCGCGCCGCTCTGCCGCAGCAGGTCGGCGGTCATCCGCTCCGGGTCGTCCTCGATGCCGGCGGCCTTCTGGTAGCGGGTGCCCGCGGCGGGGATGGAGCCGGTGGAGACGAACGTGTTGCCGCCCCAGCGTTCCAGCTTCTCCAGCAGGGCGACGCTCGCGCCGCCCTCCGCCGCCGCGATGGCGGCCGTCAGCCCGCCGCCGCCGGCCCCGACGACGACCACGTCGACGTCCACGTCCTCGCCCACGTCACTTCTCCGGTCGCTCATCGCCGACTCCCCTCGGTGCGCTGCTCGTTCGGCTGGTTCCGCTGGTTACGGTCGTCGCGCAGCGCCGCCAGCCGGGGCAGCAGCTGCTCGGTGGTGGAGACGTCGGCGTACTTCTGCGCCATGTCGAAGAGGTTGACCTCGTGGACGACGGGGCTGCGGTCGTACACCGCGTCGCTGGGCACGGCGACCCGGAAGTTGTAGGAGAACGCGTCCGCGACGCTGGAGCGCACGCAGCCCGAGGTGGTGCAGCCGGTGACGACCAGGGTGTCGACGCCCGCCTCCACCAGATAGCTGGTGAGCGGGGTGCCGAAGAACGCGCTGGGGTGCCGCTTGGGCAGCAGCACGTCGCCCTCGGCGGGCGCCACCTCGGCGACGAAGTCGTAGCCGTGCTCGGGGATCTCCATGATGCCGGGGACCTTGGCGCCGAGCCGGCCGGCGTCGTAACCGCGCTTGGGCGCCACGTGCGGGTACAGCACCGGCCAGCCGTTCTCCCGGAAGACGCGCAGCAGGGTGCCGATCCGTTCCACGGCGGCCCAGCCGGTCTCCCCGCAGCTGGTGGTGAACTCGCCGGTGGCCTCCTCGAACGGCATCGGCCGGGTGCCGACGGTGCGGTACTGCACGTCGATGATCAGCAGCGCGGGCCGGGTGCCGAGCCCGGAGGGCCGGCCGAAGCCGGCGAGTTCGTAGCGGTGCCTGGTCTCCGCGTCGATCACCCCGGCGCCGCCCACGGTCCAGGGCTGCTCGGCGCCGCCCGCGTCGCGGTCGGGGTGCGTGGAATCGCTCATCGTGACTGCTCCTTCTCCGCGGCGGCCAGGGCCGAGGCGCCGCTGTGCGCCCGGGGCAGGTAGGCGCCCCGGGGGGTGTGCGAGAGTTCCCCGTCGCGGACGGCGAAGTGGCCGCGCACCAGGGTGTGGACGACCCGGACCGGCGCCTTCCGCCCCTCCCACGGGGTGTACTCGGCGGCGGAGTGCTGCCGTTCCGCGGCGATGGTGGTCTCGCCCTCCAGGTCGACCACGGCCAGGTCGGCGTCCGCGCCGACCCGGATCACGCCCTTGCGCGGGTAGAGCCCGAAGAGCTTCGCGGAACGGGTGCTGGTGGCGTCCACCAGCCGGGAGAGCGGCACCCCGCGCCGCAGCCCCTCCCCCAGGGTCAGCGGCAGCAGCACTCCGGTGCCGGGGAAGCCGGCGGAGGCGGACCAGATGTCCTTCTCCTTGAACGAGCGGTGCCGCGCGTTGTGGTCCGAGCCCACGGTGTCGACGCTGCCGTCCGCGATCCCCTCCCAGAGGGCCTCCAGGTCGGACTCGGGCCGCAGCGGCGGGTTGACCTTGCCGTAGGTGCCGCAGGAGGAGCCGGTGGTCAGCGTCAGGTAGTGGGTGCAGGTCTCGACGAAGAGGTTCGGGTAGGCGGAGCGCTGCATCCGCATCGCGTTCAGCCCGGCGGCGCTGGAGGTGTGCACCGCGTACGCCGAGGCGCCGGTGGCCGCCGCCAGATAGGCGACGCGCTGCTCGGCCTCGGCCTCCACCAGCGGCGGGCGGGTCAGGTGCCAGGCGTGCAGCGGGCCCCGGGACTCGTCCCTGGGCTGCTGCTTGAGCTTCCAGACGATCTCGATGTTCTCGGGGTGCGGGTTGACCATCGCCCCGTGGTCGGCGGTGATGCCCAGCAGGTCGTACATGAAGCCGTCGTCGTTGCCCGGCATCCCCAGGTAGGCGCCCTCGTCGCCGCGGAAGTTCATGAAGAACTTGAAGCTGGAGACGCCCAGTTCCCGCACGTAGTCGGGGACCGCCCGCACGTGCTCGTCGGTGCCGAGCACGAAGTGGAAGCCGAAGTCGGTGTGGGTGCCGGACTCCATGGCGCGGCGCGAGGCGGCGTGCACCTCCTCGTACGGCTCGGAGCTCATCAGGTAGACCAGCATCGAGGTGACCCCGCCGGCCACCGCCGACGCGGTCTCCCGTTCGGCGTCGTCGCGGTCCTTCGGCACCCGGATGTCCTTGCCCAGGTGCACGTGCGGGTCGATCGCGCCGGGCAGCACGGTCGCGCCCCTCAGGTCGACGGTCTCACGGGCGGCGGCCGGGGCGCCGGGCGCGCCCGGCTCGACGATGCCGGCGATCCGGCCCTCGTGGATCAGCAGGTCGGCGTCGACCAGCCCGCTCTCGTGCAGGAAGACGCGGCCGCCGGTCAGCCGCAGGTCGTACTCGTTCATCAGGGCTCCGTTACTCGGGGGCGTCCGTGCGGGCGTCCGGGTCGGTCTCCTCGGCGCCGGGCCGCTCGGCGTACCGGCGGTCCAACGCGTCGAAGTGTGGCTTGCGCACCAGTTCCTGGCGTTCCGTCCAGCTGATCATGAGGTCGGCGGCCTCCCGGGTGTCGCCGTGCCGCGCGAGGTGGTCGAGCACCGCCTGCATCCCGAGGACCGCGCCGCGCATCGCCGCGTTGGCGTAGAGCGCGACGGAGAAGCCGAGGTCGGCGAGGTCCTCCCGGGACAGCAGGGGGGTGCGCCCGCCCTCCACCATGTTGGCGACGTGCCGGCCCGGCACCGTCTCGGTGATGTACCGCATCTCCTCCCTGCTGGTCGGCGCCTCCACGAAGAGCACGTCGGCGCCGGCCTCCACGAAGGCGGCGGCCCGCTCGCAGGCGGCCTCTATCCCCTCCAGCGCCCGCGCGTCGGTGCGGGCGACGACCAGCAGGTCCGGGTCGTTCCTGGCGTCGACGGCGGCGTGGATCTTGCCGACCATCTCGGCCGTGGAGACGATCTCCTTGCCGTCGAAGTGGCCGCACTTCTTCGGGCTGACCTGGTCCTCGATCTGCACGGCCGCCGCTCCGGCCCGCTCCAGGGTCCGCACGGTGCGCTGCACGTTGAGCGCGTTGCCGAAGCCGGTGTCGGCGTCGACGACCAGCGGCAGGGGGACCGCGTCGGCCATCGCGGCGACCTGCCCGGCCAGTTCGGGAAGGCTGAGCAGCCCCAGGTCCGGCATCCCGAGCTGGGTGTTGGTCACCCCGGCGCCCGACACGTAGACCGCCTCGAACCCGGAGAGCTCGACCACTCTGGCCGTGAGCGCGTTGGGGGCACCCGGCAGCATCAGCGGCCGTTCGTCGCGCTCGAGGAGTTGCCGCAGCCTGGTCGTCGTTCTCATGCTCGCCTTCACTCGCGTATCGGTGTTCTTGGCTTCAGTCGGGTGCGACGGCGCCGTCCACGCCGCGCCGCTCGTCGGGTCGGGTCGTGGGGGCGTCCTCGTCGCCTGGCAGTCCCAGCACCGCGATGGCGCTGGCCATGGAGTGGTCGAGGTGGCGGATCATCAGCGCGGTGGCCCGCTCCAGGTCCCGCGCCCGCAGCACCGCCACCAGCTCGGCGTGCTCGACGACGGCCGCCCGCGCGCGGGTCGGGCGCTGGCCGGACATGGAACGGGCCAACGACAGCTGCCGGTGCACCTCCAGGGCGCTGCGCATCAGCGCCTGGTTGCCGGCCAGCAGCACCAGCCGCAGATGGAAGTCCAGCTCCTGCGGGTAGGTGTGCCCGGTCGACTCCCGCATCCGGCTCTCGGTGTCGGAGAGCAGGGCGTCCAGGTCCTCCAGCTCCGCGTCGCTGGCCCGCGCGCACACCAGCCGCACCGCGTGCAGCTCCAACGCGGCGCGCAGTTCGTAGAGTTCGACGATCTCGTCCCGGGAGAACGTCCGCACGAAGGCGCCCCGGTGGCTGATCACGGTCAGCAGCCCCTCGCTGGTGAGGCGTTGGATCGCCTCCCGCAGCGGGCCCCGGCTGATGCCGAGCGACGAGGCGAGGGTCACCTCGTTGAGCCGCTGGCCGGGTCCTATGGAGCCGTCGAGGATCATCTCGCGCAGCACGGACTCGGTGGCCTGCGCGTAGGTGTTGTTCCTCGGCAGCACGCGGCTCTGGTCGGACTCGGACATCGGCTCTCCTGTCGTGTTCGGGGACCGGTTCAGGTGTCCCGCAGGGTCGTACCGGCAGTCTCCTTCAGGCTCAGCGCGGCGATGAGCGTCAGTACCGCCGTGCCGATGACGAACCAGGCGGGCGCCAGGGGCGATCCGGTCTGGTCGACCAGCCAGGTGCAGATGTAGGGCGCGGTGCCGCCGGCCGCCGCGCTGCCGATGTTGAAGCCCAGCGCGATGCCGGTGTAGCGGACCCGGGTCGGGAACATCTCGGCGAACGTGGAGAACGCGGCGCCCATCAGCGCCGAGTCGATCAGCCCCATCACGATGTGCGAGGAGATCGCCCAGCCGGGCCCCATCTCGAAGAGCATGAACCCGGGCACCGGCAGCACCAGCGCGGCCACCGAGGCGCCGACGAAGACCGGCTTCCGCCCGACGCGGTCGGTCAGCGCGCCGAAGAGCGGCATACAGGCCGTGGAGACGGCGAGGGTCGCGGTGGTCGACCAGAACGCCAGCCCGGAGTCCATGCCGACCGTCTCGGTGAGATGGATGTTCACGTAGACGTAGAAGACGTAGTACGCGGAGAACAGCAGGATCGACAGGCCCACGCACTGGACCAGCGCCTTGCGGTGCAGCCGCAGCGCCTCCAGCACGGGCGCGCCGGACTTCTCGTCCTTCCGCTCCACCTTGCGGAACGAGGGCGAGTCGTGCAGCTTGGCGCGGATCAGCAGCCCCACGACGCCCAGCGGGATGGCGATCAGGAACGGCAGCCGCCACGCCCAGTCGTGCATGGCGTCCTCGCCGAGCGTCTCGTTGAGCAGCGAGACGGTCAGCGCGGCGAGCAGCGAACCGGCCAGCGCCCCGGTCTGGGTGGTGGAGCAGTACATGCCGCGCCGCTTCGGCGGCGAGTACTCGGCGACGAACGAGGCGGCGCCGCCCAACTCGCCGCCGGCGGCGATGCCCTGGAGGCAGCGGGCCAGCACCAGCAGCGCGGAGGCGCCGACGCCGATCGCGCCGTAGGTGGGGAGCACCCCGATCAGCCCGGAGGCGACGGCCATCAGCACGACGGTGCCCGCCAGGGCGTTCTTCCGGCCGTAGCGGTCGCCGAGGTGACCGAAGATCACCCCGCCGACCGGGCGCAGCGCGAAGGCGACGGCGAACGTGGCGAGGGTGGAGAGCAGCGCGGCGGTGTCGTCGCCGCTGACGAAGAAGTGGGTGGCGAGAATGGTCGCCACATAGCCGTAGACGCCGAAGTCGAAGTACTCGACGATCGACCCGACGGCGCCGGCGGCCACCACCCGGGGCGGGACCTTCTGCTCGTGCGCCTGCCCCTGCGGGGGCGCGGTGTGCTCAGCCATGGTCGTTCCCCTCCCGGTGGGACGTTCCGGGTGTCGTCGCGGGTGTCGTTCGCTCACGTGTGGTCAGGCGCAGCACGCCGAGGTCGGGGTCGGGCGCGCCGAGCAGTTCGTCCGCCACGGCCCTGGCGGCGTGGTCCGGCACCCCGCCGAGCGCGGCGTTGCCGAGG
This sequence comes from Streptomyces zhaozhouensis, assembly GCF_900230195.1. Classification (GTDB taxonomy): domain Bacteria; phylum Actinomycetota; class Actinomycetes; order Streptomycetales; family Streptomycetaceae; genus Streptomyces; species Streptomyces zhaozhouensis. The sequence continues at coordinate 519,663 of NZ_OCNE01000001.1, forward strand.
AACTTCGCCACCACCTCCCCGGTGCTCATCGGGCGGCGGGCCGAGCCGCGCACGTCCTCGACGGACGCCTCGTGCGACGCGCCGTCGGTGGTGCGCACCCGCACCCGCGCGGGGAAGACCTCCGGGTAGCCGGAGTCGGCCCACGGCTCGGCGGTCACCAGCCGGGCGGCGGCGAGCAGGTCGGGGCGGACCTCGCCGCGGAAGTGGTCGGCGCGCACGTCGCCGTCGACCAGTCGGGCGGCGAGGGCGTAGGGCAGGCTCCAGCGGGCGTCGTTGGCCCTGGCCGGGGCGCGCTTCGCCTCCCACGGCTCGGCGATCACCGGCAGCTGCCCCTCGGGGACCGCGCAGCGCACCTCGGCGACGTCGGCGGGGGCCACGCCCGAGTCCAGGACCCGGGCCAGCGCCTCGACGAACGGGTGGATGAAGTGGCAGCAGGGGTAGCCCTTGAACGCGGCCTCCGGGAGATACCACCGGGTGCCGACCGTCGCGGCCAGCGCGGCGAGCCGGTCGGCGCCGGTGGCGTCGCCGGCGAACAGCTCGAAGAAGCCGGTCGTTCCCTCGAACACCCCGTCGGGTCCGGTGACCCCGGCGCGCGCCAGGTCCAGGGCGAGCAGCCCGGACTGGGCGGCGAAGCCGGGCTGGGCGGCCTTGACGGTGGCGCCCTGCCGCAGGAACGCGAAGGTGCCGGCGGCCTGGCTGCCGGCGATGCCCAGCGCGTGGGTCATGGTCTCGGCGTCGACCCCGTGCACCACCCCGGCGGCGACGGCCGCCGCGAACGGCCCGGCGGCCGAGGAGCCCTGGAACCCGTGGGCCTGGATGGCGCCGGGGGCGGCCAGTCCGACCCGGATCAGCGTCTCCCAGCCCAGCGCGTAGCCGCGCAGCATCCGCGCCCCGCCCCCGGCGCCGGTCCCCTCGACGGCGGCCCGTTCCTGGGCGGCGGCGAGCGCGGCGGGGGCGAGCACGGCGCTGCCGTGCATCACGGAGGCGACGTGGGTGTCGTCGTACTCCAGCGAGTGCGTCAGGGTGCCGTTGACCAGCGCGGCCAGCGGCGCGGGCGCGGTGGCGCCGGTGCCGATGACGGTGCAGGGGCCGCCGCGCTCCGGCCGCCCGGCCAGCGCGGTGACGCCGGTGACCGGGCCGGTCGCGGCGGCGGCCAGCGCCACCCCGCAGGCGTCCAGGAAGTGCAGCCGCGCGGCGGCCAGCACCGCGGCCGGCGGCTCGACGCGCGGGTCGGCCGCGGCGAGCACGGCGTCCGCCAGCAGGCGGGCGGCGGTCGTCCGGTGCGTGGTCATCGCGCCCCCTCCCCGGCGTCGGCGGTGAGCCGCGCCAGCAGGTCGGTCAACGGAACGTCCCAGTCGACGCCCTCGCCGAGGGTGACCGCGGCGACCTCGGCGAAGCGCGGGTAGCGGCCGGCGGTGAGGGTGTCGATCTTGCCCAGCAGGTCGCCGGCCGACAGCGGCCGGTCGGGGCCGCCCAGCGCGCTGACCACCTCGTGGCTGTGCCGGGCGCCGCCGCGCAGCTCCACGGTGACCCGCGCGGGCCGGTCGTGCGGCGGGTCGCCGATCGCCGGGTGCTCGCGCAGCTCGACCCGGCCGCGCACCTCGGCGACCGCGCGGTCGCCGAGCCACTCGGCGGAGAAGACCTCCGGCGCGGTGGACCCGGTGACCAGGGTGGCGGCGACGGCGTGGGGCACGGAGAACTTCCCGGCCAGCACGTTCTCCGGCCGGTCGCCGTCCAGGGTCAGCGCCAGCGGGTGGGTCTCCACCCGCACGGAGGCGACCTCCTCGGGCGCGAACGAGGCCAGCGGCCCGGCGCGCAGCGCGTGGGCGGCCTCGACGGCGGCGTGCGCGTACTGGCAGCAGGCGTAGACCTTGTGGTAGCCGTCCTCGACGGCGTACCGCTCGCCGAGGCCCTCGGTGAGGGCGGCCGGCTCCGCCGGGTGGCCGAGGCCGTCGGCGAAGACGGAGGCGAGCCCGTCGTCCTGGCCGGCGATGCCGAGCGCCGCCAGGTCGGCGGCGAGAAAGCCGGCCTGGGCGCCGGCGCCCGCCCAGGCGTTGCGCACCAGGGCACCCCGGCCGGCGTGGGCGAAGGGGCCGACCATCGCGAGGCTCGCCGCGCCGGAGACCGCGTCGGCGAGGGCGCGTGCGGTGTGGCCGCGCGCCGCGGAGACGGCGGCGGCGGCGCCGATCGGGGAGAGCGTGGCGTGCGGGTGCAGGGCGGGGGGCCGGGGCGCGGGGTAGGCGCGGGCGACCCGGGTGACGACCTCGTAGCCGACCGCGAGCGCGGTGAGGGCGCGCCCGAGCGCGGCCCCCTCGGCCTCGCACTCGGCGACGGCCGCCGGCACGGTGTACAGCCCGCCGTGGCAGGTGGCGCGGCGGTAACCCTCGTCCAGCTCCTGCCAGTTGGCGGCGACCCCGTTGGCGAACGCGGCCCAGCCCCGTTCGGCGCGGGCGGGGGCCCGGGTCAGCAGGGTGGCCTCGGCGCCGGCGCCCCTGCGGACGGCGAGCGCGGCGACCTCGGTGACCTGCCGGTCGGTCCTGGCCCCCGCCATGGCGGCCAGGTCGTCGACCAGGATGGTGGCGGCCCGGCGCCGGACCCGTTCCGGCAGCGCGCCGATCCCGCCCGCCGCCAGCTCGGCGGCCCACTCGGTCAGCCGTCCCCACGCGTGGGCGGCCTCCCCCCGGGTCTGCTGGTCAGCCACGGCGGCCTCCTCCGACGGTGGTGGGCTCGGGCGCGGCGGAGCCGGCGGGGGTGCCGTCCGACGCGTACCGGGACTTCGCGGCGAGCGCGCAGCCGGCGGCCAGCGCGCCGAGCGCCGCGATGTAGAGGGCGAACGGGTAGTTGCTGTCGGACCAGGCGTACAGCGCGGTGCCGATGAACGGGGCGGTGCCGCCGACCAGCGTGGTCGGGATGGCGTAGGCCAGCGAGGCGCCGGTGTAGCGGACGCGCGGCGGGAAGAGGTCGGCGTAGATCGCCGGCTGCGGGGCGTAGGCGGCGGACTGGACCACGGCCAGGGCCACGGCCATGGAGGCCAGGATGACCCAGGTGTTCCCGGTCTCCACCAGCAGGAAGTAGGGGAAGATCATCAGCGCGCTGAGCGCCCCCGCGATCGCCACCTGACGGCGCAGCCCGATCCGGTCGGCCAGCGCCCCGAAGAGCGGCACGGTCACCAGGTAGAGCGCGGCGACCAGCGTCACGTGGTGCAGCACCTGGTCCTTGTCCACGTCCAGGTGGTCGGTGGCGTAGGACAGCGTGTAGGTGGAGACGGTGTAGAAGATCGCGTTGTTCGCGGCGGCCAGCCCGGAGCCCAGCAGCACGGCCCTCCAGTCCTCGCGCAGCACGTCGGCGATCGGCAGCTTCGCCTGCTCCTTGCGCTCGGCGGCGGCCTGGAACTCGGGGCTCTCGGCGACCCGGGAGCGGATCACGGTACCGATCGCGACGATCGCGACGCTGGCCAGGAACGGCAGTCGCCAGCCCCAGGACTCGTAGCCGTCCCCGCTGACCCAGCTGGCCAGGCTGATCGCCCCGGCGGCCAGCAGCATCCCGCCCGGCGCTCCCATCTGGGTGGCGCTGCCGAAGAGCCCCCGCTTGTTCTTCGGCGCGTGCTCGATGGACATCAGCGCGGCGCCGCCCCACTCGCCGCCCAGGGCCACGCCCTGGAAGAGCCGGAGTATCACCAGCAGGACGGGCGCGCCCACGCCGATCTGGTCATAGGTGGGCAGACAGCCGATCAGAACGGTGGAGACGCCGATCGTCAGCAGCGACAGGACCAGCATCTTCTTGCGGCCGATCCGGTCGCCGTAGTGCCCGAAGAGGATGCCGCCGAGCGGTCGGGCGGCGAAGCCCACGGCGAGGGTGGCGAACGAGGCCAGCGTGCCGGCGACGTCGCTGGCGTTCGGGAAGAACAGGTCACCGAAGACGAGCGCGGCGGTGGTCCCGTAGATGAAGAAGTCGTACCACTCCAGCGTGGTCCCGAGAAAGCTGGACGCCGACGCGCGCAGGGACTGCTGTGGAGCGCGAGCTGGGGAGTCGCTCTGCATGATCACTCCAACGGGGAAGAAGGGGACGTTCACAAAGGGGCGTGCCGGCGTGCAGCAACACTCGACCGTCAACTGCAAACTGTCAACAGTTCACAGAGATGTCTCTTTCCGTGCCCGCGCGGTCGCCGAGCGCGGTGCCTGCGCGGAAATCCGGTGGACAGCGGGCGGCGACCCCGTTCGGATGGGCCGGTGGGGTCGACGACGAAGATGCACGAGGACGAGCTGGAGCTCGACGAGACACTGGTTAGGCGACTGGTCACCGACCAGTTCCCGCGCTGGTCAGGACTGCCGGTGCGGCGGGTGCCGTCCTCCGGCACGGACAACGCGATGTTCCGGCTGGGCGAGGCCCTGGTGGTGCGACTGCCACGCCGGCCCGGCGACGAGGAGACGGTCGCGCGGGAGGCACGCTGGCCCGCCGCGCTGGCGCCGCACCTGCCGGTGGCCGTGCCCGTTCCGCTGGAGGTCGGGGCGCCCGGCGGCGGCTACCCCCAGCCCTGGTCGGTCCACCGCTGGCTGCCCGGCCGCAACCCGGTGGTCGGCGAGATCCCCGAACCAACGCCGCTCGCCCGCGAGTTGGGCGAGTTCGTGGTGGCGCTGCGCTCCCTCACCCCGCCGGCGGACGCGCCGCGCGCCCGGCGCGGGGTGCCGCTGGCCGCGCGGGACGCCGACACCCGGGACGCGCTCGCCCGGCTGGCCCGACTCCCGCCCGGCGCGGAGCCGTTCGACCTGGACGAGGTGACGGCCCTCTGGGACCACGCGGTCGCCCTGCCGGACCCCGGCGGCCCCGACCGCTGGCTGCACGGGGACATCTCCCCCGGCAACGTGCTGACCGGCGACGACGGCCGGCTGAGCGCGGTGATCGACTTCGGCGGGATCGGGGTCGGCGATCCGGCGTCCGACCAGGCCGTCGCCTGGAACCTGCTCCCGGCGTCCGCGCGCGACACGTTCCGCGCGACGGTCGGCTCGGACGAGACGACCTGGCTGCGGGGCCGGGGCTGGGCCCTGTCGGTCGCGCTGATCCAGCTCCCCTACTACCGCGTGACCAACCCGGCCCTCGCGGCCAACTCCCGCCACGTGATCCGGGAATCACTGACCGCGACTCTCTGAAGCCCCCCGCAGGGGGCTTCAGGGGCGCGGACCTCACCGCCGGCGCCGGCCCCCCAGGGGCGCGAGGAACTGCGCGGCGCATCCACGACGAGCCGCAGACGGACCACAACCGCAACCACAACGGCGAGCCGCCGCCCCCCACAACCCCCGGCGGGGCTCAGCGGAGGGTCAGCACGTTGCCCGTCACCAGCCGCGCCTCCGGCGAGACGAGGAACGCGATGGTCTCCGCCACCTCCGCCGGGTCCGCGACGTGGAAGTGCGTCGCGCTGCCCGCCACGAACGCGCGGACCTCGTCGGTGATCCAGCCGGTGTCGGTCACCGGCGGGTGCACCACGTTGGCCGTGATCCCGTGGCGCGCCAACTCCGCGGCGGCCGAGAGCGTGTAGTGGGTCTGGGCCGCCTTCGCCGCACCGTAGGAGACCTCGCCGGGGAAGCCGAGTTCGCCGCCGCCCGAGGTCAGGCCGACGATGCGGCCCCAGTCCGCGCCGCGCTCCCGGTGGCGGCGGGCGAACTCGGCGATCAGCAGCGCCGGCGCCTGGGCGTCGACCGCGAACTGGTGGGCGACCGTCTCGGGCGTGACGGGCGCGGAGGCCCGGCCGACGGCGTCGGGGCGCGTGGCGTCGAAGGAGTCCTGGACCCAGCCGGAGGCGTTGTTGACCAGCGTGTCGACCGGGCCGAGCAACTCCTCCGCGGCGTCGAACAGCCGGGCGGCGCTGGCCGGTTGCGCCAGGTCCGCCTCGAAGGCGGCGGCCCGGCCGCCGGCGGCGCGGACGCGCGCCGCGACCGGCTCGCCGTCGCCGCCGCCGTCCGCCGCCCGCAGATAGGCGCAGAGCACGGCGACACCGCGCCGGCCCAGCGCCTCGGCGACCGCCTCGCCGATGCCGTGGCCGGCCCCGGTGACCAACGCGACCCGCTCGGCCGGAGCGGCGGGGTGAAGAGAAGAGTCGGAAGGGGTAGTCCTCATAGCCCCCAGCGGTAGCACGGACACCGTCCGGCGCCCAGCGGTTTTCGCCCGCGGGCCGGGGCCCAACCCCCCGTTCCCTCACGAGAAAAGGCCAGTTCAGGACGGGTGTACGTTCGTACACCCGAGGTGTAGTCTCGCTCGGGTGACGGACTACTTCGCCGGGGACGACCGGAGCAATCTGGAGCGGATGCTCGCGGGCGACCTCTACATCGCCGACGACCCCAGAATCCTCGCGGCGCAGCAGCGCGCCGTCCGTCTGGCCGGGGAGTACGCGGCGGCCTACGCCACCGACATCGAGGGCGCCCAGTCGATCGTCAGGGAGCTGGTCGGCTCGCTCGGCGCGGACGCCCACATCCGGCCACCGCTGTACGTCGACTACGGCAGCTATCTCTCCGTCGGCGACCGCACCTTCGTCAACTACAACCTGACCGCGCTGGACGTCGCCCCGATCACCATCGGCGCCGACTGCCAGATCGGGCCCAACGTGCAACTCCTCACGCCCACGCACCCGTTGGAGCCCCAGCCGCGCCGCGACAAGCTGGAGGCAGCGAAGCCGATCACGCTCGGCGACAACGTGTGGCTGGGCGGCGGCGTCATCGTGCTCCCGGGGGTGACCATCGGGGACGACTCGGTGATCGGCTCCGGCTCGGTCGTCACCCGGGACATCCCGGCCGGCGTTCTCGCCCTGGGGAACCCGGCCCGGGTGATCAGGTCGCTGTAGTGGGGTCCCGCACCGAGACGCGCCCCGTCTCCGCGACGCCGCGCCGCCACCGCGCCCCCGGGGCCGCGCCGTGACACACGGGCGGCGGCCGTGACGTTCGGGCGACACGACCCGGACCGCCGCGACCGCATACTGCGCGCGACGCTCGACGTGATCGCCGAGGTCGGGGTCGCGGGCGCCTCCCACCGGAGGATCGCGGCCAGGGCCGGGGTGCCGTTGGGGTCGATGACCTACCACTTCGACGGCATGGACGCGTTACTGCGGGAGGCGTTCACCGGCTTCGCCATGACGGTGGTCACCACCTTCGAGCAACGGCTGGGCGCCGCGCGGAGCCCGGCGGAGGCCCGGGAGGCGGTGGCCGACCTGGTCCACCATCTCTCCCGGGGCGACGAGGGCAACCAGCGGTCGATCGTGCTGACCCACGAGCTGTACACGCTGGCGGCACGGAAGCCGGCGTTCCGCGAACTGACCCGGGAGTGGATGCGCCGCAGCCGGGTCGCCCTCGAATGGCACTTCGACCCGGTCACCGCACGTCAACTGGACGCGCTCATCGAGGGGTTGGCGATCCACCGGGCGCTGGAGACCGAGCCGCACGACCGTTCCCTGACGATCGAGGCGATCGCCAGGATCACGGCGGGGGCGACGTCCCCGGCCACGCCGCCCACGCCCGCCGCTCCCGTCACGACCTCCGCGCCGAACACCGTTCGCTGACCCGGACAAGCCTCGGGGTCCCGTAGCGGACCCGCGCCCCCACCCACTCCTTCACTCCGACCGACGCCATCGCACGCCCGGAAAGAGAGCCATGCCCTCCCCTGCCGCCACCGACCGCCCCGTCAAAGCGCGTTGCGCGGTCGCCGCGCTCTTCTTCACCAACGGTTTCCTCTTCGCCAACGTCGTCCCCCGCTACCCCGAGATCAAGACGGACCTGGCCCTCTCCAACGCCGCGCTGGGCACCGCCATCGCCGCCATGCCGCTGGGCGCGCTGCTGCTGGGGCTGGCCGCCAGCCCCCTGATCAAACGATTCGGCTCGGCCCGCACCGCCGTCTTCAGCCAGCTGCTGATGGGCCTCAACATCCTGCTGGTCGGCACCGCGCCCAACCTCGCGGTGCTCTGCCTGGGCATGTTCCTCGCCGGCAGCCTCGACTCGGTCACCGACATCGCGATGAACGCCCACGGCCTGCGCGTGCAGCGGCGGTACGGACGTTCCATCCTCAACTCCTTCCACGGCGTGTGGAGCATCGGCGCGGTGGTCGGCGGGATAGCCGGCGCCGGCGCGGCCCAGGCCGGGCTGTCGCTGGCGATCCATCTGGCGATCGTCGGGGCGCTGGCCATCGCCTCGGCGTTGACCTCGAACCGCTTCCTGCTGCCGGGCCCGGAGGACGCGGAACGCGCGCCGGCTGAGTCGGCCGCCGAGAGTGCCCGGACGACGGCGCCGGGCCGGCGCGCCTGGCTGCGGCGGCCGGTGCTGACGGCGTTCCTGCTGCTGGGGCTGTTGACGGCGGCCGCGGCCGTCGTGGAGGACGCGCCCGCCTCCTGGGGCTCCAACTACCTCCAGAACGAGCTGGACGCGAGCCCGTTCGTCGGCGGCCTCGCGTTCATGGCGCTCCAGGGCACGCAGACCGTCGCCCGGCTCTGCGGGGACCATGTGGTGCGCCGGCTCGGCGACCGGACCACGGCGCGGATCGGCGGGCTGCTGGTGGTCGTCGGGATGGGAGTGGCGCTGCTGTGGCCCTCGGTGCCGACGACGGTGCTGGGCTTCGCGCTCTGCGGCATCGGGATCGCCACCCTGATCCCGGCGGCCTTCCACGCGGCGGACGAGATCCCCGGGCTGTGGCCGGGCGCGGGCATCGCGGTGGCGGCGTTCCTGCTGCGCGTCGGGTTCCTGGCCTCGCCGCCGGTGATCGGGCTGATCGCCGACGCGGAGTCGATCCGCCTGGGCCTGGTGCTGGTCCCGCTGGCCGGCCTGGTGATCCTGGCCACCTCCGGCATCCTCGACAAGCGATCCCCCTAGGACCCGACAAGCGGTCCCCCTGAAAGGAGCCGCCCACCGGCGCACCGGGGCGCGGGGGACCGCGCGCACGACCGACCACCGGGCCGAGGGTGATCAACCACCCGAGCCGCGCACGGGGATGTGGTCACCCCGGTGTGCTAGACGAGTGGCGGCCGCCCCGCCTTGGTCAACCGGCGGACCGTGTGCCAGCTCATCGGCGCGCGCCGCCCGTAGTCCCCGCGCCACCCCTCCGCGAAGCCCTGGAAGGAGACCCGCAGCGCCCGCCCCTCCCGGGTGCGGGCCAGGGTGACCACCAGCCAACTGGCCAGGTTGAAAGGAACCAGCACCGGCGGCAGATTGCGGCGCGCCAGCCAGACGCGGTTGCGCGCGGTGAGCCGGTAGAAGCCCTCGTGCCGCGTCGGGCTGGTCGCCGGGTGGTGGACGACGACCTCCGGCGTGTAGCGGCCGGTGTAGCCGTGGTCCCACAGCCGCCAGGCGAGGTCGACACCCTCGTGGAAGAGGAAGAAGTGCCCTGGCCAGCCGCCCACCTCCTCGAACGCGGAGCGCCGCACCAGCACCACGCCCTCCGCCATCACCGTCGCCACCCCGCCCCGCGCCGGGTCGGAGGCGCGCAGCCGGGGCACCCAGCGACGCAGCGTCGTGCCGTCGGGGTCGGCGATCCTCGGCTGGACATAGGCCAGTTGGGGGTCGGCGCGGAGATGGGCGGCCAGTCGCGCGAGCGCGTCGGTGGTGGGCAGCACGGCGTCGTTGTCGAAGAAGACCAGATGGTCGCCCGCGACCTGCCCGGCGCCCACGTTCCTTCCCTCGGGGATGCCGACGTTCTCCGGCAGCGAGACGGTGCGCAGCCCGTCGGGAATGCCCTCGGGGACGCAGCCGTTGCCGACCACCACGATGTCCAGTTCCACGCCGCGCTGGGCACGGAGCGAGGCCAGTGCCTCGCCCAGCTCGCGGGGGCGGTCGTTCATGGTCAGCACCACCGCCCCGACGCGGGGAAGGGCGTCGCCCAGTTCCATCACGTGCCTCCGCTCGCGTGCGCCCGTGCCGCGCGTACGCCCGTCGTTCACCCCACCGTCCGCGTGGGGATGCCTCACCTTAGAGCACCTCCGGGTGACGACGGGCCTTCACAGCGTCGCCCCCGACGCAGACATAGGGTCACTTCACCTCCCCAACTCCGTGGGATGGTGCGGGCTTTCCTCGCTGACCAGCGGTGGCGTGGTGTTGTTTGCGCGGGCCATGGACAGCATCACCGGCGGGGTCTATAAAACGATCCCATGTCTGGTCGCGCCGACGGGCCCCGGCGCGTGTCCCCCACTCCCCGATCCGACTCCGCCGAGTTGTCGCCGTTCCCCGTCAACTCCCGCGCCGCGCCCCGCTCGCGGACCGGCGGCCCAGCGCCGTGCGCCCGTCCGAAGGAGAAGATCAGAAGTGAAGCTCCGTCTCCCCCGCCTGGCCGGAACCCTGCTGCTCTCCACCGCGCTGCTGACCGCCTGCGCCGACGACCCCGGAGGCGGCGCCGAGGGCGCCACCATCGGCGTCGACTACCCCCGTTCCGACACCGACTTCTGGAACTCCTACATCGACTACGTCCCCGAGTACGCCGAGCGGCTCGGCCTCGACATGAAGACCACCAACTCGGGCAACGACGTCGCCACCCTCGCCTCCAACGTGCAGACCCTGCTCAGCCAGGGCGTGGACGGCGTCGCCATCGCCCCGCAGGACACGGCGGCCGTCGCGCCGGTGCTCCGGACCCTCGCCGAACGGGACATCCCGGTCGTCACCGTGGACACCCGACCCGACGAGGGCGAGGTCTACATGGTGGTGCGCGCCGACAACCGGGCCTACGGCGAGCAGGCGTGCCACTACCTCGGCAGCCAGCTGGAGGGGGAGGGCAAGGTCGTGATGCTCCAGGGCGACCTGGCCTCGATCAACGGCCGGGACCGCACCGAGGCGTTCCACGACTGCGTGGAGGCCGAGTACCCCGGCATCCGGGTCTTCGGCGAGGCCACCAACTGGGACGCGGCCACCGCCGCGCAGAAGCTCCAGACCACCCTCACCGCCCACCCGGACGTGCGCGGGGTCTATATGCAGGCCACGTTCGGGCTCTCCGGGACGCTCCAGGTACTTGACCAGTTGAACATGGCGGTCCCGCCGGACGACCCCGAGCATGTGTTCGTCGTCTCCAACGACGGCATCCCGCAGGAACTCCAGCTGATCGGCGAGGGAAAGATCGACGCGACCGTCTCCCAACCCGCCGACCTCTACGCCGAGTACGCGCTGACCTACCTCCGGGCCGCCCTGGACGGCGAGGAGTTCGAGCCGGGACCGACCGACCACGGCAGCGAGATCGTCGAGGTCCGGGAGGGCGTGCTGGAGGACCAGTTGCCTGCGCCACTGGTCACCAGGGACGGCGGCACCTACGGCGGGGTGGAGAGCCTGCCGTACGACGACCCCTCGCTGTGGGGCAACGACCGCGACTGACCGCGCAGGGCCGTCGTCCCCCGCGGAGCGGGCCGCCAGGACGCGCGGGGACGCGGAGACAGGGAGGCTTTCCGGTGGGGAACGAGGCGAGGCGGGAGCGGGCGCCGAAGCGCCCGCCGGCGGCGCTGGCCGTCGGGGTGAGCAAGCGCTACGGGTCGACGGTGGCGCTGGACGGGGCCGGGATCAGCGTGGCCGCGGGCGAGACCCACGCGCTGGTGGGACGGAACGGCGCGGGCAAGTCGACGCTGGTGTCGATCATGACGGGGCTGGTCCGCCCCGACGAGGGCCGGATCGCCTTCGACGGCCGGCCGGCGCCCCGGCTGGCCGACCGGGAGGCGTGGCGCGGCCGGGTCGCCTGCGTCTACCAGAAGTCGACGGTCATCCCCGGTCTGACGGTGGCGGAGAACCTGTTTCTGCACCGGCAACCGACCACCCGTCTTGGACTGGTCAACTGGTCAGCTCTGCGTCGCCAGGCGGCCGCGCTGCTGGCGGAGTGGGACGTGGCGGCGGACGTGCACGCGCTCGCCGGCGAACTGTCCGTCGAGCAGCGGCAGTTCGTGGAGATCGCCCGCGCGCTCTCGGGCGGCGCGAGATTCATCGTGCTGGACGAGCCGACGGCCCAGCTGGACGCCGCCGCGATCGGCCGGCTCTTCGCCCGGATCAGGGAGCTCCAGCAGCGCGGGGTCACCTTTCTCTTCATCAGTCACCACCTCCAGGAGGTCTACGACCTCTGCGACACGGTGACCGTCTTCCGCGACGCCCGGCACATCCTGACCGCGCCGGTCGCCGGGCTGTCCAGGGGGGAGCTGGTCGCCGCGATGACCGGCGAGGAGGTCACCACCTCCTCCGGCCGGCTGCGGGAGCGCCAGGCCGAGCCGCCGGCCGACGCGCACCCGGTGCTCACCGTCGAGGAACTGTCGCTCGAAGGCCGGTACGCGGACGTCTCGTTCACCGTGCGCGCCGGCGAGGTGGTCGGGCTGGCGGGGGCGGCGGGCAGCGGCCGGATCGAGCTGGCGGAGACCCTCGCCGGGCTGCGGGCCGCCGACGCCGGAACGGTCGAGGTGGACGGGCGCCGGCCCCGGCCCGGCGACGTGCCGTCCGCGTTGGCCGCCGGCGTCGGCTTCGTTCCCGAGGACCGCCACCGGCAGGGGCTGGTCCCGGACATGACGATCGCCAACAACGCCACCCTGACCGTTCCCGACCGGCTGGGACCGAACGGGCTGATCGACGCGCGCCGACGGGACGCCCTGGCGCGGGAGATGATCGACGATCTCGCGATCAAGACCCCCGGCCCCGGGCTGCCCGTCTCCGGCCTCTCCGGGGGCAACCAGCAGAAGGTCGTGATGGCCAGGGCGCTGGCCAACCGCCCCCGGCTGCTGGTGCTGGTCAACCCGACCGCCGGCGTCGACGTGCGGTCCAAGGACTTCCTGCTCGGCAAGGCGGACGAGGTGGCCGCCGAGGGCACCGGCGTGCTGATCGCCTCCGACGAACTGGACGACCTGGCCCTCTGCGACCGGGTGCTGGTGATGTTCCGCGGCCGGCTGGTCGCCGCGTTCGCCGCCGGCTGGACGGACAACGAACTGGTCACCGCCATGGAAGGGGTACCCGACGATGCCTGACTCCACGGTCGTCGAAGCGCCGGAACGGCAGCCGGGGGCACGGCCGCCCCGACTGCTGGGCGGCCGGATACCGATCGCCAGACTGCGGGAGTTCGCCCTGGTCCCGGCCATCGTGGTGGTGGCGATCGCCGGCTGGATCGTGGACCCGGTCTTTGTCCAGCGCCAGAACGTGATCAACATCCTTCAGACCATGTCCGAGATCGCCCTGTTGGTGCTGGCCCAGGCGCTGGTGCTGATCGTGCGGAAGATGGATCTGTCGCTGGAATCGACCATGGGGCTGGCGCCCGGGATCGCCGCCTGGCTGACCGTCACCGAGGCCGGCCAGGGTCTGGACCTGCTGCCCGGCGCTTTCGCCGTGCCGCTCACCCTGGCGGTCGGGGTGGCGATCGGGCTGGTCAACGCGCTGCTGATCGTCCGTTTCGGCTTGAGCGGCTTCATCGTCACGCTCGGCATGTTGATCATGCTGCGCGGCACCCTCACCGGCATCTCGGGCGGCCAGACGTTCTTCCAACTCCCGTCGTCCATGAGCTATCTGGGCACCACCCAGTGGCTCGGCCTGCCGGCGTCCGTCTGGCTCTGCCTGTCGCTCTTCGCCGTCGGCATCGCGGTGCTCGGCTGGACCAGCTTCGGCCGATCCCTCTACGCGATCGGCGGCAACGAGGACGCGGCCCGCGCCGCCGGCATCCGCACCCGCCGCACGGTCGCGATCGTGCTGGTGGTGGCGGGTCTGCTGGCGGCGCTCGGCGGGCTGCTGCTCTCCGGCCGCCTCGGCTCGGTGGCCGCGGCCCAGGGCGACGGCGCGATCTTCACCGTCTTCGCCGCCGCCGTCATCGGCGGCGTCAGCCTCTCCGGCGGCCGGGGCAGCCTCTTCGGCGCCTTCACCGGCATCCTGCTGCTGTTCATGATCCAGAACGTGCTCACCCTCGGCGGCGTCCCCGCCGAGTGGATCGACGCGCTCAACGGCTCGATCATCCTGCTCGCGCTCGTCATGTCCCGCATCACGACCGGAAAGGCACAGGACTAGGCCGTCTCATGTGGAACTCGGACGTTCGGCCTGGTCAGCCGGGTCAGCCGGGTCAGCCGGGTCAGCCGGGTCAGCCGGACGCCGCGTAGCAGTGGATGTCCACCCGCTGTTCCGGCTCCCACCACTCCTCGACCGTGCCCAACAGCCGCCAGCCGAGCCGTTCGTACAGCGCCGCCGCCGCGGCGTCCGAGGCCACGACGTCGAGCACCGGGTGCAGGCCGCGTTCCCCCGCCTCGGCGGCGGCGCGTGCCATCAGCAGGGCGCCAAGGCCGTGGCCCCGGGCCCACGGCGCGACGAAGAGCCGGTTGACCACGGCCGTCGTCTCGGGCCCGACCCCCGCGTGGGCGCTCCACAGGCCCGGCGCCACGTCTCCCCCGTCGCTCGCGGAGAGCACCACGTGACCGGCCACGCGGCCGTCCAGCTCCGCCACCCAGGCGGCGAGCAGCGTGGGCGGGGTGAGCCAGGCGCCGGGGTCCCCCGGCCAGTTCATCGGATAGCGGTCTTCCCGGTGAACCCCCTCCAGCGCACGCACGCACGCGTCGAGATCGCCGTCGGTCCTGCGCCGGACACTCGGGGTCGGGACGTGCGTCCGTCGCGTGTTCTCGTTGCCCATCGTGGCATCGAAACACGTCCGCGACGGCGTTGCCCAGCCACTTTCGTCGACGCCCGGCGCGGCGGACGACGGTCGCCCGCCGTCCGCCGCGCCGGCCTACCGGGCCGCGAGGGTCACGCGTCGACCTCGTACTGCCCCCGCGTGATGAAGTAGCGCAACGCCTCGGGCGTGCCCTCCTCCAACGCCGCCTCCGCGGCGGCGCGCAGCGCGTCGCTGGTGTCCGGGTCGGCCAGGATGCGGAAGGTCGCCACCTGGTCGTCCTCGAACTGCGCGAGCCGGTAGCCGGTCTCCCGGAACTCCCGCACGGCCTGCGGCGTTCCGGCCTCCAGCGCCGCGATCGCCTCGCGCTCCACGGCCCTGTCACCGGCCTCCCGCGCCAGGTTCAGGATGCGGAAGGTCGCCACCCGGTCGTCCTCGAACTGCGCGACGGCGTAACCCGTCTCGCGGAACTCCCGCAGCGCCTCCGCCGTGCCGGCCTCCAGTGCCTCGGTCACCTCGCGCTCCACGGCCCTGTCACCGGCCTCCCGCGCCAGGTTCAAGATGCGGAAGGCCGCCACCCGGTCGTCCTCGAACTGCGCCGCCGGATAGCCGGTTTCGAGGAACGCGCGCAGCGCCTCCTCGGTGCCGGCGTCCAGCGCCTCGTTGGCCCCACGGATCACCGCCCTGTCGCCGGCCTCCGTGGCGGCGTGCAGAATGCGGGCGACGGCGACGCGGAGCTCGTCCAACTCGTCGTCCGCCGCCGCCGTCGGCACCACGCCGTCGCCCGCCGGGCCGGTCG
Source organism: Streptomyces zhaozhouensis (assembly GCF_900230195.1). Classification (GTDB taxonomy): domain Bacteria; phylum Actinomycetota; class Actinomycetes; order Streptomycetales; family Streptomycetaceae; genus Streptomyces; species Streptomyces zhaozhouensis. Next base: position 535,018 of record NZ_OCNE01000001.1, read on the forward strand.
CGCCGGCCCCGCCGGAGGCGAGAGCGGGCGTGGCCAGCAGCAGCGTCGGCGCCAGCGCGGTGGCCGCGACGGTCACCGCGACACGGGTCAGTCTCATGTGAAAACCCTTCAGGTTCTGCGCGCAGCGCGCGCCTCGTGCGGAACCGAGGGCCACCGATGACCCGGGAAGGTCGCCGCCCACCCCCCGATGGCGGCGCGACTCTCCCCCCGTATGTCCTGTGCGTGTGCCCCCCGGCGATACGAACATACCCGCGAAAAGATCAAACGATCACCGCAGGAGCGCGACAACCTTCACTTTTTGTCGGCTGTTGACCGAACGCGCCTCGGGGCGCGCGCGGTTGCGCCCCTCGCGGAAGGACCCGGATCACCGGCGCGGGGCGCGCGGGACCAGAGGCGGGTCGCCGCCTCCGGTCCCGCGGCGTAAGGCGGCCCTAGCCTCGGAGGGCGGCGACCGCCTCGTCGAAGAGACGCTCCGGGTCGTCCTTCCCCCCGGAGCGGTACCAGGCGTCGACGGCCACGTCGACGCAGGCCAGCGCGGCGGCGACGAACGCCTCGGCCCTGGGGTCGGGCTCCGGCGACGCCGGCAGGCCCAGCCGGCGCTGCACCTCGGGGGCGAGCAGCGCCCGCCAGCGCAGATGCTTCTCCAGGTGCCGGGCACGCAGCGAGGGCGCCTCGTGGTGGAGGCCGGCGAGGGTGAGTTGCTCCGCCGGATCGCCCCCGACCTGGCGGAGGACCAGCAGGGCCGCCCGCATCGCCTCCCAGGCCGACTCCTCCTCCGGCCGGGACTCCAGCGCGGCCCGCACGGACTCGCCCAGGGCGTCCACGTCGCCGAGGACGAGGTCCTCCTTGCTCCCGAAGTAGTGGAAGAACGAGCGGCGCGAGATGCCGACCGCGGCGACGATCTGGTCGACGGTCGTCGCCTCGAAGCCGTTCTCCGCGAAGAGCCGGATGGCGGTGGCGGCGATCTCCGCGCGCGCGGCGCGGCGGGCGCGCTCCCGGAGCGTGGGGGTGTCGGCCATGCACCCAGCCTACGGTCCCGCACCGGAGGGCAAATCTTGCACCGAGTGCAAACATCTGCCTACAGTGCAGACATGACTCCGATCGACTTCTCCGGCCAGACCACGATCGTCACCGGCGCCAGCTCGGGCATCGGCGCCGCCTTCGCCCGTGAACTCGCCCGCCGCGGCTCCGATGTCGTCCTCGTCGCCCGGCGGCGCGACCGCCTGGAAGAGCTGGCCGCCGCGCTGCGGGAGAAGCACGACGTGCGGGCCGTCGCGGTCGCCCTCGACCTGAGCGAGCCCGGCGCGGGCCGACGGCTGGCCGCCGAACTGACCCGGCGGGACCTCGCCGTCGACGGCCTGGTGAACAACGCCGGATTCGGCACCGACGGCGCGTTCCACCAGGAGGACCCGGCCCGGCTCACCGACGAGATCAACGTGAACGTCGCCAACCTCGTCGACCTCACCCGCGCGTTCATCGAACCGCTCAGGGCCTCCGGCCGGGGCGTACTGGTCAACCTCGCGAGCATGGCCGCCTACACACCCACCCCCGGCATGGCGGCCTACGCGGCCGGCAAGGCGTTCGTCCTCAGCTTCACCGAGGCCCTTTGGTACGAGTCGCGAGGCACCGGCCTGCGCGTGCTCTCCCTCGCCCCGGGCCTCACCCGCACCGAGTTCTTCGACGGCCTGCGCGGGGGAACCTACCGGGGCAGCTACCAGACCCCCGAGCAGGTGGTCGCGACCGCGATGCGCGCACTCGACCGCGGCCGCCGGCCCAGCGTGCAGTCCGGCCGGTTGAACGCACTCACCGTGCGACTGCCACGCCTCGTCACCCGTCGACGCGCCGTCCTGCTCAGCGGGACGATCGCGGCACGGTCGTCCGGGGCGGTCCCGCACCCGGCTTGAACCGCACCACGGCCGTCCGGGACGACCCCACACCCCGCTCGAACCGCACCACGGCCGTCCAGGACGACCCCACACCCCGCTCGAACCGCACCACGGCCGTCCAGGACGACCCCACACCCCGCTCGAACCACGCCACGCCCCCGGTCAACTCCCGGGCGGCCGCGCCGAGTCACGGCTCCGGCCGTCGAGCGCCTCGGGGGCCCGAGCAGGCGGCGCGCAACCGTTCCGCGTCTGCCGCGCGGACCAGCCGCGTGCCGTGCCGTGCGGTTCGGGCCGGGCCCGACCGGGCCCCGTGTCGCCGACGCCCACGCTCAGCCAGGGACCGCCGCCCCCGGCCCGCCTCGGCCATCCGGATCGTGCGGATCGTCCGGCGCCGTGACCACCGTGCGCGCGGCGCTCCGCAGCCGGTAGCGCCCCGGCGTGATACCGAACTCCCGGACGAACGCGTGCGAGAGCGCGTACGGGCTGCCGTATCCGACACGCTCCGCGACGCTCGCCAACGTGTCGCCGGACTCCCGGAGTCGCGAGGCGGCGAGGATCAGCCGCCACCAGGTGAGATACGCCATCGGCGGCCGGCCGACCAGCGCGCCGAACCGGCGGGCCAGCGTCGGCCGCGAGACGCCCGCCTCCGCCGCCAGCCGGTCGGCGGTCCACGGCGCGGCCGGGTCGCCGTGCAACGCCCGCAGCGCGGCGGCCGTCACCGGGTCGCTCAGCGCCCGGGGCCAGGCCCCGCCGGTCGCCTCCGCCAGCCAGGACCGGATCAGATAGACCAGCAGCAGGTCCAGCAGGCTCGGCAGCGCCACGCACGAGCCGGGCCGCGTCTGGTCGAGCTCGCCCGCCAACAGCTCGATCGCCGAACGGAGTTCGGGATGTGCGCCGATCCGGCTCGGCAGGTGGACCACCTCGGGCAGCTCGACGAGCAACGGATGCAGCCGGCTGCAGTCCAGCCGGTAGGTCCCGCAGAGGATCTCCGTCGGGTCCGCGGCACCGGGTGCTCGCGACGCCTCCGTGCGCGTGCCGTTCGCCGCCGCCCAGCGCGCGAACGGCACCGCGCGCCGCGTCGCCGCCGCCCGCCCTTCGCTCGCCCTCGCGTCCGCGAGCACGTGCCCGGTGCCGTGCGGCAGCAGCACCGCGTCCCCCGCGCCGAGCACCACCGGCGGGCCGTCGCCGTCCGGCAGCAGCCGGCACCCGCCGGCCAGCACCACGTAGAACCCCGCGCCCTCGTACCGTTCCCGCCTCGCCTGCCAACGGCCGGCCGGCCACACCCGGTGGGACGTCGGGTGCCCCAACCGCACGGCCGAGATCGCGTCGCTGACCACATCCACCGTCGCAGGCTATCCGCCCCGCCTGGTTGACCACTTCCACGGGGAACTGACCAGTGAGCGGACCACGTATTCCAGTGAGCCGGTCACACATTGAACCGCTCAACTCACTGTTTCTAGGGTCCGTTCCATGACCGAGAGCACACCGGCCGAGACCACACCGGCCGAGACCAGGACGACCGGGACCACACCGGCCGGGACCACACCGGCCGGGACAACGGCACCCGCGACAGACCCGACCGCGACCGAACCCGCCGCCCGCGTCCGGCGCTTCGCCCTCGGCGACGTCGAGATCATCCGACTCGTCGAGTGGCACCGCCCGTTCGCGCCCGCCGCCGAGCTGGTGCCGGAAGCAGCGCCCGAGGCGTGGACCGACCACGCCGAGTCGCTGGTACCTGACCACTATGAACCGGTCAACAAATGGGCGGTGCTCGCGCTCCAGTACTGGGTGCTGCGCAGCGAGGGCCGGACCATCCTGGTCGACACCGGCGCCGGCAACGGGCGCGAACGCCCGGGAATGCCGCCGTTCCACCAGTGCGAAGGCGACTTCCTCGACCTTCTCGCGGCGGCCGGCCTCGCCCCCGACGACGTCGACCTGGTGGTCAACACCCATCTGCATGTCGACCACGTCGGCTGGAACACCAGGGCAGCCGACGACGGCACCTGGGTCCCCACGTTCCCCCACGCCCGTTACCTGCTGCCGGCCGCCGACGACCACCACTACGGCCCGGAGAACGCCTACGGCGGCGGCGCCGCCGAGGTCGACCGGCTGATCTACCAGGACAGCGTCGCGCCGATCCACCGCGCCGGCCTCGCCCAACGCTGGGACGGCCACCACCGCCTCGACGGCGCCCTCACCCTGGAGTCCGCCCCCGGCCACACCCCCGGCTCCTCCGTGCTGCGCCTGGCCTCCGGTACCGACCGCGCGGTCTTCGCCGGCGACCTGCTGCACAGCCCCGTCCAGATCCCGCACCCCCACCACAACAGCGGCGCCTGCCTCGCCCCCGCCCAGGCCGCGGCCACCCGCCACCGCGTGCTCCAACAGGCCGCCGACAATCGCGAGTTACTGATACCCGCGCACTTCGGCGGCTCAGGCGTCGTCGAAGTCCGCCGGAGCGGCGCGACGTTCACCGCGACGGAGTGGTGAACGCCCCCGCCACCGGGGCGACTTCAAGGGGCCGGACGTCGACCGCGCGCCGGGGCGCGCGCGGCCGTGGCGGCGCTCAGCCCCGCACGTCCGCCAGGCAGTCCTCGCGGGAGACGATCAACACGGGTTCGGTCTGGATCTCGGTGCCGTCGTCCGCCCAGAGGGTGGCGGGGTAGTCGCCGACGGGGATGGGCGCGATCGACACGTGGACGAACCCCGTGGCTCCGTCGAGGTGTTCGTTCCACTCGCCGGGATGGACCGCGCCGCCGTCGCTGTAGGAGCCCTCGGGCAGGTCCGAGACGCCGGTCGTGATCACGGTCGACCACGTCCCGCGCAGCGAGGCGAGGAAGTAGGTGCTGGGCCAGCCCCGGTCGGGGTGGACACAGATGCGCTGCGGATGACCTGGCGAGTACTGCAACGTCCAGGTCGCCGCCGACGCGGGCGTCGCCCCGGCCAGCGAGAGCGTGCAGGTGGCGAGCAGACCGGTGAGCAGTCCGACCACACGACGGGATAACTTCATCGATGCCTCCTTGAGGAGAACGCGCGGAGGAGTGCGCGCGGGAGTCTGTCGTGGACCTCCCGGCGGCTCCTCCGGCCAGGAGGTCATGGCGAGTCTCGCGCGCGTCGGCCCGCCGGACAAGAGGTAGTTGAACGTTGATTTTTCTGCCTCTCCAGGCCACGGGGAAAGGCGCCGATCAGGGCTCTGGAGGCGTCAACTCCCTTTTCGCGACAGCCGGTTGCTCGGCGGCTCCCGGGACACGTCAGCCGCTCCTGCCGCCGGGCGCCGCAGCGGGCGAGGCCACGACGCCCGTTCGACGGAAGGTCACGAGGACGCCCCCACGAGCAGCGCCAGGTCGACGAGGCGGTTCGAGTAGCCCCACTCGTTGTCGTACCAGCCGACGACCTTGACCTGGGGGCCGGAGACCCGAGTGAGCGCGGCGTCGAAGACGCAGGAGACCGGGTCGCCCACGATGTCGGCGCTGACCAGCGGCGCGTCCACGGAGGACAGCAGCCCCTTGTACGGCCCCGAGGCCGCCGCCGCGTACGCCTCCCGCACCTCCTCCACGGTGGTGGCGCGGCGGGTGACCACCGTCAGATCCGTGACCGAGCCGGTCGGCACGGGCACCCGCAGCGCGAACGCGTCCAGCCGGCCGGCGAGTTCGGGCAGCACGAGGCCGATGGCCTTGGCGGCGCCGCTGGAGGTGGGAACGATGTTCAACGCGGCGGCCCTGGCCCGGCGCAGGTCCTTGTGCGGGGCGTCCTGGAGATTCTGGTCCTGGGTGTACGCGTGGACCGTGGTCATCATGCCGCTGTCGATGCCGACGGCGTCGTGCAGCACCTTGGCCAGCACGCCGAGGCAGTTGGTGGTGCAGGAGGCGTTGGAGATGACGGTGTGGCGCGCGGGGTCGTAGTCGCCGTCGTTGACACCCAGCACCACCGTGATGTCCTCGCCGCTGGCCGGGGCCGCGATGATGACCTTCTTCGCTCCGCCCTCTACGTGTGCGCGGGCCTTCGCGGCGTCGGTGAAGAGGCCGGTGGACTCGATCACGATGTCCACGCCCAGGTCGCCCCAGGGCAGCGCGCCCGGGTCGCGCTCGGCGAGGACCCGGACCGTCCGCTCCCCCACCCGGATCGCGCCGGGCTCGGCGACGACCTCCTCGGGGAAGCGCCCCGACGTCGAGTCGTAGGCGAGCAGATGGGCCATCGTGGGCACGTCGCCGAGGTCGTTGACGGCGACGACCTCCAACTCCGAGCCGCGCGCGGCGGCCGCGCGGAAGACGTTGCGGCCGATGCGTCCGAAGCCGTTGATGCCGATGCGCACGGTCATGGAGGTGCTCCTCTAGCGCTCTGGGGGTTCGTTGACGCGCCGTTGCGCCGAGGTGGGTCACGCGGTCGCGCCGGGTCGGGGTCCCGGCGCGATACATAAGGAGCTTATATATGTCCGCGATATATTTCCAGGCGTGACTCCTCCCCAGCGCGCCGACGACATGGGCGGCCTGAACGTCGTCGACCTGACCACCGCCATCGAGAACTTCAACCGCTACTACATCCGGCTTCCGTCGGTACAGCAGCTGTCGTTTACCACCCTGTCCGTACTGGACGCACTGGTCTCCGGGGGCCCGAAGAGGCTGACCGAACTGGTAAAGACGGAGCAGATCAGCCAGCCGGGACTCACCCAACTGGTCACCCGGCTCGAACGCGACGGCCTGGTGGAACGCCGCCCCGACCCGGCGGACGGCCGGGCCGTCCTCGTCCATCTCACCGAGGCCGGGCGAGCGGTCCGCCAGGCCCGACAGGACGAGCGCGAACGCCGCCTGGCCCCGCTGATCGCGCGGCTGACGCCCGGGGAACGCGAGGCGATCGCCTCGGCCCTGCCCGCCCTGACCCGCCTCGCGGAACTCGGCGCCGAAGCCGAGGCCCAGGCCTAGGCCCAGGACAGCACAGCGGACGCCGGCGCGAGGGTTCCGCGGGGCGCCCACGCGCCGCTGACCGTCGGCGCGAGGCGGGAGACTCACCGACCGCGCGGGAATGCCGGCGACCGGACCGTCACGGAGGGCCGGTCGGCGACCGGACCGTCACGGGGTGCGGGTCGGCGGCCTGATCAGGTGCTCGGGCAGGTAGTCGGAGGTCACCCCGACGGGGAGGCCCCGATCGTGGGCGAGGCAGGCCAACGCGGTCGGGCCCAGCGCGAAGAAGCCCTCCGGAACGACCGACCGGTCCGTCGTGAACTCCTCCGGCCCGCCCCTGGCCGTCCAGAACGCGTGGTGCAGGCACACGGCTTCACGAAGGTCCTCGTCGAAACGGTCGGACCATCCGGCCGCGACGTCGAACAGCAGCCTCATCAGGGGAAAGTGGCGGTGGAGGGCGATCTCGGGAGTGGCGTTCCGCAGTTCCTCGGGCGCGGTGAGTTCGATGCCGCGGTTGATCCGGTCATACACGTCGGCATCCTCCCGGAAGAAGGCGCGCATCGCCCCCGTCCAGGCGCGCATGTAGGGGTCGAGCGCCCCGCCGCCCCTGCCGATGGCGTCCTCCGGCACCCGGACCAGGTCCTCGACGAGCCGCCGCTCGCGGCAGATGACCGCCGCCCAGAGGGCGTTCTGCCATTCGGCCACGCGGAGCGGGGTGCGCGACGGCACGGGCGGCAGCGCGAACTCCTGCGCGCCTGCGGGCAGTTCGAGCGTCACACGGAGCAACGGCGCCTCATCGGTGGCGGCTTGCTCCGGCGGGGCGTGGGCCGCGCGGCCCGCGAGAACGCAGGCCGCGGTGCCCGCCTGTGCGACGAGCAGCAGACTCCGGCGGGTCTCGGCGCGGGCGGCGGAGGGGTCGGACAGCAGCAGGTGACCGGTCAGGTTCATGGCCCAGTTGGCCACCTTCCTGGTCAACGCCGGCGCCTTCGGCAGATGGGAGGCGAACGTGGCGATGTTCCGTGCCGTCGCCTCCACCAACCCCGCCGTGGCCTCGTCCGCCCGCGCGTGCCGGGGCGGCAGGGCTTGGCGGGCGCGGCTCGCGGCCGCCTTCGGCTCCTCGTGCGCGGCCATGCGGTGGTTCCCCGTTCCCGTTCTCCCTGACGCGTGGCGGTACATGGTGGTACGTGCCGGTGGGGGCGCGCAACGCGCCCCCACCGGGCGACGCGGGCGCGGGCCCGCCCGACGCCCCGGCCCCTTCCGCCGGCCACCCCGCCCTCAGGCGCCGAAGAACGCGGACTCGGGCCGCGCTCACTCCTCCTGGCGCAGGCGCGGACGGAAGTCCCTGATCGCGGTGGCGACCTCGTCCAGGTGGCTCTCCAGCAGGAAGTGGCCGCCGTCGAGCAGGACGACCTCCGCGTCCGGGACGTCGTCTCGGAACGCCTCGGCGCCGGCCGGGCCGAAGATCTCGTCGTTGCGACCCCAGACCGCGAGGACCGGGACGCGGTAGGCGCGCAGCCAGGCGTGCACCGCCGGGTAGAGCGCGCGGTTGGTCCGGTAGTCGGCGAACAGGGCGAGTTGGGCGCGGTCGACGCCGGGGCGGGCGAGCAGCGCCAGGTCGTGTTCCCAGGTGTCGGGGGCGATCAGGGTGGGGTCGGGGACGCCGTGGGTGTACTGCCACTCGACGGCCTCCCTGCTCAGCGCGGTGCGGACGCGGGCCTCGTTCTCGGGGGTGCGGTCGTCCCCGTAGGCCCAGACCGGTTCCCAGAACTCCGGGACGAAGCCCTCCTCGTAGGCGTTGCCGTTCTGCGAGATCACCGCGAGCACCGACTCGGGGGCGGCCAGCGCGAGCCGCCAGCCGACGGGGGCGCCGTAGTCCTGGACGTAGAGCGCGTAACGGCGCACGTCGAGTGCGGCGAGGAAGCGGCGGGTGACGTCGGCGAGGGCGTCGAAGGTGTAGGCGAACTCGCCGGCGTCGGGCGCCGAGGAGCGGCCGAAGCCGATGTGGTCGGGGGCGATCACCCGGTAGGGGCCGGCCAGGGCCGGGATCAGATGGCGGAACATGTGCGAACTCGTCGGGTACCCGTGCAGCAACAGGAGCACGGGGGCGTCCGCCGGGCCCGCCTCCCGGTAGAAGACGTCCAGTCCGTCGACGTCCACGGCGCGGTGGTACACCGGGTGGTAAACAGCGACCACGGTAACCCCTTACTTCGATTTAACCGGTTAGGTTACGCTGATGATGCACAGGGCCCACGCGGCGTGTCAAGAAGTGAGGGAACGGGAGGTGAGCCGTGGTCGAGGACGAGGAACTGCTGCTCGCCGTGCTCAACAGCGCGCCGGTGATCGACGGGCACCCCACCGACCGGCTGCGCGGCGAGGGCGCGGCGGAATGGGTGCGGACGGCGTTGGGCGGGCACGGGACCGCGGCGGAGTGCGAACGGCTGCGCCTGGTGCGCGAAGCGCTGCACGCGCTCATCCGGCGGACCTCCTCGGACACCGACGCCCTGTCCGCCGCGCTGCGTGGGGCGCGACTGCGGCCCGAGGTCTCGCCGGCCGGCGTGGCCTGGGAGTTGGAGACCCCGCCCGACGAACGTCTGGCCGTCCGCGTGGTGTTGGCCTGGTCGCGCGTCACCACCGAGCTGGCGGGGCGGCTGCGCCCCTGTGCCAACGAGGAGTGCCACCTGTTCCTCGTCGACCACAGCCGCCCGGGGACCGCGCGCTGGTGCTCCATGGCGGCCTGCGGCAACCGCATGAAGGCGCGCGCGCACGCGCGCCGGCGGCGCACGGGGTAGTGGAAACCGGCAAGGAGCCTTCCGCCGCCGTCGGGCCCTCCCCTCCGGGGGACGCCGCGCAACGCCTGCTGACCTGGATCGCCCAGGTCGCGGAAGAGCCGCTGGTGCTGAATGCGGCCGACCGGTCAGCCGAACTGGCCGCCAACACCTGGCGGTTGGGCGCGTCGGACGAGGACCGGCGGTCGCTGACGGTCGGGGCGGTGGCCGCCGCGTTCGAGCGGACCGCCGACGGGATCGCGGCGCGGATCGCCGGCGCGGGGTTCGCCGGGCCGGTGACGTTCTACGTGTGGCACGACGCGCAGGCCGGGCAGTTGCGGTGCTCGACGGGGTCGGTGACGCCTGACCGACTACCGTTCCGCGGCACACATGTGCCGGTCGGGGAGCTGGCGCCTGCACTGGCGCCGTTCCTCGACGCGGACCCCGAATCCGCTGCCGGAGCAGGGCCGTTGACGGTGTGGGTGCGCGCGGTGGGGCGCCGCTGAGGAACGTCCCGGGCAACGCGGCCGGGGAATGCCGCCGGAGAACGCGCTGACCGCCCGGGGCGGGTCTCGTCCGGGGCGTGTTGCCGCGCGGGCGAGTTCGTCACCGAGCGTAGAGGGAAACGGCAGAGATCTCCCCGAAGGGACGATGGCACTCCGCTATACACCCCGTGTATAGTCACGACCGGTAGCGGGCAGCAAGTGCTCCGCGCCAGACCGACGTTCGTCGTGAGCAGAGAGCAGGACACCCACATGACCCACCGCGGAACGCGTGCGCGCAAGGCCCTGATGGCGGCTGCCGGAGTCGTGCTGATCGGGGTTCTGGCCCAGCCGGCCATCGCCTCCGCCTCGCCCGACTCGACGGGCTCCTCCGGCTCATCCGGCTCGTCCCAGGAAGTGGCCGCCGCTCCGGTCGAGACCGTGGAGGCGTACGCGCCGATCGAGGTCGGCCCGGACGACCTGATGGCCCTGCTCCCTGAGGACGCGCCGAACTACGTGTTCTCCGGCGCGGAGGACTTCGATCGGGCGTTGGAGTGGGCTAAGGGCAGCGGCGGCGTCCCGCTGAAGCCCTCCAAGATCAGCGGCGACTTCCGACTGGAACCTGACTTCGCCGTGCTCGGCGGCGGTTGGCGCGTCGACGGGGCCCCGTCCCGGATCGCCGCCGAGGTCAGGAGCGGGGACGAGGTGGAGACCGTCGAGGCGAAGCTGGTCCAGCTCGAAGGCGAGGAGGGCTGGGGCGGCTACTACTTCGAGGGCACCATCCCCGTCGGAGGCGACGTGGACTCCGTCACCGTCCGCGCCTACGACGCCGAAGGACAGGTCTTCGACGAGGTCCTCGTGGAAAACAACGAGGAGGGCGGTGTCGGCCAGGAGTCGCCCGGGACCGGGTCCGCGTTCGGCACGCATCGCATAGCCAACTGACGGGGGCCGTCCGGTGCCCCGGCGTCCCCGGGGCACCGGACGGCACGAACCGCAGGCCGACACGAACGGCCGGCCGACGAGGGGCCACCGTTCGTCAGAGCGAGCCGGTCTCAGGGCCAGACGGTGGCGTGCTCCGTGAAGTCCTCGCTCTGGGTCGGCACCACGCAGAAGACCAGCCCGGTCGGGTCCAGCAGGTGAACGCAGCCGTCGGCCTCCCCGGTCCTGGTCGCGCCCAGCGCCTCCAGCCGGGCCACCTCGGCCGGCACATCGTCGGTCTCCAGGTCGAGATGGACGCGCGCCTGTCCCTCCTCCATGCGTTGGTGAGCCAGCATCTCCCCACCTTCGAGACGGCTCAGCAAGGTGTACGGCGTTCCCTCCGCCGGCTCGGGCGTCTTCCCCAACGCGGCGCTCCAGAAGGCGATTCCGGCGTCCGCTGTCTCCGGCGGCGAGTCGATCAGGACCACGTGCAGTCTGCTGCGATGCATGAGGGAAATGCTGTCACAGGGACCGGCCGGGGGCCTCGGGTACGCGGGCCGCGACGCAGAACGAACGGCGCGTCGCGAGGGGGCGTCGCCGAGGGGGCGTCGGAGCCGCACGGCGCACCGGCGGTCAGGTGCCGGGGCCGGTGGCGTTCGGCGCGTCACCGCGTCGGCGGGCCCGGCGAACGCCCACCAGGGCCGAGGCCGCGAGCAGGACGGCGGCCACCACGCCCAGCAGGTTCAGCGGATAGTCGAGCCGCAGCACGGTCGCGTTGCGGGGCGGCCCCGGGCGCAGCAGGATCGGGAGCGTGATCAGCGCCACGCAGCCGATGGTCAGCAGCGCGCCCCGGAGCGCGCGCCGCTCGGGCAGCCGCCACACGACCGCCCCCACCAGCAGCACCAGCGGGGCGAGCAGCAGGTCATGGGCCATGACGGCACCGGCGAGCCAGAGCGCGACGTCGAGGGGCGTCCCGGGCGGCGTCCCCGCCACCAGCAGCCGCGCGCCGGCGAGCATCGCCGCCACGCCGAGCAGCCCGAGGGTCCAGCGCAGCGGCGTCACGCCGACACCTCGATCGTGGTGACCCACTTGGTCTGGAGCACGCCGGGCCGGTTGGGCGCGATGATCCGGGCGGGGAAGCCATGGTCGAGGGAGAGCACCTGGCCGTTGAGGCGCAGCGCCAGCAGCGTCAGGGGGTCGCGTACGAACTGCGGGGGCAGTTCGCTCACCCGGTAGCCGCCACGGCGCTGGAGCGACACCACCCGGGCGCTCGCCCCCGGCGGCGCCCCGACCAGCTCCAGCAGGTCGCGCACCCGCACGCCCGACCAGTCGGCGGTGGCGCTCCACCCCTCGACGCAGGCGATGGGGAGGCGCGCGCCGTGCTGCGGGAGTCGGCGCAGCTCCGCGAGCGACAGCTCGTGGGCGCGCGGCCCCGCCAGCCGCAACCGCCAGGTTTCGGGCGAGACTTCGCGGACACCGGCCTCGGCGGCGGTCCGGTTGATCGGCAGCCCCTGCGCCGAGCCGTCGGGGCGGCGCGGCGCCAGCAGCGTCACCCGGCGCAGCGGCGCCACCGTCTGCCCGGCGGTCACCAGTGTCACCGTTCCGACGGCCGCGCCGAGTCCGAGCAGCAGCGACCGGCGCTCGGGGCCGTCCGGGTCCCTTCCCTTCCCCCGCCAGTACGCGGCGATCGCCGGGGCCTGGACCGCCACGTGCAGCAGCGTCGCGCCGAGAAGCACCCAGGCCAACGCCCAGTGGACGGGCCGGAACGAGAAGGGCCAGGGGTACCACTGCACGATGTTGACCAGTCCGAGGAACACCTGGAGCAGGGCCGCGCCGACCAGCACCGCCACGGAGAACCGTTCGAGCGCGTGGCGGAGGGAACGCACCGGGGGCAGGACGAAGAGCCGGGGGTAGACCACCCACAGCTTGACCAGGAGCAGCGGCACCAGGGCGAATCCGGTGATCACGTGCAGCCCCTGCGTCAACCGGTAACCCCACACCGGGCGGGTGGGCAACCGGGTGGCCAACCAGTCCCCCGGGCTCTGGAGGCCGTGGCTGACCAGTCCGGTAAGAAAGCAGACCAGTACTCCCGCGCCCAACCACCTGCCGACGGCGACGGCCGTGCGCGGGTCGTGCAGTCTGGTGGGGAACCAGTTGGTCGGGGCGCCGGCCCTCCTCAGCCTCCGCGACCACCGCGGCGGGGAGAAGCGCGTCAAGCCGGTGTCGTTCACCAGGTCACGGTAGGCAGCCCGACGCGGCTGACGGGTCGTCCGACGGCAGGTCGCCACGACCGAGTCAGATTCATATCGTCACATCGGCGCATGAGATCATTTCCGACCAGTCGGCGCCGTGCGCACGACTCCCCGCACGAACCGCTCCCCGCACGCCCGACCCCGCCCAACAGCGGCCGCGCACGGGCGGTGACTGAACGGAAGTCGGTGGGGTAGTGCGTCTGCGCGAGAGCGAGACGAGTGGGGAAGCATGGAAATACCGACGTACGACGTGCCGCACACCGCGCGGGTCTACGACTACTACCTGGGCGGCAAGAGCCACTACGCGATAGACCGCCAGGCCGGGGACACCGTGCTGGGGGTCTGGCCGGGCGCGCGGGCGGCGGCACGGACCAACCGGCAGTTCATGCACCGCGCGGTGCGCTTCCTGGGGCAGCGCGGCGTGCGCCAGTTCCTCGACATCGGGACCGGCATCCCGACCGAGCCGAACCTGCACCAGGTCGCCCAGTCCGTCGCCCCCGACTCGCGGGTGGTCTACGTCGACAAGGACCCGCTGGTGCTGACCTACGCGGACGCGCTCATGCGCAGCGCGCCCGAGGGCCGCACGCTCTATGTGGAGGCCGACGTCTCGGCCGGCCACGAGCGCATCCTCGACCAGGCCTTCGAGGTACTGGACCGCGACCGGCCGGTGGCGCTCTCGCTGGTGGCGCTGCTGCACTTCGTCCCCGACGAGCAGGGGGCGCGCGAGGTCGTCGGCGCGCTGCTGGACGCGCTTCCCTCGGGCTCGGCGCTGGTGCTCTCGCACGGCACGCACGACTTCGACGCCACGGTGATGCTGCGGGTCGAGGAGATCTACCGGCAGGGCGGGATGGCCGCGCAGTCCAGGAGCCGCGAGGAGATCCTGCGTTTCTTCGACGGGTTGGAACTGGTGGAGCCCGGCATCGTCCCGCCGCACCTGTGGCGCCCCGACGAGCAGACCCAGCGGGAGACCGTGGAGGGCGACCTGGCCGCACTGGTCTCCATGTGGTCGGTGGTCGGCATCAAGCCGTAGCCCCGGACCGACACCCGGGCGCCGCGCTCGGCCGCGCACTGGTCAACCCGTGCGCCGCCGACGGGGAGCGCGGAGGTTAAGCACACGGGCGCGCCGGCGTACGACGGTCCCGCCCCGGCGGGCGGAGCGACGTCGCGACGGACGCGCGGGGCCGGGGCGGCGAGCGGCGCACTGTCGAACCCCCCGCTCCGCCGGCCGGCGCCCGCCGGCCGAGCGCCCCACGGCTCGGGACGCACCCGCGCGGCGCGGTCGCGCCCGGTTCCCATGCCCCGGGAGGGCGCGGCCGGTTCGGCCGGTTCGACGACCGGCGGGCGGCCGGTCCGGGCCCGTACGCCGCCGCGGCGGCCTCCGCGGCCCCGCCGCCGGTGATGAGAGCGAGGCCGAAGAGGGGGCCGCCCGCGTAGACGCAGGCCGGAGGGCACGCGACCATGTCGCCCCGTCCGCGGCCCGCCCGGCGCAGGCCTTCGGGACGACACCGCGCCGGGAGGAGAACGGCGACCGCGGGGCGGTGACAACGCTTCGAACCTTGGGCTAAGGTAAGGCTTGCCTTACTGCCAGCCCAGTGGAACTACCTGCCGCACCATGCCGCCTACCAGTCACGTCGCGCCCGACGCAGTCCATCACACCGCACCCGGCCCGGCCCGTCCCGCGCCGGAGCCACTGCGCCTGACCAGCCCGGGGTTGACCACTGCGGGCGTGGTCACCTCACGTCTAACCACCGCACGGTGCGACGTGACCACACCCACGGTGCGACGTGACCACCGCACGGTTCGACGCGACCACCCCACGGTGCGACGTGACTATCCCGGCACCCGGGAGGCCCGGCGCGCCGGAGGGCCGGGGCGCTTCGTGCTCGCCGACACGCGTGCCGCTCGCCGCCGTTCCCCCGCTGACCGTCCCACCCCGGCAGACGCTGCCGTTCGTCGAGAAGGAGCTTGAGGGCCGATGACGCTCACCATTCACCGCGCACTGGTCACCGCGACCCGCCGGCTGACGCCCGGGATGGTCCGGATCACCCTGGGCGGCCCCGACCTGGCCGGATACCCGACAACCGGCGTGGGCGACGAGTACGTCAGGCTGTTCTTCCCGGCCGAGGGCACCCGCGAGCCCGAGCTGCCGACGCCCGCCGAGCGCGGCGGCTGGAGCTGGGACGAGGAGCAGCGGCCGGCGCCGATGCGGACGTACACCATCCGTGGCGTCGACCCCGAGGCCGGCACGGTGGACATCGACTTCGTGGTCCACGACGGCGGGATCGCCGCCGCCTGGGCGCTGGCCGCCGCGCCGGGCGACGCGGTCGGGATGACCTCGCCGACCGGCCTCTACAAGCGCCCGGCGGAGGCGCGTTGGCAGATCCTGGTGGCAGACGCCGCGGGCCTGCCCGCCGCCGCGCGGCTGGTGGCGCAGACCCCGCCCGGCGTGCGCACCCGGGTCGTGCTCGAGGTCGTCGACCCGCGCCACCGGCAGCCGATCAGCCTCGGCGACCCGGAGCGCGACGCGGAGGAACTGACCGTGGAGTGGCTCTACGCGGGGAACGGGCACACCCCGTCGCGGCTGGACGCCGTGATCCGCGACCTCGAACTTCCCGAGGAGCCCGGCTATCTTTGGTTCGCCGGCGAGACCGGCGTGATGCGCGCGGTCCGCAAGAACCTCCGTCACCAGCGCGGGCTGCCCAACGGCAGCTACTCCACGGTCGGTTACTGGACGCTGAGGGCCGAGGAGCTGCGCCGGCGCTGGGACGCGCTGGACGAGGAGACCCGCGCGCACCTCTACCGGATGTGGGAGGACGAGACGCGGGACATCGAGGAGATCACCGACGACTACCACGCGCGGCTGGAGCGGCTCGGGCTCTGAACGCCACACGTGGCGAAGCGCGCTGACGGCCCGTCAGCGCGCTTCGGGATCCCAGGTGAAGTGGCAGCCACGGCACTCGCGGTAGCCGTTCAGCCGGTCGTCCGACTCCACGACCCGGCTGAAGAAGCCGCCGCAGGAGGGGCAGTTTCTACCACCGCGCCTCTTCCGCGGAAAGCGCGCCCCCTGCCAGTTGTCCAGTTTCGCCGCCACCCATACGGTCAGAGCCACCAACACGGCCATGGACACGACGACGACGGCGACGACCACCCTGCGCTCCCCCGGTTACCACTGCTGCTTGCCAGTGTGACGAACGAGAGCATCGTGGCAGGTGGTCAACCGACCTGCCACCCGGGGCGGCGGTCAGGCCCCGGCGGCCGGGGCCCGACCGGCCGGCTCAGTCCACCGAGGGCGTCGACCCGTCCCAGTGCAGCGGCGTCACATACATGCCGCGCACCAGCGGGTCCTCGGAGAGCACCCCGTGGAAGGCGAGCCAGTCGCCGTCCTCGCCCGGGATCACGTCCTGGCCGCCGGGGCCGACGATGCCGGTGTTGTCGGTGTTCATCAGCGGCTCGTCGGACTTGGTGAACGGCCCGGTCAAGGCCGGCGCGGTGGCGTAGCCGGTGAAGTAGCTGCCGTCGCCGTAGAAGCCGGCCGAGTAGAACAGCACGTAGTCGCCGTCCCGCTTGACCAGTGTCGGAGCCTCGATGAGCCCGCCCTCCTCGGGGCGGTCCTGCTTGAGCAGTTGCACCCGGTCGCCGGCGAACGCCAGCCCGTCCGGGGTGAGTTGCTGGAGGTAGATCCAGGTGTCGACGCCGACCGCGTTGCCGTCGTTCTTGTACAGCAGGTAAGGCGTGCCGTCGTCGTCGGTGAAGGTGGTCGCGTCGATCGCGCCGCCCTCGTCGGCCGGGCAGACCAGTGGTCCGTCGCCGACCGGGGTGAAGGGACCGCCCGGGGTGTCGGAGACGGCCGTGCCGACACACTGCCGCTCGGAGGCAGTGTCCCTGGCCGTGTAGTACATGACATAGCTGCCGTCCGGCTGGGCCGCGACCTCCGGCGCCCAGGTCAGCCCGGTGCGCGCCCAGTCGCCGAGCTCGGGCAGCGCGTCCGCCTGCCGCGTCCAGGGCCCCTCGGGCGAGGTCGCGCTGGCGGTCTGCACGTTGCCGCCGGCCGACGAGTTGGTGGCGTACGCCCACAACTCGCCGTCGGCGACCACCACGTCGGGGTCGGGGAAGTCGGTGTCGATGACCAGTCGGGGCGCGGCCGCGGCCTGCGCGGTCGGCGCGGTGGGCACCAGCGCGGCCAGCGCGAGCGCGCCGGCGGCGGTGAGGGAGCGTCGGGCGGAGGGAGACATCCGGGACATGGTGCGGCTCCTGGGGGAACGGAGAGGGTCAGTCTCGGGTTCGGTCCTGCCGTGTCCACCGGCCGACCGGGACCGGCAACCAACGTTTTCCAACGATGTACAACACGGCCGCCCATAGAACAACACAGCCGCCGAGCGCGTGTCCATACCCGCGCACGCCCCGAATGGGCGGGCGCCGCACCGCGAGGGCGGCGCCCGCCCGGTGCGCGACGCCGCCCCCGGGCGCCCCGCGGGGCTCAGTCGACGGCCACCCGCGCCGACTCGGGCACCGGCGCCGGCCGCGCGCACGCGCTCTCGACGGCCACCACGCGTTCCTCCTCGGCCGCCCGCAGCAACGCCTCCATCACCTCCAGCACATGCAGCGCCACCTCGCCGTCCGCCCGCGCGGCGCCGTCCGTGCGCACCGCGCGCGCCAGGTCGGCGAGGCCGAGGCCGCGCCCGGCCGCCGCGTAACCGTGGGTCAGCGGCACGTCGGCCCACTCGCGCGCGGCCCGGGTGGACAACCGCACCGGCCCCTCGAAGGTGTTGGGGTCAGGCACCGAGACGCTGCCGGCCGTGCCGTGCACCTCGATCCGCGGCAGCTCGTGGCCGACCACGTCGAAGCTCATCACCACGGTGCTCAACGCGCCGCCCCGGTGCCGCAGCACGCCGGTGACGTGGGTGGCCACGTCGACGGGGAAGCGTTCCCCGGCGCGCGGCCCCGAGCCGATCGTCCGCTCCCCGCCGCTGCGCACCGCGCCGCCGGTCACGGCGGCGACCGGGCCCAACAGCTGGACCAGCGCGGTCAGATAGTAGGGCCCCATGTCGAACAGCGGGCCGCCGCCCGGCTGGTAGTAGAAGTCGGGGTCGGGGTGCCAGCGTTCGTGCCCGGGGCAGGCGAAGAAGGCGGTGGCGGCGACGGGTTGGCCGATCCGGCCGGCGTCGACCAGGGCGCGCGCGGTCTGCGTGCCGCGCCCCAGCACGGTGTCCGGCGCGGAGCCGACCCGCACCCCGGCGCCGCGCGCGGCGGCGAGCACCTCACGCGCCTCGACGACGGTGGCGGCGAGCGGCTTCTCGCCGTAGACGTGCTTGCCGCCGGCGATCGCCGCGAGCGCAACGGACGCGTGGGCGGCGGGGACGGTCAGGTTGAGGACGGCGTCCACGTCGTCCGCCGCGTACACCTCCTCGGGCGTCGTGGCGCGGACGCCCTCGCGGCCGCCGACGGCGCCGGCGGCCCGTGCCGGGTCGAGGTCGGCGACGGCCACCAGCCGCACGCCGGCCGCCGCGCCGTGCTCGTCGAAGTACCGCAGGTACTGGCCGCTGATCGCGCCGGCGCCGACGACGCCGACGCGCAGCGGCGCGTGCGACGAGACGTTCAACGGGCCGCCCACAGCAGCCCCCTCTCGGTCAGCGTGCGCACGGTGTCGTCGGTGAGGTCGTCGGGCTTGTGGCCGATCGTGCTCACGAAGACCCGTCCCGCGCCCCAGCGCCGCGTCCAGACGGCGGGGCAGGTGACGCCCCGGGACTCCTCGGGGACGTCCTGGTCGGTGGCGGAGAAGGTGGTCGTGGCCAGTACGTCGACGGAGGGGTCGGTGTGGACCAGGTACTGCTCGGTGTGGAGCGGGATCTGGCCGGGCAGCCCGGCGACGACCGGGTGGTCGGCCCGGTCTGGCCGCACGTCCACCGTGTGGTCGAGCCAGCGCTCGGGGTGCATGACGAACTGACCACCGGTCAGCCACTGGTAACGGGTGTTCGCGCGGAACGCGTCGCAGATCCCGCCGTGCCACCCGGCCAGCCCGGTGCCGGCACGCACGGCGGCGGCCAGTCCCTCCGTCTGCTCGGGGGTGATCTCGCCCATGGTCCAGCACTGGACGACCAGATCGGTCGCGGCGAGCGCGTCCGCGTCCAGGTAGGCGTCGAGGCTGTCGGAGACGGTCACCTCGAAGCCCTGGTCACGCAGGAAGGGGAGGAACAGGTCGGTGGTCTCGACCGGGGCATGGCCCTCCCAGCCGCCCCGGATCACCAGGGCCCGGCGGGGTTGCGCGGCGGTTGACGTCATGCGGACTCCGTTCGACGGATACGAGGTCGGGCCGGTCACGCGGGACGGACGGCCGGGGCGGCGCTTCGACGCCTGACCCTCGGGCGCCTCGGACCCCTTCGGCTCGGCCGGGACCGGGCGCGAGGCCAGGCGCGCGCGGATGGCGCACCCGCCGTACCCGCCACACCCGTCCGAAAGCGCTTGCCGGGACAACTCCGCCCATCCTTCACGCTGGCCGCCGCCGGTGACGAGAGCGCCGAAGCGGGTGTGACAAGGTGCACATAAGGGTTTGAAAGTTGACCGGTCGCGCCCATCCTTGCCCCATCGGGCTTTCCCCGCGCGCGCCTTCGTGCTGTGTGAACGAGTCCGGTCCGGCCCATTGCCGCGGTCTCGGGCGGGGCTTCATGCTGGAGATCGAACAGCCTCGCACATGGAGCACCACGATGCACCAAGAAGCTGCCCTCTCATCCTCCCGCCCCCTCTGGTCCGTCGGCACCCCCGGCCTCGGCCCGGGACAGTTCGGCGGTTCCTGGCCCACCGCGGAGGCGCCGCCCCTTGTCGCCTTCGAGGTCGGCGCCGACGACCCGGCCGAGGTCTGGCCCGCGTTCCACCCGGGCCCCTGGGACGCCCAGGGCGGTTGGCGCGGCCACCGGCTGGAGATCGACTTCACCGTGCCGGAGCCCGCGCCCGACTCACCCGCCGAGGGCGCCCGACCGGCCGCCGGCGGCTGGCTTCTGCAGCTCTTCCTCTTCGCCTCGCACGGCCCCTGCCCCGACCTCGCCATCGCGTGGGACGGCCGGCACCGGGGCGGGTTCCGACCCCGGATCGTGCGGGAGAGCCGCGCCGAGGTCTGGGGCCAGTCCCCGATCAACGGTCATGCCCGCGTCGACGTCCCGGTGCCGGCCGACTGGCTGGCCCCCGGCCGGCACCGGCTGTCGGTCACCACCACGCTGCCGGGCGCGCTGGACGGCGACGGGCCGCCGGCCGAGGAGCGCCGGCGCCACCGCGAGCAGTACGGGAACTGGTTCGGCAGCGGGTTCACCTGGGACTGTCTGCGGCTGCTGCCCGCGGGACCACCGCCGAAGGCGCCGACCTCGGCGCTCCGCGCGACCCCGTTCTACCGGACCGTGGACGGCGTCTCCTGTGAACTTTTCGACCTGACGGTGGGGTTGGCGCCCGGCCGCCCGGCTCCGCGCCGCGCCCTGGTGCGGATCGGTGACCACCGGACGGAACTCGACCTGTCCACCGGGGAGCCGGCGGCACAACGGGACTTCGGGCAGCTCACCGTCCGCTTCCCCGTCCCCGAACCGGGCACGGACGGGGGCCGGTCGGCGCCGCTGGCCGCCGAGGTCCGGCTGGACGAGGGACCGGCCACCGCGACCGAGGTATTTCCGGCGCGCAAGTGGACACTTCACCTGATCCCGCACGTCCACCTCGACATCGGCTTCACCGACTACCAGGGCAAGGTCATCGAGCTCCACAACCGCAACCTGGACCGCGCGCTGGACGCCGGGGCGCGCGACCCGGAGTTCGCCTACAGCGTGGACGGCGCCATGGTGGTGGCCGAGTACCTGGCCAGCCGGGACGCGCGGCGCGCCGAGCGGGTGCTGACCGCGCTGCGCGAGGGCCGCATGGCGGTCAACGCGTTCCACAGCCTCTTCCTCTCCGGTCTCGCCTCGCTGGAGGAGAGCTACCGGGCCGCCACGGTCGCCGCCCGGCTCCGCGCCGAGCACGGCGTCCCGGTCCGGCACGCCAACCTCACCGACGTGCCCTCCTACAGCGCCGCGCTGCCGGGTGTCCTCGCCGAGTTGGGCCTGGACGGCTTCGTCGGCATCATGAACCACGCTCGGGGCGGCAACGCCGACAGCGACCTGCTGCACCTGGACTCCCCGTTCCTCTGGGAGGGCGTGGACGGCACCCGGGTGCTGACCCACTACGCCGACTCCTACTCGCAGCTCCGCTTCATGGCGGCCGACCCGCAGACCCTGGACGGCGGCGCCCAGGCGTTCGACCGCTATGTCGCACGCTACGAACGGGCCGACTACCTGCCGTCGGACCTGGCGCTGGTCGGCACCCACGCCGACAACGAGGACCTGGCCGACGGCGACCACGGCTTCGTCGCCCGGTGGAACGCCGTCCACGACTGGCCCCGGCTCGTGATCTCCACGCTTCCCGACTACCTGGACGCGGTCCGCCCGCTGGCCGACCGGCTGCCGGTGCACCGGGGCGACGGGGGCAGCTACTGGGAGGACGGTGCCGGGACGGCGGCCGCCCTGACCGCGGAACACCGCCTGACGCAGAGCCTGTTGCCGGCCGCCGAGGCGCTCACGGCGCTGCTCGCCCGGGGCGGCGCCGGGCTGTCCCCCCGCACCCGGACGCTGGACGGGGCCTGGGACGACGCGCTCTACGGCTGCGAGCACACCTTCACCTGGTCGCACGCCAACGCCCACCCCGAAGGCCACCAGGTCCACGACCAACTCGACTGGAAGCGCAGCCGGGTGCACCGCGCGCACCGCACGGCCCTCGACGAGATCAGGCGCGCGCTCAGCCAGTTGGGCGATCTGGTCACCACCCGGGGGCCCGCGCTGCTGGTCGCCAACCCCGGCTCGGAGCCGCTGTCCGGTGACGTGGTCGTCGAACTCCCGGCGGACGCCGTGGTGTTCGACGACGAGGGGCGGACGTTGCCGGCCGAGGTGCTGACCGTCCACACCGGTGGGCTGCGCCGGCTGCGGCTCTCCGTGCCCGAGGTGCCGGCGTTCGGCTGGCGGGTGCTGCCGCTGGGCGGCGGCGAGGCCGAGGTGGGGCCGGGCGGCGCGGAGGGTTCGGGGGAGACCGGCCCGGTGGCGGCGCGGCCGTTCGCGGAGCCGCCCGCGCCGCCGGAGAAGCTGGAGACCCCGCGCTGGTCGGTCGAGTTCGACCAGCAGAGCGGACTGGTCAAGCAACTGGTCCACCGGGAGTCCGGGCGCGCGCTGCTGAACGTGGCGTCCCCCTGGCGGCTCGGCCAGTTGCTCCATGTCGCCGACGGACCTGAGGAGTTGACCAGGGGCGACGGCAGCGGCGCCTTCGCCGGGCACCACCACCACGGGGACACGTTCGCGCCCCTCCCCACCGCGGCGGGGCGTACGACGCTGCATGACCGGCTGCCGCCGGCGCCCCCGCCGGCCCTCTCCGTGACCCCGGCGACCACCCGGGCGGCGGGCGTGCGCAGGACGCACGACGGCCACCGGCTGCGGTGGACCGGCGCGGCGCCCCATCTCCCCGCCGTGGACGTCGAACTGCTGCTGCGGGACGAGGACGACCGGGTGGAGGTCACGGTCACGCTGGAGAAGGAGGCCGTGCTCTCCAAGGAGTCGGTCTATGTCGCCTTCCCGTTCGCCGCGACACGGCCCACCGTCCACTACGACCGCCAGCAGGGCTGGATCGACCCGGCGGTCGACCACCCCCCGGGCGCCTGCCACGAGTGGTTGACCACCCAGTACGGGGTGGCCGTCACGGAGGGCGGCCCCGAGGGGGCGGGCGTGGTGTGGAGCTCGGCCGACGCGCCGCTGTTCACCGTGGGCGACATCGTGCGGGGTACCTGGCCCACGCGCTTCGACCCGGCGAGCGGCACGGTCCTTTCCTGGGTGATGAACAACTACTGGCCGACCAACACCCCGCCGTCCCAGGCCGGTTCGCTGACGTTGCGGTACGCGTTCACCCCGGTCGCGCGCTTCGACCCGGCGGCCGCCGGGGCCTTCGGCCGCCGGCTGCGCCACGGGCTGCTGGCCTCCGAGATCACCCGCCTCGACCGCCACCGGCACGGCCCCGGCCCTCTCCCGGCCACCGGGACCCTGCTCGACCTGCCGACCCCGCCGCACATCCGGACCACCGTCGCCGCCGCCCGGACCGCCGAGGGGCTGCTCGTCCGCCTCCAGAACCTGTCGGAGGACGAACAGGAGGTCACCCTCCCCCATCCCGACCTGACCACCGCTCCCGAGGCCCGCGCCCTGCGCTGCATGGCGGACGAACGCCCGGTCGCCGAGCTGCCGTTGGCTCCGGACGGCACCTTCACGGTGGTCCTCAGGGGGCACGGGGTGGTCAGTGTGCTACTGGTCAGGGGGTAGCGCGACGGGTCGCGGCCTCACGGCCGGACGGAGCCGGCGGGCAGCGGGCGTTCCGGGGTGTCCAGCCAGAGCAGGGGCCGGCCGCCCGGCTCCCGCGAGTACCCGAAGCGGGTCATGTCGGGGCGGCCGGCGGCGTGCCACCAGTGCCAGGCGGCCGTGATCTCGTCCCACAGCCGGCGCGGGCCCCGGTGGCGCACCGTCGTGCGCCCTCCGGCCGCCGCCACCTCGACCAGGGCGGTCGAGGCGCCGTCCTCCGCGCGCACCCACAGCCGGGCGTGGACACCCGCCCGCCGTTCCCCGGTCTCCCACGCGTGCCAGACGCCGGGCACCAGCAGCCCGACCACGAACTGCGCCTCGTAGTCGGCGCCGGCCACCGCCCACGGGGAGAGCGGCGTCGGCTCGGGGCGTGCCCGCTCCGTCTCCGCCACGGCCCCCGCGGCGGGGCTTCCGCCGGCGTCGGTCCCGGTGGCGGTCCCCGCCCCGGGGTCGACCACCCCGTCGTCGGCGGGACGCAACGGCATGTAGGAACCCCCGGGCTGCCAACGACCGGTGGCCGCCCCGCGCGCGTCGGTCTCCACCACGAGGGTGCCGTAGGAGCACCAGGCCGCGTCCCAGGGAGCCACCAGCCGTCCGGGCGCGGCGAGTTGATCCAGCCAGGCGGGAGGGACCGCGCGCACCGAGCAGGTGGCCACCACCCGTTGGTAGGGCGCGCCGGCCGGCCAGCCCGCCGCGCCGTCACCGGTCACCACGCGGGGCGTGCGCCCGGCGCCCGCCAGCGCGGCGCGCGCCCTGTCGGCCACCTCGGCGTCCACCTCCACGGTGACGACACCGCTGTCCCCGGCCAGGACCGCCAGCAGCGCGGCGTTCCAGCCGGTGCCCGTGCCGATCTCCAGCACCCGGTCCCCGGCGCGGAGGTCCAGCGCCTCCAGCATGGCGACGACCGTCCCGGGCGCCGAGGCCGACGAGGTCGGGACCGTCGCGCCGCCCGGCTCCCGCGTCAGCCTGGTCACCACGGGCACGTCCGCGTAGGCCGCCTCCCACCAGCGCGCGGGCTCGCGCGCCCGGTCGCACGGCGCGTGGCCGCCGCGCCCGTCCCGCAGCCACACCAGGTCGGGCAGGAAGAGATGACGGGGCACGGCGCGCAGCGCCCGGGCCCACTCCCCGGGCACCGGACGGCCCAGGAAGTCGGCGACGTGCGCGAGCAGCCGGGCGACCGCGCTCTCCTCGGCCGGGGTGGCCGTCACGCGTCGTCCTGCTCCGACCCGTCCTCCTCGCGGCGCGGCGGGTCGGGCTCATCGGGGAGCGGCGGCGGGATGGGCCGCCCCGGCTGGTGTCCGTCGTCGCCGACGGGCGAACGGTGCTTGCGCTGGGGGTACCGCGAGGACAACGCCACCACCTCCTGGTGCTCGACTCCGCACGCACCGTAACCCGCTTCCCCGGGGCGCACGAAAGAGCGCGAGCGTGACACAACCCCTGCGCGCCCCTTTCACGCTGAGTGCGCCGCCCGCGATCGACGCGTCCCGCACCTTTCCGCTCAGTGCGTGGTGGCTTTACCAGTCATCAGCGATCATCACTGGTCATTACCACGCGTTACCAGTCGTCGGCGTCCGCCCGGGCCGCCACCGCCCGCCGCAGCAACTCCCGTAGCTGGTCGGGCCGTTCGCGCCAGGGATGGTGGCCGGCGGCAGGGAGCTTTTGGAAGCGTCCACGGGGGAGAGCGCGGGCAAGCGCGGCGGGCGGCCCGGCCGGGCGGGGGTCGCCGGCGCCGTGGACGACCGCCGCCGGGGCGGTGATCCGGCGGAGGCGGGCGCGTACCCAGGTCTCCGTCCAGCCGTCGGCCTCGGCGGCCAGTCGCCGGTTGGCCGACCAGTTGATCGCGTGCGGCGCGGCCGCGTCCTCGGCCGCCCAGCGTCGGGCCCGCGCCCGGTCCGCGTGGTCGGTGCACCAGGCGAGCGTCCTGAACTCCCGCTCCTCCCCGGGGGAACGCCGCGCCAGCGCGGCCAACTCCCCCAGCCGCGCGCGCTCCTCGGCTGTCGCGCGGCGGTCGCGTTCGGCCCGGTAGGCGGTGCGCCAGTCACCGAGACCCGTGCCGTTCAGGGCGACCAGCGAGGCGACGCGTCCCGGGTGCGTCCAGGCGTAGGCGAGGGCGAGCGTGGCACCGAACGAATGGCCCACGACCGTCCAGCGCGCATGGCCGAAGTGCCGCCGCAGCGCCTCGATGTCGGCGACCGCGCGCGCCATCCGAAGGTCGTCCGAGGGGTCGGAACGTCCGCAGCCCCGCTGGTCGAAGCGGTGCACCGGCCCGTCCTCCTCAAGGAGCGCGGCGACCGGCCGCAGATAGTCCCACAGCCCGGGTCCGCCGTGCAGCAGCAGCACCGGGCGGGCGGCGGCGCGGTCGGGCCCCGTCGTCTCGGTCCACAGCCGCACCCCGTCGTCCGTCGTCACCCGTTCCACGGCCCCAGTCTGCCCGGGGGCGCGCCGGCCCCGGGGGCGGGAAGGGGTGTCCGACGGCGGGCGCGGCACCGCGGTGGCGCACCTGCGCGGCGCCGCGCCCGCGCACGTGCGCCCGCGCCCGTGCGGCCGGGCGCGAGCGCGGACGCGGACGCGGTCATGACGTCAACGTGTCACTCCTCGCCGTCCTCGATGGCCGCGGGCCGCAGCTGCGCCGCGCGGACCCGCTCGACGTCCAGCTTGACCGAGCGGTCGAAGCGGTAGACGCCGTTCTGCTCCTGGAAGACGTCGGTCAGCTGCGTGTAGCAGTAGCCGAACATGTCGGGGTCCTCCAGCAGCACGCCGGTCAGCCCGGCGAAGCGGACCTGGAAGTCCTCCTCGTCGCGCGGCCGGTCCCCGTAGCCCCAGGACTCGGTGCGGTCGTCGCCGCGCGCCTCGGCTGCGGTCTCGGGGCACCACCAGATGCCGCCGAACTCGCTGACGAAGTACGGCTGTCCCGCGTACGGCAGCGACCAGGGCTTGGACGCCTCGTGGAAGTTGGTGTGCGGCTCGCCCCTGCTCAGCCCGCCGACCTGCTCGGCGAACTTGGCCGGGTCCTGCTCGTAGTTGTGCGAGTCCCACACGTCCGTCTCCGGGACCCGGTGCGAGTAGCCGGAGGCGTCGAGCACCGGGCGGGTGGTGTCCATGGCCTTGGTGGCCAGGAACATGCCCCGGGTGATGACGTCGAGCTGACCGATCCGGTCGTTCAGCTCCTGGAAGGTCTCGTTCAACGGGCACCAGCCGATGATCGAGGGGTGCGAGTAGTCGCGCTCGACGGCCTCCAGCCACTGGGAGACATAGGAGGCGTCGGGCTGCTGCCGGTCGTCGGGGCGACCGCCCATGTTGCAGCCCCAGTCGCCGAACTCGCCCCAGACCAGGTAGCCCAGCCGGTCGGCGTGGTAGAGGAACCGCTCCTCGAACACCTTCTGGTGCAGTCGGGCGCCGTTGAAGCCGGCCTCCAGGGAGAGTTCGATGTCGCGCAGCAGCGCCTCGTCGCTGGGGGCGGTCATCAGGCCGTCGGGGTACCAGCCCTGGTCGAGGACCAGTCGCTGGAAGACCTTCTTGCCGTTGAGGGTGATGGCCTTGCCGTCGATGCCGACCGAGCGGAGCCCGGCGTAGCTGTCGGCGCTGTCGACCACGGTGCCGTCCGCGTCGAGGAGTTCGAACCGCAGGTCGTACAGGTGCGGGTCGTCGGTGCTCCAGACCCGGCGGCGCTCGGCCGGGACGGGCAGGTGCAGGCGCGGGGCCAGGTCGAGGTCGGCGCGGGCGGTCGCGGAGACCACCTCGCCCTCGGCGTCGCTGAGGACGGCGCGGACCTGGTAGCCGGGGCGGTTGCCGGTCAGCGGCAGCTCCAGGTGGAACGCGGAGCCCGCGAGGTCGGGGGTGATCCGGGGCCGCTTGAGGTGGTCGGTGGCCACCGGCTCCAGCCACACGGTCTGCCAGATGCCGGTGGTCCTGGTGTAGTGGCAGTCGGTGTTGGCGTAGCGGACGGCCTGCTTGCCGCGCGCCTGCGGGCCGCCCTTCGGGTCCCGGGCACGCACCACGATGGTGATCTCCTCGCCGGCCGTGGCGACGTCGCCCAGGTCGGCGGTGAAGGGGGTGAACCCGCCCCGGTGGCGGACCACCTCGGTGCCGTTGACCCAGACGGTGGTGTCGTAGTCCACGGCCTGGAAGTGCAGCAGCACGGTGCGGCCGGCCCAGTCGGCGGGGACGGTCACGGTGCGCCGGTACCAGACGGCTTCGAGGAAGTCGGTCTCGCCGATGCCGGAAAGCTCCGACTCCGGGCAGAAGGGAACAGTGATCTCGCCGTTGAGGTCACGTTCTGTCAGTCCTCGGTCGATGCCGCTGTCGCCACGGTCGAACTCGAACTGCCAGGTGCCATTGAGGTTGAGCCAGTCGCCACGGACGAACTGCGGCCGCGGGTACTCGGGCCGCGGGATGGCGGAGGGGGAAGGCACAGAGACTCCAGAGAGATGGGTTGTTCGCGTTGCGAGGTTCCGCAGCGCGCGGGTCGTGCTCGTGGTACGGGCGCGGGAGCGGCCCCGGTGGCTCCGGGGCCGCTCCCCTTCCGGAACGCGCCCGACGATCAGGTGCCGCCCAGGCCCGTGGTGGCCACGGACTTCACGATGCGGCGCTGGAAGAACAGGAAGACGATGATCAGCGGCGCCGCGGCGAGCAGCGCGGAGGCCATGCTCTGGGCGTAGACCACGCCGTAGGCGTCCTTGACGGTGGCCAGGCCGACCGGCAGCGTCATCAGCGCCGGGTCGTTGGTGACGATGTAGGGCCACATGAAGTTGTTCCACGCGCCGATGAAGACGAACACCGACACGGCGGCGACGATCGGCCGGGAGAGCGGCAGCACGATCGACCAGAAGACCCGCAGGTCGGAGGCGCCGTCGATGCGGGCGGCCTCCTCCAGCTCGCGCGGGATGCCGTCGAAGAACCGCTTGAGGATGAAGACCATCATCGGGGCGACCACCTGCGGGAGGATGACCGCCCAGTAGGTGTCGACCAGGTTGAACGCCAGCATCTCCTGGAAGAGCGGCACGATCAGCAGCTGCGGCGGGACCATGATCGAGGAGACGGTCAGCGCCAGTAGCAGCTTCCGCCCCCGGAACGTGCCGCGCGAGAGCCCGTAGGCGGCGAGCGTGGAGATGGCGATGGTGATCACGGTGACCAGCACGGCGATCAGGATGCTGTTGAACGCCCAGACCGGCACGTTGCCACGTTCGAGAATGACGCGGTAGGGCTCAAGTGTCAGCGCGCCCTTGATCGGGTTGAGCCCGGGTTTGGCCACGTCCTGTTCCTGTTGGAACGAGGTGGCGATCGCCCACACGAACGGCAGCAGCCAGAGCGCGGCGAAGATGATCAGCGCGCCGCTGGCGAGCACCTTCGGCAGCCGGCCGTGACCGAGCAGCAGCGGGGCGCCCTCCGGCTCGGCCTTCGGGCGGCGGCGCCGGTTCAGCGGACCTCCGGCGGGGTGGAGACGGGGACGCGTGGTCGTCGCGGACACGGTCAGCCCTCCTGACGCGGGAAGAACCGCAGCTGGGCGATGGAGATGATGATGATCAGGGCGAAGAACAGGTAGGAGATCGCGGAGGCGTAGCCCAGCCGGTAGCCCGTGAAGCCGACGTCGTAGATGTATTCGAGGATCGGGCGGGTGGAGTTGTTGGGCCCGCCCTTGGTGAGGATGAAGATCTGGTCGAAGACCTTCAGCGAGGCCAGCACCTGGAGCATCCCCACCAGCGCCGTGGTGCGGCTGAGCTGCGGCAGCGTGACGGAGAACAGCCGCCGCCAGGCCCCGGCGCCGTCCAGCGCGGCGGCCTCGTACAGCTGGTCGGGGATCGACTGGAGGGCGGCCAGATAGAGCAGGAAGTTGAACCCGACCGTCCACCAGACGGTCAGCGCCGCGATGGACCACATGGCGAACTTCTCGTCGGAGAGCCAGCCGATCGGCTCCATGCCCAACGTGTCCAACAACTGGTTGGCCATGCCGAGGTCCGGCTGGTAAAGCCACTGCCAGATCAGGGTGACCACCGTGACGGGCAACAGGTAAGGCGCGAAGTAGGCCAGCCGCCACACCCACTGGCCGGCCAGCCCCGAGTGGACCAGCAGCGCCATGCCCAGGGCCACGACCACCAGTGGGACCACGGTGATCACCGTGAAGAACACGGTGTTGCCGAGACTGCTCCACACGTCGGGGTCGCCGAACGCCTCGGCGTAGTTGTCGAAGCCGACGAAGTCGGTGCCGTTGAGGGTCAACGACTCGTCCGTGAAGCTC
The DNA here is from genome assembly GCF_900230195.1 of Streptomyces zhaozhouensis. Lineage (GTDB taxonomy): Bacteria > Actinomycetota > Actinomycetes > Streptomycetales > Streptomycetaceae > Streptomyces > Streptomyces zhaozhouensis. The sequence goes on from NZ_OCNE01000001.1 coordinate 564,848, forward strand.
ATCCACAGGCCCTGGACGATCGGCCAGACCATGAACAGGCCGAAGGCGAGCGCGAAGGGCAGCACGAAGAGCCAGCCCGTGGAGCGGGTGCGCCGCTCCACGGCGACCGGCTTGGGCGTGGGGCGGGACGCGGGGGTGCCGTCGTCCTCGGTCGCGTTGGCACGCGAAGTGGTGGTGCTCACGTCAGACACTCCTTGCCTCTCGTCACGCGACCGGGTTGGGCTGGTCGAGCAGGGACTTGGAGGCGCTGATCATCCGGGCCACGGCCGCCTCCGGCGACGTGTTGCCGAGCAGCGCCGCCGACATCGGCTGCGTCATCTGGTTCTGGAAGTTGGACCCGGAACCGGTGAACCAGTTCGGCGGGTCGAGCACCGCGATCTCGGAAGCGCCGGCGTAGGAGGCCTGCGGGTCCAGTTCGGCGTAGCGGTCCTCGGCGATCACCGGCTGGTAAGCCGGGATGTGGCCGGCCGAGGCCCAGGTGTAGCTCGCCTTCAACATGGTGGCCACATAACGGTGGGCTTCCCTGCGCCGGGCCTGGTCAACTCGCTCCTGGCGGGGTAGTACGAAGCTATGGGAATCGGCGTTGACGGCCGGCTGGTCGAAGATCTGCGGGAACGGGGCGGCGCCCAACGGCCGGTCCGTGATCCGCAGGTTGGGCAGTTCCCACTCCCCGGCGAAGATCATGGCGCCCCTGCTGCCCTGGAAGGCGGCCATCGCGCCGATGTAGTCCAGGTTGTTGGGGTTGCGCCGCCCGTCGAACATCTCGGTCATGAACGTGAGCACCCGCACGGCCGCCTCCTCGTCCACCCGCGGCTCGCCGCCCTCCGGCAGCTCCCAGACCGCGCCGGTCTGGGCGTAGAGCCCGTTGAAGAGCCGCCAGCACTGGGACTCGTCGGCGATGTGCCCGAAGAGGACGCCCGCGCCGCCCTGCTCCTCGGCGAGCGCCTCGCTCGCCGCGTACATCGCCTCGGGCGAGCCGAGGGGCGCCAACTCGCCGTCGCTGTCGAGCAGTCCGGCGTTGCCGGCGATCTCCTTGTCGTAGAAGACGATGAAGGGGTGGGTGTCCAGCGGGATCGCGTAGACCTCCCCCTCCCACTGGGCGCGTTCCCAGATCGCGGGCGCGAAGTGCTCCTCCGCGATGCCGAACTCGGCCAGGATGTCCAGGTCGAACGGTTCTATGAGGCCGCCGGGGGCGTAACCGGCCAGCCGGGACAGGTGCAGCACCGCCACCTCGGGCGCGCGACCGCCGGCCGCCGCCATGGCGAGCTTGGTGTAGTAGGAGGCGCCCCACTCCAGGATCGTCCGGTCCACGTCGAAGGCGTCGGGCCCGGAGCTGGCGGCCTCGATCATCTCGTCCATCAACAGGCCGTCGCCCCCCGAGAAGAGGTCCCAGACCCGCAGCGAGGAGGCGCCCGAGGGCGAGGCGGGCGAGGCGCAGCCGGACAGCAGCCCGGGTGCCGCCACCGCGCCCGCACCCGCGAGTCCCCATCGCAGAAAGCCTCGACGCCCCATCCTGAGCCGGCCACCGTGTCCGGAATGATCAAAGCTCATTTCGCACCTTTCCCACCCGACGCTGGGTTGTTGGTACGTCTTACATCGATGTAAGAAGGTGTGTAAAGAGGTTGCTAAGAGTTTCTTTCTGTCGGCTTTTCCGCACGTAAGGTCACTGTTCGACCGGTCGGTCAACGCGGGTACGATCAGGCCCCGGGCGAGAGGGAGGTTCGGGTGGCGAGGCCCAGAATCAAGGACGTGGCGCAGCGCGCGGGAGTCTCCGAGAAGACCGTGTCCAACGTCATCAACGACTACGTGCACGTGTCCGACCGCACGCGCAGCGTGGTCAGACAGGCGATCGACGACCTCGGCTACCGCGTCAACCTGGCCGGCCGCCACCTGCGGCGCGGCAGGACCGGCATCATCGCGCTGGTCGTCCCCGAGCTGGACCTGCCCTACTTCGCCGAGTTGGGGAACCTGATCATCGCCGAGGCCGCGCGCAACGGGCTGACCGTGCTGGTCCACCAGACCCGCGCCGACCGCGAGCACGAGCTGGCCGCGCTCGACGGCTTCGGCTCCGACTTCGCCGACGGCGTGATCCTCAGCCCGCTCGCCCTGGTCGACGAGGACCTGAGGGCACGCCGCGGCGCCCTGCCCACGGTGCTGCTCGGCGAGAAGCTCAACGCCGAGCGCGCCGACCACGTCGCCATCGACAACGCGGCCGCCGCCCACGAGGCCACCGCCCATCTGCTGGCGCTCGGCCGCCGCCGGGTGCTGGTGATCGGCGGCGTGGACGGCGCCAGCGAGGGGACGGCCGAGGTGCGCACCCGGGGCCACCGGGCCGCGCTCGCCGCGGCCGGCATCCCGTTCGATCCCGAACTGGTCCTGCCCGTCGCGCAGTTCGCCGCCCCCTTCGGCGCGGAGGCCGTCCACGGGGCGCTGGCGCGCGGGCTGGCGTTCGACGCGGCGCTGGCGCTCAACGACCAGATGGCGATCGGCGCCATGCGCGCGCTGCACGAGCACGGCCTGCGGGTCCCCGACGACGTGGCGGTGGTCGGCTTCGACGACGTGCAGGCGGGGCGGTACAGCGTTCCCACGCTGACCACCGTGGCGCCGGACAAGACGGCCATCGCCGCGGAGGCGGTCGCGCTGCTGATCGAGCGCATAGCCGAGGCCAACGCGCCGGCCACCGGCGGCGCCGGCGAGCCGGCCGCCGCCCCGGACGGCGGGCGCCAGCCGCCGAAGGAGCTGGTGGTCCCGCACCGCCTGGTGATCCGCGAGTCCACCGCGGGCTCCCCCGCCTCCCCCGCCGTCCCTGCCCCGCGCGCGGCCGGCTGAACGCGCCGGCACCGACCACCCCCTCACGCCTGTCAGCTACCACTCGTTGACACTGGTCAACTCCCCCGCTCCAATGGGCACTTGGGAGCGCTCCCAGTAACGCCAGGGCCGCGCGCCGGGAGGCACCGGGCGCGGCACAGCCCGTTCGGGACAGGGAGCCAGAGACAGATGAGACTCTTCGCACGACCGCGCGGCGGGCCGCTCGGCCTGCTCACCGCCGGACTGCTGGTCGCCACGGGCGCCGCCGTCGCCCCGGCCGCCGGCGCCGAGACGACCGGTGCGGTCGCCGGGAACGCGCCCGCGCCACGGGTCACCACCACACCCGCCGCCGACCCCGCGCCCGCCGCCGAGGTGTACGAGGCGGAGGACGGCGAACTCGTCGGCACCCAGGTCGAGTCGACCGCCGCCGGCTACTCGGGAACCGGCTATGTGACCGGCTTCGACGAGGAGGGCGACCAGGTCACCGTCACCATCCCGGACAGCCCGGGCGGCCTCCACGAGCTGACCGTGCGCTTCCGCGCGCCCAACGGCCAGAAGAACGCCGTGCTGGAGTTGAACGGCGGCGGGATGGGCGAGATCACCCTGCCGGAGACGACGGAGTTCAGCTCGCTCCCGGCCGGCAAGGTGCTGCTGGAGGAGGGCACCAACACCCTGACCGTGCGCAGCGGTTGGGGCTGGTACGAGATCGACGCCGTCGAGCTGACGCCGGCACCCGAGCGCCCGCCGCACCAGGTGACCGGCGAACCGGTGAACCCGGACGCCTCCCCCGAGGCGAGGTCGCTGCTCTCCTACCTCACCGACCGGTACGGCGAGTCGATCCTGAGCGGCCAGCAGGAGATCGCCTCCGTCGAGTGGATCGAGGAGAACCTGGGCGCCACCCCGGCCATCGCCGGCCTCGACCTGATGGACTACTCCCCCAGCCGCGTCGAGCGGGGAACGGTCGGCGTCGACGTGGACCACGCGCTGGAGTGGGACGCGCGCGGCGGGATCACCACGTTCGTCTGGCACTGGAACGCTCCCACGGGACTGATCGACGAGCCGGGCAACGAGTGGTGGCGCGGCTTCTACACGGAGGCGACCACCTTCGACGTGGAGGCGGCGCTCGCCGACCCCGGGTCGGAGGAGTACGCGCTGCTGCTGCGCGACATCGACGCGATCTCGGAGGAGTTGCAGCGGCTGGAGGATGCCGGCATCCCGGTGCTCTGGCGGCCGTTGCACGAGGCCGAGGGGGGCTGGTTCTGGTGGGGCGCCAAGGGTCCCGAGGCCGCCAAGGAGCTGTGGCGGCTGATGTACGAGCGGATGACCGATGTCCATGAACTGGACAACCTCATATGGGTCTGGAACTCGGTCGACCCCGAGTGGTTCCCCGGCGAGGACGTGGTGGACATTCTCTCGGCCGACTCCTACCCGCCGGCGGGTGACCACGGCCCGTTGAGCGCGACCTACGACCGGCTGGTCGAACTGGGCGAGGACACCAAGCTGGTGGCGCTCACCGAGTGCGGCTCGATCCCGGACCCGGACCTGCTGGACGCCTACCAGACGGACTGGAGCTGGTTTGTCACCTGGTCGGGAGAGTTCCTGACCGGTGGTCAACACAACTCGCTCGCACATCTGGAGCACGTTTACCAGCACCCGAGGGTGATCACGCTGGACGAGGTCGGCGACTTCAAGCGACACGGCCGCTGATCCAGGCGCGCGGGGTCGGCGTCCCGTCGCCCGCGCGACGGACCCTCGCCCGCGCCCCGGCCCGCCTTGCGCGGGAGGCTACCCGTTCGTAACATCGCGGAACGGGGTGGCGCCGCGGCCACCGTTCGCCGACGGCGGGGAGCGCGATGACCAGCAGCGACACGGCGGTTGGGCCGCTGACCGGCGTGCGGGTGGTGGAGCTGGCGGGCATCGGCCCCGCGCCGTTCGCCACGATGCTGCTGGCCGATCTGGGCGCCGACGTGGTCCGCGTGGACCGGCCGGGCGGGCAGCCCATCGGGATCGCCCCCGCGCGGGACGTCACCAACCGCAACAAGCGTTCGGTCCTGGTCGACCTGAAGACGTCCGGGGGCGCGGCGACCGTGCTGGAGCTGGCGGCGGCGGCCGACGTGCTGGTCGAGGGGTTCCGGCCGGGGGTCGCCGAGCGGCTCGGCGTCGGTCCCGAGGAGGCGCTCGCGCGCAACCCGCGCCTGGTCTACGGGCGGATGACCGGCTGGGGCCAGGAGGGTCCGCTGGCCGCGAGCGCCGGGCACGACATCGGCTATCTGGCGACGGTCGGCACGCTGGGGCTGATCGGCGAGGCGGGCGGCCCGCCGGCGATCCCCGCCAATCTGCTGGGCGACTACGGCGGCGGCTCGCTCTACCTGGTCAGCGGGGTGCTGGCCGCCCTGCTCCATGTGGCGCGCGGCGGCGAGGGCCAGGTGGTGGACGCGGCGATCGTCGACGGCGCCGCGCACCTGGGCACCATGCTCTGGGGGCTGCTGGGCGCCGGTGCCTGGCGGGACGGCGCCCGCGGCGCCAACCTGCTGGACGGCGGCTGCCCCTACTACGCGGTGTACGCCACGGCCGACGGCGGCTGGATGGCCGTGGGCGCGCTGGAGGACCGTTTCTACGCGGAGTTCGCGCGGCTGCTCCCGCTGCCCGGCGGGGCGCCGGACCGCGCCGACATCACCCGCTGGCCGGAGCTGCGCGCGTTGATCGCGGCGCGGTTCGCCGAACGGGAACGGGACGAGTGGGCCGCCCTGTTCGAGGGGACGGACGCCTGCGTCGCGCCCGTGCTCACGCTGCGCGAGGCGGCCCGGCACCCGCATCTGGCGGCCCGGGGAACGCTGGTGACGGCGGACGGGCTCACCCAGCCCGCGCCGGCGCCCCGCTTCTCCCGCACGCCGGGCGCGCTGCGCCGGGCGCCCGCGTGCCCCGGCGCGGACACCGCCGAGGTGGCCGACGACTGGGGCGTCGCCGCGCTGCGCGCCGAGGACGGCGGGGAGGCCGCGGGGTGAGCCGGACGGACGGGGTCGGCGCGGGGGCGCGGGGAACGGGTGGACCGGATGCGCACGGCACGGCCGGCGAGCTGAGAGAGACGGGGAGCTGACGGATGCGTCGGGAGATCTTCGAGGCGGAGCACGAGGCGTTCCGCGAGAGTGTGCGCGCCTTCGTGGAGCGCGAGGTGCTGCCGCACCACCAGCGGTGGGAGCGGGAGGGCGCGGTGGACCGCTCGCTGTGGCGGGCCGCGGGCGCGCAGGGCCTGCTCGGGCTGGCGGTGCCCGAGGAGTACGGGGGCGGCGGCTCGGCTGACTTCCGCTTCCCCCTGGTGCTCGCGGAGGAGCTGGCCCGGGTCGGGGCGACGGGTCCCGGCTTCCGGGTGCACAACGACATCGTGGGGCCCTATCTCACGGAGTTGGCCACGGACGAGCAGAAGCGGCGTTGGCTGCCCGGTTTCTGTTCGGGTGAGACCATCGCGGCCATCGCGATGACCGAGCCGGGGGCGGGTTCCGATCTTCAGGGCATCCGCACCACCGCGGAGGACCGGGGCGACCACTTCCTGCTCAACGGCGCCAAGACGTTCATCTCCAACGGGATCCTCTCCGACCTGGTGGTGGTCGCCGCCAGGACGACGCCCGAGGGCGGCGCGAAGGGGTTGAGCCTGCTGGTCGTCGAGCGCGGCATGGCGGGCTTCGCGCGCGGGCGGAATCTGGAGAAGCTGGGGATGCACGCCCAGGACACCGCCGAGCTGTCGTTCACCGACGTGGCGGTGCCCAGGGAGAACCTGCTGGGCGAGGTGAACCAGGGCTTCGCTCATCTGATGGCGCGGCTGCCCCAGGAGCGGCTGACCATCGCGGTGGGCGCGATCGCGGCGGCCGAGGCGGTGCTGGAGGAGACGGTCGGCTATGTGAAGGAGCGGGAGGCGTTCGGTCGTCCGCTGGCCGCGCTGCAACACGTGCGTTTCCAGCTCGCCGAGTTGGCCACCGAGACGACCGTGACCAGGACCTTCGTCGACCGTTGCGTGGTGGAGCACAACGCGGGCGGGCTGGACACGGTGCACGCGTCGATGGCCAAGTGGTGGGCGACGGAGCTGGCCAACCGGGTGACCGACCGCTGTCTCCAACTGCACGGCGGCTACGGCTACATGACCGAGTACCGGGTGGCGCGGGCGTTCGCCGACAGCCGCGTCGGCACGATCTTCGGCGGAACCACGGAGATCATGAAGGAGATCATCGGCCGCTCGCTGGTGAAATGACCGGCCACCGCCGGCACCCGTTGACGACCCGACCGGTTGACGACCAGCGCCGATGGCGACCTGACCACATGAATGACCAACCGGGCGAACTGTCTGACCAGTTGGCCCACAGCCTGACCAGTTGAACACGTTCCCGTACCCCGCACTCCCCGGAAAGGGGCTCCGACGTTGAGCAGCGACGCCTATGTCTACGAGGCCGTCCGCACCCCACGCGGGCGCGGCAAGGCCAACGGTGCGCTCCACGAGGTCAAGCCGGTCGACCTGGTCGTCGGGCTGATCCACGAGATCCGCCGCCGCTTCCCCGCACTCGACCCGGCGGCGATCGACGACATCGTGCTCGGCGTGGTCACCCCGATCGGTGACCAGGGCGCCGACATCGCCCGCACCGCGGCGCTGGCCGCCGGGCTGCCGGACACGGTGGCCGGCGTCCAGGAGAACCGCTTCTGCGCCTCCGGCCTCGAAGCGGTCAACCTGGCCGCGGCCAAGGTCCGTTCCGGCTGGGAGGACCTGGTGCTGGCCGGCGGCGTCGAGTCGATGTCGCGGGTGCCGATGGGCTCCGACGGCGGCGCCTGGGCGCACGACCCGATGACCAGCTACACCACCGGCTTCGCCCCCCAGGGGGTGGGAGCCGACCTGATCGCCACGGTCGAGGGCTTCGGCCGCGCTGACGTGGACGGTTACGCCGTCGAGTCGCAGAACAGGGCGGCGGCGGCCTGGAAGGACGGCCGTTTCGCGCGTTCCGTGGTGCCGGTGCTCGACCGCAACGGCCTGCTGGTGCTGGACCGGGACGAGCACCCGCGCCCCGGCACCACGCTGGAGTCGCTGGCGAAGCTGAAGCCGTCGTTCGCCGCCGTCGGCGAGCAGGGCGGCTTCGACGCGGTCGCGCTCCAGAAGTACCACTGGCTGGAGCGGATCGACCACGTCCACCACGCGGGCAACTCCTCGGGCATCGTGGACGGCGCCTCGCTGCTGCTGATCGGTTCGCGCGAGGCCGGCGAGCGGTACGGGCTGCGGCCCCGCGCCCGGGTCGTCTCGGCGGCGGTCTCCGGTTCCGAGCCGACGATCATGCTGACCGGCCCCGCGCCGGCGACCCGCAAGGCCCTGGCCAAGGCCGGGTTGACGGTCGCCGACCTGGACCTGGTGGAGATCAACGAGGCGTTCGCGGCCGTGGTGCTGCGCTTCGTCCGGGAGATGGGCCTCAGCCACGACATTGTCAACGTCAACGGCGGCGCCATCGCGCTGGGGCACCCGCTGGGCGCCACCGGCGGGATGATCGTCGGCACCCTGCTGGACGAGTTGGAGCGCAGGGACGGCCGGTACGGGCTGGTGACGCTGTGCGTGGGCGGCGGGATGGGGGTCGCGACCGTGCTGGAGCGTCTCTGACCACCGTCCCGCCCCCGTTCCCCGTCGCGCGTTCCCCCCGTTCCGCCGTTTCCCGCCGCGCCTTCGCGGCCGTCCGCCGTTCCCCGCCGCCCGAGGAGAGAGCACCTCATGTCCACCACCCCGTCCGCGCCCGCCACCCCGCCGGGGCCCCAGGAGTCAGCGCAGCCCGCCTCCGTCGCCACACCGGAGCGGAACACCGTCCGGTGGGAGTGGGAGGCCGAGGAGAGGGAGGGCGCCGGACGCGTCGTCACCCTGGTCCTGGACGATCCCATGCAGTCGGCGAACACCATGAACGCGGCGTTCATCGACTCGTTGGAGCACGCCGTCGCCCAACTGGTCGCCGTGCGTGACCAGGTGCGCGGAGTGGTGGTCACCTCCGCCAAGGAGACCTTCTTCGCCGGCGGCGACCTCAACGATCTGCTGGCCGCCACCCCCGAGCAGGCCGAGGACGTCTTCGAGCGGAGCCTGCGGGTGAAGCGCGCGCTGCGCGCCCTGGAGACCCTGGGCCGCCCGGTGGTCGCCGCGCTCAACGGCACGGCGCTCGGCGGCGGTCTGGAGATCGCGCTGGCCTGCCACCACCGGATCGCGCTGGACGCGCCGAAGGCCAGGTTCGGGCTGCCCGAGGTGACGCTCGGACTGCTGCCGGGCGGCGGCGGCGTGGTGCGCGCCGTGCGGCTGCTCGGGCTGACGGACGCGCTGGTCAAGGTGCTGCTGGAGGGCAGGCGCTACCGGCCGCGGCAGGCGGTCGAGGTGGGGCTGGTCGACGAGATCGCCGCCGACCAGGCCGAACTGCTGGCCCGCGCGAGGACGTTCATCGAGGAGCACCCGGAGTCGGCGCAGCCCTGGGACGCCCCCGGCTATCGGATGCCGGGCGGCACGCCGAACCACCCGAAGCTCGCCGCCCAGCTGCCGGCGTTCCCGGCGCGGCTGCGGCAGCGGTTGAACGGCGCACCCTATCCCGCGCCGCGCAACATCCTGGCGGCGGCCGTCGAGGGCGCGCAGGTGGACGTGGAGACGGCCGGGGTGATCGAGGCGCGGTACTTTACCGAGCTGGTGGTCGGCCAGACCGCCAAGAACATGATGCAGGCGTTCTTCTTCGATATGCGCACGGTCAACTCCGGTCGTGGAAGGCCACAGGGCGTTTCCGCGCGGTCGGCGGGCCGGGTCGCGGTGCTGGGCGCCGGGATGATGGGCGCGGGCATCGCGCACGCCTGCGCGGTCGCCGGCCTCGACGTGGTGCTGCGGGACGTCTCGGCCGAGGCGGCGGAGCGCGGCAGGGACGCCGTGCGGGGCGTGCTGGACCGTGCGGTCGAGCGCGGGCGGCTGAGCGAAGCCGGCAGGGACGAGGTGCTGGGCCGGGTCACGGCGACCGCCGAGGTGGCCGAGCTGGCCGGCGTGGACGTGGTGATCGAGGCCGTCTTCGAGGACCCGGCGCTGAAGCGCGAGGTCTTCGCGGAGGTGCAGGAGGTGGTGGCGCCGGACGCGCTGCTGTGCTCCAACACCTCGACACTGCCGATCACCGAGCTCGCCGAGGGCGTGCGCCGCCCGGAGGACTTCGTCGGGCTGCACTTCTTCTCCCCGGTCGACCGGATGCCGCTGGTCGAGATCGTGGTGGGCGCCCGCACCGGGGAGGCGGCGCTGGCCCGGGCTTTCGACCTGGTGCGGGCGCTGGGCAAGACGCCGATCGTGGTGCGGGACGGGCGCGGCTTCTTCACCTCGCGGGTCATCGGCCACTTCCTGACCGAGGGGCTCGCCATGGTCGGCGAGGGCGTCGCGCCGGCCACCGTCGAGCAGGCCGCGGCCCAGGCGGGCTATCCCGCGCGGGTGTTGGCGCTGCTCGACGAGCTGACGCTGACCCTGCCGCGCCGGATCAGGCAGGAGAGCCGGCGGGCGGTGGAGGAGGCCGGCGGCGTGTGGCCGGAGCACCCCGGGGACGCGGTGCTGGACCGGATGGTCGACGAGTTCGGCCGCGCCGGCCGCTCGGCGGGCGCCGGGTTCTACGTGTACGAGAACGGTGAACGGGCCGGGCTCTGGCCGGGGTTGCGCGAGCACTTCGGGCGCGCGGCGGACGCGGGCGACGCGCCGCCGTTCGAGGACCTGGTCGACCGGCTGCTGCTGGCCCCCGCCCTGGACGCGGTGCGCTGCCTGGACGAGGGGGTGCTGACCTCGGTGGCCGACGCCAACGTGGGCTCGCTGCTGGGCATCGGCTTCCCCGCCTGGACGGGTGGCGTGTTGCAGTACCTCAACGGCTTCCCCGGCGGCGTGAACGGCGCGGTGGCCCGCGCGTCCGAGCTGGCCGCGCGGTACGGCGAGCGCTTCGCGCCCCCGGCGCGGCTGGTGCGGCTGGCCGCCGAGGGCGAGCGGTTCGCGGACGTGCCGGCCGCGTCCTGAGCGGGCGGGCCGGTGCCGTCGCCGCTGTCGAGGTTCCGTGACGTGCCCGGCACTGGGCCGTCGCCGGCGAGCCCGTAACGTCGGGGACGCACATGTGACGCCTGTGACGGGAGAGGGCAGTGATACCGAAGGAAGCCGGAGGCGGACGAATCGGCCTGGCGACGTTCCTCGACGTGCTGGTGGCGACGTTCGGTGGCTTCCTCCTCGCCAGAGGGACCCAGGACGGCTCGGTCGACCTCGGGGAGCACGTGCTGACCGTCGCCGGGTACGTCGTGGCGGTCGGCTTCGTCAACCAGGTGTTCGGCATGTGGGTGCTGCGCGGCAGCCTCGGCAAGCTGGTGACCGGTCTGCTGGTGGTCCGCGCGAAGGACGGCGGGCGGGTCGGGCTGTTCCGGGCGGTCGGCCGGTGGCTGGTCGGCTATGTGCTGCTCGTCCTGATGGTGGCGTTCGGCGAGGGCGACACCGTCGGTCAGGCGGCCGGCGTGCGCACGGTCCGCCGCGCCGATCTCCGCGCCCCCGCGCCGGCGCCCACGCCGTACGGAGACCCCGCCCGGCACGGCGGCCCGGCCACGGCGCCGCACGGCAACCAGCCCCCGCGGCCGGGCGCTCGCTGACCTGACCGCCGAAGGGGGCGTGCACCGGCTGTCGCGGTGCGCGCCCCCGTTCGCGACTCACGCCCCGGCGCGGATCTCGGGTGCCGTCGGCTCGACGCGCAGCAGCAGCACGCAGCGCTCCGGGACCCGCAGCGTCGTCCCGCCCAGGTGGGTGGAGTCGGGCGGGAGGTCCTGGCGTTCGCGCGAGGTGTCAAGCAGCAGCCGGTAGACGGAGCCCCAGGGCGGTCCGGGCAGCGGGAAGTCGGTCGGCTCCCCGCCCGCGTGCAGCACGACCAGGAAGCTGACGTCGGTCACCGGCCGCCCCTTCTCGTCGCGCTGCGGGATGTCGCGGCCGGAGAGATACATCGCCACCGTGCGGCTCGGTGCGTGCCAGTCCTCCCCCGTCATCTCCCGGCCGTCGGCGGTGAACCAGCCGAGGTCCCTTATCCCCGCCGGGGCCTGCCGGCGCCCGGAGAAGAACGCGCGCCGGCGCAGCACGGGGTGCTCCCGGCGCATCCGGATCAGGCGTCGGGTGAGCTCCAGCAGCGGGCGCCAGCAGGGGTCGGCCGGCAGCGACCAGTCCACCCAGCCGGTCTCGTTGTCCTGGCAGTAGCCGTTGTTGTTGCCGCCCTGGGTGCGGCCGAACTCGTCGCCCGCCACCAGCATCGGCACGCCGGTGGAGAGCAGCAGGGTGGTCAGCAGGTTGCGGAGTTGGCGGCGGCGGAGCGCGTTGGTCGCCGGGTCCTCGGTCTCGCCCTCGACGCCGCAGTTCCACGAGCGGTTGTCGTCGGTGCCGTCGCGGTTCTCCTCGCCGTTGGCCTCGTTGTGCTTGCGTTCGTAGGAGACCAGGTCGCGCAGGGTGAACCCGTCGTGGGCGGTGATGAAGTTGACGGAGGCGTAGGGCCGTCGGCCGCCCCAGGCGTACAGGTCGCTGGAGCCGGAGAGCCGGTAGCCGAGGTCGCGCACGTCGGGCAGCGCGCCGCGCCAGTAGTCGCGGACGGTGTCGCGGTAGCGGTCGTTCCACTCCGTCCACAGCGGGGGGAACGCGCCGACCTGGTAGCCGCCGTCCCCGACGTCCCAGGGCTCGGCGATCAGCTTGACCCGGCGCAGCACGGGGTCCTGGGCGATCACGGCGAGGAACGGGGAGAGCATGTCCACGTCGTGGAAGGAACGGGCCAACGCGGCGGCCAGGTCGAAGCGGAACCCGTCGACGCCCATCTCCTGCACCCAGTAGCGCAGCGAGTCGGTGATCAGCCGCAGCACCTGGGGCTGGACGACGTGGAGGGTGTTGCCGCAGCCGGTGTAGTCGGCGTAGTGGCGCGGGTTCTCACCGAGGCGGTAGTACCCGGGATTGGCGATGCCGCGCAGGGAGAGGGTGGGGCCGCCCTCGCCGGCCTCGGCGGTGTGGTTGTAGACCACATCGAGGATCACCTCGATGCCGGCCTGGTGCAGCGCCCTGACCATGTTCTTGAACTCGCCGACCTGCTGGCCCCTGGTGCCGGAGGCGCTGTAGGCGGCGTGCGGGGCGAAGTAGCCGATGGAGTTGTAACCCCAGTAGTTGACCAGTCCCCTGCGCAGCAGGTGGTCCTCGTGGGCGAACTGGTGAACCGGAAGCAACTCGACAGCGGTCACGCCGAGTTGGACGAGGTGTTCGATCGCGGCCGGGTGGCCGAGCCCGGCGTAGGTGCCGCGCAGTGCGGGCGGGATGCCGGGGTGCCGCATGGTGAAGCCGCGCACGTGCAGCTCGTAGATGATCGAGTCGGGCCAGGGCGTCTTGGGCCGGCGGTCGTCGATCCAGGCGTCGGCGTCGTGCACCACCACGCCCTTGGGCACGTGCGGGGCCGAGTCGTGGTCGTCCCGCACGGTGTCGGCGCGGTCGGCGGGCCGGTGGTACCGGTCGTGGGCGTAGACCGCGTCGGGGAGCGCGAACTCGCCGTCCACGGCGCGGGCGTAGGGGTCGAGCAGCAGCTTGGCCGGGTTCCAGCGGGCGCCGGCCGCCGGGTCCCAGGGGCCGTGGACCCGGTAGCCGTAGCGCTGCCCCGGGCGGACGCCCGGCAGGAAGCCGTGCCAGATCTCGTGGGTCAGCTCCTCCAGGTGGCGACGGGTCTCGCGGCCCTCGTCGTCGAAGAGGCAGATCTCGACGGCCTCGGCGCCGCCGGCCCACAGCGCGAAGTTGGTGCCCTCGGTGCCGTCGGGGCCGACGCGGAAGCGGGCGCCGAGGGGCTGGGGATGGCCGGGCCAGACGTCGGTCCTCGCGTGCTCAGGTACCAGGGACACGGGGCGCCCTCCATATATGTCTGTGACCCGATGGTTCCCGGTTCGCGGGTGCCCGCACGCGTGGGCGGCGCCGCGTTCTCCCTCGGCTCCGCCACGGTGCCGCCCCCGACCCGGGATCACGGCATTTTGCCATGAATTGCCCGGATAACCCGTTCGCGACCGCGCGCACGCCGGGCGCGGAATCACGCGCCCCGGCGGGCGAGGACGTGCACCTGCCTGAACTGCGACGGAACGGTGACAGGACCGAATCCGTCACACCCGTATTGCTGTGATTATCTGATCACCGATTCCGGGGTCGTGAGGGGAGCAACAGGCGTGCTGACGGGGAGTGGAAGACGGCGCGGCGGAACGGGCGCGCTGCTGGGGGTCCTGCTGCTGGCGTTGACCGCGTGCGGCGGCGAGGGGAGCGCGAAGGAGCAGCCGGAGGAGGAGAACGGGCCGGCGCCCGTCGCCCTCACCATCACGCCGGAGGACGGCGCCCAGGACGTGCCCACCGAGGGCGAGTTGGCGGTGACCGCCGAGGGCGGCACGCTCACCGGGGTGACCGTCGCCGGCCCCGAGGGCGAGGAGGTGCCGGGCGCGCTGACCGAGGAGGCGGACGCCTGGGCGCCCGACGAGGCCCTGGCCAACGACACCGAGTACACCGTGACGGCGGTCGGCGAGAACCCCGGGGGCGAGGAGGCGACCTCGACCGCCACCTTCACCACCGTGGCGGCCGACGCGACCTTCTCCAGCTACTGGAACATCCCCGACGGCTCCGAGGTCGGCGTCGGCATGGAGCTCTCGGTCACCTTCGACACCCCGATCCAGAACACCGCCGAGGTCGCCGAGGCCGTCCGGATCACCACCGACCCGCCCGTCGAGGTGCGCGGCCACTGGTTCGGCGACCAGCGGATCGACTTCCGGCCCGAGGAGTACTGGGAGCCGGGCACCGAGGTCGAGATCGGCTTCCGCCTGCGCGGGGTCGAGGGCGCGGACGGGGTCTTCGGCACCCTGCGCGAGAACGTCTCCTTCACGGTGGGCCGCAGCCAGGTCAGCACCGTCGACGCGGCGGCGCACACCATGAGGGTCGTCCGGGACGGCGAGGAGGTGCGCACCATCCCGATCACGGCCGGCGCCCCGGGCACCGAGACCTGGAACGGGAAGATGGTGATCACCGAGAAGCACAAGGAGACCCGGATGGACGGGGCGACGGTCGGCTTCGGCGGTGAGTACGACATCCCCGACGTGCCGCACGCGATGCGCCTGTCCACCTCGGGCACCTTCATCCACGGCAACTACTGGGCCTCGTCCGGCACGTTCGGCAGCGCGAACGTCAGCCACGGCTGCGTCGGGCTCGGCGACGCGCAGGGCGCGGGCGACCCGAACACCCAGGGCGCGTGGTTCTACGAGAACTCGATGATCGGCGACGTCGTCGAGGTGATCAACTCCGACGACGACGTGATCGCCCCGGACAACGGCATCAACGGCTGGAACATGGACTGGGCCGAGTGGGGCGCCGGGCAGTGATCCGCCGGGGCCGCCGCCGCGGCGGTGAACGTGCCCTAACCTGAACGGTATGACGGTACATCTGGAAGTGGCGGACGGCGTCGGCACCCTGCGGCTCGACCGTCCGCCACTCAACGCGTTGGACATCGCGCTCCAGGACCGGATCCGCGCGCTGGCCACCGAGATCGCCGGCCGCGAGGACATCGGCGCCGTCGTGCTGGCCGGCGAGGGCAAGGCCTTCGCCGCCGGGGCGGACATCAAGGAGATGACGTCCATGGACCAGGCCGCGATGATCGCGCGCGCCCGGGACCTCCAGGACGCCTTCACCGCCGTGGCCCGGCTGCCCCAGCCGGTGGTGGCCGCCCTGCACGGCTACGCGCTGGGCGGCGGGCTGGAGTTGGCGCTCGCCGCCGACGTCCGCTTCGCCGCCGAGGGCACCAAGCTCGGCCAGCCCGAGATCCTGCTCGGGCTGATCCCGGGCGCCGGCGGCACCCAGCGGCTGCCCCGGCTGGTCGGCCCCTCCCGGGCCAAGGACCTGATCTTCACCGGGCGGCAGCTCACCGCCGAGGAGGCGCTGGCCATCGGCCTCGTCGACCGGGTGCTGCCGGCCGACCAACTGCTGCCCGAGGCGCACGCCTGGGCGGCCGGGCTCGCCGCGGGACCGGCCACCGCGCTGCGCGCGGCCAAGGAGGCCGTCGACACCGGGCTCGACGCGGGCATCGACACCGGGCTCGCCGTCGAACGCACCTGGTTCGCCAGCCTCTTCGCCACCGAGGACCGGACGGAGGGCTTCCGCTCCTTCGTCGAGGACGGCCCGGGGAAGGCGCGCTTCCGCCGCCGGGGCTGAGCCGGGCGCCCCGGTGCGGGGGCAGTTCCCCGGAAACGGCCCGCGCGCCCGGCTCGCGCCGCCATGATGGGGCACATGGCTGCACCGGCGGACGTCCCCACGAGCGCTCTCGAAACGACCGAACTCCCCGACCGCGACGTCACCGCCGCCCGCCACCGGCTTGAGGACCCCTCCCTCGCCGAGATACTGCTGCCCTCCGAGCCGGCGTCCGCCGGGCACGCCCGCCGGCTCACCCGCCGCCAGCTGGGCGGCCGTTGGCTGCTGCCCGAGGAGCTGACGGAGAACGCGGTGCTCCTCGTCTCCGAGCTGGTGGGCAACGCCGTCCAGCACGCCGGGGCCGCCGAGTTCGGGCTGCGGATCAAGCGGCGCAGGGGCTGGGTGCGCGTCGAGGTGCGCGACCCGTCCCGCGCGCTGCCCGCGCTGCTGCCCGTGCGGGACATGGAGGTCATCAGCGGGCGGGGGCTCTTCCTCGTCGACACCCTCGCCGACCGGTGGGGCGTGGACCTGCTCGCGCACGGCAAGTCGACCTGGTTCGAGATGCGCGTCCCCCACCGCTGACCCCTCCCGGCTCCCGGCCGGGGCGCGCGGCGCCTACCGCGCCTGCCGGCGGCGGGTGCTGGCGCGCCGCCGCCGGTCGTTGCACAGCAGGCAGCGGCCCCAGCCGGGCGGCAGCGGATCCTCCGGGTCACCGTGCAGCGGGTCGACCGCGCCCCTGGGATGCTCACGGCAACCGGTCTCCCCCGGCCCCTCGGTCAGCGCCTGCGCGGCCGTCAGCGCCCGGCGCAACGCGTCGACCAGCACGGCGGCCTGCTCGCCGGCCGGCGGCTCCTGGTCGAACGCGACGTCGGACGCCGTCCGCAGCGCCGCCTGTAGCTCGCGCAGCTCAGCCTGTTGACTCATGGGGCACACAGTAGGCGCCCCCACTGACACCGTGCGCCCGACGTCGCCCCCGCCGGCTCCCCGGCCGCGTCCGGTCGGCGGAAACCGCAGGAGGACGCGGGTTTCGCCGGTCGCTTCCGCCGCAGGTCCTAGGGCTAAAACCCGTGGGCGTTGTCAGTGGCAGCTCGTAGTCTCAAGGAGATGTCTCCCACAGCCTCCTCCCCCGCCGCGCCCACCGCCCCCAGACGAAAACGCTCCGTCGTCCGCGCCCTGCTGCGGCTGTGGCCCTATGTGTATCCCGCCCGGGTCCGCGTCTTCAGCGCCGCCGCCGTCGCCGTCGTCGCCGCCTCCATGGGGCTGGTGATGCCGCTGGTGCTGAAGTGGATGGTGGACGGCCCGGTCGCCGACGGGGACACGGGCGGCGTGTGGCTCGGCGGGCTGGTGCTGCTGCTCGTCGGGCTGGCCGAGGCGCTGCTCTTCGGGCTGCGCCGCTGGCTGGTCGCCCGCCCGCTGGCCAGGGTCGAGGCCAACATGCGGGACGCGATCTACCGTCACCTCCAGCGGCTGCCCGTCACCTTCCACGACCGCTGGCCCACCGGGCAGCTGCTCTCCCGCGCCACCGGTGACCTCCAGCTGCTGCGGATGTTCCTGGCGTTCGGCCTGACCTTCCTCATCGTCAACAGCGCGACCATCCTCATCGGCTTCGGGGTGCTGCTCTCCCAGGACTGGACGCTCGGCCTGGTGCTGGTGCTGCCGGTGGTCCCGCTGATCGTGCTCTGCGCGCTCTTCGAGCAGCGGTTCTCCGTAGTCGCGCGCCGCGCGCAGGACCAGATGGGCGACCTGACGACGGTCGTCGAGGAGTCCATCCTCGGGATCCGCATCATCAAGGGCTTCGGCCGTCACCGCAGCCAGGCCCGCGCCTTCAAGCTGCTCTCCGGCGAGCTGCGCGACACCGAGATGCGCAAGGCGCGGCTGCTGGCGGCGATCTGGCTGGTGATCCTCGCGCTGCCCGAGCTGTTCCTCGGCGCCGCGCTGGTCCTCGGCGTCTCCCAGGTCGCGGACGGGCAGCTGACCGCCGGCACCCTGGTCGCGTTCATGGCCACGGCGATGGTGCTGCGCTGGCCGGTGGAGTCCATGGGCTTCCTGCTGGCGCTGTGCAACGAGGCGGCCACCGCGACCGACCGCTACTTCGAGGTGCTGGACACCGAGATCCCCGACGAGCCCGGCGGCCGGGCCGCCGCCGAGGCGCCCCGCCCCGCCGGCCCTCCCGACGGTCCGCGGCCCGACGCCCCGCCGGGCGACGGGCTGCGCCTGGAGGACGTCGTCTTCCGCTACCCCGACGCCCCGCCCGACGCCCCGCCCGTGCTGGACGGCGTCACGCTCCACGTCCGCACCGGCGAGACGATGGCGCTGGTCGGCGCGACCGGCAGCGGCAAGACCACGCTGCTCGCGCTGCTGCCCAGGCTGCACGAGGTGACCTCGGGCCGCATCACCCTGGACGGCGTGGACACCGCCACCCTCTCCCGCGCCGAGGTGCGCGAGCGGATCGCGATGGCCTTCGAGGAGCCGACGCTCTTCTCCGCCTCCGTCGGGGAGAACGTGCTGATGGGCGGGGAGGACGCCGACGAGGCCGAGCTGGCGAGGGCGCTGCGGGTCAGTCAGGCGGACGGCTTCGTCCGCGCGTTGCCCGAGGGGCTGGAGACCGAGGTCGGCGAGCAGGGCCTGAGCCTGTCCGGCGGCCAGCGGCAGCGGCTGGCGCTGGCCCGCGCGGTGGTCGGCAGGCCGAGGTTCCTGGTGCTGGACGACCCGCTCTCCGCCCTCGACGTGCACACCGAGGCGCGGGTGGAGGCCGCGCTGCGCGAGGTGCTGGTCGGCACGACGGCCCTGGTCGTGGCGCACCGCCCCTCCACGGTGCAGCTCGCCGACCGGGTCGCGCTGCTCTCCGAGGGCCGGGTCGCCGCCGTCGGCACCCACACCGCGCTGCTGCGTGAGAACGCCGAGTACCGCCGGCTGATGACCGGTGAGTCCCAGCTCTCCGGCGGCCGGACCCAGTCCTCCCCCTCCGGCGGTCCGCTGACCGCCCCGTCCCGATCCGCGTGAGGCGCCCGCCCATGACTACCTCCGTTACCGGCCAGGACACCGACCACGACGACGACCGCCGCCCCGACGAGGCGCCCCTCCCCGCCGGGGCCGGCGGTTCCGACGAGCCGTTCGAGCCGATCGACACGGCCGACGCCTACACCGACGACCGGCTGCCGACCCCGAAGGGCGCCTCCCGGCGGCTGCTGCTGTCCCTGCTGCGCCCCCACCGCGCGCGGGTGGCGCTGGCCGCCGTGCTGCTGCTCGCCCAACAGGCCGCGGTGCAGGCCGTTCCGCTGCTGGTCGCGTACGCCATCGACTCGGGCGTGCCCGCGCTGCGCGACGACGACAACGGCCCGCTGATCGCGATCGCCGTCGCCTATCTGCTCTGCGCGCTGGGCGCCGGGGTGCTCCAGTCGTTCTTCATCCTGATCTCCGCCAGGGTCAACCAGAGCGTGCTGCTCGACCTGCGCGGCCGCATCTACCGGCACGCGCAGGCGCTCAGCCTCGACTTCCACGACCGCTACACCTCCGGCCGGCTGATCTCCCGCTCCACCAGCGACGTCCAGTCGCTGCGCGAGCTGCTGAACGAGGGCCTCCAGGAGATGCTGCTGATCCTGGTCTCCCTGACCTACATCGGCGGTCTGCTCTTCTATCTCGACGTCGGCCTCGGCGCCGCCGCCCTGGTCTCCTTCGTGCCGCTGGCGCTGCTGGTGCGGAGCTACCGGCGGCGTTCCGCCGAGAAGTTCGACGAGCGCTCCACGGCGATCGCCGCCGTGATCGTGAAGTTCACCGAGACGGTCAACGGCATCCGGCCGGTGAAGGCGTTCCGCAGGGAGAAGGCCAACGACGCCTCGTTCGACCGGCTCAACCGCCACCACGAGCGGATCAACGGCGACACCATCATGGAGATGTGCCGCTTCGTGGTGCTCTCCCGGCTGATCGCCGCCGTCGCGGTGGCCGGCATCGTGCTCTGGGGCGCGCAGCGGGTGCGGGCCGGTGACATGGAGCTGGGCGCGCTGGCCGCCGGCGCGCTGTACATCCGGCGGCTGTACGACCCGCTGGACCGGTTCGCCATGCTGCTCAACAGCTACCAGGCGGCCGTCGCCTCGCTGCACAAGATCTCCGGGCTGCTGGCCCAGCGGCCCGACGTGCCGGAGCCGGAGGCCCCCGCGCCGCTGCCCGAGCGGCCGGCCGACCGCCCGGGGCGCGAGGTCGTCTTCGAGGACGTCCGTTTCGCGTACCGCACCGGCGGCGACGTGCTGCCGCGCTTCCGGCTGACGCTCGCCGCCGGCGAGACCACGGCGCTGGTCGGGGCGACGGGCGCGGGCAAGTCGACGCTGGCGAAGCTGCTCGCCCGCTTCTACGACCCGACCGAGGGCCGGGTGCTGCTGGACGGCACGGACCTGCGGCAGCTGACCACGACCGAGCTGCGGCGCGGCGTGGTGATGGTGACGCAGGAGGCATTCCTCTTCTCCGGCACCGTCGCTGAGAACATCGCGCTGGGCAAGCCCGACGCCTCCCCGGAGGAGATCGAGGCCGCCGCGCGCGCGATCGGCGCGCACGACTTCATCGCGGAGCTGCCCGACGGCTACGCCACGGACGTCCGCAAGCGCGGCGGCCGGATCTCGGCCGGCCAGCGGCAGTTGGTGGCCTTCGCCCGGGTGCTGCTCGCCAACCCCGCGGTGGTGATCCTCGACGAGGCGACCTCCTCGCTGGACATCCCGGGCGAACGCGCGGTGCAGGACGCGATGGTGACGGTGCTGCGCGACCGCACGGCGCTGGTGATCGCGCACCGCCTGTCCACGGTGGAGATCGCCGACCGGGTGCTGGTGATGGAGCAGGGCCGCGTCGTCGAGGACGGCGCCCCCGCCGACCTGGTCGCCGGCACCGGCCGCTTCTCCGACCTGCACCGGGCCTGGCGCGAGTCCCTGGCCTGAGCCCCTGGTCCGCGGGGTCCGCGTTCTCCCGGACACCCGCGTGGGCGCCGCACGGGGAACGGCGGGTCCCCGTGCACCTGCCCGTCGCGGCGGCCCCGCTTCCGTGCCCCGGCGCGGCACCGTGAGCGTGGTTGGCTCGGGTGCCCGCGTCGAGGCCGGCCGGCGCCCCTCAGTCAGCCCGCGCCTGCCCCTGCCGCGCCTCGGTCGCGTCACGGAACGCGGCCAGCGCGGCCCGGCGGCGACGCAGGTCCTCGATGTCCGCGTCCATCCGCTCCAGATACGCGGTCATCGTCCGCAGCACCTCCGGGCAGGGCTCGATCCCCGGCCCGGCGTCGGTGGCGCACGGCAGCATCCCGCGGATGGCGTCGGTGGTCAGCCCGGCAGCCAACATGCCGCGGATGCGGGCGACGACGTACGGGGCGTCGGGCGCGTACACGCGGTATCCGCTGCTGTCGCGGCCGGGGCACAGCAGGCCCTGCTCCTCGTAGTACCGCAGCAGCCGGGCCACCACTCCGGTCCGCCGTGACAGCTCGCCTATCAGCACCGGCCTCTCCTCACCACGCCTGGCACTTGACCTTCACACCGATGTGATGGGTCAACGTACGGGACATGCGCGATTCATTCCCCGCCCTCGTCACCACGGTCGCCGGAACCGGCCCGGGGCTGCTGCTCGCCCACGGGGCGACCGGCAGCGTCGAGGACAACTTCGCCCCGGTCCTGGCCGCCCTCGCCGCCGAACACACCGTCGTCGCCCCGGACTACCCCGGCTCGGGCGGCACCCCGGTCGCCGCCGCCCCACTGGACCTCGACGAGCTCACGGACGCGGTCGTCGACTCCGCCGTGCGGAGCGGCGTCGACCGGTTCGCGGTGCTCGGCTTCTCGCTCGGCACGCTGGTGGCGGTGCGCGCCGCCGTACGCCATCCCGAGCGGGTGACCGCGCTCGTGCTGACCGCCGGATTCGCGCGGCCCGACGACCATGTGCTCGGCCTCCTCCCCGGCTGGCGGGCCGAGGTGCCGCCCGCACTCCACCCGCACATCGACCTGATCCCCTCCCTGGACACCACCGGTGACCTGACCGGGGTCGCCGTCCCGACGCTGGTCGTCGCGACGACCGCCGACAGCGTGGTCCCGCCCGCCGGATCCCGCGCCCTGGCGGCCGGGATCCGAGACGCGCGGTACACGGAGATCGCCAGCGACCACGTGGTCATGGTGGAGCGGCCGGAGGAGTGGCTGAGGCCCGTCCTCGGCTTTCTCCGCTCCCTCCCGCTCTCGGAGGGGAAGGACGGTGAGGTGGAGTGAGACTGCAGGTCGTCCTCCCGAACGAGACCGCCGGGGCCGATCCGCGCCGACTCGCCGACCTGGCGCGGCGGGCCGAGGCCCTCGGCTACGACACGGCATGGCTCCCCGACCACATCCTGCCGCCCGGCGAGTACGGCCCGGTGTACGGAGGGGTCCTCGAACCGCTGGTGACCATGGGCTGGCTGGCGGCCGCGACCACCCGGATCCGGTTCGGCACCTCCGTGCTCGTCCTGCCCCTCCGCAGTCCCTTCGTGGTGGCCAAACAGGTCGCGACCCTCCACGCGCTGTCCGGCGGACGGATCACCCTGGGCGTGGGGATCGGCTGGGACGCACGCGAGTTCACCGCCGTCGGCGCCGACTTCCGGAGCCGGGCGGCCCGCGCGGACGAGGCCGTCGCCCTGCTCCGGCACCTGTTCCGGTCCGGCCGGGGGCCCTTCGAGGGGCGCTGGTACGGCTTCGAGACGGGTGTCTTCGAGCCCCGCCCCGACGGCCCGGTCCCGGTGATGACCGGCGGTGTCAGCGACGGCGCCCTGCGCCGGGCGGCCCGGTACGCCGACGTCTGGCAGGGCGTGGGCCTGGACCCGGCGGCGTTCGCCGAACGGCTGGCGTACCTGCGGGCGCGAACGAACGGCCGCGCGGTGTCCCCCGGCACCCGGATCGACTGGCACGGCCCGGACAGCACCGTCGGCGAGGCCGCCCGCACCGCCGAAGCCTTTCGGACCGCCGGAGCCGAGCACCTGGCGGTGCACTTCGGCGACCCGGACGGCTACGCCCGGCGGATGGCCGCCTTCGCCCGGCACGCCTCTGACTGACCACCTCCGCCGCCAGCGACCGACCACGGTGTCCGGGTCTCCCGGTTGCTGACGCGACCGACGCGACGCGTGCGCGTCGAGCGCGGGTTCCCCGCGTCTCCGCGGGGAACCCGCGCTCGTCGCACCGCGGCCCCCGCGGGGGCCGCGTCCCCGGCGGGCTCAGCCCTCGGCGGCCGGGGGGTGGGCGCCGGGCACCGCGGAGGCGGGGTCGAAGCCGGCGAAGGCCAGGCCGATGACGAATCCGGCCGCCTCCTCCAACTGGCGGGCCCGGTCCAGCGCGCCGAGCACCGCCGGCGTCCCGCCGACGTCACGCGCCAGCGCGCCGACGACGCCCAGCGCCTCCGGGTCGTCGCCGCACATCGCCACCGTCACGCCCGGCCGGCCGTCCTCCGGCGGGCTCGTCCACCGGTCGGCGGGAAGGAGATGGAACGCCTTGACCACGTGGGCGCCCGTGGCCAGCGCGGCGATCCGGCCCGCCATGGACGCGCCGGGCTCGGTGAGCAGCACGCCGACGCCGTGCGCGACCGCGTTCGTGGGATCGATCAGCGGGGTCCCCGCGAGCGCGCCCTCGGTGGCCCCCGCCCGTTCCAGCGCCTCCTCGACCCCGTCCCAGGCCACGGCGAGAAGCACCGCGTCGCGCCCGGTGACCGCCTCGCGCGGCGTGACGGCGCGCGTTCCCCGGCCCAGCCGCGCGGCGAGGGCCTCCGCCCTGTCCCGCGACCGTCCGCCGACGGCCACCTCGTGGCCCGCGCCCGCCCAGCCCTCCCCGAGGGCGGCGGCCAGTGTTCCCGTTCCCAGAATGCCGATCCGCATCGTGGTTTCCTCTCCGGTGTCAGTCGCTCGGAGCCCACGCTAGAAAGGGCGTTACGCACCGGACGGTGCGTGACGGACGCGGGATGATGGACGACGAGATGACCGACCACCGAGACCCTCCCGACGAGTGGGTCGCCGACTGCCGGCTGCGCGCGGCCACCGATCTCCTCGCGCACGCCTGGGACCCCGTCGTCCTGGCGGCGCTGCGCGCGGGGCCGCGCCGGCGTCGCGAGGTGCGCGCCGCGATCGGTGGGATCAGCGACAAGGTCCTGACCGACACGCTGCGCCGGCTGCTCTCCCACGGACTGGTCGACCGCCGCGCCCACGCCGAGGCGCCCCCTCGGGTCGAGTACGCCCTGACGGGCCTGGGCGAGAGCCTGGTCGAGGGGCCGCTGGCCGCGCTGGGGCACTGGGCGGTCGAGCACGGGGACGCGCTGCTCCAGGCGCAGGAGGACGCGGCGCCGCGCCCCTCGGAGCCGGCGTGAGCCCGCTCCACGCGTCCTCGCCCACGCGCCGGGGCCGGCGCGCGGGCGAGGACGGGGGAAGGGCGGGCCGTCAGTGGGGCAGGGCGGCGTCCCCGGCCTCGGCGACGAGGCCGAGCTCGGCGCGGGAGGCCAGCAGGGGGTGGGCCGGCAGGACCCGGACCGTGTAGCCGTAGGGGCCGGGGCGGTTGAGGGTCAGCTCGCCCTCGAAGGTCCAGCGGCCCGCGAGGTCGGGGCCACCGGTCGCCTTCAACGGGACGTAGCCGGGCTCGGCGAGCGTGTCGTCGGCGTCGACGCGGCCGGTCACCGCCTGCACCTCGACCGCCGAGGGCTCAAGGCCGCCGAGCGCGACCCGCACCCGCAGCGAGACCGTGCCGCCGAGCGTCGGCGGCTCGTTGCCCGGCTCCACGTGCTCGACGGCGACACCGGGCCACTCGCGGGTGACGCGCTCGGCGAAGGCCGCGAGCTCGCCCGCCGCCTCCGCGGTCATCGCCCGGTGGCCGGCGGCGGCCGGGGCGTAGTAGGTGGTGATGTACTCGCGCAGCATCCGTTCCGCCAGCACCCGGGGGCCCAGCCGGTCGAGCGTCGCGCGGACCATCTCCAGCCAGCGCCCCGGCAGCCCGCTTCCGTTGACGCCACGGTCGTAGAAGCAGGGCGCGACCTGCTGCTCCAGCAGGCCGTACAGGGCGGCGGCCTCGATGGCGTCCCTGCGCTCCGGCTCGGCGGCGGCGACGCCGTCGGCGGTGGGGATCTCCCAGCCGAAGTCCGGGTCGAACCACTCGTCCCACCAGCCGTCGCGGACCGAGAGGTTGAGGCAGCCGTTGAGCGCGGCCTTCATCCCCGAGGTGCCGCACGCCTCCAGGGGACGCAGCGGGTTGTTGAGCCAGACGTCGCAGCCGGCGTAGAGCGAACGCGCCATGCCCATGCCGTAGTCGGGCAGGAAGACGATCCGGTGGCGGACCTCCGGGTCGTCGGCGAAGCGGACCAGCTCCTGGATGAGGCGCTTGCCGCCGTCGTCCGCCGGGTGGGCCTTGCCTGCCACCACGATCTGCACCGGCCGGGTCGGGTGCAGCAGCAGCGCCCGCAGCCGGTCCTGGTCCTGAAGCATCAGCGTCAGCCGCTTGTAGGAGGGGACGCGGCGGGCGAAGCCGAGGGTGAGCACGTCCGGGTCGAAGACCTCGTCGACCCAGCCCAGCTCGGCCTGGCCGGCGCCGCGCTGGCGCCAGGAGGCGCGCAGCCGCACCCGCACGTCGTGCACCAACTGCTCGCGCAGCGAGCGCCGCAGCTCCCACAGCTCGGTGTCGGAACGGCCGCCCTCGGCGGTCCTGCGGGTGGCGTCGGCGATCCAGGTCGGGGCGTGCACCCCGTTGGTGACCGAGCCGATCGGCGCCTCCGCCGCGTCGAACCCGGGCCAGAGCCCGGCGAACATCCCCCGGCTGACATGCCCGTGCAGCGTGGAGACGCCGTTGCAGCGCTGCGCGGTGCGCAGGCCGAGCACCGCCATGTTGAACGGGGCCGGCTCACCCTCCCGCACCGGCTGCCCGCCGGGGGCCGCCGCGCCCAGCGGCTCGCGGCCCAGGCCGAGCAGCGCCTGGAGGTCGAGCGTGGCCAGCTCCCCGCCGTCGCCGAAGTGCCGGGCGACCAGCTCCTCGGCGAACCGGTCGATGCCGGCCGGCACCGGCGTGTGCGTGGTGAAGATCGTGCCGGCCCGCACCGCGCGGAGCGCGGCGTCGAAGCCGACGCCCAGCTCGCCGAGCTCCCTGATCCGCTCGGGGCCGAGGAAGCCGGCGTGGCCCTCGTTCATGTGGAACACCTCGGGCTCCGGGTGCCCCGTCAGCCGGCAGTAGGCGCGCACCGCGCGCATCCCGCCGATGCCGAGCAGCATCTCCTGGAGCAGCCGGTGCTCGCTGCCACCGCCGTAGAGACGGTCGGTGACGTCGCGTTCCGCGGGGCCGTTCTCCGCGACGGACGAGTCGAGCAGCAGCAGCGGCACCCGGCCGACCTGGACCTGCCAGATCTGCGCGGTCAGCGTCCGCCCCCCGGGCAGCGCCAGGGTCACCCGGGCGCGGCTGCCGTCGGCCTCGAGCAGCGGGGTCAGCGGCAGCTCGTGCGGGTCGATGACCGGGTACTGCTCCTGCTGCCAGCCGTCGGGCGACAGGCTCTGGCGGAAGTAGCCGTGCCGGTAGAGCAGGCCGACGCCGATGAGGGGCGCGCCCAGGTCGCTGGCGGCCTTGAGGTGGTCGCCGGCGAGGATGCCCAGGCCGCCCGAGTACTGCGGGAGCGCGGCGGTGATGCCGAACTCCGGGGAGAAGTAGGCGATGGCGCGCGGCAGTTCGCCGCCGGCGCGGGCGTCGGTCTGCTGGTACCAGCGGGGTTCGGTGAGGTAGTCGCGCAGGTCCTCGGCGGCCATGCCGAGGCGGCGCCGGAAGCCGCGGTCGGCGGCGAGCGCCTCCAGCCGGCCTGCCGTGACGGTGCCCAGCAGTCGCACCGGGTCCTCACCGCCGGAGTGCCAGCCGTCGGGGTCGACGGAACGCAGCAGCTCCCGGGTCTCGGGGTGCCAGGACCAGCGCAGGTTGCGGGCCAGTTCCTGGAGGGGTCGGAGGGGTTCGGGAAGGACGGGGCGTACGGAGAAGCGACGGATGGCCTTCACCCCTCGACCGTAGCGGGGGCCCGGGGACGGTTGCGGCGGATTCCGACGGATTCAGCACGAACGCCGCCGACAACCACCCCCGGGGACCAGCGGGACGCTGGGCGCTGGCCGCTGGGCTAGCGGTGGGCGACCACAGCGCGGTGCGGGCGGGCACGTCGTCGACCGCGGACCGGTGGAGGGTCGCTCGCGCCGTTCCCCGCGCCCCTGACACAGCCGCGGGGCGCGGGGAACGGCGGCGGGGGCTATTCCCCGGTGTCGGCCTTCTCCGACACGGCCACCGACTCGCCCTCCGGGATGATCCGTTCCGCCAGCTCCCTGACCGGCTGGATCGTGCCGTCGGCGATCTCCGCCGCGTAGTGGCAGGCCACGCGGTGGCCGTCGGCCAGTTCGGTGAGCACGGGCCGCTCCGTGTCGCACCGCTCCGCCTGCCGCCAGGGGCAGCGGGTGTGGAAGCGGCAGCCGGTCGGCGGGTTCGCCGGGGACGGCAGGTCGCCGCGGAGCAGGATGCGTTCCCGGTTGTCCTCCACCTCCGGGTCGGGCACCGGGACAGCGGACATCAGCGCCCGGGTGTACGGGTGCCGGGGCTCGGCGTAGAGCAGGTCGCTGGGCGCCTCCTCGACGAGCGCGCCCAGGTACATCACGCCGATCACGTCGGAGATGTGCCGCACCACCGCCAGGTCGTGGGCGATCACCAGGTAGGTGAGGCCCATCGACTCCTGGAGCTCCTCCAGCAGGTTGATGACCTGCGCCTGGATGGAGACGTCCAGGGCGGAGACCGGCTCGTCGCAGATGATCAGGTCCGGCTCCAGGACCAGGGCCCTGGCGATGCCGATGCGCTGCCGCTGCCCGCCCGAGAACTCGTGCGGGTAGCGGGAGAGCGCGTCGGCCGGCAGCCCGACCCGCTCCAGGACCTCGACGATCTTGGCGCGGCGCTCCGTGCGGTTCGCGCCGATGCCGTGGGCGGCCATGCCCTCGGCGAGGATCGACTCGATGTTCTGCCGCGGGTTGAGGCTGCCCAGCGGGTCCTGGAAGACCATCTGGAGACGGCGCCTGCTGCGGCGCATCTCCTCGTCGGGGAGCGCCGCCAGGTCGGTGCCGTCGAAGACGACCTCTCCCGAGGTGATCTCGTTGAGCCGTAGCACGGCCCGGCCCAGGGTGGTCTTGCCGCAGCCCGACTCGCCGACCAGGCCGTAGGTCTGGCCCGCCTCGATGGTCAGCGAGACGCCGTCCACGGCGTAGACGTGACCGACCGTGCGGTCGAAGAACACCCCGCGCTTGACCGGGAAGTGGACCTTGACCTCGTTCAGTTCCAGCAGGCTCATTCGGAGGTCTCCTCCTTCTGGGTGACCGGCTCGGCCGGGGAGTCGTCGCCGGCGCCGACGTCGGCGAGGGTGACGGTCTCCAGCCGTTCGCGCACCGGGTTCACGCAGCGGACCTGGTGGCCCGCCGGCGCCCCGGCGCCGGCCAGCGGGCCGAGCTCCGGGGCCCCCTCCAGGCACTCCAGGGTGTAGTGGTCGCAGCGCGGGGCGAACGCGCAGCCGTCCGCCCAGGCGATCTGGTCGTTGATGGAGCCGCGCACGGGGTTGAGCGGCTGGCCGCGCGGGGCGTCCAGCCGGGGGATGGAGTTGAGCAGCCCGTGCGCGTAGGGGTGGGCCGGCTCG
This sequence comes from Streptomyces zhaozhouensis, assembly GCF_900230195.1. Classification (GTDB taxonomy): domain Bacteria; phylum Actinomycetota; class Actinomycetes; order Streptomycetales; family Streptomycetaceae; genus Streptomyces; species Streptomyces zhaozhouensis. Next base: position 593,493 of record NZ_OCNE01000001.1, read on the forward strand.
GCGAAGAGGTTCCGCCGGTCGGCGGACTCCACGACCTTGCCGGCGTAGAGCACGTTGACGTCGTCGCAGAGCCCGGCGACCACCCCCAGGTCGTGGGTGATCATCAGCAGGGCGGTGCCCTCCTGGTCGACCAGCTCCTTGAGGAGCTCCAGGATCTGCGCCTGGATGGTGACGTCGAGCGCGGTCGTCGGCTCGTCGGCGATCAGCAGGCGGGGCGCGCAGGCCACCGCCATGGCGATCAACGCGCGTTGCCGCATACCGCCGGAGAGCTGGTGCGGGTACTCCTTGAGCCGCCGCGTCGGGTCGGGGATGCCGACCCGCTCCAGCAGCGCGGCGGCCTCGTCGCGGGCGGCCTGGCCGCGCATCCCCCGGTGCCGGCTCAGGATCTCGGTGACCTGGACGCCGATGGGGACCACCGGGTTCAGCGAGGAGAGCGGGTCCTGGAAGATCATCGCCAGCTGGGTGCCGCGCAGGTCGCGCATCGCCGAGGGGCGCAGCGACAGCAGGTCGGTGCCCCGGTAGTCGGCCCGGCCCTCGACGCGCACCCCCTTCTTCGGCAGCAGGCCCATCAGGGCGAGCGAGGTGACGCTCTTGCCACAGCCCGACTCGCCGACCAGGCCGACGACCTGGCCCTCGTCCACGTCGAAGGAGACCCCGGAGACGGCGGTGCTCGCGCGGCGGCCTTGCCCTTGGAAGGTGACCTTCAGTTCGTCCACGGAAAGCAGGGGCATGGGATCAGCTCCGCAGTTTCGGGTCGAGCGCTTCCCGCATGGACTCGCCCAGCAGGGTGAAGCCAAGGGCGGTGACGATGATGCCGAGTGCGGGGCAGATGGCCATGAACGGCGCCTCGTCGAAGAACCGTTCGGCCTGCGCCAGCATCACGCCCCACTCGGGTTGCGCGGCGTCGGGGTTGCCGAGGCCCAGGTAGGACAGGGCGGCGGCCTCGATGATGGCCGTGGCCAGGGCCAGCGTGGACTGGACGATGACCGGGCCGAGGGAGTTGGGCAGCACGTGCCCCATCACCACGCGCCGGCGGCGCACGCCCAGCGCGCGGGCGGCGAGCACGTAGTCCGCGTTCGCCTGGGAGAGCATCGAACCGCGCAGCAGCCGGGCGAAGATGGGCACCTGCACCACGCCCACGGCGATCATCACCGTGGTGAGGCTCTGTCCCATGACCGCCGCGATGCTCACCGCGAGCAGCAGCGAGGGCATCGCCAGCATCATGTCGATGAAGCGCATCAGCACGGTGTCCAGGCGCTGCCCGGCGCGACCGCCGAAGGCGAGGGCGGCGCCGGAGACGCCGCCGATCAGCGCGCCGACGACGAAGCCGAGGACGGTGGAGATCACACCGACCAGCAGCGTCTGCCGGGCGCCGACCAGCATCCGGGAGAGCTGGTCGCGGCCGAGGTGGTCCAGGCCGAGCCAGTTCTCGCCGCGGGGGCCCACGAACTCGCCCCGGTTGGTGAAGACCTCGTCCCGCCAGAGCTGGGAGGTCGGGTTGTGCGGCGCGATCCACGGCCCGATCAGCGCGATGACCACGAACAGCGCCATGATGGCGACGCCGATCAGGGCCATCTTGCTGGACCGCAGCCGGCGGAACGCCTCCACCCACAGGCTGCCGCCGGTGGTGGTCTCCCGCTGGGCGGTGAGTGCGGCGAGCCGGTCGATCTTGTCGGTCTTGGTGGACATCAGTTCACCCGCACTCTCGGGTCGATCAGCCCGTATGTCAGATCCACCACCAGGTTGATCAGCATGTAGAGCAGGGCGATGAAGAGGATGAAGCCCATCAGCACGGGGTAGTCACGGTCGGAGATCGCCTGGCGGATGAAGCTGCCGATGCCGCCGAAGGAGAACGCCGACTCCGTCAGCACCGCCCCGGAGAGCAGGCTGCCGGTGAGCAGACCGACGGTGGTGACCACCGGCAGCAGCGCGTTGCGCAGCACGTGCCGGCCGCGCACCACGCTCTTGCGCAGGCCCTTGGACTCGGCGGTGCGGACGTAGTCCTCGCTGAGCACCTCCAGCACGCTGGCGCGGGTGATCCGGACGACGACGGCGAGCGGGATCGAGGCGAGCGCGAGGCCGGGGAGGATCAGGTGTTGGATCGCGTCCCACGAGGCGTCGAACTCGCCGGTGAGGACCCCGTCGAGGACGGCGAACCCGGTCACGTCCGTGGCGTCGATCCCCGTGGTCAGCCGGCCGCCGCTGGGCAGCCAACCGAGGTTCACGGCGAAGATCGAACGCAGGATCATCGCGAGGAAGAAGACGGGGACACAGATCCCCAGCAGCGATCCGGAGACCGCGGTGACGTCCAGCCAGCTGCCGCGGCGACGGGCCGCGAAGTAGCCGAGCGGGATGCCGATGATGACGGCGAACAGCAGGGCGGTGACCCCGAGTTCGAAGGTGGCGGGGAACCGCAGGGTGAACTCGTCCCAGACCGGCTGGCCGGTCTTGACGGAGTTCCCCAGGTCGAGCTCGAAGAGGCGACGCAACCAGCGGCCGTACTGCACGAGCAGCGGCTCGTTGAGACCGAGTTGTTCCTCGATCTGGCGGCGTGCCGCCTCGTTGCCGCGTTCGCCGAGCAACGCCCACGCGGGGCCGCCGGGTAGTCGGTGGATCCAGATGAACAGAAGGACCGTCAGGCCGAACAGCGTGGGTATCAGCTGCAACAGCCTGCGGACGACGAGACGGAGCACCTAGGGGCTCCCCTTTCTCTCTTCGCTACCGGGGAAGACCGCCGCCCGGCCACGGGTCCCGTGGCCGGGCGGCAGACCAACCCCTTGCCCGCTGGGGCTACTTGAAGGAAACCTCTGCGAAGTTCTCCTGGGTCAGCGGGGAGACCGTCGGCAGGTTGACGTCGGGCGAGAAGGCGATGGACGGGGGCGAGCTGGAGATCGGCACGCCGGGCAGGAACTCCATGATCGCCTCGTTGGCCTCCTCGTACATGGCCTCACGGGTCGCCACGTCGGGCTCGGTGCGGACCTCGCTCAGCAGGTCGAAGATCTCGTCGTTCTGGAAGCCCCACTCCTTGGTGTACCCGTCGAACCAGGTGCCCAGGAAGTTGTAGGCGTCGTTGAAGTCACCGGTCCAGCCGAGCAGGTACACGTCGCACCCACCGGACCTGGTGGTCTCCTGGTAGTCGGGGTTCCAGGTGAGCGGCTTGGGCTCGACGGTGATCCCGACGGCCTCCAGGTCGGCGCGGAGCAGCTCGTAGATGTCGGCGGGCGCCGGCATGTACGGGCGGGTGACCTCGGTCGGGTAGCAGAACTCCAGCGTCAGGTTCTCGGCGCCGGCCTCGGCCAGCAGCTCCTGGGCCAGTTCGGGGTCGTACTCGTAGGTCTGCACGTCCTCGGAGTAGCCGGCGACGGTGTCCGGGATGAACTGGGTCGCCGCCACGCCGCCCTCGGGCAGCTGGGTGTCGACGATGTTCTGCCGGTCCAGGGCGTGGGCGAGGGCCTGGCGGACCTGGACGTCCTCCAGCTCCGGCTGCCGCTCCTGGATGATGCCCATGTAGAGGATGTTGAAGACGCCGCGGATCGGGACCTGGAAGCCCTCCTCCTCCAGCGTGCTGACGTCCGCGGGCGCGACCAGGTCGTAGCCGTGGATGTCACCGGCCTGGAGCGCCTGGCGGCGGGCCGACTCCTCAGGGATGGTGCGGAAGACCAGCTCCTCGACGCCCGCGTCGGTCTCGCCCCAGTAGTCGTCGAAACGCTCCAGGGTGACCTCGCCGTTGCCCTTGTTCCACTCCGAGACCTGGAACGGGCCGGTGCCGGCGACCGTGCCGGCCTCCTGGCTGTAGCCGGGGAAGGTGATGTTCTCGCCCTCGCCGCTGGGGTCGTCCTCGGCGTACGCCTCGATGGCCTTGGGCGAGTGGATCGAGAACGCCTGGAGCGAGAAGCCGCCGGGGTAGTTGGCCGACGGCTCCGCGACGGTGATGGTCGCGGTCAGCTCGTCGGGCGCCTCGCAGCCGACGTAGTTGGGCTCGGGGACGTCCTCGCTCTCGTTCTCGGCGAAGCCGCCGAAGACGGCCTGCCAGTAGTAGGAGAGCGTGGTGTTCTGGTAGGTGCCCGCCCAGTTGTACCAGCGGTCGAAGTTCTGGCAGACGACCTCCGCCGTCAGCTCCTCACCGTCGTGGAAGGTCACGCCCTCCTCGAGCTCGAACGTCCACTCCGTGCCCTCCTCGTTGGAGGACCAGTCGTGGGCGAGTCCGCCGACCAGCTCGGTGCCGCCCGGCTCGTGGTCGATCAGGGTCTCGAACGCCTGCCTGGTCACACGGAAGGTCTCTCCGTCGCTGCCCAGGGACGGGTCGATGGCGGCCGGGTCGCCGGCCGCACCGAAGACGAACACCTCCGAGTCGCCACCGGAGTTGTCGTCGTCGCGCTCGCTCGCGCAGCCGCTGGCGACCAGCCCGATCGCCAGGGCCGCCACGAACGTCCTCGCGGCGCGGGGTCTTGCTATGCGCATTGATCCACCTCAGAGGGGTCGGGGCGTGTGCCCTGTCCGGTGGACCGCACATTACTGCGCGGGAATTTGACTGTGAACATCGTCAAGCGCGGCGATACCGAGCTGAGACGTGGCGCGCGGGCCGCGCGCGCGGCGCGTTCCGTCCCCGAGAGGCCCGCGCGGGGCGGCGCGCGGACGGGGTTCGCGCCGCGGGCGCACGCGGCCGGGATGCGCGCGGTCGTCCGCGCCGGCGCGAGATTCCCCGCGGGGCGCGGCAACCTCATGCGCCCCGGCGACCACCGGGAGGAGACAGACCCGTACTCCCCCCACGAACGAGGAGATCCCGTGTCTTCCCCGCAACGCGCACGATCCCCCAGGCGCCGCAGGGCGCTGCTGGCCGCCGCCCTGTGCGGCGTGCTGGCCTCCGGCGGCATGGCCGCGCTGGCCGAGGCGGGCGAGGCGTCCGCCGGCGCCGAACCGGCCGCCACGGCGCCGGCGGACGGCCTGGGGCGCGGCCTGGTCAGCGTCGGCGGCGACCAGGGCAACCTGGTGAGCTGGCGTTCGCTGGCCGCCGACCCCGACGACATCGCCTTCCACCTCTACCGGGACGGCGCCCGGATCACCGACGAGCCGCTGACCGGGCGCACCAGCCACCTCGACGAGGGCGCGCCGACCGACGCCGAGTACTCCCTGACCACCGTGGCCGACGGCGTCGAGACGAGGGCCGCCGACGAGGCGCTGGCCATGCCGACCGCGTCCACCGACATCCCGTTGGACCGGCCCTCGAACGAGCACGTGCCCAACGACGCCTCGGTGGGCGACCTGAACGGGGACGGCGAGTTCGAGATCGTCGTCAAGTGGGACCCGGAGAACGCGAAGGACAACTCGCAGGCCGGCGTGACCGGGAACGTCTACCTGGACGCGTACACCCTCACCGGCGAGCAGCTGTGGCGGATCGACCTGGGCCGCAACATCCGGGCCGGCGCGCACTACACCCAGTTCCAGGTGTACGACTACGACGGGAACGGCACGGCCGAGGTCGCCGTGAAGACCGCCGACGGCACGGTGGACGGCACGGGCGCCGTGATCGGCGACGCGGGCGCCGACCACCGCAACGGCGACGGCTACGTGCTGTCCGGGCCCGAGTTCCTGACCGTCTTCGACGGGCCGAGCGGCGCGGCGGTGGACACCGTCGACTACGCGCCGCCGCGCGGCGACGTCGGCGACTGGGGCGACGACTACGGCAACCGCGTCGACCGGTTCCTCGCCGGCACCGCCTATCTGGACGGCGAGGGCCCCTCGTTGATCATGGCGCGCGGCTACTACACCCGCTCCACGGTCGCGGCCTGGGACTTCGACGGGCAGTCGCTGACCCGGCGCTGGTTCTTCGACAGCGACGTGTCCGGCGACCAGTACGCGGGGCAGGGCTCGCACAGCCTCTCCGTGGGCGACGTGGATCTCGACGGCCGGGACGAGATCGTCTACGGCGCGATGGCGATCGACGACGACGGCTCGCCGATGTGGACGACCGGCACCGGGCACGGCGACGCCCAGCACCTGGGGGACTTCGACCCGGCGCGCGAGGGGCTCGAGTTCTACAAGGTCTCGGAGAACAGCGGTTCGCCGGCCTCGCTGCTGATCGACCCGGCGAACGGGGACGTGCTGTGGGAGACCCCGGGCGGCTCGGACAACGGGCGCGGCGTGGCCGGCGACATCTGGGCGGACAACCCGGGCGCCGAGTTCTGGTCCAGCGCCGACGGTGCGCTGCGCGACCTGTCGGGCGCCGAGATCGGCCGCAAGCCGTCCAGCGCCAACTTCCTGGTGTGGTGGGACGGTGACGCGACCCGCGAGCTGCTGGACGACACCCACATCGACAAGTACGGCCCCGACGGCGACGAGCGGCTGCTGACCGCCGAGGGCGTGGCCTCCAACAACGGCACGAAGGCGACGCCCGCGCTGTCGGCCGACATCCTCGGCGACTGGCGCGAGGAGGTCATCTGGCGCACCTCGGACAACAGCGCGCTGCGCGTCCACTCGACGGACATCCCCAGTGACCTGTCGTTCCCGACGCTGATGGAGGACCGCCAGTACCGCACGGGCGTGGCCTGGCAGAACACGGCCTACAACCAGCCGCCGCACCCCGGCTTCGCGCTGGACGCCGCCGCGTCGACGGCCTCGACCGCATCCGAGGTGTCGACGGCCTCGACCGCCGCCGAGTCCGGTGCGTTGGCGGTCGACTGGCCGGAGGCCGCCGACGAGGTGGAGGTGAACGAGACGATCGAGGTGGACGGCCCGTTCGACGGTGGCAACGTGCGCTATGTGCCGGGCCCCGGGCTCGGCGACGGCGACCAGGGCGAGGACCAGCTGCCGGTCTTCGAGGTGGCCGAGGGCGGCTCGTTGAACGATGTGATCATCGGCTCGCCGGGCGCCGACGGGGTGCACTGCGAGGGCAGCTGCGCGCTCAACCGCGTGTGGTGGGAGGACGTCGGCGAGGACGCCGCGACCTTCCGGGGCGGCGAGGGCTCCGTCTTCACGGTCTCCGGCGGCGCGGCGCGCGGCGCCGACGACAAGGTGCTCCAGCACAACGGCGGCGGGACGCTGACCGTCACCGACTTCGCGGCCGAGGACTTCACCACCCTCTACCGCTCGTGCGGCAACTGCTCCGGCCAGTACCAGCGCTCCGTGGTGCTGGACGGCGTGGAGGTGACCGCGCCGGCCGACCGGTTGGCCGGGATCAACGAGAACTACGGTGACACCGCCATCCTCCGCGCCGTCACGGTGATCGGCGACGACGGGGTCGTGCCGTGCCAGCGGTACATCGGCAACGACTCGGGCGACGAGCCGGAGGAGAGCGGCGAGGGTCCCGACGGCACCCACTGCCTCTACTCCGAGGACGACATCTCCTACCAGTAGGCGCTCCCGGCCGGTGGGCCCCGCCTCCGGTCCTGTCCGGGGGAATGTGCCACCGGACCATTCACGGATTCACCGGAGCCGGCCCCCACCTGTTTCCCGCAGGTGGGGGCCGGCTTTCCCGCGCGCGCTTCCGCGAGGGCGTGCTGCCGCGCTGTCGCGGCGATTGTTCCGGGCGTAATACCGTGCGGTGTATACGACATCACCGGATCTTCGGGGGCTGCTCCGGAGTTTTCCCGACCGGATACGTGACGGTCATCGGGGAGCGGATTGTGCGGGGGCCCCGCGTGGGCAGGCTTGCGACACGGCACCCCCCACACGAGTGAACGCGCACCGGAGCGGCCATGCCCGAATCCCGCCATTCAGCGGTTCAGCGGATACAAAGGACGAAGTTCCCTCCCGGCGAGGGAAAAAGCCCGCCCCCGACGCATCCAGGTGATCCCCACATGATCGGTCGTATCCCTGTCCTCGACGTCCAACCGCGCGTTGACTGCGGGCGCCGCCCGGTCAAGGCCGTTCCGGGCGAGACGTTCCCGGTGACGGCCACCGTCTTCCGGGAGGGCCCGGACGCGGTCGGCGCCAACGTCGTGCTGCGCGACCCGGGCGGCCGCGGCGGCCCGTGGATCCCGATGCGGGAGCTCCAGCCGGGACTCGACCGGTGGGGTGCCGAGATCACCCCCGACCGCGAGGGCCGCTGGACGTTCGCCGTCGAGGCGTGGGGCGACCCGGTCACCAGTTGGCGGCAGCGCGCCGCGATCAAGGTCCCGGCCGGCGTGGACATCGAGCTGACCTTTCTCGAGGGCGCGGAGCTGCTGCGCCGCGCGGCCGTCGGCGTGCCCAAGAACGACGGGCGCGAGGCGGTGCTGCGCGCCGCCGACGCGCTGGAGGACCCCGAACTGCCGCCGGCGACCCGGCTGGCGGTCGCGCAGTCCGCCGAGCTCGTCGGGGTGCTGACCGCCCACCCGCTGCGCGAACAGCTCAGCGCCTCCCGGCCGCTTCCGCTGGTGGTCGAGCGCGAACGGGCCCTCTTCGGCTCCTGGTACGAGCTGTTCCCGCGCTCGGAGGGCGCGCGCGTCCGGCCCCACACGCCCCCCGTCTCCGGCACCCTGCGCACCGCCGCCGAACGGCTGCCCGCCGTCGCGCAGATGGGCTTCGACGTGGTCTATCTGCCGCCGATCCACCCCATCGGCGCGGCGTTCCGCAAGGGACGCGGCGGCGCGCTCTCGGCGCGCCACGACGACGTGGGCTCGCCCTGGGCGATCGGCTCGGCCGACGGCGGCCACGACGCGGTCCACCCGGACCTGGGCACCCTCGACGACTTCGACGCGTTCGTCGCGCGGGCCGGGGAGCTGGGGATGGAGGTGGCGCTCGACTTCGCCCTCCAGTGCAGTCCCGACCATCCGTGGGTGAAGTCCCACCCGGAATGGTTCACGCGGCGCGCGGACGGAACGATCGCGTTCGCCGAGAACCCGCCGAAGAAGTACCAGGACATCTATCCGATCTCCTTCGAGCAGGACTTCCGCGGCCTGGTCACCGAGACGTTGCGGGTGCTTCGGTTCTGGATGTCGCACGGCGTGCGGATCTTCCGGGTGGACAACCCGCACACCAAGCCGGTGGTCTTCTGGGAGAAGGTCATCATGGAGATCAACAGGACCGATCCGGACGTGCTTTTCCTGGCCGAGGCGTTCACCAGGCCGGCGATGATGCACACGTTGGCACAGATCGGTTTCCAGCAGTCCTACACGTATTTCACCTGGCGCAACACCAAGGACGAACTCACCGAGTACCTGACGGAACTCAGCGGGCCCGCCGCGTCCTATATGCGGCCGAACTTCTTCGTCAACACCCCGGACATCCTGCACGCCTATCTCCAGAACGGCGGCCGGCCCGCGTTCCAGACCAGGGCGGTGCTGGCGGCGACCCTCTCCCCGACCTGGGGGATGTACGCGGGCTACGAGCTGTGCGAGAACACGCCGGCGGCGCCGGGGAGCGAGGAGTACGCGGACTCGGAGAAGTACCAGCTCCGCCCGCGCGACTGGGCGGGCGCCGAGGCCTCGGGGGAGAGCATCACGGGGCTCGTCTCGCTGCTCAACGCGCTCCGGCGGCGCCACCCCGCGCTGCGGCAGCTTCGGAATCTTCACTTTCACCGCACCAACAACGAGCACATCCTGGCCTACTCCAAGCGGACGCGGACACCTCAGGCCGACTGCGTGCTGATCGTGGTCAACCTCGATCCCCACCACACCCACGAAGCGACGGTCTCGTTGGATATGGAGCAACTCCAGGGGTGCGGCCTCACGCCCGCGCAGGAAGGTGGCGCCGAGCCCTTTCCGGTGTGCGACCAGCTCACCGGGACGACCTACTACTGGGGCAGGGACAACTATGTGCGGCTTGAGCCGGGCCGTGCGGATGCGTACGCCTCCTCGGCCCACGTACTGGCCCTGCGACCGTCCTCACAGACCGGAGGGTCACCCAACGATGAGCGTCAATGAGCCGGTCCTCGACACCTTCGAGGACACGCCAGCCCGCGACCGCGATCCCGAGTGGTTCAAGCGCGCGGTCTTCTACGAGGTCCTCGTCCGCTCCTTCCAGGACAGCAACGGCGACGGTGTCGGTGATCTGAAGGGGATCACCGCGAGACTCGACTATCTCCAGTGGCTGGGCGTGGACTGCCTGTGGCTGCCGCCCTTCTTCAAGTCCCCGCTGCGCGACGGCGGGTACGACGTGTCGGACTACACGGACGTGCTCCCCGAGTTCGGTGACCTCGCGGACTTCGTGGAGTTCGTGGACGCGGCCCACCAGCGGGGGATGCGGGTCATCATCGACTTCGTGATGAACCACACCAGCGACCAGCACCGCTGGTTCCAGGAGTCCCGCAGGGACCCGGAAGGCCCCTACGGCGACTACTACGTCTGGGCCGACGACGACAAGGGGTACGCGGACGCCCGGATCATCTTCGTCGACACCGAGTCGTCGAACTGGGCGTTCGACCCGGTCCGCAAGCAGTACTACTTCCACCGCTTCTTCTCCCACCAGCCGGACCTCAACTACGAGTCCCCGGCGGTCCAGGAGGAGATGATCTCCGCGCTGAAGTTCTGGCTGGACCTCGGCATCGACGGCTTCCGGCTGGACGCCGTGCCCTACCTCTTCGCGGAGGAGGGCACCAACTGCGAGAACCTTCCGGCCAGCCACGGCTTCCTCAAGCGGGTGCGGGCCGAGATCGACGCGCACTACCCCGACACGGTGCTGCTCGCCGAGGCCAACCAGTGGCCCGAGGACGTCGTCGACTACTTCGGCGACTACGACAAGGGCGGCGACGAGTGCCACATGGCGTTCCACTTCCCGGTGATGCCGCGCATCTTCATGGCCGTGCGCCGGGAGTCCCGCTATCCGGTCTCGGAGATCCTCGCCAAGACCCCGCAGATCCCCGCCGGCTGCCAGTGGGGGATCTTCCTGCGCAACCACGACGAGCTGACCCTGGAGATGGTCACCGACGAGGAGCGCGACTACATGTACGCGGAGTACGCCAAGGACCCGCGGATGCGCGCCAACATCGGCATCCGGCGGCGGCTGGCCTCGCTCCTGGACAACGACCGCAACCAGATCGAGCTCTTCACCGCGCTGCTGCTCTCCCTGCCCGGCTCGCCGATCCTGTACTACGGCGACGAGATCGGGATGGGCGACAACATCTGGCTCGGCGACCGGGACGCGGTCCGCACCCCGATGCAGTGGACACCGGACCGGAACGCGGGTTTCTCCTCCTGCGACCCCGGCCGGCTGTCGCTGCCGACGATCATGGACCCGGTGTACGGGTACCAGGTCACCAACGTCGAGGCGGCGATGAGTTCGCCGGCCTCGCTGCTGCACTGGACGCGGCGGATGGTGGAGATCCGCAAGCAGAACCCGGCGTTCGGGCTCGGCACCTACACCGAGCTGCCCTCGTCCAACCCGGCGGTGCTCTCCTATCTGCGGGAGCACGGCGACGACCTGGTGATGTGCGTCAACAACTTCTCGCGGTTCTCCCAGCCGACCGAGCTGGACCTGAGGCCGTGGACGGGCCGGGTGCCCGTCGAGCTGATCGGCGGGGTGCGCTTCCCGCCCATCGGGGAACTGCCCTATCTGCTGACCCTGGCGGGTCACGGGTTCTACTGGTTTCGGCTCCGTAAAGCCTCGGAGTCATAAGGCGTAGAAGGGCGCCGCACGGGCTTACCCCCAGCACGCTGGGGGAAGCCTCCCCCCGGCAGGGCATTGGCCAGGGCCTCCCGCTCCGTTACGGCCCTCACCCGCACGGCCGTTCCTGCACGACACGTCCCGCACGACCAGGCAACTCACGCCTCGATCCGGGACACTTCGTGACATATCTCATGCCCGGGGAAAGGATGATATGTCGGATAGTTCCGCGCCCCGGACCGCTCGGGCATCCGGCTCGCAGGGTCAGTCCCCGTCCTCGCAGGCACAGGGCAGCGCCCTGCTGCGCTCCCTCACCGGGCTGCTCGCCAACTGGCTTCCGGAGCAACGCTGGTTCGCGGGCAAGGGGCGCCCGCTCGGCGAGCTGGCGCTGATCTCGGCGACCGAGCTGCTCCCCCTCTCCCCCACGGGCACCGCCCCCGGCCTGCTCCACCTGCTGGTGCGGGCGGGGGCACGGCCCGGCCGGTCGCCCGACGCCTCGGCCGGCGACTGCTACCAGCTGCTGCTCGGGGTCAGGGCCGCGCTGCCCGACGCGCTCGGACCGGCACTGGTCGGCCGCCCCACCGAGGGGCCGCTGCGCGGGCGGGCCGTCTACGAGGCGCTGCACGACCCGCGCCTGGCCGGGCTGCTGCTGGAGCGGCTGCGCACCCCCGGCCGCCTGGGCACCCTGACCTTCGGCCGGGCGCCCGGCGCCGCCATCCCCTCCGGCCTCGCGCCCCGCGTGCTCACCGGCGAACAGACCAACTCGTCCGTGGTCTTCGGCGACGCCCACATCCTCAAGCTCTTCCGCCGGGTCTCCCCCGGCGTCAACCCCGACCTGGAGCTGCCGCTGGCGCTGGCCAGGACCGGCTGCGCCCGGGTGCCGGCGCCGGCCGCCTGGTTCGAGGCGCACTGGCCGGGCGGCCCCGACGAGCCGCTGACCCTGGGGGTGCTCCAGCCGTTCCTCGCCGGCTCGACCGACGGGTGGCAACTGGCCCAGCGTTCGCTCGCCGAGGGCCCGGACTTCACGCCGGCCGCCCACGCGCTCGGCAGGGCCACGGCCGAGGTGCACGCCGCGCTGGCCGAGGCGCTGCCCACCGACCTGCTGGCCGGGCGCCGGCTGGAGGGCATCGCGCTGGGCATGATGGAACGGCTGGACCAGGCCGTCGAGGTGGTCTCCGCGCTCCGCCCCTACCGCGACGGGCTGCGCCGGGGCTATGTCGCGCTCGCCGATCACGCGGCGCGCGGCGGCAGCGCCCGCGTCCAACGGCTGCACGGCGACCTCCACCTCGGCCAGGTGCTGACGGCCCAGGGCCCGGGGGGCGAGGCCGGCGCCCACTGGACCATGATCGACTTCGAGGGCGAGCCGGCCAGGCCGCTCGCCGACCGCAGGGAGCCGGGGCCGCCGGTGCGGGACGTGGCGGGAATGCTGCGCTCCTTCGACTACGCGGCCTGCCAGCACCAGGTGGACGGCGACTCCGGAGCCGCCGAGTGGTCCCGCGCCAACCGGGCCGCCTACTGCGCCGGCTACGCGGACGCCGGGGGCGAGGACCCCCTGGCCGAACGGGAGCTGCTGCTCTCGTACGAGACGGACAAGGCCGTCTACGAGGTGCTGTACGAGGCGCGCCACCGGCCCTCCTGGCTGCCGGTCCCGATGATGGCGATCCGGCGGCTGGCCGAGGCCGCCGCCTGAGCACACCTCCCCGTCCCGCATCCTGTCGATCCCCCGGCGCTCCCGCCGTTCCCCCCGAGGAGACCCGCACCGTGAAGCTTTCCGCCCAGGACCGCGCGTTGTTGCTCGAAGGAGCGCACTACGATCCGCACGCGCTGCTGGGGGCGCATCCGGTCGCGAAGGGGACGCTCGTTCGCGCGCTGCGCCCGCTCGCGCGCCGGGTCTCGGTGCGCGTCGGCGGCGTGGACACCGCGTTGGAGGCCCTGGGGGACGGCCTCTTCGCCGGCGTGCTGCCGGGCCCGCCGCCCGAGGAGTACCGGCTGGTGACGGCCTACCCCGACGGCTCCGAGTCGGTGGGACACGACGCCTACCGCTTTCTGCCGGCCCTCGGCGAGCTGGACCTCCACCTGATCGCCGAGGGCCGGCACGAACGGCTGTGGGAGGCCCTCGGCGCCCGCCCGATGGTCCACCAGGGCGTGGCCGGCACCCGCTTCACCGTCTGGGCACCGAACGCGCGCGGGGTGCGGGTGGTCGGGGACTTCACCCACTGGGAGCGGACGGCGCTGCCGATGCGCTCGCTCGGCGCGAGCGGCGTGTGGGAGCTGTTCGTCCCGGGGGTGGACTCCGGCGCGCTGTACAAGTACGACGTGTTCGGCGCCGACGGCGTGCACTCCCTGCGCGCGGACCCGCTCGCGCGCCGCACCGAGTGCCCGCCGGCCAACGCCTCCGTCGTGCACCGCGGCGAGTACGTCTGGGGCGACGACGCCTGGCTGGCCTCCCGCGCGCGGCGCCGGCCGCACGCCGCGCCGATGTCGGTCTACGAGCTGCACCCCGCCTCCTGGCGCCCCGGGCTCGGCTACCGCGAGCTCGCCGAGGAACTCCCGGCCTACGTGAACGACCTGGGCTTCACCCACGTCGAGCTGATGCCCCCGGCCGAGCACCCCTTCGGCGGCTCCTGGGGCTACCAGGTGACCGGCTACTGGGCGCCCACCGCCAGACTCGGCACCCCGGACGACTTCAAGCACCTGGTGGACGCGCTCCACCAGGCCGGGATCGGGGTGCTGATCGACTGGGTGCCCGCGCACTTCCCGAAGGACGAGTGGGCGCTGGCCCGCTTCGACGGCACCCCCTGCTACGAGCACCCCGACCCGCGCCGCGCCGAGCACCCGGACTGGGGCACGCTGGAGTTCGACTACGGCCGCCGCGAGGTGCGCAACTTCCTGGTGGCCAACGCCGTCTACTGGTGCGAGGAGTACCACGTGGACGGGCTGCGGGTGGACGCCGTCGCCTCCATGCTCTACCTGGACTACTCGCGCGAGGAAGGCGAGTGGCTGCCCAACGCGCACGGCGGCCGGGAGAACCTGGACGCCGTCGCCTTCCTCCAGGAGATGAACGCCACGGTCTACCGCCGCTGCCCCGGTGTCTTCACCGTCGCCGAGGAGTCCACGGCCTGGGACGGCGTCACCCGCTCCACCGACCACGGCGGGCTGGGCTTCGGCTTCAAGTGGAACATGGGCTGGATGCACGACTCGCTGAGGTATCTGGCGGAGGACCCGGTACACCGGGCGTGGCACCACCACCGCATGACGTTCGCCATGCACTACGCCTACTCGGAGAACTACGTGCTGCCCTTCTCCCACGACGAGGTGGTCCACGGCAAGGGCGCGCTGGTCAACAAGATGCCGGGCGACTGGTGGCGCCGCCGGGCCGACCTGCGGGCCGCACTGGGGTTCATGTGGTCCCATCCGGGCAAGCAACTGCTGTTCATGGGGCAGGAGTTCGCCCAGGGCGCCGAGTGGTCGGAGACCGAGGGCCCCCAGTGGTGGGTGCTCGACGACGACTACGTGGCCGCCGGCGACCACCGGGGCGTGCGCGACCTGGTGCGCGAGCTGAACGCGCGCTACCGCGCGACCCCCGCGCTCTGGGAGCGCGACACCGACCCGGGCGGCTTCTCCTGGGTCGCGGCCGACGCCGCCGCCGACAACGTGCTGGCGTTCCTGCGCTTCGCCGCCGACGGGAGCCCGCTACTGGCGGTCAGCAACTTCTCCGCCGTGGTCCGCCCGGACTACCGGCTGGGGGTGCCCGCCGCCGCCGACGCCTGGCGCGAGGTGCTGAACACCGACGCGCTCCGCTACGGCGGCGGCGGGGTCATCAACCCCGAGCCGCTGAAGGCCGAGGCGGCCCCCAGCCACGGCCAGCCGGCCAGCGTGACCCCGACGCTGCCGCCGCTGGCCACCGTCTGGTTCGCCCCGGCCCCCGACCCCTACGAGCGGGCCGAGCCCGCCTCCGACTCCCGGTAGAACGGGTCGAGGACCTCGCCGACGCCGCGCCCGGTGTCGTAGGAGTAGACCTCGCGGCCCTCGACGAAGACCCGCAGCGCGCGGCTCATCACGTCGAGCGGGTCGCCCGACCAGATCACCACGTCGCCGTCGAGCCCCGGCCGCAGCGCGCCGACCCGGTCGTCGAGACCGAGGATCGCGGCCGGGTTGGTGGTGATGGTGGCCAGCGCCCGGTCCCGGTCCAGCCCCTCCTTGACGCTCAACGTCACCTGGTGGACCAGGAAGTTGATCGGCACCACCGGGTGGTCGGTGGTGATCGCCACCCGCACGCCGGCGCGGTCCAGGATGCCCGGGTTGGCCAGGGTGCGGTGGCGCACCTCCACCTTGCTGCGCGAGGTGAAGAGCGGCCCGCTGATCACCGGGATCTCCCGGCGGGCGATCTCGTCGGCCAGCAGATGCCCCTCGGTGCCGTGGTTGAGCACCAGCCGGTAGCCGAACTCGTCGGCCAGCCGGATCGCCGTGGCGATGTCGTCGGCGCGGTGGCTGTGCTGGCACCACGGCAGTTCACCGTCCAGCACACGGACCAGCGCCTCCAGGGTGAGGTCGCGCTCGAACGGCTTCCCCTCCTCCTCGGCCCGCGCCCGGCGCGCGCGGTAGTCCTGTGCGCGGGTGAACGCGTCCCTGATCACGGCGGCGACGCCCTGCCGGGTGGAGGGCAGCTGCTTCTTCTCGCCGTAGATCCGCTTGGGGTTCTCGCCCAACGCGCTCTTCACGCTGACCGGTTGGCGCACCAGCATGTCGTCGACGGTCCGGCCCCAGCACTTGACCGCGACGGTCTGGCCGCCGATGGGGTTGCCGGAGCCCGGCTTGATCACGGCGCTGGTGACGCCGCCGGCGAGCGCGTCGGCGAAGCCGAGGTCGGCCGGGTTGATGGCGTCCAACGCCCGCATCCGCGCGCCGACCGGGTCGGTCATCTCGTTGGTGTCCTGGCCGGCCCAGCCCTCGGCCTCCTCGTGGACCCCGATGTGTCCGTGCGCCTCCACGAACCCCGGCAGCACCCACCGCCCGGCCGCGTCCACGACCCGCACCCCGTCCGGCACCGCCACCTCGGCGTCGGGCCCGACGGCCGCGATCCTCCCGTCAACCACCAGCACCGTGCCTCCGGTGATGGGCTCGCCGTCCACGGGCACCACATAACCGGATCTGATCGCTATGTCCATGGCGCCCGAACCTACCGCCTCACCGGCGGTTTCCGGGAGCGGCGGCCTTGCCGGCGCTTTGGGGAGCGACCACCGTCCGCGACTGATCGGTGTCCTGCCGCCCTCACCCCGGCGGCCGGTTACCCGCGCAGTTCCCCGCGCCCCTCCAACCCCCTCAGGGGCGCGGGGAACCGCGCGAATGCCGGGCGGCGGGCCGCGGTCGACTACGGAGCTTCATGGACGGGTGGGTCGTCGACGTGACCCCGGCGGCCGGTTACTCGCGCAGTTCCCCGCGCCCCTCACACGCCGGCGCCGGCTCGGGGGACTGCGCGCGGGGGGCGGTCGGTCCTCACGGGGCCCGCCGGCCCGAGGCCGCGCGGCCGAGGTGGATCAGGCGGAGTCGGAGGCCGGTGGCGGCGGCGACCTCGGGGGCGGACGGGCCCTCGTCGAGCATCGCCGAGAGGAAGGCCGAGACGGCCAGCACCATCTGGTCGACCAGCAGCCCGGCGAGCATCTCCAGCTCGGACTCGCTCCAGCCCTCGGACATCTCCTCCAGCGCGAGAACGGCGGCCAACTCCCGCACGAAGCGATCGAGTTGCTCGGCGATGGCCAGGCGCACGGCACGGACGCCGCCGTGCCGCTCGCGCACCAGGAAACGCAGATGCGCGGGGTGGGCGCGGACATGGCGCTCGATCAGCGCGACGGTGTGGTCGATCCGGTCCCCGACGTCGTCGTGCTCGACGAGGGTGGCACGGACCAGGGTGTGCAGGTTGCCGAGGGCCTGGTGGACGAGGGCGACGCCCAGGTCCTCGATGTCGCGGAAGTGCCGGTAGAAGGCCGTGGGCGTGACGCCCACGGCACGGGTGACCTCGCGCAGGCCGAGGCTGGAGAGGCTCTGCTCCTCCAGCAGGTCGAGCGCGGCGTCGAGCATCGCCTGACGCGTCCTCAGCTTCTGGGCCTCGCGGGACCCGGTCACGGTGGTGCGGCTCATCCGATTCAGTAAACAACTGTTTCCCCGTGCGCGCCAGGATCGCTACACTCAGACTCAGTGCACAACTGTTCCTACAACTGTTCACTGAACCCGAAGGGGGCCGATCGTGCTCTTCCTCGTCTTCGCGCTCGCCGGGCTCGGCGTCCTGACCGGTGCCGCCGCCCATCTGCCGGTGGACCTCACGCTGGTGGCGGGGTGCGGCATCGCGACCTGGCTGGCGCTCTTCGCCGTGCGGGAACGGCTCGCCGCGCGCGGGGAGTCGGCGGGGCGACGGACCGTGGACGACGCCGCCGTGGCCGCGTTCGTCGCGGGCCTGACCGGGCTGCTGGTCGGCAACCTGCTGCTCGGACCGTTGGCCCTGGCGTTCTCCGCCGTGGCACTGCTGCGGGGCACGCGCCGCCGCGGCCGGGCGCTGCTGGGCGCGGCGCTGGGCGTCGCGGACCTCGCGGTGCTGGCCGCGCTGGTCTCGCTCAACGGCACCCTCTTCTGGTCGGCCGCGGGCTGAGCCGCCGCCGTGGTTAGAGTGACGGCATGAGCGCGAGTGGGCTGGGGTACGCGGACGTGCGGGCGGCGGCCGAGCGGATCGCGGGGGTCACGCGGCCGGTGGCGCTGGCGCGTGCGGGGGAACGGACGTGGTTCGCCCTGGAGTTCCTCCAGCACACCGGGTCGTTCAAGGCACGCGGCGCGCTCAACTTCCTCAGCGAACGGCGCGCGGCCGGCCGGCTGCCCGCCGCCGGCGTGGCGATCGCCTCCGGCGGCAACGCGGGGCTCGCCGCCGCCTGGGCCGCGGCGCGCGAGGGGGTGCCGGCGACGGTGTTCACGCCCACCACCGCGCCCGGCGTCAAGGTCGCGCGGCTGCGCGCGCTGGGCGCCGAGGTGCGGCAGGTCGGCACGGAGTACGCCGAGGCGGCCGAGGCGTGCGCGCGGTTCGTCGCCGAGAGCGGCGCACTCGCCTCGCACGCCTACGACCAGCCGCTGGTCGCCGCCGGCGCCGGGACCCTGGTCGAGGAGATCCTCGCGGCCCGCCCCTCGGTGACCACGGTGGTGGTCGCGGTGGGCGGCGGCGGGCTGCTGGCCGGGGTGGCGGCGGCCGCCGCGGAGCACGGGCTGGACGTGGTGGGCGTGGAGCCCGCGCACTGCCGGGCGTGGCACGCGGCGCTGGAGGCCGGGCGGGTGGTGGACGTGCCCGTGGCCTCGGTCGCGGCCGACTCGCTGGGCGCGCGCCGGGTCTCGGCCGACGCGCTGTGGTGGGGCCGGCAGCCCCATGTGCGCGCGGAGTTGGTGGAGGACGAGACGATCGTCGCCACCCGGCTCCGGCTCTGGCGTGAGCACCGGATCGCGGTGGAGCACGCGGCGGCCACGGCGCTGGCCGGGGCGCCTGACGGGTCCGCGGGCGAGGTCTGCGTGGTGCTCTGCGGCGCCAACACGGACCCCTCCGACCTCGCCGGCTGACGCCCGCGACCGCTCAGTCCTCGTCCTCCTCGTCCTCCTCGTCCAGCTCGAACACGAAGTAGAGACTCAGCGTGTGGGGCTCGTCCTCGCCGAGCATGTTGTCCCAGGAGACGTCCGTCACCCGGACGTCGTGCGCGGCCACCCAGTGGCCCGCCCTGGCGAACGCCTCGGAGGCGGTGACGCCCATGAAGAGCTTGCAGGCGACGGGGTAGACCTGGGTGTCCTCGTCCGAGTCGTCGAAACCGGCGGGGACTTCGACGCACATGTCGGGGTCGAATGCCATGCGGGTGCCTTTCCGGTCACGGGACGGTCGGGCCTGTCACGACGGGGCGCGCCCGCGACCTGGACACCGGGAAGGACGAGAAGGCGCGCCCGGGGGTTGCTCGCGCCGGCGCGTCACGGGGGCGCGGTCCACCGCGCCGAGGCGCGCCGCCACGCCTCGTCCCAGGCGGCGGCCCGACGGCGGTCCAGGAGGCAGGCGGTCGCGGCGTACGCGCCCCTGCCGGTGACGGCGACCGCGCCGCCGCCGGCCCCGCCCCATCCCACCGCGCGGTAGCGGATGGCGTCCCGGCTCATCGGCGGGTCGGCGACGTTCCCCTCGCCGTCCACCCAGATCCGCGTCCGCGCCCCGGCGGCCAGTCCCGGCAGCACCTCGGCGGTGCCGGTGCGGACGGTGCCGTCCGGCGCGGTGTACCGGACCTCGGCCGGGTAGCGCGTCTCCCGCGCCTCCGCCGAGCCCGGCTCAGGATGGCGCGGCGCGTCGTCCACCAGCGCGGCCTCCAGATGGCGCCCCTCCCCCGCCTCCCGGCGCGCCGCGGCGGTCAGCGCGTCGTGGACGGACGAGCCGACGGCCCAGGCCACCAGCGGGGCGGCGAGCGTGACCGTCGACGCCAACACCAGGCCGACCCACGCCTGGAGGAGGTCGTCGCGGCGGCGGAGCGGGTTCCGGCGCCACCGCCACCAGCGGTCGACGGGCGGGGGTTGGGCGCGCGGGATCGGTTCTGACATGGTTCCGTCCCTTCGGGCGGGGGGCGGGGCGCGGTGGACGGGCTCCGTTCCACCGCGCCCCTCAGGAAGGGCCCCAAAAAGAAAAAGACCCCGGCGGCGGCCGGAGCTGACGGTGTCGGTGGGGGTCCGAGGGTCAGCCCGCGCGCTCCCGGCAGGGGACGCACAACCGGGCGTGCGGCAGGATCTCCAGGCGTCCCGCCGGGATCGGCGCGGCGCACCCCTGGCAGGCGCCGTAGGTGCCGGCGGCGAGCCGGGCGAGCGCGGCGTCGATGTCCTCCAACGCGGCGCGCACGGCGCCCCGTTGGGTCACGGTCAGCGCGTCGTTGCCCGCGCCGGCGGTGGACTCGTCGAGAGCCCGCAACTGCTCCAACCGGGTCGCGCGCTCGTGGACGAGCCGCTCCCTCACCTGCCGCTCGTCCAGCGCGTCGGCCGGGGGCCGGGACGTCTCCGGTGCCATAGCGAACTTGATCCCTTCGCCACACAATCGTATGGAGGAGTGGTCCGGCGCACCGGTCCGCTCCTCCCTGAAATTCCCAGTGTCACCCGACCCCCGTGGCGACCGCCATGGGGCGCGGACCCCATTTCGGGTGGGTAGCGTGGTGCAGAGGGCGCGGCCGACGGCCCGCCCCGGCCGAGGCGAATGGGGCCCGGTCGCCATCGACCCGTCGCGACGCGCCAGGCAGGCTTGGCCGGGGACGGTGCCGCGTCGCCCCCGGCGCGGTCGCGGGCACAGGCGGGAACGAGGAGGCGCGGATCCGGTGTCGCTCTTCTGGCGGATCTTCGCCCTCAACGCGGTGGTGCTGGGGGCCGCCACGGCGCTGCTGCTGTGGGCGCCGGTGACCGTCTCGGTGCCGATCCTGCTTCCCGAGGCGGCCATCCTGCTCGGCGGCCTCGCCGTGATGCTGATCGCCAACGCGGCGCTGCTGCGGATCGGGCTGGCCCCGTTGGACCGGCTGTCGCGGCTGATGTCCACCGTCGACCTGCTCCGTCCCGGACAGCGGCTCTCCCCACCGGCGCGCGGCGGCATCGCGGAGCCGGTGCACGCGTTCAACTCCATGCTGGACCGGCTGGAGGCGGAACGCGCCCTGTCCAACGCCCGCGCGCTCTCCGCGCAGGAGACCGAACGCCGCCGTGTCTCGGCCGAGTTGCACGACGAGGTGGGACAGAGCCTCACCGCGGTCCTGCTGGGCATCAAGCGCGTCGCCGACCAGGCACCCGAGCCGCTGCGCGGGGAGCTGCTGCTGGCGCAGGAGACCGTGCGGGACAGCCTGGACGAGGTGCGCCGCCTCGCCCGGCGGCTGCGGCCCGGGGTGCTGGAGGACCTCGGTCTGGTGGCGGCGCTGACGTCGCTGGCCACCGACGTCGCCACCCACACCGGGGTGAAGGTCGCGCGCGACCTGCGCGCCGGGCTGCCGGCGCTGGGCCCCGACGCCGAGCTGGTGGTCTACCGGATCGCCCAGGAGGGGCTGACCAACGTCGCCCGCCACGCCGAGGCCACCCGCGTGGAACTCGCGCTCCACGGCGAGGGGTCCCGTGTCGTGCTGCGGATCGACGACGACGGGCACGGCGTCGGCGGGGCGCCCGAGGGCGCGGGGATCAGGGGGATGCGGGAGCGGGCGCTGCTGGTCGGTGCCACCCTGGACATCGCCCCCGGACCCGCCGGCGGCACCCGCGTGCTGCTGACCGTGCCGACCATGCGAGAGGGCGACCGACCGTGACCGACAACAGCGCCCCCCTGACGCGCATCCTGCTCGCCGACGACCACGCCCTGGTGCGCCGGGGGGTGCGCCTGATCCTGGAGGGCGAGCCGGACTTCACCGTGGTGGCCGAGGCCGGCGACGGCGCCGAGGCCGTGCGGGCCGCCGCGACCCACGAGGCGGACCTGGCCATCCTCGACGTCGCCATGCCGCGCATGACCGGGCTCCAGGCGGCCCGCGAACTGGCCCGCACCCGGCCGGGGCTGCGCATCCTGATGCTGAGCATGTACGACAACGAGCAGTACTTCTTCCAGGCGCTCAAGGCCGGGGCCTGCGGCTATGTGCTCAAGTCGGTCGCCGACCGCGACCTGGTCGAGGCCTGCCGCGCGGTCCGTCGTGGCGAGCCCTTCCTCTACCCGGGGGCCGTGACCGCGCTGATCCGCAACTACCTGGACCGGGCGCGCGACGGCGAGGAGGTGCCGCAGAGCCTGTTGACGCCCCGCGAGGAGGAGGTCCTGAAGCTGATCGCCGAGGGCCACACCTCGCAGGAGATCGCCGACACCCTGGTGATCAGCGTCAAGACGGTGCACCGCCACCGGGCCAACCTGCTGCACAAGCTGGGGATGCGGGACCGCCTCGAACTGACCCGTTACGCTATCCGCGCCGGTCTGATCGAGCCCTGAACCCGACGGGCCCGTCGCCGCGACGTCGCCGCCCCGGACGCCTGAGGAGGCCGCCATGCCCTCGTGGCACGCCGCGGTCCTCGGGCGGCTCCGCGCACGGCGGTGGCTGACGCCCCTCGTCCTGCTGCTCGTCGTCGTCGGCCTCTTCGCCCAGCCGGGCACGGTCCACGCGGCGGGCGCGCCCGCCGCGGCGGCGGCCGAGGCACCGGCCGACCGGGCCGCCGGCGCCGGTGGCGCGGAGCGGCCGGAGGCCGTCGCGCCGCCGCGCGCGCAGCAGGCGGCGCAGGGCGAGGCGCACCCGCAGCCGTGGGTGCTGCCGGCGCGGTCGGCGCCGCCGGTCGCGCGCGCCACGGCCGCCGGGCCGGCGCGCGCCGGGCTCCCCGCCGCGCACCCGCCGTACGCCGCGCCGCGCACCGGACGCGCTCCGCCCCCGGGCAGCTGACCCAGCCCAGGTTCACCTGCCCCCCACGCGGCCCACGTTCGCCGTGCGCCGCGGTATGCCCGTTGGAGCCGTTCCCTTGACCCGTGCCACCCGGGTGCGCTGCGCCCTCTCACTGCTCGTGCTCGTCCTGTCGGCCGTCCTGGCCGTCGCCGTCCCGCCGCGCCTCGGGCTCGACCTGCGCGGCGGCACGCAGATCGTGCTGGAGACCCGCGACACCGCCGACGCGCGGGCCGACGCCACCGCCACCGACCGCACCCTGGAGGTGCTGCGCCAGCGGGTCGACGCGCTCGGCGTCGCCGAACCGACCCTCACCCGCTCCGGCGAGAACCGGATCATCGTCGAACTCCCCGGCGTCCAGGACCCGGCCGAGGCCGCCGACGTCCTCGGCCGCACCGCCCAGCTGACGTTCCACCCGGTGCTCGGCGCCGCCGCCCCGGACGCCGAGGCGGACGAGGAGGGCGAGGAGGGCGAGGAGGGCGAACGGACCCTGCCCGACGAGGAGGGGCGGCCGCTGCGGCTGGGCCCGGCCGAGCTGACCGGCGCCCAGGTCTCGGGGGCCGAGGCGCTGCTGGAGACCCAGCGGGCCACGGGCTGGTACGTCACCGTGGACTTCGACGGCGCGGGCGAGGCCGCCTGGGCGGCGGTGACCGGCCGCGCCGCCTGCGCCGCGCCCGGCGACCCGACGCGCCGCGTCGCCATCGTCCTGGACGACGAGGTGATCTCCTCGCCCTCCGTCGCCTCCTCCGTGGCCTGCGGCACCGGCATCACCGGCGGCACCACGCAGATCACCGGCGACTTCACGGCCGACGACGCGCGGGAGCTCGAACTGCTGGTCAACGGCGGCGCGTTGCCCGTTCCGGTGGAGACCGTCGAGCAGCGGACCGTCGGCCCGACCCTCGGGGAGCGGGCCATCGAGGCCAGCGCCTGGGCCGCGCTCATCGGCGCCGCGCTCACCTCGCTCTTCGTCATCGTGGTCTACCGGCTGCTCGGGCTGCTGGCCGCGTGCGCGCTGGTCTGCTACGCGCTGATCTCCTACGCCGCGCTGGTCGCCCTGGGAGCGACCCTGACGCTGCCGGGGCTCGCCGGGTTCGCGCTGGCCATCGGCATGGCGGTGGACGCCAACGTGCTGGTCTTCGAGCGGGCCCGCGAGGAGTACACCGCGCGCCGCGCCACCACCGTGCGCACGGCGCTGGCCGCCGGCTTCCGCAGGGCGTTCAGCGCCATCGCGGACACCAACATCACCACGCTGATCGCCGCCGCGCTGCTATTCCTGCTCGCCTCCGGGCCGGTACGCGGCTTCGGCGTGACGCTCGGCATCGGCGTGCTGGCCTCGATGTTCAGCGCGCTGGTGATCACCCGTGCCCTGGCGGGACTCACCGTCGACCGGCCGGGCGGGAGCCGGCGGGCCGCCAGGTCCGGCGTGGCGGTGCGCGGCCGGGTGCGCACCTGGCTGGAGCGGCGGGGGCCGCGCCCGATGCGCCGGCACCGGCTGTGGCTGGCGCTCTCGGCCGTCGCCGTCGCGCTGGCCGCGTGCGGCATCGGGGTGCGCGGTCTGGAGCTGGGCGTGGAGTTCACCGGCGGACGCATGGTCGAGTACGCGACCGAGCGCCCGGTCGGCGCGGAGGAGGCGCGGGACGCGCTCGCGGACGCCGGCTTCCCCGGCGCGGTGGTGCAGACCACCGAGGAGGGCGAGGTCTCGGTGCGCGTCCAGGAGCTGTCGAACGAGGAGGAGGCGGAGGTCGGACGGGTGCTCGCCGGGCTCGGGGACGGCGGCGAGAAGGTCAGGGACGAGATGATCGGCCCCAGCATGGGCGCGGAACTGCGCACCGCCGCGCTGTGGGCGCTCGGCGCCGCGCTCGCGGTCCAACTGGCCTATCTGGCCTTCCGGTTCCGCTGGACCTACGCCACGGCGGCGGTCGTCGCGCTGGTCCACGACGCGGTGATCCTGGTCGGCGCGTTCGCCTGGCTCGGCCGGCCCGTGGACGGCGTCTTCCTCGCCGCCCTGCTGACCGTCATCGGCTACTCGGTCAACGACTCGGTCGTCGTCTTCGACCGGCTGCGCGAGCTGCGCGCCGCCGGCGGCGGGGAGGGCGGGAGCCGCCGGCCGTTCGCCGAGGACGCCGACGCGGCGATCACGGGGACCCTGCCGAGGACGGTCAACACCGGCATGGGGGTGCTCTTCGTCCTGTGCGCGCTGGCGCTGCTGGGCGGCGGCACCCTCACCGACTTCGCCCTGGCGCTGCTCATCGGGCTGGTCGTCGGCACGGCGTCCTCCGTGTTCACCGCCACCCCGCTGACCGTCGCGCTGCACGGAGGCACGCGCGGCCGGGAGCGGGGGCGGACACCCGGGCGCGAACACGGCGGGGAGCCGGAACGGGAACGCGCCGGGGCGCGCTGAGACCGCGCGCGGCCGGCCCCCGCGCCCGGGGACCGGGCGCGAACACGGCGGGGAGCCGGAACGGGAACGCGCCGGGGCGCGCTGAGAGCGCGCGCGGCCGGCCCCCGCGCCCGGGGACCGGCCGCGCGCCCCCTCCGTCGAGACGCCGGGACGTCAGGACGCCGGGGAGACGGTGAGACCGGGAGACGGTCAGAAGACGGCCTCGGTCTCGTCCATCCGGTTCTGCGGCACGCGCTTCAGCTCGGCGGTCGCGTCCGCCAGCGGGGTCATCACGATGTCCGTGCCGCGCAGCGAGGTCATCATGCCGAACTCGCCCCGGTGCGCGGCCTCCACCGCGTGCCAGCCGAAGCGGGTGGCCAGCACCCGGTCGTACGCGGTGGGCGTGCCGCCGCGCTGGATGTGGCCGAGGATGACCGGCCTGGCCTCCTTGCCGAGCCGCTGCTCCAGCTCGGCGGCGAGCCGGGTGCCGATGCCGGTGAACCGCTCGTGGCCGTAGGGGTCGATCTCGCCGCGCTCGTACGGCATCGAGCCCTCGGCCGGCCGGGCGCCCTCGGCGACGCAGATCACCGCGAACTTCTTGCCGCGCTCGAAGCGGTCCTCGATCATCTTGCACATCGCGTCGACCTCGAACGGCCGCTCCGGCACGCAGATCCCGTGCGCGCCGCCGGCCATGCCCGCCTCCAGCGCGATCCAGCCGGCGTGCCGCCCCATCACCTCGACGACCATCACCCGCTGGTGCGACTCGGCGGTGGTCTTCAGCCGGTCGATCGCCTCGGTCGCCACGCCGACGGCCGTGTCGAAGCCGAACGTCCGGTCGGTGGCGGAGATGTCGTTGTCGATGGTCTTCGGGACCCCCACCACGGGGATGCCGGCGTCCGCCAGCATCCGCGCCGCGGTCAGGGTGCCCTCGCCGCCTATCGGGATCAGGGCGTCCAGGCTGAGCTTGCGGCGGAACTGCTCCGCGTTGTCGCACGCCTCCCGCAGCCGGGAGCGCTCCAGCCGGCTGGAGCCCAGGATGGTGCCGCCCCTGGCCAGGATGCCGCTGACCTCGTTGATGTCGAGCGGACGGTAGCGGCCTTCGAGCAGCCCCTTGAACCCGTCCTCGAACCCGATCACCTGGTCTCGGCGATCCACCACGGCACGGTGCACAACCGACCGGATCACCGCGTTGAGACCAGGGCAGTCGCCGCCGGCGGTGAGAACTCCGATGCGCATTTTGGGACCGCTCTTTCCTCGTTGGCGCTGTTGGGGATGAGGGTGACCGGCCTCGCCTTCGGGGCCGTTCGGATTGTTTCACGAGAGGCTGGGTGACGACGAACGTCGCCGGCGACGGCCGGGGGAAGCCACCGCGCCCGCCGGGCGAGCGCCGGGTTACGGTCAGGCGGAGGAGCGGCGTCGCCGGCCGGTGGGCCGGCGCGGGCCCGCCGAGTAGCGCGAGGAGAGGGAGGGGAACGTGCCAGGCAGCGTGTATGTGACCGGCATCGGCCGGGGCGACGGCCGCCAGCTGGTGGAGCTGGGCGTGATGGAGCTGTTGACCAGGACGGTCGACCGGGTCGGGCTCTTCCGGCCGCTCGCGCACGACGGCCGCTCCGACCAGGTGGTGGAGCTGCTGCGGGCCCGCTACCGGCTGAGCCAGCCGGCCGACGAGATACTCGGCCTCGACTACCAGCGGGCCGCCGCGCTGCTGGCCGAGCGGGGGATGGACGAGCTGGTCACCGAGCTGGTGCGGCGCTACCACCGGGTGGCCGACGCCTACGAGGTGGTCCTGGTGCTGGGCACCGACTACGCCGACACCCAGCTGCCGGCCGAACTGACGCTCAACGCCCGGCTGGCCAACGAGTTCGGCGCGCCCGTGCTGCCCGTCGTCGCCGGTGTCGACCAGGACGGCGAGGCCATCGCCGCCGAGGTGCGCAACGCGCACAACGCGTTCGCCGCCCTCGGCTGCGACGTGCTGGCGATGGTCGCCAACCGGGTCCCGGACGCCGAGACCGGCGCGACGCTGGAGGCGCTGGCCGACCGGCTGCCGGTGCCGGTCTCGGTGCTGCCGGACGACCCGACGCTGGCCGCGCCGACGGTGGCGCAGGTCGCCAGGGCGCTCGGCGCGGAGACGGTGCTGGGGGACCACGCGGGGCTGGCGAGGGACGTGCGGGACTTCGTCTTCGGCGGGGCGACGCTGCCGACGTTCCTCGCCGCCCTGACCGAGGGCGCCCTGGTGATCACCCCGGGGGACCGGGCGGATCTGCTGGTGGGCGCGCTGGCCGCGCACTCGGCGGGTTCGCCGCCGATCGCCGGCGTGCTGCTGACGTTGGGCGAACGGCCGGACGAGGCGACGACGAGGCTGGCGGCGCGGCTGGCGCCGGGGACGCCGGTGCTGTCGGTGGCGGCGGGTTCGTTCGTCACCGCGACGGAGCTGTCCGGGCTTGAGGGCCAGTTGACGGCGGCGACGCCGCGCAAGGCGGAGCTGGCGCTCGGCCTCTTCGAGACCCATGTGGACACCGCCGCGCTCGCCGGGCGGCTGGCGGTGGCGCGCGGGGACCGGGTGACGCCGATGATGTTCGAGCACGGCCTGATCGAGCGGGCCCGCACCGACCGGCGCCACGTGGTGCTGCCCGAGGGCACCGAGGAGCGCGTGCTGCGCGCCGCCGAGGTACTGCTGCGGCGCGGCGTCTGTGACCTGACGCTGCTCGGCGAGGAGCCGGCCGTCCGCCGCCGCGCCGCCGAACTCGGCCTCGACCTGGCCCTGTTGGGCGCGGACGAGGCGGCCGAGGGCACCGGGCCCGTGGCGCGGGTGGTGGACCCGGTGGCCTCACCGCTGCGCGAGCGCTTCGCCGAGGTCTACGCGCGGCTGCGGGCGCACCGGGGGGTCAGCGAGGAGCTGGCGTACGACGTCGTCTCGGACGTCTCCTACTTCGGCACGCTGATGGTCAACGAGGGCCTGGCCGACGGCATGGTCTCCGGCGCCGCGCACTCGACGGCGGCCACCATCAGGCCGGCGTTCGAGGTGATCCGCACCAAGCCGGACGCGGCGATCGTCTCCTCCGTCTTCTTCATGTGCCTGGCCGACCGGGTGCTGGTCTACGGGGACTGCGCGGTCAACCCGGACCCGGACGCGGCCCAGCTCGCGGACATCGCGGTCCAGTCGGCGCGGACGGCGGCGGAGTTCGGGGTCGAGCCCCGGGTGGCGATGCTCTCCTACTCGACGGGCACCTCGGGCTCCGGCCCCGACGTCGACAAGGTGCGGGAGGCCACCGAGCTGGTGCGGGCGGCCAGGCCCGAGCTGCTGGTGGAGGGCCCGATCCAGTACGACGCGGCCGTCGAGCCCTCGGTGGCGGCGACCAAGCTGCCGGAGTCGGAGGTCGCCGGCCAGGCCACGGTGCTGGTCTTCCCGGACCTCAACACCGGCAACGCCACCTACAAGGCGGTGCAGCGCTCGGCCGGCGCCGTCGCCGTCGGCCCGGTGCTCCAGGGGCTGCGCAAGCCGGTCAACGACCTGTCGCGCGGCGCGCTGGTGCAGGACATCGTCAACACGGTGGCGATCACCGCCGTCCAGGCCCAGGAGGCCGCCGCCCGGACCCGAAAGGACGCCTCGGCGTGAAAGCCACTCAGGTGCTGGTGCTCAACTCCGGCTCCTCCTCGCTGAAGTACCAGCTGCTGGAGATGGCCGACGGCAGCCGGCTGGCCTCCGGGCTGGTGGAGCGGATCGGGGAGCAGGGCACCGGCCGGCTGGTCCACACCCCGGCCGGCGGGGAGCGCAGGGAGCGCGCGCTCTCGGTGCCGGACCACGCGGCGGCGCTGCGCGCGGCCGGCGAGGAGCTGGCCGCCGACGGCACCGGTCTCGACTCGCCCCGGCTGGCGGCGGTCGGCCACCGGGTGGTGCACGGCGGGCGGTCGTTCACCGAGCCGACGCTGGTGGACGACCGGGTGCTGGCGGAGATCGAGCGGCTGGTGCCCCTGGCTCCGCTGCACAACCCGGCGAACCTGGCGGGCATCCGCACCGCCCGCGCCCTCAACCCGGAGCTGCCGCAGGTGGCGGTCTTCGACACCGCGTTCCACACCACCATCCCCGACCACGCGGCGTGCTACGCGATCGACGCCGACGTGGCGGCCGCGCACCGGGTGCGCCGCTACGGCTTCCACGGCACGTCGCACGCGTTCGTCTCGCGCGCGACGGCCGCGCTGCTGGACCGCCGCCCCGAGGAGGTCAACGTCATCACGCTGCACCTGGGCAACGGCGCCTCGGCGGCGGCGGTGGCCGGCGGGCGGTGTGTGGACACCTCGATGGGGCTGACGCCGCTGGAGGGACTGGTGATGGGGACCCGGTCGGGGGACGTGGACCCGGCGGTCGTCTTCCACCTGCACCGGGTGGCGGGCATGTCCGTGGACGAGATCGACGAGCTGCTCAACTCCCGTTCCGGGCTGCGGGGGTTGTGCGGGGACAACGACATGCGCGAGGTGGTGCGCCGGATGGACGAGGGCGACGGGCGCGCGCGGCTGGCGTTCGACGTGTACGCGCACCGGCTGCGTTCCTACATCGGCGCCTACTTCGCGGTGCTGGGCCGGGTCGACGCGGTGACCTTCACGGCCGGGGTCGGCGAGAACGCCTCCCGCGTGCGAACGGCCGCCGTCGCCGGCCTTGACGCGCTGGGGCCCGTCGTCGACGAACGGCTGAACACCGCCGCCGACCGCGGCCCCCGGCTGATCTCCCCGGAGTACGCTCGGGTCGCGGTCGCCGTGGTGCCGACGGACGAGGAACTGGAGATCGCGACCCAGGCGTTCGCGCTGGTCAACGCCTGAACTCCGCTAGCCTGAGCCCGCCATTATTCCCACATGGAACAAAATGAGAGGATCGCTTTCATGCGCCGCTCCAAAATCGTCTGCACCCTGGGTCCCGCCGTCGACTCCTTCGAGAACCTGAAGTCGCTGATCGATGCCGGCATGAACGTGGCACGCTTCAACTTCAGCCACGGCAGCCACGAGGAGCACGAGGAGCGCTACCACCGACTCCGCAAGGCGAGCGAGGAGACCGGCCGCCCGATCGGGGTGCTGGCCGACCTCCAGGGGCCGAAGATCCGTCTGGAGACCTTCGCCAACGGGCCGGTGGAGCTGACGCGCGGCGACGAGTTCACCATCACCACCGAGGACGTCCCCGGCGACCGCTCGATCTGCGGCACCACCTACAAGGGGCTGCCCGGCGACGTCGCCAAGGGCGAGTCGATCCTGATCAACGACGGCAACGTCTCGCTCCAGGTGCTGGAGGTGGACGGTCCCCGGGTGCGCACCATCGTCATCGAGGGCGGCGTGATCTCCGACCACAAGGGCATCAACCTGCCCGGCGTCGCGGTCAACGTGCCGGCGCTCTCCGAGAAGGACGTCGAGGACCTGGAGTTCGCGCTCCGGCTCGGCGCCGACATGGTGGCGCTCTCCTTCGTCCGCAACGCCGACGACGTGCGGGACGTGCACCGGGTGATGGACCGGGTGGGCCGCCGGGTGCCGGTGATCGCCAAGGTCGAGAAGCCGCAGGCCGTGGAGAACATGGAGGAGGTCGTCCTCGCCTTCGACGGGGTGATGGTGGCCCGTGGCGACCTGGCCGTGGAGTACCCGCTGGAGCAGGTGCCCATGGTGCAGAAGCGGCTGATCGACCTCTGCCGCCGCAACGCCAAGCCGGTGATCGTGGCGACCCAGATGATGGAGTCGATGATCACCAACTCGCGCCCGACCCGCGCCGAGGCGTCCGACGTGGCCAACGCGATCCTGGACGGCGCGGACGCGGTGATGCTCTCGGCGGAGTCCTCGGTGGGGCGCTATCCGATCGAGACCGTCAAGACCATGTCGAAGATCGTGGTCGCCGCCGAGCAGGAGCTGCTCTCGCGCGGCCTCCAGCCGCTGGTGCCCGGCAAGAAGCCGCGCACCCAGGGCGGTTCCGTGGCCAGGGCGGCGGCCGAGATGGCGGACTTCCTGGACGCGCGGGCGCTGATCGCCTTCACCAAGTCGGGCGACACCGCCCGCCGTCTCTCCCGCTACCGGGCGGTGCAGCCGATCCTGGCGTTCACCACCGAGGCGTCCACCCGCAACCAGCTGACGCTCAGCTGGGGGGTGGAGACCTTCGTGGTGCCGCTGGTCAACCACACGGACGAGATGGTCGAGCTGTGTGACGCCGAGCTCTCCCGGCTCAACCGCTACGAGACCGGCGACACCATGATCATCACGGCGGGTTCGCCCCCCGGCGTGCCCGGCACCACCAACATGGTCCGCGTCCACCACCTGGGCGGCCACGGCGGCGCCTGAGCCGCCCCGCGCCGCTCGCTCCGCACACGGCTTCCCCGCCGCTTCCGAGGGTTCGGGAGCGGCGGGGAAGCCGTTTGTGCGGGGACGGGGAGTCGGGGCCTTCCCTGCGGCCCGTCAGGGGACGGTGGGGCCGTCGGGCGTGGTGTAGGTGTGCATCCCCTCCATGGAGAGGGTGCCGCCGAACTGCCCGGCCTGGGTGACGAAGACGTCGGTGAAGTGGGCGATCGGCAGGTCCAGCGGCGGCTGGTGCTCGGCGTCGAAGGTCACCGGGATCACGCCGAAGAGGTTGCCCTCCAGCCGCTCGGTGTACATCGTCACCGTGCCGTCCCGGAAGGTCGAGTTGGAGCCGGGCGCGGTCGCCACGTGGTAGCGGATGCCGTCCTGGGCGTCGACGATCTGGTGCAGGTCGCCGATGTCCAGCTTGTCGGCGGTGAACTTGAGTACCTGCTTGACCGTCCCGTTGGCCGTCGTCACGTTGACCACGCCGTGGTAGCTGAGGCCGCGCAGGGTCAGATAGGTGGCGTCCAGGTACCAGGACTCGTCCGGCAGCGTCATCGCGGTCTGCTCGTCCTCGCCGGGCACCCGCTCCTCGGTGGGGCAGGGGAACGGCTCGCCGGCGCCGGGGATCGCGCCGGCCTCGGCCTCCTCGTCGGCGGCCCGGTCCTCCTCCTCGCGCGCGGCGGCCTCCTCTTCCTCCCTGGCGGCGGCCTCCGCCTCCTCGCGTTCGGCTTCCTCGCGTTCCGCCTCCTCGCGTTCGGCGCGCTCGGCCTCCTCCGCCTCGCGCCTGGCGGCTTCCTCCTCCTCGCGCTGGCGTTCGGCCTCCTCGGCCTCCCGCTCCTCCGCCTCGCGGCGCTCGGCCTCCTCCGCCGCGGCCCGCTCGGCCTCCTCCGCCTCCTCGGCTTCCTCGGCCTCGCGCTGGGCCTCGGCCAACTCCTCGCGCTCGCCGGGGGTCAGCAGGTCCCAGACGTCCTCGCCCAGGTCTGCGAGGCCCTGGCCCAGGCCCAGCGGGTCCCAGGGGTTGAACTCGTCCTCCTCCTCGCCCTCGTCCCGTTCGGGGGCGTCGCCGGCCGGCGGTGCCTCGTCGGCGGACTCGTCCGGGGCCTCCGGGGTCTCCGGCGCCTCGGCGGTACCGTCGGACGGCGGCTGCCCGGACGCGGACCCGTCGGTCTCCTCCGAGCCCTCCGCGTCCTCGGCGGCGTCCTCCTCGGTCCCGTCCGCCGGCTCCTCGGCGTCGTCCTCGGCGTCCTCGGCGTCTTCCTCGACCGCCGCGTCCTCGGCGTTCTCGGCGTCGTCCTCGGCGAGCGGCTCGTCGGGCATCTCGACGCAGGACTCACCCGCGAACGGGTTCTCCGGCTGCGAGTCGGCCTTGGCCAGCGGGGAGGTGAACCCCATGCCCAGCAGCGCGGCCGAGGGCATCGCCGCCAGGGCGATCGCCTTGCCCACCGGCATGTGCAGCCGGCGGATCAGTGACCGCCGCGAGGCGAGCCGGGCCGCCTCGCCCGCGGCGGATATGTCTTCAGTCGGCACGTTGGTTTCCCTTCCCCGTTCCCTCCCCGGACGCCGGCGCGGTGCTCCCGAAGGAGGCCAGCGCGCTGCCGGTGCCGGGCGTCGGAACCGGAGGCTCCCGGTCAGCGGTGTCGTCCGCCTCGTCCGCGGGCGAGGCGACGGGCTCGCCGGGCACCCAGGCGATGCTCATGCCACCGCCGACCATGCCGAAGACGAACCCCACGAGAAATCCGCCGAAGTTGGACACCACCAGTGAGACCAGCGACAGCAGGATGGCGGCGACGCCGGCGAATATGCGCGCCTGCGGCTGGAACCATATGGTCAGTCCGAGCACCACCAGCAGGATGCCGATCACCAGCGAACCGGCGCCGGCCGTGGTGGCCATCCGGATGGTCAGCTGCCCCAACGTCAGGTTGGCGTAAGGGAGATAGGCGATGGGCAGCCCGGCGATGATCGTGAACAGCCCGGCCCAGAACGGCCGTCCCCACCGGAAGCGGCGGAAGGCCAGCCTCCCCCGGGTGACGAACGACTCGGCGGGCGCGGCATCGATGTTGGTGCTCACGGCACGTACTCCCCTTGGCGCGGTTCAGTGGCGGGACGCACGATACGGCGGTGGCCCCTGGGGCAGAGGCAGGACCTCCGCCCTGCCCCAGGCGCGGTTCAGACCGTCAGAAGCACTCGTTCGCGCCTCGGTGCAGGGACAGGTCCAGGTCGCTGAGCTTGAAGGTCCCAGCGGAGGTCGCCCATGCGGTCTGGCGGACGTCGGTCAGGACCGCGCCGTCGGCCTGCTGGGCGAACGACCCGGGCAGCGTGCCGGCCTCGGGGGTGGGCCCCTTGGTCGTCTGGTCGGCGGCCACACCGATGTCGATGTTCCTGAACTCGGCGTCCGCGTTGAGCTGCTCCAGGTCGATGAAGAGGTTGTCCGCCTCGACCGGGTTGTCCGGGTCGGAACCCGCGCCGATCTTGACGGTGACGTCCCCGAAGAACGGGACCGGCAGCACCACCGACTGGCACAGGTTGTTGATGGTGGCGTGGTCGAACGCGGAGACCGCGACCGGCCGTTCCTCACCGCCGGCCGGGGTGACCATGGCTCCGTACTGAACGAAGCCATCACCGTCCAGCTTGTCGACGCTGACCTTGAACTGCTGCCCCGAAACGGCGAACGAGGCGGCGAGTGCCCCCTGGGAGAGGGCGACGCCTATCGCAGCGGTAGCGGCCACGCTCGGCACCATGACCAGACCGAAACGCCGCCATCTGGTGCCGCCGCGAGCCTGTGACTCCATGACTTCCTCCTTCTCGGACGAACATCTCCCTCGGAGCCGGCGATCGATGAGGTGTACCGCCCGGGAACCCCGGTGGGGAGAGGTGCGTTGTCCCCGACAGATGCGCTGAGGGAGACAGCCACTGGCCGCCGGGAGACGGCCTTCGGTTGCGTGGCACACCGGCGTCGCCCGGGGCGACGTCGCACACCACGGCCGACGCGTGGCCGAGTCGGCCCCGCCGATCGTGGTCTATCTCACGGCAGGACACAAGAGGTTCGTTACTTGCCAGTAATGGCGATATGCCGGAGCGGGGTGAATCGTGTCCGTTCACCCACGCAGGGTGTCGACCCGAAAGCACCCCATAGCCGACCGAATCGCCCACAACTCCCGCACCTCACAGGGTTGCCCCCACTGAATGTGACGGCGGCCACGTTTACCAAGTTTTGGTAAAACGCGGCCGCCGGGGAACGGTTGAGAGCGGTACGGCTCAGAAGAGCACGCGGGCGAGCGCGGAGCGCGCGGCGACCACCCGGGGGTCGTCGGGGCCCACGACCTCGAACAACTCCAGCAGCCGCACCCGCGCCGTCTCCCGGTCGTCGCCGAAGGTGCCCCGCACCGTCGAGATCAACCGGCTGAAGGCGTCCTCCACATGGCCGCCCACCAGGTCGAGGTCGGCGGCGGCGAGTTGGGCCGGCACGTCGCCGGGACGGTCGGCCGCGTCCTTGCGCACCTGTTCCGGCACGAGGTCCTGGACGCGCGCCAGCAGCCGGGCCTGGCCGAGGCCGAGCGCGGCCTCCACGTTGCCCGGGTCGGCGGCCAGCAGGGACTCGTACGCCTTGATGGCGCCGTCCAGGTCACCGGTGTCCAGCGCGCTGTGCGCGGCGGCCAGCGCCGGGTCGACCGGCGGCTCCTCCGGCTCGGCCGCGCGGGCCGCGGCGGCGGCCTCGGGGTCGACCGCCTCGCCCACGATCCCGAACCGCTCCTCGGCGGCCTGGATCAGCTGGTCGAGCACCTGGCGCACCTGCGCCTCCGGCGCGACCCCCTGGAACAGCGGCAGCGCCTGGCCGGCGATCACCGCGAAGACGGCGGGGATGCCCTGCACCCCGAACTGCTGGAAGAGCCGCTGGTTGGCGTCGACGTCGATCTTGGCCAGGACGAACTTCCCCGCGTACTCCGCGGTGAGCCGCTCCAGCACCGGGCTGAGCTGCTTGCACGGCCCGCACCACTCGGCCCAGAAGTCGATGACCACCGGGACCTCGGCGCTGCGCTGGACGACCTCCTGCTCGAAGGTCGCCTCGTCGACGTCGATCACCAGGGAGACGGCCGCCGCCTCCCCCTCCGGCTGCGCCGCCCGCTGCGCGCGGGCCTGCTCGGCCTTCTGCTTGGCCTCGGCCGCGGCCTTGACCGCGGAGAGATCGAC
Source organism: Streptomyces zhaozhouensis (assembly GCF_900230195.1). GTDB lineage: Bacteria > Actinomycetota > Actinomycetes > Streptomycetales > Streptomycetaceae > Streptomyces > Streptomyces zhaozhouensis. The sequence goes on from NZ_OCNE01000001.1 coordinate 629,304, forward strand.
CGCTCCGCTCATGGACATGTTGCGTGGCTGCATGGGACCAGTCTCCCCCCTCCCGCACGCGTTCGGGAACGCGGTGTCCCCGTTCGGGAACGCGGTGCCACCCCCGGCGCGCCGGCACCGCGCCGCCGGGGGTGTGCGCCGGCGTTCAGGGGGCGCTCAGAAACCCGCCGGCTCGGTGTAGCCGCCCCACACCTCGCGCAGCGCGCCGCAGATCTCGCCCAGCGTCGCCTCCGCCCGCACCGCCTCCAACATCGGCGCGATCGTGTCGCCCTCGCCGCGCGCCACCCGCACCAGCTCCGCCAGCCGGTCCCGCACCGCCGCCTCGTCGCGCTCCGCCCGCCGGGCGCCGAGGGTCCGCACCTGCTCGCGTTCCACCTCGTGGCTGACCCGCAGGATCTCCAGCTCGTCGGTGACGGAGGCGGTGTGGCAGTTGACGCCGACGACCCGCTTGTCGCCCTTCTCCAGCGCCCGCTGGTACTGGAACGCGGACTCCGCGATCTGCCCGGTGAACCAGCCGTCCTCGATGCCGCTCAGCAGCCCCGAGGTCATCGGCCCGATCGGGTGCTCCCGCGCGCCCGAGGTGGCCAGCGCCCGCCGGCCGCGCTCGGCGATCTCCTCGAAGATCCGCTCCGCGTCCGCCTCGATCCGGTCGGTCAGCGCTTCCACGTACCAGGAGCCGCCCAGCGGGTCGGCGACCGAGGTGACCCCGGTCTCCTCCATGAGCACCTGCTGGGTGCGCAGCGCGATCTCGGCCGCCCGCTCGCTCGGCAGCGCCAGCGTCTCGTCCAGCGCGTTGGTGTGCAGCGAGTTGGTGCCGCCCAGCACCGCCGCCAGCGCCTCGACGGCGGTGCGCACCACGTTGTTGTACGGCTGCTGCGCGGTCAGCGAGACCCCGGCCGTCTGGGTGTGGAAACGCAGCCACTGCGCGCGCTCGTTGGCCGCGCCGTAGACGTCGCGCATCCAGCGGGCCCAGATCCGGCGCGCGGCACGGAACTTGGCGATCTCCTCGAAGAAGTCGACGTGCGCGTCGAAGAAGAACGACAGCCCGCGCGCCACGTCGTCCACCGGCAGCCCCCGGCTGAGGCCGAGCTCCACGTAGCCGAAGCCGTCGGCGAGGGTGTACGCGAGCTCCTGCGCCGCCGTGGCCCCGGCCTCCCTGATGTGGTAGCCGGAGACCGACAGCGGCTTGTAGGCCGGGATGCGGGCGGCGGTGTACTCCATCAGGTCGCCGATCAGCCGCAGGTGCGGCTCGGGCGGGAAGAGCCACTCCTTCTGCGCGATGTACTCCTTGAAGATGTCGGTCTGGAGCGTGCCGTTGAGCGTCTCGACGGGCACCCCCTGCCGCTCGGCGGCGACCAGGTACATGCAGAAGACGGGCACGGCGGGGCCCGAGATGGTCATCGAGGTGGTGACCTCGCCCAGCGGGATGTCCCGGAAGAGGATCTCCATGTCGGCGGCCGAGTCGATGGCGACCCCGCAGTGGCCCACCTCGCCCAGCGCCTTGGGGTCGTCGGAGTCGCGGCCCATCAGCGTCGGCATGTCGAAGGCGACGGAGAGCCCGCCGCCGCCGTTGCGCAGGATGGTGCGGTAGCGCTCGTTGGTCTGCTCGGCGTTGCCGAAGCCGGCGAACTGGCGGATGGTCCACGTCCTGCCCCGGTAGCCGGTGGGGTGGAGTCCCCTGGTGAAGGGGTACTCCCCCGGCCAGCCGATCCGCTCGAAACCGGCGTGGTCGTCGCCGGGGGCGGGGCCGTAGACGGGCTCCACGGGGTCTCCGGAGAGCGTGGTGAAGTCGGCGTCCCTGGTGCGGGCCGCGTCGTACCGGGCCTGCCAGCGTCGGCGGCCCGCTTCGATGGCGTCAGCGTCCATACCGCCAATTTACTTGGACGTCCAAGTATCTGTCCAAGGAAGTGCCCGGCCGGTTCCGCGCCGGCCGGGAGGAGGACCTCAGGCGCCGACGGCGCCCTCGGCGACGGCCGGCTCGTCGTCGTCACCCTCCAGCAGCGGCCGCGTCTCGGCGGTGATCCGCGGCTCCAGCCAGAAGGAGACGAACGGGATGGAGCCGGCGACCAGCACCCACAGCAGCTTCCCGAACGGCCAGCGGGCCTTCTGCCCCAGGTCGAACGCGAAGACCAGATAGACGATGTACAGCAGCCCGTGCACCTGGGAGACGACCAGGGTCAGCCCCTCGCCGGTGTCGAAGCCGTACTTGAAGACCATGCAGGTGCCGAGGACCAGCAGCATCACCGCAGTGACATAGGCCATGACCCGGTACCGGGTGAGCACACTCCGCTTCATGCCGGCGAGCCTATCGGGTCATACCGGTCACGCCTCGCCCGGGGCGGCGAAGTCCCTGGCCGCCACCCGCAGCGGGCGCAGCATGGCGAAGATCTCCCGGCACTCCTCGTCGTCGTAGGCGCCGAGCCCGAACTCGGCGGCCATCAGGTCCCGCGTGGCCGCGTCGCAGACCTCGCGCCCGCGCGCGGTGATGGAGGCGAGGACGCCGCGCCCGTCGTTCGGGTTCGGCCGCTTGGTGACCAGGCCGGAACGCACCAGCCGGTCCACGGTGTTGGTGACGGAGGTCGGGTGGACCATCAGCCGCTCGCCGATCTTGGACATCGGCAGCTCGCCGGCCCTGCTGAAGGTGAGCAGCACCAGCGCCTCGTAGCGGGCGAACGTCAGACCGTGCGGTCTGACCACGGAGTCGACCTCCGCCAGCAGGATCTGGTGCGCCCGCATGATCGAGGTGATCGCGGCCATGGACGGCACGGAGCCCCATCGCTGCTTCCACAGGTCGTCGGCTCGCGCGATGGGATCGAACGGGAGACTCAGCGGCTTCGACACGAGGGCGACCCTACCCGGCACGCCAGTGACGGATGCGGCCGTTGTGGTGAATCTCCCGGGGGCGCGGGCCCGTTGCCGCGCGCCCCGACCGGAGGCGACCCGCCCCCCGGAACTCCCGCACGCTCCGTCATGGCGCGGCGACTCACGGTCGCGGGCCGTGGCACCATGACGCACATGCCCGGCCCCACCACCGCAGTGTCCCGCCGGCCCGACCGGCCCCTGTCGCTCACCCTGGCGCTCTCCTCGCTGACGCTCGCCCTGCTCGCGCTCGGCTGCTCCTCGGGCGACGCGGCGCCGCCCGGCGGCGAGGGCGGCCCCGAGGGACAGCTCATCGACGACAGCTCGGGGTTCTGGGTGGACCCCGACTCCCCCGCGGCCCGGCAGGTGCGGCAGTGGGAGGAGTCGGGCCGCGCGGACGAGGCCCGGCTGGTGCGGCGGATCGCCGACCGCCCGCTGTCGCACTGGCCGCCGGAGGGCGACCCGGCGCCGCTGGTCCGGGACGTCACCGGGGCCGCGTCCGAGGCCGGGCGGACGGCGCTGCTGGTCGCGTACAACATCCCGCACCGCGACTGCGGCCAGTACTCGGAGGGCGGCGCGCCCAGCGACGACGCCTACCGGGACTGGATCGACGACCTGGCCGAGGCCGTCGGCGACGCGGAGACCGTCGTCGTCCTGGAGCCGGACGCGGTCCCTCACACGCTCGACGGCTGCACGGCACCGATGTACGTCCAGGACCGCTACGCGCTGCTCTCCGAGGCCGTCGACCGCCTCAAGGAGCAGCCGGGCACCCGGGTCTACCTGGACGCGGGCAACCCCGACTGGGTCACCGACGTGGGGCGGCTCGCGCAGGCGCTGCGCGACTCGGGCGTGGAACGGGCCGACGGCTTCGCGCTCAACGTCTCCAACTTCCAGACCACCGAGGCCAGCACGGAGTACGGCCGGGAGCTGTCCGGGCTGCTGGACGACGCGCACTTCGTCATCGACACCAGCCGCAACGGCAACGGGCCCTGGGAGGACGGCGGCGACGAACGCTGGTGCAACCCGCCGGGACGGGCGCTGGGCACGCCGCCGACCACGGAGACGGGGGACGACCTGGTCGACGCCTATCTGTGGGTGAAGCGGCCCGGCGAGTCCGACGGCGAGTGCCGGGGCGGCCCGCCGCCGGGGCAGTGGTGGCCCGAGTACGCGCTGGGCCTGGCCGAACGCGCGGAGGGCTGAACGGGGGCGACCACCCACCTGGCCGGTACCGCACCGCGGTCGTCTCACCCCCGCCACGAATGCACCGCGCACGGCAGTGCAGGGGCGCGAGCAACCCACCACCGGGGCGCGGACGACAACCCACCCGGGCCGGCAAGGTCAATAGTCGTCCGCACCCCGCCACAAATGCACCGCGCAGTTCCCCGCGCCCCCAAACAACCCGCCCACGGCAGTGCAGGGGCGCGGGGAACTGCGCGAGCAACCACCCATCGGGCTCAGGCCGACAACCCACCCGGGCCGGCAAGGCCGGTGGTCGTCCGCACCCCGCCACAAATGCACCGCGCAGTTCCCCGCGCCCCCAAACAACCCGCCCACGGCAGTGCAGGGGCGCGGGGAACTGCGCGAGCAACCACCCATCGGGCTCAGGCCGACAACCCACCCGGGCCGGCAAGGCCGGTGGTCGTCCGCACCCCGCCACAAATGCACCGCGCAGTTCCCCGCGCCCCCAAACAACCCGCCCACGGCAGTGCAGGGGCGCGGGGAACTGCGCGAGCAACCACCCATCGGGCTCAGGCCGACAACCCACCCGGGCCAGCAAGGCCGGTGGTCGACCAACCCCCGCCACCCATGCGCCCTCAGGCCGTAACCGGCCCGAGGTGCTACGTGGGGCCGACCTTGATCCAGGTGGCCTCGCTGGGCGTGCCCTCCCCGTCGGTGACGAAGATCATGTACCAGCCGGGAGGCACCAGCGACGGGTCCTCGGGAACGGTCAGCTCCACACCGTCCTCCGTCCGTTCGAGCTCCAGCTTCAACGAGCGCTGCTCCACATCCGTCGTGTGGGTGACCGCGCTGGGGCGCATCAGGCGGGCCTCGGTGATCCGTTCCGCGTCGTCCGTCGCGAAGGCGACGGTCTCGCCGAGCGTGGCGCTCTCCGGCCCGTCGCCCAGCGCCGGCCGGGTCTCCTCGCGCCCGTCGTGGAGGTACGGCGGGGTGAAGACCTCGATCCGCTTCTCGAACTCGCCGGCCCTGGTGTTGTCCTTGTCCCCGTAGAGCGGGTCGGAGCCGAACGTCGCCACCCGCCCGTCGGGCAGCAGCAGCGCCTCCGAGTGGTAGTTGCGGCCCACGGTCGGGTCGGCGGCCGGCACGAACGCGTCCTGCTCCGGGTCGTAGAACTGCGCCCGCAGCACGTCGCTCTTCCCGCGCCCCCGGTAGTCCTCGGAGCCGCCGGAGGTGAAGACGGTGTCGTCGGGCATCAGCACGCTGCTGAGGTAGCGGGTGCCCTGCGGCAGGCTCGGCCCCTCGCGGTAGGTGGGGTCCTCCTCGGTGAGGTCGACGACGGCCGTCCGTTCCGTCGACTTCGCGGACTCCCCGACGCCGCCCCCGCCCAGCACCATGAACCGCTGGTCCTGCGCGGGCGGCAGCAGCAGGGAGGCGGAGGTCTCCAGCTGGTCGGGGTCGGAGAGGCCGCCGACCTCCTCGAAGGTGTTCTCCTCCAGGTCCCAGATGCCCGGCACCCGGCCCTCGTCGGCGGGGCCGTAGCCCGCGTTGGAGCCGGTGTAGAAGATCTTCCCGCCCTCGGTGAGGAAGAGCGCGGGGTAGGTCGGGAAGTACCGTTCCGGCCCCTCGGACCAGGTCTTGGTCTCGGGGTCGTAGATCTCGTTGATCCCGGGGACCACCTCGCCCACCTCGTCGAGGCCGGAGACGGAGAGCACCCGGCCGTCGGGGAGCGTGGTCAGCGTCGGGTACCAGCGGGCCTCGGCCATCGGGTCGACGGGGATGTAGCGCTCGGCCACCGGGTCGAACTCGTAGGCCACGTCGATGCCCTGGAAGTCCTGGTCCTCCAGGGTGATCCGGGAGGCCAGCCCGTAGAGGTTGCGGGCGTCGGCGCCTTCGAGGCCGAGGATCTCGTACTGGCCGGCCTCGTCGACGACGCTCTCCTCGCCCTCCTCGACGGCGGTGACGAAGACCCGTTCCTCGCCGGCCGTGATGGTGAACTCCTCCTCGGGCTCCGCACCGGGCTCGGCGCCGGCCTCCTCCACCGCCGTGTCGTCCCCGTCACGCTCCGGCTCGCGCTCCTCCTTGTCGGCGGCGGGCACGGTGATCGCGTTGGTCGTCTCGTAGAGCTGGCCGTTCGGTCCGCGCAGCCGGGTGCCCTCGGGGAACTCGCGGCTGCGGTCGGGGTCCTCGTTCTTGATCAGCATCGCCCCGCCGGCGTGGGTGACCGCGTCGCCCAGCACCTCGTAGCGGAGCGTGCCGCCGGCCACCAGCAGCTTGCCGTCGGGGAGTTGGGCGTGCCCGGCGCAGAACAGGTCGTCGGGGGTGGGCACCTTCTCGAACGAGTTGTCCTCGGGGTCCCACAGGACCGTGTCGAAGGTCCCCTCGTCGAACTGGTCCTCCTTGTTGCCGGAGCCGGCGATCAGCAGCACCTTGCCGGTGTGCAGCAGCGCCGCGTGGATCGCGTTGGTGCGGTACTCCTCGGGCACGTCGACCATCTCCCAGGAGCCGTACTTCGCCTGGTAGGCGGGTCGCGATATGCGGTACTCGTGGAGCTGCCGCTCGGCGAAGGACACGGCGGCCGGGGCGTTCAGACCGACGAGCAGCAGGGTGATCCCGCTGCCCAGCGCCAGCTTGCGCAGCCGGCGGCCGGGGCGGTAGCGGTGGCGGACACGTCGTTGACGGCTCATGCGTCGGCTCCCACGGGGCGTCGGGGCGGTCGTTCACCGCCGGGGTGGTTCGGTGCGTCGGCTTCGGGCACGGGGGCCGGGCGTCGGGCGGCGCCGGGCCGGGCGCGCGGTCCCGCGGCGCGGTGCCGGCCGGTGGGCCGGCGGCGCGGCTCGCGGGTGGTCCAAGCCCAGACGGCCGGCGGGGCGAGCGCGACCGCGAGGGCGATCAACGCCCAACTGCGCATCGCCACATGGGTGTGGCCGAGGACCACGGAGACCAGCAGCGCGAAGGTCAGCAGCCCGGCCCAGCCCAGGTGCCAGCGGAAGGTGGCCGGCCGGTCCGGGCTGGCCTCGCCGCCCTTGGGGGTGACGACGAACCCGGAGGTGCGGCGGAGCACCGCGTCCAGCAGCGAACGGGCGTAGACCGGCGCGGAGAGCGCGGACATCAGCATCCCCGCGGTGCCGGAGGAGCCCTCGGGTTCGTGGGGGGAGACGTTGTGCCGCCGGTTCCAGACGTAGAGGCCGACCTGGAGCGCGGCGACGTCGCTGTAGAGCATCAGCCACACCGAGGACGAGACCTGGGTGCCGGAGGCACCAAGCAGCAGGTAGAGCACGCAGCCCAGCACGCCCAGCGTCCAGGTGATCGCGGCCATCGGGTAGAAGGCCAGCATCAGCGAGTAGTTGAGCAGCGTCCCGGGCCGGTGGCGGCGCCCGCCGCGCCCGTACTGGCGGATCAGCGTCTCGTAGGTGCCGCGCGACCAGCGCAGCTGCTGGGTGAAGAAGTCCGTCCAGGAGGAGGGGCCCTCCCCCACGGCGAGCACGTCGGGCGTGTACACCGAGCGCCAGCGGTTGCCGGTCTCCGGGTTGACCGTGCGGTGCAGCTCGAAGCCGGTGGCCATGTCCTCGGTGACCGAGTCGCAGAGCCCGCCGACGGTGCGCAGCGCCGCGATCCGCACGGCGTTGTTGGTCCCGACGAACATGGGCGAGCGGTAGCGGTTGCCGGCGCGCTGAATCAGCGCGTGGAAGAGGAACTGCTGGCTCTCGGCGGACTTGGTGACCGGTCCCTCGTAGTTGCCGTACACCTGCGGGCCGACGACGAAGGCCACGTCGGGGTCGCGGAAGTAGCCGAGCATCCGCTCCAGGAAGCCGGGCAGCGGCACGTGGTCGGTGTCGACGGAGGCGAAGTAGTCGTAGTCGTCGCCGTGCGCGTCCAGCCAGGCGTTGTAGTTGCCGTGCTTGGTCCTGGCGCGGTGCGGGCCGCTCGGCTGGTTCCAGCGGGCGACGCCCCTGCGGGTGAAGTGGTGCACCCCCAACTCGGCGCACATCTCCCTGACCTGCGGGTCGTCGCCCTCGTCCAGCAGCCAGACGTCCAGTGGTCCGGTGTGCCGCAGCCGGACGGCGCCCTCCAGGGTGCCCCGCACCATGGTGAGGGGCTCCTTGCCCGGCACGAAGGTGGTGAGGAACGCGACCCGCGTCCCCGTCTCGGGCGCCACCGGCACCGGGTCCCTGGCGACCATGGTGGCGTGGGCCACGGAGACCACGTTGACCAGCCGGAACAGCTCGATCAGCGCGATGCAGCCGAGCATCACCGCGTCGGCGGCGACCAACCAGACCGGGGAGTCGCTGCGTTCGGTCCAGTGACTCGGCCACACCAGCCACACCAGCAGCACCAGCGAGAGCGTCGGCGCCAGGGCCATCAGCAGGGTGGCGCGGGTGCGGTGCGGCTCCCGGGCGAGCAGGCTCCGGTACCGCACCCGGTAGCCGGGGCCCGGCTCGGTGAGCGGGCCGGCGAGGCGGCTGTAGACCTCGTAGTCATACCGCTGGGACCGCACGGAACACTCCTTTTCGGGACAGAAACCACAACCCGACACATCAAAGACACGTCAGAAAGTGATCTCTGTCGAACCGAAGCGGTCCGTGCGAGCTACCCCAGGGGTGTCAGCGCCCTCGTCTCAGGCGTTGACCACACCCTCCTTGCGGGCGCGGGCGGCGATCACCGCGTCGTCCTGGGAACGGCGCAGCCGGCGCTCGGCGAAGAAGCCGCCGACCGGGATGACCGCCATCAGGAAGAACCAGGCGGCGGTGGCGGGCGACCACTTCGCGCGGTTCCACGCGTCGGCCCACAGCAGCACGTAGGCGACGAAGAGCACCCCGTGCACCGCGCCCATGACGGGCACGGCGTTGAAGTCGGTGGTCCGCTTCAGCACCGAGCAGACCAGCAACAGCAGAAAGGAGACCGCCTCGGGGGCCGACACCAGACGGAGCCGGTGCAGGGCTTTCAGCGTCTTCATGTCCATGGGGAAGCGCGACCTCTCGAATGCCGGGTGAAGATCTCATGTGAACCGGTGCACAAGCCATTGTCGCAGTCCCCCGGACGACCAGGAGTCGGGGGTCGCCGGCGTTGGCTATCGTTCGAGTCATGGACACCGACATCGGCACCCGCTGGCTCAGCGACGCGGAACAGCGTGCGTGGCGGACCCATCTGGACGTCAGCAGGCTGTTGACCCACCAGCTGGAGCGCGATCTCCAGCCGTTCGGGCTGACCATGAACGACTACGAGATCCTGGTCCACCTCTCCGAGTCGGAGGACCAGCGGATGCGGATGAGCGACCTGGCCGCGGCCACGCTCCAGTCGAAGAGCCGGCTGTCACACCAGATCACCCGCATGGAGAAGGCGGAGCTGGTGCGGCGCGAGCACTGCGACTCGGACAAGCGCGGGCTGTTCGCCGTCCTCACCGAGCAGGGCTGGACCGTGATGCGGCGGGTGGCGCCGCACCACGTGGAGTCGGTGCGCCAGCACTTCATCGACCTGCTCTCGCCGGAGGAGCTGGCCGCGCTGCACCAGGCCCTCGCCCCGGTCGCCGAGCACCTCCACCGGCGGCGTGGCAGACCCTAACCCGCCGCCGGCTCCTCCTCGGACCCACGCCCGGCCAGCGGCAGGCGCAGCGTGAACAGCGCGCCGCCTTCGGGCGCGGTGCCCACGCCCAGCTCCCCCGAGTGGCGCCGCGCGACGTCCCTGGCGATCGCCAGCCCGAGCCCGGCGCCGCCCTCGTCCCGGCTGCGGGCGTCGTCGAGGCGCACGAAGCGCTCGAAGATCCGCTCCCGGTCGGCCTCGGGCACGCCGGCCCCGTCGTCGCCGACCTCGAGCAGCGCCTCGTCGCCGACGGCCCGCAGCGAGACCCGCACCCGACCGGCCGCGTGCCGTTGCGCGTTGTCCAGCAGGTTGCCCAGCACCCTGGCCAACTGCCCGCGCGAGCCGCGCACCGTGAGGTCGGCCAGCTCCGCGAGGTGCACCGGGTGGCGGTCGCCGACCCGCTCCTCCAGCACCTCGTCGACCAGCCGCCCCAGCTCGACCGTGGCGCTCAGCGGGCGTTCCCCGGCGTCGAGTCTGGCCAGCAGCAGCAGGTCGGCCGCGAGCCCCTGGAGCCTGACGGTGTCCTGCACCGCGCCCGGCAGGTCGAGCAGCTCGGGATGGGCCTCGCCCACCTCCAGCTGGGTGCGGAGCGAGGCGATCGGGCTGCGCAGCTCGTGCGAGGCGTCGGCGACGAAGCGGCGCTGCCGCTCCACCGAGGACTCCAGCGCGGCCAGCGTCTCGTTGGTCGTCCTGGCCAGCCGGCCGATCTCGTCCCTGGCCTCCGGCTCGGGGACCCGCCGGCTCAGGTCCTCGGAGCGGGTGATGTCGGCCATCCCCCGCCGGATGCCCTCCACCGGGCGCAGCGCCCTGCGGGTCACCAGCCAGGTCACTCCGGCCACCACGGCCAGCAGGGCGGGGACGCCGGCCAGCATCGAGCTGCGCACGCTGTCGATCGCGGCCCGTTCGACGTCCAGCGGGGCGCCCGCGTAGACGACCAGGTCCTCGTCCCAGGGGGTGGTCACCTCGACGACGGCGAACAGGTACTCCCCGTCCTCACCGTCGACGACGGCGCTGCCGGTGACCGAGCCGATCTCCTCGTCCAGCTCGCCGGGGCCGGGGAAGGAGTCCTCGTCGCCGTCGGCCCCGGGGCGCTCCTCGTCGTCGTCATCGTCGTCATCGTCGTCCTCGTCGGCGCGCTCCCGGCCCTCCCCCCGCTCGGCCTGGTCGGCCTGGCCGTCGCGGGCCGGCGGGTCGGGGGTGACGCTGTCGCTGCCGGTGCCGGTGATCCGTTCCAGGCCGTCGCTGACCTGGTAGACCCGCCCGTCGCGGTCCACCACCTGCACCGGCCGCGCGTGGTCGAGGTCCAGGTCGTCCAGCGCGCGCCCGGTCGCCAGCTGGGCCGCGACGTCGCGGCCGGTGACCTCGGCCTGGAGACCGACCTGTTCCTGGAGGTTGTCGCGCAGCAGCCACACCAGCAGCAGCCCGGCGGCGACCAGCGCGACCGCCACCACCAGCGTCGCGCCCACCGTGGCCCGCGCCCGGACGCTACCCACGCCGATCGCCGCCCTCGTTCCCGGCCACCAGCCGGTAGCCGGCACCGCGCACGGTGACGATCAGCCCGGGGCCGAGCTTGCGGCGCAGCGCGCTGACGTAGACCTCCACGATGTTGGGGTCGCCCTGGTAGGCGAAGTCCCAGCCGTGTTCCAGGATCTCCGCCTTGGAGACCACCTCGCCCGCCCGCCCGGCCAGCCGCTCCAGCACGGTGAACTCCTTGGCGGTGAGGCCGATCTCACGCCCGCCCCTGGTCACCCGGCGCGTGGAGCGGTCCACCACCAGGTCGCCGACCCGCAGCTCCGGTGCCGCGCCCCGGCCGCGCCGGCGGAGCAGGGCGCGGACCCTGGCGACCAGCACCACGTAGGAGAACGGCTTGGTGAGGTAGTCGTCGGCGCCGGTGTCGAGCCCCTCCGCCTCGTCGTACTCGCCGTCCTTGGCCGTCAGCATCAGGATCGGCGTCTCGTCGCCCGCGGCGCGGAGCGCGGCGCAGACGCGGTAGCCGTTCATGCCGGGCAGCATGATGTCCAGCACGATCAGGTCATAGCCGCCCTCGGTCGCCCGATGCAGCCCGTCGGTGCCGGTGTGCACCACGTCGACCGCGAAGCCCTCGGCTCGCAGTCCCTGGGCCAGCGAGATCGCCAGCCGCTTCTCGTCCTCCACAATCAGCACGCGCACGGGGACCAGCTTCGCAAACGGATGCTGAAGACTTCTTCAGCCGCCTTCAGCTCAGCTTCAGCAACGTTCGGCGACTGTGGGGTCACGTCGAACGGCGAGGGGCCGGACGGCGGGCTGAGAAGCCGGGATTCGAGTGGGAGGACCCCAACATGAAGCGCAACATGATCGTCGCGGTCGCCGCAGCCGGAGCCGTCGTCGCCGGAGGCACCCTCGCGGGGATCGCGATGGGCGCGGGCGGCGAGGAGCGCACGGACCAGGCGGCGCTGAGCAGCAACCTGTCGATCCAGGAGGGCGGCTCCGCCGACCAGGACGACGACGCGACGGACGCCTCGGACGCGGCGGACGCGGCCGGTGACTCCGCGGCGCTGCGCGCGGTGGCCACGGCGCTGGCGGCGGCGCCGGGCGTCGTCACGGAGATCGAGCTGGACCGCGACGACGACGGGCCGCGCGGCTGGGAGATCGAGATCTACGACGAGTCGGAGACCTGGCACCGCGTGGTGGTCAGCGAGGACGGCGGCGAGGTGCTCGACGAGCGCAGCGGCCGGTCGGGCGACGACGACGATGACGACGACTGGGACGACGACGGGGACGACGACCTGGCCGCCGCCCGCAGTCTGCTGGCCGCCGAGGCCAGCACGGACGCGGCGACGGCGATCGCCACCGCCGAGTCCCACACCGGCGCCACCCTCCGCGAGGCCGACGTCGACGACGGCCGCTGGGAGCTGGAGCTGCGGGGCGAGGACGGCACCGAGTACGAGCTGGCCATCAGCCTCCAGAACGGCGACATCGTGGAGGAGGAGCGGGACCGGGACGACGACGATGACCGGGACGACCGCGACGACGACCGCGACGACAGGGACGACCGGGACGACCGGAACGACGACAGGGACGACCAGGACGACGACCGCGACGACCGCGACGACCGCGACGACGACAGGGACGACCGCGACGACGACCGGCACGACGACTGACGCGGGTCGCCCCCGGCGGGGCTACGTCTCGGAGACCCCCTCCACCAGCAGATCCGCCGCCGCGTACGGGTCGAGCTCCCCGTCACGCACCCGGGTGGCCAGCGCCCCCAGGCGCTGGTCGCCCCGGAGCGCGTCCATCCGGGCGCGCAGCGCCGTCAGCGCGATGCTCTCGACCTCGTTGGCCGCCCGCCGCTCCCGGCGGGCGGCCAACGCGTCGTGTTCCACCAGCCAGCCGTGGTGCTTCTCCAGCGCCTCGACCAGCTCGTCCACGCCCTCGCCGCGCGCCGCGACCGTGCGGACGACCGAGGGGCGCCACTCCCCCGGCGCGCGCGGCGGGCCGAGGCCGAGCATGTGCTGAAGCTCCCGGACGGTGGTGCCCGCGCCGTCGCGGTCGGCCTTGTTGACCACGAAGAGGTCGCCGACCTCCAGGATGCCGGCCTTCGCCGCCTGCACCCCGTCGCCCATCCCCGGCGCCAGCAGCACCACCGTGCTGTCGGCCTGCGCGGCGATGTCCACCTCGGACTGGCCGACGCCGACGGTCTCGACGAGCACCAGGTCGCAGCCGGCCGCGTCCAGCACCCGCACCGCCTGGGGCACCGCCCAGGAGAGCCCGCCGAGGTGGCCCCTGGTCGCCATCGAACGGACGTAGACGCCCGGGTCCAGCGCGTGCTCGCTCATCCGCACCCGGTCGCCCAGCAGCGCGCCGCCGGAGAAGGGCGACGAGGGGTCGACGGCCAGCACCCCGACCCGCTTGCCCGCCCGCCGGTAGGCGGTGACCAGCGCCGAGGTGGTGGTGGACTTGCCGACGCCGGGCGAGCCGGTCAGCCCGACCACCCGCGCGTGGCCGGTGAGCGGCGCCAACGCGGCCATCACCGCGCGCAGTCGGGGTGACTCGTTCTCGACCAGCGAGATCAGCCGCGCGACGGCGCGCGGCTCCCCCCGCCGGGCGCGCGCCACCAGCTCGCCGACGTCGGCGCCGGCGGCCCGCCCGCGGTCCTCAGTCACGCGGCGCGCTCAGCAGCAGCGCGTCGCCCTGGCCACCGCCGCCGCACAGGGCGGCCGCGCCGGTGCCGCCGCCCCGCCTGCGCAGCTCGTACGCCAGATGGAGCGCGAGCCGGGCGCCGGACATGCCGATGGGGTGCCCCAGGGCGATCGCGCCACCGTTGACATTCACACGTTCGGAGGAGATTCCCAGGTCGCGCATTGACTGGACGACCACGGCGGCGAACGCCTCGTTGATCTCCACCACGTCGAGGTCGTCGACCGTCAACTCCGCCCGGTCCAGCGCGTGTTCGATGGCGCGGGCCGGCTGGGAGTGCAAAGAGTTGTCCGGGCCCGCGACGTTGCCGTGCGGGCCGATCTCGGCCAGCCAGCTCAGGCCGAGCGCCTCGGCCCGCGAGCGCTCCATGACCACCAGGGCCGCGGCACCGTCGGAGATCTGCGAGGCGGAGCCGGCCGTGATGGTGCCCTGGCCGTCAGCGCCGGGGAACGCGGGCCGCAGCCGGGCCAGGGACTCCACGGTGGTATCCGGCCTGATGCCCTCGTCCTCCTCGACCAGCAGCGGCTCGCCCCGCCGCTGGGGAACGCTCACCGGCACGATCTCCTCGGCCAGCAGCCCGTTCTTCCGCGCGGCCTCGGCGCGCTGGTGGGAGAGCGCGGCGACCGCGTCCTGCTCCTCCCTGGTGATGCCGAGCCGCCCGTTGAAGGTCTCCGTCGACTCGCCCATCGCGGCCCCGTCGAACGGGTCGGTGAGCCCGTCGTGCGCCATCGCGTCCAGCACCTGCATCGCGCCGTACTTCACGCCGCGCCGGCCGGCCGGCAGCAGATGCGGGGCGTTGCTCATCGACTCCTGGCCGCCGGCCACCACCACGTCGAACTCGCCGGCCCTGATCAGCTGGTCGGCCAGGGCCACCGCGTCCAGCCCGGAGAGGCAGACCTTGTTGACCGTGAGGGCGGGCACCGTCATCGGGATGCCCGCGCCGACCGCCGCCTGGCGGGCCGGGATCTGGCCGGCGCCCGCGGTGAGCACCTGTCCCATGACCACGTAGTCGACCTGCTCGGCCGCCACCCCGCCCCGCTCCAGGGCCGCCCGGATGGCGAACGAGCCCAGCCGGGCCCCCGAGAACCCGGACATCGAGCCGAGCAGCCGCCCCATCGGGGTGCGGGCGCCCGAGACGATCACCGAACGACGCTGTGGGGAAGTCGTCATCATGCACTCCTCGCGCTGGGACGGGACACGGCACCGGGGCCGCCCCGAGGTAAACGATGGTTCACTTCAATCTACCGAGGGCGCCCCACCGGGTCACCCGCGCCCGCCTGTGACCGTGGGCACGTTGCGCGATCGGTGCCAAACCCTGTGCACTGGGAGCATGTTGACGCGCATCGACCACATCGGGATCGCCTGCTTCGACCTCGAGGCGACCGTCGAGTTCTACCGGACCACCTACGGCTTCGAGGTGCACCACTCCGAGGTCAACGAGGAGCAGGGCGTACGCGAGGCCATGCTCAGGGTCAACGGCACCGACGACGGGGGCGCCACCTGGCTCCAGCTGCTGGAGCCGGTCCGGGACGACTCGCCCGTCGCCAAGTGGCTCGCCAAGAACGGCGAGGGCGTGCACCACATCGCCTTCGGCACGGCCGACGTCGACGGCGAAGCGGAAGCGATCAGGGACAAGGGCGTGCGGGTCCTCTACGACCAGCCGAGGCGCGGCTCGATGGGTTCGCGGATCACCTTTCTCCACCCCAAGGACTGTCACGGCGTGCTCACCGAACTGGTCACCTCGGCGCCGACCGAGACCTCAGCGGAACCTGAGGCCCACTGACGCAAGGCTCCCAGGCCGGTAGAGTGGCCCAGCCGGGGCTTTGGGGCACTTCTCGTCCCGTGTTCGCCGACGACCGGATCAGCTTTACCACGACCAGGGGACGGATGGGGCCGCACGGTGCGGGGCTACGACGCCTACCAGGCTGACGACCACCTCTCGCGACTCGAAGCCGAGATGGACCGGCTCAAGAAGGAGCGGGACAAGGCGGTCGACCACGCCGACGACCTCGGCTACCAGGTCGAGGTCCTGCGCGCCAAGCTGCACGAGGTCCGCCGTGCGCTGGCGGTGCGTCCGGTCTACGGCGACGCCACGTCACACGCCGAGCAGGTGCTGCGTTCGGCCCAGCACCAGGCCGACCAACTGCGCGCCGACGCCGAGCGCGAGCTGCGCGAGGCGCGGGCGCGCACCCAGCAGGTGCTCCAGGAGCAGTCCGAGCAGCGCGCCCGCATGGAGGCCGAGCTGCACGCCGAGGCGGTCAACCGCCGCCAGCGGCTGGACGAGGAGCTGGCGCAGCGCCGTTCCACCGTCGAGACCCACGTCAACGAGAACGTCGCCTGGGCCGAGCAGTTGCGCGCCCGCAGCGAGTCGCAGGCCAGGCGGCTGATCGAGGAGACCAGGACCGAGGCGGAACGGACCGTCAGCCAGGCCAGGGCCGAGGCCGCCCGGCTGACCGAGGAGGCCAGGCAGCGGCTGGTCAGCGACGCCGAGGCCGCCAGGGCCGAGGCCGAGGAGCTGCTGCGCCGGGCGCGCGCCGACGCCGAGCGGCTGGTGTCCGCCGCGTCCGCGCAGGCCGACGAGGCCGCCGACCACGCGGAGCGGCTGCGCAGCTCCACCGCGGAGGAGGCGGAGACCGGCCGGCGCGAGGCCGCCGCGCTGGTGCGGAAGGCCGAGGAGCGCGCCGCCGAGGCGGAGACCGCGCTGCGGCTCGCCCGCGAGGAGGCCGACAGGCTGCGCGCGGAGGCCGCCGAGGAGTCCGAGCGGCGCCGCGCCGACGCGGAGAACGAGTACCAGCAGCGCACCGCGACCGCGAAGGCCGAGGTCGCCCGCATGGTCAGCGAGGCGACGGCCGACGCCGAGCGCCGCAGGACCGAGGCGCAGAACGCGCTGGACGAGGCGAAGGCGCGGGCCGAGCAGCTGCTGGCGGAGGCGGCGGAGGACGCGCGGTCCCGCTCGGCCGAGGAGTACGCGGCGCAGTTGGCCGAGGCGGCGCGCACCGCCGAGGAGGTACTCAACAAGGCGGCGGGCGAGGCCAAGGCGACGACCAAGGCCGCGACCGAGGAGGCCGAGCGGCTGCGCGCCGAGGCGGAGGCCGAGGCCGACCGGCTGCGCGCCGAGGCCCACGAGACGGCCGAGCAACTGCGCGGCGCCGCGAAGGACGACACCGCCGACTACCGCGCCAAGACCGTCGAACTGCAGGAGGAGGCGCGGCGGTTGCGCGGCGAGGCCGAGCAGCTGCGGGCCGAGGCCGTCGAGGAGGGCGAGCGGATCAGGGCGGAGGCCCGCCGCGAGACGGTCTCCCAGATCGAGCAGGCGGCGGCCAGCGCCGAGGAGCTGCTGACCCAGGCCAAGGCCGACGCGGAGGAGCTGCGTTCGGCCGCGACCACCGAGAGCGAGCGGGTCCGCACCGAGGCCATCGAACGCGCCACCACCCTGCGCAACCAGGCCGAGCAGGCGCTGCGCAAGGCGCGCGGCGAGGCCGACCAACTGCGCGAGGAGGCCGCCGAGGCCGCCGAGAGGGTGGGGGCCGAGGCCAAGGAGGCCGCGGCGCGGCTGCGCGAGGAGGCCAGGGAGGCCGGCCGGGCCGAACGGGAGGCGGCGGCCGACGAGTTGGAGCGACTGCGCACCGAGGCGGCCGAGCGTCTGGCGTCGGCGGAGGCGGAGCTGGCCGAGGCCAGGGCGGAGGCGGAGCGGTCGCGCGCCGAGGCGCACGAGGCGGCCGAGCAGCTGCGGGCCGAGACGGCGGAGCGCGTCAGGACCCTGACGGAGCAGGCGGAGCGTTCGGCCGAGGAGATGCGGGCCGAGGCGACGGCGGACGCGGCCAAGGCCCGGGTCGAGGGCGAGGAGTTGGCCGTCAGGCTGCGCGGCGAGGCGCTCGCCGAGGCGGACCGGCTGCGCGAGGAGGCCGCCGCGGCGGCCGACCGCGCGCGGGCCGACGCGGCGGCGGCGGCCGAGCGGACCGCGGGCGAGGCGGCCGAGGCGCTGGCCGCCGCGCAGGAGGAGGCGGCCCGGCTGCGGGCCAAGGGCGAGACGCTGCTGGCCGAGGCGCGGGACGCGGCCCACCAGGAGCGTTCGCAGGCGCACGAGCAGAGCGAGGAGCTGCTGGCCGACGCCCGCACCCGGCTCGACGAGGCGGAGCGGCGCGCCGAGACGCTGGTCTCGGCCGCCGAGCACAAGGCGCAGCAGGTGCGGGACTCGGTCTCCGGGCTGCGCGAGGAGGCCGAGGCCGAGATCGCGGCCCACCGCGCCGAGGCCGAGCGGGCCGCGGCGCGGGTGCTGCGCGAGTCGGCGGAAGAGAAGGAGGCCGCCGCCGCGCTCGCCGAGCGGACCGTCACGGAGGCGATCGCCGACGCCGAGGCCAGGCGCCGGGAGGCGGAGGCGGAGTCGGAGCGGGTGCGCGCCGAGGCCGAGGCGGTGCTGGACGGCGCCCGCAAGGACGCCTCGCGCCGCCGCGCCGAGGCCGCCGAGCAGGCGGACCAGCTGGTCGCCAGGGCCACGGAGGAGGGCGAACGGCTCCGCGCCGAGGCCGAGGCGGCACGCGACGAGGCGCGCGAGGACGCGTCCCGCCGCCGCGCCGAGGCGGCCGAGCAGGCGGACCAGCTGGTCGCCAGGGCCACGGAGGAGTCGCAGCGGCTGACCGCCGAGGCGGAGAAGCGGGCCGACAGCATGGTCTCGGCCGCCCGCAAGGAGTCCGAGCGTCTTCTCGCCGAGGCGAAGGCCAACGGCCAGGAGACGGTGGAGCGTGCGCGCGCCGACGCCAACACGCTGCTGGAGGAGGCCCGTCGGGACGCGTCGGCGATCCGGGGGCGCGCGGAGGAGCTGCGCACGCGGGTCGAGGCCGAGGTCGAGGAGCTGCACGACCGGGCCAGGCGGGAGTCCGCCGAGCAGGCCAGGGCGGCCGGCGAGCGGGTCGACAAGCTGATGCGCGCGGCCGAGGAGCAGCGCGAGGAGGCCAGGGAGGCCGCCGCCAAGATCACGGCCGACGCCAATGCCGAGGCGGGCAAGGTCCGTGTCGCCGCCGTGCGCAAGGCCGAGGCGCTGCTGAAGGAGACGGAGCTACAGCGGACGGCGACCCTCGCCGAGGCGCGGGAGGCCCGCGTCCAGGCCGAGCGGGAGGCGACGCGCATGGTCGAGGAGGGCAAGCGTGAGCTGGAGCAGCTGGCCCGGAGGCGCGAGGACATCAACGCCGAGATCTCCCGCGTGCAGGACGTCCTGGAGGCGTTGGAGGGGTTCGAGGCGCCCAAGCCTTCCGGGTCCGCCAAGTCCGGCAAGGGGCAGCCCGGTTCGGTCACGGCCGCCGCCGGCGCCGGCTCCGGACGGCCGGGCGGGAAGCGCCCCGGCGCCTGAGTCGCACGCGCGTGCGCACGACTCACCGTCACGATGGGCGGAAGCGGCGAACATTCTCCACAGAGTGCTGAGATCCGCTCGAAGACACGCCGTTATGCCCCCTAGGATGAAGCCTCCGAGGCACGCACCCCGTTCCGAATCGACCGACGTTTCACCTTGGTTGGGAGCCAGGACCTCGAAGCGCAGAACGCCAAGCCCCGATCCCCTACTCACTCACCCGTCTGAATCGACAGGAACCCCATGAGCGACACTTCCTCTTCCCCATTCGGCTTCGAGCTCGTTCGGCGTGGCTACGACCGCGGGCAGGTGGAGGACCGCATCTCCAAGCTCGTCGCGGATCGCGACGGCGCGTTGGCGCGCATCACCTCCCTGGAGAAGCGGATCGAGGAACTGCACCTCGAAACCCAGAACGCCCAGGCCCAGATCAACGACTCCGAGCCCTCCTACGCCGGTCTCGGCGCGCGCGTGGAGAAGATCCTGCGCCTCGCCGAGGAGGAGGCGAAGGACCTGCGCGAGGAGGCCCGCAGGTCGGCCGAGCAGCACCGCGAGCTCGCCGAGGGCGCGGCCCAGCAGGTGCGGAACGACGCCGAGGCGTACGCGGCCGAGCGCAAGGCCAAGGCCGAGGAAGACGGCGTCCGGATCGTCGAGAAGGCCGAGGGTGAGGCGTCGGCGACCCGCGCCGAGGCCGAGAAGGACGCCCAGGCCAAGCGCGAGGAGGCGGACGCCCTCTTCGAGGACACCCGCGCCAAGGCGGCCCAGGCCGCGGCCGACTTCGAGACCAACCTGGCCAAGCGCCGGGAGCAGTCCGAGCGCGACCTGGCCTCGCGTCAGGCCAAGGCCGAGAAGCGGCTGGCGGAGATCGAGCACCGTGCCGAGCAGCTGCGTCTGGAGGCGGAGAAGCTCCGTACGGACGCCGAGCGCAGGGCCCGCCAGACGGTGGAGACGGCGCAGCGCCAGGCCGAGGACATCGTGGCGGACGCCAACGCCAAGGCCGACCGCATCCGCAGCGAGTCCGAGCGCGAGCTGGCCGCCCTGACCAACCGCAGGGACAGCATCAACGCCCAGCTGACCAACGTCCGCGAGATGCTGGCCACGCTGACCGGCGCCCAGGTGGCGGCCGCGACGCTGGGCGACACGGACGACGGCGACGAGGGGCTGAGCCAGGGCGTTCCCGCCCAGCAGTCCCGCTGAGCCGCCGCTCACTCCAACGGGCCAGGGCCCGCCGCCGTCCACGGGCGGCGGGCCCTGGCCCGTTCTAGCGTCGTGGACATGATCGAGCTGTCGGGACTGACCAAGCGGTACGGACTCAAGACGGCGGTGCGGGAGCTGACCTGTGTGATCAGGCCCGGTCTGGTCACGGGCTTCCTCGGCCCCAACGGCGCCGGCAAGTCCACCACGATGCGGATGATCCTCGGCCTGGACCGTCCCACGGCCGGCCGCGCGCTGGTGGAGGGAAGGCCGTACGCGCGGCTGATCGACCCGTTGACGGTGGTCGGCGCGCTGCTGGAGGCCAGATCCGTCCACCCGGGGCGGACCGCGTACCACCATCTGCTGTGCCTGGCGCAGAGCAACGGCATCCCCAGGCGGCGGGTGGGCGAGGTGCTCGACCTGGTGGGTCTGGGCGCGGTGGGGACCCGGCGCCCCAAGGGCTTCTCGCTGGGCATGGGGCAACGCCTCGGCATCGCGAGCGCGTTGCTCGGCGATCCGCGCATTCTGATCTTCGACGAACCGGTGAACGGACTCGACCCCGAAGGCATTCACTGGGTTCGGAATCTGATCAGGAGACTGGCGTCCGAAGGCCGAACTGTCTTTGTGTCGAGCCATTTGATGAGTGAAATGGCTCTGACCGCCGACCATTTGATCGTGATCGGGCAGGGGCAGCTGTTGGCCGACACGTCGATGGCCGGCTTTATCGAGGAGAACGCGCGTTCCTACACGCGTGTCCGCTCCCCCGACCGCGAGGGGCTGCTGGACGCGCTCACCCATGCCGGGCTCGACGCGGTGCCCTCCCGCGACCCGGGCGCCGAGGGCGCGTGGGAGCTGGAGGGCGACCGGACCGCGGCGGTCGGCGAACTGGCCGCCGACCGCCGCCTGGTCCTCCACGAGCTCGGGCACCACCGGGCCTCACTTGAGGAGGCGTTCATGCGGCTGACCAGCCAGTCCGTCGAGTACCAGGCGCATGTCGGCGCCGAGGAGGGCTGAGCCGTGTCCCCCATGTCCCGGGTCCTGCTCTCGGAGTGGACCAAGATCCGCACCGTCCGTGCCACGCTCTGGACCCTGGTCAGCGCGCTGGTGGTCACGGTGGCGCTGGGCGTGCTGATCAGCGCGCTGCTCAACAACACCTTCGACGACCTCGCCCGCGAGGACCGGCTGACCTTCGACCCGACGTTCATCAGCTTCTCCGGGACCCAGCTGGGGCAGCTGGCGATGATCGCCTTCGGCATCCTGGTGGTCGCCAACGAGTACAGCACCGGCATGATCCGCTCCTCCCTGTCGGCGGTGCCGGTGCGTGGCCGACTCCTCGTCGCCAAGCTGGCGGTGGCCACCGCGCTGGCGCTGGCGGTCGGGATGGTGACGGCCTTCGCCTCGTTCCTGCTGGGCCAGTTGGCGCTCGGCGACCACCGCACCGACCTCTCGGAGCCCGGCGTGCTGCGCGCGGTCTTCGGCACCGGCCTCTACATGGGGCTGATCGCGCTCTTCGCGATGGGGCTGACGTGGGTGCTGCGCAGCCCGCTGCTGTCGTTCGGGGTGCAGATCCCGTTCTTCTTCATGATCTCCAACATCCTGGCCAACGTCCCGGCGACCGAGAAGATCGGCGACTACCTCCCCGACCAGGCCGGCTCCCGCGCGATGGCGGTCGTCGACACCGGCGGCTGGCCCTACGGCCCCTGGACCGGTCTGCTCATCATGCTCGCCTGGGTCGCCGCGGCCGTCCTCGCCGGCTGGCTCGTCCTCCGCCACCGCGACGCCTGACGGGCACCGCCGTCTCCGAGGGGCGGGCGCCCTCACCGCGCAGAGTTTGTGTACTGGTGAGCGTTTGATACTAGGGTCTGCCGAACAGGGGCGCGGTGCGGAGCCCGCGCGGGTGCCCCGGCGAGGCGAACGTGAGACGGATCCCGAGGTTTCCCTGCCCTGCTCCGCGGGAGCTTCGTTTCCTCCCCCGGCTGAACCGAAGGTATCCACAAAGGAAGGCCCCGATGATCGAGGCAACCGGCCTGACCAAGAGCTACGGCTCGAAGACGGCCGTCTACAACCTGAACTTCCGGGTGCAACCCGGCAAGGTCACCGGGTTTCTCGGCCCCAACGGCGCCGGGAAGTCGACCACCATGCGGATGATCCTGGGCCTGGACGCCCCCACCAACGGGTCGGTCACCATCGGCGGCCACCAGTACCACCAGCTTCCCAACGCCCCTCGGCTGGTCGGGGCGCTGCTGGATGCCAACGCCAAGCACGGGGGGCGCAGCGCGCGGGCGCACCTGCTGTGTCTGGCGCAGCTCTCCGGGATCCCGGCGCGGCGCGTCGACGAGGTGCTGGACGTGGTGGGGCTGACGCAGGTGGCCAGGAAGCGTTCCAAGGGCTTCTCGCTGGGCATGGGCCAGCGACTGGGCATCGCGGCGGCCCTGCTGGGCGACCCGCAGGTGCTGCTCTTCGACGAGCCGGTCAACGGGCTCGACCCGGAGGGCATCCGCTGGGTGCGCGAGTTGATGCGGAGATTGGCGAGTGAGGGACGGACGGTGTTCGTCTCCAGCCATCTGATGAGCGAGATGGCTCAGACCGCCGACCATCTGATCGTGATCGGCCGGGGCCAGTTGATGGCGGACCTGCCGGTGCGCGCGTTCATCGAGCAGAACTCCACCGGCTTCGCGCGCGTGCGCACGCCCGACGGGGACGAGGCGGGGCGCGAGAAGCTGGTGCGGGCCCTGGCCGAGGCCGGCGGCCAGGTGCTGGCCGAGCCGGAGGGGACGCTCAAGGTCACGGGCGTCGAGCTGCCGCGCATCAGCGAGTTGGCGCACGCGGCCGACGTCCGGCTGTGGGAGCTGTCGCCGCACCACGCCTCGCTGGAGGAGGCGTACATGCGCATGACGCAGGGCGCGGTGGACTACCGCTCCAGCGACGACCAGCGTTCCGGGCTCCAGGCGCCGCCGCAGCAGGTGCCGGGCGGCTGGCAGCAGCCGGCGGGCCCGCAGGGCGGCTACGCCCCGCCGCCGCTCGGCGGCTACGGCGCGCCCCCGCCGGCGCACGCCGCCCCGCCGCACCCACCGCACGCTTCGCACCAGGCCGCCGCCCCGTACCGCCCCGAGGACGCCCGATGACGACTCCGCCGCCGCCCCAGCACGTTCCGCAGCACGTCCCGTCCCAGCAGGCTCCGCCCCAGCAGGCGCCGGGGCAGCAGCCGTTCCCGCCGCAGGCGCCGCCGCAGGTTCCCGGGCAGCGGCAGCAGGAGTGGCAGGGGCAGGCGCCGGCGGGCGGCTCGTCGCTTCCGATGGTGCGGACGCATCTCGGGCACGCCCTGGTCTCGGAGTGGACCAAGATCCGCACCGTGCGTTCCACGGTCTGGACGTTGGCGCTGACCGTGCTGCTGACGGTCGGGATCGGCCTGATCTTCGCCGCCGCGCTGAGCACGGACGACTACGTGGGGATGCCGCTGCTCGCCGGCGGCTTCTTCGGCCTGATGTTCGGCCAGCTCTGCGTGATCAGTCTCGGGGTGCTCGTGATCACCTCCGAGTACGGGACGGGCATGATCCGCACCACGCTGACCGCCAGCCCCCGGCGCTCCCGGGTGCTGGTCGCCAAGGCGCTGGTCTTCTTCGCGCTCTCGTTCACGGTGACGCTGGCCTCGACCGGGCTCACCGCGTTGATCCACTCCTCGATGCTGAGCGACCAGACCGTGCCCGCCTACGAGTACGACAACCCCGACATGGAGGGGTCGATCGAGAACGGCGAGATCGTGGCCACGACCGGCCACTGGGTCGACGCCACTCTTGGCGCCTCGCTGTACGTGGCGCTGCTCGGCCTGCTGGCGCTCGCCGTCGGCACCCTG
This sequence comes from Streptomyces zhaozhouensis, assembly GCF_900230195.1. Classification (GTDB taxonomy): domain Bacteria; phylum Actinomycetota; class Actinomycetes; order Streptomycetales; family Streptomycetaceae; genus Streptomyces; species Streptomyces zhaozhouensis. Next base: position 653,486 of record NZ_OCNE01000001.1, read on the forward strand.
CTGCGGCACTCGGCGGGGGCGATCAGCACCATGCTGGGCGTGGTGCTGGTGCCGCTGATCGCCGCGCTCTTCATGGCCGGGGAGAGCCTGCGGGACCTGCGGGACGCGCTGATCGAGTACTCGCCGCTGAACGGGCTGGCGTCGATGTTCCGCATCCCGATGGTCGGCGAGCCGGGCTCCGGCTGGACCATGCTGGGGCTGCTGGCCGGGGTGACGGCCGCCGCGACGATCGCGGCGCTGGCGCGCCTGACCACCACCGACGTCTGACCCGAGGCGACCGACGTCCGAACCGCGGCACGGGGCCCGTGCGGCGACGGGCTCAGTAGCGCGGTGCGTTCCGGGACCGCGGGGGCCGCACGCCCCTGCGGTCCCTCGCGTTCCAGCAGGCGCGGTGCCAGTGCCTGCGGTCCTCGACCGCGCCCATCCTCGGCCAGCTCACCACGTGCGGGACGCCCGGCGGGATCTCCTGGTCGCAGCCGGGGCAGCGGTAGTGCTTGGCCGCCGCGGCGCCGGTGACCCCGCGCACGACCCACTCCTCGCCGCGCCACTCGTCGGTGCGCTCCAGACCGTACTCGCGGGGGCCCTCACCGCCCGTGGGGGGCTGCTGACGACCGCGGGGGCGGTTGCGACGGGGGGACACGGAACACCTCGACCTGGCTCGGCGGTTCGGCTGGCGGGCGGCCGGCCCGGCGGTCACGCGCCGGGAGGACGCGGAGCACAGGGGGCCGGGCGACGCAAACGAGTTTACGCGGGGCACTCACCCGCCCTCCCGACGGTCAATTGGTGATCATCGGAAAAACCTGCCGCCGTCCCGTGCCTTTGGCACGTGTCACGCGTTAAGGCCCATGGGGAGACGCGGAACCAGGCAGGTCACGGCGAGCCCGTCCGGGCGCGCGAGGAGGGCGGAAGCGATGACGACCATACGGATAGGGACATTTGTGCTGGCCGGTCAGTTTCCGGGTCAGGGCCAGCGGGAGGCACTCGACCGGGCGGTCCGCTCCGCCGAGACGGCCGACGAGGTGGGGCTGGACACCGTCTGGCTCGCCGAACACCACTTCGTTCCCTACGGACTGTGCCCGTCGGCGACCACCCTGGCCGCCCTGCTGCTCGGCCGCACCCGCCGGATCGGGGTCGGGACCGCGATCAGCGTGCTCTCCACGCAGCACCCGGTGGCCCTCGGCGAGCAGGCGACACTGCTCCATCTGACCTCGGGCGGCCGCTTCACCCTCGGCGTGGGGCGCGGCGGCCCCTGGGTCGACCTGGAGGTCTTCGGCACGGGCAGGGAGGCGCTGGAGCGGGACTTCCCCGAGTCGCTCGACCTGCTGCTGCGGTGGCTGACGCAGCCGGCGGTGGACGCGGACGGGGAGCGCTACCGCTTCCGTTCGGTGCCGGTGGTGCCCAGGCCGGGCGAGGAGTCCGACCCGCCGCCGCCCGTCGTGGTGGCGTGCACCTCGCCGGCGACCGTGCGCCTGGCGGCGCGGCGCGGGCTGCCGATGCTGCTGGGGATGCACATCGGGGACGCGGAGAAGGCCGAGATGGTGGCGCTGTGGCGGTCCACGGCGACGCAGGCGGGGCTGCCCCCGGAGGCGGTGCGCGCGGCCGACCATGTGGCGGCGGGCGTGGGGCAGGTCGGGGACAGCCAGTCGGAGGCCGTGCAGACGCTGCGCCGCTCGCTGCCCGGCTGGCTGCGGCAGGGGCTCTCGGCGCACCAGACCCTGGACGGCGGCCCGCGCGCCATGCGCGACCCGCGCGCCTACACGGAGCTGCTGTGCGAGCTGCACCCGGTGGGCGACCCCCAGCTCTGCGCCGACCGGCTCGCGTCGACCAGCGAGCGCACGGGCATCACCCGCTTCGCGCTGATGGTCGAGGGCTCGGGCGAGACCGCGGCCACGGAGCGGAACGTGCGCCGGCTCGCGGAGGACGTGCTGCCGCTCCTCCCCGGACACGCGGGGAAGGAGGCGGCAGCGACCGGGGTCTCCGTGCTCAGCAGTCGCGCAGCACCGGGGACTGGTTGAGGATCTGACCGCGGATGGAGGTGAACCGGGCGTGCCGCTCGTCGCTCGACGTGTCGAGCGGGAAGACGGCGACCCGGTGGCAGTTCTGGAAGGCCAGGCGGACGCCGAAGTGCCGTTCGAGGGCACCCCTGATGGCGTCGCTGGCGAGGGCGCGCAGCAGCTGTCCGCGCGCCTGTTCGTCCGGTGGTGGTGTGGTGTTGTCGGCGAACTCCCCGCCGTCGACCTGGAGTCGGGTGACCAGGTTGCTGATCATGTCCCAGGCGAAGGGCAGGGAGGTGCGGACGCAGTCGACGAACTCCTTCTCGTCGACCTCGCCCCGCTCGGCCTGTTCCAGTAACGCCGGTGAGACATCGAGCGACATGGGTTTCTCCTCTCGCGACCCCCGTCGGGGTCAGGCGCGGACTGGCCCGAGGGATGCCGCACACGGCTCAGACGTGCGAGCGGCTACCCCCCTTGGGTCCGCCTTCCGGCTCGCCGTGGGCTCGCCCGGCGCCCGGGGGCGCAGGGGGGAACGCGGAGCCTCACGAAGATCCGAGGACGGACGTAAGTCACGTTAGGCCGCGCGACCGGTGGTGTCAGTGGATTGGGCACATAACTGGCCACTGTCGAATCCGCTGAATCCTCCCCATAGCAGGCGCCGTTGACCTCACCCGGTTACCACTCCGCCACCCCATGCTCACCCTCCTCATCCAGCCAGCGGTAACACAGCTCCGGCCGGCCCACCCCGCCGTAGCGGGGCGCACGGAGGGCGCGCGCGGTCGCCACCAGATGTTCCAGATACCGTCGCGCGGTGATCCGTGAGACCCCCACGCGCCCGGCCGCGACCGTCGCCGTCAACCCCTCGGGGGCGGCGCGCAGCGCCTCGATGACCGATTCCAGCGTGTGCTGGCTCAACCCCTTGGGCAGCGCGGCGGCCACCGGGGAACGCAGCGCCGCCAGCGTGCGGTCCACCTCCTCCTGCCCGCCCGCCTCCCCCTCGGCCTGGCGGAACGCCGCGTAGCGCACGAGCCGGTCACGGAGCGTGGCGAAGGTGAAGGGCTTGAGGACGTAGTGCACGACCCCGAGCGAGACCCCCTCCCGCACCACCGTCAGGTCGCGGGCCGAGGTCACCGCGATCACGTCCACGGCGTGCCCGGCGCCGCGCAGCGCCCGCACCAGCCGCAGCCCGTGGCCGTCGGGCAGGTAGAGGTCGAGCAGCAGCAGATCGACCTCCGTGGTGGCCAGCAGCCGCGCCGCCTCCGCGCCGGAACGGGCGACCCCGCTGACGACGAAGCCGGGCACCCGCTCCACATAGCCGCGATGCGCCTCGGCGGCCAGCGGCTCGTCCTCGACGACCAGCACCCGCACCGGCGCCGGTTCGCCCCCGGATCCGGTCACGCGACCCCCACCCGCAGCGGCAGCCGAACGGTGAACCGTGCTCCGCCCGTCGCCGCGCGGGAGACCTCGACCGTCCCCCGGTTGCGACGGACCGCCTGGCGCACCAGGGCCAGTCCGACGCCGCGCGGGCCGCGCGACCGGTCCCCGGCCGGCTTGGTCGACCAGCCCCAGTCGAACGCGGCCTCCGCGCTCTCCGCGCGCAGCCCGCCGCCGGAGTCGCTCACCTCCAGCAGCAGTTCGTGCGCGTCGGCGCGCGCCCGCACCCACACCCGCGCGCCGGCGCGCGGGGTGCTCTCACGGGCGCTCTCGGCTGCCGCGCGCTCCCGTGCGGACTCCATCGCGGCCTCCATGGCGTTGTCGATCAGGTTGCCCAGGATGGTCACCAGGTCGCGCGGCGGCAGCGCGCGGGGCAGCACGCCGTCGTCGATCCTGCTGTCGTCGGTCAGCAGCAGCTCGACGCCGCGCTCGTTGGCCTGCGACACCTTTCCCAACAGCAAGGCGGCGAGGACCGGTTCGGCCACCGCGTCCACCACCCGGTCGGTCAGCGCCTGGGCCAGCTCCAGCTCGGCGGTGGCGAACTCCACCGCCTCGTCCGCCCGCCCCAGCTCTATCAGCGCCACCACGGCGTGCAGCCGGTTGGCGGCCTCGTGCGCCTGGGCGCGCAGCGCGTCGGTGAACGCCAGCGCCGAGTCGAGCTCCCCGGCCAGCTCCTGTAGCTCTGTGTGATCGCGCAGCGTTACAACCGTGCCCCGCCTGCTGCCGCCCGAGACCGGCGCCGCGTTGACGAGGAGCACCCGGTCCTCGGTGACCCGCACCTCGTCCACCAGAGGGCCCTCGGCCCGGAGGGTGGCGACCAGCTCGCCGGAGAGGTCCAGCTCCTCGGGGGTTCGGCCGACCGGTTCGTCGGGCAGCCCGAGCAGCTCCAGCGCCGCGTCGTTGGCCAGCGCGATCCGGCCAGTCCCGTCCAGCAGCAACAGCCCCTCCCGCAACGCGCGCAGCGTCGCCTGGTGGTAGTCGTAGATCCGGCTCAATTCGGCCGCGTTCATGCCGTGGGTGTGCCGACGCAGCCTGGCGTTGACGGCCCAGGTGCCGACCCCGCCCAGCGCCAGCGCCCCGCCCGCCACCATCAGCAGGCCGCTGACCTGGTCGGCGACCCGACGCCCTATGGTCTCGACGGCCAGCCCCGCGCTCACCAGCGCCACGATCTCGTCGTCCGACCAGACGGGGGTGACCACCCGCGTCGAGGGGCCGAGGGTGCCGGTGTAGGACTCCGTGAAGGTCTCTCCACGAAGAGCCGGCTCAGTGTGGCCGAGAAACGACTCTCCGATCAGCTCCGGATTGGGATGGGTGAGCCGCTCCCCGTCGGGACGCATGATGGTGACGAACGTGATGCCGGTGTCCCGGCGCACCTGCTCGGCGTAGGGCTGGAGGGCGGCGCTCGGGTCGTCCGAGTCGAGCGCGGAGAGCACGGAGGGGGCGTCCGCGATGGTCCGCGCGACCACGGTCACCTCGGTGCGCGCCGCCTCCTCCGCCTGGTCGCGGGTGTTGAGGTAGGTGAAGACCGCGCAGCCCGCGACGACCAGCGCCACCAGCAGGACCTGCATGGCGAAGAGCTGGCCGGCCAGCGAGCGCGGTCGGGGGAGAGCCATAGCGCACAGTGTGCTCAGCCGGGACGTTCACCGGAAGCCACGGGCCCGGTCGGGGCCGGGCGAAGCCCCGTCCCGCGCGAACTCAATGAACGCAAGGGTGACCGACGTCACGCCCGGATGGATAGTCGCGAGAGCTCCAGGCCGACCGCTCACGACAGGCCGACTCCACGACGACGAGGAGAACCCGTGGCTGCCAAGCCCTCCGCCGACGCCCCCGCTCCCCCGGGGCCGAGGAAGCGGCGCGACCGCACGCACTATCTGTACATATTCGTGATCGTGGCGGTGGTCGCCGGCGTCACGCTCGGCATGGCCGCCCCCGATGTCGCCGTCGAGCTGAAACCGCTCGGGACGGGCTTCGTCGACCTGATCAAGATGATCATCTCGCCCGTCATCTTCTGCACCATCGTCCTGGGCATCGGTTCGGTCCGCAAGGCCGCCAAGGTGGGCGCGGTGGGCGGTCTCGCCCTCGGCTACTTCATGGTGATGTCGGCGTTCGCGCTGATCATCGGCCTGCTGGTGGGCAACGTCCTGCACCCGGGCTCCGGGCTGGACATCACCGAGGCCACCCGGGAGGCGGGCGCTGCCCAGGCCGAAGGCGCCAGCGAGTCCACCGTCGACTTCCTGCTGGGCATCATCCCCACCTCCTTCGCCTCGGCGTTCACCGAGGGCGAGGTGCTCCAGACGCTGCTGGTCGCGCTGATGACCGGCTTCGCGCTCCAGACCATGGGCCGCGCCGGCGAGCCGGTGCTGCGCGGCGTCCAGCACCTCCAGAAGCTGGTCTTCCGCATCCTGGCGATGATCATGTGGGCCGCCCCGGTCGGCGCGTTCGGCGCGATGGCCGCCGTGGTCGGCGAGACGGGCGCCGGCGCGCTGCGCTCGCTCGCGGTCATCATGATCGGCTTCTATGTCACCTGTGTGATCTTCGTGGTGCTGGTGCTGGGCGTGCTGCTCTGGGTGGTGGCCAGGATCAACATCTTCTCCCTGCTCAGGTACCTGGGCCGGGAGTTCCTGCTGATCCTGTCGACCTCCTCCTCGGAGTCGGCGCTGCCGAGGCTGATCTCCAAGATGGAGCACCTGGGCGTCAGCAAGCCCGTCGCGGGCATCACCGTGCCGACCGGATACTCGTTCAACCTGGACGGCACCGCGATCTACCTGACCATGGCCTCGCTCTTCATCGCCGAGGTGATGGGCGACCCGCTGTCGGTGGGCGAGCAGATCAGCCTGCTGCTCTTCATGATCATCGCGTCCAAGGGCGCCGCCGGCGTCACCGGCGCCGGCCTGGCCACCCTGGCCGGCGGGCTCCAGTCGCACCGGCCGGAACTGCTCGACGGCGTCGGCCTGATCGTCGGCATCGACCGCTTCATGAGCGAGGCGCGGGCGCTGACCAACTTCGCCGGCAACGCGGTGGCCACCGTGCTGGTCGGCACGTGGACCAAGGAGCTGGACCGGGAGCGCGCCACCGAGGTGCTGGCCGGGCGGCTGCCGTTCGACGAGTCGTCGATGACGGACGACCACGGCCACGGCGGCGGTGACGACGCCCCCGACGACCGTCGCGGCGACGGTCCAGGCGACGGCGCGAGCGCCGGGGGCCGGCTGGCGAAGCAGCCGGGGGAACGCGCCGAGGCGACCACCGGCGCCGAGGAGTCCAAAGCCCACTGACGCCCGAAGGGCAGGGCGCGTCGCGGGGGTTGACGCCCGCCGCGGGCGACGAAGGCCGGAGCGCCGGCCGGCGGCACCGTTCTCCCGGACGGGGCCACCGGCCGGCGGCGGTCGTTCCGGGTCCGTTCCGGCGATGGCCGCCGGGGCGGCGGCCCCGGCGGGAACCAGGGAACGGTGACGTGGGTGTCGGCGGGACGATCTAGGCTGCACACCATGCGTCTTGTCATCGCTCGCTGCTCGGTCGACTACGCCGGCCGCCTCACCGCTCATCTGCCCATGGCCCCGCGGCTCGTCCTGGTCAAGGCCGACAACTCGGTCTCGATCCACGCCGACGACCGCGCCTACAAGCCGCTGAACTGGATGTCGCCGCCGTGCAGTCTCAAGGAGGACGAGACGGAGGACGGCGGCCGGGTCTGGACGGTGGTCAACAAGACGGGCGAGAAGCTGATCATCACCATGGAGGAAGTTCTCCATGACTCCTCGCACGAGTTGGGTGTCGACCCGGGGCTGATCAAGGACGGTGTGGAGGCACACCTCCAGGAGCTGCTGGCGGACCGGATGGAGACGTTGGGCGAGGGCTGGACGCTGATCCGCCGTGAGTTCCCGACGGCGATCGGCCCGGTGGACATCCTGGGGCGGGACGCCGACGGCGCCACCGTGGCCGTGGAGATCAAGCGGCGCGGCGAGATCGACGGCGTCGAGCAGTTGACCCGCTACCTGGAGCTGCTCAACCGCGACCCCCATCTCGCGCCCGTCCAGGGCCTGTTCGCGGCCCAGGAGATCAAGCCGCAGGCCAGGACGCTGGCGACCGACCGGGGCATCCGCTGCGTGACCCTGGACTACGACGCGCTGCGCGGCATCGAGGACGACAAGCTGCGCCTGTTCTGACCGCCGGCCGCGGCCGCCCCCAGCCTTCGCGCCGCTCCCCGCACCCCTTCGCCGCCGGTGGGCGGCTGGGGCGCGGGGAACGGCGCGAGCGACCACGCGACGGGGCCCGCGCCGTAACCCCACCCGGGCCACGCGGGTGAGTAGTCGACCGCCCCCGCCACTCCCGCGCCGCGCCGCTCCCCGCGCCCCTTCAGGCCGCCACCGGCCCGAGGCGCACGCGCCGCACGGCATCGGGTCAACGGTGCTCCGGTCGCGGCCCGTCCCGCGGGGCCCCGACGGGCCCCCGCCGGGTCGCGCTGTCCTAGCGGACGGTGGCCGAGGCGCCGAGGGAGGAGGAGGCCGTGGGCGACGGCTCGCCCGCGGACGGCGAGGCGTCCGGCCCCCCGTCGTCGCCCTCGGTCGGCGGGTCCTCGGGATCCTCCGTGGGCGGGTCCGGGTCCTCCGTCGGCGGGTCGTCCGGGTCCTCCGTCGGGGGGTCCGGGTCCTCGGTCGGCGGGTCGTCCGGGTCCTCCGTCGGCGGGTCGGTATCGCCGCCACCGCCACCGCCGCCGTCGGCACCGCCGTCCGCGCCGTCGTCCGAGCCGCCGGACTCCGACGGCGTCGGGTCGGCGGTGGTCGGGTCCGGCGCGGGGGGCTGCTCGGTCGTCGGGTCCTCGGTCGGCTCCGGGGTCGTCTCCTCCTCCGTCGCCGGGTCCTCGGTGGGCTCCTCGCGCTCCTCGGTGGCCGACTCCTCCGGCTCGGTCTCCTCGACGGCCGGGGCGTCCTCCTCGCTGGTCGCCGGGTCGTCGCGGGTGACGTTCTCCTTGTCGTCATCCGGGTCGCCCGAGGTCAGGCCGAGGGCGACGACGGTGCCGAGGACGGCGGCGAGCAGCGCGCCGGCGCCGGTGGCGACCGCGTTGCGGCGGTTGCCCCGGGTGAACATCCGGCGCAGGGTGGCGCCCGACTCCTCGGGCGAGCGCCCCCTGATGGTCAGGGTCAGCTCCGTGGCGCCCGGCGGCTCGGGGGCGCGCAGCCCGACGGGGGTCTCCGGCCCGTTCACCTCGGGCGGCGGCTGCTGGGTGACGGCCGCCTGGGCGCCGAACGGCGGAGTGTGCGCGGGCGGCGGGGCGGGCGCCCTGGTCAGGTCGTCCACCAGCGTCAGCGCCCGGCGGCCGGCGACGGCGCCGCCGGCGTCGGAGAGCACGCCGCGCAGCGCGGTGGACGCCTCCAACTCGACGCGGGCGCGCGCCAACTGCCCCTCGCAGATGGCGAGGACGCCCAACTCGTGGTGGAAGTAGGCCTCCTGGGCGACGGCCCCGGTGGCCCTGGCGGCCTCCTGGCCGGTGCGCAGGGCGCGCTCCCAGGCGCCCCAGCGCAGCCCGGCGGCCAGCAGCGGGGCGGTGCGGCGCACCAGCTCCGTGACCTCGGTGTGCAGGGACGCCTGCTGGGCCGCGCGCAGCGCGGCGAGCACCACGTCGGCCTGGGCGACCACCTCGTCGACCGGGGTGCCGGACTCGGCGAGCCACCAGGAGAAGTGCCGGGTGAGCGCGGCCGTCCTGGCGGCGCCCTCGGCGGCCAGCTCCGACCCCTCGAACGCGGCCGTCGCGTCCGGCGCCAGCCGCCGGCGGCGGCCGACGCGGGTGAGCAGCCCGCAGTCGTCCAGCTCGGTGTGGGCGGTGGCGGCCTCGGCGTCACCGGTGAGGGCGGGCAGCGCCGCCGGGTCGGGCAGCTCGCCGCCGAGCGCCAGTCCGATGCGCAGCAGCTCCCTGGCGCCTTCGGATATCGAGGCGGCCAACGTGGTGACCAGCGCGTCGACCGGGGGCAACGGCCCGGTGCCGTCCAACGCGCGGTACCGCAGCACGGCGCCGGCCTGCACGAAGTGGCGCGGCAGGCCGCCGCCGGCGCGGCCCAGCTCGTCGGCCCACTCGACCTCGGCCGCGGTCAGCTCGCGGGCGACCGCGAGGGCCAGCAGCCGGCGGCCGGCCTCCGCGCCGATGCCGGCGACCGGCTCGTCGGCGACGCCGGAACTCGCCCCGGGCGCCGGCGCCTCCGGACGCTGGGCCAGCAGAAAGGCGCACTCGGGCGTCGCGTTGAGCAGCTCGTCGAGGGCGGCGCCGCCGAACTCCACGTCGTCCAGCACCACCACGGCGCCGACCTCGCGCAGCGCGGCGGTCAACTCGGTCGGGCCCGGACGGTAGTTGTCCACGTGGTGCACGGCCGCGTACAGCTCGTGGAGCAGGTCGCGAGGGGTGCGCCGGTGGCCGCTGAGGCGCACCACCCCGTCGGGGGCGAGCGTCGCGCAGTCCTCGGCGACGGCGGCCAGAAGCGCGCTGCGGCCGGCGCCGGACGGGCCGGTCAGCCGGACGGAACGGCCGCTGGCCAGCAGCGAACGGAGCCGGGCGCGCTGCTCCTCGCGGTCGAGCAGCGGCGGGCCCGGCTCGGCGTGGCCGGCGCTTGCGGCGGCGGCGCGGCGGGGGGCGAGCGGCCTGCGCCCGGGCGGACAGGGCACGATCTCGCTGCCGTCCACGGGGTTGATGGTGAGCAGGAAGTCACCCGCGACCAGCCAGGTCGCCCGCTCCGACCCGTCGCCCGCGCCGCTGTGCTGCGCTGGCCGGTCGGCGGGCTGCGAGGGGTGGTTGAGGTCCATGGGTCAGAATCTCTCGGCAGTGAGTGCGGCGACGCCGCCCGATGATGGTGCCCACGCTACCCGTGGGGTGTGACAGAACGAACCTCGGTACCGCTAATTCCGTGAGCACCGGCTCCGGTTGGCACCGCCGCGCCGGGCCCCGGCGCGGGGCGGCGCGGCACGGCGGCGTCCGCACGGGCCGCACGGGCCGCTCCCCGCCTCCCGCCGCCCGGAGGCGGGCCGTTCAGGAGGCGATGGTCAGGACCCGGTGCAACCGTGCGGCGACCAGAACCCGCCACATCCGGGGCGGCACGTCGCGCAGCACCAGCCGCCGGCCGGCGCGCCCGGCCCTGCGGTGGACGCCCATGATGACGCCGAGCCCGGTGGCGTCCCAGGCGTTCAACCCGGAGATGTCCAGCACCAGGTCGCCCTCGCCCGAGTCGACGGCGCGGTGCAGCGCGATCCTGGCGTCGGCCGCGCTGCGCACGTCGAGCCGGCCGCCGACGACCAGCGCGGCGGCGTCGCCGGTGATCCGCAGGCAGGGGCCCTCGGTCGAGGGGGCCGGGGGTTGGGAGAGCGCGGACAGGTGGGTGCGCGGCCTGGCGCGCCGGCGGTCCTCCGGGCCGCGCTGGCCCGCCCCGGGCGCGCCCGCCGAACTGGCTGTGCTGATGAGTGCGTTGATGGTGGCGATGGCTCTTCCGTCGCTCTTCGCTGTCGATGCGTGTGGGGGTGGTGGGACAACGGTGTCCCGGGGACGGCGTGGCCGGGGTACGGCGCGGCCGTCGCGGCGCCGGACGGCGGGTGGCAAGGCCGGCGCGGGGTGTGGCGGGCCGGGGCGGGGGTCAGTGGGGGTAGAAGCCCTGGCCGGTCTTGCGGCCGAGACTGCCGGCGTCGACCATCCGCCGCATGATCTCGGGCGGGGCGAACTTGCCGTCGGCAGACTCGCGGTGGATGTTCTCCGTGGCGTGCAGCAGCACGTCGACACCGGTGAGGTCGGCGGTGGCCAACGGGCCCATCGCGTGGCCGAAGCCCAGGCGGCAGGCGGTGTCGATGTCCTCGGCCGTGGCGACCCCGGACTCGTAGAGGCTGACGGCCTCCATGACGAGCGCGGTGATCAGCCGGGTGGTGACGAAGCCGGCGACATCGCGTTCGACCACGATGACGGTCTTGCCGGTCGACTCGGCGAAGTCCCGGGCGGTGGCCAGGGTCTGGTCGCTCGTCAGGTGACCGCGCACCAGCTCGCAGAGCGGCATCAGCGGCACCGGGGAGAAGAAGTGGGTGCCGACCACGCGGTCGGGACGTCCGGTGGCGGCGGCCAGCTTGGTGATGGGGATGGCCGAGGTGTTGGAGGCCAGCACGGCGTCGTCCTTGACCAGGCCGTCGAGGGTGCGCAGCAGCTCACGCTTGGTGTCGACGTCCTCGAAGACCGCCTCGACGACGAGGTCGGCGTCGGCGGCGGCGTCGAGGTCGGTGGTGGTGGTGATCCGGGCCAACGCGGCGTCGGCGTCGGCCTGTTCGACGCGTTCCTTCTCGACGAACTTGGCCAGTGAGGTCTCCACCGCTCGTCGTCCCCTGGCGAGCGCGTCCTCGGTGAGGTCGCGCAGCACCACGTCCCAGCCGGCCTGGGCGGCGACCTGGGCGATGCCGGAGCCCATCAGACCGGCACCAACGACGGCGAGCTTCCTGGCCACGAGTGATCTCCCTTGATACACGGCGACTCCGGGGAGACTAGACCCTAGCGGCCGGGGGCCGTTCGTGGGGGGAGAAGAGACACGCGTCACGACCGGCGGCGCGCGGACCGGCCGTCAACGGGCGGGGCGGCACGTGTCGCACGCGTCGTCGCCGGGCGCCTCCGCCCGCCGGCTCCCGTCCGGCCCGTCGCCCCCTTCCCGCCCGCCGAGGGGACGTCGGGCGAAGTCCCGCACCTCGGCGCTGAGCAGACGCTCGCTGATGTCCAGTCTCCGCAGCAGGTCCGCTCGCAGCTCCTCCACGTCGCGGCCGGCGCGGAAGGAACGGCGGACGGTCTGGTGCAGGTTGGCGTGGACGGCCATCAGCTGGGCGGCGACCAGCTCGGGGAGCGGGTCGCCCGGCTCGCGGCCGGTCTCCCGGGCGAGGGTGCGGCCGAGTTGGGCGGTCGTCTGGTGCTGCATCCTCATCAGCCGCGCCAGCAGCGAGTGGGAGCCGGTCACCACGGCGACGAACCGGTCGAACCCGTCGACCATGCCCAGGTTGACCGGCCGGCGGTCGATGTCCTCCCGCATCCCGCCGAGGATCGCCTCGGCGGCGGACTGGCCGGGTGCGCGGTCGCGCACCCGGGCCGAGGGGCGGTCGACGACCTCCTCCTCGCGGTCGAAGAAGAGGTCCTCCTTGGCCGGGAAGTAGTTGTAGACCGTGTTCACCGAGACCTCGGCGGCCTCGGCCACCTCGGCGACGGTGACCGCGTCGAAGCCGCGCTCCAGGAACAGTCCGGTGGCCACATCCGAGATGTGCTGTCTGGTCTGCCGCTTCTTGCGCTCCCTCAATCCGGTCATGGGGGGCATCGTAACGTTTCTTGACCAACTGAAAACTTGGGGCGATTGCATTTTTGTAGAGGGTCTGATTTTCTGGCGGCCATGACAGCGATCCTCAGCACCCACGACCTGGCGCTGACCTTCTCCACCAAGCGAGGGCCGGTCGAGGCCGTCCGCGGCATCGACCTGGCCGTCGAACAGGGCGAGATCCTGGGCTTCCTGGGCCCCAACGGCGCGGGCAAGAGCACCACCCTGCGGATGCTCACCACCCTGCTCGCGCCCACCCGGGGCACGGCGACCGTCGCCGGCCACGACCTGGCGACCCAGCCCCGCGCGGTGCGGCGGAAGATCGGCTATGTCGCCCAGTCCGGCGGGCTCGACCCGCAGGAGCGGGTCCGCTCCGAGCTGGTGCTCCAGGGCCGTTTCTACCGCCTCAGCCGCGCCGAGGCCGAGGCCAGGGCCGAGGAGCTCGCCGTCGACCTCGACCTCACCGAGCTCCTCGACCGCACCTGCGCCGAGCTCTCCGGCGGCCAACGCCGCCGGCTGGACATCGCCATGGCCCTCACCCACCGGCCGGCCCTGCTCTTCCTGGACGAGCCCACCACAGGACTCGACCCCGGGAGCCGCGCCGACCTGTGGGAGCTGGTGCGCCGCATCCGCGACGAGGGCACCACCATCTTCCTCACCACCCACTACCTCGACGAGGCGGACGCCCTCGCCGACCGGCTGGTGATCGTCGACCACGGCGAGGTCGTCGCCGAGGGCACCCCGGCCGCGCTCAAGGAGCGCTACGGCGGCTCGCCGGAGGCGACCCTCCAGGACACGTTCATCGCCATCACCGGCCACGGCCCGCGCCGCGAGGAGCCCGCGCCCCTGACCGTGTGACACCCGGCGCGACGCCACCGCCCCGCACGGCCCGATCCCAGCCCGCCGAAAGGCTCAGCCCACCATGCCCACCGTGCTCGCCGACTCCCTCCTCGTCTTCGAACGCTACGCGCGCCAGACGCTCCGCTCGCGGATCACCCTGATCTTCGGACTGATGCAGCCGATGCTCTTCCTCGGCTTCTTCGGGCCTCTCCTCCAGGACGTCCCGCTGGGCCGCGAGGGCGACTCCTGGCAGATCCTCGTCCCCGGACTGCTGGTGCAACTCGCCCTGTTCAGCTCCTCGTTCGCCGGCTTCGGCATCCTCATCGAGAAGCAGCACGGCATCGTGGAGCGGATGCGGGTCACCCCCGTCAGCCGCACCGCGCTGCTCCTGGGCAGAACGCTGCGCGACGTCGCCCTGCTGCTGGTCCAGTCGGTGATCCTCGTGCTCGCCGGGGTCGCCTTCGGCCTGCGGGCGCCTCTGCTCGGCGTGCTGATCGGCTTCGTCCTCGTGGCCGTCCTCGCCGCCTCCCTCGCGTCGCTGTCCTACGCCTTCGCGATGCGGGTGAACACCCCCCAGGAGTTCGCCCCCGTGATCAACTCCATCAACCTGCCCGCGATGCTCCTCTCCGGCATCCTGCTGCCGATGGCGCTCGCCCCCACCTGGCTGGACGTGATCTCACACCTCATCCCCTTCCGCTATCTCGTGGACGGCGTCCGCGCCGCCTTCGTCGGCGACTACGGCGACAGCGCGCTCGCCGTCGGCGCCCTCGCGGCCCTCCTGCTCTCGGCCGCCTCCCTCACCCTCGGCACCCGGCTCTTCCGCAGGGCCGGCGCCTGACCCCGCCCAGTAGGCTCCCGGCATGGTCAACCTCACCCGGATCTACACCCGTACCGGAGACAGCGGCACCACCGCCCTGGGCGACATGAGCCGGACCTCCAAGACCGACTCACGGATCTCCGCCTACGCCGACGCCAACGAGGCCAACGCGGTCATCGGCACCGCCCTGGCGCTGGGCCGACTCCCCGAGGATGTCGCGACCGTCCTGGTGCGCGTACAGAACGACCTCTTCGACGTCGGCGCCGACCTGAGCACCCCGGTCGTGGAGAACCCCGAGCACCCGCCCCTGCGCGTCGAACAGAGCTATGTCGACCGTCTGGAGGCGGACTGCGACCACTTCCTCGCCTCGCTGGAGAAGCTCCGCAGCTTCATCCTCCCCGGCGGCACCCCCGGCGCGGCCCTGCTCCACCAGGCCTGCACGGTGGTCCGCCGGGCGGAACGCTCCACCTGGGCCGCCCTGGAGGAGCACGGCGAGACCATGAACCCGCTGACGGCCACCTACCTCAACCGGCTCTCCGACCTGCTCTTCATCCTCGCCAGGACCGCCAACAAGGAGACCGGCGACGTGCTCTGGGTCCCCGGCGAGAACCGCTGACGCCGAGCCGCTGACCGCCGCCCCCGCCCGGGGCCGCCGGAAGGTCCCGCGGCCGGGCGCGGCTCAGCTCCCGCGCTCCGCGTCCGACCGGCGCCACACCCCGGGCGGGGTACCGCCGTCCGGGGACCCGCCGAAGCCCGTGTGCCCGTCAGGGCTCCCCGGCCGCCGACCCTCCTCCGGGGCCCGCCACACCACCGCCCGCGGCCCGCCACCCGCCGGCGGCACAGAACCGGGCGCCTCCGGCGCCTCACCGCCCTTGGCCCGCCTGGGCCAGAGCGTGTACGACAGGGCGATCACGGCGTGGATGCCGAGCACCCGCAGCGCGCTCCACTGCACCGCGGCCATGCCCTCGTCGGTCTCCGGCCCTGATATGTACCACCGCAGCAGCTGCGCGACGGCCACCGCTATCAGCACCGAGACCAGCGTCAGGCGCCACAGCCGCCACTCGTGCCGCGCCCTGGCCGCGCCGTACCGCGGCGGCTTCGCCGGCTTCGGCGCCCCGCCGACGCGGTGCGCCGCGTGGCCGTCGGCCCAGCGGACGAGGTAGTGCCCCCAGCCGACCGTGAACCCCAGGTACAGCACGGCCAGGCTGTGCCCCGTGCTCATCTCGCCGCCGCCCCGCAGGTCGATCGCCGTCGCCGTCAACAACAGCACGTCGATCAGCGGAACGCCGAGCAGCAGCGCCCCGCCCAGCCGCCGCATCCGCAGCAGGTAGCGCGCCCCCAGGCCGGCGGCCAGCACCAGCCAGAAGGCCACCTCGGCCGCGAGGATCAGGCCCACCATCATCGCCCCACACCCCCCTCGGACTCTCCGGTCAGACGTTCCCCTCAAGAGTCGCCCACCCATCCCCCACCGCACGTCACCCTCAGTGACGATTCCCTGACCGGCGCCTGCATCCTTCGATGTAGATCCGACGACGGTCCCGCCGGACCCCCCGCCCGTGCTCGAATGTCCCCATGGCACGACTGTCCCGACCGGCCCGACCGCACCGCGACGATCTGCTGATCGCGCTGGCCGGCCTCGTCACGGGGCTGGTCGCCATCGCCTTCGACCTCTACACCTTCAACCCGCACCAGACCGCCGCGGCCCTGCGTCTCCCCGCCCTGCTGGTGATCACCGCCGCCGAGGTGCTGCGCCGCGTCATGCCGAGGACGGCGCTGGCCGGCGCCGGGCTCGCCCTGGTGGCCGACGCCTTCACCGGCGGCTCGCTGCCGGTGCTCGTCATGTTCACCGACGTGGTCTACGCGGCGGTGCTCTACGGCCCCGCCCGCTTCGGCCGCTCCGTCGTCTCCGGCACCACGATGCTCAGCGCCGCCGGCGCCGTCGCCCTCGTCGCCTGGCTGCGCCAGCCGGAGGCGCTGGTCCTCGGCGCCGGCCTGGCGGGCATCTCCGCGGCTCCCGCCTGGACGGGGCTGCTGCTGCGCGAGCACCGGGACGTCGCGGCGGCGGAGCGGCTGCGCGCCGAGCAGACGGCGCTCCTCGCCGAGATCGACAGGGCGCAGGCGGTGACGGCGGAACGGGCCAGGATGGCCAGGGAGTTGCACGACATCGTCGCCAACCACCTGTCGGCCATCGCCATCCACTCCACCGCCGCTCTCTCCCTCAACAAGCCGGAGACCAGCGCCGAGGCGCTGGCCGTCATCCGGGAGAACAGCACCCAGGGCCTCACCGAGATGCGCCGGCTCATCGGCCTGCTGCGCGAGGAGGACTCCGAGCAGCGCCCCCCGGAGGCCAACCCGACGCTCGACGGCCTGGACGTGCTGCTGGACCGCGCCGCCAGGGGCGACGCCTCGGGCGAGCTCAGCTTCGTCAGCCGGGACGAGCGCGACGCCGCCCTGCGGCTGCCGGCCCCCGTCGAGCTGGCCGCCTACCGCATCGTCCAGGAGTCCCTGACCAACGCGGTCAAGCACGCCGCCCCCGGTCTGGTCGAGGTCCACCTCGGCCACCGGGACGAGCGCCTGACGGTGACCGTCACCAGCCCCTACCGCACCGACGCCACCTCCCGCGCCCCCGGCTCCGGCGCCGGCCTGGTGGGGATGGCGGAGCGGGTCGAGCTGCTGCACGGCAGCTTCGACGCCGGCCCGGTCACCGAGCCCGCCGGGCCGCGGACCTGGCGGGTCGCCGCCGAGCTCCCCCTCTCCGAACTCTCCGAACTCCCGGAAGGACACCACGCATGACGATCCGGGTGCTGGTCGCCGACGACCAGGCGGCCGTGCGCCAGGGGCTGGTGCTGATCCTGCGCAGCGTCGACGACATCGAGGTGGTCGGGGAGGCGGCGGACGGCGAGGCCGCGGTCGCCCTCGCCGCCGAGCTGCGCCCCGACCTGGTGCTGATGGACATCCAGATGCCCCGGCTCGACGGCGTCTCCGCCACCCGGCTGATCGTCGAGCGGCGGCTCGCCGAGGTGCTGGTGCTGACCACGTTCGACTTCGACGAGTACGTCTTCGGCGCCCTGCGCGCCGGCGCCGGCGGCTTCCTGCTCAAGGACAGCGACACGGCCACGTTGATCACCGCCGTCCGCACGGTGGCCGCGGGCGAGGGGCTGATCGCCCCGGCGGTGACGCGCCGACTGATCGCGGAGTTCGCGAGAAACACTCCGGGGCCGCCGGCGCCCGCCCCCTCCCCCGCCGCCGGGCGGCTGGCCGAGCTGACCCCGCGCGAGCGCCAGGTGCTGGCCCAGGTCGGCGCCGGCCTGTCCAACGCGCAGATCGCCGCACGCCTCTCCATGGCCGAGGCCACGGTGAAGACCCATGTCAGCCGGATGCTGGGGAAGCTGGCCCTGACCAACCGGGTGCAGGCGGCGGTCCTCGCCCAGGAGTTGGGCCTCCAGGACACCCCCCGCCCGGACACGCACCGCTGACCGGCCCTCGGAAGAAGACCGACCGCCCCACGGCGCCGGCCGTCGACCGCCGCGATCGCCAACCCGCCTTTGGTACAGACCTATTGACCCGTGGTCCAGACCACTCTACTCTCACGGGCACACGCCGAGCACGCCCTTGAGAGAACACCGTCAGTCCCCCTGGCGGCCCCACGCCCCCGGAGGTCACTGACCACCGCGTGCTCCCCGTGGAGACGAAGTCACCCCCACCGTCTCTTCTCCGACATCGGGAGTCTCCTTGAGATCATCCACCACCGTCGAGCAGCGCCGGCCGCGTCGGATGCGCCGGCTCATCACCGTTCTCGCCGCCCTCGCGATCCCGGCCGGCGGCCTGGTCGCCCTCACCTCCACCGCCGGGGCCGAAGAACCGGCGTCCCCCGAGATCGTCGCCTCCGAGCCCAGCGCGGCCGGCGACGTCCGCCTCGGCTACTTCACCGAGTGGGGCGTCTACGACCGGAACTACCACGTCAAGAACATCGTGGACTCCGGCTCCGCCGACCAGATCACGCACATCAACTACGGCTTCGGCAACGTCGTCGGCGGCGAGTGCACGGTCGGCGACTCCTACGCCGCCTACGACCGCGCCTACACCGCCGAGGAGAGCGTCAGCGGCGAGGCCGACACCTGGGAGGACGGCGCCCTCCGCGGCAACTTCAACCAGCTGCGGCAGCTCAAGGAGCAGTACCCGGACATCAAGGTGCTGTGGTCCTTCGGTGGCTGGACCTGGTCGGACGGCTTCACCGAGGCCATGCAGAACCCCGAGGCGTTCGCCCAGTCCTGCTACGACCTGGTCAACGACCCGCGCTGGGAAGGCGTCTTCGACGGCATCGACCTGGACTGGGAGTACCCCAACGCCTGCGGTCTGACCTGTGACGAGTCCGGTCCCGAGATCTTCGGCGACATGATGAGCACGTTCCGCGACGCCTTCGGCGACCAGCTCGTCACCGCCGCGATCACCGCCGACGCCTCCGACGGCGGCAAGATAGCCGCCGCCGACTACGCCTACGGCGCCGAGTACGCGGACTATCTCGCCGTGATGACCTACGACTTCTTCGGCGCCTTCGACGCGGACGGGCCCACGGCCCCCCACTCGCCGCTGACCAGCTACGACGGCATCCCGCAGGAGGGCTTCACCAGCGAGGACGCCATCGCCGCGCTCCAGGCCCAGGGCGTGCCCTCGGAGAAGCTGCTGTTGGGCGTCGGCTTCTACGGCCGCGGCTGGACCGGTGTCTCCCAGGCCGAGCCCGGCGGCAGCGCCACCGGACCCGCGCCCGGCACCTACGAGGACGGCATCGAGGACTACAAGGTGCTCGCCGAGTCCTGCCCGCCCTCCGGCACCGTCGCCGGCACCGCCTACGCCCACTGCGGCCAGAACTGGTGGAGCTACGACACCCCCGAGACCATCACCGAGAAGATGGCCTGGGCCAACGAGCAGGGTCTCGGCGGAGCCTTCTTCTGGGAGTTCTCCGGCGACACCTCCGACGGCGCCCTGCTGGACGCCATCGACAGCGGCCTCAGCGCCGCCTGACCCCAGCGAGGGACAGCTCAGCGAGGGACACCCCGGCGGGGTGGTACCGGCGGCCGCCGGTACCACCCCGCCGTTCGCTGTGCTCGGGAGGCCGTGTTCGGAAGGCTGCGCTCGGAAGCAGGACGCCGGGGCACGAGGGCCGTGGAGCGGACGGCGGCCCGGGAAAGCGGGTGCCCCGAAGCCGTGCCCCCGTGTCCCCGTGTCCCCGTGTCCCCGAGCACAGTCCCTCGAACGCCGTCCCCGCGAACGCCGTTACTCGAACACCGGGCCACCCGAAGGCCATGCCTCGAACGCAGTGCCCTCGAACGCGAAAGAGACCCGTCGCCACGGGTCCCGGAAGAAGAAGAGAGCGAAAGCGGCACGAGAGCGAAGCCACCCGCCGGACGGCGCCGTTCTCTCTGGGGCCTGTCAGGGTCTGTCAGGGGCCTCTCAGGCCACGTTGACCCGCTGCCCCGGCGGGGCCGCCTCCAGCCAGGCGAGGAAGCCGGTCAACGCGTCCTCGCTCATCGCGAGCTCGACGTCGAGGCCGTCCTGCCGACAGCTGAGCACCACCGCCCCCGGCAGCAACGCCAACTCCTCGTCACCCGCCGGCAGTCGGCGCTCCCGCACCTCGATGCGCTCCCGATGCAGCGCCTGCCGGGGACGCGGCGCGTAGGAGAAGACCCGGAACCACTCGACCCGGTCCCCGTTGTAGCGGGCGACTCCGTACCGCCAGCCCTTTCCCGGCGAGGTGCCGGACGGCGGCGGGGTGAAGCGGGCGCTACAGTCAAAAGTGCCGCCGGAGCGTTGGATCACCCGGCGGCGCAGCCCGAAGGCGAAGAGTCCGATCACCAACAACAACAGGATCGCGCCCAGCACGGTCAAGGCGAGGACCATCTCGACCGACCTCCTCGCCTCGTGCGTCCGTCCCGGCTCTCACCCGGGCGCGATCGCTCCGTCTTCTCTCAGCGCTCCGCCGCCGCGGCCTGCAAGCGGACCGAGGCCCGACGCTCGGCCTCGACGTCCTCGTCAGCCTTCGCCTGCTCCAGTGAGCGCTCGGCCCGCTGGACATCGATCTCGTCCGCCAGCTCCGCCACCTCGGCGAGCAGCGACAGCTTACCGTCCGTGTAGGACAGGAAGCCTCCGTGAACGGCGACGACCACCGTCCCCTCGCCGGTCGCCCCGGTGGTGCGGATGGTCACCGGGCCCGAACGCAACACGCCGAGCACCGGCTGGTGGCCCGGCATGATGCCGATGTCGCCGGCGGTGGTGCGCGCGATCACCAGGCTGGCCTCGCCGGACCAGACCTTGCGGTCGGCGGCGACCAGCTCGACGTGCAGCTCAGCCACGATGGCTCCTGTTCACCTGGATCTTCACCTGGAATATCCCTGAATGGTCACTGGCTTGGTCTCCGGGGCCGTCGGGAAGTCCCCCGACGGGTCCCGGTCGAAGAATAGGCTCCGGTCCCGAACACCCGTGGGACGGGGGTCCGTCCCACGGGTGACCATGCTCGGGCCGGGCCGACGGGCCGCGCCGCGCGGCCGGCGAACCGGTGCGCGACGCGTCGCCGTCAGTTGACGCCCAGCTGCTTGGCCTTGGCCTTCAGGTCGTCCAGACCACCGCACATGAAGAACGCCTGCTCCGGGAAGTGGTCGAAGTCGCCGTCCGCGATGGCGTTGAACGCCGCGATGGACTCGTCCAGCGGAACGTCCGAGCCGTCCATGCCGGTGAACTGCTTCGCCGCGTGGGTGTTCTGCGACAGGAAGCGCTCGATCCGACGCGCGCGGCTGACGACCAGCTTGTCCTCCTCGCCCAGCTCGTCGATGCCGAGAATGGCGATGATGTCCTGGAGGTCCTTGTACTTCTGGAGGATCCCCTTGACCCGCGAGGCGCACTGGTAGTGGTCCTGCGAGATGTACCGCGGGTCCAGGATGCGGGAGGTGGAGTCCAGCGGGTCGACCGCCGGGTAGATGCCCTTCTCCGAGATGGGCCGGGAGAGCACCGTGGTCGCGTCGAGGTGGGCGAACGTGGTCGCCGGCGCCGGGTCGGTGAGGTCGTCCGCGGGCACGTAGATCGCCTGCATCGAGGTGATCGAGTGGCCACGGGTCGAGGTGATGCGCTCCTGGAGCACACCCATCTCGTCGGCCAGGTTGGGCTGGTAGCCCACCGCGGACGGCATCCGGCCCAGCAGGGTGGAGACCTCGGAACCGGCCTGGGTGAAGCGGAAGATGTTGTCGATGAAGAACAGCACGTCCTGCTTCTGCACATCGCGGAAGTACTCCGCCATGGTCAGACCGGTCAGCGCCACCCGCAGGCGGGTGCCCGGGGGCTCGTCCATCTGGCCGAAGACGAGGGCGGTCTGCGGCAGCACGCCGGACTCCGCCATCTCCTCGATCAGGTCGTTGCCCTCACGGGTGCGCTCACCCACGCCGGCGAAGACGGAGACGCCCTCGTGCAGCTTCGCCACACGCATGATCATCTCCTGGATGAGGACCGTCTTGCCGACGCCCGCACCACCGAACAGACCGATCTTGCCGCCCTTGACGTACGGGGTCAGCAGGTCGATGACCTTCAGGCCGGTCTCGAACATCTCGGTCTTCGACTCAAGCTGGTCGAAGGCCGGGGCCTTGCGGTGGATCTCCCAGCGCTCGGTGATCTCCGACTCGGCCTCGGGCTCGTTGAGGATGCGGCCCAGGGTGTTGAAGACCCGGCCCTTGGTGACGTCGCCGACGGGCACCGAGATGCCGGCGCCGGAGTTGGTCACCACGGCCTGACGGACGAGGCCGTCGTTGGGCTCCAGGGCGATCGTGCGCACCAGGCCCTCGCCCAGGTGCTGCGCGACCTCCAGGGTCAGCGTCTTGGTCTCGCCGTCGTTGGCCGGGTCCGCGATGTCCACGGTCAGCGCGTTGTAGATGTCGGGCATCGCGTCGACGGGGAACTCCACGTCGACGACCGGGCCGCGAACCTGCGCGACCCGCCCGGTCGGCAGGTCCTGCTTGGGGGCCGCCTCAGCAGCAGTAGTCATGGTTAGCGTTCACTTCCCGCGGTCGCGTCGGCCAAGGCGCTGGAGCCACCGACGATCTCAGAGATTTCCTGGGTGATATCGGCCTGGCGGGCCGCGTTGGCAAGTCGCGTCAGCGACTTGATCAAGTCCTCGGCGTTGTCCGTCGCCGACTTCATCGCCCGCCGGGTCGCGGCGTGCTTGGAGGCGGCCGACTGGAGCAGGGCGTTGTAGACGCGGCTCTCCACATAGCGCGGAAGCAGCGCGTCCAACACCTGCTCGGGCGAGGGCTCGAAGTCGTAGAGCGGGTGCGTCTGCTCACCCTGCTGGAAGACCTCGGCCGAGTCCTCGGCGCTCTTCTCCAGCCGCAGCGGCAGCATCCGACGCTCGACCGGGGTCTGCGTCATCATCGACACGAACTCGGTGAACGCGATGTGCAGCTCGTCCACCCCGCCCTCGTCGGTGTCCCGCCCGATCGCCTCGATCAGCGGAGCGGCCACCTCCTTGGCGTCGGCGTAGGTCGGGTTGTCCGTGAACCCCGTCCAGGACCGCTTCACCGAGCGCTCCCGGAAGGCGTAGTAGGAGACGCCCTTGCGACCCACGATGTAGGTGTCCACCTTCTTCCCCTCAGCGGTCAGCTGACTGGTCAGGTGTTCACCCGCCTTGATGGCGTTGCTGGAGTAGGCGCCCGCGAGGCCGCGGTCGCTGGTGATGATCAGCACCGCGGCCCGCCGAGGCCGAGCGGCCTCTGTGGTCAACGGGTGCCTGACGTCGGCTCCCTCGGCCACCGCCGTGACGGCGGAGGTGAGTTCGTCGGCGTAGGGCGTCGAGGCGGCCACCTTCCGCTGGGCCTTGACGATCCGCGAGGCGGCGATCATCTCCATCGCCCGCGTGATCTTCTTGGTCGCGGTGACCGACTTGATGCGCCGCTTGTATACGCGCAGCGAGGCAGCCATGGATCAGTCCTCGCCCAGCAGCTTGCCGTCCGCGGTCTCGAACTGCTGCTTGAACTGGACAACCGCGTTCCGGATGGCCTCGACGGTGTCGTCGGACATCTTCCCGCCCTCGCGGATGCTGGTCATCAGGTCCTTGCGCTCCCGACCGAGGTGGTCGAGCAGTTCGCGCTCGAAGCGGCGGATGTCGCCCACCGGGATGTCGTCCATCAGGCCGTTGGTGCCGGCCCAGATGGAGACGACCTGGTTCTCGGTGGGGAACGGGCTGTACTGCTCCTGCTTCAGCAGCTCGACCATCCGTCGACCGCGCTCCAGCTGGGTCTTGGAGGTGGCGTCCAGGTCGGAACCGAAGGCGGCGAACGCCTCCAGCTCGCGGAACTGGGCCAGGTCGACACGGAGCGAGCCGGTGATCTGCCGGATCGCCTTGTGCTGCGCGGAGCCACCCACACGGGAGACCGAGATACCCACGTTCAGCGCCGGCCGCTGGCCCGCGTTGAAGAGGTCCGACTCCAGGAAGCACTGACCGTCGGTGATCGAGATCACGTTGGTCGGGATGAACGCGGAGACGTCGTTGGCCTTGGTCTCGACGATCGGCAGGCCCGTCATCGAGCCGGCGCCCATGTCGTCGGAGAGCTTGGCGCAGCGCTCCAGCAGCCGGGAGTGCAGGTAGAAGACGTCGCCCGGGTACGCCTCGCGGCCCGGCGGGCGGCGCAGCAGCAGGGAGACGGCGCGGTAGGCGTCGGCCTGCTTGGACAGGTCGTCGAAGATGATCAGCACGTGCTTGCTGTCGTACATCCAGTGCTGGCCGATGGCAGAACCGGTGTACGGCGCGATGTACTTGAAGCCCGCCGGGTCGGAGGCCGGGGCCGCCACGATGGTGGTGTACTCCAGCGCGCCGGCCTCCTCCAGGGCGCCGCGCACGGACGCGATGGTGGAGCCCTTCTGGCCGACCGCGACGTAGACGCAGCGGACCTGCTTCTCCGGGTCGCCGGAGCGCCAGTTGTCGCGCTGGTTGATGATCGTGTCGATGGCCAGCGCGGTCTTGCCGGTCTGCCGGTCGCCGATGATCAGCTGACGCTGACCGCGGCCGATCGGCGTCATGGTGTCGACCGCCTTGTAGCCGGTCTCCATCGGCTCGTGCACCGACTTGCGCTGCATGACGGAGGGAGCCTGGAGCTCCAGGGCACGCCGCCCCACCGTCTCGATCTCGCCCAGCCCGTCGATCGGGTTCCCCAGCGGGTCGACGACCCGGCCGAGGTAGCCGTCGCCGACCCCGACGGAGAGCACCTCGCCGGTGCGGCGCACCGACTGGCCCTCCTCGATGCCGCTGAACTCACCGAGGACGACGACGCCGATCTCGCGCTCCTCGAGGTTGAGGGCGAGACCGAGGGTGCCGTCCTCGAACTCCAGCAGCTCGTTCACCATGGCCGAGGGCAGTCCCTCGACCTTCGCGATGCCGTCACCGGCAACGCTGACCGTCCCGACCTCTTCCCGCGAGGCCGCGTCCGGCGTGTACGACTGGACGAAGTTCTCCAGTGCGTCCCGGATCTCATCCGGCCGGATCGTGAGCTCCGCCATCTGGGTTCCCTGCTCTCCTTGTTGGGCCCGTAAGTTCTTCCGCTACGGCCCAACCCGGGCCGCTGGTCCTGCTTGTTGAGTTGGTGTGCGCGGCGCGCGATCAGCCCGCCATGCGGCGGGTGACCTCGTCCAGCCGGTCGCTGATCGTGCCGTGGATGACGTCGTCCCCGATCCGGACCGAGATCCCGCCGAGGACCGAGGGGTCCACGTCGAGGTTCAGCTGGACCTTCCGGCCGTAGATACGGCCGAGGGCGGCGCCCAGACGGTCCCGCTGCGCGTCACTGAGCGGCACCGCCGAGGTGACCTGGGCGACCGAGCGGTCGCGCCGGGCCGCGGCCAGCACGCTGAGCGCGTCGAGCCCACTGTCCAGGCTACGTCCCCGCGGATATTCCACGAGGCGGACGACCAGGCGGAGCGTGGCCTCGCGCGCCCGGCCGCCCAGCAGCCGGCGAACCAGCTCGGTCTGGGCGGCGACGGCACGCTCGCCACGGTCCTTGCCGCTGAGCGCGGCACGCAGCTCGGGCGAGGTGGCGACGATCCGGCTGAACCGGAACAGCTCGTCCTCCACCGAGTCCAGGCTGCCGTCCCGCTCGGCGACGATCAGGTCGGCGATGTCGGCCAGCTCCTCGACCGCGTCCACCAGGTCACGCGAAGCGGACCAGCGGGAGCGGACCATGCCCGAGACCAGGTCGACGGCCTCGCCGCCCACCTGTCCCGAGAGCAGCCTGCCCACAAGCTCCGCCTTGGCCTCGCCGGCCTGCGCCGGGTCGGTCAGCACCCGGCGCAGCGAGACCTCGCGGTCCAGCAGGACGGTGACGGCGGCCAGTTCGCCGGCCAGCGCGGCGACATCGACGCCGGTGCTGTCGGCCAACGTGTCCAACCGCTCCCGCGCGGCGTCCAGCGCCTCGCGGCTCGCTCCCATCATCGGGTGGCCTCGGTTCCCGCCTGGGCCTTGGCCTCCAGCTCGTCGAGGAAGCGGTCGATGGTCCGGCTCTGCCGGGCGTGGTCCTCAAGGGACTCCCCGACCAGCCGGCCCGCCAGCTCGACGGCCAGCTTGCCGACATCCTGGCGAAGCGTCTCGGCCGCCTGCTTGCGGTCGGCCTCGATCTGGGTGTGGCCGGCCGCGATGATCTCCTCGCGCTGGCGCTGACCCTCCTCGCGCATCTCGGCGATGAGCGAGGCGCCCTGCTCCTTGGCCTCCTGACGGAGCCTGGCCGCCTCGTGACGGGCCTCGGCGAGCTGCTCCTTGTAGCTTTCGAGCGTCTGCCGCGCCTCGGCCTGGGTCGCCTCGGCCTTCTCCATGCCACCTTCGATGGCTTCCCGCCGCTCATCAAGCGCCTTGTTGATGGCCGGCAGGAGCTTCTTGTAGAAGACGAAGAAGATGATTCCGAAGCAGATCAGCCCGATGACGATCTCAGGCACCACCGGCACCACAGGGCTCTGCGGTTCCTCCGCGGCCAGTTGCATCAGCATGGTGGACCCTTCCTCGGTAGTGGCTTGAGTGCTTGCGTCAGCCGCCGAGGGCGAAGGCGAGCACGAAGCCCATCAGCGCCAGGGCCTCGACGACGGCGAAGCCGAGCAGCATGTTCTGCCGGATGACACCGGTGGCCTCGGGCTGACGGGCGATGGCCTGGACACCGTTACCGAAGATGATGCCGATACCGACACCGGGGCCGATGGCCGCGAGGCCGAAGCCGATGGTGTTGACGCTGCCTTCAACTGCGGCGAGAGCTGCGGACATGTCCGTTGTTTCCTTCTCTGTGGTGACCCGGTGGGGGAATGTCCACCGGAGTGCGTTGCGGATCTTGGGGGCATCGGGCGCCGCTCACGGGTGACCGGCTCGCCCTGGGGCCTCTCTCAGTGCGCCTCTTCGAGGGCCTGGGAGATGTAGGAAGCGGTCAGCACCGTGAAGACGTATGCCTGGAGCGCCTGGATGAACATCTCGAAGACCGTGAGCAGCAGCGTCATGATCAGCGAGGTGGCCGAGTAGAACGTACCGACGACGGTACCCATCGTGTACCAGGTGCCGATGATGAAGACCAGCAGCAGCAGGTGTCCCGCGAACATGTTCGCGAAGAGCCGGACGGTCAGCGTCAGCGGCCGGATGAAGACCGCGGAGATGAACTCGATGGGCGTGAGGATCACGTAGATCCCCTTGGGCAGCCCGCTGGGGACGCAGAGGTTGCGAATGCCGCCGACCAGGCCGTTGTTCTTGAACGTCAGGTACATGTAGGTGCACCAGACGATCAGCGCGAGGGCCGCGGGATAGGCGATGATCGAGGTCGCCGGGAACTGGGCGAACGGGATGATCGCCCAGATGTTCATGATCCAGACGAAGAAGAACAGCGAGACCAGCAGTGGGACGTAGGGCTCGCCCTTCTTGCCGATGGTCTCCTTGGCGATGCCCCGGCGCACGAAGTCGTAGAGGACCTCGGCGAGCAGCTGGAGCTTCCCCGGCACGACCTTCGGCTTGGCGAAGGCGGCCCAGAAGAACCCGATGATGATGAAGGTGCTCAGGAACACCAGCGCCATCGGCTTGTTGACCTCGAACGAACCGATGGTGAACAGCGGTTCGAAGATGAACGACCACTCGGACGGTGCGGGGAAGCCACAGTCGTCGAAGAGATGGCAGTCGGTCTCGAAGGCGAGCACCTGGTCATTACTCACCGCGAGACTCCCTCGGCGTGACGCATGGATACGGCTACCTCGATGTGTCGGCGTGGCGGCATACCACGGAGCGGCACTGGACTAGGTGTGACGGAGGGAAGGCCGGTCCGCGCTCGCGGAGCTGTCCCCGGCACCGCGCGCGCCGCCTGTGAGCCGCCCTCCGGCGACGGACGATAGCAGCACGGAGGGGCGGCGATTATGCAGCCCCCCGGCTCACCGTGGCTGGTCATGCCGGACCGCCCGGCGTGACGGCGGACCGCTCGGCGTCGGCGGCCTCGGGCTTCCGGTCCACCTCGACGTACAGGGTCTTGACCCGGAGGTGGCCGCGGACCTGCCCGGCCAACCAGACGGCGGCGCCCACCAGGACGCCGATGGCGAAGGCCTGCCCGTCAAGGAAGTCCGCGTCCCTCAGCAACAGCAGCAGCACGAGCAACAGGCCCATCTGCGTGGTGTAGATCAGGAAGGCGGCGCCGAAGAACAGGTCGGGCCAGCGCTGGCCCACGTGGTTGAGCGACAGCAGCCCGATACCGAAGAAGGCGGCCGCGACGAACACGCCGAACGCGACCCCGCCGGCCCCCCGCCCCCCGGCCACGAACGCGGCGACCACGGTGGCCAGGACACCTACCGTGGCAGTGGGAAGCGCGGCGCCGCGGATGATCCGGGCGTCGTTGGACTGCATGGAAGTGTTCTCCGACGGGCTTGGGGACTGTCGTCGTTGACGAGCGGTTTCGCACCCGGCCGTTGGGCCTCCATGCCGGGTTTCGTGAACGCTATCACAAACTTTTTGATGAGGTCTTTACTCGAACGTGTGCAGGACCTCACACCGTTGGGAGTATGCCCGGCGCGTCCGAACGCCGCGACGGCGGGGTCCTGCTAAGGGCTCGGCGGCCGACGTCAGGAGTGGGTGTCGATCTTGCGGCGGGGCGCGAAGCGCTGGCGGCTGCCGACCGCCGTCGCCCCGTGCGGCCCGGACGGCGTGCGCGCCTGGCCCGCCGGCTCCGCCTGGTCCGCGGGCGACTTCTCCGCCCCGCCGGAGACCGGCTCCGCCGCCGCGGACGCGGGCCCGGCGGACGCGGCCTCCCCCGAGGAGGCCGCCTCGCGCCGCGCCCGGTACCGGTACCGCGGCGGGACGATCCGCTCCGCCCAGGCGGGTGCCCTCGGCGTGAACCGGGGCAGCAGCAACGCCACCAGCCCCACCCCGGAGAGCACCACCACCAGCGGCACCACCCACGCGTTGGCGCCCACCGAGTACCCCACCGCGCCGAACGCCACCAGCGCCGACCAGAAGTACATGATCAGCACCGCGCGGCTCTGCGAGTGCCCGATCTCCAGCAGCCGGTGGTGCAGGTGCCCCCGGTCGGCGGCGAACGGCGAGCGGCCGTTCCACGTCCGCCTGACGATCGCCAGCACCAGGTCCAGGAAGGGCAGCACGATGATCGTCAGCGGCAGCAGCAGCGGCATGTAGACCGGGACCGTCTCGGTCACCGCGTTCCGCTCCGAGCCGCTGAAGAGGCGCATGGCGTCCGGGTCGACCTGCCCCGTCACCGACACCGCGCCGGCCGCCAGCACCAGGCCCAGCAGCATCGAACCCGAGTCGCCCATGAAGATCCGCGCCGGATGGACGTTGTGCGGCAGGAAGCCGAGACACATCCCGATCAGCACGGCGGAGAAGAGCGTGGCCGGCGCCGCTGCCTCGATGCCGTAGCCGTACCAGATCCGGTACGTGTACAGGAAGAACGCCAGGGCCGCGACGCACACCATGCCGGCGGCGAGACCGTCGAGCCCGTCGACGAAGTTGACCGCGTTGATGGTGATCACCACGATCGCCACCGTCAGCAGCGTGCCCTGCATCGGGGTCAGCGCGACCATGCCGACGCCGGGGACCGGCAGCCACAGGATCGTCAGCCCCTGGAGCACCATCACACCGGCGGCGATCATCTGGAGCCCCAGCTTGACCAGGGCGTCCACCCCGTACTTGTCGTCCAGGACGCCGACCACCCAGATCAGCGCGGCGCCCGAGAGCAGCGCCCTGGGCTCGTCCGAGAGGCGGAACACCTGGCCGACGTTGGTGAGTTGGGAGGCGACCAGCAGCCCGGCGCAGAGCCCGCCGAACATCGCGATGCCGCCCAGTCTCGGGGTCGGCTCCCGGTGCACGTCCCGCGCCCTGATCGGGGGCATGGCGCCCCAGGCGATCGCGAACTTCCGCACCGGCCCGGTCAGCAGGTAGGTGACGGCCGCCGCGACGCAGAGCGTCAAGAGGTATTCGCGCACAAGCTGCCCCAGAGATCTCGCTGGACTACCGCGCAACACCCTCTCATGTCCGCACCTCCGTCAAGCGCCCCCCGAGACTACGCCCGCCCACGTCAAACCCGCGTAAGCACACGGCGAATCGGACCTCCACGACCAAGCCACGCCTTTCGCTCCGCACACCGGACCCGGGGAGCACTCAGCGCGTCCCCACGCGGCCCTCGGGCGTCGACACCCCGGTCAACGCCGTGACCACCGGGTCGAGGGCCGTCCTGATCTCCTCGCCGACGCTGCGGAAGTAGGGCAGCGGAGCGCCGTACGGGTCCTGCACCTCGTCCGCCTCCACGCTCGGCGCCAGCAGCCAGCCGCGCAGCGCCGCCGCCGCCCGCGCCAGCGCCCTGGCGCGCACCACCAGCGCCTCGGGCGAGGCGGCGACCGGCAGGGTCGCCAGGTCGATCGCCCGCACCAGCCGGGTGAACTCCTTGAGCGTGAACGTGCGCAGCCCGGCCGAGTGCCCCATCGAGATCACCTGCGCGCGGTGGTCCCGGGTCGCGGTCAGCACCAGGTCAGCCCTTATCACGTGCTCGTCGAGCAGCTCACGGCCGAAGAAGCCGCCCGGGTCGGCCCCGTACTCCGCGAGCAGCTCGGCGGCGTGCTCCTCCATGGGCGCGCCCTCGTGGCCCCAGGTGCCGGCCGACTCCACCACCACGCTCCTGGCGCCCTCGCCGAGCCGCTCGACCAGCGCCTGCCGGGTGAGACGTTCGGTGATCGGGGAACGGCACACGTTCCCCGTGCTGACGTGCAGGATGCGGAACACCGGCGTCCCCAGGGCCGGTTCGGCGAAGGCGCGTGGCGCGGCTATGCCCGGGTCGGGAGGGCCCTCAGCGGACGCCGTCAATGCGCGGACTCCAGATCGGGTACGACCTTGCGCAGCTCCTCCTCGCTCACCGCCCCGGCGCGCAACAGCACCGGCACCTCTCCGGTGACGTCGACGATGGAGGACGGCACGTTGTCCGGCGTCGCGCCGCCGTCGAGGTAGACGGCCACCGAGTCGGCGAGCATCTCCCTGGCCTCGTCGCAGGTGCTCGGCGCGGTACGGCCGGTGAGGTTGGCGCTGGAGACGGCCATCGGGCCGACGTCCTTGAGGAGTTCGAGCGCGACGGGGTGCAGCGGCATCCGCACGGCGACGGTGCCGCGGGTCTCCCCCAGGTCCCAGTTGAGCGACGGCTGGTGGCGCGCGACGAGCGTGAGGGCGCCCGGCCAGAAGGCGTCGACCAGCTCCCAGGCCAGCTCCGAGAAGTCCGTCACCAGCCCGTGCAGCACCGTCGGCGAGCCGACCAGCACCGGCGAGGGCACGCCGCGACCGCGCCCCTTGGCGGCCAGCAGGTCGGCCACCGCCTCGGCGTTGAAGGCGTCGGCGCCGACGCCGTAGACCGTGTCGGTCGGCAGGACCACCAGGTCGCCCCGGCGCACGGCGGAGGCCGCCTCGCGCAGCCCGTGCCCGCGGTCGACCTCGTCCGCGCAGTCGTAACGCCGTGCCATCACACTTGCTCCTCTCGCGGTGCGCGACCGCAGGTCATCGGGCCACCCGCCGCGCGGTGGCGAACCGCGGGCGGTTGTTGAGGTCCGGGTGGTCGGCCGCGTCGGCCCAGCCACGGTCCTCGGTGAAGATCCACGGGACCTGCCCGCCCTGGGTGTCGGCGTGCTCCACGACCATCATCCCGCCGGGCCGCAGCAGCCGGCGTGCCGCCCGTTCGAGCCCCCGGATGGTGTCCAGCCCGTCCTCGCCGGAGAACAGCGCCAGCTCCGGGTCGTGGTCCCGCGCCTCGGGCGCCACGTGCTCCCACTCGCCGAGCGGGATGTAGGGCGGGTTGGAGATCACCAGGTCGACCTGGCCGGTCAGCTCGGGCAGCGCCTCCCGGGCGTCGCCGTGGTGGAGCACCACCCTGCTGCCCTCGACGTTTCTGCGGGCCCAGACCAGCGCGCGTTCGTCCAGTTCGACGGCGTGCACCCGGGAACGCGGCACCTCCTGCGCCAGGGCCAGCGCGATCGCGCCCGAGCCCGTGCAGAGGTCGACGATCAGCGGCTCGGCCACGTCCATCGCGCGGACCGCGTCTATCGCCCAGCCGACCACCGACTCCGTCTCCGGCCTGGGCACGAAGACGCCCGGGCCCACCTGGAGTTCGAGGTAGCGGAAGAACGCGCGGCCGGTGATGTGCTGGAGCGGCTCCCGCGCCTCCCGGCGGGCCACCGCCTCCCAGTAGCGGGCGTCGAACTCGGCGTCGGCGACCGAGTGCAGCCGCGACCGCTCCGTGCCGTGCACGTGCGCCGCGAGCTCCTCGGCGTCGAACCGCGGCGAGGGCACGCCGGCGTCCGCGAGTCGCTGCGTCGCCCTGGCCACCTCGGCCAGCAGCACGGAGCGTCCGCCGGCCGGGGGCTGCGGGCCGCCCGCCGGCGCGGGGGCCGACGCCCCGGACTCGGAAGCCCCGGCCCCGGAACCGGAGGAACCGAAAGAAGCAGTCACATCGCCCACCCTACGTTCACTGCGCGGCGGCCAGCTTGGCCGCCGAGTCGGCGTCCACGCAGGCCTGGATCACCGCGTCCAGCTCGCCGTCGAGCACGCGGTCGAGGTTATACGCCTTGTAACCCACCCGGTGGTCGGAGATCCGGTTCTCCGGGTAGTTGTAGGTCCGTACCCGCTCCGAACGGTCCACGGTCCGCACCTGGCTGCGGCGCGCGTCGGACGCCTCGCGGTCGGCCTCCTCCTGGGCGGCGGCGAGCAGCCGGGCGCGCAGGATGCGCAGCGCCTGCTCCTTGTTCTGGAGCTGGCTCTTCTCGTTCTGGCAGGAGACCACGATGCCGGTCGGCAGGTGGGTGAGGCGGACGGCGGAGTCCGTGGTGTTCACCGACTGCCCGCCGGGCCCCGAGGAGCGGTAGACGTCGACCCGCAGGTCGTTCTGGTTGATCTCCACGTCGACGTCCTCGGCCTCGGGCAGCACCAGCACGCCGGCCGCCGAGGTGTGGATGCGGCCCTGCGACTCGGTCGCCGGCACGCGCTGCACGCGGTGCACCCCGCCCTCGTACTTCAGCCGGGCCCACACGCCCTGTCCCGGCTCGGGGGTGCCCTTCGCCTTCACCGCGACCGAGACGTCCTTGTAGCCGCCGAGGTCAGACTCGTTGCCGTCGATCAACTCCGTCTGCCAGCCGACGCGTTCGGCGTAGCGCAGATACATCCGCAGCAGGTCGCCGGCGAACAGCGCGGACTCGTCGCCGCCCTCGCCCGCCTTGATCTCCAGGATGACGTCCTTGTCGTCACTCGGGTCGCGGGGCACGAGCAGCAACCGCAGCTCGTCGGTCAGCTCCTCCCTGCGGGCCGAGAGGCTCTTCAGCTCGGCGGCGAACTCCGGGTCCTCGGCCGCGAGTTCGCGGGCGGTCTCGATGTCCTCGCCGGTCGCCAGCCACTGCCGGTAGCTGCGGACGATCGGGGTCAGCTCGGCGTAGCGCCGGCCGTAGCGGCGGACGGCCGCCTGGTCCGCGTGGACCGAGGGGTCGGCGAGCCGTCGTTCGAGGTCGGCGTGCTCGCCGATCAGTTCCTCGACCGCCTCGAACATGGTGGGTCGCTCCTGGAGTGTGGGACCGGGGGTGGGGACGCGAAAGGCGCCGGTCCGGCCGCCGTGGTGCAGAAGCGGCCGGCCGACGCCGACGGGGTCGCTACTTGCGGTTCGACCCGGCGTTCTTGCCGAAGCGCGCCTCGAACCTGGCCACCCGACCACCGGTGTCGAGGATCTTCTGCTTACCGGTGTAGAAGGGGTGGCACTCCGAGCAGATGTCGGCGCGGATGCTGCCGCCGCCGACGGTGCTGCGGGTGGTGAACGACGCGCCGCAGGTGCAGCTGACCTGGGTCTCGACGTACTCCGGGTGAATGTCGCGCTTCAAGGCTTCTCCTAGGGTTCGGGAGGGCCGCCGGGTCGGCGCGCGGAATGCGCGCCGTGAACCGGGACCGACGCTCCAGTCTGCCAGCACTGGCACGTGTCGACCAAAACGGGGTCGACGAAGCGGTTATTCCCTGCCGAGGCTCGGGCGCGACCACCCACCCGGGCCGTGCACGTGAGCAGTCGGCCGCCCCCCGCCACGAATGCACCGCGCGGTTCCCCGCGCCCCCGAAAACCGCCCACCGGCAGTCAAGGGGCGCGGGGAACCGCGCGAGCAACCCACCACCGGGCCGAGGACGACAGCCCACCACCGCCACCCCGCACCGACGGCGCCCACCCGCTCAGCCCCGCAGGATGACGTCGTCGGCGCCGCCCTCCTCCGCCGCCGAGTCGCGGATCGCCGAGCGGGGCACCGGGCGGTCCTCGCGCAGCGCGTCCCAGACCTGCCGGGACTGCTCGGTCAGCGGGGCGACCCGGTTGGGGTCGGCGGGGTCGTAGCCGACGGGCAGCGTCACCATCTGCGTCGCGTCGGGGCCCACGTCCCCCAGGGTGCGGGTGAAGTCGACGAGCTTGCGGACCGAGGCCAGGTCGGAGTCCGTGGTGAGCGCCGAGGTCGCCGTGTCGGCGAGGTCGTAGAGCCGCTTCGGGTTGCCCATCAGGTCCACGCCGTCGACCTGGGTCATCAGGGAGCGCAGAAACGACTGCTGGAGCTGGATGCGGCCGAGGTCGCTGCCGTCTCCCACCGCCTTTCTCGTGCGCACCAGCGCCAGCGACTCGCGGCCGCTGAGGGTGTGGGTGCCGGCGG
Source organism: Streptomyces zhaozhouensis (assembly GCF_900230195.1). Classification (GTDB taxonomy): domain Bacteria; phylum Actinomycetota; class Actinomycetes; order Streptomycetales; family Streptomycetaceae; genus Streptomyces; species Streptomyces zhaozhouensis. The sequence continues at coordinate 688,057 of NZ_OCNE01000001.1, forward strand.
ACAGCCGCAGATGGCTGTCGCTGTCCTCGATCGCCTCGCTGGTGGTGACCTCCACCCCGCCCAGCGCGTCGACCAGCCGCTCGAAGCCGGCGAAGTCCACTTCGAGGAAGTGGTCCATCCGCAGCCCGGTCATCGCCTCGACCGTCTTGACCGCGCAGACCGGCCCGCCGACGCCGTACGCCTCGTTGAACATGGTGCGCTCCACCGCGGGGGCCTCGCCTTCGCCGTCGACCCGTTCGCACGCGGGCCGCGGCACGATGGTGTCCCGGGGGATGGAGACGACGGTGGCCGCGTCGTGGTCCTCGTTGACGTGCAGGATCATCGCCGTGTCGGAGCGGGCCTCGCCGTCCGGGTCGTCGCCGCCGAAGGAGCCGTTCTCGCCGGTCCTGGTGTCGGAGCCAAGGACCAGGACGTCCGTCGAGCCGTTGTCGCTGTCCTCCGGGCGGTCCCCGCCGAGGGCCTCCTCGATGTCTATCTGGGAGATGTTGCCGTCGAGCTTGAAGTAGAGCACGGTGCCGGCGGCGCCGAGCAGGACGGCGAGGGCGACGACGCCCACCAGCGCCACCCGGATCAGGCGGCGGCGACGGGACGCTGACGGCGGGCGGCCGGGCGGCTCCTCCTGGCCGGAGACCGCCTCGGACCCCTCACCCATTGGAGGGACCATTCAGCCATTGTGCCCTGTTATGCCGGGAAACGCTCCCCGGCCCCGGGAGGGCCGGGCCACGCACGGACGGGGCCGGTGCCTCCGTTCCCCGCCGTCGTGCGGCGGGGAACGGAGGCACCGGCCCGTGAGCGTCCCCGGAGAGCGGCCGGTCAGTCCCCGTTGCCCGGGGTCGGCGTCGTCTTCTGGATCTGCATCAGGAACTCGGCGTTGGACTTGGTCTTCTTCATCCGGTCCAGCAGCAGCTCCATGGCCTGCTGCTGGTCGAGGGCGTGCAGCACCCGGCGGAGCTTCCAGACCACGGCCAGCTCCTCGGAGCCCATCAGGATCTCCTCCTTGCGGGTCGCGGAGGCGTCCACGTCCACGGCGGGGAAGATCCGCTTCTCGGCGAGCTTCCGGTCGAGCTTCAGCTCCATGTTGCCGGTGCCCTTGAACTCCTCGAAGATCACCTCGTCCATGCGCGAACCGGTCTCGACCAGCGCGGTGGCCAGGATGGTCAGCGAGCCGCCGTCCTCGATGTTCCGGGCGGCGCCGAAGAACTTCTTCGGCGGGTAGAGCGCCGCGGAGTCCACACCGCCGGAGAGGATGCGCCCGGAGGCCGGGGCCGCCAGGTTGTAGGCGCGGCCGAGGCGGGTGAGGTTGTCGAGCAGCACCACCACGTCGTGCCCCAGCTCCACCAGCCGCTTCGCCCGCTCGATGGCCAGCTCGGCGATGGTGGTGTGGTCCTCGGAAGGCCGGTCGAAGGTCGAGGAGATGACCTCGCCCTTGACCGCGCGCTGCACGTCGGTGACCTCTTCCGGACGCTCGTCGACCAGGACGACCATCAGGTGGCACTCGGGGTTGTTCGTCGTGATGGCGTTGGCGATCGACTGCATGATCGTGGTCTTGCCGGTGCGCGGCGGCGCCACGATCAGGCCGCGCTGGCCCTTGCCGATCGGGGTGATCAGGTCGATGATCCGGGTCAGCAGCGCGCTGGGGTCGGTCTCCAGCCGCAGCCGCTCCTGCGGGTAGAGCGGGGTGAGCTTGTTGAACTCGGGCCGGCCGCGGCCGGTGTCGACGCTCATCCCGTTGACCGAGTCCAGCCGCACCAGGGCGTTGAACTTCTCCCGGCGCTCGCCGTCACGCGGCTGCCGCACCGCGCCGGTCACGTGGTCGCCCTTGCGCAGGCCGTTCTTGCGGACCTGGGCCAGCGAGACGTACACGTCGTTGGGGCCCGGCAGATAGCCGGAGGTGCGCACGAACGCGTAGTTGTCGAGGATGTCGAGGATCCCGGCGACGGGGATCAGCACGTCGTCGTCGTTGATCTGCGGCTCGACGACCTCGTCGCGCCCGCGACGGCCCCTGCGGTCGCGGTAGCGGCCGCGGCGGCCGCGGCGGCCGCCCTCGAAGTCGTCGTCGCGGTTGTTGTCGCGGTCCCTGCCGCCGTCCTTGTCGCGGTTGCGGCCGCCGCCCTGGTTGTTCTGACCGCCCTGGCGGTCGCCGCCCTGGTTGTTCTGGCCCTGGCGGTCGCCCTTGCCGCGGCGCTCGCGCTTGCCCTGGCGGTCGGAGGCGCCCTCGCCCTTGCCGCCGTCGTTCCGGCCGCCGTCGCCGCCCTTGCCCTCGTTGCCCTTGCCGTCGCCGCCCTTGCCGTCGTTGCCGGCGGACTCGGACCTGGCGTTCTCGCCCTTGCCCTCGGAGGCGCGGGACGCGCGGCGCTCCTTCTCGGCCGGCTCGGCGGGGGCCTTGGCCTCGGCGGTCCTGGCGGCCTTCGGCGCCTCGGGCTGGTTCTCGGCGGGCTGACCGGGGATCTCGATCTGGCCCTCCTCGCCCGTGCGGGCCCGGGAGGTGCTGCGGCGCTTCGGCTTCTCGGCCGGGGCGGGCTCGCTCCGCTCCGCGGCCTGGCCGCCGGAGCCGGCGGCCTGCTTCTCCTTGATCACCTCGATCAACTGGCTCTTGCGCATCCGCGCGGTGCCCCTGATCCCGAGCTGGGAGGCGACCTGCTGCAATTCAGCCAGGACCATCCCGTCGAGGCCGGTACCAGAACGCCGGCGGCGGGGAGCGGCGGAGGCGGCGGGAGCGTCCGTGGCGGACGCGGTGGCAGCACCGGAAGTCTTGTCGGCGCTGTCGGCACTCACGCCCATCAGATCGGTGGTGTCGCTCACTAAGGGTCCTTCCCTGGAGCGGACGTCGGCCTGTCTGGCTCGGCGACCGGTCGTGCTGTCCGGCTGCGGCCCCTTCGCTGAGGTCCGGCCGGTGCGGTAAACCCGCCTGTTCGATCACGGCGGAAGATCAATGCGTGGTGGTACGCGGGGATCGACGAGACACGTCGAAGAAACGTTGAACCGTCGAACCGGCGCACCGGTTCCGGAGCGTGCTCGGCGCTACCAGGCAGGCTGCTCAGGCAGATGAGGGAGGCTCCCGGAAGAAGATCGGTCCCATGAAGCGGAACCCGGATTCCGCACGCATTCTGTGTGACGCCCGACAGAACGGTACGTGCGGACTTGAGATTAACACTACCGGATACTGCCTTCATTCCCCCTCTCCGCGGTTCTTCACGTGCGTTTCCCCGGGCACGCCGGCGTATGCGCGGACGTGCCCGTCCGCCGCGCGCCCGGCGCCGCACGGGCGCCTCACGCGGCGGCCCCGGCCAGCGGGAGCACGGAGGCGCCCGCGGTGTCCAGGGAAAGTCGGTTGGCCGTCCAGCCCTCGCCGGCCAGCAGCGCGCTCTTGTCGACCTGCCCCTCGTCGGCGAGCGCCAGCACCGTCGGCCCGGCGCCCGAGATGACCGCCGGCACGCCCTCGGCGCGCAGCCGCCCCACCAGCTCCATGCTCTCCGGCATCGCCGGCGCGCGGTAGTCCTGGTGGAGCCGGTCCTCGGTGGCGGGAAGCAGCAGCTCGGGGCGCCTGGTCAGCGCCTCGACGAGCAGCGCCGCGCGGCCCGCGTTGGCCGCCGCGTCGGCGTGCGGAACGGCGCGCGGCAGCAGCCCGCGCGCGGTCTCGGTGGCGAGCGGGCGCGCCGGCACGAACACCAGCGGGACCACGGTCGCCGCCGGCTCCATCCGGATGGCGCGCACCGCCCCCGACTCGCCCCAGGCCAGGGTGAATCCGCCGAGCAGGCAGGCCGCCACGTTGTCCGGGTGGCCCTCGATCTCGGAGGCCAGCTCCAGCAGCGCGACATCGTCCAACTTCGCCTCGCCGCCGGTCGTCACGGCCCGCGCGGCGACCAGCCCGGCGCAGATCGCCGCCGAGGAGGAGCCGAGGCCGCGCCCGTGCGGGACGCGGTTGGCGCAGACGATCTCAAGTCCCCTCGGCTGCCCGCCGAGCGCGTCGAACGCGGTGCGCAACGTGCGGACCAGCAGGTTGGATTCGTCGCGCGGGACGGAGTCGGCGCCCTCCCCCGCGATGTCCAGGTGCAGCCCGGAGTCGGCGACCCGCACCACCACGTCGTCGTAGAGCCCGAGCGCCAGGCCCAGGGCGTCGAAGCCGGGGCCGAGGTTGGCGCTGGTGGCGGGCACGCGGACGCGGACCGCGGCGGCGCGGAAGGCGGGATGGGCCATCGCTCGATGACTCTCCTTGGTGAGATGTGCGGCGCGTGTCCCCTGCGGACACGCGGCACGCGGGAGTACACGACGGCGCGTATCGGACTGTGGACCACTCGGGCGCGGAGGCCACGAGCGGCTTACCACTCCGGGACGAATACCAGCCTATCGAAGGAAGGTTCAGACGCGATACAGGGCCGTCAGGTGTCGCGGACCACGGTGTGCCGGCGCGTCAGGCCAGGCCGAGGCGCTCGGCGGCGGCGTCGGCGTCCACCGGGACCACGATGGGCCGGGGCGCGCCGGCCACCGCCCAGTCGGGGTCCTTCAGCCCGTTGCCGGTGACCGTGCACACCACGCGCTGCCCGCGGTCCAGCCCGCCGGCCTCGGCCGTCTTCAGCAGCCCGGCGACCGAAGCGGCCGAGGCGGGCTCCACGAAGACGCCCTCCCGAGAGGCCAACAACCGGTACGCGGAGAGGATCTGACGGTCGGTCACCTCGTCGATGAAGCCGTCGGACGCGTCCCGCGCCGCCTCGGCCTGCGTCCAGGAGGCGGGGTTGCCGATGCGGATCGCGGTGGCGATGGTGGTCGGGTCCTTCACCGGCTCGCCGCGCACGATCGGGGCGGCGCCGCTGGCCTGGAAGCCCCACATCCGGGGGGTGCGGGTGGCGGGGCCCCCGGCCGCGTACTCGCCGTAACCCTTCCAGTAGGCCGTGATGTTGCCCGCGTTGCCCACCGGCAGCACGTGGATGTCGGGGGCGTCGCCGAGCCGGTCGACGACCTCGAACGCGGCGGTCTTCTGGCCCTCGATGCGCGCGGGGTTGACCGAGTTGACCAGCGCCACCGGGTACTTCTCCGACAGGCCGCGGGCCAGCGTCAGGCAGTCGTCGAAGTTGCCGTCGACCTGGAGGATGCGGGAGCCGTGGACCAGCGCCTGACCCATCTTGCCCAGCGCGATCTTGCCCTGCGGCACGAGCACCGCGCAGACCATCCCGGCGCGCACCGCGTAGGCGGCGGCCGAGGCGGAGGTGTTGCCGGTGGAGGCGCAGATCACCGCCTGGGCCCCGGCCTCCTTCGCGTGCGAGATGGCCATGGTCATCCCGCGGTCCTTGAAGGAACCGGTCGGGTTCGCGCCCTCCACCTTGAGGTACACCTCGCACCCGGTGCGCTCGGAGAGCGTCTCCGCCGCGACCAGCGGGGTCCCGCCCTCGCCCAGGGTGACGACGGGCGTCCGCCCGGTCACCGGGAGCCGGTCGCGGTACTCCTCGATCACGCCGCGCCACTGCCCGTTGGCGCGGGTGGATGCGTTCATGCCCATCTCATTCCTTCTGCTCGCCCCGGGGAAGGCTTCCCGTGGGGTGGATTGCGCTGTGCACGGTACCGGCGTTCACTCACCCTCGACGTACATGATGCTGGCCACACCGTGCACCGTGTCCAGCCCGCGCAGCGCCTCGACGGTCGCGCTGAGCGCCGCGTCCGGCGCCCGGTGGGTGACGACGACCAGCTCCGCCTCGCCGTCCTTGCCGCTCTGCCGGACCGTGTCGATGGAGACCCCGTGGTCGGCGAAGACCGTCGCGCACTGGGCCAGCACACCCGGTTTGTCCATCACGTCCAGGCTGATGTGGTACCGGGTGACCACCTCGCCCATCGGGCGGACCGGCAGCCGCGCGTAGGCCGACTCCCCGGGCCCGCGGCCCCCGTTGAGCTTGTTGCGGCAGGCGGCGACCAGGTCGCCGAGAACGGCCGACGCGGTGGGCGCCCCGCCGGCGCCCGGACCGTAGAACATCAGCTGGCCCGCCGAGTCCGCCTCGACGAAGACCGCGTTGTACGCCTCGCGCACCGAGGCCAGCGGGTGGCTGAGCGGGATCATCGCCGGGTGCACCCGGGCGGTCACCGAGCGTCCGTCCTGGGACCGCTCGCAGATGGCCAGCAACTTGACGGTGCGGCCCATCGCGCGGGCGCTGGCGATGTCCGAGGCGGTGATCTCGGTGATCCCCTCGCGGTGCACCTCGTCCAGGCTGACCCGCGAGTGGAACGCGATGCCGGCCAGGATCGCCGCCTTCGCCGCCGCGTCGAAGCCCTCCACGTCGGCCGTCGGGTCGGCCTCCGCGTAGCCGAGCGCCGACGCCTCGGCGAGCGCCTCGCCGTAGCCGGCGCCGGTGGACTCCATCCGGTCCAGGATGAAGTTGGTCGTGCCGTTGACGATGCCCAGCACCCGGTTGACCCGGTCGCCCGCCAGCGACTCGCGCAGCGGGCGCAGCAGCGGGATGGCGCCGGCGACCGCCGCCTCGAAGTACAGGTCGGCGCCGTGGCGTTCGGCCTCCGCGTAGCGCGCGGGGCCGTCCTGGGCGAGCAGCGCCTTGTTGGCCGTGACCACGCTCGCACCGTGCGCGAAGGCACTGTCGATGAGCGTCCGGGCCGGCTCGATGCCCCCGATCAGCTCGACCACCACGTCGATGTCGCCCGAGGCCACCAGCCCCGCCGCGTCCGTGGTGACCAGCTCCGGCGGCACCGTCTCGCGCGCCCGGTCCGGGCGGCGCACCGCGACCCCGGCCAGCTCGACGGGGGCCCCGACGCGGGCCGCGAGGTCGTCCGCCTGCGTCAGCATCAGCCGGGCCACCTGCGAGCCGACCACGCCGCAGCCTAGCAGCGCCACCCTCAGCGGACGCGACGAGCGAGTGCGCACCATTCGACCAGCCTTTCAGCTCACTCGGAACTACCAGTCTCACGTACCGGGGCCGTGCCGCCCCGCCACGTTCACCATGCGGACGTGATCAACCGGGGAGTGGTCGCCCACCGGCGGCGGGCGACCGCCCGTCTCACCCCACGTCCAGCCGCAACAGGTCCTCCTCCGTCTCCCTGCGGATCAGCAGACCCGCCATCCCCCCGGCCACCGCGACCACCGGCGGGCGCGGGGTGTGGTTGTAGTTGCTGGCCATCGACCGGCAGTAGGCGCCGGTCGCCGGCACCGCGATCAGGTCACCCGGCGCCACGTCGGAGGGCAGATACGCGTCCCTGACCACGATGTCACCGCTCTCGCAGTGCTTGCCGACCACGCGCACCAGCAGCGGCGGCGCCGCCGAGGCCCGGGAGACCAGCGCCACCGAGTACTCGGCGTCGTAGAGCGCGGTCCTGATGTTGTCCGACATCCCGCCGTCGACGCTCACATAGGTGCGCAGGCCCTCCAACGGCTTGACCGTGCCCACCTCGTAGAGCGTGAACGCCGTCGGCCCCACCACCGCGCGCCCCGGCTCCACCGACAGGCGCGGCAGCGCGAGACCGGCCGCCTCGCACTCGCGGTGGACGATGTCCCACAGCGCCTTGGCGATCTGGTGCGGCTCGGCCGGGTCGTCGTCGGGGGTGTAGGCGATGCCGAGGCCGCCGCCGAGGTCGATCTCGGGCAGCTCGACGCCGTGCCGGTCCCGGATCTCGCGCAGCAGCCCGACGACCCGGCGGGCGGAGACCTCGAAGCCGGCCATGTCGAAGATCTGCGAGCCGATGTGGGAGTGCAGCCCGACCAGTTCGAGGCTGTCGGCGGCCAGCACGCGGCGCACCGCCTCCAGCGCGGTGCCGTCGGCGAGGGCCAGGCCGAACTTCTGGTCCTCGTGCGCGGTCGCGATGAACTCGTGGGTGTGCGCCTCGACACCGACCGTCACCCGGATCTGCACGCGCTGGCGCACCCCGTGCCGGCCGGCCACCTCGGCGACCCGCTCGATCTCCTGGAACGAGTCGAGCACCACCCGGCCGACCCCGGCCGCGACCGCGCGCTCGATCTCGGCGACCGACTTGTTGTTGCCGTGCAGCGCGACGCGCTCCGGCGGCATCCCGCCGGCCAGCGCGGTCGCCAGCTCGCCCCCGGTGCAGACGTCCAGGTTCAGCCCCTCCTCGCGCAGCCAGCGGACCACGGCGCGGGAGAGGAACGCCTTGCCCGCGTAGAACACGTCCGCGTCCGGCGCGAACGCGTCGCGCCAGGCGCGGCAGCGGGCGCGGAAGTCGGCCTCGTCGAGCACGAACGCGGGGGTGCCGAACTCTTCGGCCAGCGCGCGGACGTCGATCCCGCCGACGGTCACGACGCCGTCGGCGCCACGGTGCACGGTGCGTGCCCAGACCTTGGGGTCCAGGGCATTGAGGTCGACCGGGGGTGCAGAATAGTGGCCTTCGGGCAGCACGTCGGCATGGCGGGGGCCTGCGGGGTGGGCGGAACGACTCATGGGGTGACTTTCCTCGGTCTTCCTCGGATCTGGCGGCCGGCGCCTCGTTTCGGGGGTGGCCCGGAGGGTTCACAGCCGCTCGGGGGCGCTGACGCCCAGGGCGGTCAGGCCGTCGGCGAGCACCGTCCCGGCGGCCTGGGCGAGGGCCAGCCGGGCGCGGTGGACGGCCCCGGGTTTCTCGTCTCCCCTCGGGAGCGTGGGGCGGGCGGCCTCGACGGTCAGCAGGGCGTCGGCGATCGCGGTCAGCCGGGCGGCGGGGCGACCGCCGTCGCCGAGCGCCGTCAACAGCTCGCGCTCGGCGGGCAGTTCGAACGGGGCGGCGCCGGGGTCGGCGACCACGCCGAGGTCCGCGCCCGCGCGGACCAGGCCGGCGCAGCGGGCGCGGGCGTACCGCACCAGGAAGAGCGGGTTCTCCTCGCGCTGGACCAGCAGCCCGCCGGCCGGGTCGCCGCCGGCGACGGCCGCCCAGCGGGCGGCGTCCGAGGCCGGGTCGTCGGGGTGGCCCGGGGCCGGCGGGGCGGCGAGAGCGGCGCGCAACAGGGCGACGTCGGAGTCGGCGGCCAGCGCGATGGTCAGGAAGCCGCCGCCGGTCACGTCGACGTCGGCGACGCCGGGCTCGTCGGCCAGCCGCCGCCGCAGCAGCGCGGCGACCTCGGGCGCGGGCAGTCCCGCGGGGCCGGCCAGCCGCAGCGCGATCCCGGTCGACCAGACATGGGCGCCCACGTGCCGGGGCGGGCGCCGCAACCCGACCCGTTCCGGCAGCGCGGCGACCCGCAGCTCACCACCGTCCACCGCGTCGCGCACGGAGCGCAGCACGGCGTGGGAGAGCTGGGTCGGCGTCACGGGGCAAGCGTACGAGAGGCGGGGGCGCACTCGGCCAGCGGTTTCACCAACTGGACGACCCGCCGCCGCCCCTCGGCGCAGAACCGCTTGACCAGGCCGACCAGTTCGGCGGGCTCGAACGGCTTGCTCAACACGGCGTCGATGCCGCCGCCGGGCGGCGCGTCCGGATCGCCCCCGTCGACGTCCCCCTCGAACGGGCCCCGCGCGCCCCAGGGCGGCGGCCCGGCGCCCGGCGGCCGGGGGTCGACGCTCGCCGACACCAGCAGCAACGGGATGTGCCGCGTCCTGCGGTCCAGCCGCAGCCGGTCGACGGTGCCGAGTCCGTCGAGCCTGGGCATCGCCAGGTCGAGAGTGATCACGTCCGGTCGGAACCGATGCACCCGCTCCAGGCACTCGGCGCCGTCGCAGGCGGTCATGACCTCGAACCCGTCAAGTTCGAGATTGACCCTGATCAGCTGCCGGATGACCTGGCTGTCGTCCACCACCAGCACCCGGCCGGGAGCGCCTGGCACGAAGCCAGCGTAAGCGCGTACCACCGCCGCCGTCCGGCCTTTCCGGCAACTTCTACCCGGGAGTACCTGCCTCCGCACCCACGTGCGGAAACAACCGGTGCGAGACACCCCGGCCGAGCTGGTAGTGTTCTCTTCGTCGCCGCCCAAGGCGCCAAGCGCCCCCGTAGCTCAGGGGATAGAGCAACGGCCTCCGGAGCCGTGTGCGCAGGTTCGAATCCTGCCGGGGGCACTTCCACAAAGGACAGCGTGAACGTACCGCTGACCAGTGCGTACACCGCAGCAGAGGGCGGGAGTCGGTCTCACCGACTCCCGCCCTCTCTCGTTGTTCCGTGTTCGCCGCGCCCCCACGCGTGGGGGCGCGGGGGTCAGGGCCTGGTCCGCGCGGTGGGCCCGCGAGCCGGGTCGACGCAAGTCCGGTTCGGCGTAAGCGCGTCGCGGCGGGCGCCCCGGCGGCGCGGGGGGTCACCCCGGCGTCGGGGCGTGCGTCACGCGGATCTTGGACTGGCCGTGCGGGAGGGCCTCCCAGTCGTCCATGAAGCGGGCCGTGAGGCCGTGGTCGGCCGCGAGGGCGGTGAGGGTCTCGGTGCGGTAGTAGAAGTCCTCGCGCAGCACGTGGTGTTCCTCGCCCTCCGTGCGGTCGAAGGTGAAGTCGAACCAGCCGCCCGGTGCCAGGAGGCGGCCGACGTGGGCGAAGCACTCCTCGATCACCGACAGCGGCGAGTGGGAGAAGACGCTGTGCGCGTGCACCACGTCGAACGCCCCGTCCGGCAGGAATCCCAGTCTCAGGTCCCGCACGGGCGTCAGCGTCGGCAGCCGTTCCTGGAGGCCCTGGTCCTGGAGGGTGTCCTGCGCGGCGAAGAGGATGTCGGGGGAGATGTCGACGCCGTAGTAGTGGCCGGGCTCCAGGTACTCGATGAACCGCCAGCCGGCGCGCAGGTTGCCGCAGCCGATCTCCAGGAGCCGGTGCTCCGGGCGGAGCCCGTGGCGGACCAGGTAGTCGAACTGCATCTGCCCAAGCGCCAGCCACCGCTCCCGGCTGCGCCCGCCCACGGCCAGGTCCGGGTCGCGGCGGGTGTCCGAGCGCATCACCGCGCGGTAGTAGGCGACATGGTCCGCGGAACGGCGCCACAGCCAGGCGTCGCGGACGGTGCGGCGCAGATGGCGCGGCACCCGGCCGGGGTGGCGCAGCGCGTAGGCCAGGCGGTGGCCGAGGGAGGCACGGTTGGCCTTGAGCTTCTCGGCCGCGGACCTCCCGATCCTCGACTTCCCGACCGCGGACTTCGCGGTCCCCGGCTTCCCGGCCTTCGGCCGCTCGACCGTGGACTTCCCGACCGTGGACTTCTTCGACATGGCTGGCTCGTTCTTCCTGGGGGCTTCCTCGGGAACCTGTCTCCACAAGTCTCACGGCCGGCGCCGTCCCGCACGTCAGGCGCGCGGTCGGCTCTTCCGGTCCCGCCGGGCCATGCCGATGTCGGCTGATCGGATGATGTGGGTTCGAGGCGCGCCCGGTACACGTGGGAGGCGAGCGAGTGGCAGGAGGAACGAGTGGGTGAGGACCGCACGGGACGCGACCGCGCGGAGGACGATCCCGACGCGCGCTGGCTGGCCGGCGCCCTGGACGCCGCGTTCGTGCTGCTGCTGGGCGGCGCCGTGGCCCGCTATCTGACGCACGACGCGGACGGCGGTGCCAGGAGCGGATGGGTGCTGGCGCTGTTTCTGGTCTTCGGGCTGGTCTATCTGGTCGGGCGGCTGAGGGCGCCCGGCCCCCGGCTCGGCGAGCGTCCCACCGTGCGCCATCTGTGCTGGCTCGCACTGGTGATCGGGGTGTGGCTGGTGCTGCTCGTGCTTGAACCGAGCGCCACGTGGTGCACCATGCCCCTGCTCTTCACGGGGCTGCACCGGCTGCCCGTGCGGATGGCGGCGTCCCTCGCGGCCGGGCTCGTGGTGCTCGTGGTCGTGACCGAGGTGCGGGTGTCCACCGGCGACTTCAACCCGAACCTGGTCATCGCCCCGCTCGCGCTCGGCGCGGTCGCCACGGCCGTTCTCGTGCACAGCCGGCGGCTGACCGGACGCCAGCGCGAGCTGATCGACGAACTGGTGCGGACCCGGCAGGAGTTGGCCGTCACCGAGCGGGGGGCCGGCGTCCTGGCAGAACGGGAACGGCTCTCGGCCGAGATCCACGACATCCTCGCCCAGAGCCTGTCCAGCCAGCGGATGCTGCTCCAGGCGGCGGAACGGCGCTGGCACTCCGCCCCCGACACCGCCCACGCGCACGTGCGGGAGGCCGCCGCGATGGCGGACCGGGGGCTGGCCGAGGTGCGCCGGTTCGTCCGCGACCTGGCCCCGCTCGACCTCGCCGAGGACTCCCTCGTCCAGGCGCTGCGGGCGCTCGTCGAGCGGGAGGCGCCGCCGGGGCCGGCCGTCGAGTTCCGGCTGGACGCGGAGCCCGGGGCCGCGGTGGTGCCGCCGGGTCCTGGCGCGACGGCGCTGCTGCGGGTGACGCAGCAGGCGTTGGCCAACGCGCGGGAGCACGCCGGGGCGCGGCGGGCCGTCGTCACCCTGACCTGCCTGGCGGACCGGACGACGGTGGACATCGCCGACGACGGGCGCGGCTTCGACGTGGCCAGCGCGCCGGCCCGGGGCGCCCGCGCGAGGCGCGGGCACGGCATCCCGGGGATGCGGACGCGCGCCCGGCGGGCCGGCGGCGTGCTGACCGTCGACTCGGCGCCGGGCGCGGGCACGGTGGTCACGCTGTCGGTGCCGGTCGCGGCGGGCGGCGCCGGGGGCCCGGTGGAGGGGCCCTCCGAAGGGGTCGTGGGGGGAACGCCGTGACGCCCGGCGCCCGGGGCCCCGCCGTCCGGGTGCTGCTCTGCGACGACCACGCCGTGGTCCGCGCCGGGCTGCGGGCCCTGCTCTCCAGCGCGGACGGCATCGACGTCGTCGGGGAGGCCGGCGGCGGCGAGGCGGCGCTGGACATGGCCGCGGCCCTGCGACCGGACGTGGTGCTCATGGACCTGCAACTGGGCGGGGGAATGGACGGCGTGACCGCGACCCGTCGGCTGACCGGGCCCGGGCGGGCGCCCGACGGTCACGCCCCGCCGCGGGTCCTGGTGCTCACCATGTTCGACACCGACGCCGACATCGAGCGGGCCGTCGCGGCCGGCGCCACCGGGTATCTGCTGAAGGCCGAGCCGCCGGAGCGCCTGTTCGCCGCGGTGCGGGACGCCGCCGCCGGCCGCGCCGCCCTCTCCGGGGCGGTGGCCGGCCGGGTGGTCTCCCGGCTCCGCGCCCCGGGGCCCTCGCTCACCGCCCGCGAACGCGAGGTGCTGGCCCGTCTCGCCGAGGGGCTCGGCAACCGGGAGATCGCCCGCGCGCTGTTTCTGAGCGAGGGCACGGTGAAGACCCATCTGGGCCGGGTCTACGCCAAGTTGGGCGTCCACACCAGGGCGGCCGCGGTCGCGGCCGCCGCCCGGCACCGGCTGCTCCCGTGAGGCCGTGCCCCGCGGCGCCGGGGCGGCTCAGCGGTAGACGGGCCTCAGCCGGGTGTCGATCTCCTTCAGCGCGGCGCGCATCCGGTCGTGGTCCGGGGCCGACCCGTAGACGATGCCGAGGTGGGCGCGGGTGCCGGCGCGCCAGTGCACGCGCGAGCCAGGCTCGGTGTGGAGGTCGAGGTAGTGCACGCCGTCCACCTCGTTCACCTCCTCGACACCGGTCAACGAGACCAGCTCCTCGACGCCGGCGGGCGGCGCGAGGAAGTACTGGTAGGCGACCTGGCGCCAGCGCGGCCTGGGGACGGTGAGCTTCTCGCCCAGCGCCAGGCGCACGGCGGTGCGTACCAGGTCGATGCCGGCGGCCCGTTGCAGGATCTCGCCGACGTAGCCGCCGAGGCGGCCGTTGACCTCGATCACCCGGGGTCCCTCCGGGGTGAGCTTGACCTCGGTGTGGGTGATGCCGTGGTCGACGCCGAGGGCGCGCAGCGCGCGTCGCTCCACGTCGACGATCTCGGCGGCCAGCGCGTCGGGGACGGTGGACGGCATGAAGTAGCCGGTCTCCCGGAACGGGTCGGCCAGCGCGAACTTGCCCGTGACGCACACCGTCTGGATCTGATCGCCGCAGTGCACCGACTCCACGGAGACATAGTCGCCGAGGCCGGCGCCGGCCGCCGTCGGGTCGCCGACCAGCATCTCCTCCACGACGAACTCGGCCGCGCCGCCGTCCCGCAGGAACGCCGCGACGGCCGCGCCCGCCTCGGCGGCGGTCTCCGCCCGGCAGGTGTCCACGCTGCCCGCGCCGGTGCGGGGCTTGACCACGGCCGGCAGCCCGACCTCCTCGGCCGCGGCCTCGGCCCCGGCCGGGTCGCGGACCACCACGCAGCCGGTGGCCTGGACGCCGGAGGCGGTCAGCCTCCGCCGCTGTTCGAACTTGTCGGTCAGGCCGCGCACGGTGTCGGGCGAGTGGAAGGGAACGCCGGCCGCCTCGGCGATCAGCGAGGTGAGCCCCAGCCGGTACTCGCTGAACGTCAGCACGCCGGCGATGCCGAGGGCGGCGACCCGGCGGGCGGCCTCGGCCCCGTCGAGCCCGGTGACGTCCACGGTCCGCGCGTACTGGGCGATGCCCTCGGCCGCGCGGTCCACGTAGGCGCTGCCCCGGTCGAGGACGAAGACCACGTCGCACAGCGGGCGGGCCGCCGACGAGATCCGCACGGGATCGACGGCGCCCAGGTCGTACACGACGGCGAGCAGTGGCTTGGCCCCGTTGGTGTTCATGAGCTGACTCCCTGTGAGAGGTGGGTGGGACGAGAGCGGGGGCACCGCCGGGCCGGCCTTCCGGGGCCTGTCCCGGCGTGAGGGGGGCGACCTAGGATCGCGCCATGACGAGCATCGCGGAGCGACTTGCCCTGTGGGCCGAGGAGTTGGCGCCGACCGAGGAGGACCTCGCGTTGGCGCGGCGTTCCCTCCACGACACGGTGGCCGTGACGCTGGCCGCCCGCGAGGACCCGCTGGTGCCGCTGGTGGCGCCGCTGCCCGAGGAGGCGCGCTGGGCGGCGCTGGCCCACGTGCTGAGCTTCGACGACGTGCACATGCCCTCCACGAGCCACGTCAGCGCGGTCTGCGTGCCGGCCGTGCTCGCCACCGGGGGCGACGCGCGGGCCTATCTGGGGGCGGCGGGCGTGATGGCCCGGCTGGGCACGGCGCTTGGCTGGGCGCACTACACCAGCGGGTGGCACGCCACCTGCACCGCGGGCGCCCCGGCCGCCGCCGCCGGGGCGGCGCTGGCGCTGGGGCTCGGCCCGGAGGGCGTGGCCGCCGCCATGGCGCTGGCGGTGCCGGCGGCGGGCGGGGTGCGCAACGCCTTCGGCACGTCGGCCAAGCCCCTCCAGGTGGGCTTCGCCGCCGCCGCCGGGGTGCGGGCCGCGCGCCTGGTCGCCGCCGGGGCCGACGCCGACCCGACGGCGCTCGACCAGTGGCTCGCCCTGGTCGGGGGCGACGCGGCGGCCGTGGAGTGTGCGGGTCCCGCCGTCCCCGGCGGGCTGGCGATCAAGCTCTTCCCCTGCTGCTACTCGTTGCAGCGGCCCATCGGCGCGGTGCGGCGGCTGCTGGCTGAGGAGCCCCTCGCCGCCCCGGTGGAACGGGTGCGGGTCACCACGCTGACCAGCACGGTGGGTCCGCTGATCAGCCATCGGCCGACGTCCGGGGCGGAGGGCAGGCTCAGCATGGAGTACGCCCTCGCGGCCACCCTGCTGGACCAGGCGCCCGGCTTCGGCAGCTTCACCGACGCGGCGGTGGGCCGTCCGGCCGCCGCCGCGCTGATGGACCGCACCGAGGTGCGGCTGGTCGAGGGCGGCGGCGGGCTGCTCGACGGCGAGACCCGGCTGTCGGTCGAACTCGCCGACGGCACCCGCCGGGAGGCGGTGCTCGACCTGCCGCCCGGCGCGCCGGGGCGCCCGCCGACGGCGGCCGACCTCGCCACCAAGCTGGCCGCCTGCGGGGCCGACGTGCCGGGGCTCGTCGGCGACCTCGACTGGTCCGGCGCCGCCGCGCTGCTGCGCGCCGCGCTGCCCGCCGGCGCCGCCGGCTGAGCCGGCGCGGTCGGCTGAGCCGGCGCGGTCGGCTGAGCCGGCGCGGTCGCTGTTCCACGGCCCTCCCGCGTGGGACGGCCCTCCCGCGTGCGACGGCCCTTTCTCGCTCAACGCCCCTCCCGCTACCCGCCGTCGGGGCCGGCGGCCGACCGGCGGCGGGTGATGGGCGGCGGGGCCGGGTCGGCGGTGGCGACGCGCTCGGCCAGCTCGGCGATGGTCGGCGCCTCGATCAGGTGGCGCAGCGTCAGGTCGGCGTCGAGTTCGTTGCGCACCCGCGAGATGACCTGCGCGGCGCGCAGCGAGTGCCCGCCCAGCTCGAAGAAGTTGTCCAGGACGCCGACCTCGTCCAGGCCCAGGATCTTGGTCCAGATCGCCGCGACGCGTTCCTCCAGCGGGGTCCTTGGCGCGACGAACTGGTCGGCGAGCTCCGCCCTCGGGTCCCCGGGGGCGGGCAGCGCGGCCCGGTCCAGCTTGCCGTTCGGGTCCAGCGGCATCCGCTCCAGCACCAGGAAGGCGGCGGGCAGCAGGTAGTCGGGCAGCAGGCCGGCCAGATGGCCCCGCAACTCCCTGGCCACCGGCCAGGGAGCGTCGTCGGTGACCGTCACATGGGCGACCAGCCGGGTGCCGTCCGCCTCCGCCGAGGCCAGCACGGCGCATTCGCGCACCGCGGGGTGGGCGGCCAGCGCCGCCTCCACCTCGCCCGGCTCCACCCGGAAGCCGCGGATCTTGACCTGGTGGTCCGCGCGCCCCACGAACTCCAGCGCGCCGTCCCCGCGTCGGCGCACCAGGTCCCCGGTGCGGTACATCCGCCCGCCCGAGCCGTCGAACGGGTCGGCGACGAAGCGCCCCGAGGTCAGGGCCGGCCTGCCCAGGTAGCCGAGGGAGACGCAGGTGCCCGCGACATACAGCTCGCCCACCGCGCCCTCGGCAACCGGCGCCAGCAGTCCGTCCAGCACGTGGAGCCGGCTGTCGCCCAACGGTGCGCCCAGCACGGGGTGTTCGCCCTCCACCGGGGCCACGGTGACGTTCACCGTGCACTCGGCGGGGCCGTAGTGGTTGGTGGCGCCGACGCCCGGGGTGTCCCGCAGCCTCGCCCACAGCTCGGCGCCGATCGCCTCGCCGCCCACCAGGACGTGCACGGGATGGTCCCGCGCGCCGTCCAGGGCGCCCGACTCCAGCAGCGGCCACAGCTGGGTCGGGGTGGCCAGCAGGGAGTCCACCCGGTCCTCCCGCACCGCGCGCGCCACCTCCGCCAGGTCGCGCCGCCGCTCCTCGGGAAGCAGCCGCAGCGTGACCCCGGAGAAGAGCAGCAGCAGCGACTTGACCGTGGTGTCGAAGGAGAACGACGAGGTGAGCAGGGTGGTGGCACCCGGGCGGGTGACCCGTTCCGGCAGCGCCGCCGGCAGCGCGGCGGCGAGCGCGGCGACCGAACGGTGGGCGACCAGCGCGCCCTTGGGGCGTCCCGTGGAGCCGGAGGTGTGGATCAGATAGGCCGCGTCGTCCGGGCCCGCGGCGTCGGCCGCGTCGTCCGGGCCCGCGGTCTCGGGCTCGGTGTCGGCCGCGGCGTCGAGGGGGACGGTGGCCACGCCCTCGACGGCCGGGGGCGGCGCGTCGGAGCCGGTGACCACCAGCGGGGCGCCGCTGTCCGCCAGCAGGAACCGCAGCCGTTCGGTCGGGTAGTCGGGGTCGAGCGGCTGGTAGGCGGCGCCCGCCAGGACGACGCCCAGCAGCCCGGCGACCATCTCCTCGGGGCGGCGGGCGCAGACGCCCACGATCCGCCCCCGGCCCGCGCCCGCCGCGCGCAGTCGGCGCGCCAGGGCCCGCGCGCGCCGGTCCAACTCCCGGTAGCTGACGCGTTCTTCGCCGCTGACCAGGGCGGTCGCCTCGGGGTCGCGCGCCAGCGCGCGCGCCCACAGCGCGGGCATCGTCGGCGGCTCGTGCCGCGCGTCCGCCTCGTGTCGGTCCATCGTTCTCCGTATCCTTCTGCCGGGTCGACGGCGGCTGCCGTCGGCGTTCCGTGCGGGGGCGGGTCAGGGCCTGCGGCCGACGGCGACCAGCGCCTCCCGGGGCATGGTGGTGGTCCAGGTGCCGCGTTCCTCGTCCGGAACGGTGCGGATCTCCCAGGTGCCGCCGTCCGGCCGCTCGTAGCGGAAGATGTCGGCGGCCAGCTCGAAGGCGCGGGCGTGCGCGGTCCGCTCGCCGTGCTCGGCGACCAGCTCCACGAGGCCGTACATGTTCACCAGGTAGGCGCCCAGGGCCAGTTCGGCCTCCCGGCGGCTGGCGCCGGTGGCGACGAACGGGTCGTCGAGCAGCGTCAGCCGGACGTCGGCGAAGCCGGCATCACGCAGATAGCCCTCGGTCTCCGCGCGGTCGAAGTGCTCGTGGTCGTGGCCCGTCCGCGAGTAGGCGTCGACGACCTTGGCGAACCAGGTGTCCATCGGCGAGCCCGTCAGGAAGTCGTGCAGCACGAACGCGCCGCCTGCACCGAGCACCCGGAACGCCTCGCGGGCCGCGGCGCCCCGCTGCTCGCGGGAGAGGTGGTGACTGCCGTAGGCGAGCAGCACGCCGTCCACCGAGGCGTCGCGGAAGAGCATCTCCTCGGCCCGCTGCCGCAGCGCCGGTACCCCGTCCGCCCAGGCGGCCTCCACCATGAACGGGGAGGCGTCGCAGGTCACGATCGTGGGCCGGGGCTCGTCCCACTCGGCGACCACCTTGGCGACCAGGCCGTCGCCGCCCAGCAGGTCGAGCACGACGGGCGACGGCGCGGGGTGGTCGGCGGTGAGCAGGTCCAGCAGCTGGGTGATGCCGTGCCTGCGGGTGTGGAGGGCGCGCTGCGCGGCGATGTAGCTCTCCCCGCGCCCGCCGCCGCTGGCGGCGCCGAAGGCGTCGGCCGGCCGCGCCCGCCCGGCCTCCCGCCCCGCCTGGCGCGCGACGCGCGCGGGGTCGACCAGCCGGTGGACCGCGGGCGCGTGGGTCTCCAACGCCTCGACCTGGGTGTGGAGTTCCGTTCCGATCATGAGTGCTCTCCAAAGCCTGAGTGCCGTTGTGCGGTGGGCCTGCCGGGCGGGGGGCCCGCGGGCCGGGGTGCCGCCCCGTGCGCCCTCACGCCCGTTTCCCCGGCTGCTCGACGTGCTCGGGGAGTTCCCTGCCGAGGCGCGCCAGGGGGGAGATCAGCAGGACCAGCGGGGCCAGACACATCCCGCCGGCCGCGACGAGCAGGCTGGCGCGCAGCCCGGCGGCGCCGCCGAGCACGCCGCCGAGCGCGCTGCCGAGCGGGGCGAGTCCCACCCCGAGGAAGCGGATGGTCGCCACCACCCGGCCCTGGATCTCGTCCGGGGTGATGGCCTGGCGCACGGCCATCAGCGCCACGTTGAACGTCTGCGCGAACGCGGCGTACAGGAAGTTGATGACGACCAGCCCGGCCACGGTGAGCGCCCCGGAGCCGTGCATGGCGCCGACGAGCAGCATCACGCCGTCGCTGACGGCGGCGGACAGCACCAGGACCGGGCCGTAGCCCAGGCGTCCCGGGGCCGTGCCGGCGACGAGGGCGCCCACCAGGAAGCCGGGTCCGAAGGCCGCCAGGCACAGGCCCACCGCCGCGCCCGACAGCTCCAGGTCGCGGGGCAGGAAGAGCAGATAGGCCGTCATGAAGGCGGAGAAGAAGAAGTTGAACACGCAGGCCGTGGCGGCGACCGTGCGCAGCATCGGGTCGCGGGCCACCAGGCCGACGCCCTCCCGGATCTGCCGCAGCACGCCGCCCTTCGCGGCGGTGGGGTCGGGCTCCGGCTCGGGCCTGCGGATGCGCTGGATGGAGATCGCCGAGACCAGGTAGGTGACGCAGCTGGCCACGATCGCCACGGGCGCGGTGAGCAGCGAGACCAGCACGCCGCCGAAGGCCGGGCCGCCGATCTGCGCGCCCGAACGGCTGCTCTCCATCAGGCTGTTGCCCCGCGCCAGCGACTCCCGGTCGATCAGCCGGGGCAGGTAGGCCTGGTAGGCCACGTCGAAGAGCACGGTGAAGGTGCCGACGACGAGCATCACCGCGTAGAGCACCGGGGTGCCCAGCGCGTCCAGCGCCCAGAAGAGGGGGATGGCGCCCAGCGCCAGCGCCCGCGCGAAGTCGGCGACGACCATCACGTTCCGTCGCCGCCAGCGGTCCACCAGGACGCCGACGAACAGCGCGAAGAGCAGGTAGGGCAGTTGTCCCACGGCCCGCAGCAGGCCCACCTCGTCGGGCGAGGAGGACAGTGCCATGACCGCCACCAGCGGCACGGTCAGGGTGCTGACCTGGGAGGCGAACTGGGAGGCCGTGTGCCCCACCCAGAGCCGCACGAAGTCGCGGTCGCGCCAGAGGCTGGGGGGCCGCTCCGGCGTCCCCTCGCTCTGGTCGGCCGTCGTGGTCTCACTCACCGTCGCTCCACTCGCTCGCCCCGAACCGGTCAAGACCCGCGCGCCCCGACGCCTCGACGGCGCGCAGCCTGGCCGCCAGCTCCCCGGCGTGCGCGGCGGTCATCACCCCGCTGTGCCGGCCGGGCGAGTCCAGCAGCACCAGCGGGCCGGAGACCCGCCCCGCCCAGCCGAGGTGGGCGCTGCCGTACTCCTCGTCGGCGGCGCGCACCACCAGCAACGCGCCCGGGTAGGGGGCGCGTGCGGTGTCGCGGTAGGCCAGCACGGCCCGCGCGTGCCGCTGGAAGACCCGCACCAGGCGGGCCAGATCCCGTTCGCCGCCGACGTCGGGCCTGGCCAGGTCGCCCCTGGCCAGCGCCAGCACGTGCGGCAGCCGCAGCTCGGGCTCGACGGCCCGGAGCTCCTCGCGGGTGATCGGCAGATGGTCGCCGAACGCGCCCAGCACGGCGGCCGACTCGTCGACCGCGTACTCGGGCGGCACCGGGTCCTCGATGCTGGAGCTGACGACGGCGAGGATCTCGATCCGCTCCCCCTCGTCGGCCAGGCGGCGCGCCATCTCGTAGGCCACCACCCCGCCCAGGCACCAGCCGCCCAGTCGGTAGGGGCCGTGCGGCTGGACGGCGCGCAGCTCCCGGAGGTAGAGCCCGGCCATCGCCTCGATGCTCTCCGGGCCCTCGCCGCCGGCGAGGTCGGCCACCTGGAACGCGTAGACCGGCTGGTCCTCGGGCAGCGCCTCGGTCAGCGCCGCGTAGCAGAAGACGCTGCCGCCCAGCGGGTGGACGAGGAAGTACGGCGTCCGCCCGCCCCGTTCGCGCAGCGGCACCAGCACCGAGCCCTCGAACCGGCCGCCGCCGTCGATCCCGGCGGCCAGCGAGGCGACGGTGCCGCCGGTCAGCAGCCCGGCGATCGGCACCTCCACGCCGGTGGCCTCCCGGACGCGCAGCGCGATCCGCAGCGCGGCGATGGAGTGGCCGCCCAGGTCACGGAAGGTGTCGGCGGTGCCCACCCGGTCCAGGCCCAGCTCCTCCGCCCACAGCCGGGCCAGCAGCCGCTCGGTCTCCGTCAGGGGCGCGACGAACGGCCCCGCGCCGACGTGCTCCCGGCCCGGGTCGGGAAGCGCCCTGCGGTCCACCTTGCCGTTGGGCGTCAGCGGGAACGCCTCCAGCGCCACGAACGCCGAGGGCAGCATGTGGGCGGGCAGCCGTCCGGCGGCGAAGGCCCGCAGCGCGGCCGGCGCCCGCGTCGCCTCCCCGCGCTCGTCGCCGACCAGGTAGGCGACCAGCCGGTCGCCGCCCCGCTCGTCGCGGCGCGTGACCACCACGGCCTGGTCGACCGCCGGGTGTTCGCCCAGGACGGTCTCGATCTCGCCGAGCTCGATGCGGTAGCCGCGGATCTTGACCTGGTCGTCCGACCTGCCGAGGAACTCCAGCCGTCCGTCGGGCCGCCAGCGCACCGTGTCGCCCGTGCGGAACACGCGCCGGCCGGCCTCCCCCGACGGGTCGGCAACGAAGCGCCCCGACGTGAGACCCGGCCTGCCCCGGTAGCCGCGCGCCAGTCCTTCGCCCGCCAGATACAGCTCGCCAGGCACCCCGACGGGCACCGGCCGCAGCCGCTCGTCCAGTACCCGCACCCCGGTGTTGGCCAGCGGCCGGCCGATGGTGACGGCCTCCCCGACGCGGATCCGGTCCAGACAGGACCAGATGGTGGTCTCCGTCGGGCCGTAGGCGTTCCACAGCGCGCCGAGCCGCCCGGCGAGCTGGTCGGCCAGCGCGGCGGGCAGCGCCTCGCCGCCGCAGATGCCGCGCACCCCCGGCTCCTCGCCGAGCCCGGCCTCCAGCAGCAGCCGCCAACTGGACGGCGTGGCCTGCACGATCGTCGCGCCGCTGTTCCGCAGCTCCTCCAGCACCCGCCCGCCGTCCGCCGCACCGTCCGGCGACAGCACCAGCTCGGCGCCGGCCAGCAGCGGCGCGAAGACCTCAAGGCCCGCGATGTCGAAGGAGAGCGAGGTCAGCGCCAGCCAGCGGTCCCCGGCGGTCAGCCCGACCTCGTCGGACATCGACAGCAGCAGGTTGACCAGCGCCTCGTGCGGGATCTGCACGCCCTTGGGGCGCCCGGTGGAGCCGGAGGTGTAGATCACATACGCCAGGTCCTCGGGCGCCACCGGGGGGAGGTCAGGCGGGGCGGGCGCGGCCGGCCACGGCTCGGGCCCCAGCCGCAGCACGGGCGTCGCGTCGCCGGCCACCGGCCGTTCCGTGTCCGCCAGCACCAGCGCGGCGCCCGAGTCGGCGAGCGTGTAGGCCAGCCGCTCGGCCGGGTACTCCGGGTCCAGCGGCAGATAGGCGCCGCCGGCCCGCATCACCGCCAGCAGCGCGACCAGCAGCGCGGGCGAGCGCGGCAGATGCACGCCGACGACCGCCCCGGGGCCGATGCCGCGCTCCCGCAGCCGGCCCGCCAGGGCGTCGACCGAGGCGTGGAGTCGGCGGTAGGTCAGGGCGTGCGGGCCGGAGCGGACCGCGACCCGGTCGGCGACGCCGTCGGCGCGCGCGGCCAGCAGTCCCGGCAGCGTCCGCTCCGCCGGCAGCGCGGTGGCGGTGTCGCTCCAGTCGGCCAACGCCCGCGCCAGCGCGGCGTCCTGGGCGGCGAACGCGTCCCCGACCGGCGCCTCGGGGTCTTCGATGAGCGCGGCGAAGGCGTCGGCGTAGTGGGCGCCGATCTCCGCGACGCGGGCCGCGGAGTAGGTCGAGGTGTCGTGGTTGAGGCGCAGCCGCAGCTCGCCCGAGGTCACGTCGGCGCCGTAGTTGGCGGAGAGCCCGAAGTTGGTCTGCTCGAAGAAGTCCGCGTCCGCGACCGCGATCCGCCGGTGGGCCAGCTTTCCGTAGCTGCGCATCTCCCGGTAGTCCACCAGCGTCCCGAACGGGGTCTCCCGGCCGGCGTCGCGCAGCATCTGGCTGAGCGGGTAGCGGCGGAACGGCAGCGCCTCGGTCTCGGCCCGGTGCACCCGGCGCGCGAGCTCCAGCCAGTCGGCGCCCCCGGTCTCGACGACGAGCGGCACGACGTTGAGGAAGAGGCCGACCATCCGGTCGCCGTCCTCCGTCTCCGGCCGGCTGTTGGCGATCCGCCCGGTCACCACGCGGCGCTGCCCCGTGAGCCGGGCCAGCACGGCGACGTGCACGGCGAACATCACGGCCTTCGGCGGCACCCCCGCGCGGTCGGCGACCTCGCGCACCCCGCGCGCGGCGTGCGCCGGCAGCGGCACCGGGTGCAGCGCGGCGGAGCGCCCCTCGTCCCCCGCCTCGTCGGGCCAGCGGGGCGGGTCGCAGCTGTCCGTGTCGGCGAGCAGCGCGGCCCAGTAGTCGCGCGCCGACTCGTCGGCCAGCGCCTTGCGTTCCAGCAGCACGTAGTCCCGGAACCGGGTGCCGGGCCGGGGAACGCGGGGGGTGGCACCGCCCAGCGCGGCGTCGTACTCGGCCAGCAGCCGCGAGGTGAAAAGCGACAGGCTCCAGCCGTCCAGGATCGCGTGGTGGAAGCTCAGATGCAGCCAGAACTCCTGGTCCGTCAGCCGCTGGACGTGCACCCGCAGCAGCGGTGCGCGCGACAGGTCGAAGCCCCTGGCCGTCTCCTCGGCACGCCACCGGGCGACCCGCGCGTCCCGCTCGGCCTCGGCGAGCCCGGTCAGGTCCTCCACGGTCAGCGGTATCGCGGCCGAGGCGCGCACCAGTTGCATCGGCTCGCTGAACGTCGTCAGGTCGACGCCGCTGCGCAGCACCTCGTGTGCCGCGCCCAGCGCCGCCAGCACGGAGGTCAGCGCCTCGGCGCGGAACGGTCCCGTGACCCGCAGGCTGGACAGGTCGTGGTAGGTGGAGCGCCCGGCGTCCTGCTGGCTGTGGAAGAACATGCCGGACTGCAACCGGGTCAGTGGATAGGCGTCTTCGATGTCCCTCGCGGGGTCGGCCATGGTGGCGTCTCCGGTCATGAGTTGCGGATCAGGAAGTCGACGGCCACGGGCGGGCTCACTCCGGGCCCCGGCCCAGGCCGAGCCGGGCGCGGTCCTCGGGCGTCATCAGCCCGAACGCCCCGACGTCGGACGGGGGTTGGTCGGCCGCTGGCGCCCCTCCCGCGTGGGCGCGTTCCTCGTGCGCCTCGGCCAGCGCGGCCACGGTGGGTGTGCGGAACAGCGCGTCCACGGAGAGCGTCAGCCCCCGCGCCCTGGCCCGGCCGACCACGGCGACCGCGTGCATCGAGTCGCCGCCCAGCGCGAAGAAGTCGTCCTCGGCGCCGACGTCCTCGACGCCGAGGACCTCCGCCCACAGGGCGGCGAGCGCGCGCTCCGTCGCCGTGCCCGCGGGACGGGAGGAGCCGGCGGCGCCGAAGACCGGGGCGGGCAGCGCCCGGCGGTCGATCTTGCCGTTCACGGTCAGCGGGAACGCGTCCAGCACCACGAAGGCGGCCGGCTCCATGTGCCGGGGCAGCGACTCCGCGACCAGGGCCCGCAGCTCCCTCGCGGTCGGCGCCCCCTCCCCCGGCGTCGCCGTCACGTAGGCGACCAGCCGACGGTCCCCGCGCCCGTCCTCACGGACCGCCACCAGCGCCTGGCCGACCGCCGGATGGCGCGCCAGCACGGCCTCGATTTCGCCGGGCTCGATCCGGAAGCCCCGCAGCTTCACCTGGTGGTCGGTGCGCCCCAGGAACTCCAGCGCGCCGCCGTCCAACCAGCGGGCCCGGTCGCCCGTGCGGTACAGCCGGGAGCCCGGGGGGCCGAAGGGGTCGGCGACGAACCGCTCGGCGGTGCGCCCCGGTTGCCCCAGATAGCCCCGGGCCAGCGCGACCCCGCCGAGGTACAGCTCGCCCACCGCGCCCACGGGCACCGGAGCGAGCCGCCGGTCCAGCACGTAGGCCCGGACGTTGGCCAGCGGGGCGCCGATCGGCACCCGCCAGAGGTCGTCGCCGTCGACCGACCAGGACGTGACGTCGACGGACGCCTCCGTCGGCCCGTAGAGGTTCTCCAGCCGCGCGTCCCAGGTCTTCCGCGCGCGCCGCGCCAGCTCGGCCGGCAGCTCCTCCCCGCTGCACACCACCAGCCGCAGGGATCCCAGCGTCTCGACGCCCGGCGCGTCCAGGAAGGCGCCCAGCATGGTCGGCACGAAGTGGCAGACCGTGACCCGCTCCCGCGCGATCACCTCGACCAGGTGGTCGGGGTCGCGGTGGCGGCCGGGCTCGGCCAGCACCAGGCAGCCGCCGCTGATCAGCGGCAGGAACAGCTCCCACACGGAGACGTCGAAGCCGATCGGCGTCTTCTGGAGCACCCGGTCCGCGCCGTCGAGCCCGTAGGCGTCGCGCATCCAGCACAGCCGGTTGACCACACCCCGGTGCGGCACCATCACGCCCTTGGGGGCGCCGGTGGAGCCCGAGGTGTAGAGGACGTACGCCAGGTCGTCCGGGCCGGCCAGCGGCTCGGGCCCGCCGGGCGCCGTCTCCTCGGTCACGGCGAGCACCACGCGCCCGGCCCCGCCGAGCGCGGTGCCCCGGCCGGGTCCGGCGAGGACCACGGGCGCCGCGCTGTCCGCGAGCATCTCGCGCAGCCGGGCCCGCGGCAGTTCGGGTTCGAGCGGCAGATAGGCCCCGCCGGCCTTCAGCACGGCGAGCAGCGCCACGACCAGCTCGGGCGAGCGGTCGAGACAGACCCCGACCACCGTGCCGGGCCGCACCCCGTGGTCGCGCAGTCGCCGCGCCAACGCGTCGGCGCGCCCGTGGAGTTCGGCATAGGTCAGCCGGCGCTCGCCCAGCGCGACGGCCTCGGCCGCCGGGGTGCGCGCCGCCTGCTCGGCCAGCAGCCCCGGGAGGGTGGTCGCGGTCGTCCAGTCGCGCGCGGGGCCCTGCCAGTCGGTCAGCACGGTCCGCCGCTCCTCGGGCCCGGCGAGCGGCAGCGCGCTCAGCGGCACGTCCGGCCGTCGGGTCACCGCGTCGAGCAGGGTGCGGAACTGGCGGACGAGACGCTCGGCGGTGGCCGGGGTGAACAGCTCGCTGTCGTAGTCCAGCACCCCGGTGACGCCACGCTCCCTGCGGGCCAGTCGCAGGCACAGGTCGCCCTGCGCGCGCGCCTCGGAGCCGTCCAGCAGCTCCACGTCCACGTCGCCCAGCCGCAGCGCGGTGCGCGGGGTGTTCTGGAACGAGAACAGCACCTGGAAGAGCGGGTTGCGGCTGAGGTCGGGCGCCGGCGCCAGCGCGGTGACCAGGCGTTCGAACGGGACGTCCTGGTGCTCGAAGGCGTCCAGGGCGGTGGCGCGGACGCGGGAGAGCAGTTGGGCGAAGGTCGGGTCGCCGGTGGCGTCGTAGCGGATCAGCACCGTGTTCAGAAAGAGCCCGACGGCCTCCTCGAACCTGCTGTGCGGGCGCGCCGCGACGGGCGTGCCGAGCAGCAGCTCGTCCTGGTCCGCCTGGCGGGCCAGCACGGTGCCGAACGCGGCGAGCAGGGTCATGAACGGCGTCACGCCGTGCGCCCGCCCCAGCGCCTCGACGGCCTCGGCGGTCTCCTCGGGAAGCGTCAGCGTGTGGCGCGCGCCCCGGTGCGCCTGGACGGCGGGCCGGGGACGGTCGGTGACCAGGTCCAGCACCGTGGGGGCGCCGTCGAGGCGCTCCCGCCACCAGGAGAGCAGGCCCTCCTCCCGCTGGGCGAGCGCGGTCCGCTCCCAGGCGACCAGGTCGGTCAACCGGGCGGGCGCCTCGTCGAGTCGGGCTCCGTGGGCGTAGGCCGCGGAGAGGTCGCCGAGCAGGATGCCGGCGGACCAGCCGTCGAAGACGATGTGGTGCACGGTGAGGCTGAGCAGTTGGTCGCCGGGGGCGATCTCGACCAGGAGCGCGCGCAGCAGCGGGCCGTGGCCCAGGTCGAAGGGGAGCCGGCTCTCCTCGGCGGCCAGCGCCAGCGCCTCCCGTTCGGTGCCGGCCGCCGCGCGGCGCAAAGGCACCCGGACCTGGGCGGCGACCCGCTGGCGCGGTTCTCCCTCGACCTCGACGAAGTGGGTGCGCAGCGCGCCGTGGCGGGCGACCACCGCGTTCAGCGCGTCCTCCAGCAGCCCGAGGTCCGGCCGGCCGCGCAGGCGGGCCGTGACCGTCATGTGGTAGGCGGTGTCTCCCGGGTGCAGGCGGTCGAGGAACCACAGCCGCCGCTGGAGCGAGGTGAGCGCGAACTCCCCTTCCCCGTACCGTCCTTCGTCCTCGTCGGGCGCGGCGGGGCCGGCCTTTTCGCCGGCGCGTTCCTCGACCAGCTCGGCCCAGCCGGCGACGGTGGGACGCTCGAAGACCTCCCGCAGCGCGAGGGAGGCCCCCAGCTCCTCGCGCACCCGGGCCAGCAGCCGCGCCAGCAGCAGCGAGTGGCCTCCGAGGTCGAAGAAGTCGTCCTCGGCGCCGACGTCCTCGACGCCGAGGACCTCCGCCCACAGGGCGGCGAGCGCGCGCTCCGTCGCCGTGCCCGCGGGACGGGAGGAGCCGGCGGCGCCGAAGACCGGGGCGGGCAGCGCCCGGCGGTCGATCTTGCCGTTCACGGTCAGCGGGAACGCGTCCAGCACCACGAAGGCGGCCGGCTCCATGTGCCGGGGCAGCGACTCCGCGACCAGGGCCCGCAGCTCCCTCGCGGTGGGTGCCTCGTCCCCGGCGGGGGCGGTGACGTAGGCGACCAGCCGGCGGTCGCCGTGTGGGTCCTCGCGCACGACCACCAGGGCCTGGCCGACCGCCGGATGGCGGGTCAGCACGGCCTCCACGTCGCCCGGTTCGATGCGGAAGCCGCGCAGGTTGACCTGGTGGTCGGTGCGGCCGATGAACTCCAGGCAGCCGTCGCCCAGCCAGCGGGCCCGGTCGCCCGTGCGGTAGATCCGGTCCTCGGGGTCCTCGGTCCAGGGGCTGGTGAGGAAGCCGCCCCGGTCCTGGCCGACATAGCGCGCGAGATACGGCGTGCGGACCATCACCTCGCCGATCTCGCCCACCCCGCAGAGCTGCCAGGCGGAGTTGACGCAGAGCAGCTCCACGCCTTCGATGCCGGGGCCGATGGGCAGCTTGTTACCGAAGGCGCGCACCCCGTCCTCGGTGGCGCGGTCACGCAGCGAGAGCACGGAGATCGCCTGCGGCGTCTCGGTAGTGCCGTAGTAGTTGAGCAGCCGTGCCTCGGGGGCCAGCGCCGCCCAGGCGACGGCCGTGCCCCGGCGCAGCACGTCGCCGCCGACGCCGACCAGCCGCATCTCGGGCAGCGGCTTCAGCACGGTGGCCAGTTCCTCGGCGTAGGGCGGGGTGAGATGGGCGACGGTGATCCGTGCGTCCGACAGCCACTGGCCGATCGCGGCGAACTCCAGCCGGTCGTGGGCGGGGAAGTGGCAGCTGGCGCCCGCCCAGACCGCCATCAGGATGTCCCGCATCAGCGGCTCGTAGCCCAGCCCGGAGAGCACCGCGAAGCGGTCGGCGGTGCCCAGCTCCTGGCTCTCCTCGTACCACTCGAAGAAGTGCGAGAGCGTGCCGTGGGTGGTCCGCACGCACTTGGGCAGCCCCGTGGTGCCGGAGGTGAAGACGGCGTAGACCGGTTCCTCGGGCCCGAGCGCGGGCGCGTGCGGCTGCCCGGCGTCGCCCGCCCTCCAGGCCGGGTCGTCGAGACGGACCACCGGGATGTCGCCGGCGCCGGGCGGCGGCGCCTCCGGCGGCAGGGCCTCGGGGCCCGCGCAGACGACCAGCGCGCGGGGCTCGCTCACCGCCACGCACTGTTCGAGACGGCCGGCGGGCAGCGTGGAGTCCATGATCACGAACGGGGCGCCGATCTTCAGCGCGGCGAACATCCCGATCGCGGTGGAGGGGTCCCTGGTGGTCAGCAGCCCGACCACGTCGCCCCTGCGGACCCCGGCGGCCAGCAGGCGGTCGGCCAACCGGTCGGCGTCCGCGTCCAGTTCGGCGAAGGTCCAGTCGCGTCCCGGCGCGGAGAGCACGGTGCGGTCGGGGGTCGCCGCGCGGTGGCGCGCCAGCCGGTCCAGCACCGAACCGGCCCAGCGCCGCTCGATGGGGCGGGTGGGGTCGGGCAGCCCTTCCCGGCAGCGCTCGGTGACCAGGGTGTACTCGCGCACCGGCAGATGCGGGTTGCGGCCGATCTGGGCGAGCAGCAGCCCGGTCTGGTCCAGCAGCTCGGCGGCCCGGTCGGCGGTGAACAGGTCGGCGTCGTAGACGAGTTCCAGTTCGAGGCCGCCCTCCCTCGTGCGCACGTAGAGGGTGAGGTCGAACTTGGCCGACAGCTGCTCGTTGGTCAGCGGCTCGACGGCGCAGCCCGCCAGGGTCAGCGGCGACGGCTCGGGTTCGGCGTTGACGAAGACCTGGCACAGCGGGTTGCGGCTCAGCGAGTGCTCCCGGTCCAGCTCGTTGACCAGGCTTTCGAAGGGCACCTGCTGGTGCTCGAAGGCGTCCAGGGCGGTGCCGCGGACGCGGGAGAGCAGCTGGGCGAAGGTCGGGTCGCCGGTGGCGTCGTAGCGGATCAGCACCGTGTTCAGAAAGAGCCCGACGGCCTCCTCGAACCGGGTGTCGGGGCGGGCCGCGACGGGCGTGCCGAGCAGCAGCTCGTCCTGGTCGGCGTGGCGCGCCAGCACGGTGCCGAACGCGGCGAGCAGGGTGAGGAACGGGGTCACCTGGTAGACGCGCCCCAGCGCCTCGACGGCCTCGGCGGTCTCCTCGGGGAGTCTCAGCGTGTGGCGCGCGCCCCGGTGCGCCTGGACGGCGGGCCGGGGACGGTCGGTGACCAGGTCCAGCACCGTGGGGGCGCCGTCGAGGCGCTCCCGCCACCAGGACAGCAGCCGTTCCCGCTCGTCCCGGTGCAGGGTGCTCCGCTCCCAGGCGACCAGGTCGGTGAACTGCGCGGGCGGCGGCGGGAGCCGGGCGTCGTCGCGGTAGGCCCGCGAGAGGTCGTCCAGCAGGATGCCGGCGGACCAGCCGTCGAAGACGATGTGGTGGACCGTGAGGGTCAGCAGGTGGTCCTCGGGGCCGAGGCGGATCAGCCGGGCGCGCAGCAGCGGGGCCCGGGAGAGGTCGAACGGGGCGTGGTTCTCCTCGGCGGCCAGCGCCAGCGCGCGCCGCTCCGCGGCGGCCGGGTCGTGCGCCGCCTCCCGCGTGAGGTCGGTGCGGACCAGGGGCACGCGCGCCCCGGGCAGCACCCGTTGGCGCGGCTCACCGCCGACCTCGACGAAGCAGGTGCGCAACGCCCCGTGCCGGGCGACCACCGCGTCCAGCGACGCCTCCAGCAACTCCGCGTCGAGCGGGCCCCTGATCCGCGAGCCCAGCGAGATGTTGTAGGCGGCGTCCCCCGGATTCAGCCGGTCGACGAACCACAGCCGGCGCTGGAGCAGTGAGCAGTCGAACAGGTCGTCGGTCATTTCTCTCCCCCGTTTCCCTCGCGGCGGTCCACCCCGGCCGCCGTCGTTCCTCGCGCCCCGGCGGCCGTCAGTCGCCAGCCCCGGGGGCGCGCACCAGGCCGGCGGGGCGCTGGTCGGTCCAGTCGCTCTCGACGTACTCCAGGCACGCGGCGCGCGCCGCCGGTCCGTGGACCGACGTCCAGCCCGCCGGGACCTCGGCGAAGTCGGGCCAGAGCGAGTACTGGCCCGCCTCGTTGCGCAGCACCCGGAAGACGCCGTCGACGTCGTCGAAGGGATTGCTCATCGGAAACCTCCGTCGGTGGTGGCCGGGGCCCCCGCGCCGGAGCCGCGCAGCCGCGCGGCGAGATCGGCCGGGGTGGGCCCGGTGAAGAACTCTCTGAGGCTGATCTCCGCGCCGAAGGCGGAACGGACGCGGTTGAGCAGGCGGATCGCGAGCATGGAGTGCCCGCCCAGGTCGAAGAAGTTGTCGTCGGCGCCGACCCGTTCGCGGCCCAGCACCTCGGCGGCGAGACGGCACAGCGCCTCCTCCTCGGCACCGACCGGGGCCCTTCCGGAGGAGGACGTCCGGTGCTCGGCGTCCGGCAGCGCCCGGCGGTCCACCTTGCCGCTGGGGCTCAGCGGCAGCGCTTCGAGCAGGGCGAACCCGGTGGGCACCATGTACTCGGGCAGCCGTTCCCTGGCGAACTCCCGCAGCTCGGCGAAGAGCCGGGCCCGGTCCGCGCTGTCGCGCCGCGCCCGCGCGGGGTCGTTGGCCGGGGGCGGCGCGGAGGCCGACCCGTCGGGGCCGGGGAAGCGGACGGGGGCGTGCGCGGGGTCGCCCGCGCCCAGGAACACCACGTCCCAGTCCCCGTGCGGATCGCCCGCCAGCCAGCTGAACCGGCAGTGGCGGCCGGACTCCTCCGCCAGCGCCTTCAGCCGGGCGGCGCTCACCCCCGCCCCCGCGCCCTCGGCCGCCAGCGCCTCCCGCAGCGCCGCCACCCGGGTGCCGGCCACGGCCCCGCCCAGCCGGGCGGCCAGTCGCGACCGGCCGCGGGCCTCGATGTCCGGCACCCCCCGCAGGCCGAACGCGCCCGGCTCGCGCGCCAGCAGCGCGCGCACCGCGTCCAGCCCCTCGACCTCGGTCCCCCACTCCCACCAGCGCGCGGGCACCACCGTCGCGGGCGGCTCGCCCACCCAGAGCAGCACGTCCATGCGGAACGCCCGCGCCCCGTCCTCGACCGGCGAGGTCCTGGGGACCACCTCCACGGCGCCCACCCGCTCCCAGGCGTGCGCCAGCGCCGCGAAGTGCCCCGGCCAGACGGCGAGTTGTCGCTCCCCCGCGCTCGCCAGCCGCGCCTGACGGGCCACGGCCGCGACCTCCGTCCCGGGGTCGGCCGAGGCCAGCCGGTCGGCGGCGTGCCGGGCAGGCAGCAGCGGCAGGCTGTCCAGGTCGCCCAGGACCACGAGCCCGCCGTCGACCGTCGCCTCCACCGCCTTCCGCGCCACCCGCTCCAGGTGCGCCAGGCTCGGCAGCCGTCGCGGCACCCCGTCCAGGACCACCGCGTCGAACGGGCCGCCGGGCAGCCGCTCGATCTCCTCGGCGGAGCCGACCGCGAGGGTCAGGCCCGCGCGCCCCGCGAGACCGGGGTCGAACCGCAGCCGGTCGATCGCCGCCGCCGAGACGTCACAGGCCGTGTACCGCTCGGCGTGGGCGACCAGCCGCCGGGTCAACGCCCCGTCGCCGCAGCCGACCTCCAGCAGCCGCGCGGGGCGCAGCGCCGCGATCCGCGCCTCCACGGTCGCCGCGCACGCGTCCCGGTCCGGGTCCGCCGGCGCGCCGGTCGGCGGCGGCGCGGCACGGTGGGCGCGCTCGAAGGAGGCGCGCCACTCGTCGAGCAGCGCGGCCGCCGCCGCCTCGTCCGCCGCGTCCCGGTCGCCCGGGGCCCGTCCCCAGGTCCCGGCCGGCACGACGCAGCCCACCAGCCGCCGTTCCCCGTCGGCGTCCTCGCGGGCCGTGACCGCGACCTGGCGCACCGCCGGGTGCCGGGCCAGCGCCGCCTCGACCTCGCCCAGCTCGATGCGCAGCCCGCGCAGCTTGACCTGGTCGTCCAGCCGGCCGAGGAACTCCACCGTGCCGTCCTGGAGATGCCGCCCCCGGTCGCCCGTGCGGTACAGCCGCGCCCCGGGACCGCCGTAGGGGTCGGCCACGAAACGGCTCGCGGTCAGCCCGGGGCGCCCCCGGTAGCCCCGCGCCACACCCGCGCCGCCCACGTAGATCTCGCCCGCCACACCCACCGGAACGGGCCGCAGCCGCGCGTCCAGCAGCCGCACCGTGGCGTTCCCGATGGGCCGGCCGATGGGCGGCACCCGGTCCACGGGCTCGGCACAGTGGTACGCCGTGGCGTTGACGGTGGCCTCGGTCGGCCCGAACAGGTTGAACAGCCGGCGCCCGGCCGACCAGCGGTTGACCAGCTCCGGGTCCGCCGCCTCGCCCCCGATCAGCAGCGTGCGCAGCGCGGGCAGGGCGACCGGCGGCAGCGTCGCCAGCACCGAGGGCACCAGCAGCACCTGGGTGACGCGCCCGCGCCGCAGTTCCTCGGCCAGCTCGGCGCCCAGCAGTCCGCCGGGCGCGATCAGCAGCTCCGCCCCGCTGGACCAGCTGAACCACATGTCCATCACCGAGGCGTCGAAGCAGACCGAGGCGTACTGCATGATCACCGAGTCGGTCCCGACGCCCAGCGGCCCGCGCTGGGTCCCGACCATGTTGGCCAGGTTCGCGTGGGTCACCTCGACGCCCTTGGGGCGGCCGGTGGAACCCGAGGTGTAGATGACGTAGGCGGTGTGCGCGGCCGTCGGCCCGGACTCCGGCGGGACCGCGGGCCGGGCCGCGACGGCCTCGCGCTCGGCGTCGAGGCGGACCGTCCTGACCCCGGGCGCCGCCGGGGCCTCCGCCGTGTCGGTGATCAGC
The DNA here is from genome assembly GCF_900230195.1 of Streptomyces zhaozhouensis. GTDB lineage: Bacteria > Actinomycetota > Actinomycetes > Streptomycetales > Streptomycetaceae > Streptomyces > Streptomyces zhaozhouensis. Next base: position 721,620 of record NZ_OCNE01000001.1, read on the forward strand.
ACGGGGGCGCCGGAGTCGGCGAGCATGAACTCCAGCCGCTCCCGGGGGTAGTCCGGGTCGAGCGGCAGATAGGCGCCGCCGGCGCGCACGACGGCGAGCAGGCTCACCGCCAGGTCGAGGCCCCGTTCCAGGCAGACCCCCACCAGCACCTCGGGGCCCACGCCCAGCGCGCGCAGATGGTGCGCCAGCCTGTTGGCCCGCGCGTCCAGTGCGCGGTAGGTCAGCGAGGCGCCGCCGAAGGAGACCGCGGTCGCCTCCGGGGTGCGCCGGACCCACCCGTCGAAGAGCGCGGCGACCGTCACCCCGGCGGGCACGTCCACGGCGGTGTCGTTCCACTCCACCACCTGCCGGTGCCACTCGCGCGCGTCCAGCAGGGACAGCTCGGAGAGCCGCACCCCCGGATCGTCGGCGACCTGGGCCAGCACCCGCGTCAGGCCGGCCGCGAGGCGCTCCGCCGTGGAGCGGTCGAACAGGTCGGTGGCGTACACCAGCGAGCCGGTCAGCCCGTCGGCCGACTCCGCGCAGTTCCACTCGACGTCCAGCCGTGTCGTCGCGTCCTCCCCCTGGAAGGTGCCGCTCTCGACGCCGCGCAGCGCCAGGGAACGGGCGGCGCCGTCCGCCCCCTCCATCCCGGTGTGCTGCTGCTGCCCGAACTGGAACCCCACCTGCACCAGCGGATTGCGGCTCAGGTCCCGCAGCGGGTGCAGCTCCTCCACGAGCCGCTCGAAGGGCAGGTCCTCGTGGTCGAAGGCGCCGAGGGCCGCCTCCCTCGTCCGCTCCAGCAGCTCGGCGAAGGTCGGGTCACCCGAAAGGGAGACCCGCAGCACCAGGTTGTTGACGAAGAAACCGATCAGCCCCTCCAGCTCCGCCCGGTTGCGGCCCGCGACCGGCACGCCCACCGCGAGGTCGAGCGCCCCGGTGTACCGGCTCAGCAGCGCGTCGAACGCGGCCAGCAGCGTCATGAACAGCGTCGCCCCGCGCTCCGTGCCCAGGGCGCGCAGGCGCTCCGTCAGCGCCGCCGGCACCCGGACGGGCACCGACCCCGCCGCGTAGCTGGGGACCAGGGGCCTCGGCCGGTCGGCCGGCAGCTCCAGCGCGGTCGGCATGTCGGCAAGGCGCGCACGCCAGTAGTCCAGCCGTTTCCGCAGCACGTCGCCGGTGAGCCAGTCGCGCTGCCACTCGGCGAAGTCGGCGTACTGGATCTCCAGCGGCGGCAGCGGGGACGCGCGACCGGCCGTGAACGCGTCGTAGAGCACGCCCAGTTCACCGTTGAAGACGCCCAGGGACCAGGCGTCGGTCACCGAGTGGTGCATCGTCACCAGCAGCACGTGGTCGTCGGCCGCCAGCCGCAGCAGGCGGGCCCGCAGCAGCGGTCCGGCCGAGAGGTCGAAGGGCGCCAGCGCCTCCCGCGCGGTCAGCTCCCCTGCGGCGGCGACCGGGTCGGCCTCCGCCTCCAGGTCGACCGGCGGCAGCTTCACGACCGACGGCGGGTCGACCACCTGGCGCGGGGTGTCCGAGGAGCCCACCAGCCGGGTCCGCAGCGTCTCGTGCCGGGCGACGACCTCGGTCAGCGCCCGCTCCAGCGCCCGGACGTCGAGCGGCCCGACGAGCCGGTGGGCGCTGGGCACGTTGTAGAACGGGTTGCCCGGGACCAGTTGGTCCATGAACCACAGACGTTGCTGGGCGAACGACAGCGCCAGGCCCTCGTCCGACAGTGGTGTGTCCATCCGAACCCCCCGGGTGTGAACACGGCACGGGCGCCCCGCCCGTCCCCCACGGCGGGACGGGGCGCGCGGTCGCCATGCCGCGGCCGTACTGGCGAGTCAACGGTCCCCACGACGCGTTGACGACGATCGGTGTGTGTGGGTGGTGCGTGGGTGCGCGAGGGGGCGCGAACGGCGCGGCCCCGCGCGGCCCTCAGGAGACGGTCGTCGCGACCTGGGACCAGGTGACCGCGCCGGCCATGCTGACGACGATCCGCCGGGCGCCCCGGTAGGGGGCGCGCCCGTGCGAGGCCAGCAGGTTGTCCACGATCATCAGGTCGCCCTCCTCCCAGCTCGGCGACACGCACTCCCGCTCGTAGGCGTCCCGCAGCTGGTCGGTCAGCTCGGGCGCGATCGAGGAGCCGTCCGCGTGGTAGGTGTTGGTCGGCAGCCCGTCCTCCCCGTAGGCGTCCACCAGCATCCGCGCCAACTCCTCGCCCAGCGAGGAGACATGGAAGAACGTCAGGTGGTTGAACCAGCAGCGGGCGCCGGTCGCCGGGTGCCGGGCGACCACCGGCCGCAGCTGGCTGGTGCGCAGCTCGTCGTCGCCCAGCCACTCCACGTCGATGTCGTTGGCGGCGCAGTAGCGGGCCACCTCGTCGCGGTCCGTGGTCTGGAAGACCTCCTGCCACGAGAGCCCCACGTGGGGCCGGTAGTTGCGCACCAGCCGGTAGCCGTCGGCGAAGCGGGCCCGCAGCTGAGGGGTCAGCCGCTCGTGGACGCGCCGGCTGTCGGCGAGGATCGTGGCCCCGCCCTCCTCCGCCGCCGTCACGCAGTGGAAGTACAGGCGCTCGGGGAAGCGGAGGTTGTACGACTGCTCGTTGTGCAGGAAGATCCGCTTCTCCGACGGGTAGTCCGTCGAGGTGTAGATGCCGCTGCTGACCTCGGAACGGGGCGAGGAGCGCTCCGTGTAGTCCAACGGCGGGCCGGACAGCCTGGTCACGATCGCCCGGATGTCGTCGTCGCCCTCGGTGGCGAAGTTCCGCAGGACCACCGCGCCGTGCTCGTGGACCAGCTTCTCGACGGTCCCCGCGCCGGAGTCGAGCCATCCCGACAGGGGGACCCGCTCGTCTGCCGCGAGAACCACCCCGCAGCGGTCAGTGGTCTCGATCGGCTGGATATGGACGTTGACCTCGCTCACGGCGGCCCCTCCCGCACCTCTCGTGAAGTCCCTGAGGCGCGGAGCAGCGCATCACGTCCCCCCATCAAGACGTGACCTGTGGCCGGATTTCCTGACTGGTCATCCCCCTGGCGTCCCCCCGCCGCCGCAATAAGAACACGACCCACACCGTCTTCGCCAGAGGGTTTCGACATTCACGTCTCGGAGCCAGTCCTTCCGCTTTCCGTCGGCGGTGTGACGGGGCGGGGCGGGCGCCGCGACACACCCGCCTCGTGCGCCACTCTCGCCACAAGGCGGCGCGGCACACGTGGACTTGACTGACCGTCACTACGACAGGACCCGGCCGCTCCCCCGTCCCGCCGAGGGGCCCCGGCGTTTTCATTCCTCCCCCGACAAAGCCGTCATGGGTATTACGCGCACCCCTTTCGCCGCGACAGGCGAGAGGACGGAAAAGCCATCCGGGAACGCGACGGAAAAGCATGGGAATGCGGCGAGGAAAACGAGGCAGAACGCCGCGGGAAAAGCCTGCACCTTCCCCCCGGGCACACGCACGCTCCCCCCTCTACCTGCGCGTACCCGACACCCCCCGCGCATTTCACCCGGGGCCACGGAAACCGGGAAAGCCGTTTCCCCCGGAGTCGCCGCTCCCCCGCGCGGTCGCGTCGGACGCCCGCCCTCCGGCGTTTCGGCGGGCACCTTCCGTCACCGCGCGACCTCGCTCCGAAACGCGCGACGGGAGGCGGCGGCGACGCCTTTCCCGGCGCGCCGGCACCGCCCGCACCCGTGCACGCGTTCACGCGCCCCGCCCCCCGGCGGTCAGCCCTCCGGGGGAGCGTCCGCCGCCCCACAGAGCACGGAAGCATCTACCGCACATCGCACCCCACCAATCGTGTTCATCCTCATAACGTCACTCTCGGCCACGAGGGGTAACTTTCTCCGGTGACTGTCACTCAACTCTCCGCGCACGCCGCACCGTTCACGTCGTCGACCCCACCGGCCCCCTCCTCCGCGCTCAGGGACCTGCTGTTCGAGACGCGACGCCCGGTCCACCAACCGCTGCGGGGCTTCTTCGGTTCCGCCGTCTTCGACTACCAGGAGGGACTGACCCACGAGGCGCGCGTCGCGCTGTCGTACCAGCGGCTGCGCGTCGTGAACGCCGGGCTGCCCGACCCGGAGGCGCTGGTGCGGGACGCCGAGGCGCTGAGCGCGCTGCACGAGTGGGCGGGCGTCGTGGACGCCGGCCTGGCCACGATTCTGAGCATCCACTACAACCTGTTCCTCGGCAGCCTGCTCGACCACGACCACGGCGAACGTGACCTCGGCCCCTATCTGCGGATGGAGAGAGTCGGCACCTTCCTGTGCACGGAACGGGCCCACGGCAACGACGCCGCCCAGCTCAGGACGACAGCCACGCTGGACCGCGCCACCGGGACGTTACTGCTGGAGACACCCGACCCCGGCGCGCGCAAATGGATGCCCAACACCTCCACCACGGGCGGCCCCAAGGACGCCCTGGTCGCCGCCCGCCTGGTGATCGACGGCAGGGACGAGGGGGTGTTCCTCTTCCTCACACCGCTGACCGACGGGCACGGCCGCCATCTGCCGGGCGTCGAGGTGGAGGCGCTGCCGCAGACGGCCAGCAGCCCGGTCGACCACTGCGCCACCGCGTTCCGCGGCGTGCGGCTGCCGCTGACCGCCATGCTCCAGGGCGACCACGGCCGGCTGGCGCCCGACGGCGGGTTCACCTCCTCGCTGGGCAGCCCCCGGAAGCGGTTCCTGCGCTCCATCGGCCGGGTGACCAGCGGAAAGCTCTGCATGAGCGCCTACAGCCTGGGCACCATGCGGCACGCCCTGGCCGTGGCCGTGCGCCACTCCCACCAGCGGGTCACCTCCGGCATGACCAGCGGCCAGCGGGTGCCGCTCTTCGCCCACCGCACCCACCACGCCCCGCTCGTCGAGGCGCTGGCGACGACGTACGCGGCCAACTTCCTCCAGCGTGAGGTGACCGACCGCTGGGCGCGCGCGGACGACGACACGCGCGAGGACGCCGAACGGCTGGTGGCCATAGCCAAGGGCTGGATCACCTGGCAGGCCCGGCTGGTCATGACCGAGTGCCGCGAGCGCTGCGGCGCGCAGGGCCTGCTGCTCTCCAACGGCATCGCCGGCCAACTCGCCGCCAACGAGGGCACGATCACCGCCGAGGGCGACAACACCGTCATCTGGGTCAAGGCCGCCGGCGAGATGCTGCTGGGCGGCTTCACGCCGCGCCCCGTCGCCGACGCCCCGCCCGCCGCACGCTCGTTGCTCGATCCCCACCACCTGCTCGACCTGCTGGCCGACCTGGAGCGGCTGCGCCACCAACGCGCCAGGACCCGGCTGCGGGACCGGGGGGCCGGCTCCCCGCTGGACCGGTGGAACGGCGCGTCCGGCCACGCGCTGTCCCTGGTGGAGGCGCACGCGCACCACCTCGCCGCCCGCGCGGTGCTGTCGGCGGCCGAACGGACCGGGGACCCGGAGGCCGGCGCGCTGCTGACGGATCTTCAGCGGCTCTTCGCGCTGCGCTATGTCGCCACCCACAGCGGTGAGTTGCTCGCCCACGAGCGGCTGACCGCCGACCAGGTGCGCCAGTTGCCCGAGACGATCGAGTCGGTCGTCGGCGCGCTGCTGCCGCACGCCCTGACGCTCACGGACGGTTTCCACACCCTCGAAGAACTGATGGAGCGTCATCCCATGCTGCGCGTCGAATCGATGTCCGCGTGACGCGGGTAGCGCCTCTCGGGCCCCGCTGACCCGGCGGTGGCCGCGGCGGGGCGCACGCCCCCCACGTCCACCGCCACTCCCTCGCCGGAAGGGCTCCGGCCAGGCACAACGCCGCTGCCGGGCGTTCACATTCGCCAGCGTTCGAACACATCGCCGCCCTGCGTCCGGGCCCTCGAACGGTCTTCGACAGGGGCGCCGGCTGTTAAGATCAATACGCTTTTCAGCGGGCTGACGGTGCGTCACATGTACCGACGGGGGACAGCCACAGCAGCCCCATCGTGAAGGAGCGATCGTTGATCCGCCGGTAAAGCCCCGCGGCCGCAACGCGGCGGTCGCTTGCCGGGGGCTCCCCCAGCGATCGAACTCCCGACGCGAGGCGACTTGAAGAGAGTCTCATGACGTCATTGTTTGAGGACCCACTTCTGTGGGTCCTGCTTGTGGTGCTCATCGCTGCGGTCTTCGCAGTGACGCGAGCGCGGAGAACCAACGTCCAGCTCCGCGCGAGCAACAACACCCTTCAGGGTGAACTCGTCACCACACGCGGTCAGTTGACCGACCTCCAGGCGCGCCACTCCAGCGAGAGTTCCCGGCACGCCTCGGATCTTGAGGAGGTGCGCAAGGACGCCGAGTCCGCGACCAAGGCGACCCTGAAGTCGGCGGTGGGCACCCTGGCCACCCTGGCCGAGGAGCAGTTGGCCCTGCTGGACGAGCTCCAGCAGAAGTACGGCGACCACCGCGCGTTCCTCGCCGACCTGATGCTGGTCGACCACACCGGCAGCCAGTTCAGCCGACGCACCAAGGGCATCTCGGTGCTCTGCGGCGGCTGGCTCGGCCGACGGGACCGCGACGCCTCGGTGTACGACGTGGCGCGCAGCGCGCAGGGCCGCATCCGCAGCTTCGAGCGGGTGCGCATCCACTCCCAGGCGAACGTCGCCGTCTCCAGCCGGGCCGTCGAGCCGGTCGCGATGGTGCTGGCCGAACTGCTCGACAACGCCACCAAGTACAGCGCGCCGGGTTCGCCGGTCGAGATCAACGTGCAGGCCGTGCCGACCGGCATCTGCCTGATCGTGGACGACGCCGGCCTCGGCATGGACCAGGAGACCAAGGCCCGCGCCGCGTCCCTGCTGTCCGCCGGCGGGGCCGTCGACATCACCAGTCTGGGCGACCCGCCGAAGTTCGGCTTCGCCCTCTCCGGGAAGCTCGCCGCCCACTACGGGTTCCACGTCTCCGTGGACGCCGTCTCGCCCTACGGCGGCGTGCGCGCCGTCATCCGGGTCCCCGAGAGCCTGTTGACGGCGGAGCTCCCCACCCCGGAACCGGTCGCGCTCGACACGTCCGACGAGGACGAGGACGAGGACAAGCCGACCCCGATCGCCTCCCTGGTCATCGGGCAGACGGCCGGCGGCCTCCCCAAGCGCCGCCGGCGCCGCGGCGGTGCCGTCACGGTGGTGCCCTCGTCCACGCCGGAGCACGGCTCGGACGAGGTCAACGCGGAGACCGCCTCGCGCCTCAAGGCGTTCGCGCGGGGCACCGCGCTCGGCCGCGACTCAGACAACACGGAAGGACCTCAGAACCAGTGAGCGCAGATCTGTCCTGGGTGTTGAACGACGTGCTCGAAGTGCGCGGGGCACGCCACGCCATCCTGGTCTCGGCGGACGGCCTGCTCATGCAACGCTCCGACGGCATCGACCGGGACGACGCCGAACGCAACGCCGCGGCGATGAGTTCGCTCCAGTCCCTCTGCCGGAGCGTGGCCTCGTTCCTCGGCGACGGCGGGCACTGGAAGCAGACGCTGATCGAGTTCGACGGCGGCTGGATCTTCCTGATCGCCGGCGGCAGCGGCTCCTACCTCGCCGTCTCGACCACCCTGGACGTGGACATGGAGGCCATGTCGATCCGGATGCAGAAGACCACGGGCGCGCTGGCCAAGGCCATGAGCGCGGCGCCTCGGCTGACCGCGGACTCGGACGCATGAGTGCGCCGCGCGAGGAGACCCCGGCGACGAGCGGATTCGTCCGCTCCTATGTCATCACGGGGGGCCGCACCCTGCCCTCCGAAGGCGAACTCGCCCTGCACGCCCTGGTGTGCCTGGCCCCCGGCAGGACCCTGCCGCCCGGGGCCAGCCCCGAGGTGCGGGCCATCTGGGACCTCTGCGCCGGCGGCTATCTGTCGGTCGCCGAGGTCGCCGGCCATCTGGGACTGCCGGTCGGGGTGACCCGGCTGCTGCTGTCCGACCTGGCCGATCAGGGCCACCTCCTGCGCCGCGCCGAACCGCCCCCGGCCCAGGGCGTTCCCCGACCGATTCTCGAGAAGGTTCTGCATGGACTCGAAGCCCTCAACATCGGCTGACGCCGCGGTGAACGGTTCCATCTACGTCTCCGACGACGTGACCGCCGCCGCGAAGATCCTGGTGGTGGGCCATTTCGCGGTGGGAAAGACGACCTTCATCGGGTCCCTTTCCGAGATCGCTCCGCTGCGCACCGAGGAGAAGATGACCCAGGCGTCGGTACACGTCGACGACCTGCGCGGCGTGCCGAACAAGGCGACCACCACCGTGGCGCTCGACTTCGGCCGGCTGACCCTCAGCGACGAGCTGGTGCTCTACCTCTTCGGCACCCCGGGGCAGCACCGCTTCATCCAGGTCTGGGAGGACATGGCACGCGGGGCGCTTGGCGCCCTGCTGCTGGTCGACCCCGCCAGGCTGGAGGAGACCTTCCCCGTCATCGACCTGCTCGACGAGTACGGCCTGGAGTACGCCATCGCCGTGAACTCCTTCTCCGACCCGGAGAAGTTCGACCAGGAGGAGATCCGCGAGGCACTCGACCTGCTTCCGGAGACCCCCGTCGTCTACTGCGACGCGCGCGACCGGCGTTCCTCCAACGAGGCACTGATCGCCCTGGTCCGTCACCTCCTCGACCGCGCGGCCTGACCCCCCTCACCGGGCCCCAGGGCCCGGGCCCCCAAAGGACACGAAGATGGACGAGCACAACCCCGCCGCCGGTGCGGCGAGATGTCCCATGTACGACCAGGGCTTCGCCGACGCCCCGGAGAAGGTCTACGACTATCTCAGGGCGCACGGCCCGGCCGGCCCCGTCGAACTCGCGCCCGGCGTCGACGCGACGCTGGTCGTCGAGCACGAGACCGCCCGGCGGGTCCTCCAGAACCCGGGCCTCTTCGCCCGCGACGGACGGCGCTGGGCCGACCTGAACGAGGGCCGCATCCCGCTGGACAGCCCGGTCCTGCCGATGATGGTCTACCGGCCCAACTGCCTGTTCACCGACGGCGCCCAGCACCTGCGGCTGCGCAAGGCGGTCACCGAGAGCCTCGACCGGCTCAACGTGGCGCGGGTGAGGCGCGACGTCGAACCGATCGCCGCCTACCTGATCGACCGGTTCAGCGAGACCGGCCGGGCGGACCTGATCAGCGACTACGCCAAGCTGCTGCCGATGCTGCTGATCAACAAGCTGTTCGGCTCGCCCGCCACCATCGGCGACCGGGTGACCACCGCGATGGCCGACATGTTCGACGGCCGCGACGCGCAGGCCGCCAGCGAGGAACTGACCGCCTGCTTCCTGGAGTTGGTCTCCCTCAAGCGCCGCACCCCGGACGAGGACGTCACCTCCTGGCTCGTCCAGCACTCCGCGGGGCTCAGCGACGAGGAGCTCAAGGACCAGCTGGTGATGCTGATCGGCGCCAGTGTGGAGCCGGAGCGCAACCTCATCGCCAACTCGCTGCTCCTGCTGCTGGAACGGGGCGGCGACGAGCCGAGTATGCAGGTCGAGGACGCCCTGGACCGCGTGCTGCTCAACAACCCGCCGATCGCCAACTACGCGACCCACTTCCCGTTGCAGGACGTGGACCTCGGCGGGGTTCTGGCCAAGGCCAACACCCCGGTCGTCATCAGCTTCGCCGGCGCCAACAACGACCCGGCACTCGCCGAGGCGGGCCAGGCCCACAGCCGCAGCGCCCACCTCGCCTGGGGCGCGGGTCCCCACGCCTGCCCGGCCAAGAGCCTGGCGCAGGTCGTGGCGGTCGCGGCCATCGAGCAACTGCTCAACGCGCTGCCCGACATCGCGCTCAGCCAGCCGGCCTCCGAACTGGCGTGGCGGCCCGGCCCGTTCCACCGGGCGCTGGCCACCCTGCCCGTGGAGTTCAGCCCGGCGCCGGCCACCCGCACGGCGTCGGCGTTCCGCTCCGCGGCCCCGCGCGCCACCGCCGCCAAGCCGGCGGCCCCGCTCCCGGCCGCACCGGCGGGCTCGGGGAAGACCCCGCAGAAGAAGGGCTTCTGGAGCAGCTTCCTGGAGATATTCCGCGTCTGAGACGGCCGGCGGACGACCACGGACCCGGGTGCTCACCCACCACGGTCGACCGCGCCCGACAGCCGGTCGCTCGCGCGGTTCCCCGCGCCCGAAGGTGCACCGTGGCACAGACCCGCGACAAACCCGCGAGTCGGGGACAACCCCCGCCACGACGCACCCCGAGGGGCGCGGGGAACCGCGCGGTGCTTCCGCACCGACCCGCGGACGACAACGGCGCCCCACCGGCAAGGTGAGTCGTCGAGGCCACGCCGCGGGCAGGCTACTCCGCGTGGGCCGCCGAGCCGAGCAGCTCCCGCACCCGGCCGGAGACCCGGCGGAACTCCGGGCTCTCCAGCGTCGGTTCGTACTCCCGGTGCCCCGGCAGGTCGATGGGGAACTCCTCGATGATCCGCCCCGGGCGCGGCCCCATCACGATCGCACGCGACGCCAGATAGACGGCCTCCGCCACCGAGTGGGTCACCAGCACCACGGTCATGCCGGTGGCCTCCCAGATCCTGCGGAGTTCGACGTTCATGTTCTCCCTGGTCAACGCGTCCAGCGCGCCGAACGGCTCGTCCATGAGCAGCACGTCGGGCTCGTGCAGCAGGGCCCGGCAGAGGGAGACCCGCTGCTGCATCCCGCCGGACAGCTCGTAGGGCATCGCGTTCTCGAAGCCGGTAAGCCCCGTCATCTCCATGAGCGCGTCGGCCCTCTCGCGCGCCCACGCCCTGGGCAGTCCGCGCATCTCGGCCTGGAAGAGGATGTTGCCCCGCGCGTTCCGCCAGTCCAGCAGCGCCGCGCGCTGGAAGACGAAGCCCACGTCGCGCCGCGCGCCCTCCACCGGCGTCCCGCGCAACGTGACCTCGCCCGCGGTCGCCTCGGTCAGCCCGGCGATGACGCGCAGCAGCGTCGACTTGCCGCAGCCCGAGGGGCCGGCGATGGTCAGGAACTCGCCCGGCTCGATGGCCAGGTCGATGCCGCTGAGCGCGTGCACCGTGCGGCCCTTGGAGTGGAAGGTGACGTCCAGCCCCCGGATGTCCACCATCGGCGCGTCGGACGGCGCCCCCGCACCCCGGGCCGCGCCGTCAACGGTCTCGGCCGCCATCGTCACTCCCCCTCGCCCGCGTCGCCGGCGCCGTCCGCGTCACCGGCGTCCCCCTCCGCCGGATCACCGGCGCCGTCCGCCGAGCCCGCCTCGGAGGCTGCGCCGCCCGTGAACGAGGCGTCGAAGTACGCCTCGGTCTCCCTGGCCTCGTCGATCAGTCCCGCCTCTGCCAGCGTCTCGATGGTCTGCCGCCAGTCCGCCTCGTCGGTGGTGCCGGGCGCCTGGCCCTCGGTGTTCTCGGTGGCCAGCAGCGGGATGGTCGCCTCCCACTGGTCGAGCAGCACCTCGGCGCTCGGCATCTGCGGGTCGCCGTTGTCCATCGCCGCGACCGCGTCCTCCGGCGACTGCCGCGCCGCCTCGAACGCCTCGGAGGTGGCGGCAACCATCCGCTCCACCAGCTCCGGGTCGTCGGCGAGCGTCGAGCCGTGGGCGATCAGGCCGTTGCTGAAGAAGTTCAGCCCGGCGTCGGTGTACCGCAGGTAGTTGACCTCCTTGCCGCTCTCGTCGGAGAGCGTCGGCCCCTGGTCGTGGGCGAAGCCGATCAGCCCGTCGACCTGGCCGACCATCATCGCGGCGTTCTTGCCGGCCGAGTCGAGGTTCTGCTGCTCCACGTCGCCCTCGGCCAGCCCCACCGCGTCCAGGTAGAGCGGGAAGGTGAGCGTCACGGCGTCGCCGGCGGAGACCGCGATCGTCCGGCCGCGCAGGTCCTCAGGCTCCTCGATCCCGGTGTCGCTGAAGACCTGGACCGCCGAGGGCGTGGACTGGAGGAAGACGGCGACGGACCGGACGTCGACGCCCTGGTCGATGTTGGCCAGCACGGCGGGCGCGTCGGCCCAGCCGAAGTCGAAGTCCCGCTGGCCGACCGCCTGCACGGTCCTGGCCGAGCCCTGGCCCGCCTCGATGGAGAGCGAGATCCCGTGCTCCTCGAAGATGCCCTCCTCCACCCCGTAGTAGAAGGGGGCGTGCTCCCCGTAGGGATACCAGTTCAGCTGGAGCGTGATCTCGTCCGTGCCGTCGGCGCCCGACCCGCCGCCGCCACCGCCGCCACCGCAGGCGGCGAGGGCGAGGGCGCAGGCCCCGGCGAGCAGGGCGGTGCGGCGGGTGCGCGCCGGTCGCGGGGGCCGCGGGCCGGTCGAGCGGTGCGGACTGAGGGATGTGCGCAGGGCCATGGGTCATCCTTCGGTCGTGCGGGACGGAGGTAGGGGTGCCGTGGTGCCGGGAGTAGGGGTGGCGCCGGCGCGGCCCCGGGAGGGAGGCGGACGCGGGCCGGCTCAGCCGCGGTTGCGGCGGGAGGCGTGCCAGGGGATCAGGAACATCTCGGCGACCTGGATCACCGCGAAGAGCAGCACCCCGAGCAGGGACATGATGATCAGCGCGGCGAAGAGCATGGCGGTGTCGATGTTCCCGTTGGCCTGGAGAATCACGTATCCCAGGCCGGAGTTGGCACCGACGAACTCGCCGACCACCGCCCCGGTGACGGCCAGCGTGGCGGCGACCTTCAGGCCGGAGAGCAGCTCGGGGAGGGCGGCGGGCAGGCGGACCTTCAGAAAGGTCTTCACCGGGGAGGCGCCCATGGTCGAGGTGAGTTCGAGGAGTTCGGGGTCGACGGAGCGCAGCCCGCTGATCCCCGAGATCACCACGGGGAAGAAGGCCATCAGCACGGCCACCAGGATCTTCGGGCTGGTGCCGAAGCCGAGCCAGACCACGAAGAGCGGCGCGATCGCGATCTTCGGGATCACCTGCGCGAAGAGGATGAGCGGGTAGAACGTCTTCTCCAGCGTCGAGGAGTAGACCATCAGCACGGCGACCAGCACCCCCACCAGGGCGGCGATCGCGAAGCCGGCCAGGGTCTCCCGGGTGGTGACGAGGGTGTGCTCCCAGAGGTAGTCGGGATAGTCGGTGAACGCCGCCCAGGTGTCGGCCGGCGACGGGATGATGTACGGCTCGACCATCTCGGTGGCCGTGACGAGGAACCACGCCACCACCACCAGCGCGAGGAAGACGGCCGGGTAGAGCGCCGCCACCAGCCCGCGCGAGGCACGGCGCCGCCGGGAGGGCCGCGCCCGCCGAACGAGCCGGGCCGAGGGGAGAGTTGGGGTCTGCCGGGTGAGTTCGGTCATGCGGACCTCGCGTCACGTTTCAAGGGACGATGGGGGAAGTCTCGCCGGCTGGGAAAGCGCTTACACGACGGTTCGCGGAAGCTGGGATAGCGCTTTCCCGTTTCGGGGATGTTAGGTACATGCCAGTTGGAGGGTCAATGCCCTTGCAGGGACCGGGACATGGGAAGCGCAAGCCGAGGGCCAGGGCGTCCAGCGGCAATCCGACCCTGACCGACGTGGCCGCCCGCGCGGGGGTCTCGCTGGCCACGGCCTCGCGGGTGCTCAACGACAGCGACCGCAAGGTGGGGGCCGAGCACCGCGAGCGGGTGCTGCGCGCGGCGGCGGAGTTGGACTACCGCACGGACCTGTCGGCGCAGGCCATGGCGCGGGGCAGCGCCCCCGTGCTGGCGCTGCTCGTCAGCTCCATCGACGATCCCTACTTCTCGGCGATCGCCGAGGGCGTGGTCAGCTCCGCGCACACCCACGGCGTGATCGTCACCATCGCCATCACCGCGCGCGACAGCGCCCGCGAGCTCACCTCGGTGCGCACGATCCGCGGCCAGCGACCGCGCGCGATCCTGGTCGGCGGCAGCCGCATCGCGGGCAACCCGCACACCGGCGCGCTCCTCGCCGAGCTGCGGGCGTTCGCCGAAAGCGGCGGCCGGGCGGTCTTCCTGAGCCAGCCGGTCGGCGGCCTCGGCGCGGTGCGCCCGGCCAACGCGGCCGGCGCCCGCGACCTCGGCACCGCCATCGCGCGCCACGGCTACCGCAGGGCGGCGGTGGTCACGGGCTCGGAACGGCTGGAGACGGTGACCGAGCGCACGGAGGGGCTGCGGCGCGGGCTGGCGCCGCTGGGCGGCGGGATCGCCGTGGTCGAGAGCGACACCTTCGACCGCTCGGGCGGTTACCGCTCCACCCGCCGGCTGATCGAGTCGGGGCGGATCGGCGGCGCCGACGTGCTCTGCGCGGGCAACGACTTCATGGCGGTCGGGGCGATGACGGCACTGCGGGACGGCGGGATCGAGCCGGGCCGCGACATCGCCGTCACCGGCTTCAACGACATCGAGACGGCGGCGGACGTCACGCCCCAACTCACCACCGTGCGCTTCCCGCTGGCGGCCATCGGACGGCGGGCGGCGGACCTCGCGCTGGGCGCGGACGGCCCGCTGAGCGAGGACGTCAGCGTGCCGGGCGAGGTGATCATGCGCGCCTCGTGCCCGCCGCGTGACGGCGCCACCGGGGTCCGGTAAGCGATTCCTGGGGGTTGTCCGGGTTTTGCCCGGGTCATGGATGTGAATCGCCCTCAACTCCTGCGCACGTTATTGACACTCGATTGAGGCGACCGTAATTTCCAGCGATAGAAACCGCTTTCTGTCGAGCGAACGAGGGCTGCCCGTGTATCCAGCGTCGCCACTCTTCCCGCACCCGAAGAAGCGCCCCCACCGAACCGTGTCCGCCACCCCCGCGCCCCCCGTTCGCGACACCAGGTAGCCAGAATCGCCGCGTGTCACGGGCACGTCGCCCGTGGGCGCGGTGATCACGCGTCTTCTTTATCAACCGTCAGGTCTGCGCAGGCCAGCGGCCGTTTCCGGCCCCGCGTCGGCGGGGCCGACCATACCCGCCGGCCGAATCCGGCGTGAAATCAAGCACGGGTGACGGACATTACCGTCGCGCCGAACGCACGGAGCTCGTTCCGTCCTGCCCGTTCATTCGCCGATTCCCCGCCGCACGTTTCCGGCACGGGGCGACCGGCCGATCAGTCCTGCCCTGCGCGCGTTACCACACCCACGAGACCGCCCCTTCGCCGATTCCGCCGAACGAACCGGCGAAGGGGTTCTTCCCGCAGTCGCACGAGTCGCATCAAAGGAGTCTGTCCATGCATGTGAGACCACGCGCCAGACGGCGCCGCCTCCCGGCGGCGACCCTGGGCGTCAGTCTGGTCGCCGCGGTGGTCCTGCCGATCGGCGCGGCCCAGGCGGCACCGGAGGACGAACTGCCGCCGCAGGAGCCGGGCGTCACGCTGCGGGCCTTCGACGTCGGGCTCGAACTGGAGCAGATCTGCCAGCTGACCGAGGGCCAGACGCCGAACATCGACGTGCTGCGGCCGACCGTCGACTGGGAGTCCGACGAGGACTTCGGCGGCATCGGCAACAACTTCGTCGCCCACGTGATCGGGAACATCCACGTGCCGGACGACGGCACCTACGACTTCCGGCTGATCAGCGACGACGGCTCCCGCCTGTACCTGGACGACCAGGAGATCATCGTCAACGACCAGCGGCAGCCGCCGACGGCCGTCGACGGCACGGCCGAGCTGACCGCCGGCGCGCACGCCCTGCGCATCGAGTACTTCCAGGGCGCGTACGACAAGGCCCTGCGCCTGGAGTGGAGCCCGCCGGGCCAGGAGGAGTTCGAGCTGGTACCGGAGTCGGCGCTGACCACAGACGAGGGCGTCACCCGGGTGACCTCGCCGGGCGTGAAGTCCTGTTCCGACGTGGACGCCAGCCCCGGGGACGGCGCGCCGCTGGCGGGCGTGCACCCCGACTACGAGGTGACGGACCTGCGGCCCGAGGGCTACGAGCCGCGGATCACCGGCATGGACTGGTTCGACGACGGGCGCATGGTGATCACCACCTGGGCCGGCCGGGAGAGCTTCGACGGCGCCGTGGAGATCGTGGACGGCACGGTCGGCGAGGACGCCGACCCGGCGGACGTCACCACCGAGGTGGTGGCGACCGACATGAACGAGCCGCAGGGCGTGCTGGTCGAGGACGGCGAGGTCGTCGTCGCCGAGAAGCACCAGCTCAGCCGGTTGATCGACGCGGACGGCGACGGGGTCTACGAGGACAAGGAGGCCCTGGCGACCTGGCCGAGCGGCGGCACCTATCACGAGTTCGGCTTCGGGCTGCTGGCCGACGAGGAGTACTACTACCTCAACCTGTCGGTGGCGATCACCCCGGGCGGCCGGACCACGGTCCCCCAGCACGTGGAGAACCGCGGCACCTCGGTGCGGATCGTGAAGGAGACCGGCGAGCTGGAGTACGTCGCCGGCGGTCTGCGCACCCCCAACGGCATCGGCTGGGGACCCGAGGGCGAGGTCTTCGTGACGGACAACCAGGGTGACTGGCTGCCGTCGTCGAAGCTGGTGGAGATCGAGGAGGGCGCGTTCTACAACCACTACACCACGCCGCCGGGCCCGTTCGACGACCAGCCGGTCACCGAGCCGGTGCTGTGGCTGCCGCACGGCGAGATCTCCAACTCGCCGACCAATCCGGTGGTGGTCGAGGAGGGCCCGTTCGCCGGCCAGTTGGTCTTCGGTGACGTCACCTACGGCGGCATCCAGCGCGCCTATCTGGAGGAGGTCGACGGCCGGAAGCAGGGCGCCGTCTTCCGGATGACCCAGGGCCTGGAGTCGGGCGTCAGCCGGCTGGCGATCGGCCCGGACGGCTCGTTCTACGTCGGCGGCATCGGCGGCGGCGGCAACTGGGAGCAGCCGGGCAAGTTCCCCTACGGCCTCCAGAAGCTGACGCGGACCTCCGACGACGCGATGGACATCCTGTCGATGGAGGTCACGGAGTCCGGGTTCGACCTGACGTACACCAAGCCGGTCGCCGCCGACGTGGTGGAGAACGCGGCCGAGCGGTACGAGGTGGAGCAGTGGTCCTACACCCCGACGCAGCAGTACGGCGGGGAGAAGCGCAACGAGGAGGTCCTCGCGGTCACCGGCGCCTCGGTCTCGGACGACGGCCGGACGGTGAGCCTGGAGATCCCGGGGCTGCGTGAGGACCGGGTGGCGCACGTCCGCTCGCCCCGCCCGTTCGAGGCGGCCGACGGCACGGAGCTGTGGAGCACCGAGGCGTGGTACACGGTGCACACCATCCCGAACTACGAGGAGCCGCCGAACGAGATCGGCGTCTACGAGGCGGAGAACGGGACGCTGGCCGGCCTGGCGGACATCGACGACGAGCACGCCCACCACACCGGCGGGGGCTACGTCGACGGGTTCGACAACATCGGCGCCCAGCTGACCTGGGACGTGCGGGTCGACGAGGCCGGCACCTACCCGGTGACGTTCCGCTACGCCAACGGCCCCAACCCCTATGTCGGCACCAAGACGATCTCGCTGGACGTCAACGGGGAGGACAAGGGGCAGATCGCGGTCGAGACGACCGAGGTGTGGAACGCGTGGGCGGACCACGTCGAGCAGTTGGAGCTGCGGGAGGGGAACAACACCATCACCGTCTCGGCGGGCGAGGACGACGACCGCCACGTCAACTGGGACCATCTCCGGATCCAGCAGGAGCCGTGCGCCCCGGCGCAGCCGGACGAGGGCTACCGGATGCTCTTCGACGGCACCGAGGGTTCGCTGGCCGACTGGGACATGGCGGCCCCCGGTGACTTCATCCACCAGGCGGACTGCACGATCCGCTCGGTGGGCGGGCTCGGACTGCTCACCCACCCGGAGGAGTTCACCGACTACCGGCTGAAGCTGGACTGGAAGATGGGCGGCGACGACAACTCGGGCGTGCACATCGGCGTTCCCGACCCGCAGGGCGACCCCGAGGCGCGCAACCAGGGCTTCGAGGTGCAGATCGACGCCACCGACGAGCCGGAGAAGACCACCGGCGCGATCTACAACTTCCAGGGCGCCGACATCGCGGCGCGCGACGAGGCGCTGAACCCGCCGGGCGAGTGGAACAGCTACGAGATCGTGGTCGAGGACCTGCGCGTCCAGGTCTATCTGAACGGCGTGCTGATCAACGACTTCGACACCGAGGGCGCCGACCCCGAGCGTGATCTCAGCTCGGGCCGCGTCGGGTTGCAGAACCACCACACCGGCTCGGACGTGTGGTTCCGCGACGTGCAGGTGATGCCGCTGGCCTGACGGCGCCGGCCCCGGGCGTGGCCTCAGCGCGGGTCGCGTCGGGCCGCGTGACCACCACAGCGGTGCGGACGCGTGGTTCCGCGACACCCGGGTGACGCCCCCGGGCCGGGACCGGGGGAAGGTGAGGGCGGACACGGCAGAAGCGTGTCCGCCCTCCCTCGCTCCGCGCGGCGGCGAACGCTTTTCCACGGGTTGCGGAATGCACCGGGAACGCGCGGGAAAATCCCCCAGACGAATGCCCTCCGCCGGGAGTCGACGGGGCGCCGCACCGGGGTCTGCGCCCCTTACCCGTCACCCCACCCCTACCGCCCCCCTACCGCCCCGGAATACCCGCGTTCCGGCCGTCCACCGGCCCGCGACCGGGCCAATGGGGCCGCCCCAGCTAGGGGTTGACCAGGTGTACCCCGCCTTCTACGCTCGGCGCCGAACTTCGGGAATCCCCGAGTCACGATCCGGCCCACACGTATACCGAGGTGGTGAGATGCCAGGGGCACGCCTGCCGAACGCGGCATCGCCGCCGTTTCTTCTCCCACCAACGCACAAACGTCCTGACGTTTTTCCTTACCATTTTCCTTTCAGCCCGGCGAGGGGCCGTCCGGTAATTCCGGCTCTCTTCGGTGTGGTCGCGGACGGGACTTCGCCCACAGACACGCGGCGTGTACCCGTGCGGCGGTGTGACACCGGTCCGCCGGTCTTCCGGCCGGTCCCTCTCCGCAGGGCTGGCGCCCCGCGCGCCCGTTGACCCCACCCGCCACGTCGTCTCTCCCCAGCCGCGTGGTGGCTCGAATCGATGAGGACGCCGTCAGCCACGACGTCATTCCCGGAGGACTACCGGTGGCTCACACTCGGCCAGCTGACGGAACCGCTGGCGCACGACAACCACACGCACGTCAGGCCCAGGACGCCGGTCAGCCCGGCGTCGCCGGTGCCGGGGACGCCCCCGGCGAGGAGCGGGGGCCGGTCAGGGTCGGGGTGCTGGGCTGTGCCGGTATCGCCTGGCGGCGCACCCTCCCGGCGTTCGCCGATTCCCGTCAGGCCGAGGTCGTCGCCGTCGCCAGTCGCGACCCCGGCAAGGCCGCGCGGTTCGCCGAACGCTTCGGCTGTGACGCCGTGACCGGCTACGAGCGGCTCCTCGACCGCCCCGACGTGGAGGCCGTCTACCTCCCGCTGCCGACGGGCCTGCACGCCGAGTGGTGCGAGCGCGCGCTGCGGGCGGGCAAGCACGTCCTGGCCGAGAAGCCGCTGGCCACCACGGCCGAGGAGGCCGGGCACCTGGCCCGGCTGGCCGGCGAACGGGGACTCGTCCTGCGGGAGAACCGCATGTTCGCCCACCACACCCAGCACGAGACGGTCGCGAAGCTCCTCGCCGACGGCACCCTGGGCGAACTGCGCGTGTTCAGCAGCACGATGGCCTTCCCTCCCCTCCCCGCCACGGACGTCCGGTACCGGCCGGAGCTGGGCGGCGGCGCCCTGCTGGACGCCGGGTACTACCCGATCCAGGCGGCGCTTCTCCTCGTCCCCGGGGAGCTGGAGGTGCTCGGCGCCGCGCTGCACCGGGACCCGGCGAGCGGCGTGGACGTGCGCGGCAGCGTGCTGCTGGGCACGTCCGACGGCGTCACGGCACAGCTGACTTTCGGGTTCGAGCACAGCTACCGGTCCAGCTACGAGCTGTGGGGCAGCCAGGGCCGGCTCACCCTGGAGCGGGCGTTCACGCCGCCGCAGGACTGGCGGCCCGTTCTCCACATGCGGTGGCAGGACCGCGCCGAGGACCTCACTCTGTCCCCCTGCCACCAGTTCCTCGCCGCGATCGACGCCTTCGCCGCCGCCGTGCGCGTCCCCGACCCCCAGCAAGAGCGAGAGCACCTGCGAACGGCGGTGCGCGGCGCCGAGCTGGTGGACGCCGTGCGGGCCCAGAACCGAAACCGGGAGTAATCATGGCCGAGCGCGCCACCGAGACCATCGCCGCGGAGACCAAGGACGCAGTTCTGGAGCTGGTCCGCGCCTACGACAAGGAGTTGGCCCAGGGCCGGGAGTTCCAGCCGGGCATCACCCCCGTCCTGCCGTCCGGCGCGGTGCTCAGC
Source organism: Streptomyces zhaozhouensis (assembly GCF_900230195.1). Lineage (GTDB taxonomy): Bacteria > Actinomycetota > Actinomycetes > Streptomycetales > Streptomycetaceae > Streptomyces > Streptomyces zhaozhouensis. The sequence goes on from NZ_OCNE01000001.1 coordinate 741,731, forward strand.
GCCGACGACCGGGTGGCGCTGGTGGAGGCCGCCCTCGACATGCGGATCGCCGCCGGGGTCTCCTCCCGGCGCTTCGAACGGCTCTTCGCCCGCACGCTGGGCCTGCGCAAGGCCCACCTGACGAACTCCGGTTCGTCAGCCAACCTGCTGGCGCTGGCCGCGCTGTGCCAGCCCGAGCTGGGCGACGCCCGGCTCGTGCCGGGCGACGAGGTGATCACGGTCGCCGCCGGCTTCCCCACCACGGTCAACCCGATCGTGCAGAACGGTCTGACGCCGGTCTTCGTCGACATCGACCTGGACACCTACAACACCACGCCGGACCTGATCAGAGCCGCGATCGGCCCCCGCACCCGGGCGATCATGATCGCGCACGCGATGGGCAACCCGTTCCCCGCCGAGGAGATCGCCGCTCTCGCCGAGGAGCACGGGCTGTTCCTGGTCGAGGACAACTGCGACGCGGTCGGCAGCACCTACCGGGGCCGTCTCACGGGCGGCTTCGGCGAGGTCAGCACGGTCAGCTTCTACCCCGCCCACCACATCACCGCGGGTGAGGGCGGCTGCGTCCTGACCGACAACCTCGTGCTGGCGCGCGTCGTCGAGTCACTGCGCGACTGGGGCCGGGACTGCTGGTGCGAGCCGGGCGAGAACGACACCTGCCACAAGCGGTTCTCCTACCAGATGGGCGAACTGCCCTTCGGCTACGACCACAAGTACATCTTCTCCCACATCGGTTACAACCTGAAGGCGACCGACGCCCAGGCGGCACTGGCCCTGACGCAGCTGTCCCGGCTTGAGGACTTCGGCGCCGCGCGACGCGCCAACTGGCGGCGGCTCAGGGAGGGCCTGGACGGGCTGCCGTGGCTGCGCCTGCCCCAGCCGACCCCGGACAGCGACCCCAGCTGGTTCGGCTTCGTGATCACCCTCACCGACGACGCGCCCTTCAGCCGCAGCGACATCGTGAACTTCCTGGAGTCGCGCCGCATCGGAACCCGGCTGCTCTTCGCCGGGAACCTCACCCGCCACCCGGCCTACCTCGACCGCGGGTTCCGTGTGTCGGGCGAACTGACCAACTGCGACGTGGTCACCGACCGCACGTTCTGGGTGGGCGTCTATCCGGGCATCACCAGTGAGATGACCGACTACATGGTCGCCTCGTTCCGGAAGTTCGTCAGCGAGCAGTAGTCACGGCCGTAAGCCGCGTCAGCCAGACCGACCACTCCAGACCGACCAGTGAGGTAACGCCATGGCCGTCTCCCCCCACGACCTCGCGATCCTGGGCGGCTCCCCCTCCTTCGCCGAACCGCTGCACGTCGGGCGCCCGAACATACCCGACGAGCGGCGGGCGATGGAGCGCATCCAGCAGGCGATCGACCGTCGCTGGCTGACCAGCTTCGGCCCCCTGGTCAAGCAGTTCGAGCACGACCTGGCCGCGCAGGCCGGCGTCAGACACTGCGTGGCCACCTGCAACGCGTCCATCGCGCTCCAGGTGCTGCTGCGCGCCTCCGGCCTGCGGGGCGAGGTGCTGATGCCTTCCTTCACGTTCATCGCCACCGCGCACACCCTGCAGTGGGAAGGCATCACCCCGGTCTTCTGCGAGATCGACGAGGCCACGGGCAACATCGATCCCAAGCACGCCCGCCAGCTGGTCACCGAGCGCACCACCGGGATCATGGGCGTGCACCTGTGGGGGCATCCCGCACCGACCGAGGAGTTGGCGGCGCTCGCCGAGGAACACGGCCTGCGGCTGTTCTACGACAGCGCGCACGCCATCGGGAGCGCCCGCAACGGACGCCCGGTGGGGTCGTTCGGTGACGCCGAGGTGTACAGCTTCCACGCCACGAAGTTCATCAACTCCTTCGAGGGCGGCGCGATCGTCACCGACGACGACGAACTGGCCGAGCGGGTCCGTTCCATGCACAACTACGGGCGCGGAGAGGGCGAGTACGTCGCCTCCATCGGCACCAACGCCAAGATGACCGAGGTCGCCGCGGCCATGGGCATCACCTCGCTGGAGAACATGCCGCAGCTGATCGAGGTCAACCGGGAGCGCTACGAGCACTACCGGGCGGGCCTGGACGGCGTCCCCGGCATCTGGCTGCGGCGCCCGCTCCCCGAGAACAGCGTCAACCACCAGTACGTCGTGTTCGAGGTCGACGAGGAACGTGCCGGGCTCTCACGCGACGACCTGGTGGCCATGCTGGTGGCAGAGAACGTGCTGGCCCGCACACACTTCCACCCCGGCTGCCACCGCACCGAGCCGTACGTACGGGACCAGGCCAGGCACGCGCCGCTGCCGCTGCCGCACACCGAGGCACTCAGCGGCCGGATCGTCATGCTGCCGACCGGGACCGGGGTGACGACGGAGGACGTCGACACGGTCTGCGGCCTGATCCGGCGTGCCGTCGCCGACGCCCCCTCCGTCCGCGCCGCCGCCCGCGCGCGGGCGGCCTCCTCCTGGTGATCTGAGTCGGAGTTCTTTCGTTGGTCGGGTGTGAGTCGTCCGGGTCCGAAGATTCCGCCGTTGTCGGTGACCGATGCCCAGCGCGCCGTGCTGGAGGGCTGGCTGCGTCGTCGTTCGACGGCTCAGGCTCTGGCCCAGCGGTCGCGGATTGTGCTGGAGTGCGCCGAGGGGCACTCGATCACGGAGGTGTCGCGCCGGCTGCGGGTCACCGCGGACACGGTCCGCACCTGGCGGCGCCGCTTCCTCGAACGGGGCCCGGACGGCTTGTGCGACGACCCGCGGCCCGGCGTCCCGCGGAAGATCACTGACGCGGACGTCGAGCGCGTCACCGTCAGGACGCTGGAGGAGACGCCGAAGAACGCCACCCACTGGTCGACGAGGTCGACGGCGGCGGCCACGGGCATGTCGCAGTCGACGATCTCGCGGATCTGGCGGGCGTTCGCCCCGGCACCGCACCGCTCCCAGCCGGTGTTGCCGATGATGCCCGGCGTTCCTGAACGCCGCGGCCACGACTACGTCCGCGCCGGCACCACCACCCTCTTCGCCGCCTTGGAAGTGGCGACCGGCAAGGTCATCAGGTCCTGGCTCGCCGACTGGAACGAACACCCCAGCCCCTTCGTCTGGACGAAGACCGCCGACGAGATCCTCGACCAAGTCGCCGCCTACTGCCGACGCATCTCTGACTCAGATCACTAGGCCCTGTCCGCCGGATCATGTGGCCTTCCGACCGGTCGCTCGTTGATTCGGGCATGGGTCGGGGGGTCTGACGCATCGCGAGTGGTCGTTACTGAAGCCGCGTCTGCCGCCTCTGGGCGGCCGGGGTGGCCGGGCGCTGGCCCCGGACGCCGGGCCCGGGCGGCAACGGCGAGCGCGCGACGGGCGTACTCCAGGCGGCAACCCCGGGCAGCAGACGCGGGCAGGCGCCCCGGGCGACGGCTGCTTGGGCCCCCGGGGCGTCCCGGGCCCCGGACACGGCCACGCCCGACCAGGCCGGCCTGGTCGGGCGTGGGGTCTTCGGGTGGCTCCGCGTCCGTGCCCTGACGCGGAGCCGGTCACCGACGTGAGGGGGTGACCTCAGCGGTGTTCAGCGGTCCGCTGGTCCGCCGGGGGCACGGCGACCGAGCCGTCTCCGTGGTCCACCGAGCCGTCTCCGTGGTCCACCGGGGGGGCGCCCTTCTCCGCCGCGGGGACGCCCCGCAGGGCGAAGGCGGCCAGCAGCGTGGCTCCCAGGAGGAGCACCGCGCCGACGACTGCGGCGAGGTTGAAGCCGTTGGTGTAGGCCTCACGGGCCGCCGCGAGCAGCTCCTCGGCCATCGGGCCTGGCAGTGAGGTGGCGACGTGGACAGCGCCGGCCATCGTCTCTCCGGCGGCCTCGGCGGCTTCGGCAGGGATGCCCTCCGGCAAAGACTCTTCGATGTCGTTGCGGAAGACCGCCGTGCCGATGCTGCCGAGGACCGCCATACCCAGGGCGCCGCCCAGCTCGGTGCTGGTCTCGGAGAGCGCCGAGACAGAACCGGCCTGGTGCGAGGGCGAGATGCCCAGCGCGATGTCGACGACCTGGGAGAGCACACCGACCACACCGCCGCCGAGCACGCCGGCACCGGCGAGCAGGACCCACAGTGAGTCGGTGCCGACCTGGGTGAGGACGACGAAGCCGCCGGAGGCGACGAAGAAGCCGGTGACGATGACCGGCCTGCGGCCGTAGGCCTGTGCCGCCGCCGCCGCGAGCGGAGCGCCCATCAGGACCGCCACCGAGGGCAGCAGGCTCCACAGCGCCGCCTCCAGCGCGGACTTGCCGAGCACGGACTGGAGGTACTGCGCGGTGAAGTACGCCTGCCCCATCATCGCGAACATGATCAGCGAGTTGAGGACCATGACCGCGCTGAAGCCCGAGTTGCGGAAGAGCGCCGGGTCGACCATGGGGTGGCGGTAGGTGCGCTGCCGGTAGACGAACAAGGCGACGAAGCCGAAGCCCACCAGCATGCTCACCAGGTAGGTCAGCTCGAAGCCCTCGGCGGCGAACTCCTTGAGCGCGTAGACGATGGGCAGCACGGCCGCCATCGACAGCGGGACGCTGATCAGGTCGAACTTGCCGGAGTCCGGGTCACGGAACTCGGGGACCAGCAGCGGCACGGCCACCAGCAGCAGGACCATGGCCGGCAGGTTGATGAGGAAGACCGAGCCCCACCAGAAGAACTCCAGCAGCATGCCGCTGAGCACGGAGCCGAGCGCCACGCCACCGGCCAGCGCGCCGGACCAGATCGCGATGGCGGTCGAACGCTGCTTCTCGTCACGGAAGATGCGTCGCACGAGGCTCAGCGTGGACGGCATCAGGGTGGCACCGCCGATGCCGAGCAGGGCGCGGGCCGCGATGAGCATCTCGGGGTTGGTCGCGTAGGCCGCGGCGAGGGATGCCAGCCCGAAGGCCGTGGCCCCCAGCAGCAGCAGCTTGCGCGGGCCGATGCGGTCACCGAGCGAGCCCATGGTGATCAGGAGGCCCGCGATGATGAACGCGTAGATGTCGAAGATCCACAGCTGCTGGGTGCTGGTGGGCTCCAGGTCGGCGCTGAGAGCCGGGATGGCGAAGTAGAGGACCGAGACGTCCATCGACACCAGCAGCAGCGGCAACAGGAGGACGGTGAAGGCCGTCCACTCGCGCCGACCGGCACGCGGTGGGGGAGCGGAAGGACCCGATGGCGAAGGCACGGTGGCGTCTGTCATGCCTGCCAATATACACACGTCTTAAACGTCTGTCTAATACGCCTGTCTAGGCAGCCCGTCTTATACATCCGTGCAGTACGCTGCTTGCATGGGAGCTCGTGACGATCTACTGGAGGGCGCGAAGCGCTGCCTGCTGGACAAGGGGTATCTGCGCACCACCGCACGTGACATCGCTGCGGCGTCCGGCGCCAACCTGGCGTCCATCGGCTACCACTACGGGTCCAAACAGGCGCTGATGCGCCAGGCCCTGCTGGAGGCGATGGGCGACTGGGCAGAGGACATGCAGCGCGCTCTGGACGCCGAGCTGGCCCCGGACATCGATCCGCTGGTCCGACAGGAGCACAGCTGGCAGCGCGCCGTGGAGTTGCTGGAGGAACACCAGTCCCTGTGGCGGGCGCAGTTCGAAGCCCTGGTCCAGACGGACGAGGACCCCGAGCTGCTCACGGCGCTGCGCGCCGTGCAGCCTGAGGCACGCCGTGCGCTGGCAGCACTGTTCCTAGGAGTACAGGAGGAGCATCTCGGGCCCGAGGACGAGCGAGTGCTGGGCGCATTCTATATGACTCTCGTGACCGGGCTGCTGGTGCAGTACGCGGTCGGTCTGGGCGACAACGCGCCCACGGGAAGCGAGTTCGCCCGGGCACTCCGCCGGTTCACCGGCGATCTCGGCATCGCGTCCCAGCGGGAGGACGCCAACGCCCCCAGTGGGGCGACCTGACCGGAGCCCCTCCCCCGGCAGCCGGGGACTCCCGACCACCGCCCGTGCGCTACGCGCGTCAGAGCTGACGGCTCCCGGTGTGGCTACGCCCCACGCCGGGGGCGTTAGGGGTTGGCAGCCGGGGCGACGCCGCTCACCATGGCGGCGACTTGGCAGGCCGGAGACCAGGACGGAAGCGGGTAGACAATGTCGGACACCGTTGACAGCGAGCTGTGGGTGCGCCGGTTCCACCCGGCCCCCGACGCGAAGGCCCGGGTGGCGTGCTTCCCGCACGCCGGGGGCGCCGCCAGCGCCTTCTACGCGCTGTCCGCCGCGCTGCATCCGGAGATCGAGGTCCTCTGCCTCCAGTACCCGGGCCGCCAGGACCGGCGGACCGAGGAGCCGCTCACCGACCTGCGGACCCTGGCCGAACACTCCTTCCACGCCCTGCGGCCCTGGCGGCAGGAGCCGCTGGCGCTGTTCGGGCACAGCATGGGATCGGCCGTCGCCTTCGAGGTCGCCCTCCGGATGGAGGCCGAGAGCCAACCGCCGAGCGTCCTGGTCGCCTCGGGCCGCCGCGCCCCCGGCCTGGGCGGCGGGGAGAACGTGCACCTTCGGGGCGACGAGGGAATCATCGACGAGCTGCGGAACCTCAGTGGCACCGACTCCCGGCTGTTGGACGACCCCGAGATGCGGGAGGCGCTCCTGCCCTCGATGCGCGCCGACTACCGCGCCATCGAGACCTATGTCTGCGAGCCAACGCTCCGTCTGAGGACCCCCGTCGAGGTCTTCATGGGCGACTCCGACTCCCAGGTGACGCCCGACCAGGCGCGGGCCTGGGCCGCACACGCCTCCGGCGCCTTCGGTCTGCGCTGGTTCTCCGGCGGCCACTTCTACCTCAACACCCGGCACACCGAGTTCGTCGACCAGCTCTCCGAGGTCGTGCGGGCACACTCCTGACCTGCCGCGCGTCCGTCCCGGTCGAACCGTCGGGGCGCACCGCGGCGCCCCGGGCCCCTAGGGGGCGATAGGGGTATGTCCCCCGGCGGGGGAAGTGGTGAAGTGCGCCGCATGAGCGAGCCCGAAGACCTCATTCCGAAGTCGGCAGACGACGCGAGGGGCAGCAAGGCCGCCCTCTCCCAACGACTCGCCGACCTGCCCGCCACGGCGCGGGAGGACCTCCTCGTCGATCTCGTGTGCACGCACACTTCGGCGGTCCTGACGGCGATCGACCAGGAACCGCCGAGCGGCTCGGGAGCCGACCTCACCTTCCAGGAGCAGGGCTTCGACTCGCTGGCCGCCGTGGACCTGCACGACCGCCTGACGCGGGCGACCGGGCTCGATCTGCCGGTGACGCTCGTCTTCGACTTCCCCACGCCGCGCGCCGTCGCACGCCTCCTGGAGAACGGACTCCTCGGCGAGAGCGCCGCGCCGGCCCCCCGGGCGACGGCCACGCCCGGTGCCCCCGTGCCGTCCGACGAGCCCATCGCCATCGTCGGCATCGGCTGCCGCTTCCCGGGCGGGGCGACCTCGCCCGACGGCCTGTGGCAGCTGGTCGCCGAGGAGCGGCACGCCCTCTCCCCGCTGCCCACCGACCGCGGCTGGGACGTCGAAGGGCTCTACGACCCCGACCCGGGCAAGGCCGGCAAGAGCTACGTGCGCCACGCCTCCTTCCTCGACTCGGCCGGGGAGTTCGACGCGGACTTCTTCGGCATCAGCCCGCGCGAGGCGTCAGCGATGGACCCGCAGCAGCGCCTCGTCCTCGAACTGTGCTGGGAGGCGCTGGAGCACAGCGGACTCAACCCGCAGGCGCTGCGCGGCAGCAACACCGGGGTCTTCGTCGGTGCGGAGCCGCAGGAGTACGGCGTCCGGCTCTTCGAGGCGCCCGACGGGCTCGACGGCTACCTCCTCACCGGCACCTCCCCCAGCGTGGTCTCCGGCCGTGCCGCCTACGCGCTCGGCCTTGAGGGCCCCACCCTCACCGTGGACACCGCCTGCTCCGGCTCCCTGGTGGCGATGCACCTGGCGTGCCAGTCCCTCCGCCAGGGCGAGTCCACGCTGGCCCTGGCCGGCGGCGTCGCCATCATGGGCAACCCCGGGGTGCTGACGGCCTTCAGCCGCCAGCGCGGACTCGCCCCCGACGGCCGCTGCAAGCCGTTCGCCGCGGCGGCCGACGGCACCGCCTGGGGCGAGGGCGCGGGCGTCCTCGTCCTGGAGCGGCTCTCCGACGCGCGCCGCAACGGGCACCGCGTGTGGGCCGTCATCCGTGGCTCCGCCATCAACCAGGACGGCGCGAGCAACGGGCTGACCGCCCCCAACGGCCCCTCCCAGCAACGCGTCATCGAGCAGGCGCTCGCCGTCACGCGGCTGTCCCCCGCCGACATCGACGTCGTCGAGGCCCACGGCACCGGCACCACCCTGGGCGACCCGATCGAGGCCCAGGCGCTGCTCGCCACCTACGGCCAGCACCGTCCCGAGGACGGCAGCCCGCTGTGGCTCGGCTCGATCAAGTCCAACATCGGGCACACGCAGGCGGCGGCCGGAGCCGCCGCCGTCATCAAGATGGTCATGGCGATGAGGGAGCGGCGACTGCCGAAGTCCCTGCACGTCGACGCCCCCACCCCGCACGTCGACTGGTCCGCCGGCGCGGTGGAGCTGCTGAGCGAGGCACGTCCCTGGGAGCCGGGCGACCACCCGCGCCGAGCGGGCATCTCCTCCTTCGGTATCTCCGGCACCAACGCCCACCTGATCCTGGAGGAGGCCCCCGAGGAGGAGCCCGCCGAGGCCGCCGAACCCGCCGAGGCCCCCGGCCCGGCCCTGCCCGCGACGCCGCTGGTCGTGTCGGGGAAGACCCCGGACGCCCTGCGCGCCCAGGCGTCCCGGCTGCACGCGCACCTGACCGGGCAGCAGCCGGACCTCGCCGAGGCGGGGCACGCCCTGGCGACGACGAGGGCCGCCCTGGAACACCGCGCGGTGGTCCTCGCCGAGGACCACGGGGCCGCCCTGCGGGCCCTGAGCGCCCTCGCCACCGGCCAGGACACCGTCCCCGGCCTGGTCACCGGGGACGCGCACGGGACCAGGGGCAAGACCGCGTTCCTCTTCTCCGGCCAGGGCAGCCAGCGGACCGGCATGGGCCGTGAACTGTACGAGACGTTCCCCGTCTTCGCCGAGGCGCTCGACGCGGTGACGGCCCACCTCGACCCGATGCTGGAACGCCCGCTGCGCGAGGTGATGTGGGAGGAGGCGGAACGCGAGCGGCTGGAGCGCACCGAGTACACCCAGCCCGCGCTCTTCGCCTTCGAGGTCGCCCTCTACCGTCTGCTGGAGTCCTTCGGCCTCCGGCCCGACTACGTCGCCGGCCACTCCGTCGGCGAGATCGCCGCCGCCCACGTCGCGGGCGTGCTCTCCCTGGAGGACGCGGCCGTCCTGGTCAGCGCCCGCGCCGGTCTGATGCAGGAGCTGCCGGCGGGCGGCGCCATGATCGCCGTCCAGGCCACAGAGGAGGAGGTCCTCGCCCTGATCGGGGACCGCGAGGACGTCGCCGTCGCCGCCGTCAACGCCCCGAACGCCGTGGTGATCTCCGGCGCGGAGGAAGCCGTCCTCGGGATCGCCGGACAGGTCGAGGGCAAGACCACGCGGCTGCGGGTCTCCCACGCCTTCCACTCCCCCCTCATGGACCCGATGCTGGAGAAGTTCCGGCGCGTCGCCCGGGTGCTCTCCTACGCGCCCCCACGGATCGCGCTGGTCTCCCACGTCACCGGGAAGCTCGCCACCGCCGACGAGGTGTGCGACCCCGAGTACTGGGTGCGCCACGTGCGGGAGGCCGTCCGGTTCAGGAACGGCGTCGAGACCCTGGAGAACGCCGGCATCGCCACGTTCCTGGAGGTCGGCCCCGACAGCACCCTGACCACCCTGGCGAGGGCCACCCTCACCGGGGAGGCCCTGGCCACCCCGTCGCTGCGGCGTGACCGGCCCGAGGCCGCGGAGCTGCTGTCCGCCCTGGCCCGGGTGTACACGGCCGGCGCCGAGGTCGACTGGCGGCCCACGTTCCCCGCACGCACGCGACCGCCGGCCGCGTTGCCGACCTACGCCTTCCAGCGGCGCCACTACTGGCTGCGGGGCACCGAAACCCCCAGGGACACCGCCGGCTTCGGCCAGGTCCCCGCCGGGCACCCCCTTCTGGGCGCGGCCGTGGCCCTGCCCGGGTCCGGCGGGATGGTGCTCACCGGCCGGCTGTCGGTCGCCGCCCACCCCTGGCTCGCCGACCACGCCATCCTCGACACCCTGCTGTTGCCGGGCACCGCACTCGTCGAACTGGCCGCGCACGCCGGTGAACGCACCGGCTGCCCCCAGATCGAGGAACTGACCCTCCAGGCACCCCTGGTGGTGCCCGAACAGGGCGGAGTCGCCCTCCAGGTGCTGGTGGGCGGCCCCGACGAGACCGGCCGGCGCACCGTCGAGGCTCACTCCCGCCCCGACAACGCCCCCGAGGACGCCCCCTGGACACGGCACGCCACCGGCGTCCTCGCCCCCGGGCAGCCAGCGACGCCCGCCCCGGGCGACAGCACGGCGGCCTGGCCCCCGCCCGGCGCCACCCCCGTCGACACGTCCTCCCTCTACTCCCGCCTCACCGGGCAGGGCTACGGATACGGCCCGGTCTTCCAGGGCGTGCGGGCCGCCTGGCTCCACGGCGACAGCGTGTTCGCCGAGGTCGCGCTCCCGCCGGAGGCCGCCGCTGAGGCCGCCGACTTCGGGCTGCACCCCGCGCTGCTGGACTCCGTCCTGCACAGCGCCGACTTCCTCGCCTCCGCCGCGTCCTCGGGCGACGGCCAGGCCAGCATCCCCTTCGCCTGGTCAGGGGTGCGGCTGCACGCCCGGGGCGCCGCCACCGTGCGGGCCCGCGTCTCCCCCGTGGGCGACCAGTCCGCCGGCGAGTCCCTGACGGTGGAGATCACCGACACCAGCGGGGCGCCCGTCGCCTCCGTCACCAGCCTGGTCTCCCGCCCGGTCCCCGCCGAGGCGCTGCGCGTGGACGCCGGGCACCCCGTGTACACCGTCGAGTGGCAGCGCCTGGCCGCCCTGCCCTCGGCCGCCCCCGCCTCCCCCTGGGAACTGGTCCAGACGGCCGCCGACCTGGCGGCCCCCGACTCCGCCACCGGAACGGCGCGGCTCCTGATCGCCGAGTGCCTCACCGGCACGGAGGGCTCCGTCCCCGAACGGCTGCGCTCCGTCACCTCCCACGCCCTCGCCCTGCTCCAGGAGTGGACCGCCGGCGAACGTCACCCCGACGACCGCCTCGTCCTGGTCACCCGGGGCGCCATGGCCGTCACGCCGGGCGACGTGGTCCCGGACCCGGTCGCGGCCGCCGTCTCCGGCCTGGTGCGCTCCGCCCAGGCCGAGCACCCGGATTCCCTCGTCCTCGTGGACGACTCCGCCGCCCTGCCCACCCCGCCGGAACGGCTGGCAGCCGCCGTACTCGCCACGGACGAGCCGGAGTTCGCCCTGCGGGACGACGCCGTGTGGCTGCCCCGAGCCGTCCGCCTGCCCGCCCCCGAGACCGCAGGCACCCCGTGGGAGACCGGCACCGTGCTCGTCACCGGCGGCACCGGTGGCCTCGGCGGCCATGTGGCCCGCCACCTGGTGGCCGAGCACGGCGCCCGGCACCTGCTGCTCGTAAGCCGCAGCGGCCTCGCGGCCCCCGGCGCCTCCGCGCTGGTCAGGGACCTCGCCGAGGCGGGAGCCGAGGTCCGCGTCGAGGCGTGTGACGTCTCCGACCGCCAGGCCCTCGCCGAGCTGCTCGCCGGCATAGCCCCCGAGCACCCCCTGACAGGCGTGGTGCACACGGCGGGCGTGCTGGACGACGGCCTGCTCGCCAGCCTGACCCCCGAGCGCCTCGACACCGTGCTGCGGGCCAAGGCGGACGCCGCCTGGCACCTGCACGAACTGACCGAGGAGCTGGACCTGTCGGCGTTCGTCCTGTTCTCCTCGGTGGCCGGCCTGCTGGACGCCCCCGGACAGGGCAACTACGCCGCGGCCAACGCCTTCCTCGACGCGCTCGCCCACCACCGCCACGCACGCGGCCTGTCCGCGCAGTCCCACGTGTGGAGCCTGTGGACGGGCGACGAGGGCATGGGAGCGACCCTCAACGCCACCGACGTCCAGCGGGTCGACCGCTCGGGTCTTGAGGCGCTGTCGCCCGCCGACAACCTCGCCCTCTTCGACCGGGCGGTGGCCACCGGGGACGCGGCCGTCGCGCTGACCCTGCGCGTCGACGCCACCGCCGTCCGCGCCCGCCCCGACGGCGTCCCGCCGCTGCTGCGCACCCTGGTCCGCCCCGCCCTGCGCACCGTCGTCAACGGGAACACGGACGCGGCCACCACGGCGGCGGCAAGCGGCACGCCGTTCGCCCGCCGCGTGGCCGAACTCCCCGAGCCCAAGCGCGAACGTTTCGTCCTCGACCTGGTGCGCTCCCACGTCGCCACCGTGCTGGGGCACGAGGGGCCGGACGCCATCGCGCCGGCCCGGGCGTTCCAGGAGCTGGGCTTCGACTCGCTGGCCGCGGTCGAACTGCGCAACCTGCTCAACACCGCGACCGGGCTGCGGCTTCCGCCCACCCTCGTCTTCGACCACCCCAACTCCGGCGCGCTCGCCACCCACCTCGTCAACAGCGTCGTGGGCACCACACCGAGCGCCCCGTCCGTGCCGACGGCCACGCCGGTCGACGACGAGCCGCTGGCCATCGTGGGCATGAGCTGCCGTTTCCCGGGTGGGGTCACCTCCCCCGAGGAGCTGTGGCGGCTGGTCGCAGAGGAACGCGACGGTATCTCGTCGTTCCCCGAGGACCGTGGCTGGAGCATCACCGACCTCTACGACCCCGAGCCGGGCACACCCGGCAAGAGCAACACCAGGGAGGGCGGCTTCCTGCACGAGGCCGCCGAGTTCGACGCCGGCTTCTTCGGGGTCAGCCCGCGTGAGGCCCTGGGCATGGACCCGCAGCAGCGGCTGCTGCTGGAGACGTCCTGGGAGGCGCTGGAGCGCGCGGGCATCGACCCGAAGTCGGTCCACGGCAGCCGGACCGGTGTCTTCGTCGGCGTCATGTACCACGACTGGGCCACCCGGTTCGGCGGCCAACTGCCCGAGGACATCGCCGGCTACCTCGGCAGCGGCAGCCTCGCCAGCGTCGTGTCCGGACGGGTCGCCTACACCCTCGGTCTTGAGGGCCCGGCGGTCACCGTGGACACCGCCTGCTCCTCCTCACTGGTCGCCATGCACTGGGCCATCCAGGCGCTGCGGAACGGTGAGTGCTCGCTGGCCCTGGCCGGCGGCGTCACCGTGATGGCCACGCCCGACACGTTCGTCGACTTCAACAGGCAGCGGGGGCTGGCCCCCGACGGCCGCTGCAAGTCGTTCGCGGGAGCGGCCGACGGCGTCGGCTGGTCGGAGGGCGTCGGCGTCCTCGCGTTGGAGCGGCTGTCGGACGCGCGGCGCAACGGGCACGAGGTGCTCGCGGTGATCCGCGGCTCTGCGGTCAACCAGGACGGCGCGTCCAACGGCCTGACGGCCCCCAACGGCCCCTCCCAGCAACGGGTCATCGAACAGGCCCTCGCGACCGCAGGTCTCACCGCCGCCGGCATCGACACCGTCGAGGGCCATGGCACGGGCACCACCCTGGGTGACCCGATCGAGGCGCAGGCTCTGCTCGCGACCTATGGTCAAAACCGGCCGGAGAACGGTGAGCCGCTGTGGTTGGGTTCGTTGAAGTCGAACATCGGTCACGCGCAGGCGGCCGCGGGTGTGGGTGGCGTCATCAAGATGGTGATGGCGATGCGCCACGGCGTGATGCCGAAGACGCTGCACCTGGACGAGCCGTCGCCACACGTGGACTGGTCGGCCGGCGCGGTGGAGCTTCTCACCGAGGCGCGGGAGTGGGAGCGTAACGGCCGTCCGCGTCGGGCTGGTATCTCCTCGTTCGGGCTCAGTGGCACCAACGCGCATGTGATCGTGGAGGAGGCGCCCGAGGTTGAGGCGCCGGCCGAGACCGAGGTTGAGGCCCCTGAGTCCGGGGCCGAGGCCGAGGCGGGCTCTGGGTTGGTGGCGGTGCCGTGGGTGGTGTCGGCCAAGTCAGCGGAGGCGTTGCGGGCGCAGGCGGGGCGGTTGGTGTCGTTTGTGCGTGAGCGTCCGGGGTTGGAGCCGGTGGATGTCGGCTACTCCCTGGTGACCACGCGTGCGTCCTTCGAGCATCGGGCCGTGGTGGTCGGTGGTGACCGTGAGGAACTGCTCAGCGGTCTGGAGGCCGTGGCTGCCGGAGGCGTGACCGCTGGTCCCTCCACAGGTCCCGTGGCGTTTGTGTTCTCGGGTCAGGGGAGTCAGCGTCTGGGGATGGGGCGGGAGTTGTATGACTCCTTCCCGGTGTTCGCTCGGGCGTGGGATGAGGTTGTGGACCTGTTGGACGAGCAGCTTGAGCTGCCGTTGCGGGAGGTCGTCTGGCCCACCGGGGACACCGAGGACACCGAGGGTGTCGGGGGTGTGTTGGATCAGACGGTGTATACGCAGACGTCTGTCTTCGCGTTCGAGGTGGCGCTGTTCCGGTTGTTGGAGTCGTTCGGGTTGCGGCCTG
>NZ_OCNE01000018.1 GCF_900230195.1 Streptomyces zhaozhouensis
GGTTTTGACGGGCATCAGCCGTATTCGCCGGAGGAGGTGCGGGAGGCGTTGCAGATCGGTCCTGACGCGCCGATCATCACGACCGACGCGCGGCACCGGGCGGAGGCGAAGAGCGGCCTGATCACCCTCGTCGAACACGCGCTGATGGCCCGGCTGCGCTGATCTCCCCCCACCGCACTTCCGCACGCCTCCCGAACACCCGGTTCGGGAGGCGCCTGCTTTTTCGCGCGCGCCGGTGTCCTAGGGTGTGAGGCGCAGGTTTCCAGGCGTGAGCCGGGCTCAGCCAGGGTTTTCGCCACTTCGAGCAGGCCAGTGAGGGACTACCCAGCGTGCGCATCGCCAGATTCTCCATCGACGGGACCGTCGGATTCGGCGTGGTGGAGGGAGAGCCGACCGACGAGGGCGGGCTCCGCCTCGACATCATCAAGGGCCACCCCTTCGCCGAGTTCGAACGCTCGGGGCACCTCGTGCCGCTGAGCGAGGTCAGGCTCCTGCCGCCCGTGCTCCCCAGCAAGGTGGTGGCCATCGGCCGCAACTACGCGGAGCACGCGCGGGAGATGGGGAACGAGGTCCCCGACGTTCCCGTCACCTTCTTCAAGCCCTCCACCTCGGTCATCGGCACCGGAGACGAGATCCGCTACCCGTCGATCTCCTCCGACGTCCACCACGAGGCCGAGCTGGCCGTCGTCATCGGGCGGCTCTGCCGGGACGTGCCGAGGGAGCGGGCCCGCGAGGTGATCCTGGGCTACACCTGCGCCAACGACCTGACCGCGCGCGACGTCCAGCAGCGCGAGAAGCAGTGGGCCAGGGCGAAGGGCTTCGACACCGCCTGCCCCCTCGGCCCCTGGATCGAGACCCAGCTCGACCCCGCTGACCTGGCCATCATGTGCACGGTCAACGGCGAGCAGCGACAGTTGGGGCGCACCAGCGAGATGGTGCGCTCCGTGGAGGATCTGATTGTGCACATCACGGAGTCGATGACCCTGCTGCCGCAGGACGTCATTCTCACCGGAACCCCGGCCGGCGTCGGCCCCGTGCGGGACGGCGACGAGGTCGCCGTGAGCATCGAGGGCATCGGCACCCTGACCAACAAGGTGGTGCGCCGTGGCTGACGTCAGGGTCCGCTTCTGCCCCTCGCCGACCGGCGACCCGCATGTCGGGCTGGTCCGCACCGCCCTGTTCAACTGGGCCTTCGCCCGCCACCACGGCGGCACCCTGGTGCTGCGGATCGAGGACACGGACGCGGCGCGCGACTCCGAGGACTCCTACCGCGCGCTGCTGGACTCGCTGCGCTGGCTGGGCCTGGACTGGGACGAGGGCCCCGAGGTGGGCGGTCCGCACGCGCCGTACCGCCAGTCGGAGCGGATGGACGTCTACGCGGACGTCGCCGCCCGGCTGATCGCCGCCGGCCACGCGTACCACTGCTACTGCACGACCGAGGAGTTGACCGCCCGGCGCGAGGCCGCCAGGGCCGAGGGGCGGCCCTCCGGCTACGACGGCGCCTGCCGGACGCTCAGTGAGGAGCAGGCCGCCGCGTACCGCGCGGAGGGCCGCGAGCCGATCGTCCGCTTCCGGATGCCCGACACCGAGATCGTCTTCGACGACCTGGTCCGCGGCGAGCTGACGTTCTCCCCGGAGAACGTCACCGACTACGGGATCGTCCGAGCCAACGGCGCCCCGCTGTACACCCTGGTCAACCCGGTCGACGACGCGCTGATGGGGATCACCCACGTGCTGCGCGGCGAGGACCTGCTCTCCTCCACGCCCCGGCAGATCGCGCTCTACCGGGCGCTGGCCGAGATCGGCGTGGGCGGCGGCGGGGTGCCGGCGTTCGGACACCTGCCGTACGTGATGGGCGAGGGCAACAAGAAGCTCTCCAAGCGGGACCCCCAGTCCTCGCTCAACCGCTACCGCGAGGCCGGCTTCCTCCCCGAGGGGCTGCTCAACTACCTGGCGCTGCTCGGCTGGTCGCTCGCCGAGGACCGGGACGTCTTCGGCCTCGACGAGCTGGTCGCCGCGTTCGACATCGGCGCGGTCAACGCCAACCCGGCGCGCTTCGACCTGAAGAAGTGCGAGGCGATCAACGCCACCCACATCAGGGAGCGGCTCACGGTCGAGCAGTTCGTCGAGGCGTGTCAGCCGTGGCTCACCGCCCCGCACGCGCCGTGGAGCCCGGAGCGGTTCGACCCGGAGGCGTTCGCGGCGCTCGCCCCGCTGGCCCAGACCCGGGTCACGGTGCTCTCCGACATCACGGCCAACGTGGACTTCCTCTTCCTGCCGGAGCCGGCGATCGACGAGGCGTCCTGGGCCAAGGCGATGAAGCCGGGCGCCGACGCCGTGCTGGGCTCCATCCGGAAGGGGCTGGCCGAGGTGGACTCCTGGACCGCCGAGCCGCTGAAGGAGGCCGTGCTGGCCGCCGGCGAGGCCCACGGGCTGAAGCTCGGCAAGGCGCAGGCCCCGCTGCGGGTGTCGGTCACCGGGCGGACCGTGGGGCTGCCGCTCTTCGAGTCGCTTGAGGTCCTGGGCCGCGAGCGCACCCTGGCCCGCGTCGACGCCGCCCTCGACCGGCTGGCGGGGTAGCGACGAGGGGGGGACGGGGCCCTCGGGAGCGATCTCGTTTTGGTGCACCGTCCCCCATCGGGTAGTGTTCTTTCTGCCGCTGAGGGGGCCAACACCCCGAAGTCCAGCGGTCACCCAAGCAAAACCCCCACTCGGGGTTGCGTTTCGGTGGGCTATGGTGTAATTGGCAGCACGACTGATTCTGGTTCAGTTAGTCTAGGTTCGAGTCCTGGTAGCCCAGCGCGATCTTGTATCGAGCAGTTCACAAGATCTTGCCCCCGTTGTGTAGCGGCCTAGCACGCTGCCCTCTCAAGGCAGTAGCGCCGGTTCGAATCCGGTCGGGGGTACGGAGATCGTCAGATCTCTGCGTGGGCCCCCGTTGTGTAGCGGCCTAGCACGCCGCCCTCTCAAGGCGGTAGCGCCGGTTCGAATCCGGTCGGGGGTACATGATCGAAGAGCGGCTCTCCTCCCCAAGGGGTGGAGGGCCGCTTCTCGTTGTGCGCCCCGCTCAGTCCTCGGCGCCCCCGGCCTCCCCGCCGTCGCCGGCCCCCGCGTCGCCGCGCAGGCGGCGGCTGGCCTGCTCGGCCTGGGCCAGCCGCCGCAGGCTCAGCAGCACCGGCTCGTAGAGCACGGTGAGCGCCACGGCGGCCTCCAGCTGCGTCGTGGGCGCCTCGAACTGCTCGACCAGCGCCAACTCGTGCTCCGCCAGCCGGCCGGCCAACTCCCCGTAGGGCAGCAGCGCCTCACCGTCGCAGGGATAGCCGAGCCGCAGCAGCGCGCTGAGGGCGGAGACCAGCGCCTGGTGCGCCGGATTCTCCGGGACCACGCGCCAGCCGAGGCGTCGCTGGAGCTCCACGGCCACCCGCTCGGCGGCGGGTGCCTCGGCGTCGTCCTCGGCGGGCGCGGGGAGCGCCTGGGGGAGCGCGGCGACCGCCGTGCCCATCCGGGAGAGCTGGTCGAGCGAGGCGTCGTCGACGGCGGTCAGCACCGCGCGCGCGCCGGCCACCGAGACGCCGCCGACCTGTATCAGCGCCCGCACCAACTGGAGGCGGCGCAGATGCTCCTCGTCGTAGTCGGCCTGGGTGCTGCTGATCCGGTGGCCAGGCGGGAGCAGTCCCTCCCGCAGATAGAACTTGATCGTCGCCGTCGACACCCCGCTGCGTCTGCTCAGCTCCGCGAGCCGCATCCGTGACCCCCTTGCGCGATCGGTGGGAGAGTGGCACTATCCAATCATGGATAGTGAAGCTATCCAAAGGATTGTCCGAGGCGTCTCGCCGCTGTTCTCGCCGTTCCCGCCGTTCCCGCGGTGGAGTTGGCGGCGTGGGCGCGGGTGGGCGTGGATCAGGGAGGTGGGGCGTCGATGGCGTCGAAGGTCGTGCGGGGGCGGATGACGGCTCGGAGCGACGAGCCGCTGGTGGTGTTCCTGGTGGGGATGCGGATCAACCGCCTCTGGCGGCTGCGCGAGTGGTGGTCGCCGATGCGGGCCATGACCCGGATGCTGCGGGAGCTGTCCCGCGAGCCGGCGCGCGGGATGCTGGGGTACCGGCTGTGCCTCGGGTCGCCCAGGGAGCTGTTCGTGCTGCAGTACTGGTCGGACGTGGAGTCGTTGACGGCCTACGCTGCCGCGTCGGACGCCGAGCACCGTCCCGCCTGGGGTGAGTTGAACCGCCAGCTCAGGGCCGGCTCCCGGGTGGGCTTCTGGCACGAGACCTTCGTGGTCCCGGCCGGCTCGGCCGAGTCGATCTACAGCAACATGCCGCCGGCCGGCCTCGGCGCGGCCTGGGAGCTGATACCGGTGGCCCGGCGCGGCGAGTCGCTTCCCGAGCGGATGGCCGCGGGGGGCGGCGGATCCGCGGGGTAGGGAGGTGGCGTCGTCGCCGGGGGGCGTCCTCGGGTCCGGCTCGGCCGGCGGGGTGCTCGTCCGGGTGGTGTTCCCCGCGCCTCCCCGCCGCGAGGCGGCCCCGCCGGTGCGGAGGCGGCGCGGTGCGTGGACGGCGTGCCGTCCGGCGGGCGGGGGCCGGGTCAGCCCGCGGCGCCCCGCTTGAGCGCTTCCGTGAGGCGTCCCGCGGCCTCCAGCAGGGCCCCCGCGTGCATCCGGCCCGGGTGTCGGGAGAGTCGTTCGATCGGGCCGGAGACCGAGACGGCGGCGACCACGCGGTTGGACGGGCCCCGGACGGGGGCGGAGACGGAGGCGACGCCGGGCTCCCGTTCGCCGATGGACTGTGCCCAGCCGCGCCGGCGGACGCCGGAGAGCGCGGTCGCGGTGAAGCGCGCGCCCTGGAGGCCGTGGTGAAGCCGCTCCGGCTCCTCCCAGGCGAGAAGGATCTGCGCGGCGGAGCCGGCCTTCATCGGCAGCGTGGAGCCCACGGGCACGGTGTCCCGCAGTCCGGAGAGCCGCTCGGCGGCGGCGACGCAGATCCGGCGGTCGCCCTGGCGCCGGTACAGCTGGGCGCTCTCGCCCGTCACGTCGCGTAGTTGGGTCAGTACGGGGCCGGCAGTCGCCAGCAGCCGGTCCTCGCCGGCTGCCGCGGCCAGCTCGGCGAGCCGGGGGCCGAGTACGAAGCGGCCCTGCATGTCGCGAGCCAACAGCCGGTGGTATTCGAGAGCCACGGCCATCCGGTGCGCGGTCGGCCGCGCCAGCCCGGTCGCCCCGACCAGCCCGGCCAGTGTGGCGGGCCCGGACTCCAGGGCGCTGAGCACCAGCGCCGCCTTGTCGAGGACGCCCACTCCGCTGGAATCGCCACGAGAGTTGTCCATGAAACGATACTCGCGTCTCACAGTGTGAAACGCAAGTTCAATTTCCCCACGAAGACGTCACTCTGGGTCCCATGCTCGGCGACGCGTGCCGGGCAGGCCACCGCCCCGCACCCGGGGGAGCGGGCGGCGGTATGGGATTCAGCGGCGAGCCCGGAGGGACGCGATGGGACGGACACTGGCGGAGAAGGTCTGGGACGATCATGTCGTCCGGCGGGCGGAGGGCGAGCCCGACCTGCTCTACATCGATCTCCACCTGCTCCACGAGGTGACCAGCCCACAGGCGTTCGACGGTCTGCGCAAGAGCGGCCGGCGGGTGCGCCGCACGGACCTGACCCTCGCGACGGAGGACCACAACACCCCGACGCTGGACATCGACAAGCCCATCGCGGACCCGGTCTCCCGCACCCAGCTGGAGACCCTCCGGAAGAACTGCGGGGAGTTCGGCGTGCGGCTGCACCCGCTCGGCGACACCGAGCAGGGCGTGGTCCATGTCGTCGGCCCGCAGCTCGGGTTGACCCAGCCCGGCACCACCGTGGTCTGCGGGGACAGCCACACCTCGACCCACGGCGCGTTCGGCGCGTTGGCGTTCGGGATCGGCACCAGCCAGGTCGAGCACGTGCTGGCCACCCAGACCCTGCCGATGGCGCCGTTCAGGACGATGGCGGTCACCGTCAACGGCGAGCTCCCCGAGGGGGTGACGGCCAAGGACCTGATCCTCGCGATCATCGCCCGGATCGGTACCGGCGGCGGTCAGGGGTATGTCATCGAGTACCGGGGCGAGGCCATCGAGCGGCTCTCGATGGAGGCCCGGATGACCATCTGCAACATGTCGATCGAGGCCGGCGCCCGCGCGGGCATGATCGCCCCCGACGAGACCACCTTCGCCTATCTGGAGGGCCGCGACCACGCGCCTGAGGGCGCGGACTGGGACGCGGCGGTCGCCTACTGGCGCACGCTGCGCACCGACGAGGACGCGGCCTTCGACCACGAGGTCGTCATCGACGCCGCCGAGCTGGCCCCGTTCGTCACCTGGGGCACCAACCCCGGCCAGGGCGCCCCGCTGACCGCCTCGGTGCCCGACCCGCGGTCGTTCGCCGACCCCGGCGACCGGGTGGCCGCCGAGAAGGCGCTGGAGTACATGGGGCTGGCCCCCGGCCAGCGGCTGCGGGAGATCGCGGTGGACACCGTCTTCGTCGGCTCCTGCACCAACGGCCGCATCGAGGATCTGCGCTCGGCCGCCGAGGTGTTGCGCGGACGGCGGATCGCCGAGGGCGTGCGGATGCTGGTCGTCCCCGGTTCGGTGCGGGTCGCGCTCCAGGCGGTGGACGAGGGGCTGGACCGCGTCTTCACGGAGGCGGGCGCCGAGTGGCGGCACGCCGGCTGTTCGATGTGCCTGGGGATGAACCCGGACCAGCTCTCGCCGGGGGAGCGCTGCGCCTCCACCTCCAACCGCAACTTCGAGGGCAGGCAGGGCAAGGGCGGACGCACCCACCTGGTCTCCCCGCAGGTCGCCGCCGCGACCGCGCTCACCGGTCACCTCGCCTCGCCGGCCGACCTGGCCGACGTCCCCACCCCCGCGGAGGTCTGAGAGATGGAAGCCTTCACCACCCACACCGGCCGGGCCGTTCCGCTGCGCCGCTCGAACGTCGACACCGACCAGATCATCCCCGCCCACTGGCTGAAGAAGGTCACCCGCGACGGCTTCGAGGACGGGCTCTTCGAGTCCTGGCGCAGGGATCCGGAGTTCGTGCTCAACCAGGAGGCCCACCGGGGAGCCACCGTCCTGGTCGCCGGGCCGGACTTCGGCACCGGCTCCTCCCGCGAGCACGCGGTCTGGGCCCTGCAGAACTACGGCTTCAAGGCGGTCATCTCCCCGCGCTTCGCCGACATCTTCCGCGGCAACTCCCTGAAGAACGGACTGTTGACGGTCGTGCTCCCCGCGGCCACGGTCGAGGCGCTCTGGGAGCTGGCCGAGCGGGAGCCGGGCAGCGAGGTGACGGTGGACCTGGTCGCCCGCCGGGTCACCGCGCCCGGGATCGAGGCCGATTTCGACCTTGACGAGAACGCTCGGTGGCGTCTTCTGGAGGGGCTGGACGACATCTCGCTCACCCTGCGGGAGGAGGCGGCCATCGCCGACTTCGAGAGCCGACGCCCCGTCTACAAGCCTCGTACGCAGGCAGTCTGACGTTCCGTCACCCTCGCGCCCCCGTCGGCCCCGCCGGTGGGGGCGTCCCCATGTGTGCAGGAGCGACACGGGCGTTGGGGGGCTTAGAGGGCGATAACCGGCCCAAGGTGGCACAATCGGCCGCATGGAACGCGACGGTCAACTCGAACTCTACGACCGCGTCGCCGCTCGACTGAAGGACGCGCACCGCACGGTGCGGGATCTGCAAGTGCCCGAGGACGTACGGCGGGCCCTGACCCGGAGGCTGCTGGTGATCACCGCGGCGTCCAAGCAGGACCTGCCCGGCGCGGCCCGCCGGCTGGAGCGGTTGATGGCGGACGTGGACGAGGGGCGACTGCCCTCGGACATCACCGGCGGCCATGACGGAACTCCGTGACGGGTCGAGTTCGTTGCGACACAAGGGTGATTCGCCCGTTTCGCGTTTGATTTGCGGAATATATCTGCCTAACGTGCGAAAAAGCTTGAACACATTCGTTCCAGCAATGCCTGCGAAGGGGAAGACGTGAACAAGGCGCAACTCGTAGAAGCGATTGCGGACAAGCTCGGCGGTCGTCAGCAGGCGGCCGACGCCGTGGATGTCGTGCTCGACGCCATCATCCGCTCGGTCGTCTCGGGGGAGAGGGTCTCGGTCACCGGCTTCGGCTCGTTCGAGAAGGTCGACCGGCCCGCCCGCTACGCGCGCAACCCGCAGACCGGCGAGCGGGTTCGGGTCAAGAAGACCTCGGTGCCCCGCTTCCGCGCGGGTCAGGGGTTCAAGGACCTGGTCGCGGGGACGAAGAAGCTCCCCAAGAACGACGTCGCGGTCAAGAAGGCCCCCAAGGGCAGCCTGAGTGGCGGCACCACCGCCAAGAAGGCCGCCACCAAGAAGGCCGCCGCCAAGAAGTCGGCGGCCAAGAAGTCCACCGCCAAGAAGTCGACGAGCCGCACCAGCGCGGCGAAGAAGACCACGGCGAAGAAGTCCACCACCAAGAAGGCCACCGCCAAGAAGGCCCCGGCCAAGAAGACGACCGCCAAGAAGGCTCCGGCCAAGCGGGCGTCGTCCCGTGCGACCACCGCCAAGAAGGCCGCCTCGCGCCGCCGCTGACGGTCCCGCACGTCGCCCGCGGGCCGGACTCCCCGAACCGGAGCCCGGCCCGCAGCTGTTTCTCCTCCCGCCCCGCCGACGGGGCGGGGCCCAGCGGCTAGGCTCGCCCCATGCAGGCCACCGCTTACACCTTCGACCCCGAGACGCGCGCCGGCAGCGTCCTGCTCGACGACGGCACGCCGCTGGAGTTCGACGCGGCGGCCTTCGACGCCGGCGGGCTGCTGTTCCTCCGGCCGGGGCAGCGGCTGCGGGTCGAGGTCACCGGCGAGGGCGAGGCGCGCCGGGTCGGCTTCCTGACGCTCCAGACGTTCTAGAACCTCCAGGCGCCCCGGACGGCGCCCCGGCCCGCCCGCGCCGCCCGTCCCCCTCAGGCCGACAACGCGTCCGCCAACCCCGGCAGTTCGCCGCACCGCGCCGCCGTCGCCCGCCCGACGCCGAGCGCGAGCGCCACCCGCAGGTCGGCCGCCGTGTCCACGTCCCGGCGCACGCTCTCCACCCCGGTCGTCGACAACTCCACCGCCCCCGACGCCAGGTGCGCCCGCCGCGAGGCCTCGCCGAAGGCCGGTGCCAGCGCGGCCGGCGGCCGCGCCGCCAGCAGCGTCGTGCCGATCCCCGCCGCGTCCGGCAGGAACGCCCGCCCGTGCCCCGCCGCCTCCGTCAGCACCCGGGACAGCTCCGCCGGCCGCAGCGCGGGCAGGTCCGCGTTGAGCGCGGCGAGCGCCCGCCCCGGCAGGGCCGCCGCGCCGTGCGCCAGCGCCGCGTTGAGCCCCGCGTCCGGCAGGTCGGGGACGACGCGGGCGCCGAGGGCCGTGAGCCGGCGCGCCGCGAGCGGATCATTGGTGACAACCACCACATCCCGCACCGCGGCCGCGGCCAGCGCCGCCGTCACCGTGTCCTCGGCGAAGGCCAGCGCCAGCGCCCGCCGGTCGGCGTCGGGCACCGCCGCGGCCAGCCGGCTCTTGGCCGCTCGCAGGGGTTTCAGGGGGACGACGAGCGTCCACTCACAGTCGCGCACCGGGTCATTCTCCTCTCATGCCACGTTCCGTGACGCGCGTCGCCGCCGTGCCGCCGGTGACCGGGCCGCACACGCGTGCGGTGGCGCGGGGTGGCGCGGACTAGGGTGCCGGGGTGACGGTGGTGGCGCGGCGTGGGGCGCTGGACAGCGCCGGGGCTCGCGACCACACTTGGGCGGCCGTCCGCAGCTGGCCGCGTCGGATCAGTGCAAGAGGAGATGGTGACCGAGTGTCTCGCCGCAGAATCGGCTTCTGGTACCGATTCGCAGCATTTCTGGTAAAACCGATGCTGCGGGTCTTCTTCAAGCGGGACTGGCGAGGAATGGACCGCATTCCGGCCGACGGAGGATTCATCACGGTGGTGAATCACAACTCGTATCTCGATCCGCTCTCCTACGCGCACTACCAGTACAACACCGGCCGCGTGCCGCGATTCCTCGCGAAGAACGCCCTTTTCCAGCACGGCATGGTGGGCCGCTTCATGCGCGGCACCCGCCAGATCCCCGTCTACCGCGAGACCAACGAGGCCGCCGACGCCTACCGCGCCGCCGTCAACGCCGTGCGCTCCGGGGAGTGCGTCGCGTTCTACCCCGAGGGCACCCTCACCAGGGACCCCGACCTGTGGCCCATGGAGGGCAAGACCGGCGCGGCCCGGGTCGCGATGGCCACCAGGGCCCCCGTCATCCCGGTGGCCCAGTGGGGCGCGCACCAGGCGATGCCCCCGTACGCCAAGGAGCGGCGGCTGCGGCTCTTCCCGCGTAGGACACTGGTGGTGGTGGCCGGCGAGCCCGTGGACCTCAGCGAGTTCCACGGCCGCGAGCCGAACGCCGAGCTGCTGCGCGAGGTGACGGACCGCATCATGGACGCCATCACGGCGCTGCTCGCCGACATCCGCCAGGAGACGCCGCCGGCCCGGCGTTTCGTCCACCGCAGGGCGCCGGTGGAAAGGCCGGCAGAGTCGAGCGCGCCCGACAAGGAGAAGGCCGAGTGACACAGGTCGCCGTCTACGGCAGCGGTTCCTGGGGGACCGCGTTCGCCGCCATCCTGGCCGACGCCGGTTGCCGGGTGACGCTCTGGGCGCGTCGCGAGGACGTGGTGTCCTCCATCAACGCCGAGAGGGTCAACGCGGACTACCTCCCCGAGCTGAGACTCCCCGAGGGGGTGCGCGCCACCACGGACTTCGCGGAGGCGGCCGAGGGGGCCGAGTTCGCGGTGCTCTCCGTTCCCTCCCAGACCCTGCGGGAGAACCTGGCGCGGTGGGCCGGGGTGCTGCCGGCGGACGCGGTGCTCGTCTCCCTCATGAAGGGCGTGGAGTTGGGCACGGCCAAGCGGATGAGCGAGGTGGTCGAGGAGGTCGCGGGCGCGGGCCCCGAGCGGGTCGCGGTGCTCTCCGGGCCGAACCTCGCCGGCGAGATCGCGCAACGGCAGCCCGCCGCCGCCGTCGTCGCCTGCCGCGACGAGTCCGTGGCGCGCCGCCTCCAGGCCGCCTGCCACACGCCGTACTTCCGCCCGTACACCAACACGGACGTGGTCGGCTGCGAACTCGGCGGCGCCGTCAAGAACGTGATCGCGCTCGCCGTCGGCATCGCCGAGGGGATGGGCCTGGGGGAGAACACCAAGGCGGCGCTGATGACCAGGGGCCTGGCCGAGACCTCGCGGCTGGGACTGGCGATGGGCGCCGACCCGCAGACGTTCGCCGGCCTCGCCGGCATGGGCGACCTGATCGCCACCTGCTCCTCGCCGCTCTCCCGCAACACCACCTTCGGCACGAACCTGGGGCGCGGCATGTCGGTGGAGGAGACCATCGCCGTCACCCGGCAGACCGCGGAGGGCGTCAAGTCCTGCCGCTCCGTGCTCGACCTGGCGCGGCGTCACGGCGTGGAGATGCCCATCACGGAGACGGTCGTCGGCATCGTGCACGAGGGGACCTCGCCGCGGGTCGCGGTCAAGGAGCTGATGTCGCGAACCGCCAAGGCCGAACACCGCTGACGACCGCCGTCACGTTAGGTAGCCTCGGAGGGTGATGAGCAGCGAGTCCTCTTCCCCCGCTCCCTTCGAGCGCAGCAAGCCCCGTGTGGCCGTGGTCTTCGGCGGTCGCAGCTCCGAGCACGCGATCTCCGTGGTGACGGCAGGCGCGGTGCTGCGGGCCATCGACCGCTCCCGTTACGACGTGTTGCCCATCGGCATCACGCAGGACGGCCGGTGGGCGCTGACCGCCGACGAGCCGGAGCGGATGGCCATCGCCGACCGGGCGTTGCCGAGCGTGGAGGGCATCGCCGAGCCGGGCGGCGGCGGGGTGCTGCTCCCCGTCGACCCGGGGCGTCGCGAAGTCGTCTACGCGGAGCCGGGATCGGTGCCCAAGGACCTCGGCGAGGTCGACGTGGTGCTGCCCGTGCTGCACGGGCCCCACGGCGAGGACGGCACGCTCCAGGGGCTGCTGGAGATGTCGGGGGTGCCCTATGTCGGCGCCGGGGTGCTGGCCTCGGCCGTCGGCATGGACAAGGAGTACATGAAGCGGGTCTTCGCCTCGTTCGGCCTGGCCGTCGGGCCCTATCTGGTGGTCAGGCCCCGGGAGTGGGAGCGCGACCGGGCGGGCGCGCTGGCGCGGATCGAGGGGTTCGCCGCCGAGCACGGCTGGCCGGTCTTCGTGAAGCCGGCCAGGGCCGGCTCCTCGATGGGGATCACCCGGGTCACCTCGCCCGAGCAGCTGCCCGACGCGCTCGCCGAGGCCCGGCGCCACGACCCGAAGGTCGTGGTCGAGGCGCAGCTGGTGGGCCGTGAGATCGAGTGCGGGGTACTGGAGTTCGAGGACGGTCCGCGGGCCAGCCTGCCGGCCGAGATCCCGCCGGTCTCCAGCCACGACTTCTACGACTTCGAGGCCAAGTACATCGACTCGGCCGAGGGCATGGTGCCGGCGCCGCTGACCGAGGAGCAGACGGCCGAGGTGCGCCGGCTCGCGATCGAGGCGTTCGAGGCGGCCTCCTGCGAGGGGCTGGTGCGGGCGGACTTCTTCCTGCTGGAGAACGGCGAGTTCGTCATCAACGAGATCAACACGATGCCCGGCTTCACCCCGATCTCGATGTTCCCCCGGATGTGGGAGGCGACGGGCGTCAGCTACCCGGAGCTGATCGACCTGCTGATCCAGGCGGCGCTGCGCCGCCCGACCGGGCTGCGGTAGGGCCGGGGCCCGGGGCACCGCGCGGGGTCAGTGGTGGTGCTCGTGCCCGTCGTACGCGTCCCCGGGGTCCTCGCCGTCCTCGGGGGTGTCCTGGTCGTCCTGCCGGTACAGCTCGCTCAGCGGTATGTGCCGGTCGATCGGGGCGGCCACGTCGAGCAGCGGGTTGACCTCGGGGGCGTAGGAGTCGGGCACCGTCATCTCGACCAGCACCTCGCGCTCGGTGGTGGTGAACCGCTTGGCCCCCGACTCCTCCTCCAGCAGCCAGGACACCTCGTTGACGCCCACCACGTCGGCGTGCGCGGCGTCGTACTCGGCGCTGCCGGGCGTGAGTTGGGCCGGGGTCTCGACGCCGCAGCGCAACACGATCCCGGGCGAGCCCCAGACCGCGGCGTACGGGGAGGGCTCGTCCAACTCCCGCCGTTCCTGGCCGTCCACCACGTCCGGCAGGTCCTCGGCCAGCGCCCGGCAGGCCGCCGCCGCCTCGCCGCCCGGCTCCGGGACCCGCACGTCGGCCGTCCCCGAGTCCGAGGAGCAGGCCGCCAGCAGCAGCACGAGGGCGGCGGGCGGCAGGG
The DNA here is from genome assembly GCF_900230195.1 of Streptomyces zhaozhouensis. Classification (GTDB taxonomy): domain Bacteria; phylum Actinomycetota; class Actinomycetes; order Streptomycetales; family Streptomycetaceae; genus Streptomyces; species Streptomyces zhaozhouensis. The sequence continues at coordinate 13,349 of NZ_OCNE01000018.1, forward strand.
CGCGGCGCACGGCGGCGGCCGGGGGGTGAGCGGTCACGTCGCGAGCATAACGAGCCGCTACAGGTGGACCACCGGGCAGGTCAGGGTGCGAGTGATCCCCGGCACACGCTGCACCTCGGCCACCACGAGACGGCCGAGCTCGTCCACGGTGGCGGCCTCCGCGCGGGCGATCACGTCGTACGGGCCGGTGACGTCCTCGGCCCGTACGACGCCGGAGATCCGGGAGATGACGTCTGCCACGGTGGAAGCCTTGCCCACCTCGGTCTGGATCAGGATGTACGCCTGTACCACGGGTCCTCCACAGCGGCTTCGAGGAGCGGGGGCGCTACCGTAGCGCGTCATGACCTGCGTCGGGAGAGGCGTTCCTGGTCGGTCGGGCGGATCGAGGCACAGGTCGGCGCAGAACAGAGCACGAGGAGAGGCTTCACGTGAAGGGCAGTGTGGGGGCGCTCGGGGAGTTCGGGCTGATCCGGGAGCTGACCTCCCGGATCAGCGGGACCCCGGCGGTACGGCTGGGACCGGGGGACGACGCCGCCGTGGTGGCGGCACCCGACCGGCGCGTGGTCGCCAGCACCGACATCCTGGTCGAGGGCAGCCACTTCCGCCGCGACTGGTCCACCGCCTACGACGTGGGGCGCAAGGCGGCGGCGCAGAACCTCGCCGACATCGCGGCGATGGGGGCCACCCCGAGCGCCGTGCTGCTGGGCCTGGTGCTGCCGGCCGAGCTCCCGGCGACCTGGCCCGTCGAGTTGATGGACGGCATCCGCGACGAGTGCCAGGTCGCGGGCGCCGGGGTCGCCGGCGGTGACGTGGTGCGGGGCGACACCGTGATCGTCTCCATCACCGCGCTGGGCGACCTCGCCGGCCGGGAGCCGCTGACCAGGACGGGGGCGCGGCCGGGAGACCTGGTCGCGGTCACCGGCTGGTTGGGGTGGTCGGCCGCGGGGCACGCGGTGCTCTCCCGCGGCTTCCGCTCCCCGCGCGCCTTCGTCGAGGCGCACCGCAGGCCGGAACCGCCCTACCCGGCGGGCCCGGCGGGTGCCGCGCTGGGCGCGACCTCGATGACCGACGTCAGCGACGGACTGATCGCCGACCTCGGGCACATCGCCCAGGGCAGCAAGGTGCGGATCGACATCGCCTCCGGCGCGTTGGACATGCCGGCCCAGATGAACGACATCGGGCAGGCGGTCGGCGTCGACCCGCTCCAGTGGGTGCTCACCGGCGGCGAGGACCACGCGCTCGTGGCCACGTTCCCGCCGGAGACCAAGCTGCCCGCGCGGTGGCGCGTCATCGGCGAGGTGCTGCCCAGCCGGGGCAGGGGCGCGCCCACGGTGCCTGAGGGCGCGTCGCCGCCCCGGGTGACCGTGGACGGCGAGCCGTGGGAGAACGCGGGCGGCTGGGACCACTTCGCCGGCTGAACGCGCGGGGCGCGCACGCCGGCGGAAGGGGGCTTCGGGCGGCGTGCGCCGGGCCGTTGAGTAGGGTCGTGGCCATGCCCACACCCCCGCGCGTGCTCACCGTCGCCGGCTCCGACTCCGGCGGCGGCGCCGGCATCCAGGCCGACCTGAAGACGATGCTGGCCCTCGGGACGCACGGCATGAGCGTGGTCACCGCCGTCACCGCGCAGAACTCGCTGGGCGTGGACGGTTTCTGGGAGCTGCCGCCGGAGGCGGTGCGGGCCCAGTTCCGCGCGGTGGTCGACGACATCGGGGTCGGTGCCGTCAAGACGGGGATGCTGGCCGGCGCCGAACTGGTCGAGACCGTCGCCGCGTTGCTCTCCGACGTCGACGCGCCCGTGGTGGTCGACCCGGTGGGCGTCTCCAAGCACGGGGACGCGCTGCTGGCGCCCGAGGCGCTGGAGGTGGTGCGCGGGCGGCTGCTGCCCGTCGCGACCCTGGTCACCCCGAACCTGGCGGAGGTCGCGCAGCTGACCGGGGCGCGGGTCGCCGACGCGTCGGACCTGCCGAGGGCCGCCGAGGCGCTGCTGGCGCTCGGGCCGCGCTGGGTGCTGGTCAAGGGCGGCCACCTGCCGGGGGACGCCGTCGACCTGCTCACCGACGGCACGGACACCCATCTGCTGCGCGCGCCGCGCCACGACAACCGCCACACCCACGGCACCGGTTGCACCCTCGCCTCGGCGATCGCCGCGCGGCTGGCGCACGGGGACGCGCTGCCCGAGGCGGTGGCGGCCGCCAAGGAGTACGTCACCGGGGCCATCGCCGCCGGTTTCCCCCTGGGCGCCGGCATTGGCCCGGTGCACCACGGCTACCGGATCGCGGGGCGTTAGGCGCTCTCCCGGGTCCGGGCACACGAAAGCCGGCCCACCCTCGGGGTGAGCCGGCTCAGGCGGCCGGAACGGCGCGTACGCCGAGAGGTCAGCGCGTGACCTTGCCAGCCTTGATGCACGAGGTGCAGACGTTCAGGCGCTTCGGCGTCCCACCGATCACCGTACGCACCCGCTGGATGTTGGGGTTCCAACGGCGGGGCGTGCGGCGGTGCGAGTGGGAGATGCTGTTGCCGAAGCCCGGCCCCTTGCCGCAGACATCGCAGTTGGCAGCCACGGGTCACTCCAAAGACGGGTCAGCCCCCACGACACGCGCGGGAGACCAAGAACTTACGAGGAAAGGTCGGGGCCGCTGGGGCCCCGGGTGCGCCCGACGTACTCCACAGGACATCAGGCAACCGGGGCAGCATACCCCGGGCGTTCCCGATGGGCGAAATCGCCCCCGGGGGGTGAAGCGGCCCCGGACCATGTCACCGGACCAGGGCATAAGCTGCACCCGCCGTTCACCCTAGCCCGGGAGGTTCCCCGTGCCGCAGCCGCTCGACGCCGGGGCGGTGAGTCGCTGGAGCCGGCTGGCCGTGCGCGCGCTGGGCGCGGCCCGCGAGGACATCGACGCCATCAACGTCTATCCCGTTCCCGACGGCGACACCGGCACCAACCTCTATCTGACGGTCGAGTCCGCCGCCCAGGCCGTGGCCGCCGCCGAGGCGGGCGGGCCCAGCCTCGGCGAGGCGGCGCGCGCGCTGGCGCACGGCGCGCTGATCGGCGCGCGCGGCAACTCGGGCACCATCCTCGCCCAGGTCCTGCGCGGGATGGCCGAGGTGCTGGCCGCCGGCCCCGAGCCCGCCACGGCCGCCACCCTGGCGGCGGCGCTCGGCCGGGGCGCGGCCTCGGCGCGGCAGGCCGTGGCACACCCCGTCGAGGGCACCATGCTGACCGTGGCCACCGCGGCCGCCGACGCGGCCGGGCGCGCGGCCGAGGCGCCGGCGGCCGCGCTGGCCGAGGTGCTGCGCGCGGCGCGCGACGCGGCGCGCGGCGCGCTGGCCGCGACGACGGCGCAGCTGCCGGCGCTGGCCGCCGCCGGCGTCGTCGACGCCGGTGCCACCGGACTGGTCACCGTGCTGGACGCGTTGGACGTCGCGCTCTTCGGCGGCCCGCCCGACGCCGTGCCCCGCCCGCGCCCGGTCCGCCCCGCCACCGCCGTGACGCGCGAGCCCGCCGACGTCGTGGCGGGCGGCGGCTGCGCGACGCCGGAGGGCGGGAGCGGCTTCGAGGTGACCTATCTGCTGGACGCCGAGGACGACGCCGTCGGGCCGCTGCGCGCCCGGCTCGACGCGCTGGGCGACTCCCTGGTGGTGGTCGGCGGGGACGGGCTGTGGCACGTCCATGTGCACACCGCGCAGGCCGGCCCCGCCGTGGAGGCCGGCATCGCCGCCGGCCGGCCGCACCGGGTGCGGATCACGGCGCTGCCGCCCGCCGACCCGTCGCCCGCCGAGCCTCCGGCGAGCGGGCGCGCGGTGGTGGCCGTCCTCCCGGGACCCGGGCTGGCCGGGCTCTGCGCCGAGGCGGGCGCGACCACCCTGACCGTGCGGCCGGGGGAGCTGCCGGGCGGGGCGGAGCTGGCCGCGGCGATCGCCGACACCAGGGCCCGCGAGGTGGTGCTGCTGCCCAACGACAAGGAGCTGTGGCACGCGGCGGCGGCCGCCGCCGAACGGGCCAGGACCGCCGGCGCCCGGGTCGCCGTCGTGCCGACCCGGTCCCCGGTGCAGGGCATCGCGGCGCTGGCCGTGCACGCTCCGGACCGGCGCTTCGACGAGGACGTCGTCGCGATGACGGCGGCGGCGGGCGCGACCAGGTTCGGCGAGGTCAGCGTGGCAGAACGCCAGGCGTGGACCATGGCGGGCGTCTGCCAGCGCGGTGACGTGCTGGGCCTGGTGGACGGCGACGTGGTGGTGATCGGCGGCGCACTCCCCGAGGTCGCCGCCCAGGTGCTGGAGCGGATGCTGGCCGGCGGCGGCGAACTGGTGACCCTGGTGCTCGGCGCGGGGGCGCCCGCCGGGCTCGCCGAGGGGCTGACCGAAGGGCTCCGGCAGGGGCACCTGGGCGTGGACACCGTGGTGTGCGCCGGCGCGCAGTCGGCGCCGCTGCTCATCGGCGTGGAGTGAGCGCGCCGGGGGCGCGTGGGGTGCGGGACGCCGCGAGTGTCAGTGCCATGGTGTGCAATGGGCACCGTGACCGCGCCGCACGATCCCCTCGCCTCCGTCGTCGGCGGCACCACCGCCAAGGTGATGGCCGCCCATCTCGACCTGCACACGGTCGGTGACCTGCTGCACCACTTCCCCCGCCGGTACGCCGAGCGCGGGGAGCTGACCTCGCTGGGCGCGCTGCCGCTGGACGAGCACGTCACCGTCGTCGCCGAGATCGCCGACACCCGCACCCGCCCGTTCAACAACGGCCGGGGCCTGCGCCTGGAGGTCACCCTCACCGACGGGCGCAGCAAGCTGCGGCTGGTCTTCTTCGGCCGGCGCGCCGTCCACCACCACGAGCGGGTGCTGCTGCCCGGCCGGCGCGGGATGTTCGCGGGCAAGGTCTCGCGCTTCCAGCGCGATCTTCAACTCTCCCATCCCGCCTACGAGTTGCTCGACGAGGGCAGCGAGGCGGCGGCCGTCGAGGAGTTCGCGGGCCGGCCGCTGCCGCTCTACCCGGCGTGCAAGCAGCTGGAGTCCTGGCGCATCTCCAAGGCCGTCGCGCTGCTCCTCGACTCGCTGGACGCCACCGGCTGGCGTGGCGTGAGCGACCCGCTGCCGGAGGCGCTGCGCCGGCGCCGCGCGCTGCTCCCGCTGCCCGAGGCGTTCGAGAAGGCCCACCGGCCCCGTACCCGCGCCGACATCGCCGACGCGCGCTCCCGGTTCAAGTGGGACGAGGCGTTCGTCCTCCAGGTCGCGCTGGCCCGCCGTCGGCGCTCGGGGGCCCAGCAGCCGGCCAGGCCGCGCGAGCCGGCGGCCGACGGGCTGCTGACGGCGTTCGACGCGCGGCTGCCGTTCGCGCTGACCGAGGGGCAGCGGCGGGTCAGCGAGGAGATCCTGACCGACCTCGCCGCCGAGCACCCGATGCACCGGCTCCTCCAGGGAGAGGTCGGCAGCGGCAAGACGATGGTCGCGCTGCGCGCCATGCTGGCCGTCGCGGACTCGGGCGGTCAGTCGGTGCTGCTGGCGCCCACCGAGGTGCTGGCCCAGCAGCACCACCGCTCGCTCACCGAGATGCTCGGTCCGCTCGCCGAGGGCGGGATGCTCGGCGGCGCCGAACGCTCCACCCGCGTCGGGCTGTTGACCGGTTCCATGGGTGCCAGGGCCCGCCGCCGCGCGCTGCTCGAAGCGGCCAGCGGGGAGGCCGGCATCGTGGTCGGCACCCACGCGCTGATCGAGGACGTCGTCACGTTCGCCGACCTCGGTCTGGTGGTCGTCGACGAGCAGCACAGGTTCGGCGTCCAGCAGCGGGACGCGCTGCGCGCCAAAGGCGAACGCCCCGCGCACCTGCTGGTGATGACGGCCACGCCGATCCCGCGCACGGTCGCCATGACCGTCTTCGGCGACCTGGAGACCTCCGTCCTCGACGAGCTGCCGCCCGGACGTTCGCCCATCGCCAGCCACCTGGTCCCCGCCAGGGACAAGCCGCACTTCCTCGCCCGCACCTGGGAGCGGGTCCGCGAGGAGGTCGCCGGCGGCCACCAGGTCTACGTGGTCTGCCCCAGGATCGGCGACGACGAGCCGGAGGCGCAGGGCCGGGGCGGCCAGGGGGAGCCGCCGGCCGAGGGCGAGGGCGCCGAGCGCCGCCCGCCGCTGGCCGTCCTCGACATCGCCGAGGAGCTGGCCGGCGGGCCGCTGCGCGGCCTGCGGGTCGCCGTGCTCCACGGACGGCTGGCCCCCGAGGCCAAGGACGAGGTGATGCGCCGCTTCGCCGGCGGCGAGGTCGACGTGCTGGTCGCCACCACCGTGATCGAGGTCGGGGTCAACGTCCCCAACGCCACCGTGATGGTGATCATGGACGCCGAGCGGTTCGGCGTCTCCCAGCTCCACCAACTGCGCGGCCGGGTCGGCCGGGGTTCGGCCCCCGGGCTGTGCCTGCTGGTCACCGAGGCCGCCGAGGGCGGCGCCGCCCGCGCGCGCCTGGAGGCGGTCGCCGCGACCACCGACGGCTTCGAGCTGTCCCGCATCGACCTGGAGCAGCGCCGGGAGGGCGACGTGCTCGGCCGGGCGCAGTCCGGCGGCCGCAGCAGCCTGCGGATGCTCTCCGTCATCGCCGACGAGGAGACCATCGCCGAGGCCCGTGACGAGGCCGCCGCGCTGGTCGCGGACGATCCCGAGCTGGAGTCGGCCCCCGCGCTCCGCACGGCGCTCGACGCGCTGCTCGACGCCGAGCGCGAGGAGTTCCTGGAAAAGGGCTGACGCGGTGAACTTCCGGTGTTCTCACGCGTGTTGGTGTTACCGGCGGGTTGGGGAAGTGGTCGACGACCGCTCGGTGTTGGTTTCGGTAAAACCCCCACCGGGGTCACGTTCGGCGGTCTACGGTGTGTGCCCCGCAGCGCCGTACCGCGCCGTACCGGGAGGAATTCCGCATGACCGAACAGCCAGCGGCCTCGGCCGACCCACGCCCGGGCGAAGCCCCGGAGCGCGGAGCGCCCTGGTCGTGGCCCGGCCCCTCGGGGCCGCCGGACGAGGCCTTCGTCCGGGCGCTGGCGGCCGAGGGCCGGCCGGACGGGCGCCGCGCCTACCCGGGCCGGGACGCCGCCGACCACGCGCGGCGGCTGCTGCGCCGCGCCGTCAACGAGGACCGGCCGGGCGACGACAGCAGACTGCTGCTCGCCATGGCCGTGGGGTACGACATCGTCCGCCTCGCCGAGCCCCGCTCGGGCGCGCGCGGGCGGGGCTGGTGCTCGCTCTACGAGCACGCGTTCCTGCTCCCCGACGGTGGCGAGGCCTGCCTCTACGAGCTGGAGCACGACCTCACCCCGGACCGGCGGCTGGTCTGCGAGGTCTACGCCGACGAGGCCAGCGCGACCCGCGCCTGGCGCCTGCGCGGCGTCTGAGTGGATGGGGGACGCGGGCGCCCGCGCGGTGCGGCCTTTCGCGGGGTGGGACGTCGGGGGCGCGGGGAACCGCGCGGGTCGGCGGTGGCGGGCCGTGGTCGACCACTCGTCCGGGCGGCCCCGTTCGGTTGTCGTCCTCGGTCCGGTGGACGGTTGTTCGCGCAGTTCCCCGCGCCCCCGGGTGGGTGGTGCGTTGCCGTGGGTCGGAGAGCATCGCACCCGGCCCCTCGGGTGGCGGCGGCAGCCGTATAGCGTGGGGGCAGCCCGACGACGGACGACGACACCGCTGTGAGGACCCTGGAATGACCCGCGTGATCGCCGGGGCGGCCGGCGGCCGGCGGCTCGCCGTGCCGCCGGGCCGGGGGACCAGGCCGACGTCCGACCGGGCGCGCGAGGGCCTCTTCGCCACCTGGGGCTCGCTCTACGGCCCGTTGGACGGCACCCGGGTCCTCGACCTGTACGCGGGCTCGGGAGCCGTCGGCCTCGAAGCGCTCTCCCGTGGGGCCGCCCACGCCCTGCTGGTCGAGCGTGACCCGAAGGCCGTCGCCACCATCCAGGCCAACATTCGTGCCCTCGGACTGCCCGGCGCCGAGGCCCGTTCGGCCCGCGCCGAGCGGGTCGTGACCGCCGCCCCGGCGGCGCCCTACGACCTCGTGTTCCTCGATCCGCCGTACGCCGTGACCGACGCCGAACTGGCGCGTATTCTCGGCGACCTGCGGGACGCCGGCTGGCTGGCCGACGGCGCGCTCGTCACCGTGGAGCGGGCCACGAGAGGCGGCGAGTTCGGCTGGCCCACGGGGTTCGCCGGCCTGCGTTCCCGGCGGTACGGGGAGGGCACACTCTGGTACGGCGGGTTCGATCCCGACGCCGTCCACGACACCGACGACGCCACCGAAGAAGGTGACCGGCCCTGACCGGCCGGCCGAGCGAGGAGAGTCCGTTGCGCCGCGCAGTTTGTCCGGGGTCCTTCGACCCCATCACCCTTGGCCACCTCGACATCGTGGCCCGGGCTTCCCAGATGTACGACGTGGTCCACATCGCGGTGATGATCAACAAGTCGAAGCAGGGGCTCTTCAGCGTCGACGAACGCATCGCGCTCATCGAGGAGTCGGTCGCCGACCACGGCAACATCAAGGTCGAGGCGTTCCACGGCCTGCTGGTCGACTACTGCGAGCAGCGCGACATCCAGGCCATCGTCAAGGGGCTGCGCGCGGTCAGCGACTTCGACTACGAGCTCCAGATGGCGCAGATGAACCACGGGCTCTCCGGCGTGGAGACGCTGTTCATGCCCACCAACCCCACCTACAGCTTTCTCTCCTCCAGCCTCGTCAAGGAGGTCGCCACCTGGGGCGGCGACGTCTCCCACCTGGTGCCCGAGCCCGTCCTGCGCGAACTGCGCCGCAAGCTCGAACGCCCCGCCGGGTAGGGCGTCAGCACAGCCCGGAGAGTTCCAGCGCGGCGGCCTCGTCGCCGTTCACCAGCAGCAGGGTGACCCGACCTTCGCCGTCCGACAGGCCGGCGCGGGCGCCCAGCGGGGCGCCGCCCATCCGGCCGAGCACGAGATCCGTCAACTCCTCCAGCAGGTGGACCGCGAGCCGGAAGTCCGGCTCCTCCACCAGCTCCTCCGGCCACCCGCCGCCCTCGTCCTCCCCCTCCGCGAGGCCGAGGAGCAGCACGCGGGGCAGCCAGGACCGCAGCCGCGCCGTCGGGAAGGCGGCGAAGTCCCCCTCCCCGTGCCCGTTGCCGCCCGGGAGCCCCGCGTACCAGTGCGCCGCCCCGGCGAGCGGCCCGTCGGCGTTCCCGCCGAGCCGGCCGTGCCGCAGGCGGATGCCGACGGAGTCGTTGTTGTCCACCATGAGCAACGAGTCGAGCACCGTCAGCACGCACGCGATCCGGGCGCGCAGCGCCCCCTCGGCGCCGTCGTCCGCGAGGACCGGCGGCCGGCCGGTCTCGGGCGCGGGGCGCAGCGTGAGGCGCAACGTGGCCCCGTCGAGATCCCGGCGCAGCAGATGGAGCGCGCCGTCCTCGCCCGTCGTCAGCCGGAGCACGTCGGCGAACTCGTCGACCAGTCGGTGGGCCAGCCGGCGCACCAGCAGCCCGGCGCGCCCGTCCGGCGCGCCGACGCACTCCCGCAGCAGCGCCTCGACTTCCCCCGCCGCCTCCTCGGGCGTGCGGGTCGCCCGGGAGGCGGTGCCCGGCCCGGGGGAGACCCGGCCGAGCAGCGACTCGACCCGGGTGATCCCGACGAGACCGGCGGCCTCCCCGATCTCCTCCGGCGCCGGCGGCTCGGACCACCGCCGTTCCCCGCGCGGAACGGTCCGTCCCGGCAGCAGCTCCCACGTCCAGCCCGGCGCCCCGGGCGGGGCCCATGCGGCCAGCAGCCATGTGGCGGCGATCACCCGCCAGTGGTCGGGCGTCGGGCTCCGCCCCTCGCCCCAGTCGACGGGGGAGGGCTGCGGGGGCCAGGCGTTCACGTAGCTCGTGGTCTGGGACAACACGGTTTCTCCGACGGGCGGTTGGTGTGCCGCGCCGACCCTACCGAGTCCCGGGGACCGCCCCCCGCGCGCGTCCCTGCGCCCCCCGCGCGACCGGCCCGGGGCGTGGACGGCTCCCCCGGGAGACCGAGTTGGCCGTACAGTCGCTTCCGTGGACGTACAGCGGAAACTCGACGAGATCGTCGACACGGTGAGCAACGCCCGGGGAATGCCCATGTCGGCCTCGTGCGTCGTCAACCGGTCCGATCTGCTCACCGGCCTCGAAGAGGTGCGCGACGCGCTCCCCGGTTCCCTCGCCCAGGCGAGTCAGGTGCTCGGCGACCGCGAACAGGTCGTGGCCGACGCGCGGGAGGAGGCCAGCCGGGTCGTGGAGGCCGCGCGGGCCGAACGGGCCGCGCTGGTCGAGCACACCGAGGTCGTCCAGCAGGCCCAGGCGGACGCCGCCCGCATCCTGGCGGAGGCGCGCGCCGAGGCCGCCGAGATCAAGGCCGAGGCAGACGACTACGTGGACAGCAAACTGGCCAACTTCGAGGTCGTCCTCGGCAAGACCATCGGCTCCGTCGACCGGGGCCGCACCAAGCTGCTGGGGCCGGACCGGGGCAGCCCCGAGGAGCTGTTGAGCCAGGCCGACTCCTATGTCGAGGCGCAGTTCGGCGCGATCGAGGCAGTGCTGCGCAAGACGTTGGAGGCCGTCGGCCGGGGGCGCCAGAAGCTCACCGGGCACCGGCCCATCGACGAGTTGGCCGAGCACGTCGCGGCCCAGGAGGCCGCCGAGGGCGGTCAGCGCCCCGGTTTCTACGGGCAGAACGGGGCCGAGCAGGACACCTACGAGTATCTGGGCGTCTCCCCTTCCCAGCCGGTCGACGCCGCCCCGGCCTCCCCACCGGCCCCGCAGGCACCCGCGGCACCGCCGGAGGTGGCCCCCGTTCCCCAGCAGGCCCAGCATCCGCAGCAGCAGCCGTACGCCCCCACCGCCGGCTACCAGCCGGGCGGCTACGGCGCCGAGGGGTACGCCCCCGAGGGGTACGACCAGGGGGGCGGCTATCCGCAGGGCGGGTACGGGCAGGACCCCTACGCGCAGCAGCAGCCCTACGCGGGCGGTTACGGCGCGGACGGCTACGACTACGCTCAGCAGCAGGCCGCCCCTCAGGTGCCGGGGCAACAGGGCTACGGCTACCAGGGGCAGGGCGTGCTCGACGAGACCAGCCTCTTCGACACCGGCATGATCGACGCCGAGCAGCTCCGCAACTACCAGCACGGCCAGTCCTGATCCGATCCCGCCGCCGCGGCCGGGGTCGCATGGGCGGGATTGGGAGCTGAGGTGACCGTGTCGTATGCTGGCCCTTCGGTTGTGAACACCTTCGGTGGTCACTGCTGCCCGTAAGGCTCCGACATTCCGGAGCCGACACGCGCGGTCACCCGCAGCCCCTCGCGAGAAAGCAGAACGCCCTGAACGCCCCGCTGGACCACCGAGCCCCTCTCGTGTTCGACACACGCGAGCTGGGTCGGCGACCCGGTGCGCTCAAGCGCCTGTCGCGGGAGGTGCCGGCCCCCGGCAGCCTCGGAGTCGAGGTCATCCGGGTGCCCGAGGGCGCTCCGTTGGAGCTCGACCTGCGTCTGGAGTCGGTGATGGAGGGTGTGCTGGTCACCGGCACCGTCCGTTTCCCGCTGGCGGGGGAGTGCGTGCGGTGCCTGGAGCCGCTGACCCGCGAGGGCACGGCGGAGTTCCAGGAGTTGTTCTCCTATCCGGACTCGGAGTTCTCGGCCCGCTTCGCGGACACCGAGGACGAGGAGGCGGACGAGGAGAGGCTGTTCCTCCAGAACGACCTGATCGATCTGGAGCCGGTGCTGCGGGACGCGGTCGTGCTGGCCCTGCCGCTGCGACCGACCTGCCGGGAGGACTGCCCGGGTCTGTGCCCCGACTGTGGGGCGCGGCTCGCGGAGGACCCCGAGCACCAGCACGACGAGCCCATCGACATCCGATGGGCGGCTCTGCGGGAGTTCGCCGAGGCCGGTGCCTCGGAGGAGCCCGCCGGGTCCGACAAACAAGCGAAGGCTCCCCGCTCGCGCGGGGACGAACCACAGGAGAAGTAGCCGTGGCTGTTCCGAAGCGGAAGATGTCGCGCAGCAACACGCGTCACCGTCGGTCGCAGTGGAAGGCCACTGCCCCGAACCTGGTGCGTTGCGAGCGCTGCCAGGAGCCGAGGCTCCAGCACATCGCGTGCTCCAACTGCGGTACCTACAACCGTCGTCAGGTTCTCGACGTCTGATCGGCGGGTGACAGGCGTCATGGCACACGCCAGGAGGTCTCAACCGCGGCCCCGGGCGGCGGACGTCGCCGCGTCTCTCGCGACGCTGGAAGGGCGGCTCGGCTATCAGCTGGAGCCCGCCCTTCTGGTGCGTGCCCTGACCCACCGCAGCTACGCCTACGAGCACGGTGGCCTGCCCACCAACGAGCGCCTGGAGTTCCTCGGCGACTCGGTGCTCGGCCTGGTGGTCACCGACACGCTCTACCGTCGTCATCCCGACCTCGCCGAGGGCCAGTTGGCCAAGCTGCGGGCCGCCGTCGTGCAGGCCAGGGCGCTGGCCGAGGTGGCGCGGGGGCTCGACCTGGGCGCCTTCGTGCGCCTCGGGCGCGGCGAGGAGGGCACCGGGGGCCGCGACAAGGCGTCGATCCTCGCCGACACGCTGGAAGCGGTGATCGGCGCGGTCTATCTGGACCAGGGACTCGACGCCGCCGACGAGTTGGTGCACCGGCTCTTCGACCCGGTGATCGAACGTTCCTCCAATCTCGGAGCCGGCCTGGACTGGAAGACCAGCCTCCAGGAGCTGAGCGCGGCCGAGGGCCTCGGCGTGCCCGAGTACGTGATCGGTGAGAGCGGTCCCGACCACGAGAAGACCTTCACCGCCGCCGCCCGGGTCGGTGGCCAGACCTACGGCACCGGCACCGGCCGCAGCAAGAAGGAGGCGGAGCAGCAGGCCGCCGAGACGGCCTGGCGCGCCATCCGCGCCTCCCTGGATGCCGCCCGCGAGGCGGAGGCCGAGGCGGCGGCCCGCGCCGAGGCGGCGGAAGAGGCCGCGGCCGGCGACGGGGAGAACGCCAGGGACACCGCTGCCGGCGGGACGTCCGTTGCCTGAGCTTCCCGAGGTCGAGGTCGTCCGCCGTGGCCTGGACCGCTGGATCAGCGGCCGCACCGTCGCCGACACCGAGGTGCTGCACCCGCGCGCCGTCCGCCGCCACCTCGCCGGGGCGGAGGACTTCGCCGCGCGGCTGCGCGGCCTCCCGGTCGCCGCGCCGCGCCGCCGGGGCAAGTACCTGTGGCTTCCCGTCGGGGACGACCTCGCGCTGCTGGCCCATCTCGGCATGAGCGGACAGCTGCTGGTGCAGCCCGACCGCGCGCCGGACGAGAAGCACCTGCGGGTGCGCGTCACCTTCGCCGACGCGGCCGGCGGCGAGCTGCGCTTCGTCGACCAGCGGACCTTCGGCGGCCTCTCGCTCCACCCGGTGCTCGCCGACGGCCTGCCCGACGTCATCGGGCACATCGCCCGCGACCCGCTGGACCCCGACTTCGACGAGGACGCGTTCCACGCCGCGCTGCGTCGCAAGCGCACCACCGTCAAGCGGGCGCTGCTCGACCAGTCGCTGATCAGCGGGGTCGGCAACATCTACGCCGACGAGGCGCTCTGGCGCACCCGGCTGCACTACGAACGCCCCACCGCGACGCTCACCCGCCCGACCACCGAGCGGCTGGTGGCCCACGTCCGCGAGGTGATGCACCAGGCACTCGCGGCCGGCGGCACGAGCTTCGACAGCCTGTACGTCAACGTCAACGGCCAGTCGGGGTACTTCGAGCGCGCGTTGGACGCCTACGGTCGTGAGGGACTGCCGTGCCGGCGCTGCGCGACGCCGATGCGGCGCAGCCCGTGGATGAACCGTTCCAGTTACCACTGCCCCAGCTGCCAGCGCCCGCCCCGGGCGCCGCGCGGCTGACGGAGCGGCACCCCCCGGGGGCGCGGCCCGGCCGGGCGCCTCAGAAGCCGAAGGTCTGGGTCCACCAGGGGCCGCCGCCGTCGGCGAAGTGGGCGCCGAGGCCCATCGTGGTGAAGTCGCAGTTGAGGATGTTGGCGCGGTGCCCCTCGCTGTTCATCCAGGAGTCCATGACGGACCGCGCGTTCTGCTGGCCCATGGCTATGTTCTCGCCGCCCATGTTCGATATGCCCGCCTCGGCGGCGCGGTCCCAGGGGGTCCTGCCGTCCGGGTCGGTGTGGTCGAAGTAGCCGCGTTCCGCCATGTCCCTGCTGTGTGCCAGGGCGACGTTGGTCAGCCCGGCGTCCAGCCGCAGCGGCTGGCAACCGGACTGGCCGCGCGCCTCGTTGACCAGGCGCAGTACCGCCTCGGCCTCCCTGACCTCGGGGGACGTCGGCTCATCCGAGGGCTCGTCCTCGGTGGGGGGCGGGGCGCTGGCCTCCGGCTCCGGCTCGGGGACCGACCTCGGCCGTTCGGTCTCCTCCGGGGTGGGCTCCGGCTCCTCGGTGGTCTCCTCGGGCTCCGGCTCCTCGCTCGGGGTCTCCTCCGCCGACTCGGTCTCCTCGGCGGTCGGTTCCTCCGACTCGCGCTCGGCGCTCCGGCTCGGCCGGGGCTCCTCGCGCTCCAGCGTCTCCGAGGCGAGGGGGGCGTCCGCGCCGTCGCCCGAGGCGTCGGTCCTGGTGTCCTCGCCCGTGAAGTGCTGCGTCAGGCCGGGCATCAGACCGCTCCCCACGGCCACCGCGCCCACGGTGAGCGCGGCGGAGGCACCGATGAGTCCGGTACGCGCGTACCCCCGCCTGCGACGATGACGTCCCATGCGTGGACCCTCCTCGTGTCGTCCAGTTGGCGATCTGGTGGCTCATCGTCCCCTTATGCACGAGATTTTCACTCGAACGGGCGATGCTTCATCGCGTGACTGTACGGCATGGGGTGGTAGGCGGAAGGGTCGCGAAAGCAAAAGAGCGGATAGCGTGCGTCACATGCCGCACACGCCTTTCCCGCCCGCACACCACCGCTCCGCCGAAGTGCCGGAGGAGGGCGCGCGGTTGACCGTCTGGGTGCGCGGGACCGTGCAGGGCGTGGGGTTCCGCTGGTTCACCAGGGCGCGGGCGCTGGAGATCGGGGAGCTGGCGGGGTTCGCCTCGAACCTCTCGGACGGCCGGGTCCAGGTCGTCGCCGAGGGCGCGCGGGGGCGCTGCGAGAAGCTGCTCGCGTGGCTGCGCTCCGGGGACACGCCCGGCCGGGTGGCGGGTGTAACCGAGATATGGGACACACCGCGCGGGGGGTACGAGGGGTTTGACATCCGCTGAGCGGCCCCCCGCGAAGCGGGCGCGAATATGCCCCAAACTGCTTGCCATCCCCGTTGCGACGTGCAAGGCTTCCTGATCAGTGACTCTCGGCGCGCCCGCTCTCTCCGACGAAGATGACGCGGGGCGCCCTCCCCGGCGAGGCCCTGCGGCCGTGGCGCGCTGGGCGATACGCGGTGTGATCGTGTTGACCGTCCCACTTTTTGGTGAGACGCTGAAAGTCCCGCGCGGTTCTGTCGGCTGGCCCTGGAACACCAGGCAGAGCGCCTGTCGCGGCAGTTATCCCTCACGACCCACCACGACTTCGGTCGGTCACTCAGTGTGGAGGACCATCCATCATGGCAAAGGCGCTTCTCGGTCACGTCGGCGGTTTCGACCCCCGAGTCCTCGCCGAGATGCGACGGCTTCAGCAGCGCGTCCAAGACCTGGAGACCCAGCTGGTAAGGGTCCAGGCGGAGAACGACGCGCTGGCCGCCGCCGCTCGGCAGAGCGACCCGATGCTTGACGGCATCGACGTGCGCAAGGCGGAGCCCGCCCTGACCTGACCTCGACGAAGAGGTCGGCGCAGGCGTACCGCCTGATTACCTTATGCGAGGGACGCTTCGGCGTCCCTTCGTCATTTTCGTGACGTAGTGAGTACGGGCGTTGACCCATGGCTGGCTTACTCACTGATCTGCCCCCCATCCTCCGCGTCGAAACGGCGAATCCCCGAAGAGCGGCCGGTAAAGTCCGACGGCGTGCACCTCAAGAGTCTGACCCTGCGGGGGTTCAAGTCCTTCGCCTCGGCCACGACGCTGCGCTTCGAGCCCGGCATCACGTGCGTCGTGGGTCCCAACGGCTCGGGCAAGTCGAACGTCGTCGACGCCCTCTCCTGGGTCATGGGGGAGCAGGGCGCCAAGTCGCTGCGCGGCGGCAAGATGGAGGACGTCATCTTCGCCGGTACCACGGGCCGCCCGCCGCTGGGCCGCGCCGAGGTCTCCCTCACCATCGACAACGCCGACGGCGCGCTGCCGATCGAGTACGCCGAGGTGACGATCACCCGGACGATGTTCCGCAACGGCGGCAGCGAGTACCAGATCAACGGCGACACCTGCCGGCTGCTCGACGTCCAGGAGCTGCTCTCCGACTCCGGCATCGGCAGGGAGATGCACGTCATCGTCGGCCAGGGCCAGCTCGACTCGGTGCTGCACGCCGACCCGGCCGGCCGGCGGGCGTTCATCGAGGAGGCGGCGGGCGTCCTCAAGCACCGCAAGCGCAAGGAGAAGGCGCTGCGCAAGCTGGACGCGATGCAGGCCAACCTGGCGCGGGTGCAGGACCTCACCGACGAGCTGCGGCGTCAGCTCAAGCCCCTCGGCAGGCAGGCCGCCGTCGCCCGCAGGGCCGCCGTGATCCAGGCCGACCTGCGCGACTCCCGACTGCGGCTGCTCGCCGACGACCTGGTCACCCTGCGCGGCGCGCTGCGGGCCGAGGTGGCCGACGAGGCCGCGCTCAAGGAGCGCAAGGAGGCGGCCGAGGAGCGCCTCAAGGGCGCGTTGCGCAGGGAGAACGAGCTGGAGCAGGAGGTCCGCACCCTGGTACCGAGGGTGGCCCGCGCCCAGGAGACCTGGTACCAGCTCTCCCAGCTCGCCGAACGCGTCAGGGGCACCGTCAACCTGGCGGACGCCCGGGTCAACAGCGCCCGTTCCCAGCCGGCCGAGGAGCGCAGGGGACGCGAGCCGGAGGAGCTGGAGCGCGAGGCGGCCAGGGTCAGGGAGCAGGAGGCCGAGCTGACCGCCGCGCTGGAGGCCGCCGGGGTCGCGTTGGAGGACACGGTCGCGCACCGCGCGGAGCTGGAGCGCGCGCTGGCCGACGAGGAGCGGAGGCTGAAGGACGAGGCCCGCGCGCTCGCCGACCGGCGGGAGGGTCTGGCCCGGCTGCACGCGCAGGCCAACGGCGCGCGCGGCCGCGCGGCCTCGGCAGGGGCCGACCGCGAGCGGCTCACCGCGAGCCGGGACGAGGCGCTGCTGCGCGCCACCGAGGCGCGCGAGGCGTACGAGGCGCTGCGCGCGGAGGTCGAGGGCAGGGAGGCCGACGACGGCGAGCTGGCCGAGGCGCACGAGCGGGCGAAGGACGAACTGGACGACGCGGAGACCGCGTTGTCGGCCGCGCGGGAGCGGCTGACCGGGGTGGAACGGGAGCGCGCCGCCGTCGAGGCGCGGCGCGAGGCGCTGGCGCTCGGGCTGCGCCGCAAGGACGGGACGGGCGCGCTGCTGGGCGCGGGCGAGGAGCTGGCCGGCGTGCTCGGCCCCGCGGCCGAGCTGCTGACCGTCACCCCCGGATACGAGGTGCAGGTGGCGGCGGCGCTCGGCGCCGCGGCCGAGTCGGTGGCGGTCGCGGGGCCGGCCGAGGCGGTCGAGGCGCTGCGGCTGCTGCGCAAGCGGGACGCCGGGCGGGCGGCGCTGCTGGTCGGCGGCCCGGCGGCGGACGACCACGGCGCGCCCGCCGCCGAGCCGGCGCCCGCGCCGTGGTGCTGGGCGGTCGACCTGGTGCGGGGCCCGGCCGCCCTGCTGCCGGCGGTGCGGGCGCTGCTGCGGGACGTGGTGGTGGTCGACACCCTGGACGACGCGCTGAGGGTCGTGCAGGCGCGGCCGGGCGCCACGGCCGTCACGGGGGAGGGCGACGTGCTCTCCCGGCGGCTGGCGGGTGGCGGTTCCGCGGGCGCCCCCAGCCTGTTGGAGGTGCGGGCCTCCGTAGACGAGGCGACGGCCGAACGGGAGCGGCTGACCGCGCTGGCCGCCGAGTTGACCGAGGCGCGGGACGCCGCGACCGAGCGGCGCCGCGCGGCGCGGGCCGCCGTGGACGAGCTGGCCGGGCGGCGCAGCGCGGCCGAGCGGGAGCGTTCCCGCGTGGCGCAGGACCTCGGTCGGCTGGGCGGGCAGGCCAGGGCGGCGGCGGGCGAGGCCGAACGGGCCGAGGCGGCCGTCGAGCGGGCCGGCGAGGAGTGGGCCAGGGCCGTCGAGCAGGCGGAGGAGCTGGCGGAGCGGCTGGCGGTCGCGGAGGAGGCGAGCGAGACCGTCGAGGACCCGGACACCTCGGCGCGCGACCGGCTGGCGGCCGACGGTGCCAACGCCCGGCAGACCGAGATGGAGGCCAGGCTCCAGGTCCGCACCCACGAGGAGCGGGTGCGCGGCCTGTCGGGGCGGGCCGATGGGCTGGACCGCGCGGCGCGCGCCGAACGCGAGGCGCGGGCGCGGGCCGAGCGGCGGAAGGCCAGGGCCCGGCACGAGAGCGAGGTGGCGGGCGCGGTGGCCGACGGCTCCCGCCAGTTGCTGGCGCATGTGGAGGCGTCGCTGGCCCGCGCGGAGACGGAACGCGCGGCCGCCGAGGCGGCCAGGGCGGAACGCGACCGGGCCCTGGACCGGGAGCGGGCCGCCGGCCGGGAGCTGAAGGAGGAGCTGGACAAGCTCACCGACTCGGTCCACCGGGGTGAGGTGCTGGGCGCCGAGAAGCGGCTGCGCATCGAGCAGTTGGAGACCAGGGCGCTGGAGGAGCTGGGCATCGAGCCGGCCGGGCTGGTCGCCGAGTACGGGCCGGACCAGCCGGTGCCGCCCTCCCCGCCGGCCGACGGCGAGGAGCTGCCGCAGGACCCGGAGCACCCGCGCAACCAGCCCGTTCCGTTCGTCCGCGCCGAGCAGGAGAAGCGGCTGCGGGCGGCCGAGCGCGCCTACAAGCAGCTGGGCAAGGTGAACCCGCTGGCGCTTGAGGAGTTCGCGGCGCTGGAGGAGCGGCACCAGTTCCTCAGCGAGCAGTTGGAGGACCTGAAGAAGACGCGGGCGGATCTGTTGCAGATGGTGAAGGAGGTGGACGAGCGGGTGGAGCAGGTCTTCACCGCCGCCTACCACGACACCGCGCGGGAGTTCGAGGGCGTCTTCAGCCGGCTCTTCCCCGGGGGCGAGGGGCGGCTGGTGCTGACCGACCCGGACTCGATGCTGACCACCGGCGTGGAGGTGGAGGCCAGGCCGCCGGGCAAGAAGGTCAAGCGGCTGTCGCTGCTCTCCGGCGGTGAGCGTTCGCTGACCGCCGTCGCCCTGCTGGTCTCGATCTTCAAGGCGCGGCCCAGCCCGTTCTACGTGATGGACGAGGTGGAGGCCGCGCTCGACGACACCAACCTCCAGCGGCTGATCCGGATCATGCGGGAGCTGAAGGACAGCTCCCAACTGATCGTGATCACCCACCAGAAGCGCACGATGGAGGTCGCCGACGCGCTGTACGGCGTCTCCATGCAGGGCGACGGGGTCTCCAAGGTCATCAGCCAGCGCCTGTCCTGAGACCGCGGCCGCCGCCGAAGCCACCGCCTGCCGCCGACGGGCGGGGAGCGCTGGCGCTACCTTAGAGCCCCGACCCGAGAACCACAGCCGAGACCCGGAGCCGGACCCCCCGACCGCTCGCCGCGCGGCCCGGCCGGCGCCGGGCACCACCAAGGGAAACCATGGACACCATTCTCCTCGTCGTCATCATCGCCGTGGTCGCCGTGCTGGCGGTCGCGGGACTGCTCGTCAGCCGCAGGCGCGGGCAGGCGCCGCCGGCCGACCGGGGCGCGGGCGCCACCCGCACCGCGCCGCCCGCCGAGCCGCGGGTGGGGGACGACGCCGCGACGCCGACCGCCGAGGAGCGCAGGACGGTCGAGGACGTCGCGCTGCCCGCCCCCGAGGAGACCGAGGTCGTCGAGGAGCCCGAGGCTCCGGAGATCGAGGTGCCGGAGCCGTCCGCCGGGCGGCTGGTGCGGCTGCGGGCACGGCTGGCACGCTCGCAGAACTCGCTGGGCAAGGGCCTGTTGACGCTGCTGTCCAGGGAGCGCCTGGACGACGACACCTGGGAGGAGATCGAGGACACGCTGCTGACCGCGGACATCGGCGTCGGCCCCACCCAGGAGCTGGTCGAGCGGCTGCGGGAGCGCGTCCGGGTGCTGGGCACGCGCACCCCCGAGGAGCTGCGGGCGCTGCTGCGCGAGGAGTTGCTGAACCAGCTCGACCCGTCGCTGGACCGGGCGGTGCGCACCGAGGGCGGCGTCTCCGACGAGGGTGAGGAACGCCCCGCCGTCGTCATGGTCGTCGGCGTCAACGGCACGGGGAAGACCACCACCACCGGCAAGCTGGCCCGGGTCCTGGTCGCCGACGGCAGGTCGGTCGTGCTGGGCGCGGCCGACACCTTCCGTGCCGCCGCCGCCGACCAGCTCCAGACCTGGGGCCAGCGGGTCGGCGCCCGCACGGTGCGCGGCCCGGAGGGCGGCGACCCGGCGTCGGTCGCGTTCGAGGCGGTGCGCGAGGGCATCGAGGCCACGGCCGACGTGGTGCTCGTCGACACGGCGGGCCGGCTGCACACCAAGACCGGGCTCATGGACGAGCTGGGCAAGGTCAAGCGGGTGGTGGAGAAGCAGGGCCCGGTCAGCGAGGTGCTGCTGGTGCTGGACGCGACCACGGGGCAGAACGGCCTGGTGCAGGCGCGGGTCTTCGCCGAGGTCGTGGAGATCACGGGCATCGCGCTGACCAAGCTGGACGGCACGGCCAAGGGCGGGATCGTGGTCGCGGTCCAGCGCGAGCTGGGCGTCCCGGTCAAGCTGGTCGGTCTGGGCGAGGGCCCGGACGACCTGGCGCCGTTCGAGCCCGAGGCGTTCGTCGACGCGCTGCTCGGCTGAGCGACGGGGCCGGGCCGCTCAGCCGGCCGGCGCCAGCCTGCGGCAGAGGCTGGCCAACGCGCCGAGCAGCGGGTTGGCCCCGGGCGGCACGGCCGCCGTGTCCACGTCGGGTCGGCGCAGCCAGACCACCTCGCCGAGCCCGGCGACCGGCGACGGGGGAGCGGCGATGTGGTCGCCGGGGCCGAGCGCCGTCAGCCGGGGCGGCGGCTCCGGCCAGCCCAACGCGTCGAGCAGGGCGGGCAGTCGGGCCGCGATGCCGGGCGCGACGAGGAACCAGGCGCGGTCGTCGGGGGCGAGCGCCACAGGACCGAGCGGCAGACCGAGCCGGTCCAGCCGCGGCAGCGCGGCGCGGGCCACCGCCTCCGGCACCTGGAGCACGTCGAAGGCGCGCCCGATGGGCAGCAGCGCGGTGGCGCCCGGGGGAGCGGGCCGCGCCTTCGACCAGGCGGCGAGCGCCTCGTCGAGCGGCGTGCCCGCCGTGATCACGCGACCGTGGAGGAGCGGATGCGCCCCCGGCGCCGGGCAGGCGGCACCGCCGCAGGAGCAGACGGGCCGCCGTCTGGCGCCCTTGTCGAGAACGGCGCCCGGCGCCACGTCCCAGCCCCAGAGCCCCACGTACTCGGCGACGGCCGCCTCGATCCGGCCCCGGTCGGCGCCGCGTCCCGCGGCGCGGCGGGCCGGTGGGGGCGGCGCTCCGCGCTCCCGCATACCGCCGATGGTGAAGCCCATGCACACTCCAACGGGTCTGGTCTGCCGAGGTTACGGCCCTCGCCGGCGGCGCCCGGGGCGCACAACTCCCGTCGTGCGCCCCCGAAATGCTTCGCTTCGTTTCACGTCGAGCGGCGTGCGTACCAGTGAATCCTGCGAGGTGGGCGGCAGGATCACCGGGGAGGGGTGGCGAATGGTGGCGATTGGGGTGGCGGCCTCGTCACGCGCGTGATCGTAGGATTACTTTCGGTGCATCGTAGACGGGTTGTCAGCAGGGCCCCGTCAAGGCAGAGAGATCCGGGATCGGAGCGTAAGCGTGGGCGGCAACGGCAGCGGCGGCAACCCCGTCAGGCAGCCGAACGAACGGCTGACGTCGTGGTTCCATCGCAGTGGCTGGTCCAAGGGCGAGCTGGCCAGACAGGTGAACCGACGGGCCAGACAGCTGGGCGCGCACCATGTCAGCACCGACACCTCGCGGGTGCGGCGTTGGCTCGACGGCGAACAGCCGCGGGAGCCGATACCGCGTATCCTCTCCGAGCTGTTCTCCGAACGCTTCGGCTGCGTGGTCAGCGTGGAGGACCTCGGGCTGCGCATGACCCCGCAGGCGGCCGCGGCCTCCGGCGTCGACCTGCCGTGGGCCGGCGGCCAGACGATCGACCTGATCAACGAGTTCTCCCGCAGCGACCTGATGCTCGGGCGGCGCGGCTTCCTCGGCACCTCGCTGACCATGGCGGCCGGCACCTCGTTGATCGAGCCCATGCAGCGCTGGCTGGTGCCCGCCCCCGCCGCCCCCGAGGCCGCCCCGGCGCCCGGCGTCCTCCCGGCCGCCGCCCGGATGCCGGGGGCGGCGGCCGCCGTGACCCGCGCCGGGCTCGACGAGCTCGCCTCCACCACCGCGCAGTTCCGCGTCTGGGACGCGCAGTGCGGCGGCGGGCTGCGCCGCAAGGCGGTGGTGGGGCAGCTCCACGAGGTCACCGAGCTGCTCCAGGAGTCCGCGCACCCGCCGGCGGTGCGGCGCCGTCTCTTCGGGGTCACCGCGGAACTGGCCGACCTGGCCGGGTGGATGAGCTATGACATCGGGCTCCAGCCCACCGCGCAGAAGTACTTCGTGCTGGCGCTGCACGCGGCCAAGGAGGCGGAGGACAGGCCGCTCGGCGCGTACATCCTCTCCCAGATGAGCCGGCAGATGATCCATCTGGGCCGCCCGGAGGACGCGCTGGAGCTGGTGCACCTGGCCCAGTACGGCAGCAGGGAGCAGGCGACGCCGCGCACCCAGGCGCTGCTGTACGCGCTGGAGGCCAGGGCGCACGCCTCCCTCGGACAGCCGCCGCGCTGCCACCGCGCGGTGCGGCTGGCCGAGGACGCGTTCGCCGAGAGCACCCCCGACGACGGGGACCCGGCGTGGCTGGACTTCTTCACGCGCCCCGAGCTGTGCGCCGAGAACGCGCACTCCTACCGGGACCTGGCCTATGTCGCCGGCCGCAGCCCCACCTATGTCAGCCGCGCCCGGCCGCTGATGGAGGAGGCCGTCGCCGGCTTCGCCCGGGACAGCGAACGCCGACCGCACCTCAGCCACCAGCGATCGTATGCACTGGCGCTGATCGGCATGGCCACCGTGCATCTGCTGGCGCGCGAGCCGGAGGAGTGCGTGCGGCTGACCGAGCGCGCGCTGGACCTGGCGAGTCGGCTGCGCTCCGAACGGGTGTCGAACCGGTTGCGCACGACGCTGGCCGCGGTGCGCAGGGAACACGGCGACCTCAGGGCCGCCGCGGGGCTCGCCGAACGGCTCACGGTGGAGCTGCCGGAACGGGAGGCCAGCCGGGCGGGCTGAGCGACCGCCCCCACGACACCGGCCGTGCCCGCCGCCCCGGACAGCCCGACTCGGCTCCCCCGCCAGGTCACCCGGGTGGCACCGGGGCACGGCCGGTTTCCTCTCAATACCGGTGTCGCCGGTGGAGACCACGGTGCCCCCGCCGGGCGGGTCCGCACGCCTGATTCATGGGGGCGTAACCCGCGCGAGGCCATCGTCACGCCCGTGAAACACGGCGCGGCATCGAAGGAAACCCCTCCTGGGAACTCTGTGGCGTATCCCGAACCGACCCCCCGCACCGGTCGTACGCGTGAGGAGAAGCCCACCGTGAGTCCTGAAGAAGCGTTGTCCGCAACAAACGTCGCCTATGTGGTGATATGCGCCGCGATGGTGATGCTCATGACCCCTGGCCTCGCCTTCTTCTACGGCGGCATGGTCCGGGTCAAGAGCGCGCTGAACATGCTGATGATGTCGTTCATCTCGCTCGGCATCGTCAGCCTGCTGTGGGTCCTCTACGGCTACAGCCTCGCCTTCGGCGGCACCAGTCCGGTCATCGGGAACCTGGACTTCATCGGGTTGCGGGACATCTCCGTCGACCAGGGCGAGCTCGTCGCGTTCGTCGCGTTCCAGCTGATGTTCGCCGTGCTCACCCCCGCGCTGATGAGCGGCGCCCTGGCGGACCGGGTGAAGTTCGGCACCTGGGCGCTGTTCGTCGCGCTCTGGGTCACCGTGGTCTACTTCCCGGTCGCCCACTGGGTCTGGGCCGCCGACGAGGGGTGGCTGTTCAACCAGGGCGTGATCGACTTCGCCGGCGGAACCGCGGTGCACATCAACGCCGGCGCCGGCGCGCTGGCCGCCGTTCTCGTCGTGGGCAAGCGGGTCGGCTTCAAGCGCGACCCGATGCGTCCGCACAACCTGCCGATGGTGCTGCTCGGCGCCGCCCTGCTGTGGTTCGGCTGGTTCGGCTTCAACGCCGGCTCCGCGCTGACCACCGGCTCCGGCTCGCCCGCCGCCATGATGGCGCTCAACACCCAGGTCGCCACCGGCGCCGCCGTCGTCGGCTGGCTGGTCTACGAGCGGCTGCGGCACGGCGCGTTCACCACGCTCGGCGCCGCCTCCGGCGCCATCGCCGGCCTGGTCGCGATCACCCCGTCCGGCGCCAACGTCAACCCGATGGGCGCCATCCTCATCGGCCTGGTGGCCGGCGCGCTCTGCGCCTGGGCCGTGAGCTGGAAGTTCAAGCTGGGCTTCGACGACTCCCTCGACGTCGTCGGCGTCCACCTGGTGGGCGGCGTGGTCGGCACCCTGCTGGTCGGCTTCCTGGCCACCGAGGGCGCCGGGCTCGAACAGTTCGGCAAGCAGGCGCTGGGCGCCGTCGCGGTGATGGCCTACTCCTTCGCCGTCACCTACCTGATCGCCCAGCTCCTCCAGCGCACCGTCGGGTTCCGCGCCTCCGAGGAGGACGAGACCGCCGGCCTCGACCTGGCGTACCACGCGGAGACCGGCTACGACTTCAGCCAGGCCGGCTCCGGAACGGTCGCCGGCAGCACGGTCACCGCGCCCGCCGACAGGGCGGCCGGTCAGAAGAAGGTGGACGCATGAAGCTCATCGTCGCGGTGATCAAGCCGCACCGGCTCGACGAGGTCAAGGAGGCCCTCCAGGCGTTCGGAGTCCAGGGCCTGACCGTCACCGAGGCCAGCGGCTACGGCCGCCAGCGCGGCCACACCGAGGTCTACCGGGGCGCGGAGTACACCGTCGACCTGGTGCCCAAGCTGCGCGTCGAGATCCTGGTCGAGGACGACGACGCCGACCAGCTCGTCGAGGTCGTCGTCAAGGCCGCCAGGACCGGCAAGATCGGCGACGGGAAGGTGTGGACCCTCCCGGTCGACACCGCCGTCCGGGTCCGCACCGGGGAACGCGGCCCGGACGCCCTCTGAACGGCCCCCAGCCCACGCACCCCACGGAAGCAGGCACCGCATGACGGCCCCCACCCCCACCACGGGCGCACACGAGGGGCCCGACGGCGGCTATGCCTCGGCCCGGCTGCGCCTCCTCCAGCAGGAGGCGCGGTCCGGGCCCGCCCGTCGTTCCGAGCTCGCCCGCCTCACCGACGACTGGCTCGCCGGGCTGCTGCGCGCCCAACCCCGCGCCGGCCGGGTCGCCCTGGTCGCCGTCGGCGGCTACGGGCGGGGCGAGCTCTCCCCGCGCAGCGACCTCGACCTGCTCCTGCTGCACGACGGGAAGGCGAGGCCCCGGGAGATCGCGGCCGTCGCCGACGGCCTCTGGTACCCGGTGTGGGACCTGGGCCTGGCCCTGGACCACTCCGTGCGCACCGTCGCCCAGGCCCGCGCCACGGCCGCCGACGACCTCCGGGCGCAGCTGGGGCTGCTCGACGCCCGCCACCTCGCCGGCGACGCCGCGCTCACCGCCGAGCTGCGCACCGAACTCCTCGGCCAGTGGCGCTCCGGCGCCCACGCGCGCCTCCCCGCGCTCCGGGAGCTGGGCCGGGAACGGGCCGCACGCCACGGCGAACTGCCCCACCTGCTGGAACCCGACCTCAAGGAGGCCGCCGGCGGGCTGCGGGACGCCACCGCGCTGCGCGCAGTGGCCGCCTCCTGGCTCGCCGACGCCCCGCGCCAGGGGCTTGAGGCGGCCCGCGCCACGCTGCTCGACGTGCGCGACGCACTGCACCTGACCACCGGCCGCGCCACCGAACGGCTCGCCCTCCAGGACCAGGACCAGGTGGCGGCCGCGCTCGGCGCCCTGGACGCCGAGAGCCTGCTGCGCCGCGTCTACGAGGCGGGCCGCACGATCTCCTACGCCTCCGACGTCACCTGGCGCGAGGTCGGCCGGGTGCTGCGCGCCCGCACCGCGCGCCGGCGCTTCGGCCGGCGCGCGGCGCCCGTCGAGCGCCGCGTTCCGCTGGCCGACGGCGTGGTGGAGCAGGACGGCGAGGTCGGCCTGGCCCGCACCGCCAGGCCCGACCGCGACCCGGTGCTGCCGCTGCGCGCCGCCGCTGCGGCCGCCGAGGCCGGCCTGCCGCTGGCGCCGCCCGCGGTCGCCGCGCTGGCCGCCCGACCGGCGGCGCTGCCCGTGCCCTGGCCGGCGGAGGCGCGCGAACAGCTGGTCACGCTGCTCGGCGCCGGGCCCGACACCGTCCCGGTGTGGGAGGCGCTGGAGTCCGGCGGGCTGGTCACCAGGCTGCTGCCCGACTGGGAACGCGTCCGCTGCCGTCCCCAGCGCAACCCCGTGCACCGCTGGACCGTCGACCGGCACCTCGTCGAGACGGCCGTGCGGGCCTCCGCGCTCACCCGCCGGGTGCGCCGCCCCGACCTGCTGCTGGTGGCGGCGCTCCTGCACGACATGGGCAAGGGCTGGCCCGGCGACCACAGCGTGGCCGGCGAGACCATCGCCAGGGACATGGCGACCAGGATCGGCTTCGACACGGCCGACACCGAGACCCTCGCCACGCTGGTCCGCCACCACCTGCTGCTGGTCGAGACCGCCACCCGCCGCGACCTCGACGACCCGGCGACGCTCACGCCCGTCGTCGAGGCGGTGCGCGACCCGCTCACCCTGGAGCTGCTGCACGCGCTCACCGAGGCCGACGCGCTGGCCACCGGCCCCGCGGCCTGGTCGCGTTGGCGCGCCTCGCTGGTCGCCGGGCTGGTCGCGCGCGTCGCCGCCCGCCTCGGCGAGGGACCACCGCCGCCCGCCGAGCCCGGCCCCTCGATCGCCGCGGAACGGCTGGCCGTCGAGGCGTTCCGCACCCACGGCCCCGCCCTCGCGCTGCGCGCCGAGGACGCCGAGGGCCCGGAGCCGCACGCCCCGGTCGGCGTCCAGCTGGACATCGCCCTCCCCGAACGCCCCGGGCTGCTGCCCGCCGTCGCCGGCGTGCTCGCCCTGCACCGGCTCGCCGTGCGCACCGCCAGGGTGCGCTCCCACGATCCCGTGGGCGCCGGGCGGGTGCTGCTCTTCGAGTGGCGGGTGACCGCGGAGTACGGCTCCCCGCCCGCGGCCGAACGGCTCCGCGCCGACCTGGTGCGCGCCCTGGACGGCTCGCTCGCCGTCGGCCGCCGGCTCGCCGAGCGCGAGGCGGCCCAACGCCGCCCGCGCCGCCCCCGCCCCGCGCCCCCGCCCCGCGTGACGGTGGCGCCCGCCGGCTCCCGGCTGGCCACGGTCATCGAGGTCCGCGCCCAGGACGCCCCCGGCCTGCTGCACCGCATCGGCCGCGCCCTGGAGACCGCCGGGGTCCGGGTGCGCAGCGCGCACGTCAGCACCCTGGGCGCCAACGCCGTCGACGCCTTCTACGTGACCACCGCGGACGGCGCCCCGCTGCTCCCGGAACGGGCCGCCGAGCTGGCCCGTGACCTGGAACGGGCCCTCGCCGGCGAGAGCGGTACGCACACGGGCTGACACCTTCCCCCGCCGGGCGGATACGCTGGAGGGCACCGCCGACCAGACCCGCCGACGTGTAAGGATTCGCCAGCGCCGTGTTCGACACACTCTCCGACCGCCTCGCGGCCACGTTCAAGAACCTCAGGGGCAAGGGCCGTCTGAGCGAGGCGGACATCGACGCCACGGCACGCGAGATCCGCATCGCCCTGCTCGAGGCGGACGTCGCCCTCCCCGTGGTGCGCGCCTTCATCAAGCAGGTGAAGGAGCGCGCGCTGGGCGCCGAGGTCTCCAAGGCGCTCAACCCGGCCCAGCAGGTCGTCAAGATCGTCAACGAGGAGCTCGTCGGCATCCTGGGCGGTGAGACCCGCCGGCTGCGCTTCGCCAAGAACCCGCCGACGGTGATCATGCTCGCCGGCCTCCAGGGCGCCGGCAAGACGACCCTCGCCGGCAAGCTCGGCCGCTGGCTCAAGCAGCAGGGCCACACCCCGCTGCTGGTCGCCTGCGACCTGCAACGCCCCAACGCCGTCAACCAGTTGAGCGTCGTCGCCGAGCGCGCCGGGGTGGCGGTCTTCGCCCCCGAGCCGGGCAACGGCGTCGGCGACCCGGTGAAGGTCGCCCAGGACTCCGTGGCGTTCGCCAGGGACAAGCAGCACGACGTGGTGGTCGTCGACACCGCCGGCCGGCTGGGCATCGACGAGGAGCTGATGCGGCAGGCCGCCGACATCAGGGACGCCGTCAGCCCGGACGAGATCCTCTTCGTCGTCGACGCCATGATCGGCCAGGACGCCGTCTCCACCGCCGAGGCGTTCCGGGACGGCGTCGGCTTCGACGGCGTGGTCCTCTCCAAGCTCGACGGTGACGCCCGGGGTGGTGCCGCGCTGTCGATCGCGCAGGTCACCGGGCGTCAGATCATGTTCGCCTCCAACGGCGAGAAGCTCGACGAGTTCGACGCCTTCCACCCCGACCGGATGGCTTCGCGCATCCTCGGCATGGGCGACGTGCTCAGCCTGATCGAGCAGGCGGAGCGCACCTTCAGCCAGCAGGAGGCGGAGAAGCTCGCCAGCAAGCTGGCCAAGGGGCCGAAGGAGTTCACGCTCGACGACTTCCTGTCCCAGATGGAGCAGGTCCGCAAGATGGGCTCCATCTCCAAGCTGCTCGGGATGATGCCGGGCATGGGCCAGATGCGCGACCAGATCAACAACCTGGACGAGCGCGAGGTCGACCGCACCGCCGCCATCATCAAGTCGATGACCCCGGCCGAGCGCGACGACCCGAAGATCATCAACGGCTCGCGCAGGGCCCGCATCGCCAAGGGTTCCGGTGTCGACGTCAGCGCCGTGAAGAACCTGGTGGAGCGGTTCTTCGAGGCCCGCAAGATGATGTCCAAGATGGCCCAGGGCGGCGGCGTCCCCGGGATGCCGGGAATGCCCGGGATGGGCGGCCCCGGCGCCGGCAAGCGCAAGGGCAAGCAGCAGAAGAAGGCCAAGGGCAGGCGCCGTTCCGGCAACCCGATGAAGCGTCAGGCCGAGGCGGAGTCCGGCGGCCGTTCCCAGGAGGGCGACGCCTTCGGCATCCCGGGCGCGGGCCAGGACCCGGGCGACTTCGAACTGCCCAAGGAGTTCCGGGACATCCTCCCGCCG
This sequence comes from Streptomyces zhaozhouensis, assembly GCF_900230195.1. Lineage (GTDB taxonomy): Bacteria > Actinomycetota > Actinomycetes > Streptomycetales > Streptomycetaceae > Streptomyces > Streptomyces zhaozhouensis. The sequence continues at coordinate 42,778 of NZ_OCNE01000018.1, forward strand.
AAGTGACCCACCGGGGGAGCGGGCCGGGAGAACCGATTCACGCTCCCGGCCCGTTCCCCCGTACCATCGGCGCCATGGCAAAGGCTCCCGTACTCACCCCCCAGGCGGAGGACTTCCCCCGCTGGTACCAGGACGTGATCAGCAAGGCCGAGCTGGCCGACAACGGGCCGGTCCGCGGCACCATGGTCATCCGACCGTACGGCTACGGTCTCTGGGAGCGGATGCAGGCGGAGCTGGACACCCGGATCAAGGCGACCGGCGCGCGCAACGCCTACTTCCCGCTGCTGATCCCGCAGTCGTACCTGGCCAAGGAGGCCGAGCACGTCGACGGCTTCGCCCCCGAGCTGGCCGTGGTCACCCACGGCGGCGGCAAGCAGCTGGAGGAGCCGGCGGTCGTCCGCCCCACGTCCGAGACCATCATCAACGAGTACTTCGCGAAGTGGGTGCAGAGCTACCGCGACCTGCCGCTGCTGATCAACCAGTGGGCCAACGTGGTCCGTTGGGAGATGCGGCCGCGGGTCTTCCTGCGCACCAGCGAGTTCCTCTGGCAGGAGGGGCACACCGCCCACGCCAGCTACGAGGACGCCCGCGACTTCGCCTCGCTGATCCACACCGACGTCTACGCCGACGTGATGGTCAACGTGCTCGGCATCGACGTGGTGCTGGGCCGCAAGACGCCCTCCGAGCGCTTCGCCGGCGCGATCAACACCCTGACGCTGGAGGCCATGATGGCCGACGGCAAGGCGCTCCAGATGGGCACCAGCCACGAGCTGGGCCAGAACTTCGCCCGCGCCTTCGACACCCGCTTCCTCGGGAAGGACGGCGAACGCGACCTGGTCTGGCAGACCTCCTGGGGCGCCTCGACCCGCATGGTCGGCGGTCTGATCATGTCCCACGGCGACGACAACGGTCTGCGCGTGCCGCCCCGGCTCGCCGCCGTCCAGGCCGTCGTGCTGGCGATCAAGGGCGACGACGCGGTGGTCACCCGGGTCCGCGAGATCGGCGCCCAGCTGGCCGCCGCCGGCGTCCGCGTCGAGGTGGACGACCGCACCGACATCCCGTTCGGCCGTCGCGCGGTCGACTGGGAGCTGAAGGGCGTGCCGATCCGCGTCGAGGTCGGGCCGCGCGACCTGGAGGCGGGCACCGCGATGCTGGCGCGGCGCGTTCCCGGCGGCAAGGAGCCGGTCGCGATCGACGCGCTGCCCACCGTGGTCCCGACCGCGCTGGAGGAGGACCAGGAGCTGCTGCTGCGGCAGTCGCGGGAGCGCAGGGAGAGCCGCACCTTCGACGTGCGGACCCTGGACGAGGCCGCCGAGGCGGCGAAGTCCGGCGGCTGGGCGCGGCTGCCGTGGTCGGAGGTCGGCGCGGAGGGCGAGAAGCGCCTTGCCGAGGACGCCGTCACCGTGCGCTGCCTGGTCGCCGAGGACGGCTCCGTGCCGACCTCGGACGACGCCCCCGGCACGCTGGCCGTGGTGGGCCGCTCCTACTGAGCCCCGGCCCGGGGGCGGTGCCCGCCGCCCCCGGGCCCTCGTGTGTGCGCTACGAACTGACGGGTAAGTGCAAATTCGCGGACTTGCCCCGGAATCGGAACACAGCGGGGGCATCGCTCGTTATCCACGACGTGAGCACGACACCACCAGTTCTCGCCGCCGAGCTGGCACACGCGTGGGCCGACATCCAGAGGCACCACCCGGAGCTGCCGGACCTGGCCGCGCCCGAATCCCTGATCGGAGAGTCCTCGTCGGCCTGCGGCGCCGAGCTCTCCTTCGAACGACTGCTGCACGAGGCGGTGCACGGCATCGCCGCCGCCCGGGGGGTCAGGGACACCTCTCGCGCGGGGCGCTACCACAACCGCAGGTTCCTCGCGATCGCCGAGGAGCTCGGGCTCGACCACCCCGAGGAGCCGCACCCCAGCAGCGGTTTCTCGCTGGTCACCGTCAGCCCGGAGACCAAGCGCCGCTACCGGCTCACCGCCGAGCGGCTCCAGCGCGCCCTCAAGGCGCACCTGGCCGCGACGGCCAGCGACACCAAGCGCAGCTTCCGCGGCCCGGCCGCCCGCCACGGTTCCTCCGGCGGTGGGGTCCGCGTCAAGGCCGTCTGCGACTGCGGTCGGAACGTCCGGGTGGTGCCCTCGGTGCTGGCCCAGGCCCCGATCATGTGCGGCGCCTGCAAGACGCCCTTCCAGATCGTGGAAGCGGTGACCGTGGCGGCCTCCTCCTGAGCGGCTGTGGCAGAATGGTCCGCTGAACTCGACAGTCGCCAGGAACCCTCTCTCCCTCGGCTGCCGCAGTCCACCGGGCCTCGGCCGGCCGCATCCCCACGCGGCGCGGACGGGCTCACCACGTCAATCACGCAGGAGACACCACACCCGTGGCAGTCAAGATCAAGCTGAAGCGTCTGGGCAAGATCCGTTCGCCTCACTACCGCATCATCGTCGCCGACGCACGTACCCGCCGGGACGGTCGGGCCATCGAGGAGATCGGCCTGTACCACCCGGTGCAGAACCCGTCGCGCATCGAGGTCGACTCGGACCGCGTGCAGCACTGGCTGAGCGTCGGTGCCCAGCCGACGGAGGCCGTGCTCGGCATCCTCAAGGCGACCGGCGACTGGCAGAAGTTCCGTGGTCTGCCGGCCCCGCCGCCCCTGAAGGAGCCCGCCGTCCGCCCCGACCGCCGCGCCGCCTTCGAGGCCGCCGCCAAGGAGTCGGGTGGCGAGCCGAAGGGCGAGGCCATCACCCCCAAGGCGAAGAAGGCCGAGAAGAAGGCCGAGGCACCGGCCGAGTCCTCCGAGGGCTGAGATGCTTGAGGAGGCCCTGGAGCACCTGGTGAAGGGCATCGTCGACAATCCCGACGAGGTCCAGGTCGCCTCGCGCACTCTGCGCCGGGGCCGTGTGCTGGAGGTCCGGGTGCATCCCGAGGACCTCGGCAAGGTGATCGGCCGCAACGGCCGCACCGCGCGTTCGCTGCGCACGGTCGTGGGCGCGCTCGGGGGCAAGGGCATCCGTGTCGACCTGGTCGACGCGGACGAGGTCCGCTGAGAGCGTCACATGGCATCACCGTGAGGGCCGGGTGCGGTTCGCCGCACCCGGCCCTCACGCGTGCCGCCCCGCCATCCGCGGGTCCCCGACCCGCCACCACGTGAGGAACGAAGAGCACAGTGCAACTGGTCGTCGCGCGCGTGGGCCGCGCCCACGGGATCAAGGGCGAGGTCACCGTCGAGGTGCGCACCGACGAGCCCGAACTGCGGCTGGCCCCCGGCGAGGTCCTGACCACCGAGCCGGCCGGCGTCGGCCCGCTGACCGTCGAGAGCGGCCGGGTGCACGGCGGCCGCCTGCTGCTGCGGTTCGCCGGCGTCGGCTCCCGCGACGCGGCCGAGGCGCTCCGGAACACCCTGCTGGTCGCCGAGGTGGACCCCGACCAACTCCCGGACGACCCCGAGGAGTTCTACGACCACCAGCTGGTCGGGCTGACCGTGGTCACCGCGCGCGGTGGGGCGGAGGTCGGCACCGTGCGCGAGGTGTCCCATCTGCCGGGGCAGGACCTGCTGGTGGTGGCCGGGCCCGAGGGCGGCGAGGTGTTCGTCCCCTTCGTGGAGGCGATCGTGCCCGAGGTCGACCTGGAGCGCGGCCGGGTGGTCGTCGACCCGCCGCCCGGACTGCTGGAGCTGGACGGGCAGGGTTCGGCGGCGGAGCCGGGGGCCGGCGCGTGAGGCTGGACGTCGTCACCATCTTCCCCGAGTACCTGGAGCCGTTGAACGTCTCCCTCGTCGGCAAGGCGCGCGCCCGGGGCCAGCTCGACGTCCGCGTCCACGACCTGCGCGCCCACACCCACGACCGGCACCACACGGTCGACGACACTCCCTACGGCGGCGGGCCGGGCATGGTCATGAAGCCCGAGCCCTGGGGCGAGGCGCTGGACGCCGTGCTGGCCTCGGGCGAGGGGCGTCCCGTGATGGTCGTGCCGACGCCGAGCGGGCGGCCGTTCACCCAGGAGCTGGCCGTCGAGCTGGCCCGTGAACCCTGGCTGGTCTTCACCCCGGCGCGGTACGAGGGGATCGACCGACGGGTGATCGAGGAGTACGGCGCGCGGCTGGACGTGCGGGAGCTGTCTGTCGGCGACTACGTGCTGGCCGGGGGCGAGGCGCCGGTGCTGGTGATGGTCGAGGCCATCGCGCGGCTGCTCCCCGGGGTGCTGGGCAACGCGGACTCGCACCGGGACGACTCGTTCGCGCCAGGGGCGATGGCCGAGCTGCTGGAGGGGCCGGTCTACACCAAGCCGCCCGAGTGGCGCGGCAGGACCGTGCCCGAGGTGCTGAGCAGCGGCCACCACGGGCGCGTCGCCCGTTGGCGCAGGGACGAGGCGCTGCGGCGCACCAGCGCCCACCGTCCCGATCTGATCACCGGGCGCGGCCCCGAGGGCTTCGACAGGCACGACCGCGCGACCCTGGCCGAACTGGGCTGGCGGGAGGACGCGGACGGCCGATTTTGGCGGGCGCCCGAGGCCGTGGAAGAATAGGCCGCTGGCTCACGCCGGGCGTGCGACCCCGCCACAGGGGGACCGACGCCGCCGGGCGTCGCGCCGCACCACACCCACTTCTCGACGTTCCGCCGATGACCTGTGGCATCGGGCGAGGAAAGCAGCAGGCCATGAACCTCCTGGACAGCATCGACAGCGCCTCCCTGCGCGAGGACGTCCCCGACTTCCGCCCGGGTGACACCGTCAACGTCCACGTCCGCGTCATCGAGGGCAACCGCTCCCGTGTGCAGCAGTTCAAGGGCGTGGTCATCCGTCGCCAGGGCTCCGGCGTGCGGGAGACCTTCACGGTCCGCAAGATCAGCTTCGGCGTCGGCGTCGAGCGCACCTTCCCGGTCCACACCCCCGTGGCGGAGAAGATCGAGGTCGTGACCCGCGGTGACGTCCGCCGCGCCAAGCTCTACTACCTGCGCAACCTGCGCGGCAAGGCCGCCAAGATCAAGGAGAAGCGGGAGAACTGACCTCCCCTCGCGGGCGGTTAGCATCTCCGCGTGACCGACTCCGACGCGGGGGCCTCCTCCGAACCACCCGAGCGCGACCAGCCCTCAGACTCACCGAAGTCCCGCAGGCGCTGGCCGCGCTCGGCCCGTTTCTGGCTGTCGGTGGCGTTGGCTACCGTGGTGGTGACCTCCCTGGTCAGCCGGTTCGTGGTGCAGCCCTTCGTGATCCCCAGCGGGTCCATGGAGGGCACGCTGCGGGTGGGGGACCGGGTACTGGTCAACAAGCTGGCCTACAGCTTCGGCGGCGAGGTGGAACGGGGGGACATCGTGGTCTTCGACGGCGCGGGTTCCTTCGTCGCCCAGGAGCCCGATCCGGGGCCGTTGGAGCGGCTGTTGCGCACCGCGGCGGGCGCCGTGGGGCTGGCCAGCTCGTCCGACACGGACTTCGTGAAGCGGGTGATCGGGATCGGTGGGGACCGGGTGCGCTGTTGCGACGACGAGGGGCGGATCGAGGTCAACGGCGAGCCCCTGGAGGAGCCATATCTGCATCCGGGGGACAAACCTTCGAATGTCAGGTTTGATATTCGAGTGCCCGAGGGACGGTTGTGGGTAATGGGCGACCACCGTTCTGACTCGGCGGACTCCAGGGAGTATCTGGGCTCCCCGGGGGGTGGCACTGTCCCTGAGGACAAGGTCATCGGCCGCGCGGACTGGGTCGGTTGGCCCGTGGGGCGCTGGACGTCGCTCCGGTCGGACCATGGGTGAGCGAGGCCGTCCGCGCGGGCGCCGGGGTGATCGCCCGGAGCGCGCCGCGGGGCGGGGGCACGAGCGACCCGACTCCGGGGCGGCCCAGGGCGCGCCCGGCGCGGGGGCGTCGTCGGACGAGGCGGACCAGGAGCGGTGGGGACGGCACGCGGCCTCGCGGGGCGCGCCCCGCGAGGAGCCGGGGGACGAGCCCGCCGCGACGCTGCGCGGCCCCGGCGAGGGGCGGGCGGCCCGCCGCCGCGCGGCCAAGCGCATCAAGCGCCGCAGGCGGCTGCGCGCCACCCGTGAGATACCGATACTCATCGGCACCGCGCTGCTGATAGCGCTGGTGCTGAAGACGTTTCTGGTGCAGGCGTTCGTGATCCCCTCCGGTTCGATGGAGGAGACGATCAAGATCGACGACCGGGTGCTGGTGGACAAGCTCACCCCGTGGTTCGGCTGGAAGCCCGACCGGGGGGATGTCGTGGTCTTCAGGGACCCGGGCGGTTGGCTCGCCTCCGAGGGGGCCGAGACCACGGAGAGCGAACTGCCGGTCGGGATCGAGCAGGGGCGGGACTTTCTGACCTGGATCGGTCTGCTGCCGTCGCAGGACGATCAGGATCTGATCAAGCGGGTGATCGCCGTCGGTGGTGACACCGTGGTCTGCTGCGACGACTCCGGCCGGATCACGGTCAACGGCGCGGCGTTGGACGAGCCCTATCTCTACCCGGGGAACCCTCCCTCGCAGATCGAGTTCGAGGTGACCGTCCCGGAGGAGCGCCTCTTCGTGATGGGCGACCACCGGTCGAACTCGGCCGACTCCCGCTATCACCTGGACGACGAGGGGCAGGGTACGGTACCCGAGAGCCTGGTCGTGGGCCGGGCCATGGTGATCGCCTGGCCCTTCGGACACTGGCAGCGGCTGGGCGACGCCGAGGCGTTCGCCGGGGTCCCCGACCCCGGCACGGGCACGGTCAACGCCCGGGGGCCCACCGAGGCGAAGGAAAACCCACCACTGCCGATCCCTGCGGAACTCCCGCTCGTTATGGGTGTGGTGGGCCTGTTGCGGCCCTCGGACCGGTCAACGCGGAGCGTGAGGAGTGGATGTGGGGGATGTGGCGGTGGGTGCGCGATCCAACGCGGAGGAGCCGGAGGACCGTCCGGTGAGTCCGACTGGCGACGTGCCCGGCGATGGCACCCCCGACTCGGGATCGGCCGCCGGCGCCGGCGAAGACGGCGCGCGGGAGGCTGCCGGGGCGCCGGAGGAGAAGCCGGAGCAGAAGAAGGCGGAGGAGGGCGGGCGTAAGCACCGTTCCTTCTGGAAGGAGCTGCCGATCCTGATCGGGATCGCCGTGGTGCTGGCCCTGTTCATCAAGACGTTCCTGGTGCAGGCCTTCTCGATCCCGTCGGACTCGATGCAGAACACCCTCCAGCGGGGCGACCGGGTGCTGGTGGACAAGCTCACCCCGTGGTTCGGCTCCACGCCGGAGCGCGGGGAGGTCGTCGTCTTCGAGGACCCGGGCGGCTGGCTCGGCGACTCCCCGTCCAGCGGCGGGTTCGGTGCGGCCGTGCAGGACGCGTTGAGCACGATCGGGCTGATGCCGTCCTCCGAGGACAAGGACCTGATCAAGCGCGTCATCGCGGTCGGCGGCGACACCGTGGAGTGCCACAAGGGCGGCCCGGTCCTGGTGAACGGCGAGGCCGTCGACGAGAGCGACTACCTCTACCCGGGGAACAGCGCGTGCGACGATCGTCCGTTCGGGCCGATCGAGGTGCCCGAGGGGCGGCTGTGGGTCATGGGCGATCACCGGCAGGACTCGCTGGACTCCCGCTACCACCAGAACCTGGCCGGTCAGGGCACGGTCTCCGAGGACGACGTGGTGGGGCGCGCCGTCGTCATCGCCTGGCCGGTGACCCGTTGGGGGACGCTGCCGGTGCCGGGTTCCTTCGACGCGCTGGCCGGGCCGGCTGCGGTGGGAGCCCCGGGCGCGGTCGCGCTGGTGGGTGCCGTTCCGCTGGTGCTCTGGCGCCGCCGACTGGCCGCCTCGGCGGCCGGGCGGATCGATATGCGGGGCCCCGCGGGCTGATCGGAACCGCCCCGATGGGTAGGGTCACCCTCTGAGAGCAATCAGGAGGGGGCATCGATGAGCGGGACGTCGCGCCGTGGCGGGCGGGTCGGCCGCACGTTGTCCAGCGTGGCCGTGGGCCTGGGGTGCGTGCTGTTCCTTGGTGGCTTCGTGCTGGCCGCCTTCCTGTACCAGCCGTACACGGTGCCGACCAACTCGATGGCTCCCTCCGTCTCCTCGGGTGATCGGGTGCTCGCCGAGCGCATCGAGGGCCACGAGGTGCGGCGGGGCGACGTGGTCGTCTTCCGGAGCTCCGACTGGGGCGACCTCCCGATGGTCAAGCGCGTCGTCGGCGTCGGAGGCGACACCGTGGCCTGCTGTGACGACGCCGGCCGGCTGCTGGTGAACGGCGAGCCGATCGAGGAGCCCTATCTCGACGAGAGCGAACGAGTCGCCTCGCCGACCGGTTTTGATACCGAGGTGCCCGAGGGCGAGCTCTTCCTCATGGGGGATGACCGTTCGGACTCGCTGGACTCCCGGAGCCTGCTGGCGGAGGGCGAGCCGGGGACGGTGCCGAGGGATGCCGTCTCCGGGCGGGTGACGGCCACGGTGTGGCCGCTGGACCGGATCGGTTCGCTGTCGGAGGCGAAAGGATTCGCCGATCAGCCGGGCGGCATCTCGGGGACCGGGCCGTTCTGGCTGCTGGTCTGGGCGACCGGCGGCGGTGCCGTGCTGATCATCGCCGGCGGCCTGTACGGACCCGTGGTCCGGCTGACCTCGCGAGGCCGCCGCCGCGATGGCGTGCGCTCGTCCTCGGTGACGCACAATGAGGGAACGCACGGCTGAAGGGGATCACGCCATGAGTGCCGAGGACCTCGAAAAGTACGAGACCGAGATGGAGCTGAAGCTCTACCGGGAGTACCGCGACGTGGTCGGGCTGTTCACTTACGTGATCGAAACCGAGCGCCGGTTCTATCTCACCAATGACTACGAGATGCAGGTCCACTCGGTGCAGGGCGAGGTGTTCTTCGAGGTCAGCATGGCCGACGCCTGGGTGTGGGACATGTATCGGCCGGCGCGCTTCGTCAAGCGCGTGCGGGTGCTCACATTCAAGGATGTGAACATCGAGGAGCTGAATCGCAGCGAACTGGACCTCCCCGAAGACTCCGGCTTCAGGGGCGGGCGCGGGGGCTGACGCTTCCGTTTCACCCTGGTGGGTGAGCAGTTTCCGGCCAGTGCCCGGGTTATCCACAGATTTGCGTTCTCGTCCCCTTCGGTGCGCGAAAGCTGCCAGGCTTCCGGCCATGAGATCCCTCACGGCCGTTGTGTCGAAGGGTGCCCTCGTGGCCCTGCTGACGCTGGCTCTCCTCTGCCCGGCCCTGCTGCCGGCCTCGCCCTCGTACTCGTCTCCGCGACCGTCGCCGTCGTTCGCCCCGGCGTCGGTTCCTGAGACGTCGGTTCCTGGGACGTTGTTCGAGGGGGCGTCGTTCCCCGGGGCGCCGTTCGAGGGAGGCCCCGAGGGCGAAGCGGCCCGATCGGCCGAGCCGGGGGCCTCAGGCTCGGGGGCGGCACGCTGGCCGGTGCCCGGCGTGGTCGGGGGCGCGAGGCCGACGGTGACGCGCGGCTTCGAGCCTCCCCCCGCGCCCTGGGCGCCGGGACATCGCGGTGTCGATCTGGCCACCGCCCCCGGCGCCACGGTCCGCGCGGCGGCGGAGGGGCGCGTGACATTCGCCGGCCGGGTCGCCGGGCGCGGGGCGGTCACCGTGGAGCTGTCCGGTACCGGTCAGCCACCGCTGCGGCTGACCCACGAGCCGGTCGAGCCGCTGGTGGGGGAGGGGGACCGGGTGCGGGCGGGTGACCCGCTGGGAGTGCTGGCGGACGGGCCATGGCACTGCGCCGAGCCGTGCCTGCACTGGGGGCTGCTGAGGGGCGCGGCCTATCTGGACCCGCTCTCGCTGCTGCCGGAGCGGCTGCTACGCCGGGGCCCCGCCCGGCTCCTCCCGGTGTCCGGCGTCCCCGAGCCCACGGGCGGACTGCGCGTCGAGGGCTCCGGGGGCGACGGGACCCACGCCGGCGACCCCGTCGAGGACGAAGGCGACGGCCAGCTCGGCGACCCGCTCCGGCGGGGGCGCCCCGGGGCCGGAGGTGGCGGCGGCCACGGCCGCGTCCACCACGCCGCGCAGCAGCCCGGCGACCGTGGCCGGCTCCCGGTGGCCCCACTCCCGCAGCACGGAGACGACCAGCTCGGCCAGCTCCCCGTGGGCGGCCCTGATCCCGGCCCTGGTCGTGTCGTCCAACTCGCTGGCGGAGATCGCCACCACCGCCTGGTGCCTCCGGTCGGTCGCCAGCGCCAACTGCGCGCGCACATAGGCGCCGAGCTTCGCCCGTGGGGTGTCGGCGGCGTCCATGGCGGCCGACACCTCGGCGGCCCAGAGCGGGAAGTCGTTGGCGCACAGCTCGGCGACCAGGGCCGCGCGTGAGGGGAAGTACTCGTAGACGGAGGAGCGGGCCAGGCCCGTCCGCCCGGCCAGCGCGGCGAACGTCAGCGCCTTCGCGCCGCCCTCGACCAGCAGGACACGGGCCGCGTCGAGCAGGGCGGCCCGCCGCATCGCGCGATGCTCGGCCACCGTGGCCGCTTCGATCCTGGGCACCCCTCCACTCTAGGGCGTGGCCGCCCGCGCGGAGGGCGTCCCGGCCTGGTCAGCCCCGCACGTCGGCGAGCTTGGCTCGCAGCTGCAACACGGACTTGGTGTGGATCTGGCTCACCCTGCTCTCCGTGACGCCCAGCACCGCGCCGATCTCCGCCAGTGTCAGGCCCTCGTAGTAGTAGAGGGTCACCACCGTCTTCTCCCGGTCGGGGAGCGTGTTGACCGCGCGGGCCAGCAGCCGGCGCAGCTCACGGTCCTCCGCCACCTCGACCGGGTTGTCGGCCGCGGTGTCCTCCAGGGTGTCCATCAGGCTCAGCCGGTCGCCCCCGCCTTCGCCCGCGTGCAGCAGCTCCTCCAGCGCCACCACGTTGGCCAGGGACAACTGGCTGAACACCCCGTGCAGTTCCTCCAGGGTGACGTCCATCTCCTTGGCCACCTCGGGCTCCGTGGGCGTGCGCCGCAGCGAGGCCTCCAGCGTCGCGTAGGCGCGCTCGATGGCGCGGGCCTTCTGCCGGACCGAGCGGGGGATCCAGTCCAACGCGCGCAGCTCGTCGATCATCGCGCCCCGGATGCGGGTGATCGCATAGGTCTCGAACTTGATCGAGCGCGTCGGATCGAACTTCTCGATCGCGTCGATCAGCCCGAACACCCCGGAGGAGACGAAGTCCGCCTGCTCGACGTTGGGCGGGAGCCCGACGCTGACCCGCCCCGCCACGTACTTCACCAGCGGCGAGTAGTGGAGGATCAACTGCTCGCGCAGCCGTTCGTCACCGGAGGACTTGTAGGCACGCCACAGCTCGTCGAGCGCGGAGGGCGCGGCGGGCGCCGAGGGGGTCATGGCGCCCTCCGCCGCGTCCGGTGCAGCCTGGGCCACCTGCCAGGGCCCGGGGGAGTGCTGGGGCATACGTCGTCATGAGCCGTTCTGCGGGGGGTCCGGTGGGGTTCTGTCGACAGAACCCTGTGAGCGTAGCGTGACTGAGAGGTCGCATCGCGCACGCGCCGGGCGGGGACGGATGCGCAGATACGTTCCGCTGGCCGCACGCTGGGCTTACACGCCGCCATGAGCCTTCCCCGCAAGCACCACCCGCGCGTGTCGGGTTGACCCCGGTGGCAACCGCCAGTGCTCGCCCACCCGTTCGACGAAGCCGAGCGCGCACAGCTCGACCAACCGGGCGCGCGCCTCCTCCTCCCCGGCGCACGCGCCCCGCGCGATCTCCGTCAACCCCAGGGAGCCTTCGGCCGGAAGGGCCTCCAACACCCGTGCCGCACGCGGCGCCAGCAGATCGCGCGGCACCAGCGGCTCCGGACCGGGATCGGCCAGCTCCCCGATCTCGCCGACCAGCTCGATGATCTCCGCCGCGCTGCTCACCAGCGTCGCCTCCGAACGGATCAGCCGGTGGGCACCAGCGGAGAGCCCCGATGTCACCGGCCCCGGGACGGCCATCAGATGGCGGCCGAGCCCGGCCGCGTGCCGGGCCGTCGCCAAGGCGCCGCTGCGCCGCGCCGCCTCCACCACGACGGTGCCCCTGGACAGCGCGGCGATCACCCGGTTCCGCTGGATGAAGCGCCCGCGCGTCGGATGGTCGCCCGGCGCCAACTCGGCGATGACCAGCCCCGCACCGGCGATCCGGTCCAGCAACTCCGAGTGCGCCAGCGGATAGCTGACATCCACCCCGCACGCCAACACCGCGACCGTCACCCCCGAGACCGCCAGCGCCCCCCGGTGCGCGGCCCCGTCGATCCCGAAGGCGGCTCCCGACACCACCGTCCATCCCCGCTCCGCCAGGCCGGTCGACAACTCGGCGGCCACATGGGCCCCGTAGTCCGTGCAGGCCCTGGCGCCCACCATGGCCACCGCGCGCAGCCCGACGAACCGCAGCGAGCAGGGGCCGCGCACCCACAGCCCGATCGGCGCCGCCGCCCCCAGATCGGCCAGCTGACCGGGCCACTCCCGATCCCCCGGGCACAGGAACCGGCCGCCCAACTCCCCGATCCGCTCCAGGTCGCGCGCGGGATCGGCCTGCTCGGCGCGCAGTCCGAGCCCCGACCAGCGCTGGGCGCTCACCCCCTCGGGAGCCGGCCGGCCCTTCCGCAGGGCTTCCCACACGGGCTCGGGACCCCACGCGGCGATCAACCTCCCCAGCCGCTCGTCCCCCGGCTCGACGACCCCGGCCAGCGCCGCCCGCGCCAGCCGCTCGCCCGGGGCGGTCACGCGGGGCTCCCGGCGACACCGGCACCGCGCCGCACCCCGGTGCGCAGCTCCAGCGCCGCGTCCACGTCCTCCGCCGTGGGGCGGTCGTGCCCGACGAGGTCGGCGATCGTCCAGGCGACCCGCAGCACCCGGTCCAGGCCACGTGCCGTGAGCAGGCCCCGGTCCATGTCCTGCTCCGCCCGCGCCAGCGCGCCCGGCGTCGGGGCCCAACGGGACCGCAGCGCGTGCCCCGGCACCTCGCTGTTGGTCCCCCAGGGCGTGCCGGCCAGCCGCTCCGCCGCCCGATGCCTCGCGGCCAGCACCCGGCCCGCGACCCGGGCCGTCGACTCGCCGCCGCCCGGGGCGACCAACTCGGCGCGGCTGACCGGCTCCACGGACACCCGCAGGTCGACCCGGTCCAGCAACGGCCCGGACAGCCGGGCCTGGTAGCGCCGCACCGTCCCCGGAAGGCAGTCGCAGTCCCCCAGCGGGGAGCCGAACCGGCCGCACGGGCACGGGTTCGTCGCCATGACCAGCAGCACCCGCGCCGGCATCCGCACCACACCGGCCGCCCTGGCCACCACCACGCACCCCGACTCCAGCGGCTGCCGCAGCGCGTCCAGCGCCTGCCCGCTCATCTCGGCGGCCTCGTCGACGAAGAGCACCCCGTGGTGGGCGAGGGAGATGGCGCCCGGTCTCGGCGTCCCGCTGCCGCCCCCGACCAGGGCGGCCATGGAGGCCGAGTGGTGCGGGGCGCAGTACGGCGGGCGGTCGATCAGCGGGCGGCTGGCCGACAGCGCGCCGCTCACCGAGTGCACCGCGCTGACCTCCAACGACTCCTTCCTGCTCAGTGGCGGCAGCAGCCCGGGAAGCCGCTCGGCGAGCATCGTCTTCCCCGCGCCCGGCGCCCCCTTCAGCAGCAGATGGTGCCGCCCCGCGGCGGCGACCTCCAACGCCCTGCGGGCCAGCGACTGCCCCGAGACGTCCCCGAGGTCCGGCGGCGACTCCGCCACCGCCGGCGCGCCCACGCTCCCCGCCGTCAGGACTCCCCAGCCGTCGAAGCCGGGACCCGTGAGCGCCGGCTCCGGCTCCGCCGGCTCCTCCGGCACCGGCTCGTCGGCGAGGAGCGCGATCAACTGCCGCAGGCTGCGCACCCCGAGCACCGCCACGTCCGGTACGAGCGCCGCCTCGGCGACCGCGCCCTCGGGTACCACCACCTGGCGGTACCCGGCCTCGGCGGCCGTCAGCACCGCGGGCAGCACTCCGCGCACCGGCCGCACCCGCCCGTCCAGCGACAGCTCGCCGATCATCATCACGTCCGCGATCACACGCGGGTCGATCCGCTCGGCCGCGGCCAGCACCGCGCAGGCCACGGCGAGATCGAAGCCGCTGCCGAACTTCGGCACCGAGGCGGGGCTCAGCCCCACCGTCAGCTTCTTCTGCGGCCAGGCCGCCCCCGAGTTGACCACCGCGGCCCGCACCCGGTCGCGGCTCTCGGTGAGCGACTTGTCCGCGAGCCCGACCAGCGAGAACGCCGCCACCCCCGGCTCAAGCCCGGCCTGTACCTCCACGGGCACGCCCTCGACCCCGACCAGGGCCACGGCGCAGGTACGCGCGAACGTCATCACGCCACCCCCCGCACATGCTCGACGCGGGCGGAGCCCCGCCGGGGCAGCAGCACCCCGACCAGATCGATCCGCACCCCGCCCGGCGGCGGCTCCGGATGGACCGCCAGCCACCGCTCTCCCAGCCACCGCTCGGCCAACAGCCGCAGCCGCGCCGCCTGCGCGGGCGACAGCCCCGCCAGCGGAAGCTGGAACCCGCCGGCCCTGCGGGTCTTCACCTCGCAGACGACCAGCGCGGCCCCGGCCCTGTCCTCCGCCACGATGTCGATCTCCCCGGCGCGACAGCGCCAGTTCCTCTCCAGGACGGTCATCCCCGACCGTCGCAGCCTCCGCACGGCGACCTCCTCGCCGAAGCGGCCCAGCGCACCTCGCTCGTTCACGACCGCATCACCTCCGTGACTCACTGTGACGGAGAGGGCGAGACGGAGTGGATCTTGGTGGATAACCTGCCGGCTGTGGATAACCTCGCCACTCGTTCGAGTGGAGAAGCTGTTCGCCGCTCGTCACCGTGGGTAATATCCGAGGGGTGTGGGACGGCCTCCTCGGATCCGTCCGGGCCGCCGTCGCCGGGCGAGTGCGAGACCGCGTGGTCCGCGGGACGCGCGGGGCGTGCGGGCCGGGTTGGGGGCTTAGGTGGCTGTCGCCCGGGCCCGTCCGGTTCCCGTACACTTCTGGTGGCGACCCGGCACCCGGGTCGACCTCGCACGCCCCGCCGTCCGGGGCGCACCGGCCATCCGGTGCGTGTCGGCGGCCGCGCGTCTCGGTCCGTGGGCGGTCGTGACCTTCAGGCCCTCCCGGCTCCGCGCGACAGGGGCGTCAGGAGCACCGGCCTTCCGGCCGGCGCTGACAACCGAGTATGCACAAGGAGAACGGCCATGGCCGTCGTCACGATGCGGGAGCTGCTGGAGAGCGGCGTCCACTTCGGGCACCAGACCCGCCGCTGGAACCCGAAGATGAAGCGTTTCATCTTCACCGAGCGCAACGGCATCTACATCATCGACCTGCTCCAGTCGCTGTCGTACATCGACCGCGCCTACGAGTTCGTCAAGGAGACCGTCGCGCACGGCGGGACCGTCATGTTCGTCGGCACCAAGAAGCAGGCCCAGCAGGCGATCGCCGAGCAGGCGACCCGCGTGGGGATGCCCTATGTCAACCAGCGTTGGCTGGGCGGCATGTTGACCAACTTCTCCACCGTGCACAAGAGGCTCCAGCGCCTCAAGGAGCTGGAGCAGATCGACTTCGACGACGTGGCGGCCTCCGGCCTCACCAAGAAGGAGCTGCTGGTCCTCTCCCGCGAGAAGGCCAAGCTGGAGAAGACCCTCGGCGGTATCCGCGAGATGCAGAAGGTGCCCAGCGCCGTCTGGATCGTGGACACCAAGAAGGAGCACATCGCCGTCGGCGAGGCCCGCAAGCTGAACATCCCGGTGGTCGCGATCCTCGACACCAACTGCGACCCCGACGAGGTCGACTACAAGATCCCGGGCAACGACGACGCGATCCGCTCGGTCACCCTGCTGACCCGGGTGATCGCCGACGGCGTCGCCGAGGGTCTGATCGCCCGCTCCGGCGCCTCCCAGGCGAAGGACGGCGAGAAGCCGGCCGGCGAGCCGCTGCCCGAGTGGGAGCGCGAGCTGCTGACCGGTGCCGAGGAGAAGGCCGCCGAGGCCAAGGCCGAGGAGAAGCCGGCCGAGGAGAAGCCGGCCGAGCCCGCCGCCACCCCGGAGCCGGCGGCCGAGCCCGCCGCCGCCGAGGCGCAGCCGGCCGGCGAGAGCGCCTGACGATCGACGACCGGGCCCGCCAGGCGGGCCCGTCGGCAGACAGCTGAGAGAGCACGGGCGGTGCGGGAAGGCCGGAAAAGGCCCCCGCACCGCCGTCTCCGGTCGGTGCGGCCCACGCTCCGAGCGAGCCCAGCGACCCCAACGACGAGACCCGGGAAGAGAATCACGTAACCATGGCGAACTTCACCGCCGCCGACGTCAAGAAGCTCCGTGAGCTGTCCGGCGCCGGCATGATGGACTGCAAGAAGGCGCTGGACGAGGCCGAGGGCGACGTCACCAAGGCCGTGGAGATCCTGCGCGTCAAGGGCCAGAAGGGCGTGGCCAAGCGCGAGAGCCGCACCGCCGAGAACGGCGCCGTCGTGGCCGTCATCGCCGACGACAACGCCACCGGCGTGCTGGTCGAGCTGAAGTGCGAGACCGACTTCGTGGCCAAGGGCGACAAGTTCCAGGCCGTGGCCCAGCAGGTGGCCGACCACGTCTTCGCCACCGCGCCGGCCGACCTGGACACCCTGCTCGCCTCCGAGATCGAGCCGGGCAAGACCGTCCAGGTGTTCGTCGACGAGGCCAACGCCAACCTCGGCGAGAAGATCGTGCTGGACCGCTTCGCCCGCCTCACCGGCGGCTACGTGGGCAGCTACCTGCACCGCACCAGCCCCGACCTGCCGCCGCAGGTGGGCGTCCTGGTGCAGCTCGCCGACGCCAAGGCCGACGTCGCCAAGGACGTGGCGCAGCACATCGCCGCCTTCTCGCCCACCTACCTGGACCGCGACGAGGTCCCGGCCGAGGACGTGGAGAACGAGCGTCGCATCGCCGAGGCCACCGCCCGCGAGGAGGGCAAGCCCGAGGGCGCGCTGCCGAAGATCGTCGAGGGCCGGGTCAACGGCTTCTTCAAGGAGAAGGTCCTGGTTGACCAGCCCTTCGCCAAGGACAACAAGAAGTCCGTGCAGAAGGTCCTCACCGAGGCCGGCACCTCGATCCAGGGCTTCGCCCGCTTCCGCGTCGGCGCCTGATCCCGTTCGGTCGGCGGCCGTCTCCTGACGCGCCGCCGACCGCAGGGCGGTCATGTCCCGGCTATTGTCGGGCGGAAGGCCGTCGGGCCGCGCGAGCAGTCGCGGCGGCCGGGCGACCGCAGTTGTGACGAGGAGGCCATTGCCGTACAGGGGAACCGCAAGGTCCGCCGGCAGTGGCCTCCTTGGCGTGTGCACGAGGAGAGTGGCATGAACCAGGACGACAAACCCCGCCGTTTCCTGCTGAAGCTGTCGGGTGAGGCATTCGCGGGCGGCGGCGGGCTCGGTGTCGATCCCGATGTCGTGCACAAGATGGCCAGAGAGATCGCGGCCGTGGTGCGGGACGGCGCGCAGATCGCGGTGGTGATCGGCGGCGGCAACTTCTTCCGCGGCGCCGAGCTCCAGCAGCGCGGCATGGACCGCGCCCGCTCCGACTACATGGGCATGTTGGGCACGGTGATGAACTGCCTCGCGCTCCAGGACTTCCTGGAGAAGGAGGGCATCGACTCCCGGGTGCAGACCGCCATCACGATGGGCCAGGTCGCCGAGCCCTACATCCCGCTGCGCGCCGTGCGCCACCTGGAGAAGGGGCGCGTGGTCATCTTCGGCGCCGGCATGGGGATGCCCTACTTCTCCACCGACACCACCGCCGCGCAGCGGGCGTTGGAGATCCACGCCGAGGCGCTGCTCATGGGCAAGAACGGCGTGGACGGGGTCTACGACTCCGACCCGGCGCGGAACGCGGACGCCGTGAAGTACGACGCCCTGGACTACGCCGAGGTGATCACCAGGGACCTGAAGGTCGCCGACTCGACCGCGATCACCCTGTGCCGGGACAACCAGTTGCCCATCCTGGTCTTCGAGCTGCTCGCGGAGGGCAATATCGCCCGTGCGGTAAAGGGTGAGAAGATCGGCACACTCGTCAACAGCCAGGGCCGGCGGGCCTGACGGCCCGTCAGCGCACACATCGAACCAGGAGCACGTGGTGATCGAAGAAGCCCTCCTCGAAGCCGAGGAGAAGATGGAGAAGGCGGTCGTGGTCGCCAAGGAGGACCTGGCCGCGATCCGCACCGGCCGTGCCCACCCGGCGATGTTCAACAAGATCGTGGCCGAGTACTACGGGACGATGACCCCGATCAACCAGCTCGCCTCGTTCTCCGTTCCGGAGGCGCGGATGGCGGTGGTAACCCCGTTCGACAAGTCGTCGCTGCGCAACATCGAGCAGGCGATCCGGGACTCCGACCTGGGGGTCAACCCGACCAACGACGGTCATATCATCCGCGTGGTCTTCCCGGACCTGACCGAGGAGCGCCGCAAGGAGTTCATCAAGGTCGCCAAGACCAAGGGTGAGGACGCCAAGATCTCCATCCGCGGGGTCCGGCGGAAGGCCAAGGAGACGATCGACAAGGCGATCAAGGACGGCGACGTCGGCGAGGACGAGGGCCGGCGCGGCGAGAAGGAGTTGGACGACACCACCTCCAAGTACGTGGCGCAGGTCGACGAGTTGCTCAAGCACAAGGAGTCCGAGCTGCTGGAGGTCTGAGCGGTCGGGCACCGCGTGGCGATGTGACCGACCAGGATCGCGAAAGATCAGGACCGAGAGAGACTCTGTCATCCGTGAACGAATCAACCTGGGGGCCGACCCCGGCCACCGGGCGGGCACCGGCCGAACCCCCGGCCCCTCCGCGGAAGAAGCGCGCCGGGCGTGACCTGCGGGCCGCCGTGGGGGTCGGGGTGGGGCTCGGCGCCGTGGTCCTCGCCGCGCTCTTCGTCTACCGGCCCGCCTTCCTCGTCGTGATAGCGGCGGCCGTGGTCGTCGGCCTGTGGGAGCTGTCCACCCGACTCGTCGAACGCAAGGGCGTCCGGGTGCCTCTGGTGCCGCTGGCGCTGGGCGGCGTGGCCACCGTGGTGGCCGGCTACCTCGGGGGGACCGAGGGCGCCTGGTCGGCGATGGCGCTGACGGTGCTCGCCACCTGCCTGTGGCGGATGTTCTCCTCCCCGGAGAACTACCTGAGGGATGTCACCGCAGGCGTCTTCGCCGCGTTCTACGTGCCGTTCCTGGCCAGCTTCGTGGCGCTGATGCTGGCGGCCGACGACGGGCAGTGGCGGGTGGCGGTCTTCATACTGCTCACCGTCGTCAGCGACACCGGCGCGTACGCCGTCGGCTGGCGGTTCGGCCGCTCCAAGCTCGCGCCCCGGATCAGTCCCGGCAAGACCAGGGAGGGGCTGGCCGGCGCGGTGTTCTTCGCCGCTGTCGCCGGCGCCCTCTCGATGATGTGGCTGATCGACGACGGCACCTGGTGGCAGGGCGTGCTGCTGGGCCTCGGGGTGGCGATCAGCGCGACGCTGGGCGACCTCGGCGAGTCGATGATCAAGCGGGACCTGGGCATCAAGGACATGGGGTCGCTGCTGCCGGGACACGGCGGGATCATGGACCGGCTGGACTCGTTGCTGCCCACGGCCCCGGTGGTCTGGCTGCTGCTCGCGGTCTTCGTCGGCGTCGAGTAGCGCCCCCGCCCCCGCGCGCGTTCACCGCTGCGGGGTGAGCCCGGCGTCGTGGACGAGCAGGGCGATCTGCACGCGGTTCCTCAGGTCGAGCTTGGTGAGGATCGCCGAGACATGGGTCTTGACGGTGGCCAGGCCGAGGTGGTGGCGGGCGGCTATCTCGGCGTTGGAGTGTCCGGCACCGACGTCCAGGGCCACGGTGCGCTCGCGCGGCGCGAGGGAGTCGAGCCGCCGGCGTGCCGCGTCCGCGCGGGCGTCGTGCGGCGGCGGCGCGGACACGGCGCGGTCGATCAGCCGGCGGGTGACCTCGGGGGAGAGCACCGGCCTGCCGTCGGCGGCCTGGCGGATGGCGACGACGAGTTCTGCGGGCGGGGTGTCCTTCAGCAGGAACCCGGCCGCGCCCGCGCGCAGGGCCCGCAGCACGTGGCCGTCCGAGTCGAATGTGGTGAGCACGACGACCCGCGCCGCCGGGGCGCGGACGCGCAGGGCCTCGGTGGCGGAGATGCCGTCGACGCCCGGCATCCGGATGTCCATCAGGACGACGTGGGGGCGGTGCCGCACGGTCAACTCGACGGCGCGGGCGCCGTCCTCGGCCTCGGCGACCACCCGCAGATCGGCGGCGCCCCGCAGCATCACCGTCAGTCCGAAGCGCACGACCGGGTCGTCGTCGGCGACGAGCACGTCGACGGTCGCGTCGCCCGCCGGGTCGGCACCCGGTGCCTGACTGGTCATGTCGACCACGGTAGCCGGACGGCCAACCGCCATCCGCCGCCGCCCGTCGGGCCGTGCCGGAGGTCGCCGCCGACCAGCGCGACCCGTTCGGCCAGCCCGAGCAGCCCGGCCCCCGCGCCGGGCGGCGCCGTCGCGGGCCGCCCCGGGGGGCGCCCGTTGACGACCTCGGCGCTCAGTCCGGTGCCCGGTTCCGCGGTGCCCGGTTCCGCGGTGCCCGGTTCCGCGGTGATCGTGACGTCGACGGTCGCGGTGGGCGCGTGCTTGCGGGCGTTGGTCAACCCCTCCTGCACGAAGCGGTAGAGGGTGCGGCCGACCGCCGTGGGCACCGGGTGGGCGCCGGTGGAGACGCCGGCTTCGTCGCGCAGCCGGACGACGGCGCCGGCGCGGTCGGCCTCCTCGACGAGCTCGGCGATGTCGGTGGCCTCCGGGAGCGGCACGTCGCCCTCCGGGGCGCGCAGCACCGCGATGACCTCCCGCAGGTCCCGCAGCGCGCGGTGGGCGTTCTCCCGGATCAGCTCGGCGGCCCGCCGCGTCTCCTCGGCGGTGGCCTCGCGGTGGTAGGCCAACGCGCCCGCGTTGACGGTGAGCAGCGACAGCCGGTGGCCGAGGACGTCGTGCATCTCCCGTGCCAGAGCCTCGCGGGCCTCGTGGCGGGCGTGCTCGGTGCGCAGCCGCGCCTCGGTCTCGGCGGCGCGGGCCCGTGCGCGCAGCGCGGCGATGAGCCGGCGGTGGCTGCGCACCAGCAGCCCCCACCCGACGACGGCGACATGCACGGTCACGATCCAGGTCAGGAACATCCAGGCGGACAGCAGGGGGTTCGGCCGCAGCACCTGGTAGACGCCGTGCGCGAGGACGCTGGCCACGGCGAGCGGCAGGGTCTCGCGCGCCGTCCGGTGCACGGCCACGGTGAAGAGCACGGCCAGCGCGGCGGCCGAGGTGGTCTCGAAGACCGCGGTCGACGCGATCAGGACGACGCCGAGCACCAGCGGGGCGCGGCGCCGCCACCACAGCGCGAGAGCGCCGAACACCCCGGCGACGGCGTCGAGGTCCATCACCCAGCGGGGCTCCGTCGGCGCGATGTCCCGCCGCAGCACCGTCACCGCGACCCCGACCGCGACGGTCAGGACGAACAGCCCGCCGTCGGCCAGCCGGTCACGGGTCGCCCGGTGCGCGTTCTCATCCCCTCGCTCTTCCCCTCGGTCCACGACCGCGACCCTAGGCGGCGGCGACGCGCCGCCACCTCCCCCCGAAGTCGGAGCCCCGGCTCCGACTTCGGTCGGCGACCCGAGACCGCCGGCGGATCCGGGCCGGTGCCGCGCGGTCCTAGCGTCGGCGGGCACCACGACCCGAGTCACCCGTCGTTGAGGAGAACTCCGTGCTTCGTTCGCGTTCGAGACGGCGTCATCGCGGCCGCCACACTGCTGCTGGCGGGCGCCTGCGCGACGACGGACCAGGACGCCCCGCCCGGGGAGTCGCCGCCGGATCTGTCCGAGTTCCACGAGCAGTCCGTCGCGTTCGAGCCGTGCGCGCCCTACGCGACGACCGCCGCGGACGAGGAGCTGTTCGCCGACGAGCGCCTGGAGTGCGCCCGGGTGCGCGTGCCGTGGGACTACGACGACCCGGAGGGGGCGAGCGGCGAGATCGCCCTGCTGCGGATCCCGGCCAGCGGGGAGAAGATCGGCTCGCTGCTGGTCAACCCGGGCGGTCCCGGGGGTTCCGGGATGAACCTGGTCGCCGCGATGGCCGCCTCGAACCCCCTGTGGACGGAGGGGACGATCGGCCAGCGGTTCGACGTGGTCGGCTTCGATCCGAGGGGGGCGGGGGCCTCGCTGCCCCGGGTGGACTGCTTCACCGACGAGGAGCAGGACCGCGGCGAGGGCTTCGACGACGGTCTTGAGGTCGACACCGTGCCCGACGCGGAGACGGCGGCCGAGGTCGCGCGGCGGTGCGCGGAGGGCGCGGGCGGGGACGGGGCGCTGGCCGGCGTCAGCACCCGGGAGATCGCGCGGGACATGGACGTGCTGCGCGCGGCGCTGGGCGACGAGAAGCTGACCTACCTCGGCTACAGCTACGGAACGGAGCTGGGCGCGGTCTACGCGGAGGCGTTCCCCGAGCGGGTGCGGGCGATGGTGCTGGACGGCGCCGTCGACCCGGCGAAGAGCGCGGACGAGCTGTTGATCGCCCAGGCGGCCGCGGGGCAGGAGGGCTTCGACCGGCTGGTGGAGGAGTGCGCCGCCGAGGCGGACTGCCCGCTGGGCACCGATCCTGCCCGCGGGACCGAGGAGTTCCAGGCGCTGACGCGTCCGCTGCGCGAGGAGCCGGCGCCCACCGCCGACGGGCGCGGGCTGGGGTACGACCTGGCGATCACCGGCACGCTGGCCGGACTGCGGAGCGAGTCGCTGCGGGCCCAGCTCGTCGAGGCGCTCGCCGAGCTGGCCGAGGGGCGGGGCGACGGGCTGCTCGCGTTGAGTGACCTGATCAACGACCGGGGCCCGGACGGGCGTTACCGCGGCACGATGGGGGCCTTCACGGCCGTGCGGTGCATGGACTGGCCGCGCCGGACGCCGGAGGAGCTGGCCGAGCGGGGACGCCTGGTGCGGGAGGCCGCCCCGATGCTCGACGACGGCCGGCCGGTGGGGGAGCGCCACCACGTGTGCGAGGCGTGGCCGGCGCCGCCGACGCGGTCAGGACCCTATGTCTCGGGCGACGTCGACCTGCCGCCGACGCTGACCGTGTCGGTCACCGGGGACGTGGCCACCCCGCACCAGGGCGGGGTCAACCTGGCGCGGGCCCTGGGCGGGAGCCTGCTGACCGTGGAGGGCGCGCAGCACGGCGCGGCGCTGACCAGGCCCCACGCGTGCATCGACGCGATCGTCGTCGACTACCTGGTCGGTCTGGAGACCCCGCCCGACGGCGCGCGCTGCGCGCTGTAGCCGACGGGGTGCGGCACCGGCGGTGCCGCACCCCGTCCCGGGCGTGGCGCACGGGTGTCCGGCAGCGTGCCACAATCGACTGTTGTGTCTAGTCTTCCCCTTGTCTTCGATGCCCCCAAGCGCGGCCTCCCGCCGCGCCATCTGGCGGACCTGTCCTCGGACGAGCGCGCCGCGGCCGTCGCCGAGCTGGGGGAGAAGCCCTTCCGGGCCAAGCAGCTTTCCCACCACTACTTCTCCCGGCTGACCGTCGCCCCGGAGGAGATGACCGACATCCCGGCCGCCTCCCGGAAGCGGCTGGTGGACGCGCTGATGCCGCCGCTGCTCACCGAGGTCCGCGCGCTGGCGTGCGACGACGGCGCGACGCGCAAGACGCTGTGGCGCGCGCACGACGGCACGCTGCTGGAGAGCGTGCTGATGCGCTACCCGGACCGCGCCACGCTGTGCATCTCCAGCCAGGCGGGCTGCGGGATGGCGTGCCCGTTCTGCGCGACGGGCCAGGCGGGTCTGGACCGCAACCTCTCGACGGCCGAGATCGTCGACCAGGTGCGCTCGGCCGCCGCCGTGATGCGGGACGGGCTGATGGTCGACGAGGCGGGGGCCCCGAGCCCGGGGCGGCTGTCCAACATCGTCTTCATGGGCATGGGCGAACCGCTGGCGAACCTGGCCCGCGTGATACGCGCGGTGCGGCGGATCACCGACCCGGCGCCGGCGGGGCTCGGCATCTCGCAGCGGTCGGTGACGGTCTCCACGGTGGGTCTCGCGCCGGCGATCCGGAAGCTGGCGGACGAGCGGATGCAGGTGCGGCTCGCGGTGTCGCTGCACACCCCGGACGACGAGCTGCGGGACACCCTGGTCCCGGTCAACAACCGGTGGCCGGTGTCGGAGGTGCTGGACGCGGCGCGGTACTACGCGGACACCTCGGGCCGCCGGGTGTCGATCGAGTACGCGCTGATCCGGGACGTGAACGACCAGCCGTGGCGGGCCGAGCTGCTGGCGAAGCGGCTGCGGAAGCACCTGGGGCAGCTGGTCCACGTCAACGTGATCCCGTTGAACCCGACGCCCGGCTCCCAGTGGGACGCCTCCCCGAAGCCGGTGGAGCGGGAGTTCGTGCGGCTGGTCAACGCGGGCGGCGTGGCCTGCACGGTGCGCGACACCCGGGGGCAGGAGATCGCCGCCGCCTGCGGCCAGCTCGCCGCCGAGGGCTGAGCCCGCCGGGACCCGGTGCGCGCGCCGGTCCGCCGGGTCGGCGCGTGGCACGTGCTGTTATCGTGGGCGTTCGAACATGTGTGTATCGACCGCGCGCTCCGGCGCGCGGAATCCGACAGGGGAGCGCTCGCAGCGCTGAGAGTGCGGCACCGGCCGCAGACCCTCGAACCTCGCCCAGGTCATGCTGGGTAGGAAGTTCGGACCTCCTCTCGTGCTGCCCGCGTCCGCCCGCGCGTAGAAAGCGACGTCATGCAGCGCAGCAGCATCCACCGGGCCACGGCCGCCCTGCTCGTCCTCGGACTCGGCGCGCTCACCGCCTGCGGTTCCGACGGTGGCGGTGACGAGGGCGAGGGCTCGGGCGGCGACGAGGTGGTGCTGGTCACCCACGAGTCGTTCCTGGTCTCCGACGCCGTGCTGGAGCGGTTCACCGAGGAGACCGGCCACCGCGTGAAGCTGCTGCGCGCCGGCGACGCGGGCGTGGTCGTCAACCAGGCGGTGCTCTCCGCCGGCAACCCGCAGGGCGACGTGCTCTTCGGCGTGGACAACACCCTGCTCTCCCGCGCCCTGGAGGCCGGGATCTTCACCCCGCACGAGGCGGCGGGGCTGGAACACGTCCCGGCCGAGCTCCGGTTGGACGACGAGAAGCACCGGGTCACCCCGGTCGACACGGGCGACATCTGCGTCAACTACGACCGCGCCTGGTTCGAGGAGCACGACCTCGCCCCGCCGCGCACCCTTCAGGACCTGGCCGACCCGGCCTACGCCGACCTGCTGGTGGTGCAGAACGCGGCCACCTCCTCGCCGGGGCTCGGCTTCCTGCTCGCCACCGTCGCCGCCTTCGGCGAGGACGGCTGGGGCCCGTACTGGGAGTCGCTGCGGGAGAACGGCGTCGAGGTGGTCGAGGGCTGGGAGCAGGCGTACAACGAACGCTTCTCCGGCGCCGGCCAGGGCGGCGACCGGCCGCTGGTCGTCTCCTACGCCAGCAGCCCGCCGGCCGGCGTGGTCTACGGCGGCGACGAGCGGCCCGAGGAGGCGCCGACCGGGGTGGCGACGGAGACCTGCTTCCGGCAGGTCGAGTTCGCCGGGCTGCTGGAGGGCGCGGCCAACGAGGAGGGCGGCCGGGCGCTGCTGGACTTCCTGCTGGGGCTGCCGTTCCAGGAGGACATGCCGCTGAGCATGTTCGTGCGGCCGGCGCGTGAGGACGCGGCGCTGCCGGAGGAGTTCACCCGGTATGCCGAGCCCGTGGACGAGGTCCACGAGGTGGCGCCCGAGGAGATCGCCGCGCACCGGGACGAGTGGATCGACGAGTGGACCGACCTGGTCGTCAGGTGACGCGCTCCGCCCTGGTCAGGGGCGCGCTGCTGGCGGCGCCCCTGCTGTTCTTCGTCGTCTTCTTCGGCTATCCGGTGACCGCGATCGTCGGGCGTGGACTGCGGGAGGACGGCGGCTGGCAGTGGGACCGGCTGACGGAGGTGGTGGGGGACCCCGGCACGCTGCGGGTGCTGTGGTTCACCTGCTGGCAGGCGGCGGCCTCCACCGTGTTGACGCTGGTGCTGGCGCTGCCGGCCGCCTATGTCTTCGCGCGGCTGCGGTTCCCCGGCCGCCGGGTGCTGCACGCCGCCGTGACCGTGCCGTTCGTGCTGCCGACCGTGGTGACGGGTGCGGCGTTCCTGGCCCTGGTGGGGCGGGGCGGGGTGCTGGACGACGCGTTCGGCGTGCGGCTGGACGACGGGGTGTGGGCGATCCTGCTGGCGCACGTCTTCTTCAACTACGCGGTCGTGGTGCGCACGGTCGGCGGGCTGTGGGCGCAGTTGGACCCGCGGCAGGAGGAGGCGGCGCGGGTGCTGGGCGCCGGGCGGCTGGCCGCGTGGCGGCGGGTGACGCTGCCGGCGTTGACGCCCTCGGTGGCGGCGGCGGCGCTCATGGTCTTCCTCTTCACCTTCACCTCGTTCGGGGTGATCCAGATCCTGGGCACGCCGGACCGGGCGACGCTGGAGGTGGAGATCTACCGGCAGACGGCGCAGCTGCTGCGGCTGGACACGGCCGCCGTGCTCACGTTGGTCCAACTGACGGCCGTGGTCGCGCTGTTGGTGACACACCGGCTGGTGACGCGGCGGCGGGTTGGCGCGCTGCGGCTGGTCGACCCCGCGGGCACGGCGCGTCCGCCGCGCGGTTGGGCGCAGTGGACGGCGCTGGGCGGGGTGCTGGCGACCGTGGCGCTGCTGCTCGCGCTGCCGCTCGGCGTGCTGGTGGAACGGTCGTTGGCCGGCCCGGACGGCTACGGGCTGCACCACTACCGGGCGTTGGCGCACGCCGACGGGACGTTTCTGGTGGCGCCGGCGGAGGCGGTGGGGAACTCGCTGCGGTTCGCCGCCGCGGCGACGGCGATCGCGCTGCTGGTCGGCGGCTGCGCGGCCGTCGCGCTGACCCGGCGGGCCGGGCGGCTGACCAGGGGGTTCGACGCGCTGCTGATGCTGCCGCTCGGCACCTCCGCGGTGACCGTCGGCTTCGGCTTCCTGATCGCGCTGGACGAGCCGCCGCTGGATCTGCGGTCGTCGTGGGTCCTGGTGCCGTTGGCCCAGGCGCTGGTGGGCGTGCCGTTCGTGGTGCGGGTGCTGGTGCCGGTGCTGGGCGCGGTGGACGAGCGGCTGCGGGAGGCGGCGGCCGTGCTGGGGGCCTCGCCGTGGCGGGCCTGGCGCGCGGTGGACCTGCCGCTGGTGTGGCGATCCGCGCTGGTGGCCGGCGGCTTCGCGTTCGCCGTCTCGCTGGGCGAGTTCGGCGCCACCGTCTTTCTCGCGCGGCCCGACGAGCCGACGCTGCCGGTCGCGGTCGCCCGGCTGCTGGGGCGCGCGGGGGCGGAGAACTACGGGCAGGCGATGGCGCTGAGTGTGGTGCTGATGCTGGTCTGCACGGTGACCCTGCTGTCGCTGGAACGGCTGGCGCCGAGTCGTTCCGCCGGGACCTTCTGACGCGGTGGGAGACGGAGAACGGGATGAGCCTGCTGGAACTGGACGGGGTGCGCGTGCGCTACGGCGCGCGCGCCGCGTTGGACGGCGTGCGGCTGTCGGTGGCCGAGGGCGAGGTGGTGTGCGTGCTGGGGCCCAGTGGCAGCGGCAAGTCGACGCTGCTGCGGGCGGTCGCGGGGCTGACGCCGGTGGACGAGGGCGTGGTGCGGCTGTCCGGCCGCGACCAGCGCGGGGTGCCGGCGCACCGGCGTGGCCTGGGGCTGATGTTCCAGGACCACCAGCTGTTCCCGCAGCGCGACGTGGCCGGCAACATCGCCTTCGGCCTGCGGACGCGGCGGCGGTCACGGCGGGAGGCGGCCGGGCGGGTGGCCGAGCTGCTCGACCTCGTCGGGCTGCCGGGCGCCGAGCGCCGCGCCGTCGCCTCGCTCTCCGGCGGTGAGCAGCAACGGGTGGCGTTGGCACGGGCGTTGGCGCCCGATCCACGGCTGCTGATGCTGGACGAGCCGCTGGGGCAGCTCGACCGGGATCTGCGGGAGCGGTTGGTGGTGGAGCTGCGGCAGCTCTTCGGCCGGCTCGGCAGCACGGTGCTGGCCGTCACCCACGACCAGGGGGAGGCGTTCGCGCTGGCCGACCGGGTGGTGGTGATGCGCGACGGGCGGGTGGTGCAGGTCGGGGGCCCGGTCGAGGTGTGGCGGCGGCCGGCCGACGCGTTCGTGGCGCGTTTCCTCGGCTTCCGCAATGTGGCGCGGGCGCGCGTCGATGCGAAGGGGGCGCGCACGCCGTGGGGCGCGCTGCCGGCGCCCGCGGGCACCGCGCCGGGGGAGCGGACCCTGCTGGTGCGGCCCTCGGGGGTGCGGCTGACGCCGCCGGAGGACGCGTCGCTGACCGCGGAGGTGACGGCCCGCACCTTCCGGGGCGACCACGTGCTGCTGCTGCTCGAACCCGCCGGGGGCGCGCCGCCGTTGGAGGCGTCCTGCCCGCTGCGCGCGGCGCCGGGGGTGGGGGAGCGGGTCGGGGTGCGCTTCGAAGCGGAGGAGATCGTGGTGCTGCCCGATCAACTTCCATAAAGAGGTGAAAGTTTTCGTCTATGCGGGCTGCTTCTGGCGAAGTAAATTGTCGGCGCAGTCGTCAACTCCCCCCTGGAGAAACCCGCATGAGACGCACTCTGCTGACCCCCCTCGCCTGCGTCGGCGTCCTGCTGGGCGGCCTCGCCGCGGCCGGCCCCGCGGCGGCCGAGACGCCCCGGGCCGAGGAGCCCGCGCCGGAGCAGTGGCGCGGCTACTGGGTCGACGCGTTCAACGAGGGCATCTACACCCCCGAGCAGGTCAGCACGCTGATCGAGGACGCCGAGGCGATCAACGCCAACGCGCTGATCGTGCAGACCGCCCGCCGCTACGACTGCTTCTGCAACCGCGCGCTCTACCCGCGCACCGACGCGGCGATCGACCCCGCGCCCTACGACCCGCTGGACGAGGTGATCCGCCAGGCGCACGCCGCCGACCTGGAGGTGCACGCCTGGGTCAACGTCAACACCCTCTGGAACTCGGCGACCCCGCCCACCTCGCCCGACCACGTGTACCACCAGCACGGGCCGAGCGCCGAGGGCGCCGACCGCTGGCTGAACCGGCAGTTCGACGGCACCGAACTCGTCGGCGCCAACGCCTACATCGACCCGGGCCACCCGGACGCCGTCGACTACATCGAGTCCGCGATCCGCAGCATCGTCGCCGAGTACGACGTGGACGGCATCAACCTGGACTACGTCCGCTACCCCGACGGCAGCGCGGAGACCACCCACAGCGACTGGGGCTACAACGAGGTGTCGCTGGCCAGGTTCCAGGCCGCGACCGGCCGCGACGACGTGCCGGCCCCCGAGGACGCCGCCTGGAGCGACTGGCGCCGGGACCAGGTGACCAACCTGGTGCGCCGGATCTATCTGGGCGTCTGGGAGGAGAACCCGCGGGCGCGGCTGTCGATGGACGCCATCACCTACGGCAACGGGCCGAGCGCCGTGGGCGGGTTCGAGGAGACCCGCACCTACCGCGAGGTGCTCCAGGACTGGGCCGGCTGGCTCGACGAGGGGATCATGGACACGGTCGTGGCCATGAACTACAAGCGCAACTGGCAGCCCGACCAGGAGGCGATGTTCGCCGAGTGGTCCGAGTTCCTCGCCGACGTCCAGGGCGACCGGCAGGCCGTGAACGGGCCCGCGCTCTATCTCAACACCGTCGCCGACAGCCTCGAACAGGCCCGTCTCGCCCTCGCCCCCACGGCCGCCGGCAACACCGTCGCCGGCTGGAGCGGCTACGCCTACGCCAGCCCCTCGATGGACGTGCCCGACACCCCGGCCGCCGAGGAGCGTGCCGCGCTCGCCGAGGCGTTGACCACAGGCCCCGGCGCGCCGTTCGCCGGGGACGCCACGGTGCCGGAGATGGACTGGAAGACCGCGCCCGACGAGGGCCATCTGACCGGCGAACTGGCGCTGCGCGACGGCACCCCGCTGGACGGCGCCGAGGTCACCCTGGTGCCGCTGGGCGGCGGGGAGCGGCGCGCGGCGGTCGCCGACGGCTCGGGCTGGTTCGGCTTCGCCCACGTGCCGCCCGGCCGCTACCTGGTGCGGGTCGACCCGCCCGAGGGCACGGTCGGCGTCCCGGTGCTGCCGGCCAGGGTCGGCGCGGGCGGGATCGCCGACGTGGAGTTCCCGCCGTTCCTCTCGCTGCCCACCCGACCCGGGAGCTGACGTCACCCTCCCCTGACCGTTCCCGGAACCGTGAACGGCCCCCGAGCGCGCGCTCGGGGGCCGTTCGCCGCGTGTCTCAGGCGCCGGCCGCCAGCAGCAGCAGCTCGGCGGCGCACCAGCTCAGCGGCGCGAAGACCGCCGCGAGGGCGGCGCCCCGCAGCGCCGCCGCCGCGCGCAGCGTGCGGCGCGGGGTGCCGATCCGCTCCAGCGCCGCCAGCGCCTCGCTCCGCTCGCCCCGCAGCTGCTCGGCGACGGTCGCCACGCTGCCCACCGCGGCCACCAGCACCACCGCCGTGCCCAGGGCCCCGAAGAAGCCGAACTCGCCCAGCGCCCCCAACCGTTCGGCCGCCAGCACGGCGGCGACCGCCACCGTCAGCGCGCCCACCGGCCGGCCCAGCCGCCGCGCCTCGTCGGCCAGGCCCCGGCCGGCCAGCAGCCGCAGCGCCGACGGCTGGCCGAAGGCCAGCGCCCGCCCGCACAGATAGCTCAGCGCGGGCGCGGCCAGCACCACCCCGACCCCGATCAGCAGCCAGCCGCCCACCACCCCGAACGGCACCGTGTCCAGCGGCGCCGGCAGCGGCAGCCAGCCGCTCCCCGGCTCCGCCGCCGGCTCGCCGGCCAGCGTGCCGAGCGCCAGACCGCCGGCGATCATCGCCGTGCCCCACGGCAGCCCGGCCGGCGCCGGCATCGGCGCCCCCGCGCCGCGCACCGCGAGCGCCGAGGCGCCGGCCGCCGTCGCCGGCGCCACCGCCAGCAGCGTCAGGGCGGCGGCCATCGGCAGCGAACCACCCCCGTGCAACGGCCCGACGGCCGCCCCGTCGAACGGCAGCCGGGACAGGTCGCCCCGCAGCTGGAGGAAGACGAGCAGCGCCAGCACGCTGCCCGCCAGCCCCGCCACCGCCGTGGAGAGCGCCGCCAGCACCGGCAGCCTCGCGCGGCCGAGACCGGCCGCGTTCAGCCCGGAGCGCGGCAGCCCCGCCGGGTCGGCCCGCGCGACGGCGACCGCCAGTTGCGCGGTGAAGGCGAGCGGCACCGCGCACCACAGCAGCCGCAGCGCGGCCAGCCGGCCGTCGCCGGGCTGGGCCGCCGCGCCCGCCAGGGCGCCGAGCAGCAGAAAGCCGACGCCCGCCGTCGCGCTCGCCAGCAGCAGCCGGCGGGCCAACGTCGCGGGGTCCGCGCCTCGGGCTAGCCGGAGAGCGAGCATGGCACCCCGTCCTCCTCCACGGTCTCGGCGGCGGTCGCCCGCCCGTCCTCCAGCGCGACGCACCGGTCGGCGAGCGTCGCCACCTCGGGGTCGTGGCTGGCCAGCACCACCGTGATCGCGTGGGTGCGGCCCGCCGTGGTCAGGGTGCGCAGCACCTGCGCCCGGTCGGCCCGGTGCAGCGGCGCCGTCGGCTCGTCGGCGAAGAGCACGTCCGGCTTGTGCGCCAACGCCCGTGCGAGGGCGACCCGTTGGCGCTGCGCCTGGCGCAGCGCGCCGGGCCGCAGCCGGGCGCAGTCGGCGACGTCGAGCCGCTCCAACCACTCGGAGACCGTCCGGCGCGCCTCGCGCCCGCCGACGCCGGAGAGCAGCAGCGGCAGCGCCGCGTTCTCCCAGGCGGTCAGCTCGGGCACCAGCCGGGGGGTCTCGCCGACCCAGCCGAAGCGCTCGCGGCGCAGCCGGTCCACCGAGGCGGGGGCCAGCCGGTGGACGGGGACGCCGTTGAACCACACCTCGCCGGCGTCGGGCCGCAGCTGCCCCGAGAGGCAGTCCAGCAGGGTGGACTTGCCGGCGCCGCGCGGGCCGGTGACGGCCAGGATCTCGCCCTGCCGCACCCCGAGGGAGACGCCGAGCAGCGCGGGTGAGCCGCGGTGGGCGTGCTCCAGATCGCGCGCCCAGAGGACTTCTTCGTTGTCGGGTGGGGCCATCGTTCGGGGCACCTTCCGCTGGGTTCGCACGGCCGTCGCCCGCCCCGTCCGCCGGAACGAGGGCACGCCGGCCGTGTCCGACACCCCTGCACGCTGGCACAGCGCCCCCTCCGCCGATCATCCGACGCGTCGGATGATGCGAGGAATCCACCGGACGGTGGACACCGCGCGTCCGCGCCCGGGAGCGGGGACGGGTCTTCCCGGCCCCGAACGGAAGAAGTTTTCCTCCGGGGTGCCGCGACGCAAGGTTCTTCCGGCCGGAAGGCCCGTACGACGCCGGATCTCTCGATCGCGCGCTGTCGCGCGGCGGGCCCCTGGGGCTAGGGTGAACGTTCCACGGCAACGAGTCGGAAGGCAGGAGGGCCGGTGTGACCACCGAGACGCGTCGGGTCAGGAACCACATCGACGGGGAGTTCCGGGAGGCCGCCGACGGGCGGACCAGCGAGGTGATCGACCCGACGACGGGCACCCCGTACACCACGGCGCCGCTCTCCGGCGCGGCCGACGTGGACGCCGCGATGGCGGCGGCCGAGGCCGCCTTCCCGGCCTGGCGGGACGCCACCCCCGCCACCCGCCAGCTGGCGCTGCTGCGGATCGCCGACGCCTTCGAGCGGAACGCCGACGAGCTGCTGGCCGTCGAGTGCCGGGACACGGGCAAGCCGCTGGAGCTGACCCGCGCGGAGGAGCTGCCCCCGATGCTGGAGCAGATCCGCTTCTTCGCCGGCGCGGCCCGGATGCTGGAGGGCAAGAGCGCGGGCGAGTACATGGAGGGGCTGACCTCCTTCGTGCGCCGCGAGCCCGTCGGGGTCTGCGCCCAGGTCGTGCCGTGGAACTACCCGCTGATGATGGCGGTCTGGAAGTTCGCCCCCGCCCTGGCGGCCGGCAACACGGTCGTGATCAAGTCCTCCGACACCACCCCCGCCTCCCTCTCCTACGCCGCCGAGCTGATCTCCGAGATCCTGCCCAAGGGCGTCTTCAACGTGCTCAGCGGCGACCGCGAGACCGGCCGGCTGATGGTGGAGCACCCGACCCCGGCGATGGTCTCCATCACCGGCTCCGTCCGCGCCGGCACCGAGGTCGCCACCAGCGCGGCCGCGGAGCTCAAGCGCGTGCACCTGGAGCTGGGCGGCAAGGCGCCCTGCGTGGTCTTCGAGGACGCGGACCTGGCGGCGGCCGTCGAGGGCATCAGGGACGCCGGCTTCTTCAACGCCGGCCAGGACTGCACCGCCGCCAGCCGGGTGCTGGTGCACACCTCGCGCTACGACGAGTTCGTCGCCGCGCTGACCCAGGCCACCGCGGAGGTCCGCACCGGCGACGTCGCCGACCCCGACTGCTTCTACGGCCCGCTCAACAACGCCGACCATCTCGCCAAGGTCAGCGGCTTCGTGGAGCGGCTGCCCGCCCACGCCAAGATCGCCGCCGGCGGCCATCGGGTCGGCGAGCAGGGCTACTTCTACGCGCCGACCGTGGTGGTGGACTGCGAGCAGGACGACGAGATCGTCCAGCGCGAGGTCTTCGGCCCCGTGATCTCCGTCCAGCGCTTCGGCGACGAGGAGGAGGCCGTCGCCCTGGCCAACGGCGTGGAGTACGGCCTGGCGTCCTCGGTGTGGACGCGGGACCACGCGCGGGCCATGCGGATGTCCCGGGCGCTGGACTTCGGCTGCGTCTGGATCAACACCCACATCCCGCTGGTCGGCGAGATGCCGCACGGCGGCTTCAAGAAGTCCGGCTACGGCAAGGACCTCTCCGCCTACGGCCTGGAGGACTACACGCGCGTCAAGCACGTGATGACCGCGCTCTGAGCCGGTCGCCAGGATCCGGGGGGGCGCGGGGCACGGGCCCCGCGCCCCCCGGGGCGCGCCGGAGGCGCGCTCAGCCGTCGCGCCGCTCCTCGTCCAGCACGGCGCGCAGCGTGCCGATCCGGTTGCTCATGATCATCGTGACGCCCAGGTCGCGCAGCCGTCGCATCGCGCGCCGGCTGTCGACGGTCCACGCGGCCACCTGGTAGCCGGCGTCCGCCGCGCGCGCCACCGTCTCCCGATCGACCAGACCCAGACGGTAGTTGAGCCAGCGCGGCCGGACCTCGGCCAGCAGCGAGGGCCGTGGCGGCCCGGTGCGCTTCCAGGTCAGCGCGATCTCCACGTCCTGGTCGACCCGCCGCACCGCGCGCAGCGCGCCCGGGTCGCCGCAGTACCAGACGCGCGAGCCGTGACCGGCCGCCCGCACCGTCTCGGCGACCAGACGCGCGTGGGTGGCGGACCGTTCCGGCAGGTCGAGCACCGCCCGCACGCCCAGCTCGGCGCAGTGCGCCAACGCCGCCCGCAGCGTCGGCACC
This sequence comes from Streptomyces zhaozhouensis, assembly GCF_900230195.1. GTDB lineage: Bacteria > Actinomycetota > Actinomycetes > Streptomycetales > Streptomycetaceae > Streptomyces > Streptomyces zhaozhouensis. The sequence goes on from NZ_OCNE01000018.1 coordinate 77,134, forward strand.
CCGCCGCCGGTCAGCTCCCGCACCCGCGCCGCGCTCACCCCCGCCACCGGCGTCGGGTGGCCCCACAGCCGCTCCAGGGTGGCGTCGTGCACCACGACCGGGACCTCGTCCGAGGTCAGCCGCACGTCGAACTCCACGGCCTCCGCCCCGGCCTCGGCCGCGGAGGTGAACGAGGGCAGGGTGTTCTCCCGGACGCGGTAGGGGTCGCCCCGGTGGGCGACCGCGATCACGCCACCCATGCGGCGAGGTGGGCGTCGATCTCGGCGAGCAGCGTCGCCTGGCCGGCCGGGTCGAGGAACGACGCGGTCACCGCGTTCCGCGCCAGGTCGGCGACCCCGGCGGCGTCCAGCCCCAACAGCCGGGCGGCGACCAGGTACTCGGTGTTCAGGTCGGTGCCGAACATCGGCGGATCGTCGGTGTTGATCGTCACCCGCACCCCGGCCTCCACCATCGCCGGCAGCGGGTGCGCGGCCAGCGAGGGCACCGCCCCGGTCGCCACGTTCGACGTCGGGCAGACCTCCAACGGCACGCCGGTGCGCGCCAGATGGGCCAGCAGCTCCGGGTCCTGGGCCGAGCTGGTGCCGTGGCCGATCCGCTCGGCGCGCAGCGAGCCGAGCGCGTCCCAGACGGTCTCGGGACCGGTGGTCTCCCCGGCGTGCGGCACGCTGTGCAGCCCGGCGGCGATGGCCTGGTCGAAGTGCGGCTTGAACAGCGAGCGCGGCCAGCCCTGCTCGGGACCGCCGAGCCCGAACGAGACCAGCCCGGCCGGCTGTTGGTCCAGCGCCAACCGCAACGTGCCGTCGGCCGCCGGGATGCCCAGCTCGCCGGGGATGTCGAAGCACCAGCGCAGCACCACACCCAGCTCGCGCTCCGCGCCCGCCCTGGCGTCCTCGATCGCCTCGACGATCGCCTCGTCCGGGATGCCGCGCAGACCGAACGAGTAGGGGGTGACGGTGAGTTCGGCATAGCGGATGGACTGCCTGGCCATGTCCCTGGCGACCTCGTAGGTCAGCATCCGGACGTCGTCCTGGGTCTGGATCAGCTTGACGACCGAGACATAGACCTCGATGAAGTGCGCGAAGTCCCGGAAGGTGAAGTAGTCGACCAGCCGCTCCGGGTCCTTGGGCACCGGCGAGTCGGGGTGTCGGGCGGCCAGCTCGGCGACGATCCGGGGCGAGGCGGAGCCCACGTGGTGCACGTGCAGCTCGGCCTTGGGCAACCCGGCGACGAAGCCGGCCAGATCACCGCCGGCGGCGGCGGCTTCCGGTGCTTGTGACACAACACCCTCCAGGGAGACGGACGTGATCACATCGTAGGCCGGGGCAGGTAGGGAGGCGGGGCGGGGACGGCGGGGCCCGGCTGGCCGTAGGCTGAGCGCAGGCGAACGTGGAGGTGCCGTGACCGCTGACCAGCAGCCCGATCCGAGCCGGCAGAACGCCGAGGAGGCGCCCAGGACGCCGCCGCCGTCGTCGCTGCCGCCCGAGGGCCGGGGCACCCCGCCGCCGGGCTCGCTGCCACCTCCGCCTCCGCAGGGGCCGCCGCCGTCCGTTCCCGTCGGGGCGCCGGCGGGGCCCCCGTTCCCGGGGCCGCCCGCGGCGCGGGCGTTCGCCCCGCCGCCGCCACCGGGCCCGCAGGGGTTCGCCCCACCCGGCTTCCCTTCGCCCGGCTTCCCCCCGCCCGGCTTCCCTCAGCCGGGGTTCGCGCCCTGGCCCCCGGCGCCGCCACGTAAGCCGCGGAACGCGACGGGCGCCTTCGCGCTGGCGCTCGGCGTCGGCGCGGCGGCGCTGTGCTGGACGTTCTACCTCAGCCCCGTCGGCCTGCTGCTCGGGCTGCTCGCCGTCGGCTGCGGCCTGATCGGCTCGGGACGCGCCAAGCGCGGCGCCGCCACCAACCGGCGGGTCGCGCTGGGCGGCATGTGGGTCGGCGCGGGCGCCGCCGTGGTGGCCGCTGTGCTCTCCGTGCTGCTGGTGGTCGAACTGTCCCAGTACATCGAGGTGGAGAGCCGCGTCGGCTCCGACTACCTCGCCGCGCCCGGCGACGACGTGGTCTACGCCGACGGGCTGGTCGTGCGCCTCGCGCCGCTCGGCGGCGAGGGGCTCCAGGGGCGGGTCACCGTCACCCTGACCAACGAGTCCGACGGGGACATATCCCTCGCCGACGACGCGCTGCGGGCGTTCACCGGGGACGGCCTGCGGCTGCGCGACGTCCAGCGCGCGGACGACGGGCCGGAGTCGGTCTCCTCCGGGCAGTCGGTGGAGGTGGTCTACCACGTGGCGCTGGGGACGGACACGGGCGGAGTCGCCGTCGACTACCGACCCGCCGACGACTACGACTGGGCGTTCTGGCTCCTCGACCGAAGTGGCGGTCTCGACCGCGGGCCGGCCGACCCCGACGAGGACGGGCCGCCGGGGGAGAGCCTGGACGTCTGACCGTTCGGCTTCCGAACTCGTGGCGCTTTGACGACAGTTGCGCCCGAGTTCGGCGAAGTCGCGTAAGGATCGCGCCCTTTCCCCCTCTCAGCCGCGAAGGAACCACAGGGCCCCGACGGACGCCGGGGCCGGCGGCAGAAGGGACGCGGGATGAGCGGCGAGGCACGGTCGGCACTGGAGTGGTTGGCGCTGGCGGCACCGAGGCCGGCGATCTGCCGGTGGGAGTGGGAGCACAGCCGGCAGGGGGTGGCGCTGCTGCCCGCCGGGCGGCGGTGGGACGTCCTGATCCTGCCGGGCGTGCTGGGGATGACCACGTTGGACGTGCTGGCCCGCGTCATCGACCGCCCGGGGCCGGTCCTCGCCGACCAGGAGCGGCGCCGCGTCGGCTACTTCGTGCCGCCCGGCACCGCCGCCCGCTGGCTCGGAACGGGGGTGCGGGCGGCGGGCCCCGGCAGCTGGATCGTGGTGCCGCACCCGGAACGCTCCGTCCCGGCCGCCCACTGGCTGGTCCGCCCGGACGGCTCGGGGACGCTCAACGACCCCGCCGTCCTGGAGCTGGCCATGCACGAGGCCGCCGCCCTCGTCGCCGCCCCCGCCCCCGCCCCCGCCCACGACGACCCGGACCCGACCCACGCCCACGCCCTCGCCCCGGAGGACCCCCCGCCCGGCACCCGGGGGGCCGAGCGCTGACCCCGCGCCGGGGCCCTTATCAGGGCAGTCGCGCCCAGGTCGCCATGGTCGCCTCCAGCGTCCAGATGCGGACGTCGGCCCGCGCCCGCGAGGCGTACAGATCACGCTCCGCCACGATGCTCAGGTCGCCGGTGCCGAGCTGCTTCTTGACGGCGTGCTCGGCGAGGTCCATCCCGGTGGCCCCGCCGTCGCAGATCGAGGTGAGGAAGCCCGCGTCCCAGGTGCGTTCGTGGAGTACCCAGGGGGCCTCGCCGCGCGCGGTCTTCAGCAGCAACGACCCGAGGCGGACGGCGCGGTCCCGGCGGGCCGCGCCGTCCTTGATCTGGAAGACGTGATTCCCCGTCTCCACGATCGTCGCGGTCGGCAGGATGAACCGCACCCCGGCCCTCAACCTGGCTTCCATCTCGCCGAGAACCTCGGCGCGGCGCGCGTTCCTGTGGGGCACGTCCAGGAACTCGACGAGTACGGAGGTGTCGAGGAACTCGACGACCGGCAGCGGAAGCGCGGCGCGACGCTGTCTGCTCACGGGCTCACAGGCTCCTCAGGAAGTCCTCGACGCTGGGCACGCCGGTGTCTCGGGGAGTGGCGGCCTCGGACAGGCGGCCTCGGGTGACCGCGTCCCCGAGGTCACCCGCCGCCAGCAGCTCGACGTAGCGGGGGAGTTCGGTCAGCCGGGTCAACACGCTCTCCCCCGAGTCCGGGGCCCGTGTGCAGACGACGACCCCGCCGTGGTCCTGGGCATGGAGGGAGTTGAGCAGCGCGGGGCTGTGCGTGGTGAGGAGCACGTCGACATCGCGCTGTTGGGACTCCTCCTTCATCAGGTCCAACACCCGTGCCGCCTGGGTGGGGTAGAGACCGTTCTCGATCTCCTCGATCACCAGGTGACGTTGTGGTGATGCCCCGGCGGACCCGGCGTCGGAGACCGGCGCGGTGAGCAGCGCCGTGCCGAAGGCCAGAAAACGCAGCATCCCGTCGCTGAGGAGCCGCGCCGGCACCTCGTGCTCCCGGCCGTGGTACCCCGCCTCGCGCAGTACCAGCTGAACGTCGCCGAGGGAGGTGCCCACCCGGCTGATCCCGCGCACCGGGTACTCGGGCATCCCCGCGACCAGGTCGGTCAGCCGGTCGAACGCGACCGGGTCCTCGGTGCGCAGTGCGTCGACCGCCGCACTGAGGTTGTCGGCGCTGCGGCGGAGCGCCGCGTCGCGCGCGTTGACGTAGCGCCTCATCAGGTGGGGTACCGGGTCGAGCGGAAAGACCGAGCGGAGCACGTCCTGGACGATCTGCGCGGCCCGGTGCACCAGCCTGGTCGCCTCGGTGGTCGCCGGGAGCCGCACGGGTACCTGGCCGGTGAGCAGGCGGTCGGCCGGGAACGGGACGCTCGGATCGGCCCCGCGCTGCCCGTTGAAGTAGCGCCCCCTGAGGTCGCCGCCGCTCCGGTCCGGCGGGGCGCTGGCAAGGAGCGAACGGCCGGCGGTCAGACGGCGACCGCCGTAGCGCACGCCCTCGACGGCCGTCAGCTGCTCACTCAGGACGCGCACCTCGGGCCGCACCATGATCTCCACGTCGAGGTCGAAGACCTCCTCGCCGGAGCGCACCCGGCAACCGAGCCGAAAGCGGTCGCGGCCCCACGGGGCGCATCCCTCGGCTCCGCCCCGGACCGGCTCGTCGCCCTCGCTCCGGGGGCCGTCCAGCGCGTCGCGCACCGGGTCGCCCAGGGCCAGTCGGGAGAGGACCATCAGCCCGTCCAGCGCGTTGGACTTGCCGCTGCCGTTGCGCCCGATGAGCACGGTGAGGTCGTTCAGCGGCAGGCACTGGTCGGTGAAGCTCTTGAAGGAGGTCAGGCGCACCTCCTCCAGCCGGGGCGTCTCCACGGGCACCTCTCTCGTCGTCGCTCCGTGCCCGCCGGGCGGAGTCTCGCGACGTCTCGTCACGTGACGAGACCGGGCGTGGCCAGTCTAGGTACGGCCATCGCGACATCGCGCCTTCCCCGCCAGGGAAGACGCGACGTCGGGACGGCGGTCCGACCGGTGCCCGGGTGCCGTGGGGGGAGGGGTCACAGCGCGCCGAAGGCGTCCTCCAGGATGTCCAGGCCCTCGGTCAGCAGCTGCTCGTCGATCACCAGCGGGGGCAGGAAGCGGGCCACGTTGCCGTAGGTGCCGGTGGTCAGCAGCAGCAGGCCGGCCTGGTGGCAGCGGGCGGCCAGGGCGGCCGTGGCGGCCGGGTCGGGGTCCTTGCCGCCGGGCTTGACCAGTTCGACGGCGAGCATCGCGCCCCGGCCGCGCACGTCGCCGATGGCCGGGAAGCGCTCGGCCATCGCGCGCAGCCTCGGCAGCATGATCTCCTCGATCCGCCGCGCCCTGGCCGGCAGGTCCAGCTCCCGCATGGTCTCGATCGAGCCGAGCGCCGCCGCGCAGGCGACCGGGTTGCCCCCGTAGGTGCCGCCGAGGCCGCCGACGTGCGCCGCGTCCATGATCTCGGCGCGGCCGGTCACCGCGGCCAGCGGCAGCCCGCCGGCGATGCCCTTGGCCGTGGTGATCAGGTCGGGGACCAGGCCCTCGTCCTCGGAGGCGAACCACTGGCCGGTGCGGCAGAACCCCGACTGGATCTCGTCGGCCACCAGCACGATCCCGTGCTCCCTGGCGAACTCCGCGATCCGCGGCAGGAATCCGCGCGCCGGCACGATGAAGCCGCCCTCGCCGAGGATCGGCTCGACGACGATCGCGGCGGTGTTCTCCGCACCGACCTGCTTGGTGATCTGCTCGATCACCTGCGCCGCCGCCTCCTCCGCGCACCGCTCGGGGCCGGTCAGCCAGCGGTACGGGTAGGCCATCGGCACCCGGTAGATCTCCGGCGCGAACGGGCCGAAGCCGTGCTTGTAGGGCATGTCCTTGGCGGTGAGCGCCATGGTGAGGTTGGTGCGGCCGTGGTAGCCGTGGTCGAAGACCACCACCGCCTGCCGCCCGGTGTGGTAGCGGGCGATCTTGACCGCGTTCTCCACCGCCTCGGCGCCCGAGTTGAGCAGCACCGACTTCTTGGCGTGGTCGCCGGGCGTCAGCCGCGCCAGCTCCTCGCAGACCTCCACGTACCCCTCGTAGGGGGCGACCATCGCGCAGGTGTGGGTGAACCGCGTCAGCTGCTCGGTGGCGCGGCGCACCACGGCCTCCGCGCTGTTGCCCACCGACGTGACGGCGATGCCGGAACCGAAGTCGATCAGCGCGTTGCCGTCGACGTCCTCGACGATCCCGCCGCCGGCGCGCTGGACGAAGACCGGCATCACGGTGCCGATGCCGTCGGCCACGGTCGCCCGCTTCCGCGCCATCAGCTCCTTGGAGCGCGGTCCCGGGATCTCGGTGACCAGCCGGCGCTTCTGCGGGAGTGCGGGTCCTCCGGTCAGTTCGGTCGGGTCGCTCATGAGTGGACTCCTCGTCGCGAAGGGGCTACATCGGGCACTCCCCGGCAGGCTAGGTTCTCCCCGGCGCCCTGGGCACGCACCACCACGGAGTCAACGCGTCGCCGTTTTGGCCACTTCGTCGTGCCCCCCTCGCGCGGTCGCCCGGCCCTCACCCCGCCGCGCGTCCGCCCGGCGTCCGGGGCGGGGCGGGGCAGACGCGGCGGCCCTCGCTGTCGAAGACGTACATCCGGTCGAGGTCGATCAGCAGCGGAACGCGTTCGCCCAGCCTGGGCCGCAGGTCGGGGTCGCAGCGCACCACCAGCCCGTCGTTGATCCGGCCCGCGGCCGTGGGCGGCGGCGCCTCGGGGGGCGGCGGCTCGTCGTGGCCGGGTGCCCGCCCGGCGCCCGGGTCCCGGGCGAGATAGCGGCCGACCAGCCGCCGCAGCGGCGAGCCGCGACGGGGGCGCGCGTCGCGCCTGGCCGGCGGGCGCGGCGCCTCCAACCCGTCGACGCGCGCCGGGTGCGCCCCCGTGGAGACATGCACCAGCGACTCGTGGCCCTGGAACTCCACGTGCTGCACCACCCCGTTGAGCAGCGCCTCCGTCGGGGACATCTCCTGCGGGCTGGCGATCCGCGCCGCCTCGGAGCGCAGCCCCACCGTGATCTCCTTCCCCGTCTGCACCCGCAGCATCTGGTGGTCGGGGGAGAGCGGCTGCGGCAACTGGATGCGCTGGGTACCGAAGTCGATGTTGAGCCGCCCGTCCAACGGCGCGTGCACGGCGGCCCGCAGCAGGTTGATCCGGGGGGTGCCGACGAACGCGGCGACGAACACGTTCTCCGGCCGCTGGTAGACCTCCCGCGCGTTCCCGACCTGCTGGAGCACCCCGTCCCGCATCACCGCGACGCGGTCGCCCAGCGACATCGCCTCCGACTGGTCGTGCGTCACATAGACGGTGGTGACCCCGAGATGACGGGTCAACGTGGCGATCTCGGCTCGCAGCCGGGTGCGGAGCTTCGCGTCGAGGTTGGACAGCGGCTCGTCCAGCAGGAACGCCGACGGGCGCCGCACGATGGCGCGCCCCATCGCGACGCGTTGCCGCTCGCCGCCCGAGAGCTGCCCCGGGTAGCGTTCCAACAGGTCCTCGATGCCCAGCAGCCGGGCCGCCTCCCGCACCTGGTGGGTGGTGTCGCGCCGGGGGGACTCGATCTTCAACGGGAAGCCGATGTTCTGCGCGCCCGTCATGTTCGGGTAGAGCGCGTAGTGCTGGAAGACCATCGCCAGATGGCGTTCACCGGGCGGCAGCGCGTTGGCCGTCTCGCCGTCGAGCCGCAGTTCCCCCGAGCTGATCTCCTCAAGACCGGCGATCATCCGCAGCACCGTCGACTTGCCGCAGCCCGAGGGACCGAGGAGGACCAGGAACTCGCCGGGCGCGATGTCGAGCGACAGCCGGTTCACGGCCACGACGTCCCGCGGGTAGACCTTGGTCACGTCTCGCAGGGAGATGGCGCGCGTCATGCCGTTCCGCCCGTTGCTGTCCGTGTGTTCGAGGTGGGGCAGGAACGTAGCGCACCGGGTGCCCCAGCGGAACGGTTTCGCACAAGTTGCCCCTTCGCATATGCGTCGACCCGTGTCCGCGCCTGGTCGCGATGCCGGGCCGCTGCACTAGATTGGTCGGGGAGCGGGGTCCCGCGGCGGCCGTCCCGGCGCGGCGGTCGTCTTCCGTCGTGACGTCAACCCGACGGCGCGGCACGGCGCTTGGCATCATGGGGGACTGTGAACAGCGACGGCACACGGGAACCACGGCTCACGCCAGGACAGACGCCGGGCGCCGCCCCGGTGGTTCCGCCACCGCCGGGCGCGCCGCCCGCGCCCCGGCGGTCGCCGGAGGAGGCCGACCTCGCCCCGCTCCAGCGGTGGCTGCGCCTCCCGCGCCCGGCCGCCCGCCCCGGGGTGTGGCGCACCGGGCACGTGCCGAGGCCGCCCGAGGACCCGGACCGCCTCAGCGACCGGGAGCTGCACGGCGGCGCGCTGCTGGCGGCGCTGACGGCGTGGCTGGTCTGGTCGCTCTACGTCAACACCGGCCTGTTCTCCTGGGTCCTCGCGCCGCTCGACTGGCTGGGCGCGCGCGGCACGTTCCTCGGCCCCTACCTCTACGAGCAACTGCTCTTCTGCGGGCTGCTCTACGCCTTCGGCCGGCTGGGCAACGCGCCCCGGCTGTGGCGCCGTTGGCGTCCGACCGTGCTGCGCCTGTGGTCGGGGCGGCCCGACATCGAGCGCCAGGACCCCGGGCTCACGCTGCGCGCCGTCGCGGCGCTCGCCGCGGCCTGGGTCGTCTGGGAGCTGAGCTACGCCGGCATCTGGCTGTTCTGGCTGGACCCGTTCTACGGGATGGTGCCGGAGAGCTGGTGGCGGCCGGAGGACAGCACGGCCTACACCGTCGCCTACAACGTCTACTACCTGCTCTACGCGCTGCTGCTGCTGGCGCTGTGCGGCGCGCTCGGCGGCTGGCGCGCCGTGCTGCGGCGTTTCCCGCCGGCCCGGTTCACCGGCGCGGAGGTGGCGGGCAGCGAGCGGGAACGCGCCGAGGTGGCGCGGCTGACGGAGTTCACCGAGCTGCGCGAGGGCGGGGCGGGACCGGCCGCGGAGCGGCTGCTCGCTGAGGTGGCGGCCGGCACGATGAGCGACCTGGACTACGCCCGCATCCAGCGGGCCTGGCGCACCGTGGTGGCCAGGCCGACGGAGCTGCCCGCCTTCAACGACGCGGTGGCCGAGAGCGGCGCGGGCGCGTTCGTCCACCCCTCGGGCGACCGCGACCTGCCGGTGCGGGCCGCCCGGCACGACCTGCTCACCCGGCAGGTGCGGATCGGCACCGCCGTCGACGAGGAGCGCAACGCCTACGAGTACCGGGGCGTCGACGTCGCCCTCGACCCCGCGCTGCTGGGGACCTCGCTGCTGGCCGTCGGGCCGCCCGGCTCCGGCAAGACCGGCCGGGTGGTGCGGCCCGTGGTGGAGTCGCTCTGCCTCCAGGCGCTCACCGGCCAGGCCGCCGTGGTCGCCGTCGGCAGCGCGGCCAGCGGCCTCGGCCCGGACGCGGCGTTCGACATCGTGGTGCGGGTCGGCGACCCGGCCGGCACCCACCAACTGGCGCTCTACGGCGCGGCGACCGACACCGACGAGGCGGCGACGCTGCTGGCCGAGGCGCTGCTGGGCGGCACCCCCGCCGAGACCAGGGACGCCTCCGCCGCGCTGGTCCAGCTGATCGGCCCCTACCACGCCGCCTACGGCCGGCTGCCCGGCGTGCCCGAGCTGCGGGCCATGCTGGACGGCGCCCCGGCGCTGCTGGCCACGCTGCGGGAGGACCTGGCGCTGGCGGGCGCCCACGACCAGCAGCGCGAACTCGACGCCAGGGAACGGGCGTCCACCCGCCTCGACGACCCGGGCAAGCCGCTCGCCGACCGGCTGGCGGTGCTGGACCGGGCCGGGTTCTCTGCGGGCTCGGGGACGCGGACGTTCTCCATGGCCACGCTGACGCATCCGCTGCGGGTGCGGGTCGACCTGCCGGCCACCGGCCACGCGGAGGCGGGGCGCATCATCACCAGGCTGCTACTGGCGCAGTTCACCACGGCCGTGGTCAACCGTCCCGACCGATCGCTCTTCGCCACGCTGGTGCTCGACGACGCGACCGCCGCCGTCACCGCCGGCACCGTGCGGGGGCTGGCGCAGTTGCGCGCCGCCAACGCGGGCGCGGTGCTGGCGCTGCGGACGCTGGACGACGTGCCGTCCGAGCTGCGCGCCGGGCTGCTGGGGGCGGTCGGCTGCCGGATGGTGTTCGCCGGCGTCACCACCTGGGACGCCGAGCACTTCGCGCACGTCTGGGGCACCGCGTGGACCGAGGACCAGGACATCACCAGGACGCCGGACCGCACCGGCGGCATCGTCCGCAAGACGGTGCGCGGGGTCCGCAGGCTCTTCACCGGCCGGGACACCACCACCGACTCCGTGACGGTGCGCAAGGTCGAACGGCAGCGCTGGTCGGCCTCGGAGCTGGCCCACCGGGTGCCGCCCCGGCACGCGGTGCTCTCCACCACCTCGGCCGCGGGCGAGCCCGGCCCGCCCGTGCTCGTGCGGCTCGGCTGAGCGTGCGGGGCCGCCGCCCCCGAACGGCCCTGACCGGCCACGATACGGTTCCAGTGACGCGCCCCCGGCTGCCCCAAGGTGATACATGCGACCGACTCTCGCCGCCCTTGTACACCACTCCGCGCTCCGCCTGCGCGTGCTGGCCGGCGAGGACCGGCTGGACACCGAGGTGCGCTGGGCGCACACCAGCGAGCTGCCCGACCCGACGCCCTATCTGGACGGGGGCGAGCTGCTGCTGACGATCGGCCTCAAGCTGTCCGTGGACGACGCGGGGGAGATGCGCCGCTACGTGGAACGGCTGGCCGGGGCGGGCGTGGTCGGGCTCGGCTTCGGGATCGGCGTCAACCACCCGGCGGTGACACCGGAGTTGCTGGACGCCGTGCGCGAGGTCGGGCTGCCGCTCCTCGAGGTGCCCCGGCCGACGCCGTTCATCGCGATCTCCAAGGCGGTCTCGGCCGCCATCGCCGCCGAGCAGTACCGCACGGTCACCGCCGGCTTCGCCGCGCAGCGCGAGCTGACCAGGGCCGCGCTGGCGCCCGACGGCCCCGAGGCGCTGTTGACCCGGCTGTCCACGCAGGTCAACGGCTGGACCGCGCTCTACGACCGGGCCGGCGCCGTGACCGCCGTCGCCCCCGGCTGGGCGGCCAGAAGGGCCGGACTGCTGGCCGACGAGGTCCGCAGGCTGGGGGACCGGCCGGCGCCGGCCAGCACCGTCTGCGCGGCGCCGGAGGAGGAACGGGACGGCGGCGACCGGGTCGAGCTGCAACTGGTCGGCACGGGGCAGCGCGGCCGCGCCGTGCTGGCCATCGGCACGGAGGCGCCCCTGGGCGACTCGGGCCGGTACGCGGTGCAGGCCGCCGTCGCGCTGCTGACGCTGGTGACCGAACGCTCCGGTGCCTACCAGCAGGCCGAGTCCCGGCTGGGCGGTGCGGTGCTGCGGATGCTGCTCAGCGGCGAGCCGGACCACGCCAGGGCGGTCGCCGGGCAGCTCTACGGCGGGCTGCTGGACGCGCCCCTGCGGGTGCTGGCCGCCGAGGCGGACGAGCCGGAACGGCTGGTCGCCTTCGGACAGCGGCTGGAGGCGGCGGCCGCGCGGGCCGGCGAGGCGGTGCTGGCCGCGCCCGACGGCGAGGGGTTCGTGCTGCTGCTGGCCGATGGCGGCGGCACCCAGGACGCCTGCGCCAAGCACGCCGAGGCGTCGGAGGGGGTGGTGCTCGGGCTCTCCGCCCCCACCGGGCTCGCCCACGCCGCGGCGGCCTACCAGCAGGCCAGGGAGGCGCTGCTGGTGGCCAGGCGGCGCGGCAGGGCGCTGGTGGAGCACGACGACGTGGCGACCGGTTCGCTGCTGCCGCTGCTGGGTGACGAGGCGGTGCGGGCGTTCGCCGACGGGATGCTGCGCGCGCTGCGCGACCACGACCGGTCAGGGCGCGGCGACCTGCTGGCCTCGCTGCGGGCCTGGCTCTCCCGGCACGGCCAGTGGGACGCCGCCGCCGCGGAGCTCGGCGTCCACCGGCACACCCTGCGCTACCGGATGCGGCGGGTCGAGGAGATCCTCGACCGTTCGCTGGACGACCCCGACCTGCGGATGGAGCTGTGGCTCGCGCTCAAGGCCAGCGGCCTGGCCGCCCCGCCGGGCCCCCGCCACCGGCCCGGCGCGTAACGGGGCGCGCGGCGCTCCCCGTTGGCGCGCGCGGTGGTCGGCGCACCGCTACCAAATGGCGTGTCGGCCCGCCGCGCCGCTACGAAGCGGACAAGGTTCCGCGCGGCGCCGAACCCCTACGGTGGGTGCGGGCGGGCGGCCCGCCGTGGCCCTCGTCCGCCTGGAAGTCCCCGGAGCTGGGAAGGACGGACCGCGATGACGAAAGCCACATCCCCACAGGCGTTCTGGCTGGCGGGCCGCGCGGCGCGCGGCGAGCACACCCTGGAGGTCACCTCCCCCTGGGACGGTCGCACGGTGGGCGTGGTCTCGGTGCCCACCGCCGAGCAGACCGAGGAGGCGGTGGCCGCGGCGGCGCGGGTCGCGCCGGAGTTCGCCGCGAGCCCGGCCCATGTGCGGGCCGGCGCGCTTGACCACGCGCGGGAGCGGCTGGCCGCGCGCGCCGAGGAGTTGGCCGAGCTGATCTCGGCGGAGAACGGCAAGCCCATGAAGTGGGCCACGGTCGAGGTGGCGCGCTGTCTGTCCGTCTTCCGCTGGGCGGCCGACGAGGCGCGGCGTTTCAACGGCGGCACCGCGCAGCGGCTGGACGCCGACGCGGGCGGCACCGGCCGGCTGGCGCTGACCCGCCGGGTGCCCTACGGCCCGGTGCTGGGCATCGCGCCGTTCAACTTCCCGCTCAACCTCTGCGCCCACAAGGTCGCTCCCGCGCTGGCCGCAGGCGCCCCCATCCTGCTCAAGCCGGCGCCCGCGACCCCGCTGTCGGCGCTGTTGCTCGGCGAGGTGCTGGCCGAGACGGAGCTGCCGGCCGGCGCGTTCAGCGTGCTGCCGGTGCCCAACGACGCGATGCCGGCGCTGGTCCAGGACGAGCGGCTGCCGATCATCTCGTTCACGGGCTCGGTCCCGGTCGGCTGGTCCATCAGGGACTCGGTGCCGCGCAAGCGGGTCACGCTGGAGCTGGGCGGCAACGGCGCCGCCGTCGTGCTCGGCGACTACGGCTCGGACGCCGACCTGGACTGGGCGGCCGGGCGCATCGCGACCTTCGCCAACTACCAGGCGGGGCAGTCCTGCATCGCGGTCCAGCGGGTGATCGCGGACGCGGCGGTGCACGACCGGCTGGTCGAGCGGCTGGTCGCCGCCGTCGAGGCGCTGGTCACCGGCGACCCCTCGGACCCGGCGACCGACGTCGGCCCGCTGGTGAGCGAGGACGCGGCGCGGCGGGTGGAGAGCTGGGTCGAGGAGGCGGTCGCCGGCGGCGCGCGGGTCCTGACCGGCGGCACCAGGGACGGCGCGAGCTACGCGCCGACGGTGCTGGCGAACGTGCCGGCGGACGCGAGGATCGCCTGCGACGAGGTGTTCGGGCCCGTCGTGTCGGTGACCAGCGTCCCCGACGAGGCCGCCGCGTTCGCCGCCGCCAACGACTCCACGTTCGGCCTCCAGGCCGGGGTCTTCACCCACGACCTCCAGGCCGCGTTCCGCGCCCACCGGGCGCTGGAGGTCGGCGGCGTGGTCGTCGGCGACGTGCCGTCCTACCGCGCGGACCAGATGCCCTACGGCGGCGTCAAGCAGTCGGGCGTGGGGCGGGAGGGGGTGCGGTTCGCGATGGAGGACTACACCTACGAGCGGGTGATGGTCCTGACCGGCCTCGACCTCTAGCCGCCGGGGCCTTGCCGGCCTGGGTGGGGTGTCGTCCTCGCCCCGGTGGTGGGTTGCTCGCGCCGTTCCCCGCGCCCCTTTGACGCCGGTGGGCGGCTTGGGGGCGCGGGGAACGGCGCGGTGCATGGGTGGCGGGGATGAGACGACTACGGTGTCGCACCGGCCGGGTGGGTGGTCGTCCGGGAAGGAGGGAAACCCGTCGGGGGCTACTTCACCGCCACCACGAGATCCCGGGTGATGGCCTGGTCGACGCGGTGGGCGAAGCCCAGATACGGCTCCGAGTCCCGCACCCGGAAGCCGGACTCGGCCAGCAGCGCGGTCAGTTCGGAACGCTTCGCGACATGCGTGTTCCAGGAGATGCCGACCGCCCCGCCAGGCCGCAGCAGCCGCGCCCAGACCGGCAGCGCCTCGGCCAGCAGCGGCAGCGGGCTGCGGCTCAGCGCCGGCCCGCCCGCGTCCCGCCCCCGGCTGCCGTGCTGCACCCCGTAGGGCGCGTCCGTCACGACCAGGTCGAACGAGCCGGCGGAGAAGAAGTCGCCCGCCGCCGTGGTGTCCGCCTGGACGGCGGTGACGTCGATGGTCTCGCCCGCGCGGTAGCGCTCCTTGTCGACGCCGAGCGTGACGGCCATCCGCCGGCCCACCGTGCGGTGGTGGCGCCGGACCGGCCCCACGTCGGCGCGGTGCTTGATCCGGCTGTTCTTCAGCCACTGCCGGAAGAAGTTCTGGTAGGCGTCGAAGCTCTTCGCGTCCCGTTCCACCCCCGCCGCGTCCAGCCCGTACATCACCGCCTGGTTGAGCGTGGTGCCCCGGCCGCAGAGCGGGTCGAGCACCCGCAGCCCGCCGGTGAGCAGCCGCTCGGGGCGGGAGCAGGAGAACGCGGTCACGTTGAGGAGCAGCTTGGTGAAGTCCTCGTTGGTCTTGCCCACGTACTTCTGGATGGTGATCAGGTCGTCGGGGAACCGGTCGAGCCGCTCCACGGTCACCGGCGTCAGCGTCTCGCCGTTCCGCTCGAAGAGGGCGTAGAGCCCGGAGAGATTGGCGAGTTGGGCGAGCGCCTCACCCTCCAGGCGGGGCGCGCGGAAGGTCAGATAGCGCACGCCGCCCAGCGTGCGCTCCTCGACCTCCTCGATCCGCCCGCCGAGCACCGCCTCGTCGAGGACCAGCAGCTCGGCGCGGGTCAGCCGCGCGGACTCCTGGGCGTAGACCCGGTTGTGCGAGGGGAGAAGGAGAAAGGCGTACTCGTGCGTGGCGTCCATCGCCGCGCACTCTATCCGGACCCGCCCGGTCAGCCGAACTCCAGCCTGCCCACCCGCACCGGGCCCGCCAGCGTGAGGCGCAGCCCGGTCACCCCGGCCACCGGCCGGGGCAGCCTCAGGAGCACCGGCCGGTAGGCGTAGCGGTCGGTGCCGGCGGGCACCTCGGCCGTGGCCTCGACACCGCCCAGCTCAGCCGTCACCGCGCTGCCCGCGCCGGTGGCGGCCGCGTGGACGGTCAGCACGGCGACGCCGTCGCCCAGGTCGCAGCCGTGGTAGCGGAGTTCGGCGGTGCCACCGCCGCCGCGCGGCGCGACCGCGTCCCCCTCGCGCGGGGTGAGGTCGACCAGCTCAGCGCCCGCCACCTCGTCGAAGTCGGCGGCGCGCAGCCCGCGCCTGAGGACCGGGCGCGGCCCG
This sequence comes from Streptomyces zhaozhouensis, assembly GCF_900230195.1. Classification (GTDB taxonomy): domain Bacteria; phylum Actinomycetota; class Actinomycetes; order Streptomycetales; family Streptomycetaceae; genus Streptomyces; species Streptomyces zhaozhouensis. The sequence goes on from NZ_OCNE01000018.1 coordinate 92,762, forward strand.
GCCGGTTCGCCGGCGACCCGCCACCGGGTCGTGCAGCGGATGTCCCGGCTGGAGGCCCCGGCCTCGAACCGGTAGTCGCCCGGCGCGGTCGTCCACCGCGCGTGCGCCACGTCCCAGTGCCCGAGCGCCTGGTCGAGCGGGGCGCGCAGGGTGACGGTCCGCCGTTCGCCCGGTGCCAGGGCCACCCGTGTGAAGGCCACCAACCAGCGGTGCGGCCGCGGGAGCCGGGGGTCGACGGCGGACGCGTACAACTGCACCACCTCGTCGCCCGCGCGCTCGCCCACGTTGGTCACCGTCAGCCGCGCGACGAACGCCCCCGGCTCCTCCTCGGCCACGGTCAGCCCGGTCTGCTCGAAGCGGGTGTAGGACAGGCCGTGCCCGAACGGGTAGAGCGGTTCGCCGTCGAAGTACAGATAGGTGGAGCGCGCGGTGATCAGGTCGTGGTCGCGGATGTCCGGCAGGTCGGCGTCGTGCGCGTACCAGGTCTGCGGCAGCCGCCCGGCCGGCGAGACGTCGCCGGTCAGCACCCGCGCCAGCGCGGTGCCCGCGGCCTGCCCGCCGTGCGCGGTCCACAGCAGCGCCGGCAGCGCGGCGTCCGCCTCGGGGACGGCGTAGGGGTAGGAGGAGACCAGCGCGAGGACGGTGCGCGGGTTGGCCGCGTGCGCCGCGCGCCACAGCGCCTCCTGCGCGGGCGGCAGGGTCAGCGTGGCGCGGTCCTCGGTCTCCCGGCCGTTGATGTGCGGGTCGTTGCCCAGCACCAGCACCGCCACGTCGGACCCGGCCGCCGCCTCGGCGACCGCGAGGACGCCGTCGGACACCGTCTCCACCCGGAACTCCGTGCCGGGTTCCCCGGGCGCGGCAACCTTCAGGCCCTCGGCGGCGACCACCACCGGCTGACCGCTCGCTCGATGGACCAGGAGGTGGCCTTCGCCGTGGGGCACCGGAGTGAAGACCTCCCGCACCACCCAGCCGCCCGGCTGGTCCGCCGAGGCGCGCACCCACCCGTCCTCGGCCACGGACAGATACCTTCCGTCCGGGGCCGCGAGCGTCCACGCCCCGCCGCCCCAGTCGGTCAGCCGCAGCTCGGTGGCGGCGGCCAGGGGCCCGACGGTCAGCGGCGGCAGGTCGGTGCGGCCTGGCAGCAGCGCCGGGTCGAGCGCGCCGGCGGACGCCGGGCTCGCGACCGCCGGCGCGTGCGCCTGAGGCACGCTCACCCAGGAGTCGCCGGCGCGCAGCCGCACCAGGTCGGCACCGTCCTCCCAGGTCACCCGGTCGATCGCCGGGTGGTCGCGCAGCCCGTCCAGCGGGCTGGCCCGGTGCAGCGGCTCGCCGCTGTACCAGTCGAGCTTCATCTCGTCGGCCAGCGGCCCGAGCACCGCCACCGTGCTGCCGGGCGCCAGCGGCAGCAGCCCGTCGTTGCGCAGCAGCACCACGGCCTGCTCGGCGGCCCGCAGCGCCAACTCCCGGTGTGCGGCGGTGTCGTGGGCCGCCTCGGCGGGGAACGGGTCGAGCTCCGGGTCGAACTCGCCCAGCCGGAACCGCGTCGCCAGCAGCCGGCCGGCCGCGCGGTCGACGTCCGCCTCGTCGATCAACCCCCGCTCCAGCGCCTCGGTCAGCCGCGCCACCGTCGGCCCCGAGTCCTCGCCGTGGTCGGTGAAGCTGTCCACGCCGGCCCGCAGCGCGGCGGCCAACCCGGCGGCGTGGTCGGGGAGATACCCCTGGGTGCCGGCGATGTTGGAGGGCGCCCCCGCGTCCGAGCAGACCAGCAGCGGCGCCGCGCTCCAGCCGCGCGCCTCGTCCAGCAGCGGGGAGAGGTGGTTGGGGCGGCCGTTGACCAGGTTGTACGCGGGCATCAGCCCCACCGCGCCGCCCGCGCGCAGCGGTTCGGCGAACGCGGGCATCTCGTACTCGCGCAGCACCCGCGCCCGCACGGAGGTGCTGGCGGTGTCCCGGTCGACCTCGTGGTTGTGGGCGATCCAGTGCTTGAGCACGGGCGCGGTGCGCAGATAGGTCGGGTGGTCGCCGGCCAGTCCCCGGGTGTAGGCGGTGGCCAGCCCTGCGGTGAGCAGCGGGTCCTCCGCGTACCCCTCCTCGTTGCGGCCCCACAGCGGGTGGCGCAGCAGGTTGACGGTGGGGGACCACACGTTGAGCCCCACCCGGGGGTCGGCCGCGCGCATCGCCCTGACCTCGCGGCCGACGGCCTCGCCGACCCGGTGGACCAGCTCCGCGTTCCAGCTCGCGCCGAGGCCGACGGCCTGCGGGAAGACCGTGGCGCCGCCCATCCAGGCGACGCCGTGCAGCGCCTCCTGCCCGGTGCGGAACGCGGCGAGCCCGAGCCGCTCGACGGCCGGCGCGTACTGGTGCAGCAGCGCGACCCGCTCGGGCAGCGTGAGACGGCCCAGCAGGTCGGCGACGCGCCGCTCGACGGAGAGCGCGGGGTCCCGGAACGGCGGTCGCTGGGCAGTCACAGAGGCGTCCTTCGGCAGGGGCGGCAGGGGCGGCAGGGGCGGCAGGGGCGGCCGCCGACCGGCGCGCGCGCCCCCGCGCACGGCCGGTCGGCGCGTGGCGGAAGGGCGGGCGAGGGCGTGGCGCGGGCAGGGCGACGGCAGGGCGCGGGTGCGGAATTCGAAGCGCTTCGATGCTCGGTTTGCCGTCCGCCTCGTGTCAAGACCCGTGCTTCGAGCGTCGGTTGCGGAGGGGACTTTCTTCAGTACTGAAGCCACGGGAGCGGTCCCACAACTTTCTCGGAAGCGGGGGTTGTGCGCCCCGCTGACGGGTCTTAACCTCCTCGCAACATCGAAGCGCTTCGACCCGTGCGTGTCAGCGTGGCGCCGAACCCCTGGAGGGTTTCCGCAATGTCGAACTCCCCCTCTGCACCCAGCAGGAGACGTTTCCTCGCCTCGACGGCGGCGGCAGCGGCGGTCACCGCCGGCGGCATCCCCCTGCTCACCGCCTGCGGCTCGGACGGCGGCGGCGGTGGCGGTGGCGAGGGCGGCGCGGTCTCCGAGGGCGACCTGGAGAGCATCCTGCCGACCTACCGCGCCTCCGACGTGGCCGTGGAGCCCGACATCGCGGGGGAGCACGGCGCGAGCCCCGGCTACACCTCGTTCATCCCCACCGACGAGATGGGCGTGACCGTGCCGGAACCGCGGGGCTCTGGCGGCGAGTTCCGCGTGATGAGCCCGCTGTGGGGCACCCCGCCCGAGTCGGGCAACGCCTACTGGACCGCGATGGACGAGGCCATCGGCGTCCGGATCAACTGGCAGACCCAGGACGGCAACACCTACGGCGAGAAGCTGGGCGCCGTACTCGCCGGCAGCGACATCCCCGACCTGGTGTGCGTCCCCGGCTGGGAGTTGCAGGGCCAGATACCGAGGGCCATCGCCAGCCGCTTCGCCGACCTCGGCCCGTTCCTCTCCGGCGACCGGGTGCTCGACTACCCCAACCTGGCCGCCATCCCCACCGCCGCCTGGGAGCCGGCGATCTTCGGCGGCGCGCTGCGCGGCCTGCCCATGCCGGCCCCGCCGATCGGCGGCGTGATCCCGTTCTACCGACAGGACATCTTCGAGGAGAACGGCTGGCAGGTCCCCACCGACGCCGAGGAGTTCCTCTCCTTCTGCCGGGACGTCACCTCGGCCCGGAACCGGGTCTGGGCCTGCGAGGACATGAAGTGGTCGGCGTTCATCATCCACGGCGTGCTCCCCGACAAGCCGCAGTACTGGGAGGAGGTCGACGGCCGGCTGGTCAACCGCTTCGAGACGGACGCCTACCTGGAGGCGCTGGACTGGACCCGGCGGCTCTTCGACGCCGGCGTCGTCCACCCCGACGGGGTCGCCAACCAGGGGGACGCGCTGGTCCGCTTCACCTCGGGCGAGTCGCTGATGTTCAACCAGGGGCAGGGCGTGTGGCACAGCACCCTCACCGAACAGCGCACCTCCAACCCGGACTTCCGGATGAACGCCTTCGACTTCTTCGGCGCCGGCGGCGAGGACCCCGTGCTCTACGCGGGCAACGGCTCCAGCCTGTGGACGTTCGTCAACAAGGACCTCCCGGAGGACCGGGTCCGCGAGGCGCTGGAGATCGCCAACTACTGCGCCGCCCCCTACGGCACCCGGGAGAACCTGCTGCGCACCTACGGCGTGGAGGGCGTCCACCACACCGTCGAGGACGAGCAGCGCGTCCGCACCCCGCAGGGGGAGACCGAGGTGGTCCCCGACACCTATGTCTTCATCGCCTCCCCCGGCCATGTGGTCGCCGCCTCCGACGTGCCCCAGCTGGTCGAGGACTGGACCGGCTGGATGCGGCGGCAGATGCCGCTGGTGCGGGAGTCGATCTTCTTCGGACGGCAGATCCAGGAGCCGGACCGGTTCACCAACCTCAACGACCAGTTCGAGGACCTGGAGGACGACGTGGTGCGCGGGCGCCGCTCGATCGGCGACGTGCAGGACGCGGTCGCCGAGTGGCGCCGCAACGGCGGCGACGAGCTGCGCGACTGGTACCAGCGGCTGCGCGACGACCAGTCCTGAGGCCGGGAGACGAGACCACCCGAGGAGCCCCCCGTGTCACCCAGCACGGTCCCCCGTTCCGCGCCCCCGCGGCGGCCCGACCGCCCCGACCGTTCGCGCCGGCCCGCGCCCCGCGCCCGTCGCCGCCCGCGCGCCCCCCGCGGCGAGCGACACCTGCCCGAGGGCGGCGTGCGGCTGCGCCACCGGCTGCGCCGGGACCGGACGCTGATCCTGATGACGCTGCCCTGCGTGGCGCTGCTGCTGGTCTTCGCCTACCTCCCGATCGCCGGCAACGTCATCGCGTTCCAGTACTTCAGCCCCTACGCAGGCGACGGCTTCTTCGAGTCGATGGCCAACAGCGCCTGGGTCGGTCTTGAGCAGTTCGAACGGATGGTCAACGACAGCTACTTCTGGGACGCGGTCCAGAACACGCTGGTCTTCTCCGCCCTCCAACTGATCTTCTTCTTTCCCGTCCCGATCGCGCTGGCGATCCTGATCAACAGCATCCTGCACAGCAAGGTCAGGGCGTGGGCCCAGGCCGTGCTCTACCTGCCGCACTTCTTCTCCTGGGTGCTGGTGATCACCGTCTTCCAACAGGTGCTCGGCGGCGCCGGCATGGTCGCCCAGACGCTCCGGGAGAACGGCTGGGACGACGGCTTCGACCTGATGACCGACCCCGGTTTCTTCAAGTTCCTCATCACCTTCCAGGTCATCTGGAAGGACGCCGGCTGGGGCATCATCGTCTTCCTCGCCGCGCTCTCCACCGTCAACCAGGAGCTGTACGAGTCGGCCGCCGTCGACGGCGCCGGCCGGTGGCGCCGGATCTGGCACGTGACGCTGCCCGCGCTGCGCCCGGTGATCGCCCTGCTGCTGGTGCTCCAGGTGGGCAACATGCTGACCGTCGGCATGGAGCAGTTCATGATCCAGCGCACCGCCGTCGGACCCGGTGCCGCCGAGGTGCTGGACACCTACGTCTGGAACACCGGTATCGAGAACGGCCAGTTCAGCTACGCGGCGGCCATCGGCATCGTCAAGGGCGTCTTCAGCCTCGCCCTGGTGCTCGCCGCCAACCGAGTCGCCCACGCGATGGGCGAGCAGGGGGTGTACCGGCGGACATGAGCGAGACCAGCGTCCTGGTCGAGGACGACGAGGAGACCGGGCGGCGGCGCAGGCCGTCCTGGGAGGAGCCGCCCACCCGGGTCGGGCTCGCCGCCAAGGGCGTCATCCTGGCGATCGCGCTGCTGGCGGTGCTCTTCCCGCTGTGGATCGTGGTCGTCACCAGCCTCTCCGACGCCGAGGCCATCTCCCGCGCCGGCGGGCTGGTCGTCTGGCCCGAGGGCCTCAGCCTCGCCGCCTACCGCGAGCTGCTCAGCGGCGGCCAGGTGGCCAGGTCCATGGTGATCGCGGTCGGCATCACCCTGGTCGGCACCCTCTTCAGCATGGCCGTCTCGGTGCTCGCCGCCTACGGCCTCTCCCGGATCGGCTCGCTCTGGCACCGGCCGCTGCTGATGACCCTGCTGGCCACCATGTTCTTCGGCGGCGCCGGGCTGATCCCCACCTATCTGCTGATCCAGACCCTCGGCCTGATGAACAGCTACGCCGCGCTGATCCTGCCGATGGTGGTCAACGTCTTCAACATCCTGGTGCTCCGCGCGTTCTTCATGAACGTCGGCCAGGAGATCGTGGACAGCGCGCGCATCGACGGGGCGGGGGAGTGGCGCATCCTGTGGACCATCGTGCTGCCCCTGTCCCGCGCGGTGCTCGCGGTGATCTCGCTCTTCTACGCCGTCGGCTACTGGAGCAACTGGTTCAACGGCTTCATCTACATCCAGGACCAGGAGAAGCTGCCGCTCCAGAACGTCCTCCAGCAGATCGTCATCGAGGGCGAACGCCCCGCCGGCATGGCCCAGGTGATCGGCACCGGGCAGATCCCCAGCCTCGCCGTCCAGACCGCCGTGATGGTGCTGGCGCTGCTGCCGGTCGCCGTGCTCTCCCCGTTCGTCCAACGCCACTTCAAGAAGGGCATGTTGATCGGCGCCGTCAAGGGCTGACCCACCGCGACACGACAGCAGGAGGTGCACGCCACGTGCCAGGACTCGACGACGCCCTCCGAGGCCGCCTGCTCTTCGGCGGCGACTACAACCCCGAGCAGTGGCCCGAGGACGTCCTCGACGAGGACGTCCGGCTGATGCGCGAGGCCGGCGTCAACCTCGCCACCGTCGGCGTCTTCTCCTGGGCGACCCTGGAACCCCGGCCCGGCGCTCGGGAGTTCGGCTGGCTCGACCGGGTCATGGACGCCCTCGACGCCGCCGGCATCGGGGTCTGCCTCGCCACCCCCACCGCCTCCCCGCCCCCCTGGCTCGGGGCCCGCCACCCCGAGACCCTGCCGCGCGACGAGCACGGCGGGGTGGTCTGGTACGGCTCGCGCAACCACTTCTGCGCCTCCTCGGCGGCCTACCGGGAGCACGCCGCCCGGATCACCACCGACCTCGCCCGCCGCTACGGCGACCACCCCGCGCTGCGGCTCTGGCACGTCAACAACGAGTACGGCACCGCCTGCTGGTGCGACGAGACGGCCGCCCACTTCCGCCGCTGGCTGCGCGCCAGACACCACGACCTCGCCGGGCTCAACGCCGCCTGGGGCACCGCCTTCTGGAGCCAGCGCTACGACTCCTGGGACGAGATCCTCCCGCCGCGCCGCGCCCAGTACCTCGGCAACCCGACGCAGGCGCTGGACTTCCGCCGCTTCACCAGCGACGCGCTGCTGGAGTGCTACCAGGCCGAACGCGACATCGTCGCCGCGCACAGCCCCGGCGTCCCGGTGACCTCCAACCAGATGCCGCTCTTCCCCGGCCTCGACGGCTGGCGCTGGGCGGAGGAACAGGACGTGGTCTCCGTCGACGTCTACCCCGATCCCGCCGTCGACTGGCGCGACCCGGCCGGGCCGGCCCACGGCGCTCTGGTCGCCGACCTCACCAGGTCCCAGGCCGGCGGCCGCTGGCTGCTGATGGAACAGGCCGCCTCCGCCGTCAACTTCCGCCCCGTCAACGTGCCCAAGCCGCCCGGGGTGCTGCGCCAGTGGTCGCTCCAGGCCGTGGCCAGGGGAGCCGACGGCGTCTGCTTCTTCCAGTGGCGCGCCTCCCGCCAGGGCAGCGAGAAGTACCACTCGGCGATGCTCCCGCACGCCGGTCCCGCCTCCCGCGGCTTCGCCCGTGTCCGGGAACTGGGCGCCGACCTGGAACGGCTCTCCGGCCTGGTCGGCACCCCGGTCGCCGACGCCGGGATCGCCGTGCTGCACGACTGGCCCGCCTGGTGGGCCGGCCAGCAGCCGGGCCGCCCCTCGGCCTCGGTCGACTACCGGGAGCTGCTCTCCGGCTGGCACCACGCCCTCTGGCGCCGCAACCTGCCCACCGACCTCGCCCGTCCCGACGCCGACCTCGGCCGCTACCGGATGGTGGTCGCCCCCCACCTGCCGCTGCTGGACGACGCGGCGCTCGCCCGCCTCGTCGACTTCGTGCACGGCGGCGGCACCCTGGTCTGCGGCTTCTTCACCGGCGTCACCGACGCGGACGACCGGGTGCGGCCCGGCGGCCTCGCGCCGGCGCTCCGCTCGCTGCTCGGCCTCGCGACCGTCCACGAGTGGTGGCCGCTGCCCGACGGCGCCGCACTCACCCTCGACGACGGCACCCGCGCCGGCCTGTGGAGCGAGGACGTCGACGTCGCCGACGCCGAGGTGCTCGCCCGCTACGCCGACGGCGAGCTGGCCGGGGGCCCCGCGGTCACCCGCGCCCGGCGCGGCGCCGGCTCCGCCTGGTACCTCACCACCCTGCCCCGGCCCGAGGCGCTCGCCGCCCTGCTGGCCCGCGCCGCCGAGGCCGCGGGCGTCGCGCCGACGCTGCCGGGACTGCCCGACGGTGTCGAGGCGGTCCGCCGCGGCCCCGCGCTCTTCCTGCTCAACCACACCACCGAGCCGGTCACCGTTCTCCTTCCGTCCCCCCGCACCGACCTGCTCACCGGCCGCGTCCACCAGGACGGGATCACCCTCGCCCGGCGCGGCGCGGCCGTTCTCACCCCCACGAAGTGAACCCCCACGAGATGAAGGAGCCTCACCCGTGAAACGCCGCATCCCCAGGGCCCGCACCCTGGTGCTCGCCCCCGCCGTCGCGCTGACCACCGTGGTCGGCATCTCCGCCGGCACCGCCAACGCCGCCGCGTTCGAGTCCTGCGAGCAGTGGGGCAACTGGACCGACCCGGACGGCTACATCGTCTACAACAACATCTGGGGCTCCGGCGCCGGCACGCAGTGCGTCGCCGCCGACTCCGGCTCCAGCTGGAGCGTCACCGCCGACCACCCGGACACCGGCGGCATCAAGTCCTACCCCAACGCCAAGTACATCGTCGGCGAGCCGATCCAGGACATCGGCTCGCTCAGCACCACCTTCGACGTGACCGTCCCCAGCGCCGGCGCCTACAACACGGCCTACGACGTCTGGGACGAGAACTACGACCACGAGATCATGCTCTGGATGAACTGGTACGGCCCCGTCGGCCCGCTGGGCGACCCGGTCGGCGAGGCCACGCTCGGCGGCCACACCTGGGACGTCTACAACGGCAGCAACGGCAGCAACAACGTCTACTCGTTCCTCCGCCAGGGCCACACCTCCTCCGGCGAGGTCGACATCCTGCCGATCCTGGACTGGATCACCGAGCAGGGCTGGATGGACCAGGGAGAGGTCATCGGCGACGTGCAGTTCGGCTACGAGATCACCTCGTCGGCCGGCGGCCTGGACTTCACCACCCACGAGTTCTCCGTGCGGGAGGGCTGACGCCAGGACGGCCCCGCCGCCCCGGCGGGGCCGTTCACCCGGCCCGACGCGCGGCCGGCGCGGGGCCGGTGCTCGCCCGCACCGTGAGTGCGGGCGGCAGCAACTCGACGCGCGGCTCCACCGGTTCCGCGTCCCCGCCGGCCGCAGAGGCCCTGGCCATCGCCATCACCGACTCGACGGCCAGCCGGCCCATCTGCTGCGCCGGTATCGCCACCGACGTCAGCGCCACCGAGGTGCCGGCCGCCACCTGCTCCGGGCAGACCGCCACCACCGACACGTCCTCGGGCACCGCGCGCCCCTGCTGCCGCAGCAGGCTCAGCAACGGCTCGATCGCCGCCTCGTTCTGCACCACCAGGCCCGTGGTCCCCGGGCGCTCGTCGAAGATCCTGGCCAACGTGCCGGCCACCGACTCGTAAGAGCCGTCGCACGGGCGGTGCAGCACCCGCAACCCCAACTCGTCGGCGCGCTCCCGCACCCCGCGCACCGTGCGCTCGGCGAAGCCGGTCCGCCGCTCGTAGACCGCCGCCGCCTCGCCCACCACCGCGAGGTCGCGGTGGCCCAGCCGCGCCAGATGGTCGACGCACAGCCGCCCGGTCGCCGCGAAGTCCAGGTCCACGCAGGTCAGTCCCGTGGTGTCCGAGGGCAGCCCGATCAGCACCGACGGCCGGGAGGTCTCCCGCACCAGCGGCAGCCGCTGGTCCTCCAGCTCCACGTCCATCAGGATCATCGCGTCGGCCAGCCCGCTGCCCACCACCCGGCGGGCCGCCTCCGGCCCCTCCTGCCCGGTCAGCAGCAGCACGTCGTGCGCGTGCTCGCGGGCGGTGGTCGCCACCGCGATGGCGATCTCCATCATCACCGGCAGATACATCTCGGTGCGCAGCGGCATCATCAGCGCGATGATGTGCGACCTGCTGCTGGCCAACGCCCGCGCGCCCGCGTTCGGGTGGTACCCCAACTCCCGGATGCTGCGCTCGACCCGCTCCCTGGTCGGCGTGGAGATGGTCCGCTTGCCGCTGAGGACGTAGCTCACCGTGCTGGCGGAGACGCCGGCGTGCCGGGCGACCTCGGCGAGGGTGACCATGAAGCTCTCCCGTTCTCTCCCGGTACACGGTAGGCGGCGTGCCGGGGCCGGGACTCCGCGGGTGAGGCGCCGTACGTGAAGCGCTTCGACAACGGTGGCGGCGACCCGCCGCAGGCGGTGCCGTTGACCATAGACCCGGTTGCGGGGGGTGTCCAGACGCCTACGTCGAAGCGCTTCACCTCTCTCCGTCCCGGCGGTCACCCACCCGGTCGGTGCCGTCTCGTCGCCGTCCGCGCCCCGCCACCCACGCACCGCGCGGGTCACCCACCACCGGGGTGAGGCCGACCGTCCACCGGTACCGCTCCGAACAGGTGTCGGTCGAGGTGCGATCACCGCGTGCGACGGGTACATAGGCAATCAGTAGCCCCCACCCGTACCCCTCCACCCGGACGTGCTCCCGTGGCTCCGCACGCCGTTCCGGCCCGACGGTGAGGTGACCGAGATGACCAGCGAGGACGAGGCGAGACGGACCGCCGAGGCGGCCCGTGACGGCGAGCGCACCCGGCCCAGCTTCGCCGGGGAGCTGTTCCTGGGGCGGCTGCGGCTGGACCTGGTCCACCCGCGCCCCGTGCCGGACGACGTGTGCACCGCCGACGAGGAACGTTTCCTCGCCCGGCTCGCCGCGTTCACCGAGGAGCACATCGACGCCCCCGCCGTCGAACGCGACGCCAGGATCCCGGACGAGGTGGTCAACGGCCTGCGGGAGCTGGGCGCCTTCGGGATGCGCATCGCGCCCGAGTACGGCGGACTCGGCCTGAGCCACCTCGCCTACGGCCGCGCGCTCGCCGTGGTCGGCACGGCCAGTCCGGCCGTCGGCGCGATGCTCTCCGCCCACCAGTCGATCGGCGTGCCCCAGCCGCTGGCGCTCTTCGGCACCGAGGAGCAGCGCCGCGCCTATCTGCCGCGCTGCGCGGCGGGCGCCGTCTCCGCGTTCCTGCTCACCGAGCCCGACGTGGGCTCCGACCCGGCGCGGCTCGGCGCGACCGCCACCCCCGAAGGCGACGACTACCTGCTGGACGGCACCAAGCTGTGGACGACCAACGGCCCCGTCGCCGAGCTGCTGGTGGTGATGGCGAGAGTGCCCGATCTGCCGGGCCACCCCGGCGGGATCACCGCCTTCGTCGTCGAGGCCGACTCGCCCGGCATCACCGTCGAGCACCGCAACGCGTTCATGGGCCTGCGCGGCATCGAGAACGGTGTCACCCGTCTGCACCGCGTCCGGGTTCCGGGGGCGCAGCGGATCGGTGAGGAGGGGCAGGGGCTGCGCATCGCCCTGACCACGCTGAACACCGGCAGGCTCGCCCTGCCCGCCATGTGCGTGGGCGCCGCCAAGTGGAGCCTGTCCGTGGCCCGCCAGTGGTCGACGGAGCGCGTCCAGTGGGGCCGGCCCCTGGCCGAGCACGAGGCGATCGCCTCCAAGCTCGCCTTCGTCGCCGCCACCACCTTCGCGTTGGAGGCGATGGTCGAGCTCTCCGGCGAGCTGGCGGACGAGGGACGCAACGACATCCGCGTCGAGGCCGCCGTCGCCAAGCTCTGGGGCAGCGAGATGGCCTGGCGGATCGCCGACGAACTGGTCCAGATCAGGGGCGGCCGGGGCTACGAGACCGCCGCCTCGCTCGCCGCCAGGGGGGAGCGCGGCGTGCCGGCCGAGCAGCTCCTGCGGGACCTGCGGATCAACCGGATCTTCGAGGGTTCGAGCGAGATCATGCGGCTGCTGATCGCCAGGGAGGCGGTGGACGCCCACCTGCGGGTCGCCGGCGCCCTCGTCGACCCGGACGCCAACCACACCCGCAAGCGCAGGGCGGCCGTCGCTGCCGGCGGCTTCTATGTCCGCTGGCTCCCCAGCCTCGCCACCGGACGGGGTCAACTCCCCCTCGCCTACGGAGACTTCCGCGTCTCCGGCCACCCCGACCTCTCCCACCACCTGCGCTACGCCGAGCGCGCGGCCCGCCGGCTCGCCCGCGCCGTCTTCTACGGGATGACCCGCTGGCAGGCCAGGCTGGAGCGGCGCCAGGGCTTCCTCGGCCGGGTCGTCGACATCGGCGCGGAGCTGTTCGCCGTCACCGCCGCCTGCGTGCACGCCGAACGCGTCCGCGCCGGCGGGGAGAACGGGCTGGAGGCGTACCGGCTGGCCGACGCGTTCTGCCGCCAGGCGCACCTGCGGATCGAGGAGATGTTCCCCCGCCTGTGGCACAACACCGACGGCACCGACGGCAGGCTGGCCGCCGCCGTCGCCGAGGGGAGCCACCGCTGGCTGGAGGCCGGCGTGCCGGACGTCTCCACCCCGGGACCGTGGATCGCCGCGCACCCGCCCGGCCCCTCGTCCCACCCCGATCTGCGCCGCCCCGTCCCCCCGGCTCCCTGAGCCCGGGCGCCGCCCGCGGAAACCCGTCCGGAAGGGGCGGTGAATTCCCCGACCCGCCAGCGGGCGACCCGGCGGTGTGGGGACAATGGGGAGATGACCGAGAGCCCCGCCTGTCTCGCCGATCCGCATCTGAGGTACCCGGCCCAGCCGCCGCCCGAGGGTCCACGCGAGGTGGTGATCCTCGGCTCGACCGGCTCGATCGGCACCCAGGCCATCGACGTGGTGCTGCGCAACCCCCGCCTCTTCCGCGTCACCGGGCTCTCCGCCGGCGGCGACCGCCTGGAGCTGCTGGCCGGGCAGGCCCACCGGCTGCGGGTCTCGGCCGTCGCCGTCGCCAGGCCCGAGGCGGCCGACGCGCTGCGCCAGGCGCTGCGCGCCCAGTACGGCGTGGGCGCCGCGCTCCCCGAGGTGCTCGCCGGCCCGGACGCCGCCGCCCAGCTGGCCTCCCGCCCCTGCCACACGGTGCTCAACGGCATCACCGGCTCCATCGGCCTGGCCCCGACGCTGGCCGCCCTGGCCGCCGGCCATCTGCTGGCGCTGGCCAACAAGGAGTCCCTGATCGTCGGCGGCCCGCTGGTCACCGAGCTGGCCAAGCCCGGCCAGATCATCCCGGTCGACTCCGAGCACTCCGCGCTCTTCCAGGCGCTGCTCGGCGGCTCGCGCGCCGAGGTCGACCGGCTGGTCGTCACGGCCAGCGGCGGCCCGTTCCGGGGCCGGAGCCGCACCCAGCTGGCCGACGTCACCCCCGAGGACGCGCTGGCCCACCCCACCTGGCAGATGGGCCCGGTCATCACCGTCAACTCGGCGACCCTCGTCAACAAGGGTTTGGAGGTGATCGAGGCGCACCTCCTCTACGGCATCCCGTTCGACCGGATCGAGGTCGTCGTCCACCCCCAGTCCTATGTTCACTCGATGGTGGAGTTCGTGGACGGCTCGGCGCTGCTCCAGGCGAGCCCGCCCGACATGCGGCTGCCCATCGCGCTCGCGCTCGGCTGGCCCGACCGGGTGGCGGGCGCCGCTCCCTCCTGCGACTGGACCACCGCGCACACCTGGGAGTTCCTGCCGCTGGACACCGATGCCTTCCCCTCGGTGCCCCTCGCCCGCCGGGTCGGTAGCCTCGGCGGTACCGCGCCCGCGGTGTTCAACGCGGCCAACGAGGAGTGCGTGGACGCCTTCCTCGCCGGCCGGCTGCCGTTCCTCGGCATCGTGGACACCGTGGAGCGGGTGGTGGACGAGCTGGCGCGGGGCGGTGCGGGAACCTCGCTGACCCTCCCGGACGTCCTGGAAGCGGAACGCGTGGCGCGGCGACGCACCCGCGAGCTGGTCGGCGGCCATCCGGCCGGGGCCACGAGGCAGGAGATGACGCCATGACGGCACTGATGTTCGTCCTCGGCATACTCGTGTTCGTCTTCGGGTTGCTCTTCTCCATCGCCTGGCACGAGCTGGGCCACTTCTCGACCGCGCGGATGTTCGGCGTCCGGGTGCCGCAGTTCATGGTGGGCTTCGGCCCGACGATCTTCTCCCGGCGGCGCGGCGAGACGGAGTACGGCGTCAAGGCGGTGCCGCTGGGCGGCTACATCCGCATGATCGGCATGTTCCCGCCCGGCGAGGACGGGAACCTCCGCAAGCGCTCCACCTCCCCGTTCCGCGGCATGATCGAGGACGCGCGGGCCGCCGCCTTCGAGGAGCTGCAACCGGGCGACGAGAAGCGGCTGTTCTACACGCGCAAGCCGTGGAAGCGCGTGATCGTGATGTTCGCCGGCCCGGGGATGAACCTGATCCTCGCCGTGGTGATCTTCCTCGGCGTGCTGATGGGCTTCGGCATCAACACCCAGACCACCACCGTCGCCACCGTCTCCGAGTGCGTCATCGCCCAGAGCGAGGAGCAGCGGGACTGCCGCGCCGACGACACCCCGGCGCCCGCCGCCGAGGCGGGGCTGCGCGCCGGCGACGAGATCGTCGCGTTCGACGGCGCGCCCGTCGACGAGTGGGGCGACCTCCAGCAGCGCATCAGGGACACGGTCGGCGTCGCCACCGTCACCGTCGTCCGGGACGGCGAGCGGCTGGAGCTGACGGCCGACCTCATCGAGAACCAGGTGGGCAAGACCGACGGCAACGGCAACGTGGTCAGGGGCGAGTTCGTCACCGCGGGCTTCCTCGGGTTCTCGCCCGCCAGCGGGATCGTGAAGCAGGACTTCCCGCAGGCCGTCGACCGCATGGGCGAGATCATGAGCACCGGTTTGGACGCCATGCTCAACCTGCCGTCCAAGATCCCCAACCTCTGGCACTCCATCACCGGCGAGGAGGAGCGCGACCAGGACGGCCCGATGGGCGTGGTGGGCGCGGCGCGGGTCGGCGGCGAGATCTTCACCCTGGACATTCCGGCCAGTCAGCAACTCGCCACGGCGCTTTTCCTGGTCGCCGGATTCAATCTCTCGCTCTTCCTGTTCAACATGCTGCCGCTGCTCCCGCTCGACGGCGGCCACATCGCCGGCGCCCTGTGGGAGTCCCTGCGCAGAAACGCCGCGAAGCTCACCAGAAGGCCCGACCCCGGGCCGTTCGACGTCGCCAGGCTGATGCCGTTGGCCTATGTGGTGGCGGGCGTTTTCATCTGCTTCACGCTTCTGGTGCTGGCGGCCGATATCGTCAGTCCGGTGCGGCTGGCCGGGTGAGGTGCCGTAGGCTTTTCGGGGCGGAGACCGCCCATGTTCCGGACCCGAGACCACTGGGGTTGCACGTTCCATGACAGCCATCTCGCTGGGAATTCCGTCGGTACCGACCCGGCTCGCCGAGCGCCGGGCCAGCCGGCAGATCCACGTCGGTTCCGTGCCGGTCGGCGGTGACGCCCCCGTCTCGGTCCAGTCGATGACCACCACCCGCACCTCGGATATCGGTGCGACCCTGCAGCAGATCGCCGAACTGACCGCCTCCGGCTGCCAGATCGTGCGGGTCGCCGTGCCGACGCAGGACGACGCCGAGGCGCTCTCCGTGATCGCGCGCAAGTCGCAGATCCCGGTGATCGCCGACATCCACTTCCAGCCCAAGTACGTCTTCGCCGCGATCGACGCCGGCTGCGCCGCGGTCCGGGTCAACCCGGGCAACATCAAGCAGTTCGACGACAAGGTCAGGGAGATCGCCAAGGCGGCGGGCGAGACCGGCACCCCCATCAGGATCGGGGTCAACGCGGGCTCGCTGGACAAGCGGCTGCTGGCCAAGTACGGCAAGGCGACGCCCGAGGCGCTCGTCGAGTCCGCGCTGTGGGAGTGCTCGCTCTTCGAGGAGCACGGCTTCCGCGACATCAAGATCTCGGTCAAGCACAACGACCCGGTCGTGATGGTCAACGCCTACCGCCAGCTGGCCGCCCAGTGCGACTACCCGCTGCACCTGGGCGTCACCGAGGCCGGGCCCGCGTTCCAGGGCACCATCAAGTCGGCCGTCGCCTTCGGCGCCCTGCTCAGCGAGGGCATCGGCGACACCATCCGGGTCTCGCTCTCCGCGCCCCCGGTCGAGGAGGTCAAGGTCGGCATCCAGATCCTGGAGTCCCTCAACCTCCGCCAGCGCGGTCTTGAGATCGTCTCCTGCCCCTCCTGCGGCCGGGCCCAGGTCGACGTCTACAAGCTGGCCGAGGAGGTCACCGCCGGCCTGACCGGCATGGAGGTCCCGCTGCGGGTCGCCGTCATGGGCTGCGTGGTGAACGGCCCCGGCGAGGCGCGCGAGGCCGACCTCGGCGTCGCCTCGGGCAACGGCAAGGGCCAGATCTTCGTGAAGGGCGAGGTCATCAAGACCGTCCCCGAATCGAAGATCGTGGAGACCCTCATCGAGGAGGCGATGAAGATCGCCGAGCAGATGGAGCTGGAGGGCGAGCCCTCCGGCGAGCCCCAGGTCAGCGTCAGCTGAAGCCGCCGCCCCGGGTCCCGCACCGCGGGCGCCCGGGGTACAGTGCGGGCACCCACGTCGTCCGTGACCCCGAGGCCGTCACCGTGCTGACCACCCCTTCCGTCCGGGTCCTCGGACCCGAGGAGCTCGGCGCGGTGCTCGCCCTGCTCAACGAGGACCCGGTGGCCAACGCCTTCGTCACCGCGAGGGTCCTCGACTCACACCTCGAACCGCCGTACCTCGGCGGCGAGATGTGGGGTCACTACCGCGAGGACCGGCTGGCCGCCCTCTGCTACTCCGGGGCCAACCTGGTGCCCGTCCAGGCCGAGGACGACTCCGTCGCCGCGTTCGCCGCCCGCGCCCGCCGGCAGGGCCGCCGCTGCTCCTCCATCGTCGGCCCCGTGGACGCCACGGCCCGGCTGTGGGCCCTGCTGGAGCCGCACTGGGGGCCGGCCAGGGAGGTCCGCGCCCGCCAGCCGCTGATGGTCACCCGCTCGGTGCCGGACGAGGTGCCCCCCGACCCCCTGGTGCGCCGGATGCGCAGGGACGAGATGCCGCTGGTGCTGCCGGCGGCCGTCGACATGTTCACCGAGGAGGTCGGCATCTCCCCGCTGGACGCCGACGACGGGGGCCTCACCTACCAGGCCAGGGTCGCCGAGATCGTCGGCGCCGGCCGCTGCTTCGCACGGGTGGAGGAGGGCCGGGTCGTCTTCAAGGCGGAGATCGGCGCCGTCACCCCGCAGACCTGCCAGCTCCAGGGCGTGTGGACCGCGCCCGACCGCAGGGGCGAGGGTCTGGCCACCCGCGGTCTGGCCACCGTGCTGCGCCACGCGCTCGACGAGACCGCCCCGCTGGTCAGCCTCTACGCCAACGACTTCAACGCCCCGGCGCTCGCCGTCTACCGACGCCTCGGCTTCACCGAGAGCGGCGCCCTGATGAGCGTGCTCTTCTGACCCCGCCCGGGACGGCCGGAGCCGGAGCCGGGCGCGACGCCGCGGACGCGGCGCGTTAGCCTCCCCGCATGACACCTTCTCCCGGCAGGGCGGCCCCGCGGGCCCAGGACGTGGTCATCGGTCCCCTGGACCTCGCGGCCCGGGTGGACGAGGCGCTGGCCGTGCAGGCCGAGGCGTTCGGGCTCGGCCAGGACGAGGTGAACGTCCGCCGCCACATCGTGCTGCGCCATCTGGCGACCCCAGGCGCCCGCGCGCTCGGCGCCACCGTGCGCTCCACCGGGCGGCTGGTCGGCTTCGTCTACGGAATGCCCAACGACACCGCGCAGTGGTGGTCCACCGTGGTCGAACCGTACCTGCGGGCGGAGGGCAACCAGTCCTGGCTCGAGGGCTCCTTCACCATCACCGAGCTGCACGTGCTGCCCGAGTGCCAACAGCGGGGGATAGGGCGGCGGTTGATCACCGAGCTGACCGACGCCGCCGAGCAGGAGACGTCGATCCTCTCCGCCATCGACACCGAGTCCCCGGCCAGGGCCCTCTACCGCCGCCTCGGCTACCGCGACCTCGCCCGCCGGGTCGTCTTCCCCGCCGCGCCCCGCCCCTACGCCGTGATGGGCGCCCCGCTGCCGCTGCTGCGGCCCTGAGCGCACCCCCTCACAGCCAGCTGGCGAACTCCAGCAACGCCTCCCCGTCCGCCCTGCGCCCCGCCGACAGCTGCCGCACCCCGGAGGCCACACCCCGGTAGAGGGCCCAGTCCCGCACCCGGTCCGGGTCGGCCTCCACGGCACCGGCGAGCTTGGCCACCCGCCGTCGGACGATGGCCGCGGCGCCCGGCGAGGCCATCAGGTCGTGCAGCCGGTCCCGCACCAGCCTGGCCAGGTCGAACGCCCGCTCACCCACGGCCGGTTCCGGCCCCACCGCCAGCCAGGGCGCCCGTTCCCCGTCGGAGGCCAGCACCGCGCCCTGCCGGAAGTCGCCGTGCAGCAGCACCTCGTCGGGCGGCGCTGCCAGCAGCTCCGCGCGGACCTCGAGCGCCCGCTCCACCAGCGGCCCCGCCTCCCCGCCCGCCGCCGCGCGCAGCGCGCCGAGAGCCGCTTCGGTCCGTTCGGCCACCGAGGGGAACGGATGCCCCTCGCCCGGCGCGACCCACAGCCTGCGCAACGTGGAGACCGCCTCCAGCGTGGCCTTGGCGTCCGGCAGCGAACGCAGCGAGGTCTCCCCCCGCAGCCGCTCCAGCAGCAGCGCGCCCTCCTCCGGCGCCGCGTCCAGCACCCGCACGGCCCCCAGACCGTCCCAGCGGCGCAGCGCCGCCCACTCCAGCTCGGCGGGCGGCGGCTGGCCGGCCTCCCCGGGCGCGAGCAGCTTGAGCGCGGCACGGGAGCCGTCCGCGCGCCGCACCAGCAGCGTCACGCTGGCCCTGCCGCCCGGCTCGACCAGCCGCTCCACCGTCAGCCCGAAACGTTCCACCAGCCGCTCGGCCAGCACCGGCAGCCCGTCGAGCCAGCCGGCCGCCGTCGGCGGCTGCGCCGCCCGCAACCGCTCCGGCGCCAGTCCCCGTGCCGCCTCCATGAACTCAGCCGCCCCCTTCGGTCTCCTCTTCGGCCTCGGCCCCGTACTCCGACAGGCCGGGGAAGGGCTCCACCCGCCCCCGCCAGGTGGCCGCCCGCAGCGCGGCGTCGCGCAGCGCGCGCGCCGCCTCCGCCCTGGCGCCCCCCTCCGCCGCCCGCACCAGGTCCGCGTAGGCGCCGGTCAGCCCGCTCTCCAGCTCGGCCGCCAGCCGCGCGGCGCCGTCCGCGTCCTCCACCCGGAACGGCAGCGCGTACCCGGCGGCCGAGGCCACCGGAGTGCCGCCCAGCTCCCGCACCTCGCCCTGGAGCGCGTCCCGCCGCGCGCGGTGGGCGTCGTACGCCTCCCGCGCCCAGACGGCGCGCTCGTCCCCGTCCAGCCGCGCGCCGACCACACCGTAGCCGTAGACCGCCGCGTGCTCGGCGGCCAGCGCCGCCTGCGTCGCCTCCAGCGACGCCGGCTGCTCCTCGGCCCGCCTCATGCCCGCACCTCCTCCAGAAGCTGCGCCTGCGCGGCCCCGGCCGCCGCCAACGAGGCCAGCAGCCTGGCCAGTTCCGGCGGCGCCTCGGTCACGGCGGCCAGCCGGTCCTCCGCGATCCGCCGCTCCGCCTCGATCAGCGCGCCCACCGCGTCCGCCGGCGCCTGAGGCACCTCGGGCGGCTGCCCGGAGGGGCCGGGCGGGCCGCCGTCGCGCAGCGCCCGCAGATGCGCGAGCGCCACCGCCCGGAACGGCGCCAGCGGCTCGACCAGCGCGGGATGCGCCCGCTCTGTCGCCTCGTACCTGGCGACCAGCGTCGTGCTGTCCCTGGCGGTCCTGCGCCGCAGGCCCTGCACGCTGACCGCCGAGACCGGGCCGCCGCCCGGCCTGGCCCCCGCGTCGTTCGAGCAGCCGGTCGACAGAACGGCCAGCGGAAGGGCGACACCGGCGGACAGGAGGGTACGTCTGGAGGGGCCGAGAGGCATGGTTCTTCCCCGCAGTTTCCGTGTCGGAGCGCGTCGTTGGGGCGGGCCGGCGCCCCCCGGGGAGAGCCGGGAAGATCACCGCCCCGTGAGCGTACCCGTGCCCCCGGCCCGACCCGGTGCCGCCCCGCCTCCCGGCGTGCCAGCGCCCAGGCCAGGGCGGTCGGCGTTCCACGCGGGGGACGATAGGCTTCCCGCACGGGGCAGCGAGCGAGCGCCGTCCCACAACAGCAGACGCGGCCGAGGAGTCACCCGGATGAGCACCCAGATCGACAGGCTGCGGGAGTTGGTCCAGCCGCTGGCCACCGAGCACGCGATGGATCTTGAGGAAGTGAAGATCACCACGGCCGGGCGGCGCCGGGTCCTCCAGGTCGTGGTGGACACGGACGAGGGCGTGGGCCTGGACGCCTGCGCCGAGCTGAGCCGCCAGATCTCCGAGGCGCTGGACGCCGACGACCTGATGGGCGGCGACACCTACGTCCTGGAGGTCACCTCCCCGGGCGCCGAACGCCCCCTCACCGAACCCCGGCACTACCGCCGTTCCGTCGGCCGGCTGCTGTGGCTGCGCCCGCACCAGGGCGCGGACGTCGTCGCGCGGCTGGTCGCGGTCGACGAGGAGGGCGTCGACGTCGAGGTGCCGGGGGAGAAGGGCCGGAAGGCCACGCCCCGCCGGTTCGCCTTCTCCGAGATCGCCAAGGCGCGCGTCGAGTTGGAGTTCAACCGTCCGGCCGGGCGGCAGCCGGCAGCGTCCGGCGACGAGAGCCTGAAGGAGGCGTAGGCCGTGGACATCGACATGAGTGCCCTCAGGGGGCTGGTCCGCGAGAAGGAGATCTCCTTCGACCTGCTGGTCGAGGCGATCGAGTCGGCGCTGCTGATCGCCTACCACCGCACCGAGGGCAGCCGCCGTTCCGCCCGCGTCGTGCTGGACCGCGCCTCGGGCCACGTCACGGTCTGGGCCAGGGAGGACCCCGAGGACCTGACCGACGGGGACGACCCGGGCGGCGAGCCCGGGGAGCCCAAGGAGTTCGACGACACCCCGCAGGGCTTCGGCCGGATCGCCGCGACCACCGCCAAGCAGGTCATCCTCCAGCGGCTGCGGGACGCCGAGGAGGACGTCACCTTCGGCGAGTACGCGGGGCGCGAGGGCGACGTGGTCGCGGGCGTCGTCCAGCAGGGCAGGGACCCCAAGAGCGTGCTGGTGGACATCGGCCGGCTGGAGGCGATCCTGCCGCCGCAGGAGCAGGTGCCGGGGGAGACCTACGCGCACGGCGCGCGGCTGCGCTGCTACGTGGTGCGGGTCGTCAAGGGCGCGCGGGGCCCCTCGGTCACGCTCTCCCGCACCCACCCCAACCTGGTCCGCAAGCTCTTCGAGCTGGAGGTCCCCGAGATCGCCGACGGCTCGGTGGAGATCGCGGCCATCGCCAGGGAGGCCGGCCACCGCACCAAGATCGCGGTGCGCTCGCTGCGCCCGGGACTCAACGCCAAGGGCGCCTGCATCGGCCCGATGGGCGGCCGGGTGCGCGCGGTGATGGCCGAGTTGCACGGCGAGAAGATCGACATCGTCGACTGGTCGGACGACCCGGCCCAGCTGGTGGCCAACGCGCTCTCCCCGGCCAGGGTCACCAAGGTGGACGTGGTGGACGAGGCGGCCAGGTCGGCGCGGGTCACCGTGCCGGACTACCAACTCTCCCTCGCCATCGGCAAGGAGGGGCAGAACGCCCGGCTCGCCGCCCGGCTGACCGGCTGGCGGATCGATATCCGCCCGGACACCGAGCCGGTCGCCTCGGGCGACTGACCCGGAGGCTCGACGAAGCCGTTCCGCCGGCCGCTCGGGAGGCCCCGAGGGGCCGGCGGCGTCGCATGATCGTGGTACCCGGCCCGTTCGTGGGACGGGAGCGAGGGGAGGTAGAATCAACGTGTCTGGCCGGAGCCATGCACCAGCCTGCCCTGAGCGCACCTGTATCGGGTGCCGGCAGCGTCATCCCCGGGACGGGCTGCTGCGTGTGGTGGTGATCGAGGGTCGCTGTGTCCCTGATCTTCGCGGTACGCTGCCCGGTCGGGGAGCGTATCTTCACCCCACGCCGACCTGTCTTGAGCAGGCGGTACGCCGCCGGGCGTTCCCACGGGCCTTCCGGGTCCAGGGGCCGCTCGACACAGGGCGGCTGCGCACGGCCGTCGGCCAGGCGGCACCGTAAGAAGCGTCGTGCGGATGGTCCGCACGGTAGGTACCTCGCGAGTTGGAAGTAGGTCGAGATTGCGATGAGCACTCGATGAGTACGCGATGAGTACGCCCGTGAAGTAGCGAAGGTCCGGCGGACGACCGACCCCCGGACCGTATAAGGAGCGAAGTGGCTAAGGTCCGGGTATACGAGCTCGCCAAGGAGCTTGGAGTTGAGAGCAAGGTCGTCATGGCCAAACTCCAGGAGCTGGGTGAGTTCGTCCGTTCGGCGTCCTCGACGATCGAGGCGCCGGTCGTACGCAAACTGACTGACGCGCTGAACACGGGCAACGGCTCCGGCCGTAAGCCCGCGAAGCCGGGCGCCCCCAAGCCGGGTGCCCCCAGGCCCGGCGCCCCCAAGCCGGGCGCCTCGGCCCCCAAGCCGGGCGCGCCCAAGCCGGGCGGCGCCGCACCGAAGCCGGGCGGCCCCCGCCCCGGCCCCAAGCCGGGTCCGGCCGCGCCGGCCCCGCAGCAGCCGGCCGCGCCGAGTACGCCGGCCACCCCCGAGTTCACGGCCCCGCAGGGCGAGGCCGCCCGTCCGGCGCCGCGCCCCGAGCGGCCGGCCGCCGAGCGCCAGGCCCCCAAGCCCGGCGCCCGTCCGGCCCCCAAGCCCGGTGGCCAGCAGAAGCCGGGCGGCGGCGGCAAGCCGGCCGGCCCCAAGCCGGGCGGCCGTCCCGCCGGTCCCCGGCCGGGCAACAACCCGTTCTCCACCGGTGGTTCCACCGGCATGGCGCGCCCGCAGCAGGCGCCGCGCCCCGGGCCGCGCCCGGGTCCGGCGCAGGGCGGCGGCGGCGCGCCGCGTCCCGGCGGCGGCGCCCCCTCCCAGGGCGGCGGCCCGCGCCCCCAGGCCCCGGGCGGCGGTCGCGCCACCCCGGGCAACATGCCGCGTCCGCAGGGCGGCGCCCCGCGCCCAGGCCCCGGCGGTAACCGCCCGAACCCGGGCATGATGCCGCAGCGCCCGTCGGCCGGTGGCCGTCCCGGCGGCCCCGGTGGCGGCGGTGGCCGTCCCGGTGGCGGCGGCGGTCGTCCCGGTGGCGGCGGCTTCGCCGGCCGCGGTGGCGGCGGTGGCCGTCCCGGTGGCGGCGGCTTCGCCGGCCGTCCCGGCGGTGGCACCGGCACGCGTCCGGGCGGTGGCGGCGGCTTCGCCGGCCGTCCCGGCGGCTTCGGCGGCCGCCCCGGCGGCCCCGGTGGCCGCGGTGGCACGCAGGGCGCCTTCGGCCGCCCCGGCGGCCCGGCGCGGCGCGGGCGCAAGTCGAAGCGGCAGCGTCGCCAGGAGTACGAGGCCATGCAGGCCCCGTCGATCGGCGGCGTGATGCTGCCGCGCGGCAAGGGCGAGGTCATCCGCCTCTCCCGTGGCGCGTCGCTGACGGACTTCGCCGAGAAGATCAACGCGAACCCGGCCTCCCTGGTCCAGGTGCTCTTCAACCTGGGCGAGATGGTCACGGCGACGCAGTCGGTCTCCGACGCGACCCTCCAGCTGCTGGGCGAGGAGATGAACTACACGGTTCAGATCGTCAGCCCGGAGGAGGAGGACCGCGAGCTGCTGGAGTCCTTCGACATCGAGTTCGGCGAGGACGAGGGCGGCGAGGAGGCCCTGGTCTCCCGGCCACCGGTGGTCACCGTCATGGGCCACGTCGACCACGGTAAGACCCGTCTGCTGGACGCGATCCGCAAGACGAACGTCATCGAGGGCGAGGCCGGCGGCATCACCCAGCACATCGGTGCCTACCAGGTCTCCACCGAGGTCAACGGCGACGAGCGGCGGATCACCTTCATCGACACCCCGGGTCACGAGGCGTTCACCGCCATGCGTGCCCGCGGTGCCAAGTCCACCGACATCGCGATCCTGGTGGTCGCGGCCAACGACGGCGTGATGCCGCAGACGATCGAGGCGTTGAACCACGCCAAGGCCGCCGAGGTCCCGATCGTCGTCGCGGTCAACAAGATCGACGTCGAGGGCGCCGACCCGGCGAAGGTGCGCGGCCAGCTGACCGAGTTCGGTCTGGTGGCCGAGGAGTACGGCGGCGACACGATGTTCGTCGACATCTCCGCCAAGCAGGGTCAGAACATCGAGGGTCTGCTGGAAGCGGTGGTCCTCACCGCCGACGCCGCCCTCGACCTGCGGGCCAACCCCCGCCAGGCCGCCCAGGGCATCGCGATCGAGGCCCACCTCGACCGGGGCCGCGGCGCCGTCGCCACGGTGCTGGTGCAGCGCGGCACGCTGCGGGTCGGCGACACGATGGTCGCCGGCGACGCGCACGGCCGCGTCCGGGCGATGCTCGACGACGCCGGGCGCAACGTCCAGGAGGCGGGCCCGGCCACGCCGGTGCTGGTGCAGGGTCTGACCAACGTGCCGGGCGCCGGGGACAACTTCCTGGTGGTCGGCGAGGACCGCACCGCCCGGCAGATCGCCGAGAAGCGCGCCGCCCGCGAGCGGAACGCGGCGTTCGCCAAGCGCACCCGCAGGGTCTCCCTGGAGGACCTGGACAAGGTGCTGGCGGCCGGCGAGGTCCAGCAGCTCAACCTCATCATCAAGGGCGACGCGTCCGGTTCGGTCGAGGCCCTGGAGGCCTCGCTGCTCCAGCTCGACGTCGGCGAGGGTGTCGACCTGCGGGTGCTCCACCGGGGCGTCGGCGCGGTCACCGAGACCGACATCGACCTGGCGGCCGGCTCCGACGCGATCGTGATCGGCTTCAATGTCCGCGCCGAGGGGCGTGCCACCCAGGCCGCCGAGCGCGAGGGCGTGGACGTCCGGTACTACTCGGTCATCTACCAGGCGATCGAGGAGATCGAGGCGGCCCTGAAGGGTCTCCTCAAGCCGGAGTACGAGGAAGTCGAGCTGGGCACGGCCGAGATCCGCGAGGTCTTCCGCTCCTCCAAGCTGGGCAACATCGCGGGTGTCCTCATCCGCTCCGGCGAGGTGCGGCGGAACACCAAGGCGCGGCTGGTGCGCGACGGCAAGGTCATCGCGGAGAACCTCTCCATCGAGGGCCTGCGCCGCTTCAAGGACGACGTGACCGAGATCAGGGAAGGCTTCGAGGGCGGTATCAACCTCGGAAACTTCAACGACATCAAGATCGACGACGTCATCGCCACCTACGAGATGCGCGAGAAGCCGCGCGCCTGACAGCCGGGGCCGGGGTGGCCCGCCGGGAGTGAAAAACCCGGCGGGCCGTCCCGGCTCTGCCCGTTACGATCTTCAGCATGTATACCGGGACGCTGTCCTTTGACCTGCTGCTGGGCGACGTGCACTCGCTCAAGCAGAAACGTGCGGTGATACGGCCGATCGTGGCCGAGCTGCACAGGAGATTCCGGGTGAGCGTCGCCGAGGTCGGCGACCAGGACCTGCACCGCCGGGCGACCGTCGGACTGGCCGCGGTCTCCGGCGACGCCGGGTATCTGGCCGGCCTGCTGGACGAGTGCGAGCGGCTGGTCGCCGCCCGCCCCGAGGTGGAGCTGCTGTCCGTGCGGCGGCGGTTCCACGGCGAGGACGACGAGTGACGGCCTCTTCGGCCGTGACACGAAAGAGCGAGGAGAAGGACCGTGGCGGACAAGGCACGGGCGAAGCGGCTGGCCGACCTCATCCGGGAGGTGGTGGCCGAGAAGCTGCACCGGGACATCAAGGACCCGCGCCTGGGCACCCGGGTCACCATCACGGACACCCGGGTCACGGGTGACCTGCGGGAGGCGACCGTCTTCTACACGGTCTACGGCGACGACGCGGACCGGGAGGAGGTTGCCGCCGGGCTGAGCAGCGCCAAGGGCGTGCTGCGCTCGGCCGTGGGCGCGGCGGCCGGGGTCAAGCACACCCCGAGCCTGACGTTCGTCCCCGACGCGCTGCCGGAGACCGCGCGCAACCTCGACAGCCTCTTCGACGCCGCGCGCGAGCGCGACGAGCGGCTGCGCCAGGAGGCCGCGGGGGCCGACTACGCGGGTGGGGCCGACCCCTACCGGGAGACCGGCCGCGACGAGGAGGACGCCCCCGAGGCGGCCGACCGCTCGAACGGCTCCGACCGTTCCGACCGTTCCGACCGGGAGGACTGAGCCGAGCCATGGCGCGTCGCAGGACGGCGGACGGACCCGACGGCCTGCTGGTCGTGGACAAGCCCGCCGGACACACCTCCCACGACGTGGTCGCCGTGGTGCGTGGCATCGCCCGCACCCGGCGCGTCGGCCACGCCGGCACCCTGGACCCGATGGCCACCGGGGTGCTCCTGCTGGGGCTCGGCAGGGCCACCCGGCTGCTCGGCCATCTCGCGCTGACGGAGAAGGAGTACCTGGCCACCGTCCGGCTCGGCCAGTCCACCGTCACCGACGACGCCGAGGGCGACGTCACCGAGGCGCCGGGCGCCGGCGGGCTCGCCCCGGAATCCGTCGCGGCGGAGGTCGACCGGCTGACCGGCGCGCTGATGCAGGTCCCGTCGAAGGTCAGCGCCGTCAAGATCGACGGCAAGCGCTCCTACCAGCGGATGCGGGAGGGCGAGGACGTCACCCTGCCGCCCCGCCCGGTCACCGTGCACACCTTCGAGGTGGGCGCGCCGACCGAGACCACCGCGCCCGACGGCACCCGCGTCACCGACCTGACGGCCCGGGTGGTCTGCTCCTCGGGCACCTACGTCCGCGCGCTCGCCCGCGACCTGGGCGCCGCGCTGGGCGTCGGCGGCCACCTCACCGCGCTGCGCCGCACCCGTGTCGGCCCCCACGACCTGACCGCGGCCCGCACCCTCGACCAACTCCGCGCCGAGCTGACGCCGTTGACGCTGGCCGAGGCGGCGGCCGCCGCGTTCCCCCGCTGGGACGTGGACGCCAGGCAGGCCACCCTGCTGGGCAACGGGGCGCGGATCACCACCCCCGAGCTGCCGAAGGGGCCGGTCGCGGTCTTCGACCCGGACGAGCGGCTGATCGCCCTGGTGGAGGCCGACGGCGAACGCAGCCGAAGCCTGGCCGTCTTCGTCTGAGCGACGTCTCCGCGCCGGCCGGGGCGGGGCGAGGCGGACGTCCCCCGTACGGGTGGCGGCGGGTATTTTTGGACCGGCAGGACCCAAGCACGAGGTGGCGAGGAGCGACAACGGTGCAGCGCTGGCGTGACATGGCGGATGTCCCAGGGGACTGGGGGCGCAGCGTCGTCACCATCGGTTCCTACGACGGTGTGCACCGCGGGCACCAGCTGATCATCGGACAGGCGGTCGAGGCGGCACGCGAGTCGGGCCTGCGGACGGTGGCGATCACCTTCGATCCGCACCCCAAGGAGGTCACCCGGCCCGGCTCCCACCCGCCGCTGCTCGCCCCGCACCACCGGCGGGCCGAGCTGATGGCGGAGCTGGGCGTCGACGCGCTGCTGGTGCTGCCGTTCACCAAGGAGTTCTCGCAGCTGTCGCCGGCCGAGTTCGTGGCGAAGGTGCTGGTGGAGCGGTTGCGCGCGGCGGTGGTCGTGGAGGGGCCCAACTTCCGCTTCGGGCACCGCGCCGCCGGCACCGTCGACACCCTCGCCGAGCTGGGGAAGACCTACGGCTTCGAGGTGCGGGTCGTCGACCTCTACGCGCGGGGGGCGGCCGGCGGCGGCGAGCCGTTCTCCTCCTCACTGGCCAGGCGGCTGATCGCCGAGGGCGACGTGACCGGCGCGGCCGAGGTGCTGGGCCGTCCGCACCGCGTCGAGGGAACGGTGGTGCACGGCGCGCGGCGCGGCCGTGACCTGGGCATCCCGACGGCCAACCTGGATCTGGTGCCGCACTCGGCGGTGCCGGCCGACGGGGTCTACGCCGGCTGGCTGCTGGCCGCCGGCGAACGGATGCCGGCCGCCGTCTCGGTCGGCACCAACCCGCAGTTCCAGGGGACCCACCGCACGGTCGAGGCGTACGCGCTGGACCGCACCGACCTGGAGCTGTACGGGGACTGGGTGGCCGTCGAGTTCGGCGCGTTCGTGCGGGGCCAGGCGACCTTCGACTCGCTCCAGGCGTTCCTCGACCAGATCCACCGCGACATCGCGCGCGTCCGCGAGCTCACCCGCGCCGGCTGACCCCTCCGGGGCCGGCCGGCGCGGGGCGCTCAGCCCTGCGGGGGCCCCGGCGGGCGCCAGGCGCCCGGCTGCTGCGGCGCGCCGGGGTAGTCCCCTGGACCGCCCGGCTGCTGCGGGGGCCCCGGATAGCCGTAGCCCTGCGGCGTGGGGCCCGGGTAGCCGTACCCGGGCGGCGGGGGCGCCTGCTGCGGGTAGCCGTAGCCCTGCGGCGTCGGCTGCCCCGGCAGGGGCGGCGCCACCTGCGGCGGCATCCCGCCGTCCGGCGTCCACAGCCCCTGCTCCTGCTGCATCCGGGAGAAGTCCTCGGCGACCAGCGCGGCCAGCTCGAAGTACGCCTGCCGGGTCTTGGGCCGCATCAGGTCCAGGTCCAACTCGGCGCCGGCGGAGAGGTGTTCGTCGAACGGGGCCACCACCACGCCCCGGCAACGGGTCTGGAAGTGCGCCACGATGTCCTCGACCTTGACCATCCGGCCCGTCTCGCGCACCCCGGAGATCACCGTGATGCTGCGCCGCACCAGGTCGCCGTACCCGTGCGCCGCCAGCCAGTCCAGCGTGGTGCTGGCGCTGCTGGCGCCGTCGACGGAGGGCGTGGAGACGATGATCAGCTGGTGCGCCAGGTCGAGCACCCCGCGCATCGCGCTGTAGAGCAGCCCGGTGCCGGAGTCGGTGAGGATCACCGGGTACTGCTGGCCCAGCACGTCGATGACGCGGCGGTAGTCCTCGTCGTTGAACGTGGTGGAGACCGCCGGGTCCACGTCGTTGGCGAGGATCTCCAGACCCGAGGGCGCCTGCGAGGTGAACCGCCGGATGTCCATGTAGTTGTTCAGATGCGGGATGGCGCCGACCAGGTCCCTGATGGTGGCGCCGGTCTCGCGGCGCACCCGGCGGCCGAGGGTGCCGGCGTCCGGGTTGGCGTCGATCGCGATGACCTTGTCCTGCCGCTCGCTGGCCAGGGTCGCGCCCAGCGCGGTGGTCGTCGTGGTCTTGCCGACACCGCCCTTGAGGCTGATCACCGCGATCCGGTAGCAGGAGAGCACGGGGGTGCGGATGATGTTCAGCTTGCGCAGCCGCTCCTCCTCGGCGGCCTTGCCCCCGATCCGGAAGCGCGATCCGGGCTTGCTGGCCGGCTGCGAACGCTGCTTGTTGGCGCGCTTGCTCTGGATCAGCCGGTCGGAGGAGAGCTCGACGGAGGCGGTGTAGCCGAGCGCGCCGGGCTGCACCTGGTTCGAGTACGGGCCCTCGCCGCCGGGACCGGCCGGGTACTGCTGCTGCGGGGGCGGCGGCGTGCCCTGGCCCTGCTCGGCCTGGCCCGGCTGGGCCTGCGGGAACGGCTGACCGGGCTGCGGCGGGAACGGCTGCCCCGGCTGGGCGGGCGGCTGCGGGTAGCCGTAGCCCTGGGGCTCCGGCCGGGGCCCCGGCTGTCCCGGCTGACCGGGGAACCCGCCGCCCGGCTGCTGCGGGGGCTGGCCCTGCCCGAGGCTGAACTGGGAGGGGTAGGGGCGGTGTTCGTGCGGCGACGGGCCCGGCTGGCTCGGAGGGCTCGGCTGGCCCGGCAGCGCCGGCGGCCCCGACTGCGGGGCGGCGCCGGGGAACCCGGCGCCCGGGGCCGCGCCGGGGGGCTGCTGGTGGGGCGCCGACGGGTGCGGCTGGCCGGGGGCGCCGGGCGCGGGCGGCGCGCCCCAAGGCGTGGGTCCTGGCGGTGGCTCGGGCGCGCGCTCCTCCGACCGCGCGCCCCACGGGCCAGGCGGCGCCGGCTGGTTGGCGGGCGGCTGGGCGGCGGCGGGCGGCGCGCCCCAGGGCGCCGGCTGGCCGGCCGGCGGCTGCGGCGGATCGGAGCCCTGCTCCTCCCGGGGCGGCAGGCTGTCCTGGGTCAGCGCGGGCCAGCTGCCGACCGCCGTGGGCGGCTGGGCCACCAGCCCGCCCGAGGTCGGGTCGGGCGGGGACGGCCAGGCGTCGGCCGGGCTCGGCCCGGCCTCCGCGTCCCGCGCCGCGTCGTCGGCGGCCGCGGGCTTCGGCGGGGCGGCCCACGGCGCCGCGTTGTTCGGGAATCCGGTGGGGCCCGCGAACGGAGCCGGCCGGGCCGACTCCTCGTCCCCGGTGCCGTCACCCTGCCCCTCGGGGGTACGGGCCGGCGGCGGGGGAGGCAACGGCATCCCCCGCGGCGGCGAGCTGGGGCCCGAGTCCTCGGGCGGCTTCCCGGCGTTCAACTGCGGCTCCTCGGGCGGCTTGGCGAACTCCACCTCGATCCCGGGCGGCTCGGGAGCCCCGCCGGGTGCCTCGCCCACCACGGGGGAGGGCGGTGGGGGCGAGCTGGGAGTCGGCGGCTTCAGCTGGAAGTCGGGGGGCAGCGGCGGCAGTCCGCCGGGCAGCCCGGAGGCGGGCGGTGGGGGAGCGGCCGAGCGGGCGGGCGGCGGGGCGGGCGGCTCGGGCAACGGCGGCGGCGTGATCGCGGCGGCCTCGCCGGCGGGCTCCTCGCCCTTCGGCTCGTCCTCCTTCGGCTCCTCCGAGCGCTGCTCGCCCAGAGCCTTGCGGACGGCCGCGGCCGAGATCTGCATCGTGGCGCCGCTGACCAGGTCGCCGTCATCGGACTTCGCGTCCTCGTCACCCTCCCGGGCGGGCCGGGAAGCGGCGGACCCGGAGGCGTCGGACGGGGAAGCGGCGGGCTCGGGCCGGGCGACGGGGGGCGGACCCGGGAAGGGCGAAGCCCCGCCGGAGTCCGCCGGAGCGACAGGCGCCGCGGGCCCCGAGGCGTCCGCCTTCTCCCGGCTCTCAGCCCCGCCACCGGCGCCGCCCCCCGCGTACCAGGCGGGCGGGGTGTAGTCGATGGTGAACTGCCCGGTGTGCTCCGACTCCTCCTCAAGGAGCTCGTCATCGGGCTGTTCGGCACCGGAGTCTGCCTCCCCGGTGGTGCGAACCTGGTCCCGATCGCTGGTCACGACGCCTCCCGCTGCTGGTATTGCTCGTCTGCTCCGCACCTCACGGGGCCGCTGCGCGCGCGGACGGGCCGGATCTCCCAGGCGCCTCCCCTGGGCACCGGTGCGGGGCGGTGTTCCACGTTCCACGCGTCTCCTGCCGCGCCCACCCTCACCCTAATCGTCCCGGTCCAACTCCCCTAGTCCTCCCCTGTACCCGCGAGGGCGCCGCGCCACCGCGAAAACGGGCGGCGTTCCGTCCCCCGCGTGTGACAGCGTCCCGCCCATGACTGACCCGTGGATGATCGACGAACTGGCCCACGCGGGCCCCGAGCACCTCGACGAGGCGTTCGTCGCCAACTTCGACCGCAAGCAGGGCTTCCCCGACCCCGCCGACGACATCGCCGCGCTCCACGACAACGGCGTGGGCGGGGACGCGACCGTCGTCGACCTCGGCGCCGGCACCGGCCGCTTCGCGCTGGCCGCGGCCGGGCACTTCGCCCGCGTCGTCGCGGTGGACATCTCCCCGGCCATGGTGGAGGCCCTCACCCGCCGCGCCGCGGAGAGCGGACCGCGCAACGTCGAGACGGTCCGCGCCGGCTTCCTCAGCTACCGGCACGAGGGGCCGCCGGCGGACGCCGTGCACACCCGGCACGCCCTGCACCAGCTGCCCGACTTCTGGAAGAGCCAGGCGCTGGTCCGCGTCGCCGCCCTGCTCCGCCCCGGAGGCGTGCTCAGGATGCGGGACCTCGTCTACGACTTCGCCCCCGAGGAGGCCGAGGAGGTCTTCGCCGCCTGGCTCTCCGGCGCCGGCGTCGACCCCCTGGCCGGCTACACGGCCGAGGACTACGCCGAGCACATCCGCACCGAACACAGCACCTACCGCTGGCTGCTGGAACCGATGCTCGACGCCGCCGGCTTCGACATCGTCCACGCGCACTACGACGGGCGCCTCTTCGGCACCTACACCTGCGTGCGCCGCTGACCCCCGCCGACCCGCCGCCGGGCGTCAGTCGATGTCGAACTCGCCGTCCCTGGCGCCCAGCACGAACGCCTCCCACTCGGCGTCGGTGAACCGCAGCACGGTCTCCGGCTCCTTCGAGTTCCTCATGCCCACGCCGCCACCGGGGAGGTAGGCGATCTCCACCTTCTCGTCCTCCGGCCCCCCCGGGGCGCTCAGCCACTCGACACCCGAGATGTCCAGCGCGTACAACTCGTTCTTCTCGCGCTCCTTGCGCGCGGCGATCTCTTCCGGAGTCTCAGTCGTGGCCACAGCCCAACACCCCTGCTTCCTCTGGTGACCTTGCCGAAGACGTGAACGGGCGATCGGCCCTCGCCGAACCCCTAGGTGATCGTAACGCGGCGCACTGTCACGGCGCCGTGCCCGGCGCCGCCTCGCACCGTGCCCGGCACCGTCCCTAGAGGTACCAGTCGAGGCCGAGAACGAGGGCGAAGCCCGCCACCAGCACGGCCATCCCGAGCCGGGTCCTGCCCCTGCGGCTCATCTCGATCACGGCGCCGGAGAGCACGAAGGCGGCGCCGTAGAGCCCTATGGACTGGAGCGAGGAGCCGTCCCCCAGCCGCACGACCAGCACCACCGCCATCGCGACCATGGCCCCCGCCGCGATCCCCATCCGCAACCGGCGGGCCTGCCGTGGCGTGAGGCCCTGCCGTGCGCCCTGCTGTGTCGAAGTCACCCCCGCAGCATAAGCCGTCGACATGCGGCACCGAATGGCTCGGAGAGCGTCACCGAACCGCCAAAAACCGAGCGCCGGGCAGTAGTTACGCGCCCCGCCGCCGCGCGCCCGCCCCACGCGCCGGAGCCGCCGGGGCCCGCCGCCCCCGGGCGGGCCACCGTCCGTGACCGGGACACCACGGGTCGACCGGCGAGGGTATGATCATTCCGCCCCGGCGTGGGTCCGACCGACCCGATGTGCCCCGGCGAGCCAACCTGATGTAGCCTGCGTAACGGCCGTTTGCGTACGCGCCCCCGGAAGTCCCCGGAGGAAGCGCTCAACGGACCCCGCCTCCCGAGTTCCGGAAGCTCCCCTGTGGTTCAGACCAGGGGCACTCGGTGGCTGACGATCAAACCACCACGAGGAGTACGTGTGTCGTCTCTCGACGCCGCCACGAAGCAGAAGATCATCGCCGAGTTCGCCACCAAGGAGGGCGACACCGGCTCCCCCGAGGTCCAGGTCGCGCTGCTCAGCCGCCGCATCTCCGACCTCACCGAGCACCTGAAGAAGCACAAGCACGACCACCACTCCCGCCGTGGTCTGCTGCTGCTGGTCGGCCAGCGCCGCCGGCTCCTGCAGTACCTCGCCAGCAAGGACATCCAGCGCTTCCGTGCGCTGGTGGAGCGGCTCGGCATCCGCCGCGGCGCGGCGGGCGCCAGGTAGTACGCCCGACAGGGAGCGGTCACCCACGCGGGGCCGCTCCCTTCGCCGTATCCGGGGATCGCCCCCCGGGCGGTGGAGAACGGGCTGGGTCACCGTCCCCTTTGTAGGCTGGTGCCCAGCACACCCACTAGGACACAGGCGGAGCGCCTTCACACCGCCGCCGGTCTTCGGTAGTGGCTTCCGGGCGGCGTCCCGGAGGCTTCGATCGATGGCCGGCCCGTCGGGAGGTGCTCCACCCGCACGCGCCGCCCCTCGCGGGCGAGCGCGCAGAAGAGGAGAAACACCAAGGTGGAGAACGAGACACACTACGCCGAAGCCGTGATCGACAACGGCGCCTTCGGCACCCGCACCATCCGCTTCGAGACCGGCCGACTCGCCAAGCAGGCCGCCGGCTCCGCCGTCGCCTACCTCGACGACGACACCATGGTCCTCTCGGCGACCACGGCCTCGAAGAACCCGAAGGACCAGCTGGACTTCTTCCCGCTCACCGTCGACGTCGAAGAGCGGATGTACGCGGCCGGCAAGATCCCCGGCTCCTTCTTCCGGCGCGAGGGCCGCCCCTCCGAGGACGCGATCCTCACCTGCCGGCTGATCGACCGCCCGCTGCGCCCCTCCTTCAAGAAGGGCCTGCGCAACGAGATCCAGATCGTCGAGACGATCATGGCGCTCAACCCCGACCACCTCTACGACGTGGTCGCCATCAACGCCGCCTCCTGCTCCACCCAGCTCGCCGGGCTGCCGTTCTCCGGCCCCATCGGCGGCACCCGGGTGGCGCTGATCCGCGGCCAGTGGGTCGCCTTCCCCACCCACTCGGAGCTGGAGGAGGCCGTCTTCGACATGGTCGTCGCCGGCCGGACCCTGGCCGACGGCGACGTGGCCATCATGATGGTCGAGGCCGAGGCCACCGAGAAGACGATCGAGCTGGTCAAGGGCGGCGCCCAGGCGCCGACGGAGGAGCTGGTCGCGGCCGGCCTCGAGGCCGCCAAGCCGTTCATCAAGGTCCTCTGCCGCGCCCAGTCCGACCTCGCCGCCAAGGCGGCCAAGCCGGTCGGCGAGTTCCCGATCTTCCTGGACTACCAGGACGACGTCTTCGACGCGCTGAGCAACGCGGTCCGCGAGGACCTCTCCCGCGCGCTGACCATCGCGGGCAAGCAGGAGCGCGAGGCCGAGCTGGACCGCCTCAAGGCGGTCGCCGCCGAGAAGCTGCTCTCCCAGTTCGAGGGCCGCGAGAAGGAGATCTCCGCCGCCTACCGCTCGCTGACCAAGCAGGTCGTGCGCGAGCGCGTGATCCGCGACAAGGTCCGCATCGACGGCCGCGGCGTCACCGACATCCGCACCCTGGCCGCCGAGGTCGAGGCCATCCCGCGGGTCCACGGCTCGGCGCTCTTCGAGCGCGGCGAGACCCAGATCCTGGGCGTCACCACGCTCAACATGCTGCGCATGGAGCAGCAGCTGGACACCCTCTCCCCGGTGACCCGCAAGCGCTACATGCACAACTACAACTTCCCGCCCTACTCCACCGGTGAGACCGGTCGCGTGGGCTCGCCCAAGCGCCGCGAGATCGGCCACGGCGCGCTCGCCGAGCGCGCGCTGGTGCCGGTGCTGCCCACCCGCGAGGAGTTCCCCTACGCCATCCGGCAGGTCTCCGAGGCGCTGGGCTCCAACGGCTCGACCTCGATGGGCTCGGTCTGCGCCTCCACCATGTCCATGCTGAACGCCGGTGTGCCCCTCAAGGCCCCCGTCGCCGGCATCGCCATGGGCCTGATCTCCCAGGAGATCGAGGGCGAGACCCACTACGTGACGCTGACCGACATCCTCGGTGCCGAGGACGCCTTCGGCGACATGGACTTCAAGGTCGCCGGCACCCGGCAGTTCGTCACCGCGCTCCAGCTCGACACCAAGCTGGACGGCATCCCCGCCTCCGTGCTGGCCGCCGCCCTCAAGCAGGCCAGGGACGCGCGGCTGCACATCCTGGACGTGATGAGCGAGGCCATCGACGTCCCGGACGAGATGTCCCCGAACGCCCCCCGGATCATCACCGTGAAGATCCCGGTGGACAAGATCGGTGAGGTCATCGGCCCCAAGGGCAAGATGATCAACCAGATCCAGGAGGACACCGGCGCCGACATCACCATCGAGGACGATGGCACCATCTACATCGGTGCCGCCGACGGCCCGGCCGCCGAGGCCGCCCGCGCCACGATCAACGGCATCGCCAACCCGACGATGCCCGAGGTCGGCGAGCGGTACCTGGGCACCGTGGTGAAGACGACCACCTTCGGCGCGTTCGTGTCGCTGCTCCCGGGCAAGGACGGGCTGCTGCACATCTCGCAGATCCGCAAGCTCGCCGGCGGCAAGCGCGTGGAGAACGTCGACGACGTGCTCGGCGTCGGCCAGAAGGTCCAGGTCGAGATCGCCGAGATCGACCAGCGCGGCAAGCTCTCCCTGATCCCCGTCCTCGACGAGGCCGAGGAGACCGAGGGCGAGTCGAAGAACGAGAAGGACGCAGCCGAGAAGTGACCCGTTCACCTCGTGGCACGACGGCCCGCCCCACCCTCGCGGTGGGGCGGGCCGTGCCCCGTCAGCGCCATGCCGGCACGTCCGGGCCACCGGCCGGCGGCGGCGCCGGCACCGTCCGCAGGACGGTCCTGCCCGGCGGGCTGCGGGTGGTCACCGAGTCGGTGCCCGCGGTGCGGTCCGCCACCTTCGGGATCTGGGCGCAGGTCGGTTCGCGCGACGAGTCGGCCGAGCTCAACGGCGCCACCCACTATCTGGAGCACCTGCTCTTCAAGGGCACCCACCGGCGCGACGCCCTGGAGATCTCCTCGGTGGTCGAGGCGGTGGGCGGCGAGATGAACGCGTTCACCACCAAGGAGTTCACCTGCTACTACGCGCGGGTGCTCGACGCCGACCTGCCGCTGGCGGTCGACGTGGTGTGCGACATGCTCACCGACTCCCTGATCGCGCCCGAGGAGGTGGAGGCGGAGCGCGGGGTCATCCTGGAGGAGATCGCGATGACCGACGACGACCCCGGTGACGGCGTCCACGACCTCTTCGCCCACACCCTGCTCGGCGACACCCCGCTCGGCCGCCCGGTGCTCGGTACCGAGGAGACCGTCAACGCCCTGGACCGGGACCGCATCGCGGAGTTCTACCGGACCCACTACGACCCGACCCGCCTGGTGGTCACCGCCGCCGGCCGGGTCGACCACGACGCGGTCGTCGAGCAGGTACGGGCCGCGTTCGAACGCGCCGGGGTGCTCCCCGGCGCGCCCGACGCCCGCCCGGCGTCGCCGCGCGGCGGCCGGCGCGTCCTGGACTCGGCCGGCCGCGTCGACCTGCTGGACCGCGCGACGGAGCAGGTCCACCTCGTGCTGGGGATGCCCGGCGTCTCCCGCCACGACGACCGCCGCTGGGCGCTGTCGGTGCTCTCCACCGCGCTGGGCGGCGGCATGAGTTCGCGGCTCTTCCAGGAGGTCAGGGAGAAGCGTGGCCTGGCCTACAGCGTCTACAGCCACACCTCGGGCTACGCGGACTGCGGTCTCTTCGGCATCTACGCCGGCTGCCGCCCCGGGCAGGTGGACGACGTGCTCAAGATCTGCCGCGAGCAGTTGGCCGAGGTCGCCGAGCACGGCATCGACGAGGACGAGACGCGCAGGGCGATCGGCCAGCTCGCCGGCTCCACCGTGCTGGGTCTTGAGGACACCGGCTCGGTGATGCACCGGCTGGGCAAGAGCGAGATCTGCTGGGGGGAACAGCTCTCCGTCGACGGCCTGTTGGAGCGCATCACCCGCGTCACCCCGGACGAGGTGCGCCAGGTCGCCGCCGACGTGCTCGGCCGGCGCCCGTCCCTCTCCGTCATCGGCCGCCTCAACGACCGCCAGGCGGGCCGGCTGTCGGCCGCCGTCGCGGGCTGAGCGGCGCCGGCCGGGCGGGCGGGGACACGGGGAAGCGACGCGGCGGGGGAAACGACAAGGACACGAGAGAAACGGACCGGACCATGGGCAAGCAGCGGGTGGCCGTGATCGGCGCCCAGGGACGCATGGGCGCGGAGGCCGTGCGCGCGGTCGAGGCCGCGGACGACCTGGAACTGGTCGCGGCGCTCGGCCGTGGCGACCGGCTGGAGACCCTGACCGAGGCCGGCGCCGAGGTGGCCGTCGAGCTGACCCACCCGGACGCGGTGATGGAGAACCTGGCGTTCTGCGTCGCCCACGGGGTCCACGGCGTCGTGGGCACCACCGGCTGGACCGAGGAACGGCTGGCGACGCTGCGCGGCCGGCTGGCCGCGGCGCCCGGGGTCGGCGTGCTGATCGCGCCGAACTTCGGCATCGGCGCGGTGCTCACCATGCGCTTCGCGCGACAGGCGGCGCGCTACTTCGAGTCCGTCGAGATCGTCGAGTCGCACCACCCGGGGAAGGCGGACGCGCCAAGCGGCACCGCCGTGCGCACCGCCCAGCTCGTCGCGGAGGCGCGCCGCGCGGCCGGCCTCGGCGACCAGCCGGACGCCACCACCACCGCCCTCGACGGGGCGCGCGGCGCGTCGGTCGACGGGGTCCCGGTGCACGCGGTGCGGCTGCGCGGCCTGGTCGCCCACCAGGAGGTGCGCTTCGGTGACGAGGGCGAGATCCTGACCATCGCCCACGACTCGATGAACCGTTCCTCGTTCATGCCGGGCGTGCTGCTTGGCGTGCGCCGGGTGGTCGAGGTGCCGGGCCTGACCTTCGGGCTCGAACACTTTCTGGACCTGGACGGCTGACCGTGGTGGCGAAGGTCGGCTATGCCGTGGTCAGTGTGCTGCTGGTCGGCTATCTGGCGCTGGCCGGGCACCGGGCGGTGCTGCTGATCCGCGAGGGCACCTGGGTCACGGTCGCGCTGGGCGTGGCGGTGATGGCGTTGCCGCTGATCGGCGGCTGGTTCCTGTGGCGCAGTTTCCGCTTCGTGCTGCACGCCAACCGGCTGGGCCGGGAGCTGGACGCCGAGGGCGGGCTCGCGGTGGACGACCTGCCGCGCACGCCCAGCGGCCGGATCGACAGGGACGCGGCGGACGAGGCGTTCGCGAGGCGCCAGGCCGAGGTGGAGGAGCGGCCGGAGGACTGGCGTTGCTGGTTCCGGCTGGCCGTCGCCTACCACGACGCCAGGGACACACCGCGGGCCCGCCGCACGATGGAACATGCCATCGCCCTCCACGCCGGCCGCCGCGGATGACAGCCGAC
This sequence comes from Streptomyces zhaozhouensis, assembly GCF_900230195.1. GTDB lineage: Bacteria > Actinomycetota > Actinomycetes > Streptomycetales > Streptomycetaceae > Streptomyces > Streptomyces zhaozhouensis. The sequence goes on from NZ_OCNE01000018.1 coordinate 131,649, forward strand.
GGCGCCAGCGGCGCGGGGAGCTGCGCGGGAACCCGCGACCGCCGGTAGACGACGACGCCGCCGGCCGAGTCACCACCCCGGTGGTCGCACCGCCCCGGGCCCACCCCGGCGGGAAGCCGCTACCGGCCTCGGCCGCCCCCGTCGGTCTCGTGCTCGGCGGCCCACGCCTCCAGGACGTCGGCGGCCCGTTCGAACGGCTCCGGCCGGTTGAGGAAGTCGGCGCTGTGGTCGGTCACCAGCGGCCGCAGGGTCTCGCCCTTCCTCGGCTGTATCACCACGGCCTGGCCCTGCACGCTCCTGGGCAGCCCGAGCCACTTCACCGGCTGCTGCACGGTGCGGACCTCGGCGATCTCGCGCCAACGCAGCGTCTGGGTCCGAAAGAGCCCGACCCGGCGGAGACCACGCGGGCTGACCCACAGGCCCATCCGCAGCAGGCGGAGCGCGAAGGTCACCGAGGTGACGGCGCAGAGCGCGGTGACGGTGGCGCCGGTCGGGGGACCGGCGGCCGCGATGATCACGGCGGAGATCAGCAGATAGGCGGCGAGCAGCAACGTGATCGCCGCCCCACCCACCCGCCACGGACCGGGGCGGTAGGGCCGCCGCCAGTGGTCCGGCTGCCCGTGGGGCAACGGACCGTCAGTCGGGCTGCTCTGCGCGTCGTGCTCGGCGGAGAGAAAAGTCAGGGGCACGGCTCGTCCTCGTTCGTATCACAAGCACATCACATGACGGGATGAACTCCTGCGAACGGTGAGGCTATCGCGCTCAGCGACTCTCGGCCGCCTCAGGTGCGTCCGGGACCGTTCGGTCCTTGGGCTCCAGCGCCGGCGTGGCCAGCAGCAACGCCCCGACCAGTCCCGATATGACCACCAGTGCGACCAGTGCGCCACCCAGAATCCGCGCCGCCGAGGGACGCCGACGCGCGGGCACGGGCGTCCCGTGGTCGTCCTGTCGCATGAACTCGGCGTGATGGAAGTCCGCCATCGGAACGCTCCCTTCCTCCATTGGTGTTGCATCTGAAAATATCAAGGGAAGAGTCCGCACCTCGACCGATGAGTCCCTTTTGAGACCGGGATCAGGGGACTGTCAGTGGTCCCCCTTAGGGTGGGTGCCGCTCGCACCGCCCCGCCCGGAAGGACCGCCGATGACCGACACCCCCCGATTCCGCAGCGACATGACGGTGGAGCTGGTCAAGCACAGCGCCTCGGACACCGACGTGCTCTTCGCCGCCCGGGTCTCCACCGCGGGGGAGCGTTCGCTGGAGGAGGTCGGCAGGGACCCGGAGCGCTCCAAGGGCCTGATCAACTACCTGCTCCGGGACCGGCACGGCAGCCCCTTCGAGCACAACTCGATGACCTTCCTGGTCAGCGCGCCGATCTTCGTCTTCCGCGAGTTCCACCGCCACCGCGTCGGCTGGTCGTACAACGAGGAGTCCGGCCGGTACCGGGAGCTGGCCCCGGTCTTCTACGTGCCGGACGAGCGGCGCCCGCTGGTGCAGCGGGGCCGTCCGGGCAAGTACGAGTTCGTCGCCGGCTCCGCCGAGCAGCACGCCCTGGTCGGCAAGGTCCTGGAGGACTCCTACCGTCAGTCCTACGCCGCCTACCAGGAGCTGCTGGAGGCCGGCGTCGCCCGCGAGGTCGCCAGGGCCTCCCTGCCCGTCGCGCTCTACTCGACGATGTACGCGACGTGCAACGCCCGCTCCCTGATGCACTTCCTCGGGCTGCGCACGAAGGACGAGCGGGCGAAGGTGCCGTCCTTCCCCCAGCGGGAGATCGAGATGGTCGCCGAGCTGATGGAGGCCGAGTGGGCCCGCCTGATGCCGCTGACCCACGCGGCGTTCAACGCCAACGGCCGGGTCGCCCCCTGAGCGGCCGGACCACCACCGGAGGTGTCCGTATTGCGACATTTCGCGAAGTTCATCTAGGGTGATTGAACGGGCCCGGCGCTGTTTGAACCCCCGAGCAAGCAGCGCCGGGTTCCACACGTTGCCAGCCCCGATGGGCCACGGCGGCCCGAGCTACGAGTAGCGTGGACACCATGGCTCCGACCTCCACTCCTGACATCCCCTTCGGGCGGATCCTGACCGCCATGGTCACGCCCTTCTCGGGGGATGGATCGCTCGACCTTGAGGGCGCCCAGCGGCTGGCCACCCACCTGGTGGACTCCGGCAACGACGGGCTGATCGTCAACGGGACCACCGGCGAGTCCCCCACCACCACCGACGGGGAGAAAACCGAGCTGGTGCGGGCCGTGGTGGAGGCCGTGGGCGACCGCGCCCACGTGGTCGCCGGGGTCGGCACCAACGACACCCGGCACAGCTGCGAGCTGGCCCGCGCCGCCGAACGAGCCGGAGCCCACGGCCTGCTGACCGTGACCCCGTACTACAACAAGCCCCCGCAGGAGGGCCTGTACCAGCACTTCACCGCCGTCGCGGACGCCGCGGAGCTGCCGGTGATGCTCTACGACATCCCCGGCCGCAGCGGCGTCCCGATCAACACCGAGACGATGGTCCGGCTCGCCGAGCACCCCAGGATCGTGGCCAACAAGGACGCCAAGGGCGACCTCGGCCGCGCCAGCTGGGCGATCGCCACCACGGGCCTGGCCTGGTACTCCGGGGACGACATGCTGAACCTCCCGCTGCTGTCCGTCGGCGCGGTGGGCCTGGTCTCGGTCGTCGGCCATGTGGTCACGGCCGAGCTGCGCTCCCTCGTCGAGGCCCACACCGGCGGCGACGTCGCCAAGGCCACCGAGATCCACCAGCGCCTGCTCCCGGTCTTCACCGGCATGTTCCGCACCCAGGGCGTGATCACCTCCAAGGGCGCCCTCGCCCTCCTCGGCCTGCCGGGCGGCCCGCTGCGGCTGCCGCTGGTGGGACTCACGGAGGCCGAGACCGAGCAGCTGAAGAGGGATCTCGCCGCCGGTGGGGTACAGATCTAGTCCGCGTGCCGCGCACGCGACGCACACGTTCGCGCACTGTCGCGCACATTGGTGATAACTGAATACCGATCCATGCACACAGTCACGCGCGCCACGTGCCCCCGTCACCGGGCAGTGGCGCGCGTGGTCAGGAGAGTCTCTTGAGTCATCCCCATCCAGAACTCGGCCCACCGCCGAAGCTCCCTGAGGGTGGCCTCCGCGTTACCCCGCTCGGCGGCCTGGGCGAGATCGGCCGCAACATGACCGTTCTCGAGTACGGCGGCCGACTGCTCATCGTCGACTGCGGAGTGCTCTTTCCCGAAGAGGAGCAGCCCGGCATCGATCTGATCCTGCCGGACTTCAGCTCCATCCGGGACCGGCTGGACGACATCGAAGGCATCGTGCTCACCCACGGGCACGAGGACCACATCGGCGGCGTCCCCTACCTCCTCCGGGAGAAGCCGGACATCCCGCTGATCGGTTCCAAGCTGACGCTCGCCCTCCTGGAGGCCAAGCTCCAGGAACACCGCATCCGCCCCTACACCCTCCAGGTGAAGGAGGGGCACCGGGAACGCATCGGCCCCTTCGACTGCGAGTTCGTCTCGGTCAACCACTCCATCCCCGACGCCCTGGCCGTCGCCGTCCGGACCCCGGCCGGCATGGTCGTCCACACGGGCGACTTCAAGATGGACCAACTGCCGCTCGACGGCCGCCTCACCGACCTGCGGGCCTTCGCCCGGCTGGGGGAGGAGGGCATCGACCTGCTGCTCTCCGACTCCACCAACGCCGAGGTCCCCGGCTTCGTCGCCCCCGAGCGCGAGATCTCCGGGGTGCTGCGCCAGGTCTTCGCGCGCGCCGAGAAGCGGATCATCGTGGCCAGCTTCGCCAGCCACGTCCACCGCATCCAGCAGATCGTGGACGCCGCGCACGAGCACGGCCGGCGGATCGCCTTCGTCGGCCGGTCCATGGTCCGCAACATGGGCATCGCCCGCGACCTCGGCTACCTCCGGGTGCCGGCGGGCCTGGTCGTCGACGTCAAGACGCTGGACGACCTGCCCGACCACGAGGTGGTGTTGGTCTGCACCGGTTCCCAGGGCGAGCCGATGGCCGCCCTCTCCCGGATGGCCAACCGCGACCACCAGATCCGCATCGTCGAGGGCGACACGGTGATCCTGGCGTCCTCCCTGATCCCGGGGAACGAGAACGCGGTCTACCGCGTGATCAACGGGCTCACCCGCTGGGGCGCCAACGTGGTCCACAAGGGCAACGCGAAGGTCCACGTCTCGGGCCATGCCTCGGCCGGCGAGCTGCTGTACTTCTACAACATCTGCCAGCCCAGGAACCTGATGCCGGTCCACGGCGAGTGGCGACACCTGCGCGCCAACGCGGAGTTGGGCGCCATGACGGGCGTCCCGGCCGAGCGCATCGTGATCGCCGAGGACGGCGTGGCCGTGGACCTGGTCGACGGCAAGGCGAAGATCGCGGGCAAGGTCCAGGCCGGCTATGTCTACGTGGACGGCCTCTCCGTCGGGGACGTCACCGAGTCCAGCCTGAAGGACCGTCGCATCCTCGGCGACGAGGGCTTCATCTCCGTGCTCCTGGTGGTCGACACCAGTACCGGAAAGATCGTCAGCGGGCCGAGCATCCACTCCCGCGGCTCCGGCATCGAGGACTCCGACTTCGCCACGGTCATCCCCAAGATCAACGAGGTGCTGGCCCGCTCGGCCCAGGACGGCGTGGTCGAGGCCCACCAACTCCAGCAGCTGGTGCGGCGAACCGTGGGCAAGTGGGTCTCCGACACCTACCGGCGCAGGCCGATGATCATGCCCGTGGTCATGGAGGTCTAGCTCCCATCTCCCGGTGGAGCGCCCGGATTTGCATCTGGGCGCTCCACTCCAGTACGTTTACGTCATCGCCGCAAGGGGAACCGGGAGCAGCCCAGCTGCTCGGACCGGACCTGGTGTGGCGAGCAGCGAAGGGAAGCGCCCGGAGGGCCCTGAGAGGGGTTTGAAGGAAGCGTCCGTTCCTTGAGAACTCAACAGCGTGCCAAAAGTCAATGCCAGATTTTTGAGTTATTT
>NZ_OCNE01000004.1 GCF_900230195.1 Streptomyces zhaozhouensis
GCCTCGTCGCCGGCGCGGCCCACCCAGTCGGTGGCGTCGCCGAGCGCGGACTGCGCGGAGGCCAGATCCGCTTGCGCGGTGATCGCGCGGTCCAAGGCCCGGTCGGCCATGCCCTGCGCGGTCTGCAACTTCGGCCAGTAGGTGTGCAGCGCCTGCGAGCAGAGGGAATACGAATCCTCCAGCTTCGTCAGGTTGTCCGGAACACCGTCGAACTCACGGCGGAACGCCTCCGCCGACAACCCCGCCCACTCCAGCATGGCGCGCTCGCCCGCCATGCCCCGGATCTTGCCAAGCGCCTCGCCGACATCGTCGGCGAACTCCTCCAATTCGTCGGCCAGTTCCCGGACGCTGTCCGGATCACCCGGCGTCGGGTCCCGGTCCATTTCCACGGGTGACCAGTCAGACGGTCGCGCCATGATCCCCCCACGGTCGCGCTCCCCAAAGTAGACAAAAACACTAGCCGACGAGAGAAGGGTGAGCAATGCGTCACCGGTCGACACCTGGGGTGACGCCGTGCCCAGATGTGGCAAAGGGGTACATCGGGGACGCCGCGTCGGACAACCGCCGGTCTTCCGACCGCAGTCGAAGGCGCGTTTGCCGGTGAGTGGGGTGATGCGCTTGTACCGTTCGGGCTGGCCGCACTGCTTCCTCCGGCGCCGGAGGAGGACCCAGTGGGCTGAGAAGCCGTCAGGACGGCCTCGAAAACGGTAAGGCGGGGGCGAAGCCGCCCGCCCCCCACGGGCGGGCGGCTCCGCGTCCGGTGAGGAACCGGCCGTCAGGAGCGGGCCGGGGTCCCCCAGAGGGAGCGGTCGGCGAGGGCATCCCGGGCGCGGTCCTCCAGGGACCCCCGCTCCTCGGCGCCTTCGGCCCCGCGCTCGGCGGGCGGGGCGTCGTCCGCCGGGACGTCCGGGCGCGGCGCGGCGTCGCACTCCGAACGGGAGGGCGGCAGCACGCCGTTGACCAGGTAGTCGGTGACCTTCTCCGTCACGCACTCGTTCAGCCCGAAGAGCCCGTGGGTGCCGCTGTCGCGGACGGATATCAGCTGGTTGTCCAGGGTGTCGGCCATCGCCGGGCCGCCCTCGTACTGCGTCGCCGGGTCGCCGTCGGCCTGGATCACCAGCCCCGTCGGGTAGCCGTCGCGCTCCAGCTCCACCAGCGGCTCCGGCGGGTCGAAGCTCCGGAAGGTGCAGGTGGTCGGCGCGGCCCCGACCACTCCGCTGCCGTTCATGTCGTAGTACGGGTACCGCTCGCGGTACTCCCGCATGTCCTCGTGGTAGGTGGCCAGGTCGGTCGGCCAGTCGGCCTCGCAGGTGACCGTGTCGTACACCCCGGAGTCGACCCGCGGGATGCCCTGCTCGGTCAGGATGTTCGCCGCCGCGGCGCCCGCGTCGTGCGACAGGGGGACGTCCTCGGCCGAGGCCGCGCGCAGCTCGACCATGACCTCGGCGACCACGTCCCACACCGTGCGGGGCTGGGTGCCCAGGGCGAGGAAGGTGTCGAGCGCGTCCCGGTCGAACTCCCTCGGCCAGTAGGTCGGCCAGTCCTCCGGCCGCTCACGGTCGATCACCACCGGGCTCTCGGCCAGCTCGGCGGCCAGCGCCTCCGTGGTCGCCAGCACCTCCTCCTGGGAGGCGCCCAGCCCGAAGGTGTCGTCGCGCTCGCCGACCCACTCGGCCCACGCCTCCACGTTGGCCCGGACGCCGACGGACTGCTGGAGCGCCTGCTCCCGCCACAGCCAGTCCGGGTGGATCGAGGAGTCCAGCACGCTGCGGTTCAGCCCCTCGGGGAAGAGGCTGCCGTAGACCGCGCCCAGATAGGTGCCGTAGGAGTAGCCCAGGTAGTTGATCTTCTCCTCGCCGAGCGCGGCGCGGATCACGTCCATGTCGCGCGCGGTGTTGGCCGTGTTGATGTGGGGGCGGATGCCGCCGCCCGCGCGCTCGCACGCCTCCTCACGCGCCTGCGCGTACGCCGTGTACTCCGCGAACTGCTCGTCGGTGGGCCGCGTGGTGTCCGGCCGCCGCTCCTCCACCGTCTCGCACATGAGCTGGCTGGAGCGGCCGACGCCGCGCGGGTCGAAGCCGATCAGGTCGAAGCTCTCCGCGACCTCGTAGTCGCGTGCCCCGAGCGGCATCGCCAGACCGCCCCCGCCGGGGCCGCCCGGGTTGAACATCAGGACGCCCTGCCGGCGCTTCCCGTCCTTCGCCTTGATCCGGCTGACCTCGATGCGGAGCGAACCCTCCTCGGGCGCCTCGTAGTTCAACGGGACGAGCACCGTGGAGCACTCCATGTACTTCCACTGGCCCTGCCACGGATCGACGATGATGCCGTCCTCCGGCTGCTCCGACGGCGGTGGCTGCTCCCACTCCGGGCACGGGGCCCAGTCGAGCTCCTGGCCGTAGAACTCCGCCAACTCGCCGTCCTCCGCGCCGTGGGCCGGTGCTCCGACCGCCACCGCGACCAGCGCCGTCATCCCGAAGGCGAGCGCGACTCCTCCGCCGCGCCGAACCGCTCTTCTCCCACGCACCACCGGTGCTCCCGTCGTCGTCCAACAAGACGGGAGCAACGCTAGGGAGCGGGACGTTGCGAGAACGTTCAGAAAGGGGGGTCCGCGAGCGGCAGATCCAACCGCACGGCGAGTCCGCCCTCGCGCGGCGCGCCGAGCCGCAGCGTGCCGTCGTGCGCGGTGGCGACGGCCGTCACCAGGGCGAGCCCGAGTCCGTGGCCCGCGCCCCGCCGCTTGACCCGGCCGTCCCCGCGCACGAACGGCTCGACCAGCGAGGGGACCCGCTCGGGCGCCACCACCGGGCCCGTGTTGACCACGGTCAGCCGCGCCGCGCCGTGCTCGGTCGACGGCCGCACCTCGGCGTGGCCACCGCGGTGGTTGTGACGGAGCGCGTTGCGCACCAGGTTCGACAGGGCCTGGCGTATCAGCACCGGGTCGCCAAGGGCCCAGACCGACCTTCCCTCGGCACGGCGCAGCTCGACGCCGGCGGCCTCGGCCTCGGCGCGGTGCCGTTCGATCACGGAACGGGCCAGCGCCGACAGCTCCACCGGCTCGCGGACCCGGACGCCGCCCTCCGCGTCGCAGAGGTCGAGCAGCGCGTTGACCGTCTCGATGTTGGCGCGGTTCATTTCGCGGACGCGCCCGGCGAGCGCGCGGAACTCCGCGGCGTCCGTCTCCGGGTCGTCCAGCGCCACGTCGATCATCGTCTGCGTCGTGGCCAGCGGGGTCCGCAGTTCGTGCGAGGCGTTGGCCGCGAAGCGCCGGTGCGAGGCGAAGGAACGCTCCAGGGAGGCGAGCATCCGGTCGAAGGTGTCGGCGAGGTCGCTGACCTCGTCCCTGGGACCCTCCAGGCCCACGCGGTGGTCCAGATTCCCCGTGGCGGCGCGGGTGGCCGCGAGGTTGATCGCGGCCAGCGGCTTGATGATCCGGCCGGCGACTATCCATCCGACGGCGGCGCCGAGCAGGGCGAGCGCCGCCAGCGCGATCCCCGAGACCAGCAGGAAGGTGTCGAGGAAGTCGTCCGCGCTCCGGATCTCGACGGCCCCGCCGGCGCCCGGGTCCACCCGCTCGAACGGGGTGGCCCCGCCGAACGCCTCGGTGAGCTGGAACGCCGGGACGTACCGCATGAAGAGATAGACGATCAGGATGAAGACGGCCACCGAGCCGGTGACCATGCCCGCGTAGCTCAGGGCCAGCCGCGCCCGGATCGGCAGCCCCGACCGGAACGGCGGCCGCAGCCACTCTCCGGGGAGCCGAGGGGGCCTGGCGGCGGGTCCGTCGGGGAGCGCCGGCCGCGAGGGGGTGTGCCACTCCGCCGCCCACTCCCCTCGCGCGGCCGACCGCTCCGACTGCTCCGACCGCTCCGTCAGCTCCTGGGGCGTCATCCCGGCCTCCTCACGTCCGCCACGCCTCACGTTCGCCACGCCTCGCTCCCGCAACGCGTCACCGCCCCTCATCGCCTCGCCGCGCGTCACCGTCCCTCACCGCGTCACCGTCCCTCATCGCCTCGCCGCGCGTCACCGTCCCTCACCGCGTCACCGTCCCTCATCGCTTCGCCGCGCTTCGCCGCGCTTCGCCGCGCTTCGCCGCCTCGTCAGGCCTCAGCGTCCGAAGCGATAGCCCGCGCCCGGAACGGTCTGGATCACCCAGGGCTTGCCAAGGCGTTTGCGCAGCGTGGAGATGGTGACGCGGGGGGAGTTGGTGAAGAGGTTGGCGTTGGAGTCCCACGCCTGCTCCAGGATCGCCTCCGCGCTCAGCACCCCGCCCTCGGCCTTCATCAGGACCTGGAGCACCGCGAACTCCTTGGGACTCAGCCGCACCTCGCGCCCGCCGCGCGCCACCTCACGCCGGAACGGGTCGAGCCGCACGCCCAGCGACTCCAGCACCGGCGGACGCGCCGGCTGGGCGCGGCGCTCCAGCGCGCGCAGCCGCGCGACCAGCTCTGGCAGCTCGAAGGGCTTCGGCAGATAGTCATCGGCGCCGATCTCGAAGCCGGAGACGCGGTCCCAGAGCGACCCCGCCGCCGTCAGCATCAGCACCCGCAGCCGGGGATGCTCGGCGGCGATCCGCCGGCACACCTCGTCGCCGTGCACCCCGGGCAGGTCCCGGTCGAGGAGCACCACCTCGTAGTCGCCGTCCGCGATGGCCTCCAGCGCGGCCTCGCCGTCGTGGACCACGTCGGCGGCGATCGTCGCCCGGCGCAGCCCGGCCCGGATCGCGTCGGCGAGGTACGGCTCGTCCTCGACGATCAGTACACGCATGACTGGACTCCTCGCTCGGCACCGCTCCACCACGCCCCGCAAGCACCCAACCACGCGCCATGTTCCGAGAATGTAAAGGGGGCCGTGGAAGTCGAAACCACGTCAAAAGCCCCTGCGCGCGCCCCGTTTGTCCGCGCCGACGGCTCCTCGGCACCGTGCCCCGAAGGGCACCGTTCCCCCCGATGTTCCGCCAGAGCCCTCCCGTCCGCGACCGGCGAGTAAAGTTTCCTGGAGATTCCGTGGAGGATCGGCGCCCGGGGCTCCTCGGGAGGTTCGCGACGCGAACGTACTGGGTCGTACGGGTTCGCGTCCCATGTGTGCGCCGTTCGCGTCGCCCCGCGCGCCCCCCGCCGCGCCGAGTCGCCGGAGCCGCGCCGCCCTCCCTCGTCCCGTCGCAGGTCAGCGCGGTGCCCTGGGGGTCGCCCGAGGCCCGGGGGTGGGCGGAGGCGCCGTGCGGGGTGTAGCCGGCCCCCCTCGCTGAGTGGCCGGAGGTCCGGAGAGGGAGGGGGGCCACGGCCCTCGGAGGGCCCTCGCCGGCCGCCCTAGTCTGTGAGCCGTTGTCAGGACCAGGCGACCGCGAGCAGCGGCGAACCGGGCGGTCCGCGCTTCCGTTGTGCGAAGTCGGCTCCCGCGGCCCCGCGTTCGGGACGCACGCGCCGCCCCATCTCTCGGAGGAACCGTGATACGCAGAATCGGTACGACCGCCGCCGCCGCGCTGTGCTGCACCCTGGCGGGCGTGGGCCTCGTGGGCTGTGACGACGAGGCGGAGCCCGCCGAGTCGTCGGAGTCCTCGGACAGCGCGGCGTCGGACGAGGAGACCGACGAGGCGGGCACGCCCGGGGGCGCGGGCGTCGAGCAGATCGAGCTCGACGGGCAGACCGTCGACGTCAACATCCACTGCGCCGGCGAGTCGGCCGAGGGCCAGCCGGTCGTCTTCCTGCTGCACGGCGGCGGCGAGGACCTGACCAACATGGCCGACCTCCAGGAGACGTTGAGCGCCGACGGGCAGGTCTGCTCCTACGACAGGCTCGGCGCCGGCGGCAGCGACGCGCCGCTCGGCCCGCAGGACTTCGAGGACACCGGCACCATCCTCGGCGGCGTGATCGAGGAGGTCGCCTCGGGCAAGCCGGTCGTGCTGGCCGGGCACTCCATGGGCGGGCTGATCGCCGCCCGCTACGCGCCGGAGAACGAGCAAGTCGCGGGCGTCGTCCTGCTGGACGCCACCGGGCCCAACGCGGCTGCCGACTTCGCCGAGCGCATCCCCGAGGACGTCGAGGGCCCCGCGGCCGAACTGCGCGCCGCCCAGCTCGCGGTCTTCGAGGGGCAGAACCCGGAGCAGCTGGTCTTCGCCGACGGCGACGTCGTGCCCGCCGGCGACATCCCGGTGCGGGTGCTCCAGCACGGCGTCCAGTACCTCGCGGAGCTGGACCCCGAGTACGGCGAGGGCCTGGAGGAGGACTGGACCGCCGCGCAGGAGGAGTGGCTGAGCCTCTCAAGCGACAGCGAGCGGACCGTGGTCGAGAACGCCGGCCACTACATCCACACCGACGCGCCCGAGGCCGCCGTCGAGGCGATCTCGGACGTCGTCGCCCGCGCCGCCGGCTGACCCGCCGCCGGCTGACCGGGCGCCGGCCGGACGGCGCCGTCGGCCGACCGCGCGCCGCCGGGACGACGCCGACCGCCGGGCGCCCACCCCCTCCGTGGGCGCCCGGCGGTCGTGTCGTCGTGCGGAGGGTCCGGACCTCACACGCCGCTCGGGTCCTTCGCGCGTGCGACGGCCGCCGGCCGCTCGTCCGTGCCGATCAGCGCGGGCACCGGCTCCTCGTCCCCGCCGCCCTCGCTCAGGCCGAACCTGTCGTGGAACCGGCGCAGCGGACCCGGCGCCCACCAGGCGTTACGCCCCAGCACCCGCATCGCGGCCGGCACCAGCACGCCCCGGATGGCGACCGCGTCGATGAGGATCGCGAGCCCGGTGGCGATGCCGAACATCTGCATGAAGCTGATCTGCGACGTCCCGAAGGCGAAGAAGCTCACCGCGAGCACCACGGCCGCCGCGCTGACGATCCGCCCGGTGTGGCCGAGGCCGCCCGCGACGGCGGTCTCGTTGTCCGCGCCCTGGTCGTGCAGCTCCTTGATGCGGCTGGTGACGAAGACCTCGTAGTCCATCGACAGGCCGAAGGCGATGCAGAAGACGAGCACCACCATCGAGGTGTCCATCGGCTGCGCGGTGAAGCCGAACACCGAGTCCAGGTTGCCCTCCTGGTACATCCAGGTCACCACGCCGAGCGCGGCGCCCATGCTCACCAGGTTCAGCAGCAGGGCGCGGACCGGCTGCACCACGCTGCCGGTGAAGAGGAAGAGCAGCGCGAACGTCGTGAGCACCACCAGCGTCGCGGCCAGCGGAACCCAGGAGCCGATCGTGGCGTTGGAGTCGACCAGCGCGGCGTCCGTCCCGCCCACCAGCGGCTCGGCCGTCGTGGGGGAGGCCACCTCGCGGACGTCGTGGACCAGGTCCTGGGCCTCGTCCGACTTGGGGGTCAGCACGCTGACCACGTTGATCCGCTGCGCGTCGTCGCGGCCGAGGCCGGGGTTGCCGGGGCCCGCGGGGGCGCCGTCGGCGTAGGTGCCGGCGCTGGTCTCGACGCGCACCACGCCGTCGAGACCGGCGAGTTCGGTGGCGTAGGAGTCCAGCGCGGGCGCGTCCACCGGGGCGTCGACGACGATCCGCAGGGCGCTGTCGTCGTTGCCCTCGAAGTTCTCCTGGAGCGCGGCCGAGACCCGGCGGCTCTCGGCGTTCTCCGGCAGCACCCGCTCGTCGGCGGTGCCGAAGGTGATGCCGAGCAGCGGGCTCGCCGCGACGAGCAGCACCGCGAGCACCGGCAGCGCGGTGAGCGCCGGGCGGCGCATCACGGCGCGGGCCGTCCGGCCCCACCCGGACTCGCGACCCCCGCCGCGCCCGCGTCCGACCCACGGCATCCGGCCCCCGTTGATCCGGTGGCCCAGCACCCTCAGCAGCGCGGGCAGCACGAAGAGGGTGGCCAGCGCCGCGATGGCGACGACGCCGACACCGGCGTAGCCGAAGGAGCGCAGGAAGTACTGCGGGAAGACCATCAGCGCGCCGAGCGCGGCGGCGACCGTGGCCGCCGAGAACGCGACCGTGCGGCCCGCGGTGCGCACCGTGTGGCGGACGGCCCCCTCGACGGAGGCGCCGGCGGCCAGTCGCTCGCGGAAGCGGCTGACCATCAGCAGCGCGTAGTCGATGCCGAGTCCGAGGCCGAGCGCGGTGGTGAGGTTGGTGGCGAGGATCGAGACGTCGGTGACGGTGCCGAGCAGGTACAGCTGGGCGAACGTGCCGAGGATGGCGAGCACGCCGATGGCCAGCGGCAGCAGCGCCGCGACCACGCTGCCGAAGACGACGAGCAGCAGCAGGAGCGTCAACGGGATGGCGATGCCCTCGGCGAGCAGCAGGTCGTCGGTGACCTGCCCGTTCATCTCGTTGCCCACGGCGGCGCCGCCGCCGGCGCGGACGGTGAGTCCGCCGTCCAGCTCGCCGGTGTGGGCGTCGACGACGGCCTGGACGTTCTCCTCCAACTCCTTGTTCTCGCCCTCGACATGGGCCAGGACCAGGGCCTGGTCGCCGTCGGCCGAGCGCAGCGCGGGGCTCTCGGTGCCCCAGTAGGAGACGACGTTGGCGACGTTCCGCTCGTCGGCCAGCGCGGCGGTCAGCGCCCGGCCGCCGCGTTCGGCCTCCGGGGTGTCCACGCCGCCCTCGGGGGCGTCGACCAGCAGCACCAGGTTGGTCTCGCCGCCGAACTTCTCCTCGATGACCTCGTTGGCCCGGGACGACTCGGAGGACGGGTCGTCGAAGCCGCCCCCCACCAACTTCCCGAACGCGCCCATGCCGACGGCCCCCAGGAGGACCGTCGCCACGGTGGCGACGATCAGTACCAGCCGGGCCCGGCGAATCGCCAGTTCGGCTATGCGGTCAAACACGGACGGACTCCTTCGTGTCCTTGAACTTGCGTCCTTGCGATGGGTGAAAAGCGGGCGAAGTGGGAGGAGTTGACCGTGAGTGGCCAGCGCGGATCGCCGCGCGGGCCGCTCGCCCCGTTCGGTGGCCCGGCTCGGAAGCCGTGCGGAGGTGGAAGAGGAACGGGAGGGGGAGGTGGAACGCGCCCCTCGTCGCCGGGGCTTGACGTTAGTGGGGTGCCGGAAGATTTGGCAGTGTGAGAATTTTCTGACGGAGGTGGGGGGCGGGGGTGTCCCGGCGCGGCCGCCGTCGTAGGGTCGCCGCATGTCCGCCAAGCAGCAGGCGCGGCCGCGGCCCTCCCTGCGGGAGCGGCGCAGGGCCGCCGCCACCCGGGAGATCGTCGAGGCCGCCGAGCGCCACATCACCGAGCACGGCCCGGCGGCGCTCTCGCTGCGCGCGGTCGCCCGCGACCTCGGCATGACGGTGCAGGCGCTGTACCACTACTTCCCCAGCCGCGACGCGCTCGTCACCGCGCTCATCACCAGGACCTACGACGACCTCGCCGACGCCGTGCGCGCCGCCGTCGAGGCGCCGCCCGCCGAGGAGCCGCCGCTGCCGGGCCTGGTGGTGGCGGGCGAGGCGTACCGCCGCTGGGCGGTGGCCCATCCGGAGCGCTTCCAGCTGATCTACGGCACCCCGCTGCGCCACTACGCGGCGCCGGTCGACGGCCCCACGACCCAGGCGCTCCAGCGGATGAGCGCGATCTTCTTCGGGTTGATGTTCGGCGGCTACACCACCGAGCAGTTGGCCTCGGCCCGGATCGGGCCGCTCTCCGACGCGTTCCTCGCCCGCCTCGACGCGCTGGGCGAGCTGCCGGCGCCGGCGACCGCGCTGATGCTGAGCGCGTGGGGCCAGATGCACGGCCTGGTGGTGCTCGAGGTCTTCGGGCACACCACGTTCGTCGGTGACGAGCGGGGCGAGATATTCCGGATGGCGATGCTGGACCTCACCGAGTCGCTGCGGGCGCGGATCGCGGGCGAGGGCGGCTGACCGCCGGGTCCCGAGGGCCCCTCAGGAACGGCCGGAGCCGCCGAGGATGCCGCGCTCGTAGGCCCTGGCCACCGCCTCGGCGCGGTCGTTCACGCCCAACTTGGCGTAGACGTGCGTCAGATGGGTCTTCACCGTGGCCTCGCTGACGAACAGCTCGCGGGCGATCTCCCGGTTCGACGTGCCCCGCGCCACCAGCGCCAGCACCTCGCGCTCCCGCGCGGTCAACGGCCCGGCCGCCGGCGTCCGGACGGCCGAGACCAGCCGGGAGGCGACGGCGGGGGAGAGCACCGTGCGGCCCTCGGCCGCCGCGCGCACCGCCGTGAACAGCTCCTCGCGCGGCGCGTCCTTGAGCAGATAGCCGGTCGCCCCGGCCTCGATCGCCGGCAGCGTGTCGGTGTCCGTGTCCCAGGTCGTCAGGACCAGCACCTTCGCGCGCGCCCCGCGCCGGGTCAGCTCCGTGATGGCGTCCACGCCCCCGCCGCCCGGCATCCGCAGGTCCATCAGCACCACGTCCGGGTCGTGCGCGGCGACCCGCGCGACCGCCTCCACCCCGTCGGCCGCCTCGGCGACCACGGTGAACCCCGGCGCGGAGTCGAACATCGCGCGCAGTCCGTCCCGCACCACCGGGTGGTCGTCGACCAGCAGCAGCGAGATCACCGGCTCCTCGGCCGACCGCTCGGCCCCGTCAGCGCTCATCGCGCACCAACGGTACGCGAGCCGACACCGCCGTGCCCCCTCCCGGCTCGGCCTCGACGGTCAACGTGCCCGCGATCCGCTCGGCGCGCGCCCGCATCCCGTCGAGCCCGAACCCGGAGGTGCCGGTGCGGCCCGGCAGCGCCGACGCGTCGAAGCCCCGGCCGTCGTCCCGCACGTCCAGCGTGACCTCGCCGTCCATGAAGCTGAGCGTCACGCCGACGCGGCCAGCGCAGGCGTGCTTGGCCACGTTCGACAGCGCCTCCTGCGCGATCCGCAGCAGCGTCGCCGACACCTCGCCGTGCGGCTGCCGCGCCCGGCCCGTCAGGGTGAACTCGGCCCGCACGCCCGTGCGTTCGCCCCACTCGGCGACCGTCTTGCGCAACGCCTGCGGCAGCCCGTCCGTGGCCAGCCCGACCGGCGCCAGGTTGTGCACCGAGCGGCGGGCCTCGCCCAGGCTGTGGCGTGCCAGGTCGGCGGCGCGCTCCAGATGTTCCCTGGCGGAGGCCGGGTCGGGCCCGGCGGCGACGACCCGCAGCTGGGCGATGATCCCGGTCAGCCCCTGCGCGATCGTGTCGTGGATCTCGGCCGCCAGCCGCCGCCGCTCGTCGGCGATGCCCGCCTCCCGCGCCTGGACCAGCAGCTGGTCGTGGAGCGCCGCGTTCTCCGCCAGGGCGCGCTCCAGGGCGGCGTTGGTGCGTTCCAACTCGGCGATCGTCGCCGCCTGCGCCCGCGCCCGCCGCTCCTCCAGGAGCGCGAAGTGGCTGACGACGGCGAGCAGCACGTTGTTCGCCACCACGAGACCGCCGAAGATCGCCCACTGGGTCGCCGAGTGGAACGGCGGCCCGCCGGCCTGCGAGGCCGCCACCGGCAGCGAACACGCCACCAGCCCGATCCGCCACCAGCGGCGGGGCAGCAGCTCGTCGGCGTCGAAGTAGCCGCTGGCGGAGTAGAAGGCGAAGAACGGGTTGAGCCAGGTCAGCGCCACCCCCAGCGCCCAGCGGACCGAGTAGTAGACGAAGGTCGTGCCGTCGGGACCCGGGTGGGCCGGCATCACGCGCACCCACCACAGCTGGAACAGCACGGCGCCCGTGACCAGCCCGGCGACGGCGGTCTGCTCCCCGGCGTCCGGCGTCAGCAGGTCCAGGGTGATGAGAGCCAGCGGCAGCGAGAACAGCAGCAGCCCGCACGGCTGCCACTTGCGAAAGAACTCGTGCCGCCGCCGGTCCTTTTCGGCCATCGGCGGCCGCGGCTCCGCCTGCGTCCCCGCCCGCGGAGGGGACCCGATGCTCCCGCGGGTACCTATTCCCACCGGAACCAGCGTACCGCCGCGACCGTCAGCAGAGCCGCCCAGCCGGCGACCACGGCCAGGTGCGCCGCGTCCGGCCAGCCGCCCGCCTGCGCCTGGTCGAGCGCGCGGGCCGCCGCCCCGAACGGGGTGCGCTCCACGACCGCGGCCATCACGTCCGGCATCGACCGCACCGGCATCCACAGCCCTGTGGAGAACAGCATCGGGAAGAACACGGCCGAGCCCACCGCCGTCGCCACCCGCGCGGTGCGCACCCGCGCCCCGAGCAGCGCCCCCAGCGCCAGCGCGGCGGCGACGGCCAGCAGCAGCGTCAGCGCGTAGCCGAGCGCGTGGTCCGGCAGCCCGACGTCGTAGCAGAGCCGGCCGACGGCGAGGGAGAGCGCCGCCGAGACCAGCGCGGCGGCGCCGTGCAGCCACATCTGCGCGGCCAGCAGCGCCGAGGGCCGCATGGGCGTGGTCGACATGCGCCGCAGAATGCCGCGCTCCCGGTAGCCGGCCAGCAGTGGCGGCATGGCCTGCGCGCCGACCACGATCACCGCGACCAGCACGGTCACCGGGACGTACACGTCGATCGGCCGCAGCCCGCCGAGCCCGTCGTCGGCCTCGCGGAACGCCGGCACCAGGCCGAGGATCGCCAGCAGCAGCGGAGGGAAGCCCAGCACCCAGAAGAGGGTGCCCGGCTCCCGCAGGAAGAGCCGTGCCTCGGCCCGCAGCACGGCGACGCGGGCGGAGGCGGTGGGCGAGGCCGTGACGGTGGTCATCTCGCAGCTCCCAGAGGGGTGTCGAAGGGGGTCCGTGGTCAGTCGCGCGCGGCGGTCAGGTCGAGGAACGCCTCGTCGAGCGTGGCGTCCGTGACCCGCAGCTGGTGCGCGGTGATCCGGCGCCTGGCCAGCAGCGAGACCACCGCGTTGACCGTCTCGTCCGTGCCGCCCAGCGTGATCCGGCCGTCCCGCCGCTCGACCGAGGCGAGCGCGGGCAGCGCCGACAGCTCCTCGTCGTCCAGCGGCGTGGACGGGGTGAACGAGATCACCGTCGACCTGGCCATCCGCGCGACCAGCCCGCTGGGGGTGTCCAGGGCGGTGACCCGGCCGCCGTCGATCACCGCGATCCGGTCGCACAGCCGCTGGGCCTCCTCCATGAAGTGGGTGACCAGCAGCACCGTGACCCCGCCGGCGCGGACGTCCTCGATCAGCTCCCAGGTGTCCCGCCGCGCCCTCGGGTCCAGACCGGTGGTCAACTCGTCGAGTACCACCACCCTCGGCGCCCCGACCAGCGCCAGCGCGATGAACAGCCGCTGCTTCTGCCCCCCGGAAAGCCCGCTGAACCTGGTGGTCAGCTTTCCGGTCAGCCCGAGCCGTTCGGCCAGCGGGCGCCAGTCCAACGGGCTCGGGTAGAGCGAGGCGTAGAGTTCCAGCGCCTCCCGCACGGTGAGCTTCGGCTGGAGCTCGCTCTCCTGGAGCTGCGCGCCCAGCACCCGGGTCACCGCGTCGTGGTCGGCGCGCGGGTCGAGCCCGGCGACCCGCACCCGGCCGGAGTCCGGGACACGCAGGCCCTCCAGGCACTCGACGGTGGTGGTCTTGCCCGCGCCGTTCGGGCCGAGGATCCCGAAGATCTCGCCCTCGTCGACGGAGAACGAGACGCCGTCGACGACGTTCCGCCCGCCGTAGGACTTGCGCAGCTCGCTGACTTCGACGACGGGCTCGGAGGCCCCCGCCATGCCGTGGGTGGTCATGGGACGAGCCTCGCGGACCGCCCCGCCCCGCCACATCCCCCGACGGGCTCCGCCCGCCATCAACCGATCGGTTGATGCCCCTCCACCCGTCGGTTCCCGCGTCCGCCCGCGCGGGCGTAGCGGCCCGGGGTGACGCCCAGGTGGCGCCGGAAGTGCCGGGTCAGATGGGACTGGTCGTAGAAGCCGCTGGCCGCCGCGACCTCGGCGGCCGGCAGGCCGGCCAGCAGCAGACGCCGGGCGCGGTCGACGCGGCGGGCCGTCAGGTACTGGTGCGGCGCGATGCCGAACGCGGTGGTGAACGCCCGCACCAGATGGGTGGGGTGGGCGTGCACGAGCCCGGCCGCCTCCTCAAGACCGACGCCGGTCAGCAGCCGTTCGTCGAGGAGCTGCCGCAGCCGGTCGGCGAGGCGCGGCCGCGGCGCGGCGGGCGGCGCGTGCGGGCGGGGGCGCAGATGGTGGCGGAGCCGTTCGCCGACCAGCGCCAGCCGGCTCTCCGCCTCCAGCTCGTCGCCGGGGTGGTCGAGGACGGCGTGCAGTTGGCCGACGCGGCGTCGCAGCAGCGGGTCGACCAGGTTGGGGGAGTCCACGGCCGGTCCGATGAACCGCTCGTCGAGCCGGCTGAGGTCCAGATAGAGCACCCGCTTGCGGAACCCCCGCGCGGTGGCGGGCGCCCCGTTGTGCGGTACCCCGGGCGGGAGCAGCGTGACGGTGTCGCGCGGGGTGCCGTGCTCGCGGCGTTCCAGGTCGTAGCGGACCGCGCCGTCGTCGACCAGCAGCAGCGTCCACGCGTCGTGGACGTGCATCGGGTAGGCGTGCTCGGTGAAGCGCGCGTGCAGGATCTCGACGACGCCGGGGACCCCGGGCCGCCACGCGGAGACCCGCGTTCCCGGCACCATGCCAAGAACGTACAAGAGCGCGCGGCACCGGCGGCGGCAGTCTGGCGCCCATGGCACGTGACAACCACCACCACGACCCGCACGGCGGCGGCGCCGGGAACGGGAACGGCGCCCCCGCGCGGTTCGACACCAAGATCGCGGTGCTGCTCCGCGAGGACCTGGCGTCCTGGCAGCGACTGAACGTGACGGCCTTCCTGGTCAGCGGCCTGGGGCGGGAGCGGCCCGAGGTGATCGGCGAACCGTACGCGGACGCCGAGGGCACCCCCTATCTGCCGATGTTCCGTCAGCCGGTGCTGGTCTTCGAGGGCACCGAGGAGACGTTGACCGCAGCCCGCTCCCGGGCGCTGACCCGCGCGCTGCCGCTGGCGGTGTTCACCTCCGACCTCTTTGCCACCGGAAACGACCATGACAACCGCGCGGCGGTTCGCGCGGTGCCCGGAAACCAACTGGACCTGGTCGGCCTCGCCCTCCATGGCCCCCGCAACGCGGTCGACCGCGTCCTCAAGGGCGCGCACATGCACCCCTGAGCGGGACCCCGTGCTCTCGGCGGAGCGACGGAGGGCGCCGCCGGGGCACGCCGGGCCGCGCCCCGGCGGAGGGCCGGGCCTCGAAGGTGGGGCGGCGGTGCCGCGAGCTCGCTCGGGGGAGTGACGCCGGCCATATTGTTTGACCGCCGTTGACGGGCAGGACGTAAGCTGGCATGGCCGGGGACGCTCTGTGTCGTTTCCCGGCTTTCTTCCTGCCTGGCCGCCGTCAAGCCCGCCCCGGTCCGTCACTGAAGTCGCCTGCCGTCCGTCGCCCCAAGGGACACCATGGAACAGCTCTCGAAGCCATCCGACCCCGACACCGGCCCGCCCGATCCGGACGGGGAGTCGATACCCAGCACGGTGGTGCTGGTCATAGGTCTGCTGCTGGCGGCCGCGTTCGTGATGATCCTCAACGAGACCGTCATGGGCGTGGCGCTGCCGCGGCTCATGGAGGACCTGGAGATCTCCGCCGCCACCGGCCAGTGGCTGACCACCGCGTTCATGTTGACCATGGCCGTGGTGATCCCCACCACGGGTCTGATTCTCAAGCGGTTCACCACCCGCGCGGTCTTCATGACGTCGATGTCGCTGTTCACCGCCGGCACCGCGCTGGCCGCCGCCGCGCCCGGGTTCCCGGTGCTGCTGGTGGCCCGCATCGTGCAGGCCGCCGGCACGGCGGTGATGCTGCCGCTGCTGATCACGACGGTGCTGACGTTCGTCCCCGCGACGCGCCGGGGCAGCACCATGGGCCTGATCTCCATCGTGATCGCCGTGGCGCCGGCCGTCGGGCCGACGTTCTCCGGGCTGATCCTCTCCGAGCTGAGCTGGCGCTGGATCTTCCTGTTCGTGCTGCCGGTCGCCGTCGTCGCGCTGATCGTCGGCTCGATGAAGATCACCAACATCACCACCCCGGCCGAGGCGCGCTTCGACCTGGTCTCGATCGCGCTGTCGGCGGTCGCCTTCGGCGGCCTGGTCTACGGGCTGAGCAGCATCGGCGAGTCCGCCGAGGGCGACACCCCGCTGCCGCCCGCGCTGCCGATCGCGGTCGGCTTCGTGGCGCTGGCGCTCTTCACCTTCCGCCAGCTGAGCCTCCAGCGCGGTGGCGAGCGCCAGCCGCTGCTGGACCTGCGGCCGTTCCGCAACAGGTCGTTCACCGTCGGTCTTGTCATGCTGCTGGTGTCGATGGGCGCGCTCTTCGGCACGCTGATCCTGCTGCCGATCTTCCTCCAGAACGTGCGGGACCTCTCCACCCTGGAGACCGGTCTGGTGCTGCTGCCGGGCGGGCTGGTCATGGGGCTGATCGCGCCGCTGGCGGGGAAGATGTACGACCGGGTCGGGCCGCGTCCGCTGGTGGTGCCCGGCGCCTTCGTGGTCGCCGGCGCGCTGGCGTCGATGCAGCTGCTGGAGACCGACAGCTCGGTCGGCCTGGCCATCGCGGTGCACGTGGTGCTCAGCGTCGGGCTCGGCCTGCTGATGACGCCGCTGATGACCTCCTCGCTCGGGTCGCTCCCGGCGGAGCTGTACTCGCACGGCAGCGCCATCCTCAACACGCTCCAGCAGTTGGCGGGCGCCGCCGGCACGGCGCTGTTCATCACCGTGATGACCCGCAGCGCGACGAGCGAGGTCGAGAGCGGCGTCGACCCGTTGACGGCGCAGGCGTCCGGCATCCACGACGCGTTCCTGTGCGGCGCGGTGCTGGCGCTGGTCGCGACGGGGCTGTCCTTCCTGATCCGCCGTCCCCCGGCCCCGGCCGGGCCGCCGGAGGCGGGCGGCGCCACCGGACGCGACAGCGACGACGAGGCGGTCCCCGCGCCGCTCCACTGACCCGGTCCGCTCCACTGACCCGGTCCGCTCCACTGACCCGGTCCGCTCCACTGACCCGGTCGGCCCCGCTGACCCGGTCCGCCCCGGCCCCCGGAGCGCGCGTTCCCTTGACGCGCGCGCCGGGGGCCGCGCCGTGCGCGCCCGGCGGGCTCAGTCCCGCGCGCTGCGCCGAAGCACCTGCCGGATGCCGGCGAAGTGGTCGCGCATCGCGGTGACCGCGCCCGCCGTGTCGCCGGCCTCCAGCGCGACGACGATCGCCTGGTGCCGCGCGAGCGTGACGCGTTCGTCCTGCCGCTCCTCCCGCAGCTCCTCGCGGACCCGGTGGAAGGCGGCCCAGAACGCGTCCAGCACCTCGCTCAGCAGGTGGTTGCCGAGCGAGCGGTAGAGCGCCAGATGGAACGCGCGGTCCGTCTCCGCGCTGACCCGGCCCGTCTCGTCGGCCTCCCGCTCCATCGCGCTGATCAGCTCGCGCAGCCGGCCGAGGTCGGCCTCCGGGATGTCGCCGGCCACGCTGCCGATCAGCCCGGCCTCCAACGCCTCGCGCACCTCCAGGAGTTCGGCCAGGCTCGCCTCGCCCCTGCGGTGCCGCACGGCGGCGCGGAAGACCATGCCGTCCACGAAGGAGTCCAGGCTCAGGCTCCCCACGTAGGTGCCAAAGCCGTGCCGGATGTCGACGACGTTGACCGCCTGGAGCGCCTTCAGCGCCTCCCGCACCGAGTTGCGGCTCACCTCGAAGAGGCTCATCAACTCGCTCTCGGTGGGCAGCGGGTCGCCCGGTGCGAGCCGGCGGGTGAGGATCAGCTCCCTGATCTGCCCCTGCACCTCGTCCGACATCATGCGGCGGGCCATGAAGCCCCTCCCTCTCCGAATCACCTGGACTTGACCTGGAGTTCACATTCTGCCACCGGTGGGACCCGGAGATAGGACATGGGATGTCTTACCCCTTGACCCGACGCGCTCCCGGTCCCTACGTTCCTAGGACGTACAACGTAGGACGTCTTGGGGAAAGCGTCGAGAGCGTCCGGCAACCACCGCACAACCTCCTCTCATGAGCCGCACTTGGAGGCAGAGTGACCTATCCATCCGGTCGCCGTTCCGGGCGTTCCTTTGGCCGTTCCCTCGACCGCAGGGCGTTCCTCCGCTACGGCGGCGCGCTCGGCGCCGCCGGCGCCCTGACCGCCGGGCTCGGCGCCTGCGGGCCGCCGTCCACGATCGGCACCGGCGGGGGCCACAGCGGGGGAGCGCTGAACTCGCTCACCGCCGTGATCGGCTACGGCAACGACCAGAGCTGGGACCCGACGCAGACCGCCTCGGCGTTCTCCATGGCGGCCAACCACCACATCTACGAGGGACTGCTGGACACCGACCCGATCAGCCGGGTCCCCTACCCCGCGCTCGCCACCGCGCTGCCGGCCGACCCGACAGCCACCACCTGGTCGTTCACCCTGCGGCCCGGCGCCACCTGGCACGACGGGGAGCCGGTCACCGTCGAGGACGTGCTGTTCACCTTCGAGCGGGTCCTCGACCCCGAGGTCAACACCCTCGCCCGGTCCTTCTTCGCCAGCTGGCTGGAAGGGGTCCGCGCGGTCGACGAGGCCACCGTCGAGCTGGACTTCCGCTTCCCCTTCCCGGACGCCGCGCCCCGGCTGACCATCGCCAAGATCATGCCGCGCCACGTCTTCGGCGAGGAGGGCGCCTGGGATCGCGCCACCGGCGGCCTCGCTGTCGGCTCCGGCCCCTACCGGCAGAGCGCGCACCACCCGAAGTCCAACACCACCTTCGAGGCGTTCGAGGAGTACAACGGCCCGCGCCACCCCGCCTTCCGCACCATGAACTGGCGCTCCGTCGTGGAGGCGGCGCCCCGCGTCGCCGCCGTCTCGGGAAACAGCGCGGAGGCCCAGATCGCGGAGAACATCCCCTACGCCAACGTCCGGCAACTGCGCGACGAGGGCCTCCAGGTGGAGGGCGGCGCCGGGATGAACCACCTCTTCATGATGTTCAACACGGAGAACCCGCCGTTCGACGACGTCAGGGTCCGCCAGGCGCTGCTGCACGCCATCGACACCGAGCAGCTGATCGAGGTCGGCCTCAAGGGCTACGGCCGCCCCGCCACCTCGTTCCTCGACACCGCCAACCCGGCGCACCGCCCCGCGGCCACCGTCTACTCCTACGACCCCGACCGCGCCCGCCAGCTCCTCGACGAGGCCGGCGTCACCGACCTGTCGATCAACCTGATGGCGGTCAACGTGAGTTGGGCCGTCGACTGCCTGCCGACCATCAAGGAGTCGTGGGACGCCATCGGCGTGCCCACCACGCTGGAGCCGCAGGAGACCTCCGCGCTCTTCACCAAGATGGACCAGGACCGCGCCTACCAGGCGGTCGCCGCCGTCTCCAACCCCAACCAGTTCGGCCTCGACGCCGACCTCATCCTCCGCTACAACTACACGCGCGGCGGCCTGTGGATGAGCTACACCGGCTGGGAGGGCAGCGAGGCGGCCGACGAGCTGTTCGCGCTGATGGACCGGGCCACCGAGGAGTCCGACCCCGAACGCCGACTGGAACTGACCCACCAGGCGCTCGACCTGGTCGCCGAGCAGGCGGTGCTCTACCCCGTGGTCCACAACGAGCTGCTCACCGCGTGGGACCCTCGGGCGATCACCGGCGTGCGCGCCCAGGCGTACCCCGGGATCAACGTGCTCCAGACGGGGGCGGTCACCTCATGACGGTGGTCCTGCGGATGGTGGCCCGCCGGCTGTTGCTGCTGGTGCCGCTGCTGCTGGGCATCATCCTCTTCGTCTTCCTGGTCATGCGGTTCTCCGACATGGACCCCGCGTCCGCCTACTTCCAGGGCACCAACCCGACCCAGGAGCAGTTGCACGAGTTCCGCGAGGAGAACGGGCTGCTCGACCCGCTGCCCGTGCGCTATCTGGACTTCGTCGGGGAACTGGTCACCGGCGACCTCGGGATCAGCGTGCTGACCAGAGCGCCGGTCTGGGACCAGGTGGTCACCGCGCTGCCGTTGACGCTGCAACTCACCTTCCTCGGCCTCGGGATCGCCGTCGCCCTCGCCCTGCCGCTGGGCGTGCTGGCCGCCGTCTACCGGGACCGGCTTCCTGACCAGTTGATCCGGGTGGTCTCCCTGGTCGGCGTCGCCGCGCCCGCCTTCTGGCTGGCGCTGCTGATGATCCAGTACCTCGCCGTGGACCGGGGCTGGTACCCGACCGGCGGCTACATCAACCCGGAGGACTCCGTCAGCGGCTGGCTCAACTCCCTGACGCTGCCCGCCCTGGCGCTCTCGATGCCGGTGGCCGCGCAGCTGACCCGCGTGGTGCGCACCGCGATGGTCGAGGAGCTGGACCGCGACTACGTCCGCACCGCCGTCGGCAGCGGCCTCCCGCCGGTGGTCGTGGTCGGCCGGAACGTGCTGCGGAACGCGTTGATCAACCCGCTGACGGTGCTCGGCCTGCGCGTCGGCTACCTGCTCGGCGGCGCCGTCGTGATCGAGACCATCTTCGCGCTGCCCGGCATGGGCAAGCTGATGATCGACGCGGTGCGCAACGGGGACCCGGCCGTCGTCCAGGGAGTGGTCCTGACCACCGCGGTCGGCTTCGTACTGGTCAACCTGCTGATCGACATCCTCTATCTGCTGGTCAACCCCCGGCTGAGGAGCGCCACATGACGCGAAGTGAGACCGGCCGCGCACAGGGCGGCCGCAGCAGGCTGACCGGTGTCCTCACCCGCCGGCTGCGCGGACCGGCGCGGCTGCCGCTGCTCTCCCGGGTGGCGCTCGGCCTGCTGCTGCTGGTGGTGCTGGCCGCGCTGCTCGCGCCCTGGCTGGCGCCGCACGACCCGTACGCCCAGGCCGGCACCTCCGAGGGACCCTCGGCCAACCACTGGATGGGGCAGGACAGCCTCGGCCGCGACATCCTCAGCAGGCTGCTGCACGGAGCGCGTTGGTCACTGGCCATCGGACTCGGCGCGACGCTGCTCGCCCTCGCCGTCGGCGCGGTCGTCGGCGCCGTCGCCGCCACCTCACGGCGGGCCGTCGACGAGACGCTGATGCGTTCGCTCGACGTGGTGATGGCCTTCCCCGGCGTCGCGCTCGCCGCCGTGCTGATCTCCGTCTTCGGCGGCGGCGTCACCGTGCTGGTCTGCGCGATCGCCTTCCTCTACACCCCGCCGATCGCCCGGGTGGTGCGCGCCAACGTCCTGGCCCAGTACGGCGAGGACTACGTGACGGCGGAACGCGTCATCGGCGCGCGCACCCCGTTCATCCTGGTGCGCCACGTCGCCGTCAACTGCGCCGCGCCCGTGCTGGTCTTCGCGACGGTGATGGTGGCCGACGCCATCGTCTTCGAGGCGTCGCTCTCCTTCGTCGGCGCCGGCGTGCGGCCCCCCGAGCCGTCCTGGGGCAGCGTGATCGCCGACGGCAAGAACCTGGTGCTGCT
The DNA here is from genome assembly GCF_900230195.1 of Streptomyces zhaozhouensis. Taxonomy (GTDB): domain Bacteria; phylum Actinomycetota; class Actinomycetes; order Streptomycetales; family Streptomycetaceae; genus Streptomyces; species Streptomyces zhaozhouensis. The sequence continues at coordinate 21,214 of NZ_OCNE01000004.1, forward strand.
GGGCGGCTGGTGGGCCACGGTCTTCCCCGGGCTGCTGATGCTGGCGACCGTGCTGGCGCTGAACATCCTCGCCGAGGGCGCCTCCGACTCCTGGGCCGCGCCCCGCCCCACCCGCGACCTGCCCGGCCCCCACGAGGGGCCCGACGGCGACGCGCGGGAGGCCGACGACGCGACCGTCCCGGCCGCGCGGGCCGCGGGCGACGACGCGCCGCGCGTCCCGTTGCCGCTGCCGGGCCTCGAACGCGCCGGCGCCCGGCTGCGCGCCCTGGCCAGGCCGCCGGTCACCGCGGAACCGGTGCTCACCGTCCGGGACCTGACCGTCCGCTTCCCGGAACGCCACCGCGGCGTCGACGTCGTCTCGGGCGTCACCTTCGAGGTCCGGCCGGGTGAGGTCCTCGGCCTGGTCGGCGAGTCGGGCTGCGGCAAGTCGCTGACCGCGCTGACCGTGATGGGCCTCCAGCCGCGCGAGGCCGAGGTCGGCGGCACCGTCCACTTCGCCGGCCGCGAGCTGAACGCGCTCAGCCCCCGCGCCCGCCGGGGACTCCTCGGCCACCAGATGGCGATGGTCTACCAGGACGCGCTCTCCTCGTTGAACCCCGCCATGACCATTCGCGCCCAGCTCCGCCAGCTCGTCCGCAGGGGCGGCCGGCGCTCCCCGGCCGAGCTGCTGCGGATGGTCGGCCTCGACCCGGAACGCACCCTCCGCGCCTACCCGCACGAGCTGTCCGGCGGCCAGCGGCAGCGGGTGCTGATCGCCATGGCGCTCTCCCGCGAGCCGAAGCTGATCGTCGCCGACGAGCCGACCACCGCGCTCGACGTCACCATCCAGGCGCAGGTCATCGAGCTGCTGCTGCGGCTGCGCGCCGAGCTGGGCTTCGCGCTGGTGCTGGTCTCCCACGACCTGGCGCTGATCGCCGACGTCACCGACCGGGTCGTCGTGATGTACGGCGGGCAGATCGCGGAACAGGGCGTCACCGCCGACCTGGTCGGCGCCCCCGCCCACCACTACACCCGGGGGCTGCTCGGCTCGGTGCTCTCCCTGGAGTCGGGCGCCGAGCGGATGACGCAGATCAGGGGCGTGGTGCCGGCGCCGGCCGACTTCCCGGCCGGCTGCCGCTTCGCCGACCGCTGCCCGCTGGCCGACGACGACTGCGCCGCGCCCGTGCCCCTGGTCCGGGCCGCCGGCACCGCGCACCACGTCGCCTGCCACCACCCGGCGCCCGCGCCGGGCGACGCACAACCCGCGCCCTCCGAGAGCGAGGTCAGCCCGTGACCGACCCGACCCCCCTGATGGAGCTGTCCGACGTCCACCTCGACTACCCGGCGCGCGGCTCCGGGCTGCTGCGCCGCGACCGGGTCCACGCCCTGGTCGGCGCCGACCTGACCCTCGCGCCCGGCGAGACCGTCGGCGTGGTCGGCGAGTCCGGCTGCGGCAAGTCCACGCTCGCCAAGGTCCTGGTCGGCATCGCCCGTCCCACCGCCGGCACCGTCGCCCACCGGGGCCGCGAACTGTGGGCGATGGAGCCGGCCGAACGCCGCGCGGCGATCGGCACCGGCGTCGGCATGGTCTTCCAGGACCCTTCGACCGCCCTCAACCGCCGGCTGTCCGTGCACCGCCTGCTGCGCGACCCGCTCGACGTCCACCGGCGCGGCACCCCGGCCGAACGGGACGCCCGCGTACGGGAGTTGCTCGGCCTGGTCGGGCTGCCACGGCACGCCGCCGACGCGCTGCCAGGACAGTTGTCCGGGGGCCAGCGGCAGCGCGTCGCCATCGCCAGGGCGCTCGCTCTGGAGCCCGCGCTGCTGGTCGCCGACGAGCCGACCAGCGCGCTCGACGTCTCGGTGCGCGCCCAGATCCTGAACCTCCTCCTCGACCTGCGCGCCCGCCTCGGCCTCGCCATGGTCTTCGTCTCCCACGACATCCAGACCGTGCGGCGGATGAGCGACCGGGTCGTCACCATGTACCTCGGCCGGATCGTGGAGGAGTCCCCGGCGGAACGCGTCTCCCGCCACGCCCGGCACCCCTACACCCGGGCGCTGTTCTCCGCGACGCCCGGGCTGCTCGACCCGATCGAGCCCATCCCGCTCACCGGCCCGCTGCCGTCGGCGGTCCGGCCGCCCAGCGGCTGCCCGTTCCGCACCCGCTGCTGGAAGGCCGACGGGCGCTGCGCCGAGTCGATGCCCGACTTCCAGGGCGCTGCGGGCGAGACTCCCGGGGGACACCGCTTCCGCTGCCACCACCCGGTCGCGGCCGAGGAGACCACCCACCAGCTCGTCGCCCAGGCGACCGAGGCCAAGGAGCGCCCATGAGCCTGCCCGCCCGCCTCACCGGGGTCATCCCCCCGGTCTGCACCCCGCTGACGCCGGAGGGCGAGGTGGACACCGTCTCGCTGACCCGGCTCGTCGACCACCTCGTGGGCGCCGGCGTCGACGGGCTGTTCGTCCTCGGCTCCACCTCGGAGGCCGCGTTCCTCACCGACCGGCAGCGAGCCGCCGTCGTGGAGACCGTCGCCGCCCGGGTGGACGGCGCGCTGCCGGTGCTCGCGGGCGCCATCGACATGACGACGCCGCGCGTCGTCGACCACGCCAGGGCCGCGCTGGCCGCCGGCGCCGACGCCGTCGTGGCGACCGCGCCGTTCTACACCCGGGTGCAGGAGCAGGAGGTGGAACGGCACTTCCGGGCGCTCGCCGAACGGGTCCGGGCGCCGGTCCTCGCCTACGACCTGCCGTCGGCGGTCGGCACCAAGCTCGGCGCGGAGCTGGTGCTGGCGCTGGCGGCCGACGGGGTGCTCGCGGGACTCAAGGACTCCAGCACCGAACTGGCGGTGCTGCGCGACGTGTTGGCGGGCGTGCGGGAGGGTGCGGCGGGGGACGGCTTCGCCGTCTTCACCGGCTCGGAACTCGTCGTGGACGCCGCCCTGTTGATCGGCGCCCACGGCGTCGTGCCCGGCCTGGGCAACGTCGACCCGCACGGCTATGTGCGGCTGTTCGCCGCCTGCGCCGAGGGCGACTGGGCGCGCGCCCGCACCGAACAGGACCGGCTCGCGCGGCTCTTCGCGCTGGTCGACGCGGGCGACCCGGGGCGGATGGGGCGCGGCTCGTCGGCCATCGGCGGCTTCAAGACCGCGCTCTACCTGCGCGGTTGGATCGACCACCCGACCACGGCCGCCCCACAGGTGCCGCTCGACGAGGCGGAGACCGAACGGGTCGCCAAGCACCTCGCCGGCGCCGGGCTGCTCTGAGCGGGGCGCTCTGAGCGGGGCGCTCTGAGCCGGGGCTGCTCTGAGCCGGGGCGCCGGAGCGGCCCGGCGCCGGGGTGGTCCGGCGCCGGGGTGGCCCTGAGCCGGGGGGCGTCAGCCCCTGCCGATCCGGATCCGCCGGAACTCGACGGTCTCGTAGGGCCCTTCGTGGCCCGTCTCGTAGAGCAGCCCCACCGTCCGGCGGTCCAGCTCCACCAGGTCCGAGTAGGCCGCCGGTTGCGCGGAGACCTGCGCCTCGGGGCGGAACGTGCCCCCGCCGTCGTCGCTGCGGTAGATCGTCAACGACCGCCTGGCGTCCGGCTCCGAGGGGCCGGAGAAGAGCAGCGGCCCCTGACGCCCCGGCAGTTGCAGCACGCTGCCCTGGACGACCGGCACGTCCTCCAGCCCGGGCTGCGGCACCAGCGGGCCGTCCAGGCTCTGGCCGCCGTCCGAGGAGTAGGCGCCGAGCCGGTTGCCCGGGTCGGTGCCGTTCTGGTCCCGGACACTGAAGTAGAGCCGGCCGTCGGGGAGTTCGGCGACGCTGGACTCGTTGGCGTTCCACGCGCCCTCGTAGGACTGGTCGACGTAACCCAGCTCCCAGCTCTCGCCCCCGTCGTCGCTGTAGAGCGCGTGCGAACCGTAGTAGCGGTCCTCGGTGCCGTCGTCGGGCGAGCCGGCGGCGGGGGAGGTCGAGTGGTTGGCCGGCACCATCAGCCGGCCGGCGTGCGGGCCCTTGGTCAACGCGATGGCGTGCCCCGGGCCGGTGGCGTACCAGCGCCACTCGGGGCGCTTGGCCGTGCCCGTGATCTCCCTCGGCGTGCTGAAGCTGGTGCCCTCGTCGTCGCTGAACTGCACGAACACCCGTCGGCTCTGCTCGGGCGTCGCCTCGCCGCCGCGGATCTCCTCCTCGCTGACGTCGCCGCCGTTGAAGCAGGTCACCAACACCAGCCGCCCGGTGGCCGGATCGAAGACGGGCGACGGATTGCCCCGGGTGTCGCCGTCACCGGCGGCCACCAGCGTCAGCTCGCCCCAGGTGCAGCCCCCGTCGTAGGAACGGCGCAGCACCACGTCGATGTCACCGCTGTCGCCGGCGCCGGCCACCCGGCCCTCGGCGAAGGCCAGCAGCGTCCCGGAGGGCGCGGTCACCACGGCCGGGACCCGGAAGGTGTCGTAGCCGTCGGTGCCGGCGACGAAGGGCACCGAGGAGAGGCAGTCGTCGGTCGGCTCCACGCCGCCGCCGGTGCCGGTGCCGGGGCCGGCGGCCATCGCCGGCGAGGCGGCCAGCAACCCGAGCACGGCGGTGCCGGTCACGGCGGCCAGCCACAGGGTCGTTCGCTTCCGCGCCGTGCCCCGACGGACGCGTCTCGGGGTGGGGGTCTGTGTCGGTGTCGGGTTCTCGTGAGACATGACGATGCCGGCTCCTTCGAACGCGTCGCGCGGGCGGTCGGTCGCCCAACGTCGGACGTAGGATGTCCCACACGGTAGGGCGCGCCCCGCGCGCCGACAAGGGGTGCGCCTTACCGGCCTGGGCGGGTTGTCGCCCGCGCCCCGGTGGATGGTTGCTCGCGCCGTTCCCCGCGCCCCTTCTCGGCCGGTGGGCGGTTTGGGGGCGCGGGGAACTGCGCGATTGCTGGGTGGCGGGCCGCAGACGACTACGGAGCTTCGTGGCTGGGTGGGTTGTCGTCTGCCAACCGTGGTGGGTTGCTCGCGCCGTTCCCCGCGCCCCTTTTCGGCCGGTGGGCGGTTTTGGGGGCGCGGGGAACTGCGCGATTGCTGGGTGGCGGGCCGCAGACGACTACGGAGCTTCGTGGCTGGGTGGGTTGTCGTCTGCCAACCGTGGTGGGTTCCCCGCGCCCCTTCACGCCGGTGGGCGGCTTGGGGCACATGGCAACCGTGGCGGCCGCAGCCGACCACGGTGCCGCACCGGCAAGGTGGGCCGCGGCCGTCAGGTCACGTCGGCCACGGCCCGCGCGATCGGCGTCTCCCCGCCCACGAGGTCCAGCGTCAAACCGGTCGCCGACGGCCTCTCCAGCAGCGCGGCCAGCACCCCGGCCACGTCGTCCCTGGTCACCGACCCGTAGTCGAGGTCGGGAGCCAGCCGCACCCGCCCCGTTCCCGGGTCGTCCGTCAGCCGACCGGGCCGCAGGATGGTCCAGAACAGTCCGTGCCGCGCCCTGATGTCCGCGTCCGCCGCGCCCTTGGCGCGCAGGTAGGCCGCGAAGACCGGGTCCGTTCCCGCCGGCGGCTCGTCGTCGACCCCCATCGCCGACACCACGACCAGTCGCCGCACCCCCGCGCGCTCCGCCGCGTCGGCGAAGAGCGTGGCCGCCGCCCGGTCCACCGTCTCCTTGCGCGCCATTCCGCTGCCCGGCCCCGCGCCGGCCGCGAAGACCGCCGCGTCGGCGCCGGCCAGATGCCGGGCGACCTCCTCGACGGCCGCCTCCTCCAGATCGCAGACCACCGGCTCGGCCCCGGCCGCCAGGAGGGCTCCCGCCTGCTCCTGCTTCCGGATCAGCCCGGCCACCTGCTCGCCACGCCCGGACAGCAGCTTCTCCAGCCGCCGGGCGATCTTGCCGTGTCCACCAGCGATGACAGTGCGCATACCCCGACCGTAACGCGCCGCCGCGCCCCGGCCCGAGGACGCGCCCCGGCCTCAACCCGGTTGCTGACGCGGCAGTTCGAGACCGGCCGCGGTCGGCCCGTCCGCCGCGTACTCCCGCACCGCGCTGGTGCGTGCCACGATCCGGCCCCGGTGGAAGACCACCCTGCTGTACCCGAGCGACAGCGCCTCGGCCACCGAACCGCCGCGCACCGCGAGCAGTTCGGCGGGGGAGCCCACGGCCACCCGGGCCGGCGCCGGCAGTCCGAGCGCCGCCCTGGCCAGCGGTCCCACGGCGGCCCAGGCGGCCGCCGGCGTCCGCTCCCCGCGCGTGGCCAGCAGGAACGCGGCCCGCAGCGGGTCGCCGCCGCCGACCGGGTCGGTCGCCGACCGCAACGCCCCGCTCCCGGCGGCCACCGTCACCCCGGCGGCCGTCAGCTCCCGCACCGGCGCCGGGCCGAACGCCCGCGCCCCGCAACCGCCCCGGGGCACGCACACCACCCGCACCCCGCCCGCCGCGAGCCCCTCGGCGACCCGGCGCAGCACCGGCCGCGCCAGCCGGGCCAGCCCGCCGGCCGGCCCCAGGCACAGCGCCCGCCCGCCGTCGCCCGCGGCGGCCACCAGCCGCGCCAGCCAGGCGGGTTCCGCGGCCTCGGTATGCAGCGCGACGGGCAGCCGCAGCTCGTCGGCCAGCTCCAGCACCGCGTCCAGATGACCCGCCGGGTCCGGGTCGCGGTCCGGCGCGCCCCCCACCGCGCCCGCGCCCATGGCCACGGCCTCCCGCAGCAGCGCGCGCTGGTCGGCGCCGGCCCGGCCGGTGAGCGGCCCCGGCAGCGGCACGGCGCTCACCTCGGCCAGCCCGGCAAGTGCCCGGCCCGCCTCCAGCACGCTCACCCACGCCTCCAGTCCCTCGTCGATCGCGACATGGCAGCGTTGCGCGGTCGCCCCGTGCCCCAGCTGGATCAGCGCCGCCTCGGCGACACGCGTGGGCAGCGGGCGACGGGGGGCCGCGTCGCGCGCGGTGAGCGCGGTCTCCGGGTGCGCGTGCGGCTCGGCGGGGGCGGGCAGCAGCAGATAGCCGTCGAGCGCGACCAGGTCGCCGGGCGCGCGCGGCCGGAGCGAGCCGGCCGGGGCGACGGCGGTGACACGGCCGTCGGCGAGCGCCACGTCCACGGTCCGCCCGTCCGCCAGCCGCGGCCCGCGCAGCACCAGCTGCCCGGCGCCCGTGGCCGGCGCCGGCTCCCCTCTCGCGGAACGGGACATCGCGCTCCCCACTCGGGCGACTACTGTGCGACGACTGCGCGGCGAGCGTAGGTCCCGGCCGGCGCCGGAACGGGGAAGCACCCGGCGACCGGGGAAAGTCATAAGAAACGTCCGACCCGCGCCCACCGGGGCGGCGGGGCAATGGATTTCGCCTTCCGCCGGGGACCGTGTAATCTCTTGAGCGCTCGCCCCAATAGCTCAGTCGGCAGAGCGTCTCCATGGTAAGGAGAAGGTCAACGGTTCGATTCCGTTTTGGGGCTCTGGGGTGCCTGGCTCTCACCCTCCGGGTGGGGGCGGCAAGCCCTATGGCGGCGTAGCTCAGTCGGTAGAGCAAACGGCTCATAATCGTTGTGTCACCGGTTCAAGTCCGGTCGCCGCTACTCACAGTAGCCGATTGCGGGGTCGGTCCTCCGATCGGCTACTCTCTCTGTGTTCAACTAGGTTTCACCCGTCCATCCGTCAAGGAGCACTCACGTGGCTGCCACCGACGTCCGCCCGAAGATCACGCTGGCCTGCGTGGAGTGCAAGGAGCGGAACTACATCACCAGGAAGAACCGGCGCAACGACCCGGACCGCCTGGAGATGAAGAAGCACTGCCCGCGCTGCAACTCGCACACCGCGCACCGCGAGACCCGCTGACGCGTTCCCGCGCTCGGCGCCCCGTTCGCGTGGCGCGCGTGCGACGTCGCGGTACGCGAAACGCTTGAAGAAGCCGCCCCCGGTCGTCGCCGGGGGCGGCTTCACGCTTTTCCACGGCCCTGACCACGGCCGTTGTCCCCGGATGTGAGGAGTCCGCGATGCCCCTCGACCAGTCGTTCGTCGGGCGGAGTTACCCGCCCACCGAGCCGTACGAGGTGGGCCGGGAGAAGATCCGCGAGTTCGCCCAGGCGATCGGGGACGACAACCCCGCCTACGCGGACCCCGAGGCGGCCAGGGCGCTCGGCCACCCGGACGTGATCGCCCCGCCGACCTTCGTCTTCCTGGTCAGCTACCGCGCCGCTTTCGAGGTGATCTCCGACCCGAAGCTGGGCCTCGACTACAGCCGGGTGGTGCACAGCGAACAGAAGTTCTCGTATGTCCGGCCGCTGCGCGCCGGCGACCGGCTCTCGGTCAGCTCGACCATCGAGTCCATCAAGTCCCTGATGGGCAACGACGTGCTGACCGTGCGCGGCGAGCTGCACGACGAGACGGGCGCCCTGGTGGCGACCGCCCACACCAAGCTGGTGGCCAGGAGCGGCGGCGACGACGCGCCCGCCGGGGAGGGGGAGCGATGACCCAGGAGACCGCGCGCCGCGTCGCCTACGCCGACGTCGAGGTGGGCACCGAACTGCCGTCCAGGACCTTCCCCGTGGACCGCGCCACGCTGGTGCGCTACGCGGGCGCCTCGCTCGACTTCAACCCGATCCACTGGAACGAGCGCTTCGCCGTCGAGGTCGGGCTGCCGAACGTGATCGCGCACGGGATGTTCACGATGGCCCAGGCCGGCCGCGTGGTCACCGACTGGGCCGGCGACCCGGGCGCGGTGCTGGAGTACGGGGTGCGGTTCACCAAGCCCGTCGTCGTCCCGGACGTGCCGGAGGGCGAGATCGCGGCGGAGATCACCGTCGGCGGCAAGGTCGCCGTCAAGCTGGACGACGAACAGCGCACCGTTCGGGTGGATCTGACGGCGGTCAGCGCCGAGCAGAAGGTGCTGGGCATGGCCCGCGCCGTGGTCCGCCTGGCCTGAGCGGGCGCCCCGGGCCGGAACGCGGGTGCTCCGGCCCGGGGTTGACAGGCTAGTGATTGCTCAATAACTTACTCGTATGGCACGGGAGAGCGGCCGGATGTCGGCCGAGGAGCGGCGCGAGAGCGTGATCCGCGCGGCGGTGGTCGAGTTCGGCCGCGCCGGGTACGTGGGCACGACGACGGCGTCCATCGCCAAGCGGGTGGGGGTCTCCCAGCCGTATCTCTTCCGGCTCTTCCCGGACAAGCGGGCGATCTTCCTGGCCGCCGCGCGCCACTCCATCGAGCGGTTGCGGCGGCGGTTCGAGGAGGCCGCCGGGGGGCTGGGGCCCGAGGAGGCCCACGCCGCCATGTGCAAGGCGTACTTCCCGATGATCTCCGACCGCAGCGACCTGCTCTTCCAGATGCAGATGTATGTCGCGGTCAGCGCGCGGGAGGCGGAGGGGGACGAGGAGTTCGCCTCCGAGATCCGCGACCTGTGGGCGGAGCTGTGGGACGGGATACAGGGCCGCTTCGGTGGTGACCCCGTTCTCACCAGGGACTTCTTCAGTGTCGGCATGTTGATCAACGTGACCCTCTCGATGGGGTTCCCCGAGGGGCACCGGGTCTGGGACACGTTGACCGTCTTCGACCATCTCTCCGGCGCGGAGGAGGGCGGGTCCGGCGCGGCCGGCTGACCCGGCGTCCCGTTGAGTCCTTCCAGGGCCGGGGACACGTGTGTCCTCAAAACTTATTGACCGATCACTAATTTTCCACTCGGAGGGGATCATGGCGCACGACGTCGCGCGGGACGAGGAGCGGAAGAGGCCACCGGGAGCGGGAGGCCGGGGCAGCGTCGGATGGACGCTGCTGATCGTGGGCGCGGCCACCTTCATGGCCGCCCTGGACAACCTGGTGGTCACCACCGCGCTGCCGGTGCTCAGGGACGACCTCGGCGGGAAGCTCTCCGACCTGGAGTGGATCGTCAACGGCTACACCCTGCCGTTCGCCTGCCTGCTGCTGCTGGGCGCCGCGCTCGGCGACCGCTTCGGGCGCCGACGGGTCTTCGGCATCGGCGTCGCCCTCTTCACCGCCGCCTCGGCGGGCGCCGCGCTCGCCGGCTCGACGGGCGAGCTGATCGCGGCCCGCGCCCTCCAGGGCGCCGGCGCCGCCATCCTGATGCCGCTCAGCCTCACCCTGATCTCGGCCGCCGTCCCGAGGGAGCGGCGCGGCGCCGCGTTCGGGATCTGGGGCGCGGTCAACGGCCTGGCCGTCGCCGCGGGCCCGCTGGTCGGCGGGGCCATCACCGAGCACCTCACCTGGCAGTGGATCTTCTGGCTCAACGTCCCGATCGGCCTCGCCCTGATCCCGCTGGCCCACCACCGGCTGGCCGAGAGCCGGGGCGGCGACGGCCGGCTCGACCTGGTCGGCACGGCCCTGGTCAGCGGCGGCCTCTTCGGCGTCGTGCTCTCCCTGGTGCGGGGACACGAACACGGCTGGACCTCGGGCCCGGTGCTCGCGGGCTTCGTCCTCGGCGGACTGCTGCTGATCGCCTTCGTCCGCTGGGAGCTGCGCACCGCGACCCCGATGCTGCCCATGCGCCTCTTCCGCTCCCGCGCCTTCAGCGCGGTCAACGGGGCGAGCCTGCTGATGTTCGCCGGCATGTTCGGCTCGATCTTCCTGCTCACCCAGTTCCTCCAGCTGGTCCAGGGTTACTCGCCCACCGAGGCCGGGCTGCGGATGCTGCCGTGGACGGGGATGACCCTGCTGGTCGCCCCGCTGGCCGGCGCCCTCACCGACCGGATAGGCGGCCGCACGGTGGTCGCCACCGGCATGACGCTGATGGCCGTCGGTCTCGGCTGGCTCGCCGTCCTGGCCGAGCCGGGCGTGAGCTACGCCTCCCAGATACCGGCGTTCGTCCTCAGCGGCACGGGCATGGCCATGTTCTTCGCCCCGACCGGCGCCATGGTGATGAGTTCGGTCCGCCCCCAGGAGGAGGGCATCGCCTCCGGGGTGAACAACGCGCTCCGCGAGGTCGGCGGCGCCCTCGGAGTCGCCGTGCTCGCCTCGGTCTTCGCCAGCCGGGGCGGGTACGAGACGCACCAGGTGTTCACCGACGGGCTGGTGCCCGCGCTCTGGGTCGGTACCGTCCTGCTGCTCGCCGCGGCGGTCCTGATGCTGCTGGTGCCCCGCCGCTCCGCGAAGCCTCCGGCGACGCCCGCCGAGCCGGACGCCCCCGCTCCGGTCGCCGCCGCCGCCTGACGGCGGGCGGGCGTCCCGCCCGTGCCCGGCGGAGGGGGCCGGTCACGGGCGGGACGGTCTCGTATGGTGGCGGGGTGCTGGAGACTCCTGACGCCCCGCTGGCGCCGCTGACCACCCTCCGCCTCGGCGGGCCCGCCGACCGGCTGCTGACCGCGACCACCGACGAGGAGATCGTCGAGGCCGTCCGCCGGGCCGACGCCGAGCGCCGACCGCTGCTGCTGATCGGCGGCGGCAGCAACCTGGTCGTCGCCGACAGCGGCTTCCGCGGCACCGCGCTGCGCCTCGCCACCACCGGGGTCCGGCTGGACGGCACCCGCCTGGAGCTGGCCGCCGGGGAGAACTGGTCGGCGGCCGTCGCCCGCACGGTGGAGGCCGGCCTGGCCGGCGTCGAGTGCCTGGCCGGCATCCCCGGGTCCGCCGGGGCCACCCCGATCCAGAACGTGGGCGCCTACGGGCAGGAGGTCTCCTCGGTGATCACCGAGGTCGTCGCCTACGACCGCGAGACCGACGAGACCGTCACGCTCACCGGCGAGGAGTGCGGCTTCGCCTACCGCCACAGCCGCTTCAAGGCCGAGCCGCACCGCTTCGTCGTGCTGCGCGTCCGCTGCGAGCTGGAGGACGCCGGCGGCCTCTCGGCCCCCATCCGCTACGCCGAGACCGCGCGGCTGCTCGGTGTCGAGCAGGGCGGCAGGGTGCCGCTGGCCAACGCCAGGGAGGCCGTGCTGAAGCTGCGCACCGGCAAGGGCATGGTGCTGGACCCGGAGGACCACGACACCTGGTCCGCCGGCTCCTTCTTCACCAACCCGGTGCTGGACGCCGACGCCTTCGCCGCCTTCCGCCGCCGCGCGGTCGAGCGGCTCGGCCCCGAGGCGGAGCCGCCGGCCTACCCGGCCCCCGACGGCCACACCAAGACCTCGGCCGCCTGGCTGATCGACCGCGCCGGCTTCACCAAGGGCTACGGCACCGGTCCGGCCCGCATCTCCGGCAAGCACACGCTGGCGCTGACCAACCGGGGCGAGGCCACGACGGCCGACCTCCTCGCCCTCGCCCGCGAGGTCCGCGACGGCGTCCACGCCGCGTTCGGCGTCACCCTGGTCAACGAACCGGTCCTGGTGGGCACATCGCTCTGACCCGCGGCGCTTGGAGGAGGCGACCACGCGTGCGCGTCGCGCGGGCGGGTTGTCGTGCGCGCCCCGGCGGGTGATTGCCCGCGCGGTTCCCCGCGCCCCTGCCACGTCGGTGGGCGGCTTGAGGGAAGGCCGACCGGGCCGGTCAGCGGATCACCCCGCCAGCCAGGCGTCGATCTCGACCATCGTCTTCGCCCGCACGTCCTCCGGAGCCGCCGAGGCCCGCAGGGACTGGCGGGCCAGTTCGGCCAGTTCGTGGTCGGTGAACGCGTGGTGCAGCCGCGCGATCTCGTACTGCGCGGCCAGCCGCGAGCCGAAGAGCAGCGGGTCGTCGGCGCCCAGCGCCATCGGCACCCCCGCGTCCCACAACCTCCGCAGCGGAACGTCCTCCGGGCGTTCGTACACCCCCAGCGCCACGTTGGACGCCGGGCAGACCTCGCAGGCCACCCCCGCCTCGGCGAGGCTGGTCAGCACGGCGGGGTCCTCGACCGCCCGCACCCCGTGCCCCACCCGCGCCGCGCCCAGATCGGTGAGGCAGTCCCGCACGCTCACCGGTCCCGCCAACTCACCGCCGTGCGGGGCGGCCAGCAGCCCGCCCTCCCGGGCGATCGTGAAGGCGCGGTCGAAGTCCCGGGCGAACCCCCGGCGTTCGTCGTTGGACAGCCCGAACCCGACCACGCCCTGGTCGCGGTAGCGCACCGCGAGCCGCGCCAGGGTGCGCGCGTCCAGCGGGTGCTTCATCCGGTTCGCCGCGACCAGCACCCGCATCCCCAGGCCGGTCTCCCGCGAGGTGGTGCGCACCGCGTCCAGGATGATCTCCAGCGCCGGGATCAGCCCGCCGAGTCGCGGCGCGTAGGAGGTCGGGTCGACCTGGATCTCCAGCCAGCGCGAGCCGTCCCGCACGTCCTCCTCCGCCGCCTCGCGCACCAGCCGCTGGATGTCCTCCGGCTCGCGCAGGCACGACCTGGCCAGGTCGTAGAGGCGCTGGAAGCGGAACCAGCCCCGCTCGTCGGTGGCCCGCAGCCGCGGTGGCTCCCCGCCGCGCAGCGCCTCGGGCAGGTGGACGCCGTACTTGTCCGCCAGTTCCAGCAGGGTCGCGGGCCGCATGGACCCCGTGAAGTGCAGGTGCAGATGCGCCTTCGGGAGGGACTTCAGATCACGAACACGAGCCATCCCAGGATCTTGCCGTACCAGGCCGGCGCGCCCAAACCCGGGCGCCGCGCCGGTCCACCGCGCGGGGGCCGGCCCGAGCCCGTGTTCGGGCCGGCCCCCGCCGGGCCTCAGCGGGCCTCGGCCAGCAGCTTCTGGATCCGGGAGATGCCCTCGACCAGGTCGTCGTCGCCCAGCGCGTAGGAGAACCGCAGATACCCGGGGGTGCCGAACGCCTCACCCGGCACCACGGCGACCTCGGCCTTCTCCAGCAGCACCTCGGCCAACTCCAGCGTGGTGGAGGGCCGCTGGCCGCCGATCTCGCGGCCGAGCAGTGCCTTGACCGAGGGGTAGGCGTAGAACGCGCCCTTGGGCTCGGGGCAGTCGACGCCCTCGATCTCGTTGAGCATCCGCACGATGGTGGTGCGGCGCCGGTCGAACGCCTCGCGCATCCGCACCACCGCGTCCAGGTCACCGGAGACGGCGGCCAGCGCGGCGGCCTGGGCGACGTTGCTCACGTTGGAGGTCGCGTGCGACTGGAGGTTGCTCGCCGCCTTGATCACGTCGCGCGGGCCGACGACCCAGCCCACCCGCCAGCCGGTCATGGCGTAGGTCTTGGCGACGCCGTTGACGATCACGCAGCGGTCGGCCAGCTCGGGCACCAGCGTCGGCATCGAGCTGAACTGGGCGTCCCCGTAGACCAGATGTTCGTAGATCTCGTCGGTGAGCACCCACAGGTCGTGGTCGACCGCCCACTGGCCGATGGCCCTGGTCTCCTCGGGCGAGTAGATCGCGCCGGTCGGGTTGGACGGCGAGACGAAGAGCAGCACCTTGGTGCGCTGCGTGCGGGCCGCCTCCAACTGCTCGACGGTCGCCAGATAGCCGCTGGTCTCGTCCGTGTCCACGAAGACCGGCACGCCGCCGGCCAGCCGGATCGACTCCGGGTAGGTGGTCCAGTACGGCGCGGGGACGATCACCTCGTCGCCCGGGTCGAGCAGGGTGGCGAACGCCTCGTAGATCGCCTGCTTGCCGCCGTTGGTGATCAGCACCTGGCTGGCCTCGACCTGGTAACCGGAGTCCCGCAGCGTCTTGGCCGCGACCGCGTCCTTCAGCTCCGGCAGCCCACCGGCCGGGGTGTAGCGGTGGAAGCGCGGCTCCCGGCAGGCGGCCTCGGCCGCGGCGACGATGTAGTCGGGGGTCGGGAAGTCCGGCTCGCCGGCACCGAATCCGATCACGGGCCGCCCGGCGGCGCGCAGCGCCTTGGCCTTGGCGGTGACGGCCAGCGTCGCGGACTCGGAGATGGCGCCGATCCGCGCGGATACCCGGCGCTGGGCCGGCGGTGCGACGGGCGGTTGGGCAGGGGGTGGGGTTGCGGCACTCATGGGTGCATCGTTCCAGACGGCCGCGCGGGGCGGCACGTGAGTTGCGCGGGATGCCCCATACGTCACACCCGTCGCACCGGAACGCCCGGCACTTCCCGGTCGACGCCCGGCCTTTGAGCACGTACACTCCTCAGCGGTGGCGCCGGATGCGGTAGGTTGTCCGGGCCACACGGTAAAGGGTCGTAGCTCAATTGGTAGAGCACTGGTCTCCAAAACCAGCGGTTGGGGGTTCAAGTCCCTCCGGCCCTGCTGCACGAAAGTGAAAGAGCCGTCCGGGTGGCCGGGCGGCTTATGACCATGACCGGGATCGGGTGAGGACGAGTGGCTGGGATCACGGACTCCGTTGAGGCGCCGGAACCCCGGGGCGAGGGCGGCGCCGGCCGTCGTGGCCGGCGGGCCAAGAGGGGTCCGCTGGGCAAGCTCGCGCTCTTCTACCGGCAGGTCGTCGCGGAGCTGCGCAAGGTCGTCTGGCCCACCCGCAGGCAGCTGACGACGTACGCGACAGCGGTGATCGTCTTCGTCGTCGTCGTCATCTGCATCCTGACCGTGCTTGACTGGGGATTCAGCCGAGTCATCGAGTACGTCTTCGGCTGATGCGCCATCCCTCGTAACGAAAGTCAGGAAGAAGCAGCTACCGTGTCTGACCCGAACCTGAACGACGCCTCCCCCGAGACCGAGGACGAGGCCACCGCGCGCGACGAGGTCCGCGACGAGGTCGAGGCGGACGCCGCGCCCGGCGATGTCGAGCAGGCAGAGGCTGCCGAGCCCGCCGAGGACGAGCCCGCCGAGGCGGAGGCCGCCCCGGAGCCGGTCGACCCGGTCGCCGCGCTCCGCGAGGAGCTGCGGACCCTCCCCGGCGAGTGGTACGTGATCCACACCTACGCGGGCTACGAGAACCGCGTGAAGACCAACCTCGAACAGCGCGCCGTCTCGCTCAACGTCGAGGACTACATCTTCCAGGTCGAGGTGCCGCAGGAGGAGGTCGTCCAGATCAAGAACGGCGACCGCCGCACCATCAAGCAGAACAAGCTCCCCAGCTACGTGCTGGTCCGCATGGACCTGACCAACGAGTCCTGGGGCGTCGTGCGGAACACCCCGGGCGTCACCGGCTTCGTCGGCAACGCCTACGACCCGTACCCGCTGACCCTCGACGAGATCGTCAAGATGCTCGCCCCCGAGGTCGAGCAGCAGGCCGCCGCCGAGGCCGCGGCAGAGGGCGCCCCCAGCGCCGGCCGCCGCGTCGAGGTCCAGGTCCTGGACTTCGAGGTCGGCGACTCGGTCACGGTCACCGACGGCCCGTTCGCCACCCTCCAGGCCACGATCAACGAGATCAACGCCGACTCCAAGAAGGTCAAGGGCCTGGTGGAGATCTTCGGCCGCGAGACCCCGGTCGAGCTGAGCTTCGACCAGATCCAGAAGAACTGACGTCGCGCCGCTCCGGCCCGTCGCGCGTTCCGGGCCGGAGCGCCCCGGCCCTCCTCCGTTCCGAGAGGCACCCGTTCTTCCGCCGCACACACCGCTGCGGGCATGATCGCTGCTGGCCGGCTGGTGCCGGACCGGCGCGGTCGACGCGAGCGGTGTCCCCTCCGCTCGCCCCGGCCCGGGGCCCGGTCCGCCCCGGCGGCCCGAGAGGGCAGGGGCGAGGAGGGAGTCGAGGCGTTGGACGCACAGGACACGCGGCACACGGCCGCCAGGCTGCGGGCGATCACCGGTGAGCTGTCGGACCGGTTCTACGAGCGCGACGACGTCGTGCGGACGCTGGTGGTGGCGCTGCTGGCCGGGCAGCACTCGCTGGTGCTCGGGCCGCCGGGAACGGCGAAGTCCGAGCTCGCCCGCGAGCTCACCGGCCGGGTCGAGGGGGCCTCGTACTGGGAGATCCTCCTGTCGAAGTTCACCGCTCCGACACGGATGTTCGGCCCCATCGACGTCGCCGCGCTGGCTCGCGGCGAGTACCGCCAGGTCTACGACGGCCGCGCCACCACCGCGCACGTCGCGTTCATCGACGAGATCTTCAAGTGCTCCACCGCGGCGCTGAACGAGACGCTGGGCTATCTCAACGAGCGCATCTACCACCCGGAGAACGGCGGCGAGCCGATCCGCTGCCCGCTGATCGCGGCCATCACGGCGAGCAACGAGCTGCCCGGCGGCGACGACGCGGCGGCGATCTACGACCGGCTGCTGGTGCGCATCGAGGTCGGCTACCTGGAGGACCCCTCGCACTTCGCCGCGCTGGTCCGCTCCGCCGTCAGCCGCCCGGCGCCGCCGGCGCGGACGACGGTGGAGCTGGCCGCGTTACAGCACGCCGTGACGGAGGACGTCCCGGCCGTCGAGGTCCCCGACACGGTCGTGGACGCGTTCTGCGCGCTGCGCGCCGCCCTGCGCCGCCGGGAACTGGTCGCCTCCGACCGCCGCTGGCGGCAGGCGGTGCGCCTCGTCCAGGCGTCCGCCTACCTGGACGGCCGCCCGACGGCCGCCGAGGCCGACCTGTCGGTGCTGACCCATGTGCTGTGGAACTCCCCCGACGAACGCCCGACCGTCGAGCGCGAGGTGCTCCAGCTGGTCAACCCCGACGCCCGGGAGGCGCTCGACGTGGCCGCCGGCCTCGACGCGTTGGAGGCCAGGCTGGAGTCCATGGCCGGACAGTCCCGCGAGGCGCTGAGCGAATGGGTGATCAGGGAGGCCCACCACAAGCTCGCCGTCGCGGGAAAGCGGCTGGAGCGGCTGCGCGGCGAGGCCGAGCGCGCCGGCCGTTCCACCGCCACCGTCGACCGGGTCACCGACCGCCAGCACGCCGTCCGGGCCCGGGTGCTCACCGAGGCCCTGGGCCTGGACACGAGCATGGTGCGGGCCGAGTCCGGGCGGAACGGGAAGGCACCGTGAGCCGGACCCCGGCCGGAGGCGACCCCCTGGTCGCCGGGTGCGGGATCTGGCTGGCGCGTTCCGCCGCCACCGCGCCCCGGCACACCGGCGTCGTGGTGGCGGACCGGTTCGACCTCATGACCTGGCACGACACCCGCGCGCTGGCGTCGGCGCCGCGCGAGCTGGCCGAGGAGCTGGAGGCACGCCACGAGGGCGCGGACGACCTGCTGACGGACGTCTTCCTGGCCGCCTACCAGGCCACCAGGCCCCGGTTGCGCGAGCGCGGCGAGATGGACCCGTCCCGCTGGGTCAACCACCAGGTCGTCACCGCGCTGACGGAGGCGCCCGACCTGGACGAGCTGCGCCGGACGACGGCCGGCGACCCCTACGCCGCCGCCCTCGCCGTGCTCGCCCTGGCGCCGGAGCTGCGCCGGATGCTGGAGCACACCCGGCAGGCGCGGAGCCTGGCCGAGCGGGCGGGCGAGGCCGGGCGGAGCGCCGGGGACGCGGCCGCCGCCGTGGCCGACGCCCTCCGGGAGGCCGCCGGCGCGGCGGGCGAAAGGCGCGCGGTGGACGAGAACGGTCCGGCGGACGGAGCCGGCGCGGGGGAGGCGAACGGCGCGGACGGAGCCGGCGCGGTCGAGGGGGATGACGCCGACCCCGCGCGGGACGCCGTGCGGCGGGCCGTCGAGGCGGCCGAGGCGGCCGAGGCCGCCTCCCTGGAGGCGGCCCGCCGCGCCGCGCGGGCGCTGGAGGCGGTGGCGCCCGGCGTCCGCGCCGCCACCCACGCCGCGACCGCGCGGGCCGTCGCGCTCGCGCGCGAGGAGGCCGCGCTGCTGCGGGCGTGGGGCGTCGAGCCGGCGGAGCGCGCGCGGATGCCGTTCGACCAGCGCCTGCGCCTCGCCGGCCGGCTCGGCACCAGCCGGCTCGCGCGGTGGGCCGACCTGATCGGCCGCTTCCGGCGGATGGCCGAGGGCGAGCGCGCCCAGCGGGTGCGCGACACCTCGGGCGAGCTCGTCGGCGTCACCCTCGGCGACGACCTGTCCCGCGTCCTCCCCTCCGAGCTGGCCAACCTCGGCCTGCCCGCGCTGCGCGCGGTCTTCGCCGCCCGCTACGCCGCCGGCGAGCTGATGCTCTACGACCACCAGGGCGAGGCGCCCACCGGCCGGGGCGCGATCGTCGCCTGCGTCGACACCTCGCACTCCATGTACACCGCCGGGCCGGGCGGCGTCACCAGGGAGGCGTGGGCCAAGGGATGCGCCCTCGCCCTGCTGGACCAGGCCCGCCACGCCCGGCGCGACTTCGTCGGCATCGTGTTCTCCGCCGCCGACCAGGTGCGGGTCTTCCGCTTCCCGGCCGACGCCGGGGTCGCCACCGGCCTGGTCGTGGAGTTCGCCGAGACCTTCCTCGGCGGGGGCACCGACTGCCGGACGCCGCTGACCGCGGCCGTCGAGGAGCTGGAGCGGGAGTACGACGACGTGGCCCGCGCACGCGGCGACATCGTGCTGATCACCGACGACGAGTGCGCCGTCACCGAGGAGTGGACGCGGGAGTGGCGCGAGGCCAAGCGCCGACTGGGCTTCCGCCTCTTCGGCGTGGCCGTCGGCGCCCCGGGAGCCGCCGGGGCCGACTCGGTGCTGGACGCGCTGTGCGACAACCTGCGCCGCGTCGAGGACCTCACCGACGTCCACTCGGCCGCCGACCTCTTCCGCGCGATCTGAACGTCGGAGGTCGGGAGCGCGGGCCCGAATTTTGGGCCCGGGGTGCCACCCGCTACCGTGGTGCGGTATGCCCACCGCCGGTCCCTGCCGGTCCGGCCCGTTCCGACGGCGGCGGCCGTGGGCCGATCACCTCTCGTCAAGGACCCGGAGAGAGCACATGCCTCCCAAGAAGAAGAAGGTCACCGGGCTGATCAAGCTCCAGATCCAGGCCGGCGCGGCCAACCCCGCGCCGCCCGTGGGTCCGGCGCTCGGCCAGCACGGCGTCAACATCATGGAGTTCTGCAAGGCCTACAACGCGGCCACCGAGTCGCAGCGTGGCTGGGTGATCCCGGTGGAGATCACGGTCTACGAGGACCGTTCCTTCACCTTCGTCACCAAGACCCCGCCCGCCGCCAAGATGATCCTCAAGGCCGCCGGTGTGGAGAAGGGCTCGGGCGAGCCGCACAAGACCAAGGTCGCCAAGATCACGGCCGACCAGGTCCGCGAGATCGCCACCACCAAGATGCCCGACCTCAACGCCAACGACCTGGACGCCGCCGCGAAGATCATCGCCGGCACCGCGCGGTCCATGGGCGTCACCGTCGAGGGCTGACGCACCGCCCGTTCGATCCGTGGCAGGGCCAGGCGCTGGCCCGGACCACGACTCCACACCACACGACTTTCCCTGGAGCAGCAGTGAAGCGCAGCAAGAGCCTCCGTGGCGCGGACGCCAAGGTCGACAAGACCCGCGTCTACAGCCCGCTCGAGGCCGTTCGGCTCGCCAAGGACACGGCGACCGCCAAGTTCGACTCGACCGTCGAGATCGCCATGCGGCTGGGTGTCGACCCCCGCAAGGCCGACCAGATGGTCCGCGGCACCGTCAACCTGCCGCACGGCACCGGCAAGACCGCCCGGGTCCTGGTCTTCGCCACTGGTGACCGTGCGGCGGCCGCGGAGGCCGCCGGAGCCGACATCGTCGGCTCGGACGAGCTGATCGACGAGGTCGCCGGCGGGCGCCTCGACTTCGACGCCGTCGTGGCCACCCCCGACCTCATGGGCAAGGTCGGCCGCCTCGGCCGGGTGCTCGGCCCCCGCGGTCTGATGCCGAACCCGAAGACCGGCACCGTCACCCCCGACGTCGCCAAGGCCGTCACCGAGATCAAGGGCGGCAAGATCGAGTTCCGCGTGGACAAGCACGCCAACCTGCACTTCGTCATCGGCAAGGTGTCGTTCGACGAGACGCAGCTGGTGGAGAACTACGCCGCCGCGCTGGAGGAGGTCATGCGCCTGAAGCCGTCCGCGGCGAAGGGGCGGTACCTGAAGAAGGCCGTCGTCTCCACCACCATGGGTCCCGGCGTGCCGATCGACCCCAACCGCACGCGGAACCTGCTCGCCGAGGACGCCCTCGTCTGAGCACGCGCACCCGCGTGGTGTCTGACCTCGACGTCCGTTCCGGTTCTGTCACAGAACCGGGGCGGACGTCTCGCGTGTACCCGCCCGCTCCCTAGGCTGGGGGGACCGGGGGAGCAGCAACAGATCGCAGTTTTCGCACACTTGGGGGAACCATGCGTTTCGCTTACCGCATCGTCACCGGCGTCGCCGGGGTGGCCCTGCTCGCCGGGACCGCCGCCTGCGGCGGGGACGAGAAGGAGGAGTCGTCCCACGGCGGCGACTCCCGGTCCGACGGCGGCGGCGACGGGGCCGGGACCGTCGAGGCGCTCCAGGCCGCGGCGGAGAACACCGCCGACGTGCGGTCCGCCAGGTTCGAGGGCGAGATGAACGCCCCGGAGGCGGCCGGCGGTCAGATGACCCTGGAGGGCGTGATGAGTTGGGACCCCACGCTCACCATGGAGATGACGACCTCCGGCGGCGAGCTGGCGAGCACCCCCGGCGCCCCGGAGGAGGTCGCGGTCCGCTGGATCGACGACGTCATGTACATGCACATGGGCCCGGAGTTCGGCGCCGAGATGGACGGCCGGGAGTGGCTCTCCATGGACCTGAACGCGGTCGCCGAGATCGCCGGTGAGGCCGGCGACCCCGCCATGGCCGACGCCATGACCATGGGGCTGGAGTCGACCAACCAGAACCCCGCCCAGCAGATGGGCCTGCTGCTGAACTCCCCGGGCATCGAGGAGGTCGGCGAGGAGACGCTGAACGGCGTCGAGACCCGCCACTACGCCGGCACCGTCACCATCGAGGACGCCGTCGCCGGCGACCAGGGCGGCGTCACCGAGCTGCTGACCGAGGAGGAGGTCGAGCAGCTGGTGGCGGCGATGGAGCAGCAGGGCATCGAGAGCTACGACATAGACGTCTGGATCGACGGCGACGACATGCCGGTGCAGGTCCGGCAGAGCTACGACACCGTCGAGGGCCCGGTCGAGTACGAGGTCCGCTACTCGGACTTCAACACGGACGTCTCCGTCGACGCCCCGCCGGCCGACGCGGTCCTGGACTTCATGGAGCTGCTGGCCGACATGGGCGCCGAGCTCTGAGGCCCCCGGGGCGGCGGCCCCGGACCGGATTTGCCTGACGGAGAACGCCTCGCGTACTCTCCACGTAAAGCCAGAGACCGCTGGTTGTCGCCGCGAGCCCTTCGGGTTCGGGGCGGCCGAAGGACCGCTCACGCGGCGACCCGCGCAGGTGTTTCGTGGAAGTACGCGCATGGGCTCGTTCCGTGCGTGACCGCCCTGAGCGCCTGCGCCAGGGCGTTTTCGTTTGTCGGACCCTTCTGCCGCGGTTGCTGTACACCTGCGGAAGAACCGGAAGGAGGGCCGAGGTTATGGCTGGTTCCGACAAGGGCGCGGTCGTCGAGGAGATCAAGCAGCGCTTCGAGGCGTCCAACGCGGCTGTGGTCACCGCCTACACGGGGCTCACCGTGGCTCAGCTCAAGGAGCTGCGCCGCACGCTCGGTGAGAACGCCCAGTACCGCGTGACGAAGAACACGCTGACCAAGATCGCGGCCAACGAGGCCGGGGTCAGCGGGCTGGACGAACACCTCAAGGGCTCCACCGCCGTCGCCTTCGTGACCGGTGACCCGGTCAACGTGGCGAAGGGCCTGCGTGACTTCGCCAAGAACAACCCGGCGCTGGTCATCAAGGGCGGTGTCCTCGAGGGGAAGCCGCTCGACGCCCAGGAGATCATCAAGCTCGCCGACCTTGAGTCGCGCGAGGTTCTGCTCGCCAAGCTCGCCGGCGGCATGAAGGCGTCGATGGCCAAGGCCGCCGCCACCTTCGAGGCGCCGCTCACGAAGTTCGTCCGCACCGCGGACGCGCTGCGCGACAAGGTCGAGCAGGGTGGTGCCGGCGCGCCGGCGGCCACCGACGCCCCCGAGTAACCACGGGGAGCACGTGTCTCCCCGTCCCCGGGGGGCCTCGCTCGCGGGCGGCCCGCCCGCGTCACACGTTCAACCGGCGACAGCCGACTCAAGTGGAAGGACGCCATCATGGCGAAGCTGAGCCAGGACGAACTGCTTGAGCAGTTCGCCGAGATGACCCTCATCGAGCTCTCCGACTTCGTGAAGAAGTTCGAGGAGAAGTTCGACGTCGAGGCCGCCGCCCCGGCCGCCGTCGTCGCCGCCCCGGGTGGCGCGGGTGCCGCCGCCGAGGCCGAGCCGGAGAAGGACGAGTTCGACGTCGTCCTGACCGGTGCGGGCGACAAGAAGATCCAGGTGATCAAGGTCGTGCGCGAGCTGACCTCCCTGGGTCTGAAGGAGGCCAAGGAGCTGGTGGACAACACCCCGAAGGCCGTCCTGGAGAAGGTCAACAAGGAGGCCGCCGACAAGGCCAAGGAGTCGCTGGAGGGCGCTGGCGCCTCCGTCGAGGTGAAGTGACCTCCGCGTCACTCACTCCTCCCTCGCAGAGGGTCCTACCAGGGGCGACCACCCGCACGGGTGGTCGCCCTCTGGCGTTCGCGCGGGACGCCTCCTTGCCCGAGGCGCCGCGACGGGTATGGTGATCTTCGGCCTCCTCCGGGTGATGCCCGTGTCGGGTGGCGGTGGAGTAGGGGCCTTGACGAACCGGGGCACTCGCGCGATTCTCTGGTCGCGCGCCGATCGATCCGTGATCCGAGGCATGGAACCGTGGCGAGGCGGGAAGTGATGCGGCAGACGGGTTCGTTGCCGGCCTTCGAGGCGGCCGGCGGCGGCGGTGCAGAAGAAGAAGGATGAGGGTGGCTCCTCGTTTGACAGGTAGGGGCGTTGGACATCAGTGGGTCTTGTGGCTACACTGACCCTTTGCGCTGCCTAGCTGCCTCCTGCCCGTCACCTTGGGGGCCGGCACGCGCGCAGAGAGTCCGAGCCCTCGGAAGGACCCCCTCTTGGCCGCCTCGCGCAACGCCTCGACGAACGACCTGAACAACGGCACCAGCACGGCACCGCTGCGTGTCTCTTTCGCGAAGATCAAGGAGCCGCTAGAGGTTCCCAATCTCCTTGCGCTGCAGACCGAGAGCTTTGACTGGCTGCTCGGCAATGACGCCTGGAAGGCCCGCGTCGAGGCCGCGCTGGAGAGTGGACAGAAGGTTCCGACGAAGTCGGGTCTGGAGGAGATCTTCGAGGAGATCTCCCCGATCGAGGACTTCTCCGGCTCGATGTCCCTGACGTTCCGCGACCACCGCTTCGAGCCCCCGAAGAACTCGATCGACGAGTGCAAGGAGCGGGACTTCACCTACGCCGCCCCGCTGTTCGTCACGGCGGAGTTCACCAACAACGAGACCGGCGAGATCAAGTCGCAGACGGTCTTCATGGGTGACTTCCCGCTGATGACCGACAAGGGCACGTTCTGCATCAACGGCACCGAGCGCGTGGTCGTCTCGCAGCTGGTGCGCTCCCCGGGCGTCTACTTCGACAGCAGCATCGACAAGACCTCGGACAAGGACCTCTTCTCCGCCAAGATCATCCCCTCCCGGGGCGCCTGGCTGGAGATGGAGATCGACAAGCGCGACATGGTCGGCGTGCGGGTCGACCGCAAGCGCAAGCAGTCGGTCACCGTGCTGCTGAAGGCCCTGGGCTGGACCTCCGACCAGATCCTGGAGGAGTTCGGCGAGTACGAGTCCATGCGCGCCACCCTGGAGAAGGACCACACCCAGGGGCAGGACGACGCGCTGCTCGACATCTACCGCAAGCTCCGCCCGGGCGAGCCGCCGACGCGCGAGGCCGCGCAGACCCTCCTGGAGAACCTCTACTTCAACCCGAAGCGCTACGACCTGGCCAAGGTCGGCCGCTACAAGATCAACAAGAAGCTGGGCGGTGACGAGCCGCTGGACGCCGGCGTGCTCACCGTCGAGGACATCGTCGCCACCATCAAGTACCTGGTGCGGCTGCACGCGGGCGAGACCGAGACGGTCGTCGCCGGCGGTCAGACCATCGTGGTGGAGACCGACGACATCGACCACTTCGGCAACCGGCGCCTGCGCAACGTCGGCGAGCTGATCCAGAACCAGGTCCGCACGGGCCTGGCCCGGATGGAGCGGGTCGTCCGCGAGCGGATGACCACCCAGGACGTCGAGGCGATCACGCCGCAGACCCTGATCAACATCCGGCCGGTCGTCGCCTCCATCAAGGAGTTCTTCGGCACCAGCCAGCTGTCGCAGTTCATGGACCAGACCAACCCGCTCTCCGGTCTGACCCACAAGCGCCGCCTGAACTCGCTGGGCCCCGGTGGCCTCAGCCGTGAGCGGGCCGGCCTCGAGGTCCGTGACGTGCACCCCTCGCACTACGGCCGCATGTGCCCGATCGAGACCCCCGAGGGTCCGAACATCGGTCTGATCGGTTCGCTGGCCGCCTTCGGCCGGCTGAACGCGTTCGGCTTCGTGGAGACCCCCTACCGCAGGGTCACCGAGGGCGTCGTCACCGACTCGGTCGACTACCTGACCGCCGACGAGGAGGACCGCTTCGTCATCGCGCAGGCCAACGCGCCGCTGACGGAGGAGTACCGCTTCGCCGAGTCCCGGGTGCTGGTCCGCCGCCGCGGCGGCGAGATCGACTACGTGGCCGGCACCGAGGTCGACTACATGGACGTCTCGCCGCGCCAGATGGTGTCGGTCGCCACGGCCATGATCCCGTTCCTGGAGCACGACGACGCCAACCGCGCGCTCATGGGCTCCAACATGATGCGCCAGGCCGTGCCGCTGCTCCAGGCGGAGTCCCCGCTGGTCGGCACCGGCATGGAGTACCGCTCCGCGGTGGACGCGGGCGACGTGGTCAAGGCCGAGAAGGACGGCGTGATCTCCGACGTCTCCGCCGACTACATCTCGGTGCAGAACGACGACGGCACCCACGTCACCCACCGGCTGGCCAAGTTCCACCGCTCCAACCAGGGCACCTCGTTCAACCAGAAGGTCCTGGTCGAGGAGGGCGACCGCGTGGTCACCGGCCAGGTGATCGCCGACGGCCCGTCCACCGAGGCCGGCGAGATGGCGCTCGGCAAGAACCTGCTGGTCGCGTTCATGCCGTGGGAGGGCTACAACTACGAGGACGCGATCATCCTCTCCCAGCGTCTGGTGCAGGACGACGTCCTCTCCTCGATCCACATCGAGGAGCACGAGGTCGACGCCCGGGACACCAAGCTGGGCCCGGAGGAGATCACCCGCGACATCCCCAACGTCTCCGAGGAGGTCCTCGCGGACCTCGACGACCGGGGCATCATCAGGATCGGCGCCGAGGTCGAGGCCGGCGACATCCTGGTCGGCAAGGTCACCCCCAAGGGTGAGACCGAGCTGACCCCGGAGGAGCGGCTGCTGCGCGCGATCTTCGGTGAGAAGGCCCGCGAGGTCCGCGACACCTCGCTGAAGGTGCCGCACGGCGAGACCGGCAAGGTCATCGGGGTCCGCGTCTTCGACCGCGAGGAGGGCGACGAGCTGCCCCCCGGCGTCAACCAGTTGGTGCGGGTCTACGTCGCGCAGAAGCGCAAGATCACCGACGGTGACAAGCTCGCCGGCCGCCACGGCAACAAGGGCGTCATCTCCAAGATCCTGCCGGTCGAGGACATGCCGTTCATGGAGGACGGCACCCCGGTCGACATCATCCTGAACCCGCTGGGCGTCCCCTCCCGGATGAACCCGGGACAGGTGCTGGAGATCCACCTCGGCTGGCTGGCCTCCCAGGGCTGGAAGGTCGAGGGCCTGGAGGAGGAGTGGCAGCGGCGGCTGGCCTCCATCGGCGCCGACGACGTCGCGCCGGGCACCAACGTGGCCACCCCGGTCTTCGACGGCGCCCGCGAGGACGAGATGGCGGGCCTCTTCGGCTCCACCATCCCCAACCGCGACGGCGACCGCCTGGTCCTGCCCTCCGGCAAGGCGCGGCTCTACGACGGCCGCTCCGGCGAGCCGTTCCCGGACCCGATCTCCGTCGGGTACATGTACATCCTGAAGCTGCACCACCTGGTGGACGACAAGCTCCACGCCCGCTCCACCGGCCCGTACTCGATGATCACCCAGCAGCCGCTCGGCGGTAAGGCGCAGTTCGGTGGTCAGCGGTTCGGCGAGATGGAGGTGTGGGCGCTGGAGGCGTACGGCGCCGCCTACGCCCTCCAGGAGCTGCTGACCATCAAGTCCGACGACGTCACCGGCCGGGTCAAGGTCTACGAGGCGATCGTCAAGGGCGAGAACATTCCGGAGCCCGGGATCCCCGAGTCCTTCAAGGTGCTCATCAAGGAAATGCAGTCGCTCTGCCTGAACGTGGAGGTGCTGTCCTCGGACGGCATGTCCATCGAGATGCGTGACACCGACGAGGATGTCTTCCGCGCCGCGGAGGAACTCGGCATCGACCTGTCCCGGCGGGAGCCGAGCAGCGTCGAAGAGGTCTGACGGGCCAGGCCGGGGCGCGCCACCGCGTGCCCCGGCTCCCCCCGGACCCCGACAGACCATTGACTGACACGACCCTGAGAGGGATTGACGAGAGTGCTCGACGTCAACTTCTTCGACGAACTGCGGATCGGCCTGGCGACGGCTGACGACATCCGTCAGTGGTCTCACGGCGAGGTGAAGAAGCCGGAGACCATCAACTACCGCACCCTCAAGCCCGAGAAGGACGGCCTCTTCTGCGAGAAGATCTTCGGCCCCACCCGGGACTGGGAGTGCTACTGCGGCAAGTACAAGCGCGTCCGCTTCAAGGGCATCATCTGTGAGCGCTGCGGCGTCGAGGTGACCCGTGCCAAGGTGCGCCGTGAGCGGATGGGCCACATCGAGCTCGCCGCCCCCGTCACCCACATCTGGTACTTCAAGGGCGTGCCCTCGCGCCTGGGGTACCTGCTCGACCTGGCGCCGAAGGACCTGGAGAAGGTCATCTACTTCGCCGCCTACATGATCACCTACGTGGACGAGGAGCGTCGCACCCGCGACCTGCCGTCCCTCGAGGCCCACATCTCGGTGGAGCGGCAGCAGATCGAACAGCGCCGCGACGCCGACCTGGAGGGCAGGGCCAAGAAGCAGGAGGCGGACCTCGCCGAGCTGGAGGCCGAGGGCGCCAAGGCGGACGTCCGCCGCAAGGTGCGCGAGGGCGCCGAGCGCGAGATGAAGCAGCTGCGCGACCGCGCCCAGCGTGAGCTGGACCGGCTCGACGAGGTGTGGAACCGCTTCAAGAACCTCAAGGTCCAGGACCTGGAGGGCGACGAGCTGCTCTACCGCGAGCTGCGCGACCGCTTCGGCACCTACTTCGACGGCTCGATGGGCGCCGCCGCGCTGCAGAAGCGGCTGGAGACCTTCGACCTCACCGAGGAGGCCGAGCGGCTGCGGGAGATCATCCGCACCGGCAAGGGCCAGAAGAAGACCCGCGCCCTGAAGCGGCTGAAGGTCGTCTCCGCGTTCCTCCAGACCTCCAACAGCCCGCGCGGCATGGTGCTGGACTGCGTCCCGGTGATCCCGCCGGACCTGCGTCCGATGGTGCAGCTGGACGGTGGCCGCTTCGCGACCTCCGACCTGAACGACCTGTACCGCCGCGTCATCAACCGGAACAACCGGCTGAAGCGCCTGCTGGACCTGGGCGCGCCCGAGATCATCGTCAACAACGAGAAGCGGATGCTTCAGGAGGCCGTTGACGCGCTCTTCGACAACGGCCGGCGCGGCCGCCCGGTCACGGGTCCCGGCAACCGTCCGCTGAAGTCGCTGTCCGACATGCTCAAGGGCAAGCAGGGCCGCTTCCGGCAGAACCTGCTGGGCAAGCGCGTCGACTACTCGGCCCGTTCCGTGATCGTCGTCGGCCCGCAGCTGAAGCTGCACCAGTGCGGTCTGCCGAAGGCGATGGCGCTGGAGCTGTTCAAGCCGTTCGTGATGAAGCGGCTGGTCGACCTCAACCACGCGCAGAACATCAAGTCGGCCAAGCGCATGGTCGAGCGTCAGCGCACGGTGGTGTACGACGTCCTCGAAGAGGTCATCGCCGAGCACCCCGTGCTGCTGAACCGCGCGCCGACCCTGCACCGGCTGGGCATCCAGGCGTTCGAGCCGCAGCTGGTCGAGGGCAAGGCCATCCAGATCCACCCGCTGGTCTGCACCGCGTTCAACGCGGACTTCGACGGCGACCAGATGGCCGTGCACCTGCCGCTGTCGGCCGAGGCGCAGGCCGAGGCCCGCATCCTGATGCTGTCCTCGAACAACATCCTCAAGCCGGCCGACGGCCGCCCGGTGACCATGCCCACCCAGGACATGGTGCTCGGGCTCTTCTTCCTCACCACCGACGAGGAGGAGCGCGAGATCCGCGGCGAGGGCCGGTCGTTCGCCTCGACCGCCGAGGCGATC
The DNA here is from genome assembly GCF_900230195.1 of Streptomyces zhaozhouensis. Taxonomy (GTDB): domain Bacteria; phylum Actinomycetota; class Actinomycetes; order Streptomycetales; family Streptomycetaceae; genus Streptomyces; species Streptomyces zhaozhouensis. Next base: position 50,221 of record NZ_OCNE01000004.1, read on the forward strand.
ATGGCGTTCGACGCCGGCGAGCTGTCGCTCCAGGCGAAGATCGACATCCGCTTCCCGCTCGGCACCGTCCCGCCCCGCGGCTGGACCCCGCCGGAGCCGGAGGAGGGCGAGCCGGAGTGGCAGCAGGGGGAGAGCTTCCGCCTGCGCACCACCCTCGGCCGCGCGCTCTTCAACGAGCTGCTGCCGGAGGACTACCCGTTCGTCGACCAGTCCGTGGGCAAGAAGCAGCTCTCCGGGATCGTCAACGACCTGGCCGAGCGCTACCCCAAGGTCGTGGTCGCGGCGGCGCTGGACAACCTCAAGTCGGCCGGCTACTTCTGGGCCACCAGGTCCGGTGTCACCGTGGCCGTCTCCGACATCGTGGTGCCCGAGGCGAAGAAGACGATCATCGCCGACTACGAGGCCCAGGACGAGAAGGTCCAGAAGCAGTACGAGCGCGGCCTGATCACCAAGGACGAGCGGACGCAGGAGCTGATCGCGATCTGGACCAAGGCCACGGCCGAGGTCGCCGACGCGATGAGCGACAACTTCCCGAAGACCAACCCGATCTTCATGATGGTCGACTCGGGTGCGCGCGGCAACATGATGCAAATGCGTCAGATCGCCGGTATGCGTGGTCTGGTGTCCAACGCGAAGAACGAGACGATTCCCCGGCCGATCAAGGCGTCCTTCCGCGAGGGCCTCACGGTGCTGGAGTACTTCATCTCCACGCACGGTGCCCGCAAGGGTCTCGCCGACACCGCGCTGCGGACCGCCGACTCGGGTTACCTGACCCGTCGTCTGGTGGACGTCTCGCAGGACGTGATCATCCGCGAGGAGGACTGCGGCAGCGACCGCGGCCTCAAGCTGACGATCGCCTCCGTCGGTGCGGACGGCGTGCTGCGCAAGGCCGAGGACGTGGAGAGCAGCGTCTACGCCCGCTGCCTCGCCGAGGACATCACCGTCGACGGCAAGGTGCTGGCCCCGGCCGGCACCGACCTGGGCGACGTGCTGATCGACGAGCTGGTCCGGCACGGCGTGGAGACGGTCAAGACCCGTTCCGTGCTCACCTGCGAGTCGGCCGTCGGCACCTGCGCCATGTGCTACGGGCGTTCGCTGGCCACCGGCAAGCTGGTGGACATCGGCGAGGCCGTCGGCATCATCGCGGCCCAGTCCATCGGTGAGCCCGGCACCCAGCTGACGATGCGTACCTTCCACACCGGTGGTGTGGCCGGTGAGGACATCACGCAGGGTCTGCCGCGTGTGGTCGAGCTGTTCGAGGCCCGTACCCCGAAGGGCGTCGCGCCGATCTCCGAGTCGGCCGGCCGGGTGCGGATCGAGGAGACGGAGAAGACCAAGAAGGTCATCGTCACGCCGGACGACGGCTCCGACGAGACCTCCTACCCGGTCTCCAAGCGCTCCAGGCTGCTGGTGGGCGAGGGCGACCACGTCACGGTCGGCCAGCCGCTGACCGTCGGCGCGGCCAACCCGCACGACGTGCTGCGCATCCTCGGCCAGCGCGCGGTGCAGGTCTACCTGGTGGGCGAGGTCCAGAAGGTCTACAACTCGCAGGGTGTGGCCATCCACGACAAGCACATCGAGATCATCGTCCGGCAGATGCTGCGCCGGGTGACGATCATCGAGTCCGGCGACGCGGAGCTGCTGCCGGGCGAGCTGGTGGAGCGCTCCAAGTTCGAGTCGGAGAACCGCCGCGTGGTGGCCGAGGGCGGGCACCCCGCCTCCGGCCGTCCGCAGCTGATGGGTATCACCAAGGCGTCGCTGGCCACCGAGTCCTGGCTGTCGGCGGCGTCCTTCCAGGAGACGACGCGGGTGCTCACCGACGCGGCGATCAACGCCAAGTCGGACTCGCTGATCGGCCTCAAGGAGAACGTGATCATCGGTAAGCTCATCCCGGCCGGCACGGGGCTCTCCCGTTACCGGAACATCCGGGTGGAGCCCACCGAGGAGGCGAAGGCCGCGATGTACTCGGCCGTCGGTTACGACGACATCGACTACTCGCCCTTCGGCACCGGCTCCGGCCAGGCGGTCCCGCTGGAGGACTACGACTACGGCCCCTACCAGGGCTGATTCGGGCGAACAGACCGGCGGCCGGGGCGAGTACTTCGCCCCGGCCGCCGGCCGTCAAGAGGCGTTCGGCCGGGGCGGCGGGGCGGCCGGGCCCGGCCCCCTATCACCAAACCTAGATCGTTTTGACCCGGGGCACCGCGCTGGGTACGCTCTGACCTTGTGCCTGGGGTGTTCCCTGCGCTTTTTCAGCGGCAGTCGGAACTCCGGGGTCCGCAACCACTTCCTGACGCTCCCGGCGGGAGAACGGAAGTCCGCGGTTTTCGACACGCCCGACCGCGTGGGTCGGAGGGTGTTCCAGGTTAGCTTCATTGAGATCGGCACAGAGAAACCGGAGATACGGTGCCAACGATCCAGCAGCTGGTCCGCAAGGGCCGGCAGGACAAGGTCGAGAAGAACAAGACACCCGCGCTTGAGGGTTCGCCCCAGCGTCGTGGTGTCTGCACGCGTGTGTTCACCACCACGCCCAAGAAGCCGAACTCGGCGCTCCGCAAGGTGGCGCGTGTCCGGCTGAGCAACGGGATCGAGGTCACCGCCTACATCCCGGGTGAGAACCACAACCTTCAGGAGCACTCCATCGTGCTGGTGCGCGGTGGAAGGGTGCGTGACCTGCCGGGTGTTCGTTACAAGATCATCCGCGGTTCCCTGGACACCCAGGGCGTCAAGAACCGCAAGCAGGCCCGCAGCCGCTACGGCGCCAAGAAGGAGAAGTAACCATGCCTCGTAAGGGCCCTGCCCCGAAGCGACCGGTCCACATCGACCCGGTCTACGGTTCTCCGCTGGTGACCTCCCTGATCAACAAGGTGCTGCTGAACGGCAAGCGTTCCACCGCCGAGCGCATCGTGTACGGCGCCATGGAGGGCCTGCGGGACAAGACCGGCAACGACCCGGTCATCACCCTCAAGCGCGCCCTGGAGAACGTGAAGCCCACCCTCGAGGTGCGCTCCCGCCGCGTCGGCGGCGCCACGTACCAGGTGCCGGTCGAGGTGCGCCCCGGGCGTTCCTCCACGCTCGCCCTGCGCTGGCTGGTCGGCTACTCCCGCGCCCGTCGCGAGAAGACCATGACCGAGCGTCTGATGAACGAGCTGCTCGACGCCTCCAACGGCCTCGGCGCCTCCGTGAAGAAGCGTGAGGACACGCACAAGATGGCCGAGTCCAACAAGGCGTTCGCGCACTACCGCTGGTAGTCGCAACCCCTATCGAGACCGAGAGAAGACTGAAGCCAGATGGCTACCACTTCACTTGACCTGGCCAGGGTCCGCAACATCGGGATCATGGCTCACATCGACGCGGGCAAGACGACCACGACCGAGCGGATCCTGTACTACACCGGCGTGAGCTACAAGATCGGTGAGGTCCACGACGGCGCCGCCACGATGGACTGGATGGAGCAGGAGCAGGAGCGGGGGATCACGATCACCTCCGCGGCCACCACCTGCCACTGGCCGCTCGATGAGGTCGACCACACGATCAACATCATCGACACCCCCGGTCACGTTGACTTCACGGTCGAGGTCGAGCGTTCCCTGCGGGTGCTCGACGGCGCGGTGACCGTCTTCGACGGCGTCGCCGGCGTCGAGCCGCAGTCGGAGACCGTCTGGCGTCAGGCGGACCGTTACGGCGTTCCGCGCATCTGTTTCGTGAACAAGCTGGACCGCACGGGCGCGGACTTCTTCCGCTGCGTCGACATGATCGTCGACCGGCTGAAGGCCACCCCGCTGGTGATGCAGCTGCCGATCGGTGCCGAGGCGGGCTTCAAGGGCGTCATCGACCTGGTCAGCATGAAGGCGCTGGTCTGGTCCGAGGAGACCAAGCTCGGCGAGATGTACGACACGGTGGACATCCCCGAGGACCTGCGCGAGCAGGCCGAGGAGTGGCACACCAAGCTCGTCGAGGCCGTCGCCGAGAACGACGAGGAGCTCATGGAGCTGTACCTCGACGGCACCGAGCCGTCCGAGGAGCAGCTGCGCACCGCGATCCGTCGGATCACCCTCGCCTCCACCGGCGCCGAGGGCTCCACCACGATCACCCCCGTCTTCTGCGGCACCGCGTTCAAGAACAAGGGCGTGCAGCCCCTGCTCGACTCGGTCGTGCGGTACCTGCCGTCGCCGCTGGACGTCGAGGCCGTCGAGGGACACTCGCCGAAGAACGCGGAGGAGGTCATCCGTCGCCGGCCCTCCGAGGAGGAGCCGCTGTCGGCCCTGGCCTTCAAGATCGCCAGCGACCCGCACCTGGGCAAGCTGACCTTCATCCGCGTCTACTCCGGTGTGCTCCAGGCGGGCACCCAGGTGTTGAACGCCGTGAAGGGCCGCAAGGAGCGGATCGGCAAGATCTACCGGATGCACGCCAACAAGCGCGAGGAGATCGACCGCGTGGGCGCGGGCGACATCGTCGCCGTGATGGGGCTGAAGCAGACCACCACGGGTGAGACGCTGTCGGACGCCACCCACCAGATCATCCTGGAGTCGATGGACTTCCCGGCTCCGGTGATCGAGGTCGCCATCGAGCCCAAGTCCAAGGGCGACCAGGAGAAGCTGGGCGTGGCCATCCAGCGGCTGTCCGAGGAGGACCCGTCCTTCCAGGTCAAGACCGACGAGGAGACCGGCCAGACGATCATCGCCGGCATGGGCGAGCTGCACCTCGACGTCTTCGTCGACCGCATGAGGCGCGAGTTCAAGGTCGAGGCCAACGTCGGCAAGCCGCAGGTGGCCTACCGCGAGACCCTGCGTCGCGCGGTGGAGAAGGTCGACTACACCCACAAGAAGCAGACCGGTGGTTCCGGTCAGTTCGCCAAGGTGCAGATCAGCCTGGAGCCGCTGGAAGGCGACGGGTACGAGTTCGAGAACAAGGTCACCGGTGGCCGCATCCCCAAGGAGTACATCCCCTCGGTGGACGCCGGTTGCCAGGAGGCGATGGAGTTCGGCGTGCTCGCCGGCTACCCGCTGACCGGTGTGAAGGTGACCCTGCTCGACGGCGCGTTCCACGACGTCGACTCGTCCGAGATGGCGTTCAAGATCGCCGGCTCGATGGTCTTCAAGGAGGCCGCCCGCAAGGCGAGCCCGGCCATCCTGGAGCCGTTGATGGCCGTCGAGGTCACCACGCCCGAGGACTACATGGGCGACGTGATCGGCGACATCAACTCCCGCCGTGGCCAGATCCAGGCCATGGAGGACCGGGGCGGCAACAAGGTCGTCAAGGGCCTGGTGCCGCTGTCGGAGATGTTCGGCTACGTCGGTGACCTGCGCAGCAAGACTTCCGGTCGTGCGAGCTACTCCATGCAGTTCGATTCCTACGGTGAGGTTCCCAAGAGCGTCGCCGAGGAGATCATCGCGAAGGCCAAGGGCGAGTAGCCCTTAAGCTGGAGCAAAGGGCATTCGGGGGCAATTCCGCCCCCGATGCCCGGCCCTTTAGCGAAGCGGTCAAGGGCGTCCCCCTCGGGGTCCTGACCGGTTCGGTCGATATCTGAAAACCTCCCGCAAGTCGCGGGGGGCGTACAGCACCAGTCCACAGGAGGACCCCAGTGGCGAAGGCGAAGTTCGAGCGGACTAAGCCGCACGTCAACATTGGCACCATCGGTCACATCGACCACGGCAAGACGACGCTTACCGCGGCGATCACCAAGGTGCTGCACGACGCATACCCCGAGCTCAACGAGACGTTCGCGTTCGAGAACATCGACAAGGCGCCCGAAGAGCGTCAGCGTGGTATCACCATCTCCATCGCGCACGTCGAGTACCAGACGGAGAACCGCCACTACGCGCACGTCGACTGCCCGGGTCACGCGGACTACATCAAGAACATGATCACCGGTGCCGCCCAGATGGACGGCGCCATCCTCGTGGTCGCCGCCACCGACGGCCCGATGCCGCAGACCAAGGAGCACGTGCTCCTGGCCCGCCAGGTCGGCGTGCCGTACATCGTGGTCGCCCTCAACAAGGCGGACATGGTGGACGACGAGGAGATCATGGAGCTGGTGGAGCTCGAGGTCCGTGAGCTGCTCACGGAGTACGAGTTCCCCGGCGACGACGTCCCCGTGGTCAAGGTCTCCGCGCTGAAGGCGCTGGAGGGCGACGCCGAGTGGGCGAAGACCGTCCTGGAGCTGATGGAGGCCGTCGACAGCGCGATTCCGCAGCCGGAGCGCGACGTCGACAAGCCGTTCCTGATGCCGATCGAGGACGTCTTCACCATCACCGGTCGCGGCACCGTGGTGACCGGTCGTATCGAGCGTGGTGTCCTGAAGGTCAACGAGACCGTCGACATCATCGGCATCAAGGAAGAGAAGACCACCACCACGGTCACCGGGATCGAGATGTTCCGGAAGCTGCTGGACGAGGGTCGCGCCGGTGAGAACGTCGGTCTGCTGCTCCGCGGCATCAAGCGCGAGGACGTCGAGCGCGGCCAGGTCATCATCAAGCCGGGCTCGGTCACCCCGCACACGGAGTTCGAGGCGACGGCGTACATCCTGTCGAAGGACGAGGGTGGTCGCCACACCCCGTTCTTCAACAACTACCGTCCGCAGTTCTACTTCCGTACCACCGACGTGACCGGTGTGGTGAACCTCCCCGAGGGCACCGAGATGGTCATGCCGGGCGACAACACCGACATGCGCGTCGAGCTGATCCAGCCCGTCGCCATGGAGGAGGGCCTGAAGTTCGCCATCCGTGAGGGTGGTCGGACCGTCGGCGCCGGTCAGGTCACCAAGATCATCAAGTGAGCTGACCGTTCGCGGCCTCGGCCGTGAGCTGTTCCTTCAGGGGCCCCGGGCCCGCCGCATCGCGCGGTGGGCCCGGGGCCCCTGGCCTTGGGCGATGAGGCGGACTGCCCGTCGCCCGCTCGGCGCGGATTTCGACCGTTCGTCGAGTGGCGCGCTCCGCGGCGTGCCCGGAGGGTGTGACGCTCCTTACATTCTGGGGGCAGTCCCCCAGAACCGACCCGGGCCGCCTTTGTAAGGAGCCGTCGATGGCGACACACTCCGCCCCTGATGCCAGCGAGCCGCCCCAGCCCGCGGAGGGGGGTGACCCGCCGCCGACCCTGCCGCCCGAATCCGAGCTGGAGGCGCGTTCGGCGGCGATGCACGACGATCCCCGGTTCCACGAGCTGCGCCGCCGGCTGCTGCGCTTCGTGGTGCCGGCGAGCATCGCCTTCTTCGGCTGGTACGTGCTGTACGTGCTGATGTCGGCCTACGCGCGGGGGGTGATGGAGACCGAGGTGGTCGGCAGCGCCAACATCGCGCTGCTCTTCGGCCTGTTGCAGTTCGTCACGACCTTCGGCATCGCGATCCTCTACTCGCGCTACGCCAACCGCCGTTACGACCCGCTCGCCGACGAGCTGCGGGACGAGTTGGAGGGCCAGCCGGCGGTGCCGGGCGCCAGGAAGGGAGACGACGAATGATCACCATCGCCGCGGAGAACACCTCGGACCAGCGGCTGATCACCGTCGTCCTCTTCGGCGCGCTGATCGCGTTGACGCTGGGCATCACCGTCTGGGCCAGCAGGCAGACCAAGTCCGCCACCGACTTCCACTCCGGTGGCCGTGGCTTCACCGGCATCCAGAACGGGTTCGCGATCGGCGGCGACTACATGTCGGCCGCGTCGTTCCTCGGCATCGCCGGCATGATCGCGCTCTACGGCTACGACGGCTTCCTCTACTCGATCGGCTTCCTGGTCGCCTGGCTGGTGGCGCTGCTGCTGGTCGCGGAACTGCTGCGGAACTCCGGCCGGTTCACCATGACCGACGTCGTCTCCTACCGGATGAGGCAACGGCCGGTGCGGACGGCGGGGTCGGTCTCGACGCTGACCGTCTCGATCTTCTACCTGCTGGCGCAGATGGTGGGCGCCGGCGCGCTGGTGGCGCTGCTGCTCGGCATCGAGGAGGGCGAGACCTACCTCGGGATGAGCGCCGACACCGCGAAGATCGTGGGCATCGTCGTCGTCGGCCTGCTGATGATCACCTATGTCTCGTTCGGCGGGATGACCGGCACCACCTGGGTGCAGATCGTCAAGGCCGTGATGCTGATGGGCGGCGCGCTGCTGGTCGCGCTGCTGGTGCTGTCGATCTACGACTTCAACTTCGGCTCGCTGATGAACGACGCGGCCGAGGCCAGCGGGGCGGGCAACGCGTTCCTCGAACCCGGCCAGCGCTACGGCGTCGAAGTCGCCGGCGACGCCTGGCAGACCATGGTCAACAAGCTGGACCTGATCAGCCTCGGCCTCGCGCTGGTGCTGGGCACGGCCGGGCTGCCGCACATCCTGATCCGCTTCTACACGGTGCCGGACTCCAAGACCGCCCGGAAGTCGGTCAACTGGGCGATCGGCCTCATCGGCACCTTCTACCTGCTGACCCTCATCCTGGGCTTCGGCGCCGCGGCGCTGGTCGGCGCCGACGCGATCACCGCGCAGAACAGCGCGGGCAACACGGCGGCACCCCAGCTGGCCGAGGAGGTCGGCAGCCACTTCGGCGGCGACTTCCTGGGCGCGGTGATGCTGGCGCTGATCGCGGCGGTGGCGTTCGCGACGATCCTGTCGACGGTCGCCGGGCTGACGATCGCCTCGTCCTCCTCGTTGGCGCACGACTTCTACAACGCGGTGCTGCGCGGCGGGAAGGCGAGCGAGAAGGAGGAGGTGCGGGTGGCCCGCTTCGCCGCGATCGGCGTGGGCGCGGTCTCCATCGTGCTGGCGGTCTTCGCGCAGGACCTCAACGTGGCGTTCCTCGTCGCGCTGGCCTTCGCCATCGCGGCCTCGGCGAACCTGCCGGTGATCCTGTTGAGCCTCTTCTGGAAGCGGTTCAACACCAGGGGAGCGGTGGCCGGCATCTACGGCGGTCTGATCAGCTCCGTCGGCCTGGTGATCTTCTCCCCGGTGGTCTCCGGCAAGGTCGACGCCGAGGGGGAGAACCTGGCGCTGCTGCCGAAGAGCATCGACATCTCCTGGTTCCCCCTGGAGAACCCCGGGCTGGTCTCCATCCCGCTGGGCCTGCTCTGTGCCGTGATCGGCACCCTCATGTCCCGTGAGTCCGAGCCCGAGAGGTTCGCGAAGCTCCAGGTCCGGGCCCTCACGGGCGCCGGGGCCGAGCGCGCGACCAAGCACTGAGCCGGGTTCGGCTCGCTGGAGGGGGTCCTTGTACCCCCGCGCCCGGGGCCCCGCCTCCCCCGCACTTCCCCCAGGCGGGGCCCCGGGGCGCACCTTCCGCGCGGCGGCGTGTCGTCCGGCCGAAGGCAGCGGCGGAGTCGTTTGTCCCTCCTGGACGCGCGCCATACTGCTGTATGACGAATGTCGTACAGGTCGAGTCGCGAGAGGTGGTGGCACCGGAGATGGATTCCTCACCCAAGGAGCCGCGCCGGGGCAAGTTGGCCCAGGTTCGGCTCCAGGCCGACGAGGTGGAGGCGCTCCAGCAGGCGATGCGGACGCTGAACCTGGGATCGACCTCCGACGCCCTCCGCGAAGGGCTTCATCTCCTGGTCAGGGAAGCGGCGGAGGCCGGGGCCGCCGAGGAGATCCGCTCCTTCTACGGGGAGCGGCCCGCGCCCTTGCCGGACGGAGTCCTCCCGCCGACGGAGGAGGAGCTGCGGGCAGCGGACGAGATGACGTGGTGAACGTCGGTCCACCCCTGCGCGGGGAGGTCTGGGGATGTGCGCTGCCTCGACCGCTGGGTCCTCATCCGGTCGTCGTCCTGACGGTCAACCGCGTCGCCCGCCCCTTGTCGGCGGTCACCGTCGCGCTGGTCACGGGCACCACAGGGCCGCGTACCACCCACATCCCGATCGGCCCCGACTCGGGGCTGGCGAAGTACGACGAGTCCTATGTGAACTGCGCCGATCTCCACACGGTGGTGAAGGCACGGCTGCGTAGACGCCTCGGACTCCTCGCGCCGGGGGAGCTTCGGGGTGTCGAGGACGCGATGCGCGTCGTACTCGGCCTCCAGCGCTGAGCGCCGCGCCCCGGCCTCGACGGCGGTTCACACGAACGGGCGGTCGCGAAAGTATGACCATCCTGAACCGGCACGTGAACATGGGGGCAAGGTAGCCCCCCGATGGTGGGGGCTTTGGGCAATCGGAGGACGGAGCGGCGCCGCCCGCGTCACACTGGGCTCATGGAGGATCACCGGAGGAACGCGCCGCCCCACCTCACCATCCGGGTGGCCCGGCGGAACGATCCCGTCTCCGAGGTCACCGAGGTCGACACCGTCCGGGCCGCGGAGCGCTATCCGCACGTGATCGTCCGGGGCCCGGTCTTCGGCTTCGCCGAGCAACGACCGGCCGACGGGCCGGCCTGGCGCCTCCTCGACGACGTCGACGAGGCGTTCCCCCAGCACGCCAGGGAAGCGCTCAACTCCCACCTGTGGACCCGCGCCCGCGACGAGACCGCGCCGGGCGACCCGCTGCGCGCCCGCCTGCTCGCCGCCGTCCGCACGCTGGAGAACGAGCCGGTCGACGAGCTGACCGTCGACCGCGTCCGCTACCGCGTCGTGCGCGGCGACGAGTTCGCCCGCGTCGGCCCCGACGGCATCGAGGGACCGCGCCCCACCGACCCCGACGAGCCCGTCGCCGCCGCCGACTGGCGCCGGCGGCGCTCCGTCCCGCGCCGCACCAGGGGACTGCTGCTGGACCACGCCAGCCCCACCGGGATCATGGAGTCCATCCAGCGGATGGAGCTGCTCGCCCTCCGCTACGAGGCGCCCCGCATCCCCGCCGAGGTGCGCGCCGACTCCGCACGCGCGATCGAGACCCACCCCGGGGTCGTGTTGCTCCCCGCCGCCTTCACCTTCGCCGAGCGCCGACGCAGCTCCTGGGAGCCGATGGCCGCCCTCCAGCCCAGCCCCCACGAGGCCCGCGCCACCCTGCATGCCTACCTCGCCGAGTTCCTGCCGCAGCTGGAGCACGAGGTGTCGCCCGAGGACGCCGCCGCCTACGCCCGCGCCGCCGAGGAGTTCCGCACCGGGCCGCGCACCGACGAGGTCACCGTGCTGGGCCGCCGCTTCCGCGTCATCCGCGTCGAGCGGATGATCCGCTTCGGCCCCGACGGCCCGGAACCGCCCCGCCCCACCGACCTCGACCCCTACGGCCCCTGCCCGATCCACCCCCCGCTGCCCGAGTAGACCCCCACCCGCCGGGGCGGGCACCCCCGCGCGGGCCGATCCGCCCGTGCGACTCCCTACACCGGCGCCCCTGGCTGGGCTAGGTTCGGCCCATGCTGGATGGCAGACGGCGACGCAGGGCCGAGGCGGGCGAGGGGGCCACCGTGCGGCTGCTCACCGCCGTACGGGAGCTGGACGACGACCTGCGCGAGGGACTGACCGGGCGCGGCCCGGGACAGGCCGCCCGCCGCCTCCGCCGCCTGCTCGGCGCCGAGACCGTGCTCCTGGCCGACCTCGCGGGCCCCGTCGCCACCGCCGGCCCGGCCCCCGAGGAGCCGGGGGCCGGCGGCCTGCTGGCCCAGGCATACGAACACGGCAGCCCCGTCCACCGCCCGCCCTGGTCCGCCGTCCCGCTGCTGGTCGCCGGCGAGCTCACCGGCGGGCTGCTGGTGCGCGGCGGCGCCGAGCCCGAGGTCACCGCCGTGGCCGCGCTCGTCGCCCGTTCGCTGGACCACGCCGCCCTGCGCCGCGCCAGGGAGCGCATCGCCCAGGCCGAGCTGCGCACCCTCCGCGCCCAGATATCGCCGCACTTCCTGCACAACGCGCTCGCCGTGATCGGCGCCCGCATCCGCACCGACCCCGACCGCGCCCGCGCGCTGCTCAGCGACTTCGCCGACTACCTGCGCTACAGCTTCTCCCCGCAGGGCGACTACGCCACCGTCGCCGAGGAGCTGCAGGCCATCCAGACCTATCTGGAGTTGCAGCGCGCCCGCTTCGACGACCGGATGGAGCTGACCGTCCGGATGGCGCCCGAGATCCTGCCCGTCGCCATTCCCTTCCTCGTCATCCAGCCGATCGTGGAGAATGCCGTGCGGCACGGCCTGGAACCCAAGCCGGGCCCCGGCGCCATCCAGGTCTCCGGCTTCGGCGAGGGACCGCTGTGCGTCATCGAGGTCGAGGACGACGGGGTCGGGATGACACCCGAGGTCGCCGAGGCCGTGCTCGCGGGGGAACGACCGGCCGACCCCGGCCACCCGCTGGGCGAACCGCGCCGCCGCGTCGGCCTCGCCAACGTCGACCAGCGGCTGCGCACCGTCTACGGCGCCGAGTACGGGCTGGTCATCGAGACCGCGCCCGGCAGCGGCACCAAGGTCGTGATCCGGGTGCCCCGATTCAGACGAGGAGTGGTCGCGCATTGACCGCCGAGACCCGACTGCGCGCGCTGGTGGTGGAGGACGAGACCTTCACCCGACGTGAGCTGGCCGCCATGCTGGACGCGCTGCCCGAGATAGGGGACGTCCGGGAGGCGGACGGCGGGGAGAGCGCGGTCCGGCAGCTGGGGGAGACCGCCTTCGACGCCGTCTTCCTCGACATTTCCATGCCGGGACTCGACGGGATGGCCGTCGCCCGCGTCGTCGGCCGCCTCTCCACCCCACCGGCCATCGTCTTCGTCACCGCCTCCGAGCAGCACGCCGTCGACGCGTTCGGCATCGGCGCCATCGACTACCTGCTCAAGCCCGTCCGCCCCGAGCGGCTGGCCGAGGCCGTCTCCCGCGCCGCCGCCCCGCGCCGCCCGGGGGCCGCAGCCCCGCGCCCCTCCCAGGTCGACGAACTGGCCGTCGTCCAGGTCGAGAACGGCCGCCACACCGCCTTCGTGCACCGCGACGACATCCAGTACGTCGAGGCCCACGGCGACTACGTCCGGCTGCACACGGGGGAGGGCAGCCATCTGATCCGGATGCCGCTGTCCTACCTGGAGGAGGTCTGGGCGCCGGCCGGCTTCGTCCGCGCCCACCGCGGCTATCTGGTGGCCATCGGCTGGGTCCGCGACCTGTGGGTCTCCAGCTCCGCCGGCCTGCTCGCCCGCACCCCCGCCGGCGACGTCCCGGTCAGCCGCCGGCACGCGCGCGCCCTGAAGGAACGGCTGCTCGCCGCCGTGCGGGACGAGGAGTCAACGTGACCCGGCGCGCGACCCCCGTGCGGGCCGGCGCGTGAGCGCCCCCCGGCGGGTGCGGATCACCAGCCCGCAGACCAGGATCGCGCTGGCCCGCCGCCACCGCCCGGCCCAGCACCTGCTGCCCCCGACGATCCAGGGCCCCGACGACCGCGACACCACCGAGGCGGTCCGCGCCCTCTTCGCCGACCAGCGACGGCAGGCCGCCCGCACCCTCGCCCTGCTGGGCGCCGTGCTCTTCGGGCTCAGCGGGCTGCTGGCCGCCGCCCCCGCGCTCAGCCGCGTCACGCTGGTCGGCGTCCCGCTCTCCTGGCTGCTGCTGATGGGCGGCAGCTACCCCGTGCTGCTGGCCATCGCCGTCCGCCACGTCCGCCGCGCCGAGCGCCTGGAGCGCGCCAGCGCCCCGGGCACGGGGACGGGGACGGAGCGCGCGCCGTGATCGGACTGCTCTCCATCGGACTGCTCTTCGTGGTCAGCGTCGCCATCGGCGTCTACGGGGTGCGGGCCGCGCGGACCACCCCGGACTTCCTCGTCGCCTCCCGCCGGGTCGCGCCCGGCTGGAACGCCATGGCGATCGCCGGCGAGTACGTCTCGGCCGCCTCGGTGCTCGGCCTGGCCGGGCTGATGCTGAAGAACGGCGTCGGCACCCTCTGGTACGCGGTCGGCTTCACGGCCGGCTATGTCGCCGTCGCCGCCCTGGTCGCCGGGCCGATGCGGCGCTCGGGCGCCTACACCGTGCCGGACTTCGCCGACTACCGGCTGGGCTCGGAGCGGATCAGGAAGCTCTGCGCGGTGATCGTCCTGGTGATCATGTGGCTCTATCTGGTGCCCCAGTTCAAGGGCGCCGGCATGGTGCTGCACGCGGTCAGCGGCACCCCGTACTGGGTGGGCGTGGTGCTGGCCGGGCTGGTGGTGAGCGTCTCCATCGCGGCCGGTGGGATGCGTTCCGCGACCTATGTGCAGGCGTTCCACTACGGCGTGAAGCTGCTGTTCATCGCGGTGCCCGCGCTCTTCCTCGTGGCCCACGCGGGGGCGGGGGCGCGCGCCGACGCGCTGCGCTTCGACGTCTCGGACGACTGGGCCCGGCCGCTGCTGGACCTGGAGAGCTCGGGGGCGCCGCTGCTGGCGACCTGGTCGGTGCTGCTGGCGACGACGCTCGGCGCGGTCGGGCTGCCGCACGTGATCATGCGCTTCCACACCAGCCCGACCGCCATGGCCGCCCGCCGGGTCGCGGTCGGGGTGATCGTGCTGCTCGGCGTCTTCTACCTCTTCCCCGCCGTCTACGGGCTGCTGGGCCGGGTCTTCACGCCCGAGCTGGTCAACGGCGGCGACACCGACATGGTGACCGTGGTGCTGCCGGGCGCGATCGTCCCCGGGGTCTGGGGCTCCGTGCTGACCGCGGTGGTCGCCGCCGGGGCGTTCGCCGCGTTCCTCTCCACCTCGTCCGGGCTGCTGATGGCGCTGGCCGGCGGGCTCTCGCACGACCTGTCCCGCGCCACCGTGCCCCGGCTGCGCTGGGCCGTCGCCGCCGGGGCCGCCGTGGCCGTCGGGCTCTCGCTGCCGGCGCGCAGCGTCGACATCAACGTGGCGGTCGGCTGGGCGTTCGCCGTCGCGGCCTCGACGTTCTGCCCGCTGCTGGTGCTGGGCATCTGGTGGCGCGGGCTGACCACGGCCGGCGCCGCCGCCGGGCTGGCCACCGGGGTGAGCGCGGCCACCGGGGCCGCGCTGGCCTCGGTGCTGACCGACGGGGGCCCGGGGTGGCTGACCGTGCTGCTGGCCCAACCGGCGGCCTGGACCGTCCCGTTGGCGTTCGCGGTCATGATCGTGGTATCGCTGCGCGGTACCGTGCCCGAGTGGGCGGAACGCGCGGTGCTGCGGCTGCACCTGCCGGGTTGACCGCCGGGCGGCGCGCGCGGCCGGGGAGGCGGGCTGCGCCGCAGGTGGGGGATACCGCCCGATTGGCGGGGGCGCGGTCTGCTATGGCACACTGACCAGGTTGCTCGGTAGACGGCCGATGCCGCGCGCCTCCCGCCGGGAGGACTGGAAGCGAGTCTCACTGTATTCGTCATCCCATAGATGCCCTGGTCAACGGGGCAGGGATGGAAATACCGAGATCTTCCGGGAAGCGTGAGCGGGGCCCGACACCAGGCACCCGGTGGATTACTTCCCCCCACTCCTCCCAGAGGAAACCCCTGCGGTGAATTCTGAGAACGAGTACGACACGCCCGACCGCGTGGGTCGGGGTCGCCCAGGGGGGTGAGCCGGGTTCCAGAGCGTTGACGAAGAGAACAGGACTACGAAGTAGCCATGGCGGGACAGAAGATCCGCATCCGGCTCAAGGCCTACGACCACGAGGTCATCGACAACTCGGCGAAGAAGATCGTCGAGACGGTGACCCGCACGGGTGCGTCGGTCGCGGGCCCGGTGCCGCTGCCCACTGAGAAGAACGTGTACTGCGTCATCAAGTCGCCGCACAAGTACAAGGACTCGCGCGAGCACTTCGAGATGCGCACCCACAAGCGGCTGATCGACATCCTCGACCCGACCCCCAAGACCGTTGACTCGCTGATGCGCCTGGACCTGCCGGCCGGCGTCGACATCGAGATCAAGCTCTGAGAGGCCGGTAGAGATGACCAAGCAGATCAAGGGCGTCCTGGGCGAGAAGCTCGGCATGACCCAGGTCTGGGACGAGAACAACCGTGTCGTCCCCGTGACCGTGGTCAAGGCCGGGCCCTGCGTCGTCACCCAGGTCCGTACCAACGACAGGGACGGCTACGAGGCCGTCCAGATCGCCTTCGGTGAGATCGACCCGCGCAAGGTGAACCGCCCCCTCAAGGGCCACTTCGCCAAGGCCGAGGTCACCCCGCGCCGCCACCTGGTCGAGCTGCGGACCGCCGACGCCGCCGAGTACACCCTGGGCCAGGAAGTCACGGCCGAGGCGTTCGAGTCCGGCGTCAAGGTCGACGTGACCGGCACCACCAAGGGCAAGGGCTTCGCCGGTGTGATGAAGCGCCACGGCTTCGGCGGCCTCGGCGCCTCGCACGGCACCCAGCGCAAGCACCGCTCGCCGGGCTCCATCGGCGGCTGCGCCACCCCGGGCCGGGTCTTCAAGGGCCTCCGGATGGCCGGTCGGATGGGCAACGAGCGCGTCACCACCCAGAACCTGACCGTCCACGCCGTGGACGCGGAGAAGGGCCTGCTCCTCATCAAGGGCGCGGTGCCCGGTCCCAACGGCGGCCTCGTCCTGGTCCGTTCCGCGGCCAAGGGGGCCTGAGGTTAATCATGAGTACCCCAAAGAGCATCGTCATCCTCTCGCCCGCGGGTGAGGAGGCCGGCACCGTCGAGCTTCCGGCGGAGATCTTCGACGCCCGGGTCAGCGTTCCGCTGATCCACCAGGTCGTCGTCGCGCAGCTGGCCGCCGCCCGCCAGGGCACGCACAAGACCAAGACCCGTGGCGAGGTCCGCGGTGGCGGCAAGAAGCCGTACCGCCAGAAGGGCACCGGCCGTGCCCGCCAGGGCTCGGTCCGCGCGCCGCAGTTCGCCGGCGGTGGCGTCGTCCACGGCCCCGTGCCGCGTGACTACAGCCAGCGCACCCCGAAGAAGATGAAGGCCGCCGCCCTGCGCGGTGCCCTCACCGACCGGGCGCGCCACGACCGCGTGCACGTGGTCACCGGCGTGGTGGACGGCGACGTCTCCACCAAGGCCGCGAAGACCCTGCTCGGCAAGATCAGCGACCGCAAGAAGGTCCTGCTGGTCGCCGACCGCGCGGACAACGCCTCCTGGCTCTCGGCGCGCAACCTGCCCCAGGTGCACATCATCGACCCGGGCCAGCTGAACACGTACGACGTGGTCGACTCCGACGACGTGGTGTTCACCAAGGCCGCCTTCGACCGCTTCGTGGCCGGCCGCGCCTCCGGCGCCGTGGCGCTCGACAAGCCCGAAGGGAGCGACGCCTGATGAGTGAGGCGAACGTCGCCGAGTTCTCCAGCAAGGAGTTCTCCACCCCGCACGACATCCTGGTCAAGCCGGTCGTGTCGGAGAAGAGCTACGCGCTGCTCGACGAGAACAAGTACACCTTCATCGTCGACCCCCGGGCCAACAAGACCCAGATCAAGCAGGCCGTCCAGGCCGTCTTCGCGGTCAAGGTCGTCGGGGTCAACACGATCAACCGGCAGGGCAAGCGCAAGCGCACCCGCACCGGTTACGGCCGTCGCGCCAGCACCAAGCGCGCGATCGTGACCCTTGCTGAGGGCGACAGCATCGACATCTTCGGCGGCCCGGTCTCCTGACGGGGACCTGCCGTCCGATACCGGACGAGGACTAAGAAATGGGAATCCGCAAGTACAAGCCGACGACCCCGGGCCGTCGTGGCTCCAGCGTCGCCGACTTCGTCGAGATCACGCGGTCCACGCCGGAGAAGTCGCTGGTCCGCCCGCTGCACAGCAAGGGTGGCCGGGACAACGCCGGACGCGTCGCGGTGCGCCACCAGGGTGGTGGCCACAAGCGCGCCTACCGCGTCATCGACTTCCGTCGGCACGACAAGGACGGTGTGCCGGCCAAGGTCGCGCACATCGAGTACGACCCGAACCGCACCGCCCGCATCGCGCTGCTGCACTACGCGGACGGCGAGAAGCGGTACATCATCGCGCCGGCCCACCTGAAGCAGGGTGACCGCGTGGAGAACGGCGCCGGCGCCGACATCAAGCCCGGCAACAACCTCCCGCTGCGCCACATCCCGGTCGGTACGGTCATCCACGCCATCGAGCTCCAGCCCGGCGGCGGCGCCAAGTTCGCCCGCTCCGCCGGTGCCTCGGTGCAGCTGCTGGCGAAGGAGGGCCGCATGGCCCACCTGAGGATGCCCTCCGGCGAGATCCGGCTGGTCGACGTCCGCTGCCGCGCCACCGTCGGCGAGGTCGGCAACGCCGAGCAGTCCAACATCAACTGGGGCAAGGCCGGCCGGATGCGCTGGAAGGGCGTTCGGCCCAGCGTGCGCGGTGTCGTGATGAACCCCGTCGACCACCCCCACGGTGGTGGCGAGGGCCGGACCTCGGGTGGTCGCCACCCGGTCTCGCCCTGGGGCAAGAAGGAGGGCCGTACGCGCTCGCCGAAGAAGGCCAGCAACAAGTACATCGTCCGCCGCCGCAAGACGAACAAGAAGCGCTAGGGAGCAGGTCGATGCCGCGCAGTCTCAAGAAGGGGCCCTTCGTCGACGACCACCTGATCAAGAAGGTGGACGCGCAGAACGAAGCCGGTACCAAGAACGTCATCAAGACCTGGTCTCGTCGCTCGATGATCGTCCCGGCGATGCTGGGCCACACGATCGCCGTGCACGACGGCCGCAAGCACGTGCCGGTGTTCGTCTCCGAGTCGATGGTGGGCCACAAGCTCGGCGAGTTCGCGCCGACCCGCACCTTCCGTGGGCACGTGAAGGACGACCGCAAGTCGCGTCGGCGCTGAGCGGGGTTTGTGAATCATGACGAACTCCCCTACCAAGACCGAAGGGACGACCATGGAAGCCAGGGCCCAGGCGCGGTACATCCGTGTCACGCCCATGAAGGCCCGCCGTGTGGTGGACCTGATCCGTGGCCTTGACGCCACGGAGGCGCAGGCGGTCCTGCGGTTCGCCCCGCAGGCCGCCACCGTGCCGGTGGGCAAGGTGCTGGACAGTGCCATCGCCAACGCCGTGCACAACCACAACCACCCGGACGCCGAGACCCTGTACGTCAAAGAGGCGTACGTCGACGAGGGCCCCACGCTGAAGCGGTTCCGGCCGCGCGCGCAGGGACGCGCGTACCGGATTCGCAAGCGGACCAGCCACATCACCGTGGTCCTCGGCAGCAAGGAAGGAACCCGGTAATGGGCCAGAAGGTAAACCCGCACGGGTTCCGGCTCGGCGTCACGACCGACTTCAAGTCGCGCTGGTACGCCGACAAGCTGTACAAGGACTACGTCAAGGAAGACGTCGCGATCCGCAGGATGCTCACGCAGGGCATGGAGCGGGCCGGCATCTCCAAGGTGGAGATCGAGCGCACCCGTGACCGGGTCCGCGTCGACGTCCACACCGCCAGGCCCGGCATCGTGATCGGCCGCCGGGGCGCCGAGGCCGACCGTCTCCGGGGCAACCTGGAGAAGCTGACCGGCAAGCAGATCCAGTTCAACATCCTCGAGGTGAAGAACCCGGAGCTGGACGCCCAGCTGGTGGCCCAGGCCGTCGCGGAGCAGCTGTCCTCCCGCGTCTCCTTCCGTCGTGCGATGCGCAAGTCGATGCAGAGCACGATGAAGGCGGGCGCCAAGGGCATCAAGATCCAGTGCGGTGGCCGGCTCGGCGGGGCTGAGATGTCCCGTTCCGAGTTCTACCGCGAGGGTCGCGTCCCGCTGCACACGCTGCGCGCCAACGTGGACTACGGCTTCTTCGAGGCCCGCACCACCTTCGGCCGCATCGGCGTCAAGGTGTGGATCTACAAGGGCGACGTGAAGAACATCGCCGAGGTGCGCGCCGAGAACGCCGCCGCCCGGGCGGGCAACCGTCCCGCGCGCGGTGGTGGCGCCGGCGGCGACCGTCCGGCCCGTGGCCGTGGCGAGCGCGGAGGCCGTGGCCGCAGGCCGCAGCAGCAGAGCGCTCCCTCGACCGAGGCCCCCAAGTCCGAAGCTGCCGCGGCCGCTCCGGCCTCCGAGGGCGCCGGCGGCTCCACCCAGTCGACCGGCTCTGCCGGAGGGGAGAGCTGACCCATGCTGATCCCTCGCAAGGTCAAGTACCGTAAGCAGCACCACCCCAAGCGCCGCGGCGCCGCCAAGGGCGGTACCGAGGTCTCCTTCGGCGAGTACGGCATCCAGGCCGTCACCGGTGCGTACGTCACCAACCGGCAGATCGAGGCCGCTCGTATCTCGATGACCCGGCACATCAAGCGTGGCGGCAAGGTCTGGATCAACATCTACCCGGACCGCCCGCTGACCAAGAAGCCGGCCGAGACCCGCATGGGTTCCGGTAAGGGCTCGCCCGAGTGGTGGGTGGCCAACGTCAAGCCCGGACGCGTGATGTTCGAGCTGTCGTTCCCGAACGAGAAGATTGCCCGTGAGGCGCTCACCCGCGCCGCGCACAAGCTTCCGATGAAGTGCCGGATCGTCCGGCGCGAGGCAGGTGAGGCGTGATGGCAGCCGGTACCAAGACCTCCGAGCTGCGCGAGCTGAACAACCAGGAGCTGGTTGAGAAGCTGCGTGAGGCGAAGGAGGAGCTGTTCAGGCTCCGCTTCCAGGCGGCCACCGGACAGTTGGAGAACAACAGCCGGCTGAAGGCCGTCCGCAAGGACATCGCCCGGGTCTACACCCTGATGCGCGAGCGTGAGCTGGGCATCGAGTCGGTGGAGCCGGTCGAGGCCGAGGCGGTGGAGAACGCCTGATGAGTGAGAAGACTGTGACTGAGACGACGACCGAGCGCGGCCGGCGGAAGACCCGCGAGGGCCTGGTGGTCAGCGACAAGATGGACAAGACCGTCGTCGTCGCTGTCGAGGACCGGGTCAAGCACGCCCTGTACGGCAAGATCATCCGCCGTACCAGCCGCCTGAAGGCCCACGACGAGCAGAATGCGGCTGGCGTTGGCGACCGCGTTCTTCTGATGGAGACCCGTCCGCTGTCCGCGACCAAGCGCTGGCGCGTCGTGGAGATTCTGGAGAAGGCGAAGTAACCCATGATCCAGCAGGAGTCGCGACTGCGCGTCGCCGACAACACGGGTGCGAAGGAGATCCTCTGCATCCGCGTGCTCGGTGGCTCTGGACGCCGCTACGCGGGCATCGGTGACGTCATCGTCGCCACCGTCAAGGACGCGATCCCCGGTGGCAACGTGAAGAAGGGTGACGTCGTCAAGGCGGTCATCGTGCGCGCCGTCAAGGAGCGCCGCCGCCCGGACGGCTCGTACATCCGCTTCGACGAGAACGCCGCCGTCGTCCTCAAGAACGACGGTGACCCCCGGGGTACCCGCATCTTCGGCCCGGTCGGGCGTGAGCTGCGCGAGAAGAAGTTCATGAAGATCATCTCACTCGCCCCCGAGGTGCTGTAACCGATGAAGATCAAGAAGGGCGACCTGGTTCAGGTCATCACCGGCAAGGACAAGGGCAAGCAGGGCAAGGTCATCGTGGCCTTCCCCCGCGAGGACCGCGTCCTGGTCGAGGGTGTCAACCGGGTCAAGAAGCACACCAAGGCCGGTACGACGGCGCGTGGTTCCAAGACCGGTGGGATCATCACCACCGAGGCCCCCGTCCATGTCAGCAATGTTCAGCTGGTCGTGGAGCAGGACGGCAAGAAGGTCACCACCCGGGTCGGCTACCGGTTCGACGAGGACGGCACCAAGATCCGCGTCGCGCGCCGGACCGGTGAGGACATCTGATGACCACTGCCACCAGCACCGCACCGCGCTTCAAGACGCGGTACCGCGAAGAGATCATCGGCAAGCTGCGTGACGAGTACGCCTACGGCAACGTCATGCAGGTGCCGGGCCTGACCAAGATCGTGGTCAACATGGGTGTGGGCGACGCCGCCCGCGACTCCAAGCTGATCGAGGGCGCCGTGCGCGACCTCGCCACGATCACCGGCCAGAAGCCGACCGTGACCAAGGCCCGCAAGTCGATCGCGCAGTTCAAGCTGCGCGAGGGTCAGCCGATCGGTGCGCATGTGACGCTCCGCGGCGACCGGATGTGGGAGTTCCTCGACCGTCTGCTGTCGCTGGCGCTGCCGCGGATCCGTGACTTCCGCGGCCTGTCGCCCAAGCAGTTCGACGGGCGCGGCAACTACACCTTCGGCCTGACCGAGCAGGTCATGTTCCATGAGATCGACCCCGACCGGATCGACCGGGTTCGCGGCATGGACATCACCGTGGTCACCACGGCCCAGACCGATGACGAGGGTCGCAGCCTGCTGCGTCACCTCGGATTCCCGTTCAAGGAAGCCTGAGGCGTCGCACGATGGCTGAGTATCGAAACAAGGAGGCGTGAGCGTGGCGAAGAAGGCTCTGATCGCCAAGGCCGCCCGCAAGCCCAAGTTCTCGGTGCGTGGGTACACCCGCTGCCAGCGCTGCGGCCGGCCGCACTCGGTGTACCGGAAGTTCGGCCTGTGCCGCGTGTGCCTGCGTGAGATGGCGCACCGCGGCGAGCTGCCGGGCGTCACCAAGAGTTCCTGGTAACAACGACTACGCCGTAGGTCCGGTGGGCTCCCCGACTCCTGGGGAGCCTGCGGAAACCCCGGCGAGAGAGGCCCAAGGCCGTTTCATGACCATGACCGACCCGATCGCAGACATGCTGACCCGTCTGCGTAACGCGAACTCGGCTTACCACGACACCGTGGTGATGCCGCACAGCAAGCTGAAGTCGCACATCGCGGAGATCCTCCAGCAGGAGGGCTACATCACCGGCTGGAAGACCGAGGACGCCCAGGTGGGCACCAGCCTCGTTCTGGAGCTGAAGTACGGCCCGAACCGCGAGCGTTCGATCGCTGGCATCAAGCGCATCTCCAAGCCGGGGCTGCGGGTCTACGCCAAGTCCACCGCGCTGCCGCGCGTGCTTGGCGGCCTGGGCGTGGCGATCATCTCCACGTCGAACGGCCTGCTGACCGACAAGCAGGCTCAGAAGAAGAACGTGGGCGGGGAAGTCCTCGCCTACGTCTGGTGACGGAAGGGAACGGAGGACAGCCATGTCACGTATTGGCAAGATGCCCATCCAGGTTCCCGCCGGCGTGGACGTCACCATCGACGGCGCCACGGTCGCGGTGAAGGGCCCCAAGGGCAACCTGTCGCAGGCCATCGCCGCGCCGATCGAGGTGGCCAAGGGCGAGGACGGTCTGATCGTCGTCTCCCGGCCCAACGACGAGAACCGCAATCGCGCGCTGCACGGTCTCTCGCGCACCCTGGTGGCCAACATGATCACCGGTGTGACCGAGGGGTACGTCAAGAAGCTCGAAATCAGCGGAGTTGGCTACCGCGTCCAGGCGAAGGGCTCCAACCTGGAGTTCTCGCTCGGCTACAGCCACCCGATCCTGGTGGAGCCCCCGGAGGGAATCGCCTTCAAGGTCGAGTCGCCCACCCGCTTCAGCGTCGAGGGCATCGACAAGCAGAAGGTCGGCGAGGTCGCGGCGAAGATCCGCAAGCTGCGGAAGCCCGACCCGTACAAGGCCAAGGGCGTGAAGTACGAGGGCGAAGTCATCCGCCGCAAGGTCGGAAAGGCTGGTAAGTAGCCATGGCATACGGTGTCAAGATCGCCAAGGGCGACGCCCGCAAGCGGGTGGCGACCAAGCGGCGGCACATCCGCATCCGCAAGAAGATCTTGGGCACGCCCGAGCGCCCGCGTCTGGTGGTGACCCGGTCGAACCGCCACATGGTGGCGCAGATCGTGGACGACTCCGCCGGTCACACGGTCGCCTCGGCCTCGTCGCTCGACGTCTCCATCCGTGGCGTCGACGGCGCCAAGAGCGACAAGGCCAAGCAGGTCGGCGCCCTGGTCGCCGAGCGGGCCAAGGCCGCCGGTGTGGAGAGCGTCGTGTTCGACCGCGGTGGCAACAAGTACGCCGGCCGGGTGGCGGCGTTGGCCGATGCCGCCCGCGAGGCCGGGCTCAAGTTCTGAGCCGGTCCCGTCCGAAGATTCGAGAGAGGTAATTCCAATGGCTGGACCCCAGCGTCGCGGTGGCGGCGCCGGTGGCGAGCGGCGGGATCGTAAGGGTCGGGACGGTGGCTCGGCCGCCGAGAAGACCGCGTACGTCGAGCGCGTCGTCGCGATCAACCGCGTCGCCAAGGTAGTTCAGGGTGGTCGTCGCTTCAGCTTCACCGCGTTGGTCGTGGTGGGCGACGGCGACGGCACCGTCGGTGTCGGCTACGGCAAGGCCAAGGAGGTGCCGGCCGCCATCGCCAAGGGCGTGGAGGCCGCGAAGAAGCACTTCTTCAAGGTCCCCCGCATCCAGGGCACGATTCCCCACCCGATCAAGGGTGAGGAGGCGGCCGGGATGGTGCTGCTGAAGCCGGCTTCGCCCGGTACCGGTGTGATCGCCGGTGGCCCGGTGCGCGCCGTGCTGGAGTGCGCCGGCATCCACGACGTGCTCAGCAAGTCGCTCGGTTCGTCGAACCCGATCAACATCGTGCACGCCACGGTGGCCGCCCTGCGCGGTCTCCAGCGTCCCGAGGAGATCGCGGCCCGCCGCGGTCTGCCCCTCGAAGACGTGGCGCCGGCCGCCCTGCTGCGTGCCCGCGCCGGGGTGGGTGCGTGATGGCGCAGCTGAAGATCACCCAGGTCAGGTCCCGCATCGGGACCAAGCAGAACCACCGCGAGACGCTGCGTTCCCTCGGGCTGCGGCGGATCAACGACGTGGTGGTCAAGGAGGACCGGCCGGAGATCCGTGGCATGGCCAAGACCGTGCGGCATCTGGTGACGGTCGAGGAGGTGGACTGAGATGGCGGATCTCGCCAAGGGAAACGCGTCGGACGGCCCGCTGAAGCTGCACGACCTCAGGCCGGCCCCCGGCGCCAAGAAGTCCAAGGTCCGTGTGGGTCGCGGTGAGGCGTCGAAGGGCAAGACCGCGGGTCGCGGCACCAAGGGCACCAAGGCCCGTTACCAGGTGCGCGCCGGCTTCGAGGGTGGGCAACTCCCGCTGATCCAGCGGCTGCCCAAGCTCAAGGGCTTCAAGAACCCCGCCCACAAGAACTTCCAGGTCGTCAACGTCGAGCGCCTCGCTTCCCTCTTTCCGGAGGGTGGCGAGGTGACCAAGGCGGACCTGGTCGCCAAGGGCGCGGTGCGGAAGAACGAGCTCGTGAAGGTGCTGGGCAGCGGCGAGATCTCGGTGGCGCTGACGGTGACGGTTGACGCCGTCTCCGCCTCCGCCAAGGAGAAGATCACCGCGGCCGGTGGCTCCGTGACCGAGTTGTCCTGAAAGCCGGTGGAACTTCGGCCGGTTAGCTGAGTGACCGGGGATGCCTGTCAGCGGGCATCCCCGGTCAGTCGTTCCGGCCGGGCCCATCCGCCGGTAAGGTGGCGGTCGTTGTGTCGCCGCCTGACCTGAACTGTCATATCCGTTGGACTTCAAGACCCTAACCTCCCGCGTGGCCGCAGGGGGGTGCAGGAGGAGCCGTGCTCACCGCGTTCGCCCGGGCGTTCCAAACGCCTGATCTGCGTAAAAAGCTGCTCTTCACCCTGGGCATCGTCGTGGTGTTCCGCCTGGGCCAGCACGTACCGGTGCCGGGGGTCAGCTTCCAGAACGTCGATCAATGTGTGAAAGAGGCCGAAGCGGGCGCCGGTTCAGGGCTGTTCGGCCTCGTCAACATGTTCAGCGGCGGCGCGCTGCTGCAACTCACCATCTTCGCCCTGGGGATCATGCCGTACATCACGGCGAGCATCATCCTCCAGCTGCTGGTGGTGGTGATCCCGAGGCTGGAGGCCCTGAAGAAGGAGGGCCAGTCCGGGCAGGCGAAGATCACCCAGTACACCCGGTATCTGACGATCGCCCTCGCGGTGCTCCAGGCCACCGGCCTGGTCGCGACCGCGCGCAGTGGCACCCTGTTCCCGCAGTGCACGGTGGCCAACGACATCATCCCGGACGACTCGATCTTCACCACGCTGGTGATGGTCGTCGCGCTGACCTCGGCCACCGCCCTCATCATGTGGATGGGTGAGCTGATCACCGACCGGGGCATCGGCAACGGCATGTCCATGCTGATGTTCGTCTCGATCGCCGCGGGCTTCCCCGCCTCGCTGTGGCAGATCAAGCAGCAGGGCACCCTGGCCGGCGGCTGGATCGAGTTCGGCACCGTCGTCGCCTGCGGTCTGGCCATGGTGGGCCTGGTCGTCTTCGTCGAGCTGGCCCAGCGCCGCATCCCGGTGCAGTACGCCAAGCGGATGATCGGTCGCCGCTCCTACGGCGGTACCTCGACCTACATCCCGCTCAAGGTCAACCAGGCCGGCGTCATCCCCGTGATCTTCGCCTCGTCGCTGCTCTACATCCCGCAGCTGCTCGTGCAGTTCGCCGGGAACGACTCCGGCGGCTGGACGGACTGGGTGCAGCGGTACTTCACGGGCGGTGACCACCCGTACTACATCATCACGTACTTCCTGCTGATCGTCTTCTTCGCCTTCTTCTACGTGGCCATCACCTTCAACCCTGAAGACGTGGCCGAGAACATGAAGAAGTATGGTGGTTTCATCCCGGGTATTCGGGCGGGCCGGCCTACGGTCGAATATCTGAGCTATGTGCTGAACAGGATCACCTGGCCTGGTTCGCTGTACCTCGGCCTGATCGCCCTGGTGCCCACGTTGGCTCTGATCATGTTCGACGCGCAGCAGGACTTCCCGTTCGGCGGCACCTCGATCCTGATCATCGTGGGTGTCGGCCTGGAGACCGTTCGTCAGATCGAGAGCCAGCTCCACCAGCGAAATTACGAAGGGTTCCTCCGCTGATGCGCATCGTCCTCGTCGGTCCGCCGGGCGCGGGCAAGGGCACTCAGGCCGCACTCCTGGCCGAGCAGCTCTCCATCCCGCACATCTCCACCGGCAATCTCTTCCGGGCCAACATCAGCGAGGGCACCGAGCTGGGGCGGCGGGTCGAGTCCATTCTCCGGGAGGGTGGGCTCGTCCCCGACGAGCTGACCATCGCCATGGCCGCGGAGCGGATGGCGCAGGAGGACGCCCAGGGGGGCTTCCTGCTGGACGGCTTCCCGCGGAACATCGGCCAGGCGAAGGCGCTCGACGCCTCCCTGGCCGAGGCGGGGCAGAAGCTCGACGCGGTGCTGGACCTGGAGGTCCCCGAGGACGAGGTGGTCAAGCGGATCGCCGGCCGCCGGATGTGCCGCCGGGACAGCGCCCACGTCTTCCACGTCGAGTACAACCCGCCGCGGCGGGAGGGCGTCTGCGACGTCTGCGGCGGCGAGCTGTACCAGCGGGACGACGACCGGGCCGAGACGGTCCGCAAGCGGCTGGCGGTCTACCACGAGGAGACCGAGCCGATCATCGACTACTACCGTGCGCAGGGCCTGGTCTCCACGATCTCGGCCCTCGCCCCGGTGCCCGAGGTGACCCGGCGGGCCCTGGCGGTGCTGCCCGGCCTCGGCTGAGTCGGCGCCCACGGGTGACCGCCGGCCCGGGCGCCGGCTGACCGCCGGCCCGAGGCCGGCGTGGGAAAGGAACCTTCCGATGGTGGAGATCAAGACCCCGGAGCAGATCGCCCGGATGCGGGCCGCGGGTCTGGTGGTGGCCGAGATGCACCGCAGGTGTGCCGAGGCCGCCGTCCCGGGCGCCACCACCGCCGATCTGGACCGGGTGGCGGCGCGGACGCTGGCCGACCACGGTGCCAAGCCGAACTTCCTGGGCTACGGCGGCTTCACCGGCAACATCTGCACCTCGGTCAACGACGTGGTGGTGCACGGCATCCCCGACGAGAAGACGGTGCTGAAGGACGGCGACCTGCTCTCCATCGACGCCGGCGCCATCGTCGACGGCTGGCACGCGGACGCCGCGATCACCATCTTCGTCGGCGGCGACGCCGACACCGAGCGGCCGGCCCGGCTGACCGCGCTCAACAAGGTGACCGAGGACTCCCTCTGGGCCGGGATCGCCGCGATGCGCAAGGGCAACCGGCTGGTCGACGTCTCCCGCGCCATCGAGAGCCACATCCGCCGCCAGCCGCAGCCGGCCAGCGGCAAGTACGGCATCGTCGAGGGCTACGGCGGGCACGGCATCGGCAGCGAGATGCACATGGACCCGCACCTGTTGAACTACGTGGACCGCCGGCGCGGGCGCGGCCCGAAGCTGGTTCCGGGCTTCTGCCTGGCGATCGAGCCGATGCTGACCCTGGGCACCCCCAAGACGCATGTGCTGGCCGACGAGTGGACGGTCAAGTCCAACGACGGCACCTGGGCCTCGCACTGGGAGCACTCGGTGGCGCTCACCGAGGAGGGCCCCCTGGTGCTGACGGCCGTGGACGGCGGCCGGGCCCGGCTGGCGGCGCTGGGCGTGACGGCCGCTCCCGATCCCTTGGCATAATGATCTCTTCCCTGGGGAATGGATCATCGATTCGTCTTTTCGGGTGGGGCGTCGTAGACTGACACGTCGGTCCTGGCGCACCCGTCTGCCCAGGGCCATCCAGGTAGCCGATCCCGGAAGGTGAAGCGCTCAAGCATGGCCAAAAAACAAGGGGCCATCGAGATCGAGGGCACGGTCGTCGAGTCTCTCCCGAACGCGATGTTCAAGGTGGAGCTCCAGAACGGTCACCAGGTCCTCGCGCACATCAGCGGCAAGATGCGGATGCACTACATCCGTATTCTTCCCGACGACCGGGTCGTGGTGGAGCTGTCTCCCTACGACCTGACCCGCGGGCGGATCGTCTACCGCTACAAGTAGAACTCAAGAGTCAGATCGAGACCCGGAGAGCCTCAGTCCATGAAGGTCAGGCCGAGCGTCAAGAAGATCTGCGACAAGTGCAAGGTGATCCGCCGCCACGGGCGCGTCATGGTCATCTGCGAGAACCTGCGCCACAAGCAGCGCCAGGGCTGACGCACCGCACGACCCCGCAGCTTCGCCGCGACGCGAGCGACAACAAGAGACGCAGACACCCGACCCCTCGCTCAGCGCGGGGACGACACCCCCGGTCGGAGGCCGGGGACCCGGCTCGTAAGCCCTTCGAGTCTTACGGGAACGGTGCTGCGGAAGACCTCCGAGCAAACATCAGGAGCCACATACATGGCACGCCTCGCAGGCGTTGACCTCCCGCGCGACAAGCGCATCGAGGTCGCCCTCACCTATGTCTTCGGCATCGGCCGGACCCTTGCCAAGGAGACCCTGGCCAACACGGGCGTCAGCCCGGACACCCGCGTGCGCGACCTTGCCGAGGAGGACCTCGTCAAGCTCCGCGAGTACGTGGACAACAACCTCCAGACCGAGGGTGACCTCCGCCGGGAGATCCAGGCCGACATCCGGCGCAAGGTCGAGATCCAGTGCTACGAGGGGCTGCGTCACCGCCGCGGCCTGCCCGTGCACGGGCAGCGGACCAGGACCAACGCCCGCACCCGCAAGGGCCCGCGTCGCGCGATCGCCGGCAAGAAGAAGCCGGGCAAGAAGTAGTCCGCCAGGACGTAGACCACCGGTCCGTCACTGGCAGGACCGACCACCTCCACGGGAGTGAGACACCTCTATGCCTCCAAAGGGCCGTACGGCCGGCGCCAAGAAGGTGCGCCGGAAGGAAAAGAAGAACGTCGCCCACGGGCACGCTCACATCAAGAGCACGTTCAACAACACGATCGTCTCGATCACCGACCCGACC
Source organism: Streptomyces zhaozhouensis (assembly GCF_900230195.1). Classification (GTDB taxonomy): domain Bacteria; phylum Actinomycetota; class Actinomycetes; order Streptomycetales; family Streptomycetaceae; genus Streptomyces; species Streptomyces zhaozhouensis. The sequence continues at coordinate 79,589 of NZ_OCNE01000004.1, forward strand.
GGGAACGTGATCTCCTGGGCCTCCGCAGGCCACGTGGGCTTCAAGGGCTCGCGTAAGTCCACGCCGTTCGCCGCCCAGATGGCCGCGGAGAACGCCGCTCGCCGCGCGCAGGAGCACGGGATGCGCAAGGTGGACGTCTTCGTGAAGGGCCCCGGCTCCGGCCGGGAGACCGCGATCCGTTCGCTCCAGGCCACCGGCCTCGAGGTCGGGTCCATCCAGGACGTCACCCCCACCCCGCACAACGGCTGCCGCCCGCCCAAGCGCCGCCGCGTCTGAGCCAGCAGAAGTAGGAGACACCAAGACAATGGCGCGTTACACCGGGGCCGACTGCAAGCGTTGCCGTCGGGAGAAGCAGAAGCTCTTCCTCAAGGGAGCTAAGTGCGAGAGCGCGAAGTGCCCGATCGAGATCCGTCCTTACCCCCCGGGTGAGCACGGACGCGGGCGCACCAAGGACAGCGAGTACCTGCTGCAGAAGCGCGAGAAGCAGAAGTGCGCGCGCATCTACGGCATCCTGGAGAAGCAGTTCCGGGGGTACTACAACGAGGCCAACCGCCAGTCCGGCAAGACGGGTGAGAACCTGCTCCGCATCCTGGAGTCCCGTCTCGACAACGTGGTCTACCGCGCGGGCTTCGCCAAGTCCCGCGACCACGCACGTCAGCTGGTCCGGCACGGCCACATCCTGCTGAACGGCCGCAAGACCGACATCCCCTCCGCGCGCGTGTCGCCCAGCGACATCGTCGAGGTGCGGGAGTCCTCGCGGGAGCTGACCCCGTTCCAGGTCGCGCAGGCCGAGGCCGGCGACAAGACCGTTCCGGCGTGGCTGGAGGCGGTGCCCGCGCGGCTCCGCATCCTGGTCCACTCGCTGCCCGAGCGCCAGGTGATCGACACCCAGGTGCAGGAGCAGCTGATCGTCGAGCTGTACTCGAAGTAACCCGGGCGGCTCGGAGTCACACGGGTAACACCGGTCGTCGCCGGGTGGGCCAGCTCACCCGGCGACGACCGTACCCTTGGGGGGAGACCCCCGTTCTTTCGCACACATCGTCTGGCTCGGCATCAAATAGCGGGTGCCGAAGACTGGAGTTCACCTCATGCTGATCGCTCAGCGTCCCTCCCTGACCGAAGAGGTCGTGGACGAGTTCCGTTCCCGGTTCGTCATCGAGCCGCTGGAGCCGGGCTTCGGCTACACCCTCGGCAACTCCCTGCGGCGCACGCTGCTCTCCTCGATCCCCGGTGCCGCCGTCACCAGCATCCGGATCGACGGGGTCCTGCACGAGTTCACCACCGTGCCGGGGGTCAAGGAGGACGTGACCGACCTGATCCTCAACATCAAGCAGCTCGTGGTCTCCTCCGAGCACGACGAGCCCGTGGTGATGTACCTGCGCAAGCAGGGCCCCGGCCTGGTGACCGCCGCCGACATCGCGCCGCCGGCCGGTGTCGAGGTGCACAACCCGGACCTGGTGCTCGCCACGCTGAACAACAAGGGCAAGCTGGAGATGGAGCTGACCGTCGAGCGCGGTCGCGGCTATGTCTCCGCGGTGCAGAACAAGCAGGTCGGTCAGGAGATCGGCCGCATCCCGGTGGACTCCATCTACAGCCCGGTGCTCAAGGTCACCTACAAGGTGGAGGCGACCCGAGTCGAGCAGCGGACCGACTTCGACAAGCTGATCGTCGACGTCGAGACCAAGGAGTCCATGCGGCCCAGGGACGCCATGGCGTCGGCCGGCAAGACCCTGGTCGAGCTGTTCGGCCTGGCCCGCGAGCTGAACGTCGACGCCGAGGGCATCGACATGGGCCCGTCCCCGACGGACGCGGCGCTCGCCGCCGACCTGGCGCTGCCGATCGAGGAGCTGGAGCTGACCGTCCGCTCCTACAACTGCCTCAAGCGCGAGGGCATCCACTCCGTCGGCGAGCTGGTCGCCCGTTCCGAGGCGGACCTGCTGGACATCCGGAACTTCGGCGCCAAGTCGATCGACGAGGTCAAGGCGAAGCTGGCCGGCATGGGCCTGGCCCTGAAGGACAGCCCGCCCGGATTCGACCCGACCACGGCCGCCGACGCGTTCGGCGCCGAGGACGAGGGCGACACCGGTTTCGCGGAGACCGAGCAGTACTGAGCGTGCCGGGGCGGAACGCGACCGCCCCGGACCGCCGTTGACTTCCGGGGCACCCGCCCCGGGCGACCTGACACCGGTACCTGACACGGCCGGTGCAGAGATGACAGGAGAGAGTCATGCCTCAGCCCACCAAGGGCCGCAGGCTGGGCGGCAGCCCCGCCCACGAGCGCCTCATGCTGGCGAACCTCGCCACCTCGCTCTTCGAGCACGGCCGCATCACCACCACGGTGGCCAAGGCCCGTCGGCTGCGGCCGGTGGCCGAGCGGCTGATCACCAAGGCGAAGAAGGGCGACCTGCACAACCGTCGCCAGGTGATGCAGACCATCCGGGACAAGAGCGTGGTCCACACCCTCTTCACCGAGATCGGTCCCCGGTACGAGAACCGTCCCGGCGGTTACACCCGGATCACCAAGATCGGCCCGCGCCGCGGCGACAACGCGCCCATGGCCGTGATCGAGCTGGTCGAGGCGCTGACCGTGCAGCAGAACGCGGTGGGCGAGGCCGAGGGCGCCACCCGGCGCGCGGCCAAGGAGCGGGAGACCGCCGCCGAGCAGCCGGCCGCGACCGAGGCCGCCGAGGCCGAGGCCAAGGACGAGCAGGCCGAGGAGAAGGCCGAGGAGAAGAAGGAGGACTGAGTCCTTTCGACTCGGTCTCTCGTTTCCCGAGGTTCCTGGTTTGACCGGTTTGACTGGTTCGACGGGCCCGCACCCGCCCCGGGTGCGGGCCCGTCGGCGTTGAGGAGGCGTCGTGAGCGTGGAGCCCGAGTCGGGACGGGTGCGGGTGCGCCTCGATCTGGCGTACGACGGGCGGGACTTCTCCGGCTGGGCGCGGCAGCGCGGCAGGCGCACCGTGCAGGAGGAGCTGGAGGACGCGCTGCGGGTGGTGACACGGGCCGAGCGGCCGTGGGAGCTGACCGTGGCCGGGCGGACGGACGCCGGTGTGCACGCGCGCGGGCAGGTGGCCCACGTGGACCTGCCGGCCGAGGTCTGGGACGAGCAGCGGGAACGGCTGCTGCGGCGGCTGGCCGGGCGGCTGCCGCACGACGTGCGGGTCTGGCGGGTGTCCGAGGCGCCCGCCCACTTCGACGCGCGCTTCTCGGCGCTGTGGCGGCGCTACGCGTACCGGGTCAGCGACCACCCGGGCGGCGTCGACCCGCTGCGGCGCGGGCATGTGCTGTGGCACAACTGGCCGCTGGACGTGGCGGCGATGAACGAGGCGTCGGCGCGGCTGCTCGGCGAGCACGACTTCGCGGCGTACTGCCGGCGGCGGGAGGGCGCGACGACCATCCGGCGGCTGCTGACCCTGGACTGGACCCGGGGGGCGGACGGCGTGATCGAGGGAACGGTGCGGGCCGACGCGTTCTGCCACAACATGGTGCGGGCGCTGGTCGGGGCGCTGCTGTTCGTCGGGGACGGCCACCGGCCGCCGGAGTGGCCGGCGCGGGTGCTGGCCGGGGGGGTGCGGGACTCGGCGGTGCACGTGGTCAGGCCGCACGGGCTGACGCTGGAGGAGGTCGCCTACCCGGAGGACGGGCTGCTGGCCGACCGCAACCGGGAGGCGCGGACGCTGCGCACGCTGGGGTCTTGACGGGGGCGGCTGCTCGCCCGCCGGGGACCCTCTCGCCGCCGTCCTCGCCCCGGTGGGTGGTTGCTCGCGCAGTTCCCCGCGCCCCTTGTGTGGGTTGGCGTTCGCCGTGGGGTGCGGGTTTCTTCGCCGGCGGGGTCGGGCCCCGTCAGGGGCGCGGGGAACTGCGCGGTGCGTCCGTGGCGGGGGTCGGTCGACGACGGTTCTGGTCGGCTCGGGTGGGGTGTCGTCCTCGCCCCGGTGTGTGGTTGCTCGCGCAGTTCCCCGCGCCCCTTGTGTGGGTTGGCGTTCGCCGTGGGGTGCGGGTTTCTTCGCCGGCGGGGTCGGGCCCCGTCAGGGGCGCGGGGAACCGCGCGGTGCGTCCGTGGCGGGGGTCGGTCGACGACGGTTCTGGCCGGCCCGGGTGGGGTGTCGTCCGCGCGCCGGCGCGAGTGCTGGGTGGCGGGGTGCGGGCGGCTGCGGTGCCGCACCGGCCAGGTGGTTCGCCGGAGGCTACTCCTGAGCGCGGCGGCGTTCCTCGACGATGGCGCTGGCGGACGCGGACGCCTGGGCCTCGCCGCGCTTGATGATCTGCGCGAACGCGTGGTCGTTGCCGTCCCGTGCCGCCTGCTGGGCGGCCGTGCCGTCGCCGCTGTCGGGGCTGCCGTCCGTGTTGCCCGCGATGGTCAGATAGACGTAGCGGCCGACCTGGTTGCGGGTGGTGCGGCAGCCGCCGCTGTCGCAGAGGGAGCCGGCGTCGCCGCCCTGGAGCGCCTGGAGCTGGCCGGTGAGCCCCTCCGTGCCGTGCAGGCCGGCGGCGGCCTCCTCGCTGGGCAACTGGGCGACGCCGACGGTGACGGCGACGCCGCCGCCCGCGTAGGTGGCGCGCAGCAGGCCGGTGCAGCCGGCGTCGGCCAGCGCCGAGGCGACCGCGCCCGAGGCCAGCGAGGCGCAGTCCTCGCTGCCGTCGCTGTCGACCAGCGCGTAGGAGCGGTCCTCGGCCTCCAGCGGGTCCTCGCCGAAGAAGTCGCCGGCCTGGAACGGCGCGACGTCCTTCTCCGGGTCGCTGATGAACTCGCGGGCCGAGGGCACCGGCGGCAGCGTGGTCTCGGCGAACGTCGGCTCGGCGTCGTCGGACTCGTCGGTGCTCTCCGGCAGGGTCGCCGAGGGTCCCGCCGTGCCGCCGCCGTCGTCGTCACCCTGGCCGACGATGGCGAGGGCCACCACGACGCCGATGACGACGGCGGCGCCCACGCTGGTCCCGATGACCGTCCAGCGCTTCCTGGCGCGCTGCCGGTCCGCGTCGGCGGCCAGCTGGTCCCAGTTCGGCCGCGCGTCTCCCCCGGGAACCCACTGGGGTCCCCCCTGCCCTTGACTCATGGCCCGCAGTTTAGTGGCGCCGCGCTCCGCCCGAGGCGTCGGTGCGTGCCGTTCTGGTAGCCGTGTGGGCACGGATTGGCAACGGGCGACGGCGGCGCGGGGCGCGGGTCCCGGTGGGGGCCGGGGGCTCGTTTTGACCCTTCTGGCGGGGGCGCGGTATTCTGCCTGGTCGATAATGCGTTTGGCTTGCTCGATCTCACGTGAGGGGCCCAGCGCCGGTCCACCAGGACGGTCGCCAGCGGACGGCACCCCGGTTTGCGTCACCGGGAGCCGACGGTTCTGCTGATCGCCGGGTGGCCTTGTCAGGAACCACTCACTGAAAAGCGAAGGCTACGACCCGTGCGTACGTACAGCCCCAAGCCCGGCGACGTCCAGCGTCAGTGGCACGTCATCGACGCCGCCGATGTCGTGCTGGGCCGCCTGGCCTCTCAGGCCGCCACCCTTCTGCGGGGCAAGCACAAGCCGGTGTACGCGCCGCACGTTGACACCGGTGACTTCGTCATCATCGTCAACGCCGACAAGGTGCACCTGTCCGGCAACAAGCGGACCCAGAAGCTCGCCTACCGTCACTCCGGCTACCCGGGCGGTCTCCGCTCGGTGCGCTACGGGGACCTTCTGGAGCAGAACCCCGAGCGCGCCGTCGAGAAGGCCGTGCGCGGGATGCTCCCGAAGAACACCCTGGGCCGTCAGATGCTCTCCAAGCTGAAGGTCTATGCCGGCCCCGAGCACCCGCACGCCGCCCAGCGGCCGGTGCCGTTCGAGATCACCCAGGTCGCGCAGTAGTCCGGCCACACCCTCAGACGAAGAAACATCTCAAGGAGAATCGTGGCCGAGACCACCACCGAGAACCTGGACGCCGAGGTCCCCGAGGTCGAGGAGTACACCACCGAGAGCGCGAGCGAGGACTTCGCCGCCTCCGGCGAGGAGCTGAACGCTCGCTTCGGTGACCCGCTCCCCGGCGCCGGGACCGGCCGCCGCAAGAACGCCATCGCCCGCGTCCGGATCATCCCCGGCAGCGGCAAGTGGCGCATCAACGGTCGCACCCTGGAGGGGTACTTCCCCAACAAGGTGCACCAGCAGTCCGTGAACGAGCCGTTCAAGGTGCTGGAGCTGGACGAGCGCTACGACGTGGTCGCGCGCATCGCCGGCGGCGGCATCTCCGGGCAGGCCGGCGCGCTGCGCCTGGGTGTCGCCCGTGCGCTGAACGAGGCGGACGTGGAGAACAACCGCGGCCCGCTGAAGAAGGCCGGCTTCCTCACCCGTGACGCCCGTGCGGTGGAGCGGAAGAAGGCCGGTCTGAAGAAGGCCCGTAAGGGCACGCAGTACAGCAAGCGGTAATCGCTCGCGGGATTTTGCTCACGCCCCGGCAGCACTTCCGTGCTGCCGGGGCGCCCCCTTTTGTAGGGTCCACAAGGGAATACCGGTCTCGGGGCCGCGTTGGTGAACTCGGAGGAAAAACAGTGGGACGACTCTTCGGTACGGACGGTGTACGTGGCGTCGCCAACGCGGATCTGACGGCCGAGCTGGCGCTCGGCCTGTCCGTGGCGGCGGCGCGGGTGCTGACCGTGACGGAGAGTCAGGAGAGTACGTGCGGGCGTCGGCCGACGGCCGTCGTCGGGCGCGACCCGCGGGCCTCGGGCGAGTTCCTGGAGGCGGCCGTGGTCGCCGGGCTGGCCAGCGCCGGTGTGGACGTGCTGCGGGTGGGCGTGCTGCCGACGCCCGCGGTGGCGTATCTGACCGGTTCGCTGGGGGCGAGCTTCGGGGTGATGCTCTCCGCGAGCCACAACCCGATGCCGGACAACGGGATCAAGTTCTTCGCGCGGGGCGGCCACAAGCTGGCCGACGAGCTGGAGGACCGGATCGAGGCCCTCTACCGCGAGCACGCCGCCGGCCAGCCGTGGGACCGCCCGGTGGGCGCCGGCGTCGGCCGCGTCACCGAGCACACCGAGGGCTTCGACGCGTACGTGGCGCACCTGGTCGGCGTGCTGCCCAACCGCGTCGACGGGCTGCGGATCGTCGTCGACGCGGCGCACGGCGCGGCCTCCCGGGTCGCGCCGGAGGCGTTCGCCCGCGCCGGGGCCGACGTGATCAGCATCGGCGACGCCCCGGACGGGCTCAACATCAACGACGGCTGCGGCTCCACCCATCTGAACGCGCTGCGTGAGGCGGTCCTCGCCCACGGGGCCGACCTCGGCATCGCGGTCGACGGCGACGCCGACCGCTGCCTGGCGGTGGACCGCGACGGCGCCGAGGTGGACGGCGACCAGATCCTGGCCGTGCTCGGCGTGGCGATGCGGGAGGCCGGCACGCTGCGGGAGGACACCGTGGTGTCCACCGTGATGTCCAACCTGGGCTTCACGCTGGCGATGGAGCACCAGGGGCTGCGGGTGCGGCAGACCGCCGTCGGCGACCGCTATGTGCTGGAGGAGATGCGCCGCGGCGGCTACTCGCTGGGCGGCGAGCAGTCAGGACACGTGATCGTGCTGGACCACGCGACCACGGGCGACGGTTCCCTCACCGGGCTGATGCTGGCCGCCAGGGTGGCGGCGACCCGCCGGCCGCTGGCCGAGCTGGCGGGCGTGATGACGCGGCTGCCGCAGGTGCTGATCAACGTGCGGGACGTGGACCGGGCGCGGGTCGCCGACAGCAGGGAGCTGGCCGAGGCGGTCGCCGAGGCGGAGCGCGTTCTGGGCGAGACGGGCCGGGTGCTGCTGCGCCCCTCCGGCACGGAGCCGCTGGTGCGCGTCATGGTGGAGGCGGCGGACGCGACCCAGGCCCGGACGGTGGCCGGCGGCCTGGCGGACGTGGTGAAGTCGGCGCTGGGCTGAAGCGCGGCGCTGGCTTGGGCGGGTTGTCGGGTGCGGCCCGGTGTTGGGTTGCTCGCGTAGTTCCCCGCGCCTCTGGTTGTGGGCTGGCGTGGTCGGTCGGGTGCGGGTTCGCGTTCGGCGGGTGACGGCGGGCTTGGGGGCGCGGGGAACTGCGCGATTGCTGTGTGGCGGGGGTTGGTCGACTGCGGAGCTTCGTGGCTGGGTGGGGTGTCGGGTGCGGCCCGGTGTTGGGTTGCTCGCGTAGTTCCCCGCGCCCCCGTACTGCCGGTGGGCGGCTGGGGGGCGCGGTGCCTTCGTGGCGGGGCGCGGACGACCAACCACGTGCACCGGTCGGGTGGGTGGTCGCCCCCGCGAGAAGGATCACAGCTTGCGCAGGCGGAGGCCCTGGACCGTGTGATCGGGGCCCTTGCGCAGCACCAGGGAGGCGCGGCCCCTCGTGGGGGCGATGTTGTCGACGAGGTTGGGGCCGTTGACCTCGCGCCAGATGTTCCGCGCGAAGTCCAGCGCCGCCTCCTGGGAGATCTCCGCGTACTTGCGGAAGTACGAGAGCGGGTCCTGGAACGCGGTGGCGCGCAGCGCCAGAAAGCGTTCCAGGTACCAGGACTCGATGTCGCCGACGCGGGCGTCGACATAGACCGAGAAGTCGAAGTAGTCGGCGACCCCGACGCGTCCGGGCGGTGGCTGCTGGAGGACGTTGAGCCCCTCCAGGATCAGGATGTCGGGCCGTTCCACGGTCTCCCGTTCGCCCGGCACGATGTCGTACACCAGATGGGAGTAGACCGGGGCGCTCACCTCGGGCCGGCCGGACTTCACCTCGGCGACGAAGCGGGTCAGCGCGCGCCGGTCGTAGGACTCGGGGAAGCCCTTGCGGCGCATCAGCCCGCGTCGTTCCAGCTCGGCGTTGGGCAGCAGGAACCCGTCCGTCGGCACCAGCGCGACCCGGTACCCCTCGGGGCCCTGGGCCAGCAGCGCGCGCAGCAGCCGCGCCACCGTCGACTTGCCGACCGCCACGCTGCCCGCGATGCCGACGACGAACGGCGTCGGCGGCTGCGGCCCGCCGAGGAAGCCGCCGACCCTGGCGCGCAGCTGGCGGGCCGCGTCGATGTGCAGCCGCAGCAGGTCGCAGAGCGGGAGGTAGACGTCCCGGACCTCGGTCAGGTCGATCACGTCGCCCAGGCCGCGCAGCCGTTCCACCTGCTCGGCGCTGAGCGGCGAGGCGGAACGGTCCCTGGGCCGGCTCCAGTCGGCGCGGGAGAGGTCCACGTAGGGGCTGGGGCGCGCGGAACGCGCGGAACGTCCCTGGGGGCCGGGGGTGCCCGGGGTCGCGGGGCGTCGGGGGTGCTCGGAGGGTGAGGTTGCCACGCCCTCATTGTTCCGTCCGCTTGTTCCGTCCGGCTTGGCGCCCCGTGCGGGCGCCCCGATACCCTGCCGGCATGTGCGGGATCGTGGGGTACACGGGTGTCCAGTCCGCCCTCGACGTGGTGCTGGCCCAGCTCGGCCGGGTGCGCGCGCCCGAGCACGACGCCTGCGGCGTGGCGGTGCTGGCGGACGGCGGGTTGGCGTGTTCCCCCGCGGCCGAGTCGCTGCCCGCCCTGACGACGGCGCTGCGCGGCCGTCCGCTTCCCACCGCCGGCAGCGGCATCGGCCTCAGCCGCCGCGCCGAGGGGCCGCCCGGCGAGGCCGGGCCGCAGCTCGACGAGGCCGGCCGGGTGGCCGTCGCCGTGCTGGGCGAGCCGTCCAACGGGCCGGCGCTCGCCGCCGAGTTGACCGAACGCGGCCACGCGCTGCGCACCGGCGGCGTCGGGGAGGTGGTGGCGCGGCTGCTGGCCGAGGCGTTCTCCTCGGCGTACGAGCCGGCGGAGGCGACGCGCCAGCTGTGCCGCGCGCTGGAGGGCGACTTCGCGCTGCTGGCGCTGCACGCCGACGCCCCCGACACGGTCGTCGCCGCCCGGCGCGGCCTGCCGCTGGCGGTGGGGCTCGACGCGGGGGAGGCGCTGCTCGCCTCGGACGAGTCGGCCTGGGCGGCGCGGCCGCCCCGCGAGGTCATCTCGCTGGCCGGTACCCCGGGCGAGCAGGTCGTGGTGGTGCGCCGGGAGTGGGACGACGTGCGGTGCGAGGTCACCGACGCCGAGGGGGGCGTGCTGCGCGCATGATCGTCGGGGTGGGCATCGACGTGGCGGAGATCGAGCGGTTCGCCGCTTCGCTGGAACGGACGCCGGAGCTGGCGCGGCGCCTCTTCGTCGACGCGGAGCTGCTGCTGCCGAGCGGGGAACGGCGCGGCGTCGCGTCGTTGGCGGCCAGGTTCGCGGCGAAGGAGGCGCTGGCGAAGGCGCTGGGGGCGCCGGGCGGCCTGCGCTGGACGGACGCGGAGGTGGTGCAGGAGGACTCGGGGCGTCCGCGCCTCGAGGTGCGCGGCACGGTCGCGGCCCGCGCGGCGGAGCTGGGCGTGACGGGCTGGCACGTGTCCCTCAGCCACGACGCGGGGGTGGCCTCGGCGGTCGTCATCGCCGAGGCGCGGGAGTGAGTCACCGCACCCGACGACCCACCGGGGTGGCGCGGGTGCCGGGGCGTCCGCGGCCCGTCACGGACGCGCCGCGCGGTTCCCCGCGCCCCTCGGCGACCTGCCGGCGCGCTCCGCGAGCAGCCGCCGCCACACCTCGGGCAGCGCGTCCGTGACCGTCGTCGCGGAGGGCGGCGGGGCCGCCGCGCGGCCGGCGAGGCCGTGCAGGTGCGCGCCGGCGGCGGCCGCGTCGCGCGGGGCGAGGCCGGCGGCCAGCAGCCCGCCGACCAGGCCGGTCAGCACGTCCCCGCTGCCCGCGGTCGCCAGCCACGGCGTGCCCGTCTCGTTCACCAGCACCGGTCCCTCGGGGGCGGCGACCACCGTCGTCGAGCCCTTCAACAGCACGGTCGCGCCGAAGCGTTCGGCCAGTGCGCGGACGGACGCCAGCCGCCGCGCCTCCACCCGTTCGCGCTCCGCGCCGAGCAGCGCGGCCGCCTCCCCGGCGTGCGGGGTGAGCAGCGTCGGCGCCGAACGGGCGCGGACCCGCGCCGGGTCGAGGCCGCGCAGCGCGTCCGCGTCCAGCAGCAGCGGAACGTCGGCGGCCAGCACCTCGGCGACGACCCGTTCGCGGCGCGGGTCGTCGCCGAGGCCGGGGCCCGCCGCCCACGCCTGCACCCGGCCCGCCTCGGCCGGGGTGCCGTGGCTGACCAGCGTCTCCGGGTGGCGGGCGATCACCGCGTCGCCGGCCGGGCCCGCGTAGCGGACCGCGCCGACCCCGCCGCGCAGCGCGCCGCCGACGGTGAGCACCGCCGCGCCCGGGTAGCGCGGCGAGCCGGCGGCCACGCCGAGCACCCCGCGCCGGTACTTGTCGCTCTCGCCGGTCGGCCGGGGCAGCAGCGCGGCGACCTCGGCGGTGGTCAACGCGGCGACGTCCGGCGCGGCGGGCAGCAGCGGGCCCAGCCCGATGTCCACCAGCCGCACCTCGCCCGCGTGGTCGCGCGCCGGGGCGATCAGCAGCCCCGGCTTCAGCGCCCCGAACGTGACGGTGAGCGCGGCCGGCAGCACCGGCCCCTCGACCTCGCCGCTGTCGGCGTCGACACCGCTGGGCAGGTCGACGGCGACGACCGGGACGCCGGCGGCCGTCACCCGTTCCGCCAACTCGGCGGCGGCCGGGCGCAGTCCGCCGCGCCCGCCGATGCCGGTGATGCCGTCCAGCACCAGGCAGGCGCGGCCCAGCAGCGCGTCCAACGCCTCGCTCGCCGTGTCCGCCAGGGCCGACGCGCGCCCGCCGGCCGCCCGCAGCGCGGCCAGCCCGCGCGGGTGCGCGCGGTCCGGCGCCAGTAGCACGGCCGTGACGCCGACGCCGCGCCGCGCCAGCCGGGCGGCGGCCAGCAGCGCGTCGCCGCCGTTGTCGCCGCCGCCGACCAGCGCCACCACCCGGGCGCCGGCCAGCCGGCCGCGCCGGGCGCGGAGCGTTCCGGCGCAGGCGGCGGCCAGCGCGGCGGCGGCGCGGTCCATCAGCGCGCCCTCGGGAAGCCGGTCCAGCAGCGCGCGCTCGGCGGCGCGCACGGTCTCCACGCGGTATGCGGTCCTCATGGCCCCAGTCTCGCCCAGGCGCGTTCCGCTTCGGCTGTCGGCGCGTCAGGAACGCCGGCATGGCCGGTCGACGGTCGGGCCCCGGTGGGTGTGCTGCGACACTGGGGGCGATGAACGACCATGTGACCGCAGGGGGACCGGGCGAGGGGCCGCCCCTGCGCGCGGACATCGACCTCGCCGCGCTGCGTGCCAACGTGCGCGCCCTGCGCCGCCGCCTGACCGGCGGGGCGGCGCTGATGGCCGTGGTCAAGGCCGACGGCTACGGCCACGGCATGGTGCCCTGCGCCGTCGCCGCGCGGCGGGCGGGGGCGCGTTGGCTGGGCACCGCGACCCCGTGGGAGGCGCTGGCGCTGCGCGCGGCCGGTGACACGGGTCCCGTGCTGTGCTGGCTGTGGACGCCGGACGGGCCCTGGCGGGAGGCGGTCGCGGCGGACGTCGACGTCTCGGTCAGCGGCCGGTGGGCGCTGGACCTCGCGGTCGCCGCCGCGCGCGCCGCCGGCCGTCCGGCCCGGGTGCAGCTGAAGGCCGACACCGGCCTTGGCCGCAACGGCGCGCCGCCCGCCGACTGGCCCGCGCTGGTCGCGGCGGCGCGCGCCGCCGAGGCCGCGGGGGACGTGCGGGTGACGGGCGTCTGGTCGCATCTGGCGTGTGCCGACGAGCCGGGGCATCCGTCGATCGCGCCCCAACTGGCCGCGTTCGCCGAGGCGGTCGCGGCGGCCGAGGCGGCGGGGCTCACCCCCGAGGTGCGCCATCTGGCGAACTCGCCGGGCACGTTGACCCTCCCCGAGGCGCACTACGACCTGGTGCGCACCGGGGTCTCCGTCTACGGCCTGTCGCCCTCGGCCGAGGTGGGCACCCCCGAGGACTTCGGGCTGCGCCCGGTGATGACGCTGCGCGCCCCGCTCGCCCAGGTCAAGCGGGTGCCCGGCGGCCACGGTGTCTCCTACGGGCACCACTACACGACGCCGGGCCCCACGACCCTGGCGCTGGTCGGCGCCGGCTACGCGGACGGCGTTCCCCGGCACGCCTCCGGCTCCGGCCCGGTGCTGGTCGCCGGGAAGTGGCGGACGGTCGCCGGGCGGGTGGCGATGGACCAGTTCGTGGTGGACCTCGGCGGGGACGTCGCCGAGGTCGGCGACGAGGCGGTGCTCTTCGGGCCGGGCGACGGGGGCGAGCCGACGGCCGAGGACTGGGCGCGCGCGGTCGGCACCATCGGCTACGAGATCGTCACCCGGATCGGCCCCCGGGTGCCCCGGGTCTACCACGGGGTCGAGCCGGACCCGAGGGAGCCGGTGGACTGACGATGCGTTGGGCGACGAGGGCGGGGCTGGCCGGGCTCGCGCTGGGGGCGGTGGCCACCACGGTGGCGGTGGAACGGCTGACGGTGAGCCGTTCGGTGCGCCGGCAGGCGCGGGAGGCGCTGGACGCGGCCGGACCGTTCGGCACGCTGCGCGGGGAGCCGGGGACGGCGTTCGCGGACGACGGCACCGAGCTCCACTACGAGGTCGAGGAGGCGCCGGGCGGCGCGGCGGGCACCGTGGTCTTCTGCCACGGCTACTGCCTCAACCAGGACGTCTGGCACTTCCAGCGCGCCGCGCTGCGCGGCCGGGTGCGCGCCGTCTACTGGGACCAGCGCGGGCACGGCCGTTCCGCGCCGGGGCGCGCGCAACGGGAGCGCGGGGAGCCGTTGCACATCCGTCAGTTGGGACGCGACCTGCGGGCGGTGCTGGACGCGGCGGCCCCGGAGGGGCCCGTGGTGCTGGTGGGGCACTCGATGGGCGGTATGACGGTGATGTCGCTGGTCGAGCGGCACCCCGACTACGTCGCCCGCCGGGTCGCGGGTGTCGCGCTGCTCGCCACCTCGGCGGGCGACCTGGCGCAGGTGGACTACGGCTTCCCCGCGCCGGTGGTCCGCGCCGCGCGCCGGGCCGCGCCCGGGGTGCTGCGGGCGCTCGGCTCCCAGGCCGAGCTGGTGGAACGCGGCCGGCGCGCGGTCGGCGACCTGTACGCCGGGCTGATCCGTCGCTACTCCTTCGGCGACCCGGAGACGGTCGACCCGGCGGTCGCCAGGTTCGCGGAGCGGCTGATCGAGTCGGTGCCGATCGACGTGGTCGCCGAGTTCTACCCGGCGTTCGCCGAGCACGCCACGTGGGAGGCGCTGACCACCCTGCACACGCTCTCCGAGGACCTGCCCGTGCTGGTGCTGGTCGGCGACCGGGACGAGATCACCCCGCCCGAGCACAGCGGACGCATCGCCTCCGCGCTGCCGGCGGCCGAGTTCACGACGCTGCCGGGCGCGGGCCATCTGGTGCTGCTGGAGGAGCCGGAGGCGGTGACCGCGCGGTTGGTGGAGCTGCTCACCCGTAGCATCGGGTGCCATGGGCCGACCGCTGACTGAACCGCGCCTCAGCCACGAGGTGGAGACCGCCGAGCTGATGGTGGAGCTGGGCAGACGCCTGGCCGGGCTGCTGCGCCCGGGGGACCTGGTGCTGCTCAGCGGCGACCTGGGCGCGGGCAAGACGACGCTGACCCGTGGCCTGGGCGAGGGTCTCGGCGTGCGCGGCGCGGTCACCTCGCCGACGTTCGTCATCGCCCGGGTCCACCCGTCGCTGGCCGGCGGGCCGCCGCTGGTGCACGTGGACGCCTACCGGCTGGGTGGCGGTCTTGAGGAGATGGAGGACCTGGACCTCGACGTGGCGCTGCCGGAGTCGGTGGTCGTCGTGGAGTGGGGCGAGGACCGGGTGGAGGAACTGGCCGAGGACCGGCTCCACGTGGTGATCCACCGCGCGGCGACGGAGGCCGAGGGGGGCCCGGACGGGCGGGACCCGCGCGTGGTGGAACTGCGCGGGGTCGGCGCGCGCTGGCACGGCGTCGACCTGGGCGCGGCGCTGGGCGCGGCGCTGGGCTGAGCGCGGCGGGTCGCGACTGCTCGTGTGCGTGGTGTGGGCGGGTTGTCGTCCTCGCCTCGGTGTGTGGTTGCTCGCGCAGTTCCCCGCGCCCCTTCCATGCCGGTGGGCGGTTTGGGGGCGCGGGGAACTGCGCGGTGCGTGGGTGGCGGGGTGCGGACGACTGCGGTCCTGGCTGGCTGGGTGGGTTGTCGTCCTCGCCTCGGTGTGTGGTTGCTCGCGCAGTTCCCCGCGCCCCTTCGATGCCGGTGGGCGGTTTGGGGGCGCGGGGAACTGCGCGGTGCGTGGGTGGCGGGGTGCGGACGACTGCGGTCCTGGCTGGCTGGGTGGGTTGTCGTCCTCGCCCCGGTGTGTGGTTGCTCGCGCAGTTCCCCGCGCCCCTTCGATGCCGGTGGGCGGTTTGGGGGCGCGGGGAACTGCGCGGTGCATGGGTGGCGGGCGTGAGACGACTGCGGTGCCGCACCGGCGAGGTGCGCCGGTGCCGCACCGGTGAGGTGGCCGGCGGTCAGGGGACGACGATGACCGGGATGCCGTCGCGGGCGAAGTCCCACATCATGGCGCCGTCCTGGCGGGACTGGCGGATGCCGCCGGTGCCCTGGGCCGCCCCCGGCTCCGGCGTCGAGCCGTCCAACGCGGCGGAGAAGCCGAAGACCGTTCCCTCGTCCGAGACATGGAAGACCACCGCGTGCTCCATCGCCACGCCGTCCGAGCCGGTGCCGCGCTCCGAGCGCGAGCTGACCGCGTAGGTGCCGGGCTGGGGGTGGAGGGCGCTGGGGAAGACCTCGTGGGTGGAGAGCACGCTCTCCTCGTCGTCGACCAGCCAGACCCGCCGCTGCTCCAACGCGTAGACCACCCGGCGGCCCTCGCCGGACTCGGCCGGCAGCGGCGGCTGCTCGGCCGCCTGCTCGTCGTCGCCGCCCGCCTCGTCGTCGGTCTCCTCCGGCGTGGGGGTGGCGCGGTGCGGCGGGGGCCAGCTGTCGGAGGCCGAGGCCTGGTAGGCGAAGAAGCCGACGACGGCGAGGGCGAGCGCGGTCAACGCGGCGACGAAGACCGCGGAACCTGAACCTGAGGTGTGGCGCGCCACGGTGTCGGTGCCGCCTTTCGCGACGTGGGCCGGCTTCCCGACCGGCTCAACCTGGGGTCTGCCCCGCACCGGTCGGTGACCGGAACGGCCGGGGCCAGCGCGGGCCCCACCCACCGAAGCTACCAGGAGACGGGGACACCGCGCGGGCGCCGTAGGCTTGCCGCGTGCTGCTGCTCGCCTTGGACACCGCGACCCCCGCCGTCACCGTCGCCCTCTTCGACGCCGAGGCGGGCCGGGTGCTCGCCGCGCGGGAGCGGGTGGACGCGCGCCGCCACGGGGAGCTGCTGATGCCCTCCGTCGACGCGGTGCTGACCGAGGCCGGTCGGGGGCTCGGCGACGTCGGCGCGTTGGTCGTCGGCACCGGGCCCGGCCCCTACACGGGGCTGCGCGTCGGCCTGGTGACGGCCGCCGCGCTGGGCGCCGCCAGGGACCTGCCCGTGTACGGCGTCTGCACCCTCGACGGTCTGGCGCACGCCGGCGGGCTGCGGGAGCCGTTCGTGGTGGCCACGGACGCCCGCCGCAAGGAGGTGTACTGGGCCGAGTACGCCGACGCCCACACCAGGGTCGGCGGCCCGGCCGTCGACCGGCCGGCGGAGATCGCCGAACGGGTCGCCGGCCGGCCCGCGTTGGGCGCGGGCGCGGCGCTCTATCCGGAGGCGTTCCCCGGCGTGCGCGCCGATCTGCCGGCGCACGCCTCTGCCGGGGCGCTCGCGGCGGTCGCCGCGCGCCGGTTGGCCGCCGGCGAGCCGTTGGACGCGCCCACGCCCCTGTATCTGCGCCGTCCCGACGCGCGCGAGCCGGCGGGCTACAAGGCGGTCACGCCGGCGGACGCGGGCGGTGGGCGATGACCGCGCCGGACAGCCCCGGAGGCGTCGAGCTGCGCCCCATGCGCTGGTGGGACATCGAGCCGGTGCTGGCCCTGGAGGCGGAGCTGTTCGCGCAGGACGCCTGGTCGGCCGGGATGCTCTGGGCGGAGCTGGCCGGCGCGACCGGCCCGGCGCCGACCAGGGAGTACGTGGTGGCCGAGGCCCCGGGCGAGGTCGGCCTCGCCGGCTACGCGGGCCTCGGCGTCGCCGGGGACACCGGCGAGGTGATGACCATCGGCGTCGCCGGCGCCCACCAGGGCACCGGCCTCGGCGGCCGGCTGCTGGCCCGGATGCTCGGCGCCGCCGGGGCGTTCGGCTGCGCGGCGGTGATGCTGGAGGTCCGGGTGGACAACGAGCCGGCCAAGCGTCTCTACCGGCGCTTCGGCTTCCGTCAGGTGGGCGTGCGGCGCGGCTACTACCAGCCGGGGAACCGGGACGCCCTGGTGATGCGCAGGGAACTGGCCACCGAGGCCGCGTCGGGGCCGGAGCCGACCCGGGAGAACGTTTCCGTGCGGGCAGTGAAGGGAGAGGCCGTGAACGGTGGGGGGCGCGAGGATGGCTGACGAGCCGCTGGTCCTCGGTATCGAGACCTCCTGCGACGAGACGGGCGTCGGCGTGGTGCGGGGCACCACGCTGCTGGCCGACGTCGTCGCGTCCAGTGTGGACGACCACGCGCGCTACGGCGGTGTGGTCCCCGAGATCGCCAGCCGCGCGCATCTGGAGGCGATGGTCCCGACCATCGAGCGGGCCCTCGCCCGCGCGGGCGTGCGCGCCACCGACCTGGACGGGATCGCGGTCACCGCCGGCCCGGGACTCGCCGGGGCGCTGCTGGTGGGGGTCTCGGCCGCCAAGGCGTACGCCTACGCGCTGGACAAGCCGCTCTACGGGGTGAACCATCTCGCCTCGCACATCTGCGTCGACCAGTTGGAGCACGGGCGGCTGCCCGAGCCGACGATGGCGCTGCTGGTCTCCGGCGGGCACTCCTCGCTGCTGCTGGCGCCGGACATCACCACGGACGTCCGGCCGTTGGGCGCCACCATCGACGACGCGGCGGGCGAGGCGTTCGACAAGGTCGCCCGCGTCCTCGGGCTCGGCTTCCCCGGCGGTCCCGCCATCGACCGCCGGGCCCGGGACGGCGACCCGGGGGCGATCGCCTTCCCGCGTGGCCTGACGGGTCCGCGCGACGCGCCGTTCGACTTCTCGTTCTCCGGGCTGAAGACGGCGGTGGCGCGGTGGGTCGAGGCGCAGCGGCGGGCCGGCGTCGAGGTGCCGGTGGCCGACGTGGCGGCCTCGTTCCAGGAGGCGGTCACGGACGTGCTGACCCGCAAGGCCGTCCGCGCCTGCCGCGAGCAGGGCGTCGACCATCTGATGATCGGCGGCGGGGTGGCGGCCAACACCCGGCTGCGCGCCATGGCAGAGGAGCGCTGCGCCGCCGCCGGCATCACGCTGCGGGTGCCGAGGCCGGGGCTGTGCACGGACAACGGCGCGATGGTGGCGGCGCTGGGCGCCGAGATGGTGGCGCGGAACCGCCCGGCCTCGGCGCTCGACCTGCCGGCCGACTCCTCGCTGCCGGTGACGGAGCCGCTGGTGCCGGCGGGGGAGCCGGGCTGATGGCGTCGGCGCTGATGTGGGAGGCGAAGGCGGCGCCGGGGCGCGGTGCCGCGCTGCTGGAGTGGGCCCGCGCCCGGTCGCTTGACCCGGCGCCGGAGCGGCGGGAGACGTTCACCGCGCCCCAGGACCGGGTGCTGGTGATCACCTGGTGGCCGGAGCACGTCGCCGAGCCCCCCGAACTGCCGGAGCCTCCCGAGGAGTTGGTGGCCCGCCCGCCGCACCGCTGGCGGTTCACCCCGGTCGACCCCTGAGAACGCCCCCGGGGGCTACAGCGGCCGGCCGAGGATCATGGTGGGGGCGCCGGCGACCCTGGTGAGGAAGACGGTCGCGGCGTTCGGCCCGCTGGGCCGCACGCGGCGCAGCAGCTCCTCCGGGCTGATCGCGGAGCCGCGCTTCTTGACCGTGAGCGTGCCGACGCCCCGTTCGCGCAGCAGCGCCCGCAGCCGCTTGAGGTGGAACGGGAGCACGTCGGTGATCTCGTAACCGGTGGCGTACGGGGTGGGCGCGGGCGCGTCGGTGGTCAGATAGGCGATGCTCGCGTCGACCAGCCGGCCGTCGATCGCCTCGGCCACCTCGCCCACGAGACCGGCCCTGATGACCGCGCCGTCCGGCTCGTACAGACAGCGCCCGGGGGCGCCGACGGGCGCCGGCTCCGGCGTCCCGGTCAGCGAGTGGCCGCCGGGCAGCAGGGTGGCCCTGCGGGTGCCGGGCGCGGCGTCGCCGCCGAACCACAGCACCGCCTCCTTCACCTCGCCCCGGTGCGAGACCCACTCGGCCTCGGCCTCGGCGGGGATCGCCTCGTGCGGCACGCCGGGCGCGATCTTCAGCGCGGCGTTCGGCATCCGGGCGGCCGTCCGAACGGCCCAGGACAGCGGCGGTGAGTAGGCCGCCGGGTCGAAGACCCGGCCCCGGCCGCCGCGCCGCGCGGGGTCGACGAAGACCGTGTCGAAGTCGTCCAGCGCGACGTCCTCGACGGCCGCCTCCCGCACCTCGATCCGGTCGGCCAGGCCGAGCGCCGCCGCGTTGGCCTCGGCGACGGCGCGGGTCAGCGGGGAACGGTCGACGGCGAGCACCGTGAGCCCGGCCTCGGCCAGCGCGAGCGCGTCGCCGCCGATGCCGCAGCACAGGTCGGCGACCCGTCGCGCGCCGGCGCGCGCGAGGCGCCGCGCGCGCCAGTCGGCGACGGCGGTCCTGGTGGCCTGTTCGAGGCCGTCGGGGGTGAAGTACATCGCCGCCGCGCGGTCGCCGAACTTGGCGACCGCGCGCTGCCGCAGCCGCGCCTGACCCAACGCCGCCGCGACCAGTGCGGGCGGGTGCTCCCTGCGCAGCCGGGTGGCGACGGCCAACTCCTCGGCCGGGGTGACCTCGCGCACCCGTTCCAGAAGCTGTTGTCCCCGCTCGGTGAGCAGGGCCGCGAAGGCGGCTGGGGCGTCGGGTCGCTCGGACTCCGCCGAGGTCGCTGGGGGTGGGGCCACCCGGGTCATTCTGCCCGGACGCCCGGTGGGGCCTGCGGGGGAGTGGTCCTTCCCGGTGGCACGATCCCGAACCATGAAGCTAATCCGACAAGTAGTACAAAATTATTGGCGGACTTGGCTTGGGGGGCGCGCCCGCGCTCCCCGTCACGCACGCCCCCGCGTGATGCCCGCGCGCCGGTTGGCGGGCATGGCCGGCGGGCCGCCCCCGGCGGTCACCGCGCGGCTGCGGCGGTACGGGGCGTTGGCCGGGGCCGGTGTGCTCGCCGTGGTCTGCTCGGGCGTCGGCCTGCCGCCGCCCTCGGACGCGGGACCGTCCTCGGACGACCCCCGGTGGCGCCCGCTGGCGGCGGAGGTCGCGAGCCCCGTCAACGGAGCCTTCCGGGGCGTGGCGCAGCGGGTGCAGGCGCCCGACATCGCGCGTTCACTCCAGGCGTACGCCCAGGAGCTCCAACGCGCCGAAGCGCGCCGGGGGGCGGCCGCCAAGGACTGGAAACTGCGCCGCGCGCCGTTGCGCGCACCCGCGCCCCCCGAGAAGAAGCCGAAGCTGACCACCGAGCCGGGGCACATCGTGGGCGAGGGCCTGCCCCCGGTGATCGTCCAGGTCCCGACGGACGAGAAGGTCATCTTCCTCACGGTCGACGACGGCGAGGAGAAGGACCCCGCGCTGCTGCGGATGCTGCGCTCGCTCGACATCCCGATGAGCGGCTTCCTCTCCGACGAGGTGGCCCGTGCCGACTACGGCTACTTCCGCGAGGCCCAGCGCGAGGGCTTCGCGATGCACAACCACGCGATCAACCACCGGCAGATGAACACCCTGGACGAGGCCGCCCAGCGCGCCGAGATCTGTGGACAACAGGACAACATGGAAAGGGAGTTGGGCCACCGCCCGAAGCTGTTCCGGCCGCCGTACGGCGCCTACGACGAGGCCACGCTCCGCGCGGCGGCCGACTGCGGGATCGAGGTCGTGCCGCTGTGGGCGTCCGAGGCGTTCCCCGACCGGATCGAGTACGGGCGGGCGGACAAGAAGTTCCACCCCGGGGACATCGTGCTCACGCACTTCCGGGGCGAGGCGGAGTGGGACGCGGCGATGACCGACATGGTCCGGCGACTGGTGGACGCCGCCACCGACCAGGGCTTCGCCATCGCCCGCCTGGAGGACTACCTCTGACGCCACCCCAGCCAAGTCCGAAGGGACGCGGGACGGAGGGGGCGCGGGGACCCGCACGAGCAACCCTCGCGCGCCCCTGGTCGCCCCGCCCGGCATCCCGCGGGTAACGGCGTTCCCGGGGGGACAGAGGGGGCGCGGGGAACTGCGCGAGCAACCCTCGCGCGCCCGGGGCCGACGACCGCCCCCGCCCCCCGGTTCCGTGGTCGCCCCGCCCGCCCCCCGGCTCCGTGGTCGCTCCGAAACCCGCCGGACGGCGCCTCATTGGCACTCTAGTTGACTGAGTGCTAACCGCGTCATACTCTCGTGGCTGGCACTCTCACTCAAGGAGTGCCAACCGCGCGACAGGCGGACTCGGCACCCGCGACGACGGGTCCACCAGGTCGCCATCCAGCCCTAGAAAACCCCGTGAGATCTCCGAAGGGGGAGGTCGGATCGTGACGACCGCCAGCTCCAAGGTTGCCATCAAGCCGCTTGAGGACCGCATCGTGGTCCAGCCGCTCGACGCCGAGCAGACCACGGCCTCGGGCCTGGTCATTCCTGACACCGCCAAGGAGAAGCCCCAGGAGGGCACCGTCCTGGCCGTGGGCCCGGGCCGCTTCGAGGACGGCAACCGCCTGCCGCTCGACGTCAAGGTCGGCGACATCGTGCTGTACAGCAAGTACGGCGGCACCGAGGTCAAGTACAACAACGAGGAGTACCTCGTTCTCTCGGCCCGCGACGTTCTCGCCATCGTCGAGAAGTAACACGCGACGCCTGTGTCAGACCGCGCCCCGGACCCGCGCCGTACCGGCTGCCGGGGCCGGGGCGCTGTCTGACGCGAGCGGCCCGTTCGCGGCCCGTTCGCGGCCCCGACTCCACGGCCGCGGCCTGACTCCACGGCCTGACTCCACGGCCCTGAGGCCTGACTCCTAGAGGAACTAAGGGACACCCAAGACCCATGGCGAAGATCCTGAAATTCGACGAGGACGCCCGTCGGGCCCTTGAGCGCGGCGTCAACCAGCTGGCGGACGCGGTCAAGGTGACCATCGGCCCCAAGGGCCGCAACGTCGTGATCGACAAGAAGTTCGGCGCCCCGACCATCACCAACGACGGCGTCACCATCGCCCGCGAGGTCGAGGCCGAGGACCCGTACGAGAACCTCGGCGCCCAGCTGGTGAAGGAGGTGGCGACCAAGACCAACGACATCGCTGGTGACGGCACCACCACCGCGACCGTGCTCGCCCAGGCGCTCGTGCGCGAGGGCCTGCGCAACGTCGCCGCCGGCGCCTCCCCCTCGGGGTTGAAGCGCGGCATCGACGCGGCCGTGGCCGCCGTCGCCGACGACCTGCGCGCCAGCGCCCGGCCGATCGACTCCAAGGAGGACATCGCCGCTGTCGCCGCCCTGTCCGCCCAGGACAAGCGTGTCGGCGAGCTGATCGCCGAGGCCATGGACAAGGTCGGCAAGGACGGTGTGATCACCGTCGAGGAGTCGCAGACCTTCGGTCTCGACCTGGACTTCACCGAGGGCATGGCCTTCGACAAGGGCTACCTCTCGCACTACATGGTCACCGACCAGGAGCGCATGGAGGCCGTCCTCGACGACCCGTACATCCTGATCCACCAGGGCAAGATCGGGTCCATCCAGGACCTGCTGCCGCTGCTGGAGAAGATCATGCAGTCCGGCGGCTCCCGCCCGCTGCTGATCATCGCCGAGGACGTCGAGGGCGAGGCCCTCTCCACCCTGGTGGTCAACAAGATCCGCGGCACGTTCAACTCCGTCGCGGTCAAGGCCCCCGGCTTCGGCGACCGCCGCAAGGCGATGCTCGGCGACATGGCCACCCTCACCGGTGGCACCGTGATCTCCGAGGAGGTCGGCCTCAAGCTCGACCAGGTCGGCCTCGAGGTGCTGGGCACCGCCCGCCGCGTCACGGTCACCAAGGACGACACCACCCTCGTGGACGGCGCCGGTGACGCCGCCGCCATCCAGGACCGGGTCGCCCAGATCAAGGCCGAGATCGACGCCACCGACTCCGACTGGGACCGCGAGAAGCTCCAGGAGCGCCTCGCCAAGCTCGCCGGCGGTGTCTGCGTGATCCGCGTCGGCGCCGCCACCGAGGTGGAGCTCAAGGAGAAGAAGCACCGTCTGGAGGACGCCATCTCGGCCACCCGCGCGGCGGTCGAGGAGGGCATCGTCCCCGGCGGCGGCGCCTCCCTGGTCCACTCGGCCAAGGTCCTGGAGAACGACCTGGACCGCACCGGCGACGAGGCCACCGGCGTGGCGATCGTCCGCCGCGCCGCCGTCGAGCCGCTGCGCTGGATCGCGGAGAACGCGGGCCTGGAGGGCTACGTCATCACCTCCAAGGTCTCCGAGCTGGACAAGGGCCAGGGCTACAACGCGGCCACCGGCTCCTACGGCGACCTGGTCAAGGACGGCGTGATCGACCCGGTCAAGGTCACCCGCTCCGCCCTGCAGAACGCGGCGTCCATCGCCTCGCTGCTGCTCACCACCGAGACCCTCGTGGTGGAGAAGAAGGAAGAGGAGCCGGAGGCCGCCGCCGGCCACGGCCACGGGCACTCCCACTGAGCCCACGGCCCGCCTGACCGGCAGAGCGCACGACGGCCGGTCCCGCGCCCCGCGAGGGGTGCCGGGGCCGGCCGTTCGCCGTTTCCGCGCCGGACCGCGCGCCCGGACCTATTCGGGGCGCGGGCCGGAGGCCGACGCGTCGCGGGCCGCCGCCCGCCTGGCCAGCGCCCCGGGGCGTTCGCCGCGCCGGCGCGGCCCGAACTCCCGCCCGGCCCGCGCCGAGACCCGCCCCAACGCGCCGACCGGCAGCAGCTTCGCCGCGCCCAGCAGCGCCTTGTAGCGGAAGTACGGCACGCTCACCACCCGCCGCCGGGCCAGGTCCCGCATCGCGACGGCCACCACCCGGTCGGCGTCGAGCCACATCCAGCCGGGCAGCGAGGTCATGTCCATCTCGGCCCGCCGGTGGAACTCGGTGCGCACGAACCCCGGGCAGAGCGCCATCAGCCGCACCCCGCTGCCGGCCAGCTCCAGCGCGACGCCCTCGGTGAACCTGACCACCCACGCCTTCGAGGCGCCGTAGGTGCCGCGCGGCACGAACGCGGCGACGGAGGCCACGTTGACCACCCCGCCGCGTCCGCGCTCCCGCATCCCCGGCACGGCGGCCGAGGTCAGCCGCAGCACGGCCTCGCAGTGCACCCGCAGCATCCGCAGCTCGTCGTCGAGGGAGGCGCGCAGAAAGCCGCCGCCCAGGCCGAAGCCGGCGTTGTTCACCAGCAGGTCGATCGGACGGTCGGCGTCGGAGAGCCGTGCGGCCACCGCCTCGACGCCCTCGTCGGAGGCCAGGTCCGCCGGCAGCGGCGTCACCGAGACGCCGTGGCGCTCGGCCAGCTCGGCGGCCTGGGCCGCCAGCCGTTCCTCGTCCCTGGCCACCAGCACCAGGTCCAGGCCGTCGCCGGCCAGTCTGCGGGCGAAGGCCGCGCCGATCCCCGCGCTCGCCCCGGTCACCAATGCGGTCGTCATGGGGCGACGGTAGCGGCCGCGTCGCGGTGCGTCCGCACCGCCCCGCGCTCCTCAGGCGCGGCGCACGGCGCCGCTCTCGGCGAGTCCGCGCCGCGCCCGCCCCAGCAGTTCCTCGCGCTCGTCCTCCGTGAGCCCGCCCCAGACCCCGTAGGGCTCGCGGACGGAGAGGGCGTGCGCCGCGCACTCGGTGCGCACCGGGCAGCGGGTGCAGACCTCCTTCGCCGCCTCCTCCCGGGCGCTGCGCGCGGCCCCGCGTTCCCCCTCGGGATGGAAGAACAGCGAGCTGTCCACCCCCCGACAGGCGGCCATCAACTGCCAGTCCCACAGATCGGCGTTGGGGCCGGGTAGGCGGGAGAAATCTGCCATGGCATGTCCCATCGTCATCGGGGTCGTCGGCACGACCAGCCCTTGAGCCAGCGAGGAGCCCAGGAAGTAGATGTAAATATGACTACCAGCCGAATATAGCCTTAGACACGTCAAAGCGGAAAAGAAGGTCTAAATAGGGCAAAACTCAAACCCCGGCGTGTTTGCCGGACCCCCGCTTCGGGGTGATGGATCAGTCACGTACAGTGCTGATGCTGCGAGGTTGGAAGCCGTAACTCTTTCGGGTGACCGTCGTTGAGAGGGCGGAGGCGGTTGGCGCGGCTGTCAATCGCCAGGACGACGAATCACACTCCCTGGAGGCTCAAGGTGACGCGCATCAGCTGCGGAGGGCGGCCATGACTTCTGTCCTTGTCTGCGACGACTCCCCGCTCGCCCGGGAGGCACTCCGTCGCGCGGTCGCGACCGTGCCCGGCGTCGAGCGGGTCACGACGGCGGCGAACGGCGAGGAGGTCCTCCGCCGTTGGGGTGCCGACCGCTCCGACCTCATCCTGATGGACGTGCGGATGCCGGGACTCGGCGGTGTCGAGACGGTCCGCCGACTGCTCTCGGCCGACCCGGGCGCCCGGATCATCATGCTGACGGTCGCCGAGGACCTCGACGGCGTGGCCCTGGCCGTCGCCGCCGGCGCCCGCGGCTATCTCCACAAGGACGCCTCACGCGCCGAGCTGCGGGCCACGGTCACCCAGGCCCTGGCCGACCCGACCTGGCGGCTGGCCCCCCGCCGGCTGCGGTCCTCGGACATGGGTGCGGCGCCCACGCTCACCGCCCGGGAGATCCAGGTGCTGGAGGGCATGAGCCACGGCCGGTCGAACGCGGAGATCGGCCGTGAGTTGTTTCTCTCCGAGGACACGGTCAAGACCCACGCCCGCCGGCTTTTCAAGAAGCTCGGCGCCTCGGACCGGGCACACGCCGTGGCCTTGGGTTTTCGGTGGGGGCTGGTCCGCTGACCGCAGGCGGTGCCCGGGACGGGACGGGGTGTTCGCCGGCGGCGCTCCACCCCGTCCGGCGGGAGGCGGGACGCAAACGGTCCACCGGTGTCGCATCCTGGAAGTATGAAGCTCCTTGGGGACGAGCCAGCCGGGTGTGAAGGGGAGGGCCAGGATCGTGACCTTCAGCGCTCCCGCGCATAACGCTTCGGTGCACAACTCCGCCTCGACGGTCACGGACCGGTCGGCGGGGGTGCACCATGGACCGATGCGCGATGACGACACCTCGGCGATCGCCGCCCTGGCGCATCGTGCGGCCACGGGCGACGCCCAGGCCACCCACGATCTGCTGGCCCATGTGCACCCGCTGGCGTTGCGCTACTGCCGGGTGCGGCTCTCCCGACTTCCGGGCGAGGCGCGGCACTTCGTGGACGACCTGGCGCAGGAGGTGTGCCTGGCGGTGCTCTGCGCACTGCCGCGCTACCGGGACACCGGCCGTCCGTTCGACGCCTTCGTCGTCGCCATCGCCCAGCACAAGGTCGCCGACCTCCAGCGCGCCGCGCTGCGGCATCCCGGCAGCATGGCGGTGCCCTCGGACGAGATGCCGGAGCGGCCCGACGACTCGCTGGGGCCCGAGGAGCGCGCGCTGCTCAGCAGCGACGCCGAGTGGGCCCGGAAGCTCCTGGCCAACCTCCCCGCCCATCTGCGCGAGCTGGTGCTGCTGCGGGTGGCCGTCGGGCTGACCGCGGAGGAGACCGGGCACCGGCTCGGGATGTCCCCCGGCGCGGTCCGGGTGGCGCAGCACCGGGCGCTGACCCGGCTGCGGGCGCTCGCCGGACGGTAGGCCGTCCGGGTGTTCCGAGGGTCGTAAGCTGGACACCCCGGCCGAGTGAGCCCGAGGGGAGTGTTCGGATCGTTCGGTTCATTCGGAAAAGTGGTGTCATGACTGATCACGTGGGCGAGGTGCCGCAGAAGTTCGCGGCGCTCGGGCTGACCTTCGACGACGTGCTGTTGCTGCCCGGCCCGGCGGATCTGGCACCCGACGAGATCGACACCTCCTCGCGGATCTCGCGCAACGTCCGGGTCAACGTTCCGCTGCTCTCCGCCGCGATGGACAAGGTCACCGAGGCCAGGATGGCCATCGCCATGGCCCGCCAGGGCGGCGCCGGGGTGCTCCACCGGAACCTGTCGATCGAGGAGCAGGCCGCCCAGGTCGACCGGGTGAAGCGCTCGGAGTCCGGGATGGTCACCGACCCGATCACCATCCGTCCGGACGCCACCCTCCGCGAGGCCGACGAGCTGTGCGGGCGCTACCGGATCAGCGGCGTGCCGGTGACGGACGACTCGGGCCGGCTGCTGGGCATCGTCACCAACCGCGACATGGCCTTCGAGACGGACCGCTCCCGTGAGGTGCGGGCCGTGATGACGCCGATGCCGCTGGTCACGGGCCAGGTGGGGATCTCCCCGCAGGAGGCCGTCGAGCTGCTGCGCCGGCACAAGATCGAGAAGCTGCCGCTGGTGGACGGCGCGGGCCGGCTCAAGGGCCTGATCACGGTCAAGGACTTCGTCAAGGCCGAGCAGTACCCCAACGCCGCCAAGGACGCCGAGGGCCGGCTGATCGTCGGCGCGGCCGTGGGCGTCGCGGGCGACGCCTACGAGCGGGCCGAGGCGCTGATCGAGGCCGGTGTCGACTTCGTTGTGGTGGACACCGCGCACGGCCACTCCCGGCTGGTGCCGGAGATGGCCGCCAAGATCAAGGGCAGCCACGCGGGCGTCGACGTCGTCGCGGGGAACGTGGCGACCAGGGACGGCGCCCGCGCGCTGGTCGACGCCGGCGTGGACGGCATCAAGGTGGGCGTGGGCCCCGGTTCGATCTGTACCACCCGGGTGGTCGCCGGCATCGGTGTGCCGCAGGTCACCGCGATCTACGAGGCGTCGCTCGCCGCCCGCGAGGCGGGCGTCCCGGTGATCGGCGACGGCGGCCTCCAGTACAGCGGCGACATCGCGAAGGCGCTGGTCGCCGGCGCCGACACGGTGATGCTGGGGAGCCTGCTGGCGGGCTGCGAGGAGTCCCCCGGCGAGTTGCAGTTCATCAACGGCAAGCAGTTCAAGTCCTATCGGGGCATGGGTTCGCTCGGCGCGATGCAGTCGCGCGGCGAGCGCCGTTCCTACTCCAAGGACCGCTACTTCCAGCAGGGCGTCGGCGACGACGACAAGCTGATCCCCGAGGGCATCGAGGGCCAGGTGCCCTACCGGGGCCCGTTGGCCTCCGTGGTCCACCAGCTGGTGGGCGGGCTGCACCAGTCGATGTACTACCTCGGCGGGCGGACCGTGCCGGAGATCAAGGAGCGCGGCCAGTTCGTGCGGATCACCTCGGCCGGCCTCAAGGAGAGCCACCCGCACGACATCCAGATGACCACGGAGGCCCCCAACTACTCGCGGCGGTAGTGGGCCCGATGCCGCCGGGACGGCATCGGTGATACTGGGGGGCGCACACCGTATGAAGGGGCTCTACCTGTGACTGAGATCGAGATCGGGCGTGGCAAGCGTGGGCGTCGCGCCTACGCCTTCGACGACATCGCCGTGGTGCCCTCGCGCCGCACCCGCGACCCGAAGGAGGTCTCGATCGCCTGGCAGATCGACGCCTACCGCTTCGAGCTGCCGTTCCTGGCGGCGCCGATGGACTCCGTCGTGTCGCCGAGGACCGCGATCCACATCGGTGAGCTGGGCGGGCTCGGGGTGCTCAACCTCGAGGGGCTGTGGACCCGTTACGAGGACCCCGAGCCGCTGCTCGCCGAGATCGCCGGGCTGGACGAGGAGCTGGCCAACCGCAGGCTCCAGGAGATCTACGCGGCGCCGATCCAGGAGGAGCTGATCTCCCGGCGCATCCGCGAGGTCAGGGACGCGGGCGTGGTCACGGCCGCGGCGCTCTCCCCGCAGCGGACGGCGCAGTTCTCCAAGGCGGTGCTCGACGCGGGCGTCGACATCTTCGTGATCAGGGGCACCACGGTCTCGGCCGAGCACGTCTCGGGCGCGGCCGAGCCGTTGAACCTCAAGCAGTTCATCTACGAGCTGGACGTCCCGGTGATCGTCGGCGGCTGCGCCACCTACACGGCGGCGCTGCACCTGATGCGGACCGGGGCGGCCGGCGTGCTGGTGGGCTTCGGCGGCGGCGCCGCCCACACCACGCGCAACGTGCTCGGCATCCAGGTGCCGATGGCGACGGCGGTGGCGGACGTCGCCGCCGCGCGGCGCGACTACCTGGACGAGTCGGGCGGGCGCTACGTCCACGTGATCGCCGACGGCGGCGTCGGCTGGTCGGGTGACCTGCCGAAGGCGATCGCCTGCGGCGCCGACGCCGTGATGATGGGCTCGCCGCTGGCCCGCGCCACCGACGCCCCGGGGCGTGGGCACCACTGGGGCATGGAGGCGGTGCACGAGGACGTGCCGCGCGGCAAGAAGGTGCACCTGGGGACGGTCGGCACCACCCGCGAGGTGCTGGCGGGCCCCTCGCACATCCCGGACGGCTCGATGAACTTCTTCGGCGCGCTGCGCCGGGCGATGGCGACCACGGGCTACTCGGAGCTGAAGGAGTTCCAGCGGGTCGAGGTCACGGTCGCGCGCTCGCGTTGAGCGACAGGGCGCCCCGCCGGCCGTCTCACAGCCGGTGGGCGGCGCCCGCCGGGGTGACGCCCCTGGTGTCGAAGAGCAGTTGCGCCTTGGCGGCCAGGCCCTGGAGGTCGTAGGTGCCGTGGTGGTGCAGCAGCAGCGTCAGATCGGCCGCCGCCGCCGACTCGTACGGTGAGTCGGCGCGCGGCACCCGCCGGCCCGCGACCCGCCATTCGGCGACGCCCGGGTCGTGGAAGGTCAGCCGCGCGCCGAGCGTCGTCAGCCGGGAGGCGATCTCGCGTGCGGCGCCGCGTTCCGCTTCCGGCAGCTCGGGGTGGGCGACGCCGAGCAGCAGGACGTCGGCGCCCCTGGCCGACTTGCCGTGCTCGTTGAGGAGGGCGGTGGCCCGGCCGGTCAGATAGCCGGGCATCCGTGCGTTGAGCTCGTGGGCCAGGCCCACCAGCCGCAGCCGTTCGCCCGGGTTGACCGGCGCGTCCGGGCCCGCGACGCCGGGACCGGGGCGGCGCACGCCGGGCGCGGGGGCGCGGGTCTCGGCGCAGCGGACGACGTCCCACAGGTCGATGCCCTGCTCGTGGCAGAACATCGCCATCTCGTTGATCAGCGCCGCGGAGACGTGCTGCACGTTGGTCTCCAGCACCTTCACCGCCTCCGCCTCGCGCAGGCCACGGGCGCGCACCACCTTGTCGGTGAGCCGTCCGTAGAACGCGGCGGCCGCCTCGACGCAGTCGGGGGTGAGGCCGCCGATCACCCGGGGGGCGGTGGCGGGGCCGCCGGCCGGCTGCGGGCCGGAGCGTCCGGGGGCGTGCGCCAGTTGGAAGTCGCGCCCGGCGCGCAGCCCCGAGCCGCGCTCCAGGACCGGGCGCAGCACGCCCTCGGTGGTGCCGGGCGGCACCGTGGACTCCAGCACCACCAGCGTGCGCGGGCGCAGTCGGGGCGCGAGCGCGGCGGCGGCCTCGCGTACGCCGGTGAGGTCGGGGGCGCCCCGGTCGTCGGGCGGGGTCGGCGCGCAGATCAGCGCGGTGCGGACCCGGCCGAGCACGACGGGGTCGCTGGCGGCGCGGAAGCCGCCGGCCAGCATCCGCCGCAGCGCGGGCGCGGAGAGCGAGCCGTCGGCGGGCGGCCGGCCCGCGTTCAAGCCCGACGCGAGCCGGGCATCCGGTACGAAGGCGACGGTACAGATGCCGGCGGCGGCGGCCGCCCTGGCGGCGGGCAGTCCCATGGGCCCAAGGCCGAGAACGGCGAGATCAGCGGGCATACGCGGGCGGCTCCCTTCCCTTCTGCCGCTCCCCCCGGGGAGGGCATATGCGCTACCGGTCAGGTTACGGGCATATATGACAGAAAGGGTGGATTGCGTCGACCGGCGAGGCCGGGCGCGTACCGGGGGGACGCGCTCGGGCGGCGCGCCGGGCCGGCCTGGGGGAGTCTGGAATCGCGTGCTGAGGGGGCGTCGGGAGACGCCGGGGAGGACGGCGTTCCGGCCGGCCGGAGCGGCGGGCCGGAAGGGACCAGGGCACGGCGGACGCACACGACATGCCAGGGAGGCAGCGGTGAGGACAGCGACGCTAGGACCGGAACAGCGAGCCGAGGCACTGGAGCGGATGGCGGAACGGGAGCTGGACGTCCTGGTGGTCGGCGGCGGGGTGGTCGGCGCCGGCATCGCGCTGGACGCCACCACCAGGGGCCTGTCCACCGGCCTCGTCGAGGCCAGGGACTGGGCGGCCGGCACTTCGAGCCGCTCAAGCAAGCTGATCCACGGCGGGCTGCGCTACCTGGAGATGCTGGACTTCGGCCTGGTCAGGGAGGCGCTGCGGGAACGCGGACTGCTGCTGAGCCGGATCGCCCCGCATCTGGTGCGCCCGGTGCCGTTCCTCTATCCGCTCCGGCACCGCGGCTGGGAGAGGTTCTACGCGGGCTCGGGCGTGGCGCTCTACGACGCGATGTCGCTCTCCTCGGGGCACGGGCGCGGGCTCCCCACGCACCGTCACCTCAGCCGCACCAGGGCGCTGCGGGTCGCGCCCTGTCTCCGGAAGGACGCGCTGGTCGGCGCGTTGCAGTACTACGACGCCCAGGTGGACGACGCCCGTTTCGTCGCCTCCCTGGTGCGCACCGCCGCCGGGTACGGGGCGCGGGTCGCCAACCGGGCGCGGGTCACCGCGTTCCTCCGGGAGGGGGAACGGGTCGTCGGCGTGCGGGTGTCGGACCTGGAGAGCGGCAGCGGGGACGGCGAGGGGGACTTCCGCGCCTACGAGATCAGGGCCCGGCAGGTGGTCAACGCGACGGGTGTGTGGACCGACGACACCCAGGCGATGATCGCGGAGCGCGGGCAGTTCCACGTCCGCGCCTCCAAGGGCATCCACCTGGTGGTGCCGAAGGACCGCATCCACTCGTCGACCGGGCTGATCCTGCGCACCGAGACCAGCGTGCTGTTCGTGATCCCCTGGGGTCGCCACTGGGTCGTCGGCACCACGGACACCGCCTGGGATCTGGACAAGGCGCACCCGGCCGCGTCCAGCGCCGACATCGACTACCTGCTGGAACACGTCAACTCCGTGCTGGCCACGCCGCTCACCAGGGACGACGTGGAGGGCGTCTACGCGGGGCTGCGGCCGCTGCTGGCCGGGGAGTCCGACGCCACCAGCAAGCTCTCCCGCGAGCACACCGTCGCCCACCCGGTGCCGGGGCTCGTGGTGGTCGCCGGCGGCAAGTACACCACCTACCGGGTGATGGCCAAGGACGCGGTGGACGCGGCCGTCCACGGGCTGGACCAGCGGGTGGCCGAGTGCTGCACGGAGGAGGTCAGGCTGGCGGGCGCCGAGGGTTTCGCGGCGCTGTGGAACGCGCGGGCCAGGATCGCGGCCAGGGCGGGGCTGCACGAGGCGCGGGTCGAGCATCTGCTGCTCCGCTACGGCTCCCTGACGCAGGAGGTGCTGGACCTGATCGTGGACGACCCGCGCCTGGGCCGGCCGCTGCCGGCGGCCGACGACTACCTCAAGGCCGAGATCGTGTACGCCTGTTCGCACGAGGGCGCCCGCCATCTGGAGGACGTGCTGACCCGGCGCACCCGGATCTCGATCGAGACCTTCGACCGGGGCACCCGAAGTGCCCAGGAGTGCGCCGAGTTGATGGGAGGCGTGCTCGGGTGGTCGGACCGGCAGGTGGAACGTGAGGTGGAGCACTATCTCAAGCGGGTCGAGGCCGAGCGGGAGTCGCAGCTCCAGCCCGACGACCAGACCGCCGACGCCGCGCGGCTGGGGGCCCCGGACACCGTTCCGCTCTGACACCCCGGCGCCCCGCCCGTGTCGATTCGTTACTGATCGACTCGGGCGGGCGGGTCGCCCCGCGCCCCGGATGTCATACGGATGGGTGACAATGGCCCGGGAAGCCGGAGGGGACGCACGCATGGGCCAGGACAGTGGGGCGAACGAGTCGAGGCTGCGCCGACAGCCGGACGAGGGAGAGGACGGCGGCGCGGAAGCCGGCGCCTCGTCAGCGAAGGGCGGAGAGGCGGGCGTTGCCGAGGACTCCGGCGCCGGGCGGGACGCGGCAGGAGCGGCGCGGAAGCGGGACGGGGACGACGCGGAGGACGCGGCCGGAGGCGCGGCCGAGGCGCCCAAGGGCGGTGAAGGCGAGGGCCGTTCCGGGGGCGCGGCGGGCAAGGGCGGCGGCGCGGGCGGCCGTTCCGGCGCGGCGGACGTCGAGGACCGGCCGACCACCAAGGTGTCCCCTGGCCGCGGGGCCGGGGCGAGCAAGCTGCTCAACGGGCGCTACCGGCTGGGCTCCGTCGTCGGGCGCGGCGGCATGGGCACGGTGTGGCGGGCCAGGGACGAGGTGCTGGGGCGCTCCGTCGCGGTCAAGGAGCTGCGCCTGTCGGCCGGGATCGAGGACGCCGAGCGCAAGCGGATGATCACCCGCACGCTGCGGGAGGCCAAGGCCATCGCCACCATCCGCAGCCGGGGCGTCGTCACCATCTACGACGTGGTCGACGAGGGTTCTCGCCCCTGGATCGTGATGGAGCTGATCGAGGGCCGCTCGCTCGCCGACATCATCCGGCAGGACGGCCCGATGTCCCCGCGCCGGGCCGCCGAGACGGGGCTGGCCATCCTCGACGTGCTGCGGGACGCGCACCTGGCCGGCATCCTGCACCGCGACGTCAAGCCGTCCAACGTGATCGTCGCCGACGACGAGGGCCGGGTGGTGCTGACGGACTTCGGCATCGCGAAGGTCGAGGGCGACCCGTCGATCACCTCGACCGGGATGCTGGTCGGCGCCCCCTCCTACATCTCGCCCGAGCGGGCCAGGGGCGCCTCCCCCGGGCCGCCGGCCGACATGTGGTCGCTGGGCGCGCTGCTCTACTGCTGTGTGGAGGGCCGGCCGCCCTACGACGAGGGCAGCGCGATCGCCACGCTGGCGGCCGTGATGCACGACCCGGTGCCCCCGCCGGCGAAGGCGGGCCCACTGGCCGACCTGATCATGGAGTTGCTCCGGAAGAAGCCGGAGGACCGGCCGGCGGAGCCCCGGGTGCGGGAGCTGCTGAACGCGGCGCTGACCGGCGGCGAGGGCTCCGGCTCGACGACCGACCACCAGACGCTGGTGGTGGGGGCGAGCACGCCGAAGCCGGGTGACGTTCCGGCCGTCCCGCGCGGCGGGAGCGGCGAGGGCGCCCGGGGCGGGGGCGACGCGAAGGACGCGGGGGCGTCCGCGAGCGCCGGCGCGCGGCCGAAGGCCGGCGCCCGCGACCCGCGCACGCCGGCGCGGCCGGCGACCCCGGTCGGTGCCGCCGGTGCCCCCGAGGGGCCGCGCACCCCGCCACCGGCCCGGCGGCCGGGTGACGACGAGGCGGACCGGCGGCGGCTGCGACTGGCCATCGGCGCGGTCGCGTTGGCGCTCGTGGTGCTCGGCACGGCCGTGGTGATCTGGCTGACCAGCGGCGACGACGGGGGCAACGACGAGGGCGGCGGCTCGTCCCAGGGGCGGGAGCAGGGCGAGACCGAGGGGCAGCAGGGGGGCAACGAGCCGGGGCCGGAGGGCGGTTCGGGCGGCGACTCCGAGGGCGGGCCCGAGGGCGAGGACGGCGAGGGCGACTCGGCGGGCGCGTCCGGCGAGTCCGGCGGGGAGGACGGCGGGTCCGGCGGGGACGACGGCCCGCCCGGCACCTCGCCGGAGAACGACCCGGACGCCGAGCCGGACGGCCCCAGCGGCTACGCCGAGGTCGTGGACGCCGACTTCCACTTCCGCATCTCGCTGCCGCAGGGCTGGCAGCGGATAGGCATAGCGGGACAGAACTCGGGCGCCATCTACGCGGCGGAGTCCGGCAGCCCGGTCAAGCTCCAGGTGGACTTCAACGGCAGCCCCGGCTCCGACGCGGAGGCCGCCTGGCGCGACCTGGAGCCGGCGGTCCGGGGCAACAGCGACGGGTACGAGCCGCTCGGGATCGAGAGCGTCGAGTGGCGGGACTATCCCACGGTTGCCGACTGGCAGTTCGAAAGGGTGGAGAACGGGGAAAGAGTCCGGGTGCTCAACCGTGGCTTCAAGGTCGACGACGACCGGGGCTACGCGATCATGATCACCTGCCCGGCGGGCGAGTGGGAGGGAGGCTCGTGCGAGACACTGCGGGAGACGGCTTTCCAGACCTTCCAGCCGCTGGAGTGAGCCGCACCGGCCCGTGCCCCACCGGCCCGTGTTCCGCCGGCGCCGGCTGAGCCCGGCCGGCGGCGGTCCCGGACACGCGGTCGGGTCCCCGTCGCGAGGGTGTCACCGGTGGGCGGTCTCTCCGCCGCTGACTCTCTGCCACTGACCGGATCTGACGGGAGATGACTGGGGCTGAACGAGGGCTGGCGTAGGGCTGATTGGAACTGAGAAGAATCGTGAGTTGACAGACCGTAGCCGGACGGGCGTCCCGCGCCGTATCGTGTGGGAAGCCGTTCGCTGGGTGGGCACGCGGTGGGGAGGCGCAAGGTGGACAAGTACGCGGGGCGGTTGCTGGCCGATCGGTACCGGCTTCCCCAAACCCCGTCCGACGAGTTCGAGTTCGTCGAGTCCCGGGCCTTCGACACCGCCAGCGGCCAGGAGGTCCTGGTCCGCCAGGTGCCGCTGCCCGAGGTCGTCGACGCCGAGCTGGTCGACGGCGCCGGGCGCGGCCCGGCCGGCGGCGGGCGCGGACCAGGCGCGGACCGGGCGACCAGGACGCCGGACGACCCCGTCGTCCGGCGCGCCGTCGAGGCCGCCACGGCGGCGGCCGGGCTGCCCGACCACCCCAGGCTCGACCAGGTCTTCGACGTCTTCGTGCAGGGCGACGGACTGTGGATCGTCAGTGAGTTAGTGCCGTCGAGGCCGCTGGCCGCGCTGCTCGCGGAGGAACGACTCGGCCCCTACCGGGCGGCCGAGGTCGCCGCCGACCTGCTCGCCGCGCTGCGGATCGTGCACGCCCACGGCTGGACCCACCGCAACGTCACCGCGCGCACCGTGCTGATCTGCGACGACGGTCGCGCCGTGCTGACCGGGCTGGCGGCGGGCGCCGCGGAGGAAGTCCTCTGCGGCTACGACCCGTTGCCCGCGCCCGACATCCCCGACACCTTCGCCGCGCACCCCAGGACCGGCGTCTCGCCGACCGGTCCCGCCGGCGGACGCGCCCCGGAGAGTCCGACGCCGGGCGCCGGCGCGCCCGACGGCCCGGCCGAGGGGCGCTACGGCGCGCCGCCGGCCGGCGGCGGCTCCTGGGGCGGTGACGCCCCGACCGCCGACGGCGGCTTGCGGCCCTCGGGCACGGAGGCGGGCGGCGCCGGGCCGGCGCGGGAGGCCGGTTGGCCGCCGGACGGCGGCGAGGCGGGCGGCGCCCCCACGGGCGCCGGGTACTGGGGCCCGGGCGAGCCGCGGTGGCCCGGCGGCTTCGCCGGGGACGAGGCGCCGGCCGAGGGGGAACGGGCGGAGCTGCCGCCCGGCTTCCAGGCGGGAGAGCCGGGGGGCGAGCTGCCCGACGGCTACCGGCGTTGGGACAACGGCCAGCCGGGCGGGTCCTCCGGGCGCGAAGGGCTGCCCAGCAGCTGGGACTTCGAGGGCGGCGACGGGACGCCGGGCGAGCCGGGGCAGCAGCCAGGCGCCCCCGGCGAGCGCCCCGCCACGGACCGCGCCGCGCGCAGCGGCGCCATCGCCGCCTACCGCGCCGGCGCGCGGGCCGGCGCGGCGCGCAGCGCCAGCATGTCCCCGCGCCCCCCGGCGGTGGACGGTCCCCAGGGCGGCGTGGGGCCGACGGAGCTGCCCGGCGGCCGGCGGCCCAGCGAGCCGGTGCGCACCGGCTGGGAGTTGACCGAGCCGCCGCGCCCCAGGCCCCAGGAGGGCCCCCCGCACCAGCCCGCCGGGCAGGGCGGCCAAGGCGTGCACGAGGGCCACGGCGCGCACGACGCGCAGTTCGGTCCCGGTCCGCACGCCGGTCCCGGTCCGCACGCGCCGGCGCTTCCGCCGGCGCGGCAGGAGCCTCCCGGCGCGCCCCAGCCGGCGCCCGCCCCCCGTGCCGAGCACGCGCCCCCGCCCGGCGGGCGCGCCGGCGACGAGCAGCGCTACCGGGGTCCGGACAGCGCGTTGGCCGCCGAACGCGCCCGCCAGGCGCGGATCACCACCGTGGGCGCGGTCACCGAGCGGTGGGCGCCGGAACAGGCCGGGCCCGTCTACGAGCACTGGCGGCTGGCCCCGCCGGTCGGCCCGCCGGCGGACTTCTGGGCGTTGGGCGCGCTGCTCTTCCGCGCCGTGCAGGGCCACCCCGCCTACCCGGAGGACAGCGCGGCCGAGCTGGTGCAGGCCGTCTGCGCCGAGCAGCCCGCGTTCGCCGAGGACTGCGGCGCGCTGCGCCCCATCGTGGAGTCGCTGCTGCGGCAGGACCCGACGGAGCGGCCGAGCGCCGAGGCGCTGCGCGGCTGGCTGCGTTCCATGCTGCGCGGCGCCCCCGAGCCGGACGTCGGCCGCCGCACGGTCACCGCGCCGCCGCCCGCGTTGGAGCCGGGTCGTCCCTCCGACCCCCGGCGGCTGCCGATACTGCGCCGCCGTGGCGAGTTGGTCGGCCCGCGCCGGCGCCCGCGCCGGGAGCGCGGCCCGCGCCGGCTCGGCCGGGTGCTGCTGACGCTGGTGCTGCTGGGGCTGGCCGGCGCCGTCGCCTATGTGCTGGCGTTCCCGCCGGGTGAGCGGGAAGGGAGCGACGCGACGGGGGAGGGCGCCCCGGACGTCGACACGACCCCGGACGAGGCCGAGGAGCCGGCGGGCGGCGCCGAGGGCGCCGACGGCGAGGCCGAGGAGGAGCCGGAGGGCGAGCCCACCGAGGGCGCCACCCAGCCCTCGCCCAACGAGCAGGACAGCCAACCGGCCCCGCCTCCCGACGGCTTCGGGCTGGTCGAGGACGGCGCCGGCTTCGTGCTGGCCGTCCCGGACGACTGGCAGCGCGAGGCCGGGCCCGAGCAGCGGGTCGTCTTCACCGACGGCGAGATAGAGATCGTGGTGGTCCCCGGTCGGGACAGCGTGGCCGACTTCGGTGACACGCCGATGGACTACCAGCTCACCCAGCAGCCCGAGTTGGCCGACTTCCGGGCGTACCAGTTCTCCTCGCAGAGCGGGCTGATCGAGACCAGGGTCGGCGACGTGCAGATGGCCGAGGGGGTCTTCGGCTGGCGCGAGGGCGGCGCCGAGCTGGTGGCGTTCAACCGGGTGCTGCTCATCGCCGGTGACTACCATGTGGTGCAGGTGCTCGGCCCCGACGACCTCAGGGACCGGGTGGCCGACATCTACGACGTGACAGCCGAGAGCTACCGCCGCAGCGGCTGATCACGGGCCCGACGCGCGTTCGGTGCCGCAGCGGTGCCGTGGTTCCGCGGCTCGCCGGGCGCGGTGCCGAGCGCGGCGCCGGGCTTGGCAAGCGGAGCACGGGACAGACGGGGAACGGGCTGGTGAACGAGGGCGCGCACGTCGACCCACGCCTTTCTGGGGCCGACGCGAGGGGCCGACTGCTGGGCGGCCGTTACCAGTTGGTGGAGCGGCTCGGGCAGGGCGGGATGGGCACCGTCTGGCGGGCGCGCGACGAGATCACCGGCCGGGAGGTCGCGGTCAAGGAGCCGAGGCTGCCCGCCTCCGTCGAACCGGCGCGTCGGCAGCGGGCGTTCGCCCGGATGCGCCGGGAGGCGGCGGCCGCCGCCAGGATCGGCCACCCGGGGGTGATCACCCTCCACGACCTGGTCTTCGAGGACGGCCGCCCCTGGATGGTGATGGAGCTGGTGCGCGGCGGTTCGCTGGAGGACCTTCTGGCGCGGGGGCCGATACCCCGCGCCGAGGCCGCGCGAATCGGTCTCGGCGTGCTGGAGGCGCTGGTCGCCGCGCACGAGGCGGGGGTGCTGCACCGCGATGTGAAGCCGGGCAACGTGCTGCTCGGCGCCTACGGCCGGGTGGTGTTGACGGACTTCGGGATCGCCGCGGTGGAGGGCGAGCAGGCGCTGACCGACACGGGGGCGTTCGTCGGTTCGCCCGAGTTCGTCGCCCCCGAGCTGGCGTTGGGCGAGAAGCCGGGGCCCGAGGCCGACCTGTGGTCGCTCGGCGTGCTGCTGTATCTGGCGACGGAGGGCGTCTCGCCGTTCCGCAGGGAGCAGTTGGCCGCCACCATCCAGGCCGTGATCTCCGCGCCGCCCCGGCCGCCGGAACGCGCCGACGACGCCCTCGGCGACCTGATGCTGCGGCTGCTCAGCAAGCGCCCCGGCGCGCGCCCGGAACCGGACGAGATACGCAGGGTGTTGCGCCGGGAGGCGGCCGGCGCGCCCGCGCCGAAGGCGCGCCCCGGCCTCGCCGCCCGGCTGCGACGGCTCCTGCGGGGGCGGCGCGCCCGGTGGGTGGCGGGCGGCGCGGCCGCCGCCGTGCTGCTGGCGGCCGGGGTGCTGCTGGTGCCGTGGCCGGGCGAGGACGGGGACCCGGCGGCGCGCGGCGACCGCGCCGGGGAGCACACGGAGTCGGTGGCGGGCGCCGGGGCGGACGACGGGCAGAGCGGGCGCGCGCCGGAGGACGAGGACGAGGAACGCGCCGCCGACGAGAGCCCCGAGGAGCGGGACGCGGGCCGGGCGGAGGAGGGCGCCGAGCAGGAGCAGGCCGGCGGCGAGGAGGGCGCCGAGGATCCCTCGGACCCGACCGAGAACCCCACCGACCCAGCTGACCTGGAAGAACTCGATGACACCGGCCCGCCGCAGGAGGTGGCGCCGCCGGCCCAGTGGGACGCGATCGACGAACCGGCCCTCGCCATGACGCTGTCCCTGCCGCCCGGCTACGTCCGTGAGCAGAACCCCTCCAGCGAACGTCAGGTGAGCTACCGCTCGCCCGACGGGCGCCACTCGGTCGATCTCTGGCACCACCCGGGCTTCACCTCGCCGCCGCTGACCGAGG
This sequence comes from Streptomyces zhaozhouensis, assembly GCF_900230195.1. Classification (GTDB taxonomy): domain Bacteria; phylum Actinomycetota; class Actinomycetes; order Streptomycetales; family Streptomycetaceae; genus Streptomyces; species Streptomyces zhaozhouensis. The sequence goes on from NZ_OCNE01000004.1 coordinate 119,541, forward strand.
CGGAGCACCAGGTCGCCGCCTACCGCTCCGACACCGCCAACTACGCGAGCGTCGAAGGCGAGGCGTGGGCGACCGACTTCCAGTCGGGCGGCGACGCGGCGGAGCTGCGGGTCGTCACGACCAGTGTCGCCCGGCCGCACGAGGGGCCGGCGGAGCGGCGTTCGCTGCACTTCGGCGGCCCGTCGGCCGGCTCGCACTGGCAGGTCCAGGTGACCACGCTCGGCTCGGAGGGCGAGGTGGCGACGGCCGGGCACCGTCTCTACCAGGGACTCCTCGCGGACCTGGTCTTCCGCCCCTGACCCCGGGCGCCGGACCGCTCGGGGACGGGGCCGCCGGCGGCGACCGTGCGGGGCGCGCCCCGCCGGCGGCGGCGCGAGACCGCGACGCCGGCGAGGCAGAGCGCGCCGCCCAGCAGGGCGAGGGCGGTCGGGGCCTCGTCCAGCAGCGCCCAGGCCATCACCACGACCAGCGCCGGCACCACGTAGGTCGTCGCCCCCATCCGGCCGGCGGTCGTGCGGGCCAGCGCGAACGCCCAGGTGGTGAAGGCCACAGCGGTGGGGAACGCGCCCAGATAGACCATGTTGAGCGTGGCGGGGAGCGGGGCGTCGGCCGCCTCGGAGAGCAGCACCCCGGTGAACGGCAGGCAGGCCACCGTGCCGACCAGGCAGCCCCAGAAGGTGACCTGGAGCGCGCCGGCGTGCGCCAGCGCGGGCTTCTGGGCGACCACGCCGGCCGCGTAGCAGACGGCCGCCAGCAGGCAGAGCAGCACGCCCAGTGGCGAGGCGTGCGTGGAGTCGGTCGCCGAAAGGCCGACGACGACGGCGCCCGCGAACGAGACGGCCATCCCCGCGAGCAGCGGTCCTGGCAGGCCCTCGCTCAGCAGCCACGCGCTGAGCAGCGCGATCAGCACCGGGCCGACGTTCACCACCATCGCGGCGGTGCCGGCGTCCAACTCCCGCTCGCCCCAGTTCAGGGCGACCATGTACAGGCCGAACCAGAGCACCCCGGAGAGCAGGATGCCGGGCCAGGCGGCCCGCGGCGGCCAGCCCTGGCGGCGCACCAGGCAGAAGGCGCCCAACACCAGTGAGCCGACGGCCAGTCGGCCGAGGGCCAGCGCGCCGGGTGAGTACGCCTCGCCGGCGCTGCGGATGGAGACGAACGCGGTCGCCCAGAGCACCACGGTGACGCCGGCCGCCCCGAGCGCGACCCAACCGGCGGCGGACGCGTCGGCCTTGAGGAGACGTGACATGGGCCGACGATAAGGGGAACGCCAGTTCGGGCACTAGCGGTATTCGGACCTGGCGGTCCCGCGCGCCGGTCGGCGACGGCACGCACCGCCGTGGCGGGGTGCTCGCGCGGTTCCCCGCGCCCCTTCGCGCCGGTGGGCGGTCCGGTGTCGCCGGCGCGGCGCTTCATGCCAGTGGTCACTGGCAAAAAGGCGTTACCAACGGGTAGGAATAGCCCACACTCCGACGTACCCTCCGGCTATGACGACAGCGCAGTCCGACGTGAGCGAGGCCGCCGCCCGTATCGTCACCCCCGCTCTGGTCGAGTCGCTGACCGCGGGCGTGGTGGGCGGCGGGCGCACCGCGTGCCACTGTCCGTTCACCGGGGAGCGGTTGGCCGAGCTGCCCGAGGCTTCCCTGGACGAGGTGGCCGACGCGTTCCGGCGGGCCAGGGCGGCCCAGCCTGCCTGGGCGGCCAGATCGGTCAGGGAGCGCGCCCGGGTCGCGCTGCGCTTCCACGACCTGCTGCTGCGCCGCCAGTCGGAGGTGCTCGACCTCGTGCAGCTGGAGACCGGCAAGAGCCGGCTCGCGGCGCACGAGGAGGTGCAGGCGGTGGCGATGGCCGCCCGCCACTACGGCCGCACCGCGCCCGGCCGGCTCGGTGAGCGCCGCCACCTGGGCGCGATACCGCTGCTCACCCAGGTCAGAGAGGTCCGCCACCCGCACGGGGTGGTCGGCCACATAGCGCCGTGGAACTACCCGCTTGAGCTGACCGCCGGCGACGTGCTGCCCGCGCTGCTCGCCGGCAACGCCGTCGTCATGAAGCCCGACACGGAGACCGCGCTCACCGCCCTGTGGGCGCGCCGGCTGATGGGCGAGGCGGGGCTGCCCGAGGACGTCTGGACGGTGGTGCTGGGGGAGGGGCCCGTCGTCGGCCCGGCCGTCGTGGAGCACGCCGACTACGTCACGTTCACCGGCTCGACCCGCACCGGGCGCGAGGTGGCCCAGCGCGCCGCCGCCCGACTCATCGGCGCCAGCCTGGAGTTGGGCGGCAAGAACGCGCTGCTGGTGCTCCGCGACGCCGACCTCGACCGGGCCGCCGAGGGCGCGGTGCGCGCCGCCTTCTCCTCCTCGGGGCAGCTGTGCGTCTCCGTCGAACGGCTGCTGGTCGACGCCTCGGTGGCGGACGACTTCCTCGCCCGGTTCGTCGCCCGGGTCGAGGCGATGCGGCTCGGGCCCGCCCTCGACTACGGCACGGACATGGGCAGCCTCTGCTCGGCCGCCCAACTCGCCACCGTCGCCACCCATGTCGAGGACGCCGTCGCGCGGGGGGCCAGGGTGCTCACCGGCGGGCGGCACCGGCCCGACCTGGGGCCGTTCTTCCACGAGCCCACCGTGCTGGAGGGGGTCACCCCCGCCATGCGGGTCTGCGCCGAGGAGACCTTCGGTCCCGTCGTCTCGGTCTACCGCTTCACCGACGAGGACGAGGCGGTGGCGAGGGCCAACGACACCTCGTTCGGGCTCAACGCCAGCGTCTGGTCGCGCGACTCACGCCGCGCCGGCCGGATCGCCCGGCGGCTGCGCACCGGCACGGTCAACATCAACGAGGGGTACGCCGCGGCCTACGGCAGCGTCGGGTCGCCGATGGGCGGCATGGGCGACTCCGGGCTCGGCCGGCGCCACGGCGCCGACGGGCTGCTGAAGTACACCGAGCCGCAGACCGTCGCCCGCCAGCGACTGCTGCCGCTCGCCCCGTCGCACGGCCTCGACGACCGCCGCTACGCCGCGTTGATCAGCCGCTCGCTGCGCGCGCTGAAGTCGCTGGGGGTGCGCTGATGGCCGGCGGGCCCGAGCTCCCGGGCGAGGAACCGGGCGGCGCGGACACCGCGTTCGACTACGACGTGGCCGTGGTGGGCTCCGGCTTCGGCGGGGCCGTGGCCGCGCTGCGGCTGAGCGAGAAGGGGTACCGGGTGGTGGTCCTGGAGGCCGGCCGCCGGTTCAGCAGGGAGCGACTGCCGAAGAACTCCTGGCACCTGCGCGACTACCTGTGGGCGCCGAGGCTCGGCCTCTACGGGATCCAGCGCATCCATCTTCTCAGTAATGTCATGATCCTGGCAGGTTCCGGGGTCGGCGGCGGCTCGCTCAACTACGCCAACACGCTCTATGTGCCGCCCGACGCCTTCTTCGAGGACCGGCAGTGGCGCCACATCACCGACTGGCGGCGGGAGTTGACCCCGTACTACGAGCAGGCCAGGCGGATGCTGGGGGTGCGGACCAACCCGACCGTGACCGCGTCCGACCGGCATCTGCGGTGCGCGGCCGAGCGGATGGGCGTGGGCGACACGTTCCGGATGGCGCCGGTCGGCGTCTTCTTCGGGGACGGCGAGGACGCCGACGGCGAGCGGCGGGCGCGGCCGGGGGAGGAGGTCCCCGACCCGTACTTCGGCGGCGCGGGCCCCTCGCGGCGCGGCTGCCTGGAGTGCGGCGAGTGCATGACCGGCTGCCGGCACGGCGCCAAGAACACCCTCAACGAGAACTACCTCCACCTCGCCGAGCGCGCCGGCGCCGAGATACGCCCGTTGACCACCGTCACCGAGGTCGCGGAGGCGCCGGAACTCCCCGACGGCGGCGGCCATCTGGTCACCTGCGTGCCGACGAGGGCGGGGGCGCGCCGCCGGCGCCGACAGCGCACCGTGCTGCGCGTGCGCCGGGTGGTGCTCGCCGCCGGCACCTACGGCACCCAGACGCTGCTGCACCGGATGCGCGACCAGGGAACGCTGCCCCGGCTCTCCGCCCGGCTCGGCACCCTCACCCGCACCAACTCCGAGGCGCTGGTCGGCGCCAGCACCATCCCCCGCCGCTACCGCGCCCGGCACGGCGAGGACGCGACCCTCGACTTCAGTCGGGGCGTGGCGATCACCTCCTCCATCCACCCCGACGAGCACACCCACGTCGAGCCCGTCCGCTACGGCAAGGGCTCCAACGCGATGGGGTTTTTGTCGATCAAGCAGTTCCGCAGGGGCGGCCGGCTGCCCCGGCTGCTCGCCTACGCCGCGACCAGCGTGCGCCACCCGGTGGTCTTCGTGCTGTCGCTGTCCAACCGGCGCTGGTCGGAGCGGACCATCATCGGGCTGGTGATGCAGACCCACGACAACTCGCTGACCACCTACCGCAGAACGCGGCGCCCCGGCCGGGGGCTGCTCACCGCGCGGCAGGGGCACGGCGCCCCCAACCCGGACCACATCCCGGCCGGCGCCGAGGCCGCGCGCCATCTCGCCGAGGACATCGGCGGGTTCGCCGGCACCAACGTGGGAGAGCTGGTCGGCACGCCGCTGACCGCGCACTTCCTCGGCGGCTGCCCGATCGGGGACACCGCCGAGCGCGGGGTGGTCGACCCCTACCACCGGCTGCACGGCCACCCGGGGATCAGCGTGGTCGACGGCTCGGCCGTCTCCGCCAACCTCGGCGTCAACCCGGCGCTGACCATCACCGCCCAGGCGGAGCGCGCGTTCGCGCTGTGGCCCAACGCGGGCGAGCCGGACGCGCGGCCGGCACCCGACGAGCCCTACCGCTCGCTGCGCCCGACGCCGCCGCGCCGTCCGGCCGTTCCCGAGTCGGCCTTCGGCGCGCTGCGGCTCCCGGTCGTGCTGCCCGTGCCCCCGGTGCCGCCACCCGCCTCGGGCGGGGACGACGAGGCGCCCCCTGGTGGTCTGGACCAGTGAAGGGCATGGCGGGGTGCCCGGGGTGCGGGGCGACATTCCGGACAGATGAAGAGGCCCGCTCGACGGGGGAATGGAGCGGGCCTCTCCGTTCATGATGGCACAGCCGGTAAACGGCTGTACATGTGCTGAGACCGTTGAATCGCGTGGAAGGTTGTTCGCCGCTCGGTCACGAAAGGGACACGGGCTTTCCGTCCCGTCTTCAGCCGCATCGCCGGGCGGGCCGGGGCTCGCTCGGGGGAAGGGGTCCCGGGGGCCCCGGCCGCCGGCCGAGGCCCCCGGTCAGCACGGCGACAGGGCGGCGCCTGTGCTGGGAGCGGCACCCGGGGGGTAGGCGCCGCTTTTCGTTGGTCGAACCACTGGAGGGGGGTGCGCCGTGGCTCGCCAACGTCCTTGGCCCCCGCTCGCGTGCGTCGCCTCACGCGGGAGGCGGGGCGCTGCCCGCGAGGCCGGGGCGGCCGGTCCTCGGCGTCCCGAGAACCGGCCGTGGGGCGTGACCGGCCTGCTGTCCCCTGCTGCCCGGCCACCGCACCGGAGCGAGGTCCCACGGCGCGTGGTCCTCGCCACACCGCGCGGACCACGGCGCCTCATCGCCCCGGGGACACCACCTTCAACGAAGCCTCGGGCGGGCGGTCACGCTCCGTACGGGTGACGCGTCGTGCCCCGGTTCGGCCGGCGCCTCCCGGGGCCGGTGGGTCAGACGCGGCCCCGGCAGAGTTCCAGCAGCGTCATCGCCAACGCGGTGCCCGGCTGGCCCAACTCCGCGTGCCAGCGGCGCAGTACCTCGTTCTCCCGCGCGAGGTCGGTCCGCCGGCCGCCGCGCGCCATCCGGATGTGCTGCACGCCCTCGGAGAGCGCCATGCGCCGGCGAAGGAGACGCACGATCTCCTCGTCCAGCGCGTCGATGTCGGCGCGCGCCCGCGCGATGGCCGCCTCGGGGTCGGCGTCGGCGCCTTCGGTGCCGGCGGGGGCTTCGAGGCCGGCCGCGCCTTCGGTGCCGGCGGCCCGGGGCGGGGTGGTGGTCGTCTGAGTCGTCATGATCCGTTCTCCCTGGAACTGTCCCCCGAAGTCCGGGACCGGAGCGTCCGGCCCACGAACGCGACGACGCCCCGGGCCGGTTGATCCGGGCCCGGGGCGTCGGGGAGTCTTCATTGTCAGTGCCGCGTGCGACACTCCCCATGACAACCGACCGGGCCGGTGCCATAGGTGAAGAAGATGTGTCGCCGCTGTGCCATGCGCCCGAGTATGCCACTGCCCGCCGCCGCCCCCAAGGCCCCCGCCGCCCCGGCCCTCGCCCCGGGCCCGGCCCGTGGACGCCAGGACCGCGGCCCCCGGGCCGCCGGTAGACTCGGGCCACACCCCCACACCGCGCGCCCGCGCGGCGACCACCTCGCCGCCGCCCGGACGCCGGCACCCCGCATCACCCGCACCCATCGCATCACCGCACCGCTCGCACCAAAGACGCCGACAGGCAGCAGGCCGGGTAGGCACGAAAGGCAGTTCTGTGGCATCCGTGGCAACCGTGGCAGAGACGGCCCCCCAGGACACGGTCCTCGTCGTCGACTTCGGCGCGCAGTACGCCCAGCTCATCGCCCGCAGGGTCAGGGAGGCCCGGGTCTACAGCGAGATCGTGCCCTCCACCACCCCGGTGGACGAGATCCTCGCCAGGCGCCCGAGCGCGATCATCCTCTCCGGCGGCCCCTCGTCCGTGTACGCCGAGGACGCCCCCGGCATCGACCCCGCGATCTTCGAGGCGGGCGTGCCCGTCTTCGGGATGTGTTACGGCTTCCAGCTGATGGCCCAGGCCCTCGGCGGCACGGTCGACAACACCGGCGCCCGCGAGTACGGCCGCACCCAGCTGTCGGTGACCCGCTCCGGTTCGACCCTCTTCGAGGGGACGCCCGACGAGCAGCAGGTCTGGATGTCGCACGGCGACGCCTGCTCGGCCGCGCCCGAGGGCTTCGTGGTGACTGCCGCCACGGACACCGTTCCCGTCGCCGCGTTCGAGAACGACGAGCGCCGGCTCTACGGCGTCCAGCACCACCCCGAGGTGCTGCACTCCACCCACGGCCAGCAGGTGCTGGAGCACTTCCTCTACCGGGGCGCCAGGATCGACCCGAGCTGGACGACCGGCTCCATCGTCGAGGAGCAGGTCGCGGCCATCCGCGCCCAGATCGGCTCCAAGCGCGCCATCTGCGCGCTCTCCGGCGGCGTCGACTCGGCGGTCGCCGCCGCGCTGGTCAACCGGGCCGTCGGCGAGCAGCTCACCTGCGTCTACGTCGACCACGGGCTGATGCGCAAGGGCGAGACCGAGCAGGTCGAGAAGGACTTCGTCGCCGCGACGGGCGCGACGCTGCGGCTGGTCGACGCCTCGGAACGCTTCCTCGACGCGCTGGCCGGGGTCTCCGACCCGGAGACCAAGCGGAAGATCATCGGCCGCGAGTTCATCCGGGTCTTCGAGCAGGCGCAGGCCGAGCTCGTCGCCGAGGCCGGCGCCGCCGGGGAGGACGTGGCCTTCCTCGTCCAGGGCACCCTCTACCCCGACGTCGTCGAGTCCGGCGGCGGGACGGGCACTGCCAACATCAAGTCCCACCACAACGTGGGCGGTCTCCCCGAGGACATCGAGTTCCAACTGGTCGAGCCGCTGCGGCAGTTGTTCAAGGACGAGGTCCGCCTGGTCGGCCAGGAGCTGGGCCTGCCGGAGGAGATCGTCCACCGCCAGCCGTTCCCCGGCCCCGGCCTGGGCATCCGCATCATCGGCGAGGTCACCAGGGAACGCCTGGACCTGCTGCGCGAGGCCGACGCCATCGTCCGCGAGGAGCTGACGGCCGCCGGCCTCGACCGCGACATCTGGCAGTGCCCCGTCGTCCTCCTCGCCGACGTCCGCAGCGTCGGCGTCCAGGGCGACGGCCGCACCTACGGCCACCCGATCGTGCTGCGCCCGGTCAGCTCCGAGGACGCCATGACGGCCGACTGGTCCCGCCTCCCGTACGACCTGCTGGCCCGCATCTCCAACCGCATCACCAACGAGGTCCGCGACGTCAACCGCGTCACCCTCGACATCACGAGCAAGCCGCCCGGCACGATCGAGTGGGAGTGACCGGCGGGGGCGGGGGAACGCTCAGGAGGGGTCCCGGTGCCGGAGGGAGCGGCGGTGGGCGAGGCCGGTGCGGGCGAGGAGGCCGCCGACCATGGCGAAGAGGCTGACGGCGCTCGCCGCGTAGATCATCGTGAAGACGCGCGAGAGGGTCGTGGTGGGCGCCAGGTCGCCGTAGCCGATGGTCAGGCCCGTGGTCACCGAGAAGTACAGCGACTCCAGCACCGACCAGTGCTCGTGCACCCGGTAGAAGACCGTCCCGGTGACCAGGACGAGCAGCAGGGAGAGCGCGGCGCCGCGGAACGAGGGGGCGCGCCACGCCTCTCGTCCCGCCGCGACCAGCGCCGCCGCGAGCACCACGAATCCGAACACCGCCCCAGTCTTGGCCAGCGGCGGCGCCAACCCGGGGAGCGACGCGGGCTCAGACGAGCCGGCGCGCGGTCGCCCAACGGGTGAGCTCGTGGCGGTTGGAGAGCTGGAGCTTGCGGAGCACCGCCGAGACATGGCTCTCGACCGTCTTCACGGAGATGAACAGCTCCTTGCCGACCTCCTTGTACGCGTAACCGCGGGCGATCAGCCGCAGCACCTCGCGTTCGCGCTGGGTCAGCCGGTCCATGTCCTCGTCGACGGGCGGGGCCTCGGAGGAGGCGAACGCGTCCAGCACGAAGCCCGCGAGCCGCGGGGAGAAGACCGCGTCGCCGTCCGAGACGCGGAAGATCGCGTCGACCAGGTCGGTCCCGGTGATCGTCTTGGTGACGTACCCGCGCGCGCCGCCGCGGATGACGCCGATGACGTCCTCGGCCGCGTCGGAGACGGAGAGCGCGAGGAAACGGACCGGGTTGGCCGCCGCGCTCATCAGCTCCGAGCTGCGGCGCAGCACCTCGACGCCGCCGCCGCCCGGCAGGTGCACGTCCAGCAGCACCACGTCGGGCGCGGCGGCCTTGATCACGGTGATCGCCTGGTCGACGTCGCCGGCCTCGCCGACCACCTCGACGCCGGTCTCCTCGGTGCGGCCGATCTCGGCCTGCACCCCCGCGCGGAACATGCGGTGGTCGTCGACCAGCACCACCCGGGCGCGTCGTTCCTCCGGTGACCGGTTCATTCGGATCGCTCCATCGTCAGCTCCACCTCTGTGCCCTCGCCTGGTGTGGACCGTACCCGGGCGGTGCCGCCGTTGCGCCGCATCCGGCCCACGATGGACTCGCGCACGCCCATCCGGTCGGCCGGCACCGAGTCCTGGTCGAAGCCCGGCCCCCGGTCGCGCACCGAGACGAAGACCGTGCGGCCCTCGACCTCGGCGAACACCCGGATGGGCCCGCCCTCCCCACCGTACTTGGCCGCGTTGACCATGGCCTCACGCGCTGCCTGGAGCGCGGCGCCCAGCGGTTCGTCGAGGGGGCAGTCGCCGACGCAGACCACCTCGATCTGCACCCCGTGGTGGTCCTCGACGGAGGCGGCGGTGGCGCGCACCGCCTCGGCGAGGGTCTTCGGCTCGTCGTCGTCCTCCACCGGCTGGGCGTCGCCGGACTCGGCGGAACGGTAGAGCCAGGCGCGGAGTTCGCGTTCCTGGGCGCGCGCGAGGCGGGCGACCTCGCGGCCGTTCTCGGCGTTGCGCTGGATCAACGTCAGGGTGTGCAGCACCGAGTCGTGCACGTGGGCGGCGACCTCGGCGCGTTCCTGGGCGCGGATGCGCATGGTGCGCTCCTCGGAGAGGTCCTGCACGATCCGCACCAGATAGGGCCCGGCCAGCAGCGCGATGCCGACGACCACGGCGACCGACGCCTGGAGCGCGACGCCCAGGCTCTCGGTGGCCGCGCCGCCCTGGCCCACCACGAAGACGGAGACGCCGGCGCCGACGAGGACCGCGCCGGCCGCGCTGCGCAGCAGCGGCAGCCAGCGGCTTCTGCGGGTGGCCTCGGCCCAGGCGGCGCGGCGCGAGTTGTCCGCCTGGCGCCAGACGACCGCGGCGCCGACGCCGATGATCAGCAACGGCAGCAGGTAGCGCGAGGAGATCGGGTACTGGATGCTGCCGGCGAACGCGAAGAGCGCGACGGCCAGCACCAGGAACGCGACCAGCGACTCCTTGCCCGGCTTGCGCCAGGTCATTCTGCGGCGCGCCGGCGCGGCCGGCGTGGTCTCCGGGGCGCCGAGCGGCACCACGAACCAGAAGACCGCGTAGAGCAGCACGCCCAGTCCGTTGGAGGAGAACAGCACCAGCAGGATCACCCGGACCCAGGAGACCGGGACGCCCAGGTGCCCGGCCAGGCCCTGGGCGACTCCGCCCAACCAGCGTCCGTCCGCGCTGCGGTAGAGCTTGCGGACCGGTGCCTCGTCCCCGGCGCTCGCGTAGGGCGTGGCCATCGTCATGCCCCGCATCGTCACACGAGCCGTCCCGCCCGCACATCAGGGGTGCCCCGGAAGGGGACGTCAGGGGCGCTCTCCGGGGCTCCCCCGATTCCGTCGCGGGGCGGACGGGGAGAGGATGACCCCATGACCGACGACCGTACGTGGCCGGGGGCCGGCACCGGGCCGACCTCGACGGCGACGCCGCCGGCGCCCGCCGAGGCACCGTTGCGCCGCTCTCGCAAGCACAAGGTGATCGGCGGTGTGTGCGGCGGCTTCGGCCGGCACTACCGGATGGACCCGGTGATCTTCCGGGTGTCGCTGGTGGTGCTGTCGGTGCTGGGCGGTCTCGGGCTGGTCGTGTACGGCGTCGCCTGGCTGATCACGCCGTTCGAGGGCGAGGAGGAGAACGAGGGGCGGCGGCTGCTCTCCGGCCGGGTCGAGGGGCCGGGGCTGACGGCGCTGCTCTTCGTGGTCGCCGGGTGCGGGCTGCTGCTGGCGTCGTTGGGGGGCAGCCGGACGACGACGTGGTTCTCGCTCGAGGTGCTGGCCGCGTTGGCGGCGGCCGCCTACTGGGCGAAGTACCGGCGGGGGGCCGAGCAGGAGACGACGCCCGAGGGGACGCCGGCGCACCCGAAGCTGGCGCAGGCCGCGGCCGAGGCGCCGCCGGAGGCGCGGCGGCCCCCGGCGCCGAGCGGCCCCTCGTGGTGGCGGGGGAACGCGGGCCAGGCCAGCTATCTGTGGGGTCCGGAGCAGGCGGCGCCGGGCGACTACACCCAGACGGGCGCCCCGCCGGCCGGGCGTCCGCCGGCGCCGGGGTCGGCCGGCCGTCCCGGCGGGCCGCCGGTGCCGCCGCCGCAGCCGCGTGAGCTGCGGCTGGGCGGGCTGGTGTTCCTCGGCGCGGTGCTCGCGTTCGGCGCCGGTCTCGCGGCGTCCTGGGCCAGTCAGCCGCTGGGGCCCGCGCTGGTCGTCGGTTTCTCCTCGGCGCTGGTGGTCTTCGCCGTCGGGCTGGTGGTCAGCGCCTTCTGGGGGCGGCTGGGGGCCGGCACGATCGTCTCCGTGCTGCTGACGGGCGCGATGCTGGCGGGCGCCTCCGTGCTGCCGGAGAACATCACCACCAGCTGGGAGAGCCACGAATGGCGGCCGGGTGACGCGGAGATGGTCCGGCCCCAGTACGAACTGGGCAGCGGGCAGGCCGAGTTGGACCTGACGGGGGTGGACCTGGAGGCCGGGGGCACGTTGGCCACCGAGGTGCGGGCCGGCGCCGGCGAGGTCACCGTGCTGGTGCCCTACGACGTCGACCTGGAGGTCTCGGTGGACATCGGCGCCGGGGCGTTCACCTACCAGCCGCTGCGCGGCCTCGGGGACAACGACAACCGCGACTCCTGGGGCGGCTTCGGGCAGGACCGTCTCCTGGAGTATCCGGCCGTGGTCGACGCGGCCGAGGAGACGGAACGCGAGGCCGCGGGGGAGACGGTGGAGAACGCACGGATGGAGCTGCGGCTGGAGATGGGCATCGGGCATGTCCAGGTCCAGCGCGCGGGAGAGGAGCCACGGCCGTGAGCGACGGAGGACATCGGTGCCGGGCGGGCCGCCGCCCCCGGGTGGGGCGCCACCGGTTCGAACCGGCCCGGCTGGTGCTGGGGTTGTGTCTGCTGCCGATCGCGGCGCTCTACGCCCTGGACGCCGTCGACGAGACCGACGTGCCCGTGGCGGCGCGGTTCGCGATGCTGCCGGCCGCGCTGCTGCTGGCGGCCGTGGTCGCGGTGATCGCCGTCGCGGTGCGCCGGGCGAGGGGGCCGCGCGAGACGGCGAAGGCGCGGGAGACGGCGAAGGCGCGGGAGGCGGACGAGGTGGGCGCCGGCGAGGGGTAGGTAAGGTTAGCCTTACCTGATGAACTCTTCCGACGAGCGCCCCCGGTTCGACCATCTGCTGCACTACGTGCCCGACGTGCCCGAGGCGGTGGCCGCCTACCGCGCGGCCGGGCTGCCGGCCCACACCAACGAAGCGCGCGACGGCTTCCAGAACGGCGGCTGGCGGCTGGACGCCCGCTACGTCGAGATCCTCACCGTCACCGACCGCGCCGCGCTGCCCCGTTCCCGCTTCGAGCGGGGGGTGCGCCTGCTGGAGCCGGCGATCGAGGCGCTGTCCGGCCCGGCGGGCCCGCTCACCTTCGCGGTCGACGTGGTCGACGCGCACGCCACGGCCGCCCGGCTGCGCGCCGCCGGGCACCGGGTCGAGGTGGTGGAGATCGAACTGGCCGAGCACGGCATCTCGTTCGTCGAGGTGTTCGTGCTGGACGGGCCGTCGTGGTGGCCGTTCTTCATCACCTGCACGCCGTCCGGCGAGGAGCTGGTCGCCGGCCTGCCGCCCGGCGCGTTCGAGCGCGGGCCGCACGATCTGACCGGGCTGGTCGTCTCGGTCCCCGAACCGGAGGCCGCCGCCCGCGCGTTGGGGGAGCTGCTCGGCCTCCCCGCCGAGGGCACCCGGGTTCCGCTGCCGGGGGCCGCCGTCACCTTCGAACGCGCGGGGGACGACCCGCACACCGGCCGGGAGGCGGCCGGCGGCCACGGGCGGCTGAGCGCCCTCAGCCTCGACGGCGTCGACTCCGTCGGCGGCGCACCGTTCCACGCGGTCGAACTCCACGGGCTCGGGATCCGCCGCCCCGCCTGACTCCCGGTGGGCCGCCGTCCGTTCCCGCCGAGCCTCTCCCCGCCGAGCCCGTCCCCGCCGAGCCCGTTTCGGCCCGGCGGGGGCGCAGGCTCAGCGGAAGATCTTGCTCTTGCGCTGCGGCAGGAACCACGGCTTCGAGCCCAGCAGCCCGTCCACCGTGTACGGGCCGCCGCCCGCCAGGGCCAGCGTCACGAAGCCGAAGAGCAGCGGCAGGTCGGGACCGAAGTAGTACGGGTCCGACGACCAGGAGACGGTCAGCCAGAACGCCAGCGCCAGCAGCGCGCCCAGCGCCGCCGCCCACCGGGTGCGCAGCCCCACCAGGATCGCCACCCCGATCACGATCTCCGCGACGGCCGTCCCGTGCCCCATCAACTCGGGGGACTCCAACGCCAGATCGACCAGCCAGGGCACCGGCGAGTCGTCCTTGGCGACCGTCAGCATCCCCTCCATCGTGTCGGTGTTCATCACCGAGCTGAAGGGGCCGCCGTCCACGTACTTGTCGATCCCCGCGTAGAGGAAGGTGAACCCGAGGAACAGGCGCAGCGGCAGCATCGCCCACCGCGCCGCGGCATCCCGGACGCCTCCGGGGCCCCCGGGCACCGGGGGATGGCCGCCCAACTGGTCCGACACCGACATGGGCCGACGCCCTTTCGTCGCGGCTTTCTGGGACGGGTCAGTCTGCCACCGTGACGCGGTAGCGGCCAGACTCCGTGCCGGCCGCGGTGATCACCTGCACCTCGACCCGGCCCGGTTCGACCTCGGCCGGCACACACACCACCAGCCGGTCGTCGCGCGGGTTGTCGAACCCGCCGCGCCGGGGCACCAGCGGCACCGGCACTGTCAGGCCCCCGATCCGCACCACCGTCTCCGCCAGCCGCTGCGCCGAATCGGCGCCGGCCGGCACAAAACCCGAGCCCCTGATCTCCAGTTCGTCGCCCTGCCGGATCGGCGCCACCACCGTGCCCGGCTCCCGCACCCGCACCACGGACTGGATCACCGGGCGCGCGCCCTCGGTGTACTTGGCGCCCAGATAGGTCAGCGCGGAGACCGCGAGCAGCAGCGCCACACCCCACGGCAGGTCGGGCAACTCCCGTGGCGCCCGCGCCAGTCGCACCCCGACCAGCACCATCGCCGCCGCGTTCACCAGCAGGTACTGCGTGTCCGGGAAGCTGCCGCGCCCCGCGTCGTCGGTCAACAGGTCGGCGGGGCGCGGCCCCGCGGCCCTGACCTTCTGCATCCGGAAGCCGCGCACCCGCGTCGCCACCGTGTGCCGCACCCACACCGTCACCGCGCACGAGAGCGCGACCGCGGCCAGCAGCCCCCCACCGTGCGTGGGGCCCAACCCGTCGAGCAGCGCCGACCGTTCACCGCCGTCGCCGAGGCCGGCCAGCGTGAACGCCAGCATCAGCACGGTCACCCCGCAGAACAGCAGCCAGCCGGCGGCCACCGCGCGGGAGGTCGACAGCCGGTTGTCCTCCCCGACCAGCGGCGCCAGAAACCCGCCGCGCTCGCGGTGCGCCCGGCCCACGACCGTCAGCACGGCGGCGACCAGCGCGGCGGCCAGCAGCGCCGTGGTGCGCGCGGTCGTCCAACCCCGGTCGCCCAGCAGCGCGGTCACGCCCTGGCCCAGGGCCAGCGCCACCACCACGCCCCACAGCGCGAACGACGCGCGGTCGGCCAGCCTCGCCAGCCGGAAGCGGCCGTGCGCCTCGGTGCCGGCGGCCACCTCCCGGGCGGCCTCGGTCAGTTCGTCGGAGATCCACTGCCGGGACGCCTCGGGGGAGTGGCCCAGGGCCGGCGGTATCCCGTCGCCCCTGGCCAGTCGGTCGCGCAGCTCGGCCAGCGCCTCCTCGGAGCGGCGCAGCGCCGCCCGGGTCGACTGCGGGCAGTCGCCGCACGCGCAGTCCGCCGGATGGGCCGGCGACGCCGGGCGCGCGGCCTCCGGCGCCCCGCTCGGCGCGGCTTCGCTGGACGGCTCCTCGGCCACCGTGTTCCCTACTTCCCCCGGGCCCGGAGCGCGGGGCCGGCGACCGGCGCCTTACGCATCAACGCCGGGCCGTGGATAGACGCTCCTCGATGTCTTGTGGCCCTAGGGATTCTGCCTTACCCGCGCGCGCTCACGCGGGCCGGGTCGCGCCGCTGAACGGCATCGAGTCGACGCCCGCCAGCCGCACCGGGGTACCCGACCTGGCCGCGTGCACGATCTGGCCGTTGCCGATGTAGAGCGCGACATGGCTGTTGTCCGCGTAGTAGAACACCAGGTCGCCGGGGGCCAACTCGGAACGCGCGACACGCGGCCCGGCCGTGGCCTGCGCGTAGCTGGTGCGCGGCAGCGACACCCCCGCCGCGCCCCACGCGGCCTGCGTCAGCCCGGAGCAGTCGAACGCGTCGGGGCCCGTGGCGCCCCAGCCGTACGGCTTGCCCACCTGCGCCAGCGCGAAGCCGACCGCCGTCGCCGCCCGCGCCGACGGCGCCTCCACCGGACCCGCCGGCCGCGGCTCGTCCCGCCCGGCGCGGGCCGGGGCCAGGCCCTCGTTCTCCTCGGCGAGCAGCCGCTCGCGCTCCTCCGCGGTGCGGGTCGCCAGCAGCTCCTCCGCCTCCGCCAGCCGCTCCTCGACCGTCTCGCGGTGCCGCTCGGCCTCCTCCCGCGCCGCCTCGACCGTCTCGGCGCGCTCGTCCGCCTCGTCCCGCAACTGCTCCAGGTCGCGCAGCTTCTCCGTGACCTCGCGCACCCGCTGCGCCTGCCGGTCGCCGGTGCGGCTGGCCACGGCGGCGCGGCGCAGGTACTCCTCCGGGTCGCTGGAGAGCGCGAGGGCCAGCCCGGCCGGCATCCCGCCCGAGCGGTAGCTCGCGCTGGCGTGCGCGCCGAGGGCGTCGCGCGCGTCGTTCAACTCCTCGGTGCGCCGGTCGGACCTGGCCGCCAGCTCGGCCAGCTCCGCCTCCGCCTCCTCGGCGGTCTCGGTCGCCTCGTTGTACGCCTCGGTGGCCCGCTCCGCCTCATGGTGCAGGGTGTCGACGCGCTCCTCGACCTCGGCGAGGGTCGGCTCGGGCTCGGCCATCGCCGGCGCCTCCAGCGCGGTGGCGGCGGCGCCGGCAAGGGTGAGCCCGGCGGCGACCCGCAGGGCGGGACGTCTGGACGACCAGGGTTTTCGGTAGATGGGACGCCGCCGGCGGCGCCCGCGATGCTCGGCCATGAGGCAGGACGCTAGACCGGCGCGGACCCCGCAACCGCTCTCTGACCGGCATTGGCGGCAAACGCCCGTAGTCGACGGGAGTTGATCGAAACGATCGGGAACGGCTACCGTTCGCTCAAGGTTTGAGACTCAGCGTGATCGCTTGCGAGGGTGCCATACCTCCGCGCCTCAGGAGCTCTCCGCGGCCTCCGCCAGCGGCTCGATCAGCTCCGCGAACTCGGCGAACGGCCGGGACCCCTGGATCGGCTGCCCGTTGACCAGGAACGACGGCGGCGTGGTGATCCCCAGGTCCATCGCCTCCTCGGCGTCGGCGCCGACCGCCTCGCCGGCCTCCTCCGACTCCATGTCGGCCAACAGCCGCTCCACGTCCGGCACCCCGGCCTCCCCGGCCAGCTCCGTCAGCCCCTCATCCGAGAACCGGCCGCTCTCCAGGTGGAACTCCTCGGCGAACGCAGCCTCGTAGAACTCCCAGAACCGCCCCTGCCGCCCCGCCGCCCACGCGGCCCGCGCGGCGGCGTCCGACTCCGGCCCGTTGATCGGGAAGTTGCGGAACTCGATGCGCAGCAGCCCCCGCTCCACGTACTCCTCGACCAGCGTCCCGTGCACGCCCCTGGCGTGCGTCCCGCAGAACGCGCACTGGAAGTCGGCGTACTCGATCATGACCACCGGCGCGTCCGCCTCGCCGAGCGCCAGCGGGTCGTTCGCGTCCCGCCGTGCCAGTTCGAGCGCCGGATGGCCGTCCGGCAGCGGCACGACCTCCTCCTGGCCGCCGGCCCCGTCGGCGTCGTCGTCGTTCCCGCCGCTGACCAGCAGCGCCGCGATGGTGCCCACCAACAGGAACAACACGACCAGGACGGCCACCAGGCCCACCCCCAGCCGCCGCGGCCGGCTCGCGCCCTCCCGCACGGACCGCGAGGCCGCGGGACGGCGCGCGCTCGTCCGCCCACTCGACGGACGGCGCTGCTTCGGCTTCGGCTTACGCGAACGGGAGACCGGCATGTCCCCCAGCGTAGGCGCCCGGCGCGAAAGCCCCGGGACCGCCCGCCCCCCGCCCGGAGACCGGACGAGGGGCGGGCGGGCACCGGTCACTCGGTGGCGGGGGACCCGCCGGCGAGGTCGTCCGTGTAGGAGGCGATCCAGGCCAGGGGGGCGTTCCAGTTGATGGTGATCTCGTTGGTCGAGTACGACTCGATGTGGTCGACGAAGCACATCGCCGGGGCGCAGCCCTGGAGCAGGTCCTCGGCCACCGGGTCCTGGAGCGCGCTGTTGGGACCGCCGGCCACCGAGCCGGGGGCCGGGTTCGGCAGGCTCGGGTCCAGCTGGTTGGCCCAGAAGCGGTGGTGCTGGTTGTGGACGTCGCGCTCGCCGTGGCCCGTCACGTAGGAGAGGTTCAGCGGGTTGCGTCCCAACAGGTAGTCCAGGCCGGTCAGCACCGCGTCCCGGTAGGCGGTCTCGCCCGTCAGGTCGTGGGCCGTGGCCAGCACCACCATGTTGTTGAGCACCTGCGAGTTGGAGCCCCAGACATAGCCGTCGACGCCGAGCGGCACCCCGTACGCCTGCTCACCGGCCAGCGCGACCAGCCCGTCGGCCGCCTCGGCGACCGTGGCCCGCGCCGCCGCCAGCTCGTCCTCGTCCAGCGCGTTGGGAACGGTCGCCAGCGAGAGTCCGCCGAGCGCCGCCGTCTCACCCCAGGAGAAGCCGCCGGGCGGGAAGACGCCCTCGACGTCGCCGTGCAGCTCGGAGCCGAGCACCGCCTCCCGGTAGGTGTCCTCGCCGGTGGTGACGAACAGCTCGGCCGCCGCCCAGTAGAACTCGTCGGTCAGCTTCGCGTCGCTGTAGGCGCCGCCGCCGACGCCGTCGTCCGGGTCGGCCAGCAGATCCGGGTTGGCCACCGCCGCCGCGTACGACGACTCGGCCGCCGCGAGCAGCTCCGCCGCGAACTCCGCGTCGTACTCGGCGAAGAGCCGCGCGCCCTGCGCGGCGGCGGCCGCCACGTTCAGCGTCGCGGCCGTCGAGACCGGGTGCAGCTCACGCGGCTGGTCGTCCTCGTGCGGCAGCGTCGGCAGCGCGGTCCAGGCGGCGTCGTGCAGCTTGTGGTGCGCGAGCCCGGCCTGCTCCTCGCCCTCCGGCACCCGCATCGACAGCAGGAACTCCAGCTGCCAGCGCGCCTCGTCGAGGATGTCCGGCACGCCGTTGCCCCGCTCGGGAACGGCCAGCGCGCCGTCGCCCAGCGGCTCCCCGTCGGCGCCCTCGGTGGTCAGGGTCCGCTCGTAGGAGGAGAGCAGCTGCGCCACGGAGATGCCGCCGTTGACCACGTACTTGCCGTGGTCGCCCGCGTCGTACCAGCCGCCGGCGGCGTCCAGGGTGTAGTCGCAGGCGTCCTGCCAGCAGGTCACGCCGTCGTCACCCTGGTTGGGCGCCTCGTTGACGTGGCCGGCCGGGCGCGCGTACTCCTCGCCGACCAGCTCGGCGTCGATCTCGATGCCGCTGCGGTTGTGGTAGAAGTACGCCAGCGCGTCGGTGCGCAGCGTCTCGTAGAGGTCGTCGCCGATGGCGAACGGCTCGCTGGTCTCCTCGCCGACGGTCACCGTGTACCCCTCGCCCGGCGTGGTGAACGCGCCGAAGTCGAAGGCGTGCACGTTCTCCTCCGACGACGGGTCCACGCCCAGCGGGGTGGTGGTGCCGGTCGCGACCTCGGCGCCGGAGGCGTCGGCGAGGGACCAGGGCAGCGCCTCGGTCGACTCGGTGACCAGGGTGCCCTGCTTGGGGCCCTCGCTGAGGTAGCCGACCTGGTTGACGCGGACCGGCGAACCGGTGTCCGGTTCGTAGACCGGCGGTTCCGCGCCGCCGGTCAGCGAGATGTCGTCGAGGCAGAGGGTGAACGCCTCGTCCTGGCCGCCCACCTGGAAGACCAGCTGTGCGGCCTCGTGGTCGGCGCCGGCGGTGAAGACGTGGGTGAAGGTGGTCGCCTCCTCGCCGATCCGGTCGGCGGCGGCCAGTTCCGCCGTGTACGGCTCCTCCGCCTGCTGCACGTTGGTGCGGCTGACGAGGGTGGCGGTGGCGCTCGCGGTGTAGCTCAGCTGGTAGGACTCGCCCGCGGTCAACGGCAGCTCGTCCTGGCCGATGATCGCGTCCCAGGGGTTGGTGGTGCCGCCAGGCACCTCGGCGCAGAGCTGGCCGTCGACGACCTCGCCCGGGTTGTCGGCGGTCCACCACCAGGGCGCGGTGGTGCCGTCGGCGAAGTCGCCGTTGACTATCAGCTCGGGGCCCTCGGCCGACGCGGGGCCCTCGGCCGCGCCGGCCTGGGGCAGCGTCAGCGCGCCGGCGATCAGGCCGGCGCCGAGTGCGGCGCCCAGCAGGCGTCGGCCCCGCGTGGCGCGGGGAAGCCGCCGGGGGGCGGCGGGGGAAGGACGTGGGGTCACGGCTCGATCCTTCGACGGAGCGGATGGGGTTCGCTGCGCTGTTCTGTCGACGGGCTGCGCGTGGTGCGACGGGTGCCGCCGCGCGTATGGGAGCGCTCCCAAGCTGTCGAAGTATCGTCGAACGAGTGACAGGAACCCGTCAACCCCCTGGAGCCCGCCGGTGGGCGACGGAGCGGTGCTCACTAGACTTCCGTGGCATGGGAGTAGCCATTGATCTGGTCCTCGCGCTGCACATCATCGGCATCGCCGCGCTGCTCGGCGGGGTGCTGGCGCAGGTGAGGGCGCTCGGCGCGGGTGAGGCCCTGGTGACGCCGGGAATGTTGCACGGGGCCGCCACCATGCTGGTCACCGGACTCGCCCTGGTCGGGCTCAACCAGGCCGACGACCAAGAGGTCGACAACACCAAGATCGCCGTCAAGCTGGCGCTGCTGGTCGTGATCTCCGTGCTGGTCTATATCAACCGCGGCGAGAAGGTGTCGTCCGCGATCATGGGAACCATCGGTCTGCTCACGGTCGCCAACATCGTGATCGCCACCGTCTGGTAACCGGTCGGAACCCGGCCCCGGGCGTTACCCCTGCTCGACCCGCCCCGCGCGCACCGTCAGTTGACGGCCGGCGAAGCGGGCGCGGAGACGGCGGTCGTGGGTGACGACGACCAGCGTGCCGTGGTAGTCGTCGAGCGCGGTCTCCAGGTCCTCGACCAGCGCGGGGGAGAGGTGGTTGGTCGGCTCGTCGAGCAGCAGCACGTCCACCGGCTCGGTGACCAGCCGGGCCAGCTCGATGCGCCGCCGCTGGCCGTAGGACAACTCCCCGACGCGCAGGCTCAGTTCGGACAGCTCGAAGAGCCCGAGCGAGAGCAGCGTCCGGATCTGCTCGTCCAGGTCGCCGGCGCCCTCCCTGCCGTGGGCGAAGGCGCGCAGCACGCTGTACCGCTCCGGCCAGGGCGTCTCGCGCTGCCGCAGATGGCCGACGCGGCCGGGGACCGTGACGGTGCCCGACTCCGGCGTCAGCTCGCCGGCGATCAGCCGCAGCAGGGTGGACTTGCCGGCGCCGTTGGGCCCGGTGACCAGGATCCGTTCGTCGTGGCCGAGCCGCAGCGCGTCCACGGTCAGCCGGCCGGGGACCGTCACCCCGCGCAGCGCGACGGCGGGTCCCTCGTGCGCGGTGCCGGTCTCCTCGACGCGGCCGGTGAACCGCAACGGCTCGGGCGGCGGCGCCACGGGGTCGGAGGTCAGCCGCTCCACCCGTTCCCTCGCGTTGCGGATGCGACTGGCCGCGCCGTGCTCGCGACCGCGTTGGCGGAAGGCGCCGTGGCCGAAGGCGGCCATCGGCGCCTTGCGGGGGATGGCGTCCAGCCGGTCGACGTTCGCGTCGGCGATCCGCTCGTTGCGGGCCAACTCCTCGCGCCACTCCTCGAAACGCTGGAGCCGCCGGCGCCGCTCGGCGGCCTTGGCGCGCAGATAGCCGGCGTAGCCGTCGCCGTGCCGGGTGACGGCGCCGGCCTCGACCTCCAGCACGGTGGTGGTCAGCCGTTCGAGGAAGACCCGGTCGTGGGTGACGGCGACCACCGTCCCCCGGTGGGCGCGGAGCTGCTCCTCCAGCCAGCCGACGGCCTGGTCGTCGAGGTCGTTGGTGGGCTCGTCGAGCAGCAGCAGCTCGGGGGCGGCGGCGAGGGTGGCGGCCAGGGCGAGCCGGGAGCGCTCCCCGCCGGAGAGGGTGCCGACGGCGCGGTCGCGCGCCAGCCCGGGGAGGCCGAGGGCGTGCAGCGCGATGTCGACCCTGGCCTCCGCCTGGTAGCCGTCGCGGGCCTCGTAACGTTCCACCAGCGCCGCGTACTGGGCCATCGTGGCGGTCAGCGCGGGTCCCTCGCGCGTCTCCATCGCGCTCTCGGCGCGGCGGATGCGCTCCTCAAGCTGGCGCAGGTCGGCGAGCGCGAGGTCGACGGCCTCCTGGACGCTGGCCTGCGGCGGCAGCGCGAGCGTCTGCGGCAGATAGCCGAGGCCGCCGGGTGCCGAGACGGTCAACTCGCCCTGGTCGGGCCGCTCGAACCCGGCGGCCAGCCGCAGCAGCGTGGACTTGCCCGCGCCGTTGTCCCCGATCACGCCCACCTTCTCGCCGGGACCGACGGCGAGCGTGACCCGGTGCAGCACCGTCCTGCCGTCGTACCGCTTGGTGATGTCACGCAGGGTGAGTTGCGAGGTGGTGGCGAAGGACACGGGTCTCCCCGGGGTGGTGTGGGGCGGGCGCGGGAGCGTGCGCGAGGTGAGCCGCGCGCCGGGGGCTCAGGAAGAGCGCGTCACGGCAGCGTAGACGGAGCGGCCCAGGGCTGGCAACGGTCACGGAACGTCACCCGGGGTCAGTCGTCGAGCAGCGCCGCCACCGCCTCGATCTCCACCAGCTGGTCGTCGTAAC
Organism: Streptomyces zhaozhouensis; assembly: GCF_900230195.1. Taxonomy (GTDB): domain Bacteria; phylum Actinomycetota; class Actinomycetes; order Streptomycetales; family Streptomycetaceae; genus Streptomyces; species Streptomyces zhaozhouensis. Next base: position 141,627 of record NZ_OCNE01000004.1, read on the forward strand.
CGAGCACGGTCACCCCCAGCAGGGTGCTGGGCACGTCGTGCTCGCCGAAGGCGTCCCGCACCACCTCCCAGGCCGCCACCAGGTCGGCCTGGTCGGAACTGGCCACCAGCACCCGGGTGTTGATCACGTCGGTCAGCCCGGCGCCGGCCTCGGCCAGCGCCGTGCGGAGGTTGGCCACGGCGACGGCGGCCTGGCCCGCGTAGTCGCCGACCGCCGCGGTGGAACCGTCGGCGTTCAACGGGCAGGCGCCGGCGAGGAAGACCAGTCGTGCCTCGGCGGGAGCGGTGGCGGCGTAGGCGTACTCCGCGACATTGGAGAGCGCGGCGGAGCGGATCAGGGTCACGGCTTTCGGCACGGTGGCGCCTTTCGCTGGTCGGGGGTGGTGCGCGTGCGTGATCGTCGCACGCCGGCGCCCGCGCCCGCGCGTGAATTCGCTTGCCGCCGCCCGGCGGATGGGCTGGGGTGGCGGCCATGAGAGTCGGAGTGGTCGGACTGGGGATGGGCCTGCATCTGGCGCGGTGGTGCCGACGGGTGGGGATCGAGGTGGGGATGGTCTGCGACCGTGACCCGGCGCGGCTGTCGGCCGCGCTGGCGCGGATCCCGGGGGCGGCCGGCACGGACGACTGGCGCGCGCTGCTCGACGCCGGCCTCGACGGGGTGGTGCTGGCCAACGACTTCGACGCCCACGCACCGCTCGCCGTCGCCTTTCTGGAACGGGGCGTCGCCGTGCTCTCGGAGACCGCCGCCTGCGTGGACGAGGAGGAGGGGCGGCGGCTGATCGCCGCGGCCGAGGCGTCGAGCGCCAGCTACTCCTTCGCCGAGAACTACCCGCTGATGCCGGGCACCCGACTGCTGCGGCAGGCCGTGGACGCCGGCGAGCTGGGGCGTCTCCAACTGGTCGAGGCCGACTACCTGCACGGCCTCTCCCCGGAGGCGCTCGCGGAGCTGACCGGCGACCCGGACCACTGGCGGGGCCGCATCGCGCCGACCGCCTACTGCACCCACACCCTCTCGCCGATCCTGGCCCTCACCGGCGCCTGGCCGGTCGAGGTCTCCGCGTTCCCCGTCGACGAGGGGGAAGCGACGACGGCGGTGGTGCTCGTGGTCCGGCTCTCCAGCGGCGCGTTGGCGGTCAGCCGCTTCTGCTTCCTCCAGGGCGAACCGGAGGGTCACTGGAGCGCGGTGACGCTGCGCGGCACCCACGCGATGGCCGAGTCGGTGCGCGCCCCGGGCGAACGCGCCTGGTCGGTGCGGATCCGCCGCGAGGCGTGGGCGACCGCGGAGGGCACCGCGGCGCACGAGGAGGAACGCGTGCCCCCGCGGCTGCTCCTCGACGGCGCGGAGGTGGAACGCGAACGGGAGGCCACCGTGCTGCTGCTGCAGGGCTGGCGGGAGACCGTGGAACGGGGGCGGCCCCCGCTGGTGCCGGTGCGGCAGGCCGTCGCCGCCTCGCTGGTCGGCGTCGCCGGCGCGCGCTCCCTGCGGGAGGGCTCCCGGCCGGTGCCGGTCCCCGACGTCAGCCCGGGGGCGGGGACGTCCGGCTGACCTCGGCGGCGGCCGACCGGGGCCGCCGCCCGGTGGGCGGGCGGCGGCGCCGACGGTGCGGTGGCTCAGGCCGGGCGGACGGCGCTGTGCCAGGGCATGTTGTCGATCGACTCGTACTTGATGACGTCGTTCGGCTTGGGGGCGTGGATCATCTGGCCGTCGCCGACGTAGAGCCCGACATGGCTGATGTCGTCGTAGAAGAAGATCAGGTCACCCGGCTGTATCTGGTCGCGCGGGATGGTCGTCCCGATGTTGACCTGGTCCCAGGTGACCCGGGGTATCTCCACGCCGGCCGCGCGCCAGGCCGCCTGGGTGAGCCCTGAGCAGTCGTAGCTGTTGGGCCCGGTGGCGCCCCACACGTAGGGCTTGCCCAACTCGCCCTCGGCGAAGGCGATCGCGGCCTCGGCGAGGGAGGCGTGGTCGCCCGAGTCCGGCGGGGTCTCGGGCTGCTCCTCCCGCTCCTCCCGCTCCTGGCGCTCGCGCTCCTCCTGTTCGCGCCGCTCCTGCTCCTGCCGGGCCTCCTCGGCGCGGCGGGCGGCCTCCTCCTCTTCGAGGCGCTCCAACTCCTCCAGCTCGGCCTGCTCCTCCTCGTCGAGCTGGTCGAGCAGGGCGCGCGCCTCCGCGAGCCGGTCCTGGACCTCCTGCTTCTGCGACTGGAGCTCTCGCTCCCGCTCCTCCAGCTCGGCCAACGCCTCGGTGGCGGCGTCCCGTTCCTCGTCGGCCGCCTGCTCGCGCTCGGAGAAGCGGTCCAACGCGTGCTGCTGGAGGCTGGTCAGGCGGTCGAGCGTGTAGCCGATGTCGAAGAAGCTCTTCGGGTCGTCGGCGAGCAGCATCGCGGCGGCGTCCGGCAGCCCGCCCGTGCCCGCGCGGTACTGGGCCGCGGCCATCGCGCCCAGCGTCTGCCGGGCCTCGTTCACCTGCTCGGTGGCGGCGTCCGCGGCGGCCAACGCCTCGTCCACCTGGCCCTGTTGAGCGTCCACGTCCTCCTGGGAGGCGTTGTAGTGCTGGGTGGCGACGCCCGCCTCGTGGTAGAGCGCGTCGACCTGCTCCCGCACCTCGCGGGCCCGCTCCGCGGCCGAGGTGGCGCGGTCGCGCTGCTCCTCGATGCCCTGCGGCTCGTCGTCGTCGGCGAAGGCCGGCTGACCGAACAGCGTCGCGGAGGCGAGCGCGCACGCGCCGAAGCCGACGGCTCCACGGCGGGCGGACGGGGACTCCAGGATGCCGCCGCGCGGCTTGCGGTGAGTACCCAAGGCCGGTGTGTCTCCAATCCCTGGCCGGTCGTGGGCTGCTGGCGGCCGGGGGCCGCGGCGAGGGAGATCTCCACGAACGGAGGCGGCCCGTGCCGCCGGGTGCGGCGTCAGGGGAGCGAGCCACCTGTCGCCGCACGCTAGTCACTGGGCGGGGCTCTTGGGAAGGCTGATGCGCGATATGACCGAAACCAAGTTGTGATCTTTGCCTCGTGATCGCTTCTGACGACGAGGGCCCCGCGCGGCTCGGGTGGACCGTCGACCGCGGCTCGGCGGACGGTTGCTCGCGCGGTCCCCGCGCCCTTCGCACCGGGCGGGCGGCCGTCCGGTCAGGACGGGTTGTCGCGCAGGCGGCGACGTTCCCAGCGGTTGGGGTGGCGCACCGTCGTGCCGGCGATCCCGCAGGTGCCGGTGAGCCACACCGTCGGCGCGCTCTCCGGCGCGTCCTCCCCGGTGCGGTCGCTCAGCCCGCCGATCGCCGGGTCGACGCCCGTGGTGTCCACGCGCCAGCCTTCCGGCACGACGAGGGTGACCCCGCCCATGTCGCCGTGCACCTCCACCTCCGTCTCGCCCAGCGGCAGTTCCGTCCGGGTGAAGTCCAACTTGGCGCCGCCGAGACCGCCCGTCACCACGATCCTCGGCGGCACCTGCCAGCGGCCCACCCGCTCCACGCCGTGCAGCCCGCCCTTGAGCACCAGCGGCGCCCCGCCGTCCCGCGGGGGCCGCGGGCCCATGGACGGCGGCTGGCGCAGGTGCGGGCCCGGCAGGTCGGCGGTCAACGGGGCCAGGTCGCCGTAGGTCTTCGCGGAGAACGCCGCCTCCAGCCGTTCCTCCAACTCCTCCAGTTCGAGCCGGCCCTCGCCCGCCGCCTCCCGCAGTCGCTCGGCCACCGCCTCGCGGTCCGCGTGCGAGGCGCGCAGCCCCGCCCTGGGGTCCGCCGTCTCACGCCCCTCGGCCGCCGGGGCGGCGACCTCCGTTCCCCGTATGTCCCTACCCCCCGCGTCCCCGGGCTGACTCACGGATGTCATGGCGCGCTTTCCCCTCCCTGTGCGCTGGCCCCGCCTGCCGGCGGAGGCGGTCCGGCGGCGCCGGACCCTCCCTCTCAACGTAGCCGCGCGCGTCGCCCGCGTCGCCTTCCCCGGCACGATCTCGGGGCCCGCTCCGGGCGAACCCCGGGACGGACCCGGAGACTCCCCCGAGCGCGCCCCCGGGGTGACCGGACCGCGCGCCCGCTGTCAGTGGGGCCCTCTAGACTCGGTGGGCGATGAGCGGCCTCTTCGACGACCAAGCCCTGGCGGACCTCGACCCCACCCCGGACGAGGGGCCGCCCCCCGAGCCCGAGGACGCGCACGGCGCCGATCCCGAGGGCATCCCCGACGACCTGTTCGCCGGCACCTTCGCCGAGCCCCGGGCCGCCGAGGAGGACGCCTACTACCGCAACGGCGCGCGCAAGCCGCTCACCGACCCCGCCGCCCTGCTGGACGGGCTCAACGAGCAGCAGCGCGCCGCCGTCACGCACAGCGGGGGGCCGCTGCTGATCGTCGCCGGCGCCGGCTCGGGCAAGACCCGGGTGCTGACCCACCGCATCGCCCATCTGCTGTCGGCGCGCGGCGCGCACCCGGGGCAGATCCTCGCGATCACCTTCACCAACAAGGCCGCCGGCGAGATGCGCGAGCGGGTCGCGGAGCTGGTCGGCCCGCGCGCCCAGGCGATGTGGGTGATGACGTTCCACAGCGCCTGCGTCCGCATCCTGCGCCGGGAGAGCCGCCAGCTCGGCTTCACCTCCAGCTTCTCGATCTACGACGCCGCCGACTCCAAGCGCCTGATGGCGCTGGTCTGCCGGGACCTGGAGCTGGACCCGAAGCGCTTCCCGCCCAAGTCGTTCAGCGCCAAGGTGTCCAATCTGAAGAACGAGCTGATCGACCCGGAGGACTTCGCGGGCCAGGCGACCGACGGCTTCGAGAAGACGCTCTCCGAGGCGTACACGATGTACCAGGCGCGGCTGCGCGAGGCCAACGCGCTGGACTTCGACGACATCATCATGACCACCGTCCATCTGCTCCAGGCGTTCCCCGACGTCGCCGAGCACTACCGCCGCCGCTTCCGGCACCTCCTGGTCGACGAGTACCAGGACACCAACATCGCCCAGTACACGCTAATCAGGGAGCTGGTCGGCGAGCCGGGCGGCGCGGTGGAGCCGGCGGAGCTGTGCGTGGTGGGCGACGCGGACCAGTCGATCTACGCCTTCCGGGGCGCCACGATCCGCAACATCCTCCAGTTCGAGCAGGACTTCCCGCAGGCGGCGACGCTGCTGCTGGAGCAGAACTACCGCTCCACGCAGACGATCCTCTCCGCGGCCAACGCGGTGATCGCGCGGAACGAGGACCGTCGTCCCAAGCACCTGTGGACCAACTCGGGCGGTGGCGCCCGGATCACCGGCTATGTCGCCGACACCGAGCACGACGAGGCCCAGTTCGTCGCCGACGAGATCGACCGGCTGACGGACGCGGGCGACGCCAGGCCGGGCGAGGTCGCGATCTTCTACCGCACCAACGCCCAGTCCCGGATCTTCGAGGAGGTCTTCATCCGGGTCGGCCTGCCGTACAAGGTCGTCGGCGGCGTCCGCTTCTACGAGCGGCGTGAGGTCCGCGACGTCCTGGCCTATCTGCGGGTCCTGGCCAACCCGGAGGACACGGTGCCGCTGCGCCGCATCCTCAACGTCCCCAAGCGCGGCATCGGCGACCGCGCCGAGGCGATGATCGAGGCCCTGGCGCTGCGCGAGCGGATCTCGTTCGCCCAGGCGCTTCGCCGGGTCGACGAGGCGTACGGGATGGCGGCCCGCTCGGCCAACGCGGTCCGGAGGTTCAACGTGCTGCTGGAGGAGCTGCGCACGGTGGTCGAGTCCGGTGCGGGTCCGGCCACGGTGCTGGAGGCGGTGCTGGAACGCACGGGCTATCTGGCCGAGTTGCAGTCCTCCACCGACCCGCAGGACGAGACCCGCGTGGAGAACCTCCAGGAGCTGGCGGCCGTCGCCCTGGAGTTCGAGCAGGAGCGGGCCAACGCGGAGGACGAGTCGCCCGGCACGCTCGCCGACTTCCTGGAGCGGGTGGCGCTGGTCGCGGACTCCGACGAGATCCCGGACGAGGAGGACGAGGGCGGCGTGATCACGTTGATGACGCTGCACACCGCGAAGGGACTGGAGTTCCCCGTGGTCTTCCTGACCGGCATGGAGGACGGGGTCTTCCCGCACATGCGGTCGCTGGGCAAGACGAAGGAGCTGGAGGAGGAGCGCCGGCTGGCGTATGTGGGGATCACCCGCGCCAGGCAGCGGCTGTATGTGACGCGATCGGTGCTGCGCAGCGCGTGGGGGCAGCCGCAGCACAATCCGCCCTCCCGGTTCCTGGAGGAGGTGCCCGAGGAGTTCATGGACTGGCGGCGCACCGGCCCGACGGTCAGGGCACCGGAGCCGAAGGCCCCGGTGGTCGCCCGCCGCGGCGGCGCTCCTGCCGGCGGGTTCGCCACCGGCCGCAAGCCCGACCGCCCGGTGGTCTCGCTCGCCCCGGGGGACCGGGTGACGCATGACACGTTCGGGATGGGGCGCGTCGTCGCCGTCCAGGGCGAGGGCGACCGGGCCGAGGCCAGCATCGACTTCGGCGGCGAGAAGCCCAAGCGGCTGCTGCTGCGGTACGCGCCGGTGGAGAAGCTTTGACCTGCGGGTCCTGACTCTGTCGCTGTCCTGTCACAGACCGGGGAAAGGGGTTGTCGCCGGGCAAGCCGGGCGGTGGGATGTCTCCCGTACGTTCGGAGCCCCGTGCACCTACCGCTCTCGCGGGGCGCGCTCTACTTCTCTTCCTCAGGGGGAACCCATGAGCCAGCCCTGGCAGCAAGGTCCGCAGGGCGGGTACGGAGGGCAGCCGCCGCCGCAACAGCCCCAGGGCCCCGGCCCGTACGGGCAGCAGCAGGGGTACGGCTACCCGCAGCAGTCCCCGCCCCCGCAGCAGGGGTACGGCTACCCGCAGCAGCCGCAGCCCGGTTACGGGCAGCCGCCGCAGCAGCCCGGTTACGGCGGTCAGCCGCCCTATCCGGGCCCCGGGCAGCAGCCCGGCCCGTACGGCGGCCCGCCCGGCGGCTTCCCGCCGCCCCCGCCGCCCGGCGGGGGCGTGAACAACCCGCTGCTGGCCGTTCTCGCGGCGCTCGGCGCCACGCTGATCGCGAGCATCGTGTACGCGATGATCTACAAGGAGTCCATCGACGAGCAGACCGGCGAGGCGAGCCAGTACCCGTGGCTCTTCCTGCTGGTCGGCGCGTTGGTCGCCGTCGGCCCCGCGTTCCTGACCCGGCGCAACTACGGGGTCTGGGCCGCCGCCGCCGTGCTGGCGCTGGTCGCCGCCGTGGCCGGCGAGTTGTACGGCATCGCGCTCTTCGTCGCGGAGAGCATGTCCGACCTGGACAGCGAACTGGCGGCGGCCAACGGCGTCGAGGTCAAGAACGCGGTGGAGATCTTCTTCCAGGACTTCGGCGATCTCTGGGACCTCTGGACGGAGGTCATGGAGGCGGACAACTACCTGATGCTCGTGCTGGCCCCGGTCAGCGCCGTCGGCCTGTGCGCCTCGATCGACAGGAAGCGCCGCCGCTGAGCGCCGACGACGGTCACCCGACGGCGGACGCGCCGGTCCCGGAGGGGGCCGGCGCGTCCGCCGTGTGTCGCGAGCGGGCGGGGCCTATGTGGGTTCGAGGCCCTGGTTGCGCAGCCAGGTCAACGGGTCGATCGGTGAGCCGCCGCCGGGCCTGACCTCGAAGTGCAGGTGGGGTCCCGTGGAGGTGCCGGAGCTGCCGGAGTAGGCGATCACGGTGCCGGCCTGGACGGAGCCCGAGTAGAAGACCGTGGACTGGAGGTGCGCGTACCAGGTCTCGGTGCCGTCGGGGGCGGTCAGGATCATCATGTTGCCGTAGCTCGGGTGCGACTGGGTGGTGATCACGCCGTCGGTCGCGGCCCGCACCGGGGTGCCGTAGCCGACCGGGAAGTCGATCCCGGTGTGGGTGGACATCCAGTTGACGCCGGCCTGGCCGTAGTAGGCGCTCAGCCCGCGCTGTTCGACCGGCAGGAAGAACTTCTGCCGCGCGGCCTCGATGCGCGCGGCCTCCTCGGCCGCCGCCTGCTCCTCGGCCTCGATCTGCGCGGCGAGATCCATCCGGCCCTGGGTGCGGCTGGCGCGGTCCGCGTAGTCGTCGGCCGCCTGGGTGAGGCCCTGGAGCTGGGTGTTGAACTCCTCGTTGGCGGCGATCTCCTCGACCTCGGAGGGGTCGGGGGCCGCGACGGGCGGGGGTTCGGTGGGGTCGGAGGAGTTGGTGACGGTCGCCGCGGTGGCCGCCGCCGTGACGCCGAGCACCGCGAGGGACGGCGCGGCGACGCTCAGCAGCGCGGACCGGCGGGACTTCGGGCAGCGTCGCCGCCCCCGGTCGAGCGGCTTGCCGACGGCGGCGGGGCGGGGGGTGAAGGCCCGTTCCCCGGCCGCGGGCTCCGCCGGCCCGTCGTCGGGCGCGTCCTCGCACGCGGTGTCGTTCCACACGCCGACCGCCGGCTGCTCGCCGGTCTCCTCGGCGGCCCGTTCGAAGGTGGCGGTCTCCATCGCGGCGAACGCGTCCGGCTCGACGGCCCACCCGCCGGAGGGGGTCGCGTCCTGGGCGCTCCAGTCGCTCCACTCGCTCCGCACGGCCTCGAACTGCCCGGTGTCGAACCGCGGCGTCTCGAACTGCCCGGTGTCGTGACGCGGCGCCTGGTCGCCGCCGAAGGAGTCGCCGGCGTACGTGCCCTCGGCGTAAGCGCCGTCGGGGTACGTGTCCGCGGCGTAGCCGGTGGTGGCGGTGCCGTACCCGTCGCCGTAGGGGGAGTCGCCGGCGTACGGGTCCGTGCCGTACCGCTCGGCGGACGGGGCGAACAGCCCCTGGTCCTGCGGCTGTTCGTTCGTCGGCGCGGACTGCCGCGGATAACCGCCGTACTCGGCCGGCTGGCTCTGTTGTTCGGGGTAGTAGGCCGGGAAATCCTGCTGCCGGTAGGCCGGGTCCTGGTAGCCGTCGCCCTGGTAGCCGTGGCCGGCCGCGCCCGTCGGGGCGGCGCCCCACGCGGTCCCGGCGCCGCCGGTGTCGTACCCCGCGCCGTCGAACCCGGTGCCGTAGCCGCCGTACGCCTGCCCGTAGCCGTATCCCTGGTCCTGTCCGCCCGAGGGCGTGTAGGTGTCCTGATGGCCCGTCATCTCGCCCGTGCCCTGGGCGGTCGCGTAGTGCCCCGCGTAGCTGTCCTGGGGGCTCTCGCCGAAGCCGGGGGAGGGAAAGGATCCGAGGCCGGAGTAGTCCAACTGGTCGGGGGCTCCCGACAACAGACGATCGCTCACCGACCATGCCTTTCGGCTCGACAACAGGAGCTGGGGTGGGGACCCGGCGGCTGCTGGACGGTGACTGTACCCGGGGGTACGCGAGCCCCACAATCTTCGGCCGGTTGTTCTTGGGTTTCCAGACATGAGGAAACGGGCAATAGCTCGCCTTTCGACGGAGGGGCCATGGAGACCGCACCATTTGTTCGAGTGCAGTTCGAATTCCTGGGGGGTTGGGCGGTGTTACCGGGGCCTTCCCCGAGGGGTTTTCCCGGCCGGGGTCACCCGCCGCTGACGGGCGGGGGGTCGGTGCGCGATGCTGTGGTTAACGTTCGTTCGCGTCGGCTCGGTGGCGCGTTCCTTGGGAGGCAGTCGATGGGTGAGTCAGGACCGATCAGGGTCGTCGTGGCCAAGCCGGGGCTCGACGGGCACGACCGTGGCATCAAGCTGATCGCCCGGGCGCTGAGGGACGCGGGGATGGAGGTCATCTACACCGGACTGCACCAGACGCCGGAGCAGATCGTGGCCACGGCGATCCAGGAGGACGCCGACGCCATCGGCCTCTCCATCCTCTCGGGGGCGCACAACACGCTGTTCTCGCGCGTGTTGGAGCTGCTGCGCGAGCAGGACGCGGGCGACATCACGGTCTTCGGCGGGGGGATCATCCCGGAGGACGACATCCCGCCGTTGAAGGAGCAGGGGGTGGCGGAGATCTTCACGCCCGGCGCGCCGACGGGTGAGGTCGTCGAGTGGGTCCGTTCCCACGTGCGCGCGGGCCTGTAGCGGCCCTTCGCGGCGGGGTCCGGCCGACTGCCGGCCTGGCCGGTCGGGGCGGGGGCGCCCCTCGGCCCGGTGGTCGGTCCCCCGTGCCCCTCACCCGTGTCCCTCGTGCGGGTCGGCGTTCGCGGTCGGGTGCCCGTGGGCACTCGGCGGGTGGCGGTCCCGTCAGGGGCGCGGGGAGCCGCGCGGCGCACGGGGGGCGGGCCGCGGTCGAGCATGGTCCCGGCCGGTCGGGGGCGAGGTGGGGCGCGGGGTGCTCGTGGCGGGGGTCAGGCGACTACGGTGCGGTACCGGGCGGGTGGGTTGTGACGGGTCTCACCGCTCAGGGGTGACCCGGGGCCCGGAACGCCCGCAGGGCACCGATACGCTCGACTTCGGACATGCCGCGTGCGCTCGCTCGCACTCATCGCCTCGCATCGCGGCCACGCGGCACGCCCACGTCGAGAACGAACCGCGAGATTCACTGACGACTGAGGACGGACGCGAGCGTGGACCTGTTCGAGTACCAGGCGAGGGATCTCTTCGCCAAGCATGGCGTGCCGGTGCTGGCCGGCGAAGTCATCGACACGCCGGAGGCGGCGCGTGAGGTGACCGAGCGGCTTGGCGGTCGCGCGGTCGTCAAGGCGCAGGTGAAGACCGGTGGTCGTGGGAAGGCCGGCGGCGTCAAGCTCGCCTCCGACCCGGCGGACGCCGTGGAGAAGGCCGGGGCCATCCTCGGCATGGACATCAAGGGCCACACGGTGCACCGCGTGATGCTGGCCCAGACCGCGGACATCGCGGACGAGTACTACGTCTCGTTCCTGCTGGACCGCACCAACCGCACCTTCCTGGCGATGGCCTCCGTCGAGGGCGGCATGGACATCGAGGAGGTGGCCGCCACCAAGCCGGAGGCGCTGGCCCGCATCCCCGTCGACGCCGTGGACGGCGTCAGCGCGGAGAAGGCGCGCGAGATCGTCGCGGCCGCCCGCTTCCCCGCCGAGGTGGCCGAGCAGGTCGCCGACGTGCTGGTGAAGCTGTGGGGGGTCTTCGTCAACGAGGACGCCCTGCTGGTCGAGGTCAACCCGCTGGTGAAGACCGGCGACGGGCGGATCATCGCGCTGGACGGCAAGGTGTCGCTGGACGGCAACGCCGAGTTCCGTCAGCCCGACCACGCCGCGCTGGAGGACCGCGACGCCGCCAACCCGCTGGAGGCGGCGGCCAAGGAGCGCGGCCTCAACTACGTGAAGCTGGACGACGGCAACGTCGGCATCATCGGCAACGGCGCCGGCCTGGTCATGAGCACCCTCGACGTGGTCGCCTACGCGGGCGAGAAGCACGGCGGGGCGAAGCCGGCCAACTTCCTGGACATCGGCGGCGGCGCCTCCGCCGAGGTGATGGCCAACGGCCTGGAGATCATCCTGGGCGACCCGGACGTCAAGTCCGTCTTCGTGAACGTCTTCGGCGGCATCACCGCCTGCGACGCCGTCGCCAACGGCATCGTCCAGGCCCTCGAACTGCTGCGCGAGAAGGGCGAGGACGTCAACAAGCCCCTGGTGGTGCGGCTCGACGGCAACAACGCCGAGTTGGGGCGCAAGATCCTGACCGACGCCAACCACCCGCTGGTCGAGCAGGTCGACACCATGGACGGCGCGGCCGACAGGGCCGCGGAGCTGGCCGCCAAGTAACGCCCCCGATCGGGACAGACGAGAACAGAGGACAGCGAGACTCACACCATGGCTATCTTCCTCACCAAGGAGAGCAAGGTCATCGTCCAGGGGATGACCGGCTCCGAGGGCCAGAAGCACACCCGGCGGATGCTGGCCGCCGGCACCAACATCGTCGGCGGCGTCAACCCGCGCAAGGCCGGCACCAGCGTCGACTTCGACGGCACCGAGGTCCCCGTCTTCGGCGGCGTGCAGGAGGCCATCGAGGCCACCGGCGCCGACGTGACCGTGATCTTCGTGCCGGAGAAGTTCACCAAGTCCGCCGTGATCGAGGCCATCGACGCCGAGATCCCGCTGGCCGTGGTGATCACCGAGGGCATCGCGGTGCACGACACCGCCGCGTTCTGGTCCTACGCGGGCCAGAAGGGCAACAAGACGCGCATCGTCGGTCCGAACTGCCCCGGCCTGATCACCCCCGGGCAGTCCAACGCGGGCATCATCCCGGCGGACATCACCAAGCCCGGCCGCATCGGGCTGGTCTCCAAGTCCGGCACGCTGACGTACCAGATGATGTACGAGCTGCGGGACATCGGCTTCAGCTCGTGCGTGGGCATCGGCGGTGACCCGATCATCGGCACCACGCACATCGACGCGCTCGCCGCGTTCGAGGCGGACCCGGAGACCGACCTGATCGTGATGATCGGCGAGATCGGCGGCGACGCCGAGGAGCGCGCCGCCGACTTCATCAAGGAGAACGTCACCAAGCCGGTCGTCGGCTATGTGGCGGGCTTCACCGCGCCCGAGGGCAAGACGATGGGCCACGCGGGCGCCATCGTCTCCGGCTCGTCCGGCACCGCCCAGGCGAAGAAGGAGGCCCTGGAGGCCGCCGGCGTCAAGGTCGGGAAGACCCCGTCCGAGACCGCCCTGCTGGCGCGGGAGTCGCTGGCCGGCTGAGGACCCTCGTTCCCGCTGGGGGCGCCCGTCGGCCACGGCCGACCGGGCGCCCTCGGCGTTTTCCGCGGCGGTGCCGCCCGGCCGGTCGTCACTGGAGCGCGGCCAGCACCCCCGAGCCGGCCAGCGTGACGGCGGTGCCGGCGAAGAGCGCGGCCGAGCCGCGCACGATCCTGCGGGTGGTGCGTTCGCTGGCCCGGAGGGCCTCGGCGGCCGGCGGCGGCGGCGCGCCCGGCCGGGACCGCGTCGCGCGGCCCAACGCCTCGGCCGGGTCCGCGACCCCCGGCAGTCTCTCGGCCAGCGCGGCCCTGGCGTGCCGCAGCCGGCTCGCCGTCGCCGCCGTGCTGGCCTCGCACTCGGCGGCCACCGCCGCCTGCCCGAGGCCGAGGCCGTCGGCGAGCAGCAGCGTCCGCCGGTAGGCGGGCGGCAGCGCCAGCAGCGCCACGGTCAGCTCGCCGTCGTCGTCCGCCGGCACCACCGGATCACGCCAGCGGTCGGGAACGTAGCGGTGCCAGGGCGCGAGCGCGTGCTCGTGACAACTGGCGCGCACCCAGCCGGCCGGGTCCTGGTCCGTCGCCACCTCCGGCCAGGACTCCCAGGCCAGCCGGAAGGCGCGCGCCACCGCGCGGCGCGCCACCGCGTGGTCCCCGCCGAGCAGCAGCGCCTGCCGCAGCAGCGGCGCGGCGTGCCCCTCGTAGAGCGCGACGAACGCGTCGCGGGCGTCGGGCTCCGGGGTGGCGACGCCGCGGTCCGGTCTCCGGGGACGGCCTCGGCCTCGGCGATGCCGAGGAGGATTATCCTTAAAACGGGTCATATGGGGATGGTGGCCGACACTGCGGCGAAAACCCATTACCGGGACACTTCGGGTGTTGTTGGGAGCATGGCCCGGTGCGACACCTCACTCAGTCGGCCCTGCGGCGGACCGCGCCCCCCGGCCGCGCCCAGGGCCGGTGGTTTCTCGAAGGAATGCTCGCGGCCGGCCTCGGCCTCGGCGGCCTCGCCGTCCTGGTGCTGCTGTTCTGGGTGCTCTCCCCCTACCCGGACCACGGCGCGACGGGGGCGCTGCGGATCGCGGCCGACCTGTGGCTGCTGGCCCACGGCTGCGAACTGGTCCGCCACGACACGCTCTACGGCGGCACCGCGCCCGTCGGCCTCACCCCGCTGCTGCTGGCGGCGCTCCCCGTCTGGCTGCTGCACCGCGCGGTCCGGGTCACCCTGCGGCCCGACCCCGAGGACGCCGAGTGGGCCGCCGCGCCGGGGGAGGCGTTCGCCGTCGCCCGGTGGCTCTGCGCCGGCTACCTGCTCACCGGCGCCGCCGCCGCGGTCTTCGCCTCGCCGGCCGACCTCGCCCCCGGGCTTCTGTCGACCGCGCTCCAACTGCCGCTCTTCGCCGTGCTGGTGACCGTCGTCTCTGCGTGGGTGCTCAGCGGGGTCGCGCCCTGGACGCCACCGGACGGCTGGCGAGCGGCCCGCTGGGCGGGGCCGTTCACGGCGGAACGGCTGGCTGGCGCCGGCCGCGCCGCGCTCGGCGGGGCCGCCGCCTGCTGCGGCGTCGGCGCGCTGCTGGCGGCCGGGGCGCTGCTGCTCCACGCGTCGGCGGCACAGGGCACGCTGGTCGCGCTGAGCGGCGACTGGTCGGGCCGGCTCGCCGTGCTGCTGCTCGGCTGCGCGTTGGCGCCCAACGCCGCCGTCTGGGGCGCCGCCTACGGCCTCGGGCCCGGCTTCACGCTCGGCGGCGGCAGCCTGCTCTCCCCCCTGGCGGTCAGCGGCGAACCGGTCCCGCCGCCGTTCCCGCTGCTCGCAGGTCTGCCGCACGGCACCCCCGACGGAGTGCTGCTGTGGTGCACGGCGGCGGTCCCGCTGGCCGGTGTCCTCGTGATCGCGGGGCTGGTCGCGCGGTGGGCCGTGCCCGTCCCCGGCGAACGCGGCACCGCCGCCGGGTGGTGGGGAACGGCGCTGACCGCGCTGCTGGCCGCCGCCGGTACCGGGCTGCTGCTCGGCTGGCTCGGGACGCTGGCAGGGGGGCCGCTGGGCGCCGGGGAACTGGCCCAGTTCGGGCCGCACGGCTGGCTGACCGGGGCGGTAGCGGCGGGGTGGGCGCTGGCGGCGCTGCCGGTGGCGTGGGCGTTGCGGCTGCTGCGGCTCCACCAGCCGCGGCTGGTGCTGGCCGGGCTGCTGGGCCGTGAGCGGCCGGGGGCGCGGGTGCGCCCGCGCCCGCCGCGGCGGGCGCGCCGGCCGGCGTGGCCCCGCCGCCGGCGGCGGCGCGAGGAGCCGGTCCCAGAGTGGCACACCACGGACGCGCGGCTGACCCGCTGGTCAGCGCTCCGGAAGTCCTCCGGTGAGCTGGTCTCCCGGATGGACGACCACCGTTAGCTCGGGGTTTGGGCGGGTTGTCGGCGTGAGCCCGGTGTGTGGTTGCTCGCGCCGTTCCCCGCGCGAGTGCTGGGTGGCGGGGGTTGGTCGACTATGGTGCCGCGCTGGCTGGGTGGGTTGTCGGCGTGAGCCCGGTGTGTGGTTGCTCGCGCCGTTCCTCGCGCCCCTTCTCGGCCGGTGGGCGGTTTGGGGGCGCGGGGAACTGCGCGGTGCATGGGTGGCGGGCGTGAGACGACTGTGGTCCTGGTCGGCCGGGTGGGTTGTCGGCGTGAGCCCGGTGTGTGGTTGCTCGCGCCGTTCCCCGCGCCCCTTCTCGGCCGGTGGGCGGCTCGGGGGCGCGGGGAACCGCGCGGTGCGTGCCGGTGGGGCGGGTGGTCGTTTCGGGAACCCCCGGCAAGGGGCTCCTCGTTCCGGGAACCCCCCGGCAAGGGGCTACTCGTTGCCGAAGATCGGGCGGAGCTGGCTCGGGAGGTCCTTCTCGCAGGCCGCCTTCGAGGGCGCGGTCAGGGAGTCGGAGACGCAGTCGAAGTAGTCCTTGTAGACCAGCTGCGCCGTGTAGCTCGCCGCCACGATGGCCAGCGCGACGCCGGCCAGTACCACGCCGGCGATCGCCGAGCCGCGCTGCGGCCGGCGGCCGTCCGGGGTCGGGGCCGGTGGGCGGCCCTCCGCGTCGCGCGGGCCGCCGCGCAGCGCGCTGATGCCCCAGTACAGCGCGAGCGCGCCCAGCAGCAGGCCCAGCCACTCCCAGGAGAGCAGCCCGGCGAAGACGCCCCACATGCCGGCCAGCACCGCGTACCGCGCGTGCCGCTGCACCGGGTCGTTGGGGTCCCAGCGGCGGCCGTTGCGGTCGTCGTCCCCCTCGCCCCGCGGGCGCCGGCCGAACGGGCCGCCCCAGCCCGGCTTCGAGCCGTCGCCAGAACCCCGTTCGTCCCCGGAGTCGTCGTCGGGACGACGCGGGCGCCACGGCCGGTCGGGCTGCCCCTCGGGCGGCGGCGCGAAGGGGTTGTCCTCCTCGCTGGGCCGCTCCTGCTTGCCTGAGGCTCGGGGTCGGTCCGTCATCTGAGTGGTCGCATCTCCCTGTCGGGGCCGCGAGCCGGGATTCTCGCGGTGCCGGTGGCTCCGACCGTACCTGCCCGCGGGCGGCCCACGGCACGGGGGGACCCAGCCGTGCCGGTATCGTTGCGGACGGTCGGCCGGTGAACGGCCGGCGCCATCCGGGGAGGAAGACCCCGGAGAAGACCTCAAGGAAAGACCTCGTCGTGGCCTCTGCCTCCGCCGCCCCCGATGCCGTCGACTCCCCGGTGGGAGCCCAGCAGGGCGCGGGGGGCAAGCCCCCGGTCCGCCTGGTCGTCCTGGTCTCGGGCTCCGGGAGCAACCTCCAGGCGCTGCTCGACGCCGCCGCCGACCCGGACTCCGGGTTCGGGGCCGAGGTGGTCGCGGTCGGCGCCGACCGGGGCGGGATCGAGGGGCTGCGCCGGGCCGAACGGGCCGGGGTGCCGACGTTCACCCACCGGCTGCGGGACTACGCCTCCCGCCCCGACTGGGACCGCGCGCTCACCGAGTCGGTGGCCGCGCACCGGCCGGACCTCGTGGTCTCGGCCGGCTTCATGAAGATCGTGGGAGCGTCGTTCATGGCCGCCTTCGGCGGCCGGTTCGTCAACACCCATCCGGCGTTGCTGCCCAGCTTCCCCGGCGCGCACGGGGTGCGCGACGCGCTGGCGCACGGCGTCAAGGTGACGGGCTGCACGGTCCACTTCGCCGAGGCGGAGGTGGACAGCGGTCCGATCATCGCTCAGCGAGCCGTCGAGGTCAGGGACGATGACGACGAGGCCACCCTGCACCGGCGGATCAAGGAAGTGGAACGCGGCCTGCTCGTCGACGCCGTGGGCCGACTGGCCCGGGACGGCTACCGCGTAGAGGGACGAAAGGTGTACATCCCGTGACCGCCGAGGACCACACGCACGACCAGCAGCCCGCCGAACTCCCGACCGACACCGCGCGGTTGGCGACCGAACGGTTCCAGCGCGACGACGCGGGGGAGGGCGGCCCCGAGGGGCGCCGGCCGATCGCCCGCGCGTTGATCAGCGTCTACGACAAGACCGGTCTTGAGGAGTTGGCCAGGGGGCTGCACGAGGCCGGCGTCGCGCTGGTCTCCACGGGCAACTCGGCGCGCAGGATCGCCGCCGCCGGGGTGCCGGTGACCCCGGTCGAGGAGGTGACCGGCTTCCCCGAGTGCCTGGACGGCCGGGTCAAGACGCTCCACCCCAAGGTGCACGCCGGCCTGCTGGCCGACCGGCGGGTGGCCGCGCACCGGGCGCAGTTGGAGGAGCTGGGGGTCGAGCCGTTCGACCTGCTGGTGAGCAACCTCTACCCGTTCGAGCAGACCGTCGCCTCGGGCGCGGCGTTCGAGGACTGCGTGGAGCAGATCGACATCGGCGGCCCGGCGATGGTGCGCAGCTCGGCGAAGAACCACGCCACGGTGGCCGTCGTCACCGACCCGGCCGGCTACGGCGAGCTGTTGGCGGCCGTCGCGGACGGCGGCTTCACGGCGACGCGCCGGCGGGAGCTGGCGGGCGAGGCGTTCCGGCACACGGCGCGCTACGACGCCCAGGTCGCGGGGTACTTCGCGGCGCGGGGCGGCGAGGAGGAGACCTTCCCGCAGAGCCTCAGCCCGGTCTTCGGGCTCGGCCGGGTGCTGCGTTACGGGGAGAACCCGCACCAGTCCGCCGTGCTCTACACCGACGGCAGCGGAACGGGCCTGGCCTCGGCCGAGCAGTTGCACGGCAAGGAGATGTCCTACAACAACTACGTGGACACCGAGGCCGCGCGCCGCGCCGCCCACGAGCACGCCGAGCCCTGCGTGGCGATCATCAAGCACACCAACCCGTGCGGCATCGCGGTCGGTTCGGACGTCGCCGAGGCACACCGCAAGGCGCACGCCTGCGACCCGCTCTCCGCGTTCGGCGGGGTGATCGCCGTCAACCGGCCGGTCAGCGCCGAACTGGCCGGGCAGATCGCGGAGATCTTCACCGAGGTCGTGGTGGCCCCCGGGTACGAGGACGGCGCGCTGGAGGCGTTGACCGCCAAGAAGAACATCCGGGTGCTGCGCTGCCCCGAGCCGCCGTCCGCCGTCACGGAGTTCCGGCCGGTCGACGGGGGTGCGCTGGTGCAGGTCAGCGACCGGCTCCAGGCCGAGGGCGACGACCCGGCGGGCTGGCGGCTGGCGGCGGGCGAGCCGCTGGACGCGGCGGGCCTGAACGAACTGGCCTTCGCCTGGCGGGCGTCGCGCGCGGTGAAGTCCAACGCGATCCTGCTGGCGAAGGGGCTGGCGACGGTCGGCGTCGGCATGGGCCAGGTCAACCGCGTCGACTCGGCGCGGCTCGCGGTCGCCAGGGCGGGTGCGGAACGGGCGGCGGGGTCGTTCGCGGCGTCCGACGCGTTCTTCCCCTTCCCCGACGGGTTCGAGGTGCTCGCGGAGGCGGGCGTGCGGGCGGTGGCCCAGCCGGGCGGTTCGGTCCGCGACGACCAGGTGATCGAGGCGGCGAGGAAGGCCGGCGTCACGATGTATCTGACGGGGACGCGGCACTTCTTTCACTGACGGGGTGGACGACTACTCACCTGGCCGGTGGGGGCGGGTTGTCGTCCGCGGCCCGGTGGTCGGTCGCTCGCGCAGTTCCCCGCGCCCCTGGTTTGGGCTGGCGCGGTCGGTCAGGTGCCGGGTTCACGCGCGGCAGGTGGCGGCCTGTTTGGGGGCGCGGGGAACTGCGCGGTGCATTTGTGGCGGGGGTTGGTCGACTACTCACGGGCGTGGTCGGGTGGGTTGTCGTCCTCGGCCCGGTGGTCGGTCGCTCGCGCAGTTCCCCGCGCCCCTGGTTTGGGCTGGCGCGGTCGGTCAGGTGCCGGGTTCACGCGCGGCAGGTGGCGGCCTGTTTGGGGGCGCGGGGAACTGCGCGGTGCATGGGTGGCGGGCCGCACGTGACCACGGTGCCGTACCGGCCAGGTGGGTGTGGCTTCGTGTGGGTGGCCGGGCAAGCTGCTGGAATGTCGGGCATGAACGAGAGACGGTCCTTCTTCAGCAGCCCGGCCGGCGGGGTCATGACCCGGGAGGTCGGCGCGATCACGGGCGAACTGGAGTTGCACAGCACGGTCGACGAGGACGGCGCGCTCGCGCTGCGCGTCCGTTACGCCGGCGCGGACGAGTGGTACGCGGTCGAGGGCGGCCCCTACCGTCTGCGCGACGCCCGCGACGCCGAGGTCCTGCACGAGGTGCTGGTGGCGATCCTCAACCGTCCGGCGGCGTAGCCGGCGGACCGACCACGCCCCGCGGCACCTGATTGGTGGCGCGGGGCCCTCATCGGGGAGTATGGGCCCATGACTGCCCAGACACTCGACGGCCAGGCGACCGCGGCCGAGATCAAGTCAGACCTGCGCACCAGGATCGCCGACCTCAAGGCGAGCGGCCATCTCCCGGGCCTCGGCACGCTGTTGGTCGGGGAGGACGTGGGCAGCCAGAAGTACGTCGCGGGCAAGCACCGGGACTGCGCCGCCGTCGGCATCGCCTCCATCCAGCGCGAGCTGCCGGCCTCCGCGAGCCAGGAGGAGGTCGAGGCCGTCGTCCGGGAGTTGAACGACGACCCGGCCTGCACCGGCTATCTGGTGCAGTTGCCCCTGCCGCGTGGCATCGACGCCAACCGCGTGCTCCAGCTCATCGACCCGGCGAAGGACGCCGACGGGCTGCACCCCACCAACCTCGGCCGCCTGGTGCTCAACGAGCCCGCGCCGCTGCCCTGCACGCCCCACGGCGTGATCCGGCTGCTGCGCCGCTTCGAGGTGCCGATCGAGGGTGCCGAGGTCGTCGTGGTGGGCCGGGGCGTGACCGTCGGCCGTTCGCTGCCGCTGATGCTCAGCCGCCGCTCGGAGAACGCCACGGTGACCCAGTGCCACACCGGGACCCGCGACCTGGCCGCGCACCTTCGGCGGGCCGACATCGTCGTGGCGGCGGCCGGCGTTCCGCACCTGGTGAAGCCGGAGCTCGTCAAGCCGGGCGCGGCCGTGCTCGATGTCGGCGTCAGCCGCGACGAGTCGGGCCGGATCGTCGGCGACGTGGACCCGGCGGTCGCCGAGGTCGCCGGCTGGCTGTCGCCCAACCCGCGCGGCGTCGGCCCGATGACCCGCGCGATGCTGCTGACCAACGTGGTCGAGGCCGCCGAGCGCGCGGCCGGCATCGCCCGTTGACCGCGCGACCCGACCGCGCGACCTGACCGCACGACCCGACCGACGAGAACGAGAACGACGAGGGGGCCGATCGGCCGTGAGCGGCGTGGCCTGGCGCAAACGCTGGCGGGTGCCGGAGAGGTATCGCACCAGAAGCACGGCGCGTCCCGAGGGCGGGGGGCGCACGGCCGGCTGGGACGCGCCGGCGCCGATACGGCAGTGGCCGCTGCTGGTGGTGCTGGCCACCACGCTGGCCGGGCTGCTGCTGACGCTGGCGGACTTCCGCGTGGGGCTGCTGGTGGTGGGGTGCGGGCTGCTGGCCGGCGCCGCGCTGCGCGCCTGGCTGCCGGCGGTGGGGATGCTGGCGGTGCGTTCGCGTTTCACCGACATCGTCACCTACGGGCTGCTGGGCACCGTGGTGGTGCTGCTGACGCTGATGGCCGAGCCCAGCCCGTGGCTTGAGGTGCCGTTCCTCAACGACATCCTGCGCTTCTCGGTGGACTGAGCGCCGGACCGAGCGCCGGACCGAGCGAGGGCTGGCCCGCGGGAGCGGCCCGGGGTCAGCCCAGCCAGGCGGCGACGGTGTCCGGGTTCTCGGCGACCCAGCGTTCGGCCGCGGCGCCGGGGGTCATGCCCTGGCCGGCGATCAGCGCGGCGACGGTGTTCTGGTCCCGTTCCGACCAGGAGAACGCCCGCAGGAAGTCGACCACCTCGCCGCCCGCCTCGGCGAACTCCGCGTTGAGGTACTTCCGCAGCGGGATGCTCGGGTAGTAGTCGGGGAGTTCGACCTCGGCCAGCTCGACCTTGGTGGCCAGCCAGTGCGGCTGCCAGAAGTACGCCAGCAGCGGGGTGCCGCGCGCTCCCGCCTGGTGGATCTCGTCGATCAGCGCGTCCTCGCTCCCGGCGGCGACGGGGGTGAGGTCCAGGCCCAGTTCCTCGATGATCGCCTCGTCCCTGGTGGCGAAGCCGGGGTCGGCCTGGAGGACCTCGCCGCGCAGCTCGTCGGCGAAGTCGTTGAGGTGGCGCCAGTCGAGCACCTCGGGGTTGGCGCGGGCGAACTCCCCGGGTATGTACCAGCCGACGTGCCCCTCGATGCCCAGCTCGCCGGCGTCGACCACGTCCTCGCGCTGCTCGACGTGGAGCCGGGTCCGGTCCGGGAGAGCGCCCCAGTCCTCCAGCAGGACCTGGGTGTCGCCGACGCCCAACTGGTCCCAGGCGGCGCCCGGGTCGGTCTCGACCTTCTCGACGGGGACGCCCAGCTCCTCCTCCAGCAGATAGGCCACCACCGCCGCGTTGGCCCGCGCCCCCGGCCAGTCGGTCACCGCGATCCGCACCGGCTCGGGCTCGTCGTCCCCGAGCACCTCGCCCGGCAGGTCGCAGGCGCTGGCGAGCACCAGTCCCAGGGCACCGAGGCCGGCCAGCAGGCGGTGGCGCGCCCGACGGCGTATCCGGGGGGAGATGCGGAGCATCGGCGAGGGCTCTTCCTTCGGTGTGCCGGACGGCGGGTCGCTGGGGGCTGGGGCGGGAGGGGCCGCCTACGCAGTGTGGCCCCAACAGCTGGTGTGGGGCCACAGGCGCGTCATGAGACGTCGTTGCTACGGGGCGTTGTCGCGGAAGGCGCGGTCTCGCCCGGTGCGCTCGCTCAGATGAGGCCGAGCGCGCGGACCGCGTCGCGCTCCTCGGTCAGCTCGCGGACCGAGGCGTCGATGCGGGTCCGGGAGAACTCGTTGATCTCCAGGTCCTGGACGATGCTGTAGGCACCGTCGGCGCAGGTGACGGGGAACGACGAGATCAGACCCTCGGGGACGCCGTAGGAGCCGTCGGACGGGATCGCCATCGAGGTCCAGTCGCCGGCCGGGGTGCCGTTGACCCAGGTGTGCACGTGGTCGATGGCGGCGTTGGCGGCGGAGGCGGCCGAGGAGGCGCCCCTGGCCTCGATGATCGCGGCGCCGCGCTTGGCGACGGTCGGGATGAACTCGTCGGCCAGCCAGCTCTCGTCACCGATCGCCTCGGCCGCGTTCTTGCCCGCGACCTCGGCGTGGAAGACGTCCGGGTACTGGGTGGCCGAGTGGTTGCCCCAGATGGTCAGGCGACGGATCTCGGCGACGGAGACGCCGGTCTTCGCGGCGAGCTGGGAGAGCGCCCGGTTGTGGTCCAGCCGGGTCATCGCGGTGAACCGCTCGGCCGGCACGTCGGGGGCGGCGGCCTGGGCGATCAGCGCGTTGGTGTTGGCCGGGTTGCCCACGACCAGCACGCGGACGTCGTCCGCCGCGTGGTCGTTGATGGCCTTGCCCTGCGGCTTGAAGATCCCGCCGTTGGCCTCCAGCAGGTCGCCCCGCTCCATGCCCTTGGTGCGCGGCCTGGCGCCGACCAGCAGGGCGACGTTGGCGCCGTCGAACGCGACGTCGGCGCTGTCGGTGATGTCGATGCCGGCCAGCAGCGGGAACGCGCTGTCGTCCAGCTCCATGGCCGTGCCCTCGGCCGCGCTCAGCGCCGGGGTGATCTCCAGCAGCCGCAGGCGGACGGGGACGTCGGGCCCGAGGAGCTGGCCCGAGGCGATCCGGAAGAGCAGCGCGTAGCCGATCTGGCCGGCGGCGCCGGTGACGGTGACGGTGACGGGGGTGCGGGGCATCTGGGACCTTCCGGTTGTGAATGAGGCGGCCGGGTCCACGGCCAGGTTACTCGTCGGACGTGGCCAGGAACCCCCGCGGTGGGCGCGGGAGTCCTCGCGCACTTTCACGCCATATCTCGCCATCAAGATACGGGCGCCAGCGTAGCCCCGCGCCGACGCCCGCTTCTCGCCGGGGCGGGATCGACTGTTCACCTGGCCGGTGGGGGCGGGGTGTCGGCGTGCGCCCGGTGGGTGGTCGCTCGCGCGGTTCCCCGCGCCCCTTCACCGCCGGTGGGCGGCGTGGGGCCTCAGCTCACGAGAACCTCGCGCAGCTGGGCCAGCGCCCACTCCAGGTCCTCCTCCTCGATCACCAGCGGCGGCGCGATGCGGAGGGTGCTGCCGTGGGTGTCCTTCACCAGCAGGCCGCGTTCCAGCAGCCTCGTCGCGACCTCCCGGCCGGTGCCGAGTCCGGGCGCCAGGTCCAGGCCCGCCCACAGACCGCGTCCGCGCACCTCCGTCAGCACGCCCTCGCCGACCAGCTTGCCCAGCTCCTCGTGGAGCCGCTCGCCCAGCCGGGCGGACCGCGCCTGGATCTCGCCCTCGCGCAGCATCGTCACCACCTCCAGGCCGACGGCGCACGCCAGCGGGTTCCCGCCGAACGTCGACCCGTGCTCGCCGGGCCGCTGCACGCCCAGCACCTCGGACGAGGCGACCACGGCGGAGACCGGCAGCACGCCGCCGCCCAGCGCCTTGCCGAGTACGTAGACGTCGGGCACCACGCTCTCGTGCTCGCAGGCGAAGGTCCGGCCCGTGCGGCCGAGTCCGGACTGGATCTCGTCGGCCATCAGCAGCACCCCGCGCTCGGCGGTCAGCCGCCGCACGCCCGGCAGGTAGCCGGCGGGCGGCACGACCACCCCGGCCTCGCCCTGGATCGGCTCCAGCAGCACGGCGACCACCTCGCCCTCCGACTCGTCGGCCAGCGCCGCCTCCATCGCGGCCAGGTCGCCGAACGGCACCACGGTGAACCCGGGCGTGAAGGGGCCGTGGTCCGCGTAGGCGTCCGGGTCGGTGGAGAACCCGACGAGCGTGGTGGTCCTGCCGTGGAAGTTGTCGGCCGCGACGACGATCCGCGCCCGGTCGGCCGGCACCCCGCGCACCCGGTAGCCCCACTTGCGGGCCGTCTTCAGCGCCGTCTCCACCGCCTCGGCCCCGGTGTTCATCGGGAGCACCATGTCCTTGCCGCACAGCTCCGCCAGCTCGGTGACGAACGGCGCGAAGCGCTCGTGGTGGAAGGCACGGGAGGTGAGGGTGAGCCGGGTCAGCTGGGCCTTGGCCTCGGCGATCAGCCGGGGGTGGCCGTGGCCGAAGTTGAGCGCCGAGTAGCCGGCCAGCAGGTCCAGGTAACGGCGGCCGGTCACGTCGGTCACCCAGGCGCCGCGTCCGGAGGAGAGGACGACCGGCAGCGGGTGGTAGTTGTGCGCGCTGTGCGCCTCGGCGGCGGCGATCAGTGCGGCGGGGGTCTCCTGGACGCTCATGGCGACTTCCGATCTCTGGCAGGGGTGTTGCCTTCGCCTCGACTTGTAGCGGGTTCCGTCCGCTATGGGAAGAATCCGCACGCGACTGTCCGGAATCCGGTGCTCCCGGGCCCCCTCGGCAGACGCCTCGGCGGAGGTCTCGCCGGGGCCGTTACCCGGTTGGCCGACCTGAGACAATGAGCGGCATGGCCACCGAACGTCCTCGCGTCCTGTCCGGAATCCAGCCGACCGCCGGCTCCTTCCACCTGGGTAACTACCTGGGCGCCGTGCGGCAGTGGCTGCCCTTCCAGGACACCCACGACGCCTTCTACTCCGTGGTGGACCTGCACGCCATCACCATCCCCCAGGACCCGGAGGCGCTGCGGGCGGCCACCCGGCTGGCCGCCGCCCAGCTGCTGGGCGCCGGGCTCGACCCGGACCGCTGCACGCTCTTCGTGCAGAGCCATGTGCCGGAGCACGCGCAGCTGGCCTGGGTGCTCAACTGCGTGACGGGCTTCGGCGAGGCGTCGAGGATGACGCAGTTCAAGGACAAGTCGGCCAAGCAGGGCGCCGAGGGCACCACCGTCGGGCTCTTCACCTACCCGATCCTCCAGGCCGCCGACATCCTGCTCTACCAGACCGACCAGGTGCCGGTCGGCGAGGACCAGCGGCAGCACGTCGAGCTGACCCGCGACCTGGCACAGCGGGTCAACGGCAGGTACGGCGGGGATCTGTTCCGGCTGCCGAACGCCTACATCCTCAAGGACGCGGCCAAGATCCAGGACCTCCAGGACCCGGCGAGCAAGATGAGCAAGTCGGGCTCCTCGCCCAAGGGCATCGTCTGGCTGCTCGACCCGCCGAAGACCTCGGCGAAGAAGTTCCGCAGCGCCGTCACCGACACCGGCACCGAGGTGCGCTACGACCCGGCGGAGAAGCCGGGGCTGAGCAACCTGCTGAGCGTCTACAGCGCGCTGAGCGGCATGACGGTCGCCGAGATCGAGGAGAAGTACACCGGTCAGCTCTACGGCCCGCTCAAGACGGAGCTGGCCGAGCTGTTCACCGAGTGGGTGGCGCCGTTCCAGGAGCGGACCCGGGGCTTCCTCGACGACCCGGCCGAGCTGGACCGGGTGCTGGCCAAGGGCGCGGAGAAGGCCCGTCCCGTCGCGGCCGAGACGCTGGCGCGGGTCCACGAGGCCGTCGGCTTCCTGCCGGGGCTCCCGGGCTGACCGGAGGAGCCGGGGGGCGCGAGCCGTTCGCGTTCGCGCCCCGAGGCGGCACACTGGCCAGGAGCAGGCGCACGGGTTCGACCGCCGGGAGTGCGAGCCGGCGGGAGTGGGAGGGAGTCGGATGGTGGGGACGGTGACGCTCGGTGTGTCCATCGCGGTCCCGGAGCCGCACGGCAGCCGCTTGCAGCGCTGCCGCCTCGGCTTCGGCGACGCTGCCGCCGCCCACATCCCGACCCATGTGACGCTGCTGCCGCCGACCGAGGTGGACCCGGCCGCCAGACCGGCGATCGAGGACCATCTGTCCGCCATCGCCGCCGCCGGGCGTCCGTTCCCGATGCGGCTCGCCGGCACCGGCACCTTTCGGCCACTGTCGCCCGTCGTCTTCGTGCGGGTGGTGGAGGGCGCCGCCGCCTGCGGCTGGCTCCAGGAGCGGGTGCGCGCCCCCGAGGGGCCGCTCGCCCGCGAGCTGCTCTTCCCGTACCACCCGCACGTCACCGTGGCGCACGGCATCGCCGACGAGGCGATGGACCGGGCCAGTGAGGAGCTGGCCGACTACGAGGCCGCCTGGCGGGTGACCGGGTTCGCCCTCTACGAGCAGGACGAGGGCGGCGCCTGGGCGCTGCGCAGGGAGTTCCGTTTCGCCTCGGCCGCCGGGCCGGCCCCCCGCCCCGACGCCGCCTCCCAGGTGGCCTGAACGCGACGGTTCCGTCTCGTCGGCCCGCCGCCGGTGTCGCGCGCCGCGCCACCGGGCAGGCGCGCATAGGGTCACGGCGACCGGGGCGCGACCGGGTGCCGCCGGCTGGGTGAGGAGGGTCGGATGGACTGGCTGCGGCGGCTCCCCTGGGTGGCGACCGTGGTGGACTGGTTTCTGCGCAGCCCGGTCTGGCGGCTCTACCAGCACCTCGACCGGCGCAACTGGACGCGGCTGGCCGCGGCGATCACGTTCACCAGCTTCATCACGCTCTTCCCCGTCCTCGGCCTGGTCGCCGCGGTCGGCGGGCTGCTGTTGGACGACGGGCATTTGGACGACATCGAGCACTGGATCTCCGAGCAGATCCCGGGCATCTCCGACCAGCTCGACCTCGGCGCGCTCTTCGACCACGCCGGCACCATCGGCCTGGTCTCGCTGCTGCTGGTGCTGCCCACCGGCGCGGCCTGGGTGGACGCGCTGCGCGGCTGTCTGCGGGAGGTGTGGGACCTCGCGGAGCCGGAGGAGAACATGGTGCTGCGCCGGGTCAAGGACCTCGGCGTGCTGGCCGGCCTCGGCCTGGTCATCCTGGTCTCGCTCGCCGTCTCGGCCGTCGGCCAGACCCTGCTGCACTGGGCCAGCAGGGAGTTGGGCGGCTTCACCGAGCTGGTCCAGCTGGGGGCCTACGCGGTGGCCGTCGGCGTGACGTTCCTGCTGCTGCTCTACGTCCTGGTCTGGCTGCCCGGCGTCCGCCCGCCGCGGCGGGCCACGGTGACGGCCTGTCTGCTGGGCGCGGTCGGCATCGAGCTGCTGAAGCTGCTGCTCGGCGGCTATCTGACCGGCGTCGCCGGGCGGAGCATATACGGCGCCTTCGGCGTGCCGGTGGCGCTGCTGCTGTGGATCAACCTGATCGCCAAGCTGCTGCTGTGGTGCTGTGCCTGGACCGCCACCGCCGTCAGTCCCGAGGACCGTCCCGACGCCGACGCGCTGGAAGCGACACCGGCAGCGGATGACGCCGGTGGTACAGATACGCCGCCCCCGCCAGCACCACCAGACCCCCGGCGGTGACCGCGAGCACCAGCGGGCCGCTGGCGGAACCCGAGTCGCCGGCCGGTCCCGCCGCGCCGTCCAGGGAGGCGTCCGCGTTCTTCCCGTCGGACGTCGTGCCGCCGGCCTCCCGCTCGCCCTCGGGCGGCGTCTCGCTCAGCGGGCGCACCAGTTCGCCGACCGGCTCGACGGAGTCGGCCGCGGCGAAGCCCCACTCCAGCAGGGCGGCGGCCTCGCGGTAGACGGCGAGGTTGTCCTCGTCGGCCGGGTCCATGACGGTGACCAGCAGCACCCGGTCGTCGCGCTCGGCGACACCGGTGAAGGTGTAGCCGGCCTCGGTGGTGTAACCGTTCTTCACGCCGGCGATGCCGGGGAACGGGTCGAGGCCGGGGGCGCCGACCAGCAGCCGGTTGGTGTTCTGCACCGAGAAGGTCTCGCGGTCCTCGCCCTCGCCCTCGCCGGGGAAGTCGGCGGAGGGGGTCGCGGCGTACTCGCGGAAGTCCTCGTTCTGAAGCCCGGCGCGGGCGAAGAGCGTCAGGTCGTACGCGGAGGAGAGCTGGCCCTCCGCGTCGTAGCCGTCCGGGTTGACCACATGGGTGTCGTTGGCCTGGAGGTCGGCGGCGCGCGCGTTCATCTCCGCGACCGTCGCCTCCTTGCCGCCGTTCATCGAGGTCAACGCGTACACGGCGTCGTTGCCCGAGGCGAGGAAGACGCCGCGCCACAGGTCCTCGACGGTGTAGGTGCTGCCGTCGGCGACGCCGACCGCGCTGCTGCCGGGGCCCAGCTCGGTGAAGTGCTCCGGCTCGGCCAGATAGGTGGCGTCCCGGTCCAGTTGCGGCAGCACGGTGTCGGCGAAGAGCATCTTGATGGTGCTCGCCGGCGGCAGTCTGCGGTGGGCCGCGTGGGCGGCCAGCACCTCGCCGTTCTCGGCGTCGGCGACGATCCAGGACTTCGCGGTCAGCTCCTCGGGCAGCGCGGGCGCGCCCTCGCCGAGGTGCACGGCGGTCCCGGGGCCGGCGAGCTCGGGCCCCCCGACGACCGCGCCACCGGCGGGCGGCTCATCGGCCAGGGCCGGCGCGGGCGCCAGCACGGCCGGGGTGAGCAGGCCAAGGACCGCCACACGGGCGGAGATCCGACAAGAAGACGAACGATTGAACGGCACACGGTGAACCTATCGTTGCTGCCCCACGTCCGTGCCAGCGGAGCGGCGCAAACCGGTGAACGCGCGAGACGCGGACCGGTCGGTCGCCGCCGGTGACCGTCGCCGGTGACCGCCGACGGCGGTCGCTCATACTGGAGTGCGGGGCCGGGAGCGGCCTCACGCGCGGGAGGGGTTCGCTTGTGATGACCGTCGTGACCGCCCTGGTCATGATTGTGGTGGCCGGCGTGGTGCTGGGCGGGGCGCACTGGTATCTGTGGCGGCGGCTCGTGCGGGACGTCTCCCGCCCCGGCACGCGCTACCGGCGACTGGGCGGCTGGGTGCTCGGCGGGATGACGCTGCTGACCCTGCTGGCCGCCGGCGGGGGGCGGCTGGGGCTGCCGTTCGGGGTGCACCGGGTGCTGGCCTGGCCCGGGTTCCTCTGGATGGCCGCGCTGCTCTATCTGCTGCTGGCGCTGCTGGTCGGCGAGGTGGTGCGCTTCGCGCTGCTGCGCCGTTCGCGCGCCGTGAAGGCGCCGGCGCGGGAGCCGGCGCGGGAGCCGGCGCGGGAGCCGGCGGAGCCGGCGGTCGAGGAGCCGGAGGACGTGCCGGCGCGCGAGGAGCTGACGGTCGCGGAGCCGGTGCCGGCCGGCGTCGTGGCGGGCGCCGCGCAGGGGGCGGCGGAGCCGGCGACGAACGAGGCGGCCCCGGCCGACGGCCCGGAGGCGCCGCCGGCGTCCGGGGACGCCGGGGCGAACGCTCCCGGCGCCGACGCGCCGGGGGAGCCGGAGGGGGCGGGCGACGACGGGCTGAGCCGGCGGTTGCTGGTCTCGCGTTCCATAGCCGTCGGCGCCGGCCTGGTGACCCTCGGGACCGTCGGCTACGGCGTGGCCAACGCCCGCCGGCTGCGGGTGCGGCGCGTCACCATCCCGTTGGCCAAGCTGCCGCGCGGCGGGCACGGCTACCGGATCGCCGTCGTCAGCGACATCCATCTGGGCCCGGTGCTGGGCGAGTCCCACTGCCGCCGCGTGGTCGACGCGATCAACAAGGTCCAGCCCGACGCCATCGCCATCGTCGGCGACCTGGTCGACGCCGAGGTCGACGACCTGCGCCCGGCCGTCGCCCCGCTGGGCGACCTGCGGGCGAGGGACGGCGCGTTCTTCGTCACCGGGAACCACGAGTACTACGTGGAGACCGTGGAATGGGTCGACCACGTCCGGGAGTTGGGCGTCACGCCGCTGATCAACGAGCGTCAGGAGCTGCCGTTCTTCGACCTCGCCGGGGTCAACGACGTCGACGGCGAGGGCACGGACTTCGGCGGCCCGGACTACGGCGCGGCGCTCGGCGACCGGGACCCGGCGCGGGCCTCCGTGCTGATGGCGCACCAGCCGGTCATGATCCACGAGGCGGTCGACTACGACGTCGACCTCCAGCTCTCCGGGCACACCCACGGTGGGCAGATGTGGCCCGTCACATACCTCGCCGGGCTGGCGAACCCGACGCTCGCCGGGTTGGAGCGGTACGGCGACACGCAGCTGTACGTGAGCCGGGGCGCTGGTGCGTACGGCCCGCCGGTGCGGGTCGGCGCCGACCCGGACATCACGGTCGTCGAACTGGCCTCCGGCCAGGCTTGACCTGGCCGGTCCGGGCGGGTTGTCGCCTGCGGTTCGGTGTGTGGTTGCTCGCGCGGTTTCCCGCGCCCCTGGTGTGGGCTGGCGTGGTCGTTCAGGTGCGGGTTCACGTTCGGTAGGTGGCGGCCTGTCTGGAGGCGCGGCGCGTGTGGGGCGGGCCGCAGTCGACTACGGTCCTGGCCGGCCGGGTGGGTTGTCGCCTGCGGTTCGGTGTGTGGTTGCTCGCGCAGTTCCCCGCGCCCCCAAGACGGCCGCCCGCGGCAGTGCATGGGCGCGGTGCGTGGGGCGTGGGGTGCGGACGACAACGGTGGTGCGCCGGCCGGGTGGGTGGTCGCGCCGGTCCCTCGATTTTGTCGGCTCGCCGCCTCAACTATTCGGCCGCCGTTGGTGTCCTTGATAACGCTGGGGGAACAAACTGACAGCGTGATGGACACAGAACGCGTTGCGGAGGTTGGGAACGGCATGACGGAGTTGACTGGGACGGGGGAGGACCTCGTCATCAGAGGGCGGGTTCGCGACGCGCTGGGCGTGGCGTTGCCCCGTGCGGTGGTGACGCTCTCCGGAGCCGGGGGCGGGAAGAACCTGGACAAGACGCGCAGCGGCGACGACGGCGCCTTCGAGGTGCGCGCGCCTGTCGAGGGCGACTACATGCTCTCGGCATTCTCCCCGCAGTTGGGGACGCAGAGCGTGGAGATCCGGCTCGACGGACTGCGGCCCGTCGAGGTCGAGTTCATGATCGACGTGCCGGGAGTGGTGCCCGAGTAGGCAGTCGTGGAAGGCGGTCGCAGTGAGCAGCCGGGGTGAAGCGGGGGTGAACTCGCTCCCGGTAGCGGGCCGGGTACCACATGAAGTGTGGCCCGTCCGTTGCCCTCCGCCCGCTCACGCCGGTGACGCGTGTGGTTGGCTGGTGCCCTCGTTGCTGGACTTTTGAAGAAAGGGCGCGGGGAGTGCGACGTATCCGGGCCAAAGGGGTCATAGGCATCGGTCTGGCCCTGGCGCTGGTCGCCGGCGCGATCGGCGGCTGGGCGCTGTTCCGTTCCTCGGACGACTCCGAGGAACCGATCGTGGTCGGTACGACCTCCACGCCCACCATGGTGGACCCGGCCGGGGCCTACGACGCCTCGGCCTGGGCACTGATGAGCAATCTGTACCAGTCGCTGCTGACCTTCGAGCACGGCCGCGAGCAGCCCGTCCCGGACGCCGCCGAGAGCTGCGGCTTCACGGACAACGAGCTGACCGTGTACCGCTGCACCCTGCGGAGCGACCTCAAGTTCAGCAACGGCCGGCCCATCACCGCCGAGGACGTGCAGTTCTCCTACGAGCGCATCCAGGCGATGGCCGCCCGCGCCGAGGAGGACGCCGCGGACGACTCGATCCCCGAGGACGAGAAGTTCTCCTACGCCGGCCCCTCCGCGCTGCTGGCCAACCTGCTGGCGGTGCGCGTCGACGGCCGGGACGTCATCTTCGAGCTGGAGCACTCGGACGCCACCTTCCCGTTCGTGGTCGCCGGCAGCGTCGGCGCGATCGTGGACCGGGAGAAGTACGCGAAGCTGGAGCTGCGCGACAACTGGCTCGTGGACGGCTCCGGTCCCTTCATGCTGGAGGAGTACCACGAGGGCGAGTCCGTCGAGCTGGTGCCCAACCCCGAGTACCGGGGCGCCCACGAGCCGGCCGAGCAGCCGGTGACCGTGCGGTACTTCTACGGGAACGACGAGGAGTCCCCCGAGGACCAGCTGGTCGCCGCCTGGGAGGCCGGCGAACTCGACGTCAACGACGGCAAGATGCCGCCCGGGGTGATGGCCAACGTCAACCGCAGCGACCCCGAGCACCCCGTCACGGAGAACACGGCCGGCTCCATCCGCGTGCTGGCGTTCAACACCGACGAGGGGATGCCGGTCGACTCGCAGGTGGCCCGGCAGACCGCCGCCGCGCTGCTGGACCGGGAGTCGCTGAGCAGCCGGGTCCAGCAGGGCACCGTCGAGCCGCTCTACTCGTTGATCCCCGTCGGCTACACCGGCCACGGCACCCCCTACTTCGACCAGTACCGCGAGACGGACACCGAGGTGCTGCGGCAGCGGATGCTGGACGCGGGGCTCTCGCTGCCCGTGGAGTTCGAGATCGCCTACTCGCGCGGCGCCGCCAACCACGAGGAGGCGGCGGCCATCGAGCGGCAGCTGGAGGAGGGCGACCTCTTCGAGGTGGAGGTCGCCCACTACGAGTGGGACGAGTTCATCCCCGGCGTCTACTCCGCGCGCGACTACGACGCGTACCTGATCGGCTGGCGCCCCGACTTCCCCGACCCCTCGACGTTCACCGACGGCATCCTCGGCCCCGGCGACGGCATGGCCACCGGCTACTCGGACGAGCGGATCGACGGGCTGATCGCCGAGGCCCAGGCCGAGCAGGACCGCGCGCAGACCGCCGACACCTTCCTGGCCATCCACGAACTGGCCGCCGAGAGCGCCGCGATCATCCCGATCTGGCAGGAGAAGCGGTTCACCATCAGCCAGGACGACATCACGGGCGTCCAGCACCTGATCGGAAGCGGCATCTGGCGGCTCTGGGAGCTTCGTCGAATCTGATCCGTGGGGCAGGATGCGCCCATGGCACGACTCAAGCACACCGTCATCCTGAACCCTTCTCTCAGCCGTGACGAACTGTCGCGTGCCGTCGCGGTGCCGTTCGACGTCTGGCAGGGGCTGCGCGCCGAGGACCACCGGCTGGTCGCCGAGGACGGCAGGACCGTCCAGGGCGTCGCCCTCTTCGACGGGGAACACGCCACCCCCGGCGCCCGTTACGGCCGGGACGAGGAGACGGCCGCGCCCCTGGCCAAGGACGCCATCGCCCCCCGCGTCACCCTCGTCGAGTGGGACCGGGCCGCCGGGGTCGCGCTGCGCGTGGACGGCCAGCGGCTCGGCCCGGGGCCGACCCCGCGGCTCGCCGCCGACCTGCGGCTGCGCGGCGTCGAACGGCCGGAGCGCGCCACTCTGCGGGTGGACGGCTCGGTCTCCCGTCCGGGGCGCCAACGGCGGCGCTGGCTGCGTTGGTTCACGCTCCAGGCCGAGCTGGACGTCGGCCGCTGGTACGCCTCGGCCGTCGGCACGGCCGGCCGCCCGCCGCTGCTCGTCCAGGTGCGGCACTCGCTGGTGCGCGGCGAGGCCAGGGTCACGCCCCGCCCGGCCGCCGACGGCGCCTGGGAGGTGGAGGTGCTGATCAACGCGCGCGGGCGCGGCGTGCTGCGGCCCGTGGTCGCGGTGCCGCTGCTGGTCGCCAAGCGGATACTGCGTCGCTCGCTCGCCGACGCGCTGCCCCGCGCCGCCGAGGTCTGGCGGGAGCGGCTCCTGCCCGACCTGGTCCGCGACCCCGCCGACGCCCGCGCCCGCCTGCTGGACGAGCTGTGCACCCCCTACGAGGAGCGCGAGGGCGCCGCGGGCCCCGAGGCCGGGGACCCGGCCGTCGAACGGCGGGAGACGGACTGAGCCGGCGCGCCGCGGTGCTGACGGCGGCCGTCAACGGAACGTCAACCCCCCTTTTAGTCGATCCCGTTGCCACGTCGACTATGTTGACCTCCCAACGACGATGTGGCCTTCGGGGGCGGGAATGGTGCGGCGGGGCACGTTGCTCAACGGTCGGTACCGGGTGACCGGTCGGATCGGTGGCGGCGCGATGGGTGATGTGTGGCGGGCCGAGGACGAGACGCTGACCCGGGAGGTCGCGATCAAGGTCCTCAGCGCCAAGCTGTCGGACGACGCCTCGTTCCTGGACCGCTTCCGCCGCGAGGCGCGCCTTCTCGCGGCGCTCAAACACCCCAACGTCGTCGGCGTCCACGACTACGGCGAGGAGGAGACCGAGCCGGAGGACGAGGGCGAGGAGCCGGCGTCCGTGGCGTTCATCGTCATGGAGCTGGTCGACGGGCGCCCGCTGGACGCGGTGCTCGCCGAGGCCGGGACCCTCCCTCCGGAACGGGTCCTGGCCGTCGCCGCCGAGGCGCTGGACGGGCTGCACGCCGCGCATCTGCGGGACATCGTGCACCGGGACGTCAAGCCCTCCAACCTGATGCTGGGGGAGGGCGACCGGGTGACGGTGACCGACTTCGGCATCGCGCGCCCCGCCGCCGGCACCAAGATCACCGACGGGCGCTCCGTCCTCGGCACCGCCCTCTACATGGCGCCCGAGCAGGCCGAGGGGCGCGGCGCCGTGCCCGCATCCGACCTCTACGCGATGGGCGTGGTCTGCTACCAACTGCTCACCGGGACGACGCCGTTCACCGGTGAGGCGCCGGTGGAGATCCTGTTCAAGCACGTGCGGGAGCCGGTGCCCGAGCTGCCGGAGGCGATACCCGAGCCGGTGCGCCGCTTCGTCATGCGGGCCCTGGCGAAGGCTCCGGAGGACCGTTACGCCGACGCCTCGGCCATGGCGGCGACGGCCCGCCGGCTGGCCGGGGGCGGGGCGTGGCACGAGGACGGGGCGGAGGGGGCGGAGGCCGCCGGGCGGGAAGAGGCGGAGAAGGAGAAGCCGGAGAAGGAAGAGGAGCGGGAGGAGCGGCGGGAGGACGGGAAGTCGCCGGCGAGGGGAGGCGTCCTCGTCGACGCCGACCGCGGGGACGCCGACGCCGACGCCGGGGACGCCGCGAAGGAGCCCCTGCACGATCCGGCGAAGGAGCCCGCGAAGGACCCGGCGGAGGACACCGAGGCGCACGAGGCGGGGAAGCGCGCCCCGGTGTGGCGCCGCCCCCGGCCCATGGTGCTGGTCCTGGCGCTGTTGCTGCTGCTCACCGGCACGGTGACGCTGGTCTATGTGGAGAAGCTGCCCTGGCGCACCGAGGCGGGCGGTGCCGAGAACCCGGCCCCGGGCGGGACGGACGACGACGCGGCGAACGGCTCGGCCGGCGCCGACGGTGCCGCCGACCCGGAGGGCGAGGCGGACGAGAAGGCGGACGGCGGGGACGCGGACGACGGCTCGGAGGAACCGGAGCACGCGGACGGCGAGGAGCACGCGGAGGACCAGGCCGGGGGCGAGGACGGCGGCGCCCGGGGCGGCGGCGACGGCGGGGCCGGCGGCTCCGAGGGCGCGTCCGAGGGCGGCTCCCCGGGCGGCGGGTCGGGCGACGGGGGCTCGGGCTCCGACGGAGCGGGCGGCCCGTCCGGCGGCGGCGACCCGGACCCCGGCGGCCCGGCCGCCGGCTGCGGCGGGGAGAACTGGGGCCAGATCGTCAACGTGGCCGACGGCCTGCCGCTCGGCCTGGCCGAGGACGAGCCCCGGGCCGGCGGCGCCGTGATCTCCGGCGGCAACACCAGCCACGGCTGGGTGCGGACCACCGCCTACCACGACAGCGCCCTCCACGTCTGCGAGCAGGACGGCGAGACGCTGGCGGCCGCCAACGGCGGCGACACGGGGGCGTTCCTCGGCTCCTCCTTCGGCGGGGGGCTCTTCCCCTCGGCCCAGTCGGTCGGCGGCGCCCACACCATCGGCACCTTCGGCGGCAAGTGCCTCACCAGCCAGGGCGCCGGCCAGCAACCGACGATGGCCACCTGCGTGGACGGCGACGACCGCCAGCGCTGGCGGCTGCCCTGACCGGAGGTCTCAGAGCACCTTGCCCGGGTTGAGGATGCCCGTCGGGTCGAAGACCTGCCGGATCGACCGCTGGAGTTCGAGACCCACCGGGCCCAACTCCCTGGCCAGCCACTCCTTCTTCAGCACCCCGACCCCGTGCTCGCCGGTGATCGTGCCGCCCAGCTCCAGCCCCAGCGCCATGATGTCGTCGAACGAGGCCCGCGCCCGCGCCGCCTGGTCGGGGTCCGAGGCGTCGAAGCAGACCGTCGGGTGGGCGTTGCCGTCCCCGGCGTGGGCGACGACGCCGATGGTCAGGTCGACGCGTGCGGCGATGGCGGCGATCCCGTCGATCAGCTCCGCCATGCGGTCGCGCGGCACGCAGACGTCGTCGATCATCGTGGTGCCGGCGACCGCCTCCAGCGCGGGCAGGGTGGCGCGGCGGGCGGCGAGCAGCATCTCCGACTCGGCCTGGTCGTCGGCCGGCACCACCTCGGTCGCCCCCGACGCCCGGCACAGCTCGGCGACCGCCGCCAGCTCCGCCGCCGCCTCCGGGGTGTCGAACGCGGCCAGCAGCAGCGCCCGCGTCGACTCCGGCAGGCCCATCCTGGTCAGCCGGTTGACGGCGCGCACGCTGGTGCCGTCCATCAGCTCCAGCAGCGACGGCGTGTGCCCGGCGCCCATGATCGCGGCCACCGCGTCCCCGGCCGCCGCCGCCGAGCCGAACTCCGCGGCCAGCACCAACTGCCGCGGCGGCGCGGGCCGCAGCGCCAGCACCGCGCCGACCACCACGCCCAGGGTGCCCTCGGCGCCGACGAAGAGCCGGGTCAGGTCGTAGCCGGCGACCCCCTTCGCGGTGCGCCGCCCGGTGCGCAGCAGCCGCCCGTCGGCCAGCACCACGTCCAGGCCCAGCACGTACTCGGCGGTCACGCCGTACTTGACGCAGCACAGCCCGCCGGAGCCGGTGCCGATGTTGCCGCCGATCGTGCACTGCTCCCAACTGGACGGGTCCGGCGGATAGGTGAGCCCGTGCTCGGCGGCGGCCTTGGAGAGGTCGGCGTTGACGACGCCCGGCTCCACGACGGCGATCCGGTTCACCGGGTCGATCTCCAGGACCCGGTCCATCCGCAGCAGCGAGAGCACCACGCAGCCGTCGACCGCGTTCGCCGCGCCGGAGAGCCCGGTGCGCGCGCCCTGCGGCACCACGGGGACGCCCAGCGCGTGGCAGATCCGCAGCGTCTCCTGGACCTGTTCGACGGAACGGGGCAGCACCACGGCCGCCGCCCGGCCCGCCGGGCAGAAGCTGGCCATGTCGTGCGCGTAGGAGGCGGTCACATCGGGATCGGTGAGCACGGTGTCGGCAGGCAGGGCCGCCAGCAACCGTGCGACGACGGTGGTCTCGACCGGGGTCTCTTCTGCGGTGCTCATAACCGCAGCTTGGCATCCGGCGGCGGGAATTCCCATGCCGGGTGAGCGAAACCCGTGCCAGGCTCCCGCCATGAGCGACGCCCTGACCCCCCACGCACGCCATCTGATCACCCACGCCGAGCACCCCGTGGCCGCCCCGCTGGCCGAGGCGTCGGTGGACGCGGTACTCGCCCACGCGCTGGGCCGGGGGCGCGCCGCGCCCCGGCTGCTCGACCTCGGCTGCGGCCAGGCCGCCTGGCCGCTGCGCGCCCTGGCGGGCCGCCCCGACGCCACGGCCGTGGGCGTCGACCTGAACGCCGGGGCGCTGGAGTGGGCGCGGACGGAGGCGGACCGGCGCGGGGTCGGGGAGCGGCTGGAGCTGGTGGCGGCCGACGCCGGGGCGTACGGGGGCGAGGAGGCGGGCTTCGACGCGGTGCTCTGCGTGGGCTCCACCCACGCGTTCGGCGGGCTGGAGGAGACCCTGGCCGCGGCCGGCCGCCAGGTGGCGCCCGGCGGAACGCTGGTGGCGGGGGAGGGCTTCTGGGAACGGGAGCCGACACCCGCCGCGCTCGGCGGTCTGGGCGCGGTGCCCTCGGACTTCGCCGACCTGGCCGGCACGGTGGACCGCTGCCTGGCCGCCGGGTGGACCCCGGTCCACGGGCATGTCTCCTCGGCGGAGGAGTGGGACGCCTACGAGTGGGCGTGGACCGGCTCGTTGGCGTCCTGGGCGCTGGACCACCCGGACCACCCCGCCGCCGCCGAGGCGGCGGCGGAAGCGGCCGAGCACCGCACCCGGTGGCTCGGGGGCTACCGGGGGGTGCTCGGCTTCGTCACGCTGGTGCTGCGGGCCTGGGGCCCCCAGCTCAGAACCGGCGGGTGATCAGGGCCTTCTTGACCTCCTGGATGGCCTTGGTCACCTCGATGCCACGGGGGCAGGCGTCGGTGCAGTTGAACGTGGTGCGGCAACGCCACACGCCGTCCTTGTCGTTGAGCACCTCAAGGCGCTGCTCGCCGCCCTCGTCGCGCGAGTCGAAGATGAAGCGGTGCGCGTTGACGATCGCCGCCGGGCCGAAGTACTGGCCGTCGTTCCAGAACACCGGGCACGAGGAGGTGCACGCGGCGCACAGGATGCACTTGGTGGTGTCGTC
This sequence comes from Streptomyces zhaozhouensis, assembly GCF_900230195.1. GTDB lineage: Bacteria > Actinomycetota > Actinomycetes > Streptomycetales > Streptomycetaceae > Streptomyces > Streptomyces zhaozhouensis. The sequence continues at coordinate 179,711 of NZ_OCNE01000004.1, forward strand.
GAAGCGCTCCCGGTCCTCGGCGGACTGGAGACGCTCGCGCGTCGGCTCGTTCCCCGAGGTGATCAGGAACGGCATGACGTCCCGGTACGCCTGGAAGAACGGCTCCATGTCGACCACCAGGTCCTTGAGGACCGTCATGCCCTTGATGGGCTCGACCAGGATCGGCTTGGTGGCGACCGAGCCCTTGATGGTGGTGATGTCCTTGATCAGCGTCTTGCAGGCCAGCCGGTTCTTGCCGTTGATCCGCATCGCGTCCGAGCCGCAGATCCCGTGGGCGCAGGAGCGGCGGAACGTCAGCGTGCCGTCCTCGTGCCACTTGATCTGGTGCAGCGCGTCGAGCACCCGCTCCTTGGGGTCGATCGCGATCTCGAAGTCCTGCCAGTGCACCTCCTCGGAGACCTCCGGGTTGAACCGGCGGATCCGGAAGGTCACGGTGACCAGGTGGTCGGCGCCCGCCTCGGCGGGCTTCTCCAGAGTCGGGGTAGCCATCAGTACTTACGCTCCATCGGCTGGTAGCGGGTGACGACGACCGGCTTGTAGTCCAGCCGGATCGACTCGTTGCCCTCGGCGTCCACCTCGCGGTAGGCCATGGTGTGCCGCATGAAGTTGACGTCGTCGCGGTTGGGGTAGTCCTCGCGGTAGTGGCCGCCCCTGGACTCCTTGCGGGCCAGCGCGGAGACCACCAGGACCTCGGCCAGCTCCAGCAGGTTGCCCAGCTCCAGGGCCTCCAGCAGGTCGGTGTTGAACCGCCGGCCCTTGTCCTGCACCGAGACGTCGCGGTAACGGCGGCGCAGCTCGGTGATCTCCTCAAGGGCCTCCTTGAGGGTCTGCTCGGTACGGAAGACCATGGCGTTCTTGTCCATGGTCTCCTGGAGCGCCGCGCGGATCTCGGTGACCCGCTCGCCGCCGGTGGCGTCGCGCATCCGCTCCACCTCGTCGGCGACGAACTTGGCCGGCTCGTCCGGCAGTTCCACGAAGTCGGCGGTGGCCGCGTACTCGGCGGCGGCGATGCCGGCGCGGCGGCCGAAGACGTTGATGTCCAGCAGCGAGTTGGTGCCCAGGCGGTTGGCGCCGTGCACCGAGACGCAGGCGACCTCGCCGGCCGCGTAGAGCCCCGGCACCACGTCGGTGTTGTTGGCCAGCACCTCGCCGAGCACGTTGGTCGGCATCCCGCCCATCGCGTAGTGCGCGGTCGGCTGGATCGGGATCGGGTCGGTGTACGGCTCGATGCCCAGGTAGGTGCGGGCGAACTCGGTGATGTCGGGCAGCTTGGCGTCCAGCTGCTCCGGCGGCAGGTGGGTGAGGTCCAGATAGACGTGGTCCCCGTCGGGGCCGCAGCCGCGCCCCTCGCGGATCTCGGTGTAGATCGAGCGGGAGACCACGTCGCGGGAGGCGAGGTCCTTCATGACGGGCGCGTACTTCTCCATGAAGCGCTCGCCGTCCTTGTTCCGCAGGATGCCGCCCTCGCCGCGCGCGCCCTCGGTGAGCAGGATGCCCATCTTCCAGATGCCGGTCGGGTGGAACTGGAAGAACTCCATGTCCTCCAGCGGCAGTCCGCGCCGCAGCGCGGCGGCCTGGCCGTCGCCGGTGAGGGTGTGGGCGTTGGAGGTCACCTTGTAGAACTTGCCGTTGCCGCCGGAGGCGAAGACGACGGCCTTCGCCTGGAACACGTGCAGCTCGCCGGTGGCCAGCTCGTAGGCGACGACACCGGCGGTGCGGCGCTCGCCGTCGACCTCGTTGAGCAACAGGTCCAGGACGTAGAACTCGTTGTAGAACTCCACGCCCTCCTTGACGCAGTTCTGGTACAGCGTCTGGAGGATCATGTGCCCGGTGCGGTCGGCCGCGTAGCAGGAGCGGCGGACCGGGGCCTCGCCGTGGTTGCGGCTGTGACCGCCGAACCGGCGCTGGTCGATGCGGCCTTCGGGCGTGCGGTTGAACGGCAGGCCCATCTTCTCCAGGTCGAGCACGGAGTCGATGGCCTCCTTGGCCAGGATCTCCGCCGCGTCCTGGTCAACCAGGTAGTCGCCACCCTTGATCGTGTCGAAGGTGTGCCACTCCCAGTTGTCCTCCTCGACGTTGGCGAGCGCCGCGGCCATGCCGCCCTGCGCCGCGCCGGTGTGGGAACGGGTCGGGTAGAGCTTGGTGAGCACCGCGGTCCGGCTGCGCTTGGTGGCCTCGATGGCCGCGCGCATCCCGGCGCCGCCGGCGCCGACGATCACGGTGTCGTACTTGTGGATCTGCATATGCGAATGCCTCGTCAGCCCCGGTGCGTCAGCGGATGTTCGGGTCGAAGGTGAAGATCACCAGGGTGCCCAGCAGCACGGTGAAGACCGTGGCCGTGTACAGCAGCATCTTCAGCCAGAAGCGGGTGCCGTCCCGCTGCGCGTAGTCGTTGATGATCGTGCGCAGCCCGTTGGCGCCGTGGAGCATGGCGAGCCAGAGCATGATCAGATCCCAGGCCATCCAGAACGGGGAGGCCCAGCGTCCGGCCACGAAGGCGAAGCTGACCTTGCTCACGCCGCCGTCCAGCACCAGCTGGATCAGCAGGTGGCCGAGGACCAGCACCACCAGCACGATGCCGGACAGCCGCATGAAGACCCAGCCGTACAGCTCGAAGTTGGTACGGGTGGACTTCGGTGTCCTGGCCGACCGGGCGCGCGGTGGCTCGACCAGCGGCGCCGGGTTGTCGGGGCCGATGCCCTCGGTGGCACTCACGGAACTCGTTGCGCTCATGGTGATCTAGCTCCCGAACACTTCGCGGACGGCGTGGCCCAGCACCGGGTAGGCGGCGCCGGCCATCAGCACCAGCCAGAGGCCCACCACGGTCCAGAGCATCTGCTTCTGGTAGCGGGTGCCGCTGGCCCAGAAGTCGACGGCCACCACCCGAAGGCCGTTCAGCGCGTGGAAGAGCACCGCGGCGACGAGCCCGTACTCCATCACGGCCACGAGCGGCGTCTTGTACACCGCGATGGTGTCGTCATACGCCTCGGGGGAGACACGGACCAGAGCGGTGTCCAGCACATGGACGAACAGGAAGAAGAAGATGAGGACACCGGTGACGCGGTGCGCCACCCATGACCACATGCCTTCCCGGCCGCGGTACAACGTTCCTGCCGGCACGGAAGAACCCTTCGCACGCGAATCACGTCGGGCCTGCCGGCAGCTCCCTTTGGATGTCGGTCGGCCCGGCCGGGTACGGTCCACCGGCCGCGCACATGGTATCGACGCGTTTCGGCCGCCCCGTCCCGGGGGGCCGCGCGGGCGATAAATCCGGCATCCCTGTCATCCGTTTGCCAGCTCATGACCAGCGGTTACCTTCGGAATATGCGACAAGCGCCCTGGCGAATATGCGCACTGGCCGGAGCGGTGGCGTTGATCGCCCTCGCCCTGGTCGTGACCATGACCAGACCCTCAGGCGAACCCCACGACGAGGCCGGCTCCCGGCAGCCGGGAGGCGTCGGCGAGTCCCCCGCGACCCCCCTGCCCACCGGCCCGGACGAGGCGCCGCGCACGGTGCCCGCGGTCCGTTCCTTCGACGCCGCCCCGGGCCCCGGCTGGGCCCCGGCGGACTCCACCCGGGTGGTGACCGACCCGGACGGCTCCCTGACCGACGAGGCCGACCGGCTGGCCGACGAGCTCTCCGTCGACCGCGCGGACGAGGACGCGGGGCCGGGCGACATAGAGCTGGTGCTGGACGACGACGCGGACTGCGGAGCCGAGGGCTACCGGCTTCGGACCGACGACCAGCGGGTGACGATCACGGCCGAGACGGACGCCGGCGCGTTCTACGGAACGGTCACCCTCACCCAGGCGGTGCGCGGCCAGGGCGGCATCGCCCAGGGCACCGTCGAGGACCGCCCCGACCGGCCGCAGCGCGGCCTGAGCCTGGACATCGCGCGCAAGCACTACGACGCCGAGTGGATCGAGGCGCGGCTGCGCGAGATGGCCGAGCTGAAGCTCAACCAGCTCCAGCTGCACTTCAGCGACGACCAGGGCTTCCGCATCGAGAGCGAGTCCCACCCGGAGATCGTCTCCGACGACCACCTCACCAAGGACCAGGTCACAGACATCATCCGACTGGCCCAGTCGCTGCACATCGATGTGATCCCGGAGATCGACTCGCCGGGACACCTCGGCGTGGTGACCGAGGCCCATCCGGACCTCCAGCTGCGCGAGACGGACGGCTCGGCCACGCCGGGCGCCATCGACATCGCCAACCCCGACTCCGCCGAGATCGTCGACGACCTGCTGCGCGAGTACGCCGAGCTGTTCCCCAGCGACTACCTGCACCTGGGCGGCGACGAGTACGCGGCGCTCTACAAGTCCGACCCGGACGCCTCCTACCCGGAGCTCGCCGAGGCCGCCAGGGAACGCTTCGGCGACGGCGCGGGCGTCACCGACCTCGCCACCGGCTGGCTCAACGACCGGGCCGACGTCGCACGGGAGGCCGGCAAGATCCCCCAGGTGTGGAACGACGGGATGCACGCCGGCGGCGAGGTCCAGCCGGACCAGGAGCGGGAGGTCACCTACTGGACCGGCCGGGAGATCGGTGCCCGCGAGCCGGTGGAGTACCTGGAGGGCGGCTGGCCGCTGGTCAACATGAACTCCGAGTACCTCTACTACGTGCTCGGCGAGCCGAACCAGTTCACCTATCCGACGGGTGAGCGCATCTACCAGGAGTGGACGCCGGACGTGGTGCGCGGCAGCGAGCCGGTTCCGGAGGAGTTCCGCGACGCCGAGCACGTGCCGGGCGGCCGGTTCGCCGTCTGGGGCGACATCGCGGACGCGCAGACCCAGGACGAGGTGGCGGCCGGCATCACCGGTCCGCTGCGCGCGGTCGCCCAGAAGCTCTGGGACCCGGCCGAACCCGAGCTGGAGTGGGCGGAGTTCAGCCAACTCGCCGACCGCGTGACGGCGTCCTGAGGCGGAGAGGAGGGCGAACGGGGGCCGGCGCGGCCCCCGTTCGCTCAACCCCCCGTCTCGTCGAGACCCCCCGTCTCCTCGGGACCCCCCGGCGCGTCGTCGGTCTCGGCGCGGGGGGTGGGCGGCCGGCCCCGGCGGGCGGGGGGCCGGGCGCCGGAGGGCAGCCGGCCGGCCTCCCGCAGCGCCCGCCGGATCAGGTAGTCCAGCTGGGCGTTGGTGCTGCGCAGCTCGTCCGCCGCCCAGCGCGCCAACGCCTCGTGCACCGCCGGGTCCAGACGCAGCAGCACCTGCTTCCTGGCGCCGCGTGCGGCGCGGCGTTCGCCCCCGGTGGGCGGCTCGGTCACTGGTACAGGGAGCCGGTGTTCAGCACGGGCTGGGGCGAACGGTCGCCGCAGAGGACGACCAGCAGGCTGGAGACCATGGCCGCCTTGCGTTCCTCGTCCAGCTCCACCAGGTCCAGCTCGCTCATCCGGCCGAGGGCCGCCTCCACCATCCCGCAGGCGCCCTGGACGATGGTCTCCCGCGCGGCCACCACGGCGCCGGCCTGCTGGCGCTGGAGCATCGCGGAGGCGATCTCGGGCGCGTAGGCGAGGTGGGTGAAGCGGGACTCGACGATCCGCACCCCGGCGGAGCTGACCCGGGCGGTCAGCTCGGCGGCCAGCTTCTCGGTGATCTCCTCGGCGTTGCCGCGCAGCGAGAGCTCGTCCGCGTCGGGGGCGTCGTAGGGGTACTCGATGGCGATGTGCCGGACGGCGGACTCGGTCTGGGTGGCGACGAACTCGACGAAGTCGTCGACCTCGAAGCTCGCCTGCGCGGTGTCCCGCACCTGCCAGACGATGACGGCGGCCAGCTCGATCGGGTTGCCGTCGGCGTCGTTGACCTTCAGCACGGCGGTCTCGTGGTTGCGGACCCGGGTGGAGATCTTGGAGCGGGTGGTCAGCGGGTTGACCCAGCGGAGGCCGTCCTTGCGGATGGTGCCCACGTAGCGGCCGAAGAACTGCACCACCCGGGCCTCGCCCGGGGCGACCATGTTCAGCCCGCTCATCATGACGACCGACCCGACGAAGACCAGCGAGCCGAGCACGATCACGGTGGCGCCGAGGGCCGGCTGCTCGTCCTTGGCCAGCACGATGCCGAACACCAGCACCGCCGCGCCGACCAGCGTCCCGAGGAAGGTCAGCAGCAGCGCCAGTCCGCCGGGGACGCTGTGCGCCGGGGTCTCCCGGATCGTCGGCTCGGTCAGCTCGGGACGTGCAGGGGGGTCGGTGGTTTCCGTGGGTGTCATGTGTCGTTCCGCCTTCCCCGGAGTGCCTATCAAAGTGCTATCACTTTAACCGTACGGCGCCCGGCGCCGGAAGGGGGAGGCGCGGAGAAGAGGAGGGGGAAGCGAGAAGAACGCGGGGGAACCGGCGGGAAGACGGGCGGAAGGCGTGAGAGCGCTGTGTGCCCTGGTGCGTTCCGAGGCGGAAGCGGGCAGTCACGCTGAGACAGCCGGGGCCGCCACCCCCCACAGGAGAGACCCCGGCTGTCCGCCGGACGCGGGCCCCTGACCGGGCCCGTTCGGCACTTCCTTCAGCGCCTCGGGACCGCTTTCCGTTACCGCGCGGATACGGCCGGATGCGCCATGGACGGCACCGCTGGGGACGCGTAGCGTTCAGAACCGAAGGACAGACAGTCACCACCGTGGGAACGAGTGTGCGGCCCGGAGGCCGCCAAGGGGGCGGGAGTGCAGGGGGCAGACTGCGAGCTGACCGAGGCGGTCCATGCCGCCCAGGGAGGCGACGAGGCCGCGTTCCGCGCGGTCTTCCGTGCCGTGCATCCCCGGTTACTCGGCTATGTGCGGACCATCGTGGCCGAGCCGGACGCCGAGGACGTGACGGCCGAGGCGTGGCTCCACATATCGCGTGACCTCGACCGTTTCCAGGGGGACGCCGACCGGTTCCGCGGCTGGGCCGCCCGCATCGCGCGCAACCGCGCGCTGGACCACCTCAGGGCGCGCGGCCGACGGCCCAGGGAGTGCGGCACGGACGAGACGGCGCTGGTCGACCTGCCGTCCTCGGCCGACACGGCGGAGGAGGCCATCGCCGCGCTGGGCACCAGCCGCACCATCGAGCTGGTCGCCGAGCTGCCGCAGGAGCAGGCCGGCGCCGTGATGCTGCGCACGCTCTTCGGACTCGACGCGAAGCGCGCCGCGCTGCTGCTCGGCTCGCGCCCCGGCGCCGTCCGCACCGCCAACCACCGGGGTCTGCGCCGCCTCGCCGAGCTGGTGGAACGGGCCTGAGGTGACGGGCCGGCGGGGCGCTGTAACGCAAACGCGGGGCGCGGCGCAGTAAGAAGCAGGCCGACTGGTCATCGGCCGACAGGGGCTCACCCGGAGGTCCCCCCCGTACCTCAGGGAGCCCCAGGCGCGGGCGGGGTGGTTTTCCCCCAGCCCCGCCCGCGCCATTCTTCGTCTTTCCCCGGAAGGGGCCGCCGAGCGGCCCCTTTTTCTCTTTTCCCCCGGCCCCTTTTCTCTGCTCCCCGGCTTCTTGCGCACGCGCGGCCGGCGGGCGGCTCGGGGCGGCACACCGGCAAGGTGGGGCGGTGGTAGCCGGGAGGTGAACGGCGTCGCCGAAGCAGGTGAACAGGGCGTCTGACGAGGCCAGTTCGGGTTTCTGTGCCGTGCTGTTAACGCCCCGTTGTCATTGAGTTGGTCCGCGACTCGAAACGGCTGCCTAACGTTCAGAACGTGCCCGATTCATCCCCCACCAAGACCCGCGTGGCCGTGCTGGCGGACTCCGACACCCGGTGGAAGTGGGGCGCCCTGACGGCGCTCCGCATAGCCCCGGAGTCGGCCGTCCACGGCTACCTCCTCTGGGGCCGCGCCACACCCACGGCGCGGCAGCTCGCGGAGGTGGGGGCCGAGGCCGAGGACCTGACCGAGATCAACGCGGTCGACTTCCTCGCCGAGCAGGGCCGCAGGGCCTCCGGGGAGAACGCGGAGCTGCCCCCGTTCGACGTGCTGGTGCTCTCCTGCGTCGGCGGCACCACCCAGGCCATGCTGCACGGGCTCGCCCGCGTCTGGGAAGGCGCCGAACGCCGCCCCGTCGTGGTCACCGGCTATGTGGGCGTCGTCTACGAGAAGCTCTCCGACGGGCTGCTGCTGCGCCACGGGGCCGATCTGGTCCTCGCCAACAGCCCCTACGACGTGCGCCGCTTCCGCGAGATCTACGACGGCGTCGGCGCCGGCAGCGGGTCCGTCACCCCCTGCGCCCTCCCGTTCCTCGGCGGCACCGCCCACGACCCGGGCCCCGCCGCGCGCGGCGAGCGGCCGACGCGGGTGGTCTTCGCCGTGCAGCCCTCGGTGCCCGAGGGGCGCGCGGAGCGCGCCTACCTGCTGGGGCGCGCCATGGCGCACGCCAGGCGCCACCCGGACCGCGAGGTGGTGCTCAAGCTGCGCAGCAAGCCCAGCGAGCACACCACCCACATCGAGGAGCTGCCCTACCAGCGGCTCGCCGAGCGGGCGAAGGAGGAGTGGCCGGGCAACTTCAGCCTCGCCTACGGGAACATGGGCGAGGTCCTGGACACCACCGACCTGCTGGTCACGGTCTCCTCGACGGCCGCCCTGGAGTCGCTGGAGCGCTCCATACCCACGGCCGTCCTCACCGACCTCGGCGTCCGCGAACCGCTGGGCAACCACTACTTCATCGGCTCCGGCTGCCTCGCCTCCTGGGACGAGATCGACGACGGCCTGATCCCGACCCCCGACCCCGGCTGGCTCGCCGACCAGGGCATCACCCGGGGCGCCTCCAGCGTGGAGAGCGGCTTCACCGCCGCGCGCGGCAGGCTCGCCGCCCTGCTCGACGAGCGCGCGCGGGCCGGGCTGCCCCCGTTGGCCCCCTACTACACGACGCGCACCGCGCCCGGCTACCTGCCGAGGCTGCTCGCCCGCCACGGACTCGACCCCAAGGGCGAGCCGCTGGCCGACCAGCCCACCAACGCCTCCGACGCGGGCCTGCGCGGCGCCTCCAAGAAGCTGCTGCGCCGCACCGCACGCGGCGCCTACCGCGCGGGCGCCCAGCGCGTCGCCCCCCTCATCCGCCGCTGGGGCCAGCTGTGAACGCCCACCCCTCGGCCACCGCACCGAACCGACCCACAACGAAGGCGTGAGCCATGAGCACAGTGCTGGCCGTGATCCCCGCGCGCGGAGGCTCCAAGGGAGTTCCCGGTAAGAACCTCGCGCCCGTCGGCGACGCCCCGTTGATCACCCGCGCGGTGCGGGAGTGCCGGGCCGCGCGCCTGCTGACCTCCGTGGTGGTCTCCACCGACGACCCGGGCATCGCCGCCGCGGCGCACGCCGCCGGAGCCGAGGTCATCGAACGCCCGGAGGACATCTCCAGCGACACCGCGACCAGCGAGGCCGCCGTCCTGCACGCCATGGGCGTCTACGAGGAGCGCCACCGCGTCAAGGTCGACGTGGTGCTGCTGGTGCAGTGCACCAGCCCGTTCATCAGCCGCGAGGAGATCGACGGCGTCGCCGCCGCCGTCCTCGACGGCGCCGACACCGCGCTGACCGTCGCCCCGTTCCACGGCTACGTCTGGCGCGAGGCCGCCGCCACCGGCGGCCAGGGCGTCAACCACGACAAGGCGTACCGCCCCCGCCGCCAGGACCGGCCGCAGGACCTGCTGGAGACCGGCGCCGCCTACGCGATGCGCGCCTCCGGCTTCCGCGCCGAGCGGCACCGCTTCTTCGGCCGCACCGAGCTGGTGCGCGCCGACCCCGCGCGGGTGCTGGAGATCGACGACCCGCACGACCTGGCCCGCGCCCGCGCGCTGGCCCCGCTGCTGGACGGCGGACGGAACGCGATAGCCACCGGGACCTCGGTCGACCACGAGAGCTACTCGCGCTTCCCGCACTTCCCCGACTATCTGCCCACCCGCGCCGACGTGGACGCGGTGGTGCTCGACTTCGACGGCACCCAGACCGACGACCGGGTGCTCGTCGACTCCGAGGGACGGGAGACGGTCTCGGTCCACCGCGGCGACGGGCTCGGCATCGCCGCGCTGCGCCGGGCCGGGATGCCCCTGTTGATCCTGTCCACGGAGGAGAACCCGGTGGTCGCCGCCCGGGCGCGCAAGCTGCGCATCCCGGTGATGCACGGCGTCGACCGGAAGGACCTCGCCCTCAAGCAGTGGTGCGAGGAAGCAGGAATCGCCCCGGAGCGCGTGCTCTACGCGGGCAACGACGTCAACGACCTGCCGTGCTTCCACCTGGTCGGCTGGCCTGTGGCCGTCGCCAGTGCCCATGACGTCGTGCGCTCCGCCGCCCGCGCTGTCACCTCAGCGCCGGGCGGGTCGGGCGCCGTCCGCGAGATCGCCTCGTGGCTCCTCGGAAAGGAACTGACAGCATCATGACCGCAGGAAACCGGCTCCGTCAGCTCGGCGACCGCATCGTGGGCCCGGGCCGCCCGGTCTACATCACGGGCGAGATCGGCATCAACCACAACGGCGACCTGGAGAACGCCTTCGCCCTGATCGACGCCGCCGCCGAGGCCGGCTGCGACGCGGTGAAGTTCCAGAAGCGGACCCCCGAGATCTGCACCCCCCGCGACCAGTGGGAGATCGAGCGGGACACCCCCTGGGGCCGGATGACGTACATCGACTACCGGCACCGGGTCGAGTTCGACGCCGACGACTACCGGGCGATCAACGAGTACTGCGTCAAGCGCGGGCTCCACTGGTTCGCCTCCCCGTGGGACACCGAGGCCGTCAACTTCCTGGAGGACTTCGACGTCCCCGCCTACAAGGTGGCCTCCGCCTCCCTCACCGACGACGAGCTGCTGCGCGCCCTGCGCGCCACCGGCCGCACCGTCATCCTCTCCACCGGGATGTCGACGCCGCAGCAGATCCGGCACGCGGTCGAGGTGCTCGGCAGCGAGAACATCCTGCTCTGCCACGCCACCTCCACCTACCCGGCCAAGGCCGAGGAGCTCAACCTGCGGGTGATCCACACCCTCCAGGCCGAGTACCCCAACGTGCCGATCGGCTACTCGGGCCACGAGACCGGCCTCCAGACCACGCTGGCCGCCGTCGCCCTCGGCGCGGTCTTCGTCGAACGCCACATCACCCTGGACCGCGCCATGTGGGGCTCGGACCAGGCCGCCTCGGTCGAGCCGCAGGGCCTGACCCGGCTGGTGCGGGACATCCGGATCATCGAGGAGTCCCTGGGCGACGGCGTGAAGAAGGTCTACGACAGCGAGCTGGCTCCGATGAAGAAGCTGCGCCGCGTCAAGGGCGTCGTCGCCGAGCGCGGCGAGAGCTCCCCCGAGCCGGCCTCGGTCTGAGGCCGGACCGCCGGCGCCCCCGCGCGCCGGCTCCCACCACCCCGCCGACGCGGGAGCGTCACGCGGTCCGGACGGAGAGGTCCACAGAGGTCCATGAGCGAACCCCAGACCAGGAAGGCCAGGACGGCCGGGGCGACGGAGACGGCCGAGACGCTGGCCTTCGCCGAGAGCCCGGTCCAGCTGCTCAACATCCTGGAGTGGGCCAGCGCCACCGAGACCGACTGCGCGGTGGTGGTGCTCCCTCCTCGTGACCCCACGACCCGTGGCCAGCTGCGCCGGATGGCGCGGCTGGCCAGGGACTCGGGGCACCAGGTCCGCTGGCAGGAGGCACGCGGCGGCGCCGGCGCGCCTCCCAGGACGCTGGCCGCGCTGGCCGGCCCGCTGCGCCGGGCCCGCCGGCTGGTGGTGGGGGACCCGTTCTCCCGCTATCTCCAACTGCTGCTCTCGCTCAGCCGCCCGCGCGACATCGTGGTGGTCGACGACGGCACGGCGACCATGGAGTTCGTCTCCCAACTGGCCAACGGCGAACGACTGGTCCGCTGGCACCGGCCGTCCTCCCGGGGCGCGGCCGGTCTGCTCTTCGCGCCGGTCGCACGCCGGGCGGTGCACCGGCTCTCCCCGGCGCCCGGCCGGGTCGTGGAGATCTTCACCGCGATGCCCGTGCGCCCCATCGAGGGGATCACCGTCACGGAGAACGCGTTCCCCTGGACGCGCCACTACTTCGGCAGGCCGCGCGTCACGGAGGGCGCCGACCTGGTCGGCACGTCGCTCGTGGAGACCGGGGTGCTGCGGGAGGACCGTTACCTCGCGGCCGTCGGGGACCTGGCCAGGCAGCACCACGTCACCCGTTACTGGGCCCACCGCAGGGAGAGCGCGGAGAAGCTGCGCCGCCTGGGGGACGAGACCGGCGTCGAGGTGATCCGGCCCGACCTGCCGCTGGAGCTGGTGGCCAGGCGCGGGCCGATAGGCGGGACGATCCTGAGCTTCCCCTCCACCGTGGTGCACACCCTGCCCCGGGTGCTGGCGGACACCGACGTCCGGGTGCTGGTCTGCGACCTGGCGGAGGGCTGGTTCACCGACCGCGTCACGGCACGCGCCAGCGGTTTCCTCTCCGCCGTCACCACGACGGCCCGGGGCACCCACGGCCTGGTCTCCCTCCCGGCCCCCCAACAGACCTGACCCACCGGCGTGGAGGGGGCGCGGGGAACTGCGCGAGCAACCCAACGACGGGCCGCACCCGAGAGCGCACCCCCGCCACCCCGCTACCGTGGTCGCACCCCAGCGGCCCAGCGGCGTGGAGGGGGCGCGGGGAACTGCGCGAGCAACCGAACGACGGGCCGCACCCGAGAGCGCACCCCCGCCACCCCGCTACCGCGGTCGCACCCCAGCGGCCCAGCGCCAGCGCCCAGCGCCCAGCGCCCAGCGCAACTTCGGTCAGGAACAGGGCATTCACGCGCAAGCGTGGATAAGAGAGCACTCATACCCAGTCAGGCGGCGACCCAACCGAATATCTATGCATCTGTTGTGTGAACTTTGCATGATCGCCGGTCCATCAGCCGGTGATCGGGGCTAACCTCGATCACGTGAGTGATCTGCTGTCCCCTGAGTCCACCCCCACGACGCTCGACGACGCGCTGCGTGCGGAACTCATCGCCTTCCGGCGCGACCTCCACCGGCACCCCGAGCTGGGGAACCAGGAGGTGCGCACCACGGCCGTACTCAAGGACCGCCTGGAGCGGGCCGGCCTGGCCCCCCGCGTCCTGGACGTCGGCACGGGCCTGGTCTGCGACGTACGCCCACCCGGGGCGGAGGGGGAGATGCTCGCGCTGCGCGCCGACATCGACGCGTTGCCCATCCCGGACACCAAGACGGTCCCCTACCGTTCCTCCGTCCCGGGGCGCGCCCACGCCTGCGGGCACGACGTGCACACCACCGTGGTCCTGGGCGCCGGCCTGGTGCTGGCGAGGCTGGCCGCCGAGGGGCGGCTGACCCGCCCGGTGCGGCTGATCTTCCAACCGGCCGAGGAGGTGCTGCCCGGCGGGGCGACGGACGCCATCGAGTCGCGCGTGCTGACGGGCGTCGGCCGCATCCTGGCCCTGCACTGCGACCCCAAGGTCGAGGCCGGCCGCATCGGCCTGCGCACCGGGGCGATCACCTCCGCCTGCGACCGCGTCGAGGTCACCCTCGCCGGCCCCGGCGGCCACACGGCGCGCCCGCAGCTGACCACCGACCTGGTCACCGCGGCGGCCAAGGTCGTCACCGAGGTCCCCGCGCTGCTCGGCCGCCGCGTCGACACCCGTGCCGGGCTCGCCATGACCTGGGGCCGCCTGACCACCGGCCACGCGCCGAACGTCATCCCGCAGTCGGCCGAGCTCTCCGGCACCATGCGCTGCCTGGACCTCGACACCTGGCGGCAGGCGCCCGACCTGGTGCACGCCGCGGTGGACGAGGTCGCCACGCTCTGGCGGGCCAAGTCCGAGATCCAGTACATCCGGGGCGTCCCCCCGGTGGTCAACGACCCGGGCTCCACCGCGCTGCTGGCCGAGGCGATGACCGCCAGGTTCGGCGGCGAGGCGGTGGAGTCGACGGAGCAGTCGCTGGGCGGCGAGGACTTCTCCTGGTATCTGGAGCAGGTGCCCGGCGCCATGGCCCGCCTCGGGGTCCGGCCGCGCGGGGACGCCTCGGGCACCATCAGGGACATCCACCAGGGCGACTTCGACGTGGACGAGCACGCGATCTCCGTCGGTGTCGACCTGCTGACGGCCGCCGCGCTGCTCGGCTGAGGTGACGCGCGGTCACGGTGTTGTCCACGGGGGCGCGGGCCGAGGGGCCCGCGCCCTCCGGCGGCCGCCGTGTCAGTGACGTGGACCACCCGTCATCGTTGCCTCCACGTTGCCTTAACACCGATCTGATAACGGGGCCAAACGTGAGGCTGTCTCCCCTGTTCTACGCGCGTTACGATCGGCCCAACAGCGCCGTAAGAGGCGCTTTCAAACCCGAAGGGATCGGTCCTCTTGCGCCGCGTATCGAGGTTCGCAGCAACGGTCGCCATCGCCGCGACGCTGGCCCTGACGGCCAGCGCCTGTGGGGAGAGCTCGACCGAGTCCAATGACAACGAAGGGGACAAGGGCCCCGGCATCGCCTTCGACGTGGGCGGTCGCGACGACCACTCGTTCAACGAGTCGGCCGCGACCGGCGCCGACCGCGCGGGCGAGGAGCTGGGCATCACCCCCGAGTTCCAGACCGCGCGCAGCGGCGAGACCAACGCCGACCGCGTGCAGCGCCTGACCGCGCTGGCCAACGAGGGCTACAACCCGGTCATCGGCGTCGGCTACCTCTACGGCGACTCGATCCAGCAGGTCGCCGCCGACTTCCCGGACACCACGTTCGGCGTGGTGGACGCCGCCCCCGAGGGCGACAACGTCTACGGCATGGTCTTCGCCGAGCACGAGGTCTCCTACCTCGCCGGCGTCGCCGCCGCCCTCAAGAGCGAGACCGGCCGGGTCGGCTTCATCGGCGGGGTGAACAACCCGCTGATCCAGAAGTTCGAGGCCGGCTTCGTCCAGGGCGCCACCGAGACCAACCCGGACATCGAGGTCGACGTCGACTACCTCTACGCCGACGACGACCGCGGCTTCGCCGACCCGGCGAAGGCCAGCGAGAAGGCCAACGCCATGCTCGGCCGCGACGTCGACGTCATCTACACCGCGGCCGGCTCCTCCGGCAGCGGCTCGGTCGAGCAGGTCGCCGCCGTCGAGGGCGCCTGGGCGATCGGCGTCGACTCCGACCAGTACCAGCAGCCCGGCCTCGCCGAGTACAAGGACTCGATCCTGACCTCCGGCGTCAAGCGGGTCGACGTGGCCGTCGAGGACCTGATCACCGCCGTCCACAACGGCGAGGCCCCGTCCGGTGTCCACGAGTACACGCTGGCCGAGGACGGCGTCGAGCTGTCCACCTCCGGCGGGTTCATCGACGACATCCAGGACGAGATCGACGCCGCCACCCAGCGGATCGTCGACGGCGAGACCACCGTCAACGACACCCCGTGACACCACGCCGGCGCCCGCGCCACCGCCCCGCGCCGGGGCGGACGGCGCGGGCGCCGGCGGGTTCCGGCAGCGCGCGGCGGGTGAACGGGCCCCACTGAGCCCGGTTCACCCCCACGCGGTACCGTCTGCCCCACCCTTCCCGCTCGACCCCGCACGGGGCCCCGCTCCTTCTCCCGAGGAGAGTGCGTCA
The DNA here is from genome assembly GCF_900230195.1 of Streptomyces zhaozhouensis. Classification (GTDB taxonomy): domain Bacteria; phylum Actinomycetota; class Actinomycetes; order Streptomycetales; family Streptomycetaceae; genus Streptomyces; species Streptomyces zhaozhouensis. The sequence goes on from NZ_OCNE01000004.1 coordinate 195,196, forward strand.
TCCCAGCCTCCAGCAGCCCGCCCCCGGCCGCCGGGGACGCCGGCACCCCCGACGTCCCCGCGGTGGCCCTGCGCGGCATCACCAAACGCTTCCCCGGCGTGGTCGCCAACCACGACATCGACATCACCGTCCAGCGCGGCACCGTGCACGCCCTGGTCGGGGAGAACGGCGCCGGCAAGTCCACGCTGATGAAGATCCTTTACGGGATGCAGCGTCCCGACGAGGGCACCATCGCCATCGACGGGGAGCAGGTCTCGTTCAAGGGCCCGGCCGAGGCCATCGCGCGCGGAATCGGCATGGTCCACCAGCACTTCATGCTGGCGGACAACCTGACCGTGCTGGAGAACGTGGTGCTCGGCGCCGAGAAGGCGCACGGCATCGGCGCGCGCGCCCGGCGCAGGATCGCCGAACTCTCCGACACCTACGGGCTGAACGTCCGCCCCGACGCGCTCGTCGAGGACATCGGCGTCGCCGACCGGCAGCGCGTGGAGATCCTCAAGGTCCTCTACCGGGGCGCCCGCACCCTGATCCTGGACGAGCCGACGGCCGTGCTGGTGCCGCAGGAGGTGGACGCGCTCTTCCACAACCTGCGGGGCCTCACCGACGAGGGCCTGACCGTGCTGTTCATCTCGCACAAGCTGGGCGAGGTGCTGTCGGTCGCCGACGCGATCACGGTGATCCGGCGCGGCACCACGGTGGGCAGCGTGCTGCCGGCCGAGACCAACCCGAAGCAGTTGGCCGAGCTGATGGTCGGCAGCGAGCTGCCGACGCCGGCCACCAGGGAGTCCACGGTCACCGACGAGCCGATGCTCACGGTCTCCGGGCTGCACCTGTCGGGCACCGACTCGGACGGGCTGCGCCGCGAGGTGCTGGCCGACATCGACTTCACCATCCACCGCGGCGAGGTTCTGGGCATCGCCGGCGTGGAGGGCAACGGCCAGGCCGAGCTGGTCGAGGCCGTGATGGGCATCCGCACCCCGGACGGCGGTTCGGTCACCCTGGACGGCGCCGAGATCTCCACCGCCTCGACCCGGCACCGCCGCGAGGCCGGCATCGGCTACGTCCCGGAGGACCGGCACCGGCACGCGTTGCTGCTGGACGCCCCGCTCTGGGAGAACCGGATGCTGGGCCATGTCACCGAGCCCCCCAACTCCCGGGGCCCCTGGCTGACCGGTGGCCAGGCCAAGGCCGACACCCGGCGCATCGTCGAGGAGTACGACGTGCGGACCCCGGGCATCGAGGTCACGGCCGGCTCGCTCTCCGGCGGCAACCAGCAGAAGCTGATCGTCGGCCGGGAGATGAGCCACCAGCCGAAGGTGCTGATCGCCGCGCACCCCACCCGGGGCGTGGACGTCGGCGCGCAGGCGCAGATCTGGGACGAGATCCGCCGCGCCCGGCACGAAGGGCTGGCGGTGCTGCTGATCTCCGCCGACCTGGACGAGCTGATCGGTCTCTCCGACAGCCTGCGCGTGATGTACCGGGGCCGGCTGGTCGCGGACGCCGATCCGGCGACCATCACCCCCGAGGAGCTGGGCACCGCGATGACCGGCACGGCCAGCGGCCATCTCACGGCCGAGCCCGCCGAGCCCGCCGACGGCTCCGAATCCACCGAGACCGACACCCCGGCCGACGGGTCCGGGACCCCCGACGGGAACGACGCCGAGGGAGGTGCCCGGTGAAGGCGGGCGGCTTTCTGACCGAGGAGCGCCGCGAGAAGCTGGTGTTGGGCGGTGCCGCGCCGCTGCTGGCGCTGGTCACCGCGATGGCCATCACCTCGCTGGTGATGGTGGTGACGGGCGACAACCCGTTCACCGCCTTCTCCGTGATGTTCGACTTCGGCATCAAGAGCGACAGCCAGGTCTGGATCCTCAACAAGGCGATCCCGTACTACCTGTCGGCGGTGGCCGTGGCCATCGGCTTCCGGATGAACCTCTTCAACATCGGGGTCGACGGCCAGTACCGGGTCGCCGCGTTCTTCGCCGCCGTGGTCGGCGGGGCGCTGAGCCTGCCGGGCTTCGTGCAGATCCCGGTGATCCTGCTGGTCGCGATGGTCTGCGGCGGCATCTGGGCCGGCATCGCCGGCTACCTCAAGGCGACCAGGGGCGTCAGCGAGGTGATTACCACCATCATGCTGAACTTCATCGCCGGCTCGCTGATCGCCTACTTCCTCAAGGAGGGACGGCTCGCCGAGCGCGAGGGCAACATCGTGCACACCCCGGACATCCCCGGGTCGAGCCACTTCTTCGAGTTCGCCACCAGCGTCCAGCCGATCCACGGCACGGTGCTGCTCGCGGTGCTGATCGGCGCCGCCTACTGGTTCGTGCTCAGCCGCACCCGCTTCGGCTTCGACCTGCGGGCCGTGGGCCGTTCCGAGTCGGCCGCCGAGGCCAGCGGCGTCAGCGTGACCCGGACCGTGGTCACCGCGATGCTGCTGTCCGGCGCGGTCGCCGGCCTGGTGGGGATGCCGACGCTGCTCAACGAGTCGGGCAACTACGGCAACGACTTCCCCGAGGGCCTCGGCTTCACCGGCATCGCCATCGCGCTGCTCGGCCGCAACCACGCGATCGGCATGGGCTTCGCCGCGCTGCTCTGGGCGTTCCTGGAGCGGACGGGCACCCAGCTGGAGTTCGAGGGCTTCGACCAGGAGATCGTCGGGGTGATGCAGGGCATCATCGTGCTCTCCGTGGTCGTCGCCTACGAGCTGGTCCGCCGCTGGGGCGTCCGCCGCCAGCAGCGCCTGGTCGGCGAGAAGCTCGCCCGGGCCCGCAAGAGCGACAACGACCAGGCGGAGGTGTCCGCGTGACCGCCCTGACCACCCTCGCCGAACGGTTCCGCCCGGGTGCCCCCGGCCAGAAGCGGCGCGGCCTGACCTATCCGAAGGCGCTGCTGCTGGTCGCCGGCGCGCTCTTCCTGCTCTCGCTGGTTCGCGTGATCACCGAGGAGAACAGCCTCACCGCGACCGACCAGTGGGTCTCGGCGATGACCTTCGCCGTGCCGATCGGCCTCGCCGGCCTCGGCGGGCTGTGGGCCGAACGCTCCGGCGTGATCAACATCGGCCTTGAGGGCATGATGATGCTCGGCCTCTTCGCCGCCGGCTGGATCGGCTGGCAGCACGGGCCCTGGGCGGCCGTGGCCGCCGGCATCGTGGGCGGCGCCCTCGGTGGTCTGGTGCACGCGCTGGCCACCGTCACCTTCGGCGTCGACCACATCGTCTCCGGTGTGGCGATCAACATCCTGGCGCTGGGCGTCGTGCAGTTCCTGGCCAAGCAGTGGTTCGGCAACGAGGGCAGCGCCGCCGCCGAGGCCGGCGGCAACGACAAGCAGTCCCCGCCGATGGACCGCATCGAGCCGTTCAGCGTGCCGGGGCTCTCCGACTGGCTGGGCGACCTGGCCGGGCAGCGGTGGTTCCTGGTCTCGGACGCGGCGGGCGTGCTGCGCGCGCTGGTGCACAACGTGTCCTGGCTGACGGTGCTGGCCGTGCTGCTCTTCGTCGGCACCTATCTGCTGCTGTGGCGCACCTCGTTCGGGCTGCGGCTGCGTTCCTGCGGTGAGAACCCGCAGGCCACGGAGTCGCTCGGGGTCAACGTCTACCTGTACAAGTACGTGGCGCTGATCGTCTCCGGCGCGCTGGCGGGGCTGGGCGGCGCCTACCTCGCGGTGCTGATCCGGATGTACCAGGACGGGCAGACCGGCGGGCGCGGCTACCTCGGTCTGGCCACCATGATCTTCGGCAACTGGCGTCCGGGCGGGGTCGCCGCCGGCGCCGGCCTCTTCGGCTTCATGGACGCGCTCCAGACCCGGGGCGGCGGCGCGGTGGTCCACGCGACGCTGCTGCTCTTCGCCCTGGTGCTGCTCGGCCTCGCGGTCTGGCAGTACCTCAGGGGCCGACGGGTGGTGGCCGCGGCGCTGGCCGGCACGGCCGTGCTGCTGTGGGCCTGGTACCAGGCCACCGACACCATGCCGCTGGAACTGGTCACCGCCAGCCCGTACCTGACGACCCTGCTGGTGCTGACGCTCTTCGCGCAACGGTTGCGCACCCCACGGGCGGTAGGCAAACCGTATCGACGAGGACAGGACACGTGACGACCGCATCCACGCCCGACTGGGCGGCGCTGCGCGCGGCGGCCCGGGACGCGATGTCCCGGGCCTACGCCCCCTACTCGAAGTACCCGGTGGGCGCCGCCGCCCTGGTCGACGACGGCAGGACCGTCGTCGGCTGCAACGTGGAGAACGCCTCCTACGGCCTAGGCCTGTGCGCCGAGTGCGGCCTGGTCTCCGCGCTGCACGCCACGGGCGGCGGGCGGCTGACCCACTTCACCTGCTGCGACGGCGCGGGCGCGCTGATCACCCCCTGCGGGCGCTGCCGCCAGTTGCTGATGGAGCACGGCGGCCCGACGCTGCTGGTCGACCTGCCGGAAGGCCCCCGCCCGCTGGGCGAACTGCTGCCGCTGGCCTGGGACTTCGACGACCGGGCCGAACGCACCGCCTGACCCCTTCCCGTAACCGCACCCTCACGAGCACGGACGCGCACCTGACATGGACGTCATCTCGATCATCCGCACCAAACGCGACGGCGGGGCGCTCAGCGACGCCCAGATCGACTGGGTGGTGGCCGCCTACACCGCCGGGGAGGTCGCCGACGAGCAGATGTCGGCGCTGGCCATGGCCATCCTGCTGAACGGGATGGAACGCCGGGAGATCGCCCGGTGGACGGCGGCGATGATCGCCTCGGGGGAGCGGATGGACTTCGGCTCGCTCTCCCGCCCCACCGCGGACAAGCACTCGACGGGCGGCGTCGGCGACAAGATCACACTGCCGCTGGCCCCGCTGGTCGCCGCCTGCGGCGCGGCGGTGCCCCAGCTCTCGGGCCGGGGGCTCGGCCACACCGGTGGCACGCTCGACAAGCTGGAGTCGATCCCCGGCTGGCGGGCCTCCCTGGACAACGCCGAGATGCTGCGCGTCCTCGACGAGGTGGGCGCCGTGATCTGCGCGGCGGGGGACGGGCTGGCGCCGGCCGACCGGAAGCTGTACGCGCTGCGGGACGTCACGGGCACCGTGGAGTCGCTGCCGCTGATCGCCTCCTCGATCATGTCCAAGAAGATCGCCGAGGGCACCGGCTCGCTGGTGCTCGACGTCAAGGTCGGCTCCGGCGCCTTCATGAAGACCCTCGACGACGCGCGGGCGCTGGCCGAGACCATGGTGGGCCTCGGCACCGACCACGGGGTGCGGACGGTGGCGCTGCTCACCGACATGTCGACGCCGCTGGGCCGCACCGCCGGCAACGCGCTGGAGGTGCGGGAGTCCGTCGAGGTGCTGGCGGGCGGCGGGCCGCGTGACGTGGTGGACCTGACGCTGGCGCTGGCCAGGGAGATGCTGGACGCGGCCGGGCTGCCGGACGCCGACCCGGCGCGGGCGCTGGCCGACGGCTCGGCGATGGACCACTGGCGGCGCATGATCGCCGCCCAGGGCGGCGACCCGGACGCGCCGCTGCCCCGGGCGCGCGAGCGCCATGTGGTGACCGCCCCGGCCGGCGGGGTGCTGGCGCGGCTCGACGCCTACGCGGTCGGCCTGGCCGCCTGGCGGCTGGGCGCGGGCCGGGCCCGCAAGGAGGAGAGCGTCCAGGCCGCCGCCGGCGTCGAACTCCACGCCAAGCCGGGCGAGTCGGTCGCCGAGGGCGCCCCGCTGCTGACCCTGCACACCGACACTCCCGAGCGCTTCGAGGCCGCGCTGGAGGCGCTGACCGGCGACGTCGTCAGCGTCGTCCCCGCCGAGGAGGCCGCCACGCTGGCGCCCCCGCCCCCCACCGTGCTGGACCGCGTCTCCTGAGCCGACCTAACCCGGGTACGACGCCGGCCGCGCCCCCCGCGCGGCCGGCGTCGCCTCCCGCGGCGTCGCCGATCAGGGCTCGGACCCGGCCGGAAGCGGGAAGGCCGGGAGCGGGGCGGCTCAGCCGAACTGCCCCGGCTGGTAGTCGCCGGCCGGCTGCTGAATGATCACGTTGAGCCTGTTGAACGCGGACATCACGGCGATCAGTGAGGTGAGCGCCGTCAGCTCGTCCTCGGTGAAGTGACGCGCCGCCTCCTCCCAGACGGCGTCGGGGACGCCGCCCGCCGCGTCCGCGATCCGGGTGCCCTCCTCGGCCAGCGCCAGCGCGGCCCGCTCCGCGTCGCTGAAGACCGTGGCCTCGCGCCAGACCGCGATCATGTGCATCCGCGCGTCGGTCTCGCCGGCCGCCCCCGCCTCCTTGGTATGCATGTCGACGCAGAAGCCGCAGCCGTTGATCTGGCTGACGCGGATCTTCACCAACTCCTGTGTCACCGGGGAGAGTCCCGACTCGTTCACCGCCTGGGCCGCTCCGACCAGCTGCCGGACCACCTTGCCGGCCAGCTTGCTCTCCTGGACGTTGATGCGTGCCTTCATCACGGGGCTCCTTCGCCGCCTCTTCGCTGCCGTCGCTGTCGACGCCTACACACGTATGACGCCGCGAGACACGGCGATGTGACGTCCTCCGCTGTGACCCACGTCTCGGGCTGTGGCGCGCGGTCGATCGCGCGCCCCCTCGTTGTCCGCGCGCCCCTCGCACACCCCGGCGCGCGCCCGCGCCCGTTGACGGGGCGGGGACCCCGGCGCTTTGCCTGATCGTCGCGCGCGCGCCGTCCGTTATGCCGGATTCCTTGGCATGATCGGCCGCTGTGGCTAGTACGCTTTGCGGTGGCACCGAAGGAACGAGACGGCGGGAGGTGATGCTGCGATGCGCAGTGAACCTCCCAGTCATCCACCGCGCCACGCTCTTCGACCCAGGTAGCGAGTCCGCCTGGGGCGCCGGGCGTGTGCGCGCACACCGGATGTCCGTGGCCGCCCTTCGCCCCCAGGGGGTTCCCCCGTCATGACGCACCTTCCCATGCTCCTCGACGAGCAGGACCTGGCCGGTGCCCTGGAGTGGCTGGAGACCCAGCCGCCCTACGCCATCGCGGACGAGATCGCCCGCATGGACGCCGTGCAGTCGGTCGTCACCTTCCGCCTGCTGGACAAGGACCGCGCCCTTGAGGTTTTCGAGGAGCTGGACCCGGTCGACCAGCAGGAGATCCTCCAGGGCCTGCGCGACCAGGCGTTCCGCGACCTGGTCGAGCACATGGACCCCGACGACCGGGCGCGGATGCTCAAGGAGGCGCCCGCCAAGGTCGCCAAGCGGGTCCTCGCCGGACTCAGCGCCCACGAACGGCAGATGACCGCCGCGCTCCTGGGCTACCCCGAGGGCTCGGTCGGCCGCTTCATGACGCCCGAGACGGTCGCGCTGCAACAGGACCTGACGGTCGGCCAGGCCCTGGAGGTGGTGCGCCGCAGGGGCGGGAACGCCGAGACCATCTACACCCTCCCCGTCGTCGACCGGGGCCGCCGGCTGACCGGCATCGTCGAGCTGCGGGAGCTGGTCCTCAGCGAGCCCGGCGCCATGGTCCACGACCTGGTCGTCACCGAGCCGCCCATGGCCAGGGCCACCGAGCTGGCCGAGGACGCGGCCCGGCTGATGCGCGAGACCAATGTCCTCGACCTCCCGGTCGTCGACAGCGAGGACCGGCTCGTCGGCCTCCTCACCAGCGACGACGCGTTCGAGGTCATCGAGGCCGCGGACACCGAGGACGTCGCCCGCCAGGCCGGCTCGGAGCCGTTGGAACGCCACTACATGTCGGCCAGCGTCTTCCGGCTCTCCCGCATCCGCATGATGTGGCTGATGCTGCTGCTGGTCGCGGCCACCCTCACGGTCTCCGTGACCCGCCTCTACGAGGGCGAGTTGGAGGAGGTCACCCAACTCGCGCTGTTCGTCCCGCTGTTGATCGGCACGGGCGGCAACGCCGGCGCCCAGGCCGCCACGGCGGCCGTCCGCGCGCTGGCCGTCGGCGAGGTCCGCACCTCCGACCTGCTGCGGGTGATCTGGCGCGAGTGCCGCACCGGGCTGCTGCTCGGGGCGATGCTCGCGGTGGTCGGCTTCCTCGTCGGCACGTTCTTCGTCGCCGCCGACATCGCGGCCGTCGTCGGCCTCACCCTCATCGTCATCTGCGCCTGGGCCTCCACCGTCGGCGGCATGATGCCGCTGCTGGCCAAGAAGCTCCGCATCGACCCGGCGGTGGTCTCCGCGCCCATGGTCACCACCCTGGTCGACGCCACCGGGCTGGTCATCTACTTCAGCACGGCCAAGGTGCTCCTCGGGATCTGAGCACCCCGGCCCGTTCTCCCGGGCTCGTTCTCCCGGGGCCGGCTCGGCCCCGGGAAAACCCCTGGACGCGCGGGCCCTCACCGGCCTAACGTCCCTCCCCGTCGGCGAGGCGAACCACCCGGAGGGAGCACGCGTGTCGCGGGTCCACACCGACGCGGTCGGCCGGGGCCGACCGCCCTCCGGAGCCATCGAGACCGCATCCGACGTAAGGAAACCCCCGCGTGGACCTGCCGCGTAGCATCGCCATCACCGAGAGCCAGCACCGCGTCCACAACCCGCTCACCGAGGAGAAGCTGGCCACCCTCGGCAGGGCACTGCGCCTGGCGCCCGACTCCCGGGTGCTCGATCTGGCCTGCGGCTCCGGCGAGCTGCTCTGCACCTGGGCCCGGGACCACCGGATCAGCGGGGTCGGCGTGGACATCAGCACCGTCTTCCTCGCCAACGCCCGCGCCCGCGCCTTCGAGTTGGGCGTCGCCGACCGGGTACGTCTCGTCCACGGCGACGCGTCGGGCCATGTCGCCGACACGCCCGTCGACCTCGCCGCCTGCGTCGGCGCCACCTGGATCGGCGGCGGCGTCGCCGGCACGGTCGAGCTGCTCCAACGCAGCCTGAGGCCCGGCGGACTGATGCTGGTCGGCGAGCCGTACTGGCGCCGGGAGCCCCCGGACCAGCGCACGGTCGAGGGCTGCTACCTGAGCGCCAGGGACGACTGCCGCTCGCTGCCCGGCCTGCTCGAACAGTTCGCCGAACTCGGATACGACGTCGTCGAGATGGTGCTGGCAGACGAGGAGGGCTGGGACCGCTACCACGGGGCGCAGTGGCTCACCGTGCGGCGCTGGCTCGACGGCCACCCGGACGACGAACTGGCCGACGAGCTGCGCGCCTCCCTCCGCGAGGGGCCGGTGCGGCACGCCCGCTACGTGCGTCCGTACCTCGGCTGGGGGGTCTTCGCGCTGATGCGCCGCTGACGCCGAGCACCGCCGTCCCGTACCCGAGCACCGCCGTCCCGCGCCCGGCGAGGGCGCCGTGCCCGGGAGCCGGACGCGGCCCGTGGCGGGAAGGACCGTGCCGGACGCGGCCCGTGCCGGACGCGGCCCGTGGCGGGAAGGACCGTGGTGGGAAACGACCGTGACAGAGAGGGGAACGCCGCGATGACCCGCGTGCTGCTCACCGGCGGGACGGTCTTCGACCCCGCCTCCGGCCGCGCCGAACGCGCCGACGTGGTGCTGGAGGGCGCCCGTGTCCTCGCCGTCGGCGCGGGGCTCGACGGCGACAGCGAGGTGGACTGCGCCGGCGGGCTGCTGCTGCCGGGGTTCGTCGACTGCCACGTCCACGTCTGCCTCGGCGCCTCGCTGGGCGACCCGGGGCGGCTGCCCCGTTCCACGCGCCCCCTCTCGGCGGTGCCCGCGCTGCGGACCCTGCTCGACCAGGGCGTCACCACCGTCCGCGACGCCTGGGGAGCGGACGCGGGGCTTCGACTCGCCCTGCGCGAGGGCTGGTTCGAGGGCCCCGAGGTGCTGGTCTCGCTGCGGCAGGTCTGCACCACGGGCGGCATCGGTGACCACTGGTCGCCCCGGTACGGCCCGGTCGACGGCGCGGGCGACCCGTCGCTGCCGGACCCGGTCTTCGACGGCCCCGACCAGGCGCGCGCCGTCGTGCGCCGGATGGTGCGCGCCGGGGCGGACTGGATCAAGGTGACGGCGACGGGTTCGCTGGCGCTCGGCCGTGGCGTTCACGACGTTCAACTGACCGACGCCGAGCTGCGCTCCCTCGTCGACGAGGCCCAGCGGCAGGGCGGGCGGCACGTCATGGTGCACGCGCACGGGGCGCGCGCCGCCGAGCAGGCCGCCCGCGCCGGCGCGCGCAGCGTGGAACACGGCACCTTCCTCGACGAATCCGCCGCCGAGGCGATGGCCGAGGCGGGCACCTGGTTCGTCCCCACCCTCTCGACCTCCCACGGCGAGCCGACCGAGCACGCCGCCGCCCACCGCCGCGCCGTCCGACTCGCGCTGGCGGCCGGCGTCCCCGTCGCGATGGGCACCGACGCGCCGGTGCGCCCCTACGCGGAGGCGCTGCGCGAGATCCACCACCTCGCCGAGGCCGGCCTCGGCGCGGCCGGCGCCCTGCGCGCCGCCACCCTGGACGCTGCGCGGCTCCTCCAACTCACCGACGACCGGGGCGAGATCGCCCCTGGCAAACGCGCCGACCTGGTACTGCTGGACGGCACCACCCTGGCGACCCCCGCCCTCGCCTCCCGCGTCCGCGCCGTCTGGCGGTCCGGCCACCGCGTGCGCGGCAGTGCGCGACCGCTGGGGTGAGCGAGCGGCGGCCGACTGTCAGTGGTCCCGGTTAGCCTCCGGAACATGGCTGACGCGTACGACTTCTTCCTCACCCTTGAGCTGCGGGACGACCTGGCGGAGGACGAGATCACCGAGCTGCGCTGGCATCTCGGGCTGGGGCCGAGGCCCGAGCGGCTCTCCCTGATTCCGGACTTCCCCCGCGAGATGCTCGACGAGAACGGCGAGCCGGTGCGGGACGAGCGGGGCGAGATAGCGCGGGAGGACTTTCCGTTGCTGGCTCAGCGGGACGCGGCCCACCGCATCGGGGGAGCGGCCGTCTCGGCGTTGGCCCGGCGGGAGAGGCCGCGCCCCGGATGGGCGCTGACGACGCGCCAGTCGCTGCACCCGGACGACTTCGAGGACGTCGGCCGGCTGGTCGACCGGCTCGCCTCCCACGCCAGCCCCGAGTACTACGGCTCCCGTCACCACCGCGCGGACGGGACGCCGGGGCCCGCGGGGTGCGGCCAGTTCGTCGGCTATCGGCGCTTCTACGAGGACGGGCAGATCACCGAGTTGGTGCTCCGGGACGGAAGGGTCGTCGACGCGACATGAGGAAGCGCGAACCCCGGGGGCGGCCCCGACCGCCGCCCCCGGGGAGGTGCGGGTCAGGCCGCGAGCCCCGCCTCCAGACGGGCCCGGGTGCGGGCGCGCGCCGTGGCGTAGAGGGTGATCACCGCCGTGGCGACCAGCGCCAGCAGGGCGAAGGCCACCAGCCCCGACCAGTCGGCCCGGTGGTACACGGCCGCGCCCAGCGTTCCGCCGAGGCTCGCGCCGAGGTAGTACGCGACCTGGTAGAGCGCCGACGCGTGGGCCTTGCCGTGGGTGGCGACCCGGCTGACCGAGCCGGAGGCGATGGCGTGGCCGAAGAAGAAGCCGCCGGTGATCAGCACCAGCCCGGTGAGCACGGCCGCCAGCGAGGTGGAGGCGGTCAGCAGCAGTCCGACGACGGTGGTGCCGATCGCCGCGTACAGGGCGCCGCGCCGGCCGAGGCGGCCGAGCAGCGGGCCGGAGACCGCGGAGGAGGCGGTGCCGACGAGATAGATGACGAAGATCGAGCCGGCGAGCCCGGCCGAGAGCCCGAACGGCTCCTCGACCAGCCGGAAGCCGATCACCGTGTACACCGCGCTGAACGCCGCCATCAGCAGCAGCCCGATCGCGTAGAGCCGCAGCAGCAGCGGCCGGCGCAGATGGCCGGCGAGCGAGTCGAGCACCAGCCGGGGGCGCAGCGAGGACGGCGTGAAGAACCGCGCCTTCGGCAGCAGCAGCCGGTAGACCAGCGCGGCGACGACGGCGAGCGCGGCGACGGCGGCCAGCGCCGCGCGCCAGCCGGCGCCCTCGGCGACCCAGCCGGTGAGCACGCGGCCGGACATGCCGCCGACGCTGTTGCCCGCGATGAACAGCCCGATCGCGCCCACGGTCGCCTTCGGGTCCAGCTCCTCGGAGAGATAGGCGACGGCCGACGCCGGGATGCCGGCGATCGCCGCGCCCTGGAGGGCGCGCAGCACGACCAGGGTGCCGAGGTCGGGCGCCAGCGGCAGCAGCAGCGCGAGGGCGACGGCGGTCGCGACCGAGAGGGTCATCAGCCGGACGCGGCCGAACCGTTCGGAGAGCGTGGAGAGCGGCAGCACGGCCAGGGCCAGGCCGATGGTGGCGGCCGAGACGGTCCAGCTGGCCTGGTCGGGGGAGACGGCGTAGGCGGCGGCGATGTCCGGCAGCAGGGCCTGAGTCGAGAACAGCATCGCGAAGGTCGCCATGCCGATGGCGAAGAGCGCCAGGTTGATCCGGCTGCGTTGCGGGTGAACGAACGGCGGAGCTGAGGCTCCCACGGTGGCGGGAGCCCTGGTATCGAGGGGCATGTCCACGAACGTACGGCGGTCGATTTATTACGTCCAATGCGAGAAGCTGGCCCTGATCATGCATTTCCGTATGACCGCAGGACAGGGGTCGGCATGTCATCGTCTCGCCACGCAGAAGATACGAAGGTGACGGTCGCCACGTCCGGGGACGACGGCCCGCCCGCCGAGGCGACCGAGCTGACGGCGGACGCGCCGGCGGCGCTGCTGGCGCCCCGGCTGGCGCAGTTCGCGGGGGTGGCCCGGCACGAGCACTTCACCCGCGCGGCCGAGGAGTTGGGCGTTCCCCAGCCCACGCTCAGCCGGGCCGTCGCCCGGCTGGAGGCCGACCTCGGCGTCGCGCTGCTGGCCAGACACGGGCGGACGGTCTCGCTGACGCCGGTGGGCCGCGCGTTCGCCCGCTCCGTGGAACGCGCGCTGGCCGAGGTGGCCAGGGCGGCCGAGACCGCGCGGGCCGACGCCGACCCCGGCGTCGGCAAGGTCGCCTTCGGCTTTCTGCACACCATGGGCCCGGAGACGATGCCCGCGCTGATCCGCGCGTTCCGGGAGACCCACCCCGGGGTGCGGTTCGCGCTGGTGCAGAGCTACGGCGAGGACATGATCGAACGGATGCGCTCCGGCGAGCTGGACCTTTGCCTCACCTCCCCGGTGCCCGACGCGCCCGACCTGGTCACCAGGCGACTCGACGAACAACGCCTCTACCTGGTGGTCCCCGCCGACCACCGGCTGGCCGGCCGCCGCCGGGTCCGCCTCGCGGAGACGGCGGAGGAGTCGTTCGTCACGCTGGAGCCCGGCTACGGGCTGCGCCGGTTGACGGACGACCTGTGCGCGCAGGCGGGGTTCCGGCCGCGGATCGCGTTCGAGGGGGAGGAGCCGGAGACCCTGCGCGGCCTGGTCGCGGCCGGGCTCGGCGTGGCACTGCTGCCGCCGGCGACGCTGGCCAGACCCGGGGTGCGCGACCTGAGCGTCACGGCGCCGCGCGCCGTCCGGGAGATCGGTGTGGCCTGGATGGCGCGCCGCCCCGAGACACCGCCGGTCGCGGCGTTCCGCCGCTTTCTGCTCAGCCGCAGGGGCGCGCTGACGCCGGGGTGACCCGGCGGAGCCCTGCGCCGGGCCGCGCCCGACCACCCACCCGGCCGGTGCGCCACGGTGGTCGTGTGCGGCCTGCTGCCTGTGTCCCCACCACCTGCCGAATCCGCACCTGGCCGTGGACGCCAGCCCCGACAAGGGGCGCGGGGAACTGCGCGAGCAACCATTCGCCGGGGCGCACCCGACAACCCACCCGGCCGGTGCGCCGCCGTGGTCGTGTGCGGCTTGCCACGGACGCACCGCGCAGTTCCCCGCGCCCCCAAACAGGCCGCCACCTGCCGAACCTGAATCCGAACCCGAACCCGTACCCGTACCCGAACCCGAATCCGCACCTGGCCGTGGACGCCAGCCCCGACAAGGGGCGCGGGGAACTGCGCGAGCAACGCAACGCCGGGGCGCACCCGACGAACGGACGGCACCACCCGGTACCGCAGTCGCCCCGCCCAGCCGCAACGGCCAGTATCTACGCGCGTAGGAGTAGAGTTGAGGAGTGACCTCTGACGACAGCCGCACCGACACCGCCGCGCACCGCGTCCCGTTGCCCGTTTCGCCGCCGGCTCCGACCGAGGAGCAGATCCGGCGCGCCCCCAAGGTCCTGCTCCACGATCACCTGGACGGCGGGCTGCGCCCCGCCACCGTCGCCGAACTCGCGAGCGAGCAGGGGTACGAGGGGCTGCCGACCCGGGACCCGGCCGAGTTGGGTGCCTGGTTCGTGGCCGCCGCCGACTCCGGTTCGCTGGAACGGTATCTGGAGACGTTCGCGCACACCACCGCCGTGATGCAGACCGCCGACGCGCTGACCAGGGTCGCCGCCGAGTGCGTCGAGGACCTGGCGGAGGACGGCGTGGTCTACGCCGAGGTGCGTTACGCGCCGGAGCAGCACCTCACGGCGGGGCTGACGTTGACCGAGGTGGTCCGCGCGGTCAACGAGGGCTTCCGCGAGGGCGAGCGCCGCGCGATCGCCGCCGGGCGGCGCATCCGGGTCGGCGCGCTGCTGACCGCGATGCGGCACGCGGCGCGCTCGCTGGAGATCGCCGAACTGGCCAACGAGCACCGCGAGTCGGGTGTCGTCGGCTTCGACATCGCGGGCGCGGAGGCCGGCTTCCCGCCCACCCGGCACCTGGACGCGTTCGAGTATCTGAAGCGGGAGAACAACCACTTCACCATCCACGCGGGCGAGGCGTTCGGGCTGCCCTCGATCTGGCAGGCGCTCCAGTGGTGCGGGGCGGACCGGCTGGGGCACGGGGTGCGGATCATCGACGACATCGAGGTCGCGGAGGACGGCGAGGTGCGGCTTGGCCGGCTGGCCGCCTATGTGCGGGACAAGCGGGTGCCGCTGGAGCTGTGCCCGACCTCCAACCTCCAGACCGGCGCGGCCAGTTCGTATGCCGAACATCCGATCGGACTGCTCCGGGAGCTGCGCTTCCGTGCCACGGTCAACACGGACAACCGCCTGATGAGCGACACCAGCATGAGTCGCGAATTCACCCATCTGGTGCGGGCATTCGGCTACACGCTGGACGACCTCCAGTGGTTCACGGTCAATGCGATGAAATCCGCATTCATTCCTTTCGATGAACGTCTCGCCATGATCAATGACGTGATCAAGCCGGGGTACGCCGCGCTCCGCTCCGCATGGTTGTTCCATGGTGGTGGTGAACTGCGGTCCTGAACAGGGGGTTTGCTTCCCGTGCGGGGCGGGCGCGGACGGCGCGCGCGCTCGGCCGATGGGGCGAGTTTCGAGTCGCGGCACACTTTTCGATTCATTGCCACGGCGGGTTTTCCGTGGCTACCTTCGGGCTCGCCGCTCACGAAACACACCCCAAGGAAGTTCTGATGAAGCACGCAACCGCCAAGACGCTCGGTGTGGCCGCCCTGGGCGCCGCGTTCGCCGCGACCGCCGCCGGTTCCGCCTCCGCCATGAGCCTCAACGACGGCCTGGCGACCGCCACGGGCGAGGTGGCGAACTCGATCCCGGTCCAGGAGACCGTGGACCAGGTGGCCGGCAAGGAGGTCGGTGGCGTCAGCCAGCAGCTGATGGAGGCCACCCCGACCAACGACGCGCTGGGCGCGGCGACGCAGACCCTCACCCACACCACGGGCCTCGCCAACACGACCGACCTGATCGGTGGCCTGGCCCCCGGCGCCCTGGGCGCCGTGGACAGCGTCTCCGGCGTCGCGGGCGCGACCGGCCCGGTGACCGGCGCGCTGGGCGGCCTCGCCTGACCGTCGCCCCGGCACGGACCGAACGGGCCGCGTCTCCCCGCCACCCCGGGGAGGCGCGGCCTTCCGCGTGGCGGGCCGCCGGGCGCGCCCACCGCCGGCCGGGCCCCTACAGGTGGTGGACGGTCGCCCGTGCCTCCGTGGTGGGCGGCGGGAGCGGCGCGGGGGGCGGGAGCGCGCCGGGGGGCAGCGGGGTCCCGGCGGCCGGGCAACGGGTCGGGGCGCGGCGCGAAGGACGGGGGCTCGGGCGCCGCTCGGGGGCGGGCGCCGCCGGCGGAGTCGGGGACTCCGGGGGCGCGTCGGCCGGCGGAGCCGCCGGGCGGGCGAGCCGGCGCAGCGTGCCGTAGCAGAGCTGGTGGGTCAGGGCCACGCCCAGGGTGTTGAGCAGCACGGAGTCGATGTCGGCGACCCGGCTCGGGGCGAGCGTCTGGCCGCACTCCAGGCCCATGGAGACCATCGCGCCGACGAAGCCGGTGCGGGCCAACGACAGCATCCGCCCGCCGCCGAGCCGCGCGCCGACCAGCGGCAGCAGCACGCCGAGCGGCGCCAGCCGCACCAGCCCCGCCGCCAGGGTGCGGCCGGCCTCCTCAGGACCGCGCGCGAGGTCGGCGCGGATGGTGGAGAGCGGCTCCAGGTTGGCGGGCGAGACCCACAGCATCGTCAACGGGCGCAGCGCCAGCCACGCGGCCAGCAGCAGATAGCAACACAGCAGCGCGGAGGCGACCAGCCGGGTCCGCGCGGGGACACGGACGAGGCGCCCCCCACGTTCGGTGGGGTTCGCGGGGAGAGGGTGACCGGCGGGGGGCGTCGGCTCGGCAGAGCCCGCAGGATGTGGCCGCACGCTGATCAGGACGCGGTTGCCGGTGGGGCCGGTTCCCCGCCGGCACTGTGAGCTGGACCCCATCGGGCGGCCGGCGAACGGTCGCCGCCCTCGGCCCGTTCAGCCGAGGCCGCGGGCGCCCTCGGGGCTGCGCATGGCGGCGCTGCACGAGTAGGTGTGCGGCTTGTCGGTGTCGGTGCCGGCCGGTCCGCCGAGGACGACGGTCTCGCCGGCGCCGCCCAGGGAGGCGCTGTTCGCGAAGGTGCAGATGATCTGCGTCAGGGCCAGCTCGGGAATCTCGCTGGGGCGTCGGTTGAGACGGACGGTCCTTCCCGCCTCGCCCTCCTCCACCTGTTCCACCCGGAGGTTGCCGGGGACCGCGCTGGTGAACCCGGCGGCCTTCTCCGCCTCCTCCGGGTCCGCCTGGAGCTGGCCGAGCAGCGCGACGGCCACCTCGGCGTGGTCGGACGGCTCGGTGGCCTCCGTGGACACGACGCGGGCGACGGACTCCACGCGCTGCCCGCAGACCAGATAGATCTCGGTGTGGTGCTCGCCCCTGGCCGGGGCGTCGCAGGAGGCCCGGGTGGGCGCGGGCCCGGCGTCCACCGGGACGTCGGTCTCCCGGATGCCGCATCCCGTCGCCGCCAGCGTCAGCAGCCCGGCGAGCAACGCGCCGCCGCCCCTCGCTCCGCCCCTCACCGCCGGTCCTCCTCGGCCGCACCGTCGTCGTTCTCCACACCGGCCGCCTCGCCGGCACCGCGCGCACCGCGCCCGCCGTCGCCGCTCGGGCCCGCACCACGCCCGCCGGAGACGTGCCCGTCTCCGTCCGGGGCGTCGCCGCCCGGTGCGGCACGGCGCGGCGCCGGTGCCGTCGTCGGCTTCCCGCGCGGAACGGTGCTCCCGCCGCCGCGTCCCGGAGCCGTCTCCTGGCCGCTGTCCGGGTCGTCGGCGCGGTCCTCGGGCAGCCCGGGGTCGTGGGGGAGGCGCAGCGTGAAGACGGCGCCGCCCACCGGGTCGTTGTGGACGGTGATGTCGCCGCTGTGCAGATGGGCGTTCTCCATCGCGATGGACAGCCCGAGGCCGCTGCCGTCCGAGCGCGGCCGGGAGGCGGACGCCTTGTAGAAACGGTCGAAGACGTGCGGCAGCACGTCCTCCGGTATCCCAGGGCCCTGGTCGGCGACCTCGACGCTGACCAGCCGGCCGCCCTCGTCGTCCGCGTGCTCGCGGACGGTGACCCGCACCGGGGAGCCGCCGTGCTTGAGGGCGTTGCCGATGAGGTTGGCCAGGATGACGTCCAGCCGGCGCGGGTCGACCCGCGCGGTGATGGAACGGTCGGCGTCCAGGTGCACCGCGTCGAGCCAGGCGCGGGCGTCGATGCAGGCGGTGACCTGGTCGGCTATGTTCACGTCGTCCAGCACCATCTTGGCCGTGCCCGCGTCGAACCTGGTGACCTCCATCAGGTTCTCCACCAGGTCGTTCAGCCGCCGGGTCTCGCTGACCACCAGCTGGACGGCGGGCGCGATGCGCGGGTCGAGCGTCTCGACCTCGTCCTCCAGCAGCTCCGTCATCGCGGTGATCGCGGTCATCGGGGTGCGCAGCTCGTGCGACATGTCGGCGACGAAGCGGCGGCTGGAGGTCTCCCGTTCGC
Organism: Streptomyces zhaozhouensis; assembly: GCF_900230195.1. Lineage (GTDB taxonomy): Bacteria > Actinomycetota > Actinomycetes > Streptomycetales > Streptomycetaceae > Streptomyces > Streptomyces zhaozhouensis. Next base: position 213,380 of record NZ_OCNE01000004.1, read on the forward strand.
TCAGGTCCTCGACCTGGGCCTCCAGGGAGGCGGCGGCGTTGTTGAACGTCCTGGTCAGCTCGGCGAGTTCGTCAGCGCCGCGCACCGCGAGGCGGGTGTCCAGCTTGCCCTCGCCCAGCCGTCTGGCCGCGTTGCTCAGCCGCTGCACCGGGCGCAGCACCATGGTGGCGGCGCCCTGCGCCAGCAGCACCGAGCCGATCACGGCGAGCGCGGTGGCGACGCCGAGCGAGACGGCCAGGGAGTTGAGGTCGTCGCGCTCCGGCGCCAGCGAGGCCAGCAGATAGCCGGCCGGGCCGCCGCCTATGACCTGCGCGCCGCCGACCAGGTAGGGGTCGCCGTCGATGCTGATCCGCTGCCAGTACAGGTGGTACTGGTCGTCCTCGGGCTGTTCCTCCCTGCGGTCCCGGACGGCGTCCCGCAGCGAGTCCGGCACCATCTCGTGGGTGAAGACGGTCGGGTCCGACTCCGCGCGGCAGTCCCCCTCGGGGAGCCGGGAGTCCTCCAGCACCACCTCGTAGTGGAAGGTGCGGTTGGCGACCCTGCCGGCCATCAGCCGCAACGCGTCGCAGGTCGGCTGGTCGGGCAGGGCGCCGGCGCGGTCGCCGAGCGACTGGCTGAAGTCGCTGAGCGCCGAGTCCTGGGCACGGGTGAGCACCGCGTCGCGATTCAGCCAGTAGGCGATGCCGGAGACCGACACGGCGGCGACCAGGGCGACCAGGGCGAAGACCGTGACCAGCCGCAGCCGCAGGCTGGTGAGACTCAACAGGGTGTGCGCCCATCCGCGCAGCCGTCCCCTGGGGCGGGGGGCGTCGTCCGCCTCCCCGCGCCGCGCTTCCCTCATCAGCCGCGCTCCCGGAGCGGCCCGCGCCGCGAGGTCATCAGGGTGCGTCCAGCCGGTAGCCCACGCCACGCACCGTGCGGATCAGCTTCGGCGACGACGGCACGTCCTCCACCTTGGCGCGCAGTCGCTGCACGCAGGCGTCGACCAGCCGCGAGTCGCCCAGGTAGTCGTGCTCCCAGACCAGCCGCAGCAGTTGCTGCCGCGACAGCGCCTGCCCGGGGCGGCGGCTCAGCTCCAGCAGCAGCCGCAGCTCGGTCGGGGTCAGCTGGAGGTCGACGCCGTCCTTGGTGACCGTCATCGCGGAACGGTCGATCACCAGCGAGCCGAACGTGACCGCGTCGTTGGACTCCCGCTCGCCCCGGCGCATCACCGCGCGGATGCGGGCGTCGAGGACCCGGCCCTGCACCGGCTTGACGACGTAGTCGTCGGCGCCGGACTCCAGGCCGACCACGACGTCGATGTCGTCGCTGCGCGCGGTCAGCAGGATGATGGGGAGCTGATCGGTGCGCCGGATGCGGCGGCACACCTCGAAGCCGTCGATGCCGGGCAGCATGACGTCGAGCACGATCAGATCGGGACGCTGCTCACGCAGCGACTGGAGGCCGTCCTCGCCCGTGGGCGCGGTCACCACCCGGTGTCCCTGGCGGGTCAGGCTCATCTCCAGGGCCGTGCGTACCGCCTCGTCGTCCTCGATCAGCAACAGGAAAGCCACACGGCTCATTGTGGCCCATGAAGTGTTCGGAGTTCGACCGTCCCGACCTGAGTCCTGCCCCACAGCGGCCGGGCGGCGCCGCGCAGGTCGTTGAACGCTCAACACCCTTGTGTCGGGGGCGACTCCACGGCGGACTCACGGGCGGCTCGGGGGCGTGTCAGGGGCGGGTCCAGGGGCCCGTGGCACGGCCGTCGGCGCTGTGACACCGCTGTGACAGTTGGGGGACCCGGTCATGAAACTGGCCCGGCAATGTATTCGGCAACGGACAGGGACGACCTTCACGATGGGGGAAGCGGATGAGCGTCATGCACCACACCACCAGCCCGGCGGTGACTGACACGCACGCCACCGCCTCGATGGTTCCCGTCCGGCACGGGGAGAAGTCCGGTGTCGCGCTTCGGCATGGGGGTCGTCGCGGCACCGGGCACCAGCGTCCATCGCATCTGACCGCGGTGGGCGTCACGGGGGGCCGCACAGGGGGCGCGCGGCGCGAGGGGGTCGCCGAGGCGGAGTTCACCGCCTATGTGCGCGAGCGCCGCGCCTCCCTGTACGCCACGGCCTACCACCTCACGGGGGACAGGCACGAGGCGGAGGACCTGCTCCAGAGCGCGTTGCTCTCCACCTACCGTGCCTGGGACCGGATCAGCGACAAGGCCGCGGTCGGGGGCTACCTGCGGCGCACCATGACCAACCTGCACATCAGCGCCTGGCGGCGGCGGAAGCTCAACGAGTACCCGACCGAAGAACTGCCGGAGGCGCCGGGCGACCAGGAGCCCATGCGCGGCACGGAGTTGCGCACGGTGCTCTGGCAGGCGCTCGCCAAGCTGCCCGAGCAGCAGCGCACCATGCTGGTGCTCCGCTACTACGAGGGCCAGACCGACCCGGAGATCGCCGACACGCTCAACATCAGTGTCGGAACGGTCAAGAGCAGCATCTGGCGCACCCTGCGCCGACTGCGCGAGGACCGGGTGCTGGCCCAGGGGCACGGCGAGGAGGAGTCCTTCGGGGCCCTGGTCGCGTAAGCGGCCGGCCACCGGAGGCGGGGGGAAACACGGGGGTACGGGGGAACAACGGGGGAACGGGGAACGGGGGAGATAACGGGGGTATCGGGGGATACGGGGGAGAAGGGGCGCGGGGGAGCGCCCGGAGGGGATCACGGGGGTATCGGGGGATACGGGGGAACACGGGGGCGTGGAGCTCGGTCGGCCGGGGGGTCTGGCCGGACTCCGCGCCCCCGTTCCGTGCGTTCGCGGGCGTTTCGGCCCCGCTTCTCTGCCGTCAGGCTCTTCGGCCGACCTCGACTCTCCTCGCCTGGCACCCGCTTCGCGTACGCGACAAACGCGCCCCAGGCGTCCCGCCGAGCGGTCACCGTTCCCTTCCCGCGCGCCTTGGTGTCCCGCACTCGCACCCGCCCTGAGCCGTTGTCGGCGACCTCGACGCAGCTGTCGGACTTGGTGTAGGTGCTGGTGCGCCAGTTGGGGACCACAGTGCTCGCGCAGTTCATGAGGACTTTCCTAGTCGGTCGGCAGTTGGTCGTAGTGGTGGATCGCTCGGAGGACAAGTTCGCGGACGGCGGTGCCGTAGACGGCCGACTGCTGGAGCAGGGCGAAGGCCTTGGTGTACATCTCGATCTCGCGGGGCTGGGTGACGGACAGCTCGGCCGAGTAGGTCTCGACGAGGACCAGTCGGTCGTCGAACATCGAGAAGGAGTTGCCCGGCCAGATGGCGACCGGTGCCGTCCTGGGGATGATGCCGAGGCTGAGGCGCGGCAGTCGCATCACGGCCAGGAGCCGGTCGAGCTGGCCCTTCATCGTCTCGGGGCCGCCGAAGTTGGTGTACAGCGCCTGTTCGCCGAGGAGAACGTTGAAGATCTTCTCGCCCCGGTACAGGTAGCGCTGGCGTTCCAGCCGTTTGGCGACGGCGGCCTCGGCGTCGTCGGGGACCTCGTAGAAGCCGACGACCTGGTCGAAGACCGCCGCGGCGTACTCGGAGGTCTGGATCGTTCCCCAGATGACCGTGGGGTGCCAGATGCGGAACACCCGCGTCTTGCCGTAGACAGGAATCGCCTGTTGCTGTCGTTGCTCGGCGCCGGTGCGCAGCAACCTGCGCAGGTCGAGCCAGAGTTCGTCCACATGGCGAACGATCGCGATCAGGTCGCCGAGTTGGTCGTTCTGTCCGGTGGCCTGGCACCAGGTCCGGATGTCGTCCTCGCTGGGCCGCTGCCTGCCGTTCTCGATCCGGGAGACCTTCGACTCCTGCCAGGAGGTGGCGCGCGCGAACGCCCGGCCGCTGGTGAATCCGGCGTCCTTGCGGAAGCCGCGCAGCCGGGCGCCGAGCGCCTGAAGTGCCTCTTCTACCTGGGTGGTCACGGGCGGTTCAGGACAGGCGGTAGTCGCGGTGCGGAACGGCTGCGGCCCAGAGCCGGTGCCGCAGGCGGACGCAGGCGGCCACGGTCTCTGGTTCTTCCACCAGCTCCGAGCCGAGGACCCGGCCGTCGTTATCGAAGTGGCCGACGGCGAGGAGGCGGTCATCGAACAGCCACCAGTCGTTGCCTCCCACGGGCAGGGCGGCATCGGCGGGCAGGAGGTGTCGGGGCAGCCAGCGAATGTCCTCGCCCGCCTCCTCGTTGAGGCGGGTGGTGGCATGTTCCCAACGGATGTAGGGACTGGGCGGCTCGGTGACCACGCGCACCCGCCGGACCGTGCGCCCCTCGCTCGTGACGCGTCGTACCAGCCGCGTCCACGGCGCCATGTAGGAGTAGTCGACGTTCTCACCGCGCAGCCAACTGGTGAACGGGCTGTCCTCGTCGGGAACGGAGTAGTCGTCCCGCAGCTCCAGGTGGAACGCGTCCCGCTCGACGCTCTCAAAGAGCTGGTTGCGCTCGGCGCCGGAGATCAGCTCCACGTGGCTCCTCCAGTAGGGCGGTGATCGCGGTCCTGGGGACCTCGACCACGGTCTCGTAGTCCGGGATGTCCATCTGGGCCAGGGCGTGCGGGTCGGTCACCTCACGCCCCTGGACGACGAAGGTACCGCCCGGCGTCAGGATCATGATCGGGTCCGCCACTCGGCCTGATCTCCCCGGCCGGCAGGCCGTCCTCGGTGAGGTGCTCGAACAGTTCGGTGGGTACCTCCACGGCGGTCTCTCCCTCCCGGAGGTCGAGCCGCATCAGCAGGTCGTTCGCGAAGATCCTCCAGCCCTGGACGAGGTAGGTGTCACGGTCGGTGGCGTACAGGGTCGGGCAGTCGCCGACCGTGGAGTTCTTACCAAGGAACCCGTAGCTTCATGGTCGTTCCCCTGTCTGCTGCCTTGCAGAGTTTTGCGCGACACGACGATGGTCGGCTCGGTGTTCGAGGCCGTCAATCGGCTTGCCGCAAACTCGCGCAATCTCCTTGGGGTCTGAGTGACGGCCGCTCTACCTTCGGTTCCGAACCCGAGCAGCCGAGGCGGACAACCCGCTCCACGGCGCCGCCCGAATGAAGGAACCCGCCCACCCAGAAGAAGAGTTGACCCATGCCCCCACCCACACAGCACGCACCCGACCCGATCCCCGAAGGCCGCCAGCCCTCGACCTCCCCAGCCGAGGAAGCGACGAGCGATCAGGCCCTGACCACCGAAGAACTGCTCGCCAGGGCCGCCGACTTGCGCAGCCGAGTCCAAAGCCATCGAGCGGGGATGGCCCGGTGAACGGCCGCCATCGCCGCCAGCGCGTTCCGACGATCGACGGGCCGGCTCCCGGTCCCGGGGCACTGCCCAGGCTGACCGCGACGCCCCACCGCCGTCGTTCGGAAAGTTGATCCGCCATGCCCGAACTCCTCGCCCCCGAGACCGTGACGACCTGGGGCCCGCGCCGTCTCCCCGTTCCCTATGTCGCCCACTGGAGTGCCGAACGTTCCTACGGGCAGCGGGTGACGATGCGGCCGGACGCGGGCGGGATCTGGTACCTCGACGAGTCGCCCGCCGACCGCGACGCCTTCGACATGCTCTGGGGCCGCATGGGTGAGGCGCCGGGTGAGGGGCGCCCGAACTTGGGCGCCCCTCACCCGGTGCGGCAACGCCGGGCGCAGGCCGAGCGGTTGTGTCAGGTCTGCGGCCGGGCGGCCAGCCACACCCGGGACGGCTGGCTGTTCCTGATGAACCACGACGGCTCCAACGACTACGAGGGCGCCAAGTCCACCAAGCCCCCGGTCTGCCTGCACTGCGCGGCCCTGGCCAGCCGCCACTGCCCGCACCTCACCCGCCCCGTCGCCGTCCGCTCCCGCCGCCCGAAGATCTGGGGCGTCTTCGGCACCCTCTATACCCCCACCCGCGGCACCTCGCGGCTCACCGCCCACGTGGACGAGTACCTGCCCTACGGCCACCGCGCCAGCAACTGGTTCCTCGCCTCCCAACTCGTCGTCGCACTCAAACGCTGCACCGTCGTCGACCTCGACGCGGAGCTTGCCGCGTTGGCCTGACCTCCTCCCCACAGCCCCGGCACACCGCGACGCGCGTGGACAGCCCGGCAGCTCACGCTCCGCGCACTCCCATCTCACTGACACCGACCGACTCGCTGAGGTCCCCGCCCAGGCACCACGACGCCCCGGGGCCGTGGTGAGCCCCGGGGCGAACGGACCGGTTCAGACGCCCGTCGGGTGCCAGACCGTCTTGGTCTCCAGGAAGCCGAGCAGCCGGTCCGTGCCCGGGGCGGAGGCGAAGTCCTCCGCCGGGTCGGGGCGGCGGACGCGCTTGAGGTTCTCGGCGGCCAGCACCTCCAGCTCGGTCGCCAACTCCCCTTCCGCGCCCGTCAGATCGATCGCGTTGACGTCCTGGTGCGCGGCCAGCGGGCGGGCCAGTTCGGCCGTCGTGCCGCTGAGCACGTTGACCACGCCGCCCGGCACGTCCGAGGTGGCCAGGGCCTCGGCCAGGGAGAGCGCCGGCAGCGGCGCGCGTTCCGAGGCGACGACGACCGCCACGTTCCCCGTGGTCAGCACCGGTGCCAGCACCGAGACCAGGCCCAGCAGCGAGGAGCCGCCGGGCGCCAACACCGCGACCACGCCGGTCGGTTCCGGTGTCGAGAGGTTGAAGTAGGGGCCGGCCACCGGGTTGGCGCCGCCGGCGACCTGCGCGACCTTGTCGGACCAGCCCGCGTACCAGACCAGCCGGTCGATGGCGGCGTCCACCACGGCGGCGGCCTTCGACTTCGACAGCCCGTCGCCCGCCGCGACCTCCGCGCGGAACTGCTCCCTGCGGCCCTGCACCATCTCCGCGACCCGGTAGAGCACCTGGCCCCGGTTGTAGGCGGTCGCGCCCGACCAGCGCGGGAACGCCTTCCGCGCCGCGACGACCGCGTCCCGCGCGTCCTTGCGGCTGGCCAGCGGCGCGTTGGCCAACCACTGGCCCTTGGCGTCCGTCACCTCGTACACCCGCCCGCTCTCGCTCCGGGGGAACGCGCCCCCCACGAACAGCTTGTAGGTCTTGAGGACCGGCAGTGGCTCAGACATCGAGGTAGACCCCCAGACCGTGACGGCCACCCTCGCGGCCGTAGCCCGACTCCTGGTACCCGCCGAACGGCGAGGTCGCGTCGAACTTGTTGAACGTGTTGGACCAGATCACGCCCGCCCGCAGCCGGTTGGCCATCCACAGGCTGCGCGAGCCCTTCTCCGTCCAGATGCCGGCGGAGAGACCGTAGGGCGTGTTGTTCGCCTTCTCCACCGCCTCCTGCGGGGTGCGGAACGTCAGCACCGACAGCACGGGACCGAAGATCTCCTCCCGCGCGATCCGGTGCGCCTGGGTCACGCCGGTGAAGAGCGTCGGCCGGAACCAGTAGCCGGTGGAGGGCAGTTCACACTCCGGCGCCCAGCGCTCCGCGCCCTCCGCCTCGCCCGCCTCCGTCAACTCCCTGATCCTGGCGAGCTGTTCAGCCGAGTTGATGGCGCCGACGTCGGTGTTCTTGTCCAACGGGTCGCCCACCCGCAGCGTGCTCATCCGCGCCTTCAGCGCCGCCAGCACCTCGTCCGCCACCGACTCCTGCACCAGCAGACGCGAACCGGCGCAGCACACGTGCCCCTGGTTGAAGAAGATGCCCTGCACGATGCCCTCGACGGCCTGGTCGAGCGCCGCGTCCTCGAAGACGATGTGCGCCGCCTTGCCGCCCAGCTCCAGCGTCAGCCGCTTGTGGGTGCCGGCCACCGTGCGGGCGATCGCCTTGCCCACCTCCGTCGAACCGGTGAACGCGACCTTGTCGATCCCCGGGTGCGCCACCAGCGCGGCGCCCGTCGCGCCGTCGCCCGTCAGGATGTTGAGCACCCCGGGCGGCAGCCCCGCCTGCTGGCAGATCCGGGCGAACGCCAACGCGGTCAGCGGGGTCGTCTCCGCGGGCTTCAGCACCATCGTGTTGCCCGTGGCCAGCGCCGGCGCCACCTTCCAGGCCAGCATCAGCAGCGGGAAGTTCCACGGGATCACCCCGCCGGCCACGCCCAGCGGCCGGGGCGCGGGCCCGAACCCCGCGTGCTCCAACTTGTCGGCCCAGCCCGCGTAGTAGAAGAAGTGCGCGGCCACCAGCGGCAGGTCCGCGTCCCGCGACTCGCGGATCGGCTTGCCGTTGTCCAACGACTCCAGCACCGCCAGCTCGCGCGCGCGTTCCTGCACCAACCGCGCGATGCGGAACAGGTACTTGGCGCGCTCCGAGCCCGGCAGCGCCGACCAGCTCTCGTACGCCTTCCGCGCGGAGCGCACGGCGGCGTCCACGTCCTCGGCGCCCGCGTTGGCGACCTCGGAGAGCACCTCCTCGCTCGCGGGCGAGACGGTCTTGAAGACGGCCTCGTCGGCCGCGGGCCGGAACCGCCCGTCGACGAAGAGGCCGTGCGAGGCCGGAATGTCCACGATCGCCCGGGACTCGGGCGCCGGCGCGTAGTCGAACGTCATCGTCGTCTCAGTCCACCGTCACGTAGTCGGGACCCGAGTACCGTCCGGTACCGAGTTTCTGACGCTGCATCAGCAGATCGTTCAGCAGGCTGGAGGCGCCGAACCGGAACCAGGTCGGGCTCAGCCAGTCGGGACCCGCCGTCTCGTTCACCAGCACCAGGAACTTCACCGCGTCCTTGGCGGTGCGGATGCCGCCCGCCGGCTTCACACCGATCTGCCGGCCGGTGGCCGCGCGGAAGTCGCGTACCGCCTGGAGCATCAGCAGGGTGTTGGCGGGGGTCGCGTTCACCCCGACCTTGCCGGTCGAGGTCTTGATGAAGTCGGCGCCGGCGAGCATCGCGAGCCAGGAGGCGCGGCGGATGTTGTCGTACGTCGCCAGCTCGCCGTTCTCCAGGATGACCTTCAGATGCGCGTCGCCGCACGCCGCGCGGACCGCGACGATCTCCTCGAAGACCGACAGGTAGCGGCCGGCCAGGAACGCGCCCCGGTCGATCACCATGTCCACCTCGTCGGCCCCCGCGGCCACCGCCTCGGCCGTGTCGGCCAGCTTCACGGCGCGCGCCGCGCGCCCGGCCGGGAACGCCGTGGCCACCGACGCCACCGCGACGTCGCTGCCGGCCAGCGCCTCCCGCGCGACGGCGACCAGGTCCGAGTAGACGCAGATCGCCGCGACCGGCGGCGTGGAACGGTCGGTCGGGTCCGGGTTGCGGCCCTTGGCGCAGAGCGCCCGGACCTTGCCCGGGGTGTCGGCGCCCTCCAGCGTGGTCAGGTCGATCATGGAGATCGCCAGGTCCAGCGCGTACGCCTTGGCGGTCGTCTTGATCGAACGCGTCCCGAGCGCGGCGGCCCTGGCCTCCAGGCCGACCGCGTCCACCCCGGGAAGCCCGTGCAGGAACCGGCGCAGTGAGGCGTCGGACGCGGTGACGTCCGCGAGCGGGGCGGGAGTGGGGGCGTCCTTGGGGGGTGCGGGGGGTGTGGGGGCCGTCGGAGGGTCCGCCTTCAATGACATGGTCACCAGACGAGCATATCTACGCGCGTAGTGGCATGTCATCCCCCGAACTCCGCCGAGGCCACCTGCCGGGGGCCCGCGGCAGCGAGCACGCGCGCGCGTGGCGCGGGCGCGGTGTCGGCCGCCCGCACCGGCCGGTCGCGCGCGTGGTTCCCCGCGCCCCTTTCGCGCACCGCGCGGCGGCCAGCGAGGATGTGGGGGGCCCGTGGGCGAAGAGAACTATGGCATAACGGTCGGTTGAAGCGCGCGGTCTCTCCGGCAGAATCGGGGGCATGACGAGTGAGCCCGAGAAGTACGCCGACCGCATCTACCGCTCGGGCTCAGCCCTGGTCGCCGGGGTGGTGCTGCTCGGCCTGGTGGGCTGGCTCGCCGGCGACGCCCTGCTGCGCGGGGACGGCCGCACGCCGGTGACCGCCGCCTCCACCCTGCTCTTCGTGGCGCCGCTGATCGTCGCGTTCACCCTGCGGCCCGCCGTCTTCGCCTCCGACGAACGGCTCCGCGTGCGCAACCCGTTCCGCACCGTCACCGCCCCCTGGTCCGCCGTGGACTCCATCCAGGCCGGGTACTCGACGGAGCTGGTGGCCGAGGGCACCAAGTACCAGATGTGGGCGATCCCGGTCTCGCTGCGCGCCAGGTCGAAGGCCACCCGCCGCCGCGAGGCCGCCGAGTCGGGGCGGGCGCCCCGCTCGTTCCTCGGGTTCGGCGGCAGCGCCGCGCCCGACGTGGCGGACGCGGACCGGCCGGCGCCCGGCGACATGGCCGTGGCCGAGCTGCGCGAACTGGCCGAGCGGCACGGCGCGGACGAGGCGGCGAAGGGCGAGGTCACGGTGCGCTGGAGCTACGAGACGCTGGCCCCGCTCGCCGTCGGCGGCGTGGCGCTGCTGGTGCTCTGGCTGACCTCCTGAACGGCCGGGCCCCGACCGCCGCCGGCGCCCCGCCGCCGTAGCCGCGCGCCACGCGGGCGACGCGCGTTGACCGGTCGCCGCGCGTCCGGCGACCGGTCACGTCACACCTCTTGCCCCTGGTGAACTCCCGGTGGCAGGTTGTCCCGACCTGACTTGGTACGGGAGGCATCGCATGGGGCGTGAGGGCGGGATGGTGCGGGACGAGCCGGAGAGCGCGGCGGAGGGCGCGGAGGGCGCGGAGGAGAAAGTGGCCACCCGCCAGTGGGTGGGGCTCGGGCTGGGTGTCGTGCTGGCGGTGGTGGTCAGGCTCGTCCTTCCGGAGTCGCTCTCCGCGGACGGCAGGAACGTGGCGGCGGTCGCGACGCTGATGGCCGTGTGGTGGATGACGGAGGCGATACCGCTCGCGGCCACCGCGCTGCTGCCCCTCGTGCTCTTCCCGCTGCTGGGCAACGCCGCGCTGTCCGACGTCGCGCCGCCCTACGCCAGCGAGACGATCTTCCTCTTCATGGGCGGCTTCATCCTCGCGGCGGCCATGCAGCGTTGGAACCTGCACACCAGGTTCGCGCTGGCCACGGTGCTGCTCGTCGGCACCAGTCCGGTGCGGATGGTCGGCGGGTTCATGCTCGCGACCGGCGCGCTGAGCATGTGGATATCCAACACGGCCACGGCCGTCATGATGCTGCCCATCGGGGTGGCGGTGCTGGGGCTCGTGGTCCAGCTCGGGGACGGGAAGCGGGACCCGAACTTCGCCACCGCGCTCATGCTGGGCATCGCCTACGCGGCCTCCATCGGTTCGCTCGGCACCCTGATCGGCACGCCGCCCAACGCGTTCCTGCGCGAGTACCTCAACACCACCCACGACATCAGCATCGGCTTCTTCCAGTGGATGCTCTTCGGCGTCCCGCTCGCCGGCGTCTTCCTCGTCGTCGCGTGGCTGCTGCTGACCCGCGTCTTCTTCCCGCCCGCCCTCCGGGAGATCCCGGGGGGACGCGAGATGCTCCAGGAACGCAGGCGTGAACTCGGCCCGATGAGCCACGCCGAGAAGACCGTGCTCGCCGTCTTCTGCCTGGCCGCCGTGTCCTGGATCATGGTCCCGCAGATGGAGGACCGCTGGGCGTGGGTCAGCGACTTCGGGGACGCCGGCATCGCCGTGAGCGCCGCGCTGCTGCTCTTCCTGCTGCCGGCCGACACCCGCAACACCCGGCGGGTGCTCGACTGGGACGACACCAAGGACGTGCCCTGGGGCATCCTGCTGCTGTTCGGCGGGGGACTCAGCCTGTCCACCCAGTTCGGCGAGAGCGGACTGAGCGCCTGGATCGGTGAACGGGTCAGCGGTCTGGACGCCGTTCCGACCCTGCTGCTGGTCGTCGTGGTCGCCGGACTGGTGCTGCTGCTCACCGAGTTGACCAGCAACACGGCGACGGCCGCCACCTTCCTGCCGATCATGGGCGGGGTGGCGCTCGGCCTCGGCCTCGACCCGCTGCTGCTGGTCGTTCCCGTCGCCCTCGCGGCGACATGCGCGTTCATGCTGCCCGTCGCCACCCCGCCCAACGCCATCGTCTTCGGCTCCGGCCACGTCACCATCGGTCAGATGGTGCGCGGCGGCGCGGTGCTCAACGTCTGCGCGCTGGTCCTCATCACGCTGGCCACCTACACCCTGGGCGTGGCCTTCCTGGACATCGCCCTCTGACGGCTCCTCCCGGCCCCGCGCCCCGGGCGGACTACTCCGTCGGGAGGCCCGCCCGGGTGGCGAGGTCGGTGCGGAGGGCGGCGAGGGTTCCGGCCGCCTCCCGGCGGGCGGCCGGGAGGGCCGCCGGGTCGGCGGCGGGGACCACGACCTCCAGATAGCACTTGATCTTCGGCTCGGTGCCCGAGGGGCGCACCACGACCCGCGCCGACGCCACCGGGCCCGCCCCGGCCAGTCGGTAGCGCAGGCCGTCGGTGGGCGGGAGTTGGGCGCTGCCCGCGTTCAGGTCCTCGGCCTCGACGACCGGCAGCCCGGCCAGCGCCGACGGCGGCGCGGCGCGCAGCCGGCGCATCGCGTCGGCGATCAGCGACAGGTCGGCGACCCGCACCGACAGCTGGTCGGTGGCGTGCAGCCCGTGCCGCACCGCCAACTCGTCCAGCAGGTCGGTCAGCGTCCGCCCCTCCGCCCGCAGCCCCGCGGCCAACTCGGCCACCAGCAGCGCAGCCGTGACGCCGTCCTTGTCCCGCACCCCGGCCGGGTCGACGCAGTAGCCCAGCGCCTCCTCGTAGGCGTAGCCGAGGTCCGGCACCCGGGCCAGCCACTTGAAGCCGGTCAGCGTCTCGGTGTACGGCAGCCCCGCGTCGGCCGCGATCCGGCCGACCAGCGACGAGGAGACGATCGAGGTGGCGAACGTGCCCTTCCGCCCGCCGCGCACCAGATGTGCCGCGAGCAGCGCGCCGACCTCGTCGCCGCGCAGCATCCGCCAGCCGCCCTCGGCCGCCGCGTCGGGGACGCCCACCGCGCAACGGTCCGCGTCCGGGTCGTTGGCCAGCAGCAGCTCGGCGCCCGGGGTCGCGGCGGCGACCTCCGTCGCCAGGTCCATCGCCCCCGGCTCCTCCGGGTTGGGGAAGGAGACCGTCGGGAAGTCAGGGTCGGGCGCCGACTGCGCGGGCACCTCGACGGGCGCGGGGAAGCCGTTCCTGGTGAACGCCGCGGTCAGCACCTGCTGGCCCACGCCGTGCAACGGGGTCGAGACACTGAGCACCGTGCGCGGCGAGCCCGGCGTCAACGCGGCGCCGCTGCGGGCCAGATAGGACTCGACGATCTCCTCGCCCAGCACGTCCCAGCCGCCCTCCGGCCGGGGCACCTCCGCCAGCGGCCCGACGGCGGCGATCTCGGCGGCGATCTCCGCGTCGGCCGGCGGCACGATCTGGCTGCCGTCGCCGAGGTAGACCTTGTAGCCGTTGTCCCGGGGCGGGTTGTGGCTGGCGGTCACCGCGACGCCCGCGACCGCGCCCAACTCCCGGATGGCGAACGCCAGCACGGGCGTCGGCAGCGGCCGGGGCAGCAACGCGGCGCGCAGTCCCGCGCCGACCATGACGGCGACGGTGTCACGCGCGAAGCGCTCGCTGTTGTGCCGGGCGTCGTAGCCGACGACGACCAGGCCCGGGGAACGTTCCCGCAGGTAGGCGGCGAGTCCGGCGGCGGCGCGCAGCACGACGCAGCGGTTCATCCTGGTCGGCCCGGCGCCCATCTCGCCGCGCAGCCCGGCGGTGCCGAACTGGAGTGTGCCGGCGAACCGTTCGCCGAGCGCCGCCAGGTCGCCGCCCTCCAGCAGCGCGGTCAGCTCCGCGCGGGTGACCGGGTCCGGGTCCTCGTCCAGCCAGGCCCTGGCCCGTGCCAGCAGCTCGGGGCCCTCCGGGGCCTTCGGGCCCTCCGGGCCCGCCGAGGTCTCCGGGGTCGCTGCGCCGTCGGTGTCCGCCGTCATCGCTTCGCTCCTGTGCCGCGTGGGTTCCGGGGCGCGGAGGTCGTCGTCCGCGCCGCCGTCACTGTCGTCACTGTCATCACTGCCGTCGTGCTGGTCAACCACCGCGGGGCGGCACCGGGGCGGCGTGGGGGCGGCACCGGGGCGGCGCGCGTCGCCGTGTGCCGTCGTCGCCGTGGTCGTCGGTGAAGTCGCCGTGGTCGTCCGTGAACAGGTCCGGCCGCCGGGGACCGGGTGAGGTCAGAGTTTGACCAGCACCTGGTTGAGCAGGGCGCCCATCCGCTCGGCCGAGTCGCGCCCGGCCCGGAGCACCTCCTCGTGGTTGAGCGGGGCGCCGGTGATCCCCGCGGCGAGGTTGGTCACGAGCGAGATCGCCAGCACCTCGGCCCCCGCCTCGCGGGCCGCGATGGCCTCCAGCACTGTGGACATGCCGACCAGATCCCCGCCGAGCGTCCGCACCATCCGGATCTCGGCCGGGGTCTCGTAGTGCGGCCCCGGGAACTGCACATAGACGCCCTCCTCCAGACTCGGGTCGATCTCCTGGCAGAGCGCCCGCAGCCGTGGCGCGTAAAGGTCGGTCAGATCAACGAAGTGAGAGCCCACGATCGGTGATGTCGCGGTCAGATTGATGTGGTCGCTGATCAGAACCGGCTGTCCTACGTGCATCCCCTCGCGGAGCCCACCGCAGCTGTTGGTCAGCACCACGGTGCGGCAGCCGGCGGCCACGGCGGTCCGCACGCCGTGCGCGACGGCGCCCACGCCCTGGCCCTCGTAGTAGTGGGTCCGCCCGAGGAAGACCAGGGCGCGTTTGTCGCCCACCTGGTAGGAGCGGACCCGGCCGGCGTGGCCCTCGGCGGTCGGTGGGGGGAATCCGGGCAGCTCGGTCACGTCCAGCTCGGCGGTGGGGGTCCCCAACCGCTCCGCTGCCGGGGCCCACCCCGAGCCCATGACCAGTGCCACGTCATGACTGTGCACGCCGGTCAACTCGCGTAGCCGAACGGCGGCCGCCTCGCCCGAGCGGGCCATGTCAGATGCGTTCACGGACTGAGCCTAACCGTTCTCTTCCTACGCGCGTAGACGGGCCGCACGAGAAGGGCGCGTACCAGCCAATCCGGTGGAACGTTCGACCCGGCGCGGTGACTCGTCAGTCGCGGAGGGTGCGTGTCGGGTGTGGTGGGGTGCTCGGGGGCGTGCGGGCGCGTTGGCGCGCGTCGATGCGTGCGGACGTGCGTTGAGGCGTGCGGACGCGGGGCGAGGCGTGCGGAGGGGCGGGGGTGCTCAGCAGGGGCGCTTGCGGAGTTCCATCACGTAGTCGTGGGGCGCGCCGGCGGACTCGGCGGCGTCGGCGATCTCGCCGAGATAGCGGGCGGAGGGAAGGCCGCCCTCGTAGCCGTTGAGGACGTAGGCCCAGGCGTTGACGGTGCCGTCGAGGGTGTCCACGCGCACCCGGGTCCTGCGGTAGATGTCCAGGCCCACGCCCTCCCAACGGTCGAGGCTGTCCTCGTCCATCGGCGCGATGTCGTACAGCGCCACGAAGACGTCGGGGGCGGGCGGCACGCCCGCCTCGGCGAGGGTGGCCAGGGCGCCGTCCCAGCCCATCTCCTCCCCGCCGAAGGTGAGCCGCCAGCCGGTGAGCCAGCCGGTGCCGCGCAGCGGCGAGTGCGGAGCGCGCCGGGCCATCAACCGGGGGTCGAGGTTCACGGCGTAAGCGGCGTAGAGGGACACGGCTCAAGGTAACCCATCCCCCCGTGATCAAGGGAAGCCCTGGGACTTGCCGTCCGGCCGGGGGAGCGACTCCTCACGCGCGTGGCTCGGGTGGGTGGTCGTCCTCGGCCCGGTGGGTGGTTGCTCGCGCCGTTCCCCGCGCCCCTTTTCGGCCGGTGGGCGGCTTGGGGGCGCGGGGAACTGCGCGGTGCATGTGTGCCGGGGGGGCAGACGACCATGGAGCCGCACCGGCGAGGCGAGGGTGCCGCACCGGCGAGGTGAGTCGTGCGGGACACTGGAACGGTGACTCGAATCGTGATCATTGGTGGCGGACCAGGCGGGTACGAGGCGGCGCTGGTGGCGGCGCAACTGGGCGCGGAGGTGACCGTCGTCGACCGGGACGGCCTGGGCGGTGCCTCGGTGCTCACCGACTGCGTGCCGTCCAAGACGCTGATCGCGACGGCCGAGGTGATGACCAGCTTCGACTCCTCGCACGAGGAGCTGGGCATCGAGATCGACCACGACGGGGACGGCATCGGCGACGAGGTCCGCGGCATCGGGGTGGACCTCGGGGTGGTCAACCGGCGGGTCAAGCGGCTGGCGCTGGCGCAGTCCCACGACATCACCTCGTCGGTCAAGCGCGCCGGGGTCTCCGTGCTGCGCGGCCGGGGCCGGCTGCTGCCGGGGCAGGCGCCGGACGGCACGCGCCGGGTCGCGGTGGAGGAGAGCGGCGGTGGCCGGCGGGAGCTGGTGGCCGACGGGGTGCTGGTGGCGACCGGCGGGCATCCGCGGGAGATCCCGGACGCCAGGCCGGACGGGGAGCGCATCCTCAACTGGACGCAGGTGTACGACCTGGCCGAGCTGCCGGAGGAGCTGGTGGTGGTCGGCTCGGGCGTCACCGGCGCCGAGTTCGCCGGCGCCTACCAGGCGCTGGGTTCGCGGGTGACGCTGGTCTCCTCCCGGGACCGGGTGCTGCCGGGGGAGGACCCGGACGCGGCGGCGGTGCTGGAGGACGTCTTCCGGCGGCGGGGGATGAACGTGCTGTCCCGTTCGCGCGCGGCGTCGGTCAAGCGGGTCGGCGACCGGGTGGAGATCACGCTCTCCGACGGGCGGACGGTGTCCGGGACGCACTGCCTGATGGCGGTGGGCGCGGTGCCCAACACCTCCGACATGGGGCTGGAGGAGGCGGGGGTGAAGCTCGCCGACTCGGGGCACGTCTGCGTGGACCGGGTCTCCCGCACCTCGGCCCCCGGGGTCTACGCGGCGGGCGACTGCACGGGTGTCTTCGCGTTGGCCTCGGTGGCGGCGATGCAGGGCCGGATCGCGATGTACCACTTCCTGGGCGACGCGGTGGCGCCGCTGGACCTGAAGACCGTCTCGGGCAACATCTTCACCGACCCGGAGATCGCCACCGTCGGCTACTCGCAGCAGGACGTGGACGAGGGGCGCATCGACGCCCGGGTGGTGAAGCTGCCGCTGCTGCGCAACCCGAGGGCGAAGATGCAGGGCGTGCGGGACGGCTTCGTGAAGCTGTTCGCGCGGCCGGGAACGGGAATCGTGGTCGGGGGAGTGGTGGTTTCCCCGCGTGCGAGCGAGCTGATTCACCCGATAGCGATTGCGGTGGACAACAGTTTGACGGTGGAGCAGATCGCAAAAACGTTCACCGTTTACCCGTCGCTTTCCGGCACTATCGCGGAGGCGGCGCGGCAGTTCCATACACGAAAAATCGCGGAAGCACAGTAGGCACAGGCGGGGCGCTGGAAGCACGGAGGTGCGCCCCCGGCGCATAGCACGCCGGGGGCGTGCGTATAGACAACTTCGATAAATCCTCGCAACCTGCTGAAAGCAGATGGTCGTTGGGGTTACTGTCGGTTCCGTGTTCGCTGCAGAACGTCGCCAGATGATCCTCGAGATGGTGCGCGCCAACGGAGCCGTGTCGCTCCGGGAGCTGGCCCGCGTCGTCCAGACCTCAGAAGTGACCGTCCGGCGCGATGTCCGCGCCCTGGAGGCAGAAGGGCTGCTTGACCGCAGACACGGGGGCGCCGTCCTCCCGGGGGGCTTCACCCGGGAGTCAGGGTTCCCCCAACGGGCCATGGCCGCGACGGCGGAGAAGACCGCCATCGCGGAGCACGCGGCCTCGCTGGTGCGGGAGGGCGAGGCCATCGTGGTCGGCGCCGGCACCACCACGCAGGAGCTGGCCCGCCGGCTGGCCCGGGTTCCCGGGCTGACCGTGGTGACCAACTCGCTGCTGGTGGCCCAGGCGTTGGCGCACGCCAACCGGGTGGAGGTGGTGATGACGGGCGGCACGCTGCGCGGTTCCAACTACGCGTTGGTCGGCAGCGGCGCCGAGCAGTCGCTGCTGGGGCTGCGGGTCAGCCGGGCCTTTCTCTCCGGCTCCGGGCTGACCGCCGACCGGGGGCTCTCCACCTCCAACATGCTGGCCGCCAGCGTGGATCGGGCGCTGCTGCGGGCGGCGTCCGAGGTGGTGGTGCTGGCCGACCACTCGAAGCTGGGCGCCGACACGGCGTTCCAGACGGTCCCGACCGACCTGATCAGCCAGCTGATCACCGACCAGCCGCCGCCGGAGGCGGAGAAGGCCGGCGCGGAGCTGGAGGCGCTCGCCGAGCAGGGGGTGCGCGTCTCCGTGGTGGGCGCCCCCACGGCGCCCGGCGTCAAGTCCGCGCCCGAACGCGGCGATCCGGTCCGCCGCGACCTGCCGCTGCCGTCGCCGCGCGCGACGGGCCATCCGGGGCTCGGCGGCGGGACCCCGCCGATGGGGCAGCGGGTCTCGGACCTGGCGCCCCGGCGCAGATAGCCACCGCCGCCCCTCGCCCCGGGCCCGCGTGTCAGCGGGACCGAGGCGGGGGCGCGTCGGTGTCGCCAGAAAGGCTCGGTCAGTCCTTGATCTCGCAGATCACGGCGCCGGCCGAGAGCGAGGCGCCGACCTCCGCCTTGAGCGCGCCGACGGTGCCCGCGCGGTGCGCGTTGATCGGCTGCTCCATCTTCATCGCCTCCAGGACGATGACCAGCTCGCCCTCCTCGACGTGCTGGCCCTCCTCGACCGCGACCTTGACGACCGTGCCCTGCATCGGCGAGGGCAACGCGTCGCCGGTCGGCGCCGCGCCCCCGCCGCGCTTGCCGGCCTTGCGCCGCGCCGGGCGCGCGCCCCCGGCCACGGCCGCGCGGGCCAGCGGCATCGCCAGCGTCGCCGGCAGCGAGACCTCAAGCCGCTTGCCGCCGACCTCGACGACCACGGTCTCCCGGACGTTGCTCTCCTCGCCCTCGTCGCCGACGGCGTTGAACGGCGGCAGCTCGTTCACGAACTCGGTCTCGATCCACCGGGTGTGGACGGAGAACGGCTCGCCCTCCCGCCCGTTGACCTCGGGAGCGAACGCCGGGTCCGCGATCACCGTGCGGTGGAACGGCACCACGGTCGCCATGCCCTCGACGCGGAACTCCGCCAGCGCGCGCGCCGCGCGCTCCAGCGCCTGCCGGCGGCTCGCGCCGGTGACGATCAGCTTGGCCAGCATCGAGTCCCACGCCGGGCCGATGACCGAGCCGGCCTCCACGCCCGTGTCCACCCGCACGCCGGGGCCCAGCGGCGGCACGAACGCGCTCACCGTGCCCGGCGCCGGCAGGAAGCCGCGCCCCGGGTCCTCGCCGTTGATCCGGAACTCGATCGAGTGCCCGCGCAGCGGCGGGTCGTCGTACCCCAGCTCCTCGCCGCGCGCGATGCGCAGCTGCTCGCGCACCAGGTCGAGCCCGGTGATCTCCTCGGTGACCGGGTGCTCCACCTGGAGGCGGGTGTTGACCTCGAGGAACGAGATCGTGCCGTCCTGGCCGACGAGGAACTCGCAGGTGCCGGCGCCGACATAGCCGGCCTCGCGGAGGATCGCCTTGGAGGCGGCGTACAGCTCGGCGTTCTGCGCGTCCGTCAGATAGGGGGCCGGGGCCTCCTCGACGAGCTTCTGGTGGCGCCGCTGGAGGGAGCAGTCGCGGGTGGAGACGACGACCACGTTGCCGTGGGTGTCGGCCAGGCACTGGGTCTCGACGTGGCGGGGGCGGTCGAGATAGCGCTCGACGAAGCACTCGCCCCGCCCGAACGCGGCCTGCGCCTCGCGCACCGCCGACTCGTAGAGCTCGGGCACCTCTTCCAGCGTGCGGGCGACCTTCAGGCCGCGACCGCCGCCGCCGAAGGCCGCCTTGATGGCGACCGGCAGGCCGTTCTCGCGGGCGAACTCCACGACCTCCTCCGCGCCGGAGACCGGGTCCTTGGTGCCGGCGACCAGGGGCGCTCCGGCGCGCTGCGCGATGTGCCGGGCGGCCACCTTGTCGCCCAGCGAACGGATCGCGTCCGGCGAGGGACCGATCCAGGTCAGCCCGGCGTCGAGGACGGCCTGGGCGAAGTCGGCGTTCTCGGACAGGAATCCGTAGCCCGGGTGGACGGCGTCCGCACCCGAGAGGGCCGCGGCCGTCAGCACCTTGTCGAAGTCCAGATAGCTGGTCGCCGGCGTGTCACCGCCGAGTGCGAACGCCTCGTCGGTCGCCCGGACATGCAGCGCGTCCCGATCCGGCTCGGCGTAGACGGCCACGCTGGCGATGCCTGCGTCGCGGCAGGCACGGGCGA
This sequence comes from Streptomyces zhaozhouensis, assembly GCF_900230195.1. Classification (GTDB taxonomy): domain Bacteria; phylum Actinomycetota; class Actinomycetes; order Streptomycetales; family Streptomycetaceae; genus Streptomyces; species Streptomyces zhaozhouensis. Next base: position 233,534 of record NZ_OCNE01000004.1, read on the forward strand.
CCCGCACGGCGATTTCGCCACGATTGGCGATGAGCACCTTACGCACGATGGCTCCCTCCTTGGAACAAAGCGATTTTAGGTACTGGCGACACCGCGCAACGAGTCGCCCACAGGGGTGACCCTGCCCACACGGACGGTGAGGGGCAGCGAACAAGAGCGCGTACAAGCTTGCTATACCAAGGTACGCGCCGTATCCGCGAAGATCAGGGGCGGATTTCGCAGGGAGTTGCAGCGCGCCCGAGGTCAGGGCCCCGTGGCCACGGGTGTTGTGGGAACTCCATAACGGTTGGCCGGATTCTTTGCCGTCGCGCGGGACCTTGTCGGCCGCTCTACCCGGCAGTAGCGTGCGCGGCGTGCACCGAGGAAGACGAAGCGTGACGGCGGCGGCCGCCGTGGTGGTCGTGGTGATGGCGGTGGGCCTCGGTCTGCTGCACTGGGTACTCGGGCTGGCGGCCGACCGTCAGTCGATGTCGATCGGCGGGCTCTCCTCCGACGCGCTCAGCCTGGGGGCGTGGGGCGGGGGCGCGCTGCTGGCGGCGTTCCTGCTGTGCTGCGGCGGGGTGTTGGGGCGCGCCGCGCTCCGGGACCGGTCGCCGGGGCGGGTGGCGCGGGCGGCGCTGGTGGGCGCCGCCGCGCTCCAACTGCTGCTGGGCGCGCTGGCCGTCGGACTGGTCGGCTGGCCGGCGTTCGGCCTGCTGATGGTGGTCTTCGGGCTGTTGGTGGCGAGCCTGCTGCTCTACCCGGCCGAGGGCCCGGCGGGCGCCCGCTCAGTCCGCCCACAGGTCGGTGACGGCGATCCCGGCGTCGGCCAGCAGGCGCCGCAGCAGCGGCAGGGAGAGCCCGATGACGGTGCCGGGGTCCCCCGTGATCCCGTCGACGAACGGCGCCGACCTGCCGTCCAGGGTGAACGCGCCGGCGACGTGCAGGGGTTCGCCGCTGGCCACGTAGGCGGCGATCTCCGCGTCTGAGGGCTCGCCGAAGTGCACCGTGGTGGAGGCGACGGCCGACGCCCGGTGGCCGGTGGCCGTGTCGACCAGGCAGTGTCCGGTGCGCAGCACGCCGTCCCGGCCGCGCATCGCCTTCCACCTGGCGGTCGCCTCCTCGGCGTCCGCCGGCTTGCCCAGGGCGACGCCGTCGATGTCCAACACGGAGTCGCAGCCGACGACGAGCGCGCCGGCGGCCTCCGGCCGGGCGGCGACCGCGTCCGCCTTGGCCTCGGCCAGCACCCGCGCCAACGCCTCGGGCCCGTCGGCGCGCAGCGCCTCCTCGTCGACGCCGCTGACGATCACGTCCGGGACGATGCCGGCCTGCCGCAGCAGCCCCAGCCGGGCGGGCGACTGGGACGCCAACACGAGCCGCCTCGGCGGCGGGCTCTGGGTGGGCGCGGTGCCGTTCTGCCGTTCGCTGTCGTTCTCCACGAGGGGAGGGTAACGGGGCGACGTCCGTGCCGGCGTGGCGCGGTGGTCTGTCGTCCTTGCCCCGGCGGCGGGTCGCTCGCGCGGTTCCTCGCGCCCCCGCTGCGTCGATGGGCGGCTGCGGTGCCGCACCGGCAGTGCCGACGAGCCGGCCGCGTCCGCCGGCACCGGCCGCCGGCCCTGTCGCTCGTCCGGGCCCGGCTGGTCCGCCACCCGGAGCGAACCGTGCGGCTCTCGGGCGGGTTGCCCGCCGCGTTCCGGCTGACCCGCCGTTGACCGGCCCCCGGCCGGTGAACCCGCCCGGCGGGTCGTCGAGTTGACGGCTTCCGGGCGGCGGCTGTTACACCGCTGAGGAGAAAAGTTCGCGAGCCGTTCGCCCTGGTTCCCCAGGATCGGGGTCCCTGATCCAGCTGGGAGACGGGGGTGGACGGAGGCTGGCACATGTCGTTGACGGAACGGTCGGACGCGGGCCCCCTCGCCGCCGATGACCCCGAACGGATCGGTCCCTACCGACTGTTGGGCCGGCTTGGCACGGGCGGCGGTCTGGGCCAGCTCTATCTGGGGCAGGGACCAGACGCCCGGCTCCTCGCGGTCCGTGCGATATCCCACCGGTTCGCCGCCGACCCGGCCTTCGTCGACCGGCTGCGGGCCGCGCTGACCGCCGCGGAGAACATCGAGGGGACACGCGTCGTACCCGTCCACGACGCGGACCTCGACGGGCCGGCGCCGTGGCTCGCCAGTGCCTTCCACGACGCCCACTCCCTGGCGCGAATCGTGCGCCAGCGGGGCCCGTTGACCCCGGAAGCCGGCTGGCAGGCGGTGGTCGAGCTGACCGCCGCGCTGGCCTCGGCGCACGCGGCCGGCGTGCCGCACGGCGCGCTCCGGCCGTCGAACGTGCTGCTGACGCCGGACGGCCTTCGGCTGACCGACATCGGCATCGCCCACGCGCGGCACCCGGGTGGGCCCGGCGGCGCCCCGGACGAGGCGGCGCTGGGCGACCCGGACTACCTTTGCCCGGAGTCAGTGCTCGGCGAGCCGGCGGGGCCGGCCGCCGACCTGTACGCCCTGGGCGCTGTGCTGCACTTCGCGACGACCGGCCGGACGCCCTTCGGCTTCGACACGGGCCAGGGCCGGACCAGCGCCTTCGAGCGGGCCACCGCCTACCAGCGGATCGTGCGGGAGACGCCGGACCTGTCGGCTGTCCAGGACCCCGGGCTGCGGGCGCTGATCGCCGAATGTCTGGCCAAGGAGCCTGCTGAACGGCCCACCGCAGCTGCCCTGTTGGCGCGCCTGGAGCCGGCCGCCGAGTCTCCGCCGCCCCTGCCCGCCACCCCGCCGCCACCGGCCGGAGCACCCGCCACCCCGCCGGCCGGAGCCGCGTTGCCCACCGTGCCCGCGCCGCCGGCCGCTCCCCCGCCGCCGCCGACCCCGCCGACCGCGTCGAGCGGCCGGCGGCCGATCCGGCGGACCTGGTTCGTCGGCGTGGCCGGCGTACTCAGCCTGGCGCTCGTCGCCACCCTCGTCCTGCTGCTGGGTGACTCGGACGACTCCTCGACCACCGCGTCCCCCGGCGACCGGGGCGGAGAGGGGGAACAGCGGGCGCCGGGCAGTGACCGCGACGCGGCCGCCGGCACATTCGGCTTCGACTGGGGTCTGACTGTCGCCGACGTGGTGGACACCGACGACGACTTCGGCGACTTCGTCGGGCTGTGGTCCACCGAGTCCAGCGTGGTCGTCGGCACCTCGCACGGCGGCCTGGCCGCCGTCGACCCGGCGACCGGCGAACGCCTGTGGACCTGGCGGACCCCGGAGGACGGCCGGCTCTGCAACATGACCCCCGGCACCTCGGACGGCGTCGGCGCGGTGGCCTACGAGAGCGCTCGCGGCACGGCGGGAACCATGGAGCGGTGCGACCGGCTCCAGACCATCGACCTGACCACCGGCGAGGCCCGGTGGGCGGAGCCGACCCCGCTGCGCGACGAGGGCATGACCGGCGCGCCGACTCCGCTCAACGGGCAGGCGCTGTCCATCGGCGACGGCTTCGTCACCGCCCCCTACGGCGAGGGGGACCCCGACCAGGACATCGACTTCGGCCCCACCGACCTGCTGGTCGCCGACCTGGCCACCGGGGAGACCCGGTGGCGCACCGCGTACGACGGAGCGCCGGAGGCCGACGGCTGCGCGCTGGTCGGCGAGGCGCTCGCCATGCGGGACCGGGTCTACGCGGTCGGCGCCTGCGACGGTGCCGAGGTTCCCCAACTGCTGTCCCTGGATGGCGAGTCCGGCGCACCAGCGCGGTCGGCCGAGCTGACCGGCTGCGTGCACTCCACCGACGTCCCGACCAGCGCCCTGCTCACCACCAACGGCGACCACCTGGTGGTCGGCTGCCAGCCGCTGACGGGTGAGGCGGTGCTGCACACGCTGTCCGCCGACACCGGTGCGCTGCTCCCGATCACCGTCGGACCGTTCGCGGAACGCCAGTTGAACGAGGACTTCGCCACCGTGTCGCCGCCCGACAGCGTGCTGCTCCGCGGCGACACCCTCTACCTTCCGCAGGCCCCGGGGGACGACGTGGCCGGCGCCACCAGCGACGGGGTCGTCGCGGTGGACCTCACCGACGGGACCGAGCTGTGGCGGGTGTTCCGCTCGGGCGCCGAGCGGGTGCGGCTGCTGGGCGGCACTGAGACGGAGGTGGAGATCCTCGCCGACGGCGAACAGCTGCCGGCCACTGTGTACACCGAGAACGAGACCGCCACTCCCAGCCACCGGACCACCCTCGACGAGACCCAGCGCGCCCTCCTGGAGAACACCGGGCCCGAGGTGCTGAGCGCGCGGATCGGGGACCGTCTGGTTCTGGCCTTCACCGGCGCGTCCAGCCCGCAGGACCCGGTGCTGACCATGCTGGACACGGGCGGTGCCGACCCCGGGTAGCCGAGGTCCGTGCCGACCCCGGGGAGCCGCGGGCGGGCGGCCGCCGTCGGTGGCGGGCCCGACCGGCGGGACGGCGGGGCGTGTCGCCCACGAGCGCTGTCGACGCCGGTGGTCACTACGCCCGGGTGGCCGCTCCCCAGTCCCAGAGGGACTGGAGGACGGGGCCCAGGGCGTGGCCCCGGGGGGTCAGGCGGTAGTGGACGGCCGGCGGCCACCCCGCGCTGCGGTGGCGTTCCGCGACGCCGGCCTCGACGAGCTGGCGGAGCCGGTCCGTGAGGACCTTGTCGGAGAGCGAGGGCAGCGCGGTCGCCAACTCCCGGTAGGACAACGGTCGTTCCGCCGCGAGAAGTTCACGCACCAGCAGCGTCGTCCAGCGGCCGCGCAGCGCGGCCAGCGTGATCTCGACCGGGCAGTCCGTGCTGGGGCGCGTCACGGCGGCGCGCGTGTCGTCGGGAAGGCCGGGGCGGTGGCGCACCGTTGGGTGAGTCACGAGCGGGCCTCCTAACCTCGCCGCCATGAGCGGACACGAGAGCGAGAACGAGTCGGAACGAGCGAAAGGACAGCCCCACGCTAGCGAGGGCACACCGCCGGAGGCGAGGTCGGCGGAGGAACTGCCCGCGGCCTTCGCCGCGCGGTTCAACGGGCCGGACCGCGCCGCCGCCGTGGCCGGGAAGTACGCGGAGGAGGCCGCGTTCGTCACTCCCGAGGGTCGCGTGGCGAGGGGAGCGGACGAGATCGCCGAGGCCAACGCCGCCTTTCTCGCGCTGCGTCGGCCGATCGAGGTGCGGCCGCGCAGCGTCACCGTGGTCGGTGACACCGCGCTGCTCATCGTCGACTGGGAGTTGGCCGGCGGCGACGTCGGCGGCACCGCCACGGACGTGGCCAGGCGCGGCGCCGACGGGGTGTGGCGTTACGTGATCGACAACCCCATGGGCGGCGGCGGCTTCAGGCGTTGAGGGCGTCGCCCGGCGCGGCGTCGCCCGACAGGGCGCCGACCAGCAGGTCGGCGAGGAGCGCGGCGCCGCTGCCGTCGGGGTCCAGGTCCGGGTCGTAGATCGTCAGGTTGAGGCCGACGCAGCGCGGCGAGGCGAGCAACGCGCCCAGCAGCGCGGCCAGTTCGTCGGGCAGGAGCCCGCCTGGATCGGGGGCGTCCACCGCCGGCATCACCGTCGGGTCCAGCACGTCGGCGTCGAGGTGGAGCCAGAAGCCGTCCGTGGGGGCGTCCGCGAGCCCGGAGCGGGCGCGGGCCGGCAGCTCCGCGCCCCAGCCCCGGATCTCGTCGGCGGTCGCGGCGACGATGCCGGCCTCGGCCAACTCCGCCCGTTCCGTGTCGTACGCGCGGATGCCGAAGACCCGCACGTCCTCCTCCCGGAGGTAGGGCCGCAGCCCCTCCATGTCGGTCAGGTCGCGCTGGCCGCGCCCGGTGGCCAGCGCCAGCTCCTCGCCGCCGGCGGCGCCCACGTGCTCCGCGTTCCCCGGGTGCCGGAAGTCGGCGGAGCCGTCGACGGCGGCCAGCCCGAAGCGTCCGATCCGGCGCAGCGCCAGGGAGCAGCCGAGCTGGATCGAGCAGTCCCCGCCGAGCACCACGGGGAACTCGCCGGCCCGCACATGCCCCTCGACCCGGTCGGCGAGGCGGCGGCTGTAGTCGGCGATGGCCTCGGCGTGGAAGACGCCGTCACCGGGGCGCCAGTCGCCCCGGTGGTAGCGCGGGGGGACGACGACGCCGCCCTCGGCGGCGGACAGCCGCGCCAGCAGCCGCTGTTCGCGCAGCGCGCCGGCGAGCTTGTAGCAGCCGGGCACCGCGCCCTCGGCGGGCGGGCGCAGGCCCAGGTTGGACGGGGCGTCGAGAAGCACGAGGCGGCGCATGGCCGCCATGGTACGGGAGGGACGCCGCCGTTCGCACTAACGTTCGGTGCGGGGCGCGGCGACGCTGTCCCTGACCACCAGCGTGGTCGCCAGTTCGACGCGCGGGCTCTCCAACTCCTCGCCGTTCATCAGCCGCACCAGGGTGCGCAGCGCGCTGCCGCCCATCTCCTTGAGCGGCTGGCGGACCGTGGTCAGCGCCGGCGCCACCCAACGGGCCTCCGGCAGGTCGTCGAAGCCGACGACGCTCACGTCCTCGGGAACCCGCAACCCGGCGCCCGCCAGCGCCTCGTAGCCGCCGATCGCCATGTGGTCGGAGCAGATGAACAGCGCGGTCGGCGGCGAGGGGAGCTGAAGCAGCGCCCGCACCTGCTCCGCGCCGCTCGCCCGGTCGTAGGTGCCGTCACGGACCAGCGTCGGCTCCGTCTCGATGCCGGCCGCCGCCAGCGCCGAGCGGTAACCCGCCGTCCTGGCCCGGGAGTAGAGGTGCTGCGGCGGGCCCGTGACCAGGGCGATCCGGCGGTGGCCGCGTTGCAGCAGATGCGTCGTGGCCTCGTAGGCGCCGGCCCAGTTGGTGGTGCCGACGGAGAGCACGTCCGGCGCCGGGTCGCTCAGCGGGTCGATCACCACGCAGGGCACCCGCGCCTGGGTCAGCCGCCCCAACTGGTCGCGGGTCGGCTCGATCAGCCCGAGCACCACGCCCGCGCTGCCGCGTTCCAGCACCCGGTCGACCCAGTCCTGCGCGCGGTGGTTGGTCGCCGAGGCCGAGGAGCGGGCCACGGAGATCGCCACGTGCACCCCCGCCTGGTAGGCGGCGGCCTCCATCCCGCTGGCGACACTCGCCGGCCAGGAACCGTCGAGGCCGCTCAGCACCAGGTCCACGGTGCGCACGCCGGCGTCGGGGGCGGGGGTGCCGCGCCGCACGTAGTGGTGGTGGCGCAGCGCCGAGTCGACCTTGGCCCTGGTGTCGCGCGAGACGTCGTCCCGACCGTTGAGAACCTTGGAGACGGTCGAGACGGAGACCCCGGCCGTCTCGGCGATGTGGGCCAGGGTGGGGCGGGACGTCCTGCTCTCGGTCACGGGTCCATTCTCTGCTTTCCCGACACTTTTCGAGTCACTGTAGTCCGCTCGGGCGCGGAGCCCTCACCGTGGGGCCGTAGCTCTCCACGGATATGGCGGTCGCGTGGAGTGAACGCGCCGTTCCGTTTCCCGCCGCGTCTCCGGAACCGGGTTGACGCCCTCCGTGGCGGCTTCTAGCTTCCCTACCGGTTCTTTGCGAAACCGCCCGCCGCAGCCTGTCGTCCAGGAGGGCACCATGCCGTTCCCGTCCGCGCCCCCACCGCCCCCTCCGCTGCGGGTCACCGTCTGGTGCGAGGGCCGCGCCGAGCGGCTGGACCCCGAGGTCGCCAAGCGCTACCCGCGCGGCATGGGCGGCGCCGTCGCCGAGGCCGTCGAGCAGCACCTGGGCGAACGCGTCCTGGTGCGCACCGCGGAGCTGGACGAGCCGGACCACGGGCTGACGGAGGAGGCGCTGGCCGCGACGGACGTGCTGACCTGGTGGGGGAACCTGGCGCACCGGGAGGTCTCCGACGCGGTGGTGGGCCGCGTGCACCGCGGGGTGCTCGCCGGGATGGGGCTCGTGGTGCTCCACTCGGGCCATCTCTCCAAGATCTTCCGCCGGTTGATGGGCACCTCCTGCACGCTGCGCTGGCGGAACGCGGCCGAGCGCGAGCTGGTCTGGACGGTCGACCCGACGCATCCGGTGGCCGCCGGGGTGCCGCACCCGCTGGTGATCGAGGAACAGGAGACCTACGGCGAGTTCTTCGACATACCCGAACCCGAGGAGCTGGTCTTCGTCAGCTCCTTCGACGGCGGCGAGGTCTTCCGCAGCGGCTGCGCGTTCCGGCGCGGCAAGGGGCGGATCTTCTACTTCAGCCCAGGCGACCAGGAGTATCCCGTCTACCACCACCCCCATGTGCGGCGGGTGATCGCCAACGCGGTCGCCTGGGCGGCCCCCGCGACCGACCGCGAGCAGCCCCGGCTGACCCATGTCGAGTCCGGCTGGTTCGAGCACACGGGCGGCGCGGCGTGAACGCGGGCCACGGCGCGGACGCCGGCATCGCGAACGGAGGCGACGGCGCGGACGCCGGCTTCGCGACCGTGCCGGGAGACGGCGCGCCGCTGCGGGTGCTGGTGGTCGGCGCCGGCGGGATGGGCCGCGCCTGGCTGCGCGCCGTGCGGGAGTCGGACGCCGTCGCGCTGGCCGGCGTGGTCGACCTGGACACCGACCGGGCGGCCGAGGCGCTGGCCGCGACGGGCCACGACGAACGGGTGCCCGTCGGGACGGAGTTGACCGAGATCGCCGCCGGCTGCGCGCCCGACGCGGTGATCGACGTGACCGTGCCGGAGGCCCATCTCCCGGTCACCCTACGGGCGTTGGCGCTGGGGCTGCCCGTGCTTGGCGAGAAGCCGCTGGCGCCGACGCTGCCCGAGGGGCTGCGGCTGGCGGCGGCGGCCGAGGCGGCCGGCCAGTTGTTCATGGTCAGCCAGTCCCGTCGCTACCACCCGGAACTCCACGCGCTGCGCGCCGCGTTGCCCCGCCTGGGCCGGGTCGGGGTGGCCAGCACCGAGTTCTATGTCGCGCCCCGGTTCGGCGGCTTTCGCGACGCGATGGCCCAGCCGCTGCTGGTGGACATGGCGATCCACGCGTTCGACACGGCGCGCTGGCTGCTGGACGCGGAGCCGGTCTCGGTGCGCTGCGAGTCGTTCAACCCCGCCTGGAGCTGGTACGCGGGCGACGCGGCCGCCACCGCCGTCTTCGAGATGACGGGCGGGGCGCGCTATGTCTACACCGGCAGCTGGTGCTCGCCCGGCGTGGAGACCTCGTGGAACGGCCGTTGGCGGCTGAGCGGCGAGCACGGCGGCGCGCTCTGGGACGGCTCGGGGCCGGCCAGGTTCGAGACCGAAACCGAAACCGAAACCGAAACCGACGCCGCCGCCCAGACCGGGCCGCCGGAGGCCGGATACGGCAGGGGCATCGCCGGCGCGCTCGCGGAGTTCGTCGCGGCGCTGCGCACCGGCCGCACCCCGCTGGGCGAGGTCCACCAGAACCTGCGCACCCTCGCGATGGTCGTCGCCGCCGTCGAGTCGGCGGAACGCGACCGCCGGATCGCCGTCGACGCGCTCCTCGCCGACGCCCTGGAGTCGGCCCTCGCCACCGCCTCCGACCTCGAACGCCCCCGCCTGGCCGCGTGGAACGGCCGGGTCCCCTGACGCGCGGCGGCGGACGGACGCCGCCCGCCCCGGACGACGGGACGGGCGGCGTGCGCGGCGGGGAAACGGGGACCGTTACGGCTGGGTGATCCCCTGGCCGATGAACTCGACCCAGTTGACGTTGAGTTCACCGCTGGTCTTGACGAAGTACAGCGGCTCGGAGCCGGTCACCGCCGAGGCGTCGACCGGGGCGGTGAAGTCCTGGTAGACCTGCCAGTCCCCGGTGGACTCCAGCTCGAAGGCGGCCACCGTCGGCCCGCTGTCCGGGTCCCCGGTGCGGACCTCGACCGTCGCGCCCCGCGCGTTGGTCGCGGCGCGCAGCCCGATCTCGTCGATGCCGGTCAGGTGGGTCGGGTCCCAGGCCCACCAGTCGCCGTCCTCGATGTAGGCGATGTTCTGGCCGCCGCCCGCCGTGTCGCCGGTCTCCTCGACGGCGACGCCCGGGTCGCCCCCGCCGCCGGCCGACTCCAGCCGCCCGGTGGTGTCGAAGTGCTCGGCCTCGCGGTGCTTGGGCTGGAAGACCAGCACCTCCTGGGTGGTCAGCGCCGGCGCGTCACCGTTGCCCTGGTCGGTGTAGGTGACGGTCACGGTGCCGAAGATGTTGGCGCCGATGTGGCCCTCGTCCCCGTGCAGCGGGAACTCGCCGGAGCAGCCGTAGTGCAGGTCGTGGCCGTGCGCGTGCTCGTCGTGGCCGAGCGCGGGCTGGAGCACGACCTGCTCGCAGTCGATCTCGCCGTCCTCCGCGTCGGTGACCGTCACGTCGTAGGCGAGGGTGTCGCCGAAGTCGAAGAACCCGCCGTTCTCCGGCGAGTTGACGGTGATCTCCGGCGCGGTGTTGCCGGAGACGATCTCCACCGCCGAGTTGGCGCTGGCGCCGTCCGCGTCGGTCACCGTGAGCCGGGCCGTGTAGCCGCCCGGCTCGGGGTAGGTGAACGAGCCGGCGGGCTCGGTGGAGTCCACGGTGCCGTCGCCGTCGAAGTCCCAGGCGTAGGTCAGCTCGGTGCCCTCCGGGTCGCTGGAGCCGGCGGAGTCGAAGTTCACCTCGAGCGGCGCGGGTCCCGAGGTGCGGTCGGCGGTCAGCTTGGCGATCGGGTAGCGGTTGCCGTCGGTGTAGTCGACCCGGTAGACGCCCGAGTCGGTGTTGTCGCCGCCGAAGCCGCTGCCCCACTCGATCACGTACAGCGCGCCGTCCGGGCCGAACCGCAGGGCGTGCGGCCGGTTGAAGTCCAGGTCCTCCAGGAACCTGGTGACGCTCGTGACCTCGGTCCGGTCCTCGCTGATCCCCAGCGAGAACATCCGGCTGTCGTTCCAGTCGGCGAAGACCACGGAACCGTCGTACTCCTCGGGCCACTTGCGGTCCGACTCCAGGTCCGGGTCGTAGGCGTAGGCGCCGGAGGTCATGGGCGCGCCGCTGCCGCCGATCTCGGGCGTGTTGGTGGATGCCTTGCCCATCCACAGCTCCGCCCCGATCGCCGGCGGCAGCTCGGTGAGCCCGGTGTTGTGCGGCGAGTCGTTGACCGGCGCCGCGCAGTCGAACGCCTCGCCCGAGGTGCCGGAGGCGAAGTCGTAGTCGACGTAGGGGGTGTTCTCGCCGACGCAGTAGGGCCAGCCGTAGAAGCCGGGCTCGTCGACGATGTTCCACTCCACCCGGCCGTCGGGGCCGCGCTCCTCGTTCGCCGCGCCCGCGTCGGGGCCGTAGTCGGCGACGTAGAGCCCGTCGGTGTTCGGGTCGACGCCGATCCGGAAGGGGTTGCGGAAGCCCATCGCGTAGATCTCCGCGCGGGCGTTCTCGGTGCCCTCGGCGAAGAGGTTGCCCTCCGGAACGGTGTAACTCCCGTCGTCCTGCGGGGTGATGCGCAGGATCTTGCCGTTCAGCGAGTCGCTGTTGGCCGAGGTGCGCTGCGCGTCCCAGGCGGCGCGGTCGTCGCGCTCGTCGATCGGGGTGTAGCCGTCGGAGGCGAACGGGTTGGTGTTGTCGCCGGTCGCGATGTACAGGTTCCCCTGCGTGTCGAACTCCAGCGAGCCGCCCGCGTGGCAGCACTCCTGCCGCTGCGTCTCCACGGTGAGCAGGACCTGCTCGCTTTCCATGTCGAGGGTGTCGCCCTCGACGGTGAACCGCGAGACGCGGTCGACCTGTTCGGTCCCGGCGGGCGAGTAGTACAGGTAGAGCCAGCCGTTGTCGGTGAAGTCCGGGTCGAGGGCGAGGCCGAGCAGGCCGAACTCCTGGCCCACGTAAACCGGGACGGTGCCGGCGGTGGAGACGATGCCGTCCGGGCTGACGAGCTTCACGTCACCGTTGCGGTCGACGTAGAAGACCCGTCCGTCGTCGGCGATGCCCAACTCCATCGGGTTGCTGGTGTTGTCGTCGAGGGTGACCTTCTCGAAGCCCTCCTCCAGCGGCTCCGGGCTCGTCTCGTGGTCGTGCCCGGGGTGGGCGGCGGCACTGCCGGCGGTCAGCCCGGCACTGAGGCCGGCGCCGAGCGCCAGCGTGACCACGACGGCGCCGACCCGCGTCGCCGTCGATCTGAGGAATTGCTGAACTGCGGCTTTCAACACGGCTCCTCGCAGGGGGGATCTGGTCTCACATGGGGGGTGGGGCGGGTCTCGTCGGGGTGGGGTTGGGAGACGGCGGGGAGAGAGGGCGGGGAGAGGGCTGTTGGGAGGGGCGCGGGAGAGGGCGGGGTCAGCAGGGGCCCGGGGGACGGACGGCCGACGTGTCGCCTCGGGGTTCCGTGGACCGCGCGGCCCACAGCAGCCCCCGCTCGACGAGACCGCGCACCGGTGGGCTGCGCAGCTCGTCCGGGCCGTGGCCGACGGTGGAGACGAAGACCCGGCCGCGTCCCCAGCGCCTGGTCCACACGGCGGGAACGGCCACGGGGCGCCGTCGCGTCTCGTCGGCATCGAACGTCACGGTGGCCAGCACGTCGTTGAGCGGGTCACCGTGCACCCAGTAGGGGGCGGACGGCACGTCGAAGGCGCCCGTGCCGGACAGCACGGGGTGGTCGGCGTGGTCGGGGGTCGGGGTGACGCGTTGGTCGGTCGGCGCGGGCACGTCCCGCACGCGTTGGCCGCCGACCAGCAGCGCGTAGCCGGGGTCGTCGCGGAAGGCGTCGACGATGCCGCCGTGCCAGCCGGCGAGTCCGGTGCCGGCCCGGACGGCGGCGGCGAGCCCGGCGCTCTCGGCGGCGGTGATGTCCCCGCCGGTCCAGCACTGGACGATCAGGTCGGTCGCGGTGAGCAGTTTCTCGTCCTCGTAGACCTCCAGCGACTCCTCGACGAGTGTCTGGAAGCCGTGGGCGGCGAGGAACGGCAGAAAGAGGTTGGTCGACTCCCTGGGCCGGTGGCCCCGCCACCCGCCCCTGACCACCAGCGCCTGCCGCCTTACGGGAGCCATAGGGTCCCCGCTCCTTCCGCCGTGTCACCCGCCGGCTCGAAAAGTTTCGAAAGAAACCGCTTGCAGTGAGGACGATAGGAAGCGGGTGAAGGGGCGTCAAGGCTCCGTACGGGGTTTATTTGCGCGGTGGCACCGGCCATGGCGGGACGGTCGCGGCCGGGGCCCGGCCGATCCCCGACTCAGCGTCGGGGCAGGGAGAGCGCGCATCCGGCGAAGGCGACGGCGAACACGGCCTGGACGCACATGCAGACCGCCAGCGCGTGCGTGTAGGACTGGGCGGTCGCGGCCGTGGAGCCGTTCAGCGACGCGCTGAGCACTCCTCCCGCGACGGCGATGCCCAGGCCCATCGCGGCCTGCTGGGTGGTCTGGAGCACGCCGGACGCGGCCCCCGCGATCACCGGGGGAACGTCCGCGATCATCGCTCCGACGAGCGGCCCGAACATGAGGGCCTGGCCGACACCGACCCCGACGAGGAGGGTGGCGAAGACCCACGAGTCCAGGCCGTCGTCCCGCAGGAACACGGAGGCCGCCGTGGCGCTCAGCAACGTGGCCTGCACGAGTCCGCCGACGGCGAGGAGCCTGCGGAACCCGAAGCGGGGCGCGAGCCTCCCCGACCAGATCGACACGGTGAGGAAGACCAGGGAGAAGGGCAGCAGCACGAGCGCCGCGCGCATGGCGGACCAGCCGAGCCCGGTCTGGGTGGAGAGCGCGTAGAGGAAGGTGAACGCGCCGAACGCGGACTGGAGCATCCACGCCATCAGCAGCCCGATCCGGTACGAGCCGAGACGGAACAGCGGCGGGGGGACGAGAGGAACGCGGTCGCCGCGATGCAGCCGCCTCTGCCACCACCAGAAGGTCCGGAACAGCACCGGCGTCGCCCCCAACGACGCCCAGCACCAGGCCGGCCAACCCAGGGCGCCGCCCTGCGAGACCGGGAGCATGAGCGCCATGAGCGCGAGCCCGAGCAGCACCGTCCCGACCAGGTCGAGCGACCTGTGGCCCGGGGCGCTCGTGTCGGGCAGCCAGCGCAGCGCGGCTCCGAACGCGAGGGCGCCCAGGAGCGCGCTCATCGCGAAGACCGTGCGCCAGGGGGCACCGAGAAGGGAGACGGACAGCGACATGCCGCCGAGAACCTGACCGATCGCGGTGGCCCCGCCCGCGGTCGCGCCGAACAGGGCCACCGCCCTGGCGCGTTCACGTCCCTGGGTGGTCGCCGTGATCGTCGCGAGCACCTGGGGAACCATGGCCGCCGCGGACATCCCGGTCAGCGCGCGTGCGGCCGTCAACACGGCGATGTCGGGGGCGAGGGTCGCGGCCAGGGAGAACAGGGAGAAGCCGGCCATGCCCGCCAGAAAGAGCCTGCGTCGCCCGTAGAGGTCGCCGAGCCGGCCCCCGAGAACCATGGGCACGGCGAACCCCAACGCGTACACGGACACCACCAGCGACTGTTCGGCCGCCGTCGCCCCCAGCGAAGCGCCGATGTCGGGGACGGCGATGCCCGCCGCCGCGAAGCTCACCACCGACAGCAGCAGCGCCGAGAGCGTCACCAGCAGCCGTCCCGTTCCCAGCGCCGGTGGCGAAGGCTCCGCGGGGGCCGGTCGGGGCGCCGCGCTCTCGTTCTCGCCGCGTGGGGCGCCCGGATGGGAGGAGACACCGCCGTGCGGTGCGGAGGAGGTGGTCATACCGTCGACCCTGGACGGCGGCGTGTGCCGTCACCAGAAGCCCGTTCATGGGGGTACCGGCCACTACCTGGATAGCGCGCGTGCCGTGCGGGAGGATGCGGACGTGACAGAGGCGAGACCGGCCGCGGTCCGGCGAGAACTCGGTGACTTCCTCCGCAGCCGGCGCGAACGCGTGACCCCGCGGCAGGTGGGCCTCCCCGCCACGGGGCGGCGGCGGACACCCGGGCTGCGGCGCGAGGAGGTCGCGGTGCCCGCGGGGGTCGGTGTCACCTGGTACACCTGGTTGGAACAGGGGCGGGACATCAACGTCAGCCCACATGTCCTCCAGGCGGTGGCCCGCGTCCTGCGACTGGACGACGTCGAGAGACGGCATCTGCACCGGCTCGCCGGACCAAGAGCGCCGGAACCCGGACCCCCCGAGTGCGAACCGGGCCTCACCGCGGCGTTCCGCCCCGTCCTGGACAAGCTCGACCCGTTCCCGGCGTGCCTGCAGACGCCGGTGTTCGACGTGGTGGCGTACAACCGCGCCTATCGCTTTCTCTTCACCGACATGGACCTCGTCCCACCGGGCGAGCGCAACTGCGCGGTGCGGTTCTTCACGGCCCCCGACTGGCGAGCGCGCTACACCGACGGTGATCTGGTGGCCGCCCGGATGGTCGCGAGGATGCGCGCCGAGATCGGCACCGACCTCGGCGCCCCCGCCGCCGCCAAGGTCGTCGGTGAACTGCGGGAGCGGTCGGAGGAGTTCGCCCGGCTGTGGGCCCGCCACGACGTGCTGCCCCAGCGGTACGAGACGAAGCGGCTGGAGAACCCCCTCGTCGGGCAGCTCCGGCTGCACTTCGTCACCACCGACGTGGCCGGGACGGGACACCGGATGACCGTGATGACACCGGTCGACGAGTCCACCTCCCGGCGGTTGTCCCGGTTGGCGGAGCTCACCGGCGGGGCCGGCTGACGGCGGTCGGCCGCGCGGGCGCCGGCGCCCGGGTCAGGCGGGCCAGTAGCTGGTGCGCCAGGCGTGGGGGCCCGGCGCCGGAAGGGGGCGGGGCGGCGTGGGGGCGCCCCACGCGTCGGCCCGCGCCGGCTCCCGCGCCGCCGCCGCGCGCCCGCGCACGGCGGCCAGCGTCGCCGTGATGGCGGCGGCCAACTCCTCGGGCGTCGGGTTACCCCGGACAACGGTGATCACAGACGGACCCTTTCAACCACTTACGAATTCAACCACTCACGAACGGACGGTTCTCCGGCCGCTGCCGCCGCCCGCGACGGCGGCAGCGGCCGGCCCCGGAAAGCCAGGCGGCGGCGTCGAGCGTCTCCCGTCACAACGGGATATTGCCGTGCTTCTTCGGCGGCAGCTGCGCCCGCTTGCCGCGCAGCGCGCGCAGCCCGCGCACGATCTGCCGTCGGGTCTCGGACGGCGCGATCACCGCGTCCACATAGCCGCGTTCCGCCGCGACATACGGGTTGAGCAGCGCCGACTCGTACTCGGCGGTCAGCCGCGCCCGTTCCGCCTCGCGTTCGGGACCCTCCTCGATGCCGGCGAGCGTCCGCCGGTGAACGATGTTGACCGCGCCCTGCGCGCCCATGACCGCGATCTGCGCGGTGGGCCAGGCCAGGTTGAGGTCGGCGCCCAGGTGCTTGGAGCCCATCACGTCGTAGGCGCCGCCGAACGCCTTGCGGGTGATCACCGTGATCAGCGGCACCGTCGCCTCCGCGTAGGCGAAGATCAGCTTGGCGCCGCGCCGGATGATCCCCTGGAACTCCTGCTCGGTGCCGGGCAGAAAGCCGGGCACGTCGACGAAGGTCAGCACCGGCACGTTGAACGCGTCGCAGGTGCGGACGAAGCGCGCCGCCTTCTCCGAGGCGTGGATGTCCAGGCAACCGGCGAACTGCATCGGCTGGTTGGCGACGATCCCCACCGAGCGGCCCTCGACCCGGCCGAAACCGGTGAGGATGTTGGGCGCGAACAGCGGCTGGGTCTCCAGGAACTCGCCGTCGTCCAGCACCCGTTCGACGACCTCGTGCATGTCGTACGGCTGGTGGTCGAAGTCCGGTACCAGCGCGTCCAGTTCCAGGTCCTCTTCGGTGACCTCCGGGTCCGGGTCCGAGGGCAGGACCGGCGGCTCGCTCAGGTTGTTCGACGGCAGGTGGGACAGCAGCGTCTTGACGAACTCGATGGCGTCCTTCTCGTCGCCCGCCATCTGGTGGGCCACCCCGGAACGGGTGTTGTGGGTGCGGGCGCCGCCCAGGTCCTCGAAGCCGACCTCCTCGCCGGTGACCGTCTTGATCACGTCGGGACCGGTGATGAACATGTGGGAGGTCTGATCGACCATCACCGTAAAGTCCGTGATCGCCGGCGAGTAGACCGCGCCGCCCGCGCAGGGCCCCATGATCAACGAGATCTGCGGCACCACCCCGGAGGCGTGCACGTTCCTGCGGAAGATCTCCGCGAAGAGGCCGAGCGCCGTCACACCCTCCTGGATGCGGGCGCCGCCGCCGTCGTTGATGCCGATCACCGGGCAGCCGGTCTTCAGCGCGAAGTCCATCACCTTGACGATCTTCTCGCCGTAGACCTCGCCGAGGGAGCCGCCGAAGACCGTGAAGTCCTGCGAGTAGACGCAGACCGGCCGGCCGTCGACCGTGCCGTAGCCGGTGACCACGCCGTCGCCGAGCGGGCGGTTGGCGTCGATCCCGAAGGCCGTGGCGCGGTGCCGGGCGAACTCGTCCAGCTCGGTGAACGAGCCCTCGTCCAACAGCAGTTCGACCCGTTCCCTGGCCGTCAGCTTGCCCTTGGCGTGCTGGCGGGCCACCGCGCGCTCGGAGCCGGCGTGTGTCGCCTCCGTGATCCGTCGTCGGAGTTCGGCGATCTTGCCAGCGGTACCGGTGACCTGGGGTTCGGCCTCCACGCGGCTCCTCCTCGTGCCTTTGCGGTCGTGCCCTGGGCGCCGGGCGCGGGGTGCGCGCCGCGCCCGTGGCGGAACGGCAGCGGTCGGCTACCGAAGCGTAGGTTAACCGCCCGCCGCGTCGACCGGCGGTGAGGCGTCCGTCACCCGTGGCGGGGGCCGGTGCGGGCGCGCGTTCCCCGGAGGGCCGCCGGGGGGCGCGGCATAGGGTTGGGCACATGAGCACTTCGCCGGGACACCCCTCCGACGCCGACCGTCCACCGCTGGACGCCGCGACCCTGCGCACCGCGCTGGTCCGCCCCGGCGGTGCGTGGAGCAGGCTGCGGGTGGTCGAGGTGACGGGCTCGACCAACGCGGACCTGGCCGCCGCCGCCCGCGCGGGGGAGGCGGCCCCGGGCGAGGTGCTGGTCGCGGAGGAACAGACCAGCGGCAGGGGCAGGTTGGGGCGCGGCTGGAGCGCGCCGCCGCGTTCCGGCCTGTTCTTCTCGGTGCTGCTCGACCCCGAGCCCGCCGTGCCGGCCGACCGGCTGCCGTGGCTGCCGCTGCTCGCCGGCGTCGCCGTCTCCGGGGCGCTGAGCGGGACGACGGGCGTGGCGACCGCGCTGAAGTGGCCCAACGACCTGCTGGTCGCGGTCGGCGACGAGGAGCGCAAGCTCGGCGGCATCCTCGCCGAGCGGGTCCCGGGCGGCGGCGTGGTGCTGGGCGTCGGGCTCAACGTCTCGCTGCGCGCCGACGAGTTGCCGGTGCCGACCGCCGGCTCCCTGGCGCTGGCCGGCGCGCGTGTGGGGGAGCGCGAGCCGTTGCTGTGCGCCGTGCTGGAGGCGCTCGGCGCCTGGTACACGGGCTGGGCGGCGGCCGGCGGCGACCCCGCGACGGGCGGCGACCCGGCGGTGGGCGCGGTGCGCGACGCCTATGTGGCCCGCTGCGCGACGCTGGGCCGCGCGGTGCGGGCCGAGCTGCCGGGCGGCGGCGAGCTGCGCGGCACCGCGGTCGCCCTCGACGACGAGGGCCGGCTGGTCATCGGGGACGCGGACGGTGCCCGGCATCCGGTGGGCGCCGGGGACATCGTCCATCTCCGGGCGACGTGACATAAGGCACACCTGCCGTAGGGTTGGGGACCGGGGACTCGCGGTACTGCCCCTGGCCCCTCGGGCGGCGGGTTCCCGTCAGTACCTCAGGACCGCGCCAGCGGGGCGCGGCGAAGCGGAACGGTAGGACAGTGCGCGACGTAGGGAATCCCCCTCTCCCCGCGAGGCCGGGCGGTGACCGTGGCCGGGCCTGACCCTGTCCCAACGCCCGGGGACCCGCCCGAGGACCCGCCGCCGCGGGACCCGCCCGAGGAGCCGGACGAGGGCGACGACCCGCTGGCGTTGCGCATCGAGCAGCTGATCCTCGGCGCCGAGCGGCAGTACACCCCGTTCCAGGCGGCGCGGGCGGCCGGCGTTCCGATGGACCTGGCGTCCCGCTTCTGGCGGGCGATGGGCTTCCCGGACATCGGGCAGGCCAAGGCGCTGACCGAGGCGGACGTGCTGGCGCTGCGACGGCTGGCCGGCATGGTGGAGGCCGGGCTGCTGAGCGAGCCGATGGCGATCCAGGTGGCGCGTTCCACCGGGCAGACCACGGCGCGGCTGGCCGACTGGCAGATCGACTCGTTCCTCGAGGGCCTGACCGAGCCGCCGGAGCCCGGGATGACCAGGACCGAGGTGGCCTACCCGCTGGTCGAGCTGCTGCTGCCGGAGTTGCAGGAGTTCCTCGTCTATGTGTGGCGGCGGCAGTTGGCCGCGTCCACCGGCCGTGTCGTGCAGGCGCAGGACGACGCGGAGATGGTGGACCGCAGGCTGGCCGTCGGCTTCGCCGACCTGGTCGGCTTCACGCGGCTGACCAGGCGCCTGGAGGAGGAGCAACTCGGCGAGCTGGTCGAGGCGTTCGAGACCACCGCCGCCGACCAGGTCGCCGCGCACGGCGGGCGGCTGATCAAGACGCTCGGCGACGAGGTGCTCTTCGCGGCGGACGACGCGGGCACGGCGGCCGAGATCGGCCTGCGGCTGGTGGAGACGCTGGGCGAGGACCCGATGATGCCGGAGCTGCGGGTGGGCATCGCCTTCGGGACGGTGACGACGCGGATGGGCGACGTCTTCGGGAACACGGTGAACCTGGCGAGCCGGCTGACGTCGATAGCGCCCAAGGACATGGTGCTGGTGGACGGGGCGCTGCGCGAGGAGCTGACCGCCGCCCGGCTGGCGCCCCGCTCGGAGAAGTCGGCGGACGCCGCCGAGGCGTACCGCTTCGCGCTCCAGCCGCTCTACCAGCGGCCGGTCAGGGGGCTCGGCATCGTGGAGCCGTGGCTGCTGACCCGAAGGGGCGCGTAGCGCCGGGGCGTCGGCGGCCCGCGCTGGGCAGGGCGCGGTGTGGCGTCGATAATGCCGGCCATGGCTGAGGCAGAGCGGGTAGAGCGGGTAGAGCGTTTCGGAGACTGGATCGAGCTGCGGCGCGACGGGGAGACGCGCGTCGCCACCCTGCTGTTGGACCGGCCGGAGGCGTTGAACGCGCTCTCCGCCGAGCTGGCGGCCCGGCTGGCGGAGGCGTGCGCCGAGCTGGCCGCGGACCGTGCCACCCGCGCGGTGGTGCTGGGCTCCACGCACGAGCGGGCGTTCTGCGTGGGCGCCGACCTCAAGGAGCGGAACGGCCTCGACGACGCGGGCCTGCGGCGGCAGCGCCGGGTGCTGCGCGCGGCGTTCGGCGGGGTGCTCGGGCTGCCCATGCCGGTGATCGCGGCGGTGCGGGGCTTCGCGCTGGGCGGCGGCTACGAACTGGCGCTCAGCTGCGACCTGGTGGTGGCCGACGAGAGCGCGGTGGTCGGGCTGCCCGAGGTCTCCGTCGGGGTGCTGCCGGGCGGCGGCGGGACCCAGCTGCTGCCCCGCCGCGTGGGCGCGGCCCGCGCGGCCGAACTGGTCTTCACCGCGCGGAAGGTGCCGGCGGCGGAGGCCCTGACGCTGGGCATGGTCGACCAGGTGGTGCCGACCGGCTCGGAACGCGAGGAGGCGCTGGCGCTGGCCGGCCGCATCGCCCGCAACTCGCCCGTCGGCGTCCGGGCGGCCAAGCGGGCGCTGCGGCTGGGGCACGGGCAGGACCTGGCGACCGGGCTCGAGGTGGAGGACGCGGCCTGGAACGAGGTCGCGTTCTCACCGGACCGGGTCGAGGGCATCGCCGCCTTCAACGAGCGCCGCGCACCGGACTGGCCGGGGTGTGACGGGTGACCGGGTGGGGTGCCGTCCCCGGCCCGGTGGTGGGTGGTCGCGCGTTTTCCGTGCCCCTCTTCGTGGTGGGCGCTGTGCGGACGGGGGCGCTTCCGGCAGGGAGTAGCTGAACGTCACAAAGCGGGGCAATGCGCCATAGCCTGGCCCCATGGCGGAAGAGAGGCTGTGGGCGGTGGTCGACGTGGCGCGTGGGATGGCCGCCGAGCGCGGTCTCGCGCAGGCCGCGCGCGCCGGCGCGGATCGGGCGCGCCGCGCCCTCGGCGGTGCCCACGCGGCGATATCCGTCTGGGAGCGCGCCTCCGGCGCCGCCGCCCCGCCCCGGCTGCGCGTCCTGGCCGCTGCCGGCGAGCCGTCCGCCGGCCGGCCGGAGCCCGCCGACCGGTCGGAGCCCGCGCTGGTGGCGCCGATCCTGGTGCACGGCGGTGAGTGGGGGGAACTGCGGGTGGTCAGGGGGCGCGAGCAGCCGGCTTTCACCCCGGAGGAACAGTCCTTCGCGCCGGCGCTCGCGGCCGTGCTGGCCGCCGGCTTCGCGCAGTACGAACGGCTGCGCGAGATACGGCGGTTGGCGTTCACCGACGCGTTGACGGGGCTGGCCAACCGGCGTGCCGTCGACCACGCCCTCGCCGAGGCGCTGCGCGGCCACCGCGAGCGCGGCGCGGTGCTGACCCTGGTGGTCTGCGACGTCAACGGGCTGAAGCGGGTCAACGACACCCACGGCCACGCGGTCGGCGACCGGCTGCTGATCCGTTTCGCCGAGGTGCTCTCCCGGGCCGCCGCGCCGCTGCCCGGCGCGTTGGCGGCGCGACTCGGCGGGGACGAGTTCTGTCTGCTGGCCGTCGAGACCGACCCGGCCGAGGTGGAACGCGCCGCGGCCGAGGTCTGCCGGGGCGCCGCCGCGCTGGAGCTGAGCGAGGGCGTGGCCTGCGGGGTGGCCTCCACGGAGGTGGTGCCGGGCCGGCTGCGCTCCGGGCGGCGGCTCTTCCGGCTGGCGGACGCGGCCCAGTACCGCGCGAAGGCCGCCCGTTCCCCGGCGCCGGTGGTGGCCGGCAGGGGCGACTGGGAGCGGGTCGCCGCGCTGCCCGCCGTGCCGGCCGGCGGCGAACGGCGGGCGTTCCGCGGCCGCGAACGGCCGCCGGCGGCCGGTTCCGGCTGACCCGACCCGGTTGGCTGACCCGACCCGGTTCTGGCTGACCCGACCCGGTTCTGGCTGACCCGACCCCGTTCTGTGGGGGGCCGATTCACTCTCTTAGGCTCGTGAATATGGATATGCCAAGCGTGGTGCTGCACTCCACCCCTCCGACCGCCGCGGAGGTCGTCGCCGTCGCCCGCGAGAGCGCCCTGGTCACCCTCGCGGACGACGCGGTGGCCGCGATGGGCGCCGCCCGGCGCGTGATCGAGGGGCTCGCCGCCGGGCCCGAGCCGGTCTACGGCGTCTCGACGGGCTTCGGCGCGTTGGCCGTTCGTTCCATCGCGCCCGAGCTGCGCGCCCGTCTCCAGCGCAACATCGTCCGTTCGCACGCCGCCGGGCTCGGTCCCCGGGTGGAGCGCGAGGTGGTCAGGGCGCTGATGTTCCTGCGGCTCAAGACCCTCGCCTCCGGCCACACCGGGGCCCGCCCCGAGGTGGCGCACACCATGGCCGCGCTGCTCAACGCGGGGATCACCCCCGTCGTCCACGAGCACGGCTCGCTCGGCTGCTCCGGCGACCTGGCGCCGCTCTCGCACTGCGCGCTGACGCTGCTCGGCGAGGGTGAGGCGGAGGGGCCGGACGGCCGCGTCGAGCCGTCCGCCGTGCTGCTGGAACGGCACGGCATCGCGCCCGTGGAACTGCGCGAGAAGGAGGGCCTGGCGCTGCTCAACGGCACCGACGGGATGCTCGGCATGTTGCTGATGGCCTGCGAGGACCTGGGCCGCCTGCTCACCAGCGCCGACGTGACCGCCGCCCTGACCCTGGAGGCGCTGCTCGGCACGGAACGGGTGCTCGCGCCCGAGCTGCACGCCGTCCGCCCGCACCCCGGGCTCGCCGCCTCGGCGGCCAACATGCGCCGGGTGCTCGCCGGTTCCGGGCTCACCGGCCACCACCAGGACACCGCGCCGCGCGTGCAGGACGCGTACTCCGTCCGTTGCGCGCCCCAGGTCGCGGGCGCGGGCCGGGACACGCTGGCGCACGCCCGCGCGGTGGCGGAGCGCGAGCTGGCCGCCGCCGTGGACAACCCGGTGGTGGTCGACGGGCGGGTCTCGTCCAACGGCAACTTCCACGGGGCGCCCGTCGGCTATGTGCTGGACTTCCTCGCCATCGTGGCGGCCGACCTGGCCTCGATGGCCGAGCGCCGCACCGACCGGCTGCTGGACCGGCACCGTTCGCACGGCCTGCCGCCGTTCCTCGCCGACGACCCGGGGGTCGACTCGGGGCTGATGATCGCGCAGTACACCCAGGCCGCGCTGGTCAGCGACCTGAAGCGGCTGGCGCAGCCGGCCTCCGTCGACTCCATCCCCTCCTCGGCGATGCAGGAGGACCATGTCTCGATGGGCTGGTCGGCGGCGCGCAAGCTGCGCACCTCGCTGACCCTGCTGACCCGGGTGCTCGGCATCGAACTCCACGCCGCCTCCCGCGCGCTCGCGCTGCGCGCCGCCGACGGCGGGGACCCCGCGCCCGCCACCCGCGCGGTGCTGGCGGCGGCCGGCGAGGGCGGGCTCGGCGGGCCGGGCGCCGACCGGTTCCTCGCGCCCGAGCTGGCGGCGGCCGAGGCGCTGGTCGCCGACGGCGCGCTGGTGCGGGCGGCGGAGTCGGTCACCGGGCCGCTGGACTGAGCGGGCGGCGCCGGAGCCGTGCCCGCGTCCCGGCCCGCACGCGCGAGGGCCCGGCCTCCCGAGGGGGGCCGGGCCCGACCGGTCGGTTCCGGGGGAGAACCGGGGGGTACCGGATGACGCGGTGAAACGGTGGCGAGTCCTTCGCGGGGCTCTGGGCGAGTCCCCGAAGGTCCTGCGTGTCCCTAGCTGGCCTCCGACTCCATCGGCTGGTCCACGGGGATGACCGAGGTGCCGGACGAGGAGTCGTCCGCCTCCGAGTAGGCCGACGGCAGAAGCCAGACGACGCACAGGATCAGGGCGGCCACCATGCCGCTGATCAGGGTTCTGCGGTCCAGGCCGCGTGTTTGACCGTCCACGGGGTGCTCCGAGCGTTGCTGCGTACTGACGGCGTGGAGTGCGATGTTACGGCCCGGTGCGGGTCGCGGGGAAGACCGGGGCGCCCGGGGTCTTACGCTCCCCTGTCATGAGTGAAGAGCTGTCGCCGGGGGCGCGTCATGTCCGGGTGCGAGTGGAGATGGTGCTGGAGATCGCGGAGCCGGACGAGCTGATCAGCGCGGCCTGGTCCCGGATCGAGGGCGACCCGTTGCTGCCGGCCGACGAACGGGAGTCCGCCGCGCGCGCCGTGTCGGAGGACGAGGCGGAGGCCGTGGCCTATCTGATCGACCCGGTCGACCTGGTCGACGGGGTGCCCGGGGTGGTGCTGGCCCAGGCGTCGTGGAGCAGCGAACGCGCCGCCTTCGACCCCGACGTGGCCTGGGACGGCATGGACGAGGAACTGGACGGCGACGGGCTGGACGGCGACGGCTTGGACGGCGACGGTCTGGACGAGGGCGCCGACGCCGACGACGGAATCGGCGACTGGGACGCGGGCGGCGTGGACGCGCTGGAGGACGCGTTGGACCACGAGGAGACGGGGGAGCCGGGGGAGAACGGGAACGGACCGGGAACGGGGACCGCGGAGCGCGAACGCTGACCCGTGCGCCGCCCCGGGCACCGCGACAACCCCCCGGCGGCGCCGTTCAGTTGACGCCCCGGAGCGCACGCCCGCGCTCACCGGCGCACGGGTGCATTCGACCACTCCCCGCACAGTTCACCCCCGAGGTTTCGCCTATGGTGGAACACGCTGCCGGTTCCCCACGTTCTTCCCAGTGTCCTCAGGGGAGACGCGGCAGCGGACGACGAGCGATGCGGATGAGTTCTGATGGTTGATGTCATGCGGCGAAGGGGCCTGACCGCGGCGGCTGCGCTGCTCTGCGGGGTCCTGGCGCTCACGTCCTGTGGCGGCGGCGGAGACGACGACGCCGACGGCGGCGAGCGGACCGAGCAGTCGGACGCCGACCAGGCGGCCGAGGACGCGGACACCTCGGCGGCGGTGATATCCATCACCCCGGACGACGCCGCCGAGGGCGTCGGGATCAACGACGACGTCGCGGTGTCCGTCGAGGAGGGCACCCTGGACGAGGTCGTGCTGACGGCCCCCGAGCTAGGTGCCGAGGTACCGGGGACGCTTTCCGCGGACCAGACCAGCTGGCAGCCGGACGAGCAGTTGGAGCGCGCCACCAGGTACGAGCTGACGGTGCGGGCCAGCGACTCCGAGGGCCGTGCGGCGCACCAGGCGGCGGCCTTCACCACCGTCTCCCCGGAGAACAGCTTCATCGGGTACTTCACCCCCGAGGACGGCTCCGAGGTCGGCGTGGGGATGCCGGTCTCGCTCAACTTCGACCAGGAGATAACCAACCAGGCCGAGGTCCAGCAGGCCGTCACCGTGACGGCGAGCAGCGGTCAGGAGATCGTCGGCCACTGGTTCGACGCGACCCGGCTGGACTTCAGGCCGGAGTCGTACTGGGAGGCCGGCACCCAGGTCGACGTCTCGCTCG
The DNA here is from genome assembly GCF_900230195.1 of Streptomyces zhaozhouensis. Classification (GTDB taxonomy): domain Bacteria; phylum Actinomycetota; class Actinomycetes; order Streptomycetales; family Streptomycetaceae; genus Streptomyces; species Streptomyces zhaozhouensis. Next base: position 258,934 of record NZ_OCNE01000004.1, read on the forward strand.
ACTTCGACGGCGTCGAGGGCTCGCCCGGCATCACCGGCGTCCAGGACCGGGACTTCAGCTTCACCGTCGGCCGTTCCCAGGTCAGCACGGTGGACGCGGAGTCCAAGGAGATGAAGGTCGTCCGCGACGGTGAGCCGCTGCGCACGGTGAAGATATCCGCGGGCAGCGAGGAGACCCCGACCTACAACGGCCAGATGGTGATCTCCGAGAAGTACGAGGAGACCCGGATGGACGGCGCGACCGTCGGCTTCACCGACGACGACGGTCAGGGCGAGTACGACATCCCCGACGTGCCGCACGCCATGCGACTCTCCACCTCCGGCACGTTCATCCACGGCAACTACTGGGCGCCGGACAGCACCTTCGGCTCCGCCAACACCAGTCACGGCTGCGTCGGCCTCAACGACGTGCAGGGCGCGGACGACCCGGACCAGGACGGTGCCTGGTTCTTCGAGGAGTCCCTGCTGGGTGACGTGGTCATCGTGGTCAACTCCCCGGACGAGACCATCACCCCGGAGAACGGCCTCAACGGCTGGAACATGAGCTGGGACGACTGGGTCGCCGGCAGCGCGGTCTGACCCCGTCGGTTTCCGGGCGACCACCGGCCCCGGCGGTGCCGCGCCGTGGTCGTCCGACCCCGCCCCCTGACGCACCGCGCGGTTCCCCGCGCCCCTGAGCCGCCGACCGGCGGAGAAGGGGCGCGGGGCCGTCGTTTCCGGGACCGGCCGACGAGACCCTCGAAGAGGTCGCCGCCTACCGCCGACGAATCCCTGACTCCGATCTAGGCCGGCCGCGTGGGCCGGCTGGTGTCGAGGGCCAGATGGACCGCGAGGCCGCCGAGGACGCCGCCCATCACGTAGCGCTGGGCCGCGAGCCAGCCGGGGCGCCGCCCGAGAAACGCCGCGATCGCCCCCGCCGCCAGCACGAACACCCCGTTGACCGCCACTCCGACCAGCACCTGGACTCCCCCGAGCAGGAAGCCCTGCGCCATCACGTGACCCGCCTCCGGGTCCACGAACTGCGGGATCAGCGAGAGATACATCAGCGCGATCTTCGGGTTGAGCAGGCAGGTCATCAGCCCCATGCCGAAGAGCCGCCGCGCCGACTCGGGCGGCAGGTCGCGGCGGGTGAACGCCGAGGTCCCGCCGGGGCGCAGCGTCTGCCAGGCCAGCCAGCCCAGATAGCAGGCGCCGGCCAGCTTGACCGCGAGATAGAGGCCGGGGACGACGGCGAAGACGACCGAGAGCCCGAGGTTGGCCGCCGTCAGATAGGTGAGAAAGCCCAGCGCCACCCCGCTCAGCGAGACCAGCCCCGCCGTCCGCCCCTGGGTCAGGGAGCGCGACACGAGGTAGATCATGTTCGGCCCCGGGGTCAGCACCATTCCCAGTGCGACGGCGGCGACACCGGCCACGGCTCCTGTTGTGATCATGTGCTCAGAATCACCGACGGACGACTCACAGCACCAGTGAAACCTTCTGTCGCCGACGTTCAAGCGCTGCTTAACTGCGGTCCGGGTGTCTGGCCACCGGCCTCCCGGGGAAGGTGAGCCGGGGAGCCCGAGGGCACACCAGCACCGAGCAGGACCGAGCACCACCGAGCAGGACCGAGCACGAGAGCCAGGGGAAATCACGCCATGACCGACTCGCCGCCCCCGCACCAGGACACCGTTCCGCCCGCCCGCCAGGCCCCCGAGCGGGTCGAGCCGCTCGCGCCGGTCGCCCAGGACACGTTGACCGAGGGCGTCCCCGGCGAGGCCGACCCGGGCCCCGTCGAGCTGACCGCGCTGCTGCCGCCGCTGCTGCCGGAGGACGCCGACCGGGCGACCCTGGTGGGCAGGGTCTTCGACCCGGAGGTCGGCGGCCCCTGCGTGGTGGCCGTGCGGGGGGACCGGCTGGTGGACCTCACCCCCTTCGCGCCGACGATGAGCGAGCTGCTGGAGCGGCCGGACGTCGCCGAGTTCGTCCGCTCCGCGCCCGCCGAGCGCGCCTTCCCGCTGGAGGAGGTGCTGGCCGCCACCCTCGGCGGCGCACGCGACCGGCCGCGTCTGCTGGCGCCCTGCGACCTCCAGGCGCTCAAGGCGTGCGGGGTGACCTTCGTGCGTTCCATGGTGGAGCGGGTCATCGAGGAGCGGGCCAAGGGCGACCGGGGCGGCGCGGCCGAGGTGCGGGAGCGGGTGCTGGCGGCGATCGGCGGCCGGCTCGAACACCTGGTGCCCGGCTCCGAGGAGGCGGCCAGGGTCAAGGAGGTGCTGACCGCGGAGGGGCTGTGGTCGCAGTACCTGGAGGTGGGCATCGGCCCGGACGCCGAGGTCTTCACCAAGGCCCCGGTCCTCTCCGCCGTCGGCGCCGGCGCGGAGATAGGCGTCTGGAGCCGTTCCGAGTGGAACAACCCCGAGCCGGAGCTGGTCCTCGCCGTCGACTCCGTCGGCCGCGTCGTCGGCGCCACCCTCGGCAACGACGTGAACCTCCGGGACGTCGAGGGCCGCAGCGCGCTGCTGCTGGGCAAGGCCAAGGACAACAACGCCTCGACGGCCGTCGGCCCGTTCCTGCGCCTGCTCGACGCGGAGTTCACCCTGGACGACGTGCGCGACCTGGACATCACGCTGACCATCACCGGCCGGGACGGCTTCCGGCTGGAGTCCGTCAGCTCGCTCTCCGAGATCAGCCGCGACCCGGTCGACCTGGTGGGGCAGACGATCGGCCGGCTCCACCAGTACCCGGACGGGCTGCTGCTGTTCACCGGGACCATGTTCGCCCCCACCCAGGACCGCGACGCGCCGGGCGAGGGTTTCACCCACCACCTCGGCGACCTGGTGCGGATCTCCACCCCGCGCCTCGGCACCCTCGCCAACGTGGTGACGCACTCCGAGACCGCCGAGCCCTGGACGTTCGGCATCCGCTCCCTGATGAGCAACCTCGCCGCACGGGGGCTGCTGACCGACCCGGTGGGCTGACGTCCGGCCGGCCGAGCCGGCCCGTGCCCGCGCCCCGCTCCGCCGCCGGGCGCGGGCCGGTGGCCCCGACACCATGACCTCGGAGGTCATCGACGCGGTGGCGCCCGCCGCGCAGGATGGAGCCGTACCCGGGGCACCCCGGGGGACCGCTTCACCACGGAGGTACCGCCATGACCGCCTATGCCGTCGCCCAGTTGCTCCCCGGCGTCCAGCACCCCGACGTCGCCGAGTACATCGAGCGCATCCAGGGCACGATGGAGCCCTTCGGCGGTCGCTTCCTCGTCCACAACGCCCCGCACGAGACCGTCGAGGGCACCTGGGAGGGCCATGTGGTGATCGTCGGCTTCCCCTCCATGGACGCCGCCCGCGCCTGGTACGCCTCCGACGCCTACCAGGAGATCCTGCCGCTGCGCACCGACCACATCGCCGGCAACCTGCTCCTCGTTCCCGGCGTCCCCGAGGACTACGACGCCGCCCCCGCCGCCGCGCGGCTCCGCGCCGAGCTGGCCGCCGAGCCGGCCTGACCCGCGCCCGGCCGGCCACGCCGGCCCGACCGCCGGCCAGGGCTTCACGTTGGGTCCCCGACGGGGGGCGGCTGTTCCCCCGTCATCCCGCCGGGGCGGTGAGTGTCAGGCGAGCCTCCGCCGAAATCGGCCGGCGGGCCAGAAAGGTGGCGCCTCGTCAGCACCTCCCCACAGACGGGCGAACCTCTCGATGGAACTCACGCGACGTCGTCTCCTCGGCCTGTCCGGCGCCTCCCTGAGCGGAATCGCCCTGCACGGCGCGGGTTTCAGCGCCGGCTCCGCCTGGGCGGCACCCCGGTTCGCCGGCGACCCGTTCGCCTTCGGCGTCGCCTCGGGCGATCCGCTGCCGGACGGCGTCGTGCTGTGGACCCGGCTCGCCCCCGACCCGCTGGCGCTCGACGGCAGGGGCGGGATGCCGGAGCGGACGGTGACCGTCGACTGGGAGGTCGCCGAGGACGAACGGTTCACGCGGGGCGTGCGCCGGGGCGCGGAGCAGGCGACCCCCGAGCTCGCCCACTCCGTCCACGCCGAGGTCTCCGGGCTCGACGCGGGACGCGAGTACTTCTACCGCTTCCGCGCCGGCGCCGACATCAGCCCCGTCGGCCGCACCCGCACCGCGCCCGACGACCCCGCCCGCCTCAGGTTCGCCTTCGCCTCCTGCCAGTGCTGGTACGAGGGCTTCTACACCGCCTACCGCCACATGGCCGCCGAGGATCTGGACCTCGTGCTGCACCTGGGCGACTACCTCTACGAGTACGGCGTCGGCGAGAACGGCGGCGTGCGCGGCATGGCCCTGGACGCCTCGTTCCAGCGCGAGACGCTCAGCCTGGTGGACTACCGCAACCGCCACGCCCTCACCCGGCTCGACACCGACCTCCAGGCCGCGCACCAGGCGTTCCCCTGGGTGCTGAGCTGGGACGACCACGAGGTCGAGAACAACTGGGCGGGAGATTTCGCCCAGTTGGACACCGACGGCTATCCCGACCAGGACCCGGAGGCGTGGCGCGCCCGCAAGGCCGCCGCCTTCCAGGCGTACTACGAGCATCTGCCGCTGCGGTTGCCGCAGCGCCCCCGGGGCGCGGAGGCCCGGATGTACCGGAAACTCGCCTTCGGCTCCCTGCTGGACCTGCACGTTCTCGACACCCGTTCTCACCGCGACGACCAGGTCTGCGGCGACGGCACCAAGTCCGGCTGCGACGTGGAGCGTTCGGCGCCGGGCCGGCAGATGCTCGGCGACGAGCAGGAGCGGTGGCTGCTGGACGGCGCCGGCCGTTCCGGCGCGGTCTGGAACGTGCTCGCCAACCAGACGTTGATCGCCCAGGTCGACCAGAACCCGGACCCGGCGGTCCACACCTCGGGGCTCGACATGTGGGACGGCTATGTGGACGCCCGCGACCGGCTCCTGCGCGGGCTGCGCGACCGGAACGTGGAGAACCCGGTGGTGGTCACCGGCGACATCCACCGCGCCGTGGTCGCCGACCTGACGCTGGACTTCGCGGACGCCGACGCCCCGGTGGTGGCGACGGAGTTCGCCGGCAGCTCGATCAGTTCCGGCAAGGACGGCTCGCCGACCGACGAGGTCGGCGCCGCCTGGATGGCCCCCGGCGTCAATCCGCACCTGAAGTGGCACAGCTCGCAACGCGGATACACCGTCGTGGAGGCCGACTCCGAGTCGATGACGGCCAGTTACCGGGTCACCCCGGTGGTCACCGTCCCGGGCTCCGGCATCTCCACCGTGGCCACCTTCCGGGTCGAGGCCGGCCGCCCCGGCGCCCAGCCCGCCTGAGCGGGCGCACGGCGGCGCCGGGGGGAGCGGGCGCGCGGAAAACGATTGCTCCTCGTCGAACTCGTTCGCGAACGTGTCGAACGTCGCCGCCCCGGTTTCGGTGACATGTCCATGGGTAACGCCCAGGTCAACTGATGGGAGCGCTCCCCCGCTCCCTCGTGCACCCCCCACGACGGAAGGTGGCGACCAGAGGATGAACCGAGAACGAGGCGGCGGCGCCGGAGCCCGGGTCGGGCGACGTTGGGCGGCGCGCGTGGTGGGCATGGTCTCGGCCGTGGCGATGCTGCTGCTGGTGCCCTGGGCCGGTGGCGCCTCGGCGCACGGCTCGGTGATCGACCCGCCCTCGCGCAACTACGGCTGTTGGGACCGCTGGGGCGACGACTTCCAGAACCCGGCCATGGAGCAGGAGGACCCGATGTGCTGGGCGGCCTGGCAGGCCGACACCAACGCGATGTGGAACTGGAACGGCCTCTACCGCGAGGGTGTCGCGGGTGACCACCAGGGCGCCATCCCGGACGGCCAGCTGTGCAGCGCCGGCCTCACCGGCGACGGCCGCTACGCCGCGATGGACACCCCCGGCGCCTGGAAGACGACCGACGTCGGCGCGAACTTCACCGTCGACCTGCACGACCAGGCGCTGCACGGCGCCGACTACATGCTGGTCTACGTCACCAAGCAGGGCTTCGACCCGAAGACGGAAGCGCTGGGCTGGGGCGACCTCGAACTGGTCGCCGAGACCGACCGCCTGGAGCCCAGCTCGCACATGCTGGTCGACGTCTCGGCGCCGGGCCGCAGCGGCCACCACCTCGTGTACACGATCTGGCAGGCGTCGCACTCCGACCAGTCGTACTACATCTGCAGCGACGTGGACTTCGGCTGACCCCGCTCTCCCCGTTCGCTCCGGCGCCCTTCGGGCACCCTCCACTCCGTCGCCTCGTCGGTCCGCCCCGGGCCCGGCGGGGCGACGGCCTCTTCTCGGGCGCCCGCCGGCGCTCCGGCGCCCCGCCGCTCCCGCGGTTCCGCGCTCAGGAGCGGTACTGGGCGGCGAACTCGCCGGTGGGCGGGATGGGCGTGATGACGTCGATCAGCACGCCGTTCGGGTCGGCCACGATGAAGTGCCGCTGACCGAACTCCTCGCTGCGCAGCGGCAGAACGGCCGGCAGTCCGGCGTCGACCACCAGCCGCTCCCACTCCGCGTCCACGTCCTCGACCTCCATGTTCAGCAGCAGGCCGCGCGCGGTCGCGCGGTGGCCGGCGGGGAGCGTGGGGTGGCTGGGGTCGAGCAGCGCCAATTCGTGGCCGCCGTCCGGGTGGCGCAGGCTGACGTACCAGTCCGCCTCGAAGGTCGTCTCGAAGCCGAACAGTCCGGTGTAGAAGTCCCGCGACTCGGCTGGTCGTTCCGTGCAGATCACGGCGTAAAGGCTGGTCAGGCCCATGGTGCGACCCCTCTCGTGTGCCCCTCGGCGGGGCGTTCCGCGTTGACATACCATCGGTATGTCCAGATAGGGCGGGAGCGTATTCGGCATACCGTCGGTATGTCAAAGCGTGTCCGGGGAGACGTGTCGAGGAGCGGCGAGCGATGGCGCGGTCAGATGGCGGGGAGCGGCGGCCCGGTGTCAGGGAGCGACAGCGGGAAGAGACGCGGCGGGCGCTGCTGCGCGAGGGCAGAACGCTGTTCGCCGGGCGCGGCTACGCGGACGTCGGCCTCGCGGAGCTGGTGGCCGCCGCCGGGGTGACCAAGGGGGCGCTCTACCACCACTTCCCCGGTGGCAAGACCGACCTCTTCCGGGCGGTGCTCGACGAGGTCCAGCAGGAGGTGGGGGCACGGGTCGCCGCGGCGGCCGACGTCCACGACGACGAGTGGTCCCGACTGACGGCGGGCTGCCGGGAGTTCCTCGCCGCCGCCACCGCGCCCGGGATCGACCGGATCATGCTCGTCGACGGGCCGGCGGTGCTGGGCTGGAACGCCTGGCGGGCGATGGACGAGGCGGCGTCGGCGCGGCATCTGGCGGAGTCGCTGGCCGCGCTGGTCGAGGAGGGAACGCTGGCACCGCAGCCGGTTCCGCCGCTGGTCCATCTGCTGTCGGGGGCGATGAACGAGGCGGCGCTGTGGCTGGCCTCCTCGGACGAGGGGCCGGAGGCGCTGGAGGAGACGACGGCGGCGCTGCTGCGCATGGTGGCGGCGCTGCGGGGGGCCTGAGGGGGCCTGAGGGGCGACCGCTCCTGCGCGTGGCTCGGGCGGGTGGGCCGGCGGGGACCCTCTGGACGGCCCGCTTTCGCGAGGGGCGGAACGCCGGGCGGGGACGGGGGCGGGGCCGGCTTCTAGGCTGGGATGGTGGACAGCAGCCGAGCACCAGAGCCGATCCGTGCCGACGACCGCCGTGTGCAGCTGCGCCCGGTGCCGACCGGGGTGAACGCCAGGGAGCCGCTGTGGCGGGACGTGGTGGGCGACGTGCTGCGGCGCGAACGCCTCGCGCGCGGGCGGACGTTGAAGGACGTGGCGGAGGCCGCGCGGATCTCGATGCCGTACCTCTCCGAGGTGGAGCGGGGACGCAAGGAGGCGTCGTCCGAGGTGCTGGCCGCGGCGGCGCACGCGCTGGGGCTCGGGCTCGCCGACCTGCTCGCCCTGGCCCAGCGCCGGCTGACCGGCGAGCGCCGGGCCGCCGCCGAGCGGCCGTCCGACGGCAGCGCCACCTCGCTGGCGGCGCGCCGCGCGGCGGTGCCGCGGCGCGCGACGCGTCGGGACGGCGGGGCGTTGCTGCTCGCCGCGTAGCCCCCGGGGGGCGCGGACGACTGTCCGCGTGTGTCGTTCTGGTGGGTTGTCGGCCGCGGTGATGTGGCGGGTCGCTCGCGCGGTTCCCCGCGTCCCTTCCGGTCCGGTGGGCGGCTCGGAGGGCGGTGGGAACCGCGCGGCGCGGGGCGGCGGGAGTTGGCCGACCGTCCACGTGCGTGGTGTGGCCGGGCGGTCGCCCCCGCGCCCCCTCACCCGTTCTGGCGGGAGCGCAGCACGTGGTCGGCGAGGCCGTAGGAGACCGCCTCCTCCGCTGTGTACACCTTGTCGCGGTCCATGTCCGCGCGCAGGGTCTCCACGTCGTGGCCGGTGTGGCGGGCCAGGACCTCCTCGACCTGGCGCCGGATGCGCAGCATCTCCTTCGCCTGGATGGCGAGGTCCGCGACCGTTCCCCGCTGCCCGCCGCTGGCCGGCTGGCCGAGAAGGACCCGCGCGTGTTCCAGCACCGCGCGCCGGCCGGGCGCGCCGGCCGCCAGCAGCACGGCGGCCGTCGAGCCGGCCTGACCCACGCAGTAGGTCGCGATCGGCGCGTTGACGAACGACATGGTGTCGTAGATCGCCATCAGCGCGGTGGGCGATCCCCCGGGTGAGTTGAGGTAGATCGAGATCTCCCGCTCCGGGCTGGAGGACTCCAGGTGGAGCAGTTGCGCGATGACCACGTTGGCCACCCCGTCGTCGATCTCGGTGCCCAGGAAGATGACCCGGTCCGACAGCAGCCGGCTGTAGACGTCGTAGGCGCGTTCCCCGTTGGGGGTGCGCTCGACCACGGTGGGAATCGTGTACTGACCCATCTCAGAACCCCGTCCTGCGCTGCGAGTCCGGCCGGATGTCGGCCAGCGAGGCCACCACCCGGTCGACCATTCCGTACTCCCTTGCCTCCTCGGCCGTGAACCAGCGGTCGCGGTCGCCGTCCCTGGCGATCGTCTCCTCGCTCTGGCCGGTGTGTTCCGCGGTGATCCGTTCGATGGTCCGCTTGGTGTGCTCCAGGTTCTCCGCCTGGATCGCGATGTCGGCGGTGGAGCCGCCGATGCCGGAGGACGGCTGGTGCATCATGACCCGCGCGTTCGGCAGCGCGTAACGCTTGCCGCGCGCCCCCACGGTGAGCAGGAACTGACCCATGCTGCCGGCCAGTCCCAGCGCCAACGTGGCGACGTCGTTGGGGATCAGCCGCATCGTGTCGAAGATCGCGAGTCCGGCGGAGACCGAGCCCCCGGGGCTGTTGATGAACAGCCTGATGTCGTTGCGCGGGTCCTCGGCGGACAGCAGCAGCAACTGTGCGCAGACCCGGTTGGCCGAGACCTCGTCGACCTGGGTGCCGAGGAACACGATGCGCTGTGTCAGCAGCCGCGCGTTCAAATCGTCGTCGAACCGCGTCGCCTGGGTCTCGCCCTCGGACGCGGTGACCGGTGTGGTCATCACGTGGAACCTCCTCTTCCTCCGCTTCCCGCGACGCCGGCCGTCCGCCGGGCGTCGCCCTCGTCGTCCACCATCGGCGGGCGGACCCCGCCGTGTCCGGAATCTCGCCCCGTGGCAGATCTGCCACGGGCAGAGCGGGCCGCGCGGGCACGCGGAAGCCCCCGGCGATCGGTCGGGTCGGCGCCGGGGGCTGGGGGAGCGGTGGGCGGGCCGGTGCGTCAGTCGACGGGGCAGGCCAGCCCGGTGCCGCCGAGGCCGCAGTAGCCGCGGGGGTGGCGGTCGAGGTACTGCTGGTGGCGCTCCTCGGCCGGGTAGAACGGGAAGTCGGCCTCGGCGACGATCTCCGTGGTGATCGGGCCGTAGCCGGCGTCGGCGAGGATCTTCTGGTAGGTGTCGCGGGTCTCCTCGGCCGCCTCCCGCTGGGCGGGGGAGCGGTGGAAGACCAACGAGCGGCAGTGCGTCCCGATGTCGTTGCCCTGGCGCATCCCCTGCGTCGGGTCGTGCCCCTCCCAGAAGACCCGCAGCAGCGCGCGGTAGGAGACCCGCGCCGGGTCGAAGACCACCCGCACCGTCTCGGCGTGGCCGGTGCGGCCGGAGGCGACCTCCTCCGAGATGGGGTGCGGCGTCGGGCCGCCCTGGAAGCCGGTCAGCGTGGTCCACACCCCCTCGGTCCGCCAGAAGCGGCGCTCGGCGCCCCAGAAGCAGCCGAGCGCGAACTCCGCGATCTCGCACTCCTCCGGGTAGGGGCCGAGCAGCGGCGTGCCCAGCACGCGGTGCCGTTCGGGGACGGTGTACATCCGCTCGGAGCGTCCGGGCAACGCCTCCCGGGGCGTCGGCAGGCGGTCGGTGAGGTCGGTCAGCATCGTCGGCTCATCCCCAACTTCTCGGCGGCGGTTGTCCGTTCGCGAGCACCGGGGTCCTCGACCCCCAGTGACTGCCTACCCGCGCCCGCCGCCCGGCACCACCGCCTTTTCGGCCGTGCGCGGTGAGGACGGGGCGGCCTACCGTTCCGCGTGGCCGACGGCGCACAGGTGCCGGGCACCCGGCCCGGCGTGGGCGGCGGGGACGCGGCCGGTCCCGGTGGGCCGCGCGGCGGTCGACGCCGTCGTCCGCGACCCCCAGCCGGTGTCGCCGCGCCCGCTCGCCCCGTCCGGCACCCGCCCCCGGCTGACCGAGGCGCCCCGGCGCGCGGGGCGTGTCACCGGGGAGGCGAGCCCGCCGGACCCGTGGCCCCAGCCGAGGGGGTGAGCCGCCCGTCCCGACCGGTCAGTTCCCCGAGAAAGCGCGAGACCCGGGCGGCGACGGCCCGTTCCCCCGACCGTTCGGCGAGCCGCAGCGCGTCGCGGGCGGCCTCCTCGGCGGGGGCGGCGGCACCCTGCCGCGCCAGGGCGCGCGCCCGCAGCAGGCGCAGCCGCGTCAGCGCGAACCTGGCGCCCTCCGCCGCGACCGGCTCCGCCTCCTCGACGCGGGACAGCGCCCCCACCGCGTCGCCCGACGCCAGGAACAGCTCCGCCTCGCCGAGCAGCACCATCGTGCTCTCCGTCGCCTCCCCGGTCCGCGCGGCGATCGCCCGCGCCTCGTCGAGCCGGCGCCCCGCCTCCTCAAGCCGGCCCGCCACCCTGGCCGTCTCGGCGAGGCCGACCAGGCACGCGGTGCGGCAGTTGTCGTTCTCCACGGCCACCGCCAGCGCCAGCGCCTCCGTGAACGCCCGGCGGGCCCGCGCGTGGTCCCCGGCGTCCGCGTGCACCATGGCGAGCGTCTCCGAGGCCACCGCCCGCACATACTCCAGGTCGGCCTCCGTCGCCGCGCGCAGCGCCTCGTCGAGCACGTCGAGCGCCTCCGCGTGCCGGCCCAGCCGCAGCCGCACCAGCCCCTGGTTGACCAGCACCATCGCGTGGAAGTGCGGCTTGCCCCCGCCCCTGGCGAGCGGCAGCGCCGCGTCCAGCGCCTCGCCGGCGAGCCGGGGCTCGCCCAGCGCCAGGTGCGCGGAGCCGATGTTGCTCAGCGCCGCCGCCACGTCCGCGTCGAGACCGGCCTCCCGGAAACGCGCCAGCGCCTGCCGGTAGTACCCCAACGCCTCCCGGGGCCGGCCCAGTTGCTTGGTGGCCACGCCCATCCCCTGGAGCGCCACCCCCTCGCCCTCCGACCACTCCGCCTCGCGGGCCAGCTCCCTGGCCAGGCCGTACTCCGCCAGCGCGGCGGGCAGGTCCGTCGCCCGCCAGTGCGCCAGCGCCAGGGAGAGCCGCACCGCCACGCCGCCCAGCCGGTCGCCCGCCCGGTCGGCGGCGCGCAGCGCCAGCCCGGCCAGCCGCAGCCACTCGGCCAGCGGCAGCTGGTGCGCCATCACGTCGGACAGGCTGACGACCAGCTGCCACGCCGGCCGGCCGGGACCGTGCTCCGCCGCGTGTGTGAGCGCGGCCGTCAGGTCCTCCCACTCGCGGTGGATCCAGGCCAGCGCCTCGGTCCGGTCGGCGAACTCCGGCGGGCGCGCCCCCGGCGCCGGGGCGTCCAGCGGCAGCCGCGACGACTGGAGGCGGCAGGCCAGCGCCGCCCGCTGCGCGCCGTGCAGATAGTGGTCGAGCAGCCGGCGGGTCGCCGCCGCGCGCCGCTCACCCGACTCCTCCTCGTCCAGCCGCTGCGCGGCGAACTCGTGCACCAGGTCGTGCCAGGTGAACCGCCCGTCGGCGGCCTCCGTGACCAGGTGCACCCGCACCGCGCCGCGCAGCGCGTCCTCGGCCACCGACCGTTCCACCCCGGCCCCCGCGGCGGCGGCCGGCGCGGAGCGGCCCGTCCCCCCGACCGCGCCCAGCGAACGGAACACCAGGCGCGCCGGGTCGGAGAGCTTCGCGTAGGTCAGGTCGAGCGCGGCGCTGACGACCAGCTGGGCGTCGCCCTCGACCGCGAGCCGCGCGAGCCGCCCGCGTTCGGCCAGCTCCTCGACGTAGTCGGCGACCCTGGTGGCCGGCCGCTCGCCGAGCTGGGACGCGGCGACGCAGAGGGCGAGCGGCAGATGGTCGCAGAGCCGCGCCAGGCGGGCCGTCGCCTCCGGCTCGGCGGCGACGCGGTCGGCGCCGACCGTGCGGCCCAGCAGCGCCAGCGCGTCGGCCGGCGGCAGCGCCTCGCAGACCACCCGGCGCGCCCCGTCCGCCGTCACCAGGCCGCTCAGCCGGTCCCTGCTGGTGACCAGCACCACGGACCGGGAGGGCCCCGGCAGCAGCGGGCGGATCTGCGCGGCGTCCGCCGCGTCGTCGAGCACGAGCAGGACGCGCCGGTCGGCCAGCAGCGTGCGCAGCAGCGCCGCCTGCGCCTCGACGGTCACCGGCACGCGCGCCGCCGGGCAGCCGAGACCCTGGAGGAGCACGGGCAGCGCCTCCGCCACCGGCATCGGTCCGGAACGGTCGAAGCCGCGCAGGTCGAGGCAGAGCTGCCCGTCCGGGAAGCGGTCGGCCACCCGCCCCGCCCAGGCCAGCGCCACCGCCGTCTTCCCCGCCCCCGCGGGACCGGTGACGGCGATCAGCCGGCCGCCGTGCGCCAGCGCGGCGTCGAGCCGGCGGAACTCCTCGTCCCGCCCGGTGAACAGCGGGGTGACACCCGGGAGTTGCCTGGGGACCTCCGCGAGGGAACGCGCGGCGGGCGGCTCGGGCGCCGTCGACGAGGGCGCCGACGACAAGAACGTCGGGGCCCGGGGCGCCGAGGCGGGAGGCGTCGGGGCGGAGGGCGCCACGGGCCGGGGCAGCAGCAGCCCGCGCTGCACGGCGGCCAGCTCCGCGGACGGCTCCACGGCCAGCTCGTCGACCAGCCGCCGCCGCAGCGCCGCGTACACCTCCAGCGCCTCCGCCGTCCTGCCCTCCGCGTGCAACGCCCGCATCAGCAGCGCGTGCGGCCTCTCCCGCAGCGGGTGCTCCCCGGCGAGCCGGGTCAGTTCCGCGACCACGGCGCCCCGTTCCCCGCGTTCCACCGCCGCCTCCCAGCGGCCCTCGACGGCGGTGGTGTGCAGCTCAAGCAGCCGCCGCCGCTCGGGCACCGCGGGCAGGTCGGGCAGCGGATCGCCGCGCCACAGCGCGAGCGCGCGGTCGTAGCGTTCCTCGGCCGCCGGCCAGTCGCCACGGCCCGCGTCCCGGGAGCCCTCGGCCACCAGGGACTCGAAGGCCGCCAGGTCGGACCGGCCCGGCGCGACGCGCAGCAGATAGCCGGGGCTGCGGGTCTCCAGGGCGTCGGCCCGCGCCCCCAGCGCGCGCCGTACCTCGGTGACGAGGGAACGCAGCCTGGCGCCCGCCGCCGAGGGGGGCCGCGCGTCCCACAGCCGGTGCACGAGCTGCTCCACCGGCACGGGGTGGTTGGCGTCGATGAGAAGGGCCGCGCACAGAGCCCGTTGGCGCCCGGTCAGCCGCACGGGCCGCCCCCCGACGGTCACCTCCAGAGGGCCGAGCAGCCTGGCGGACAGCACGTCGGGAGACACGGCCAGATGATAGGGCGAGGGCGCACGACCGTCCATTCGCGCCCCCGCCCCCGCCCGTGCGCGGTGCCCCGCGCCGGCGCGGCTCCCATGCGCGGTCCATGCGGCAAACGCGCCGCCGCTCGCGAGGATGGCGGCGAGCGGGAGAACGAACGGTGCGGGAGGCGACGGTGCGAGTCCGGTTGTGGGGAACGGTGGCCCTGGGCGTCGACGGACGGCCGGACTCCTTCCCCGCCGGGCGCGCCGCCGACCTGCTCGCCTGCCTGGCGTGGCAGCCGGACGAGCTGGTCCGCGACGAGGTGCTGATCGAGCGGATGTGGGGGGAGGAGCTGCCGGAGGACCCCAGGGACGCGCTGTACACCTGCGCCAAACGGCTGCGCCGGGCGCTCGGTGAGGGCGGCGCCGACCCCGGGGCCCTGGTGCGGGGCCGCGCCGGCTACGCGCTGCGGGCGGCGCCGGAACGGGTCGACGTGCACCACTTCCGGCGGCTGGCACGCGCCGCCGGGGAGACGGGAGAGCCCGCCGCGCGGGCGTTCCTCTACGGAAGGGCCCTCGGGGTGGCGCACGGGGCACCCATGGCGGGCTTCGACTCCCCCTGGGCGGAACGCGCCAGGCAGGCGCTGCACCGCGAACGGCTCGCCGCCCAACTCGCCAACGGCTCCGCCTGGTTGGTGATGGGCTGCCACCGCGAACTGATCGCGGAACTGACCGAGCTGACCGTGGAACACCCGTGGAACGAGGCGGTCTCAGGACTGCTCATGGACGCCCTGGAGAAGGCGGGGCAGCCGAACGAGGCGCTGGCGGAGTTCGCCAGGGTCCGCGAGGGACTGGCGCGGCACCTGGGCGTCGCCCCGGGGCCCGCGCTCCACGCGCGCTTCGAACGGCTGCTCGCCGCGACCCCCGTACGCGGGGCCGCGGCATAGGGGGGTGGGGTGCGCACCGGGGGGCGCGCACCTCACCCCGCTCCACCGTGCCCGGGGGCGTCCCAGGTGATCAGCCCCTTGTCGACCATCGCCCGCGGCGGGTGCGCGGCGGTGGGCTCCGGCAGTTCGGCGACGGCGACGGCGGCGAGCGCGGGCAGCCCGCGCGCCCCGTCGCAGGCGGTCAGCGGCCGTACGAGCCGGGCCGGGAGCCGGTGGCAGCGAGTGCGGGGCGGCCACGCCTCGGCGCGCAGCGCGTGGTGCCAGGGGCCGTCGTCGGTCGACTCGACGCCGGCCTCAGGCCCGTGCCACCCCCTCATCAGGGGAAATCAGATACTCTGATTCCATGAGGACGATGACGGCGACGGAGGTCGCACGCAACTTCGCCTCCGTGCTCGACAGGGCCGAGCACGGAGAGACGATCGTGATCACCCGCGGCGGGCGACGGCTGGCGACGCTGGCTCCCACGCCCGCCGGCAACGGTGCGGCGATCAAGGCGTTCCTGGAGTCGCACCCGGTGGACGAGGGCTTCGCGGACGATGTGGCCGCCGCTCGAGAGAGCGTCACCGACCAGATGAGCGCGGCATGGCACGACGACTGATCCTGGACACGGGCGTCGTCATCCGGGCCGAGCGTGGCCAGGCCGGTCTCGCGCGGGTGCTCGACGAGGATGACGACGTGACCATCGCGGCCGTGAGCCTCGCCGAGCTGCAATGCGGGGTGGAGCTGTCCGAGGGGCAACGGCGCGTGCGGCGGCAGGAGTTCGTCGACGGCGTGCGCGCCCTGATCCCGGTCGAGGACTACACGGACGACGTGGCGCTCGTGCACGCCCGGCTGCTGGCCCACGTGCGCCGCGAGGGGAAGCCCCGCGGCGCCCACGACCTGATCATCGCGGCGACCGCGGCCGCCACGGCCAGGACGCTGCTGACCACCGACGGCAACACGGCGTTCGACGGCCTCCCCGGCGTGCGCGCGGCCGTCACGCCGGCCTGAGCCCGCCCGCCGGCGCCGGCCTCAGGCCCGTGCCACCCCCACCGGGCAGGACAGACCGGTGCCGCCGAGCCCGCAGTAGCCCGCCGGGTTCTTGTCCAGGTACTGCTGGTGGTATCACTGCTCCAACGGCATATTTTCAGCCCGCAGGAGGAGCCGTGGTGGACCAGCCCTTACCCGTGATCTCGTACGCGCGGATCTCCTCGGACACCGAGAAGGACGAACACGGTGTCGAGGACCAGCACCGGACCAACGGCGCCACGGCGCGGCGCTTGGGCTGGTCGGTCGTCGCGGAGATCACCGACAACGACCTGTCGGCGGCCAAGGCGGGCGTCACGCGCGACGGATTCGAGGCGATGCTGCGCGCGCTGCGGGCCGGACGGCTCCCGGACGGGGGCGCGGTGCGCGGCGCGGTGGTCGTCGCGGACGACCGGCTGGTGCGCCGGGCCGGGGACTACGAACGGTTCGTGGACGCGCTCACCTACGACGACGGCCGGGTCTACGCCGACGCCCGAGGCCCGAAGAACCTCTACAGCGAGGACGTCGAGGCCATGGGCCTGTTCGGCGTCGTGATCTCCAAGATCGAGGTCCGCAAGATCCAGCGCAGGTTGCGCGACAACCACCGCTCCCGCGCCGAGCGCGGCGTACCGGTCGGCGGGACACGCCCGTTCGGCTGGAACGAGGACAAGCGCACCCTCAACGAGGCGGAGGCGCCGTACGTGCGCCAGGCGATCCGGGACCTTCCCCGTGGAAAGTCGCTCACCGCCATCTGCGCCGAGTGGCGCGCGGCCGGACTCAGAACGTCGCTCGGCAACGAGTGGACGTTGCGGTCCCTCAAGCTGACCCTCTGGAACCCCCGGGTGTGCGGCTGGCGCAACTACCGGGGCGAGATCCTGCGGGACGAGGAAGGCGCTCCCGTCGTCGGCCAGTGGGAGACCATCGTGACCCCGGCGGAGTGGGAGGCCGTGGACGCCGTCTTCCAGGCCCGCAGGGGCCGTAGCGTCGGCACCGGCCAGGAGATCGGCGACGTTCTCCCCGAGAACCACAGCCAGGCGCGGCACCTGCTGACGGGCGTGCTGCGGTGCGGACGCGTCCACGAAGGGAAGATGTGCGGCACCGCGCTCCGGGTGTCCCGTCACAAGGACTGCAAGTCGCACCTGTACGTCTGCCCCTCGAAGGCCGCCGGAGGATGCGGCGGACTCGGACGCCAGGGCGACCTTGTCGAGGAGTACGTCATCGAGGCCGTGCTGGCCCGCTTGGAGGAACGGCAGGCGCGGGCCGCGAGCGCGGAGCCCTGGGACGGGGAGGAGCGGCTGGCGCGCCTGGTGGCCAAGCGCTCCCGGCTGTCGGAGGAGTGGCAGAACGACGCGATCAGCGACGACGTCTACTTCCCCGGGGTGAAGAAGATCGAGGCCCAGCTGAAGGAGCTTCGGGCGGAACGGCACCGCCGCCAGGCCATGGCCGCGCGGGCGGGGGAGACGGAGGACGTGCGGGAACGCTGGAAGGGGCTGCACGTCTCGCAGCGCCGCGCGCTGGTCTTCGAGGCCCTGCACGCGGTGATCGTCCACCCGGCAGGCAAGGGGCGGAAGCCGTTCAACCCCGATCTTCTCGTGCCGGTGTGGAAGGAGGAGTGAGGCCGTCGCGGTGAGGAACGGTGCGCTGGCGCAGCTCCAGGCCGAGGATGCCGGATATCCGCCGCCACCGTTCCTCGCTCCACTCCGGCGCCCGGAGCGCCTGTGCGCGCCCCCACTCCCGGGCGCTTGGGCGGCTCACTCGCCAGCCTCCCGGGCGCACTCCCGGTTCCGTGCCAGGTCCTCGGCGATACCCGCCGCGAGGAGGGCGGCGCCGGGGGTGTGGCCGGAGCCGGCGTAGCGCCAGTTGGCTTCGGTGACGGTGTGCGGGGCGTCCTCTTCCTGCGGCCGGCGGTGCTGGGCGCGGGCGTCGCGGAGCGCGGCGTAAGTCGTCGAGTAAGCACGGGACTTGGTGAGGATGTGGCCCCGGTAGCCGAGGGTGTGGGCCCAGGCGCGGAGCCGTAGGGGCGCGAGTTCGGGCAGGGCGCCGAGGCGCCAGCAGGTGGCCATCAGGGCGCGGACGTGCGGGGTCACGCGAGCGGCGGCGATGTCGTCGGGGCCGGTGACGCGGCGGTCGAGGCCGGCTCCGGTGTCGGCGGCGCCCTTGCTCACGTACTTGGCGACGTAGGCCGCCACGGCGTCGTCGGTGACGGTAGCGGTGCTCAGGGGCCGGACATCGAGCTGTCGTCCCCAGCGCAGTGCGCGTTGCCCGAGCGCGGCGGTGTGCTGGGTGTCGAGGCGGACCGCAGCGGCGGCCGTCCGGACGCACCCGGCCAAGGTGTCCGCGTCGATGCCCTCGGGCGGTTGTGTCCCGTCGCGGTCGTCGAGGCGGAGGACGGCGTGCACGTGGACGGCGGCGCGGCGCTGGTATTCGGCGACCTTGGCGTAGGAGAGGCGGACGGAACGGCGGAGCGCGGCCCGGGTGTGGCCGGTGTCGGCCGCGAGGTGGTGGTACAGGTTGTCGGTGAACGCCTTCCACAGCCGCCCGGCGTGGGCGTGCCACAGGATATGGCCGGGGTAGTCGTAGCAGTCCGGACAGAGCGGTTGCCCGGCTAACGGGTCGTCCGTGGTGTGGGTGGCGTGGCAGTCGACGGGGCGTCCGTGGGGGCAGCGGCGGGGCGCGCGGCGTGGGCGGCAGGGCTCGCCGTTGGTGGTTCGGTGCACGGCCCCGAAGCTGGGCGCCGTCAGGGTGGCGAAGAGCCGGGGGCGTTGGCCCACCTCGGCGGGGACGTTCTTGCCGCCGAGGAGACCCGCGCGGACCAGGTGGTAGGTGTCGCCGGCGTGGAGTCGGGAGCAGGCCGGGCAGACGGTGGCGCGGCGGTTGCGGCAGCGGACGAGCAGGCGTTCGCCCGGTTCGTCGGCGGTGTCGTAGCGGCGAAGTATCTCGCCGGTCGCGGGGTCGTAGGTGGTGGTGGAGCCGGTCAGTTGGACGGGGTGGGCACAGCCGCCGGTCGCGGTGACCTGTGCCAACCAGCGCCCGAAGCGGGGGTCGTTGGCGAGGCGGATGACGTCACGGTCGGTCTCGGGGAGCCGGGGAGGGCGCGCCGTTCGCTGGGCAGCGGCGCGCCCGCCGGTCGGGTCGTGGTGCGTTGGCGGGATGGGGCGGGCTCCTTCCGGGGTGGGCCGCCGGGGCGGCACGGGTAACGGGGGTGGGGTGGTGTCGGTCCATGGCGTTCACTCCTCACGGGGTTCAGTTGGTCAGCGAATGGTGCCGGTTCCCCGGCAGCAGCGGCAGCGGCGCTGTCGGCCGGTCCAGGTCGTCCGGGTGCGTTCGCCCTTACAGCGAGGGCAGGGGACGCGGCGCATGGGCACGGGTGGGTACACCTCCTCTCGGGCTCACTTGGGCTCTCTCGGGCTCTCTCGTCGGTCAGGTCTGGGCGAAGCCGCTGAACAGCCACTCGACGCTGACGAGCAGGGCAGGCCCGATGGGCGTCAGGGCGAGGTGGAATCCGAAGAGGGCGATCAGGGCCGCCTCCCAGCCGCGCACGGACCGGCCGCGCACCAGCAGGAAGGTCATCGCGCCGAGGAGGACGACGAGGGGGATGCTCAACGCCGAGGTCACGACTCCTCACCTGCCTCCACCGGGGTTTGAAGGGCGGGCAGGCTCGGGGCCAGGCAGGCGTGGCGATGTGCCGCCTCCCGGGCCGCGTCGGGCCGGGTGAGATAGGAACGGCCCCGGACCCAGCCGCCGGAGTCGGCCGCCAGGACGGCGACGCCCTGTTCGTGGGTGCCGATGGACTGGGCGACGGCGACGGCGTCCTTGTTGAGGTCGCCGAGGGCCATCTCCGCCGTGCCAGGGTCGTTGACCCGGTGGCAGACGCGGCCGGCCAGTTGGGCACGGAGCGCGGTGACCCCGGGGCCGAGGTCAGAGCCGACACGCTGCCCGGCCACCACCAGGTGCACGCCGAGAGCGGCGCCGAGTTGGGCCAGCCGCAGGAGGCTGGTCGAGCACTGCTCGGCCTCGCCACGATCGGCGCGGCTGCCGTTGGTGAGATACAGCTCCGCCAACTCGTCCACCAGGACCACGACGGGGACGGGGCGTTCCTCCTCCGGCAACTCCCAGACCGAACGGGCGCCGGCGGCGCGACAGGCGCGCATCCGGTCGTGGACCTCGGCGACGAGCGCCGCCAGGACGTCCACGGCCTCACGTCTGTTGCTGGCCAGCGTGGTGAACCGTTCGCGGAACAGGCTGAGTTCCATTCCGCCCTTGCAGTCGATGCCCACCAGGGCCACGGGTTGCGGGGCGAGCTGGGACACGAGGCGGGCCAGCAGCGTGGACTTGCCGGAACGGGTCGCGCCGACGATCAGCCAGTGCGGCACCCGTCGGAAGTCCATGACCCAGTCGCGGCCGGTCTCCACGACACCGAGTACGGCGGTGAGTAGCGCAGCCGACTCCCTGGCGCCGTCCAGTGGTTCGGCCAGCGGGTCGAACGCCGTGGCCGTGATCACCACGAGCCCGCGTTGCGGGGAGACGACCCGCACGGCGTGCGCCCGCCAGGCGTGGGCCAACGCGTCGGCGGCGTCCAGGAACGGCGCCGGAGTCTGCCCGGGGCGCAGCCGCACGGTGAGTTGAAGCCCGCCGGGTACGGGACGCGGGAGGCCGGCCCGGGGCGCGAGGCCGCGTAACGCCTCACCACGCACGACGAGTTCGCCCAGGACCCGGCGTGTCGGTTGGTAGGAGACGGTCAGGTCGTTGACCTGTGCGACCTTGCGCCAGGTCAGCAGAACGCGGGCTGCCATGAGCGGGTAGCCGGTCAGGTACCACCGCCAGGCGGGATGCCGGAGCGTGAACTCACGGCCGACGACCGCGCACCAGGCCAGCACGGCGAGGACCAGGGCGAGCAGGTGGGAGCCGTCCATCAGGCACCACCGCCCGTGCCCTTGGCCGGTACGGGGGTGATGGCCGAGGCCCGGAAGCTCACTCCGTGCCGGTCGCCCATGGCCCAGGCGAACGCCTCCAGGCCGGTGATCCGCACCTCGGTGCCCTCGACAAGGCCCTTGGGCTCACCCGGCACCGCCACTTCGATGACCGAGACCCGCCGCCCGTCCTGCCGGACCATCACGGCCACGGTGTAGACGGTGTTGCCGTCCCGGTCCTTCTTTACCTCGCCCCGCTCGTAGTCCGCGAGCTTGGGTTCAGGACCCACCGCACACCGCAGTACGCCGAGCCGGGTCGTGTCCACGGGGATGGACTGCATCAGCTATCGCCTCCAGACAAGACGTCTTGTGACGTCACTCGTGCTTACGAGTTGAGAGTATGCGACACCTTGACGGCCGGAGGCAAGTGCTTATGCTTACGAGTGACGTCACCACACGTCAGGACGCGTAACGAAACGTCAGCGAAGGGAAGAGGGCCCCGGCCATGGGAGAGATCCAGCGCCCCGGAGCGCTGTACCAGCAGGTCGCAGCCGAGATCCGAAGCGGCATCGCGGCCGGTGAGTACCCGCCGGGAGCGCTACTCCCCTCGGAAGCCCAGCTCATGGAGCGCTACCAGGTCAGCCGCCCGACGGTCCGCAAGGCCGTGGACCGCCTACGGTCGGAAGGGCTGATCGACGTCGTCCACGGCAAGGGCAGCTTCGTCCGCTCCATCCCGACTCCGTCGGTCACGATCGACCGCACCATCACCCGCGAGGGCGACACCTTCCGCACCGGCCTGTCCGACTGGGCCGAAGTCGAGCCCCCGACGGTCACACGCGGCCACACGACGGCGACCACGGGCCCGCTGCTCGGCCTGGAAGAGGGCGAGGCGGTCTTCCTCGTTGACCGCCTCCTCGCCGACCCGACCACGGGCACCCGCGCCATGCACCGGATGGTGATCCCGCTGGCGACGGCCGCCGAGGTCGAGGAGCTGGAGAACCCGGACATCAGCCCGGACCAGGTCTATGCGGCTCTGGCAAAAGCCGGGCACCACCTCACGTGGCGAGAGACCGTCAGTGCCCGGATGCCGCTACCGGACGAGCGGGCGGCGCTCGACATCCCCGAGGCGATGCCCGTTCTCTCCGCTGCGCACATCGCCACCGGCGACAACGACCGTCCGCTCATCCTCGAACGAATGCTTACGAGCGCCAGCCGGACTCAACTCAGCTATGCCATCACCGGCCCTCTCTCCACCTCGGGGGCCGTCCCGAACGATGCCTGAGGCCCGGCGCAGTGTCTGCGGGCAGGGCTCCCAAGGTGCTCCTTGCATTGCCGAAGGCCCAAGGGCCGGTCGCACCTGCTCATCCCGGTCCCTCTACTGCCGAGCGCTCAACTGACTCTGGCTGACCGAACCGTGACACACCAAGCCCGTGAGCCTGAGATGATGTCCGTCATGGCCCAGATGCTCAAACTCAGCGGCGAGACCAAGGACATGACGCTGGACGAGATCGCGCGTTTCGTAGAACTCGCCCGTTCCGTTGACACGCCAGGCGACCGCCCTGTGTACGCCGAATTGAGCAGTAGCGGCAAGATCAAGCAGTTGGAGGTGTCGGTTGGCGAACGCGCCGACCGATACTGACCTACTGTTTTGCGAGGTATGTAGGGGACCCGCCCCTGTCGAAACCCGTCTCTACTCCCTCAAGGGCGCGCCTGCGGCGCGCCGGCCGGGCGGGCTGCCCTGGCCGGGCGTGCGGCCTGGCGGCCGGTCCCGTCCGGGCGCCCGCCGTCCCCTCCCAGGGTGAGCCGAGAACGCCACTCGACCATCGACTGACGGGGCGTGACGTGAAGAGCAGGGAGGAGTGGCCACAGCCCGATGGTCGGCTGAGGTGTCCCCGCGCCTGAGTGGCCACACGACGCTTTCGTCGTGGTCGGCTTGTCGTGGCTGGGCTCTCAGTTCGTAGGAAAGATGCCACCGCCCCTCACCCCGCCCGCCGCAGCCGGGCCGCCGTTACGCGGGTCAGCAGCGCGACGTTCCGTGCTGTCTCCGCCGAGCAGGTGAGCCGCACGAGCCCCGAGCCGTCGGGGGCGGCGTCCGCGCGCACCGTGACATCGTCTCCGGCCAGGCCAGCGCGGGCCAACGCGTCGGACAACTCCCGTGCCGCTCCCCGCGCCTCGCGCCACCCGCCGACGTAGTCGACGCCCCGCACCCACAGCACGGCATCCGGGTCGAACTCCTCGTTGAGTGGTCCCATCTCGTCATCCGGGCCGTCCACGGCCTCAACACCCTTTCTCACGCGCTGACTTGGAATGGCCTGAGGCGGTGCGTCGGCTTGATCGGCACGACCGCGGCCCCGATACCATCGGCATCGGGGTTCCGCGGAATCCCAGCCGGACCACCCAGTGCCTGCCAGGGTTCAGGGGTGGTCCGGCCTTGCTATGAGGTTGTGGAACGCGCCCGGCGGCGCGTCGGCATCAGAGGAACGTTGCTCGGCTCGGATCACTGATCACGACCAGCGGCCCCACAACCACCAGCCAGAAGACCCAGACTCCGGCGCACAACAGGCGTTGTCTCACGGTGCGTTCTCCTTCTCCGTGTCGTGGAGCGGGTTGCCGGGCGCCGGATCGACCCGCAGGAACCACTCGGTGGTGAGCCGGAACAGGCGGTGGCCGGTGTGGAGGCTGGTGTGCCGAAGCGCCCACATCTCGATCGGATGGGGTTCGTTGTCCACGAACCCGGACTCCGCAGCGCAGGTCACGCACGTGACACCGAAGATGGCGCGGGGCGCCCCCTCGGCCGTCTCCTCGCTGAGGGTCCACTCAGCGGCCTTGATGACCGATCGGGGTGTGATCACAACGCACCACCCCGAGCACGGAGTTCGGGTGCCCCACCGGGGACGGGGGAGCCGGTTTCGGCGGTCTCCCCGGTGGGCGCCCACCGCGCCGGAGCCTTGCGCCTCTCCGACCGGTCCCCGAACGGTCGCCCCGCGCCGCCCGAGAGCGGCAGAGCACGGCGGATCGTCGCGGAGTCTTGGGGTGGGTTCATCGTTTGCCTCGCTTGTCTCTGTCCTTCAGGTCGAAGCGGCAGAAGACGCTCTTGCCGCCCCCGTGGCGCGGCGACCACCAGACGGCGTCGGCCACCACCTGGACGAGGAGGAGGCCACGGCCCCGTTCGCTCAACAGCGCGCCGGGGAGCGGGAAGTCGCTCTGAGGCAGTACCGGCGGTGTGGAGTCGTCGTCGGCCACCCCGACGAACAGATGGCCAGACGCGACCTGGAACGAGACGAGGAGCCGGTGATCACGCGTGGGGGCGGGCGAGTTGCCGACCGGCCTCGCGTGATGCACGGCGTTGCCGACGAGTTCGGAGGTACACAGGACGACGTCGTCCGCAGAGACCTCCAACTGCCAGTCGCGCAACGTCTCACGTGCCGCCTCACGAGCGGCCCGGCACGACGCGGGCGAGGACGCGGCGAGCAGCACGGAGCGCAGGAGCCCTCTGCACGCGAGCGTTTCCGATGCCTGCGGCCAGGTCACACCGGCACCGGGCCACCGTTCGCCCACCTCCTCGCGTCCCATCGTTCGCCCCTTCCACGGAGGTTGCGGCGACCGTCCACCGCGTGGAGACCAGTGAAGAGGCACGGCAACCCAACCGGGAGCGTTCATCGGGGGGTTCGCACGCACACAGGGGGTTCGAGTGGGGAACGTGGGGGGTTCATCGGTGAACCCCCCACGGTTGTCAGAACCGCGTGGCAGGATGAACACCAGCTGTTATCCCGCCAACGGCAGGGGGAGCATGGCCAGGGAGCCCAACCACCGCTTGGCAGCCCTCATGAGAGAGGCAGGCGTCTCCAACAAGGGCCTCGCCAAGCGCGTCCAGGACGTCGCGCGACAACGCGGCATACACCTCGGAACGACGCATGTCGCCGTACAGCGCTGGCTCAACGGCAGCGGAATCCAGCCACAGACGGCGGCGTTCCTCGCGAGCGCTCTGGGCGAGAAGCTGCGGCGTCGACTCAGCCCCGCCGACCTCGGTTTCCCCGCCCTGTCCACGGCTCCCACACCGGCCGCTCCGAGCGCCGCCTACGCCGACTCCCTGCCGGATGCGCTGGACGCCATGGAGGCGTTGAGCCACACCAGCCCCGACCCCGGGGAGGGCGGCTCGACGCTGCTCCCGGACGCCGAGGTGAACGGGGCGGCGCTCTCCTGGCTGGTGTCGCGGCCCGACGGCTTACGTCCGGCCGGGGAAGACGCCCGACGGGTCGGGATGCGCGACGTCGCGGCGGTGCGCACGGCCGCCGAGATGTTCATGCAGCTCGACTTCAAGTTCGGCGGCGGCCACGGACACCGCGCCCTGCGGCACTACTTCCGCGAAGACGTACTTCCGCTGCTCCGCGCCCACTACAGCGAGAAGGTGGGCAACGCCCTCTTCGGGGCCGCAGCCGAAATCGCCCAACTCCTCGCGTGGAGCGCCTACGACACCGGGAACCACGCGCTGGCCGACCGGTATCTGTTGGGCACGTTGCGGCTTACCCAGGTCGTGGACGACCGCATGATGGGCGCCCGCATCCTCACCAACATGAGCCACCAGGCCAACTACCTCGGCCAGACCGACCGCGCCGTTCGCCTCGCCCGCGCGTCGGTTGAGGGAGGCAAGGGGCGGTCCACACCCCGCGCCATGACCCTGTTCTCGGCTCACGAGGCCCGCGCGCTCTCCACCGCCGGGGACGTCAGGGGCGCTTCGCGCGCAATGAACGAGGCCGAGCGCCACTTCGAGCGCGCCGAGACCGGCGAGGACCCGGACTGGCTGGCCTACATGGACGAGGCCGAGATGATCGGCGAGTTCTGCCACTGCTTCCGGGACCTCGGCCAGGGCGCGGAAGCCGTGCGCTTCGCCGAACGCGCCGTCGCTCTCACCGACCCCAAGTACGCCCGCACGCTCGGCTTCTGCCGGCTCGTCCTCGCGCAGAGCCATCTCCTCAACGGCGAACTCGAAGCCGCCGCCACCACGGCCACCCTCGCTGTCGAGGCCGGTGACGCGCTCCAGTCATCCCGCTTCGTGCGCTACGTCAGGGACTTCCAGCGCGAGGTCTCGGCGCACGCGACGAATCCGACGGTCCGGGAGTTCAACGAACGCGTGCACGTCGCCATGACGGAGATGGACGAGTAACGTCGAGTAACGGGTCTACCCCGGCTGCCAGTTCCGGGGCGCGTCGTCGTCGCGCAGCGAGGCGATCCGCCGTTCGTACTCCGCCGCAACGGCCGCACTCTCGCCGACGTTCTGCATGAGCCAGGTCGTCATGTGGAACTCCTGGATGCCCCGCAGCACCGGGAACCCCTCCCAGTCGCCCAGGTCCCGCCCGTACGCGGCCACGAAGTCGGCGTACTGCTCGCGGGACTGCCAACCGAGGCTGTGGTGTTCGGTCGCGGTGACCATCAGATCCCACTCGGGGTGGTCGAAGCTGAAGTTCTCGAAGTCGATCAGCAACACCGTGCCCGAGGCGTCCACCATGAGGTTCTGCACATGAGCGTCCCCGTGCACCGGGCCCTTCCGCGAGGTGAACCGCAACCCGGCCAACCCCTCCCGCAGCTCCCGCCCCCGCGCCCGCAGAAACTCCCGGTCGTCCTCGGGTATCCCGGTCACCCGCTCCACCCGCAGATCGGTACGCCCGAACGCCGGGTACGCAGCCAGTTCGAGAACATCTGGCGGCGTCAGCGCGTGCAGATCCCGCAACACCCCGCCCAACTCCCCGTAGGTGGCCTTCCGATCCCCCTCCCGGACCAGATGCCAGAACGTCACCGGATGCCCGTCCACCACGACCGGTTGCTCCACGTCCTCCACCACCCGAGCCGCCGGGAACCCCTCCCGCGCCAACCACCGCGACACCCCCACCTCGGTCCGCACCGACCCCAGGTAGTCCACCGACCGAGCCACCCGCACGATCACCGGATGTGCTGCCAACCGAAACAACGCGTTCTCCCCGAACCGCACCAACTCGGCCCCGGCCCCGTCGAGCCCCACCGCCTTGCAAGCGGCCTGAGCGACCCGCTCCGCCCCTACGGACGAGAACCCCACGGACCGCCCGTCCCCGGCAGACGCCATCCCGAACCAACTCCCCTCGAACGACGGAGACCATCACGCGCACGCAGGGCAACCGGTCGCGCGACAATCGCTAGGACGACCGTACCCAGGGCGCCGAGGTAGAGGCCCATTCTAGGCTCCGGAGCGGTATTCAACCTGCCCGGAGCTAACCGGTTCATAGGTCCGCAGGCGACCAGGTTTGGTTGCTCGTCCTTCTGGAAGTATCTGGAGTATGTCTGAGACGACAGCGGCCGTGCTAGCCGCAGTTATCGGAGCCGTAGCCACGTTATGTGCGGCCATGCTAACGCGTGAGGAAAATGCTACCTCGCAGAAAAACCAAGCCCTTTGGGAGATGCGTCGAGAGGCGTGTGAGCGATTTATATTCACGGCAAAAGAATGCGCGCGACTTCTAGGTCGGAATCGCAGGGGTGATGCATTTCTGGAAGCTGCTGCAGCTATCGAAGAGCTGCGAGATCTGTATGTTCAGATTGAGCTTGCGGCGCCGAATAATGGGGATATTTTACCCATTGCGCGGAGTTTAATTGAGCACCTTCGGGAACTTAATTCGGTAACGAGCGATTACGGGAGGGCGGTCGACCCGTCCGATGCGCAAACATTTTGGACTCGGGTGCAGGATGAAGAGGGTGACCTAAACGCGACCATGAGGAGGATGCAAGCGGCGGTGCGTGTTGAATTGCATCGCAAGCGTTGACGCCTTCAATCGAAAGTTCACGGATCGTGAAATGTGTAGAATTGTGAGGCGCTGAGTAGCGGTCATTGCGGCGTTTACGTTGGCGGGCCTCGCTCTCGGCGCCGGGCTGATCGCGGCAGGGCTAACGATGCGGTTTAGGTGTAATCATTGCGCTTGGCGGCTTGGGGTCGGTTACCTTCGTCTGCCCATGCTCGTAGGCGAGAACCTGTGAACCGGTGATTTGGGATCACTTACACGCCTCGCCCCCGAGGTCAGTACACCCCGGGGGCCGTCGTCCTCCCTCGGTCAGGCTCAGCGCTCCGCCGAAGCCACCCCCACCGGGCACGACAACCCCGTGCCGCCGAGCCCGCAGTACCCCGTCTTATTGCGATCGAGGTACTGCTGGTGGTAGCCCTCCGCCACATAGAACGGCCGCGGCTCCGCCGGGGCCAGCTCGGTGGTGATGGGGCCGTAGCCGGAGTCGGCCAGGACGCGCTGATAGGCCTCGCGGGAACGTTCCGCCGTGTGCTCCTGCTCGGGGGAGTGGGTGTAGATCGCCGAGCGGTACTGGGTGCCGACGTCGTTGCCCTGGCGCATCCCCTGCGTCGGGTCGTGGGACTCCCAGAAAACCCGCAGCAGCTCCTCGTAGGAGACCTTCGCCGGGTCGAAGACGACCCGCACCGCCTCGGTGTGCCCGGTCATGCCGCTGCACACCTCCTCGTAGGTGGGGTGCGCGGTGACGCCGCCCTGGTAGCCGACGAGGGTGGTCCACACGCCGGGCGTCTGCCAGAAGCGCCGCTCCGCGCCCCAGAAGCAGCCGAGGCCGAAGTCGGCGACCTCAAGGCCCTCGGGGTAGGGGCCGAGCAGCGCGTTGCCCAGGACGGTGTGGGTCGACGGCACGGCGAACGGGCGCTCCTCGCGGCCGGGGAGGGCCTCCTCGGCGGTGGGCAGCCGGTTCTTGAAGGTGGTGTACAGCATGTTCCTCGTATCTCCTCGCTCCTCGGGCGGGTCCCGCCCGGCTGGCTACCGGCCGGCGATGGCGATGGCCCGGTAGGCCGCGTACTCGGCGGCCGGGTTCTCGCCGTCGACCCAGGGGATCGCCCCCACATAACCGTCGATCGCCCTGACCTGTTCCGCCGCCTCCGGGTACCGCTCCGCGCGGACCAGGAAACACAGCAACAGATGGTGCACGTGCGGCCGCACGGGGTGGTCGTCCCGCACGTTGTTCAACGCGAACTGCGCCGCCTCGATCGCGTCCATGACCACCGCGCCCTGGTACATGCCGGGCGAGTGCTGGAGGTCCGGCAGATGGTCGTAGACCGCGAACAGCGGCAGCGCCGGCAGCAGGCTGCCCGGCTTCGCCGAGCCGGCGGCGGCCGCCGCGAAGCCCTCGGCGTCCTTGCGCGAGCCGTGCCACTTCTCGGAGAGGTAGGGCAGGGCCGCCAGGTGGGCGCCCATGTGCTGGGGCTCGCGCTCGGTCACCCGGCGCCACACGGCGTCGAACTCCTCGCGCGCGTAGTCGAGCCCGCGGGCGATCGCCAGCTCCACGATGTGCGGCACCGGGTCGTCCGGGGCCAGCCCGGCGGCCTCCTCGCAGACGGTGCGGGCCTCCTCCAGGACGATCCGGTACTCGGCCGCGCCCGGGTCGGCCATCGCCTGCCAGACCAGGAACTGTGCGTAGACCTGCGCGCCGCCCGGGTCGCGCGGCTCCTCGGTGCGCCAGTCGCGCAGCCAGCCCGCGCCGGGCCGGCCCTTCTCCGGGTCGCCGCCCGCCGCCCGCCACTCCGCCAGCTCCATCGCCGCGGCGCCGGCCAGCGACTGCACACGCTGCCAGCGCAGCTCGCTGTCGTCGGTGAGCGCCAGCAACTGCCCGGCGGGACGCCAGCCGCCGGTCGCGCGCACCTCGTCCAACGCCTCCACCAGCGCGTCGTCGGGTCCCGGCAGCCGCAGGTCGAGCTGGTCGACGGGAACGAGCCCGGCGCTCGGCCCCGCGGCGTCGCCCGCCTTGCCGAGCGAGACCCCGCCGCCCCGGGCCGTCGCGGCGTCCGCCTGGGCGGCGGCCCGCTCGAACTCCTGCCGCTCTCGGCGGCGGCGCAGCGCCGGCAGCACCAGCACGCCGAAGACGGCGGTCAGGGCGATCAGCAGGATCAGGGCTTCCATGGCGGAGACGCTCCCCCTCGTGCGGTGTGCGGCGCTGCGGGTAAGGCGGGTACCGCGCGCGTGGCGCGGCACCAGAACGGGTGGTACCGGAACGGGTGGTGCCGGAACGGGTGGTGCCGGAACGGGTGGTGCCGGAACGGGTGGTGCCGGAACGGGTGGTACCGGCGGACAGGGACACCCTATGCCGCCGGCGGACCCGGAGCCGCGAACGGGCGTTCCCGGTCCCTGACCCCACCGTAAGGCCACTACCGTGGGTCCATGAACGAGCAGCATGTGGGGCGGCGCTTCGAGACGTTGGCCATTCACGCCGGGCAGGAGCCCGACGCCTTGACGGGGGCGGTGGTCCCGCCCATCCACCAGGTCTCCACCTACAAGCAGGACGGCGTCGGAGGGCTGCGCGGCGGCTACGAGTACAGCCGTTCCGCGAACCCGACGCGCACCGCGCTGGAGGAGAATCTTGCCGCGCTGGAGGGCGGCTCCCGCGCGCTGGCGTACGCCTCCGGGCTCGCGGCCGAGGACTGCCTGCTGCGCACGGTGCTCAGGCCGGGCGACCACCTGGTGATCCCGGACGACGCCTACGGCGGCACCTTCCGGCTGGTGGCGAAGGTCGTCGAACGGTGGGGCGTCGCCTGGTCGGTCGCCGACACCTCGGACCCGATGTCGGTGCGGGCGGCGATCCGCCCCGAGACCAAGCTGGTGTGGGTGGAGACCCCCTCCAACCCGCTGCTGGGCATCACCGACATCGCGTTGATCGCCGAGATCGCGCACACCGCCGGCGCGCGCCTGGTGGTGGACAACACCTTCGCGAGCCCCTATCTCCAGCAGCCGCTGGCGCTGGGCGCCGACGTGGTGGCGCACTCCACCACCAAGTACCTCGGCGGCCACTCCGACGTGGTCGGTGGCGCGCTGGTCACCTCGGACCAGACGCTGGCGGAGGAGCTGGCGTTCCACCAGAACGCGATGGGCGCGATCGCCGGGCCGTTCGACAGCTGGCTGGTGATGCGCGGCATCAAGACCCTCGCGGTGCGGATGGACCGGCACAGCGCCAACGCCGCCCGGATCGCCGAGATGCTGGCCGCGCACCCGAAGGTCGCCGACGTCCGCTACCCGGGGCTGCCCTCGCACCCGGGCCACGAGACGGCGGGCAAGCAGATGCGGGACTTCGGCGGGATGGTGTCGTTCCGGGTCGCGGCCGGGGAGGAGGCGGCGGTCGCGGTCTGCGACCGGACCGAGGTCTTCACGCTGGGCGAGTCGCTGGGCGGCGTCGAGTCGCTGATCGAGCACCCGGGCCGGATGACGCACGCCTCGGCCGCCGGGTCGGCGCTCGAGGTGCCGGGCGACCTGGTGCGGCTCTCGGTCGGCATCGAGTCGGCGGACGACCTGCTGGCGGACCTGCGGCAGGCGCTGAACTCGGTCTGAGCGCCCGCCCCCTCGGGTCACGGGCGCGGGTCGAGGTCCCGGCCGTGGAAGCGGGCGATCGCCGCGTTGAAGCGGGACAGGAGCGCGCGGAAGTCCGCGCGCTCCTGCTCGTTCCAGTCCTCGGTGAGCAGCGCGATCAGGGCGCGCCGGGAGGCGCGCACCTCCTCCAGCCGTTCCCGTCCCGGGGGTGTGAGCTGCAACAGCACCGCGCGCCCGTCCTCCGGGTCCGGGGCGCGGCGGACCAGGCCGGCGTCGACCAGCGGCGCGACCTGGCGGGTGACCGTGGACGAGTCGATGCCCATCGCGCCGGCCAGCGCCTTGACGCCGAGGGGGCCGTCCGCCTCCAGCCGGCTGAGCAGCAGATAGGCGGCGCGGTCCATCGAGTTGCGGGCCGGCCCCAGCCCGCCGAGCCGCGTCTGCTCGGCCCTGCGGCCGAAGACGGCGACCTCGTGCTGGAACGCGTCAAGCAGCGCGTCGCCGCCCGGCGCGTCGTCGTTCCGCGCGTCATCGTCCCGCGCGTCATCGTTTCCGTCGGTCGCGGCCGGCGGCGGGGGCTGGGGAGCGGTGGGTTCAGGCGTCGTCATGTCCGTCTGGTTCGCGGGGAGGAATGGGGGAGGGGCGGGCGTGCCGGGGGAACACATGCGGGCGGCACGAGCGGTGCGGCGCCCGGAGGGCCCTCCAGCCTAGCCGCCGCCGGTGGCGGCGTCCCCGGGCGCCGGCGGGGGAGTGGCCTGCGAGACTGGTGCCATGTCCACGCAACGCCGGCCCACCCTGGAGGACGTGCTCGCCGCCCAGAAGACGCTCTCCGGGGTGACCCGGGTGACCGCCCTCGAAGGCAGCAGGTACCTGAGTCGACTGGTCGGCGCGCCGGTCCTGTTGAAGTGCGAGAACCTTCAGCGCACCGGCTCGTTCAAGCTGCGCGGCGCCTACAACCGGATCGCCGCCCTCACGCCGCCCGACCGGGAGCGCGGGGTGGTCGCGGCGAGCGCGGGCAACCACGCGCAGGGCGTCGCGTTGGCCGCCTCGCTGCTCGGCGTCACCTCGACGGTCTTCATGCCGGTCGGCGCCCCGCTGCCGAAGGTGGCCGCGACCCGCGACTACGGGGCCTCCGTGCGGCTGGTCGGGCAGGTCGTCGACGAGACGCTGGCCGCCGCGACCGCCTACGCGAGGGAGTCCGGCGCGGTCTTCATCCACCCCTTCGACCACCCGGACGTGGTCGCGGGGCAGGGCACGTTGGGCCTCGAACTGCTGGAACAGTGCCCCGACGTGCGGACCGTGGTGATGAGCGTCGGCGGCGGCGGGCTGCTGGCCGGCGTGGCGCTGGCGATCAAGGCGCGCCGGCCCGACGTGCGGATCGTCGGCGTGCAGGCCGAGGGCGCCGCCGCCTACCCCAGGTCGCTGGCGGCCGGCCGGCCGCTGTCGCTGCCGGGGGCGGCCACCATGGCCGACGGCATCCGGGTGGGGCGGCCGGGGGACGTGCCGTTCGAGCTGGTGGCCGAGCTGGTCGACGACGTGCGGACCGTCTCGGAGAGCGCCCTCTCGGGCGCGCTGCTGCACTGCCTGGAACGCGCCAAGCTCGTCGTGGAGCCGGCCGGCGCCGCGCCGGTCGCGGCGCTGCTGGCGGAGCCTGAGGCGTTCGAGGGGCCGGTCGTGGCGGTGCTCTCGGGCGGGAACGTGGATCCCGTCGTGATGGAACGGACCCTGCGGCACGGGATGGCCGCCGCCGGCCGCTACCTCTCGCTGCGGCTGCGGCTCCCCGACCATCCGGGCGCGCTGGCGGCGCTGCTCGGGGTGCTGTCGGAGGTCGACGCTAACGTGCTGGCGGTGCACCACGTGCGGACCGATCCGCGGCTCGGGGTGAGCGAGGCGGAGGTCGAGCTGTGGCTGGAGACGAAGGGGCCGCGCCACTGCGACGAGGTCGTCGTCGCGCTGCGCGAGTCCGGGTACGGCGTCCTGTCCTGACGGTCGTTCCGCTCCCCGCGGTGGGCGGCGGCGGTGCGCCGGCGCCGCGCGGGCGGGTCGTGGGAGACGGGGGTTCCTGGTGGTCGGGGTGGGTGGATGACGGTGCGGCGGACGGCGACGGGACCGCGTTCCCTTTTAAGAACTATCGCGATACATCGCGTCTGTTCTAGAGTGGCGACCCTCGTGCGTTCGGGCCACCCTGGCCACCCAGACCTGATCGAGAGTGAGACCTCATGCCAGCCGCCATCTACGCCGAGGGTCTGGTCAAGACCTTCGGCGACGTCCGCGCGTTGGACGGCGTGGACATCGAAGTACCCGAGGGGACGGTGCTCGGCCTTCTCGGACCCAACGGCGCGGGCAAGACCACCGCCGTGCGCGTGCTCACCACCCTGCTGCGGCCGGACAGCGGCCGCGCGGAGGTCGCGGGCTTCGACGTCGTCACCCATCCGGGGGAGGTGCGCAGGTCCATCGGGCTCTCCGGCCAGTTCGCCGCCGTCGACGACTATCTGACCGGCCGGGAAAACCTCCAGATGGTCGGCCAGCTCTACCAGCTCACCGCGCGGGACGCCCGCCGCAGGGCGGACGCGCTGCTGGAGCGGTTCAACCTGGCGGACGCCGGTGACCGCACCGCCAAGACCTACTCGGGCGGGATGCGTCGCCGCCTCGACCTGGCGGCGGCGCTGGTGATCAGCCCGCCGGTGATGTTCATGGACGAGCCCACGACCGGCCTCGACCCGAGGAACCGCATGGCCCTGTGGGCCGTGATCGAGGAACTGGTCGCCGGCGGCACCACGTTGCTGCTGACCACGC
Source organism: Streptomyces zhaozhouensis (assembly GCF_900230195.1). Taxonomy (GTDB): domain Bacteria; phylum Actinomycetota; class Actinomycetes; order Streptomycetales; family Streptomycetaceae; genus Streptomyces; species Streptomyces zhaozhouensis. The sequence goes on from NZ_OCNE01000004.1 coordinate 292,816, forward strand.
AGTACCTGGAGGAGGCCGACCACCTGGCCGACAGCATCGCCGTCGTCGACCACGGCCAGGTCATCGCGCGCGGCACCTCGGACGAGCTGAAGAGCCGCAGCGGCGGCGACGTGGTCGAGGTCGTCGTCCACGCCCGCGAGCATCTGCCGGTCGCCGAGCGGATCCTGCGGCGGCTGGGGGACGGCGACACCACGCTGGTCGAGCACACGCGCAAGCTCAGCGTCCCGGCGGCCGGCGGGGCCAAGCTCCTCGCCGAGGTGATCCGCGAACTGGACGGCGAGGGCGTGGAGATCGACGACATCGGGCTGCGCCGGCCCACGCTGGACGACGTGTTCATCTCGCTCACCGGCCACGGCGCCGAGGAGGAGAACGGGATGCCCGCCACCGACGAGGCGACGGGCAAGGAGGGGGAGAAGTGAGCATCACCGCCCAGGAACCGAGCCCGAAGCCGATCCCGAGGCCGGGGGACCGGGTCTCGTTCCGCCAGAGCTGGCGGGACTCGATGGTCGTCGCCAAGCGCAACCTGCTGCGGATGCTGCGCATCCCCGAGGTCGTCATCTTCGGCCTGGTGCAGCCCATCATGTTCGTGGTGCTGTTCTCCTACGTCTTCGGCGGCTCCATCACGCTGCCCGGCGCGGGGAACGACTCGGGCGCCTACCGGGAGTTCCTGATGGGCGGCATCTTCGCCCAGACGGTCACCTTCGCCACCGCAGGCGCCAGCGCGGGCATCGCGGAGGACATGCAGAAGGGCATCATCGACCGCTTCCGTTCGCTGCCCATGGCGCGCGGCGCGGTGCTCACCGGGCGGACCTTCGCCGACCTGGTGCAGACGGCGGTGATCCTGCTGGTGCTGGCCCTGGTCGCGCTGCTGGTCGGCTGGCGTATGCGGGAGGGCGTGGTCGACGCGGTCGCCGGCTTCGGCCTGCTGCTGCTCCTCGGGTACGCGTTCACCTGGATCGGCGCGCTGATCGGCCTCTCCGTGCGCACCCCGGAGGCGGCGACCTCCGGCGGGCTGGTGTGGCTCTTCCCGCTGACCTTCGTCTCGGTCGCGTTCGTCCCCTCGGAGAACATGCCGTCGGTGCTCCAGCCCGTCGCCGAGTGGAACCCGTTCTCCGCGACCGTGCTCGCCGCCCGCGAGCTGTTCGGCAATCTTCCGCCGCACTACGAGGCCCCCGACGCCTGGCCGATGCAGCACCCGGCGCTGGCGTCGCTGCTGTGGTCGATCCTGATCATCGCGGTCTTCCGCACGCTGGCCGTCCGCAAGTACAAGCGCGCGGCCTCCTGACGCGCGCCGGGCGTCACCACACGCGCGGGGGTCTCGCTCCCGCGCGCCGGTTCCCGGACGGTCACGGCGTTCCGCGCCGTCCGGGAGCCGTCCCCACTCCGCCACGTACCGGTAACGACTTGGTCGAAATCGGCGTGAGCCCCCGTCCGCCGGGGCAGGCCAACTTCCCGGGCCGCTCCGAGCGTTGACCCGCGTTCAGGAGCGCTCCCACGCACCAGGCGGTGGCCGGACCACGGCGCGGGGACCCCGCGCGCGCCCGGCGGACGGGACGACGACGGGGAGGGACGACGGATGGCGGTGGAGACGGCGACGCTGGAGGAGCGGCATCGCGCGGAGGTCGATCGGCTGCTGCGCGACGCGGCCAAGGAGGAGGAGCGCCGCTCGGAGGGGCGGGTCTCGGCGGACCAGTTGCTGCGCCGCGCCGGCGGCTCGCTGGACGAGATCCTGCGTCCGGCGCGCGAGGAGTACGCGGCCTTCCGGGAGGCCGAGCAGGACAGCGCGCCGAGCCGGCTGGCCGACCGCTTCGCGCCCCGCTTCCTCGGCGGCCTCGCGGCGGCCGCGCTCTGCGCCGCCCTCGCCACGGTGCTGCTCGTCGGCTCGCTCAACGACTCGGCGACCGTCGCCTTCTACGACGGCGTGCTGGTGGCGCTGGCCGCCGTGGCGGGCTTCAGCCTCCAGGCGCTGCTGGCCCACTTCTGGTCCTCGGAACGGCACGCCGGCAGCCGCCAACAGCCCGGCGGCGTCGAACAGTTGCGGCTCGCCTGGCTGACCGCCGTCGAGGTGCGCGGCATCCGCCCCTATCTGGAGCAGCAGCGCGCCGTCGCGCCCCGCCGCCGCCAGCTCGGCGGCGCCCGGGGCTCCGGCCGCGTCTCCCGCACCACGGACCGCTCGGGCCGCGCCCGCGGCCGTTCCGTCCTCGGGCGCTCCTTCGACCGGCTGGCCGACCTGGAGCGGCCCTTCATCGGCCGTCGCCGCCACCTCGGCCAGATCGTGCAGTGGGTCAACCGCGACCGCGCCGCCACCGAGACCCAGCCCACCGTCGTCGTGCTGCACGGCCCCTCGGGCTCGGGCCGCACCACGCTCGCCGGCTGGGCCGCGCAGGAGACCCGCGAGCTGTTCCGCGGCGCCTGCCTGGTGGACCTGCGCGGCCAGAGCCAGGACCCGCTGCCCACCAGGGACGCCCTGCTGCACCTGATGAACCGGCTCGGCGCCCCCCGCGAGCAACTGCTCTTCCGCGAGGGCTCGGGCCGCGCCGCCGACGCCGGCCAGCTGTCCCGGCTCGCCGAGCGCTACCAGCAGCACCTCAGCGACCTGCCCGTGGTGATCATCCTCGACGACGCCACCGACGCCGAGCAGGTCTGCACCCTGATCCCCGCGCGCTCCCCCTCGCTGGTGCTGGTCACCGCGGCCGAGCCGCTCGACATCAGCCCCTCGTTCCCCGCCTCCGTCCACCAGCTGCCGATCGAGGCGCTGGACGACGACGCCGCCGAGGAACTGCTGCGCGCCTCCGTCGCCGACGGCGGCCGGATCGCGCCCGGCGCGCGCGACGAGAGCGGCTGGCGCGAGATCAACGAGCTGTGCGCCGGCCGGCCGATCCTGCTGCGGCTGGTCGGCTCGGCGCTCGACGAACGCTCGCCCACCGCCCTCGCCGACGACCTCGCCGCCTGGGGCCCGGCCGGTGACGAGGCCGCCGACCCCGCCGAGCGCGCCCTGCGGATGCGCTACCACGACCTGGACGAGACCGCCCGCCGGCTGCTGCGCCGACTGGCGCTCGCCGGCCGCGCCAGCCTCGGTGCCCGCGCCGCCGCCGCGCTGCTGGACGTCGGTCAGCGCGAGGCGGCCGACCAGTTGGAGCGGCTGGCCCAGGCCGGCCTGCTCAGCCATGTCCGGGGCAACCGCTACCGCCTGCACGAGCTGGTCCGCAGGTTCGCGCGCGCCCGGATGTACGAGGAGGACAGCGACCGCCAGGTGTCGGCCGCCCAGGAGCGGCTGATCCGCAGCTACGCCGAGCTGGCCGACACGGTGATCCGGCTGGTCGACGGCAAGACCTCGACCCGCGCCGACATGCTGCCGGCCGCCGCCGGCGGCCACGGCTTCGCCTCGCTGGACGCCGCGCTGCGCTGGCTGGACGACGAGACCAGCTTCATCACCTCGACCCTGCGCTACGCCGACGAGCGCGTCGACCGCCAGGCCGTCCAGCACCTGCTCGGCGCGCTGTGCGACTACTGCCTGCTCCGGGGCGACCTCTACCGCCTCGGCGAGCTGAACGAGCTGGCGGAGGCCGTCGACCAGGGGCTGCTGACGCGTTCCGTCCGCTGGCGGACCGGTGTCGCCGCCCGGCAGCTCGGCGAGCTGGACAAGTCGCGCTCCACGCTGACCTCCGTCGTCACCCTCTACCAGCAGGCGCGCCACGAGGCCGGTACCGCCCGCGCGCTGCGGGACCTCGGCATCACCCTGCAACACCAGGGCCAGTTGCGGGAGTCGGTGGAGAAACTGCGCCAGGCGCTCGACCTCCAGCGGGGCGAGGCGCTCGCCGGCGACCGGGCCTGGACGCTGCACGCCCTGGCCGCCGCCGAGCGCGAGTGCGGCCGGGTGCTCTCCGCCCGTCGGCTGCTGGCCGAGGCGCTGCCGCTGCACCAGGCGAGCGGCAGCGTGCACGGCGAGGCGTGGACCCGCTTCCAGCTGGGGCAGACCCTGCTGTGGCAGGGCGAGATCGCGGAAGGCGAGCGGGAGCTGCGCCTCTCCCTCGACCTCTACGAGCGCTCCCGCGACGTGCGGGGCGTGGCCTGGGCCGCCAGCGAGCTGGGCCTGGCCCGCGTCTACGACGGGGACGCCTCGGCGGCCGTCGACCAGTTGCGCGCCGCGCTCGCCCGGCACCAGGAGACGGAGGACGCGCGCGGCGAGGCGTGGACCCTGTACTACCTGGGCCAGGCGCTGGAGGAGGCCGGCGACACCACGGCCGCCGTCCGGGCCCTGGAACGCGCCCGCACCATGTTCAGCCGGATGCGGGACGTCTACGGGCTGGCCTGCACCCGGCAGCACTCGGCCCGGGTCACCAGGGACAGCCGCGCGGAGAAGACGGGCTCGCTGCGCAACAGCGGCTTCGCCCGCCAGTTGCTGACCGACGCCCGGCGGGACTACCAGCGGATCGGCGTCACGCACGGCGAGGCGTGGTCGGCGCTGGAGCTGGCCGTGATCGAGGCGGGCAACGAACGGCTCGGTCTCGCGCTGGAGTTGACCGACGAGGCGCTGGGGCTCTTCACCGCCGGCTACGGCGACGGCGGCCCCGACCTGCGCGGCGCGGACTGGGCGCAGTTCCTGCGGTGCACGCTGCTGCCGCTGGCCTCGCCCGGCGGCTCGGAGGTGGGGCAGGCGGTGGCGCAGCAGGAGCTCGCCGAGCTGCTGCGCGCCGAGCACCCGGCGCGCGACCCCCGGCTCGCGGACGCCGCGCACTCCCTGGCGCTGATGCTGGAGCGCGAGCAGGGCCCGGAGGCGGGCTGGTCCGCCTGGCGCCTGGGCATGGTGCCCCGGCGCGCGGCCCGCGACATCGTGGGCGTGCTGCCCCCCGAGGGCGGCGCGACGGACGCCCCGACGGGCGACCGCGCCCACGACGACCCGGCCGGCGGCGACCCGGTGGACGGGCGCTGACCGGCCGGGGCCGGCGTCGGCTTCCCCGAGCCCCGCGCGGGGCTCAGGAAGCGGTCGCCGGCCTGTCCTTGGCCGAGGGCTCGTCGGCGGCCGGCTCGCCGCCGTCGCGCGCCGCGGCGCTCTCCTCGAAGTCGATCCTGCCCAGGTGGCTGCTCATCGACTTCAGCAGCACCCAGACCCCGACACCGAGCACGGCGAACACGACGAAGCCCAGCACACCCGGGGTCACCGTGTACTCGGTCAGCTCCTTGGCGAGCGGAGTCACATCAGTCATGCCTCAATTGTCGCGGACACCGGCGAACAGGTCGGACTCGGGTAGCGAGGTGTCCACCAGGGACCGCGCCAGCTCGAAGTCCTCCGTCGGCCAGACCTCCTGCTGGATCTCCATCGGCACCCGGAACCAGCCGCCGTCCGGGTCGATCTGGGTGGCGTGCGCGATCAACGCCTTGTCCCGCACCGGGTAGTACTCGCCGCACGGCACCCGCGTGGTCAACTGCCGCTCCGGCATGGCCGAGTCGTCCCAGCGCTCCAGCCACTCCGCGTAGGGCGACTCCATGCCGCGCGCCAGCAGCGCCTCGTGCAGCGCGAGGGTGCGCGGCCTGTTGAAGCCCTGGTTGTAGTAGAGCTTCGACGGCTGCCACGGCGCGCCGGAGTCCGGGTAGCGCTCCGGGTCGCCGGCGGCGTCGAAGGCGACCATCGTGATCTTGTGGGTCATGATGTGGTCGGGGTGCGGGTAGCCGCCGTTCTCGTCGTAGGTGGTGATCACCTGCGGACGGAACGAGCGGATCAGCCGGACCAGCGGCTCGGCGGCCTCCTCCACGTCCTTCAGCGCGAAGCAGCCCTCCGGCAGCGGCGGCAGCGGGTCGCCCTCCGGCAGCCCGGAGTCGACGAAGCCGAGCCACTCCTGCCGGACGCCCAGGATCTCCCGCGCCTCGGCCATCTCCTTGGCCCGCACCTCGTGGATGTTCGCCTCGATATAAGGGTCGCCCTGGAGCTTGGGGTTGAGGATCGACCCCCGCTCACCGCCCGTGCAGGTGGCGACGAGCACCTCCACGCCCTCGGCCACGTACTTCGCCATCGCGGCGGCGCCCTTGCTGGACTCGTCGTCCGGGTGGGCGTGCACCGCCATGAGTCGCAGTTGCTCTGTCAACGCTCGGTCCTCGTCGTTCGGTCCTGGTCGTCTCGGCCCCGGAGACGCCTTCTATAGTGACGGATGGAACGGACACCGGTATTCCCGGTCCGCACCACGAGCACGCCGTGCCGACGACACCGAGAGGAGGAGCCGTGACCACAGCCCCCACCGGACCACCGGCGGGCCGCTACGGCCGCGACGCCTCCGACGACGGGGCGCGCGACCGGCGGCTCCGGCTCGTCGGGCTCGTGCTGGGCGTCGCCCTGGTGGGCTTCGTCGCCTGGGCCGGCTTCTCCTACATCGGAGAGCAACGCGTCTCAGGCCAGCTGACCGGCTTCGAGGTGACCTCCGACCAGGAGGTGGACGTCCATCTCGCGGTCCGCAAACCGGCCGACACCGAGGGTGTCTGTACGGTGCGGGCGCAGGCGGAGGACGGCCTGGAGGTCGGCAGGGCCGAGTTCCGCTTCGACCAGCCGGACGACAGCCTCCACGAGGCGGTCACCCTCCGCACCACGGCCCGCGCCACGTCGGCGGAGCTGATGGGGTGCTCGGCGGCCGGCCAGGAGGAATAGCGGCCGGCGCGCGGCGTCGGACCCCCGCGGACCCCCGGTGACCTGCCACAACCCGTACCGGGTTTGTGGCGGAGCGCGCAGGGTAATCCTTCCGCACATCGACCGTTTCGTTGTTAGAGTCGATATTTCGATCGATGGTCCGCCCGCCCAGGAGCGCACATGTCTGGGACGGGCCTTGTTTTTATCCCCTCTTGCTACCCGAGGAGCACCTGTGACGCAGACCAGCGACACTGTCACCTGGCTGACCCAGGAGGCGTATGACCAGCTGAAGGCGGAGCTGGATCACTTGTCGGGTCCTGCCCGCGTCGAGATCGCGAAGAAGATCGAGGCGGCTCGTGAAGAGGGCGATCTCAAGGAGAACGCCGGTTACCACGCGGCCAAGGAGGAGCAGGGGAAGATGGAGGCGCGCGTGCGCCAGCTGACCCAGCTCCTGGAGACCGCGCAGGTGGGAGAGGCACCCGCCGACACCGGCGTGGTCGCCCCCGGCATGGTCGTGACCATCGCCTTCGACGGCGACAAGGACGACACGATGACCTTCCTGCTGGCGTCCCGGGAGTTCGCCACCTCGGACATCGACACCTACTCGCCCCAGTCCCCGCTCGGCGGCGCCGTGCTGGGCAAGAAGGTCGGCCAGAACGCCACCTACGAGCTGCCCAACGGCAGCAGCGCCTCGGTCCAGGTCCTGGAGGCCAAGCCCTACCAGGCGTCCTGACCCCTCCCGGCCCACGGCACGGCCGTGGGCCGGCGCCCCCGTATCCCGTCGCCGGGCCCGCGTGTGGGGCGTGCCGCCGCGTTCAGGGCCTCAACAGGGCCTTGACCGCGCGGCGTTCGTCCATCGCCCGGTAGCCCTCGGCGACCTGGTCGAGGGGCAGGGCGAGGTCGAAGACCCGGCCCGGGTCGATCCGGCCCGACAGCACCCGTTCGATCAGGTCCGGCGCCGCGGACCCCGCACCCCGGCCTGCGCTGGACGCCCGACGCCATCACCGCGGGTCCGGCGTACGTCAGCAACGGGCGCATGGACCTGCTCGCCGAGCCCGGCCTCAGCCTCACCGACCACGCGGCCGAGCCCGGCTCCGCCGACGAGGAACGTTTGCACCTGCTGGCCTCCTGGTCGGCGACGACTGCGGCTGCGGCTGCCGAGGCCGCCGTGCCGCGGGATGGGCCGCCGGTATAGCGATTGCTATACTCGGGCTGTGGATGGCGAGTGGGAGATCTTTCTCGTGGACGAGGTCCGCGAGTGGATCGACAATCTGGACGGAGCCGCCTTGGCTCGTGTGGTGCAGGCGCTCGACGCGCTTGCGGACGGGGGTCCCGGACTGGGGCGTCCGCTGGTCGATACCGTCCATGACTCGTCGATAGCCAACCTGAAGGAGCTGCGGCCGGGAACGGTGCGCATCCTCTTCGTCTTCGACCCGTGGCGCAGCAGCATTCTGCTGGTCGCGGGAGACAAGTCCGGTCGGTGGAATGAGTGGTACAGGGAAGCGATTCCGCTGGCCGAACAGCGCTACTCCGCGTATCTGAAGGAACGAGCTCGGGAAGAAGGTGGATCGACATGAGTGGCTACAGCCGTTGGCAGGACATCCGTGCCGAGTACGTTGACCGTGCCGGTGGAGAGGACGCCGTACGGGAGGGCAGGGAGGCGCTGCTCGCGGAGATGACCGGGCGGCGGTTGGCGGAGCTGCGGCGGGCTCGTGGGTTGACGCAGCAGGACGTGGCCGACCGTATGGGCGTCACCAAGGGGCGCGTGTCTCAGATCGAACGTGGCCACCTGTCCGGGCAGGACGTTCTCGCGCGGTTCGCCACCGCGCTCGGTGGCCGGCTGCATCAGGCCATCTACTTCGACGACGGCGACATCGCAGCCATCGCCTGACGCGCCGCGTTCGTCAGGAGGTCGGACAAACACTTTCGGGCGATTCTCCGTAGGGGTGTGCGGCGGCACGTCCTCGGTTTTCTTTAACTTCCTGTAACGAGGCGACTACGAGACTGAGTTGTAGGCGCTACCCTGACCAGGGGTTTCGCGATGCCCTTCGATTGGGGGAAGTTGATGGCCACCACCGCCGCAAAGCCGGAAGCCAAGCCCGCCGCTCCGGCCCGCAAGAGGTTCATGGACGAGTTGGCGAGACTCCGGGAGGAGTCCGGCCTGTCGCTCGGGGCGCTGTCCGAACGCGTCCGGTTCGACCGCTCGTACCTGAACAGACTCGAACGCGGCGAGCGCATCGGCGACTTGGAGACGGCCCGCAGGCTGGACGAGGTGTACGGGACGGGGCGCGGCCTCCAGAACCTGTGGTGGCTGGCGAAGGAAGAGGCTTATCCGGGGCGGTACCAGCGGTACATGGAGCTGGAGAGCATCGCCCGGGTGATTCAGCGATACGTACCACAGACGATTCCCGGCATCCTCCAGACCGAGGAGTACGCCAGGGAGCAGCTGTGGTCCGGCCCCCACCGCCCGGAGGAAGAGGTAGAGCTGGCGAACCAGTTGACGCTGCGGATCGGCCGCCAGGAGAAGGTGCGTCGTGAGGAGTCCCCCGTCCATGCCCGCTTCGTGCTGGACGAGTCCATCTTCGGGCGGCGGTTGAGCGATCGAGCGGCCTGGCTCCGGCAGCTTCAACGGCTGATCGACGACGCCAAGCTGCCCAATGTGACGATTCAGGTGTTGCCCTTGAGTACCGGGCTGCACGATCTGCTGGGCGGCTCCGTTGCTCTTCTCTGGCTCCCGGACGGTACCTCCGCCGCCTACCAGGAGCACGCCAAGGGCGGCGAGGTGATCGAGGAGCCGGAGGAGGTGGAGCAGTTGAAGCTCTCCTACGATGAGATCAGCGCTCGTGCGCTATCCCCCTTGGACTCCCTGGAGTTCATCCGCACCCAGATGAAGGAAGGCTAGAGACCATGCGAGCCTCCCACCCCAACCTCGACGCCGCACGGTGGCGCAAGTCCAGCTACAGCAACGGCGGCGACAACAACTGCGTGGAGGTGGCGGACGGTTACCCGGGCGTGGTTCCCGTGCGTGACTCCAAGACCCCCAGTGGCGCGGCGCTGATCATCCCGGCCGCCGCCTGGGCGAGCTTCGTCGACCACCTCGCCCGCTGACCGAAACCAGCGCGCGGCGTTCCGCCGCACCGTGACTCGGGAAGGCTGGAAGCTATGCGAGCCTCACACCCCGATCCGAACACCGCGCGCTGGCGCAGGTCCAGCTACAGCAACGGCGGAAGCAACAACTGCGTGGAGGTGGCGGACGGTTACCCGGGCATCGTTCCCGTGCGTGACTCCAAGACGCCCGGCGGCGCGGCGCTGATCATCCCGGCCGCCGCCTGGGCAAGCTTCGTCGATCACTTCAGCCGTTGACCGTAACCAGCGCGCGGCGTTCCGCCGCACCGGGGCAGGGCCGGCGAAGGTGGTCTCGCGCAGTGAGCACCTGGCGAAGATCACGGGTCCGGCGGCGCGCCGTTTTATGGGCGCGGCCATGTGACGGCCTGCCCCGCGGGGGTGACGGTGATCTCGAACCGTTCCAGCGGTGGTGAGCCGTCGCGCCGCCAGTGAGTGACGTGCTCCGCGACCGCGTCCCACAGCCGCGCCGGGCCTCCTTGCCGGACCGTCCAGGTGTCCCCGTGCTGCGCGAGCGCCGCCCAGGAGGCGGACTCCACGTCGATCAGGACGTGTTCGGTGCGGCCGTCGCGCTCCAGACTGATGCGCTGTGCCCGGGGGGTGGCCAGCTGGGCCACGAACCTGGTGTCCCAGTCGTCCAGGGCGTCCGCGCCGACCGAGGTCGGTTGTTCGTCCCCGCCGTCCAGGTCGGGCAGCATCCCCAGCGGCGGCGGTAGCTGGGTCCGGGCGAGCATGAACGACACCTGACCGCCGAGGAATCGTCCGCGCGCGGTGCCGTCCTCGGCGACGGTCAGGCGGGCCAGCTCGGAGGAGTACATCCAGCCGCACAGCGTGGCGAGGATGATCCCGCCAGGCCGCGTCTGCTCCACCCAGGCGTAGGGCAGGCGGACAACACCGCAGGTGGCGATGGTCCGGTCACGCTGCCCGCCGTCCTTGTCGCCGGTGAGCCCGTTCCCCACGATCAGGTTCGGGAAGTAGCCGGACGCCCCGAGCGCGACGCCGGCCGACGCGGACACGTCCTGATCCACCTCCACAGACGTGACCGCGTCGTCACCGCTCCGATGGCAGAGCAGGCCCGTGGAGTAACCGGTGCCGATCTCCAGCACGTTGTGGCCGTCCTCGACCTGGAGTTCTTCCAGCATCCTCACCACCAGGGACGGCATGGTGCGCGACGACGTGGGCGCGCGCAGGATCGCCCCCCGCACGTCCCGGGGGGCGATCGTCCCGGCGATCTGGGTCACCAGGGACTCGTCCGCGTAGCAGCGCGCCAGCCACCGGGGATCGTCCGGGAGCACCGGGGTCCAGGCGGTCGGCCCCGGCCCGTCCACGCGCTCGAAGTACCCGCCGCGCAGATACTCGTGGCGGGGCACGTCCTCCACCGCCGTCCGCCACGGGGCGGTCCGCAGGTGGCCGCCCTCGGCCAACTGGTCGGCCAGGCGCAGGCGGAGGGATTTGTCGTCGGTCGGGTCGGTCGGGTCGGTCACGTGGGTTTCCTCTCCAGCAGGTCGGCCATGGCCGCGATCATGGGTAGCCCGGTCTCAGGCTCCAGCCACGCCCACTGTCCGGACGGGTTGCAGTCCCCTTTTCCGACCGCTGTCGCTGACTTTGAGGCTTTGACCTGCTGTTTCACGTGGCGTGCATGTTCGCGATGTGGGTTCATGGGGTGGGGTCGAGTTGGGGTGCCGGTAAGAATGCTGTCACCAGCCGCAAACGGCGGTGATCACTCCTCGGACCTGGTGGGTTGGGGCAGTTCCGGCGCGTTCGTCGCCTCAGCGAGTGCGAGGCGACCACCCTTCAGCTCAGGCACGTAGTTGTAGATCGTGTTCCTGGAGACGCCGAGGAGCTTCGCGATCGAGGTGACGGTGTTCTCCGGGCGGGCGAGCAGGTCGCGGGCGTGACATACCTGTTCCTCCGTCATCGCCGGCGGGCGGCCGAGTCGGGCGCCGCGGGCGCGGGCGGCGTCCAGGCCCTCGTTGGTGCCCTGCACGATGAGTTCGCGGATGAACTCCGCGAGCGCCGCGAACACGTGGAAGACCAGGCGCCCGCCGGGCGTGGTCGTGTCGATTGCCTCGTGCAGCGAGGTGAAGCCGACGCCGCGCTTGCGTAGGCCGGACACGATCGCGATGAGGTCCTGGATGGAACGGCCGAGCCGGTCCAGCGACGGGACGACGAGGGTGTCGCCCTCGCGCAGGTAGTCGAGGGCCTTCCACAGTTCCTCGCGTTCGGCGTTCCTGCCGGACTTCTTGTCGGAGAAGATCCGGATGCAGCCCGCTGTGTTGAGTGCGTGGACCTGCCGGTCGAGCAACTGTCCCTTGGTGGACACGCGTGCGTATCCCACAAGGTCGCCGGTCCGTACGGCCGGAACGGGGGCGAGGAGATCGGCGGTGTCGTCGTCCTGGGGTGGCTGCACCCGCCAAATCGTACAGAAAAGGGTGCCGCCCAAGTTCTTGAGCACATCGACTTTCTGACACCGTTTTTTGGGCATGATCCGGCGTCGATCCGGTCGTGACCCTTCGCTTATCGATCTTGCTCATCAATCGGTCGTTAGATCAACAGCAGTGCCCCCCAACCCTGCCGCGCCACCGGGCGAGGCTGTTGCGGGTCATGAGAGTCTCTGGGTGGTCCGGGCCCAGCGCTCGTATCTGGTCGGCCAGGAGTTCCTCGAAGGCCGCAGCGGCGCCGGCCGCGTCCCCCGCCACGCCCTGGAGGCGGGCGAGTTCGCCGCGGGTGATGAAGGTGCCACGGTAGTCCGGGCCCTGCACGCGTATCTGGTCGGCCAGGAGTTCCTCGAAGGCCGCAGCGGCGCCGGCCGCGTCCCCCGCCTCGCCCTGGAGGCGGGCGAACTCGATACGGGTGATGAAGGTGTGAGGATGGTCCGAGCCCATCACGCGTAGCCGGTCGGTCAGCAGTTCCTCGAAGGCCGCAAGCGCGCCGGCCACATCCCCCGCCTTCCCTCGGAATGCGGCGAGGTGGTGTCGGGCGAGGAGGGTGTCGGGGTGGTCCGGGCCCATCACGCGTAGCCGGTCGGTCAGCAGTTCCTCGAAGGCCGCAGCCGCGCCGGCCACATCCCCCGCCCTGCCCCGCCAGGTGGCGAGGCTGTTGCGGGTCATGAGGGTGCTGGGGTGGTCCGGGCCCATCACGCGTATCTGGTCGGTCAGCAGTTCCTCGTACGCGGCAGCCGCGCCGGCTGCATCCCCCGCGCTGCCCCGCCACCAGGCGAGGTTGCTGCGGGTGATGAAGGTGTCGGGGTGGTCCGGGCCCATCACGCGTGTCCGATCGGGAAGCAGTTCCTCGTACGCGGCAGCCGCGCCGGCCGCATCCCCCGCCACCCCCCGGAAGTCGGCGAGGTTGTGCCGGGTGGCGAGGGTGTCGGGGTGGTCCGGGCCCATCACGCGTGTCCGATCGGGAAGCAGTTCCTCGAAGGCCGCAGCCGCGCCGGCCGCATCCCCCGCCTCCCCCCGCCAGAAGGCAAGATCGTTGCGGGTCATGAAGGTGTCGGGGTGGTCCGGGCCCATCACGCGTGTCCGATCGGGAAGCAGTTCCTCGTACGCGGCAGCCGCGCCGGCCGCATCCCCCGCCACCCCCCGGAATTCGGCGAGGGAGTGCCGGGTGGCGAGGGTGTCGGGGTGGTCCGGGCCCATCACGCGTGTCCGATCGGGAAGCAGTTCCTCGTACGCGGCAGCCGCGCCGGCCGCATCCCCCGCCTCCCCCCGCCAGAAGGCGAGGTGGTGCCGGGTGGCAAGGGTGTCGGGGTGATCCGGGCCCAGCACGCGCTCACAGTCAGGAAGCAACTCAGCCAGCGCGGAGGCCGCGCCGGCCGCATCCCCCGCCTTTCCTCGCTCCCGGGCAAGGGCTTGGCGGGCGGTCAAGGCATCGGGGTAGTTCGGGCCCAAGAGGTGGGCAATGGTAGCGGCTAGATACTCGTAGTGGTCGCGGGCGGCGTTGGCCTGGCCGCTCTCGCCGAGGCTAGTGCCGATGCGGAAAAGCACCGCGTGGGGGGCGGGCCGGTACAAGGCGTCTTCGGCGGCACGGACGAGGGCGGTGGTATTGGCGCGCAGGGCCTGGGCAAGAGCGGTGTTGCGTTCGATGCTGGGCCAGGTAGCGGTGAGGACATCGGCGGCGGTGCGCGCGTGCTGGTCGTGCTGGTCGGGGGTGAGGGTGTCACGGGCGGTGCGCTGGATGAGCTGGTGGACGCGGACGGCCTGGTGGGGGGTGCCGGGGGTGTGGTCGATGAGGCTGAGCCGGTGTAGGGCGCGCATCGCGCTCACGGCGTCCTCGCGCGTGGTCGGCTGTTGGTTGCCGCCGGTCTGGGTGCGGTGCTTGGTGAGGTGCGCGAGGGCGGGCTGGCTGCTGAGGATCGCGGCGGGGATGCCGTTGGGGTCTAGGAAGGCGGCCAGTTGGAGCATGGGGCGGGCCAAGCCCGCCGGGCGAATCTGGTTGGCACGCTCGATGGACAGGGACCAGGTGGCGGCCACCGTGGTGGTCTGGTCGTCCGGCAGCACGTCAGGCTCTGGCAGCAGGTCGGTCAGTTTCCTGATTCGGTCGGCCAGCATCTCCCGGTAAGACGCACAGGTCAGATCCGCGTCGATGATGTAGGCGGCGGCCTGGGCCAGCGCGAGAGGAAGGTATCCCAGCTCGGCAGCGAGGCTGTTGATCTGGCCGCTTGGCTCGTGGCGGTCGTGCGCTGCGAGTGCCGAGGTGAAGTAAGCGGCGGCTTCCTGCGGGGTGAATAACCCCACGGTCACCAGACGCCGACGTGCTCCGGTCAGGGCGGCCTCGCGGCGCCGCGTGGTGACGAGGGTACGGCCATGGCTGCTGGCGGGAGGCCACCAGCCGCGGATGTCGGCAGGATTCGCGACGTCGTCGAGTACGACTAGCCACCGACACGGCTTCTGGCCGGCTTTAGGTTCCAGCCAGGCCAGGAACGCCCGCGCGGCCCGCTCCGGGTCGCCAGGATCGGTCGCAAGAACCTCTACGGCGGCCTGCGCGTACCCGGCCGTGATTGCTGAGCGGCTACTCGCGCTGATCCACACCAATACGTCGACATGACCACTGTTCCAGGCAGTGCGGGCGTAGTCGGCAGCCAGCTGGGTCTTGCCCACCCCGCCAGTCCCGGCCAGTACCTGGGTGAGCACCACGGTACCCCCGCTGTCGACCTCCGCCCGCAATTGGTCCGCCTCTGCCCGGTGCTGGAAGCACGAGGCGCGGGGCGGGAGCACGCCGACTTGGTGCGGCCAGGTGGCCGGTGTGCGTGGGGCCGCCTGCTGCACGAGGGTAAAGTGGTCGATCGTCATGTACCCGGTGTTGGCCAGGCTACCCGTGCTGGCGTTGGCGTCGCCGGTATGACTCACGTGCACCGGGCTGGCGGGCCCTGGGGCAGGCCCGGTGTAGCCGGATACCGCCGTGGCGCCGTCGCGAGCGGTGGCATCACCGGTGTCCGTGGCGGCTGCCTCTGCGGTCTCGGGACCAGGGTCGGGGTCACCGTCCGGGTTGGGGCGGCGATTGGGCCATTTCACCATCGGACGGAGATCCTCCCGCACTGGGCCTCCCGGCCAGGTCAGATGTAGTCGATACCCGTACTTGCGCTGCTGTCAGGCCCGTCCGCAGTGGCGTCCCCGGTTCGCTCCGCCCGGGCGGGCCCGCTCCCGGTCTCTTGCGGGCGTCGCACACCGGTGGACGCCCGGCCTCCACCGGTGGCCTTGGCCTTCCCGGTATCGACCACCGCAACCCCGGCCTGTGAGTTGGCCGAGGACTGCAACAGCGCCCAAATCAGGGCGGCAATACCGGTGGCGCCCTGGACTGAGGCGGCAACCAGCTGGCCGGTATCCGGATTGTCCAGCAGCCAGAAGAACGGCGTCGACACGGTCAACACGATCGCGACCACCACGACCGTGATCTTCCTGCTTCGCGACATACTCACTCGCCTCCTCCCCGCAGCCGACGAACGTGCCCTCAGCAGCGTTGGGTGAACTTCACTAGTAGCACAGGACGCCTCTGCGCAACCACCGTTTCCCCGTGCGCTGTTAGAACTCACCGTCCCCGCTGGCGCCCGGCATAGCTGAGTCCGGAATGACCCCGCTACTGCTTTGCCTGCATCGGCGAAGACTCCGTCGTCTGTCGGTCCCGGGGTGGGCTCTGCTGATCATCCGGCGGGGCCCGAGCGCCGGGCACGGTGGCCGCAGCGAGGTTGAGACGGGCGCCCATGTCGAGGTTCACCTCTCCGTACGGGCGGACGTGGGACCAGAAGAGCGGGGTCAGGCCGCGCCGGTCGGCGTGCGTGAGCAGGTGGGCCCACTCCGGTTCGCCGAGGATGTCCTGGAGCATCAGGGTGTTCACGTAGACCAAGGCCGATTGCAGAATCCGCAAGCACAGCACGAACATCTCCTGCTCGTCGCGCCGGTTCGAGGCGATCTCGCCGCCCTTGCCATAGGCGATGACGGAGTTCGCGCCGTTGGAGGACTCCATGACGTTCAGGCCCTCCTCGATCTCCCGCTGAAGGTCCCGAAGCCGCAGGTAGCGGGCCACGAAGATGGTCTTCTGGGCGCGGCCGACCTCCAGCATCGCCGCGTAGGTGGGGTGGGGGGCGTTGCGGGTGAAACGCCGCAGGATCGCCTCGGTGGACGCGGTCCTGGTCCGGATCGCGGTCGCGTACTTGATCATCTGGTCGTACTGCTGGGCGATGAGTTCCCAGCGGATCGGGCGGGTCAGCGCCGGGGTCAGCTGCGGGTAGGCGTCCGGCTCGCCGGCCACGGGCCGGTACAGCTTAACCTTGTTGATCCGCTTGATACGCGGCAGCAGGTCGAAGTTCAGCAGCCTCGTGATGCCGAACCCGATCTCCGACTGGCCATGCGAATCCGTGTAGTTGGCTTCGACGTCCATGGTGGTGCCGTGCCGCATCGCGCCTTCGACCATCGCGGCGACCTCGGAGGCAGTGCAGTTGATCAGCTGGGAGTGGATGGCCAGGGACTTCTTCTCCACGTGCCAGTAGATGAGGACCCCGCGGCCGCCGTAGCGGGAGTGCCACTCGGTGAACAAGTTCTGGTCGTAGGCCCGCACGTGCGTGGAGTCGGAGGCCACTGCGGTCGAGCTCTGGCCCCACACCTCGGTGCTGCGGGCGGCAAAGGTGGCGTTCGCGATCTGGACGGCGATGGCGCGGGCGGCCTCGGCGGACAGGTAGCGGCGGCGCACGTAGCGCAGTTCGTCCTCGGTGTGGCCGTGGCCGCCGGAGGCGACGGCCTTGATTCCGGTGTTCGTGCCGTAGGCATAGATCACCAGGAGGAGGCGCTCGGCCAGGACCTCCGCAGAGAGGCTGCCGCCTCCGGAGACGGAGGTGACCGCGTCCAGGCAGCCGGTACGCAGCACGGCTTCCTTGAGCATATCGATGAGCGGCACGATGCCCCACCGACGCTGTACCTCGGCCTTGATCCTGCGCAGGTTGCGCGGCTCGGGCTGGGCTTCGGCTGGGGTCAGCCGGATCGCCCCGGACTTCCGTTCGGCAATGTCCAGCCAGCTCAAGCGCGGCAGCCGGTCGTTGAGCAGTGTCAGCTCGGTGGTCACCTGCTCGCGTAGTTCGTCGACGAACTCCTGGGGGTCCAGAGGCTTTCGCAGCTCGTGGTAGTTCTCCTCTCGACGCTCGGCGAAGTCCTGGGGCAGGTCCTCATCGGGGTTGCGCCATTTGTCGGCGCCGACGACCCAGATCTCCTTGCATTTGAGCTGGTCGCGCAATGCCTGGAAGGCGACGACCTCGTAGACCATGCGCACCACTCGGCGCCGGCCGCGCTTGTCGGTGCGGTGGACGACCTCGGCCCAGTCCCCGCCCATTGCCTTGTGCACGGGCATGGTCTCGCCCAACGGGTAGTACGTGGTGTTGCCCGCCGCCGCGTACCGGGCCACCAGGGCCAGGGCCTCGATCACCGGCTGGTGGGTGTGGTTGGACGAGCGGAACTCCAGCACATCGAGCAGCTTGATCAGTCCGTGCCGGTAGTGGTTGGTGTACGACGCCTTCAACGTCGTCTGGACCGTCCGCCGGTAGACCGGGCCACGGGTCTTGAACTCGTGCACCAGCTCCCGCAGCGTCTGCTCACCGCCGGACACCGCCGGGTAGACGACCTCACGGACCATGCCATCCGGTTCGGTGAGTGACGCCTCGGCGAGCTTGAAGAGAATGTTCTCCTTGCCCGAGACCTTCTTGAACGCGTTGACCAGCTGCTCGGTGACCTTCCTCTCCGCCCGCGCCCCGATCCGGTGCACCGTGGAGATCAGCAGTTCCACCAGCGTGTCCGTGATCTCTCGCTCCCGCTCGTGCAGCAGCGCGGCCAGCAGCGTCACCCGAAGCGGCAGCGGATGCGTCCGCAGGTGGGAAGGGGATTCCACCGCGGCCCGCGCCCGCCAGCCCGCCACCACCTTCGGCGCGACGTCGATGAACAGATCCCGTGGCAGACCGATCGCCCGCACCGCCAGGAGCTTGTCGATCTCGGTGAGCATCGTCTCCAGGCTCACATTGCCCGGCGCTTCCTTGACCTTCGCCAGCACCGGCGGCGCGTACTCGCCCTCCGTACCACCGTCCGCGGGTCCGGCGTCGTCTTGGTCGGCGCCGGCCGCCAGAGCCACGATCCGCTCGACGCTCTCCACGGTCAGCCGGGAGGAGATCAGGGCAGTCAGTGACTCCTCGGCCGCCCGCAGAGCAGCCCCCACTAGCCGATCGCACCGGCCCGCCGTGGGCGGCTCGATGCTCTCCTCGCGACAGCGCGCCAGCAGTTCCACCCGGACCTGCTCGGGCCTGCGTTCCTTGTGCGCGACGTGTTCGGCCAGATACGCCGTCAGCTTCTCCGCGTCCGCGACGCTGCACTCACGGAAACCCAGGTGCTCCCGGATCTGCGCACGGTGGTACTCGACCGTGCGGCCCGTCCAGTCGTAGGACTCCAGCTCCGAGGCAGGAACCTGTACCTGCCGGGCGACGAACTCCACGGCTTCACCAGGCAGCTCTGCCCGGTTCCGGGGAAACCGGCCGTACTGCGTATAGAACTTCAGCAGCACGGCGAAGCCCAGTCGCTCGCACCACGCTTGCCCGACACGAGCACCTGCTCGTCCTTCAACAGCGTCCAGTGCTCGACGAGTTCATCCAGGTCCAACGGAGTACGGGCCACGATCGCCGATCGTCCTCGCAGAGCTTCACTCACCGCAGCCGTACGGCCCAGGCGTCACCCACACGGGTGACGCCCTCCCAAGATCACCGCCGTTTGCGGCTGGTGACAGCATTCTTACCGGCACCCCGAGTTCGAGGAGTTGGGCTTCGAGCTGAGAAATCCGCCGGTCCTGGAAGCGGCTGTTGGAGCGGGCGGCTTGGAGCCGTTCTTCGAGTGTGCGTTTGTCCTGGGCGAGTTGCCGGACTCGTTGTTTGAGGTTGGTGTTCTCGGTGGTGACGCGTTCCATGGACTCGTCAGTCCACTGAGTTTCCAGGTCGCGGATCTGGCCCATGAGCTGGGCGATCCTGTTCCGCTGGGCCCGGATCTCACCGTGTGCGGCCTTGAGGGCGTCCTCGGTGTTCAGCGCGCGTTCCCGCCAGGCGGCCTCGGCTTGGGCGTCCTGCCTTCTCTCGGCGCGCTCTGGTGTGACAGCGCCGCCGTGGTTGGAGGCGTCGGAGATGAGCTTGCGAGCGTCGGCGTTCTCGTAGAGGAAGGTGCGTGAGACGCCTGCTCGGCGGACGACGGCGGCTGCGGTGACGGGGGCCTTTCGGTGCTGCAAGTCCACGATGGCGTTGCGGACTTGGTCTACTTTGGCCTGGGTGCGCTGGCGGCGGGCTGCGATTGCTGCTGCTGTTCTGGGCCGTGGGAGCTGTTCGCTCATGCCGGGATCGCCTCGTCCTGGGTGGGCTCGCCGTCGTCGGTGGTGCGGGCCAGGTCGGCGGCTTTGAAGCCGGTGCTCCAGAGGCGGTGGAAGTAGTCCTGGGGACGTCGCAGGTCCAGCGCGAGGGCGTCGTCGAGGAGGCCGAGTCCGGCCAGTGTCTTCTCCAGGCCGTCGATGGCGCGGGCTGTGGGTGCGAAGACCTCGTGGAGGTAGTCGGCGGTGGTGTCGTCCGGGGCGCGTTCGGCGATGGAGTGCCATTGCTCGCGCTTGCGGCGCCAGTAGAGGAGATCGGCGCCGGACATGACGAACTTGTCGCAGTTCTCGCAGTCGAGGTTGAACGGGCAGGCACCTCCGTCAACGACGGGCTGGAAGGTGCAGAACCCGCCCTCGGTCGGGGTGCTGCGGCGGGACAGGTCGATGGCGAGGGCTTCGGCCTGGTGGCGGTGGAGCGGGGTGAGAGGGCTGGAGAGCAGTTCGCCGGGATCGGCGGCGCCGGGGCCAGCGACCCAGACGTGCTGGAGGACGTCTTCGATCTCGGAGACCGCGACCTTGGCGTAGTGCTCGGCCATGCGCTCGGAGACCTGGCCGAGGTAGCGGCGGATGTGGGAGAGGCTGGCGCCGTGCCGCAGCAGCCGGGTGGCGAGAGTGTGCCGGGCCTGGTGGGGGACGACGTTGCCGAGATCAAGGTCATCGACCCAGGGCCGGAAGTGGCTTTGGAACCAGTTGTAGGACAGTGGCCGGTGACCGTCACGGCTGCGGTGAGTGGAGGGGAACAGGGCCATGGCCGCCCGTTCGCGTGGCGTGGCCTGTTGTCCGCCGTGCCGTTCAGCGAAGCGGTCCAGCGTCTTGCGCTGGCGTTCGGCGAGCCGGCCATAAAGGGGTTCGGGGATGCGAATGGCCTGGTCGTAGTTTCCGACTTTCGTCTGGTCGTGCCAAAGCATGGGTAGGCCGTTGTAGCGCCCGAGGCATTCCAGTTTCAGATTGATGATCTCCCCGGCCCGGCGGCCGGTGTAGACGATCGCTTCCCAGATATCACGCATGCCCTGATCTCCGGGATCGTGATCCGCCGCGAGCCGTTCGAGATTGCCGGGGTCGGCCAAGGCGCGAGCCACCTCGTCCGGGAAAGGGCTGCGGCTTCGTGTGAGGGCCCGGCCGCCCACCGGCATGGCGACAATGAACTCCCGTGACAGGCCAATGTGCCGATAACTTCCGGTCTCCAGCGCGGTGCGCAATACGAGACGAACTCCGTTGAACAGCGTCTGCCTCATGATCGGCGTGATGGTCACCTTGCTCACCCGGTCGCGCGACGTCAGCGTCAGCGCAGGCAGCTTCATCCGTTCTCTGCGCCGGACCTCAGCGACGTACCGCTCCACGTGCTCGGCCGTCAGCTGAGCGGGATCGTGCCCGCCTGCCGGGGCATGGCTTTCCAGGAACGTGCCGAGTTCGACGCATGACTTGCGGGCGTTGTCCATGAAAGCAGATGTCCGCGGGCACTGCGGGGAGCGGAGGACTCCGGCCAGGTGTTCCCAGAGCAGGTCGCGCAGCCATCGCTGCGGCACGTCGGTCAGCGGGAAGTAGCCCGAGCGCTTCGGGAACAGGACGCCGAAAAGTTGCGTCTGGAGAAATCCATCTTCACGGGTGCCGGCCGGGGTGAGGTAAACCAGCCGCAACTCGGCGAGCATCTCCCGGGCGATCATCCGGTAGTAGCCGTTCGTGCACTGAGCCAGATCCATCTCCAGCAGAGAGCCACAGTCTTGGCGGTGGCACGAGTTCACCAGTCCCTGAATCCACGGCAGTTCCCAGGGCCGACGCTCTCCGCCCTGTCCATGCGCGTGCAGACCCCACTTGATCTCAGCCTTCAGCAGAGGCCGCAGCCCGCGCAGATCGATTTCCCCGACGCGCATCACCGGAGGCTGAAACGCGCACCACTGGCGAAAGGCGGTCTCATCGTCGTAGCTGACCGGCACTGGCAGGTCGTGCAACTCGAATCGCTGGACGTACTTGTCCGGCAATCCGGCACCGCCCGGCCTGCCCGCCGCGCGATAGCGGTCAAGGTGCAGCTGGCACAATCCCAGCGGAGAGGCCGCCAGTTCCTCACAGGCCCGAGTGCAACAGTGCCCATAGCTGGGGCAGGGGCGTTGCCCCGCCAGCCACTGCTCGAAGTCAGCATCCTCACCGTGCTTGCGATGGTGAGCCCGCCACCGGTTGCGGTGCCGGTGGCACAGAGCCAGGGCACGGTTGAACGCCGGCCGTTCCGGGCAGATCCGGCACCGCACTTCCTCGGCCGTCCTGGTGGCCTTCAACGGCTCAGCGGTGTGCACGAAATCGCTCTTGCGCATGCCCGCGCCCTGGGCCTGCCGCCACTGTTCGGCGTGAATGGCGCACAAATCCTTCTTCTGCCAGCGCGGACGTTCGCAGTCCACCACCGCGCAGTGCCAGGGGTAGAGAGGGTGCCGGTCTGGGATCCGGATGACATCCTCACGGAAGACCGGGTCGACACTGGGGCCGTTGAGCAGAGCCGTCAGCAGTTCCAGCCGGTCCCGTGCCTCTCGACGGTCAGGACCAGGAAGAAGCGCGGGCAGCGGGATGGCAGTCACTCGCCCTCACCCCATGCCTTGCTAAGAGCACGCGCGAAGCCGGGATCGTGGACATCCGCGTGCGCGTAGATCTCATCGACCGTGGCCGCCGACGCCCAGCCGCCCGCCTCGCGGGTGACGACCAGGTCACCGCCAGAGGCGTCCAGAACCGCGGTGGCGAAAGAATGCCGGAATCCATGGGGTTTGATCCGGCCCAGCTCGGCGCGCTTGCCAGCCCTGGACAGCATGCGCCGGGCGCCATCCGTCGTCCACGGCTCCCCGGCGCGATCACCGTGGAGCTGGACGAGCAGCATGCCGTGCCCGGCCGCCCGGGGGTACTCGGTCGTCATGTACTCGAAGTAGGTGTGGATCATCGCCGGGCTGGCCCGCCTGATCAGCCCGCCGTGCACCGTGCCGTCCTCGACGTACCACTCGGGCTTGGTCTTGGCCGCCGCCCGGTTCGGATTCGCCGGACGGTGGCAGACATGCACATGCGGCGAGCGGCACTGCCGACACCCGGCACCCTCCCGCAGGTGCAGATCCTCCAAGTGAAGTCCGCACAGCTCACCGACGCGGAACCCGCCGTCCGCCAGCCAGGTCACCACCAACCGGTCCCGAGCCGAACGAACCGTCTCCAGCAGCGTCTCCTTGGCCCCCTCCGGCGCCATCTTCGGATGCCGCCGCCGCACCTGCTTGGGCGCCAGCGGATTGCTCGGCATCGCCGTCTTGACGTGCCCGAGCAGGGCGCGGTTGCGATCCGCGCGGCTCGGCAACCGGGCCCGGTCCAACTGCCTGCCCAGGTCCTCGTTGACCCCCAGTGCGGCCTGATGCAGGTAGAAGCCCTTCAGGCAAGCAGCCGTCAACGACAGCGTCGCCTGTCCATAGGGGCGCTTGCCCTCCCGCCACGGCAGACCGAACGGCCCCGAGACCTTCGCCCCCACCGCTCCCATGTACCGCTGGAGGTCAGACAGCGTCACCGACGCCAGCGGCAGGCACTCGCGCTCCAGCCACCGCAAGTGATCCACCAGCAGATACGCGTACGTCCGGTCCGTCCCCGGCTCCCGAGTCCGCAGGAACCGATCGGCCTCCGCATGGACCGCACCCTCGGGCCACACGATCGTGAACGACCGCGTACCGTCACCCCGCTCAAGCACCTGCACCCGCAGGATCCCAATCACCAACTGCCCACTCACACACGCCTCCCAGGCCACATGCCGCACATCACGTACATGGCCGGTCAACGAGTACGCCACGAGACAGGACACGGGCCCCACGAACATCACGAACAGCCGGAAGACAGGTCGGTAAACTCCAGGAACCACCATCGCCCCGTACGGTCCACGGCGAAGTCGAAGCAACCGAAGACCAGCCGGAAGTGTTCCAGGTAGCGGCGTAGGGCGGCGCTGGTGTCGGGCGGGGTCTGAACGGGGGTGTACGTCAGGCGGCTGTAATCGGTGCGCCAGTCGAGTAGACCGGAGTCGATACGCACGCTGAACACGTGGTCGCCGATGACGGTCACGCGCATGTCACAGACCTTGTCCACCTGCCGTTGGAACAGGTGGGCGGTGCCACTGACAGCGTCGTCTATCTCCTCGGCTCGGACCGTGCCGACTTCCACTGTGCATGACACGCCGTCCGTGTCCCGGTACAGCGGCGCCGACAACGGTTTGTAGATCACCGGCCCGTGTTCTTTGGCGAACGTGCGGGCCGCGCCCGGGTCGGACGTGAGCAGCGTCGGCGGGAGCGTGAATCCGGCAGCTGCGGCGGCGGCCAAGCCCGAGGGTTTGAACTCGGCGTCCCCGATGCGGTGCGGGTGGTTCACGTACAGGCAGGCGGGGAGGGAGGCCAGTACGCCGCCGAGGCCGTACCGGGCCTGGGTGACCGCGAACCGCGCGGTCTGTTCGTCCAGGTGCGGGAAGGTGAAGCCGGAAGGGCGGCGGTAGTACAACGACCGCGCCCGCCCCAAGTCGGCAGTGCGCGACGGTGTGTCCATCGTGCCTATGACGCCGTCGCTGGTGAGGGTGGCCGCGAACGACAAGGTGGCGGGGAAGTCCCCGGAGTCGAACCGCACGACCGGGACACCCCGGCCGTGCAGCTCGTCAATCACCAGGTCGGTCGTGGGGTCGTCCAGGTTGGTGACGACCAGCACCTGACCCGGCTCTGTCACTGGTCGCTGTCGTTCCCGGTGTCCTGGTCCCCGCCGCCGGACCCGCCGCCGCCGCTGCTGCCGTCGGACGGGTTGCCGGTGTTCGTGGGCGGGTTGGTACCGGTGCTGGTGCCGTGCCCCGGCATCATCATCGGTTGTCCGGCCGCGTCGAAGTAGCGGGCCGTCTGCGTGGTGGGATTCAGCTCGGTGCGCGCGTAGCCGGGGGCAAACGCGGGGTAGGGCGTCATACGCCGTACGCCCCAGGGCACGGGGGTGGGGTGTCCGGACGGCAGCGGCGTCCCGGTCGGGAGCCGGTCGGAATGAGCGAACATGCTGTCTCCTTGTCGGCTGCACGGAGCGGCCCCGCGATCAGGGCCGGGTGGTGTGCGAGGGCTTCTCCTGGATCGGGTGAGGTGCTCGGTCTCTCCCGAGTGCTCTGCCACTGTCCCGCCATCCACTCGGGGGTCATTGCGGACGCCGGACGGAAACATTGCGGGTTGTTGCAAGCCGGCGTCACGTTCTCTTACGGTCGCTACCGTGGGTATGTGCCTTCGCACTCTGAGGGAGCGTCATGGCTGCGATCACCCGCGCACGACGAGCTGAGATCCAGTTGGTGTCAGCCCGCATCCGCCGTGCCGGCCAGCGTTCCTCGCATCCGACGCGGCGGATAGCCGACGCCATCCGCGCGGAGCTTCCTGAAGTGACCGCTCTGGAAGCATGGCGTATGGCGTTGGGCTGGTCCCGCGCCGTGGCTGTGGAGGAGATCGTGATGGCGTGCTTGGCTGCCGGCCTGCCGGAGCCAGGTCTGACCGAGCCGATGCTGTGCCGCTGGGAACATGACCCGCGGGAGCGTCCCAGTGCCGACTACGCGGTGATGATCGGCCGTGCCTACGGCACCACCCTCCAGGCGCTGGGGCTGACTCGGCACGCGCGGGCGATCACGTCCCCGCGACCCAGCGATATCCACTACGGTCGGCCCGACCGCACCTCACCGCTGCCGACCACGGGAGAGCCCATGACGACCGCCGCCGGCCTGCCAGCCGTACGGGAGTCCCTGCACCTCGCGCTCCAGGTCGATCCCTCCGCGGGGGCGGCGGTGCTGGAGGCCGCCGAGGCGGCGGTCGAGCACTACGCGCTCCACTACAGCCGCCACCCACCGCACACCCTGTTCGCCGAAGTACGCGCTACCCGGGGCTTGTTGCTGGGACCGCTCGGCCGGGACAGCCAGCCGAGCAGCGGACTGCTGCGCCATCTCGGCTGGCTGTCCGGGATGCTTGGCAACCTCGCCCATCACCTGGGCGACGACACGGGAGCCCGTGTCCACCTGTCCGCCGCCGCCCACCTGGGGAACCGCTCGGGCGACGCCCGGCTCCTCGCATGGGCCCACGGCGCGCACAGCATGACGCTGCGCGCCAGCGGCCACCACGAGGCGGCCGTGCGCAGCGCCCGACGCGGCTTGGAGGCCGCGCCCAACGTGCTGGTGCGCGCCCAGCTCAACGCCTGGGCGCTCGCACCCGCGCTCGCCGCCCGTGGGGACGGCGAGGGCGCGGAGGCCGCGTGGCGCGCGGCGGAGAACGCGATGGCGGCGGCGCCGGGGGTGGAACCCGGCCGATGGGGGTACGACCTCGCCGAGCACCGCCTGCACGGCGCGGAGCTGCACCTGACGCTCAGCCAACCCGTGCGGGCCGCGCCGTTGGCTGAGGAGTCGGTCGCCGCCACCGTGTCGGGCACGCCCGGATGGGCCGCCGCCACGTTGCTTCTCGCCCGCGCCGAGGCCGCCGCCGGTGAAGGGGGCGACGCCGCTGCCCGAGCCCTCGCCGTGCTGGACCGGGTGCCTGCCAACCGGCTGCGCGCGACCTCGCGCGCCCGGCTCGCCCAGCTGGGGAGCGACCTCGCGGGGCTCCAGGCAGCGGCCGTCGTCGAGTTGCGCGATCGGCTGCGCGAGCTGCCGGCACCGATCACTCCCCACGGTCGGCCCGCGCCGGCCGACCAGAGCTGACGGCGCCCACCGCCGTGGTCGCTCGTGGGCGACGGGGAGGCGCCGCACCGGATCGCACGCCACCAGCCGGTCGCCGTGCCGGGAGATCCGGCGCGGGCGTGTCGGAGGCTTCCCAACTCCACGGGCGTGCCAGGAGATCGGTTCGGTTCCCGGTCACGGTATGGACGTTCCGGACCACGAGGCGATCATTCGATTACCAAAGGTCACGTTCCAGTGCATTCCTCGACCGAACGGAGACGCCGCCGATGAAGCCTCCGGCACGTGAGCCGCTGTCCCGGGCGCGGCGAACCGCGATCCATCTGGAGGTACGTGATCAGTACGCGAGCACAGACCCCGATTTCCTCGAATGGCGTAAGGGGCGACGCACGTTCACGCCGGGCAACCGTGCGGACTGGTGGGAGGGCTGGCATGACGCGGTGCAGGCCGCCGTTTCGCGTGGGGTATCGGTTCGTCGTGCGCGCGTAGTGTCCGAGCCTCTGACCGAGTACGTGTGGTGGGAGCACGAATACGCGGTGACCCATATCGCTGCCGGTGAGGATGTTCGTTGGCTCTCCCGACGTCACGCCATAGACCTCGCTGAGCCCGTGGCAATCGGGAGGTGCGCCGACCGTCCGGCGGGGATTACCGGGCAGGGCCTACGAACGGCGGGCCAGCAGATGGGCGTCGAGGAAGCCCCTTTCGGAGGCTGGATCGTGGAGCAACCGGGCGAAGGGAACGAGCCCGGCGTCGGCCAGCAGTTCGGCGAGGCGATCCGCCGGCCAGCTGTAGGCAGGCGCCACCTTGTGGTCGAAGCGGACCGGTTCTTGTTCGTCGGTCCCGAAGAAGGAGACCAGGAGCAGGCCATCCGGCGCCAGGACGCGTGCCTGCTCGGCGAGCAGCTCCGGTAGTTCTCCCGGAGGGGTGTGGATCATTGAGTAGTGGGCCAGTACGCCGCCGAGGGCGGCGTCCTCGATCGGCAGGGATTCCATCCGCGCCTCCTGGAAGCGCAGCGCCGGATGGGCCTGCCGGGCGTGGTCGATCATGCCGGGGGCGAGGTCGAGTCCGAAGGCGTCCAGGCCCAGTTCGTGCAGCATGGCTGTCAGATGTCCAGGCCCGCACCCGACGTCCGCTGCCCGCGGGTTGCCTGTCGCGCGCACCAGTTCGGCGAAGGTGCCGATCATGGTCCGAGAGAAAGGCTGTGTCTCCAGCCGGTTTGCGAACAGCGATGCGTACAGCTCGACGACTCCGTCGTAGGCCGCCCTGGTCTCGTCCTGATGATTCACCACGGGCAGGACTCTATAGCCGGTCTGATCATTGATCTTGTGTCAGGTCGAGACGAGTTGACGGATGCGGCATGGGGGCGGATAGAGCCCCTTTGCCCCAGGTGGACGGACGGGGCCGTCCGTGGCGTGCTCACCGGCAGGTGGTCAACGGAGTGCTGTGGCGGCTACGGACCGGGGCTCCTTGGCGCGACCTGCCCGAGCGGTATGGGCCGTGGCAGACCGTCTACGAGCGGTTCGCCCGCTGGGAGGCCGATGGCACGTGGGCGAAGCTGCTGGAGCATGTCCAGGTCCATGATGACGCGGGGGGCCGGGTGGAGTGGATCGTCGCCGTTGACTCCACGATCAACCGGGCCCATCAGTACGCCGCGGGCGCCCGTAAAAGGGGGACGCAGGCAGGGACGAACCGGAAGATCCGGGCCGCTCGCAGGCGCATCAGGCACTCGGTCGGTCCCGGGGCGGGCTGACCACCAAGGTCCATCTTGCCGTCGACGGCCGGGGACTGCCGCTGTCGATCGTGCTCACACCCGGAAACGTCAACGACGCCACCGCGTTCGCCGACGTCCTCGACGGGGTCCGCACCCCGCGTGTCGGCACGGGTCGCCCGCGCACGACACCGGACCGTGTGCTGGGTGACAAGGCCTCGCGCGGCACCGAGGCGAACGCGGCCGTCCAACCCGGGTGGCCAAGCGAACCGTTGGCGGTCAGGGCGTCGACGAGGGCGTGGCGGGCCTGGTCAGCGGTCACGTCGGTGGTCACGGGCGACTCCCTGGAAGGTGACGGCGAGGGCCCGGCCGAACGGGGCTCGCGGCTCGGGGATGTGCCCTGCCTAACGAGAAGCCCGACGCGACGTGGCGGCGCCGCACCGGATCAGGCGGTCACACCGCACGGTCACCCGCGCGCTCTTCCCGCTCGACGTCACCCCGCCGTCGTCTCCTCCCGCACCAGGGCCGCGATGCGTACGTCGCGGGTGCGTTCGAGGTGGGTGCGGAGGAGGGTGCGGGCGCGGTCCTGGTCGCCTTCGGCGATGGCGTCGAGGATCTCGGCGTGCTCGTCGTCTGAGGAGTCCAGGTTGGGGTTGCGGGACATGTCGGCGCTGTCGTAGAGCGCCAGTTGCAGTGCCAGCCGGTCCAGGACGTCGGTGATGGTGCGGTTGTGGCAGGCGCGCCGCAGCACCTCGTGCCACCGGCCGTGCAGGGCGCGGATCTCGTCGGGGTCCTCGCTCCGGCCCGCCTCGTCGTGCACGTGGCGGAGCCGCGCCAGGTCCAGGGCCGAGCGGTGGGCCGCCGCCGAGGCGGCGGCCTCGGACTCCAGGGCGATGCGGGCCTGGTAGATCTCCACGACCTCGGTCGCCGTCAACGTTCTGACCTCCGGGCTTCGGCTGCCCCTGACGACGAGCCCGTCCCACTCCAGCCGCTGGATCGCCTCCCGCACCGGCGCCCTGCCGACCCCGAGCCGGGCCGCGAGGGCGGTCTCCAGCAGCGGTGCGCCCGGGGGCAGCGCGCCGCCCACGATCTCGTCCCTGAGTACCTGGTACGGCGGGACGTCCGCACCGCTCTGTGGGGGAAGCGCCACGGTCGCTCCTTCGCTGTGACGGGTGGCTGAGCGGGGGCCACTCTACGCCACGTGTGCGCGCACGTCGGCTGACTGGCTTTCAGTGTCCACATGTGGAGACACGTGTCGACACACGCTTGCGCGACTCCGGGAGTTCCGCTTACCGTCTTTCTCGTCCGCCCCTGACAGACAGCAGGTCTGACAGGCACCGGGTCTGACAGGCACCGGCGGGATGACCGGAGAGGAGCACGCCATGCGTTTGGTCTCGCAGCGCGACGTCCTCTCCCACCCGCGTGACACCCGCGGCGCCCGCGGCTGCCACAGCTGTCCCCGCTGCCGCCGCGCCGCCTGACCCCCGGCGGCGCCCGCCCGCGCTGACCCGCGTTCCACCGCCTCGCGCCGGCGTTCCCCGTGTTTCCCGTGTTCCCCCGCGTTTTCGGTTTCCCGTTCCCCGTTCCGTCGGTGGGCCGCCCGGCCCTCCCGTGACGTCGGACGTTCCGCCGCGCAGCGCCGCGGCCCGTTGAGAGCAACGAGAGCAACGAGAGCAACGAGAGCCACGAAAGCAACGAAAGCAACGAGAGGTATTCGGCATGTCGGCTGAGCAGGTGCTGCGTCGTGGTTCGGTGGTCGCCGCGCTGACCCCGTTCGTCCGGGACGGCACGCGTGTCGACAGGGGCAGGTTCGCCGCGCAGATCGAGGCGTTGGGCCGCGCCCGGCCGGTCGCGGTGACCGTGGGGGCGGTGGAGAGCCAGGAGTTCCAGGTGCTGGGGCGGGCCGCGCGGCTCGGCCTGGTGGACGCCGCCGTCGCCGGACTGCCCGCCGGCACGCCGGTGGTGGCCGGGGTCTCCAGCCCGTCGCTGCGGGAGTCGATCGCCCTGGCGCGGGAGGGCGCCGCGCGGGGCGCGGCCGTGGCGGCGGCGGTGGCGAGCCCGAAGCCCTGGGGCGCCGCGCCCACGCCGGACGAGGCGCACCGCTGGTTCGCGCTGCTGGCCGACGCCAGCCCGCTGCCGATCCTGCTCTACAACAACCCCCGGCTCGGCGTGGACCTCTCCGTGGAGACGATCGCCAGGATCTGCGCGCACCCCAACGTCGTGGCGCTGAAGGAGACCTCGCGCGACGAGGGGAAGCTGCTCGGCCTGGTCACGCGCGTCCAGGGGGACGCCCATGTCTACACCAACATGGAGCTGCTCTTCAGCACGCTCCTGCTGGGCGGCAGCGGCGCCATGCTGCCGACGCCGGGGCTGCCGGTCGCCGCCAGGCTGACCGCCCACGTCGAGGCCGGCGAGATCGACGAGGCCGCCCGACTGGCGCGCTTCTTCGCCGACTTCCCGAGCCGGTGGACCGGCCTCGGCTTTCTGCCCGCCGTCAAGGCCGCCGCCGGGCTCATGGGGTGCGACCTCGGTCCACCCGTGTACCCGTGGTCCGCGCTCGACGCGGCCTCGGTGTCCGACCTGCGGGAGTTCCTGGCCACGTGGGAGCTCCTGGACCACTTCACGGAGGAGTCCGCATGACCCTGGTCGACCTGACCCACCCGCTGTGGGCCGGAATGCCGAAGATCCCGATCCTGCCCGAGGTGGAGCGCCACCAGATCACCTCGATCGCCGAGGGCGCCCCCATGGACATCTCGTCGATCACCCTCGCCCTGCACGTGGGCACGCACGTGGACGCCCCGTCCCACGTGGTGGCCGGCGGTGCCGCCATCGACGAGATCCCCGTCGAACGCTTCTCAGGGCGGGCCGTCGTCAGCCGGGTCGACCGGCGCGCCGGCGAGGAGATCACCGTCGAGGACGTGCTGGCCGGCGGCCCCGCGCCGGAGCCGGGGGAATTTTTGCTGGTGGCGACGGGCTGGGACGACCGGTTCACCTCGCGTGAGTACGGCGACCACCCCAGCCTGGCACCGGAGTTGGCGGAGTGGGCGGTGGAACGGGGCGTGCCGTTCGTCGGCGTCGACCTGATCACGCCCGACCTGCCCGTGCACCGGCGCGGGCCCGGCTTCGACTTCCCGGTGCACCGCACGTTGCTCGGCAACGACGTGCTGATCGCCGAGAACCTGACCGGTCTCGCCGCGCTCGGCGGTCGCCGGGTGCGGCTGCTCGCCTTCCCGCTGGCGATCCGGGGCGGGGACGCGGGTCCGGCCCGGGTGCTCGCGGAGACCGAGAAGACGGAGACGGAGGCCGCGGAGACGGTGCCCGGGATCGAGCAGACGGTGGCCGGGACCGAGAAGGCGGGAACGGGGGAGACGCCGTGAGCCGGTCACCCCACCGCGAGCTGCGTCGGGCGCCCTCGCCGCTCGACGACCCGACGAGCCCGCTCTCCCGCGCCGCCCGCCAGCCGTTGATGCTGGGGCTGTTCCTGCCGCTCCAGACGGGCGCGTTCTCCCAGTCCACGCTGGAACGCGGCACCCGCTGGGAGTTCGACTACAACCAGCGGCTGACCCTGCGGGCCGAGGCGGCCGGCTTCGACTTCGTCTTCGGGCTCCAGCAGTGGGTGGGCAAGGGCGGCTTCGGCGGCGAACAGCGCTACCGGGAGAACTTCCTGGACCCGTTCCTCTCCACCGTCGCGCTCTCCGCCACCACCTCCACCATCCTGTCCATCTCCACCGTGCACGTGCTCTACGGCAACTGGCACCCGCTGCACCTGGCCCGGTTCGCCGCCACCGCCGACCACATCGCCGGCGGGCGGTACGGGCTGAACATCGTCACCGGGTACGCGGCCGGCGAGCCGCCGATGTTCGGCATGGAACGGATCGACCACGACCGCAGATACGACATGGCGGACGAGTTCACCTCCGTGATGGAGGACCTGTGGGCGGGCGAGGAGAACCTCACCCACGACGGGGAGTTCTACGCGCTGCGCGACGCCTACGTCTCGCCGCGCCCGCGCCACGGCCGGCCCATCCTGGTCGCCGCCAGCGGCTCCCCGGCCGGGTACGCGTTCGCCGGGCGGCACGCGGACATCGTCTTCACCTCAAGCCCCGCCGGCGCGGCCTTCGAGGGGGCGATCGACGCGCTGCCCGCCCACGTGGAGCGGATCAAGCGCGCCGCGCGGGAGCGGGGGCGCGAGGTCAAGGTGATCATCTTCCCGCTGGTGATCTGCCGGGAGACCGACGCCGAGGCCGAGGCGTACCGGGACCGGATCGTCGCCCACGCGGACCACGAGTCGCTGGTCAACTACCACGCCCGGCACGCCAGCGGGGACAGCGCGGCCTGGCCCCGGCACGTCCTCGCGGACCGCGCCCTCGGCGGCCACCTCCAGATCGTCGGCGGCCCGGAGAAGGTCGCCCGGGACCTGGACCGCCTGCACGCCGCCGGGTTCGACGGCGTCCAGCTCGGATTCTTCGACTACGAACCGGAGTTGGCGTACTTCACCGAGGCGGTCCTCCCGCTGCTCGAAGCGCGAGGGCTGCGGCGGTGAACCGGCACCTGATCCTCACCGCCACCGTCATGGGCCTGGGGATGCACCACGGCGCCTGGCGCTTCCGCGAAGGGGACCCGTTCGACCAGACCACCCCCGAGTACTACCGGCGGATCGCCACCACCGCCGAACGCGGCGGGCTGCACGCCGTCTTCCTCGCCGACACCCTGGACGTCAGCGAGGAGCGCTTCGCACGCCCCAACCTCGGCGCGCTCGACCCCGCCGTGGTGCTCGCCCTGATGGCCGCGCACACCGAGCGGATCGGGCTGGTCGGCACCTCGTCGACCACGTTCAACGAGCCGTACAACCTGGCGCGCCGGTTCGCCAGCCTGGACGCGCTCAGCCGGGGCCGCGCGGGCTGGAACGCGGTCACCACCTTCGTTCCCGCCGTCGCCGGCAACTTCGGCGCCGGCGAGCTGCCGCCGCACGCCGAACGCTACGCGCGCGCCGCCGAGTTCCTCGACGTCGTCCTCGGGCTGTGGGGCAGCTGGGAGGCGGAGGCGACCGTGGGGGACAAGGCGGGCAACGTCTATGTCGACCCGGCCCGCGTCCACGAGCTGAACCACCGGGGCCCGCACTTCGCGGTGCGGGGCCCGGCCACCCTGCCGCGCTCCCGCCAGGGCCGGCCGGTGGTCTTCCAGGCCGGCGCCTCGGAGGGCGGGCGGGAGCTCGCGGCCCGCTACGCAGACGCGGTGTTCACCGCCCAGAACACCCTCCCGGCCGCCGTCGCCTTCCGCGCCGACATCCGCCGGCGGGCCGCCGCGCACGGGCGCTCCCCGGACGCCGTCAAGGTGCTGCCGGGGCTGCTGCCGATCGTCGGCTCCACCGCGGCCGAGGCCCGCGCCCGCAAGGAGCGGCTCGACGAACTGCGCGGCTTCCGGCCGGAGTTGGAGAAGCTCGCGCTGCGGGTCGGCGTGCCGGTCGACGCCCTCGACCTGGACGCGCCGCTGCCGTTCGCCCGCATCCGGGAGAACGCCGACTTCCGCGGCTCCCACGGCTTCCGCGACGCCGCCGTCGCACTCGCCGAACGCGAGGGGCTGACCGTCCGCGAGCTCCTGCACGCCAACGGCGGCGGCCACCTCCAGGTCGTGGGCACCCCGGACCAGGTCGCCGACACGGCCGCCACCTGGTACGAGGCCGGCGCCGCCGACGGCTTCAACCTCATGATCGACGTCCTTCCCAGCGGTCTGGACCCCGTGGTCGACGAGATCGTCCCCCGGCTGCGGGAGCGATGTCTGTTCCCGCGCGAGTACCCCGGCGACACCCTGCGCGACCACCTCGGGCTCCCACCCGTCACAGAAGGACACCCATGAACGACCCCGCTCCCGTGACCCTCACCGTCACGGAACCGCTCGCCCGTCTCACCCTCGACCGCCCCGCACACGGCAACGCCCTCAGCTACGCCGCCATGCTCGCCCTCATCGAAGCGCTGGAACAGGCGCACTCCGCCAACCCGCCGGTGCTGCTGCTCACCGGCGCCGGGCCGGACTTCACCGTCGGACGGGAGAAGGCCGAACGCGTCCCCGGCGTCAGCCGCCAGGAGAACCTGCGCCTCATCCCGCGCGCCAACGAGCTGCTCCGCACGTTCCCCGGCATCACCGTCGCCGCGATACGCGGGCGCGCGCTCGGCTTCGGCACCGGCCTCGCCCTGCACAGCGACCTCGCCATCGCGGCCGACACCGCCGTCCTCGGTTTCGACGAACTCGCCGCCGGACTGCCGCCGTTGGTCGTCCTCACCTATCTGCACCGGCACGTCCACCCGAAGGTCGCCGACGAACTGGTGCTGACCGGGCGCCGCCTGGGCGCCGCCGAGGCGCTGTCCCTGGGGCTGCTCTCCCGGGTCGTGGCCGAGGCCGACCTCGACGCCGTCGTCGACCGGACCGTCGCCGAACTGGCCGGGCGCTCCCCCTCGGCGCTGCGGCTGCTCAAGGAGTTCGCCGGCGCGGCCAGGTCCCACCGGCCGCCGGACCCCGAGGAGTTCGGGGAGCGGGCCGTCGCCCGCCTCGTCGAGTGGATCGAGAACGGGGACCGGTCGTGACCAGCACCACGACACCCCCCGCGACCGCCGGACGGCCGCAGCCGGGATGGCGGCAGCGCCGCGCGGCCTTCGCCTCGGCGTGGCTGGGCTGGATGCTCGACGGGTTCGAGACCTACGCCATCGTGCTCGTCGGCGGGCTGGTCATGGCCGACCTCGTCGGCCCCGACGCCTCACCGATGTACTTCAGCGTCGTGCTCGCCGTCCAACTGGTGGCCTGGGCCGTCGGAGGACTCGCCTCCGGCGTGCTGATCGACTACTTCGGCCGCCGCCGGGTGCTGATGTACTCGATCCTGCTCTACTCGGTCGCCACCGGACTCGCCGCGCTGGCGCCGAACTTCGGGATCTTCCTGGCGCTGCGGGTGCTCGCCGGCTTCGGCATGGGCGCCGAGTGGGGGCCGGGCAGCGCGCTGGTCGCCGAGTCCTGGCCCAACCGCTCCCGTGGCCGGGGCGTGGCCCTGCTCCAGTCGGCGTTCGGCGTCGGCTTCCTCCTCGCCACCGGCGCCTTCCAGCTTCTGGAGGGCACCGGGAGCGACGCCTGGCGGTGGATGCTGCTGCTGGGCGCGGTGCCCGCGCTGCTCGTGCTGGTGATCCGCCGCACCGTCGGCGAGTCCGAGCTGTGGCGGGCGACCGACGAACGCCGCCGCGCCGTCGCGCGGCGGGCCCGCGCCGGCGAACCGCTCGCGGACGACGAACGCGCCCTCATCGGCTTCCCGTTGCGGCGCATCTTCGCCGACCCGCTCTGGCGCTCCCGGCTGCTGCGGCTGCTGGTGCTGTCGGCGGCGAGCCTGGTCGGCTGGTGGGCGGTCTCCACCTGGATCCCCCGTTACGTCGGCGAGGCCGTCGCGGCGGCCGGCTCCTCCTCCACGACGGTCACCCTCATCGTGCTGGCCTACAACGTCGGGGGAGTCCTCGGCTGGCTGCTCTGGGGCGTCCTCGCCGACGTCGTGGGGCGCCGCTGGACGCTGTGGGGGTACTACCTCGGCGCGCTGTCGCTGACCTGGCTGCTCTTCGGCGTCGACTGGCCCTCGCTCGGCTGGCTGGCCGTGGTGGTCTTCGTCAACGGGGTCTTCACCCTCGGCCAGATGGGCTGGATGGCGACCTACCCGGCCGAGCTCTTCCCCACGGCCGTGCGCGGCACCGCCATCACCACCGTGTTCAACGGCACCCGCTTCATCGCGGCGGCCGGCGCCCTGCTCTCCGGCTCGCTCGTCGCCGGCCTCGGCGGCATCTCCACGGCGGCGCTGACCATCGGCTCGATCTACGCGCTCGGTCTGGTCTTCGCCCTCATCGCGGGCCCCGAGACCCGCGGGAGGCCGCTGCCCGACTGAACTGCCGCCGTCGGACACGCCCCGGGGCGGGGGCCTCCCCCACCCCGGGGGTACGGCGCGCACCAGCGACGAAACGGCGGTGCGGGGGTTGGTGACGGGCCCGGCGCGCACGGGAGTCTGAGGGCATGAAACGACGTACCGCCGTGCTCATCCCCACGGTCCTCCTCTCCCTCGGCGCGCTGGCCCTCACCACGCCGGCCGTCGGCTCCACCGGCCACCCGCCCGCCGACGCCTCGGAGCCCGCGGCCCCGGGGCGGCACCACGAGAGCGTGGTCGAGGCCATCGACCGGGGCGCCCACACCTTGCGGACCACCCGGCCGACGGGCTCCCTGCGCGACCTGCGCGCCCTCGGCCGCATGGTCGGGGACGCCGAGGTGGTGGGCCTCGGCGAGGCCACCCACGGCTCGCGGGAGTTCTTCCAGATGAAGCACCGCGTCTTCCGCTACCTGGTCGAGGAGAGGGGCTTTCGGACCTTCTCCCTCGAACTGCCCTGGAGCAGCGGCGTGCGGCTCGACGAGTACGTGGTGCACGGGAGGGGCGACCTCGACGAGATCGTGGCGGAGGAGTTCGTCGGCACGTACCGCATCTGGAACAACCAGGACTACCGGGACCTCCTCACCTGGATGCGCGACCACAACCGTCGACACCCGGACGACCCGGTGCGGTTCATGGGCAACGACATGGGCTACGCGGGTCCGGAGCTGTACCAGCGCGTCGTCCACCACGTGTCCCGCGCGCGACCGGACCTGCTCGACCGGGTCACCGCGCTGTACGACGGACTGCCGCCGACCACCGACGCCGCCGCCTACAGCGAGGAGTACCTCACGCTGCCGCTCGACGAGCGCCGCGAACGGGCGGAGCGGACCCGGGAGGTCCACGCGCTGCTGCGCGACGCGGGCCCCGGCGGAGGCGACCGGGAGGAGCACCGGTGGGCGGTGCGGCACGCGCTGGCGATCCATCAGATGGCCGAGGGCATGGCCGTCGACTTCGACGACGAGACCGAGGTCGTGGGGATGATGGAGTACCGCGACGAGGTGATGGCCGACAACGTGCGCTGGTGGCACCGGCACACCGGGGACCGCACGCTGGTCTCGGCCCACAACACCCATGTCTCCTACGACTCGTTCGACCCGAACTACCCGAAGACCCAGGGCGCCTTCCTGCGCGACGCGCTGGGGGACGGCTATGTCAGCATCGGGTTCACTTTCTACGAGGGAGCGTTCAAGGCGTTCGGCACGGACGACGACGTGATCCGCACCTACCGCGTGGGCGGCGCCGAGGAGGGCTTCAACGAGGCGACCCTGGACCGCGCCCGCCGCGAGGACTACATCCTCGACATGCGCACGGCCCCCGAGGCGGCGCGCGCGTGGCTGGACACCGAACGCCCCACCTGGAACATCGGCGCCGGCTGGCCCGACCCCACCCGGTACACGACGGCCCTCGGCCGCGCCCACGACGTTCTGATCCACCTCCACGACATCGAGGCCACCACCTACCTCGGCGACTCCTGACCCGCCCGGCCCGGCCCCGCCCCGGCCCGCCCGTACGTGCGCGCGCCCGGGAAGCGCCGAAGAGTGCCGAAGAGCGCCGGAGAGTGCCGGAGAGTGATTGTCCGCTCGCGGGCCGGTGGCTACGATCAACGCCACATCTCGGTTCGCGCCCCTCCGCACCCCGCGTTCTCCGCACTTCCGCCCCTCCGCGTCCCGCGCCCTCCGCGTCGCGCGGATCGGCTCCGCACCGTCGGCGGTGGCACCGCTCGCGCGGCCGGTGACGGGAGCGCGGTGGCGCGCGTGCGGCGGGGCGCTTCCGAGGCCGCCGGCACGAACTCGTCGAAGGAGTGGGTCCGAGATGAAGCAACACGAACAGGTGGCGATGCTCAAGCGTCTCCTCGCGCTCCGCGAGACACGGCGCGACGAGCGGATGCTCGACGAGGTCGTTCGGATCCCGGTCACCAAGTACACCGACCAGGGCCTGCTGGACCGCGAACTGGCCTCCGCCTTCACCCGGTTCCCGCTCGTCGCCTGCCACGCCTCCGCGCTCTCGGAGCCCGGGTCCTACGTCACCAGCGACTGGGAGCGGTTTCCCTACGTCGTGGTGCGCGGCGACGACGGGCGGGTGCGGGCCTTCTACAACCAGTGCCGCCACCGCGGCGCCCGGCTGGCCGACGAACGCGCGGGCTGCGTGAAGAACTTCGTCTGCCCGTTCCACGGCTGGGTGTACGAGCTGGACGGCACGCTGCGCGGCATCACCCGCGCGCACGACTTCCCCGGTGTGGACACCCGCGAGTACGGCCTGGTCGAGCTGCCCGCCGCGGAGTCGGGCGGGCTGATATGGGTCGCCCGGGACCCCGGGGCCTCCCTCGACATACCCGGCTTCCTCGGCACCTTCCACGACGACCTGGTCAACTTCGACGTCGCCTCGCTGGTCCAGTACAAGAAGACCAAGGTGGTCAAGGAGGCCAACTGGAAGCTGCTGATCAAGACCTACCTGGAGGGTTACCACGTCCCCTACCTGCACCGGGACACCCTCGCCCGAGCGTTCAAACGGGGCGTGATCGCACACGACGAGGACGGGCCGCACATCCGGCTGTCCGCCGCGCGCACCAACGTGGGGGAGGTGACGGCCAAGCCGGAGGAGGAGTGGCGCATCCTCGACCACGCCTCGGTCTACTACACGCTCTTCCCCAACACCTTCTTCATCCTCCACCCCGACTACGTGTCCATCAACACCTTCTGGCCGCTGGCCCCGGACCGGACGATCTGGACCCACGACATGCTCTACCGGGACGCGGACTTCGCCGGGTCGGCCGGGCAGAGCGCGTTGGAGAAGCGGTTCGCGTTCACCAACGACACCGTCTTCGACCAGGAGGACTTCGCCATCGCGGAGAACGTCCAGCGCAGCCTGGTACACGGCGGCAGCGACCACCATGTGCTGGGGCTCGCCGAGGGGTTGTTGGCCATGTTCCAGGACACCATCGACGCGCGCCTGGCCCCGCCCCGCGACGCCCCGCCCCGCGACACCACTCCCCACGACACCACGACGGGACACCCGGCATGACCACCGACGAACTCACCGCCTTCGCCCACGGCGTCTTCGACGCGCAGC
The DNA here is from genome assembly GCF_900230195.1 of Streptomyces zhaozhouensis. Classification (GTDB taxonomy): domain Bacteria; phylum Actinomycetota; class Actinomycetes; order Streptomycetales; family Streptomycetaceae; genus Streptomyces; species Streptomyces zhaozhouensis. The sequence continues at coordinate 331,820 of NZ_OCNE01000004.1, forward strand.
CGTTCAGCGGCTTCCTGGGCGCCGAACTGACCGACGTCGGCCCCGGCACGGCGGAGATCCGGGTCCGCAACCGGCCCGAACTCCAGCAGCAGCACGGCTTCCTCCACGGCGGCGTGGTCAGCTACCTCGCCGACAACGCCCTCACGTTCGCGGGCGGCCTCGCCCTCGGCGGCGACGCGCTCACCGCCGAGTACAAGATCAACTACGCCAGGCCCGCGGTGGGCGACGTGATCGTCGCGCGGGCCGAGGCGGTGGTCACCACCCGCCGGCAGGCCATCTGCCGCTGCACGATCACGGTCCACCAGGACGGCGCGGCCGACGGAGACGGCCGCGTCGTCGCCGTCGCCCAGGGCACCATCGTCAGCGCCGGCCCGGCGCGCGCCGACGCGGGCTGAGAGCCACGAGGAGGCCGGCGACCTCAGGGGAGCCGCGCGCGCACCCACCGGGGATCGGGGTTGGTGTGCGGCCGGCCCGCCACGACGACGGTCGGCACGGTCTCGTCGCCGCCGTTGGCGGTCCGCACCGCCGCGGCGCCCGCCGGGTCGCGCCAGATATTGACCCAGTGCGACCGGCGGGCGCCGCGGCCAAGCCGCAGCCGCAGCCGTATGCAGTACCTGCACCCCGGTCGCCAGAAGACGATCGGCCGGCCGTCGACCGCGCTCCGGCGCCGCGCCTCCTCCGCGCCGATGGACTTCGGGAAGATCAGGGGCGAGTGCGCGCCGGCGAGCACCAGGAAGGCCACCAGGGCCACGACGGCCCCGCCCGGGTTCCCCCCGAGGCCCTGCGCCACGGCGACCGCCGCGCCGCTGAGCACGAACAGCATCGGCAGAACCCAGGCGCGCCTCATGGTGGGGCAGGCTACCAACGGCCTCTCCCCGGCGCCGTTCCGGGCTTCGGCCGGGCGCCGGGTGCCGGGTGCCGGGTGCCGGGCGTCGGGGCGCGGCGGGCCCGTGCGGAACCGTCCTCGTGCCCGGCGGCGCACCCACGGGCCCGGCCCACGGCTCACTTCTCCCGGAATACTGTGGCCGGGCCACCCCGATATCTGTTGCCGTGAACACAGTATTTGGCGGGGCGTGCGAAGAGGTTTATTTCCCTGGCGGGAGAAGCGGAAATTCTCGGCGCACGCGGGCCGCTTCGACGTGCTACTGTCGTTCTCGGTTGCAGTTGTGGTTCCCAAAACTCCAGGGGCTTCGGTCGGTTTTGTGCCGTCGAAATGAGCCTGGTGGTTCCGGTCTTTTTCGGTCGGGGTGATCATCGCGGCGACACGGTGTCCGCACGGTGTGGACGCCGGTGCACTGCCCCCGAAGGAGACTGACATGAGCACCGGTACTGTGAAGTGGTTCAACGCGGAAAAGGGCTTCGGCTTCATCGAGCAGGAGGGCGGCGGCGCCGACGTGTTCGCCCACTACTCGAACATCTCCGCACAGGGCTTTCGCGAGCTGATCGAGGGCCAGAAGGTGAACTTCGACATCGCGCAGGGCCAGAAGGGCCCGACGGCCGAGAACATCGTTCCCGCCTGACACGACAGGGCGTTCGCAGCTGGGGCCCGCATCCTTCGGGGTGCGGGCCACAGCCGCGCCGTCTCGCGGTGGCGCCTTCCGTACGTGAGGACTCCGACGAAGGCCGCCCCGCCCCGCACCCGCCACCGCGGTCGCCTTCTCCGTTTGCGGCCGCGCAGAAAGTGCGCGATCAGAATTCCTGACGCGCCACGTTCGGCCGATTCTTGCGACTCCCCGTGTCGCCGATTTACAGGGGAATTCCTTGATGTGGGCCGTATCAAGGAAGGCTCCTCATGAACCGCACGCGTAAAAACAATGGCTCTTCCAGGACCCGTGACGGCGGCGCCGTCACGGTCAGGAAGAACGGCGGGGCCGGTGCCCCGACCAGCAGCCGCGTGGGCAGGCCGGCCCGTTCCGGCGGTCGCGGCTCTCGACCCGCCAGGCCGCACGGCGAGTTCGCCCTCCCCAGGACGATCAGCCCCGCGCTTCCCGCCGTGGAGAAATTCGCCGATCTCGACATGCCGAGGGCGCTCGTGTCCGCGCTGGGCGCGCAGGGGGTGACCACTCCTTTCCCGATCCAGGCCGCGACGCTTCCGAACTCCCTCGCCGGGCGCGACGTCCTGGGCCGGGGGCGCACCGGCTCGGGCAAGACGCTCGCCTTCGGCCTGGCCCTGCTCTCCCGCACGGCCGGGCGGCGTGCCGACGCGGGACAGCCGCTCGCGCTGGTGCTCGTGCCGACCCGCGAGCTGGCGCAGCAGGTCACCGAGGCGCTCACCCCGTACGCCCGGGCCGTGCGCCTGCGGCTGGCCACGGTCGTGGGCGGGATGCCGACGGGCAGGCAGATGTCGGCCCTGCGCGGCGGGGCCGAGGTCGTGGTCGCCACCCCCGGACGCCTCAAGGACCTGATCGACCGTGGCCACTGCCGCCTGGACCAGGTCGCCGTCACCGTCCTCGACGAGGCCGACCAGATGACCGACATGGGCTTCATGCCGCAGGTCACGGCACTGCTCGACCAGGTGCTCCCGCAGGGGCAGCGCATGTTGTTCTCGGCGACCCTCGACCGCAACGTCGACCGGCTCGTGCGCCGTTACCTCAACGACCCCGTCGTGCACTCGGTCGACCCCTCCGCCGGCGCGGTCAGCACGATGGAGCACCACGTGCTGCACGTCCACGACGCGGACAAACACGCGACCACCACCGAGATCGCCGCCCGCGACGGGCGCGTGCTCCTCTTCCTCGACACCAAACACGCCGTCGACCGGCTCACCAAGCACCTCCTCAACAGCGGGGTACGGGCCGCCGCCCTGCACGGCGGGAAGAGCCAGCCGCAACGCACCCGCACGCTGGACCAGTTCAAGACCGGCCACATCAGCGTGCTGGTGGCCACCAACGTCGCCGCGCGCGGCATCCACGTCGACCACCTCGACCTCGTCGTCAACGTCGATCCGCCGACCGACCACAAGGATTACCTCCACCGTGGTGGCCGCACGGCGCGTGCCGGTGAGTCCGGCAGTGTCGTCACCCTGGTCACCCCGAACCAGCGCCGGAGCATGACCCGCCTCATGGCGGCCGCCGGCGTCGTCCCGCGGGTCACCCGGGTCCGCTCCGGCGAGGAGGCCCTGCGCGACATCACCGGGGCGCAGGCCCCCTCCGGTGTCCCCGTCGTCATCAAGGCACCGGTGGTCGAACGTCACCGCAAGCGCGGTGGAGGCGCCGCCTCGCGCGGCCGACGCGGCTCCGCCCGGCTGACCGGGCGCGCGCCCGCCCGACGGCCCGCGTCCGGGGCGGCCGCGTAGGCGGTGCCCAAAACCCACCCGATCAGGAAGCTGATCCACATCTCCAGGAGGCACCTCGTGACGCTGGTCCAGACGTGTGCACGCTCCACCCCGACCGTGCCGGCCGGGGCGGCCGATCGCACGGCGTCCGCCGGACCGCGGGTCTGGGACGCGATGACCGTCGAGGTCGCGCTCTCCCTCATGGCGGCCGCCGACACGGGCCACCTGGTCATCTGCGACGACGACGGCCAGCGCACCGGATGCGTCGCCCTGGACCGGCTCACCGACGTCCGTGACAGCCCCGGCTACACGGACCGTGTCCGCCTGCGCGACCTCGCCGACACCGCGGGCCACTGCGCACCCCCGGAGCTGCTCGTCGTCCCCGGCTGAACGGCTGCTTCCCCTCCCGTCCGCTCCCTCCCCCTATCCCTGTGAGGCATCATGCGCTGTGTCATCGCCCGCTTCCCGTTCGACCTGACGAGGAACGGGGTGCTGGAATCGATGAAGGGGGTCAAGCCCGAGCCGGTCACCGACGACGTCGTCATCATCGGACGGCGCCACTACCCCGCCAAACAGGTCGGCCAGGTCGTCACCGGCCAGGACCGCCGGGACTTCAGCGTCGGCGAAGTCCTGCGGGCCATGACCCGTCTCGGCTTCACCTGCCGCACCGCCGCGTCCGCGTCCGCGTCCGCGTCCATGGCCAGTCCGTACCAGCGGGCCTCCACCATGCTCGGCGCGCGGTCCGTTCCCGACCACGGCCAGGGCGCGGGGCCGGGCCGTCCGTGACGATGCCTCCCGACCGCCCGGGCCGGAGGTGACGGGGGAGCGCCGGGGCCGGGCGCCACGGCAGGCGGATCAGACGGGCGGTTTCGCCTGACCGCGGAGCTCCTCGTTGATGCGCTGCGCTTCCTCAAGCTGGTCCTCAAGGATGATGATGCGGCACGCGGCCTCGATGGGCGTGCCGGCGTCGACGAGTTCGCGGGCCCGGCCCGCGATGCGCAACTGGTAGCGGGAGTAGCGGCGGTGGCCGCCCTCGGACCGCAGCGGGGTGATCAGCCGGTGCTCACCCAGGGCGCGCAGGAAGGCCGGCGTGGCACCGAGCATCTCGGCGGCCCGGCCCATGGTGTAGGCGGGGTAGTCGTCGTCGTCGAACTTGTCGGCGGGCCTGGTACTGCGAGGGGGCATAGACCTCTTCTTCCGGGGACGCGTCAAGGGGCCCGAGCGCCGAACCGGCACTCGAGCCCCGACCTTCAACACCATCTACCGGCTGACTGCACCGGCTTCTCGTTCCGCAGACCCGGCGACGTTTGGGCGGGACTGCGCGGATCGTCGCGTGACCGGGAACCACCTTCCAATCCGGGGTCTACGGTACCCGGGAGGACATCGTCCGAGCCCGGGCGCTTCTCAGGGTGTCCGCTCCTTACTGGCGCAGGATCTCCTCGTACGGGCAGGCGGCGCGGTAGCCGCTGTACGACCCCTCGGGTCGCCCGGTCCGGCAGCCAGCGGAAGAACCCACCACTCTCGGCTCCGCCACTCCGCTGCCGGACCGCTCCTACGTCACCTGCTCACACGGCAGTTCATCTCTGCCGTGTCCTCCATGACTTCTTGGGTACGACAGAAACCCTAGCCCTCGCGATGGCCAATGTCTACTTCAGCCACTACAGATTTTCTCTCCTCTCGGGCGGATTCCGTTCCGCTTCCGGGAGGGGCGGCCGCGAGGAGGGAAGGCCCCGGCGCGGCGATCGGCGCGTCGGGCCGGTCCGGTCGGGAGCCGGAGGGCCAGGCTCAGGCCCTGCGGACCTTCCACACCACTTCCGCCGGCCACTTCTCCGCCCAGTCCCGGTCGAGGGCTTCCTTGAAGTAGGTGGCGCCGCCCGCGGGGGCCGTGGGCTCCACCAGCCGTTCGATGGAGAACCCGCACTCCCGGAACATGTCGATCCACTGCGCGTAGGTGGAGTGGAAGACGACCACGTCGCCGCCGTACTTCATCCTGGCGTCGCCGTAGGGGTTCGCGAGACGCTCGCCGACCGCGCCGCTCTGGTGGTCGAAGCACATCTGCAGGAGCGGCGAGTAGGTGCACAGGCCGAGGACGCCGCCGGGGCGGAGCACTCGGTGGGCTTCCTGGAGCAGCCGCTGCGGCGGGGAGAAGTCGAAGGCGCCGTGGTCGCAGAACGCCGCGTCGAACACCCCGGAACGGAACGGCAGACGCTCCGCCGCGGCCTGGACGAAGCCCGCGGCTCCGCCGTCGAGGCTGCGGGAGAGCTGGCCTGAGGAGAGCTCGACGCCGTAGGCCTCGAACCCGGCGCGGGCGAACCCGGTGGTGTCGTGCCCGATCCCGCAGCCGAGGTCGATGATCCGGGAGCCGGCCGGGAGGTCGTCGGTGAGGACCTTGAGGTCGCTCTCCGGAAGGTGCCAGATGCCCCAGGACGGGTGCCGCTCGGCGTCGAAGTGCTCCGGGTGGGCGTCGTGGTAAAGCTCGCTGTTGGCGTCCCAGTACCGCTCGTTGACCTTGAGATAATTGATCTTCGCCATCGCCTGTCCTCAGTCTCGCGGGAGTTCGCACACCGATAGGTCCGCCCAGCCGGAGGGCGGGCTGACGTAGTTCTTCACACGCAGTCGTGCGGCAGACCTGAGTCGCCCGAACAGGCAGACCTCGCCGGTCGCCAGCAGGAGCTGTTCGGCCTGTGCGCAGTACGCGAGCCGGTCCTGGAGGTCGTCCGCGGCCAGGGCGCGGTGCACGAGCTCCGTGAACCCGGAAGCGGGGCCGCCGGGGAGCTGGTCCGCCGGCCGACGGGCGAAGGGGACCAGGAGGGCGGCCGGGTCGGGCCAGGGCGAGGCCAGCAGGACCAGGCGGAAGTCCTCGCGATGCGTGGTGTGGAGCTCGGTGAGATAGGCGCGGTAGTCGATGGCCTCGGGCCGCAGGACGAGTCCGGTGTGGTCGCCGATCTGCTCGGCCAGGATCCGGGCCGTCTCCCGGTTCGGCGAGAAGTCCGGGAAGACCAGGCGGGCGGGGGAGCGCCCGGCCGCCGGGAACAGTTCGCGTGCCACGCGGGCCGGTGCGGTGGCGCGGCCGGGTTCCCACAGGCCGGTGAAGGAGTCGAGCGGGCCGAGCGCGCCGTGCAGCCGCTGGGACAGCTCCCGGCGGTCGATGGCGGCCGCGACGGCGTGCTTGCGCCGCGCGGCCATGCCGTTCGGCGGCAGCAAGGCGACGGCGATGTCGAGGTCGTCGACCCGCAGCTCCGGGTAGTCGGCGCGGTGGGCCCACCGGGAGACGGGGAACGTCGTCGGGCAGGTGACGTCGACGGCCTGCTGGTCGAAGAGGCGCTGTCCGTGCTCGGCGCCGGAGGACAGGACGTAGGTGATGTCGGGCCAGGGGCCGGTCGCCCGCAGCCGGATCTCCCCGGCCGGCCCTTCGGCCATGGTGTAGGCCCCGCTGCTCACGGCCGGGTCGGCGTTCCGGGGGCCGAAGACCGGATTGGCCAGAAGCGCGGGCAGGTTGCCGACGGGGCGACGGGTGGTCAGCAGCAGCCGGTCGGCTTCGACGGGCCTGATCTGCTCGATGAGCGACACGAGCCAGGCGAAGGGGCCGGCCTGTTGGGCGACCGTCGCGATGTGCCGGGCAATGTCGCGCGCGTGGATCGGCCGGCCGTCGGACCATCGCGCGTCGGGCCGCAGGGCGAGGCTCCAGCATTTCTCGTCCAGGCGTCGGGCGCGGTCCAGAAGGCCCGGCCGCAGAGTGCGGTCGGGGCCCTCCACGAAGAGCGGGCGGACCAGCTGCCGCGTGATGGTCAGGCCGGTCCAGTCGTCTGACGCGCCGTAGAGGCCCGACGGAACGAGGTCTGTTTCCACTCGAATCGGCTTGGACACGCCCACTTCCCCTTTGGCACAGTACCGTGGCGTCGTCGACACGAGCCGGCGCCTATTACCGCGAGGCGCAGCCCGGAGGACCTCAGTACAGTGCGCCGGGCCGTCTACCAGGTCTGGGCGGTGATGCGGCCGGTTTCGAAGTCGATTATTTTCCGTACGTCGTATTCTTCGCTTCTGGCGATACCCGCAAGGTGATGAATGATCGAAGCGGCCATCCAGGCGCCGATGATGGTGTTGTTGGGGCCGAATGAATAGCGCGTGCTCCGCAGGCTCCCCGAACCGTCAGTCGCGTTGGATTCCGCGTTCTCGGGGTAGGCGAGATCCTTCGGGGTGACAGTCGATCTCCCGGGCGTGAAGAGAGGGCCGTAGAAACCGCGCTGCATACCCACGCCACCGAAAATGGACGGCGTGTTCCGAGCCCAGGCAGACTCGGCGACCGCATCCGATATGCTGCCTATCGGCTGGTCTATGCACACGGCGACGGCGTGGACGTCCGGATGCGCGTCAAGGATTTCGTCGATTTCTGCGGGTGAACTGACGAACCGGTTGACGAGCGTGACCTCGGCGTCCGGCACCCGGTCGCTGATATAGGCGTGGGCCCCCGCCAGCTTGGGCTCGCCCACAGCCGCCCGCGGGAAAATGAACTGGCGGTTCAGGTTGTTCAGTTGCACGTCGTCGGAGTCGACGAGCACGAAACGTCCGACGCCGGCTCCGATGAGATGCTGGAGGACCACGCTGCCGGTGCCCCCCACGCCCATGACCATGACCGTCGCGTCGCAGACGCGGCGTTGCGCCTCGTCGGGGCGGAGCGTGTGCAGGGCCAGATGCCCCCACTGCCGGGCGTGGACGCTGTCGTCGCCCGCCGGCCCCGTGGGCGACTCGACCAGCAGGCCGCGTGCGCGCAGGGCTCTCACGAGGCCGTCGCAGTCGGAGTCCCGGCGCGTCAGCGCTTCGAGGACTTCGTTGTCGCAGCCGTCTTCCAGGGTTTCCACAAGACGCCTCACGGCGCCCTTGCGGTCGTCGAGGACATACTTCTTCTTCTCGCCCTGGAATGTCACCTTGCCGTCGGACAACACCAATTGCCAGGCGGGATTCAGCCATACACGCATAGAGCGCGACACGTCCTCCGGGAAGAAACGGATGCCACTCCGGGGTGCAAGGAGCGGGAGTGCGGCCCCGGTGATAAGGGGCTGCACTCCCGCTCACGTTGTCAGCAGCGGTGGACCATCACCGTGGCGGCGTCGGCCACGTCCATCTCCTCGATGAAGAAGATGTCATCCTGCTCCTGCGTGGCAACCTGAATCGCGGACTCAGTAACGTTCTCGTTCATCGTCGCTCCTCATGTGCATCGGAACTGAATTGCTCTGACGCAATGAAGTTTCACCATCTGGACAGGGCCTTGTCAAGCGTCTTTTCATGGGTATTCTATTTTCCCTGCAAATTGGCTTCAATGACTGCAATGCAGACATTTCTTCTCTTGTGTCCGCCGTTCGGGCCGGGTACGGTGAACGCGGGGCACGTACGCCTTTGCTGCGTACCGCGAGGGGGGATTCAAGGGGTTCCGGTGTGGGTATTGGATGTCTCGGGCTGATCGCCGATAACTGGAGTGTTAGCCTCCGTATCCGTACGCCGCGCATCTTCCAAAGCCGAGAGAATGAAGCTCACTATCATGGGATTCCTTGAGTTCAACGGTGTCCGGTGCGATCTTGCCGACGGGCGGACGCTGTTCGGAGATGTCAGCTTCACCGTGGGCGCGGGGGAGGTCGCGGCGCTGATCGGCCACAACGGCGCGGGGAAGAGCACCCTGGTCAACGTCGCGTGCAAGCGGCTCAAGCCGCGCTCGGGCTCGGTCAACGTCCAGGGCGGACTGGCGATGATGCCCCAGTTCATCGGCTCGGTACGGGACGACTCCACCGTGCGCGACCTGCTGCTGGCCGCCGCCCCCGAGCGGATCGCCGCGGCCGCGGCGGACATCGACGCCCTCGAACTCGAGTTGATGGAGCGCGACGACGAGGCCACGCAGATGCGGTACGCCGAGGCGCTGAGCACCTGGGGCGAGGCCGGCGGCTACGAGATCGAGGTGCTCTGGGACGTGGTGACCACCGCGGCGCTCGGTGTGCCCTTCGACCGCGCCCGCTTCCGCGACGTCAACACCCTCTCCGGCGGCGAGCAGAAGCGCTTGGTCCTCGAAGCGCTGCTGCGCGGGCGCGAGCAGGTGCTCATCCTCGACGAGCCGGACAACTACCTGGACGTCCCGGGCAAGCGGTGGCTTGAGGAGCAGTTGCACACCACCGACAAGGCCGTGCTGCTCGTCAGCCACGACCGGGCCCTGCTCGGCAACGTGGCCACGAAGATCGTCGCCCTCGAAGGCCGCAGCACCTGGGTGCACGGCGGCTCCTTCACCGGCTGGAAGGAGGCCCGCCAAGCCCGGCGCGAACGGCTGGCCGAGCTGCACCGCCGATGGGACGAGGAGCACGCGCGGCTCAAGGAACTGGTGCACACCCTCGGCGAGCAGGCGAAGATCAGCGCCGCCATGGCGCCCCGCTACCGCGCCGCCCAGACCCGGCTGCGCAAGTACGAGGAGGCCGGTCGCCCGCCCGAGCTGCCCCGGGAGCAGCGGGTGGTCCCCCGTCTCACGGGAGGCCGCACGGGAACCCGCGTCATCACCTGTGAGCAGTTGGAACTCACCGGGCTCATGAAGCCGTTCGACCTGGAGATCTTCCTGGGCGACCGGGTCGCGGTCCTGGGGTCGAACGGCTCCGGCAAGAGCCACCTCCTGAAGCTGCTCGCCGGGCTCGACGTGGACCACGCGGGCTCCTGGCGCCTGGGCGCGCGCGTCGTACCCGGCTTCTTCACGCAGACCCACCAGCATCCGGAGTGGGTGGGCAAGACCCTCGTGGAGATCATGGGCCGTGGCGAGGGCATCCGCGAGGGCCTCGACCGCGGTGCCGCCGCGGGAATGCTCTCGCGCTACGAGCTCGCGGGCTCGGCGGACCAGCGCTTCGAGACGCTCTCCGGAGGACAGCAGGCCCGGTTCCAGATCCTGCTCCTGGAACTCGGCGGCGCGACGCTGCTCCTGCTCGACGAGCCGACGGACAACCTCGACCTGGTCTCGGCTGAGGCCTTGCAGCAGGCCATTGAGCAGTTCAACGGCACGGTCGTCGTGGTCACCCACGACCGCTGGCTCGCGAGCTCCTTCAACCGCTACCTCCTCTTCCGTTCCGACGGCGAGGTGGTGGAGACGCCGGAACCGGTGTGGGACGAGAACCGGGTGACCAGGGCCCGCTGATCGCGTGGCGTGGCCCCTATCGACCGAAGGAGAGGCAACATGCAGGACTCGGCGCAGACCACGTCCGTCATGGAGCAGCGGACCGCTGCCGTCCCCGACCACATGGGCAGGGACGCCGCGATCGCCTTCCACGGCAGGACGATCGAGCTGCTGACGACGCCCCCCGTGGTACAGGCGCTCGGCCAGTTGCGGCCGGGCAGCGACGCTCCGGCCACCAGCCTGCCCCTGATGCCCGCGGACTTCACCGGCCCCCTCCTCGCTGAGCTGGCCGCGTTGCCGACGTGGGCCACGGAGCAGTGGCTGCTCACCCCCGACGACAACGTGCAGCCGGCCGACGCCGACGAGTTCGCCGCGGCCGCCCCCGAGCGGCGCTTCTCGCGCAGCGGCTGTCTGCGCGACATCCCCAAGTCCGCGCTGGGTATCCGCGCGTTCATCTCCGCGGTCAAGAGCCCCAAGGTGGCCGACGCGTTCTCGACGGCCTTCGGCGAGCCCGTCTCCTTCCGCTCGGCCGACATCGCCAGGTACGAGGCCGACCACTATCTGCGTCGTCACTCCGACACCTTCGACGACCGGCGCTTCGGCCTCGTCTTCTTCCTCTCGCCGGGGTGGACCGCCGGCGACGGCGGTGAACTCGTGGTGGAGGCGCCCAGCGGCGCGGCTCTGACCACCCAGCCCGAGCAAGGACGTCTGGCGATGCTGCGGATCAACCCCGGATACCACCACAGCGTCTGCCGCATCCGCTCGCGGTCCTGGGTGCGCTACTCCATCGCCGTCCACTTCGGCACGGCCAAGTAGCGTCTGCCCCGGACGGCGTATCGCTCCCACGAGCCTTCGGCGGCCTGTTGTTGCTTTTCGCACGGCTTCGCCCAGCACAGGCGGAGCCGTGCGGTGACATTCACCAGTGCTCTGATCAGATCTACCGGCGTGCCGCCAGGAGTTGGACGTGCTCAAAGACAGCAGTTTCAGGAACCTGTGGACTGCCCAGACGGTTTCCCTGTTCGGTACCCAGGCCTGCGTGGTCATCATCCCGCTGCTCGCCCTGGAGACCCTGGACGCCTCCGCGTTCGAGATGGGGCTGCTCGGCAGTGCCGAGTCGCTGGCCGTGCTGCTCCTCGGGCTCTGGATCGGCGTGACCGCCGACCGCTACCCGCGCAGGTCGGTCATGGTGACATCGAACATCCTGCGCCTGCTCCTGATAGGTCTCATCCCGGTGGCGTACGTGCTGGACGTGCTGAGCATCCCCCTGCTCTTCGTCGCCGTCTTCCTGGTCGGGGCCCTCACCCTGCTGTACGACTCCGCCCTGTCCTCACACGTGGTCATGACGTTCGACCGCCGCCAACTCCCCAAGATCAACTCGTACATGGAGGGCAGCACCGCTGTCAGCGAGGTCGCGGGACCGGGCCTGGGCGGGCTCCTGGTCCAGGCGCTGGGGGCGCCGCTGGCCCTGGTCGCCGACGTCTGCAGCTACGTCGTGAGCACGGTCCTGCTGCTCAGGCCGGGCGACGGCGGTAAGAAGGGCGCGGCGGGCACCTCGGGGGTGAACACCACGGAGACGCACGCCGGGCAGCAGAACGCCGGCCAAGGGGACGCCCCGGACGCCGAGGCCGCGCGGGAGGGCGGCGAGCAGGAGTCGGTCAAGGGCACTCTGTCCGGCTTCACCTGGGCCTTCTCCCACCGCGTACTGCGGCCGGTGATCGTCTCCGCGGCCCACTTCAACTTCTTCACCGCGATGTTCTTCGCCGTCTACACCTTCTACGTGGTCAAGGAGTTGGGCTTCAGCCCACTCCTGGTCGGCCTCGCGAGCACGGCCGGCGGGCTCGGCGGTGTGCTGGCCGCGACGGCCGCTTCCTCGTTCATGAGCAAGGTGCGTACCCAGCTGCTCTATGTCCTGTCCCTGGTCGTGCCCACCGTGGGCGCCTTCCTCGTCCCTGGCTCCGAGCTGCTGAGCTCCTCCCTCGCGCAGTTCCTGTCGGTGGCCGCCGGAATGTTCCTGTGGAGCTTCGCCATTGTCGTGAACCTGGTCATGAGCGAGACGATCAAGCAGATGGTGACGCCTTCGCACATCATCGGTCAGGTCACCTCCGCGATGCGCTTCACGACGCTCGGCTTCGAACCCGTCGGCGCGATCGTGGGCGGTACCGTCTCCCAGTTCCTCAGCCCCGCCACCGCCCTGGTCATCGCGGCTTGCGGCCTCGCGACCTCCGTCGTCTGGGTCATCTTCAACCGCCACCTCGGCGGGTACGACGTCAACGAGGAGGAACCCGTCAGCGCCACCTGACCCGGCGCGCCGGGGGCCGTGCTGACCAACCGGAACATCGCGAGAACACCCGGAGAGCGACGCCTCACCCTGCGGCGTGTTGGTCGGCCACGCCCTCGCTCGTCGTGGGCTGGAGGGTGGGATCGTGCGACGATTGCCGGCATGAATCGCCTGGTCAACTCCCAGTCGCCCTATCTGCTCCAGCACGCCGACAACCCCGTCGACTGGTGGCCGTGGGGCGAGGCGGCGTTCGAGGAGGCGCGGCGGCGTGACGTGCCCGTGCTGCTGTCCGTCGGCTACGCCAGCTGCCACTGGTGTCACGTGATGGCCAGGGAGAGCTTCGAGGACCCGGCGCTCGCCGGGTATCTGAACGGGCACTTCCTTCCGGTGAAGGTGGACCGGGAGGAGCGGCCCGACGTGGACGCCGTGTACATGGAGGCGGTGCAGGCCGCGACGGGGCAGGGCGGCTGGCCGATGACCGTGTTCATGACGGCCGACGGGGAGCCGTTCCACTTCGGCACCTACTACCCGCCGCGCCCGCTGCACGGGCTGCCGTCGTTCCGGCAACTGCTGGAGGGCGTGGTCGCGGCGTGGCGGGAGCGGCGGGGCGAGGTGGGGGAGGTCGCTGCGCGGATCGCCGGGCAGTTGGCGGAGCGGCGGCTCGGCCACGGCGCGGCCGCGCCGCCGGGCGAGGGCGAACTGACGCTGGCCGTCGGCGCGTTGGCGGCGGAGTTCGACGAGCGGAACGGCGGGTTCGGCGGCGCGCCGAAGTTCCCGCCGTCGATGGTGCTGGAGTTCCTGCTGCGACACCACGCGCGCACCGCCTCGCCGCAGGCGCTGGCGATGGTGGAGCGCGCCTGCGAGGCGATGGCGCGCGGCGGGATCTACGACCAGCTGGCGGGCGGCTTCGCCCGCTACTCGGTGGACGCCGAGTGGACCGTCCCGCACTTCGAGAAGATGCTCTACGACAACGCGTTGCTCGCCCGCGTGTACGTCCATCTGTGGCGGGCCACGGGATCGGCGTTGGCGCGGCGGGTCGCCGTGGAGACCGCCGACTTCCTGGTGCGTGAACTGGCCACGCCCGAGGGCGGGTTCGCCTCCGCGCTGGACGCGGACAGCGAGACGCCCGAGGGCGGGCACGCCGAGGGCGCGTACTACGTGTGGACCCCGGAGCAGTTCGCCGAGGTGCTCGGCCCCGCGGCGGGGGCCGAGGCGGCGGAGCGCTACGGGGTGACGGCCGAGGGCACCTTCGAGGGCGGTACCTCGGTGCTGAGGCTGCCGGGTGAGCCGCCGGCGGACGAGACGCGGGAGGCGCTGCTGGCGGCCCGCCGCGCGCGGCCGGCGCCCGAGCGGGACGACAAGGTGGTCACCGCGTGGAACGGGCTGGCGATCGCCGCGCTGGCCGAGGTCGGCGGGCTGCTGGACCGCCCCGACCTGGTGGCCGCCGCCGAGCGCGCGGCCCGGCTGCTGCACGACGTGCACCGGGACCCGGCGACCGGGCGGCTGGCGCGCACCTCGCGCGACGGGACCGCCGGGCCGAGCGCCGGAGTCCTGGAGGACTACGGCGACCTGGCCGAGGGCCTGCTCGCGCTCTACGCGGTGACCGGCCGGGCCGCCTGGCTGACCGAGGCGGGGGCGCTGCTGGAGATCGTGCTGACCCGGTTCACGGACGAGGACGGCGCGTTCTGGGACACCGCCGACGACGGGGAGCGCCTGATCCGCCGCCCGCAGGACCCCACCGACGGCGCGACGCCCTCGGGGTGGTCGGCGGCGACCGGCGCGTTGCTGACCTACGCCGCCTACACCGGCAGCGACCGTCACCGGGCCGCCGCGGAACGGGGGTTGGCCGTCGTCACGCGGCTGGCCACGGGCGCGCCGAGGTTCGCCGGCTGGGGGCTGGCCGTCGCCGAGGCCGCCGTGGACGGGCCGCGCGAGGTGGCGGTGGTGGGCCCGGCGGGCGACCCGGCGACGGCGGCGCTGCACCGGGCCGCGCTGCGCGGCACGGCGCCGGGCGCGGTGGTCGCCGTCGGCGCGCCGGGCGCGGCGGACGCCCCGCCGCTGCTGGTGGACCGGCCGCTGCGGGGCGGGGAGCCGGCGGCGTACGTGTGCCGCGGGTTCGTCTGCCTGGAGCCGACCACGAGCCCGGAGGACCTGGCGGCGCGGCTGGCGTGAGCCGGAGGGCCGGCGGGGGCGCGAGCCGGCGCCGCGCGCGGCGCTCACGCCGACAGATGCCGCGCCAGGGTGTCGATGGTGCGGTCGGTCAGGGCGCGGGCGTCGGCCTCCGGTTCGACGCCGGCCCAGTGCAGCAGCGCCTCGCGGAACGCGCCGAGCACGGCGCCGACCAGGACCCTGGTCTCCAGGGAGTCCACCGGCCGTCCGATGCGCGCCGCCAGCGACTCGGCGAGGTCCTCGCCCGGCCGCGCCATCGCCTCGGGCAACCGGTCCCGCACGGAGGGCACCGAGGCGATCAACTCCATCCGCTGCCTGGCCCGTTCCAGCGCGCCCGGCTCGCGTTCCGCGCTGACCACGCAGGCGTGGATGGCGTGGCGCACCGCCGTCAGCACCGGTTCGTCGACGGGCCTGGCGGCCAGCTCCACGCTCAGCGGGCGGGCCGGGGTGTCCTCGCTGAGGACCAGGTCCTCCTTGGTGGGGAAGTAACGGAAGAAGGTGCTGGTCGAGACGTTGGCCTCGGCGGCGATCCGGTCGATCCGCGTCGCCTCGAAGCCCTGCTCCGCGAAGAGCCGGTAGGCGGCGTCCCTGATCTCCCGCCGGGTGCGGAGCTTCTTGCGTTCCCGCAGGCTCTGCGGCGTCACGGAGCACGCGTTTCTCATGGCGTGGTCACCCCCCGGTGTCCGGTTCGGTCTGGGAGAGGCCGTTTCGGGGCAGGCCGGTCCCGGAACGGTCGGCGCCGGAGAGCGACGTCGCGGGTTCGCCGGCGCGGCCCAGCAGCCAGCCGGCCAACAGGCCGGAGAGCAGCGCCAGATAGCCGCAGACGAAGAGGGCGACGCTGGTGGCGCGGGTGAACGCGGCGTCCGCGGCCTCGGCCAGCTCGGGGCGGCCGAGGAACGCGGCCCACTCGTGCGCGGCCACCACGGACCTGCCGACGTCCTCGACCGCCTCGGCCGGCAGCCGTTCGACGGCCAGGTTCTCCCGGTAGCTGTGCGCCAGCAGGCTGCCGAGCAGCGCGACGCCGATCGCCGAGCCCAGCAGCCGCATCGTGTTCAGCAGCCCGGAGCCGCCGCCGAACCGGTCGGGCGGCACCGCGTTCATCGCCGCGTCCACGGCCGGCACCAGGGCGAGCCCGAGGCCGAGGCCGGTGATGGCGAGCCAGATCGACAACTGCCCGTCGCCCGCCTCGGCCAGCATCGAGCTGCCGAGGAACCCGGCGAACGAGAGCAGCACCATCCCGCCCGCGACGACGCCCCCGGTGCCGAACTGCCGCACCAGCGGCCCGCAACCGCGCACCGTCACCGCCAGCCCGGCGAGCAGCGGCAGCAGTCGCACGCCGGTCGCGAACGAGTCGTGGCCGCGTACCGCCTGGAGGTACTGCGGCAGGAAGAACAGCAGGCCGGCGAGGATCAGGCTGGCCAGCGCGCCGAAGAGGGTGGGCCAGCCGAACGCGGGGTCGCGCAGCAGCCGCAGGTCGACCATCGGGCGCTCGCGCCGGCTCTCCCGCAGCAGCGCCAGCGCCAGCAGGGGCAGCGGTGCCCCGACCGCGAGCAGCACCAGCGGCTTGTCCCAGCCGCGCGCGGCGCCCTCGATCACCGCGAAGAACAGCGAGCCGACGCCGGCGGCGATCAGTGCCGTGCTCAACGGGTCGACGCGGGGCGCCCGCGGGTCGGAGGACTCGGGGAGCAGCAGCCGGCAGGCGAGGCCGGCGAGGCCCAGCACGGGCAGGTTGACCAGGAAGAGGACGCCCCAGTGGAACTCGTTCAGCAGCCAGCCGCCGATCAGCGGCCCCAGCGGCAGCCCGGCGGCGAAGGCGGTCGCCACGGCGGCGACGGCCTTGGCGCGTTCGGCGAGCGGGAAGAGCGTCGGCACCAGGGCCAGGGTGAGCGGAACGATCAGGCCGGTGCCGATCCCCATCAGGGCGCGCGCGGTGACGACCTGGGCGGCGCCGCCGGCCGAGGCGCCGAGCGTGGAGCCGAGCAGCACCACCGCGAGCCCGGTCAGCAGCGTGCGGCGGCGCCCGTAGCGGTCGCCGAGCAGCCCGCCGGGGAGCACGGCGGCGGCGCTCAGCACCAGGTAGGAGTTGACCACCCACTGCTGCTCGTCGGTGCCGATGCGCAGGTCCGCCGAGAGGGTGGGCAGGGCGATGTTGAGGATGGTCATGTCGAAGCCCAGCGTGAGCGAGATCAGCCCGAGCACGGACAGCGCCCACCAGCGGCGGGGGCTCTGCGTGTCGGTGGTCATCCCTGGCGTCTCTCGTGCGGGGCGGGCGGGGGCTGGGCGCGGTGCTCGTCGCGGGGGCTTCGCCGGACTCTTCGTGGAGTCGTTGCCAAATGATAGTGACTCCCAGAAGAGCGTCGTTCGTCAAGGTGGTTTTGCTCTCCCTTGGTGCTGCTCATATGAGCTGCCCTGGACACAGAAGAGAGATAGGTTCAGTATCAGATGAGCGGCTCTTCCCTTCGGATGAGCGGCCGGCTCGGGGTGGCAACGGTGCGACGTTCGCCGTCCCGGTGTCCGACAACCCTCAAAACCTCAACCCTCAGGAGCGAACGCGATGCTGACCTCAGCTCCCGTCGCCGCCCAGGCCCCCACCCGGCACGCCGAACTGCTGGCGTGGGTGGCCGAGATCGCCGAGTTGACCCAACCCGACCAGGTCGTGTGGTGCGACGGCTCCCAGGAGGAGTACGACCGCCTGTGCGCCGAGCTGGTCGAGCGGGGCACCTTCCGTCGGCTCGACTCCGACCGCCGCCCGAACTCGTACTACGCCGCCTCCGACCCGACCGACGTCGCCCGTGTCGAGGACCGCACCTTCATCTGCTCCGAGCGCGAGGAGGACGCCGGGCCCACCAACCACTGGATGGACCCGGCCCGGATGCGGGAGATCTTCTCCGGCGAGACGGGCCTGTTCCGGGGCGCGATGCGCGGCCGGACGATGTACGTGGTCCCGTTCTGCATGGGCCCGCTGGGCTCACCGCTCTCCGCGCTGGGCGTGGAGATCACCGACTCCGCCTATGTCGTCACCGCGATGCGCACCATGACCAGGATGGGCACCCCGGTCCTGGAACAGCTGGGCGAGGACGGCGAGTTCGTCCGGGCCGTGCACTCGGTGGGCGCCCCGCTGGCCGAGGGCGCGGCGGACGTGCCCTGGCCGTGCAACACGACCAAGTACATCTCGCACTTCCCGGAGAGCCGTGAGATCTGGTCGTTCGGCTCGGGGTACGGCGGCAACGCCCTGCTCGGCAAGAAGTGCTACGCGCTGCGGATCGCCTCCGTGATGGCCAGGGACGAGGGCTGGCTCGCCGAGCACATGCTGATCCTCAAGCTGACCCCGCCGGACGGCGGCGAACCGCGTTACGTGGCGGCCGCGTTCCCCTCGGCCTGCGGCAAGACCAACCTCGCCATGCTGCGCCCCTCGCTGCCCGGCTGGCGGGTGGAGACGGTCGGCGACGACATCGCGTGGATGCGTTTCGACGACGAGGGGCGGCTGCGCGCGATCAACCCGGAGGCCGGCTTCTTCGGGGTGGCCCCCGGCACCGGCGAGGACACCAACGCCAACGCCATGCGGACGCTGTGGGGGAACGCGGTCTTCACCAACGTCGCGCTCACCGAGGACGGCGACGTCTGGTGGGAGGGCATGACGGAGGAGCCGCCGGCCCGCGCCACCGACTGGCGCGGCCAGCCCTGGACGCCCGACGCCGGCCGCCCGGCGGCCCACCCCAACGCGCGCTTCACGGTGCCGGCGGCGCAGTGCCCGACCATCGCGCCGGAGTGGGAGGACCCGGCCGGGGTCCCGATCTCGGCGATCCTCTTCGGCGGGCGCAGGGCCTCCACGGTGCCGCTGGTCACCGAGTCGCTGTCGTGGCGGCACGGGGTCTTCCTGGGCGCCAACGTCGCCTCGGAGAAGACCGCGGCCGCCGAGGGCACGGTGGGCGAGCTGCGCCGGGACCCGTTCGCGATGCTGCCGTTCTGCGGCTACCACATGGGGGACTACTTCGCCCACTGGCTGTCCATGGGCGAGCGCGCGGGGGACGCGGAGAAGCTGCCGCGGATCTTCTACGTCAACTGGTTCCGCAAGGACGACGAGGGCCGTTTCGTCTGGCCCGGGTTCGGCGAGAACATCCGGGTGCTGAAGTGGGTCGTCGACCGGCTGGAGGGCCGCGCCGAGGGCGTGGAGACCCCGGTCGGACGGCTGCCCGCCCCCGGTGAGCTGGACGTCGAGGGGCTGGGGCTCACCGAGGGGCAGCGGGCGGCGCTGCTGGAGGTGGACCTCGACGAGTGGCGCGCCGAGGCCGAGCTGATCCCCGGGCACCTGGAGACCTACGGCGAGCACACCCCCGAGGGGCTGTGGGAGGAGCACCGGGCGCTGGTCGAACGACTGCGCCGGGCGGCCGGCTGAGTAACCGGCTGAGTAACGGGTGAGCGACGGGTGAACGGCGCCCCTCGGCGTGGGCGCCGTTCACCCGTTCACTTCTGGTTCGCCCCGCGCGGCCGTCCGGCGGGACGGCCGCGGCCGTCCGAGCGGAGCTGATCCGGTCGCGCGGGGCTGAGCCGTCCGATCAGAGCTGGTCAGAACTGGGCGTAGCCGTCCAGGAAGTTGCCGATGCGGTCAATGGCGTCGGCCAGCTCGTCGGCGGCGGGCAGCGTCACGATGCGGAAGTGGTCCGGCTCCGGCCAGTTGAAGCCCGTGCCGTGCACGATCATGATCTTCTCCGCGCGCAGCAGGTCGAAGACCATCTGCCGGTCGTCCTTGATCTTGAAGACCTTGGGATCGAGCCGGGGGAAGGCGTAGAGCGCGCCCTTGGGCTTGACGCAGCTGACACCGGGGATGGACGTCAGCCGCTCGTAGGCGACGTCGCGCTGCTCCTTGATCCGGCCGCCAGGCAGCACCAACTGCTCGATCGACTGCCGCCCGAAGAGCGCGGCGGCGACGGCGTGCTGGGCCGGCATGTTGGCGCACAGCCGCATGTTGGCCAGGATCGTCAGACCCTCTATGTAGCTGCTGGCGTGGTCCTTCGGACCGCAGACCGCGAGCCAGCCGCAGCGGAAGCCCGCCACGCGGTAGTTCTTCGAGAGCCCGTTGAACGTGAGCGTCAGCAGGTCGGGCGCGATCTCGGCGGTGGAGGAGTGGGTGGCGCCGTCGTAGAGGATGCGGTCGTAGATCTCGTCCGAGCACAGCACCAGCCGGTGGCGCCTGGCCAACTCGGTGAGCTGCCGCAGCATCTCCTCGTCGTAGACCGCGCCGGTGGGGTTGTTGGGGTTGATGACGACCAACGCCCGGGTGCGGTCGGTGATCTTGCGTTCGATGTCGGCGATGTCCGGCATCCAGTCGGACTGCTCGTCGCAGCGGTAGTGCACGGCCGTCCCGCCGGCCAGCGAGACGGAGGCGGTCCACAGCGGGTAGTCCGGGGCCGGGACCAGTACCTCGTCGCCGTCGTCCAGCAGGGCCTGCATCGACATCTGGATCAGCTCGGAGACGCCGTTGCCCAGGTAGACGTCCTCGACGGAGAGCTGGATCCCCTTGGTCTGGTAGTGCTGCATCACCGCGCGGCGGGCGGAGAGCAGCCCCTTGGCGTCGCCGTAGCCGTGGGCCTCGCCCACGTTCCGCAGGACGTCCTCCAGGATCTCCGGCGGGCAGTCGAAGCCGAAGATGGCGGGGTTGCCCGTGTTGAGCTTCAGGATGCGGTGACCCGCTGCCTCCAGCCGCATCGCCTCTTCGAGCACCGGACCACGGATCTCGTAGCAGACATTGGCGAGCTTGCTGGACTGGATCACCTGCATCATGCTCGTTACCTTACGACCGTGTAACGCCGGGCGCGCTGTGTTTTCGCCCACCCGGGTCCCCGGCGGCCGGGCCGGGCGCGCGCTCAGTCGGCGCGCGGGCGCAGGCCGCCCTCCAGGGTCCTGGTGACCAGCTCCAGGGCGACGTGGCGCGGCATCCCGTCCTCGTCCATGGCCTCCCAGCCGGCGGAGATCAGGTACCACAGCGTGCGGACGAACCAGTCGACCTCGTACTCCTCGTCGAAGTACCCCTCGTCCTGGCCGCGTCGGAAGAGCAGCGCCATCGGGACATGGGCGGCGTCCCAGCCCGTCTCGTCCCACTCGGCGGAGGTGACGGTGTCCTCGCTGAAGAGGAAGTTCACCCGGTAGCCGAGGTCGAACATGGCCCGCACCAGCCGGCGGAACGCGTCGGCGACCGGGCCGTCCTCCAGCCTGGCCTCCTCCACCGCGCGCCGGGTGGCCTCGGCGCAGTCCTCCAGCAGGGCGTGGACCAGCGCGGAGCGGTCGGCGAAGTAGCGGTGCAGCGTGCTCCTGCCCACCTGGGCGGCTCTGGCGATCTCGCCGAGGGAGGCCGAGCTGTCCCGGGCGTAGACCTCGATCGCGGCGTCCAGGATCGCGCGGCGGGTGCGCGGGAGGGTGCCTGCGGTGCCTGCGGTGCCCGAGGCGCCGGGGGTGCCGGTGGGGTCCGGGGTGGAGGGAGCCGTCGCTGCCATGGGCTCCATGGTAGGCGCGTCCGATGGCGGGATATCGCGTATCGGGGTGGAACTCGACGTCTGAATGTGAGACAGTGTGTCCCATGGTGAATCTGGCTGTTCCGTCTTCCGGTGCCCCCGGTGGTGTGGCGCTGCGCCCGCCTCGCCACCGCGTGGAGCGGCGGGCGATGGCGCTGTGGGCGGCGCGGGGGCTCGCCTTCTCGGCGCCGCTGG
This sequence comes from Streptomyces zhaozhouensis, assembly GCF_900230195.1. GTDB lineage: Bacteria > Actinomycetota > Actinomycetes > Streptomycetales > Streptomycetaceae > Streptomyces > Streptomyces zhaozhouensis. The sequence continues at coordinate 353,380 of NZ_OCNE01000004.1, forward strand.
TCGGCGCCCTCGCGGTGGCGTTCGCGTTCTGGTCGGTCTCCCGGCCGTGGACGGGCCCGCTGCTGGTCGCGGCGGCCGTGCTGGTTCCGCTGCACGCGGTGGTGATGCCGCTGTGGCGGTACCGGGTGCACCGCTGGGAGAGCACCGAGGAGGCGGTCTTCGCCGCCGAGGGGTGGATCGTCCGGCAGTGGCGGATCGCGCCCCTCTCCCGGATACAGACGGTGGACACGGTGCGCGGCCCGGTGGAGCAGCTGCTCGGGCTGTCCACGCTGGTGGTCACCACGGCCTCCTCCAGCGGCGCCATCTCCATACGGGGGCTCGACCCGGCGGTGGCGACGGAGGCGGCCGACCGGCTCGCCGAGATCACCCGGCGCACCCCGGGGGACGCGACATGAGCGCGGCCGAGGCGCCGGGGCTGGTGGTCGACGCCCCGGCGGACGGTCCCTCGGCGGCGGAGGTGCCGTGGCGGCGGCTGGACCCGAGGCTGATCTGGGCGGACGCGCTGCGCGTGGTGCTGTCCATGCTGCCGGGAGCCGTGGCGCTGTTCGTCTTCGACCAGACCCAGGGGATGACGGTGATGCCGTTGCTGGCCCTGGCGGGCTGGGGGCTGTGGGGGGCGCTCAGCGACGTGGTGCGGTGGCTGACCACGCGGTACCGGGTGACGGAGACCCATCTGGAGCGCCGCACCGGCCTGTTGGTGCGCAGCCACCGCGCGGTGGCCAGGGAGCTGATCCGCACGGTGGACGCGGACGCCCGGCTGCTGCACCGGGTGGCCGGGGTGCGCCGGGTCACCATCGGCGCGGGACAGACGACGACGGCGCTGGAGGCCGCCCTCACCCTGGACGCGCTCTCCCGGGAGTCCGCGGAGGAGCTGCGCGTGGAGCTGACCGGCGCCCCGCGCGAGCGGGCGGCGCAGGGGCCGCCGGCCCTGGCCGAGTTCGACTGGCGCTGGGTGGTGCACAACGCCTTCGGCATCTGGGCGGTGGTGATGGCCGCCGGCCTGCTGTGGGGCGCGCACTTCACGCTGGGCGCCTTCGGGGTCGACCTGGTCGGGTGGTTCGGGTCGCTGCGGGACGCGCTGGGCCTGCGGTCGACGGCGGCGGCGGTCGCCGGGGGCGCGGTGGCGGTCGTCCTGCTGGGCGCGGTGGGGATGGGCACGCAGTTCCTCACCGGGCAGGCGTTCTTCCGGCTCACCAGGGAGCCGGGGGAGGAGGGCGGCAGCGTGCTGGTGACCCGCCGCGGGCTCTTCCGCACCAGGGAGGTGGCGCGCGACGAGTCCAGGACGCGGGGGATATCGCTCTCCGAGCCGCTGCTGTGGCGCTGGTTGGGCACCACGGACACCAGCCTGATCACCACGGGCTCCTTCTGGTGGAGCGAGGGCGTGACCGTCCTGCCGCGCGGTCCGCGCCGGGTGGCGCTGCGGGTGGCCGCCGCGGTGCTGGGCGACGCTCCGCTGACGGCGCCGCTGACGCGGCATCCGGCCGCGGCGCTGCGGCGCCGGCTGGCGTGGGCGCTGTGGGTGACGGGGGGCTGCGGTCTGGCGCTGGCGCCGCTGGGCGGGCGGGCCTGGCTCGTCGGGCTGTCGGTGGCGGCGCCGGTGACGCTGGGGCTGGCCTGGGCCGGGTACCGCTCGCTGGGGCACGCGGTCTCCGGTCCCTGGCTGGTGCTGCGGTCCGGGGCGATGGCGCGGGAGACCTCGGCGCTGCGGCGCGGTGCGGTCAGCGGGGTGTGCGTGCGGCAGTCCCCGCTGCAGCGGCGGCTGGGGCTGGCCACGGTCCGGGTGAGCACGGCGGCGGGGAACGGCTCGTACGCGGCGCGGGACCTGGCGGTGGCGGACGCGGTGCCGCTGGCCGTGGCGGCGCTGCCGGAGGCGGCGCCGTTCCGGGAGGGTGACGGCCCGGCGCCGGCGCGCATAGGGTCGGGGCGACCCGCCCCCTGACCCCCGGGAGTCGCCCCATGGCCGGTCCGTTCGACCAGCTCAGCCAGGAGATCGTGGACAGCAGGTTCAAGGGGCTGCCGCCGGACGCCGCCGGGTCGACCGTCGGCGAGCTGGCCGCGCAGCGCCGGGACTTCGCCACCGGCGGCTTCACCACTCCGCTGCTGACCGCCTCCGCCGACGCCCTCGACCACAATCTGCGCACCCTGGCCGCGTTCGCCGACCGGCACGGCCTGGCCCTCGCGCCGCACGGCAAGACCTCGATGGCCCCGGTGCTCTTCCACCGCCAACTCGCCCTGGGGGCCTGGGGCATCACGGTCGCCGTGCCGCACCAGGCGCGGGTGGCAAGGGAGTTCGGGGTGGACCGGATCTTCCTGGCCAACGAGGTGGTCGACCCGGCGGCGCTGCGCTGGCTCGCCGGCGAGCTGGACGCCGACCCGGCGTTCCGTTGCGTGGTCTATGTCGACTCCCCGGCCGGGGTAGCCCTGATGGACGCCGCGCTGCGCGAGGCGGGCGCGATCCGGCCCGTCGAGGTGGTCGTCGAGTGGGGCGTGCCCGGCGGTCGCAGCGGGGTGCGGGACGCCGAGGGCGCCGCCGCCGTCGCGGACGCCGTCGCCGGAGTGGAGACGCTGCGGCTGGTCGGCGTCGCGGGCTACGAGGGTGAGGTGCCGGAGGCCGACGCCGCCTCCGTGCGCGCCTGGCTGGACGGACTCGGCGCGCTGGCCGCCCGGTTCGACGCCGAGGGGCGCTTCGAGGGGAGCGCGGAGATCATCGTCAGCGCCGGGGGCAGCGCCTGGTTCGACGTGCTGGCCGCGTCGTTCGCCGAGCTTCCCGCGCTCTCCCGCCCCGTGGTGCGGATGCTGCGGGCCGGCGCCTATGTCAGCCACGACCACGGGCGTTACCGGGAGGTCACGCCGTTCCGCCGGATCCCGGAGGAGGGCGCGCTGCGCCCGGCCTTCCGGCTGTGGGCGCAGGTGGTCTCACGCCCCGAGGCCGGCCTGGCGCTGCTCAACGGCGGGAAGCGGGACATCGCCCACGACCTGGGACTGCCCGAGGTGGTCGCGGTCCGCTCGCCCGACGGCGCCCTCCGGGACGGCGCGGGGCTCACCGTCGTGAAGCTCTCCGACCAGCACGCCTTCCTCCAGGCCGGGAACGGCGTCGAGGCGCCGGCCGTCGGCGAGTGGGTGGCGCTCGGGATGTCGCACCCGTGCACCATCTTCGACCGGTGGCCGCTGATCCCGGTGGTGGACGAACGGGGCACGGTGGTCGAGCTGCTGCGCACGTTCTTCTGAGCCGGCGCCGTCCCGGGCCCCGGCGGCGGTCATCACCGCGCCGGCCCGGCGGCCCCCGAGGGACGGGGAGCCGCCGGGCCGGCGGTGGGGTGGCGACTCAGGAGGTCACGGCAGGCCGTGGACGTGCGGGCCCACGGTGTCGGACCAGGCGTTGCCGGCGTTCGCGTCCCAGTTGACGGACCAGGTCATCGCGCCGCGCAGGTCCGGGTAGGTCTGCTCGGGCGTGAACGAACCGCAGTTGGTGCCCTGGGTCAGGCAGTCCAGCGCGTCGTTGACCATACCCGGCTCCACATAGCCGGACCCCGCGGCCTGCGGGGTGGCCGGCACGCCGAGGCCGACCTGGGACGCGTCCAGGCCGCCCTCCAACTGGACGCAGGCCAGCGCGGTGAGGAAGTCCACCGTGCCCGCCGAGTACACCTGACCGTCGCAGCCCAGCATGGACCCGCTGTTGTAGTACTGCGTGTGGACGGCGGTCAGGAAGTCCTTGGTGTTCAGCGCCAGTTGGAAGTACTCGGTGTCGGTGTTCTGCATGTCCAGCGTCTGCGGGGCCATGGTGTACACCAGCTCGTCCCCGACGCCGGCGTGGATCGCCTCCATCGCCTGCGTCATGTACTGGGCGTTGATGCCGTGTTCGAGGTCGATGTCGATGCCGTCGAAGCCGTACTCCTCGATCAGCCCGAGGGCGGACTCCGAGAAGGCGGCGGCCGAGGCGTCGTCGTTGACGGTGACATGGTCCTCGGCGCCGCCGACGGACAGCACGACCGCGACGCCCTCGGCCTGCTTGGCCGCGATGTCGTCCTTGAACTCCTGTTCCGAGCCGTAGCCGAGGACCGGGTCCAGCTCGAAGTCGAGCTGGCCGGCGGTGGCCGTCGACGCGGCGAAGGAGACCGCGATGATGTCGTACTCCGGCGAGACCTCGCCCAGCTTGAGCAGCGTCGAGCCGTTGTCGAAGTTGTGCCAGTAGCCGGTCACGGTGTGGGCGGGCAGGGCCGCCGGCGCCGGGGACTCGTCCGCGCCGACCGCCGAGGCCGCGCCGACCAGGCCGGCGGCCAGCAGCGCCCCGGCCCCGACGGCCGCGCCGAGCCGCAGCGGCAGCCGGCTCCGGCGGCGGTGTCCTGGCGTCGTCTCCTGCGAAGTGTTGCTGTCCACGCTCGCCTCCGTCATACGGATGTGGGGGAACTCCCGGCGGGCACGGGCGCGTCGGCCCGGCCGCCGGAAGAAGAGGTACGGGGGGAGAAACGGTGGCCACCGTTGACCAGCAGATTGGTCCAGACCATCGGGGGCTGTCAATGGTCTGGACAGGAAGCGTCCCGCGTCCCCGGTCACCCGCCGATCGCGGACGGTGGTGTTCCCCTGTCAGTGGGAATCGATAAGCTGCCCACCGGGCAGACAGACCCAACGGGCGTACACAGCCGAACAACGGACGGGTCCTCAGCACAAGGGGGTGGGCATGTCGATCGCCATCGCGGTCACCAGCGCCGACCTGGTGCTGCCGCCCACCGACCAGCACACCCCGGGCGCCCATGTCCTCACCCCGCCGGAGAAGCAGGACTTCCCCGCGGCGCTCGACGAGATCGGGCGCGCCCTCGACCAGCACGGCTATCTGATAGCCGTCTACCCGACGACCACCCCGCTGCCCACCGTGCAGCGCCTGCACGCGGTGCGGGCCATGCTGGAGACCGACCGGATGGCCCTGCTGCCCAGCGCGCTCCCGCCGTTGGGCACCGCGGTGCTGATCCGGCAGCTGCGCCAGCTGTCCGTCTGCGACTTCAGCCCCGGCGTCCTCGGCGCCTCCGCGCGGCTGCTCGCCCACTACATCTACGCCGGCGCGCTGCTGGCCTCCGGCAGCCGGCTCGCCAAGGTCCCGGTCACCCTGCCCGCCTCCCAGGAGCCGGCGCGCCCCTCGGGCCGCTCCTGCGCCGTACTGGCCGGCCCCACCCCGCAGTTGGTCCGCCCCGAGGGCGGCGCCACCCTCGCGGGGCCGCAGTTCTCCACCTCGCTCACCTACGCCACCGGCTCGATCGGCAGCGACTGGGTCACCGCCACCCTGGCCCGCCGCTGGCAGGTCCAGGCGCTCCACCCGGTGCCGCTGCCCGAGGAGTCGGCCGCCTGGTGGGCGACGGGCAAGCTGGTCGAGTTCGCCGCCGCCGTCCCCGACGTCTCGCTGCTCTACCAGATGGTCAGCTCCATGCGCCAGGAGGCGTGCCACTGGTGCGGCCTCTCCCTCATCGGTGACCGCTGCGCCTTCTGCTCCTCCCCGCTGGTGCCCATGGAGCGACGTCCCAGGGCCATCACGCCCAGCCACCGCCCCGCCCTGGTCACCGGCCCGTCCGGCCAGGCCGGTTGACCGGCGGTATGTCCCGTGCCCCCCGCAGCCGAAGTAGCCGGAGAAGGTAGACCCCTTTCATGAACGCTCGTCAGCGGCGCGGCCTGCTTCTGCTGGTGCTCTCCCTGGTCCTGGCGCTCGGCGCCTTCGCCGGGGTGGTCGCGGTGATCAACGACGTGGAGTCCAAGGTCGGACCCGAGACCACGGCCTACGAGCTCGCCGAGGACGTCGAGCCGTACCAGGAGGTCACGGCCGACCAGCTCACCGAGGTCTCCATCCCGGAGCGCTACGTCCCCGACTCCGCGATAACCGACCTCGACCAGCTCGACGACAAGGTCGCGACCGGCCCCCTCTCCGAAGGCTCCCTGCTCCAGGCCGACATGCTGTCCGACCGGCCCGAACTCGACGAGGGCCAGCAGGAGATCGCCGTCATGATCGACGCCTCCACCGGAGTGGCCGGCAAGATCTACCCCGGCGCCACCATCAACATGTACGCCGCGTTCCGCGTCAGGGAGCGCGACGGACAGGAGGAGGACGAGGTCGAGATCGTCCGGCTGATGGTCAACAACGCCGAGGTCATCGAGGTCGGCGAGCTGACGGAGGTGGACGACGAGGACCGCGCCACCATGGAGGCGGTGCCGATCACCTTCGCGCTGGACAACACGGACGCCCAACGGGTCACCTACGCCGAGGCGTTCGCCGAGCAGGTGCGGTTGGCGCTGGTCGCCCCCGGGGAGGAGACCGAGATTCCCCCGGAGGAGCGCACATACACCATCATGGGTGACATCGTCGGCAGTCCTCACTCCGGCCTCGACGAGCTGTCCCCCTAAGGAAGCAGGTGGCACCGTTGACGACCCGGATTCTGCCCGTGGTGGGCGACTCGGACACCGCCCGCTCCCTGATAACGCTGCTCAGCCAGCTGCCCGACACCGAGCCGCTGCGCCCGGTGCCCGACTCGACCACGCTGCTTGACACCCTCGCCGCGCTGGCCCACGAGTCCGTCACCGGGCTGCCCGAGGTGGTGGTGATCCACGAGGGCGTCGGGCCGCTGCCCGCGTTGGAGCTGATCCACGAGGTCGCGCTCCGCTTCCCCGCCGTGGGGGTGGTGCTGGTCTCGGCCGCGCCCAGCCCCGACCTGTACGCCGCCGCCATGGACGCCGGCGCCCGGGGGCTGGCCGGACTGCCGGCCTCCTTCGACGAGTTGGCCGGACGGGTCGCCGCCGCCGCCCAGTGGGCGGCCGGGATGCGCCGCCACCTCGGCGCCGGCGAGAGCGTCCCGCAGGGCCCCGGCGGCCGCATCGTCGCCGTCTGCGGCGCCAAGGGCGGCGTGGGCGGTACCCTGCTCGCCACCCAGCTCGCGCTGGCGGCGCAGCGTTCCGGCCATTTCGAACGCGGGGTGGTGCTCGTCGACCTCGACCTGCTCTGCGGCGACGTCGGCTCCTACTTCGACGTGCAGTTCCGCCGTTCCGTCGCCGACCTGGCCGGGATCGCCGACATCACCCCGCAGGTGCTGGCCGAGGCCGTCTTCACCCACGAGACCGGCCTCTCCCTGCTGATCGCCCCCGCCGAGGGCGAGCGCGGCGAGGACGTCACCGACGCCACCGCCCGGCAGCTGCTGACCGCCGTCCGCTCCCGTTACGACGTGGTGATCGTCGACTGCGGCTCCCAGATGAACGGCGCCAACGCCACCGCCGTCGAGATGGCCGACGCCGCGCTGCTGGTCACCACCCCCGACGTGATCGCCGTCCGGGCGGTCAACCGCATGGTGCGGATGTGGGACCGGCTGCGCATCCGCAAGGCCCAGGACACCTGGACGGTGATCAACCGCCACTCCCGCGCCAGCCACATCCAGCCGCAGCTCGTCGCCAGGATCACCGGCACCCAGGTCGCGAGGAACGTGATCCCCGCCGGCTTCAAGGAGCTGCGGGAGTCGATGGACGCCGGCCGCGTCCAGGACCTCGACCCGCGCGGCCAGGTGCGCCGCGCGATGTGGTCGCTCGCCGCCGAGCTCGGCCTGGCCGCGCCCCCCGACGCGCCCTCGGGCCGCCGCCGGGGGAGGAGATCGTGACCCCGGAGCCCGCCCGCCGCCGGCCGGGCGGCGACCGGGGCGCGGCCATGGTGGAGTTCGCCGGGCTCTTTCCACTGGTCCTGCTGATGATGGCGGTGATCTGGCAGTGCGTGCTGATCGGCTACACCTTCTCCCTCGCGGGGAACGCGGCGGACGAGGGCGCCAGGGCCGGCGCCGCCGCCCGGGGCGACCCGCAGGGCGCCTGCGCCAGCGCGGCGCGCGAGCATGTGCCGGGCGCCTGGGACATCACCGTCGACTGCCCGCTGGAGGGCGAGGTGCGGACGGCACGGGTCGCGCTGAAGGTGCCCGTGCTCTTCCCCGGCGCCTTCGACCTGCCGATGACGGTCACCGGCACGGCCGGCGCCGCCGAGGAGGGCTGAGCCGATGCCGCGCCCCCCGGGCGTTCCCCGGCGCGCCGACCCGGAGCGGGAACGGGGCGTCACCGCCGTCGAGTTCGCCGGCTGGCTGCCGCTGCTGCTCACCGTGGCGCTGGCCGCGCTCCAGCTGGGCCTGGTCGGCTTCGCCGCCCTCCAGGCCGGCTCCGCCGCCAGGGCGGCGGCCAGGACCGCCGCGCAGGAGGAGATCGAGGACCAGTACGCGACCAGCGGACGGGCCGCGCTCAGCGGCCCGCTGGCCGAGAACGCGACGTTCGACCTCGACCCCTGCGGCGACGAGGCGACGGTCACCGCGAGCGTCGAGATCCCCACGGTCCTGCCGTTCTTCAACGGCCTGGGCACCGCCTCCCGGACGGTGACCATGCCCTGCGACTGAACGACTGAACCGACTGACTGACCGGACATCCCAGAACCGTCCCCGGAACCCCAGAACCGTCCCGCGAACACCCCGACGGAGGTGCGAACCAAGGTGAAGGAGCGCTCGATGGGCCTGCGTTCCCGCGTGCACGCCCCCGACCAGCCGGCCGCCAGCGGCCTGAGCGACGGTCGGCTGGTCGCCACCTACCGCGCGAAGCTGCTGGAGGAGATCGACCTCGCCGAGATGTCCTCGCTCGACCTGACGGAGCGCAGGGACCGGCTGGAGCGGGTCCTCGGCCACATCCTCAGCCGCGAGGGCCCCGTCCTGTCCACCCAGCAGCGCGCGCTGCTGATCCGCAGGGTCGTCGACGAGGCCCTCGGCCTCGGCATCCTCGAACCGCTGCTGGAGGACGCGTCGATCACCGAGATCATGGTCAACGGACCCGACCAGATCTACGTGGAACGCTCCGGCCGCGTCGAGCGGCTGCCGCTCGGCTTCGCCTCCGAGGAGCAGCTGATGCAGACCATCGAGCGCATCGTCTCCGCCGTCAACCGCCGCGTGGACGAGTCCCACCCGATGGTCGACGCCCGGCTGCCCACCGGCGAGCGGGTCAACGTGATCATCCCGCCGCTCTCCCTCTCCGGCGCCACCCTCACCATCCGCCGCTTCCCCCGCGCCTTCACCCTCCCCGAGCTGATCGGCTTCGGCACCCTCGACGAGCATCTGCTGACGCTGCTGGCGGGCCTGGTGCGGGCCAAGTTCAACGTGATCGTCTCCGGCGGCACGGGCTCGGGGAAGACCACGCTGCTCAACGCGCTGAGCGGCCTGATCCCCGAGGGGGAGCGGATCGTCACCGTCGAGGACGCGGCCGAACTCCAGCTCCAGCAGGGCCATGTGATCCGCCTGGAGTCCCGCCCGCCCAACATCGAGGGCAAGGGCGAGGTCACGATCCGCGACCTGGTCCGCAACTCGCTGCGGATGCGCCCCGACCGGATCATCGTCGGCGAGGTGCGGGGCGGCGAGACCCTCGACATGCTCCAGGCCATGTCCACCGGTCACGACGGCTCGCTCGCCACCGTGCACGCCAACAGTGCCGAGGACGCCCTGCTGCGCCTCCAGACGCTTGCCTCGATGTCCGAACTCCAGGTGCCGTTCGAGGCGTTGCGCGACCAGATCAACAGCGCCGTGGACGTGCTGGTGCAGTTGGTGCGGCACCCGGACGGCAGCCGCCGGATCTCCGAGGTCGCGGTGCTGGCCTCGCACGGCAGGGAGGCGTTCAGGATCGCCACCGTCGGCGAGTTCGCGGCCGAGCCGATGGGGCAGGACGGCCGTGTCCACGGCCACTTCCGGCACCATCCGCTGCCGGAGTCGGTGGCCAGGAGGCTCCACCTGGCGGGGCAGTCGATCCCGCCCGCGTTCGGCGTGCTGACGGCGGACGCCTGGTTGCCCGTCCGGGAGGCGAACTGACCATGAGCGACCTGTCGTTGCTCGCGCTCGGCCTCACGCTGCTCGCGTTGACCTGCGGCGTCGCCGGTCTGCGGCTCTACGGCTCCGGCCGGGCCCGGCAGCGCGAGCTGCTCAACCGGCTGGCCGACACCGCCCCCGAGACGGCCGGCCTCGCCCCGCCGACCGGGGCCAGGCGCCGCCGCTTCGACCGGCTCGACCGCCGGCTGCGCGCGACCGGCCTCGGCGCCAGGCTGCGGCTGAAGCTCCAGGCCACCGGCCTTGAGCTGAGCGTCGGCGAGTACGCCGCCTATGTGCTGGGCGCGGTCGTCGCGCTCTGGGTGATCGCCTCCGTGGTGCTGGCGCCGTTCTTCGGCCCGGTCTTCGGGCTGGTGGCGCTCTGGGGCGCCAACGCGTTCCTCAACTGGCAGCGCGCCAAGCGCACCGAACGATTCATCAGCCAACTTCCCGAGCTGGCCCGGTTGATCGCCAACGGGACGGCGGCCGGCCTGGCGATGCGCACCGCGCTCTCCATGGCCGCCGAGGAGATGGAGGACCCGGCGGGCGCGGAACTCGCCACCGTCGCCAATCAGTTGGCGATCGGCCGCTCGCTGGAGGAGGCCCTGGGCGAGCTGGGCGAGCGGCTGCCCTCGCGTGAACTCACCGTGCTCGTCACCACGTTGGTGCTGGCCAACCGCGCGGGCGGCACCATCGTCTCCTCGCTGCGCAACCTCGTCGACACCCTGGAGGAGCGCAAGGAGACGCGACGCGAGGTGAAGACGATGCTCGCCGAGATCAACGCCACCGCCGTCACCATCCCGCTGCTGGGCCTCGGCGCGCTGCTGATGATCAACAGCATGTCCCCTGGCGCGCTGGGCCGTGTCACCGGCAGTCCCGGCGGGCAGATCGCCATGCTGGTCTCGCTCGGGCTCTACGTGGTGGGCTTCGTGGTGGTCCGCCGGTTCGGGCGGGTGGACGTGTGAACGCGACGGCTGGGCGCGCGGACGGCGTGCGTGGGCGCGCGGAGGGCGTGCGTGGACGTGTGAACGGCGCGCGTGGGCGCGGGGACGCGGCGGGGGGCGGCGCGGACGGCGCGGACGGCGCGGACGGCGCGTTGACCGGGCTCCCGCGTGAACTGACGTGCGCCGCGGGCCCGTCAGGGAATCCGTCCGGTGCGGGTGACGAGTCGAGGGAGGGCGCGCGATGGCACTGCTGCTCGGCCTGGTGATGGGGGTCGCCGTCTTCGGGGTCGTCGCCGCGATCCGGATGATGCGCTCCGGCACGCCGCTCCCCGCCGACCTGGCGCTGGCGCTGGAGATCGGCTCCACCCGGGTCTCCGCCGGCGGCTCGGCCGTCGACCGCCTGGGGATGCGCTTCGCGCCGCTGGTGCTGCGGCTGATGGGCCGCGCCGCCGTGGACCGCAAGCGCCGCCAGATCGACCTCGCCGGGCACCCCGGAGGGCTGACCGTCGACCGCTACGCGGCCAGGCGCGCCGTCTACGGCGTCTTCGGGCTCTGGACCGCGCTGTTCTTCGTCATCGCCGACTTCCCGCTCTTCGCGCTCTTCGGCCTGGCCTTCGGAGCCTTCGCCGCCGACGCCACCATCTGGCAGGGCGTGCGCGAGCGGCGCGAGGTGATCGACCGCACGCTCCCCGACTTCCTCGACGTGCTGGCCGTCGTCGTCTCGGCCGGGCTCAGCTTCCGCCAGGCGCTCGACCGGGTGTCCGCCCGCTACCAGGGCCCGTGGGCGGACGAGATCCAGATCACCCTCCGTCAGATGGACATGGGCGTCTCGCGCCGCGAGGCGTTCGACGCGCTGCGCCGCCGCAACGACTCCGAGCCGGTCAACCAGTTCGTCACCGCCCTCCAGCAGGGCGAGGAGCTGGGCGCGCCGATCGCCGACACGCTGGTGCAGATCGCCCACGACATGCGGCGCACCGACGCCCAGAACGCGCGCCGCCGGGCGGCCAGGGCGATACCGAAGGCGACGCTGGCGACGTTGGTCTTCATGGTGCCGGCCACCATGATCATCATCGTCACCGGGATGATCCTCGGCTCCGGCACGGACTTCGGCGAGGTGCTGGGCCGCTGAACGACCGGCGGTCCGGGCGCGGTTGCGCGCCGGTCGGGCCGCTGTTACCAACTCGTGGAGGAATCACGGCGGGCCACCGCGTAGGCTCGTCAGGGAGGGGGTGCCTCATGGCTGACGGCGACATCGATGTCACATATCAGGACATGCACGATGCGGCGGACCATCTGCTGGAGGCCAAGGACGAGATCCTGGCCAAGCTCCAGACGCTGCGTACCTATATCCAGGACCTGGTCAGGGACGGCTATGTGACCTCGGCGTCGTCCATCGCGTTCGACCAGTCCTACGACGAGTTCAACACGGGCGCGCGCGAGGCCGTCGAGGCGTTGCAGGGGATGGCCGACTTCCTGGACGGCGCGGCCGACGGCTACGCCGACCTGGACCGGCAGTTGGAAGAGGGGTTGCGCGAATAGCCACGGGTAGGCTGCTGGTGGCCCGCGCACCGCGGGCCACCGGGCGCCGGGGCCGGGGCGAGGGCGTCGCCGGGGCGCGTGGGTGTGGGGTCTGAGGGGAGCGAACGTCGTGACCGACAAGTGGGTCGATGCCGTCACCGTCGAGCGGGAGGGCTTTCGGATCAACGTGCCCGACTCGTGGTGGGAGTTCGACCTCAGGCCGGAGACCAGGGACAACAGCATCCGTCGCATGGTCGACGAACGCGTCCGCGCCAACCCGGAGATGGCCGAGCACCGCGAGGTCATCGCCGGCTTCCTGCGCAAGCAGGCGAAGCACGCCTGGGACAACGGCTCGGTCTACTGCGGCTGCATGGCCCAGAGCTTCGGCGACGGCCCGCCGATCACCGCGACCGTGACCGTCTCCCTGATCGGCGCGCGCACCTCGTCCGGCGAGATCCTCCCCACCGACCCGGCGGCGATCATCGGCCAGCTCGGGAACCGCGAGGCGAAGAAGCCGGGGGACGCCTGGCGCGAGGTGTCGGTGATCGACATCCCCGACGTCGGCCGGGTGGCCCGCACCAAGGGCGTCGAGGACATCAAGGTGCCCAACGACAGCAGGACCGCGCGTGCCGTGCTGATGCAGACGTTCATCCCGGTGCCGGGCGACCAGCAGGCGGTGGCGCTCGTCTCGGGGAGCAGCCAGGTGCTCGACCTGGCCGACTCGTTCTTCGACGTGTTCGACGCCATCACCTCGACGTTCCGCTTCGCCTGAGGGCGCCGGCAGGAGCGGCGGGCCCGGTGGCGCGGGGCCCGCGCCACCGGGCGCGGCGGCTCGGTGTTCCGTGTCCTCGGGCCTGGCGGCTCGGGGTGCGGTGTGCAGGACCAGGTAACAGGACCGGGTTCAGGACCAGGGAGGGGAGGGGCACCTCGTGTCCGGAAGTGAAGACAGGCTCGCGATCCCGCTCGCCGAACTCCAGGAGTTCGCGCCGCAACTGCGCTCCGTCAAGGAGTACATGAACAGGACCGGCGACACCTTCGACCAGTACAACGACTCCTTCGGCGACGACCGGGTCGTCAGCGCGCTGGACGACTTCGTCAGCGGCTGGAAGGACGGCCGCAGCGACATCAGCGAACAGCTGACCGGCCTCGCCGAGATGACCGACACCGTGATCACCACGGTCAGCGACTACGAGGACGAGCTGGCGCGCAGCCTCCAGGAAGGCAGCGGCGGCGAGGGCGGCAGCGGCGGCGACCAGCAGGCCGTCTGACCGGGTGGCGCCCCGCCCCCGGCGGGGCGTTCCCCACCTGTGACCGACCCGCCCGGTTTGGTCCGCTACCGGGGTGGGCACGACCTTCCATGCCCGGTGCCCAGCGTGTTGTCACCGGCCGCCCTCGCGAGGGCCGCGATCTCGCTGACCGCCAGGCACCGGATGTGGCACAGTCAGTGCCGAAAGCTGTACTGGTTCGCCTGCGGGAGGGGGTCGGGCACGGTGTGTCCAGCAGTCAACGGACGCCCACCGGAGCGCAGTTGCCCCCAGCTCCGGACATCCGCACCCTCTTCCCCGCGCTACCGTGGTACCTGGAGGGGCGGGGCCGCACCAGGCCCGGCTGAGCCGGCGTCAGCCGGAGGAGAGGGACGCCATGAGCAGGCTGCTGTCGTATGTCAGACACACCATCCACGCACGGTTCCGCCCTCACACCGGCGACCGCGGCGCTGGCTTCGTCGAGTACGCGGGCCTGCTGCTGCTGATCGCGACGGTGGTGGTGGCGGTGGTGTCGTTGAACATTCAGAACGATATCGCGGACGCGGTCGCCGACGCGGTGGGCGATATTCTGGGCTGACGTTACTCTCCGACTCCAGGGGGGCGCTCTTCCCTCTGTACCTCTGGCTGGTCACCGGTCTGTTGGCCGCGGCGTTTCTCTTCTTCGTCTTCGCCCAGGCCGCCGTCACCCGGAGCGGTGGCCAGTCCGCCGCGGACGCGGCCGCTCTGGCTGCCGCCCGCGAGGCGAGGGACCAGCTCTACGGCGACTTCCAGGACGCTCTCGACGACGAGGACGCGGATCTGGAGGACATCATCGACGGTGGAGGATCGCTGACAGGCGCGCCCTGTGCCCGGGCGGCGCCCCGACTGGCCGAGCGCAACGGTGCCGAAGTCATCGCCTGTGAACCGAGTGCCGAGGGACTCCGCTACACCGTGCGGGTGCGGACGTTGGAGCCCGTGGGGGACTCTCTCATCCCCGCCACGTCGGACGAGTACGCGGAGGCCGAGGCGACGGCGGTGGTCGGTGGTCTCTGTCGCCTCGTCTCGGAGGAGGAGGACCGGATCGAGTTCGGTTGTGAGGACGACCGCGACTGGTCCTTCGACCCCGGCGACGACGACGAACTTCCGGAAGCCAGAGACATGTTCGCCGTTCATTTGGAAGAATGATCTCGTTCTTTATTGACAGGTAAAGGATTAGCGTCCGATGGATCTCCGTGATAACAAATCGCGCCTTATTCTGATCGTTGTCGCGCTGGGAGCAGCCCTGGTGATCGCGGTCGCCAGTTGCAGCGGTGGCGGGGACGACGACGAGTCGGCGTCGAACCCGAGCGGAGAGAACAGCGCCCCCGAGGGGGACCCGTCGGAGGACGACGGTGCTGGAGGGGACGAGGGAGAGGGCGACCAGGGGCCGCAGGTGCTCGCCGAGGTCACGGGCGAGGAGCAGATCACGCTCACCATCACGAAGGCGCAGCGCGAGTCGGGAGGCTTCCTCACCGTCGAGGGCACCCTGCACAACGGCGGCGGTGACGACTGGCGTTCGCGTGCCTGGGCGGGTGCGGAACGCGAGCTCGCGGGTAACGACTTCTCGATGGCCGGAGCTGTCATCACGGCAAGGGAGGAGGGCAAGCGTTACCTGATTCTCCGGGACACCGAGGGCCGCTGCCTCTGCACCAACTTCGACCTGCACCTTGAAGCGGGCGACACCGCGACCTGGTTCGCGCAGTTCCCCGAACCCGACCCCGGCACGACCGAAGTGGACTTCCAGATCGGTCAGATGCCGCCCGCCACCGTCGAGATCCGCTGATCCGGCGCGCAGCGCCGGACACCCGAAGCCCCTGAGAGGCCGAGAGATGCACGCGTACCGCCGCCACGGCCAGGTCGCCGTGGTCGCCACGACCGCCGTCGCCGTCTGGGCGTTCGGCGTGCCCCTCGCGGCGGCTGACGACGATGTGGAAGCCGTCGAACAGCCGCCGGGCTACGAGGCGCCGGCGCCTCCCGAGATCGACCCCAGTGCGTCCGGACTGATGCTCACCGACGGGGCGACCCTTGCCGAACCACGTGTCCTGGACGTGAAGTTCATCATCGAGGACGTCGGGGGAGGGCAGCCCGACGACTCCGGGGAGCAGGAGGAGACGCCCGAGGACACCGCGCCTCCCGAGGAGCCGACCACTCCTCCGGAGGAGGGCGACGAGGGGCAGGAGCCCAACGGCGGGGGCGAGCAGCGCGAGGAGCGCACCAGCGGGCAGCACAAGTTCACGCTCCAGACCGATGTCGTCTTCGGCCGCAACAGCGACGAGATCACCGACGAGTCGCGGGAGGCGCTGACCGAGGTCGCCGCGGCCATCGAGGAGTACCAGCCGTCGACGGTGAACATCTTCGGGTTCACCGACGACCTGGGCTCCTACGAGAACGGCGTCACCCTGTCGGAGAACCGTGCGCGCAACACCCACCTCGTGCTGCTGGAGATGATCGGCGACCCCGACACGATCGACTTCAACGTCCGGGGATACAGCGAGGACTACCCGCTCTACGACAACGACACCGAGGAGGGACGCCAGCAGAACCGCCGCGTCGAGATCTCCTGGCCCACCGGCGGGTGACGGCTACTTCGGACTCCACTGGGTGGCCGTGGTGAGGTAGGTCCGCAGTTCCTTGTTGTGGGGCTGCGGCGTCACCCGGTCGATCCACAGCAGTACGACGTTGTCCTCCGGGGTCTCGAAGCAGAGTCCGGTGCCCTCCCTGAGCGTGCGGTCCTCCCAGATGTCGTCGATCGGGATCAGAGGCGGCAGATTCGCGGCGTGGGCCGCCTCGTAGCAGTCCTCGGGCGACAGGTTCGGATCGTCGATCTGCCCCACGAAGCTCTGCGGGTGGAACTCGATACCCTGGTCGATCAATCCCTGGTCCTCGCAGTACACATAGACGAACTCCGGCCCGTTCGCCGGTGGCAGCCCCACCGCGCCGAAGCCGTTGCCCACGCTCAGATCGTCCAGGTCGACCTCGGTGATGTTGCCACCGATGCACCGGCCGTCCGAGTTGCTGGTGGTGTCCCGCGTGAAGACCGGCGCCACGACGTCCAGTTTCACCCCGCTCTCCACCAGCGTGTAGTCCGAGTCCGGGTCGGGCTCCGCCCCGCTGCCCGCGTCCGGGCCGGCGTCGTCGTCCGAGTCGTCCCCGCCGTCGTCGTCGTCCTGCTCCGGGGCGTCTCCCGGCGGGTTCCCCGCGTCGTCCGCCCCGTCGTCGCCGCCGTCGCCGTTCGACGCGCCCCCGGACTCGCCGTCGTTCGCCTCCGGGTTGGTGGAGGCGGCCTCCGTGCCGGCGAACTTGATGGCCAGGCCGGCGCCCGCGAGCGCCGCCACCAGCGCCGTGGCCGCCAGCAGGACGACGGTCCGCCGCCCCCGCGCCGCCTGCTGCCGCGCCGCGGCGTCCGGTTCGCCGGCCGTGCCCGGCGCGTTGGTCACCAGGGGCGGCGTGGCCGGCGTGGCCGGCGGGGTCGCCGGCGGGCCCGGGGGAGGCGGCGGCGTCGACTGCCCCGGCGGGGGCGTCGCGGGCGCGGGCCCGGCACCCATCGGCGCCTCGGGCGCCGGCAGCGACGCGTTGCGCCGCACGGCGACCGCCGCGGCCACCGAGGGCGGCAGCCAGCTCTCGCCGCGCTGGAGGGTCTGCCCCGGCGACAGCGCCCGGCAGCCCTCGATGATCTGCGCCGGGGTCGGCCGCGCCGCCGGGTCCTTGGCCAGGCAGGCGCCGATCAGCCCCTGCAACGCCTCCGGAGCGGAACCCAGTTGGGGCTCCTCCTGCACCATCCGGTACATCATGGCGTGCGGCGCGCCCTCGCCGAACGGGTGGGCGCCGGTCGCCGCGTGGAAGGCCACGATGCCCAGCGCGAAGACATCCGCCGCCGGCGTGAGCGAGGCCCCGGTGATCTGCTCCGGCGCCATGAACGCGGGCGTGCCCACCCGCACGTCCGTACCGGTCAGCGCCGACACGTCGGCCGCCCTGGCGATCCCGAAGTCGATCACCTTGGGGCCGTCGCCGCTCAGCAGCACGTTCCCCGGCTTCAGGTCGCGATGCACGATCCCGGCCGCGTGGATCGACTGGAGCGCCTCGGCGACGCCGCCGACCAGCAGCAGCACCGTCTGCGCGGGCAGCGGCCCGTGCTGCCCGATCACCTCGTGCAGCGACAGCCCGGGGACGAACGCGGTGGCCAGCCACGGCGCGGCGCCCTCGGTGTTGCTGTCCAGCACCGGAACGGTGTAGACGCCCTGCACCTGCCGCGCCGCCCGCACCTCGTGCTCGAACCGCCGCCGGAACGCCTGGTCGTCGGCGAACTCGCCGCGCACCACCTTCACCGCGACCGGCTGACCGCCGGGGGTGAACGAGAGGTACACGCTTCCCATCCCGCCGGAACCGAGCCTGGCCACCAGCCGGTAGCCGGCGACCTGGCGGGGATCGGAGGGACCCAACGGAGAGAACTGCGACGGCTCGTGCTGCGCTGCCATGGAGGGCCCCCTGAAACCGACGACGGTACCGTGCATGGTAGGAGGTGTCTGTTCTCAACCGGCAACGAGGGGTGACGAGTCCGCTTGTCCGAGGAACCGTTCCGCGCTCCGTTCAGCTACCGCGAGGTGGGGATCACCCGTGACGCCGAAGGGGGGCGTGTTCCGGCCGGCTGGCACCGGCTGCGCTCGCGCACCCCGCTGGGTTCGGGGCCCGAGGTGTGGGCGGCGGCCGGCGAGGCCCTGTTCGACTGGCGGATGCACCGCGCGGCCTGGGTTCCCGTCGCCCGCGACACCCCGCGCGCGGCCCCCGGGGTCGAGGCGACGGTGGTCCTCGGCCCCCGCCGCCTGGGGCTGCGCGCCCCCTGCCGGGTGGTGTGGTGCGTGACGGAACGGGACCGGGTCGGCTTCGCCTACGGCACGCTGGCGGGCCACCCCGAGTCGGGGGAGGAGGCGTTCGTGCTGGAACGGGACGCCGACGGGTCGGTCACGTTCACGGTCACGGCGATCAGCCGCCCCGCCGCCTGGTACATGCGGGCGGCGGGCCCTCTGGGCCGCCTGGCGCGCCGCGCGGTCGCCCGTCGCTACGGCCGCGTACTGCGCCGGCTCGGCGCCGCGCCCGGCGGCTGAACGGGACCGGTGGCTGAACGGGAACGCCGGGTACCCGCCGCGCCCGGCGGCTGAACGGGACCGGCGGCTGAACGGGACCGGCGGGTCGGCGCCGCCCCTCGCCCCGGCGGAACGGGAGGGGCCCGGCCTGTCCTTCCCGGCCACGCGCGTGGCCGAAACCCGATGCCCGGGGGACGGTCCTGTGAACGCGCGGCGGGTGATCCGGTGAACGTCCCAGGGGCAGTGCACTAAACCGTTTCACCCCATGTCCCCACTGCACTCCGACGCTGTTCCCATGGGGCTGGTCCCAGGGCCGTGCGGTATGGTTCTCACGTGTTGGCAGTCGCTGACACCTTGTGCGCCAGCGCCGCCTCTCCCACCCCGGCGGCGGCTGGCCGGGCGGACCGTGAGCCACCCCCCCCCGCTCCGGTCTGCCCCACCTGACGGGTCGGTCTGCCCCTTCCCCCCTTTGGGCGGACCGACCCGCCTGGGATCCGGGGCGATCGGGGCCCGCTCGGCGCGGTCGACCCGGTGATCCCCAGCCGCTCATCGGCTTTTCTGTTTGTCGGTCTCTCCGTCCACAGGTCTTCCGGCCGGGGGGAGGCACCACGCCGTACGCTCGGCCCGTGCTGTCGCTGTCGTCCCCGTCCTCTCCTCCCTCCCCTCCCTCTGCTTCCTCGCCCCCCTGGCTCTCGGCGTCCTCGTTCCTCGCCGCGCCGCCCTCGTTCTCCCTCGCCGCCTCGCTGGTCGTGCTGGCCCTCGCGCTGGGCGCGCTGGCCGGTCCGCTGCTGGTGCGCGCCGGCTACCGGCTGGCCGTCGAGCCCGAGCAGCCGTGGCGCGACGCCTGCCCGGCCGGGCATCCGCTGGTGGCGGGGCCGCCCGACGGGTCTTCGAGGCGGACGCGGCCCCGGGGCTGGCGGGGCTGGGTCGGCGGGGGCCGGTGCCAGGGCTGCCTCGCCGAGGGAGCGCCCCGGCACGGACCCTCGCCGCTGCGGCTGGCGCTGGTCACCGCCGGATGCTGCGGGGTGCTGGCCGCGGTCGCCGGGCCGAGTCCCGAGCTGGTCGTCTGGCTGCTGGCCGTCCCGCCGCTGGTGCTGCTGGCCACGGTCGACCTCGCGGTGCAGCGGCTGCCCGACGTGCTGACGCTGCCGCTCGCCGTCGGGCTGGCCGTCGGCCTGGGGATATGCGCCCCGCTGCCCGGGGCCGAGGGCAGCTGGCCGAGGGCGCTGCTGGCCGCGCTCGTGCTCACCGTCGTCTATTTCGTCCTCTTTCTCGTCAACCCGAGGGGCATGGGCTTCGGCGACGTGAAGCTGGCCCCCTCCATAGGGCTGATCCTGGGCTGGTACGGCTGGGACCACGTGTTCTTCGGCACCTTCGTGGGCTTCGCGCTGGCTGCCGGCTACGGGCTGGTCCTGATGGTGACGGGCCGGGCGAGCCGGCGGACCGCCGTCCCGTTCGGCCCGTTCATGGCGCTGGGTGCGCTGGTTTCGCTGGCCGTCGGCGGACTCGCCGGGTAAATCCGTCACCGGCGCGGGGCACCTCGTCGCGTGATGCGTTACGGTGGAAACCCCCCCTCGGGCCGGTCCGTAACCCCCCCCACGGACCGGCCCGCTTTCTTTTCCGCCGCGTCCCGGCTCCGGGGGCTCGTCGTGCCCCCGGCCTGGGGCCCAGGCGAGGCGGCGCCGGTTGGCCGGATGCCCCTCGTCGAGGCCCAGTTGGTGCGGAGGGCGTCCCGCGCGGCAGTAGAGTTCCCGGCACACGCGGGCCTACGGAGGGGCTGGAGTCAGAGGCGATGAACAAGCTGCACAAGACCCTGAGGCGGCTGGCGGTCAGGCTGTACGCCCGACGCGTCGAGGGGCGCCTCGACACCGACGGCGGCCCCAAGCACATCGGCGTGATCCTCGACGGCAACCGCCGTTGGGCGAAGGCCGCCGGCAGCACCACCCGGCAGGGGCACGAGGCGGGCGCCGCCAAGATCCGTGACCTGCTCGGCTGGTGCGAGGAGACCGACGTGGAGGTGGTCACGCTGTGGCTGCTCTCCACCGACAACCTCAACCGCGAGCCGGCCGAGCTGGAGGTGCTGCTCGGCATCGTCGAGGGCGCCGTGCGTGACCTGGCCGAGGACGGCCGCTGGCGGGTGAACCACGTGGGCGCGGTCGAGGCGCTGCCCGAGCGCACCAGGAAGGTGCTGCGCGAGGCGGAGGAGCTGGCGGGCGCACGCGAGGGGATACTGGTCAACGTCGCGGTGGGCTACGGCGGTCGGCAGGAGATCACCGACGCGGTGCGTTCGCTGCTGGCCAAGCGGGCGGCGGAGGGGCAGGCGCTGGCCGAGGTCGCCGAGGGGCTGAGCGTCGAGGACATCTCGGAGCACCTTTACACCCGGGGACAGCCGGACCCCGACCTGGTGATCAGGACCAGCGGGGAGCAGCGGCTCTCCGGTTTCATGCTCTGGCAGAGTGCCCATTCGGAGTACTACTTCTGCGAGGCGTACTGGCCGGCGTTCCGGAAGGTCGACTTCCTGAGGGCGCTGCGTGACTATGCGGCGAGGCACCGCAGGTACGGCGTCTGAGCGGAACGTCACGGGAGGCGGCGCGCCGGGGACGGCGCGTCGCCGTGCCGCCGAACGGCGGGTGAATCGCTCACGCGTCCGAGCGTGCGGTCGCATGAGAGGGGCGGTGGGCGGGCATATTCACCGCGGACCGCGCGTGGGCGTGGTCCGCCGGGAGGCCCGTTTGCGCACCACGGACATGGACCAGGCCCGGCACCGGGCCCGTGCGTGCGGGCCAGGGCCGGCCGTCAGAACCCCGGCGCCCAGGGCGCCGCGATTCCCGCACCTCATCCGAGGGGGTTCGTCCACCCGTGGCCATCAGCAAGAAGCGCACTCACGACCGGCGCATGTATGTCCTCGACACCAGCGTCCTGCTCGCCGATCCCGCGGCACTCACCCGGTTCGATGAACACGAGGTGGTCCTGCCGGTTGTCGTGATCTCCGAGTTGGAGGCGAAGCGGCACCACCCGGAGCTCGGGTACTTCGCCCGTCAGGTGCTGCGGCGCCTCGACGACTACCGGGTGCGGTACGGCCGGCTCGACACACCCCTCCCCATCGGGGACCTCGGGGGCACCCTGAGAGTCGAGCTGAACCACTCCGACCCGGCGATCCTGCCGCCCGCCATGCTCAACGAGCGTGGCCGTCTCGCGGACAACGACTCGCGCATCCTCGCCGTCGCGCGCAACCTCCAGGCCGAGGGACACGACGTCACGGTCGTCTCCAAGGACCTGCCGCTGCGCATCAAGGCATCCTCTGTGGGGCTGGCGGCGGAGGAGTACCGCGCCGAGCTGGCCATCACGGACGCCGACGGCTGGACGGGGCTGGCCGAGGTCACCCTGGGCGGTGAGGCCGTGGACGAGCTGTTCGCGCAGGAGAGCGTGGCCGATCCGGTCGCCGACCCGGTGGCGGCCGGCCTCCCGGTCCACACCGGTCTGGTGATCTCCTCGGAGAAGGGGCGCGCGCTGGGCAGGGTCACGGCGGACGGCCGGGTGCGGCTGGTGCGCGGCGACCGCGAGGCGTTCGGCATCCACGGCCGCAGCGCGGAGCAGCGCGTGGCGCTCGACCTGCTGCTCGACCCGGACGTGGGCATCGTCTCCCTCGGAGGACGCGCCGGCACGGGCAAGTCGGCGCTGGCGCTCTGCGCCGGCCTGGAGGCCGTTCTGGAGCGGCGGCAGCACAGCAAGGTGATGGTCTTCCGGCCGCTGTACGCGGTCGGCGGCCAGGATCTCGGCTATCTGCCGGGCACCGAGGCCGAGAAGATGAACCCGTGGGCCCAGGCCGTCTTCGACACGCTCTCGGCGGTGACCACCCGCGAGGTCATCGAGGAGGTGGTGGCGCGGGGCATGTTGGAGGTGCTGCCGCTGACCCACATCCGGGGACGTTCCCTCCATGACGCCTTCGTGATCGTGGACGAGGCCCAGTCCCTGGAGCGCAACGTGCTGTTGACCGTGCTCTCCCGCATCGGGCAGAACTCGCGCGTGGTGCTCACCCATGACGTCGCCCAGCGCGACAACCTCAGGGTGGGCCGCTACGACGGGGTCGTCGCCGTCGTCGAGAAGCTGAAGGGGCACCCGCTCTTCGCCCATGTGACGCTGACCCGTTCCGAAAGGTCCCCGATCGCCGCGCTGGTGACGGAGATGTTGGAGGAGGGGCGGGTCTAGACGGCTCCCGCGGGGCGGCGGCGCGGTCCGCGTCGACGGTCGATAACGGCCGTTCCCCGTCCGTTCCCGCTGTCACGGACAACCCCGGCGCACCCGCCGAAAGGCGGCGGGTGCGCCGGCCTTTTCGGCGGGCCGAGTCCCGGCGAGGGGGCGGGCGGTCGGGCGTCTTTCGCTCTCTCCGTGATCTCCCCGTGATGCGGAGCCGCAGGTGGTGGGCCGTTTGGGGGAATTCCCGCGCTGACAAGGGCCAAAGGCATGTGAGCTTTCCCACAGAGGACCGAATTGCTTCGCGGTAGCCGTCTCCGGCAGTGTGTGCGTCTGTCAGGCCCCGCATACGGCAGCGGAGTCCACCAAGGACCCCGCAGGGACAGCGTTTTACACAACTGAACAGTCGCGCGCCGTATGCCGCCCGAAGCACCATGTGGGTCCCCTCGCCTCCGCGGGAGGATCCCGACCGGGCCAGCGCCTCCGACCGGACAGTCCGGGGGAGGCCCGTGTCAGGGGCACGATTGCGCCCAGGTGGTCGTTCGCGTGGGCGATGTCGGAAGGAAACCGTGTGACCGGGATTTCGGTCCGGGGATTCGCGGTGGCTTCGGCCACCGCGGTGACCAGCGTCGGCGCCGCTGTCGGTGTCGCCTCCGGGGATCAGCAGAGCCCCGCCGGAGACATCGAGGTTGCTGCGGCGGACGCGACACTGCTCGCTGAGATACCCGCTGGCACGAACGCCCAGCTGCACACCGCGTCGCTGAACCAGCAGGCGGAGTCGCAGTCCACCGCCGCCGAGGCCGAGGTGGTTCGCGCCGCGCAGGAGGCCGCCCGGGTCGCCGCCGCGGAGAGCGCGCAGGAGCGCCGCGCCGCCGCCGAGCGGGAAGCCCAGGAGGAGGCCGAGCGGGAGGCCGCCGAGCAGGCCGCCGCCGAGGCAGAGGCCGCCAGCGCCGCCGTCTCGGCCCCCGCCCAGTCGTCGTACTCCAAGGCCGACATCCAGGCCCTGGCACGGCAGATCGTGGGCGCCGACCAGTTCCAGTGCTTCTCCAACATCGTCGACCACGAGAGCGGTTGGGACCACACGGCCACCAACCCCTCCTCGGGTGCCTACGGTCTGATGCAGGCGCTGCCGGGCTCCAAGATGGCCTCGGCCGGCTCCGACTGGCAGACCAACCCCGCCACCCAGATCCAGTGGGGCGTCAACTACATGGAGAGCCGCTACGGCAGCCCGTGTGGCGCCTGGGAGTTCTGGCAGGCCAACAACTGGTACTGACCAGCGGGCACTGACCAGCTGGACAACGAGCCGACCCGCGGCACCGCCCGCGTCGACACGCTCACGAGATCCCCACGCCGGCCGGCGTGGGGATCTCGTCGTTCCGGCGGGGGAGCGGTGGGGGCCGGGTGGGCGCGCCGTGGGGAAGCGAGGCGCATTCCCCGGCCCGCGGCCCGACTGTCGCCGCCGCGCGGTAACGTCTTCCCGCGCACTGCGGTGAAAAAGGGGGCGGAGGAGCCTGATGTCACGTCTGGGTCGGCTGAGGAACGGGGTCTCGCGCACGGTGTCGCGCGTCTCCGGTTTCCGTGCGGCTGCTGAACGCGAACAGGAGCGGAGGGAGCAGGAGGCGGGGGAGCAGGGCGTCGTGGGCGCGGGCTATCCGTCGGCGCGCGATCGCGCCGCGAAGCCCCAGGACGCCGAGCCGGCGGGGGAGCCCGTGGAGGCCAGGGCCCGCCGTGCCGTGCTGGCCGGCAGCCCGCCGCTCTACCCGCCGCCGGCCGAGGGGGGCGGTAGCGACGACGGGGGCGGCGGCGGGGCGGACGAGGCGCCCATCCCCGAGCGTCCCGAGCCGGCGGCCGCGATCCCCTGGGGCGCGCGGGTCGCGGCCGAGGCGGCGTGGCGCACCCTGGTGCTGGCCGCCGTCATCTGGGTGCTGATCCAGGTGGTCAGCGCGGTCAGCCTGCTGGTCATCTCGTTCGCCGCGGGGCTGCTGATCACCGCGCTGCTCCAGCCGTTCGTCGGCTGGCTGAAGCGACTGGGCGTCAGCGGCGGCGCGGCGACGGCGATCACCGCGTTCGGCGGCTTCGGCGTCATGGGGCTGACCGGCTGGTTCGTGGTCTGGCAGGTCCTGGAGAACTCGGACCGACTCGTCGACCAGGTGCAGGAGGGCATCGAGGAGCTGCGCGACTGGGTCCTTGAGCTGCCGTTCGACATCACCGAGGAGAACCTTGACCAGTGGGTCGAGGACATCAACGAGTGGATAAGGAGCCACAGCGACGAGTTGACCTCCGCCGGCCTGGAGGGCGTCAACTACGCCGTGCAGTTCCTTACCGGCGCCGGTCTGACGCTCTTCGTGGTGCTCTTCCTCCTCTACGACGGCGGCGGGGTCTGGCAGTGGTTCCTCCGGCTGGTGCCCAGGGCCGCGCGGCCCGCGGTCGCCGGCGCGGGCCCGCGGGCCTGGATCGCGCTGACCGGGTACGTCCGGGGCACGGTCATAGTCGCGATGATCGACGCCATCGGCATCGGCAT
The DNA here is from genome assembly GCF_900230195.1 of Streptomyces zhaozhouensis. Lineage (GTDB taxonomy): Bacteria > Actinomycetota > Actinomycetes > Streptomycetales > Streptomycetaceae > Streptomyces > Streptomyces zhaozhouensis. The sequence goes on from NZ_OCNE01000004.1 coordinate 378,757, forward strand.
CGGGCTGTTCGTCATCGACGTGCCGATGGCCGTACCCCTGGCCGTGATCGTCTTCCTTGCCTCGTTCGTGCCACTGGTCGGTGCCATCGCCTCGGGCGCGTTGGCCGTGCTGGTCGCACTGGTCACCAACGGCATGGTGGACGCGCTGCTGGTCCTCGGCGTGGTCCTGCTGGTCCAGCAGATCGAGGGGAACGTGCTGCAGCCCTTCATCCTCGGGCGGATGGTGCGCGTGCACCCGCTGGCCGTGGTGCTGGCGGTGGCCGCCGGTTCGATGGTCGCCGGCATCCCGGGCGCCGTGGTCGCGGTGCCGCTGGTCGCGGTGGTCAACACGGTGGTCGGCTACCTCCGGGCTTACCAGGAGGAGGCCGACCGCAGGGCAGGCTTCGACGGCAGCGGCGCCACGGTCGCGGAACTCGCGCCGGTGCAGGCACCGTTGCCCCGTGAGCAGCCCGGCGCCGCCGGCCAGGAGCCGCCGCGGTCGGACGCGTCCCCCCGGCCGGACGACGAGGACGGCGGGCCGCGCGAGCGCCCGTAGCCGACGGCCGGTCCACCGGTTCGCACACACGTCGAGGCCGCCTCCCGGGAGCTTGGGTTCTAACGGTCCTCGCAACACCCGCGATCTGTGGGAGTTGCGAGGACCGTGGCCGTTGAAGGTGATCTTGCGGGGTTGCGGGAGCGTTT
>NZ_OCNE01000041.1 GCF_900230195.1 Streptomyces zhaozhouensis
GCGTCGGTGAGGATGTGGGTGGTGCGTTCGGTCGGGTAGTCCGGGTCCAACGGCAGATACGCCGCGCCGCTCTTCAGCACGCCGAGGAGTGCGGTGACGGCCTCTGTTCCTCGGGGCATGTCGACGGCGACGAACCTCTCCGGACCGGCGCCCTGCTTGCGCAGCCAGCGGGCGATCTGGTTGGCCCGCGCGTTCAACTCGGCATAGCTCAGACGCTCGTTCGCGTCGACCAACGCGATCGCGTCGGGCGCCGCCGCCACCCGTTCCTCGAACAACGCGACCACGTCCACCGGCGGCGTTTCCAGGTGTGGTCGTCCGTTCCACTCCTCCAGGAGCCTTCGCCTCTCCGCCCCCGTGAGGATGTCGATCTCGGTGACGGGCAGGTCGGGGCGCGCGGCGGCCGTGGTCAGGAGGTGGATCAGGCGGTCCACGAGGGACTGGGCCGTCTCGTGGTCGAACAGGTCCGTGCTGAAGGTCAGGGACCCGCTGATCCCGGCGGGCGTGCCCTCGGGGTCACGCTTCTCCGCCAGCCCCAGGGAGAGGTCGAACTTCGAGAGCGACCGTTTGATCCTGATCTCCTGGGCCTCCACCCCCGGAAGGCGAAGGATCTCGCCGTGTTCCGTCCGGTCCTCGGTGTTGTTGAGGGTGAGAAGGACCTGGAAGAGGGGGTGGTGGGCGAGGGTGCGGGTGGGGTTGAGGTGTTCGACGAGGCGTTCGAAGGGGAGGTCCTGGTGGGCGTAGGCGTCGAGGTCGGTGTCGCGGACGCGGTTCAGTAGCTGGCGGAAGGTGGGGTTGCCGCTGGTGTCGGTGCGCAGGACGAGGGTGTTGACGAAGAAGCCGACGAGGTCGTCGGTGGCTTCGTCGGTGCGTCCGGCGATGGGGGCGCCGATGGGGATGTCGGTGCCGGCGCCGAGGCGGGTGAGGAGGGTGGCCAACGCGGCCTGGAGCACCATGAACAGGCTGGCACCGTTCTGCTGGGCCAACGTGGTCAGCTCGCGGTGGAGCGCGGGGGGCAGGGTGAAACCGAGCGAGTCGCCGACGTGGCTGGCGACGGCGGGTCGGGGGCGGTCGGTGGGGAGGGGGATCTGTTCTGGCAGGTCGGCCAGTGTCTGGGTCCAGTAGGTGAGTTGTCGGGTGGCGAGGCTGTCGGGGTGGTCGGTGGTGCCGAGGGTGTCGTGTTGCCAGAGGGCGTAGTCGGCGTACTGGACGGGCAGGGGGTGCCAGGCGGGGGCGCGGTGGTGGAGGCGTGCGGTGTAGGCGGTGGTCAGGTCGCGGGCGAGGGGGCCCATGGACCAGCCGTCACCCGCGATGTGGTGCAACACCAGCAGCAGCACGTGCTCGTCTTCCGACAGCCGGAACAGCCACGCGCGCAACGGGAGTTCGGAGGACAGGTCGAAGCAGTGGCGGGCCGTTCCCGTGAGTTCCGACTGGAGGTCGCCCGGCCGTTCGGTCAGGTCGACGAGCGCGCACTCGGGCCGTGCCCGCTCCGCAGGCAGCACGCGCTGCCGGGCCTGGGAGCGGGTGCCCTGTTCGTAGACGGTGCGCAGGGTCTCGTGGCGGGTGGTCAGATCGTGCAGCGCGTGGCGCATGGCACGGTGGTCGAGTGCCCCGGTGAGGCGCAGCGCGGCGGAGATGTTGTAGGTGGGGGAGGGGCCTTCGAGCTGGTGGAGGAACCACAGGCGCTGCTGGGCGTAGGACAGCGGGACGTGCTCGGGCCGTTCTCGGGCGGTGAGCGGGGCGCGAACGCCCTCGGTGCCCCCGAGGGAAGCGGTGAGGCCGGCGACGGTCGGGGTCTCGAAGAGCTGGCGGATGGACAGCTCGGTGTTGAGGGTGGTGCGGATGCGGCTGACGAGGCGGGTGGCGAGGAGGGAGTGCCCGCCCAGGCGGAAGAAGTCGTCGTCGATGGTCACCTGGGGGACGTCGAGCACGTCGGCGTAGAGGCCGCACAGGATCTCCTCGTGCGGGGTGCGCGGCGCCCGTCCGGTCGGGCGGTCCCCGTAGACGGGCGCCGGCAGGGCCCGTCGGTCCAGCTTGCCGTTGAGCGTCAGGGGAAGCGTGTCGAGGGCGACGAACGCCGAGGGCACCATGTACTCCGGCAGCTCCGCCGCCACGTGCGCGCGCAGCGTCTCCTCCGCGACCGACGTTCCCGTCACGGTGTACGCGACCAGACGCTTGTCACCCGGCCGGTCCTCGCGGAGGACGACCGCGGCCTCGGCGATGTCGGGGAGTGATGTCAGCACGGCCTCGATCTCGCCGGGTTCCACCCGGAAGCCGCGGAGCTTGACCTGATCGTCGACCCGGCCGAGGAACTCCAGTTGGCCGTCCCGCCGCCACCGGGCGATGTCGCCGGTGCGGTACATGCGGGTGCCGGGAGCGCCGTGCGGGTCGGCGACGAAGCGGTGTGCCGTGAGCTCGCGGCGGTTGAGGTAGCCGCGGGCCACGCCGGATCCCGCGATGTACAGCTCACCGCCGGTGCCGGGTGGCACCGGCCGGAGCCGGCCGTCCAGCACGTACAGGCGGGTGTTCCACAGCGGGCGGCCGATGGGAACGGTGCCGCGCGGGTGCGGTGCGTCCGGCCCCATCGGGTTGACGGCGGAGAAGACGGTGGTCTCCGTCGGACCGTACTCGTTCGCGACGACGGTTCCCGGGCACGCCTCCCTCACCCGGCGTACGGCGGTGGGCGAGACGACGTCACCGCCGGCCCAGATCTCCCGGACACCGCTGAAGCACTCGGGGCGCTCCTCCGCCAGCACGCGGAAGAAGCCCGCGCTGACGAACATCGCGGTCACGCCCTGCTCCGTGATGACCCCGGCGAAGTCGCCGGGGCTGAGGTGCCCGGCCGGGGCCACCACGATCCGGCCGCCCGTGAGCAGGGGCGTCCACATCTCGAAGGTGGAGGCGTCGAACGAGTAGGGGGAGTGCATCAGCACACGCCCGTGGTTGCCGGCCCGCCAGTGCCGGTCCGCCGCGAGGTGCACGACGTTGTGGTGGGTGTTGGCGACGCCCTTGGGCGTGCCGGTGGACCCGGAGGTGTACATGACGTAGACGAGCTGTTCGGCGTCGGTCCGCACCGCGGGGTTGGTCTCGGGCTCATCGTCCGACCATGAGGCGTCCCGGTCCACCCGCAGTACCGGGATGTCGACCGAGAAGCCGAACTCGTCCTCGTCGCGGTCGGTGAGCAGGGCCAGGGCAGCGGTGTCCCGCAGGATCCACGTGGAGCGACTGGCGGGTTGCTGGGGGTCCAGCGGTACATAAGCGCCGCCCGCCTTGAGGACGGCCAGGCTCGACACGACCAGGTCGATCGAACGTTCCTGGAGAACGGCGACCCTGTCCTCCGGGAGCAGCCCGAGCAGGAGCAGACGGTGGGCGAGGCGGTTCGCCCGGACGTTGAGCTGCCCGTAGGTCAGCGCCTCGTCTCCGGCGACGACGGCCACGGCGTCCGGGGTTCGCGCCGCCCACTCCTCGAACAGGGCGTGCACGCTCGAAGTCGCCGGATAGTCGACGGCGGTGTCGTTCCACAGGGTCAGCAGCTCGTGCCGCTCGGAGTCGTCGAGGATGTCGACGGCGTCCACCGGCTGGTCGGGGTCCGCGGTGATACCGTCCAGCAGCCGCACCAGACGGGCGGCCAGGGAATGCGCCGTCGTCGACTCGAAGACGTCCGTGCTGAACTCCAGCGCACCGTTCAGACCGTTGGCCGTGCCCTCCGCGTCACGGGACTCCTTGAAGGAGAAGGCCAGGTCGAACTTGGACACACCCGTCCCCGCCGGCTCCAGCGCGGCGCGGAGTCCTGGCATCTCGGCCACCGTGCCCTGGGCGTCCTGGTCGGTGTTGTTGAGGGTGAGCATGACCTGAAAGAGGGGGTGGTGGGCGAGGCTGCGGGTGGGGTTGAGGTGCTCGACGAGCCGTTCGAAGGGGAGGTCCTGGTGGGCGTAGGCGTCGAGATCGGTGTCGCGGACGCGGTCCAGCAGCTCGCGGAAGGTGGGGTTGCGGCTGGTGTCGGTGCGCAGCACGAGAGCGTTCACGAAGAAGCCGACGAGGTCGTCGGTGGCCTCGTCGGTGCGCCCGGCGATGTCCGTGCCGATGGGAATGTCGGTGCCGGCGCCCAGCCGGGTGAGGAGCGTGGCCAACGCCGCCTGGAGCACCATGAAGACGCTCGTGTGTGAGTGCCGGGCCAGGTCGGCGATGCGCCGGTGCAGCGTGGCGGGGATGGCGACGGGAACGGTGTCGCCCCGGTAGGAGGCGGTCGCCGGGTGGGGTCGGTCGGTGGGGAGTTCGAGCTTCTCCGGCAGGCCGGCGAGTGCCCTGGTCCAGTAGGTGAGCTGCCGGGCCGCCACGCTGTCGGGGTGGTCGGTGGTGCCGAGGACCTCGTGCTGCCAGAGCGCGTAGTCGGCGTACTGGATGGGGAGCGGCTGCCAGGCGGGGGCTGCGCCGTCGCGACGTGCGGTGTAGGCGGTGGTCAGGTCCCGGGTGAGAGGGCCGACGGACCAGGCGTCGCCGGCGATGTGGTGAAGCAGCAGAAGAAGAACGTGCGCGTCGTCCGCCAGCCGGAAGAGCGTCGCGCGGAGGGGGATTTCCGACGTCAGGTCGAACGGGTGGTGGGCGGCCCGCTCAACGCGGGCGGGGAGGTCACCCTCGTCGACCTCGATCACGGGCACCACGACGGTTGCCTCGGCGGCGGGCACGATGACCTGGTGTGCGCCCCGGTCGTCGTGCGCGTAGCGGGTGCGGAGGGTCTCGTGACGCGCGACGACGTCGTTGAGCGCGGCGGTGAGCGCGTGGTGGTTGAGTTCCCCGGTGAGCCAGAGCTTGCCCGGCATGTTGTAGGTGGGGGTGGGGCCTTCGAGTTGGTGGAGGAACCAGAGGCGTTGTTGGGCGTGGGAGAGGGGGATGCGGTCGGGGCGTTCGCGGGGGGTGAGGGGGGCGCGGGCGGTTTCCGCCTGGTCGAGTGTGGTGCTGAGTTGGGCGATGGTGGGGGTCTGGAAGAGTTGTCGGATGGGGAGTTCGGTGCCCAGGGTGGTGCGGATGCGGCTGACGAGGCGGGTGGCGAGGAGGGAGTGTCCGCCGAGGTGGAAGAAGTCGTCGTCGATGGTGATGTGGGGGATGTTGAGGATGTCGGCGTAGAGGCCGCAGAGGATT
>NZ_OCNE01000016.1 GCF_900230195.1 Streptomyces zhaozhouensis
CGAACGGCTCGCGACGATGGCCATGCACCCGCCGGGACCAAGAGGTCACAACCCTACCCGTGAGGGCTGCAGAAAGGATGGTCCTCTAATGAGCGACGAGGCAGACGAGGTGTTCGGCATCGCGGAGGTGGCGGAGCGGATCGGGCTGGCGCCCGACACGTTGCGTTACTTCGAGCGTCAGGGGACCGTGCCGTCCCCCCAGCGCGACCACGCGGGTCGGCGCCGGTACACGGCGGCCGACATCGAGCTGATCCGCATGTTGGTGCATCTCCGCGAGACGGGGATGCCGCTGGCCGACATCGCGCGGTTCACCGGTGCCGACGGCGGGGCCGCCGATCCGGCCCGGCTGCGGCTGGAGTTGCTGACGGCGCACCGGCGCCGCATCCGGGAGCGGCGCGAGGAGCTGGACCGCGCGCTCGACGTGGTCAGCCGCAAGATCGCGGACTACGACGACCGGAGCACCGGCACGCCGCAGCGGCTCGAACGGCCGGACTGCGCGCTCGCCTTCGACGTCCGGGGCGAGGGGCCCCCGCTGTTCCTCGTCGGCGCCCCGGCCGGGCGGGCCGGCTTCGCGGCGCTGGCGCGGGAGTTGGCGGACCGGTTCACCGTCGTCACGCACGATCCGCGCGGCATCGGCGAGAGCCGCGCGGCGACGGGGATGGCCGAGCCCACCCCCGAGGTGCTGGCCGAGGATCTGGCCGCGCTCGTGGACCTCTTCACCGGCGGACCCGCGCTGTTCGTCGGCACCAGCGGCGGTGCCGTGACGCTGCTGGAACTGGTCACACGACATCCCTCACTGGTCAGCCGGGCCGTCCTGCACGAGCCGCCACTGGTCACCCTCCTGGACGACGCGGAGCTGACCAGTCGTGCCACGGCCGCGTTCGCGGTGGCGGAGCGGGACCCGCAACGTGCGGTGCAGGAGTTCTTCGACCTCACCGGCGCCGGGCACCGCACCGGCCCGGGGCAGACGCCTCCCCCGCACCTGCCCCTGCCCGAGCTGCCGGCCGGGGAACTGGACAAGAACCGCTACTTCCTGGGGCGGATGGCCGGCCCCACGGTCCTCTACGCGCCCGACGTCGAGGCCCTTCGCCGGGCGCCGGTGGCGCTGTGCGCCGGCGCGCTGAGCCACCAGCAGTTGGCGCGCCTGGCCACCCAGGCGCTCGCCGACCGGCTGGGGCAACCACTGGTCGACATGCCGGGCAACCATGTGGGCGCGAGCGCCGAGCCGGCGGAGTTCGCCCGCGCCGTGCTGCCGCTGCTGCGGCGACCCGACGCGCGGTGAGCCGCCCCCCTGCCGCCCTCGCCCCCGGCGCCCCGGCCGGAGCGCTGCGTCTGGTGGTGCTGATCCCGCTCACCGCCGCCGAGATCGACGTGCTGGAGTCCCCGGGGCAGGGGCGAGAGGCGCTCTGGGAACGGTGGCGCGCCGAGAAGACCCGGCTGTGGGACGTGGAACGGGCCACGGACCCCGCCGGGTGAGGAGGGCGCGCACCCGCGCCACGGACTTCGCTACCGGGTCCCGCGCTCGTCGACCGCGTGCAGAAACGCGCGCCAGGCCGTCGGCCGGAACGTGAGGATCGGGCCGTCGGCGCGCTGGGAGTCGCGGACGCCGTGGCGCGCGCCGGGCAGGGCGGCCACCTCGACGCAGGCCCCGCCGTTGCTGCTGTAGGAGGACTTGAACCAGTGCACTTCCGCTGGGGTGTTCAACGGTTCGGCTCCCTCGTTGTCCTTGTCGTCACGCCGGTTGGGCGCGGAGTCGGTCACCTCGGGAAATCGTCCCAAGACGCCGCCCGTTGGGCAACGGGGCCTCCGCGCACAACCGGCGCCGCGCTCAGTTGGCGCTGATGCGCCCGGACTTGACGCTCGTCACGAACGAGGAGAACGCGCCGGTGGAGAAGGTCAGGACCGGACCGTCGTGGCTCTTGGAGTCACGGACGGGGACCGTGCCGCTGGTCGCGGCGAGATTGTCGGCGGCCTCCAGGCAGGCGCCACCGTTGTCGCTGTAGGAGGACTTGAACCAACGGGGGGCTTCGGAGCTCACGGGGTGCCCTTTCGTTGCTGCTTGATCGCGGCGACGGAGGCCGACTGGGACAGCGCCTCCGCCTGTAGCTGATGGTAAGCCGTCAGCAGCGGGACCACGGACCCGTTATCCCGTTCCACATTTCCGCGAAGTGAGGACTCCGCGTAGGACAGCAGCGAGCGGTCCGACATCGTCAGGATGTGGACCGGCAGACTGAGGGTGCGGCGCACGCCCATCTCGAAGGGGGCGAGCTGGAGCACGGTGTGCGGCTGCCGGGCGAACTCCTCCAGATACGCCAACTGCGCGTTCATCACCGCTGGTTCCCCGATGGGCCGACGGATGCAACTCTCGTCCAGCACCACGGAGATCAGCGGCGCGGGCGTCCGCTCCAGCGCCGCCCGGCGCTCGGTGACGAGCGCGATCCGTTCCTCCGCCTGTTCGGCGCTGATCGCCCCCCGGTTGACGGCGCTTCGGGCGAGCTCCGTCGCATACTCCGGGGTCTGAAGCAGCCCGGGGACGACACCGATCTCAAAAAGCCTGATCTCGGCGGCGCGTCCCTCGCACTCGACGTACTCGGGGAACCCTTCCAGCAGGCTCCCGTGGCGGATATTGCGCCACTCGCGTTCGAACGCGTCCGCGGTGTTCTCGGTGCCGAGGACGCGATCGGCACTGCGCGCAAAGCGCAAGGTGGAAATCTTTCGACCAGTTTCCACGGAGGACATGTGGCTACTGGTGTAACCCATCCGGTTTGCCAGTTCCTCCTGCGTCCATCCGCGTCCCTCCCGCAGGCTGCGCAGACGCGCGCCGTACGCGGCCTCGGGGGAACTCTCGGGGACCAACTCCTTGCGGTTCAAGGGCAGCACACCAATCTTTCGTGCCGATCCAGCACGTTGAATGATCCCCGACCGAGCGGCACTCTGTCTACCCCAAGTAGTGGCGACGCTACGGAGAGGAGCAGTTATGCCCACTGCGAGCGGTCCTGACGTGCGGGTGCCCGAGGCCCCCGAAAGACCCCGCTTCCTCGCGGGCGGCCTTTCCGGAACGGGACCCGACGACGGCCCCCAGGACGCCCGTTGGTCCCTGACGGTCAGCGTGCGCGAAATCGAGGGCTGGCGTCGGACGGTCGCGGGCGCGCTGGCGGAGTGGCGGGTGTCGCGGGAGGCCGTGGAGCTGGCGCGGCTGGGCGTCTCGGAGCTGCTGGCCAACGTCGCGAAGCACACGGCGAGTCGGCGGTGCGGCCTGCGGGTGGTGCGGGCGGAGGCGGATCTGCTGGTCCAGGTCTTCGACGAGTCCCGGCAGTTGCCGGTGCTGCGCACGCCCGACTGGTGCTCGGAGAGCGGCCGGGGACTGTGGCTGCTGCGGGAGATGGCCGACGGGTTCGGCTTCATGCCGACGCCGTTCATGGCCGGCGCCTCCTGCCGGCTGGGCAAGGTCGTCTGGTTCTCCTGCCGGGACGCGGCATGAACGGCGCGGAGCGCGTGGACCTGGGGCCTGCGGAGTGGGAGTTCCAGATACCGATGCCGGGGTTGGTGGGTGCGGAGCAGCGGGCGTGGGGCCCCTGTTGGTTCTGGTGCGGGCACCGGGTGGCGCCGGTGGTGTGGATCGGCTGCCTCACCTCGGAGGACGCGACCGCCCCGCTCTACGCCTGCGACGCGTGCCTGCGCCAACTCGCGGCGATGGCCTGGGACTTCACCGACGCCGTGCGTGCGGCGCCGCGCGACCGCACCGGGCGGCCGTGGGAGCCCTACCGACCGGCGGACGGTGCATGGATGCCCTGGGCCCGGCGGGACCGGGGGCGGCCTCGCGCCCGCACCACCTTCGGCACCCGCTTCTGGAAAGGGGCCCGGCCCTCATGAACGACATCGTGCGGGGCGCGGACCGCGTACTGATCCAGGAGCGAGGCCCCGGGGTGCCGGAGGGCATCTACGGCGCGGAGTGCATGAGCTGCGAGGCGGTCTCCCCACTCTTCGACGACGACTCCCTGCCGGTGGCGGTATGGGCGCTCCAGCACTCCCAGGACCACCCCGACCACACCCTCTTCCTGGCCAGGACCGAGCGCCACTGGCGCGTGGTCCCCCGCCCGGACGACCCCCCGCCGCCGCCGTCCTGGGGCCCGGGGTTCGCCGGTCCGGCGTTCGTCGGCCTGATGTGCCTGCTCACCGCCCTCTCGGGCCTGCTGCCCGCCCTGACCACCTAACCCCTCAAGGAGACGACGACATCATGCTGACGACGATCAACCGTTCCCCGATCCCGATCACCTTCCACGTCCTGGCCACCACCCAGACCAACCACGTGCTGATGGTGCGCGGGACACGCGAGGACGGCCAGGAGGGCTGGGTCCTGCCCCACGGGCAGATCCCTCAGGGCCGCTGCATCATCCTCGCCGCCCGCGAGGCGTTCCTTGAGGCCACCGGCTGCGACCGCACCCTCTCCGAAATCCTCGCGGTCAGCCCCACCACGGACGACGCCGGGACGCTCAACGGCCTGACCTACGTCCTCGACGGCGGCGTCCTGCCCCAACTGCCCGCCAGGGAACCCAAGGAAGGCGCGGGCTGGGTCCCCCTGCGCGAACTGTACGAACCCCCGGCCCTCTACCAGTACGCCATCATCGCCGCCGGCCAACACCGCCGCCTCCCCCTCCTGATCAACACCGACCGCCCCGAAGCCGCCTTCATCTGACCGCACCCACCTCACCCTGACCTCGACCGGACGGGGCCGGCGGCCCGAAATCCCCGATGCGCCCCACCGGGCGGACTCTAGGCTGCTCACATGGCCGTTTCTGAGGTGTTGACGGAGCAGGACGCGCTGAGAGCCGAAGCCGGGGGTGTGTATCGGGACCTTCGGCTGGAGGAGCTGCTGTCCGACGTCGGCGCACCGACCATCGTGGGGAGCGCGGCGCTGGGTCTCATGGTCCGTCGGGATCTGGACATCGACGTGGCGTGTGCGCGTTTGGACGACGCCGCTGTGGCGGCCGTCACCGCGGTCGGCGCCCAGCTCGGGACCCACCCGCGCGTCCGCCTCGTGACCTTCCGCAACGACTGCGGGGTGTGGAACCAGGAGCCGGACGCGTACCCGGACGGCCTCTACCTCGGCGTGGAGTGCCGCGCATCGTCCGGGGCCACCTGGAACGTCGACATATGGTTCCTCGACCAGCCCGAACGACAGCCCTCCACCGTCCATTTGACCACCGTGCGCCCGTATCTGACGGATGAGACGCGCGTGGCCATCATCGGGATCAAGCGGGCATGGGTCGACCGCCCCGAGTACGGCAAGAGCGTCAAGAGCTTCGACATCTACCGCGCGGTCCTAGGTCGCCTCGTTTGGATCTTCGCGGGGGCGCGACGCCAGCTACGGCACCTCGCTGCGTTACCGAATCGCGCGAATACGACCAAGTATGAGCTGCGATCCGGCGCCTTGCGATGCACCGCATCTGACGCCGCGCCCTGATCCACGAAGATCCAAACGAGACGACCTAGACGACGGCGTCCGCGATGCCGCGCGGTTCGAGACCTGGGTCGGGCAACGAAAGGAGCCGTGACCCCGAGTACCGCGCCGTGCGGGCTCCGATCGGCGGATCATGTGCGAGGCCAGGGCCGGATCGCTGCGGCGGTGCCGACGCCGACGCCGTGGAGGACGTGGGCCCGCTCCGACGGGTGGCGACCGCGCGGGAGTTCTCCAACCGGTCGGTGGCGCGCTCGACCTCGTCGCGGCGCCGACAGCGGGCGCGGGCGAAGCCGGGTGGTCTGCCGCCTTCGCCCGTCACATGATCCGCCGGTCAGGCTCTAAACCGCGGCCGGCGGCACCAGGCGGCCCGGGGAGCCGTCGCGGATGAGGTGGTCCATGTGGACGTTGTGCGCGATGGTGCGGCCGTTCTCGACGTTGGCGCCGATCGCGACCGGGCCGAGCGAGTCGCCGTCCGGGAGCCCGGCGTAGTAGAGCCCGGGAAGCGCGCCGAAGATGCCCCGGCGCTGGATCGGCGCCCCGGTGTCGTCGAGAACGTGGCCCGGGAGGATCCGGTAGTCGGGGCCGAAGCCGGTGCACCAGAGGATGGTCGTGATGCCGTGGCGGGCCAGGTCAAGCCGGGTGCCGAAGTCGGCGACGCGGCTCATGTCGACACCGGGCGCCCGGTCGACTTCCGGTACCGGGAAGCCGCGTTCCCGGATACCGGTGTCGATCTTCTCGACGACGCGCCGGTAGGCGCGGGCGGCCAGTTCGGCGAGGGCGACGACGTTGTCCTCCAGCACCAGCACGTCGTTCCGCACCCCGCGCGCGGAGCCGACCAGGACGACGCCCTTGCCGGCGAGCGTGCCGAGGTTGAGCTCACCCTCCCAGTCGCGGGTGGCGGTCACCGGCAGGCCGGCGAGGACCGAGCGGCCGCTTCCGATGTCGAGGGCGGGCCTGACGTAGTCGTCGAGGAGCGAGAACGTGTGCATCCAGTCGTGGATGCGACGCCCTCGATGGCCGCTGGGCCAGGAGAGGTGACGGCCGACCGACAGATAGACCTCGCGGCCGGCGTCCGCGAGTTCGTCGGCGATCTGCTGGCCGCTGATGCCCGCGCCGACGACCAGTACCGCCCCGGCCGGCAGGGACCGGGCGTTGCGGAAGGACCCCGCGTGCACCTGGTGGACGGTGGGGCCGACCTCGGCGGCGAAGGCCGGGGTGCGGGGGCTCGCGTATCCGCCTATGGCGGCGACCACGTTGCGGGACTCCACGACGCCGCCCGCGGCGAGCCGGGTCCTGAACCGCGCGTCGTCGTGCACGCCGTCGCGCCCGGAGCCGTCCCCGAGGCACTCGATCTCGCGGACCGGCGTGTGCTCCCACACCCGCAGTCGCCGCCGTTCCACGTAACGGCGTAGATGCCGGGCGAGCTCGGGGCCCGACATGAAACCGTCGGGGTCGTCGCCGTCGTACTCCCAACCGGGGAACCGCACCGAGCGGTTGCCGCTGCCCACGCGCAGGCTGTCCCAGCGTTCGTGTGCCCACGCCTGGCAGATCTCCCCCTTCTCGATGACGAGCGCGTCGCGCCCCAGCTCCTGGAGGGCGGCGGCGACCCCGCATCCCTGCTGGCCGGCGCCGACGACGACGGTCTCCGTGTACTCGACTGTCACTGGTTCGAAGCCCTTCCGACATCGGGTCGCGGACCACGCGGGTCCGCCGGAACGAGGCAGCCGGGCACCACGGCAACGGGCACTTAGGCTAGCCTTACCTAAACCTTGCGTGGTGAAGTCGACTTGATGTCAAATGACGTCATGGACAACGAGCCCACGGTCACCATCGGCCAGGCCGCGGCGTTGTACGGCCTCGCCCCGTCCACCGTGCGGTGGTGGGAGCGTCAGGGCCTGCTCAACCCGCCTGCCCGGCGAGGCGGCAGGCGGGCCTACGGCCCTCTCGACCTGCGCCGCATCGGCATGGCCTATCTGTGCTGCGTGGTCGGAAAGATGCCGCTGGAGCAGGCCGCCGTCGTCACCTCGGGCGCCCACTCGCACGCCGACTGGCAGCGCACCGTGGGCGAGCAGATCGAGCAACTGGAGGAGCGGGCCGAGCAGTTGCGGGCCGCCAGGGACTACCTGCGCCACCTGCTGCTCTGCGAGGACGACGACATGGCGCGGTGCCACCTGCTGGTGGCCGAACTGGCCGCGCGCACCCCGCAGGGGCCGGTCCCGGACGGCGACCTCGTGGCCGCCGCCCGCGCGGCCCACCGCGGCGGGGCGTCGCGCGACCGGGAGGCGCGAGACCGGGAGGCGCGAGACGGGGAGGCGCGTGAGGAAAGGCCGGTCGCCCGCCTCCCGCGTGAGGAAACGTCGGGGGCGTGCGCCGGCTGCGCGGCGCCGATGCCGCGCAACTCCCGTGGCCGCCCGAGGAGATACTGCGGCCGCGCCTGCCAGCAGCGCGCCTATCGCGCCCGGCGCGCGGGGGACGGCCGCTAGAACCTCAAGGCTCAAGAGAGGCCCCGGACCACCGCGCGGGCGGCGCGCGGCGCAGCGGCGGCGGCCGCGGCGTCACGCACCACGGCGAGAGCGCCACCGCCGCCCGGGGCGACGGATCGCCCCGTCTGTCGCTCAGTGACGCCAGACGAAAGGCCGCTTCGGCGGGACAGGCGCGTCAGCGTGGCCGGAACACGGGACTCAACGGCCTCGCCACCCGCACCCGGAGACACGGGACAAGCCCTGACGTGCGGCAACTCCGCGCCCCACGAGGGGCGTTCACCCCTTCTGTGACCCAGGTCACCCTTTCCCGGCTGGACGCAAAGTGTCGCTGAATGCCAAGCTGTCACTTAGTGGCGCACAGGGGCCGCTCCCCCACCACCAACCCGGAAGAGCTGATCACCATGCAGACCCCCACCGACCCCCACCAGGCGACGGCCATGCGGACCGAGCCGGCCCCGGGACAGCCGAGGAAGCCGACCATGCTCGACCAGGCCGGCGGCACCAAGGGGCTCGTCTACTCCGCGCTCCCCGCGGTCGTGTTCGTGATCGCCAACAACGCCAAGGGGCTCAGGGCCGCGATCGTCTGCGCCGTGGCCGTGGCGGTGGCCATCGCCGTGGAGCGACTGGCCCGCAAGGAGTCGCTGCAGCCCGCGCTCGGCGGCCTGTTCGGCGTGGCGATCGCCGCCGGCATCTCCTGGTACACCGGCTCGGCGAGGGACTACTTCCTCATCGGCATCTGGACCAGCCTGGCCGGCGCGATCGTCTTCCTCGCCTCCGTGCTCGCGCGCTGGCCGCTGGCCGGCGTGCTGTGGAACGCCGCCACCGGCAAGGGCAACGCCTGGCGCCAGGACGCCCGTTCGCGCCTGTACTACGACATCGCCACCCTGACCCTGACCGCCATCTTCGCCGCCCGGTTCATCGTTCAGCAGTGGCTCTACGACGCCGACGACGTCGACTCGCTCGGTTTCGCCAAGATCGCGATGGGCTACCCGCTGCTGGCCGTCGGCCTCCTGGTTCTCGCCTGGGCCGCCCGCGCCTCGGACAAGCGGCTGAAGACGCTCGGGCTGGTGCCCGCCCAGCGGGGTTGAGACGGATGGGGAGACCCCGCGCTTCCACGCCCGCGCGCCGGAGGACCGGACCGGTCCGACCGGCGCGCGCCGGCGTGAGCGCGGGGCAGGGCGCGCGCGGCGGGTGCGCGCGGCGGGTGCGCGGCCTCCGGGGAGGCGGGGAGCGGCCCCTCTCCCGGAGGTAGCGCGGGCCGTCACTTAATGTCAATATGGCACTTGATGTGTCGGGTGCGGAGAAAGGGTGAAGAGGCGTGGCCACGACGAAACGGGTCAGGGGTGCGATGAGCGAGCAGCGCCGCCACCGCTTGCGGCTGGAGATCTCGCGGGAGGCGTCCCGGCTCTTCTGGAAGCAGGGCGTCGACGCGACCAGCGGCGACCAGATCGCCGAGGCGGTCGGCCTGTCGACCCGCACCATCTGGCGCCACTTCCGCTCCAAGGAGAGCTGCGCCGAGCCCATCGTCGCCCAGGGCGTGGAGTGGGAGATGTCCACGCTGCGCAGTTGGCCGCGCCATCTCTCCCTGGAGGAGCACTTCGCCCACGAGAGCCAGCGGTTCGGCCGGGTGGCGAGCGAGACGGAGCAGGGCGACACGGTGCTGGCGGTGCAGATGGTGCGGCTGGGGGACGACGAGCCGGCGATCCGCACGGCCTGGCTGATGGCCTGCGACCAACTGGAGCGGGAGCTGGCCGAGATCGTCGCCAAGCGGCTCGAACTCCCCGCCGACGACCTTCAGGTCCGGCTGCACGCGGCGGCGGCCGGGGCCGCCCTGCGGGTGGTGAACGAGCACATCGGCGCCGCGTTGCTGGACGGCGTCCCGGCCGAGGAGTTCGCCGACGCGCCCGAGCGGATCGCCAACGCCGTCCGGACGGCGACCAGCGGCGCCGTGGGCGACCCGATCGTCTTCTGAGCGGCTCCCGGAACGGGCCGCGGAAGCAGCGGTTCTGGCGGCTGGCGCGGGTGCCTTCCGCGTCCGTCGGGAAGAGAGCGTGTGATCGACCGCGCTACGTGTCCGTTCGCCGCGACCATACGAGAACGGGGCCGAGCTCCCCGGCGGTTCCACCACGGCGCCGGACTGGCGTCACCAAGTGACGCGGACGGCAAGCGCCGCCCCCGTCGTCCTAGCGAGCGCCGCGCGCCCGCCGCACCACCCGCGCGCCCGCGTACACGCCCGCGCCCAGCGCCAGAACCCCCGCGCCCGCCAGCACCGAGGAGGCGGGCAGCGCGAAGGCCAGAACAAGACAGCCGGCCAGGCCCACGGCCGGAACCAGCCTGGGCGGGCGCCCCTCGTCGGGCGCGAGCGTCCAGGCCGAGGCGTTGGCGACCGCGTAGTAGACCAGCACCCCGAACGAGGAGAACCCGATCGCCGCCCGCACGTCCCCCGTCGCCGCGACCACGGCCACCACCGCGCCGACCAGCAGCTCAGCCCGGTGCGGCACCGCGAACCGCGGGTGCACGGCGGCCAGCGCCGGCGGCAGGTGCCGGTCCCTGGACATGGCGAGCACCGTGCGGGAGACACCCAGGATCAACGCCAGCAACGCCCCCAACGCGGCCAGCGCGGCGCCGAGTCGGACCACCGGCACCAGCCACTCCGCTCCCCCGGCGCGGGCCGCTTCGGACAGCGGCGCCGACGCCTCGGCCAGCCCGTTCGGGCCCAGCACGGCCAGCACCGCGACGGCGACGGCCACGTAGACCGCCAGCGTGATGCCCAACGCGAGGGGGATCGCGCGGCGGACCGTGCGCGCCGGGTCGCGCACCTCCTCCCCCAGCGTCGCGACGCGGGCGTAGCCGGCGAAGGCGAAGAACAACAGCCCCGCCGCCTCGAACACCCCGCCGGCCGTCGCGTCCGAGCCGACGTCCAGCCGGCCGAACTCCACCGCGTCCGAGGTGAGCGCCGCGACCACCACGGCGGCGAGCACCGCCAGCACGACGGCGACGATCACCCGCCCGAGCAGCGCGGACTTCCGCACCCCCGCGTAGTTGACCGCCGTCAGCGCCACCACGGCCGCCACCGCGACGGCGTGCGCCTGCCCCGGCCAGGCGTACGCGCCGAACGTCAGCGCCATCGCCGCGCACGAGGCCGTCTTGCCGACGACGAACGCCCAACCCGCCAGATAGCCCCAGAAGTCGCCCAGCCGCTCGCGGCCGTAGACATAGGTGCCGCCCGAGGCCGGATAGCGGGCGGCGAGCCGCGCGGAGGAGGTGGCGTTGCAGTAGGCGACGACCGCCGCCAGCGCGAGGCCGAGCAGCAGCCCGGAGCCGGCGGCGCGGGCCGCGGGGGCGAGCGCGGCGAAGATGCCGGCGCCGATCATCGCGCCCAACCCGATGACGACGGCGTCCGTCACCCCGAGCGTGCGCCGCAACGCGTCGGGGGCGCTGCCGCGGTGCGGCGAGGACCCGGCCATGAGCGTCCTCCTCGTTCGACCTCACATGGCTTGCCGCCCGATTGTCGCCCGTACCCCACCCCGCGCCCCGCAACCCCCCACCGGCGGAGAAGGGGGCGCGGGCAACCACCCGCCGGGGTGGGGCCGACCGACCGACCGACACCGCGTCCCGGAGGGCCTCACCGGTCCAGGGTGCCGCGCAACGCCCGCGCCCTGGCGTCGTCGAACGACGCGAGCAGCCGCAACGCCGTGCGCCGCTGCGCGGCGGCGGCCGGCGGGTCCTCCGCGAGGAGCGCGCGGGCCAGGCCGTCCCGCGCCAACGCCTGCCACCAGGGGTCGTCGAGCGCGACGAAGACGTCCGCGGCCCGCCGGTGGAACGCCGCCGCCTGGTCGTCCCTGCCCAGCCCGTGGAACGCCTCACCCGCGCCGTGCCACGCGCGCGCCTCGTTGGCCCGGTCCCCCAGCCGGCGGTAGAGCGCGGCGGCCCGCTGGTAGGAGGCGAGGGCCTCGTCGAGCTGTCCGGCCGCCCGTTGCGCCGCGCCAAGCGTCAGCAGCCGGTACCCCTCCGAGGGGCGGCTGCGCGCCGTCAGCGCGAGGTCGACGGAGCGCCGCGCGGACCGCAGCGCCGCCGCCGTGTCGCCCCGTTCGCGCTGGATGTCGCTGAGCACGCGCAGCGCGGCGCCCTCTCCCCGTTCGTTGCCCTGCCGGCGGTGGTCGGCCAGGGTGGGGGCGACGACGGCCTCGGCGTCGTCGAGGCGGCCCGCTTCGTGGTAGGCGTTGGCCAGATTGGTGAGTGTGGCGGCGAGTTGACGGGCGGCGGCCGGGTCCTCGCCTTCGGCGAGGATGCGGAAGATGCCCTCGGCCTCCTCGAAGTCGGCGATGGCCTGCGGTAGTTGCCGGCCGCGCAGCCCGGTGAGGCCGAGCGCGTTGAGGGCGCGGCCCTCCGCCAGCCGGTCGCCCGAGGCACGGTGCAGCGCCAGCGCCGCCCGGTGGTGCTCCCGGCTCGCCGACAGGTCGCCACGCTGGGCGTGGGCGTCGCCCAGGCAGCGGAGTACCCGCGCCTCGGCCGCCCGGTCGTCCAGCGCGCGGCTGGACGCCAGCGCGAGCGCGGCCACGTCGAGCCAGCCGGCGGCGGGCGCCGCCCGGGTCCAGCAGCGCCACTGCGCGACGGCCAACTGCCAACAGAACGCGTGGAGTTCGGCACGGGCCGCCGCGCGTGCCGCGGCGAGCACGTTGGTGTGTTCCCGTTCCGCCCAGTCCCTGGCCTGGTCGTGGTCCGCGATCGCGTGGGGCGCCACCTCCGGGGCGGCGCCCCCGTCCAGCGGCAGCCGGTCGTCGCCGGGCGCCAGCAGCCGGTGGGCGGCGTCGGCGGAGCGCAGATACCAGCTGAGCACGCGGTGCAGCGCGGCCCGCCGTTCCTCCTCCGGCTCGTCCAGGCGCGCCTGGTCGCCGGCGTAGGCGCGCAGCAGGTCGTGGAACTCGAAACGGTCCGGGGCCGTCTGCGTCAACAGGTGCGCGGAGACCAGGGAGTCGAGGAGCTGCCGGGTCCTGGCCACCGGCGCGCCGCAGAGCGCGGACGCCGCCTGGAGCCGGAACTCCGGCCCCGGGTGCACGCCCAGCAGCCGGAAGAGCCGCGCCGCGCCCTCGGGCAGCGCGCGATAGGACCAGGCGAAGACGGTGCGTACGGCCTCCGCGTCGGGTCCCTCGCCGGTGCTGAGCGCGTCCCACAGCGAGGACTCGTCGCGCAACTCGGCGATCAGGTCCGGGAGTCGGGCGTACGGGTTGCTCGCCGCGCGTTCGGCCGCGATGCGCAGCGCCAGCGGCAACCGGGCGCAGAGCCCGGCCAGTTCCACCAGGTCGCGCTGGTCGGCGCCGTCCCGTCGGCCGCCGGTGAACGCCCGCAGCAGCGCCACCGCCTCCGCCTCGGGCAGCACGTCGAGCACGAGACGGTGGGCGCCGTCCCGAACGGTCAGCCCCGAGACGCGACTTCGGCTGGTCACCAGCGTCAGACAGCCGGGGCCGCCCGGCAGCAGCGGTCTGACCTGGGCGGCGGTGGCGACGTTGTCGAGAAGGATCAGCACCCGCCGGTTGGCCAGCCGCGTGCGGTAGAGCGCGGCGGCGGCGTCCGGGTCGGCGGGGACGGCGGCCGGCGGGACGCCGAGCGCGGTCAGGAAGTGGTGCAGCACCTCGCCCGGGGTCAACGGGGCGGCCGGGTCATATCCCCTGAGGTTGACGTAGAGCTGCCCGTCGGGGAAGCGGTCCGCCACCCGGTGCGCCCAGCGCAGCGCGAGCGAGGTCTTGCCGACGCCGGCCGTGCCGACCACCAGGACGACGGCGGAGATCCCGGGGTCCGGCACGCCGAGAACCGCGTCGAGATGCTCCATCTCGCTGACGCGGTTGACGAACCCCCTGGTGTCACCGGGGAGTTGGCGGGGACGCGCGGCCTCGCCCGGGTCGGCCCCGGTGTGGAAGTGGATGCCGCCGCTGACGCTTCCGGCCTGCACCACGTCCCTGGCGGAGCCGGAGAGCGCCGCGTGGGAGCCGTCCGTCGGTCTCCCCGCCGGGTCTTGGTCACCTTCGGTCATGCATCCGGGGCCGGGTCCGGGGACGCGCCGCCCGGAGGCGCGTCCGGTATGTGCGGCTTCGCCGACGCGAGGATGCGTCCGGGGATCACGACGAGGCGTTCACCGGGCGCGAGGGAGACGTCGCGCGGCAGCCGCCCGGCGTAGGACTCGGTGACGTCGTGCCCGATGACGGCCACGTCGTCGTTGTCCAGGAGCCACAGGTCGGGGCAGGCGGTCTCGCCCTCGTTGGGGTTGGAGAGCCCCAACTCGCCCGCCGACCTGCCCAACCGCCGCCCGAAGGAGGCCGTCAGGTCGGGTTTCCATGCTTCGGCCACGTGGGTCTCCGATCCGCTCGCTGAGACGGGGAGGATGAGGGGGGCGCCGGAACGGCCACCCAGTCTAGTTCGCGTCCCGGACACGCACCATGACGCCCCGTCAGCGCACGGGGGCGCACGAGGCGCGGGGCGCGGGGCGCGGGGCTCGGAAGCGCGGGGCTCGGGGCGCGGCGACACGGCGGCGCGAGGTGGAAGGGGAGCGCGAGGTGGAAGGGGAACGTGCGGTGGAAGGGGAACGTGCGGTGGAAGGGGAACGTGCGGTGGCGGAGGACCGCGAGGTGGACGGCGGGGGCGAGGTGTTCCGGGGCGCGTGGGAGCGCGCCGCGCGCCGGGTGGGGCGGCTGCGCGAGGACCACCCCTTCGACTTCGACCCGACCTACGGCTGCCCGCCCGACGCGCTGCTGACGGTGGACGCCCCCGCGCCGCCGGAGGACTTCGACGCGTTCTGGCGCCGGCGCTTCGCGCGGGCGCGCGAGGCGCGGGTCGCGCCCCGGCTCGGGCCCGAGGTGGCGCGGGACGCGCGGCACCGCACGCACCGGGTGGAGTTCGGCTCGGTGGGCGGCCGGCGGCTCGGCGGCTGGCTGACCCTGCCCGCCTCCGGCCCGGTCACCAGGGGCTGCGTCGCCACGCACGGCTACGGGGGGCGCGCACGCCCGGAGCCCGCGCTGGCGCCCCCCGGCGCGGCCACCCTCTGGCCGGTGCTGCGCGGGCTGCCCGACCTCAGCCGCTTCCCGGACATCCCGGAGACCTCGGACGCCCATGTGCTGCACGGGATCGCGGCGCGCGACACCTATGTGCACGGGGACTGTGCGGCCGACGTGTGGTGCGCGGCGACCGCGCTGCTGGAGCTGGTGCCGGAGGCCGCCGCCCGGCTGAGCTATCTGGGCACCAGCTTCGGCGGCGGCATCGGGCCGCTGGCGCTGCCGTGGGACGCGCGGTTCACGGCCGCCGCGTTGACCGTTCCCAGCTTCGGAGCCCATCCGCTGCGGCTGACCCTGCCCTGCGTCGGCAGCGGCGAGGCGGTTCGCCGGCTGCATCGCGAACGGCCGGGCGTCGCGAAGGTGTTGCGGTACTTCGACGCCGCGACCGCCGCCTCACGACTGCGGATCCCGACGCTGGTGGGGGCCGCGTTCCTCGACCCCGCGGTGCCACCGCCGGGGCAGTTCGCGGTCTTCCGGGCGCTGGCCGGGCCGCGCCGGCTCTTCGCCCTGACGGCGGGCCACTTCGACCACCGGGACGCGGCGGCCGAGGAGGCGGCGCTGGTGCGCGCCGTCCACCGCTTCCTGCCGTAGCCGGGCCGGCTTCCCGCCGCGGCCCGCCGGCCGGGGCACGCCGCCGGAAAACCCGGGGCGGCGTTCCCGGTCGGCTTGGTAGCGTGCGCCGGTCCGCACGGGGCGGGCGACAGAGGAGGTCACGGTGGAGGCTGCGACGGGGCGACGCGCGAGCGACGCGGCCCGGGGGATCGCCGGCGCGCTCGGGCTGGCGGCGGACGAGGCGATCGTGCTCCAGGACTCCAACAAGCTGACGCTGCGGCTGCTGCCCTGCGACGTCCTGGCCCGGGTCGCCGTCGCCGGGCCGGGAGAGGCGGGGGAGGAGGCGCGGCGGGTCGCGCGGTGGGAGATCGACCTCGCCCGACGGCTGGTCGACGCCGGGTGCCCGGTGGGCGCGCCCGACCCCCGGGTCGCGCCGGGGGCCCCCGAGCGCGACGGGTTCGTCGTCACGTTCTGGACCCACTACACGCCTCCCTCGCCCCCGCCCGTCCTCTCCCCGACCGAGTACGCCGGCGCACTCGCGCGGCTGCACGCCGGGATGCGCGCCGTGGATGTCGCGGCACCGCACTTCTCCGAGCGGGTCGCGTACGCCAGCGCGCTCGTCGCCGACCGCGCCCGCACGCCGGAACTGGCCGAGGCCGACCGTGAGTTGTTGAGCGACACGCTGCGGAACGCGGGCCGCGCGGTCGCCGAGCGGGGCGGCCCCGACCAACTGCTGCACGGCGAACCGCACCCGGGGAACCTGCTCGCCACCGCACGCGGGCCGCTCTTCATCGACCTGGAGACCTGCTGCCGAGGCCCCGTGGAGTTCGACCTCGCCCACGCTCCGCCCGGCGTCGGCGAGGAGTACCCGGGCGTGGACCGGGAGTTGCTGCGCGCCTGCCGGAGCCTGGTGCTGGCGGTGATCAGCGCCTGGCGCTGGGACCGCGACGACCGCCTCCCCGACGGCCGCGCGCTGGGCCTCGCCTGGCTCGACGAGCTCCGCGAGGCCCAGCGGACACGGTGACGCGGGGCGCCCCCGCGTGCACGGCGCGATGCCGCCGTCCTCCGCGCCCCGCCAGGGACACAGCGCCGCCCACCGGCGAAGCGGGCTGCGGGGAACCGCGCGAGCCACCGGGGACCGGGCCGAGCACGACGACCCACCAGGCCGCGCGCGCGAGTCGTGCGACCGACCCCGCCACCCGTGCCCCGCGCGGTCCCGGCCCCGGACCGTCCACCGGCCGTCTGTCGGACTACGCCCGGCCGAGGGCGGCGAGCGCGTGCGCGAGATGGTCGCCGAGGCGCGGCAACCAGTCGGGCCGCGCGTTCCCCAGAAGGTGGTCGCCGTGCGGGACGGAGAGACAGCGCCCCCGCGGCGCCAGTCGGGCCAGGGGCTCGCCGCCGCCTGCGCCCGGGAGGCGGGGCGCGGCCGCTGGCTGGAGTACGACCCGGCACGCGACTGGCTGCCGGAGCCCCCGGTCCAGGTCAACGTTCCGCCGCGCGAGCCGTGAGGGTCCTGCGGCAGACCTTGCCGGTCGGACCGTGTGGCATCTCGGCGACGGGCAGCAGCAGTTCGGGGAGCTTGCGCCGCTCCAGCCCCCGTGTGTCGCGCAGGAACGCCTGGAGCGCGGCCAGCGTCGGCGGCGGTGCGCCGGGGGCCGGGCGGACGCAGGCGCAGAGGCGTTCGCCGAGGTCGGGATCGGGGACCGGGACGCAGGCGACCTCGGCGACGTCGGGGTGGGCGGCGAGGTGGCGTTCGACCTCGGCGGGGCTGATGTTGTAGCCGCCCCTGATCACGACGTTCCGCAGCCGGCCGAGGAGGAACAGCCGTCCGCGCGCGTCCAGTCGGCCGAGGTCGCCGGTGCGGACCCAGCCGTCGGGGGTGCGGTGGCGGGCGTCGTCCGCCCGTTCGCCGAGGTGGCAGAGCGGGGTCATCGGCCCCCGGGCCTGGATCTCGCCCGGCTCCCCCGCCGGGAGCTCCCGACCGTCGGGGCCGACGATCCGCACGGCGACCACCGCCGGGTCGGGGACGCCGACGAACCCGGCGGGCGCCGCCGGGGTGGCGCGGGTGTGGCAGTTGACGCCGTCGGAGGAGCCATAGACGGTGATCACCGGCCTCCCGAGGCGGCGCTCGGTCACCTCGGCGGTGGCGGGAGGGAGTTCGGCGCCGCTGGAGACCGTGGCCACCAGGGTCGACAGGTCCTCGCCCGGCGACGGCGGCCGTTCGGCGATCCGGCGGAGCATGGTCGGGACGGCGAAGAGATGGGTGGCGCGGTGCGCGCTCGCCGCCCGCAGCGCCTCGGCCGGGTCGAACGCGGGCAGCACCAGCAGCGTTCCGCCGAGCGCCGCCACGGTGAGCACCCCGCAGGAGCCGAACGAGGAGCCCAGCGGCACCAGCACCAGATGGCGCCTGGGCCCGGGGTCGGGGGTGAGGGCCCGCAGATAGCGGGCCCGGCCGCCGCCCATCGCGTGGTGGGAGTAGGCGACCATCTTGGGCTCGGCCTCCGAGCCGGAGGAGACCATCAGCCGCGCGGGCGCCGTCGGATCGACGGCCCCCGGCCGCCACCGCGTGCGCGCCGGCGCGCCCAGCCAGCGCACGCCCCCCGCACGCCCGGCGGGTGCCTCGTCGGTCGTGAAGACGGCGCGCAGGGTGGGAAGTCGGTCGGCGAGCGCGAGGTCCGAGTGCTCGGCGAACACCGCGCCGGCGGCGCGCGCACGGCCGAGCAACGCGAGGGTGTCGCGGCGCCCGCCGCCCGGCGGGTAGGGCAGCGCGACCGCGCCGATCGCGTAGACCGCCAGCTCGGCGGCGACGGCGGCGCGGCCGTTGGGCAGCCGCAGCGCCACCACGTCACCGGCGCCGAGCCCGGCCTCGGTGAACAGGGCGGCGATCCGGCGGACCTCGGCGTCCAGGGTGGCGTAGTCCCAGCCGCCGCCCGGCGGGTCGCCGGCCTCGACGACCGCCTGCCGGGCGGGATGGGCGGCGACGCGTTCCCGGAAGAGGGCGGCCACATCGCGGTCGGGGCACAGGCCCCCGGCGACCCAGGAGCGGCGCTCGGCGAGCGGCACCAGGTCGGGGAGGGCGAGCCCGGCACGGCTCGTCCAGACGGGCACGGTCGGCACGGCCGGTTCGGCGGACGCGGCGGGGGCGGCGGGCGCGGTGGGTACGGCGGGCGCGGTCACGAGAAGGTCCAAGGGGTGCGGGGGCGGGCGTGGCCGCCGGGCGGTGCGGGGGCGACGGCGGCGCGGAACGCGGGGTCACGCGCCAGGGCGGGCAGCTCGGTGACCACGGGAACGGCGGCGACGCCCGCCTCGGCGAGCGCCGCGCGCCACTCCTCCGTGGCGCGGGTGGTGAAACGTTCCGCGACCGCGCCCGGCGCGCGCGTCAACACTCCGGTGACGCGGGCGAGTCGGGCCGGGTCGGCGGCGGCGTCGGCGGGCAGCGCGAGCCAGCCGTCGGCGGTGCGCAGCGGCTGGTCCAACGGGGTCAGGACCGCCCGCGCGCGGGGGCGCGGGACGAGCGCGGCGGCCGAGAGCAGCGAGGACTCCACGCGCGCGCCCCTCCCCGCGCCGGCGCGGCGCAGCAGCGCGGAGACCGCGCCATGGGCGCAGAGCGCCCCGCCGAGCACGTCGGTGAGGGTCATCAGGGAGGGCGTCGGCGCGTGGCCGGCGGGGCGCAGCGCGGCGGCGAGGCCGCCGTGGGCCTGGGCGAGGTAGTCGGTGCCGATGGGCGGCACCGCGCGTCCGAAGGCGTCGCCGAAGCCGGAGGCGGCGGCGTGGACCAGCCCGGGACGCACCCGCCACAGGTCGGCGGCGGTGAGGCCGAGCCGCTCGGCGCGGCCCGGCGGCCAGTTGTGGAGGAAGACGTCGGCCCCGGCGGCGAGTTCGGCGACGGCGCGGCGGCCGGCCGGGGTCGCCAGGTCGATCTCGGCGACGGACTTGCCGGCGTTGAGCGCGGCGAACCGCGCCGACACGCCGCCGGCCAGCGGGGGCAGCCCGCGCATCGGGTCGCCGCCCGGCGGTTCGACGCGCAGCACGCGGGCGCCGAGCAGCCGCAGCAGATGGCCGGCGAGCGGGCCCTGCACGCGGTTGGTGACCTCGACCACCTGCAACCCGCTCAGCGGCAACGCGCCCTCGGCGGCGGGCAGTTCCCTCCGCGCGCGCCCCGGCGCGCACGCGGTGCGCAGCGGCGCCGGCAGTCCCGACGGGTCGGGGTCGTCGGGGAGCGCGACCAGGCTGAGGCCGGCGGCCCGCGCCGCCTCGGCGAGGTCGGTCAGCGGGTGGGCGTTGGCCGCCCGGCGCAGCTCGGGCGGCAACGGGCAGCTCCCGGTGGCGAACCGCTGCTGGAACGGCGCCCAGCCGCGTCCGGCGAGCGCGGGCTCCACGCCGAGCCGACGCCAGAACTCCCGCCAGGCGTCCGGGGCGAGGGTCTCGATCTCGCAGGTGACGCCGTCCGCGGAGACCAGGCTCGCCCCGCCGGGAGCCGGGTCGTCGGCCGGGTCCTCCGGCGCGGTGGCGGCCGCCAGGTACTGGGTGAGGGAGAGCAGCGCGCCCTGCGCGACCGAGGTGGTGACCCGGCGCAGCGCCAGGCCCCGTCGGCGGGCGAGCAGCGCGGCGTGGACGCCCAGCGCGGTGAGGACGCCGGCCACCGTGGCGGCGTAGGGAACGGCGAGGTGTTCCGGCGTGCCCGAGGCGCGGCCGTGCACCTGGGCGATGCCGCAGGCGGACTGGACGGTGCGCTCGTCGGTCAGCGGGAGCGCGACGGGGCCGGCCCAGTCGACGACGTCCTGCACCTCGCGGCGGGCGGACGGGGGCAGTTCTGCCAGCAGGCGCCCGGCGACCGCCCGGTGCGCCGGAGAACGCGCGGGCGCGCGGGCGGTGACGCTCGCGCCGGGAGTGGCCGGGACGTGAGGGGAGACGTTCACGTTCCCCATCGTGGGTGCCGGGCAAGGGAGTTGGGGCGCCAAGCGGCCGGGATGCACCCCGAAGGGTGAGCGCCTCGCTCACGGGAACGAACGCCCGCCGGCGGCGGTGCGAGGGCGCCCCCCTGCTGACCGGTGCGGCGCCGACGCACGGCGCCGCCCGCCACCTGAGGGGGTGGCGGACGGCGGGTTCGGTGTGCCGATGGCACGTGTACCGGCGGCACGTGTGCCGGTGGCACGGTCGAACGGCCGAGCGGTCAGCAGGACAGGTTGCCGCCCGGGTCGACGCCGAGGATCGCGGAGAACCGCGTGAAGGTGTCGATCCGGCTCTGCACCTGGCCGGGGTTGCCGCCGTTGCACTCGATCGAGCCGTTGATGGCGCGGATGGTCTCCCCGAAGCCGACCTCGTTCACGATGGCGTCGTGGGGGGTCATCGTGCCCGGGCCGCTCTGGGTGTTCCAGTACCACAGCGCGGTGCGCCAGGCGACGGCCGCGTCCTCCTGGACCAGCCAGGGGTTGTTCAGCAGGTCGATGCCGAGGGCGTCGCCCGCGGCCTTGTAGTTGAAGTTCCAGCTCAGCTGGATCGGGCCGCGGCCGTAGTAGGCGTCCTGCCCGGCGGGGCAGCCGTAGGGCTGGCTGGGGTCGCAGTAGTGCGGGTAGTTGGCCTCGTTCTGCTCCACGATGTGGACCAGGCCGCCGGTCTCGTGGCTGGCGTTGGCGAGGAAGGCGGCGGCCTCCCGGCGGGCGATGGTCTCGCCGCCGGCGTTGGCGAAGTCCGGGTAGGAGCTGAGCGCCGCGGTCAGGCCCTGGTACGTGTAGAAGGGATTCCGGTTCGGGAACATCTCGTTGAACTGCGCCTCGGAGACCGGGAACGCGGTCGGGCGGACGTCCTCGGCGCCGACCGGGTCGGTGGCGGTCGCCGACGAGGCGGGCAGCGCGTTGAGCAGTCCGGCCAGGAGCGTGGCGACGGCCAGGAAGCCTGCGGCGCGGAGGCCGCGCCGCCATCTGTCAATCATGCTCATGCCAATCCTTCTCTCGGGACGGTGCGCGGTGCGCGGGGTCACGCGGGGGGAACCACGAGTAATTGAAGAAGCAGCGCGAGGGAGCGTCAAGGGGTTGGTCTGTACCAATCGGTCTGTACCAATGATCGCGCGCCGAAGGCGGGTTGGCCGACGCGAGGCCGCCCTCCCCGCGCCGGCCGTCAGAGCCGCAGGATGACCAGCGCGGTGTCGTCCTCGGTGCCCTCCGGGGGCAGCATGTCGGCCAGCAGCGCGTCGGCCAGCGACTCGGCGTCCTCGTGGCGGTGGCGCCGCAACGCGTCGGCCAGCCGCTGCAGCCCCCGGTCGATGTCCTCGTCGCGCCGCTCCACCAGGCCGTCGGTGTAGGTGACCAGTACGTCCCCCGCGCGGAACGACGTCGACGCCTCGACCGCGTCCCCGTGCGTCGGGAGCGCGGCGAGCGGCGGGTTGACGGCCTGGTCGAGGAAGTCGACACGGCCGTCGGTCCTGGCCAGCGCGGCCGGCGGATGGCCCGCGCTGGCGTAGGTGAGGGTGTGACTGCCCCAGTCCACGAAGAGCTTGACCACGGTGGTGGACTGGGCCCCCGGCACCGAGCGGGCGTAGAGGTCGAGCACGTCCAGCGACCGGGAGGGGCTTCCCGAGGCACGGGCGACCGCGCTGAGCGCACTGCGCAGCTGCCCCATGACGCCCGCGGCCTCCAGCCCGTGGCCGACCACGTCGCCGACGGCGAGGGTGATCTGCTCCTCGCTCAACTCGATGATGTCGTACCAGTCCCCGCAGACGTTCATCACGGCGCTGGCCGGCCGGTAGCGCACCGCCGAGTCGTGGGACAGCCGCAGGTCGGTCGGGGGCAGCATGGACCGCTGGAGGCTCAGCGCCACCTCCTGCTCCTGGGCGTGCGCCGCGCGGAGCCGCTCGTTGCTGGCCTGCAACTCCCCTGCCCTGCTGAGGACGTCGGACTCCATCCGGCGCCCCCGTTCCCCGGCCGCCGTGCCGCGCGGCGCCCGTTCACTCGTGATCAGGTCGGTGACCTCCTCCACCCGGTGGAGCAGCAGCCGCACCTTCCCGTGCTCGTCCAGGACGGGGGCGTTGACGACGCTCCAGTAGCGTTCGGCGAAGCCCTCCGCGCCCTCCTCGGGGCGCACGTCGAAGCGCTGGATCGCCATCGGGTCGGTCTGGCCGGTGGCCGCGACCCGCTCCAGGGAGAGCCGCAGGTTGCGCGTGCCGCTGGGGTCGCCCTCCTCGGGGTTGTCGGGGAACACCTCGTCGAAGGTGCGGCCGAGCAGTTGCTCCCTGCTCCGGCCCGCGGTGCGCGCGTAGGCGTCGTTCACCTCGACGTAGGTCAGATCCGGGCGCAGCAGCGCGACCGGCGCGGGATACGCACGGTAGACCGCCGCGTAATCGACTTCCGACTCCGTCATCTGGGCCACCTCAGACCTCGCCTCGTGATCCCCGCCACCCTAGAGTCGGAGCGAGCCGTGCGGGGCGCGGACCGGGTCCGGTCGCCGGCAGGTCACACGGACGGCCGCGCGGCGGGTGTGAGCGGGGTCACAGGGGCGGGCCGCTCAGTTCCGCGCCGCCGGCCGGTCGGAAGGGTGAGCAGTCGCCACCCGAGGACGAGGGAGCAGGGCCATGGCCAACCCGGCGAAGGGACCCGCCAGTTACTTTCCGAGCATCGAGCGGACGTACGGCCGCCCGGTGGGCGAGTGGCAGGCGCTGATCCGCGCCTCGCCGCTCGGCCGGCACGGCGAGCTGGTCTCCTGGCTGAAGACGGAGCACGGGCTGGGGCACGGTCACGCCAACGCGCTGGTCGCCCACACCCTGGCCGAGGACCGCCGCTGAGCCGCCCGGCCACCCCGACCGCCGCCCGGCCGCCCCGACCGCCCCGACCGCCGCACGACGACGGCGGCGGCGGCCGGGGCGGGGGGGCAGGCGGTCGCCCGGGGGCTCAGCCCTGCGGGAGGGCGTTGAGCGTGTACCAGGCCTCCGTGCTCCACAGCGTCTCGCCGTCGGCGGAGCTGAAGGGGCGCGGGGACTGCACGTGGACGACCCGGTCGGGCTTGAGGCCGTCGATGGTCAGGGTCACCTCGGTGCCGTCCTCGGAGAGTTCGGCGCCGGTGACGCGAAGCGTCTCCTCGTCCAGCTTGGGCCCGCCGTAGTCGGCGGTCGGCTCGTAACGCCACTGGTCGACGCGGTAGGAGTCGGCGAGCGCGTCGGCGGTCTCCTGCGAGAGCGGCTCGGTGTAGCTGAGCGTGAACCCGTCGGGCGTGGCGCGCATGTCATGGATGTCGAACGCGCTGTCGCCGTTCGGGGTCAACTTCTGGAGCCCGTGGTCGAGTTTGCCCTCCTGGCCCCAGTTGCCGCCGGCGCCGAGGCCGCCGGTGTAGATCGCGCCGTCCGGGCCGATGCTGACCCGTGTGACGCCGGCCTCAAGGCCCTGGGTGTGGCGGAAGAGCGCGCCCTGGTAGGCGCCGTCGACCTTCTCCAGGGAGGCGCGCTGGAGACCGCCGTAGGTGACGTCGCCGATCAGCACCTGTCCGGCGAAGGGCCCCTCGGTGAGGGTGACCGGGGTGCTGGGCGAGTTGCCGATCTCGTTCTGCGGCAGCCAGAGCACCGGCTTGGTGACCGGGTTGTCGTCGAACGGGCCCGGCGGGTTCATGTAGTGGTTGAAGAACGCGTCCTGCTCGATGTGGAGCAGCTTGGACGAGGGCAGCCAGCCGCCCTGGTTGTCGGTGACCAGGATCTCGCCCTCCGGGCCCCAGCCGATGCCGTGCGGGGTGCGCAGCCCGCCGGCGAGGTAGTCGACCTCGCCCGTGTCCTTGTCGACGCTGATGGTGGTGCCCCGGTCGGGCGCCGGCTGCGGGTCGGTGGTGGCGCCGCCGAGGTCGATGGCGACCGACAGGTTGAGGTAGAAGTGGCCGTCCTCGTAGAGCATCCCGAAGGCGAACTCGTGGAAGTTGCCGCCGTAGGGCCACTCGGCGACCGTCTCGTGGGTGTCGGCGACCTCGTCACCGTCCTCGTCGACCAGCCTGGTCAACTGGTGCTTCTCCGAGACGTAGAGGGAGTCGTCGACCCACTTGATCCCCATCGGCTCGTTGAGGCCCTCGGCGATCCGCGTGTAGGTGACGTCCTCGGGACCGGTGGCGCCGGTGACGTTCTCCAGCAGGTAGACCTCGCCGGCCACGTTGTCGGTGCCGCCCCAGGTGGCGATGGCCAGCCGGTCGTCGGGGAGCCAGTCCATGGCGGAGACCTGCGGCTCGAAGCCCTCGGGGCGCAGGTCGGTCAGGTCGTAGGAGGGGTGGACGGAGTCCAACGGCAGCCCGTCGCCCGGGGAGTCTGCGCCGCCCTCGCACTCCTTCTGGCCCGGCGCGGTGACCCGCACCACGTCGGCGTCGGTGGACAGCACGTCGTTGGGCACGGTGACGAAGTCCCCGGCGCCCGGCGGCCGCCACTGGAGGGTGAGCTGCTGCTCGGCGGAGGCGTCGAAGTAGTCGATGTGCAGGGAGTGGTAGCCGGCGGTGAGCTGGACGCTGCCGTCCTTGGGCTCGGCCGAGTGGAGGCCGTCGTGGTCGATGACCAGCTGGTCGCCGATCGTCAGCCGCGAACCGTCGTCGCTGATGAGGCGGAAGGCGTAGTCGCCGTCCTCGGGGACGTTGATGTTGCCGATGACCTGGGAGACGAAGTAGTCCTCAAGGCCGAAGTCCTCGGTCGACTGCCAGTCGATGACGGGCATCAACTTGTCGACGTTGGGGGTCTGACCGGCCTTCAGCGTGCACAGCTGCTCCAGTGGTGATCCCACGTCGAAGCTGCGCAGGGTGACCCCGGGCTCCTGCGGGGGGATGTCCGCCGCGTCGCGCGGCGCCGCGTTGCCCGGCGCCGCGAGTCCGCCGAGGAGCAGCGCGGGGAGCAGCACTCCCACCGCACGTCTGCGGGCGCGCCGCGTCTGCCGTCTTTTCACCGTGTCCTCCTGCCGCTTGGCGGGTGCCGTGGGCCGTCGTCGAGCACGGCGACACGCGTGTGTCATGTACTCGTAACAGACCCATCTGCACGGCAACGTAAGGACTTTGATCGAACCTGTCCATAACTTTCGCCACTCAGAGGACATCTTCGTCCGTTCCCGGAACGACCGGGACCACCGGGCGCACGCCACCCCCTCGAGGATGCCCTGGACGGCATATAACCATGCGGGCATACTGAGCCCATGCCCCCGCCGTTCGAAGTGCTGGCCGACCCCACGCGCCGGCTGATACTCGACCTGCTCCGCGAACGTCCGCGTTCCGTGGGCGAGTTGGTCGACGCCCTGGCAATCAGCCAGCCCCGGGTCTCCAAGCACCTGCGAGTGCTGCGCGACGCCGGCCTCGCGACCTCGCGGGTGCGGGCCCAGTCGCGGCTCTACACGCTGCGGCCCGAGCCGCTGGCGGAGCTGGACGCCTGGCTGGCCCCCTACCGCCGACTCTGGGAGGAGCGACTCGACCTGCTGGAACGGCATCTGGACACCATCCCCGAGACCCCCGAGACCCCAGAGCCCCCCGGTCCCGCCGGGGAGGCCGCACCGCCCCCCGAGGAGCGACCATGAGCACCATCACCCACGAGGGCCGTCCCGCCCTGCGCGTCGAGCGCCGGCTGCCCCGCCCCGTGGAGGCCGTCTGGCGCGCGGTCTCCGAACCGGCCCGACTGAGCACCTGGTACCCCATGCGGGTCACCGCGCTCGACGCGCGCGTCGGCGGCCGGATCGTCTTCGACAACGGCGAGGACACCGTGCTGAACGGCACGGTCACCGCCTGGGAGCCGCCCCGGCTCCTCGCCTTCGACGAACACGGGGGCGGGGAGGACGGCCCCGCGGCGGACGACCACCTCCGCATCGAGCTGCACGACGACCCGGCGGGCTGCCTGCTGGTCCTCATCCACGTCCCGCACGACTTCGCCACCGCGATGAGCGCCGAGAAGGGCTGGAACGCCTGCCTGGACCAGCTGGTCGTCGACCTCTCCGGGTGACCGCCGCCCGCCGCCCGCGCGCCTAGTCGTCCAGGAACCAGTCGGGCTCGGGCCGCTGGTGAAGGGCCGGGGCGGCACGGGGCCGGTCCGGCTGGGCCGCCCAGCGGGTGGCGTTGGCCAGGACCCGCAGCACGTGCGGATGGTGGTAGACGGGGAACTCCTGGTCGCCGGGGCTGAAGTAGAAGATCCGCCCGTGGCCCCTGGTGAACGTGCAGCCGGAGCGGAAGACCTCGCCGCCGCTGAAGGAGCTGATGAAGACCAGCTCGTCAGGGGCCGGGATGTCGAAGTGCTCGCCGTACATCTCCTGCTGCGGGATGACGATCGGGCTGGGCACCCCCTCGGCGATCGGATGCGTGGGCGCGACCGTCCAGACCAGCTCGCGGTCCTCGCCGTTGCGCCAGTCCAGGGAGCAGGTGGTGCCCAGCAGGGTGGTGAAGATCTTCGAGTAGTGCCCGGAGTGCAGCACCAGCAGCCCCATGCCGCCCTGCACATGGCGCCGCACCCGGTCCACGACCGCGTCCGAGACCCGGTCGTGGGCCGCGTGCCCCCACCAGGTGAGCACGTCCGTCGCGGCCAACACCTCCTCGGTCAGGCCGTGTTCCGGCTGCTCCAGGGTGGCGGTGCGGATCTCGGCGCCCGGCAGCCGCTCGGCGAGGCCGTCGGCTATCGCCCCGTGGATGCCCTCGGGATAACGCGCGGCGACGGCGGGCTCGGTGGTCTCGTGGACGTTCTCGTTCCACACGGTCACGCGGAGCGGCACGGTCAACGGGATCTCCTCCTTGGCGTCGGCTCTCCCCGCGCGAAGAACGCGCGACCCGCCCCGCGCGTTCCCCCACCCACCCGGCGCACGCCGACGGCCCGTCCGGCCGGTGCCGCACCGCGGTCGACTCCCCCGCCACTCGGCATCCGCGCGGTTCCCGCGCCACCCACCGGGCCGCGGCAGTCACCCCACCCTGGCGCCACGCGACATCACCCGACACCATCTGGCGCCATCCAGCGCCATCTGGCACCACCAAGCGACTAGCGCTTGGCGCCAAAGTGATGCCATGATGGCGCCATGGACCTCACCCCGTATGTCGACGCCCTCCGCCGCGAGCTGGCGGTGGCCGCCGAGGCCGGCGGCGACGAGGCGCGCGAGCTGGCCGAGCGGCTGACCGCGCCGCTGGAGTCGGCGACCCGCCTGACCCTGCTCAACGCGCTTTCCGCGGCCACGGACGAGATCACCAGGGATCTCGCCCCCGGCTCGGTGGACGTCCGGCTGCGGGGGCTCGACCCCGACTTCGTCGTCACGCCCCCGCCGAGCGACCCCGCCCCCACCGAACGGCCCGCGTCCGCCGAGCAGTTCAGACCCTCCTCGCCCGCCCCCGGCCCCGGCGAGGGCGACGACGGGGGCACCGCCCGCGTCAACCTGCGCCTGCCCGCCCACCTCAAGACCCGCGCGGAGGAGGCCGCGGGCCAGGAGGGGCTCTCGGTCAACGCCTGGCTGGTGCGGGCCGTCGCGGCGGCGCTCGACGGCGGCCACCGGCCGCGCCCCGCCGAGCGGACCATGACCGTCGGCCAGAGCATCACCGGCTGGGTGCGTTAGCGCACACCGCCTCCGACGCACACCAACGGCACACCCCCACGCACACCACTCAACGCGCACCACTCACACGGCCCCGACCAGCGGGGACGCTTCCAGGACCCACGAGGACGGTACCGCCATGCCTACTTTCGACACCCCAGAGCCCGTCGCCGCCACCGCCCATGTGGAGGCGGGTTCGATCCGTTTCGTCGCCACCGACCGTGCCGACACCGTCGTCGAGGTGCGCCCCCGCGCCCCGGGCAGGGACCTGGACGTGCGGGCCGCCGAGCAGACGGAGGTCACCCACGCCAGCGGCGTGCTGCTCGTCAGAACGCCCAGGCCGCGCTACCGCGTCGGACGCACCGGCACCGTCGACGTGACGGTGGAGCTGCCGACCGGTTCGCGCGTCGAGGTGACCGGCGCCTGGCTCCAGGTCTTCGGCGAGGGCCGGCTGGGCGAGGTGCGGGGAAAGACCTCGCTGGGCGACACCCGGCTGGAGACCTCGGGCCCGCTGCACCTGACCGCCGCCCACGGTTCGGTCGCGGTGGACCGGATCGAGGGCGACGCCGAGATCACCACCAGCTCCGGCTCGCTGCGCGTCGGGCTGATCGACGGCCGGGCGACGTTGAAGAACTCGCACGGCACCACCACCCTCGCCGCCGTCACCGGCGAGCTGCGGGTGAACAGCACCACCGGCGGCGTCGACATCGGCCGCGCCGAGGACTCGGTCACCGCCACCACCACGCACGGCTCGCTGCGGATCGGCGAAGTCGTCCGGGGCACGGTCGAGTTGGGCACCGCGCACGGCGCCATCGAGGTCGGCGTCCGGGAGGGCACGGCGGCCTGGCTCGACGCCAGCTCCGCCGTGGGGCAGGTGCGCAACACCCTCGCCGCGACCGACAGCCCGGCCGGCGCGGAGGAGACGGTGAGCATCCGCGCCCGCAGCCGGGTCGGCACCATCCACATCCTCCGCGCCCGCCCCTGAGCGACCCGTCACCGCCCCGTTGCCGCCCCGTCACCGCCCCGGAAGACCCGACCATCCACACCCCTTCACACGGGGAGGGCCCATGCCTTCATCTGTCATGCCCACGTCCACTCCGGACCCCGCTCCCCCACCCGCCGTCTCCGCCGTCGGCCTGCGCAAGTCCTACGGCGGGCGTGCCGTACTCGACGGCGTCGACCTGCGCATCCCCGCCGGCACGGTCTTCGCGCTGCTCGGACCGAACGGCGCGGGCAAGACCACCACCGTGCGGATCCTGACCACCCTGGTCCGCGCCGACGGCGGACTCGCCCAGGTCGCCGGCCACTCGCTGGCCTCCGCCCCGGAGCGGGTGCGCGCGGCGATCGGCGTCACCGGGCAGTTCTCCGCCGTGGACGGGCTGATCACCGGCTGGGAGAACATGCTGCTGATGACCGACCTCCACCGGCTGCCCCGGCGCGAGGGACGGCGGGTGGCGGCCGCGCTGCTGGAACGGTTCGACCTGACCGGGGCCGCCTTCCGCCCGGCGCAGAGCTACTCCGGCGGGATGCGGCGCCGCCTGGACATCGCGATGACCCTGGTCGGAAACCCACGGGTCGTCTTTCTCGACGAGCCGACGACCGGCCTGGACCCGCGCTCCCGGCAGGGCATGTGGGAGGTCGTCCGGGAACTGGTCGCCGACGGCGTGACCGTCTTCCTCACCACGCAGTACCTGGAGGAGGCCGACGAACTGGCCGACCGGATCGCCGTGTTGCACAACGGCGTGATCGCCGCCGAGGGCACGGCCGCCGAGCTGAAGCGCCTGGTCCCCGGCGGCCATGTGCGGCTCCGCTTCACCGACCCCGACGCCTACCGTTCCGCCGCCGAGGCACTGCGCGACGGCGCCGCGCCGGACGGCGAGGCGTTGACGCTGCGGGTGCCCTGCGACGGCGGCCAGCGGGAGCTGCGTTCGCTCCTCGACTGGCTGGACGCCGCCGGCGTCGAGGCGGACGGGATGACCGTGCACACCCCCGACCTCGACGACGTCTTCTTCGCCCTGACCTCACCCACGGCCGAGCAACGGGAGGCCACCCGATGAGCGCCCTCACCCTCGCTACCCGCGACGCGACCACCATGCTGCGGCGCAACCTGCTGCACGCCCGCCGCTATCCGTCCCTGACGCTCAACCTGCTGCTGACGCCCGTCATGCTGCTGCTCCTCTTCGTCTACGTCTTCGGCGACGTGATGAGCTCCGGCATGGGCGCGGGGGCGGGCGGCGGCGACCGTTCCGACTATGTCGCCTACGTCGTTCCCGGCATCCTGCTGATGACCATCGGCAGCACCCTGGTCGGCACCGCCGTCTCCGTCGCCACGGACATGACGGAGGGCATCGTCGCGCGGTTCCGCACGATGGCGATCCACCGCGGCTCCGTGCTCTTCGGACACGTCGCGGGGAGCGTGCTCCAGGCGGTCGCCAGCGTGGTGCTGGTCGGCGCCGTCGCGGTGGCCGTCGGCTTCCGCGCGACGGACGCCACCGTGCTGGAGTGGTGCGCGGCGCTCGGCCTGCTGGCGCTGGTCGCGCTGGCGTTCACCTGGGTCGCGGTCGGGATGGGCCTGGGCAGCCCGACCGCCGAGGCGGCCAGCAACAACGCGACCCCGTTGATCCTGCTGCCGCTGGTCTCCAGCGCCTTCGTGCCGGTCGACGCGATGCCGGGGTGGTTCCGGCCGGTCGCCGAGTACCAGCCGTTCACCCCGGCCATCGAGACGCTGCGCGGGCTGCTGCTCGGCACGGAGATCGGCCACCACGGCTGGCTCGCCGTCGGCTGGTGCCTGGCGCTGGCGGCGGTGGGTTACGCCTGGTCACGGGTGCTCTACGACCGCGAGCCGAGCTGACCGGGGACCGTACCGGTATTGGTATAACGGTGAGGGGCGGGGCTACGATCGGGGCATGGTGCGCACACCTCTGACCCCCTGGGAACGGCAACGCGGCGAACGGCTGGGCGCGTTGCTGCGCGAGGCGCGCGGGGAACGCAGCATGGTGGAGATCGCGGCGGCGGCCGGGGTCTCGGCCGAGACGCTCCGCAAGATCGAGACCGGTCGCGCCCCGACCCCCGCCTTCTTCACCATCGCCGCGCTGGCGGCGGCCGTCGGGCTCTCCCTCGACCAGGTGGCCGCCGCGGCGGCGGACTTCACCTTCGACGAGCGGGCGGCGTAGCCGCGGCGTCACCGGCCCGCGCTCAGTCCCCGCCGCACAGAGCGGACTCCAGCAGCGCGTTCGCGCGGTGGTTCTGCTCCACGAGGCTTTCCATCGAGTCCCGCACCTGGGTGGAGAGAAAGGCGCTGACGCTTCGCCGCCCGCTGTCCGTAATGCCCGTGCGGGTCATCGCCCCCTCCACGTCGCCCCCCGAGTGCCAGTAGTGTCCCGGACACGAGGTGAAGCCGACGCGGAACACACCCAGCCCGTACTCGGCCCCGCCCGGCCAGGCTTCCTCGTACCCCTCCCCGGCGACCGGCACGGTGCGCAGCATCTCCCTCAGTTGTGGCGCGTCCAGCACCTCGCCGCCGAACAGCGCACGCAGGAAACGCTCCAGGTCCGCCGTGGTGGAGATGAGGGAGCCGGAGGCCTCGGGCAACACGAGGCGGGTGACGTCCACCAGCGATCCCCCCGGCTCGAACACCTGGTAGCCGGTCGCGTGCGGGTCGGGGAGGGTGGGCGCGTACCCCGGCCAGTAGGTGTCCGCCAGACCGAGAGGGCGGATCAGGCGGTCGTGCACCTCCTTCGCCCAGTGGTGTCCGGTGACCTCCTCGATCACCATGCCGACCACCACGTACCCGGTGTTGGAGTACGCCCAGCCGGTGCCCGGCGGGAAGAGCGGCCCGTTCGCCACCGTGGCGGCGACCGTCTCCGCCGGGTCGGCGACGTCGTCACGGTGCTCCCGGTAGTACTCCTCCGATCCCAGCTCCGGGTCGTCGTAGTCCTCCAGGCCGCTGGTGTGCTGGAGCAGTTGACGGATGGTGATCGCGCGGCCGTCGAAGTCCGGCCCCGCCAGCAGGTCGGGCAGCCATCGCTCGACCGGGTCCTCCAGCGTGAGGCGGCCCTCGGCGACGAGTTGCAGGACCACGGCGGAGACGAACGTCTTGGTGACGCTGCCGGCCCGAAGGTAGCCGACCGGGGAGACAGGCTCCCCTGTGGTCACGTCGGCGACGCCGCTGGTGACCGTCCGGGTCGCGCCGTCCGCGTCGGTCACCCGGACCTGCACCCCCGTGACACCGAAGTCGACGATGGCGTCCGCGGCGCGCTGGACCGGAGCCAGGCCGTCGTCGCGCCCGCCCTCCCGGGGCGCCGGGGCGGCGGCTACCAGGACGGCGGGAAGGGCGAGCGCCAGGATCGACAGCAGAGCAGCCGTGCGGAAACGGCGGCGAGCTGACGGAGTATGTGCGGATGCCATGACGGCACCCTAGGGAGCGTGGCGCCCGGAACCCATCGGGGTGGCTGGCCGGTCGATGAGGGGGTGCGCACCCCGGGGTCCCCCTAAGGGTCTCTCTGCAATCATCGTGCGGACCACAACAGCCCCCTCACCGCTGCGAACGCGGGGCCCAGGCGGTGCCCGCCTAGAGAACGCCCCGCCGGGTGAGTTCGCCCGCGAGGCGCCAGGTGCGCCGGCGCGCGGCCTCGCCGCCCATGGCCGTCTGCGACAGGACGACCTCGGTGGCCCCGGCGTCCCGGTAGCGGCGCAACTCGGCCACGACGGCCTCCTCGTCGCCCACGACCGCCAGTTCGCCGGCCCGCTCGGCGCCGCCGAGGTCCAGCACCCGGCGGTACGAGGGGATCGCCTCGTAGAAGGCCAGGTCCCGCACGGCGGTCTCCCGCACCCGCTCCGCCTCCTCGGTGACCACGGTCGGCACCAGCGCGATCACCCGGGGCGCCGGGCGGCCGGCGGCCTCGGCGGCGGAGGTGAGCGCCGGCACCACGTGCTTCTCCAACGCCCGGGGCCCGGCGAGGAACGGCAGGGTGATGTCGGCCAGTTCGCCCGTGACCCGCAGCGCACGGGGGCCCATCGCCGCCACCAGCAGCGGGGGGACCCGTTCGGCGCCCGGCAGCGAGACCGGCAACGAGGGCGCGGCGCTGAGCAGTTCGCCGTGGAAGTCGGCGGTGCCGTCCGTGAGCAGCGCGCGCAGCGCGGTCAGAAACTCGGCCAGCAGATCGACGGGGCGCTCGTACTCGATCCCGAAGGCGCTCTCCACCAGCGCCTTCGCGCCCATCGCGAGCCCCAGCTGGAACCGGCCGCCGCTCGCCGCCTGGGCCGTCAGCGCCTGGCCGGCGACCAGCACCGGATGGCGCGCGAAGACCGGGATGGCCGAGGTGCCGACGGTCAGCCCCGGCACCGCCTGCCCGACCACCGCCGCCAGCGAGGTCGCGTCGTAGTCGAACAGCTGCGACAACCACCCCGATCCGACCCCCGCCTCGTGCGCCTCGCGCGCCCGCGCCACGGTCCCGTCGACATAGTTCGGCTGATCGGTGCCCGACAGCACCACTCCTACATCCATGCCGTGTCAACGATTCCCGGGCGCGAAGGTATTCCGACACGGTGAGCGAGGCGCCCGGAGCAACCTGCCCGGCACGCCTTGACCTCAAGTGCACGTGAAGTCGCAGCCTGGAGACACAAGCGCACCGCCCAGCAGAAGGAACTCCCGTGACCAGCACACAAGAAAACGATGAGGCCGACCGCTCGGGCCACGAGCGGGAGATCGCCGAGGTCGTCTCGCGTTACGAAGACGCCTTCAACCAGAACGACGCCGGCGCCATGAACGCCCTCTTCACGCCGGACACCATCTTCGTCAACTTCGGCGGCAACCTGGTGTTCGGGGCCGAGAACCTCTACCGGGCGCAGTCCTTCGTCTTCGCCGAGGAGGGCCCCCTGGCGGACATCTCCGTGAGCTACACCATCGAGAGCATCGTCCTTCTCACACCCGAAGTCGCCGCGGCCCACGCCCGCCAGCGGACGGTCGGGGAGAGCGCCGAGCGACTGGCGGAAGGCAGTGATCCCATGGAAGGCGTTCTCGCGATGACGCTGATGCGCGACGCCGAGGGGCGGTGGCGCATCCGCATGGCGCAGAACACCCCGGTGCTCGCGGAGTAGCGGGCCGCACGGGCCCGCGCCGCAGCCGGCCTCCCCGGCGGGCGCACGCCGGTGACCCGTCAACCCGCCGCGCGGTCCCGTTCGCCGGCCTCCACACAGAACTCGTTGCCCTCCGGGTCGGCCAGCACCACCCAGCCCCGGCCGCTCGCGCCGGTGCGGTCGGCGACGAGGCGGGCGCCCAGGTCGAGGGCGCGGGCGACCTCCTCGGCCCGGGTGCGGTCGGTGGGCCGGAGGTCGAAGTGGATCCCGCTCCTGACCGCCCCGCGCGCGTCGGCGCGCACGAAGAGCAGCCCCGGCCCCTCGCCCTGGGTCTCCACCAGCACCTCGTCGTCGCCGGGCGCGTCGATCGCGGAGATCGAACGGCCGAGCAACGCCGCCCAGAAGCCGGCCAGTTCGTAGGGCTCGCCGGCACAGTCGAAGGTCAGATGGCGGATCGTGGGTCCCAAGGTCGCGCTCCAGGCTCGTCGGGCGGGGCCGTTCCCGACGCATCATCGTCGCAACCTCGGGCCGGCGTCGAACGGTTAACCCGGCGCCGCCGGACGGCCCGCCGCGCTCGGCCCCCGGCTTTCGGACCTGGAACGGTGGGCGAGGACCCAGCGGTTGGCCGCCAGCGGGTCGTGGGGGATCTCGCGGGGGCCCCGGCCGTGGCGGCGGGCGAAGGTGAACGGGGAGTGGGCCGTCGCCGACCAGCCGCGCGCGACCAGGTCGGCGACGGAGTCGGGGCGCGGGCCCGGCGCGAAGAGCGCCAGCAGGTCGACACCGGCGTCGCGGACGGCCCGGGTGTACATGGCGTCGGCCCTGACCTCCGGCGGCTCGGGGCGCTTGATCTCGTAGAAGAAGGCGCTGCCCGGCGCGCTCAACCGGTCGACGGTGTCGACGAGTCGACGTTCGGCGG
Organism: Streptomyces zhaozhouensis; assembly: GCF_900230195.1. Lineage (GTDB taxonomy): Bacteria > Actinomycetota > Actinomycetes > Streptomycetales > Streptomycetaceae > Streptomyces > Streptomyces zhaozhouensis. The sequence goes on from NZ_OCNE01000016.1 coordinate 35,031, forward strand.
CTTCCGGCAGGTAGAGCAGCAGCCCCTCGGCGAGCCAGGCGGTCGGCCGGCCCGGGTCGAAGCCGGCGTCGGTCAGCGCGCTCTCCCAGGGGCCGGCCAGGTCGACGGGGACGGCCACGCGCCGCGCCCGCTCGTCGGGGGCGGGCGCCGAGGGCGGAAGGGCGGCGTGCACCCGGGCCTTGAACGCCAGCACCGGCCGGCGGTCCAGCTCGTAGACGGTGCGGCCGGCGGGCCAGGGCAGGCGGTGGGCGCGGGTGTCGAGGCCGGCGCCCAGCAGGACCACCTGCCGGACGCCGGCCCGGGCCGCGCCCAGCAGGAAGTCGTCGACGACCCTGGTGCGCAGCCCGAAGTAGCGGCCGAGCCGCCCCCACAGCGGATCGGCCTCGCCGCCCGCCACCCGCTCCGGCCGCAGGGGCCAGTCGGCGCAGGTGGGTTCGGCGTGTACGAAGTGCTCGGCGTAGGGGTCGGCGGCGAGGGCGTCGGCCCGGTGCGTCTCGATCGCCCGGGCCGCCGCCACCAGCAGCGCCGTCCTGGCCACGCCGTGCGCGGCGGCCGGGGGCTTGGCCTCGGCCATCGGCGGACTCTCCGTCGACACGGTCAGGAGGCCACGCCGTCCGCGAGGCGGTCGCCGGGGATACCCGCCTTGTCGGGCGCGTAGTAGGCGATGATCTCGTCCTCCCAGACGGCGGCCTCGATCCGGTCGTCCGGGGAGGGCCCGAAGGCGTCGAAGAGCGCGGTGATGTTCTCCGGGGCGAAGCCGATCGCGGTCATCAGCGCCATGAAGTCGTCCCGGGCGACCAGCCCCTGCCCCTCCGGGTCGCCGAGCCTGGTCAGCGCGCGGGCGAACGCGGCGATGGTGGGCTCGAACCGCTCGGGCGTCAGGACGCAGGCGGTGTACTCCTGGAAGTCCACCCGGCCGTCACCGTCGGTGTCCAGCTCGGAGACCAGCGTGGTCCAGTAGCGGCGGAACGAGAGGCGCAGCGCCTCCCGCTCCTCGTCGGTGGAGCGCGGCGCCGCCGCCATCACCCGGTCGGCCATCAGGTCGAAGTCCGCCGACTCCAGCACGCCGTTGCCGTCGGCGTCGAGCAGGGAGAAGACGACCCGGACCCGGTTCACGGCCTCTTCGCGCATGAGCATCCCACCTTCTTGGTCGCGGCGACTCGTCGGGGCGAGCCCCGTCGGGCACCACCCGGGTGCACTTCCCGGGTGACGCCCCAACTATCGGGCGCGCGGGCGGTGTTGGGCGGGGAGAAACGAGATGCCTCATACGAACGTGGGAAGCGTCGGAATCGGTTGACGCGGCGGCGCGGACCGGGGCGCGAAGGGCGCGCGGCCAACGAGGGCCGGTCGCGGCTCCGTTGTCAGTGGCTCGTGTCACGATACGCGCATGACTGATGGACAGAGTGTGACGGATTCGGGGTGCTGGCTGGACTCCCTCTGCGAGCAGGGGTTCCGGGTGACGTTCGCGCGCCGGCTGGCGCCCAGGGAGTTGCTGACGCGGATGGGCGCCGACCCGCTGGCGTTCCGGCGGCGGGACCCGGCGGCGGCCGAGCAGGCGCAGGGGCGGTTGGAGTGGGGGCGTTCCGTGGCGCGGGCCGGGCTCCACGAGGGCTGGGCCTACGCGGTGGAGAGCGTCGGGGTGCCGGACGCGCGGGTGGGGGCGCTGCGCCGGGTCGCGCGCGGGACGCGGGCTCTGACGCTGCTGCGCACCGGGGGCGGCTGGGGGTTCGCGCTGGCGGAGGACGGCGAGGTGGTCGCCACGGAGGCGTCGGTGGTCGCCGAGGGGCCCGGCGGCCCCCTGGGCGACTGGCCGTGGCGCAGCGGGCTCGTCGGGGGCGCGCCCGAGGCACGGGGGGAGGTGGCGGCGCGGCTGCTGGCGCTGGCGGAGGGCGCGCTGGCGGCGCGGCTGCCGAGGGACCAGGTGGAGTGGGGATGGCTGGTCTCCGCCGAGGTCGGCGAGGCGGTGGCGCGGCAGGCGGCCCTCCCGGACCGTGCGTTCAGGCCGCTCGGCGGTGTTCCCTGAGCGCGCGCCGCTCCCCCGCGTCCCGCCAGGCGGCCAGGAGGGGCGGCACCAGCGACAGCACGAGGCAGAGCAGCGGCCCGGCCAGCAGCCACCAGGCCACCGCCTCCTGCTCCTCCGCCCGCCACTGCACCCACGCCATCGGCAGGAAGGCGAGGCCGAGCAGCGCGTTGCACAGCAGCAGCGCCCTGGCCAGCCGGCGCGCGGAGGCCGCGTTGGCCGGGCGGTTGCCGGAGACGGCGGCCGCCGCGGCCCAGGGGCTCTCCGGCGGCGGCATCCGGTCCAGCGGCGTCGTCCTGAGGGCGGACCAGGCGCAGCCGATCATCAGCACGGTCAGCCCCGCGTAGACGAAGACGGGCACGAAGGCCAGGGCCACCCCGCGCTCGCCCCAGGCGTCCACGCCGCCCGGGCCGATGTGCCGGGGGATGCGATCGGGAAGATCGGGGTAGCGCGCCACGCCCCAGACGGTCAGCCCCGTCAGCAGCAGCAGGCTGGGGGCCGCCCACCACCACAGCCCGGTCGCCTGCCGCTCCCCCGTGTGCTTCTCGGTGCCCATGGCCTCCCCCTACCCGCTCGCCCTTCCCCTACCCGTTGCTGTCGCGAAGTGCTCTGGTGCCGACGGCCGCCGGAGCGGGACGGCGCCGCCCGCGACCGGCGGCCCGGGGAGCCGGTCGCGGGCGGCGGCGGTACCGTGCGGGGCCGGGGGTCAGAGACCCCGTTCCAGCCGCTCGTTCAGCAGCTTGGCGAACCTGGCGGGGTCGGCCAACTGGCTGCCCTCGGCCAACAGCGCGGAGCCGTAGAGCAGTTCGGCCGTCTCCCCCAGCGCGGGCTCGGCCGGGTCGGCGGCGTGCGCCTTGCGCAGCGCGGTCACCAGCGCGTGCTCCGGGTTCAGCTCCAGGATGCGCTTGCTCTCCGGCAGCTCCTGCCCCATCGCCCGGTAGAGGTTCTGGAGCGCCGGCGTCACGTCGCCCGCGTCGGTGACCACACAGGCGGGCGAGACCGTCAGCCGCGAGGTGAGCCGCACCTCCTTGACCTCGTCGGACAGCCGCTCGCCGAGCCAGGTCAGCAGCTCCGCGAACTCCTCGCGCCGGCGCTCCTTCTCGGCCTTGGCCTCCTCGCCTTCCTCCTCCTCGCCGTCCAGCTCGGCCTCGCCCTGGGCGATGGAGCGCAGCTCCTTCCCCTCGAACTCGGGCACCGCGCCGACCCACACCTCGTCGACCGGGTCGGTCAGGATCAGCACCTCAAGGCCCTTGGCCTCGAACGCCTCCAGGTGCGGCGAGTTCTCGATCGCGGTCCTGGACTCACCGGTCATGTAGTAGATGTGCTTCTGGCCCTCCTTCATCCGCTCCACGTACTGCGCGAGCGTGACCAGCCGCTCCTTGTCGCGGGTGGAGGCGAAGGAGCAGATCTTGAGGATGGCGTCCTTGTTGTCCGGGTCGTTGAGCAGGCCCTCCTTGACGACCCGGCCGAACTCCCGCCAGAACGTCGCGTAGTTCTCCTCGCGCTTGGTCATCATCTCCTTGACGGTGGACAGCACCTTCTTCACCAGCCGCCGGCGCATCAGCTGGATCTGGCGGTCCTGCTGGAGGATTTCGCGGGAGACGTTGAGCGACAGGTCCTGGGCGTCCACCACGCCCTTGACGAAGCGGAGGTACTCGGGGACGAGCGCCTCGCAGTCGTCCATGATGAAGACGCGCTTCACATAGAGCTGCACCCCGCGGCGGTTGGCCTGCGAGAAGAGGTCGTGCGGGGCGCGCGCCGGCAGGAAGAGCAGCGACTGGTACTCGAAGGTGCCCTCGGCCCGCAGCTGGATGGTCTCCAGCGGGTCGGTCCAGTCGTGGCTGATGTGCTTGTAGAGCTCGTGGTACTCCTCGTCGCTGACCTCGTCGCGCGACCTGGCCCACAGGGCCTTCATGGAGTTGAGCGTCTCCGGCTCGGGCGGCGCGGACGCGGCGGGCTCCTCGCCCTCCTCCCCCTCCGGGGCGGCGGCTTCGGCGTCCTCGGCCGCCTCGGCGGCGGGCGCCTCGGGGGCCATCCGCACCGGCCAGGTGATGAAGTCCGAGTACCGCTTGACGATCTCCCTGATCTTCCAGGGCGAGGTGTAGTCGAAGAGCTGGTCCTCGGCGTCCTCCGGCTTCAGCCGCAGGATGACGGCGGTGCCCTGCGGGGCGTCCTCGACGGTCTCGACGGTGTAGCCGCCCTCGCCGGTGGAGGACCAGCGGGTGCCCTCGCTCTCCCCGGCCTTACGGGTCACCAGGGTCACCTCGTCGGCCACCATGAAGCTGGAGTAGAAGCCCACACCGAACTGCCCGATCAGGCCCTCGGCGGTGCTCTCGTCCTTGGCCTCCCTCAGCCTCGACAGCAGCTCCGCGGTGCCCGACTTGGCGATGGTGCCGATGAGTTCGACCACCTCCTCGCGCGACATCCCGATGCCGTTGTCCCGCACGGTCAGGGTGCGGGCCTCGCGGTCGGGCTCGATCTCGACGTGCAGGTCGCTCACGTCGGCGTCCAGCGAGTCGTCGCGCAGCGACTCGATGCGCAGCTTGTCCAACGCGTCGGAGGCGTTGGAGATCAACTCGCGCAGAAACACGTCCTTGTTCGAGTAGATGGAGTGGATCATCATCTGGAGAAGCTGACGCGCCTCTACCTGGAACTCGAACGTCTCGGTCGGCATGGTCCTGGGTTCCTCACGTCAATCGCACGGTCGCGGAAGCCTGGCGCCCCCCGCGCCCGGCGCGTGTGGGGGCCGCCGAGAGCGATGGTAAGCGAGGTCGCGGGGTTCCTCCCGACCTTCCGGCCGACCGGCGCCCCGCCGGGGAGGGCCGGCGCCCGCGGCCGGCCTCTGCGGGCGCGGACCGCGGCCGGGTGGGCGCCGATCGTCCGCGTTTACCCGCACGCCGCCTCCCTCCGGGGCGGCACCCCGGAGGGAGGCGGCGTGAGCCGGGCCGGGGGCGTCGACCGCGTCGTCACCGGAGCGGGGTGCGGAGGAAGTCACCGATCTCGCGCACGACGCGTTCGGGGGCGTCCTCCATGAGGAAGTGGCCGGCTTCCGGCACGACGACGAGGTCGGCGTGCGGGATGGCGTCGCGAAGCCGCCGCGCGTAGCGCACGGGCTGCCACCGGTCCCTCTCTCCCCACAGGATGCGAACGGGCATGGTCAGTTGCCCGAGCCTGTCGCTGATCTCCTCGGTGTACCTGGAGTCGTAGTGGCGTACCTGGTGTTCGAAGAAGGAGGCGCGCCCCGGCGCCGACTGATGCGGCGCCAGGTACGCACCAAGGACGTCTCCCGTCATGAGCGAGTCGTCGGCGACGGTCATCCGGAGCTGCCGGGTCAGCAGGGCGTCGAGCTCGTCCTGCGACATGCTCGCGAAGCCCTCCGGGTTCTCGTCGATGATCTTCCGCCAGGTCGCGGAAGGCCACGAGTCGTAGCTGACCGAGTCGATGAGCATCAACCGCCGCACCCGCTCGGGACGGGCGAGGGCGAAACGCTGTCCGATGGCGCCGCCGATGTCGTGGGCGACGACGTTGACCTGCCCGACGCCCAACGCGTCGAGCAGGTGCCCCAGGAGGTCCGTCTGGGCGGCGACCGAGGTGTCGCGGCCCACCGGCCGCTCGGAGCCGCCGTATCCCAGCAGGTCGTAGGTGACGACGCGGAAGCCGGCCGCCTCGACCCGCGGCACGACGTCGCGCCACTCGTAGGAGTGCGAGGGCGTGCCGTGGAGGAAGACCACGGGTTCGCCCCGGCCGCGGTCCCGGTAGGCCAGGCGCACTCCGTCGACGACGAGGCTGTCGGTCAGAAGGGTCATGGTGCTTCCTCGGGTCGCTGAGACGGGGGGGGACGGCTCGGCCGTCGCTGACCGGGTGCCGCGCGCCCCCCACAGTAGGTAGACTTGTCTGTCTAGTCGAATCGAGGTTCCGATGAGTGAGACGAAGCGGGCACCGGGCGCCGGGAGGCGGCGGCCGGCCCGGGAGCGTGTACTGGCCGCCGCCGCGTCGCGCTTCTACCGTGACGGCGTCACGGCCACCGGCGTCGACACGATCACGGCCGAGGCCGGGGTGGCGAAGATGAGCCTGTACAACAACTTCTCCTCCAAGGCCGAACTGGTCCGCGGCTACCTGGACCTGCGGCACCAGGAGTGGCTGACGCGCTACCGGGCACGCCTGCGCCCCACCGAGGACCCCCGCGACGGCGTGCTGGCCGTCTTCGACACCTACATCGACAGCGCCGCCGAGGACGGCTTCCGCGGTTGCGGACTGCTCAACGCCGCCGCGGAGATCCCCGCCGGGGACGAGGGGCGCGCCCTGGTGCGCCGACACAAGGAGGCGGTCGAGGACCTGATCGCCGGGCATGTCGCGGCCCTGCTGCCCGAGCACCCCGACACGGCGCGCACCACGGCGGAACACCTGGCCTTCCTCCTGGAGGGGGCCATGGCCCGCGCCGGCCTCGAGGGCGACGGCGACCGGCTGCGGCACGCCCGCGCCATGGCGGCGGACCTGCTGAACCGGCTGCGCCCGGATCGGGCGCCCCGCGAGGGCCCGCACCCGCGATGACGAGGCTCACACCCGCCCCAGGCTCCGGCGTCGAGCGCCGGCCCCGACGGCCAACTCCCGTTTCCCCGTCGCCCGTTACCGACCCGGCTGGCCGGCCTGGGGCTTCCGGCGCCGGTGGACGGCCCCGCGAGCGGGTTCTAGGGTGTCGACCATGACACGTCATGCGCCGGTTCCGTCGCCGGTCGAGCCGTCCCCTCGCTCGCCCGGACACCCGTCGGCCTGAGGGCGAGGCGGCGCCCGGCGCCGCTCCCGCGACCCCGACGCGCACCGGCCGGCCCGCGCCACCGGGCGCCCCCAGGACCGTCGACCGCGTGAACGAGAGGAACCCCTTGCCCGTCTCGCCCCCGACGCCCACCCCGCTTTCCGAGCGGGCGGCCGACGCCCTCGCCCAGGGACCGCGCCCCGATGTCGCCGCCGCGCCGGCGCGCGCCACCGGCGTGGGGGGCGGGCGATGACCCCGGGCGAGCGCGTCGAGACCGGCCATCTCACCGGCGCGGAGTACAAGTCGGTCTTCCGCCGGCACCCGGCCGGGGTGGCGGTGGTGGCGATGACCCACGACGGACGGCCGGCGGGGTTCACCGCCACCTCGGTCATCTCGGTCTCCGCGGAACCGCCCCTGCTGGCCTTCTCGTTGGCCGCCACCTCCTCCTGCGCCCCGGCGGTGGCCGCCGTCGACACCCTCGCGGTCAGCCTGCTCGCCGACCACCAGCGCGACCTCGCGGTGCGTTTCGCCACCAGCGGACTGGACCGGTTCGCCGCCGGCGGCTGGCACCGGCTGCCCACGGGCGAACCGGTGATCGACGGCGCGCACGCCTGGATACGCGCCCGGGTGCTGGAGCGCACGCCGGTCGGCGGCAGTCTGCTGATATCCCTGCTCGCCCTCGGGGCCGAGGTCCGCCCCGAGGCCGGCCCGCTGGTCTTCCTCGACCGCGCCTACCACCGACTGGGGCCGGACTCCGCGCTCTGACGCCCCGCCCGCCCCACCCCTCCTGTCCCGCCGCTCACGTTCCGCCCTCGCCCGCGCCGGACACGGAACATCGCCGCCCTCCCCGGACACGGAACGTCGCCGCCCGTGGCGATCTGCGTGAAGGTCGGCGCCACCCCTTGACGGGGCCGGGGCGGGAGGACGAAGGTGCTCGTTAATCCGCATTAGTTCAGACCGTGGCGCTCCGCTCCACTCAACTAATACGCATTAGCGAGCACGACAAGGACGTCAGCGAGGGGTTTGCAGGTGACCGGGAAGATCAGGCGAGGAAGGCCCCGTCAGGCCGAGGTGGCGCGGTTGGCCGGGGTCTCGCAGACGACGGTCTCCCTGGTCCTGGGCGGCAACAAGCAGGGCATCGTGATCCAGGAGTCCACCCGGCAGCGGGTCCTGGAGGCGGCCCGCACCCTGGGCTACGTCCCCGACCCGGCGGCCCGGCGGCTGGCCGCCGCCAGCAACAACCTGCTCGGCGTCTTCAGCTTCACCGCGACCTTCCCGACCGACCCGGCGCACTCGTACTACCCGTTCCTGGTCGGCGTGGAGCGGGAGGCCGCCGAGCGCGGCTTCGACCTGGTGCTCTTCACCGGCTCCAGCAGCGGCGGCGGCCGGGCCGCCGCGCCCGGCGCGCTGGAGCGGGTGCGGCTCGCCGACGGCTGCCTGCTCTTCGGCCGCCACGTCCCGACCGAGCCGCTGCGGCGGCTGGTCGACGACGGCTTCCCGCTGGTGCACGTCGGCCGCCGCGACGAGATAGCGGAACTGGCGTGGGTCGGCGCCGACTACGTCGCGGCCAGCTCCGAGGTGGTGGCCCACCTCGTGGACGCCGGCCACCGCCGCGTCGTGCTGGTCCGCGAGGACGACGACGCGCCCGCCTCCACCGACCGAGAGCGCGGCTTCCGCGAGGGCCTGGCCACGGCCGAGGGCACCGTCGTCCGGGTCGGGGCGCCCGCCCGGGAGCTGACGCCCGAGTGGGTGCTGCGGCAACGGGCCGCCGGCGTCACCGCGTTCGTCGCCGAGGAGACCGACACCGGCGCGGTGTGGCGGGCACTGCACGACGCGGTCGCCGCCGCCGGGCTGCGGGCGCCCGAGGACCTGTCGCTGGCGCTGCTCGGCTCGCCGCCGCCTGACCTGCCGCTGGCGACGCCGGTCACCGGCTTCGACATCCCGCGCGCCGAGTTGGGCGCGGCGGCGGTGCGGGCGTTGACCGACCTGCTGGCCGGGCAGCGCCCCGGCGCGACGCTGGCCGGGTGCGCCTTCCGCCCCGGCGCGACGTCCGGGCCTCCCCCGGCGAAGGAGGCCCGATGACCCACCCGGCCGGTCACCGCCCCCGCGCCCCGGGACCACCCACCCGCCGAGGAGCGCGGAAAGCCCCGCGGGCGCCCACCGGCAGCCCGCACCCGCCGAGCCACCGCACCACGACCGCACCGACGTCGCCCCCCGGAGGGGCCCGCACCACCCAGGGAGAGAAGACCCCATGCCGACCTCCGACACCGTGACCACCCCCACCCCCGCCCCCACCTCGCCGGCCGGCGCGCGCGAGTCCGTCACGGACGTGCTGATCGTCGGCGGCGGGCTCGGCGGGGTCGCGGCGGCGCTCGCCGTCTGCCGGGCCGGGCACCGCGCCGTGCTGACCGAGGAGACCGACTGGCTCGGCGGGCAGTTGACGTCGCAGGCCGTGCCGCCGGACGAGCACCCGTGGGTGGAGCAGTTCGGCGTGACGGCCAGCTACCGCGCGCTGCGCGAGCGGATGCGGGACTACTACCGCCAGTGGTACCCGCTGCGTTCCGAGGCCAGTGCGTTGCCGCAGCTCAACCCGGGTGCCGGCCGGGTCAGCAAGCTCTGCGTCGAGCCGCGCGTCGCGCTCGCCGTGATCGAGGGGATGCTGGCGCCGCACCGCGCGGCGGGCCGGTTGACCGTACTCACCGAGCACCGCCCGGTCGCGGCCCACACCGAGGGCGACGAGGTGCGCGCCGTGACGCTGCGCGACCTGCGCGGCGGCGGTCGGCACACGGTCGCCGCGCCCTATGTGCTGGACGCGACGGAAACCGGCGAACTGCTCGAACTGGCCGACGTCGAGCACGTGTTGGGCGCCGAGGCGCGTTCCGAGCACGACGAGCCGCACGCCCCGGAGCAGGCCGACCCGCTGAACCAGCAGGGCATCACGTTCTGCTTCGCGCTCTCCCACCACGAGGGCGAGGACCACACCATCGACCGGCCGGCGGACTACGCGTTCTGGCGCGACTACCGGCCGCCGTTCTGGCCGGGCCCGCTGCTGGGGTTCCAGGCGCCTGACCCGCGTTCGCTGGAGTCGGTGCCGCGCACGTTCGAGCCCAACCCGGAGCAGGACCCGCTGGCGGTCTCGGCCGACCAGAGCGCGGACGCCGGCGACAAGGAGCTGTGGGGCTTCCGCCGCATCCTGGCCCGCAAGCTGCACCGGGAGGGCGCGTTCGACTCGGACATCACGCTGGTCAACTGGCCGTTGAACGACTACTGGGAGTCCCCGCTGATCGGCCTCGGCGAGGAGGGCGAACGCCGGGCGCTGCACGGCGCGCGGCAGCTGTCGCTGTCGGTGCTGTACTGGCTCCAGACCGAGGCGCCGCGCCCGGACGGCGGCACCGGCTTCCCCGGGCTGCGGCCGCGCGGCGACGTGACGGGCACCGCCGACGGCCTGGCCAAGGCGGCGTACGTGCGGGAGGCGCGGCGCATCCGCGCGGTGACCACCGTGACCGAGCACGACGTGTCGATGGAGATCGTCGGCCCCTACGGCGGCACCCGCCACCCCGACTCGGTGGGCGTGGGCGCCTACCGGATCGACCTGCACCCGTCGACGGGCGGCGACAACTACGTGGACATCGCCTCCGTCCCGTTCGAGATCCCGCTGGGCGCGCTGCTGCCCCGGCGGGTGACCAACCTGCTGCCGGCCGGCAAGAACATCGGCACCACCCACGTCACCAACGGCTGCTACCGGCTCCACCCGGTGGAGTGGAACGTGGGCGAGGCCGCGGGCGCGCTGGCCGCGCACTGCCTGTCGGAGGGCGTCGTCCCGCACCAGGTCAGGGGCGAGGAGAAGCATCTGACCGACTTCCTGCGCCGGTTGGACCGCGAGGGCGTCCAGCGGCACTGGCCCGACGTGCGGGGCTACTGAACGGCCCGCGGCGCGCCCCCAGCGGGCGACCTGCCGGGCGAGTCAGCTCCACCTGGCCCGCCCGGCCGTCCCCACCCACCACCACAACGCGAAGACACGAGGAGGTGTCCAGACGATGACCTCTCACCGGCCGACCCATCCGCACACCCGCCAGATCCGCGTCGGCATCGACGTGGGCGGAACCTTCACCGACGCCGTGGCCGTAGACGCCACGACGCTCGCGCTCGTCGGCCAGGTCAAGGTGCCCACCAGCCACCACCACGAGGACGGGGTGGCCCACGGCATCGTCACCGCGCTCGACCGGCTGCTGGCCGAGACCGGCCACACGGCGGCCGAGGTGTCCTTCCTGGCCCACGGCACGACCCAGGCTACCAACGCCCTGTTGGAGGGCGACGTCTCCCCCGTCGGCCTGATCGGCGTGGGCACCGGGCCCGGCGCGGCGCTGACCAGGCGCCTCTCGGCGCTGGCGAAGCTGCCGTTGACGGAGAACCACCCGTTCCCGCTGCGCTACGCCCATGTGCCCGACCCGCACGACACCGGCGCGGTGCGCGAGGCGGTCCGGGGGCTGGTCGACGGCGGCGTCGGGGTGCTGGTGGTCAGCGAGCCGTTCAGCGTGGACGACCCGGAGGGCGAGCGGGCCGTGTTGGAGGTGGCGCGCGAGTTCGGGCTGCCGATGACGGCGGCGCACGAGATCACCTCGCTCTACGGGCTGCGCAAGCGCACCAGGACGGCGGTGGTCAACGCGGCGATCCTGCCCAGGATGCTGGCGACGGCGGACCTGGTGGACGGCAGCATCGCGAAGGCGGGGATCACGGCGCCGCTGATGGTGATGCGGTGCGACGGCGGCGTGATGTCGCTGGACGAGATGCGGCGCCGGCCGCTGCTGACGGTCCTGTCGGGCCCGGCGGCCGGGGTCGCGGGCGCGCTGATGCGGGAGCGGATCAGCGAGGGCGTCTTCCTGGAGACCGGCGGCACCTCGACCGACATCAGCGTGATCCGCAGGGGCAAGGTCGCCGTGCGGCACGCGACGCTGCTGGGCCGTTCCTCCTATCTGCCGGCGCTGGACGTGCGGACGGTGGGCGTGGGCGGCGGCTCGATGGTGCGGATCGGGGACGGGAAGGTGGTGGCCGCGGGGCCGCGCAGCGCGCACATCGCGGGGCTGCGCTACGCCTGCTTCGCCGATCCCGAGGAGCTGCGGGACGCGCGGCTGGCGCGGATCGCGCCGCTGCCGGGCGACCCGGAGGACCACGCGGTGCTGGAGGCGGCCGGCGGGACGTTCGCGGTGACGATGACCTGCGCGGCCAACGCGCTGGGCGAGGTGCCGGAGGGCGACTTCGCCCGCGCCGAACCGGCGACGGCACGCGCCGCGTTGGCCCCGCTCGCCGAGGCGCTGGGCACGGATGTCGCGGGCGCGGCGCGGGCGGTGCTGGACGCGGGCGTGAAGGAGGTGCGTTCCGTCGTCGACGCGATGCTGCGGGACTACCGGCTGGACCGGGACGCCGTGGTGCTGGTCGGCGGCGGGGGCGGCGCGGCCAGCGTCACCCCGCACCTGGCGGAGGTGGTCGGGCTGCCCGGCCGGATCGCCGAGCACAACGAGGTGATCAGCCCCATCGGGGTGGCGCTCGCGCTGGTGCGGGAGCAGATCGAGCGGATCATCCCCGGCGCCACCCAGGAGCAGATCCTGGCGGTGCGGGCGGAGGCCGAGCAGGCGGTGGTGGAGCAGGGCGCGGCGCCGGCGGGGGTCGAGGTGGAGGTCACGGTCGACCCACAGACCAACACCGTGCGGGCGGTGGCCACCGGAGCGACCGAGCTGCGCACCCAGGACCGGGCGCACCGCTCGGACGACGCGGAGCGGCTGGCGACGGCGGCCCGCAGCCTGAAGACGGAGGCGGAACGCGTCGAGGTGCTGGGCCGCACGCCCACGCACACGGTCTTCGGGACCACCAGAAGCCGCCGCTTCCGGCGTGCCACACACCCGGTGCGGGTGGTGGACGCGGACGGGGTGGTGCGGCTGCACGCGGCCGACGCCACGGTGGCGTCCACGACGGTGGGCCAGGCGCCCGAGCTGCTGGCGACGCTGGTGCGGGACACCACCGCCTACGGCGACGGCGGGGTGCGGGCGCCGGCGGTGCGGCTGCTGCTGGGATCGCGGATCGCGGACCTGTCGGGGGTGTTGGACGCGCAGCCGCTGCTGGCGCTGGCCCGCAGCGAGCTGCGGGCCCGCTCCGCCGACGAGCCGGTGATCGCCGTGGTGGAGGCCCGCTCATGAGCGCGCCCACGTCGACGGCGGGGCGGCGCGCGCTGCGGGCGCGCGGCGCCGAACTGGCCGCCACCGAGGACATCGAGTTCGGCCGGCTGCTGCTGGCCAACATCCCGCTGCACGCCGGCCGCGACGACGCCGAGCTGCGCCGCTGGGCGGAGGTCGCCCGGGAGTTCGGCGCCGAACTGGCCGCCGCGCACCCCGAGGCGGGTGCCGAGGGCTGGTCGGGCGAGGCGCGTGTCGTGGAGCGCGACGGCGGCCTGGACGACGACCGGCTGCTGCTGGCGCGCTACCGGTCCCGGCCGGTGGAGACCGTCGAACTCTTCACGGACACGCTGGCGTTGGCGGAGGAGACCGTCGAACTGCTGGGGTGGCGCGACTGGTTCCCGCCGGGCTCGGCGCGCCGGGCGGCGCTGGTCCACGAGGAGGGCCACCGGCTGCTCGGCGACCGTGCCCACCGCGCGGAGCTGCGCCGCCGGCTGGACCACACGGCGTTGCGCGTGGGGCGCTTCCGACGGCTCGGCCATGTGGCCGGCGCCGACGAGCTGGCCGCCCACGCCTTCGCCCACACCGTCTGCGGCCTGGGCCGCAGTCCCCTGCTGCTGACCGCCGCGCTGACCCACGCGGTGTCGTCGAGAGAGAGCTGAGTGTCGCCATGGGTGTCGTGATTCTGTTGATGATGCTGGTGGGCGTCGTGCTGATGCTCTCCGGCAAACTGCCCACGGCGTTCGCGCTGGTGCTGCTCGGCGTCTCCATCGCCCTGGTCACCGGCGCGCCGCTGACCGGCGAGGAGAGCGTGCTGGACACGGTGCTCCAGGAGGGCGCCGGCGGGTTGGCCGCGACGATGATCGCGATCCTGCTCGGCTCGTGGCTCGGCAAGCTGCTGGACGAGACGGGCATCGCCGGGACCCTGGTCCGCAAGATCGTCGAGTTCGGCGGCGACCGGCCCACCGTGGTGGCGCTCGGCGTGCTGGCGGTCTCCGGGCTGGTCGGCACGGTCACCGGCTCGGCGCCGGCCGCGATGCTGGCGGGGATCATCGGCATCCCCGCGATGATCGCGGTGGGCGTGCCGAAGGTGACGGCCGCGGGCACCATCCTGATGGGCCTGGCGGCGGGGCTGCCGTTCGAGCTGCCGGTGTGGCAGTTCTTCTCCACCGCGCTGGACCTGCCGGTGGAGACGGTCCGCAACTTCATGATCAAGCTGTTCCCGTTCGCCGCCTTCTTCGCCGTGCTCTTCGTGCTGATCGAGACGCGTCGGCGGGGCGTGGAGCACGCCTGGTCGCTGAAGTCGGTCGACGCCTCGGCCGAACGCCGGCCCTCCCGTCGGCGACGGCTGGGCGACGCGCCCTGGTACGCGCTGTTCACCCCGGTCGTTCCGCTGGTCCTGGCGCTGGGCCTGGAGATCGCGATCATTCCGTCGCTGCTGGGCGGCGTGCTGTACGCACTGGTCACCACCACCAGGCCCCGGGAGATGAACCGCCGGCTGCTGCGCACCCTGTACGCCTCGTTCGACGTGGCGGCTGCGCCGATCGTGCTCTTCGTGGCGATCGGCATCCTGCTGGCCGCCGTGCAACTCCCCGGCTCCATCGAGGCGTTGGAGCCGCTGGTAAGGAACGTCAGCCCGCAGAACCCGGTGGTCTTCGTCCTGGTCTTCGGCGCGCTGGTGCCGCTGTGCCTCTACCGGGGGCCGCTGAACGTGTACGGGCTGGGCGCCGGCATCGCCGGCGTGCTGATCGCCGCCGGCATCTACCCGGCGGTCGCCGTACTGGGCCTGACCACCTCCTACAACCAGGTCTTCGGCGTCGCCGACCCGACCAGCACCCAGACGGTGTGGAGCGCGCAGTACTCGGGGGTCAGCCCCCAGCAGGTGATGCTGCGCACCCTGCCCTACGTCTGGTGCGTGGCGCTCGGCGGGCTGATCGTGACCGCCTCGCTGTATGTCTGACCACCTTCCCGTACCGGACCACTTCCCCAACCAGTTCACCTGACCACCTCTCTGACCCGCGTTCGCACCCCCACCACCGGTTCAACGACGAACGGAGAACGTGTCATGTCCCACACCCCCTCGGTCGACCGTCGCACGCTGCTGCGCGGCGCGGCCGCCGCCGGCACCCTGCTGGGCGTCGGCGGCGCCGCGACCGCGCTGGGCGCCGGACCGGCCTCGGCCGCGCCGGGCGGCTTCCCCGACTACCGCTATGTCACGACGCTGCTGCGCCCGGCCGACCTGATCTACCCGCCCAGCCAGAAGGAGATCATCTTCCCCTGTGTGCGGGGGGTCTACGACCGGCTCAGCGACCCGCTCGGCCGCTACTACCTCTACTACGCCCCGCACGACGACCCGGGCGGGATCTGCCTGGCCTACGGCGACTCGCTGGAGGGCCCCTTCACCGAGTACCCGGGCAATCCACTGGTCAGCAACGTCTGGGACGACCACTACTCCGTCCCGCACGTCTCCTCCCCGCACGTGCTGTGGAACGAGGACGAGCGCGAGATGTGGCTGTACTTCCACGGCGACAACCGCACCACCCGGCTGGCCCGTTCGACCGACGGGATCAACTTCACCTACGACAGGACGGTCCTCCACACCTCGATGCTGCCCGAGGGCAGCAAGGAGGCGTCCTACGCCCGCGTCTTCCGCCACGACCTGCCGGCGCGGGACAACGCCCGCTACGTGATGCTCTTCATGATCAACGACGCCAGCAACCACCGGGACATCGGCTGGGGCTGGTCGCGGGACGGCCGCGAGTGGACGTTCTCGCAGGAGCGGCTGATCCGCCACACCGACGTCGGGGTGAACGACATCAGCGGCCCCCACCTGCTGACCAGGAACGGCAGCGCGTACGTCGTGTACCACTCGGACAAGGCCAGCGGCGGCAGGATGTTCATCACCGAGGTCGGAAACGACTTCTCGCTCCGCGACCACCTCGGCGTCTTCCACACCCCGCTCTCCGGGGCGCCGGACGACGGCCGGTCGGCGGCGCCGTCGTTCGGCACCGACCGGGGTGTCGCCTACATGGTCTACGAGGCGGGCGAACGGCTCTCCGGCTCGATCGCGGTGGCCAAGGCCGTGTCCTGAGCCGACCCCCGCGGTGACACCCGTGCGGCCGGGACGTTCCCTCGCGAACGTCCCGGCCGCACGGCGTTTTTGTCCACACGGTGCGCGGCATTCTCCACGCGAATACTGCTCCCAACGCGATGGCGAACGTTCTCCGATATTCCCTTCCGGGGAATTCACGCGCGCCGGGAGAACCCTCGCACCAACTCCTTGACGCGGCCGATGAGCTGCGGTTACGTTCCGAACGAAAAGACGCACACGGAAGGGGATTCACGGCCTTCCCATGCCGGGCATTCTCCTCCGCACAGAGCGGCACCAAGCGAAGCAGCAGAAATAGCCGGGCCCGCGGAAAAGGCCGCGCGTTGCCCGCCCCACGAACGGAGCCGGCCCCGGCCACCATCCGACCAGCCCCCGGATCGGCCGTTCCGGCTCTCCCCGCGCGCCCGCACTCTCCCGTCCGGGCGCGCGGGTCCCCCGTCTTCGCCCGGCCCGGCGTCAGACGGGTGGGCGCAGCGCCACGAACAGGGTGCGCTCGGCGCCCCCCTGCTCGGTCACGGTGGTGACCGCGAACCCGGCCTCGGCCAGCCACTCCTGCCACCGCGCCACCGGGAAGAGCCCCGTGTGGTGCGCCTCGTGCACCAGCCGCACGGAACCGTCGGCCGCGCGCAGGGTGAAGCTGTAGTCGGTGCGCACGCTGGTGGCGCCCGGCTCGGGCGGCAGGCTCCACTCCAGATAGCGCACCCCGCTGCCGTCCGGCGCGTCGCTGCCGCCGCAGTCGGTCACCGGCTCGTAGGTGTCGGCGACATGGTCGGGGAAGAAGACCGCCACGCCGCCGGGACGCAGATGCGCCCAGGCCGTGCGAAACGTCGCCGCCAGATCGGCGGCGGTGGTCATGTAGTCCACCGCGTCATGGACCAGCACGGCGTCGAACTCCCGCCCGAGCCGCAACTCCCGCATGTCGCCTGCCAGATGCTCGGTCCCCGGGTTGACCTCGCGAGAGACCGCCAGCATCTCGGGCGAGAGGTCCACCAGCGTCAACGTGAACGTGTCCCGCAGATGACGCGCCAGATGCCCGCCGCCGCTGCCCAGCTCCAGCACCTCCCGCACCGGGCGGGGCGCCAGCCCGAACAGCTCCCTGGTGGTCGCGGCGTCCTCCTCGTAGACCTCGACCGGCGAGATCAACGGCCACCAGGGCGCCAACTCGCCGTAGAGCCGAGGGCTTCCGCTCGCGCCCGTCATCCCACTCCCGCCGCCGACCGACCGTTCGCCATCCTGGCGGATGCCGTGCACGGCATCCGCCAGGATGGTAGCCCGCGCGCCCAAGTCACCGGCGCGGCGGGCCCGGGACTACGAGAGGAGACCCGCGAGGTCGGAACCGACGGCCCGCATCACGGAAACCGTCCCGAGCGAGAAGCCGGACATGGTCGAGGCCCCGTCCGCGACCTCCCCGCCCGCGTGGTCGGCGTGGCCCGCGTGGCCGGCCCGCACCGCGGCGGCCGCGGTGGCCTCGTCGGACGCGGCGGCGACCTGCTCCGCGCTCAGGGTCTGGTCCCCGAGGGTGACCTGGCCGTTGCCGCCGTCGAAGACGACGTCCGAGCACGAGTAGAAGTTCTCCTGGCTGTCCGAGCGAATCCAGTGCACGAAGACGATGTGCTGACCGGAACGGTTCGGCAGCTGAACGTTCCAGTAGTAGTGCCCCTCCTCGGAGCCCACACCACCGCGCTGCGGCGGGTTGGTCACGGTGCTGATCTGCTCCAGGTCACCCCAGCCGAGCGACTGGTTGGGTGACCAGCTGCTCTTGGTGATATAGACGTTGAACTCACCGGGGTGGTGCGCCCAGTTGCTGTGCCGCAGCTCGATGTTGGCCCCGGAGGACAGATGCGTGGTGGGCCAGTCGGAACGCACCGCGCTGTACGGGGAGAAGTCGAACGGACCACGGTTGCCACCGCTGCACAGGGTGCCGTCCGGTATGTAACCGGTCGTCCGGCCACCGCCGTTGGAGTCGAGCACCGCGAACCAGTTGTAGAGCGGGCCGGTCCCGCTCTGCTGCACGGCCGAGGCGCAGGCCGGGTTGGACGGCATCTGGGTGCTGCTGTTCTCCCTCAGGTCCAGGTAGCACAGATAGGTGCGGGACCCGGGGAGGATGGTGGCGCCGTGGGCGGCGGCCGGGCTGGGCAGGGAGGCGACCAGCAGGGCGAACAGCCCCACTCCCAGCACGCTGAGGAAGCGGAACCTGCCGCGCGCCCTGGTGGGCCTGGCCGCTCTGGGTCTCGGACCGGTTGATTCGTTGGACACGGGTCACTCCTTGGGAAGAAGAGTCGTCTCCCGAGTAGGGCAACCGACGGCATCGGCCCGAGCCGATGCGCCGACGGCCCGTCGTCGGTGCTGCTGCCGCGCGTGGGAGCGCTCCCTAGGGCGGAAGTTAGCCCCGCTTTCCCCCGCCCGTAAGCGCTGCTTCCGGCCGTTGCCACCCGCCCGGCGCCGCTTTCCGGCCAACTCACCCGCCGGCGCGCCCTCGCCGCCGGGGCCGCGCCGTCGCGCGTGCGGGTTCTGTCGCGCGTGCGGATCCGCGCCGTCGCGCGTGCGGGTTCTGTCGCGCGTGCGGGTTCCGCGCCGTCGCGCGTGCGGGGTTCCGCGCCGTCGCGTTCGGCGGGCGCGCACCGTCACGCGTACGGATCCGCGCCGTCGCGCGTGCGGGGTTCCGCGCCGTCGCGCGTGCGGGTTCCGCGCCGTCATGAGCGGCGGGCGCGCACCGTCACGCGTACGGATCCGCGCCGTCGCGCTTGGCGGGCGCGCACCGGGCGATCACCGTCCGGCTCCGGGGGTGACGGATGTCTCCCTCATATAGTTCGACTTCTACCTATAACCTTTAGGTAGTTTGGTGAGAGCCGAAGGAAGACGAGAGGGGGCGACAGCCGTGGCACGTGCGGGACTGTCGACGGAGCGACTGACCACCGCCGGCGCCGAGTTGGCGGACGAGGTCGGGTTCGACCAGGTGACGGTCTCGGCCCTGGCGCGGCGGTTCGACGTCAAGGTCGCGAGTCTCTACTCCCATGTCCGCGGCTCCCAGGACCTGCGGACGCGGATCGCCCTGCTCGCGCTGGAGGAGATGGCCGACCTGGCCGGCGAGGCCGTCGCGGGCCGGGCGGGCCGGGAGGCGTTGGCCGCGCTGGGGAACGTCTACCGGGACTACGCCCGCGAGCATCCCGGCCGTTACACCGCCGCGCAGCTGCGGCTCGACCCCGAGACGGCCGCCGCCAGCGCGGGCGCCCGGCACGCGCGGCTGACCCGCGCCATTCTGCGTGGCTACGCGCTGGAGGAGCCGGACCAGACCCACGCGGTCCGGCTGCTCGGCAGCGCCTTCCACGGCTACGTCAGCCTGGAGCTGGGCGGGGGGTTCAGCCACAGCGCGCCCGACACCGACACGACCTGGCTGCGGACCCTCGACGCCCTCGACGCCCTGCTCCGCAACTGGCCGGCGCCGGCGCCCTGACGGTCCGTGACGGAAGGTGACCGTTCCGGTCCGGTTCGGCTCTCTTCTCCGTCTCCGATTCTTCGGCCGCTTCCCTGTTCCGCCTCTCTTGCGTCCTGCCCGCCCCGCCCTTTCCCGCCCCCGTCCCTTCCCTTCTCCGCTCCCTACCCGCCCCTTTCCCACCCTTTCCCGCCCTGTTCCGCCTCGTCCGAGGCCGGTCTCGTTCGATGAGAGCACTCGCATGACCACCTCACTGATCACCACGCCCCTCGCCCCCGAGCTCTTGCGCGGGGCGCTCGAAGTGGAACGCACGCCCCACGGCCTGCTTCCGCATCGCCTTCCCGCGCGGGCGCGCGCCCAGTGCGCGGACCCGCAGCTCGCGATGGTCGAGTCGCAGCCCTCCGGCGTGCGGCTGGCCTTCCACACCGCCGCCACCGTCGTCGAGCTCGACACCCTGCCCACCAAGCGGGTCTATCCCGGTATGCCGCCGCGACCGGACGGCGTGTACGAGCTGCTGGTCGACGGCGTGCTCACCGGCCAGGCGACGGCGGTCGGCGGAGGCCACACGCTCACCATCGACCTCGCGGCCGGCGCCACCGCCCACCACACCGGCGAACCGGTCACACTGCGCTTCGCCGACCTTCCGAACCGGTCGAAACACGTCGAGATCTGGCTTCCGCACCAGGAGACCACCGAGCTGGTCGCGCTCCGCGCCGACGCCCCCGTCGAGCCCGCCACGGAGACCGACCGCCCCGTCTGGCTGCACCACGGCAGCTCGCTCAGCCACGGCTCCAACGCCACCCGGCCGACCGGCATCTGGCCCGCCGTGGCCGCGGCGCGCGGCGGCGTGGAGCTGGTCAACCTCGGGCTGGGCGGCAGCGCGCTGCTCGACCCCTTTCTGGCCCGGACGCTGCGCGACACCGCCGCCGACCTCATCAGCATCAAGATCGGAATCAACCTGGTCAACGGTGATCTGATGCGGCTACGGGCCTTTGGCCCGGCGGTCCACGGCTTTCTCGACACGATCAGGGAAGGCCATCCGACGACACCGCTGCTCGTCGTCACCCCGCTGTACTGCCCGATCCACGAGCACACCCCGGGGCCGGCGGCGTTCGATCCCGAGGCGATGGCGGCCGGTCACCTCTCCTTCCGCGCGACCGGTGACCCGGCCGAGGTGGCCGCCGGGCGGCTGACGCTCTCGGTGGTCAGGGAAGAACTGACGCGCGTCGTCACCCAACGCGCCGCGGACGATCCGGGCCTGCACCTGCTCGACGGCCGGCTCCTCTACGGCGAGGCCGACAGCGCCGAACTGCCCCTCCCCGACAACCTGCACCTCGACGCGACCGCCCACCGACGCGTCGGGGAGCGTTTCGCGAAGCGGGTCTTCGGGGCGGACGGCGCGTTCCGAGGCGCCTGAGGGCGGCGGCGCCCGAGACCGCGCGGCGTCGGAGGACGGCGAGCGCCCCGGCGCCGCGCGGCGTTTCCCCGGCCGAGCGCCAGGGCCGTGCCGCGAAGGCCCTACAGCCCGGAGAGGCGCCGCGCCTCGGCGAGGGCGCCGGCGTCGAGGTCGGCGACGGCGGGAACGTCGTTCCACTCGGCCCAACCGTAAGCGCCGTTGAGTTCCGCGAGCCTGCGGTCGGCCTCCGGTTCCTCGATCACCAGCCACTCGCTCTCGGCGACGAAACGTCCCGGGCTCAGCTCACCCCGAACGGTCAACGCCGCCAGGGCGCGCAGGGCGGCGGCGTGCGTCCGCGGGTCCGACTCCGGTGCGCGCCAACCGAGTTCGTCCAGGACCTCGGGTACGAGCAAGGGGGCCTCATAGTCGACCTCGCGACGGGAGAGGCCGGCCAGCCGGCACAGCGCCGGCGAATCGAGGCCCGCGACCAACGCGTCACAGGCCGCAGCCACCAACTCGTCGGACCACACGAAGCCGATGTGCCACAGCGCCACCCGGTCGACGAACGCGCGGAGCGCCGCGGGTGGCGGCGAGGGGACGGACGACTCGCGGGACAGCACGTCGTTCATGGCGTTCATACTGGTCGGTGCACCAGCCGCCGCCCACCAGGACCGCCCCCGTCCGGCGCCGCCGGACGGGCGCTCAGTCACCGGTGGTCGGGAGCCAGACGCGCATCGGGGAGACCTCCCGGTTGGCCCAGGCGTAGTAGGGGACGGCGGTCAGGGTCAGGGGTTCGCCGTCGGGCTCGGGGAGCGCCGTGGTGGCCGCGCGGTAGGGCCACCAGGGGGCGTGGGCGTCCGGGGCCGCGCGCCGCCGGGCGCGCGCGACGAGGGTGAGGCCGGTGACACCGCCCGGCAGGTCCTCCCGCTCGGAGATGCCGATGCCGGCCGTGGTGTCCACGGCCAGGTCGTCCAGGCCCAACTCCTCGGGCAGCGCCGGCAGGTCGACACCTTCGACGCAGTAGACCAACGGCCCCCGCTCCACCGCGACGCAGCCGCGCGCCGCGTCCACCCGGGGGTCAGCACGGACGAAGCGCGGCGCGAGGTCCAGCGTCAGTTCCACCGTGTCCCCGGGAACCCAGCTCCGGCGCAGCCGCAGCCAACCGTCCTCGTACCGCCGGGCGTCGGCCGCCGGCTCGACCCCGTTGACCAGTAGCGTCCAGTTGTCGGCTGACCAGTGGGGCACGCGCAACGCCAGGGCCCACGGCGCGGAGCCGGTCGCCTCGACGGTCAACGCGATCCGCCCGTCCCACGGATAGTCGGTGGTCAACCGCAACGCGGCCTCGGCCCCCGCGACCGGCGCCGTGACGGTGCCGGTGGCGTACTGGTGAATCTGGACGGTGCTCCCGTCGGCCGAGGTGGAGGCGAGATAGCCGGGCAACGAGGCGAGCAGCCGCATGATGTTGGGCGGGCAGCAGGCACAGGTAAACCACGGCGTGCGGCGCGGCCGGGGGCCCTCCTGGTCGGCGTGGCCGTCCCTGACGTGCAGCGGGTTGTCGTAGAGGTAGGTGTCGCCGTCGAGCGAGACGCCGCAGAGCACCGCGTTGTAGAGGGTGCGTTCCGCCAGGTCGGAGTAACGCGCCTCACCGGTCAGCAACGCCATCCGCCAGCCGAACTGGACGGCCGCGATCGCCGCGCAGGTCTCGGCGTAGGCGCGTTCGTTGGGCAGTTCGTAGGGGTGGCCGAACCCCTCGTCGGTGTGGTGGGCGCCGATACCGCCGGTGACATAGCTCTGCCGGGTGGCCATGTCCTCCCACAACCGTTCGGCGACGGCGCGGAGTTCGGCCTCGCCGGTCTCCGTGGCCACGTCGGCGGCGCCGGCCAGCAGGTAGAGCTGACGGACGGCGTGGCCGGTGACGGCGGGCGCCTCGCGCAGCGGGAGGTGGTCCTGGCAGTAGCCGGGGCGGGCGGTGCCCTTGGTGGCGCGGGTGGGGAACGCCCCGCCGTAGCGGCCGAGGAAGTAGCCGGCCAGCTCGACATGGCGCGTGTCGCCGGTCTCGCGGGCGAGTTCGACCAGTGCGGTCTCGATCTCCGGGTGGCCGTCGACGCTGTCGACCGGTCGCCCGGACCCCTCGGGCCCGAAGGTCGCGCCCAGGTGGTCGGCCAACCGCACGGCGACGTCGAGGAGTTCTCGTTCGCCGGTACAGCGGTGATGGGCGACGGCGGCCTGGATCAGGTGGCCGGCCGTGTACAGCTCGTGGCCCCAGCGGAGTTCGGTGAAGTGCGCCACCTCGGGCTTGGCGACCTGGTAGTAGGAGTTCAGATAGCCGCTCGGCTGCTGCGCGTCGGCCAGCAGCCTGGCGAACTCGCTTATGCGCGCGGCCAGTTCGGTGGCCTGCTCGGGTTCGGTCGTCGGGTCACCGAGCTGCCAGGCGGCGGCCTCCAACCACTTGTGCACATCGGTGTCCATGAACGGGACACCCTCGTAGCCGCTGGTCTCGCCGTCGGCGGCACGGCGCAGATTGCGGAGGTTGCCGGCCTCGGTCAGCCGGTCGGGCCCCTGGGCGATGCTGACGCGCGCGTTGACCCGGCGCCGCTCCGCCCAGAAACCGTCGGTGACGGTGACTCGGGCGGACGGCCGCAGCGCGACCGTGGCGTTCTCGCTCGGCCGCGCGGGCGCGGCCGGACGGTCGGACGTGGAGGGGGGCATCTGCGGCTCCGAGGGTTCGGGGCGGGAAGGGTGCGGGCGGGCCGGTCGCGGCCAGGCCGGCGGCCGGGTCCCGGCGGTGCGGCAACACTGAGGAAACCGTTTGCCTGCGCCGCGACTCTAGGAGCTCCGCCGGCCCCGAGTCAACGGCCCCCACCGGGCCGCCCCCGAGGCGAAGGGCCGGGTGCGGCGCCGGCGGCAACCGCGTGGCATCATGACCGGCACCCACTCGGCCGTCCGGGTGCCGGGGCGAAGGAAACGGGTTGCGTCATGACGGGAACGTCACGTCCTACGGCGGGAGAGCGACGCGCCGTGACACTCAGCGATGTGGCGGCGCTGGCGGGGGTCTCGCCCGGCACCGCGTCCAAGGCGCTCAACGGGCGGGGGCACCTGCGCCCCGAGACCAGGGAACGGGTGGCCGAGGCGGCGGAGAAGCTGGGCTTCCATCCCAACGAGGCGGCCCGCAGCCTGCTTTCGGGCCGCACCTACACCGTCGGGCTGATCACCACCGACAGCGTCGGGCGGTTCAGTCTGCCGGTGCTGCTCGGCGCCGAGGACGCCCTGGGCGCGGGCCGGATCTCAGTCTTCCTCTGCGACACCCGGGGCGACTCCATCCGCGAACAGCACTACGTACGCACGCTGTTGGCGCGCCGCATCGACGGACTGATCGTCACCGGCCGCCGCACGGACGCCCGTTCCCCACTGGTCCTGCCCTCTCCGGTACCGGTTGTCTACGCGTTCGGGCCTTCGGCGGACGAGCGCGACGCCTCGGTGGTACCGGACGACGCGGGGGGCGCCCGGCTGGCGGTGGAGCATCTGCTGGCCACCGGGCGCCGGCGGGTCGCCCATGTGACCGGGCCCGCGCACCACGCGGCGGCCACCGTCAGGGCCGCGCACGCCGAGCGCGCCCTGAGCGATGCGGGGCTCGAACTCGCGGGCGGCCGGGCGCTGTTCGGTGAGTGGTCGGAGGCGTGGGGCCGGGCGGGAACGCACGCGGCGCTGCGCGCCGCCCCGGACGTGGACGCGGTCTTCTGCGGCAGCGACCAGATCGCGCGGGGGGCGGCGGACGCGCTGCGGGAGGCGGGGCGTCGGGTGCCGGAGGACATCGCGTTGGTCGGATACAACAACTGGCAGGTCATGGCGGCCGCCACGCGTCCGCCCCTGACCACCGTGGACATGAGTCTGACCGAGGTGGGCCGCACCGCCGCGCTGCGGCTGATGGAGGCGATCGACGGACGCCCCGCCCACGGGGTGGAGGTGGTTCCGAGCCGGCTGGTGGTCAGGGACTCGACCGTCGCCGGTCAGCAGGGTTGACCAGTTCGTCGCCCGCGGTCGGCGGACCCCCTGGCACGGAGGTCACCCGGCCGGCCGGAACGCCACGGCACCGGCCGGCCGGACCCCTCGGGCCGCTTCCGGGCCGGATAGCATCGGGCGCCTCGAACGATCGGAAGGTCCGCGCTCGCGAGGGACGCGGGCGGTGGAGGAGCAAGCGCGATGGCGTCCCTTGTCGTCTATGACCTGGAGTTCACGACCTGGGAGGGCGCGGTGGAGGGCGACTGGTCAGCGCCGGGACAGCTGCGCGAGATCGTCCAGATCGGCGCCGTGCGGCTCGACGAGGCACTGGCCGTTCAGGGCGAGTTCGAGGTACTGGTCAAGCCAGTGGTCAACCCCCGGCTGTCGTCGTACTTCGTCGAACTGACCGGGGTCCGCCAGGAGGACGTGGACCGCGACGGGGTGCCGCCGGCCGACGCGCTCGGCCGGTTCCTCGGGTTCTGCCGGGGCGAGACGGCGCTCTCCTACGGCAACGACATGGTGGTCCTCGGCGAGAACGCCGGCTGGGCGCGGGCCCGGGGGGAGGCGCTCGACCACGGGCTTCTGACCACGCCCTTCCTCAACATCCGACCGTGGCTCAACGCCCTGGCGCCGGCGACGGCGACGGCCAACTCGGGGCGCCTGTGGAAGGTCCTCGGTCTGCCGCGCCCCACGGACGGCGCGGAGCACTCCGCCCTCTTCGACGCCCGCTCGGTGGCGGCGGCGCTGCGTCACCTCCGCGCGAACGGCCATGCCCTGCCGGCGGGTTGCCGCTAGCGAGCGTCCGCTCAGTCCGCCCGGTGGATGTCCCCGCTGGTGGCGGAGAGCACGGGGCGGACGGCGGCGGGGGCGCCTGGCGGGATGCCCGGGTGGTGGCCGTCGGCGGGCGAGGGCGCGGTGGGGGACGCGGGCAGGTCGTGCAGGGAGAGGCGCGAGACGATGCGGTACCGGTCGCCCCGGTAGAGGGAGTGGCAGTACTCGACGGTGCGGCCGGCGGTGTCGGTGGTCACCCGCCCGAAGAGCAGCGCCGGGGAGAACGGCGGCACGTCGAGCAGCCCGGCCTCGGCCTCGCTGACCACGGTCGGCTCGATGGACTGGGTGGCCTCGCCGACCTGGAGGCCGTGGCGCTCCCGCAGGTGGTCGTAGAGGTCGCCGGCGGCCAGGTCGTTCTCCACGAGCCCGGGTACCAGGGCGACCGGCAGATGCAGGTACTCGATCGCCATGGGCACGGACTCGACCAGGCGGAGCCTGGCCACGGCGAAGACGCGCTCCGCCGGGGACCTGCGCAGCTTGCGGCCGACCCGGGGGCCGGCCGCCTGGACGGTGAACTGGAGGACCCGGCTCGACCAGGTGCCGGAGGCGAGGGGGACGGCGAGGGAGTCTCCCGTCCCCGGGACGAGTTCCTGGGTGATCTTCCCCGGGGCGATGAACATGCCTCTGCCGTGTTCCCTGACCAGTTGCCCCGTGGCCACCAGCTCGTCGACGACGAGCCGCAGGGTGGGGCGGGAGACCTCAAGTCGGGCGCAGAGCAGGCGTTCTGAGGGGATGGGGTCGCCGGGGCGGCGCTCCTCGATGAGTTCGAGCAGATGCTCGCGGACCCTGTCCCGCTTGAGCACCGCCCCGTGTGAACGCCTGGTCATGCCCCACTCCCCCGCACTCGGCTGGCGCCGGTCTCGGCTGCTATCGCTCACCAGAATATGACCCGTTGTAACCGTCGGCGCCGGGCGTTCGCCCAGCGCCGACAAATCGATCACCGTGAGTCACGAACGGGCGGGGGCATTCACCGGCCGCCACACACCGTTCAGGGGGCCGTCACCGTGTCGGTGAACGCGGTGCCCTGGTCCCGGTGGGCCGTCACCCGTTCGTTGACCTCGTCGGGGCTGAGCACCGTGTCGGCCGCGTGGTACACGTAGTCGACCTGCTGGTCGTAGGAGCGCGGTGTGGTGTCGGTCTGGCCGAGCAGGTCGATGAACCACTGGTTGAAGTTGATCGACATCGGTCGCTCGGGCAGATAGGGCTCCCCGTGCTCCGCGAAGAGCCGACCGTCTACGTAGTAGCGAATGCTGGTCTCGTCGATGGTAAAGACCAGGTCGTGCCAGCCGGCGAAACTGGTCTGCTCCTTCGTGTGGGTGTTGACCGCCTCCCAGGGATCGGGCCGGTAGGTGTCCCAGGAAGTGGTAAAGAGCGTGTGGTCGGTCTCGCCCCAACCGCCGTTGGGCAGGTACTCGAAGTCGTACTCCGAGTAGTCGGGGTCCATCGGGGCCCGCAGGTCGTTGATGGAGAAGAACGTCTGCACCAGCCGGTCGCCGTCGGGGCCCGAGCGGGGCTCGTCGGAGAAGCGGACCCGGGCCGCGTAGGTGCCCTGCTCGAACTTGACCGCCGAGGTGAACACCTCGGTCTGCTCGGTGCCTTCGGGCGTTCCGTCCGTTCCGGACTCCAGGTTGAGCACGGTCCCGCCCTCGCCCGGCGCGAAGGTGACGTTCTCGGCCAGCCAGCCCGCCCCCGGGACGCCGGGACCCCCGCCGCCGGTGCGGACGACCCAGCCGTGCTGGGAGAGCGCGGGGTCGTCGTGGGCGGAGTAGCTGAAGTCGTCGAAGAGCTCCTGCGCCGGGGGCTCCACGGCGCGCGGCGCGGCGGTGTCCTCGGCTTCCGGCTCGCCCGCCTGGGAGGTGCCGGCGACGCCGAGGCCGGCGAGCAGCGCGAGTCCGGCGCCGAGGGCGGCGCAGCGCCTGGGCGTGAGGGTGCGGGTGCGGGTGCGGTGAGGCATGGGGGTTCTCCTTCGCGGAGTGCGCTCGGGGATCTCGGGTGGGGGTGGCAGCGGCCCCTCGGTGCCGGTGGTCAGCCCAGAGGGCTGTCCTGGGGCGCCGGGGGGCGGTGCGGGGTTCGGTGGTTCACGCCCAGCTTGTCCAGTCGCTCGCCGTGCTTTACCAGTCGTTCGGTGAGGGAACGGGGCCCGCGCGCGGGGGCGGCGCCCGGCGCGCTCCAGGCCGCCTCGGCGAGCGCGGCCAGTCGGGGGAAGGCCAGGTACTCCACGTCCGCGGGGGTGGGGGCGAACTCGGTCCACAGCTGGGCCTGGGTGCCGAGCACCGCCTCGGCGTGCGGGAGCCGGGCGGGTGCCGGGTCGAAGCCGGCGACGGCGTCCAGGGTCACCACCCCGTCCTGGCCCAGCGGTTCGCCCGGGTCGGCGGAGCGCGGGTAGTCCAGATAGGTACGGTCCCAGGGGGTGGCGACGACCCGGTGACCACGGCGGGCGGCGAGCGCGGTGTGCTCCCCGGCGCGCCACGACATGGTCAGCGTCTCGGGCGGCAGCGCCGCCTCCTCCCCCTCGTCCCAGCTGACCGGAGTGCGGCCGTTCTCCCGCAGGAACTCCGCCATCCGCCGCAGGAACCAGCCGCGCAGCGCGGCGGGGCCCGAAAGGCCTTCGGCGCGGACCCTGGCCAGCGCGGCCGGGCTGCTCTCCCACTCGACGGTGGGGCACTCGTCGCCGCCGATGTGCACGTGCTCGGCGGGGAAGACGTCCATCACCTCGGCCAGCACCTCGCGGCACAGCTCAAGCGCCGCGTCGGAGACGCCGAGCACGTTCCGGCAGACGCCCCACTCCGTCCAGACCGGGAGGCGTCGGGTCGGGTCGTTGCCGAGGTGCGGGTAGGCGGCGAGCAACGCCCGTGTGTGGCCGGGGAGTTCGATCTCGGGGACGACGGTCACACCGCGCGAGGCCGCGTGCTTTACCAGTTCGGTGAGCTCGCCTCTGGTGTAGTGACCACCGTGCGGAACGCCGTCGAAGCGGCCACTGCCGGCGCGGCCGACCATCGACTCCGCCCGCCAGCCGCCGACCTCGGTGAGCGCCGGGTGGCCCGCGACGGGCATCCGCCAGCCCTGGTCGTCGGTGAGATGGAGGTGGAACACGTTCAGCTTGTGGAGCGCCAGCAGGTCGACGAACCGTTTGAGGAACGACAGGGGCTGGAAGTGGCGGGCGACGTCCAGCATGGCACCGCGCCAGGGGAACCGCGGCCGGTCGGTGATCTCCACGCGGGGAAGTCGCCAGACGACGTCGCGCGCCGGGCTCGCGCCGAGCGCCGCGGGGGGCAGCAGTTGCAGCAGGGTGGCGGCGCCGTTGCGCAGGCCGGCGAGGGTGCCGGCGCGCAGCAGCACGGCCTCGGAACCGACGGTCAGCCCGTAGCCCTCGGGGCCGAGGCCGGTCAGCGCGGGATCGATGACCAGTGACAGCTTCCCGTCGGCGCGCGCCGGCAGCGACAGGCCGGTGCTCGGGGCGAGGGTGGCGCGCAGCAGTGCGGCGACCGGTTCCGTGCCGGGTGTCAGCCGCAGCGCGGTGTCGGCGGTCAGGTGGAAGTGGCCGGTGCGTTCGAGAAGGTGGTGGGGCAGCGGGATGAGCACGGATGCCTCCGAGGGGCGGGCGGCCCGGGGTCCACGGGTGGGGAGACGTGTGTCTGCTTCACCAACTGGTAAGCAAAAAGCCGAAGCTGGTAAAGCAAAGTGGCAGCCCCGGCGGAACGATGTCAAGGGTGGCGGGGGCACGGAACTCGCCGGCCCCCGGGGGACGGCCGTCGGTCGCCGAGGGTGACAAACCTCCATGCCGCAGGGGTAGTTCGCGGCGTCACCCGGCCGAACCGGGAATTCCCCGCAGCCTTGACGACCCCAAAGGTCTATGCCATTTTCGACGCTTACCACGCCCCACAGCCAAGCCAACTGGTCAATCACGCCTGTCTCCTTCGCCCTCCCCCACCCGAGGTGACCCGTGAAGTTCCGTCCTCTGGCCTGTGCCACCGTCCTGACCAGCGTCATGGCCCTGACAGCCTGCGGGGGCTCCTCGGGCGACGGCGACGGTCCCGTGACCCTGGACGTCTGGCTGATGCGCGACAGCGTCAGCCAGGAGTTCCAGGAGGAGTTCGTCACCGCCTTCGAGGAGGCGCACCAGGACATCGACGTCAACGTGCAGATCCAGGACTGGAACGGCATAGGCGAACGCGTCACCGCCGCCCTGGCCAGCAACGACGCCCCCGATGTCATCGAGGTGGGCAACACCCAGGTCGCCCAGTACGCGGCCAGCGGCGGGGTCACCGACCTCACCGACCGGGTCGGGGAGCTGGGCGGCGAGGACTGGTTGCCGGGGCTGGCCGAGCCGGGCGCGGTGGAGGACCGTCAGTACGGGATCCCCTACTACGCGGCCAACCGAGTGGTCATCTACCGCACCGACCTCTTCGAGGCCGCCGGCATCGACCCGGCCGAACTCACCACGCGCGACGCCTGGTTGTCCGCCACCGAGCAGTTGAACGAACCCGAGGGCCAGCAGGGGATCTATCTGCCGGGACAGAACTGGTATGCGCTGTCCGGGTTCATCTGGGACGAGGGCGGCGAACTCGCCGTGGAGACCGGCGACGGCTGGGAGGGGGCGCTGCACACCCCCGAGGCCCTGGCCGGCATGGAGTTCTACGAGCGGCTCCAGGCACTGGGGCAGGGCCCGCGCGACTCCGACGAGGCCGAACCCCCGCAGGTCGAGGTCTTCGCCGGGAACGAGGTGGCCCAGATCATCGCCGTGCCAGGCGGCGCGAAACTGATCGCGGAACGCAACCCCGAACTGGAGGGGAGGATCGGCTTCTTCCCGATCCCCGGCAAGACCGCCGACACCCCGGGCGCCGTCTTCACCGGCGGCTCCGACCTGATCATCCCGGCCGCCTCCCACGACCCCGAGGCCGCCTTCACCTTCGTCGAGGAACTGACCGGGGAGCACTGGCAGCAGGAGCTGTCGCGCGCCATGAGCTATGTGCCCAACAAGACGACGCTGGTCGACCAGGTCGCCGACGACCCGGGCGTGGCCGCGATGGCGGTCGGCGCCGCCAACGGCCGGGCCACGCCCAACACGCCCGCGTGGGCGGCGGTCGAGGCGGAGAACCCGATCAAGGAGTATCTGACGGCGGTGCTCACCGGCTCCGATCCGGCCGACGCCGCGCGCGACGCCTCCGAGATCATCACCAGGGCGCTCAATCCGTAACGCGCGCCCCTCGCCCCACGCACGCGCCCGGCACTTCGGCGCACCCGCCCCCCGCGTTCCGTCCCCCACACCACTCCGCGCGCCCCACTCCACGCGCACCGAGCCACGCGCCTTAAGCCACGCCCCACGTCCCGTTCCCCGAGCGGGTCCCCTCCGGGTGGGCCCGTGCCCGGCCCACCGCCGGACCGGTCGTCCCCCACCGGTCGGCGCCCCGGGCGGAGTCGAAGGGAGTCCCATGCAGGCCACCGGCCGGCGCCCACGGCGCGCCACGCCGTCCGCGACCGTTCCCGAGCCCCCACCGAGCCGGGGCACGCCCCACCCCGGAGGCCGCCCGCGCGGCTCGGGCTGGTGGCCCTACCTGCTGATCGCGCCCACGGTGCTGGGCGCGGCGGCGCTGCTGCTGGTTCCGTTGCTGCGCGGCGTGCTGATCTCGCTCCAGGACTTCCGACTACGCGAACTGATCAACGGTGACGCGCGGTTCGTCGGGCTGGACAACTACACGGAGCTGCTGGGGGACCCCCGCTTCTGGGAGGTGGTCCGTCGCACCTTCCTCTTCATGGCGATCAACGTGGTGCTGATCATGGTGCTCTCCACGCTGGTCGCGCTGCTGGTCGAACGGTTGGGGCGGTTCGGCAGGACGATGGTGCTGAGCGGTCTGGTGCTGGGCTGGGGGATGCCGGTGATCGCGGCGACCACGGTCTTCCAGTGGATGTTCCACTCGGAGTACGGAGTGGTCAACTGGTCACTAACCAGTCTGGGCTTCGACTCGTTCGACCGCTATCCCTGGTTTGCCAACGGCCCCGCGGCCTTTGCCATCGTGGTCTTTCTGGTGGTCTGGCAGTCGATCCCGTTCGCCGCCATCACCCTCTACGCCGGACTGACCACTGTGCCCAGGGAGTTGCACGAGGCCGCCCGGCTCGACGGCGCCGGCGCCTGGCAGGCGTTCCGCACCATCACCTACCCGATGCTGCGGCCGATCTTCCTGCTGGTGCTCTGCCTGGAGGTGATCTGGACCTTCCGGGCGTTCGTCCAGATCTGGGTGATCACCCAGGGCGGCCCCGGCGACGCCACCACGATCCTGCCCGTCTACGCCGTGCAGACCGCGCTCTCCCAGCAACGCTACGACCTGGGCTCGGCCGCCTCGATGATCACGGTGCTGCTGATGTCGACCGTCCTGGTCGTCTACTTCCGCCAGCTCTACCGGCAGGAGGCCGAGCTGTGACCCCCGTCGTGTCGTCGTCCTCCCCCGCCGGGGCCCGGCCGCGGCCTCCCCGCCGCCGGCCGCGCCGCCACCCGCTGCGCTCGGCGCTGGCCGTCGGGGTCTTCGTCTTCTGCGTCTTCCCCGTCTACTGGATGTTCTCGACCGCCTTCAAACCGGCGACGGACATCCAGACAGACACACCCCAACTGATTCCGCTCGACTGGACATTGGAACACTTCCGGACCGCGATCAGCAGTGACGGCTTCTGGCTGTTCTGGCGCAACAGTCTGATGCTCACCGTCGGCGCCGTACTGCTCTCCCTCGTCGTGGCGCTCGGTGCGGCCTTCGCCGTGGCCAGGATGCGCTGGCGCGGCCGGCGCGCGTTCCTGCTGATCGTCTTCGCCGCGCAGATGGCGCCGTGGGAGTCGCTGATCATCCCGATCTACATCATGTACCGGGACGCCGACCTGCTGGACCGGCTGCCCGCGTTGACGTTGGTCTACTTCATGATCACGCTGCCCTTCACCATCGTGGTGCTGCGCAACTTCCTGGCCACCGTGCCGGAGGAGCTGGAGGAGGCGGCCCAGGTCGACGGCTGCACCCGCCCGCAGGCGTTCCGGCGGGTGGTCTTCCCGCTGCTGGCCCCCGGGCTGATGGCGACCTCCCTCTTCGGGTTCATCACGGCATGGAACGAGTTCGCCTACGCCAACTTCCTGATCATCAAGGACCAGGACAGTCGCACCCTGCCCGTCTGGCTCACCTCCTTCCAAAACACCTTCGGCACCGACTGGGGCGCCACGATGGCGGCCTCCACCCTCTTCGCCGTGCCGGCCCTCCTCATCTTCCTGTTGCTGCAACGCCAGGTGACCTCGGGCTTCGCCTCGGGAGCCGTCAAGGCGTGAACGCGCGGGCCCGCGCCGCACCGCCCTCCGGACCAAAGGAGCGCCATGACCGCCGATCTCCCCTCCCACCGTCCGCCCCGCCTCTCCCGACGCGGTCTCCTCGGCGCCTCGGCGGCCCTCGGCGCCGCCGCCGCCTTCGGACCGTCCTCCCCCGCGGCCGCCGCGCACCCCGCACGCGCCGCGCGTCCCCCACGCACCCCACGCGCCGCCGCCGAGGTGGTGCCCGTCGACTGGGCCGGACTCGGCGACTACGCCGCGACCGACCCGGCCGGCGGCCGCACGGTCACGGTCCTCGCCGGCAGCGCGCGCTACCTCATCGGCCCCTGGTACGCCGGGACCTACCGCACCTACCTCCCCGACGGCTACATCGACCTGCGCGGCACCGACGAGCGCGCCATCCGGCTGCCCGCCATGGCGGCGGTGGCCGCGACCACCGCCCTGACCACCGGGGTCTACGACCCCCGCGACCTGTCGGCCGCCAACGCCACGATCCGCACCCGCAACCTGATCCGCACCCTCGCCGCCCGCCACCTGGCCAACAACGAGGACGAGAAGACCCGTTGGGGCGGCGGCTGGCAGACCGCGCTGTGGGCGTACTACACCGCCCTGGCCGGCTGGCTGTTCTGGGACGAACTGGATGCCACAGAACGCGGCCATGTCGTCGCCATGACGGTCTGGGAGGCCGACAGGTTGACCACTGGTAATGACCTGTACCTGGTCGGGACCAGTGGTCATCAGCTCTACGAGCGGCGACGCGACGGCACGGTGGTCACCCCGGGCGACAGCAAGGCCGAGGAGAACAGTTGGAGCGCCGCCGTGCTCTCCCTCGCCGAGGTAATGCTCCCCGACCACCCGCACGCCGCCGCCTGGCAGCGCCGCAACATCGAGCTGCTGGTCTCCGCCGCCGCCTGCCCAGCCGACCTGACCAGCAACGAGACGGTCAACGGCATCGAGCTGTCCCGTTGGCTGCGCGGTACCAACATCGCCGACGACGGCACCCTCGACAACCACGACCGGCTGCACCCGCTCTACATGGTCTCCTTCGACCAGAGCCTCTACCAGGGCTTCGTCTACGGCCTCGCCGACCGTGGCGCGCCCCTGGCCGCCCTGCACCACATCCCCCGGGTCTACTCGGCGCTGGTCGACCTGCCGTTCCCCGCCGAGGACGGCTCCACCACGACGATCTACCAGCCGGGTTCCGGCGAGATCCACTACCCCGAGGGCAACGACTGGGGAACCCACTTCCCCTTCTACTTCGGCAACTTCGACCTGCTGGTCTCCCTCACCGGCCAGGACACCGGCATCGCACCGCCCGCCGCCGAGTGGGAGCGGCTGCACAACGAGGAACAGTTGCGGCTGATGGACCGCTTCACGGACGGCCGCACCTACGGCGAGTCCGGCGAGAACACGTACTACGGCCGCGAACACCGCATCGGCGCGATGGCCGGGCAGGCGTTCCTCACGCTGTATGTGGCCCGCAACGACCGGGAGAACCGGCTGCGTTTCGTCTGAACGACCGGGGTCGGCACTTTGCCGGACGGCGCGGCCGGTCCGCGCGGCCGGTCCGCGCGGCCGGTCCGCGCGACCATCGATGTCGGCCGTCGTCACCGGCCGGCCGCACCCGTGCCCCCGACGACGCCGTCGCGCCGCCCCCGCCCCGCCCGCGCGCACTCCGAGGGGGAACGGCGCCCCCGGGCCTGGCGGCTGCCCGGGGGCGCTGTCCCCTGCGGAAACGGGGGTGGTTCAGGCCGTCGACCTGGGCCGGCCTCCCAGATACAGCTCGGAGAGGCGCTGGTCGGCGAGGAGTTCGGCGGCCGGGCCCGAGATGTGGACGCGGCCGAGGTCGAGGACGCAGCCGAGGTCGGCGGTCTCCAGCGCGCGCCGCGCGTTCTGCTCCACGAGCAGCACGGCCGTGCCCGCGTCCCGCATCCGGGTGATCTGCTGGAAGACCGTCGCCGTGGTCTTGGGGTCGAGCCCCATCGACGGCTCGTCGAGCAGCACCACCTTGGGGTCGATCATCAGCGAACGGGCGAACTCCACCTGCTTCTGCTGCCCGCCGGACAGCAGCCCGGCGAGTTGCTTCCACCGCTCCCCCACGATCGGGAAGAGCTCCTGGACGAACGCCACCCGCTCCGCGATCCGGGCCCGGTCGCGCAGCGTGTACGCGCCGAGCAGCACGTTCTCCTCGACCGTCATCTCGCGGAAGACGCTGTGCCCCTGGAGCACGTGGGCGAGCCCGGAGCGCAGCATCTGCTGCGGTCCCTGGCCCGTGACGTCCGAGCCGTCGACCACCACACGCCCCTCGCGCGGGCGCAGCAGTCCGCTGGCGACCTTGAGCACGGTGGACTTGCCGGCGCCGTTCGGGCCGACCAGGCAGACCACGGTGCGCGGCGGCACCTTGACGGAGAGCCCCCGCAGCACCATGGCGGCCCGGCCGTAGCCGGCGTACACGTCGTCGAGCACCAGCAGCGGGCGTTCGGCCGGCCGCGTGGTCCCGTCCTTCTCCTCAGACGCCAAGGTAGGCCTCCAGCACTCGCGGGTCCTCCTGCACCACCGAGGGCGGCCCCTCGGCGATGGGCCGGCCCCGGTCGAAGACGACCACATGGTCGGAGAGGCTCATCACCATCTCCATGTTGTGCTCGACGATCAGGAACGTCTTGCCCTCGGCGTTCAACTCCCTGACCAGCGAGCCGATCCGGCCGATCAACGACGGATTGACGCCGCCCGCCGGCTCGTCGAGCATGATCGTGTCGGGGTCGGACATCAGCACCCCCGCCAGTTCCAGCAGCTTCTGCTGTCCGTAGGAGATGGCGCCGGCCTCGGCGTTCTCCAGGTGGTCCAGGCCGACGCGCACCAGCAGCCCCCGTGCGCGCTCGATCGCCTCGGCCTCGCGGGCGGGCGCCAGCAGTTGGCGCAGCCCGGTGGCGCGGACCGCCACCAGCAGATTCTCCAGCAGGGTCATCCGGGGGAAGATCCGGCACAGCTGGAAGCTGCGGCCGATGCCACCGCGTGCGATCCGGTGCGGCGGGCGGCCGGTGATCTCCTTCCCCCGCAAAAGGACAGAACCGGAGTCCGGTTTGATCATCCCGGTCACGCAGTTGAAGAAAGTGGTCTTGCCGGAACCGTTCGGCCCGATCAACGCGTTGATCCGACCGTCGCGGAAGGCGACCGTGGCCTCGTCGACCGCCCGCACCCCGCCGAAGGACTTGGTCAGGCGCACGGTCTCCAGACCGGTGGCCGGCTTCTTCGCCGCCTCGCTCATGGCGTTTCCCCGCTTCCGTCGCTCGGCTTCCCGCCGCCCCGGCCGGCCGCCGCGCCCTCGCGCTCGGCCGCCGCCCTGTTCCGCTCCAGCAGCTCCTCGGCGGTGATCTCCCGGATCGAGGTGTCCTGCGGGCCGAAGCGGCGCAGCAGCGCGCCGGCCGCCGGGATGACCCCGTCCGGCATGAAGAGCACCACGATGCCCAGCAGGATCGCCGTGAAGACCAGGTGGAGCTGGGTGTCACCGAACTCCAGCTTGAAGTACTCCAGCGCCGACCCGACCACCACGGCCCCGACCAGCGGGCCGAACAGGTGCCGCACGCCGCCGAGCAGCGCCATCAGCACCATGTAGGCGCCCAGCAGGATCGAGAACTGGAAGATCGGGTCCAGGTCGCCGAACCACAGCGCGTACATCCCGCCGGCGAGCGCGGTGAAGGTCGCCGAGATCAGGTAGGCCGCCAGCTTGTAGTCGCGGGTCGGCACGCCCAGCGCCTCGGCCTTGTCCTCGTCCTCCCGCACCGCCTTCAGCCCGGCGCCGAAGCGTGAACGGTCGATGACCCACCAGGTGAGCAGCATGACCGCGAGCAACGCCACGAACAGGTAGAAGAAGATGCGGTGGTGGTCGGGACGGTAGAGGTCGGCGAACGGGCGCGGCACGTTCAGCCCGTTGGCGCCGCCGGTGAAGGCCTCCCACGCCTGGGAGACCAGCAGCAGGATCAGCACGAACGAGATGGACACGATCACGAAGGACGCGCCCCGCACCCGCAGGGCGGCGATGCCGACCGGGATGGTGATGACGAGCACGATCAGCCCGGACAGCAGCCAGGCCAGGAACGGCTGGAGCGAGAGGTCGCGGATCAGGATCCCCGTGCCGTAGGCGCCCATGCCGAAGAAGGCGGCGTGGCCCAGTGAGACATAGCCGGTGAACCCGCCCATGAAGCTCCAGGCGGTGGCCGTGCAGGCGTAGGAGGCGACGATCACACCGGCCGACAGCACATAGGCGTTCGGCACCAGCTCGGGGAAGAGCAGGACCAGCGCGACCCCCACGGCGAGCGCGGCGGGGCGCACCCATCCGGGCATCGTGAAGCCGCCTCCGGTCGACCGGGCGACTCTCTCCTCGGTGTCAGAAGCGTTGGGCAAGGCGACCTCCGAAGAAACCCTGGGGGCGGAGCATCAGCGTCAGGAACAGGGCCACATAGAACAGGGTCTGTGCCCAGGTGGTTCCCAGTTCGACCTGCAGAAGGCTCTGGCCGACGCCGAGGACCAACGCGGCGATCGCCGTGCCCGGGATCGAGCCCAGGCCGCCGACCACGATGATCGCCATCAGCGGGCCGATCCAACTCCAGTGCAAAGAGGGGTAGATGGTGGCGTCCAGGGACAGCGCGGTGCCGCCGATGGCCGCCGTGGCCAGGCCGATGCCGAAGCCGATCCCGGCGACCCAGTCGGTCCTGATGCCGACCAGCTGGGCGGCCTCCCGGTGCTGGATGGTGGCACGCAGCGCCAGCCCGAACCTGGTCTTCTTCATCAGCAGGAAGAGCAGCGCCAGGGAGAGCACGGCGAGCCCGAAGGCGATCAGCTTGACGACCGCGATCCTGGCTCCGAAGAACTCGAAGTTGTCGCCGGAGTAGGACAGTTGCACGCGGCGCTGGGTGCCGGACCAGAAGAGGCCGAGCAGCCCCTCGATCAGCAGCGCGATCGCGAAGGTCAGCAGCACCGACATCATCGTCAGCGTCGCGGGCCGCAGCCGGGTGATCAGCACCCGTTGGATCAGCACGCCGATGACGAAGAACAGCGGCACGGTCAGGACCATCGAGAAGAGCGGGTCGAGGCCCGTCTCCCGGTGGAACCACCAGGCCAGGTAGGCGGCCAGGATCACGAACGCGGCGTGGGCGATCATCACCACCCGCATCACGCCGAAGTAGAGCGTCAGCCCGGCCGCGAGGATGGCGTAGAGCCCGCCGAGCAGCACGCCCAGCACCAGACTCTGGAAGAGAAGTGTTCCGTCCATGCCCTGCTCACCACTCCGGCTTCGGGTAGAGGAACTCGGCTTCCCTGGTCTCCCCGGGAAGCACGATGCGGATCTCGCCGTCCACGTACTGCTGGATCAGGTGCGCGCCCTCGGGGCGGCCCTGACCGTCCCAGCTCAGCGGGCCGACGATGGTCTCCACCTCGTTCTCGTGCAGCCAGTCGACGAGCCGCTCCTGGCACTCGCCCTGCTCGGCGCAGCCGACCGCCTCCACGGCGGCGGCGACGACCTGGCCGGTGGTGAAGGCGTTCGCCTCGTCCTCGGCCGGCGGGGTGCCGAACATCTCCTGGTACAGCTCGACGAACTCCACGTTGGAGGGGAAGGGCGCGTCCGGCGTGTAGCCGGTGGGCGAGACGATCCCCTCCGTGCGGGAGCCGATGGCCGCCGAGAACTCGGGGTTGGTGGGGGCCGTGGAGAACGCCGCCAACTTCGGCTGGTAGTCCAGTTGTTGCAACTGGACGATGATGTTGACCGCGTCCTGGTACTGGGTGCCGCCGACCACCATGTCCGCGCCCGAGGCGTTGATCTTGGCGGCGATGCTGGAGAAGTCCGTCGTGTTGGGCGGGTACTCCTCGTCCACCACGATCTCCAGCCCGCCCTCGCGGAGCCGGTCGCGCAGACCGTAGGCGGTGGCCTGCGCGAACGGGTCGTCCATCGACGCGACGGCGACCGTCTGCGGCCGTTCGTCCTCGGGAAGCGACAGGATGTGATCGGCGAGGTGGTCGTAGTGGTCGTTGGCTATCGCGGGGGCGGCGTAGAAGAGGTTTTCGAAGCCCTGCTCGAAGACCTCGTTGGCCGCGCCGGCCGGTTCGACGAAGAGCATCCCGTACTCCTCGGCGACCCGCGCGCTGGGGATCACGAGCCGGGTGGAGAACGGCCCGAAGACCAGGTCCACCTCGTGCAGCGCGATCAGCGCCTCGTAGTCCTGGACGACCCGGTCGGCGGCCGACTGGTCGTCCAGGATCTTCAGCTCGACGCGTCTGCCGAGGAGTCCGCCGTCGCGGTTGACGGACTCGACCCACGCCTCGTAGCCACGTTGGACGCCCTTGCCGGGTTCGGAGAAGTCGCCGGTCAGCGGCAACGAGACGCCGATCAGCACGACGTCCTCGTCACCGCCCCGGGGATCTCCGGAACAGGCCGTCACCAGAAGCACGGACGCCGAAAGCGCCGCAGCCCAGGAGACGGCTCTCCTTCGCCGCTTGGCCATGTAAGGGGTGCTCCTTGCAGTTGATCGCCGGATCGTGGGATCGCGGGCACGGAAAAGGTACGGAGGGTCACGAAGATCTCGGCGGTCACGGGGGACCGGGTCGGAACGGTTGGGCCCGGCGGAGACCGGAGGAAGGCCGGTTGGTGCCGGGTTGACACCGAGTGGGACCGGTGCGGAAGGAAGAGGGGGAACGGCGATCCCGACCGTGGCGGCAGTGGATCAGACCTGCGCGCAACGGACAGGGTAAGCGCTTTCCCTCCGCTGAGTGGGTACCGTAACCGGCCCAGTAAAGAACGGGCAATACGCTCGACACATCGAGCCGATTCGTAATCTTCGACGCGTTCCCGGCTCCACCTCGCGCCCTCCTCGGCGCCCTCCCCGGCCGCGGCCGGCCCCGGCCGGGGGCGCCGTTCACTCCCCGTCACGGGCGCCGTCGACCGCGGTGACCGACACCGTTCACTCCCGGTCACCGGCACCGTTCCGCCCGGTCACGGGCACCGTTCCGCCCGGTCACAGGCATCGTTCTGCCCGGTCACGGGCACCGTTCCGCCCGGTCAACGGCGTGGCGGGCCCCGGTCAACGGCGTGGCGGGCCCCGCCGGGCGGCGTTCACCCGTGGTGGTCGAGCAGCTCCGCGGCGAGCTGTCGGACCCGGGCGCGGGCCTCAGGCGGGCCGGTGACGGTGACGCTGCCGCCGAACGGCAGCAGCAGTCGGACGTCCTCGACGCCGCGGCCGTTGACGGTGATGCCGACCCACGGCCCGTTCGCCTCGCCCACACCGGCCAGTCGGCTGCCGAGGAGGCGTCTGGCCTTCCCGAGGTGGCGCGCTTCGAGTGTGGCGTGGATGGTGAAGTCCTCCGGGTTCTCCCAGCGCGCCGTCAGCTCCGCCGCGACGCCGGCCAGGGTCGCGTCCGGACGGTGCCGCCGGGGCGCCCGCACCGGCTCCCAGTCGACCAGCCGCTCCAGCGCGTAGAGCCGGGGCCGCCCCACGGAGTCCGCGACCAGATACCACCTGCCGGCCTTGGCCAGCAGGCCGTAGGGGTCGACGACGCGCCAGGTGGCCTCGCTCTCCTCCGCCCGCCGGTAGTTGACGCGCAACCGCACGCCGCGCCGCAGGTCGGACACCAGCGCGGCCGGGGGCAGCCCCTCGATGTCGCGGGAGTACCAGGGGCTGTTGTCGGTGGTGACGACGGCACTCAGGGGCAGCGCGGCGTCGGCCGAGGGGCGCAGCGTCGAGCGCACCTTCCGGTGCGCGCGCCGGGCGTCGGTCGAGGCGCCCAGCTGCTCGCGCTGGGTGTCGTCGAGGCCGGGGAGGGCGAGGTGGTCCCGTTCGCCGGGCGTGAGCCGGGCGGTGTCGAGCGGGCCACCCGGCAGAAGAGTCACCCCGCCCCCGCGGCCCCGCCTGACCAGCACGGGGAAGCCCGCCTCCTGGAGCCACCGCACGTCCCGGAGGACGGTGCGCACCGACACACCGACCTGGGTGGCCAGTTCGGCGGTCGTCGTGGTCTCCCGGGACTGGAGCACCAGCAGCAGCGAGAAGAAGCGGTCAGGAGTCACAGATCCAAGAGTTCCAGAGAACACGACAGGATCCGTCAGGAATGACCGGCAGGCTCCCCGCGTCAGGAAACCACGACGCTAGGAACAAGCCATGTCCTCCTCGATCGTCTTCATCGTCCACGTCACCGACGCGCCGGAAGCCACCCGCTTCTACGCGGACCTGCTGGAGATCAAGCCCAGCTTCGAGACCCCCGGCTATGTCGCCTTCGCCCTGGGCGAGGGCGCGAGCCTCGCCCTCTGGAGCGGGCAGCTCACCGAGGCGAGCGCGGCGGCGCCGCGCGCCAGTGAGGTCTGTCTCGAACTGCCGGGCGACCCGGCGGAGATCGACCGCAGGTTCGCCCTCTGGGTGGCGAAGGGCGTCCGCGTGGTCAGCGAGCCGGCCGACACGGTCTTCGGCCGCACGTTCGTCGCCGCGGACCCCGACGGCAACCTGCTGCGGGTGGTCGCCCCGACCGTCTGACGAGGGCCGGGGGCGCCGGGAACGGGACCGGCGCGGGTGTCCGGGGGGAGTGGGACACCCGCGCCGGAGCGTGCCTCCGGTCAGGCGGGCGCGCCGGTGACCGTGGAGCCGGAGGTGGTGAGCGTGTAGTCCACCGTGGCGCCGCTCCAGAAGTGGAACGTCAGCTCGACCGTCGCCCCGTCGCGCACCTCGGCGAAGAACTCCGCGGTGAGCGCGACGGTGCCGGCCTCGTAGTCCGGGTCGAAGGTGTAGCCGAACTCCTTGAACGGCGTCCAGTCCTGCGGCCCGGCGATGCTGCCGTCGTCGTAGTACGCCTCCATGGTGGCCAGTTGGTCGCCGAGGAAGGCGGCCGGGACGAGGAGTCCCTCGGTGGTGCCGGAGGCCGACTCCAACGTCGGGGTCTCGTGGACCAGCACCCGGACCTGCCACGGCACGCCGGAGGAGTACTCCAGCTCCAGCGTCGCGTTGACCCCGTGCTCCTGACCAGCCGTCAGTTCGGTCAACAGCTCGGCGCTGAGCGTGAGTTGGTCTCCCGTGACGGTGTAGTCCGCGCCCTCTGCGAGGGGCTGCCCGTCGTGGGTGACGGCGGTGAGGGTGTGCCCGTTGGGGTTGAGCGTCAGGGTGGCGTCCCCCGGATCGGCGCCGCGTTCCACGTAGACCTGGTCGCTGGACGCGGTGCCAGAACGGCCGCTCCAGCTCGCGGAGATGTGCGCGAAGAGCGCCGGGTCCTGCCAGCCGAAACCGCCCACGCGGTCGAGGTGCTGCCCGTTGTCCCAGAGCATGGTGGTGACGCCGTGCTCGCGGGCCTCGGCGCCGAACGCCTCGAAGAACTTCAGCTTCTCGCCCTGCTGCACGGTCCCGGTGTGCCGGTCGAAGCCCAGCAGCCCGTACTCGCCCAGGATCACCGGGATGCCGCGCGAGACGAAGCTCTGGTCCACCCGCTCGAACATGCCGGTCAGGTCGGCCTCGGTCTCCTCGTCGAAGCGGGTGTAGCCGGCGACGTTCACACTGAACGGCCAGAAGCCGTAGTAGTGGACGGTGGCCGCCAGGTTGGGGTCGTCCAACGCGTCGAAGGTCGCGTTGAGTTCGTCGAGCCGCGCCTGGTCGGCCGAGGTCTGGAGGGTGGGGAGCACGAGCACGCGCTCGGCGTTCCGGCCTCCGGTGGAGCGGACGATCTCGTGGAACGTCGCGTTCAGCTCGTGGAGCAGCTCGGCGTTGTGCGCGTCTCCCGAACTGCCCTCGAAGAACGGCTCGTTGATGCTCTCGAACAGCACCTCGGCGGGAGCGTCCGCGAACGCCTCGGCGATCTGGGTCCAGGTCGCGGTGTAGCGGTTGAGCACCTCGTCGTGGCGGGTGGGCAGGTCCATCACCCACTGCCAGGAGTCGTGGTGGACGTTGACCAGTACATAGAGGTCCTCGGCCAGCGCCATGTCGACCACCTCCCTGACCCTGGCCAGGTGGTCGGCGTCGATGGTGTGGTCGGGCGCTTC
The DNA here is from genome assembly GCF_900230195.1 of Streptomyces zhaozhouensis. Lineage (GTDB taxonomy): Bacteria > Actinomycetota > Actinomycetes > Streptomycetales > Streptomycetaceae > Streptomyces > Streptomyces zhaozhouensis. Next base: position 78,036 of record NZ_OCNE01000016.1, read on the forward strand.
GCCCTGGTACTGGGTCCAGGTCACGGGTATCCGGACGCTGTTGAACCCCTCCGCCTTGACGGCGGCGAGCAGTTCCCGGGTGACGCGCGGGTTGCCCCAGGAGGTCTCGTCGTCGCCGGTGGCGTCGAGGGTGTTGCCGAGGTTCCAGCCCGGCTGCATGGCCGCGACGGTCTCCTCGGCGGAGGCGGGCGCGGCGTCGGCGGCTTCGGAGCGGTCCTCCGCCGGGACGGCGGGCCCGGCGTGCGAGACGGCGGGCAGCGCGGCCAGTCCGACCACGGCGAGGATCGCGGCGAGCAGGGTCAACAAGGGTCGTGCGCGGCTCTTCACGTGCGCCCCTTCCGTCGGGGTGGTGGGGTGGTGGGGTGGTGGGGGGTGAGCGACGTCGGGCACGGAAAGTCATGGGAGCGCTCCCGCGCCCTCTTCGGCGCGATGCTAGCTGTCGAACGTCGTTCGCGGGACCCCGCGGGCGAGCGCGGCGGAGCACGCCGGGACCGGCGCCGCCCCGGCCACGGGCACGTGGCACGGCGGGCGGACGGGGACATAGGGTGCCGGGATGTTCGAGGTACCGGAAGCGTTCGCGCAGGACACCGTCGCCCGCGAGGGCGAGGCGGGCACCGCCTGGCTGGCCCGTCTGCCCGCCCTGGTCGACGAACTGCTGGAACGCTGGAACTGCTCCCCCGACGGCGCCGCCGTCCACGGCGCGGTCGGGGTCGTCGTGCCCGTGCGGCGGCGGCCGTCCGGCGAGCCCGCGGTGTTGAAGGTGTCGTTCCCGCACCCCGGCAACGACCACGAACCGCACGCGTTCACCGTCTGGGCGGGCCGGGGCGCCGTGCTGCTCCACGAGCGCGACGACGAGCGCTACGCGATGCTGCTGGAACGCGCGCGCACCGCCTCCCTCGCGGAGGTCGAGGACACCGACGAGGTGATCACCGTCGGCGGCCGGATCAGCCGCCTGCTGGCCGTTCCGGCGCCGCCCGAACTGCCGAGGCTGAGCGCGCGGGCCGACGAGTGGGAGGCCCGACTGCGCCTGGACGCCGACGAGTTGACCCACGGCATGGACGGCCACACGGTGGCGTCCGCCATCGCGACCGTGCGCGAGCTCGGCCACGACCAGCCGGAGGTCATGGTGCACGGCGACCTCCACGCCGGCAACATCCTGCGCGCCGCACGCGAGCCGTGGCTGGCCATCGACCCCAAGGGCTACGTCGGCGACCCCGCCTACGACGGGGGAACGCTGTTGAAGGCCCGCGCGCTCGCCCTGCTCCGGGCGGACGACCTCGGCCGGGCCGTGCGCCGGGCGGTCGACATGTTCGCCGAGGCGGCCGAGGTCGATCGCGAACGGGCCCGGCGTTGGGCCCAGTTCCATGCCGTGGAGGCGGCGTTCTGGGGCCGGCGCCACGGGTTCCACATCGCCCGGCAGCACGAACAGGCCGCCGGACTGGTGCGGTTCGCCGACGAGCTGGCCGGGCTGCTGGCTCAGCCCTGGGGCGCCGCCTCCCGGGCCACTCGGGGCGGTTGAGCCGCCGACCGGGCGCGGTGGCGACCGGCCGGCGGCTCGCGGCGCGCACGGGTCAACCCCTTGGCCCGCCGCGGCCGGCCGCGGCGGGCCGGCAACTGGTCAACCGCGGTCAGCTGCGGCCTGCCCGCAACTGGTTCAACTGCGGCCAGCAGCGCCCTGCCCGCAACTGGTTCAACTGCGGCCAGCCGCGCCCTGCCCGCAACTGGTCAACCGCGGCCAGCCGCGCCCTGCCCGCAACTGGTCAACCGCGGCCAGCCGCGCCCTGCCCGCAACTGGTCAACCGCGGTCAGCCGCGGCCGGCCGGCAACTGGGCAACCGTGGTCCGGTGGTTAAGTGGTCGGCCGCCGGTGACCCGCCTCAGGGGACCGGAGGACGGCCGGCGGTCACCGCGGGGTAGTCCGTGTATCCCCGCGGGCCGCCCGCGTAGTACGTGTCCCGGTTGGCGACGGCGAGCGGGTGCCCCTGGGCGAAACGGTCGACCAGGTCCGGGTTGGCGATGAAGGGGGCGCCGAAGGAGACCGCGTCGGCCAGTCGCCGTTCGAGCAGTTCGTTGCCGCTCGCCCGGGTGAGGCCCAGGTTGGCGACGATGGCACCGCGGTAGTGGGAGCGGTAGCGGGTGAAGGCGGTGAGGGCGTCGTCCGTTCCCGTGCCGGGTTCCGGGCCGAGCAGGTGGAGATAGGCCAGGCCGCTGTCGTCGAGCCTTCCCAGGAGCCGGTCGTAGTCGGCGAGTTGCTCGGCGTCGGCGGCGAAGGCGGGCCCGCCGTTCCAGTAGGGCGAGAGTTTGACGCCGACGCGGTCGGCGCCCCACACCCCGCTGACCGCGTCCACGACGTCGAGGAGGAACCGGGCCCGCTTCTCGGCGCTGCCGCCGTAGGCGTCGGTGCGCCGGTTGAGGCGGGGATTGAGGAACTGGGCCACCAGATGGGAGACCTGCGCGTGGATCTCCAGGCCGTCGAACCCGGCGCGCAGGGCGTTGGCGGCCGCCTGCCGGAAGGCGTCGATCGTCCCGGCGATCTCCGCGGCGGTCATGGCACGCGGCGTGACGGACTCCTTCGGGCCGTCGGGGGTGAAGGCCGTCTCCCGCGGGTTGATCGCCGAGGGGCCGGCGGGGAGCCTCCCGCCGTGGTGGTCCGGGTGCGAGACGGCGCCGGCGTGGCCAAGCTGCGAGACGATCCGGCCTCCCGCGGAGTGCACGGCTTCGGTGGTCCGGGCCCAGCCGGCGATCTGGGCGTCCGTGTAGATGCCGGGGACGTGGACGAAGCCGATCGCGTCGTCGCTCACCCAGGTCCCCTCGCTGACGATCAGGCCGGCGCCGGCGCGTTGCGCGTAGTAGGCGGCGTGCAGGGCGGTGGGGGCCAGCTCCTCGTTGTCGGCCCTGGCGCGCGTCATGGGCGCCATGACGACGCGGTTGGGCAGCCGGAGCGCGCCCAGTCGAACGGGTCGCAGGAGGGGCTGGACGTCGGGTACCGAGGTCGGGTGGGGCATGGAGGTCTCTTTCTGACGGAGGACGCTCCTCCCTGGCGGAGGGCGCCCCGCCGTGGCGGAGGGCGCTCCCCGCGAACGGGAGGAGGGCGAACTGGCGGGCGTATCAGTCCTGTTGGAGGACGTGGAGGGCGGACAGGGGGCCGCCGAGCTGGATGAGGCGTCCTCCCTCACGCAGCGTTCCGAGGTCGACGGGGGCGAAGCCGAACTCGGCGGCGAGGCCCTTCACGGTGTCCTTGGCGTCGGGGTCGTCGCCGGCGAGGAACAGCACCTGCCGGCCCGCCTCGTGGCGGGGATCGGGTGCGAGGTACCGCGCGTGGAGGGCGTTGAACGCCTTGACCACGCGCGCGCCGGGAAGCAGGGAGGCCACGTGTTCGCTGCCGGTGAGGTCGCCGAGGTCCGCGATCCTCGGGTTCGGGGGAAGGGAGGCGAACTGGTTGGTGGCGTCGACGACGACGGTCCCGTCCAGGCGGGGCAGTTCGGCGACGGCGTCGGGGATCCGCGTCCAGCCGACCGCGAGGACGACGAGGTCCGCGGCGGCGGCCTGCGCCGGGGTCCCGGCCGTCGCGAGCGTGCCGAGCTCCTCGACCAGCGGGGCCAGGGAGGCGGGCCCCCGGCTGTTGCTGAGCACGACCTCGTGGCCGTGCCGGATCGCGTGCCGGGCGATGGCCTGGGCGACCGTCCCGGCTCCGAGCGTTCCGATCCTCATCGGACGCCTCCCTGTTCCGACGCGGCCGTCCGCCGTTCGGGTGCGGTCGTCGGCCGTGGCGATGCGGTCGTCGGTTGTCGCGATGCGGCCGTCCGCGGTTCGGAAGCGGCCTTCGGCTGTTCCGATGCGGCCGTCGGTTGTCGCGATGCGGCCGTCCGCCGTTCCGATGCGGCCGTCGGCTGTTCCGATGCGGCCGTCCGCGCCGTGGTGAGCAGGACGGTCCCGCTCTTGGCCGGGCGGCGGGCGTGCTCGACGGCGGCCTCGAAGTCGGCGAGGTCGTAACTGGCCGCGACCTCAAACAGCTCCGGCGACCTCCGCGCCAGGTCCCGGGCGAAGGCCACGTCCCGGGCCCGCTCCTCCGGCGCCAGGCTCGACCAGCGCAACACCGACACCCCCCGGACCGTCAGCGCCCGCGCGATGAGGGGCAGCGCCTCCAGCGGTGTGGTGCCGGACCCCAACTGCCCGTAGGAGATGAGGGTTCCACCTTCCGCGAGCAGCGCGGACAGGTCCCGGGTCATGGCGCCGCCGACGCTGTCGAGGACCACCCGGACGCCCCGCTCGCCGGCGTGCCGGCGGACCTGCTCCCGCCAGTCGCCGTCGCGGGTCACGACCACGGGCTGGGAGGGGTACAGCCTCCGTGTCCTCTGGGCACCCGAGTCGCCGCGCACGAGGTTGACCAGTTGAAGGTCGTGGCGGACCGCTGCCGCGCTGATCAGTCTGCCGACGGACGAACCGGCGGCGGTCTGGACGACGGTCCCGCGCTGCCCGCACAGGGCGTCCTCCACGGCGCGGTGGAGCATCCGCACCGTCAGCGGGTTGACCAGCATCAGGGCGGCGGTCTCGTCGCTGACCCCGTCCGGCACCGGCACCGCGAGGTCGGCGGGGACCACGACGAAGTCGCTCCACGTTCCCTGCACGGGGAAGAACGCCACCCGCTGCCCCGGGCGTGGCGCGTGAACGCCCGCTCCGACGCTCTCGACGACTCCCATCCCCTCCACTCCGGGAGTCCGGGCCTCCGACCGCTGTGCTGGCGGTACTGACTGTTCCGGGGCGCCTGCGGATCCCGGAGGGCCTGCGGATTCCGGGGGGCCTGCGGATTCCGGGGGGCGCGGGGGGCCCTCCACCGCGAGCAGGTCTCCCCGGTGCACGGGCCGGACCAGAACGCGGACCAGGATCTCCCCGGCGCCGGGAGCCGGCCGGTGGGGCCGCTCCCTCAGCGTCAGCACCTGTGCGGCTTCCCCTTGCCGGGTGTACTCCACGGTGCGCATGGCACCTCCACCTCTTTTAATGACGGGCAACATTAAAGAATGATGAGAGGTAACATCGAAAACGTCAAACACCGCCGACGCGGGAGGGCGGCCGTGCCGCGCATCACCAGGGAAGACAAGGCCAGGAACCGGCAGAACATCGTCGAGGCGGCAGGACGCATGTTCCGCTCGCAGGGTTTCGACGCCGTGGGGATCGCCGAGCTGATGAAGGAGGCGGGGCTGACCCACGGCGGCTTCTACAACCACTTCGCCTCCAAGGACGAGTTGGCCGCCGAGGCGTGCGGCGCCTCGTTCGAAGCCTCTCTGGGCGTTCTGGACCAGGCCCTTGAGGAAGGCGTCGCCCCGGCCGGCCCGCCGCTGAGGCGGGTGGTGGACGACTATCTCTCGGCCGCCCACCGCGACGCCACGGACGGCGGCTGCCCCTCCGCCTCCCTGGTCACCGACGCCGGGCGGCACAGCGAAACGGTGCAGAGCGCCTACGCGGCCGGGGTGGAGGGTTATCTCGCGGGCTTCGCCGGGGAGTTCGCCCGTGAGCGGGAAGGGGAGATCTCCCCGGAGGAGGCGCGGGACCGCGCCATGCTGCTGCTCAGCCGGCTCGTGGGGGCGATGGCCCTGGCCCGGGCCGTGCGTGACGTCCAGCCCGAACTGTCCGACGAGATCCTGCGGACGTGCCGTGCCCACGCGCTCGACTGACTGAAACACCCGGTGAGTGGCCGCCCTTCCCCTCACCAACTGGTCAGCTTTGCCGCCAGCGGCTACCGCCGGTGGCGGGTGGTTAGTGGCGGATGGCAGGTGGTTGGTACCGGTGGCTGGTGCCAGTCGGTGCCGGTGGTCGGTACCGGCGGCAGGTGGTTGGTACCGGTGGCAGGTGGTTGGTACCGGTGGCTGGTGCCGGTGGTCGGTACCGGTGGTCGGTGCCGGTGGTTGGTGCCGGTCGGTGCCGGTGGTTGGTACCGGTGGTTGGTGGTCGGTACCGGTGGTCGGTGGTAGGGACCCGTGGTTGGTGCCGGTGGTCGCTACCGGTGACAGGTGGTCGCTACCTGTGGTTGGTGCCGGTGGTCGGTGACCAGTGTCGATGGTCGGAGCCGGGAGCCCGGCCCCAACCCAGGCCCCGGCCCAGGCCGGAGGCAGGGGGCCGAGGGCCAGGGGCCAGGGGCCAGGGGCCGGGGGCCAGGGGCCGGGCGGGACGCCCCCGGCAGGGGCGCTACTCGGTGCGGGTGGCGGCCAGTTCACGCTGGAGCCGTTCGCCCTCGACGTCGAGGTCGGGCAGCGCGCGGTCCAACGGGCGCGGCAGCCACCAGGCGGCGCGCCCCAGCAGGGCCATCGTGGCGGGCACCAGGGTCATGCGCACGACGAAGGCGTCGATGAGCACGCCGACGGCGAGGGCGAAGCCGATGGACTTGATGATCGGGTCGTCCGCGAGCGCGAAGCCGGCGAAGACGGAGATCATGATGACGGCGGCGGCGGTGACGACGCGGCCGTTGTGTCCCAACCCGTTGATGGCGGCCTGGCGCGGGGCGTGGCCATGGACGTAGTCCTCCCGCATCCGGGAGACGAGGAAGACCTCGTAGTCCATGGCCAGTCCGAAGAGGATGCCGATGAGCAGGATCGGCAGGAAGCTGACCAGTGGACCAGTGGTATCCAAACCGACGAGTTCGGCGAGGTGCCCCTCCTGGAAGACGGCGACGGTGAGGCCGAACGTGGCGCCCACGGTCAGCAGGAAACCGACGGCGGCCTTCAGCGGGACCAGGACCGAGCGGAAGACCAGCATCAACAGGAAGAAGGACAGCCCGACGACCAGGAGCAGATAGACGGGCAGGGCGTCGGCGAGCTTCTCGGAGACGTCGATGCCCACGGCGGTGGTGCCGGTCAGGGCGATGTCGGCGCCCTCGATGTCGGCGACCTGGTCGCGGAGCGCGTGGACGGTGTCCTCCGTCGCGGCGTCGGTCGGACCGGTCGCCGGCGTGACGTTCAACAGCGCGGTGGTGCCTGTCTCGTTGGGCTGCGGCGGGGTGACCGTGACGACCCCCTCGGTGGCGTCGATGACGCCGGCGGCCTCCTCGGCCGCCCGGGCGGTCGCCTCGGGGGTGTCACCCGTGACCACGGCGACGAGCCGGGCGTTGAAACCGGGGCCGAAGCCCTCGGTGGTCAGGTCGTAGGCCCCCCGCTCGGGGCTGTCCTCGGCGGCCGTCGAGGCGTCCGGCAGCGCCAGCCGCATGTCCTGCATCGGCAACGCGAGCAGCCCGAGGCCGGCCACCCCGACCAGGAGCAGCGGAAGGCGCAGGCGGGTGACCAGTCGTCCCCAGGCGAAGCCGGCGCCCCGGCCGTGACGCTGCCGCGCGTCGGCGTCGGCGTCGGCACCACCACGGGTTTCGGCACCACCAACGGCGTCGGCACCACCCCCGGTTTCGGCGCCACCGGCGGCGTCGGCGGCGTGGGCGCGGGCCTTCGCGCCGGCGTCCGCCGACCCGCCGCGTCGGGCGCGGGGCAGCACGCGGTCGCCGGCGTAGCCGAGCATCGCGGGCAGCAGGGTGAGGGCGACCACGACGGCCACCGCGACGGTCGCGGCGGCGGCCAGCCCCATCACGGTCAGGAACGGGATGCCGACGACGGACAGGCCGGAGAGCGCGATGACGACGGTGGCGCCGGCGAAGACGACGGCCGACCCCGCGGTGCCCGTGGCACGGCCCGCGGCCTCCTCGGGGTCGACCCCCTCGGTGAGCAGCTGGCGGTAGCGGGAGGCGAGGAAGAGCGAGTAGTCGATACCGACGGCCAGGCCCAGCATCAGCGCGAGGATCGGGGCGGTGGAGCTGAGTTCGACGGAGCCGCTCAGCGCGAACAGCCCCGCCATGCCGACGCCGACGCCGATCAGCGCGTTCAACAGGGTCATGCCGGCGGCCACGAGGGAGCCGAAGGTGAGGACCAGCACGACCGCGGCGACCAGCACGCCGATGACCTCGGTCGCCCCGGCGTGGACCCCCGCCTGGGCGGTGACGACCTCGCCACCGTGCTCCACCCGCAGGCCGTCGGCGTCGGCGCCGACCCGCTGGAACGCGTCGGTCTGCTCCTGGGTGATGTCGGCGGTGGCGCTCTCGAACTGGGTCTGGATCAGGGCGTAGCGCCCGTCGTCGGAGACGGCGCCGGTGGCGAAGGGGTCCATCGCGGTGACGACGCCGGGAATGGCCGCCGCCTCCCGGACCAGGGGCGCGAGGTCGGCCGGCTCCAAAGTCTCGCCCTCGGGGGCCGCGACCACGACGGTGCCGGCGGCGCCGGAGGCCTGCGGGAAGTCACGTTCCAACGCGTCCATCGCCCGCTGGGACTCGGTGCCCGGCATGGTGAAGTCGTCCGTCATCGTTCCGCTGAACGCGGCGGCGGCGCCGCCGAGCAGGCCCAGCAGGAGCAGCCAGACCGCGACCACGCGTCCGCGGCGGCGGAACGCCGCGCGGCCGAGCCGGTAGAGGAGGGTAGCCATGGGGGTCTTCCTTCGGTGGGTTTCCGGGGCGTCGGGATCGTGGGGGCGTTCGGGATCCTGGGGGCGGGGGGCGGGGCGCCCGGGGGTCAGACGTCGCGGCCGAGGGCCCGCAGGGAGGCCTCGACCAGGCCCTGGCGCAGGTCGGCGTCGGAGCCCTCGCCGCCGACGGGGGCGTTGTCGGGGGCGCTCGCGGTCAGGGCGACCCCGGTCAGCACCATGGAGGCGGCCACCCGGGCGCGGGGATCGCGCGATCTTCCGGTCAGACAGTCGAACAACCGGTCGGTGCTGTCGGGCAGCAGGTTCAGCTCGGGTCGGTGCGACAGCCGGGGCAGGTCCTCGAAGAGCAGGCGGATCTCCAGCCGGTACTCCAGCGCGCTGTCGACCAGGTCGGCCACGGTGGTCCTGACCAGTTCCTCGCCGTCGAGCGGGGCCACCTTCTCCAGCAGCTCGACCACCCGCTGCCCGACGGGGGTCAGCAGCTCGGCGAGCAACGCGTCCTTGTTTCTGAAGTGGTAAAGCAGCGCGGCCTTGGAGCAGCCCACGTCGGAGGCGATCTCCTGCAATGAGGTGGCTTCGTAGCCGCGCTCGGAGAAGAGATGCCGGGAGGAGTCCAGGATGCGGCCGCGGAGCGCGGCGGAGGGGCGGGCCATGGCCCCACCGTAACCTGACCGATCGGTCAGTTCTGACCGATCGGTCAGTGACAAGGTTCACTCCGCACCTCGCTCGACCTCTCCCCGCGCGCTCGCCTCGCCCCCTCTCACGTTCCTGTCCCCGCCCCGGACGCGTCAGACCGGGGTGGCGGGGCGCACACTGTTACGAATCTGGCGACCGCCCGTGCTGGAGCGGTGTCCGTGAAGCTGGAACGCTGGACCGCATGGAGAGAACTCACCGAGAGGAGGACGATGACGCGAACGCGCACAACGAGATCAACGGCGGAGACATCGGCCAGGTGGGACAGTTCGGCTCCGTCTACGGGAGCGTCAACTTCAACCTGAGCGAGCGACACGACCCCGACGAGCTGCAGCGCGCCTTCCGCGACGCCCTGCGGGAACGCGACCGCGAGGAGGCCGAAGCCAGACGGAGAAGCGAGCGGGAGCGCAAGGAGGCGGAGCTGGCGGAGGAGCGCGCGGAGCGCTTCACGGCGGTCGTGGGCTACCTGGTGGCGGCAGGGCTGCTCTTCGCCCTGCTCCATTTCGTCTTCGACCTGTGGTGGCAGTTGTCGCTGGGCGTCACCGTCGTCGTGCTGATCAATGTGGCCGCCGACCGACTGGACAGGTAAACCCGGAGGTCATGAGGGGAGCGCGGCGCACCGCGCGAGAGCGCGCCGCGGTCTCCGGCCTGACGGCGCCAACCCGTTGACCGACTGGTCAAGCCGCGAGCCGGTCAAGCCGCGAGCTGGTCAACCGGCATGGGGGACGGGGTCACGCGTGGCACGGCGGCCGTCGGGGTGGCGGCGGGTGAGCAGAGCGGCGTCCAGCGCCTCCAGCAGCGGAACGGCCACCCGTCGACTGGTTCCCAGCGCCCTGGCCGCCTCTCCCACGGTGAACGGCTGCGGCAACCTCCGGAGTCGGGCCGCGGCCCGCGGGGTTGCCCCGGGGGCGAGATACAGCGTGCCGACGCGTTCGAGTCGCCCGCGCCGCACCAGCAGCGCCAACGCGTCGCCGCTCAGACCCAGTTCGTTGAGCCGCTGTCGGGTGGGGGCCGCGAACGGGGCCTCCGCCAGCTCGGCCAGCAGCCGGTCGAGGGCGGTCGCGACGGCGGGGGGCAGCCGTTCGGCATCCACCGCGCGGTAGAGGCGTTCCCCGCGCTCCACCAGGTCAGGACCGGTGAACGTCGACAGCGGTACCCCGTCCGGGAGTTGAAGCCGTCGGCGCGCCGCGGCCAGTGGCAGTCCCGGGTCGTCGGGGTGGGCGGCGGCGTGCTCGCGCACGGCCCCGGCCAGCGCGGCGGCGAGGCGTTCGGCGTGCGCGGGGTCGACCAGCCACTGGTCACCCGAGGTCGGCAACGCGTAGCCCATGCTTACCAGTTGATGGCGCCGGGCCAGCCCGGTGGCCGCCACGCGGACGGCGGGGTCGTGGGGGTCGGTGACGGCCGCGAGTCGGCGGGCGCGGTGGGCCGCCGCCCCCCGACCGGTGAGCAGCGGCGGGTCGAGGTCGAGGACGGTGGCGCCCAGCAGCAGGCGGGAACCCGGGTCGCGCAGCAGAATCCGGTCGCCGACGTGCAGGGGCAGCGGCGTGCGCAGGGTGAGCCGGGCCGAGTCCTCACGGAGCGGCCGCAGGCGGGCGCTGGTCACGGCCGTTCCGCAGTGGACGAGCGGTTCCGCGGGCAGCCGTGGGGACGTGGTCGACGCGCCGGCGCGTCCCGAGCTGCCGGGGGCGTGGCGGATGTCGACGGTGGTGGCGCTCCACCACCGCTCGGGGGTCAACAGAGCCTGGCCCCTGCGTAGTTGGTCGGCCTGGACGCGGCGGAGGTTGACGGCGACCCGGGCCGGGCCCGTGACCCGGGAGACTTCGCGGCCGAGGCTCTGCAGACCGCGGATCCGGACGGGCGCGTCGCTGGGGGCCAGCCGGAGCGTGTCGTCGACGGCGAGGGTGCCGGCGGTCAGGGTTCCGGTGACGACCGTTCCGGCACCGTCGACGGTGAACGCCCGGTCCAGCCAGAGCCGTACGGGTGCCGCGGCGTCGGGCATGGGCAGGTCGGTGGCCAACGCCGCCAGTTCAGCACGGAGTTGGTCGAGGCCGGCGCCGGTGCGGGCGCTGACCGCGACGGCGGGGGCACCGGCGAGGCCGCTGCGGGCGAGGCGTTCCCCCGCCTGAGCGCGAGCCGCTCCCGGGTCGGCGAGATCGCTGCGGGTGATGACGAGGAGGCCGGAGCGGATGCCGAACGCGTCGATGGCGGCCAGGTGTTGCTCGGTCTGCGGGCGCCAGCCCTCGTCGGCGGAGACGACCAGCAGCACGGCCGGCGCGGTGGCGACGCCGGCGAAGGTGGTCGCCAGATAGCGGTGGTGTCCCGGCACGTCGACGAAGGCGAGGGGCCGGCCGTCGGGCGCGGTGGTCCAGACGAAGCCGAGGTCGAGAGTGAGGCCGCGGCGGCGTTCCTCGGCGAGCCGGTCGGGGTCCGTGCCGGTGAGGGCGCGCAGCAGGGCGGACTTGCCGTGGTCGACATGGCCCGCGGTGGCGACGACCAGCCCCGGGCGGGGCGTCGCGGTCATGGCGCGGTCCCCGTCGCGTGCGGCCCGGTCCCCGTCGTGTGCGGCGCGGGCGCCGTCGCGTGCGGCGCGGGCGCCGCCGCGAGGAGCGCGGCGAGAAGCGTGGGGTCGTCCTCCTCCGGCACGGTCCGCAGGTCGAGCAGCAGTCGGTCACCGTGCAGGCGGCCGACGACGGCCGGGTGGCCGGCGCGCAGTGGCAAGGCGAGTGCGGCGGGCAGCGCGACGGCCGCACTGGGCAGGACCACCTCGGGCGCGCCACCGCCGCCGACGCGCGCCTCGCTCGTGCGGACCTCGGCGGCGACACCCTCGGAGGTGAGCCGGTCGACAAGGGCGGCCGCCCGGGCGGCCAGTGCGGCGGTCGGCGTCTCAAGGGCGTCGCGCGTGGGCGGTGGGGGGCCGATGAGGGTGGCCTCCAGGGCGGCGAGTGTCAGTTTGTCGACGCGCAGCGCGCGGGCGAGCGGATGGGCGCGGAGCCGTTCGATCAGGTCGCGGCGGCCGAGCAGCAGCCCGGCCTGCGGCCCGCCGAGCAGCTTGTCGCCGCTGGCGGTCACCAGGTCGGCGCCGTCGGCCAACGAGGTCGCGGCGTCGGGTTCGGCCGGCAGCGCGGGGTGCGGCGCCAGTAGTCCCGAGCCGATGTCGTGAACCAACGGAACGCCGAGAGTGGCGAGTTGGGCGACGGGCACGGAGGCGACAAAGCCGGTGGTGATGAAGTTCGAGGGGTGGATCTTCAGGACGCAGCCGGTGTCGGGGCCGAGGGCGCGGGCGTAGTCGGCGAGATGGGTGCGGTTGGTGGTACCGACCTCGACGAGCCGTGCCCCGGTGGATTCCAGGAGCTCCGGCAGTCTGAAGCCGTCGCCGATCTCGACGAGTTCGCCCCTGCTGACGACGATCTCCCTGCCGCCGGCCAGCGCGGTGGCGACGAGGGCGAGTGCGGCGGCGTTGTTGTTGACCACGTGGACGGCCTCGGCCCGGGGCACCGCCCCGGCGAGCGCCGCCAGCGCGCCCCTGCCCCGGCGGGCGCGGCGGGCGGCGGTACTGGTCAGGTCGAACTCGACGTCGGTGGTTCCCGAGGCGACCCGCAGTGCCTCGACGGCGGCCGGGGAGAGTGGTGCGCGGCCGAGATTGGTATGGACGAGGACTCCGGTGGCATTGACCACCGGCCGCAGGGTGGTGGCGGCGCGCGGCAGGGCGGCGACGGCGGCTTCGGCGGCGCTTTCGGGGGACAACGCGCCCGCGCGCACCCGTTCCTGGGCGTCGACGACCGCTTTGCGGACCAATGCGCGGCCCAACGTCCGTTCGGCTGCGGCGAGTCGAGGGTCGCTCAGCAGTACGTCGGTGCGCGGCACGCGGCGTCGCGCGTCGGTCAACGCGGCCTCCCCCGGGACAAACGGGCCCGCCGCCGGGCCCCGGCACAAACCGCGCCGTGCGGCTGCGGCAGCGACGGCCCCAACCTATGCGAAGCCCTTGATGCTTACCAGTGTTCCGTGCCATGGCGCACCGCCGCACGGCGCGCGGCGACGGGTGGCTAGGCTCTCGTCATGGACGGGGATGACGCCGGGCGGATCGTGGACGGCCGCTTCGAACTGGTAGAGCAACTGGTCAACATCGAGGGGGCGTCCGGCGCTGCCTGGCGGGCGCGCGACGTCGATCTCCGGCGGGAGGTGGTGGCCAAGCGGGTGCCGTTCGGCGCCGCGGGGGACGAGGAGCCCCCGGCGGCCGAGGAGCGGGCGCTGCGGGAGTCCAGAGCGCTGGCGGGGCTGGGTCATCCGCACGCGGCGACCGTTCTCCATCTCGCCGTCGACCGTGCGGACTCGGCGCTGTGGGTGGTGATGGAGCGGGTGGCCGGGCGCAGCCTCGCCGCCCGGTTGGCGGAGGGGCCGCTGGCGCCGGCGGAGGCCGCGACGTTCGGGCGCCAGGTGCTCTCCGCGCTGCGGGCCGCGCACGGGGCCGGGCTGCGGCACGGCGATGTGCGGCCGGAGCACGTGATCCTCCGGCCGGAGGGGGGCGCGGTCCTCACCGGCTTTCTCTCCGAGGGCGTCCGGCGGGCCGAGGCGTCGGGCGACGCGGGTGCCTTCCCCTCTCCGGAGTATCTGGCGCCCGAGCTGATCAGGGGCGGCGACGCCGGGCCCGCGGCCGACCTGTGGGCGCTGGGGATGCTGCTGTACGTCTCCGTGGAGGGCGCGCACCCGTCACGCCGGCCGACGGCGATGGCGACGCTGGCCGCCGTCCTCGACGGGCCGCCGCCCGCGACCCGGGCCGGGGCGCTGGCGCCCGTGCTCGCGGCGCTGTTGGTCGCCGACCCGGCGGCGCGGCCTTCGGGCGAGCGGCTGGACGCGCTGCTGGGCGCGGCTCTGGCCGGCGGCGAGCCGCCGGCGACGGTGGCCTCGCCCGTTCCGTCGCCGCCCGGACCGGCCCTTCCCGCTCCTCCGCACCCGCCGACCCTGGCCTCGGCGCCGCCTCCGCCGCCGGCCGGGCCACCGCCCGCGCCGGCGGTGCCGGCGGCCGGCGGCCGGCGCTGGCCCGCGGTGGTGGCCGGGGGCGTCGTCGTCGCCGCGTTGGCCGTCGCCGTCGCGGTACCCGCGCTGAACTCCTCGTCCGACGACGAGGACACCGCCAAGGGCGGTGGTCGGCCCGGGGCGAGCCAGTCCCCCGCGGAGGAGGGTGACGCGCCCGCTCCCGGGGAGAACGGGGAGAGCGAGGAGTCGGAGTCGGCCGAGGAGATCGGCGGGGTACGGGTCCAGGAGGCCGGGGTCTACCGGCACGAACTGGGTGCGTCCAGTGAGGCCGTCCCCTATGACTGGTCAGGTCCCGGGCCCAGCGCGCTCTCGGTCACGGTGCACGAGGTCGAGACGGGCGAGCCCGGCGAGCTGTCGGCGGACATCATGGACCCCGTCCAGTCGGAGGGGCTCAAGCCCGTCTATCTGCACGTCTCACTGGAAAACCTCGGTGGTCAGGCGCTCACGGTGACATCCAGCGGCTGGGTGGGCCACCTCGGCACCTTTACCAGCTTCGAGGAGGGCAGCGTCCCGACGGCCAGCAGCAGGTACGCGTTCGGTGTCGACGGCGGTCGGGGCGACTTCGGCGGGCGGCACGAGGACCAGATGCTGCCGGTCGGGCAGTCCGCGGACTTCTGGGTGATCGCCGCGGTCCCGGCCGACGAGGACCCGACGCTGGTCTACTGGAAGCCGGACTGGGACCCGATGGCCAACGGCTGGGTGCTGTGGGAGATCAACTGACCAGGCTGACCACGGCTGACCAGTTGACGCTGCTTGCCGCCGCCCTATGAGTCACCCCCGCGACCGACGAGCGTGGCCAGGATCTCCTCGGCACGGGTCCACAGCACGGCGCCGCCGACGCCCGGCACGAGGTGACGGCGGGCGCCGGGGACCCGGGCGGCGAGCCGTGCGCCGTTGTCCGGCGAGTGGCCGGTGTCCTGTGCGCCGTACCAGATGTCGACCGGCACGGTGATCCGGTCGAGCGCGAACGGCCAACGCCCCATCGCCAGCACGGTGTCGCGGGCGTACCCGGCGCCGCCCTGGACGAACGCCTCGTCCAGCGCGGCGCGGTAGGCGGCGGCGAACGCGGGCTGCCGGTAGACCGCCAGGTCCGACTCCGGGCTGCCGGCCATGACCATCCGCCACATCGCGTCCGGTCCGAGCCCGGCGAAGAACGCCTCGGCCTCTCCCGGGTCCCGCGCGGTGCGCGCGACGACACCGCGCAGCTCGGGGGTGAGGGCGTCGGCGAACTCGGGGGCGGCGACCTCGTCCGCGCCGGAGACGACGGCCAGCGCGCTGGCGACCCCCTCGACGGCGCAGGCGAGGGCGAACGGGGCGCCCTGCGAGTTGCCCACCACGGCGGGGCGGCCCAGCCCGCGCCGCTCGGACAGTCGCCGCATGTCCTCGGCGAAGTCGGCGAACGTCCGGCCCGGCGCGGGGGACGAGGCTCCCAGGCCAGGCCGGTCGGTGGAGACCAGGCGCACCCCCAGCGCCGCCACGGCCTCGGGGCCGAACCCGAGCCGGCGGCTGGTGGCCGCGCCGGGACAGAGCAGGACGGGCAGACCGTCCTCGGGCCCCCACTCGGCCCAGCCCAGCGTCCGACCGTCGGGCAGCCGTGTCTCGCCGAGCCGTGCGGGGGCGGTGGTAAACGTACTCATCCCCCCATGATTGACCACCGGTAGGAACGAGTACGCACCTGGTCAGGGACCGGGCCCGACAGCGCCAGGGTGGTCGGGGGTGGAGACCTCTCCCCGAGGCGGGACGGCCGCCGTCGCGCCCCGCCGTCCGCCCGTCAGCCCCGGGCGCGGGACGGACGGGCGGACGGACGGGAGGGAGGCGGGGTGCCGGGTCAGCAGCCGCTCCCGACGCGGATCGAGGTCATCTTGTCGTTGAAGTGCGAGGCCACGGCGGCTTCGGAGGCTCCGGGGGCGACGGAGAACATGCAGCCGGTGTAGTTGGAGTGCTCGTACACGCTGACGGTCTTGCCCGTGCGGTTCCAGTAGGAGGTCATGCGGTCGTTCATGTAGTCGCCGACATTGGCGTTGGACGAGGTGTAGTGCCGGAAGTCGCCCCGGTAGCTGGACTGTTCCCAGACGCAGAACGAGCCGTTCGGACACTGGTCGGAGTCCGCCGAGGCGGTGTGGGTGCCGAGTGTCGCGGTCGCGGCGGTGAACACCAGGACGGCCGCCGCCGCCCACAGGCGCGGGCCGATGTTCCTGAGTTCCCTGAGTCGCTGCATGGTTCTCCTCCGGTCGGTGGCGCACACCCGTGGCCGACGCACGAGCCAGGCGGAACAGTAGGAAGGCGACGGTCGCGTCCGCCATGGAGTCCCGGAGCGTGCCGCAGGGCAGAAACGGCGTGTTTCCGCTGGTGGGACGCGTGTCGGCGGGGTGAGCCGGGGGTGGCGCTTCACTCGGAGGTGGGGCGCGGGGGCGCGCGGAACGGGCGGGCGTCGCGGAGGCCACCCGCCGGGCCCGGCGGGGCGCCCTGGCGGAGGCGTATGGGAATCGAACCCACCCGGCCGGGGTTCCCGACCGCATCGGTGTTGAAGACCGTGGGGGCCACCAGGCACCCGCCCGCCTCCGCCGGGCAGTGTACTTCGCGGGTCGCTCTCGCCGGTCCACCCGCCTGACCGGTCACCTCTCCCGTCACCTGACCCGTCGCGCGCGGACGCCTCCCGTCACCTGACCGGTCACCTGACCCGTCACCTGATTACCCGTCAACTGACCCGTCGCGCGCGGACGCCGTTCCGGCTCTGGCCCGCGTCACCGTTCGGCGGTAGCGTCCGGCGGATGACCGTTCGACTGACACAGTTCGCGGGCGGCGGAGGCTGCGCCTGCAAGATCCCGCCGGGCGAACTCGACGCGCTCGTCGCCACACTGAGCAGTGACACGAGCCAACCGGTGGCACCGGCAGCGGAGTTGCTGGTGGGGCTCGACGGCGGCGGGGACGACGCGGCGGTGGTACGGCTGGACGGTGAACGGGCGATCGTCACGACCGCCGACTTCTTCACCCCGGTGGTGGACGACGCCTACGACTGGGGGCGGATCGCGGCCGCCAACGCGCTCTCCGACGTGTACGCGATGGGCGGCACGCCCTGGGCGGCGGTCAACCTGCTGGCCTGGCCTCGGGAGACGCTGCCGATGGAGCTGGCGGCCGAGGTGTTGCGCGGCGGGCGTGAGGTGGCGCACGCGGCCGGCTGCCAGGTCTCGGGCGGGCACAGCGTGACGGACCCCGAGCCGAAGTACGGGATGTCGGTGGTCGGGATGGTCGACCCCGCGCGGATGCTGCGGCTGGACGCGGCGGAGCCGGGCCGTGCGCTGACGCTCACCAAGCCGCTGGGCACGGGCGTGCTGAACGCGCGGCACAAGGCGACGGGCACGGTCTTCCCCGAGGCGGTGGCCGTGATGACCGGGTTGAACCGGGACGCCTCCCTCGCGGCCGTGGCGGCCGGGGTGCGGGCGGGCACCGATGTGACGGGGTTCGGGCTGCTAGGGCACGCCTACCGCATGGCGCGCGCCTCCGGGGTGACGCTCGCCCTCGACGCGGCGGCGGTGCCGTTGCTCGCGGACGCGCGCGCGGCGGCGGTGGACGGTTTCGTCAGCGGCGGCTCGCGCCGGAACCTGGACTGGGTCGCGCCCCGGGTGGAGTTCGGCGCGCTGCCCGAGGTGGAACGCCTGTTGCTGGCCGACGCGCAGACCTCGGGCGGGCTGCTGCTCGCGGGTGAGGTACCCGGTCATCCGGTGGTCGGCGAGGTGCTGCCGCGCGGGGAGGCGCCCGTCGTCGTGCGGAGTTGAGGGGGCGGGAGCGCGGATGGTCCGCGACCACCCCTCCATTGTCTGTACACCGTCATTCAACACGGGTAGAGTCAACGGCCGTCCGGGATAACGGACTTGGGGCACCGACGCACGCTCCCCGGGAGGAACCACGTGGCGCCATCCGCAGCCGTCGAACACCGCGCGCTGGACGGCGTGGCCTACCGACTCGCCGCCGACCTCGACCTCACCCGTCCCGCGACCTCCGTCGTGGAGGTCGTCGCCGACGGCCGACTCCACGAACTGACCGCCGGACCCGCCGAGTTCGCCGAGGCGGTCGCCTCCTCCCTTGGCGTTACCAGTTTCGACAGCGAACTCGCCTTCCAGGGCGGCACGTTGCGCACGGCCACCACCAGCGAGTACGACGCCCAGTCGCAGCAGGTGGAAAACCCGACACTGGTCAGCTGGCAAGGCCGCCGGTTCAGCCTGATCACCCGGCTCTACCGCGCCCGCCTCACCGATGTGCTGTTGCTGCTGCGCACCCTCGGCATCGCCGAAAACCAGGACGGGATCACCCTCGCCCCCGACACCTCCGCCGGCACCCGGCTGGCCCGGCCGGCGACGGTGGTCAAGGAAGTGCCCACACTCGGCCTGGTCGAGATCGGCCGCCCCACCCGCGAGCACACGGTGCAACTCCCGCCCTGGCAGGGCGCCTCGGTCCCCTCCGGCGAGCTGTTCCGCGACACGCTCTCCGACGGCCGCCCCTTCTTCGTGCTGTCCTCCTCCGAGGTGTGGGCGACCATCGTGCCGCTCGCCGACACGGCCGTGGACCGCGTCCCGACGCTGGTCGACGGGCTGGAACTGCGGACCGCCGGGTGAGCGCCGCGTGACGCCCCTGCTCGCCGCCGTCGCCACCGGTGTGACGCTGCTGGCGCTGCTGGCCGGCTGCGCCGCGCATCTGAGCCGACCCCGCACGCTCCCCGACGCGCTCACCGCCCACGGCCTGCTGCCGCGCCGCGCCGTGGTGCCGGCAGCGCGAGCCGTCACGGCGGCCGAGGGGCTGCTCGTGCTGGCCGGGACCACCGCTCTGCTGACCAGTGAACGAGCCCTGCTGGCAGCCGTGTTGACCACGGCCACGGCACTGTTTACCAGCTACGCCCTCTACACCCGCCGCGCCCTGGCCCATGGTCGTGGCGGCCCCTGCGGCTGCTCACGCGCCGAGGTGCCGCTCAGCGGCTGGGTCGTCGGCCGGGCCTGGGCGTTCGCCGCGTCGGCCCTCCTCGGCGCCGCACTCGCCGCCGGGTCCGCGGCACCCCCCGAGGGCGCCGCGCGGTGGGCGGTCGCGGCGCTGGCCGCCTCGGCGCTGACCGCCCTGCTGTGGACGCTGCCCGCCGCCATGGTCTCCCCTGACGCCGGTCGGCAGGGACACCACCGTCCGCCCCCTCACCCGTCCCCCGCCCGCCCCCTGGCCGCCGCCGAAGGAGGCCGCTGACCGTGGACTTCACCACCAGCGCCCTGATCCTCTCCTGGGTCGCCATCGCCCTGCTCGCCCTGGTGGTCTCCGGACTGGTCAGGCAGGTTCACCAGCTCTCCAGGGGCGGCCCCGTCCGCGCCCCCGGACGGTTGGGCGTCCCCCCGGGCAGCAGCGCGCCGGGCGCCGACGAACTGCTCGCCCCCGACGTGCTGGCCGAGGGCCGCGAGACCCTGCTGCTCTTCCTCAGCGCCGAGTGCCGCACCTGCGCCGAGGTGCTGGCCGAGGCCGCGAGGCCGGGCACCGCGCCCGCCGTGCGCGCGGTCTACGCGGGCGACGCCCCCGCGCCCGGGGACGCGGCGGACACCGCGGGCGTACCCGTTACCGAGCGCCGCCCCGACCTCTTCACCGCCTACGACGCGATCGCCACACCGTTCGCCGTCCTCGTCGGCCCCAGCGGCCATGTCACGCGGAGCGAACCGCTCGGCTCCGCCGCCGCGTTGCGCGAACTGCTCGCCTCCGCCGCACCCCACCGACCCAGCCAGCCGAGGAGCGCGTGATGACCAGCCTCGACCAGGTTCCCCAGCTGCGCCGCGCCGGCAACGCCGACCGGCCGAAACGCCGCCCCCGCGTCTCCTCGCTGCCGAGCTTCGCCCCGCGACGCCGCACCGTCCTCCAGTCGGCCACCGTCGTCGGCTTCGCCACGCTCGGCGTCTTCGGTCCGGCGAGGCAGGCCTACGCCGACGGCTACGACATCTGGACCGGCGACTGCCCCTCCTACGCGTCCGAGCACGACTGCTCCCCCGGCTGCGGCCCCAGCACCGTGCACGCCGCCGCCTGCGAGACCAGTGGTCAGTACGAGGGCTTCCACCGCAACGACGGCGTCACCTGGACGCTGCGCCCCAACCAGTGCTACTCCGGGTCCTACGACGGCTGGCTGTGGGCGTTCAGCGGCGCCTGTGGTGCCTGCGGCTGCGGTATCGAACGACGCTGCCACGACGGCTACTTCAACTCCGGCTCCGGCTGGGTGCGGTCCATCTGCCGCTGGACGACCGACTGCGGCTGCGAGGGCACCGTCACGTGGCCGACACTCCAGAACGGCTCACGCGGGCCGGACGTCCATACCGCGCAACATCTGGTCAGCCACCACGGCTTTACCACCGAACCGGACGGGATCTTCGGCCCGAACACGGCGACCGCCGTCGAGAACTTCCAGGAGTCCGCCGGCCTGACCGCCAGCGGAACCGTCGACCCGACCACCTGGACCCACCTGGTCGTCACCGTCCGCCAGGGCGACAACGGAGAGGCTGTCAGCGGGGCCCAGCGGCAACTGGTCAAGCACGGCTACCCCCTGACCGTGGACGGCGCCTTCGGGGCGCTGACCGCCGAGGCCGCACGGGAGTTCCAGCGCGGGGCCGGCCTGACCGTGGACGGCATCGTCGGTCAGCAGACCTGGCGCACCCTCGTCGGCGGGGCCTGAGCCTTGGGACATGTCGAGGCAGCCCCGGCGACGCCCGCGTGGCGCCGCCGGGTGACCGACCCGGCGGTTCCGGTGCTCGTGCTGGTCCTCGGCGCGGTCGCCACCAGTTGGTACGCGCCCGTGCTGACCTGGACGGTGCTCGGCGGGTTGGCCGGCTACGCGCTCTCCGGTTCCGTTTGAACGCGCAACAGCGCGCACGCGCTTGCCTCGCCAGGTTGGCGGGCCGTACACCGACAGACCACCGTCCTGGGGGTCTTCTCCACCGGGCTGCTGCTCGGCGCCCTGCTCTCCGCGCTCGTACTGTGGCTCGTCTCCGGGCTGGTCGCGCCGGTCCCCGCGGGGTGGCGCGCCGCGGCGACGGTCGGCTTCGCGCTGCTGGCCGTGGCACGCGACGCGGGACTGCTCCCCCGCCTGAGGCTGCCGCAGAACGCCCGGCAGGTGCCGCAGGACGTCCTGCAACGCGACCTGGCACGCGGCGCGCTCCAGTTCGGCTTCGAGATGGGCACCGGTGTGCGCACCTACGTGTCGGCGAGCCTGCCGTACGCCCTCGCCCTCGCGGTGCCGCTGGCGAACGACGTCGGGGTGGCGCTGCTGGCGGGTCTCGGCTTCGCGCTGGGCCGCGCGGCCACGCCGACGCTGCGGTTCGCCTCCGGCACGGGCGAGGAGTGGGACGACCGGCTGATCGACCGCCTCCCCCTGCTCACCACCGGCGCGTCGACCGCTGCCGCGGTGGCGTGGTCGGTGCTGGCGCTGCGCGCCTGGTAGCCGGCCGGGCGGCGGAACGACGGCACCGGCCCGCGCCGCGCGCGGGCCCGCCAGAGGCCGCGTGCCGGTGGGTGCCGCGTCCGGGTCGGGGGCCGCGTCCGGGCCGGGGGCCGCCGTCCGGGCGGGACTGTCAGTGCCGCGTGGCAGACTCCGGCGCATGGTCGAACACATGGCACGCGCCCCGGAAGTGCGGTTGCGCGAGGTGGAGGATGCTGACCTGGAGGTGTTTCTCGCCCAGGAGCACGACCCGGAGGCCGCGCGGCGGTCCCGCTTCCCGCCGCGGGAGCGGGAGCGGTTCCTCCGGCACTGGCGCACCAACGTCCTGGGCGCACCCGGGGTGTTCGTGCGCGCGGTGACCGTCGACGGACGGCTGGCGGGGAACGTGGTCGCCTGGTGGGACGGCGAGCGCCGCTTCCTCGGGTACTGGCTGGGCCGCGAGTTCTGGGGGCGGGGCGTCGGCACCCGCGCGGTGGCCCTCTTCCTGGAGCGGGAGCGGCACCGGCCGCTGCACGCCGACCCGCATGTGGGGAACGTCGGCTCGGTGCGCCTGCTGGAGCGGCTCGGCTTCCGCGAGGCGGGCCGGGAGGGCGAGGGCGACGAGGCGCACGTGCTGCTGGTGCTGGACGGGGAGGAGTGAGCGGGCGCCGCGCCGGAGAGTGAGAGGGCGCGCACCGCGCGGAAGCGGGCGCGGGGGCGCCGTGGGGGGTCAGTGCGCCGGCCCGGAGGGGGACAGCGTGCGCCGGGTGGCCTCCGCGCGGAGGCGTTCCAGGAGGTGGGCCTGGCGTTCCGCCCGCGTGAGAAGCATCCGCACCTCGGCCGCCCGGCCGGTGGCCGCGATCTGCGGCAGCGCGGCCAGGGCACGCCACAGCGCGGCCTTGCCCTGCACGCCCAGCAGCATGGCCTCCAGTTCCACCACGTCGCGTGCCTCCGCCGTGCGCAGCAGCCGCCCGTTGGGCTTCAGCCGGCCGAGCCGTTCGGCAAGAACGGCGCCGAGCGCCAGGGACCGGCGCGGGGAGACGCCCAACTCCCGCATCAGCGTGCGCAGTCGGGCGCGGTCGTCGCGCACCTCGGCCGCCAGGGCCGTCAGTTCGTCGGCCGCCGCCGGGGCGGGGCGGTGGCGGGCCAGTCGCCCGGCGAGCGCCACGCCCGCCGTGGCGCCGGCGAGGTGGTCGTTGAGGTAGACCGTCAGCGCTCGGCCGGAGGCCGGGGGGACATCGGCCACGTCGTTCACTCCCTCCGCCGTGGCGGGCCGGGTACCCCGTCGCGGCGGGCCCAACCCGACCGTCCGAGAGCGGGCCCCAATCGAGGCGTCCGAGGGCGGACCCCACCCGTAGCCGTCCGAGGAATCGCACGTCGCGGGGGTGCGCAGGGAAGCAGTGCACATGGAATGGGAAACGAAAAGGGAAAACGGCACCGAACACGCCTCCGGCCGTTTTCCGGCGGTTATCGATTTCCCCTGTCGGATGCGGGACCCGAAAAGTTCCCGGCCTTCGCCAACTTTCTCGGCCTTTCTTCCCGCCCCTTCTGCGAAGCGCCGCCACCGGGGATCATCGCAGACGAAAGCGGGTGTGAGGCGGCGTAGACGCAAGGCGCCCAGGAAATTCCGGAACTCTCCACTTCGTCTTCCCCGTTGGGCACATCGTCGTTATTCTTCTGAGCCGGGAGCGTGGGGCCACGTTGTCGCCGCCGGTCACTCTTCACCGAGGGACCTCGCGGTGTGCCACTGGAAACTGGAGTTGTGTGATGGCTGAGGTCTCCGAATCGGCACCGTCCTCCGCCCCCGGGGCGAGAGGGCGCCGCACCGGGTTCGACTGGGCGGGGCTGCGCGCGGATCTGCGGGGGGCGGTGCCGGACGCGTCGTTGGCCCTGGTGCTCACGCTGTTGATCTACTGGCTGCTCTACGCACGGGTGGAGAGCGGCGCCTCGGCGACGATCAAGATCATGCCGATGTTGGCGGACGCCGACAAGTACTGGATGTACTGGATGTGCCAGGCGTTCGGCTGGTCGGCGATGCTGTGGGCGTACATCACCGTCGCCTTCGGGCTGATGCGCTCCGGGCCACGGCCGCGCTGGCGCTGGCTGTCGGCGGCGCGACTGGAGAAGTGGCACAGGACCACCAGCCTGACCACCATCGGGCTGATGTTCATGCACGCGTTCTTCTTCTTCACCGACCAGATCAGGGACAACCAGACCCGCTGGTCGTTCGGGCGCAGCGTGTGGACCGCGTTCGTCGACTCGTTCGTGCCGGGTGGCTACGCGACCGGCACGGGGCAGGTCGCGATACTCGTCGGGCTGCTCGCGCTCTATCTGGCGCTGCCGCTGGGCCTCGCGTTCTATCTGCGGAACCGCACGGGCTCCCGGATCTGGCTGGCGCTGCACCGGTTCGTCATCGTGGTCTACGTCCTCTCCATCTGGCACACCCTGCTCTACTCCAGCCAGGCGTGGTTCGACGGGCCGTTCAGGACCATGGTGTGGGCTCTGCAACTGCCGTTGGCGGGCCTGTTGTTGTGGCGGCTGATGGCGCCGGCCCGGCCGGGGGAACGGCTGCGGTCGCGTCGGGACCACGCCGTGCCGTTCAGCGCGCGGCTCGCGGGGCGGGTCGTGGTCGGGGCGACGCTGGTGGGGCTGGCACTGGTGATCGTGACCGGGGTGGACGGTGGTCGTTCCCCGGACGGGGTGTCGGCCGCGCCGTGGCCTGACCAGTGGGTGCTCTGGTCAGGGCTGCTGGTCTTCACGGTGGCCGTGGTGGTCACCGTGCTGCGGCTGCGCGGTCGTGCCAGGCGCTCGCCGGGAGGGCGACCGGCGGCGCCGGGCGCCGGGGCCGAGACAGAGACCGGGGCCGGGACCGGGACCGGGACCGGGACGGAGACCGGGGAGCGTTCGCCGAGCCCGGTCGATCCGCGCTGAGCCCGCGCGCGGCGGCCGGGGCGACCGCGCGGGGGCGCCTGCTTTCCGGCCCCCCACTCGCCCTGCTGGTCGGCGGGTTCCTGGTCAACATCGGCACGTTCGCGGTCTACCCGTATCTGGCGGTGCTGCTGCGGGACCGGCTGGGCGTCGGGATGGCGACGGTCGGCGTGGTGTTGGGCCTCGCCACGCTGGTCCAGTTCGCGAGCGCGCCCTTCACCGCCGCGTTCGCCGAACGGATGGGGCTGCGGCGGGCGTTGGTGCTGGCCACCGCGCTCTACACGGCCGGCGCCCTGACCTATCTGGCCGGGGTGCGGATCCCGGCGCTCACGGTGGTGGGGCTCTTCCTCAGCTGTGCGGCGGGCGCGCTCTACTCACCGGCCTACCGTTCCGCGCTGGTCAGGACGGGAGGCTTGGCGGAACGGCCGCGACTGGTCTCGGCCGGCAACGCGGCGGGCAACCTCGGCATCGCGCTCGGCCCGGTGGCCGGGGCGTTCTTTCTGCACCGGCCGAGCCTGCTCTTCGGGGTGACCAGCGTGCTCTACACGCTGCTCGCGGTCGGCCACCTGCTTCTGCGGCCGGGCTCGGCGCCCACACGGGCGACGGACGCCGAGCCGTTCCGCCGGGTGTTGCACGGGCTGGCGTGGGTGCCGTTCACGGTCACGGTGGTCACCCACTACCTTTACATGCAGTTTTACCAGTATCTGTCGGTCTTTGTGACCGGTCGGCTGCCGACCGCGGGCTACGGACTGGTCATGATGGGGTACTCCCTGGGGCTGGCCGTTCTCCAGCCACTGCTGGCCGCCCGGGTGGGCGCGGTCCGGCACACGGCGGCCATGGTGGTGGGCTTCGGCTGCATGGCGGTGGGGCTGGGGGCGTTCGCCACCGGCGGGCCGGCGGGGGTCGCGGTCGGGGCGGCGGCGTTGAGTCTCGGCACGGCGGTGCTCTTCCTGAAGAACGACCTGGAGGCGATCGCGCTCTCGGCGCGTTCGGTCACGGTCACCTTCGGACAGCAGCGACTGGCCGTCGGGATCGGTGCGTTGCTCAGCGGGGTGGTGGGCGGGGCGGCATACGGGTTCTTCGAACGCGCCGGTGTCGTCGAGGCGTTCTGGCTGAGCGCCGCCGCGCAGTGCGTGGTGCTGCCCCCGCTGGCGCTGCTGCTGGGCCGCCGGCTGGCCCGCCGCCGCCAGCCGGGTCCGGCCGACTCCGGTCAGTAGACCGGTTTCTGATATACCGTCACATACTCGCCCTCGCCCCGGAACGGCTCGCGGTGCCATCCGCCCCAGCGGTGGAGGCGTTCCAGCCCGGCCAGCCGCGCCATCAGGTCGAGTTCGCTCGGCCAGGCGTAGCGCATGAACGCGGGCGCCAACTTGATGCCGTCGTCGGTGATCAACACGTGCTGTCCCTCGAAGCGTTGCTCCACCGGGTCGTGGCGGACCGCGGTGAGCCGCACATGGTCGAGCCCGACCTGGTGCGCCGCGACCCGCTGGTCGCGGTCGTAGCGCGCGACGTCGGGCATCGGGCACTCCAGCACGAAGCGTCCGCCGGGCAGCAGGCGGCGGGCGACGTTGGCGAAGCAGCGCACCTGCTCGTCCTGGGACATCAGGAAGAAGAAGGTGGAGAAGACCACGAAGACCATCGCGAAGGAGGCGTCCGTCTCGGGCTCGACGTCCGCCATGTCCCCGATGGTGACGGGCACCTGATCACCTCCCGGCTTGGCGCGCAGCCGTTCCACCATCGCCTCGGAGGCGTCGATGCCCCAGAGTTCGACGCCGCGCGCGGCCAGCGGGAGGGTGACCCGCCCGGTGCCCACGGCCAGTTCCAGGACCGGGCCCTCGGGCCCCTCGTCGATCAGCTCGGCCAGGCCGCGCACGGCGTCGCCGGGGTCGTTGGCGGAGTGCCACTCGTCGTACACGTCGGCGTTCAACTCGCCGTAGGTCTCCGGGCGCAGGGGGTCCATCGAGGGTTCCTCTCCGGTCGGCTCCGTGGTGCGCGACGACGTCGCACACCACAGGTCGGGCGGGTGGGCCGGTGAGTTCCCGGTCCACCCGCCCGTTTCCGCGCGACCGGAGGAGCGGCCGGAGGGTCAGCCCTCGGGCATCGCCGACGAGTGGTGGTTGACGATCATCCAGTCGCCCGTGGCCTCGTCCCGCTCGTAGACGAAGGTGTAGCGGGCGGCCACGTCGGCCACCGTCCCGGTCTCCGGGTCGGTCAGCGTGAAGGTGTAGGCCCCGGAGTCGACCGCCGCGTCGGGGCCGAGGAGTTCGACGTAGGACTCGTTGATCTCACCGACGGGCTGCTGGGCGAGAAAGTGCTCGAAGTAGTCGACTATGCCGTCGCGGTCGGTCCGTATGACGTTCGACTGTGTCGGTTCCAGGACCGCGTGCGCGGCGTAGAGGTCGGCGACGGCCTCCGGGTCGCCGGTGGCGAGCGCGTCGTTCCAGTCCTCGAAGAGGTCCCGGATCTCCTGCTCGTCGGTGGGCCGGGGGTGGTGGGCGCTTTCGGGGTCGCCGGTGGCGGACTGGGCGACCGCCACCCCCGTCAGCAGCGTGCCCGCGGCGGCTGTGGCGAGGATGGCCTGAACCGCTCGGGTGCGATGAATGGTCTTCATGCGGTCAAATTTGGCTTCCCCACGGTCAAAACGAGGACAAGCAGGCCACCGCACTGGGCAAAGCTTCTACTTGATTGCGTCAAACGGACGTTGACCTTCCGCTAGCCTCTCCGTTCTCTCCCCGCGGGCCCCCTCCCCGAACCGCGCCGCGGGCCCCTCCCCCTCGGGCCGAGCCGGGAGCCCGCGCCGGGGGCCGAGCCGGGAGCCGCGCGGTATCCGCTTGAGTCTCCACCCGCTGGAAGGTGAAGGGTTGCACCCGTGAGCGATCACGACGAACGACGAGAGCACCGCGAGCGGGACGGGCACGACGACGGGGAGGAACTCCTCACGATCGGCGCCCTCGGCCGGCGGACCGGGCTGCCGGTGCGCACGATCCGCTTCTGGTCGGACATCGGGGTGACACCGCCGGTCGGCCGTTCGACGAGCGGCTACCGGCTGTACGACAGCGAGTCCGTGGCCAGGCTGGAACTCGTCCGCACGCTGCGGGACCTCGGCTTCGACCTGGAGACGGTCCGCCGGGTGCTGGCCAGCAGGGCGACGGTGCGCGAGGTGGCCGCGACCCATCTGCGGGCGTTGGACGCGGAGATCCGCACGCTCCGGATCCGGCGCGCGGTGCTGCGGTGGATCGCTCGACACGGCAGCACGACCGAGGAGATGAGACTCATGCACGAACTGGCCAGGATGTCGGCCGACCAACGGCAGCGCATCATCGACGACTTCGTCCAGGAGGTCTTCGAGGGGGTGCCCTCGACATCGCCCGGGGCCGGGATCGCCGACGCGATGCGCGCCCTGCCGGCGGAACTGCCCGCCGACCCCACCTCCGAGCAACTGGAGGCGTGGGTGGAGCTGGGGTCGCTCGTGCGCGACGAGGCGTTTCGCCGCCGGGTCCGCGAGATGGCCGTGGCCGGGGCGCGTCCCGCCGAGGCGCCCACGGGCCCCGACCCCTCGCGCGTCCAGGAACTCGCGGGCGGCGCCGCCCGGGAGGGGACCGACCCGGCCTCCGCCGAGGCCAGGACGGTCCTCGACCAACTGGTCGACCCCGGGCTCTCGACTGGTGAACGTCACCGGTTGGCTGACCAGTTGGCCACCTTCACCGACGCAAAGGTGGAACGTTACTGGCAGTTGCTAGGCGTCCTCAACGACTGGCCGGCACGCCCGTCCGCGGTCCCGGCGTTCGACTGGCTGATCGCCGCGCTGCGGGCCCACCCCACCGACTGACCGGGTCGGGCCCCGGCCCCGTCAGGGAGTCGCCGCGCGCGCCAACGCCGAGGAGAACAGGGCGACGGAGGCGTGCGCGGCCTCGTCGTCGCGCGCGCTGAGCCAGGCGGAGGTGATCCCGATGGAGGCGGCGACCAGCGCCTCGGCCAGCGCCCGCGAGTCGACGGACAGCCGGCCGCCACCGGACTCCTGCCAGCGGCGGAGCATCCGGTCGACATGGTCGACATAGGTGGTGTGCTCCCTGCGCGCCACGTGCGCGAGGGCCGGCGTGCGCGCCGCCATGTCCGTCAACTCGGCGGAGAGCAGGTGGTACTCGGGGTCGGAGCGGACATGGTCCAGGAGCGCGCGCAGCGCGGCCGCGATGCTGGCCTCCATGTCCCGCACCTCGGCCAGGGCGTCCCACACCTGGCCGAGGGAGGCGTTCAACTCGCGTTCCAGTAGGGCGGCGAACAGCTCGTCCTTGGAGCGGAAGCAGTAGTGGAACGCGCCCTGCGGCAGTCCGGCCCGTTCGGCGACCGCGCGCGTGCTGGCCGCGCCGATACCGCCCTCGCGCATGACCTCGACGGCGGCGTCCAGCAACTGCTCGCGACGTTCGGCCGCCGACCGGTGCTCTCGTGTCCTGCGTGTCATCCGGCGCCTGTCTCCACTCCGCTCACGCCCGGCCCCTGGTCGGCCAGGCCCGGACACCGGTCAGCCCCGCCGCCGGTCAGCCCTGCCGCGCGAGGGCCCCGGTGTGCGCCCCCGGTCGCCACATCGCGATCGGCCGCGCCCCCGGCGGGAAGCCCTCCACCCTACCGGTGGGCAGGAATCCGAACCGTTCGTAGAGGGCGGCACTGCGCTCGGTCGACGCCTCCAGATAGGCGGGCGCGGCCGTTGCCGCGCGGTCCACCGTGCTCAGCCTCCCGTCCAGCAGGGCGGACCCGACGCCGAGACCGCGCCCGGCCGGCCGCACGCCGATCGCCGCGAGATACCAGTGCGCCTCGCCCGGACGCGCGAGGTGGAGCACCCGCTCGAAGCCGCGCGCACGCCACAGACCGAACGGCCCGAAGGCCCGCAGATACGACCCGGCGTCGCGGAGGCGCTGGAGCCCTCCGGCGTCCCGGTGGCCCGGGGCGGACCAGACCGCGACGCCGAGCAGGGTCCCGTCCCTGTCGTCGCGCGCCAGGTCGACCACGCCGCCGGCGAGGCCGGCCCGCACGGTGACGCGGAACAGATGGCCGAGCCGGGCTTCGCGCTCGTCCGGTCGCCCCCGGAAGAACACCGACATGACGGGGTCCTCCCGGAAGGCGCCGACGAGGACCCGCACCGCCTCCTCCGCGTGGGCGGGCGCGGCCGGCGTGACGACGATCATGAGGACTCCCCAGGGATGGCGCGACGGGTGGACGTCCCCACTGTAGACATTTTTAGGTCGATCGACCAAGTCACATAACCAAGTCATTCGACCTGGTCGATCGCCCAGGACACTCCACCACGTCGTTCGAGCCGTGCGGGCGAGCGTCCGCCGCCCTCGCTGCCGGCGGAGTCGCCCCCGGGCCCTCGCGCGAAGCCGCGCCCCCGGGGCCCTGCCGCGTCCCGCTCGGCGACCCGGAGTTCTCCCGGCCGGCCGCCCGCCTCGGCGCACGGCGACCCCGCGAGGGGACACCCGCGCGCCACGGTGATGAGGTGCTTCTACCGTCCGTCCCGCGCCCCGCCCCCGCCGGCCTCGCTCTCGTCGGCGGCCAAGGCGGCGGCCAGCGCCTCCCCGGCGGCGAGCGCGGCGGCCGCCTGGGCGCGCACCTGGTCGTCCGGGTCGTCGACGGACAACGCGCGCACGGCGTCGAGCACTTCCTCGTCCCGGCACCACCCGAACGCCAGGCTCCACGCCAACCCGGCGCGCACCGTGCCGTCCTCGTCGTCCCGCATCCGCGCGACGAGCGCCGCACCGCTCTCCGGCTCGGCGACGGCCCACCTCCGCAGGGCGAAGAGGCGGTTGTCGGGGTGCGGGTCGTTGACGGCCCGCTCGCGCGCGACGGCCAGCGCCAGATCGGGACGGTGCCGGACGAGCAGCTTCAGGGCGGTGGCACGCGGCCGGTGGTGCGGATCGTGGACGGCGCGTTCCCGCCACAGCGCGCACGCCTCCAACGGGCCGTATTCCACGAGGCATTCGAGTGCCGTCTCCCGTGGTGCCCAGTCCGGGTCCTCGACGGCCCTCGCCCGCAGCAGGGCGTGCCAGTCGGGGCCGGATGCCTTCTCCGACTCGTCGTCCCGGTCCTCGAGGAAGTACGCGTCCAGGGCCAGGGCCCGCTCGTTGGCGTCGGGCGCGCTCACGGCGAGTCTCCGTAGCGCGTCGAGTGACGCCCCGGCGGGGTCCTGCTCGCCCAGCAGATGACGCACCAGGGAACCGGTGCCGGGATCGGGGTCGGCGACCGCGCGCTCCTCCAACAGCCCACGCGCCTCGCCAGGCCAGCGCTGCGTCAGCCATGCCAGGGCCAGGTGGCGCGGCACGGGATCGTCGTCGGCCACGGCACGCTCCTCCAACCGGCCACGGGCCTCGTCCGGCCAGTGGTGGATGAAGGTCTCCAGCGCGTTGGCCCGCACCCGGGGATCTGGGTCACTGGTCAACTGGTCAAGGACCAGTTCCCTGGTCTCCCGGGGCCATGCCGCTGCCAGCAGTCTCAACGCGGTCCCGCGCGGCGCCGGGTCGGGGTCGGCGACGGCCCGCTCCGCCCAGAGCGGGCGCGCCGCGTCCGGCCAACGCGCCAGCTCCCGAAGGGCGACGTGTCGCGTGAAGGGGGCGGGGTCGTCGGTCGCGCGCTCCTGGAACAGCTCTCGGTGCTCCTCAGGCCAGCGCTGCGCCAGCCACGTCAGCGAGAAGGCGCGCGGCCCCGGCGCCGGGTCGGCCACCGCCCGCTCCCGCAGCAGCGCCCGCAACGTGTCACCGGCCCGCGTCGGCCAGCCCTCGACCACCGCCCAAAGCGCCTCCTCCCGGGCCTTGGGCTCCGGCGCGTGACGCGCGAGCACCAGGTGCGACGCCGTTCCCGGACGCAGCGCGGACAGCAGCGACCGCGACGAGGGACCGCCCGGCACGTAGCCGTCGGTGAGGAACTGCCCCAGCACGAGAACCCAGTGCAGAAACCGGCGGCCGCCCACCCACTGGTCGCCGAAGGACCGCAGCGCCGGCCTCGCCTTGTCCAGCGCCTCCACGCCCAGCGGCCAGTGCGTCAGATGGTCGGTCAGGGCGTCCACCACCGCCTCGCCGCACCTGGTCATGACCGGCGTGCCGAGCTTGCGGACCTCGGCCAGGGCCCGGAGGGCGAAGCCCACGACGTCGTCCTCGTCCGTCGCCCGGAAGCGTGCGAGCAGCCGGTCGACGAAGAGCGCCGCGTCGTGCTGGTTCAACTGGCCGGTGACCAGCAGGAGAACCTCCTCCCAAGCCTCCTCGCCCACCCGGGGAACGAGCACCTGACCGGTCAGCTCCTCGGGTGACCACTCGCGCTCCTCCTTGTAGCGGTGGGCGATGTCGCTCGCGGCCAGGTACTCCAGGAACGCGCGGTGGACGAAGCCGTACACGCCGCCGCCGTAGTAGCTCAGAATGAAGTTGCGCTCGCGCAACTGGTTGACCAACGCGGTCGCCGTGGCCCGCACCCGGACCTCGGGCAGCTGGAACCCGGCAAGGAACTCCCTGATGACGGCTGCCAGTTCGTCGGCGTGGAGGAAGTTGCCCGCGATGCCGCCCTCGCCGTTCTGCATGTGGCGGGCCAGCAGCCGCAGCAGCTCCAACAGGTCGCGGGCGTCCAGGGACTCCAGCACCTCGCGGACCTCGGGGCGTCCCGCCGGGGCCAGGTGCTTGACGTCCTGGTCCAGGTGGGCGACCAGCACGGTCACCGCGTGCTCGTAGACGCCCTGCCGGTCGCGCGGCAGCGTCCGGCGTCGGCCGATGATCGCGAGGATCGTCAACAGCAGTGGATTGCCGGCCAGTTCACGCACCGCCCGGGAGTGGGAGAGCGCGTCGGTGAGCCCGTCGGCCAGCCTGGCCGCCAGCCCCGGGTCCTCCGGGCAGGCGAGGCGGTACCAGCGGCGGGCGAACTCGGCGATCTGCATGCCGGTCAGGTCCTGGAGCGTGTAGTGGGTGAACCCGGCCGCGGTCAGCGCCCCCTGCTGGTAACCCACGATCCGGGAGGTCACCACCACCCGGGAGTCCGGGTAGCGGGAGGCGAACGCCGCGATGCGCTGCGCCGTCCTCGTGCGGTCGGCCGGGTCGAAGATCTCGTCCAGTCCGTCGAAGACCACCACCGCGCGCCCGGCCCGCAACAGGCCACGCGAGACCGGCGGCGGAACGGACAGGCCCTCGGTGCTGTGGAGGTGGTCGAGAAAGTCCTCGAACGTGGCCTCCCGCCAGCGCTCCTCGGCGCAGCGACGCAGCTCCACCAGCAGCGGGAGCCGCTCCCGCAGCGCCTCGGGGAGCTCGGGCCGGCCGTCGGCCTCCCGCGTCAGCCGGAGGAGCAGCGCGCGACCCAGCGTGGACTTGCCGGCGCCGGGGTCGCCGAGGACGACCAGTCGCCGGTGATGCTCGGCGCCGAGCACGCGCCACAGCGGCTCCACGGGGCGCTCGGCGAACTCCCGTGCCCGTTCGACATGTTCGGGGTAGAGCCCCGGCGGAAGCGCTGCCCGCTCCCCCTCGGCGCGGCCCGACCCGCCACGGGCGCCGTACGCCTCGCGCTCGGCGATGCGGCGCGCCAGCTCGCGCGGCAGCGTGGACGGCGGAGCGCCCTCCCGGACGCCCGGGGGGACGAACACCTTCCGCAGCTCGATCGGCTGGTGTTCGCCCTGGTCGGAGAGCGGCGTCAGCACCTCCATGTCCAGCCTGGCGTACGTCTCGCGCACCCGACGGGCGTAGGCGGCGAGCGCGTCGCGCACCGCCTCCGGCGTCAACGCCCCGTCCGCCGCCGCCCCGGGGGCGTCGGCGGCGAGCCGCACCACCAGCTGTTCCACGTGCAGCACACCGGAGTTGGCGATGCCCCCGCCGTCCGCGCTGGCACGCCCGGTCTCCGAGGCGCCCGGCCCGCGTCCGCGCCGGCGTCCCCACCTCAACGGTCCGACCAGCCGGTGTTGGCGTCGCTGCCGAACCCGTCCGCCCGCGCGTCGCCGGTGTCGCCGACAGGTCCGGGAGGCAAGCCGTCGCCATCCTTACCGGTCGTGACCACGACTCCGCTGTTCGCCAAACCACCGCCCGTGGCCGTCGCATCGCCGGTGCCGGAGACGACCGGACCACCGGGCTTACCAGTTCCACCGGCGCCGGTGTCGCTCCAGATCCCCCAGACCAGTCCGACGACGCCGACCACCCCGCCGACCACGCTGGCCACCCAGCCGGCCCGTTCCAGGTCGACCAGCAGCCAGGTCCCCGCCATCGCCGCCAGCAGGAGCCCGGAACCCGCCAGCACACCCGTCTTCACCCACCCGCTCATGCCGCCATTGTCCCGCGAGCGCGCTCGCGGGGAACCCACGTGCCCCGAGTCGACCGCCGTGGAATCGATTTCTCTCCCAGTCCGTCCAAAGCCTTGACTCGCCCCGGCAAGCCTCTTACGTTCCCCTGAAATCGATTCCAAGAACCCGTCTAGCCACTCCCCGGAGGCAGTTGATGCGCAGAAGTACCGGGACCCGCCTGGTGCTGTCCCTGAGCCTGTGCGGGGTGCTCACCGCCACCGCGCTCGCGTCCAGCCAGGCGGCACCGCCGGCCACCGAGGGGAACGCCGCCGAGGCGAACGCGACGGCGAACGCCGCCGACAGCGACTTCTTCTCGACCGTCGAGATCGACCCCGCCGCCACCGTCGGCGCCCCCTCCGTCGGGGACAACGTCAACCACGGCGACCTGTGGCCCAACTGCTGGGCCGACGACGACAACGTGTACACCGCCTACGGCGACGGCGTCGGTTTCGGCGACGTGTACAGCGACATCGGGGTCGCCAGGATCACCGGGACACCTGGTCAGCTGACAGGTGAGCAACTGGCCACCGAGGTCAGCCAGGCGTGGACGCCGGAGCACTCCCGCAAGCCCACCGGGATGGCCTGCGTGGACGGCGACCTCTATCTCGCCGTCCAGGACCTGGCGTTCGACTTCAACGACGCGCCGGCCGCGACCATCGCGCGCTCCACCGACAAGGGGCGGACCTGGGAGTGGGACACCTCCGCGCCGATGTTCGGCGACGGCGTGTTCACCACGGTGATGTTCCTCGACTACGGCAAGGACTACGCGAACGCGCCAGACGACTACGTCTACGCCTACGGCCTGGACCACAACTGGCGCGACTCGTTCAACGACCGGGTCCCCGACCCCGTCGACCTGTACCTCGGCCGGGTGCCGAAAGACGCCGTGACGGACCGCGCCGCCTGGGAGTTCGTCAGCGGCACGGACGGCTCGGGCGACCCGACCTGGTCGGCCGACATCGCCGACCGTTCGCCGGTGCTCCACGACGACCGGCACATCTACCAGGACGTCTTCGGCGAGGGGCGGGTGGAGAACACCACCGTCCTGAGCCAGGGCGGCATCGTCTACAACGAGGGGCTCGACCGCTACCTCTACACCTCGTGGACGGAGTACACCTTCGAGTTCTACGAGTCGCCGACCCCCTGGGGCCCCTGGGAGCGCTTCGACTCGCAGGACTTCGGCGGCTATCCGTGGCCGACGACGAAACACGGCGGCTACGGCGTGACGATCCCGTCCAAGTACATCAGCGAGGACGGCCGTTCGATGTGGATACAGTCCAACGTCTGCCCCTGCGGCGGCGGTTTCCCACCGGGTGAGCACTGGGCGTACACCTACTCGCTGCGGCAGATGCACGTCGAGCCCCGGGTGCCGAGCGAGCCGGAGAACGCGGCCGACCCGGCGCGCAACCTGGCGACGGAGCCCGGCACCACGGGCGTCGAGCGCGCGATCCACTTCGGCGGTCCCTCCGTCTACAACGACGGAGACCTGACGGCCAGTCAGGACGACTGGAACGACGAGCGGAAGTCCGAGAGTTGGTGGGGCTACACCTGGCCCCGGGAGTACACGATGGACCGCGTCGTCTACACGACGGGCGAGATGTTCGCGGACGGCGGCTGGTTCACCGGCGCCCCACGCGTCGAGGTGCGGCAGGACGGCGTCTGGACGGACGCCGGCGCGGTGACGGTGGAACCGCCGTACCCGGGCGACGCCTCGGCGGGGCCGAACCGCTCCTACACGCTCACCTTCCCGGAGACGGAGGGCGACGGGGTGCGGGTGATCGGGGCGCCGGGCGGCGACCGCACGTTCACCTCCATCGCCGAGCTGGAGGTCTACTACGGCGGCTGAGCACCACCCGTGCGCGCCTGAACGCGCCCGGCGCCGTCCCCGCCAGGCTCTAACCCGGCGGGGACGGCGCCGGAAGGCGCTCCGGCCCCCCGGTGCTGTCGCGGACGCTCAGCCCCGTGCGCAGCACCACGGTCTGGAGCGCCTTGTCGGAGCCGGCGATGCGCTCCTGGAGCAGCTTGGCGGCGGTGAACCCCAGCTCGTAGGACGGGAGTTCCACGGTGGTCAGGCTGGGCCTTACCAGTCCTGCCCAGGGCACACCACCGAAGGAGAGCACCCCGAACTCCGGTGGTGTCACCCCCGCTTCGCGCAGCACCTCCAGCGCGCCCACGGCCATCAGGTTGTTGGCGACGAAGACGGCGTCCGGCGGACGTTCCATGGACAGCAGGTCGGTCATCGCGGCCCGGCCGCCGCCCACCTTGAAGTCGGCGTAGCGGACGTAGGCGGTCAGCGGGTCGTCACCGTCCTCGGGGGTGAGGGTACCGTCGGCGAGCGCGTCGCGGAGCGCGGAGCGGTAGCCGGCCAGCCGTTCCTCGGAGGTGGAGGCGCCCTCGGGACCGGTGACGCAGGCGATCCGCCGGTACCGGGCGCGCAGCAGGTGCTCCGTGGCGGCCTCGCCCCCGTACTGGTTGTCCACCAGCACGGCGTCCACCAGCGCGCCGCGCGGCCTGCGGTCCACGGCCACCGCCGGCATCCCGCGCGCGGCCAGCGGGGAGAGGTCGGTCTGGGTGCGGGAGGCGGCGGCGACGATGACGCCGGCCATCTGCTCGGCGAGCGCTATGCCGAGGTAGCGGCGCTCCTTGTCGATGTCCTCGTCCGTGTTGCACAACACCACGGAGAGACCGGTCTGTTGGGCCGCGTCCTCGACGCCGCGCGCCAGCGAGGTGAAGAACGGGTTCTCGATGTCCGGGATGAGCAGCCCTATGACGCTGCCTCGTTGCTTGCGCAGCGACTGGGCGACGCGGTTGGGCTCGAAGCCCAGCTCGGCCGCCGCGCGCCGCACCCTGGCCGCGCGCTCGGGGGTGACCCGGCCGCCGTTGAAGACCCGCGAGACGGTGGCCGGCGAAACGCCAGCGGCCCGAGCCACATCCGTGATGGTCGTCATACGCTCCGCATCCCCACCCCCGGTTCGCCGACCGGGCTCTTGACACCGCTGTAGGGCGACCCTATGTTCGCGTGAAAAGGATTTCAAGCGCAGCCGCTCAGGCCCGCGGGAGCCAGGGGCGCCTGCCCAACCAAGACCAGTGTTTTACTGCTAAAACACCGCGTGACATTCTCAGTTCTCTTTGAAATCGATTTCAGATCTGGGGGCTTGATGCCCCATCAAACGGTCCAAGGGGTGACCTACCAACGATGACGCACCTGGGAGTTGGACTCGACGGACTGGCGCAGCGCAGCCGGGCCGTGACCCGGTCCATCAGCGCGGAGAACTTCACCGGCGCCAAGGGCGAGGGCGGCAAGGCCGACGAGGGAACGGGCGCCCGCGCGGCGAGCCTGCTGGGACGGGGGTGGAAGGTCTCCCCCAGCATCGAGATCGCCCCGGGCGAGACCGCCACCCTGGCCGACATCCAAGGCCCCGGCAGGATCACCCACATCTGGTGCACCACGGCTCCGCACCGTGCCTGGCGCGGCACGTTGCTGCGGATGTACTGGGAGGGCGAGGAGGAGCCGGCCGTCGAGACCCCGCTCGGCGACTTCTTCTGCAACGGCTGGAACACCTTCAGCCAGGTCTCCTCCCTGCCGGTGGCCGCCAACCCCAACGGGGGGTTCAACGCCTACTGGCCGATGCCGTTCGCCGACTCGGCACGGATCACGCTGGAGAACCTGTCGGCCGAGACCGTCACGCTGTACTACCAGATCGACTACGAGCTGTCCGACGAGCGGAACGAGGACACCTCCTGGTTCCACGCCGTCTGGCGGCGCAGCCGCCCGGTGCCGGAGGGCGAGGTGCACACCCTGCTGGAGGGGGTGCGCGGCGCGGGGCACTACGTGGGCACCTATCTGGCCTGGGGCGTCAACAGCCCCGGCTGGTGGGGCGAGGGCGAGGTGAAGTTCTACCTCGACGGGGACGACGCCTACCCGACCATCTGCGGCACCGGCACCGAGGACTACTTCGGCGGCGCCTGGAACTTCGACGTCACCGGCGAGGGGTACACCGCGTTCTCCACCCCGTACCTCGGACTCAACCAGATCCTGCGCCCGGACGGGCTCTACCTGAGCCAGCAGCGGTTCGGGATGTACCGCTGGCACATCCCGGACCCCGTGCGGTTCGCCGAGGACCTGCGGGTGACCGTGCAGAGCCTGGGCATCGGCCCCGGGCACCACAACGGGCTCCCGCACCGCTACCGGCCGACCAGCGACGACATCGCCTCGACCGCGCTGTTCTACCTGGACGCGCCGAGCGCGCCCGGCGCCCGGCCGCCCGCGCCGGGCCTGCTGGACATCGAGGTGGACTGAACGACCCCGTCCCGGGCGGAGCCGCCGCCCGGGACCGATACCAACACCTAAGGACAGGAGCACGGACCATGCTCCAGCACGACAACGTTGTCGCGCGCCCCGGTCGACCACCCGGCCGCGCGCCCGGCCGGGGCAGCTCCCGCCGGGGCTTCCTCGCCGGGGCGGCGGGGGTGGCGACGGCGGCCGCCTCGCCGGCACTGCTCACGGGGTGTGGCTCGGGCGGTGGCAGCGGCGGGAAGCTGACCTTCTGGAACCAGTACGCCCCCCAGCGCACCGAGGACCCGGCCGTGCAGCGGCAGTCCCAGTGGTTTATCGACCTGGTTGACCAGTGGAACGCCACGCACGACCGGCAGATCGAACTGGTCTTCATCCCCAATGCCACCTACACGGACGGCGCCAAGCTGCCGTCCGCGTTCGCCGCCGAGTCGGGGCCCGACATCTTCCTGATCTCCCCGGGCGACTTCCTGCGTTACTACAACGGCGGGGTGTTGACCGACCTCACCCCGTACATGGACCGGGAGGCCATCGCGGACTACGGCGACTCGCTGGAGACACGCACCGTGGACGGCAGGGTCTACGCGCTGCCGATGGAGGTGGAGCCGCTGGCGATCTACTACTCGGTCTCCGCCTTCGAGCGGGCCGGCCTCTCCGAGGGGGACATCCCCACCACCTGGGACCAACTCCTCGACGTCGGCGACCGGTTGCGCGGCGACACCCGTGCGGGGCTGGCCTTTGACACCGAGCCCGGTTACTACCAGAACTTCACCTGGTACCCCTGGATGTGGCAGGGCGGCGGCGAGGTCTTCGCCGAGGACGGCTCGGTGACCGTCAACTCCCGGGCCACTCGGCAGGCCCTCCAACTCTGGCAGGACGCCGTCCAGTTCGGCATCTCCCCGCGCACCATGCCGGCGGCGGGTGACCTGTTGAACGCCTTCCAGGGTGACAACGTCGCGATGTGGCAGTCCGGCATCTGGGAGGTCGCCAGCTTCCGGGCCCACGCCCCCGACTTCGAGTACGGGGTCTTCAAGCTCCCCGTTCCGGACGGCGGTTCCTACACGACGGCGATGGGCGGCTGGGCGTTCTGCGCCAACGCGCAGGGCAAGGACCCGGAGGCGGCCGCCGAGTTCTGCGCCTGGGCGCTAGGAACGATGGACGAGCGCTGCATCAACCGCATGGTCGAGTGGTGCACCGTCGCCAAGACGGACATGGCGCCCCGGCAGACCGTGCTGGAGCTGGGCGAGGCGTCCGGCGGCTACGACTTCTGGGCGATGAAGAAGTTCCGCGACGAGATCTTCCCCGGTGGGCGCGGGGAGCCGCGCTACCCACCGGTGGTCTACAAGGCACTCTCGGACGCCATCCAGGGCTCCATGCTCGCCGGCCGCGACGTGGCCGGCCAGGCGGAGCGCGCGGAGGCCGCCATCCAGGCCTACGTCAAGAGCTACGAGGGGGCGAGTCTCATATGAGCGAGACCGTCGCGCCCGAGACGCGCACGCACGCCCCCGGGGGCGCCCAGCCGCGTCGCCGGGAGCGTCGCGGGCTGAGCAGGAAGCACCGCGAGTGGGTGGCGGCCGGGCTGTTCCTGGCGCCGGACGTGGTCGGACTACTGATCTTCGTCGCCGTTCCCATGGTGCTCTCGATCGCCCTGGGCTTCTTCCAGGTGAGCGGCTTCGGCTCCTACACCTGGGTCGGGCTCGGCAACTACGAGCGCATGATGAACGATCCGCTGTTCTGGGACTCGATGCGCATCACCGGACTGTACGTGGTGGTGCTGGTCCCGGTGCTGTTCTGCGTGAGCCTGGGGCTCGGACTGCTGATCAAGCAGAAGCTGCCCGGCATGGCGGTCTACCGCACGGCGCTCTTCCTGCCGTACGTCATCAGCCTGGTCGTGGTGGGCCTGCTCTGGAAGTTCATGCTGGACGACCAGGTGGGCGTCGTGAACCGCGCGCTGCGCTCACTCGGGATGGAGGGCGAGTCCTGGCTGGGCGACCCCAAGTTCGCGCTGTTCTCCGTCATCGCCGTGATGGTCTGGGTGATGATGGGGTACTACATGATCATTTTCCTGGCCGGGCTCCAGGACATCCCCGCCGAGTACTACGAGGCGGCCCGCATCGACGGCGCCGGCCCCTGGTCGACCTTCCGCAACATCACCTGGCCGCTGCTCCGCCCGACCAGTTTCTTCGTGCTGCTGATGTCCACCGTCGCCGCCATCACCGGCGGCCTGGACCTGATCTTCGTGCTGACCAACGGCGGTCCCGCCAACGGCACTTCACTGGCGATCTTCTACATCTACCAACAGGCGTTCGGCTTCGGCGAGTACGGCTACGCCTCGGCCATGGGCTCGTTCCTGGTGCTGATCATGGTCGCGTTCTCCGCGGTGATCTTCGCGGTCACGCGCGGCGGGAGGTTCGACAATGACAGCTGAGAACCGCGCCAGGCGCACCGGGCTGACCGTCGTCGCGATCGTGCTCTCCGCGATCACCGTCTTCCCCGTGCTGTGGATGGCGACCTCCTCGCTCAAGCCGCGCGACAGCGTCACCGACGGCCGACTCATCCCGCGCGAGGTGACGTTCGACAACTTCGTCTACGTCTTCACCGAGGTGCCGTTCGCCCGCTACATGTGGAACAGCTTCTTCATCTCGGCCGTGATCACCCTCGCGGCGCTGCTGTTCCACTCGATGGCGGCCTACGCGCTGGCCCGGCTGCGGTTCCCCGGGCGCGAGGCGATCTTCCTGTCGATCTTCGCGACGCTGCTGGTCTCGGCGCCCGTGGTGCTGATCCCGCTCTTCCTGGTGGCCAAGGAACTGAACCTGCTGGACAGTTACGCCGGTCTGATCATCCCGGCCATCTTCAACGCGTTCGGCATCTTCCTGCTGCGCCAGTTCTATCTCGGCTTCCCCCGGGAGATCGAGGAGGCGGCGATCGTCGACGGCGCGGGACACTGGCGGATCTACTGGAGCATCGTGCTTCCGATGTCGAAGCCGATCCTGGCCGCGTTGACCGTCTTCTTCTTCCTGGCCAACTGGAACGCCTTCGTCTGGCCACTGGTAGCGACCAGTAGCGAGGAGCTGACGGTGGTCCAGCTCGGCATCGCCTCCTTCCAGACGCAGTACGCCTCCAGTTGGAACTACATCCTGGCCGCGGCCACCGTCGCGGCACTCCCGATGCTGGCACTCTTCTTCGCCTTCCAGCGCCAGATCGTCGAGTCCATCAAGACCTCGGGCATGAAGTCCTGACGCCCGACACGCCACGGCGCCCCACGACGGCGCCGTGGCGGGACCGCCCGCCCCGACGCGGCACGCGTCGTTCAACCCCCGCGGAGGAAAACGCACCATGGCACGTATCGGCCTGCTCTCCCTCTCCGACGGCCGCGACTTCGTCCACCGCGACGTCACCGACCACATCGACCGCGCCGGCCGCGAACTGGCGGCCGTGCTCACGGCCGCCGGACACGAGGTGATCACCGCGCCCGAGCAGGTCAGCACCAACGAACTGGCCACCTCCCAGGCCCGTTGGCTGGCCGACCAGCACCCCGACGTCACCGTCATGCACCACTCGGTGTGGACGTTCCCGCACTTCACCATGCTCGCCGCCGAGGCCACGCCGGGGCCGCTGCTGCTGGTCGCCAACATCGACCCGCAGTTCCCCGGCATGGTCGGGATGCTGGCTGGCGGCGGCGGCCTCGACCAGATAGGGCGGGTGCACGCCCGCGCCTGGGGTGACCTGAACGACCCCGCCGTCGTCGGGCGCGTCCTCACCCAGGTGCGGGCCGCGGCCGCCGTGCAGGGGCTGCGCGGCTCCACCTTCGGCCGGATCGGCGGCCGGCCCATGGGGATGTACACCGCGGTGGCCAACCCCGACCAGTGGATGCGGCAGTTCGGCGTGGACGTCGAGGAGATCGACCAGTGGGAGATCGTCCGCCGCGCCGACAACGCCGACCCCGCCCGGGTCCGCGCCGGGCGCGAGTGGATCGAACGCCACGCGGCCGGCGTCCACTACGACGGGAAGCAGCTCACCCCGGAGCTGCTGGAGC
Organism: Streptomyces zhaozhouensis; assembly: GCF_900230195.1. Lineage (GTDB taxonomy): Bacteria > Actinomycetota > Actinomycetes > Streptomycetales > Streptomycetaceae > Streptomyces > Streptomyces zhaozhouensis. The sequence goes on from NZ_OCNE01000016.1 coordinate 120,186, forward strand.
GGCAGATCCGCTCGTACTACGCGATGCGCGAGCTGATCGACGAGTGGAACCTGGACTTCTCCGGCATCAAGGGCCAGCCGGAACTGACCACGCACTTCTGCACGATGGACGTCGCCGAGGCGTTCCTCAACGACCCCTACGACTGGGAGGGCCCGAAGGCCACCCATGTCACCGCCACCGAGGCCGACATGGACGGCGCGTTGACGATGCAGCTGCTGAAGCTGCTCACCGGCGACCCGGTGCTCTTCGCCGACGTGCGCCACTACCACGCCGACCGCGACCTGTGGGACCTGTGCAACTCCGGTCAGCACGCCACCTGGTACGCGGCACGCTCCGACGACCCGGCGGAGAACCTCTCCCGCGTGAACTTCCACCCGGAGGTCTTCTACTTCCCCGCCGGCGGCGCGTCCGTCCAGCACCTCGCCGCCCCCGGCGACCTGACGTTCGCCCGGCTGACGCGGCTGGACGGCGAGTACCGTATGCAGGTGACACGCGGCAGCCTGGAGAGCTACGACGACGCCACCAACGAACGGCTGATGCGCGCCTCCACCTACGAGTGGCCGCACGCGTTCGCCCGGCTGGAGGCGCCCGCCGAGGAGTTCCTCGGCCGGTTCGGCTCCAACCATCTGCACGCCGTGCCGGGCGACCAGGTCGACGCGCTGCGCGCCGTCTGCCGGCTGCTCGGCGTGCGCTGGGACGGGTTCGGCTCGGCCGCCGGGCCGGAGCGGGCGAAGGAGCGGGCGTGACCCTGCTGCTCGGCATCGATATCGGCACCTCCGCCTCGAAGGGCGTACTGGTGCGCCCCGACGGGGAGTTGGTCGCCCAGGCCACCCGGAGCCACGTCACGGCGACACCGCGCCCCGGATGGGTCGAGCACGACGCGCTCGACGTGTGGTGGGCCGACTTCCTGGCCCTCACCCGGCAGTTGCTCGACCGGGCGGCGGGCGAGGAGATCGCCGGGGTCGGCGTCAGCGGCATCGGCCCCTGCCTGCTGCCGGCCGACGCCGACGACAACCCGTTGCGTCCGGCGATCCTCTACGGCGTGGACACCCGCGCCGGCCGGCAGATCGCCGCGCAGCACGCCCGCTACGGCGAGGAGACGGTGCTGGCCCGCTGCGGCTCGCTGTTGACCAGTCAGGCGGTCGGGCCGAAGCTGGCGTGGGTGCGTGAGGAGGAGCCCGAGGTCTGGGCGGCCACGCGCCGCTGGTATATGGCCACTTCGTTCCTGGTAAAGCGGCTGACCGGTGCCTATGTGCTTGACCACCACTCCGCCAGCCAGTCCACCCCGCTCTACGACCCGGCCCTGGGGGCCTGGATCGAGGACTGGTGCGAGGAGATCGCCCCCGGCGTCGAGTGGCCGCGGCTGCTGTGGCCCGGCGAGGTCGCCGGCACGGTCACGCAGGCGGCCGCCGAGGCGACCGGGTTGCGGGCCGGCACGCCCGTGGTGGCCGGCACCGTCGACGCGTGGGCGGAGGCCACGGCCGCCGGGGTGGGCGCGCCCGGCGACCTGATGCTGATGTACGGCAGCACGATGTTCCTGGTCAACGTCGTCAGCACGCCGCGGCCGACGCCCCGCATGTGGACCACGAGGGGCGTCTTCCCCGGCACCTCCTGCCTGGCCGGCGGGATGGCCACCTCGGGCGCGGTCACGGGCTGGCTGCGGGACCTGACCGGCGCGGCGTTCGAGACGCTGGTCGAGGAGGCGGACGCGGCCGGGCCAGGCGCCGAGGGGCTGGTGATGCTGCCGTACTTCGCGGGTGAACGCACGCCCGTGTTCGACCCCGACGCGCGGGGCCTCGTGCTGGGGCTGACGCTCCGGCACGGCAGGGGGCACCTGTACCGGGCGGCGCTGGAGGGCACGGCGTTCGGCGTGCGGCACAACCTGGAGGTGATGGCGGACTCGGGCGGGGAACCGCACCGGCTGGTGGCCGTCGGCGGCGGCGCGCGGGAGCTGTGGACGCGGATCGTCTCGGACGTCACCGGCCGCCCGCAGGAGATCCCGCGTCACACCGTCGGCGCCTCCTACGGGGACGCGTTCCTCGCGGCCGTCGGCACCGGCCTGGCGGGTGCCGACGACATGGCGGCGTGGAACCCGGTCGCGCACACCGTGGAGCCTGACCCGGCGGCCGCCGAACGGTACGACCGGCTCTACGGGATCTACCGGGACCTGTACCCGGCGACCCGGGACGCGGCCCACGCGCTGGCGGCGGAGCAGTTGGCCGCCGAGGTCTAGGCGCTCCGCGGGGGCCCGGGTGCTCGGGTGCTCGGGTGCTCGGCACGGGGCGGCGGCGCGGGAGCGGGCGGTGCCCGTTGTCGGCCGCGGCCCGGTCCGCAGCACGCGCGCGGTTCCCCGCGCCCCCTGGGGGCGTGGGGAACCGCGCGGAAGTGATCAGGTCACCCCGAAGTGGTCAGGTCACCTCTTGTAGGCCACCGCGCCGTACTGGTGAACCTCCTCGGGGAGACCCAGGGCCAGGGTGTCGGGGCGCCAGCGGGAGCAGGAGACCAGTCCGGGCTCCAGCAGCTCCAGGCCGTCGTAGAACGGCCGGAACTCCTCCGGGTCGCGCAGGATGTAGGGCACGGGCGCCTGCGCGTTGTAGCCCTCGATCGCGGCCACGTAGTCCTCGCTGGTGCTGGTGCTGTCGTAGTGAACCAGGTAGCTGCCGGACGGCAGCCCCTCGACCAGCCGGCGGGCGAGGGAACGCGCCTCCTCGATGTCCTCGATGTGGCCGAGGATGCCCATCAGCATCAGCGCGGTCGGGCGGGAGAGGTCGAGGTGCTCCGCCGCCTGCTCCAGGATGGCCTCCGGCTCGCGGATGTCGGCCAGCAGATAGCGCGTGGCGCCCTGCGGGCTACTGGTCAACAGCGCCCGGGCGTGGGCGATGACCAGTGGGTCCTTGTCCACGTAGAGGGTGCGCGACTCCGGCGCGACGCGTTGCGCGATCTCGTGCGTGTTGTCGACGCTCGGCAGCCCGGTGCCGATGTCGAGGAACTGCCGTACGTCGGTCTCCTCGGTCAGGTGGCGCACCGCGCGGGCGAGGAAGTAACGGGCCGCACGCGCGCCGACGGTGATGCCGGGGAAGCGTGACTCGAACGCCTGGCCGGCCACCCGGTCCACCTCGTAGTTGTCGCGCCCGCCGAGCCAGTAGTTCCAGATCCGGGCGGAGTGCGGCACCGTCGTGTCGATGGCGTCACCGGTGTTCTCGTTCATGTGCTGCTCTTCCTGAAGACTGCTTCACACGGTCGCCGCGCCGGGCCGCATATGCCAGACGGGCCAAGTGGCGATTATGCGCCCGGAGTTGGCACGTGCGCACGACACGGGCACGGTTTCGGGCCCGGGTCGGGCACGAGCACGGCCGGCCGCCCGCCGTCGGACCGGGCGCGCCCGGTCCGACGGCGGCGTCTCACACCCTGGCGACGAACCTGGCCTCGACCAGCAGCTCGGGGAAGGCCAGCCGGGGCGTGCCGATCACCGTACTCGCGACCTGCGGGTCGGGCCGTCCGTAGGCCGCCTTGCGCACCGGCCCCCCGGAGGCGTGGATCGCGTCCAGGTCGATCGCGTAGATCACCTCCTCGACGACGTCGTCCAGGGAGGCGCCGAAACGCGCCAGCAGCTCGGCCGCGTTGGCGTACACCTGGCGCAGCTGCGCCGCCGTGTTGCTGGTCTCGGTGGCCCTTCCCGACGCGTCGCACGGCGCCGGGGCGACCAGTGTCTCCCCGTCGTGCGAGACCTGTCCCGAGAGGTAGACGGTGTCCCCGTGGCGCACCGCCTGCACGTAACCATGCGCCGTCTCCCAGGGCACGCCCCAGCTCTCGACCCGCTCGGCACCGCTCATCGTTCTCTCCTCGCTTCTGATGCGCCCTGTGCGCACACCCGGACGCTATGCGGCCGTTCCGGCGCGAAACAGACCCTGCCGTGCCAGGTGGAGCAGGGATCGTGCCAGTCGTGCCCCGCTCGTAAACTGGTCAGCTCCGGGGGCGGAAGCGGAAGGTAAACACGTGGTGGGTTCCAGCGCGGCAGGCGTCGGTGACACGGAGGTCGCCGTGCTCGCGCTGCCCCGCGCCTACGCGCTGGACGTCAGCATCGCGGCGCACGTCTTCGGCCGCCACCCCGGCTACTCGGTCGCCATCTGCGGCGATCCGGCCCCCGCCCGCCGCCCCGAAGCCGACGCGACCGCGGCGCGGGCGGAGGAGGAGGCGGCCGCGCGCCACCTCGCCGCGCAGCTCGGCCCCACCCGGCCGCTCGCGGACGCGGCCCGCGCCGGCATCGTGGTGGTGCCCGGCTACGACGATCCGGAACGCCCGGTTCCGGAGGCGGTGTCGACGGTGCTGCGGGCGGCGGTGGCGCAGGGGGCGCGGGTGGTCGCCGTCTGCACCGGCGTCTTCGCGCTGGCGGCCAGTGGCGCGCTGGACGGGCGCAGGGCGACGACGCACTGGCGCTACAGCGACCGGCTGCGGGCGCTGCGGCCGGCGGTCGACGTGGTGGAGAACCGGCTGCTCGTCGAGGACGGACCGTTCGTCACCTCGGCCGGCGCCGGGGCCGGGATCGACGCCTGTCTGCACGTGGTGCGCGCGGACTTCGGCAGCTCAGCGGCGGACGGCGTGGCGAAGGACGTCGTCGCACCCGCGCTCCGCCACGCCGAGGAGCCGCAGTACTCGGAGGTCCCGGCGCCCGACCGCGCGAGTCTGCGCGCCACCCGGGAGTGGGCGATCGCGCACGTGGCGGAGCCGCTCACCGTGCAGCGGATGGCCGACCACAGCCTGCTCTCGCGGCGGACCTTCGTGCGACGGTTCACCCGTGAGACGGGACTGCCCCCGATGCGTTGGGTCGCTCTCCAACGGCTGTACCACGCGCGGCGGTTGCTGGAGACCTCCGACTGGCCGGTCGAACGGGTCGCGGGAGCCGCCGGGTTCGGCAGCGCGGCGCACTTCCGAGCGTGCTTCCGGCGCGAGTTGGGCGTCACCCCGAGCGCCTACCGTCGCGAGTTCACCGAGGCGGAGGGGGCCCTGGCCGGGACCGACCCGACGGCCTGACCAGACAGTGACCAGGACGGTGACCAGTCCGGTGAGCCAGACCGGCTGACCAGACCAGCTGACCAGTCAGGTCGCCCCGCGCGTCCGCGTAAACCGATCAACAGACCACCTGACCAGTCGCCCGACCGGACTCCGCTGGTCTTGCGCGCCCCGCTGTGGTGTCATCGCTCCACGCACGCACGGGGGCGGCCGAGGGCGGGAAAGCGAGAGCGATGGCAACGGAGTTGGCGGCGGACGACCCACGGCGGGTGGGCAGGTACCGGATCACCGGGCGGCTGGGTGCCGGCGGGATGGGCCGGGTCTATCTGGGACGTTCCCCGGGCGGCCGGCTGGTCGCCGTGAAGGTGGTCCGCCCCGAGCTCTCCGACGACCCCGGCTTCCGCACCAGGTTCGCGCGGGAGGTCGCGGCGGCCAGAAAGGTCACCGGCCTCTTCACGGCCGCCGTCGTCGACGCCGACCCGGAGGCGCCGCTGCCCTGGCTGGCCACCGCCTATGTGCCCGGCCCCGCCCTGGACGAGGCGGTCGCGCGGCACGGGCCGTGGCCGGTGGAGGCGGTACGCGCGCTGGGCGCCGGGCTCGCCGAGGCGCTGGAGGCGATCCACGCCGCCGGTCTGGTGCACCGCGATCTCAAACCGTCCAACGTGCTGATCGCGCCCGACGGTCCGCGCGTCGTGGACTTCGGCGTCTCGGTCGCCGTCGAGGCCACCCAGCTGACCAGGACGGGCACGGTCCTCGGCACCCCGGGGTTCATGGCCCCCGAGCAGCTCAGCGGGCGGACGGTCTCGCCCGCGACCGACGTGTTCTCGTTGGGCGCGGTGCTCACGCACGCGGCCACCGGCACCGGTCCGTTCGGGACCGGGTCCGCCCAGTCCCTCAACTTCCGCATCGCCTACGAGCGGCCCGTGCTCGACGCGCTGCCCGCCGCGCTGCGCGAGGTGGTCGCCGGCTGTCTGGAGAAGGACCCCTCGCGACGGCCGGATCTGGCCTCGCTGCTGGACGAACTCGCCAGCGACGACCCGGACTTCACACCCTTCGCCGACCTCGCCGACCTCGCCGACGCCTCCGTGCCGGCCGGCCGGCCACCGACCCGCGTCGCCACCCCGGGCACCACCCGGCCGTCCGGACCGCTCGCGGGTGAGCCGGATGACGGGCCCGCCGGGGAGCCGGCCCGGGGCACGGCGGAGGAGACGGCCGACGGGGCGACCGAGAGGGCGACCACCCGTCGGGCACCGGCCGGTCCGCCGGAGCCGCCGACCGCCCTCCACTCCCCCACCCCGCCCGGCGCCGGGCCACCGCCGGCCCTCCTGCTCCCCGCCCGCCGGGACGCGGCGCTGCGCCGGGTCGCCCTCGCGCTGTGGTGCGCCCTGGTGGCGATCTCGCTCGCCATGGTGCTGCCGGCCGTCGACGGGGACAACGTGGTCACCGGACTCTCCGACGGCTCCTGGCCGTTCGCCGTCGCCGCCGCGCTGTGCCTCACCAGCTGCGGCACGGTGCTGGGCCTGCTGCCCCGGGTCCGGCGCGGAGCCGCCCTGCCCGACGGGGTCCGCGCCTTCCACGGCACCGTGACGGTGCTCACCGGCACGCTGCTGGCCGTCTTCGTCGTCGGTGGCCCCGCGAGCAACGACCTCGGCCCCGGGGTGTGGAGCTTCGTGCTCGGCACGCTGGCGATGGCCCCCGGCGCCCTCCCGCTCGCCGCCGCCGACCGACCGGACGGGAACCGTTGAGCCGTTGAGCCGTTGAGCCGTTGAGCCGTTGAGCCGTTGAGCCGTTGAGCCGTTGGCATCGAACGCCGGGCGGGAGCCGTCGACGTCGAACGCGGGACGGGGAGCGTCCCCCGTCGGCCCCGGTCAGCCGGTGTCGTCCCGGTCAAGCCGCAGGACCACCAGCACCGTGTCGTCCTCGGTCCCCTCGGGAGGCAGCAGGTCGGCCAGCAGCGCCTCGGCCAACTCCTCGGCCGGCGCGGTGCGATGGCTCGCCAGCGAGTCGGCCAGCCGGGCCAGGCCCCGGTCGATGTCCTCGTCGCGTCGTTCGACCAGCCCGTCGGTGTAGACGACCAGCACGTCCCCCGGCTCGAAGGCGACGCTGTCCTCGATCGTGCCGCCGCCCTCGGGGAGCAGTCCGAGTGGCGGGTTGGTCGCCCGGTCGAGGAGTTCGACGGTGCCGTCCAGACGGGCGAGCAGCGGTGGTAGGTGACCAGCACTGCTGTAGACCAGTCGACTGGCTGACCAGTCGACGTGGATCTTGACGGCGGTGGTCGACTCGGCGCCGGGGACGGAACGCGAGTAGAGGTCGAGGATGTTCAACGCCTCGGCCGGCGGCGTCGCGGCCCTGGCCAACGCGCTCAACGCGCTGCGCAACTGGCCCATGACACCTGCCGCTTCGAGCCCGTGGCCGACGACGTCACCGACCACGACCGACGAGTGAAGGGCGTCGACGTCGATCAGGTCATACCAGTCACCGCACACGTTCATCGTGGCGCTGGCCGGCTGGTAACGGACGGCGGCGTCGCGCGGCGCGAGGAGGTCGGGGGTCGGCAGCATCGCCTGTTGCAGCTCCATGGCGACATGCCGCTCCCGGGAGTGCGCCTCGCGCAGCCGCTCGTTGGTGTGCTGCAACTCGTCGGCCCTGGCCAGCAGGTCCGACTCCAGCCGCGCCCCGCCCGCGGTCGGCCGGCGGTCTTCGCGTCCCCGGCCTCCTCCCCGCTTTCCGTCCCGTCCCCGCGCCCCGTCCCGTCCACCGCCCGCGCCCCCGCCCTTGGTCCGCACCAGCCGGGTGACCTCCTCAAGCCGGTTGAGCAGCAGCCGCACCTCGCCGTCGGGACCGAGCACCGGGGCGTTGACGATGCTGAAGTACCGTTCCTCCCAGCGCCCGGCCCCCTCCTCCGGCTCCACGTCGTAGCGCTGGACGGCCATCACGTCGCGCCTGCGGGTGGCCAGTACGCGCTCCATCGACTGCCGCAGCCGGCGCACCCCGCTGGGGCGTTCGCTGTCCGGCTGGTCGGGGAACGCCTCGTAGGCGAGGCGGCCGATCACCTGCTCGCGCGGTCGGCCGGCGACCTCCAGGTAGGCGTCGGTCACGTCGACGAACCGCAGCTCCGTCGTGAGCAGCGCGAGCGGCGTCGGCGCCGCCCGGAAGGCCGCCCGGTAGTCGATCTCCGGCTCCGTCATCCTCGTCCGCCCCGTGTCGCTCGCTGTCCGGACTCTTCGTCCGGTGGCGTCACAGTAGGGGGCGAGGCCGTGCCCCTTCCCGCGCGCGCAACGGATGCCCCGCCAGGTCACACGGACGGCCCCGGGGCCGGCGGTCCGGCCGGGTCAGAGGCTGGCGAGCAGGTCGTCGAGGGGCGCCGGGACCCGGTCGGGCTCCAGGGCCTCGACGAGCACGCGGCCGTAGTGGATCTTGCGTCCCTTCTTGGTCCCGAGAAAACGCCGCAGCCGCTGCTGGTCAGTGCGGTCACGTTGCGCGGGTTGACGCAGGAAGGTTTCCAGTGGTCGCTGGTCACCTTCCGCTCTGACCAGTTCCTCGACGCGCCGGGCGCCCAACGCGCGGATCAGCTCGTCCTCCAGGTCGGCCGCGCAGACGAAGATGTTCTGCGGCCCGGCGCCGGCACGGGTCAACGCGCGTGCGTAGTAAGGGCGTTCGGCCTCATCGCAGAGGCCGGCCAGCCGCAGCCCGAGCCCGGTGGGCCCGAGGAGGTCGACAAAGCGACCCACACTCATCGCGCCGCCCATCGGCAGCACGCACACGCCCTCGGCCGCCAGGTCCCGGCCGCGTCGTTCGGTCAACGCGTCGACCGCCGCGATGTCGCTCGGCCCCTCGACCAGCACGACCGTCCGCACGTCGAGACGCCCGACCAGCTCCGCGGCGGGCTCGCCAGGACCGCCCGCCGCCCACGCCACGACCGCGTCCCGGAACGCCCCCATGTCAGCCATGGCACGAGTCTGCGCCCTCGGCGGCCGGGGCGGTAGGGGGTTTCCGCCCGCACGCCGCCGCGCCCCGCCACCCGTACCCGGCGCCCGTACCCGGTCCCCGGTCGCCGGCCTCGTCGTCCGGCCCCGTCGTCCGCGCGCCCGCGCCGAGCCCGCGCCGAGCCCGCGCCCGCGGGGCCGGTCAGCGCGCGGACGACGGCCGGGCGGTGCGGATCGGCTCGTCGGGGACCACGACGGGGGCGCCGGTGACCTCGTCGACCAGGACCCTGGCCGTCAGCCCGAACATGGTCCCGATCAGCTCGGGGGTGACGATCTCGCGCGGGTCGCCCCTGGCGATGATCCGGCCCTCGCGCATCGCCACCAGATGGGTGGCGTAGCGGGCGGCGTGGTTGATCTCGTGCAGAACCGCGACGACGGTCCTGCCCGCCTCCCGCAGCTCGCGCATCAGCCGCAACACCTCGACCTGGTGGCCGATGTCCAGGAAGGTGGTCGGCTCGTCGAGGAGGAGCAGCGGAGTCTCCTGGGCCACCGCCATCGCGATCCAGACGCGTTGGCGCTGTCCGCCGGAGAGCTGGTCGACACGGCGGTGGGCGAGGTCCAGGACGCCGGTGGCCCGGAGCGCGTTCTCCACCGCCCGCGCGTCCTCGCGCGACCAGCCGCGCAACACGCTCTGGTGCGGGTAGCGGCCCCGGGAGACGAGGTCGTGGACGGTGATGCCGTCAGGCGCGGTCGAGGACTGCGGCAGGAGGCCGACGCGGCGGGCGAGTTCCTTGGCGCCGTACCGGCGGATGTCCTTCCCGTCGAGCAGCACGCTGCCGCCGCGCGCGGCGTGCAGGCGCGCCAACGCGTGCAGCAGGGTGGACTTGCCGCAGGCGTTGGGGCCGATGACGACGGTGAGTTCGGCGTCGGGAACGTCGAAGTCGAGCCCGGGGAGGACGTCCCGGGCGCCGTAGCCCACGCGCAGTTCCCTGGCGGAGAGCCCGGGTGCGTCGGCCCGCCCCTCCGCCGGTCGGTCCGGCTGGGGAGTCCCCTTCATCTGCTTGGTTCCGTTCAACTGGTCAGGTGCTCCGTTCAACTGGTCAGGTCCGTTCCCCTCATCGGGTCCGGTCAACTGGTCGGGACCGGTCACCTGGTCAGAGCCCGCATCCGGTCAGTCGCGGGGCCTTTGGCCGTCTCGCCCGTTTCCTACTCCCGGTCCCGCGCGCGTCGGGCGACCCCCGCGCGCCGCTCCGCCCGATGTCGTTCACGAACGCCTCGACTCCACGACGAGCAGCCAGACCAGGTAGAGGCCGCCGAAGCACACGGTCACCGCGCCGACCGGCAACACGACGCCGGGGATGGCGTGTTGGGCCGCGACGTCCGAGGCGAGCAACAGCAGGGCGCCGACCAGGGCGGCGGAGGGCAGGTCGACGGAGCCGCCGCGCCGGGTGACGCGCCGGGCGATGTGCGGCGCGGCGAGCGCGACGAAGGAGATCGGTCCTGCCGAGGCGGTGACGAGCGCCGTCGTCACGACGCCGAGCAGCACCAGGACGGCCTTGGCCCGTTCGACCGGCACGCCGAGCGCCGCCGCCGTGGTGTCGCCCAGTTCCAGCTGCCGCAGCCACCGTCCGGCCAGCGGCAGCGCGGCGGCGACGGCGAGCGCCACTCCCCCCGCGAGCGCCAGCGTGGTCCAGTCCGCCCGGCTCAGCGTTCCGGCGCCCCACACGGCGGTGCGGAGCGCTTGCTGCTGCTCGGCCTTCACGAAGAACCAGGAGTTGAGCGAGGAGAGGAACGTCCCCACGGCGATGCCGACGATGAGGAAACGGAACCCGGAAAGCCCCCTGCGGAAGGCCAGGGCGTAGACCAGCCCCGCGGTCGCCACCCCGCCCAGCAACGCCCAGGCGGACAGGGCGACATAGCTGGTCGCGCCCAGCAGCACGGCGGCCACCACCCCGGTGAACGCCCCCGAGTTGAAGCCGATGACGTCCGGACTGCCCAGGGGGTTCCTGGTCAGGGACTGGAAGACGGCGCCGCTGACGCCGAGCGCGGCGCCGAAGAGCACGGCGGCGACGACACGGGGCAGCCGCCATTCCAGGACCACCGTGCGCAGGGTGCCCTGCTCCCGGCCGCTGAGGACGGACAGCAGCTCGGGGAGGGTGACCTGCGCGCGTCCCAGGGTGAGGGCCAGCGCCGCCAGCGACAGGACCAGCAGCCCGAGCAGTCCGCGGACCAGCAGCGGCCCGACCGCCACGCGCGCGCTGAACCCGCCTCGTCTGAGCACCAGATGGCGCGGGGCCCCCGGCTCCCGCCCCTCCCGCTCCCTCACGGCCCGAGACTGGTCACCGGTGTGGTCAGCGGCGTGATCACCGGTGTGGTCAGCCGTCCGGTCCGACTTCTGACCACCGTGGAACTGACCGGTCACCAACCGACCCTTCACAGCGCACTCGCCCTTCGCAGATGGACCATGACGATCAGCATCGGCGCGCCGACCAGCGCCACGACCACTCCGACCTGCAGCTCGCCGGAGCCGACCATGACCCGGCCCAGCACGTCGGCCAACAGCACCAGGGCGGGCCCGGCCAGCAGGCACAACGGCACGATCCAGCGGTAGTCGGGGCCGGTCAGCCAGCGCGCCGCGTGGCCCGCCATCAGCCCGACGAACGCCAGCGGTCCGGCCGCCGCCGTCGCCGAGCCGCAGAGCAGCGTCACCGCGACCACCACCCCGAGGCGCGTCAGCCCGACCCGCACGCCGACCGCGCGGGCCAACTCGTCGCCGAGCGCCAGCGCGTTGAGCGGACGCGCGCAGGCCAGCGCGACCACCAGGCCGGCGCAGACCCACGGCGCGACGGCGCCCACGGTGCCGACCGGCCGGTCGGCCAGGGTGCCGACGTCCCAGAACCGCACCCGTTCGAAGGTCTCGGTGTCCAGCAGCGCCAGGGTCTGGGAGAGCCCGACCAGCACGGAGCCGAGGGCCAGCCCCACGAGGGTGAGCCGCAGCGGGGTGGGGCTGCCGCGCCCCTGGGAGGCGATCAGGTAGACGGCTGCGGCGGCCGCGACCGCACCGGCGAAGGCGAAGTACAGATACTGGTCGACGCGGGTGACACCGAGGAACGCGACGGAGAGCGCGACGGCGAAGCCCGCGCCGGCGTTCACCCCCAACAGGCCGGGGTCGGCCAGGGGGTTGCGGGTCAGGCCCTGCATCAGCGCGCCCGAGACCGCGAGCGCGGCGCCGACCAGGACGCCGAGCGCGGTGCGCGGCACCCGGAGGTCGCGGACGGCGATGTGCTCGGGCGAGCCGTCGTGCCCGCCGAAGGCGCTGAGCACGGAGCTCAGCGGCACCTGGGTGGAGCCGACCATGATGCTCAGGGCCACGGAGACGGCCAGGAGCGCGGCGGCCAGCAGCAACGTGAGCAGGCGTGTCCGGGTGCGGCCGGCCAGCGGCTCTCGCGCGTCGCGCGCGTCGCCGTCCTCGGGTCCGCGCTCGCGGTGGTCCTCGCCCTCGCACGCGCTCACGCGTTGAACGTCTGCCACTTGTTCACGGTGCTCAGGTCCGTGGCAGTCACCTTTCCGGTGGTCACCTTCACAGTGGTCAGGCCGGCGTGCGGGGGCGGGGCCTGCCACGAGCCGGGTCGCGGGGTTCTCGTTCATGACCGCCCGCTACGCGACCCGGTCCGACAGCGCCAGGCGCGGATCGCGGCGCAGCACGTCGGCGTCCACCTCGCACTCCCGCGCGAGGGCGCGCAGCAGCCCGGAGCGCGTCGTGTAGCCGGCGCGCGCCGCCGCCAGCGTGGCCGGCGTGCCGGCGAGCAGCTCGGGTATCGCGGAGTTGAGGCGGGCGCGGGTGCGCCACCGGGCGAAAGCGAGACCGGTCTCGGCGAGGAAGAGCCGCTGCACCTGCCGCGCGCTCATGTGGTGGCGGCGCGCGAGCCGCTCCAGCGTGTCCGGGCCGCGCAGCGCGTCGCGCGCGATGGCGTGCGCCACCGGGTGGCGCGGCTCGACCAGCGGAAAGTACCGCGCACAGGCGGCGCGCAACGCCTCGCCGAGCGCCCGGCGGAACGGCGCGATCTGCGCCTCGGTGGTGGGCGCGGCCCCGAGCAGCACCGTCGCCACCCGACTCACCTCCGACAACACCGGAAGGCGCATCACCGGGCCGGGGGGCGCGTCCTCCGCGTCGAGCAACGGCCCGAGCACCAGGCCGCCCTCCGAGACACGGACGGCGTGCGGCACGCGCGCGGCGAGCCAGACGCTCTCCCCGGCCGCCAGACGGTAGGTGGTCTGGTCACCGGTGGTCAGGTGCGCGCGGCCGCTCACGACATGGACGAGATGCGGCAGTTCGTGCTGGTGGGTGTCGTGACCGGCGAACCGGATGGCGTGCTGCGGCACCACGGCGGCCAGCGGGGAGAGGGTCACGTGGCTCCTCCACGGTGAGCGGTGTTGCGAGAACGTGCGGTAGCGGTGTTGCGGACTCGTGCGGCCACGCGGGGCGTGACGCGTCGCGGGTCGTGACGCGTCACGGGTGGCGCCCCGTCGCGGTTGGTCGCCGGCGCCGCCGGTCGTGCGGCGCCGGGAACGATGGTCGTCCGGCGGCGGCTTCGGCGCCGGCGCGACGGCCCCCGTCCGGACGAGGACGTCAGCTGCGGCAGCCAACGTGTCACCCTGGGACCACCCGGACGAGGAAACTGAGGTTAGCCTAACCTCAGTTTCGATCGGCAGCATATGCCCTTTGTCATCATTCGTCTTCCGAGGTCGTCATGAAGCCCCCTCTCCGGCCCAGCCGTTCCGCCCCCGCCGCCCTCGCCGTCGCCACGGCTCTCGCCCTGGCCGGCTGCTCCTCGTCCGACGGCGCGGACGGTGGCGGCTCCGACTCCGCGACGCGGACCGTCACCACCGGCCAGGGGGACGTCCGGGTGCCCGAGGACCCTCGGCGCGTGGTGGTGTTGAACCACGCACTGGCCGGTTACCTCTACCACCTGGACGTGCCCGTCGCCGCGATCACCCCGGAGGCGGCAGACCAGGGCGAGGGCGCCTTCTCGGACGCCTGGGCGGCGGAGGCCGAGGAGGACGGAACCACCTTCCTCCCGTGGTCCATCGACGGATACGACATGGAGGCGATACTGGAGGCCGACCCCGATCTGATCGTCGGCGGCGGCCTCGGCTTGCCGCTCGTGCAGGCCGAGGAGGCGTACGAGGAGCTGAGCGGCATCGCGCCGACCGTGCTGGTCGGCGGCGAGTTGGACACCTGGCAGCAGCAGCTGTCCTTCCTCGCCGAGGACGTCTTCGACAAGCCGGAGCGGCACCGCGAGATGGTCGCCCACCACGACGAACGGGTGGCGGAGGTGCGCGACACCATCACCCCGCCCCCGGGCCCCGCCGCCTATCTGTCGATCACCGCCGACAACACGCCCTACGTCCTGATCGAGGACCAGGGGGTGCCGGCCGTACTGGAGGAGGTCGGCATCGAGGCCGCGCCGCTCTTCGCCGAGGGCGGCTTCGAGCCCTACACCAGCGGCGGCGACATGTTCGAGCTCTCCACCGAACAGATCGCGGGCACGCTGACCCAGCCCACCCTGTTCATCGCGGGTTTCAACGCCGACACGACGGATGTCGCGACGCTCTCCGAACAGCCGGCCTACGCCTCGCTGCCCTCGTTCGAGTCCGGCAACGCCCACGACCTGCCGTACTGGGTGGTGCGCCCCGACTACGACGACGCGCTGGCACTGCTCGACATCATCGAGGAGCTGTTCGGCTGAGATGGCGACACGGACTCTGGTGACCCACCCACTGGTACTGCGCCGGGTCGAGGTCGCCCACACCGAACGGGTCAACCCGCGCACGGTCCGCGTCACGTTGACCGGGGACCAGCTGGGCGCGTTCCACGCCGCCGAACGTGAGCAACCGGCCTTCGCCTCACCGGCGTTCGACGACCACGTCAAGCTCATCCTCACGGACGGCGGCCGGATCGAGGACGCGCTGCCCGTCCAACTCCCGCACGGCATCGAGTGGCCACGCGCGGAGCACCGGCTCTACCGCGACTACACCCCCAGGCGCGTCGGGGACGGCACGCTCGCACTCGACTTCGTGCTGGGGCACGACGGACCGGCCGCGGCCTGGGCGCAACGCGCCCGGGTCGGTGACGAGTTGTGGTTCGTCGGGCCGAAGTCGTCGACGGTGCTGCCGGAAGACCTCGACTGGATCGTGCTGCTCGGCGACGAGACCGCCCTCCCCGCCGTCGCGCGCTTCCTGGAGGAACGCCCCACCCATGCGCCGGCCGACCTCTACCTGACGCTCAGTCACCCGGACGCCCGCGTCGACCTGCCCACCCGCCCCGGCGACCGGGTGCGCTGGATCGAGGACCCGGAGCACGACCCGGCCCTTCCACTGCGGTTGGTCCGCGCGCACGCCTGGCGCGAGGGCACGGGGTACGTCTGGGGCGCGGGCGAGAGCCGGGCGCTGCTGCCGGTGCGCCGCCACCTGCGGAACGAGCGGGGCCTGGGCGCCGACCGGGTCAACATCACCGGCTACTGGCACGCGCGGACCTCGGAGGCGGCGGCCGACCCGGCGGGGGGCCGGGCCGGCGCGCCGCCCCGGGCGGGCGATCTCCCCTCGGCGGCCCTCGGCTGGTTCGCCGTCCGCGCCGCGCTGCGGCTGCCGGTGCTCGACACCCTGGCCGGCGCCGGGGCCCTGGACATCGGTGCGCTCGCCGAGCGCACCCGCGTTCCCCGACACCGGCTGGAGGCGCTGTTGAGCGTCCTCGTCCGGCACGGGCTGGTGCAACTCGCTGACGACACCGTGTCGTTGACCGCGTCCGGGGAGACCCTGGCGCATGACGAGCACGCGCGGGAGCGGTTCGACGGCTTCGACGCCGAACTGCTGCTCTCCCTGGCCTCGTTGGACGAGACGCTGCTGAGCGGCACGCCGGGCTGGGCACTGGCCCATGGGCGGACCGTCCGCGAGGCGGCCGCCGAGGACGCGGAACTGTACGGCGAGTTGGTGGAACGGGCGGAGTCCCTGGCGTTCGTGCTGGACGCGTTGGCCGCCGATCCCGTGGTGGCCGGCGCGTCCAGCGTGGTCCTGCACGGCCCGGGCGCGGCCGCCGTCGCCAACACGCTGCGTGACCGCGGCGTCCGGGCGGCGCTGACGGTGACCGGTTCGGTGGAGGCGCTGCGCGCGCTCCGGCCGCTGGTCAGGGACGAACGGGTCGCGTTCGGCGGCGAGTTCGGCGGTGAGTTCGGCGGCGAGTTCGGCGGCGAACTCGCCGAGCGGCCCGACGGAGGAGGGAGCGGAGAGACCGGTGGGGAATCGGTCGAGCCGCCCGGTCGGTTCGAGGTCGCGGTGGCCGCTCTCTCCCTCGCCCACCGCACGGATGACGAGGCGCGACGGCTGCTCGCGCGGGCACGTCGCGCCGCCGGGACCCTGCTGCTGGTGGAGTCACCGCGCCCGGACGAACTCGGCCCGGCCGCCGCTGACCAGCGGCTGCTGCGGACGGCCCTGACCGGGGTACCGTCCCGTTCGCCCGAGGCGGTCGCCGAGCTGGCGGCCACCGCCGGCTGGTGCCTGACGCGCACCCTTGCGCTGGGCTGGGGCTACGCCGCCCTGGTGCTGACGGAAGACGGGCCGGGGCTGGGCTGACGGGGGGCGCGGACGACTCCAACCGGCGCCGGTCCGCGCCCGGTTGGGGCGCCGGGCGCGGCGTCAGCGGGCCGCGCGGATGGAGTCGCCCAGCTCGCCGAGGAACGCGTCCGCTGCCTGCTCGGGCGTGGCGTCCCCGAAGAGCACCTGCTGGTTGTAGCGGCTGAGCAGCAGCGCGACATGGTGGAGGGCGACTGGAGCGCGCGCTCCGGGTTCTTCCTCGACCGCCACAACGAGATGCGCGCCGTGGAACGGACGCGCGGGCGTGCCCTCCAGTTGACCACCTCGGCCCTGGAACGCCTGGGCGCGGAGCCGTCGCATCCGCTGCCCGGCGCCGGTCCCGGCGGTCGGGAGCTGTGGGAGCATCTCGGTTCGGTGCGAGTCTCCGGCAGTTCAAACTCGCCCTGTTCTGCCGGGCGTTCGGCAGGCCGGTGCCGGGGGCGGAGCGCATCCGCGAGGCCACCCTGCGGTGCGTCCGTGAGGAGGAGTGCGCGGACGCCTGCTGGTTGCGGAACCCGATCGAGCTGGTCGAGGTGCTGGAGCCCCAACTGGGCGCGATGTCACGGCGGGACACCGACGAGCTGGTGCGCCTCTCGACGGCCAACGCGGCGCGGTTCGCCGCGGCCGACGGCGGGCGGTGAGCGGCTATCCGTCCCGCGCGCCGTAGCGCCGGGCAACCTCGTGGAAGGCCGCCTTGGGGCGACGTTCGCCGGTCTCGGTGACGGCGACCAGTCCGAAGCCGGCCCGGTCGAGGTCGGTCGCCGGGTCGTCCCGGTGCGGGAAGTCCGGCATGGCGTAGGTGAAGACGAAGCAGCCGTGCACGGCCTCCGCCGCGTACAGCGCGATGAGTTCCCCGAGGTAGCGGGCCTGGACGGACTCGTCGCGGGGATGCGCGCGCCGGATGCTCGGTGTGGTGGCATACCAGTTGACGATCTGGAAGGAACCGGCGCCGCGCGCATCCGCCCCGGTGAAGGCGCCGCAGCCGAACTCGGTGATGACCAGGGGCTTCTCGTGTGACCTGACCAGTTCACGCAGGCGTGGAACGTAGTCGTCCCGGTTGCCGGCCGAACGATAGAGGTTCACTCCGACCAGATCGAAGGGTGACCAGTCAGGGCTCTCCCAGCCGGCCGCCGCGTAGGTGAGCGGGCCGTGGAACCGGCGCCGCGCGGTGGCGGCGGCCGCCGCGAGCAGGTCGTTCAACCGCCGTTCGACCCGCCGTCGCAGCAGCCGGCGGAATCTGAGCACCACCCGCAGCCGCACGAAGGACCAGGGGCCGGGGACGATGCCGGGCACGGTGTGGGAGAACTCGCCGCCGACCATCAGCGTCACCCGACCCGGGTGGCGTACGCGCAACTCCTCGGCCCGGCGAGCGAGTTCGTCCAGACGAGCCAGGAGCAGGGCGCGGGGCAGCTCGGCTGAGTGCGGCCGCAGGTAGACGTCGAGCCCGGCGTCGAGGGCGAGTCGGCCGACGGCGACCAGCCGTGCGGTATCCGGGCCGATCAGCATCACGGTGGTACAGCGCAACTCGCGTGCGATGTCCCGCAGGTCGCGCCGCACCGCGTCCTCGCTCGCGTCGCCCACGAGGTAGGAGACGCCACGGACGTTCAGCATCGGGGATCCGCCGGGGTGTGAGGATTCATGTCCCGGACCCTAGGCAGGCCGCCCGGGTCGGTGCCTCCGCCGAACGGCCGGAGCCGGCCGGTCGAACGGCCACCGCCGGCCGCCACCGCCACGGGGACCCGTTATGCGCTTGGGTCCCGCGCGTCGTGGGCGAGCAGCGCCAGTTGCACCCGGTTGTCCAGTTCCAGCTTGGTCAGCGCACTGGACAGATGGGACTTGACTGTGCCGAGGGAGAGGTAAAGCCGTGCGGCGATCTCGGCGTTGGAGAGGCTCTCGGCGACGGCGTCGGCGACGGCGCGTTCCCGTTCGGTGAGGACGGACAGCCGCCGCCTGGCCCGTTCCGCCCGCGATTCGTCGCCGGTCCCGCTGGTGGCGTGTGTGATCAGCGCACGGGCGGCCGCGTGGGAGAGGGTCGGCTCGCCCCTGGCGGCGCCGCGCACCGCCTCCACGATCTCCTCGGGAGCCGCGTGCTTGACCAGATAGCCGACGGCTCCGGCGCGGATCGCCTCCAGCACGAGTCCGTGCTCGTCGAAGGTGGTCAACACGAGGACCCGGGCCGATGCGTCACGGGAGAGTGCACGGGTGGCCGCCAGGCCGTCCATGACCGGCATCCGGATGTCCATCAGCACCACGTCGGGGGCGTCGCGGCGCACCGCGTCGACCACCTCGGCGCCGTTGGCGGCCTCCCCGGTCACCTCGATGCCGTCGGCGCCCCGCAGCATCATCCGCAGCCCGGTGCGGACCAGCGGGTCGTCGTCGGCCAGCAGCACTCGGATCACGTCCTCACCTCGCCGGGCCACGGTAGCCGGGCGCACAGTGTGAACATGCCGTGCGCGGCGGCGTGTTCGAGCGTTCCGCCGTCCAGTCTGACCCGTTCGGCCAGCCCGGTCAGTCCGGCGCCGGCGCCGGGGATCCCGTTCCCGGCGGGCGCCCCTGGGGTGGCGCGCAGCGGGTTGCGGACCTCGACGGTCAGCTCCCCTCCCGGGCCGCCCGTCATCCGCACCGTCACCGGTGCGCCGGGCGCGTGCTTACGCGCGTTGGTCAGTCCCTCCTGCACCAACCGGTAGGCGGTGCGGTGGAGTTGCACGCGCAGCCCGGCCAGCGCCCGCTCGTCCAGGTCGCGGTGCGTCTCGACCCGCTGGCCTGCCGCCTCGGCCTCGCCCACCAGGGTGTCGATGTCCTCGATCCGACGCAGCAGCGAGACGGGCTCCCCCGCCTCGCCCTCCGCGTCGTCCTCGGAGCGGAGCAGGGACAGCACCTCCCGCAGTTCTCCGACGGCGGCGTGCGCGTTGCCCCTGATCACCTCGGCGCTCTCGGCGACCTCGACGTCGCTGAGCGCCGGGCCGCCGCCGTCCGCCGCCCGGCGCGAGCGGTAGGCGAGCGCCCCGGCGTGCACGGACAGCAGCGAGACGCGGTGCGCGAGCACGTCGTGCATCTCGCGGGCGATGGAACGGCGTTCGGCGTGCCGGGCCTCGTTCAGGCGGCGGGCGTGCTCGGCCCGGTCCCGTGCGGCGTCGGCGCGCAGCCGTTCCACCAGCAGCCGCCGCGAGCGCAGCGCGTACCCGAGGGCGAACGCGGCCAGCAGATAGGTGCAGCCGAACGCGAGGTCGAACCCCACGTTCCCCTCCGTGCTGGAGATCAGCACTCCCGAGGGGATCACCGTCACCGCGTAGAGCGCGCACAGCGGGAGGACGCGGCGCCAGGGAGCGCGCGCCGCGAGGTTGACGATGATCACCACGCCCGCCGGCAGGGCGCTGCTGGCCAGCGCGACGGTCGGCACGCCGATCAGCGCCACGGTGAGCGGCAGACGCCGGCGCCACCACAGCGCAAGGCAGGCCACCAGTCCGAGCACCGGGTCCCACTCGGCGATCAGCTCCGGCTGCTCGCCGCTCTCCTGGACGATGCCGAGGGTCACGAGGCCGAAGAGGACGGCCGTGCAGAACAGTGCCGTGTCGACCGCCCACCGGCCCAGGGCCCGCCGTGCCCCGAGGGCCCCCGTCTCGCTGCTCACGCCCCGAGCCTAGGCGGCCTTCCGGCGGGTGCGCCTCAGCCGTCCGGCCGGTGCGGCTCGGCCACTCGGCCGATGTGCCTCGGGAGCCTGTGCCCCCGGGGGATGTGTGCCCGGGGGGGATGTGTGCTCGGGGCCCGGGGGCCCGAGGCCCGGCCGGCCCCCACGCTCGCTCATCGCCCACCGCCCGCCCGCCGCGGTACCCCGCGCCCCCGAACCGCCTACCGGCCGAGGGGGGCGCGGGGAACGCGTGGGCTCACCGGGTCGGGGAGGCACCCCGGAGGGTCAGCTCGTACGGAAACGGGTCGCCGACGCCGACCTGGCCGGCCGGGTAGTTCCGGTGCTCGGAGGGGGTGGCGGCGACGACCAGCATCAGATGGGTCTCGCCGCCCTGGAGGCCGAAGTCGGCCGTCTCGCCGGGGCCGAAGGTGTCGCTGTAGCGGACGGAGAAGTCGGGGGAGACCGCGGCGAGCCGGAACCGCCAGTCCGCGCCGGAGAGGTCGGAGTCCCCGGTCAGGCCGACGGAGACCTGGTCGCCGCTCGGGGTCAGCTGGACGATGTTGTGCCCGTACTGGTGCGGCGCCTCGCTGTCGGCGATCCGGTAGCGGTCGCCGCCCAGGCTCTGGAGCGGGTCGGTGTGCAGCGGACGGTAGTCTCCGCCGTCGGTCCACAGGTCGCCGCGGATCGCGTCGCCGTCCGAGAAGTCGTAGACGACCTGCCGCGAGGTGTACTCCGCGATCAGCTCGGCGAACGCCTCGTGGTCGAGACCGAGAACGCGCTTGATGGTGTCGATCGGGTGCTCGCCCTGTTCGGCTTCGTACCAGAACTGGTCGATCACGTCCGGTCCGTAGAGGTCGCGGATCGTGTTGAACAGCATCCAGTCGCCGTAGTAGGTCTCCTGCGAGAGCCAGCGGAAGTGCTGCCGATCGATGAGGTAGCCGGAGCCGGCGACGACCTCGGGGCGCTTCATCCGCGCCAGGTAGTTGGCGTGTGCCTCCCAGACCGGTCCGGCCGCCGTGTTGCCCGCGCCCCAGCCGCCGCCGTGGCCGGCCGCGATGTTGAGGTCGACGGCGTAGATCTGGAGCACGTGACCGAACTCGTGGGACTCGACCCACTCGTCCCAGATCTTGTCGTACGGCAGGCACATGTGGCCGAGGCCGATGTCGTCGCCGCCCGCCCAGTTCGCCGGTGGCAGGAAGTCACCCGACCAGGTGCCGCAGAGGTGGAGGTTGATCCGGTACCGGGAGCCCACGGGGTGGTCGGCGGGGTCGACGAAGCCCACCTCGTCGACGTAGTACGCGTAGATCTCGTCCATGTGGTCCGCGACCCACTGCGGGTAGTTGTCGATCCCGTGGGTCTCCCGGCCCCAGGCGACGGCGTCGACCGCGTCGCCCCAACGGACGGCGAAGTGCTCCGACTCGGCGACGTTCCCCGTCTCGGCACCCGCGTCGACCATGAACTGGGGCACGCGTGTCTGCTTGTCCGCCCGCGTCCCGGCGTCCGACCTCGCGGTGGCGGCTTCCGACGCGGTGGCGGACTCGGGCGGGGCGCCGGCCGAGGCGGCGGGTCCGGAGAGCACGCCGGCGGTGGCGAGCGCGAGGACGAGCACGAGGCCACGGCGGCGCCGGCCGGAGGTGGCGGGCGTGCGCAGTCTTCGGAACATCGGTGAACCTTCCCGTCGCGGGTGGGGACGGCCGAACGTCGGCGCGCGGCCGCCGCCGGCCCAGGCAGGGGCGCTGAAGGACCCGTTGGGCCCGCGTACCCCGGTCGCCGCCGGCGGGCGAGAGGTTGCCGCGCTCCGGCATCGCGTCCATGGCGACGTGCCTCGCGTCCGGTCCCGGCGACCAACACCCCGGGCGCCCCGGGCCCGTCGGGCTCACGCGGTGCCCCGTGACGGGAGACCCCCTCCGCCGTTCCCCCGCCCCGGACCGTGGGACGACCGGGCCCTCCGTCTCCCCTCTCGCTGTCCATGGACGAGAGCGCGTCCACGGACAGCGACGGGGGGAACGGCGGAGGGGGAACGGCGGAGGGCCCGGTCGGACGCGCCTCCGGCGCCCTCGACCGCCGTGCGGATCAGCCGACTCCGCCGTCCAGAAGCCAGTGGTAGCGCAGGCGCCACGCGCGCTCCGTGCTGGCGAGCACCGTCGACAGCACGAGCATCGCGTTGAGCCACACCGGCAGCCGGGGCGCGGAGAACTCGCCGACCCGCTCGGCGACCGCGGGTATCTCGGTGAGTGGGGCGGCGATCTGGGTGAGCAGCAGCGCCAGGGAGACGATCAGCACGAGCACGGAGACAGAGCCGATCGCCCGGCTCAGCCCCGGACTCGTGTGTTCGAGCCGCGCCCGGCGCCCCTCGGCTGAGGCGCGGTCCGGGGTGAGCTGGTGCTCGGTCCCCGCGTCGGTCAGGAAGTGGCAGCGTTTGAGCCCGAAGCCGCTCATCGCGACCTCGACGCTGCCGCCCGGGACCGGGAAGCGGGCGGGCAGCTTCGAGGTGGCGTGCTGCTTGCCGTCGAGGTAGAGCTGGGCCTTGACCTCGTCGGACGAGCCGCCCATCCAGTGCCTGACGTCAACGGTGTAGAGCGCCGTCCCACCGTCGGGACGCGTCAGGCGAAGGTGGAACAGCGCGCGGAAGAGCAGCTGCCACCAGCGGAAGCGCTGCAGCGCGCGCCCGTCTCCCGGCCTGACTCGCTGCTCCGCCCGGCGGCGCCGCCACTCCTTCCACATGCGGGGCCTCTCCCTTTACTCGGCCGGCTCCGCCGCGCAGGCCAGGTCCTGCGAGGGGCGCTCACCGGTGGTCAGATAGGCGGTCACCGAGTCGTTCGCGCAGGTGTTGCTCCCGAACGGGTAGACGCCGTGCCCGCCTTGGTCGGCGGTGACCAACACGGCGCGCTGGCCGAGCGTCTCGCGCAGCTCCCGGGCGCCGGCCAGCGGCGTCCCCGGGTCGCGCTCGTTCTGCACGATCAGGATGTTCGACGGGCCCTCGTCGCCTATCCGCACCGGCGGCTCGGTCGCCTCGGCAGGCCAGAACGCGCACGGGTTGACGCTCGCCACGCTGCCGCCCAGCATCGGGTGGCGCTCCCGGTCGACGGCGACGGCCTCCTGGTAGGCCTCCACGGTGTCCGGCCACTCCGAGTCGGCGCATATCACGGCGAACCGCGACGCCATCAGATTCTCCATGTCCCCCACCACCGGCGGCAGGGACGGCAGCGGCTGCCCCGTATCGAGGGCCTGCCACGCCTCGGCCACCTGCGGCATCAGCGCGTCGACATAGAGCCGGTCGAACGTCAGCCCGCGAAAGAGCGTCCCGTCCACGCCCTCCGGGGACGGCTCGGCGTCCAGCCGCTCCGCCAACTCGAAGAACGTCTCCGTCACCTCCTCCGGCGTGGTGCCGAGGCCGTACTCCGGGTGCGCGGCGGCGTACTCCGCGAAGTCGGGGAAGCGGTCCTCGAAGCCCGGGGCGAACCTCCGCATCGCCGTGAAGTCGTAACCCCCGGCGCCCAACGCGCTGTCCAGCACCATCCGGTCGCCGCGCTCCGGGAACATCTCCGCGTACACCGAGCCGAGATAGGTGCCGTACGAGGCACCGAGATAGGAGACCGTCGACTCGCCCAGCGCCTCCCGGATCCGGTCCATGTCCCGGGCCGTGTTGGCCGTGGTCAGGTGCGGCAGCATCCACGCCGTGTCCGCGTCGCCGCAGCGCTCCGCGATGTCCCGCGCGTACTCCGCCTCGCGCTCCACGTCGGCGTCGGTGTGCGCGTACGTCGGGAAGTTCCCCCGGCTCTGCTGCTCCTCCGTCAGGTCACAGGTCACGCGCGTGCTCTCGCCCACGCCGCGCGGCGCGAAGCCGATCACGTCGTACGCGTCCAGCACCTCCTGCGGCAGCCCGCCGGCGGCGAGCTGGGCCGGGTACGCCAGCCCGGAGCCGCCGGGGCCACCGGGGTTGGTCATCAGAGCGCCGCGACGCTCGGCCGGCTCCTCGCTCGCCAGGCGCGAGACGGCGATCTCGATCTGCCGGCCGTCCGGGTCGGCGTAGTCGAGCGGCACCTCCAACGTGGCGCACTCCAGCCCCGGCGCCTCCACCCCCTCGGGACACGCGCCCCACCGGAGGCCGTCCGGGGAGTCCGCCACGGCCACCCCCGGGGCCGCCGTCACCGCCAAGGCGGCCACGACGAGCCCGAGAGACAGGGATCGATGCATCGGTAGGTCCTCCCCTTGGGGCGCCCACGGGCGCCCGCTCGCTCTCACCAGTCGGCGTATCGGCCAGGCGAGGTCACGGAGAACCGGCACGCGGTGAGCCAGGAGGTCACGCGAGGCCAACGGGTCAACGGGACCGAGGCGCCGGGCCGAGCGCCTACACAACGTGATCCAGTCTTCGCCCGGCGACGCCCCCTCGGCAGTGACATCCGTCATCACTTCCCATGAGGGAAGTCATGGACAGCCATGCCCCGCGCGGCACACCGGCCCGCTGCCCGACGCGACGTCAACTCCCCTCGTCAACGGTCCTGTTGCCCCGTCGACCCGCCACGCGGAGGCCACGCCGCGGAGCGCCGGGCCGCCGCGAGGACCCCGCCCGCGTACGGCCGCGGGGCACGGGCGCGGGGCGCGGGCCTACGGAACACGGGCCTACGGGGCACGGGGGCGTGGCACGTCGTAGCGTCGGGAGCGGCAAGACGTCGTCGCGAAGGATGCCCGCCGTGAACCCTCTGCTCGAACGACTCGGAGTGACCCTGCCCGTGTTCGCCGCCCCGATGGCCGGCGGCGCCGGCACCCCGGCGCTGGTGACGGCGGCCGGGCGGGCCGGCGGCCTGGGCTTCGTCGCCGCCGGCTACCGGACGCCCGAGGCGCTCGCCGAACAGATCGGCGCGGTCCGGGACACCGGGGTGCCGTTCGGCGTCAACGTCTTCGCGCCGCGCCCGGTGCCGGTCGCGCCCGCCGAGTACCGGCGCTACGCCGAGGTGCTGCGCCCCGAGGCCGAACGGTACGGCGTCGCGCTGCCCGAGGCACCCGTCGAGGACGACGACGGGTGGGACGCGAAGATCCGGCTGCTGCTGGAGGCGCCGGTCCCGCTGGTCTCGTTCACCTTCGGCCTGCCAGAGGCCGCCGTCGTCGAGGCCCTGCGCCCGGCGGGGACGCTCGTGGCGCAGTCCGTCACCTCGGCCGCCGAGGCGCGCGCCGCCGCCGACGTCGGGGTCGACGCCCTGGTGGTCCAGGCGTCGGCCGCGGGCGGCCACTCGGCGACGTTCACTCCGGAACGGCCGGTTCCCGACGTCCCGTTGCCCGCGTTGGTGGCCGAGGTGCGGCGGGCCGTCGCGCTTCCGCTGATCGCGACGGGCGGGATCGCGCACGCCGAGGGCGTGAGCGCGGCGCTGCGCGCCGGCGCGAAGGCGGCCATGGTGGGAACGGTGCTGCTGCGGACCGGGGAGAGCGGCGCGTCGGCGCCGCACCGGGCGGCGTTGGCGGATCCGGCGTTCGCCGGGACGGTCGTCACCCGCGCGTTCACCGGCCGCCCGGCGCGCGCCCTGCGCAATCACTTCACCGAGCGCTACGACGCGTCGGCCCCGGCCGGCTACCCCGCGCTGCACCACCTCACGGGCCCGCTGCGCCGCGCGGCGACGGCGGCGGGCGACACCCGGCTGATCCATCTCTGGTCCGGCACCGGCCACCGCGAGGCCCGCCCAGAACCGGCGGCCGAGACGCTGCGCCGGCTGGCGGGGGGCGCGTGACGCGCGTGCGCCCGCGTGCCGGACCGGCCCTCCGACCGGGGCGCGCGCCCGCGTGCCGGCGCGCAAGCCACTGCGGCCGACGCGGAAACCGCCGAGGCCGGCGCGGAAACCGCAGGGTCCGGCGCGGAAACCGCTGGCCCGGCGGGCGTCGGAGGGCAAGGATCAAGGGGTCCCAGACGGTCGGGAGAGGAAACACCATGGTGCGTCGGGTGGAGCTGCGGCGGATCGACGAGGAGGGCCTCGCGACCCTTCTCACGGTGGCCGTCGCGGACGCCGCCCCCGAGGAGGTCATGCCGCCGGTGACGGGACCGCCCGGGTGGACGACGGAACGACGAGAAGCCTTCCTGGCCTGGCACCGCGCCCGCCGCCCCGGACTCGGGGGCTCCCTCGGCGAGTCCACCTACGCGGTCCTCCACGACCGGGAGGTCGTCGGTTCGGCGCGCCTGGCGCGCACCGACCGCCGCGACGTCCTCGAAACCGGCCTCTGGCTCGCCCGTGCACAGCGCGGACGCGGCATCGGCACCGCCGCCCTCCGCGCGCTCCTCCGGGAGGCCGCGCGCGCCGGCGCGCGCGCCGTGGTCGCGGACACCACGACGCACAACACGGCGGCGCTCACCGCGCTGCGCCGCAACGGAGCGGTGCTCACCACCGGCACCGACGCCGGCAGCGGCACCGACACCGGCACCAGCAGCGGCACCGACACCGGCAGCGACAGAGACAGTGGCAGAGACGCCGCCAACGACGGTGGCAACGACAGCGGGGGACCGGGCGAGAAGACGGGCGAGAGGAACGGTGCGGTCCACGCCGAGTTGCCGCTGCGGCGCACCGGTTGATGGCGTAGACGGCGTTGACGGCGCAGACGGCGCCGGTCGGAACCTCCGCGCCCTTCACAGGCCCCACAGCCCCCACGCACGACGCACCACGCTCCCCCGCCGAGGGCCCGCCGCCGGGCCCCCGCCGCTCAGGCGTCGCTGACGCGGACCAGCGTGCCCCGCTCGTCGCGCGCGTAGACGCGGCGCGCGTTCTTGTCGATCTTGGCGACGACCTCGGCGGCCAGGTCGACGCCGTTCATCTCGGCCAGCGCCGTGAGATAGAGAAAGACGTCAGCCAGCTCCTCGCCCAGGCCGTCCTCCTTCCGGCACCAGGCGGTGAACGCCTCGCTCACCTCCGCCGTGAGCAGCCCGAACTCCAGGGCCACATCGGTTGTGTTGAACCCCTTGGCCTGCTTGTTCTCCCAGGCCAGCCTCTGGGCGGATGCGATGTCCACGTCTCCTCCGACGATGCCGCGGCAGCTATGCCGAAAAGGGTGAAAGGGTGAAGCGGTAGGGGCGGGGGCGACGGCGGTCGCCTCACGAGCGGGTGGCGAGCCGTTCCAGCAGCGTGGCGCTGCGCGCGAGCAACGCCCGTTCCTCCGCCGTGAGTTCGTCCTCGATGGCCCGCGCCAGCCAACCGACCCTGCGGTCGCGCTCCGCCTCCAGCGCGTCGCGCCCGGCGGCCGACAGCTCGACCAGCGACTTGCGGCCGTCCGTGGGGTGCGCCCGGCGGGTGACCAGGCGCTGGTCCATGAGCAGTCCGACGACCCGGGCCATCGACTGGGGGCGGACCCGCTGGTCGGCGGCGAGGTCGCTGGTGGTCATCGCGCCGTTGCGGTCGAGCGCGCCGAGCACGGCGACCTGCCCCATGGGGATGCGGTCCTCGTGGTTGACGCGCCGGGTGAGCTTGCCCATCGCGGTGCGCAGTTCGGCGGCGAGGGCGGCGGCTTCCGAGGTGGACATACGGCACTTTACCGCGTTGACCAGCGCGGTTGCAGCCAAAGTGCGCAGGCAGACTGCACAGACAGCCTGCACAGCGAATCTGCACAGCTAATCTGCACAGGCAAGCTACACAGGCAAACTGCACAGCATTGCTGTATGGTTGCGGCTGTCGGGCCCAGCGCCAGCGTCGTCGCAGCCGGGGCCACGACCACACGGCAACGGGAAGGAACTCCCATGTCCCCGACGACAGCGGAGACGGCGTCAACGACCAACGCGGGAACGGCGGGTGAGACGGGCGGCACCGCCGTCCGGAAGGTCACCGCCCGCACCGTGGTCGACAGCCGGGGCAACCCGACGGTCGAGGTCGACATCGTCCTGGCCGACGGCTCCCGGGGGCGCACGGCCGTGCCCTCCGGCGCCTCCACCGGCGCGCGGGAGGCCGTGGAACTCCGCGACGGGGATCCGAGGCGCTGGCACGGCAGGGGTGTCGACCGCGCGGTGGCCCATGTCAACGGCGAGATCGCCGCCACCGTGCGCGGCCGGGACGCGGCGGACCAGGAAGGGCTCGACGCGGCCCTGACCGCGCTCGACGGCACACCCGGCAAGGCACGCCTCGGCGCCAACGCGCTTCTCGGCGTCTCCCTGGCCGCCGCGAAGGCCGCGGCGGCGGCCCGCCGCCAGCCTCTCTACCGTTACCTCGGCGGGGCCGGGGCGCGGCTGCTGCCGCTGCCGATGATGAACATCGTCAACGGCGGCGCCCACGCCGACAATCCGCTGGACTACCAGGAGTTCATGATCGCGCCCGTCGGCGCGGCCACCTTCGCGGAGGCCGTGCGGATGGGCAGCGAGGTCTTCCACACCCTGCGCCGCGACCTGCTCGCCGCCGGGCACTCCACCGGCGTCGGCGACGAGGGCGGCTTCGCGCCCGCGCTGCGCACCGCCGAGGAGGCGCTGGACTTCGTGACGGCGGCCGTCGAACGCGCGGGCTACCGCCCCGGCGCCGACATCGGTCTGGTCATGGACCCGGCGTCCTCCGAGTTCTTCCGCGACGGGATGTACCACTACGCGGGCGAGGGAGTGCGCCGCACCCCCTCCGAGCACGCCGACCACCTGGCCCGGCTCATCGACGCCTACCCGGTCGTCTCCGTCGAGGACCCGATGGCGGAGAACGACCTGGACGGCTGGCGCGAGCTCACCGCCCGCGTCGGCGACCGCTGCCAGCTCACCGGCGACGACGTCTTCTGCACCAACGAGGCCCTGCTGCGGGAGGGCATCCGCACCGGCGTCGCCAACTCGGTCCTGGTCAAGGTCAACCAGGTCGGCACGCTCACCGAGGCGCTGGCCGCGGTGACCACGGCCCACCGGGCGGGCTGGACGGCCGTCGTGTCGCACCGCTCCGGCGAGACGGAGGACACCACCATCGCCGACCTGGCGGTGGCGACCGGCTGCGGGCAGATCAAGACCGGCTCGCTCTCCCGCTCGGACCGCACGGCGAAGTACAACCAACTGATCCGCATCGAGGAGGAGTTGGGCGAGGCGGCGCGCTACGCCGGCCGTTCCGCGCTGCGCGGGGCGCACGGGGCCTGAGGCACGGGGGCGCGCCGGCGGGAACGGTGAGGGCGCCGGCGGAGGCGCCGGCGCGACCGCCGTGGCCGGAGAACGCCGTTCACGTACCGCCGGGCGCGCGCTCCTGCTATGGTCCCCTCCCCCCATGCCCTCGGCCGGCGCCGTCCGGCCCGACCCCAGAACGGGACAACGCCTCGTGAGCAGCGCAGACGCCCAGCACTCCCCCGTCTCCGACCGGCCCTTCCGACTGATCGTCACCGGTGGCGGCACCGGCGGGCACACCTATCCGGCGCTGACGGCCGTGCGGACCCTGACCGCACGACTCGCCGCGCGCGGGCGGGCGTTGGACGTGCTGTGGGTCGGCACCGCGGACAGTCTGGAGTCGAGGGTCGCGGCCGCGGAGGGCATCCGGTTCGCCTCCGTGGCCACCGGCAAGATCCGCCGCGCCAGCAACCCGCTGAAGATGCTCTCACCGGCCAACGTCAGGGACATGGGCCGCGTTCCCCTCGGCGTCGCGCAGGCCCGCAGACTGGTCAACGACCACCGGCCCGACGTGGTCCTGGCCACCGGGGGCTATGTCGCCGTCCCCGTCGGGCTGGCCGCCAGGCTCTGCAAGCGGCCCCTGGTGGTCCACGAGCAGACGGTCCGCCTCGGTCTGGCCAACCGCTCCCTCGCCGGCCGCGCCACCCGGGTGGCCGTCTCCTCCGAGTCCACGCTCCCCCTGCTGCCGGAGCCGGCCAGGCCCCGGGCGGTCGTCACCGGCAACCCGGTCCGCCCCGAAGTCCTCACCGGCCAGCCGGAGAAGGCCCGCACCGCCCTCGGCCTGACCGGCTTCGCACCCGACCTGCCCACCGTCTACGTCACCGGCGGCGCACAGGGTTCGCAGCAGATCAACGGCCTGGTGCGGGACATCCTGCCCTGGCTGCTCGCCCAGGCCAACGTGATCCACCAGTGCGGGCCGGCCAACGTCGACGAACTGCGCGGCCACACCGCGTCGTTGCCCGCCGAACTGGCCGCGCGTTACCTGCTGACCGGCTATGTCGGCGCCGAACTCCCCGACGTGCTGGCCCTCGCCGACCTGGTGATCTCGCGCAGCGGCGCCGGCACCATCGCCGAGCTCACCGCCCTCGGCAAGGCCGCCGTCCTCGTGCCGCTGGCCACGTCGGCCGGCAACGAGCAGGCGCACAACGCCCGCCACCTCCAGGACGCCGGCGCCGCCGTCGCCCTCGCCGACGCCCCGACGGCCGACACCCTCCGCGCCGCCCTCGCCCCGCTGCTGACCGACCCGGCCGCCCGCACCGCCATGGCCGACGCCGCCCGCGCGCAGGGCCGTCCGGACGCCGCCGAACGCCTCATCGACACGCTCCTCGACGCGGCGGGGGAAGCGGCGGGCGCGTAGGACGCCCCCCGGCCGGGACGGCCCCGCCGCGCCCCTCGGATGGTTACGCTGGGCTTATGCCAGGGGAGGAAGAAGGCGTCGCGCGGGACCACGGTTGGTGGGTCGCCCGGCTGGACGTCGACGCGTCCGCCCCGCGCGGGTACCGGGTGGAGTATCTCCCCGGCGGTGCCCACGCGTCGCGCGCCGACGCCGGGAAGGCCGCCGTCGCCCAGGCGGGGGAGGACGGCGGTCCCGCACCGCGCGCTCCGGGGTCGGTGGACGTGGTGGGCCGTGCCGGCACCTACTGGGTCACCTTCGACCGGAGGCGGTCACTCTCCCTCGAACTCGCCGACGCGGACGGCGATCCGGTCCGTCTGGGAGTGCGGCTGACCCCGCCCGGATCGCCGGCGTCGGCGTCGGCGCCGCCCGGAAGGCACGCGCGGCGTTCGGCGCCGGACGCGACGCGCGAAGGGCTGGCCCCGCCGGACGGCGATCGCCACATCAACCGCCGCAAGCTCCCCATCCCGCTCCAGGCCGAGGGCGGGGCGATCACGTTGTGCGGCTCGGTGGGAGGTCTGCTCGCGCTTCAGGGCCTGCTCTCCACGTCCCACGCCGGCGCGGCGGAGGCCGCCGGGTACTCCTTCGTCCCGGCGGCCGTGCTCCTGGTCGCGGCCTGCCTCTGGCACCGGAACTGGTACCCCCGCGCCTCCAGGGCCTACCGGGAGCGCGTGAGGACGGGCCGGCGTTGACGCCTGCCGCCGCGGAGGCGGAGCGGCGGCCCCCTCGCGCGGGTTCCGCGCGGCTCAGGGCAGCAGCGCCATGCCCTCCGGGACGTCGATGCCGAACTCCCCCACCAGCACCCGCCGCACCTCCCCCTCGTCCGCCAACTCGCGCCTGGTGACCGTTCCGTCGCGCGCCGTCTCAGTCAACTCCCTTCCGTCCAGCAGCAGATGTCTCGCGCTCAGGGTGCGCTGGACGATCGGTCGCCGGATGAACGGGGAGTCGGAGTAGGTGGCCGCGTACCAGTTCTGCGTCACCAGGTCGGACAGCGCGAACGGCTCCTCGGTGAACGCGAGTTGCGCCGCCCAGTCATCTTCCCGCCACGCCTGGAGCACCCACTGCGGCAGCGGCCCGTCGTGCGGCACCTGGACGAGCCGGTGCCGCCGCCCGTCGGCGCGGAACTCCACGTCCGGCACCAGCGGCACCGGCTCCACCATGGCGCCGAGGTTTCCGAAGCCGACGTCCCCGAGGTGGGGCCTGGGGTCGTCCGCCGCCCGCACCAGCAGCAGCGCGTGCGCCCGCGGCCGGCTCTCCAGCCGCTCCGCGCCCACCACCACCCGTCCACTGAGCACCGTCACCCCGAAGCCCAGCGCCCGCAACGCCCCGGCCAGCAGCAGGTTGTGCTCGAAGCAGTAGCCACCGCGTCGGCCGTGCACCAACTTGGCCGTCAGGTCGTCGAGTTCGAGGGAGGGAACGGCGCCGCGCAGCGGGTCCAGGTTCTCGAACGGGAGGGACAGCAGATGTGCGCGGTGCACCCCGCGCAAGGTCGCCAGGTCGGCGGAGCGCGCGCCCCGCCAGCCGATCCGGTCGAGGTAGGCGTCGAGGTCGAACCGCTGTTCGTCAGGCATACGGTGACGCTAACCAGCGCCCCGCCACCCCGTGATCGGCCGCGGGGCCGAGGACGACCGGGCCGTTGGACCTAGCGATCCGGCACGCCGGGACCGGGACCGGCGCCCGAGGCCGCGGTCCTCGCCACGTGGGCGGCGGCCAGCGCGCACGCGGTCAGCAGCAGCGCGAGGCTCGCGGTGAGCGCCGCCCGCAGACCGAGCAGCGCCAGCAGCCCGCTGATCGCGATGATGCCCAGCGAGCTGGCGGTGCGCTGGAGCGCGAACATCTCCGCCCGCCGGCCCGGGGGCGAGAGTTCGTCCAGCGCCAGCGAGTAGAAGGTGCTCAGCATCGGCAGGAAGAGCCCGACGACGGCGGCGCCGGCGAGGGTCACCGCCAGGTGCCCGCCGGTGAGCACCAGCGCCGAACCGGTGGCCATCGCCGCGAGAAAGGCGACGACCCGCCGGGGCGTGGGCTTCCGGTTGCGCACGCTGACCCATATGCCGCCCATGACCGAGCCGACGCACAGCGTCAGCGCGAACAGGAACGCCCAGCCGGGGTCGAGGCCGAAGGCCAGCGCGAACGGAACCGCGCCGACCTCCACGGCGGCCGCGGCGGAACCGCTCGCGGAGGCGCAGAACAGCCAGAGGAACACCGCCCGGGGCACCCGCGTCCGGGCCCGGTTCACCTCGTTCACCTGGAGTCCGCGCGCCTCGGGGACGCTCGGCATCAGGACGAGGGGGCCCAGTCCCAGCACGGTGACCACCGCCATCGTCCAGGCCGGCGAGACGGCCCCGAGCAGCGAGGCGAGCACGGGCGACAGCGCGAAGGAGACCTCGGTCAGCGTCGCCGCCACACCCAACGCCCGGGGCAGACCGGCCGGTTCCACGAGGTAGTTGAGCAGCAGCCGCATGTAGCCGTACGCCGCGCCGTTGACGACGCCGGCGGCGACCACGGCGACCACGACCAGCGCGAACGGGGCCCTCGCCGCGGCCAGGAGCGTGACGGCGGCCAGGGCCAGCGCGCGGACGCCGATGAGCGCGCGCAGATAGCGCACGCCGTTGAACCGCCGTCCGATCCGCGCCACGGGAACGGCCCCGAGCACCTGCGCCGCCGTCATCGCCAGCACCAGCGCGGCGCCGGACTCGGCCGTGCCCGTGAGGGGCAGCGCGATCAGCGCGAACGCGATGGGCGCGGCGGCCTGGGGGACGTTGAACGTTCCGCAGCCCGCCTGCCACCGTAGGATGTCCAGCCTCGAACGAGAGGTGCGGGCCGCGCGCCCCCGCGGGGTCGTGGCGGTACGGGCCATCGGAGCCTCATCTCTCGTTCGGAGCGTGCGGCCGGGCCCCGGAAGCACGCCGAGGTGAGCACTATATTGCCCACCCCGGAAGTTCGTCGACGCCATTACCGACCCGAGGTGAGGACGCATGGCCGAGCGCATCCGGCCCGAGGTGGCCGTCCTCGTGGGGCGGCGCATCCGGGCGCTGCGGTCGGCCGCCGGACAGAGCGTCGCCGGCCTCGCGGAGCGCAGCGAGGTCAGCCGGCGGATGCTCACCCAGATCGAACTCGGCCAGGCCAACCCCAGTCTCGGCACGGTCGACCGGATCGCGGCGGCGCTCGGGACCACCTTCGCGGCCCTCGTCGGCATGATCGGCGCGCCCTCGCCCGACGCGCTCAAGGTCTGGTCGACCCCGCACGGCAGCTGGGCGTATCTGCTCAAGGCGTCCGAGACCAGCCATGTCTCGGTGGAGCTGTGGAAGTGGCACATCGCCGGCGACGACAGCTACCGGGTGACCCCGACGCCGGGCGCGCCCGACACGATGGTGCACGTCTCGCACGGCGTGCTGCGGGTGCGCTCCGCCGCCACCGCGCTCCTCGCGAAGGAGGACGAGTCGGCGGCGATCCCCGGCGGCGCGCCCTACGCCTTCGAGGCGGACTCCGAGGCGGTCGACTTCCTCTCCGTGGTGATGATCACCCGCGAGGACGGCTGACCGGCCGGCCGGGACGGGTCCCGGCCGGCTCTGCTGCACTGGGCCCCCACGAAGTGGAGGTCACCATGGGCCTGTTCCGACTGTTCCGCGGGAAGAGGCACCAGCCTCCGTCACCCGCGCCCCCCGCGGCTCCCGTCAGCCGGCCGGCGCCACGGAAGCGGCGCGAGCCCTGGCTCGACCACGGCCTGCACCACGGCGCACACGTCCCCTGCGCCCGCTGCGACAGGCGGCTGCGCGTCGCGCTCCAGTCCCCGTCGTCCGTGACGGTCAGCCACGACGGCGCGCTCGACGGCATCGTGCTGGTCTGCGCCGACTGCGGCCGGCTGCTCTGCGCGACCTGCGCGCTGGCCGCCAGCGACAACCCCTATCTGCCGAGGTGCGACGGCTGCCGGGGCAACGTCACGCTGCCGATGTCCCGCTGAACCGTCGCCGGCGCGGCGCCCCGGGCCGCCGCACGCGGCCCGTCCGCGTTCCCCGGAACCTCAGCCGTCGGCCAACGCCCGGTCGAGCAGCGGGATCAGCCGGTCCCAGTGGCGCCGCAGCCCGGCGGCGTCGAAGGCCGCGGTGTCGGACATGGTGAACCCGTGGGCCGTGCCGGGGTAGATCTCCGAGGTGTGGTCGAGCCCCGCGGCGTCCAGGTCCCGGTTGAGCGCGTCCAGCGCCTCGGGGGTCAGGTCGCTCGCGGCGTGGCCGAAGTGGGTCGTGGCGGCGATCTTCGCCAGGGTCTCCGGCCCGTCCGCGGCGACGGGGGCGTGGAACGCGGCGAGGGCCGCCACCCGGTCGGGGTGGGCCGCCGCGGTGCGGACCGCCAGCAGACCGCCGAAGCAGTAGCCGGTCACCCCGACGGGCCCGGCGGCGACCTCGGGCTGTTCGGCGAGGAACGCGAGGTAGGCGTCGGCGTCGCGCAGCGTCCGGTCGAGGGTGTGCGCCTCGATCAGCGGCATCAACTCGCCCAGCAGCGCGGGCCGGACGTCCTCCCCGATGTGCTCCGGCAGGTCGACCAGCGGTGCCGGACCGCTCCGGAAGAGGTAGTGGGGAACCAGCACGTAGTACCCGTGCCCGGCCAGTTCGCCCGCCAGCTCCCGCAGCACGGGCCGGTCGCCGAAGGCGTCCGCGTACATCAGCACCCCCGGGTGCCGCCCCCCGCCGTCCGGAAACGCGGCGAAGGCACCGGCGGGGCCGTCCGAGGTCGGGATCTCCAGCGTCCTGATGTTCATCGACTCTCCTGTCGTGGTCACCGCTTCCCTGCCGTGGTCACCGCGTCGAGCCGTGACCCACACGGCGGGAGCGGAGTCGGCGAAGCCGGCCGGGAGGGGCGGAGCGCGCGGCGCGGCGGGCTCCGCCGTTCAGTCCTTCCGCAGCTCCTCGGCGAGCATCACGAGGATGCCGCTGGGGCCGCGGAGATAGGTGAGCCGGTAGACGTCCCGGTAGTTCGCCACCCCGCGCAGCGGACGGCAGCCGTGGCGCGCCGCCACCTCAAGGGCCTCGTCGAGGTCGTCGACCGAGAAGGCGACGCGGTGCATCCCGATCTCGTGGGGCAGTGTGGGCTCCGTCTCGATCGCCTCGGGGTGGACGTACTCGAAGAGTTCGAGACGTCCGCCCCCGTCCGGCGTCTGGAGCATGGCGATATGGGCGTGGTTGCCGTCCAGACCGACGGCCGTCTCGGTCCACTCCCCGCTGACCGTGTCGCGGCCGACGACCGTGAGGCCGAGATCGGTGAAGAAGGAGATCGCCGCTTCGAGATCGCGTACGGCGATGCCGACGTTCTCCAGTGTGATGGCCATGCACCGCACCCTACCGAGCCGGGCGTCACCCGGCGCCGGCGGCGCGGGCCACCACGACGCACGAGATCGTGAAACGGCCCTCGCGCGCGCGTTCCTCGGTGCTGCCGGTGAGCGGGAAGGTGCGGGTGGTCAGCGGAGTGAAGCCGTTCCCCGCGACGAAGTCGAAGAACTCCTCCGGGCTGCGCCAGAGATAGATGTGGTCGGGCGCCGGGCTGTTGACCGGCACGTTGAGGAAGATCCGCCCGTCCTCGCTCAGCAGTCCGCGCAGGGAACGCAGCACCGCGCCCGGGTCCTCGACGTGTTCGAGCAGTTCGCTGGCGACGACGAGGTCGAACGTGCCGTCCCGCGGGCCCTCCCGGATGTCGTGCCGGGCCAGCGTCGTTCCCTCGACGCCGAGTGCGGCCAGGTTCCGCCCGGTGTACGCGAGCATCGCGTCGCTGATGTCCCATCCGGTCACGTCGCAGCCCAGCCTGGCACCCGCCATGGCGAGGAACAGCCCGTGGCCCGGACCGACCTCCAGCAGCCGCTTCCGCGCGCCACGCCGTTCCAGGAACGCGCGGACGTATGTCTCGCCGACCCTGGCGTGGTTCTGCCACAGCACCTGGGTGAGCAGCAGCCCCCGCTGGTAGTGGCTGACGCGCGGCTCCTCGAAGACCCCGGAGTCCCGCACCTCCCGCACCGTGGCGTACCGGTAGCGGCCGTGGCGGCGGAAGAAGTGCTCCTCCCGCAGGAGTTCGACGCACAGCCGACGGTAGCCGATCGCGGCCTCGGCGGCCTCGTGCGCGATGAGCCGCCAGACCAGGCCGGCGGTCTCCTCGGCGAAACGGAGCTGTTCCGCGCTCTCCCCCTCGAAGCGCAGGGCGAGGAAGTCCTCGTGCTGCGGCCAGACGTCCACGACCTGGGCGACGATCCGCGCGAGGTGCTCATACCCCCCGGCGCCGAGCTTCCCGGCGACCGTCGTGTCAGCCGCCCTGGGCATCGGACTTCTCCCCCCGCCGGGCCTCGCCGAGCTGCCGGGCCTCGCCGAGCAGATAGCCGGCGAGCGCCTCGATAGTCGGGTAGTCCCACGGCACGTTCGGATCGAGGACGAGGCCCAGTTCGTCCTCGATCTCCACCAGCATGGTCACCGTGTTCACGGAGTCCAGCCCGTAGGAGGCCATCGGAACGTCGGGCCGGATCTCGTCCTGGCTCACCCGGGCGTGGACGGCCAGTCGCTCGGTCAGCCATGCCGTGAGGTCTTCGGGAGTGGGCGGGGTGGAGGAGGGCAAAGCGACTCCTTAGGAGGGGGCTTGTTAGGAGGGGGCTTGGATGTCGTCGAAGAGCACGTTCAGGCGGTCGGGACCGCGGAGGGTCAGGTTGGGTCGGTACGCGAGCCCGTTCTCGGCCAGCGAGGGTGCCGTCACCCGGGACGCGAACATCTCCAGGACGATGCGCGCCTCCAGCCGGGCGAGGCCCGCGCCGAGGCAGAAGTGCGGCCCGGCGGAGAAGGACAGATGCCGGGCACCCGGCGGGCGCGTGATGTCGAACGTGTCGGGGGCGTCGAAGACCTCGGGGTCGCGGTTGGCCGCCCCCAGCAGGAGCACCACGGTGTCGCCGTCCAGGACGGGCAGCGACCCGATGTGCCCGTCCCCCCGGGCCACCCGCGACGTCAACTGGACCGGCGCGTCGTAGCGCAGCACCTCCTCGACCGCCCCGGCCGCCAGCGAGGGGTCCCCCCGCAGCAGCTTCAGCTGGTCGGGGTGGTGCAGCAACGCGAGGACGCCGTTGCTGACCAGGTTGACGGTGGTCTCGTGACCGGCGTTGATGAGCAGGACGCAGGTGGCGAGGGTCTCGCTCTCGCTGAGCCGGTCGCCGCTCTCCTCCACCTGGACCAGATGGGAGACGAGGTCGTCTCGCGGCGAGCGGCGCCGCTGGGCGATCAGCTCGCGGAAGTAGGTGATGAACTGCACGCGGGCACGGGCGGCTTCGCTGGTCGCCCGGGGAGCGACCAGCCCGGGGAGCGGCGGCTCCAGGGCCTCGGACAGCTTTCCCGACCAGTCCTCCAGCAGGTCGCGGTCCTCGAAGGGCACGCCGAGCAGCTCGCAGATCACCCGCAGCGGCAGCGGGTAGGCCAGCTCGGAGACGATCTCGAAGCGGCCCCGCCGCGCCGCCTCCCGGAAGAGTCCCTCGGCCAGTTCCCGGATCCGCGGTTCGAGCCTCGCGACGACCCGCGGGGTGAACGCCTTCACCACCAGACGGCGCAGTCTCGTGTGGTCCGGCGGGTCCAGGTGCAGGAAGTTGCGGGTGCGGGGCCCCTTCGACGCGGGAGCGAGCCGGGCCCGGTCCCGCTCGCTGCTCATCCGGGGATCGCGCAGGACGGCGGAGCAGTCCGCGTGCCGCCCCACCACCAGCAGTCCGTCGGAGACCGCGTAAGGAGAGGCCGCCCTGAACGAGGCGAGCAGCGGATACGGGTCGAAGCGGCTCGCCGGGTCGACGAGCCGTGCGATGTCCGGGTGGTCGGCGGTCATCTGGTCACCCCCGCGACACTGTGCGGTACTCCGCTATGCATGGCCTATCCCTCCGCTATCCGGTTCGAATGCCGCTCTCGGCAGGCGGCCGCGGCCCTCGACCCCCCGTTCCAGCAGGCGGACCAGGGCGTCACCCGGCGGCTCCGAGCCCGCGTCGCCGTCCCCGGGAGTCGCCGGGGCGATGGCGGCGCGCCGGCGCAGGTCGCCGGCCGCCGAGGTCATGTCGGCCGCCAGGGCCTCCAGCACCTCGGCCACCGGGTGGGCGTTGGCCGTCAGGACGTCCGACCACAGCGCGGGGCTGCCCTCGGCCGCGCGGGTCATGTCCCGGACTCCCTGGCCGACGAGCCGCAGCGTGGCGTTGTCGACGTCCCGCAGCCGCGCGGCCAGCAGCGCGGCGACCAGCCGAGGGGCGTGCGAGACCAGGGCCATCGCGCCGTCGTGCGCCGCCGGGTCGGCCAGCACCGGCACCGCGCCGCACAGCGAGACCAGCTCCAGGCAGGTGTTGAGCGCCGCGCCGCTGGTGAGTCCGGTCGGCGTGAGCACCCAGGGCCGGCCGTCGAACAGCCCGGGGCTGGCGACGGTCGGCCCGTCGTGGTCGGCCCTGACCAGCGGGTGGCCGCCCACCAGGGTCGTCAGGTCGCAGCCGCCGGCCGCGACCTGACGCTGCGGCCGCACCTTGACGCTCGCGGTGTCGGTGTAGCAGCGCGCCAGGCCCCGCCCCTGCTGGGCGGCGAGCGCGTGCGCCACCTGGGCCGGCGGCACCGCGAGCACCGCGATGTCCACCGGCCCCGGCGGGGGTTGGGTGGTTCCGGCGCCCTGCCCCTGGGCGACGCGCACCGCGTCCGGGTCCACGTCCAGCAGATAGGTGACCACCCCCCGCGCCCGCAGCGCGGCGCCGACGGAGGTGCCGATGCGGCCGGTTCCCACGATGGCCGCTGTGCGCATACGTCACACTCCCGGTGTGGCTCGGCCGCTCAGTCCGACATCGCGACCAGCACCCGGCGGCTGCCGGTGAAGGGCCTCCGGCCGTGGGCCACCAGCACGTTGTCGATGAGCATCAGGTCGCCGCGCCGCCAGTCGACGTCCACCGCGCCCGTCAGGCCCGCCTCCTGGATCTGCCGTACGTACTCCGCGGGGATCGGACTCCCGTCGGGGAACGTGGTGTTCTGGGGCAGTTCGTCCTCGGGGAGCAGCGTGGCGAGTTCGGCGGCGGTCTCGTCGCCGAGTCCGACGGGGTGCCACTGGTCCGCCTGGTTGAACCAGACCTCGGTGCCGGTGACCGGGTGTCGCGCGGTGGCCGGGCGGATCGACCTGACCCGGATGCCGCCGTCCGCCTTCCACTCCCACTCGGCCCCGCTGCCGTCCAGGTACTCCTCGACCTTCTCCCGGCTGTCCGTCTCGAAGGTGTCCTGCCAGCTCTTGCCGAACCCGAGGCCGTCGTGCAGGTTCTGCACGTAGCAGACGCCGCAGGAGAACGCCTCGCGGATCTCGGGGTCCAGGCTCCGCAGCCACAGCGCGCCGTCGAGCACCGGTGTCGCCCCGCCCCCGCCCGGCTCGACCTCGCAGAAGAACGCGAGCCTGGCAGGCCAGGCGTGGGCGTAACTCATCTCGTTGTGCATGAAGATGGTGTACTCCGGCGGGTACTCGGTCGACGTGTACACGTTCTCGCCGACCCCGCTGACCTTGGTCCTGGGCGAGTCGCCGTGGACATAGGCCAGCCGGTTCGGAAGCAGCCGGTCGAGCACCGGGTCCAACTGGTCGGCGGTGACCCGGAAGTCGCGGAAGACGATCGCCTTCTCACGGGCGAGCAGCTCCCCCAGCCCGTCCCCGATCTCCTCCAGCGTGGACCGCAGCGCCTCCGCGCCGCCCCCGTCGTCCGCGGTGATCTCCAGCGGAGCCCAGAGCGCTGCGTCGCTCTCGTGCGTAGCCATGTCGCCATGCCTCTCGTTGTTGTGGAACGTACTGCCTGTGCTGACGTCAGGTCTGCGGCCACGCGTCGGGGAAGAGACGTCGCTCCGTCGCCCGCCACGGGGAGCGGGCCCCGAGGAGCCGGCCGTTCCCGGCCCGCCGCCGAGGAACCGTTCGGCGAGCGCGGCATGGCGCGCGCCAGCGGGCGAAGCCCTCGTCGGGGTCGAGCAGGGCTTCGGTGAGCCGCCTCACCACGTCCGCCCGCCGCCCCGACGGGTCGGGCTCCCGGCCGCGACCCGCGCCCGCTCCGCGAACGCCGCGGGCCCTGGCCGGCCCTCGACCGGGGTGTCCGTGACTTCCATGCCTCTCGCCTTCCGCGTCGTTGCCGTCCTGGCCGGCGCTGCGTCGCCGCGCGCGGGCCGCGTCAGTGCGTGTCGGCCGCCGGCCCGGACGCCTCCGGCCGCATGTGCGCAGAGATGATCCGCCCGATCTCGCCGAGCATTTCGGGACGCGTCAGGTCCCGGTGGGCGCACGGCAGGACGTGGGTGTCGATCCGGCCCGTCACGTAGGGCCGCCACGCCTCGCTCCTGCCGCCCGGGGCCTCCACCGGCGCCCGCGGGGTGGAGGCGAAGAAGACCACGTCGCCGTCGAACCGTCCGGACACGGAGTCGTTGGTGAGCCGGACGTTGTTGAGGAACACGTCCTTGACCGCGAGCAGCGACGCGGCGTCCAGGTCGGCGATCGGGGCGCCCCGTTCCCGCAGCAACTCCCGCAGGCGGTCCAGTCCCGGCCCCTCCGTCAGCGGGCCCGCCGGGAGCCGCGCCTCGGTGTCCGCCAACTGCCGGGTGAGGAACTCGTGTTCGTCCACCTCCTCGCCCCGGCGCGCGCCGGTGCTCGGGGAGGCGTCGAGCACGGCGAGCAGCTCGACGGTCTCGCCCTCCTCCCTGAGCCTGGCCGCCATGGCGTGGGCCACCCGCCCGCCGAACGACCAGCCGAGCAGCCGGTACGGACCGCTGGACCTGACCTTGCGCAGCTCGGCGAGGTAGTCCTCGACCATCGCGGTCAGGCTGTCTGGCAGCGGCACCCGCTCGGCGATCCCGCGCGCCTGGATGCCGTACACCGGGATCTCGGGGTCGATGTGCCGCAACAGGCCCGCGTACGCCCAGCTCAGCCCGCTGCCCGCGTGCACGCAGAACAGCGGTGCCCCGTCACCGCGCGAACGCAGCGGAAGGATCACGTCGTAGGGGCCGCCGCCGTCCCCTCCGTCGTCCAGGCGCCGGGCGAGCTCGGCCGGGGTGGGCGACTCGAACAGGTCGCGGGCGGACAACTCGGCGCCCAGCACGTCGCGGACCCGCGCCACCAGCCGAATCGCCAGCAGCGAGTACCCGCCCAG
Source organism: Streptomyces zhaozhouensis (assembly GCF_900230195.1). Lineage (GTDB taxonomy): Bacteria > Actinomycetota > Actinomycetes > Streptomycetales > Streptomycetaceae > Streptomyces > Streptomyces zhaozhouensis. The sequence continues at coordinate 161,988 of NZ_OCNE01000016.1, forward strand.
TTGGAAGAAGTCGTCGTCGACCCGCACCTCCTCCAGACCGAGCGCCTCGGCGAAGAGTTCGCACAGCACCCGCTCCCTGGGCGTACCCGGCACGCCGCCGTCGGTGCCCGACCGTCGCGCGGGCTCGGGCAACGCCCGGTGGTCCACCTTGCCGTTGGCGCTGAGCGGCAGGCCGTCCAGCACCGTGAACGACGCGGGCAGCATGTGGCGCGGGAGCCGCTCCACGAGGTGCTCGTGCAGCGCGTCGGGGGTCAGCCGGGCGCCGGTCACCGCGGTGGCGTAGGCCGCGAGGGTCTTGTCCCCCGCCTCGTCCTCCCGGACCGTCACCACGCACTGGGCCACCGCCGGGTGCGCTCCGAGCACGGCCTCGATCTCGCCGAGCTCGATCCGGAAGCCCCGGATCTTGACCTGGTCGTCCGCCCGTCCGACGAACTGGAGCTGACCGTCGGCCCGCCAGCGGGCGAGGTCTCCCGTCCGGTACATGCGGTCGCCCGGCTCGCCGAAGGGCTCGGCGACGAAGCGTTCCGCCGTGACGTCCGGGCGGTCCAGGTAACCGCGCGCCACCCCGGCTCCGGCCACGTAGATCTCCCCCGTCACGCCCTGCGGCACCGGGCGCAGTCGGGAGTCGAGCAGATGGACGCGCCGGCCCGGGATCGGCCTGCCGATCGGCACCGGCCCGGGGCCGCTGTCCGGACGGCACACCCCGTAGGCGGCGGCCACCGTGGTCTCGGTCGGCCCGTAGCCGTTGAGCATCCGGCGCCCGCCCGGCAGCCAGCGGGCCGCCAGTTCCGGCGGGCAGACCTCGCCGGTGACCGTCAGGGTCACCGAGGCCGGGATGCTTCCCTGCGGGAGGGTGGCGACGGCCGCCGGCGGGGCGGTCAGGTGGGTGATGCCGCGCTCGGTCACCAGCGCCGCCAGGTCCGGTCCCAGCAGGCGTTCCCGCGGAGCGAAGACCAGCGTCGCCCCGGACAGCAGGGCGGTGGTCAGGTCCCACGCGGAGGCGTCGAAACTGGTGGACACCAGTTGGAGCACCCGGTCGCCGAGCGTCGGTTCCAGACCCGCGCGCTGGGCCGCCACCAGGCTCGCGATGCCCTGGTGCGTCACCACCACCCCCTTGGGGCGGCCGGTGGAGCCGGAGGTGTAGACGACATACGCGGGGTGGCCGGTCAGCAACGGCCCGGTCCGGTCGTCGTCCGTGGGGTCGCCGTCCGGCAGTTGGGCCAGCGCGGCCCGGGTGGCCTCGTCGTCGACGGCCAGCAGTTCGGCCTCTCCCTCCTCGACCGGCAGTCGCGCACCGACCTCGCCGGTGGTCAGGATGAGCCGGGGCGCGGCGTCCCGCAGCATGAACGAGATGCGGTCGGCGGGATAGCCGGGGTCGATCGGCAGATACGCCGCGCCGGCCTTGAGGACGGCGAGCCAGGCCACGACCAGCTGCTCGGAGCCGGGAATCGCCAGCCCCACCCGTTGCTCGGGGCCGATGCCCCGACGGGTGAGCAGCGCGGCGAGCCGGTTGGCCGCGGCGTTGATCTCGGCGTAGGTGAACGCCTCCTCCCGTCCGCCGTCGTTGATCACCGCCGGCGCCCCTGGGGTGAGCGCCGCCTGCCGCTCGAACAACGCGGGCAGCGGCAGTTCCGGCAGCTCGCACGGGGCCCCGGTGGCGAGCGCGGCTGCCCGGCGGTGCTGCTCCTCGTCGAGCAGTTCGAGGCGGCTCAGCGGGAGTTCGGGCGACGTGACGGCCGACCACAGCAGCCGGCGAAGACTCGCGGCGAGGGTGCGCACGGTGCCCTCGTCGAACAGGCCGGTGCGGTACTGGAGGGAACCGCTCATCCCCGCCGCGCGGCCGTCGTCGTCATGCCGCTCGGAGAAGACGAAGGCGAGGTCGAACTTGGCGACCGGGTGGGACAGCCGCTCCCGGTCCACCCGCAGCCCGGGGAGTGTCTCGCCGAGCGCCTGCCGCGCCCTCTCGTCGATGTTCTGGAAGGCCAGAAGCACCTGGAAGAGGGGGTGCAGGGACGGCGTACGCGGCGGATTGACGGCCTCCACCAAGCGCTCGAACGGGATGTCCTGGTGCGCGTAGGCCGCCAGGTCCGCCTTCCGCACCCGAAGCACCAGGTCCCGGAAGGAGGGGTCGCCCTCGGTCCGCGTGCGCAGCACGAGGGTGTTGACGAAGAAGCCGACCAGTTCCTCGGTGACGGCGTCGGTGCGCCCCGCGACAGGCGCGCCGATGGGGATGTCCGTTCCGGCCCCCGTCCTGGTCAACAGGGCGGCGATCGCGGCCTGCACCACCATGAAGGGGGTCGTCCCGGTCTCCCGCGCGAGCGAGACGACCTGCTCGTGCAGCTCCGCCGGAAGGTCGAGGCGCACCTCGTCGCCCCGCTGCGAGACCAGCGAGGAACGGGGTCGGTCGGTCGGCAGCTCCAACTCGTCCGGGAGACCGGCGAGAGCCGACGTCCAGTGCGCCAGTTGGGCCGAGATCACGCTGCGCGGGTCGTCCTCCGACCCCATGATCTCTCGCTGCCACAGGGTGTAGTCCGCGTACTGCACCTCGGGCGTCGTCGGCCCGGTGTCCACGCCCTCGGCCCGGCGGCGGTAGGCGGCGACCAGGTCCCTGTTGAGCGGGATGCGCGACCAGCCGTCACCGGCGATGTGGTGCAGAAGCAGCAGCAGCACGTGCGCGTCGTCCGCCAGCCGGAACAGCCATGCCCGCAGCGGGAGTTCTGTCGCCAGGTCGAAGGTGTGCGTCGAGGCGTCCGCGAGGTGCTGCGGCAGTTCGTTCGCGTCGGTGTTGACGGTGGTGAGGGTGAGGTCGGCCTGTTCCGGGGTGAGGATGGTCTGCCTCGGGCCCTGGTCGTCCTCGGTGTAGAGGGTGCGCAGGGATTCGTGGCGTGCGACGAGGTCGCCGAGCGCCTGGCGGAGTGCGTGGTGGTCGAGTTTCCCGGTGAGGCGCAGTGCGGTGGGGATGTTGTAGGCGGGCGAGGGCCCTTCGAGCTGGTGGAGGACCCACAGGCGCTGCTGGGCGTACGACAGCGGGATGCGGTCGGGGCGTTCACGGGGGGTGAGGGGGGCACGGGCGCCGTCGGCGCCGTCCAGCACGCGGCTGAGCCGGGCGACGGTCGGGGCTTCGAAGAACTGACGGAGCGGTAGTTCGGTGCCCAGGGCAACGCGGATGCGGCTGACGAGGCGGGTGGCGAGGAGGGAGTGTCCGCCGAGGTGGAAGAAGTCGTCGTCGATGGTGACGTGGGGGATGTTGAGGATGTCGGCGTAGAGACCGCAGAGCATTTCCTCGCGGGGGTTGCGCGGTTCGCGGCCGCTGCCGGCGGCGCGGTCCGGTGCGGGGAGTGCGTTGCGGTCGAGTTTGCCGTGGGGGGTGAGGGGGAGTGCGTCGAGGGTGACGAGGGCGGTGGGGACCATGTAGTCGGGGAGGTGGGCTGCCGTGTGGTCGCGGAGCTCGTCTTCGGTGACGGGTGCTTGGGTGACGGTGTAGGCGATGAGGCGTTGGTCGCCCGGGGTGTCCTCGCGGAGGATGACGGTGGCCTGGGTGACGGCGGGGTGGGTGGTCAGGACGGCTTCGATCTCGCCGGGTTCGATGCGGTGGCCGCGGAGTTTGATCTGGTGGTCGGTGCGGCCGGCGTAGGCGAGTTGACCGTCCTCGCGCCAACGCGCCAGGTCCCCCGTCCGATACATCCGTGCCCCGACACCGCCGTGGGGGTCGGCGACGAAACGCTCGGCCGTCAGCCCGGGGCGCCCGTGGTAGCCACGGGCCAACTGCGGTCCGGCGAGATAGAGCTCGCCGGTGACCCCGGGCGGGACCGGACGCAAAGCGGCATCCAACACACGCGCACGCATCCCCGGAAAGGGACGCCCGATCGGGACCAGCCCACCGGGGGCCTCCTGGCCGGGAGCCAGATGGTACTCGGTCGCGGTGATCGTGGTCTCGGTCGGACCGTAGGCGTTGATCACCGTGACATCCGGGTGCCGCTTGCGCCAGGCGTCCAGATCATGCCCGTGCAGCGCCTCACCCCCCAGAATCAGCGTCTGGGTCGGAGACACCCGCGCCGGAAGGGCGGCCAACAGCGGCAGGTGGGAGGGGGTGGCCTTCAACAACGTCGTCTCGGGCGCGTCCTCGTCCAGGTCGGCGAGGTGCAGGGTGCCGCCGGTGACCAGCGGCGTCCACAACGCGGTGCCCGTGTGGTCGAACGCCAAAGGCGAGTGCAGGAGAGTGGTGCCCGCAGCCGCGGTGTAGGTGGCGCGGGCGTGCGCCAGATAGGCCGCCAACGCCCGGTGTTCGACCACCACACCCTTCGGCCGGCCCGTGGAACCCGAGGTATACAGCAGATACGCCGGATACCGCCCCCGATCCGGACCACTCCGCTCCTCCTCCGAGAGGTTCCCACTCGGATAGGTCTGCCACTCCACCCCGTCCAAAGACGTCAGGTGCAGCGCCGGTGCGGCGTCGGTCAGGATGTGGGCGATGCGTTCGGCCGGGTAGTCCGGGTCCAACGGCACATACGCCGCACCGCTCTTCCACACCCCCAGCAACGCCGTGACCACCCCCACCCCCCGCTCCATCTCGACCGCCACGAACCTCTCCGGCCCCGCACCCCGCTCGCGCAACCACCGCGCGACCCGGTTGGCCCGCGCGTTCAACTCCGCATAGCTCATACGCTCGTTCGCGTCGACCAACGCCACCGCATCCGGCACCACCGCCGCCCGTTCCTCGAACAACGCCACCGCGTCCACCACCGGCACCCGCGGCCCCGGCCCCGCACCCCACTCCTCCACCAACCGCCGCTCCCCCGCCGCCAACAACTCCAACCGCCCCACCAACCCACCACCACAACCCCCCACCAACCCACGCAGCACCCGGAGGAGCTGGTCCATGACGCGGTGGGCCAGCTCCTCCGAGACCAGGTCGGGCTGGTAGTCGAGCCGGAGCGAGAGCCCGGAGCGGGCCGCCGCGACCAGGGCCAGCGGGTAGTGGCTGCCGCTGCGGCCGCGAGCCCCGGTCAGCCGAACGCCGTCCAGGCCCTGTCGCGCGGCGCCGGAGTCGACGTTCACGGGGAAGTTCTCGAAGACCACGACGGTGTCGAAGAGGTCCTCGTAACCCGCCAACCGCTGGATCTCGGCGAGCCCGATGTTCAGATGGGACCGCAGTCCCACCTGCTGCCGCTGGAGTCGGGCGAAGAAGTCGGCCAGTGGCTCCGAGGGGCGCAGCCGCACCCGCACCGGCAGCGTGTTGATGAACAGCCCCACCATGGTCTCGATGCCCGCGACCTCGGGCGGCCGGCCGGACACGGTGGCGCCGAACACCACGTCGTCGCGTCCGGTGAGCGAGCCGACGACCAGTGCCCAGGCGCCCTGCACCAGCGTGTTGAGGGTGAGGCCCTGTTCCCGGACCACGGCGCTCAGCGCCCGGTAGGTCTCCGGGTCGAGGCGGCGCTCGACGCGCTCGGGTATGACGGCCGGACGAGTGCCCGCGTCCGGGACGACCCGGGTGGGGCCGTCCAGGTCGGCCAGCGCCTCCCGCCACTCGTCCACCGCCGCCTGGCGGTCCTGGTCGGCCAGCCACTGGAGATAGGCGCGGTACGGCTTGACCGGCGGCAGTTCCCCGTCATCGCCCCCCGACCGGTAGAGAGCCACCAACTCCCTCACCACCAGCGGCCGGGACCAGCCGTCGAAGAGGATGTGGTGGTAGGTCATCACCAGGCGGTAGGACCGTTCGGTGAGGCGGAGCAGGGTGAACCGCAGCAGCGGTGGCCTGGCCAGGTCGAAGGGCCTTCTCCGGTCCTCCCGCAGCAGCGCGTCGGCCCTGGCCAGCCGCTCCGGCTCGGCCAGGTGGGACAGGTCCGCCTCCTCCCACGGCACCGTGACCTCGTACGGGATGAACTGGACCGGCCGGCGGAGCCCCTCGTAGCGGAAGCCGGCGCGCAGGTTGCCGTGGCGGGCGAGCAGGGCGTCCGCGGCGGCGCGCAACGCGGCGAAGTCCAGTGCGCCCTCCAGGTCGAGGGTCTGCTGGACGGTGTAGACGCTCTCGGCCCCCTCGTCGTACACGCTGTGGAAGAGCAGCCCTTCCTGGAGAGGGGCCAAGGGCAGGATCTCCTGCAGGCCAGATCGCGTCATACCGACTCCTTGATAAAGCGAGCGAGGCGGGCCGCTCCGGTCGTCGCCTCGTCTGCGGTCACATAGCTGCAGGAGAGGCGCAGCTGCCGGTCGCCGCCGCCGTCGAGGTGGAAGTAGCGCATGGGAGTCCACATCACGCCGTAGTCCTGGGCGGAGGTGCGCAGGGCGCTCTCGTCGGCGGGGAAGGGAACGTCGACGGTGAGGAAGAAGCCTCCGTCGGGGTCGTTCCAGCGCACGCCGAGCGCGGAGCGTACGGCGGGCGGGAACTCGCGGGCGAGGGTGTCGCGTACGCGTCGCATCGTCTCCTGGTAGTGCCGCGCCGCGGCCTCGTTCCTGCGGCGCAGGCTGCCGCCCTCGGTGATCAGGAGTCCGGCGACCGCCGCCTGGCTGACGCTGGGGGTGTTCACCGTGACCATGCTCTTGATCTTGGCGAGTTCGTCGGCGAGCAGCCCGGTCCCGCCGACCCTGTGGACCCGCTGGTCGGCGACGACATAGCCGACGCGGGCGCCGGGGAACGCGGTCTTCGCGAACGAGCCGAGATAGATGACCCGTTGACGCCGGTCCAGAGACTTGAGGGTGGGTCGACGGCAGCTGCTGAACAGCCCGTACGGGTTGTCCTCCAGGAGCAACAGCCCCAGGCTCTCGGCCGTTTCGAGCAGGGCTGCACGGTCCCTGGTGGGCATACTGGCCCCGGTGGGGTTCGAGCAGTCGGGCACCAGGTACAGCGCGCGGGGGCGGCGGCCCTCGGCTGCCAGCCGTTCCACGGTCTCCCGGAGCGCCGTCCGGCTGACGCCCTGCGGGGTGCTCGCCACGGGGACGACGGGCACGTCCAGCAACCTGGCGGCGCCGGTGACCCCGACGTAGCACGGACTGTCCACGAGCAGCACGTCGTCGGGCCCGGAGAAGAGGGCCCTGAGCACCAGGAGCACGGCTTCCTGGCAGCCGACCGTGACCACCAGCGCGTCCGGGGAGATGTCGATCTCCTCGTCCGCGCGGAGCATGTCGGCGACCAGCTCCCGGATCTGCCCCGCGGTCTCGCCGTACTGGAACAGCGCGGTGCGGATCTGCTCCTCGCTGCGGCCGGACCGCCGCAGATGTCCGACGTAGGCGTCGATCAGTCCCGCGACGTCGGAGACCGCGAAGTCGCCCTCGTGGGGCCGTCCGGGGGCGAAGGAGATCGCGTCCGGGTAGCGGAGCGTGATCTCGTTGAGGAACGTCATGGTGTCCAGCAGCGGGTCCGACACACTGGGGTGCAGGTCCGCCCCGGTCAGCGCCGGCGGCTGGAGCGGCTGGGGAACGCCTGTGGTCACCGTGGCATCTCCACTGCGGTCGCGTCGATCGAGGGGACTGTGCGGTGCCCGGTGAAGACCATGGTGTCGGTCAGTTCGCCGCACAGGAGGGACAGCAGCCGGCGTACGCCCGGGGCCCCGTCGGCGGCCAGCGCGTACAGGACCGGCCGGCCGACGAAGACCGCGGTCGCCCCGAGCGCCAACGCGACGAACGCGTCCGCGCCGCCGCGCACACCGCCGTCGAGGAAGACGGGGACGCGGCCCTCGGCGGCCGTCACCACCTCGCCCAGCGCGTCGAGCGCCGCCGGCGCACCGTCCAGTTGGCGGCCTCCGTGGTTGGACACCACGATGCCGGCGGCGCCCGCGCTCAGCGCGGCCCTGGTGTCCTGGGCCGTCATGACCCCCTTGGCCAGCACCGGGAGTCCGCTCAGCCGGCGCAACCGGCCCACGACCGTCCAGTCCTGGTCCGGGCAGAACGCCGAACGGCTGTGCGCGGAGGGCGAGTCCGTGTCCGTGGCGCCGCCCGGGGGCGCCTGGCGGTCCGGCTCCAGGTTGGCGGGCCGGATGTGCGCGGGGACTCGGAAGTCGTTGCGCAGGTCGCGCAGCCGCCGCCCCATGTACGGCGTGTCCACGGTGACGACGAGGGCCTGGTACCCCGCGTCGGCGGCACGGCGGGCCAGGCCGTCGGTGACCCGCTGGTCGCGGAAGCAGTAGAGCTGGAGCCACAGGGGTGTGGACGTCCCGGCCGCGGCCCGTATCCGTTCCAGTGGCTGGCTGGCGAACGTGCTCACCACCAGCGGCAGCCCGAGCGCACCGGCCGCCTCGGCGGTACCCGACTCACCGTCGGCGTGCGCCAGTTCGTGGTACGCCAGTGGGGCGATCCCGAGGGGCGCGCCCCATCGGTCACCCAGCACCCGGATCGCGGTGTCCGGTTCACCGACCGCCGAGAGCCCGCGCGGGCGCAGCCGGACGGAGCCGAACGCCGCCTCGTTGGCGGCCAGCGTCCGCTCCCGGCCCGCGCCACCCGCGATGAAGTCCCACACGTCCCGGGGCAGCACGCGGCGCGCCGCGTCGGTGAAGTCGGCACAGTCCAGGAGTCGCGCGCGGGGCGGGACGGCTGCGGCTTCGCTCATCGGGCCGCTGCCTCCCTGGCCCGCTCCACGGCCTCGTAGAGCGCCTTGATGTTCGAACTGCCGAAGCCGCGGGCGCCGTTGCGCTGTACGTACTCGTAGAAGAGCGTGCCGCGGGGATAGGGCGAGCGGGCGAATATCTGGAGCAGGTAGCCCCACTCGTCGCGGTCGACCAGGACGTTGGTCGCGCGCAGGTCCGCGATCCGTTCCCCCATGCCCGCGACGCGTTCCTCCAGCACCTCGTAGTAGGTGCCGGGCGTGCGCAGGAAGGCGACGCCCCGGTCGGAGAGCTGGCGCACCGTGTCGATGATGTCGTCCACGTGGAACGCCAGGTGCTGGACGCCCGCCCCGGCGTGGGCGGTGAGGAACTGGTCTATCTGGCCGGGGTCGCGGGAGGGGTCGGGCTCGATGAAGGTGAAGGTGATGCCGCCGGTCGCGTTGCGGACCACGATCGAGTCCATCGCCTGGCTGCCGACCTCGATGTACTCCGAGGAGTAGTAGGGGATGTCGAAGGCGCTCTCGTAGAAGGCGACGGTGTCCCGCAGCGTGCCCGCCTCCAGGCACACCGCGATGTGGTCGAGGGCGGGCGGCAGTTCACCGGGGCGCGCGGGCGGGGAGGCCGGGGGCTCGCCGGCGGCGGGCAGCAGGGTCCACTCCCGGTCCGGGGGGAGGTGGCCGGCCGTCGTCGCCGTGTCGCCGACCAGCGTGTGGCGGAGGTCCCCGAACCCCGAGACGGCGCCGAACAACGCCCCTTCCTGCCCCGGCGCGCGGGACGGGACCGGCGCCCCCAGGGAGTCCGCGCCCCCCGCCACGGCACGGGCGTGGTCCCGCTCGACGTCCGTGCTGAGGAAGGCGATGTCCGCGATGGAGTCGCCGTGCCGGTCCACATAGCGGGCGACCTCGCCGTCGTCGTCGAGGGGCTGGGTGACCACGAGCGTCACCCCCTCTCTGCGGAGCGCCGTGGAGGTGACGTCCGGCGCGCCGGTGTCCGGGCCGGCCACGGCGACCTCGACGAATCCGTGGCCGTCGACCAGATGCGCGACTGCCTCACTCCGGGCCGCGACATACAGCTCGGAAAAAGCGACAGCGGTTAGCGACATAATCTGCTCCCGTGAGAGGTTTCCGGCGCACACAATGCTACTGAGAATGCCTACTACCGACGCACCGCAGCAGTCGATCACAACACGCACCGAACTTTGCAGGGCACTCTACAAACCGCCCCTATAACTCGGATATCGAAGCTCTATCAAAGCCTTGACCTGCATGTATGCAATCCGGAACACTCACGTTGACCGACCGGGAAAGACACTGCTACCTTCCCTTGCAAACGTATGCCATAAGCCCGTTCCACACATTCAGGCGGGCTGCCGTGCGATCGCCACAACTCACGTTACTGAGGGAGCCATGCCCAACCTTAGGGACGCCTCGGACCTGATATCGGCCCTTCGTGACAACGCGGCGGAAAAGCCCGACGAAAAGGCGGTTTTCCATGTCCACGACCCGGAGCGGGAGGACGGCCACACCGCCCTCACCTACGCCGAACTCGACCGCGAGGCGCGCCGCCTCGCCGGCCCTCTGCGTCGGCGGCTCGCCGCCGGGGAACGGGCGTTGCTCCAGTACGCCTCCGGCACGGACTTCCCGGTCGCCTTCTTCGGCTGCCTGTACGCGGGGGTCGTCCCCGTGCCCGCGCCGCTGCCGGGGAGCAACCGGCGCGAGCGGTCGCGGGTCAAGGGCATCGTCCGCGACGCGGACGTCCGCGCCCTGCTGACCTGCGGCGCGCAGCTCGACGAGGTGGCCGCCTGGGCGGAGGCCGAGGGACTGACCGGCATCCCGCTGCTGGCGACCGACGGCGAGGAGGTCGCCGCCGCCGACGCCGACGGGTGGGAACGCCCCGCCGTGGACCGGTCGACTCCCGCACTGCTCCAGTACACCTCCGGCTCCACCTCCGACCCCAAGGGCGCCGTGATCACCCACGGCAACCTGCTGCACAACGTGGAGACCATGCGGGAGGCGTTCCCGCTTCCGGACGGCGGCCGGCACGGCGGCTGGGTGCCGATGCACCACGACATGGGTCTCATCGCGCATCTCCTGTGCGGAGTACTGACGGGCCGCTCCGCCGTGCTGATGGCCCCCATGGCGTTCCTCCGCCGACCCCACTGGTGGCTGCGCGTCATCGACCGCTACCGCATCGGGCTCTCCGGCGCCCCCAACTTCGCCTACGCCCTGATCAACGACCGGGTCACCGACCAGCAGCTCACCGGCCTCGACCTGTCGAACTGGCGGTACGCGGCCAACGGCTCGGAACCGATCAACGCGGGCACCCTGCGCGCGTTCGCCGAACGCTTCCGGCCGGCGGGACTGCGCCCCGAAGCGGCGATGACCAGCTACGGCATGGCCGAGGCCACGCTGATGGTGTCCACCGCCTCCTTCCGCCCGCCCCTGGCCCTGTGCGTCCGGCCGGACGCGCTGGAGCGGCACCGGATCGTCCGGGCCGAGCCCACCGACGACCGGCACGTCGAACTGGTCAGCAGCGGGCCGACGTTCGGCCTCGACGTCGTCATCGTCGACCCGTCGAGCGGGGACCGGCTGGCCGACGGCGAGATCGGCGAGATCTGGCTGCGCGGCGAGAGCGTCGCCCGCGGCTACTGGAACAACGAGACCGCCACCCGGGGCACGTTCGGAGCCACCACCGGAGACGGCGACACCGGCTACCTCCGCACCGGTGACCTGGGCACCTTCGTGGAAGGCGAGCTGTTCGTCACCGGGCGGATCAAGGAGACGCTCTTCCTGCACGGCCGCAACCTGTACCCGCAGGACATCGAGCACGAGGTGCAGCGCCGGCACACCGAGTTCCGCTCGCTTCCCGGCGCGGCCTTCACGGTGCCCGCCGGGCGCGAAGGCCGGAGCGCGGAGGACCTCGTCATCACCCAGGAGATCCGCGGCCGGTACAGCCCGGCCGAACTGACCAGGCTCAGCACGGAGATCAGGCAGACCGTGAGCCGCGAGTTCGGCCTGCCCGTGGCCTCGGTGGCGCTGCTGCGCCCGGGAGCCGTCCAGCGCACCACCAGCGGCAAGATCCAACGCGTCGCCATGCGCCAGCTCTTCCTCAGCGACGAGCTGCGGCCGGTCCACCTGGACGGCACGCCGTCACCCGCGCGGCCCGCCTGACCGGACCGCACGCCGACATCGTCCGCACGTCACCCTCCGAAGCCCGGCCAAAGTTATGCGAGGAAAAATGACTGAGGTTGAGTCCGCAGCGATCCGACACGCCCTCACCGACGCACAGTCCGAGGTCTGGCTCGCTCAGCAACTGGACCCGGGCAGCGCGCACTACAACGTCGGGGTCCGCCTGGACTTCTCCGCCCCCGTCGACCCGGAGATCCTGGCCGCCGCCGTCGACCGCGCCCTCGCGGACACGGCGGCCATGCGCTGCCGCTTCGGCCTCGACGGCGGCGACCCGCACCAGGTGCCCCTCGCCCCGGACGAGACCCCGCTGCGTCTCCTGGAACTCCCCGGGCACCAGCCGGAGGACGTCGACGCGTGGATCCGTCGGGACCTGGCCGACCCGCTCGACCTCCTGGCCGACCAGCTCCAGCGGTACACCCTGCTCACCCTCGCCGACGGCCGCCACATCCTCTATCTCCGCTACCACCACATCCTGCTCGACGGGTTCAGCCTGATTCTCCATCTGCGTCGGCTCGCCGAGATCTACTCCGCTCTGGCCGCGGGCCGGGAGTGCCCGCCCCCCGCCTTCGGCGACCTGGCCGACCTGGTCCGGGACGAACGGGCCTACCGGGCCTCCGGGCAGTACCGCGAGGACCGCGCCTACTGGCTCGACTCGCTGAGCGACCACCCCGACCCCGTCTCCCTGGGCGGGCGGTTCGCCCCGTCGGCGCCCTCCGTGCTGCGCCGCACCGCCGAGCTGTCCGCCTCCCAGGCCGCCGCGCTCCGGGGAACGGCTCGCCGGGGGCAGGCCCCCTGGTCCCTCGCGGTCATCGCGGCCACCGCCGCCTTCCTGCACGGCATGACGTCGCGGGACGACCTGATGCTGGCGCTGCCGGTCACCGCGCGCACCGGCCGAACCGCCCTGACCACCCCGGGCATGACGGCCAACGAGTTGCCGCTGAGACTCCGGGTGCGGCCCTCCATGAGCTTCGCCGAACTGCTGGAAGCGACCGCGGAGCAGACCAGCCGGGCGGTGAGGCACCACCGCTTCCGAGGCGAGGAGCTCCGGCGCGAACTCGGCGTGACCGCCCCCGAGGCGCTGCGCGGGCCGATGGTGAACATCGTCTCCTACCAGGACGAACTCGCCTTCGGTGAGGTGACGGCGAAGATCGGGCGCCCCTCCAGAAACCGCGCCCGCGACCTCAACCTCATCTTCAGCGGCGCCCCCCACGGCGGCGTCCGGATGGACCTCGACGCCAACCCGAACGTCTACGACGAGGACCAACTGGCGTCGCTCCAGGACAGGTTCCTGCGCTTCGTCCACACGGTCACGACGGACGGCGACCGTCCGCTCGGCAGGCTGAACCTGCTGACGCCCGAGGAACGTCGGCAACTCCCCGCGCTCTGGTCCGGCCCCACGACGAACGCGACACCGCCGGTGGACGTGGTCGCGTTGTTCGAGGAACGGGCGGCGGCGGCACCGGACGCGATCGCGTTGGTCGACGCGAACGAGCAGGGGTCGTACGGGGAGTTGAACGCGCGGGCCAACCAGATCGCCCGCTGGCTAAGGGAACAGGGCGCCGGTCCGGAGAGGTTCGTCGCCGTCGACATGCCCCGAGGAGTAGAGGCCGTTACCGCGCTCCTCGGCGTGTTGAAGAGCGGCGCGGCGTATCTGCCGTTGGACCCGGACTACCCGGCCGAACGCACCACCCACATCCTCACCGACGC
>NZ_OCNE01000012.1 GCF_900230195.1 Streptomyces zhaozhouensis
CAACGACAGCTACCAACTCACCGCCGAAACCAACCCCCTCGGCCACACCACCACCCACACCTGGGACCGCTACGACCACACCCTCACCACCACCAACCCCCTCGGCCACACCACCCGCTACGAATACGACGAGCACGGGAATGTGACCGCTGTCGTCCGCCCCGACGGTAGAGAGATACGGGCCGAGTACAACGAGTTCGGTCAGACAACGGAGCTCGTCCACGCAGACGGATCGGTGTGGCGACAGGCATACGACACCGCTGGAAATCGCGTCGCGCTGCTGGATCCCGCCGGGCGTCGCACTCGGTACACCTTCGACGACCACGGAGGTCTGGCGAGTGTCGTCGATGCTGCTGGCAACATCAACAGGATCCACTGCGACGCGGCAGGCCTTCCTCGCTCCTTGACGAACGCGATGGAAAGAGCGACCCGCTATGACCGTGATGCATTCGGCCGGCTGACACGTGTCACCGACCCGCTCGGGGCGACGAGCCACACGGAGTACACCACAGAAGGGAAGCCCCTTCGACGAAGTGACCCGCTAAACGGTGTCCAGACCTGGGCATGGGACGCCGAGGGGAACTGCCTGTCCCACACGGACGAGAACGGCGGGACCACTCATTTCGAGTACGGGGTGTTCGACCAGCTCAAGGTCCAGACCGATCCAGACGGGGCCCGATACGAGTTCATTCACGACACCGAATTGAATGTCATCCGTGTTGCGAATCCCCAGGGGCACACCTGGGACTACACGTACGACGCAGCCGGTCGGTTGATCGCGGAGTCCGACTTCGACAACCGCAGTGTCACCTACGCACTCGATGCTAACGGCGAGTTGCTAGAGCGCACCAACGCGTTGGGTCAAAGCGTGCGGTTTCGGCACGACGTGTGTGGAAATCTGATCACGAAGGCCTCAGCGAGCGAAACCTCCACCTTCGCCTACGATCCGCTCGGTCGTTTGGTTCGCGCCTCGAATACGCACGCGGAGGTAGTGATCGAACGTGACCCAGGGGGCCACATCGTTTCGGAGAGCATCAACGGTCTCAACGTGACCTACTCGCGCGACCGGCTGGGTCGTATGCGCACCCGTACCACTCCTAGCGGTCACACCAGCACCTGGGACTACAACGCATCGGGAATGCCGACGTCCTTGAAGACCGCTGATCAAAATTTGGTATTCAGCTATGATGCAGCGGATCGTGAGATTGCACGCGCCCTCCCGTCCGGGATCTCGCTGAACCACACCTGGGACCCATCTGGCCGTATGGCCAACCAGGTCGTCACCTCCGAAAACCGCGTCATACTGCGCCGTGCGTTCACCTACCGCCCCGACCACTACCTGACCGGCGTCACTGATACGACCGACTCGATAACGCGGTACTCACTGGACGCGGTGGGACGTATCACCGCTGTCACCACTCCCGTAGCGACAGAACGATACGTCTACGACGCGGCGGGTAATCAGCTGGTGAGCCCTCAGGGCGAACACGACTATGACGGTTCGCGCGTTGCACAGGCGGGCGCCACACGATTCAGCTACGACGGTGCCGGACGCACGGTTCTCCGCGTCAAGACCAGAATCTCGAGAAAGCCGGACACCTGGCAGTACACCTGGGACGAGGAGGATCGGCTCACCGCGGTCAGAACCCCCGATGGCGCGATCTGGCGATATCGCTACGACCCACTGGGGCGTCGGATCGAGAAGGAACAGCTCAATGAACAGGGGGAGAGAACCGCTCGGGTCAGCTTTGCGTGGTCGGGCACTGAACTCGTCGAACAGTCCGGCACCCATGGCTGTTCTGACCGCGAAACCGTCCTGACTTGGGACTACCTCGGCCAACGGCCCGTCACCCAGTCGGAAACCTCAACAGAAAGGGAATCAGACAAGCGATTCTACGCAATCGTCACTGACCTGATCGGCACGCCCACTGAGCTCGTTGACACGACAGGAAATGTCGCGTGGCGTTCACAGAATTGCGTACTGGGAACCGACTTTCAGTACGCGCGGGGAGAAGCAGCGAACACACCGCTTCGCTTCCCTGGGCAGTACGCAGATCCGGAGTCAGGTTGGCACTACAATTTCCTGCGCCATTATGACCCGGAAACGGCGCGCTACACGTCCCCGGATCCCCTCGGACTCGGCCCCGCCCCGAACCACTACGCCTATGTACACAACCCTCACACGTGGACGGACCCCCTCGGCCTGGCCGCCCACCCGGCGCGACCTCGCCGCCAACCCGAGCAGGTCACCGAAACGTATGCCGATATCAACCAAGCCCGAAACCGCGCCTTGGAACTCCTGGGCGACATCAACCCACACACGCGGCAACCGTACGTTGGGCGACTTGAGTCCGCCGCGACGCACGGACAGGTGGTCGGGTTCGAAACCGTCGTCGACGGCACCTGGAAGCGCTTTCGCATGGATTACGATCCGGGGAAGGGACCGCACTTCAACGTGGAGATCGGCAGGGGTGCTGAAGGGCAGCGTTGAGCCGTCCCTTGGGAGGGAACCGAACAGGGGATGCTCAACGCGCTGAGTAGGATGAACCGATGACGCCGGCAACCGACCAATACGGCACCTTTCGTCAACGTCTGGATGACCTCCTCGGGAGCCTCAGCGCCGAGGAGCGGGCGGAGGCGATGCTTCTCACTCGCGCCGAAAGCGACCACTTCTACGATATGGGCGTCGCTCGCTTTCCTGTGACTCGCTGGCAGGGCCTGGACTGGGACAACTGCGCACACCTCGCGCAGTATGTGCTCGCCGACCAGGCCGACCCGGAGGATATTCTGCTCGCACGATCTGTCCGGAAGTACATGTCGAGGGATTCCCTCGTCGTCCTCACATGGGGAAACCTCACTATCCCCTCAGTCGCCCTTCCGGCACGAAGCGTTGCCCGGCACGCCGACGAAGTGATCGCGACAAGCGATGACATCTGGCTGTTCGCGATCGACGAGATGATTCTGATCGAGTACTGGCATCACGACCGTGTGACGATCGCCCGAGTTCCTGAATCCGCTGCTCCCCCAGCGCGGCGGTGAGTACGGTCCCACGGGGGAAGCACGTGGTCACCACCGCCGAAGGAGACATCAGCCGCGGTGGGCCGACCGTTCGACGACGGAGTAAACGGTCCCCGACTCACGGCGACGCGGTCGGGCCGTCGAAAGAACTTCGTGCGCCGCAACGAGCCCTCGCTTCCGACGGACTCCGCGCACGACGGTCGAGACGAACTGGTGGTCGCGTCCCACGGAACGACTCCCGACGGCCCGGGCGAGCGATCTCCTCATCCGTCCAGGGCGACGGCAA
Source organism: Streptomyces zhaozhouensis (assembly GCF_900230195.1). GTDB lineage: Bacteria > Actinomycetota > Actinomycetes > Streptomycetales > Streptomycetaceae > Streptomyces > Streptomyces zhaozhouensis. Next base: position 3,305 of record NZ_OCNE01000012.1, read on the forward strand.
GAATCGTCCCCCCGTCACCCCGCCGGGTGTCGTCGCACGCTGCCCAGCCAGAGCACGTCCCGCGCCCGCGTCATGGCCACGAAGAGGCGGCTGCGGGAGAGTTCGCGTCGCTCGCGTACCGTGTCCGAGATTTCCTCCTGGGAATCCCGGACACCCACGTGGGCGGTCGCGTCGTGGTCGGGCAGGAACACCCGCTTGAACTCCAGCCCCTTGGCGCGGTGGTAGCTTCCGAGCTTGACGGCCTCGACGGGATTGCCGTCGTAGTGCTCCAGCAGGCACACCCGCATCCCGGCCCGATCGAGAAGCCGCTGGTAGTGGCTGATGGCCCGCACCGAGGCGCAGAGCACCGCGCTGTCGCGGCGGGCGTCGGGCGGCAGGGCCCGCAGCGCGTCCAGAAGGGCTTGGTCGTGCTCGGCCGTTGACGCCTTCACGACGCGAACCACCTGACCGTCGTGGTAGGTCAGGTCGACGTCCCGACGCCCGGGAGTGCGCAGGCCGTCGATGTCCTCGAAGGGGTCGTCGGCGACCACGGCCAGCGCGGCGTCGAGGATCTCCTTGCTGTTGCGGTAGTTGGTGCGCAGCACCTGCCCACGGTCACCGCGGATGTCGATACCCGCTTCGGACAGGCGGAACCCACCCGGATACACGGCCTGTTGCCCGTCCCCCACCAGCAGAAGCCCGTTCGGCGCGTCCCCGACGAGCGCGTGCAGAAGACGGACGCCGACCAGTGTCAGATCCTGCACCTCGTCCACGATGACCGCCGCGTAGGGGCGTTGACCCGTTTCGCGACGGGCTTCTGCCAGGGCGAGCGCGAGCACGTCCTGGAAATCGTGGACCCCGCGTTCGGCGAGCCGGGACTGGTACTCCTCGAAGAGGTTCCACACCGCCCGCCGGTGTTCCCGCCCGAGTCGCGCGCGTCGGCGACGGCGGGACACACCGGCGTACTCCTCGAACGAGGTGATGCCCCGCCCCTTGATGACGTAGTCGATCTCCTCGCGCCAGTATCCGGGGGCGTCGTCGATTTCGGCGAGACAGCTGTCCCTGCCCACGTTCTTCCAGGCGAAGCCGAAGGCGGTATCAACCTTCTCGCCGTTGAGACGCACCCGGACGCCACGGTCCTGGAGGAACTCCTGCGCCCAGGCGTGCAGTCCGCGGAAGTCGACCCTGCCGGCGACCGCCGGCGACATCGTTCTGAGAAAGGTGGCCTGCACCCGGTGCAGATTCCTGGCGAAGGTGATGTAGAGAACGCGGCCGCTGCCGCGCTGGGCGAGATGAGCGGCGCGGTGCAGACCGACGACGGTCTTTCCGGTACCGGCCGGCCCACTGATGCGAGCGGGACCTGACCAGTTGCGCCGCACCAGGGCCACCTGGTCCGGGTGGAGAAACGTCATCCACTGCTCGATCGGGGCGCGCAACGCCTCCTCCATGGCCGCCTCGGTCAGCCCTCGGATGTCGAACAGGCCATCGGCGGGCTCCGGTGCGAACATCCGCCGTTCCGACGCCGGGGGCGCCACGCCCGAGACCTCGTACTCGGGGAAGGCGCGCTCCAGGTGGTCGGCTATGGCACGGACGGAGTCGGCCGGCAGCCGAAGGCGTTCCGACAACAGCGCGGGGCCGACCTCGCGCTCGCCCAGCAGCCGGACGCGCCCCAGTTCGGCGTCGAGCCCGCGCCCGGCGAAGACCATCAGCGGCCGCACCGCGACCGGCGACATCCCGAGCGAAGCCACCGCCGCCTCGGCGCTCCTGGTCACCGCCAGGAGCTTGGCGACGTGCTCGTCGCGGTTGTGACCACCCGCGCGGAGGGTCCCCTGGGCGACCTCGGGGGCGGAACGCCAGTTCTTCACGTCCAGCACGAACACGCCACCGGGACCGACCAGGATCATGTCCACGTTGGCGGCCCGGGTCCCCGGCCACTTCCGGTCCACCAGCAGCCGCCAGCCGCGCTCCGTCAGCAACAGAAGCTGTGCGGCCACGGCCTGCTCACCCTCGCTGGCGGCCTCCCACCTGTACGCCTCCCGCCGAGCCGCCTGCCACTGCTCCCGCAGCAACCGCTCCTGGCGACGCGCTTCCTGAGCCCGTCGCGACGCAGATCCCCCCGCGGCCATGCCCCACCCCTCGTACGTGGAGTAGCGATCATAGGACGGTCAGCGACGGTCCGACAGGGGTGCGTTCCAGGAGGCTCACGGGACGGCAGAGATCCGGGCGACGGGCGCCCGCGCCGTGAACCACTCCCGCGAGTGACGGTTGGCGTCAACCGTGGGCGTCAAGGCCCATGCAAAAAGCCCCGTCGATCACTCGACAGGGCCTTTGAGCTGGTGCGCGCTCGGCAGGATTCGAACCTGCAACCTTCTGATCCGTAGTGAACCTAAAACCGTGCTCACCGTGCATGTGGAGCATGTGAGGCGGCATACGTGCTGGTCAGGGGCCCGTTCGGTGGGCCCCTGACTCATGCGTGTGAGATGAGCGTGAGACGTCAGCTCACGTCGTACTCGGCGGACAGTTGCCGACCGGGGCCGTGGTAGTCGATGGCGAACTCGGTCGGCTCACCGTGCTGGTCCCAGTAGCAGTTCACCAGCGTGAGCACCTCGGTGCCGGCTTCCACTTCCAGGTGCTCCGCGATGTCCTCTGGGACGCGTCGGTTGCCCACGGTGTCCCGCCGCCGGGCCACGCGCCTCCCCGTGCGTTCCTCGATCAGCCCGAAGGTCATCTTGGGGAGCGGCCCGTCGTTCAGCAGTTCCGGCGCGACTTCGGCGATGCCGCCAGCGATCCACGTCGTCGAGACGGCCGCCACGCCCGATGCGTCGAGGTATCGGCGGCGGCGGCGCACAACGTCTTCGCCGGGAACCAGGCCGAGAGCGTCCGCGACTTCCTGGTTGGCGGGCTCCATCTGGGCGCCGAGGATCTCGACTTGCTCGTCGTCTTCGAGGCTCGGGCCGCCGGCTTGCTGGCGGGTCAGGCGCTCCGCACCGACTCGGGCCTTCTTTCGCTCGCTCACGATGGTGCCGACGCCGGGTGTCGCGACGGCGTACCCCTCAGCTCGCAGCACTCCGGGGACACGGGCGGCGGTGCCCCGGCTAACCCCCTCGGTGGCCATGATCTCCGCCACCGAGGGCACGCGGTCCCCGGGCTGAAGCTCGCCGTTCTCGATCCTCGCGATGATCGCGTCCGAGATGCGCCGGTACGGAGCCTGCCCCGAAGGATCGGGAACCATCAAATCATCACCCTTCTAGAATATTCTGGGAAGCCTGTTGACTCTGCGGGGTCTTCTAGAACATCCTAGATGCGTGCCCACCTCCCGGACAGGGAGGAACGGGTCAAACATGTCAATGGCCCCGGCGGGGGCTCGCGGTGTTGCGACCACCGCGCCCGCCAGGGCCGACGCATCTACGAGATGGGACTCTTCGATGCACACCAAGGTTACCGCCCTAAGGGCCCGAGAGGTGGCCGACATTATCGGCACCTCCACCGGGTCCGTGTACGCGGCCGTGGCCGCTGGCGAACTGGACTCCTACCGTGTCGGCACGGGCCGGGGCACCCTTCGTATCCCGCTCTCCTCGCTCCGCTCCTATGCCGAGGCCCGCGGTATCCCGCTCGGTGAGCTGACCGGTGAGCCCCGGTGCCGCCTGGCCAACTGCAACGGGACCATGCACCACGAGGGCACGTGCACCGTGGACTTGGCCGCCACGTCCCTCGGGTACCTGACGCTGGTGTCGTACCCGGACAGCGACCGGCGCGACCTGGACGTGTACAGCCTGATCCAGGACACCATCACCGACTCGGCCGAGGTCCGCGCCTTCGCCACCCAGGTCCGGGAGTTCGCCGACGCGCTGGACCGGGGCGCCGACGAGCTGGAGAAGGCGGGGGCGGCGGCATGAGCCTCACGATCCCGAACCCCACCTTCAGCGACGACGAGCCGGAGCGCCGGCCGTCCGCTACCGAGGGCCTGTCGCTCAGCTTGGCGGAGATCCGGGCCCGCATCACGGGCCGCCGGGTTGCGTACCGCCCGCTCGCGCGGAACACCCCGCCCTGCTACGACCGGAGCCCGGTCGACGCCCTGACCCCGCCGCACGGCTGGCCCTGCCAGCTGCCGATGAACCACACCGGGGACCACCTGCACTGGCACAGCCGTACCGAGTGGCCCAACCCCCAGCCGGAGCCCACCCCGTGCTTCTCATGGTGCGACCACGGCGACGACGCGGTGAGCCCGCAGGAGCACGAGAGCCGCGCGGTGCGCCTGCTCTTCCCCGGCAAGCCCATCAACCTGACCGAGCCCATCTCGATCGCTTCCTTCCACCTGTACGCCGACGACGACTACGGCGAGCCGGCGGGGCTGTCCGCCGACCTGGGGGACGGGACGGACGGCGGGGTGTTGACGCTGGATGAGGCCGAGGAGTTCGCCGCCTCGATGGAGACGGTCGCGGCCGAGGTGCGGCGCCTGGTCGCCGAGGGTCGGAACGGCCGGCGCGAGACGGGCGCGGACCGGTGAGGGCCGGGTACGTGGCGCGGCCGACGGAGGGGGCCGCCGTGGCGGCGGTCTCCCGCTCGGTGCGGCCGGCGCCGGCGCTGCTGGACCTGTTCGAGGCCCTGCGGGTGGCCCACGCCATGCGGGACCGGCACGGGATGCGGCTGGTACGCGCCGCCATCGCCCGGAACGTGAGCACGGTCGGGGGTGCGTCGTGAGGATGTCCCGGCCGGCCGCCCACTTCGTGGGTCTGACCGTCGAGAAGTTGTGGTCCATCGAGGAGGAGCTGGGCGAGCCGGATGACGTGCAGGAGTACTTCGACGACCTGTTGAAGATCCTCGCTCAGTGGCGCAACAACCTGATGGCCGACGAGTGGCGACTGAGGCACTACGGGCGCGACTACGAGAAGGCGCTGAAGGTCGTCTCGGACGTCTGGCTTCAGTGGAACTTCCGACACAAGGGCAACGAGGTGTGGTTGCCGGAGTCGTTCGACCTTCCCGGCGTGCCCCAGAAGGGGGCGGACCGGTGAGCGCGAAGAAGCGCAAGGGCTACCCGCGTCTGACCGGTGACACCCGGCGGCAGATCAGGGCCTACCTGGTCGAGCGGGACGGGTCGCAGTGCTTCTACTGCGGTCACCGGTTCGCCGAGGACTTGTCGGACGTGACGCTGGACCACTTCATCCCCTACCGGCTGTGGCCGGTGAACAAGCCGCGGAACCTGCGGCTGGCGTGCGAGCCGTGCAACAACGCGAAGGCCGACGCCCTGCCGTGGCCGGTGGTGTGGGCGGTGCTGTCCACCTTCCGCCCGGAGAACTTCGAGCCCGCGGCCTGACGGCTGCCTGGCCGTCCCCTCGGGGGCGGCTGGGGAGCCGGGACAGGCCCGGCCGAAGGAAGGAGCCCACAGTGCCCACCCCCAACGAGCAGCAGATCCCCGAGGGCTGGAACCAGCCCCACCTCTCCCCGGCGGCCGTGTTCGCGCCGGACCGCATCACCATCTGCACCACCTACCAGGTGGCCGTGATGGACGCCGGGCAGTCCGCCCGTGACGCGCACCTGGAGGCCGCGCTGCGGCACCTGCGGGCCGCCACGAAGGACGCGGGGACCTCGGCCCCGACCAGCCGCCAGAACCAGGTGCTGGCCGCCATCGAGCGGGAGGCCAGCTACGGCCAGCGGGCCGCCGCCCGCCACGCGGAGACCCTGAGGAAGGCCGAGCGGAAGGACGCGCGCGCCAGCTCCCGGCGGTCCAGCTACCGGCTGACGCTCCCCCGGACTCGGGGGGTCTGATGCTGTTCTTCCCGAAGAAGCGCCCGGCGCGGAAGGACCCCTACGCCGACCCGATCGGCCGAGAGTCCCGCGAGAAGGGCTGGTGCGTCGACTGCCACAGCAGCATCAAGGACGAGTTCTTCATGGTGCACGACCCGGTGTGGGCCAAGGCCCGCATGGAGAACTACGGCGGGTTCCTGTGCGTCGGCTGCTTGGAGAAGCGGATCGGCCGCCGACTGCGGCGGGGTGACTTCACCGACTGCCCGATGAACAAGCCCGACTTCACCTACTTGGACGGCCGGCCCGTCCCGAAGTCCCGCCGGTTGCGGAACCGGCTGGGCATCTGAACGACCGGTGCCCGCCCCAGGGGTGCGATCCCTGGGGCGGGTGGCGGCCCCAACGATCCACGACCACACCAGATCAGGAAGTGGGAGCCATGACCATGTTCTACACCCCCGAAGGCGGGGAGACGACCCTCATTCCCGCCGAGCACGAGAAGGTGCTGGCCCTGTACCGGGACTCCATGCCGCTGGTGTGGGAGCCCCAGTACGTCGGCGACGACATGCTCTACCCGCTCATCGAGGCCGAGGAGAGCGAGGAGCGCGCCCCGAGCCTGCCGGAGCTGGAGCGGGCGGTGCGCGCCTTCATCACCGACGCCCACACCTTCGTGTTCGAGGCCCTGCGCGGGGACAGCGCGGCCGGCCGACTGGCCGCGAAGGACGCTCGCGGCGCCGCCGAGGCCATCCGCACGGCCGTGGAGCGCGCCCTCGGCGCGGTGCTGGCCGCCGACGAGCGGCAGGGGGTGGCGGCATGACGACCCACATCGAGCCGAGCACCGAGGCGTTGCCGGCGGCCTACGGGCCGACGTCGGTCAACGGCTGGTCCGAGCGCGGGCCGCTGCGGGCGGTCGTGCGCGTGGCGCTGGCGCTGGATCGCGACCAGCTGCTCGCCGCGCTCCTCAACCGGCTGTCCGAGCTGGGCGGCCTGGACCTGGAGGCGATGAGCGCCGAGATGATCCGGGACCAGGTCGAGGTGTGGCTGTCCGAGGCGTCCGGCGCCGAGCGGGACGACCAGGCCGACCTGGTGTGGAAGGGCTTCACCGAGCGGCCCGCCGACGAGCGGGCCCTGATCCTGCGGGCCGCCGACGCCATCGACCGCACCTACCCCGGACTGGCCACGCCCGTCGTGGTCGAGGGCGAGGGCGCCGGCCGGACGGTGCGCTGCACCGCCCCCGGGTGCGGCTGGCGGGCCGGAGGCGTCCCGGTCGAGCTGCTGATGAACGACGGCCTGACCCACTTCGAGGACACCCACAGGAGCACGCGATGAAGAAGACCTACACCGGCCGCACCCTGGGCGGCGGCAGGATGACGGTGGAGTGCCCCGACTGGTGCGTCACCGACCACGCCTACTGGGACGACCCGGCCGACGACATGTTCCACTCCACGGAACCCGTCGAGCTGGAGTTGCCCAAGGACCGCGCCGGCTACCGACCGGCGAGCCGGTGGCCGCTGCTCACGGCGGAACTGCGCCAGCACTCCACCACCCCGGGCCCGGCCGGGGTGAGCGTCTGGCTCCTGCCCCAAGACGGGCACACCGACAACTCCGTCGAGGTGGACGCCCGGGGCCTGGACGCCTTCATCGCGCAGTTGGACGCCACCCGCGAGCGCCTGGTCGAGGCCCGCGGACTGCTGGCCCGGATCGACGCCGAGAGCCGCCAGCCGGCCGCCTGAGCCGACCGCCCCCTGACGGGCCGTCCGCACCCTGCCCCTCCCCCAGGGGGCCGGTCGCGGGCGGCCCGTTCGTCGTCCCCGGCACCGCCCACCCCCTTTTGGGAATCGACCTGCGACAACCCACCCCGGATACCGTCGCCCCGGGCGACGGAAACACCCGGGGGACTTGAGGAACGACCTGCGGGAACACGACCCGCTCCGGGGGCGGGCATTTGCGATGCGACCAGCACCGACACTGGCCCGCCAGCGGGCCGAGCACCGCCTCAGGAGAGCGGGTCTCACCCGGCCATCGCCGACCGCCCGCGAACCCGTTCCCGCCCTTTGCCCCCAAGGTCTCCGAGGCGTTCCCGACCCCTCCCCGGCAGACCCCGCGAGAGGCCCACACCCCAATTCCCGACTGGGCTCCACGCCCCTCGGCGACACCCAGCCAGCCGGCCCCGAACCACCCCGCCAGCATCCCGCCCGCTTCCCTTTCCGCCCAAGGGGTGTGCGCCCCACGCAGACCCCTCAGCGACCGCACACCGAGGCGCCCAGAGCCCTTGGGCGTAAAGGGCTCCACGCCCCTCCGGCAGGCGACCGGAACAGCGTGCCGCCCACCCCTCGGCGAACCCCGGCCCCCTGGGCGGAAAGGGCCCCGAGGCTCTACGGCGACCGGTAGCCTGAGCCAGTCAACGTGTCAGCGTGTGGGGCGAGGGGGCGCGGTGCGGAGAGCAGCCGCAGGGTTGGCGTTGAGCGCGGTCTTACTGGGCGCCTGCTCCTCGGGGGAGGAGGAGCCGGAACGCGAGGACATCTCGACCGAAGAACGCGGCTGGCAACTCGCCCAGCTGGAGCTGCAACTCATGACCCCCTCAGAGTTGAGGGAGCTGTGTCGGGTCTACAGGGACGAAGGGGCAGCAGGGCTCCGCGCCCTGCCGCGGGCCTTCGAGGGCGAAGTGATGGACGCCGTGGTTGAGGTCTTCGTGGATGAGGCGGTAGAGAACTGCCCGCCCCCCTCCGACCCGACCGAGGCGGTCTTCCCCTGACAACCGACCTCCGGATGTCCAAGCTGTGAACTCCCCTGTGGCCGGCACCTACGAGGTCTCGCAACCTCGCTGACCAGGCTTTTTGCCAGGTCCGGCAAGAAGGGTGCGGGCTCAGTCCGCACCCTTGAGGCTGTCCGGTTCACCCCGTGATGCCTGCCGGTACGGGGTCGGTACGCCGAACTTCGCCGCAGGTCGCAGACGGGACGAGACCGGTACGCCGTCCCCGGTGGTCGGTACGCGTACCGACCAGACCGCCAGCCGTACCGACCTCGTAGCGGCGAACGTAACGGGACAAGGCGGGCAAGCTGTCGAGGCGATGGCGTGGGGACGCGTGGCGATGCCGCAGGTCAGCGTGGCGACGCCGAGGCGATGAACCCGCCCATCGAGGCGATGCCATCGCCTCGAACACCCCCTCCATCGCCACGCCATCACCTCTCTGACCTGCACCGTCGCCTCTCATCGCCACGCCATCGCCTCGGAGGAATCGGGGCGAAGCGGACCTCGGAGCCGTGGGCCCACACTCGTTCGTCACGTTCGGCTACGGGCGGCATATCGGGGCAAAGCAGGTGCTCGAAGGGGTGCTCGGCGGTGCTCCGTCGCAGGTCAGCGACTGCTCAGCAGGTGCTCAGCGGGTGCTAGGGCGCTCGGGTTGAGCACCCGCTGAGCACCTGCTTGAGCGGCTGTGACCTGCGGTGATCGTTTTCTGAGCACCCCTTGAGCACCCCTTCGAGCGGGGGTCATACCGGGGCATTCCTGGCTGCTATGGGGGTGCTAACGCGCTGCTACCGGGCGCTAAGCCGCAGGTCGCGAGGTGCTACACCCCTGCTAAGGGATCTTGGTTCGCTGCTGCCATAGCAGCGGCATAGCACCTGCCGACCTGGGCTTTAGCACCGGGTAGCACCGCCATAGCAGGACTGCTGCTGCCCGGTATGCCCCGGGATGCACCCCGGACACCTGTCCGGTTTGCCCCGGTCTGCCCCTCGGACAGGGGGGTGGTCAGGGGGTGGACGCGACAGGGACCGTCCGGGCGCCTGTCCGCCCCGCATACCGGGGCATTACGGGCGATGTCCGGGTGACTGTCCGGGGCAAACCGGACAGGTATCCGGGGGGGCGATACGTGCCCGCGTGTGCAGGCCCGCCCGTTGAGCGTGCGCGGCCAGCGCGTTGAACCATGGTCCATGCCCGCGTGTGCGGGCAGGTGGCGGCGGGCGCGCGACGCGAACGCTATCAGTCCAGCGCGCGGGCCCGCCAACCGGCGTCCCCGGGGGTCAGGAGCCCTGCGACAGGTCCACCTCGACGATGGCGGACGGGCGCAGGATCTCCAGTCCGAAGCGGCCTTCGAAGCGGAAGCGGATCATGTTGCGCTCGAAGTCCGAGGCGCCCCGGGTCTGGGGGTCGGTCTCGTCGGGGAAGGCGTTGGGGTCGTACATGTTCTCCGACCAGTCCAGGACGCCTTCCTGGCGGGACTGAAGGCGCGTCTGGGCGAAGTCGGCGAGGAAGGCCGTGCCGGTCGGTGCGGCCTCGGAGACGACGACGGGCACGCCCCACAGGCGGCGGGAGGCGGCGTTGACCGCGGCGACGGGGCCGCCGAAGTAGAAGCGCGCCTCGTTGTCCTGGGTCAGCTCGAACGCCTCCCAGTCGTCGGGGGACATCAGCCAGCCGGCCGTTGCGGCGTAGCCGTAGCGCTCCAAGCGAGTCACGGCCTTCCGGGCGGTCACCAGGATGTCGGTCACGAACTCCTGGTCCTGGTGGCCGGGGACGTTGCTCAGGCCCATGAAGTGTTCGCCCGTGCCGTCCCCGTTGACGATCTCGTCTTCGAGGGCCAGCTCCAGTCCGAGGCGCATCTCCTGGTCGATGAAGGTGCGCAGCATGGCCGCGTCGTCCAAGTCCTGTCGCGGGATCGGCTCCGACAGGTGGGCGATGACCCGCACCCGGTCGTCGATGCGCTCCAGGGTGTAGGAGCTGGTCGGCTTCCTGGCACCCTTGGCCACGACCGAGGCGTTGTTGTCGCGCACGGTCTGCCGCATGTAGGCGAAGTAGCCGGTGCTGTTGTTGACCGGCGGGATGAGCTGACGCAGGGCCAGCACCGGCACGTCCAGGCGCACCGGGTCGGGGTTGAGCGGGACCGTCACCGGCACCGAGCCGGCTTGGACGAGCGCCTTGAAGTCGCCGAACGGGCCGGCAAGGTGCTTGAGTACCTGCTCGCCCCACATCGAGCCGCCGGCCGCCTTCACCCGCGGGTTCAGGTTCGCCTTCGCCCCGCCGCCGTGGGGCTGGCCGGCCGGGACGGTGAACGCCTGGTCGAAGGTGGCCTTGGCCTGCTGCGCCTCGGCGATGTGCTGGTCGAAGCGGTCGACGTCGGCCAGTGCCGACTTAGCGTCGGCTTGCTCCTCGGCGGTCAGCTGCCGGCCGGCGTCCTTGGCCGCCATGACGACATCGTGGGCGTGCTGCCAAGCGCTCTGGCGGCGCTCGTGCAGGTTGCCGCCCTTCCACTCCCTCGGCTGGCTCTTAGCCTCCCTCACGGCCGCCATGTCCTTGGCGCGCGCCTGGATGTTCTTCGTCAGCTCTTGCGCGATCTCGGTTGCCTTGGTCACGGTCTCCAGCTCCATCTCGGTCAGGTCGCGGCCACCCTTGACCGCCTCGGATTCGATCCGGTCGATCGCGGCAATCAGCGCGATGATGTCCGCGCGCGTCTTCCGCAGGAACTCGGGGGTCATCAGCGCCCCCCGTGTGCACGCATAGGCCCTCCAGGGGCGTAGCGGTAGGACAGGGCCCGGGAGCCGTGCGGCTCAACCGGGGGCGCGATTCACACCTCGCTGCCGGGGGGCGGACCTGATCCGTATGGTCTGTCGCGTCGCGATGCGCGCAGACGGCCCGTTCAGGCTGGCCCACCCATTCTACCTCGGATGGGTGACATTCCGTGGCGGTCGTGACGCCGGGTCACAAAAGATAGAAACTCCCCGCAATGTGTGTCTCACCACCTGGGCGGTCTCCATCGCCGCAGGTCAGAGCGATGCGAACGCCCCTACCCCGCCAGAAGTGCTCAGCGCGACGGCGCCGGCGGCCGACCGGTACTGCACCCTGAGGCCGACCTCGGCGCGCGACGACGATACGCAGCTTCCGCCAGCTCGCCCCCCAGCCCCGGGAGTTCGCTCCCGGGGCTTCATCGCGCGCGGCTGGTGCGGCGGCGCGTGGCCCACGCGCGAGCGCGCGCCAGCTCGGCGCGGTGCTGCCGCTGTCGCGCTCGTCGCGCGCGCTCCCGCACGGTGCGGCGCTTGATGGTGTCCTCTTCGTCATGCCACATGTGCTCGTCCTCCTTCCGTTCGCGACGGTGCGATGGGCATGGGGGTGGGTGGGGGCGAGGAGCGGTCCCCCGCCCCCACTCGGGGGTCAGGCCGCGCGCACGGCCGGGTCGGCGTCGGGCAGCTCCCGCCCCGGGGGTAGCAGCTCGACACCCTCGATCTCCCCGGGCAGCCCGGTGATGGCGTCGCCGTACATCTCCCCGGCGTCCACACCGATCGGGTAGGCGCACCCGTCGCCCGTGACGACCCATCCGGCGATGGGCTCCACCACGGCCTGGGCGCCGTCCCGCCACCACACCGCGCGCCAGCCCTCGGCGGGCAGCGTCCCGACGATGGTGTCCACGGCATCGAGGCGAACGAACCCGCGCACGCCACCGGCCGCCCTCAGCTGACCAGTAGCGGTGTCGACCACGAGGGCGTCACCGGTCTCCGGGTGCCAGCCGACGACATCCAACGTGGTGTCGGGCTTGCCCTTCTCGCGGGTGAACCGGGCGACGTACCCGGTCTGGTTGAAGCGGCTCACTGCTCCTCCTTCGGTAACGGTGCGTGTGCACCACGGGGATTGAGGGGGATGGTGGGGGCTGACCTACGAAGGAAGGCGAAGTAACGAACTATGCAGGTCAGCCCCCATCTACTTCTGGGGCTTCTTTCGTCGGGACGAACTAAGGCGAAGAAAGCCCCGCACGAACATGCAGGTCACGGACTTCCTTCGTTACTTAGCCTTCCTTCGTCGTAGCCCCACCACTGCCCTGCCTGCCGTCGGCTTCCGCCACTCCTCGTAACCACCGAGGGTCAGCAGATCGGCCCACAGGGAATCGATCTGAGCCTTCGTCCGGTTGCGTCCGAAGCACTCGGCCACCACCCCGGTCCGGCTCACCCCGGCGTCTCCGGCCGCGTCGACGAACGCCTTCAACCGGTCCAGGTCCGGGTTGCCCGAGCTGTTGCCGAACACCCACCAGGCGGAGTCCTCGGCGTAGGACCACATGGCCTCGGCCGCCTGAAGGTGGGGCAGGTCGATCCGGTCCGAGCCGTCCAACAGCGCGGCCGTGACCGACAGCCGAAGCACCTGGGGCGCGGCGCGCGCGACGACCTGGGCGACGGGGCCATCCCCGGCGTGGTCGGCCGCCAGCCGTGCGTACAGGGCGCGCCAGTGCTTCGCTGCCGCCGGGGTGCGGGTCATGCGGCCGATGTGCCGGGCCTTGTCGAGCGCGGCGCGCAACGTGGCGCCCATGGAGCGCAGTTCGTCGTCCCCGAGGTCCCCGCCGTCCGGCAGGAGCTTCGAGCGGCGGGAGAGCACCGGCAGGTAGCGGTTCATCGTGCCGCCGGCGCGCTCGGCCTCGTTCAGCTTGGCCCGCAGCTCCGTTGGGGTGATGTGGCCGACGATCCCGATGTGCGGGTCGGTGGCGACCTTCGGCCGCATGGTCATCGTGCGCAGCGTCCCGCCGTCCCACGCCTGCCGGATCGTCGGCAGCAGCGTGTTGCCTTTCCGCTTGCCCTGGGCCAGCACGGAGGCGAACTCCGACTCCATGACCAACAGCCGCTTGTCCGGCACGCCTTCGTCGAAGTCCGACCCGTCCGGGTCATCCCCCGCACCGTCCCGAACCTGCTGGATCAGACCCTCAGCCGACGACAGGCCACCCATGATCTTCTCGCCGCAGAACTCGGGGTCGGCCTCCTTCAGCACGCGCCGGACCTCGGCGAAGGAGGTGCCCTTCATCCCGCCAGCCGTCCGGCCGATCACCAGCGTCCACACCCGCGCCCCGTGCTCCACACCACCGGTCAGCACGTGCGGCCGGGCGCCGATCATCGCCCCGGCGGCGGTGTAAAGGGTGAACAGCATCGCCGCCGGATCGGCCTCGGTGTGGGGGAGAATCGCCTGCACGATCTCCCCCGGCGTGCCGTGGAGCGCGGCCGGCGGCAGCGTCGGCCACGGGCGGCCGGACTCCGAACGCTCCGGCTCCTCGGGCTCGGGCGGCATCAGCAGCCGCACCGTCGGATCGAGGCTCACGCGGCCTCCCGCATCTGCTTGGGGACTTCACGGCTGGGCAGGTCGACCTGCCCTCCGTCGATCAGGTGGCGCCACCACCCGGGCCGCCCCGGAATCGCGATCGGCGACCACCCCGGGGTGGCCACCACCTCGCGGATCGGCCCGTACCGGCGCCGGCCGACGATCTCCGCGAACGTCGGCCACCGGGACAGCTGCTCACGCCGCAGGAACCGCGCCGCCTCAGCATCCGCCGGCCCGAACACCGCGCCGTACCAGGCGTGCAGGTCGCTCTCCGCCAGCTCATCAAGGCGGGCCTGGTCGTCGACGTGCCGGCGCCACGCCTCGGCCGCCACGATCAGCGCCGCCGCGCGCCGCGGGTCCTCCCCCGCCAGCCGCAACCACTCCGGGGAGCCGTACTCCGGCAACCCGGCGCCCTCGGGCAGTTCGGCGAGAAGCCGCGTCACCTGCGCCTGCGCCCACAGCGCGGCAACGTCCGCCGGGCGCGTCCGCGCGCTCACCGCGGCTCACCCCCCTCGGGGTAGAACCGGGTACGGATCTCCCACAACTGCCAGCCCCGGGCGGCGCACCGCGCGGCCTCCGCCCGCACCTCGGCCAGCGACAACCCGAAGGGGTTCGCCGCGAGCTGCTGACGCGCCGCCCGCCGGGGCGGTACGCTCACACCAGACCCACCCGCCAAGTGGTCGCCGAGAACGCCCGGGGTAGCCGCCCCGGGCTTCTCCATGTCTCGGGTCATGCCGCCGCCCGCCTCTCGCCAGAGAGCACGGCCACCAGGTCGGCCGTGATGACTCGGCGCGTCTTTCCGAACGGCAGGAACTCCACGGGCGAGGCGTCGTTGCGCATGAGGGTGTGCAGGTGGGATGGGGACACCCCGAGCGCCCGCGCGGCTTGAGTCACGCTCACGGTGGCCGGCCACTTCCTCACCTCGGCGAGCGTCGGCGCCTTCTGGATGTGCTGCTTCCCGGTGGTCATGCGGCAGCACCCCCGAGCACGGTCTGGTCGTCGAGCCACGCTTCGATCGCGCCACGCCGGTAGTAGACGCGCCCGGCTCGGCTCGGCGAGGTCTTGATGTAGGCGGGGCCAGTTCCACGCCAGCGCCGCTCGGCGAGCGACTGGGGGTTGATGAACAGGGCGGGGTACTCCTCGCACACCTGCTTGGGGGTCAGCAGCTCGGCCGCCGCTTCCTTGGGCATTGGGGCTCCATTCCGTCTCATGCGTTCCCATCGTGCAGCAATTAATACTATGCTGCATCGCATGAGACGGATGGTAGCCGACAACAAGGCAGATAGAAGCACCCAACGACGACTTAGTCTGTTGCCCATGAGCGAGCAGCAGCGCGGACGCCGCGCCATCGAGGCGGGACCGACCGGCAAGACCGTGGCCGCGAACATCGCGCGCCTACGGAAGGCTCGGGGACTGACGACCCGACAGCTGTCCGCAGCGCTGGAACGAGCTGGGCGACACATCCCTGCCTCGGGCATCACACGCATGGAGAAGGCCGAACGTCAGGTCACCGCCGATGACTTGACTGCGTTCGCAACCGTGTTCTACGTCTCACCGGCCGCGTTGCTGCTCCCGCCGGTGGACGACCCTGCGAGGATCACGGAGATCACGGGTGCTGGGGAAGTCCCGGCAGACGTGGCTTGGGCGTGGGCCTTCAACGAGCGCCCTCTGCGTCTCCCGGACGGAGACACGCGAACTGTCCTGCTGGAATACGAGCTATACGGGCTCCCTCCCGGGCGCCGCTCCTTCACTCCGGCCGCTGGCGCCCGCGATGTCGTCGAGGTTGGGGCAACGGCTTATGGCCTCCAGCCCGCACCGGGCCCCGGCGCGCGCCCCATCGCTGCACTCGGGCGGAAGCGCCTCCAGTTCGAGGACTGGATGACCCGCGCCGATCAAGGGGATCGGGGTGAGCTGCTGCGCACCTTCAGAGAGAGCGACCCCGAGGTATTCGAGCCGCAGGTGACGGAGTGGCTGGAGGAGCGCGGGCTTCTGTCCACCCGAGAGGTGAACACGGATGGGTGACCCGATCAAGAAGGTCGTGCTGAAGGACGGGACGGTGCGCTGGCGGTTCGTGGTGGACGTCGGCCAGGGTGAGGACGGGAAGCGGAAGCAGCTCACCATCACCAGGGACAACAAGACCGAGGCGAAGAACGAGCGGGCCCGCATCCTGCACCAGCGCGCCACGGGGACGTTCGTCATCCCGACGAAGACGACGGTCGCCGAGTGGGTCGACGTGTGGCTCGCCACGGCGACCCGCGACGTCGAGGCGAACACCAAGCGCTCCTACGAGGACGCCATGCGGTACGTGCGCACCCACCTCGGACACAAACCCCTTCAGCAGCTCACCGAAGAGGACGTCGAGGGCCTGGTCGACTGGATGCTGACCAGCGCCCGCCGGATCGGTGGCAAGCCGGGGACCGGCGTCGGGGTGCGCACCGTGCAGCTCACCCTCGGCCGGCTGAGGGCCGCCCTCAACCTCGCGATCCGGCGGCAGCTCGTCGCGCGGAACGTCGCCGAGTTCGTCACGATCCCCCGGCAGGCCCGGAAGGAGCACCGGGCGAAGCAGAAGGCGCGGAAGCCCTGGACGCAGGCCGAGGTGCAGGCGTTCCTCACCGGGGTGCAGGACGACCGCCTGTACGCCGTGATGCTGCTGTCCCTGATCGGGCTCCGGCCGGCCGAGGTGTGCGGCCTTCGGTGGATCGACGTGGACCTGGGCGGCGGGGCGCTGTCGGTGGAGATCACGCGGACGCTGGCCGCCGGGCAGGTGGTGGAGAAGGACGCCAAGTCCGAGGCGGGCGAGCGGCCGTTGCCGATCCCCGCCCCGGTGCTCACCGCGTTGAGGGTGTTCCGGCTGCGCCAGTTGGTCGAGGAGAAGGAGGCGGGTGCCGGGTACGAGGGTTCGGGCCTGGTGGCCGTCGATGAGCTGGGGCGCCCCTTCAAGACGGACAAGCTGCGGCGTGAGGCGTACAAGCTCATGGCGCGGGTCGGTGTGCGGAAGGTGCGCCTGTACGACGCCCGGCACGCCTGCCTGTCGTGGATGGCGAACAACGGCGTACCCGACACGGTGGTGTCGGCCTGGGCCGGCCATGCGGACCTCGGGTTCACCAAGCGGGTCTACGTCCACCCCGACCCCGAGAGCCTTCGGGCGGGCGCGGACAAGCTCTCAGAGCTGCTGTCGCGGCCGGCTCTCCCAGTCGCCGATTCGGACCCTGTGTGAGAAAACGTGAGATGAAACGGCGAGAGCCCCTTCCCGCCTGAGGCGAAAAGGGGCTCTGAGCTGCGCGCTCGGCAGGATTCGAACCTGCAACCTTCTGATCCGTAGTCAGATGCTCTATCCGTTAAGCTACGAGCGCTTGGCGGCGGGCTGGGGGCCCGTTCCGACGAGGGATACGTTACAGGATCGGGGGCCCGGGGGCGAAATCGTTCTGGGGTGGGGGGCTGACCTGCGGAAACGGCGTCGGCCCCGGTCCTGGGGACCGGGGCCGACGGGAGCTGCGCGGCGGAGGCTCCGGGATTTGAACCCGGGATGGGGGGTTACCCCAAACCGCATTAGCAGTGCGGCGCCATAGACCAGACTAGGCGAAGCCTCCTGGCACCACGGCCGATAGCCGGGTGCGAGGAAATGATGCCACAGCCCGAACGGCCGCAGCCAATCGGTTGCCAGCGTAGGTGCTCCGATCGCGTGCGTCGAGTTGCGCAACGTGTGGCGTCCCGGAGCGTTAGCAGTGCGGAGCACGCGTTACCCGGGTGCCCCACCGCAGCCCATGCCCGCACTCGACGCCTACAGGAGCGTTCCCATGTCGCGCAGGACTCTTGCCTCTCTGGCCCTGGTCACCGCCTCGGTCGCCGCCGCCTTCTCGGCCTCCGGGCCCGCCGCCGCCCGTTCCGTCGAGGCGCCGGGGGCCGACCGGCTGGTGATCTCGGTCTCCGGGGCCGGTGACGCCGACGGCACCTTCGAGCTGACGTGCGCGCCCGCAGGCGGCACCCACCCGCGGGCGGGCGACGCCTGCGGGCGGCTGGCCGAGTTGGACGCGCCGTTCGCCTCGGTGGAGGAGGGGACGGTCTGCACGTTCCTGTACGGCGGCCCCGCCACGGCGCGCGTTACGGGACAGTGGAGGGGTGAGCGGGTGGACGCCGAGTTCAACCGGGACAACGGCTGCGAGATCAGCAGGTGGGACCGGCTGGTGCCGGTGCTGCCCGGGGTGGACTCCGGCGCGGCCTGAGGGCGGCTCTCCCGGGCCTCTCCGCGTGGGTTGCGCCTGGCCGTAGACTCCCTCTATCGACACGCACGGCTTACGTGCACCTGGAAAACGTGGGTCAAGGGAGGAACCGACGTCGTGAGCAGCAGGCCAGCGAGGGGCGCTGCTCGCCTCGCCGCCATACTCGACGCGCTGCCCGACGCGCTGTTGCTGGTGAACGGCAACGGCACCGTCGTCAACGCCAACGCCATCGCCATCGAGACCCTTGAGGTCCCGGGGGCGCCGCTGATCGGTCGCGGACTGCTGGACATCGTGCCCGACTTCGACCCGCGCAGAATCCCGGGCTCCATGCGGCGCCCGGAGGAGGACCCCAGCGTCAGAACGAAGCCCACGCGGATGGTGGCGCGCAGGACCGACGGTTCCGAGCTCCAGGTCGAGGTGACCAGCGCGGGCCTCAACTCCCAGCGCACACCCTACGCTTCGGCGATCGAGGCGGCGTTCGCCGACGACCACGCGGGCGAGGAGCTGTTGGTACTGGTGGTACGCGACCTCACCGGAACCCTGGACACCGAGGCCGAGCTGGTCAGGCAGCAGCGGCAGACCGAGATGATCCTGCGCGCCGCGTCCGAGGGCGTGGTCGGCGTGGACACGGCGGGTCGGATCGTCCTGGTCAACCCGGCCGCCGCGCAGATCCTCGGGCACCGGGCGAGCCAGCTCGGGGGGCAGCTGCTCCACCCGTTGGCGCACCACTCGCGGGCGGACGGCACGCCGTTGGCCTTCGAGGAGACCCCGCTCCACGACACGCTGATCTCCGGGCGGAAGCACCGGGTGCGCGGTCAGGTGCTGTGGACCAGCGACGGCCGTCCGGTCCCGGTGAACATGACGACGGCGCCGGTGCGCGACGGCGACCAGCTGGTGGGCGCGGTGCTCACCTTCCTGGACCGTCGCCCGTACGACTCGCTGGCCGCTCGGCACGCGCAGCTCCAGTCGGTGTTGCGGGACGGGCTGCGCGGCCCGCTCGACCAGTTGCGCGGCGAGTTGACGGCGCTGGCGTCGGATCCGGCCGGGCAGCTGTGGCCGGAGGCCAACCAGGTGCTGCACCATCTGGCCGCCGGTTACGCGCGGATGACCACGTTGGTGGACAACGTGCTCGGGTACCAACGGCTGGACGAGGGCCGGGAGAAGCTGGCGCTGAAGCGGGTCTCGTTGGACACCGTGGTGGCCGCCGGTGTCGAGGGGGCGACCGAGCTGATCGGGCCCGGGCGCGCGCAGTTCGCGGTGCACGCCCCCCCGATCGAGGCCGAGGTTGACCCCGAACGCATGGCGCAGGCGCTGGCGCATCTGATCGCGGATGTGGCCGGAGTGGACGCGACCGGTCAGGCTCCGACGACGACGGTCGGGGACTCCACCATCGTGGTCGCCGCCGCCCAGCGGGGCGAGGTGGTGCGGATCGAGGTCCGGGGCCCCTACCCCGGCGGGAACCCGGTCCACGAGCCGATCGTGCGCGGCATCGTCCGGCAGCACGGCGGCGTGCTCCAGACCCACGAGGTGCCGGGGCAGGGCGGGGCCTCGGCGTTCGTGTTGGAGGTCCCGCTGGCGGCCGGCGGCGGCAAGGCCCCGCTGGTGGCGCCGGCCGGGAGCCGGGACGCCAGCGGCGACACCACGGTGATGCCGGTGCCGGCGGAGCCGGCGCGGGGCACCGAGCAGTCCGCGCCCCACGGGAGCGGGAACGAGAACGGGAGCGGCGACGGGGCGCAGGGGAACGGTGCCGGGCCGGCGCCGGCCCGGCGGCCGGCCGCCGCCATCGAGCCGGTGCCGGACACCGGCTCGGGGCGCCGTCGCCGGCGCGCGGCCGACCAGTCCACGCCCCCCGGCACTCCGGTGCCGGTGAACGACCCGTCGACCCCGCCGGGGGGCATCGGCGTCGCCGACGGCACCAACGGCGCGGGCGGGCACGGCCGGCGCCGCCGTGCCCTGGCCCCCGCCGAGGACCCGTCGGCGGCGGGGCAGTTGGCGCCCGCCGCCGATGCGCAGCCGCAGCCCCAGCCCGCACCGCAGGCGCAGCCGACCGGGCGGCGGCGCCGGGCGTTGCCGCCCAGGGACGACGAGGCGGAGGCGGTCGGCGAGCCGATCGCGCTCGGTTCGCCGACCGCTGCGGCGGGGCCCGAGCCGGGCGAGGCGTCGCCCGTGCAGCAGCAGGGGCAGCCGACCGCACAGGGGCAGCCGACCTCCCAGGGAGAGCAGACCCCACAGGGACAGCAGGGGACGCAGGGACAGCAGGGGACGCCCGTTCCACAGGGGACGCCCGTGCCGCACGGGGCGCCCGTCCCGCAGGGACCGGGGGTTCCGCAGGGACAGGGGCCGGGGGCTCCGCAAGGACCGGGGGCTCCGCAGGGGCCGCAGCCGGTCGACGGCCGGCCCGCGCTGCCGACGCGGGGCGCGCCGGTGCCCGCCGAGCCGGCGCCGACCTCCTACGACCTGCCCACGCCCGTTCCGCCGGGGCAGCCCGTTCCGCCTGAGCAATCCGTTCTGCCGGGGCAGCCCGTTCCGCCTGGGCAGGCGGTCCCGCCGGGGCAGCCCCTCGTGCCGGGGCAGATGCCCCCGGGGCAGTCGGAGTTCGAGCAGGCGACCGCCGCGCAGGAGCCGCCGGTGCACGGCCCCGCCCCGCAGGAGACGGCCGACCCGCAGGGCCAGGCCGAGCAGGCGCCCCCGCCGGAGCAGGGGGCGGCGGCCGAGGAACCGGCGCCCGTCGAGCACTCGGTGGTCGCGGCCAGCCCCATCCTCGACGGCAGCATGGCGCCGGCGCCCGCGCCCCAGCGCCCGCGCGCGTTGCCCATGCCGGGCAGCGAGCGCGCGCGTCCCGAGCAGCACGCCCCCGGCGTGAGCGTGCAGACGCTCGGGCAGGGCGTTCCGGTGCCGCCGCAGGTCAGGGCCATCGGTCCGCAGCAGGCCCCGGAAGCGCCGGGGCAGGGCCCCGGGCAGGCGCCCCCGGCCGTTCCGGCGCAGCCCGTGCAGCAGACGCCGACCCGGCGGCGCAAGCTCGCCGCGCCGCCGTCCGACGACGACCCCCGTCTCAACCGCCCGGCGCCCGCCGGCGCCGCTCCCGCGCCGCCCGCGCCGGCGGAGGCGCAGGACCGGGGGCGTGAGTACGCGATCGGCGCGCCGGCTGCCGGCACGGCCGAAGGGCCTGAGCCGCTGGACGGCCCGAACGGCGCGGTCGAGGTGACCGAGGCGCAGGGCGAGCACGGCGGCGCGCTGCGTCAACAGGGCCCCGCGGACGACGAGTTGCCGCCGGAGCCGTTGGACAACCCGCGTCGGCTACTGGTCTGGCCGGAGCCGGACGTCTCCACGCAGCAGGCGCTGACCGACCGTGGCTACCGGCCGGTGATCGTCCACTCGCGGGAGGAGGTCGACGCGCAGATCGCGGCGTATCCGGCCGCGCTCTTCGTCGACCCGCTGACCGGGCCGATCACCAGGACGGCGCTCCAGTCGTTGCGCGCCGCCGCCGTGGCGGCGGAGGTGCCGGTGCTGGTGACGGCGGGGCTGGGGCAGGCGAGCCGGGAGGCGGCCTACGGGGCCGATCCCGCGGTGCTGCTGAAGGCGTTGGCCCCGAGGGACAGCGAGCAGCATCCGCCCAGGGTGCTGCTGGTGGAGGAGCGGCAGGTGATCGCCGACGCGTTGGCGGCCTCGCTGGAGCGGCGCGGGATGCAGTCGGCGCACGCGCCCTCGGACGCGGCGGCGATGGAGCTGGCGGCCCAGCTGCGGCCGAACCTGGTGGTGATGGACCTGCACCAGGTGCGCAGGCGGCGGGCCGGCATCATCGACTGGCTGCGCGTCAACGACCTGCTGAACCGCACCCCGTTCGTGGTCTACACGGCGGCCGACATGGACCCGGCGCAGCTGCCCCAGCTGGCCTCGGGGGAGACGGTGCTCTTCCTCGCGGAGCGTTCGACGCAGCCGGAGGTGCAGGCCAAGATCGTGGACCTGCTGACGAAGATCGGCGCGCACTGACGGGAGCGGACCGAAGCGGACGGACGGGCCGTGCGCGAAGAACGGCGCGGGCTGACGCGCGAGCGGCGACCACCGTGCCGGCGGATGCCGGACCCGGTGGTCGCGCTCAGGCGGCCATGGCGCGTGCGTCCTCGCGGGCGGCCACCGCGCGCTCGGTGAGCGACTCGGGGGCCTCAGGCCGGGTGACCGCGGCCAGCTCGCCGTCCTCGCGGAGCTTGGCGAGGGCGCGGGAGACGGCCGACTTCACGGTGCCGACGGAGACGCCGAGCAGCTCGGCGGTGGCGGCCTCGCTCATGTCCTCGTAGTACCTCAGCACGACCATGGCGCGCTGACGGTCGGGGAGGCGGAGCACCGCCTGCCACATCGCGTCCCGGACCGCCTGCTGCTCGGCCGGGTCGGGCTGCGGCAGCGGGTCGGGCTCGGGCAGCTCGTCGACCGCGTACTCGTCGACGCGGCGCTTGCGCCACTGGGAGGTGCGCGTGTTGACCAAAGCACGCCGAACATAGCCGTCCAGCGCCCGGTGATCCTCGATCCGCTCCCAGGCCAGGTAGGTCTTGGTGAGCGCCGTCTGCAGCAGGTCCTCGGCGTCGTTGGGGTTGGAGGTGAGCGAACGGGCGGTGCGCAGCAGCACCGGGCCACGGGCCCGCACATAGGAGGTGAACGTCAGCGGCGAGACCGGCTGGACTGTCCTGGGCGTGGTCATGTCCTACAAACTAGGAGACATCGCCCGCCAGCGGATCGGCCCCAGGTCGCGATGGCATCTCCCCCCCAGGGTGTAGAAGTGGGGCTGGCTCCACCTCCCCAGGGTGGAGGGGATCTCCTCCCGACCCTCAGGGCGGCTCAGGGATTCACCTGATACCACCGGGGGGTTGGGGCTCGGTGTCGCCGTCCGCGGGAGAACGCGCGGGGAACACACGACGAACGCGCGGACGCACCGGGCGGTGCGTCCGCGCGTCGAGTGGTCCCGACCGGCCTACGACGGCGCACCCCGGACGCCGTCGCCCCGCCGGTGGGGCGGCTCACCGGCGGCCGGGAACGGCCCGCCGGTCCGGGGGGAGGACGCTGGGAGGGCGCCCTCCCCCGGGAGGCTTAGAAGACGTCGAGCAGCAGGGTGTAGTACGTGTTGTCGGACTGGTCGATGACGGTGACCCCCGACTCGCTGACGTTCGCCGTGTTGCTCTCGTTGCTCGCGCCCAGACCGGCCGCCGCCTGCTGGGTCTCCGAGTAGTTGCCGGTGTTGTCGTCACCGACGCCGCTCGCGACACTGCCGGCGATCGCGTTGTCGTCGGCGGCGAGGGCGACGCCGCTCGCGGCGCCGAGCAGCAGGGGCGCGGCGGCGAGGCTGACGAGAACGCGGGCGGTGCGGATGCTTGCCATCTGATTCCTCCATGGGACGTGTCGAGGTGCTCTGGCACGGCAGTTGGCCTGACTGCCGAAGACGGTCGCGATGTCGTGAGACCAGAGTTGCCCAACGGGTTTCCGGAGGAACCGGGTTCGGGGGGCTATTCCCCCGCAGGAGGGAGGCGCCGGGACGAAACGTTCCGGCGGAGGGGGTCACGTCTTCGAACGACGCGGCGGACGGGACGGCGCGGCGGACGGGACGGCGGGACGCGGGGGAGACCGCAGGGCGTGGCGAGGGCGAACGAGGGGCGCGCGGTGGGAGGGGCGTGGGAGGGCGCCGGGCCGGGTCAGCCGGCGGCCGTCAGTTCCTCGATGCGTTCGGCGAAGTCCGCGGCGGGAAGGGGAAGCTCGATCTCGTCCACGAAGTGCACGGCGTCCGGCAGATAGTGGATGACGGCGGAGGCCGCCTCCGTGAGGTAGTCCTCGCCGCGGTGCAGCAGGGCGAGAACGCGCAGGACCAGGCCGGGGCTGCTGCCGTCGGGCAGCTCGTCGTCGGCGGGGTGCGGGTGGTGGGCGGGGTCGGCCTGGCGGTGCCACAGCTCGGCCTCCCACTCCTCCCCGAGGGTGAGGTGGTGCAGGTAGAGGCAGTAGGCGGCGGCGCCGTCGCCCGCGCCGGCGGCGAACTGCCACCAGAAGCGGGCCGAGTCCTCCTGCCCTGCCAGCTGGAGGGCGCACCCGAGTACGCGCGCGCCGTCCGGCTGGGGAATGCGCCGGCCGAGGAAGGCGGCCATGTGCTGGAGCGCGCCGTTCTGCTCGACCACGGTGCGGCAGAGGATCTCCAGCAGCGAACGCGCCTCGGCGTCGCCGGAGACGCAGGTCCCGGCGGGAAGCCTGGCCAGCAGGGCGCGGTCGGCCTCGCGGTCGCCGCGCGGGCAGGCGTCGAGCTTGGCGGCGATCCGCCGCTCGGCCTCCTCGATCTCCTGCTGGCTGTAGGTGTGGGGCCGACGGGCCAGCACGGCGCGGGCGAGCAGCTGCTCGATGGTGACCGTCATCGTGACCCGACCTCCTCCCGCGCGTTCACTCGCCGACGTCCGACGGCTCGATCCCCAGTGTCTCCTTCAGCCGGTGCCTGGCGTAGCGCGCCGTGGAGCGCACGCCGGGAACCGTCAGTCCCAGGATGTCAGACGTATCCTCGGTGCTGTAGCCGAGGCAGTAGCGCAACACGATCACGTCGTGCTGCCGCTCGGGCAGCTCGCTGATCGCCTGGTAGAGGCTGAGGCTCTCCTCCAACTCCCCTATCGGGTCGAGCGCGTTGTGCAGCGCCTCCGTCTCGAACGCCGCCGTGTCCATCACCACCGGACGGCGGCCCCTGGCCTTGGCGGCCTCGACGGTGCGGCTCTTGAGGACGGCCCAGGCGTAGCCGGCGGGGCTGTCGACGCGCAGCGCCTCGGCCCAGTCTGCGGCCAACTGCTCGAACGCGTGGTCCACCGTCTCCTCGGCGTGCTCCCGGTTGCCCAGGTAGAGCTCGGCCCAGCGCACATAGGCGGGCCGGTACATCTGGTGGAAGGCGCGGAAGTCCGCCGGCAGCGGGGCGAGGGGCGCCACGGCGGCGCGTCGCGGGGGTACGGCCTCGGTCATCGGTGGCTCCTCTCGGCGCGTCGGTGACGTCGGGCCGTCCGTCGGTGCGTCGGCACCCCACCGGACGGGCCTGTCTGAGGAGCGAGCGATGCGTTCACGGACCTCCGGGTCCTCTCGTCGTTGTGTCGGGGAAAACCGAGGCGGCGCCCCCGAGAAGCGCCAGCGTGCGCCCCTTGGGCGAAGTGGGTCGGCCACCGGTCGGCGGGGCCTCGCCGTCGTGCGAAGGGCCACCCGCCGCGACACCGGGGCAGGCGCCCGTCGATCCGGACGCTCCGCTTCGTCCCGCGGCGGGACCAGAGCCTCGAACCGTCTACCCGAACGCCAAGGAGGCTAGCGGTCCCCGACCCGGGCTGCCAACCTCAGAGCGCCACGACCCACGTGGGATCGGTCACCCATGGTCCGGCGCGTGAACTGCCCCGGCTCACGCGGGTGTTGCGCGGGGCGCGCGGAGGTGGTGAGGCGCGGGGCGGATGCCCGCCACCAGGAGCGGCGAGGGCGGGCGGCCCCGCTCGGGGCCGCCCCCTCGGCGTCACTGTCGCTGTCCACTGCGGAGGCTGTGGGATTTGAACCCACGGTGAGGGGTCACCTCACGACGGTTTTCAAGACCGTTCCCTTCGGCCGCTCGGGCAAGCCTCCCGGAGCGCCGGTCGCCCGGCGCACTCGGACAGCCTAGCGGTTTGTCACTGCTCTCCCACGCGCTCGCCCAGGACGATCGTGGTCGTCTGCTCCTGGCCGTCGCGCTCGTAGGTCACCTCCACCGACTCGCCCGGCTGGTAGGTCCAGATCTGGCTGATCAGCGTCGGTCCGCTGTCGATGACGCGGTCGCCGAAGCCGGTGATCACGTCGCCCGGCTGGAGGCCGGCCTCGGCGGCGGGGCCGCCGGGGGTGACCGGGTCGCTGCCGTCGCCGGTGGAGTCGACGATCTTGGCGCCGCTGCCCTCCGCCGCCCTGTTGTCCACCGAGGCGCCGATGATCGGGTAGACCGCCTCGCCGTGCTCCATCAGGTCCTCGGCGACGCGGGTGGCCTGGTTGATCGGGATGGCGAAGCCGAGGCCGACGCTGCCGGCCTCGCCGCCGAGGCCGCCCGTGGTGGAGCGGATCGCCGAGTTGACCCCGATGACCTCGCCGTCGCCGTTGAGCAGCGGGCCGCCCGAGTTCCCCGGGTTGATCGAGGCGTCGGTCTGGAGGGCGTTCATGTAGGACGCGTTGGCTCCCTGACCGTCGCTGGAGGCGACCGGCCGGTCCAGCGCGCTGAGGATGCCGGTGGTGACCGTGCCGGAGAGGCCGAACGGCGCGCCGATCGCGATCGTCGAGTCGCCGACGGCGACCTGGTCCGAGTCGCCCATGGGCAACGGGGTCAGCTCGCGGTCGCCCGCGTCGACCAGCCGCATCACGGCGACGTCGTACCCCTCGGCCCGGCCGACGACCTCCGCCTCGTAGCTCTGGCCGTCGGAGAAGGTGACCGAGACGTCGCCGCCGTCGGCGGCGGCGGCCACCACGTGGTTGTTCGTCATGATGTGGCCCTGGTCGTCGTAGACGAAGCCGGTGCCGCCCGCGGACTCCGCGCCGTTGCCCGCCTCGATGGTGACCACGCTCAGCAGCGCCGTCTCCGCTATCCCGGCGACGGAGTCGGGCTCCCTGGGCGGGGCGTCGCCGCCGGTGCTCGCGGTCTGCGAGGTCTCGTCCCCCGCGGTCTCGTCGGCGACCCAGTACCCGACGCCGCCGCCCACGCCGCCGGCGACCAGGGTGGCCACGACGACGCCGATCAGCAGGCCGTTCCTCCGGCGTCTGGGCTCGGGGGGCTGCGGGGGGAAGGCCCAGGAGCCGGTGGCGGGGGGCGGCGCGGCGTGGCCCTGGTCGGGCGCGGGGATGCCGGCGCCCTCGGTGCGCGCCGTCGCGGGCGGCGGCGGGGGCGCGGAGAACTGGCCGGTCGTCGCGGGGAACTGCCCGGTCGTCGCCGGAGGCCCCGACGGAGGGGGGCCCGCGGTGGAGGGGGCGGCGGCCGGGGGGCTTCCGGCCGGCGGCTGGGGAGGGGCGGGCGGCGGGGCCGCGGGCCTGGCCACCTGCTCCGGCGCACCGTCCGCCGGCCCGTCCGGCCTGCCGGGACCTTCGTGCTCGGTGCTCACTGCACACACTCCTTGGGGCGTCATCTCGTACGCGGACAGCTGCTTCGGGCAGCTTGTGTCCCGCAGTCTTGCCCATGCCCTGTCAGACGGGCGTAAACGACCGTGCGTCCGTTTCAGCGCCTGTTTCTACGTCGGATGCGATCACCTCCGACCGCATCCGGCCCAGTTTCCACGCGCTCACGACCATCAGGGGACCATCGCCGACCATCGGGCACCGGCCGCCGAACGGCCGTCGAGCGCTCCCCTCGGCCACCCCCGGGCGTGCTCCGTTCGTGGCACCATGGCGCGGGTGACCGCCCGTGACCGCATCGCCGTCATCGCCCACCGGGGGGCGTCCGAGGACGCCCCCGAGCACAGCC
The DNA here is from genome assembly GCF_900230195.1 of Streptomyces zhaozhouensis. Taxonomy (GTDB): domain Bacteria; phylum Actinomycetota; class Actinomycetes; order Streptomycetales; family Streptomycetaceae; genus Streptomyces; species Streptomyces zhaozhouensis. Next base: position 30,765 of record NZ_OCNE01000012.1, read on the forward strand.
TCGCGGCCTACCGCCGCGCGATCGAGGACGGCGCCGACGGGCTGGAGTGCGACGTCAGGCTCACCGCCGACGGCCACCTGGTCTGCGTCCACGACCGCCGGGTCAACCGGACGTCCAACGGGCGCGGCGCCGTCTCGGCGCTGGAGCTGGCCGAGCTGGCCGAGCTGGACTTCGCCGCCGGCCACCCGCCGCTCGGCGACCGGGGCGAGGGCGAGGCGCCGGACACGGTCGACCCGGAGCGCAGCGCGGTGCTCACGCTGGAACGGCTGCTGGAGCTGGTGGCCTTGGCCGACCGGCCGGTGGATCTGGCGATCGAGACCAAGCACCCCACCCGCTGGGCCGGGCAGGTGGAGGAGCGGCTGCTGGAGCTGCTGGCCCGGCGGCCGGTGCCGGGCGAGGTGCGGGTGATGAGCTTCTCCGCGCGCTCGCTGCACCGGGTGCGTCGCGCGGCGCCCGGACTGCCCACCGTCTTCCTGATGCACTTCGCGCTGCCCCGCCATCGCGGCGGGCGGCTGCCCGCCGGGGTCGCGGTCGCCGGGCCGAGCGTGCGGATGCTGCGCCGCGACCCGGGCTACGTCGCGCGCGCCAGGGCAGCGGGCCATTCCGTTCACGTGTGGACCGTTGATCGTCCCGAAGACGTCGAACTATGTGCGGAGTTGGGCGTAGACGCGATCATCACCAATCGTCCGCGGACCGTCGGGGAACAGCTCGCCCGGCTCCGCTGACGCGTGCCGGATCCGCGCGCCCCACGCGCGCACCAGCGGCGCACACCGTGGAACGCCGAGCAACACCGCGGAACGCCCTCGAACAGCGAGCAACACGTCGGCACCATCGCGGAACATCGAAGAACAAATCGCGACGGCAAACAACGCCAAGTAACGTCAAGAAGCATCAACGAACGCTCTTCCGCCGCCCCGGACACGGCCCCCGTTGATCCGCGTTGATGCCGCATTCTCACCCCGTGTGCCCCGGCGCATTCGCTTCGTATCCGATCATTACGAGTACGTCAACGGATCTCACATGGCCGGTTTCCGGTGTGTTCCCAGAGGGCATCGATCCTGTGGCGTGGGGCAAAAGGAGGTTCCGGGGGTGGCGTTCGTGGTCACACAGCAAGTGCCAAGGACGTCGTCAATGGCGGTGCTCCACGGCCCTACCGGCGTGGGGATCGCACGACGACGATTGCGATCGGAATTGCAAGAGAATGGCGCTGAGGAAACGATCATCGATGATGCGATGTTGATCCTTTCCGAACTCCTCAGCAATTCCTACCGACATGCGCGCCCGTTGGACGACGGGCAGTCGATCAGGGCGGGCTGGTGCCAGGAGCCCGACGGCTCGGTCACCATCTCAGTCACCGACGGCGGCGGCCCCACCAGGCCCCGGCTCAGCTCCCCCTCCGTGACGGCCAGGGGCGGGCGGGGGCTGACGATCATCACCTCGCTCTGCCGGTCCTGGGGCGTGCGCGAGTCCGGCGCCGGCTCGGCCGTCACCGTCTGGGCGGTCCTCGCGGCGCCGGGAAGCTAGGCTCGCCGGACGACCAGAGCCCAACGCACGCAGGAGAGCCGTCCGTCATGGCGAAGAAGCGCCGTCAACACCCCCAGAACGCCGCCGCGACCAGGCCCGGAGCCACCTCGGGAGAGATTCCCGCGGTGGGCGCGCGGGAGCCCTGCCCCTGCGGCTCGGGCCGTCGCTACAAGGCGTGCCACGGCCGGGCCGCCGCGCAGGCGGCGACCGAACTGGTCCGCCGCCCCTTCGAGGGGCTGCCGAGCGAGTGCGACTGGGTCGCGCTGCGCGAGTTGGTGCCGGCGGCGACCGCGCCGCTCACCCTGAAGGACGGACTGCCCGCCGACGTGCCGTCCGTCACCCTGGGCACGGTGCTGCCGATGGCCTGGCCCGCGCTGCGCCGCGACGACGGCTCGGTGCTGCTGGCCATCCAGAACGACACGGCGACCGGTGACCTCAGCAGGGACCTGGCCGACGTGCTCGGCCGCGCGCTGACCACCGAGCCGGGGAACCCGGTCCCGTCCGGCCGCACCGACCCCGAGGGCCCCCGCCTCCAGGACCTGTTGGACCTGGAGGCGCCCTTCGTCCCCGAGGTGCGCGAGGGCTTCGAGTTCTGGCTGGACGACGCGCAGGCCGCGACCCCCGACGTCGCCGCCTCGCTGGAGCGCGCCAACGAGGCCGCCACCCCGACCGCCCGGCTGACCGGCGTCGACGCGGCCTACTGGTGCCAGACCCCGGAGCGCAACCACCTGCGCTGGGTCATGGCGCACCCGGAGGACGCGCTGCTGGACGCGTTGGCCAGGCTGCACGCGGCGGGCGCCTCGTCGCTGGGCGAGGAGACGCGGCTGGTGGGCTCGTTCCGCGCGCACGGACTGACCGTTCCGGTCTGGGACCTGCCGAGCGGGATGGGCGCGGAGGAGTGCGAGAAGCCGGCGACCGCGTTCGGCGAACGGCTGGCGGAGGCGCTGGCCGCGGGAACGCCGCTCTCGGCGGCCGAACGGCGGGCGCGCAGCGGGCTCACCAACCGTCAGATCACCCTGAACTGACGCGCGAACCCGCGCCCGCGCGAGTGATTCCAGTCACAACTCGCCGGGGAATTCGGGAGTGGGACCCCGGGGTCGCCATCGCGGGATTTGCGAATCCCCGATGACTTGTTACCTTTTCAAGTGGGCCCGGTCGCTGGTGCATCCCCCGTCGCCAGCGATCGGGTCCTTTTGCTGCCCGGATCCCCGCCGCCACCGGCCCCCGTTCACGGCTCAGTAGCTCAGCCTGCTGCCCTGGTCGGGTGCGCTGCGGCCGGCCTCCACCAGCACCTCGATCAGCTCGGCGACACCCGGCAGCGAGCCCCCGGCCGCGCCGGCCGGCGCCGGCTCCCGCACCCAGGCCACCGGCCCCCTGCCCAACGCCGACGGCGGCAGCGGGAGATAGCCGCCCTCGCCGTGGAACCGCAGCGAGCTGGGCACCTCGTCCCCCGCGTGCAGCAGCTCGCCCAGCTCGGGAAGCGCGTACGACCGCACCAGCAGCGCCCAGCGCGTCGGCGTCGCCACCACGGGACCGCGGCCCAGCCCCCCGGCATCCAACGCGGCCAGCGCGCCGGGCCCGGCGACCGCGGGGATGCTCACCGCGCAGGGGGCGCTCCCCCCGGTGGCCAGCAGGATCGGGGCGGCGGGCCTGGCCGTCCAACGCCAGCGCGTCATGCGGGGGTCGTCGGTGGCCGCCAGCAGCTCGGGGTCGTCCGGGTGGGCGCCGGGCACCGGGCAGTCGGTGCGCGCGCAGCGGCAGCTCCCGTCGGGAGCGGAGCCCACGCCGGGCAGCACCGGCCAGCCGCGGGCCGCGCAGTCGAGAGCCGCGTCGCGCAGGGCCGGGCCAAGGTCGGCCCAACGGGCGTCGTCGCCCAGGCCGTTGTCATCTTCGTTGGTGCGTCGCTCTCCGAGGATCTCGCGCATCAGCGCCCGTTCCCTTCCTTCGCGGGTCACTTGGCCTCACGTGGAACTCAGATCACCGTACGTAGCGGGTCGCGCTGGCGAACCGGCGGGCCATCGCCCTGGCCGCCTTCTTCCGGTAGGACGCCGGAACTCAACGTGCCGTTCCGATATGTACCCAGTATGCACCCGCGTCGTTCAACCCGACGTCCGAGGTGGGTGGCCTCAGTGGACCCCGCGCCGGACCATGTGCCCGCCTTTTTTCGCCAATCTCCGCCACTTCGCGCCAAACCGATCACGGCTCGGCCTGTCGCGCGCCGAACGCCGGTGGCACCTGGGCATCATCCGACGCGGCAGGACACCCAGGACACCACGTCCGCCGCGTCCCCCGGGCCAGGCCCCTCGATCGGACGGCCACGGGGACCGGCGGCCGGCGGCGCGGCACGCGCCCCGACGAAAGCCCTCCCACATGAGCACCCCACCCTCGTCGACGTCACCGAAAGTGGCCGGAATCCACCCCCCGTTCCCCCCGGTGTCGCACACTCCCACGCCCCCGCCCAGGAACACCGGCCCCGCCGGCCCCGGTCGTCCCCCCGACACCGCCGAGCTCAGACTCGCGGGATGGATCTCGGACCTCACCGTCCTCCAGGAGCTCACCGAGCGTATCGGGCGCACCAGCACGCTCCGTGAGGCAGTCGAGGAGACGCTGCGCGCCGGCGCACAACTCCTCGGCGCGCGCCGAGGGCTGCTCGCCCTGCGCGGGCAGCCCGAGGCGGGCCGGCCGCCGGGCGCCGAGCGGCTGGTCGGCTTCGGCCTGGAACGGGCGGAGCTGGGCCAGTGGGAGACGGTCCCCCGCGCCTCGGCCTGCCACACCCGGCTGATCGACGACGCGGAGCCGCTCCGTGAGATCGGCCACCCCGACCTCGCCGTCGCCGACGGGCTGCACCCGCGCCACCGCGCGGTGGCGGCCGGCACCGGCTGCGCGGCCAGCTACGCGCTGCCGCTCACCACGGAGGCCGGCGACCCGTTCGGCGCCGCGCTCTGGCTCTTCGACCGGCCGGGCCAGCCGGAGTCGCGGCAACGGCGGCTGCTCGCCCGTTACCTGCGGCACGCCGCCGGGCACATCGCCGGCCGCCAGGAGCTGGCCCACGCCCGCGAGGCGCTGGCCACGGTGCGGGACGGCCTGCTGCCGGCGCGGCTGCCCCGGGTCGCCGGGGTCACGCTGGCGGCGCGCCAGCGGCCCGCGCCGCGCGGCGGCCCGGCCTGCTGGGACGCGCTGCCGCTGCCCGACGGCGGGCTCGGCCTCGCCGTCGGCGCCGCCTCGGAGGCGGGCCCCGCCGCGCTCGCGGCGATGGGAAGGCTGCGGGCCGGGCTGCGCGCGTACGCCGTGATGGAGGGCGAGGACCCGGTGGCCGTCCTCTCCGACCTGGAGCTGCTGCTCCGGCTGACCGAGCCGGGCCGGCCGGCCACCGCGCTCTTCGGCTACGCCGAGCCGGCCACCCGCCGGCTGGTCCTCGCGTCGGCCGGCCACCCTCCGCCGCTGGTGCTCGGGGACGGGCACGCGACCTACGCGGAGACGGCGCTCTCCGCGCCGCTGAACATGCTGAGCTGCTGGGAGGCGCCCAGCGTCGAGCTGGAACTCGCGCCCGGTGAAACGGTCCTGCTGTATACGGAGGGGTTGCTGCGGAGGGTCGGTGGGCCGTTGGACGGCGCGTTCACCGGGCTGCGGGCGGCGGCGCTCTCCGCGCCGGCCGCGGTCCGGGCGGACCCGGAGGCGCTGCTGGACCACCTGCTGTGCGCACTGCCCGCTGAGGCCGCGGGGGCCTTGGGGGCGGCCGGGGACACGGTGCTGCTGGCGGCGCGGTTCGACTGACCGTCGGGGCCGGATATGGCGGGGGAACACGCTGTCGCCGCCGAGGCCACCGTCCTACGATGGAAATCAGCCAGGTACTGGAGCAGCGTGAGCGCGGCGCGAGGCGCCGTGGAGGAGGCCCGAGGTGGCGGAAGAGCAGGCGGCGACGGCGGAGTCGGCGGCCGAGGAGTCCGGGACGGCGACGAAGACGACGGACAAGGCGCGGAAGAACGGCGTCGCCAGGGGCGTCTCCGACGAACTGGCCGAGAACATGAAGCAGGGCTGGGCCGACACCGAGCGCACCGACCTCGCCCCCATCCCGCAGGCCGAGCGGACCGCCGCCCGCCGGGCCGCGCTGTCGGCGCGGTTCCCGGGCGAGCGGCTGGTCGTCCCGGCCGGGCGGCTCAAGACCCGCTCCAACGACACCGACTACCCGTTCCGCGCCAGCGTCGAGTACGTCTATCTCACCGGCAACCAGACCGAGGACGGCGTGCTCGTCCTGGAGCCCACCGGCGACAGCGGGCACCAGGCCACCCTCTATCTGCTGCCGCGCTCCGACCGGGAGAACGGCGAGTTCTGGCTGAGCGGCCAGGGCGAGCTGTGGGTGGGCCGGCGCACCAGCCTCACCGAGGCCGAGCGGCTGTACGGCGTGGCCGTCGCCGACGTGCGCACCGTCCCCGAGGTGCTGCGCGAGGCGACGGGCCCGGTGCGGCAGGTGCGCGGCCACGACTCCGGCGTGGAGGCCGCGCTGACCGACAAGGTCACCGCCGAGCGCGACGAGGAGCTGCGGGTCTTCCTCTCCGAGATGCGACTGGTCAAGGACGAGTTCGAGATCGCCGAGCTGCGCCACGCGTGCGCGGCGACGGCGCGCGGCTTCGAGGACGTGGTGCGGGTGCTGGACCGCGCCCAGGCCACCTCCGAGCGGTACATCGAGGGCACCTTCTTCCTGCGTGCCCGCGTGGAGGGCAACGACGTCGGCTACGGCTCCATCTGCGCCGCCGGACCGCACGCCACCACGCTGCACTGGGTGCGCAACGACGGCGCGGTGCGCGACGGCGAGCTGCTGCTGCTGGACGCCGGGGTGGAGACCAACGAGCTGTACACGGCGGACATCACGCGCACGCTGCCGATCAACGGCCGGTTCTCGGATCTCCAGCGGAAGATCTACGACGCGGTCTACGCGGCCCAGGAGGCGGGCATCGCCGCCGTGCGGCCGGGCGCCAAGTACCGCGACTTCCACGAGGCGGCCCAGCGGGTGCTGGCCGAGCGGCTGGTGGAGTGGGGTCTGGTCGAGGGGCCGGTGGAGCGCGTGCTGGAGCTGGGGCTCCAGCGCCGTTGGACGCTGCACGGCACCGGCCACATGCTGGGCCTCGATGTCCACGACTGCGCGGCGGCCCGCAGGGAGACCTACGCCGACGGCACCCTGGAGCCGGGGATGTGCCTGACCGTAGAGCCCGGCCTCTACTTCCAGCTCGACGACCTGACCGTGCCCGAGGAGTACCGGGGCATCGGCGTCCGGATCGAGGACGACATCCTGGTCACCGAGGACGGCAACGTGAACCTCTCGGCGGCGCTGCCCCGCACGTCGGACGACGTCGAGGCGTGGATGGCCGAGCTGCGTGGATGAGCGGAGCACGGGGCGGGACGCGGGTCGGAACGAGCCGTGGGGTTGAGCGAGACCCGCCCAAGACAACCCGCAGGTGTCAAGAGGGCCATTTGGGGTACAGCCTGGGAACACGGACGCGCGGGTACGCGTTGACCGAGTCAGCACCCCCTGGAAGGAGAGCTCGTGTCCGCCCAATCGACGGACCCTGACGGGCATAGTCATAGTCCCAGACCACCTCGCCCGCATCTGAGGCATCGCGGCACACGGCGAGGTGGTGTCAGTTGAGTGCCGCACTCGGTCTACTCGCCGTTCTGGTGTTGACGGCGGGTACCGGTTACTTCGTCGCCCAGGAGTTCGCCTACGTGGCGGCCGACCGGCTGGCCCTCGCCCGTGAGGCCGCCGCAGGCGACAAGCGGGCCGCCCGCGCCCTGAAGGTGCAGGAGCGGCTCTCGTTCATGCTCTCCGGGGCGCAGCTCGGCATCACGGTCACCGGCCTGATCGTCGGTTTCCTCGCCGAGCCCGCGCTCGCCGCGATGCTCGACCCGATGCTGACGGGTGTCGGCGTGCCCGAGGCCGCCGTCAGCGGCGTGGCGCTGGCCCTGGCCTTCGCGCTCGCCACCGCCATCCAGATGGTCCTCGGCGAGCTGGCCCCGAAGAACATGGCGCTCGCCGTGCCGGAGCGGCTGGCCAAGGGGCTGGCCGTTTCGACGCTGGCGTATCTGCGGGTCGCGGGGCCGCTGATCCGGGTCTTCGACGCCTCGGCCAACCGGCTGCTGCGCCGGGTCGGCATCGAGCCCGTCGAGGAGCTGCACCACGGGGCGACCCTGGAGGAGCTGGGCCATCTGATCGACGAGTCCCACGAGCACGGCCAGCTGCCGCGTGCCACGGCCGAGCTGCTGGACCACGCGCTGGAGTTCTCCGAGCGGACCCTCGCCGAGGTGATGGTGCCCCGCGTCGAGGTGAACTCGGTGCGTTCCGTCTCCCCCGCCGCCGAGGTGGTGGAGCTGATCAGCAACCACGGCCACACCCACTACCTGGTGATCGGGGACCGGATCGACGACATCGTCGGCGTGGTCGGGGTCCGGGAGCTGATGCGGCTGACCCCGGAGCGGATCGGCAAGCGCACGGCCGGCGCGCTGGCGCGGCGGGCGGTACTGCTGCCCGACACGCTGCCGCTGCCGGGCGCGATGGAGCAGATGCAGGCGGCGGGCGAGGAGTTCGCCGTGGTCCTGGACGAGTACGGCGGGCTCGCCGGCATCGTCACGCTGGAGGACATCGCCGAGGAGCTGGTGGGCGAGATCGCCGACGAGAGCGACCTGGTCGAGGAGCTGGCGGTGCGCGACGGCGACGGTTGGCTGGTCGACGCCGGCCGGCGGGTGGACGAGGTGGCCGAGGCCACCGGGATACCGCTGCCGGAGGACGAGTCCTTCGAGACCGTGGCCGGTCTGGTGATCGAGCACTGCGGTCGCTTCCCCGAGGTCGGGGACCGGATCGAGGTGACGCTGGTCGACGGCCGGCGCGCGACGTTGGAGGTGCTGGCGTTGGACCGCAGGGTCCCCGCCCGGATACGCCTGGAGTCCTCGGCCGCCGGTCCGGAGCCGACGGCGAACGGCGAGATCGAGCGGGCCGAGGTGGTCGAGCAGGCCGTGCCCGTGCGTGAACGAGAGGGGCAGCCGTCATGAGCCCCGGCATGGCAGCCCTGGTCACCGTACTGCTGCTGATCGGCAGTGGCTTCTTCGTCGCCGCCGAGTTCGCCCTGGTCGCCGCGAAGCGGCACCGGGTGGAGGCGGCGATCGCCGACGGTCGGCGCGGCGCCAAGGCGGCGCTCGCCGGGATGCACGAGCTGTCCCTGATGCTCGCGGGCGCCCAGCTGGGCATCACCGCGTGCACGCTGGGGCTGGGCAGCATCTCGAAGCCGGCGATCTCCCACGAGGTGGACCCGGTGCTGCACAGCCTGGGCCTGCCGAGCGGGCTCTCGTACGGCATCGCGTTCCTGCTGGCGATGTTCGTGGTGGTCTTCCTCCACATGGTCATCGGTGAGATGGCGCCCAAGTCCTGGGCCATCTCGCACCCCGAGCAGTCGGCGATGCTGCTGGCGCCCGCGTTCCGCGCGCTGGTGCGGGCGGTCCGGCCGCTGATCTGGGTGTTGAACAAGATCAGCAACGGGCTGGTCCGGCTCTGCCGGGTGACCCCGCGCGAGGAGCTGACCAGCGTCCACGACCGGGAGCAGCTGACGCACCTGGTCGTCGAGTCCCAGCGGCTCGGGCTGATCAGCGAGGCGGACTCGGGGCTGATCACGCGGTCGTTGACCGAGCCGCAGTCGCCGGTCGGCGCCTTCCAGGTGCCGGCGCGGGAGATCGTCTCGGTGGCGCCGTCCGCGAGTGTGGAGAAGATCCTGGCCGTCGCCTCGGCCAGCGACCACACCCGGCTGCTGGTCCTGGAGGGCGAGCGGGTCGTCGGCTCGGTGCACGCCAGGGACGCGGTGGTGGCCAGGGCACGCGGCCAGCGGGTGACCGCCGGCGAGCTGGCCAGGCCCGTTCCCGAGCTGACCGCCGACGACACCGTGGACTTCGCGGTGGAGCAGTTGCGGCAGCGCCGCGCCTCGCTCGCGGTGCTGCGGGACGCCGACGGCGGGTTGACGGGGCTGATCAGCCTCGACGACCTGCTGGTGCGCCTGATGGCGCCGCAGCCGGCGGCCTGAGGGGCCGGCCGGAGCGCGTAGGGCGGACGGCGAGGGCCGTGGTCTCCCCCGGGGGAGGCCACGGCCCTCGTGCGTGCGGTGCGGGTCGGGGTCAGCCGATGGTGACCGACTCGATCACCACGTCCTCGGCCGGCTTGTCGTTGGGGCCGGTCTCGGTGCCGGCGATGGCGTCCACCACGGCCTTGCTCTCGTCGTCGGCGACCTCGCCGAAGATGGTGTGCAGGTTGTCCAGGTGCGGGGTGGACGCGACGGTCACGAAGAACTGCGAGCCGTTGGTGCCCGGCCCCGAGTTGGCCATGGCCAGCAGGTAGGGCTCGTCGAAGGCCAGGCCCGAGTCGAACTCGTCCTCGAACTGGTACCCGGGACCGCCCATGCCGGTGCCCTCGGGGTCGCCGCCCTGGATCATGAAGCCCTCGATCACCCGGTGGAAGATCGTGCCGTTGTAGAGCGGCTCGCCGTCCTCCTGGCCCTCCCACGGGAGGGAGCCGTCGGCGAGGCCGACGAAGTTGGTGACCGTCAGCGGGGCCTCTTCGGGGAAGAGGGTGAGCGCGATGTCGCCCTCGCTGGTGTGCAGGGTGGCGCTGGTCGCGTCCGTCGGCTCGACCGCCGCCGGGCCGGCGAGGCCCTCGCCGCCCTGGTCGGCCCCGTCGCCCTCCTCGGGGGCGGTGGCGTCCTCGGACGGGGAGCTTTCGCCGGCGTTGCCCTCCTGGCCGCCCTCGTCGTCGTCGGAGTCAGAACCGCACGCGGTCAGCAGCCCGAGGCAGAGCAGCGCCGTGGCCAGGCGCCGGGGAGTGCGGTTCATCACGTGCCTTCCAGTCTGGGGGGACAGGGTGGTGCGGAGCTCAGGGTCGCGCCGGGACACAGCGCGACAGGCTCATCATGCCCCACGTGCGTCCCACCGGACAGGGGTCGATCACGGCACCGGGGTGGACGGCCGGGCACGCCAAGACGCCCCCGACCGAAGGCCGGGGGCGTGGGTGCTGGCCGGTGGGAACCGGGGTCGGCGGCCCGGTCAACCCTGCTGCTGGCTGGTCGGCTTGGGCTCGTCGACCGGGCGGGCGCTCGTCACGTCGCCCGGCGCGGCCTGGATGGTGCGCGGCGCCGGAGTCTCCTCCGGCTGCGCGGTGCCGGCGTCGGCCTGGGACTGCTTGCCCTCGGACTTCATGGCACTGGTCTCGCTCTTGAGGATGCGCGCCGACTTGCCCAGCGACCTCGCGAGGTCGGGGAGGCGCTTGGCCCCGAAGAGCACCAGCACGATGAGCGCAAGGAGCAACAGCTCCTTGAGTCCGATCTGACCCATGGTCCAACCTCCGAGGACGATTCAGCAGGTTCCGCACCTTCCGCCACGGTAGCGCGTCGGAAGTAAAGAGAACAGGAGTCCCTCCCCGGCAACCTTCCCGGGCACCGGGACCCCGTCAGACGTTCACCCCGAAGTCGCTGGCGATTCCCGCCAGGCCCGAGGCGTAGCCCTGACCGACCGCGCGGAACTTCCACTCGCTGCCCCTGCGGTACAGCTCGCCGAAGATCATCGCCGTCTCGGTGGCGGCGTCCTCGCTCAGGTCGTAGCGCGCGATCTCGGCGCCGTCGGCCTGGTTGACCACGCGGATGAACGCGTTCTGCACCTGGCCGAAGCTCTGCCGGCGGGCGTCGGCGTCGTGGATGGAGACCGGGAAGACGACCTTGTCGACCTCCGGCGGCACGGTGGCCAGGTTGACCTTGATCGCCTCGTCGTCCCCGTCGCCCTCGCCCGTGAGGTTGTCGCCGGTGTGCTCCACCGAACCGTCGGGGCTGGTCAGGTTGTTGTAGAAGACGAAGTGGCTGTCCGACAGGACCTTGCCGTTCTCCCCGCAGAGCAGGGCGCTGGCGTCCAGGTCGTAGTCGGTGCCGGTGGTCGTGCGCACGTCCCACCCCAGGCCAACGATGACGGCGGTCAGCCCCGGCGCCTCCTTGGTCAGCGAGACGTTGCCTCCTTTGGAAAGGGTTACTCCCACGTTCTCCTCCTGAACTAGCTGTTCTGCCCCCGCCCCGGCGCACCGTGGGCGCTGTTCGAAAATCTACAACACTGTAGAAGGTCGGTGACGGCCCTGAACGGGGCATACCCGGGCGTCGTTACGATGACCCCCGGGCGGCAGTGGGGAGTGGTGGCGTTGGCAGCGACAGCGGATCCGGGGCACGGCCAGCGCAAGCGCGGCCGTGGCGAGTTGGAGGCCCAGGTGCTGGCGACCCTGCGGCTGGCGCCGGGGCCGGTGACGGCCGGGTGGGTGCGGGAGCGGCTGCCGGACGCGTTGGCCTACAGCACGGTGATCACGATCCTGACCAGGCTGCACGAGAAGCACGCGGTGCGCCGCGAGCGTTCCGGGCGCTCGTTCCTGTGGACGCCGGCCGCCGACGACGCCGGGCTGGCCGCGCTGCGGATGCGGCGGGTGCTGGAGGGCAGGGCCGACCGGGACGCGGTACTGGCCAGCTTCGTGACCGCGCTCTCCCCCGACGACGAGCAGTTGCTGCGGCGGCTGCTCGGGTCCGACTCCCTGCCCGCGCTGTCCGCTCTTCCGGGACTTCCCGAGCCGGGGGAACCGCCAGGGGTGGACGAGCTTCCCGAGCAGCGGGCGGAGTGAGCTCGCCATGGGGTGGATGGTGCTGCTGCCGCTGGTGGCGCCGCTGAGCGCGCTGCCGCTCGGCCGGCTCGCCGAGCAGTGGTCGCACCCGCGGGGCGCGGCGCGGCTGCTGACCGGGGCGTCCGTGGTGCTGGCCGGGTGCAGCACGCTCTCGCTGGTGCTGCTGGCGGTCGTCGGCACCGCGCAGCTGCCGGGGAACCCGCTGCCCGACAGCTGGTCCGACCCGGAGGTGCGCGAGGCGGTGCCGGGCCCCGACGCGCTGGGCGTGGTGGCCCTCGCCGTGCTGGGGTGGACGCTGCTGGCCGTCGGCGACGCGCTCGTCCGCCGGGCGCTGGTCCGGGGGCGGCTGCGCCGCGCGCTGGCCGCGCTGCCGGCCGACGCCGACCCGGCGCTGCTGCCGGACGAACGGCCCTACGCCTACGCCGTGCCCGGCGGGCTGCGGCGGCCCGGCCGGATCGTGGTGTCCACGGCGATGCGGGCCGGCCTCGGCGCGGACGAGTACCGGGCGCTGCTGGCCCACGAACGCGCGCATCTCGCCGGTCACCACCACCGTTACCTGCTGGCCGGCGAACTGGCGGCGCGCGCCCACCCGCTGCTCGCGCCGCTGCGCGACGCGGCGGCCTACGCCATGGAGCGGTGGGCCGACGAGGACGCGGCGCGGGCCGTCGGCGACCGCGGGCTGACGGCGCGGGCCGTCGGCCACGCGGCGCTCGTCGGGCACCGGCCGGCGCCCGGCCTCGCCGGCTTCGCCGCCGGGCCGGTGCCGCGGCGGGTCGCGGCGCTGCTGCGGCCGCTGCCGCCCACGGCCGGCTGGCCGCCGCCGACCACGCGGGCGGGGGCGGCGGCGCTGGTCGCCGCCGCGGGCACGGCCGCGTCCGCGCTGTCCGCGCTGAACGCGGCCGTCACGCTCTTCCTCGTGCTGAAGGCGGCCACGCCGCTGTGAAGCGGCGCCCCGGGCGGGCGCCGCGTCGGCTCCCGGTCAGAGGTCGAACTCGGCGGGCGGCAGCCCCAGCTGGTGGCACGCCTCCCTGACCACCGCGCGCTCCTCCGCGTCGAACGTGCCGTCTGCGCCGCCGATCACGATGCCGATCTGGACGACGGCACGCGCCTCGGCCGGCTTCTTCGCGGCCTTGGCGATCTCCTGGAGGACGTTGATCTTGCCCAGGTCGAAGTTGGTGATGAGCTGGTTGAGATAGCCGTCGAAGCGGCGCTGGAGGTCGTCGGCCGGGAAGTTCTGCAACACCTCGTTGCTGGAGATCAGCTGCGCGACCCGCTGGCGCTCCGCCGGCTCGATCGAGCCGTCCGCCGCCGCCACCAGTGCGCACATCGCCATGCTCGCGTCGCGGAAGGCACCGCTCTTGAGGTCGTTCTTCTTGGCGTTGAGCTGCGTCTGCATGGTGGACGCGGATTCCTTGATGCGGTCCCACAGGGCCATTGGCACTCCCAAGACGAGAAAGTCTGCATCGGGGAGAACGCGGCAAGGGGGTGGGACGTTCCGCCGTGTCCGCCGGTGGCGGGCCGCGGACGGCAGCGGTGCCGGGCGGCTCGGGCGCGCGGTCGGCCAACGGGCCGGTGGGCGGTCACCCGCGCCCCGAGCGGGAGGGCGCTATGACGCGCGAAGCAGCGCCGCGTCCTCGCGCCATTTGAGGATCTTGTCGAAGGTCACGACCGCACCGCCGCTGCCCGGTTGGTTGCCGAAGCGGACGCGGTCGGAGAGGGCCTCGATCAGCAGGAGGCCGCGGCCGCCGGGGAGGAGGCCGGTCAGCTCTCCGGGCGCCGGGGGCGCCGGGGAGGGGACGGAGCCGGCCGGGTGGGCGGCGAAGCCGGGGCCGCAGTCGGTGACCTCGATGCGGCACATGTCGCCGTGGATCGAGGCGGTGACCCGGTAGACCTCGGAGAGGCCGCCGCCGTGCTGGACCGCGTTGGAACAGGCCTCGGAGAGGGCGACCGACAGTTCGTGGGAGATGTCGCCGTCCACGCCCGCCGTGTCCATCGCGCCGAGAAGCAGCCGACGGGCCAGCGGAACGCTGGCCGCGTCACGGCGGAGTTGCAGAGACCACCAGATGCTCATGCTCCAGCCTCCCGGCCACGACTCGACATATCCTTAGGTATTGCCTACCCACCCGTCCCGTAAGCGTGTGATTGACCCAACACACCCCATTCGGCGGATGTCTCGGGAAGACGCCGGCCGATATGGCGGAGCCCCGGCTCGGATGACGAGGGGCACTTCTGTGCGAGCGTCTCCCCTCCGGCGCCTCCCCTCCCGGTGGCTCGCCGGCGCCCGGTGAGATGATGGCGCCGCCATGCGTGCCGGAGCCGATCTGCGACTGCTGCGGGCCGCGGTCTTCGCCGCGGCCTGTTCCGCGCTGGCCGCCGCCGGGCACGTGCTGGGCGGCGGGGCGCGCGTCCCGCTCTGGGCCGTGGCCGCCGGTGCCCTGCTGACCTGGACGTTCGCTCTGGCGTTGGCCGGCAGGGAGCGGCGCTCCTGGCCGGGGATCGCGCTGGCGCTGGCGCTGGCGCAGTCGGCGCTGCACCTCTTCTTCTGTCTCGCCGGGCACGTCGGGACCGCCGGCGGGCACCCGGGCGGGCACGGCCCGACCGGCGAACCCGCCGAGCTGGCCGCGCGGCTGCTGTGCGGGGATCACGGCACGATCTCCCCGGAGCGCGCGACCGCACTGCTCGACGACGCCGGGCTTCTGCCGCCCCCGTCGGGCGCCGGCGCGGTGGCGCACGGAGGGGGCGGCTGGGGTGAGGCCCTGCTCGACGGGGTGGCCACCCTGGGCTCCTGGCCGATGCTGCTCGGCCATCTGCTGGCCGCGTTGGCCGCCGGCTGGCTGCTGCGGCAGGGCGAGGCCGCGCTCTGGCTCGCGGTGCGGCTCGCCGCCGAGCTGCCCGCCGCCCCCCGCTGGGCGCGCCGGCTGCTCACCGCGCTGCGGCTGCTGCTGCGGCTGCCGCCGCTGACCGGCTCCGCGCCGCGCGCGCTGCCGGGGGCGCGGCACCGCTGGCCGCACCCGACGCCCGCCACGCGGGGCACGGTGCTGCCCGACGCGGTCGTGCGGCGCGGGCCGCCGGCCGGCGGCGAGGCCCGTTCGTTCACCCTGGCGGCCTGACCGCGTCCCGTTCCCCCCGGCGTAGCGCCGAGGGAGGGAGGCGGGCTTCCGGCCGTCTCCCCTTCCCTTTGGCATCGGCCCCGCTCGGGGCCCGCGTGGGCGGCTCGACGCGCGCCCGCGCCTCACCGTGGAGTGAACAACAACCATGAACAGCATTCGCCAGGTCGCCTCCGCCACCGCCGTGGTCACCGGCGCCCTCGCCCTGCTCGCCGTCGCCGGGCCCGCCCAGGCGCACGTCGGGATCGACCCGTCCGAGGTCGAGGCGGGCGGCTACCAGGTGCTCAACGTCAAGGTCCCCAACGAGCGGGACGACGCCTCGACCGTTGAGGTCGAACTGCACCTGGACACCGAGCACCCGCTGAGCACCGCGATGCCGCAGCCGGTCCCCGGCTGGGAGATCGAGGTGGAGACCGCCGAGCTGGACGAGCCGGTGGAGGTGCACGGCAACCAGCTGACCGAGGTCCCCAGCGTGATCACCTGGTCCGGCGGGGAGATCGCGCCGGGCACGTTCCAGCAGTTCCCGCTCTCCGTCGGGCCGCTGCCCGAGGACGCTGACCACCTGGTCTTCAAGGCGATCCAGACCTATGACAGCGGTGAGGTCGTCCGCTGGATCGAGGAGCCGACCGAGGACGGCGAGGAGGCCGCGGAGGACCCGGCGGCCGTGCTGCGGCTGACGCCGGCCTCGGGCGAGGGCCACGGCGCCGACGAGATGTCGGCGTCGGGGACGGACGACGCGCCGGGCGAGGAGCGGGCGTCGGCCGACGAGGGCGGCGGGTCCGACACCACGGCCAGGGTGCTGGCCGGCGTCGGGATCGCGGTCGGCGTCGCCGGCGTCGTCTTCGGCGTGCTGGGCAACCGCCGCCGCGCCTGATCCCCCACCGACCACGCCGTGGGGCGGGTCATCCCGCCCCACGGCCCCCAACGCACGGAAACGTTGAGCCCATGCGCACACGCACCAGCATCCGTTCCGGTCTGCTCGGGGCCGCCGTCGTCCTCGCCCTCACGGGCTGCGGGGGCGGCGACAGCTCGTCCGACGGCGAGGACAACCCGCCGGCGGAGGTCTCCGAGACCCGCGCCGAGGACGAGGGAACCGTCCTCGACACCCCCTTCGAGAAGCCAGAACTGGTCCTCACCGACACCGAGGGCCAGCCCTACGACCTGGTCGCCGAGACGGCCGGCAAGCCGACGCTGCTCTACTTCGGCTACACCAACTGCCCCGACATCTGCCCGTTGACCATGGGCAACATCGCCGTGGCCGCCAGCGGCCTGACGCCCGAGCAGCGCGAGGAGCTGCGGGTCGTCTTCGTCACCAGCGACCCGGAACGGGACACCCCCGAGTCGCTGGGGCCCTGGCTGGACTCGTTGGACCCGGAGTTCATCGGTCTGACCGGGGACTTCGACCAGATCCAGACGGCCGCCAGGTCGGTCGGGGTCGCCATCGAGCCCTCCTTCGAGGAGGAGGACGGCTCGATCGTCTCCACCCACGGCACCCAGGTGGTGGCCTTTCTGCCGGACGACGACCTGGGCCATGTCCTCTACATGGAGGGCGTCACCGCGGAGACCTTCGAGCGCGACCTGCCGAAGCTGATCGAGGGGGAGTTGCCGTGACCGGCGCCAGGCGCCTGCCGTGGGCGCTCGTGCTGGCGGGCGCGCTGCTCGCCGGCTGCGGTGGCGGGGACGGCGACGACGTGGGCGGCGAGGGGGGCGCGCCGGAGTTGAGCGTCACCGGCGCCTACCTTCCGGAGCCGGTCAACCCGGAGGTCGCCGGCGGCTTTCTGACCGTGCGCAACGCGGGCGGCGCCGACGACGCGCTGGTCTCGGTCAGCAGCGACCTGACCGGGTCCGTGGAGATGCACGAGACGGTGGACAACGCGATGCGGCGGGTCGAGGAGCTGCCGATCCCGGCCGGCGGCACCCTGGCGCTGGAGCGCGGCGGCAGCCACCTGATGTTCGTCGACCTGGCGGAGCCGCCGGTCGAGGGGGACGTGGTCACGGTCGAGCTGCGGTTCGAGGTCTCCGAGCCGCTGACCGTCGAGGTCCCGGTCGAGTCCGCCACCCACACCGGGGGCGAGAACGACCACGGCGACCACGGCGACCACGAGGGCCACGAGGGCCACGGCGAGGACGGGGAAGCGGGGGAGGAGAACTCACCATGATCGCCGCCGTCTCCCGTCCCCTGGGCGCGCTGCTGCTGGCCGTAGGCACGCTGGCGGCGCTGCTGGTCGGGGCGCAACCCGCCGCCGCGCACGCGTCGTTGACCGGCACGAGCCCGGGGGACGGCGAGGTGGTGGCGACCGCTCCGGCCGAGGTCGTGCTCACCTTCTCCGAGCCGGTCTCCGTCGGCGAGGACTCCCTGCGGGTGCTCGACCCGGACGGCGCACGCGTCGACACCGGCGAGGTGACCCGCGGGGCCGGCGGCGCCGAGCAGACGCTCGGCCTGGCCGACGATCTGGGCGACGGCACCCACACCGTCGCCTGGCAGGCGATCTCCAACGACGGGCACCCCATCAGCGGCGCGTTCACCTTCTCCGTCGGGGCGCCCTCGGAGACCAGCGTCGACGTCGCGGGGAGCAGCCCCGACGGGGGCGCGGTGGGGCTGCTGCACGACGCGCTGCGGTACGCCGCCTACGCCGGGTTTCTGCTGCTGGTGGGCCCGGCGGTGTTCGCCCTGGTCTGCTGGCCGGGCGCGGCCGGGCGGCGCGCGGTGCGGCGGACCACGGTCGTCGGCTGGCTGACGCTGGCGGTGGCGACGGCCGCGCTGCTGCTGGTGCGGGTGCCGTACACGACGACGGGCCGGCTGGGCGACGCGTTCGACCTGGACGGCATAGCCGACGTGGTGGACTCCCGCGCGGGGACGGCGCTGCTGACCCGGCTGGTGCTGCTGTCGGCGGCGGCGCTGCCGGTGGCGCTGCTGCACGGGCGGTACGCCCGCGCGGTGGCGGCGGGCGACGCGCGGCTGGCGCGCGACCTGCGGTTCGGCGTCGGGGTCGGCGGCGGGGCGCTGGCGGTGGGCCTGGCGGCGACCTGGGCGACGGCGGAACACGCCGCGACCGGGCTCCAGACCGAGGTGGCGATCCCGGTCGCCATGGTCCATCTGCTGGCGACGGCCTGCTGGCTGGGCGGGCTGGTGACGCTGCTCGTGCTGCTGCGCGGCGCGGAGGGGCCGCCGCCGGCCGCCGCGGTGCGCCGCTACTCGACGGTGGCCCTGGCGGGTGTGGCGACCCTCGCGGCCACCGGTCTGTACCAGAGCTGGCGGCAGGTCGGCTCGTTCTCCGCGCTGACGGGAACGGACTACGGCCGGCTGCTGATCGTCAAGGTCGTCGTGGTGGCGGTGCTGCTCGGCGTCGCCTGGGGCTCGCGCCGCTGGACGGGGGCGCTGAGGGACGACGACGACGGCGCCGTGCGCCGGGAACGGGACCGGGAGCGGGTGGCGGAGACCGTTCCCGAGGAGGACCCGGAGCGCGCGCGGCAGTTGGCGCGGCAGCGGGTGGCCGTGGAGCGGACCAGGCGGCGGCGCGAGGAGGGGCCGGAACGGGCGGGGCTGCGGCGTACCGTGCTGGTGGAGACGGGCGTGGCCGTGGTGCTGCTCGCCGTCACCACCGCGCTGACCGGCACCCCGCCCGCCCGTGGCGAGGGCGGTGCCTCGACGGCCGCGTCCGACTCCGGCGGGGCCGCCGAGCGGCCCGCGCCGCTGGAGGTCGCCTACGACACCGGGGGCGCCGAGGGCGTCGCGACGCTGGAGCTGGCGCCCGGGACCGTCGGCGAGAACACCCTGGAGATCGCGCTGGCCGACGCCGAGGGGCGGCCGGCCGAGGCCGAGGAGCTGAGGGTCAGCCTCACCCTGCCCGAGGAGTCCGTCGGCCCGCTGCGCGTGGAGACCGAGCCGGTGGCCGAGGGACGCTGGCGGGCGACCGGCGTCCAGCTGCCGCGGCCGGGCGAGTGGGAGCTTGACCTGACCCTGCGCACCTCCGAGGTCGACCAGACCACCGAGACGACCACCCTGACCGTCCCGTGACCGGGTCCTGGCGGGGCACCGAGGCCGTGGAAGAGGACGGGGCCGTGGAAGAGAACGAGAACGGAGGCGGCGCCATGACCGCACGCACCTACTCCCGCCGCCGGCTGCTCGGCACGGCGACGGCCACCGGCGTCGCGGGCCTCGCCGCCGGGGCGACCAGCGGCGCGCTGGGGCACGCCGCCGCCTCCGAGGGCGAACCCGCGCTGAGCACCCTGGGCAGCGCGGCGGTGCCGTTCCACGGCACGCACCAGCCGGGCATCACCACGCCGATCCAGTCGCGTTCCCACCTGCTCGCCCTCGACCTGGCCGAGGACGCGGGGCGGCGCGGGGCGGCGGCGCTGCTGCGTCGCTGGTCGACGCTGGCGGCGGAGCTGATGGCCGGCCGGCCGGACGAGACGGGGACGGGCATCGCCGACGACGCGGGGCCGGCGTCGTTGACGCTGACCTTCGGCTTCGGGCACAGCTTCTTCGACGCCACGGGGCTGACCGCGCTGCGCCCTGAGGCGTTGCGTCCGCTGCCCGCGTTCTCCAACGACGCGCTGGACGAGGGGCGTTCGAACGGGGATCTGTGGGTGCAGATCGGGGCCGACGACCCGCTGGTGGCGTTCGGCGCGCTGCGCGCGGTGCGGCGGGCGGCCGAGGGCACGGCGCGGACGCGGTGGCAGATGAACGGCTTCCACCGCAGCCCGGGGGCGACCGCGCGGCCGATGACCGGGCGGAACCTGATGGGCCAGGTCGACGGCACCAACAACCCGACGCCCGAGGACCCGGAGTTCGAGCGGCATGTCTTCGTGCCGTCGGACGGCGAGCCGGCGTGGATGGCGGGCGGCTCCTACGCGGTGGTGCGGCGCATCCGGATGCTGCTGGACGACTGGGAGGGGGTGACGGAGGAGGAGCGCGAGCGGGTGCTCGGCCGGCGGCGCTCCGACGGTGCCCCGCTGACCGGCGGGGACGAGACGA
Source organism: Streptomyces zhaozhouensis (assembly GCF_900230195.1). GTDB lineage: Bacteria > Actinomycetota > Actinomycetes > Streptomycetales > Streptomycetaceae > Streptomyces > Streptomyces zhaozhouensis. The sequence continues at coordinate 51,049 of NZ_OCNE01000012.1, forward strand.
CTCCCGTGGACCTGGAGGCCACGGGGGCGGACGGCGCCCCGGTGATCGCGGCCAACGCGCATGTCCGGGTGACCGCGCCGGAGTCCAACGGGGGCGCCACGATGCTGCGGCGCTCGTTCTCCTACCACGACGGGGAGCGCGAGGACGGGAGCCAGGACGCCGGGCTGCTCTTCGTCTGCTGGCAGGCGGACCCGCTGCGGTCGTTCGTCACGGTGCAGCGGAAGCTGGACCGGGGCGACGCGCTGAGCGCCTTCCTGCGGCACGAGGCGAGCGGGCTGTTCGCCGTACCGGGCGGCGCGGCGGAAGGCGAGTACGTGGGGCAGCGTCTTGTCGAAAGCTGAAGCGCCGTCCCGGACGGCGTCCCGACGGGACTACCGTGACGCCATGACTTCTGCGAGCCGCTACACCTATCTCGGCCCCGAGGGGACGTTCACCGAGGCCGCCCTGCGCACGCTCCCCGAGGCGGCGACCCGCGCGCTGGTGCCGATGATCTCGGTGCCGGCGGCGTTGGACGCGGTGCGGGTGGGGGAGGCGGCCGGCTCGCTGGTGCCGATCGAGAACTCGGTGGAGGGCGGCGTCACCTCGACGGTGGACGAGCTGGCCACGGGACGGCCGTTGATGATCTACCGGGAGGTGCTGCTGCCGATCGCGTTCGCGCTGCTGGTGCGCCCCGGCACGGCGCTGGAGGACGTGAAGACGGTGACCGGGCACCCGGTGGCGCAGCCGCAGGTGCGCGGCTGGCTCGGGAAGCATCTGCCGGAGGCGGTCTGGGAGTCGGCGGCGTCCAACGCGGACGGCGCGCGTCTGGTGCAGGAGGGGCGGTACGACGCGGCGTTCGCCGGGGAGTTCGCGGCGGCGACGTACGGGTTGACGCCGCTGGTCACCGGCATCCACGACGCGGACAACGCGACGACGCGGTTCGTGCTGGTGGGCAGGCCGGCGCGCCCGGCGGCGCCGACGGGCGCGGACAAGACCTCGGTGGTGCTGTGGCTGCGGGACGACCATCCGGGGGCGCTGCTTGACGTCCTCCAGGAGTTCGCGACCTGCGGGGTCAACCTGACCCGGATCGAGTCGCGCCCCACGGGGCGGGGCATCGGTCAGTACTGCTTCTCGGTGGACTGCGAGGGGCACGTGTCGGACCGCAGGGTCGGGGAGGCGCTGATGGGGCTGCGGCGGCTCTGCTCGGACGTGCGCTATCTCGGCTCGTATCCGAGGGCCGACCAGGTGCGGCCGGTGGTCGGCGAGGGGACGCGGGACGAGGACTTCCTGACGGCGGCCGACTGGCTGACCCGCTGCCTGGACGGGCGCCCCGGGCCGCTCTGACGCGGCGGTGTGCCCCATCGGGTGCGGGGACGCGCTGGCCTGTGGACTGTTCGGCGGGTTATCCACAGGCCACCCGCCGTGGCTGTGTATAAGTCGGCGGAGGACCGGGCGGAGAGAAACGGGCATTAGCCCCATATGCGGATACTGTGCACCATGGAGCCCATCGCACAATGAGCCGCTTTTCGTCACCCGAATCACTCTGAATAACTCCTGAGAGCGAGCGAGTTTCCCAGGGATTCTCTCAGATTCCCCCGGAAGTGCGAATGAGCGCGGTTTGCGTGGGGAATTATCCGCCGCACACCGAAGGGCCCGGAAGGCGCCACGCCGTTCATCCACAGCCCGGCCCCCCAGCCTGTGGATAACTCGGCCGAGGCGGTGGACAGACGGGGGAAGGACGGCCTCACCACGCCCCCGAACGGGACCGGAGGCGGGCGCGGCGGCGTTTACCGAACCCGGTCACCCCTTCCGGCAAATCGGGCTTATCGCCCCCCGGGGCTTTTTCGTTTCATCGCCCCGAGACGGCCCGGTAGCCTGTCGGACGTGATTGACCTCCGACAGCTCCGCGAGAACCCGGACCTGGTGCGCGCCTCGCAGCGCGCCCGTGGTGAAGACGTCGACCTGGTGGACAGGCTCCTGGCCGCCGACGAGCGGCGGAGGTCGTCCGGATCGCGCTTCGACGAGCTGCGCGCCGAGCAGAAGCGGCTGGGCAAGCTCATCCCCCGCGCCGAGGGCGACGAGAAGGCCGAGCTGCTGGCCCGCGCCGGCACCCTCTCGGCCGACGTGAAGACCGCCGACGCCGAGCGCGACGAGGCCACCGCCGAGGCCGACGCGCTGCTCCTCCAGCTGTCCAACGTCGTCCACCCCGCCGTCCCGGTCGGCGGCGAGGACGACTACACCGTGCGCGAGACCGTCGGCGAGATCAGGGACTTCGCCGCCGAGGGCATCACCCCGCGCGACCACATGGACCTCGGGCAGGCGCTGGGCGCCATCGACACCGAGCGCGCCGCGAAGGTCTCCGGCTCCCGCTTCGCCTATCTGCGCGGCCAGGGCGCCCTGCTGGAGCTGGCCCTGGTCAACGCGGCGATCGCACAGGCCACCGCCGCCGGCTTCGTGCCGATGGTCACCCCCGCCCTGGTGCGCCCGCGCGCCATGGAGGGCACCGGCTTCCTCGGCCAGGCGGCGCAGGACGTCTACCGGCTGGAGCAGGACGACGCCTACCTGGTGGGCACCTCGGAAGTGCCGCTGGCCGCCTACCACATGGACGAGATCATCGAGGCCGACCAGCTGCCGCTGCGCTACGCGGGCCTCTCCCCGTGCTACCGGCGCGAGGCCGGCTCCTACGGCAAGGACACCAAGGGCATCTTCCGGGTGCACCAGTTCACCAAGGTCGAGATGTTCTCCTTCGTCACGCCCGAGGAGGCGGAGGACGAGCTGGAGCGGCTGCTGGACTGGGAGAAGCAGTGGCTGACCTCGCTGGAGCTGCCGTTCCGGGTGATCGACGTCGCCAGCGGCGACCTCGGCGCCTCCGCCAGCCGTAAGTACGACTGCGAGGCGTGGTTCCCCGCCCAGGGCCGGTACCGCGAACTGACCTCGACCTCCAACTGCACCGAGTTCCAGGCGCGCCGGCTCCAGGTGCGGATGCGCGAGGGGGGCCGCACCCGGCCGCTGGCCACGTTGAACGGCACGCTCTGCGCGGTCTCCAGGACCATCGTCGCGCTCCTGGAGTACCACCAGCAGGCCGACGGCTCCGTGCATGTGCCGCAGGTGCTGCGCCCCTACCTCGGCGGTCGCGAGCGGCTGGAGCCGGTCGCTCGATGAGCCAGCCGCGTTCCGAGCCGGCCGCCGCCCCCTCCGCCCCGGCGGAGGGGGCCGTGCCGGCCCAGGCGGCGCCCGCCGCCGGCCCGTTCCCCTACCGGCTGATCGCCACCGACCTCGACGGGACGCTGCTGCGCTCCGACGAGTCCATCTCGCCCCGCACCCGCCGGGCGCTGCGCGCGGCGGTCGCCGCCGGCGCGCTGCACATCGTCGCGACCGGGCGCAGCGTCGCCTGGACCCGGCACATCCTGCGCGACCTGGGGTACGAGGGGCTGGCCGTCTGCGGGCAGGGCGCGCAGCTCTACCACGCGGGCGAGGACCGGCTGGTGACGTCGGTGACCCTGGACCGCGCGCTGGCGCGCGCCGTGGTGGGACGGCTGGAGACCAGCCTCGGCACGCTGGGCGTCGCCGCCAACCGCGACGGGCTCGACGGGCAGGTCGTCGCGGACGAGCGCTTCCACATCGGCCCCGGCAGCGGCTTCGGCGAGGAGTCCGGGTCCGAGGGGCTGTGGCGGTCGCGGGACCGGGCGGCGCTCTTCGAGGAGCCGCTGATCAAGCTCTATCTGCGCCATCCCACGCTGGACGACGACGCGTTGGCCGCCGCGGCGCTGGCCGAGGTCGGCGACGCGGTGGGCGTGATCGTCTCCGGCGAGGGCCTGGTCGAGGTCGTGCCGGCCGGGCTGAGCAAGGCCACCGGCCTCTCGCTCGCCGCCCGCCGGATGAGGGTGCGGGCCGCCGACACCATCGCCTTCGGCGACATGCCCAACGACCTGGCGATGTTCGCCTGGGCGCGGCACGCGGTGGCGATGGCCGACGCCCACCCCACGGTGAAGGCGGCGGCCGACGAGGTCACCGAGGGCAACGACGCGGACGGCATCGCCCTGGTGCTGGAGAGGCTGCTCGGCGCCGCGAGTTGAGCGCCGGCGCGCGCCCTCGGGCGCACGCCGGGGAACCGCGGGACCCCACGCCCCGTCGAACCGCCAGTAGCGGTGTGGTGACCAGCGCCGGGGGGCCCTGTGAAGATCGTCTTTCTCCTCAACAACGCCTACGGGGTGGGCGGCACGATCCGTTCCGTCGCCAACCTCTCGGCGGCGCTCGCCGAACGCCACGACGTGCGGATCGCGAGCCTCTACCGCTCCAGGACCACGCCGAGCCTCGCCTTCGCGCCAGGCGTGCGGATCATCCCGCTGATCGACCTGCGCCCCGACGCCGCCGACGCCGCGGGCCAGGGCCCGGAACCGGCCGAGCCGAGCACCGTCTTCGCCGACCTGCCGATGAACTACGGCCGGGTCGCGCCCTCCGGGCTCAGCGACCGGCGCATGGGCGACTTCCTCGCCAAGGTCGACGCCGACGTGGTGATCTCCACCCGCCCGGTGCTCAACGTCTATCTCGCCCGCCTCGGCCAGCCGCGCTATCTGCGGATCGCCCAGGAGCACCTCACCCACGACGCCCGCTCCCGGCGCGCGCGGGCCGTCCAGCTCGCGGCGGCCCGGGAGCTGGACGCGCTGGTCTGTGTCTCGAAGACGGACGCCGAACGGTACGCCGAGGCGCTGCGCGGCTCCCCGGTGCGGGTCGTCAACGTGCCCAACTGCTCTCCCGCGCCCGCCGTCCCGCCGGCCGCCGGCGACTCGCGGATCATCGTGGCGGCCGGCCGGCTGGCGCCGGTGAAGCGCTACGACCGGCTGATCGACGCGTTCGCCGAGCTGGCGCCCGAGTTCCCCGACTGGCAGCTGCGGATCTACGGCCGGGGCGCGGAGCGCGACGCCCTGCGCCGGCGCATCGGCGAACTCGGCCTGCACAACCGCGCGCGGCTGATGGGCGCCGCCTCACCGATCGAGACCGAGTGGGTCAAGGGCGCGGTGGCGGCGGTCTCCTCGGACGCCGAGTCCTTCGGGCTGACCCTGGTGGAGGCCATGCGGTGCGGGCTGCCCGTGGTGGCGACCGACTGCCCGCACGGGCCGGGCGAGATCATCACCCACGGCGAGAGCGGGCTGCTGTCGCCGCTGTCGGGCGGCAGCGCCGCGCTCGCCTCGGCGCTGCGGCCGCTGCTGGCCGACGAGGCGCTGCGCCGCCGGCTGGCGGCGCGCGGGCGCGCCTCGGCGGCGGCGTACGCGCCGGGGGTGATCGCCGCGCGGTACGAGGAGCTGTTCCACGCGTGGGCGCCAGGCGCCTCGAAGGCCGGGCCCGGCGAGGCCGTCGGGCGGCTCGGCAGGCTGCGCCGCCTGTGGCGGCCGACGGCGGGCCGGCCGGGCGGCCGGCCGCGCGGCCTCGCGGAGAGCACGGCGGACGGCGGGCTGCGGGTGTCCCTCGACGGGCACTCGCTGCCGAGGGGCGTCGGCACGCTGCTGCTGCGGCTGCGCCACGACCCGGCGGGTCGGGAGCTGGCGCTCCCGCTGCCGAGGGTGCGCGGCTCGCGGCGGGTGGAGCTGACGCTCGACCGCGAGACGCTCGAACTCGCCGAGGGACGATGGGACTTCCTCGTCGCCGCCGGCCCTCCGGGCGCGGCGGGGCGCGCGCGGCGCGTGGCCGCGGAACAGGTGCGCCAGGCCGCCCTGGTCCACGCGCCGCCGCGGGTGGACGGGCGCGGGGTGAGCGCGTGGATCCCCTACCGCACGAAGGACGGCAACCTCACGGTCCGCGCGTGGCTGCGCCCGGCCCACGCGGAGGTCGACGAGGTGCTCCTCGGGGACGACGCGTTCGTGGTGCGGGTGACGCCGGTCGGCCCCGAGCGCGGCCCCGGGGGCGCCGGGTGGCGGGCGGTGGGGGAGAACGGCGGGTCCAGGGTGGACCTCGGTTGCTCCGTCGAGGGCGACCGGTTGGCCCTGACCATCCCGTTCGAGACGGCGGCGGCCGCGCCGCCCGGCGACTGGCGGCTGGTGCTGCACGCCCCCGACGGTACGGCGACCCCCGCGTCCCGCATCGGCGGCGACGTCGCGGACCGCCGCGCGACGGATGTCTTCCCGCCGCGCTCCCACGCGGGAGCCGCCCTGCGGCTCCGCTTCACCCTCGACCACGACCTGGTCCTCACGGTCGGCGCGTAGCGCCCCCGCAGGGTCCAGGGGCGCGGGGAACCGCGCGGGTGACCGTTGGCGGCTGGTAGACGACACCGGACGTGGCTGGTCCGGCCCGGTGGTCGTCCGCGGCCCGCCACTGATACTTCGCGCAGTTCCCCGCGCCCCCTGGTCCGCGTCGGCGAGGCAACGCGAGAACCACCGGCAAGGTGCCTAGTCCCCGGTCACGGTCATCGCCGTCAGGCGGCGGATCGCGTACCAGGTGCCCAGGGCCGTGGCCGCGGCCAGCAGGACCAGCGCCAGCGGCAGCGCCACGTCCGACGTGACGTCGGCACCCGAGGCGGCGATGCCCTCGGCCAGGGACAGCGACCACTGCTGCACGCTGAGCGTGCGCACCCCGGCCAGCGTGCTGCCCAGCAGCGCCTCCCAGACCAGCGCGTAGACCAGCCCGAAGACCACCGCGTTCCGCGAGATCGTGCCCAGCAGCAGGAAGATCGCGCTGTAGGCGACGGCGGCGACGGCCGCCGCCACGGTGTAGGCGGAGGCGATGCCCTGGCTGTTGCCGTTGAGGATCAGCCCGGACACCAGGATCGGCGCGGTGGTGAACGCGATCGTGACGGCGATCGCGACGACCAGCTTGGTCAGGATGATCGTGCGCCGGGGCAGCGGCTTCGCCAGCAGATAGACGATCGAACCGTCGTCGATCTCCGGGGCGATGGCGCCGGTGCCGGCGACCACGCCGATCAGCGGGACCATGGAGGCGAGGGCGAACCCGCCCAGCACCTCGACGGCCGCGCTGTCGTCGGCGCCTCCGATGAGCCGGACGGCCAGCGAGATCGACAGCAGCAGCGCGGGCAGCGCGATCAGTATCAGCACCCGGCGACGGCCGAGCAGGGCCCGGTACGTGAGCCGGGCGACGGTGTGGTTGTACATCGCGGTGTGGCTCCTTAGCGGCGATGCGCCGAATCGGCGTGGCGGGGACGGAGTTGACGCATCGTCGTCACGATCCCACCAGGTAGGAGAAGACGTTCTCCAGGGACTCGTCGGACGGCGCGACCGTCAGCAGCCTGATGTCCCGTTCCCTGGCCAGCGAGGGCAGCCGCTCGGTGAAGCGCGCGAAGTCCACGGCCTCCACCCGCAGGGCGTCCTCGGCCCGGTCCACCTCGATGCCGGTCGTCGACGCGTCGGCGATCAGCGCGGCGGCCAGCGCCCGGTTGTCGCTGGAGCGGATGAGATAGCGGTGCGGCCGGTCGGTCATCAGCCGGCGGATCTTGCGGAAGTCGCCCGACGCCGCGTGCCGGCCGGCGACGATCACCTCGATGTGGCTGGCGAGCTGCTCGACCTCCTCCAGGATGTGCGAGGAGAACAGGACCGTGCGGCCCTCCTCCCCCATCTTGGCGAGCAGGTCCATCAGTTGGAGCCGCTGCCTGGGGTCCATCCCGTTGAACGGCTCGTCGAGCAGCAGCACAGAAGGCTGGTGGACCAGCGCGGAGGCCATCTTGACCCGCTGCCGCATCCCCTTGCTGTAGGTGTCGATGCGGCGGTCGGCGGCGTGTGTCATCTCGACCGTGGCCAGCGCCTCGGCCGCCGCGGCCTTCGGGTCGGGCAGGCCGTGGAGCTCGGCGTTGGCCAGCACGAACTCGCCACCGGTGAGGTAGTCGTACATTCCCTCGCGCTCGGGGACCAGGCCGATGTGCCGGTAGCTCTCCGCGTTCCGCCAGATCGGCCGCTCGTCGAGGGTGACCGTGCCGGCGGAGGGGGCGAGGAAGCCGCTCATCATGTTGATCAACGTGGACTTGCCGGCGCCGTTCGGGCCGAGCAGCCCGGTGACCCCGGGGCCGATCGTCATGCTGACGTCGTTGACCGCGACCACGTTCCCGAACCAGCGGGAGGTGTTGTCGATGTGCAGAGTGGTCACAGCCCGGCCTTTCGGTAGCGGCGTCCCAGCAGCAGGTAGCAGGCGACGGTGACGAGGACCGCGGTGGCCAGCAGGGCGACCCCGGCGACGTCGGTGGGCGGCTCCTCGAACGGGTAGCTCGACGTGCCGCCGAGGAAGGCGGACTGGATGCCGTCGACCACCGAGCCGGGCGAGAAGATCCCGATCCAGCCGAGCGCGTCCTCGCTGCCGGCGTCGTAGGCGACGGCCTGGAGGGCGGTGACCGCGAAGTACGGGATGGTCAGCACCCCGATGACGGCCGCCACGCCGAACCCGCGGCGCGGGGTGAGGCTCGCGACCCACAGCGCGATCGCCGCGTGCAGCAGGGCGAAGACCACGGATATCACCAGGCCCTGGGCGAAGCCCTTGGTCTGGTCGGCGAAGCCCAACTCGGCGAGCAGCCCGCCGATGTACGCGATCACCAGCGGCAGCGCCACGAAGAGGAAGATCGCGGAGCTGAGCGCCGCGTACTTGGCCGCCACGTAGTCGCCGCGCTCGATGGGACGCGAGAAGTACAGCGGGGTGACCTTGTACCGCAGGTCGAGGGAGACCATCTGCGGGGCGGCCAGCGCGATGTAGAGGCCGACGATCGGCTGCATGAACAGCGCGTAGCTCGTGTACTCGATCGGCAGCTCGTCCAGGCCGACGAACGCGGCGATCGCCACCATCACCAGGGCGGGCGCCGCCATGATCCCGAACAGGCCCATCGGCAGCACCTTGGAACGCGCCGAGCGGCCGAGGCCGAACGAACCGCGCAGCGAGTGCGTGAAGAGCGCGCGCCTGGCGTAGGAGATCCCCAGCCGCTCGCCCGTGTAGGAGCGGTAGCCGATGTTGTGGATCCGGGCATCGGTGCCGGTGCTCATCGCTTGACCTCCGCGCTGGTGACCTCGGCCGTCTGGTCGGCACCGGCGTCGGGGCCGCGCCGGAACACCTCGGCTATCTCGTGCCGGCCGCGCTCCATCCGGACCAGGCCGAGACCGAGCTCGACCACGGCGTCCCTGACCTTGTCGTAGACGCCGTCGTCGGTGATCTCCAGGTGGAGCTGGCGCCCGGGTGCCGTCACCGCCTCGATGCCGGAGGCGGCGAGCGCGGAACGCAGCGCCGCGGCACCGTCCGGGTGCGCGTCGCTGTCGGTCACCTCGACGGCGAGGGCCGCGGTGGCCTCGACGAAGCTCGCCGTGGTCTGCGAACGCAGCAGCTTGCCGCCGTCGATGACCACGATGTGGTCGCTGGTGCGCTCCAACTCGCGCAACAGGTGCGAGGTGACCAGCACGGAGATGCCGAAGTCGCTGTGGACGCGCCGGATCAGGCCCAGCATCTCGTCCCTGCCGACCGGGTCGAGGCCGTTGGTCGGCTCGTCGAGCAGCACCAGCTTCGGGTCGTGCACCAGTGCCTGGGCCAGCTTCACCCGCTGCTTCATGCCCGTCGAGTAGCCGCCCATGGGACGGTACCGCTCCTCGTAGAGCCCGACGTGGCGCAGGGTGTCGGCCGTCCGCTCGCGGGCGGCGGTGCGGGGCAGCCCCGACATGGCGGCCATGTGCACCACGAACTCGGTGGCGCTCACGTCGGGCGGCAGGCAGTCGTGCTCGGGCATGTAGCCCACCTGCGCCCTGATGGCCGCGCCGTCGGCGGCGGAGTCGAGGCCGAGCACGGCGGCCGTGCCCTCGGTCGCGGGAGCCAACCCCAACAGGATCTTGATCAGGGTGGACTTGCCCGCGCCGTTGGACCCGACCAGGCCGGTCACACCGGGCTGGATGTCGATGGTCAGGCCGTCCAACGCGGTCACCCGGGGGTACCGCTTGGTCAAGCCGTTGGTTTGAATGACGCTCACGAGGACGACGGTAGTCGCGACCATCGTCGCGCGCGTCAGCCTTCGGTAGCTGGTCCCGTGCCGGGGCCCCTAGGGGCCTGTCACGGCCGGTCGCCCGGAAACGGATGCCGCGGCTCCGGCCGCACCCGCTGTGACCTGTGCCATTCCCTCCAGCGCGATCTTCTCGAACGTCTCAGGGTCGGCGGCGAAGATCGAATCCTCGATCGGCCAGTGGACCACGAGTTCGTCGAAGCCCAGCTCGCGCACGCGCCCGACGTGGTCGACGAACGCGTCCACCGAGTCCAGCGTCGCCACCCCCGCCGGCCGGTCGCCGGCGTCCAGCAGCACCCGCCGCAGGTCGCCGGGGCGCCGGCCGCTGTCCTCGCAGACGCTGTCCAGCACCTCGACCTGCCGGGCCAGGCCGGCCAGGTAGTCGGCCGGGCTGGCGTCGTCGCCCAGGGTCTTGGGGTCGCCCGTCGTCACCCAGCCCTGCCCGTGCCGCGCGGCCAGCCGCATCCCGCGCCGCCCGGCGGCGGCCACCAGGAACGGCAGCCGGGGGCGCTGCACACAGCCGGGCTCGTTGCGCACCTCGCGCGCCGAGTAGAAGTCGCCGCGGTAGGAGACGCCGGTGACCGCGCCCTCCTCCTCGCCGCCCTGGCACAGCACCCGGTCGAGCAGCCGCAGGAACTCGGCGAACCGGTCGGCGCGCTCCCTGGGCGACCACGCCTCTTCGCCCAGCGCGGTGGCGTCGAAACCGGTGCCGCCCGAGCCGATGCCGAGGGTGACCCGGCCGCCCGAGATGTCGTCGAGGCTGAGCAGGTCCTTGGCCAACGGCACCGGGTGGCGGAAGTTGGGCGAGGTGACCAGGGTGCCGAGCCGCATCCGCTCGGTGACCACGGCCGCCGCCGTCAGCGTGGGCAGGGCGCCGAACCAGGCGCGGTCACGGAAGCCGCGCCAGGAGAGATGGTCGTAGGTGTAGGCGGCGTGGAAGCCCAACTCCTCGGCACGCTCCCAGCGTTGACGCCCGCCCTGGTCCCAGCGGTGGACGGGCAGGATCACGGTGGAAAGCCGCAGTGCAGGCTCGGGAGGAACAGCCATGAGCAGCAAGCGTAGGGCCTCGCCGGCCGTTCCAACGCCGCTTCTCAACAATGCGCCGGTCGGCCGCCCCCACGAGGGGCGCGGACGCCCCCAAGCCGGCCAGGACCGGGTGCCGCCGGCGGGCATATGCTGGGTGATCGTGCCAGAGACCGCGCCCCGGCGCCCCCGACTGATCGCTTCCGACCTCGACGGGACCCTCCTCCGCGACGACAAGACCGTCTCGCCCCGCACCGCCGACGCCCTGGCCGCCGCCGAAGCAGCCGGTGTGCGGATCGTCTTCGTCACCGGCCGCCCGGCCCGGTGGATGGGCGTGGTCAGCGCCCATCTGGACGGCCACGGCCTGGCGATCTGCGGCAACGGCGCCGCCGTCGTCGACCTGCGGGACGGCGGCCGGCTCGTCGAGGTGCGGCCGCTGCCCAGGGAGAACGCCCTCTCCGTGGTCCACGCGCTGCGTTCCGCCGCGCCGCGCACCACGTTCGCCGTGGAGCGCAGCGTCGGCCTGCACCAGGAGCCCGGCTACCCGCCGATGACCATGGACCCGGCGATCGAGGTGGCCCCCGTCGAGAAGCTGCTCGCCGAGGGCGAGAGCTACCGGGGCGCGCCGGTGCTGAAGCTGTTGGCACACCACCCGACCCTCGACCCCGACGCGTTCCTGGAGTTGGCGCGCCGGACGACCGGCCGGTGGGCCGAGTCGACGCGCTCCAGCCCCTCCGCGCTGCTGGAGATCAGCGCCCCCGGCGTCAGCAAGGCCACCACGCTGGCGCTGCGCTGCGCGCGGGACGGCATCGAGCCGGAGCGGGTCGTCGCGTTCGGGGACATGCCCAACGACCTGGAGATGCTGGGCTGGGCAGGCGCCGGCTACGCGATGGCCAACGCGCACCCGGCCGTGCTGGCGGCCACCGAGCACCGCGCGGGGAGCAACGAGGACGACGGCGTGGCCCGCGTCATCGAACGGCTGCTGCGGCTCCCGGAGTGACCCGGCGGGCGCCGGCCGGGGTCAGGGCTCCTCGGAGGGTCCGGTGAAGTCGGGCCCCGCGTAGCCCGGCCGCGCGTAGTCCGGGTGGTAGCCGGGCGCCCGGCCCTCGCCCGGCCTCCCGCGCGCCTCCGCGTCCCGCGCCTCGCCGCCGCTGGAGAACTCCGGGCTGCTGAAGTGCGGACTGCTGTAACGCAACCGCGGCGTGCGCCCCTCAGCGGGCGGCGCGTCCGCTAACTCCCGCCGCAGCAGCGGCGCGAAGCCCTGCTCCAGCAGCGCCCGGCGCCACGCCCCGCGCGCCGTCGCCACCTCCTCGGTCAGCGCGGCGCCCGGCGCCGGCGCCGAGGCCCGGATCGAGGTGGCGCCGTTGCGCAGCGCCGCGACCCACAGGGCGCCCACCGCGACCAGCGCGCCCCCGGAGGCCAGCAGCGCGAACGCCCAGCCGACCGAACGCATGGGCGCCGCGACCGACGGCTCCGGGCTGGCCAGCCGCAGCGCGTAGCCGAGCAGCAGGAACACCAGCGCGCTGGAGCCGGCCAGGACCGGGATCAGCGCGAACGTGACCAGCAGCCCCCCGGCGCCGCCGCGCCGCTTCGCCGTCCCGCCGCCTTCCCCACGCAGCGCGACAACGCCGCGCTCACCCTGGTCAGCAGCGCGTTGCCGGTCGCGGAGCGCGGCGAATCTTCGGTACTGGGGCTCGGCGGCCGTGAGGATCTCCGGCAGCGCGGCGAGGGCGGACTCCCGCAGCGCCGCGAGGCGTTCGGGGTCGGCGCCGGTCGACGCCCGCGCGGCGCGCAGCGCTTCGTCGAGCACCTGCTCGACTTCGGACCGGTCGCCCGCCGGCAGTTCGACTGGGCTGTTCATGGACGCCCCCAGATCCACTCAGGCAGAGAGCTGTTGAACGACGCTCGTTCGCACGGGGGTCGCGCCAACGGGGTCGTTGAGCAACGAAGGTCGTTGAGCCAGAAACCAAGATGGTAGAGCGCGGCAGGCGTTCGCGACAGGAGGAAAGCGCGAGTCGGCGGCGCCCCGGCTCGCCCGCGTCGAAGCGTCCCCTGCCCGCACACACGCCGTCCACACCTCCCGGGCGAAGCCCGGTCGGTGCTCGCGCGCCCCCGGGCGCCCGCCGGCGGGTCCGGCTCAGTCGGGCAGCGGCAGCCGTGCCACCAGCAGCCGGCCGCCCATGGTGACCCCGCCGTCCATGGCGATCGCCAGCGACTCCGCGTAGACGTGCGGCCCCTCGATCCGGGGCGGCGCGTCCTCGCCGTCGCCGTCCGGATCGGAGTCGGCCCCGCCGGTCTCCCCCGTCAGATAGGGGATCGGGCTGTGGCCGTGGACCACGCGCTTGCCGCCGAAGGTGTCCAGCAGCTCGCGCACCGCGCTCGGCCCGTCCTCGTCGCGGAAGGCGAAGCGCTTGGTGAACTTGCGGAACAGCTCCCAGGTCTCGCCGACGTCGTTGCGCTGCAACGCCTGCCAGATCGCGTCGTTGACGTCGTCGACGGCGCTGCCGTAGTCCAGATAGGACGAGGTGTCGGAGTGGACCAGCAGATAGCCGTCCTCCACCGCCATCGAGTCCAGCCGGGACATCCACTGGATGTGGTGGTCGCGCAGCCGCTCCATGTCGGTGCGCTGGCCTCCGTTGAGCATCCAGGCGGCCTGGAAGGACGCGGTGCCGGCGGCCGAGTCGACCGGGGTGTCGGCGAACCTGCTGGCTCCGAGGAGCAGCAGCTCGTGGTTGCCCAGCAGGGCCTTGCAGTATCCGCCGGACGCGGCGGCCTCGGCGGAGAGCCGCATCACCAGGTCGAGCACGCCGACGCCGTCCGGGCCCCGGTCGGTGAAGTCGCCGAGGAACCACAGCCGCGCGTTCCCCGCGGCCCAGCTGTCCTCGCTGTCCGTCAGGCCGGCCTCGCGCAGGGCGGCCTTCAGCTCGTCCAGATAGCCGTGCACGTCGCCCACGACATAGAGCGGTCCGACGCCGCCGTCCAGGACGGGGATGTCCGGCAGGGTGGGCGTATACAGGTCGGGAGCCGCCCCGGCGCCGCCCCCGGGCGTGCCGTGTCCCGCCGCCGGTCCCTGGTCGGCCCCCTGAGTCATCGACCCCTCCACCACTGCGCGCCGCCTCCACCTGCGGGACCCGGACGATCGGGCCGGGTCCCCATGCCGTTCGCCCATCATAGGAATCCCGGTGGCCAGTTGTGACACACCTGGGGGAGACCGTTGCCAGGCCGCTAACTGTTTACCCGAAACTACCGTTCGACGGCAGGGGGCTTGCGGGGGGCTGCCACAGTCGCTCGTTCGGTGCGGCGCGCCCCCGGTTGGGAGGACGCGCGGACGAGGAGTTCGGTTGGCATCATCCCGCACTGCGGGCCACGCGGCTCGGTTCCCTCGATCGCGTCGATGAGCAGTTGGATCACCGCCGTGCCGATGCGGGCGGGCTGGAGGGAGAGGGTGGTGACCGGCGGCTCGGTCGCCGCGTAGACGGTGGACTCGCTACAGCACACCAGCAGCAGGTCCTCGGGAACGCGCAGGCCGTAGCGGCGCGCGGCGGCCAGCAGGTCGGTGCCGTTGGGGTCGAAGAGCCCGTAGACGGCGTCGGGGCGGTCGGGGCGGGCCAGCAGCCGGTCGGCGGCGATGGCGCCGGCGCAGGGGTCGTGCGCGGGGTACGCCTCGTAGACGGGCTCCTGACCGGCGCGTTCGCACCAGTTGAGATAGGCGGTGGTGGACAGGCGGGTGTAGGTGTCGGTGCTGGTCCCGGTGAGCAGGCCGATCCGGCGGGCGCCGGCGGCGGCGAGGTGGTCGAGCAGCCCGGCGACGGCGGCCTGGTGGTCGTTGTCCACCCAGGCGGTCACCGGCAGGTCGCCGCCCGGCTGGCCGTCGGAGACGACGGGGATGCCCTGCCGCACCAGCTCGGTGACGACGGGGTCGTGGTCGGAGGGGTCGATCACGACCGTGCCGTCGAGCGCGACGTTGGACCAGACGTCGAAGTCCCGGTGCTGGGACGCGGCCGGCAGGATCACCAGCGCGTACCCGCGGGCCAGCGCGGCGGAGGTCGCGGCCCGAGCCATCTCGGCGAAGTAGGCGAACTCGGTGAAGGTGAACGGTTCTTCGCCGTAGGTGGTGACCGTGAGCCCGATCAGCCCCGACTTCCCGGTGCGCAGGGTGCGCGCCGCCGCCGACGGCCGGTAGCCCAGCCGGTCGGCGATGGCGCGGACGTGGCGGCGGGTGGTGTCGGGCAACCGTCCCTTGCCGTTGAGCGCGTCGGAGACAGTCGTGATCGAGACGCCGGCCGCTGCCGCCACCTCACGGATGCCCGCCCTGCCGCTGGTACGGCGGCCCTTGGCCCGTGGCGCCGGATACTTCGCTGCTGTCATGGCGACCTGATCGTAGGCCCGGGAGCGACCGCCGCTCCGAGCCCGAAAGCCCTGGCGAGCAGACGTTTCTGCATGGTCAACACGGCGCCGGCGCCTGGGATCGGAAGACCCGCCAGGTCAGGCAGCGCGGGTTCGACGACCAGCCCTCCGGCACCGCGGAGTGGACGGCCCGCTTTCAACGCGGGACGGCTCACTCGATCGAGTGGAGCGCGTCGGGCAGCACGGGGGCGCGCGAAAGCCGCTGTGCGCTGGGCCGACAGGGGGGTGGCGGAAGCGGGGCGCGCCCTTAGGGTGAACGGGTGACCGCTTACTCTTCCTCCTCCCAGGCCGCGGGCCCCGAGCCGGCCACCGGCGGAAGCCCCCGGCTGCGCGCCGCGCTCGACGGCCTGCCGGCCTACGTCCCCGGCCGCGCCGGCGCCGCCACCGGCCGCACCTTCAAGCTGTCGTCGAACGAGAACCCCTACCCGCCGCTGCCCGGGGTGCTGGAGACGGCGGTCGCCGCCGCCGGCGCGCTCAACCGCTACCCGGACCTGGCCAGTTCGGCGCTGATCGCCGAGCTGGCCGAGCACCTGGCGGTGCCGGCCGACCATCTGGCCGTGGGCACCGGTTCCGTCGGCGTGGCCCAGCAGCTGGTGCAGGCCACGGCGGGCCCGGGGGACGAGGTGATCTACGCCTGGCGGTCCTTCGAGGCGTACCCGATCGTGGTCCAGATCTCCGGCGCGCGCTCGGTGCGGGTGCCGCTGACCGCCGACGAGGAGCACGACCTGCCGGCGATGGCCGAGGCGATCAGTGACCGCACCCGGCTGATCTTCCTGTGCAGCCCCAACAACCCGACGGGCCCGGCGCTGCGCCGCGACGCGCTGCTGGACTTCCTCGACCGGGTGCCGTCCGACGTGCTGGTGGTGCTGGACGAGGCGTACCGCGAGTTCATCCGCGACCCCGAGGTGCCGGACGGCGTCGAGATCTACCGGGACCGGCCCAATGTCTGCGTGCTGCGGACCTTCTCCAAGGCGTACGGGCTGGCCGGGCTGCGGGTCGGCTACGCGGTGGCGCACCCGCCGGTCGCGGCGGCGCTGCGCAAGACGGCGGTGCCGTTCGGCGTCAGCCAGATCGCGCAGGACGCGGCGATCGCCTCGCTGCGTGCGAGGGACGCGCTGCTGGAACGGGTGGAGTCGCTGGTCGCCGAGCGCACCCGGGTGGCCGAGGCGCTGCGTGCCCAGGGGTGGAAGGTGGCCGACTCCCAGGCCAACTTCGTCTGGCTGCGGCTGGGCGAGGCGACGGCCGACTTCGCCGCCCGCTGCGAGGCAAGCGGCGTGACCGTGCGGCCGTTCGCCGGGGAGGGCGTGCGCGTCACGGTCGCCGAGCCGGAGGCCAACGACCTGGTCCTCGCGGTCGCGGAGCAGTTCCTGGGCGAGCGGGCCTGACCACCGCCGGGTAGCCGCCGGGCGGGTGAGGGGCGCGCCGAGCGACCGCCCCTCGCCCTCTCCCCAAAAGACCCCTTCTGACCTGCGGCTTCACAGAAAGCACACCCCCCGTACGGGTGAGTGCGGAGCGCGGAGCATAATGGCTTGTGAATGTGAATACGTTCACAAGCAACCGCAGGAGCGGCACCATGGAACTCGCGCTCGCGCCGGAGACCCTGGCCCGGTGGCAGTTCGGCATCACGACCGTCTACCACTTCCTCTTCGTCCCGCTGACCCTCTCCCTGGCCAGCCTCACCGCCGGTCTCCAGACCGCCTGGGTGCGCACCGGCAAGGAGAAGTACCTCAGGGCCACCAAGTTCTGGGGCAAGCTCTTCCTGATCAACATCGCGATGGGCGTGGTCACCGGCATCGTGCAGGAGTTCCAGTTCGGCATGAACTGGTCCGACTACTCCCGCTTCGTGGGCGACGTCTTCGGGGCACCGCTGGCCTTCGAGGCGCTGATCGCGTTCTTCTTCGAGTCGACCTTCATCGGCCTGTGGATCTTCGGCTGGGACAAGCTCCCGCCCAAGCTCCACCTCGCCACCATCTGGGCGGTCGCCGTCGGCAGCGTGCTCTCCGCGTACTTCATCCTGGCCGCCAACTCCTGGATGCAGCACCCGGTCGGCTACCGCGTCGACGAGGAGACCGGTCGGGCGGAGCTGACCGACATCGTGCGGGTCCTGACGCAGAACACCGCCGTCGCCCAGTTCGCGCACACCATCACGGCCGCGTTCCTGGTGGGCGGCGCCTTCCTGGTCGGGATCTCCGCCTACCACCTGCTGCGCCGCCGGCACGTCGCCGTGATGCGGACCTCGCTGCGGCTGGGGCTGGTGACGATGGTGGTGGCGGGCGCGCTCACCGCCTTCAGCGGTGACCGGCTCGGCAAGATCATGTACGAGCAGCAGCCGATGAAGATGGCCGCCGCCGAGGCGCTCTGGGAGACGGAGGCGCCCGCGCCGTTCTCGCTCTTCGCCGTGGGCGACGTGGACGCGGGGCACAACGTGGTCAGCGTCGAGGTGCCGGGACTGCTGTCGTTCCTGGCGCACGACAACTTCAGCGACCCGGTGCCCGGCATCAACGACACCAACGAGGAGCTGCGGGAGGCGTACGGCCCCGGCGACTACCGGCCGAACATCCCGCTGGCCTACTGGAGCTTCCGCTGGATGATCGGCTTCGGCATGGCCTCGGTCGCGGTCGGCGCGGCGGGGCTCTGGCTGACCCGGCGGAGGTTCCTGCTGGCCGAGACGCTGCGCACCGGCGAGGACGAGGTGCCGAGGCTGGCGCTCACCCGCCACCTCCCGCTGGGGCCGGCGCTGACCCGCTGGTACTGGCGGATCGCCACGCTGACCATGCTCTTCCCGCTGGTCGCCAGCAGCTGGGGCTGGATCTTCACCGAGACCGGGCGCCAGCCCTGGGTGGTGTACGGGGTGCTGGAGACCGCCGACGCGGTCTCCCCCGGCGTCTCGACCAGCGAGGTGATCACCTCGCTGGTCGTCTTCACCGCGCTCTACGGGCTGCTCGCCGTGATCGAGGTGCGGCTGATCGTCCGCTACGCCAAGGCGGGGCCGCCCGAGCTGACCGAGGCGGACCGCCATCCGCCGACCCGGATCGGCGGACCGCCCTCGCTGCCGGGGCCCCGCCAGGACGCCGGATCCGAGGACCGCCCCATGGCCTTCTCCTACTGACCGCCCACGGACAACGCCACATCGACGCGCGAAGGAGCGTCCGGGATGGAACTCCACACCCTCTGGTTCGTCGTGATCGCCGTGCTGTGGGTCGGCTACTTCTTCCTCGAAGGGTTCGACTTCGGCATCGGCGTGCTCACCGGGACCCTGGCCAGGGACCGGGCGGAGCGACGGGTGCTGATCAACACCATCGGCCCGGTCTGGGACGGGAACGAGGTCTGGCTGCTGACCGCGGCCGGCGCCACGTTCGCCGCGTTCCCCGACTGGTACGCCACCCTCTTCTCCGGCTTCTACCTGCCGCTGCTGCTGATCCTGGTCTGCCTGATCGTGCGCGGCGTCGCGTTCGAGTACCGCGCCAAGCGGCCCGAGGAACGCTGGCAGCGGCGCTGGGAGCACGCGATCCTCTGGTCCTCGCTGACGGTCTCGGTGCTCTGGGGCGTCCTCTTCGCCAACATGGTGCGGGGCGTGCCGATCGACGCCGAGGGCGAGTTCGCCGGTGACCTCGGCGACCTCCTCTCGCCGTACGCGCTGCTCGGCGGCGCGGTGAGCCTGGCGCTCTTCACCCTGCACGGCGCGCTCTTCGCCGCGCTGAAGACGGTGGGCGAGATCCGGGAGCGGGCGCGGCGGCTCGCCGGCCGGCTGGGGTGGGGCGGCGGTGCGCTGACCGTGGGCTTCCTCGGCTGGACGCTGGCCGAGGCGGAGCACGGGCGCGGGGCGCCGGCGCTGGTGGTCGCCGTGCTGGCGCTGCTGGGCGCGCTGGTGGCCAACGCCCGGGGGCGTGAGGGCTGGGCGTTCCTCAGCTCGGGGGTGCTGGTGGTCGCGGTGGTCGCGCTGTGGTTCCTGACGCTCTATCCCCAGCTGATGCCGTCCTCGCTGGACCCGGCCTGGTCGCTGACGGCGGCCGAGTCCGCGTCGTCGCCCTACACGCTGCGGATCATGACGTGGTGCGCGGCGTTCGCGACTCCGGTGGTGCTGCTCTACCAGGGCTGGACCTACTGGGTCTTCCGCAAGCGGATCGGCACCCACCATCTCGCGCCCGCCGCCCACGGCGCCGCCGACACCGGGACCCCGGCGTGAGGCCCGTCGACCCCCGGCTGCTGCGCCACGCGGGCGCGGCCCGCCGCCTGCTGGTCGCCTCGGTGCTGCTGGGCGTGGCGGAGGCCGCACTGCTGGTCGCCCAGGCGCTGTTGCTCGCGCGGCTGATCGCGGGCGCGGTGACCGCCGGGCAGGGGCTGGACGCCCTGGGCGGCACGCTGGGGTGGCTGGCGGCGACGGCACTGGTGCGCGGGCTCGTCGGCTATCTCAGGGACTGGCTGGCGCACCGCACGGGCGCCTCGGTCACCTCGCGGCTGCGGCTGCTGCTGCTCGACCGGGCGGCGCTGCTGGCGCCGCACGGCCTGGCGGGGCGGCCGACGGGGGAGCTGACCACGCTGGCCACCCGGGGGATCGACGCGCTGGAGGAGTACTTCGGGCGCTATCTGCCGCAGCTGGGGCTGGCGGCGGTGGTGCCGTTCGCGGTGCTGGGCTGGGTGGCGACCGAGGACTGGGTGGCCACCGGGATCATGCTGGTGACGCTGCCGCTGGTCCCGCTCTTCATGGTGCTGATCGGCTGGGCGACACAGGCCCAGACGGACCGGCGCTGGCGCCAACTGGCCCGGCTCTCGGGGCACTTCCTGGACGTGGTGGCGGGGCTGCCGACGCTGAAGGTCTTCGGCCGGGCCGGCGCGCAGGCGGAGAACATCCGCGCCATCACCGACTCCTACCGGCGGGGAACGCTGCGCACGCTGCGGATCGCGTTTCTCTCCTCGTTCGCGCTGGAGCTGCTGGCCACCCTCTCGGTGGCGCTGGTCGCGGTGAGCGTCGGGATGCGGCTGGTCAACGGGGGGCTGGGGCTGGAGACGGCACTGGTGGTGCTGGTGCTGGCCCCCGAGGTCTATCTGCCGCTGCGGCAGGTGGGGGCCAGGTTCCACGCGGCGCAGGAGGGGTTGGCCGCGGCCGCCGAGGTCTTCGAGGTGCTGGAGACCGCCCCGCCGGCCGACGGCGGGGCACCCGTTCCGGCGCGCCCCGAACTGCGGCTGGACCGCGCGACGGTGCGGTACCCGGGGCGGTCGGACGAGGCGCTGCCGGCGACCAGCCTGCGCGTCGCGCCGGGGGAGACCGTCGCGCTGACCGGGCCCTCGGGCAGCGGCAAGTCGACGGCGCTGCGCGCGCTGCTGGGCCTGGTGCGGCCGGAGTCGGGAAGGGTGCTGGTGGGCGGGGCCGAGCTGGCCACGCTGGAGCTGGCCGCGTGGCATCGCGAGGTGGCGTGGGTGCCGCAGCGACCGCTGCTCTTCGCCGGCACC
Source organism: Streptomyces zhaozhouensis (assembly GCF_900230195.1). Taxonomy (GTDB): domain Bacteria; phylum Actinomycetota; class Actinomycetes; order Streptomycetales; family Streptomycetaceae; genus Streptomyces; species Streptomyces zhaozhouensis. Next base: position 71,876 of record NZ_OCNE01000012.1, read on the forward strand.
GTCGCTGAGAACGTGCGGCTGGCCCGACCGGAGGCGGGCGACGCCGAGGTCGCGGCGGCGCTCGCCGAGGCGGCGGCCGGGGAGCTGGACCCGGCGCTGCCCCTGGGGCCGGGCGGCGCCGGGCTCTCCGCCGGGCAGCGCCAGCGGGTCGCGCTCGCCAGGGCGTTTCTCGCCGACCGGCCGATCCTTCTGCTGGACGAGCCGACGGCCGCGTTGGACGGGCCGACGGAGGCGGCGGTGGTGGCCGCGATCCGCCGCCACGCGGCGGGGCGGACAGTGGTGCTGGTCTCGCACCGGCCGGCGTTGACGGCCCTGGCCGACCGAATGATTCACGTGAAACATCGCCCTTCCGAGACCGCGCCCCCGCCCGCGCCCCGGCCCCCGGCCGGCGAGGCCCCGGAGCCGGCCGACGCCGACGCCCCGGCCGCGCCGGCCGCGGCGGGGCCCTCGGCCGCCGAGGGCCCGGCGCTGCGCTGGGCGCGGGGGCTGGCGCGCGGCGGGCGGGTGCGGTTGGCACTGGCCATGGCGTTGGGGGCGCTGGCCATGGGCAGCGCCGTCGGGTTGATGGCCACCTCCGGGTGGCTGATCTCCCGGGCCTGGGAGCAGCCGCCGGTGCTCTATCTGTTGGTCGCGGTCACCGCGACCAGGGCCTTCGGCCTGGGGCGCGCCGCCTTCCGCTACGCGGAGCGGCTGCTCGGCCACGACGCCGTGTTGCGGCTGCTGGCCGGTCTGCGGGTCACGGTCTACCGGCGGCTGGAGCGGCTGGCACCCGCCGGGCTGGGCCGGGCGGGCCGGGGAGACCTGCTCTCCCGGGTGGTCGCCGACGTGGACGCGCTCCAGGACTACTTCCTGCGCTGGCTGCTGCCGGTGACCGTGGCCGGCGGTGTCGGGGTCGCCTCCGTGCTCTTCACCGGCTGGCTGCTGCCCGCCGCGGGGATCGCGCTGGCCGTCGGGCTGCTGCTGGCCGGCGTCGCGGTGCCGGCGCTGACCGCCGCACTGGCCCGGCGGGCGGAGTCCCGGCTGGCGCCGGCGCGCGGGGCGCTGGCCGAACGGGTGGTCGACCTGATGACCGGCACCGACGAGCTGCTGGTGGCCGGGGCGCTGCCCCGGCGCCGCGCGGCGTTGGCCGCCGCGGACCGGGAGCTGACCGGTCTGGCCAGGCGCTCCGCCGGGGCCACCGCGCTGGCCGGCGGACTGACCGCGGTGATCACCGGGGCCACGGTCGCCGCGGCCGGCTGGGCCGGCGTGCCGGCCGTGGCCGGGGGCGAGTTGGCGGGCGTCTGGCTGGCGACGGTGGTGCTGGTCCCGCTGGCCGCCTTCGAGGCGGTGGCGGGACTGCCGGCGGCGGTGCAGCAGCGGCAGCGTTCCCGCCGCGCCGCCGAACGGGTGCGGGAGGTGCTGACCGCCCCCGAGCCGGTGCGCGAGCCCGAACGTCCGGCGCCGGCACCGGACGGCCCGTTCCCGCTGCGGCTGCGCGGACTGACCGCGCGCCATCCGGGGCGGCCGGCGCCGGCGCTGCGCGGTATCGATCTGGAGCTGACGGCGGGCCGGCGGATCGCCGTCGTCGGTGCCTCAGGCGCCGGCAAGACGACGCTGGCCCACTGCCTGCTGCGCTTCCTCGACCCGGAGCACGGCGTCTACACCCTGGCCGGCGTGGAGGCCACCGCCCTGCGCGGGGAGACGGTCCGGCGCTGGGTCGGCCTGTGCGCGCAGGACGCCCATGTCTTCGACAGCACGCTCCGGGAGAACCTGCTGCTGGCCCGCCCCTCGGCGGCGGAGGCCGAGCTGCGCGCCGCGCTGGGCCGCGCCCGGCTGCTGGCCTGGGTCGACTCCCTGCCCGACGGGCTCGACACCCGGGTGGGCGAGGGCGGCGCCCGGATCTCCGGCGGGCAGCGGCAACGGCTCGCACTGGCCAGGGCGTTGCTGGCGGACTTCCCGGTGCTGGTGCTGGACGAGCCGGCCGAACACCTGGACCTGGAGACGGCCGACGCCCTCACGGACGACCTGCTGGCCGCCGCCGAGGGCCGCGCCGCCGTGCTGATCACCCACCGGCTGGCCGGCATCGACGCGGTGGACGAGGTGCTGGTGCTGGAGGCCGGCCGGGTGGTGCAGCGCGGCGCCCCCGCGGAGCTGGCCGCCGTCGACGGCCCCTACCGGGCGCTGCTCGACCGGGAGGCCGCCGCGACACGCGCGCCCGAGCCGGTGGGCGGCCGTTGACCTTCGCCCGGCGACGGCGCCGTGGACCCCGCCGCACCGCTCCCGACTTTCGCGGATGAAACGGACTCCTTACGCTGCTGTCATGCGGCAGGTGGCGGAGCCGCTGAGGGCCCTGGCCGTCCTCGGCGGTGACAACGAGCCAGACGCCGTGCCGGCCCGGGCAGTCCGGGCCGCCGCGGAGGCGACCGGCGCTGGCCACGCCGCCCTCGCCGTGCTCAGCGACGACGGGGAGCGCATCGACCGGCTGCTCACCCACGGCGAGGCGCCCGTGCACGACCCCGAGCCGCTGCTGCACGCGCTGCTCGACGGCCGGGGCGCCCGTCCCTCGCCCGACACCACGCTCTGGGCGCCCGTGCTGGTGCACGGGGCGAAGTCCGGCGCGCTGTGGCTGACCGACCCGCCGGACGGGGCGTTCACCGAGGCCGACCGCGCGCTGGTGCGGGTGCTCGCCGCCCACGCCGGCCTCGCGGTCGGCAACGCCAGGCTCCACGAGGCGGTCCGCCAGCAGGCCCGCTGGCTGGACGGCAGCCTGGAGCTGTCCACCTCGCTGCTCTCCGCAGAGCCGGAGGACAACGCCCTGGCCGTCGTCGCCGAGCAGGCCAGACGGCTGGCCAGGGCGGCGGTCGGCGCGGTGCTCGAACCGAACGGCGAGGACGGCCTGACCGTCGTCGCCGTCTGCGCCGACGACCCCGGCGGACTGCTGGGGTCCACGGTCCCCGCCGACTCCCCCGCGTTGCGGCAGGTCCTCACCGGCGACCCGGTCTTCCGCGACCGCCCCACCCCCGACGCCGCCCCGCTGCTGGGCCTGGGCTCCCCGGACGGCCCCCACATGCTGCTGCCGCTGACCAGCGACGACACCACGCTGGGCGTGCTCTCGCTGGCCAGGACCCCGGACGCGCCCCCCTACTCGGTGCCGGAACGCGCCAACGCCACCCAGTTCGCCCAACAGGCCGCTCTCGCCCTGCTGTTGACGCGGGCACGCCGCGACAGGGAGCTGCTTGCGGTACTGGAGGACCGCGACCGGATCGCCCGCGACCTGCACGACCTGGTGATCCAACGGCTCTTCGCCGTCGGCCTGATCATGGAGGGCGCGCGCCGGGTCACCTCGTCCCAGGACGTACGGGACCGGGTCGACCAGGCGACCACCGAGCTGGACGCCACCGTGCAGGAGATCCGCACCGCGATCTTCTCGCTCCAGCAGCACCCGGAGGACGCGCCCACCGGGCTGCGCACCCGGGTGCTGCGCGAGACGGGCGCGGCGGCCCAGCTGCTGGGCTTCCGGCCGGCCGTCTCGTTCGTCGGACCCGTCGACTCGGTGATCGAGGAGGGCGTCGCCCGCAACCTGCTGGCCGCGCTCCGCGAGGGCCTGTCCAACGCGGCCCGCCACGCGAACGCGTCCCGCGTCGAGGTGACCGTCAACGCGCGCGCCCACGGGGACGACGGCCAGGACGCGGTGCGGCTGACCGTCGCGGACGACGGCGTCGGGATGAACGCCGGCGGCCGGCGCAGCGGGCTGCGGAACCTGGCCAGAAGGGCGGAGTCCCTCGGCGGCACGGCCACGGTGGGAGCCGGCATCGGCGGCTCCGGCACGACGCTGACCTGGCAGACCCCTCGCTGACCCCCTCCGGGGGTTCGCCGGAACGACCACCGTCACGGTCGGCCCCGACGGACCCCCTCCGGGGATTCGCCGGAACGACCACCGTCACGGTCGGCCCCGACCGTCGTCGTCCGCACCCCGCCACCCACGCACCGCGGGCGAGGACGACCGCCCACCCGGGCCGGCAAGCGCCCAAAGTCGGCCAACCCCCGCCATCCCACCGAGGACGACCGCCCGGCTAACCGACGCCGCGACGCTGTCGCGCGCGCTTCGCCGGCAGGCACCCCAGTGCCGTGTAGACCGCGAGGCACTCGCCGGCCGCCCGTTCCGCCGAGCCGGCGGCGCGCATGTGGTGGCGGGCCGCACGGCCCAACGCCGCGCGCAGCTCCGCGTCGACCAGCAGCGCCTCGATCGCGCGGGCCAGCGCCGCCGGTTCGCCCGGCGGCACCAGGCAGTGGGCCGCCTGCCCCGGCGGCAGCAGCTCGCCCGCGCCGCCCACGTCGGTGACCACCGCCGGGCGTCCCACCGCCATCGCCTCCAGCGGCGCCAGCCCGGCGCCGCCGGCCCGGGTCGGCGAGACCACCAGGTCGGCGGCGACGAACCACGGCGCCGCGTCCTCGGTGTGACCGGTGAAGAGGACCTCGGGCCCGGCCGCCCGGCGCAGCGCCGCCCGTTCCGGCCCGTCGCCCACCACCACGAGCCGCGCCTCCGGCACCCGGGCCCGCACCCGGGGCCAGGCCCGCAGCAGCACGTCCCGGCCGCGCGCCGGCGTGAGCCGCCCGACGCACACCACCAGCGGCGCCCGCTGCGGCAGCCCGTGCACGGCGGCCAGGGCCGCCCGCGACTGGCGGCGGGCCACCTGGTCGCCTGCCGGAAGCCGTTCCGGGTCGACGCCGGTCCGCACGACCGACATCGGCGCGGTGAGGCCGGCCCGTTCGCCGGCCACGCGCTGCTGGTCGCTGGCGCAGAGCACCCCGTGCGTCCAGGCGGCGGCCCGGCGCTCCCAGCGACGGGCCAGCGGCGCGCCGACTCCGCCCGCCGACTCGAACGACCAGGCATGGGGCTGGAAGACGGTGGGCAGCCGCCCGCGCAACGCCAGCCGGCCGGCCAACCCGGCCTTGGTGCCGTGCAGATGGACCACGTCGGGTGCGGCCCGCCGCAGCGCGCGGCCGGCGCAGTAGACCTCCCAGGGCAGGTTCCCCGTCGGGCCGCGTTCCGCGAGCCACAGCCCCACCCGGGCACCGGCCGCGCCGGCCTCCCGGGCGAGCGTTCCGCCGGTGGGGCAGAGCACCACGGGGCGCATCCCCGCGAGCCGCTGCGCGCGCACGAGGTCGGCGACGACCCGGGCCGCCCCGCCGTTCGTCGGCTGCACCAGGTGCGCGACGGTCAGCACGCGCGCCCCGGAGCCCGCTCTTCACACCCCATGACGAAGCCTCCACGCTCGGTAACCATCAGGCGGTGAGCAACCCTGACAGAAACCCATGGGGAAATCACGAGAACGCGCAGAAAACAAGCAGAAAAGGCCATTCTGCGATGACCAGACCGGTTATCCCCCGAACGGCTCGCGCGGGGCCGCGCCCCGCCGTTCCGTCCGGGACCCCTCCCCGCGTGCCCTCCCTAGCATCGCGCCTCGACAGCACCCACCGCAGCAGGAGGAGGACTCTCCGTGAGGAAGAAACGCCCCGCCAGGGCCGTGCGCCGACGAGGCGGGCCACTGGCGCTCACCGCCCTCGCGGCGATGGCCGCCACGCTGGTCGTGCCGACGACGGCGTGGGCGGCCGAGGAGAACATCACCCCGGACGCCGATGCCGTGACGGCCAGCACGAGCGATGAGAACGGTCCCGGGAACGCCGTCGACGGCGACCTGACCACCCGGTGGTCCGGTGAGGGGGACGGTGCCTGGCTGCGGCTCGACCTCGGCTCCACGGCGACGGTCAGCGAGGTCAAGCTCGCCGTTCACCAGGGCGCCGACCGGCGCAACGTCTTCGAGCTCCAGTACTGGGACGGCTCCGGCTGGGTGACCGTCCACGAGGGGGAGACCAGCGGCACCGGCACGGGCCTGGAGTCGTTCACCTTCGACCCGGTCGAGACCTCCCGGATGCGCTACCTCGGGCACGGCTACGAGGGGGACGGCGAAGGCGACTGGAACAGCCTCACCGAGGTCGAGGTCTGGGGCACGCCGGGCGAGGACGACGACGGCGGCGGCGGCGCCGAACTGCCCTCCCGGGTCCTCGACCTGAGTGACTGGAAGGTGACGCTGCCGACCGGGGACGACGGGGACCCGACCGAGATCTACCAGCCTGAACTGGACGAGTTCGCCCACGACCCGTACTTCCGGGTCGGCGACTCGGGGGACACCGTGCGCTTCCGTGCCCCCGTCAACGGCGTGACCACCGGCGGCTCCAGCTATCCGCGTTCCGAGCTGCGGGAGATGGAACCCGGCGGTGGCGACGAGATCGAGTGGTCCTCGACCTCCGGTACCCACACCATGACGGTGAGGGAGGCGTTCACCCATCTCCCCGAGGAACGGCCGCACGTCGTCGGGGCCCAGATCCACGGCGGCGACGACGACGTCACCGTCATCCGCCTGGAGGGCTCCGAACTCTGGATCACCGAGGGCGACACCCGGCACCACCACCTGATCACCGACGACTACGAGCTGGGCACCGTCTTCGAGGTGTCGTACGTGGTCAGCGACGGCGAGATCGAGGTGTACTACAACGGAGAGCTGGAGACCACGCTCGACCACTCCGACTCCACCAACTACTTCAAGGCGGGCGCCTACACCCAGGCCAACTGTGGCAACTCCTCGCCCTGCGACGAGGACAACTACGGCGAGGTCGAGATCCACGAGCTGACCGTCACCCACCAGGACGAGGACCAGTCGGGCGACGGGACCGAGGCCGCCGTGCGCCACGGCTGGGGAACCCCGCTGCCGGTCTCCGACGAGTTCGACTACGAGGGCCCGGTCGATCCCGAGCGCTGGGCCGTGCCCTCCGGCGAGTTCGGCGGCACCGAGGGCTGCTGGGAGGGTCACGCGGGCAACGGCCGCCGCTGCGCCAAGAACAGCGTGGTCGAGGACGGCGTCCTGACGATCACCGGCGAGGAGAACGGCGACACCGGGTGGCTGCGGCAGCGGTACGACGCCCAGTACGGCCGCTGGGAGATCCGTTCCCGGTCCCGCAACACCGGCCCCGAGGGCGGGCTGTACCACCCGCTCCACCTCATCTGGCCCACCTCTGAGGAGCGGCTGGAGGACGGCGAGTACGACTGGGTCGAGTACACCGACCCGGACGCCGACTGCGTCTCGGCGTGGATGCACTACCCGGACAGCCCCTCGGACGAGAAGGAGCACTTCGAGCACTGCCCGGTGGACATGACCGAGTGGCACAACTTCGCCTTCGAGTGGACGCCCGACGAGGTGGTGGGATACGTCGACGGTGAGGAGTGGTTCCGCATGGCGGACGGCGCGGACTCCTCCCGCGGCGACATCCAGGACATGCCGTCGGGACACCTGAACATCCAGCTCGACAACTTCACCGGCGAGTCCGGCCTGCGGCCCGCCGAGTTCGAGGTGGGCTGGGTGCGCGTCTACGAGTGAGCGGACCGCCCGCCCCGGCAGGGCCGGGGCGGGCGGGGCCGCCGCGCCGGCCCTGCCACGTCGCGCCGGCGCCGGCCAGGTGAGGTGGCGCGGCGTCCAGCCGGTCGGAGCGCCCGGCCAGGACACCGGGGCCGAACGGGGCGTGGAGTCCGTGCCCGGAGAACGCCACCCAGGCCACATCCCAGCCGGCGGGCGGCGCGGGACGGACCACGGTGTTCGCGGACATGGGTGTCTCCTGCGGGGCTCGGCGGTGGGGGTCACGGCGCGCCAGGTCAAGGCGCCGCAAGCGCGGGTGTGACGCTTTTCATCATCGCGCTCGTGATGCCCCCCCTGCGACCACGGTCGCGGCGACGGGCGCCCGCCGGAGCGAGGTCCTGGGGATGAGGCCCGAGGACTTCCGGACTGACGACTGGCGAGCGAGCAGGATCACGTGTCGTTGGTCACGCGGAAAGTTACCAACGGGTTGGTCACGCGGTTGGTCACGCAGCCCTTCTGGAAAACAGAAAAACCCCAGATAAACTGGGGTTCTCTCTGGTGCGCGAGGGGGGAGTTGAACCCCCACGCCCTTTCGGGCACTGGAACCTGAATCCAGCGCGTCTGCCTATTCCGCCACCCGCGCAAGCACCTTGTCGTCCGTCTCTCCCTGCCCCCGCGAGGACCGGAGCGCCTTCCGACACCCAGAAGGCTAGCACGCCCGCAAGGGTGCCCTCACACGCCTTTTCGCACCCCCGTCCGCACCCCGCGCCCCCGCGCTGACCCGCGCACCGCCCCCGTCCCTCCGCATCACCTCCCGAGATGCGCGACACTGTTGCAAGCTCCCCCCTACGATCCGGGAGGGAGCCCCGGTGTCCAGGTGGGAACCACCTGGGCGTCTCGCGCGTGGATACGATCAGCTAGCCCTACCACTTCAGCCGCGTGCCGGGACAACGGAGAAGGAGGTGCACATGGGAGTACTGAAGCGCTTCGAGCAGCGGCTGGAAGGCCTCGTCAACGGCACCTTCGCCAAGGTCTTCAAGTCCGAGGTACAGCCGGTCGAGATCGCCGGCGCGCTCCAGCGTGAGTGCGACAACAACGCCACCATCTGGAACCGTGAGCGCACGGTCGTCCCCAACGACTTCATCGTCGAGCTGAGCACCGGCGACTACCAGCGGCTCAGCCCCTACGCCGGGCAGCTGGGCGACGAACTGGCCGGCATGGTCAAGGAGTACGCCAAGCAGCAGCGGTACACGTTCATGGGGGAGATCCGCGTCCACCTGGAGCAGGCCGAGGCGTTGGACACCGGCCTCTACCGGGTGCGCAGCCGCACGCTCGCCGCCTCGTCCTCGGGACAGGGCGCGCCCCCGCCGCCCTCGGCCCCGACCTATGGCGGACCGCCGCAGCAGCAGCCGTTCACCGGCTCCCCCGGCTACCCGCCGCCCGGCGCGCCGCCGCGCCCGCCCAACGCCCCGCCCGGGGCACCCCCGCGCCCGCCGAACGCGCCCTCGGCGCCCTACGGCCAGTCCGCGCCGGGCCGCACCCGCCGCTGGGTCGAGATCAACGGCACCCGCCACCAGATCTCCCGCGGCTCCCTGGTGATCGGCCGGAGCACCGAGGCCGACGTGCGCATCGACGACCCCGGGGTCTCCCGCCGGCACTGTGAGATTCAGGCCACCGAACCGCCCTCCGTGCGCGACCTCGGGTCCACCAACGGGATCGTGGTGGACGGACAGCACACCAAACGCGCTACGCTCCGCGACGGCTCACGGATCGTCGTGGGCAGCACCACAGTCATCTACCGGCAAGCCGAAGGGTAAGCGGGGGGCAATGTCAGAGCTGACCCTGACGGTCATGAGGTTGGGCTTCCTGGCCGTCCTGTGGCTGTTCGTCATCGTGGCGGTCCAGGTGATCCGCAGCGATCTGTTCGGCACCCGGGTCACCCAGCGCGCCGCCGTCCGACGCCCGGACCAGGCGGCGGCGCAGCGCCGACCGCAGCAGCAACAGCAGGGCCAGGCCAAGCCCGCGGGGCGCGGCAGGCAGCGGCGCGGCGCCCCGACCAAACTGGTCGTCACCGAAGGTTCCCTGACCGGAACCACTGTCGCCCTCCAGGGGCAGACCATTACGCTCGGCCGGGCACACGACTCGACCATCGTGCTCGACGACGACTATGCCTCCGGCCGCCACGCCCGGATCTATCCGGACCAGAACGGCCAGTGGATCGTCGAGGACCTCGGCTCGACGAACGGCACCTATCTCGACCGAGGCCGACTGACCACCCCGGTCCCCATTCCGCCCGGCGCGCCGATCCGGATCGGCAAGACGGTCATCGAGCTTCGGAAGTAGGTCCGATCACAATGACGACCGGAGGGTGGGAGAGGCGCGCATGAGTTTGTCACTGAGATTCGCCGCCGGCTCCCATGTCGGAATGATCCGGGCCCACAACGAGGACTCCGGTTACGCCGGCCCCCGCCTGCTGGCCATCGCGGACGGCATGGGCGGCCAGGCCGCGGGCGAGGTGGCCAGCTCGGAGGTCATCTCCACCCTGGTCCCGCTCGACGACGACATCCCCGGCTCGGACCTGCTGACCTCGCTGGACGCCTCCGTCCAGCGCGCCAACGAGCAGCTGCGCGGCATGGTCTCGGACGACCCCAGGCTGGACGGGATGGGCACCACGCTCACCGCCCTGCTGTGGACCGGCCAGCGGATGGGCGTCGTGCACGTCGGCGACTCCCGTGCCTATCTGCTGCGGGACGGCGAGTTGACGCAGATCACGCAGGACCACACCTGGGTCCAGCGGCTGGTCGACGAGGGGCGGATCACCGAGGAGGAGGCGACCACCCACCCGCAGCGTTCCCTGCTGATGCGGGCGTTGGGCAGCGCCGACCGGATCGAGGCCGACCTCTCCATCCGCGAGGTGCGCCCCGGGGACCGCTATCTGCTCTGCTCGGACGGCCTGTCCGGGGTGGTCAGCCTGGAGACCATGCGGGACGCCATGGTCACCAACGCGGCGCCGCAGGACACCGTGCGCGAGCTGATCGAGCTGGCGCTGCGCGGCGGCGGCCCGGACAACATCACCTGCATCATCGCCGACGTCGTCGACATGGACAGCCAGGTCAGCGACACCCTGACCATGCAGCTCTCGGACGCCCCGCAGATCGTGGGCGCGGTCGCCGAGACGCAGGCGCAACGTTCGTCCGGCACCCCGCGCACCCCGGCGGCGCGCGCCGCCGAGCTGGGACGGCAGCAGCCGCCGCCGGCGGCGGCCGGCGGCGCCCAGGGCTCGCCCGACCCGACGACGGGCGTCTTCGGCCAGCTCTACCCGGACGACGAGTACGTCACCCAGCGGCCCAAGCGCCGCCCGGTGCGGAACTGGCTGCTGGTCGGCCTCGCGGTCGCGGTGGTGGGCGGCGGGCTCTACGCCGGCTACCGCTGGACGCAGACGCAGTACTACGTCGGGGTCAACGGCGACCACCTCGCGCTCTACCAGGGGTTGAGCCAGGGCCTCGGCCCGCTGGACCTCAGCAGCGTCAAGGAGGACCACCCGGAGATCAGGGTGGACTCGCTGCCCGCCTACCAGCGCAGCCAGGTGGAGAACGACATCTCCGCGGACAGCCTGGACGACGCCAGGGCGCAGCTGGGCGAGTTGGGCGCGCAGGCCGAGGTCTGCGACCTGCTCGCCGAGCAGTCCGAGGCCCCAGAGCCGCAGCAGCCGGAAGAGGAGCAGCCCGACGGGGAGCAGTCGGGCGAGCAGGGGACCGAGGGCGGTACCCCGGGCAAGGAGGACCCCGACGCGCCGACCGAGGAGCCGCAGGGTCCCGAGTTGACCGAGGAACAGCGCGAGTTGGCCAAGCAGTGCGGCACATAGTGAGCGTCTAGTGCGCGTCGCAGCGGACCGAGAGACCTGAAGGCATGAGCAGCAACAACAACACGACCGTCTCACCCGGCGGCCTGCCGAGCCGCCGGAACACCGAGCTGCTGATGCTGGTGTTCGCGGTGGTCATCCCGGTCTTCGCCTACGCCAACGTCGGCCTGGCCAAGGACGGGACGCTGCCCGCCGGGATGCTGGGCTACGGCCTCGGTCTCGGCCTGCTGGCCGGTGTCACCCACCTCGCGGTCCGCCGCTGGGCGCCCTACGCCGACCCGCTGATGCTGCCGCTCGCCACCCTGCTCAACGGGCTCGGCCTGGTGCTGATCTGGCGGCTCGACCAGGAGCCGACCATCACCACCGACGCGTTGGGCGGCCCGATGGCCCCCAACCAGCTGATGTGGTCGACGGTGGGCGTCGCGCTCTTCATAGGGGTGCTGCTCCTGCTGAAGGACCACCGGCTGCTCCAGCGGTACACCTACATCTCGATGGTGGTGGCCCTGGTCCTGCTGGCGCTGCCGATCTTCGTCGGCAAGGAGATCAACGGCGCCCGGATCTGGGTGCAGATCCCGGGCGTCGGCTCCCTCCAGCCGGGCGAGTTCGCCAAGATCGTGATCGCGATCTTCTTCGCCGGCTACCTGATGGTGAAGCGCGACGCGCTGGCCCTGGCCAGCCGCCGCTTCATGGGGCTGTACCTGCCCCGGGGGCGCGACCTCGGCCCGATCCTGGTGATCTGGGCGATCAGTCTGCTGATCCTGATCTTCGAGACCGACCTGGGCACCTCGCTGCTCTTCTTCGGCATCTTCGTCGTGATGCTCTACGTGGCGACGGAGCGCACGAGCTGGATCGTCTTCGGTCTGCTGCTCTCCGCCAGCGGCGCGGTCTTCGTGGCCAGCACCAACGCCCACGTCGGCGAGCGCGTCGACAACTGGCTCAACCCGCTGGACCGGGCCGCCAACGACGGGGTCACCGAGACCGCGCAGGCGATGTTCTCGTTCGGCTCCGGCGGCCTCTTCGGCTCCGGGCTCGGCCAGGGGTACTCGCGGCTGATCAGCGGCATCGCGCCGAAGAGCGACTACATCCTGGCCACGGTCGGCGAGGAGCTCGGCCTGGCCGGGCTGATGGCGATCATCATGCTCTACGCGCTGCTGATCGAGCGCGGGATGCGCACCGCGCTGGCGGCCCGTGACCCGTTCGGCAAGCTGCTGGCGATCGGCCTGGCCGGTGTCTTCGCGATCCAGGTCTTCGTGGTCGCCGGCGGCGTCACCGCGCTGATCCCGCTGACCGGCATGACCATGCCGTTCCTGGCGCAGGGTGGTTCCTCCGTGATCGCCAACTGGGCGCTTATCGCGCTCCTACTGCGCATCAGCGACACTGCCCGCAGACCCGCGCCCGCGCCGGCGCCCTCCCTCGACTCCGAGATGACTCAGGTGGTCCGTCCATGAACAAGCCGATGCGCAGAGTGGCCGTGTTCTGCGGGCTGTTGATGCTGGCGCTGCTGGTCCGGGTGAACTACATCCAGTTCGTCCAGGCCGACGAGTTGCAGAGTCACGAGGACAACCGCCGGGTCGCCATCGAGCGTTACTCCAACCCGCGCGGCGACATCATCGTCGACGGCGAGCCGATCACCGGCTCCGAGGAGACGGACGACGCGGACTTCCGCTACAAGCGGACCTGGGAGGACGGCGAGATCTGGGCGCCGGTCACCGGCTACGCCTCGCAGGCGTTCGGCACCAACCAGCTGGAGTACGTCAACGACTCGATCCTCACCGGCGACGACGACCGGCTGTTCTTCAACAACACGATCGACATGATCACCGGCAAGGACCAGCGCGGCGGCGACGTCATCACCACGCTCAACGGCGACGCCCAGCGCGCCGCGTTCGAGGGCCTGGGCGACCGCAAGGGCGCGGTGGTCGCGCTTGACCCGCGCTCGGGCGCGATCCTCACGATGGTCTCCACGCCGTCCTACGACCCCTCCTCGTTCGCCGGGTACGGCGCGGAGGACGGGGAGGCGTGGACCGCCCTGGAGAGCGACGAGGACAAGCCGATGCTCAACCGGGCGCTGCGGGAGACCTACCCGCCCGGCTCCACGTTCAAGGTGGTCACGGCCGCCGCCGCCCTGGAGAGCGGCCTGATCGACGACATCGACCAGGACACCGAGTACGAGGACCCGTACATCCTCCCGGACACGGACAACGTCCCGCTGGACAACCAGGTCCCCGGCGTCTGCGCCGACGCGAACGTCCGCGAAGCCATGCGTTACTCGTGCAACAGCGTCTTCGCCGGCCTGAGCAACGACGTGGGCAACGAGGACATGATCGAGATGGCCGAGCGCTTCGGCTTCAACGAGGAGCACTTCGTCCCGGTCCGGAGCAACGCGAGCATCTACCCGGAGGACAACCGCCCGCAGAACGCGATGGCCGGCATCGGCCAGGCGTCGAACCGGGCCACCCCGCTCCAGATGGCGATGGTGGCCAGCGCGGTCGCCAACAACGGCACGCTGATGTCCCCCTACATGGTCGACCAGCTGGTCGCCCCCAATCTGAACGTCATAGAGCAGCACGACCCGGAGGAGCTGGGCGAGCCCGTCTCCGGGGACAACGCGCGGGAGCTCCAGGAGGCGATGGAGGAGGTCGTCGAGGCCAACAACATCGACCGCGGCTCCATCGACGGCGACATCCGCATCGGGGGCAAGACGGGTACCGCCCAGCGCGGTGAGAACAACTCCGAGCCGCCCTACGCGTGGTTCATCTCCTACGCGATGACCGACGAGGGCTCCCCCGTCGCGGTGGCCGTGGTGGTGGAGGACGAGGAGGTCGACCGGAACGAGATCTCCGGCAGCGGCCTGGCCGCGCCCATCGCGATGGACGTCATGGCGGCCGTGCTGGCCGACGACCAGGAGTGACGGCCCCGGTCGCCCCGCGCGGGCGCCGGGCACTCCTTTCCACGCCCCGGCGGGCAACCGGGAACCACCGAACACACGTCATATCCGGGACCGGCCTTGGGTCCGGTTGCGGTGTTGGGCGATACCGGTTGGATATCGGCCGCCCACCGCCACCCGGTGGGTTCATCCCCGCCGGGTACCGTAAGCCAGGGTCTGGCTCCCCAAGCCCGAGTACGACCAGGGGGGCGCGGCCGGGACCACACGGAGAGGGCTGGAAACATGGATGAGCCGCGTCGCCTCGGCGGGCGGTACGAGCTGGGCCAGGTGCTGGGCCGGGGCGGAATGGCCGAGGTCTACCTGGCTCACGACACCCGGCTGGGTCGCACCGTCGCGGTCAAGACGCTCCGTGCCGACCTCGCCCGCGACCCCACGTTCCAGGCCAGGTTCCGCAGAGAGGCGCAGTCGGCCGCCTCGCTGAACCACCCGGCGATCGTCGCCGTCTACGACACCGGCGAGGACTATGTCGACGGGATCTCCATCCCCTACATCGTGATGGAGTACGTCGACGGTTCGACGCTGCGCGAGCTGCTGCACTCCGGGCGGAAGCTGCTGCCGGAGCGGGCGATGGAGATGTGCATCGGCATCCTCCAGGCGCTGGAGTACTCGCACCGCAACGGCATCGTCCACCGGGACATCAAGCCGGCGAACATCATGCTGAACCGCACCGGCCAGGTGAAGGTGATGGACTTCGGCATCGCCCGCGCCATGGGCGACTCCGGCATGACCATGACCCAGACCTCGGCCGTGATCGGCACCGCGCAGTACCTCTCCCCCGAGCAGGCCAAGGGCGAGACGGTCGACGCGCGGTCCGACCTGTACTCCACGGGCTGTCTGCTCTACGAGCTGCTGACCGTGCGCCCCCCGTTCCTCGGTGACTCGCCGGTCGCGGTGGCCTACCAGCACGTGCGGGAGGAGCCGCAGCCGCCCAGCGTCTTCGATCCGGAGATCACCCCCGACACCGACGCCATCGTGTTGAAGGCGCTGGTCAAGGACCCGGACTACCGCTACCAGTCGGCGGACGAGATGCGCGCCGACATCGAGGCCGCGCTGGACGGGCGCCCGGTCGGCGCCGCCGCGGCGATGGGCGCGGCGGGCTACGGCTACGACGACCGCCCCACCACGATGCTGCGGCCGACCGACCCGGCGACCACGATGATGCCGCCCGCGGGGGACTCCGACGGGTACAACGACGACTACGGCCGCGCCGACCGCCGTCAGGGGAGCCGTCACACCTCGACGATCCTGCTGGTGCTGGCCGGCATCCTGGTGCTGGTCGGCGCCGTGCTGATCGGCCGGGCGATGTTCTCCAACGATCCGCCCGAGGGCTCGCTGAAGGTGCCGGACCTGGCGGGCGAGTCCGTCGAGGCGGCCGAGGAACGGCTGGACGGCCTCGGCTTCGCGTCCACCGTCGGGGACCCCGAGCCCTGCGAGGAGGAGAAGGAGACGGTCTGCCGGACCGACCCGGAGTCGGGGACCGAGCTGAAGGAGGGCGACACCGTCACGGTGATCCCCTCGGACGGTCCCGCGCCGGTCGAGCTGCCCGACGTCGTCGGCGACGCCTACGAGGACGCGGAGGCCGAGCTGGAGGAGCTGGGTCTGACCGTGCGCCAGGAGACGGAGGAGGCTCCGGACTCCGAGCCGGGCACGGTGCTCTCCCAGGACCCGGAGGGCGGCGTCGAGGTCGAGGCGGAGAGCGAGGTCACGCTGACCGTCGCCACCGCTCCCGAGCTGGAGTCGGTGCCGGACGTGGTCGGCAAGCCCTTCGAGCAGGCGCAGTCCGAGCTGACCGCCGCCGGGTTCACGGTGACCCGGCAGAACGCGACGGACGACTCCAGGACGGAGGGAGAGGTCATCAGCCAGGACCCGGGCGCCGGCTCGCAGCAGGAGCCGGGCGGTCTGGTGACGCTGACCGTCGCGATGCCCTCGCAGGAGACCGAGGAGCCGCCGGAGGAGACGGAGGTGCCCAACGTCGTCGGCCAGAACCTGGAGCAGGCGCGGGGCACGCTGAACGGCGCGGGGTTCCAGCAGGTCAATGTCCAGGGGCCCGACGTCCCGCACGCCCTGGTGGTGTCCATGGACCCGCCGGCCGGCCAGCCGGCGGCGCCGGACACCCCGATCACCCTCACCGTCGTCGACCCGACCAACCCGGGTGACCAGGGCGGCCAGAACGGCGACCCGGGCGGCGGCCCCGGCGGGGGCGGCATCTTCGGGATGGGCGGCTGACCCCTACCGAGGCGGCCTGAGGACAGCGGCCGCACCTGACCGTTCCCGAGCGGTCGGGAACGGTCAGGAACGGACCGAAAGCGAACGGCGAGCGGGTGCGAGCCGAGGCGGCGAAACGCCTCGGCCGTGCCCGCTCCGTCGTGTGCGGACCCGGTGCGGCTCAGCCGAGCGCCTGCTCCTCGGGCTCGGTGGGGATCTCCGTCGCCGGGGAGGGCTCGACCAGCCAGTCCGGGTCGGTCTGGGCGCTCCACCACTTCCAGGCGACGAGCGCGCCGCCGGCCACCAGCCCCATCAGCCCGAGCCGCCTGACCATCCGCCCGTTCCTCGCCTTCCGGCGCCGACGGCGGGCGGTGTGCCGGATCTCCTCGGCCGTGAGGTCGCCGCGGAGCGCGGCGACGGCGGCGGCCGAACGCAGCGCCGCCTTCTCCCGCGCGGGGCCGGCGGCCAGCCGGGCCTGCTCCACGCGGGGGACCCACTGCTCCTCATACTGTCGCCGGGCCTGGGTAGCAGCCCGAGAGGCGCGAGGGGCCACGTAGGCACGGGCCTGGTGCGCGTAGCGTGCGGCGTTCTCCCTGGCGGAGAGCGCGTAGGGAAGCACCGCGTCGCCCGCCTGTCGAACAGTTGCCTTCCCGTTCCGGGTCACTGTTTTCGCCTCCTTGGTAATCTTTCGTGGCGGTTTCCCGCTGACTACTCCTCTTGTCCACTCGTGCGCAAATCATGCCGGGTACGCGGGGATTCAGCACGCGAAAGGGCCATCCGGGGGCATGGCGTGTCGGCGTTCCGTGGCAGGATCGGTGACCGTCATTGAACGTAGACGGAAGGTAGATCGTGGCTGAGCAGCTCTATGCCACCCTGAAGACCAACCGAGGCGACATCGAGGTGCGGCTCTTCCCCGACCACGCGCCGAAGACGGTCAAGAACTTCGTCGAGCTCGCCGAGGGCAAGCGCGAGTGGCTCAACCCGGCCACCGGGCAGAAGTCCACCGAGAAGCTCTACGACGGCACGGTCTTCCACCGGGTGATCAGCGGCTTCATGATCCAGGGCGGCGACCCGCTGGGGAACGGCACCGGCGGCCCGGGATACAAGTTCCAGGACGAGTTCCACCCGGAGCTGTCCTTCGACCGCCCGTACCTGCTGGCCATGGCCAACGCGGGTCCCGGGACCAACGGCTCGCAGTTCTTCATCACCGTGTCGCCGACCACCTGGCTGACCGGCAAGCACACCATCTTCGGCGAGGTCACCGGCGAGGCGGGGCAGAAGGTCGTGGACGCGATCGCCACCACCGCCACCGACCGCAACACCGACCGTCCGGTCGAGGACGTGGTGATCGAGTCGGTCACGATCGAGAGCCGCTGACCGGAAGTCCGCTTTCCGGGAACGAATCCGGCCCCCTGTCCGTAGGATCAGGGGGCCGGTCTCTCATCGGCTCGGGGCACGCCAGCGGGGAAGGGACACCATGGCCCAGCAGCATCCGCAGCCGGGGCTCGCCCGCTGCTACCAGCACCAGGACCAGGAGACCGGCGTCCGCTGCACCCGCTGCGACCGCCCGATCTGCCCCTCCTGCATGGTGGAGGCCGCCGTCGGCTACCAGTGCCCGCGGTGCGTGCGCGGCGCCGCCGGCGCCACCAGGGCCGCCCGTCCCAGGACGCTGGCCGGCGGCCGCGTCACCGGGGACGCGGGGATCGTCACCAAGATCCTGCTCGCGATGAACGCGGTCGTCTTCCTCGCGGTGCTGGCGCGCGGCGACGAGATGGTGATCGACCTCGGGATGCTCGGCTACGCGACGGACGGCGGCACGTTTCTCGCGCCGAACTGGATCGGCGTGGCCGACGGCGAGTGGTACCGCCTGCTGACCTCGGCCTTCCTCCACCAGGAGATCTGGCACTTCGGGTTCAACATGCTGGGCCTGTGGCTGCTGGGGCCGCCGCTGGAGAGCGCGCTCGGCCGCGTGCGCTTCGTGGCGCTGTACCTGCTCTCGGCGCTCGCCGGCTCCACCCTGTCCTTCGTGCTGGCCGACCAGACCCAGCTCTCGCTGGGCGCCTCGGGCGCGATCTTCGGCCTCTTCGGCGCCACGGCGGTGCTCGCCCGCCGGCTCCGTTACGACATGCGACCGATCCTGCTGCTGCTCGCGGTCAACCTGGTGATCACCTTCGCCTGGTCGGCGATCGCCTGGCAGGCGCACATAGGCGGACTGGTCGCCGGCGTCGTGATCGCGAGCGGGCTGGTCTGGGCTCCCCGCCGGCTGCGGCTCCCGGTGCAGATCACCGTCTGCGCGCTGGTCGCGCTCACCCTCCTGGTCACGTGCCTGATACGCGCGAACCAGCTGGTGGGCTGAGCCTAAGGTCAGACTTATCCACAGCCGGTGGAGGATCTTGTGCACCCTGTGGACGACTCGCGACCCTCACCGTCACGACGGGCGTTTCCGCAGGAGAACAGGGGTGCGAGGGGTTCGAACGCGGGCGCGGCGCGCCGCAGAACACACAGGGTTATCCACAGATCTTGCGATGTTCAAGCAACCTGTGGATAACCCTGGTGAGGAGAGCCGCCGGACGCGCGTCCGGTCATTTCCACTGGGTGGAGACCACGAACCCCAGCGCGATGAAGCCGAAGCCGACCACGATGTTCCAGTCGCCCAGCGCACCGATCGGCAGGTCCGCCTTGGTCATGTAATAGACCACGATCCAGGCCAAGCCGATACCGAACAGCGCCAGCATCAGGGGGGCGACCCAGCTGCGCCCCGAACGCATGTCGAGCTTCGTCGTCGCCCGCTTCTCCGGGGGCGCGTAGCTGTCGTCCTTCTTCTTACGGACCCGAGACTTCGGCACGAGAGAGACTCCTGTCGATCGCGCTGCGCAAGGCGCTACCTGGTCGCGCTCCGAAGCGCGTAGCTGTGGGATCGTCGGCTAGCGTAGTCCTTCCGCGGCTGTTTAAGGAGACCAGGGTACGGTGAGGAATTTCCCCTTCCGCCGGGCCCGGCTCGGCACGGTCGCCGTCTTCGCCCTGGCGGGGCTCCTCTTCTGGGTGAGCTTCACCGTCTCGCGCGGCAACAACATCCGCACCGACGACTCCCTGCTCCAGATGTCCGACCTCATCCGGGAGCGGGAGCGTGGCAACGACGCCCTGGAGTCGTCGGCGGCCCGGCTCCGTTCCGAGGTGGAGGCCCTCACCGAACGGGACGCCGGCGCCGACCCCGAGCAGTCGCTGCGGCTGGACGCCACCGAGACCGCCGCCGGGCTGCACGAGCTGACCGGCCCCGGGCTCACCGTGACCCTCACCGACGCCCCGGCGGACGCCGAGCCGCTGGTACCCGGCGCCCCCGAGCCGACCCCCAACGACCTGGTCATCCACCAGCAGGACCTCCAGGCGGTGGTGAACGCCCTGTGGGCGGGCGGCGCGGACGGGGTGCGCGTCATGGACCAGCGGCTGATCTCCACCAGCGCGGTGCGCTGCGTCGGCAACACCCTGATCCTCCAGGGCCGGCTCTACTCCCCGCCGTACACCGTCACCGCCGTCGGCTCCACCGACCGCCTGCGTTCCGCGCTCGACGAGTCCCCCGCGCTGCGCAACTACCGGCAGTACGTGGACGCCTACGGCCTCGGCTGGGACGTCGCCGAGCACGGCTCGGTCACCCTCCCCGGCTACGAGGGCGGCGTCGCGCTGCGGCACGCCGAGCCACTGGAGCCCGGGGACTGACGCCGGGAGCCCGGGGATTGACAACGAGCCCCGCGCGCCCGTGCGCCGTCGTCGTACGCTTGGGGCACGCGGCGTCGCACGAGATGGGGACGGGAAGCCATGTACGGGTGGATCTGGCGACACCTGCCGGGCAACACGCTGGTCCGGGCGGTGCTCGCGCTGGCTCTGGCGCTCGGCGTGGTCTACCTGCTCTTCCAGTACGTCTTCCCGTGGGCCGAGCCGCTGCTGCCCTTCAACGACGTGACCGTGGACGACGCCCAAGGGGGGACCGACAGGTGAGCGCCACCCGCATCCTGGTCGTGGACAACTACGACAGCTTTGTCTACAACCTCGTCCAGTACCTCTACCAACTCGGTGCCGAGTGCGAGGTATCGCGCAACGACGCGGTCGAGACCGGTCATGTCGCCGAGGGCGGCTTCGCCGGGGTGCTGATCTCCCCCGGGCCCGGCACCCCCGAGCGGGCCGGAGTCAGCGTCCCGATGGTGCGGCACTGCGCGGAGAACGGAGTGCCGGTCTTCGGCGTCTGCCTCGGGATGCAGGCGATGGCCGCCGCCTACGGCGGGGTCGTCGGCCGGGCGCCCGAGCTGCTGCACGGCAAGACCTCCGAGGTGGTCCACGACGGCTCCGGCGTCTTCGAGGGACTGCCCTCGCCGCTGACGGTCACCCGCTACCACTCGCTGGCCGCCGAGGAGCCGCGGCTGCCCCCGGAGTTGCTGGTCACCGCCCGCGCGGGCGACGTGGTGATGGGCCTGCGCCACCGTGAACTCGCGGTGGAGGGCGTGCAGTTCCACCCCGAGTCCGTGCTCACCGAGGGCGGCCACCGGATGCTCGCCAACTGGCTGGCGCGCTGCGGCGACGCCGGCGCCGTGACGCGATCCCACGGGCTCGCCCCGATCGTGGGCCGGACGGGCCAGCAGGAGCCGGCGGCGTGAACACGTCGCGCCCGGGGGCGGGCGCGGAGTGGGACCCCCAGCGGGAGCCCTACGCGGACGACCCGTACCTGGCGGGAGAGCGGGGCGGCTATCCGGCGGACCCGTACCAGGCGGCCGTCGACGCGCTCAACGACCCGTTGGGCGACCCGCTCCCCGGCCAGCGGCCACCGGGGCCCGTGACCGACATCCCCGGCGACGGTTACCCGGCGCACGGGCCGGCACGGGTCCACGGCGGCCAGGGCGGGCACGAGGCGTACGGGGGCCAGCCGGGCGACGGCTACCCGGCGGGGCCGGGGGAGTTCGCGCACGGGAACCACCCCCCGGGCAACCTCGCGCCGGAGGGATACGACTACGAACCGCCGTTCGACGCCCCCGGCGGGCGACGGCCCGCGCGGGAACCGGACCCCGAGACCATGGGGCTCCAGGTGCCGTCGCGCGACGCCGGGGAGCACGACCCGGAGACCGTGGGGCTCCGGCGCCCCGACGACCTGCGCCCGCGTGCCGGGACGCCGGCCGAGGACGGCCCGTCGGCGCCCGAGGGCGGCGGCCGGGCGGCGCGCAGGCGCGCGGCGCAGCGCGCGGCGGAGCCCGAGCCGGCGGCCGCCGGCGGGCGCGCGGCCCGGCGCAGGGCCGCGAAGGGCGGCGGGCGCCGGGGCGGGGCCGAGCCGGCGGCCGCGTCCGCCGCGACCGCCGCGACCGCCGAGGCGGAGCCCGAGGTCACCGGAGGCCGCGCGGCGCGCCGCAAGGCGGCGAAGGCCGCGGCCAAGGCCGCCAAGCAGACCGGCACCGCGATCAGCAACTTGATCGGCGAACTCTTCATCACCACCGGCGTGTTGCTGCTGCTCTTCGTCGTCTACCAGTTGTGGTGGACCAACTACGAGGCGCGGGCCCACGCCAACAAACAGGCCACCGAGCTGGAGGAGCGCTGGAACTCCGGGGGCGACGGGGAGCGGGAGGAGAACCGCGACCCCGGCGTCTTCTCGGCGGGCGAGGGGTTCGCGATCCTCTACCTGCCGACGTTGGACGTGCGGGTCCCGGTGGCCGAGAGCGTCGACCCGGCGAGCGTGCTGGACAACGGCATGGTGGGGCACTACACGGAGGAGGACGGCCTTCCCACGGCGATGCCCTGGGACGAGGAGGGCAACTTCGGCCTGGCCGGCCACCGCAACACCCACGGCGAGCCGTTCCGCTACATCAACAACCTGGAGCCGGGCGACCCGATCGTCATCGAGACGGAGAGCACCTACTACACGTACGAGATGCGCAGCCGGCTCGACTCGACCTCGCCGTCCAACATCGAGGTGCTCGACCCGGTGCCCGAGCAGGGCGGTTTCGCGGAACCGGGCCGCTACATCACGCTCACCACGTGCACCCCGGAGTTCACCTCGACCTACCGGCTGATTGTCTGGGGAGAGCTGGCCGAGGAGAGCCCCCGTTCGGAGGGGAAGCCGGACGCCCTCGTCAACTGACCCAAGACGCGCCCGAAGACGCGACCGAAGACACGACGAAAGACGCGACGACTGCGGAGGACACCGGCGGTGCCGGAGGACAAAGAGAACCCGACCCCCGAGGGGGAGGCCAGCGCCTCCGCCGGTGCGTCGGACGACAGGACCGACCAGACCGACCAGACCGACCGGCCGGACGCGCGCGACGAGCCGGACGCGCGCGACGAGGGGGACGACTCCCCGGAGAACGAACCCCCGGAGAACGAGGCGCCGCCCGCGGACGAGGACGCCCGCCAGGCCGACCGGACCGACGAGGCCGACCGGACCGACCGGACCGACGAGGCCGACCAGACCAACCGGGCCGACGAGGCCGGGGACGCGTCCGATCCCGACGGGGGACCGGCGCCCCGCCCCGCCGGTCCGAGCCGCACCAGGCGGCGCGTCGCCGCCGCCGTCGGCGTCTTCGGCGAACTCCTGATCACCGCCGGCGTCGTCCTCGGTCTCTTCGTCGTCTACTCGCTGTGGTGGACCAACGTCATAGCCAACAAGGAAGCCTCCAGGGACAGCGACGCCGTGCGCGACAGCTGGGCCGCGCAGCCGGAGGAGGACGCCGACGACACCACGCCGCCCCGGGAGTTCGAGCCCGAGGACGGCATCGGCTTCCTGCACGTCCCGACCATGACCGGCAGCGAGATCCTGGTGAAGGAGGGCACCAACCCCGACACCCTCAACGGCGGCGTCGCCGGCTACTACACCGACCCGGTCGCCGCGGCCATGCCCTGGGACGAGGAGGGCAACTTCTCGATCGCCGCGCACCGCGACGGACACGGCGCGAAGTTCCACGACATCCAGGACGTCGAGGAGGGCGACCCGATCGTCTTCGAGACGAAGAACACCTGGTACATCTACCGCACCTACGCCGTACTGCCGGAGACCTCCAAGTACAACGTCGAGGTGCTGGACCCGATCCCCGAGGAGTCGGGCGCGACCGAGGCCAACAGGTACATCACGCTCACCACCTGCACCCCGGTCTTCACCTCCCGCCACCGCTACATCGTCTGGGGCGAACTGGAGCGCACCGAGCATGTGAACGCGGACCGCACGCCCCCCGAGGAGCTGCTGGCCGCCGCGGAGGACTGACCCGGCTCAGCCCTGGTCGCGCGCCAGACCGCTGCCGTCGGCCTCCATGGAGTACCGCCAGCGTCCGTCGCCCACGAGGGCGAACTCGATCCGCACGGGGCCGTTCCGGGCGCCGTCCTCGCCCCAGGTGCGCCGGACATGGATCTCGGTGGTCCCGGCCGGCTCCTCCCCGTTCTCGGCGACGTACTCCGCCGTCGCCCGCTCGTGCGCGGGCAGGATCTCGTCCCACGCCACCTCGTCCATCGAGAACTGCTGGCCCGCCGAGGACGGTTGGACGGCGTCGTTGCCCCGCCCCGCTTCGGTCACCTCGCCCTGCTGGTAGCCCCGCAGGCGCACCTGCCACTCGCCGGGTTCGACCGGCGCGCTCGCCCACACCGCCGACTCGTTGATCGTCACCTCGGTGACCCGCCGATGCCCGGCACGGTCGCCGAGCGCGGCCAACGCGTCCTCCAGCGCTTGGGGCTCCCGCAGGTCGACGGTGGGCTTGTCGTCCCCGATCGCCCGCACGCCATCGACGACCTCCCCCCGGGACGGGTAGACGGCCAGCAGCAACCCCAGCGTCAGCACCAGCGCACGCCCGACAGCCGAACCGGCCCCGCCCCTCCCCGGCAGCTCCAGCCTCCGCCCCGTCACCACCCGAGTGAGGACCCAGACCCCCGCCAGCGCCATCCCCACCAACGCCGGCCGGTTGTCGACTCCCGTGCCGCCGATGAAACGGGCGATCATGCCGCCGGCGATCAGCCCGACGCCGAGGAGCACGACAGCCGCCCCCAGCGGCCGCACCAAACGGTTCATGCCCCTATGCTGCCCGCGACGTTCCCCTACCGATCACGGAAACTCCCCCGCGACACCGTGGGCGGGGATGGTCGGCCCGGTGCCGACACGACGCCGGCACCGTCCGTGAAAAAAGCTCCCCTGCCCCGCGTTTCCGCAGGTCAGGAGAGCTTTCACAGTGGAGCCTAGGAGAGTCGAACTCCTGACATCCGCCATGCAAAGACGGCGCTCTACCAACTGAGCTAAGGCCCCTGGCGTGCCTTCGGGAAGGCCGTAGCCAAGATTACCCAATCTTCTCCCATGAGGCCGACCGGGTATCGCACCGGGGAAGACTCCCTCCGTAGGATGACGCGCAACTTCGCTCACGTGAAGCGATCAGGGGAGACAGGGGACACAGGATGGACGCGGTCCAACAAGAGTCGACCGAGAAGGCCAGGGAACAGCAGACCACCTGGTACGGCGAGCCCCTGGGAACGCTCTTCCGTCGGCTCATCGCCGACCTGGGGCTCAATCAGGCGCGGCTCGCGGGTGTGCTCGGTCTCTCGGCACCCATGCTCTCCCAACTGATGAGCGGCCAACGCGCGAAGATCGGCAACCCGGCCGTCGTCCAGCGCGTGCGCGCCCTCCAGGACCTCGCCGCCGAGGTGCGGGCGGGCAGGGTGAGTGCCGCCGAGGCGACCGGGGCGATGGACGACATCCGTCGGACGGCGGGCGGCAACGTGCTCAGCCCCGCCTCGACGACCACCCGTTCCAGCGGGGCCTCGGCCGTTCCCGCCAACCCCAGCAAGCGGGTGGTGCGGGAGATCCAGGCGCTGCTGCGCTCGGTCTCCGACGCCGCCGAGATCCAGAGCGCGGCCCGGCTGCTGGGGGACAGCCACCCCGAACTCGCCGAGTTCCTGCGGGTGTACGGCGTCGCCAGGACGCGGGAGGCCATCGAGCACTACGAGAGCCACCAGGGCTGAGCGCCCGCCCCCTGCCAACGGGCGGCGCCCCACGACGATGTACGGAAGCGGATCGGACACGAGGGCATGGGCGAGATCTTCGCGGGTCGGTACGAGCTGGTCGACCCGATAGGACGCGGCGGCGCCGGAGCGGTCTGGCGCGCCTTCGACCACCGGCGGCGCCGTTACGTCGCCGCCAAGGTGCTGCAACAGTCCGACGCCCACACCCTGTTGCGTTTCGTCAGGGAACAGGCGCTGCGCATCGACCACCCGCACGTGCTCGCGCCGGCGAGCTGGGCGGCCGACGACGACCAGGTCCTGTTCACCATGGACCTGATGGCCGGCGGTTCCCTCTCCCATCTGATCGGCGACTACGGACCGCTGCCGCCGAGCCACGTCTGCCTCCTCCTCGACCAGCTGCTGGCCGGGCTCCAGGCCGTGCACGACGAGGGCGTGGTCCACCGCGACATCAAGCCGGCCAACATCCTGCTGGAGGCGACCGGCACCCACCGCCCCCACCTGCGCCTCTCCGACTTCGGCATCTCGATGCGGAAGGGCGAGCCACGGCTCACCGAGACCAACTACGTGGTCGGCACGCCCGGTTACTTCGCGCCCGAACAGCTTGAGGGCGCGGAGCCGGACTTCCCGGCGGACCTGTACGCGGTGGGGCTGGTCGGCCTCTACCTGGCCACCGGCGTCAAGCCCGACTCCCAGGCGCTGATGGAGCGTTACGCGGGCGGGATGCCCACCGCGCCGAAGGGCGTGCCGGACGCGCTGTGGCAGGTGCTCGGCACGTTGTTGCAGCCGGCGCCCGAGGCGCGCTTCCGGACGGCGACGGGCGTGCGCCGGGCGCTCGCCTCGGCGCGCGAGCTGCTGCCGGACTCGACGTTGGAGCGCGAGGTCGTCGAGGTGTTCGACCAACTCGGGCCGCTGCCGGCCGGGTTCGGCCCGCAGGGGCCGGAGCGCGGTGCCGGCGCGGGGGGCGGCGCCGAGCGGGAGGCGACCGACGACGCCTCGGAGACCGGCAGTTACCGGATCGCGCCGCCCAGCTCCCAGGGCCCGCGCGGCGGTTCCCTGCCGACGCCGCCGATGGGCGCCGGGCCCTCGGGGGAGACCTGGGGCGGGCAGGAGACCGCGGACGTGCCGCACACGGCCGCCGCCCCCACGCCGACCACCGTCTCGCCGACCACGCCCCAGGGCACCACGGGCCCCATGCCGGTGCGCCGGCGCCCGGGGCCGCCGCGCGCGGTGGCGATCCCGGTGCTGCTGCTGGCGGCGGTCTGCCTCGGCTACGGCGTCTGGTCGCTGCTGACGGCCTGAACGGACCGCCCGGCCCGCGCACCCCGGGCGTTCCACGCGATGCGAGCGGCCGGCGGAGGCCGCTTCGGCGGCCGGCCCAGCCGGCCCCGCCCTGCCGGCCCGCTCAGCCGGCCCAGGGCGCGGGCCCCGCGGCGGCCAGGGCGCGGCGCCTGCCGATCAGGTACCAGGCGCCGATGCCCAGGCCGAGCGCCAGCCCGACGCCGACGGAGAGATAGCCGCGCTGCCGCTTCTCGTCGCTGGCGCGCTCGGCCGCCAGCTCCTCGTCCGTCTGCCCCTTCGCGGCCTGCGAGACCATCTCGTCGGAGACGCCGAAGCCGGCCTCCACCGCGTCGGTGGCGTAGGACGGCCCCGGCTGGGCGTCGCCGAGCACCGACACCCGCAGGGTCGTCCCCACCGGGTCCTCGGTGACGTCGGCGACCTCGGGGCTCAGGGTGACCAGCAGGTAGTACCAGCCGGCGAACGCCATCCGGTCGACGCCTTCGGTGTCCTCGAAGCGGTTGCCGTAGTGCACGCCGGGGGTGAGCGCCTCGATGCTCAACTGCTCGCCGTCGTAGTACTCGGAGAGCGGGTCGTCGACGCGTCCCGCCGCCGGGTTGTACAGCTCGGCCCGCACCTCGCCGTAGGCCGAGGAGAACTCCTCGGCGTCGGCGGCGTTGCCCATGTCGAGTGTCAGCGCGAGCTGTTGGCCCCAGTCCAGGGGCACGCGGTAGGCGCGCGTGGTGCCGGCGGCTATGTCGTCGCGCCAGACGCCCTCGCCGATCGGCTGGGCGTCGTTGAAGCCGGTGCCGCCGGAGACCCGGACGGCCTCGCCCCCGGGCGGGGCGGGCTGCTCGCTCTCCCAGCTGTCGACGGGCGGCGCGGACTCCGGGAGTTGGCTGAGCCTCGGCTCCTGGCCGAAGCGCAGCTCGATGGGCCACTCGCCATGGTCCGTGCCGTCCATCCTGGTCACGGTGTACAGATAGGTGCCGGCGCGCTGGCAGTCGGCGCCCTGCGCCACGACCCGCCCGGCCCAGACGGTGATCGGCCGGGGCGGCGCGTCGGAGCCGGTGCCGAACCGCCGGTCGCCGTCCGAGCAGGTCTCGTTGTCGGTGGTCAGCAGCTCGACCTCGACGCCGTCGCTGGCGCTGACGGCGGCCCCGTGCTCCGGCACGACGACCGTGGTCAGATAGGCGCTCGATCCCTCGTCGAGGTCGACCGCGTAGTGCAGCGTCTCGCCGGGGGCCAGCCGGTCGGTGTAGATCCCGCCGGGCTCCAGCTTGGGCGCGTCAGCGCTGCTGGCCGCGCCCTCGACGGCGCGGGCTTCGGGGGCGAACGCGTAGGACGTCGACGCCGGGACCTCCGCGGCGACCGTGGTCGCCGACGATCCCACGAGCAACAACGAGCAACCGACCGCCGCAACTCCAGCGCTGGCGCGCATTCTTCCCGTCCCCCGCTCTCCGGCGCGACCGCCGGGTCCTTCCCTGCCGTCCACCAGCACCGTACGAGTTCGCGGTCGCACACAGAACTGCGTACCGTGTCACGGTCCGGCCACAACCCGGGGCCCGCCCCCGCCCCACCCCGCGGGACGCCGAGACAGCGAACCGCCCCCGGGCCCACCGCCGTCGGGCGGCAGGAACGCGGAGGCGGCATGAGTCCAGTGTCAGTCCGTGGCGCGGCGCCTCAGGCGCCCGTGGAGCCGGCCGGCACGGAGTCGGTCGCCTCCGTCCACAGATCCTGCTCGGCCTTGTCCGCTTGGATCTGGCGGTAGACCAGCAGCCCGCCGATGGCGGCCACCGCTACCAGGAGGAGCTTCTTCACCGCGCTACCTCGTCCTTCTTAACGTGATCGGACCATTGGCGCCCGATGATACCTTCGCGAAACTCGATGCCATCGGCCGCTACGTCAAACGGCCCCGGTCACTGTGGACCGGGGCCGTCATGACGGTGGGGCTAACAGGACTTGAACCTGTGGCCTCATCCTTATCAGGGATGCGCTCTAACCATCTGAGCTATAGCCCCGCGTGCTCCGCAAGGCTAGCGCATGGCCGCCCCCGCGCCCAAATCGGAAAGCGGGCCCGACGAACGGGCGGCGGGCGCCGCCTCACTCGTCCTCGGCGAGCGTCACCTCGACGCCGCCGACGAAGCCGGCGGAGAGGTTGTAGAGGAAGGCGCCCAGCGTGGCCAGCGCGGTGGCCAGCACCACGTCGATCACGGCGATCACCGAGGTGAAGATCAGCACGCGCGGCAGCGAGAGGAAGGACTCCAGGTCGAATCCGCTGTCGTTGTCGGTCTCGGTGGCCTGGGTGATCGTTTCGCCGATGGTGGAGAAGACCCCCATGCCGTCCATCACCATCCACAGCACCGAGACGGCGATCACGGTGCAGATGCCCAGGGCGATCGAGAGCAGGAAGCTGACCTTCATCACCGACCACGGGTCGGCCTTGGCCACGCGCAGCCGCGCCTTCCGCACCCGGGGCACGGTGCGCGCTCCCGTGCGCGGGCGGCGCACGCCGCCGCCCTGGGTGCTCGGTCCCGAGGCGCCGGGCGCGGAGCCCGTGCCGGAGCCGGAACGCTGCTGCGTGGGCTGCTGTCCGACGGTCGGCGCGTTCCCGGGGGGCGCCGGGGGCGTCGGATACGCCTGGGGCGGGTGGTAGTGCTGCTCTGCCGGGGTGCCGTATCCCTGGCCCTGCGAACCGCCCTGCGAGTGCGAGGAGTCCGCGGGTCTGGCACTGGTCATCGTCGTTCCCCCATGGGAAGGGTCGCTAGCGGATTCCTGGGCCCGGGGAGCACCGTCCCCGTGGCCCGAGCCGTGGCCGCCCCCGGCGGGATGTCGGGGGGACGCGGCGTTCGTTCACTCCCGCCGCCCCCGGGGGCGCCCACGGCTCCACTCACGTACTACTCCTCGTCGGCGACGGGCGCGGCGCCCGCGGCGGGCTCCGGCCTGTCCTCGGCGACGGACTCGGCGACGGACTCGGCGTCCGTGTCCTCGGCGTCGACCTCCTCGGCCTCCCGACCCGCCTCGGCGTTCCGCGCGATGCCCACGACGGCGTCGCGCTTGCCGAGGTTGATCAGCTGGACGCCCATGGTGTCACGGCCGGTCTCCCGGACCTCGTTGACCCGCGTGCGGATCACCCCGCCGCCCAGCGTGATGGCGAGGATCTCGTCCGTCGGGTCGACCACCAGGGCGCCCACCAGGGAACCCCGGTCCTCCACGATCTTGGCCGCCTTGATGCCGAGACCACCGCGGCCCTGGACGCGGTACTCGTCCACGGGCGTCCGCTTGGCGTAGCCGCCGTCGGTCGCGGTGAAGACGAAGGTACCGGCTCGGACGACATTCATCGAGAGCAGCTCGTCGCCCTCGCGGAAGCTCATCCCCTTCACGCCCGAGGTCGCGCGGCCCATGGGGCGCAACGAGTCGTCGGTGGCCGTGAAACGGATCGACTGGGCCTTCTTGCTGATCAGCAGCAGATCGTCCTCGGGCGAGACCAGCTCGGCACCGATCAGTTCGTCGTCACGTCCGTCCGGCATCTCGCGCAGGTTGATCGCGATGACGCCGCCCGAGCGGGGCGAGTCGTAGTCCTTGAGGACGGTCTTCTTCACCAGGCCGGACTTGGTGGCCAGCACCAGGTACGGCGCCGCCTCGTAGTCCCTGACCGCGAGGATCTCGGCGATCTGCTCGTCCGGCTGGAACGCCAGCAGGTTGGCCACGTGCTGCCCGCGCGCCTCCCGCCCGGCGTCCGGCAGCTCGTACGCCTTGGCGCGGTAGACCCGCCCCTTGTTGGTGAAGAAGAGCAGCCAGTGGTGGGTGGTGGAGACGAAGAAGTGGTCGACGATGTCGTCCTCGCGGAGCTTGGTGCCCCGCACGCCCTTGCCGCCCCGCTTCTGCGCCCGGTAGTCGTCGGTCTTGGTGCGCTTCACATAACCGCCACGGGTGATCGTGACGACGATGTCCTCCTCGGCGATCAGGTCCTCGATGGACATGTCGCCCTCGAAGGGCACCAGCTGGGTGCGCCGGTCGTCGCCGTACTTCTCGACGATGGCGGCCAGCTCCTCGCCGATGATCTCCCGCTGCCGCTCGGGCGAGGCGAGGATCGCGTTGTACTCGCGGATCCGCGCCTCCAGCTCGTTGCGCTCGGCGGTGATCTTCTGGTGCTCCAGGGCGGCCAGCCGGCGCAGCTGCATCTCCAGGATCGCGTTGGCCTGGATCTCGTCGATGCTCAGCAGCCCCATCAGGCCCTGGCGCGCCACGTCCACCGTCTCGCTGCGCCGGATCAGCGCGATGACCTCGTCGATCGCGTCCAGCGCGGCCAGCAGGCCGCGCAGGATGTGCGCCCGCTCCTCGGCCTTGCGCAGCCGGTAGCGGGTGCGCCTGACCACCACGTCGATCTGGTGGGCCACCCAGCAGCGGATGAACGCGTCCAGCGACAGGGTGCGCGGCACGCCGTCGACCAGCGCCAGCATGTTGGCGCCGAAGTTGGTCTGGAGGTCGGTGTGCTTGTACAGGTTGTTCAGCACGACCTTGGCGACCGCGTCCCGCTTCAGCACGATCACCAGGCGCTGGCCGGTGCGCGAGGAGGTCTCGTCGCGGACGTCGGCGATGCCGTTGACCCGACCGTCCTTGACCAGCTCGGCGATCTTCTGCGCGAGGTTGTCCGGATTGACCTGGTAGGGCAGCTCGGTGACCACCAGGCACTGCCGGCCCTGGATCTCCTCGACCTCGATGACGGCCCGCATGGTGATCGAGCCGCGCCCGGTGCGGTACGCCTCCTCGATGCCCTTGCGGCCGACGACCAGGGCGCCGGTCGGGAAGTCGGGGCCCTTGATCCGCTCGATCAACGCTTCCAGCAGCTCGTCCGGATCGGCGTCCGGGTGCTCCAGGTACCACTGGGCGCCGGCGGCCACCTCCCGCAGGTTGTGCGAGGGGATGTTGGTCGCCATGCCGACCGCGATGCCGGCCGAGCCGTTGACCAGCAGGTTGGGGAAGCGCGACGGCAGCACCGTCGGCTCCTGGTTCCGGCCGTCGTAGTTGTCCTGGAAGTCGACGGTCTCCTCGTCGATGTCCCGGAGGGTCTCCATGGCCAGCGGGGCCATGCGGCACTCGGTGTACCGCATGGCGGCGGCCGGGTCGTTGCCCGGGGAGCCGAAGTTCCCGTTGGAGTCGACCAGCGGCATCCGCATCGCCCAGGGCTGCGCCAGCCGCACCAGGGCGTCGTAGATGGAGGTGTCGCCGTGCGGGTGGTACGTGCCCATCACGTCGCCGACGACGCGGGCGCACTTGTAGTAGCCGCGCTCGGGGCGGTAGCCGCCGTCGTACATGGCGTAGAGCACGCGCCGGTGGACGGGCTTGAGGCCGTCGCGCACGTCGGGGAGCGCCCGGGAGACGATCACGCTCATCGCGTAGTCGAGGTAGGAGCGCTGCATCTCGGTTTCGAGCGTCACCGGCTCGATCCGCAGCGCGCCCGGGTCTGTGCCCTCGGGGGTCGGCGGGGTGGGGGGGGTCTCGTCGGCCATTGCTGTGGGTCCGATTCCTTTCAAACGGCGGTGATGGGCCGGATGGCCGGCGTCAGATGTCCAGGAACCGGACGTCCTTGGCGTTGCGCTGGATGAACGAGCGCCTGGCCTCGACGTCCTCGCCCATCAGGATCGAGAAGAGGTCGTCGGCGGCGGCCGCGTCGTCCAGCGTGACCAGGCGCAGCACCCGGTGGGCCATGTCCATGGTGGTGATCCGCAGCTCCTCGGCGTTCATCTCGCCGAGGCCCTTGAACCGCTGGATCGAGTCCTCCTTGATCCGCTTGCCGCGCTCGCGGCCCAGCCGGATCAGGCTGTCGCGCTCGCGGTCGGAGTAGGCGTACTCGAACTCGTCGCGGCCCCACTTGATCTTGTAGAGCGGCGGCTGGGAGAGGTAGACGTGGCCGGCCTCGACCAGCGGGCGCATGAAGCGGAACAGCAGCGTGAGCAGCAGCGTGTTGATGTGCTGCCCGTCGACGTCGGCGTCCGCCATCAGAATGATCTTGTGATAGCGGAGCTTCGAGATGTCGAAGTCCTCGTGGATGCCGGTGCCGAAGGCGGAGATCAGCGCCTGGACCTCGGTGTTCTGGAGGACCTTGTCGATCCGGGCCTTCTCCACGTTGAGGATCTTGCCGCGGATCGGGAGGATCGCCTGGTACTGCGGATCGCGGCCGGACTTGGCGCTGCCGCCCGCGGAGTCGCCCTCGACGATGAAGATCTCGCTCTTGGTGGCGTCGTTGGACTGGCAGTCGCTGAGCTTGCCCGGCAGCGAGGCCGTCTCCAACAGGCCCTTGCGGCGCGTGAGGTCGCGGGCCTTGCGGGCGGCGACGCGGGCGGTGGCGGCCTGGATGCCCTTGCGGATGATGTCCGCGGCCTCGGTCGGGTTCCGGTCGAGCCAGTCGGTGAAGTGCTCGTAGACGATCCGCTGCACGAAGGTCTTGGCCTCCGTGTTGCCCAGCTTGGTCTTGGTCTGGCCCTCGAACTGCGGCTCGCCCAGCTTCACCGAGATGATCGCGGTGAGGCCCTCCCTGATGTCCTCGCCCGTCAGGTTGTCGTCCTTCTCGCGCAGCAGCTTCTTCTCCCTGGCGTACTTGTTCACCAGGGCGGTGAGCGCCGCCCGGAAGCCCTCCTCGTGGGTGCCGCCCTCGTGGGTGTGGATCGTGTTGGCGAAGCTGTAGACACCCTCGCTGAACTGGGTGTTCCACTGCATCGCGATCTCCACGGAGATCTTGCGCTCCACGTCCTCGGAGTCGATCTCGATCACCGAGGCGTGCACCGGCTCGCCCTTGCGGGAGTTGAGGTGGCGCACGAAGTCGGAGATGCCGCCCTCGTAGTGGTAGGTGACCCGGCGCGGCTCGTCGTCGGCCGGCGCCGCCGAGTCGGCGCCCGAGGTCTGCTTGGCCGCAGCGCGCTCGTCGGTGAGGCTGATCGTGAGCCCGCGGTTGAGGAAGGCCATCTCCTGGAAGCGCCGGGAGAGCGTCTCGAAGGAGTAGTCGGTGGTCTCGAAGATGTCGCCGTCGGCCCAGAAGCTGACCGTGGTGCCGGTCTCCTCCGTCTCCTCGTGCCGCGCCAACGGGGCGGTGGGGACGCCCGTCACGTAGTCCTGGGTCCACCGGTGGCCGTCGGTCCTGACCTCGACCTCGACCCGCGTCGAGAGCGCGTTGACGACGGAGACGCCGACGCCGTGCAGACCGCCCGAGACGGCGTAGCCGCCGCCCCCGAACTTGCCGCCCGCGTGCAGCACGGTGAGCACGACCTCCAGCGCCGGCTTGCCCTCCGAGGGGACCATGCCCACCGGGATGCCACGGCCGTTGTCGACCACGCGGATGCCGCCGTCGGCCAGGATCGTCACGTCGATCCGGTCCGCGTGACCGGCGAGCGCCTCGTCGACGGAGTTGTCCACGACCTCGGTGACCAGGTGGTGGAGCCCGCGTTCGCCGGTGGACCCGATGTACATGCCCGGCCGCTTACGGACCGCGTCCAAGCCCTCCAGCACCGTGATCGCGCTGGCGTCGTAGGAGGGGGGAACGTCCGTCGAATCGGCGGAGGACGAGATGTTCTGGTTGGCATCGCCGGAATCGGCCACGAAGCGCCCTTTCTGGCACAGCACAAGCCGGCTCCGACTCTGGGGAGCGGCTGCGTCGTTCGACATGGTCCGCAACGGGGCGGTGCTTCTCAGTCTACCGCTAGCGCGAACCGTAACGGCGGTTTGCCGGGCTCTCAGTCCGCATGTGCCGCCCTCAACCCGCCTCCGACGACTCCCCATATGTGACCGGGGCCCCTGATCCGTTCACAACGGCGCTCAGCGCTTCCGCCTGTCAACCGCCGGGGACGTGACCGGGATCACTCCGGATGACCCGCGTCCGGCCCTACCCGTAGGTGTCTCCCGGCCCTCTGGACCCGGGAGCGCGCAGGCGTCCCGAGGGCCGCGCGGGGGCCGTCGGACCCTTCACCTTGATCAACTTCACGGTGCCCCGGCCGAGATCGTCGTTGAGCCGTGCCAGCAGCTGGGGCGCCAGAAGACGCAGCTGGGTGGCCCACGCGGTGGCGTCGCAGCGCACCGTCAGCACCCGGCTCTCCTCGTCGTAGCTCTCCGGGGCGCAGTGCTGCGCCACCTCGGGCCCCACCAACTCCGGCCAGCGTCCCAGCACTCCGCCGACCGCCAACGGCATCTCCCAGCCGCGCTCCTCGGTCAGCCGCGCCACGGCGGCGCCCAACGGCAGCGGATCGCGTCCGCCGGCGCGCGCGCCGGAGCGCAACCCGCCACGGCGCGCGTCCCTGCGCTGCCGCACAAAAGCGCCGCGCTCCCGCGCGCGCTCCTTCGCGGCGCGCAACGCGACCCGCGCCAGGTCGACACCGGTCGCCTCCGCCGGCTCCGGCCTCGCGGGACCGTCCGGGGCGGGCGCCCCGCCGCGCGCCGCCTCGCGCGCGCCCTCCACAGCCGGTGGACGGCCGCCCGCCTCCGGCCGGCGCCCCGGCTCAACCGGCCACGACACGGGCCACCTCCCCGTCGGCGACCTCGAAGCGCGCCCCGTCCAGGATCTCCGGCACGTCCTCCGGCACCGCGGCCGTGACCAGGACCTGCTCGGCGGAGGCCACCAGCTCGGCCAGCCGGTGGCGCCTGCGCGCGTCCAACTCCGCGAAGACGTCGTCCAGCACCAGGACCGGCTCGGGCCCCTCCTCGCGCAGCAGCCCGTACGAGGCCAGCCGCAGCGCCAGCGCCAACGACCAGGACTCGCCATGGCTGGCATACCCCTTCGCCGGCAACGCGCCGAGCCGCAGCAGCAGATCGTCCCGGTGCGGCCCGACCAGGGTCACCCCGCGCTCGATCTCCCGCTTCCGTGCCTCGGCCAACGCCCCGGCGAGCAGGGCCACATACCCCTCGCGGTCGTCCGGCGCCGGACCGGCGGCCGCGCCCTCCCCGGCGCCCTCGCCGTCCGTCGAGGCCCGGTACTCCAGCACCACGGGGCCGCCGCCGGGCGCGACCTCCTCGTACGCCTTGTCGGCCAACGGCCGCAGCGCCTCCAGCAGCCCCAGCCTCGCCCGCACCAACTCGGCACCCACCCGGGCCAGATGCTGGTCCCAGACGTCCAGCGTCGACAGGTCCATGCCGCGCCCGCCGTGGCGCCTGGCCATCGCGGCGGACTTCAACAGCGAGTTCCGCTGCTTCAACACCCGCTCGTACTCGGCGCGCACGCCCCCCAGCCGGGGCGCGCGCGCCGTCACCAGCTCGTCGAGGAACCGTCTGCGCTCCGCCGGGTCCCCCTTGACCAGCCGCAGGTCCTCGGGCGCGAAGAGCACGGTGCGCACGATGCCCAGCAGGTCGCGGGGGCGGACCTGGTTCGAGCGGTTGAGCCGGGCCCGGTTGGCGCGGCCCGGGTTCACCTCCAGCTCGACCAGTTGCTGGCGCTCCCCCTCGCGCACCATCGCGCGCAGCACGGCGCGCTCGGCGCCCATCCGCACCAGGGGCGCGTCCGAGGAGACGCGGTGGCTGCCGAGGGTCGCCAGATAGCCGACGCCCTCGACCAGGTTGGTCTTGCCCTGGCCGTTGGGCCCGACGAAGCAGGTGACGCCGGGCCCCAGCTCGACCTCGGCCCGGGCGTAGGACCGGAAGTCGGCCAGCGACAGATGTGTCAGATGCACGGCGGTGGCCCAACCTCCCCGATCGCTCCGCCCGTTGCCGCGTCCGCTACGAGGAGCTCCGCACGGCGTGGCCGCCGAACTGGTTGCGCAGCGCGGCGACCATCTTCATCTGCGGCGAGTCCTCCTGACGCGAGGAGAACCGCGCGAAGAGCGAGGCGGTGATCGCCGGAAGCGGCACCGCGTGGTCCACCGCCGCCTCGACCGTCCACCGGCCCTCGCCGGAGTCCGCGGCGTAGCCGCGCAGCCGCTCCAGGTGCTCGTCGTCGTCGAGCGCGCGCACCGCCAGGTCCAGCAGCCAGGAACGGATCACCGTGCCCTCCTGCCAGGAACGGAAGACCTCGCGGACGTCCGTGACCTCCTCGGCCGCCTCCAGCAACTCCCAGCCCTCGGCGAACGCCTGCATCATCGCGTACTCGATGCCGTTGTGCACCATCTTGGCGAAGTGACCGGCACCGACCTTGCCCGCGTGGACCGCGCCCGCCTCGCCCGGGGGCTTCAACGCGTCGAAGACCGGCTGGACACGGGCGACATGCTCCGCCTCGCCGCCGTACATCAGGGCGTAGCCGTTCTCCAGGCCCCAGACGCCGCCGGAGACCCCGCAGTCGACGAAGCCGATCGACTTCGCGGCCAGCTCCTCCGCGTGCCGGGCGTCGTCGGTCCAGCGGGAGTTGCCCCCGTCGACCACCACGTCGCCGGGGGAGAGCAGCTCGCCCAGCTCGTTGACCACCGACTGCGTCGCCTCGCCGGCCGGCACCATCAACCAGACCACGCGGGGCGCGGCCAGCGCGTCCACCATCTCGCGCAGGCTGTGGACGTCGGCGGTCTCCGAGTCGGGGGCGTACCCCACGACGGTGTGTCCGGCCCGGCGGATGCGCTCGCGCATGTTGCCGCCCATGCGGCCGAGGCCGACGAGACCCAGCTCCATCAGGACTCCTTCGTAGCGTTGTTCCTGAGGCCGAGCCTACGCCCGCCCCCGCGCGCACACCTGCGGGGGCGGGCGCTCAAAAGCGCAGATCAGCGCGTCAGCCGCTGAGGCGGACCGGCATGATCAGGTACTTGTAGCTGTCGTCCGCCTCCGCGTCGACCGCCGGCCGGCCGCTGAGCAGCGCGGGCTTGGTGGAGGTGGTGAACGAGAGCTGGGCGACCGGGGAGTCGATCGCGCTCAGTCCCTCCAGCAGGAAGCCCGGGTTGAAGGCGATCGAGATGTCGTCGCCCTCGAGCTGCGCGTCCACCCGCTCCACAGCCTGTGCGTCGTCGCTGGAGCCTGCCTCCAGGATCAGCACGCCCTGCTCGAAGTTGAGCCGGACCGGGGTGTTGCGCTCGGCGACCAGCGAGACGCGCTTGACCGCCTCGACGAACGGCGCCGTCTCGATCACGGCGACCGAGTTGAACTCGGTGGGGAAGAGCGTGCGGTACTTCGGGAGGTCACCCTCCAGCAGCCGCGTGGTGGTGCGCCGGCCGGCGCCCTCGAAGCCGATCAGGCCCTCGCCGGCACCGGAGCCGGAGAGCGCCAGCGCGACCGTGTCGCCGCCGCTGAGCGACTTCGCCGTGTCCAGCAGTGTCTTGGCGGGCACCAGGGCGACGGCGGAGATGTCGGCCACCTCCGGCTTCCACAGGAACTCCCGCACCGCGAAGCGGTACCGGTCGGTCGACGCGAGCGTGACCGTGTCGCCCTCGATCTCGACCCGGACGCCGGTGAGCACCGGCAGCGTGTCGTCCCGGCCGGCCGCGATGGCCACCTGGGAGACGGCGGAGGCGAAGACCTCGGCCGACACCGTGCCCGTGGCCGTGGGCATCTGGGGCAGCGCCGGGTACTCCTCGACCGGGAGGGTGTGGAGGGTGAACCGCGAGGAACCGCAGACCACCGTGACCCGCACGCCGTCGGTGGAGATCTCCACCGGGCGGTTGGGCAGCGAACGGCAGATGTCGGCCAGCAGCCGGCCGGAGACCAGGACCGTCCCCTCGTCCTCCACGTCGACCTCGACGGAGACCCGCGCCGAGACCTCGTAGTCGAAGCCGGAGAGGCTCAGGGCGCCCTCCTCGGCCTTCAGCAGCAGCCCCGCGAGCACCGGCACCGGCGGCCGGGCCGGCAGGCTGCGGGCGGCCCACGCCACCGCCTCCGCGAGCACATCGCGTTCCACCCGGATCTTCACTTCAGCCGCCTCCCGCAGTTGCTGGCCGCTCGTCGCCTTCGACTTCCTGTTGGGCCACCAGTCTGACGCACGGCACTGACAGTAGGTGCTTCGGCGAGTCAAATCGAGGCGCGCCGGGTAGGACCTGCCCGGGCCACGTTGTGCACAGCCCCCACTTCGAAACGAGTCTCCCGGCTTATATCCGTAGTCGTAGTAGTAGGGCCTGTGGAAACCGTGGATAACCCTGATTCCCCTGGTCAGCGCCGGTTTTTTGTGCACAGGCCCTGTGGGCGCAGCGGTGGATGAAGCAGCACCTCCTGTGGACGGCGGCGCGTTGTGCACAGGCCATCCCCAGGTCGACCCGAGTTCTGCACAGCTCCGTCCCCAGTTTCGGAGCCCTTACCCACAGGCCCGTCGGCAGCTTCCTGTGACCTGATTCACTCGACCCGGTGAGGCGGCGCGTTAGGTTGCCGAACAGTGGATAAACCTGTGGATTGGCTGTGCACAACTCCCCGTTTCCTGTGGGTAGCTGGCCTCCCCCGGTGGACAACGCCGAACGGCCCCGGAGGGCCCGGAGGTTCGTCCACAGGTTGTGGAAGCTCGTGCTCCACACATCCACAGGCACCTGACCTGCGGAACTCCCGTTCTCTCCGGCCGTCTGTGGACGGAGTTCTGGACGACACGCCAACCTCACAGGGTGTGGATGGCGACAACTCGCCGAATCTGTGGGAAACCCGCGAAACCATGGTGGCTCAGCTCGCTAATCGAACAGGCCCCGGGAGACGAAACCTCGGCGACGCCCCGGTGAACCACCGCCGCGCGCCCGCCCGTCGACACACAGCGCCACCGGGGGCCACGGCGAACGGCCCCCCGAGAGGCGCGGGGCACCGTTCCGGGGGCGCGCGAGACCGCCCCGGGAGCCGCCGGCGCGGGCGCCGGCGCGGCGGGGCGGAAGGGGGCGCAGGGGAGGCGGGGAGGAGGCGGGAGGAGGCGGGAGGACGCGGACGGGGAGACGGCGAGGAAGGCCGCGCTCAGCCGTTCTTGATGCGGTTGGTCAGCTCGGTGACCTGGTTGTAGATGGAGCGCCGTTCGGCCATCAGCGCCCGGATCTTGCGGTCCGCGTGCATCACCGTGGTGTGGTCGCGACCGCCGAAGTGCTGGCCGATCTTCGGCAGCGAGAGATCGGTCAGTTCCCGACAGAGGTACATGGCGATCTGTCGGGCCGTGACCAGGATGCGACTCCGCGAGGAGCCGGCCAGGTCCTCGATGGTCAGCCCGAAGTAGTCCGCGACGGCCGAGGTGATGGCGTCCGCCGTGATCTCCGGGGTGGCGTCCTCGCCGCCCGGGATCAGGTCCTTGAGGACGATCTCCGTCAACCCCAGATCGACGGGCTGGCGGTTGAGGCTCGCGAAGGCGGTGACCCGGATGAGCGCACCCTCCAGCTCCCTGATGTTGCGGGAGATCCGCGAGGCGATGAACTCCAGCACCTCCGGCGGCGCGTTCAACTGCTCCTGGACCGCCTTCTTCCGCAGGATCGCGATCCTGGTCTCCAGCTCGGGCGGCTGGACGTCCGTGATCAGGCCCCACTCGAAGCGGTTGCGGAGCCGGTCCTCCAGGGTGATCAGCTGCTTGGGCGGCCGGTCGGAGGAGAGCACGATCTGCTTGTTGGCGTTGTGCAGGGTGTTGAAGGTGTGGAAGAACTCCTCCTGGGTGGACTCCTTGCTCGCCAGGAACTGCACGTCGTCCACCAGCAGGATGTCCATGTCCCGGTAGCGCTTGCGGAACGCGTCGGCCTTGCCGTCCCGGATCGAGTTGATGAACTCGTTGGTGAACTCCTCCGAGCTCACGTACCGCACCCGGGTCCCCGGGTAGAGGGAACGGGCGTAGTGGCCGATGGCGTGCAGCAGATGGGTCTTGCCGAGCCCGGACTCGCCGTAGATGAAGAGCGGGTTGTACGCCTTGGCCGGCGCCTCGGCGACCGCGACCGCGGCGGCGTGGGCGAAGCGGTTGGAGGCGCCGATGACGAAGGTGTCGAAGAGGTACTTCGGGTTCAGCCGGGCGGTCGGCTCCCCCGGCCCGGTCGCGGGCGCGGGCTGCGCGGCCAACGGCCCCGGCGCGCCCCCCGCGGGACCCGGCTGGCCGCCGCCCTCGTAGCGGCGGTACCGCTGCTGCTCGCCGTAGCGCGGCTCGGCGCCGTACGAGCGTTCGCCGTACCGCTGCTCCTGGTACGACTGCTCGCCGAACTGCCGCTCGCCGTATGTCTGTTCCCCGTAGGAGTCGCCGTACGAGGAGCCGTCATAACCCTCCGGCCTGCCGTAGGAGGAGTAGTCACCGTGCGGTTGACGCCAGCGCGGGCTCTCCTGCGGCGGCTGGTGCCGCTCCGGGTAGGCGGGGCGCACGTCGGGCAACGCGCGCCCCGGCTCCTCGCGGTACCCCTCGTCGGCGCGCGGCTCGACCCGGTGCGCCTGCTGCTCGGGAACGGTGGGGGCGGCCGGTGCCGGCGCGGGCGGCGCCGGGTCGGCCGGCGGCGCGGTCACGGTGATGGCCAGCCGCACCGGCTGGCCGCACTCACGGCTGAGCGCCTCGCTGATCAGCGGCGCGAGCCGCCCCTCCAGCACGTTCTTCGCGTACTCGTTGGGCACGCCGAGCAGCGCGGTCCCGGAGACCAGCGCCAGCGGCTGGCAGTCCTGGAGCCAACGGTGGTCCTTGGACTCCAGCCGTTGGCCGTCCGAGAGCATCGTCGTCAGAGCCCGCGGCCAGACCGCTGCAAGGTCCGCTGGAAGGTCAGCCACGAGGCACGCTCTCTCACTCGCAGGGGTGGCGCTCAGGGGGTCGCGCTGGGTTGGCGGGCACCTGTGGGTGTGACGCCGGGGGCGATCGGGAAAGATTCGGAGTTCAGCCACGTTAGTCAGCGCGAGGCGCGCGCATCAAGTCGTTGTCCACAGGCTGTGTACAAGGATGCGCCGTCCGAGTTTGACCTGTGGCGCGCCGCGCGCGTACCGTTGCCAGGTCGAGTCGTCGATGGCTGCTGCCGCCTGCCTCCGATGGCCCGCCTCCGACCAGAGGTGTTGAGCGGCTGACTCGGGCGTTGCGATTGCCCTCGCGGGCGCACGGTGACAGCCAGCGACGGTCCACATCTGTCTCGGCCTTTCCATGCCGGTACACCGAAGATCTCTGGAGTCCCCGAGTGAGCAAGCGCACTTTCCAGCCGAACAACCGGCGCAGGGCCAAGACCCACGGCTTCCGGCTGCGGATGCGGACCCGTGCCGGCCGCGCCATCATGGCCAACCGTCGTGCCAAGGGCCGCGCCCGGCTCTCGGCCTGAGTCTTACGACCACAGGTCCCATGCGGTGCTGCCCTCCGAGAACCGGCTGAGGCGGCGCGAGGAGTTCGCGGCCGCGATGCGGCGAGGCCGGAGGGCCGGCCGCCCACACCTCGTCGTCCATCTGACCGAGGGATCGGACCCGCACGTGGCGGAGGGGACACCCCCTCCGCCACGTGCGGGTTTCGTCGTGAGCAAGGCCGTGGGAAACGCGGTGGCCCGCCACCGCGTCCAACGCCGTCTGCGCCACCTGGTCCGCGCGAGGCTGTCCGACCTGCCCGCCGGTAGCCTGGTGGTAGTGCGGGCCCTGCCGGGCGCGGAGCGTGCCGCGTTCGACCAGCTGGCTCGGGAGCTGGACGCCGCACTGGAGCGGCTACTGGGAGGGGTACGCGGATGAAGTACCCGCTGCTGCTGCTGATCAAGCTGTATCAGTGGACGATCAGCCCCCTCCTCGGACCGGTCTGCCGTTACTATCCGTCGTGTTCTCACTACGGATACGGCGCCATCGACCGGCATGGCGCGCTCAAGGGGACGGCCCTGACCGCCTGGCGCATTCTGCGCTGCAACCCCTGGTCTCCGGGCGGAGTCGATCACGTTCCGCCGCGTAGGCGGCCGGTCTGGCACCAGGCGCTGCGCGACCGACTGCGGCACCGGCCGCTCAACCCCGCCGCCTCTCCCGGGGGTGCCCCCAACAATGCCCAAGGAGCCTGATCCGTGGACACGATCAATTCGATCCTCAGTCCTCTGTATATCGCCGTTTCGTGGATCGTCGTCCAGTTCCACAGCCTCTACAGCCTGATCTTCCACGAGGACAGCGGTTGGGCTTGGGGGCTGTCGATCGTCTCCCTGGTGGTCGTGATCCGGATCGCCCTGATCCCGCTCTTCGTGAAGCAGATCAAGGCCACACGCAACATGCAGGCGCTCCAGCCGCGGATGAAGAAGATCCAGGAGCGCTACAAGAACGACCGGCAGCGTCAGTCCGAAGAGATGATGAAGCTGTACAAGGAGACGGGTACCAACCCGCTCGCCAGCTGTCTCCCGATCCTGGCGCAGTCTCCGTTCTTCATCGCGCTCTTCCAGGTGCTGAACCACATCGCGAGCAACAAGACCGTCGGCGTGCTCAACTCCGACCAGGTCGAGTCGGCCCGTGAGGCGACGATCTTCGGCGCCCCGATCGCCACCCGCTTCATGGACAGC
Source organism: Streptomyces zhaozhouensis (assembly GCF_900230195.1). GTDB lineage: Bacteria > Actinomycetota > Actinomycetes > Streptomycetales > Streptomycetaceae > Streptomyces > Streptomyces zhaozhouensis. The sequence continues at coordinate 114,827 of NZ_OCNE01000012.1, forward strand.
GCCGCCAAGCTCGCCGAGCTGGACGCCTCGCAGGGCACCGTCCGCACCGTCACCATCATCATGATCGTGCTGATGTCGGCGTCGCAGTTCTACACGCAGCGGCAGCTCATGACGAAGAACGTCGACCTCACGGTCAAGTCGCCGTTCATGAGCCAGCAGAAGATCCTGATGTACGTCTTCCCGCTGATGTTCGCCGTCTTCGGTGTGAACTTCCCGGTCGGCGTCCTGATCTACTGGCTGACCACCAACGTCTGGTCGCTGGGTCAGCAGATGTACGTGATCACCAAGAACCCCACCCCCGGCAGCCTCGCCTTCGAGCAGCGCCAGGAGCGGTTGCGCAAGAAGGGGAAGCTTCCGAAGGAGGACGAGGCCGAGCAGAAGTCGGCCGAGGCCACCCGGACCGTCCGCAACCAGCGCAAGCGCCAGACCCGCTCCCAGCGCCAGACGGGCCCCACCGGGCAGCAGCCGAAGAAGCAGGCGGCCTCCTCGCACTCGCTGGAGAAGCCCGAGTCGGGCGACGCGGGCCAGCAGGGCAAGCCCGCCTCGAACGGTCAGGCCGGGTCGTCCCAGCGCTCCCAGCCGCAGAAGAAGCAGCGGGGGCAGCAGGGGAAGAAGCCCGCCCAGACGCGCAAGTCCAAGCCGTCGGCCAAGAGCAAGAAGTAGAGGAGCCCCACCCGTGACGGACACCACCTCAGCCCCCGCCGAGGAGACCGACGAGCTGACCCGCCTGGAGCAGGAGGGCGAGATCGCGGCGGACTACCTGGAGGGGCTGCTGGACATCGCCGACCTGGACGGCGACATCGACATGGACGTCGAGGGCGACCGCGCTTCGGTGTCGATCGTCTCCGAGGGCACCTCCCGCGATCTCCAGAAGCTGGTGGGCCGGGACGGTGAGGTGATGGAGGCGCTCCAGGAGCTGACGCGCCTCGCGGTGCATCGGGAGACGGGCGAACGGAGCCGGCTGATGCTGGACGTCTCCGGCTTCCGCGCCCGCAAGCGCGAGAAGCTCACCACGCTGGGCGCCGAGACCGCGCAGCAGGTGAAGGAGACGGGTGAGCCGGTGAAGCTCCAGCCGATGACGCCCTTCGAGCGCAAGGTGGTGCACGACGCGGTGGCGGCCGCCGGCCTGCGCAGCGAGTCCGAGGGCGAGGAGCCGCAGCGCCGCGTGGTCGTTCTGCCGTGAGCCAGGACCGTGCCTCGGGTGCCACGCCTCCCGAGCCCCCGGAGATCGCGCGGAAGGTGTTCGGCGACCGGCTCGGAGACGCCGTGCGCTATGCCGAACTGCTCGCCGACGTCGGGGTGAGCCGGGGACTGATCGGGCCCCGCGAGGTGCCCCGGCTCTGGGAGCGCCATCTCCTCAACTGCGCGGTGCTCTCCGAGGTGGTGCCCGAGGAGGTCACGGTCTGCGACGTGGGCTCGGGCGCCGGACTCCCCGGCATCCCGCTGGCCCTGGTGCGGCCGGACCTCCAGATCACCTTGCTGGAGCCGTTGCTGCGGAGGATCAACTTCCTCAGTGAGGTGGTCGAGCTGCTGGGGCTGGAGGGACAGGTCTCCCTGGTCCGTGGTCGGGCCGAGGAGGTGCTGCCGACCTTCACTCCGGTCCATGTGGTGACGGCTCGCGCGGTCGCGCCGCTGGACCGGCTGGCCGGCTGGGGCGTTCCGCTGCTGCGGCCCTACGGCGAGATGCTGGCCATCAAGGGCGAGACGGCGGAGGAGGAACTGAAGTCCGCCCGGAGCGCGCTGGCGAAGCTCGGGATGGTGCGGAGTTCCGTGCTGCACGCCGGGGTCGGTGTCGTGGACCCGCCGTCCACGGTGGTGCGGGTCGAGGTCGGGGAGAGCCCGGGGGGCGTGCGGTTCGCCGCCAAGCGGGCCAAGGCGGCCCGACGCAGCGGTTCCTCCCGACGGCCACGTCGCTGAGCCACGGTCGCGTCGGCGGGCGCGCCGACCATGCGGCGCCCGGGGGGCGACATGCGTCTGACGTTCGTCCGAAGCGACGGTATTACGGGCTAATCCGCCGGGGGCGGAGTGTCCTGCCAAGTCCGGGCGGTGCGCCTGGGCATCGTGTTTCACGTGAAACGCCGCTCGCTGCTCCAGGGAATCATCAGCCGTGGGCGCGCGACCGCCGAGCCGCGCGCCCGTCGCCCCCGCACTTCACTCCAAAGTGGGTCGCCCGTATCCACAGGGGGCCCCTCATCCACAGGTAAGCGGTCCTCGCTGGTTCACAACCCCCAGGACATGGCAGGCTTTGACTCCACAGAGGCTGTGCATGTCGAGGAGAGTGAACCATTGCGGTCCGACGCCAACACTGCTGGGCCGACGGCCGATCCGGTCCCCGGCCCCCGGTCCGAGCCGGCGGATGCCCCCGGCGGTGCCGTTGACATTGGGACGGCCGCCCCGCCGCAGGCCGACGGCGCCCCGGTCGCTCGGGCCGCGCAGCAGGCCATCGCTGCCATGCATCTCTCCGGCGGCGCCCTTCCCCGGCCGGCCGAGACCCGCATCATGGTGGTCGCCAACCAGAAGGGCGGCGTGGGGAAGACCACCACGACGGTCAACCTCGCGGCCTCCCTCGCCCTCCATGGCGCCCGCGTCCTGGTGATCGACCTCGACCCGCAGGGGAACGCCTCCACCGCGCTGGGCATCGACCACCACGCCGAAGTGCCGTCGATCTACGACGTGTTGGTGGAGAGCAAGCCGCTCTCGGACGTAGTGCAGCCGGTTCGCGACGTGGAGGGGCTGTTCTGTGCGCCCGCCACGATCGACCTCGCCGGCGCCGAGATCGAGTTGGTCTCGGTGGTCGCCAGGGAGAGCAGGCTGCAACGGGCCATCAGTGCCTACGAGCAGCCGCTGGACTATGTGCTGATCGACTGCCCGCCCTCGCTGGGGCTGCTCACGGTCAATGCCCTGGTCGCCGGCGCCGAGGTGGTCATTCCGATCCAGTGCGAGTACTACGCCCTGGAGGGCCTCGGCCAGTTGCTGCGCAACGTGGAGCTGGTCCGTGGTCATCTGAACCCGCGGCTGCATGTGTCGACCATTCTGCTGACCATGTACGACGGCCGGACCCGGCTCGCCTCCCAGGTGGCGGAGGAGGTGCGCACCCACTTCGGCAGCGAGGTGCTGCGCACCAACATCCCGCGTTCGGTCCGGATCTCCGAGGCCCCCAGCTATGGCCAGACGGTCCTCACCTATGACCCGGGATCAAGCGGCTCGCTCTCCTATCTGGAGGCGGCCCGGGAGATCGCGTTGCGTGGCGCGATCCCGCAGCAGGAGCAGCACAGCCCGGAGGGGACTCAGTGAGCGATCGACGTAGAGGACTGGGCCGAGGACTGGGCGCGCTGATCCCGGCAGCGCCCCAGAGTTCCGAGGACACCGAGACGGACAAGGGCAGCGCCGTCTCACCCAGCGCTGTCCCCCTGCTGACCGCCGAGCGCGGTATCGCGGTGCCGACCGGTCCCGCGGCCGAGCGGGAGCGCCGGCCTGTGGCCGAGGGGACCTCCCCGGAGCCGGCTGACGCCGGGGCGGAGCAGCCTCAGGAGGTCTCGGGCGCGCACTTCGCCGAGCTGCCGCTGGACGCCATCACGCCCAACCCGCGCCAGCCGCGTGAGGTCTTCGACGAGGACGCGCTCTCCGAGCTGGTCACCTCCATCAAGGAGGTGGGTCTTCTCCAGCCGGTGGTGGTGCGTCGGCTCTCCGCGGACCGCTACGAGCTGATCATGGGGGAGCGCCGCTGGCGCGCCTGTCGTGAGGCCGGCCTGGAGGCGATCCCCGCGATCGTCCGGGCGACCGAAGACGACAAGATGCTGCTGGACGCGCTCCTGGAGAACCTGCATCGGGCCCAGCTCAATCCGCTTGAAGAGGCCGCCGCCTACGACCAGTTGCTGCGGGACTTCAAGTGCACCCATGACGAGCTGGCCGACCGCATCGGGCGCTCGCGTCCTCAGGTCTCCAACACCCTGCGGCTGCTGCGGCTCTCGCCCGCGGTGCAGCGGCGGGTGGCCGCCGGGGTGCTCTCGGCGGGCCATGCTCGGGCTCTGCTCTCCGTGGAGGACGCGGAGGAGCAGAACAAGCTGGCGCTGAGGATCGTGGCCGAGGGGCTCTCCGTGCGGGCGGTCGAGGAGATCGTCACCCTGCAGAGCGACAGCAAGAAGAGCACGCGTGCGCGCGGCCCGCGGGCCGGTAAGCGCATCGCGCCCGCGCTGGACACGCTGGCGCACCGGCTCTCGGACCGCTTCGAGACCCGAGTGAAGGTGGACCTGGGGCAGAAGAAGGGCAAGATCGTCGTCGAGTTCGCCTCGATAGAGGATCTGGAGCGCATCCTGGGACAGCTGGCCCCGGGCGAGGGGCCGGTGATGGACTCGTCCTCGTCTCCCGCGCCCGAGCAGCCCGAGCAGCAGTCGGACGAGCGGCAGGGCGGTTCCTCCGCGGGAAGCTGACCGTTTGGACGTCAGGCACGTCGAAGGGGCCGTCGCGTTTCACGTGAAACGCGACGGCCCCTTCGACTGTTCTCTCAGGGGGCTCAGCCGATGAACTCGTTGAGGTCCCGCTCAAGGGCGGCCTTCGGCTTGGCGCCGACGATGGTCTTGACGATGTCCCCGCCCTGGTAGACGTTCATGGTCGGGATGGAGAGGATGCCGTACCGCGCGGCGATCTCCGGGTTCTCGTCGATGTTGACCTTCACGACGGTCAGCTTTTCTGCGTTCTCGGCGGCGATGGCCTCCAGGGCCGGAGCGACCTGAAGGCAGGGGCCGCACCACTGGGCCCAGAAGTCGACCAGCACGGGCTTGTCGCTCTGGAGGACCTTCTCATCGAAGTCGGCGGTGGTGGCGGTGACGGTGGCGCCAGCCATGGTGCATCTCCTTTGTTGGGAAAACCTGCTCGGTGGACTTGGGTGCGGGACGCTCAGACCTGAGCTTCCGACGTCAGGGAGGCGGCGTCAGCCAGCGCCGCGAGATAGCGCTCGGCGTCCAGCGCCGCCGAGCAGCCGGTGCCGGCAGCCGTGATCGCCTGGCGGTAGGTGTGGTCCACTACATCACCCGCGGCGAAGACACCGGGGACATTGGTGCGAGTGCTCGGCGCGTCCACCGTGATGTAGCCCTCTTCGTCCAACTCCAGGACGCCCTTGAAGAGTTCGACACGGGGGTCGTGGCCGATCGCCACGAAGAGCCCGCTGACCGCGACCTCGGACTTCTCGTCGGTGCTGGTGTTCCGCACCACGAGCCCGGAGAGCTTGCCGTCCGTGCCCTGGATCTCCGCGACCTCGCTGTCCCAGAGGAACTCGATCTTCGGGTCAGCGAAGGCCCGCTCCTGCATGGCCTTGGAGGCGCGGAGAGTGTCCCGGCGGTGGATGATGGTGACCTTCCGCGCGAAGCGGCTCAGGAAGGTGGCCTCCTCCATCGCCGTGTCGCCGCCGCCCACCACCGCGATGTCCTGCTCGCGGAAGAAGAAGCCGTCGCAGGTGGCGCAGTAGGAGACGCCACGGCCGGACAGCTCGTCCTCGGAGGGCAGCCCGAGCTTGCGGTGCTGCGAGCCGGTGGCCACGATGATCGCCCTGGCCTGGTGGACGGTGCCCGCCGAGTCGGTGACGCTCTTGATCTCCCCGCTGAGATCGACGGAGACGATGTCGTCGGGGATCAGCTCGGCCCCGAAGCGCTCGGACTGGGCGCGCATGTTGTCCATCAGGTCGGGACCCATGATCCCTTCCTGGAAGCCAGGGAAGTTCTCGACCTCGGTCGTGTTCATGAGTGCGCCGCCCGCGGTGACCGAGCCCTCGAAGACCAGCGGGTTGAGCGAGGCGCGTGCGGTGTAGAGCGCGGCGGTGTAGCCCGCAGGTCCGGAGCCGATGATGATCACGTTGCGGACGTCGCTCACGGGAATCTTCCTTGTCTGGTGGTCTCTCACCCGGGACCCTGGCTGGGCCCTCAGTCGCTTAACGGTTCCCAGGGTCCCAGACATTCCCAGCGCACCGGCCCTCGCGGGGGCCTTCGTCCGCAGGTGTTCTCCCCCTTCACCCCCGTCGCCCGAGCCGGGACGTGACCGCGTGCGTCCCGCTACTCGCGGGGGTAGCTCTCCTCCAGGAGGATCTCCCCCGAGACCGGCTCCTCGGCGGAGGCACACGCGGCGTCCACCACGTAGGCGGTCACCAGCGCCGGGTCCTCGACGTGCGGGAAGACCACGAGATAGGCGTCGGTGCCGTTGTAGTCCTCCTCGTTGACGGCCAACGGCCGCTCGGGGCGTCCGATCGCCTCGTCCACACAGCTCGGGAACTCGCTGAGGGTGTGGAAGTCGTCCTCCCCGGGGTCCTCGGGCGCTCCCTCGGTCGGCTCGTCGGTCGCCGCACCCGTGGGGGCCGGCGGCGCGCTCGGAGGCTCGGGCTCGGGGAGCGGCTCCTCTGCGGGGGGCTCCTGCTGCTCGGTGGACTCCGGCTGCGCGGACTCCGCCAGCAGCTCCCGCACCTGGCCCTCCAAGGCCTCCACCGGAAGGTCGGAGGAGAGCGGCGAGGAGTCGCGTCCGGGGCCGGCTTCGGCGGCCGAGTCGGAGCTTCCTCCCTCGCCGGTGCCCAGCGTCCCCAGCAGAACGCCGCCGATACCGACGGCCAGGGCGGCGCCCGCCGCAGCGAGTGCGAAGGAGTGGCGGGAGAACCGTCGACTCCTCCGCGCTGTTTCACGTGAAACAGCGACCGACCGCTCGCCGGGGCGAGCCGCCTCGGCCGCGAGCGCGGCATCGATGCGGACGACGACCTCGTCCGGAATCGGCCCGGGGTCGGTTTCGTCGTGCAGCGTCTGTCGGAGCGTGGCCAGCTCGTCGTGGGTCGCCGTGCAGGGCGCGCAGCGCTCCAGATGCTCGCGGAGAACGGCCGCCTCGGACGGCGACAGCAGATCCTCGTCCCATGCCGCCCACTCGGCGGGCTCGGGGTGCCTCTCACTCATGGGTGCCCACCTCCCTGTCGGCGGTGCCGGGTTTTTCCTTGCCTCTGGGAGATGGGACGGATGACCCTAGGGTCCGGTTCCTTGGACCGCCGTCATCGGGGGCTGCCTTCGGGTGGAGATGGCGCAGCAGAGGAAGAAGCCTGGCCCGGCCTCGTGCGCAACGGCTCTTGATCGTGCCCACCGGCGTCTCCAGGATGCGGGCGGCCTCCGCCACCGGGTAACCCTGCATGTCGACGAGGACCAGGGCGGCGCGCTGCTCCAGCGGCAGCGCGGAGAGAGCCGAGTTCAACTGGCGCCGCAGATCCTGCCGTTCGGCGGGGGCCTCGGCGGACTCGTGGGGCTCCAGGAGGTCCTCCAGCCGCTCCGGCTCCGGCATGGGGGCGGTGCGTCGGCTCTGGGCCCGGCGCACCCGGTCCAGGCAGGCGTTCACGGTGATGCGGTGCAGCCACGTGGTGACGGCGGACTGGCCACGAAAGGTGTGCGCCGAGCGGTAGGCGGAGACAAGGGCGTCCTGGAGGGCGTCCGCTGCCTCCTCGCGGTCCCCCAGGGTGCGCATCGCGACCCGCCAGAGACGGTCCTGGTGCCGCCGCACCAGCTCGGTGAAGGCTTCCGGATCTCCGTCCACATGCCGCGCCAGCAGCTCCTTGTCGGTGGAGACCGCCGGTTCGCTGGGAGCCTGGCTGCTCACGACGGGACCTCCCCTCTCCCCCTGGGCACTGCCCCGTCGGTGCGTCGCTTCCCGCACCTGCTACGGATTGACGCGGATATCGGTGATGCGGCCACGGTAGTTGCCGTCGCTGCCCTGCGGCAGTTCGGTGAGCCAGACGAGCACGAATCGTGTCTCCACCGGCTCGTCGCCCTCCAACGTGAGTGAGCTGCCGGTCGCGCTGTCCACCGTGTCGAAGCCCGCCGCGTCGCCAGGCGGCGTGGTGGCCCCGCCCGGGGCGACACGGAACTCGACGCTGGTGTCGCCGAGAGTCTCCACAGTAAGGGACCGGATCTCCTGCTCCTCGCCCAGGTCCAGGATGAGGCCGAGGCCTGGCTTGAGATTGCCGAAGCCCGGACCGTAGTAGTTCTTGGTGTGCCAGAAGCTCGTGGGGTCGTCGTCGACGGCCAGCGGCGCGGACTCCGGGTTCTGCCCCGACCCCTCCGGGTCGAACTCGATGACCTCGCTGACGGCCAACGGCTCGGCCGGCGGCTCGTCCGCGTTCTCCCCGCCGTCGGGCTCGGGGGGCGGCGCGGGCTCCTGCGAGTTGTTGTCCCCCTTGAGCAGGGCGTCCGCGAGCTGCCAGCTGCCCAGGCCGAGCGCGGCGATCAGCAGCGCGGAGACCGCGATCTTCAGCGCGGTGCCCCAGCGTCCCCCCAGCGGCGGCGGCACGGGTCCGGTCGGGGCGGGGACGGCGGGACGGGCGGCGGACGGCGGCTGGCCCCCGCCCATGCTGCCCCGCTGGTAGGTGGTCGGCTGATGGAACTGCGGCAGAGCGGAAGGGGTCGGCTCCGGCGGCCTGATCCTGGGGAGCGCGGCGATCGCCGCGCTCAGCTCCTCCGGGGTGGTGAGCGCCGGCTTCTCGCTCACGGCCGTGGCGCCGTCGTTGGTCAGGGCACGCATGGCCACCTCGGAGAGCCCTCGGTGCACCCGCGCGCGCACCTGGTCCGGGGTGAGCAACGGCTCGCTCGCGCCCCGCCCCAGCCCGCCGACACCGCTGAGCCCGTAGACGCCCTCGGGGTAGGGCCACCGCTGGGTGAGCGCCGCGTAGAGCAGCGCCCCGATCGCCTCGGTGTCCGCGCGCTGCGGGTCATCGGACTCGATCCCGCGCAGCGCCGCGTCGACGGCGAGCCCGCGGATGCGGAACTGGCAGGGCCCGGTGCGCAGCACGGTGGCCGGGTTGAGCCGGAGGTGGACGAGGTCCTCCCGGTGGGCGGCCGCCATGGCCTCGGCGACCTGGCCGGCCAGTGCCTGCGCCTCGTGAGGGTCCAGCGGGCCGGAGTTCAGCAGAGTATGCAGCGGCACCGAGTCGGGCAGCCACTCATGGATGACGTGGACGAGGCCCTTCTCCTCCACCGCGTCGAGCACCTGGACGAAGCGCGGGTCGCGCAGCAGCGCCGTCGCGCGGGCGGCCGCCAGCACCTTGGGCGCCCGCTCGTGGTCGGCCGGCAGCACGTGGACGCCCACGGCGCGGCGCAGCTTCTCGTCGACCGCGCGCCAACTGCTGAAGCCGTCCAGTCGGGTGATGCACTCCTCCAACCGGTAGCGGCCGGCGAGGCGGTGCCCGCTGTGCAGCTCGGCCGGCTCGGGGGCGGGCGTGGGGCGCTCCTGCTCAGCCGCGTCTGTGGCCTCGCCCCGGGATCGCTGTGCGTCGGGCGCCTCCGCGGCGCTCGCCGGGTCCGCCGGAGGGCTCGTTGCCGTGCTCCGTTCCGCCACCGTCGCTTCCGCCTCCCCGTTTCGGGCTATCGGTCGTGGACTTCTGCCAGGTTCATTGTGCCGTTACTCCGTCACCCCGCACGACATGTGAGGGTGCCGGGAGGTTGTACGGGGGGTGGCCCCGGGATGTCCCGCACCACGGCGCTCGTGCGGGCGCCCAGCTCAGCGCCCCAGTCTGCTGCGCACCATGCCGACCAGAACCGTCATCTCCTGGATACGCATCCGACGCGCCGCCAGGTAGAAGACGACCAGCATCAGCAGTCCGCCGGCGCTGAGCGCCGCCAGCGAGCCCAGCGTGCCCTGCCCGAGGGCGTCCAGCAGGAACAGCCCGACCCCGCCACCGATGAGGGCGGCCGGGAGGCAGGCCCCACAGAGCCGGATGTAGGTGCGCACCACCCGGGCGCCGTCGAGGTCCACACGCATCCTGCGGCGCAGCCGCCGCCAGGCGACCACCACGCCGAGGGCGTAGGCGACGCCGTAGCTGAAGGCGATGCCGGCGACCACCCAGCGGTCGGGCAGCAGCAGGAAGCTCACGGTGGAGAGGACGATCCAGGCCAGCGAGACCACCACCGTGTTGTAGAACGGCGTCTTGGTGTCCTCGTAGGCGTAGAACGCGCGAAGCACGACGTACTGCGCCGAGTAGGGGATCAGGCCGATGCCGAAGGCCATCAGGATGTAGCCGAAGGACCGGGCGGTCTCGGCGCCGGCGGAGTTGAAGAGCAGCGTGCAGACCGGCAGGCCAAGCGCCAGGAAGAGGAAGGCGATCGGCACGATGGCGACCGCCGAGGTGCGCAGGCCGTGCGAGAGGTCGTCGCGGACAGCCGCCGTGTCGTTGTCGGCCGCGGAGCGGGAGAGCCGGGGCAGCAGCGCCGCCATCACGGAAACGGTGATGATGGCCTGGGGCATCTGCCAGATCAGCAGCGTGCTGTTGTAGGCGGTGAAGCCGGTGCCGGGGAAGCCGGCGCGGTCGGCGTTGTCACCGGCCCAGGTGGCGAACTGGGTGACGACGATCAGCGCGGCCTGGTTGGCGAGGACGAACGCGACGGTCCACTTGGCGAGCCGGGCGGCCTTGCCGAGCCCGTGGCCGCGCCAGTCGAAGCGCGGACGGATGCGGAAGCCGGCGGCCCGCAGATAGGGCAGCATGGCGCCGGCCTGGACGATCAGCCCCAGCAGGGTGCCGATGCCGAGCAGCCGCACCCCCTCGGGGGTGATGGTGGTGACGTCCATCCCCGAGCTGCCCTGGTTGCCGTAGACCCAGAGGAACATCCCGAAGGTGAAGATGACGACGATGTTGTTGAGGACCGGGGTCCACATCATCGCGCCGAAGCGCTCGCGGGCGTTGAGGATCTGCCCCAGCACCGTGTAGACGCCGGTGAAGAAGATGGTGGGCAGGAAGTAGCGCGCGAAGGTGATGGTCAGCTCGTTGGCCGCCGGGTCGCTGGCGAACTTGGCGGTCTGCATCCGGACCAGCAGCGGCGCGGCGAGCATCCCGCCGACGACCAGCGCGGCCAGCGCGACCATGACCAGGGTCAGCAGCCGGTTGGCGTAGGCGTCGCCACCGTCCTCGTCGTCCTTCATCGCCCGCACCAGCTGGGGGACGAAGACGGAGTTGAGGCCGCCACCGATGATCAGGAAGTAGATCATCGAGGGCAGCGCCCAGGCGACGGTGTAGGTGTCACCGAGCACGGCGGCGCCGAGCGCCGCGACGATCACCAGCTGTCGCACGAACCCGGTGATCCGCGAGACCAGGGTGCCGGCGGCCATTATGGCGCTGGATCTCAGGATGCCGCCGGCCTTGCCGCCGCCTCCGCCCGAGGACTCGGCGGGCGTCGGGGTCGGGTCGGCCGCGGGGGCCGGAGCGGCGGCGGGCGCCGGGGGCGAGGGCGGCGGGGCCGACTCCTGGGGCGCGTACTGCTCGTGCTGGGGGTGCCGCTGCTGGGGGTGCTGGGGATGGTGTGCGTAGTGCGTCTGCTGCGGTTGCTGTGAGTGCTGCGGATAGGGCGCCGGGGCGGGCGCGGCGCCCGGGTGCTGCTGGTCGCGGAAGAGATAGGCGAACGCGTCGTCGGGTTGCGCGGGGGCCTGCTGCTGTCCGCCGTGGGGCGGATAACCGGCGGCGTTCCCGCCGTAGTGGCCGGCGTCGTACGGCGTCGGGGACGGTGGGGGCTGCTGGCCGTAGGACCCGGCGGGTGGCTCCTGCGGGTACCCGGACGTCCAGCGGGGGTCCTGGTACTGCTGCTGTGCGGGCTGCTGCTGTGGATAGCCGCCGTGCTGTCCCTGGTGGTGCGGGGGTCCCTGGTACTGCTGGGGGTTCTGGTACTGCTGCACGTTCTGGTGCGGGGGGTGGGCGGTGCGGTCGTAGAGCGCCTCGCCCACCGGGTCCTGCGCCAGCGGGTCGCGGTCGGCGTACGGGTCGTGCCCGTAGCTGTCCGCGAGATAGGGGTCGTAGGCGCCGTGCTGCTGCTGACCGTGGTGCGCCCCGGGCTGCTGGGCGTAGGGGGAGTAGCCGGCGTGCTGGTCGTAGCCGTGGTGCGGGGGCTCCCCGTAGTGCTGGCCGCCCTGCTCGGGGCCTTGCTCCGACCAACCGGACCGGTCGCCGCCGTCCGGCGCCTGGCCGCGTTCACGGTCATACGGCGCTTGCATCGCTACCCCACCTTAGGTTCACGGTCCGGACTCCGGCTCACTCGTCGGAGTCCAGAGTCTCACCCCTGGGCGGGGTACCGGTGTTGACGCTGCTGGTGTCGGCGGAGCTCTCACCCGCCGGGGCGTCGTCCTCGGAGGTGGCGCCCTCGCGGGCGGCTCGCTTGCGCTGCGTGTACATCCTGATCCCGGCGAGTACGACCAGCAGCAGACCGCCGGCGATCACCATCAGCACGGCGGAGGTGATCGAGGTGACGTCGGCCTGGAAGCGCATCGGCTCCCCGTACGCCTTCTCGTCCTCGGTGCTGAAGAGCCGGGCCTCCAGGAAGGTGCGACCGTTGGCCCGCGCGGTGGTGGAGAACTTCACCGTCTGGCTGTGCCCGCCGCCGACGGCGATCTGCTGGGTCTCGCTGACCTCCAGACCGAGCCTGCGGCTGGAGGTCAGTCGCAGCTCCAGCCCCTTGACGTCCTGGACCAGGTTGTTCTCGACCGTCACGGGGATGGTCGCGCTGCGTCCCGAGAGGGTGATCGGCGACTTCTGGATGATGCGGACCCGGCCGGTGAGGTCCTCCAGGCCGTTCTGCACGGTGAAGCGGTAGGCGGCGGCGTCCGACTCGTGACCGCGCCACGAGGTGGACATCTCGCGGCGGATGGCGTTGCCGAACGGCGGCTCGACGCGGTCGGGCGCGGTGAGGATGACCGTGAAGTCCTCCAGCGTCCGCTGCGTCTCGCGCATGGTCTGGAAGGCGCTGGTGGGCAGCTCCTGCTGGCGCAGCCGGGAGGGGTACTCGTCCGAGCTCGGCACCCTCTGGTTGGCGGCCGGGTCCGGCTGGGCGGAGGCGGTCGCGCTCAGGTTCTCGAACGAGACCCAGTCGGCCTGCTCCTGGGCGGCCCGGATGGCGTCCGCCATCGCCTGCGCCTGGTCGCCGGTCGGCATCCGCTGGGGGGCGAGCAGCAGGTTCCGCTCGCCGGCGCGCTCCTCGCCGGCGATGGCGTAGGTCTGGGCGAGCAACTGCTGGCGGGACAGGGTGGCGTTGCTGGTGCCGCTCATGTCCTCGGTGAAGAGGCCGGAGAGCACGGCGTCGGCGACGACCGCCGTGTTGCCGTCACCGATCGGGCGGGCGGCGGAGGGAGTGTGGGCGAGACCTCCGTCGCGGAGGCTGTCGCTCCGGGCGATCACGTGGTGGGCGCCGGCCGAGGTGGCGACGGAGACGATCGAGGGGTCGATGGCGCCCTCGACGGGCCACGCGAAGTCGGTCGTCGGCTCGACCTTCAGCACCGAGTCGACGGTGAGGGCCGCGGTCTCGGTCGCCGTGGCCAGTTGCCGCAGCGCGCCCTGGACCTCACGCCCCTGGTGGGCGAGGGAGGCGAGGTCGGGGTCGCCGAAGGGGAGGGCCACCACCTCGTCGTCGCGGACCGCCTCCTGGAGGGCGCCGAGCCACTCCCTGGCCTCCCGCTGTCCGTTGCCGGCGACCAGTTCGTCGCCCTCGTAGACCTGGTACTCCTCCACCATCGCGTCCACCGAGGCGAGAAGGTCCGGGTCGATCACCCAGGTCACCGGGAGGTCGGCCCCGAGCTCCACCAGCCGGTGGAGCCGGCCGCCGGGGGAGATCTCCTCCAGCAGCGAGCCGTCCCGGAACGTCGGGGTCTGCTCCTCGTTGGCGCCGGTCTGCGCGGTGAGATGGGTCCGGGAGATCAACGGCCACAGGACGGTGAGCCTGGTGCCGTCGCCGGGGGAGTCGCCCCAGGGGAGCAGGGTGCGGCCGATGCCGAGGATCTGGTCCCACTGGCGGTCCTCGGTCTGCCCGGTGAGCGCGACGCCGACCTGGTAGACCCCGTCGGGGCCGAGGGAGAGCGCGGAGACCGGCACCTCCAGGGAGAAGGTGGCGGACATGCCCGGCCGGACCGTGCCGATGTCCTGGCCGTGGCCGATCACTATGGGCCCGTCGGCCTCGGTGTGGAACTCCGTGCGGGCCATCGCCTCGTCGATGGCGCCCCTGCCCTCCAGCGCGACGCCCTGGCGGGCCGCGACGGAGCTGTCGAGGATGTCGGTGCCGCCCTCGTTGGTGACCGTTCCCCGGAGGGTGAGGGTGTCGTCCGCGTCGGGGGCCTCCGGCGTGACCTCGGTGAGGGAGACCGTGGCGGTCAGCGAACCGGTGCCGATCTCGGTCGGGGCCGCGTGCGCCGCCGGCAGCCCGGTCGACACGGCGGTGGCCAACAGCGCCGCGAACAGTCCGAAAAGCCTGCGCCCGCGACGCCCCAAGAGCCCTCCGTGCCGGCTGGCACCGGAGCGGGACGATGGTGTCTCCGCCATCTCTGGCACGCGTCAGCCCCGTTCCTTCTCGTCCCCGGCTGCCCCGGGGTCCGTCCCCCAGCCCTCAACGCGCCTTCATGGTAACGATGATCGAGACGTGCGATCGCCAGGGAGTGCGGTGCCCGACCGCCCCCCGGTCACGGTGGGCGGTGAGCCGGGGCACGTACCCTGTGCTGTTGTGCCGAACGACAGGAAAGACAGCAACGTCCGCCATGCCGCACCCGAGCTGAGCCAGGCGCAACGGCGGGCCGTGGGAGAGCTGCTGCGGGTCTCCCCCATCGCCGACGATCTCGCCACCCGCTTCGCGGAGGCCGGGTACACGCTGGTTCTGGTGGGGGGTTCGGTACGCGACGCGCTTCTCGGACGACTGGGCAACGACCTCGACTTCACCACGGACGCGCGCCCTCAGGAGGTGCTGCGGCTGGTGCGCCCCTGGGCCGACGCCGTCTGGGACGTGGGGATCGCGTTCGGCACGGTGGGCTGCCGCAAACGCGCCCCCGAGGGAGACGACGGCGCCGAGCGCCGCGACTACCAGTTGGAGATCACCACCTATCGCTCGGAGGCGTACGACCGGGACTCCCGCAAGCCGGAGGTCGTCTACGGCGACTCGCTCGAAGAGGATCTGCGGCGCCGTGACTTCACCGTCAATGCGATGGGGGTGGCGCTTCCGCAGAAGGAGTTCGTCGACCCGCACAACGGGTTGAACGACCTCGCCCAGCGGATGCTGCGCACACCGGGCACGCCGGAGGAGTCGTTCTCCGACGATCCGCTGCGGATGATGCGGGCGGCCAGGTTCGCCGCCCAGTTGGGCTTCTCCGTGACCGCGCCCGTGCGGCAGGCGATGAAGGACATGGCCGAGCGGATCGACATCGTCTCCGCCGAGCGGGTGCGCGACGAGCTGAACAAGCTGCTGCTCAGCCCCGACCCTCGCCGGGGGATCACCTTGCTGGTGGAGACCGGGCTGGCGGAGCGGGTGCTGCCCGAGATTCCCGCGCTGCGGCTGGAGCGCGACGAGCACCACCGGCACAAGGACGTGTACGAGCACAGCCTGACCGTGCTGGAGCAGGCCATCGACCTGGAGGAGGACGGGCCCGACCTGGTGCTGCGGTTGGCGGCGCTGCTCCACGACATCGGTAAGCCCAAGACGCGCCGGTTCGAGGGCGACGGACGGGTCTCGTTCCACCACCACGAGATCGTCGGGGCCAAGCTCACCAAGCAGCGGATGACTCGGCTCAAGTACCCCAACGAACTGGTCAAGGACGTCTCACGACTCGTCGAGCTGCATCTGAGGTTCCACGGCTACGGGACCGGGGAGTGGACCGACTCGGCCGTGCGTCGCTATGTGCGCGACGCGGGGCCGCTGTTGGACCGGCTGCACAAGCTCACGCGTTCTGACTGCACCACGCGGAACAAGAAGAAGGCCCAGGCGCTCTCCCGGGCCTACGACGGCCTGGAGGAACGGATCGAGCGGCTCAAGGAACAGGAGGAACTTGACGCCATTCGCCCCGATCTCAACGGCAATGACGTCATGGAGATCCTTGGCCTTCCGCCGGGGCCCCAGGTCGGCCGGGCCTACCGCTTTCTTCTGGAGCTGCGGCTGGAGAAGGGCCCGCTGGGGCGTGAGGCCGCCGAGGCGGCGCTCCGCGAGTGGTGGGCCGAGCAGAGCTGAGCGAAGGAACTCAGCTCACCGCCGGGGTGTCGTCCGTCGCCGTTTCACGTGAAGCCGCTGTTTCACGTGAAACAGTGCGTCGCCGCAGCCGGTGGATCAGCGCGGCGGTCAGCAGATAGACCCCGGAGACGAGACAGAGCAACGCCGGGGAGCGGCCCTCCGGGGGCAGTATCAGGGCGGCCACCCCGGCGGCGCCCACGAAGGCGATGTTGTACAGCATGTCGTAGAGCGCGAAGACACGCCCTCGGAAGGTGTCGGAGACCGACGACTGCACCACCGTGTCCGTGACGATCTTGGCGCTCTGCGAGACGAATCCCAGCACAAAGGCGGCCACCAACATGGGGGCGGGCTGGAACGAGAGCCCAAGGGCCGGCACCAGCACGGCCGCCGACAGCGCGCAGCAGACGTACCAACCGAGCTGTCCCAGTCGGGTCACCAGCCAGGGGGTCAGCACCGCGGCGACGAAGAAGCCCGCCCCCGAGACGCCGACGGCCACGCCGAGCAGGGCCACGCCCTCGTCCCCGCCGTCGTCCCAGGAGTAGCGGCAGAGCATCAGCACGGTCACCAGCAGGGCGCCGTAGCTGAAGCGCATCATCCCGACACCGGCCAGTGCTCCGGCGGCGGTGCGCCGTCGGCCGAGGTGCCGGAGCCCACCGAGCAACCCTCGGCCCGTGGCCACGAGGGCCGCGCGCAGGTCATGCGCGAGGGCATCGTCGTCGGGACCCAACTGATTCCGGCCCATCCGCAGCGCGGAGAGCCCGGCGAGCAGATAGACGACGGCGGCCAGCAGCAGCGCTAACGTGTCCTGAGCGCCCTGGCTGTTGGCGAGTAGCTGAACGACAAACGCCCCGCCACCGCCGACCGTGGCGGCCAGTGTGCCGGCCGTCGGAGAGAGGGAGTTGGCCACGACCAACTGCTCGCGGTCGACGACTCGGGGAAGGGCGGCCGAGAGCCCGGCCAGGATGAAGCGGTTGACCGCCGTCACCAGCAGGGCGGACAGATAGAAGAGCCAGTCCGGGGCGCCGCCGAGGATCAGGGTGCAGGAGGCGGTGACCAGTCCGCAGCGCAGCAGGTTCCCGTAGAAGAGCACCTGTCGTCGGCGCCAGCGATCCAGAAGCACCCCGGCGAACGGGCCCAACAGGGAGTAGGGCAGCAGCAGCACCGCCATGGCCGCCGCGATGTCGCCCGGGCTGGTCTCCTGCTCGGGAGCGAAGACCACATAGGTGGCCAGGCCGATCTGGAAGACGCCGTCGGCGAACTGGGAGAGCAGCCGGACCGTCAGCAGTCGGCGGAAGCCGGTGCCGCGGAGCAGTCCCCGCAGTTCCCGGACGACGGTGGCGCGCGCGGGCTGGGATTCAGGTTTCACGTGAAACGTCGTCCGTGGTGGTCTGGGGCGGCCAGGGCTGGTCCGGCCGGGGTGTCGCCGGCGGTGGGGCTTCGGCCGGATGGGAGACGCCCCAGGCTACATAGGCGCTCTGCGCGGCCGGCGGGGCGTCCCCACGGCGCAGCGTGAACGCGTCGGGCGCACCGTCCAGAACGCCGCCACCCGGGTCGTCCGAGCCGTCCCTCCGCACCGGATCATGCTCGGGGCGCAGCGCGTCCCGGACCACCATCGCGCACAGATAGGCGGTCCCGAGCAGATGGAGCAGGATGGCCAACTGGTAGCCGCCCACGGAGAGCCCCTGCTGGTCCTCGCCGTGGCGGTAGGCGAGATACATCCAGATGCCGAAGTAGTAGAGCACCTCACAGCTCTGCCAGACCAGGAAGTCCCGCCAGCGTGGCCGGGCCAGGGCGGCGAGCGGGATGAGCCACAGCACATACTGCGGTGAGTAGACCTTGTTGGTGAGAACGAACAACGCCACGACGAGAAAGGCGAGTTGGGCCAGTCGCGGTCGTCGGGGCGCGGCCAGGGCGAGCAGCGCGATCCCGGCACAGCCGAGCGCCATCAGCGCCATCGCGTAGGTGTTGACCGACTCCAGCGCGTTGCCGGTCCGCTGGGAGATGATCAGCCAGAATGAGCCGACGTCCACCGGTCGGTCCTGGCTGAAGGTGTAGAACTTCGACCAGCCCTCCGGGGCCGGCAGCATCACCGGGAGGTTGACCGCCAGCCAGGTGACCGCGGCCGCCGCCGTGGTCACCGCGAGCTCGCGCCAGCGGCCGGCGCGCCAGCAGAGCACCAGCAGTGGGCCCAGCAGCAGCGCCGGATAGAGCTTGGCCGCCGTCGCCAGCCCGATCAGCACCCCGGCCCAGACCGTGCGGGAACGCGACCACATCAGCAGCGCGGCACAGGTGAGCGCGCCGGCCAACAGGTCCCAGTTGATGGTGGCGTTGAGCGCCAACGCGGGTGCGAGCGCCACCAGCAGGCCGTCCCAGGGCCGGTTCCGGTGGATGCGCACCACGCAGACGGCGATCACCACGGCGCAGACCAGCAGCAGGCCGGCATTGACCATCCAGTAGAGCTGCGCCTCGCGGATTCCGCCGCCGTCCGGGGTGAGCCAGGAGGCGACCTCCATGAAGAGGCCGGTGAGCACCGGGTACTCCAGGTACTCCATGCCTCCGGAGAGCGTCTCGGGGAGCTTCTCGAAGTAGGGCAACCGCCCCTCGGCGAAGCCGCGGGACTCGTAGAGGTGCGGGATGTCGGAGTAGCAGGCGTGGGTGTACTGCGCGGTGGCGCCGAAGAACCAGTGCTCCTCGTAGCAGGAGGACTTCTGTGCCATGCCGAGCGCGAACATCCCGATCGCGACCAGCGCCACCACGCGCACCGGGCTCCACCAGCCGCCGCCCGGCACCGCCCGTCTCCCCGCCGGTCCGCCGATCAACTGGCTGCCGGCCGACGCGACTTCGTCCTGAGCGGTGGGGTGGACGACCGACGGCTTGTGGGGATGCGCCATGCGCCCATCCTGCCCCACGGGTCGGCGCGCCGCCGGAGGGTGGGGCGCGCTTGCCGGAAACGGCCAGGGGCCGGGACACGAGTCCTTGCTCGTGTCCCGGCCCCTGGTGGGATCGGCCCCGGGGGGTGCGACCTGGTGGGGGTCAGTTGCCCTCCCGGCCCCAGATCGCGCCGCCGCCTGGTCCGCCGTTGTCCTCTCCGCCGTCCTGGCCCTCGTCGTCACCGCCTTCGCTGCCGCCGTTGTCGGTTCCCGGGTCGGTTCCCTCGTTCGCTCCGCCCTCCGAGGAGTCTTCGCAGTTCGGGTCCCACATCTCACAGGTCTCTGTGGGGTCCGGCTCCGGCTCGTCGGTGTCCGTCGGCGGCGGGGGCTCCTCGGTCTCCTCGGTCTCCTCCGGTGCGTCCGGCTCGTCGGTCTCCGTCGGCGGCGGGGGCTCCTCCGTCTCGACCGGCGGCGGGCTCTCGGCGCCGCCGCCCCAGATGGTCTCGCCGATCTCCGGCGGCTCCGGGAACGCCGTCGGGTCGTCGCCGGCGGTGGCTTCCTTCATGTAGGCGAGCCAGACGGAGAGCGGGAGGCTGGAGCCGTTGATCTTATCCATGCCGGCCGTGTCGTACATCGACATGAAGCCGGCCTCCTCGTCCTCCCGGAGGTCCTCCTGGTCGTCGGCGATGCGCCACATGCCGACGGCCGTGGACAGGTGCGGGGTGTAGCCGACGAACCAGGCGCTCTTGTTGTCGTCGGTGGTGCCCGTCTTGCCGGCGACCGGCTTGTCGAAGCCCTCCTCGACGATGCGGTGGCCGCTGCCCTGGTCAGCCTCGACGACGCTCTGGAGCACGTCGTTGACGTTGTCCGCGACGGCGGCCTCAAGGGCGCGCTCGGTCTCGTTGGGGTGCTCCCACGTGCTGCCGTCGGGCATGTCGACCGAGGTCACCGAGTAGGGGTCGGCGCGCTCGCCGCTGGCGGCGAAGGTGGCGTAGGCGGTGGCCATCCGGATCGGCCCCGGGGTGGAGACACCGAGGGCGAAGGAGGGCACCGAGTCGTTGGCCGGGCCGAGGCTGTCCTCCAGCAGGCCCGTCGCCTGGGCGATCTCGGAGACGGTGGCGGGGCCGATGTCCATGCCGAGCTGGACGAACGGCGAGTTCGCCGAGACCTCCATGGCCTCCCGCAGCGTCACCTCGCCCTGGTCCCGGCCCTCGAAGTTGGCCTGGTGCCACTCGCCGTCCTCGCCGGTCTCCGCGTCCTCGACGAGCAGCGTGTCCCCGTTGTACTTGTTGATCTTGAGGCCGTCCTCGCTGAGGTAGACGCTCTCCGGCGACAGCTGGATGCGCTCGTCGCGTCCCTGCTCCGGGCCGCCCTCGGGGTCGCGGATGCCCTCCTGCATCGCGGCGGCGAGCACGAAGGGCTTGAACGTCGAACCGACCTGCGCGTTCGGCGAGTCGGCGTTGTTCACGTAGTGCTCGGGGTAGCCGGCGCCGCCGTAGATGGCGACGATCGCGCCGTCGCCCGGGACCACCGAGGCGCCGCCGAACTGCACGTGGCGGTCCTCGTCGCGGGCCTCAGGATCGATGTGCTCTTCCTCGACCTGGGTGACCGCGGCCTCCATCTGCTCCATCTTCTCGCGGTCGAAGGTGGTGTGGATCTGGTAGCCGCCCTTGGCCAGCTTGTCCTCGGGGACGATGTCCTGGGAGATCAGGTAGTTGTCGACGAGGCTCGTCAGATAACCGATCTGCCCCTCCTTCTCCATGGCGGGGCTCGGCTCCTGGATCTCCGGGAACTCGTTGATCTCGTCGTACTCCGCCTGGGAGAGGTTGCCGACCTCCAGCCGCCGGTCCAGGACGTACTGCCAACGCTCCTCCGCGCGCTGCTGGTTGCCCTCGTCCAGCTCGCCGTTGAGGTTGTAGGGGTCGTACAGCGACGGGCCCTTGAGCACGTTGGTGAGGAAGGCGGCCTGGCTCGGGTCGAGGTCGGCGGCGTCGATGCCGAAGTAGGCCTGGGCCGCGGCCTGGATGCCGTGGGCGCCCCGACCGTAGTAGGAGGAGTTGAGGTAGCCCGCCAGGATGTCCTGCTTGGAGTACTCGGCGCCCACCTTGATGGACAGCAGCAGCTCGCGCCCCTTGCGCTCCAGCGTCTGGTCCTGGGTGAGGTACATGTTCTTCACGTACTGCTGCGTGATGGTCGAGCCCGACTGGACGTCGCCGCCGCGCGCCATGTTGAGCACGGCGCGGCCGATGCCCATCGGGTCGATGCCGGAGTCCTCCCAGAAGGTGGCGTTCTCGGCGGCCACCACGGAGTCCCGCATCGCCTCGGGGATCTCCTCGTAGGGGATCTCCTGGCGGTTGACCTCGCCGCCGGAGACGACCATGCGCTCGCCGTCGGCCCAGTAGTAGACGTTGCTCTGCTGCTTGGCCAGCTCGTTGGGGTCGGGGATCTCGGTCATGGCGTAGGCCAGACCCACCAGACCCACCAGCAGGCCGAAGAACGCGACGGTGGAGCCCAGCACCTGCTTCCAGGAGGGCACCCAGCGGCGCACCCCGCGCTTGTCCGCGCGGGGGTAGTCGATCAGCCGCTTGCGCCCGGTGGGCTCGGCCCTGCGGCGGCGACCGCCGCTCGCACCCTCGGCGGCGGCCGCGCCGGCGGCTCCCGCGGAGGCGTTGGCCGCGCGTCGGCGCCCGCCGCGCTGGGCGGCGCGCCTGGCCTCGGCGCGACTGCCGTAGGCGCGCTCCTCCGACTCCCCCGAGGGGGCCTGAGGCGGGGGAGGGGGCGGCGGCTCGGCGCGACGCCCGGACGACGCGGCGCGGCGGCCGCGTGACTGCGGCGGCTTGCGACGGTGCTCGCTCATGGGGCAGTTACTCCTAGGACAGACATCTCTGTCTGCGGACGGCGGGTACTTCTTGTGGCCCAGTCCCCCGGCGTGTGATCCGAATCCACTTCCGGGCGCACGTCACCTAGCACGAAGACGTCATCGCGCTCCGCAAGGTTCCCCGTTGGGCTGATCCGCACGGGCCCAGACTACGCAGCGCCAAAAACCATCTTTCTTGCCGAGGTGGGCAATTGGGACATTCCTTTGCCGGTGAAGTAAAGATGTGACCCCCTTCACCGCATCCGCGCTTGCCGAGGGACCCCCGGCGTTCTATCTTTACGATGTATCGAGCTGATACATCGACTCAATGCATCGGGGCGAGTACCGCCCCGGAGGCGGAAGGTCGGGCCCTCTCGGGGGCCGCGCACGGGCAGGGCAGGACACGGCGGACGAGGGTGGAGGTGATCTCCGGGGTGAGCAGGCGTTCTGGCGTTCTGGAGTTCGCTGTCCTCGGCCTCCTGCGGGAGGCCCCGATGCACGGTTACGAGCTGCGCAAGCGACTCAACACCTCGCTCGGCGTCTTCCGCGCGTTCAGCTACGGCTCCCTCTACCCCTGCCTCAAGGCGCTGGTCCAGCAGGGCTGGCTGGCCGAGGAGTCCGGCCGCGCGCCGGACGACCCGCGTGCCACGCCGTTGACCAACCGCCGCGCCAAGATCGTCTACCGCCTCACGGCCGAGGGCAAGGAGCGCTTCGAGGAGCTGCTCGCCCAGACCGGCCCTGACGCCTGGGAGGACGAGCACTTCGGCGTGCGCTTCGCCTTCTTCGGCCAGACCTCGCGGGACGTGCGGATGCGCGTCCTGGAGGGGCGCCGCAGTCGTCTGGAGGAGCGCCTCGCCAAGATGCGGGCCTCGATGGCCCGCACCAGGGAGAAGCTGGACGCTTACACCCTGGAGTTGCAGCGCCACGGCATGGAGTCCGTGGAGCGCGAGGTCCGCTGGCTCAACGAGCTGATCGAGAGCGAGCGGGAAGGACAGGACCAGCGCGAGCAGCGCGGTCCGAGCGGCGCGCACGAGCGTGCGGGCCCCGATCCTTCCGACGACAGCACCACCTAACCTCCCCGCGACGAAGCGGGGTCACGTCGAGAACACACAACAGGGAGCAACCGGAATGGGTTCGGTTCGCGTAGCCATCGCTGGCGTGGGCAACTGCGCCGCCTCGCTGGTACAGGGCGTCGAGTACTACAAGGACGCCGCCCCGGACAGCCGCGTCCCGGGTCTGATGCACGTCCAGTTCGGCGACTACCACGTCTCGGACATCGAGTTCGTGGCCGCCTTCGACGTTGACGCCAAGAAGGTCGGCATCGACCTCAGCGACGCCATCGGCGCCAGCGAGAACAACACCGTCAAGATCTGCGACGTGCCCCCCACCGGCGTGAACGTGCAGCGCGGGCAGACCCTGGACGGTCTGGGCAAGTACTACCGGGAGACCATCGTCGAGTCCGACGACGAGCCGGTCGACGTGGTCCAGGTCCTCAAGGACACCCGGGCCGACGTGCTGATCTGCTACCTGCCGGTGGGCTCCGAGGACGCCGCCAAGTACTACGCGCAGGCCGCGATCGACGCCAAGGTCGCGTTCGTCAACGCCCTCCCGGTCTTCATCGCCGGCACCAAGGAGTGGGCCGACAAGTTCACCGAGGCCGGCGTCCCGATCGTGGGCGACGACATCAAGTCGCAGGTGGGCGCGACCATCACGCACCGCGTGATGGCCAAGCTGTTCGAGGACCGGGGCGTCATCCTGGACCGCACCATGCAGCTGAACGTCGGCGGCAACATGGACTTCAAGAACATGTTGGAGCGCGACCGGCTGGAGTCGAAGAAGATCTCCAAGACCCAGGCCGTGACCTCCCAGATCCCCGACCGGGACCTCGGCGAGAAGAACGTGCACATCGGCCCGTCGGACTATGTGGCCTGGCTGGACGACCGCAAGTGGGCCTATGTGCGGCTGGAGGGGCGCGCGTTCGGCGACGTGCCGCTCAACCTGGAGTACAAGCTCGAGGTCTGGGACTCCCCGAACTCGGCCGGCGTGATCATCGACGCGCTGCGCGCCGCGAAGATCGCCAAGGACCGCGGCCTCGGCGGCCCGGTGCTCTCCGCCTCCTCGTACTTCATGAAGTCCCCGCCCGTGCAGTACTTCGACGACGTGGCGCGGGAGAACGTCGAGCAGTTCATCCGCGGCGAGGTCGACAGCTGAGTCCTCCGCAGGGACCCACGCCTCCGGCGTGACCGAGCAGCGGCAGCCCCGGCCCGTTTCCGGGGCTGCCGCCGTCTGTGGGGCGGGCCTCTCCTGGCCCGCCTCGTGGGCGCCCGTCTTCGTTCGCGCGTCGCCGCTCCGGCGCGCCTCGGACCCGGCTCAGCGGTCCGCGAGCCGGTCCACCTGGGTCGTCGTGTGCCGCAGGATCGCCTTCAACTCGTCGCCCACCTTGGGCTCCTTGGCCTCCGCCGGCACGAACAGGATCGACACCTGCATGTGCGGCGGCTCGGCGAACCAGCGCTGCTTGCCGTCCCAGACGAACGGCGAGAGGTTGCGGTTGACCGTCGCCAGACCGGCCCGCGCCATCCCCTTGGCCCGCGAGGTCATCCCGTGCAGCGCCTTGGGCGCCTCCAGCCCGACACCGTGCGAGGTACCGCCGGCCACCACGGCCAGCCAGCCGTCGCCGGCCGCCTTCTGCTGCCGGTACCCGAAACGGTCGCCCTTGGCCACCGGCGTGACGTCCAGCACCGCGCCGCGGTACTCGGTCGCCCCGTGGTCGCCCAGCCACAGCCGGGTGCCGATCCGGGCCCGGAACGTGGTCTGCGGGAACTGCTGCCGCAGCCGGGCCAGTTCGCGTGAGCTGAGGTGGCTGACGAACATCGTGTCGAGCGGCAGCCTGGCCGCTCGCAGCCGGTCCATCCAGCCGATGACCTCCTCGACGGCGTCGCTGCCGTCGGTGCGGTCCAGCGGCAGGTGGATGGCGAAGCCCTCCAGACGCACGTCGTCGAGCGCGGCGTGCAGCTTGCCCAGGTCGCGCTCGGTCACCCCGTGGCGCTTCATGGAGCTCATCACCTCGACGACCACCCGCGAGCCGACCAGCCCGTAGACGCCGTCGACGGAGGAGGCGGAGCGGATGACCCGGTCCGGCAGCGGCACCGGCTCCTCGGAGCGGCGGTAGGGCGTGAGCACCAGCAGGTCGCCGCTGAAGCGGTCCTTCATGGCCGCCGCCTCGTAGGTGGTCCCGACCGCCAGCGTGTTCAGCTCCAGCTGGGAGACCTCCTCGGCCAGGCGGTCATGGCCGAAGCCGTAACCGTTGCCCTTGCACACGGGCACCAGACCGGGGAAGTCGGCGAGCACCGACCGCTGGTGCGCCCGCCAGCGGTCCGTCTCGACGTACAGGGTGAGCGCCATGGCCGGGGGGTCCCTTTCTGCTGATGTTCTGCTGTCGGTGCGCCGGGGCCGCGAGGGGCGGTGCGATGCGGTGCGGTGGTGCGGGCGGTCGACGCCTGGCGTGCGGTCAGCGTCGCGACATGTACATGTCGAGCGCCTTGTGGAGCAGCTTGTTGAGCGGGAAGTCCCACTCGCCGAGGTACTCCGCCGCCTCACCGCCCGTACCCACCTTGAACTGGATCAGGCCGAAGAGATGGTCGGTGTCCTCCAACGAGTCGCCGATGCCCCGCAGGTCGTAGACGTGCGCCCCGAGTTGGTGCGCGTCCTGGAGCATCTGCCACTGCATCGCGTTGGAGGGGCGGACCTCACGCTTGTGGTTGGCCGACGCTCCGTAGGAATACCACACATGTCCGCCGACGATGAGCATCGTCGCCGCGGCGACCGGTTCGTTCTCGTGCACGGCGAAGTAGAGCCGCATACGGTCGGGCTCTTCCTCGTTCAGCACACGCCACATCCGCTCGAAGTACATCAGCGGACGCGGGCGGAACTTGTCACGCTCGGCCGTCACCTCGTAGAGACGCTGCCAGGCCGGAAGGTCCTCGAAGCCGCCCCTGACGACCTGCACGCCCGCCTTGTCGGCCTTCTTGATGTTCCGCCGCCACAGCTGGTTGAAGCCCTTCTGGACCTCCTCCAACGTGCGGTCGCGCAGCGGGATCTGGAAGACGTAGCGGGGCTGCACGTCGCCGAACCCGGCGCCGCCGTCCTCGCCCTGCTGCCAGCCCATCCGCCGCAGTTGGTCGGCGACCTCGAACGCCTTGGGCTCCAGGACGGTCGGCTCGACCTCCCGCAGCCGCTTGACCTCGGGGTTCTGAATGCCGGCCTTGATCGCCGCCGCGTTCCACCTGCGGATCACCACCGGCGGGCCCATCTTGACCGAGAACGCGCCCTGCTGCTTGAGGTGCGCCAGCATCGGGCGCAGCCACTCCTCCAGGTTGGGCGCGTGCCAGTTGATCACCGGCCCCTCGGGAAGGTACGCCAGATACCGCTTGAGCTTGGGGAGTTGACGGTAGAGCACCAGCCCGGCGCCGACGAGCCGTCCGCTGGCGTCGAACCAGCCCAGCGACTCCGAGCGCCACTCAGCCTTCACATCACCCCATGCCGGAACCTGCATATGGCTGGCTGACGGGAGCGAGCGGATGTATGCGAGATGGTCTTCGCGGCTGATGGTCCTCAGGGTCAGGCTCATGCGGGCGCTCCTTGGGCGTCAAACGCAGCGTCTCGCCCGGAAGCCTAACGGCGCGACCACTTTCCGTGGACGGCGCGGTGGCGCTCGGCGCCCGCGTGGCGCTCCCGCTCCGCCGCCGGGCTCCGCGCCCGGCGGCGGGAGCCCGACCGGCCCGCTCAGCCCGGCCAGGCGGGGAAGAGGCCGCCGTGCGAGAGACCGAGATAGAGGCCCACCCCCGCGCCGCCGAGCCCGAGCACGGTGAGGGCGCGCTGGCCGGTGGTGGCGGAGACCAACTGGCTGACCGCGCCGATCAGGAGGCCGACCAGACCGGTCCAACTGCTGATCATGTGCAGTCCGTGAAAGACGGAGGTGATCGCCGCGACCAGCCCCAGCACGAGGGTGATCGAGGCGAGCGTGTTCTCCCTGGGGTGTGCCCGGCCGTCGCTGTTCAGCAGGAGACCGACGGTGTGCGAGACCGGACCGCGGTGTGCTGCCTGAGTCATTAGGGGCCCTTCGTTGGCTTACATCCCTGTATGTCTAGATTGCAGCGCTCTCCGGGAGGATTTCAACCGGAAGGCGGGATGCGGGTACGGTGTACTGTCCGCGCCCGTCCAGACGGCCGGGTGTGGACCGCATCACGACCCTCCTGCCACGGAACGCCCGTGGCCGCCTGAGTCCAGAGGAGGTGGGTTCACGTATGCGTCACTACGAGGTGATGGTGATCCTCGACCCCGATCTTGAGGAGCGCTCCATCGCGCCCCTGATCGAGTCGTTCCTGTCGGTGGTCCGTGAGGCCAACGGCAAGGTCGAGAAGGTCGACACCTGGGGTCGCCGCCGTCTCTCCTACGAGATCAACAAGAAGCCCGAGGGCGTCTACTCGGTGATTGACCTCCAGGCCGAGCCTGACGTGGTCAAGGAGCTGGACCGGCAGATGAACCTCAACGAGTCGGTCATGCGGACCAAGGTCCTGCGGCCCCAGACGCGCTGATCCCGCGGATCGACGCGTAACGCCAGGCAACGGTCGACCGCCGTCCCCCGCGCCCCGAGGGGCGTCCGGACGGCGCTCGAAACCGGCCGAGCGGCTACCGAGTCGGTACTCACAGTCACCACTGTCAGTGCCATGAGTCATCATCGCAGCAACAGCAGTTAACCCCCGCCGAGAGGTTCCCCCAATGGCAGGCGAGACCGTCATCACGGTCGTCGGCAACCTGGTCGACGACCCCGAGCTGCGCTTCACCCCATCCGGTGCGGCGGTCGCGAAGTTCCGTGTCGCGTCCACGCCGCGGATCTTCGACCGGCAGACCAGCGAGTGGCGGGACGGCGAGAGCCTCTTCCTCACCTGCTCGGTCTGGCGTCAGGCCGCGGAGAACGTCGCGGAGTCCCTCACCAAGGGGATGCGCGTCATCGTTCAGGGCCGGCTGAAGCAGCGGTCCTACGAGGACCGTGACGGCGTCAAGCGCACGGTCATCGACCTGGAGGTCGACGAGGTGGGCGCCAGCCTGCGCAGCGCGACGGCCAAGGTCACCAGGACCACGGGCCGTGGCGGCCAGCAGGGCGGCGGCGGAGGCGGCTGGGGCGGCGGCGGTGGCCAGGGCGGTCCGGCCGGCGGCGGCCAGCAGGGCGGCGGCGCGCCGGGGGGCGACCCCTGGGCGACCGGCGCCCCCGCGGGCGGCGGCCAGCAGGGCGGCGGCGGTGGCGGCTGGGGCGGCGGTGGCGGCGGCTACTCGGACGAGCCCCCGTTCTGACCTGGTGCGCTCGACACCCACTTCTTATTGAAAACACCGGAGAAACACGATGGCGAAGCCGCCCGCGCGCAAGCCCAAGAAGAAGGTTTGCGTGTTCTGCAAGGAGAAGATCTCCTACGTCGACTACAAGGACACGAACCTGCTGCGGAAGTTCATCTCCGACCGCGGCAAGATCCGTGCCCGCCGGGTCACCGGCAACTGCACCCAGCACCAGCGCGACGTCGCCACGGCCGTCAAGAACAGCCGTGAGATGGCGCTGCTGCCCTACACCTCGACCGCTCGCTGACCGGAAAGGATGGTATGACGCATGAAGATCATCCTGACCAATGAGGTCTCCGGCCTGGGCATGGCCGGCGACGTCGTCGAGGTGAAGGACGGGTACGCCCGTAACTACCTGCTCCCCCGTGGTGTGGCGATCCGCTGGACCAAGGGTGGCGAGAAGGACGTCGAGCAGATCCGCCGCGGTCGCAAGATCCGCGAGATCGCCTCGATCGAGCAGGCCAACGACGTGAAGGCCCAGCTTGAGGGCGTCACGGTCCGACTGAAGGTCCGCGCCGGCAACGGCGGTCGGCTCTTCGGCTCGGTCACCCCGGCCGACATCGCCACGGCGGTGAAGAGCGCGGGTGGCCCGGACGTGGACAAGCGCCGCATCGAGCTGAGCACCCCGATCAAGAGCCTCGGCTCGCACCGGATCTCGGTCCGGCTGCACCCGGAGGTCGTGGCCAACGTCGGCATCACGGTCGACGCCGCCAAGTAACGCCTCCTCGCGAGGAGGCGGCGCGGCCGAGGGGGCCGCGCCCCGAGCCCTCAGGGCCCGGGGCGCGGCCCCCTCGTCATGCGCGCGGCGTCGCCCCCGCGTCCTCCGGTCGGGCCGGCCGTGGTTCAGGCCGCGCCGGTCACCATCCAGCGGCCGGTCCTGGCCCGCAGGCCCAGGGTCAGCAGCCGGGTGCCCATCATCAGCCCGGCGACGGCCGCCCAGAGCGCCGTCACGCCGCCGCCGAGCGCCGGCACCAGCAGCGCGACCGGCGCGAAGACCACCAGTGTCAGCAGCATCGCGACGGCCAGGTACCGCCCGTCGCCCGCGCCCATCAGCACGCCGTCCAGCACGAAGACCACCCCGGCCATCGGCTGGGTCACCGCGATCACCAGCAGCACGGGCAGCAGTTGCTCGCGCACCTCCGGGTCGCCGGTGAAGAGCCGCAGCGCCAGCGGGCTGGCCGCGACCAGCAGCACGGCGAGCCCCGCGCCGCCGACCACGCCCCACCACACCATCCGGCGGCAGGCGGCCCGGGCGCCCTCCCGGTCGGAGGCACCGAGATAGCGGCCGATGATCGCCTGGCCGGCGATGGCGATCGCGTCCAGCGCGAAGGCCAGCAGCGTCCAGAGGGTGAGGGCGATCTGGTGCGCGGCGATGTCGGCGTCGCCGAGCCGGGCGGCGACGGCGGTCGCGATCAGCAGCACGGCGCGCAGCGAGAGCGTGCGCACCAGCAGCGGGACGCCGGCCCTGGCGTTGGCCCGCAGCCCGGCGACGCTGGGGCGCAGCACGGCCCCGTGGGCGCGGGCGCCCCTGACGACCACGCGCAGATAGACCGCGGCCATGCCCCACTGGGCGAGCACGCTGCCCCAGGCCGAGCCGGCGACGCCGCCGTCCAGGCCGTAGATGAAGAACGCGTTCAGCACGATGTTGGCGCTGAACCCGCCCACCGCGACCAGCAGCGGGGTTTTGGTGTCCTGGAGTCCGCGCAGCACGCCGGTCGCGGCGAGCACCATCAGCATGGCGGGCACGCCGAGGGCGCTGATCCGCAGATAGCTGACGGCGTGCGGGGCGGCCGTCTCGGAGGCGCCGAAGGCGTCGACGACGGCCGGGGTGGCGGGGACCAGCACCGCGACCAGCACCGTGCCGAGCAGCAGGGCGAGCCAGACGCCGTCCATCCCGCGCCGGATCGCGGTGGGGAGGTCGCCGGCGCCCACGCTTCTGGCCACCGAGGCGGTGGTCGCGTAGGCGAGGAAGACGAAGACGTTGACCACGGTGGTCAGCAACGCGGCGGCGACGCCGAGGCCGGCGAGTTGGGCGGTGCCCAGATGGCCGATCATCGCGCTGTCGGCCATCAGGAAGAGCGGCTCCGCGACCAGGCTGCCGAACGCCGGCAGGGCGAGCGCGAGTATCTCCCGGTCGTGGCGCCGCATCCGTCGCCGCCGCTCTCGCGGGTCGCTCTCCGGCGTCCGTTCGCCCACGGCGGACGGCGGCGGGACCTCCGCCCTGCTGCTGGATGACATGACACGATCCAAACATCCACAGGTAATGGACGCAAGAGAGATCCGTCCCTTACCTTCGCTCGTGTGTCCGGTTCCCCCGCGGGGTGGGCGGGTCGCTTCTCGGAGAAGTCGGCGGGGGCGGCAACCCGTTCCGCATCCCCCGTCACCCTCTGGGAAAGCCGCAGGTGGTGGGCGGTTTTGCCGAGGCGCTGCCCGGATGGCGGAGGCGGTGTCCCTCGGGTGGTCCACAGGAGGGGGCGACTTATCCACAGGGTCTGATCTGAAATCCACATAGCCTGTGGATAACCCGGGTTGGTGGACCGCGATCCTGGCCGTACCGTAGGTCCGCCCGGCCCGGTTCACCGCGCCGGCCGAGCCCGCTCGCGCCGCCCGCCAGCCGAACTGTCAGAGCCGTGCCGTAGACATGGAGTGGGCGCGGTGCCCTGGCCGGGAGGAGGCGGGACGATGGCGGATCTGGAGCACGCGGGAGCTGCGTGGGACGAGGCCGACGCGGGCGGCCGGTTCTCCGTCTCGCGCCCCCGCGCGAGCGCGGAGGAGGAGCCGCCGGACGAGCGCGCGGCCTTCGAGCGGCTGCCCCCGCAGGACCTGGCCGCCGAGCAGTCCGTGCTCGGCGGGATGCTGCTGTCGAAGGACGCCATCGCGGACGTCGTGGAGGTGCTGCGCGGCCGGGACTTCTACAAGCCGTCGCACGAGACGATCTACGAGGCGATCCTCGACCTCTACGCCAAGGGCGAGCCCGCCGACCCGATCACGATCTCCGACGCGTTGACCAAGCGCGGCGAGCTGGCCAAGGTCGGCGGCGCCGGCTATGTGCACTCGTTGGTGCAGATGGTGCCGACGGCGGCCAACGCGGAGTACTACGCGGAGATCGTGCACGACCGCGCGGTGCTCCGCCGTCTGGTGCAGGCCGGCACCCGGATCACCCAGATGGGGTATGCGGCCGACGGGGACGTCGACGACATCGTCAACTCGGCGCAGGCCGAGGTCTACCAGGTCACCGAGCAGCGCACCGCCGAGGACTACCTCCCGCTCGGCGACATCATGGAGGGCGCGCTCGACGAGATCGAGGCCATCAGCAACCGCAGCGGCGAGATGACCGGGGTGCCCACGGGCTTCACCGACCTGGACTCGTTGACCAACGGGCTGCACCCCGGCCAGATGGTCGTCATCGCCGCCCGCCCCGCGATGGGCAAGGCCCTGGCCCTGGACACCCCGCTGCCCACGCCCACGGGGTGGACCACGATGGGCGAGGTCCGGCCGGGCGACCGGCTGCTCGACGCGTCGGGCAGGCCGACGAGGGTCGTGCAGGCCACGGAGGTGATGACCGGACGCCCCTGCTACGAGGTGGAGTTCGACGACGGCACGACGGTGGTCGCCGACGCGGACCACCAGTGGCTCACCGACGCGGAGGACGGGCGGTCGCCGGGGGGCGCCACCGCCGTCAGGACCACCAAGGAGCTCGCCGACGCCCCGCACGACGGGTCCCGCCCCCGGCACACCGTGCGGAACGCGGCGCCGCTCGACCTTCCCCGGCGGGAGCTGCCGGTCCCGCCGTACGTGCTGGGCGCCTGGCTCGGGCGCGACGCGGCCGTCTCCGGCGGCGGGGAGCCGCCGGCGGGGCTGCGGGAGTTGGGCGTGCTGGAGGACAGGCACATTCCCCAGGGCTATCTGCGCGCGTCCGTCGCACAGCGGGCGAGGCTGCTCGCCGGCCTGCTGGAGGCGGCGTCGACGCGGGCGGAGCCGGGCGCCGAAAGGGCGGCGGGCCCCGGCACGGTGCGGCTCGCGGTGGCCGGCCGAAGGCTGGCCGAGGACGTGCGCGAGCTGCTCGTCGGCCTCGGCCACCGCTGCGAGCCGTGCGGCGGGCCGGCCGGGGAGCCGTCGGCCGCCCGGGTCCTGAGCTTCACGCCCACGGGTGTGGACCCGGCGTCGGGGCGGCGGGCGGTCACCCGCGTCCGGGAGGTCCCCAGCGTGCCGGTCCGGTGCGTCCAGGTGGACAACGCGGACCACCTCTACCTCGCCACCCGTTCGATGGTGCCCACGCACAACTCGACGCTGGCCCTGGACTTCGCGCGCAGCTGCTCGATCAAGCACAAGCTGCCGAGCGTGATCTTCTCGCTGGAGATGGGGCGCAACGAGATCGCGATGCGCCTGCTCTCCGCCGAGGCGAGGGTCGCGCTGCACCACATGCGTTCCGGCAGCATGACCGACGAGGACTGGAACCGACTGGCCCGCCAGATGGCCGAGGTCAACGAGGCGCCGCTGTACATCGACGACTCCCCGAACCTCTCGATGATGGAGATCCGGGCCAAGTGCCGGCGGTTGAAGCAGCGGAACGACCTCCAGCTGGTCGTCATCGACTACCTCCAGCTGATGCAGACGGGCGGCAGCCGGCGGCCCGAGAGCCGGCAGCAGGAGGTCTCCGAGATGTCGCGAAACCTGAAGCTGCTGGCCAAGGAGCTGGAGGTGCCGGTCGTCGCGCTCTCTCAGCTGAACCGAGGCCCCGAGCAGCGCACGGACAAGAAGCCGATGGTCTCCGACCTCCGTGAGTCGGGTTCGATCGAGCAGGACGCCGACATGGTCATCCTGTTGCACCGGGAGGACGCGTACGAGAAGGAGTCGCCCCGCGCGGGCGAGGCCGACCTGATCGTCGCCAAGCACAGGAACGGCCCGACGGCCACCATCACGGTCGCCTTCCAGGGCCACTACTCCCGCTTCGTCAACATGGAGGGCGGCTTCTG
The DNA here is from genome assembly GCF_900230195.1 of Streptomyces zhaozhouensis. Lineage (GTDB taxonomy): Bacteria > Actinomycetota > Actinomycetes > Streptomycetales > Streptomycetaceae > Streptomyces > Streptomyces zhaozhouensis. Next base: position 147,885 of record NZ_OCNE01000012.1, read on the forward strand.
AGCCCGCGCCGACGGTCGTCGACGCGCGACCGCCGCCCCGGTCTCCGAGCCGGGTCCGGCGGGGACTTCGCCGGGCCGGCTCCGGCGCTCGCGCAAACGGGATGCCCGGGCGAGGCGTGCGTTCGTATAGTCGTGCGGGTCGGGGGAGCGTAACGGGAGGGGGAGCGGTGAAGCTTGCCGAGGCACTGGCGGAGCGCGCGGAGGCGGCGCGCCGGGTGGAGCAGCTACGGGCGCGGGTCGTCAGCAGCGCACGCTACCAGGAGGGCGAGGCGCCGGCCGAGGACGCGGCGGCGCTGCTGGCCGAGGCGGACGGGGTGCTGGACACCCTGGAGACGCTGGTCCGCCGGATCAACAGGACCAACGCCGCGGTCGAGATGGGCCCGGAGGGGACGCTCACCGACGCGCTCGCGCGTCGGGACACGCTGCGGCTGCGGCACGCGGTGGTCACCGCCGCTGCCGACGCGGCGGCGGGCGCCGGCGGGCGTGGACGGCAGCTGCGCTCCGAGCTGAAGATGCTCTCCGCGCTCCCCGTCGCCGAACTACGCGCCCGCGCGGACGCGTTGGCCCGGGAGATCCGGGAGACCGACGTGCGCATCCAGCGCGTCAACTGGGAGGCGGATCTGCTGGACTGAACCGCCGGCGAGGCGGGACGAGGGGAGCGGGTAGTCGCTCCGGAGGCGTGCACACGCCGTGGCCGGCGGCCATTCCGGCCCTCCTGGTGCGTGAGGGGCAACGCTGGGGTTCGACTCCCCGACGACGGCGCAGCTCAGCACGGAGCACAGGTGACGGCGCACCGCGCACGGCGCACCACCACGTGCAGATCCGGGACGGCGAGGGCGGGTTCGGGGATTCCTCATCGTCGGCGGGTGCGGTTGCCGCGGTCTCAGCCGCACTCGCGCAGCGCGCGGGCGAGGGTGGCCACGCCCTCGTCGATCAGTCCCGGGGCGGTCGCCGCGTAGCCGAGGACCAGGCCCGGCGGACCCGGGAGCTGCCGGTGCCAGCTCAGCGGCTGGGTGCGCACGCCGAGTGCCAGCGCGCGGGCGGCAAGCGCCGTGTCGTCGACATCCTCGGGCAGCGTCACCGTCAGGTGCAGCCCCGCGGCGGTGCCGTGCACCACCGCCAGGGGCAGCCGCGCCCGCAGCGCCGCGACCATCGCGTCCCGGCGGGTCCTGTGGCGGCGGCGGGCCAGCCGCAGGTGGCGTTCCAGCTCGCCGCTCTCCATGAGGCGGGCGAGCACCAGTTGGGGGAGCACCGCGTTGCCGAGGTCCGCGAACCGTTTCGCCTCCACCAGCCGCTCGTGCCAGCGCGGCGGCGGTACGAGCCAGCCGACGCGGAGCGCGGGCGAGAGGGTCTTGGAGACGCTGCCCGCGTAGCAGACCCGTTCACCCAGCATGGAACGGACGGCGGCGACCGGCGGGCGGTCGTAGCGGTGCTCGGCGTCGTAGTCGTCCTCGACGATCAGTCCGTCCCGCTCCGCCGCCCAGCGCACCAGTGCGCGCCGGCGGCGGCCGGAGAGCACCTGGCCGGTGGGGAACTGGTGCGCCGGGGTGAGCAGCACGGCCCGCGCGTCGAGTTCGGCGAGCGCCTCGACGCGCACGCCCTCCTCGTCGACGGGAACCGGCGGCGTGGTCAGGGCGCAGTCCGCGAGGTGCTGGCGCGCGCCCAGCGAGCCGGGGTCCTCGACGGCCATCTCCCGCAGGCCCTCGCGGTGCAGCAGGCGCCCCAGGAGGCTGAGCGACTGGGCGGTGCCGGCGACGATCAGCACCTCGTCCGGGGTGACCAGGACCCCGCGGTTGCGGGCCAGCCAGTCGGCGACGGCGGCGCGCAGCGCGGGGGTGCCGCGCGGGTCCCCGTAGCCCAACTCGGCGGCGGGCAGCCGGCTGAGCAGGGCGCGTTCGGTGCGCAGCCAGGCGGCGCGGGGGAACGCGGCCAGGTCGGGCAGTCCGGGGGAGAGATCGATCCGGGCGGGGGCGGCGCGCAGCGCGTCAAAGGCGTCCTTGCCTGGCGCCCCGTCGAACGGGTCTGCAAGTGAGCGAGGTGGAGCGTCTCTGACCGGAAGGTGTGGGGCGGCGACCACGACGGTTCCGTTGCGCCCCCGCCCGGCGACCTGCCCCTCTTCGAGCAGCCGGCGGTACGCCTCGGTCACCACGCCGCGCGAGACGCGCAGCTCGGCGGCGAGTGCCCGGGTGGCGGGCAGCCGGCCGCCGAGCGGCAGCCGGCCGTCGGCGATGGCCAGCCGCAGCCGGCCGGCGAGCCAGTCGGCCCGGCCGCCGGCGGGGGCCAGCGCCATGTCGAGTTGCAGAAAGTCCGATCCCGCGCTCTCCTCGCCTGTTTTGGACCTGTCGTGCTCGGGCTCTTTGGACCTGCTCATGGGACCATCCTGTCGGCCAGGGTGGGGCCATGGAAACGCTCTTCCCCGCCGCTTCGACCGCCTCGACCACTTCGACCGCCCCCGACGTCGGCTATGTGCACGGCTACTCGACGCGGGAGGCCGCACGCCTCGGCGACCAGGCCGACGTGCTCGCGGGGCTGCTGCACTCCGGCACCCGCTATCCCGACGGCAGCCGGGTGCTGGAGATCGGCTGCGGAGTCGGCGCGCAGACGCGGCATCTGGTGGCGCACAGTCCGGGGGCGCGGCTGGTGGCGGTCGACCGTTCGGCGGAGTCACTGGCGATCGCGCGGGCGCGCCTGGCGGAACACGCGCCGGGGGCGTTCGTCGAGTGGCACCGGGCCGATGTCCACGCTCTCCCGTTCGCCGAGGGCGAGTTCGACCATGTTTTCGTCTGCTTCGTGCTGGAGCATCTCGCCGACCCGGCGGGCGCGTTGGAACGGCTGCGGCGCGTGCTGCGTCCAGGTGGTTCGCTCACCGTCATCGAGGGGGACCACGGTTCGGTCCTCTTCCACCCGGACAGCGCGCCGGCCAGGGCGGCCATCGACTGCCAGGCGCGGCTCCAGGCGGCGGCCGGCGGGGACGCCTCGCTGGGGCGGCGGTTGCTGCCGCTGCTGGACGCGGCCGGGTTCACCGAGGCGCGCGTCCGGCCGTGCACCGTCTACGCGGACCGCACGAGGGAGGACCTGCGGGCCGGCTTCACCCGTGACACGTTTGTCGCGGCCATCGCGTCGGTGCGCGCCGAGGCGCTGGCGGCCGGGCTGACCACGCCGGACGAGTGGGACCTGGGGATCGAGGAGCTGCGGCGGACGGCGGTGGGCGAGGGCACGTTCCACTACACGTTCTTCAAGGCGGTGGCGCGCCGGCCGGAGCGGTAGCCGCACCGCCCGGCGCGGTGGGCCGGGCGCCGGCTCAGCGCTCCGGCTCCGGACGGAGCAGCGGGTGGGTGCAGACGGCGCGGAACAGCTCGGCCGGGTCGCTTCCCTCCAGGGACGGCAGGTTGCCGGTGAGCAGCAGGGTGGCCAGGCCGTGGGCCAGCGACCAGGCGGCGAGCCCGCCCAGCCGGGGGTCGTCGGGCTCCCGTGCGGCGATTCCGCGCTCCAGCCGTTCGCGGGTCTCGGCGCGGGCGGCGACGAGCGCGGGGGCGTCCCGATCGAGCAGTTCCGGGCGGAACATGACCTGGAAGTGGGCCGGATGCGTCAGTGCGAAGGACACATAGCGACCGCCGAGGTCGCGCAGGTCGGTCGCCCGGTCCAGCTCGTCGACGAGCAGCCGGTACCCGTCGACCGCGACGGCCGTCAGCAGCCCGGACCGGTCGCCGAAGTGGTGGGCGGGCGCCGCGTGCGAGACGCCGACGCGCCGCGCCAGCTCCCGCAGGCTGACCGCGTTCGGCCCGTCGGCGGCGATGACCTCCAGCGCGGCGGCGACCAGGGCGCGCCGCAGATCGCCGTGGTGGTAGGGGCGTTGGCTGCGCATGGGGTCACCCTAAGCGCATCTTGACGTTGACAAGATCTGGTGCGGCGGGTCAGGCTGGCGCCGTTCTGTCGCGACGACGCACCGGAGGCGGACCGATTGACCCTCTCCCGCCTGGAGGCGGGGGATTCCAGCGGTTCCCCGCTGGGGTTCCCGCCTCGTCGACGACCGCTCTGTCCGGGAGGACTCCCGGTGAGGTCTCACACCGTCTCCCCGGGCAGACGCGGCCAGCCGGGCCACCTCACGTCCTCGCGCCTCCCCTCCGCGCGACCAGCGTTGCCCGGCGGCCGTTGGAGGCCGGCCCGCCCCGGCGGCGCACCGGCCTCCCCCGCCCCGCTCCGCAGGAGCGTCGTTTCCCCCTCCCCGGCTGAGGCCGGGGGTATCCACGAAGGAGAACCCCGATGACCCGTGACCTGGGACGGGTGCGTCAGCTGTGGCACCTGCTGGAACCGCCGCACGCCGTGCTCTACTTCGCGCCCGAGACGGCGGAGGAGCTGGGTGCCCTGGGGTATCCGGCCGAGGACCGTTGGCGGGCCTACTTCGCCTGCCGCGCCGCGCCGTTGGGGCCGGTCGGGCCGGGGGCGATCGCCTCCGCGTTCTACAGCTTCGCCCCCGCGATGGTGCGTCGGCACGCGACCGACCTGTGGTCGACGACCGATCCGGCGGCGGTGCTGGCGGCCAGGCTGCGGGTGGTCGACCGGGTCTACCGGCGGCTGCTGGGCGACCGGGTGGAGAGCCCCGAGCTGGCCGAGGCGGCGGAGCTGGTCGAACGGGCGGCCGCCGCGGCGGAGTGCGCCGGTCGGCCGTTGGCGGCGGCCAACGCCGCGCTGCCCCGGCCGGACGCGCCGCATCTGCGGCTGTGGCAGGCGGCGGCCGTGCTGCGGGAGCACCGGGGCGACGGGCATCTGGCGGCGTTGCTGGTCGCGGAGCTGGACCCGGTGGAGTCGCTGGTGTCGTTCGCCGCGTTCGGCGCGGCCGCCACCGAGGTCTTCGGGAGCCGGGGGTGGAGCGCGGCCGAGTGGTCGGCGGCCGAGGAGCGGCTGACCGCCCGGGGGCTGCTGGCGGCAGACGGCACGGCCACCGAGGAGGGGCGGGCGCTGCGCGCGCGGATCGAGCGGGAGACCGACACCCTGGCGGCCGGCCCCTGGAGCACGCTGAGCGGCGCGGAGGAGGACCGGCTCGTCGAACTGCTGGGCGAGTTCTGGGTGGTCATGCTCAAGTCCGGGCTGCTGCCCCGGGAGAACACCCTGGGAATCGGCCGGATCTGAGGCCGCGCACGGCGCCCCGCCGTCCCCCGGTCGCCTCGGAGGGGGATGGACGGGCGCGCCACCGCATGTAAACATATGTCGCATGGCGAATAATGATGCGGACGGTATGGGTGCGGGCGTCGAGTGGCCCCGGGGCTTCCGTGGGTACGCGGGCCACGCCGGGGTGCGACAGAGCGGGAACGACCTCTCGATCATCGCCTCGGAGCGGCCGGCGGTCAGCGCGGCCGTCTTCACCCGGAGCCGCTTCGCCGGTCCCTCGGTGGTGCTCAGCCGCCGCCACGCGGCCGACCAGCGGATGAGCGCCATCGTCACGGTCGCCTCCAACGCCAACGTGGCCACCGGCGCGGAGGGCGAGCGGAACGCGGCGGAACTGGCCGCCCTCGTCGGGGACCTGCTGGAGATCCCGGCCGAGCGGGTCCTCGTCAGCTCGACCGGGGTGATCGGCCGCCAACTGCCCATGGCGCCGCTGCGCGCGCACCTCGGCGGAGGCGGGGCCGGCGGGGCCCACCGGGACGGACCGGCAGCCACGGTCGCCGGCGCGGAGGACTTCGACGCGGATCCGCTGGCCGTGGCCGGGGCCATGATGACCACCGACACCCACGCGAAGGTCAGCAGCCGCACGGTGGGCGAAGCCCGTGTCGTCGGGGTGGCCAAGGGCGTCGGCATGATCGAGCCCGACATGGCGACCATGCTGGCCTATCTGGTGACGGACGCCGAGGTCGGCCCGATCGAGCTGGACAACGCGCTCCGCAGCGCGGTCGACCGCACCTTCAACTGTCTGAGCGTGGACACCGACACCTCCACCTCGGACACCGTGGCGCTGCTGGCCAACGGCGCCGCCGGGCCGGTCGACGCGGACGCGTTCGCGGAGGCGGTGCACGCCGTCTGCCTGGACCTCACCGAGCAGTTGGCCAGGGACGGCGAGGGGGCGACCAAGCTGCTGCGTGTGGTGGTCCAGGGCGCCGCCAGCCCCGCGCAGGCGAAGCGGATCGCCAAGAGCGTCCTCAACTCGCCGCTGGTGAAGACCGCCGTCCATGGCGCCGACCCCAACTGGGGCCGGGTCGTGATGGCCGTCGGCAAGAACACCGAGCACGAGGAGGACCTGGCCATCACCCCGGAGCGGACCACCGTGCGCTTTGGTGCGATGGAGGTCTACCCCACGGCCACCGGCGAGGAGGAGCTGGCCCGGCTGGTGGAGATCATGCGCCAGGACGAGGTGGAGATCGGCGTCACGCTCGGGCTCGGGGAGGGCGCCGCCACGGTCTACGGCTGCGACCTCTCCGACGGCTATGTGCGGATCAACGCCGACTACACCACCTGAGCGGGGCCTCCCCGTGCCCATGTTTCACGTGGAACAAGGGCCTCATGTTTCACGTGGAACATCGTGCGCGAGCGGTCCCAGTCGCGCGCGCAGCCGTCGCAGCGCCTCGGCGGAGTCGCTGCCCGGCAGTGCGGCATAGAGAACGAGCCGCTGCCCCGGGTCCTCCGGTAGATCCGCGAGATGGTCGGTCAGCGTGAGCGCGCCCACCACGGGGTGTTGGTAGGTCAGGGTGTGGGTCGAGCAGACCTCCACTTGGTGTCCGGCCCAGAGCCGGCGGAACTCCTCGCTCTCCCGGATCAGTTCCTCCACCAACTGCCGCAGCACCCGGTCGCCCGGGTGGAGGCTCGTTGCCCGTCGGAGGTCGGCGACCATGTCACGGCACCGGGAAGCCCACCCCACTCCGAAGAGCTGCCGCAGACACGGGTCGAGAAACATCAGCCGGGTCACATTGGGGCGGGCGGCGCGGGGGAGGTGGGGGGCCAGCAGGGTGTGGGCCAGCCGGTTCCAGACGAGCACATCGCCCCGGCGCCCCAGCACCAGGGCCGGGGTCTCGTCCAGGGAGTGAACGAGCGCGACCAGCGCGGGACGCAGCGCCTCGGCGGGGGCGGAGGCGACCTGTCGCGGCCTGGCCAACTGCCGCAGATGGCGCTGCTCGGCCTCGTCCAGACCGAGGGCACGGGCGAGGGAGTGCAACACCTGGTCGGAGACCCCCGGGCTCGCGCCCTGTTCCAGCCGGGTGTAGTACCCGACGCTGATCCCGGCTATCTCGGCCAGCTCCTCGCGCCGCAACCCGGGTACCCGACGCCGTCCCAGTGCCGGCAGCCCGACGTCCTCGGGGCGCAGCCGGGCGCGCCGGGAGCGAAGGAAATCACCGAGGTCGGGAGGGAGAGTTCTGCTCACCCGCTCATCCTGCACCGGTCGGAGGCGCCCCCCGTGCCGCGCTGGTCACGATCTCGCCAGGACCGTATCGTGCCACGTCTTCCGGGGCGCGTCGGCCGGTCGCGCCGGGCGGTCGGGGGCCCGGCCGGAGGGGGCCTCACCACCCCATGGCCGCCACGGCGAAAACCAGTGGCCGAGGGGTGCGGGTGCCCCGGTACGGTCCGCCCTCATGGAATCTGTACAGCGGGACCCGGCGCCGGAGCGGCGTGTCGTGCGGGAGATCGTCGCCCGCCACGGGATCGCCTGGGACTCCGTCAGGCCGTCGCCGGTGCAGGGCGAGGCGGCCCGGGTCTGGCTGCTGGGGGACGCGTGGGTGCTCAAGGTCGCCCGGGAGGGGTTCGCGGACGATCTGCGCAAGGAGGCGCTGGTGATCCCGTTCGCCGTGCGCGGCGGGCTGCGGACGCCGGCGCTGCGGGACTGGGGGGAGGAGCCGCTTCCCTGGCTGCTGGCCGAGCGTGCGCCCGGCAGGCCGGCGGACGGGGGCGAGCCGGGGGACGCCGGGCTGCGCGCGCTCGGTCGGGAACTGGCGACCCTGCACTCGGCCGAGGTCCCCGACGAGGTGCGGGCGGGGGTGCCGGCCGACGTGCCGGGCGACCCACGTGTCGAAATCGAGGCGCTCGCCGGACGCGGCTATCTCAGCCCGGCGCTGGCCGACTGGCTGAACCGCTGGCTCGACCGCCTCGCGGGGGAACGGGGCGAGCGGGCGGAGGGCACGCTGATCCACGGCGACATCGCGGCGGGCAATCTGCTCTTCGCCGAGGACGGCTCGCTCACCGCGCTGCTGGACTGGGGAGACGCGGCATGGGCCGATCCCGCCGTCGAGTTCGCCAAGGTGCCGCCGCGGAGACTGCCGCCGGTGCTCACCGGCTACCTGGACGACGGCTCCCGGGGCGGGCGGCAGACGCTCGTCGAGCGGGGGCCAGGACTGGTGGCCGACGTGCTGTGGCACCAGCTGAGCTGGGCGGTGCTGCGGTTGCCCGGGAAGCCGCGGCCCGAAGGCGCCCACTGGAGCGCCCAGCCCGCCAACCGGCTTCTCGAACTGCTGCGCCTCTACGCCGAGGAACTGCCCGAGCCGTGGGCCGGCTGGATGAGGTCCCAGCGGTTGCCGTAACGGTCCACGAAGACCACCACCCGGCCGTAGCTCTCGGTCCTCGGCGGTTCCTCCAGGGCGACGCCGGCCGCCATCAGCCGGGCCAGGTCGGCGTCGAAGTCGTCCGTGTCGAGGAAGAACCCGACCCGGCCGCCCGTCTGGTCCCCCACCCGCGCCCGCTGCCGCTCGCCGACCGCCCGCGCCAGCAGCAGCCCGGTCTCCGCCGTCGGGCTCGGAGCGACGACCACCCAGCGCTTTCCGTCGGGCGCGAGGAGCCGGTCCTCGCGCAGCGTGAAACCGAGCACCTCCGTGTAGTAGGCGATCGCCTCGTCGTACTCCGGTACCACCAGGGTCACCAGTCCCATGCGGCGCATGGGACTCAGCCTGCCATGCTGGGCGACGTGTACAGCGAACGGCCTGCCGAGCGGCTGCCGGGGGCGGTGGTCTGGCGGAACACGCCCCGGCCGGGAGACCCCCCGGGGCGCGTGCTGCCCGACGGCTGCATGGATCTGATCCTGCTCGGCGACCGGCTGGTGGTCGCCGGGCCCGACACCCGTGCACTGGTCGGCCACCAGGGCGCGGGGCTGCCCTGTGTCGGCCTCCGCTTCGCGCCCGGACAGGCGCCGCTGGTGCTCGGGGAGCCGGCGGACGCGTTCGTCGACGCCCGGGTGGCGCTGGCCGAGGTGTGGCCGGAGCGGACGGTGCGGGAGCTGACCGAACGGGTCGCGCTCGCCGAGCGCCCCGGGGCCGTTCTCCAGGAGGCGGCGCTCGCCCGGCTCGGCGACCCGCCGGCGGAGGAACGCTGGCGACCGGCGGCGGTGGCCGCGTTGGACGCCGGGCGCTCGGTGGCGGAGACGGCGCGCGGGCTGGGGCTCAGCCAACGGCAGATGCACCGCCGCAGTCTGCGCGCCTTCGGGTACGGCCCGAAGACCCTGGCCCGCGTGCTGCGGATGCGGCGCGCCCTGGCACTGGCCAGGTGCGGAGAGCCGCTGGCCGAGGTGGCGGCCCGGGTCGGCTACGCCGACCAGGCCCATCTGGCGCGGGAGTTCAGGGCGCTGGCCGGGGTGCCCGTGGGGCGGTTGCTGACGCCCTGACATGGCCGCCGGTACGCGGCCGTGTGAACTGTCGGTGCCGTCAGTGCCGTCGGTGCCGTCGGTGCCGTCAGTGCTGCCAGGCGAAGAGGTCGACGGAGTTGCCGTCCGGGTCGCGCACCACGGCGTAGCGCTGCCCCCAGACGGCGTCCCAGGGCTCACGCTCGCCGGGGTAGCCGGCGTCGACCAACTCGCGGTAGAGGGAGTCGACCTCCCCCGGGCTGTCGCAGCGGAAGGCCAACGAGACGCGCGCGCCCTCCGGCCTCGGCTGGTAGTCCGGGTGCAGGGAGCGCACCGACTCCAGGGTGTCCCAGGCGAGCCGCACGCCGCCGTCGAGCACGGTCTCGGCGTGCGGCTCGGCGGCGTCCTCCGGAACGGTCACGCCGAGGCGGCGGTAGAAGGCGAGCGAGGCCGTCAGGTCGTCCGTGACCAGGCCGATCATGTCCATTCGAGGTGTCATGGGGCCAGCGTAGAAACGGGCGGCGGCGGGGGTCTTGAACGAATCGGCCGTGTCCGACCGCGGTGCGGCGTGCACGGCGCCGGGGCGGTCGGGCGGCTGGTCGCGCCACCGTCCGCGGGCGCTATCCGTGGGCCATGGAGAAGGGGGCGAAGCGGCGGGCGGGGGTGCCGGGCGGAGCGGGCGCGCCGTGGATCATCAGCTCCGTGCGCCCGGTCTCCTTGAGGCCCCGCGCGGCGAGCCAGCGGGCCAGTTCCGGCTGGTCGTCGCCGACGTCGAAGCGGGCCGGAGTCGGGGTGTCCAGCGCCAGCGGGGTCAGCAGCGCCCTGGCCACGGACGCGTCGTCGGCGACCAGGGGGCCGATCGACGTGGTGGAGACATTGGGCCAGGAGGCGCCGAAGCCGGCCAGCCGGCCGTCGGGCGTCCTGGCCACCAGAAGGCGGTCGGCGAAGCGCGGCAGCCGGGCGAGGAGTTCGGTCCGGTCGGCGCCGAAGGCCGTCAGGTCGTAGGCGAGGATCTCCGGCAGGTCGGCCGCCCGCGCCGGACGTACCGCGACCCCGCCGGCGTCCTCCCCGTCCTCCCCCGCGGGCGGCGCGGCGAAGGTGCCCCGCAGCGTGGTGATGCCGCCCACGGCCTTGAACCCCAGCCGTTCGTAGAGCGGGCGCCCCTGGTCCGTGGCGGTCAGCAGCAGCGGGGCCCCGGCCGCGTCCTCGATCACCCGGCGCATCAGCCGCAGCCCCAGGCCGCGCCGCTGGTGGCGGCCGGCCACCAGCATCATGCCGACCGCGTGCCACCGTTCCGCGTAGGAGGTGCGGATCACGGACGCCAGCAGCCCGCCGACCGGGTCGTCCTCGGGGGCGTCGACGCCGTATCCCGTTCCCGAGGCGAGCAGCAGGCGCCACTTGTGCTCCTCGCGTCCCCAGCCGTGCTCGTCGGCGAGGTCGAGGCAGGCGCTCAGATCGGCCGGCGTGAGCGGGCGGATCGGCGGATGATCGTCGCGTGAGGTCACCCGCCCAGAGTGGCCGAGGCCCCGGCGGGCGGGCGACCGTTTTTCGGCGGGCTCCCCCCGCGCCTGAGGGCGCGCGCCGCGCGCACGCGACGCCCGCGCCGGGTGAGGCCCCACGGCTTCAGCACCGAAAGCGCCGTGAGAAAGACGTACAGGCCCGACGACACCAGCGGCGGGGCGATCAACGCGCCCGGGTCGGCGACCGGTTCGCCGGCCGCCACGGCCGCGGCCGCCGCGTTCACCTCGGGGCGCAGCGCGAGCAGCGAGGCGGTCGCCGCGCCCACGCTCACCCAGAACTTGACCCAGACCCACCGGTGGTGCGCCAGCCCCCAGCGGGTGCCGAGCGAGAGCACCACCCCGGTGAGCAGGGTCAGGCCGATCAGCGGCGGCAGCGGCCAGTCGGTCAGCAGCCTCATGGAGCGGTGGGCCGCGCCGGCCGTCTCCTCCGTGCCCCTCGCGCCGGCGACGGCCAGCACCAGCAGGCACAGGGACAGACCGAGCCAGCCGACCGAGACGACGACATGGACGATCAACGTGACGCGCCGCGCGCGCCGGGTGAGTTGCGGCATGGGCCCACGGTCCCGCCGAAGGAGGCCGTGCCGCGTCCGCCGGGGGAAGTGACCCGCGCTACTCGCGGCCGAGTACTCCGGTGGGATAAAGGTGGTCCCCATGACCGACAAGAGCCCCGAGACCGGCCCCCGGAACAGCGCGGGCAACGACACGACCCGCGTCGCACCGGGCGCCGCGTTCCTTGAGCCGCTGCCCGGTACCCGGCGCGAGCTCGCGCACCGCGTGGCGGTCTGCCAGTCGGAGGGCCGCGCCCCCGCCCTGGTCGCCACCGTGGCACGCGACGGGACGCCCGTGTGGAGCGGTGGTGCCGGCGAGCTTCCGGCCGGGGCCGCGCCGGAGCGGGTGCGCTTCCGCATCGCCTCCATCAGCAAGTCGCTGACGGCGGTGCTGGTGCTGCGGCTGCGCGACGAGGGCCTGATCGAGCTGGACCAGCCGGTCGAACGCTGGCTGCCCACCCCGCACGCCGGCGGCGCGACCGTCGCCCAACTGCTCGCGCACACCGCCGGCCTGGCCGCCGAGTCCGCGGGCCCCTGGTGGGAACGGACCCCCGGCGAGCTGCGGCCCGAGCTGCCCGACCTCTTCGGCCCCGACCAGGACCTCCACCCGGCCGGGCGGCGCTTCCACTACTCCAACCCCGGCTACGCGCTCCTCGGCGCGCTGGTGGAACGACTGCGCGGCGAGCCGTGGTTCACGGTGCTGCGCCGGGAGGTGCTGGAGCCGCTCGGCATGGAGCGCACCTCCTACGACCGCGCGGAGCCCGCGGCGCGCGGCTGGGCCGTGCACCCGCACGCCGACCTGCGGCAGCCGGAGCCCGAGGTGGACACCGGGCGGATGGCGCCGGCGGGGCAGCTGTGGTCGACGACGGAGGACCTCTGCGCGTTCGCCGCGTTCCTGACGGGGCACCACCCCGCCGCCGACGCGGTGCTCGGCGCCGACAGCAGGGCCGAGATGCGGACCTCCACCGTGCCGCTGGAACTGACCGACCTCACCAGCGGCTACGGCCTCGGCCTCCAGGTGGTCCAGCACGAGGGCCGCCAACTGTTCGGCCACGGCGGCTCGTTGCCCGGCTTTCTCGCCGGGGTCTGGTTCGACCCCGAGCAGCGCACCGCCGCCGCCGTCCTGGCCAACGCCACGGCCGGGCCCGCCGTGCGCACGCTCACGTTCGACCTGCTCGGCACCCTGCGCCGACGCGAGCCGAGCTTCCCCGAGCCCTGGCGGCCGGCGGCCGACGCCGATCCGGCGCTGCTGCCGCTGACCGGCGACTGGTACTGGGGCACCGCCGCCCACACCCTGCGGCTCGACGCCGCGGGGGGCGTCACGCTGTATCCGGCGGGCGGCTCCGGTCGCGGCTCGCGGTTCCGGCGGGTCGGCCCCGACGCGTGGCTGGGCCTGGACGCCTACTACGCGGGTGAGAGGCTCACCGTCCAGCGGGGGGCCGACGGCCGGGTCACCCATCTCGACGTGGGCACCTTCGTGTTCACCAGGGCGCCCTACGAGCCGGAGGCTCCCGTGCCGGGCGGCAGCGACCCGGCGGGCTGGACGGCCTGAACAGCGGGCGTGCCGGGCGGCTCAGAGCGTGAGCTTGTACCCCACGTGGGTGGCTTGGAAGCCGAGCCGTTCGTAGAAGCGGTGCGCGTCGGTCCTGCTGGCGTCCGAGGTCAGCTGGACCAGCGCGCACCCCTCCCGCCGCGCCTCCTCGACGGCCTGGCGGATCAGCCAGCCGCCGATCCCGGCGCCGCGCCGGTCCGTGCGCACCCGCACCCCCTCGATCAGCGCGCGGGAGGAGCCCCGCCGGGAGAGCCCGAAGAGGATCGCCAGCTGGAGCGTGCCGACCACCTGGCCGTTCTCCTCGGCGACCAGCAGCCGCTGGTGGGGGTCGGAGGCGAAGCGGGCGAACGCCGCCTCGTAGGGCGTGAGGTCGTCGGGGCTCTCCCGGGCGGCGCCGAGCGGGTCGTCCGCCAGCATGGCGACGATTTCCGGTACATCGTCCGAAGTGGCGGGACGCAGAAAGATATCCATGCGGGACAGCCTAGGAATACCCGCGGAAAGCGGGCGAACCGCCCTTCCCCGCACGGGGCTTGTGTCTCGTCCGTATAACGGTAAGGTCAGTCCCGCATCGGGGCGGCAAGCCGCTCAGTTTACGGGGTCTGAGGGACCGCTGACCGGTTTCCGGTCAATCGCCCCGCTTCCGGTGAGCGTGCTGACACGCTGTCCAACCGGGGAGTTGAGTGAGGCGAGGCAGGGCATGACCGCGATATCGGCCGACGAGGGTGCCACCGTGCAGCATGATCTCGGAAGTGGCGTCCAGCCGTCCCACGACGCGAAGGCGATCCGCCGCACCCTGGCGGAGATCTCGCCCGTGGCCGACGAGGCGACGTCCTACTTCTACGCGCTGCTCTTCACCTACGGGCCGCATCTGCGCGACATGTTCCCCGCCGCGATGGACGCGCAACGCGACCGCATATTCGCCGCGCTGCTCTCCGCCGCCGAGACCATCGACGAGCCGGAGAAGCTCGACCGCTATCTGCGGGACCTCGGCCGGGGCCACCGGAAGTACGGGGTGCGCGCCGACCAGTACCCGCTGGTCGGCGAGGCGCTGATGTACGCGTTGGAACGGTACGCGCCGCGCAGTTGGGGCCCGGAGACCGAGGCCGCCTGGGTCCGTGTCTACACGCTGATGTCGCAGACCATGATCGACGCGGCGGCCGACGACGAGTCGGTGGCGCCGCCGTGGTGGGACGCCGAGATCGTCTCGCACGAGCGCAGGACCCACGACGTCGCCGTCGTCACCGTCCGCCCGGACCAGCCGTACCCCTACCGCGCCGGGCAGTACGCCAGCCTGGAGACCCCCTGGTGGCCGCGGGTGTGGCGGTCCTACTCCTTCGCCTCGACGCCGCGCTCCGACGGGCTGCTCTCGTTCCATGTGAAGTCCGTGCCGGCCGGCTGGGTCTCGCGTTCGCTGGTGCACCGCGCGCGGCCGGGCGACGTGCTGCGGCTGGGGGCGCCCGCCGGCTCGATGACGCTGGACCACGCCTCGGACCGCGGCCTGCTGTGCATGGGCGGCAGCACCGGGATCGCGCCGATCAAGGCGCTGGTGGAGGACGTCGCGGAACGCGGCCAACGCCGCCAGGTCGAGGTGTTCTTCGGCGCCAACCGGGACAACGAGCTGTACGACCTCCAGTCCTTCCTCGACCTGGAGCGGCGGCACCCCTGGCTCGCCGTGAGACCCGTCGTCGCCGAGCGCTCGACCCTCGGCATGGCGGGCCAGCTCCCGGAGGCCGTGCGACAGTTGGGACCCTGGCGGGAGTTCGACGGCTATCTCTCGGGACCGCCGCAGATGATCCGCAAGGGAGTGGACGCCCTGGTCTCCAGCGGCATCCCCGCCGACCGCATCCGACACGACTTCGTCGGCTCGCTGGTGCGGGACGCCGAGGGGCCGGCCTCGCCCGCGCGGTGAGACCGCCACGGCGCCCGCCGGCGCCGGCCTCCCACCACCGACAACTTCGGCAACCGTAGAAAGTAAGCGCCATGGCAGGGACAGCGGGAAACGGATGGCCGGCAGGGCTGGCCCAGCGCGCCGATCGCCCCGGCAGCGACGGCGAACACGCCCTCCAGGAACGGCTGGGCACGCGGGAACGCGCCGACCGCTTCTACCGTGACCAGGTCCTCGACCATCTCAACGCGCGGATGCTGGAGTTCATCGCCGCGGCCGAGATGTTCTTCCTGGCCACCTCCGACCGGCACGGGGAGTGCGACAACACGTTCCGCGCCGGCCCCGCCGGCTTTCTCCACGCCCTCGACGCCCGCACCCTGGCCTGGCCCGAGTACCGGGGGAACGGGGTGCACGCCTCGCTCGGCAACCTCGCCGAGAACCCGCACGCCGGGCTGCTGCTGCTCGACTTCGACCGCGCCAGGATCGGGCTGCACGTCAACGGCCGGGCGCGGATGGCCGACGACGACGAGCTCCGCGCGGCACACCCCTGGCTGCCCGACGAGTCGGTGCCGGGGCGGCGCACCAGGATCTGGGTGCGGCTGGAGGTGGAGGAGGCGTACATCCACTGCGCCAAGCACATACCCCACCTGGTGAAGGCGCCCAAGCGGACGGCGCGGGACTGGGGCACGGACGACCAGCGCCGCAAGGGCGGGGACTTCTTCGGCGCGGCGCGGGAGGCGCGCGAGGAGCGGGCCGCGCGGGAGCACGGGGGCGCGCCGCCGGTGCCGCCGGCGGCTCCCCCGATGGCTCCGCCCGCGCCGCCGGTGCCGGCACTCCCGCCCGTTCCACCCGTCCCGCCCGTTGCCCACGCGCCGCAGGTGCCCGTGCCGGCGCACGCCCACGGGCACGGGTACCCGCAGCAGCCGGCGCACGAGACCGGCTACGGCGGGCCGGCGCCGCACCACTACCACCCCGCCCCGGCGCAGCCGGCCCCGCCACAGGCGGCCGAGTGGCGCGCGGAGGCGCTGCGGGCGCTGGAGCGTGCGCGCCGGGTGGAACGGGCGGAGCAGCCGCCGTCGCCCCCGCCGTCGGGCGGCTGGTTCGGCTGACGAGACGCCCTAGCGGTGGGCGAAGTCGGGGGCGAGGAGGGCGTGGATGCCGGGGATGTTGTTGCCGAGGTAGGCGTTGAGGCTCGGCGGCACGACGTTCACCGCGTTCAACCCCTCCCGGCTGAACGGCAGTCGGACGATCTCGTAGGTGCCGCGCGGCTCCGTGACCTCCGGGCCGTGGCGCAGGGACGGGTCCATCGAGACGAGTCGGCAGACGAAGAAGTGCTGCACCTTCAGCCCCGGGGGCCCGTCCTCCCCCTGCTCCGGCACGTGCGGCACGGTGTCGACGAAGGCCGGCACCACGTCGGTGACGCGGGCGCCCAGCTCCTCGAAGACCTCCCGGTGCAGCGCCGCCACCACGCTCGGGTCGCCGGGCTCGACGCCGCCGCCGGGGGTGATCCAGTAGGGCGGGCTGCCGGGCCGCACGCGTTTGATCACGATCAGCTCGGGGCCGTCCAGCAGGATGGCCCGTGCGGTGCGCTTGACCACGGGTTGTGCCTGGTCCATGGGGTTCATGTGGCCCGCCCGCCGCGCCGTGAAACCTCGCGCTGGTCGCCGCGGCGTTCAGCCCGCGGCGTCGGCGAGCGCCCGGCGCACGTCGGCCACCAGGTCCTCCGGGTCCTCGATGCCGAGCGAGAGCCGCACGAACCCCTCGGGCACCGCGTCCCCGCCCCAGCGCCCGCGCCGCTCGGCCGTCGACCTCACCCCGCCGAAGCTGGTGGCGTCGTCGACCAGCCGCAGCGCCGCCAGGAAGCGTTCGGCGTGCGCGCGGTCGGGCAGCGTGAACGAGACCACGCAGCCGAAGGAGTGCATCTGCCGCGCGGCCAGCGCGTGGTCGCGGTCCTCCGGAAGCCCGGGGTGGCGCAGCCCACTGACCTCGGGGCGTGCGGCCAGCGCGTGCGCCACGGCCAGCGCGTTCTCCGCCTGGCGTGCCACGCGCAACTGGAGCGTGGCCAGCCCGCGGTGCGCCAGCCACGCCTCCATGGGCCCCGGGATGGCACCCAGCACGGTGCGCCACTGGCGGATCTCCTCGACCAACTCCGGGTCGCGGCAGGCGACATAGCCGAGCAGCACGTCGCCGTGGCCGTTGAGCGCTTTGGTGCCGCTGGCCACCGACAGGTCGGCGCCCAGCTCCAGGGGGCGCTGGCCGAGCGGGGTGGCGAGGGTGTTGTCGACGGCGACCAACGTGCCGCGTGCGCGCGCCTCGCGCGCCAGGCCCGCGATGTCGCAGACGTCGAGGCCCGGGTTGGAGGGGGTCTCCAGCCACAGCAGCCGCACCCGCTCGCCCCGGTCCCACGCGGCGCGCAGTGCCGTCAGCTGGCCGTCGCCGCCCGTCGGCGCGGTGTGGCAGACGATGCCCCGCTCCTCGGCGCGGCGCCGCAGCTTCGGCCAGATCTGGTAGCCGTCGGCCGGCAGCACCACCGAGTCGCCCGACCCGACCAGGCTGAGAAGCGTGGCGGAGATCGCCGCCATCCCCGAGGGGAAGACGAGCGCCTCCGCGCGTTCGTCCGGCGACTCCAGCTCGGCCACGGCGTCCTGGAGCGCGACCCAGGTCGGGTTGGACTCGCGGCCGTAGCCGTAGGGGGCGACGGAGGGATCGCCCGGCAGATGGAAGTGCGCGGCGAACACCGGTGGCGGGACGGGCGGTTGGTACGCCTCGGCCACCGGCAGACCCGCCCGTACGGCCCGCGTCCCGTCTCCCGTCATCGCCGCTCTCCCGTCGTGTCCGATGTGGCCGGTTATCGGCCCTATCGCCGCACAAGTGTACGGCGGGCCCGCCGACCCCCCGCCGGGTCTCCCCGGCGCGGTCGTCGTCCGCGACCCGCCGCTCCGCTCACGCGCCCGCCGGGGGCGCGGGGTTCAGCCCACCGCCCCCGTCCGTTCCCGAACGGTCTTCAGCAGACCGGGCAGGGCGGCCTCGATGATGTCCAGGCACTCGGCGAAGCCCGCGTCGTCCCCGTAGTACGGGTCCGGCACGTCCAGCGCCTCGCCGGAGGCGGCGTCCGCGCCGTCGTCGCCGAAGGCGCGCAGCAGCCGCACCTTCTCGGCGGCGGCGGCGTCGGGCGCCAGCCGGCGCAACTCGCTCTCGTGGCCCCGGTCGAGCGCTATGACCAGGTCACACTCGTCGAACCAGGAGACCTCGAACTGCCGCGCGGTGTGGTCCCCGCTGCCCGCCGGGTAACCGGCGGCGTTCATGGCGGCCACGGCGCGCGGGTCCGCCGGCTCCCCGGCGTGCCAGCCGCCGGTTCCGGCGCTGTCCACCACGATGCCGGTGTCCAGCCCCTCGTCGACGAGCCGGGCGCGGAGCAGCGCCTCGGCTATCGGGGAGCGGCAGATGTTCCCCGAGCAGACAAAGCAGATGCGATACATGTCGGTCGTTCCTCGGTCCAGTACCGCCGGTTTCAGTCGCGATCCAGGATCAGGTTGACCGCCCACGAAACGATGGAGATGATCAAGCCGCCCAGCACCGCCGAACCGAAGCCCTCGACCTCGAACTTGTCGCCCGAGAGCCAGTCGGTGAGCAACAGCATCAGGGCGTTGATCACCAGCGTGAACAGACCGAGGGTCACGATCAGCAGAGGCAGGGCGAAGAACTTCACGATGGGCTTGACGATGATGTTCACCACACCGAAGATCAGCGCCACGATGAGCAGCGTCACGGCCTTGCCACCGGTGCTCTCGCCGGGCTCACCGAGAGTGATGTCATTCACCAGCCAGACGGCGGCCGACAGGGCCACGGCGTTGGCGAGCAGCTTCACGAAGATGGTTGTCATACGGGAGATCGTTTCAGATGCCTCCCGGTGCGCAAGGGGAACGCAAGGGGAATGAGCAGATGAAGGAGTTCCGGCTCGACAGGCTTGACCTGGAGCGCGCCGCGCACAACGGTGCCTACCTGCGCTTCCTGCGGGAGCCCCGGATGTCGGCCGGCCTGTACGCGCTGGCGGCCGGGGAGGCGGACAGCCAGCGGCCGCACGCCCAGGACGTGATCAACTTCGTGGTCAGCGGTCGCGCGTCCATCACGGTGGGTGAGGAGACGACCATGGTGGCGCGCGGCAGCGTCGTCTATGTGCCGGCGGGGCAGCCGGCCCGCTTCCACCACATCACCGAGGACCTGCGGGTGCTCGTGGTCTTCTCGCCCCCCGAGGGCTGACCCGGGCCGGACGGCCCCGGCCCCCGCCGCCCGGGACACGCTCTCTCAGGGTTCACCTCAGGGAACGGTCAGGGGAGGACGGGGGCCGCCGCGACTCCCGGGAGGGTGGGGTGCGCGCTTAGCATCGAGTCATCGAGTTATCACGCTGCCGGGCCCAGGTCCGGCCAACGACACGCGCGAACAGGAGCCCGGGCCATGAAGGAAGCCTTTATGACACTGCCGTGGTGGGTGCGGTGGATCGCGATCCCCGCCATCGCGCTGGTGGTCTTCGGTGGCCTGCTGCTCACCGTCCTCACCTGGGTGATCGGCCTGGTCTTCCGGATACTGCTCTTCGTCGCCGTGGTGGCCGTGCTGATCTTCGTGGTGCGGAAGTTCACCTCTTCCTCCTCCGGCGGGGGTTGGTAGCCCGCCGACGCCCCGGCGGGGCGCCCCAGCGGCGGCCGGACGGCGCGGGCACCGTCGCCCCGGCCGAGGGCCCGTCCCCCCACGGACCGCTCCCGCCCGTCGACTCGACGCCCCTCTCCCCGGCCGGCCCGGCAGGCGGCCGGTCGGCGCTCGCCACGAGCGCCGCGAGCAGCGTCGTCACCGGCACCGAGGCCACCAGGCCGATCGACCCCACCAGGGTCCGCACGATCTCCTCGGCGACCAGCTCGCTGAAGGCCACCGTCGACACCCCGCTGCGGGCGATGCTGAAGAGCAGCAGCAGGGGCAGCGCGGCGCCCGCGTAGGCCAGCACGAGGGTGTTGACCACCGAGGCGATGTGGTCCCTGCCGATGCGCATCGCCGCCGAGTAGAGCCGCCGCCAACCCGCCGTCGGCGCCGCCTGCTTCAGCTCCCACACCGCCGAGGTCTGGGTCACCGTCACGTCGTCCAGCACGCCGAGCGAACCGATCAGGATGCTCGCCAGCAGCAGCCCCTTGATCTCGATGCCCGGATAGAGGCTGTGCACCAGGCCGGTCTGGTCGTCGGTGTTCCCGGTCAGGTGCGCCAGCTCCATGAAGAGCGAGCCGAGCAGCCCGATCAGCAGCAACGAGACCAGCGTCCCCAGCACGGCGACGGACGTCCGCGCGTTGACCCCGTGGCACAGGTACAACGTCGCCAGCATGATGACGCTGCCGCCGATGACCGCGACCAGCAGCGGGTTCGAGCCGTGCAGCACCGCCGGCAGGATGAAGAGCGTCAGCACCAGGAAGCTGACCACCAGGCCGACCAGCGCCAGCAGGCCGCGCATCCGCCCCACCGCCACCACCACGATCGCGAAGATCGCGGCCAGCAGCAGCATCGGCACCTCGCGGTCCACGTCGACGACGCTGTAGCGCAGCTCCTCCGGCGCCTCGGGCGCGTAGGCGACGACCACCTCCTGACCGTCGTGGAAGCGCTTGGTCGCGTCGGGCGGGACCACCTCGGTGAACGTGTGCCCCGCGTGCGGGCCGCTGGTCACCTCGACGGTCGCCTGCTCGCACGGCCCGGTGACGCCCTGCTGCACCTGGACGCCCAGGTCCTCGCAGGGGTGCTGGGTCAACTCGGTGACGCGGGCGTCCTCGTGCTGCTGGTCGAAGCCGACACCCGACCGTTCCTCCTGCTCGGGCGCGCCACCCGGCCAGAGCAGCACGAGACCGGCGAGCATCACCACCCCGAACGGCACCAGAACGGCGGCTATCACCCGCCGCAGCCGGTCCGAGACCGGCTCCACCGGGCCGTGCTGATGGGTGTGGCCGTGGGGATGGGCGCGCGGGTCCAGGGGGTCCGCGCCGGGTTCCTGAGGGGAGGTCACGTTCCGATCATCGCTCAAACACGCCGCCGAACGGTCCCGTCCCGGCGCGGCCGTGCCGCCGCCGTGTCACCCGGCGCGGCCGAGGTGGAGGACCAGCACCCGCACCGCCGCGTCCTCGATCGCGCAGAGCGCGCGGTAGGGCCCCACCCGCAGCCTGCGGTAGTCGCCGAACGGGGCGCTGCTCCCGGGGCGCGGATCGTCGGCCAGGCCGTCGATCGCTTCGAGAAGGTCCCGCGGTCCCGCCGGGTCGTCCTTGAGGAAGCGGGCGGCGGCGTTCAGCGCCGAGGGCTCGCACTCGACCTCGTGCCTCACGCGGCGTCGCCCGCGTCGAGCATCGCCCGCACCTCGGCCAGGGACGTGCGTCCGCTGGTGTCGCCCCGCGCCTGACGCAGCTCGTACCGCAGCACGGCGATCGAGTCCTCGTAGTCCTCCAGCGCCTGGGGCGAGACGAGCACGGCGGCGACATGCCCGTGGTCGGTCAGGGCGATGGGCTCACGCGCGTGGGCGGCCCGCCGTACGAGGTCGCCGAGTTGGGAACGGGCGGCACTGATCGCGATCTCCGTCATCCCCGCAATTTAGCGAGAATCCGACCGTGAGAGATGCCACAAAGTGCATCTTCCGTCATGTGGTGGACCGGCGTTGCCCCGCGGGGAGGCCCCCTGGCCGGGGGCGGCCCCGGGGGCTTAGCGTGGAGGGGAACGAATCGCCGCGGGAGCTTCGAGCACGAGGCTGAGAGGGCGCTGTGGCTGCGCCGACCGCCGAACCTGTTACCGGGTAATGCCGGCGTAGGGAGCAAGGTCTGATGACCGAACTGTCAACGGGCGCGTCCGTCGCGCCCGTCATCGGCGCGCACAAGGGATATCTCACCGGAAGCCGCCCGGACATCCGGGTGCCGGTGCGCCGGGTCCACCTCACCGACGGCGGTGCGGTGACCCTCTACGACACCTCGGGACCCGCCACCGACCCCGGGGTGACCTGCGACGTCCGCGAGGGGCTGCCCCCGCTGCGGCGGCGGTGGATCGAGGAACGGGCCGGGGACGGCACCGGGGCCGTTACCCAACTGGCCTACGCGAGAAGGGGCGTGGTCACCCCGGAGATGGAGTTCGTGGCGCTGCGGGAGAACCGGTCCCCCGAGTTCGTCCGCGACGAGATCGCCGCCGGCCGGGCCGTGCTGCCGGCCAGCGTCCGGCACCCGGAGACCGAGCCGATGATCATCGGCCGGAACTTCCTGGTCAAGGTCAACGCCAACATCGGCAACTCCGCCGTCACCTCGTCCGTCGACGAGGAGGTGGAGAAGATGACATGGGCCACCCGCTGGGGCGCCGACACCGTGATGGACCTCTCCACCGGCCGGGAGATCCACACCACCCGCGAGTGGGTGCTGCGCAACTCACCGGTGCCGATCGGCACCGTTCCGCTCTACCAGGCCCTGGAGAAGGTCGGCGGCAAGGCCGAGGAACTCAGCTGGGAGGTCTACCGCGACACCGTCGTGGAACAGGCCGAGCAGGGCGTGGACTACATGACCGTGCACGCCGGTGTGCTGCTGCGCCATGTGCCGCTGACCGCGCGGCGAAAGACCGGCATCGTCTCCCGGGGCGGCTCGATCATGGCCGCCTGGTGTCTGGCGCACCACCGGGAGAGCTTTCTGTACACGCACTTCGCGGAGCTGTGCGAGATCCTCGCCGCCTACGACGTCACCTTCTCCCTCGGCGACGGGCTGCGCCCCGGCTGTGTCGCGGACGCCAACGACGCGGCGCAGTTCGCCGAGTTGCGCACGCTCGGCGAGCTCTGCCGGGTCGCGCGCGAACACGACGTGCAGACCATGGTCGAGGGCCCGGGGCATGTCCCGATGGACCTGATCAAGGAGAACGTGGAGCTGCAACAGGAGCTCTGCCAGGAGGCGCCGTTCTACACCCTCGGCCCGTTGACCACCGACATCGCGCCCGCCTACGACCACATCACCTCGGCCATCGGCGCGGCGATGATCGCCTGGTGGGGTACCGCGATGCTCTGCTACGTGACGCCCAAGGAGCATCTGGGGCTGCCCGACCGGGACGACGTGAAGGCCGGGGTGATCGCGTACAAGATCGCGGCGCACGCGGCGGACGTGGCCAAGGGGCACCCGGGCGCGCGGGACTGGGACGACGCGCTGTCGGAGGCGCGCTTCGAGTTCCGCTGGGAGGACCAGTTCAACCTCTCCCTCGACCCGGAGACGGCCCGCGCCTACCACGACGAGACGCTGCCGGCGGAGCCGGCCAAGACCGCTCAGTTCTGCTCGATGTGCGGACCGAAGTTCTGCTCGATGAGCATCAGCAAAACCGTCATGGACAAGTACGGCCCGGGAGGGCAGGAGGAGCTGACCGAGGAGGAGATCCAGCAGGCCATGCTCGTCAAGTCCCGGGAGTTCGCGGAGGCGCAGGGCCGCAGGGACCTGCCGTTGACCGAGGGGGAGTAGCCGGGGACGGGGGAGCCGTCCGCACGGACGGCTCCCCCCGACTCGTGTAGTCGAGCACCGTTCCGCACCGGCCGGCGCGGCGCGGTCATTCGAGGACGCAACGGGCGTCCGCGGGCGGGGAGGTGAGGTCTATGAGGTAGTCGGCAACGGTGTCGTCGACGCACGCGTTGCCGGCCAGCAGGGCGGCGCCGTGCTGCTCGCCCTCGACGGTGAGCAGGCTGCCTTCCAGCGCCTCGGCCAGGCGGCTGCCCTCCTCGTACGGGGTCACGGGGTCGCCGGTGACGGCGACGGTCAACGTGTCGGGCAGGCCCTCGATGTCCGTGGCGTAGGGGTAGCCCAGGGTCGGCTCCACCGGCCACGCCTCACACATGTTCCGGGTGTCGTCCAGCGGCCGGCCGGGGTCGAAGAACGGGGCGTCCCCGATCATCGTGTGCCTGAGCCGCGACTCCTGCTCCGGGGTGAGCCGATCCTCGTCCAGGCAGTTGATGACCTCGGTGGCTTCGAGGGCGTCGCTGTAGGTGCCGTCGGCATACCGCTGGTAGTAGGCGTCGTGCAGTCCGATCAGGGCGTCCCCGCGCCCGTCCCGCACCTCGCGGATGCCCTCGACGACCGCGGGCCAGCTCGCCTCCGAGTACAGCCCGGCGACGACCCCGTCGATCGCGTCGGAGAAGCTGAGGACTCGTCCGTCCCCGGCCGGGACCGGCTCGTCGATCAGGGGCCGGACGATCTCCTGGAATCGTTCGGTCACCGCCTCGGGGTCGGAACCGAGCGGGCAGTCCGGCAACTCCGTACACGCTGCGCCCATCAGCTCGAACGAGCGCCGCAGGCCGAGGTACTGCTGCTCACGCCGCTCCATGGTGCCCGCGTAGGGGTCCATCGGCGCGTCGAGAACGAGCGCGCGGACGTTCTCGGGGAACATCTCGGCGTAGACCGCGCCCAGCCGCGTGCCGTAACTCGTGCCGAGGTAGCTCAGCTTGTCGTCGCCCAGCACCGCCCGCAGCACGTCCATGTCACGCGCGGCGTCCCGGGTGCCCACGTGGGAGAGGAACTCCTCACTCCCGGTGCGCTCGGCGCACTGCCGCACCCACTGCCGCGTCTCCTCCTCCGTCCAGCTGCCGACGATCAGCTTCTCCGACATCTCGTCGTTCTCGCGTTCGGCGTCGGTGTAGCAGTCCAGCGCGGGGGTGGACGCGCCGACGCCGCGCGGGTCGATGCCGATCAGGTCGAACCGCTCCAGGACCGGGCTGTCGGGCGCCATCGCGGCGATCAGCGGGGCGAAGCTCATGCCCGCGAACCCCGGGCCGCCCGGGTTGGTCATCAACGACCCGATCGGCTCCCCGTCCTTCGCCGGCACCCGCAGCAGCGCGATCGACACCGTCTCGCCACCCGGGTCCTCATAGTCCATCGGCGCCTCCATGCGGGCGCACTCGAACCGCTCGTCGGCGAACAGCTCCGCATCGGTCTCGTTGCTCGCGTAGGGCTCGCACGGCTCGAAGGCCAGCTCCTGCTCGTAGAAACGCCGCAGCTCCTCCGAGGACTCCCGCGAGGACTCCTGCGACGACTCCTCCTGGGACTCGTCCGCGTTCGATGACGTGCAGGCACCGAGCATTCCCACCATCAGCAGCGGCACACCGAGCGCTGCCGTCCGACGGACGCGGGCAAGGGTACGCATACTTCTCCTTAAACGGCGAGTGCGGGCGAACGGCCCCCGCTCGCCGAGGGGTTACGTAAAAATCCATGATCCGCAGGCCCCGGGACCGTGACGAGTGACGTCCGTCATCAGTGCGAGTGACGGATGTAATGGGGAAGCGATGGGACAACGCGCCGCCGGGGCGAACGTCCGGAGCGTGTGCGAGAGGTGCCGTGCCGGTGGGGTGCTCGGCTGCCGCCGCCACCGCGAACGGGCCCGGGCGAGGGGCGGTTGCCGGCACGGCCCCGTCGGCCCGCCCTGGCTGTCTGGCGGGTCGACGGCCGCGGCACGGCGGCCGCGGCTTGACGCGATCATGGACATTGCCTTGCCCCGGGAGGGGCAGTAAGTGCGGGGGCGCCGCGCCCCGTCCCTCCCGTCGAGCCGAAGGGAATGCCACCCCGCCGTGACCGCGCTTCCTCCCCAGCCCTCCACCCCCGGCCTCAGGACCGTGGGCACCGAGCACATGATCGTCTGCGGCGACGACGCGTTAGCCGTGCGGCTCGCCGAGGAGCTGCACGACGTCTACCGGGAGCGCGTGACCCTGGTCATGCCGCCGGCGACCACCGCGGGCGAGCCCGTCGGCGGGGCCAGGCCGCGGGTCTCCGCGCTGATCGGCCGCATGTCGGCGGCCATCAACCGGCCGTCGCCCGCCCCCGCGGCCGACGACACCACCGGCGGCGGGATCCGCGTGCCGATAGGGGAGATGACCGCCGCCGAGCCGACCGACGAGGTGCTGCGCCGCGCGGGCGTCGCGCACGCCACCGCGCTCGCCCTCGTCTACGACGACGACGAGACCAACCTGCGCGGCGCCCTCGCCGCCCGCCGGCTCAACCCGCACCTGCGGCTGGTCGTGCGGCACTACAACCGCCGCCTCGGCCAGCATCTCGCCCAACTCCTCGACCAGGCCGCCGCGGTGGCGTTGCCCGACATCGACCCGAGGGAGCTGGACGCCACCACCACCGTGCTCTCCGACGCCGACACCGCCGCCCCCGCGCTGGCCGCCACGGCGGTCGCCGGCACCCGCAAGGTGGTGAGCGCCGACGGGCTGCTGCTGCGCGCCGTCGAGCGCAACCCGCCGGCCGACGGCGAGATCGCCGACCCCGGCCTGTGCACCCTGGCGCTGCTCTCGGCGACGGTCAACGACCCGGCCGGCACCGAGGGTTCGGACAACAGCGGCGGCGAGGGCCCCCAACTGCTGCCCGACGACCGGGAGGTGGGGCAGGCGACCGGACGCGGCACGGTGGTGCTGGAGACGGTCACCCACGCCGGCCCCCCGCTGCCGCCACGCCGGCTGGCGCGGCGGATGGCGCCGCTGGCGGAGATCTTCTCCCGGCGGCTGCGGCTCTCGCTGCTGGGCATCGCGCTCGCCGTGCTCGCGCTGGCGCTGGCGCTGTGGCGGGCCACCGGGGGCGACGTGGTGAACGCGGCCTATCTGACGCTGCTCGACATCTTCTCCATCGGCGACCCGGCCGTGGACGAGCCCGTGGCCCGGCAGTCCATCCAACTGGTCTCCGGGCTTGTCGGGTTGGCGCTGCTGCCGATCCTGATCGCGGCGGCGCTCCAGGCGCTGGGCGCGTTCCGCGGCACGGCGAACCTGCCGCGCCCCCCGCGCGGGCTCTCCGGCCACGTGGTGCTGCTCGGCCTCGGCAAGGTCGGCACCCGGGTGCTGGCGCAGCTGCGGGAGATGGACATCCCGGTGGTCTGCGTGGAGGAGGACCCGGAGGCCAGGGGCATCCCGCTGGCCCGGCGGCTGGGCGTGCCGGTGGTGCTCGGCGACGTCACCCAGGAGGACGTGCTGGAGTCGGCCAAGGTCCACCGGGCGCGCGCCCTGCTCGCGTTGACCAGCGTGGACGCCACCAACCTGGAGGCGGCGCTGCACGCCAGGACCGTCAAGCCGGAGCTGCGGGTGGCGCTGCGGCTGTACGACGACGACTTCGCCACCGTCGTGTACCGCACCCTGAAGGCGGCGCACCCCGAGGCGCTGACGCGGAGCCGCAGCGTCTCCACGCTCGCGGCGCCCGCGTTCGCCAGCGCGATGATGGGGCGGCAGATTCTGGGGGCGATACCCGTCGAACGGAAGGTGCTGCTCTTCGCGGCGCTGGAGGTGGACGACTTCCCCCACCTCGGCGGCCGGACGGTCGCGGAGGCCTCCCGGCCCGGCGCGTGGCGGGTGCTGGCGCTGGACCTGTCGGCGCCCGCCGAGCGGGAGCGGGACCTGGCGGCGGTCCGCGCCTCGGGCGAGGGCGTCTCCGGGGGGCTGCTGTGGGACGTGCACCCGGGGTACGTGCTGCGGGGCGGGGACCGGGTGGTGGTGGCGGCGACCCGGCGGGGGCTCGCCGAGCTGCTGGGACGCGGAACGGGCGGGGCGGGGGGCCGCCGCTGACCGGGGCCGCCGGCGCGGCGCGACGCGGCGCTTGACCCTGACGTCGCGGCAAGCTCTTCACTGGGGTCATGCGAATCGGAGAGCTGGCCGCGTTGACCGGGGTCACCCCCAGGACGGTGCGGCACTACCACCACATCGGGCTGCTGCCCGAGCCCCACCGGACCCCCGGCGGGTACCGGGTGTACGGCCTGCGCGACGCGTACCGGGTGGTGCGGGTGCGGAGGCTGACCGCGCTGGGGCTCAGCCTCGACGAGGCGCGGGACGTGCTCGACGACGAGAGCGGCGTCGAGCTGCGCGAGGTGCTCGGCGAGCTCGACGCCGAGCTGGCCCGGCAGGAGGAGGCCGTCAGGGCGCGCCGCGCGCGGGTCGCCGAGCTGCTGGCCGAGGCCGAGGGGCACCCGGGGCTGCCGACGGAGGGCCCGGTCTCGCCGGAGCTGACCGCGCTCTTCCGCCGGATGCGGGAGACGGCGGACACGCTGGGCGGGCCGGAACCGGACGCGGCGGTCAGGGAGCGCGAGCTGATGGCGCTGCTGGAGGGTGCGGCGCCGCAGGGGGGCGACCAGGGGGCCTGGCTCTCGTCGCTGGTCTCGGCGTTCGGGGACGACCCGGAGGCGATGGCGGCGGCCTACGGGGTCTACGCGGAACTGGACGCGCTCGCCGACGCCGACGCGGACGACCCCCGGGTGGGGCCGCTGGCGGCGCGCGTCGTGGAAAGCCTGCCGGAGGAGGTGGCGCGGCTGGCCGCCGGGGTCGGGCCGGGCGACCTCACCGGCGCGTTCGCCGACGCCTTCTTCGCCGACCACGGGCCGGCGCAGCTCGCGGTGGTGCGCCGGGTCGTGGAGCTGCTCGGGGAGCGTTCCCGATGAGCACCGCGGCGCGCGTCGTCCGGCGGCTGGTCGTCCATGAGCTCGTCCTGTTCGGCTGCCTGCTGCGGTGGCTGGCGCGGCGGGGCCCGCACGGCCTGGAGGCGGGGGACCGGGCGTTCGGTTACGTCGCGGGCCAGGCGGCCGTGTTCTGGATCATGCTGACCGTCTCGGTCGTGGAGACGGTGGTGCTGGCGCTGATCATCCCGTGGCCGCTGGTCCATCTGGTGCTGCTGGTGCTGGGGATCTGGGGGACGCTCTTCGCGGTCGAATTCCAGCTCTCCTGCGTGACCCGGCCCCATCTGGTCGGGGTGGACGGCTCGTTGCGGCTGCGCTACGGCGCGCTGGTCGACATCCCGCTGCCGGCGCCGCTGGTCCGCGAGGTGCGGGTCGACCGGCGCTTCCGGGACGGCGGTCTGCTGAAGGTGGACGCCGAGAGCGGCACCGTCGACCTGGGCGTGGCCGGCCAGACCAGCCTGACCGTGGAGCTCTCCGCGCCCGTCACCTTCCGCCGTCCGCTGGGCCGCGAGGCGACGGCCCGCGTCATCCACTGCCACGCGGACGACGCGGCGGCGTTCGCCGCGCACTGGCGGGCGGCCAGGGCGGAGGCGTGAGGCCGGCCCGGGTCAGCGCGCCCAGGGCAACGGGCGGGGCTCCGGGTCCGCCGGCGTGGTGACGCGACCCGCGGCGGCCATCGCGACCAGGGCGCCGGCCGGTTCCCCGCCCGGGCAGCGGATTTCGCGGGGCGTGCCGGCGCGGAG
The DNA here is from genome assembly GCF_900230195.1 of Streptomyces zhaozhouensis. Lineage (GTDB taxonomy): Bacteria > Actinomycetota > Actinomycetes > Streptomycetales > Streptomycetaceae > Streptomyces > Streptomyces zhaozhouensis. The sequence goes on from NZ_OCNE01000012.1 coordinate 177,108, forward strand.
CGCCGCGCTCCGCCCCGCGGAGACGGTCAGGGTCCCGGTGTCGGCCGCGATCTCCAGGGCGCCGTGGGTCACGGTCCAGATCTGCTCGCGGTCGACGGTGTGCTCGGGGCCGACGGCGCCGGGGGCCATCTCCACGCGCCAGACGCTGAGTTCCTCGGTGCCGAGGCTGGGCGCGGCGAGCGGGGTCATGGTGGCGTTGGGGGTGGTCACCGGTTCCGGGGTGGTGGCGACGAGGCGCATCAGCGGGTCTCCCTGCGGGGTCGGGTGAGTAAAGGCGCTTTACTCGATGGGGTGAGTAAAGCACCTTTACTCGCCCCGTGTCACCATGGTCCGCGTGGAACGCGAGGGAACGGACCGGCCACCGGCGGGAGAGCTGACCTTTCTGCTGGGCATGGGGTTCCAACTGGTGGTCGCCGAGTTCGACCGCCGGGTCGCCGAGGCCGGCTACCCCGGGCTGCGCCCGCTGCACGGCATGGCCTTCCAGGCGCTGCGCGGCCCCGGCGCCACCAGCAGCGAGCTGGCCGAACGGCTCGGCGTGACCAAGCAGGCCGCCGGCCAACTGGTGAAGGAGTTGGAGCAGCGCGGCTATGTCGCGCGCCGCCCCCACCCCGCCGGCGGGCGGCGCCGGCTGGTCGTCCTCACCGACAGCGCCGAACGCCATCTGGAGGTGGCCGGCCGCGTCATCGCCGAGCTGGAGGCGGAGCTGGCCCTGCGCACCGGGCAGGCCGACCTCGGCGTGCTGCGCGCGGAGTTGACCGCCCTCGTCCACGCGATGAGCGACGGCTCGCCGCCCCCGCTGCGCCCCGTCTGGTAGCGCCGCGCGCGCCCACGCGCGCCGGTGAACACCGTGGACGCCCGGCCCCTGGTGCGCCACCATGGAGGGGACCGGGCCGGCCGCAAGCGAACGAGATCGACCGAAACCGACCGAATCTTCCGCCGCGGGGAACTTCGGTGACGACTCAGACGTCTCCCCTGGGGGGAACGGCTGGCTCCCGGCCCGTGGAGCACCGCCGGGACGCACCGTCGCCGGGGCGAAGCGGTGCCAGCGAGGTCGGGCGTGACGTGGGGAGGGTGCACGATGACGACGCAGCACTGGCAGGGCGGGGGGCCCGTCCATCCGGTTCAGATGCGCGCCTCGGACAGCGACCGGGAGCGCGCGGCCGACGTGCTCAAGGCCGGATTCGCCGAGGGCCGGCTGTCCAAGGACGAGTTGGACGACCGGGTCAGGCGCCTCCACGAGACGACGACCTACGCGCAGATCCAGCCGCTGATCGCCGACCTTCCCCAGGGCCCCGTCCCCGCGCCCGCCACCAGCCCCTACGCACCGGGCGCGCCCGGCACCTTCGGCCCCCCGGCCGTGGTGATCCAGCGCCCGCCGACCTTCGGCCCGGTCCCCGGCCCCCCGCCGCGCACGCTCCACCCCCGGCCGATGCCGTTCCCGCCGCCGCCCCAGACCAACGGCGCCGCGGTGGCCGCCATGGTCTGCGGCATCGCCTGCTTCTTCACCTACGGGCTGACCGCCATCCCCGCCGTCATCCTCGGCCACCGGGCCAAGGCCACGATCCGCCGCACCGGCGAGTCGGGCGACGGCATGGCCACCGGCGGCCTGGTCATGGGGTATCTCGCGCTGGCGCTGATGGCGGTCGGCGTCACGCTGCTGGTGATGCTCGTCTGACCGCCTCCCGTTTCGCCCCGACGGCGGCGGCTCCATGATGGAGGGGTGCCCGAGGGAGACACGGTCTGGCTGACCGCCAGCCGGCTGGACGCCGCGCTGGCCGGCCGCCGGCTGACCCGTTCCGACCTGCGCGTGCCCCGGCTGGCCACGGTCGACCTGCGGGGACGGACGGTGGCCGGGGTGGTGTCCAGGGGCAAGCACCTGCTGACCCGCGTCGAGGGCGGCCTCACGCTGCACTCGCACCTCGGGATGGAGGGAGCGTGGCGGCTCTTCGCGCCGGGCGAGCGCTGGCGCGGGGGCCCGGGACACCAGATCAGGGCCGTGCTCGCCACGGACGAGACCTCCGCCGTCGGATACCGGCTCCCCAAGCTGGAACTGCTGTGCACCGACCGGGAGTCCACGGCCGTCGGCCATCTCGGACCCGACCTGCTCGGACCCGACTGGGACCCCGCCGAGGCCCTGGCCCGGCTGACCGCCTCCCCTGCCCGCCCACTCGGCGACGCGCTGCTCGACCAGCGCAACCTGGCCGGGATCGGCAACGTCTACATGGCCGAACTGTGCTTCCTCGCGGGGGTCTCCCCCTGGACGCCGGTCGGCGAGCTGGCCGAGGGGGAGACGCTGCCCCGGCTGCTGGACCACGCCGCCCGCCTGCTGGCGCGGAACCGCGACCGCTACGACCGCACCACGACCGCGCCGGGCGACCGGCGCGCGCGGCTCCACGTCTACGGCCGGGCGCGGCGGCCGTGCCTGGTCTGCGGCACGGCGATCCGCGTCACCGCGGACCACCACGGCGAGCCGGGACGCGAACGCCCCACCTACTGGTGCCCCCACTGCCAGCCCCGGCCCTGACCCCGCGGCGGCACGAGCCCCGCCCCGGGCCCGGCGGCCCGGGGCGGGGGCGGGGTTACTCGGCGTCGGCCTCGGCGGGGACGCCGGGCTCGGCGGGGGCCGGGACGAACGAGCCCGGGGGCAGGTCCTCGACCGGGACGGTGGGCAGGGCGGGCAGTTCCTCGATCGGGTGCCCCGGAACGGAGGGGGTGCCCTCGGGGAGCTCGATGGTCTCGCCGGGCGGCAGCTCCTCGATCGGGTGCCCCGGAACGGAGGGGGTGCCCTCGGGCAGTTCGATGGTCTCGCCCGGGTGGTGGTCGGTGTCGGACCCCGTACGGGAGTCGGCCGACGCGGTGCCGGCGCCGAGCAGGGTCAGCGCCGCGACGGCGCCCACCGCCGTCATCGCGGCGCGGGTGGCGAAACGGGTCACCTTCATGGTCGGTTCCTTCCAGTCGGGAGGCGGGCAGGACGGCCCGCCTCTGGTTGTCCGGCCGGCCTGCGCGCCGGGCCGGCTGCGGACGGTTTCCGTTGTACGCGGGCCCGGCCTTTCGTTTCCTTATCGCGATGCGCCGGCCGGCCCTCGGCCCTGCGGTAGGAAGGGGACATGCGGGTACTGCTGGTTGAGGACCAGATATTCCTGGCCGAGATGGTCGCCGAAGGACTGCGGCGCGACGCCGTCCCGGTGGACGTGGCCCACGACGGGGTCGAGGCCCTCAGGAGACTCGAACTGCGTGACTACGACGTGCTGATCCTGGACCGCGACCTGCCGGGCCTGCACGGCGACGAGGTCTGCCGCCGCGTCGTGGCCCAGTCGTTGCCCACGCGGGTCCTGATGCTCACCGCCTCAGGTTCGGTGCGCGACCGGGTGGACGGGCTCGGCCTGGGGGCGGACGACTACCTGACGAAGCCGTTCGCCTACGCCGAACTCCTGGCCAGGGTCCTCGCCCTGGGCCGCCGCTCCGGCCCCGCGCTGCCGCCGGCGATCCGGCGTGGCGCTCTGCTGCTGGACAGCAGCCGCCGCAGCGTCACCCGCCACGGTCGGGCACTGGCGCTGTCGCGCAAGGAGTTCGGGGTTCTGGAGACGCTGCTGCGGGCGGACGGCGCGGTGGTGAGCAACGAGGACCTGATCGAGACGGTGTGGGAGGAGAACACCAGCTACCGCACCAACGCCGTTCGCATCACCATCAGCAAACTCCGCGCGAAGCTCGGCGATCCGCCGCTCATCGAGACCGTCACCGGCGCCGGCTACCGCGTCCTCGCCGACGCCGACGCCGACGCCGACGCCGACGGGCCGGGCGTCCCGTGAACGGCGCGGGGCTCAGGAGTCGGCTGTCCGGGGAACGGGCCCGGCTGACCGCTCTCTACGGCGGGTTGCTCGTCGCCGTCTCCGGAGTCGTCATCGCCCTGGTCTACGAGATGGCGCGGCAGAACCTCGGGGCCAGCATGACCCGGGCGGTCGTCGGCGCCCCGCTGGAACGACCCAGCCCGCTCATCGACGGCACGACGCCGAGGTACGACGAGACGACGTACCTCGGGTCCAGCGACACGCAGGCCGTCACCGATCTGGTCGACGTGGCGTCCGAGGCCGCGCTCGACCGGCTGCTGGTGATCTCGCTGATCGCGTTGGCCTGCTGCGCCGGGCTCTCGATGCTGGTGTCCTGGTGGATGGCCGGGCGGGTGCTGCGCCCGCTGCGCGTCATCACGTCCACCGCCCGCCGGCTGTCGGGGCACAGCCTGCACGAGCGCATCGCCCTGAAGGCGCCGCCCGGCGAACTGAAGGAACTGGCCGACACCTTCGACGCCATGCTCGACCGCATCGAGACGCTGCTCACCGCCCAGCAGCGTTTCACCGCCAACGCCGCGCACGAACTGCGCACCAGCCTCGCCACCCAGCGGGCCGCGGCCGAGATCGGTCTGGCCGACCCCGACCCCCACCAGGTCGAACGGATCCGCCGCAAACTCGTCGACGTGGCGGACGACAACGAGCGGCTCATCGAGGCCCTGCTGCTCCTCTCGGTGACCGACCAGGGGCTCCAGCACGCCGAACCCGTCCGGCTGGACACCGTCGCCGCCGCCGTGGCGGCCGAGTTCGAGGAGAGCGAGGAGCTGGAGGCGGAGGACGGCCGGCGGATCTCCCTGCGCACCGAGGCGCTGCCGCTGACGGTCACCGGCGAGGCCATCCTGCTGGAGCATCTCGTCCGCAACCTGGTGGGCAACGCCGTGCGTTACAACACGCCCGGCGGGAAGGTCGAGGTCCGCACCGGGGCCGAGGGGCTGCGGGTCACCAACACGGGTCCGCCGGTGCCGCCCGGCGTGGTCACCCAGTTGTTCGAGCCGTTCCGCCGGCTCCAGGCGCGGCAGCACGCGCCGGGGGAGGGCGCGGGCCTGGGGCTGTCCATCGTCGCCTCGATCGCGCGGGCGCACGGCGCGATCGTCACGGCCGAGGCCAATCCGGACGGCGGCCTCACCGTCCGCGTCGTCTTCCCGCCACCCACCGCCGCCCCCGGGCCCGCTGGAGTGAGGGGCGGTGCGGCGCGGTGATCGGCTCGTGAGCTGCCGACCGGGAAGCCGACCGCGGCATCAGCCGTCCCCGGACGGCACAGGCCCGTGCCGTGGCGACCCGGTGCGACGAACCCGCGGACCGGCGCGGGCGACCGCGGCACCGCGACAGCACACCGCTGACCAGGGGAAACGCCGGGGCTCATCGAGCGTACACACATGGTTCACCACCGGGTCATCTCCCCTTACCCTGGACCGCTGATCAGGTGTTTACCGTCGCATGGACTCTGCCTACGGCTTCTGGAAACCTGGTGCCAAAACTCTCTGTCATCGTCGCCTGCCACAACGTGCAGGACTTCTTGCCCACCACCCTGCGCGGACTAGCCAGGAACGCCGGCCCGGAGACGGAGTTCATCCTGGTGGATGACCGTTCCGTCGACGCCACGGGGGAGATCCTCGGCCGGGCGGAGGGGGAGTTGGCACGTTCCCGAGTGATCAGGCACGAGACCAACAGGGGGATCTCCCAGGCCCGCAACACGGGCATCGACGCCGCCAACGGCGAGTACCTCACCTTCCTGGACGGCGACGACTGGTACGCGCCCGGCTATCTCGACGAACTGGTCGACGCCATCGAGGAGTTGGACTGCGACGTGGTGCGCACCGACCATGTGCAGTCCACCGCCCGCCGGCGGACCGTCGTGCGCGCGCCCTCGCCCACCCGCGACCGGGCGTTCGACCCGAGGGACGCGATCGGTCCCGCCGACCGCAAGACCATGGTCGACTACCCGTTCGTCTGGGCCGGGATCTACCGGCGTGCGCTGCTGGAAGAGCGCGGGCTGCGCTTCGAGACCGGGTTGCGCACCGCCGAGGACCGGCTCTTCACCTGGCAGTTGCACCTGCGCGCCCGCACCATGGCCACCGTCGGGCTGCTCGGGGTCTTCTACCGGCGCGGCGTCACCACCTCGCTGACGCAGATCAAGGACGAGCGGCAGCTCGACTTCCTCCCGGCCCACGACCGGATACTCGCCGAGGTGGTGGACGACCCGGACGCGGACCGCTTCCTGCCGAAGATCGTCCGCACCTACTGCGCGATGATCGCCTTCCACGCCGCCAACGCCGACGGCTACGAGCCGGCGGCCGCCAGGCGGCTGAAGCGCGAGGCCGCCGCCGCCCTCCAGAGCTTTCCGCCCGAGCTGTTGGAACGCACCCTGACGGCCATGGGCGACGAACGCGGTCGGGTGCTGCGGCGCCTGGCCGGCCGGAACCGGAAGGCGGTCGTGGCGTGAGCGGCGGCACGGGACGCAGGACCCAGCTCTTCGAGGTCTCCACCCTCTACGGCGCCGCCACCCTGGCCGCCGCCCTCGACGCCGGCCTCTTCGGCGCGCGCGGCGAGACCACCCGTGTCCTGCTGGTATCCAACAACGCGGCCATCCCCGAGACCGCGACCGGCCTGCCCGAGATGGCCGGTTGGGAGGCGGTCTCCGCCCGCTTCGACCGGGTGCTGGACTGGAACGACGCGATCCGCCCGTTCCACCCCGGCGACTGGCGCCCGCTGGACCGCGACGCCCCGCTCTGGGACCGGCTGCTGCGCCGCTACTGGAACCTGGGCGAGGGCCCGGTCGAGCTGGTCGTGGAGTCGGTGCACGCGACGCCGGCCGCCGCGCTGGCCACGATCTTCGCGGACGCGGACATCCACGTGTACGCGGACGGGCTGATGAGCTACGGGCCCACCCGCGACCGGCTGCCGGTCAACACGGCCTGCCGCGTGCGGCGGTTGCTCCACCTCGACCTGGTGCCGGGACTGCGTCCGCTGCTGCTCTCCGAGTACGGGGTGCCGTCCGAGACGGTGCCCAACGGGGCCTTCCGCGCGGTGCTCGACGAGGTCACCGCCGCGGCGCCGAAGCCCCCGCACGAGCTGGGGGTGGAGCGCCCGGCCGTGCTGCTCGGCCAGTACCTGGCGGCGCTCGACATCCTCACGCAGGCCGAGGAGGAGGCGCTGCACGTGCGGATGTTGCGGGGGGCGGCCGTCGCCGGCTTCCGCGCCGTCGTCTTCAAGCCGCACCCGACGGCGCCCGCGCAGTACTCCAAGGCACTGGAGAAGGCGGCGGCCGAGGCCGGCGTCCGGCTGACCGTGCTGGACGCGCCGGTGCTGGCCGAGTCGGTCTTCGCGGGCCGGAAGCCGGGCCTGGTCGTGGGCTGCTTCTCGACGGCGTTGCTCACCGCCTCCGTCTACTACGGGCTGCCGGTCGCCCGCGTCGGCACCGAGCCGCTGCTGGAGCGGATCACGCCCTACCAGAACAGCAACCGCATCCCGCTGACCCTGGTCGACGCGCTGCTGCCCGACCTGGAGGTGGCGCAGAAGGGCGAAGTGGTCACCGACAGGCCGGAGTTGGCCGAGAGCGTGGCCCCGCTGATGCGGACCGTCGGCTTCTGTATGCAGGCCAAGGCCAACCCGGAGCTCCGGGAGCACGCGGAACGCTGGCTCGCCGCCGAGCTGGGGCCCGACACCCAGCGGTACTTCAAGCGCGCGCGGCTGACGGCGCTCGCGCTGCCCGGCGGCTTCGGCTCGCACATCGCCCGGCAACTGCCCGGCAGCGCCGCCGCGATCCGGGTGGCCAGGCGCGTCCGCAAGGCGACCCGCGCCAAGCGCTGAGGCCTCCAGGCCCACGGCGCCGGGCACACCGCGCCGAGCACTGAGGGGACCCGCGCCAAGCGCTGAGGTGACCCGCGCCGAGCGCCGGAGCACCGCCGCGACGAGAGACGCGCGCCCGCGTTCACGCCCCCGAGCGGGGAGGTGAACGCGGGCGCGCGTTGACCTTCGCGTGCGCCCGCCCGGGCGGGCGCACGCGCGGGGGGTCAGCCGAGGTAGCGGCGCAGCCCGAGGCGGCCCCAGAGCAGGCTCGCCGCGTAGGAGAGGGCGAGCGTCATCAGCAGCACGCCCGGCAGGAAGAACGCGACCTGGACGGCGGAGAAGTCCGGCTCCACGAAGCGGTCGACCAGTTCCTCGACGAAGATCACATGGATCAGATAGGCGCCGAGCGCGGCGTTGGCCAGCCGGCCGATCAGGGCGCGGCGGCGCTCCGGTACCCGGACGCGGACCAGCAGCAGGATCACGCAGACGCTCAGCACCCCGACGAACGGGTGGGCGTTGGGGATCACGTAGTGGATGTCGGTGTTGTACCAGACGATGCCGAGCACCGAGACGAGCGCGAGGCCCACCAGCGGCCAGCGCCAGCGCGCCGGCACCGGACGGGCCGCGGCCAGCAGGAAGGCGCCGCCGATCGCGTAGATCACCGAGTAGGTGCCGAAGCCCCAGCCGACGCGGGGCGTCTCCCAGCCGGTGACCTCGTGGAGCGTGGACAGCGCGGGGGCGAGCCCGGCCAGGCCGAGCAGCAGCAGCCCGAGCCCCCAGGGGCGCTGCCCGGCGCGCAGCAGCACCACGAAGCCCAGCATCACGATGATGGGCAGGTAGGCGTACATGAACCACAGGTGGTACGCGGGCTGCACGGAGTCGAAGAGCGAGTCGACGGCGAGGTCGGCGATCGGGTCCTCGTTGCGGTCCCGGGTGAAGGCCCAGACCAGGTAGATCGCGGTCCAGACGAACATCGGCAGCGTGTTGCGCGCGAGCCGCTGCCACAGCCGGCCGCTGTCCTTGGGCGGGGCGCCGACGACGACCGCCCAGCCGGCTATCGCGAAGAACACCGGCACGGCGAAGGAGGTGGAGGAGTCGCCCACGAAGCCGGCCCAGTAGACGGCCTCGCCGTTCGCGCGCTGCTGGTCGACGGCGTGGATCAGGGCGGCCGAGACATGGGTGATGATCACCGCGCAGGAGGCGACCAGCCGCAACAGGTCCACGTCGAAACGGTGCTCCCGCTCCTTCGGCCTGGGCGCCGCGTCGCCGCTCGTGGCGGCGCCGGCGGGCGGCTCCTGCCCTCGTTCGGACGCGGGCTCCGGCGTGGCTCCCGGGGCGGCTTCGGGCGCGGGCGGCCCGCCTCTCCCGTCGTCCCGCGCGGTGGTGGATGCGGTCTCGGTGGACGTGTTGGTCGGCATGTCGCTCGGATGGTTCCCATTCGTCGGTTCTCGGGGCTGCCTGGGGGGACGCCTGCCGGCGCCGGCGGTGGGCCACCGGTCCGGGGTCCCGGCGCGTGGGCCGAGAGAGCACGAAAGGCCGGAAACCGCCCGTGGTCGGCGGGGGCTGGGGCTGAAGGACACGCCCCAGGGCGGAGGCGACCGTAGCCCCGGCGCGCCAACTCCCCGCCGCGACAGGGGATACGCGAAGTGAACTCCGGGCCAAGGCACGACAACCGTCCGTTCGCGCCCCGTTCACGGCGCCGTGGGGCGCGTGACCGGGGAACGGACGGGAGGGGGCGACGGACGGGGGCTTTGCGAGGATGGTCCGATGGTCATGGGACTGGGTGGCGCGGAGCTGGCGGCATTGGTGGTGGCCGCCGTGCTGGTGGGGGTGGCGAAGACGGCGATCGGCGGCGTCGCCTCGCTCACCGTGGCGCTCTTCGCCATGGCGCTGCCGGCCAAGGAGTCCAGCGGCGCGCTGCTGCCGCTGCTGATCGTCGGCGATCTGCTGGCCGTCGCCGCCTACCGGCGCCACGCCGACTGGGGCGCGCTGCTGCGGCTCTTCCCCTCCGTGGCCGCCGGCATCCTGGTCGGGACGTGGTTCGTCTCCCAGGTCGACGACGCGGTGATGCGCCGCACCATCGGCGGGGTGCTGCTGGCCGTGGTCGTCGTCCACCTCTGGCAGCGACGCCGGGGCGAGGGCGCGGCGAAGCCGCCCGCGCTGCTCTTCGGGCTGCTCGCCGGCTTCGCCACCATGGTCGCGAACGCGGGCGGCGCGGTGATGGCCGTCTACCTGCTGGCGGCGGGCTTCCCGATGCTCACCTTCCTGGGGACGGCGGCCTGGTTCTTCCTGATCGTCAACCTCTTCAAGGTCCCGTTCAGCGCCGGGCTGGGGCTGATCACGGTCGACTCCCTCTCCCTCAACGCCCTGCTCGTCCCCGGCGTCCTGCTCGGCGCGCTGCTGGGGCGCCTGCTGATCCGCTGGCTGCAACGGGGCGACCGCCAGCGGCTCTTCCAGCGTCTGATCATCGGCTTCACGATGTTCTCCGCGGTGAATCTGCTGCGGTAGCGGGTGGTCGCCGTCGCGCCGCAGCCCGTGCCCCCTTCTATGCCGGGGACGGCTTCGGGGGCGCGGGGAACCGCGCGGTGCGGCACCGGCCAGGTGGATGGTCGTCAGGCGGACCGCGAAGCGCTGGCGCGGGTCCAGGTCAGGGCGGCGGCCCCCACCGCGAGGGACCACGCGACGGCCGGCGCGGTGGAGACACCGGACAGCAGCGTGGGCACCAGCGCGGGCAGCACCAGCAGCGGGGCCCTGGCCAGCCAGAAGGCCGCCTGGATCGGGCCCGTGTCGCCCAGCGGGGTCTGGGTGCCGAGCAGCACGGACGCCGGCATCGCCCCCCGCCGCGCGGAGACCGAGGCCGCGCCGAGCAACGCCGGCACCCACGCCGGGGCCAGGGGCGCGAACGCGACCAGGGGAGCGCTCGACAACAGCAGCAGCGCTCCGGGAAGCAGCGCGTGGCGCAACGCGAGCGCCCCACGCGGCCACGGCAGGGCGGCGCCCCGTTCGTGGTTCTCGCTCTCCAGCCGTGCGGGTTCGACCAGTTGGGCCGCCGCGAGATAGCCGGTGACCAGGGCGGCCACCCCCGCCGCCGGATGCCCGGCGGCCAGCAGTGCCACCGTCACGCCCCACAGCGCGACCCCGCTCCCGGTGCGCAGCGGCGCGCGCAGCAGCCCGAGCAGATCCCGCCAGGGCACCAGCAGCCAGCGGGCGCGCGGCACCCTCACCGTGCGCCCCGTCGCACGGCGCGTACGCCTCGGAGCGCTCAGCGCGGCCCGCGCCACCCGTGGGTCGGCCCCGTAGAGCGCCGCCGTGAACACCCCCGCGATCCGGGTCTGTTGCCGCAGCACCCGGGCCGGCAGCGCCAGCGTCGCCCGCCGGGCGACGAGCAGCGCGCCCGCCACGGCGAGCGCGGCCAACACCCCGCCGCACGCCCCCTCGGCGGCCGACACCCGGCCCGCCGTCGCCGCCCACGGCAGCGCGGCCCAGCCCCACGGCCCCGACCAGAGCGCCGCCCGCGCCCACCCGGCGCTCGACGACGCCCACGCGCTCCAGGCGTGCGCCAGCAGCGCGACCGCGAGCAGCGTCAACACCGGCCGGAGCCACGTCCGTCCGAACCACGGGTGGTGCCGCTGGGTCCACACCGCGGCGGCGACCCCCATCAGCCCGACCGCCGCCCCGCCGCCCGCCCCCGCGAGCGTCGCCGCCCAGGCCGCGCCGCCCCCGCCGACCGCGTGCACCGCCAGGGCCGCCACGGCGCCCGACAGCGCGCCGCCGACCCCGTTGACCAGCCAGGCCAGCCGCAGCCTCGGCAGCAGCAGGGCCGCGCGCGGCACCGGATGCGGCAGCAGCCAGTGCACCGCCGCCGCCGGCAGTCGCACCGGCCCGCGCCAGACGGCGAGTTGGGCCGCGCCCAGCAGCGCGAGCGCCGCCAGGGCCGGCAGCGCCGCCGGCGCCGCTTCCCGCGCCCGCTCGGCCGTGGGCCCGCGCCAGCGCTGCCCGGCCGCCGCGTCGACCAGCGCCGCGAGGTAGGGAACGGCGTAGATCGCGGTCAGCAGCAGCACGCAGTAGGCCACGTAGAGCGCCTGGCGGCGGCGCGCCGCGCGCCCCCTGGCGCGGAACCCGGCCAGCCTGACCAGCACCTCGGGCGCGGCGCCCCGGCCCGCGGACAGCCTCACTCCGCCGCCCGCAGCCGGCCGTCCACCAGCTCCAGCGGACGGGCGCCCGACCGTTCACCCAGCGTCGGGTCGTGGGTGGCCAGCAGCACGGCGCCGCCGCCGGCCGCCGTCGCGGCCAGCCGCGCCGCCAGCGCGGCGCGGGCCTCGGCGTCCAGGTGCGCCTCCGGCTCGTCCAGGATCAGCAGCGTGTGCGGCCGGACCCGGGTGGCGGCCAGCGAGAGCAGTTGGCCGAGGCCGGCGGAGAGCGCGGCGGGGAACTGCTCGGCGTGGTCGGCGAGTCGGTGCTCCCCGAGCGCCTCCGCCACCCGGGTCTCCGCCTCGGGCACCCGGTGCGCGAGCGCGACCAGCAGCAGGTGTTCGCGGACGGTCAGGTCGGGGTAGTGCGCGCCGGGCCCCAGGGCGCAGGCCACGTCGGTGCGGAACGCCGCGTCGTCCTCGTCGGCCGGCCGCCCGCGCAGGGTGACCGTTCCCGAGTCGGGCTCCTCCCGGCCGGCCGCGATCCGCAGCAGCGTCGACTTGCCGGCCCCGTTGGCCCCGAGCACGGCCACCGCGTCGCCGGCCCGCAGGGTCAACGAGACGTCCTCGAGCACCGGCCGGTCGCCGTATCCGTGCCGCACCCCGGTGAGGCGGAGGAGTTCGGTGTCCATCGGATCATCCGAACACGCCCCCTCTCCGGGCCGCCGCGCGGGTGGGCCCCGGGCCTCGGCTCCAATTCTCATACCGGTAAAGTAAGACCGGTATTGTTATTGGTCGCGTTGAGAAGGGCGCCGCATGATCGAGATCCTCAACCCCCCGCTCCTCGCCCGCGCGAGGGAGACGGGCGCCCTGGTCGCCGACATCCTCGGGACGATGCGCTCCCGCAGCACCGTCGGCACGAACCTGCTGGACATCGACCGCTGGACCCGGGAGATGATCGTCGAGGCGGGGGCGCGGTCCTGTTATGTCGACTACGCGCCGTCCTTCGGGCGGGGCCCGTTCGGCCACTACATCTGCACGGCCGTCAACGACGCGGTGCTGCACGGCCGCCCCCACGACTACCGGCTCGCCGACGGCGATCTGCTCACGCTGGACCTCGCGGTCGAGAGGGGCGGCGTCGCGGCCGACGCCGCGATCAGCTTCCTCGTGGGGCAGGCGCGGCCGGCGGCGGACGTCGCGATGATCGAGACCACGGAACGGGCGCTGGCCGCGGGCATCGCCGCCGCCGGCCCCGGCGCCCGGATCGGCGACATCTCGCACGCGATCGGCACGGTGCTCGGCGAGGCCGGCTACCCGATCAACACGGAGTTCGGCGGCCACGGCATCGGCTCGACGATGCACCAGGACCCGCACGTCTCCAACAACGGCCGCCCGGGGCGGGGTTACCAGCTGCGGCCGGGGCTGCTGCTGGCGCTGGAGCCGTGGGTGATGGCGGACACCGCGGAACTGCGCGTCGACGCGGACGGCTGGACGCTGCGCAGCGCGACGGGGTGCCGCACGGCGCACAGCGAGCACACGATCGCCATCACGGACGACGGCGCGGAGATCCTGACCCGCCCCGCCGCGTGAGGCCGCCGCCGACCACCCGGTCGGCCCTCCCGGGGCGCGGCCGCCGCCTCGGGCGAGCAGCATGGACACCATGCTGCTGGCAGAGGTGGCGGCCACCTGGCGGGAGGTCGCGGCGAGGGCGGGGCGTTCGGCGAAGGTGGCCGCGTTGGCCGGGTTGCTCCGCGCGACCGAACCGACCCTGGCCCCCGTCGTGGCGACCTGGCTGTCCGGCCGGCTGCCGCAGCGCCGACTCGGCGTCGGCCGGGGCGCGTTGGCCGACGCGCCGCCGCCGGCGGCCACCGCGGCCCTGACGGTCGCGGCGACCGACGCCACCCTCGGCGCCGTCGCCCGCGAGGCGGGCACGGGCGCCGGCGCGCGCCGGCGCGCACTGATGCGGGGCCTGCTGGCCCAGGCCACCGAGGAGGAACAGCGCTTCCTCACCGCGCTGGTCGGCGGCGAACTGCGGCAGGGCGCGCTGGACGCGCTCGTCGTCGAGGGCCTGGCCTCGGCCGTCGACACCCCGCCCGACGCGGTGCGCCGGGCGGTCATGCTGGGCGGCTCCCTCGGCGCGGTCGCCGAGGCCGTGCTGGCGCGCGGCCCGGCCGCGTTGGGCGAGTTCCGGCTGCGCGTCGGGAGCCCGGTGCTGCCGATGCTGGCGAGCGGCGCCCGCACGCTGGCCGACGCGCTGGAGAAGCTCGGGCCCTGCGCCGTCGAGGAGAAGCTGGACGGCATCCGGGTCCAGGTGCACCGGGACGGCGAGCGGGTCCGGATCTACACCAGGACGTTGGAGGAGATCACCGAGCGGCTGCCCGAGGTGCGCCGCGCCGCGCGGGAGTTGGCGGTGGAGAGCGCGGTGCTGGACGGCGAGGTGATCGCGCTGGACGCGGACGGCGTGCCGCGCCCGTTCCAGGAGACGGCCGGCCGGGTCGGCTCCCGGCTGGACGTGGCCGGGGCGCACGCGGCGCTGCCGCTCTCGCCGGTCTTCTTCGACCTGCTGGCGGTGGACGGCCGGGAGCTGCTCGACCGGCCCACCGAGGAGCGCCACGCCGAGCTGGTGCGGGTCGCGCCCGACGAACGCCGGGTGCGCCGCCGGCTGGTCGAGGACCCGGGCGACCCGGAACAGCGGGCGGCCGCCGAGGCGTTCACCCGCGAGACGCTGGCGCGCGGCCACGAGGGCGTGCTGGTCAAGGCGTTGGACGCGCCCTACAGCGCGGGCCGCAGGGGCGCGGCCTGGGTGAAGGTGAAGCCCGTGTACACCCTGGACCTGCTGGTGCTGGCCGCGGAGTGGGGCCACGGCCGGCGCGCCGGGCTGCTCTCCAACCTGCATCTGGGGGCGCGCGGCGAGGACGGCGAGCCGGTGATGGTGGGCAAGACGTTCAAGGGGCTGACCGACGCGCTGCTGGCCTGGGGGACCGAACGGCTGCGCGCCCTCGCGGTGGCCGAGGAGCCGTGGGGGGTGCGGGTGCGGCCCGAGCTGGTGGTGGAGGTCGCCGTCGACGGGGTGCAGCGTTCGACGCGGTACCCGGCCGGGGTCACGCTGCGGTTCGCCAGGGTGGTGCGCTATCGGGAGGACAAGCCCGCGGCGGCGGCCGACCCGGTGGCGGCGGTTCGTGCGCTTCTGCGGTAGTTTCCTCCCTGTTGGCGCCGCCGCGTCCCCTCGGCGGTGACAGAACCGCGACACACGTGGCCGCATTGTTATGGCCTCGCACGCAACAAAGCGCCCGGTTTCGCGCATCTTTACCTGTGAGGTCCGATGAGGTCCCGTACGTTCAGGGGGAATTCTGATGCGCTCCGCGCTCGTTCGCACGTCCGCCCGCCGAGGCCCGCGTGGCGTGCTGCTCTCCGCCGCCGCCGCGTTGACGGCCGGCGGACTGCTGTTGACCGGCTGCGCCGCCCAGGCCGACGAGACCTCGGACGAGCCGTCCGCCTCCCAGGAGGAGTCCGCGCCCGAGGAGTCCGACGACGGCTCGGGCGGTGAGTCGGAGGAGCCGGCCGAGGAGATCCTCATGGCCTTCGGCGACGACACCGACCAGGTCCGGGAGCTCCAGGCCAGGCTGGCGCAGCTGGGCCACTTCACCGCCCAGCCCACCGGGTACTACGGCGACGTGACGGTCGGCGCGGTCTCGGAGTACCAGCGGGCGGCCGACCTGGAGGTCTCCGGCGAGGTGGGCGAGTCCACCTGGGCCGCGCTGACCGAGGCCACCACCGACCCGACCGAGGACGAGCTCTTCCCGCCCCAGCAGGTCATGGGGTACGGGGACAACTCGGACCAGGTCCGGGAGTTGCAGGCCAGGCTGGCCCAGCTGGGCCACTTCGAGGAGAACCCGACGGGTTACTACGGGGACGTCACCGCGACCGCCGTCAGCGCCTTCCAGACGGCGGCCGGCCTGGAGGCCAGCGGCACGGTCTTCGACGACACCTGGGCGGCGCTCACCGGCAGCACCACCCAGCCCACCGAGGAGGAGATGTACCCGCCGCTGGAGGTGCCGGACGCCGAGCCGGAGTCGGACCTCGACGAGCGGTGCCTTGAGGGCCGCGTGCTCTGCGTCTCCAAGACGAGCAACACGCTCTCCTGGGTCGTCGACGGCGACGTTCAGCTGACCCTCGACGTGCGCTTCGGCGCCGAGGAGACCCCGACCCGCGAGGGCGAGTTCGAGGTCTACTGGAAGTCACGGAACCACCACTCGACGCTGTACGACTCCCCGATGCCCTACGCGATGTTCTTCGACGGCGGCCAGGCGGTGCACTACTCGGAGGACTTCGCCGCCAACGGGTACAACGGCGCCTCCCACGGCTGTGTCAACGTCCGCGACGAGGACGCCATCGCGGGCCTGTTCGACGAGGTGAACGAGGGCGACAAGGTCGTCGTCTACTGGTGACCCCGGTCCCCTGACGCCGGGTACCCCCGCCGCTCGTTCGTCCCGCCGGCCGACCCGCGAGGGTCGGTCTGCGGGCCCCGGGGCGAGAATGCGCCCATGAGGTACATCGTGATCGGAGCGGGCGCCGTCGGCGGCGCCATCGGCGGACGGCTGGCGCAGAGCGGAAACCAGGTGGTGCTGGTCGCCCGGGGGGCGCACGCAAGGGCGTTGCGCGCGGACGGCCTGCGCCTCGACACCCCCGACGAGTCGCTGCGGCTGCCGGTGCCGGTGGCCGAGACCCCGGACGAGGTCGAACTCACCCCGGACGACGTGCTGCTGCTGGCCGTGAAGGTCCAGGACAGTGTGGCCGCGCTCGACGCGTGGGCGCACCGCCCGGTCGCCGGCGGCGGCACGGCGGGCGAACGCCTTCCCCTGCTCTGCGTGCAGAACGGCGTGGCGGGCGACGACCTGGCGCTGCGCCGCTTCCGCCGGGTGTACTCGGTCTGCCTCTGGCTGCCCGCCCAGTACCTCACGCCCGGCCGGGTGGTCGCCCCCTGCGCCCCGCTCACCGGGATGCTCCACCTCGGCGACCACCCCGCCCGCGCGGACGGCACGCTGGACGCGGCGACGCTGCGGCCCATCGCCGAGGACCTCGCACGTTCCCGCTTTCTCGCACCGCTGGTGCCGGACGTCGCCCGCTGGAAGTACGCCAAGCTGCTGGGCAATCTCGCCAACGCGCTGGAGGCGCTGTGCGGCCCGATGGCCGACGACCCCCGGGTGGCCGAGGTCTACGGCCGGGTCCGCGCGGAGGGCGAGGCGGTGCTGCGCGCGGCCGGCATCCCCTGGACCAGCCCCGAGGACGAGGAGGCGCTGCGCGCCGACCGGATGACGATGCGCCCGGTCGCGGACGCGGAGACCGGCGGCAACTCCTCCTGGCAGAGCCTCCGCCGCGGCACCGGCTCCATCGAGGCGGACTATCTCAACGGCGAGATCGTGCTGTTGGGGCGGCGCCACGGGGTGGCCACGCCGTGGAACGAGACCCTCCAGCGCCTCGCCAACCGCGCGGCGGCCGAGGGCCACGCCCCCGGCTCCCTGCCCGTCGAGTCCCTGACCCGGTCCGTCCGCGACAACTGACCCGGACCCACCGCGCGGGGCGAGCGTCCGCCGGGGCGCGGACGACGACCCACCGGGGTGCCCGGGGCCGCGGCCCCGGGCACCCCGCTACCCGCTACGGAGTCCGTTCGCTGAGCCTCGCGTGGCGTTGCCTGGCCGCCTGGGGGGTGGCCAGGCCCAGGCCGAACGCGACCTCCTGCCAGGTCAGGCCGCGCCCCCTGGCCATCTCCAGCAGGCCCCGCTCCAACTCGTCGAACTCCGCCCGCGCGCGCGGCACCAGACTCAGCGCCGCCATGACGTCGGCGCGGTCCACCTCCGGCTCGTCCGGCTCGGCGTGCGCCGCGCCGCTCAGCAGGAACGCCACCAGCCGCACCGCCTCGTGGGGCGCGAGCACGGCGGGGTGCGCGCCCCGCGCACGTTGCTCCGGGGTGGCGGCATGGCGCTCGGCGATGCGGAAGAGCGCGGTGTACGCCCGCTGCGCCGCCTGCGCGGCGGGGTCGGGCTGGGTGAAGGGATCGTCGGTCATGCCCTCAACCCTCCGCCCCGCACCATCCATTGTCAACGAAATAAAGAAAACACATAAGATTGAACATCTTGTTCCTCCCGCCGCTCGCCCCCGCTCACTCCGCGTCCCGGAAGGCGTGCGGCGCCACCCCCGTCAGCCGGCGGAAGACCCTGCTGAAGTAGGCACGGTCGTGGAAGCCCACCGCCCGCGCCACCGTCTGCACGCTGTCGTCGCTGGCCGTCAGCCGCTCCTTGGCGCGCTGGATGCGCAGCCGCGTCAGGTACTCCCAGAGCGTCAGCCCCAGTTCGCGGTGGAAGAGCCGCCCCAGGTGGTCCTCGCTGACGCCGGCCGCCTGCGCCACCTGCCAGCGGGAGAAACGGTGCCGGTAGTGCTGCTCCAGGTAGGCCAGCGCGTACCGCACCGGCGCCGCCGCGCGCTGCGCCGCCGGGTCCTCGCGTTCCAGCATCAGCGCGAGCAGCCGCGCGGTCTCCTCCTCGGTGAGGATGTCCCGGCCGAGCAGCAGCAGTGCCGGATGCGGCTCGGCCCGCCGCGCGTCCGCGACCGTGAACCCCCGGTCGCTCAGCAGCAACGCCGGCACGCCGGGGAGCCGTTCCACCAGGTCGAGGCCGGCCATGTCGGGCAGCGCGCGCTCCACCACCACCAGCCCCGGCGCCTCGTCGGCGAGCAGCGCCAGCGCGCTGGCGCCGTCGGCCGCCGCCCGCACCGGCCGGCCGGGCAGGGTCTCGGTGAGCGTGGTCCTGGCGCGTTCCCTGCGTTCCGCCGAACCGTCCACGATCAGCACCGACTTGGCCAGCTCCGTGGGCCGCAGCGCGTGCAGCGCCTGATGCAGGTCGTCGCCGCCGAGCCGGCCGTAGAGCAGGAACGGCGTGTGCCGCAGCGCCGGGTGGTCGTGTAAGCGGCGCGCGGTCGCCCACAGCCGGGCGGCGCCTGGCGCGTCGGCGTCCCACACCACGGCGGCCGGGGCCGGCGGGCCGAGCAGCGAGGCCAGCTCCTCGTCCGGGTCGGGCACCCTCGGGACCAGCTGGTGGCGGCGGGCCAACGCGACTCCCTCCGGTGGGAGTTGTTCCCGGTCGACGGCGAGCAGCAGCAGCTCGTTCCCCGCCACCGGCTGCCCCGGCGCGTCGGCCGGGGTCGGCAGCGGGAGCGTGAGACGGAACCCCGCGCGCCCGCGCACGCGGTCCACGTTCACCGAGCCGCCGTGCAGCACCGCGAGCCGGCGCGCGATCGCCAGCCCGAGCCGGGAGCCGCGCGCCCCGCTGGCGAACGGTTGGAAGAGCCGTTCCTCCTCGCCCTCCGCCACGGTCAGCCCCGGCCGGCCCACCCGCACGTCCAGTTGGCGCGGCCCGGTGCGCGCGGTCAGCCCGAGCCCGGGGCCGGCCGCGGCGACCAGCAGGTTGAGCACGATCTGGGTGAGCCGCCCCTCGTCCGCCCGCACCACGGGCAGCCGGGGCGGCAGCCGCAGGTTCTCGGGGTGTCCCCCGGCTATTCGAAACGTTTCACTGAGAATCCGCAGCGGGTCCACCAGATGGCGCGAGAGATCAAGCGCGTCGATCTCGGAGCGCGACAGGTCCAACAGGTCGTCGATCAGCCGCAGCAGCAGGTTGGCGTGCTCGTGGGCCGGCTCGCCCGCCGCGGTGTGCCGCAGGATCGCCTCGACGGGGGAACGCAGCTCGTCCGTCGCGTTGTCCAGCAGCCGCGTCTTGAAGCGGCTGGCGCGCTCGGCCGCGTCGCGCGCGCCCCGCACCTCCGTGAAGAGCCGCACCCCCTTCAGCGCCGCGCTGACATGGTCGCCCAACGCCCGGTACAGCGCGCCGGAACCGTCGCCGCGCTGCCGGCCGGCCGCGCTCTCGAAGACCGCGTAGCCCAACTGCTCCTCGCCGATGTGCAGCGGCTCCAACACCGCCGTGAACCGCTCGCGTTCGGGCAGCATCTCCGCCAGCGGCGGGGCCGCCGGCGCCGCCGGCTCGCGCAGCGCCAGCCGGAAGCCCGGCACCCCCAGCCCCGGCAGATGCCGCTCCAACGCCCGCCGCAGCCCGGCGGTGTCGGTCACCGTCGTCAACGTCGTCGCCAACTCCCGCAGCCGCGTCGCCTGTTGCTCGTCCGTCCAGCGCTCGTACTCCAGCAGCCGCCGCGACTTCTCCGCCACCAGCAGCCGCGCCTGCCCCACCAGCCGCTCCAGCCGCGCCGGGTCCTCGTCCGGCAGGGAGCGCAGCCCCAGCAGCGCCCGGTCCCACGCCGCCGCGTCCTCGTAGCCGCGCATCCCGGTGGCGAGCCGCCGTTCCAGCCTCCGGAGGAAGTCGACCCCGCGCCCGCCCACGCCCGCCAGCAACTCGGCGTCCAGCACCCCCCGTTCCGCCGTCCCGCCGGGCGGGTGAGCCGGTGCCGCGTCGTCGAGCTGGGCGGTCAGCGGCGAGTGGCAGCCGCAGGAACGGCGGACGACCAGCGTCCCGGAGACCACCCGCCGCGCCGGCGGCGCCGTGCCGCGCAGCCGCGCCAGCAGCGTCTCGACGGCCAACCCGCCCAGCTCCCCGAACGGCAGCGCCACCGACGTCAGCGGCGGATCGCTCACCCGCGCCTCCACCGAGTCGTTGAAGCTGATCAACGCCACGTCGTCCGGCACCCGCACCCCGTGCGCGGTGAGGAACCGCAGCGCGTCGGCCGCCAGCGCGTCGCTGCACGCCACCACCGCGTCGAAGTCCCGCCCCGGGCGCAGCCCGCGCACCTCGATCAGCACCCGCATCGCCGCGGCCCCGGCGCCCGCCGCGTAGTCCAACGAGGCGGCGGTCAGCGAACGGTCCAGCGGCAGCCGGTGGCGGCGCAGCGCCTCGGTGTAGGCGCGGGCCCGGTCCAACGCCACCGGGTTGGTCAACGGCCCCCGGATGCAGGCCAGTCGACGCCGCCCGTGGTCGGTCACCAGATGGCCGACGGCCTTCCGCATCCCCGCGTGGCTGTCGAGCAGCAGCGTCTCGTGCTCGCCCAGCGCCCGGTTGAGGCTCACCACGGGCAGCCCGGCCAGTTGCCGCACCAGCCGCGAGGCCCGGTCGCCCGCCGTCGGCAGGCCGAGCGTCGAGGTCCAGCAGATCACCCCGTCGAGCCCGGCGGTGCCGACGAGTTCGTAGAGCGCGTTGCGCGGCGCGCCCTCGGCGCGGACCGCGTCGCCGGGTAACGCCACCAGGCTCGCGCCGTGGCGCTCGGCCGCGTGTCGCACGCCGGCCCAGAGGGTGGCCCCGACGCCCAGATGGATGTTGGCCGTCACCAGGCCGATCACCGGCCCCTGGGGCCTGGCCGGCCGGGCCGCCCCGAGTCCGCGTACCACCATGGCGACCGCCTCGCTCCTCGGCAACGCTGGCAACGCTTGGCGCGCGCCGCGCCGCGCGGCGCGCTGCGGTGCCCTCGGCGGCGCCGCCGAGGTGGCGAGGACGATAGCGCCGCCCGAGCACGCCGACAAGGCCGGCGTCACGGCCGCCTCGACGGCGGAACGCGTGACGCCGGCCCGGTCGGCGAGACCCGGGGACCGCCCGGTTACAGCTGGCCCACCCCGGCGCCGCCCGTCACGATCGACTTGACGTCGGCGGCCGGGTCGGGCGTGTAGCTGTAGGGGATGCCGGACACCGAACCACCGGCCTCCCCCTCACCCGAGTCGACGAAGTGGTTGTCCCTGGCCTCGATGGACCCGGGACCCGAGTCGGCCTCTCCCAGGTGGAAGGGGTCGTCGGTGTTCTCGAAGTAGTTCGCCTCCACCAGCACCCCGGCGTCCTCGGTCGAGGCGACCCCGTAGCTGCCGATGTCGTTGTAGTAGTTGTTGTACACGTGCACCGGGTCGCCGAAGCGGACGCGCGGGTTGCGCTGGTTGACGCCGTCGAACCAGTTGTGGTGGTACGTGACGTTCAACTTCCCGATGTCCTCGCCGCCGTTGCCGTCGTCGTGGCCCAGCAGCATGTTCTTGTCGGAGTCGTACGTGTGGTTCCACGACACCGTGATGTCCGTCGACGCGCGCTTGATGTCCAGCGCGCCGTCGTTCGGGTTGGTGAAGTCGTTGTGGTCGATCCAGACGTTGGTGCTGTACTGGACGTTGATGCCGTCGTCGTTCGAGTCGGCGAAGACCAGGTTCTGCACGATGACGTTGTCGGCGTCGGCGATGTTCAGGCCGCCGCCCTGGATCGTGGCGCCGGAACCGGCGCCCACGATCGACTTGTCCGAGGAGACCCGGACCATCTCGTCCACCGAGATGGTGCCGTTGACCTCGATCTCCAGCGCGCCGTCGCTGTTGGCGGCCTCGATCAGCTCGTCGGCGGAGGAGACCGAGACGGTCTCGCCACCGGCGCCGCCGGTGGTCCCGGCGCCGAAGCCCGTGGGGGAGCCGACGGCCAGTGGGGTGGCGCCGGAGGGCTCCGAGGCGGAGCCGGTGGCCGCGGTCAGACCCGCGACGGTGGTGACGGCGGCCGTCACCGCGACGGCACTGGCCAGCTTGAATCGTGCGCTCGTCCTGCGCATGAGACTCTCCGTCCGTGTGGGGGGTTCACCAGGGAGAAACCGTGCCGCGCGGCTGGCAACGCCACGATGCTAGGACGGGCGCTGTGGACGATGACGGGGGACGTGTGGACTATCGCGATCGTCGCCGGTGGTGACCGGTGGTCGCCGGCGGTGGCCGCCGGCGGGCGATTGTCAGTGGCGGGGTCCACACTGGTCGCATGTGCCGCAGTATCAAGACGCTCCGTCCCCCGGCCACGCCGGAGGCCACCGACGACGACATGCGCGCCGCAGCGCTCCAGTACGTGCGGAAGGTGAGCGGTTTCCGCGCGCCCGCCGCGCACAACCGCGAGGTCTTCGACCAGGCCGTCGACGACATCACGGCCGCGACGGCGCACCTCCTCGCCCACCTGGAGGTGCGCGGCCGGAAGTAGGCGCGTTCGTGGCGGGCCGCGGACGACTACTGCTGGCCGGACCTGGCGGGGTGTCGTCCCCGCCCCGGCGGTGGGTTGCTGGCGCGGGTTCCCCGCGCCGCTCACGTCGCTGGGCGCTCCCCGCCGGCGATCACAGCGCCGCCAGCTCCTGTTCCAGGTCGTCCAGCCCCAGGGAGCCCAGCGACAGCGCCGCCATGTGCCAGCGGCGCGCGTCGAACGCGGAGCCCGCGCGGCGCCTGGCCGCTTCGCGGCCGGCGAGCCAGGCGCGTTCGCCGAGCTTGTAGGTGATGGCCTGCCCCGGCATCCCCAGGTAGCGGACGATCTCCGACTCGGTGAACGACGCGTCGAAGCCCGTGTGCCGCCGGAAGAACTCCGTGGCCAGCTCCGGGGTCCACCGCTCGCCCGGGTGGAAGCTCTCGCCGTCGGGGACGCGCAGCCCCAGGTGCATCCCGATGTCGACGATCACCCGGACCGAGCGCATCATCTGGGCGGAGAGGTAGCCGAGCCGGTGCGCCGGGTCGGCGAGGTGGCCCAACTCGTCCATGAGGCGTTCCGCGTACAGGGCCCAGCCCTCCGTCGTGGCGCTGACGGAGCCCAGGGTCGCCTGGAACGCGGAGAGTTGGTCGGCGACGTGCACCCACTGGGCCAGTTGCAGATGGTGGCCCGGCACGCCCTCGTGGTACCAGATCGAGACCAGTTGCCAGGTGGGGAAGCGGGTCGCGCCCCTGGTCGGCAGCCAGGTGCGGCCGGGACGGCTGAAGTCCAGCGTGGGGCGCGTGTAGTAGGGCGCGGCGGCGCTGCCGGGCGGGGCGATCATGGACTCGACCCGTCGCACGGGCTCGGCCAGGTCGAAGTGGGCGCCGTCGAGTTCGGTGATCGCCCGGTCCATCAGCCCCTGGAGCCAGTCGCGTATCGCCTCCACGCCCTCGACGATCTCGCCGTGCTCCTCCAGGTGACGCGTGGCGGCCAGCGTCGACTCGCCGGGCAGCACCTGTGCGGCGACCGCGCGCATCTCCGCGCCGACGCGGTGGAACTCCGACCAGCCGTACGCGTACGCGTCCTCCACGTCGAGCGCGGCGCCGGTCCAGGTGCGGGCGCCCAGCAGATAACGTGCGCGGCCCACCGCGTCGGGGGTGCCCTCGGCGGCCGGGAGATAGGTGTCGGTGAGGTGGCGGCGCAGCCGCTCCAGCGCCTCGGCGGCCGTGTCGGCGGCCCGCGTCAACTCCTCGCCCAGCGGCTCGGGTCCCTCGGCGACCAGCGTCCGGAACCAGTCGGCGGCCAGCAGCTCGCCCAGTTGCTCGGCCATGACCCGGGCCTGCCGGGGCGCGGCCAGCAGGCCGCGCGCGACGCCGGCGTCCAGGCTCTCGGTGTAACCGGCGAGCGACCGGGGGACGTTGCGCAGCCGGGCGGCGAACGCGGCCCAGTCGTCGGGCGTCTCCCTCGGGGTCTGCAGCAGCGTCGAACGGAGTTGGGACACGGGGGAGAAGAGGTTGCTCACCTGGCGCAGACCCTCACCGGCCTCGTGGGCGTCCAGTTCCGCGGTGAGGCGTTCGCGCAGCAGCCGGGCCGCCCTGCGTTCGACGGCGGGCAGCGGCGCGCCGGTCGCCTCGTGGGCCTTCTCGGCCTCGGTCAGCCGCCCGAGGGTGACGCGGCGGGCGTCGGCGAGCGCTTCGAGACCGTCGGGTGAGTAGTCGGGGAGCGCCGTGTCGCCCGGACGGATGCCGAGCGCGGAGCCGACCGCCGGATTGAGGTCGGCCATCGTCTCGACGTGGGCGTCGGCCACGGCCCGAGGGGAGGGAGTCCGCATTGTGTCATCCTCATACAACGCGGGACGCAACGGAAGGCACAAGTGTTCGATCAGCTGATCGGTCGGGAGCACGCGTCCGGGGTGCTCGGCGCCGAGGTGGCCAGGACGGCGGCCAGTCACGGAGGGCTGGTGCTCGTCGCCGGGGAGCCGGGCATCGGGAAGACCGCCCTGGTCACGGACGCGGCACGGGAGGCGGGCGGGCGCGGTTTCCTGGTGTTGGGCGGCTCCTGCTGGGACGCGGAGAACGCCCCGGGGTACTGGCCGTGGACGCAGGTGCTGCGGTCGTTGCGTCGGCTGGTGGACCGGGAGGAGTGGGCGGAGCTGGAACGCGCCTCGGCGCACGCCCTCAGCGCGCTGCTCGCCGACTCGCGCCCCGAAGACGGCGCGGACCGCGACGACTTCGCGCTCTTCGACGCGGTGACCACCGCCCTGGTGACCGCCTCCCAGCGGCGCCCGCTGATGGTGGTCGTCGACGACCTGCACTGGGCGGACGTCGCATCGCTGCGGCTGCTCCGGTTCGCGGCCCAGCACACCTGGTTCGAACGGGTGTTGCTCGTCGGCACCTACCGCGACGCCGAGGTGGAGCCCGGCGCCGAGGACGGCGCGGGCCATCCGCTGCGCGAGGCGATGCTGCCGCTGCTGGCCAGGGCCACCACCGTGGCGCTGGAAGGGCTCGACGAGGCGGGGGTCGGCGATCTGATCGCCCGCACGGTGGGCCGGCGGGCCGAACCGGCGCTGGTCGCCGAGGCGCACCGGCGCACCGGCGGCAACCCGTTCTTCGTCGAGCAGACCGCGAGGCTCTGGCAGGGCGGCGGCGCGGTCGACACGATCCCGCCCGGCGTGCGCGACGCCGTGCGCCGGCGCGTGGCGCTGCTGGCCCCCGAGGTGGCGGAGCTGCTGCGGCAGGCGGCCGTGCTGGGGCGGGAGTTCCACCGGCAGGTGCTCGCCGCCGCGCTGGCCACCCCGCCGGCCCGCGCCGAGCGGCTGCTGGGGCAGGCCGTCACCGCCAGGCTGGTGGTCCAGCGCGGGGACGGCCGGTTCGCCTTCGGGCACGACCTGGTGCGCGAGACGCTGTACGCCGCGCTGGAGGAGCCGGAGGCGCGCCGCCGGCACGCCGCCGTGGTCCGCGCGCTCGACCGGCGTCCGGCGCTCGCCGACCGGGTGCCGCCGGCGGACCTCGCGCGCCACGCGCACCTCGCCGGCGACGAGGTCGCCCCGGCGCGCGCCCTCGAACTGCTGCGCGCCGCCGCGGCGGACGCCGGCTTCCGGCTGGCGTTCGACGAGGCGGAGGGGCATCTGCGGCGCGCCCACGAGCTGGCGGCCGTGGTCGATCCGCCCCGCGGGGTGCTGCTCGGCCTCGAACTGGCCGAGGAGCTGGCCGGCCGCTCGGAGTGGGAGGCCGCCCGGCCGTATGTGGAGCGGGCGTTGGCGGAGGCGGCCGAGCTGGCCGATCCGATGCTCTCGGCGCGGGTGGCCCTGACCCTGCACCAGTCGCGGCTGGCGCGGCACGGCCTGGCCAGGGCGGTGCTGCCGAGGCTGCTCGCCGAGGCGCACCGGGGGCTGCTGCCCGGCGGGCCCGCCGGTCCGGTGGAACCGCCGGCCGACCGCGCCGCGCTGCACCGCCTCGCCGGGGAACTGGCCGTGCGGGTGTCCGTTCTGGGCCGGCGCGGCCAGGACGACGACGCGCTGGCCTTCGGGCTCTCCGCCCGGCACGCCGCGATCTGGGGGCCCGGCTCTGCGGCCGAACGCGCCGTGCTGACGGAGGAGTTGACGGCGCTGGCCCGCCGCTCGGGGGACATCGACGCGGAGCACTTCGCGATGGCGCTGCGCTGGGTGGCGCTGGTCGAGCTGGGGGACCCGCACTATCTCGCGCAGCTGCGGGAGTTCACGATGCTGGCCGAACGGTACGACCGGCCGCGTTTCGCGCTCTCCACGCTCGTGGACCGGGCGGTGATCGCCACGCTGCACGGCGCGTTCGAGGAGTCGGAGCGTCTTCAGGCCGAGGCGTCGGCGTTGCTGCTGCCGGAGCGGCAGGACCGCTGGTACCACCGGTACGCGCACCAGCTCGCCTGGTCGCGGCTGCTGCTCCAGGGCCGGCTGGAGGAGGCGGAGGCGACGCTGTGCGAGATGGCGGAGGTCGGCTCCCACTACCCGGAGCTGCTGGAGGGGATCACGGCGGTGCACCGCGGCGATCTCGACGCGGTGCGCCGGGCGTTGACCACCGCGGGGGAGGGGGAGCGCTACCCCCGGCACGTGTGGGCGCTGTGGCTGCGGATGCGCGCGCAGGGCGCCGCCGCGCTGGGCGACCGGGAACGGTGCCGGTCGGCGGTCGCCGCGCTGACCCCGCTGGCCGACCAGTGGGGCGTCTCGTTCTACGGCTTCGACGTGGGCGGGCCGTTCGCGCTGTGGCTGGGCGAGTTGGCGGCGGCGCTGGGCGACTGGCCGGAGGCCGTGGAACGGTGCGCCGCCGCCGCGCTGTCCGCCGACCGGATGTGGGCGGAGCCCTGGGCCGTCGAGGCGAGGCTGCGACAGGCCGAGGCGGTGCTGGCGGTCGGCGGGCCCGACGCGCGGGACGAGGCCGAGGCGCTGCTGCGCCGCGTGGTCGAGGACGCCGGGCGGCTGGGGATGCGGGGGGTCGAGGAACGGGCGGCGGCCGTGCGCGAGGGCCGCGCGCGGCGGGTGGAGTGCGAGGAGGCCGAGTTCCGCAGGGAGGGCGCCGAGGGCACGGTCTGGACGCTGCGGTTCGCCGGGCGCACCGTGCGGATGCCGGACGCCAAGGGGCTGCGCGACCTGCGGGAGCTGCTGGCCAGCCCGGGGACGGATGTGCCGGCGACCCGGCTGCTGGACCCGGCGGGCGGCGCCGAGCTGGTCGCGGCGCGCTCCCTCGGCGGCGACCCGGTGCTGGACGACACCGCCAGGACC
Organism: Streptomyces zhaozhouensis; assembly: GCF_900230195.1. GTDB lineage: Bacteria > Actinomycetota > Actinomycetes > Streptomycetales > Streptomycetaceae > Streptomyces > Streptomyces zhaozhouensis. The sequence continues at coordinate 204,571 of NZ_OCNE01000012.1, forward strand.
GCCTACCGCCGCCGGCTCACGGAGCTGGACGCGGAGATCGACCGCGCCGACGCGACGGGCGACGACCGGGCCGCCGCCAGGCTGGACGCCGAACGGGCCGCGCTGATCGAGGAGCTGCGCGCCGCGGCGGGCCTCGGCGGGCGGGCCAGGCGGCTGGGCGACGAGGCGGAACGGGCGCGGAAGACGGTCACCGCGCGGATCAGGGACACGCTGCGCCGGCTGGACGAGCGCCATCCCGAGCTGGCCGCGCACCTGCGGGCGGCCGTCACCACCGGCGCCACCTGCGGCTACCACCCCGGGGACGGGGAGAGGACGGTGGCCTGGCGGCTGTGACCCGCCGGCGGTCCGCGCCCCCCGCGCGGGCCGCCGACGGCGCCCGAAGCCCCGCCCCGCCGGGGCTACTTGCGGTTGTAGAGCCGCATGGTGAGGGTGCCGAAGACCCCTATCAGCACGCCGGCGGCGACGAAGACCCACAGGAGCTGGCCGGCCTCCACGTTCCCGTCCATCAGCCCGCGCACGGCCGCGACGAGCCGGGCCACCGGGTTGACGTCGACGAAGCCCTGGAGCCAGCCGGGCATGGTGTCGGGGGAGACCATGATGTTGCTCAGGAAGGTCGCCGGGAAGATCACCATCATGCTGATGCCCATCACGGACTTCTCCGAGCGCAGCAGCAGCCCGAACATGGTCCAGATCCACGAGAAGGCGAACGAGAAGCCCACCAGCAGCAGGATCGCCAGCACCACGCCGACCGGGCCGCCGTCGGGGCGGTAGCCGAGGACCAGCCCCAGGGTGAGGATGACGACCGAGGCGATGGCGTAGCGGAGCATGTCGCCCAGCAGGTAGCCGACCATCGCCGAGGGGCGCCACACCGGAAGGGTGCGGAAGCGGTCGAAGACGCCCTTGGCGATGTCCATGTTGACCGCGACACCGGTGTACATGGTGGTCATCACCACGCTCATCACCATGATCCCCGGCAGCAGGAACTGGAGGTACTCGCTGGTCGAGCCGGCCAGTGCACCGCCGAAGAGATAGGTGAACATCAGCGTCATCATGACCGGGAAGACCGTGACGTCGAACAACTGCTCCGGCACGTGCTTGATCTTCAGCATGGCCCGCCAGCCGAAGACCGTCGACGCGGTCAACGGGCTCGGCCTCGGGGGGCGTTCGCCCGGGGCGAGCACGGCGGCCAGGGTCGCGCGGTCCGGCTCGAAGCCGTCCGCGGCCTCCGCCGTGTCCGCCGCCCGCTCGGCGTCGGTCGTGGTGGTCTCCGCGGCGGTGCTCATGCCACGGTCTCCTTCCGGTCTGCGGACCGCTCGCGGTCGCTGGTCTCGGTGGTCCCGGCCGGGGCGTCGGCCGAGCGTGCTGGCTGGGCGGGCTTGCCGGTGAGGGCGAGGAACACCTCGTCCAGGCTGGGCTGGCCGAGCGAGAAGTCGTCCACGACGATCCCCGCCCCCGCCAGCTCGCCCAGCGCGGCGGCGGCGCGCTCGGCGGGACCGCCGCCCGCGTCCGCCGGCACCCGCGCCGACAGCGAGACCGGGTCGGCGTCCAGCGTCACCTCGGTCCCCAGGCGGGCGGCCAGCACCCGGCGGGCCTTCTCCCGGTCGTCGGCCTCGCGCAGCCGGACCCGCACGGAGCCCGAGCCGACCGACGACTTCAGCTGCCCCGGGGTGCCCTCCGCGATGACCCGACCCGTGTCGATCACCGCGATCCGGCCGGCCAACTGGTCGGCCTCGTCCAGATACTGCGTGGTCAGCAGCACCGTGGTGCCCTGCGCGACGACGGCCCGGACGATGTCCCACACCTGGTTGCGCGAACGGGGGTCGAGACCGGTCGTCGGCTCGTCCAGGAAGAGCAGGTCCGGAGTGTTCAGAATGCTGGCCGCGATGTCCACGCGGCGGCGCATCCCGCCCGAGTAGTTCTTCACCTGCTTGTCGGCGGCGGCCGTCAGGCCGAACGCCTCCAGCAGCGCCGCCGCCCGCTCCCTGGCCGCCGCCTTGCGGTGGCCCAGCAGTCTGGCGAGCAGTATCAGGTTCTCCGCGCCGGTCAGGTCCTCGTCGACCGAGGCGTACTGCCCGGTCAGGCTCACCCGCGAGCGCACCCGGTCCGCCTCCGCGAGCACGTCGTGGCCGAAGACCCTGGCCTCGCCGCCGTCCGGGCGCAGCAGCGTGGCCAGCATCCGCACGGTGGTGGTCTTGCCCGCGCCGTTCGGCCCGAGCACGCCGTAGACCGTGCCGGCGGGGACGGCCAGGTCCACGCCGTCGACGGCGCGCAGCTCTCCGAATGTCTTGACGAGCCCCGATGTCTCGATCGCCAACTCGTCCTTGCGCTCACTCATTCCAGTCCTCTCGCGGATCAGGGGTGTGGTGCCGTGTCGTGGTGCCTGGTGTCGGTGCCCCGCGCTGCGGTAGACCGGGGGAGCGAGCGGAACTCATCGCTCACCGACGCACCGATTCGCATATGTTTTCGATCAGGTGGCCCAGGGTAGGGGGGACCACTGACAACGGGGCCTCTCAGCTCACGTAGGGCCGCCGCGCCTTCGCCTCGCGCAGGGCGAGCCCCCACCAGAGCAGCTCGTCCAGCAGTCTGTCCGCCGCGCACTCCTGCTCCGGCCCGCCCAACGGTCCGTCCAGGTCGACGCTGACGGCGTTGCGGACCGTCACCGAGCGCAGCTCGTTGAAGACCAGCCGCAGCCCGGCCGCCGCGAGCCGGCCGCAGCCGCCGTGCCCGTAGGAGACGAGGCCGACCGGCTTGGCGTGCCACTCGTCGTAGGCGTAGTCGACGGCCTGCTTCAAGGAGGCCGGATAGCCCCCGTTGTACTCGGGGGTGACCACCACGAACCCCTCGGCGCGGTCGACCGCCGCGGCGAAGCGGTCCATCTCCTCCGTCGGCTCCTCGGGGAACCGCGCCGGGAAGGCGTAGTCGACGAGGTCGACCATCTCCACCCGCAGCCCGTCCCGCTCCGCCGCCCGCGCGCGGAACCACTCCCCCACGTCCCCGCCCACCCGGCCCTCGCGCGTGCTGCCCAGCAGCACCGCGAGCCGCAGCGGCTCCGCCGCCTCCTCCGTCGCACCCGCCACCGCCGTCCGCCTCCCCTCGTCCCGTTCCTCGGCTCGTCACCCGGCAGGCGCGAGACGGGGCGCGAGATCCGATCTGGCGACGGCGAAGGGCCGTCCCGCCCGGTGGCGGAACGGCCCGTTCGGCTCCTCCTCCCGACCTACCCCTCCCCGGCGGCCTCCGTGTCCCGCGCGCCTTCCGTGTCCCGCGCGCCCTCCCCGCCGCGCGTCGCGCGGAAGTCCAAGCGCCCGTCCGCCACGTCCACGGTCAACGCGGTGTGCGGGGCCAGCTCCCCGCGCAGCAGCCGGCGCGACAGCTCGTTGGTCACCTCGCGCTGGATGGTGCGCCGCAGCGGCCTGGCGCCGTACTCCGGCTGGTAGCCGTGCTCGGCGAGCCAGTCGACGGCGGCGGGGGTGAACGTGACCGCGACGTCCTGCGCGTGCAGTTGGTGCCGCGTCTCGTTCAACATCAGGTCGGTGACCTCGCGCAGTTGCGCGCCGGTCAGCTGGCGGAAGATCACGATCTCGTCGATCCGGTTCAGGAACTCCGGCCTGAAGTGCTCACGCAACGGCTTCAGCACCCGTTCCCTGCGCTCCTCGTCACCGCTCTCTGCGTCACCACGACCGAAACCGGCCCTCGGACCTCGTGCACTGATCGCTTCGGAGCCGAGGTTGCTCGTCATCACGATCACGGTGTTGGTGAAGTTGACCCGCCGGCCCTGCGCGTCGGTCAGCCGGCCGTCGTCCAGCACCTGGAGCAGGATGTTGAACACGTCCGGGTGCGCCTTCTCCACCTCGTCGAGCAGCAGCAGGGAGTACGGATCGCGGCGCACCGTCTCGGTCAGCTGACCCGCCTCCTCGTGCCCGACATAGCCGGGCGGCGCGCCCACCAGCCGGCTGACCGTGTGCCGCTCCTGGTACTCGCTCATGTCCAGCCGGACCATCCGCTCGTCGCTGCCGAAGAGCGCCTCCGCCAGCGCCCTGGCCAGCTCCGTCTTGCCGACGCCGGTAGGCCCGAGAAAGAGGAAGCTGCCGATCGGCCGGTTTCCGCTGGCCAGCCCCGCGCGGGAGCGCAGCACCGCGTCCGCCACCGCCGAGACCGCCTCGTCCTGGCCGATCACCCGCTCCTTCAGCCGGCTCTCCAGGCCGAGCAGCCGGTCCTTCTCCTCCTGCGTGAGGCTGCTCACCGGGATGCCGGTCCCCCGCGAGACCACTTCGGCGATGTCGTCCACCGTGACCTCGGCGATCCGGTCCCGGTCCTGCTGCCCGCGCCGGCCGCGCTCCTCGACGCGCCGCTCCAGCTCGGCCAGCCGGTCGCGCAGCTCACTCGCCCGTTCGTAGTCCTCGGCGGCGACCGCCTGGTCCTTGTCGCGGCCGACCTGCTCCTGCTCCCGCTGGAGCGCCCGCACGTCCCCGCTCGCCGTCGAGGCGCGCATCCGCACCCGGGCGCCCGCCTGGTCGATCAGGTCGATCGCCTTGTCCGGCAGGAAACGGTCGCTGAGATAACGGTCGGAGAGCTGGACCGCGGCCAGCAGCGCCTCGTCGCTGTACCGCACCTGGTGGTGCGCCTCGTAGCGGTCCCGCAGCCCGCGCAGGATCGTCACCGCGTCCTCGGTCGTCGGCTCGGGCACCAGGATCGGCTGGAAACGGCGGGCCAGTGCCGCGTCCTTCTCGATGTACCGCCGGTGCTCCTCCAGCGTGGTGGCGCCGATCACGTGCAACTCGCCCCTGGCCAGCGCCGGCTTCAGGATGTTCGCGGCGTCCATCGAGCCGCCCTCGCCGCCCCCGCCGCCGGCACCGACCACCGTGTGCAGCTCGTCGATGAAGACGATCACCTGGTCCGACTGGGCGCGGATCTCGTCGATCAGCCCCGTCAACCGCTCCTCGAAGTCGCCCCGGTAACGGGTGCCGGCGACCAGCGCCGAAAAGTTCAGCTGCACCACGCGCCGCCCCAGCAGCACGTCCGGCACGTCGCCCTCCGCCATCCGCTGCGCCAGCCCCTCCACGACCGCCGTCTTGCCGACGCCGGCCTCGCCGATCAGCACCGGGTTGTTCTTCCCGCGCCGGGCCAGCACCTCGACGGTCTGCTCGATCTCGGCCTCCCGGCCGATCACCGGGTCGATCTCGCCGTCCCGGGCGAGCACGGTCAGATCCCGTCCGTAACGGTCCAGGTTGGGCGTGCGCCCGCCCCCGCCGGGGCGCGCCCCGGCGCCCCGTTCCGCGTTCCCGCCCCCCTGCGCGCCGGGCGGCGGGCCGGCGGCCGACGCCTCCGGATCGAACCTGACGGCGTCCAACGCGCGCCCCGCCGTCGAATCCTTGTTCGCCGCCAGCGCCAGCAGCAGATGCTCGGGCCCGATGTAACGCGCGCCGGAGGCCAACGCCACCCGGTGCGCGTCCAGCAGCGCGCGCTTGGCGGCCGGACTCACCGAGATCGACGTGCGCGTCGGCCCCTCGCCCGCGTGGCTGTCGATCTCCTCGGCCAGGGTGTCCGGGTCGGCGCCCGACCGCGCCACCATCGAACGCGTCGGCTCGGCGGCGAGCGCGGCGCGCAGCAGATGCTCGGTGTCCAGGTCGTCGCTGCCGTGCTCGGCCGCGTAGGAGGCGGCGCCGGACACCAACTGCCAGGCCGGCTCGCTCATCAGCCGCAGAAAGTCGCGGCCCGCGCCGTCGCGAGGCGGGCCGGCGCCGCCGGGCGGGACGCCGGCGCCGCCGAAGAGCCGCGCCAGATACTCCCCCAGCGGATCGCGGCCGAAGTCGTCAGAACCCAAGGAACTCGTCATCGCTGCCACCTGTAGGCCGGCGCACCGGCCGAATCGCTCGCTGGAACAGTGCCAGCGCCGAGTTCCCCCAACCCGCTACCTCAACACACCGGGATCGCGTGGCTCGGGTGGTTGGTCACCCGCGCCTCGGTGGTCGGCTGGCCGCCCGGTGCATGGGTGGCGGGTCGCGGACGACCACGGTGCGGCACCGGCCGGGTGGGTGGTCGTCCCCGAAACCCCCGGAGGGCTACGCGTGGGGTGGGGAGCAGGCGCTGCTCGACTGGCAGGAGTAGCCCCTGCCCTTGCAGTGCCAGCAACGGTGGGGGGCGACGACACCCTCCGCGTCACCGTTGTTCGAGAGGTAGAACGTCTCCTTGACGTCCATCCGCTGACCGCCGCAGCCACGGCACTGCGGATGGGGGCCAGGGCATCTGAACTGCCATCTTCTGGTCACGACTCGGTGGCCTTCCGTATCGGTGGGGGCGATTCGGTGGGGCGATGCGGCGACGCGGGCCCGTGGGGGACACCGCTCGCGTCGCTCCTACCCGCTCCCGAGGCGACGGATTCCTGTCCGCACTTCGTACGCTTGTGCAGATGTTGTCGACGTCCCTCACACCGCCCTCCCCCGTGCAGCCCGTCGCGGAGCCGCTGCTGGAACGGGCGGGGGTCACGTTGCGCCTGAAGCGGGACGACCTGATCCCCCCTTCCGTTTCCGGCACCCCCCGTGTCTCCGGCAACAAGTGGCGCAAGCTCCGCCCCAACCTCCGCGCCGCCCGCGCCGCCGGCCACGACCGGCTGCTGACGTTCGGCGGCGCCTACTCCCACCATCTGACGGCCACCGCGGCCGCCGCCCGCGACGCCGGCCTGGCCAGCGTCGGACTGGTGCGCGGCGACGAACTCGCCGAACGCCCCCGCAACCCGGCCCTCGCCGCCGCCGCACGCGACGGCATGGAGCTGGTCTTCCTCAGCCGCGCCGAGTACCGCGACACGCTGCGCGCCCTGCGCGACCCGGCCACCGCGTCCGCCACCACCGCCCGCCTCACCTCCCGCTTCGGCCGCGCCCACGTGCTGCCGGAGGGCGGCTCCAACGCCCTCGCCGCGCACGGCGCCGCCGAGATCGTCACCGAACTCACCGACCTCGGCCCCCGGGACGTCGTCTGCTGCCCGGTCGGCAGCGGCGGCACCCTGGCCGGCATCGCGGCCGCGCTCCCGCCCGGTGCCCGCGCCCTCGGCGTCGCCGTGCTCAAGGGCGGCGAGGGCTATCTGGAGTCCGAGGTCACCGCACTCCACCGGGCCGGCTGGGACGGGCGGGCGTTCCCCCGTTGGGAGATCGACCACGCCCACCACGGCGGCGGCTACGGTCGGATAACGCCCGAACTCGCCGCGTTCACCGACCGGTTCGAGAACGACCACGGCCTGCGCCTGGAACGCCGCTACGTCGCCAAGGCCCTCAGCTGCCTGTACCACCGCGCGGCCGACGGGGGCTTCCCGCGCGGCACCCGCCTCACCCTCGTCGTCACCGGCGCGCCGGGCCCCTGCGACTGAACGCGCGCCCGCGGGTGTCAGGATCGAGGACGACCCGCGCCGCCGAACAGTGAGAAGAGCACCACCGATGACCCAGGGCTGGGAACTGTCCGAAACCTACGAGAGCACCTCGGGCCGGGTGCGCTGGCAACGCCTCGGCGCCGCGACCGCCCCGCCCGTCGTCCTGCTCCACGGCACGCCGTTCTCCTCCTACGTCTGGCGCGGCATCGCCCGCGCGTTCGCCGTCGACCACCGGGTGTACGTCTGGGACATGCCGGGCTACGGCGGCTCCGCCAAGTTCGAGGGCCAGGACGTCTCGCTCGCCGCCCAGGGCCGCGTCTTCCGTGAGCTGCTCGACCACTGGGAGCTGACCGAACCCCTGGTCGCCGCCCACGACTTCGGCGGCGCGGTCGCGCTGCGCGCGCACCTTCTGCACGGCGCGCGCTACCGCCGCCTGGCGCTGGTCGACCCGGTCGCGCTGGCGCCCTGGGGGTCGCCGTTCTTCCGCCTGGTCGGCGAGAACACCTCGGTCTTCGAGCAGTTGCCGCCCAACCTCCACGGCGCGCTGGTCCGCGAGTACATCACCACCGCGAGCGGCCCCGGCCTCCACCCGGCCGTTCTCGAACGCCTGGCCACCCCCTGGCTCGGCGACGAGGGCCAGCCGGCCTTCTACCGCCAGATCGCCCAGGCCGAGCAGCGCTTCACCGACGAGATCCAGGAGCGCTACCCCTCGCTCGACCTGCCGGTCCACATCTGCTGGGGCGAGGACGACACCTGGATCCCCGTGGCCCGCGCCCACGAACTCGCCTCCCTCATCCCGGCCGCCACCCTCACCCTCATCCCCGGCGCCGGCCACCTCGTCCAGGAGGACACCCCCGCCGAACTCACCGCCGCCCTCCGCACCTTCCTCACGGCGGCGGGGAACGCCGGCTGAGGACGCGGCGCTACGGCCGCCCGCGTGCCGACCTTCCCGTGCCCCTGGACGTCTCGTTCACCAGGTCGGCCCTGGCGAACGCGTCGAGCCGCATGTCGGCCTGGCGATCGAGGCGCTCATGGGCGGGCAGACTCACTACCTGGAGTCAGGCCGCCCGCTCGGACAGCCGGGCGGGCGCCCGGTCTGACGCCAACTGCCGCACGGCAGCGATACGTTGTGCCGCCTTCGGGTGGACCCGGCTTCGTTCCGCACGCGCGAAACCGCGAGGACGCCGCAGCGGCGTTGGGAGTTGAGGCAGAGATGTTGTGGCCCAGGATCGTGCGGAACAGCGTCAGGACCGGGTCCGACCGGGAGATCGTCCGCAGCTATCCCTACCGTTCGGCCTGCCCCTCGTCCGTCTGGGGGGAGTTGACGCAGGGCGCCACCGAGGACATCACCCTCGCCGGGTTCACCAACTACTTCCTGTGGCTTGACCAGCCCGCCTACGTGGACACCCTGCGCCGAAAGGCCGAGGCCGGCTGCCGCGTGCGGTTTCTGCTCGGGGACCCCGAGGGTGAGGTGACGCGCCAGCGGGAGGCCGTCGAGGACGTGGCGCTCACGGTGTCGACCCGCATCCGGATCACGCTGGAACACCTGGCCAGACTCGGCGACGTCCCGGGCGTCGAGGCCCGCTTCTCGGCCGCTTCGGACGCCACCAACCACGTCTCCCTGTCCGTCTTCCGCTTCGACCGGGACGCGTTGGTCACCCCGCACCTGGCCCGCGTCGTCGGCCACGACTCACCGATGCTGCACCTGCGCCGCCAGGAGGAACGCGGCCTGTTCGACCGGTTCGCCGACCACGTCGAGGAGCTGTGGGAGCGCGGGCGGGAGGTCTGAAGGGCAACCGTGACGCCAACCGGCGCCCCACGGCAGCTATTCGACCGCCGTGGCGCATCGGTCACCCGAAGTACTTCACGACCGTCGCGGGAGGAGAACCGTCCCGGACCCATCCGGTCCGGATGTGCACAGAGACGCGTGCGAACTCCTCCCGACTGTAGCCGTGGGTCTCACGGTCGAAGTAGTCATCGCCGTCGCCGGGTGCGATTTCCATCTTCCCGGTCTCCAGGGAAAGCTTGCAGAAGGTGTCCGGAATACCTTCAGGCGTGGTCGAAAGCGTCTCCCTTTTGTTTGTGACGAGGGTGAGATGAAATTTGCGCTCTCCGCCGTCGAGGAGAACGTGATATTGGTGTGCGTCACCCAGGCTGCTGGTCAGCATGGCGCAGAAAGACATCATGGTGAGATCCTCTTCGGTCGCGGCAGTCTCGGCCGTCACGTGCCGCAGCCTCATCGTCCCAGAACAGGCCCGCGTCGAGGGTGGCTTGGTGTGCCTCACGGTAGCTTGGATTCCCCGTCTCTCTCATGGAGTCGGATTCGTGGAGTTCATGACGGAGTAGTACGATGTCGGTCGGTTGCGGGTCGCCGTTCCTCGGGCTTTCCCAAGCTTCCGCGATCCCGGGGATGGAGTGGAATTTGGCCATTTCGGCCGGTTTCCAAATGCTCGTGTGGCCATCGAGCAGATGCTCGTCTTCGCACAGATGGTTCTTGATTCGCGTGATCCTCGTCGCGGGAGGTACGAAGCCCGCTGGCAAGCCCGCCGAGCGTGGTGATGCCCTTGAAACCTGGGATGCGGTCGAGCGCTGAGAACACGACACGAGGCGCCCGACTTCACCTCCGGCGTACTTGATGAGGGTGCCGGTGAGGGCGGCGGCGCGGACGACCCAGGCGAGGGGCCCGGTGATCACGATGACGATGCCGAGGACGGCGACGATGACCTTGCTGATCCCGATACGAGGGTGTCCCGGTTGTCGGTGAACCCACTTGCGGGGGGCGTCGGAAGCCGGGCATCGCCGAGCGGGCCTCCCACTCCCACATCCCGCCACGGCGGCCCCCTGCCCCCCACCCCGGGCGGCCGTGGTCGGTCGGCGGATGGACTACCGGGGGGTAGGCGGAATAATCGCTTCAGCGGGGGATGCGACCGCGAGGTCCGGGGCCGGGTGACGGCCCGCCGGTGCGAGGGGGTTGGGTGATCGAGGAGTGAGCAAGGAGATCCAGGACTGGCTGGCCCAGCGGAAGGCGGCGTTCCGTGGCGCGCCCTACCGGGACGCCAGCATGGCGATGTGCGCGCTGGTGGCCACGGCCGACGGCTCGGTGCATCCGGCGGAGCGCAAGCGCGTCGAGTCGCTGATCGAGGGGCACGAACGGCTGAAGCACTTCCCGCCGGACCAGCTGCTGAGGCTCTTCAACCGGCACATCGACCGGCTGAGCGGCGACTTCCGGCGGGCGAGGGGCGGGGTGCTGCGGGAGATCGCGAAGGTCAGGGACCAGCCGGCGCTGGCCAGGGCCGTGATCCGCACGGGGGTGGTGATCGCGGGCGCGGACGGGCACTACGCGCACGCGGAACGCCAGGTGATCCACGAGGTCTGCCAACTGCTCAACGTCTCCCCCACCGAGTTCGGCCCCTGACCCGCGCCGGGGCGGCGCGCCGCGCGCCACACGCCCCGACCCGAATCAGGACCCGAAGTCGAACGAGGGCGCCGGTGAACCGCAAGAGGCCCCCGGCGCGTGCGAGGCCCCCGGCACGCCTACTTGGGTTCTAGGGGTCGTCGCAACACCGCCTGGTTTCAGGTGGTGAGTAGATCACGTAGACGCTCGGCTGGGGTATCCCAGCCGAGCGTTTTGC
>NZ_OCNE01000003.1 GCF_900230195.1 Streptomyces zhaozhouensis
CACCGAAATGCTCCCCACCCCCGAACACACCTGGCTCACCGACGACCAACACCACCACTACACCGCCGAACTCCGCTTCGTCACCGTCGACCAGAGCCGGGCGCGGCACGGGACCCCCGACGGCGGCGGGCCCCCGTAGCAGGCGGGACCCGTGACAGGCAGGACCCGTGACAGGCGGGGGCCCGGCGCGGAGCGGGTGCGCACGGGGACGGTGAGGCCGTGCCGCGCCGCGCCGGGGACCACGGGCAGGGACCACCCGCCTCGAACCCGGCTGTCCACCGCGACCCTTATCCCACGCACCAGAAGGTACGCGAGGAGCATGGCCCCGTTTACGTGTCGCCCGCCGGCATGGTCAGCGTCCTGTCCCACGGGGCCGCCTCACCGGGCTGCGGGGAGCGGGTTCGGCGGAGCCCCAACCGGGCGCGGCGGAAGGGGAGTCGACGCCGGCGCCGGAGCGGCCGGGGGTAGGGTGAGCCGGCCATCCGGGCGGGCCGACGCCCCCCGGGGTCCGGTCCGACCCCCGGAGGTCCCGTGCGCCACCGCGCTCTGCTGCTCGCGCTCTTCCTCGTGCCGGCGTTCTTCGGCGTGGTGCGCATCGGGGACGCGCTGACGGCGTCCGACGAGGTGGTGTGCCCCGGGGAGAACGTGCGCGGGGGCGAGGAGCATCCCGGCCCCATGCGCCCCGGGGACACCGAGTGCTCCGTGTTGAACGGGTCGACGACCGTGGGGACCCGGAGCTACGAGCAGCAGCGGCGCGTCCAGTCCGGGGAGCGGCAGCGCGACGCGGTCGACGGCACGCTGCTCCTGGTGTACGGCGCCGGCGGCGCGCTCGTGGTCTGGTCGGCCGCCAGGTCCCGGGCCTCCCGGGACTGAACGGCCGCCACCGCCGTCAGGACTCCTTCCCGTCGTCGGTGTCGTCCGTGTCGTCCGGGGCCGTCGCCTGCCCCTTGGCGAACCCCATCAGGGCGCCTCCCACGCACACCAGCACGATGGCGAGCGACTTGGCGGAGAGGGGGGTCAGCAGGGCGACGGGCACTTCGTCCTCCAGGTCGAGGAAGCCCCACGCCCCCACCAGCCCGGCGAGGACGACCAGCGCGACAGAGCCCCAGGCCGCCCGGCGTGCCCATCGGGCGGGCTCGTATCCGCGCTCCGGCTCGGCGCTCCGCTCCGTGTCCTCGTCGTTCACGACCCAGCTCTCCTCGCGTGCGGTGACAGTCACGGGGGGAAGGACACCGGAACGGGCCGAAAGGTTCGCCGTCCGACCGACCGGGGCTCGAATTCATCCCCCCTCCCGGCTCGTTGCCGCTGCCACCCGGAGGAAGGACAATGGGCCGGTGTCCCGGCCGACTCCGCCCACCCCACCCGTTCCGCCCGTTCCGCCCGTTCCCCCCGGTGGCCCGGTTCCCCCCGGTGGGTCCGCCAACGGCTCGGCGCGCGGCGGCCGTTGGCCGTGGGTCGCGTTGTGCTGCGCCCTCGCGGCGGCCGTGGTCGCGGTGCTGGTCCTGGCGGTCCGCGAGGACGCGGACCCGAAGCGGGAGGCGTGCGACTACTACGCGGACCGGATGCAGGAGCTCGCCGAGGCCACCGACGACCGGGACGTCCACGCCGAGCGGATCGACGCCCGGGCGCGGGAGGCGGACGACGCGGAGTTCCGGGAGGCCGCCGCCGCACTGCTGGCCGTGGCCCAGGAGGGCGACCGGGACGCCTGGCTCAACGGGCTGATCGACTTCGGCATCGCCTGCTACGGGCTGCCGGAGGGCCCTGCCCCCGGCTCCTGAACGCGCGCACGCGCGCGGCGCGCGCCGGGTCGGAGGTCGCCGGCGGCCAGGCCACGGCCGCGCCCGCCGGCTCACCCCGCGACGTTGACCGTCGCCTCGCCCAGGGCGCACTCGGACAGTCCGTGCCGCTCCAGGATCTCACCGTAGCGGCCCTCGTCCATCAGGGTCTGCAGAGCCTCCTGGACGATGTCCCGCAGTTCCCTCTCGTCGCTGTCCACGGCGACGCCGTAGGGGAGGACGTCGACCGGCTCCCCGACCGCCCGCAGGTCCTCGGCCGACTCGCCCTCGCTGGTGACATGGACGGCGGAGACCTGGTTGAGCAGCGCGCCGTCGGCGTCCCCGTTCCTCACCGCCTCGATCATGGCCGCCTCGTCGGGGACGGGCTCGACCCGGATGCCCGTCCCGCAGTCGTCGACGGCGTTCTCGATCGACTCGATCAGTACGTCCACGGGCCAGGTCGTCACGGTGCCGCCGCACATTCCCGGCAGCCCCGCGGTGTTCGCTGAGGAGTCGTTCACCAGGAGCACGTTGCCGGCCTGGTAGTAGCCCACCACGTCGACGCCGTAGGACCGGGTCACCTCGGTGTCCGCCTGGTCGAAGGCGAGATCCACCTGTCCGGATTTCACCGCCGAGGCGATCTGCTGGAAGTCCACGTACTGGAAGGCCAGTTCGACGCCGAGCAACTCGCCCAGCTCGGCCGCCAGTTCACGATCCACCCCGTTGGTCTCGTCCTGGGGGTAGGAGAGCGGCGGGCGGGCGCCCGAGGTGGCCACATCGATCCGCCCGGCCTCGCGGATGTCGGCCGGGAGCCGGTCGTGCAGCGACAGCTCCCCGCCGGCGGCGTCGCCGCCCTCGTCCGGCAGTCCCGGTGACGACGCGGAGGAGCCGCCGGCCGACGGCTCGTCTCCGTCGCCGGTGCGCAGCGTCACCGCGACCGCCGCGAGCCCGGCCGCCACCACGACGGCCGTCGCCACCAGGGCGGCCCGGCGCCCGCGGCGGGCCGCCGGCGGCACCGGTGCCGCCGGCGGAGGCGAGGTCGGCGAGGGCGGCGGCCCGGGCGGGAAGGGCGGGGGCGTCGGCCGGGCGGCGGGGACCCGGCTCCCCAGTTCGAGCAGCCGCGCCGCCTCCCGCCCCAGCCGGGCGGCCAGCCCGCCCGGCAGCCAACTGCCCGACGCGGGAGCGGTGTCGGTGTGCGCCGCCGCCAGCCGGCTGACCTCGTCCACCGTGGGCCTTGCGGCCGGGTCCCTGGCCAGGCAGCGCGCCGCCAGCTCCCGCAGGGGGCCTTCCATCGCGCCGAGTTCGGGCTCCTCGTGCAGGACGCGGTAGAGCACCACGTGCGCGGGCACCTCGCCGCCCGAGAACGGCGCGGTCCCGGTCGCCGCGTGCACCAGCACCGCGCCGAGGCCGAACAGGTCGGCGGCCGGGGTCAGTTCGCCCGCCCGCGCCTGCTCGGGCGCCATGAACCCGGGAGAGCCGACCACCGCGCCGGTGCGCGTGGCCACCGAGGCGTCGGCTGCCTTGGCGACGCCGAAGTCGATCACCTTCGGCCCGTCGAGCGTCACCATCACGTTCGACGGCTTCAGGTCCCGGTGGATCACCCCCGAGGCGTGGATGCCGCGCAACGCCTCGCTCAGCCCCCAGACCAACGGCCAGAGGGTGCGCGGCGGCAGCGGGCCGTGCAGCGCGTCCACCACCTCGCGCAGGGTCGGCCCCGGCACGAAGCCGGTCGCGACCCATGGCCGCGGCGACGCGGTGTCCGCGTCGAGCACCGGCGCCGTCCAGCGGCCGCCGACCCGTTGGGCCGCGGCCACCTCGCGTGCGAACCTGCGACGGAAGTCCGGTTCCTCGGCCAGCCCCGGGTGGACCAGCTTCACCGCCACCAGCCGGCCGCCGGCGGACCGTCCCAGGAAGACCCGCCCCATGCCGCCCGCGCCCAGCCGGGCCAGCAGCCGGTAGTCGCCCACCACCGCCGGGTCGCCCGGCGTCAACTCCCGCACCGCGATCCCCCCGTGTCCCCCACGGAACTCGACATCGGGCTCTCGCCCGCGTGCCTCCGATCCTGCCATGACGACGGCCGCCCGGTGGTAGCGTCCGCGAAAGGCGAGAGGGGTGGGGGCATGGCGGGGACTCCGGCGATCAGTCTGGAGAAGGTGCGGGCCACGGCGGGCGAGGCGTTGACCGGCGCCTACGAGTCGGCGCGGGTCTCGTTGGAGAAGCTCGGGCTCGGCGGCCAACGGGCCGCCGTCTACCTGGTGTTGGACCGTTCGGGATCGATGCGCCGCTACTACCGGGACGGCACGGTCCAGCATCTCGCCGAGCAGACGCTCGCGTTGTCGGCGCACCTGGACGACGACGGGGTGGTGCCGGTGGTCTTCTTCTCCACCGATGTCGACGGCGTCGCCGACCTGTCGCTCGACGCCTACCGGGGCCGGATCGCCGCGCTGCACGACTCCCTGGGCCACATGGGGCGCACCAACTACCACCTGGCGATGCGTGCCGTGATCGACCACCACGCCGCCTCGGGCGGCACGGACCCGGCGTTCGTCGTCTTCCAGACGGACGGCGGCCCCTCCTCGCGCCGCGCCGCCGAACAGCTGCTCTGCGAGGCGTCCCGGCTGCCGATCTTCTGGCAGTTCGTGGGCTTCGGCGATCCGGACGACCGACAGTTCGCGTTCCTGCGGAAGTTGGACGAGCTGCCGGTCCCGGCCAGGCGCGCCGTGGACAACGCCGGCTTCTTCCCGGCCGGTGTCGACCCCCGGGCGTTCTCCGACCGCGCGCTCTACGACCGGCTGATGGCCGAGTTCCCCGACTGGCTCGCGGCCGGCCGCGCGGCCGGCATCGTGCGCTGACGACGGCCCCGTCGGCGCCCGGCCGGGGAGCGGCTTCGCGCCGCCGCCGCGGGCCGCGTCGACGGGGGCCCGGGCGAGGTCACACGGTCGGCTGGTCGGCGCCGTCCAGGGCGAGGACCTGGGCGAGGTCGCTGAGACACTCCTCGAATACGGGTTCCACGTCCGTGTAGGCGAAGTCGAGTTGGTGCAGGACCTCCATGCACAGCAGGCCGTACAGCCGGATCCAGCAGGTCAGGAAGACGTGTGCGGCCTCGGGCGGCAGCCGTCCCTCGATGTTCGCGGAGTAGGCGGTCAGTTGCTCGCGCAGCGGGGCGGGCAGGTCGGCCGGGTCGGGCACCGGGAACGGTCGGGTCTGCCACAGCTCGACCGTCAGGTCGAGCAGGACCTGCTCGAAGCGCTGCCCCGCCTGCTGGCGAGGCGAGTCCGACCGCCGGTCGGACGGGCTGATCGGACTGGCGAAGATCCAGCCGAACTCGGCCGGGTGGGCGATCGCCCAGGCCCGCATGGCCCGACAGGCCGCCAGGATGCGCGCGCCGGCCGGGGCGTCGGCGTGGGCGTCGCGGGCCTCTTCCATGGCGGCGGTCAGTTCGCGGAAGAAGTCGGCGGTCACCGCGCCGACCAGCTCGTCGTGGCTCGCGTAGTAGTGGTACAGCGCCGGGCCGCTCATACCCACGTGGCGCGCGACCGCGTTGATGGTCACCGCCGCGGACCCCTGTTCGACCAGCAGGGTGCGCACGGCCCCGTGGATCTCCGCCAGCGTGGCCTGGCGCAGCCTCGCCCGCCTACCGCCCGTGCTCGCGGCCATCGTCACTCCCTCCGCGTCGTTCCCGCTTCCTCGTCGCTCCGTTGACATCCTAGACCATCTATGCTTCCTTAATGGCTCTAGATAACCTTAGAGGCATTAAGGAGCAACGAGATGGAACGCTGGTGGTGGGTCGTGCCCGCGGTCATGCTGCTGGTCACGGCCGTGTGGTGGCGGTTCTCCAGGAACGCGCACCTGCGGCGCACGCGCGGGGGTCGGCGATGAAGGTGATCATCGTGGGCGGCGGGATCGGCGGGCTGGCAGCCGCGGTCGCCTTCCACCAACGCGGCTGGCGGGTGGAGGTCCTGGAACGCGCGCCCGCGTTCACCGAGATCGGCGCCGGCCTGTCCATCCAGCCCAACGGCCTGCGCGCGCTGGACCAGCTCGGCTTGGGCGACGCGCTGCGCTCCGGCGGGCTGGCCGACCCGCTCGCGGGCATCCGCCGCGCGAACGGGAGCTGGTTGATCCGCAACGACGTCGACGACCTGAAGCGTCGATTCGGCCAGTGGGTGACCGTGCACCGCGCCGCTCTCGTCGACCTGCTGCGCACGGCCCTGCCCGAGGAGGCGCTGCGGCCCGGCTCGCAGGTGCGTGACGTGCGCCCCGACGGCACGGTCCACCACAGCGGCGGCACCACCGCCGCGGACCTGGTGGTGGGAGCGGACGGCGTGCACAGCGTGACGCGGCGGTCCCTCTGGCCCGACGTCCCCGGGCCGCGCTACGTCGGGTACACGACCTGGCGGCTCATCGTGCCCCCGCACCCCGTCGAAGGAAGCGTGGAGACCTGGGGCAGAGGGCAACGGTTCGGGCACGTGCCCATGCCCGAGGGAAGCGTCTACTGCTATCTGATGGCCAACGCCCCCCTCAACTCGCGCACCGGCCTGGAGCAGCTACGCACACGCTTCGCGGGCTGGCACGGCCCCATCCCCGCCCTGCTGGACTCCGCGCGCCCGGACGCCGTGCTGCAACACGACACCTACGAACTGCCCAAGCTGCGCGCCTACTTCGCCGGCAAGGTCGCACTTCTCGGGGACGCCGCCCACGCCATGACCCCCAACCTCGGACAGGGCGCCTGCCAGGCCCTCGAAGACGCCGTCACCCTCGCCGCCACGGTGGACGCCCTCGGTGTCGGTGCGGGGCTCGCGGAGTACGACCGCACTCGCCGACCGCGCACCCAGCTGATCGCCCACCGCTCCCGCCAGGTCGGCGCGCCCGCGCACTGGGCCTGGCCGCCACTGACCGCCCTGCGCGACGCGGCGCTCCCCCGCCTGCCCAGCGCGTTCTTCGAACGCTCGATCACCCCCGCGTACACCTGGACGCCCTGAAACCCGAGAGGCTCGCCCGATGCCCCTGTCGCGTGTCCTGATCATCGTGGTCGGAGTGATCACCACGGTCAGTGCCGTCCTCGCCGACCTGGTCATCCCCGACCTGGCGGCACAGCACGCCTTCAACCCGGCATGGCCGCCGCACGCCAAGTTCCACGACGCCCAGTACATGGTGATGACCGTGCTCCTCGGCCTCACCGGCCTCGCCCTCACCCTCCGGCGGACCGGGGACACGCGCGGCGGACTGCTCTGCGCCACCGCCGTCCTCGCCATCCCCTGGCTCGGCATGATCGGCGCTCTCCTGTTCCCCGCGACCGCCACCCACGACGCGGAGTTCGCCGACGAGACCCTCTTCGTCCTCGGTCTCCACGGGCAGGTCTTCCTGGCGATCTCGCTGCTCCTCGCCCTCCTCGTCGCCGCGACGGCAACGCTGCGCACATCGCCGAAGCGGGAGGACACCGCGACACTCCGCGCCGGCGAAGCACCCGCCGAAGCCGGCACGACCCGGTAGTCCCAGGGCGATGTCGTCCCTCCCGAAGCCGCTGTCAGGAGACGGGGGCACACGGCGAGGAGCTGGTTCTCAGGTGAGCGCTCCGGTCCGGTGCAGGTGGTCGAAGATGAGCCGGTCGACAGGGGATACGCGGTCGCGATCGGCGAAGGTCAACCAGACGAGCTCCGCGATCTCGCCGCTGGGGGTGAGCGTGCCCCGGTAGTCGGCGGTGTAGCAGGTCATGCGCACCGTGACGCCGGTGGCGTGACCGTGCGCCTGGGCTTCGAAGGTGCCGGCAGGAGCCGCGGTGGCGGGCGCGATGGTGACGGCGAGTTCTTCGTCGATCTCCCGGGCGAGGGTCTGGAGGTCGGTTTCGCCTGGCTCGCGTTTGCCGCCGGGAATGTAGTACACGTCCTTGCCGCGTGACCGCGTGCTGAGGATCCTGCCGTCTTCCAGCAGGATCCACGCGATCTTGTCGATGGCCGTCATCGTTTCCCTCCTGCACCGGGTCAGGGACCACGGTAGGCCGGACGCATCCTCCTGCCGCGGTCGCCCTCGTGAGGCCGAGGCGGAGTCCCGGGTCTGACGGCCGGTCCGTCGCGTGACGCGGCGAACTCCCGCGGTCCGGCGGCTTCGTGGGCGCTCAAGTCGTCCCCGGCCAGGGCGCCGGGGCTCGGCGTCGCCGGTGTGCGGCGAAACGCGACTCCCGTCACGTCGCCCCGCGGCACCGGCGGTCGACCGTGACCGTGACCCCGGCCGGAGGGGTCTCCCTCCACGAGGTCTCTCGGTGGTTGCGACACCACTCGACCAAGGTCACGGTCGACCGCCGCCGGCATCCGACGCGGGAACGGTCACCACCGCCGCCGCGAGGTCGGGGAATCCGGCGGCGCCCCCTGCACGGGACCCGCCGTCAGCACAGCCCCAGCCGCCGCAGCAGCCTGCGCTGCCGCGGGCTGGCGCCCACCGGGAAGTACAGGTAACACACCCCGCCCGTACCGCTCTTGACGTCACCGTTCTGGTCGTAGCGCTGCGTCCGCAGCCAGATGTTCTCGAACTGACGGCGCGGGTAGACCCGTCGGACCTCCGCGTTGTTGTCGCCGGCCGGGTCGTTGGCGATGACGTCGCCGTCCTCGGTGAAGCCGACGACGGTCATCAGATGGCCCGAGGTGCCGTAGCCGGAGCCGTCGAGTTCGGCCTCGTAGAAGGAGACCGAGGTGATCAACGGGATGCCGGCGGCGATGAGTTCCTCCGCCTCGTCCAGCGAGGCGACGCGGGTGACCAGCCCCTCCATGTCGGGGTAGGTCGCGGCGTAGGCGGCGTTGAACGGCCAGTTGCCGCAGCCGCCGTACTGGTAGTCGAAGGTGAAGCGCGCCGCGTGGCAGACCTGGGGGTCGTCGTAGTCGGGGTTCACCCAGGCGAGGTCGTCCGGGTCGGCGGTGCGGCCCCAGGACTCGATGATCATCTGCGAGGAGGTCGGGCTGCACCAGGCCTCACCGCCGTTGTCGTACTCGGGGTAGCGGCCGACGTGGATGTTCTGCGAGTACGTGGGCGCGGTCAGCTCGATGCCGCGGGCGGCGCCGGGCTCGCTGGCCGGGACCTCGAAGCGGGCCGGCACGTCGGAGGTCATGGCCCCGACGCGCCAGACCGTGGGGGTCGCGTCGCCGCCCGCGGCCCGGTGGAGGGTCAGCCGCAGCCGGTAGGAGGCGATCCGGGTGCCGTTCTCGGTGTCGTCGATGGAGAGGGTGTCGGTCCAGACGGTGCTCTTGCCGTCCTCCTGGCCGTCGACCGAGGTGCGGTGGATGTCCTCGTCGCCTGAGGCCCAGATGCCCATGGTGTACCAGGGCGAGCGGGTGCCGTCGGCGTAGTCGGCCCGTGCCTCGACCTTCACGAAGGTACCGGCCGGGGTGTCCGCGTTCCAGGAGGCGATCAGCTCGCTCCCGGGGGCGGCCGGGGTGTGGGCGGGCGAGACCCAGGTGGCGTAGTCGTAGCTGACGGTCGTGCCGAGGTGCGGGTCGGCGTAGTCGACGGTGCCGGCCGGGGTGGCCAGGGCGACCCCCGGACGGGCTCCGGCGACCACGGTGACACCGTCGGCGCTGCCGGCCGCCCAGTCGTCGGCCGAGGTCCAGCCGCGGTACTCGATGGTGGAGGCGGCGCGGTTCCGTCCGCCCCGCCCGGTGGCTCCGCCGCCCCCGCCGCCGGCCGCCAGGGCGCCGGGCGCGGTGAGCGCGGTGACGGTGCCGGCGGCCGCGACGGCGGCCGCGGCCAGTACGGTGCGTCGAGATGTGAGGGCCACTTGTGGGTCTCCCGAGGGTGTCGAGGAACGCCTCGCCCGCTGGCGAGGCGGTACGTCCGGGCCGCGGCCGGGCGCTGGGACACGCGAACCCTCACCACTATCCCGACTGGACCCGTTGACGGCCAGTCACGCGGCCCGAACGGAGGTCACCAAGATTGGTCTGACCTGTGGCGATTCCCGCCGGGACGCTACCCTGAAGGCCATGATCGACGACGGTGGCGCGCCCGGCGCCCCCGAGGCGCTGGCGGCGCGGCTGCCCCTGCTCACCCCGTCCGTCGGCCCGGTGCGGCTGGTGGGCGTCGACGGGCACGCCGGCTCGGGCAAGTCCACGCTGGCGCGCCGGCTGGCCGCCGCGCTGCCCGGCACCCCGGTGCTCGCCCTGGACGACCTGGCCAGCCACGACGCGTTCTTCGGCTGGACGGACACCCTTCTGCGCGAGGTCGTGGCGCCGTTCGCGCGCGGGCGGCCGGCGCGCCATCCGGTCTACGACTGGCACCGGCGCGCGTTCACCGGGAGCGCGACGCTCCCGCCCGCGCCCGTGGTGCTGGTGGAGGGGGTGGGAGCGGGACGGAGAGCCGTGCGCCCCCATCTCGCGCTGTTGATCTGGATGGAGGTGGAGCCCCAAGTGGCATGGCGGCGTGGTCGGTTGCGGGACGGCCCGGGGCAGGCGACGTTCTGGGACGCGTGGAAACGGGCGGAGTCGCACCATTTCGCCGATGACCCGTCAAGACCCTTTGCGGATATCCTGATGACTTCGGGGGGAGACAGTCACCATGCCTGCGAATGAGGTCCACCGGATGGCAAGGGCGGGCGAGGGCACCCGCGTGGTGAGGGGTTCATGAGCGCTGGCGATCCCGCTTCCCCCTCCCCCGGCCCCTCACCCATGGCGGATCTCGCCTGGCTGAGGGGGGTCGACGCCTACACCGCGGCGGCCTACCCGGAGGCGGAGGAGGAGTTTCGCGCGGCGGTGCGGGAGGACCCGGGCATGGCGGATGCCTGGCTCGGGCTGCACGCGCTGCGGACGGACGTGCCGACGGCGTTACGCCAGATGCACCGCAACCGGTCCCGGTTCGGTGAGCAACGGGAGCGCCACGGGCGCCCGTTGAGCTCCTGGTACTGGCTGGGCTGGTGGGTGCAGCCGGTGCTGGAGACCGAGCGCGACCTGATACTGGCCCACGCCTCGCAGCTGCTCGACGGGCGGCGGATGACCGAGCTGGACCGCGCGTTGGCGGAGTGCCCCGCGCCCGAGTCCGATCCCTACGCGCGTTTTCTGCATGCCTGCCGGTGCTATCTCTCCAAGGACTGGGAGGGGCTGTTCCGTTACACCTCGACCCTCACTGACGATCCCCAACTCGGCGTGGAGGCCGGCCTGTTCGCCGGGATGGCCCGAGTGCGGCTGGAGATGTTCGACCAGGCGGAGCCGCTGCTGACGGCGGCGCTGATGCGATGTCGCAGCGAACATCCGCAGCGCAAGGAGCTGCGCTACTGGCTGGCGCGCGCCCGCGAGGGCAGCGGGCGCAGTGCGGCGGCGATCCCGCTCTACCGGGCGGTGCAGCACGCGGACCCGGAGTTCATGGACACGGCGGTGCGGCTGACCGCGCTGACCACGGACGAGTCGGAGGGCCTGCTGCTGGGCGGGTTCGAGGACGGCGTGGACGACGACGGTCCGTCGACCGTCCCGCCGGCCGGGCCGCCCTACCCGGACCTGCGGGTGCCCTCGCCCGCCACCCCCGCCGAGGGGGAACGGCCGGGCGAACAGGGTGGCGCCTCCCCCGGGGCCGGGGGGAGCGGCGCGCGGGGGGTGCCGCCGGTCGCCGACCAGGCGCTGCTGGCCACGACGCTGGCGGAACTGGACCGGATGGTGGGGCTCGAACCGGTCAAGGAGCAGGTGCGCGCGATGTCGGCGCAGCTGCGGATGGCGCGGCTGCGTTCCGGGCAGGGGCTGCCGGTGCAGCCGCCGAAGCGGCACTTCGTCTTCTCCGGCCCCTCGGGCACCGGCAAGACCACGGTGGCCCGCATCCTGGGACGGGTCTTCCACGCGCTGGGCGTGCTGGCGAACGACCGGCTGGTCGAGGCGCAACGCGCGGATCTGGTCGGGGAGTTCCTGGGGCAGACCGCGGTGAAGGCGAACCGGCTGATCGACTCGGCGCTGGGCGGGGTGCTCTTCGTCGACGAGGCGTACAGCCTGGTGCACTCGGGCTACAGCAAGGGCGACGCCTACGGCGACGAGGCGCTCCAGGTGCTGTTGAAGCGGGCGGAGGACAGCAGGGAGCACCTGGTGGTGATCCTGGCCGGCTACCCCGAGGGGATGGACCGGCTGCTGGCGGCCAACCCGGGGCTCGGCTCACGGTTCGCCGCCCGGATCGAGTTCCCCAGCTACCGCCCGGCCGAACTCACCGCGATCGGCGAGCTGTTGGCCGCCGAGCACGGCGACGCCTGGGACGCGGAGGCGCTGGAGGAGCTGCGCAGCATCAGCGAGCACGTGGTGGCCGAGGGGTGGATCGACGACCTGGGCAACGGACGGTTCTTGCGGACCCTCTACGAGTCGAGCTGCGCGTTCCGCGACGTGCGGCTCTCGGAGTCGGTCAGCTCGCCGACGCGACAGGAGCTGTCGACGCTGCGGCTGTCCGACCTGATGCTGGCCTACGGCGAGGTGCTGGCCGGGCGGGGCCGTTCACTGCCCACGGACGACGAACTCCCGCCGCTGACCTGAGACGGCGGCCCCGAGGACCTGATGACCCGAGCTGGTCAACCCCATGACCTGGCGACCTGTGCCTGGTCGGGCTGGCTGACCGCCCGGCGGCCGGGGACCTCAGCCGGGGACCTCAGCCGGGGACGTCCATGCGCTGGGTACCGATGACGGAGAGCAGCCGCAGCGCCTCCTCGGAGGGGGAGCCGGGGTCCGCGGTGTAGATCACGACGCGCTGGTCGCGGTCGGCCACGTCGAGCACGTCGCAGTTGACGGTGATCGGCCCGATCAGCGGATGGTCGAACGTCTTGCGGAGCACCGTCTCGGGGTGCACCTCGTGTGCGGCCCACAGCCGGGCGAACTCGGGGCTGTCGGACAGGAGTTCGTCGACCAGTGCGGCCAGCTCCCGGTCGTCGGGGTAACGGGCGGCGGTGGCCCGCAACTGGCGGGTGGTGGTGCGCGCGAACGCGTCGGCGTCGGTGAGGCAGTACAGCGGCCGGCCCGCCGGGTGCGGCCCGAGGAAGACGCGGCGCACCAGGTTGCGGTCGCGCCGGGACAGGGCGGAGAAGTCCTCCAGCAGTGCGGCGGCCAGGTCGTTCCAGGCGATCACCTCGTAGCTGGCGGAGAGCACGATCGCGGCGGCGTTGGGCAGACGGCGCAGCAACTCCAGGATGCTGGGCCGCACTTCCCGGGAGGGCCCGGCGGGCGGGCCGGGCGGGGCGCCGGCGAGATGGTGGAGGTGGTCGCGTTCGGCGCCGGTCAGCCGCAGCGCGCGGGCCAGGTTGGCCAGCACCTCGCGCGAGGGGCGGGGGCCGCGCGCCTGTTCCAGCCGGGTGTAGTACTCGGTGGAGATGAACGCCAACTGGGCCACCTCTTCCCGGCGCAGGCCCGGGGTGCGGCGGCGCGGTCCGGCGGGAAGCCCGATGTCCGCGGGCGCGATGCGCTCGCGCCTGCCGCGGAGGAAGTCGGCCAGCTCTCGTCTGTCCATGGTTCTCAGTGTGCGCGGGGGCGGGCGACCACGCCAGGTGGCGATCCAGGTACCGGCGGTGCCTGGATGTGTCCGGGCGCCCGTCGCACGCTGGTCGGCATGGACACCACTCGGAGGAACGACCCCACCACCCCCGCGTCCGGACTGCTGGCCGGCAAGGTCGCCTTTGTCACCGGTGCCGGCCGCGGCATCGGCGCCGCCGCCGCGCGGCTCTTCGCCAGGGAGGGCGCCCTGGTGCTGCTCGCGGCCCGGTCCGAGGACCAACTCGTCGCCGTCGTCAAGGAGATCAGGGCGGCCGGCGGCACCGCCGACCATGTGCGCTGCGACCTGTCCGACCCCGCCGACGTGCGCGCCGCCGTCGACCACGCCGTCACGCTGCACGGGCGTCTCGACGT
This sequence comes from Streptomyces zhaozhouensis, assembly GCF_900230195.1. Taxonomy (GTDB): domain Bacteria; phylum Actinomycetota; class Actinomycetes; order Streptomycetales; family Streptomycetaceae; genus Streptomyces; species Streptomyces zhaozhouensis. Next base: position 13,610 of record NZ_OCNE01000003.1, read on the forward strand.
CGCGTTCAACAACGGCGCGACCGACGTCACGCCGGGGCCGATGGACGGCGTCGACGAGGCCGAGTTCGACCATGTGTACGCGGTGAACCTCAGGGGCGCCTGGGCGGCCATGGTCGCCGAGGTCGCCGCGATCCGCGCCACCTCCGGCACCGGCGCCATCGTCAACAACACCTCCGTCGGCGGGCTGCGCGCCAACCCCACACTGCCGGCGTACGGCGCGACCAAGCGCGCCGTCAACAGCCTGACCGAGTCGGCGGCGGCCACCTACGGCCCCGAGGGAATCCGGGTCAACGCGGTCGCCCCCGGCACGACGTTGACCGAGATGATGCGCACCTGGGACGACCGCGCGCCCGGCGTGATCGACCACCTCAACTCCCGCACCCCACTGGGCCGCGCCGCCGACCCCGAGGAGATCGCCCAGGCCGCCGCGTGGCTGCTGAGCGACCGCGCCTCCTACGTGACCGGCACCGTCCTGCCGGTCGACGGCGGGATGCACGTGGTCTAGGCGACGCCGGTCCGTGCGGGCGGCGGGCTCAGAGGGCGGGCTCAGGCGGCTCAGAGGGCGGGTGCGTCCCGGGCGGCGAGTTCTGCCGCCAGTTCCATGCAGCGCAGGCGGGCCGGGGAGAAGTCGTGGGGCATCGTGCCGACGGCCTCGCACGCGCTCATGGAGCCGGCCTCCCGCCCGCCGGAGCCGAGGCCGGCCTCGCCCCCGTCGTCGTCGGCAGCGGGGTGCCGCGCCTCCCAGGCGTCGAAGAGGGCGTCGTCCTCCTCCCCCAGCCCGGACTCCTCGATGGCGGCGTGCAGGGCGCTTTCGAAGGCGTGCCGCTCGGCGGCCACCCGCGCCACGCGCGGGTCGTCGACGGCGACACCGTCGTCGAGCGCCTCCTCGGCGGCGTCGACTCGGTCGGACTCCGCCCGGAGCGCGGGACGCGTGGCCAGGACGAGGAAGCGGCTGGCCTGGACGGCCGCGCCGAGCGGGCCGAAGATCCGCTCGGTGACCAGCAGACTGTCCAGGTCCGCCTGGCGCAGGGAACCCTCGGGCAGGCCCTTGAGGCGTGCGGCGACGAAATCGGAGAGCAGGCCGAGCCGGCTGCCCTCGGCGCGCATCCGCCGCACGGCGTCCCGTTGCCGCCGCGACTCCGCCTCCCGCGCGGCGAGGACCCCCTCCAACCGCTCCAAGGTGCCCGCGACTCCGTCCCCGCTGTCCGCACCCCCGGAATCCGCGCCGGTCAGGAAGGCGTCGCGGATGTCCTCCAGAGCGACCCCGGCGTCGGCCATCCTGCGGATCCACAGCAGGCGGATCATGTCCTCGTACCCGTAACGGCGGCGGCCGTCGCCGCCCCGCTCGGGCTCGGGGAGCAGACCCATCTCGTGGTAGTGGCGAATCGCCCGCGGCGTGGTGCCGACGAAGGCCGCCGCGTCCCCGATCATGACCTGACGGGGCGGCACGGGGAGCGCGTGCATGAGCGGGGGCCTTCCTGAAGACATCGGGGCACGGGTCCACCCGACCACATGCCGCTACGGAACATGCAACCCCGGGCACGCCGCCCCGCGCCGACACCGGGGAACGCGCGCCGCACGCGTGTCCCCGAGGGGCGCGCGCCTCACGCGGCCCGCGCGCGAACGACGGGCCCGCGCCTCCGAACTCCGGTTTGCCGGCGGCGCGGCCCGTGTCGGGCTGACGCTCGGTGATCCCACGGGAGGTGCCGGCGGTGTGAGCACGGGTGGTCCGCCCGCCGGATCACCGGCGGACCGGCCGACCCGGCGCCGTCACGGTCCGACGCACCGTGCGCCGCGACCTGAGCCGACCGGACCCGGCCGACGGCGGTTCCTCCACCCCGGGCGGCGACAACGGCCACGGGCCCGGCAGGATCGGATCAGCCCGCCGCCCGGCCGTCGGTGCCCGCCGCCGACCCCCGGGACTCGACCAGCGCGCGCAACGTCCGCGCGTCGGCGAGGGACCGTTCCCTGGAGACGCCGGGCTGGATGGCCATCACGGGCAGCACCGTGCCGTCCGCCAGGTCGAGCGTCACCCAGGGATCGCCGGGGCGCAGCGTGACGCGCACGATCTCGGGCCAGGCGAGCCGGCGCACGGTGGTCAGGTTGACCACCGTGACGGCGTCCTCCTCGGCGGTCACCCGGGGCCTGGCGAGCAGCACCAGCACGCCGAGGACCAGCAGGCCGCTGGCGACGATGGCCAGCCGGTCGCCCGTTCCCCAGCTGATCGCGCCGCCGGCCGGCAGCAGCACGGCGATCAGGGCGAGCACCCCGACGACCACCGCCCCCGAGCCGAGCAGCACCGCACGGGTGAGGTTCGGCCGGATGGTCATCGGCAGCGTCGGGCCCTCGGCCCGCGCCGGCTGGTCGGGGTGCACGGTGTCCTCCGGAGGGGCGTGCGACACGGTCACAGCCGGGCCGCGTGGATGCCGGTGGTGAGGATGGCGCGGGCGCCCAGCTCGTACAGCTCGTCCATCACCCGCTGCGCGTCCTGCACCGGCACCATGGAACGGACGGCGGCCCAGCCCCGGTCGTGCAACGGCGAGACGGTCGGGGATTCGAGCCCCGGAGTCAGGGCCACCGCCTTCTCGACCAGCTCGGCGCGGATGTCGTAGTCCATCATCACGTAGCGGCGGGCGACCAGCACGCCCTGGAGCCGGCGCAGGAACTGCTGGACCCTGGCCTCCTCCTCGGTGTCGCCCCGGCGGCGGATGACCACCGACTCGGACTCCAGGATGGGGTCGCCGATGATGGCCAGCCCGGCGTTGCGCAGCGTGGTGCCGGTCTCGACGACATCGGCGATCACCTCGGCGACGCCCAGCTGGATGGCGGTCTCCACCGCCCCGTCCAGGTGCACCACGGACGCGTCGACGCCGTGCTCGGCGAGGTGCGCGCTGACCACCCCGGCGAACGAGGTGGCCACGGTCAGCCCCTCGAACTCCCGGACGTCGGCGACCGTGCCGGGGGTGGTGGCGTAGCGGAGGGTGGAGGAGGCGAAGCCCAGCCGCATGATCTCCTCGGCCTGGGCCCGCGAGTCGAGCAGCAGGTCACGGCCGGTGATCCCGAGGTCGAGCCGCCCGAGGCCGACGTAGACGGCGATGTCGCGGGGACGCAGATAGAAGAACTCGACCTGGTTCTCCGCGTCGAGCAGCACCAGCTCCTTGCGGTCCTTGCGCTGGCGGTAGCCGGCCTCATGGAGCATGGCCGCCGCAGGCTCGGCGAGGGAACCCTTGTTGGGAACGGCGATGCGCAGCATGGGTGAGCTTTCCTTCACGGGGCGAGGGAACGAGGGGGAGCGGGACGGAACGGGACGAGGCGTCGTGCGGCGGAGGGAACGGGTGCGGCGGTCGGTCGCGGAGCGGTCGGTCACAGATGGGCGTAGACGTCCGAGAGGCTGAGGCCCCGGGCCAGCATCATCACCTGGAGGTGGTAGAGGAGCTGCGAGATCTCCTCGGCGGTGCGCTCGGCGCTCTCGTGCTCGGCGGCCATCCACACCTCGGCCGCCTCCTCGACGACCTTCTTGCCGATGGTATGGACCCCGGCCCCGACCAGCTCGGCGGTGCGGGAACTGGTCGGGTCGCCGGTGGCGGCCTTCTGCTGAAGCTCAGCGAAGAGCTCGTCGAAAGTCTTGTTGGCCATGGTGACCCTCAGCCTACGGCGTCGGCGGCACCGGCCAGCGTCCGGGTTCCGCGGCGGCCCGGAGCACGGCCGCCGTGGCGACGGCGGCGGAGACCGCCTCGTGGCCCTTGTCCTCCGACGAGCCCTCAAGGCCGGCGCGGTCCAGGGCCTGGGCCTCGGTGTCACAGGTGAGCACCCCGAAGCCGACGGGGACCCCGGTGTCCACGCTGACCCGGGTCAGCCCCTGGGTCACCCCCTGGCAGACGTAGTCGAAGTGCGGGGTGCCGCCCCGGATGACCACCCCGAGCGCGACGACGGCGTCCGCTCCCTGACGTGCCAACACGCCGGCAGCGACGGGAAGTTCGAAACTGCCGGGGACCCGGACCACGGTCGGGGCCGCCACCCCGAACTCCGCCAGGGCGCGCTCGGCGCCGGCCAGCAGTCCTTCCATCACCGTCCGGTGCCACTGGGCGGCTACCACCGCGACCCGCAGGTCGGTGGCGTCGGAGATGGTCACCTCGGGGGCGCCAGTACCGCTCACGACTCACTCCTCTTGCTGTTCTTCTCGCTCGTGTCGCTGATGCTGCTCACTTGCCTCGCGGAACGCGGCGGGCCCACGGGAACGCTTCGACAACCACCATGAAGCGCCGTGTACCGCCACGCACCGCCACATACGGCCATATGCCGCCGCACAACCGGGACGTCCCTCGGGACCACGCGCTCCCCCGCCGGCCGCCGGTCGACTCGGACCTCCCCGGCGCGCGAAAGCGCCGTCGCCGGGCCGGCCGGGCGGGCCCCCGCTACTGGGTGGCGCAGGCCGAGACCGGCGCCGGGTCGAGCCAGGGCAGGTCGTGCCCCATCCGGTCTCGCTTGGTACGCAGGTACCGCAGGTTGTGCTCCCCCGGCGAGACGGGCAGCGGCAGCCTGGCCTTCACCCGCAGGCCGTGGCGGGTCAACGCCTCGGCCTTGTCGGGGTTGTTGGTCATCAGACGCAGCGAGCGCACCCCGAGGTCGGCGAGGATGCGGGCGCCCACCGCGTAGTCGCGCGCGTCGGCCGGCAGCCCCAGCTCCAGGTTGGCGTCGAGGGTGTCCCTGCCGTGCTCCTGCAACTCGTAGGCGCGCAGCTTGGAGAGCAGTCCGATGCCGCGTCCCTCGTGGCCGCGCAGGTAGAGCAGCACGCCGCGCCCCTCCTCCGTGAGGCGCTCCATCGAGGCGGTGAGCTGCGGCCCGCAGTCGCAGCGTTGGGATCCGAAGATGTCGCCGGTGAGGCACTCCGAATGGACGCGCACCAGGACGTCCTCGCCGTCGCCGAGGTCGCCGGCGACCAGCGCGAGGTGCTCCACGCCGTCGGCCGCCGCGCGGTAGCCGTGGGCGCGGAAGGCGCCGTGCGCGGTGGGCAGCGAGGTGACCGCCTCGCGGCGCACCTCGGGGGCGTGCGGCGGCTGCCCGCCCTCCGCCTCCCTCCGCGCCCGGTGGGCGACCAGGTCGGCGATGGAGATCAGGGACAGCCCGTGCCGGCGGGCGAAGGACCGCAGCTGCGGCAGCCGCAGCATGGTGCCGTCCTCGCCGGCGATCTCGACCACCACGGCGGCCGGCCGCAGCCCGGCCAGGACGGCGAGGTCGACGCCGGCCTCGGTGTGGCCGGGGCGGACCAGCACCCCGCCCTCGCGGGCGCGCAGCGGGAAGACGTGGCCCGGCCTGGCGAAGTCGGCGGCGGCCGCCCGGGGGTCGGCGAGCAGTCGGATGGTGGCGGCCCGGTCGGCGGCGGAGATGCCGGTGGTGACCCCGTGCTCGGGGCCGGCGTCGACCGAGACGGCGAACGCGGTCGCCATGGACTCGGTGTTCTTCTCCACCATCTGCGGCAGTTCGAGCCGGTCCAGCTCGTCGGCGACCATCGGCACGCAGATCAGTCCCCGGCACTCGTTCATCATGAACGCGATCACCTCGGGGGTGACCAGCTCGGCGGCCATCACCAGGTCGCCCTCGTTCTCCCGGTCGGCGTCGTCGACGACGACCACCGGGCGGCCGAGCGCCATGTCGGCGACGGCGCGCTCGACCGGGTCGAGGGGGGCGGTGTCGTCGTGGGGGCCGAGGACGGGCTCGGCCGGCTGGGTGACGGTCATGCCGGGGCTCCTTCCAGACGTTCCGCCGAGGACGCGGACGCGCGGCGCGCGGCGGAGCGCAGCCACCAGTCCCGCATCCCCCACAGCACGAGGAACAGGTAGACGACGTAGACAAGGCCGGAGAACGGCAGCCCGCTGCTGAACGCGAGGGGGACGCCGACGAGGTCGACCAGCAGCCAGGCGATCCAGAACTCCACCAGCCCCCTGGCCTGGGCGACCATCGCGACCAGGGTGCCGACGAAGATGTAGGCGTCGGGCCACGGGTTCCAGGAGAGGGCGGGGAACGCGGTGAAGAGCGAGCCGACCAGCAGGGTGCCGACGACCGCGCCGGCCGCCAGCGCGGCGCGCTCGCGCCAGCTGGCGAAGCGGACCTCGATCTGGCCGTCGCCGCTGCCCTGCCGGCCGACGGACCACTGACGCCAGCCCCACACCGCGACGGTGATCACCAGCAGCTGCTTGCCGACGCCGCCGCCGAGGTCGGCCGCGCCGTAGGCGGCGACCAGGATCAGCCCGGAGAGAAGTTGGACGGGCCAGGTGAGAAGGGAACGCCGCCAGCCGAGGGCCAGCGCGGCCAGCCCGGCCAGGTTGCCGACCATGTCCGACCACATCACCTGCTGGCCGAAGACCTCGAACGCGGTGGCATTCAACTGGTCAACGCTCACCGGACGTCCACTCCCCGGGGCACGGCCGCGTCGTCCTGACCGGTGGAGACCTGACCAGTGACAGCCTGACCACCGACCACTTGACCAGTGACAGCCTGACCACCAGCCACTTGACCACCGACCACCTGACCCGCAGCGACCTGACCACCGTGGGCAAGCAGCCTTTCCACGTGCTTGGCCAGCAGGTCGACCTCCAGGTTGACCAGATCACCCGGGCGGCGGCGGCCCAACGTGGTCAGGTCGAGGGTGGTGGGGATCAGCCCGACGGCGAACCGGTCGGGGCCCGCCTCCACGACCGTGAGACTGACACCGTCGACGGTGATCGAGCCCTTCTCCACCACGTAGCGCGCCAGGCGGGGGGGCAGCGTGAAGGTGACGGCCTCCCAGCGTTCGCCCGGCTCCCTGGTCAGCACCTCGGCGGTGCCGTCCACGTGCCCCTGCACGAGATGGCCGCCCAGCCGGCCGCCGAGCGCCATCGGGCGCTCCAGGTTGACCACGTCGCCCGGGGCGAGCGCGGCGAGGTTGGAGCGGTCCAGCGTCTCCGCCATCACGTCGGCGGTGAATCCCGCGTCGTCCAGCTCCACCACGGTCAGGCAGACGCCGTTGACCGCGATCGAGGAGCCGTGCGCGGCGTCCTCGACGACCGTGGTGGCGCGCAGCCGCAGCCGCGCCGAGTCGCCCAGCCGCTCGACGGCGACGACCTCGCCCAGCTCTTCGACGATTCCGGTGAACATCTACGACTCCTCGGTGCTGCGACGGACGGCGTGCGGCGCGGCGCGGCCACTCCCCCGCGCCGGGGACGAGGACCGCCGGCAGGGGCAACACCGGGAGGAGAACGCTGATTCCGCGCCGTTCCGGGGTCGCCGGACGGAGCTCGGAACGGCACGGCTGGGGCGCCGAGGGGGCGCGGATGAGAGGGCCACCGGGTCTCCTGCCTCGTCGGGCACGACTCCGGGGCGTCCTGAGGAAGCTCAGGACCGTCGGAACGACGTGAACACGCCACCGCACACCCGCACGCGCGGGCCACCCGCGAGGGCGACCCGACGACGAGGCGGGACGGCGCTTCCGCCGTGTCCGCCGCGCACTGCCTCCCATCCGGACTTTCACCGTCGGTCCAGGAATCCCACCTGGTCAACCGGCCGCTGGCTGCGGACGGGTCGCGGACTATAACCGCCGGTTCGGACTTTCACCGACCCCGGAGTGCGCTACGTCACTGGTACTCCTGACCAGTCTGCCACGCCGTTCCGCCGGCCACGCGGCGCTGTGGCCCGCCTCACACGCGAGCCCCGCACGGCGCCCCGGCGGGCGAGGCCGGTCATCGGGCGCGGGCCCTCCGCGGGCGGTGGCGCTCAGCGGTCGGTGGCGCTCAGCGGTCGGTGGCGAAGAGCTCGGCGCGGGCCGCGTCCAGGGCGGTGACCAGGGCACCGCCCAGCACCGGGTTGCCATCGACCGCGGTGGCCCGCACCTCGGTGTCGAGCGGCGACAGCTCGCGCAGCCGGGTGCCCACCCGCGCGGCCAGCACCCGGCCGCCGGCACGGCCCACCTCGCCGCCGAGCACCACGCAACCCGGGTCGAGGACCGCCGTCGCCGAGGCCGCGCCCAGCGCGACGCGGCCGGCCAGCTCGTCCAGGAAGGCGCCGGCCGACCCGTCCGGCCGGGCCGCCGCCCCGGCGACCAGCCGCTCGGCGGTCGCCCCCGCCGCGTCCTCGTCGCCCGACCCGTGCAGCCCGTGGCGCGCGGCCAGCGCGCGCACGGCCGCGCCCGAGACCAGGCTGTGCAGTCCGCCGTCGCAGTCCACGGCCGAGGGCAGCCGCCCGGTACCGGGCACCGGCAGGAACCCCAGCTCCCCCGCTCCCCCGGAGGCGCCCCGGCGCAACGCGCCGTCCAGCACCACGGCGGCCCCGACGCCGACGCCGAGCCACAGCAGCACGAAGGTGTCCCGGTCGCGGACGGAGCCGAGGCGGTGCTCCGCGATGCCCGCCAGGTTGACCTCGTTCTCCAGCAGCACCGGGGCGCCGACGGTCTCACGCAGCGCCGTCACCAGCTCCCGGTGCCAGGCGGGCAGCGCGTCGGAGACGCGCAGGGCGCCGGTGGCCGGGTCGGCGAGGCCGGGCGCGCCGAGGGCCACGGTGTGCAGTTCGGCGACGCCGGCCTCGGCGCCGGCCGCCCGCAGGGTGGCCAGCACGGCGGCGACCATGGGGTGCTGCCCCTCCCGGCGCCCGGTCGCGGCCACCAGCGGCACGGAACGGCTGGCGACGGTCGAGCCGGCGAGGTCGGCCAGCGCCAGGCTCACGCCCTCCACCCGCACGTCGAGCGCCGCGACATGGGCGCGGCCGGCGACCAGGCCGTAGACGCGCGCGTTGGGCCCCCGTCGCTCGGCGCCGGTCTCCCCCACGACGTCGACCAGCCCGCCACGTCCGAGGCGGCCGAGCAGCTCGGCGACGCTGGGGCGGGAGAGCCCGGTCAGCTCGCGCAGCCGGGCGGCGGTCAACGGCCCGTGCTCGGTGAGGAGTTCGAGCGCGATCCGGTCGTTGATCGCCCGGGCCGTCTGGGGGGTGGCGGTGCGCACGTTGCTCATGGTCGGGATTGTATTCACTTTCTATTAGGCAACCTTCCTGATACTTTCTGGGCGGTGCGCCGGCACCCACGCCCCCACTCCCCGCACCACGCCCCCTCCGCTCGCGGCCCCCCAGGGAAGTGTCACTCACATGCCTCAACCTCCCTCCCCCGACGTGCCGTTGAACGTCGACGCCACCCGCGTGCGCCGGGCCAGGATCGCCGTCGGCGTCGTCTTCCTGCTGCACGGCGCGGCGGCCGGCGGCTTCGTCACCCGCATCCCCTGGCTCCAGGACCGGCTCGACCTCAGCACCGCCACGCTGGGCCTGGCCCTGGCGTTCCCCGCGCTCGGCGCCTCGGTGGCGATGCCGCTGGCCAGCCGGGTGATCCACCGCCACGGCGCCCGCGCGGCGGTGCGCGGGCTGCTGGGGCTGTGGGTGCTGGCCTCGATGCTGCCGGTGATGGCGCCGAACCTGCCGACCCTGTGCGCGCTGCTCTTCCTCTTCGGCGCGACCTCCGGCATGGCGGACGTGGCGATGAACGCCCAGGGCGTGGAGGTGGAGGAACGTTACGGCCGCTCCATCATGTCCGGTCTGCACGGGCTGTGGAGCGTCGGCACGCTCAGCGGCTCGGCGCTGGGCGTGGGCGCGGTCGCGCTCGACCTGGACGCGCGGATCCATCTGCCGCTGGCCTCCGGCCTGTTGCTGCTGGCCGTGGTGCCGGCCTGCCGGTGGGTGATCGACGTGCGGCCGAGCGGCGACGAGGCCGCGCCGCCCCGGTTCGCGCTGCCGCCGCGCTCCGCGCTGCTGATCGGCGCGGTCGGCATCTGCGCGGTGCTGGCCGAGGGCGGCAGCATGGACTGGTCGGGCGTCTATCTGCGGGATCTGACCGGCGCCTCGGAGACGGTGGCCGCCGCCAGCTACACGGCGTTCTCCGCGACGATGGCGTTCGCCAGGCTGCTGGGGGACGCGGTGGTGCGCCGGATGGGACCGGTGCGCACGGTGCGCTGCGGCGGGGGGATCGCCACGCTGGGCGGGGTGCTGGTGGTGACGGCGACCGTTCCCGCGCAGGGCGTGGCGGGGTTCGCGCTGATCGGGGTGGGGATCGCGGTGGTGGTGCCGCTGGCGTTCGCCGCGGCGGGGCACAGCGGCCCGAACCCCAGCCGGGCCATCGCCGGCGTCGCCACCATCACCTACACGGCGAGCCTGATCGCGCCGACGCTGATCGGCGCGGTCGGCGAGCTGCTGTCGCTGCGCGCCTCGTTCGGGGTGGTCACGGTCGCCACCGCGCTGCTGGTGGCCGGCGCGGGCGTGCTGGGGCGCGGCGGGCGCTCGCACGCGCCGGTGGCCTCGGCGCCGGGCGTCGACCCGGCGGCGCTGCCGGCGCCGCGCCCCGAGGGCCGGCGGGAGTGAACCCCTCGCCCCTCGGGGTGCGTTCCCCGGCTCAGCCGAGCAGCTTCACGGCCTGGTAGTAGGTCCAGGCGGTGCCGTCGCACGCGGTGTGCTGGGCGCCGGAGTACCGGTCGCAGACCCGCAGCAGGTCCTGGTAGAAGGCGTTGTCCAGGCGCGCCTTGTTGGCGTCGAAGGTGCCCGCCGCCTTGTAGTTGCGGTAGCCGAAGTCATGCCGCGCACATGACAAGCTGAAGGGGAAGCCGAAGGGGTTGTCGGGCGAGGAGGAACACAGGTCGGTGCTCCAGTCGAAGCCGTAGGAGGCCCAGGAGCCCTGGTTGTTGCGGGCCGACAGCCAGGCGTTGTAGCTGCTGGCGCTGGTCTGCGTCCAGCTGCTCAGCACCTGCGGCTTGTCGGCCGGGGCGGCGGCGGCCGGCGAGGCCGCGACCGCGACCGCGCCCAGGCTGAGGGCGAGGGCGGAGAACAGGGTGGTGATCCGGTGACGCAGGCGCATGGGCGCATTCCTCCCAGTAACACGCGGCCCGCCCCTCGTTGGGCGGACCGGCACTTCGGGAGCAGAACCTATGCACCCCGACAGGAATGCTCAACCCCTATCTACGCGCGGGGAATTGACGGGTTGACCAACGGCGGGTCAACCCGTCGTGACGCGGCCGCGCCCCGGGAGCGCGCGGGAGGCTCAGGCGGGCCGCGCCAGCACCCAGGTGCGGTCCAGGGTGAGATAGCGCTCTATCGGCAGACCGGCCCCGCTCAGGGCCGCCTCGAAGCCGTCCTTGCTCCACCGGTAGGAGGGGAAGGTGTGACTCCACTCCGCGTCCGGGAACTCGTACTCCACCCGGAACTCGGTGAGTTCGTCGCTGATCCGGGTGGCGGCGGCGACCCGGATCAGCCCGTCGTCGCCGGTCCTCGCCTCCCTCGGCACCCGGGTGTGCCAGTTCTCGCCCTCCCGCTGGATCAACACCGCGCCGCCGTCGGCGACATACCTCCGGCAGGTGCGCAGCATCCCCGCGCGCACCTCCGGGTCGCCGTTGTGGATCAGGAACGAGGCGAGCAGCACGACGTCGAACCGCTCCTCGCCCAGCTCCAGTTCCTCGATGGCCCCGCACACCGTGCGCGCCCCCCGCACGTGCTCCAGCATCTCGGGGGACTCGTCCACGGCCGTCACCGCGAAGCCGCGCTCGACCAGCGCGTGGGTCACCCGGCCGACACCGCAGCCCAGTTCGAGAATGCTCGCGCCGGCGGGAACGGCGCGCTCGATGATGTTGGGCTCGCGCCCCACCGGCAGCCGCAGCCACCGCTCCACCGCGCAGCCGTCCGGGGTGATGGGCCCCGGACCCGTTCCGCTGTATCCCTCACGGGTGCGTCCACTCATGCCATCATCAGATCACGGTCCGTGCGGTCAGCGAGACCCTTTCCGCCATCCGACGCCCCGCGCCGGGAACGGGCCCGAGCCGCCCCGCGCTTCCGGCGCCGCCACGGTGGATCGGGTACTCACTCCCGCGGTTCCGTCCGGTCCGCCGGGCTTCTGCTCGAAACCGGTTCGGCCGCGCGGTTCCGCGGGGAGGGGATGTCGGTGCCCGTCGCGACGCCGTCCTGGTGGCGTGGTCATCCGTCGAGGAAACGCAGGAGTTCGGCGGTGACGAACTGAGGGGTCTCCTGGACGAGCCAGTGCCCGGCGTTCGGCACGTCCACCGCCCGCACGATGTTGGTCACGCGCGGGGCGACCGTGCCCCGGATCGCTTCGAGTTGCCCCTGGGCGGCCATGAGCAGGGTCGGCACACCCACCGGTGCCGCCGCCACTGTGTCGCGGAGGTCGAGGTAGCCGAGTGGTGCGGTGTCGTCGGGGAACTGGCTGGCGTACTGGAACGCCACCGCGGCGCCGAGGTCGTGCCCGACGACACGGGCGTCGCGCATACGGACGCCGTCGACGTCGGCGCACTCGTGTCGGAAGGTGTCCCGGAACCGGGGATCGTCCCGGGTGGCGGCGGCGTGGGCGGGGACATCGCCGCCGGCCGCCGGCGTGGACGGGGAGGCGGGCGTGGAACAGGCCGCGGTGGCGACGGCGAGCAGGAGGGTGAGCATCACGGTCGCCGCCGTGCGCGCGAGGCGGAGGGAGCGGCGTGGCAACGGCCGTGGTTCTGTGATCACGTGTTCCCGTCCTGGAGAGGGTGGGTCAGCGGCCGGTCGTGCCGTCGATCAGCTCGCGGAGGATGTCGGCGTGGCCCGCGTGCCGGCCGGTCTCCTCTATCAGGTGGGTGAGTGCCCAGCGGAGGCTGGGAGCGGGGCGGCCCGGCCGGGTTCGCGGAACCGGCGCGCCGGGATCGGCGCACCCGTCGAGAACGTCGTTCGCGCGCCTGACCGCCTCTCGGTAACAGGCGACGACATCGGCCACGCTGTCCCCCGGCGCGGGACGGAACGTCGCCCGCCAGTCGGTGACCTCCTCCCCGAGGAACGTCGACCGCTCGACGTATGTCAGGTGGTTGAGCAGGCCGAGCAGGTTCGTGCCCGACGGCACCGCGGCTGTGCGCACCCGCGGCTCGGGGGCGCCGTCGACCTTCGCGGCGATCGAGGCCCTGAGGTAGTCGAGAAAGCCGCGCAGGACCTCGATCTCGCTGCTTCCGGTCCGGGGCGGCGGGGTGTCGCCACGGCCGTCGCGGCGTGCGGTGCGGCGTGTGGTGCTGGGCAACGGTGGTCGCCTTCCTTCGTCGGGGGCCCGCCGCCGTGTCAGGCGGTGCGGCGGACGAGGAGGACGTGGTCGGTGACCTGCCACCCCTGGCCGGCGAGCCACAGCGTGTCGCCGCCGTCGCCGCATCCGAGATCCAACGCGTCACCGGGCGGCGGGCCCGTCACCGTCTCGGCGAGGCGAGCGTTCGGCTGCGGGTCGCCGGCCGCCGGTCGGGCCGCGTGGACGCCGTCCCAGAAGGCGACCGCATCGGCGGTGCTCCTATCGGTGGTGCTCATCGGGGCTCCTCGTGTCGGAACGCGCTCAGTCTCGCCTGGAGCGGCGCGAACCGGCACGCGATCTTGCGGTAATGGCAAGATGGCCCCATGGACCCCAGGACGGACGAGGACGTGCTCGACGCGGTGGGGCCGCGGCTGCGCGCGTTGCGCCGTGACCGCGGCATCACCCTCGCCGACCTCGCGGCGACGACCGGCGTGTCGGAGAGCACCCTGTCCCGGCTGGAGAGCGGGCAGCGCCGGGCGAGCCTGGAACTGTTGCTGCCGCTGGCCCGCATCTATGACGTTCCGTTGGACGATCTCGTCGGTGCCCCGCGCAGTGGCGACCCCCGGGTCCACCTCAAGCCGATCAGGCGGTTCGGGATGACGTTCGTGCCCCTGTCCCGGCGACCGGGCGGTGTGCACGCGTTCAAGATGATCATCCCCGCCCAGCCGGCACCGCTCGAACCGACCCCGCAGACCCACGAGGGCTTCGAATGGCTCTACGTGCTCAGCGGACGCCTGCGGCTCGTGACCGGCGAACGCGACCTGACACTGCCGCCCGGTGAGGCGGCCGAGTTCGACACGTCCCTGCCGCACTGGCTGGGCAGCGCCGACGGCGGCGTGGTCGAGCTGCTCATCCTGTTCGGCCTGCAGGGAGTACGCGCGCATGTGCGCACCGACCCTCATCGGTCGTCCCGGGCCGGGAGCCGGCGGTGAACTCAGCGGGGGGTTCCGTGTCCCCGTCAGCGGCGAACCTCCCCGAGCCGAGCCGCGGTTGCTCGGCGTCGTTCTTCCGAGACCTACCAGGGCCGGGTCGTCCGCGGACGCTTCCCGCCCGCCGACCCCGGCCCGGACGCCGACCGGTGGGACGATCCGGCCGGCGGTTTCTCCACGACCCGCGCCCTCACTGCCAACTGGCGTGCAGCGGCTTGCCCTCCGCGTATCCGGCGGCGCTCTGCACCCCGACCACGGCCCGTTCGCCGAACTCCGCGAGATCGCCCGCGCCCGCGTAGGTGAACGAGGACCGCACGCCGGCCACGATCGAGTCGATCAGGTCCTCCACGCCCGGCCTGGCCGGGTCGAGGAACATCCGCGAGGTGGAGATCCCCTCCTCGAAGAGCGCCTTGCGCGCCCGGTCGAACGCCGACTGCTCCGCGGTCCTGCTGCGCACCGCGCGCGCCGACGCCATGCCGAAGCTCTCCTTGTACAGACGGCCGTCGGCGGACTGCTGGAGGTCGCCCGGCGACTCGTGGGTGCCGGCGAACCAGGAGCCGACCATCACGTTGGACGCCCCGGCGGCCAGCGCCATCGCCACGTCCCTGGGGTGGCGCACCCCGCCGTCGGCCCACACGTGCCCGCCCAGGCGCGCCGCCTCGGTGGCGCACTCCAGCACGGCGGAGAACTGCGGGCGGCCCACCCCGGTCATCATCCGCGTGGTGCACATCGCGCCGGGGCCGACGCCCACCTTGACGATGTCGGCGCCCGCCTGGAGCAGGTCGCGGGTGCCCTCGGCGGAGACCACGTTCCCCGCGACCACGGGCACCGAGGGGTTCAGCGCCCGCACGGCGCGCAGCGCCGCGATCATGGACTCCTGGTGGCCGTGGGCGGTGTCCACGACCAGCGTGTCGACCCCGGCCGCCAGCAGCGCCTCGGCGCGGGCCGCCACGTCGCCGTTGATCCCCACGGCGGCGGCGATCCGCAGCCGGCCCCCGGCGTCGACGGCCGGCTGGTAGAGGGTGGCGCGCAGCGCGCCCTTGCGGCTGAGGATGCCGACCAGCCGCCCGTCGGGGCCGACGGCGGGCGCGATCTTGCGGTGCGCGTTGTCCAGGGTGGTGAACGCCTCCTGCGGGTCGAGGTCGGCGGCCAGCACCAGCAGGTCGCGCGACATCACCTCGCCGACCTGCGAGAAACGGTCCACGCCGGTCAGGTCGGCCTCGGTGACGATGCCCACCGGACGCTCGTTCGAGACCACCACGCCCGCGTTGTGCGCCCGCTTGGGCAGCAGCGCCAGGGCGTCCGCCACGGTCTGGGTCGGGGCGAGCGTGATCGGGGTGTCCAGCACCAGGTGGCGCTTCTTCACCCAGGCGATCACGTCGGTGACCACGTCCAGCGGGATGTCCTGCGGGATCACGACCAGCCCCCCGCGCCGCGCGACGGTCTCGGCCATCCGGCGGCCGGCCACCGCCGTCATGTTCGCCACGACCAGGGGGATGGTCGTCCCCGAGCCGTCCGGCGAGGAGAGGTCGACGGCCATCCGGGAGCCCACCGAGGAACGGTTGGGGACCATGAACACGTCGTCGTAGGTCAGATCATGCGACGGTCGGGCGTCGTTGAGGAACTTCATGCGCGCGCTCTCACCTGCTGGGAATCGTTTGTCGGGTGGGAGGCTGCGGCTCCTGTGTCATTATCACCCAATCGTTCTCACTTCACGCGCCCCCACGCACGAGGGACGCGCCCCCGAGGGGAGCGCGCGACGCGCCGGACACCACCCGGCGTGCGTTCTTCCGCCGGGTGATCTCCTCCGCTCGCCCGCCCGGGGCCCGGATACGGCTGCCACGATGGCGTCGGCAGGGCCGCCGAGGGCGGCGCGGGGCGAGGGCAGGGGGCCGGATGGCCGGAGGAACGAGGCTGGGACGCCGGATCAGCTTCGGCATCAAGACGACGCCGGCGCACACGGACTACGCCGAGGTGCTGCGCGTCTGGCGGGAGGCCGACCGGATCGACCGGATCGAGCACGCGTGGCTGTGGGACCATCTGCCGCCGCTCTTCGGGCCGCCCGCCGGGCCCACGCTGGAGGGCTGGACGACGCTCGCGGCGCTGGCCGCCGCCACCGAGCGGATCGGCCTCGGGCTGCTGGTCTCCAACAACCGGCTCCGCCCGCCGGCCCTGCTGGCCAAGATGGCGGCGACGGTGGAGGCCGTCTCCGACGGCCGGCTCACCGTCGGCCTCGGCATGGGCCCCACGGCCCCCGCCGCCGGCCGCCCGCCCGCATCGGGCCCGGCGGCGCGGGCGCTCGCCGGCTACCGCGCGCTCGGCATCGAGCCGCCGAGCCCCGGCGTCGGCCTGGCCCGGCTCGCCGAGAGCTGCCAGGTGCTCCGCGCGCTCTGGGAGAACGCCTCCCCCACCGACTTCGCCGGCCGCCACTACCGCCTCGCCGGCGCCCGCGCCGCGCCCCGCCCGGCCCGGCGGCTGCCGCTGCTGATCGGCGGCGCGGGCGACGGGCTGCTGCGGGTCGCCGCCGAGCACGCCGACCTGTGGAACATCTCGGGCCCCCCGCACAGCGACGTGGAGCGGATCAGGGAACGCGCGGACAAGCTCGACGCCGCCTGCGCCGAAGTCGGCCGCGACCCCAGGGAGATCACCCGCTCGGTGCAGACCCACGTCTCGTACACGGACCCGGCCGCCACCCGCGCCACCGTCGAGGCCCTGCTGACCACCGGCGCCACCCACCTCGTGCTGAGCCTCCCGGCGCCCTTCCCGCCGAACGTGGCGCACTGGGTCACCGAGCAGATCATCGAGCCGGTGCTGGCGGGGGCGGCGCGTTAGCCACCGCCCGTCGGAGACCTCAGCGGTCGGGGTCGGCGCGGTCCAGGGCCGGGCAGGCCGGGGCCGGGGTGGAGAGCAGCAGGTCGGCGGCGGCCGCGTCGGTGACCAGGCTGGTCACCAGACCGGAGCGCAGTACGGCGTCGATCGCGCCCGCCTTGCGGCGACCGCCGGCGATCGCCACCACCTCGGGGACCCTCCGCAGCCGCTCCGGCTCGACGGTGATGCAGCGCTCGCCCAGATCCCGGCCGATGCGTCGGCCGTCGGACGAGAAGAGGTGCGCCGACATCTCGGCCGCGACGCCCAGCGAGGCGTAGTGGTCGCGCTCCTCCTTGCCCAGCATGTCGTGGACGGTGGAGATCCCGGCCTCCCAGGTACCGATGGAGACGGCGGCGATGGTGACCTTGTCGAAGTAGTCGAAGGCGGCGGCGATCCCCGGCTGGGCGCGCAGCGCCGCGGCGGTGCCGGCGTCCGAGAGCAGCATGGGGGCGTAGATGGGGTGCGCCTCGCCGCCGGAGACGTCGGCCGCCCTGCGGACCGCCTCGACCGAGCCGCGCTCGGCGCCCGCGTCGTAGACGCCGGTCAGCTGCACGACCGTGCACGGCGCCAGCTCGCGCAGCGCCGCCGCCATGTGGATGGTGGAGCGTCCCCACGCCAGGCCGAGCACGTCGCCCTCGGCGACCAGCTCCTCCAGCAACTCCGCTGCCACCTCGCCCAGATGCTCCGGGTCGGGAGTGTCGTCCGGCGCCTCGGTCGGCGACTCGGCGACCACGACGTGCCGCAGCCCGAAGTGGGCGCGCAGCGCGTCGGAGCGCTCCGCGTCCAGCTCGGACGGCACCCGGATCTCGATCCGGACCAGCTCCTGCTCGACGGCCGACTCCAGCACGCGGGCGACCTTGAACCGGCTGACGCCGAACTCGTCCGCGATCTGGATCTTGGACTTGCCCTCAAGGTAGAAGCGCCGCGCCATCGCCGCCGCCTGCATCAGCTCGGCGGGCCCCATCCTCGTGGCGGACCTTCCGGTCGGCACCGCACTCACCTCACTGTTCGTCGGACCCTGTGTCCCCGGTCACGTTCCGCGTTCATCCTCGCAGAAGAAAAGCGGCCCCGTTCACCGGCCTTGGGCGCCGTCCCGGCCGGCCGCCGCGCGTTCGGCGGCGGCGCGCAGGCCGCGCACGGCGGCGGCCGGGTCGTCCGCGCCGTAGACGGCGGAGCCGGCGACGAAGACGTCGGCTCCGGCCTCGGCGCAGCGCTCGATGGTCTCGGCCGAGACCCCGCCGTCCACCTGGAGCCACATCGGCAGCCCGTGACGCTCGATCAACGCCCGGGTGCGGCGGATCTTGGGCAGCATGATGTCGAGGAACGCCTGACCGCCGAAGCCCGGTTCGACCGTCATCACCAGCAGCATGTCCAGCTCGGGCAGCAGGTCCTCGAACGGCTCGACCGGCGTGGCCGGCTTGAGCGCCATCGAGGCACGGGCGCCCAGCGCGCGGATCTCCCTGGCCAGCCGCACGGGCGCCGCGGCGGCCTCGGCGTGGAAGGTGACCGACCCCGCGCCCGCGTCGACGAAGGCCGGCGCCCAGCGGTCCGGGTCCTCGATCATCAGGTGGCAGTCCAGCGGGATGCCGGTCGCCTTCCGCAGCGACTGGACCACGGGCACGCCCAGCGTCAGGTTGGGCACGAAGTGGTTGTCCATCACGTCGACATGGAGCCAGTCCGCGCCCTCGACGGCGTTCGCCTCGTCGGCGAGGCGGGCGAAGTCGGCGGACAGGATGCTGGGGTTGATCTGGGCCATGCCCCCAGTATTCAGCATCGGCCGGCCCGTGCCGGGCCGCGTCACCCCACCCTGCGCAGCAGCGCCAGATACATCGCGTCGGTGCCGTGGCGGTGCGGCCACAGCTGCACGTCGGGCCCGTCGCCCAGCTCGGGGACGCCGGGCAGCAGCGGACGGGCGTCGACGCGTTCGACCGCGATGTCGGTCAGCCCCTTGAGCACGTCGGCGACGACCAGCCGGGTCTCGCTGAGATGCGGGGAGCAGGTGGCGTAGCCGAGCACGCCGCCGGGGCGCAGCGCGGCGAGCCCGGCGCGCAGCAGGTCGCGCTGCTGGCCGGTGAGCCGGTCCAGGTCCTCCGGGCGGCGGCGCCAGCGGGCCTCGGGGCGGCGGCGCAGGGCGCCCAGGCCCGTGCAGGGCACGTCGAGCAGCACGCGGTCGAACGTGCCGGGCCGCCAGGCGGGGCGGGCGGCGTCGGCGACCAGCACCTGGTGCGGGCCCGGGTTGCCGGCCAGGGCGCGGGAGACCAGCCGGGCGCGGTGCGGCTGGATCTCGCTGGCGACCAGGGCGGCGCCGCGTTCGGCGGCGAGCGCGGCCAGCAGGGCGGCCTTGCCGCCGGGGCCCGCGCAGCCGTCGAGCCAACGGCGGTCGGGTCCCTCGGCGAGCGGCGCGTTGGCCAGGGCGAGGGCGACCAGTTGGCTGCCCTCGTCCTGGACTCCGGCGCGGCCCTCGACGACGGCGGGCACGGCGCCCGGCTCGCCGCCCTCGGCCAGCAGCACGGCCTGCGGCGACCAGCGTCCCGGCTCGGCGCCCTGGCCTTCCAGCAGCTCCCCCGGGGTGCTGCGGCCGGGGCGCGCGGCGAGCGTGACGCGGGGGCGCTCGTTGTCCGCGACCAGCAGGCGCTCGACCTCCTCGCGCTCCCCGCCCAGCGCGTCCCACAGGGCGCCGACCACCCAGCGCGGATGGGCGTGGCGCAGGCCGAGGTGGCCCTCGGGGTCGCGCGCGTAGGGGGGCGCCAGCAGCGCGATCCAGCCGTCCAGGTCGCGGGCGGTCACGCGGCGCAGCACGGCGTTGACGAACTTGGCGCGGCCGTCGCCCACCACGCAGCGGGCGAGCTCGACCGTCGCGCTCACCGCGGCGTGGGGGGGGACGCGGGTGGCCAGCAACTGGTGGGCGCCGAGCGAGAGCACGTCCAGGACAGGGGGGTCGACCTCGCGCAGCGGCCGGTCCACGCACTCGGCGAGGACCGCGTCATAGGTGCCCTGGTGGCGCAGGGTGCCGTAGACCAGCTCGGTGACGAAGGCGGCGTCCCGGTCGTCCAGGGTGCCGTCCCGCTTGGCGCGGGCGAGCAGCGGCGGGAGCGCCAGGTTGGCGTAGGCGTCGCGCTCGTCCACCGCGCGCAGCGCCTCGAAGGCGAGGATGCGCGCGGGGTCCCGCTGGGGGCGGCGATAGGGCTTGGACGGGCGGCGCTGCCGACTGCTCACGGAACGTTGACTCCGACGGTGTGCGGGGAACGGGCTTGCGGGGGCCGTCCGCACGGGTGGCGGGCGGCCGTTCGTCCAGGGTACGGGGGCGCGGGCCGGTCAGCCGCCGAGCCGTTCGCCCTCGGCGACGCGCACCCCGCGCGCCCAGTCGGCGGCCGGCATGGGCCGCTTGCCCTGCGGCTGGACCCAGGCCAGCTCGACGGGGTGGGACCCGGTGCCGACCCGCACGGTGCGCTTGTCGGCGCGCAACTCGCCCGGCTCCAGGGCGGGTTGGTCGGGCAGCTGGCTGACCTGGCGCAGCTTGATCCGCTCGCCCCGGAACGTGCTCCACGCCCCCGGCGCCGGGGTGCACGCGCGCACCACCCGGTCGACGCGGACGGCGGGGGCCGCCCAGTCGACCTCGGCGTCGGCGACGGTCAGCTTCGGCGCGTGGCTGACGCCCTCGGCGGGCTGCGGGCGGGGGACGAGCGTGCCGTCCTCGATGCCGTCCATGGTGGCGGCCAGCAGTCCCGAGCCGGCCAGCGCGAGCCGGGTCAGCAGGTCGCCGCTGGTGTCCAGGGGGCGGACCTCCTCGGTGACCACGCCGTAGACCGGCCCGGAGTCCAGGCCCTCCTCGATCTGGAAGGTGCTGGCGCCGGTCATCTGGTCGCCGGCGAGCAGCGCGTGCTGCACGGGCGCGGCGCCGCGCCAGGCGGGCAGCAGCGAGAAGTGCAGGTTGACCCAGCCGCGGGCGGGCACGTCGAGCGCGGCCCTGGGCAGCAGGGCGCCGTAGGCGACCACCGGGCAGCAGTCGGGGGCGATCTCGGCCAGCCTGGCCAGGAACGCGGGCTCCTTGGGACGGCGGGGGCGCAGGATCTCGATCCCGGCCTCGGCAGCCCGGTCGGCGATCGGGCTGGCGACCAGCCGCCTGCCGCGGCCGGCGGGCGCGTCGGGACGGGTGACCACGGCGACGACCTCGTGCCGGTCGGACGCCAGCAGGGCGTCCAGCGCGGGAACGGCGACCTCGGGGGTGCCTGCGAAGACCAGCCTCATTCTGCGCTCCTCAGCGGTGGTGCGAGCCTCATCGTGCGTGGGTGACCTCTCGGCGGGATCGTCAACGGGACCCCGGCGAACGGGGTGAGCGCCCGCAGAGTCTACGTTCCACGACGAGGTGGTGCGTCCGGGGGCACCGGGGGGCGCAGGGCCGGTGGCCGTGCGCTCCGCCGTGTTGACGATGCGCGGCGAGGGCGTGACCCCGGCGCCCGGTGACGCGTTGGGCAAGAGAGTCGGTCAATGGATGTTGACCGTCGGCGGGGCCGCCACGCCCTGTCCCTTCCTTTCCGCCGGTTCGAGAGGCTTGTTCATGGCCGACCACGCCACCCCTGACGCTCAGGCGCGGGCCAGCCTGCATCTGCTGGTACGCGATATCGAGCGGGTTCGCCGCCAGGTGGACGCCCTGCGTACGCTCACCGCGCAGCTGGGCAACGTCTACCGACCACGCCGCACCGGCCCCTCGGCCGGTTTCGTGGTCTACGGCCGCGCGCCCGCACCCACCGTGCGGCTGGCGCAGGAGCTGCGTGACAGCGTGGAGGCGCTGGTCACGGCGGCGGTCGACTTCGACCGTTCGCTGGGCTTCTCCTGGGACGCGGTGGGCTCGGCGCTGGGGGTCACCAAGCAGGCGGTGCACCGGCGTTACGGCGCGCGGCGGCCGGTGCCGCCGGCCGGGGGGCGGGAGGCACCGGTCGGCGCGGTGAGCGCCCCGGCGGTCCCGGCGGCGCGCCGCGCCCAGCCGACGCCGACGGCCGCCGCCCAGGCGTCGGGGGCCGAGACGCACAGCCTTCCCGGCCAGCGCGGCGGCTGACCGCCCGCGGCGCTTCCCCCGGGGGCGGGCGGAGCCGCGAGGCCCCGCGAAGCGCCCCCTCGGCCCCGGTCCACCGCCGCCCCCGGCTGACCGCCCACCGGCACGTGACCGGTGGGCGGTCAGCCGATGTCGTCGGGGTCCATCCGCACCCATGCCGAGGGCCCCTCGCGGTGGGTGAGCCGCTGGGCCCGCGCGGTCTTCAGCGCGGCGGCCAGCGCGCCCCCGTCGTCCGGGGGGACGCGGACCAGCACCCGGTCCCACTGCTCGCCGGCCGGCGGCTCCCCCGCCCTGCGGGGACGCCCGGCCGGAGGAACCGGCAGGGGCACCGGCCCCAACACCTCAGCCGCGGGCGGCAGTTCGGCCACGGACAGCAGCCCGGCCACCGCGTCGGGCGGCCCCGTGACCGCCGCCATCCGGGAGACCGGCGGGAAGCCGAGCGCCTCCCGGTCGGCCAGCTCACGCAGCGCGTGCCCCGCCGGGTCCCAGCGGACCAGCGACTGCACGGGCCGCAGCGTCGGCTCCGCCAGGGCCACCGCGACGCCGCCGGCCTCCCGCCCCCTGGCCAGCGCCGCCGCGTTGAGCCAGCGGCGCAGCGCCTCCTCGCCGGCCCGCAGGTCCGGACGGCCCAGCAGCGCCCAGCCGTCGAGCAGCAGCACGGCCGCGTATCCCGGACCCTCCGCGACCGGCTCGGCGCCCGGGGTGCTGACGACCAACGCCGGCTCGTCCGGGACGGTGGCCAGCACATGGTCCCGGCCCGAGGTGCGCACCGGGACGCCGGGGAAGGCGCGGCCCAGCTCCTCCGCGGTGCGCCGGGCGCCGATCACCACGGCCCGCAGCCGCCGCCCGCCGCACTCCGCGCAGCTCCACTCCGCGTGAACCGTGCCGCACCAGCCGCAGCGCAGCTCCTCCCCCCGGCCGACCGACACCAACGGCCCCCGGCAGCCCGCGCAGCGCGCCGGCTCGCGGCAGCGGGCGCAGGCCAGCCGGGGCGCGTACCCGCGACGCGGCACCTGGACCAGCACCGGCCCGCCGGCCAGCCCGTCCCGCAGCACCCGCCAGGCCAGCGTCGGCAGCCGGGCGACGCGCGCGCCCTCGTCCCGCTCCTCGTCCTCCTCCGCGACGGTGCGCAGCAGGGGAGCCGCCGCCCGGAGGGTCTCCCGCGCGGGAGCCAACGGCCTCGCCCAGCCGCCCCGCACCAGCCGCGCCGCCTCGGCCGAGTGCGCGTGGCCGCCCAGCAGCATCCCCGCCTCCTGCTGTGCGGCGCGCAGCAACAACACGTCGCGGGCGTGCGGTTGGGGCGCGTGGACATCGCGGTGCGCCGGGTCGCCGTCGTCCCAGAGGGCGACGAGCCCCAACGAGCGGACGGGCGCGAACATCGCGGCCCGGGTGCCGACGACGCAGCGCACCGCCCCCCGGTGGAGGGTGAGCCAGCGCCGGTACCGCGCCTCGGGACCGGAGTCGGCGGTCAGCAGCACATGGTGCCCGGGGCCGAGCAGCGCGGTGAGCGCCGCGTCGACCCGGGCGGCGGCCCGGCCGTCCGGCAGCACCGCCAGCGCCCCGCGCCCGGAGGCGAGCGCGGCGGCCAGCGCCGTCGCCAGCTCCGCCGGCCACCCGGGGCCCGGCAGCGCGCTCCACACGGCGCGGGGCGCGCGCCCCTCGGCGAGCGCCGTCAGAAAGGCCGCGCCATGCGGGTAACGCGCCCATCCGCCGGGCGCGGGCACCGCGGGCGGCGGGGGCGGGTCGGGCGTCGCGGCGCGTTCGGCCCTGGCCATCCGGGGCGGGATCGCCAGCCGCACCACGTCGGCCAACGCCCCGGCGCAGCGGTCGGCGACGGCGCGGCAGAGCGCCAACAGCTCGGGGGTGAGCACCGGTTCCGGCGAGAGCACCTGCGCCAACGGGGCCAGCACCCCCGTGAAGTCGCTGTCGGCACGGCGCTCCACCACATACCCGTTGACCAGACCGCCGCCCTCGCGTCGGCCCTCGCGCTGCCCCGCGCCGAACCGGACGCGGACCCTGACCCCCGGCCGCGCGTCGGCGTCCAGCGCGGCGGGCACCGCGTAGTCGAAGCAGCGGTCGAGGTGGATCAGCCCCTTGTCGACCAGGACGCGGGCGACCGGCAGCCGCTCGGCGAGCGGCGCGTTCCGCCAGGTCCTGGGCCTGGCGCGGGGCAGCGCGCGCTCCCGGACGGCGGCCCTGATCAACGCGAGCTGCTCGGGCCCCTCCTCGGGGTGCGACTTCTCCGGACCGTCCTCCGGACGCGACGAAGCGCCGGCCTCACTCATCCGGCCAGTACATCAGACGGCTCGGACAGGGAGACCGGCGCTTCGCGGGCGAACGGCCCGCAGGCCCCTCGCTCAGAGCCCGGCGGCGGCGCGCAGCGCGTCCACGCGGTCGGTGCGCTCCCAGGTGAAGTCGGCCAGTTCACGGCCGAAGTGGCCGTAGGCGGCGGTCTGGGCGTAGATCGGCCGCATCAGGTCCAGGTCGCGGATGATCGCGGCCGGACGCAGGTCGAAGACCTCCGTGATGGCCTGCTCGATCCGCTCAGCCGGGACGGAGGCCGTGCCGAAGGTCTCGACGAACAGGCCGACCGGCTCCGCCTTGCCGATGGCGTAGGCGACCTGCACCTCGCAGCGGGTGGCCAGACCGGCGGCGACCACGTTCTTGGCGACCCAGCGCATGGCGTAGGCGGCGGAACGGTCCACCTTCGACGGGTCCTTGCCGGAGAAGGCGCCGCCGCCGTGGCGGGCCATGCCGCCGTAGGTGTCGATGATGATCTTGCGTCCGGTCAGCCCGGCGTCGCCCATCGGGCCGCCGATCTCGAACCGGCCGGTCGGGTTGACCAGCAGCCGGTAGTTCTCCGTGTCGAGCTTGATGCCGTCGGTCAGCAGCGCCTTGAGCTCGGGCTCGACCACGAACTCCTGGATGTCGGGCGCCAGCAGCGAGTCGAGGTCGATGTCGGAGGCGTGCTGGCTGGAGACGACCACGGTGTCCAGCCGGACCGCCTTGTCACCGTCGTACTCGATGGTGACCTGGGTCTTCCCGTCGGGGCGCAGGTAGGGAATGGTGCCGTTCCTGCGGACCTCCGAGAGGCGGCCGGAGAGGCGGTGCGCCAGCCGGATCGGGAGCGGCATCAGCTCGGGGGTCTCGTCGCAGGCGTACCCGAACATCAGGCCCTGGTCACCGGCGCCCTGCTTCTCCAGGTCGTCCTCGGTGCCGCCGACGCGCGACTCGTAGGCGTCGTCGACGCCCTGCGCGATGTCGGGTGACTGGGCGCCGATGGACACCGAGACACCGCAGGAGGCACCGTCGAAGCCCTTCTTCGACGAGTCGTAGCCGATCTCCAGGATCTTGTTCCGCACCAGGGTGGCGATGTCGGCGTAGGCCTTGGTGGTGACCTCGCCCGCGACATGGACCAGTCCGGTGGTGATCATGGTCTCGACGGCGACCCGGGAGGCCGGGTCCTCGGTGAGAAGGGCGTCCAGAATGGTGTCGCTGATCTGGTCGGCGATCTTGTCCGGGTGGCCCTCGGTCACGGACTCTGAGGTGAACAGACGACGGGACACAACGCTCCCTGGGGTTGCAGCGGCTGCTGACTATGCTTCCGAGCCCGGTGGGACCGGGATCGGCATCGCACAGTGTATCCGCAGAGGGCCCTCCGGGCAGAGTGATCCACGAAGGGATTCCGGCGCGCATCCCGGGCGTGCCCGCCGGCGGACACGCCGGCGGGCGCCGGGGGGCACGCCCCCGGCCGGCGTTCAGCGCGTCGCCAGGCGGCGCAGCACGGCGTCCCAGAGCAGATCGGCGAGGGCTTCCTTGGGCCCGAGCGGAACGGGGGTCTCGCCGCCGTCCGCGTCCAGGATGACCGCCTCGTTCTCGTCGGTGCCGAAGGCGAGCCCGCCGCCGACCTCGTTGACCACCAGCAGGTCGCAGCCCTTGCGGGCGAGCTTGGCGCGCCCGCCGGCCAGCACGTTCTCCGTCTCGGCGGCGAAGCCGACGACCACCTGCCCGGGGCGGCGCTCGGCGGACAGCTCGGCCAGGATGTCGGGGTTGCGCACCAGCGCGATCGGGTCCGGCTCGACGCCGTCGCGCTTCTTGATCTTCTGCTCGACGGTCCTGGCCGGCCGGAAGTCCGCGACGGCGGCGGCCATCACCAGCACGTCGGCCTCGGCGGCCTCCCGGCGCATCGCGGCGCGCAACTCCCCGGCGCTGCCCACGCGTTCCACCCGGACGCCCGCGGGCTCCGGCAGCGCGGTGTTCGCGGCGACCAGGGTGACCTCGGCGCCCCTGGCCTGTGCGGTGCGGGCCAGGGCGTAGCCCTGCTTGCCCGAGGAGTGGTTGCCCAGATACCGCACCGGGTCCAGCGGCTCCCTGGTGCCGCCGGCGCTGATCACCACGCGACGGCCGGCCAGGTCGGGGGCCCCGGCGGCGGTCCCCCGCGCCAGCACCCGGCGGGCCACCTCGAAGAGCGCGGCCGGGTCGGGCAGCCGGCCCTTGCCGGTGTCGGCGCCGGTCAGCCGGCCGACGGCCGGCTCGACGACCAGGGCGCCGCGCTCCCGCAGGGTGGCGACGTTGTCGACGGTCGCCGGGTGCTCCCACATCTCGGTGTGCATGGCGGGGGCGAACACGACGGGGGCGCGGGTGGTCAGCAGCACGTTGGTCAGCAGGTCGTCGGCGCGCCCGGTGGCCGCCCTGGCCAGCAGGTCGGCGGTGGCGGGCGCGATCACCACGAGATCGGCCTCGCGGCCGATCCGCACGTGCGGCACCTCGGCCACGTCGTCCCAGACCTCGGTGTGGACGGGACGCCCGGAGAGCGCCGCCCAGGTGGGGGCGCCGACGAAACGCAGCGCGGAGGCGGTGGGCACCACCCGGACCGCGTGTCCCGACTCGGTGAACAGGCGCAGCAGCTCACACGCCTTGTACGCGGCGATGCCGCCGCCCACGCCCAGTACGACCTCGGGCCGACCCATGGCCTGTCCCCTTTCCTGAGTGTCCCGGAGAGCCCCGGCAAGCCCGCGCCTGCGCACGGGCGGGCCACGCGCACGGATCCCCGCGCCCCCGGAGCTCCGGGGGCGCGGGGATCCGTGCGCGTCACGCGTGGGCGGACCCGAAGAAGATCGCCCGGACAGGGCCTAGTCGGTGGCGCCCTCGATGGCCTCGGAGGTGAGCAGACCGGCGTTGATCTCGCGGAGCGAGATGGACAGCGGCTTCTCGTGGACGTGGGTGTCCACCAGCGGACCGACGTACTCCAGCAGGCCCTCGCCCAGCTGTGAGTAGTACGCGTTGATCTGGCGGGCGCGCTTGGCCGCGTAGATCACCAGGCTGTACTTGGAGTCGGTCGCCTCAAGCAGCTCGTCGATCGGCGGGTTGATGATGCCCTCGGGCGTGGTGATGGAAGAGGACACGCTCTGCCTTCCGGTGGGTTTCGGGGGACCTCGGCCGCTGGACGGCGCGGCCCCCGGGATCAGCGAATCAAGGCTAGCAGCTCGGCGGAGACCTCCTCGACGGAGGTGTTGACAAGCGTCACGTCGAACTCCGTCTCGGCCGCCAGCTCGGTCCTGGCGACGGCCAGCCGGCGCTCGACGACCTCGGGCGCCTCGGTGCCCCGGCCGGTGAGCCGGCGGACCAGCTCCTCCCAGCTGGGCGGGGCGAGGAAGACCAGCCGGGCGTCCGGCATGGACTCCCTGACGAGTCTGGCGCCCTGGAGGTCGATCTCCAGGAGCACCGGCTCCCCGGCCTCCAGCCGCTCGACGACGGGGAGGCGCGGCGTGCCGTAGCGGTTCCCCGCGAACTCGGCCCACTCCAGCAGCTCGCCGTTGGCGACCAGCTTGTCGAACTCCTCGTCGCCGACGAAGTAGTAGTGGGTGCCGTGCCGCTCCCCGGGCCGCGGATGGCGGGTGGTGGCGGAGACGGACAGCCACACCTCCGGGTGAGCCTTGCGCATGTGAGCGACGACCGTGCTCTTGCCGACCCCCGAGGGGCCGGAGAGCACGGTCAGTCGCGAACGATCGGTCATACCGACGATTATCCCGCTTCCCGCGCCGCTGAGGAAAATCCCGTCACCGGGCGCGGAGCGATCCGCGGGGGCGGGAGGACCGGGCGCGTCGTCGGGATCCTCGTGGGTCGGCGCGCGACCTCACCGGCCACACGGCCGGGCGGCCCCCCGCGACGACACGGTGCGTCCCCGAACCCGCCGGGCCCGGAGGAACCGGATCGCGGCCCCGGGCGCGGTACCGGGGCGGAGGGCCCCCCGGACGACGTCCGGGGGAACCACGAGGAACCGGAGGACGCGCGACCTACGCGCTGCCGAACTCGCGCTCCAGGGACGCGATCTGGTTGGAGCCGAGCCCGCGGACCCGGCGGCTCTCGGAGATGCCGAGCCGCTCCATGATCTGGCGGGCGCGGACCTTGCCGACGCCGGGCATCGACTCAAGAAGGGCGCTCACCTTCATCTTGCCGATCACGTCGTTCTCCTGGCCCTGCTTGATGACCTCTTGCAGGGAGGCGCCGGAGTGCTTGAGCCGATTCTTGACCTCGGCGCGCTCCCGGCGAGCCGCGGCGGCCTTCTCAAGCGCGGCTGCGCGCTGTTCAGGGGTAAGGGGCGGAAGAGCCACGCCTACGTCACCTCGGGTGTCGAACTGGTCGGATACGGAACGGTGAGGAACCTAGTGGCCCTTCACCAGCGGAGCAACGAGCAACGCGCTCGGCTGCTCCGCTCTCGACGGAGACTAGCGGCCGGGACGGCAATAAGTCAGGGAGAATCGACAAAAAGTCCAGGTCAGCTATGGAGCTTCGGCGACATGTCGGACATATGCCCACGGTTCTCGGTGGAGTTGACGCTCTCAGGAACGTTTCGGCGGCTTGCTCGTTGACCTCGGAGCACCGCCGACGACCGGTGGCGCGGCTCCGGCCTGCCCGTTCCGTCCCGTTCGCGCCCCGCCGGGCGGGCCCGGGTCAACCGAGGACCCGGGCCACCGCCGCCGCCTCGCGCTCGGCCGCCGCGCGCAGGCCGGCCTCCGAGGGGCCCTCGCGCAGCACCGAGCGGCTCGCCGAGGGCAGCACCTGGCCGAGCGCGGCGCCGAAGACCCGGGGCAGGTCGTCGGCGGTAGCGCCCTGCGCGCCGAGGCCGGGCGCCAGGAGGGGGCCGTTGATGGTCAGTTCGAGGGATGAGTCCCGGTTCGTCGCGCCGACCACCGCGCCGAAGGAGCCCCAGGGCTCGGCGCCCGCGTTCTCCCGCGCGAGCCGGTCCAGCACCGACTGGGCCAGCGGCACGCCCGACGCGGTGCGGGCGGTCTGCGGCTCGGCGCCCTCCGGGTTGGAGGTGCGGGCCAGCACGAACGCCCCGGCGCCGTCCGCGCGGGCGCGCTCCAGCGCGGGGCGCAGCGACTCGTAGCCCAGATAGGGCGCGAGGGTCACCGCGTCGCAGCGCAGCGGGGCGCCCGCGCCGAAGTACGCGCCGGCGTACGCCGTGACGGTCGAGCCGATGTCGCCGCGCTTGACGTCCAGCAACACCAGCGCCCCGGCCGACCTGGCGTCGGCGACGGCGCGTTCCAGCACGGCGGCCCCGCGCGCGCCGTGGCGTTCGTAGAAGGCGGACTGCGGCTTCAGCACCGCGACCCGGTCGGCGAGTGCCGCCACCACGGTGTCGGTGAAACGGGCGAGCCCCGAGGCGTCGTCGTCCAGCCCCCAGGCCGCCAGCAGCTCGGGGTGCGGGTCGATGCCGACGCAGAGCGGGCCGCGCCGGTCCATGGCGTGGCGCAGCCGGGCGCCGAACGGGGCCGGCGGCGGGACGGGGGCGTTCGGCGCGGCGTCGGTCACGGGTGGGAACTCCTCACGTCCGCGCCGACGGCGTCGGCGAGTGTGGTGTGCGGGCTGGCCGCCAACCGCCGGGCCAGGCCCCGGTGGAGAGCGCTGGTCCAGCCGGGTCCCGCGTAGACGAAGCCGCTGTAGCCCTGGACCAGGGTGGCGCCGGCGAGCACGCGCTCCCACACGTCGTCGGCGTTCTCCACACCGCCGACGCCGATCAGGGTGACGCGGTCGCCGACCCGGGCGTAGAGCCGGCGGAGCACGGCGAGCGAACGCTCCCGCAGCGGGGCGCCCGAGAGGCCGCCGGCGCCGAGGGCGGCGACCGCCTCGGGGCGGGCACGCAGGCCCTCGCGGGAGACGGTGGTGTTGGTGGCGATGATCCCGTCCAGGCCCAACGCGACGGCCAGGTCGGCGACCTGGTCCAGGTCCTCGTCGGCGAGGTCGGGCGCGATCTTCACCAGCAGCGGCACCCTCCGGTCGGGAACGGAGCGGTCGGCCGCCTCGCGGACCGCCGTCAGCAGCGGACGCAGCCGGCTGGTGGCCTGGAGGTCGCGCAGTCCCGGGGTGTTGGGCGAGGAGACATTGACGACCAGATAGTCGGCATGGCGCGCCAGGCGTTCGGTGCTGGTGACGTAGTCCTGGACGGCATCCGATTCGGGGACGGCCTTGGTCTTGCCGATGTTGACGCCGAGCGCGGGGCGGTCGGAGCCGAGGGCGGCGAGACGCGCGGCGACGGCCGCCGAGCCCTCGTTGTTGAAGCCCATCCGGTTGACCAGCGCGCGGTCGGTGGGCACCCGGAAGAGCCGCGGCGTGGGGTTGCCGGGCTGCGGCTGGCCGGTGACGGTGCCGATCTCGACGAAGTCGAAGCCGAGCAGCGCCAGGCCGCGGACGCCCACCGCGTTCTTGTCGAAGCCGGCGGCCAGGCCGAACGGTCCCGGCAGCCGCATCCCCAGCGCCTCGACGGCCAGGGCCGGGTGCGGGGGCGCGAAGCGGGCGGCGACGGCGGCGCGCAGCCCGGGGACGCGCGCCGCGAGCCGGATCAACGCGAACGCGCCGTGGTGGGCGCGCTCCGCGTCGATCCGACGCAGCACCGTGCGGTAGGCCAGCCGGTAGAGACGGTGGTCGCGCGGGTCGCGTGCGGCGCTCATCGGGTGCGCGCCGCGATCAGCTTCTGGGCGTGCTCCTGGAGCGAGGCGACGCCCACGTCGTCCCGCAGCAGCGCGTCGATCCCCTGCACCGCGGCGGCCAGCGCCTGCACGGTGGTCAGGCAGGGCACGCCGCGGGCGACGGCCGCGGTGCGGATGTCGTAGCCGTCGAGCCGGCCGCCGGTGCCGAAGGGGGTGTTGACGATGAGGTCGACCTGTCCGTCGTGGATCAGCTGGACGACGGTCGGCTCGCCCTCGGGCCCGGTGCCCTCGCCCTGCTTGCGGACCACGGTGCAGTCGATGCCGTTGCGCCGCAGCACCTCGGCGGTGCCCGAGGTGGCCAGCAGCTCGAAGCCGTGCTCCAGCAGGGCGCGCGCGGGGAAGACCACGGCGCGCTTGTCGCGGTTGGCGACCGAGACGAAGGCGCGACCGCGCAGCGGCAGCGCGCCGTAGGCGCCGGCCTGGGACTTGGCGTAGGCGGTGCCGAAGACCGAGTCCACGCCCATCACCTCGCCGGTCGACCGCATCTCGGGGCCGAGGACGGTGTCCACGCCGCGCCCGTGCACGTCGCGGAACCTGGCCCAGGGCAGCACGGCCTCCTTGACGGAGATCGGCGCGTCCAGCGGCAGCGTCCCCCCGTCGCCCTCGGCCGGGAGCATCCCCTCGGCGCGCAGCTCGGCGACGGTCGCGCCGAGCGAGATCCGGGCGGCGGCCTTGGCCAGCGGCACCGCCGTGGCCTTGGAGGTGAACGGAACGGTGCGGGAGGCGCGGGGGTTGGCCTCCAGCACGTAGAGGATGTCGCCGGAGAGCGCGAACTGGATGTTGATCAGACCGCGGACCCCGACTCCCCTGGCGATGGCCTCGGTCGAGGCGCGCAGCCGCTTGATGTCGTGGCCGCCGAGGGTGATCGGCGGGAGGGCGCAGGCCGAGTCGCCGGAGTGGATGCCGGCCTCCTCGATGTGCTCCATCACGCCGCCCAGGTACAGTTCCCGGCCGTCGTAGAGGGCGTCGACGTCGATCTCGATGGCGTCGTCGAGGAACCGGTCGATCAGCACCGGGTGTTCGGAGATCAGCCCGGCGTGGTGGCGCAGGTACTCCTCCAGCGCGGTCTCGTCGTAGACGATCCGCATCCCCCGGCCGCCCAGCACGTAGCTGGGGCGGACCATCACCGGGTAGCCGATGCCGGCGGCGATGGCGCTGGCCTCCTCGAAGGAGAACGCCGTCCCGTACTTGGGCGCGGGCAGCCCGGCCTCGGCCAGCACCCGGCCGAAGTGGCCGCGCTCCTCGGCCAGGTTGATCGCCTCGGGCGAGGTGCCGACCACCGGCACGCCGTTGTCCTTGAGCGCCTGGGCCAGCCCGAGCGGGGTCTGGCCGCCGAGCTGGACCAGGACGCCGGCGACGGGGCCGGCCAGGGTCTCGGCGTGCACGATCTCCAGGACGTCCTCCAGGGTGAGCGGCTCGAAGTAGAGCCGGTCGGAGGTGTCGTAGTCGGTGGAGACGGTCTCGGGGTTGCAGTTGACCATGACCGTCTCGTAGCCGGCGTCGCTGAGCGCGAAGCAGGCGTGGACGCAGGAGTAGTCGAACTCGATGCCCTGGCCGATGCGGTTGGGCCCGGAGCCCAGGATGATCACGGCGGGGCGTTCGCGCGGGGCGACCTCGCTCTCCTCGTCGTAGGAGGAGTAGAGGTAGGGGGTGCGGGCGGCGAACTCGGCGGCGCAGGTGTCGACGGTCTTGTAGACCGGACGCACGCCCAGCGCGTGCCGCACCTCGCGCACCACGTCCTCGCTCAGGCCCCTGATGCCGGCGATCTGGGCGTCGGAGAAGCCGTGCCGCTTGGCGTGGAGGAGCAGTGCCGGGTCGAGTCTCTCGGCGTCGCGCAGCTCGTCGGCGATCTCCCTGATGAGGAAGAGCTGGTCGACGAACCAGGGGTCGATGCGCGTGGCCGCGAAGACCTCCTCGGGGGTGGCGCCGGCGCGGATGGCGCGCATCACGGTGCCGAGCCGCCCGTCGGTGGGGGTGGCGGCCAGCCGCAGCAGCCGCTCCCGGTCCTCGTCGGGCGCGGGCGCGCCGGTGAAGTCGAAGGGCGCGTCCTTCTTCTCCACGGAGCGCAGCGCCTTGTTGAGCGCCTCGGCGAAGTTCCGGCCGATGGCCATGGCCTCGCCGACGGACTTCATGGTGGTCGTCAGCGTGGCGTCGGCAGCGGGGAACTTTTCGAAGGCGAACCTGGGGACCTTGACCACCACGTAGTCGAGCGTCGGCTCGAAGGAGGCGGGGGTCTCCCGGGTGATGTCGTTGGGGATCTCGTCGAGGGTGTAGCCGACGGCGAGCCGGGCGGCGATCTTCGCGATCGGGAAGCCGGTCGCCTTGGACGCCAGCGCGGAGGAGCGGGAGACCCGGGGGTTCATCTCGATGACGACGACGCGTCCGTCGTCCGGGTTCACCGCGAACTGGATGTTGCAGCCGCCGGTGTCGACGCCGACCTCGCGGATGACGGCGATGCCGATGTCCCGCAGCACCTGGTACTCGCGGTCGGTCAGCGTCATCGCGGGCGCGACGGTGATGGAGTCGCCGGTGTGCACGCCCATCGGGTCCAGGTTCTCGATGGAGCAGACGACCACCACGTTGTCGTTGCGGTCCCGCATCAGCTCCAGCTCGTACTCCTTCCAGCCGAGGATGGACTCCTCCAGGAGCACCTCGGTGGTCGGCGAGAGCGCGAGGCCCTGGCCGGCGATGCGCCGCAGCTCGTCCTCGTCGTAGGCGAACCCGGAGCCGGCGCCGCCCATGGTGAACGACGGGCGGACCACCACCGGGTAGCCGCCGAGCCCCTCGACCCCGGCCAGCACCTCGTCCATGCTGTGGCAGATCACCGAACGGGCGGACTCGCCGTGCCCGGTGCGCTCGCGCACGGCGGCGACCACGTCCTTGAACCGCTCGCGGTCCTCGCCCTTGTGGATGGCCTCGACGTTGGCGCCGATCAGCTCCACGCCGTAGCGCTCCAGGATGCCGTCGCGGTGCAGCGCGACGGCGGTGTTGAGCGCGGTCTGGCCGCCGAGGGTGGCCAGCAGCGCGTCGGGGCGCTCCTTGGCGATGATCTTCTCGACGTACTCGGGGGTGATGGGCTCGACGTAGGTCGCGTCGGCGATCTCGGGGTCGGTCATGATCGTCGCCGGGTTGGAGTTGACCAGCACGACCCGCAGCCCCTCGGCCCGCAGCACGCGGCACGCCTGGGTGCCCGAGTAGTCGAACTCGGCCGCCTGGCCGATGACGATCGGGCCGGAGCCGATGACCAGGACGGACTCGATGTCGGTGCGCTTAGGCACGCTGGTCCTCCATCAGGGAGACGAAGCGGTCGAAGAGATAGGCGGCGTCGTGCGGCCCGGCGGCCGCCTCCGGGTGGTACTGCACGCTGAAGGCGGGCCGATCCACCAGCCGCAGCCCCTCGACCACGTTGTCGTTGAGGCAGACATGGGAGACCTCGGCGGGGCCGAACGGGGTCTTCGCCGTCGCGTCCAGCGGTGCGTCGACGGCGAAGCCGTGGTTGTGCGCGGTGACCTCGACCCGGCCGGTGGACAGGTCCTTGACCGGCTGGTTGATGCCCCGGTGGCCGTACTTGAGCTTGTAGGTGGGGAAGCCGAGGGCGCGGCCGAAGACCTGGTTGCCCAGGCAGATCCCGAAGAGCGGGGTGCCGCGCTCCAGCACGCCGCGCATCAGTTCGACCGGGTGGTCGGCGGTGCCCGGGTCGCCGGGGCCGTTGGAGAAGAACACCCCGTCGGGCCGGGCCGCGTAGACCGTCTCCAGGTCGGCGGTGGCGGGCAGCACGTGCACCTCGACGCCGCGCTCGGCCATCCGCCGGGGGGTCATGCCCTTGATACCGAGGTCGACGGCGGCCACCGTGAACCGCCGGGGCCCGACGGCCTCCACGACGTAGGGCTCCTCGGTGGCGACCTCGTCGAAGAGCGGCGCGCCGACCATGGCGGGCGCGGAACGGACCCGCTCCAGCCGGGCCGCCGGCCCCTCGGCGAGCGCGTCGCCGGAGAAGATCCCGCACCGCATCGCGCCGCGTTCCCGCAGGTGGCGGGTGAGGGCACGGGTGTCGACGCCCTGGATGCCGACGATGCCCTGGGTGGCCAGCTCCTCGTCCAGGCCCCGGCGCGAACGCCAGTTGGACGGCGCGCGGGCCGGGTCGCGCACCACATAGCCGGCGACCCAGATCCGGCGGGACTCGGGGTCCTCGTCGTTGACGCCGGTGTTGCCGACGTGCGGGGCGGTCATGACGACGATCTGGCGATGGTAGGACGGGTCGGTCAGGGTCTCCTGGTAGCCGGTCATGCCGGTGGAGAAGACGGCCTCGCCGTGGGTCTCGCCCACCGCGCCGTACGCCAGGCCGGTGAAGACCCGGCCGTCCTCCAGGACCAGCTCGGCGGGGGTCCTTCCGCCGGGCCGGGTGATGGCGTTCATCGTGCGCCCTCCGGTTGGTTCGTCTGCGAGGGCCGGGCGACGTCGGCCGGCGGGTTCGGGTGGTGGTGGCCGAGGGCCTCGACCCAGGCGGCGTGCTCGGACGCCCGGTCGGAGCGGAAGCCAGAGTCGAGTACCCGCTCGCCCAGCCGCCAGGTGATCACCAGCAGGCCGCCCTCGGTGAGGACCTTGCCCGCGATGCCCTTGTCGAGGCGGGCGCCGAGCACGTCCTCGGCCGGGATCAGGAAGTCGCCGGCACCGGGCCTGGCGACCCGGACGCCCCGCTCGGTCAGGGCGACCTCGGCGCGGCTGCGCACGCCGAGTCCGTGGGCGACGATCCGCTCCAGCCACTGGCCGGCGACGGTCGAGCCGTGGTAGCGGCCGGTGAACGACAGCCGAGACGCGCCCGGCTCGGCCGGCAGCGGCTCGGGCTCCGGCAGGTCGCTCTGGAGGGTGGCGCGCCACTTCCAGCCCTGCCGCATCAGCCAGTAGACGAGGACGACCAGCAGCAGCAGGCCGATGACCCAGCCGATGCGCTCGGCCCAGTCGGTGACCGGCTGCGAGCGCCGCTCCCCGTCCTCGGCGGCGAGCGTGACCAGCAGGGTTGCTCCGGGGGTCATACCAGGGCTCCGTTCCGCAGCGTGGCCCGGCCGCGCAGCCAGGTGTCGGTGACCCGGCCGGGGAGTTCCAGGCCACGGTAGGGGCTGTTGCGGCTGCGGGAGGCGAAGGCCCCCGGCTCGACGGGGGCGCGGTGCGCCGGGTCCAGGAGCGTCAGGTTCGCCGGCTCGCCGGCGGCGACCGGACGGCCGTGCCCGGGCAGCCGGCCGATGGCGGCGGGGCGGGTGGACATCCGGTCGGCCACCTGCGACCAGTCGAGCAGCCCGGTGTCGACCATGGTGTGCTGCACCACCGACAGCGCGGTCTCCAGGCCGACCATCCCCATGGCGGCCGCGCCCCACTCGCAGTCCTTGTCCTCGTGCGGGTGGGGGGCGTGGTCGGTGGCGACGCAGTCGATGGTGCCGTCGGCGAGCGCCTCGCGCAGCGCGAGGACGTCCTGCTCGGTGCGGAGCGGCGGGTTGACCTTGTAGACCGGGTCGTAGGAACGCACCAGCTCGTCGGTGAGCAGCAGGTGGTGCGGGGTGACCTCGGCGGTGACCCGCCAGCCCTTGGACTTGGCCCAGCGCACCAGCTCGACGGAGCCGGCCGTGGAGAGGTGGCAGACGTGCACCCGGGAGCCGACGTGCGCGGCGAGCAGCACGTCCCTGGCGATGATCGACTCCTCGGCGACGGCCGGCCAGCCGGCCAGCCCCAGCTCGGCGGAGACGACGCCCTCGTTCATCTGGGCGCCCTCGGTCAGCCGTGGCTCCTGGGCGTGCTGGGCGATCACGCCGTCGAACGCCTTCACGTACTCCAGCGCGCGCCGCATGATCACCGCGTCGTCCACGCACTTGCCGTCGTCGGAGAAGACGACGACGCCGGCGGCCGACTCGTGCATCGCGCCCAGCTCGGCCAGTTGCTTGCCGCCGAGGCCGACGGTGACGGCGCCGACGGGCTGCACGTCGCAGTAGCCGGAGGCGCGGCCGAGCCGCCAGACCTGCTCGACGACGCCCGCGGTGTCGGCGACGGGGAAGGTGTTGGCCATGGCGTGCACGGCCGTGAAGCCGCCGGAGGCCGCCGCCCTGGTGCCGGTGAGCACCGTCTCGGAGTCCTCCCGGCCCGGCTCCCGCAAATGCGTGTGGAGGTCGACGAGGCCGGGCAGCAGCACGCGGCCCTCGGCCTCGACCACGGTGGCGCCCTCGGCGGTCAGGCCGTCGCCCACCTCGGCGACGGTCTCGCCGTCGATCAGCACGTCCCGTGCCGGCCCGCCGAGGAGCCTGGCGCCTCGGATCAGCGTCCGCTGGGTGTCGCTCATGCTCGCTTCCCTTGTGTCGCTTCGGCGCCGCGCGGCGTGGCGCCCTTCGGTTCTTCGTCGCCGGGGCCCGCGCCGCCCAGCAGCAGGTACAGGACCGCCATCCGCACGTCGACGCCGGCGGAGACCTGCTCCACGACGGTGCAGCGCGGGGAGTCGGCGACCTCCGCGGTGATCTCCATGCCGCGGTTCATCGGGCCGGGGTGCATCACGACGGCGTGCTCCGGCATCCGCGCCATCCGCTCCCCGTCGAGGCCGTAACGGCGGGCGTACTCCCGCTCGGTGGGGAAGTACGCCGCGTTCATCCGCTCCCGCTGGACGCGCAGCATCATCACCGCGTCGGAGTCGGGCAGCACCGCGTCCAGGTCGTAGGAGACGGCGCACGGCCACCGCTCGACACCGACCGGCACCAGCGTCGGCGGGGCGACGACGGTGACCTCGGCGCCCAGCGTGGTCAGCAGCCGCACGTTGGAGCGCGCGACCCGGCTGTGCAGGATGTCGCCGACGATGGTGACGCGCCGGCCGGCGAGGTCGGCGCCCGGCTCGCCGCCGGCCAGCCGGCGGCGCAGCGCGAACGCGTCCAGCAGCGCCTGCGTCGGGTGCTCGTGGGTGCCGTCGCCCGCGTTGACCACGTGGCCGCCGATCCAGCCCGAGGTGGCCAGGCGGTGGGGGGCGCCGGAGTCGTGGTGGCGGATGACGACGGCGTCGGCGCCCATGGCCTGGAGGGTGAGCGCCGTGTCCTTCAGGGACTCGCCCTTGGAGACCGAGGAGCCCTTGGCCGAGAAGTTGATGACGTCGGCGGAGAGCCGCTTGGCCGCGGCCTCGAAGGAGATGCGGGTCCTGGTGGAGTCCTCGAAGAACAGGTTGACCACCGTGCGGCCGCGCAGCGTGGGGAGTTTCTTGATCGGCCGGCCGGCGACGCGGGACAGCTCCTCGGCGGTGTCGAGGATCAGCACGGCGTCGTCGCGGGTGAGGTCGGCGGCCGAGATGAGGTGGTGCTTCATCGTGGGTGTGCCTTCCTGGAGGCAGGAGGGTGCCGGGTGTGCGGGGTGGGAGTCGCCGGGGATCGCCCCGGGGTGGCGCGCGAGTGGGGCGCTATCGGCCGGTCTCGGGGGCGCGGGTGCCGAGCAGCACGCCGTCGTGGCCGTCCTCCTCGGTGAGCCGGACCTTGACGGTCTCGCGCAGCGAGGTCGGGATGTTCTTCCCGACGTAGTCGGCGCGGATCGGCAGCTCGCGGTGGCCGCGGTCGACGAGGACCGCCAGCTGGACGGCGCGCGGGCGGCCGATGTCGCCCAGCGCGTCCAGCGCGGCCCTGATGGTGCGCCCGGAGAAGAGCACGTCGTCGACCAGGACGACCAGCCGCCCGTCCACCCCGGACTCGGGGATCTCGGTGCGGCCCAGCGCGCGGGCCGGGCGCAGCCGCAGGTCGTCGCGGTACATCGTGATGTCGAGCGAGCCGTGCGGGACCGGGTGCCCGGTGATCTCGCGGAGCCGGTCACCCAACCGGCGGGCTAGACAGACCCCCCTGGTGGGGATGCCCAGAAGCAGCACGTCGTCGGCGCCCTTGGCGCGCTCGACGATCTCGTGCGCGATGCGGGTCAACGCCCGCGCGATGTCCGGCGCCTCCAGGACGGAACGGGCCGGGCTCGTGTCGTGGTCACCACTCATGGGTGTGCGGACCTCCTTGGCCGCCTCACGGGACGGACGTTAAAGGATGTCGGGTGGAACGGCCTCGACCCTATCAGGGCGTTCCACACGCTCCGCATCGTCCCAGGTCAGAGGAAACTCTCTGGCCTCGGCTTGACGAGAGATATCACGCTGCGTAACCTCACAGTGAGTTACGAAAAGCCGTCCGGGGAGACACATGTCCAGCGAATACGCCAAACAGCTCGGAGCCAAGCTCCGGGCCATCCGCACCCAGCAGGGTCTGTCGCTTCACGGGGTCGAGGAGAAGTCCCAGGGCCGTTGGAAGGCCGTGGTGGTCGGTTCCTACGAGCGCGGCGACCGGGCCGTGACCGTGCAGCGCCTCGCGGAGCTGGCGGAGTTCTACGGCGTGCCGGTCCAGGAGCTGCTGCCGGGCTCGACGCCCGGTGGCGCCGCCGAGCCGCCGCCGAAGCTGGTTCTGGACCTGGAGCGCCTGGCCAACGTGCCGAGCGACAAGGCCGGTCCGCTCCAGCGCTACACCGCCACCATCCAGAGCCAGCGCGGCGACTACAACGGCAAGGTGCTCTCGATCCGCCAGGACGACCTGCGCACCCTCGCCGTGATCTACGACCAGTCGCCCTCGGTCCTGACCGAGCAGCTGATCAGCTGGGGCGTGCTGGGCGCGGACGCGCGGCGGGCCGTGCAGGCCGAGGAGGGCTGAGCGCGCGGCGGGGCGGGGCCGGCTCCCCGTGAGGAGATCCGGCCCCGCCCCGCTCGCTTCCGTGCGTCGCGTCAGCGGCGCAGGGTGGGCTTGAGGTCCTTCAGCCGTCCGAGCAGTCCGTTGACGAAGGTCGGGGACTCCTCCGTGGAGAACTCCCGCGCCAGCTGGACCGCCTCGTCGAGCACCACGGCGTCCGGCGTCTCGTCCTCCCAGATCAGCTCGAAGGCGCACAGCCGCAGGATGTTGCGGTCGACGACCGGCATCCGGTCCAGCGGCCAGCCCACGGTGTACTGGGCCAGCAGCTCGTCGATGCGCTCCGCCCGCTCGACGTAGCCCTCCACCAGCCGCCTGGTGAACTCGCTGACCGGCGGCTGGCGTTCGTCCGTGGTCGCCAGCCTGGCCCAGTCGGCGAGCACCTCGGTGGGCTTGGCGCCGCGCTGGTCGGCCTCGAAGAGGATCTGAAGGGCTCGTTTGCGCGCCTTGCTGCGGGCAGCCACGGTTAGCTGTTCACCCGGCCAAGGTATTCGCCGGAGCGGGTGTCGACCTTGATCTTCTCACCGGTGGTGATGAAGAGCGGGACGCCGATCTCGTAGCCGGTCTCCAGCTTGGCCGGCTTGGTGCCACCGGTGGAGCGGTCGCCCTGCACACCGGGCTCGGTGTACTCGATGACCAGCTCGACCGCCGCCGGCATCTCCACGAAGAGCGGGTTCTCCTCGTAGATGGCCACGGTGCAGTCCTGGCCCTCCAGCAGGTAGTTCGCCGCGTCGCCCACCGTCTCGGGGTTGATCGGCAGCTGGTCGTAGGTCGAGGTGTCCATGAAGACGTAGTCGGCGCCGTCCTTGTAGGAGAACTGCATCGACCTGCGGTCGACCGTGGCCGTCTCGACCTTGGTACCGGCGTTGAACGTCTTGTCCACCACCTTGCCGGAAAGCACATGCTTGAGCTTGGTGCGCACGAAGGCGCCGCCCTTGCCGGGCTTGACGTGCTGGAACTCGACTACGGACCAGAGCTGGCCCCCGTCGAGCTTGAGCACCATGCCGTTCTTGAGGTCGTTCGTGGTGGCCACGGTCGTGGATTCTCCTGAGGCTGCCGCTAGTGGACCGACCCGTCACTCCCGGTCCGCTGCCGCCTGGGCTTCACAGTGCCAGGAGTTCCTTGGTCGTGATGGTGAGTAGCTCGGGCCCGCCGTCCGCCGGGGGACGGACGACGAGTGTGTCGTCGATCCGGACTCCGCCCCGGCCCGGGAGATGCACCCCCGGCTCGACGGTGACCGGAACACAAGCGCTCAGTCTACCCATGGCCGCCGGCCCCATCCGAGGGTCCTCCCCCATTTCCAGCCCCACCCCGTGCCCGGTGACCGGCCCCAGGGCCTTGCCGTGGCCCGCCGCGGTCAGCACCTCGCGGGCCGCGCGGTCCACCGCCCGGTACTCCACGTCCGGGGCCAGCGCCTCCCGCGCGGCCCGCTGGGCGGCGAAGACCACGTCGTAGAGCTCGATCTGCCAGTCCGCCGGGCTGGTGCCGATCACGAACGTCCGCCCGATCCGGCAGCGGTAGCCGCGGAAGCGCGCGCCCAGCCGGACCGTCAGGAAGTCGCCCTCCTCGACCCTGCGGTCCGTCGGCCGGTGCCCCGCCAGCCCCGAGTGGCTGCCGGTGGCGACCGAGGTGGGGAAGGCCGGCCCGTCCGCGCCGTGGTCGACCAGCCGCCGCTCCAGCTCCAGCGCCAGATGCCGCTCGGTGCGGCCCACCAGGATCGACTCCAGCAGCTCGCCCAGCGCGCGGTCGGTGATCTCGGCCGCCGCCCGCAGCGCGGCGATCTCGTCCTCGTCCTTGACCACCCGGCGCCCCTCGACCGCGCGCCCCAGGTCCGTCAGCCGCGCCCCGGGGACGCCGGCCAGCACCGCGCGGTGCCGGGCCACCGTCAGCTGGTGCTCCTCGACCGCGATCTCGCCCGCGCCCTCCTCGACCGCCAGCGCGACGGCGGCCTCCACCGGATCGGCCTCGCCGTCCAGCGCCACCACGCGCGGCCCGCCCAACTCCCCCAGCGGGCCGCCAGGACTCTCCGCCGGGTCCCAGTGGCCGAGCAGCACGTCGCCGCCGGAGCGGCGCACCAGCAGCGCGGCGCCCGAAGGGGCGGGCCCGACCAGATAACGGACGTTGGCCGGCCCGGCGACGACGGCGGCGCCGTTCCTCGGGGAACAGCGGGCGCGCAGCCAGGATCGTCGAGCCGCGTGAACCTCGGACATGGGTCGAGCCTACGCAGCGGACGGCCGGCCGGCCGCCTGGAGAGGTCCTAACGAGCGGCGACCGCGCCGCGGCGCCCCGGAAGGTCGCCGGCGCGGCGTCCACCACCGCGGCGGGTCGCGTCGCGCCTGGCGCGCGCCCGGGCTCAGCGGCGCGCGTTCACCACTGCGGCGGGCTGTGCAGGCTGCGGGTGACCGCCTCGTCCAACATGCGGGCGGTGGTCGCCACGTCGTGGCGTGAGTTGTCGATGATGGGCAGCCCCGAGCCGTACCAACCGGCCATCCGGCCGTGGATCGTGGCGACCTCCTCGTCGGAGAGCCGCCGGGTGCCGCTGCGCTCCGCGTTCCGCTCCAGCACCACGTCGAGGCCGGGCAGCAGCACCACGGGGATCAGCCCCGGGCCGACGTGGCGCTTCCAGCCGCCGAGGCCGACGGCCGGGCGGTCGGGGAAGACCGCGTCGTCGAGGATGCACGAGATGCCGTTCGCCAGGTAGTTGCGCGCGGCGAAGCCGCAGGTCCTGCGTGCCAGCCGGTACTGGGCCTCGGACCTGTCGTCCCAGCCGGTGCGCGGGTCGGCGAAGCCGGAACGCACCCACTCGCGCACGTCGTCCAGGCTGATGTGCGCCGTGGGCACCTGGCGGCGGTCGGCCCAGTAGCGGGCGACCGTGGTCTTGCCTGCGCCGGCCGGGCCGATCAGCAGCACGGCGACGCCCGCGTGGTGCACGTCGGGCAGCACCGTGGCGGGCGCCGGGGCCGGGACCGTGTGGCCCGGCGGCAGTCGGAGGTGCCCGGCAGTGCCGCCGTCGAGCGGCGCGGGCGGTGGTGAGGGCATTCCACCGGGTTGTTGCATCCGCTCCCCACTCCGTTTTCTCCCCTGCGCGAGCCCCGGCTCGCGCACCCGTTCCGGTGTGACACACGGTACCGCTCCCCGGGCGCGGTCCGGGAGGCGGCAGCCGCTCGACGGGCGCCTCAGCCCGCCGGCTCCGCCACCAGCGCGCGCAGCGCGAGCAGGTAGGAGTCGATGCCGAAGCCGGCGACGGTGCCCGTGGCGACCTCGGCGACCACCGAGGTGTGCCGGAACTCCTCCCGCCGGTGCGGGTTGGAGATGTGCACCTCGATCAGCGGCGCGGTGAGCTGTGCGGCGGCGTCCCGCATCGCGTAGGAGTAGTGGGTGAACGCGCCCGGGTTGAGCACCACGGGCACCGAGCCGTCGGCCGCCTCGTGCAGCCAACGGACCAGCTCGCCCTCGTCGTTGGTCTCCCGCACCTCGACGGACAGGCCCAACTCGGCGCCCAGCGCCGTGCAGCGGGCCACCAGCCCCGCGTAGGAGGTGCTTCCGTACACGTCGGGCTCGCGGGAGCCCAGCC
Organism: Streptomyces zhaozhouensis; assembly: GCF_900230195.1. Taxonomy (GTDB): domain Bacteria; phylum Actinomycetota; class Actinomycetes; order Streptomycetales; family Streptomycetaceae; genus Streptomyces; species Streptomyces zhaozhouensis. Next base: position 56,834 of record NZ_OCNE01000003.1, read on the forward strand.
GGCCCAGGTTCGGCCCGTTGAGCACCAGGACCCGGCGGTCGGTGGTGGTCTCGGCTCCGCTCACGCGCGCGACTCCCCTCGCGTTGCCGTGCGTTCTGTCATCAGTCGGCGATCTCCGCGTGCGCGGCCAGCAGCGCCGCCGGGTCGGGGCCCTCCAGCACCGTGGGTCTGGCCAGCCCGTCCAGGACGATGAAGCGCAGCAGGTCGCCCCTGGTCTTCTTGTCGACGCGCATGGTCTCCAGCAGCCGGGGCCACTGGTCGCCCCGGTAGGTCACCGGCAGGCCGACGGAGGCCAGCACGTCACGGTGCCTGGCGGCGGTCGCCTCGTCCAACCGGCCGGCGATACGGCCCAGCTCGGCGGCGAAGACCATGCCGACGGAGACCGCGGCGCCGTGCCGCCAGCGGTAGCGCTCGTTCTTCTCGATGGCGTGCGCCAGGGTGTGGCCGTAGTTCAGGATCTCGCGGCGGCCCGACTCCCTCAGGTCCTCGGAGACCACCTCGGCCTTGACCCGGATCGAGCGCTCGATCAGCTCGGCCGTGTGCGGGCCAGCCGGGGTCCTGGCGGCCTCCGGGTCGGACTCGACCAGGCGCAGGATCTCCGGGTCGGCGATGAAGCCGGCCTTGATCACCTCGGCCAGGCCCGAGACGTAGTCGTGCACCGGCAGCGAGTCCAGCGCCGCCAGGTCGCACAGCACCCCGGCCGGCGGGTGGAACGCGCCGACCAGGTTCTTGCCCTCGGCGGTGTTGATGCCGGTCTTGCCGCCGACGGCCGCGTCGACCATGCCCAGCACCGTCGTCGGCACGGCGATCCACCGCACCCCGCGCAGCCAGGTCGCCGCGACGAAGCCGGCCAGGTCGGTGGTGGCGCCGCCGCCGACACCGACGATCACGTCACTCCGGGTGAACCCGGTCTGCCCCAGCGCCGACCAGCAGTAGGCGGCGACCTCGGCCTGCTTGGCGTCCTCCGCGTTGGGCACCTCGACCGTGATCGCCTGGTACCCCTGGGCCGCCAGGTCCTCGCGGAGCGCCTGCCCGGTCTCGGCCAGCGCCTCGGGGTGCAGCACCGCGACGCGCTGGGCGGCCGTGCCGACCAACGCCGGCAGCTCGCCGAGGAGTCGGCGCCCGATGAGCACCTCGTACGGGGCGGTGCCGGCGCTGCCGCCGACGGTGACCCGCAGGGGCGCGGCCGGCTCGACGGAGGGTTGTGGGGTGGTGCCGCTGCTCATGCCGGGTGGTGCTCCAATGCGTCGATGACGGCCGTGGCGACCTCGTCCGGGGTGCGCTCCGCGGTCTCCACCACGGCCCTGGCGACCTCGGTGTACCAGGGCCTGCGCTCCTCCATCAGGGCGCGCCAGCGCTGTCTTGGGTTGATCGCGAGCAGGGGGCGCGGCACGTCCAGGCCGACGCGGCGGACCGCCTCGGCCAGCGCCACGTCGAGGAAGACGACCGGGAGCCCGGCCAGCAGCGCGCGGGTCTCCGGGTCGTGGACCGCGCCGCCGCCCAACGAGAGGACCCCGTCGTGCTCGGCGACCGCGCGGCGGACCGCGGCGGCCTCCAGCGCGCGGAACGCCGGCTCGCCGTCGTCCAGGAAGATCTCGGGGATGGGCTTGCCCGCCTCGGCCTCGACGTCCGCGTCGGTGTCGCGCAGGGTGACGCCGAGACGCTCGGCCAGCAGGGTGCCGACGGTGGTCTTCCCCGATCCCGGCGGGCCCACCAGGACCACGGCCGGGGCGCTCACCTGATCTCCAGGTGGGCCAGGAACGACTCGACGTTGCGGCGGGTCTCCGCCACGTTGTCGCCGCCGAACTTCTCCGCGAGCGAGTCGGCGAGGACGAGGGCCACCATCGCCTCGGCGACGATCCCGGCCGCGGGGACCGCGCAGACGTCGGAACGCTGGTGGTGGGCGGCGGCGGCCTCGCCGGTGGCGGTGTCGACCGTGGCCAGCGCGCGGGGCACGGTGGCGATGGGCTTCATGGCCGCCCGCACCCGCAGCACCTCGCCCGTGGACAGCCCGCCCTCGGTGCCGCCGGAGCGCCCGGAGGCGCGGCGGATGCCCTCGGGGGTGGCGTGGATCTCGTCGTGCGCCTGGGAGCCGGGCACGCGCGCCAGGTCGAAGCCGTCGCCCAACTCGACGCCCTTGATGGCCTGGATGCCCATCAGGGCGCCGGCCAGCCGGGCGTCCAGGCGCCGGTCCCAGTGCACGTGGGAGCCGAGGCCGACCGGGACGCCGTAGGCGACGACCTCGACGACCCCGCCGAGGGTGTCGCCGTCCTTGTGGGCCTGGTCGATGACGGCCACCATCGCCTCGCTGGCCTCGGCGTCCAGGCAGCGCACCGGGTCGGCGTCGAGCGCCGCCACGTCCTCGGGGCGCGGCAGAACGCCGGCGGGGGCCTTGGCGCCGCCCAGCTCGACCACATGCGAGACGAGCTCGATCCCGGCGGTCTCCCGGAGGTAGGAGCGGGCGACGGTGCCGAGCGCGACGCGGGCCGCCGTCTCCCGGGCGGAGGCGCGCTCCAGGATGGGGCGGGCGTCGTCGAGGCCGTACTTCTGCATCCCCGCGAGATCGGCGTGGCCGGGGCGGGGACGGGTGAGGGGCGCGTTGCGCGCCAGCTCGGCCAGCTCGGCCGGGTCCACCGGGTCGGCGGCCATCACCTTCTCCCACTTGGGCCACTCGGTGTTGCCCACCATGATCGCCACGGGCGAGCCGAGGGTGCGGCCGTGCCGCACGCCGCCGAGGAAGGTGACCTCGTCCCGCTCGAACTTCATCCGGGCGCCCCGGCCGTAGCCGAGGCGGCGGCGTGCCAGGGCGTCGGCCACCAGCTCGGTGGTGATCGGCACCCCGGCGGGCAGCCCCTCCAACGTCGCGACCAGTGCGGGGCCGTGTGACTCCCCCGCGGTCAGCCAGCGCAGCCTGCTCAACGGTGCTCCTCGGATGCGAAAACCCTGCGTGTCACCCCGATCTTGCCACGCCCCGCCGACAGCCGGCTCACCCGTCTGCCTCGCGAGACGGGCGCCCGGGGGCGCGGACGGCCGGCGCTCAGCGAGCGGCGAGCGCCGCCTCGCCGGCCGCGCGCATCGCGGCGACCGGTGCCGGCGCCAGGCCGGTCATCAACTCGACCTGGCAGACCGCCTGGTGGACCAGGAGGTCGAGGCCGCCGACCACCCGCCCGCCGGCCGCCGACCAGGCCCCGGCCAGCGCCGTCGGCCACGGCTCGTAGAGCACGTCGAAGAGCACCCCGGGGTCGGCCGGCACCGCGCCGGCCAGGGCGTCGGTCGCCCCCGCCGGGGTGGTGGCGACCACCAGCGGGGCGCGCAGCGCCCGCTCCGCCTCCGCCCAGGGCGCGGCGACCACGCGCACGCCCAGGCGCTCGCCCCAGGCGCGCATCTCCTCCGCGCGCGCCTCGCTGCGCACACAGGCGGTGACCTCGCGCGCCCCGAGCCGAGCGAGCGCGGCCAGCGCGGAGGCGGCGGTGGCCCCCGCGCCCAGCACGGTGGCCCGTTCGACCTCGGTGACGCCCCGTTCGGCGAGGGCGGCGACCAGGCCGGGGATGTCGGTGTTCTCGCCGAGGGCGCGCCCGTCGTCGGTGAGGACCACGGTGTTCACGGCGGAGACCGAGGCGGCGGTGTCGCTGACCTCGTCCAGCAGCGGGATCGCCGCGCGCTTCAGCGGCATGGTCAGCGACAGGCCGGCCCACTCCTGGCCCAACCCGCTGAGGAAGGGGGCCAGTGCGTCCTCCCCGACCTCGAACCTGTCGTAGCTCCAGTCGGTCAGCCCCAGCGCCCGGTAGGCGGCCAGGTGCAGCGCCGGGGAGAGCGAGTGGGCGATCGGCGAGCCGAGCACGGCGGCGCGGCGGGTGCCGGCGGGGCGTGGGGTGGCTGTCATCCGCCGCTCTCCTCGCGGTTGCGGGACTGGACCTCGTTGAAGTCCTGGACGTTGCGCTCGTGTTCCTCGTCGTCGGCGGTGAACCGGGTGTCGCCCGGTTCGACGGTGACGAAGAACAGCCAGTCGCCCTCGGTGGGGTTGAGCGCGGCCTCCAGCGCCTGGTGGCCCGGGTTGTCGATGGGCCCCGGCGGGAGCCCGTACTCGACATAGGTGTTGTAGGGCGAGTCCAGATTGGTGTCGTCGAGGGAGACGTCCAGCGTGGAGCGGCCGAGCGCGTAGTTGATGGTGGAGTCGAACTGGAGCTTCATGTCGATGTCCAGCCGGTTGTAGACCACCCGCGCGACCTTGCCGAACTCGTCGTCCTCCTGCGCCTCCGCCTGAATCAGCGAGGCGATGGTCAGCACCTCGCGCGGGGTGTGTCCCAGCTGCTCGGCGGCGGTCTCCAGGCTGATCCCGTCGAACTCGGCCTCCGCGCGGTCGACCATCTCCGTCAGCAGTTCCTCGGCGGTGACGTCCCCGCCCACGTCGTAGCGGGAGGGGAAGAGGAAGCCCTCCGGGTCGCCCTCGGCCCAGTCGGGCAGGCCCAGGTCGGCCGACTCGGCGACCTGCTCGGTCTCGCCCTCGCCGAGCCCGAGGCGTTCGTCGATCAACGCGTAGATGTCCGTGGCGCGTTTGCCCTCGGGAATGGTCAGGGTGTTGAGCGCCTCGGGGTCGGTCATGGCGGCGACGGCGGCCTCGGCCGACATCTGCTGGCGGAGCGTGTATACCCCGGGTTGGATGGACGCCTCGGCGGACTCGGCGGCCTCCACGAAGGCGTCGTGGCTCTTGACCACGTCGGCGCCCTTGAGGATGTTGCCCATGTCGGAGAGGACGGAGCCGGCCGGGATCTCGACCTCGACCTCGCCCGTGCCCTCGCCCGAGTAGTCGGGTGCCGGGCCGAAGCGGTCCTGGTAGAAGCCGTAGCCGTACCAGCCGGCCCCACCGACACCGGCCACCACCACGGCGGCCAGCAGCAGACAGCCGCAGCCGCCCCTGCGCCGGGAGCCGCGCTCGCGGCGGCCGCCGTCGTCGCCCCGGTCGTCCTCGTCGTCGTCCCGGCGGCGGAAGAAGTCGGACTCGCCGGCGTCGGGGCCCGGGTCCCAGCCCGTCTCGGGGTCGGGCCCCGGGTCGTTGCCGTCCCTGGCGTGCGGCACCTCGACGGCCGGCATCGCCTGGGTCGCGCCGTGCCCCTGTTCCCCCTGGTCCCCCGGTGCGGGGTGCTGGCCCTGGTGCGGGTGTCCCCCCTGGTCGTGGGGGTGGCGCGGGGCGGGCGGGGAGAGGTCGTGCTGGGCGGTGCCCTGGTCGGGGTAGGGCGCCCCGCCCCTGGCCTGGGTGTCGTAGCCGGGCGACGCGAAGCCGCCGGTGTCGTAGCCGCCCGCGCGGTAGGAACCGGTGTCGTAGCCGCCGGTCTGGTAACCGCCGGTGTCGTAGCCGCCCGTCTGGTAGCCGCCGGTGTCGTACGCGCCGGACTCGTAGCCGCCCGAGCCGTAGCCCTGCCCGCCGTAGCCGCCCTGCTGCTGGCCTCCGCCGTACCCGTGGGCGCCGGTGTCGTAGCCGTCCGAGGGGTATCCCTGCCCCTGGGAGGGGTGGCCCTGATGCCCCTGGTCGCCCGGGTACTGCTGCTGCGGAACGCCGCCGTCCCAGCCCTGCTGACCGCCCCGCGCACCCTGGTGCCCCGGGTCCTGATAGCCCTGCCCCGGATACCCCTGGCCCTGGTAGGAGGGGTTCTGGTAGGAGGGATCCTGGTACGAGGGGTCCTGGTAGCCCTGCGGGTAACCCGCCGCCTGCTGACCGCCCGGCCCCCGGCCGTACGCGTCGAAGTCCCCGGCGCCCTGCGGCGGATGACCCTGCCCGGGGGGCGGGTACCCCTCGGGCCAGTCACGCTCACCGTAGAGCGGGTCGTCCGGGTACCACGGTTCGGAGCCGGAGCCCCGGCCGTAATCAGTCATCGATCCCCTAGTGCAGCAAGGTGGCAGCCCCGTACCCCCCAAGCAGCAAACTGCCGTGTCGCGCGGAACGTTACCGTATCGCGATCAGACAACCACTTCGACGCACTGCCCCGGCGGGCGCCCCGCACCGCGCTCGGTCTCCAGCGCGCTCTGCAGGATCACCACCGCCGCCGCCTGGTCGATGCGGGAGCGCCCCTTCTTCGCCGAGACCCCCGAGGCGCGCATGTCACGCGCCGCGGCCACGGTCGACATCCGCTCGTCGACCAACCGCACGGGAACGGGCGCCACTTGGCGCGCCAGCTCCTCCGCGAAGGCGCGCACCCGGCCGGCCGCCGGACCCTCGCGTCCGTTCAACGAACGCGGGAGCCCGACGACGACCTCGATCGGCTCGTACTCGGCGACCAACTGCCCCAGGCGCCGCCTGGCGGCCGGCAGATCGCGCCCGGGCACCGTCTCCACCGGGGTCGCCAGCAGCCCGTCGGGGTCGCAGGAGGCGACCCCGATCCTGGCGTCGCCGACGTCGACCGCCAGCCGCCTGCCGCGTCGCATCAGGCGACGTCCGCGACCTGGCGCTCCACCGCGGCCAGCGCCTCGTCCACCGCGTTCGGGTCCTGGCCGCCGCCCTGCGCCACGTCGGGCTTGCCGCCACCGCCGCCGCCCAGCGCCTTGGCCGCGGTGCGGACCAGGTCGCCGGCCTTCAGACCGCGTTCCCTGGCCGCCTCGTTGGTGGCCACCACGGTCAGCGGCCGCCCGCCGGTCACGGTGAAGAGCGCGACCACGGCGGGGCGGTCGCCGGCCAGCCGGCCGCGCACGTCGAGCACCAGCTTGCGCAGGTCGTCGGCGGTGGTGCCGTCCGGCACCCGGCCGCTGGCCAGCGCGACGCCGCGCACGTCGCGGGCGCCGGAGGCCAGGCCGCCGGCGGCCTGGAGGACCTTCTCGGCGCGGAACCGCTCGATCTCCTTCTCCGCGTCCTTCAGCCGCCCCAGCATCCCGGAGACGCGCTCCGGCAGCTCCTCCGGCCGTCCCTTGAGCAGCTCGGTCAGCTGGGCGACCACCGTGTGCTCGCGCGCCAGGAAGCGGTAGGCGTCGACCCCGACCAGCGCCTCGACCCGGCGCACCCCGGAGCCGATGGAGGACTCACCGAGCAGCTTGACCAGGCCGAGTTGGGAGGTGTTGTGGACGTGGGTGCCGCCGCACAGCTCCTTGGAGTAGTCGCCGATGGTGACCACCCGCACGCGGTCGCCGTACTTCTCGCCGAACTCGGCGATGGCGCCCTGCTTCCTGGCCTCGTCCATCGACATCACCTCGGCGGAGACGTCGAGTTCGCGGCCGAGCACCTCGTTGATCTTCTGCTCGACGTCGGCCAGCACGGTGCCGGGCACGGCCGTCGGCGAGCCGAAGTCGAACCGGAACCGGCCGGGGGCGTTCTCCGAGCCGGCCTGCGCGGCCGTCGGGCCCAGGGCGTCGCGCAGCGCGCGGTGGGTGAGGTGGGTGGCGCTGTGGGCGCGGGCGATCGCGCGGCGCCGCTGGACGTCGATCTCGGTCTCCACGGCGGCGCCGACCGCCACCTCGCCGACCAGCACGACGCCCTTGTGCGAGATCACGCCCGGCACCGGCTGCTGGACGTCCCGGACCTCGACGACGGCGCCGCTGTCGGTCCTGATCCGGCCGGTGTCGGCCAACTGCCCGCCGCCCTCGGCGTAGAACGGGGTGCGGCTGAGCACCACCTCGACCTCGTCGCCCTCCACGGCGACGGGCGCGGAGGCGGCGTTGACCAGCAGGCCGACGACGCTCGACTCGCCGCTGACGCTGGTGTACCCGATGAACTCGGAGGGCCCGGCGGCGTCGGCGAACTCCCGGTAGGCGGTGAGGTCGGCGTGGCCCTGCTTCTTGGACCTGGCGTCGGCCTTGGCGCGCTCCCGCTGCTCCTTCATCAGCCGGCGGAACCCGGCCTCGTCCACGGAGAGCCCCTGCTCGGCGGCCATCTCCAGGGTGAGGTCGATCGGGAAGCCCCAGGTGTCGTGGAGCAGGAACGCCTGGTCGCCGCCGAGCACGCTGCCGCCGGCGGCCTTGGCCTCGGTGACGGCGGTGTCCAGGATGTTGGTGCCGGCCCTGAGGGTCTTCAGGAACGCGGCCTCCTCGGCCAGCGCGACGGTCTCGATCCGGCCGCGCTCGGTGCGCAGTTCGGGGTACTGCTCGCCCATGATGCCGATCACGGTGTCGACCAGCTCGCCGACGACCGGCCCGTCGGCGCCCAGCAGCCGCATGTTGCGGATCGCGCGGCGCATGATCCGGCGCAGCACGTAGCCGCGGCCCTCGTTACCGGGGGTGACCCCGTCGCCGATCAGCATCACCGAGGTGCGCATGTGGTCGGCGACCACGCGCAGGGCGACGTCGCTCTCGTCGGCGGCGCCGTAGCGCACGTCGGTGAGGGCGGCGGCCTTGTCGATGACGACGCGCAGGGTGTCCGTCTCGAACATGTTGCGCACGTCCTGGAGGACCATCGCCAGGCGCTCCAGGCCGAGCCCGGTGTCGATGTTCTGCGAGGGCAGGTCACCGATGATCGGGTAGTCCTTGCCGCCGCCGGGGCCGCGCTCGTACTGCATGAACACCAGGTTCCACAGCTCGACATAGCGCTCGTCGTTGACCTCGGGGCCGCCCTCGGGGCCGAAGGCGGGGCCCCGGTCGTAGTTGATCTCCGAGCAGGGGCCGCAGGGCCCCGGCACGCCCATGTCCCAGAAGTTCGGCCCCTTGCCGAGGCGCTGGACCCGCTCGGCCGGGACGCCCACACCCTCGGTCCAGATGCGGTACGCCTCGTCGTCCTCCTCGTAGACGGTCACCCACAGCCGCTCGGGGTCCAGGCCGTAGCCGCCCTCGTCCTGGGAGGTGGTCATCAGCTCCCAGGCCAGGGTGATGGCCCGCTCCTTGAAGTAGTCCCCGAAGGAGAAGTTCCCGCACATCTGGAAGAACGTGCCGTGCCGGGTGGTCTTGCCGACCTCCTCGATGTCCGGGGTGCGCACGCACTTCTGGACGCTGACGGCCCGCTCGTAGGGCGGGGTGGCCTGGCCGAGGAAGAAGGGCTTGAACGGCACCATCCCGGCGGGGACCAGCAGCAGCGTCGGGTCGTCCGCGATCAGCGACGCCGAGGGCACCACGGTGTGCCCGCGCTCCTCGAAGAAGCCGAGCCAGCGGCGGCGGATTTCAGCCGACTCCATCAGTGGTCCTCTTTTCCGGTCAGTCGCTTCGGTGCGTGCGGTCGGATGGTGCGTTCTGTGCGGGCGGCGCGGACCACGCGGGGCCGCGCGGGCGGGGCCGCCGCCGGGGCCGGCGGCTCGGTGCGGCCCGCCTCGAGCGGCAGCGCCCGTTCGCCGTCGGGGGGCGCCGTCAGGCCGAGCGCGTCGTGGAGCTGGTCCTCGCGCTCGACCATGCCGGCCCGGACGTCGCCGGCGAAGAGCCGCAGCCGCTGGCCGCCGGCGACGGCGCGGTCGGCGGCGCGCAGCGCGAGGCTGTCGGGGGCCAGGCTACGCAGCTTCCGCTGGACCTTGGTGGTGGCCCACACACCGGCGACGGCACCGGTGGTGAACCAGAACGCGCGGCGGATCATCGGCGGTCGGTCCTTCCCTGACGACGGCGGCGGGGCGCGGGCACGACCCGGGGCGGCGGCTCGGGCGCCGCTCTGCGGCTCAACGCGCGGCGCACCCCGTACCCGAAGGCCGCGACCTTCACGAGCGGCCCGCCGAAGGTGCTGGCCACCGTGGTGGACAACGCCGAGGCGTTGGCGGCGACATCGCGCACGTCGGCGGTGATGTCGTCGACCCGCTCCAGCTGCGACTGGGCGCTGCGCACCGTGCGGGACGCCTCGCCCAGCAGGGGGACGACGCGTTCTGTGAGCGAGCTGACCAGCTCGGTCGCCGCCCGGAGCGTCCGGGCCAGCCGGTACAGCACCACGGCCAGGAACGAGACCAGGATCGCCCAGAAGACGGCCACCAGCAGGCCGGCCACTTCGCCACCGGACACGAACGCACCGCTTCCCTCGGATGGGTAGTTTCGCCGCCTCGGGGTCGACGGTCGGCCGGCCGCGACCGGCCGGGAGGGCATTCCCCTCCCCACCGTTCTCCCCGCTCGACGGCAGGTCCCGACCCTATCGCGCTCCCCGCGCGGGCTCGTACCGCATTCCTCCGCGTCTGCCAAGAGGGACCGGCGACAATTGTACGTTCTGCTTACCTACGCGTACCCTGCGTGTCTTATGCGAGGCTTTCAGGGGTCCGAGCCTCCGGCTCGGGAGACGGTTCGGGGGACCCGTCCGGACGGCTGCCGTCCGGGCAACCTTCCGACGGAGCTGACGAGGTTCATCGGCCGCAGCGCCGAAGTCAGCGCGCTCACGGCCGCGTTGGCCGACGAGCGGCTGGTCACCGTCACCGGCGTCGGCGGCGTGGGGAAGTCGCGGTGCGCGCTCCAGGCCGCGCGGCTTCTGCAGGAACGCTTCTGCGATGGCGTGTGGCTGGTGGAGCTGGCGGGGCTGCGCGACCCCGAGCTGCTGGAGCACGCGGTGGTCGAGGCGCTCGGCGTGACGGACCAGTCGGGCCGGCCGCCGCTGACCGTGCTCCTCGAACAGCTCGTCGGACGGCGGATGTTGCTGGTGCTGGACGGGGTGGAACACCTGGTCGAGCCGTCGGCGGCGCTGGCGCACGAGCTGCTGCGCCGGGTGCCGGGGCTGCGGGTGCTCGCCACCGGGCGGCGGCCGTTGGGCATCGTCGGCGAACGGCTCTACCCGCTGGCGCCGATGACCGCGCCGGTGCCGGCCTGCGCCGAGGCGGCGCGGGTGCCGCTCGGCGAGGCGGCCTGGCTCTTCGCCGACCGGGCAGCGGCCGTGCTGCCCGGCTTCACGATCACCCAGGAGAACCGGCGGGTGGTGGCCGAGCTCTGCCACCGGCTGGACGGCATCCCGTTGGCGCTGGAGCTGGCGGCCGGCCGGCTGCGCACCCTGTCGCTGGAACAGACGCTGCAACGGCTCGACGACCGCTTCCGGCTGCTGGTCGGCGGCGGGGCGGGCGCGCCGCCGCAGCACCAGACGCTGCGCACGGCGATGGGCTGGAGCCACGAGTTGTGCACCCCGCAGCAGCGGCTGCTGTGGGCCCGGCTGTCGGTCTTCGCCGGCCACTTCGACCTGGACGCCGCCGAGTACGTCTGCTCGGGCCCCGACCTGCCGGCCGACGAGGTGCTCGACGTGCTCACCGAGCTGGTGGCCCAGTCGGTGGTCAGCCGGGAGGAGGCGCCCTCGGGGGTGCGCTACCGGATACTCGACACCGTCCGCGCCTACGGGGCGGACTGGCTCGGGGCCACCGGCGACACCGACCGGCTGCGCCGTCGGCACCGGGACTGGTGCACCGGACTGGTCACCTGGTGCGAGCTGGAGTGGTTCAGCCCGCGCCAGTCCGAGGTCGCGCGCCGGGTCCACGACGAACTTCCCAACCTGCGGGCCGCGTTCGAGTTCGCGATGGAGGAGGACGAGGACGGCAGGTTCGGGCTCTACCTGGCGGCGACGCTCTGGTTCTGCTGGGTGGCGTGCGGCCGGCTGGCCGAGGGCCGGCACTGGTTGGACCGGGCGCTGGCACTGGGCACCGACCACGAGGAGACCAGGCTGCGCGCGCTGTGGGCGGTCGGGTACGTGGCGGTGCTCCAGGGCGACACGGTCGCGGCGCTGACCGCGCTGCACGAGTGCCGCCAGGCGGCGGAACGCACGGGCGACGCGCGCGCGTTGGCCTACTCGCTGCACCACAGCGGGGCGCTGGCGCTGATCAACGACGAGGCGGGCGAGGCCGAGTCGCTGCTGCGCGCGGCGATGGAGCGCTACGAGGAGATCGGCGAGCTGAACAGCAACGTGCTGATGGGGCGCGTGAAGCTGGCCATGGCGCTGGCCTTCCAGGGCGACATCGCGGGCGCGGCGGCGCTCTGCGAGGAGGTGCGCGACGTCTGCGAGGAGCACGGCGAGCAGTGGGCGCGCTCCTACGCGCTGCACGTCCTGGGGTTCGCCGCCTGGTCGGACGGCGACACGGCGGGGGCGCGGCGGATCCTGGAGGAGTCGCTGCCGGTCAACTACGCGTTCCGCGACCTGGTGGGCACGGTCTTCGCGCTGGAGCTGCTGGCCGGGATCACCGCGAGCGAGGGGGACGCCGCCGAGGCGGCGGTGCTCCAGGGCGCGGCGGCGCGGCTGTGGCGCTCGGTGGGGATGCCGCTGTTCGGCTCGGAGTACTTCAACGACCCGCACGCGCGCAGCGCCGAGCAGGTGGCCGAGCTGCTGGGCAAGACGCGCTTCCGCGAGTGCCTGCGGGAGGGCGAGCGGCTGGACACCGACGCCGCCGTCGCCAGGGCGCTGCGCGTGCGGGGTGGCGCGGCGGCCGCCCCGCGGCCGGCGATGGCCGGCCCGCCGCCGCCACCGAGGGCGGGGCGGCGGGCGGCGCCGCAGTGAGCGCGGGGGCCGCCGGCTCCGTGGGACGTGGCCCGGGGGACGCGCCCGGTGGACGGCGTCAGCGGCCGGCGTAGTACTCGACGACGAGCTGCTCGTCGCAGATGACCGGGATCTCGCTGCGGTTCGGGTTGCGGTCCAGGCGGAACGCCAGGGCCTGGAGATTGACCTGGAGGTAGCGCGGGGTCTCGCCCTCGCCGGCGTAGCCGCCCTCGCGCGCCACCTGGAACGGGTGCTTGTCGCGGCTGCGCTCGCGCACGGTGATCACGTCGTCGGGCCTCACCCGGAAGGAGGGCTTGTCGACCTTGCGGTCGTTGACGGCGATGTGGCCGTGCACCACCATCTGGCGGGCCTGGTAGATCGTGCGCGCGAGGCCGGCGCGGAGCACCAGGGCGTCCAGCCGCCGCTCCAACTCGACGATCAGCGCCTCGCCGGCCTTGCCGGTGACCTTGCGGGCGCGGTCGTAGGCGCGCACCATCTGGCGCTCGCTGATGTCGTACTGGGCGCGCAGGCGCTGCTTCTCCAGCAGCCGGACCTTGTAGTCACTGGTCTGCTTGCGCCCACGGCCGTGCTCACCCGGCGGGTAGGGGCGCTTCTCGAAGTACTTGACCGCCTTCGGGGTGAGCGCGATGCCGAGTGCGCGCGACTTCTTGACCTTGGGACGCGACTGGTTCACGTGGAACGGACCTCCGTAGTAAGTTAGGTGAGCCTTACCTTAGCTGAGGAGCGCGCATGATTCGACCTGGGAGCCCCCTGCCCGACACCGGAGACCGGAGCCGGGAGACGGGCCAGCCGCGTCCCACGGAGGAAGCCCGACAGCCGACGGCCGCCGAGCGGGTGCGCACCCTGGTGGAGTCGAACGCGTCGGCCACCCTCACCATTCCGGGCGCTGAGCGGGACACCTTCGACAATCCGGTCCCCAGTGTGCCGGAGGCGCGGGCGGTCACTCCACGCGGGGACGTCCTTCTGCTGGTGCCCGCGGACTCGCTGGCGGGCCGTACGGCGGTACACGCCCACCACGACGAGATGACCGCGGTGATGGAGATCACAGATGTCGCGCCGGTTTCGGTGCCCCAGCGCATCAGGGGGAAGGCGGGGGTCGCCGGCTGGTTGACGGCCGTGCCGGCCGAGGAGAGCGGCGCCTGCCGCCGGCTGCTGGCCAGGGCCCATCCGTCGGGCCCCCTGCCCGGCGCCGCGTGGACGCTGCTGCGGCTGGAGGTCGGCGAGGCCTACGTCGACGACCTGTGGGGCGAGGAGCCGGTGGAGCCGGACGCGTTCACCGAGGCCGCCCCCGACCCGCTGGCCCGCCACGAGTCGGAGCTGCTGCAGCACCTGGCGGCCAGCCACCAGGACCAACTCGGCTCGCTGTGCCGGCTGCTGGGCGACGCCGTGCCGGACGCGCCCCGCGGCGCGGGACTGAGCGTCGCTCCGCTCAGCCTGGACCGCTTCGGTCTGCGGCTCCGCTGCCGCGCGGAGGGGCGGTGCTTCGACGCGCGCTTCGACTTCCCCGAACCGGTCACGGACGTGGCGCAGTTGCGCCGCGCGATGCGCTGGCTCTTCGAATCCGCGGGGTAGCCCTTCCCGCCGGCCGCGGACGCCCACGGAACCGGGCGGTGCGCGGCCCCCACGGAGGGCCCGAGGGGCGCGGGGAACGGCGCGGCGCGTCCGGGACGGGCGGCGGACGACACCCCGACCTGGCGGCCCGGGTCGGTAGCCGACCGCGGCACCGCGTCAGGTCGCCCGCGCCGTCCCCGCGCCCCTTGCACGCCGGTGGGCGGCTCGGTACCGCCGTGGCGAGCGGCTCAGCGGTCGGTGAGGCGCTCGCGCACCCGCTCCAGGACGTCCGCGTAACGGGCCTCCGCTCCATGGCGGGTCGGTTGGTAGTACCGCTTGCCGTCCACCGCGTCCGGCGCGTACTGCTGGGCCGCGATGCCGCCCGGCAGGTCGTGGGGGTACTGGTACTCCGCACCGTGACCCAGCTTCTGGGCACCCTTGTAGTGGCTGTCCCGCAGATGGGCCGGCACCGGGCCGGCCAGGCCGGCGCGCACGTCCGCCTGGGCCGCGCCGATGGCGACCACCGCCGCGTTGGACTTGGGGGCCAGCGCCAGCGCGATGGTCGCCTGGCTCAGCGTGATCGCCGCCTCGGGGAAGCCGATCAACGCCACCGCCTGCGCGGCGGCCACCGCCGTCGTCAGCGCCGTCGGATCGGCCAGGCCGATGTCCTCGCTGGCCGAGATCATCAGCCGCCGGGCGATGAACCGCGGGTCCTCCCCCGCCTCGATCATCCGCGCCAGATAGTGCAGCGCGGCGTCCACGTCCGAGCCCCTGATGGACTTGATCAACGCGCTGGCCACGTCGTAGTGCTGGTCGCCGTCCCGGTCGTAGGCGACGGCCGCCCGGTCCACCGCGGCCTCCAGGGTGGCGAGCGCGATCTCGGACTCCCCCTCGGACAGCGCCGCGCCCGCGCCCGCCTCCAGCGCGGTCAGCGCCCGACGCGCGTCCCCGCCGGCGATCCGCAGCAGGTGCGCCTCCGTCTCCTCCGGCAGCGTCACCGCGCCGCCGAGCCCGCGCTCGTCGGCGACCGCGCGGCGCAGCAGCCCGCGCAGGTCGTCCTCGGTCAGCGACTCCAGCGTCAGCAGCAGCGAGCGGGAGAGCAGCGGGGAGATCACCGAGAAGTAGGGGTTCTCCGTGGTGGCGGCGATCAGGGTGACCCAGCGGTTCTCCACGGCGGGGAGCAACGAGTCCTGCTGGGCCTTGCTGAAACGGTGGATCTCGTCGAGGAAGAGCACCGTCTCCTTGCCGAACCCGCCCGAGCTGCGCCGCGCGCCGTCGATGACGGCGCGCACCTCCTTCACCCCGGCGGTGATCGCCGACAGCTCGACGAAACGCTTCTCCGTGGCCTGGCTGACGACATACGCCAGCGTCGTCTTCCCCGTGCCCGGAGGGCCCCAGAGGATGACGGAGGAGGGCCCGGCGGGGCCGCCCCCGCCCTCGCCGACCAGGCGGCGCAACGGCGAGCCCGGGCGCAGCAGATGGCGCTGGCCCAGCACCTCGTCGAGGTTCTGGGGGCGCATCCGCACGGCCAACGGGCGGGCCGCGGGAACCCGCTCGGCGCGGTCCTCGGCGGCGGCGGTGAACAGATCGTGCTCCACGTCTCCCGACCCTAAGCCACGCCACCGACAACGGCCGAGGCCGGACGGCGAAGGCCCGGGAGACCGCGGGTCAGCTGGTCCAGAAGTCCCACCAGCGGGTCAGGATCAGCATCCCGATCACGCCGACGTGCACCGTCGGGAAGAGCCAGTGGAACTCCTCCAGCACACTCCGCACGCCGCGCGGCGCGGGCAGGAAGCCCTGGCGCACGTTGTGCCAGGTCGTGTACCAGAACATCACGATGGTGGCGACCCAGGCGAGGCAGCACCACAGGCACAGCGCGTTGATCTCGTAGAGCGACTGGTACATCAGCCAGGTGCAGAAGGCGACCCCGAAGAGCGTGCCGGCCTGGAGGCCGAGCCAGAACCAGCGCCGGTAGCGCGCGCCGGCCAGCAGCCCCATGCCGATGGCGACGACCATGCCGTAGGTGACCATCCCCAGCATCGGGTTGGGGAAGCCGAAGACCTCGGCCTGGTCGCTCTCCATGATCGAGCCGCAGGAGACCACCGGGTTGAAGCTGCACGCCGGCGTGAAGTCGGGGTCCTCCAGCAGGTGGAACTTGTCGAGGGTGATGACCCAGGCCGCCAGCAGGCCGGCGAAGCCGGAGATCACCAGCGTCAGGGCGAACGCGCGCCCCGCGCCGACGGGACCGCCGCCGCCGTCCCCTTCACTCCGCGCGGGACCCTCGTCCGCGCGCACCTCGTCCACCGCCGCGTCTGCTGCCATGTCGCCTATCCGCTCCGTCGTCCGCGCTGCCGGGCCAGGGGTCCACCATTCTGTACCAGTCAACCGGGCCCGGTGTAAGGGCGCCGTCAAAGTCCCGGGCGGCGAAGGCCACTTCCGCCCCGGTACGCCCCGTGTTGCGCCCCGGCACCGACGGTCACCGAATTCGCCTGCGCGGAGGAACACCGAGGCGCGGAGTTGACCCAGCGGCGGCCGGACGACGCCCGAGCGACGGGCGGGCGTCCCGGGTCACAGACCCCTGCGGGGCGGCGGCGCCCCCGTGTCGGGCCGGGTGAGCCCGGCGGCGACCTGGCGCAGGAACGGGTTGGCCGCGCGCTCCCTGCCGATGGTGGTCTGCTGGCCGTGCCCGGCGAGCACCACCGTGGCGTCGTCCAACGGGAGGCAGACGCGGGCCAGCGAGCGCATGATCGCCTCGGAGTCGCCGCCCGGCAGGTCCGTGCGGCCGATGGCGCCGGCGAAGAGCAGGTCGCCGGAGAAGAGCACCGGGGGGACGTCGGCGCGCTCGGGGGTCGCGAAGGTCACGGAGCCCGGCGTGTGACCCGGCGCGTGCGCCACCGTGAAGTCCAGGCCGGCGAGCGACAGCGTGGCGCCGTCGGCCAGTTCCCGCAGGTCGTCGGGCTCGCCGATGGTCAACTCCCCCAGCAGCGGCTGCCCGATGGTCGCCCCGAGCGCCTTCTCCGGGTCGCCGAGCATGTAGCGGTCGTCGGGGTGGATCCAGGCCGGCACGTCGTGCGCGCCGCAGACCGGGACGACGGAGGCGACGTGGTCGATGTGTCCGTGGGTGAGGATCACCGCCGTCGGCTTGAGCCGGTGGCGGGCGATGGCCTCCTCGACGCCGGGCGCCGCGCGGTGCCCGGGGTCGATGATCACGCACTCCTCGCCGGCGGCGGGGGCGACCAGATAGCAGTTGGTTCCCCAGGCGCCTGAGGGGAAGCCTGCGATGAGCAAGGGTCGGCCCTCTCGGTGGGTCGTCGGGCGGATGCGCCCGAAGCCTACCGGCGGCGGTGCGCGGCGGGCGAACCCGTATACGGTGACGCATGGTGCGGGGTGCGCGCGTTCGGCGGGATTCTTTTCGCCGGAGGTGTCTTTCTAAATGGCTTCTGAACAAGTCTGAGTGACTTCTGAACAAAGGAGAGCGCGGTGTCCAGCAAGGAGCGGCGGCGCAGGGAGCTCGCGCGGGCCAAGTACGAACGCCAGGAGCGGCGCCGGGCGGAGCGGGCCCGGCGCGGGCGCAGGTACCGGGTGATCGCGGCCGTGGTCGGCGTCCTGGCGGTGGCCGGCGGCACCACGGGTCTGGTGCTGTGGCTGGGGGGCGACGACGACTCCCCCGCGGACGCGGCCTCCTCGCCGAGCGACGGGCCGACCGAGGAGACGCCCGAGGTGGAGGACCCCTGCGCCGAGCCCGCCGAGGGCGAGCCGTCCGGCGACCAGTGGGACGAGGAGCCGGAGTTGACGGTGGACACCGGGACGGAACAGGTGATGACGTTGGCCACCACCTGCGGCGACATCCAGCTGACGCTGGATCCGGAGGCCGCGCCGCGCACGGTCAACTCGTTCGACTTCCTCGCCGGCGAGGGCTACTTCGACCACACTCCCTGCCACCGGCTGACCACCGAGGGTCTCTACGTCCTGCAGTGCGGCGACCCCACCGGCACCGGCCAGGGCGGCCCCGGCTACGAGCTGCCGGACGAGAACCTGGACGCGCCCGAGGTCAGCGAGGGTGTCTATCCGGCCGGCACGGTGGCGATGGCCAACAGCGGTCCCGACACCGGCGGCAGCCAGTTCTTCCTGGTCTACCAGGACAGCCAACTCCCCCCGAACTACACGCCGTTCGGCCAGGTCACGGGCGGGCTCGACGTGCTGGAGACGATCGCCGAGGCCGGCGCCTCGGAGCCGGACCCGACCAGTGGGAACACCGCGCCGAACGCCACGGTCGTGATCAACGAGGCGACGGTGGAGCCCGCGGCCTGACGCACGCGCCCCCGGCCAGGGGCAATTTCCGCCCGGCAAGGTGCGGACAGCCGGGCGGGCTGTCGCCTATGTTTGGCCCTGTGCGGGGTCAGGCGCTTGGGGGCGCGGGCCCGGCAGCCCGGGTCTGGGCCGGTGAGAACTGTGGACGATGCCGGGGGCGTTGACCCCGTCGCGCATCAAAAGAGGAGGCGCTGTGAGCAGCGAGCCGTGGGGCCGTGTTGATGAGTCGGGGACCGTCTACGTGCGGACACCCGACGGGGAGAAGGTCGTCGGCTCCTGGCAGGCGGGCTCTCCCGAGGAGGCACTCGCCTACTTCGAGCGGAAGTACGAGCGCCTGGTGGTCGAGATCGGGCTGCTGGAACGGCGTGTGAAGACCACCGACCTCTCCGCCAAGGACGCGACCTCCGCCATCGAGAGCCTGCGTGCGCAGGTCGACGAGGGCAACGCGGTGGGGGACCTGGCGGCGCTGGCCGGGCGCCTCGACGCGCTGGTGGCCTCGGTCGACTCGCGCCGCGAGGAGCGCAAGGCGGCCAGGGCGCGGCAGTCGGAGGAGGCGCGGGAGGCCAAGGAGGCGCTGGTCGCCGAGGCCGAGGAGCTGGCCGGCAGCGACCAGTGGCGCTCCGCGGGCGAGCGGCTGCGCGCGCTGGTCGACACCTGGAAGGGCCTGCCCCGGCTGGACCGCAAGACCGACGACGAGCTGTGGCACCGCTTCTCGCACGCCCGTTCCGCGTTCTCCAAGCGGCGCAAGTCGCACTTCGCCGCGTTGGACGCGCAGCGGGAGGAGACCAGGCGCCGCAAGGAGAAGCTGATCGGCGAGGCCGAGGCGCTCTCCGGCTCGACGGACTGGGGCCCCACGGCCTCCCGCTACCGCGAGCTGATGCGGGAGTGGAAGGCGGCCGGGCGGGCGCACCGGGACGCCGAGGAGGACCTGTGGGCCAGGTTCCGCGCGGCGCAGGACGTGTTCTTCCAGGCGCGGAGCTCGGTCTTCGAGGAGCGCGACGCCGAGCAGCGGGAGAACCTGACCCGCAAGGAGGAGCTGGCCGCCGAGGCGGAGAAGCTGCTGCCGATCACCGACCTGAAGGCGGCCAAGGCCGCCCTGCGGTCCATCGGCGAGCGCTGGGAGGCCGTCGGGCACGTGCCCCGGGACGCCAGGGCCGGGATCGAGGGCCGGATGGGCGCCGTGGAGCGTGCGGTGCGGGAGGCCGAGGAGGCCGAGTGGCGCCGCACCAACCCCGAGGCGCGTGCCAGGGCGGCCGGGCTGACCGGGCAGTTGCAGGACGCGGTGGACCGGCTGCGGGAGCAGGTGGCCAAGGCGCGCGCGGCGGGGAACACAGCGAAGGCCGAGAAGCTGGAGCAGGAGCTGGCCGGCAGGCAGGCGCTGCTGGACCAGGCCCTGAAGGGTCTCCAGGAGTTCGGCGGCTGAGCCGTCGCCGAACTCGGCCGGGCCGCCCCCGAACTGAACCGAACTGAGCTGAACTGAGCTGAACGGCCGCGGTCGACAACCGCCCCGCATCGACCGGGGGTTGTCGACCGCGGCCCGTTCCGTTCAGGGGCGGCGCGAGGTGACGCGGTAGACGTCGTAGACGCCCTCGACCCTGCGGACCGCGCGCAGCACGTGCCCCAGGTGCTTCGGGTCACCCATCTCGAACGTGAAGCGCGACGTGGCCACCCGGTCCCGCGAGGTCTGCACCGCCGCCGACAGGATGTTGACGTGCTGGTCGGAGAGGACCCGCGTGACGTCGGAGAGCAGCCGCGAGCGGTCCAGCGCCTCGACCTGGATGGCGACCAGGAAGACCGAGGACTGGGTGGGCGCCCACTCGACCTCCAGGATGCGTTCCGGCTCCCTGGAGAGCGAGTCCACGTTGACGCAGTCCGCGCGGTGCACGGAGACCCCGTTGCCCCGGGTGACGAACCCGATGATCGGGTCGCCGGGGACGGGGGTGCAGCAGCGGGCCAGCTTGACCCAGACGTCGTCGACGCCCTTGACCACCACGCCGGGGTCGGCCGCCGAGCGCCGCCTGGCTCCGGAGGGCACGGGGGGCGCGGTCTCGGCGAGGTCCTCGCTGGCCGCCTCCTCACCGCCGACCGCCTGGACCAGTTTCTGGACCACGCTCTGAGCCGAGACGTGTCCCTCACCGATCGCGGCGTACAGCGAGGAGATGTCGGGGTAGCGCATCTCGTGGGCGAGGGTGACCAGCGAGTCCCCGGTGAGGACGCTCTGGATCGGCAGGTTCTGCTTGCGCATCGCGCGGGCGATGTGGTCCTTGCCCTGCTCGATCGCCTCGTCCCTGCGCTCCTTGGAGAACCAGCCGCGGATCTTGTTGCGCGCCCGGGGCGACTTGACGAACCCCAGCCAGTCCCGCGAGGGCCCGGCGCCGTCCGCCTTGGAGGTGAAGATCTCCACGGTGTCGCCGTTGTCCAGGGTGGACTCCAGCGGCACCAGCCGCCCGTTGACCTTGGCGCCTATCGTGCGGTGGCCGACCTCGGTGTGCACGGCGTAGGCGAAGTCGACGGGCGTCGCGCCGGCGGGCAGGGCGATCACGTCGCCGGTGGGGGTGAAGACGAAGACCTCGTTGCGCGAGAGGTCGAAGCGCAGCGACTCCAGGAACTCCCCGGGGTCCTCCGTCTCCTTCTGCCAGTCGAGCAACTGGCGCAGCCAGGCCATGTCGTTGACCGTGCCGTTCTTGTCGCCGGAGCGCTTGGCGCCCTCGGTGCGCACCTTGGAGGAGCCGGCGACGGCCTGCTGCTTGTACTTCCAGTGCGCCGCGATGCCGAACTCCGCGCGCCGGTGCATGTCGAAGGTGCGGATCTGCAGCTCGACGGGCTTGCCGCCCGGTCCTATGACCGTGGTGTGCAGCGACTGGTACATGTTGAACTTGGGCATCGCGATGTAGTCCTTGAACCGCCCGGGGACCGGGTTCCACCGGGCGTGGACGGTGCCGAGCGCCGCGTAGCAGTCGCGGACGGTGTCCACCAGGACGCGGATGCCCACCAGGTCGTAGATCTCGGCGAAGTCGCGACCGCGCACGATCATCTTCTGGTAGACGCTGTAGTAGTGCTTGGGCCGCCCCGTGACGGTCGCCTTGATCCGGGCGCCGCGCAGGTCGGACTGGACCTCGTCGATCACCGTGGCCAGGTACTCGTCGCGCTTCGGCGCGCGCTCGGCGACCAGGCGCACGATCTCGTCGTACATCTTGGGGTAGAGGATGGCGAACGCCAGGTCCTCCAGCTCCCACTTGATCGTGTTCATCCCGAGCCGGTGGGCCAGCGGCGCGTAGATCTCCAGCGTCTCGCGGGCCTTCTGCTCCTGCTTCTCGCGCTTGAGGAAGCGCATGGTCCGCATGTTGTGCAGCCGGTCGGCGAGCTTGATGACCAGGACCCGGGGGTCCTTGGCCATGGCGACGACCATTTTGCGCACCGTCTCGGCCTGCGCCGCCTCACCGAACTTGACCTTGTCCAGCTTGGTGACGCCGTCCACCAGCAGCGCCACCTGGTCGCCGAAGTCGCGGCGCAGGGTCTCCAGGCCGTACTCGGTGTCCTCCACGGTGTCGTGCAGCAGCCCGGCCATCAGCGTCGCCGAGTCCATGCCGAGCTCGGCCAGGATGGTGGTGACGGCCAGCGGGTGGGTGATGTACGGGTCCCCGCTCTTGCGCTTCTGCCCCCGGTGCCAGCGCTCGGCGACCTGGAAGGCGCGCTCTATGGTGCGCAGCGCGGCGGTGTCCGCCTTGGGGTCGTTGGCCCGGACGACCCGCAGCAGCGGTTCGAGCACCGGGTTGTACGGGGTGGAGCGCTGGACGCCGAGCCGGGCGAGCCGGGCGCGGACGCGGTTCGACGAGCCCGAGCGGCCGGAGACCCCGGAGACCGCGGGGGTGGCCCCCTGGACGGCGGGGGGCTGTGCGCGCCCCTCCCCGCCGCCTTCGCGTCTGAGGGCGGTGGCCGGCTTGCTGTTCTTCCGCTGCGTCGAGGTGAGCGGCTGGGCGTCGTCGGGCAAGGGCACTCCTTGTGCGGCCCCCCGTCGGCGCTGGCGTCGGCGGGGAGAACGGTCCTCCGGGCCTTTTCGGACAGCTTGGGCTCGGAGAAGAGTCCGGCCGAGGAACGATCGGACTGCCATGGTAACGAGCCCGGGCCAAGCGTTCCCGTTCAACCGGCACACAAGCGGGGGCGCCCGCCCTCCCGGCGAGCGCCCCCGTGTGAACGGCTGGAATCAGACGGTGAGAAGGGCCTGGTAGGGGACCTCTCCCAGAGCCTCGCGCACCCGCGCGCCGCCCGGCAGGAATCCCAGCTCCATCAGCACCGCCAGGCCCACCAGGCGCGCCGGGGTGCGGCGCACCAGGCCGATCGCGGCCTCGGCCGTGCCGCCGGTGGCGAGCACGTCGTCGACGATCAGCACCCGGTCCTCGGCGGTGAGGTCCTCGGCGTGGATCTCGATCTCGGCGCTGCCGTACTCCAGGTCGTAGGTCTGGGAGAGGGTGGCGCCCGGCAGCTTGCCGGCCTTGCGGACCGGGACGAACCCGACGCCGGCGGCCAGCGCGACCGGGGCGCCCAGGATGAAGCCCCTGGCCTCCAGGCCGACGACCTTGGTGGCGCCCAGCCGCCCGGCCGTGGCGGCGAGCGCCTCGGTCAGGGCGGCGAAGGCCGCCGGATCGGCCAGCAGCGGGGTGATGTCCTTGAAGACGATCCCCGGCTTCGGGTGGTCGGGGATGTCCCGCACCCGGGAGCCGAGCAGCTCGGACAGCTCTTCGTGCGTGGACACCGTCACCGCCGCTTGCCCGAGGGGCGCCCGCGGCCGCGGCCACGGGAGACCGGCTGCCGCCGGGGCCCCCGACGCTCGCCGCCGGCGCCCACGCCCGCCTTCTCGTCCCGGTCGTCGTCGTCCGGGCCGTCCGGGGCGTCGTCCCCGGCCGCCCGCTCCGCGCCGGGCTCGCCGTCCTCGTCCCCGTCCTCGCCGGCCTCGGCCCGCTTGGCGCGCTTGTTGAGCACCCGGCGGTCGTTGGCGGCGATCTCCCGGTCACGCGACTTGAAGTCGGCCACCAGCGGGGTGGCGATCATGATCGAGGAGTAGGCGCCGGCGGCGAGGCCCACGAAGATCGACAGCGCGATGTCGTTGAGCATCCCGCCGCCCAGCACGCCACCGCCGATGAAGAGCAGCCCCGCGACCGGGAGCAGCGCGACCACCGAGGTGTTGATCGAGCGCACCAGGGTGCTGTTGAGACTGCGGTTGGCCAACTCGGTGTAGGTGTAGCGGGACTGGCGTGTGACGTTGCGCGTGGTCTCCTTCAGGCCGTCGAAGACCACCACCGTGTCGTACAGCGAGTATCCGAGGATCGTCAGCAGGCCGATCACGGTGCCCGGGGTGACCTCGAAGCCCACCAGGGCGTAGATGCCCACGGTGATGGTGAGGTCGTGGATCAGGGCGATCAGCGCGGCCAGCGCCATGCGCCACTCGAAGGCGAGGGCGAGGTAGACCACGACCAGCACCATGAAGATGGCCAGGCCCTGCCAGGCGCGGTTGGCGATCTGCTTGCCCCAACTGGGGCCGATCACTTCCGCGTTCAGCTCCTCCGTGGGGATGCCCAGCTCGCTGGCGAGGGCCTCCCTGGTCTCGTTGGAGGTCTCCGTGTCCAGACCGCTGACCTGGATGCGCATCGTTCCGTCGTCGCCCAGGGTCTGGACCAGGGCGATGCTGCCCGAGGACTCCTCGGCGACGTCCCGGACGTCCTCGACGGAGGCGTTGTTCGGCGGGGTGGTGTACACCGCGCCGCCCTCGAACTCGACGCCCATGTGCAGCCCGCGCACCAGCAGCGCGGCGAAGGCGAGCACCGTGATGAGGACGGAGACCGTGTACCAGATCTTCCGCGCGCCGACGATGTCCAGGCTGACGTCGCCGCGGTAGAGCCGGGCGCCGAGGTCACCGAGCCGTGACATCTCAGGCCTCCTTCGGGTCGGAGGGAACGACGGGCGCGGGACGGCGGCCGCGCCGCAGCGGCGGGGGCGCTCCCAGCCTCTTGGGGTCGAGGCCGGACCACGGGTGACCGCTGGAGAAGAACTTCCGGCGGGCGACCAGCGTCATCAGCGGCTTGGTGAAGAGGAACACCACGACCACGTCCAGGGCCGTGGTCAGCCCGAGGGTGAACGCGAAGCCCTGCACCTTGCCGACCGTGACCACGAAGAGGACCGCGGCGGCGAGGAAGGAGACGAAGTCGGAGACGAGGATGGTGCGCCGGGCACGCGGCCAGGCCCGTTCCACGGCGGGGCGCAGCGAACGCCCCTCGCGGATCTCGTCCCTTATCCGTTCGAAGTAGACGATGAAGGAGTCCGCCGTGATGCCGATCGCGACGATGGCGCCGCAGACGGCCGGCAGGTTGAGCGCGAAGCCGATCGCCGGGCCGAGCAGGGCCATGATCGAGTAGGTCATCGCCGCCGAGACGAGCAGGCTGACGATGGCGATCGCGGACAGGCCGCGGTAGTAGACCAGCATGTAGAGCACGACGAGCGCGAGCCCGATGCCGCCGGCGATCAGGCTGGCGCGCAGCTGCTCGCCGCCGAGCATCGGGGAGACGGTGGAGACCGACGCCTCCTCGAAACTCAGGGGCAGCGCGCCGTACTTGAGGATGTTGGCCAGCTCCTCGGCCGACTCCTGGTCGAACGTGCCGGAGATCTCGGCGCGACCGCCGCCGAGGCGCTCGGAGACGCTGGGGGCGGAGACGACCTCGCCGTCCAGCGCGATGGCGAACTGGTTCTGCGGCTGGGCCTGGGAGGACAGCTGCGCGGTGACGTCGGCGAACTTGTCGGCGCCCGCGCCGTTGAACTCCATCTGCACGATCCAGCCCTGGCCGCGCTGGGTGTCGTAGACGGAGCTGGCGTCGTCGACGTCGGTGCCGGGGACGGCCACGGGGCCGAGCGCGTACTTGGCGACGCCGTCGGTGTCGCAGGCTACGACCGTCTCCTCGTCCTTCGCCTCGGAGGCGGCACGGCTGGCGGCCAGCCTGGACTCCTCGGTGGTGCAGTCCAGCTCGGCGAGCTGGGTCTGGAGCGCGGCGGCGTCGGCGGCCGGATCGCCCTCGCCGCCCTCCTGCTGCTCCTCGGCGGGCTCGTCCGTCGGCTCGTCGGTGGCGTCGTCGGCCGGCTCGTCGCTCGACTGCTCCTCGTCGCCCTCGTCGGTGCGGTAGGAGGCGGGCGAGAGACCGCCGGCGTCGTCGCGGGCCTCGGGGGCGGGGGCCGACTGGTTCTCGGTGGCGTCGTCGGTGGCCTCCTCGGTCGGCTCGTCGGAGGACTCCTCCTCGCCGGTGCCGTCCGTGGGCTCGTCCGTCGGCTCGTCGCCCGGCTGCTCCTCGCCGTCCTCGGCGCCTTCCTCACCGGCGCCTTCCTCGCCGCCGCCGTCCTCGGCGCCCTCCTCGGGCGGCGGGGCGGCCGCCATGGCGCTGAGCACCGGGCGGAAGCCCAGCTGGGCGGTGGTGCCGACCTGCTCGCGGGCGGCCTGCTCGTCCGTGCCCTTGGGGATGTTGACGATGATGTTCTCGTCGCCCTGGGTCTGGACCTCGGCCTCCTGGACGCCCAGACCGTTGACCCGGCGCTCGATGATCGAGACCGCCGTGTTCAGGTTGGTCGGGTTGACCGCGTCCTCGTCGTCCGCGTCGGGGCGGGCGGTCAGCGTGATGCTGGTGCCGCCGGCGAGGTCGATGCCGAGTCGGGGGGTGGTGTGTCCCGACGCGAACATCCCCGCGGTGAGCGCGATCACGATCAGCAGGATCAACGCCAGCGCCCGTCCGGGCTTGCCCTGGCCCCGGGACTTCACATCCCGCTTTCGTGAGGACCTGAGGTCCTTCTTCGGTGTCGCCACCTTGTCGTCTTCTTCCTGTCCAAAGACCCGCGCGCCCGCTGCTCGCGGCGGGGCTCAGCGGGATGACTGACGGACGGCCGGTGCCGTCGCCTTCACGCCTTGGAGCCGCCCTCGCCCTCGTCACGCCGACGGGAGGCCGTGTCCTCGGACTCGGCGGTCGCGTCCTCGTCCGCCCGGTCCTCGTCCGCGCGCGCGGTGTCCTCGCGGTCGGACTTCTCCAGCCCGACGGGCTTCTCGTCCTCGTCGGAGGTCAGCGAGGACGCGTCGTCGGGAACGACCACGCCGTCCTCCTCTTCCTCGGGCAGGTCACCGTCGACGATCCGCTCGAACTCCTCGGGGTCCAGCACCGCGCCGATCGCGTTCTTCGCGTAGATGGCGTGCACCCCGGGGGCCACCTCCAGCAGCACCGTGTCCTCGCGGACCTCCTTGACCTCGGCGTACATGCCGCCGATGGTCCGGACGCCCGAGCCGGGCTCCATCGAGTCCCGCATCTCCAGCGCCTGGCGCTGGCGGTTCTTCGCGGAGCGCGTCATCAGGAACATGACGCCGATGAGCAGGATGAAGGGGAAGAGAAACGCGATGTCCACGGCGGAGGAGTTTCCTTTGTTCGGCCGCTGAGACGGCCGGGATGTCGGGGGTCAGGGTGCCGTCCTGGGGGCGGATGGCATCGGCGGAGTCTAAGCGAGGCTTCGCCGGGGGAACAACGTCCTGGATGCTATCGAAGTTCCACGCGGCGTGATTCGCCGGGCGCGAGGCGGCATCACGTCCCGAACAGTCCTCCTTGTCCGCCGGCGGCCGGCGCGGGGGGCGTGCGGTCCAGGTGACGCCAGGCCGCGGGGGTGGCGACGCGGCCCCTGGGGGTGCGGGCCAGCAGCCCCTCCCGCACCAGGAACGGCTCGGCCACCTCCTCGACGGTCTCCCGCTCCTCCCCCACGGCGACCGCCAGCGTGGACAGGCCGACCGGCCCGCCGCCGAAGAGGTCCAGCAGGGCGCGCAGCACCGCCCGGTCCAGCCGGTCCAGACCCCGCGCGTCCACCTCGTAGACCTCCAGGGCGCGGGCGGCCACCTCCCTGTTGACCACGCCGTCCGCCCTGACCTGCGCGTAGTCCCTGACCCTGCGCAGCAGACGGTTGGCGATGCGGGGCGTCCCCCGGGAGCGGGAGGCGATCTCGGCGGCGCCCTCGGCGCTGACCTCCACGGACAGCAGCCCGGCGGAACGGTGCACCACCCGCTCCAGCTCCGCCGGCTCGTAGAACTCCATGTGCCCGGTGAAGCCGAACCTGTCACGCAGCGGCGGCGGCAGCAGCCCGGCCCTGGTGGTGGCGCCGACCAGGGTGAACGGCGGCAGCTCCAGCGGGATGGCCGTGGCGCCCGGCCCCTTGCCGACGACGACGTCGACCCGGAAGTCCTCCATCGCCATGTACAGCATCTCCTCGGCGGGCCTGGACATCCGGTGGATCTCGTCGAGGAAGAGGACCTCGCCCTCGGTCAACGAGGAGAGGATCGACGCCAGATCGCCCGCGTGCTGGATGGCCGGGCCCGAGGTGATGCGGATGGGGGCGGCCATCTCGGCGGCGATGATCATCGAAAGGGTGGTCTTGCCGAGCCCGGGTGACCCCGACAGCAGGACATGGTCGGCGGTGCCGCCCCTGGCGCGCGCGGCGGCCAGCACCAGGTCGAGCTGCTCGCGGACCCGGCCCTGGCCGATGAACTCGCTCAGGTCCCTGGGGCGCAGCGCGGCCTCGACGGCCAGGTCCTCCCCGTCGGCCACCGCGCCGACCAGCCGGTCGGCGCCGCCGGGCACGCTGTCGTCGTCCGGGCTCACGTGGCTCTCTCCTCCTGGGTCCTGCGGCGGGCTGTTCGGAAACGGTGGGGCGAACCGCCGGGTCAGCGGGCGCGGTTGAGCGACTGGAGCGCGGCGCGCAGCAGCGTGGGGACGGCCGGTGTCCCGCCCTCGGCGAGCTTCGCCTCGGCCTCCGGCCGCACCGCCTCGACGGCGCGCTCCGCCTCGCGCGGCTGGTAGCCCAACCCCACGAGCGCCTCGTGCAGTTGCTCGCTCCACCCGGCGGGGGCCGCGGCGCGCGCCTGCGGGAGGGGCGCACCGGTGTGCACGGGGGCGCCCAGCCGGTCCTTCAGCTCCAGCAGGAGCTTCTGCGCGCCCTTCTTGCCGATGCCGGGGACGGCGGTCAGCGCCTTCTCGTCGCCGGTGGAGACGGCCAGCCGCAGCGAGTCGGGCGAGTGCACCGCCAGCATCGCCTGGGCGAGCCGGGGGCCGACCCCGCTGGCCGTCTGGAGCAGCGTGAAGACCTGGCGCTCGTCGTCGTCGGCGAAGCCGTAGAGGGTGAGCGAGTCCTCCCTGACCACCAGGGCGGTGGCCAGCCTGGCGGGCTGGCCGACCCGCAGCGCGGCGAGGGTGCCGGGGGTGCACTGGACGGTCATGCCCACACCGCCGACCTCGACCACGGCGTGGTCGGGCGCTACGGCGGCGACGGGACCCGAGACAAAGGCGATCATGTGCGGGCGCTGCCCTTCGGCGGGGTGACGGCGGTGGACGGGCGGCCGGCGGCGCGGGCCCGCGCCGCGGCGACGCGCCGCTGGGCCGGGGAGCGCCAGATGTGGCAGATGGCCAGGGCCAGGGCGTCGGCGGCGTCCGCCGGGCGGGGCGGGGCCGACAGCCGGAGCAGCCGGGTGACCATGGCACCCACCTGCGCCTTCTCCGCCTGCCCGCTGCCGGTGACGGCGGCCTTGACCTCGCTCGGGGTGTGCAGCGCCACCGGCAGCCCGCGCCGGGCGGCGCAGAGCATGGCGACCGCGCTGGCCTGGGCGGTGCCCATCACGGTGCGCACGTTGTGCTGGCTGAAGACCCGCTCCAC
The DNA here is from genome assembly GCF_900230195.1 of Streptomyces zhaozhouensis. Classification (GTDB taxonomy): domain Bacteria; phylum Actinomycetota; class Actinomycetes; order Streptomycetales; family Streptomycetaceae; genus Streptomyces; species Streptomyces zhaozhouensis. The sequence goes on from NZ_OCNE01000003.1 coordinate 85,749, forward strand.
GGCGACGGACTCGGGCCGGTGGGCGTCCAGCCACTCCTCCAGGCCGCGCTCGATCAGCACCAGCCGCTCGGCGACGTCCATCTCCGCCGGGGTGCGGACCACGCCCACCCCGAGCATCGTCGGCGGCCGGCCGACGACGCCCTCCACCACGCCCACCCCGCAGCGGGTCAGCCCCGGGTCAACTCCCAGCACCCGCACCGGATCTCCTCATGCCTCGACCCCTCACCCGATCCCTCGACCGGCCGCCTGGCAGGCTACCGGCGACCACTGACAACGGGCGTCGCACGCCCGGGAATCGGCGTGGCGGGCCGGCGTCGCGGGGGCCGCGGCCCGGTCCTCGCGACCGGGGCCCGAGGGCCGGGCCGCGACGGCCCGCCGGGAACGGGGCGCCACGCGGCGGGGCGGCGACGGTCAGGCGTCGACCTCGGCCATCACGTCGTCGGGGACGTCGAAGTTGGCGAAGACGTTCTGCACGTCGTCGCTGTCCTCCAGCGCGTCGATCAGCCGGAAGATCTTCCGGGCGCCGTCCTCGTCCAGCTCCACCTGCATGGTGGGGACGAAGCTGGCCTCCGCCGAGTCGTAGTCGATCCCCGCGCCCTGGAGCGCGGAACGGACCGCCACCAGGTCGCTCGCCTCGCTGACCACCTCGTAGGACTCGCCCAGGTCGTTGACCTCCTCGGCGCCCGCCTCCAGCACCGCGGTGAGGACGTCGTCCTCGGACAGCCCGCCCTTGGGGACGATCACCACGCCCTTGCGATGGAACAGGTAGGAGACGGAGCCCGGGTCGGCCATCGAGCCGCCGTTGCGGGTCATCGCCACGCGCACGTCGGAGGCGGCGCGGTTGCGGTTGTCCGTCAGGCACTCGATGAGCACCGCGACGCCGTTCGGTCCGTACCCCTCGTACATGATCGTCTGGTAGTCGGCGCCGCCGGCCTCCAGGCCCGCTCCCCGCTTGACCGCGCGGTCGATGTTGGTGTTGGGGACGGAGCTCTTCTTCGCCTTCTGGATGGCGTCGAAGAGCGTGGGGTTGCCGTCCGGGTCGCCGCCGCCGGTGCGGGCCGCGACCTCGATGTTCTTGATCAGCTTGGCGAACAGCTTGCCGCGCTTGGCATCGATCACGGCCTTCTTGTGCTTGGTGGTTGCCCACTTGGAGTGGCCGGACACAGCGCTGCTCCTTCGATGTCGCCAGATGTTTCCCGTGCGTCAGTGCCCAGCGATCCTACCGGCAGCTCACCGGCCGGCCGCGCGCACCATCGAGACGAACAGCGCGTGCACCCGGTGGTCACCGGTCAACTCGGGGTGGAACGCGGTCGCCAGCAGGTTGCCCTGGCGCACGGCGACCGGGTGCCCGTCGTAGGCGGCGAGCGTCTCGGCCGAGGCGCCGACGGACTCCACCCAGGGGGCGCGGATGAAGACGCCGTGCACCGGTCCGCCCGCCACGTCCGCCATCTCGACGGCCGCCTCGAAGGACTCGTTCTGCCGGCCGAAGGCGTTGCGCCGGACGATCATGTCGATCCCGCCGACCGTCTCCTGGCCCGACCTCGGGTCGAGGATCTTGTCGGCGAGCATGATCATCCCGGCGCAGGAGCCGTAGACCGGCAGCCCCTCGGCGACCCGCGCGCGCAGCGGCTCCAGCAGGCCGAAGGCGGTGGCCAGCTTCGAGATGGTGGTCGACTCGCCGCCGGGGATCACCAGACCGGCGACGCCGGCCAGCTCCTCGGGCCGGCGCACCGGCCGGGGCGAGGCCCCGGCCGCGCGCAGGGCCGCGAGGTGCTCGCGCACGTCGCCCTGGAGGGCGAGCACGCCGACCTCGGGTGCCCCGGCCCCGGTGTCACCAGCCACGGGAGGCGTACCGCTCGCCGTCGGGCAGGGTGTCGAGGTTGATGCCGACCATGGCCTCGCCCAGGCCGCGCGAGACGTCGGCGACCACCTTGGGGTCGTCGTAGAACGTGGTCGCCTTGACGACGGCGGCGGCGCGCTTGGCCGGGTCGCCCGACTTGAAGATGCCGGAGCCGACGAAGACGCCCTCGGCACCCAGCTGCCGCATCAGCGCGGCGTCGGCCGGGGTCGCCACGCCGCCGGCGGAGAAGAGCACGACCGGGAGCCGGCCGGCCTCGGCGACCTCGCGGACCAGCTCGTACGGCGCGCGCAGCTCCTTGGCCGCCGCGTACAGCTCGTGGTTGTCCAGGGCGCGCAGCTTGCCGATCTCGCCCCTGATCTGCCGCATGTGGCGCACGGCCTCGACGACGTTGCCCGTGCCGGCCTCGCCCTTGGAGCGGATCATCGCCGCGCCCTCGGCGATGCGGCGCAGCGCCTCGCCCAGGTTGGTGGCACCGCAGACGAACGGGGTGGTGAACGACCACTTGTCGGTGTGGTTGACCTCGTCGGCGGGGGTCAGCACCTCGGACTCGTCGATGTAGTCGACGCCCAGCGCCTGGAGGACCTGGGCCTCGACGAGGTGACCGATCCTGGACTTGGCCATCACCGGGATGGAGACGGCCTCGATGATGCCGTCGATCATGTCGGGGTCCGACATGCGGGCGACGCCGCCGTCCTTGCGGATGTCGGCGGGCACGCGCTCCAGGGCCATGACGGCCACCGCGCCGGCGTCCTCGGCGATCCTGGCCTGCTCCGGGGTGACGACGTCCATGATCACCCCGCCCTTGAGCTGCTCGGCCATGCCGCGCTTGACCCGGGCGGTGCCGGTCTCCGGGGTGGCGGGGGTGCTGCTTGCGGGCGTGCTCGACACGGGACCTCACTCGACGCGGTAGGGGTGGCGGGTTGTCGCCCTCCATTGGACCGCTTCGGCGGCGCCGCCGGAAGGGCCAATCGTCCCTCGGTGGCTCCCCTGCCCGGTCCACCGGCGCCCTTGCCCGACCGGCGCGGGCGCCGACGGTCCTCGCGGTGCCGGCACGGCGTCGTTCCGCACCCCGGCGGGCGGTTGCCGGCGCGGTTCCCGCGCCCCCTCACCCCCTGGGCGAGCCCCGACCGGGCAGGCGCGGCGCCCCTCGCCCCGGCGTCAACGGGCCGGGCCCGGGGCCAGGGGTTCGAGCAGGGAGGGCGGGGGTTCGTCGTCCATCTCGAAGGCCAGGGGGAACGGCGCGTGCCCCGCGAGGCGGAGCCAGCGCACCGTGCGGTGGCGGCGCACCGCCCGCGCCGCGCGGACCGCGTCGTTGTGGAAGCGGCGGGCCATCGGCACCCGGCGCACCGCCGCGACCAGCTCCGCCGCGCTGGCCTCCCCGCCGGGCGCCTCCAACACGGCCCGCAGCTGCGCCTGTTCGGCGAAGACGGCCCGCAGCGCCTGGGTCAGTTCGCTCTCGGCGACCTCGCGCCGCTCGTCCTCGGCGAGCCGCGCGCCGTGCGCGGCCTGGTAGAGCACCATCGAGGCGGCCGGGTCGAAGACCCCCGCCGTGGCCAGCTCCTGCGCGATGGAGGCGCGCCGCAGCAGGTGGGCGTCGAGCGCGGCCCTGGCCGCGTCGATGCGGGCGTGCAACCGGTCGAGGCGGCCTGCGGTCCAGCTGAGGTAGACGCCGACCAGCAACAGCGCGGCGACGATGACGATGACTGTGGTCACGCCCGGCCACCCTACCCGCGCCCCGCGCCGCGCGCGGGGTCAGTCGCGAAAGCCCAGCCGGGACAGCAGCCCGACCCGGTCGTCCGGGGCCACCGCGCCCGCCCCGGCCGTCACCGTCTCGTAGACGGCCAGCACGTCGGCGCCGACCGTGTCCCAGTCGAACCGGCGCACATGGCGGCTGCCGCGTTCGGTCAGCTCGGCCCGCCGGTCGGCGTCGCCCAGCAGCCGCACGGCGGCCGCCGCGAGCGCGTCGGCGTCCTCGTTGGCGAACAGCTCGCCCGCCGTGCCGCCGTCCAGCACCTGAGCGAACGCGTCCAGGTCGCTGGCCAGCACCGGCGCGCCGGCCGACAGTGCCTCGACCAGGATGATCCCGAAACTCTCGCCGCCGGTGTTGGGCGCCACGTAGGCGTCCACACTGCGCAGCAGCCGCGCCTTGTCCTCGTCGCTCACCATGCCCAGGAACTCGACGTTGGCGCGCAGTTCGGCCGGCAGCGGGGCCAGCGCCTCGCGTTCGTCGCCGCGTCCGGCGACCAGCAGCCGGGTGTCGGGGCGCTCCCGCAGGATGGCGGGCAGGGCCCGCATCAGCACCGGGAGCCCCTTGCGCGGCTCGTCGATCCGGCCGATGAAGCCGAGGGTGCCGCCCTGCCACTCGGAGCGCGGCTCGGCGTCGGCGAAGAAGTCGACGTCCACGCCGTTGGGGATCACCACCGCGTCCCCGCCCAGGTGTTCCACCAGGGTTCGACGGGCGTACTCGCTGACCGCGACGCGGGCGCTGATCTTCTCCAACGCCGGCTGGAGCATGGGGTAGGCGGCGACCATCGCGCGGGAGCGCGGGTTGGAGGTGTGGAACGTGGCGACGATCGGGCCGCGCGCCGCCCAGCAGGTCAGCAGCCCCAGCGAGGGGACGGCGGGCTCGTGGATGTGCAGCACCTCGAAGTCGCCGTCCTTGACCCAGCGGCGCACTTTGCTGACGGAGGTCAGGCCCAGGTTCACCCGGGCCACCGAGCCGTTGTACGGCACGGAGACGGCGCGGCCCGCGGAGACCACGTAGGACGGCAGCGGGGTGTCCTCGTCCGCGGGGGCCAGCACCGAGACGGAGTGGCCCCGTTCGATCAGGTGCTCGGCCAGGTCCCTGACATGGAACTGGACCCCGCCCGGAACGTCCCAGGAGTAGGGACAGACGATGCCGATCCTCATGGTCGCGTCCTCACCGTCTCGTGGGTCGTCGGTTTCTCATGCGCGGCTTCTCACGGGCGGGCCTCCCCCGCGGGCTCGGCGGTCGCCGGGCGCGGGGCGAGGTCGGCCGTCCACAGGCGTTGCAGCATGTGCCAGTCCTGCGGGTGGTCGGCGATGGCCTCGGCGAAACTGTCGGCGAGGGCCTGGGTCATCGCGGCGGTGCGTGCGGCGCGGGTGCCGTCCTCGGGGACGGGCAGCGGGGCGCCGACCCGGCCGCGCATCACCGGCGTCTCGTCGTACCAGAGGCGCACGGGCAGCAGCGCGGCTCCGGTCTGCTGGGCGAGCAGCGCGGGACCGGCCGGCATCCTGGCCGCCTCGCCGAAGAAGGTGACGGGCACCCCGGAGGCCGACAGGTCGCGGTCGGCGACGAGGGCGACGACGCCGCCCGCCCGCAGCCGGCGCGCGAGCACGCCGAAGGCCGAGCCGCCGTCGTGCGCGACGACCTCCATGCCCAGGCTCTCGCGATAGGCGATGAAGCGGTCGAAGAGCCGCTCGGGCTTCAGCCGCTCGGCGACGGTGGTGAACGGGATGCCCAGCTCGCTCGCCAGCCAGCCGCCCGCGAGGTCCCAGTTGGCCAGGTGGGGCAGGGCCAGCACCGCGCCCCGTTTCGAGGCGACGGCGTCGGTCAGGTGGTGGGCGTCCTCCAGGCGCAGCGAGGCGCCGAGCCGCTCCCTGCTCCAAACGGGCAGCCGGAAGGACTCCGTCCAGTACCGCAGATAGCTGCGCATCCCGGCTCTGGACAGCGCGCGCAGCTCCGCCTCGTCGGCCTCGGGCACCACCCGGGCGAGGTTGGCCTCCAACTGCCGCACCCGCGGGCCGCGTCGGCGCCAGGTGCGGTCGGCGGCCCGGCGGCCCAGCGACATCGCGACCGGCTCGGGCAGCCGTTTGACGGTGCTCCAGCCGAGTTGGTAGCCGAGATCGGCCAGGCGCTCCCTCATGCCTGCTCGCGCTTCGCCTCGGGCGGCGTGTCGGCGGCCTCGCTGGTCCGGGCGGCCTCGGCCGCGTCGGCCTCCGCGGACTCGCGGCGCACGGTGACCATCCGCTGGACCAGCGTCACCAGGCTGCCGACGGCGACCACCCACAGCGCGAGCGGGAGCAGCAGACCGATGTGCGGCACGTCGAAGGTGCGCTCCCAGCCGGCGAACCCGGCGAGCACCAGGGTGATCACCAGCCGCTCCGCGCGCTCCACCAGGCCGTTGACGGCGACCGGCAGGCCGATGGACTCGCCCCTGGCCTTGGTGTAGGAGACGACCTGGCCGCTGGCGAGGCAGAACAGCGTGACCGCGCAGAGGACCTGGTTGTCCCCGCCGCCCGCGTACCAGAGCGCGATGCCGGAGAAGATGGCCGCGTCCGCGACCCGGTCCAGGGTCGAGTCGAGGAAGGCGCCCCAGCGGCTGGAGACGCCCAGCTGCCGCGCCATGTTGCCGTCCACCAGGTCGGAGAAGACGAACAGGGTGATCACGACGGTGCCCCAGAAGAACTCGCCCCTGGGGTAGAAGGCCAGCGCTCCCGCCATCACTCCGGCGGTACCGATGAGGGTCACCGCGTCCGGGCTCACCCGCAGCCTGAGCAGCAGGGCGGCGAACGGGGTGAGGACACGCGTGAAGAATGCACGCGCGTACTTGTTGAGCATGTCCTTCCCAGGGGTCGCAGCGGGCCGCGCTTGGTCGGGCGGCCACCGGAGAGCCCATCGTAGTCACGCGCCGGACGGGCGCCGTCCCGCCCCGCCTCCACGGCGGGAACTGGCCTATCCGGCAGCGCCGTTGCACCCCGCGCCGATAGGCTGGCACCGGCAGGGTTGCCGGGTCCCGAGGAGGGGAACGGGCCTGTCGGTGACGGGTTCGTCGCGCGTGGTGCGCGTGCGGTGCCCACGGGCGGGCGGCGCGAGGGCGGTGAGCGGGGTGGCGGGCGGTTTCGTCAGCGGGCCCAAGGGCGGTGCCCGGCGGTCCTCGGTTGCCTCGGTCGCCCGGTGCGACGCGGAGGAAGGTTCCCCGGCGGGGCGTCCCGTCGGACGACTCAGGGAGTGGGGTCGGTCATGACGGCGCTTGACGACCTGCGGAACGCGGCGGGCGTGGAGTTCGACTTCGCGCCGGGCGCGCAGGTCCCGCTGTCCGGCGCGGGCAGCGGGAGAACGGGGCTCAGCCAACGCATCGCCTCGGTGGCCTACCGGGACGGCTCGCCGTCCCAGATCAAGGAGCCGAACGACGGGGCCAAGGTCAACGAGGGCAAGTTCACCCTGCTGGAGCCGGACCTGGGCGAGGCGTTCACCCGTGCCGTCGAGACCCGGATGCTGGCCGACGGCCGCAAGCCGCTGATCCAGGCGTTCGGCGCGGAGCCCCAGGTGGTGGTCGAGCACGCGCTGGCGGCCAAGCGCATCCGGCGGCAGCGCGACCGGCGGCTGACGGTGATCATGGCGGTTTTCGGACTGCTCTTCCTGCCGGGCGTCGCGGTCTGGCTCGGCCTCTTCCAGCTGCGCCGCACCTTCGCCGGCTCCCAGGACCGGCGGGCCGGCGCGCTGGGCTCGGCGCTGCTGCTGGCGATCGCCGCCCTGGTCGTGCTGCTGGTGCTCCGGGCCCCGGTGACCGGGGTGCTCCAGATCTATCTGTGGGCGATGCTCCCGGCGCCGGTGATCGGCTGGTTCCTCGCCAAGCAGGTCGCCGAGCGCACCGCGAAGAACCTCCGGGCGCACTGGGCCGACCTGGCGGGCGGCGGCGGCTCAGGCGTGGTGGTGCCCGAGGCCGTCCCGCAGAACCCGAACGACGCGGACGCCGAGCGGCTGCGGATCGGGCTGGCCAAGCTGGCGGCCGAGCAGGAGAGCAACCTGACGTACTACGCCGGCACCAAGGGGATACTCGGCATGGGCGTCCGCTGGGGCCACTGGCATCTGGCGGAGGATCTGCGGCCGCGCGACCCGGGCCGGGAGATCGACCCGTTCCGCAGCTGGGACGTGGCCCGCGCGATCGGCGACCAGATGCGGCTGCTGGAGCGCGGCCCGCTGCACACCGGCGGCTTCTCCGCGCCGGTGATAACGCACTGGGTGGTGCGCCACGTGGGCGAGGGCGCCGGCGAGGTGGGGCGGCCGGAGGGGCCGGACGCCGAGGGGTACCGCTTCAGCAAGATCGAGGTGGAGCGGATCTGCAACGAGCAGCAGTACGGCGCGGGCGACCGGCACTACCTGGGTGTTCAGTTCGTGCTCTGGGAGGGCGAGTTGGTGATCACCATGATGATCACCGTGACGGTCCTCCACCACACGCTGCGAATCGAGGTCTCCGGCTACGCGCTGGGCCCGCTGGACGGCTTCTTCGGCAAGAAGCCCAGCCCGCCGACGAAGTCGGTGCGTGGCTTCCCGAAGTTCTGGACCAAGCGCGACGTGCCCCAGCCGGTGGTGAACGCCTCCGAGGCGGTGCGGCTGGCGGCGCGGGCGCCGTTGACCTGGTTCCCGAAGACGCTGGACAAGTGGGGTGGCACCATCGCGCTGCCCGAGCCGTTCGGCCTCCGGCACACCTGGGCCACCAAGCCGTGGAACCACCGCTTCATGGTCGACGACGTGCTGCGCACCGCGACGCCGGTGCTGCGGGTCGCGCTGTCGGCGGCGTTCAAGGTGCTGCGCGAGAACGGCGTGGACATGGCGCCGTTCGACGCCAGGGCCGCCTCGCTGAGCGGCGCGATCCAGGACCTGTCGCCGAAGCACGCGGACGAGTACGGGATGTGAGCCGGGCGGCCGGGGGCCGCCGTCCCGGCGGTCCCCCGTCACACGCCTCGGCTACGCGGGCCAGGCTTCGGCGAGCATCCGGCGGGTGTCGGCGAGCAGCTGGGGCAGCACCTTGGTGTGGCCCACGACCGGCATGAAGTTGGCGTCGCCGCCCCAGCGCGGCACCACGTGCTGGTGCAGATGGGGCGCGATGCCGGCGCCGGCGGCGACGCCCTGGTTCATCCCGATGTTGAAGCCGTGCGCGCCCGATGCGGTGCGGATCGCGGTCATCGCCTGCTTGGTGAGGGTCGCCAACTCGGCGGTCTCCGCCGCCGTCAGGTCGGTGTAGTCCGCGACGTGACGGTAGGGGACGACCAGCAGGTGGCCGCCGTTGTACGGGTAGAGGTTGAGCACCGCGTAGACGGTCTCGCCCCTGGTGATCACCAGGCCGTCCTCGTCGCTCTTGGCGGGGATCGAGCAGAAGGGGCAGCCGTCGTCGGCGCCGGGGCCGCTCGGTTTGCCCTCGCCCTGGATGTAGGCCATCCGGTGGGGCGTCCAGAGGCGTTGGAACGCGTCCGGTGTCCCCACCCCGATCTGCTGCTCCGGCTCGCTGCTCATGACGGCCAGCATATGGCGTCCGGAGGGCAGGGGGCCCCCGGGTCGGGCCCGGGGGCCACACGACGGCCGAAGATCGCCGTTCGGGACGAGACCTCCCGGCGCCGGGCGCCGGGCCGCTCAGACCTGGACGCGCCTGGCCACCGCGTCCGCGATCTCGGCCAGGGCCTCGGCGCGCGGGACGCCGTTGCGCTGGGTGCCGTCCCGGTAACGGAAGCTGACGGTGCCGGCCGCCTGGTCGTCGTCGCCGACGATCAGCATGAACGGCACCTTGGCGCGCTGGGCGTTGCGGATCTTCTTCTGCATCCGGTCGGCCGAGGCGTCGACCTCCATGCGCAGCCCGGCCGCCTTCGCCTCGGCGGCGAACTCGCTGAGATACGGCACGTGGTTGTCCCCGACCGGGATGCCCACGGCCTGGACCGGGGCGAGCCAGGGAGGGAAGGCGCCCGCGTAGTGCTCCAGCAGCACGGCGAAGAAGCGCTCGATGGAGCCGAAGAGCGCCCGGTGGATCATGACCGGCGTCTGCCGGCTGCCGTCGGCGGCCGTGTACTCCAGGGCGAACCGCTTGGGCTGCTGGAAGTCCACCTGGAGGGTGGACATCTGCCAGGTGCGGCCGATGGCGTCCCTGGCCTGCACGGAGATCTTCGGCCCGTAGTAGGCGGCGCCGCCCGGGTCCATCACCAGCTCCAGGCCCTGCTTCTCGGCGGCCTGCCGCAGCACCTCGGTGGCCTCGGCCCACTCCCCGGGCTCGCCGATGAACTTGTCCGAGTCGTCCCTGGTGGAGAGTTCGAGGTAGAAGTCGTCGAGGCCGTAGTCGCGCAGCAGCCCGAGCACGAAGGTGAGCAGCTCGTCGAGCTCCTCGGGCATCTGCTCCTTGGTGCAGTAGATGTGCGAGTCGTCCTGCGTGAACCCGCGCGCCCTGGTCAGCCCGTGGACGACGCCCGACTTCTCGTACCGGTAGACCGTGCCGAACTCGAAGAGCCGCAGCGGCAATTCCCGGTAGGAACGCCCACGCGCCCTGAAAATCAGGTTGTGCATGGGGCAGTTCATTGCCTTGAGGTAATAGTCCTGCCCCTCGAATTCCATGGGCGGGAACATGGACTCGGCGTAGTTCGGGAGGTGACCCGAGGTCTCGAAGAGCTTGCGCTTGGTGATGTGCGGCGTGTTGACGAATTCGTAGTCGGCGTCCTCGTGCCGCTTCCTCGAATAGTCCTCCATCACCCGGCGGACGGTGCCGCCCTTCGGGTGGAAGACCGCCAGTCCCGAGCCCAGCTCCTCGGGAATGGAGAACAGGTCCAGCTCGGCGCCGAGCTTCCGATGGTCACGCTTCTCGGCCTCGGCGAGGAACGCGAGATACGCCTTCAGCTCGTCCTGACTCGGCCAGGCGGTGCCGTACACCCGCTGGAGCTGCGGGTTGCGCTCGCTGCCGCGCCAGTACGCGGCGGCGGAACGCATCAGCCGGAACGAGGGAATCAGTCGGGTGTTCGGCAGGTGAGGGCCCCGGCAGAGGTCGCGCCAGCACAGCTCGCCGGACTTGGGGTCCACGTTGTCGTAGATGGTCAGCTCGCCGGCGCCGACCTCGGCGCCCGCGCCCTCGGCCGACTCGGCGGCGGCGCCCTTGAGCCCGATCAGCTCCAGCTTGTAGGGCTCGTCGGCCAGTTCGGCGCGGGCCTCCTCGTCGCTGACCGGCCGGCGGACGAAGCGCTGGCCCTGCTTCTGGATGCGGCGCATCTGCTTCTCGATGCGGCCCAGGTCCTCGGGCGTGAACGGCTCGGCGACGTCGAAGTCGTAGTAGAAGCCGTCCTTGATGGGCGGGCCGATGCCGAGCTTGGCCTCGGGGTACAGCTCCTGGACCGCCTGGGCCAGCACGTGGGCCGTGGAGTGGCGCAGGATGTCGAGCCCGTCGGGCGAGGCCAGCTCGACCGGGGCGACCTCGTCGCCGTCGGTCAGCGGGTGCGTGAGGTCGCGCAGTTCGCCGCCGATCCGGGCGGCCACCACCGTGCGTTCGCCCTCGAAGAGCGCGGCGGCCGTCGTCCCCGTGGGCACGACGCGCTCCTCACGCTCGCCGTCGCGCGTTACGGATACTCGGACATCCGCCACCGGTGCTCTCCCGTCTCGGTCGGGCACGACGCCAGCGCGTCGCGCCCCTATACGGCCTGGAACTGCGGGGACTCCCGCTCCCGCACGGCATGGTACCGAGCGGCGGGACCCCCGCCTCGGGCCCGGCCCCTCATGACGAGGGCCGGTCCGCAGCTGCGGACCGGCCTCATCCCGGGGTGGGCGATACTGGGTTCGAACCAGTGACCTCTTCGGTGTGAACGAAGCGCTCTCCCACTGAGCTAATCGCCCGGGTTTTCTGTGCCCCTCGGCACGGGAAGAACCATACAGGGCAGGTCACCTGACGTCCAAACCGGCTTTCACGGCCGGCTCCCCCGAGGGTCCCGCGGACCCCGCCGGCCACGTGTCCAGGCGCGCAGACCCCGCTCTCCCGAACGCATCATCGCCGCGTGGTTGGCGCGGAACACGGGCCTGGCCAGCGGCCCGAGCCGCAGCGGCAGACCGCCGGTGACCACGCAGTCCTGCGCGTGGACGACCAGCGTCCCGCGCCCCTGCGGGAAGAGCGACCAGCACAGCCACCCCTCCAGGTCCCCCGAGAGCCGGATCTCCAGCCGCCCGAGCGCCTCGTCCCGCTCCCCCGCACGCACCCCGACCCGCAGCTCGTAGGGGAGGAACGAACGGAACCGGGCCGTCCCGCTCTCCTCCCCCGTACGGACCACCTCGCGGATCTCGGGCCACCAGCGGGGATAGTCCATCGGCTCGTTCAGCACCGCGAACACGTCGCCGGCCGGCGCGGCGACACGCCAGACACCACCGAATTGATAGCGACTCCACCAGCCATGAGACATGTTCGTCACTCTAGGCATGTACCCCCGTCACCGGCTCGACCATTCGAATGACCTTAATGGGAGCAATGCGGGCAGACCGGTTTACAACCGGCGGGTATGTGGCATCTCGATTTGGCCGACGTGCGAATCCCCGAGCGCACACTGAGCGAAAGGCCCTGGCGCTTATGAACACCACGGTCAGCTGCGAGCTGCACCTGCGCCTCGTTGTGTCGAGCGAGTCCTCACTTCCTGTACCCGCGGGGCTGCGGTATGACACGGCGGACCCCTACGCCGTACACGCCACATTTCACACCGGAGCCGAAGAAACCGTCGAATGGGTATTCGCCCGCGATCTGTTGGCCGAAGGGCTGCACCGGCCGACGGGAACGGGCGACGTACGGGTATGGCCCTCCCGCAGCCACGGGCAGGGGGTGGTCTGCATCGCCCTCAGCTCTCCCGAGGGAGAGGCGTTGCTTGAGGCCCCGGCCCGAGCCCTGGAGTCGTTCCTCAAGCGGACCGACGCGGCCGTGCCCCCGGGCACGGAGGACCGACACTTCGATCTGGACACGGAGCTCTCCCACATCCTCGCGGAGAGCTGACGACCCGCCGGTCCCGCACCGTCTGAACTCGGGGCGACGGCGCGGGACCGGCTCCCCCACCACGGCACCGTCGCGGAACACCCACCGCGGCGGTGCCTTTCTGTGCGGCGGAGCGGAGGGGAGCGGCCGTCCGCCCGGGGCCCGGCGCCACCGTCGTCACCCCGCGCGTCAGAGCCAGAACTGGTCGTGGACGCCGGCGATCAGCAGGAGGGTGCAGATGACGGTGAGGAAGAGCATCAGCGGGGGCTGGGAGACCGCGAAGAGGCAGCCCTTCGGCTCGGCGGCCGCTTCCTCGGGGGGCGCCTCGACGCGAAGGGGCGTGGGCGCGGTGGCGGGGCGTTCGGGAGCGTGCTCCCTGGTGATGTGGGGCATGACGCCCGCGATCATGGCGCAGCGTCGAGTGGCGCCGCGATCGGGGGGGTCTCGTTCGCGCGACAATGCGCCGTTCTCCCGGTGTGGACCGGGTCTCTCGTGCTAGGGCCGCGCGTCAGATGCCGTGCTTCTTGAGGATCGCCTCGATGTCGGAGAAGTCGTCGGCGCCGCCGGCCGCCTCCTTGCCCTTGCGGCCGGTGGCCGGCAGGGCCGGGGTGCCGGCGCCCCGGGAGCTGACCGGCGGGGAGCCGGGCTCGGCGGCCGCCGGGGAGGGGGCCTGGCCGCGGTCGCGGTCGGCGAAGCGGGCGCAGAGGAAGAGCAGCACGGCGAAGCCGAGCACGCCGACGCCGACCCAGGCGATCGGGTTGAAGGTCATGTTGATGATCAGGCGCAGGATGCCCGTCATCGCGAGGCCGACCGGCACCAGCGACACCGCCGCCAGCCGCATCGCGGTGGCGTACCGGCGGCGCTTGGCCACCAGCAGCGAGAGCCCCAGGCCGGCGACGGACAGCAGAGTACATACGGTGCCAGTCAACATCTTTCCATCGTGCCCAACGGATGCCCGGGGGGCCAGCGTCAGGGGTGCGGATCAGGGAGATCTCGGGGTTGTCGGTGGCGGATGCGAGACTGACCGCCATGAACGAGACGAGCGGTCAGGCCGTTCTTGAGGTGTGGTGTGACCTTCAGTGTCCGGACTGTCACCGGGCGGAGGGTGACCTGAGCGCGCTGGGCGAGCGGTTCGGCCCGGCGCTGGAGATCAGGCGGCGGCACTTCCCGCTTCCCGGGCACAAGCACGCGCTGGCGGCGGCGCAGGCCGCGGAGGAGGCGTTCGCCCAGGGCCGCGGGGACGACTACTGGACGGCGCTGCTGGGCAGGACGGTCGAGCTGGGGCGGCGCGGGGAGCCGGTGCTGCTGGAGCTCGCGGGTGAACTGGGCCTGGACGCGGAGGAGTTCGAGACCGCGTTGATCGACGGCCGGCACCTGTTGCAGGTGGACGCCGATCACGCCGAGGGGAAGGCGCTGGGCGTGACGGGCACCCCGACCTACCTGATCGACGGGCAGCGGCTCGACGGCGGGAAGTCGCAGGAGGGGCTGGGCGAGCGGATCGCCGGCATCGTCGAGCGCCTGGTCGCCGCGGACTGAGCGGGAGGGCGGGGGTCAGAGCAGCGGCTTGCTCAGGTGGTGGCGCAGCGGCCGATAGCCGAGGGAGGCGGCCAGCCGGGTGGCGGGGAGGTTGCCGGCGAAGGCGTGGGCCGCGAGGCGCTTGGCGCCGCGCTCCGCGGCGAGGCGCTCGGCGTGGGCCAGCAGCGTGTGGCCGTGCCCGAGCCCGCGGTGGTCGGGGGCGACGCTGACGCCCATCACCGCCGGGTCGCCCTCGGCGTTCTCCCCGGTCCTGGTGAGCCAGCAGCTGCCGACGGGCACCCCGTCGTGCTCCAGCACCCGCACCAGCACGCCGGGCGTCGCGAGGCCGTCCGGGAGGGCGGCGGCCGTGGCGGCGTCGGCGCGGAAGGCGGCGCGTTCCGGCGGCAGTCCGCGCTCGGTCCAGGAGCGGGCGTAGGAGGCGCGTTCGGCGGCCAGCCAGGGGTGGAACTCCGCCCCGGTCAGCGGCCGCGGCACGCTCCCCTCGGGCGGCGGTGGCGGAGGGTCGGCGAGCTCCTTGCCGAGGGTGCGCCAACGCGCCGTGTAGCCGAGGGAGTTGGCCAGCCGCAGGGCGCCGGTCGAGGTGTCGGGGACGGTGACGTCCGCCTGGCCGCAGCCCCAGGAGCGCAGCACCTCCTCGGCGGCGAGCGCGGCGACGGTGCCGCGTCCGCGACCGCGCTCCGCCGGCACCACGGTCAGGTCGGCCAGCCGGCCGGCGTGGTGCCCGAAGCGGGCGTCGGTGGTGAGCCTGAGGCCGCCGACCGGGCGGCCGTTGACCGTGATCGCGAAGGCGCGGGCGCGGCCGCCGTCGGCGGTGCGTTCCTCGGGACCCGTGGGGCGCAGCGTGGTGGTCATCGCCGGATGTCTACCCAGCGACGGGCCGTTACTCCCCGGCCACGGCGGGGCCCGGGGCCCCGCCGGTCACGGGTCCTGGTCGTCGGCCGCGCGGGCGCGGAAGACACGCAGCGCCTCGGCGGTGACGGGCCCGGGGGCGCCGGGGACCTCGCGGCCGTCGACCCGGCGCACGGCCTGGACGTCGCGGGTGCTTGAGGTGAGGAAGACCTCGTCGGCGCGGTCCAGGACGTCCATCGGCAGCTCGGTCTCCTTGGCGCCCGTCCACTCGACGACCAGGGCCCTGGTCACGCCTGGCAGGCAGCCGGAGGAGAGCGGCGGGGTGTGGGCGACCCCGTCCAGGACGACGAAGACGTTGGTGCCGGTGCCCTCGCAGAGCTGGCCGGCGTTGTTCCCGAACAGCGCCTCGGAGGCGGCCTGTTGACGGGCGCGGGCGAGGGCGAGCACGTTCTCCGCGTAGGAGGTGGTCTTCAGGCCGGTGAGCGCGCCGCGCTCGTTCCTCGTCCAGGGGACGGTGATCACGGCGGTGGTCTCCGGCGGCGCCTTGGCCTCGGCGTGCGCGACGACGAGGGTGGGCCGGGCGTCGCCCCGGTCGGAGCCGAGCGGGGAGTGGCCGCCCGTGTAGGTGATCCGCACCCGGCCGCGCGCCAGCGGGACGGCCTCCAGCACCGCGTCGATCGCGCGCCGCACCTCGTCCCGGTCGGGGTCGGGCAGGCCGAGGCCGGCGGCCGAGGAGGCGAGCCGGTCGAGGTGGCGGCGGAGCGCGAACGGGCGCCCCCGTTCGGTCTTCAGCGTCTCGAACACCCCGTCGCCGACGGTCAGTCCGTGGTCGAAGACGGAGACCCGCGCGCTGTCCGCGTCCCGCAACTCGCCGTCCAGCCAGATCAGCGTCATGGCGGCTTCCTCACCTCGCGTTGGCTTCTTCCCGCTCCCCCGGCACCGACGCTACCCGAAGGAGCCGCTCGGCCTTGAGCACCGTCTCCGCCCACTCGCCGGCGGGGTCGGAGTCCCAGGTGATGCCGGCGCCGGCGCCGAAGCGCAGCCGGGGGCCCCGGCCGGGGCCGGCGCGGTCGATCCAGAAGGTGCGGATGGCGACGGCCAGCTCGCCGACGCCCTGGTCGGCGTCGACCCAGCCGACACCGCCGCAGTAGGGGCCGCGCGGCGCGGTCTCCAGCGCGGCTATGGCGCGCAGCGCGCTGGACTTGGGGGCACCGGTGACGGAGCCCGGCGGGAAGGTGTGGGCCAGCAGCTCGGGCCAGCCGGCGCCCGCGGCGAGCCGGCCGGTCACCCGGGAGACGAGATGCACCAGTCCCGGGTACTCCTCGGGGCCGCAGAGCTGGGGAACGGCGACCGTCCCCGGGGCGCAGACCGCGCCCAGGTCGTTGCGGACCAGGTCGACGATCATCACGTTCTCGGCCCGGTCCTTGGGCAGCAGCAGCTCGGTGGTGCGGGCCGTGCCCTTGATGGGGCCCGACTCCACCAGTTCCCCGTCGCGGCGGAGGTACAGCTCGGGTGAGGCGGTCGCGACCTCGACGCCGTGCGCGGGGAGGCGCACGCTCCCCGCGTAGCGCGCGGGATGGCGCGTGGCGAGCTGGGCGCGCAACGCGTCGATGTCGGCGGCCGGGTCGGGCAGCGGCGCGGACAACACCCGGCAGAGGTTGACCTGGTACACCTCGCCGGCCGCGATCCGGTCGTGGACCGCGGCGACGCCGGCCACATAGGCGGCGCGGTCGAGCGAGCTGGTCCAGGCCGCCGGGTCCGGGCCGCGCCAGCGCGCGGGCGGGGGCGCGGCCGGGGCGGTGCGCAGGGTGGCGAACCGCGCGCAGACCAGCCGTCCGTCGAAGCCGGCCACCACCGCCCACCAGCCCTCGGAGTCCAGCGCCGCCGGGTCGTCGGTGACGTCGACGAGGTCGGTCGCGAGCATCCCGCCGAAGCGGGCGAGCGGAGGGTGTTCGTACACCTGCGCGAGTCTACGAGGGGGGCGTCCGGAAGGTGAGTTTGAGCTGGCGGGCGAATCCGCTAGAGTTCATGACGTCGCCGGGTCGCAGACCTAGGGCCCGGAGGACACCTGCGGACGTAGCTCAGTTGGTAGAGCATCACCTTGCCAAGGTGGAGGTCGCGAGTTCGAATCTCGTCGTCCGCTCGAAGAGGGCGGTTGCCCTCATTCGGTGGAGTGGCCGAGAGGCGAGGCAACGGCCTGCAAAGCCGTCTACACGGGTTCAAATCCCGTCTCCACCTCGGACGATTAGCTCAGCGGGAGAGCGCTTCCCTGACACGGAAGAGGTCACTGGTTCAATCCCAGTATCGTCCACTGGGTCCGCGAGGACCCGCACGCGCGATTAGCTCAGCGGGAGAGCGCTTCCCTGACACGGAAGAGGTCACTGGTTCAATCCCAGTATCGCGCACCAGCGTCAACGGCCGAGGGCCCGGAAGCTCACCGCTTCCGGGCCCTCGGCCGTTCTCCGTACGCGATCCGGTCCGCTCTCATCCCTGAGGAGGAGGACCCCCGAGGCGGGTGCCGTCGCCGTCGAGGGGGCCGGGCGGGCCTGGCGGAGCGGATGGAACGGGCGCGGACCCGGGCGGACCGCGTGGACCGCGTGGACCGGGCGGAAAGACAAAGGTGCCCGGGCGGCTCCCCAGCCGCCCGGGCACAATGCCGTCCGTCTCCCCGTCCCCACGGGGTGGTGTTGCCGGTGTCCCCGACCCGGGCCGCTCTCCCGAGCCCGGGGCGCCGCTCAGCGCCCCAGCGTGCCGGCCACGGACGACGCCTGGGTGACGACGGCGTCGATGCCGCCCGTCATGAAAGCGAGAGCGAACGCCAACGGCAGCACCATCGCGGCCGCCACCAGGGGGTGACGCCTGTCGGTGGTCGGGTGGGGGGCCCGCTCTGCCGTGCTCATGCGTGTCATCTCCGCACTCCAGTCCGTCTGTTGGTCAGCGGCGGACGATTGACCTCGGGGGACGGGCTACGTCCGCCGCTGCACCTCAACTCTAGGCAGCGGGCCACTCCCGGTACGTCAACCCGGCGTACCGACATCTGGCCTCCCCCAGGATGACGGCGCGCCGCCTCTCCTACTCCTCAGGGTGGACAAGGTCCGCGGGGGGCCGAGGGTTTGCCCCCAGGGGTGCGCGCACCGTCACCGACCGCCCGGGAGGGCGTCACCACCGCGCGCGCACGTCACCGTGGCGCGGGGGAACGTCACCGTGGCGCGCGCGGGCCTTGCCCCGATGCGGGCGCACAGTCCGTAAGCTGTGGCCATCACAAGCACCGGGCAGCGAGGTGGACATGGCGATGATGCGGCTCCGGCGCGAGGACCCGCGAGTCGTTGGGGCCTTCCGCCTGCACCGACGGCTGGGCGCCGGCGGCATGGGAGTCGTCTATCTCGGCTCCGACCGTCGGGGGCAGCGGGTCGCACTCAAGGTGATCAGGCCCGACCTCTCGGAGGACCAGGAGTTCCGCTCCCGGTTCGCCCGCGAGGTGTCGGCGGCCCGGCGGATCAGGGGCGGCTGCACCGCCCGGCTGGTGGCGGCCGACCTGGAGGCCAGCAGGCCGTGGTTCGCCACCCAGTACGTGCCGGGGCCCTCGCTGCACGACCGGGTGCTGGAGCACGGCCCGCTGTCGGCCGCCGAGACGGCGGCGATCGGCGCCGCGCTCGCCGAGGGGCTGGTCGCGGTCCACGAGGCGGGCGTCGTGCACCGCGACCTCAAGCCGTCCAACATCCTGCTCTCCCCCAAGGGCCCCCGGATCATCGACTTCGGCATCGCCTGGTCCACCGGGGCCAGCACCCTCACCCACGTCGGGACGGCCGTCGGCTCGCCCGGCTTCCTCGCGCCCGAGCAGGTGCGCGGGCAGGGCGTGACGCCGGCCAGCGACGTCTTCTCGCTCGGCGCCACGCTGGCGTACGCGGCGCTGGGCGACTCCCCGTTCGGGCAGGGCAGTTCGGAGGTCATGCTCTACCGGGTGGTGCACGAGGAACCGCAACTCGACGGTGTGCCGGCGGCGTTGGCGCCGTTGCTGCGGACCTGTCTGGACAAGTCGCCCGAGGAGCGGCCCAGCACGATGCGGCTGTCGCTGCGGCTGAAGGAGATCGCGGCGCGGGAGGCGCGGGGCGTGCCGCAGCCGGCCCGCCGGCAGCGGGTCGCCGTCCCGGCGGCGGCGGACGCGGAGGCTCCGCAGGCGGCGGGGAGCGGCGGCGGCCGGGAACGGGGCCGTGAGCGGCCGCCGGCCCGGGCCCGCCGCCAGCCGGGGCCCTCGGCGGCGCGGCGGGCCGCGGACCAACGGCTGCTGCGGCAACGGGTGTTCGTCTTCGTCACGGTGACGCTCGTGGTGGCGCTGGGCATCACGCTCGCGCAGGGGTGTCAGGGGCCGCTCTAGGTCGGTCCGTCGTCAGCCGCCCGGCCCTGGTGGGCCGGATGAGCGCGGCGTTCCGAGACTTCGACCGCCGCCCGGTCGCCCGGGCGAGGCGGTGCGGCCGGAGGACCTGGCGGCCGGGGCCGACGCGGTGGACCGGGCGCTCGCCGAGGCCGACGCCGAGCAGATCGCCCCGCCTCCCGGACGAGCCCCGGACAGAGCCCGGGGCCGCCTTCGGCGGGGCGCCCTGGCCAGGGCCCGCCATGCGCCGGGGGTGGTGCCGCTGGTGGCGGACGAGTCGACGGCCTGCCTGGACGCGCACTACCCGCACGTCGGCTTCGAGCGCCGCGTCGCCAGGTCGCGAGAGCTGGCCCGGGGCACGGGCGCGGGCGCGGTCACGCTGATCGTCTCGCACCGCGGGACGGGGACCCGGCAGAGCACGCGGGTCCTGGACGTGGCGGAGTCGGTCGTGTCGGTCATGCCTCTGCCTCCGGCGCGGAGACGGCGGCCCGCACGGGCCGCCCGTCGAGTGGCTCCGTCATCCGCTCCAGCAGCCGGCGCCACGGTTCCTCGGGGAAGAAGCGGGCCATCTGCCGCCTGTTGCGGGCCAGTGCGGCGCGGACCTCCCCGTCGCCGGAGCGGTTGCCGGCGGTCAGCGCGACGAAGTCCCGCGCCGCCTCGGCCAGTCCCCGCTCCCCCTCCCCCACCACGGCCAGGCGGTGGTCGTCGCCGTAGACCGCGCGCAGGGCGGCGAAGCCGGTGACGGCGCACGGCACCCCGGCGACGGCGGCCAGCGCGGGGCCGAGCCCGACGCTCTCCACATCGGTGCGGTTGGGGGTGAAGAACACACCACCGCCGGTCGCCGCCGCCACCCGCAGCAGGTCGATCTCGTCCAGCCGCCAGGCGCCGCCGGCGTCCCGGTGGCTCTCCAACGGCACCCCGTCCAGGAAGGTCACCGCGTCCGCGACGCCCAGCTCGGCGGCGGCGACCCTGACCTCCGCGGCGTACTCCGGGTCCTCGGCCATGCTCCCGAAGACCAGCAGATGGGGCGCCGGTTCGCCGCGGCGGGCCGACTCCTCGCGCACGGCGCGCAGCAGCGCCAGCGAGATCTCCACCCCCTTGACCCGGAACACCCGCACCGGGGCCACCACCACCGGACGTTCCGGCGGGACGCCGATCCCCCGCAGGAACGCCAGGTGCCGTGCGTCGAGCCCGCCCTCGGGGATCGTCGGCAGCACGTTGGGCACCACCGTCGGGACCGCCGAGGTGGGGTAGCCGGCGGCCTCCTTGGCCAGGTCGTCGGAGACCACGGCCCACAGGTGGCCGGGCTCGCCCCCGGGCAGCGGGGTGACCTCGCCGGGCGCCACGGGGTAGACGCGGGCGCCGTGTTCCCGGACGGCGTAGCTGCCGAAGAGGTCGTGGTCCCAGAAGAGCACCCCGCCGGGGCGGCGCCCCGGGCCCCAGCGTCCGGCGGCGGCCCGGTGCAGGGCGAGGGTGACGGGGACGGCGTCGGAGAGTGTCATGTTGAGCGCCCACACCCAGTCGACGTCCTCCTCGGCGAACCAGTCGCGGAAGTACGCCTCGTAGGGTTCCGCCACGGCCTCGATCCGGGCGTCGAGCGCGGCCCGCCAGTCGGGGCCCCGCCCGGTGGGCGCGGCCACCTCCTCGCGCAGCGCGAGGAGTTCGGCGGCGAGGCCGTCGGAGGCCGCCGGGGTGTCCTTCCGCACCCGGAGAAAGTCCGGATAACGGGAGTCGGGAAGTCCCCTGGGATAGCAGGCGGGTTTGTCGGGGCGCCAGGAATAACCGAGGTCGGCGGTGATCGGGGACTCGACGACGCCCATTTCCCGCCCGAGATGGACCACGTTCCGCAACACTGTCAACAGTCCGCTGACGGGAAGCCCGTCACCGGATACCACGGCGATCCTCATCTGTCACCCGTTCTGACCTGACGCGCACCGCGCGGGCTGTCCCGGGGCACCGGGAGTAGAGAAGCGCGGTGTCGGTGGGCGCGTTACGGCACGCCGCCGGAACGCGTGGGGAACGCGCGCCGTGCGCGCCCCGAAACTCATCATGCGCCACCCGTCATGGCCGCGCCAGAGGCCAACCCCCTTGTGAGAGCGCACAGTTGACAGCGAGCGCGGCGGTGTGCGGGGGCCCGCACGCGAGGTGTGCAACCGTTGGCTTTCGGCGGTCGCACGCCCCCACGCGGCCCTTGCCCGCCCCGGGCGCGAACAGGGTGGAAAGGGCGCGCGCTCCCCTGGGCGCGCCTCGGAGAAATCGGGCGGAGTTCCCCGCCGCGCCGTCGTGGAACTGTCGCGCGGGCATCGGGAATACGGCTTTCCCGACCCGTTCGAAGTTTCTGGACCGCGTTCCCGGCGAGGGACGGGTTCTGCCGCATGTCCCGACGCGTTCCACCGGACGGAGCGAGTCCGATCGCCGCGCTGCCGCGTTCCACGACGACCGGTGCGACGGGTCGGCGCCGCGGTGCCCACCACCGTGGCCTCGGTGGACTGCCTCGACCTGGCCGCCCTCGACGTCGCGACGCTGAGCGAGCCGCGCTTCCGGATCGGCGACGCCGCGCTGTCCACGGTGCGGCCCGCGCTCCTCGGCTCCCCCGACGCGCCCTGTCTGCGGCTGGACCCGCCCTCCACGCGGGCGCTGCCGGGGGACCGCCGCGCCGCGTCGGCGCTCGCCTCCGGGCCGGTACCGGCGGCGCTGGACGCCGGCGACCCGCCGCTGCCGGACGACTACCGCGCGGTGCACGGCCGGGGGCCGTCCCGGCCGCGCCACGACGGCACCGACCGGTGGCTGCGCCGCCGCACCACGACCCGCGACCCGCGTCCCACCCGGGGCGGACGGAGTAGCGCCGACGGCCGGGCCGTCACCCCGAGGGTCGTTCCCTGACCGCCCGCCCGGCCGCCGCGCCGGCCGGCTCGCCGGGTCCGACGGGCCGGTCCTGGCCAGGCGGCCGGGTGGCGTAGAACGCGACGGCGGAGGCGGCGGCCACGTTCAGGGAGTCCACCCCCGCGTCCATCGGGATGCGGACATGCGTGTCCACGGCGGCCAGGGTGCGCCGGGTGAGCCCGTCGCCCTCGGTCCCGAAGACCAGGGCCAGCCGGGGGTGGCGTCGCGCCGCGAGCGTGTCCAGGGTGACGGCCCGCTCGCTCAGACAGAGCGCGGCGACCGCGAACCCGGCGGAGCGCAGCAGCCCCACCTCCGAGGGCCACTCCGCCAACCGCGCCCACGGGACCCGGAAGACCCCGCCCATCGACACCTTCACCGCGCGCCGGTAGAGCGGGTCCGCGCAGCGCGGGGTCAGCAGCACCGCGTCGATGCCGAGGGCGGCGGCGTTGCGGAAGGCCGCGCCCAGGTTGGCGTGGTCGACGATGTCCTCGAAGACGGCGACCCGCCGGGCGCCCGTCAGCAGCGTGCCCGCCTCCGGCAGCGGCAGCCGGCCCATCGCGGCCAGGGCGCCCCGGTGCACGTGGTAGCCGGTGACGGACTCGGCCAGCTCGGGGCTGACCACGAGGACGGGGGCCTCGGTGCGGGCGATCAGGTCGCCCATCACCTCGACCCAGCGCGGCGTGAGCAGCATCGAGCGCATCGGGTGGCCGGCGTCCAGCGCGCGGCGGATGACCTTCTCCCCCTCCGCCATGAACAGGCCCTCGGCCGGTTCCACGCGGCGGCGCAGCGCCACGTCGGTCAGCCCGGCGTAGTCGGCGAGCCGGGGGTCGGCCGGGTCCTCGACGGGGGTCAACCGCGCCGCCACGTCGGGCGCGTTCACGGGACGGCCACCACGTCGCCGACCACGACGACGGCCGGCGGACGGATACCGGCCTCGGCGATCCGTTCCGCCACGGTGGCCAGGGTGGCGTCCGCGCGGCGCTCGGCGGGGGTGGTGCCCTCCTGGATCACCGCGACGGGCGTCTCCGGGTCCCGGCCGTGGGCGAGCAGCGTCGCGGCGATGGCGGCCATCCGTTCCACGGCCATCAGCAGCACCAGCGTGCCGCGCAGCCGGGCCAGCGCCGGCCAGTCGACGAGCGAACGCGGGTCGTCCGGCGCCAGGTGGCCGCTGACCACGGTGAACTCGTGTGCCACCCCCCGGTGGGTGACGGGCACCCCGGCGGCGGCGGGGACCGAGACGGCGCTGGTGACGCCCGGCACCACGGTGAAGGGCACGCCGGCCTCGGCCAGCGCCTGGGCCTCCTCCCGGCCGCGGCCGAAGACGTAGGGGTCGCCGCCCTTGAGCCGCACCACGGCTCTGCCGGCCTTCGCGTGGGCGACGAGCGCGGCGTTGATCGCCTCCTGCGCCATGGCGCGGCCGTAGGGGATCTTGGCGGCGTCGATCACCTCGACGGAGGGCGGGAGTTCGTCGAGCAGGTCGCGCGGGCCGAGCCGGTCGGCGATCACCACGTCCGCCTCGGCCAGCAGCCGGCGGCCGCGGACCGTGATCAGGTCGGGGTCGCCTGGCCCGCCGCCGACCAGCGCGACGCCCGGCGCCCGGTCGCGGTGCCGGGGCGCGGCGAGGGTGCCCTCGCGCAGCCCCTCCACGACGGCGTCGCGGACGGCGGCGGAGCGGCGGGGGTCGCGGCCGGTGAGCACGGCGACGGTGACGCCGTCGCTGCGTCCGGTCGCGGGGGTCCAGGCGGTGGCGGCCTCGGCGTCGTCGCTGCGGACCGACCAGACGCGGAGCCGTTCCGCCTCGGCGGAGGCGGCGGCGTTGACCTCCGGGTCGTCGGTGGCGATCAGCAGGTACCAGGCGCCCTCGACGTCGCCGGCACGGTAGCCGCGCCGTTCCCAGCGCAGCGCGCCTGCCTCGGCCATGGCCTCGACGGACGGGGTCGTCTCGGGGGCGACGAGGGTGACGTCGGCGCCGGCGGCGAGCAGCGCCGGCAGCCGCCGCTGGGCGACGGCGCCGCCGCCGAGAACCAGCACACGGCGGCCGGCGAGGCGCAGCCCGACGGGGTAGGCGGGGTGGTCAGACATCGAAGGTGAGGGCTCCTTGACGCGGGGCGGCGCCCGGACGGCTGCGGGCCGGGCGCGGGGAACGGGGGCGCGGGGCGCCGGTGCTCCGCCGGGTCAGCTTACGGGGCGGGCGGCGGCGCCCGGCGGACGGCCGGTTCGGCGGTGGTCAGCCGCCCGACCAGTGGAAGCGGCGTTCCGGGCGGCCGGTGGCGCCGTAGCGCAGGGAGACCCCGGCGCGGCCGGTGCTGACCCAGTACTCCAGGTAGCGGCGGGCGCTGGCGCGGGAGAGCCCGCTGCGTTCCGCGCACTCGGTGGCCGACAGGTCGCCCCCTGCCTCCGTCAGCGCGCGGCGGACGAGGGCCGCGGACTCGCGGCTGAGGCCCTTGGGCAGCCGGGAGACGGCGGCCGCGCCGAAGACCCGGTCCACGTCGTCCTGGCCCGGCGCGTCGAGCGCCGCCAACTGGCCCCGGCGGCGCGCGTAGTCGCGCAGGCGCTCCTGGAGCACGGGGCCGTCGAACGGCTTGATGAGGTAGTGCACCGCGCCGCCGCGCAGCGCGCCGCGCACGGAGTCGACCTCGCGGGCCGCCGTCACCACCAGCACGTCGGGCTCGGCGCCCGCGGTGTCGTCGGCGGCGCGCAGCCTGCGCAGCACCTCGAGCCCGGAGAGGTCGGGCAGATAGAGGTCGAGCAGTACCAGGTCGGGGCGGAGCCGCGCGACCGCGCTGAGGGCCTCGGCGCCGGTGTGCGCCTCGCCCGCCGCGGTGAAGCCGGGCGTCCGTTCCACCAGCTTGCGGTGGAGCCGCGCCACCATGAAGTCGTCGTCCACGACCAGCACGCTGATCATCGGTCCCGTTCCCCTTCTCCCGCCGTTCCGGGGCGTGCGGCCGGGCCGTCCCAGGGGAGCCCGGCGGTGAACTCGGCGCCCGACACGGTCACCCCGCCGCCCCGCCGGGCGCACACCAGCCGGGTGATGGCCAGGCCGAGGCCGCGCCCGGCCGCGTCCCCTGCGGGCTTGGTGGTGAACCCCTGCCGGAAGACCTCGTCGACCAGGTCGGGCGGGACGCCCGGCCCCGAGTCGGTGACCCGCAGGGTCACCTCGCTGCGGTCGGCGGCGCCGCCAACCGTGATCTCGACCTCCACCCAGGGGTCGGGGCGGCCGCGCACCGCGTCCAGCGCGTTGTCCACGAGGTTTCCGGTGACGGTGACGAGGTCGGCGGAGAGCGTCTCGGGCACCGGGCCGAGGCTGCTGCGCTCGGTGACGCGGAGCGCGGCGCCCTGCTCGGCGGCCAGGCTGGACTTGGCGATGAGCAGCGCGGCGAGGGAGGGGTCGGCGACGCGGGTGAGCACCTCGGAGGTCCGTTCCGCGTGCGCGCCGCTGACCCCGCGCACATAGCGGGTCACCTCGGGGAACTCGCCCAGCTCGACCAGCCCGGCGATGACATGGAGGTGGTTGGAGAACTGGTGAGCCTGGGCCCGCAGGGTGTCGGTGACACTGCGGGTCGCCGCCAACTGCTGCTGGAGGGAGGCCAGTTCGGTCAGGTCCCGCATCGTGGTCACCGAGCCGGCCGACTGGCCGCGGGTGACCAGTGGCCTGCGGTTGAGGGTGAGCACCCGTTCACCGGTAAAGACCACCTGGTCGTGACCACTGGTCCGGCCGGTCAGCACGTCGTGCAGCCCGGCCTCCACGGGCAGTTCGGCCAGGGCCCGCCCGTCGGCGTCGGCGGGCAGCCGCAGCAGCGCGCGGGCGCTGTCGTTGGCCAGGGATATCCGGCCCTGCCCGTCCAGGCCGAGGACGCCCTCCCTGATGCCGTGGAGCATGGCCTCGCGGTGCTCCACCAGGCTGGTGATCTCGCCCGGCTCCAGGCCGAGCGTCTGCCGCTTGATGCGGCGGGCCAGCAGCACCGAGCCGGCGGCGCCCAGCAGGCTGGCGACCGAGACGTAGAGCGCGAGGTCGGGCACGGCGGCGGTGACGCGTTCGCTCGGGCTCGGCGCCTCGCTGGCGACGACGACGGCCCCCAACTGACGGCCGTCCTCGGCGAAGACGGGAACGTGGGCGGCGACCGAGGTGCGTTCCTCGGTGGTCGTGGTGCCCGTCCAGGAGCGGCCCCGGAAGACCGGGCTGTCCTCGGGCACGACGCCGGTGCCCACCCGGCGCGGGTCGGCCGAGGTCAGCACCCGCCGGTCGAGGCCGGCGATCTCCACGGAGGAGGCGCCGGAGACGCCCCTGGCGTGCTCGGCCGTGGCCTCCAGGATGCCCCGCCTGGCCACGTCGGTGAGGCCCACGCGCACGGCCTCCTGGGAGGCGACGGACTCGGCCACGCCCAGCAGCCGCCCGCTCTCGCTGCGCCGCAGGTCGCGGTCGGCCTGGGCGATGGAGACGGCCGCGACGACGACCAGCACGACGACGATCAGGCCGAGTTGGAGCACGAGGAACCGTCCGGCGAGGGTGAGCCTGGGCAGCCCGGGTGCGCGTCCGCGCATCGCCCCTCCCCTTCCGCCGGGCGCTCCCCCGCCGGCGGCGCGAGGGGAACGTCCCGTGAGCACAACGACCACAACCAGCGCAACCGTCAACAACGCGCACGGCTGCTGACAGCGCCCGACGGCGCCACCACGATGAGCCGTCATGTTCACCAAGCGACCTGACCCGCGCCGGCGAACGCTGGGCAGGGTAGCCTACGCGGCCGTCGTCTCCGTCCTGGTCTCGCTCGCGGTCTGGGACGCCGGTGGCGGCGACTCCGGCGGCGGCGCCAGGACCCATCTGACCCTGATGGCGCCGGCCGCGCCCGGCGGCGGCTGGGACCTGGCGGCCCGCGAGTCCCAGCAGGCGCTGCGCGGCGCGGGGGTCGTCAACAGCGTCGAGGTGGTCAACGTGCCGGGCGCGGCCGGCACCATCGGGCTGAGCCAGATCGCGCAGCGCTCCGGCGAGGGCTCGCTGATGATGATCACCGGCGCGGTGATGGTCGGCGGGATCGAGCTGTCGGGGAACGGCACCACGTTCGACGACGTGACGCCGATCGCCCGGCTCGCCGACGACTACGGCGCCGTGGTGGTGCCGGCCGACTCCCCGTACCGGACGCTGGACGACCTGGTGGAGGCGTGGCGCCGGGACCCGCACGGGACGGCCATCGGCGGCGGCTCCATCGGCGGCACCGACCACCTGATCGCGGGGCTGCTGGCGCGGGAGGCCGGCATCGACCCGGAGCAGCTCAACTACATCGCCTATCCGGGCGGCGGCGAGGTGACCACCTCGCTGCTCTCGCACACGGTCGTCGCCGGCGTCAGCGGCTACAACGACTTCTCCGACCAGATCGAGGCCGGCCGGATGCGGGCGCTGGCCCTCTCGGCCGACGCCCCCGTCGACGGCATCGACGTGCCCACGTTCGTCGAGCAGGGCTACGACGTCTCGCTGCCCAACTGGCGCGGGCTGCTCGCCCCTCCGGGGGTGGGCGAGGAGCAGCGCGCCGAACTGGAGGAGATCGCGACCGAGTTGGCGCGCTCCCCGGAGTGGGAGGACACGTTGGAACGCAACCGGTGGGCGGACAGCTTCATGGTCGGCGAGGAGTTCGAGGCGTTCCTCGCCGACGAGACCGGTCGCGTGCACGAGATCATCGAGGAGTTGGGACTGTGAGCGGCACCGTGGAGCAGGGCGCGAGGGGGCTGGACGACGAGCCGCCGGAGCCGGTTTTGCCGGGCGGCGCCGAGGCGTCGGCGGGCCGGGGCGACTGGGCCGTCGTCGTCCTGCTGCTGGCGCTTGGCGCGTTTCTCGCGCACGGCACGGCCACGATGGACGTGCCGGAGAACTCCGGCTCGCCCGGCCCCCGTTTCGTGCCCGTCATCGTCACCGTGCTGACCTTCGTGCTGGCCGCGCTGATGGCCGCCCAGGTGGCGCGCGCGACGCGGGGCGCGCGGGCCGCGTCCGAGCCCCGGCCGGCCCCGGCCGGCGAGGGGACGGACTGGCGCGCGGTGGGCGTCGTGGTGGTGTCGTTCCTGGCGTTCACGGCGCTGCTGTCGCCGCTCGGCTGGCTGCTCTCGGCGGCGCTGCTGTTCTGGGGAACGGGATACGCGTTGGGCGGCAGACGCCCGCTCTTCGACGCGGGGGTCGCGCTGTCGGTCTCGGCCGCGTTCCAGCTGGCGTTCTCCGCCGGCCTCGGGCTGGCGCTGCCGGCCGGCGTGCTGGAGGGGGCCTTCTGATGGACACCTTCTCGCTGCTGGGTGACGGGTTCGCGCAGGCGCTGACGCCGCTGAACCTGCTGCTGCTCCTCGTCGGCGCGGTGCTGGGCACCGCCGTCGGCGTGCTGCCCGGTCTCGGCTCGGCGATGGCGGTGGCGCTGCTGCTGCCGGTGACGTTCGGCCTCGACCCGACGGGGGCGTTCATCATGTTCGCCGGCGTCTACTACGGCGGGCTGTTCGGCGACTCCACGGCCGGCATCCTGCTCAACACGCCGGGGAACAGCTCGGCGATCGCCGGGTCCATCGAGGGGCACCGGATGGCGTTGGCCGGCCGGGCGCCGCAGGCGCTGGCGACCGCGGCGATCGGGGCCTTCACCGGTGGGCTGATCGCCACCACGCTGATGGTCTTCTTCGCGCCCCGACTGGTCGACTGGGCGGCGCTGTTCGGCCCGGCCGAGTACTTCGCGCTGGCGGTCTTCGCCTTCGCCGCGACGGCCACCATCGTCGCCGACTCCCCCGTGAAGGGCTGCGTCTCGCTCGCCATCGGACTGTCGCTGGCGCTGGTCGGCGTCGACCCGACCTCGGGCGCGACGCGCTTCACGCTGGAGCAGACGCAGTTGTTCGACGGCATCGCGATCGTGGTGATCACCGTCGGTCTGCTGGCGCTGGGCGAGGTGCTGCACGTCGCCGCGCGGGGGCGGGAGGGCGCGGTCACGGCGCCGGCCGTCGTCGGGCGGCCCTGGCTCTCCCGCGCCGACCTCAGGCTGGCCTGGCCGGCGTGGCTGCGGGGCACCGGCTTCGGCGTCCCGTTCGGCGTCATCCCGGTCGGCGGCTCGGAGATGCCGACGTTCCTCGCCTACAGCGCCGAGCGGCGGCTGGACCGGCGGCGCGCGCGGCCCCGGTTCGGGCGCGGGGCGATCCAGGGCGTGGCCGGCCCCGAGGCGGCCGGCAGCGCCACGGCGGGCAGCGCCATGGGCGCGCTGCTGGCGCTCGGCCTGCCGACCTCGGCCACGGCGGCGATCATGCTGGCCGGGTTCCAGCAGTACGGGATGCAGCCGGGGCCGCTGCTCTTCGAACGGAACGCCGACCTGGTGTGGACGCTGCTGGCCTCGCTCTTCCTGGGCATCGTGGTGCTGCTGGTGCTCAACCTGCCGTTCGCCCCGCTGTGGGCGAAGCTGCTGCTGATCCCCCGCCACCACCTGTACGCCGGCATCACCGTCTGCTGCGGCCTGGGCGTCTACGCGACGGGCGCCTCGACGTTCGACCTGGTGCTGGTCCTGGCGATCGGGCTGCTGGGGCTGCTGATGCGCCGCCACGGGCTGCCGCTGGCGCCGGTGCTGATCGGCGTCATCCTCGGCCCGCTGGCCGAGACGGAGTTGCGGCGCGCGCTGGCGGTCAGCGAGGGCGACGTGACCGCGCTCTTCGACAGCGGGATCACCCGCGCGCTCTACGGGCTGCTGCTGGCCGGGCTGGTGCTGGCCGTGGTGACCCGGCTGCGGGCACGGGCACGGGAGCGCGCGGTGGACGAGCCCGTGGGGTGAGGGCGCCTTCCGCCGGGGGCCGGCGGTGGGGGCAGGATGGGCGGATGACATGGCGCGGGCGGGGAACGGCCGCGGCCCGGGTGGCCGGGGTCCTGGTGACCCTGGCCACGGTCGCGGGGTGTCTCGCCGGCCCAGAACCCGGCGCCGCGCTGCGGGTGATGGTGCCCAACACGGCGGGCAGCGGCTACGACGTCACCGGCCGCACGCTGGTCGTCAGCCTGCGGGAGGCCGGGATCACCGACGCCGAGGCGTTCAACCTCACCGGCGGCTCGGGGACGGTGGCGCTCTCCCGGCTGCTGCACGAGCGGGGCAACGACCGGCTGGTGCTGCTGATGGGCCTGGGCCTGGTCGGCAGCGCGCAGGCCACGCCGCGGGCGCCGGGCGTCGGCGACGCGGAGCCGCTGGCACGGCTGGTGGAGGAGCCGGAGGCGCTGATCGTCCCCACCGACTCCCCGCTGGTCTCGGTGGAGGCGCTGCTCGCCGGCTGGGAGGCCGGCGACCTCACCACCGGGATCGGCTCCCATGTCGGCGGCCCCGACCACCTGGCGTGGCGCGAGGCCGCGCGGGCCGCCGGGCTCGCCCCCGAGGCGGGCCCGGTGGCCCGCTACGACGGCGGCGGGGCGCTGCTCGGCGCGCTGCTGAACGGCGACGTGGACGCCATCATGACCGGCGTCAGCGAGTACCGGCACGCGCTGGCGGCGGGCGAGCTGCGGGTGCTGGCGGTCACGGGCGCCGAACGGGTTCCGGGGCTGGAGGCGCCGACGTTCCGGGAGTTGGGCTACGCGTGGGAGTTCGTCAACTGGCGCGGGCTGCTCGCTCCCCCGGGGCTGACGGACAGCCAACGCGAGGGGCTGCTCGACGCGCTGGACGCGCTGCACGCGAGCGAGGAGTGGCAGACGGCGCTGCGGGAGAACGGGTGGCGCGACGCCTATCTCACGGGCGAGCCGTTCGCCCGCTTTCTGGACGAGGAGAACGAGAGGGCCTCCCGGCAGGCCGCCGACGACGACCGTCCCGGCCGGACCGGGTGACGCGTCGTCCGGCGGCCCGCCGGCGCTACGTGGGTGGCGGGGCGCGGACGACGACGGAGCGGCACCGGCCGGCTGGGGGCCGCCCGCGAGGCCGGCCGGGGGCTAGTTCTTGTCGGTGACGCCCGCCGAGTCGAAGGTGGCCACCTGCCGCATCGCGCGGGCCACGCTCTGCACCACCGGCAGCGCCAGCAGCGCGCCGCTGCCCTCGCCGAGACGCAGATCGAGATCGATCATCGGGCGCAGGCCGAGCGCCGTGAGCGCGGCCTGGTGGCCGGGCTCGGAGCTGCGGTGGCCCGCGACGCAGACCGAGACCGCCTCCGGCGCGATCGCGCGGGCCGCCAGCGCGGCGGCGCCGGCGCTCACGCCGTCCAGCAGCACCGGGACGCGCTGCGCCGCGCCGCCCAGGATCAGGCCGGCCAGCGCCGCGTGTTCGAGCCCGCCGACGGCGGCCAGCACGCCCAACGGGTCGCCCGGGTCCGGCTGGTGGAGTTGGAGCGCCCGGCGGACGACGTCCACCTTGCGGGCGTGGGTCTCGTCGTCCACCCCGCTGCCGCGCCCGGTGACCTCGGCGGCCTCGGCACCCGTGAACGCGGCGACCAGCGCCGCCGCGGGCGTCGTGTTGGCGACGCCCATCTCGCCGGTGAGCAGCGCGAGGTTGCCGGCCGACACCAGGTCGCGGGCGATCTCGATGCCGATCTCGACGGCGCGCAGCGCCTCGTCGCGGGTCATCGCGGGGCCGATGCTGAGGTCGTTGGTGCCGGGCCTGACCCGGCGCGGGATCAGCCCCTGCATCGTCGGCAGCTCGTCCCTGACGCCCACGTCGATGACGCAGACCTCCGCGCCGACCTGCGCGGCGAAGGCGTTGCAGACCGCTCCCCCGCCGAGGAAGTTGGCCACCATCTGGCCGGTGACCTCCTGCGGCCACGGGGTGACGCCCTGGGCGTGGACGCCGTGGTCGGCGGCGAAGATCGCCAGGGCCGCCGGCTCGGGGACGGGCGGCGGGCAGCTCCGGGAGAGGCCGCACAGCTGCGCCGAGATGACCTCCAGCGCGCCGAGCGAGCCGGCCGGCTTGGTCATCCGCTTCTGGCGTTCCCACGCCTCGCCGAGCGCCTGGGCGTCCAGCGGGCGGATCTCGGCCAGCGTCTCGCTCAGCAGGTCGTGCGGCTCGGCGCCGGGCAGGGCGCGGCGGCCGTAGGACTCCTCGTGGACGACCCAGGACAGCGGCCGGCGGTGGGTCCATCCGCCCTGGCCCTGCTCGGCCTCCTCGGGGAAGGTGTCGACATAGCCGACGCACAGGTAGGCGACGACCTCCAGGTGCTCGGGCAGGCCGAGGGTGTGGACGAGTTCGCGCTCGTCGAAGAACCCGATCCAGCCGACGCCCAGGCCCTCGGCGCGGGCGGCGAGCCAGAGGTTCTCGACGGCGAGCGCGGAGGAGTAGGGCGTGGTCTGCGGCTGCGGGTGCCAGCCGTAGGTGTTGCGGCCGCCACGGGTGGGATCCGCGGTCACCACGATGTTGACCGGGGTGTCCCGGATGGCGTCCACGCTGAGCTGCCGGTACTGCCGGGCCCTGGCCCGGCTCAGGGACTTGGCGTAGGAGTCGCGCTGGCGACGGGCCAGCTCGTGGATGGTGGCGCGGGTCTCCGCGGACTTGATGAGCACGAAGTCCCAGGGCTGGGCGGGGCCGACGCTGGGCGCGCTGTGGGCGGCCTCCAGCACGCGCAGCAGCACCTCCGGCGGGACCGGGTCCTGACGGAAGCCGTGGTGGACGTCGCGGCGGTCGCGCATCAGGCGGTGCACGGCGTCCCGTTCGGACTCGGGGTACCCGCCGGCGGGCCGCTCGTCGGTCCCGGCCGGCTCGGCCGTCCCGTCCTGCTCGGCAGGCTGGTTCCGGGGCGGGGCGGTGACCACGACGGTCTCGGCCTCGGCCGGCACGGGCTGCGCAGGCACGGGCGCGGCGGGGGCGTCCCCCGACGCCTCGACCGGCTCCGGCTCGGGGGCGGGCTCCGCGACGTCGGCCTGCTCGGCCGGAACCTCGACCGACTCGGGCGCGGCAACGGCCGACGCCACGGCGGGCTCCGGCTCCGTCGCGGAGGGCGCGGCCGGGGCCTCCTCGACCGGGGCGCTCTCGGCCGGGGCCTCCTCGGCCGGCGTCTGCGGGGCCGGTGCGGGCTCGGCCGTCCCGGGCCGCGCGGCAGCGGGCTCCGGCCGGACGGGCGCGGACGTCGCCTCCCCCTCGGCGGCGGGAACCTCCCGCACGGCGACGGCCTCGGGCTCCGGCGCGGCGGGCTCGACGGCCGGAACGGGCTCGACGGGCTCCTCGGACGCGACGGGCTCCTCGGCCACCGGCCGCTGCGCCGCCTCGGGCGCCGCCTCCGCGACCGGCTCGGCGACGGGCTCCGCCGCCGGCTCCGCCGGCACCGCGTCCGCCGCTGACGGCTCGTCGGCACGGGTCATCGGAACGTCCAGGTACTCCGGCTCCGTGGGGTGCGGGCCGGGGCCCGCCACCGGGCGGACGTTCTGCCGGGGCAGTGGCGCCGGCGGGACCGGCTGCGCGGCCGCCGACTCGCCCCAGGCGGCGGCGCTGCCGGGCATCAGCAGGTCCTCCTCCTCGGCCTCCTCGTCGTCGGCCACCGGGACATGCCCCGCGACGGGCTGCCCCTGGTACGGGTAGGCGGCGGGAGTGGAAGGCTCCAACCCGCCCGGCTGCTCCGGCTGTTCCCGCTCGGGAATCTCACCCGGGGCGTCCGTCATGCGTCCACCTCGCCCATCGCACGTGCTCCTTCCGTTGCCACATGCCGGACCAAGCGGGACGAAACCGCACGGTCGGCCGATGGCACAACGGTCGATCAGCCTACCCGGGATGGGAGCGCGACCGGCCGCGGGGTGGGCGACTGGCCCCGGATGATCCGCTTTTGTCAGGTCACCGACGACAACAGGCGCGCGGCGAGCAGAAAGACAACGCTCCGCCCTCGTTCCGACCAGTCCTGGGCGGCGAGTTCCACGGACTGGAGCAGCGTGCACTCCACCGCGTAGCCGGCGCCGGTGAGCACCCGTCCGGCCTCCTCGGCCTGGTCGCGGTTGATGGCGTGGGTGACGAGCCGTTGGGGCCTGCGGTCGGCGCAGGCGACCAGCACCCGTTGACCGCCGCCGCCCACCCGGATCAGGTCCGGCTGCGGCAGGTCGCTCAGCACCTGCGGCGCCGCGCCCCGCACGCAGCTGACCTGGACGCCGACGCGGCGGGCCGTGGCCTCGGCGAGGGCGGCGGCGTTCGGGTCGCGGTCCACGGCGATGGCCGCCGCGCCCAGCCGGGCGGCCTCGATCGCGGTGAGTCCGTCGCCGCTGCCCACGTCCCACAGCAGGTCGCCGAAGCGCGGGCCGAGCGCGGCGAGTTCGAGGGCGCGCAGCCGGCGGTCCCGTCCCGCGCCCTCGGCGTCGGGGGCGGGCACCGGCTGGCCGTAGTCGGCCGGGGGCAGGCCCCAGCCGCGCGGGCCCTCGGGAACGTCGCCGGTGGCGAGCCCGGCGAGCCAGCTGCTGGTGCTGGAGTGGGGGACGTTGCCGCCGATCACGATGACCACGTTGGGGTCGCGCCAGCGGTGCTGGGGGACGCGGTCGGAGGTGAGGACGGAGACCCGTTCGGCGTCGGTGCCCAGCGACTCGCAGATCACGAAGGTGCGTTGCTCGGGCCCGAGGAGCAGCGCGATCTCGGTGGGGCCTGCGTCGGGCGAGGTGAGGACGGCGACCTTCGGGTGGGCCCGGCAGACGTTGACCGCGCGGCGCAGCGTGCGCTCGCCGGCGACGACGATCCTGGCGTCGTCCCACGGCATCCCGGCGCGGGCGAAGGCGGCGGCGACGGCCGACACGGCGGGCACGACCTCGACCTCCAGGCCGTGGGCCGGGGCGCGCAGCGCGCGGACCACGCCGAAGAAGCCGGGGTCGCCGTCGGCGAGCACGACGGCGGTGCCCCGGTGCGCGGCGATCCGTTCGGCGGCGAGGGGAAGGCTGCCCAGCACGACGCGCTCGGCGTGCGGGGGGATGCCCGGCAGTGCGAGGTGGCGGGGCGCTCCGGCCACCAGGGTCGCCGCCCTGAGGGCGGTCACGGCGGCCGGGGCGAGTGGCGACCCGTCCCATCCGATCACGGTGACGCGGTCGGCCATGGTCAGGGGTCTCCTGCGGGGCGAGCGTTGGGTGGACGGCAGTTGAGCCTACCCCGCCCGTCAGCCCTCGGTCGTCGCGTCCCCCGCGTCGCCCAGGTCCTCGACGTCCTCCGGCAGCAGGCCCCAGACGATCAGGTCGGTGCGGATGTCGGCCCAGCCGCCGTCCTCGGTGCGGGAGCGCACTATCAGCGCGTTGCGCAGCACTCCCTCGCTGATGCAGCCGATCTTCTGCGCGACCTGCTGGGAGGCGGTGTTGCCGGCGGCGGTGCGGAGTTCGAGCCGTTCGAACTTCTGGTCGCGGAAGAGCCACTGGGCGACCGCCAGCACCGCCTCGGCCGCGTAGCCCTCTCCCCTGGCCCAGGGCGCCACCACGTAGCCGACCTCGGTGCTCAGCGTGCGCCAGTCGGTGTTCATCAGGTGGACGCTGCCCACCAGCCGGTGGGTGAGGTACTCGACGACGGCCAGCACGATGCCCCGGCCCCCGACGCGTTCCGCGGGGGCTCTTCGGGTGATCCAGTCGTACGCCTCGCGCCGGGTGTAGGGGATGGGCGCCGTGGTCCAGGCGACGCTCAGCTCGTCGCTCATCATCGCGGCCAGCTCGGGCGCGTCGGCCTCCTCGAACGGGCGGAGCGTCAGGCGTTCTGTGCTGAGGGAGATGTCGGGGAAGGTGGGTGTCATACGTCGCTCCATCGCCTGGCCTGGGATTCACGCCAAGCATGGCGCATCCCGTCTCGCGCCCGGCCCTCGGGCCCCGGCTGTGTGTCGCCGCAAAACGGGGTCCTCCCGGGCCGCCGCCCTCTACCCTGCTGCGGAGGACGAGCCCCCGGAGGTCCCACGGTGGTCCAAGGAGCCCTGACGCCCGACCAGTTGGGCCTGCTCCACGGTGCGGGCAGCGAACGTTCCTGGGCACGCGGGGAGGTGGTGGTCAGCGAGGGCGCCCCGGCGCGGGACGTGATCCTCGTCGAGTCGGGGCTGGTGAAGGTGACGTCGGTGTCGGCCAACGGCTACACCAGCGTGCTCGCCGTGCGCGGTCCTGGGGAGCTGCTGGGCGAGCTGTCCTGTCTGGACGGCGGGCCGCGTTCGGCGACGGTGACGGCGCTGGGCGCGGTGCGCGGCACGGTGGTTCCCGGCGAGCGGTTCCGGCGGCTGCTGGCGGCGCACGGGACGCTGGCGCTCGCGGTGCTGCGCAGCGTCGCCGTGCGGCTGCGCGACTCCGACCGGCTGCGGGCCGAACACGGCGCCTATCCGGCGGGGGTGCGGGTGGCCGGGGTGCTGTGGGAGATGGCCGTGCGGCACGGGAGGAGGGTGGACGAGCCGCGGGGCGCGCTGGCGGTGCGGGTGACGCAGCAGGAGTTGGCGGGCGCGGCCGGAACGTCCCGGGAGTCCCTGGTGCGGGCGCTGGGCGAGTTGGCGGCCGAGGGACTGATCGTCCGCCGCCGGGGCCAGACGCTGGTGGTGGACCTGGAGGGGCTGCGGGAGTGGCGCCGGGACTGAACGTGTCGGCCCCGACGCGTCATCTGACGCTGTGCGGACGGGCGTCGAGCGGTTTGCTGGGGTCGAGCGGGCGGGCCGGTCGACGACGGGGGGCGGCCCGCCTCGCTCACGAAGGGGGTGTCAGGACGATCACGAGGGGAAGTCCATGCCGGTCAAGTACACGTACCACACGATCGTGGTCCTCGATGTCGAGGGCTTCGGGCGGCGGCCCAACACCGTGCAGTCGTGGCTGCGGGAGCGGCTGCGGGAGCTGTGGGAGGACGCGCTGGGGGGCGCCGGGATCGACTGGGAGGCGGGACCGGCGCCCGTCGACCGGGGAGACGGCTGCTTTCTGCTGCTGCCCGGGACGGTGCCCAAGGAGGATGTCACCGGTCCCTTCGTGGAGCGGTTGCGGCACGGCCTGATCGCCCACGCGCGGACCAGCGGCGAGGCGGGCCGGCTGCGGCTGCGGCTGGCGCTGCACGGCGGCGAGGTCGGCCACGACGGCCACGGCTGGGTGGGCGCCGACCTCAACACCGCCTGCCGCATGGTGGACCACCAGCCGCTGCGGGACGCGTTGGCCTCGGTGCCGGGGGCGGAGCTGGTGGTCGCGGTCTCGGACGAGTGGCACCGCAAGGTGATCAGCCACGCGCATCCGGGGATCGACGCGCGGGAGTACCGGCCGGTGCGGTTCGACGCCAAGGAGATCTCCGGCGAGACGGTCTGGGTGCGGGTCCCCGGGCACGCGTGGTCCCCGCCGGCGGCGCCGGTGGGGGCGGACGACCCCCGCGCGGACTGGGCGCGGCGCGAGCGGGCGGCGAGGGAACCGGCCGAGCCGGAGTCCCGGGGCGTCCGCATCGAGAACAACTCCGGCATCGGCTTTGTCCACAGCATCGCGGAAGGCGGGATAGGCGTGATGCACGGGTCGGTCCACCAGGTGTTCGGCGAGCGCGCGGCGCGGCCGCCGGGGCGGGACGAGGAGCGGCTGGCGCGGGAACTGGAGGCGCTGCGCGGGCTGTTGAAGGAGGCCCTGGAGCGCAGGGACATCGACGACGGCACCTACCGGGACGCCGCGCACGAGCTGGACACGGCCGAGGGGTGCGCGGAGGCGGGGGACCGGGAGAGCCGGGGGACGCTCACCCGCGCGCTGGTGAAGCTCGGCGCGCTGGTCGCGGGCGTCGCGTCGGTCGCCGAGCCGGTGAGGCAACTGATCGAGACACTGCGGGGTGGAGAGTGAACGGACCGGTGATCACGGACAACAGCGGCATCGGCGCCCTCAACGGGGACATCACCGAGGGCGGCGTCGGCGTGCTCCACGGCGACCAGTACGTCAACCAGTACGTGCTGGACCCGTCGGCCTCGCCGGAGCAGATCTTCGCGGAGGGGATGCGCTGCCTGGCCGCCGGGCTGCGGGATCGGGCCAGGAAGTTGGTGGAGGACGCGATCGGCAGGGGCCACCCGCACTCCCGCGAGCTGTTCTACGGCTGGGCGCTGACGATCATCAGTCGGCGCTCCCCCGAGGACCTCACGGACGAGGAGTGGCACCCGTTACGCACGGCCCTCAGCGGGGTGCGGCGCTCCGCCTCCGAGGCGTCGGACGGGCCGGCGGACGAGGGCGGGTACACGGAGGCGGCGGCGCTGGTCGACGACCTGCTGACGGCGGCCATCACCCCGCGCGACGCGGGTGGTTCGGGGGAGGCGGGCGGGACACCGGCCGCGGTGTTCGAGCTGCGGATGGCCGCGCTGCCGCCGGCGCGGCGGGCCGACATGGCCGACCATCTGCGCAAGGTGTGGGAGCGGGTCGAGCAGTCGGTGCTCAGCTCCGTGGAGTCGGCGGAGATCGACGCGAGCCTGACGCCCGAGGCCAGCGGTGTGCGGGCGGCGCGCCTTCCGCTGTTCTTCACTCCCGATCCGCTGCCGCTGGTGGAGCCGCCGCCGGTCAAGGACTCGGCGCTGCCGGGCGACCGGGCGGGCGCGGCCACCGTGCTCGGGATCGCCGGCGCGTTCTTCGTGGCCGGCCTGGTGCTGGTCCTCTCGGAACTGGGCGATCTCACCGCGTCCGTGCTGGTCATCCTGGCGATCTTCGCGAGCCCCGCGGTGGCGCTGCTGTCCGTCGGCGGGCAGGGCGAGTTGCGCAGGCGGGCGCGCCAGCGCCGCCGGCCGCCGTGGCTGCGGGAGGGGCGGCCGGTGTCGCCCGAGAAGGCGCGGCGCAGGGAGCTGTTCGAGCAGGCGTCGGGGGCGGCGCGGCAGACGGGGGAAGCGCTCGCCTTCCACGCCTTCCGCGCCCGGCTGGCGGCGCTGGCCGCCGCCCGCTTCGCCGAGGCGCGGCCGGCGGGTGGTCCCGATCCCGACGGCTGGCAGTTCGCCACGGCCCATCTCAGGTCCGAGCTGGTCGAGAGACTGTCGGTGCGCTACTGGCGGACCGGGCAGCCCGAGGGGCTGGACTGGCTGCTCCAGCTGCGGGCCCGGCAGGCGGCGGCGCACAGCGGGAACCTCCCCCCGGCGCCGCCCCCGGCCTACCAGCAGTGGGCCTGGGCGCGCGCGGGTCTGGTCCTGCTCGCCGTGGCGCTCGCGGTGCCGGTGCTGCCGCTGGCCCTGGCCTCGCCGTCGATGGCGTTCCTGGTGCTCGGGCTGTGGGGGGCGTCCCTGTGGACGGCGCTCGCCGTGGGTGTCCGGCTGGTCGAGGTGGGCATGGTGGCCCGGGAGTCGGCCGACTTCGCCGACGAGCGGCGGGCCCACGCCGAGTGGGGCGCCTTCCTGCGGGCCAACAGGCCGGCCGACGAGCTGGTGGGGCGGTGGATCGACCTGGAGCAGCGCGCGCTGCTGAGGGACGTGCTGCGGGAGCACCGGATGCGGCGCCACGGCATCCTCTTCACGTTCTCCGTGCTGGAGCCGGCGCCCGGCTGTGTGCGGGCCAAGGTGCCGAACGGGCCGCCGCGCTACTCGCGTTACGGCCTGAAGCTGTTCGTGCTGACCACGGCGGGCGTGTGGGTCTGCACCTGGGAGATCGACGCGGCGACGGCGGTGCACGACGGGCGCAGGGACTTCGTCTTCCGCTTCGACTCGATCAGCTCGGTGGTGCTCCAGACCGCCGCGGCCCGGGCCGGCACGACCGGTCTGGGCGCGGCGTCCGAGACCCGGGTCCGGGCCGGGGAGGTGCTGCGTCTGGTGCTGAACAACCAGGAGGACCTGGAGGTGCGGATCGAGGACCACCACCAGCTGGTGACGGCCGGCGCCGACCTCGGCCGGCTGCGGGAGGTCGCGCTGGAGACGTCGGGGATCACGGCCGGGTTCCGGGTGCTGGCCGCGCTGGCCACCGAGGGCGAGGGGTGGTTCGACGTGCGGCGCGCGCAGTCGCGCCAGGCGTTCCTCGACGGGGACGGCGCGGAGGCGGGCCGCCGCCCCCGCGCGGAGGCGGGGGCGGCGGCCCGGGAGGCGTCGGGCAACGGCGCGCGTCAGGCGCCCGGGGCGCCGAAGGCCGGGATGACGGAACCCTCGTAGGTGTCCTCGATGAACTGCCGCACCTCGTCGGAGTTCAGCAGTTCGGCCAGTCGCTCGACCCGGGGGTCGTCCTCGTTGCCCGCCCTGACGGCCAGGAAGTTGGCGTACGGGTTGCCCTCGGCCTCCTCCAGGATCAGCGCGTCCTCGGCGGGGGCCAGGTCGGCCTCCAGCGCGTAGTTGCCGTTGATCACGGCGGCGTCGAAGTCCTCCAGGGCGCGCGGCAGGGAGGCGGCCTCCAGCTCCTGGAAGGTGATGCCGTTGTCCTCGGTGACGTCCGCCGGGGTGGCCTCGGCGCCGACGCCCTCGGCGAGTTCGATGACGCCCTCGGAGGCGAGCAGGTGCAGCGCGCGGCCGCCGTTGGTGACGTCGTTGGGGATGGCGACCGTGGCCCCCTCCCCCAGCTCGTCGACGCCGGCCAGTTCGCTGGAGTAGAGGCCGAGCGGCTCCAGGTGGACGTTGGCCACCGGTGCGATGTCGGTGCCCTGCTGGGCGTTGAAGTCGTCCAGGTAGGGCTGGTGCTGGAAGAAGTTGGCGTCCACGTCGCCGTCGTTGACCAGGGTGTTGGGGGTCACGTAGTCGGTGACCTCCCGGATGTCCAGGTCGAGCCCGGCCTCCTCGGCCAGGTTGTCGCGGACGAACTCCAGGATCGCGGCGTGCGGGACGGGGTTGGCCGCCACGCTCAGCGGCTGCGACGGGTCGGCGTTGGCGCCGTCGCCCGAGCCGCCGGTGTCCGGGTCGGAGTCCGTGCCGCAGGCCGTCAGGGCCAGGGCGAGGGCGGTGGTGGCGGCGAGAACGGCGCCGTGCCTGAGGTGGGTACGCACGAAGAGTGCCTTTCGCTTGCGGGTGGTGACAGGGTCCGGGAGTCGTCCCGGGGTCTGGGGGCCGCTCCGCCCTCGCGGAGCGGCGGGGGGGGTCAGCCGGTGCGGGTGCGGCGGGCGAGGAGACGGACCACCCCGTCGCCGAGCAACTGCACGGCGGTGACGATCACCAGCAGGACGACGACGGTCAGCAGCATGAACTCGTCCTCGAAGCGCTGGTAGCCGTAGGTGTAGGCGAGGGTGCCGAGCCCGCCGCCGCCGACCGCGCCGGCCATGGCCGAGTAGCCGATCAGCGCGATCACGGTGGTGGTCAGCCCCGCGACCAGTGACGGCAGCGACTGCGGCAGCAGCACCTTGCCGACGACGGTCCAGGTGCCGCCGCCCATCGCGTGCGCCGCCTCGACCAGCCCGTGGTCGACCTCGCGCAGCGCGGTCTCCACCAGCCGCGCGAAGAACGGGATGGCGGCGATCGCCAGCGGCACCACGGCGGCCGTCGGCCCCATCGCCGTTCCGACGACGAAGCGGGTGAACGGGATCAGCGCCACCAGCAGGATGATGAACGGCAGCGAGCGGCCGACGTTGACGACGACGCCGATCACGCGGTGGGCGACCACGTTGCGCAGCGGCCCGCCCTTGTCGGTGAGGACCAGCAGGACGCCGAGCGGCAGGCCGCCGAGGACGGCGTAGAACGTGGCCCAGCCGACCATGTACAGGGTGTCGATCGTGCCCTGGGTGAGCAGCGGCTCCATCTGGGACCAGGTCATCGGGTGCCCTCCGGGGCGAGTGCGTCGGCGGGCCGGGGCCCGGGGTCTTCGTCGGTTCCGCCGTCGGCCGGGTCCTCCCGGGGCGCGGGCGTCGGCAGCGCGGCGGGCTCCACGGTCAGGCCGCGCTCGCGCAGATAGGCGAGGGCCTCGGCGTTGTTCTCCGGGGCGCCGGGCAGCTCGATCCGCATCCGGCCGACCTGGCGGCCGCCGACGGTGTCCATGGCGGCGCCGAGGATCGACACGTCGACGTCGTGCACCCGCGCCAGATGGGAGATGACCGGCTGGCCCGCGCTCTCCCCGTGGAAGGTGACGTCCACGACGGTGCGCCCGTCGCCGGCGACCGGCCCGGCGACGGGGAACAGCTCACGCGCCAGCCGCGAGCCCGGCGTCGCCAGCAGCTCGGAGACCACCCCGGCCTCCACGATCCTGCCGCGTTCCATCAGGGCGGCCGAGTCGCACACCGCCTTGACGACGTCCATCTCGTGGGTGATCAGCAGCACCGTCAGACCGAGCTGCCGGTTGAGGTCCCGCAGCAGCCCCAGCACGGAACGGGTGGTCTCCGGGTCCAGGGCCGAGGTGGCCTCGTCGGAGAGCAGCACCTTGGGGTCGCCGGCCAGCGCCCGCGCGATCCCGACGCGCTGCTTCTGGCCGCCGGAGAGCTGCGCCGGATAGGCGGCGGCGTGGTCGGCCAGGCCCACCAGGTCGAGCAGTTCCAGCGCCTTCCTGGCGCGTTCGCGCCGGGTGAGGCCGAGGATCTCCAGCGGCAGCTCCA
This sequence comes from Streptomyces zhaozhouensis, assembly GCF_900230195.1. GTDB lineage: Bacteria > Actinomycetota > Actinomycetes > Streptomycetales > Streptomycetaceae > Streptomyces > Streptomyces zhaozhouensis. The sequence continues at coordinate 128,250 of NZ_OCNE01000003.1, forward strand.
CGTTGCCGCGCACCGTGCGGGAGGAGAGGAGGTTGAAGTGCTGGAAGATCATGCCGATGCCGGTGCGCGCCCGGCGCAGCGAACGGCCCGCCCGGTGCCGGGGGCCCGGCAGGGCGGTGAGGTCCTGCCCGTCAACGGTCACGGTGCCGGAGTCCGGGCGTTCCAGCAGGTTGACGCAACGGATCAGGGTGGACTTGCCCGCCCCGCTGCGACCGATGACGCCGTACATCTCGCCCGGCTCGACATGGAGGCTGACGCCGTCGAGTGCGGTGACCTCGCGGCCACGTGAGCGGTAGACCTTGGTGAGATCCGTGGTGGTGATCACTGGCTTCCATCGCTGTAGGCGGGCGCACGGCAGCCGTGGGCCCTGGCGGGGGTGTCAGGTGGGGAGCGCGTGAGCGGGAGGCGGCCGGTCAGGTGCGGCCGGTCCGACGGCGCGCGGGCAGGCCGGCGCGGCGGCGGGTTCGCTTCGGGGCGCGAGGCGCTCGGTGGGGGCCCTCAGCGGGCACACATTCGACACGGACAGTGAGCACCGGGCAGCATCCGTGCCTCGGTCGCCGCGTGGGGGCTGCTCGTCGGTGTCATGCCGTCCAGTAAAACAGACCGGTCAGAGCGTTATCACCACCGTCCGGGGCGCTGTGGCCAACACCACGCCGCGCCGGCCCCGGCGGGCGGCGTTCCCCGGGCCGGGAAGGCCCGCCCCGGGGGCCGGCGGGGTCGCGGGCCGGGCTAGAGTCGTCGCCATGTTCACCCCGTTGACGGTCACGGTCGTGGTGACCGGGCTGCTGCTGGCGGTCTGGTGCGGGTACGCGTCCTTCCGCGACCAGCCGGTCAAGGACTGGCACTACGGGGGCGCGGCGCTGGTCGAGGTGTTCGCCCTGGCACAGGCCGTGGTCTCCACGGTCGCCCTCGCGGGCGGCGACCGGCCGGCCGGCGAGGGCAGCACGGTCGTCTTCGTCTGCTACCTGGTCGCGGTGCCGCTGTGTCTGCCGCTGACGGTCGTCGTCTCCTTCACCGAACGGAACCGCTGGGGCTCCGCGACGGTCGCCGTCGGCGCGGCCGTGGCGGCGGTGCTGGAGCTGCGGCTGGCCGACGTGTGGGCGGGGGCGGCCGGTGTCTGAGACCGCGACCACCGCAGGACTCGACCTGAAGCGGGGACCGGGGCGGCTGCTGGTGCTGCTGTACGGGATCTTCGCGGTGGGCGCCGCCTCCCGCTCGATCTACCAGCTGTCGACCAGGTTCGACGAGGCGCCGGTCGCGTATCTGCTGTCGGCGGTGGCCGCCGTGGTCTACGCCGTCATCACCTTCTGCCTGGCCCGGGGCGGGGAACGCGCGCGGCGCGTCGGACTCGTCTGCTGCGCCGTCGAGTTGGTGGGCGTGCTGACCGTCGGCACCTGGTCACTGGTCGACCCCGGCGCCTTCCCCGACGCGACGGTCTGGTCCGACTACGGCCTGGGGTACGTCCTGCTGCCCCTGATCCTCCCCCTCACGGGCCTGCGCTGGCTCCGCGGAGCGGCCGCCCCCACCGGGCCGAGGACGACAACCCACCCCGACCGGCAAGGTCAGTAGTCGACCACGACCCGCCGCACACGCACCGCCCCCCTGACGGGGCCACGTGACCGACCACGCCCACCCCCTCAAGGGGCGCGGGGAACCGCGCGAGCAACCGGCCACCGGGCCGAGGACGACAACCCACCCCGACCGGCAAGGTCAGTAGTCGACCACGACCCGCCGCACACGCACCGCGCAGTTCCCCGCGCCCCCAGACAGGCCGCCACCTGCCGAATGTGGACCCGCATCTGACCGCGAACGCCCACCCCCTCAGGGGGCGCGGGGAACCGCGCGAGCAACCGAGAACCGGGATACAGCCGACGACCCACGCCAAGCGGCGCCCCCGGGGAGGCCACCGCCCGGCCGAGGGCGCTACGCGGCGACCGTGCGCTCCGGCCGCGGGACGGCCACCGGCTTCTCCATGGTGACCAGGGACAGGTGGCGCGAGATCTGCTCCACGGAGACGGGGGCGTAGCCGAGGCGGCGGTAGAGCCGCTGGTTGGCGGCGCTGCGCTGCCCCGTGGAGAGGCGGTAGCGGGCGGCGGAACGCTCGGCGGCCAGCCGCCGTTCGACCGCGACCAGCAGCCGCCCGCCGAGCCCGTGCCGCTGCATCCTCGGGTGGACGATCAGCCGGCCGATCGGGGCCGTGCCGTCGGCCTCCACCGTGCCGCGCACCGAGCCGACGACCTCGTCGCCGAGCCGCGCCACCAGGACGCAGCTCTCGGCCAGTTCGGCGCGCAGCTCGTCGAGGGTCTGGGTGAGCGGTTCGATGCCGTAGTCGCCGTACAGCTCGGCTTCCGACTGGTAGCACAGGTACTGGAGTTTGAGGATCTGCTCGACGTCCCGCTCGGTCGCCGGCTCGATCGTGACGCTCATGCCCATTGCACACGCCTCCAGGTGAGGAGTTCGGCCGGCCGCGCTGAGGTGAGGGTGCGCGCGGACCGGCAACAGCCCTGACGGCGCAGGTCAGAACCCGCGCCGTCAGCATTGTGCTAGGGAGCGGCCCGTGGGGGAATGCCTCCGGGCCAACTGCGCTGTGAGATTCACGACTCACTCACCGTTCCGGCCGCCCCGAGTCGTGTGAAACGGCCGGGAAACGGACGGCGAACGGCGCGCGCCACCGTGCCCCTCGTTCGGGTGAAGCAGCCGGGCGGCGCGGCGCTGACGCGGCGTCAGCCCCGGAAGTCCTCGGCCGCCAGCAGGGCCGTGTCGGGGTGGTCGGCGAAGATGCCGTCGACGCCGGCCTCGAAGTAGGCGCGGGCGGCACCGAAGACGTCGCCGTAGCCGTTGGGGTCCGTGCCGCGCCGGAAGTCGGTGGGCAGGAACGCGTTCTCGTTGCGCAGCGTGTAGGGGTGCACCAGCAGCTCGGCGCGGTGGGCGTCGGCGACCAGGGACGAGGGCTCGGCCAGCGACCCGTCCTCGGCGCGCGGGATGACCAGGTCGAGGGTGGGGCCGACGCCGTGCGCGTAGCCGGCGATCTCGGCCAGCCCCTGAGGGGTGATCAGGTCGGCGACGGTGCGCGGGTCGCCGGACTCCACGAAGTCCCACGGCCGGTCGTCGGCCGCGCCCAGCAGCACCACGCCGGGAGTGTCGACCAGTTCGGCGAGCCGCCGGACGCTGCCGGGCTCGAACGACTGGAGGAGGAGCGGGGCGTCGGCGCGGTGCAGCCGGTGCCGGCGCAGCAGCCGGGCCAGCGGCTCCTCCAGGCCGAGGCCGAGGGAACGGAAGTAGCTCGGGTGCTTGGTCTCCGTGTACAGCCACACCGGCCGGCCCCGCTCCCGGCCGCGCTCGGCCGCCCACTCCAGCACCTCCTCGAAGGTGGGAACGGCCCAACGCCCGTCGTAGAGCGTGTTGTGGGGGCGCTGCCCTGGGATGCGCTCGGTGGCGCGCAGCGTCCTCAGCTCGGCGAGGGTGAAGTCCTCGGTGAACCAGCCGGTCAGCTCGACGCCGTCGATGCTCTTGGTGGTCCGGCGGTCGGCGAACTCGGGGTGGTCCGCGACGTCGGTGGTGCCGGTGATGTCGTTCTCGTGGCGGCAGACGAGATGGCCGTCGCGGGTCGGGACGAGGTCCTGCTCGATGATGTCGGCGCCGAGGTCGAGGCCCAACTGGTAGGAGCCGAGCGTGTGTTCCGGACGGTAGCCGGAGGCGCCCCGGTGGGCGACGACGGCGGGGACCGGCAGCCGGTCGCGGCCGCCGCCGGGGCGGCCGGGGCCGCCGGCCGCCCGGGCGGTGCCGGCGCCCAGCAGCCCCGCCGTCCCGGCCCCCGCCATCGCCGCGCCCAGCACGGCGCGGCGGCCCGGCCGGCCTCGTTCGGACCCCGTCTCCTGTCGCGCTGCCATCTCGTCTCCCTCGTCGTTGCTCCACGAAGCGTCGCCCGACCCTAGGAGGCGGGGGCGGCCGTGGCCAGGAAGCGCGGGCGAACTCTGGGCGAATGCTGCTCGCCGCGGCGCGCGGGAACGACCGCGGTTCGGGTCGCGCGGTGCGTCCGTGGCGGGAGGAGGACGACGGTCCGACACCGGCACGGTGCGTCGTCGAGCGCGCGGCCCGGAGGGCGCCGGCCGCCGAGGCCCCCGTGATGTGATGTTCTCCGCACCAGGGGGTGAACCCTGTGCGGGAAGACGCCGTGCGCGCGAGTATCGTCCCTATGCGTCACGGTCCCCCGGATCGTGACGCCCCGCGCGCGACCATGACCGACCGGAGGGGAAGTTGTCCCGTTTCGTTGTGCTGAAGGTGCTGCTCGGCCCGCTGCTGAAGCTGCTGCTGCGCCCCCGGGTGGAGGGGCTGGAGCGGATTCCGGCCAGCGGCCCGGTGATTCTCGCCGGCAACCATCTGACCTTCATCGACTCGGTGATCCTCCCGCTGGTCTGCGAGCGCCAGGTCTTCTTCATCGGCAAGGACGAGTACGTCAAGGGCCGTTCACTCAAGGGGCGGCTGATGGCGTGGTTCTTCACCGCCGTCGGGATGATCCCCGTGGACCGCGACGGCGGGCGCGGCGGGGTCGCGGCGCTGATGACGGGGCGCCGGGTGCTGGAGCGCGGCGACATGTTCGGGATCTACCCGGAGGGCACCAGGTCGCCCGACGGGCGGCTGTACCGGGGCCGTACCGGGATCGCCCGGCTGACGCTGATGACCGGCGCGCCGGTGGTGCCGTTCGCGATGATCGGCACCGACCGGGTGCAGCCGGGCGGCCGCGGCCTGCCGAGGCTGGGCGCGGGGCGGCGGATCACCGTGCGCTTCGGCGACCCGCTGGACTTCTCCCGCTACGAGGGCATGGACCGGGACCGCTACGTGCTGCGGGCCGTGACCGACGAGGTGATGACGGACGTGATGCGCCTCTCCGGTCAGGAGTACGTCGACATGTACGCCACCAAGGCGCGCGCCGCCTGATCCGCCCGGCCGCGCGACCCGCTGACGGCGGTTCACCGCCAGGGCAGCGCGGCGCGGGTGCGCCAGTAGGTCTCGGGCGCCTCCACCAGCCGTGCCAACGAGGTCAGCGGCGCCGGGTCCAGGCTGAGCGCGGCGGCGGCCACGTTGTCGTTCAGCTGGGCGACGGTCGCCGCGCCGGAGAGCACGATCCCCGCCCACGGCTGGGCCAGCACGGCGGCCAGGGCGACCGCGTCGGCGCTGGTCCCGGTCTCCTGCGCCAGCCGCAGCAGCTCGGGCGGCGCCGCCTCGCCGGCCAGCCGGCCGTTGGCCATCGCCTCCTTGACGATCACCGTGCGGCCCGCCTCGTGGGCCTCGGCGAGCGCGGGCGCCGCCGACGGCTCCAGCAGGTTGAACGTCGCCTGCACGGTGGTGAAGAGCGGCCGACCGGCGACCGTCACCTCCAGTGCCGCCCGGATCGCCTCCGCCTGGGCGGGTCCGCTGGTCGAGAGTCCGACGCTGACCCCCGCCTCGGCCAGCCGCGCGAGCCTGGCCTGGACGGCCGGGTCGCTCAACGCGGGGCTCTCGGGCGTCACCGAGTGGATCTGGTAGAGGTCGAGCCGGTCGCCGAGCAGCGCCGTGGTCTCGGCGTACTGCCGGTCGAGGGTGGCCGCCGAGTGGTCCTTCACCTCGTGGACGTCGGCCTCGGTCCGCCAGCCGGCGGTGTAGGTGTAGCCCCACTTGCTGCCGACGACCAGCTCCTTGGCCGCCTCGGCGCGGCTCTCCAGCCAGCCGGCCAGGAACTCCTCCGACCTGCCGTAGGAGCGCGCCGCGTCGACGTAGCGCACGCCCTGGGTGTAGGCGGCGTCCAGCAGCCGGTGGGTGCGTTCCCGCAGCGCCTCGGGGGTGCGCTCGGCGGGGAGGTCGGCGGCCCGGCCGAGGTTGAGGTAGCCGGGGCGGCCGACGGCGGCGAGGCCGAGGCCGATCCTGGCGGTCGGGGTGGCCTCGGGGTGGAACCGTGTGAACGCCATCGCGTCCCCTTTCACGCCTGCTCTCGCGGCTGTTCTCGCTTCTGTCTCGCGGCTGCCGGGCTGTCGCGGCGCCCGTTCTCGGTCGGGCGATGCTCACCGTACCGGCAGTGTCCCGGCGGCGGCCGTGGCGGCGTCGACGGCGCGAACTACGATGATCCGCCGGTGGCCGCCCGCCGGGTGGCCTGGCACGACGAGGGAGCACGGATGGCTGACGAGCAGGGCGGACTGACCGGGCGGCCGGTCCGGTGGGGCATCCTCGCGACGGGCGGCATCGCCCGCAGCTTCGTCACCGACGTGGCGAAGCTGCCGGACGCCGAGATCGTGGCCGTCGGCTCGCGGACGGCGGAGTCGGCGGAACGGTTCGCCACGGCGCACGGCATCCCCCGCGCGCACGGGAGTTGGGCGGCGCTGGCCGAGGACCCCGAGGTCGACGTGGTCTATGTGGCGACCCCGCACAGCGCGCACGCCGAACCGGTGCGGCTGTGTCTGGAGGCCGGCACGCCGGTGCTGTGCGAGAAGCCGTTCACGCTGAACGCGGCGCAGGCGACCGAGCTGGTGGCGCTGGCGAGGGAGCGCGGGGTCTTCCTGATGGAGGCCATGTGGACCTACTGCAGCCCCGTGGTGCGGCGGATGGTGGAGGTGATCGCGGAGGGCGCGATCGGCGAGGTGCGGTCGGTCCATGTCGACTTCGGGTTCGTGGCCCCCACCGACCCGGCGCACCGGCTGCGCGACCCGGAGCTGGGCGGCGGGGCGCTGCTTGACCTGGGGGTGTACCCGGTGTCGTTCGCGCAGCTGGTGCTGGGCGAGCCGAGCGAGGTGCGGGCCTGGGCGGCGATGTCGGGCGGCACGGACGAGAACACCGGGCTGCTGCTGGGCTACGAGTCCGGCGCGGTCGCTGCGTTGACGTGTTCGTTCGTGGCGGACACGGCGCGGACCGCCGTGGTCACGGGCTCGCGGGGCCGGATCGAGGTCCCCCGGGGCTTTCTGCACCCGGAGAGCTTCGTGCTGCACCGCGCGGGCGCGGACGCGCCCGAGGAGTTCACCGCGCCGGGTCCCGCGATGAGCTACGCCCACGAGGCGGCGGAGGTCGGACGGGCGCTGCGGGCCGGCGAGTTGGAGTCCCCGCTGGTGCCGTTGGACGGAACGCTGGCCGTGATGCGCACGCTGGACGCGGCCCGAAGGGAGATCGGCCTGCGCTACCCGGGCGAGTGAGCCCGCGGCCCGGCCGTTGGCCGCGGACGAGCACCGGCACCGGGCCGCGCGGCCCGGTGTCGGTGCCGGTGCCGGTGCCGGTGCCGGTGCCGGTCAGGCGACCCGGGAGTCGGGCCGCGCGTGGGCGCGGGCGGGCGGCCGCGGGGCTCGCAGGCCGAACATGGTCCGCAGTCCCGGTGTCCTGCGGATGACCTCGTAGCTCAGAATGCTGAGGCAGAAGGGCACCACCAGGATGACCGGGAACGCGACGGCCGTGTTCTCCACCTCCCGGAGAACGTAGTAGGCGGCGATGATCAGATAGGTCTGGTGCAGGATGTAGACCGGGAACGCCGCCGGGTTGAAGTAGCGCATGAAGGCCGACGGGCGGTTCAGATACCGCTTCCCGTAGCCGAGCATGGCCAGCAGCGTCACCCAGCACACCGGGGAGTGCCAGACGGCGGACAGCGGGTTCTCCTGGATGTCGGTGGCGAATCTCTGGGCGGCTATGCCGATGGCCCCCGGCACGGCAACGCACAGATAACGGCGCCGGTACCGCTCCAGCATGTCGATGACCGTGTCGCTGGTGGCGATCAGGAAGCCGAGCATGACGTATCCGGCGTAGACGAGGATGTTCTCCCCGCCTATTTCCGGCATGAGGGAGAGCGCCGCGAGGCCGAGCGCGGGCAGCAGCACGAGGACGGGGTCGTGCAGCCAGGCGGGCGTGGTCTGGCGCCGGATCACCGCGAGCATGAGCGGCAGCAGGGCGACCGAGATCAGGAAGAGGAAGAGGATGAACCACAGGTGCGCCGGGGATATCCCGGTGAGCACCGTCCAGTCGGAGAAGTCGGTGAAGTAGGACCACAGGAAGTCGGGGTAACTCCCCCGGTATCCCTGGTGGAATTTCATCGCGTAGTAGGCCTGCGGCGGCACGATGACGAGACAGCCGAAGAAGAACGGCACCAGCAGCCGCAGATAGCGCTCGCGCACATAGCTCCGAGCGGCCCGCTTGCGCAGTGCGTAGTAACTCGACATGCCTGCCAGCAGGAAGAGCAGCGGCATGAACCAGAAGGCGGAGACGTTGATGAGCGCGGAGGCTAAGGCGCTTTCCGCGCCCTTCACATAGAACTCCGGATTGTCGTTGAAGACCCTGGCCGTGTGGAAGGGGAAGAGGAAGAGGATCCCCAGGTTCCGCAGCCAGTCGATGTACTCTCTGCGCTTCATGAGGGCGCCTCTCCGGTAAGCCAGCCCAGCAGGGCGCGCAGCGCCCGCTCGGAGGTCGTGGCGTCGATCCCCTCGGGGTCGACGAGGTGTTCCATCGACAGGCCGTTGGTCAGGCAGTGCAGGATCACTCCCGCCAGCTCGGGGTCGATGGGGGGTGTGACTCCGGCGCGCTCGGTGTAGGTGCGGACGGCGCCCGCCGCCGCCGCGCGCTGGGCGCGACGCATCGGGGCGACCACGGCCCTGGTCTCCTCGTCGCGCAGGGCGCGGGTGGCGAATTCGAGGCCGAGGCGGCCTCGCACCGTGTCCCGCGCGATGCGCAGCGCGACCAGGCGCGCGGCCTGGTCGACGAGCGCGGAGACGTCCTCGGCCTCGTCGAGGCCGGCCATCACGGCGGCCAGTTCCGCGTCGGCGCGCGCCTCGAGGATCGCGCCGAAGAGCGCCTTCTTGCTGCCGAAGTTCGAGTAGACGGCCCCCTTGGTGAAGCCGGCGGCGTGGGCGATGTCCTCCAGCTTGCTGTCGGCGTAGCCGCGCTCGGCGAAGACCCGCTCGGCGGCGACGAGCACGCGTCGGCGCACCTCCTCACGGGGAAGACGCGGGACCGGCTCCGGCGGATTGCCATGACTCTCCGTCTCGTCCATGCGCACACCGTAGCATACCCACGGGTATCCGATACCCATGGGTATCGGATAGGGAGCGGTCGGCCGCGGGCAGGGACGCGGGGAACGGCGCGGTGCCATGCCGGCCGGGACCGGCCCGCTGGGCGGCTCGGGACGCGGGGAACGGCGCGAGCAACCACCCACCGGGCCGAGGACGACCGCGCGCCTCAGCTTCCGGAGCGGCGGCCCCGGCAGCGCAGGGGACGGGTCTTCGCGCCCCGCGCGGCCAAGCACGACGAGGGCCCGCCCCCACAGTGGGGGCGGGCCCTCGTCGTACGCGAACGCGAAGGGGTCAGACCAGGCCGGGCCGGGCGGCGAGCCAGCCGCGCTGCTCGCCCAGGTCGGCACGGGCCTCGGCGAGCTGGGCGGCGACCGCGACCGGGGCGGTGCCGCCCCGCGCGGAGCGGGCAGCCAGCGCGCCCTCGACGGTCAGCACCTCGCGGACCTCGGGGGTCAGCCGGGGCGAGATCTTGGCGAAGGTCTCGTCCGTCAGCCCGTCCAGCTCGACGCCCTCGGCCTCCGCGGCCTTGACGCACTCGCCCGCCGTCTCGTGCGCGTCGCGGAACGGCACCCCGCGCTTGACCAGCCACTCGGCGATGTCGGTCGCCAGCGAGAAGCCGGCCGGCGCCAGCTCGGCCATCCGCTCCGCGTTGACCGTGAGGGTGGCCAGCATCCCGGTGAACGCCGGGAGCAGCACCTCCAGTTGGTCGCAGGAGTCGAAAACCGGCTCCTTGTCCTCCTGGAGGTCGCGGTTGTACGCCAGCGGCAGCGCCTTGAGGGTGGCGAGCAGGCCCGTCAGGTTCCCGATGAGGCGGCCCGACTTGCCCCTGGCCAGCTCGGCGATGTCCGGGTTCTTCTTCTGCGGCATGATCGAACTGCCGGTGGAGAACGCGTCGTGCAGGGTCACGAAGGAGAACTCCTTGGTGTTCCACACGATCACCTCCTCCGCGATCCGGGAGAGGTCGACGCCGATCATCGCGGTGACGAACGCGAACTCCGCCGCGAAGTCCCTGGCCGAGGTGCCGTCGATGGAGTTGGCCGAGGAGCCGCCCTCGAAGCCCAGCTCGGCGGCGACCGCCTCCGGGTCCAGCCCGAGCGAGGAGCCGGCCAGCGCGCCGGAGCCGTAGGGCGAGACGGCCGTGCGGGCGTCCCACTGCCGCAGCCGCTCCGCGTCCCTGGACAGCGCCTGCACGTGCGCGAGGACATGGTGGGCGAAGAGCACCGGCTGCGCGTGCTGGAAGTGGGTGCGGCCCGGCATGGCCACGCCGGGGTGGGCCTCGGCCAGCGCGATCAGGGTCTCCTGGAGGTCGCCCAGCAGCCCCGCGATGATCCGGGCGTGGTCCCGCAGATACATCCGGAAGAGGGTGGCCACCTGGTCGTTGCGCGAGCGCCCCGCCCGCAGCTTGCCGCCCAGCTCCGGGCCGAGCCGCTCCAGCAGGCCGCGCTCCAGGGCGGTGTGCACGTCCTCGTCGGCGACGGTGCCGGTGAACGAACCGTCCGCCACGTCGGCCGCCAGCCGGTCCAGGCCGGCCAGCATCGCGGTCAGCTCCTCCTCGTCCAGCAGCCCGGCGCGGTGCAGGACGCGGGCGTGGGCACGGGAGCCGGCGATGTCGTAGGGGGCGAGCCGCCAGTCGAAGTGGACGGAGGCGCTCAGCTTCTCCAGCGCCTCGGCGGGGCCGTGGGCGAACCGGCCGCCCCAGAGCCGGACCTCGGGCCCGCCGCCGGTCTGCCCGCCGCCGTTCTGCCCGCCTTCGGCCTGCCCGCCGCCGGTGTGCTGCTGCTCGGTCACGGGGCGACGTCCCTCTTGGCGGCGATCTTGCTGGAGAGCGAGAACAGGTCGATGAAGCCCTTGGCCAGCGACTGGTCGAAGCTGTCGCCGGTGTCGTAGGTGGCCAGGTTGAAGTCGTAGAGCGACTGCTCGGAGCGCCGGCCGGTGACCACCGCGCGACCGCCGTGCAGGGTCATCCGGATGTCGCCGCTGACGTGCTGGTTGGCCTCGTCGACGAAGCCGTCCAGCGCGCGCTTGAGCGGGGAGAACCACAGGCCGTCGTAGACCAGCTCGCTCCACCGCTGCTCGACCTGCCGCTTGTAGCGGGCCAGCTCACGCTCGACGGTGACGTTCTCCAGCTCCTGGTGGGCCGCGATCAGCGCGATGCCGCCCGGGGACTCGTAGACCTCGCGGGACTTGATGCCCACCAGCCGGTCCTCGACCATGTCGATCCGGCCCACGCCCTGCCCGCCGGCCCGCTCGTTCAGCTCCTTGATGGCCTGCAGCATGGTGACCGGGCGGCCGTCGAGGGCGACGGGCGCGCCCTCGCGGAAGGTGATGACGATCTCGTCGGCCTCCCGGGCGACGGCCGGGTCCTGGGTGTACTCGTAGATGTCCTCGATCGGGCCGTTCCAGATGTCCTCCAGGAAGCCGGTCTCCACGGCGCGCCCGAAGACGTTGGCGTCGATGGAGTAGGGCGACTTCTTGGAGGTGGCGATCGGCAGGCCCTTCTCCTCGGCGAAGGCGATGGCCTTGTCCCTGGTCATCGCGTAGTCCCGGACGGGCGCGATGCAGGTGAGGTCGGGGGCCAGGGAGGCGATGCCCGCCTCGAACCTGACCTGGTCGTTGCCCTTGCCGGTGCAGCCGTGGGCGACCGTGTCGGCGCCGTGCTTGCGGGCGGCGGCGACCAGGTGCTTGACGATCACGGGCCGGGAGAGCGCGGAGACCAGCGGGTAACGGTCCATGTAGAGCGCGTTGGCCTTGATCGCCGGGAGGCAGTACTCCTCGGCGAACTCGTCCTTGGCGTCGACCACCTCGGCCTCGACCGCGCCGCAGGCCAGCGCGCGCTTGCGGATCACGTCCAGGCTCTCGCCGCCCTGACCGACGTCGACGGCGACGGCGACCACCTCGGCGCCGGTGGCCTCGGCGATCCAACCGATGCAGACCGACGTGTCAAGGCCGCCGGAGTAGGCGAGTACGACGCGCTGGGTCACGGTGTCTCCTTAGGGCAAGCAGTGCTGGTACCGCGCTGGGCTTCACAAGAGGAACTGAGGAATAAGTATGCGAGCCTCTGCATGATTCGTCAAACCTGCTGGTCAACGGAGACCGCGCGGGAACGGCGCGCCGCCCCGCGACGGCACGGCGGCGGGAGCACGGACGAACTGGGCCCTCCCGAAAGGGACTTGGCGGACGACCCGCGTCACCCCCGGCACCGTGCGCGTTAACCCACACGGGTAGATCACCGGCCCGGCCTGGACGGCGGGGCGCGTCCGACCGCCGACGGGGAACCCCTGGTCAGCTCGGGCGCGTGCGGTTCGCGCCGGCGCGCGCCACGCCGTGGGGCGGGGTCGCGCGGCGGCAGGCACCGTTTTGGTACCGCCGCGCTGCGGCCAAGCTGGACGCGAGCGTTTGCCAGACGATCCGCCTGCGAGGGAGTCCGCCGATGACGACCGTTCCCGATACCCAGGACGAGCGCGACACCGCCCGCGGGGCACTGCGCGAGGCGCGGGTGCTGCTCGATCCGGAGCTGCGGGCCTGGGTGGGGCGGCTACCGCCGCCGGTGGCGCGGGTCGCCTCCTACCACTTCGGCTGGACGGACAGCGCCGGCCGGCCCGACACCGCGCCGGCGGGCAAGGCACTGCGGCCGACCCTGGTCTTCGCCGCCGCCGAGGCCGTCGGGGGGCGCGCGCAGGACGCGCTCGCGCCGGCGGTCGCGGTGGAGCTGACGCACAACTTCTCGCTGCTCCACGACGACATCCTCGACGGCGACACCACCCGCCGGCACCGTGCCACCGCCTGGGCGGTCTTCGGCTCCTCCTCGGCGCTGCTGGCGGGCGACGCGCTGCTCAACCAGGCCGTCCGGGTGCTCACCGAGGCGGACGCGCCGGCGCACGCCCTCACCGGCGTGCGCTGGTTGACCGAGGCCACCACCCAGCTGATCGAGGGCGAGCAGTCCGACCTGCACTTCGAGGAACGTTCCCAGGTCTCGCTCGGCGAGTGCCTGCTGATGACGGAACGCAAGACAGCGGCCCTGCTGGCCTGCGCCTGCGCCCTGGGCGGGCTGTGGGGCGGCGGGGAGGAACGGGCGGTCGACGCGCTGCGCCGTTTCGGGCACCACCTGGGCATGGCCTTCCAGTTGACGGACGACCTGCTGGGCATCTGGGGCGACCCCGAGGTCACGGGCAAGCCGGCCGGCGCCGACCTCGCCAGCCGGAAGAAGTCGCTGCCGGTCGTCGCCGCGCTGGACTCCGGGACGCCGGCGGCGCGGCGGCTGGCCGAGCTGTACACCGACGAGGAGCCGGTGGACGGCGAGGAGCCCGGGGACGGCGCGGAGGGCGGTCCCACGGTGGAGGCCCTCGCCGCGCTGGTCGAGGAGGCCGGCGGCCGCGCCTGGGCCGAGCGCGCGGCAGCCGAGCAGCTCGCCCTCGCGGAGGAGGCGCTGGCGCCCCTCCCGACCACGGGCGAGCCCGTCGAACGCCTGCTCTCCCTGGCGGAGATGGCCTGCCGCCGCTCCAGCTGACGCGGGCGGCCCGGGTGGTCGGGTGGGTCGTCGGCTGCCGGTCCGTGGACGGTCGCGCCGGGGACGACAACGGAGCCGGGGCACCAGGCGCGTTGTCGGCTACCAGCCCGGTGGGCAGTTGCTCGCGTACTTCCCCGCGCACCGGCAACGCCCCCGGGGGCGCGGGGAACGGCGCGCCGCGTCCGCGGCCGGCCGCGGACGACAACGGTTCGTCACCGGCAAGGTGGGTCGTCGGCGAACCCCCGGCACGGGGCTACTCGTCGCGTTGGGCCAGCCGCAGCAGATGGTCGGCCAGGGACTGTCCGCCGTCGGGGGCGCGGCTGATGAGGAGGAGGGTGTCGTCGCCGGCGATGGTGCCGAGGATGTCGTGGACCTCCGCCTGGTCGATCGCCGAGGCGAGGAACTGCGCGGCGCCCGGCGGGGTGCGCAGCACCACCAGGTTGGCCGAGGCCTCGGCGGAGATCAGCAGCTCGCCGGCGAGGCGGGCCATCCGTTCCTCCTTGGCCGACTCCCCCAGCGGCGCCCTCGGCGTGCGGTAACCGCCCTCGCTCGGCACGGCGTAGATCAACTCACCGCTCGCGTTGCGGATCTTCACCGCGCCCAGCTCGTCCAGGTCCCGGCTGAGCGTCGCCTGGGTGACGCTCAGCCCGTCGTCGGCGAGCAGCTTGGCGAGCTGGCTCTGGGAGCGCACCGGGCCCCGGTTGAGGATCTCGACGATCCTGCGGTGCCGGGCCGTTCGCGTCTGGGGCACCGCGGGCCCGTTGCCCGATCCGCCCCTGGGCTGCGCCTGCTCCGTCATGCTCCCTCTCCGGTTGTCATCCTTCGCCCCCGCCGGCCGCCTCGGCCGCCGCGTCCAGCGCCGCCGGCAGCGCGGCCAGGAACGCGTCGACCTCCGCGCTCCCGATGATCAACGGGGGCGCCAGCCGCAGCACGTCGGGCGCGACGGCGTTCACCAGCAGCCCCGCGTCCTGGGCGAATCGTTGCGCCCGTGCGGCGACGGGCTCGGTGAGCACGATACCGAGCAGCAGCCCGGCGCCCCTGACCCCCTCGACCAGCGGGTGCCCCAACCGCTCGACGCCGTCCCGCAGCAGCTCGCCGGTCGCCTTCACCCGCCGGAGGATGTCGTCGGCGGCGAGGGTGTCCAGCACGGCCAGCGCGGCGGCGCAGGAGACCGGGTTGCCGCCGAAGGTGGAGCCGTGCCGGCCGGGGGTGAAGAGTTCCGCCGCAGGTCCGAACGCCAGGGTGGCGCCGATGGGCAGCCCGCCGCCGAGCCCCTTGGCCAGGGTGACGATGTCGGCCTCGACGCCCTGGGCCAGGCCGGCGAACCAGTGCCCGGTGCGGCCGATCCCGGTCTGCACCTCGTCGAGCACCAGCAGTGCGCCCTTGGCCGTGGCGATCTCGCGGGCCGCGGCGAGGTACCCGTCCGGCGGGACGACCACGCCGTTCTCGCCCTGCACCGGTTCGAGGACCACCAGCGCGGTCTCCTCCGTGACGGCGGCGCGCAGCGCCTCGGCGTCGCCGTAGGGGACATGGGTCACGTCCCCGGGCAGCGGGAGGAAGCCGTCCTGCTTGCCGGCCTGCCCGGTGAGCGCCAACGCGCCCACCGTCCGCCCGTGGAAGCCGCCCTCGGCGGCGACCATGTGCCGCCGCCCGGTGAGCCGGCCCAGCTTGAACGCGGCCTCGTTGGCCTCGGCGCCCGAGTTCGAGAAGTAGACCCGTCCTGGCCGGCCGGCCAGTTCGAGCAGCCGCTCGGCGAGCGCCACCGGCGGCTCGGCGACGAAGAGGTTGGAGACATGGCCGAGCGAGGCGACCTGGCGGGAGACCGCCTCGACGACGGCGGGGTGCGCGGTGCCGAGCGAGTTGACGGCGATGCCGCCGACGAAGTCCAGGTACTCGCGTCCGTCGGCGTCCCAGAACCTGGCGCCCTCACCGCGCGTCAACGGCACCCTCGGCCGGCCGTAGTTGTCCATCAGGGACGCCTGCCACCTGGCGTGCAGGGACTCGTTGCTCATCAGGACTCTCCCTCGGTGGGCGCGGCGTGGGCGGCGGCGGGGGCGGCCGCGTTCGGGACGGGGTGGTCGTCGGGGACGACCATCGTGCCGATCCCCTCGTCGGTGAAGATCTCCAGCAGGATGGAGTGCTGCACCCGGCCGTCGATGACGCGGGCGGTGCGCACCCCGTTGCGGACGGCGGTCAGGCAGCCCTCCATCTTGGGCACCATCCCGCTGGCGAGCTCGGGCAGCAGCCGCTCCAGCTCGCTGACGGTCAGCCGGCTGATGACCTCGTCGCTGGCCGGCCAGTCGGCGTAGAGGCCCTCGACGTCGGTGAGGACCATCAGCGTCTCGGCGCCCAGCGCGGCGGCGAGCGCGGCGGCGGCGGTGTCGGCGTTGATGTTGTAGACGTGGTCGTCGTCGGCGCTGCGGGCAATGGAGGAGATGACGGGGATGCGCCCGTTGTCCAGCAGCGCCCGGACGGCGCCCGTCTCGACGGCGGTGATCTCGCCGACCCGGCCGAGGTCCACGGGCTCGCCGTCGACCTCGGCCAGGCGCTTGACGGCGGTGAGGATGTGGGCGTCCTCGCCGGTCATGCCGACGGCGAGCGGGCCGTGCCGGTTGAGCAGGCCGACCAGCTCGCGCTGCACCTGACCGGCGAGCACCATCCGGACCACCTCCATGGTCTCGGGGGTGGTCACGCGCAGGCCCGCCTTGAACTCGGACTCCAGGCCCAGGCGTGCGAGCTGCCGGCTGATCTGCGGGCCGCCGCCGTGCACCACCACCGGGCGCAGTCCCGCGTGGCGCAGGAAGACGACGTCCTGGGCGAAGGCGGCCTTCAGCTCCTCGTCGACCATGGCGTTGCCGCCGAACTTGATCACCACCGTCCTGCCGTGGTGGCGGGTGAGCCAGGGCAGGGCCTCGATCAGGATGCGCGCCTTCGGCAGCGCGGTGTGCCGGCGCGCGCCGCGCGCGCCCGGTTCGTCGGCGGCGGGGGACGTGTCGGAGTCGGGAGCGGCCTCGGGGGCCGCCTCGGCCTTGGGTGCGTTGACCGTCATCACACGCTTTCGGCTCGGGTGGGAATGCTGCGGGCGGGTGTGCTGGGGCGGGTCGGTGGGCTCAACGGGCGGCGCCGGCCGCCCAGTCCGTGGTCCACAGGGAGGCGGACCGGTCCCCCGCACCCAGGTCGACAGTGAGCCTGACCTCACGGAAGCGCAGGTCGACGGCGGCGGCGTCCTCGGCGGGCGCGCCGTCGCGGCAGACCGGGACGCCGTTGACCGCCACGGCGAGCCGGTGCGGCTCGACGGCCGCGCCGCTCGCGCCGACGGCGGCGACCACGCGGGGCCAGGCGGGGTCCTCGGCGCGCAGCGCCGCCTTGACCAGCGGGTCGCGGGCGACGGCGCGGGCGGCGGTCAGCGCCTGCTCCTCGTCGACGGCGCCGGTCACCTCGACGGCGATCTCCTTGGTGGCGCCCTCCGCGTCCTTCACCAACTGCCGCGCCAGGTCGGCGCAGACGGCGCGCACCGCCTCGGCGAACTCCTCCGGGGCGGGCGCGATGCCCGAGGCGCCGGAGGCGAGCAGCAGCACGGTGTCGTTCGGGGAGGCGACGGCGTCGGCGTCGATCCGTTCGAAGGTGGCGCGGGTCGCGGCGCGCAGCGCGCGGGCCAGCTCGGGCGCGGGAAGGTCGGCGTCGGTGGTGAGCACCACCAGCAGCGTGGCGAGGGAGGGCGCGAGCATCGCGCCGCCCTTGGCCATGCCGCCGACGGTCCAGCCGGCGCCGCTCCCGCCGCGCACGGCGGCCGTCTTGGGCTGGGTGTCGGTGGTCATGATCGCGCGGGCGGCGCGGTCGCCGCCGAACTCGGAGAGCCGCGCGGCGGCCGCCTCCACGCCGGGCAGCAGCCGGTCCATCGCGGGCCGCACCCCCATCGGGCCGGTGGCGGCCAGCGCGATCCGCGCGGCGTCGCGGTCCAGCAGCCGCGCGGTGTGCTCGACGGCGGCGTGGGCGTCCTGGAAGCCGAGTGGTCCGGTGCAGGCGTTGGCGCAGCCGGCGTCGACCAGCACGGCGGCGACCGCGCCGCCGCGCAGCACCTGCTCGGTCCACAGGACGGGGGCGCCCTTGACGCGGTTGGTGGTGAACACCCCGGCGGCGGCCAGGCCGGGGCCCTCGTTGACGACGAGCGCCAGGTCGGGCGCGCCGTCGGGCGCGGCTCCCGCGGCGACGCCGGTGGCGGTGAAGCCGACGGGGGCGGTGACGCTCACGGGGCGGTCCCGTTCAGCGGCAGGCCGGTCTCCTCGGGGAGGCCGAGCGCGAGGTTCATGGACTGGACGGCGCCGCCGGCGGTGCCCTTGGTGAGGTTGTCGATCGCGCTGACGGCGACCAGCCGGCCGGCGGCCTCGTCGAGGGTGACCTGGAGAAGCGCGACGTTGGAGCCGACCACGGCCGCCGTCGCCGGCCACCGCCCCTCGGGCAGCAGCCGCACGAACGGTTCGCCGGCCAGCGCCTCGGCGTAGCCCTCGCGGATCGCGGCGGCCGTGGTGCCGGGGCGGACCCGGGCCGTGCAGGTGGCGAGGATGCCGCGCGGCATGGGCGCGAGCGTCGGGGTGAACGAGACGGTGACGGGCTCGCCGGCGAGTCCGGAGAGGTTCTGCGCGATCTCGGGGGTGTGGCGGTGGCCGCCGCCCACGCCGTACGGGCTCATCGAGCCCATCACCTCGCTGCCCAGCAGGTGCGGCTTCATCGCCTTGCCGGCGCCCGAGGTGCCGGAGGCGGCGACGACCACGGCCTCCGGCTCGACAAGGCCGGCCGCGTAGGCGGGGAAGAGCGCCAGGCTGACGGCGGTCGGGTAGCAGCCGGGCACGGCGACGCGCCGGGTGGCGCGCAGCGCCTCGCGCGCGCCGGGGAGTTCGGGCAGGCCGTAGGGCCAGGTGCCGGCGTGCGGGGTGCCGTAGAAGCGTTCCCAGACGGCGGCGTCCCGCAGCCGGAAGTCGGCGCCGCAGTCGACGACCAGCACGTCGTCGCCCAACTGCTCGGCGACGGCGGCCGACTGGCCGTGCGGCAGCGCGAGAAAGACGACGTCGTGCCCGGACAGCGTCTCGACCGAGGTCGGTGCGAGCACCCGGTCGGCCAGCGGCACCAGGTGCGGCTGGAGGCCGCCGAGGGCCTGCCCGGCGTTGGCGTGCGCGGTGACCGCGCCGATCTCCATCTCCGGGTGCGCCGACAACAGCCGCAGCACCTCGCCTCCCGCGTACCCGCTGGCGCCCGCCACCGCAGCCCGCACTGCCATCGCCTCCTCCGTGGAATAGCATGACTATACGTAGCCAGGCACGTTTATGCAATGGCG
The DNA here is from genome assembly GCF_900230195.1 of Streptomyces zhaozhouensis. Lineage (GTDB taxonomy): Bacteria > Actinomycetota > Actinomycetes > Streptomycetales > Streptomycetaceae > Streptomyces > Streptomyces zhaozhouensis. The sequence continues at coordinate 147,103 of NZ_OCNE01000003.1, forward strand.
CCCCGGGGCGGACACCCCCTGGCCGCGCCGCCCGCCCCGGCCCTCCGGCCGGCCACCGCGGGCGCCGGGGAACGTAACCTGCCTGTGGACACCGGGCGTTGGCACCGGTCCGTTGGGTGGGGCGTGACGAAGGAGGCCGGGGTGGAGCCGCTGAGGGCCGGGGACCCGGAGCAGGTGGGCGGGTTCAGGTTGCGGGGCCGGCTGGGTGCCGGCGGGATGGGCGAGGTGTTCCTCGGCCGGTCGCCGGGCGGGCGGGCGGCCGCGGTGAAGACGGTGCACCCGCACCTGGCGCGGCAGGCGGAGTTCCGGCGGAGGTTCGCGCGGGAGGTGGCGGCGGCGCGGGCGGTGGGCGGGGCGTTCACGGCCCCCGTGATGGCCGCCGGGCCGGAGGACGACCCGCCGTGGGTCGCGACCGCCTATGTCCCGGGACCCGATCTGGCGGCGGCGGTCGGCGCGGCGGGGCCGTTTCCCGACGACGCGGTGTGGCGGCTGACGGCGGGGCTGGTGGAGGCGTTGGGGGCCATCCACGCCGTGGGGGTGCTGCACCGGGACCTGAAGCCGTCGAACGTGCTGGTGGCCGCCGACGGGCCGCGGGTGATCGACTTCGGGATCGCGCGGACGCGGGAGGACACCGCGCTGACGGCGACCGGCCTGGTGGTGGGGACGGCGGGCTTCATGTCGCCCGAGCAGGCCGAGGGCGGCGAGATCGGCCCGGCCGGCGACGTGTTCGCGCTCGGTGCGGTGATCGCCTTCGCCGCCACGGGGTCCGGCCCCTTCGGGGAGGGCCCACCGCTGGCGGTGCTCCACCGGGTGGTCAACGCGCGGCCCCGGCTGGACGGGCTCACGGGGCCGCTGCGCGAACTGGTCGACGCCTGCCTGGCGAAGACGCCCGGCGAACGGCCCACGCTCACCGCGCTGCTGGAGCGGATCGGCGCGCACTGGGAACCGGAGGACGACCTCTTCGGCTCCACCCCCTGGCCGGACGCCGTCACCACCCTCATCCAGCGGCACGCCGCGCCCCCGACCGCCCCCTACACCGAGGCCGCCGGAACGGCCGGGGACGCCGGAACGGCCGGGGACGCCAGGACGGCAGGCGCCGCGGAGGCCACCGAGACCGCCGGGGCGACGGCGGCACCGGACGGCGGACCGGACACTGCGCGGCGGGCGGGTCGGGCGCGTCGGGCCGTCGGCATCGACCTCGGCACGGCGCACGCGGCCGTCGCCGTCCTGGAGGGCGGCGAGGTCTCGCTGGTCCCCAACGCCCAGGGCGCGCTCACCACCCCCAGCGTGGTGGCCCTCACCGCCGAGGGGGACGTCCTCGTCGGCACGGCCGCCGAGCGGCAGGCCCTCACCGACCCCGGCCACACCGCGCGCGCCGCCAAGCTGTGGCTGGGCACCGGCCGGCGCCTCGCGCGGGGGGACGTCCGGCTGACCGCCGAGGACGTCGCCGGACAGGTACTCGCCCGGCTGCGCGAGGACGCCGAGGGCTACCTCGGCCACCCGGTCACCGACGCGGTGCTGGCGGTGCCCGCCGGCTTCCGTCGCGACCAGCGGGCCGCGCTGCTGCGGGCCGGCGAACGGGCCGGGCTCAACGTCCTGCGGCTGGTCAACGAGCCCTCGGCCGCGGCGATGGCCTACGGAGCGCACCGTGACGACTGCACCGTCCTCGTCTTCGACCTCGGCGCCGGCTCCCTCGACGTCTCCCTGGTCGAACTCGGCGACGGCGTCGTGGAGATCAAGGCCACCGCGGGCGACAGCTGGCTCGGCGGCGACGAGTGGGACCGGCGGATCGTCAGGCATCTGACCGAGCGCGTACGGCGGCGGCACGGCGTGGACCTCGCCGGCGACGCCGCCGCGGCCGAGCGGCTGCGCGAGGCGGCCGAGGCCGCGAGGATCGAGCTGTCGGCGGCGCGCGCCGCGACCGTCCGGCTGCCCTACCTGGCCACCGGGCCGGACGGCCCCGTCCACCTCGAAGAGGAGCTGACCCGCGAGGAGTGCGAGACGCTCACCCGGGACCTGCTGGAACGCTGCCGCGCCCCCGTCGAGCACGTCCTCGCCGACGCCGAGTACACGCCCGCCGACATCGACCAGGTGGTCGTGGCGGGCGGCGCCGCCCGGATGCCCGCGGTGGGCGACCTGATCCGCCGGCTCACGGACGGCCGTGAGCCCCACCGGGGCCTGGCCCCCGGGGCCGTCGCCGGGGGCGCCGCCCTGCAGGCGGGCGTCCTGACCGGCGCGGTGCGGGACATGATGCTCCTCGACGTCGCCCCCTACTCCATCGGCGTCGAGACCAACGGGGGGACGACCACCAAGCTGCTCCAGCGGAACACGACGATCCCCACGAAGCGCTCCGACATCTTCACCACGCACACGGACGACCAGCCCGTGGCCGTGCTCCACGTCGTGGAGGGCGAGCTCAAGGAAGCGGCGCGCAACCGGACCCTCGCGGTGCTCGAACTCGCCCTGCCACCCGCTCCCCGCGGCGTGCCCCGGATCGAGGTGACGGCCGACTGCGACGCCAACGACATCCTGCGTGTCACGGCCAGGGACCTCGGCACGGGCAACGAGACGGGCGCCACCGTCGACCGGGCGACGGGGGAACGGGCAGCGGCGTTCCTCCGCTCCAACCGCTGGGCGCGCCTGCGCGCACTCACCCCCGTGCCCCTCCCGGCTCCCTGAGGGCGCGCCCCCGTGACCCGACAGCCCGGCGCCACCCTCCCCTGCCGGCACGCACGCGGGCCGCGCGGCCGGGGCGGCCGCGCGGCCCTGGGGTCGGGGACGGCGTTTGCGGAGCCTTTCTCTCCGGGGGAACGGGTGGGGGCTCAGACGTCTGGTTACTGGGCTCACACGATGCCTCAAGGCAACTCAGCAGATCGTGCGCGCGGGCGGAGCGCCTAGCGTCCGCCGCCCTGTTCCTCGTCGAGGGCCTTGATCAGCGCGAGGCGCACCCGCGCCCACACCATGCCGGCCTGGTCGAGCTGGGCCGCCGTCGCGCCGGGCTGAGCCCTGGCGACGATCGCCACCTGGATCTGTCCATCCGGTGTGCCCAGAGACTGAACCTCGGAGTCGATCAACTCTCCCTGCGAGAGCGCCTTGCGTACCACCAGGGACAGCCCCGCCTGGCCGGGGTCGCCGGCGACGGCCGGCTCCGCCTGCCCCTTGCCCGCCGTGGACCGCTCGATGTCGTCGACGGTCACCGGGTCCCCGCCCTCCAGGACGAGCCGCAGCGACTCCGGCGCCCAACCGACCATCTCCGCATAGCGGTTGATGGTGCCGGTGAGCTTCTTGATGGCGCCCTTCTCGATGTTGTAGATGGCGCCGCGCTCCACGGTCAGGGACTTGGCGACGAACTTTTGTTGAAGCCCACGGCTCTCCCGCGCGCGCTTCAACATCGTTCCCAGTCGTGCCCAGTCTTGAGTCATGCACTGTAGGTTGCCGCACCTGAGGGCAACGCACCAGCCCCAAATCAGCCATGGATCAGCATGTGCCACGCCCCCAGGTTGACCGAGGTTTACCGGGCCTTCCCAATAAGCAACTACAATGCCTTAATGGATAGTTACTGATCTTCAATAGTTGCTCACGCATCGTGCGTGCCCCTATCCTCTGAACGTGACACCGAACGGCACCGCGATCCGTGCCATCCGCGTGGTGCGACGGATGAGCCTGCGACAACTGGCCCGGCTCACGGATCTGGACCGAGGCCACATCTCCCGTCTGGAACGCGGCCTGGCCGGCGCCAGCGAGGCGAGCCTCCACCGGATCGCCACGGCGCTTGAGGTGCCGGTCGCCGACCTGCTCCGGGCCGACGACGAACCGCCGCCACCACCCCAACCCGAGCGGGACGTGCCCGCACCTGGGACTCCGGAGGGCGAGCTGTTCCACTACACACCCGAGGAGGCCGCGCGCTGGCTGCCGTGGTCGGCGCGCTGGCTGCGCCGCAAGGCGCGGCTGCGGGAGGTCCCGCACAACCGGGGCGCGGGGCAGATCACCCTCACCGGACGGGACATCAGGGAGATCTCGGCCATGACCGCGGTCCGCCCCGAGCCGGACGAGCACGGCGAGCCACCGGACAGATCCCCCGGGTGACGGTTCCGGTGCGCGGCGTTCGGGGATGGCTGAAATCAACTGGACACTTTGCGTAGTCAACTCCGTTGGCGCGTGCCCCCTTTGACGCCTCCCCCGCGCGCCGCCCCGCCCGGCGCGCGGTCGGACGCCTGTCCGATCCCCCCGCGCCGGAACCGACACGGTCCGCCGAGCGTCGTGACCGACGAGGGGCTGTACGCCTCGTGCGCCCGTTCCGCGCCGTCGCAGTCGGGCGACGGGCACCGCCCCGCCGTCCGTCACCTTCCCGAGGGATCCGCCATGCGACAGCCAGGGACCAACCCGTACTCGGGGGCCCCGCTCCCCGGGCCGCCGAACTCGCCGCCGCCGGGGCGGTTCGGCCCGCCCCCCTCCCCGCCGCCCGGCCGTCGGCGCGTCCCCGGGGCGCTGCTCGCCGTCGCCCTGGTGCTGGCGCTCGCCGGTGGCGGGGGCGTCGCCTGGCTGCTGCTCGGCGGCGACGACGGGGACACGGACACCACCGTCGAGGACGCCCCGAGGGACCTCGAACCGGCGGAGGGCTCCCTGGTGTTGTCCGAGTCGGCGCCGGGGGTCTCCCCCGAGCGGTCCCCGCTGGTGGCGCGCGGCGCGTGGTTCGTGGACGGCGCCCTGGTCCGGGTCGTGGACAGCGCGGTCGTCTCCATGGACCCGGGCACCGGCGAGGAGCTGTGGCGTGTGAACGTCGAGCGGAACACCGACCGCAGTCAACGGGAGTGCCCGGTCTCGGCGAACGCGGACGAGAACCGGATCGCGCTGCTCCAGGGCGGCCACTGCGAGATGCTGACGGTGCTGGACCTGACCACAGGTCAGGAACTGGTCACCTGGCCAGTGGAACTGCCGGCGCCCCCCGGCCCGTTCGACGAGCCGGCGATCATCGGCGACACGGTCGCCCTCGCGGGCGGCTCGGCCACCGGCGGCGCCGGCTACCGGATCAGCACCGGTGAACAGCTCTGGTACGCCAACCGCTACGAGGACGGCTGCGCCGACGTCGGATACCAGGTGCTCGACGGCGAGTTGGTGGCCCGGCGCGGCTGCGGCGAGCAGGCCGTCCACGACGCGGGAGCCGGCGGCTCGGTCCGGGGCCTGGACGAGGACGGCGGCGAGTCGTGGGCCTGGGAGTACACCCCGGAGTACGAGGACGGGACGCTGTCCGTCGACGGGGTCCTGGCGTTGGAGCCGCTCACCGTCACCGCCTCCCTCGGTGACGGCGAGGGAGGCGTCGGCGACGACGCGGTCCTGGTGGTAAGCGACAACCTCGCCGCCGTCTCCCACCGGGTGGACTTCGACCCCGAGCGCCATGCCGACTGCGCGGCCCCGAGCGTGCGTTGCCCCGTGGTGTCGGACGGGGAGGGAGAGCTGCTCCTCGTCCCGACCTCGACCCCGGGCGAGACCGGCGGCGAACTGGTCGCCTTCGACCTGACCACCGGAGCCCCGACGTGGGAGGCCGCGCCGACCGAGGGGCACGAGGAGCTCATCCCGTTCCTGGGGCCCGGCGACTCGCTCCACGCCTACCAGCCGTCCGTGGGCGCCCTCCCCGGGGCGCTGGTGGCCCTCTCGGTCGAGACCGGCGAGTCCCGCACGGTGATGCGCCTGGACGAGGACGCGGCGGAGCGCGAGACGGCGATGGTACGGCAGACCGGCGTGGTGACGAGCCGGCCGGTGGCGCCGCTGTGGCACCCGGAGACCGCGACGTTCGCCCTGGTCAGCGAGGAGTTCTCCAGCCGCGAGCAGGGGCTGCCCGCGCTGCTGGTCTACCGCTGACCCGGGTCGGCTACCGCCGGGCGCCCGGGGGCGGAGGCAGGGCGCAGGCGGCGGTGCCGCCCGGCAGCCGCTGGCGGTTGCGGGCGACCAGCCGGTAGACGCCGGCCGCCAGCCAGCTGACGGGCGGGATCATCAGCGCCGCGCCCAGCGGCGCCCAGACGCCGCCGGCCCGCATCAGCAGCTTCGCGACGCCGGCGGCCCCTCCGTACACCCGGCCGTTCGGCGTCACCCACAGCACCTCGTGCCGCGCGCGTTCCTCCGTGACGCCGAGCGCGTCGAGGTCGGCGAACTGCCAGGCGACCGTCGTGCAGTCGGGTCTGATCCGACGCTCGGCGAAGTTCACCGAGGTGGTGCAGAAACCGCAGTCGCCGTCGAAGACCAGCACCGGTCGCGCGTTCATGCCTCCATGGTGCCCGACCCGCGTCCGGCGGGGGCGGCGGGGGCGGCGTTCGAGTGGGGGGAGGCGCCGCCCGGGTCGGCGCGGGCCCTGACCAGTGGACCGGCGAGGGGGTGGAGCGGCTCACCCGAGACGCAGGGTCCAGTGCCCCCGGCAGCCGCTCAGGCTGACCACGGAGAGCGGATGGACCTCGGTGCGCCAGTAGGAGGCGGGCGGCGCCTTGAGCGCGTAGAGCATCGCCGCCCTGATCACGGCCGGTTCGGTGACCGCCACGATCAGCCCCTCCCCCTCGACGGGCCGGGTGTCCAGCCAGGTCCCGACCCGGGAGACGAAGGCCAGCAAAGACTCCCCGCCGTGCGGCGCGGACCTCGGGTCGGCCAGCCAGACGTCGACCGCCTGCGGCTCCCGCAGCGTCACCTCCTGAAGGGTCATGCCGCGCCACCGGCCCATGTCGCAGTCGCGCAGGGCGAGTTGGGCCAACGGCGCCAGACCGAGCGCCTCCCCGGTCTGGCGACTGCACGGCGTCGGGGAGCAGTAACGCAACTCGGCCGCCGCCAGCGGCAGCAGCATCGGGATGGCGTGCTCCAGGGCCTGCCATCCGGCCGCGTCCAGGGGGCGCTCGTCGTCGAACCGGGCGTCCAGAAGCGAGGAACTGCGGGCAGCGGCTATCAGCGTTACCAGCATGGGCGTGATGGTACGAACACCTTGAGGAGTAGACCACTACCCGCGCGTTAATTCTCCGGTCCGCTCCCCCGGGCTCCCCCGCCCGCCCAGCCTCGCGGTTTCATGACGGTCCGCCGACGGAGTCGGTGGGCCGTTTCGTGCCGTGGATCGCGGGTGGTCAGGCGGGGGCCCGGGGCTCGTCTCGGGGTGACGCCGGGTTCCACTCCTCCGGTGGCGGGCTGCTGTCGTAGGGGGTGCGGGTTGCCGGGCCCCCGGTCACCGCCCCGTCCGCGTCCGGCGCCCGCTCGCCGGCCGACTCCCAGACGCGGGCGCGCGCTTCGGCCCGGGCGGCACGGACCGCCGCCGGGGCCTTCTCGTCGGAGGCGGCGAGGGTGTCGATGAGGCGGGAGGCCGTCGGGCCGGAGGCCACCGGCCCGCACCCAGCCGGCTCCGCCCGCGGCGCCGGCATCCGCGAGGCAGTCACCGGCCAAGGCGACCGTCAGGACCACCTCCAGGAGGACCTTGCCCGGATCGTGGACGGCCCTCGGCTTCCGCCACGGCATCAGCGCCGCTGACATCGCGGTGTCCAGGCCGGCTCGCGTACGGTATCGAGCCTCGGTGCCCCCCTCGTGAGTGCGCGAGGCTCAACGTGTGCGCCCCGTCGTTCCCAGGCTCCGCACCGCACCGACCGCCTCAGGTGACTCGGAAGACCGGCCAGCCGATCTCGGTGCGCCACGCAGCGGGGTCGCTCGTGTCACGGGGGCCGACAACGTAGACCTCCCGCACCGGCCCGGCCACCGACATCGCGTTCTCCACCACCCAGGTCCCGAGTTCGCCGTACGTGACCTCGATGTCGTCGTGCTCGCCGACATGGGTGGTGACCGCGAGTTCCGCGGCCGGCAGACTCACGGGGTGCACGCGTCCGGTGCGAGGCGGCGCGGCTGACGGCAGGTAGACGAGCGCGTGACCGCGCTCCTGCTCGAAAAGGGCGTTGTCGTAGCTGCCGCCCGGCGGTCCGGTCACGTCGCCGGCGACGGCCGCCTCCAATTCGGCCATCGCGCCCGCGTACCAGGTCTCGATGTCGCGATGCCCGACCACGGCCTCCACCGCCGCGACCGTCCGTGCGGGCTCCGCACGCAGCTCGACGTCGATGGGCGCGGGGTCGGGCCGGAGGAGGCGGCGCAGCGACACGACTGCGGCCCGGGTGCGGTCGAGCGCGTTTTCGAGGCGTCGCAGGTGCTCCGCGACCAGCGCCGCCCGGACACCGGGGTCGGGGGTCCGCAGGATCTGCCGCACATCGCTCAGGGGGACGTCGAGCTCGCGGAGCCGGTGGATGACCTGCGCGGTCGGGATCTGATCGACGCCGTAGTAGCGGTAACCGGTGGCCTCGTCCACCACGGCGGGTTCCAGCAGGGCCGCCTCGTGATACCGGCGCAGGGTCCGCACGCTCAAGTGGGTCAGCCGCGAGAACTCGCCGATGGTCAGCACGCCCTCATTCTGAACGTTCCCCCCGGGGGAGGGTCCACGGCTTGACCCTCCCGCGCCGCGAGGTCACACGGTGGGCTCATGACACAGCACACCGGTCTTCCGTCCGCTCTGCTCCCGACCGCCGTGCGCCAGTTCCTGGGCGCCCACATCGTCCGCGACGCTGACACCGCCTCGTCGTTCCTCGCCGAGGACGCGGTGATCGTCGACCAGGACGAGACCTTCCGCGGCCGGGAGGAGACCTACGCGTTCCTGCGGGACGCCGGGTCCGAGTTCGCGTACACGACCGAGCGGATCGGCGCTCACCGCGTCGATGACACCCACTGGGTGGTCACCGTGCGGCTCGAAGGCACCTTCCCGGGAGGCGTCGCCGAGCTCGACTACCGGTTCGCGCTGCGGGACGACCTCATCGCCGAACTCGTCATCGCCAACCACCCGGCCTGACCGCACGCGCCCCATTACCAATCTTCAGCGGAGAGAAAAATGTCTCGTTCAGATCGCGATCGTCTCAACGGTCGCCGGGCGCTGGTCACGGGCGGTTCGAAGGGCTCGGGCAAGGCCGTCGTAGAGAGACTGCGAGAGATGGGTGCCGACGTGTGGACCACGGCACGCACTATGCCCGGCGGTTACGAGCGCCCCGACCGGTTCATCGAGGCGGACACTTCCACGGTGGGCGGTGTGGAGGTTGTGGTGTCCAGGATCTCCGAGGGAGGTGCGCTGGACATCCTGGTGCACGTCGTCGGAGGATCGTCGACCCCGCCTGGCGGATTCGCCGCGGCGACTGAGGAGCACTGGCTGGCGGAACTCGACCTGAACTTCCTGGGAGCCGTCCGACTGGATCGCGCACTGCTGCCGGCCATGGTGGAGGCGGGATCGGGAGTGGTTGTCCACGTCACGTCGATTCAGCGTCAGATGCCGTTGCACGACGCGACGTTGCCGTACGCGTCAGCGAAGGGTGCCCTGCGTACGTACAGCAAGGGTCTCGCGAACGAACTGGCCCCACGAGGCGTGCGAGTGAACGCCGTCAGCCCCGGGGGGATTCGGACCGGAGCGTATGCGGGCTTCATCGACCAGCTCGCCGAGGGCAACGGACTGACCCGCGAAGAGGCGGAGCGGAGCCTGATGGATTCCCTCGGAGGGGTTCCGATCGGAAGGTTCGCGACGACGGAAGAGGTCGCGGACCTGGTCGGCTTCCTCGTGTCGGACCGGGCCTCGTCCACCGTGGGCGCGGAGTACGTCATCGACGGCGGCACCGTTCCGACCGTCTGAGCCGGGCACCGGTTCCGAGTAGCCACTCGCGAACAGCGCGACCCGGTGGCGGGACCCCCTCCTCAGGAACCGGAGCGGTAGTGGTCCTCCCAGACCCGGGTGAGCGCGCCCAGGGGGTCGGCGGCGACCTGCTTGGCCGAGTAGAAGACATGCCCGCCGACCTGGGGGTGCCGTTCCGCGGTCAGCGCCAGGTGCGAGGACAGCTCGCCCGGCTCCTGCCAGGCCGCCGGCTGCGCCGGGTCGCCCACCTTGTAGGCCGCCTCGCCGAGGTAGAGCGCGACGTCCGTGCCGTCGGCGACCTCCGACCACCACGCGGCGAGCACCGCGTAGTCGGCGGCCTCGTTGCCGATCTCCCAGTAGATCTGCGGGATCACGTAGTCGACCCAGGACTCCCGCACCCAGGTGCGCACGTCCGCGTAGAGGTCGTCGTAGGTCTGCACGCCGCCCCGGGTGTCGGAGCCGAGCGGGTCGGTCGACTTGTTCCGCCAGACGGCGAACGGACTGACGCCGAAGGGCAGTTCCGGCTTGGCCTCGGCGACCCGGTCCCGCATCTCGCGCACCAGCAGGTCGATGTTGTTCCGGCGCCAGTCGCCCTTGTCGGCGAAGTCGCCACCGTGCTCGGCGAAGGCGTCGTCGTCGTCGAACGACTCGCCGGCCACCGGGTACGGGTAGAAGTAGTCGTCCCAGTGCACGCCGTCGATGTCGTAGGAGGTGACGGCGTGCATCATCGCGTCCTGCACGAACTCCCGCACCTCGGGGAGCCCCGGGTTGTAGTACAGCCGCCCGCCGTAGGGCACGGCCCAGCTCGGCTCGCGGCGCGCGGGATGGTCGGCCGCCAGCCGGGACGGGTCGGTGTGGGTGGCGACGCGGTACGGGTTGAACCACGCGTGCAGCGCGAGCCCCCGCGCGTGCGCCTCCTCGACGGCGAACGCCAGCGGGTCCCAGCCCGGGTCCTCGCCCTGGGTGCCCGTCAGCCACTCGGACCAGGGCTCGTGCGGCGAGGGCCAGAACGCGTCGGCGGTGGGCCGCACCTGGAGGAAGACCGTGTTCAACTCCCAGCGGACCGCGACGTCCAGCAGCTTGACCAGGTCGGAGCGGACGGTGTCGGCCGACTGCCCCGGCTGGGCCGGCCAGTCGATGTTGCTGACCGAGGCGATCCACATCCCGCGCAACTCCTCGGCGAGCGGCACCGCGCCGTCCCCGGCGCCGTCGGCGGCGGGCACGGCACCGCCCCGCTCCCTGGCCCCGGCCACCGATCCCGTGCTGAACGTGCCGACCAGCGTGGCCATCGAGGCCAGGGCGAAGCCCCGGCGGCTGATCCGACCCATGAGTGAACCCCCAGACGCGTCCGTTCCGTTCTACATGCCCAGCACAGCGTGACGGAATCAGGCGCTCCCCCACCGTTGACACACCCGGGGGCGCCCGGGTTTCGGGTTTTCACACCGCCGGGCGCGCCGCCCGGTTGACGCCGGGCCGGGAGCGGTGGCGAGAACGCGTCCGCCGACGGGGAACCGTCCGGGCTCCCGGAGCGTGTGAGGAGAGGAGCGTGCCCAGGGGGCGTACGCGAGGGGGTGGGACGGGTGGCGCGACCAGCTGACTGGTCTCCGGTGGACATGGACCGCGACCCGACGCCGGGGGATCCGGACGAGGTGCGTGAACTGGCCGACGAGCTCCAGGAGTTCGCGGACGACGTCGGCGAGGCGCTGGGGAAGATCCGGGGCATGGCGGGCGAACGCGCCATGTTGGAGTGGGCGGGGCTGTCGGCGGAGGCGTTCCGCCGGGAGTTCGAGGGCGTGCCGGACAACCTGACGAAGCTGGAGGACTCCTACGACCTCTGTTCCCGGGCACTCCAGACGTACTGGCCCAGGCTCCAGAACGCGCAGGGCATGGCCGACCGCGCGTTGGACCGGGCGATCACGGCACAGGCGGACCTGGCCGCCGCGCGGTCGGCGCTGGGGGACGCCGAGGACTGGGTGGGCCGGGCCGGCGAGGAGGCGGAGCGGCTCCAGCGCGAGGGCGAGCGCGACGACGTCGAGCCGCCGGACGAGGCGGACGTCCGCGCCGCGTCCCGGGACCGCCAGGCCGCCGAGGCGGCGGCCGGCGCCGCCCAGAGCAGGGTGCACGACGCGGAGGAACGGCTCTCGGCCGCGCGTCAACTCGCGCTGGACGCCCAGGAGATGCGCGAGGAGGCGGCGCGCGAGTGCGCCCGCGACATCGACGAGGCCTCCGACGCCGGCATCCAGAACCGCAAGTGGTACGAGAAGGCCATCAAGTGGGTGACCGACAACTGGGACACCTTCGTCGAGGTCTGCAAGGTCGTCGTCGCGGTCCTCGGCATCGTCGTGATGATCATCGGCGGCCCGCTGGCCTGGGTCGTCCTCGCCGCCGCGCTCGTCGTCCTCGCCGACACCCTGATCAAGTACGCGCGCGGGGAGGCCGGACTCCTCGACGTCGCGTTCGCCGCTTTGGACTGCATCCCCGGTTTCAAGGGCATCACCACGGCGGGCGGCCTGCTGCGCGGCGTCAAGGGGCTCGCCACCGGCGGCCTCGGCGACGTGGCCGCCGGGATGCGTGGCATGGCCAACGTGTTCAAGGGCTCCTCGCGGCTGCCCGGCGGCCAGATCCCGTTCCGGGAGCTCAGCCCGAAGGCGCGGCAGCTCGCCCGCGACCTCGAACTGCACGGGCACATCCCGATCAGGACGGCCGAGGTGAACGTCTCCCACATGGCCGAGCTGCAGCGGTTCGCGGGCGTGGAGCACGCGATCATCCAGAACCCCGCCGGCCAGCTGCGCCTCTTCCGGGGCACGGAGTTCACCTCCGCCATCCCGCGGGACCTGCGTGGCCAGGGGTTCGACTTCATCGCGCACACCCACCCGGAGGACCGGCTTCCCGGGCCGCCGAACGACATGGAGCGGCTGCTCGGCCAGCGGGACAGCATGAGCCGGGACCTCGACTACAAGACGACCGACCACACCGAGGTGGTCATCAGCCGTGACGACCAGCTCCGCTTCTTCGACGGCGACGGGGTGTTCCCGCCGGGGGAGTTCCCGCCGAACGGCCCGGTCAACGACCGGGGATACATCGTTCCCGTGCCGCGTCTAGGCTGATCCCCAGCCCGTGAGAGAGGTGTCCACCGATGGCCGACGACTTCACCAGCTGCCAGATCTGCGGCGCCTTCGTGCTGCAGGTTCCGGGCTGGACCGCACTGGTGGAGAGTTACACGCTGCTGCGCGCGACGTGGCGGCCGGGCGCCTCGTTCTTCCAGGGGGCGCTGCACCTCTCCTGTCTGACCGACTGGGAGCACAGGGACGCGTTCCTTGCCGAGTTCCGAACGATCATGACCGGGTACGGGCGGAGTCTGACGGTCGAGGCCGGCGGCACCCCGCACACCGTGCGCCAGCCCGGCTACCACTACGGCGAGCGTGTCCTCGAAGGCGAGAGCTGCGACATCTTCCGCCACACCGGCTCCGACCGCTGGCTGGTGCTGACCGAGGAGGGCCCCTGGTACACGCTGGGCCCCGAGCAGCTCGCCGCCCTGGCGGAGGGGCGGCCGGCGTGGTTCGCCGGCGGTGGCGAGCGGGTCCGGCTGCCGGCGGACGTGCCGGGCGAGGAGGTCCCGGCCATGGACCTGGCCGGGCTGCTGGGAGCATTGGGGAGCGCGGAGCGCTACCCGGGGCTCTGGGAGGCCGCCCCCGACTACGAGGTGTGGCGCTACGGCGCGAGGAAGCGCGTCCTGGAGTACTCGGTCTCCGTGCGCCTCCCCCTCCCGCGGGAGGCGACGGAGTTCCTGTCCGACTACGCCCGCGCCTACGAGCCGATCGTCCTTGAGGACTGACCCGGAAGAAGCAGCGCTGGACCCGGGCGCCGGTCGCGGAGCACCGCGCGGGTAACGTCGGGCCCCTGGCGGACGGCGGGACGGCGTCCGGCTTCGAACGGTTTCAGGCGAAGGGGCACGGTGTGACGGATATCGAGCGCGTGGGCGTGGTCGGGTGCGGGCAGATGGGGGCCGGCATCGCCGAGGTGTGTGCGCGGGCCGGGCTTGAGGTGCGGGTCGCGGAGACCACCGGCGAGGCGCTGGAGCTGGGCAGGACCCGGCTGGTCAACTCGCTGGAGCGGGCCGTCGAGCGCGGCAAGATCGACGTCGCCGGCCGGGACGCGGCGCTGGAGCGGCTGTCGTTCACCACCGACCTGGGCGAGTTCGCCGACCGCGACATGGTGATCGAGGCCGTCGTCGAGAACGAACAGGTCAAGACCGAGATCTTTCAGGTGCTTGACCAGGTGGTGACCAGGGAGGACGCGATCCTGGCCTCCAATACCTCGGCCATTCCACTGGTCAATCTCGCGGTGGCGACCAGTCGCCCCGCACAGGTTCTCGGCGTGCACTTCTTCAACCCGGCGCAGGTGCAGCGGCTGGTGGAGCTGGTCCCCGCGCTGACCACCGGCGAGGCCGTGATGAAGCGGGCGGAGGCCCTGGTGACCGGCGTGCTGGGCAAGCACGCGATCCGGGCACAGGACCGTTCCGGCTTCGTGGTCAACGGGCTGCTGATCCCCTATCTGCTCTCCGCCGTGCGGATGTACGAGGCGGGCGCGGCCAGCCGTGACGACATCGACGCGGGGATGGAACTGGGCTGCGCCCACCCGCAGGGGCCGCTGAAGGTCGCCGACCTGATCGGGCTCGACACCGTGGCGTCGATCGCCGCCTCGATGTACGAGGAGCTCAAGGAGCCGCTGTACGCTCCCCCGCCGCTGCTGCTGCGCATGGTGGCCGCCGGCCAGCTGGGGCGGAAGTCGGGCGCCGGCTTCTACTCCTACCCGGGCTGACCGACCTGAGCGACGTCCTCGGACCGACGGCCCCGGAAGCGACCGCCCGGCCGACCGGGCCGGCGCGGTCCATCCGCCGGGGGCTCCCGTGGGGGCACGGCCGCGCCGGTCGCCGCCGGGAGCGGGCGGCGGCCCGGCCGGCGCGAGGCGCGGTCAGGAGGCGCGGCGGCGTGCGGCGGCGGTCTTGCCGCCCGACGTCTTCCCGCTCGTGCTCTTCTTGGCGGTCGACTTCTTCGCGGTCGCCTTCTTGTCGGCGGTCTTCTTCGCGGCGCTCCGCTTGCCCGCCGTCTTCTTGGCGGAGCCGCCAGACGAGGACTTCTTGGCCGCCGACTTCTTGGCCGCGCGCTTCCCGCCGCTCTTCCCTCCGCCGGAACCGCCCGCGCCGCCCGATCCGCCGGAGATGTCGGTGACCGTGGCCTCCTCGCCGCCCTCCCCCCGCGACTCCCTGGCGTTGCGCACGCTGTCCTCCAACGCGGCCATCAGGTCGACCACCCGCCCGCCCCGTTCCGCCTCCTCGCCGGGGCTGGGCGGCTCGATGCCCTCCAGCTTCGCGTTGACCAGGGTCTCCACCGCCGCCCGGTACTCGTCGCGCAGCTCCGACATGTCCACCGACCCCAGCGTGTCCATGAGCGTGTCCGCCATGTCCAGCTCGGCGTCGCGCACGGTGACCTTCTCCGTGGGCGCCAGCCCCTCCGAGGAACGGATCTCGTCCGGCCACAGCAGGGTGTGCATCCCCAGCACGTCCTCGTCCTCCCTGGTGCGGACGAGGGCCAGCGTCTCCCGGCCGCGCATCGCCAGCTTGGCGACGGCCGCCTGCCCGGAACGGCGCAGCGCCTCGCGGAGCAGGACATAGGGCTTGGCCGCGCCGCTGTCGGGCGCCAGGTAGTAGGAACGGTCCAGCTGGTAGGGGTCGACGCCGGAGATCGGCACGAAGCCGAGGATCTCCACGGTCCGCGCGGTGGGCAGCGGCAGCGCCCCGAGATCGGCGTCGCTGATCTGGACGAGCGTCCCGTCGGCCGCCTGGTACGCCTTGGCGATGTCGTCGCCGCTCAGCTCCTCGCCGTCCAGCTCGCACACCTTGCGGTAGCGGACCCGGCCCTCGTCGACGGCGTGCACCTGCCGGAACGAGACGGAGTGGTTCTCGGTCGCGCTGACCACCTTGATGGGAATGGTCACCAGACCGAAGGAGATGGACCCTTTCCAGATGGATCGCATGATCTGCCCCTTTCGCGCCAACCATGCCAGTCTCAATGTATGCCTGTGGTCACCGTGGAGGACCGTCGACTGACGCTCTCCAACCTGGACAAGGTGCTCTACTCCGACGGCACCACCAAGGGCGAGCTGCTGCACCACTACGCGAGCAACGGCGCGCTGCTCCTGCCCCACCTCGTCGATCGCCCGCTCAGCCTGCTGCGCTATCCGGACGGCGGGACCGGGCAGCGCTTCTTCACCAAGAACGTGCCGCCCGGCACGCCCGACTGGGTGAGAACGGGCGAGGTGCCGCGTTCCGGCGGGGGCACGATGCGGCAGCTGGTCGTCGCGGACCTGCCCTCGCTGGTGTGGGCGGCGAACCTGGTCGTCGAGTTCCACACCCCGCAGTGGACGCTCGACGCGCCCGACGTCGCCGACCGGCTGGTGCTGGACCTGGACCCGGGTGAGCCGGCGACGGTCGTCGACTGCTGCCGGGTGGCGCTGTGGCTGCGGGAGCGGCTGGGTGCCGACGGGCTGACCTGCTACGCCAAGACGTCGGGGTCCAAGGGGCTGCACCTGCTGTGCCCGGTGGAGCCGGCGTCGTCGCGGGAGACCTCCGCCTACGCCAAGAGGTTGGCCACCGAGGCCGCGCGGGAGCTGCCCGAACTGGCGCTCGCGGTGATGACCCGCCGGCTGCGGCCCGGCAAGGTCTTCATCGACCACAGCCAGAACGCCGCCCGGAAGACCACCGCCACCCCGTACACGCTGCGCGCCCGGCCGCTGCCGACGCTCTCCGCGCCGGTCACCTGGGAGGAGATCGAGGAGTGCGGGCGCCCCGAGGAGCTGGCGTTCACGCTGGCCGAGCTGCCGGCCAGGCTGGAGCGGCTGGGCGACCTCTTCGCGCCGCTGGCCGCCCGCACCGAGGCGGCGCCGCTGCCGGACTGAACGCGGGCGGGGCTCTCCCCGGCGTCGCACGCCCCACCGGGGGCCTCGGTGGCGGGGCGCGGTCGACAGCGGTCGCGGCGCCGGGCGGCCCCGGTGGCCTGTCGTGACCGGCGCGCAGGGCGGGCCGACCGCGTGGTTCCCCGCGCCCCCGCACGGCCGGTCGCGGCACCGGTGCGCGTGCGCCTGGAGCCCCGGGCGACGACGCCGGGCGGTGCGGCGGCGCCGCCGCACCGCCCGGCGTCACGCCCCCGGCGTCACGCGCCCCGCAGCGTCGCCCCCGTGCGGGAGATCGCCGTCGCCACGGCCGCCTCGCGGGCCGCGGTGGCCTCCTCGGCCGTCAGCGTCCGGTCGGGGGCGCGGAAGCGCAGCGCGTAGGCCAGCGACTTCCGTCCGGCGCCCAGCTGTTCGCCGGTGAAGACGTCGAACAGCCGCACGGACTCCAGCAGTTCGCCGGCGCCGGCGCGCAGCGCACCCTCCACCTCGGCGGCGGGCACCGCGTTGTCCACCACCAGCGCCACGTCCTGGGTGGCCACCGGGAAGGTGGAGATGTCGGGCGCGGCCACCGGGCCGCCGGAGGCGCCCTTCAGCAGGTCGAGGTGGAGCTCCATCGCGCAGGAGCGCTCCGGGAGCCCCAGCGCCTTCACCACCCGGGGATGCAGCTCGCCCGCGTGCCCGACCAGCAGGCGCTCGCCCGCCACCCGCATCCGCAGCGCCGCGCAGCGACCGGGGTGCCAGGGGGCGTGCTGGTCGCGTTCCACGATCAGCTCCACCCGCGCCTCGCGGGCCACCACCCGGGCGGCCTCGACGGCGTCGGCCCAGGCGGCGGGGCGCTCGCTCCCCCACCAGCCGCCGGGCTCCCTGGCGCCGGCCAGCACCACGGCCACGGAACGCGGCTGCGGCGGCACCGACGCCCGGAGCGCGGCGATCTCCTCGTCGGTCGGCCGACGCGTGACCGGCGGCCGGATCGCCGCCGGCTCCAGGCCGGTCGGCCGGAAGACCAGGCCGCTCTCGAAGAGCGCCAGGTCACCGCCGCCCCGCCCGTGGTTGCGGCGCAACGTCTCCAGCAGCCCCGGCAGCAGCGTGGTGCGCAGCTGCGGCTCCTCCTCGGAGAGCGGGTTGGCCAGCCGCACCGCGCGGCGCCGCGGGTCGTCCTCCGGCAGGCCCAGCGCGTCCAGCGCCTTCTCGCCCACGAACGGGTAGTTGAGCGTCTCGACATAGCCGGCGCCGGCCAGCGCGCGGCCCACCCGGCGGCGCAGCCGCTGCCCCTCGGTCAGGCCGCGCCCGGCCGGGGGCCTGGGCAGCGTGGAGGGCAGCGACTCGTAGCCCTCCAGCCGCAGCACCTCCTCGGCCAGGTCGTTCGGCTCCGTCAGGTCGGGACGCCAGGTCGGCGCCGTGACGTCCAGGATGTCGGAGCCGTCGACCGCGCAGCCGACCTCCTGGAGCCGGCGGACCACGACCTCCCGGCCGTAGGTCACGCCCGCCACCCGGTCGGGGTGGTCGGCGCGCATCTCGACGGTGGCCGGCGGGGCCGGCGTCCCGACGTCGGTGACGCCCTCGCCCGCCGTGCCGCCGGCGAGCAACACCAGCAGGTCCACGGCGCGTTGCGCGGCGGCGCCGGCCGCCGCCGGGTCCACGCCCCGCTCGAAGCGGCGCGACGCCTCGCTGCTCAGCCGGTGGCGGCGGGAGGCCCTCGCGATGGTGACCGCGTCGAAGTGCGCGGCCTCGACCACGATGTCGGTGGTGCCCACCTCGGGCGCCAGCGGGCTGCGCGGCTCGTGCGGGGCGTCCGCGATCTCGGTGTCCGCGCCGCCCATCACGCCGGCGAGGCCGACGGGCCCCCGGTCGTCGGCGATGACCAGGTCCTCCGGGTGCAGCTTCCGTTCGACGCCGTCGAGCGTCGTCAGCCGCTCCCCCTCCGCCGCGCGGCGGACCACGATCGTGCCGTTCAGCCGGGCCGCGTCGTAGGCGTGCAGGGGCTGACCCAGCTCCAGCATCACGTAGTTGGTGATGTCGACGGCCAACGACACCGGCCGCATCCCCGACTTCTGGAGCCGGCGGCGCATCCAGATCGGCGACCTGGCGTCGGGCCGCACCCCGGAGACCGTGCGGGCGACGAAGCGGTCGCAGGCCGTCTCGTCCTCGATCCGCACCGGGTGCCCCGGGCCGCCGGCCGCCGGCACGTCCAGCAGCGCCGGGTCGCGCAGCGGCAGCCCGAACGCGGTGGCCGTCTCCCGCGCGACGCCGCGCATCGACAGGCAGTAGCCGCGGTCGGTGGTGACCGCGATGTCCAGCACCTCGTCGAGGAGTTCGAGCAGCGTGATGGCGTCCGTGCCCACCTCGTGCTCGGGCGGCAGCACCATGATGCCGTCGTGGTCCTCGCCGACGCCCAGCTCGCGCGCCGAGCAGATCATGCCCTCGGAGACGTGTCCGTAGGTCTTGCGCGCCGAGATCTTGAACCCGCCGGGCAGCACCGCGCCCGGCAGGACCACGACGACCTTGTCGCCGACGGCGAAGTTGGTCGCGCCGCAGATGATGTTCTGCGGCTCGCCGGTGCCGTTGGCCTGGCCGACGTCGACCTGGCAGTAGCGGATCGGCTTCTTGAACTCGGTCAGCTCCTCGATGGCGAGGACCCGTCCGACCACCAGCGGGCCGGTCAGGTCGGCGCCCAGGCGCTCGACCAGCTCGACCTCCAGACCGGCGGAGATCAGCCGGGTGGCCACCTCGCGCCCGTCGACCTCGGACGGCAGGTCGACGTACTCCCGGAGCCAGGAAAGGGGCACGCGCATCAGATCTCACTCCCGAACGGCCGGGTGAACCGCACGTCACCCTCGATGATGTCCCGCATGTCGGCGACGCCGTGCCGGAACATCAGCATCCGCTCGATGCCGAAGCCGAAGGCGAAGCCGCTGTAGCGCTCCGGGTCGATCCCGCAGGCGACGAGCACCCTGGGGTTGACCACGCCGCAGCCGCCCAGCTCGATCCAGCCCTCGCTGGCACAGGTGCGGCAGGGCCGGTCCGGGTCGCCCACGGACTCGCCGTGGCAGCGGAAGCAGACCATGTCCATCTCGGCGGAGGGCTCGGTGAACGGGAAGTAGTTGGGCCGCAGCCGGGTCCGCATCTCCGGGCCGAAGAGCGACTGGACCATGTGGTCCAGCGTGCCCTTGAGGTCGGCCATGGTCAGCCCCTCGTCGACCGCCAGCAGCTCGACCTGCCCGAAGACCGGGGTGTGCGTGGCGTCCAGCTCGTCGCTGCGGTAGGTGCGTCCCGGGCAGATCACGTAGACGGGCGGCTCGCGGTCCAGCAGCGACCTGATCTGCACCGGCGAGGTGTGGGTGCGCAGCACCAGGCCCGAGTCCGGGCCGCCCCGCTCGTCGGCGACGAAGAAGGTGTCGTGCGTGGAGCGCGCCGGGTGGTCGGGGTCCAGGTTGAGCGCGTCGAAGTTGAACCACTCCGTCTCCACCTCGGGCCCCTCGGCCACCTCGTAGCCCATGGCCACGAAGATGTCCTCGATCCGCTCCGAGAGGGTGGTCAACGGGTGCCGGGCGCCGACGGGCGCGCGGTCGTAGGGGAGGGTGACGTCCACCGCCTCCTCGACCAGCACGCGCTCGTCCCGCTCCGCCTCCAGCACGGCCTGCCGGGCGGCGAGCGCCTTGTTGACCGCGCCTCGCGCCTGGCCCACGCGCTTGCCGGCGGCGGCCTTGGCCTGCGGCGGCAGCGCGCCGATCTCCCGGTTGGCCAGCGCCAGCGGCGAACGGTCGCCCGTGTGCGCGATCTTGGCCTCGCGCAGCGCCTCCAGGTCGGCGGCGGCCTCGAACGCGGCGAGCGCCGCGTCCCTGGCCCCGTCGATCTCCTCTGGTTTCAGTGCCTCGACCTCGACCGGGTCGTACGACTTGTTGGGTGCCGACATCTCTTCCCGTGCTTCCTGATGGCTTGGGCTCCGCCGCGGCCCCGCGCGGACCCGGGACCCGAGTCTAAGGGGGGTGTGCGGCGGCCTGGACACGCCTGGGTGGGCCCACGGGGCCGGCCGCGCTGGTCCGGTGGGACGTCAGCGGAGAAAGGCCGGGGTGCCCGCGGGCAGGATAAATCGGAAGCGCGCGCCGCCCCCCGTGGAGCGGCCGACGGTGACCGTGCCCCCGTGCGCCTCGACGATGCCCTTGACGATGTAGAGCCCGAGGCCGGTGCCGCCGTGCTGGCTGCCGCGCCAGAAACGCGTGAAGACCCGCTGCATGGCGTCCTCGGGGATGCCGGGGCCCTCGTCGCTCACGGTGACGGCCGTCCCTTCCTGGCGGGTCCTGGTCGCGGGTGCTCGGTGCACCCCAATGGTGACCCTACCGCTTCCGTGACGCACCGCGTTTTCCAGCAGGTTGACCAGAACCTGGTCGATCTTGTCCGGGTCGGCCCAGAGGCTGGGCAGTTCGTCCTGGATGTCCAACAGGAAGCGTTCGGGGTCCAGACCACCGTTGATCAGCGCGTCCACCCGCCGCCGCACCGCCTCGTCCAGCGCGACGGGCTGCCGGCGGATCTCCAGCCGGCCGGAGTCGATCCGGGAGACGTCAAGCAGCTCCGTGATCAGCCGGGTGACCCGGTCCGCGTCGCTGTCGACGGTCTGGAGCATCAGCCGCTTCTGGTCGTCGGTGAACCGCTCCCAGCGCGCCAGCAGCGTCGCCGTGAAGCCCTTCACCGAGGTCAGCGGCGAGCGCAACTCGTGGGCCACGGTGGCGATCAGCTCCGCGTTCCCCCGCTCGGTACGCTGGCGCGCCTCGGTGCCGCGCAACGTGACCACCAGCCGCGTCACCTCCCCCGAGGGCCGGTCCCTGACGTAGCGCGCGGAGACCAGCACCTCCCGCGCGCCGGGCAGTAAGAGGTTCCGCTCCGGCTGACCGGTGCGGGTCGCCAGCCCGCCGTACGGGTCGGTGAGCCGCCACCAGGGCCTGCCGTCCGGGTCCTCCAGCGGCAGCGCCCGCTCGATCGGCAGCCCCACCGCCTGGGCCGCCGGCGTCCCGGTCAGCCGGGCCGCCGCGACGTTGCAACACACCACCACCCCCCGGTGGTCGGCGATCACCAGCCCGTCGGGCAGGTCGTCGGGGTGCACCCGCGCGGGCTCCCCGGCACCGACCGCTCTCTCCATCCCCTCGCCCCTCTCCCAGTGGTTCGCACCGAGCACACCCAACCCACCCCGAAACGGGGTCGATTGAACAGGCAATCATCCCGCGTGGACCCCCGCCAGAGCACCTGCCGCGGCGACAGCCCTCGGGGGCGAACGTTGTGGGAGGCGTCAGGGACGACGGCCGCCGGGGCGCCGCTGGGCCCGCGCCGACGCGTAGAGGCAGACGGCGGCCGCGGTCGCCAGGTTCAGGCTCTCCGCCGCGCCGTGGATCGGCACCCGCACCACCGCGTCGGCCAGCCGCGTCGTCTCCTCGGGCAGTCCCCACGCCTCGTTGCCGAATATCCAGGCGGTGGGGCCGCCCATGGTCCCCTCGTCCAGCTCGTCGTCCAGATCGCGCGCGCCCCCGCCGTCGGCGGCCAGCACCCGCACCCCGGCGCCGCGCAGGCCGGTGACCGCCTCGGCCACCGGAACGCCGACGGCCACCGGCAGATGGAACAGGCTGCCGACGGAGGCACGCACCGCCTTCGGGTTGTACAGGTCGACCGACGCGTCGGTCAGCACCACCGCGTCGGCGCCGGCGGCGTCGGCACAGCGCAGGACCGTTCCGGCGTTCCCCGGGTCCCGGACGTGCGCCAGCACCGCGACCAGCCGGGGCCCCGCGGCGAGCACCTCGGCGAACGGACGGTCCAGGAAGGCGCAGACCCCCACGAGCCCCTGCGGGGTCACCGTCTGCGAGATCGACGCGACGACCTCCGGGTCGGCCCGGTGGACCCGGGCGCCGGCGGCCTCGGCCGCCTCGACCACCTCGGCGTAGCGCTCGGCCGCCTCCGGGCTGACGAACAGCTCCCGCAGCGTCGCCTCGCCGGCACCCGAGCGGTGCGCCACCGCCTCCCTGACCGCCTGCGGCCCCTCCGCCAAAAAGCGCCGCTCGCGCCCCCGCAGGCTGCGCCGCGCCAGCCGGCGGGCGGCGGCCACGCGGGGGGAACGCGCTGAGGTCAGCTGGGTGCCAGGGGCCATGAACGGCGGACTCGCTTCGGTACGACGGCGGTGGAACGGCGGTGGAGAAGCCTCCCCCACCCGTGCGGGACCGGCCGGCACGGGGGAAGCGACGGACCCGCAGGCCAGGGAACCTGCGGGTCCGGGAAGAGCGGAGTCGCTCAGGCGGCCTTGGGCGCGTTGACGTCGCTCGGCAGGGCCTTCTGGGCGGTCTCGACCAGCGCCGCGAAGGCGGACGGGTCGTTGACGGCCAGCTCGGCGAGCATCTTGCGGTCCACCTCGATCTCAGCGGCCTTCAGGCCCTGGATGAAGCGGTTGTAGGTGACGCCGTTGGCGCGGGCGGCGGCGTTGATCCGCTGGATCCACAGCTGCCGGAAGTCGCCCTTGCGCTTCTTGCGGTCGTTGTAGTTGTAGACGAGGGAGTGGGTGACCTGCTCCTTCGCCTTGCGGTACAGCCGCGAGCGCTGGCCGCGGTAGCCGCTGGCCTGTTCGAGGATCGCCCTGCGCTTCTTGTGGGCGTTGACTGCCCGCTTGACGCGTGCCACGTGTGTACTCCTTGTAGCGGGGCCGTGGAAAGGTCACACGGCCCGGAACGGATGGGTCCCGGTCGATCCGCCGACCGCCTCCGCCCGACGGGGCGGGCGGTCGGCGCGGATCACTTGCCGAGAAGCTTCTTGATCCTCTTGGCGTCGGCCGGAGCGGTCTCCGTGGTGCCGGCCAGGCGGCGGGTCAGGGTGGAGGGCTTGTGCTCCAGGTAGTGACGGCGACCGGCGCGCTGGCGCATCACCTTGCCCGAGCCACTGACCTTGAACCGCTTGCCGGTACCGGTGTGCGTCTTGTTCTTCGGCATGATCGCCGTACTCTCCTCGTTCTTCTGTCCAGTGAACCCGCGGGGAAGGCGGCCCGTGTCAGGCCGTCGTCTTCCCCTTCTGGCGTTCGGCCTTGCGGGCGGCCTGGGCCTCACGCGCCTCGGCCATCGCCTCGGTCTTCTTCTTGTGCGGACCGAGAACCATGATCATGTTTCGGCCGTCCTGCTTGGGGTTGGACTCGACAAAGCCCAGATCCTGGACGTCCTCGGCGAGCCGCTGGAGCAGTCGGAAGCCCAGCTCGGGGCGGGACTGCTCACGGCCGCGGAACATGATCGTGATCTTGACCTTGTCCCCCTGCTTGAGGAACCGGACGACATGACCCTTCTTGGTGTCATAGTCGTGCGGATCGATCTTCGGCCGGAGCTTCATCTCCTTGATGACCGTGTGCGCCTGGTTCTTGCGCGCCTCACGGGCCTTCATGGCCGACTCGTACTTGAACTTTCCGTAGTCCATGAGCTTGCAGACCGGCGGGCGGGCGTTGGCCGCCACCTCGACCAGGTCCAGGTCGTACTCCTGGGCAAGCTCCAGGGCCTTGGCAAGCGGCACGATGCCGACCTGCTCGCCACTGGGACCGACGAGTCGCACCTCGGGGACGCGAATCCGGTCGTTGATACGGGGCTCGGCGCTGATGGGGCCTCCTCGGTTGCGCCGCACGGATGCCTGGCGGACAGCCGTGCCGGATAGATCGTGTGACCGCCGGGCATCCGGGGCAACAAAAAACGCCCCGACCGGCACACAGGCGGGGCTCCGAAACACAGACCGGGAGCACCCACACGGCGTGACCGTGAGGCGCTGCCTGACCAGAGACCTCCCGGCCCGAGGGCCAGTAAGGTGGGAGCGCGGAGCCTCCACTTGCGGGCCGTACACACAGGTGTCCGGCCGGTCACGCTCCAGAATACACCAGCTCGGGCACCGCGCGAACCGGACCGCCGGTCGGGGTGCGCGGGCGCCGGGGCCTAGGGTGGTCGCCATGAGCGACGAAGCGGCCGTGGCCGGCCAGGAGCCGAGCCCGCAGGTGGCGGACCTTACCCGGGACATCGCCGAGGTGCCGGCGGTCGAGGTGATCACCACGGTGGCGGTGCACCTGATGAGCTCGGCCGCGGTCAACCTGGGCCTGGCCGAGGACGGCGAGGGCCACAAGGACCTGGACGAGGCCAGGAAGCTGATCACCGCGCTGGCCGGCCTGGTCACCGCCAGCGCCACCGAGGTCGGCTCGTACCACGCGGCGCCGCTGCGGGACGGCCTGAAGTCGCTCCAGCTCGCCTTCCGCGAGGCCTCCGCCGTCCCGGACGAGCCCGGCCAGGGCCCCGGCGAGAAGTACACCGGCCCGGTCTTCGGCTGATCCCCTCCGGCCGCGCCGTCCCGCCGGGACGCGGCCCGGCCCCTCACGGCCGGCACCGCGCGAGGCGTCAGGAACGGCCGGCGGCGCCCGCCTTCCCCCGGCCGTTCCCGTTCTTCCGGGAGAGGAACGGGATGTCGGAGAACCAACCGTGCGGCTCCTCGTGGGTGAGGCGGTGCGCCAGCACCGCGATGGCCGCGCCGACCAGCGGCGCCAGGACGAAGAGCCAGAGCTGGATCAGCGCGTCGCCGCCGGCGAAGATCGCCGGGCCGATGCTGCGCGCCGGGTTGACCGAGGCGCCGGTGAGCGGGATGCCCACCAGGGAGACGGCGGCGAGCGTGAGGCCGATCGGCAGGCCGTCGAGGCTGCCCAGCGTCACCCGGCGGGCGACCGAGAGATAGACGAAGACCAGCAGCGCCGTCAGCATCACCTCGGTGACGAAGGAGCCGGCGATGGAGAGGCCGACCGCCGAACGGTGGCCGTAGCCGTTGCTGCCGAACGCCTCGCCCGTCTTCAGTCCCGGCACCTGGTGCGCCACGAGGAAGAGCAGCGCGGAGCCGACGAGCGCGCCGGCCAGCTGCGCCAGCCAGTACCAGCCGGCCGCGCGCGGCGACATCCGGCCGGCCAGCAACATGCCGAGGGTGACGGCGGGGTTGAAGTGGGCGCCGGAGGTCGGCCCCAGCGCGTAGACGAGCCCCAGCAGGGCGAAGCCGAAGGTCAGCGCGATGCCCAGGGAGCCGATGAACTCCCCGGCGAGGACGGCCGAACCGACGGCGAAGAAGACCAGGACCAGCGTTCCGAAGGCCTCGGCGGCCAGTGCCCTGGGGTCGTGCTCCCCGACGCCTCCGGCGGAGGCATCGGCAGAGGTGGAGGTCTCGGCGGACATGGACGCCTCCCGTGCCTAGCGGATCTGCTGGCAGTCTTGGCGACCCCACGCCGCGTCGCACTCCCGGCCGCGCCGTCCGGGTGACGCCGCGCCCGCCGGGCGGCGTCAGCGCCGGTAGTCGGGCTCCCCCGGCAGGGCGGTGCCCGGCGGCAGCACGGCGAGGCTGAGGCCGCGCACGAGGTGGAGGCGGAGCGTGGGGTGTGCCGCGAGGGCGGCGACCAGCGGGCGCGCCACGGCGGCCGGGTCCGCCTCGGCGTCCAGCAGCACGGCCAGCGTGCCGTCCGCCTCGCCGCCGGCGACCAGCCGGGCGGCGGCGACGGCCGGCTGGGCGGCCAGCACCTCGCGCACCGCGGCCAGCACCTCCGGGTGCTCGGCCGGCGGCCCGCCGCCGGCGAGGGCGCGCAGCGCCGGGCCGACGACCTCGAAGGTGACGGGGCCCGCGACGTCGAGCACCAGGGCGCCGGCGCCCTCCTGCACGGCGGCCGCCAGCGCCTGGGACGCGGTGACCGGCACGGGGCGCGCCTCGGGCTGCCAGCGGGCGAGCGTCTCCAGGGCGGTGAAGACGGGCAGGGCGCGACGGCCCCCGGGCAGCTCCAGCGTGAGCAACGCCATCTCGCTGCTCTTCTCCCGGCGCCGCCCGGCCTCGTCGGTCTCCTCCTCGCCGAGGACCGCGACCACCCCGGCCAGCAGCCGCGCCCGCGCCAGCGCCCCCACGACGGCCTCGGCGCCCGGCGCCGGGTCGGCCGCCCACGCGTCGAGGGCGGCGCGCAGCGCGGGATCCGCGGTGCCGTCGTCGTCGGCGAACGCGGGCCTCGGGATGTTCTTCAGCGCCATCCGTAGAGGGTATCCAGCGCGTGGGACACCCCCTCCGGCGGGTGAGGCGGCGCCTTCGGTGGGCGACGGGAGCGGAGGACCACGTTCCTCCTCACGCACTGTTACCCGTTTTTCACACATTCGCCGATGACTCGTGCGAATGTGCGGGTTACCGTTCAGGACTATGCATCAGAACGCCCGGCACCCCGGACGGCGGCCGCGTCCCACCCTGCTGGTGAACACGGCGCTCGCCGGCACGCTGCTGGCGTTCGCCGTGGGGGGAGACGCAGCGGACATGACGGCCGACGGTGAGCTGACCGACCCGTCCCCCGACCGAATACAGGCGGGCGCGCCTCCCGAGGCCGGCGAGAGCACCTCGGACCAGGCGGGCCCCTCCCAGCTGTCGCCCCACCTGCTGGTCCCCGACCGGGCGGCGAACGCGCGGCTGGCCACCTCGATGCTCGGGCTGCCGACCGGGCCGGACGCGCGGCTCTCGGTCTCGGTGCTGGCGCTGGACAGCGGGCGGACCGCGTCCTTCGGCAGCCAGCGCTTCGACACCGCCAGCATCGTGAAGGTCAACGTGCTGGCGGCGCTGCTCCTCAAGGCGCAGGACGAGGACCGGGGGCTGAGCGCGGAGGAGCGCGAGCGCGCCGAGCTGATGATCCGGCAGAGCGACAACGCGGCGACCGACGCCCTGTGGTGGCTGATCGGCGGCTCCACCGGGCTGAACGAGGCCAACGCGCGGCTGGGCCTGACCGCCACCGTGCCCGGAGCCGGCGGCCACTGGGGGCTGACGCAGACCACCAGCGCCGACCAACTGGCCCTGCTGCGCGCGGTCTACGCGCCCGACTCGCCGTTGGAGCCCGCCTCGCAGGACTATCTACGCGGGCTGATGGGCTCGGTCGTCGACGGCCAGCGCTGGGGGATATCCGCGGCGGCCGACGCGGGCGGAGACGACCTCGCGGGCTTCGGTCTGAAGAACGGCTGGCTGCCCAGGAGCGAGACCGGTCTTTGGGACGTCAACAGCATCGGCTGGGTCTCCTCGGGCGGCCACGACTACCTGGTCGCCGTGGTCTCGGACGGCCACTCGGACCAGCAGACCGGCATCGCCGCCGTCGAGTGGGCCGCCCAGCGGGCCGTGCAGTCCCTGGCGGAGGACGCGGCGCCGGTGACCTGACCGGACCCTCAGTCGGACCTGGCCGGCAGCCCGCCGAGCCAGAAGCGGCGGAAGAGCAGCGTCCCGCCGGTGCCCAGCAGCAGCACCCCCGCGGCGCCGGCCGCCGGCGCCAGCCAGTCGGTGCCGCCGCCGCCGGCGGACTCGGTCGCCGGCCCCGGACCGAAGAACTCGCCGGCGTAGGTGCCGCCCTGGTCGGCCGCCGGGGTCCCGGCCGCCTCGTTGGCCGCCTCGATCGCCGCGGCCGCGTCCACCACCCCGCTGCCCACCGCGTCGTTCCGGCCGCCCTCGGGGGTGTCCTGGGCGGTCTCGGTGAGCAGCCGGCGCACCTCGGCCGGCGGGAGGTCGGGGTGGGCGGAGAGCAGCAGCGCGGCGGCGCCGGAGACGAAGGCGGCGGCGGCCGAGGTGCCC
Organism: Streptomyces zhaozhouensis; assembly: GCF_900230195.1. Classification (GTDB taxonomy): domain Bacteria; phylum Actinomycetota; class Actinomycetes; order Streptomycetales; family Streptomycetaceae; genus Streptomyces; species Streptomyces zhaozhouensis. Next base: position 175,328 of record NZ_OCNE01000003.1, read on the forward strand.
CAGCCCGTGTAGTAGCGGCCGTCGGGGTCGGCGACGATCACGTCCTTGCCCGGCGCGCTGATCGTCGCGTACCAGCGGCGGGTGGAGAACTCGGCGGGGCTGCCGCCCCGGTCCACCGCGGCGACGGCGATGACCCCGGGATAGCCGGCCGGGTAGGAGACGGGGTCGCCCTTCTCGCCGCCGTTGCCCGCGGAGGCGACCACCACGGCGCCCTTCTCCAGGGCGTAGCGGACCGCCGCGTCCTCCTCGGGGTCCGGGTGGGCGGAGGCGCTGTCGTCGCCGAGCGAGAGGTTGATCACGTCGGCGCCCTGGTCGGCGGCCCACCGGATGCCCTCGGCGAGGGCGCCCGCGCGTTCGTCCCTGGCCCGGTCGCGCTGCGGGTCGTCGTCCTCGAGCAGCACCCGGACCGGCAGCACGCCGGCCTCGGGCGCCACGCCGAGCACGCCGTCGCCGCGCTGACGTCCGTGGCCGTGGCCGGCGATGATGCCGGCCATCGCGGTGCCGTGGGCGGCCCAGTGCTCGTCTCCCGGCTCGGCGCCCATCCGCACGAAGTCCCAGCCGCCCTCGACGTTGTCGACGAGGTCGGGATGGCCGGTGTCCACGCCGGTGTCCAGGACGGCGACGGTCACGCCCTCGCCCCGGGTGAACTGCCAGGCGTCCGGCGCCCGCACCGCGTCCAGCGCCCAGCGCTGCTGCTCCCGGATGGAGTCGGCGGCGGCCGGCGTGGTCGTGCCCCACAGCACCGCAAGGACGGCGCCCGTCGTGACGGCCAGTCGCGCCCCGCGCGTCGCGCGCCGGCTCATGCGGTCTCCCCCACGCGCTCCTCGTGCGCCTGGCGCAGCCGGTCGGCGACCCGGTCGAGGATGCCCGCGCTGTCGTGCCCGAGTCCCGCCAGCGCGACGGCGCCGTCCGCGTCCTCTGCCGTCGCCTCGGCGGACGGCGTCGGCTCGGGGACCGGCCGGCCGTCGGCGAAGCCGGTCACCGACCAGGCCACGACGGGGAGGCGGTCCTCCACGGCCACGGTCCACGCGGCGCGCTGCGCGTCGCCGAAGCCGGCCGCCGCCGTGCCCTCGACCGGGAAGGCGCGCGGCAGCAGGTCGGGCCGCTCGGCCAGGCCCTCCTCGGCGAAACGCTCCGCCAGCACGCCCGTCCCCGCGGCGTCGGCGGTGGTGAAGAGCAGGCCGACGGTGGTCACCGTGGTCTCCGTCTCGTCGGCGTAGGTCGCGCGTATCAGGCGGTGGCAGCCGACGGCGGAGAGCACCTCGGTCAGCAGCGGGTCGAACGCGTCGGCGCAGCCGCTGTCGGGCGCGACGCCGAGCCGCACCCAGCGCCGGTCGGCCCCGCCGGGGCCGGCGTCCTCGGCGGTCAGCTCCGGCGGGAACAGCTCGTCCACCGGCACCTCGCGCCACAGCTCCCTGCCGTCCTCCCAGGCGGCCTCGGCCGCCTGCTGGCGCTCGTCGCCGCCGGCCAGCCAGGCGCCGGCGGCGGCGCCGCCCAGCAGCCCGGTGCCGAGCACCAGGCAGACCACGGCGCCGACCAGCCGCAGCGGGACCCGCGCGCCGACGGTGCGCCAGGCGCGCGCCTGGGGGCGCCCCGCGGACGGCGGGGTGGTGAACGGGCGCGGCGGGGCGCCGGGCGGGGGCGGCGCGCTGGGCGGAGGCGGTCCGTAGGGGCTCGGCGGCGCCGCGGGGCGCGGCGGCGGGGCGCCGGGCGCCTGCCGGGGCGGGGGCACAGGGGCGAGCGAGGAGACGGGGATCGAACGCGGCCCCTGCTCGGTGTTCATCCGCCCCACTCCCCGGCCAACCGGCGACCTGCTGGTCACACGTGAACGGGCTTACTTTAAGGGCGCGCGGCTAGGCAGCGGTACCTGGCCCGTCCGAGACCGCCGCCGTGCCGTCGAGAATCAGCTCCAGATCGGACATCGGGGGCGCCTGCCCCACGTCGTCCCAACTCAGTCGCAGCACCAGCAGGGTGGACGGGTCGCCGGGCGCGACGAAGGCGACGCTCTCCACCACCGCCGAGCTGAACGGCGTGGTCAGCCCGACCCGCACCCGGAACCCGGGCTCCCCGGCCACGGTGACGGAGCCCGCGGACAGCTCGTCGGCGCCGAAGACCCCGCCGTACGCCTCGGCGGGGTAGGCGTCCCGCTGGAAGGCGACGACGTCGGAGCGCGCGGCGCCCTCCACCGAGAGCGTCCCCGCGCCGGGCAGCGCGTGCAGCGTCGCGGCGCCGGCCAGGCAGTCGAGGGCGGCGTCGGCCGGGCAGGGGTAGGCCCCGTACGCGAGGGAGACGAGGGACTCGCCGGGGCGTTCGCTCCACTGCTCGGGCACCGGGAGGGCCACGCCGGCCACCCGGCCCTCGCTCAACGGGCCGGCGTCCGGCGGCGGCTGCCCGTCGTCCGGGCTCTCGCCCGCCGAGGGCGGCGGCCCGGTGCCCTCGGCGGGCGGGGAGCCGGACCGCCCGTCGTCGCCGAGCAGCAGCGCGGCGACCAGGGCCCCGGTCAGCGCGAGGCCCAGCAGCCCGAAGCCGATGACCGCCCGGTCCCGCCGCCGCCCGCGCGCCTCCGCCTGGTCCACGGCCTCGGCCTCGGCCTCGGGCGCGGGAGGGGGCTCCGGCGGCGCCTCCGGCTCGGCCAGCGGCCGGTCGCCGGGGAGCGTGGGCAGCGTGTGCGGGCCGCCCGCCGGGTCCAGCGGCAGGGAGGGGACGGTCGGTGTGCGGGTGGGCGCGTTCTCGGCCGGCCGCGTCGTGGCGGTCCACGCCGCGCCGTCCCACCACCGTTCGCGCGGCGGCTCGTCCGTTGACCGGCCCGGGTCCGCGTACCAGCCGGGCGGTGTGCTCTGGCTCACGGACCGAACTTCTCACACCCCGCGCCGTCGCGACCAGTGTTCGGTCGATGACGCCCGATAACCGTCAACGCCCGGCGGCTGCCGGGCGTTGACGGTGCGAAGCGAGTGACGGCGGGGACGCGGCGGGAGGCACACGGCCCTGGGCGCGGCCCCGTGGGGAACCTTCCCGCCCCGGTGGCGGCGCTACCTGCCGGAGCCCGCCGGCTCCGGCTCGGGCACGGCGGCCTCCGCGCCGTCGGACAGCTCGTCCTTGCTACCTGGCAGCACCTTGGCCAGCCAGTGCGAACGCCCGGCGACCAGTGGTGCGAGCACCGCGAGGATCAGCACGTAGCCGGCGATGAACGGCGAGAGCCGGTCGTCGAGCCCGGCCGCCGCGGCCATGGTGGCCAGGATCAGCGCGAACTCGCCCCTGGCGACGAGCGTGGTGGAGACGTTGGCGGTGGGCAGCGCGCCGAATCCGTAGATCCGGGCGGTGACCAGACCGGCCCCGACGTTCATCACCACGGTGATCAGAACGGCGATCAGCACCGGCCAGATCACGGTCGGCAGGTCGCCGGGCGCGATCGAGAGGCCGAAGCCGAAGAAGAAGATCGCGGCGAACGCGTCGCGCAGCGGGTGGACCAGCTCCCTGATCCGTTCGCCGCTGCTGGTGTTGCCCAGGATGAGGCCCACCATGAACGCGGCGATGGCGTCGGCGACACCGAACTGCTCGGCGATCCCCGAGACCAGCACGGCGGCACCGAGGAACGAGATCACCAGCAGCTCGTCGTCCTTGGTGGCGAAGAGCCGGCCGATGATCTTGGTGCCCCAGCGGGCGGCGACGGCCAGCAGCAGGAGGAAGCCGAACGCCTTGGCGATCTGCCAGGCGGTCTCCCCCGCGCTCTCGGAACCGGAGATCACCGGCTGGAGGGCGGCCAGGTAGAGGGCGAGGAAGATGTCCTCGACCACGATGATGCCCAGGATGGGCTTGGTCTCGGGATTGCCGATGCGCCCGAGGTCCACCAGGATCTTGGTGACGATCGCCGAGGACGAGATGCCCAGCACACCGGCGAGCACCAACGCCTCGGAGGTGCCCCAGCCCAGCGCGAAGCCGAACGCGAGGCCGGCGCCGACGTTCAGCACCAGATAGGTGCAGCCGGCGATCACCATCTTCTTGCCGCCGGTCTTGAGGTCGTCCATGTGGAACTCGAGGCCGAGGTAGAACAGCAGCAGCACGAGGCCCAGCGCGGAGAGCATCTCCAGGTCGTGCGGGTCCTCCAGCAGGACGAAGCCGGGGGTGTTGGGGCCGAGGAGTATGCCGGCCAGGATGAAGAGCGGAATCGTGGGCAGGCCTATACGGCCGCCGAGGCGGGCGAGTATCGCGGCGGCGACGAAGGCGCCGCCCATCGCGAGCAGGGTGTCAGCGTGTCCCATCCCGCATCACCCCCGGGGGCGGAGCGAAGCGGAAACGGGCAGGTGAGCGGCGGGACCAGAGTGGGTGCCGGGTCGGGTGGGCGTCGGCAAGTGAGAGTCTCCTTCTCGGCGTCCGGACGGCTCGGCAAAGTGAGCGTCAAGAAATCGTTAATATTTAGCTTACCAAACGATTTCCGGCCCACCAGGGGGCGAGCCGAATTTGTCGGTGGTGTACGGCATGATCCGTGCTGTGACCACTCGCCTGATGCTGCTCGACACCGCCTCGCTGTACTTCCGCGCCTACCACGGCGTTCCGGACTCGGTCCGCGCCCCCGACGGCACCCCGGTCAACGCGGTCCGTGGCCTGCTGGACTTCATCGCCCGGCTCGTCACCGACCACCGCCCCGACGCCCTGGTCGCCTGCCTGGACGAGGACTGGCGCCCCGCCTGGCGGGTGGAGCTGATCCCCACCTACAAGGCCCACCGCGTGGCCGACGAGGTGCCCGAGGGGACGAACGTCGAGGAGGTGCCCGACACCCTCAGCCCCCAGGTGCCGGTGATCCACGAGGTGCTGGACGCCGTCGGCATCCTCCGCGTCGGCGCGGCCGAGCACGAGGCGGACGACGTGATCGGCACACTCAGCCACCGCGCCACCGGTCCGGTGGACATCGTCACCGGTGACCGCGACCTCTTCCAGCTGGTCGACGACTCCCGGGGGGTGCGTGTTCTCTACCCCGTCCGCGGCATGGGGAATCTGGCGGCCTTCGACGAGGCGGCTCTCCGCGAGAAGTACGGCGTGGACGGCCCGCGCTACGCCGAGCTGGCGCTGCTGCGCGGCGACCCGAGCGACGGGCTGCCGGGGGTGGCCGGCGTCGGCGAGAAGACGGCGGCCAAGCTGCTGGCCGCCTTCGGGGACCTGCACGGCGTGCTGGCCGCCCTGGACGACCCGACCTCGGCCCTGACCCCCGCCCAGCGCCGGCGGCTGCGCGAGGCCGCCGACTACCTGGCCGTCGCGCCCCGCGTGGTGCGGGTGGTCACCGACCTCCCGCTCCCCGAGCGGGACGCGGCCCTCCCCTCGGCCCCCGCGGACCCGGAGGCGCTGGCCGCCCTCGACCGTCGCTGGGGCCTGGGCGGCTCGCTCGCCCGCCTCCTGACGGCCCTGGAGTCCCGCGCGAGCGCCTGACAGCCGGGCCGCGCCCGCCCCCCACCGCGACGACGCGGGCGGCGGCCCGCGCCCGCTACCCCAGCGAGCTGTAGGCGACCACGCCGCGCAGCAGCTGGTCCACCGCCTGGCGGGCCGTCTTGGCGACGCCGCTGCCGTCGGGGGCGGCGGCCGAGAGCTGCCCGAGGACGTCGATGACCTGCTTGCACCAGCGGACGAAGTCCCCCGCCGGCATCTCCGCGTCCCGCAGCACCACGTCCAGGCTCTGGCCCTGCGCCCAGCGGTAGACGGGCCACGCGAAACCGAGGTCCGGCTCCCGCTGCCCGACGCCGGTCACGGTGCTGATCCGGTGGCGTTCCTCCAGCGCGTCCAGCCGGCCCCAGATCCGCACCATCTCGCCCAGCGCCTCCCGGGTCCGACCGGCGGGAACGTCCGGCGCCGGCGCGTCGTCGGCCGAGCGCGCCTCGTAGACCAGCGCCGAGACACAGGCCGCCAGCTCGGCCGGCTCCAGCCCCTCCCAGACGCCGTCCCGCAGGCACTCGCTGGCCAGCAGGTCCAACTCCCCGTAGAGCCGCGCCAGTCGGCGGCCGTGCTCGGTGACCTCGTCGCCCCGCAGGTAGTCCAGCTCGGTCAGCAGCGCGGAGACCTCGTCGAAGGTCCTGGCGATCGTGTTGGTGCGGCCCGTGATCCGCCGCTCCAACTGCCGGGTGTCCCGCTTCAGCCGGTGGTAGCGCTCGGCCCAGCGGGCATGGTCCTCGCGCGACTCGCAGCCGTGGCAGGGGTGCGCCCTGAGCTCCCGGCGCAGCCGGGCGATCTCCTGGTCGTCGGCCGCCTCCGCCCGCCCCTTGCGGTGCCGGCGCGGCTCCACGTGCCCCGCCTTGGTGCGCAGCGCCGACGCGAGGTCGCGCCGCGACTGCGGGCTGCGCTGGTTGAACGATTTGGGGATGCGCATCCGGCCCAGCGGCTCGACCGGCACCGGGAAGTCGATCGCGCCCAGCCGCTTCACCTGCCGCTGCACGGTCAGCACCAGCGGACGCGGCCCCTCGTGCGGGTCGGGACCGCGGCGCCCGCCGCTGCGCCCGTCCGGCGTGCCGGGGTCGAGCACGAGCGCGAGCCCGGCGAACTTCCCGGTCGGCACGTGGATGATGTCGCCCGGCCGCAGCTTCTCCAACGCGTCCGACGCCGCCGCCCTGCGCTGCGCCACGCCCTGCCTGGCCAGCTCGGTCTCCCGCTCCTTGAGCCGCTGCCGCAGCCCCGCGTACTCGCGGAAGTCCCCCAGGTGGCAGGTCATCGCCTCCCGGTACCCCTCCAGACCGCTCTCGTTGCGCTGCACCTGGCGGGAGATCCCCACCACCGAGCGGTCGGCCTGGAACTGCGCGAACGACGTCTCCAGCAGCTCGCGTGAGCGCCTGCGGCCGAACTGCGAGACCAGGTTGACCGCCATGTTGTACGAGGGCTTGAACGAGGAGCGCAGCGGATACGTACGCGCCCCCGCCAGCCCGCCGAGCGCCCCCGGGTCCATGCCGCGCTGCCACAGCACCACCGCGTGGCCCTCGACGTCGATCCCCCGCCGCCCGGCCCTGCCGGTGAGCTGCGTGTACTCGCCCGGGGTGATGTCGGCGTGCTGCTCGCCGTTCCACTTGACCAGCTTCTCCAGCACCACCGAACGCGCCGGCATGTTGATGCCCAGCGCCAGCGTCTCGGTGGCGAAGACGGCCTTGACCAGGCCCTCGACGAACAGCTCCTCGACGATCTCCTTGAACCGGGGCAGCATCCCCGCGTGATGGGCGGCGATGCCGCGCTCCAGGCCCTCCAGCCACTCGAAGTAGCGCAGGACGTGCAGATCCTCGTCGGGGATGTCCACCGTGCGCCGCTCGACGATCTCCCGCACCCTGGCCCGCGAGGAGGGGTCGTTGAGCCGGAGCCCGGCGGCCAGGCACTGCTGGACGGCCGCCTCGCAACCCGCGCGGCTGAAGATGAACGTGATCGCCGGCAGCAGCCCGTCGGCGTCGAGCCGGTCGATGACCTCGACGCGGCTGGGCGTGTACAGCCGGTTGCGCTGGCGCTTCTCCCGCTCCCGCTCGGCGGCCCGCCGTCGGTCGCGCACATTGCGGTTGCGCTCCCGCGCGCCCCAGGAACGGGTGTTCTCCAGCCGGGCCATCCGCACCAGGTCGGGATTGACCTCGCGCTTGCTCCCGGACTCCGCGAACAGGTCGTAGAGCCGCCGCCCCGCCAGCACGTGCTGCCACAGCGGCACCGGCCGGTGCTCGGAGACGATCACCCGGGTGTCGCCGCGCACGGTGTCCAGCCAGTCGCCGAACTCCTCCGCGTTGGAGACCGTGGCCGACAGCGAGACCAGCGACACCGACTCGGGGAGGTGGATGATCACCTCTTCCCAGACCGCGCCCCGGAACCGGTCGGAGAGGTAGTGCACCTCGTCCATCACCACATAGCCGAGGTTGGTCAGCGACGAGGAGTTGGCGTACAGCATGTTCCGCAGGACCTCGGTGGTCATCACGACCACCGGCGCCTCGGAGTTGACGCTGTTGTCCCCGGTCAGCAGGCCCACCCTGTCCTCGCCGTAGCGGCGCGCCAGGTCGGCGTACTTCTGGTTGGAGAGCGCCTTGATCGGCGTCGTGTAGAAGCACTTCCGCCCCTGGCTCAGCGCCAGGTGGACGGCGAACTCCCCGACGATCGTCTTGCCGGAACCGGTGGGCGCCGCGACCAGCACGCCCTGTCCCGCCTCCAGGGCCTGACACGCCTCGATCTGGAAGTCGTCCAGCGCGAAGTCGTAGAGATCACGGAAGGGGGCGAGAGCGGTCCGCTCGTCCGCGGCCCGACGCCGCGCTTCGGCGTACCGCTCGGCGGGAGACATGTCGTCGGTCATCGTCATCCGAGCCTACCGGCCCGCTCCGGCCCCCTCCGGGGGATTTCCCCCGCACCCCCGGCAGGCCGCCGTCAGGGGTGCGGGGCACGCGGGGGTCAGGTCGCGTCGTCGTCGTACCCGTTGACCCGCCGGTCACCGTCGTCGTCGAGCCGCTGGGCCGGGCCCACCGCCTCGGGCGTCAGGTCCAGGTCGGAGGCCTCGTCGTCGGACAGCCCCGCGTTCGGGTCGCGCCGGGCCCGCCGGCGGTCGTTGAGGAGGGCGATGCCGCAGGCCAGGAAGTAGAGCCCGGTCACCGGGATCTGCAACGCGATCATCGACAACAGGTCCGTCGGCGTGATGGCGGCGGCGAAGACGGCGATACCCATCACCATCCAGCGCCACCAGCTGAGCATCCGCTTGCCGGTGATCACCCCGCCCAGATTCAACAGGACCAGCAGCAGCGGCAGTTCGAAGGAGATGCCGAAAGCGAGCGCCAGCCGGACGGTGATGTCCAGGACCTCCTCGACGGTCACGAAGTTCTGTGACTCGTCGGCGCTGAAGCTCAGCATGACCGGGATCGCCCGGGGCAGCAGCCAGTAGGCGAAGTAGGTGCCCGTGAGGAAGAGCGGAACGCCGACGCCCACCACGGCCCGGCTGTACTTCTTCTCGTTCTTGTGCAGCCCGGGGGCGATGAAGGCCCAGAACTGGTAGAGCCACACCGGCGAGGCGACGATGAGCCCCACCAGCAGCGACACCCTGATATACGTGCCGAAGGGCGCCAGCAGGCCGTTCTGCGCGAGGACCGCGCACCGCTTCTCCCTGGCCTCCTCCGAGGCGCTGTACTCGCAGATCGGCACGGGATCCGTGAGGAAGCCCATGATGTCCTTGGCGAAGAACGCCGCCACGATCGCGACGATCACCACCGCGAGCGCGGCCTTCCCCAGCCGGTTGCGCAACTCCCGAAGATGCTCGGTGAGCGGCATCCGCCCCTCAGGGTCCTTGGGCGGTTTGCGCGCGGTCTTGAGCACCCCACGTCCTCATCTCGTCGGGCAGCCGGTATCCACCCGGCCACCGGCCCTCACTGCCAGGTCAACGCTGAACGTACGGCTGTCAGCCCTGGGTCCTGCCCCGGGGCTCGTCCACGGGGCGCGCCGCCTCGCTCTCGCCGGGGGCGGGCTGGATGACGCGGGGAGCGACGGCGGGCTCGGCGTCCGCGCCCTCGCCCGGCTTCTTGCCGTCCGACTTCATGGCGGCCGTCTCGCTCTTCATGATCCGCATCGACTTGCCCAGCGCCCGGGCGGTGTCCGGCAGGCGCTTGGAGCCAAAGACCACAACGACGACGAGGGCGACAACGAGAAGGTGCATTGGGGAGATAGCGCCCATGTTGTGTCTTCTCTCTCTTCGGGTCTCTCCACGAGATGTGGCTCTGATGTCGGCACCGGAGAAATACCCTCACCGACCACACGCTCCGCAATCTTAACGCGCGGGGGTAAACACAAAGCAATGCTTGGGCGTCGCCCTATTCATCCGGTACACCACGCACGACGCCCGGAGTGATCTCCCGGCCGACCTCCCCGGACCTGGCGGCCAGCGGCTCGGCCGCCCGTTCCAGCTCCTCGGCGGCACGGCCGATCCGCTCCGTTCCGTCGGCGACCGCCCGGGAGAAACGGGCCACCTCGATCCCGACCCGCACCGCGAGCACGCCGAGCACGGCGACCCCGGCGAAGGTCAGGAAAACGAGTGCCATCGGCCAGAACACGGGCTATCCCAACTCCTCGTAGGCGCGCAACGCGTCCCGCGCCGCCTCGCGGGCGCTGTCGGCCAGACGCGCCGGCGCGACGATCCGGCCGTCACCGCCGAGCCGGAGGGCGAGCCGGCGCAGCGTGATCGGGTCGGGCGTGCGCAACGCGATGCGCAGCCCGCCGTCCGGCAGCTCCTCGGCCTCGTCGTGCGCGTAGTACTCGGCGACCCAGCGGCCGCCGGGGCCGACCTCGATGACCACCTCGGGATCGGTGGGCGCCGGCTGCACCAGCCCCTCGCTGAGGTCACGCGGCTCGACCGGCGGGGGGTCGGCCGGCACGTCCAACAGCTCGATGCTGGCCACCCGGTCCAGCCGGAAGGTGCGCCGGGCCTCGGTGCGGCGGCACCACGCCTCGACATAGGTGTGGCCGACGGCGAAGAGCCGGATCGGGTCGATCTCCCGGTCGGTCAGCTCATCCCTGCCCGGCGAGTAGTAGCGGATCCGCAGCCGCCTGCGCTCGGCGATGGCCCGGTCCACCTCGGCGAAGACCCCGCCCTCGGACTCGAAGGTGACCGAGACCCGCGAGCTGGCCCTGGCGCTCTCGCCCGCCGCCGCCTCCAGCTTCGCGGTCAGCCGCAGCAGCGCGTCCCGGTCCCCGGCGCGCAGCCCGGGCATGGTGGCCACCGCGCGGGCGGCGACCAGCAGCGCCGTCGCCTCGTCGGCCGCGAGCCGCAGCGGCTGCCCGGTGGTGGAGCCGGTCGCCTCCGCGTTGTACCACCAGATGTGCTCGCCGTCGGTGTCGATGTCGAGCAGGTCACCGCCCCGGAAGCTGGTGCCGCACATCGGCAGCACGCTCAGGTCGGAGATCAGCTCGTCCTCGGTGACGCCGAACGCGCGCGCCACCTCGTCGACCCGGGCGCCCGGCCGCTCCCGCAGATACGTGACCAGCGACAGCAGCCGCCTGGTGCGGTCAATGGCGGTGGTCGCCATGTCGTCCTCTCCCCCTCTGCCCTCAGCCCGCGGCCACCGCGCGCAGCCGCTCCAGCACGTCCGCGCGCAGCTCCGCCGGCGCCAACACCAGCACGTCGGGCCCGAACTCGGCCAGCCAGGCGTCGAGTCCGTGCCCGTAGGGGATCTCCAGCTCGTCCCACTCCACGCCCCGGCTCAGAAACCGGGTCGCCCGGGCGCGCAGCGGGTAGCCCGCGCCGGCGCGCAGCCTGATCCGCGCCTGCGCCGTCGCGTGCTCCCCGGCGAACGCCGCCACGCCCTCGCGCACCGCGACCTGGTCGGGCACCTCGGCGGTGAACTCGCCCGACCGCGACCTGACCCGGCCCACGATCCGGGAGAGCCGGAAGACCCGCTGCGCGCGCCGCCCCCGGTCGTGGCCGGCCAGGTACCAGTTCCCGTGCCAGCACTCCAGCGCCCACGGCTCGACCTGCCTGACCTCGGGGGTGGCCGCGTTGGACTTGCGGTAGTCGAAGGTGACCACCCGGCGGTCACGGCAGGCGATCATCAGCGGCTCGAACGCCGCGTCACCGGCCGGCACGCGCGGCTCCAGCGCGCTGTAGTGGTCCCCTTCCGCGTCGACCATGGGGACGCCGGCGGCGCGCAGCTTCTGGAGCGCGCCACTGGCGGCGCCCGCGAGCCTGGCCTGCTGCCAGACCCGGGCGACCAGCCCGAGGGCCGCGGCCTCGGCCGCGTCCAGGGTGACGGGCGGCAGCCGGTTCAGGTCGCGGCGGGCCAGATACCCCACCTCGCCGTCCAGGCTCTCCACCGTCTCGATCACCATGCCCAGCTCGCGCAGGTCGTCCTTGTCCCGCTCAAAGGTGCGGTTGAACGCGTCCTCGGAGCTGACCTCGATGTACGCCTCGATGGAGTCGCGCAGCTCCCGCTTGCTCAACGGGCGGGCGGTGTTCAGCAGGCACAGGGCCAGGTTCATCAGCCGCTCGGCCTTGGCGATGGCCATCGCCCCGCCCCCTTCCCTCGATCCGTTCCTTCTCCCCGCCGGGTGTCCCCGCAGGGCCGGCGCGTGTGTCAACCGGCCCGCGTCCCGGGGGTGTTCACCACACGCGCGTGGGCCCACCCCCGTCTGAGGGGATGGGCCCACGGTACCGCCTGCCTCGATCAGACCGAGACCAGGTCGCAGACGAAGATCAGCGTCTCGCCCGGCTTGATGCGGCCGCCGGCCCCGGCGTCGCCGTAGGCCAGGTGCGGCGGGATGGTCAGCTGCCGCCGGCCGCCGACCCGCATCCCCTGCACGCCCCGGTCCCAGCCGGTGATGACCTGGCCGGCGCCGAGCTGGAAGACGAGCGGACGGCCGCGGTTCCAGCTGGCGTCGAACTCCTCGCCGCTGCTGAAGGCCACGCCCACGTAGTGGACGGCGACCTGGGCGCCGGCCTCGGCGACGGGTCCCTCCCCCACCCAGAGGTCCTTGATCTCAAGGTCCGCCGGCGGCTCGCCACCCGGGAAGTCAACCTCGGGCTTCTCGTTGTTCACCGAAAACCACTCCTACGAAGGATTGCTACATGCGTCGCTTGTTGACGCGTGGGGCACCCGGGGCGTGATCAACCTCAGGCCGCACCAATGATGTCGACCACGAAGACCAGCGTCGAACCGGCGGGGATGCCGCCGTTCTCCTGGTCGCCGTAGGCCATGTCCGGCGGGAGGACCAGCAGCACGCGGTCGCCGACCTTCTTGCCCACCAGGGTCTCGTCCCAGCCGGCGACGACCGAGCCCGTGCCGATCTGGAAGGCGGAGGCGGACTCACGCTCCCAGGAGGAGTCGAAGACCTCGCCGTCGGCCCAGGTCACGCCCGTGTACTGGACGACCAGCGCCTGCCCGTCGGTCACCTCGGGACCGTCACCCTCGACGAGCAACTGCTCGCGCAGTTCCTCCGGCGGGTCCTCGCCCTCGGGGATGGTGATCTCGGGGCCGCCGTCGCCGATCTCCACGGCCGGCATCCCGTCCTCCGAGTCGGCCTGCTCGCCCTCGACCGAGCCGGCCGGATCCACCTGCGCGGAGGCGACGATGTCGAAGACCCAGACGACCCCGTCGTCCTCGCTCAGCCCGACCTGCTGGGCCGCCGGCCCGAGCAGCTCGCCCGCCTGGCCCTCGATCTGCACGCGGCTGCCCACCTGCTGCCCGATCAGGGGCTGGGTGACCGCCTGCGGGAGCGAGGACTCGACGTTCGCCTGGGCGATGACCTGCGGCTTCGCCCCGTCCTCCGTCTCCTGGCTGGGCTCGCCCTCGGTGGTACGCCAGGTGTTGACCAGCTCGGCGCCCTGCTCGACGGTGGTGGCGAGCACGTCCATCCGCAGGTAGTCGCCCTCGGCGACCTCCGCGCCGTCGCCCTCGGCGAGCACCTCGACCACGGTCTCCTCGGCGACCGCGGCCTCCTCGTCGATCTCGATCTCGGGCTGCTCGCCCGACTTGCCCGAGACGGTCGCCACCGGACCGTCGCCCCCCTTGTCCTCGCCCGATTCGGAGCCGCAGGCGGCGGTCAGGAAGAGCGCCGGCACGGCCAGCGCCGCGACGAGGCGGTGCGCTCGTTGTGTGGGGATCATGAGTCCAACTCGCGATAGGAACGGCCGGGGCGGGACCCCGCTGGTCCCGCCACCCTACGACCTCGGCCGGCCCACCGGGACGGTCACATGCCGGCGATCAGCTTCTCAACCCGCTCGTCCACGGAGCGGAAGGGGTCCTTGCACAGAACGGTCCGCTGGGCCTGGTCGTTCAGCTTCAGATGGACCCAGTCCACCGTGAAGTCGCGGCGCTGTTCCTGCGCCCGCCGGATGAAGTCGCCGCGCAGCCTGGCCCTGGTGGTCTGCGGCGGGACCGACTTGCCCTGGAAGATCTTCAGGTCGTTGCAGATCCGCTGCGCCTGTCCCTTGCGCTCCAGCAGGTAGTACAGGCCGCGGCGGCGGTGGATGTCGTGGTAGGCGAGGTCTATCTGCGCCACCCTGGGGTGCGACATGGTCAGGTTGTGCTTGGCCCGGTACCGCTCGATCAGCTGGTACTTCATGACCCAGTCGATCTCGGTGTTGATCTTGTCGAGCTGCTCGCCGCGGATCGCGTCCAGCGTCCGCCCCCACAGCTCCAGGATCCGCTCGGTGAGACCGGACCGCATCCCGCGCCGCTCGCAGAAGTCCAACGCCTTGTCGAAGTACTCCTGTTGGATCTCCAGCGCGGACGCCTCCCGACCGGTGGCCAGGCGGACCTTGCGCTGTCCCGTGATGTCGTGGCTGACCTCGCGGATAGCGCGGATCGGGTTCTCCAGCGTGAGGTCGCGCATCACCGTGCCCGCCTCGATCATCCGCAGCACCAGGTCGGTCGCCCCGACCTTGAGCAGCATGGTGGTCTCGGACATGTTCGAATCGCCGACGATCACGTGCAGTCGCCGGTACCGCTCGGCGTCGGCGTGCGGCTCGTCCCTGGTGTTGATGATCGGCCGGGAGCGGGTGGTCGCCGAGCTGACCCCCTCCCAGATGTGCTCGGCGCGCTGGCTGACGCAGAAGACCGCGCCCCTGGGCGTCTGGAGCACCTTGCCCGCGCCGCAGACCAGCTGGCGGGTGACGAGGAACGGGATCAGCACGTCCGCCAGCCGGGAGAACTCCCCGTGCCGGGCGACCAGGTAGTTCTCATGGCAGCCGTAGGAGTTGCCGGCGGAGTCCGTGTTGTTCTTGAAGAGGTAGACGTCGCCGGCGATGCCCTCCTCGTGCAACCGCCGCTCGGCGTCCACCAGCAGGCCCTCGAGAATGCGCTCGCCCGCCTTGTCGTGGGTGATCAGCTCGGTGACGTTGTCGCACTCGGGAGTGGCGTACTCCGGGTGCGAACCGACGTCCAGGTACAACCGGGCACCGTTGCGCAGAAAGACGTTGCTGCTGCGGCCCCATGACACGACTCGGCGGAAGAGGTACCGCGCCACCTCGTCCGGGGACAGCCGTCGCTGGCCACGGAACGTACAGGTGACGCCGTACTCGTTCTCCAGCCCGAAAATGCGGCGATCCATGAGTGAACATTACGCCTGATGCCCACTTCTGAAACCGGGTTCGAGCGCGGCGTTTCGATCATTTCGCGATTCCACGGGCGCTTCGGAAGCACCGCCGGGAACTGCGAGAACGCGGCGGGTGGCGAGCAGCACCAGCGCCGCGAGGCAGCCGGAGACCCCGGCGACCAGGAAGCCGGCGCCCTCCTCGCCCCATTCGACGGCCGGCCCCGCGACGGCCGTGCCGACGGCCGCGCCGACGCCGAACGTGGTCACCAGCCAGGAGAACGCCTCGGTCACCGTGCCGCGCGGCGCGTGCCGGTCGATGACCACGAACGCGCAGGCCAGCGCCGGCGCCAAGGCGATCCCCGACAGGCCGGCGAGCAGCGTCATCAACGCCACCGACCCCGGCACCAGGGCCAGCGGCAGATACCCGGCCGCCAGCAGGGAGACCAGCGCCAGCAGCCGCGGCTCGGGCGCCCCGGCCCACGGCCTGGCCCCGTACCACAGCCCGCCGACCAACGCGCCCACGCCGAGCGCGGAGAGCAGATAACTGGCCACCCACTCGTCGCCCCTGGCGTCCGCGTAGGCCACGGCGGCGACCGAGATCGCGCCCAGCGCCATGCCCACGCACAGGAAGCAGCCGAGCAGCGCCAGGAGCCCCCCCGGAGCGCAGGGCTCCCAGCCAGTGCGCCTCGCGCTGTTCCCCGCGCCAGCGGCGTGAGGGCGCGGAGACCACGACGGTCAGCGCGCCCAGCAGCCCGACCGCGTTGATCACCAGCAGCGCGGCCGCCTCGGACCAGGCGGCCACGAACAGCATCACCAGCAGCGGCCCGCCCGCGAACATCACCTCCTGCGCGACGGCGTCCAACGCGTAGGCCCTGCGCACCCGTTCCGCGCTGCCCAGCACGCTGGTCCACAGCGCCCGCAGCGCGCCCTCCAGCGGCGGGGTGGTGAGCCCGGCCAGCAGCACCAGGGCCGCGGCCGGTCCCACCGGGTCGGTGCCGAGCAGCGCGAACGCGACCATCGCCAGCGCGGAGACCAGCGCGGCCGGGAACATCACGCGCTGCCCCCGGAGGTCGACCAGCCGCCCGAGCAGCGGCTGGCCGACGGCGGTGGCCAGCCCGTGCACGGCGGCCAGGGCGCCGGCGAGGGTGTAGCCGCCGCCCTCGGCCCGGGTGAAGAGCACGATGGCCAACGGCGCGGTGCCGTGCGGGAGGCGGCCGACGAGCGTGCCGGTCAGCAGCCGCAGCACATGAGGGGAGCGCAACAGCTCCGCATAGCCGGCGGTCATGGGGTCACCCTTCGTCAGTGTTACGTATAACGCCGGTCCGATTCTACGTACGATGATCCGGTCCAGGACAAGCGATATCCGGCTCTCGTCAGCCGAGCAGGCCGACAGGCCGGACAGGGGAGGTCCCGTGCCCGACGCGCGCCCGCCGACCAGCCGCGACGTTGCCGAGCGCGCCGGGGTCTCACAGGCGACGGTCTCGCTGGTGCTGCGCGACCGCTGGCGCGGCCGGGTCTCCCCCGCCCGGGTCGACGCGGTGCGGGCGGCCGTGCGGGAGCTGGGCTACCGCCCGAACCAGGCGGCCCGCAGCCTCCGGCTCGGCGGCACCAGGACCGCGCTGCTGGTGGTGCCGGCGCTGGCCAACGACTTCTTCGGACGGGTGCACGCGGGCGCGGCGGCGGTGGCCGCGGAGAACGGGCTCCACCTGGTGCTCTACCCCTCCCCCGAGGGCGTGGGCCCGGCGCCCGACCCGTTCGCCTCGGCCAGCGCCACGCTGGACGGGGTGCTGGCCTCCTCGATGGCGGCCGAGGCGCTGAGCGCGCTCAGCGGTGCCGGGCTGCCGCTGGTGATGCTCGACAGCGAGCCGGGGCGTGCGCCGGCCGCCGCCACGGTCAACCCGGACATCGCGGCGGGGACGCGGCTGGTCGTCGACCATCTGCGGGAGTGGGGGCACCGGCGCATCGCCCATCTCGCGGCCGACGTGGAGTCCTGGACGTTCGCCGTACGGGCCGCGACGCTCGCGGAACGGCTGGATCTCGACGGTCTCCCCGCGCCGCGCACGGAACGGGCCGAGCTGAGCGTCGTCGGCGGCCTGCGGGCGGCGGAGCGCGCGCTGGCCGCCGCTCCCCGCCCCACCGCGCTGTTCTGCGACGACGACCTGCTGGCCGCGGGGGCGTGCAAGGCGGCGCGGCGGATGGGGCTCCGGGTGCCGGAGGACGTCTCGGTGACGGGTTTCGACGACCTGGCGCTGGCCACCACCGTCGAACCGGAGCTGACCACGGTGAGCCTCCCGGCCGAGGAACTCGGCGCGGCCGGGCTGCGCGCGCTGCTCGCGGTGCTCGACGGCCGCGCGCAGCCGGACACCGTGCTGCCGGTGCGGCTGGCCGTGCGCGGCACCACGGGACCGGCGCCCGGCTGAGCCGCCGCCCTCACAGCCGGTGGTGCACCCACACCCCCGGTTCCACGTAGACCGCGTGGTCGTGCGCGACGTCGCAGTGCACCGGCACGAGCGCGTCGGGCACCGTGACCGGCCCCGACGTGTCGAACGGCAGCCCGGTCCAGGCACGCCACTCCGCCAGCGTGCCGGGGATGACCATGGCGCGCGGACAGGTGCCGACGATCCGACCGCCGGCACGGACGTGGACGCGCAGCCACGGGTCCCTGGGCAGCCCGTCCTCGCGCACCAGCGCCGCGTACTCCTCCATGGGCAGGTCGGGGACCAGGTGCTTGTGGTTCGGCCGCACCGGGGCGACCAGGTGCTCGAACCCGAGCCGTGCCGCGTTCTCCCGCATCGCCGCCAGCATCCTGCCGGACAGCCCGGTGCCCTGGAGGTGCCGGGCGATGGTGATCTCCAGCGCCGAGACGACGTTCGGCTTCCGGCCGACCTGGCGGTCGCGGGCCGAGCGCCAGATCACCCCGTCCCAGCCGTCGACGGGGAGTTCCCCGCGTGCGGGGTCGCCGTCCCAGGCGAACGGCACGGAGTACGCGCGGGCCACCGCCTGCTCCGGGGCGTTCGCGTCGTAGGCGAGCAGCGCGTACTCCGGGTGCGCGGTCCTGACGTCGCTGTAGTAGAGCAGCGCCATCGGGTCCTCGTCCATGAACGCGGGCCAGGGCTCGCTCTCCGCGTCCGCGAACGAGGACTTCAGGGTGGGCCGTTGGGCGAGCGTGACGATGCGCAGATCCATGGCCCGCACCGTAGCCAGCCGAGCCGGCCCGGGGCACCGGGTTTTGCGTCCTCCTCCCCCGGCGCGGGCGCCGGGGGAGGAGGGTGCCCGCTACTCGCTCCCGCCCTTGGGGGCCTCGTCGCCGCCCGCGTCGGCGTCCGCACCGGCCTCCGCGCTCTCACCGGCCTCCAGCAGGGCGCTGAGCTGGCGCTGCAACACCCGCTTGAACTTGCGCTGTTGCGGCCGCTTGCGGTCCAGCACCGCGACCTCCAACTGGTCGCTGGCCAGCTCGCGCTCCGCCCCGCCGCTCTCCCTGCGCAGCGAGTCCACGGCCAGCCGCAGCGCCTCGCCCAGGTCCATGTCGTCCCGGTGCCGCTGGCTCAGATAGGTGCCGATCTGGTCCGAGTTCCCGCCGACGGCGACCGATCCGTGCTCGTCGATGATCGAACCGTCATGCGGCAGCCGGTAGATCTCGTCCTCGGCCGGAGTCGCCCCGACCTCGGCGACCAGCAACTCGACCTCGTACGGCTTCTCCACGGTCGCGGAGAAGATCGTGCCCAGTGTCTGGGCGTAGAGGTTGGCCAGGCCGCGGGCCGTCACGTCCTGCCGGTCGTAGGTGTAGCCGCGCAGGTCGGCGTAGCGGGTGCCGCCGATGCGCAGGGACTCGTACTCGTTGTACTTGCCGGTCGCGGCGAACGCGATCCGGTCGTAGATCTCGCTGACCTTGTGCAGCGCCCGCGAGGGGTTCTCGGCGACGAACACGATGCCGTCGGCGTACTGGAGCACCACCAGGCTCCGGCCGCGCGCGATGCCCTTGCGGGCGTACTCGGCGCGGTCGGCCATGGCCTGCTGGGGTGAGACATAGAACGGCGTGGACACCGGGGTCGTCCCTTCACATCTGGTCGGTCACAGCGGATGGATCGGCACCGCGAGGGCCGAGGGCACTCAGAGGGCGGGCGCCTGGGGGCCGTCGGGCCGCTGGAGGCGGCCGTCGTGGATGGCCCCGGCGGCCGCGGACACCTCATCCTCGGTCAGGCGGCGGATGCCGTCCTCGGTGATCACCATGACGATCGGGTAGATCCGGCGCACCAGGTCGGGGCCGCCGGTCGCCGAGTCGTCGTCGGCCGCGTCGTAGAGCGCCTGGAGCACCACCGTGGCGACCTCGTCCTGCGACAGGTCGTCACGGTGCAGCTTCTTCAGGGAGCCGCGGGCGAAGACCGATCCGGAGCCGACGGAGGCGAAGCCGGTCTCCTCGGTGCGACCGCCGGCCACGTCGTAGGAGAAGATCCGCCCGCGCCCGCGGTCGAGGTCGTAGCCGGCGAAGAGCGGGACCACGGCCAGGCCCTGCATGGCCATGCCCAGGTTGCCCCGGATCATCGTGGAGAGGCGGTTGGCCTTGCCCTCCAGCGAGAGGACCTCGCCCTCGACCTTCTCGAAGTGCTCCAGCTCCAGCTGGAAGAGCTTCACCAGCTCGACGGCGATGCCCGCCGTGCCGGCGATGCCCACCGCGGAGAACTCGTCGGCGGGGAAGACCTTCTCCATGTCCTTGGTGGCGATGACGTTGCCCATGGTGGCGCGGCGGTCGCCGGCGAGGACCACACCGTCGGCGAAGCCGGCGGCGACGATGGTGGTGCCGTGCGGCGCCTCGACCGGCCCCTTGATCGGGGGCGTCGCCCCGCCGGGCAGCCGCTCGGGCGCGTGCTCGGAGAGGAAGTCGAGAAAGGAGGACGACCCCGGCCGCAGGAAGGCCGCCGGGAGTCGCCCCTGATCGTGGGAGTTGGCTGCCACAGGTTTCCTTCCAGGTAGGCGAAACGGTCCGCTGCTCCGGGCCGACGGAGGGCCGGGCAGAGGCAGCGTACGTCACGGACCCTACCCGTCAGATGGACATGATCCACATGACTCGGAAAGCCACGGCCGGCAGCCCGCGGCCTACTGGCCGCCCTTCTGGACGAAGCTGCGCACGAAGTCCTCCGCGTTGGACTCCAGCACCTCGTCGATCTCGTCCAGGACCGAGTCCACGTCGTCCGTCAGGGCCTCCTGACGCTCCTTGAGATCCTCGGAGACCTCGGCGTCCTGCGCCTGCTCCTCGGTCTCCTCGCTGGTACGCGACGCCCGCTGCTGGCCGCCGCCGGTGTCCTTGGTCGCCATCTCCCTCACCCCATGCTCAGCTGTGACGTGACATGATTCAGACCCTACTCGCCGGGGCTGACATCGGCTTCCCGGAGCGGCAACCTCCGGAAACCACTGAGATCATTCCCTGATCGGGCACCGCTCAGCCGCCGGAGAGCGCCCTGACCAGATCCTCGGCGGTCTCGGAGCGCTCCAGCAGCCCCTCCACGTGCTCCCTCGTGCCCCGCAGCGGGTCCATGGTCGGCACCCGTTGGAGCGAGTCGCGCCCCGGCAGGTCGAAGATCACCGAGTCCCAGGACGCGGCGGCCACATGCTCGGCGTAGCGGTCCAGGCAGCGCCCCCTGAAGTACGCCCTGGTGTCCTCCGGCGGCTGCCGGCGGGCCTCCTCCACGACCGCGTCGTCCAGCAGGGTCCGCATCCGGCCGCGCGCCACCAGCCGGTTGTACAGGCCCTTGGCGGGGCGGACGTCCGCGTACTGGAGGTCGACCAGGTGCAGCCTGGCGTCCTCCCAGCCCACGCCGTCCCGGCGCCGGTACCCCTCCATCAGCTCCCGCTTCGCGACCCAGTCCAGCTGGTTGGACAGGCTCATCGGGTCGCTCTCCAGCCGGGTCAGCACGTCCTCCCAGCGGGTCAGCACGTCGGCGGTCTGCGCGTCGGCGTCCGTGCCCCAGCGCTCCTCGACGTACTTGCGGGCCAGCTCGTAGAACTCCATCTGGAGCTGGACCGCGGTCAGCCGCCGACCGCTGCGCAGCGTCACCAGCTCCTTGAGCGTCGGGTCGTGGCTGACCCGGTGGAGGGTGCGCACGGGCTGGTCGACGGCGAGGTCGACGGCGATGAAGCCGTCCTCGATCATCGACAGCACCAGCGCGGTGGTGCCCAGCTTGAGGTAGGTCGAGATCTCCGAGAGGTTGGCGTCGCCGATGATCACATGGAGCCTGCGGTACCGCTCGGCGTCCGCGTGCGGCTCGTCCCTGGTGTTGATGAGGGGCCGCTTGAGTGTGGTCTCCAGGCCGACCTCGACCTCGAAGTAGTCGGCGCGCTGGCTGATCTGGAAGCCGTGCTCCGAGCCGTCCTGCCCCAGCCCGACCCGCCCGGCGCCGCAGACGACCTGGCGGGAGACGAAGAAGGGGGTCAGGTGGCGGACGATGTCGGAGAACGGGGTCTCCCGCTTCATCAGGTAGTTCTCATGGGTGCCGTAGGAGGCGCCCTTGTTGTCCGTGTTGTTCTTGTAGAGCAGGATCGGCTGCGCGCCCGGCACCTCGCCGGCGCGCTCGGCCGCCTCGGCCATGATCCGCTCCCCCGCCTTGTCCCAGCGGACGGCGTCCAGCGGGTTGGTGGTCTCGGGGGCGCTGTACTCGGGGTGCGCGTGGTCCACGTAGAGCCGGGCGCCGTTGGTGAGGATGACGTTGGCCAGGCCGATGTCCTCGTCGGTCAGCTGGCTGGCGTCCGCGTTGTCCCGCGCCAGGTCGAAGCCCCTGGCGTCGCGGAGCGGGTTCTCCTCCTCGAAGTCCCAGCGGGCTCTTCTGGCGCGGTGCATCGCCGCCGCGTAGGCGTTGACGACCTGGGAGGAGCTGAGCATGGCGTTGGCGTTGGGGTGGCCAGGGACGGAGACGCCGTACTCGGTCTCGATGCCCATCACTCGCCGTACGGTCATGCGGCCCTCCTTGCCTCGCGGGCGCCCTCCGGCCCCGGTCGCTGGCTTGCAGCCTAGGCGACACGGGGTGCGGTGAGGAGATCACCGCGAGTCCTCGGGCGGTCCGGATACGCGTCCGGCTGCGGGCCACGCCTCGCGTGTCCCGCAGCCGGACGTCGTTCGCTCGCTTGCTCTGCCGGGTCCTACAGGTACTGGCCCGTGTTGGCCACCGTGTCGATGGAGCGGCCGGTGTCGCCGCCCTGCTTGCCGGTGACCAGCGTGCGGATGAAGACGATCCGCTCGCCCTTCTTGCCGGAGATCCGGGCCCAGTCGTCGGGGTTGGTGGTGTTGGGCAGGTCCTCGTTCTCCTTGAACTCGTCCACACAGGCCGAGATCAGGTGGGAGACGCGGATGCCCTTCTGCTGGTGGTCGAGGAAGTCCTTGATCGCCATCTTCTTGGCCCGGTCCACGATGTTCTGGATCATGGCGCCGGAGTTGAAGTCCTTGAAGTACAGGACCTCCTTGTCACCGTTGGCGTAGGTGACCTCCAGGAAGCGGTTCTCCTCGGACTCCGCGTACATCTGCTCCACGACGGTCTGGATCATGCCGTCGATCGCGGCCTCCGCGTTGCCCTGGTGCTCGCCGAGGTCGTCGTCGTGCAGCGGCAGGCGCGGCGTCAGGTACTTGGAGAAGATGTCGCGGGCGGCCTCGGCGTCGGGGCGCTCGATCTTGATCTTCACGTCGAGGCGTCCCGGGCGCAGGATCGCCGGGTCGATCATGTCCTCGCGGTTGGAGGCGCCGATGACGATGACGTTCTCCAGGCCCTCCACGCCGTCGATCTCGGAGAGCAGCTGGGGGACGATCGTGTTCTCCACGTCGGAGCTGACGCCGGAGCCGCGGGTGCGGAAGAGGGAGTCCATCTCGTCGAAGAAGACGATGACGGGCGTGCCCTCGCTCGCCTTCTCCCTGGCCCGCTGGAAGACCAGGCGGATGTGGCGCTCGGTCTCGCCCACGTACTTGTTGAGCAGCTCGGGGCCCTTGATGTTCAGGAAGAAGCTCTTCCCGGCGGGCTTGCCCGTGACCTCGGCGACCTTCTTGGCGAGGGAGTTGGCGACCGCCTTGGCGATGAGCGTCTTGCCGCAGCCGGGCGGGCCGTAGAGCAGGACGCCCTTGGGCGGGCGCAGCTCGTGCTCGCGGAACAGGTCCGGGTAGAGGTAGGGCAGCTCGACCGCGTCCCTGATCAGCTCGATCTGCCCGCCGAGGCCGCCGATCCGGGTGTAGTCGATGTCCGGGACCTCTTCGAGGACCAGCTCCTCGACCTCGCTCTTGGGCACCACCTCGAAGACGTAGCCGGAGCGCGGCTCCAGCAGCAGCGCGTCACCGGCCCTCAGGGTGGAGGCCATCAGCGGCTCGGCGAGCTTGACCACGCGCTCCTCGTCGGTGTGGCCGACCACGAGGGCACGCTCGCCGTCCTCCAGGACCTCCTTCAGGGTGACGATGTCCCCCGCGTTCTCGAAGTCCATGGCCGAGACGATGTTGAGCGCCTCGTTGAGCATGACCTCCTGGCCACGCCGCAGGTCGGCGGCTTCGAGTCCGGGGCTGACGTTGACCCTGAGCTTGCGGCCGCCGGTGAAGATGTCGGCGGTGCCGTCCTCGTTGGCTTCGAGGAAGACGCCGAACCCGGAGGGCGGCTGGGCGAGCCTGTCTACCTCCTCCTTGAGCGCGACGATCTGGTCACGGGCCTCCCGCAGGGTGCCCGAGAGCCGCTCGTTCTGCGCCGACACGCCGGCCAGGTTCGTCTGGAGCTCGACGATCCGCTCCTCGAGAACCCGCGTGTGCCGCGGCGAATCGGCCAGCTTGCGGCGCAGGACGGTGATCTCCTGCTCAAGGTCGGCGATCTGGCGGGTCTGGTCGTCGGAACCTCGCCCGGACCGGATGCCGCGGTTGCTGTCGTCGTTCTGGGATACCACGGTCCTCACCTCCTCCAAGGGGAGCTGGACGCTTCCAGACCCTACCTGGACCGGTGCAGTTCGAAACCCCTAGATCACAAAGACGGTCGGGGCGTGTCCGATCTTCACCCTTGCGCACTCCCTCACGCGAGGGGATACCCACCCGGCGCCGTCAGGAAGCGGCCGGTTGTATCGTCGATGGTGGTCAACAGCCGTCGGGGACAGCTTCCTTTGCTGCCTCGCCCACGAAGATCCGATCCACACGTCCCAGGACGGGACCCGAGGAGCGACAGCCGGATGAGCACGCGGAACGAGACCCCCGCAGCGGCGGCGAGCGACGAGCTGGAGGTCTGGATCGACCAGGATCTGTGCACCGGGGACGGCATCTGCGCCCAGTACGCGCCCGAGGTGTTCGAGCTGGACATCGACGGGCTGGCCTACGTGAAGCCGCCGGCCGAGCCGGGCACGGAGGCGGAGTTGCTGACGGAGCCGGGGGCCGGGGCGCCCGTTCCGCTGCCGCTGCTGCGTGAGGTGTCGGACTCGGTGAAGGACTGCCCGGGGGCGTGCATCCATGTGCGCCGCGTCTCGGACGGCGTCGAGGTACTGGGCCCGGACGCCGACTGACACGCCCGCCGCCGGGCTCCGGGGCTCAGACGCTGTTCGGGGCTCGCTCGGCGGTGAGTTCGAGGCCGCCGTCGTGCCACTCCCAGCGCACGTCGCGCATCATGTCGGGGCAGCAGCGCGGGATGTCCGTGGAGGAGTAGCCGACCAGCCGGGCGGAGAAGCCGGTGCCCTCGGCGCGCAGCCGGTCGACGGTCATCTGCTCCGACGGGTCGACCAGCGTGGCCGTGACCTCGGGCGGGGCGTCGCTGCCCGCGCCGTGGGTGAGCAGGTACATGCCGTTGGGCGGGGTGCCCAGGCCGGCGTCGCAGCGGACCACGGCGACCGTCTCCCCCTGGCCGTCGGAGTCGAGGTCCACCTCCGCCTGGTCGGTGACCAGCACGTCGAACGGGCCGCAGTCGACCGGGTAGTCGGCGACCGTGGCGTCCGGCCCCGCCGTGAGGACGGGGCCGGGGGCGGCGCCGGCCCCGGTCGGCTGGACCAGGGCGGCCGCGCCGGTGACGGCGGCGACGCCGACGGCGGTGACGAGCCAGTGCCGGGGGCGGGCGGGGGTGTGCGAGGGGCCTTCGGTGCGCGGGGTGTGGGGCGCTGCCGATCGCTGCACGCGGAATTCTCCTGGGGGCGGGAGTGCGGCGTGCCACGGCGCGGCCCCGGGCGGGCCGGGCGTGCCGTGGGCGGGAGGGGACGAGCCGGCTGGCGCGCCGGCAGACCGGCATCGTGCCATATCTCACATCGCCGGGGAACGGCGGGGGGTGGATGATCCCACGCCCCTCACCGTTCCCACCCGTTCGTCGCCTCTTCCGCCCGCCCGGCGCAAGAGCCGGGCGGGCGGCGGGAGTTCAGGAGGAGGCGGAGCCGGGGCCCGTGTAGTCGGAGCCGTAGGCGCCGGGGGCCGGGCGACGGCGGCGCAGCGGCGGGGTGACCCCGTCGGCGAGACGGCGCGCGGTCAGCAGGAACCCGGTGTGGCCGATCATCCGGTGGTCGGGGCGGACGGCCAGGCCCTCGACGTGCCAGGTGCGGACCATGGTCTCCCAGGCCGTCGGCTCGTTGAAGCTGCCGTGCTCCCTGATGGTCTCGACGGTGCGCGCGAGCTGCGTGGTGGTGGCCACGTAGGCGCAGAGGATGCCGCCGGGGACCAGCGCCTTGGCGACCGGGTCAAGGCACTCCCAGGGGGCGAGCATGTCGAGGATGACCCGGTCCACGTCGGTGTCCGAGAGGTTGTCCTGGAGGTCGCCGACCGTCAACTCCCAGGCGGGGTGCGGGCTTCCGAAGTAGCGGGTGACGTTCTCCCTGGCGATGTCGGCGAAGTCGGCGCGGCGCTCGTAGGAGTGCAGCATCCCCTGGTCGCCGATGGCGCGCAGCAGGAACGTGGAGAGCGACCCCGAGCCGACGCCGGCCTCCACCACCCGGGCGCCGGGGAAGATGTCGGCCATGGCCAGGATCTGCCCCGCGTCCTTGGGGTAGACCACCGCGGCCCCGCGAGGCATGGACAGGACATAGTCGGGGAGCAGTGGGCGCAGCGCCAGATAGGCGACGTTTCCCGTGGTGCGGACCACCGTCCCCTCGGGGGCGCCGATCAGCTCGTCGTGGGGGAAGGCTCCCTTGTGGGTGTGGAAGCTCTTGCCCGCCTCAAGCGTGAACGTGTAGTGGCGGCCCTTGGGGTCGGTCAGCTGTACCTGGTCCCCGACCTCGAAGGGCCCGCGACGGCGGGCGGCACCGGTCGGTTCGGACATGGCGGCAAGACTAGTCCAGACGGGGAGCCGGTCCGTAATCGAGCCGCCCCGGCCCTCGGTCGCGGTGGCGACCTAGCGGGCGGGGGCCGGCTCGCCTCGTTCCATCGCGGCGAGGACGCGGTCGACGTCCCGGGCCGAGAGCACGCCGCAGGTCGTCCCGTCGGCCGTGACGACCAGGTACTCGCTGGCCGGGGTGGCGTCGAGGTGTTCCAGCAGCCGTTCGCCGGCGAGGTCGTCGGGGACGCGCATCCCCTCGGTCAGCTCCTCGGCGACGGCGATGACCGGCACCCAGGGCCGGCGTTCCTCGGCGACGGTGGCGACGGCCGCCTCGCGGACCAGGGCGAGCGGGGTGCCGTCGTCGTCCTCGACCAGCAGGGCGTTGGCGCCGACCTCGTTGGCCCGGCGCAGCGCCTCGGCCAGGGAGGTCTCGGGGGCGACGGGAACCGCGCGGCGCAGCAGGGAGCGGGCTGTCAGCTCCGGCAGCCGGGCCTCGCGGCGGGCGATCCGCAGGCTGCGCCCGGCGGAGAGCCAGATGACGGCGGCCAGCACGGCGGCCAGCAGCGCGTCCAGCAGCGGTTGGAGGCCGCCGAACGCGGCGCGGTCGCCCATCAGCAGATGGGTCGCGGTGGGGAAGCCGACGAGGACCAGCAGTGCCAGCACCCGGCCGGCCCAGACGGTGATGACGGTGGCGCGCAGCATGTCGCCGGTGCGCCACCACAGGGCGGCACGCAGCATCCGGCCGCCGTCCAGGGGCAGCCCGGGGAGCAGGTTGAACGCGGCGACGATCAGGTTGGAGATCATCAGCGCGGCGATCAGCACGCCGGGCACGGTGCCGGGCTCGACGACGAGCAGCCCGAGCGCGAAGACCCCGCCGAGCAGCAGCGAGAGCAGCGGTCCCGCGCCGACGACGGCCAGGTCCCTGGCGGGGGTAGCGGAACGGTCGTCGATCTCGGAGGCGCCGCCGACGAACTGGATCTGCACGCGGTGGACGGGCAGGCCGAGGCGGAGCGCGACATAGGTGTGGGCCAACTCGTGGACCAGCACGGAGCCGTAGAACGCGACGGCGAAGAAGAGCGCCACCAGGTAGCGGGCGGCGCCGAGTTCGGGCAGCGCCCGGTCGAGCTGGTGGCCGAAGAGAAGGGTGATCAGGGCGGCGACCAGGAACCAGCTGGGGGTCACCAGGACGGGCACGCCCCGGACGCGGCCCATCAGCAGCGCGCCGCGTGGGCGACCGGGGTCGCGGGGCCGGCCCTTCTCCCCGTCCTCCCGGCCCGCTGGGGCGCTCTCCCGGCTGACGCGGGCGCTCTCCCGGCTGTCCCTGGCCGTCCGCGGCGTCCGGGCGGCCGGGTCGTGCGGGTCGTCGCCGGGCTCCGGGCGTGTCGGCGCCTCCGGTCGTCCCGGCTCTCCTGGCCGTTCCGGCTCCTCCGGCTCCTCCGGCTCGGGTGACCGGTCGGTCGTGGTCTTCGCCACCTGCTCCCCTCGGGCCTCGCGGCCACGCGTGGCCGCCGCGTGGAGACGATGGTATGGGCTGGCTGTCAGTGACGCGCCGTAGGGTTCGGTGCATGAGTCGCTCCACCGCCGCGCCGCCGCGTTCCCTGTCTCCTTCCCGGGCCGCCGACTTCCAACAGTGCCCGCTGCTCTACCGGTTCCGCGTCATCGACAAGCTGCCCGAGGAGCCGAGCGAGGCGGCGACGCGCGGCACGGTGGTGCACGCGGTGCTGGAGCGGCTCTTCGACGCACCGGCGGCGGAGCGCAGTGTGCCGAGGGCGCGGGCGCTGGTGGGACCCGAGTGGCGGCGGCTGCTGGCCAGGCGGCCCGAGCTGGCGCGGCTCTTCGGGGCGGACGGGGACGCGGGCGCGAACGGGGACGGGGAAGGGGAGCCGCGGGGGGCCGACGAGGCGTCAGGAGAAGGCGCGGGCGGCGGGGACGAGCTGGACGCCGAGCGGTTGGCCGCGTTCCTGGCCGAGGCGGAGCGGCTGGTGGAGCGGTGGTTCACGCTGGAGGACCCGACGCGTCTGGAGCCGGCCGAGCGGGAGTTGTGGGTCGAGACGACGCTGGAGACGGGGCTGCGGCTGCGCGGGGTGATCGACCGGGTGGACGTGGCGCCCGGCGGGGACATCCGGATCGTCGACTACAAGACGGGCAAGGCGCCCCGGCCCGAGTTCGCCTCGGGGGCGCTCTTCCAGATGAAGTTCTACGCGCTGGTGCTGTGGCGGCTGCGCGGAGTGGTGCCGCGCCGGCTCCAGTTGGTCTATCTGGGCAGCGGCGAGGTGGTGACGTACGACCCGGACGAGTCCGACCTGCGCGGCGTCGAGCGGAAGGTGCTGGCGCTGTGGGACGCGATCCAGCGGGCGACGGAGTCGGGCGACTGGCGGCCCCGCCGGGGCAGGCTGTGCTCCTGGTGCGACCACCAGGCGCGCTGCCCGGAGTTCGGGGGCACTCCCCCGCCGTACCCGTTGGACATCCAGACGGCGCTGCCGCTGCCGGCGCAGCCGTCCGGTGAGGAGCGCGGGGAGGGCGGGGAGTTGGCGCGCGGGGGACGCCCGGGCTCCGGTGGCACGGCCGGGTGAGCCAGAATGATCGTGGATCTCGGCCGCAGTCCAGCCGGCGCGGCCGTCTCCCCGACCGAAGGGCGCTTCGATGCCGATCCGCGTTCTGCTGGTGGACGACCAGCCCCTGCTGCGCACCGGTTTCCGGATGATCCTGGAGGCCGAGCCCGATCTGGCCGTGGTGGGCGAGGCGGGTGACGGTGTCCAGGCGCTGGAGCAGGTGCGGGCCCTCCAGCCCGACGTGGTCCTGATGGACATCCGGATGCCGAGGATGGACGGGGTGGAGGCGACCCGGCAGATCACCGGGACGGTCAAGGACGGGCCGGTGAAGGTCCTGGTCCTGACCACCTTCGACCTGGACGAGTACGTGGTGGAGGCGCTGCGCGCGGGGTCCAGCGGCTTTCTGCTGAAGGACGCGCCGGCAGCCGAGCTGGTGCAGGCGATCCGCGTGGTCGCCGGCGGCGAGGCGATGCTGGCGCCGAGTGTCACCCGCCGGCTGCTGGACATGTACGCCTCCAAGCTGCCCTCGGGCGAGGAGCCGGTCCCGGACGCGCTGGGGACGCTCACCGAGCGGGAGGTGGAGGTGCTGAAGCTGGTGGCGCGCGGCCTGTCCAACGCGGAGATCGCCGCCGACCTCTTCGTCAGCGAGACCACGGTGAAGACGCACGTCGGTCACGTGCTCACCAAGCTGGAGCTGCGGGACCGGGTGCAGGCCGCCGTCTTCGCCTACGAGAGCGGGCTGGTGCGCCCCGGCAGCTGAGCGCGGCGGCCGGGGCGGCGGCGCCGGTCAGCCCTCGGAGAGCTCCAGCTCCCAGAAGCGGAAGACGGTGGAGGGGTCCAGCGTCCACTGGAGCCCGTTGACCCGTTCGTCGGCGACCGCGTACTGGCGTCCCTGCCAGAGCGGGATCAGCGGGACCTCCTCGGCGACGATGTCCTGCACCTCCTCGAAGGCGGGCACGGAGTCGGCGCGGGTGGCCTCCTGCCGGGTGGCGGGCAGCAGCTCGCCGGTGATCCGTTCCGAGGTGTAGCCGTTGGCCAGCACGTTGTCGGCGCCGAAGAACGGGTCGGTGAAGTTCTCCGGATCGGGGAAGTCGGGCACCCAGCCCCGGACGAAGGCGCCGTACTCGCCGTCCGCGACGCCCTCGGCGAACTCCTCGGCCGGCACGCTCTCCACCGTCGCGTCGAAGAGCCCGCTGTCGTTGAGCTGGTCGGCCAGGTGCTCGAACGCGGCGACGGTGTCGGGGCCGAAGCGGACCGGGGTGGCCCAGAGGGTCAGCTCGACGGGTTCGGTGATGCCGGCCTCCTCCAGGGTCCGCGCGGCCGCCTCGGGGTCGCCGGTGGCGCCGTACCGGTCGAAGAAGGCGGTGTTGTGACCGGTGATCCCGGCCGGCACCACCGAGTACAGCGGCTCGGCGGTGCGCTGGTAGACGTCGCGCACCAGCGCCTCGCGGTCGATCAGCTGGGCGACGGCGCGGCGGACGGCCGGGTCGCCGGTGACGGGGTCGTCGACGTGGAAGACCAGGTACTGGGCCTCGGCGCTGGTGCCGTCGACGACCTTCAGCTCGCCCCTGCCGCTGCGGTCCTCGGTCTCCAGGCCGGCGATGT
Source organism: Streptomyces zhaozhouensis (assembly GCF_900230195.1). Taxonomy (GTDB): domain Bacteria; phylum Actinomycetota; class Actinomycetes; order Streptomycetales; family Streptomycetaceae; genus Streptomyces; species Streptomyces zhaozhouensis. Next base: position 205,713 of record NZ_OCNE01000003.1, read on the forward strand.
CCCCCGAGGCGAGGCCGCGGTAGGCGATGTCCACCTCGCCGCCGCGCACCGCCTCGCCGAGCGCCTCCTGGTCGCCGTGGAAGAGCCTCATGGTGACGCCGGAGTTCTTCACCTCGGCGGGGCCGTGGTAGTCCTCGTTGACCTCGAAGACCGCCTCGTCCTCGCCGTAGCCGGCGAGCGTGTACACGCCGGAGCCGACGGCCTGGCCGTCGGTGCGCAGCCGGTCGGACGGGTACTCGCGGTGGTCGACGAGGGAGCCGGCGCCGGAGGCGATCTTCTGCGGGAACGTGGCGTCCGGCTCGTTGAGGTGGAAGGTGACGGTCCTGTCGTCCGGCGTCTCGACGCGGTCGATCGTGGAGAGCATCACCGCGGGCCCGTCGGGGTCGTCGATGCGCAGCGTGCGGTCGAAGGAGAACTTGACGTCCTTCGAGGTCAGGGCGTTTCCGTTGCTGAAGGTCAGGCCGTCCCTGAGCGTGCAGGTGTAGCGCTGGCTGGCCCGGTCGGTGAAGCCGCACTCCTCGGCCGCCTCGGGCTGCGGCTCGGTGCCACCGGGCGGGAAGCTGAGAAGTGACTGGAAAACATTGTTGAAGACCAACCAGGAGCCGGGGTCGTAGCCGGAGGCGGGGTCGACGGAGAGCACCTCGTCGCTCATGCCGACGGTGATGCCCTCACCCTCGGCCGCGCCGTCGTCCTCGGTCAGTCCACAGCCGGCCAGCAGGGCCGCGGCCAACGAGAGGGCGAGTGTGGGGCAGGCCCTCCCCAAGCGGGTCTTCACGGAGTCGGTCCTTCGGTCGCTTCAGGGTCCTCGTCTTCGACGAGCAACCGACCTTAGTCGGACCGGAACGCCCGCGACACCGAGGCCGAGTGAGATGGGTCACGCCCGCTTTCCGGCCAGATCCTCCTCGGGGCCCGGCTCGGACGGCTCGGCGGGGCCGCTTACCAGGCCGCGGAGGAAGGCGAGGTCGACCGACTCCAGGGAGTCGACGACGGTCCGGCCGGCGGCCGGCGGGATCGGGGCGACCGAGGGCACGGCCAGCACCCGGCAGCCGGCGGCCTCGGCCGAGGCGACGCCGGTGGCGGTGTCCTCGACGGCGACGCAGCGCGCGGGCTCGGCGCCCAGCCGCAGCGCGGCGGTGACATACGGGTCGGGGTGCGGCTTGGTGCGCGCCAGCTCGTCGCCGGCGACGGTGGTGCCGAAGAACTCCGCGCCGAGCGAGCGCAGCGTCCGGTCGATGACCTCGCGGTGCGAGGCCGAGACCAGAGCGGTCGGGACCCGGTGGGCGGCCAGCTCGGTGAGCAGCCGGCGGGCGCCCGGCATCAGCGGGACGCCCCCGTCGAGGCGGCGCAGAAACGCCGTGTTGAGCAGGTCGCGCACCTCGTCGAGCGTGATGTCGGCGCCGGTGACCTCGATCAGATAGCCGGCGGAGCGGGTCATCGGGCCGCCGACGACCACCGCCCGGTGCTCCTCGTCGAGGACATGGCCCAGCGCCCCGAAGACCTCGACCTCGGCGTCCCACCAGAAGCCCTCGGTGTCGACCAGGGTGCCGTCCATGTCCAGCAGCACCGCGCCCGGAAGCGACCCGAGGGGCCGCCGCGCGTCCAGGGCGGGAGTGGAACTCGTCATCCGCACACACCTCCGTGGGGAGAGAACTGGCCGGCCGCCCACGAGGGGCAACCGGCCAGTACCGGACCGATCATTCTACGTCGGACGCGGGAACCGTTCCGAGCCGAACGGCTGACCTCACCCGGTCGGCCTAGTGACCGGTCGGTGTCGGTCAGCTTTACGGACGAGCCGGTCGGGGGTGTTCGTTCAGCGGGCGTTGAAGTAGTTGGCCTCGGGGTGGTGGACGACGAGCGCGTCGGTCGACTGCTCCGGGTCGAGCTGGAACTCCTCGGAGAGGGTCACCCCGATCCGCCGCGAGTCCAGCAGCTCGGCGATCTTGGCGCGATCCTCCAGGTCGGGGCAGGCGGGGTAGCCGAGGGAGTAGCGGCAGCCCTGGTACTCGGTGCGGAACATCCCCGACAGCTCGACCGGGTCGGCGCCGGACACGCCCAGCTCGGCGCGGACCCGCGCGTGCCAGTACTCGGCCAGCGCCTCGGCCAACTGCACGGACAGGCCGTGCAGTTCCAGGTAGTCGCGGTACGCGTCGGCGGCGAACAGCTCGGCGGTCGCCTCGCTGACCCGGGGGCCGATGGTGACGGTCTGGAGGGCGACGACGTCGCGCTCCCCGCTCTCGGCCGGGCGGAAGAAGTCGGCCAGGCACAGCCGCCGCCCCCGGCGCTGCCGGGGGAAGGTGAAGCGGGTGCGCTCGCCGCCGTCCTCGTCCAGGATCACCAGGTCGTCGCCCTCGGCGTGGCACGGGAAGTAGCCGTAGACCACGGCCGCCTGGAGGAGGTTGTCCGTGTGCAGCCGGTCCAGCCAGCCGCGCAGCCGGGGGCGGCCCTCGGTCTCCACCAGCTCGGCGTAGTCCGGCCCGTCGTCGCCGCGGCCGGCCTTCAGTCCCCACTGCCCCTTGAAGAGCGCGTCCTCATCCAGCCACTCGGCGTAGTCCTTGAGCGGGATGCCCTTGACCACCCGGGTGCCGAGGAACGGCGGGGCCGGCAGCGGCACGTCCGTCGCCGTCGCGGACCGCGCGGGCACGTCGTCCGGCTCGGCGAGCACGGGCGTCTCCCGGCGGGCGACCCTGCGCTCCTTGCGCGCCGGCAGCTCCGCGCCGGGGACGCCGCGCTTGACGGCGACCAGCGCGTCCATCAGCCGCAGGCCCTCGAAGGCGTCCCTGGCGTAGCGGACCTCCCCCTCGTACACCTCGTGCAGGTCCTGCTCCACATAGGCGCGGGTGAGGGCCGCGCCGCCGAGGATCACGGGGTAGCCGGCGGCCATGCCGCGCCGGTTGAGCTCCTCCAGGTTCTCCTTCATCACCACCGTGGACTTCACCAGCAGCCCGGACATCCCGATCACGTCGGCCTTGTGCTCCTCGGCGGCGTCCAGGATGGCGGAGACCGGCTGCTTGATGCCGAGATTGACCACGTGGTAACCGTTGTTGGTCAGGATGATGTCCACGAGGTTCTTGCCGATGTCGTGGACGTCGCCGCGGACGGTGGCCAGCACAATGGTGCCCTTGCCCTCGTCGCTGGAGCGCTCCATGTGGGGCTCCAGATAGGCGACCGCGTTCTTCATCACCTCGGCGGACTGGAGCACGAACGGCAGCTGCATCTGGCCGGAGCCGAACAGCTCGCCGACGACCTTCATGCCCTCCAGCAGCGTCTCGTTGACGATCTCCAGCGCGGGGCGCTCGGCGAGGGCCGCGTCCAGGTCGGCCTCCAGGCCGTTGCGCTCGCCGTCGATGATCCGGCGGCGCAGCCGCTCCTCCAACGGGAGGGCGGCCAGCTCCTCGGCCTTGCCGGCCTTGAGGGACTTGGTGTCCACGCCCTCGAAGAGGGTGAGGAAGCGCTGGAGCGGGTCGTAGCCCTCGCGCCTGCGGTCGTAGATCATGTCGCGCGCGACCTCGACCTGCTCCGCGTCGATCCTGGCAATCGGCAGGATCTTGGCGGCGTGCACGATCGCCGAGTCCAGGCCGGCCTTGACGCACTCGTCGAGGAAGACCGAGTTGAGCACCAGCCGGGCGGCCGGGTTGAGGCCGAAGCTGATGTTGGACAGGCCGAGGGTGGTGCCGACGTCGGGGTGGCGGCGCTTCAGCTCCCGGATGGCCTCGATGGTGTTGACGCCGTCCTTGCGGGACTCCTCCTGCCCGGTGCAGATGGTGAACGTCAGGAAGTCGATGAGGATGTCGGAGGGCTGGAAGCCCCAGTTGCCGGTGAGGTCGGCGATCAGCCGCTCGGCGACGGCCAGCTTGTGCTCGGGGGTGCGGGCCTGGCCCTCCTCGTCGATGGTCAGCGCCATCAGGGCGGCGCCGTGCTCGGCGGCCAGCCGGGCGACCCGGCCGAAGCGCGAGTCGGGGGCGTCGCCGTCCTCGTAGTTGACGGAGTTGATGACCGCGCGGCCGCCGAGGTGTTCGAGCCCGGCCTCCAGCACGGCGGGTTCGGTGGAGTCCAGCACGATCGGCAGCGTCGAGGCCGTCGCCAGCCGGCTCGCCACCTCCCGCATGTCGGCGGCGCCGTCCCGGCCGACGTAGTCCACGCAGAGGTCCAGCAGGTGGGCGCCCTCGCGGATCTGCTCGCGGGCCAGCTCCACGCAGTCCTCCCAGCGGCCGTCGAGCATGGCCTGGCGGAACTTCTTGGAGCCGTTGGCGTTGGTCCGCTCGCCGATCGCCAGGTACGCGGTGTCCTGGCGGAACGGCACGCTCTGGTAGAGCGAGGAGGCGCCCGGCTCCGGGCGGGGCTCGCGCGCCGGCGGGGTGGCGCCGCGCACCCGGTCCACGACCCGGCGCAGGTGCTCGGGCGTGGTGCCGCAGCAGCCGCCGACCAGGGAGAGGCCGAACTCGGCGACGAACTCCTGGTGCGCGTCGGCCAGTTGGTCGGGGGTCAACGGGTAGTGGGCGCCGTCCTTGCCGAGCACGGGGAGACCGGCGTTGGGCATACACGACAGCGGCAGCCGGCTGTGCCGGGCCAGGTGGCGCAGGTGCTCGCTCATCTCGGCTGGCCCGGTGGCGCAGTTGAGGCCGATCATGTCGATGCCCAGCGGCTCCAGCGCGGTGAGCGCGGCGCCGATCTCGGAGCCGAGGAGCATGGTGCCGGTGGTCTCGACGGTCACCTGGACCAGCAGCGGCAGGTCGACGCCGAGCGCGGTCAGGGCACGCCGGGCGCCGAGCGTGGCGGCCTTGGTCTGGAGCAGGTCCTGGCTGGTCTCCACGAGCAGCGCGTCGGCGCCGCCCGCGATCAGCCCCTCGGCGTTCTGCTGGTAGGCGTCGCGCAGCGGCCGGTAGGTGGTGTGGCCGAGGGTGGGCAGCTTGGTGCCGGGGCCCATCGAGCCGAGCACCCAGCGCAGCCGCCCGTCCTCGGCGCCGAACTCGTCGGCGACCTCCCTGGCGACCCGGGCGCCGGCCTCGGACAGCTCGTGGACCCGCTCGGGGATGTCGTACTCGCCGAGGGCGGCGAGGTTGGCGCCGAAGGTGTTGGTCTCCACGCAGTCGATGCCGGTGGCCAGGTACTCGCGGTGGACGTTGGCGACGATGTCGGGGCGGGTGACGTTCAGGACCTCGTTGCACCCCTCCAGCTGCTGGAAGTCCTCCATCGAGGGGTCCTGGGCCTGGAGCATCGTGCCCATCCCGCCGTCCGCGACGACGACGCGGGCGGCGAGCGCGTCCCGCAGGGCCTGGGCGCGCTGCGCCTGGTCGGTGGTGGGCAGGCTGGCAAGTGCCATGGGCTTCTCTCCCGGAGTGCGACGGCTGTCGGCTATGCGCGCGCCCGCGGCGCGCGCACACCAGCAGCCTAACCGGCGGGCGGCGGCGGAGAGCTGACCATTCCGGCAAACGGACGGCCGTAAACTCAGTTCTGGCCTGGGGGTATCGACATCCCCCACTGTGGTTCGACAATGTCGAACGGCAACTGTGGCGAGACGGGACGCAGGGAGGCGGCCTCATGGCTCGGTCCATCCAGTCACTGGAACGCGCGGCGGCGGTGCTGCGGCTCCTCGCCGGCGGCGAGCGACGGCTGGGTCTTTCCGACATCTCCTCGGCCATAGGGCTGGCGAAGGCCACCACCCACGGGCTGCTGCGCACGCTCCAGCAGGAGGGCTTCGTCGAGCAGGACGAGGTCTCGGGGAAGTACCAGCTGGGCGCGGAGCTGCTGCGCCTGGGCAACAGCTACCTGGACGTGCACGAGCTGCGGGCCAGGGCGCTGGTGTGGACCGACGACCTCGCCAGGTCGAGCGGGGAGAGCGCCTATCTGGGCGTGCTGCACAAGGGCGGGGTGCTGATCGTCCACCACGTCTTCCGCCCCGACGACAGCCGCCAGGTGCTGGAGGTGGGCGCGCTGCACCCGCTGCACAGCACCGCGCTGGGCAAGGTGCTGGCCGCGTTCGACCCCGTGGCGCACAACGAGGCGATGGAGTCGGACTTCGCCGCGATCACGGCGGCGACCGTGACGGAGCCCGCGGCGTTCGACCGCGGGCTGGCGGAAGTGCGGGCGCGCGGCTGGGCGGGTGACGTCGGGGAGACCTGGGAGGGGGTCGCCTCGGTCGCGGCCCCGATCGTGGACCGCCGCCGGATGCCCGTCGGAGCCGTCGGCGTCACCGGAGCGGAGGAACGGGTGCTGGACGGTTCGGAACCGCGATCCGCGCTGGTGGCAGCCGTGCGGGACTGCGCGAGGGCGGTGTCGCGGGACCTCGGGGCCGGTCGATTCTAGGACAATCGGGACAGCGGAGAGGGACCTGACGCGTAGCCACTTGACGGAGTCCCTCCCGGGGAGAACACTGCCGTTCGTTGGTCGATAATGTCGAACACTGGACGGATGTCGGCCAGGAATCCCCCTGGACGAAGGACAAAGGAGTCGCGGGTGTCCAGCTCCGATATCTTCTTCGGCGAGGTGCTCGGCACCGCCGTACTGATCCTGCTCGGTGGTGGCGTCGTCGCCGGCACCGTTCTCAAGAAATCGAAATCCTTCGAGGCCGGCTGGGTCGTCATCGCCCTGGGCTGGGGCATGGCCGTGCTCACCGGCGCCTACGCCTCCACGCAGCTCTCCGGCGCGCACATCAACCCGGCGGTGACCCTCGGGATCGCCATCGACACCGGCGAGTGGGGCGACGTCCCCACCTATGTCGCCGGGCAGATGCTCGGGGCGATGATCGGCGCCGTGCTGGTCTGGCTGGCCTACTACGGCCACTTCCAGGAGCATCTGCTGGCGCGTGAGGAGGTCAGCGGCTCCGTCACACCAGGGCCGCGCGCCTTCGACGAGGGCGCGAAGCGGACGGCGGAACGGCGCCCGAGCGACCCGAGCCAGCCGGGGCCGGTGCTCGGGATCTTCTCCACCGCACCGGAGATCCGCAACACCGTCCAGAACCTCGCGACCGAGATCATCGCCACCGCGGTGCTGGTCATCGGCGTGCTGACCATCGGTGTCAACGACGACCTCGCGCTCTCCGGCACCGGCCCGCTGATGGTGGCGCTGATCGTGCTCGGGATCGGCCTCTCGCTCGGCGGCCCGACCGGCTACGCCATCAACCCGGCACGCGACCTCGGCCCCCGCATCGTCCACGCGCTGCTCCCCCTGCCCAACAAGGGTGGTTCCGACTGGGGCTACTCCTGGATCCCCGTCGTCGGACCCCTGATCGGCGCCGCGATCGGCGCCACGATCTTCAACCTGCTCTTCTGACCGCGTCGTCGGCGCTTCCCGCCACGGAAACGGGTACCCGCGACCGCACGACCGCAACGCCACGACCAGGAGCCGCACACCATGTCTGACGCTCAGGACCCCGCACTCACCACCGAGTCACGCGAGTACATCGCCGCGATCGACCAGGGCACCACCTCCAGCCGCTGCATCGTCTTCGACCGCGACGGCCGCATCGTCTCCGTCGAACAGAAGGAGCACGAGCAGATCTTCCCCAAACCGGGCTGGGTGGAACACGACGCCAAGGAGATCTGGACCAACGTCCAGGAGGTCGTCGCCGGCGCGCTGGCCAAGGCCGAGATCACCAGGGAGCACGTCAAGGCGATCGGCATCACCAACCAGCGCGAGACCACCCTGCTGTGGGACCGCACCACCGGCGAGCCGGTGCACAACGCCATCGTCTGGCAGGACACCCGCACCGACGCGCTCTGCCGCGAGCTGGGCCGCAACGTCGGCCAGGACCGCTTCCGCCGCGAGACCGGCCTGCCGCTGGCCTCCTACTTCGCCGGACCGAAGATCCGCTGGCTGCTGGACAACGTCGAGGGGCTGCGCGAGCGCGCCGAGCGCGGCGAGATCCTCTTCGGCACCATGGACTCGTGGGTGATCTGGAACCTCACCGGCGGCACCGAGGGCGGCGTGCACGTCACCGACGTCACCAACGCCTCCCGCACGATGCTGATGAACCTGCGCACGCTGCGCTGGGAGGAGCGGATCTGCTCCTCGATCGGCGTGCCGATGGAGCTGCTCCCGGAGATCCGCTCCTCCTCCGAGGTCTACGGCCACGCCAAGGGCGGCGCGCTGGACGGGGTCCCGGTGGCCTCCGCGCTGGGCGACCAGCAGGCCGCGCTCTTCGGCCAGACCTGCTTCTCGGTCGGCGAGGCCAAGTCGACCTACGGCACCGGCACGTTCCTGCTGATGAACACCGGCCACGAGGCGATCAACTCCTACGCGGGCCTGGTCACCACAGTCGGCTACCGGATCGGCGACCAGCAGCCGGTCTACGCGCTGGAGGGGTCCATCGCGATCACCGGCGCGCTGGTGCAGTGGATGCGCGACCAGATGGGGCTGATCCACAGCGCGGCCGAGATCGAGACGCTGGCCCGTTCCGTGGAGGACAACGGCGGCGCCTACTTCGTGCCGGCGTTCTCCGGCCTCTTCGCCCCCTACTGGCGGTCCGACGCCCGGGGGGTGATCGCCGGTCTGACCCGCTATGTCACCAAGGCGCACATCGCCCGGGCGGTGCTGGAGGCCACCGCCTGGCAGACCAGGGAGATCGTCGACGCCATGCGGAAGGACTCCGGCGTGGAGCTGACCTCCCTCAAGGTGGACGGGGGCATGACCTCCAACAATCTGCTCATGCAGAAGATCTCGGACTTCCTGGACGCGCCCGTGGTGCGGCCCATGGTCTCCGAGACCACCTGTCTCGGCGCGGCCTACGCGGCCGGGCTCGCCGTCGGCTTCTGGTCCAACGTCGAGGACCTGCGGGCCAACTGGCGGCGCGCGGCGGAGTGGACGCCCGAGATGGACCCGGCCGAGCGCGACCGGGAGTACCAGTTCTGGCTCAAGGCCGTGCAGCGGACCATGGGCTGGCTCGACGAGGAAGGCTGACATCAGATGAACACCCCGCACCCGACAGCCGAACCGGCCGCCATAACCCGCGCCGAGCGGCGCGCCGAGACCCGGCAGCGACTGGGCGAGGCGACCTACGACCTGCTGGTCATCGGGGGCGGCATCCTGGGCACCTCGGTGACCTGGCACGCCGCCCAGTCGGGGCTGCGGGTGGCGATGGTGGACGCCGGTGACTTCGCCGGCGCCACCTCGTCCGCGTCCTCCAAGCTGGTGCACGGCGGCCTGCGCTACCTCCAGACCGGGGCCGTGCGGCTGGTCGCCGAGAACCACCACGAGCGGCGCGTGCTGGCCAAGGACGTCGCCCCGCACCTGGTCAACCCGCTGACCTTCTACCTCCCCGTCTACCAGGGCGGCCCGCACGGCGCGGCCAAGCTCGGCGCCGGGGTCTTCGCCTACTCGGCGCTCTCCGCGTTCGGCGACGGGGTCGGCCGCGTGCTCAGCGCGAAGAAGGCGGCGGCCAAGGTGCCGGGGCTGCGCACCGAGGGGCTGAAGGCCGTCGCGGTCTACGGCGACCACCAGATGAACGACGCGAGGGTCGCCGTGATGACCGTGCGCGCCGCCGCCGAGTCCGGGGCGACGGTGCTCAACCACGCCGAGGTCACCGGGCTGCGCAAGAGCGCCGGCCGGGTCACCGGAGCCGAGCTGCGGGACCGGCGGGACGGCTCGGAGTTCGGCGTGAACGCGCGGCTGGTGCTCAACGCCACCGGGCCCTGGGTCGACCACCTGCGCCGGATGGAGGACCCGGGGGCCGCGCCGAGCGTGCGGCTCTCCAAGGGCGTGCACGTGGTGATGCGGCGGGCGGCGCCCTGGCCGGTCGCGCTGGCGACGCCGGTGGACAAGTACCGCATCACGTTCGCCCTGCCGTGGGAGGACCAGCTGCTGCTCGGCACCACGGACGAGACCTACGAGGGCGACCCGGGCGAGGTCGCCGCGACCGAGGCCGACATCGCCCAGATCCTGGACGAGGCCGGCCACTCGGTGCGCGACGAGCAACTGGACCGGGACCTGATGACCTACGCCTTCGCCGGGCTGCGGGTGCTGCCCGGCGGGCCGGGCGGGGTCGCCAAGGCCAAGCGGGAGACGGTGGTCACCGAGGGCGCCGGCGGGATGCTCTCCGTCGCCGGGGGCAAGTGGACCACCTACCGCCACATCGGGCGGACCGTGCTGCGCAAGCTGGCCAAGCTGCCGGGCGAGCCCCTGGGCGGCGAGATGGAGCCCGTCTCCGACCTGGTGCGCCGGGTGCCGCTGCCCGGCGTCGCCCGCCCCAACGCGGTCGCCCACCGGCTGCTGTCCGACCCCGACCTCGGGGAGCTGCTCGGTCCCGCGACGGCGGGCCATCTGGCGAGCCACTACGGTTCCCTCGCCTTCGACATCGCCGAACTGGTCCGCAGGGACCCGGCGTTGGGGGCACGAGTGCACCCGGACAGCCCGGAGATCGTGGCCCAGCTCGTCTACGCCAGGGACCACGAGTGGGCCGAGACCGAGGACGACGTGCTGCGGCGGCGCACCACGTTGACCATCAGGGGCCTGGACACGCCCGAGGTGCGCGAGCGGGTGGCCGAGGTGCTGGGGCGCGAGGGAGGCGCCCGCGCCGAGGGGGACGCCCCGCCGGCCGCGTAGACCGTCCGGGCCGCCGCCAGACGCCCGGCCGCCCGACGGGCGGCCGGAACGGCGCGTTCCATGTCAATCTGCCCGACGGGGTTCCCCCCTTTCCGGTGGGGCGTCACCCCCTGGTTGACGGGGTGGACACGGATGCGCGGACCGGAGTAACTGTGCCCTCCCCCGCGCCTCCCGGGGCGCGTGGCGAACGCGCCGGTGAGACTGGCGCGCGCCCGGCGCCACCTGCGGGCGCGCGCCAGTCCGCCGCCGCGCGGGCGGACACGGAACAGCACCGTGCCGCGCCCGGCCGGCTCCCCCGTGGGGGTGAATGTCCGGAGACAAGCCTGCCCCGGGCAGGCGTACGAGGACGGCCTGTTGGGCACGGTCACGCCGTAGGCTGGGGCCGCACGGAAACTTATGGCAGCCGGGGTGGGACTACACCGTTCCGTCCCGGCCGGGAGGAGGCGCTGGGTGATCGAGCTCGACGGAGTTCCCGAGCTGGTTGACCCGGTCATGGTGGCCGCGTTCGAAGGCTGGAACGATGCTGGTGACGCCGCCTCCGCAGCGGTGGCGCATCTGGAACGTGAGTGGAAGGGCGAGGTGTTCGCGGCCCTCGACGCCGAGGACTACTACGACTTCCAGGTCAACCGCCCGCACATCTGGCTGGACGGCGGCGTACGGCGCATCACCTGGCCCACGACCAGGCTCTCCGTGGTGCGGATCGGCTCGGAAGACGGCCCGGTCAGGCGTCGGGACCTGGTGCTGGTCCGGGGGATCGAGCCCAGTATGCGCTGGCGCTCGTTCTGCAACGAGATCCTGGGCTTCGCCCACGAGTTGGGCGTGGAGATGGTCGTGGTGCTCGGCGCGCTGCTCGGCGACACCCCGCACACCCGCCCCGTCCCGGTCACCAGCGTGACCTCGGACGAAAACCTGGCCCGCACGCTGGACCTGGAGGAGTCGCGCTACGAGGGCCCCACGGGCATCGTCGGCATCCTCCAGGAGGCGTGCGGCCACGCCGGCGTCCCCGCCGTGACCCTGTGGGCCGCGGTGCCGCACTACGTGGCGCAACCCCCCAACCCCAAGGCGTCGTTGGCCCTGCTCCACGCGCTGGAGGACCTGCTCAACCTGGGCATCCCGATGGGCGACCTCGCCGAGGACGCCCGCGCCTGGCAGATCGGGGTCGACCAACTCGCCGCGGAGGACAGCGAGGTGGCCGAGTACGTGAAGTCCCTGGAAGAGGCCAGGGACACGGCCGAGCTGCCGGAGGCCACGGGCGAGGCCATCGCCAAGGAGTTCGAGCGCTATCTGCGCCGCAGGGACGGGCAGCCGCCGACCGGCGAACAGGGCTCCTACCTGCGCGACCCCGGCACCCACCGCCCCCGCAGGCCCCGCCCCCCGGAGAACGAGGGCGGCCCGCCGGAACCGGGCGGCAAGGAACCCGAGGAGTAGCCACGGCCGGCCGGGCCCTCACATGCGACGCGCGTCAACTCCCTTTTCGAGCGGCGGGAGTTGACGCGCGTTCCTCGTTCCGGAGCTCCCGCTCCGCCCGCTCCCCCGCGGGGAGGCGGGCGGTGCGGCACCTTCCCCACGCCGGAGGCGTCCCGGCGCGTTACAGCGCGACGCCCAGCAGCGCGTCCACCGCGCGGCTGGTGACGCCGGGGGCGCCCGGGTCGTCGCCGCCCGTGCGTTCCTGGGTCTCGGCCCAGCGGTCCACGGCGCGCAGCGCGGTCGGGGCGTCCAGGTCGTCGGCCAGCGCCGCGCGGACCTCCGCGACCAGGGCGTCCGCCGACGGGCCCTCGGGGCGCGAGACGGCGTGCCGCCAGCGGGCCAGCCGCGCCTCGGCCTCCGCGAGGACGGCGTCGGTCCACTCCCAGTCCGCACGGTAGTGGTGGGCCAGCAGCGCCAGCCGGATCGCCGCCGGGTCCCGGCCCTCCGCGCGCAGTTGGGAGACCAGCACCAGGTTGCCCTTGGACTTGGACATCTTCTCGCCCTGGTAGCCGACCATCCCCGCGTGCACGTAGCTCCGCGCGTAGGGGTGCTCGCCGGTGAGGACCCGGGCGTGCGAGGCGCCCATCTCGTGGTGCGGGAAGGCCAGGTCGGAGCCGCCGCCCTGGACGTCGAAGCCCATCCCGAGATGGTCCAGCGCGATGGCCACGCACTCCACGTGCCAGCCCGGCCGGCCGGGGCCGAGGCTCGCGCCCTCCCAGGACGGCTCGCCCTCGCGGGCGGCCCGCCACAGCAGCGGGTCCAGCGGGTTCTTCTTGCCCGCCCGCTCCGGGTCGCCGCCGCGCTCGGCGGACAGCCGCCGCATCTCCTCGGCGTCCAGCCCGGCCACCGAGCCGAAGCGGTCGTCGGAGGCCACCGAGAAGTAGACGTCGCCGTCCACGTCGTAGGCGGCGCCGCTCTCCCGCAGCCGTTCGATGAGCGGGACGATCCGGGGTATCGCCTCGACGGCGCCCACGTAGTGCTCCGGCGGCAGCATCCGCAGCGCGGTCATGTCCTCGCGGAAGAGCGCGGTCTCCCGCTCGGCCAGCGCGGCCCACGGCTCACCGGTCGCCTCGGCCCGCTCCAGCAGCGGGTCGTCGATGTCGGTGACGTTCTGCACGTAGTGGACCCGACGCCCGGAGTCGAGCCAGATCCGCTGCACGAGGTCGAACGCGGTGTAGGTGGCCGCGTGACCCATGTGCGTCGCGTCATAGGGGGTGATGCCGCAGACGTAGAGCCGGGCGACGGGGCCGGGCGTCAGCGTGAGGGAACGCCGGCGCGCGGTGTCGTGGATCGTCAGATCCGGGCTCTGACCGGGCAGAACGGGGACCTTGGAGGCAGGCCAGGCATACATGTCACCGAGCCTAACCGCCGCCCCCCGCCCCCCACGAGCGGGCCCGCGCCGGCGGAAGGCACCGGGCGCGGGCGCGGCGACGCTCGGACCAGCGGCCAGCGGCGGCGCTCAGACCAGCGGCCAGGGGATCGCCGGCCACTCCCCGCCGGGCGCCGGATGCCTGCCGGACTCCAGCAGCGCGTCGACCCGTTCCCGCAGCGCGGCGCACTCCGCGGCGGTCAGCAGCCCGGCCAGCCGTCCGGCCAGCTCGCCCCCGTCGGCCAGCGCGACGCGCAGTCCCTCCAGCGCGGCCAGGATCTCCGCCGGCAGCGGCTCGCCCGCCCAGCCCCACAGCAGCGTGCGCAACTTGTTCTCGGTGTGGAAGCTCACCCCGTGGTCGATGGCCTGGAGCCGGCCGTCGGGGAGCGGCAGCAGGTGGCCGCCCTTGCGGTCGGCGTTGTTGATCACCGCGTCCAGCGTGGCCAGCCGGCGCAGCCCCGGGTGGTCGGCGTGGACCAGCAGCGCCGTCCGGCCCTCGGCGACCTCGGCGAGGCCGACGGCCCTCCAGCCGGGGCCCGCCTCCTCGCCCTCGACCAGGGCCAGCAGCCGCTCGTCCGGCCCCCGGCCGAAGTCGGGCGCGTCCGGCAGCGGACCCACCCACAGCTGGACCATCCCCGTGCCGAACGGGCCCTCGCGCAGCACCGTCGGCGGCACCAGGTCCCAGCCCAGCGCCCGGCAGACCTCGTGGGCGGCGACCTCGCGCTCGGCGAGGGTGCCGTCGGGGAAGTCCCACAGCGGGCGCTCCCCCGACACCGGCTTGTAGACGCAGTGCAGGGTGCGGCCGTCCCGTTCGACGGTGGAGTAGAGCACCGCGTTGGAGGCGTCGGTGATCCGTCCGAGCACCGTCAGCTCGCCCTCGGCGAGAAGCTCCCGCGCGGTCACGTCTGGCTGCGCCGGTATCCGTTCTGGCGCGGGCATACATGTCCCTCCGGGTCGAGCGGCAGGCTGCACAGCGGGCAGGGCGGCCGGCCGGCGTTGACGACTTCCAGCGCGCGCTTCGCGAAGGCGCGCGCCATGGTGCCGCTCAGCCGCACCCGCAGCATGGGCGGTCCGTTCTCGTCGTCCCGCAGCAGCCGCTCCTCGGCCTCGGCGAACTCCTCCTCGGAGTCCGCCTCCAGCTCGACCAGCGCCTGCGCCTCGACGATCATGCGCTCGGCCTCGCCGTCCCAGGCCAGAGCCATGGTGCCGACCCGGAACTCCTCGTCGACCGGCGAGACAAGCGGCGCGGTGTCGGACACCTCGGCGGGCGCGACGGCCGGAACCGTCGTGTTGCCGCCCGAGCGCCGCACCACCTCGTCCAGCAGCTCGTCGATGCGCTCGGCCAACGCCTCGACCTGCGCCTTCTCCAACGCGACGCTCGTGGTACGGCCGGCCGCCGACGCCTGTAGGAAGAACGTGCGGCGGCCAGGCAACCCGACGGTCCCGGCGACAAAGCGTTCGGGAGGGTCGTAGAGGAAGACCTGACGGGACACGTACTGCTCCGGGGACTCGATTGCTGGGACAGGTGCACCCTACTGCGCCTGACGATCACCGCGCCCGGGGACCGCCAGGGGAACGCCGGACCCCGGCTACGCGCCGCCGCCGACCGGGGACCTCGTGGACTCGTGCGCGTCCCTGGCCGCGGCCTCCGTGTGCGGCACGAACTCGCCCAGGTCGCCGGTGTCGCCGAAGCGCAGCAGCAGCGGGGGCTCGCCGTAGCGGATGGCGGTCACCGAGGCGGGGTGCGGCAACAGCCGCTGGAACAGGTCGAGATGCATCCCCAGCGCGTCGGCGACCACGGCCTTGATGTTGTCGCCGTGGGTGCAGGCCAGCCAGACCGCCTCGGGCCCGTGCTCCGCCGCGATCCGCGCGTCCCACTCGCGCACGGCCGCCACCACGCGGTGCTGGACGTCCCGCAGCGCCTCGCCCTCCGGGAAGACGACGGCGGACGGCTGGGCGCGGACGGTGCGCATCAGCTCCGTCTCGGCCAGGTCCTTCAGCGGCTCGTTGGTCCAGCGGCCGTAGTCGCACTCGATCAGCCGCTCGTCGGAGTGGACCGCGACGTCGGGGCGCGCCTCACACAGCGGCGCCACCGTGCGGGCGCAGCGCAGCAGCGGGCTGTGCACGATCGCGGCCAACGGCACCCCGGCCAGCCGGCCCGGCAGCGCCGCCGCCTGCTCCTGGCCGTAGGCGTCGAGGTCGACGCCCGGCGTGCGGCCGGCGAGCAGCCCCGAGGAGTTGGCGGTGGTCCGGCCGTGCCGGAGAAGCAGCAGCGTGGGCATGGCGACCAGGGTAGAGCAGACGGGGGAACGGGCCGGGCGCCGCCCGTCCCCCGCACGGGGGACGGGGGTGGAACGGCCCCCCGCGCGGGCCACGGCGGGCCGTGCCGGCCGCTCAGGCGAGCCCGGCCCGCTCCAGGGCGGTGACGCCGGCGCGCAGGCCGGCGAACCGCTCCTCGCGGGTGAACCCGGCCGGCGCCAGCGACAGGGTGGTGGCCCCGGCGTCGGCGAAGGCCCGCATCCGGTCGGCGATCCGCTCGACCGGGCCGATCAGCGTGGTCGCGTCGATCAGCTCGTGCGGCACGGCCGCCGCCGCGCCGTCCCGGTCGCCGGAGAGGTAGCGCTCCTGGATGGTGTCGGCGGCCTCGCCGAAGCCCATCCGGTGGGCGAGCCGGTGGTAGAAGTTCTGCTTGCGGCTGCCCATCCCGCCCACGTAGAGGGCCGTGTACGGACGGAAGTGGT
Source organism: Streptomyces zhaozhouensis (assembly GCF_900230195.1). GTDB lineage: Bacteria > Actinomycetota > Actinomycetes > Streptomycetales > Streptomycetaceae > Streptomyces > Streptomyces zhaozhouensis. The sequence continues at coordinate 221,826 of NZ_OCNE01000003.1, forward strand.
CGGCGAGCGCGGTCAGATCGTCACCGACGGCCAGGGGAACGGTCGGCACGAGATCGAACCCGTCCATCGTCCGACCGATCTTCTCCCGCCCGGCCCGCAGCGGCGCCAGCGTGGTCTCCTCGGCGTGCTCGGGCGAGAAGAAGATCACCAGCGCGCCGTCGGCGATCTCGCCGGTCTGCTCCAGGTTCTTCGGGCCGATGGCGGCGATGTAGAGCGGGACGCGCTCGCGGATCGGGTGCACGGTGAGCTTGATCGGCTTGCCCGGCCCCTCGGGCAGCGGCAGCGTCCAGTGCGTGCCCTGGTGGGTCAGCCGCTCGCGGGACATGGCCTTGCGGACGATCTCCACGTACTCCCGGGTGCGGGCCAGCGGGCGGTCGAAGCGGACGCCGTACCAGCCCTCCGAGACCTGCGGGCCCGAGACGCCGAGGCCGAGCCGGAAGCGACCGCCGGAGAGGCTGTCCAGCGTCGCCGCGGTCATCGCCGTCATCGCCGGGGTCCTGGCCGGGATCTGGAGGATCGCCGAGCCCACGTCGATCCGCTCGGTCTGCGCGGCGACCCAGGACAGCACGGTCGGCACGTCCGAGCCGTACGCCTCCGCGGCCCAGCAGACCGCGTAACCGAGGCGGTCGGCCTCCTGGGCGACCGCCAGGTTGTCCGCGTCCATCCCGGCGCCCCAGTAGCCGAGGTTGATTCCGAGCCGCATGAGATCCCCTTCAACGACGCCTACCCGCCGGTAACGCACCGGTCCCTGGGACTGTAGCGTGCCCCGCAAGTACGCTCAACGGCCATGGATCTCAGGCATCTCGGCCGCACCGGCCTGCGCGTCTCCCGCCTCGGGCTCGGCACCCTCACCTGGGGCAGCGAGATAGACGAACGCGGCGCGGCGGAGTTGCTCAAGACGTTCTGGGCGGCCGGCGGCACGCTCGTCGACACCGCCGACGTCTACGCGGACGGCGAGGCGGAGCGGCTGCTGGGCCGGCTGCTGGACAGCGCGGTGCCGCGCGAGGACCTGGTGATCGCCACGAAGGCGGGCAGCGTGCCGGACCCGGACCGCAGGTTCGACACCTCGCGCGGGCACCTGCTGGCCGCGCTCGACGCCTCGCTGGCGCGGCTGCGCACCGACCACGTCGACCTGTGGCAGGTCCACGCGTTCGACCCGGACACCCCGCTGGAGGAGACGCTCCAGGCGGTGGACGTGGCGATCACCACCGGCAGGGCCCGCTACGCGGGGGTCTCCAACTTCAGCGGCTGGCAGCTGGCCAAGGCGGCGACCTGGCAGCTGGCGGCACCCGTCGGGCGCAACCGGCTCTCCAGCACGCAGATGGAGTACTCGCTGCTGCAACGCGGGGTGGAGCGCGAGGTGTTGCCGGCCGCGCTGGACCTGGGACTCGGGCTGCTGCCCTCCTCGCCGCTGGGGCGCGGGGTGCTCACCGGCAAGTACCGGGAGGGGGCCAGGCCGACGGACTCGCGCGGTGCCTCGGACATGCTGGCGGGCTTCGTGGCGCCCTATCTGGACGAGACGGCCGGCCGGATCGTGGACGCGGTCGCCATAGCCGCCGACGGCCTCGCGGTGACGCCGGGGCAGGTGGCGCTCGCCTGGGTACGGGACCGGCCGGGGGTGGCGGCGCCGCTGCTGGGGGCGCGCACGGCGCGCCAGTTGGAGGAGGCGTTGTCAGTGGAGGCCCTTAGTCTTCCCGATGAGATCCGCCGGGCGCTGGACGACGTGTCGGCCCCGGTGCACCACTATCCCGACCAGGACTGGAGTTCGCTGTGACCTCCGAGCACGCCACCCCCGCCGCCGACCCCGCGGCGGAGCTGCGGGCCGCCGTGCGGGCGGTGGAGAGCGGTGAGCGCTCCGCCGCCTCCTTCTACCACCGCCCCGAGCCGCCGCGCGCCCCGGCGCCGCAGGCGCGGCGCGGGCCGGCGCGACCGCCGGCGGCCGAGGCTGCGGTCCCGGTGCCGGACGGGCTGCCGGGGCTGCTGGCCGCGGGGGGCGCGCCGGAGGCGCTGGCGCCCCGGGTCGCCGCCGCGCTCGGGGAGGACGCGGAGCGGGAGTTGCGCGCGGACCCGTGGCGGCTGCTGGCGACGCCGGGCGTCGCGCCGCGCCAGGCCGACGAGTTCGCCAGGGCGCTGCTGGGCGACGAGGCGGGTCCCGGGGACGCGCGGCGCGGGCAGGCGCTGGTCGGCTGGCTGCTGGAGCGCGCGGCGCTGGCGGGGCACACGGCGCTGGAGCCTGGCCGGCTGGCCTCCGGGCTCGCGGAGCACGCGGTGCCGGAGCCCGAGGAGGCGGTCAGGACGGCCATCGAGGAGGGCGCGGTGCTGGTCTTCCGGGACCGGGACGCCCCGCTGGACGGGCCGGCCGCCGAGGGCGAGGAGGCCGAGGCGCGGCTGCTGGTCGGCCTGGAGCGTTACGCGATGGCCGAGGAGGGCCTGGCCGACGGGCTCGGACGGCTGCGCGGCACCTTCGTCGCGCCCGGGGGCGAGGCGGCCGAGGGCTGGGCGGCGGCCGCCGCCGAGGCGCCGAGCCCCTCGGCCGCCGAGCTGATCCGCGCGGCCGGCGAGGCCGCCGTGGTGACGCACACCGGGGGCGAGGCGGCCAGGGCGGAGCCGCTGGCGCTGGCGCTGGCCGCCGGTCGGCTGGGGCTGCGGGCCGCCGTCGCGGCCCACCAGCCGGACGGGCGGCGGCGGTTGGCGTCCGCGCTGGGCGAGCGGGCGCCGGTGGAGGCGGTGACGGTCTCCGGGCTGCTGGAGGGCCGGGAGGGCCCCGAGCGGGACGGCGAGGGCAGGTTCCCGTGGGACCTGCTGGTGGTGGTGGACGCGGAGCGGCTGGCCGCCGAGCCGGCCGCCGCGCTGGTGGAGTCGCTGCCGGACGGCGCCAGGCTGGTGCTCAGCGGTGATCCGCTGCTGCTGGGCTCGGCGGGCCCCGGCCAGGTGCTGGCCGACGTGCTGGCCTCCGGCCGTTTCCCCCGGGTCGTCTCCCGGACCCCGGACCCCGGACCCGTCGGGGAGCTGGTCTCGGGGATCGGCGTGGGCGAGCTGGCGAGCGTCGAGGCGCCGGACCGGGAGGTCGTGATCGTCCCGGTCGCCGACCCGGGCGAGGCGGTCCACCGCACGGTCCAGCTGGTGACGGAGTCCATCCCGCGCGCCTTCGAGCTGGGCGCCGAGCAGGTGCGGGTGATCGTCCCCGCGCACGGCGGCCCCGCCGGCACCCGGGCGCTCAACGCGGCGCTCAAGGCCCGGTTGAACGCGGGCCCCGGCGCGTTCGGCGGCTTCGACCCGGGCGACCTGGCGGCCCACTCCCCCGCCCCCGGACAGCTGCGGCTGGTGCGGGTGGTGGAGGCCGACGAGCGCGGGCTGTGGGTCGAGGACGAGGACGGCAGGTTCGTGGTGCCGAGGGAGCGGGTGGCCGAGACGCTGCGCCACGGCTGGGCGGTCACGGCACACCAGGCGGCCGGCCTGCGCTGGCCGGCCGTCGTCGCGGTGCTGCCGGGGGACGCGGCGGGCGCGCTGGACCGCCGCTGGGTGTACACGGCGTTCGGCCGCGCCGCGCGCCACCTCTCGGTGGTGCAGGGCTGCGGGCCGGCGCTGGAGCGCGCGGTCGCCGCGCCCCCGGCGGGCGAGCGCGAGACGCGGCTGCGCGCGCTGGTGCGCGAGCAGCCGCAGGCGCCGCCGGCGGGCTGAGTCAGCCGCCCAGCCAGCGGGGCACCTCGTCGACCGCGTCCAGTGCCTCGTCGTCGAAGGCATCGCTGATGTCGAAGCGGCAGATGACGCGCTCGGCGTCGACGGCGTCGAAGGGGGCGGCCAGCCACTCCCCCGGCTCGGCGGGCTCCTCCTGGGCGGTCACCCAGAGCGTCGCGTCGCCCTCGGCGAGGCCGAACTCCTCGTGCCGGGAGGCGATCTCGTCGGGGTCGAACTCGCCGAAGAGCACCCCGAGCGCCGCCTTGACGCTGCGCCCGGCGGCCGGTTCGGCCGAACCGCCCTCGCTCTCCACGCCCTCGGCGTCGAGCTCGGCGATCCGCTCGGCCTGGCCGAGCAGCCGCCTGGGCTCGGAGACCAGGTAGTCCCGCCGCATGAAGACGCTGATCACCTCGGGGTCCTCGGGGCCGTCGTAGGCGGCGCCGTCGGAGGCCGGCACCTCGAAGGGCGTGACCTCGTCGTAGACCTCGTACAGCAGCTCGTCGTACACCTCGCCCGCGGCCGCCATCTCGTTGAACGCGGCGAAGACGTCGGCGTCGGCCGCCTCGACCTCCGCGTCGGTGGCCGCCGCGCGTCGTTCGATGGCGGCCAGATGCCGGTCGAGCGCTTCTTTGAGCGCCTCCGAGGCGGCACGGACTTCGGCAGCCGTCGGCTGCGCAGCATCAGACATGGTGCAGACGGTATCGGCATCCAGGGCTTGGCCGCACAATAGATTCGATGCCGGAATACGAGTTTCGCGATGTGTATGTGCCACGTGGGGTCTCGCGAGCCGCCACGACCCGTCTGCTGACCGAGCACGCCGAGTACGGACACTGGGAGTTGGCCAAGCTCCGCCTCCAGCCGGACGGGAGCCGCCAGGTGCGGCTGAAACGACGGATCATCCGCCAGCTGCGCCCCACGTGGTGACGCCCAGGGCGCGGTGATCCGGCGGAGAGTGCCCCGGAGACGACGAACGAGTGGGTCCGCTCGGACCCACTCGTTCAGGTGGCGTGCGCCGTTGGGCGCGCGAACTCAGCCCTGCTGGGCCGTCCGCGTCCTGCGGTAGAGCAGGGTGCCGCCGAGCACCAGGCCCGCGCCGACCGGCACGGCGGCCATCAGCGCGAAGTTGCCGCCGGTCGCGGCGAGTTGCGTCTCGACGACGGGGGTGTCCTCCTCGACCGGGGTCGTCTCGGAGATCAACTCCGGGGACGGGCCCTCCGGCTCCTGCTCCGGCTCCTCCGCCGGGGTCTTCGGCTCCTCGGGCTCCTGCTCCGGGTGGGGCGCCCGCTCCTGCGGGGCCGCTCCGTTGACGCACTCGTTGCCGGAGGCCGGGTTCCCGACGCCGACGACGTCGACGCTGTTGCCGCAGGCGTTGACCGGCACCTCGATGGGCGCCTGGATGTTGTTGCCCGAGATCACGCCCGGCGAGTTGCTGGCGCCGCCGCTGGCGTGCGCGCCGCCGCCCTCGTTGACGCAGGTGTTGCCGAACGCCGGGTTGAGGAGCCCGACGACGTTGATCGTGTTCCCGCAGACGTTGACCGGCACGTGGACCGGCGCCTGCACGGAGTTCCCGGAGACGACCCCGGGTGAGTTGGCCGCGCCGCCCTCCGCTTCGGAGTCGGCGAACGCGATACCGCCGGTAGCTGCCAGCACGCCGCCGGCGGCGAAGACGGTGAGCAGGCCGTTTCGCGTGACCTGTCGCATGGTTGTTTCCCCTGACTGACTCGGGATGGGTCGCGGGGTGGGGGGTGAGGGCACCCGCGCCCGACGTAGCGCCTGGGCGGCCCCGGAGCGCGCGATGGCGCTCCGAGGCCGCCGGCTCAAGCCCTCGGTGAGATGGGGGACGGGCTTCAGGCGTTGACGCAGGTGTTGCCGAACGTCGGGTTCAGCAGGGCGACGATGTTCACGGTGTTCCCGCACAGGTTGATCGGGACGTGCACCGGCACCTGGATGTTGTTGCCCGAGATCACGCCGGGGGAGGCGACAGCGGCACCGGCGGCGCCCGAGTCCGCGACCGCGAGCCCGGCACCGGCCAGCGCCAGACCGCTGGCGGCTGCCGCAGTGGCGACGACCTTCTTGATCATTACTTCCTCCTCATTGACAACGCGGACCCCAGCCGGGGACTGCATGTGTTGCAACGAGAGGGTCAAAACAAGGGCACGAAACCCCACCGGCATTCACCTGACCTGAGGAATTCCGCACGCCCGAACGATTTAGGGCCGCCCTCCGTTCAGCACTGGTCCAGGAAGCGGTCGAGCACCCGTACGCCGAACTGGAGCCCGTCAACCGGGACCCGTTCGTCCACACCGTGGAACATCCCGGCGAAGTCCAGCTCCGGCGGCAGCTTCAGCGGCGCGAAGCCGAACGAGCGGATCCCCAGGTCGTCGAACGACTTCGCGTCGGTGCCGCCCGAGAGCATGTACGGGACCGCCCGCGCGATCGGGTCCTCGGCGACCAGCGCCGTCTGCATCGCGTCGACCAGCGCCCCGTCGAAGGTGGTCTCCAGCGCCTTGTCGCTGTGGATGTCCTCCCGCCTCACGCGGGGGCCCAGCACGCGGTCCAGGTCGGCGAGGAACTCCTCCTCGAAACCCGGCAGGAACCGCCCGTCCACCGCGGCCGTCGCCTGGCCGGGGATCACGTTCACCTTGTAGCCGGCGTCGAGCTGGGTGGGGGCCGCGGTGTTCTGGAGCGTGGCGCCGATGATCTTGGCGATGCCGCCGAGCTTGGCGAGCGTCTCGTCCATGTTCTCCGGGTCGAGCGGGGTGCCGAGCGCGTCGGACAGTTCGTCGAGGAAGGAACGCACCGTCTTGGTCACCCGCACGGGGAACCTGTGCCGCCCCAGCCGGCCCACCGCCTCGCACAGCTCGGTGATGGCGTTGTCGTCGTTGGTCATCGACCCGTGGCCTGCGGTGCCGTCGACGGTCAGCCGCATCCAGTGCATCCCCTTCTGGGCCGTCTCCACCAGATAGAGCCGCAACTTCTCGTTGACGGTGAACGAGAAGCCGCCCACCTCGCTGATCGCCTCGGTGACGCCCTCGAACAACTCCGGGTGGTGGTCGACCAGATGGCGCGCGCCGTAGACGCCGCCGGCCTCCTCGTCGGCGAGGAACGCCAGCACCACGTCCCTCGGCGGCTTCCGCCCCGAACGCAGCCGCTCACGCACGACGGCCAGCGTCATCGCGTCCATGTCCTTCATGTCGACCGCGCCGCGCCCCCAGACGCAGCCGTCGGCGATCTCGCCGGAGAACGGGTCGTGGGTCCAGTCCTCGGCGTTGGCCGGCACCACGTCGGTGTGGCCGTGGATCAGCAGCGCCGGCCGGGACGGGTCCTCGCCGGCGATGCGGGCGACGGTGGAGGCGCGGCCCGGGTGGGACTCGAAGATCCGCGGTTCGAGGCCGACCTCGGCCAGCTTCTCGGCCACGTACTCGGCGGCGGCCCGCTCCCCGGGGCCCGAGTGGTCGCCGTAGTTGCTGGTGTCGATCCGGATCAGCTCGCGGCAGAGGTCGACGACCTCCTCCTCGGCGCGGCCGAGGCCGCCACCCGCCGCGCTCTCCCGGGCGGCGCCGCCCTGGCCGGGGCTGCTTGCGCTCACAACTGCCTCCTCCTGCGGTACGTCCCCTCATCCTCCCCCCGACCGGCCCCGTTCCCAAGGCCGTGGGCCGGTCGCCGCCCGCGGAACGGGCCCGGGGGCCGGCGCGTCATCGGGGCCCGGACCTTTGCTATGGTTTCCCTCGTCGGCGCGGCCCCGGAGGTCGCGCGTTCACCTCGTCCGGGTGGCGGAATGGCAGACGCGCTAGCTTGAGGTGCTAGTGCCCGTTTAAGGGCGTGGGGGTTCAAGTCCCCCCTCGGACACCACATCTTCCCAGGGCTGACCTGCGGTTTCTCTCCGGCTGGGGCTCTCGGAGGCCCCGTGTGGACAACCGCGTGACCAACGCGAGTGATCTCGCCGCCGAACAGCCAGGAGACAAGCCTGCTTTCATGCGTCGCGCGCGCGGACCCGCACGCGCGCCGATTCCGTGAGCCTGGCCCGCGGCGGGACCTCCTGGCATGGTCTACCGCTGGTCGAACCGGCGTCGGGTCTCGTGGTCGGCCGGCAGGAACGTCTCCAGATGCAGCCCCTCCAAGGCGGCGTCGGAGGCGGTGCTGAGGGTGGCGGAGGTGCTGAAGAATCGGAGCGGGTCGCCGTCGACGTCGATCTCGAGAGTGATCACCGGCCCCGTGGGGGGAGTGGGGACGTCGGGCTTGCCGAGGTACCCGGCGATCTCCGTGGCAAGCTCGTGGTGGCGCCGATCATGGGTGCGCTCGGCACGGTGACTCGCCTGCCGCAGCAGGTGGCCGCCCCACTCCGCGAGATTGCCGATCCGGCGGGCCAGCCCGTCCGGATGGAGGCAGACCCGGACCACGTTGACCGGCGGCTCCAGCAACTCCGGCGCGCAACCGGTCAGCAGCCGGTCGACGGCGGCGTTGGCGTCGACGATGTCCCAGTGATCGTCCAACAGTAGCGCGGGATACGGCAGATGGGCGTCGAGGAGCCGGCGCAGACCGTCCATCACCACCGCGATCGACGCGTCGTCCCACCGGCGATCCTGATAGCGCGGTGCGTAGCCGGCGGCCAACAGGAGTCGGTTGCGCTCCCGCAGCGGCACATCCAGGTTGTCGGAGAGACGCATGAGCATCTCCGGCGTCGGGTGCGCCTTGCCGGTCTCCACCCGGCTGAGGTGCCGGGTGGAGACCCGCGACCGGTTGGACAGCTCCTGCTGGCTGAACCGACGTCGTTCGCGCCAGGTCCGCAACAGCGCACCGACCGGCGGGGCTTCGACTGCAACGCTCATGCCCGTGAGCCTAAGGGTCCGTATCCGGGGGGCCATGACCTGGGAGGTCGTGGATCCGCCGGCCGGGCCCGGGCCAGGATGCCGGCAGCCGATCGGAACGAACGGGAGAAAGCAACCATGAAGGCTGTTGTTGCGCAGTACCTGGCCACCTGGAACGCGACCGGCGACGAGCGGGCGACGTTGCTCTCCAAGCACTGGTCGCCCAAGGCGACCTACACCGATCCGCTGGCGGAGGTCTCCGGCCACGAGGGGATCACGGCGGTCGTCGACGGCGTCCGGGCGCGGTTTCCCGGGTTCGTGTTCGCCCAGGTCGGTGAGGCCGACGCCCACCATCGCCTGGTGCGTTTCCGCTGGGGCCTGGGCCCGGAGGGAGCCGAGCCGCTGGTGATCGGATTCGACGTCCTGGTGCTGGACGAGTCAGGCCGGATCCAGGACGTGCACGGCTTCCTGGACAAGGTGCCGGCATGACGGCGCCCCGCGCGTAAGCGATCGCCTGACTGAAGGACGGCGAGGCCGGCCCGGCGATCGCGGAGTACGTCGGGCGGACCGAGGCCGGACGGCACGGTACGGCGGCCGCTGCTCGTGCACGGCGTCGAGGGCACCGACGGTGGTCCCGTCACGTGGCCAACGCGGGGAAGACAGCGGTCGGGAGTAGACGGCAAGCCCCGGGTGGAGGCCGCGAGGCCGAGCCGTGCGCCCAGCCCCTGCGCGCAGCCCGAGGTGGCGGTAGACCCGGCCTTGTCCGCCAGCGCCCAGGCGCCGGAGCGCGAACATTTATGTTGCCAGCCACTTGATTACTGGGCTACATTTATGTGGCTGGCCACTTAAATCGGTCCTGCGGACCAGCCTCCGCACGACCGACCATCCCGGACCGTCCTCTACCACCGAGGAGAATCCCATGACCATGGCCCTGGCCCATCTGGCGCAGCGGGAGCAACAGCAGAAGCTCGAATGGCTCGACGGGGGCACGTTCTCCGTGCTGCTCGGCAAGGACGACACCGAGGGGAAGCTGACCGTGGGCCGGTTCGACGTCCCTCGGGGCGAGGCACCGCCGTTCCATCTGCACACACGCGAGGACGAGGTGTTCCTGCTCGTCAGAGGCACCGCGTTGGTGTGGTGCGGCGAGGAGGAACACGAGTTGGGCGAGGGAGGGATCGTCTACCTGCCGCGTGGCGTTCCGCACTCCTACCGCATCACCTCCGAACGCGCGGACCTCCTCGTGATCACCACACCCGGCGGCATCGAGGGCATGTTCCGCCATGCCGGACGGGACTTGGCCACGCCGCGTCCCGAGGGTTTCGAGATCTCCCCTTCCCTGCTGGCAGAGGCTTCCGAGCGGTATGGAAACGTCATCGTCGGCCCGCCGCGATGACGGGGGAGCACGGTCCGCACCGCGGCGGCACTCCCGTCCGCGGGGTTCTTTCACCGCGGCCGGCGTTCCGGCCCGCCGCCCACCCCATCCGAGGAGCAGCAGCGTTGAACGATTCCGAACCGCCGGTGCCGAGTTCGGCCCGCGAAGGACGCCTGAGCCACGCGGTCTTCCAGCTCGCGCGAGCCCACCGGAGCCGGGCCGCGGCCATGCTCCGCGCCCTGGATCTCCACCCGGGGCAGGAACTGCTGCTGATGCGGCTCTTCGACAAGGACGGCCAGCCCCAGTCCGCACTCCTGGACAGCGTCGGCCTGGACCACTCCACCGTCTCCAAGTCCCTGCGCCGGATGCGGGACGCCGGACTCCTCACCCGCGAGCCGGCGGAGCACGACCGGCGGGCGGCGGTCATCTGGCTCACCGACAAAGGCCGCGCCCTGCGGGAACCCCTCACGGCGATGTGGCGGGCGCTGGAGGAAACATCCGTGCGGGGGCTGAGCCCGGAGGAGGTCGACACATTCATCGACATCGCCCGCCGGATCGAGGCGGCACTCGGTGACCGTGACTGCCCGCCACCGACGTAGTCCCGTCGAGTCACCCCGCGACGCGGCCTGGCGCGGCCCCGATCCGCCGGGGGCGACATGGGCTCAGCCGCGTGTCACAAGCCGGGCTGGGCCAGTTCGTCCCGCAGCGCGTCCTGCTGGACGAGGCCGTCGGTATAGGGGTAGCCGGGGCGGCGACCCACGGCAGCGGGCATGGCACCGGCACATCACCCTCGCCCTGCTCGCCCGAGCCTTCCCCACCGCCGTCGCCAGCGCCAGCGCGGCACCCCACCGGCCCACAGTCCTCACTCGCCGGCCAGCACCACGGCCGACCTGCCGCACTGGTCAAGCCGGCGCCGACACCACCAGTCAACGACTCGACGCAGCCACTACCGGCGACGCTCCCCCAGGGAACCGACCACATGGGCAGGAGACCGCACTGAGGTAGAGCCGTTCCCCGGACAGCCGGTACCACGCCTGTCTGCGAGGTCTGTGCGCGGCCGGCTCAGTCGACCGTCGCGGCTGGCGGCGCGACCACTCCGCGCAGCTCGGCGGCGGCCTCGGCCAGGAGCTGAGCGAGGGTGGTGTCCGGCTCAGCCAGCCAGCGGGGCATGGCGCGCCGGTGGATCGCCAGCACCACGTCGACGACGAACCGCGCCTCGCCCGGCTCGACGCCGCGGCGCTCAAGGGCCGACGCCAGCGCGTCGGCGACGGCGGCGAGCTTGATCAGATCACGCTCGGCCAGCGCCGGGTTGGCGGCGATCACTCTCCCACGGCGCAGCAGGAACTCGCGCGGGCGGAAGATCCCCTCCGCGGTCCCCAGCGCGGTCAGCAGCACCTCGATCGGGGCCAGGCCCGGATCCGACGCCTCGACCTGGGCGACGAGGTGGGCCTCGAGTGCGTCGCCGGCGAACAGCACTTCCCGCTTGTCGGGGAAATAGCGGTAGAACGAGCGCTCCTTCAGACCGGCGGCGCCCGCGATCTGCGCGACCGAGGTGCGCTCGAACCCCTGCGTCTCGAACAGATCGAGCGCCGCGCGTTCGAGCCGGCCCTGTGCGTCGGATTCCCATCGCGGCATACCCGCCAGAGTACGACAACAGGAGCTGTCGTCAGCTGGTACGGTCGATGACAACAGATGCTGTCATCAGTCGGGAGATCGTCATGAAGGCTCTGCAGTTCGACCGGTTCGGCTCCCCGGACGTGATCCTGCTCCGCGACGTCCCCCACCCGGAGCCGGGCCCCGGCCAGATCCGGGTCGCCGTGCGCGCGTGCGGCCTGGCACCGGCCGACTGGCACCTCGTCGACGGCCTCCTCGCCGACCGTCTGCCACCGCCCCCGCGCGGGCTCGGCCTTGAGGTCGCGGGCACCGTCGACGCGCTCGGCGAGAACGTCACCGGCGTCCGGATCGGCGACCGCGTGTTCGGCCCGGCCACCTTCGACGGCCCGACAGCCGGCGCCGCCGAATACGCGCTGATGCCGGCCTGGGCGCCCGTCCCCGAAGGCGTCCCCTTCGAGCAAGCCGCCGCGCTCCCGACGGCGGCCGAGACGGCCTGGCGCGCGCTCGACGACCTCGGCGTCCAGCCGGGCGAGCTGCTGCTCGTCCACGGCGCGGGCACCACCGTGGGCGAGGCGGCGGCACGCCTCGCACGGCACCGGGGAATCCGGGTGATCGCCACCGCCGGACAGAACCGGGCCGCCGCCCTGGAAGGGATCGGCGCCCAGGTGACCGCCTACGGCGAGGGCATGGCCGCACGCGTCAGCGCACTGACCCTGGGCCCCGTGGACCGCGCCCTGGACGCCGCGCCGACCGGAGGCCGGATCGACCGCGCCGACCAGCCCAGCCCGGCCGGCGGCTCGCTACCGGCCCTCATCGAGCTGACCGGGGACCCCGACCGTGTCCTCACCGTCTCGGACTTCGCCGCCGCGGCCGAACTCGGCGCCCGGACCACCACCGAGATTCGCTACGACCAGATGCACGAGTTCGCCAGACTCGCCGGCGAAGGCGTCCTGCTCATACCGGTCGCCCACGCCTACCCCCTCGACCAGGTCCGGGAAGCCGCCGAGCTCAGCCGATCCCGCCGCCCCGGCGGCAAGCTCCTGCTCGTCCCGTGACCACCCTGCCGGCGACCACGGGGGCGGACGCGACGAAGCTGACGTCACGTGCGTGGTCTCCGGGAGGAGCTCCGGGGAGGGGTCAGCGGTGGCCGTGAGCGGGCGGCGGAGGACGGGAGGGGTCCCGGGGGAGAAGGACGAGGCCCTTGTGCCACAGGCCCGCCAGGAGCGCGTCGATCCGGTCGGCGCGGTGGCCGGTCGCCTCCGCCAGCCGGGCCACGGGGGTGCTCCCGTCGCAGGCCGCGAGCACCGCGTGGGCGGACGGGGTCAGCCGCACCGTGGCGACCCGTTCGCCGGCTCCGGCCGCCAGCAGGTAGGTGGTGGGGCGTTCCGCCGTGTCCGCCAGTCGACCCGCTGCCAGCGTCGCGCGGTGCGCCGCCACGACCTCGCAGCCGAAGGACGCCAGGAGGGTGCCGGGCCGCAGCGCCGGGCCGCGCGGGGCGGTGGCGGTCTCGCGCCCGGCCGGGAGAGCGGCCCGCGCCTCGTACCACAGCGTCTCGAACCGGATCAGGTCCAGGAACACGGACCGGCGCCCCTCCCCCGGGACCTCCGTCCGCGCCGCCAGTTCCTCCAGTCGCCGGCCGACCGCCGCTGCCTCCCCGGGGCGGTCCAGGCGACCGCCCGGGGGGCCGTACGCGAGCAGCTCCCCTGCCCCCGGAAGGGTGCCCGCCACTGTGATCGTCGCCGGGTACAGCGCCCTGATCTGCTCGCGGGTCTTCTCCCCCGCGATCCACGAGGTGGCGTCCAGGCCCTGGGGCCGCATGTCGGCGAGCCGGCGCACCTCGTCCCGGGGCAGGCCCTCCCGGTCGGCGAACGCGTCCGGGTCCTCGCGTATCTCCCGCAGCAGACCGGGGGCCGTCAGCGCTCGGGCCAGGAGCGCCTGGAAGGAGACCGGCGCGGGCGTCACCGGGGCGCTCCCGCGGAGGCGTACCGGGCCATGAGGTCGCGCGTCCGGCGGAGGTCCTCGTCGATCTCGGGGACGGAGAAGGCGAACGCGCTGTCCCGTTCGATCATCACCGCCGGCAGGTCGGGCCGCCGGCGCAGCAGCCACTCCAGCAGCGCGAACACCCGCTCGCCCACCGGAGCGTCGTGGCTGTCGATCAGGAGGCCGGCCACGTACGCGTTCTCGGTGTTGCCGGCCAGATGGACCTGGACGACCCGGTCCAGGGGGAGCCGCGCCAGGTAGGCGTACGGGTCGAAGCCGTGGTTGACGCAGTTGACCACGACGTTGTTGAGGTCGAGCAGCAGGCCGCAGTCGCAGTGGTCGAGCACGGCGCGGATCATCTCCGGCTGGGACAGCTCGCCCGGCATGTCGAGGTAGGTGGCGATGTTCTCCAGCAGGAACGGCCTGCCGACCCGGTCCTGCACCTGCTGGGCACGGGCGGCGATGCCACGGGCCTTGTCGAGGGTCTGGACGGTGGGCACGAGGTTGCCCAGGTCGATGCCCGCCTCGCGGGTGAAGCACAGGTGGTCGCTGAACCACGGGGCGTCGACGGCGTCCGCCACCCGTGCCACGGCGTCGACGTACTCCAGGTCGAGCGGGCCCTCGGAGCCGACGGACATCTCAAGGCCGTGCGGGATCACGGTGAAGTCCTCCCGCAGGGCCCTCAGTTCGTCCAGCCGCCCGTCCCCGGTCAGGTAGTTGTCGGTGATGATCTCCAGCCATTCGATGGTCCCCCTCCCGGCCATGACGTAGTCGTGGAGTTCACTCCGGTATCCCAACCCGGTCCCGAGCCTGGGCACGTCGCTGGTCCTCGCCGCCCGATCCGGCATGGTTCTCCTCGTCGTTCTCCGTGGTGGAACGGGGTATCGCCCCGACTGCTTGCTCGATGACCGCCCCCCGGCGCATGACGATGACGCGGTCCGCCGGTTCCACGCGCGGCGCCCGGTGGGAGATCATCACCAGCGTCCGGTCGCGGCAGTGGTCGCGCACGGCCCGGTCCACGGCCCGGGCGGTCTCCGGGTCCAGGGCGCTGGTGGCCTCGTCCAGGATGAGCATCCGGCAGTCCGCCAGCAGGGCGCGGGCGATGCCCACGCGCTGGCGCTCGCCCCCGGACAGGCGGTGGCCGTCGCCCCCGACGGGCGTGTCGTAGCCGTCCGGCAGCGAGGCGACCAGCCCGTCGAGCCGGACGGCGGAGAGCGCGGCGTCCATCTCGGCGGTGCTGACCCCGTCCCGGACGAAGGCGAGGTTCTCGCGCAGCGAGCCGTCGAAGAGGGTCGTGTGCTGGGGGACGAGCACCACCGATCGCCGCACGGCGGCCATGGCGTCCCGGTCCTGGGCGGCGGACGGGTCGGGTGGGCCCTCCGTGTCGTCGGTGCGGAGTGAGCCGTGCTGCGGTGGCAGCAGGCCGGCCAGCAGCAGCGCGAGGGTGCTCTTGCCCGAGCCGCTGCGGCCCACCAGCAGATGGACCGCGCCGGCCGTCAGGTCCAGCGTGACGCCGTCCAGGGCGGAGCGCGCCGTTCCCGGGTACTGCCAGGAGACGTCGCGCACGCGCACCCCGAGCGCGCTGCCGGGACGCGCGGGGCCGCCGGGGCCGGGACCGGGCGCACCGGGCTGGGCCTCCGGGGGCCCGGCCGCCGGCTCCGTCATCCGCAGGTCCAGGAACTCGATGATCCGCTCGAACATGGCCATGGACGCCTGGAGGCTGCCGCTCAGCTGGAGCAGGCTCTGGATCGGCCCGGCCAGGCGCGACTGGAGGATGACGAGGGCCACGACCGTCCCCACCGAGAGATCCGCGAACCAGGTCCCGGCCAGCCAGTAGATGACCGGCGGGACGCCCGCGAAGGTGGCGCCGATCAGGGCCGTCGCCGTGGCCCCCGCCATCCGCTGGCGGTACGTCAGGTCCCGTATGAGCTCGGCCTTCTCCACGAAACGCGCGCGCTGGGCTCCTCTGCGCCCCAGCGTGCGGCCCAGCAGCACCCCGCCCAGCGACAGGTCCTCCGCCACGTACCGCAGAAGGGAGGTGAGGTGGCGCTGCCTCTGGCTGAACAGCAGCCGCCGCTTGCGGGCGAACCGGCTGTTCACCCAGCCCAGGACGGCGGCCAGCAGCATCGAGGCCACCGCGATGGGCCAGCTGAGGGTCAGCATGATCACCAGCGACACGATGAGCAGCGTGAACGACGAGAGGATGGTCTGAGCCGTCCCGGTGAGGAAGCGGCTCACCCCGTCGATGTCGCTCACCAGCCGCGCCTGGACGCGCGCCTCGCGGTGCTCGGTGTAGAAGTCCAGGGACTGGGAGTGCGCCCGGTCGAACACCTCGACCCGCAGGTCGGCGGTCACCCGCTGGCCGATCCACTGGGTCAGCGCGGTCTCCACCACGCTGAGCACGCTCGTCGCGACGGCGATGGCCAGCATGAGCGAGCACAGCCGCGCCAGCAGCGCGGTGTCCCCGTACGGCAGCGCGTCGTCGATGATCCGCGCGATCACGAGGTTGGTGCTCACGGACAGCCCCGCGACCAGCACCACGACGCACAGGGAGGCCGCGACCTGCCACCGGTACGGGGCGAAGCGGCCCGCCATGCGCCGGGCCGCCCGCCGTACGGTCAGCCGCCCGGTGGTCCGCTCCTCCCCCGGTGCCCCGGGCCGGTCGCCCCTCATACGGCCCGGCCTTCCGCCGTGCCAGGCGCCGGGCCGGCCCCGGCCGTGCCCAGGGCGATGGTGAACAGGTGGCGCCCGGCGCCGCCCGAGGCGCGGAGCGCGCCGGTGACCTGGTGACTCGCCCCTCCCCAGGGGGAGCACAGCAGCCCGTGGGTGCAGGCCGACAGGAGGATCGCGTGCCCCAGGGCACCGGCCCGGGTGAGCAGCGTCGCGTAGGCCGCGTCCGCCGTCCTGCCCGGTGCGCCGCAGACCAGCGCGAAGGCCGGGGCGTCCGTGTACGCCTCGCACAGCGAGCGGGTGACGCCTGACCCGGCGTGCAGCGGGCGGAAGCCGTGCGCGTGGTCCCAGCGGTGCAGGCCCGGGGCCAGGCCGTCCACCGCCGGGGCGGCGAGGACGATCCGCAGGCCGACGTCCCCGTGCCGCGCCACCGGCCACTGACGGGTCTGCGTGGCGCGGGCGCGGGCGAACACCTCGCTGAGCAGGGCGGCGGCGAGCGGGCGCGGGGCGAACGCGCGCACCGAGCGGCGTTCGCGCAGCACCGCGTCCAGCGGGCGCGTGGCGGCGGGCGCGGCGGCGACGCTCGCCGGTGCCGGGGGCCGGCCGCCGGTGGCGGGCAGGGCGCGGCGGGCCGGCCCCACCAGGGCGGGCATGAGGCGTTCCGTCTCGTCCTCGGGGATGAGCGGCATGAGGGGGCCTTCTCTCAGTTCTCTCTCGGGGCGTGCGCGCGCGGGGCGCGCGGCGGTGCGCCCACCGCCGCGACCGCCGTCACGTACTGGTCCCCCGGCACCAGGTCGAGGGTCACGGCGAGGTCGGGCCCCCACGCGGAGGCGAAGTCCACGGACGCGCCACGGCTGTGCAGCACCGCCGACAGCTGGGTGGTGGCGCAGCCCGCGTCGAGTTGGGCCAGGCGGTAGGCGAAGCCGCCGTACTTGGCGGCCAGCCGCTGGTGCGCCGCCACCATGACCAGGACGTGGCCGACGTCCTCGGCACGGAGGTCCGTGGAGCGCAGCGCCCGGTCGAGAGGCACCGGTTCCGGTCGTACGGCGATCAGTTCGTGGCGGGTGTCGTCGTAGCGGAACACCGTGCCGGGCAGGTCCACCTGCCCCTCGCGGGTCAGCAGGTACAGCTCCACCGAGGCAAGCGAACCGCCGCTGGGCGCCCAGCGGCCCGCCGCGGGGTCGTCGATGTCCCGGAAGCCGCCGACCCGGGCGAGGACGTCGGCGATCTCCGCCGTCCCCGAGGGGTCGCCGGCCGGCCGGGCGGTCCGCACGCCGAAGGTGCCGGGCACCGGGAGCCGGGCCGCGGGCAACGGGCACCGGGGCCGGGTGAGGAAGGACCGCGCCGGCCGGTCCCCGGCCAGGTCCGCCCAGCGGGCGGCGACGTCCTGGGGCGGGTCGCCGGGCCTGACCGCCGGCGGCGGGGGCCGCTCGACGGTCCACTCGTACAGCTCGGCGACGGCGGCACCGTCCTCGGCGGCCGGACCGGTGCCGCAGGCCGGGCAGCCGGGTTCGGGGGCCACGAAGAAGCGTTCGCTCCGCCCGTCCGGCACCGAGACCGCGCGCAGCGTGCGGGCCGGGGCCGTCGTACTCGACCCGCCCAGCAGCGCCAGCGCCTCGGAGCACGCCAGACCGGCCAGCAGGTCGCGGGTGTCCGGGTCCACGGCCCGCGGCTCGCCCCAGCCGGCGGCGGCCCGGCCGGCCCGGCAGCAGGCGACGCAGGCGGTGTAGCCGGACAGGAACACCGGGCCGAGTTCCACCCGGGCGCCGTCGACGGCCACCCGCAGCACCGGGACGTCCCACGCGGCGCCCTGGGCGGCGACCCGTTCCAGCAGTCCGTCCTGCCCGGGTTCGTCCACCACGACGAGGAGCGTGCGCGCGGCGCCCCGGGAGGCGGGGGCGGCGGGGGCCTGTTCCGGGGCCCGTCCCGGTGGCGGTGGCGTCCCGGTGTGTCCCACTCCGCTCTCGGCGAGGTCGGCGGCGATGACACCGGCGGTACCGGCCGGGCCGTAGACCAGGGCGCATGTCCGGCCGAGGGCGTCGAGCCAGCCACCGGCGTCGCGGTGCGCGCCGGTCCATTCGACGCCGCGGGAGACGAAGTCCGCCACATGGTCGGCCACCCGCTCGGCGCCCCACCCGCGGCGCTCCTCAAGCAGCCCCCGCCGGCGCAGCAGGGCCAGCACCGCGTCCAGCTGCGGCGCGGACAGCCCCACCGCCGCGCACAGGCGGGGGCGCGTGCGGGTGCCGTCCAGCAGCGGCAGCAGTGCGGGCAGGACCTCGCGTGCCGTTCTCCCCCGGAAGACGTGCCGGCGGGTGCCGCCCTGGACGATGGTCCCCCCCTCGTGGGCGATCACGGCCAGTCCGCGCCGCAGCGCCGGACCCGCGGCACCGGCCGGAGCGGGTCGGCCCTCCCCGCCGTGTTCCGCGGGCCCGGGACCCGCCGGGCCCGGGAGAACGGTGCCCGCGCCGGTGGCCGGTCGGCCACCGCGGTGGTGATCAACGGACATCGCCGGCCTCCTCGTACGCCGCGTCCAGCAGTGCGGGCAGCGCGGGCCCCGGCCGGGCGCTCACCGGGGCGCACCGGGGGCAGCCGTGGCGCGGGATGACGGGGTGACCGCCCAAGGACATGTCCTGTTTCGCGAGCCGCACCACGCGTCCCGGGTGCGCGCCGGGACGGCGCAGCATTCCCAGGGCGACACCGGCCGCCACCCGGGCGTGGGCGGGCAGATACCCGGTGGGGCCGAGTCCCGGGTCGCGGTCGTAGGCGCGGTGCACGGCCTCGGTGTCCCGATGGTGCTGATCGTGCTGCGCGCAGCGGTCGCGGTAGCAGGCGAAGCACGGTCCGCCGGGCGGGATGACGTGCGGACCGATCAGCACGGCCGGGTGCTCGTCGATGACGGGCAGCCAGGGCACACCGAGTGCGTACGCCAGGCCGTCGGCCCGTTCGCACAGTCCGGGGGCCGGCCGCCAGGAGGCGACCACCAGCGGGCCGGGTCGCTGGCGCAGCGTCCGCTCCATCATGTCGGCGCCCACCACCCGGGCGGTGGGCAGGCGGTCGGCGAGCAGCCGCGTCACCCGCAGGCCGAACGCCCCGAGCCCGAGCAGTACGGGGGACGGCGGCGGTGTCGGTTCCACCATGTCGCGTCTTTCCTCTTCCCTGGGCTTCTCCGGGCGCGGCCCGGTCGGTGCGGTGCGACACCGGACGGGCCGCCGAGGCGTGGCCGCGCCCACGTCCGCTGACGCCGGCGCGGCCACGCCTCCCGGAGCTGGAGACCTCGGTCGGGTCAGGGGCGGGGCTTCATGAAGCACGCCGGCAACATGCAGGCGCCGCCGCAGCTGGAGCCCTGACAGGCCAGGTCCATCGGGGTCATGGGCCCGGACTCCTCGTAGTCCTCCGCCTCCAGCTCCAGATCCAGATCCACTCCGTTGTCGCTCACGGTGTTCTCCTTCCGACGGCACGGTGCTGTGCGCGTGGCCGCCTCGTGGCGGCCACGCCGCACAGCCTCGGGGGTCCCCCGGTCGTGACCCGGTCCGCGGGAGACCGACGCGGGACCGACGCGGGACCGGGGCGCGACCGGGAGCGCGCACAGGGTGGGTCCCGCTGGCCCCGTCGCGCGAGGAGTACGTCCCATGGAGCACGCCCCACAGGTCCCGGCGGGGCTGCGCGCCCTGGACGCCCTGGTCTCCCCGTACGGCGTGGTCTCCGGCGTCAGCGCGCCCCGACGCTCGCCCCTGCTGCCACGCACCTACCGCTGCTCCGCCGAGGTCGGGGAACCCGCTGTGGCGCGCGGTCTCGGCATCGGCACCCAGGCACAGGGCGGCGGGCGGGCGCCGCACTCACCCGACCTGGCCCGTTTCCTCGCCGTCGCGGAAGCCGCCGAACGGTACGCGGGCTGCGACACCCTCGGTGAGGAACGCGTCGTGGCGAGTGCCGCCGAGCTCGCGGGCGCGTGCCTGGAGCCCGAGCGGTTCCCGCGCCTGTCGGCGGCCGAGTACGCCCATCCCAAGTGCCGGCTCGTGCCCTTCGATCCGCGGGCGCCGATCCGGTGGGTGCGCGGCACGGACCTGCGCACCCGGCGGGAGCTGTGGGTCCCGGCCGCGATGGCCTGCTACGGCCTCGCCGACCCGATGGACGCCGAACGCTTCTGCTACCCCATCTCCACCGGGTACGCCGTGCACACCGACCCGGTGGAGGCGGTGCTGCGCGGCGCGCTGGAGGTCATCGAACGGGACGCCGTCGCGGTGCTGTGGCTCCAGCGGATGGCGCTGCCCTCGCTGGCCCCCGCCGCCCTCGGGGACACCGTGCGGGACCTCGCGCGGGAGCTGGAGCAGCGGTTCGTGCGGACCTGTCTCTTCGACGCCACCGGCGACCTGGGCGTGCCCACGGTGTACTGCGTCCTGGTGGCGCCGCACGATCCCGCCGTGCGCACCACGGTCGCGGCGGGGACCGGCCGCGGCCTCGCGGACGCGGCGGTCGGGGCCGTGCTCGAAGCGGTCTCCCTCATCGAGTTCCTGCACGAGCACCAGGACGAGCGGCGTGAGGAGGGGGCGGAGCCGGTCGCCGTGGAGGACATGACGGCGCTCACCGCTGCCTCCCGGTACATGGCCGCGCCGGAACGCGCCGGCGCGTTCGGTTTCCTGCTCGACGGCGCCGAGGACCGTCCTGGCCGGGCCACCGCCGCGCTGCCCGCCGACCCGGCGCTGGCGCTGCGGCAGGTCACCGGCCGGCTGGCGGAGATCGGTGCCCGCCCGGTGGTCGTGGACCGCACCACCCGGGAGCTGGCCGCCTGCGGGCTGACCGCCGTCAACGTGGTGATCCCGGACCTCCAGCCGATGAGCGTGGACCCGCTGGCGCAGTTCAAGGGCCACCGGCGGCTGTACGAGGCGCCGGCCCGCGCGGGGCACCCGGTGCACGCCGAGGGGCAACTGAACCCGTGGCCGCAGCCGTTCGCCTGACCGGCGCCCGCGTGTGCCCCGGCGCCCCGCCCGGCCGAGCGCCCGAGTGCGAGCCGGCGCCCGCTGTCCACCGTGCGCCGCCAGCGGCCAGGTCGACGGCCGGGTCGACGGCCGGGTCGACGGACAGGTCGACGGCCAGGTCGACGCGTGCGTCCGTCGCCGGTCAGTCGGCGTCCCCATCCCTGCCGGGGCCGGGCGGAAACCTCGTCCGCTCGCTCGTGGTCGGGGGAGGCGCCTTTCGTGGCGCACCCGGTCAGGTGGTGGGGGGCGGCCGGAGTGGAGGTCGTGGGCGGCGGGGAGCTGGAGCGGGGTCTGCCCCAGCGGGTCGTCGCCGACGGGGTCGGCGACCGTGGACAGCACGGCGCTGGCGTCCCGGGGCGCGGTCCGCTCGGTGGGGGGCGCCGAGCGAGACGAGTGCCACCCGGGGAGCGCGCTCGGCTTCCTCCGCCGTGCGGTACTCGCCGCGTTCCTCGCCCCGGTCGAGAGACGCCTCGCCTCGCGGTGTCACCTCGGCCGCCACCGCTTCCCGCTCTTCTCTGCCTGCCACATGGGGCGGCGGAGGACGGGTGAGGGAAGAGCAGGTGCCCGTCCTCCGCGCCGGTTCGGCCCGTGTCAGCCGGAGATCTCCCGGTGACCGGGGCCGACGCCGATGGAGATCTTGCGGGGCTTGGCGCGCTCGGCGATTGGGATGCGCAGGGTGAGCACGCCCGCGTCGTAGTCGGCCTGGATGTGCTCGGTGTCGAGGGTGTCGGCGAGCACGATCTGGCGGGAGAAGATGCCCAGCGGCCGCTCGGAGAGCTCCATCTGCACGTCGTCGGCCTTCGCCACCGGCCGGCGTTCGGCCTTGACGGTGAGCATGTTCCGTTCGACGTCGATGTCGATCGCGTCAGCGGTGACGCCGGGAAGGTCGAAGGCCACCACGTACTGGTCGCCCTCGCGGTAGGCGTCCATCGGCATCGCCGACGGCCTCGACCACGTCCCCGGACCCAGCAGCTGCTGCGTCACCCGGTCCAGCTCACGGAAGGGGTC
Organism: Streptomyces zhaozhouensis; assembly: GCF_900230195.1. GTDB lineage: Bacteria > Actinomycetota > Actinomycetes > Streptomycetales > Streptomycetaceae > Streptomyces > Streptomyces zhaozhouensis. The sequence goes on from NZ_OCNE01000003.1 coordinate 243,932, forward strand.
AGTGCGCATCAACATCGTGAAAACACCTCCAGCAGGTTCAGGCAGTTACTGCCAATGCGCCTCACTGACACCGTTGTACCATGTCATCCAATGGATGACAAACAAGATGTCGTCAGCTCGATGACAGCCCCAGGGAGGTGGCCCGTGACCCCGGCCGACCAGCCGTCCACAACCGGCACCGACGCCCACAGCCCGGCGTCGTTCCTCGCCGCCGCGGCGGCCCTCCACGCCATAGACGACGCCTTGCGCGAAGCCCGGCGGGAGACCCCCGACGCTTCCGACGCCGGGCCGGCCCCGGAACAGGTCCTGGCCTCACTGTTGCTGTTGCGACAGGTGCGCACGCAGCTCGCCGGATGGGAGACCGGCCTGATCGAAACCGCCCGTGACGCGGGCGCCAGCTGGGCCGACCTCGCCCCGCCCCTGGGCGTCGCCAGCCGACAGGCCGCCGAGCGCCGTTACCTGCGCGGCCGCCCCGGCCCGGCCGGGACCACCGGCGAGCAGCGCGTGACGGCCACCCGCCAGGCCAGGGCCGCCGACCGCACCACCGCCGCCCGAGCCCGCCGCAACGCGGCCGACCTGCGCCGCCTCGCCGGCCAGATCACCGCGCTCACCGACCTGCCCGCCGCCGCCCGCCGCCCGCTCGGCGAGCTCCACGCCGCCCTCGCCCGGGACGATCCGGCCGACCTCCTCGCCCCCCTGTCCGCCGCCCGCCCCCACCTGGCCGCCACCCACCCCGACCTCGCCGCCCGGCTCGACACACTGACCGCCCCGTAGCGCGCGGCGACGCCAGCCGCCCGCCGGCGACGGCGTCGAGACGCACCTCGCGGCCATGCCGTCCTACCGCCGCACCCCGCACCGCCTCGGCAGGACGGTCCGCGAGCGCGGATGCTGGCCGACGTCCAGCCGGCCCGCGTGCGGGAGGGACTGCCGCGCGTCATCGCCCTGGCGGACCGGACGCACGTCGTTCCCGCCCACGACACGCACGCCTACGACCCGATCCCGGAGTGGCCCCCGCACGGGCACGACGGGCGCCGGTAGCCCGCGGGCGCCGTTTCTGACGAAGCCGTGACGTCCCGGCGCCGGGGCGCCCGTGCGGAGCCGGACGCGCCTAGCGTGACCGCGTGAACGTCCGAAAGCCGTCCTCCGACCTGGTGGCCGCCGTCTCGGCGCTGCTGCTCTTCGTCGTCTCCGCCGTCGTCGGCGCCGCCGTGAACGGCGACGACGTGCTGTTTCTCGACTGGCCTCCGCTGTTCGCGGAGTGGGAGCCCCATCTGGGGCCAGGCACGCCGGCGGCGCTGCTGGTGGCCGCCGTGGTGGTGGTCAACGGGCCCGCCTGGGCGCGCCGGTCGGGCTGGCGGGCGCTGGTGTGGGGGTCGGGGCTCGGCTCGCTGGTGTGGATCACGTCGCTGGCGCTGGTCGACGGCTGGCGGCGGGGGGTGACGGAGCGGCTCGCCACCGGGGAGGAGTATTTGACGGCGCTGGACGACATCGGCGCGGTGGGCCCCTTCCTGCGGACGTTCACCGACCACATACCGCTGGACTCCCCCGACAACTGGCCGGCCCATGTCGCGGGTCATCCGCCGGGCGCCACGCTGACGTTCGTCCTGCTGGACCGGGTGGGGCTGGCGGGCGGCGGCTGGGCCGCGGCGTTCTGCGTGGTGGTCGCGGCCTCCGCCGTGCCGGCCGTGCTGCTGACCGTGCGCGCGCTGGCCGGGGAGGAACCGGCCAGGAGCGCCGCGCCGTTCCTGGTGCTGGCGCCCGCCGCGGTGTGGATGGGGGTGTCGGCGGACGGCTACTTCGCGGGGGTGGCGGCGTGGGCGGTGGCGCTGCTGGCGTTGTCCGTGCGCGGGTTCCGGGGCCGGACGGGGCGCCGGCTGGCGGCCGTCGGGTCCGGGGTGCTGTTCGGGCTGCTGCTCTACCTGTCCTACGGGCTGGTGCTGATGGCGGCGCTCGGGGTCGCGGTGCTGCTGGTCGCGTGGGACGCGCGCCCGTTGCCCTGGGTGCTGCTGGGGGTGGCGCCGTGGGTCGCGGGTTTCACGGCGGCCGGGTTCTGGTGGTTCGACGGCTACACGGTCCTCGTCGACCGGTACCACGCGGGGGCCGGCGGCTACCGGCCCTACGCCTACTTCGTGTGGGCCAACCTCGCCGCCCAGGTCGCCTCGCTCGGCCTGGCCACCGTCGCCGGGCTGCGCCGCGGTGTGGTCGAGGGGGCCCGGGGGGTGCGGGAGTTGGCCGCGCGGCGGCCGGAGGACGCCGGGCGTTCGGCGCTGGTCGGCCTGCTGGCGGCGGGCGCGGTGGCGATGCTCGCGGCCGACCTGTCCGGGATGAGCAAGGCGGAGACGGAGCGGATCTGGCTCCCGTTCGCCGTCTGGCTGCTGCCGGCCGCCGCGCTGCTGCCGGCGGCGCTGGCCCGTTCGTGGCTGGTGGCCCAGGCCGCGACGGCGCTACTGGTCAACCACCTGTGGCTCACCCGCTGGTAAGCCGGAGCGAAGGGGAGGGCACGATGCCCGAGGAGTCGACGACGCGGGAACGCGCCCGGTTGCACGACGCGCGCACGGCCACGGCGGTGGGCCGCTGGCTGGGGGCAGGGGTGGTGGTCTGCTTTGTGACCGGGCTGGTCAGCCACCACCTTCAGACGCCGCCCGGCTGGTTGGCGCCGCACCTGCCGACCCGCCCGGTCTGGGGTTACCAGTTCACCCAGGGGCTGCACGTGGCCACCGGCATCGCGCTGGTACCGCTGCTGCTGGTCAAGTTGTGGGCGGTCCGGCCGAAGCTGTTCGTCTGGCCGCCGGTGCGTTCCGTGCGCCACGCGGCGGAGCGGGCCTCGGTCGGGGTGCTGGTGTCGGCCGCGTTGCTCGAGGTGTTCCTCGGGCTGGTCAACACGGCGCAGTGGTACCCGTGGCCGTTCCCGTTCCGGGCGGTGCACTGGGCGCTGGCCTGGGTGCTGGTGGGCGCGACGCTGCTCCATGTGGCGCTGAAGGCGCCGGAGATCGCCGCCAACTGGCGGCGGGTGCCGGCCGATCCGCAGGGGCCGGACCGCAGGTCGCTGCTGCGGGGGACGGGGGCGGCGGTCGGCGTGGTGACGCTGGCGACGGCCGGGCAGTCGTTCGCTCCGCTGCGTCCGTTGACGCTGCTGGCGCCGCGCCGTCCCGACGCGTCGGCCCAGGGCGTGCCCGTCAACCGGACGGCGGCCGAGGCGGGCGTGGCCGGTCTGGTCGCGGCGGAGTGGCGGTTGGAGGTGGCGGGGCCGCGCCCGTTCTCCCTCACGCTGGCCGAGCTGCGCGAACTGCCGCAGCACACCGCACGGTTGCCGATCGCCTGCGTCGAGGGCTGGAGCGCCTCGGCGGACTGGACCGGGGTGCGGGTGCGTGACCTGCTGGCACGCGTGGACGCCCCGGAGGGTGCGGCGGTCCGCGTCGAGTCCCTCCAGAGCCGGGGCGGCTACCGGACCTCCGTACTGCCGCCCCCGCACGCGTGGGACCCGTTGACGCTGCTGGCGCTGCGGATCAACGGGGAGGAACTCTCCCCGGACCACGGGTTTCCCGCCCGGATCATCGCCCCCCACCGTCCCGGGGTGCTCCAGACCAAGTGGATAGGCCGGATCGAGGTGCTGTCATGAGGATCGCGCGGGGGGTGCTGGCCGTGGCCGGTCTGGCGCTGATGCTGGCGGGGGCCCGGCTGATGTGGGTGGCGACGCCGTCCGGCGCGCCCTTCGAGGTGGCGGTGTGGCTCGGCGGCGCGCTGGTGGCGCACGACGTGGTGCTGGCGTCGCTGGTGATGCTCGCGGGGCTGGCGGTGCCCCGGGGGCCGGGACGCGGGGCGGTGCGCGGCGGATTGGTGGTGGCCGGGTGCGCGACGCTGGTGGTGTCGCCGATCCTGCTGCGCCCCGGCGCTCCCCGCAACCCGACCGTGCTGTCGCTCGACTACGGGAGCAATCTGGCGGCGCTGCTCGCGGCCGTGGCGGTGGTCACGGCCGGTGTCGCGCTGGGCGGCAGGTTGCTGGCGGCCCGCCGGGCGCGCGCGCTCAGCGCGCGCCCCGACGCAGGGCGCTGAACGCCCGGCCGTCGACCGTCCAGCGGTCGACCGGCCGCCAGCCGCCGCGTCGGGCCAGGGCGCCCAGCGCGGCGGGCCCGACGCGGGCCCAGGGGAACGCCTCGCCGAAGGCGCCGGCCGCGCCGGCGAGGCGGACCTCGAACCGTTCGTCCACCGGGTCCGGCGCGGTCTCGGCGATCAGCAGGCCGCCCGGCTCCAGGACGGCGGCGACCCGCCGCAGCAGCGCGGACGGGTCGCCGCCGATCCCGATGTTGCCGTCCACCAACAGCGCGCTGCCCCACCGGCCTTCGGCGGGCAGCGGTTGGAAGACGGAGCGCAGCAGCGCCGTTCCGCCCGAGGCCCTGGTGCGGGCGACGGCGGCCGGCGCGGTGTCGATGCCCAGGGCCGGGCGCGCGGCGCGGGCCAGCGCGGCGACCATGCGCCCCGGGCCGCAGCCGACGTCCAGGATTTCGCCCCGACATCGGTCCAGGACGGACAGGTCGGCGGCGTCGGGGCGGGCGCACCAGCGGGCGACGTCCAGCGGCAGCCGGGCGCCGTCCGCGCGCAGCAGATACAGCGGTCCGTGCCCGGCGCGCAGGGCGGCGGCATAGGGGTCGGCGGTCCAGGGGTGCGCGGGCGACGCCGCGACGGCGGTCACCGGGAGTCCTCCTCGCGCGCGGGCGCGCCGCGCAGCGCGGCGTGCAGCGCGGTGAACCGTCCGGGCGGCGCCTCGGCGGCCACCCGCGCGGCGTCGGCGGCCGTGTCGACGTCGCGCAGGGTCGGCAACTCCTCGACGGCGAGGCCGAGTCGGCGCAGCCGGGCGCGTTGCGCGGCGCCCGTGTCGGCGCGGGACATGGGGACTCCGACGACGGCCTCGGGGCGGGGCTCGGCCATGCCGAGGGCCCAGAAGCCGCCGTCGGCGGCGGGCCCGAGCCAGGCCCTGCCGGGTGGCCAGGCGTCGGGGGCGGTGGCCGGGGCGAGGAGTGCGGGGGTCAGTTGGGGGGTGTCCATGCCGACGAGCAGGGCCGGGCCCCGGCACGCCGCGAAGGCGGCGGCGATCCGCAGGTCGAGCCCGCCGGTCGCCTGCGGCAGCACGGTGAAGCCGGGCGGCAGCCACGGCCCCGGGCGCCCGTCGAGCACCAGGATCCGGCGCCGGGCCGGGGCGCGCAGCACGGCGCGCAGCGTGTCGGCGAGCGCCGCCTCGGCCAGCGCGGCGGCCTCCTCCGGTGTGTACGGCGGGGTGAGCCGCGTCTTGACCCGGCCCGGCACCGGCTCCTTCGCGATGACCAGCAGCGTCGTAACGCCGACCGGCCCGCGGTCGCCGCCCGCGGACTCCCGCGCGGCACCCGCCGACCCCCGCCCACGAGCCGCGGACCCCGGCGCGGCACCCGCCGACTCCCCTCCTCCGCCCGTCACTTGAGCACCGTCCGCATGTCGGAGACCGCACGCCAGGTGCCGCGCCAGGTGCCCGTCACCTTCGAACGGCCGGTGCGCGGGCCGTAGGCGACCTCGGTCTCCCCGATCCGCCAGCCCGCCTCGGCGGCCCGCACCACCATCTGGAGCGGGTAGCCGTTGCGCCGGTCGGTCAGCCCCAGGTCGACCAGCGGCCCCCGGCGCGCCACGCGCATCGGGCCGAGGTCGGCCAGCCGGACCCCGGTGCGCCGCCGCAGCATCCGTGCGAGCACCCGGTTGCCGACCCTGGCGTGCGGCGGCCAGGCGCCGCGGACCGTGGGCCTGCGGCGCGCGAGCACGAGGTCGGCGTCGCCCGCGGCGACGGGCGCGGCGACGCGCGGCAGTTCGGCGGGATCGAGGGTGCCGTCGCAGTCGCAGAACGCCACCAGCGGCGCGGTGGCCGCGAGCAGACCCGCGTGGCAGGCGGCGCCGAAGCCGCGGCGCGGCTCGCGGACGACCCGGGCGCCCAGCCGTTCGGCGAGTGCCGCCGAGCCGTCGGCGGAGCCGTTGTCCACCACCAGCGCCCGCCAGCCGTCCGGGATCCTGGACAGCACCCAGGGCAGCGCTTCCGCTTCGTCGAGGCAGGGCAGCACGAGATCGCCCTGCGTGATCGGGGAGTTGGTCACGCGACACCACCCTACGGAGCCGAATCGGGCGAATCGGGGCATGAGGTCTTACGGAACGCTGACATCGGCCCGGCGCGGGCGCCGCGCCCTCGGCCGTGGCAACACCCGGTGTGACACTCGCTGGTATGCGCCAGCCGAACCCCACGAACCCGCCGTCCCGGGTCCTGGTCGTCGACGACGACCCGACCGTCGCGGAGGTGGTGACCAGTTATCTGCGTCGGGCCGGTTTCGTCGTGGACCGGGTCGGCGACGGACCCGCCGCCCTGACCAGGGCCGCCGAGTGCCCTCCCGATCTGGTGGTCCTCGACCTGATGCTGCCGGGCCTCGACGGCCTGGCCGTCTGCCGGGGGCTGCGCGAACGGGGGCCCGTGCCCGTCGTGATGCTCACCGCGCGCGGCGACGAGGAGGACCGGGTGCTCGGCCTGGAGGTCGGCGCCGACGACTATGTGACCAAGCCGTTCAGCCCCCGCGAGCTGGTGCTGCGCGTCGCCTCCGTGCTGCGCAGGTCCCAGGCCCGTCCCCTCGCCGGCGAGGGCGTGCTGCGGGCCGGCTCCCTCGTGCTGGACCCCAGGGCGCACACCGCCTCCGACGCCCGGGGCGAACTGCGGCTGACCCTGCGGGAGTTCGACCTGCTCGCCCACTTTCTGCGCCACCCCGGGCGCGTGTTCGCCAGGGAGGAGCTGATGGGTACCGTGTGGGGCTGGGACTATGGCGACCTGTCGACCGTGACCGTGCACATCCGCAGGCTGCGGCACAAGATCGAGACCGATCCCGCCAAGCCGCGCCTGATCACGACGGTCTGGGGGGTCGGCTACCGCTTCGACGCCGGGTGAGGCCGCGTGGGATTCCAGGAACTGCTGCGGGACCTCCCGCTCATCGCCCTCTACGCGGCGGCCGGCGCGGCCGTCGCCGGCGTCGCCGGGGTGGGCGTCCTCGCGGCGGTCAGACGGCGTTCGGTCTCGGTGTCGCTGGCCGTGCTGATCGCGATCACCGTCAGCGCCCTTCTCGCGGGGACCCTCTCGGTGGCCTGGGCGATGTTCCTGTCCGCCCACGACCTGGCCGTGGTGGTCACCGTGAACGCGGTCGGCGCGGTGGCGGCGACCGCCACCGCACTGCTGCTCGGCCGCTGGGTGACGGGCGCGCACCGCGCGTTGCAGCGGTCAGCGCGCGCACTGGGCGAGACCGGTTCCTTCACCCCGCCCACCAGTCCCATGCCCGCCGAACTCGCCTCCCTAGCCGGCCAGTTGGCCGCAGCCCAGGACAAGCTGGCGGCCGCCAGGGAACGCGAGCGGACGCTGGAGTCCTCACGCAGGGAGCTGGTCGCCTGGATCTCCCACGATCTGCGCTCCCCGCTCGCCGGGCTGCGGGCCATGGCGGAGGCGCTGGAGGACGGCGTCGCCGAGGACCCCGACCGCTACCACCGGCTCATCCGCGTCGAGGTCGAACGGCTCGGCTCCCTCGTCGGTGACCTCTTCGAACTGTCCCGCATCCAGGCGGGGTCGCTGTCGCTGAGCCCGACCCGGCTGTCGGTCTACGACCTCGTCAGCGACGCCGTCGCCGGCGCCGACCCGCTCGCGCGGCAGCACGGCGTGGTCCTGGCGGACCACGGCGTGGAGCGGGTGTCCGTCGAGGTCGACGGCAAGGAGATGCACAGGGTGCTCGCCAACCTGCTGGTCAACGCGATCCGGCACACCCCGCCCGACGGAACGGTCGCCGTCGCGGCGGCGCGCCGCGCGGAGACCGTGGTGCTGTCGGTGACGGACGGCTGCGGCGGCATCCCGCCGGACGCACTGCCCCGCGTCTTCGACACGGGCTGGCGCGGGTCCGACGCGCGGACGCCTCCGGCGGGCGCGGGGCTCGGACTGGCGATCGTGCGCGGCCTGGTGGAGGCGCACCAGGGCCGCACGGGCGTCCACAACGTGGAGGGCGGCTGCCGTTTCGAGGTGATCCTGCCGGCCACCTGACGCGGGCCCGACCGACCGTCGACGCGGACCGGACCACCGACGCGACCAGCCCATCGATGCGACCAGCCCATCGATGCGACCGGACCGTCGACGCGACCCAACCGTTGACGCGACCCAACCGTTGACGCGGCCGAACCGTCGACGCCTCCGGATCCGACGCCTCGGGATCCGGCGCCTCCGGCCCTTACGGAAGTGTGACGTCGGTGGCACGGGCGGCCGTTGGGGGGCGGCGCGGGGCTAGCGTGCGGGCCATGCGTGTACTGGTCACCGGCGGCGCCGGTTTCATCGGGTCGCACATCGTCGAGGAGCTGCGGTTCCAGGGCTACGAGCCGACCCTGCTCGACGTGCGCCAGCCCCCGCCGCCCCCCGCCGGGGAGGCGGACGTCCCCTGGCACCACGCCGACATCCGCGCCCCCGAGCCGCTGCGCCGCGCGCTGCGCGACGTGGACGCCGTCTGCCACCAGGCGGCCATGGTCGGGCTCGGCAGGGACTTCGGCGACGCCCCCGCCTATGTGAGCGTCAACGACCACGGCACCGCGCTGCTGCTGGCGGCCATGGCGGAAGCGGGCGTCGGGCGGCTGGTGCTGGCCGGGTCGATGGTGGTCTACGGCGAGGGACGTTACGACTGTCCCGTCCACGGCCGGGTGCGGCCGGGTCCGCGCGGCGCGGAGCGGCTGGCCGCCGGGGAGTTCGAGCCGCCCTGCCCGCGCTGCGGCGCGCCGCTCGTCCCCGGGCTGGTCACCGAGGAGGCCCCGACCGACCCGCGCAACGTCTACGCCGCGACCAAGCTCGCGCAGGAGCATCTGGCCGCCGCCTGGGCCAGGTCCACCGGCGGGCGGGCGATCAGCCTGCGGTACCACAACGTGTACGGCGACCGGATGCCGAGGGACACCCCCTACGCGGGGGTCGCGTCGTTCTTCCGTTCCGCACTGGCGGCGGGCCGCGCGCCCCGCGTCTTCGAGGACGGCGGCCAACTGCGGGACTTCGTGCACGCCACCGATGTCGCCACCGCCAACGTCGCCGCCCTGACCAGCGCCACGGCCTGCCCGGAGGGCGCGCTGCGCGCGTTCAACATCGGCAGCGGCGAGCGGCGCACCATCGGCGAGATGGCGCGCGCCCTGGCGGACGCCCACGGCGGGCCCGAGCCCGTCGTCACGGGCGAGTACCGCATGGGGGACGTCCGCCACATCACCGCGTCCCCGGCGCGCGCCCGCGCCGCGCTCGGCTGGTCGCCGCGCGTCGCGTTCGCGCCGGGGATGCGGGAGTTCGCCGACGCGCCGCTGCGCGAGCCGCGCGAGCCGCTCCGCGTTCCCGGCCGGGCGGGCGAGGTCCCCGCGCACGCGGGGACCGGCCCGCCCCCCGCTGCCCCTGCGGGCCGGGCGGGGTGATGGCGCGGAACGGCCGCGAGGCCACCGGCCGGCCGGTGGAGCCCGAGCCCGCCCGCGTGCCCCGTCCTGGCCGCTGCCCGCGCCACCTGTTCGGGCCCGTCCGGGGTGCGGGGCCGGCCCGCGCGCCGTTGGCTGGACGCACGGCGAGGCTCGTGCGACCGGCGCGCCTCGGGCTGGGCGACAGAGAAGGACACGCGCATGACCGACACCTCCACCCGGGCGGCCGTGGCCGCCGGTCTGGCCGCCGGTTATTTCCTCGGCAGAACGAAGAAGGCGAAGCTGGCGCTGGTGGTCGCCTCCTACGCCCTGGGGCGGCGGGTCCGCCTGAACCCCAAGGAGCTGATGGGCGAGGGGGTGCACCGGCTGGCCGGCTCCGAGCACTTCGGAAAGCTCGGCGAACGGGTCAGGGGCGAGCTGCTCAGCGGCGGCCGCTCTGTGGTGACGGCCGCGCTGCACCGGGGCTACGACAACGTCGCCGACGCGCTGGCCGAGCGCACCAGGGCGCTGGCCGAGGGCCGACTGAGCGACGTGGTGACCGGCGACGACTCCGACGACCACACCACCGGCGGCCCCGCCGACAAGGACGACAACAGCGACAACAGCGATAACAACGACAACAGCGTTAACGCCACCGATGGCTCCGCCGACAACGGCGAGGGGAACGAGCCGCCCGCCGGCACCGAACGCAAACGGCGGGCGACGCGCTCACGTGCGGCCGAGGAGACGAGCTCCGGCGAGGGCGCGGGGAGCGGCCGTTCCGGCAGCGGGAGCAAGGGAGCCCGCCCCTCCGGCCGCCGTCGGCCCGGCGAACCCCTGGAACGCCGCGAGCGCGCCCCGCGCCGCCCCGCCCGCCGCGCCACGGCCGGCGCCGACAGCGGTGACCGCTGATGACCACCGCGTCGGACGAGAAGCAGGGCGAGAGCCAGGACGAGCAGCACCACGCCACCGGCCTGGGGCGGGTGCGCGAGGAGCTGATGCGCTTCCTCGGGGCCCAGGCCGAGCACCTGGTGGACAAGGCGGGAGAGAAGCTCACCGGTGTGGCCCAGCGGCTCGGTGAGACGGCCGAGGGGAGCGGCGCCGTCCCCGACGCGGCCACCCGCATGCTCAAGGGCGAGAACCCGGCCAAGGCGGCGGCCGGTTCGTCGTTGCGCGGGCTCAAGGACAAGGTGACGCCTGGGAAGGGTTCCTCAGACGACGAGGACGGCGACGGCGACGAGGGCGCGAAGCAGAGCGGCGGCGAGCAGGAGGCCGGCGACACCAAGGTCACCAACATCGTCGAGGTGATCGACGTGGGCGTGCCCCTGCGCACCTGCTACGACCACTGGACCCAGTTCGAGAAGTTCGGCGTCTTCACCAAGGGCGTCAGCAACGTCTCCACCAGCGACGACACCACCACCGAGTGGAAGACCAAGATCGCCTTCTCCGAGCGGAGCTTCGAGGCGACCATCGAGGAGCAACTGCCGGACGACCGCATCGTCTGGCGCTCCGAGGGCGCCAAGGGCACCGCCAGGGGCGCGGTCAGCTTCCACGAGCTGACGCCGACCCTGACCAGGATCGTCGCCGTCATCGAGTACCGGCCCTCCGGCTTCTTCGAGAAGACCGGCAACCTGTGGCGCGCCGTCGGCCGCCGGGTGCGGCTGGACCTCAAGCACTTCCAGCGCTACGTGACCCTGGCCGCCGACGAGGAGGTCGAGGGGTGGCGCGGGGAGATCAGGGACGGCGAGGTGGTGCGAGGCGACGGGGACTCGGGCGGCACGGACGACGCGGGGGACGCGGGGGGTTCGAAGAACCGGGGCGACGACAGGGACGAGCGGGAAGGTCAGGATGATGAGTGACGAGGTCGAGACCCGGCAGGAGTACGACCCGGACGAGGCCGACGTCTTCCTCGACGTGCCGGTCCTCAAGCTGGACGAGCTGAAGATCGAGGCGGAGGACCTGCGGGCGCACGTCTCGCTCAGCGCTGAGGTGCTGAGCCTGCTCAGGCTGAACGTGGGCGCCGACGTCACCCTCGGCAAGCTGGAGCTCGACCTCAAGGGCGTGGACGCCCAGGCGCTCCTCAAGGTCCGTCTGGACCAGGTGGCGGCCATCATCAAGCAGGTCCTGACCACCATCGACCAGAACCCGCGCATCATCGAACAGGTCGTGCAACAGGCCACGACGACCGCCGGAGGGGCGGTCGACCGGCTGGGCGGCACCGTGGAGCGGACCGGAGAGGAGATCTCCGGAGACGGCCACGGGCTGTCGGTGGCGGGCAAGGTGTCGGACGTCGCCAAGGACCTGGCGAAGAAGGCCGCGACCAGGTCCGGGGGGACTTGAAGAGATCAGGCCGAGCGCGGCGAGGAACCGGCCGCGGAGCCGGATCTCTCCTTCGCCGCCCTCGTCCACGCGGACGAGGTCCTCTTCGGCAGCCGGCCGGAGGCGGAGGTGACCTTCCACGGCGAGCCCTGCCACGCGTCCCTGTCGGCGGACGACCGGCACAACCTCCCCGACCAGGTCACCCCCGGCACCCCCTACCGCGACGTCCTGGTCCGCTACGCCCTGGCCACCTCGATCGCCCCGCCGCCACAGGAGAAGGACCGCTCGACGGGGCCGGCGCAGGTGCCGGAGTCGTGCGGCACCGTGGCCTCCGGGGACCCCGTCGCGCGCCGATGAAGGGTGATCCCCGGTGCCGGGGGCGGCCGTTGGGCGGCGAGCGCCCCCAATCGGGCGCCGCGCGCGGGGAGTTCGCTTCCCGGCGCGCGTCGCACGGCGCGTGCGCCGCGTAACTTCTCGGCCAACTGCTCGGTAGGCAAGCCGAATTCCGCGCCGGCTGCCTGCCCGCGAGGACTGAGCGAACGAGGAGTCGACAATGAACGACAGCGCTGCACGACGGCTGCGTCGATGGATGGCGGCCGGTGCGACCGTGGCGGCGGCCAGCGCCATCCAGGTGGGGACGGCACACGCGGACGAGACCCACCACCACTCGCACAACGGGCCCCGGGTCATGTTGGTCAGCACCGGGCAGATCGACGACCCGCTGGAGGACGTCCTGGAACACACGCTGAACTTCGGCGACGGGTACGGGTGGCACTGACGCCGTCCGAGGCCGTGTGCGGGCCCTGAGCCGGGCCGGGTGGACGGGGCGCCCCGTTCACTCCTCCGTCTGGTGTCCGGGCCCCATCTCGGCCACGCGCGTTGTCAGTGGGGGGGTGTAGGTTCCGGGCCATGACAAGTTATTCCAAGGGGCAGCCGTTCCTCCACGTGCGCGACGAGGACTTCTCCCTGCCCGACCGAGGCGACGAGCAGGTCGGGCCAGGCTCCGCGGCTCCGGCCGGCGATCCGGACGAGGCGGTGCGGTTGTTCCGCGTCAGTCGGCGACTGACCGCCGAACTCACCGGATCGGAGGACGAACTTCCCGGCCCCGCTGGCGAGGAGGAGATCGCCGCGCTTGAGGACGAGCTGGGCGTCGCGCTTCCGCCGGACCTCCGCGCCCTGTACGGCATCGCGGACGGTGAGGGTTTCGAGCTCGCGCATCCCGGCGTGTTCTGCGGCTGGAGCTGGATCGGCCTGAGCGAAGCCGGCGCCCTGGACGACGAGTGGCTCGACATCAAGCGGGAGTGGGAGTACGCCCCCTGGGGCACGCCGGTGCGCGACGCCGACCCGCCGGGCGCCGTCCGCAGGTCGCCACTGCGTGACGGCTGGGTCCGGTTCGCGGACGACACCGGCGGCAACTGGCTCGCCGTGGACATGGACCCCGGGCCGAACGGCCGCCCCGGGCAGGTCATCGCGGTCGGGATCGACTTCGCCGAGGGGCCGCTGTATGTCGCCGACTCCGTGACGACGCTGCTGCGCCGGCTGGTGGAGGCGCTCGAACGCGGCGACCATCAGGGGCCCGGCGACGGGGCGGGGATCACGGTGGACCTGCCGAACTTCCGGACGGCGGACACGACTTACGTCGCTCGGCGCCCCTCCCCCGCGGAAGCCGAGGAGGCGGGCGGTGCGCTGATGCGCGCCGCCCGGGTGAGCGACGTCGAGGACTGCGCGTTCCTCGCCGCGCTCCCCGAGGTGCGCGAGGTGACGTTGCACAGCGACGGCTCGCCGGACCTGACGCCGCTCGGTGACCACCCGCTGGAGCATCTGCGGCTCGACGTGGCGTCAGCCGACCTGACGGCGCTGGCCCGGAACGCGGAGCTGCGCCTGCTGTCGCTCGCCTGCTCCGACCCCGTCGACCTGCGTCCGCTCCGCACGCTGCCCCGCCTGTGGGCGCTGGACCTCGCGTCGGCGACCGTCGCCGACCTCGCCGTGGTGGCCGAGCTGAAGGAGCTGCGCTTCCTCGAGGTGACCGCGGAGCAGTGGCGGGAGCTGAGGGAACGCGACGACCTCCCCGCCCTGGCCCTCCTCGGCGTCCACCCAGAGCCGCCGGAGGAGAAGGTGCCGGCGCTGGTCGACTGGACGGTCGTCGAGGACGAACCGCCGTGGGAGGACGAGGGGTAGGCCGCTCAGGTCGCCGTCCGGTCGGCTGGCCGCCCCGCTCCCCGGTCCGCGGTGTCGCTGTGGCACGGGCAGCGCGGAAAGGAGGGGGTGGGCCACCAGTCCCCCGCCGCGAACGGTGCGGCGAACCGGGAATCGGTGACGGTCAGGTCGTAGTCGGCTCCCGGGCAGGCCCCTTCGAGGAAGGTCACCTTCGCGGCGTCCTCGGCCGGCATCTCGTGGAACGGCATCTCCCCGGGGAGCCTGATCTCGCCCCCGGCTCCCTCCCACAGTCTCCACTCGGCCTCCTCCGTGAACGGGGAGTTCCGCGTCACCAGGCGCTCCGCCCGCTCGACGAAACGGTCGTCGAACTCGTCCGCGTCCGGGTCCAGGGCGGCTTCCTCGTCTCCGTCCCCGTCATCGCCCTCGGTGAGAAGCGCAAGAATCGCGCCGTTCTCCTCCAGGTCGCAGAGGAAGAAGCTCACGTCGTCGGGCAGCGGGTCGGCGTCGCTCCAGACATCCGGGTTGATGGCGGTCACCCGGAGGCGCAGGTGGCGACGGAGCGGGTCGGTGGCCAGCACCCGCACCGTATAGAGATTGGTCATCACGGCATTGTCGACATGACTCCCGGGGCGGGCAAAACCGTTCCCGCGCGCACCGGCGCGGGAGTCCTCACGGGACGTTCCCGGGCGGCGCCGCGCGCAGTTCGGCGAGGCGGTCGCGCCAGTGTGCCGCCTCCTCGGACTGCGCGTACTCCTCGTGGCACTTGGCCTGGAGCCGGCATCCCAGGGCGGCCACGTCCGGGAAATGGCGGCGGGTCGCCTCGACGAGGGAGTTCATGGGCTGGTCGTCGGCGGGGCTGACGCATGTACCGGCCAGTCGGGTCGCGAACTCGCGGGCGAGCGCGGCCGGTTGCGCGGCGCCGGTGGCCAACGCGTAGCCGAGGGCGTCGCCGGCGCCGCCGAGCGCCCCGGCCGCGCCCCGGGCGAACTCCATGAGCCTGCGGGCCGTTTCGACGCCTGAGTCGCGCGCGTGGAGAAAGGCCAGCTCGGCGGCGATCTCATAGCCGTGGCGCAGGGCCAGGTCGCCGCCGAAATCGATGCCCAGCGCGCGTTCCACCTCGCCCTCGTAGACGGCGAGCGCGAAGGAGACCACGGCCGGGTCCTCGTGATAGGCCAGCCGCAGATGCGCGACCGCGCGGGAGAGTTCGCCGCGCCGCGCGAGCCGGTATCCGTACTCGGCCGGGCTCTCCAGCTCCGCGCGCCGTCTGGCCTCCCCGATGACATGGGAGTCCATCCGGACGGCCAGGGCGAAAGCGGCTCTGGCTTCTTCCTCCTCTCCCTCGGCGTGCAGCCGGAGGGCCAGTTCCAGGCGGGCCTCGCACTCACGCGCGGGAACGTCGGTCGTCGCCGTTTCGCCTCGCCCCGAACGGAGGTCGTCGAGGGCAAGGCGGGCACGCACCCTTGTCTCGGCGTCGCCGAGGGCGAGGGCGCGCTCGAACGCGGCGACGGCGTCCGGGCGCCCCTCTTCTCGGCGGATGAACGCCCGGCGCAGCGACGCGTCTCCCGCCGTGGTCAGCGGCCCCCAGGCGTCGGTGCCCCAGCGGTCTCCGGCCCGGAGGGTGCGCGTCCAGCGCGGTGCGGTGACCCACACGTCGTAATCCGCCCGCACGAGGCGTTCCTCCAGGGGGAGGTCTCTGGCGGCGCGGTAGCGGCGGTTGAAGGTGGAGACGTACGTGAGCCGTTCGAGTGCGTCGTGGTTGTCCCGGTACCAGGCGCAGAGGGCCTCGTCGACGGGGTGGTGGCGCACCTCCACCCGCTCGACGCGTGCCACGTAGCGGTGCGCGTTCTCCTCGATCCACTCGGTGTCGAGGGACTGCTCCACGGTGAACTCGTCCCCGAGCGGCCCGCCGGGACGGCCGTTCTTCCCGTCCGCCGCCTCCCGCAGCACCTGGACGAAGAAGCCGGGGCCTTCGGGCAGCGGATCCTCCGCGTCCCACCACGGTTCGTGGTGCAGCAGCAGGACTCCGATGCGTGTGGGCGTCTCGTCGTCGCCTGCCCGGACGACGTGTACGCGAAAGAGTTTCCTCATCACCGGCCAGCATGCCAAGGCCGCTTCTCGACCCGACGCGCGGATGACGGGAAGACGCCCGGCGGAACGGCGACTCCGGAGCGTCAACTCCGGGCACATCGGGGCTTGTTCGGGAGAAACGGACCGGCCTCGCCCGCCGCTTCAAACCGTGATACGCGTCACAGCCCCCCGGACGCGTCGGGATACGCCGGCGTGACAGCGACTGCCGCCCGGGGGGCGTGCGCCGGCGTGAATTCGCTGGTCAGGTCGCTCACCGTGACCAGTGCCGCGGACTGGTCAACGCTGCTGGCACGCCGCCGTCGGCATATGACCAGTTCGGCGACTCGTCAGGTGCCACAGCCTTCTCAGATCGACCTCAACGTTCCGCATGCTTTGGGGTTGGCTGGTGGCTCACAGCGACCACCGATCAGTCAGCGGCCGGAACGGGGAACCGGCCACCGTCACCACCTACCCCGAGAGGGATCCTCGTGAGCGACCTCGGCTACAACGTCGTGCTTCTGGTTCTCGCCCTGCGCGTGCTCGGACCCGACGCACTCCGCCTTCTGCGGCGCCTGCTGGGCGCCGGTGTCCGCATAGGCGCGGCGGCGCTGGCGGAACACCGCACCGGGCAGCCGGCCAACGCCCTCCCCGTCGGAGGGGAGGAAGCGTGAACGACGAGACCCCCGACATGTACCCGCACGCGCGGGCGGTGCACGAGATCACCAGCCGACTGCCCGCCGCCTTCCACGCGTTCCACGAGCGCTATCTCCTCACCTACCGGGAGTACGCGGAACTCCAGCTCCAGGACGAGCAGTTGGCTCGCCGGCTCGTGGACCAGGTGATGAGGGACCTGGCGTCGAGCTGGACCCGGCTGATGAGCGAGCCCGCTCCCGAGGCCGCGGCCTGGGCGATCCTGAAGATCAGCATCGCCGAGGAGCTCGAACGGCGAGGCATGGAGCCCGCGCTGACCACCGTCGCCGCCTTCCGCCGGACCAATCGTCACACCCTGGAGGCCGCGCGCCCGCAGTTCGCCGCGCTGGAAAGCTCGTTGGGGCTTTTCACCGCCATTTCGCACCTTCCCGAGCGGCAGTTCGACGTGATGGTCCTCCAGTTCGTCCTGGGTTACACCCCGCAGCAGATCGCCGACATCATGGGGGTCGAACTCGCGACCGTCCGTTCGCACCGCATGATGGCCCGCACCCGCCTCGCCAGGGAGCTCAGGCCGAGGAACATCCTCCGTGACGAGCGAGAGGACTGAGATGGACCACCACGAGACGGACATCGACGCCCTGTTGGACGACGCCCTCGCCCGCCCTCCCCGCCTGAGCGCCGAGGAGGCCGCGGAGGAGATCGCCGAATCCCGGCGGCGCATCGAGCGCGACATCGCCGACGCGCTGTGGCGAGAGGCCCTGGAACGCGAGGAGTTCGCGATCCAGGCCCTCGCCCTCGCGCCGGCCAACCGGCCGCCCGGCCCCCGACCTCCCGTGATCCTCCAGGACCGGGCCGGCCAGGACCTCACCCAGCTCTCCCGGCTGATCATCCGCACCTCGCACGCCGCCGCCAACATCGCGGGCCTGGTGGACCGTATCGAACCCGACGGGGCGATGGTCTTCGCCTGCCTCCTCCACCTGTCGGGGCGGCACGACGGCGCGAGGTTCTGGTGGCAGTTCTCCGCCGGCGCCGGCAAGTCCACCGCCGCCCTCTGCCTCTATCTGCTCCATCTCCAGCAGGGCGACATGCGCGACGCGCACCACTGGGCAAGGGAGGCCGTCGCCCTGGAGACCCCCGAACGGCGCCGCGCCGCGCCGCGCCGCGTCTTCTACGTCTGGGACGAGCCGCTGCTCTACCAGCGGGGCACGGCGACGGCGGAGTCCATGCTCCTGCGCATGGTCGCCGCCCTCGACCGGCACGAGCGCGACAGCGCGCACCGCATCAGCCCACGGCTGAACGTGGCCGTCCGGGGACTGGAGACCGACCACCACCCCCTCTTCGGCGACATCCCGCGCCCGGACCTGGCCCTGGTGAGACAGCTCGAATCCTCCTCGTAGGAGGGGAGTTCACCCGGTGGTCAGGCAGGGCCCCGGCAAAGTCGTCAGATGATGCCGAGCAGGTCCGGTAGAGCTGTGGGATTCCGGGCGTGATGGCGGGTGAGGGTGGCGATGTTGGAGGCGCCACTCGCCCGTAACGCCGGGTCGCCTGGCGGCCGTCCGGGAGTTGCTGCTTTTCGGGTCGTCAGACGCACCGGCTATCTTGCCCCCATGACTGACGAACGTTTGATTCTGAGTAGCGCGGTGCCTGGCAATCCCCGGATCGACGGCCTTGCTGTGGTGGAGGTGGATGGGTCGCCTTTGGTGGTGTGTACCGGCTTCTACACGCTGTGGTGCTGGGCCCTGTTGCAGAACGATTGGGAGGAGAGGCCGTTGGCGTATGCCTTCGCCGAGGACCCGCGTGCCGCCGAGTACCCGGATGCCAAGAACGATATCGGCTCGGTGGCCATGGCCGTCTTCGACGGTCGCGTGGTAGTGGCCGCCGGCGGCGACGAACAGGCAGCGGCCATCTGGGACCTGGACAGCGGCGAGCTGCTCCGCGCGCCGACCGACGAGCTCTACGTCGCGTCCATCGCCACGGTGAAAGGCGAGGGACCGCCACTGTTCGTGGCAAGCAGTGGGATCCACTGGGACGGAGTCCGAGTGTGGGGGCTGTCCGGCGAGGAGCCTCCGGTAGAGCTGGACGCTGGCTCCATCTGGGGTCTCGCCACCGCAAGCGTCGACGGCCGCTCGCTGGTCGCTGGGGGCGGGGAAGAAGGGGTGGAGGTATGGGATGCGGCAACTGGCGAACAAGTCGCGTCGTTTTATGTGGACGACGAGGAGAGGGCCTACGCCGTGGCATTGTCCCAGCTCGACGGTCGTCCGGTCGTCGTGGCGGGCACGGACTCCGGAAAGGTGTACGTATTCGACCTGTCCGGGGACGAAGACGACGATCCGATCCACGAACCGTCCACCGGCCATGAGGGCAGCATCAACGCCTTGGATGCCACAGTGGTCGGCGACCGTGCGGTCGCGGTGACCGGCGGCGAGGACGGGACCGTGCGGATCTGGGACCTTGCCAACGGTCGGCAAGTCGGGCCGCCGCTGACCGGCCACGATTGGAGTGTCGAAGCTGTGGTGGTCACCACGATGCAGGATCGCCCGGTTGCCCTGACTGCCGGTCGGGATGGCGTCGTACGGATCTGGGACCTGACTCTCTGACAAGACGCCTGACAAGCCGACGGACCAGCCAACATCGTGAGCGCCCACCTCACCCGGAACGCTCACGGCGTTCGTCGTCGGCTACCGCCCGGGGCTTCGGTGCAGTCGTCACGTAGGGCTGTGACGTGCGTCTTTGCTGGTGGACGGCCAAGCGTGGGCGTTTTCCAGCTGGGTTGGATGGGAGGTTCCTACGCCTTCTGTCGAACTCTGGGAACCTGCCCGCGCCATGCCATCGTCTCGTATTCCGGCTCCTGTGAGCACGCCCGTCTCGCATCGCGAGTATCTTGTCGAGCTGCTTGGTCAAGTACCCGACCCCCGCAAGCGCCGCGGGATCCGTCACCCGGTAGGCGGGCTGATTGCGGTCGCGGTGTGCGCGGTACTGGCCGGGGCTCGTGGGTTCACTGCGGTCGGTGAGTGGGCCCAAGATGCCAGCGTGGCCTCGTTGGCCCGGCTGGGCCTGGCCCGGGGCCCGGTGGACGAGTCGACCCTGCGGCGCCTGTTCGCCCGGTTGGACGCGGACCTGCTCGATGCTGTACTCGGTGCCTGGGCTGTGACCAGGGCTGCGGTCGTCGCTGGCCGGCGGGTGATCGCGATCGATGGCAAGACCGTCCGCGGGGCACGCAGCGGGCAGCAGTCGGCCCGCACCTGGTCGCAGCCCTCGCGCACGGGTCCGGGGCGGTGATCGGACAGGTCGCCGTGAGCGAGAAGAGCAACGAGATCCCCGCTGCCCGGGACCTGCTTGCCCTCCTGA
Organism: Streptomyces zhaozhouensis; assembly: GCF_900230195.1. GTDB lineage: Bacteria > Actinomycetota > Actinomycetes > Streptomycetales > Streptomycetaceae > Streptomyces > Streptomyces zhaozhouensis. The sequence goes on from NZ_OCNE01000003.1 coordinate 263,912, forward strand.
ACCTCACCGACGCCGTGGTCACGATGGACGCGGTGCACACCCAGCACGACACCGCCACCGCCCTGACATCGGCGGGCGCCGACTACGTGCTGAGCGTAAAGACGAACCAGAAGACGTTGTACGCCCGTCTCAAGGCGCTGCCCTGGGCCAACATCCCAGGTCACACGACGACAGAGCATGGTCACGGACGCCGGGCGACCCGCACGATCAAGGTCGCCGACGTCCCGGCCTGGATCCGGTTCACTGGCGCAACGCAGATCGCCCAACTGCGCCGCACCATCACGAGGAAGGGCAAACGGACCGTCGAGGTCGTATACCTGGTCACCAGCGCCGACGCCCGCACCGCGCCACCCGAAGTCCTCGCGACCTGGATACAAGGCCACTGGAAGGTGGAGAACCGGCTGCACTGGGTGCGGGATGTGACCTTCGACGAGGACCGCTCCCAGGTCCGCACCGGCAACGCGCCCCGCGTCATGGCCAGCCTCCGAAACACGGCGATCACGCTGCTGCGGATCCACGGGCACGAGAACATCGCCGCCGCGCTCCGACATCACGCCCGCGACGCCCCCCGCCCAATCAACCCGCTCCTGACAGCGTGACCAACGACTTTGCCGGAGCCCTGGGTGGTCAGGTGGTCAGGTAGTCAGGTGACCGGGCGATCGGGTGGAGGCGGCGGCGGTGGTTCGGTCGGCGCACCGGCCCGGGGCGACCGCGAGCCGGCGCCGCGCGACCGGGCCGTGCCCGCCTCGCCAGGGAACTCAGGGACCCGCGCTAAGAGGCCGCGCGCTGAGCGCCCGTCCCACCTCCCCCACGTAGACCACCCCGTCGCTGCCGGCCAGATCGGTCGGGTCCAGGGGCGCGTAACCGAACCAGGGGGAGGTACGCGGCGTGGCCGGGGCGTCGGCGAGTGCGGTGGTCAGGTGGGAGGTGGGGGTGAGGGACGGGGAGTGCGGGAGCGCGTGGAGAAGGCCCTCGACCGTGTCGGGCGCCGGGGCGTGCACGCCCCGGTGCGGCAGCGTGCCCAGCGCGGTGGCCAGGAAGGCGTAGTCGTCGCCGAGTCGGGCGGCGACCAGGGCGCCGGCGCTCCACCACTCGACCGTCCCCTCCCAGGTGCCCATCGTGCTGCGCGCCCGCTGGAGGTGGGAGTTGTGGGCGTGGACGAGGACGGGGCCGCGTTCGGCGAGGGCGAGGAGGTTGGCGGCCATCATGTGGTCGCGCACGGCGACCAGCCGCGTCATGCGGGCGGGTGAGGTGTCGGCCATCCAGTGGTGGTAGCGGAGCAGGCCGGTGGCGGTGCGCGCGTGGAGGCGGGCGCGGTCGAGGGCGTCGCGGGTGGTGGCGGCGAGCAGCTGGGGGCTGTGCTCGTCGAGCAGCGCCGCCAGGTCGTCGGCGAGCAGCCGCAGCCGGTCGGCGACGGGGGAACGGCCGATCGAGCGGGCCGGGTCGAGCATCGCCTCGGGGTCGGTCCAACGGTCGTCGTCGCCGAGGAGGGCGTCGAGTGTGTCGGCCGTCTCGGGAGGCAGCAGGGCCGTGGGCAGGTGAGGCGCGAGGTAGGTGTGGAGCGCGGTGAGGGCCTGGCGCGGGCTGGCGGCCGCGGTGATCTCCAGCGGGCCGTCGAAGCCGGCGAAGCGCACCCGTTCCGCCGCGGGCAGGCGCGCGTTGCGGGCGCGCATCCAGCGCACCAGCGCGCGGTTGGCCGGGGAGGCGCCGAGGCCGAGGTCGGAGTGGCTGAAGCCGCGTTTCATGACGTCGTCGAGGGCGGCGTCCCCGGTGGCGCCCGGGGCGTCCTCGGCGCCCGGGGCGACGCCGGTGACATGGTCGTCGACGAGCAGACCGCGCAGGCAGTCGGTCTCCAGGGCGACGGTCCGGTAGCCGACGGTCTCGACGAGGGCGCGGAAGAGGGTGTTGCGCACGTCGAGCAGCTCGTCCTCGCCGTGGGTCGGCTCGCCGAGGGCGAGGACCCGGGGGCGGGGCCTGGGGAGCAGCCGCTGGACGGCGGCGGCGTCGAGGGGGTGGGTGGCCTTCCCGATCCGGGTCACGTGGTGATGAGCCATGGCTTCCACCGTATCGTTGAGTTTCCGGTGGAAACTTGGGGAGGAACAGCGCCGATATCAGGGGGAGTCATGGGGCGGAACCCTCAAACGTCGGGAAGGCTGAGGCCGGTCGATCTGGCGCGGCGGCACGGCCTGTCCACGCAGGCGGTGCGGAACTACGAGGAGGCCGGCATCCTCCCCGCCGCCGCGCGCACGGCCGCCGGCTACCGGGTCTACACCGCGCGGCACGGGGACGCGCTGCGCGCGTTTCTCGCGCTGGTGCCCGGGCACGGGCACCAGACGGCGACGGCGATCATGCGGGCGGTGCACGGGGGCGCCGACGACGAGGCGTTCCAGCTCATCGACGCGAGTCACGCCAGGCTGCTGGAGGACCGGCGCACCCTCCAGGCCGTGGAGCGGGCCCTGGGCGGCCTGGGTCCCCCGGCGCCGGGGGCTGGGGCGTCCGGGGCGGGGCGGCCCCGGTTCGTCGGCCCGCTGGCGCGGGAGCTGGGCGTGCGGGCGGCGACGCTGCGCGCGTGGGAGCGGGCCGGGCTGCTGCGGCCGCGCCGGGATCCGGTGACCGGGTACCGGGTCTACGCCGAGGCGGATGCGCGGGACGCCCGGCTGGTGCGGCAACTGCGGCGCGGTGGTTACCCGTTGCGGCAGATCGCGCCGTTGATCGAGCAGGTGCGGGCGGCGGGTGGTCCCGGGGCGTTGGAGGCGGCGCTCGGCGACTGGCGCGGGCGGCTCGCGGCACGCGGGCGAGCGCTGCTGGCGGGGGCGGCGGAGTTGGAGGCGTATCTGGCCGCGCGGCGCTGAACGCCGGCAGGCCCCGGCCACCGGCGCCCGAACGGCCCCGGGGCGCCACCCGACCGGTGGCCTTCGCCAGACGGGCAGCGGGTACCGGGCGACCGTGAAAGCAATCGTGCTCAACTGCACCCTCAAGCCGTCCCCCCATCCGTCCAACACCGAGGCGCTGGCGCGGGTCGTCATCGCGGAGCTGCGCCAGCGTGGCGTGGAGACCGAGCTGGTCCGGATCGTGGACCACGACATCCGCCCCGGCGTGGAGAGCGACATGGGCGAGGGCGACGCCTGGCCCGCCGTGCGCGAGCGGGTCCTGGCGGCCGAGATCCTGGTCGTCGCGACGCCGACCTGGCTCGGTCGCCCGTCGTCCGTGGCGCAGCGCGTGCTGGAGCGGATGGACGCCATGCTCTCGGAGACCGACGACCAGGGCCGGCCCGTCGCCTACAACCGGGTGGCCGGCGTGGTGGTGACCGGCAACGAGGACGGCGCGCACCACGTCATCACGGAGATCCACGGCGCGCTCGGCGACATCGGCTACACCGCGCCGGGGCAGGCGTGGACCTACTGGCACCTGGGCCCGGGGCCGGGGCCCGACTACCTGGACGACGAGCGCGGCCACGAGTTCTCGGCGCGTTCGGCGCGGATCATGGCGGCGAACCTGGTGGGGACCGCGAAGGCGCTGGCCGAGCGGCCGTTGGAGGCGCCGCCCGGTTGACGGCGTTGACGGCGTTGACGGCCGAGGCACGGCCGGCGCTCACTCCTCGTAGTCGTCGGGGGTGACGTCGGCCTCCTCCAGCGCCTCGCGCAGGGTGCGGCCGGTGCCGTCGCCCGTCTCCGTCGGGTCCCGCCGCTCGGCGTCGGGGTCGGTGAGTTCGGGGTCGGTGGTCGGGGTCTTCGGCCGGTTCTCCTCGGGAACGGTCATGCCGTCGTTGCTCCCTCGCGCGTTCGGGGCCGGTGGGACGAGGGCCGCGAGTACCCGGCCGGCCGCGTTCCACACCGGCCGCGCCGCTCGGGGCGGCGACGACGGCCCGGACGCGGCGCGGCGGGGGCGTCCCCGCCCCGAGGGGCTCCGGTGGCGCGGGGAGCGGCGGGCGTCAGCCCACCGGCGCCGGGCGGTGGCCCGGATGCCGGCGAGTACCACGTGGACGAGGCGCTCCGCGTCGACGCGGGTGAAACGGCGCACGCCCCGGTTGACGAGTCCTGCCCCAAGGCGGATCGTCGCCAGGCGCGGCGTCGTGGTGCGAGCGGCCGAACGGCCGCGGGCCGGGCGCACTGACGCTGGGTGGCAAGCTTCCCTACCCCACTGCCACGGCGGGTAAACGGGAGAGGGGGCGCCTAGGGGTTACGGCAGGCGGACGGAGCACGCGACGATTCCCGCCCCGCGGAAGGTTCCTCCGGCGTGTTCCCGGTCGGACCGCTCCGCTGTGTCACCTGACAGCTACGGAGCTCTCTATGCACCGCACCACCCGAAGAGTCCTCGCTCCCGCGCTCGCCCTCGCCGGTCTGGCCGCCGTTCTCGTCACCACTGGCTCGGCCAGCGGCGAGGCGTCCGACGCGCTCTCCTTCGAGGTTCCCGGTCTGGACCGCCCGGTCGACATCACGGTCGACACCTGGGGTGTCTCGCACATCCAGGCGGAGAACAGCGACGACCTGTTCTACGCCCAGGGCTTCACGGCCGCCCGCGACCGTCTCTTCCAGATCGACACCTGGAGGCGCGACGGGCTGGGCGAGCTCAGCGAGGTGCTCGGCCCTGAGTACGTCGAACAGGACACCGCCTCCCGGCTGTTCCTGTACCGGGGCGACATGGAGGACGAGTGGGCGAGTTACCCGCCCGAGACCCGCGCCATCGCGACCCAGTACGCCGCCGGGATCAACGCCTACATCGACTGGCTGGCCGACAACCCGGATTCCATGCCCGAGGAGTTCCGGCAGCTCGGCTACGAGCCCGCGCACTGGGACCCCGAGGACGTCGTGCGCATCCGCGCCCACGCGCTCGGGGACAACCTGCCGTCGGAGCTGACCCGCGCCCAGCTCACCTGCGAGGGCGGCATCGAGAGTGCCAGGTTCTTCCGGGCCCTGGAGCCCGCGCACACGCCGCGCGTTCCCGAGGGTCTCGACCCGTGTGACATCCCCGCCGACGTGCTGGACACCTTCAACCTGGCGACCGCAGGCGTCACCTTCCAGGACGGGGAGGCCCGGCGCACCGACCCGGCGGACGAGGTGCCCTCCGGTGCCGGCGGCAGCAACGTGTGGGCGCTGGCACCCGAGCGCACCGAGTCCGGGCGGCCGATCCTCGCCTCCGACCCGCACCGGGTCAACACCGGCGTTCCCGCCAACCGTTACCTGATCCACCTGACAGCCCCCGGCATCGACGTGATCGGGGCCGGGGAGCCATGGAACCCGGGCGTGAGCTTCGGGCACAACGGCCATATCGCCTTCGGTCTCACCAACATGCCGATCGACCAGAACGATCTCTACGTCTACGAACTGGACCCGGAGGACCCCACCCGCTACCGCTACGGAGACGGCTGGGAGTCGTTCGAGACCGCCCGGGAGGAGATCCCCGTCGCCGGTGCCACTCCCGCCGAGGCCACCCTCCGCTTCACCCGCCACGGTCCCGTCATCCGGACGGACGAGGAGAACAACCGCGCCTACGCCGTCCGTTCGGCCTGGACCGAGCCGGGCACCTCTCCCTACCTCGGGAGCATCGCCTTCCAGCGGGCGGAGAACTTCGAGGAGTTCACCGAAGGGCTGGAGGGCTGGAAGACCCCGGGGTCCCATCTCGCGTACGCCGACGCCGAGGGTGACATCGGCTGGGTGCCGGTCGGCCTGGTACCCCGGCGCACCGGCGAGGGCTATGACGGGCTGCTTCCCGTGCCGGGCGACGGCCGTTACGAGTGGGACGGCTTCCACAGCCAGGACGAGATGCCCCACAGTCTCAACCCGGAGCAGGGCTACTTCGCCTCTGCCAACGAGTACAACTTCCCCGAGGGCCACCCGGTCACGCCGACGTACGAGTGGCAACAGCCGTTCCGAAAGGACCGGTTGGACGAGGTCCTCTCAGTCGCGGAGAACGCCACCCTCGAGGACTCCCTGGACCTCCAGACCGACCAGAAGTCGCTGTACGCCACCCGGCTGCTGCCCTACCTGGAGGAGCTGACCTCCGAGGACCCGACGACCCGGCAGGCGCTCGACGTGCTGCGCGACCACGACGGCGTCGCCGACGAGGACTCCGGGGCCGCCGCGCTGTTCGAGGTGTGGACCATGACCACCCTGCGCGCCGCGTGGCTGGGCGCGCTGGTGCCGGAGAGCGCGGACAACCCCGGGTTCTACGCCGTCCCCGACGTCACCGTCATGCTGGACTCCTTCGCCGATCCCGAGGAGTGGTTCGGACCCGGGGGCGCCGGAATCCGGGACGCCCTGCTGCTGGACACCCTGGCGCCGGCGTTCCAGACCGTCGCTGACGCTCTCGGTCCCGACCCCGCCGACTGGCGCTGGGGGGACCTGCACACCCACACCTTCACGCATCCGCTGGGCGACACCTTCGGGCCGATCCCGCGCGGTGGCTCGTTCCAGACGTTGCAGGTCTCCTTCTACCACCCGGTGACCTTCCAGCAGATGGCGGGTCAGGTGTTCCGCATGGCCGTCGACGTGGGTGACTGGGACGCCTCACGCGCCATCAACGCACCGGGGCAGTCCGGGGACCCCGGCAGCCCTCACTACGGGGATCTGCACGAACTCTGGGCAGGCAACGGGACGTTCCCGCTGGTCTACACGTCGGAGGCCGTCGAGCGCCACGCGGGCACCCGGCTCGTGCTCCGCCCGGCCGACGACTGACCCCTCCCGCTGCCCCGGCGTGCCGCCCCTCACCGTCGCTCCGCGGCAGTGAGGGGTGGCGTCTTCGCAACCCCTGGCCACCCCTAGCCGACCCCGCCCGGTCGTGTCCGCCCGGCCGTGTCCCGGGTGCGCCCGGGACGGTGCGGGAGGCGCCCCACCCCCGGGAGCACGGGCCCGGCGGGGGGTTCCGGCACTGGTCGCCGTCGTAGGGGTTGTTCTGAGGGCCCCGGTGAGGCAGGCCCTCCCGGTGCGGCTCGTCGCGGGCCTGGTGCCGGGCGGGTCGCCGGCTCGGCGGACGGCGGCGCGGCGACCGCCTCCGAGAGCCGCCCCGGCACGCCGTCGCGGGTGTGCCGGGGCGCCTGGCCCCCACGGGCCCGGAACGCGCCACCGCTCCCGGGCACGACCTCGCACCCCGGTGACGGGCCTCAGTTCGGTGGCGCCGTGAGACCACTGACCTGCGGGTCAGTTCATCTAGGGGGTTCTACGGGTAGCTGGGGTCGGCCGGCGAGGCCGACGATCAGCCATCAGACATAAGCTGGCCACCTCCTGGCGTTCTCTTGAGCGCGGGACGAGGGAGCACTCGCCACCATGCCGCGTCACTGTGTTCACCCATATTCGTCCACTCGCATTCGCCGATGTCCCACGCACGGAATCCGTCGCAGCGCCGCGCGGCCGTGCTCGGGGTTCCCCGACGGGATGGGCGGGGGCAAGAGGGTCTTTTCCGCCAGTCACGCGGTTTCCCCGTGTGCCGGGAAAGTCCCTCGGATCCCTGGCGTGGGAAACCAGCTGAACACCCGACCCATCTTCCACTCCACCTTCGACGAAGTCTCACGGAAGAGATCCGCATGATGCCCCTGCTGGGCCCCAGCCCCGTCCAGAGCCCGCGTTTCCGAGCCTTTGGCCCCAAGCAGATCCACGCCATAGCCAAACGCTTTCCCCTCAGCGCGGAGCAGGTGAAGACGGTCGAGTTGATCTCCCAGGTACTGCCGTTTCGCGTCAACGAGTACGCGCTGTCCGAACTCGTCGACTGGGAAAGCGTGCCCGACGACCCGATGTTCCGGATGGTGTTCCCCCAACGCGGCATGCTCGCCCCCGAGGACGAGCGGCTGCTGGAGACGGCGAGCAGCACGGGAGACCGGCAGGCGGTCGCCGCGGCGGTCAAGGAGATCCGGGGGCGCCTGAACCCCCACCCCTCTGGCCAGTTGGAACTGAACGTGCCCCGCCTCGACGGCTCGCCCGTGCCCGGCCTGCAGCACAAGTACCGGGAGACCGTGCTCTACTTCCCCAGCCAGGGGCAGACGTGCCACTCCTACTGCACGTACTGCTTCCGCTGGGCCCAGTTCGTCGGGGACGCCGACCTGCGGTTCGCGGCCCCGGGCCCGGAGCCGCTGATCCGCTACCTCGGGGAGCACCCCGAGGTGCACGACGTGCTGGTGACCGGCGGCGACCCCATGATCATGGGGTCCGACCGGCTGAGCAACCACCTGGAGCCGCTGCTGGCCGTGGACTCCGTCCGCACCATCCGCATCGGCACCAAGTCCCTGGCGTACTGGCCCTACCGCTTCGTCTCGGACAAGGACGCGGACGACGCCCTGCGGCTGTTCGAACGCGTGACGGCCAGCGGCCGCACGCTGGCCGTCATGGCCCACTTCACCCATCCCAGGGAACTGGGCACCGAGGTGGTGGCGAAGGCGCTCTCCCGCATCCGGGCGACCGGGGCCGTGGTCTACTGCCAGGCGCCGCTGATCGGGCGGATCAACGACGACGCCCAGACGTGGAACTCCCTGTGGCAGGCCGAACTCGCCCAGGGAACGGTGCCCTACTACATGTTCGTGGAGCGGGACACCGGGCCGTACGACTACTTCAAGGTGCCGCTGGCCAAGGCCGCCGAGGTCTTCCGCACGGCCTACCGCGCCCTGCCGGGGCTGGCCAGGACGGTACGCGGGCCGGTCATGTCCGCCACGTCGGGCAAGGTCCTGGTGGACGGCGTCGAGGAGTCGGCCGGGGCCCGGTACTTCCAGCTGCGCATGCTCCAGGCGCGCGATCCCGCGCTGGTCGGGCGGCCCTTCCGGGCCCACTACTCCCCGACCGCCGCCTGGGTGGACGAACTCGAACCGGTCCCGGACACGCCGGCGGACATCGCCGCGGCCGTCTGGGGCGGCACGCACCGCCAGCTTCTGGCGGAAGGGAGCCAGCCATGACCACCGTGGTGGAACCGACGCCGGCAGGGCCCAGCCCCCGGCCCAGGGTCCTGCCGATGTCCCCGAACCTGGCGCTCAACCAGCGGGTGGACGAACGCAGGGCGGCGGGCGAGGACATACTCCACCTGGGCTTCGGCGAGTCCCGGCTGCCGGCCTTCGACGGCCTGGTGGACCGCCTGGTCGCCGGCGCCCGGCGCAACGCGTACGGGGCGGTCCAGGGCGACGCGACGACGCGCGAGGCCGTGGCGGGCTACTTCACGCGTCGCCGGCTGCCGACCGACCCCGGGCAGGTCGTGGTCGCCCCCGGCAGCAAGCCGCTGCTGATGGCGCTCAACCTGGTGCTGCCTGGTGACCTCGTCATCCCCCGGCCGGCCTGGAACACCTACGCGCCCCAGGCGGCGCTGGCCGGCAAGCACTGCGTGTCGGTGCCCATCCCCGCGCAGGCGGGCGGCGTGCCCGATCCGGCGCTGCTGCGGGAGACTCTGCGCGCCGAGCGCCGAGCGGGCCGCGACCCGCGCACGGTCGTCCTGACGCTCCCCGACAACCCGACCGGCACCCTCGCGCCGCCCGCCCTCGTCCGGGAGCTGTGCGCCCTCGCCGAGGAGGAGGACCTGACCCTCGTCTCGGACGAGATCTACCGGGATGTCGTGCACGATCCGGCGACCCCCTTCCTCAGCCCCTGCGAGGTCGTTCCCCACCGCACCGTGGTGACCAGCGGGTTGTCCAAGAGCCTCGCGGTGGGCGGCTGGCGCATCGGCGCGGCCCGCTTCCCCGCGGACGAGCGCGGGCTGGCCCTGCGCGCCAACGTCCTCTCCGTCGCCAGCGAGATGTGGTCCACCCTGGCGGCACCGATGCAGGAGGTCGCGCGGTACGCCTTCAGCGAGCCGCCGGAGCTGCGGGCCCACCTGGCCAACAGCGCGCGCCTGCACGGGGTCGTGGCGCGTGCCGTGCACGGCGTCCTGACGGCCGCCGGCGCCGACTGCCGCCCGCCCACCGGTGCGTTCTACGTGTATCCCGACTTCGAGCCCCTGCGGCCCGTGCTCACCGCCAAGGGCGTCACCGACTCCCCCTCGCTGGCGCGTGAGTTGCTCGACGCCTCCGGCCTCGCCGTGCTCGCCGGACACCTGCTGGGCGACGATCCGGGCGCCCTGCGCTTCAAGGCCGCCACCAGTATGCTCTACGGCGACACCCCCCCACTCCAGTGGGAGTCCCTGCGCTCCGACGACCCGCTGGCGCTTCCCCATGTCGCGGAGAAGCTGCGCAGGATCGAGGAGGGCGTCCGCCGCCTGGTCTCCTGAGGTCTCCTGGGGTCGGCGGGGGCCGGGGCGGGTTCGCCCCGGCCCCCGCGCCGACGCCGGACGGCGCCGGCCGGGTGCGCGCACGCGGCGGCGCCGTCCCGCCGTCGGGGGGCGGTGCTGCCCGACGGCGGGACGGCGCGGGGCCGCGGCGGCTCAGGAGGACACGAGGGCGCGCAGGGCGGTGCGGTCCACCTTGCCGTTGGCGCTCAGCGGGAACTCGTCCACCACGTGCATCTTGTGCGGGACCATGTAGACGGGCAGCGCGGTCCGGCAGAACGCGGCGACCTTCCTGGCGTCCGGCGCGGGTTCCCCGGGGTCGCAGGTGACGAAGACGTGGAGCTGCGGTTCGTCCTCCTCGTGCGGCAGGACGGAGGCGACCGCGCCGGTGATGCCGGGGAACGCGGCGACCCGCGTCTCCACCTCACCGAGTTCGACGCGGTTGCCGCGGATCTGCACCTGGGAGTCGGCACGGCCGTGGAAGTACAGCTCACCGTCCGCGCCCCGGGAGGCCAGGTCGCCCGTCTTCAGCACCAGTTGGCCGGACCTGGGGTGCAGGGGGTCCGGGACGAGGGTGGCGCGGGTGGTCTCCGGGTCGTTCCAGTAGCCGTTGAAGAGCGAGGTGCTGCGCAGGTAGATCTCGCCGATCACCCCGGGCTCCTCCACGGACTGCCCGTCGGCGCCGATCAGCGTGACCTCGGCGCCCGGGATCGCCCGGCCGATCGACAGGCGCTCCGCGTCGTTCGGCAGCGGGTTGGGCAACTCCGTGACGGAGACCGCCATGCACTCGGTGGGCCCGTACAGGTTGATGAAGCGTGCCTTCGGCAGGAGCGCCTGGACGCCGCGCAGTTCGTTGAGGGGGAAGGCCTCACCGGAGAAGAGGATGCCGCGCAGCGCGCCACGGTCCCCCAGCTCGGCCAGCATCTCCGGCTCGTGGCGTAGCACCGGGCGCCACACCGAGGGGACGGCGTGGACCTGCGTCACCTCGGCCTCGCGGAGGAACGCCAGCAGGCGGCGCGGCCAGGTGAGCCGGTCACGCGGGACGGGCACCAGGGTGGCGCCGTGACTGAGGGCAAACCCGATGTCGAACAGCGCGAAGTCGAACTGGAGCGGCGCCGTGCCGGCGACACGGTCCTCGATGGTGAGGAAGTCGGCGGCCCGCGCGCCGCGCAGGAACGAGATGACCCCGCGGTGGCTCATGGCCACGCCCTTGGGCCGGCCCGTGGTCCCCGAGGTGAAGATGATGTACGCGGTGTCGACGGGCGTGACGGTCCTGCGGCGGCGCGGCCCGCGGCGCACCGGCTGGCGCTCCACGACCACGCCCTCGGGGCCGAACCGGCCCGTGCCGACCTGCTCGGGGATGTCGGCGCGCTTGCCGTCCACGGTCTGGAGGTAGAGGGCGGGCTCGGCGCTGGCGATGATGGCGCGCAGTCGCTCGTCCGGCAGTCCGGGGGCGACCGGCACGAACGGCAGCCCCAGCGTGGCGCAGGCCAGAAGCGTCGCCACGGCCTCGGCCGAGGTGTCGGACTCGATGATCACCCGGTCACCGACGTCGAGTCCGAGGGCGTCGAGCGCTTCGACACAGCGGTCGGTGCGCGCCTCCAACTCGCCCCAGCTGACGGTCTCCAGACCGCCACCCGGTGCCGCCTGAATCACGGCCGCCCGGTGGGGCGTTTTGGCCCCGGCGGCGAGCAGATAGGTCCGCAGATTGTCCACCGAGGCGTGCGCGCGGGGCGGAAGCGTTCCGTTGGAGCTCATGCGCCACCTTTCCGATGAGGTTCTCCCGGCGAATATCGGGGTTTTTCTAGCACGCGGATTTCCTTCACCACAAGAAGTGTCGGTCAACTGCCGGAGGATTAGGGGTGTTAGGGGGGTGGAGCCGACGAGTATTCGCGTGCGCTGACCGGCGGGAAATTCGGTCCCGGCCGGGCGGCCGAATTACCGGTCCGCGGCCGGCTGTTTTCGGGGTTCGCGCGAATCCTCTGCTACCGGCGCTCCGTGTTCACGCCGATCGTTTCTCACGGTCCGTTCTCAGCTCTTCCTGGGCTGAGTGCGCCGACACCCTAGCCGTGACGTCGCCGCCGCCCCCACCCCTATTCACCCCGCTCTCTCGCGAGGCACCGTCCACATGGGCTGTATATAGCTGTTTGTCCTGTTTCATCCGGGGTACCTGGGGTCAGCGGGGCAGCGGGTTCGGAGGCGGTGAAAGGAGAGGACATGGAGGGCAGGAAGGGCACGCCGTTCCGGCACGCCGTCGTCACCGGGGGCGCCGGTTTCCTCGGCTCCCACCTGTGCGAGGCGCTGCTGGCCGGCGGCACGGAGGTGACCTGCGTCGACGACCTGTGCACCGCCCACCCCGACCATGCCGCGGCGCTCGCCGACCTGCCCGGGCTGACGATGGTGCGTGCCGACGTGACGGAGCCGTTCGACGTGGCCGGCGAGGTGGACCTGGTGCTGCACTTCGCCTCCCCCGCCTCCCCGGCGGACTATCTGCGGCTGCCGCTGCACACCCTGGAGACCGGCAGCCTCGGCACCCGCAACGCGCTGGCGCTGGCCCGCCGGCACGGCGCGCGGTTCGTGCTGGCCTCCACCTCCGAGGTGTACGGCGACCCGCTGGAGCACCCGCAGAGCGAGCGGTACTGGGGCAACGTGAACCCGGTGGGCCCGCGCAGCGTGTACGACGAGGCGAAGCGGTTCAGCGAGGCGTTGACGGTCGCCGAGGGCGAGGTGAACGGCACGGACACCGGCATCGTCCGGCTGTTCAACACCTACGGCCCCCGGATGCGCGGCCACGACGGGCGCGCGGTGCCGACGTTCGTGCGGCAGGCGCTGGCGGGCGAGCCGCTGACGGTGACGGGGGACGGGCGGCAGACCCGTTCCCTCACCTACGTGTCGGACACGGTCGCCGGGGTGCTGGCGCTGGCCGCCTCCGACCTGCGGACGCCGGTGAACATCGGCAACCCGACCGAGATCACCATGCGGGAGCTGGCCAGGACGGTGATCCGGCTGACCGGTTCCTCCTCGACCGTGCGGATGGTCGACCGGCCCGTGGACGACCCGATGGTGCGCCGCCCGGACATCACGCTGGCGCGCGGCAAGCTCCAGTGGGAGCCGGTGGTCGAGGCGGCCGACGGGCTGGCCCGCACGATCGCCTGGTTCGCCGGGCGCCGGGCCGACGCGGAACAGCCGGCCGACGCCGCTCAGCAGGCCGGCGCGGAACAGCCGGCCGACGCCGCGCGTCCGGCCGGCTGAGCGCGGCCCTCCCCCACTTGCCCCGGTCCCGTTCCCCCGGCTCGCCCCGGCCCACCCGACGGAGAACCCATGCGCGTACTCGGTGTCAACGCCCTCTTCCACGATCCGGCGGCGGCCCTCGTCGTCGACGGCAGGACCGTCGCCGCCGCCGAGGAGGAACGCTTCTCCCGTCGCAAGCACGGGAAGCGGCCGCTGCCGTTCTCCGCCTGGGAGCTGCCGGAGATGTCCGCCGCCTGGTGTCTGAGCCAGGCGGGGCTGCGGCCCGAGGACCTGGACGCGGTCACCTACTCCTACGACCCGTCGCTGGCCAGGCCCGCCGACCGGCTCGGGCTGCACGACCCGTGGGACGAGCTGCGGCAGACCTACGCGCGGGAGGCGCCGGCCTTCCTGTGCGAGGCGCTGCCGGGGCTCGCGCCGGAGCAGGTGCGGTTCGTGCCGCACCACATGGCGCACGCCGCCTCGTCCGCGTTCGCCGCGCCGGGCGCCGAGCGTGCGTCCGTGCTGGTGCTCGACGGCCGGGGCGAGGCCACCTCGCACCTGGCCGCGCGGCGGGAGGGCGCGCGGCTCGAAGCGCTGCACGGGCAGGAGCTGCCGCACTCGCTGGGGCTGTTCTACGAGGAGCTGACCGAGCACCTGGGCTTTCTGCGGTCCAGCGACGAGTACAAGGTGATGGCGCTCGCGGCGTACGGGAACCCGCGCCGGTTCCTGCCCGAACTGCGGCGCCACGTGTACGCCACCGGGGACGGCGGGTTCCGGGCGGCGGGGGTGCCGTGGGAGGAGTTGTGCGCGGCGCGACGCGACGGGGAGGGGTGGACGCCGGAACAGGCCGACCTGGCGGCGGCGGCGCAGGTCTGCCTGGAGGAGACGCTGCTCGACCTGGTGCGGTGGCTGCACGGGCAGACCCACGACGAGGTGCTGACGATGGCGGGCGGCGTGGCGTTGAACTGCGTGGCCAACTCGCGGCTGACCGCCGAGGGCCCGTTCCGCCGGGTGTGGGTGCAGCCCGCCTCCGGGGACGCGGGCACCGCGCTGGGCGGCGCGCTGCTGCACGCGGCGGACGCCGACCCGGGCTCCCCCACCCGTCCGCAGCCGGGCGTCGACCTGGGGCGCGGCTGGTCGGACGCGGAGCTCGAGGGGTGGCTGAAGACGGCCGCGGTGCCGTTCGAGCGTCCGGCGGACGTCGCCGTCGAGGTGGCGCGGGCGCTGGCGGAGAACGCGGTGGTGGCCTGGTTCCAGGGGCGCGCCGAGTACGGGCCGAGGGCGCTGGGGCACCGCTCGCTGCTGGCACACCCCGGGCCCTCGGGGAATCTGGAGCGGCTGAACGACATCAAGGGGCGCGAGCAGTTCCGCCCGGTGGCGCCCATGGTGCTGGCCGACCGGGCGTCGGAGATCTTCGCGGGACCGCTGCCCAGCCCCTACATGCTCTTCGTCCACGAGGTGCTGCCCCACTGGCGCGAGCGGATTCCCGCGGTGGTGCACGTGGACGGCACCGCGCGTGTGCAGACGGTGGACCGGGAGGCGGAGCCGCTGGTGGCGCGGATGCTGGAGGCGTTCGAGGCGGCGACCGGGCTGCCGGTCGTGGTCAACACCAGCCTGAACACGGCGGGTCGGCCGATGGTGGACGATCCGAGGGACGCGCTGGAGTGCTTCGGTTCCTCCCCGGTCGACCTGCTGGCGCTGGGTCCGTTCGTGGTGCGCCGGCGCGCGCTCTTCGGCGCGGGCGCCGGCTGACGGGCGGGAACGGGGGCGCGAACGGGGGGGGCGGGAACGGGGGGGCGAACGGGGGGCGCGAAGGAACGACGCACACGCCCTTCGGAGGTGGCAGGTGAGCGAGGCACGCGCGACCGCCTACGCCGTGGTGATCCCGACGCTGGGCCGCCCCTCGCTGGACGCCGCCCTGGCGGCGCTGGCGGACGGGGAGGGGCCGCCGCCCGCCCGGGTGGTGCTGGTCGACGACCGGCCGCCCGACGACCCCGAGCCGCTGCCGGTCGCGGTGCCGAGGGCGCTGCGGCCGGTCACCGAGATCGTCCCGGGCTGCGCCCGGGGCCCGGCCGCCGCGCGGAACACCGGCTGGCGCCGGGCGACCGAGCCGTGGATCGCCTTTCTCGACGACGACGTGGTGCCGGGGCCCGACTGGCGCCGGGCGCTGGCGGACGACCTGGCGGCGGCCGACGAGGGGACCGGCGGCACCCAGGGCCGGATCGAGGTGCCGCTGCCGGGGGACCGGGCGCCGACGGACTGGGAACGGGCCACGGCCGGCCTGGCCGGGGCGCGTTGGATCACCGCGGACATGGCCTACCGGAGGGCGGCGCTGGCGGAGGTCGGGGGGTTCGACGAACGCTTCCCCCGGGCCTTCCGCGAGGACGCCGACCTGGCGCTGCGCGTCCTGGACGCCGGCTGGCGGCTGACGACCGGGAGGCGGCGCACGACGCACCCGGTGCGGCCGGCCGGCTACTGGGTCTCCCTGCGTACCCAGGCCGGCAACGCGGACGACGTGCTGATGGCGCGGGTGCACGGGCGCCGCTGGCGGGCGCGGGCCGAGGCGCCGCTGGGACGGTTCCCCGGTCATCTGGCGGCCAGCGCGGCGGCGGTCGGCGCGGCGGCGGCGCTGCTGGCCCGGCGGCCGCGGGCCGCGGCGCTGGGGGGCGCGCTGTGGCTGGCGGTGACGGCCGAGTTCGCGGTCGCCCGGATCGGTCCCGGGCCGCGCACGGCGGAGGAGATCGGGCGGATGGCGCTGACCAGCGCGGCGATCCCGCCGTTCGCCGTCGGGCACCGGCTGCGCGGAATGTTCCGGCATCGCGGGACACGCCGGAGCAAAGTGTTTATATCGGATCAATCTGGCAACCCCTGGTCTCATGAGTGAACGCCCCACACGCCTGCCCGGGGGGCCCTGGCTCTTTCCGGCCGCTCCCCCGCCGGCCAGGCGCGGAGCCGACGAGCGGCACGGCCCCGGGGCCGTGCTCTTCGACCGCGACGGCACCCTGGTCGAGGACGTGCCGTACAACGGCGACCCCGCCCGGGTCAGCGTGCTGCCCGGCGCCCGCGCCGCGCTGGCGCTGCTGCGGGAGCGGGGGGTGGCCACCGGCGTGGTCAGCAACCAGTCGGGCGTCGCGCTCGGCCACTTCGGCCGCGCCGAGACGGAGGCGGTCGGGGCGCGGATCGAGGAGCTGCTCGGCCCGTTCGACGTCTGGGCCGTCTGCCCGCACGGGCCCGCCGACGGCTGCGGCTGCCGCAAGCCGGCGCCCGGACTGGTCCTGGCGGCCTGCCGGCGGCTGGGCGTGCCGCCGCACCGGGCCGTCGTCGTCGGCGACATCGGCGGCGACATCGCCGCCGCCGAGGCCGCCGGGGCGCGCGGGGTGCTGGTGCCGACGCCCGCCACCCGGGCCGACGAGGTCGCCGCCGCCGGCGAGGCGGTGGCGCCCGACCTGCTCACCGCCGTGCGCGCGCTGCTGGCGCCCGCGCCCCGGCTGGCGGGGGAGGCGCGGTGACGGCCGCGCCGCGCGGGGCGCCGCGCACCCTGGTCGTCCGGCTGGACAGTGCGGGCGACGTGCTGCTGGCCGGCCCCGCCGTCCGGGCCGTCGCCGCCGGTTCCTCCGAGGTGACCGTGCTCTGCGGCCCCTCGGGCGAGGCCGCCGCGCGGCTGCTGCCCGGCGTGGACCGGGTGCGCGTCTACCACGCGCCGTGGGTCAGCCTGGCCGCGCCCGCCGTCGAGCCGGCCGACGTGGCGGAGCTGGTCGACCGGCTGGCCGCCGACCGCTACGACCGGGCTCTGGTACTGGCCTCCCAGCACCAGAGCCCGCTGCCGGCCGCGCTGCTGCTGAAGCTGGCCGGTGTGGAGTGGGTCGGCGCCGACAGCGAGCACTACCCGGGCTCGCTGCTCCAACTCCGCCACCGGCGCGCGCCCTACCGCCACGAGGCCGCCGCCGCGCTCGACCTGGCGGGCGCGGCCGGGTTCGCGCTGCCGCCGGGCGACTTCGGCGAGCTGCGGGTGCGGCGCCCGCCCGACACCACGGCGCTGACCGGCGCCGAGCCCTATCTGGTGGTCCACCCGGGAGCCGCCGTGCCCGCCAGGACCTGGAGCGCGGAGCGGGCCACCCGCGCCGTCGCCGCGCTCGCGGCCGCCGGGCACCGGGTGGTGGTGACCGGCGGCCCCGGCGAGGCCGAGCTGACCCGGCGGGTCGCCGGCCGGCACGCGCTGGACCTCGGCGGACGCACCGCGCTGCCCGAGCTGGCCGGGGTGCTCTCCGGCGCCCGCGCGGTGATCGCCGGCAACACCGGGCCCGCGCACCTGGCCGCGGCCGTGCGCACCCCGGTGATCAGCCTCTTCGCGCCGGTGGTCCGGGTGGACCGCTGGCTCCCCTACCGGGTGCCGCATCTGCTGCTCGGCAGGCAGGACGCGCCGTGCGCCGGCACCAGGGCCCGCGAGTGCCCGGTGGCGGGGCACCCGTGCCTGGACTCGATCACGGACGAGGAGGTCCTGGCGGCCGTCGACCGGCTGATCGTCGGCGGACCGCCCTGCGACAGCATCGGACGGAAGGCCAGCGCGTGAACATACTGCTGTGGCATGTGCACGGTTCCTGGACGACGGCGTTCGTCCAGGGTCCCCACACCTACCTGGTGCCGGTGCTGCCCGACCGGGGGCCCGACGGGCGCGGCAGGGCGCTGACCTACCACTGGCCGGACTCGGTGGTGGAGGTCGAGCCGGAACGGCTGCGCGACACCCCCGTGGACCTGGTGGTGCTCCAGCGCCCCCACGAGGCGGAGCTGGCGACCCGCTGGCTCGGCGGCCGCCGGCCAGGACGGGAGGTCCCGGCCGTCTACGTCGAACACAACGCCCCCGTCGGCGACGTGCCCGACACCCGGCACCCCTGCGCCGACCGGGACGACCTGACGCTCGTCCACGTCACCCACTTCAACCGACTGTTCTGGGACAACGGGCGCGCGCCGACCGCCGTCGTCGAGCACGGCGTGGTGGACCCGGGCCACCGCTGGACCGGCGAACTGCCCAGGGCGGCCGTGGTGGTCAACGAGCCGCTGCGGCGCGGCCGGACCACCGGCACCGACCTGCTGCCGGGGCTCGCGGCCTCGCTCGGACTCGACGTGTTCGGCATGGGCACCGAGAACCTCGCGGCGGAGCTGGGGCTCGCCCCCGAGCGCTGCCGCTCGTGGGACCTGCCGCAGGAGGAGCTGCACGACGCGATGGCGCGCCGCCGCCTCTACGCCCACCCGGTGCGCTGGACCTCGTTGGGGCTCTCCCTGATCGAGGCCATGCACCTGGGGATGCCCGTCGTCGCGCTCGCCACCACGGAGGTGGTGGAGGCCGTGCCGGCGGAGGCGGGGGTGGTCTCCACCCGGCCCGAGGTGCTGGCCGGTGCGGCGGCCCACTACGCGCGCGAACCTGAGGCGGCCAGGACGGCCGGGCGCGCCGCGCGTCAGGCGGCGCTGCGGCGCTACGGGCTCAAGCGGTTCCTCGCCGACTGGGAACGGCTCCTGGAAGAGGTGATCCGCTGATGCGGCCCGACCCCTCCGCGCGTGGCCTGGACATCGCCCTGGTCTCCGAGCACGCCAGCCCCCTCGTCGCCCTCGGCGGCGAGGACGCCGGCGGGCAGAACGTGCACGTGGCGCGGCTGGCCGGCGCGCTCGTCGACCGCGGCCACCGGGTGACCGTCTACACCCGGCGCGACTCCGCCGCCCTGCCGGAGACCGTGCGGCCCCGGCCCGGCCTCGCGGTGCGCCACGTGCCGGCCGGCCCGCCGCGCGAGGTGCCCAAGGACGAACTGCTGCCGTTCATGGGCGAGTTCGGCACCCATCTGGAACGGGCGTGGGGCCGGCGGCGGCCCGACGTCGCGCACTCGCACTTCTGGATGTCCGGGCTGGCCGCCCTGGCGGCGGCCCGACCGCACGGGGTGCCGCTGGTGCACACCTTCCACGCGCTCGGCCATGTCAAGCGGCGCCACCAGGGCAGCGCCGACACCAGCCCCGGCAGCCGCGTCGAGTGGGAGCGGCACCTGGGCGGCGCCTGCGACCTGACGGTGGCGACCTGCCGGGACGAGGTCGCCGAGCTGGCCGCCCTGGGGGTGCCGCCGGAGCGGGTGCGGGTGGTGCCCTGCGGGGTCGATCCCGAACTGTTCACGCCCGTGGGCGACCGGCTGCCGCGCGGACCCTGGCGGCACCGGCTGCTGCACCTCGGGCGGCTGGTGCCGCGCAAGGGCGCGGAGATCTCGCTGGCCGCGCTGGCCAGGCTGCCCGACGCCGAGCTGGTGATCGCCGGCGGACCACCGGCGGACCGGCTCGCCGCCGACCCGGTGGCCAGCCGGCTGCGGCGGGCCGCGGAACGGCTGGGCGTCGCGGAACGGGTGCGGTTCACCGGCTCCGTGCCGCACACCGAGGTGCCGTTCCTGATCCGCAGCGCCGACCTGGTGCTCTGCCCGGCCGACTACGAGCCGTTCGGGATCGTGCCGCTGGAGGCGATGGCCTGCGGGGTCCCCGTGGTGGCCAGCGCGGTGGGCGGGCAGCGCGACACGGTCGCCGACCCGACGACCGGCCGGCTGGTGCCGCCGGGCGACCCGGTGGCGCTGGCCGACGCCGTGGCCGCGCTCCTCGCCGACCCGGCGGAGCGCGCCGCCCGGGGCGCCGCCGGGCGTCGGCGGGTGCTGACCCGCTACCGCTGGGCCTCGGTCGCCGCCGCGACCGAGCAGGTCTATCTCGGACTGCGGCAGCGCTCCCCCGCCCCCGTCAGCGGCGCCGGGTGAGCGCCGGGGGGCCGCGCCGCGGCCCCCCGGCGCCCCACCGCCCGCCCCGCATCCGCCGTTCCAGGAAGGAGAGTTCGCCGTGGACGCGACACCCACCGCGCGGCAGCACTGCGCGTCACTCCAGGAGGCCCTGACCTCGTTCCAGCACGACGGGAGGACCGGGCTGGCCGAGGCCGCCGAGTGGGGGCGGCGGCTGGCGCGCGTACTGCCGGCCGGCGGGCGGCTGCTGGCGGCGGGCAACGGCGGCAGCGCCGCCCAGGCGCAGCATCTGACGGCCGAGTTCGTGGGCCGCTACCGCGAGGAACGGCCGCCGTTCGCCGCCGTCGCGCTGCACGCGGAGACCTCGGCCGTCACCGCCATCGGCAACGACTACGGCTTCGAGCAGGTCTTCGCCCGGCAGGTCGCGGCGCACGGCCGGGCCGGCGACGTACTGCTGCTGCTGTCCACCTCGGGCGGCAGCGGCAACCTGCTGGCCGCCGCCGACGCCGCGCGCGACGCCGGCGTGCGGGTGTGGGCCATGACGGGACCGCCGCCCAACCCGCTGGCCGCCCGCGCCGACGCGGCCGTCACCGTCGACTCCCCCTCGACGGCCACCGTGCAGGAGTTGCACCTGGTGGCGCTGCACGTGGTCTGCGAGGCGTTCGACGAGGCGCTGACCGGTGCGGAACGGCGGCCCGCGCCGGCCGTCCTCTTCTCCCGGGAGGCGGCGTGAGGGGCCGTGGACCGCTCGTCGTGGTGGGCGACGTCCTCCTCGACCGGGACATCACCGGCCGCGCCGACCGGCTGGCGCCCGACGCGCCCGTGCCGGTCGTCGAGGTGGCGTCCGAACGCTGCCGGCCCGGCGGCGCCGGGCTGGCCGCCGCGCTGGCCGCGGCGGACGGCCGCGAGGTGGTGCTGGTCACCGCGCTCGGCGACGACGAGGCGAGCGAGACCGTGCGTTCCCTGCTGCCGCCGGGGGTGCGGCTGGCCGAACTGCCGCTGGACGGCAGCCTGCCGGTGAAGTCCAGAGTGCTGGCCGGGGAGCGGCCCGTGATCCGGCTCGACCGGGGCGGCGGCACCCCGGGGGCGCCCGGCGCCCGGGTCCGGGAGGCGCTGGCGGAGGCCGGTTCCGTGCTGGTCGCCGACTACGGCCGGGGCACGGCCCGCGCGCTGCGCGCCGCGCTGGGGCGGGCCGCCCGCCGGCTGCCCGTGGTGTGGGACCCGCACCCGCGCGGCGACCAGCCCGTTCCCGGAGTGCGGATGGTGACGCCCAACGAGCGGGAGGCCCGCTGGTTCGTGCGGGAGCACTGCGCCGAGGCCGCCGGGCGGCGGCTCACCGTCGACGACGACTCGCTGCGGGCCCAGGGCCTGCGCGGCGCGCTGCTCGCCGCGCACTGGCGCGCGCTCTCCGTCGCGGTCACGCTGGGGGCGCGCGGCGCGGTGCTCGCGCGGGCCGAGTGCGACGACCCGCAGTACACCCCGGTCACCGCCGACAGCGAGGGCGACCCCTGCGGCGCCGGCGACTGCTTCGCCGCCACCGCCACCGCCGTGCTGGCGGACGGCGGGTTGCCCTCGGAGGCCGTCGACCTCGCCACCGAGGCCGCCGCCGCCTTCGTCGCCTCCGACTGCGCCGACCGCGCCAACTGGCGCGCCGACCCGCGCCGCCCGGCGCGCGCCCCGGCCTCCGGCGCCAAGCCGCGCCGGACGGCCGAGATCACGGCGCTGGCCGACGCGGTGCGCGCGCGGGGCGGCACGGTGGTGGCGGCCGGCGGCTGCTTCGACCTGCTGCACGCCGGGCACGTGCAGTTCCTGCAGAACGCCAGGCGCACCGGCGACATGCTGATCGTGTGCGTCAACTCCGACGCCTCGGTCCGCCGCCTCAAGGGCGAGGGCCGCCCGCTGAACCGCGTCGCCGACCGGGTGGCGGTGCTGGAGGCGCTGGGCTGCGTCGACGCGGTCGCCGAGTTCGGCGAGGACACCCCGCAGGAGCTGCTGCGGCGGCTGCGCCCCGACATCTGGGTCAAGGGCGGCGACTACCGCGTCCAGGACCTGCCGGAGGCGGCGCAGTTGCGCGAGTGGAACGGCCAGGCGCTGGTCCTGCCGTACGTCGACGGCCTCTCCACCACGGCGCTCGCCCTGCGGGCCGCCCGCGTCCCCTCGTGACGCCGTGGCACCCCGGCTGCTGGTGCTGCGGGCCCTGGGGCTCGGCGACCTGCTGACGGCGGTGCCGGCGCTGCACGCGTTGCGGCGCGCCTTCCCCGACCACCGGCTGGTGCTGGCGGCGCCCGGCGCGCTGTCCGACGTGGTGGCCGCCGTGGGCGCGGTCGACGCGCTGCTGCCGGCCTCGGCGCCGGGGCGGGCCGTGCCGGAGCGCCTGGCCTGGCGCGGCCCGCCGCCCGAGGTCGCGGTCGACCTGCACGGCAGGGACACGCACAGCCTGCGCCCCCTGCTGGCGCTGCGCCCCGGGCGCGTGATCGGCTACGCCCGCCCCCCGGCGCCGGCGTGGCGGGAGCGGGAACACGAACGCGCCCGCTGGTGCCGGCTGCTGCGGGCGCACGGCGTTCCGGCCGACCCCGCGCGCGTCGGCGTCGCCCCGCCCGCCGTCCCCTCCCCCGCGCCCGGCGCCGTAGTCGTGCACCCGGGGGCCGACGCGGGGGCCAGACGCTGGCCGGCGGAACGGTTCGCCACCGTCGCCAGGACGCTCGCCGGCGACCACCGGGTGGTGGTGACTGCGGGTCCGGGCGAGGAGCGGCTGGGGCGCCGGGTCGCCGCGCTCGCCGGCCTGCCGCGCGCGGCGGTGCTCACCGGGCTGCCGCTTGCCGCGCTCTCCGCGCTGGTCGCCGACGCCCGCGCCGTGCTGGTCGGGGACACCGGCGTCGCCCATCTGGCGACCGCCCACGGCACCCCCTCGGTGGTGCTCTTCGGCCCCGTCGCACCCGAACTGTGGGGCCCGCCGCCCTCGTTCCGCCACCGCGCGCTGTGGCACCCGGGCCCGGACGACGGGCCCCGCCCCGGCGACCCGCACTTGGCGGCGCCCGACGCGCGGCTGCTGCGGATCACCGTGCCCGAGGTGCTCGCCGCGTTCGACCGGGTCACCGCGGGCGCCGCCCCCGGCGACGGCGGTCAGCCCACGTAGCGGCGGGCCGTGGACTCCCGCTGCGCGGCCTCCAGCAGACACAGCCGGCGCTCCACCTCGGGCGGCACCGCGCGGCGCTCCCGCAGCACCCACGGCAGGCCGGCGACCGCCCGCAGCAGCGCCCCGGCCGTCGTGCGGTCCCTCGGCACCCCGCGGAGCACGGTCGCGGTGCGGCGCGCGGCGGACCGCGGGGAGCGGCGCAGCCAGGTGAACCACAGCGTGTTGCGGATGCCGTCCGCGCGGCGGCGGGTCGGGTCGCGCAGCGCGGAGGGCCGGTGGTGGACCACCATCCGCTCCTCGAAGACCAGCCACCACCCGGCGGCCATCAGGTCGGCCGCCACCAGTTCCTCCTCGCCGCCCAGCCACAGCCGGCGGGAGAACCCGCCGACCGCGCGGAACGCGTCCGCGCGCAGCACGGTCGCGCCCGCCAGAAACGAGCCGAGCGCCGGACCCGGCAGCCCCGGAGGCCGGGGCAGCGGCGAGGAGCGCAGCTCCGCCACGATCGGGTCCTCGCCCCCGTCGGGCTCCACCACGATGCGCGCGGTGACCGTCGCCACCGAAGGGTGGTCGTCCAGCAGCGCGACGGCGGTGGCCAGCGCGCCCGGCTCCCACCAGGTGTCGTCGTCGCAGAACGCGACGTAGGGGGTGGTGACCTCGCGCACGCCCAGGTTGCGGCCCACCGCGCCCAGGTTGGCGCCCGGGGTCAGCAACCGCACGTCCGGGTGGCGCCGGGCGACGGCCTCGGCGGTGCCGTCGGTGCTCGCGTTGTCCACGACGACCACCGGCGGGCGCTCGGGCAGCGCCGCCAGCCGGTCCAGGGTGCCCAGCAGCTCGTCGCGCCGGTTGTGCGTGATGACCAGCACGGTGACCCGCGGCTCAGCCGGCGGCATGGGCCACCTCCACCCGGCGGATGTCGGCCTCCACCCCCGCCGGCAGCCGGCGCCTGGCCGCCAGGGCCGCGGGCAGCCGGGGCAGCAGCTGCCCCAGCGCCCGCCGGGCGGCGCGGTCGGCCCGCGCGTTCCTGGCCAGCCGCCAGGTGTGGCGGGCGGCCACCGGCAGCGGGCGCCGCAGCCAGCTGGTCAGCGCCTCGTTGCGGTGCAGCAGGGTGGCGCGGTCCGGTCGGGGTCCTGAGTCGGGCCGGTGCACGGCGGTGACGGCCGGGGCGTGGCAGACCAGCCAGCCCGCGGCGGCCAGATCGTAGGCCAGCAGGGTCTCCTCGGCGCCGAAGAAGAGCAGCGGGTGGAAGCCGCCGACGCCGAGGAACGCGGAGCGCCGCACCACGGCCGCGCAGCCGAGGAAGCCGAGCACCCGGGGGCCCGGCAGCCCCTCCCCGCCGCCGAGCGGCGAGCCGGCCAGCACCTCGTTGAGCGGGTCGGGGCCGCCCGCCGGCGAGACCCGGGTGCGGGCGGCGACCAGCCCGATGCGGGGGTCGGCCTCCAGGATCCCCACCGCGCGGGCCAGCGCGCCCGGCTCCCACCAGGAGTCGTCGTCGCTGAAGGCCACATAGGGATGGTCGAGCGCCCGGACCCCGTCGGTGCGGGCCAACGCGCCCCGGTTGGCGGGCAGCGCCAGCAGTCCGACCCCGGGGAAGCGCGCACGCACCAGGGCGCGGGTCCCGTCGTGGGACGCGTTGTCCACCACCAGGACCGAGGGCCGCTCGGGCAGGCCGGTCAACCGCTCCAGGGTCTCGGCGAGCCGGTCGGCGCGGTTGCGGGTGGCGATGACCACCGCGATCGAGTCAGGACGCACCCCGCCCGAGTGCCCGGGGCCGAACCGGACGAAACGGACCGACGCGCGGAGCGGCGTTACCTTCCTGCCCCGGACTCCGTCATCCTGCGGGAACGACTGCGCGCGGCGGGAGGACGACGGGGATGACGAGCGGTTCCGAGGCGGCGGACGCCCTGGCCCTGGCCTTCGAGGAGCGTCGGGGGCGGCTGGTCTCCGTGGCCTACCGGATGCTGGGCTCACGCGCGGACGCCGAGGACGCCGTGCAGGAGGCGTGGCTGCGGCTGGCCCGGCAGGAGGCGGGGACGGTCGAGGGCATCGACAACCTCAGCGGCTGGCTGACCACCGTCGTCGGCCGGATCTGCCTGGACACGCTGCGGGCCCGCCGGGCGAGGCCGGAGGAGCCGTTCGAGGAGCGGCTGCCCGAGTGCGTCGAGGTCCAGGACGGGGACGGGGCGCCGGTCGAGGAGTCGCTGCTCGCCGAGTCGGTCGGCGTGGCGCTGCTGATGGTGCTGGACGCGCTGTCCCCGGCCGAGCGGCTGGCGTTCGTGCTGCACGACACCTTCGGCGTGCCGTTCGCCGAGGTCGGGCGCGTCCTCGGACGTTCGCCCGAGGCCACGAAGATGCTGGCCAGCCGCGCCCGCCGCAAGGTGCGCGCCGCCGAGCCGGGGAACGGGACCGGGCGGGAGCGGGCGGTCGTCGAGGCGTTTCTGGCCGCCGCGCGGGAGGGGGACTTCGACGGGCTGCTGCGGCTGCTGGCCCCCGAGGTCAGCTGGCGCGGCCACGGCGCGCACGACCAGACGGTCAGGCTCGGCCGCACCGAGGTCGCCGCCCGGGTCGGACGCGGCGCGCGGGCGGCGCGGGCCCTGCGGCTGGCGCGGGTCGACGGCGGCTGGGGGATCGTGGCCTACGGCGCGCGCGGGCGGGCCATGGGGGTGCTGACCTGCGCGGTGTCCGACGGCACCATCGTCGCCGTCCACACCCTCGGCGATCCGCGGCGGGTCGCGGCGCTGGCCATCCCGCCGCTGGAGGCGGCGGACGGGCGGGCCGCACGCGACGGCAGCGTCACGGAGGCGGAGCCGTCTCGCCGCCCGCTCGGGCCCGGTGGCGGGAGCGCGCCTCGTTGATCTCCGGCGCGTTGCGCACCGCCCAGTCCGCCAGGGCGGAGAGCGGCTCCAGCAGCCCGCGCCCGAGCGGGGTGAGGCTGTACTCGACGCTGGGCGGCACCGTCGGGTGGACGTCGCGCCGCACCAGCCCGTCGGCCTCCAGACCGCGCAGCGTACGGGTCAACATCCGCTGGCTGATGCCCTCGACGGCGCGGTGCAGTTCGTTGTACCGGTGCGGACGGCCGCCGAGCATGATCACCAGCAGCACGCTCCACTTGTCGCCCACGCGCCGGAAAACCTCACCCGCGGGACACGCGGCGAGCTCGTCGGCCGGGACCGGCCGGGGCAGTGGGTGGGCGAGGACCGAGGGAACACCGGTGTGCGCAGCGGACATCAAACTGCCTTCTTTCGGTCAACGGGCGGGCGGCCGACGATGGTTCGGCCGGAACCAAGCCTAGGAGGACATCGTGCGGCCCGACTCGGGGAAGACCGTGGTGATCAGCGGCGGAACGAACGGAATGGGCCGGGCGACGGCCCTGGCGCGGCTGGCGCGCGGGGACCGGGTGGTGGTGATCGGCAGCGACGAGGCCAGGGGACGCGCGCTGCGCGAGGCGGCCGACAGCCCCCGGCTCGACTTCCTGCGGGCCGACCTCTCCTCGATCGCCGAGAACGAGCGGATCGTCGCCCGTCTCGGCGAGGAGCACGACGCGCTGGACGCCCTGCTGCTGTTCGCCAACCGGGTCAACCCGAAGCGCCGGGAGACCGTCGACGGGCTGGAGTCGACCTTCGCCCTCTACTACCTCAGCCGCTACCTGCTCGGCCACCGGCTGCGCCCGCTGCTGGACGCCGGCCGGGACCCGTTGATCGTCAACGTGGCGGGCGTCGGGAACACCGCCGGGCGGGTGCACTGGAACGACCCCCAGCTGACCGGCTCCTACGGTCAGGTGCGGGCGCAGCTCCAGGCCGGGCGGGCCAACGACCTGCTCGGCGTCGCGTTCGCCGAGCGGGCCGAGGGGCGGGCCCGCTACGTGCTGTACCACCCCGGCTTCACCCGCAGCGGCGTCGACGGCCACCCGAACCCGGTGGTGCGCGGGGCGCTGCGCGGGCTGGCCCGCCTCTTCGCCCGCCCGGTGGAGGAGGCGGTGCGCCCGGTCGTGCGCTGGGTCGACGAGCCGCCGGCGGAACGGCTCACCGCGGTCGACCGGGGCAGGCCGGTCGACCGGTCGCTCTCCACGCTCGACCCCGGGGCAGCCGCCCGGCTGGCCGAGTACACCGAGGCACTGCTGGAGGAACGCCGGCGGGGTGTTACCTCGCGCGGCGCCGCTTCGTCGAGGAGACGCGGGCCATCCACGGGGGATGGCCGTCCGACCCGAGGAGCACGCCCATGCACGCCAGGATCGACCTCTTCGCCACCGAACTCGGCCCGAAGTTCGCCCGGCACCTCGCCAGCGCCGGGCGGCTCGTCGCCGACTCGCCGCTGCCGAAGGCCACCCAGGAGCTCGTGAAGATCCGCGCCTCCCAGCTCAACGGCTGCGGCGGCTGCCTGGACATGCACACCAAGGAGGCCGCGCACGCCGGCGAGGACGTCACGCGGCTGCTGCTGGTCGGCGCCTGGCGGGAGACCACGGTCTTCACAGAGGCGGAGCGCGCGGCGCTGGCGCTGACCGAGCACGGCACCCGGCTCGCCGACGGCGAGGGCGTCCCCGACGCGGTGTGGGCCGAGGCCGCCGCCCACCACGACGAGGAACAACTGGTCGCGCTGGTGGCGTTGATCGCGTCGATCAACGCGTTCAACCGGCTCAACGTCCTGGTCGGACAGCGTGGGGGCGCGTACGTGGTGGGGCAGTTCGTCTGACGCGCGCGGTCGTGCGCCGGGCGCGGGGGCGCGCGCTGTGCGCCGGGGGCGGACGGTGCGCGCCCGCTCCGGGGAGAGCGCCGGTTTCCGGCCGAGTTCGGGGGCGCCCTCGGGCGGGCGCTGACGCTGACCTGTCAACTCGCGGAGGGCGGCGAACAATTCGCGCCGCGCGGGTGAGCCGCCGGGGGACGTTCCGGCAATCGCGGCGTCACGGGACTGTTGCGCGGGGGTGTGCGCGGGTAAGGTCCCCGTAAACCTTGGGAGCGCTCCCATACCGGAAACACAGTCTCAACTCCCCACCCCCTTCCGGAAGACGGAGATCGCACGATGTACGCAGACACCCCCACACGCCGCTGGACGCTGCGGGTGGTCACCCCGGCGCTGGCGGCCGTGGTCGCCCTCGTCGCCCTGTTTCTGAGCCCGTGGACCAACTCGGCCAGCGCCCACGGTTCGATCGTGGACCCGGCGGGCCGCGCCTACGGCTGTTGGGACCGCTGGGGCGACGACCACATGAACCCGGCCATGGAGCAGGAAGACCCCATGTGCTGGCAGGCGTTCCAGGAGAACCCGAACACCATGTGGAACTGGATGAGCCTCTTCCAGGAGAACCTGGCCGGCAACTGGCAGAGCGCCATCTCGGACGGGAACCTGTGCAGCGCGGGCGACGCGCAGGGCGGGCTGGCCAGCTCGCTGGACACCGTCGGCCCCTGGACCACGACCGACATCAGCAACGACTTCAGCGTGCACCTGTACGACACGGCCAGCCACGGCGCGGACTTCTTCGAGGTCTACGTGACCAAGCAGGGGTTCGACCCGACGACGGACGCGCTGGGCTGGGGTGACCTGGAACTGGTGGAGACGACCGGCAGCTACCCGCCGGCCTCGGACATCACGTTCGACGTCAGCGCGCCGGGGCGCACCGGCAACCACATCGTCTACACGATCTGGCAGGCGTCGCACCTGGACCAGACGTACTTCATCTGCAGCGACGTCAACTTCGGCTGACCCGCTGCCCGTTGAGGGGCCGGGGCGAGGACGGCAGCCCACCCGGGCGGTGCGGCTCCGTGGTCGCCTCTCCCCGCCCCTCAGGCACCGCGCCGTTCCCCGCGTCCCCGAGCCGCCCACCGGCGGTGAGGGGCGCGGGGAACCGCGCGCCCGCCCGCACGCCGGGGCGAGGACGCCCCCGCCGGGGCGGCCCGGCACCGCTGTCGCCCGCGCGCCACGAACTCCGGAGCGCCCCCATGGGAAAGGGGCGCGGGGAACGGCGCGGGCAACCCACCACCGGGGCGAGGTCGACCGCCCACCCCGGGCAACGAGGACCGTCCGTCGCCGTCCGCGCGCCCCGGGCCAGGGGCTACTCGATCACCAGCCACACCGCGTAGGCCACGAAGAAGGCCACCACCAGCGCCGCGACGACCAGCACCGCCGTGAGGGGGGCCGCCGCCCAGCCGGCGGTGGGGTTGTGGGACTCGTCGGGGCCGGTGAACGACGTGCCGCCCTCCGCCGGCGGGGTCTCCCCCGGCGGGGTCTTGCCGGGCGGCGTCTCCCGGGGCGGGGCCGCGCCGCCCGGGCGGTAGCCGGGGGTCAGATACGGATCGGGGTCCGGGTTGCTCGGCGTCATGGCACCCGAGTACCACCGCGGCGGCCCGGCACACCTCCGGCCGGCGCCCGGTCCGCGTCCGGCGGCCGCCGCGCCAGCAGCAGCCGGCAGCGCGGGGCGCCGTCGGGGCGTCCCGGCAGGCCGGGCAGCGGCAGCGGCACGGTGCCCACCGAGAAGCCGGCGGCGGCCGCCTCCGCCCGCGCCACGGAGAGCGGAAACGTCCGGTAGTACATGACGAACGGCGGGTGCCAGAGCGCGTTGCGCACCCGCATCGCCGCGTCGAAACCCCAGGTCAGCCAGTAGGCGGCCGAGCCCACCCGGGGCGGCGCCGCCACCGGGAACGCCAGCAGCCCGCCGGGCCGCAGCGCGGCCCGCGCCCCGGCGAACAGCGCCCGGCGGTCGTCGGCGAGGAAGTGCCCGAACGCGCCGAAGCTGACCGCCAGGTCGAACCCGGCGCGGAACGGGAGCACCCGCGCGTCGGCCCGCACCAGCGTCGCCCCGGGGTCGGCACCCGCGGCCACGGCCAGCATCCCGGCGCTGCGGTCGACGCCGACCACCCGCCGCGCCCCGGCGGCGCGCAGCGCCGCGAACCCGGCGCCGGTGCCGCAGCACAGGTCGAGCGCGTCGTCGAACGGCCCGAGCCCGTCGAGCGCGCGGGCGGTCGCCTCCAGCACCACGTCGGGGGTGCGGAACGGCGTGTGGTCGAAGGTGGGCGCGAGAAGGTCGTAGCCGCGTTCGACCGAGGTCAGCGCCTGGGCGGCCAGCTCGCGCGCGGTGGGGCCCTGCGGGGAGAACACGCCGTCGAGCCTACTGCCGGGCGGGCGACCCGACGGGGCCCGGCCCCGTCCACTTTCGCCGCTCGATGTCGAAAGTGCGTCATGGAACGCACACAACTGACCCTCGTTTTCTGTTCTTTGGCGTTGCTTTGTGTCTTGACAGTCGGTACTTCCGCCTCGACATTGCCCCCATGCTGCTGATGCAGGACATGACAAAAAGCTTTCTCGGCATCCGCGTCCTCCACAGCGTCTCCCTGGACCTCGCGCCCGGGGAGGTGCACGCCGTGGTCGGCGAGAACGGCGCCGGCAAGTCGACGCTGATGAAGCTGCTCAGCGGGGAGCACACACCCGACGGCGGCCGGATCGAGATCGACGGGACGCCCGTGGCCTTCGGCCATCCCGCGCAGGCCCAGGCGGCGGGCGTCGGAATCATCCACCAGGAACTCGCGCTGCTGCCGGACCGCACCGTCGCCGAGAACGTCTTCCTCGGACGCGAGCCCACCCGGCGCGGCCTGGTCGACCGGGCCGCGATGGCGCGGCGGACCACCGAACTGCTGGCCGAGCTGCACGCCGACGGGATCGCGCCGGACACCCCGGTGCGCGCGTTGTCGGTGGCCCGCCAGCAGACCGTCGAGGTGGCCAAGGCCCTCGCCGCCGACGTGCGCATCCTGATCATGGACGAGCCCACCGCCGCGCTCGCCGAGCACGAGGTCGCCTCCCTCTTCGACCTGGTGCGCCGGCTCACCGAACGGGGCCTGGGCATCCTCTACGTCTCGCACCGGATGCGGGAGATCTTCGCCCTCTCCCGACGCGTCACGGTGCTGAAGGACGGCCGCCTCGTGACCTGTCTGAACACCGCGGAGACCGACGTGGACGCCGTGGTGCGCGCCATGGTCGGGCACGAGCTGAGCGCCTACTACCCGCCCCGGGCCGCGCCCGGGACGCTGGGCGCGCCGGTGCTGACGGTCAGCGGCGGCGGCAACGACCGGCTCGCGGACATCGAGTTGACCGTGCGGGCCGGCGAGGTACTCGGCGTCGCGGGACTCCAGGGCTCGGGGCGCAGCGCGCTGGCCCGCGCGGTCTTCGGCGCGGACCCGTTCACCAGGGGCCGGATGACGCTGGCCGGCCGCGAGGTGCGCCCGCGCCGGCCCCGGGAGGCGATCCGCGCGGGCATCGCGCTGGTCGGCGAGGACCGGAAGGCCGAGGGGCTCGCGCTGCGCCAGTCCGTGCGGGACAACACGCTGCTGGTGACCAGGGCCGTCGGCGTCGGGGAGCGGACCGGCGAGACGACGGTGACCCGGCTGCTGGACCGGGTGCGGCTGGCCACGAGCGGCGGCCCGGGGCAGGAGGTGCGTTACCTCTCCGGCGGCAACCAGCAGAAGGTCGTCATCGCGAAGTGGCTGGCCGCCCGCCCCCGGGTGCTGCTCTTCGACGAGCCGACCAGGGGCGTCGACGTGGGCGCCAAGGCCGCGATCCACACGCTGGTGCGGGAGTTGGCGGCTGAGGGGCTGGCGGTGCTGCTGATCTCCTCCGAGCTGCCCGAGCTGATCGGGATGAGCGACCGGGTGCTGGTGCTGGCCGACGGCCGCCCGGCGGGCGAGCTGCCCGCCGGGCCGAGCGAGGAGGAGATCATGCGGCTCGCCACGGGCGGCGCCGACCGGGCGGGGGCCGCCTGATGGCCGCCGCCTCCCCCTCCCCCGCGCTGCCGGCCGTCGCCGCGCCGGCCGCCCGCTGGCGGCGCGGACTCGCCGACCCGGCCGTCGGGATCTGGCTCGCGGCGCTCGGCGTCACCCTGCTGGGCTGGGCGGTGGTCGCCGTCCGGGGCGGCGAGTTCCTGACCCAGCCCAACATCACCGGAATCCTCCAGAACTGCGTGGCGCTCGGGCTGATCGCCCTCGGCCAGACGATGGTGATCCTCACCGGCTCGCTCGACCTGTCCGTGGCCTATCTGGCGAGCCTCGGCACCCTGGTCGCCGCCGAGACCATGGCCGGCTCCGACGGCAACATGGTCCCGGCGGTGGTCGCGGTCCTCGCGCTGTGCGCGGGCGTCGGCCTCGCCAACGGGCTGATCGTCACCCGGCTGAAGGTCAACGCGTTCATCGCCACGCTCGGCGTCGCGCTGATCCTGCGCGGCTGGATCGAGGACAACTACACCGGGCCGGCGGGCGACGTGTCGCGTTCCTTCCAGCGCCTCGGCTACGACCGGATCGGGCCGGTGCCGGTCTCCGTCTTCCTGCTGGTCGGCGTCGCCCTGGCGCTCTGGTTCGTGCTGCGGCGCACCCGGCTGGGCCACCACATGTACGCGACCGGCGGCGACGAGCACGCGGCGCGGCTGTCCGGGGTGCGCACCGAACGCACGGTGCTGGTCGCGCACGTGCTGTGCGCGCTGTGCGTGGGGATCGCGGCCCTCTTCCTCGCCGCCCGGTTCGGCGCGGGGTCGCCCTGGGCCGGGACCGAGGCCCGCTACGACCTGGAGTCGATCGCCGCCGTCGTGCTGGGCGGCACGCTGCTGGCCGGCGGGCGCGGCGGCGTCGTCGGCACGCTCGGCGGGGTGACCGTGCTGGCGGTGCTGGACAGCGTCTTCAACCAGCTGGCCGTCGATCCGTTCTTCAAGAACGTGCTGCGCGGCGTCGTGATCATCGCGGCCGTCGCCGTCTACGCCCGAGGCCGCCGCAGCGCCGGGAGGTCCCGTTGACCGCCACGACCGCCACCCCGATCCAGGCCCGCGTCCGCCGGGGCACCGCGCTGACCAGGGCGTTGGGCAGCGCGCTGCCGGTGTGCGCGCTGCTGGTGCTGCTGCTGGCGGCGCTGGCGGTGACCGACGCGGGGTTCTACGAGCCGGACCGCTTCCTGGCCTTCGTGCGGCGGGCCGCGCCGCTGCTGCTGCTGGCCGCGGGCCAGTACCTGGTGATCGTCAGCGGCCACTTCGACCTGTCGGTCGGCGCGGTGGTGACCACCGGCGTGGTGGCGGCGGCCGAGATCTACCACTCCTTCCCCGGCGCCCACTGGCTGGTGGTCACGGTGGTCCTGGTCGCCGCCGGCGCGCTGGTGGGACTGGTCAACGGGCTGGTGACCACCGGGCTCGGCGTGCCGTCGTTCATCACCACGCTGGGGATGATGCTGATCCTGGAGGGCGGCGTCTTCTACTGGACCGGCGGCTCGCCGACCGGCTATCTCCCGGACGACTTCCGGGCGTTGGGCCGCCAGGACGCCTTCGGCTGGCTGCCGTGGGCCGTGCTGGTGTGCGTGGCCGTCGGCGCCGGCGTGTGGTGGCTGACGCGCTCGTCCTGGGGCCGGACGCTGATGGCGACCGGTGACAGCGAGCGGGCCGCCGAGCTGTCGGGCGTGGCCACCGCGCGGGTGCGGACGGTCGCGTTCGTGCTCTCCGGCGCGGCGGCGGCGCTGGCCGCCGTGCTGGTCGGCGGCTTCTCCGGGGTGTCGGCTCAGGCCGGCTCCGGGATGGAGTTCGAGGCGATCACCGCCGTCGTGCTCGGCGGCGTGCTGCTGGGCGGCGGGCGGGGCTCGGTGCTGGGCGCCATGGCCGGGGCCTTCGCGCTGACCGCGCTGTTCACCCTGCTCAATCTGCGGGGCGTCTCCGGCGCCCTGGAGCCCACCGTCCAGGGCGTGATCGTCATCGCCGCGGTGGCGCTGGGCGCCGCCGACCTCTCGCGCCGGCGCCGCCGTTCCCCCGCGCCCCCGGCACCGCCGCCGGCCGCACCGGCCGGCGAGGGACCCACCCATCCGTCGACTGGAGGACCCACCTCATGAGATCCCTTCCCGCCGGCCGCCGGCTGGCCGCGTCGCTCGCCGCCGTGTGCGCGGCCGGCCTGCTCGCCTCCTGTTCCTCCGACGCGCCGCCGGAGGGCCCGCCCGACCCGTCGGGCTCGGCCCCGGCGGAGGACGGGGGCGGTGCGGCCGAGGAGGCGGAGTTCTTCGAGGAGGACGAGTACCAGCGGCAGTTGGCGCTGGCCGGGGAGACCCCGGAGGGCCCCGAGGGTCGCCCCTGGGAGCAGATGCTGCGCCCCGAGATGGTCGACACCGGGGAGTACGCGCTGGACGAGGAACAGGTCCACCTGTGCTTCTCCAACGCCGGGGTCTTCAACCCGTGGCGGCAGGTCGGACTGACCACCATGGAGGCGGAGGTCGCCGAGCACGAGGAGATCGCCGAGTTCACCGTGCTGGACGCGGAGGGCAAGGACGACAAGCAGATCTCCGACATCCAGAACCTCAGCCGGCAGGACTGCGACCTGCTGATCGTCTCCCCCAACACCACGGCGACGCTCACCCCTGCCGTCGAGGAGGCGTGCCGCGAGCTGCCGGTGATCGTCTTCGACCGCGGCGTCAACACGGACTGCCCGGTCACCTTCGTCCACCCGGTCGGCGGCTACGCGTACGGCGCGGCGGCGGCCGACTTCCTGGTGGAGAACGTCGAGCCCGGCGGCAAGATCCTCGCGCTGCGGATCTCACCCGGCGTCGACGTGCTGGAGAACCGCTGGTCGGCGGCGGAGTTGGCGTTCGAGGACAGTGAACTGGAGGTCGCCGACGTCGAGTTCACCGAGGGCGACCCCGCGGTCGCCAAGTCGATCGTGACGGACGCGATCCAGCGCCACGGCTCCATCGACGGCGTGTGGATGGACTCGGGCGCGACGGCGGTGGCCGCCGTCGAGGCGTTCGAGGACGCGGGCCTCCCGGTGCCGCCGATCAGCGGCGAGGACCAGCAGGACTTCCTCCAGGCGTGGGCCGACCGCGACCTGACGGCGATCGCCCCCGGCTACCCCACGTTCCAGTGGCGCACCCCGGTCATCGCGGCGCTGAAGGTGCTGCGCGGCGAGGAGGTGCCCGGCGAGTGGGTGCTGCCCCAGCCGGTGATCACCGAGGAGACCCGGGACGACTACCTGGCCGCCGACATGCCGCCGCTGCACTACGGGCTGTGCGGCTGCGAGGACCTGCCGGGCTACCCCCAGGACTGGGGTGGCCGCTGATGGGGCTGACGGTCGGCGCCAACCCGTGGATCTGGCACGCCCCCGTCGACGAGGCGGCGGTCGCCGAGACCGTGCCGAGGCTGGCCGAGTGGGGCTTCGACGCGGTGGAGTTGCCGCTGGAGTCGCCCGGCGACTGGTCGCCGCGGACGGTGGCGGCGCTGCTGAGGCGCCACGAGCTGGCGCCGGCGGCGGTCGTCGCGGTGATGTCGCCGGGCCGCGACCTGGTGCGGACCGAGCCGGCGGCGGTCCGCGCCACCCAGGACTACCTGCTGCACTGTGTGGACGCCGCGCAGGCCACCGGCGCGCCCGTCGTCGCGGGGCCGGTCTACAGCGCGGTCGGCCGCACCTGGCGGATGACCCCGGCGGAACGGGAGGCCGCCTACGCCGAGTGGCGCGAGTACCTGGCGCCCGTGGTGGAGCAGGCGATCGCGGCGGGGGTGCGGCTGGCGGTCGAACCGCTCAACCGCTACGAGACCAGCCTGTTGAACACCGTCGGGCAGACGCTCACCGCGCTGGAGGGACTGCCGGCCGAGGGCGTCGGCCTGGCACTGGACACCTACCACCAGAACATCGAGGAGCCCTCCCTGCCGGGCGCGGTCCGGCGGGCCGCCGGGCGGATCGTCCACGTCCAGGTCTGCGCCAACGACCGGGGCGCGCCGGGCGCCGACCACCTGGACTGGCCCGGCTTCCTGCGGGCGCTGCCCGAGGCCGGCTACCACGGTCCGCTGTGTGTGGAGTCCTTCACGGCGCACAACGACACGATCGCGGTCGCCGCCTCGGTGTGGCGTCCGCTGGCCGACACCCAGGACACGATCGCGACGGCGGGCCTGGCGTTTCTGCGCCAGTCCCTCCGCGACGCGGCCTGACCAGGCCGGGAAGCCCGGCGGCCGAACCCGCCACCGGCGGCGAGAAGGGGCGCACCTCGCCTGACCGACCACGCCAACCCCCACCAGGGCGCGGGGAACTGCGCCCGCACCCAACCGACCACGCCAACCCCACGAGGGGCGCGGGGAACTGCGCGAGTAACCCGCCACCGAGCCGCACCCGACAACCCACCCAGCCACGCACGTGCGCTGTCGACCAACCCCCGCCACACAGCATTCGCGCAGTTCCCCGCGCCCCCAAGGCCGCCACCTGCCGAACGTGAACCCGCACCCACCCGAACCACGCACGTGCGCTGTCGACCGACCCCCGCCGAAGAAACACCGCACCGAGGAAGGCACCCGCCGCATGAAACGTTCCACCGCGAGATCCTCACCCTCCCGCCGCAGACGACTGGTGGCCCTGGCCGCCGCCCCGCTGCTCGCGTTGGGCGCGCTGCCCGCGCTCGCCCAGGCCGACGACGCCGACGCCGACGCCGACTTCCGCGCCCTGCTGTTCACCCGGGCCGTCGGCTATGTCCACGACTCCATCCCCGACGGCATCCGGATGATGGAGGAGGAGGCCGCCGAGCACGGCTTCGAGTTGGTCGAGACCGACGACCCGGCCGTCTTCAACGACGAGGAGCTGGCCGGCTTCGACGTCGTCGTGATGCTCCAGAACTCCGGCATGGTCTGGGAGACCGACGAACAGCGCGCCGCGATCCAGGGCTATGTGCAGGGCGGCGGCGGGATCGCCGCCATCCACAACACCCTCGACATGGGCATCGAGGAGGAGTTCCCCTGGTGGGACGACCTGGTCAACGGGGGCGCGCACATGCCCTCGCACTCCCCCGGCGTGCTCCAGGGCACCGCGCATGTGGCGGACGACGTGCACCCGTCGACGTCCTCGCTTCCGGAGATCTGGGAACGCCCCGAGGAGTGGTACAACTTCGACCCCAACCCGCGTGGCGAGGTGCATGTCCTGGTCACCGCCGACGAGTCGACCTATGACCCGGGCGGCGACGCGATGGGCCACGACCACCCGATCTCCTGGTGCCGGGAGGACCAGGGCGGCCAGGTCTGGGCCACCGCGATGGGCCACGACGCGGCCTCCTACGCGGAGGAGGCGTTCCGCGACCATGTGATCGGCGGCGTCCGCTGGGCCGCCGGCGACCTGCCGGGCGACTGCGGCGGCACGGTGTGGAGCAAGTTCGACAAGGTCACGCTCGACGCCAACACCGCCGACCCGATGGAGCTGGACGTCGCCGACGACGGCCGGGTCTTCTACGTCCAGCGCGGCGGCGAGCTGAAGGTCTTCGACCCGGAGACCAACTCCACCTCCACGGCCGGCACGTTGGACGTGTACACCGGCGGCGAGGACGGGCTGGTCGGCCTGGCCCTGGACCCGGACTTCACGGAGAACGGCTGGGTCTACCTCTACCACGCGCCGGCCGACGCCGAGGAAGACGTCAACCGGCTCTCGCGGTTCACCGTCGAGGGGGACACCCTGGACCCGGCGAGCGAGGAGCCGCTGCTGGACGTCCCGGCCTACCGCGACCGCACCTACCCGGAGCCGGGGCACACCGGCGGCAGCCTGGACTTCGGCCCCGACGGCAGCCTCTACCTCTCCACCGGCGACGACGTGCCGCCCAACCTGTCCTCGCACTGGCAGGGTTGGGCGCCGATCGACTGGCGCGAGGGCGAGGAGATGCTGGACGCGGCCCGCACCTCGGGCAACACCAACGACCTGCGCGGCAAGATCCTCCGGGTGCTGCCGTCGGACGAGGGCGGCTACACCGTCCCCGAGGGCAACCTGTTCGCCGAGGGCACCGAGGACACGCTGCCCGAGATCTACGCGATGGGCTTCCGCAACCCGTTCCGGTTCAGCGTGGACCCCGAGACCGGCTATGTGCACGTCGCGGACTACGGCCCCGACCGGGGCGGCCCGACGACCGAGCGCGGACCCGAGGGGCTGGTGGAGTACAACATCCTCAAGGAGCCCGGCAACTACGGCTGGCCGTTCTGCCACGGGAACAACCAGCCCTACGCGCCGTACGACCCGGACACCGGCGAGGTGGGCGAGAAGTTCGACTGCGCCAACCCGACCAACCCCTCCCCCAACAACACCGGTCTCGTCGAGCTGCCGCCCAACCAGCAGCCGGAGATCTGGTACGGCTACGGTCCCTCCGAGGAGTTCCCGGAGATGGGCGAGGGCGGCTCGGGCCCGATGGCCGGGCCGGTCTACCGCTACGACCCCGACAACCCGTCGCCGACGAAGTTCCCCGAGTACTACGACGGGGCGCAGTTCCTCTACGAGTGGACACGCGACTACGTCAAGGAGATCCAACTGGACTCCGACAGCGGGGTGTTGAAGATCAACGACTTCCTGCCGACGGAGGACTTCGTCAAGCCGATGGATCTGACCTTCGGCCCGGACGGCTCGCTCTACGTCCTGGAGTGGGGCAGCGCGTTCGGCGGCGGCAACGCGGACTCCGGGCTCTACCGGATCGACTACGCGCCGGACGGCCAGCGGCCGGAGGCCGTGGCGACGGCCTCGGTGACCAGCGGGCCCGCGCCGCTGACCGTCGAGTTCTCCGGCGCCGACTCGACCGACCCGGCCGGCGGTGAGCTGGAGTTCGCCTGGGACCTCGACGGCGACGGCACCTTCGACAGCGAGGAGTCCGAGGTCACCCACACCTACGAGGAGGTCGGCCAGTTCACCGCCCAGCTGCGGGTGACCAACGCGGCCGGCGCCACCGGCCACGCCAACATCCCCGTGACGGTGGGCAACACGGCCCCGACCGTCTCCATCGACTTCCCGACCAGCGGCCGGCTCATCGAGTTCGGCGACCAGATCCCGTACCAGGTGACGGTCACCGACCCGGAGGACGGCGAGATCGACTGCGAACAGGTCCTCGTCAACCCCGCGTTGGGCCACGACGACCACGAGCACCCCACCACCGACCTGCGCGGCTGCTCCGGCACGGTGGACACCGGCGACCTCGGCGGCCATCCGGAGGGCGCCGACCTGTGGTACGTGCTCAACGCCCGCTACACCGACGGCGGCGCCGAGGGCACCGGCGCGCTGACCGGCTACGGCCGGGCGGTGCTCCAGCCGGAGCACAAGCAGGCCGAGTACCACCACGACCAGTCCGGCACCCGGATCGTCTCCCAGCCGGACGCGGAGAACGGGCAGCGGATCGGCGACATCAGCGACGGCGACTGGATCGCCTTCGAACCGATGAGCGTCGAGGGAGCGGAGACCGTCAGCTACCGGATCTCCTCGCCCGACGGCGGCGGCGCGATCGAGCTGCGCGCCGGCGCCCCGGACGGCGAGCTGCTGGCGACGACGCCGGTGCACGCGACCGGCGACTGGGACGTCTACGAGCCGACCGAAGCGGTCCCGGTGGCCGAACTGGCCGGTACCCACAAGCTGTTCCTCGTCTTCACCACACCGACGGGGAACAACTTCGACGTGGACTCGCTCCTCTTCACCACCGGGGGCTGACACTCCCGTGCGAGGATCGGACGGCGCGGGGCCCACGCGGGCCCCGCGCCGGCACGAGCACGGGAGCGTGGGGATGTTCGAGAGAGCACTGGGCGAGGACGGCGCGGTGCTGCGGCCTCTGGAGCCGTGGCGGGCCGAGGAGTTCGTGGCGCACATGGACCGGGGGCGGGAGTTCGTCGGCCGCCACATCGGGCTCGCCGACGCGGTGCGGGACGTCGCCTCCGGCCGCGCGTTCCTCCAGTCCTACGCGGAGAAGGCCGCCTCGGACACCGGCCGGATCTACGGCATCTGGACGGCGGAGGGCACGCTGGTCGGCGGGGTGCTCTTCCGGACCATGGACATCGCCCAGGGCACGGCCGAGGCCGGCTGCTGGCTGGAACCGGCGGCCGTCGGGCGGGGGTTGGTGACCAGGGCCGCGCGGGTGATCATCGACTGGGCCGTGGAGGAACGCGGCGTCCACCGCGTGGAGTGGCTGGTCGCGGCGGCCAACGAGCCGAGCATCGCGGTCGCGCGGCGCCTGGGGATGGTGCGGGACGGGGTGCTGCGCGAGAGCTATGCGCGGGGTGGTGTCCGCCACGACATGGAGGTGTGGTCCGTCCTGGCCCCGGAGTGGCGCGCCGCTCGTCCCGGGTGAGCGGGTGGACGACAACCCACCCGGCCCTGAGGCTCCGTGGTCGACCAACCCCCGCTGCCCGGCAGGGCCGGGTGAGAAAGAGTGTCCCGCCCTCTGGCCAACGCGCGTAGATCTCGGGCACGATCCTGCTCGCACGACGTTTTCGTGACACCAAGTCCCCGTTCTCCGCTGCCGGTTACTCCTCGGCAGTCCCCCACGCAGAAGGGTCCCCCATGCGCATTCGTTCCGTGCTCGGCGTGCTCGCCCTCGCCGGTGCGTCGTTCCTGGCCGCCCCCTCCGTCAGCGCCGCCGCCGAGGCACCGGCCGCCGAGGTCGAGACCGTCACCCCGGCGGTCACCAAGATCACGCACTCGCAGGCCACCGCCCGGTTCAGCTCCTCGGGCATCACCTGGTCGTCGTCCGGCGGGTGTTCGGACCGCAACACCCCGACCTGCACCTCGTTCGAGCAGCTGAACCTCGCGTCGGCCCAGGGCGCGCAGACGCTGAAGTCGGCCAGCGGCTGCGCGTTGAACGTCACCGGTGGCACGGAGACCGGGCACGCCGGCGGCACCTATAGCCACTGGAACGGCTACAAGCTGGACTTCAGCCTGAGCAGCTGCCTCAACTCGTATGTGACCAGCGCGTTCACCTACATCGGCGAGCGCGGTGACGGCGCCGCGCTGTACGAGTCCGGCTCCGGCAACATCTACGCCCGCGAGGGCAACCACTGGGACGTGACCTACTACAACTGCGGCGGCTGCTGACCCGGCGGCGTCTCCCCCGGCGGGGCGGTGGCGAGCCGCAGGACCATGGTGAGCCCGCCCCCCGGGGTGTCCTCGGCGGCCAGCGTGCCGCCCATCGCCTCGACGAAGCCCCGCGCGACGGCCAGCCCGAGCCCCACCCCGCCGCCGCGCGGGGCGTCGCCGTGGCGCTGGAACGGTTCGAAGATCCGCTCCTTCGCCTCGTCCGGCACCCCGGGCCCCCGGTCGGCGACCCGCAGCTCCACCCAGCCGGGCAACGAGCTGGCGGAGACCAGCACGGGCCGGTCGGGCGGGCTGTACTTCACGGCGTTCTCCACCAGGTTGGCCAGCGCGCGCTCCAGCAGCCCCGCGTCGAGCGGGACGATCGGCAGGGACTCGGGGATGTGGGTGGTCACCCGGCCGGCGGGGACCTGGGCGAGCGCGACGGGCACCACCTCGTCCAGGTCGGTGGCGCGCACCACCGGGCGGACGGTGTCGGTCTGGAGCCGGGAGGCGTCCAGGAGGTTGCCGACGAGCTGGTTGAGCCGATCGGCGCCGTCCTCGACGGAGGCCAGCAGCTCGGCCCGGTCCTCCTCCGGCCAGTCCACGTCGGGCGCGCGCAGCGAGGAGACGCTGGCCTTGATCGCGGCCAGCGGGGTGCGCAGGTCGTGGGAGACGGCCGCGAGCAGCGCGGTGCGGATGCGGTTGCCCTCGGCCAGCGCGCGGGCGGCGCGCGCGTCGGCCCGCAGCCGCTGGTGGTCCAGCACGCTGGCGGCCTGCGCGGCGAACGCGGCCAGCACCCTGCGGTCCTCGGCCGGCAGCACCCGGCCGCCGAGGGTGAGCGCGAGCCGTTCGCCGACCGGCACGTCCACGTCGGCGTCCTCGGGCCGTTCCGGATGGTCGCCGCCGACGGCCTCGACGCGGACGAACCTGCCCTGCTCCGCGTCGCGTTCCCACAGCGCGACGGACTCGGCCGCGAAGGTCTGGCCGACCCTGGTCAGCAGCTCGCGCAGCCCGGTCTCGCCGCGCAGCACCCCGCCGGCGAGGAACGCCAGGATCTCCGACTCGGCCCGCAGCCGGGCCGCCTGGTGGGTGCGGCGGGCGGCGAGGTCCACGACGGAGGCGACGGAGACGGCGACGCCGAAGAAGATCACCAGTGCCAGCAGATGGTGCGAGCCGGCGACGTCGAGGGTGTGGGCGGGCGCGGTGAAGAACCAGTTGAGCAGCAGCGAGCCGAGCGCCGCCGACGCCAGCGCCGGCCAGAGCCCGCCGAGCAGCGCGGCGGCCACCACCAGCGCGAGGAAGAGCAGCACGTCGTTGGCGAGTCCGACGTCGGGGCCGAGGCCGCGCAGCGCCGAGGTCAGCGCCGCCGGGCCGAGCACGCCGACCGCCCAGCCGGCGGCGAGCCTGGCCCGGCCCAGCCGGGCGCCGCGCGCGGCGGGCAGGCCCCGGCCCTTGCCCATCCGCTCGTGGGTGACCAGGTGCACGTCGAGGTCGGGGCCCGCCTCGCGCGCGACCTGGGTGGAGATGCCGGGCCCCAGCACGTACTCCCAGGGGCGGCGGCGGGAGACGCCGAGCACGATCTGGGTGGCGTTGGCGCTGCGCGCGAACGCCAGCAGCGCGGACGGGATCTCCTCCCCCCTGACGTGGTGGTAGGTGCCGCCCAGGCCCTCGACCAGGTCGCGCTGGACGGCCAGCTCCCGGGGCGAGGCGGCGCGCAGCCCGTCGCCCCTGGCCACGTAGACGGCCATCACCTCGCCGCCGGCGCCCTTCTCGGCGAGCCGGGCGGCGCGGCGGATCAGGGCGCGTCCCTCGGGGCCGCCGGTCAGGCCGACGACGATCCGCTCCCGCGCCTGCCAGGTGGAGCGGATGCCGTGCTCGACGCGGTAGCGGCGCAGATACTCGTCGACCCGGTCGGCCACCCACAGCAGCGCCAACTCCCGCAGCGCGGTGAGGTTTCCGGGCCGGAAGTAGTGGGCGAGGGCGGCGTCCACCCGGTCGGGCGGGTAGACGTTGCCGTGCGCCATGCGGCGGCGCAGCGCCTCGGGCGCCATGTCGACGAGCTCGATCTGGTCGGCCCTGCGCACCACGGCGTCGGGGACGGTCTCCCGCTGGCGGACGCCGGTGATGGACTCCACCACGTCGCCGAGGGACTCCAGGTGCTGGATGTTGACGGTGGAGACCACGTCGATCCCGGCGTCCAGCAGTTCGTCGACGTCCTGCCAGCGCCTGGCGTTGCGGGAGCCCGGCACGTTGGTGTGGGCCAGCTCGTCGACCAGCGCGACGGCGGGGCGCCGGGCGAGGACGGCGGCCAGGTCCATCTCGTGGAAGGTGGCGCCCCGGTGGGTGAGGGACGCGCGGGGGATCTCCTCGAGACCGTGCAGCAGGGTACGGGTGCGGGGCCGGTCGTGGGTCTCGACGAGGGCCACGACGACGTCCGTCCCGCGCCCCAGGCGCCGGTGGGCCTCGGAGAGCATCGCGTAGGTCTTGCCGACGCCGGGGGCGGCGCCGAGGTAGACGCGCAGCCGGCCGCGCCGCACGGTCACGCCTCCGGCGCGGCGCCGGCGGCCGGCCCCGGTTCGAAGCGGTAGCCCATGCCGGCCTCGGTGACCAGGTAACGGGGCCGCGACGGGTCGGGCTCCAACTTCCGCCGCAGCTGGGCCATGTAGACCCGCAGGTAGTTGGTCCGGCCGCCGGACCAACTACCCCAGACCTCGGAGAGCAACTGGTTCTGGGTGACCAGCCGTCCCGGGTGGTTGATCAGGATCTCCAACAGGTGCCATTCGGTGGGTGTCAGCCGCACGTCGTGCCCGGCGCGGCGCACCTTCTTGGCGAGCAGGTCGATCTCGAAGTCGACCGTGGTGACCACCCCGCGTTCCGCGGCGGTGCCGGGGTCGGCGCGGCGGACGGCGGCGCGCAGCCGGGCGAGCAGCTCGTCCATGCTGTAGGGCTTGGTGATGTAGTCGTCGGCGCCGGCGTCCAGGGCGCGGACCTTCTCCTCCGAGGTCTGCCGGGCGGAGAGCACGATGATCGGGACCCGGGTCCAGCCGCGCAGCCCGGTGATCACCTCGATGCCGTCCATGTCGGGCAGGCCCAGGTCGAGCACCACGATGTCCGGTTTGCGGGCGGCGGCCAGCCGCAGCGCGGCGGCCCCGTCGGGGGCGGCGTCCACGGTGTACTCGCGGACCCGCATGTTGATCACCAGGGCGCGGACGAGCTGGGCGTCGTCCTCGACCACCAGGACCCGAGTCATCTCGTGTGACCTCTTCTCTCCGTCTGCCGCTTCTGTCGGGCTACCGCGCGTCCGGGCGCAGCGCGTCCAGTGCGACGTTAAGCGCCAGCACGTTGACGCGCGGTTCACCGATGAACCCGAGGGTGCGTCCCTCCGTGTGCTCCTCGACCAGCGCGTTGACCCGTTCGGTGGTCAGGCCGTTGGCGGCGGCGACGCGCGGGGCCTGGAGGCGGGCGTACTCGGGCGAGACGTGCGGGTCGAGTCCTGAGCCGGAGGAGGTGACCGCGTCGGCGGGCACCTCCTCGGGGTCGACGGCGTGTCCGGGGACGGAGTTGAACGCGACGACCCGTTCGCGGGCGGCGGCGATGTCCCGGGTCAGTTCCGGGCTGTCGGCCGCCAGGTTGGTGGCGCCGGAGACCAGCAGGTCGTACCGGGTGTTGACGCTGTTGGTGCCGAGCCCGTCGGAGGGGCGGGGCTGGAACCAGCGCGGGTCGGGGCGCGGCTGTTCCCCGGGGT
The DNA here is from genome assembly GCF_900230195.1 of Streptomyces zhaozhouensis. GTDB lineage: Bacteria > Actinomycetota > Actinomycetes > Streptomycetales > Streptomycetaceae > Streptomyces > Streptomyces zhaozhouensis. Next base: position 308,714 of record NZ_OCNE01000003.1, read on the forward strand.
CGTCCTGGTCCTCCGGCGGCAGGGTGTAGCGCTGGCCGACGAGCGCGGAGCCGACCTCGCGCCCGTCCACGGTGACGGGGGAGCCGTTGGCCTGGTCGCGGAGGAACGTCTGGGCGACCCCGGTGACGGCCAGCGGATAGAGCACGCCGGTGAGCAGGGTCAGCGCCAGCAGGGCGCGGAGTGCGGCGCCGCAGTTGCGGGCGAGGGCGGTGAGGGTGTGTCGCATGGTCGAACCGTCCGGGAGGGGTGGAGGGTCAGAGGAAGAGGGCGAGCAGCCAGTCGACGGCCTTGATCCCCAGGAAGGGGACGACCAGCCCGCCGAGCCCGTAGACCGCGAGGTTGCGGCGGAGCAGCGCGTCGGCGCCGGCCGGGCGGTAGCGCACGCCGCGCAGGGCGAGCGGCACCAGGGCGACGATGACCAGCGCGTTGAAGATCACCGCGGCGAGGATCGCGGTCTGGGGCCCGGCCAGGTCCATGATGTTGAGCCGGTCCAGCGACGGGTGGGTCGCGGCGAACAGCGCCGGGATGATCGCGAAGTACTTGGCCACGTCGTTGGCGAGCGAGAACGTGGTCAACGCGCCCCGCGTGATCAGCAGTTGCTTGCCGATCTCGACGATCTCGATCAGCTTGGTCGGGTCGGAGTCGAGGTCGACCATGTTCCCGGCCTCCTTGGCGGCGGCCGTTCCGGTGTTCATGGCGACGCCGACGTCGGCCTGGGCCAGGGCGGGGGCGTCGTTGGTGCCGTCGCCGGCCATGGCGACCAGCCGGCCCTCGGCCTGTTCCCGCCTGATCAGCGCCATCTTGTCCTCGGGGGTGGCCTCGGCGAGGAAGTCGTCGACGCCGGCCTCCTCGGCGACGACGCGCGCGGTCAGCGGGTTGTCGCCGGTGATCATGACGGTGCGGATGCCCATCCGGCGCAGTTCCTCGAAGCGTTCCCGCATCCCGTCCTTGACGGTGTCCTTCAGGTGGACGACGCCGAGGACCCGGGCTCCCTCGGTGTCGCTGACCGCGACCTGGAGCGGGGTGCCGCCCTGTGCGGCGACGCGGTCGGCGATCCGGTCGGCCTCGACCGGCTCGACGCCGCCGTGGTCGCGCACCCAGCGGGCGACGGAGCCGGCGGCGCCCTTGCGGATCCGGCGGACCGTCCCGCCGTCGGTGACGTCCACCCCGGAGAGCCGGGTGGTGGCGGAGAACGGGATCCAGTCGGCGCCTGGCACGGCGTCCAGGTCCCGGGCCGGCAGGCCGTGGCCGTCCTCGGCCAGGCGCAGCACGGAGCGGCCCTCGGGCGTCTCGTCGGCGAGGGAGGAGAGCTGGGCGGCGGCGGCCAGCTCCGCGACGGTGACCCCGCGCACCGGCAGAAAGGCGTGGGCCATCCGGTTGCCGTGGGTGATGGTGCCGGTCTTGTCGAGCAGCAGCGTCGAGACGTCGCCCGCGGCCTCGACGGCGCGTCCGGACACGGCCAGCACGTTCCGCCTGACCAGCCGGTCCATGCCGGCGATGCCGATCGCGGAGAGCAGCGCGCCGATGGTGGTGGGGATGAGGCAGACCAGCAGCGCGGTCAGCACCAGCGGCGTGGCCTGGGCGCCCGCGCCGGCGAAGAGCGCGAACGGGCGGAGGGTGACGACGGCCAGCAGGAAGACCACGGTCAGCGAGGCCAGCAGGATGGTGAGGGCGACCTCGTTGGGGGTCTTCTGCCGGGCGGCTCCCTCGACAAGGCCGATCATCCGGTCGATGAAGGTCTCGCCCGGTCGGGCCGTGATCCGGACGACGATCCGGTCGGAGAGGACCCGGGTGCCGCCGGTGACGGCCGAGCGGTCGCCACCGGACTCCCGGATCACGGGCGCGGACTCGCCGGTGATCGCGGACTCGTCGACGGAGGCGACGCCCTCGACCACGTCCCCGTCTCCGGGGATCACGTCCCCCGCCTCGCAGACGACGAGGTCGCCGACGGTCAGCGCGGTGCCGGGGACGCGTTCCTCCGCCGCGCGGTCGGCGGTCAGCCGGCGGGCGACGGTGTCGGTCCTGGTGCGGCGCAGGCTCTCGGCCTGGGCGCGGCCCCGGCCCTCGGCGACCGCCTCGGCGAGGTTGGCGAAGAGCACGGTCAGCCACAGCCAGGCGGTCACGGCCCAGCCGAACCGGTCGCCGGGGTCGGCCGCGGCCAGCAGGGTGGTCGCGACGGAGCCGACCAGCACCACGAACATGACGGGTGACCTGGCCATGGTGCGCGGGTGGAGCTTGCGGAACGCCCCGGGCACGGCGGCGGCCAGGGTGGCGCGGCCGGGCAGGGCGCCGCCGTCCCGGGGGCGTGCGGGAGCGGACGGCGCGGTCCCGGTGGGGGCGGGGGTGTGGGTGCTCATGCGGCGAGTCCCTCGGCGAGCGGTCCCAGCGCGAGCGCGGGGACGAAGGTGAGTCCTGAGATGACCAGCGGGGTCGCGGTCAGCAGGCCGGTGAACAGGGGTGTGCCGGTCCTGAGGGTGCCGGCGGTGGCGGGCCGCCGGCGCTGGGCGGCCAGCGAGCCGGCCAGCGCCAGCGCGAAGACGATCGGCAGCAGCCGGCCCAGCAGCATCGCCAGGCCGAGCGTGGTGTTGTACCAGGGGGTGTCGGCCGACAGGCCGGCGAACGCGGAGCCGTTGTTCTGGGCGGCCGAGGTGTAGGCGTAGAGGATCTCGGAGAAGCCGTGGGCGCCGCCGTTGAGCATGGCGTCCGGCGGGGTCGGCAGCGCGACGGCGGCCGCCGTGCCGAGGAGCACCAGCGCGGGGGTGACCAGCAGAGCGCAGGCGGCGAGCTTGATCTCGCGGGGGCCGAGCCGCTTGCCGAGGTACTCGGGGGTGCGGCCGACCATGAGTCCGGCGAGGAAGACGGCGATCACGGCCGTGATCAACATGCCGTAGAGGCCGGTGCCGACGCCGCCGGGGGCGATCTCGCCGAGCTGCATCATGACCATGGTGATGCCGCCGCCGAGGCCGGTGAACGAGGAGTGGAACGCGTTGACCGCGCCCGTCGAGGTGCCGGTGGTGGCGACGGCGAAGAGCGCCGAGCCGCTGACGCCGAAGCGCGTCTCCTTGCCCTCCATGGCGCCGCCGGCCAGCTCGGGAGCGGGCCCGGCGCCGTGGTGCTCGGTGAGCAGCATCAGTCCGGCGAAGGCCACCCAGAGCACGCCCATCGCGCCGAGGACCGCGTAGCCCTGCCGGGTGGAGCCGACCATCCGGCCGAAGGTGCGGGTCAGGGCGACGGGCAGCAGCAGGATCAGGAAGATCTCGAAGAGGTTGCTGAACGGCGTGGGGTTCTCGAACGGGTGGGCGCTGTTGGCGTTGAAGTAGCCGCCGCCGTTGGTGCCCAGCAGCTTGACGGCCTCCTGGGAGGCGACGGCGCCGCCGTTCCACTGCTGGGTGCCGCCGAGGAACTGGCCGACGTGGTGGATGCCGGACAGGTTCTGGATGACGCCGCAGGCGACCAGCACCAGCGCGGCGCACGCGGCCAGCGGCAGCAGCACGCGGACGGTGCCGCGCACCAGGTCGACCCAGAAGTTGCCCAGTGCGCCGGTGCTGGTGCGGGCGAAGCCGCGCACCAGCGCGACGGCGACGGCCATGCCGACGGCGGCGGACAGGAAGTGCTGCACGGCCAGGCCGCCCGTCTGCACCAGGTGTCCCATGGTCTGTTCGCCGGAGTACGACTGCCAGTTGGTGTTGGTGACGAAGGAGACGGCGGTGTTGAACGCCTGGTCGGGCGGGATCGTGGCGAAGCCGAGCGAGCCGGGCAGCACGTCCTGGAGTCGTTGGAGCAGGTAGAGCAGGGCGATGCCGACCAGGGAGAAGGCCAGCACGCCCCGCAGATAGCCGGTCCAACCGACCTCGGCGTCGGGCCGCACGCCGACGGCCCGGTAGACGAGCCGCTCGACGCGCAGGTGCCGGCGCGAGGTGTGGACGTCGGCGATGTGGTCGCCGAGCGGGCGGTGGGCCAGGGCGAGCGCGCCGAGCAGCGCGGTCAGTTGGAGCACCCCGGCGAGTTGGGCGTTCATGCGCGGCGCCTAGAACCTCTCGGCGAGAAGGAGGGCTGTCACGAGATAGACCAGCAGGGCGGCGGCCACCACCAGTCCGACGACGTCGTGGGGGCTCACAGCCGGGTCACCCCCTTCGCCACGAGGGCCACCAGGAGGAAGGCGGCGAGCGTAGTGAGGGCGAAGGCCAGGTCGGCCATCGACGGCTCCTGAGAGACGGAACGGAATCGAGCGAACGAGACCCGAGACTTCCACTTACCGACCGTTTGTGGCCTTTCGTTGACGGTTTCCCTACAGCCCCGGGCCCGTCATTGACGGAACCCATACGCGGGCGGCGCACCGGGCCGGTCGGCCTCCCGGCGGAGGCGGGGAGAAGAGGCCAGGATGCGGCGTATGTCCGAAATCCTGACCGGCTCCTGGCCGCTGGGCTGGAGCGTGGCCCTCTTTCTGCTCGCCGGCCTGCTGACGGTGGTCGGCAGCGTCCGGCTGGCCACCCTCGGCGACGTGCTGGCCGACCGCACCGGGCAGGGCGAGGCGCTCTTCGGCGCGGTCTTCTTCGGCCTGGTGGCGTCGATGTCCGGGATCGTGATGACGGCCGTCAGCGCGGCCGACGGCCACCCCGACCTGGCGTACAGCAACGCCGTCGGCGGCATCGCGGCGCAGACCCTGGCGGTGGTGGCGGCGGACGCGGCCTACCGCAGGGTGAACCTGGAGCACGCGGCGGCCTCGCTGGCCAACCTGCTCTTCGGCTGCCTGCTGATCGGCCTGCTGGCGCTGGCGCTGATGGCCAGCTTCAGCCCGGACGTGACGGTGCTGGGCGTGCACCCGGTCTCGCCGGTGATGGTGGCGTTCTACTGGGGCGGGCTGCGGCTGATCGGCGGCCACGCGCGGCCGATGTGGGTGGCGGTGCGCACCCGTGACACCGTGCCGGACCGGCCGCACGCCGAGGAGGCCACCCGGGCGCGGCGCACGCGGACGCTGTGGGGCGAGTTCCTGGCCATCGCGGGCGCGGTGCTGGTCGGCGGCTGGGTGGTGGCGCGGGCCGCGGAGACGTTTGTGCAGGTGACCGGCCTGGCGGCCGGGTTCGTGGGCGCGGTGCTGATGGGCGTGGTCAACGCGCTGCCCGAGACGGTGACGGCGATCGCCGCGGTGCGCAGGGGCGCGGTGACGCTGGCGATCGCGGCGGTGGTGGGCGGCAACTGCCTGGACGCGTTGAACCTGGTGGTGGGCGACCTCGCCTACCGGGGCGGCTCGCTCTTCCACGCGGCGCGGACGGACCAGCTGTTCCTGACGGCGAGCGCGCTGCTGATGACCACCGTGCTGCTGGGCGGCCTGCTGGTGCGTCAGGAACGGGGCTGGCTGCGGCTGGGGTTCGACGGGGTGACGCTGATCCTGGTCTACGCGGCGACGGTCGCGGTGCTCGCCTTCTGACCCGGCCGTTCCCGGCGGGGCCCCGCCGGGTCAGAAGACGATTTCCGGCCGCGCACGCGCCACCCGGTGCCGGGGGTGGCGCGCGGGACCCGGTCCGTGGGGGGACGACGGTCAGTGGTGGGCGTGCGCGTCCTCTTCCGAGCGGGGCGCGTCGCCCGAGGGTTCGGCGTGGTGGCCGGGGTCGCCGGGGGCGTTGCCGTCCTCGTCGGCGACGATCAGCATCCCGGCCATGCCCATGTCGGAGTGGCTCTGCACATGGCAGTGGTACATCCAGTGACCGGGGCCGACGTGTTCGCCCGCGATCACCTGGAAGCCGAAGGACTCGCCGGGGCCGCAGATCTTGTTGTCGATGACCCGGCTCGGGTCGTTCTCGTCGGCCAGCAGCCCGGTGCGGTTGTCGGCCCAACGGTGACCGTGCAGGTGGAAGGTGTGGTAGTACTCGCCGTGCGTGATGGAGAGGAACTCCACGCGCTCGCCGACCACCGCCTCGAAGTCGGGCCCGTCCTGGAGGTTGTTGGTGGTCATGTCGTTGAAGACGACGACGAACGTCTTGTCCGGGACCAGGTCGCCCTCGCGGCGCACGATCAGCCCGCCGTAGAGCCCCCGTTGCAGGCCGCCGGTGCCGTGCGGGGTGCCGACGATGTGGTCGTGGTAGTTCCAGTAGCCGGCGCTGCCGGCGATCACGCTGCCGTCCTCACGGACGCCGGGGGCGTGCGTGGTCCAGGTGTAGACGCGGCTCTCGCCCGGCGCCACCGTGCTGTCGGTGTGGGCGGTGCCGTCGTTCTCGATGGTGTAGTCGACGCCGTGGACGTGCAGGGAGACGTCCACGTCCATGTTGTTGACGAGTTCGATCTCGTAGGAGTCGCCCTCGTACATCTCCAACAGCGGGCCGGGAATGGTCGCCTGACCGGGCTCCAGGCCGTAGCCCGCCTGCCCGTCGCCGACCTCCTCCGCGTAGAGGGTGATCGTTTTCACCTCGCTGGTGCGGGGTTCCCCGCTGGCCCGCCCTGCCGTGGCTCCCACGGCAGTCGCGGCCAGACCCGCCGGGGCCAGCGCGGCGGCCGCCGCGCCCGTCGTGAACATTCGCCGGGAGAAGCCTGGTCGGCGCATCGCAGAGCCTTCCTCGCTCAGTGGTCAACGACTCTGATGGCGCCTCATGGTATGAGCACGACAAGAGTTTGCCCACCCTCAGGACAAAGTTTCCTCGATTCCGGTTATAGCCATTGGCGACACGGTAAAAGAGGTCTAGCTTCCTTGGGCGTTGGCTTCTGTAACCCAAGAGGGGCGGGCGAGCTATGCGCCGCAAGCCGCAGATCTTCGCACTTGCAGCCACCCTGTCGATCGCGCTGCTGGGGGTCTCCCCCACGGCCTCAGGTAACGAGGAGGGAACTGAACAGTCAGGCGTACTGCCCGGGGCAGCCGATGCCCAGGTGCTCGTCTTCCACGCGGCCGAAGCGCCGGCGGACCGCACGGAGGCCGCCGTCGAGGCCATCACGGCCATAGGGGCCGAGGGCCCGGCCGAGGAGCAGTTCGACGTCCAGGCCACCGACGACCCGACCGCCTTCACGCCCGACGGGCTGCTGGCCTACCACGCGGTCGTCTTCCTCTCCGCGGACGGCGCGGTCCTCGACGCCGACCAGGAGGCCGCGCTCCAGGGCTATGTCCAGGCCGGAGGCGGGTTCCTCGGCGTCCACGACGCCGCCACCGCCCAACCGGAGTCCGAGTGGTTCACCGGCCTCGTCGGGGCGCGCCCCGACGACGGCAGCCCGACGGAGGCCCAGGACGCGGTCGTCGAGGTCGGCGACCGGCAGAACCCGTCCACCGTCGACCTGCCGCTCGAATGGGAACGTTCGGACGTCTGGTACGACTGGACCGAGAACCCCAGCGGCCAGGTGCACACCGTCGCCCGCGTCCGGGAGAACACCTACACCCCGGGCCCCGGCGCCCAGGGCTGGGACCACCCGATCTCCTGGTGCCGCGACTACGACGGCGGCCGTTCGTTCTACACCGGCATGGGCGGCACCGCCGAGAGCTTCGCCGAGGAGGAGTTCCGCTCCCACCTGCGCGGGGCGCTGCTGTGGACCGGCGGCCTGACCAGGGCCGACTGCCAGGCCACCATCACCGACAACTACACGGCCGAGCGCGTCACCGAGCCCAACCAGCCCGGCGAGCTGGACCAGATCGGGGAGCCGCACGGCCTGGACATCGCCGACGACGGCCGGGTGTTCTACATCGGGCGCGCCGGTGGCTGGGCGGACGACCCGCTGGTCACCGACTGGGAGGACCCGCAGATCGGTCTCGGCCAGGGCACGGTCCACGTCTACGACCCGTCGGACGACTCCGTCTCCCTCGCCGCGAACCTGGAGGTCTTCGGCAACAAGGGCGGCGGCGACGAGCTGACCAAGACCGAGGAGGGCCTGCTGGGCATCGCCCTCGACCCGGCCTTCTCGGAGAACGCGTACGTCTACCTGTACTGGATGCCGCACGCCACCATCGACCGGGAGGCCAGGATCGGTGAACGGCGCGTCAGCCGCTTCACGTTCGACGAGGCCAGCGGCACCCTGGACACCGCCTCCGAGGTGACGCTGCTCAACTGGGACGCGCAGATCCACAGCTGCTGCCACGCCGGCGGCGGCATGGACTTCGACTCCGAGGGCAACCTGTACATCGCCACCGGCGACAACAACTCCTCGGGCTTCACCGACGGGTACTCGGGCAACAACCCCGAGCCCCAGTACGAGGGCGTCGCCTTCGCGGACGCGCGCCGGACCTCGGGCAACACCAACAACCTCAACGGCAAGATCCTGCGCATCCACCCCGAACCGGACGGGACGTACACCATCCCCGAGGGCAACCTCTTCACCGGCGACGAGGAGGGCGGCGGCAAGACCCGCGCGGAGATCTACGTGATGGGCGTCCGCAACCCCTCCCGCATCGCGATCGACCCGGCCACCGACTGGCTCTACGCCGGCTGGGTCGGCCCCGACGCCGGCGAGCCCAGCACCACCTGGGGCCCCGCCAAGTACGACACGTTCGCCGTCATCACCGAGGCGGGCAACCGGGGTTGGCCGTACTGCATGGGCAACAACCAGCCCTACCGGGACCGGAACCTGCCCGACCCGACCCTGCCGCTCGACTGGTACGACTGCGACGCGCCCAGGAACGAGTCCCCGCACAACGACGGCCTCGTCGAGGTGCCGCCGGTCACGCCGAACAACATCTGGTACTCGCCGCAGGGCGGCGCGCCGGACTACCCCAGGGACGAGAACGGCCTGCCCAGCTACGAGGCCGACGAGGCGACGCTGCTGCTCCCGTGGCTGCGCGGCGGCGGCCAGGCCACGATGAACGGCCCGGTCTACCGCCACGACGAGACCACCGAGAGCGACGTGGCCTGGCCCGCGTACTGGGACGGCAAGTGGTTCGTCGGTGACCACTACGACGACGAACAGCCGCGCCACGCCGTGGTGATGGACCCGGAGAACGCCGGCTCCGGCGGGCTCCCCGTCCACGCCGAGTCGCTGGACGCCATCATCCCCGACGGCGACGGCGGCATCCGCAACCTGATGGACTGGAAGTTCGCCCCCGACGGTTCGCTCTACGTCCTGGACTACGGGCGCGGCTTCTTCAACCTCACCGAGGAGTCCGCCCTCTGGCGGGTCACCTACGAAGGCGGCCCCGCCACCCCCACGCCCGAGCAGCTGGCCCAGCGGTGACGGCGGACAACTCCCCAGCAGGAGGTAGGGAACGATGAAACACACCAGCACGGACGGGGGGTCGACGCCCCAGCCGCGCCGGGCCCGCGTCCGGGGGTGGCGACCGCTGGCGGCACTGCTGACGGTCTCCCTCGCCGGTCTCGGCCTCGCGACGCTGCCGGCGGCGCAGGCCCAGCCGAGCGGCCAGAGCGCGGTCGCCGACGCGCCGGAGCCGGAGCCGACGGAGGAGCAGATCCTCACCTGGACCGCCGACAACGACCTGGACAGCTACGAGACCGCGCCCGTCGAGGCGGTCGCCGGCCCGGCCACCCTGGTCTTCGAGAACAGCGAGGCGACCGGCAACACCACCGGCATGGCGCACACGTTGACGTTCGACGTCTCCAACTCGGACTACAACAACGACGTGCGGGTCAACCTGCTGGCCAACCCGAACGACGCCAAGGGAGGCAAGCACGAGATCGACGTCGAGCTGACCCCGGGCACCTACCGCTACTTCTGCACCATCCCCGGGCATCTCGCCATGCAGGGCACCCTGGTGGTGACCGAGGGCGACGACGGTGGCGGCGGCGAGGAGGACACCACCGCCCCCGAGGTCACCCACGAGATCACCGGCGAGCAGAACGAGGACGGCGCCTACGTGGGCAGCGCGACCGTCGAACTCACCGCGACGGACGACGACTCCGGCGTGGAGAGCATCGACTACGCGGTCGGCGCCACGGTGTTCCAGCCGTACGAGGAGCCCTTCGTCCTCGACGAGCCGGGCACCCACCGGGTGACCTACCGCGCCACGGACGTGGCGGGCAACGTCTCCACCAGCCAGATGACCTACGTCGACGTGGTGGAGGCGCCACCCGGCGAGGAGGACACCACCGCGCCCGAGGTCACCGCCGAGGTGACCGGCGAACAGGACGCGGACGGCGCGTACGTGGCGATGGCCACGGTCGAACTCACCGCGACGGACGAGGAGTCCGGCGTGGCGGGTATCGAGTACGCGCTGGGCGACGGCGAGTTCACCGCCTACACGGACCCGTTCATGGTCCACGACCTCGGTGAGACCACCGTGACCTACCGCGCCACCGACGTGGCGGGCAACGTCTCGGAGGACGCCACGACGACCTTCACCGTCGTCGAGGGCGAGATGCCGTCCCACCACTGAGTGCCCCCGGGGGGTGGCGCGGGCGACGACGGTGCCGGACAACCGGGACCGTCGTCGCCCGCGGCCGCCCCCACGCACCACCGCTGCGGGACGGCCGCCCGCCGAGACGGCCCGGTGCCCTCGTCGTCGACCGCGCCGCGTCAGCAGACCAGCGCGACGACCTCGTTCTCGTGGGTCTCCAGCCGGTGCGGGCCCGGCTCCGCCGGGAGCACCACGCGGTCGCCGTGGACGACGGCGCGCCCGCCGTCGGGGCGGACCAGCGCCGTGCCCTCGGCGTCGAGGGCGAGCAGTTCGTCCCCCAGCCGCAGCAGCAGCGGCGCCCTCGGCCCCGCCGAGACGGCCACCCGCCCGGCGGCCAGCGCCGCAAGCACCGCGTCCGGCCCCCCGTCCTCGGCCAGCACCCACGTCGTGGGCCGCCCCGGCAACGCGTCGGCGCCCAGCCGGTGGAAGTCGCTGCCGCCGAGCGCCACCACGTCCGGCCGCCACGCGGCCGACCAGGCCAGCGGCGCGCCGAAGCGCCGGTCGGCCCACCCGCTGTGCCACACCTCGACATGGCGCGGCCGGTCGGTGAGCGCGTTGCGCCAGGCGCAGTCGGTGGCCACCGGGTGGTTGACCGAGAACAGCCCGCCGTGGCGCCTGGCGTGGGCGAGCCAGTGGTCGGCGGGGCGCCGGAAGTCGACCCAGCCGACGTCCCCGATGACGTTGGCGTGCCCGGTGTCGGTGGTGACCTCCTGCCCCGGCAGCAGGGCGAGGCCGTAGCGGGCGCCCAGCCCCGGGAGCTGGGGGTGGTGGCTGACGGTGTTGTGGTCGGTGACGGCGAGGAAGTCCAGGCCCTGGGCGGCGGCCAGCGCCGCCAGTTCGGCGGGGGTCAGCGCGCCGTCGCTGTGCACGGTGTGGCTGTGGCAGTCGCCGGCCAGCCAGCGCATCCCGTCGACCCCGGGCAGCGGCCGGCGGTCGGGCCGTCGCGGCACCGGCGGATCGGCGGGGGCGGCGGGCGGGTCCCGGCGGCGGCCGGTGGTGGTGATCCGCACCTGGTACTCCAGGCCGGTGGGCGGCACGCGGTGCAGCCGCAGCAGCACCCGCCACTCCCCCGGCTCCGGCTCGCCCGGCAGATAGCCGGGGGTGGCCCAGTCGGCGGCGACGGTGTAGTGGTCGCGGGCGCCGCCCGACCAGCCCCGGTAGCCGGCCGGGCCGAGGCAGCCGAGGTCGAGGACCCCGGCCCCGCGTTCGTAGGACAGCTCGACGGTGAGGCCGGCCGTGCCGGGCGGCACCTCGAACGGCAGCTCGCGCAGGGACTGTTCGAGGCGGTCGGCGAGGGTCCAGCGCCCCCGGTGGACGGTGTCGGTCGCGGGTGTCACGGTGTCCTCGTTCCCGTCGCCGGCCCCTCGTACCCCGAGGCGCCCAGCAGTTCACCGTTCCGGTAGACCAGCGCCCGGTCGGCCCGCGGCAGCGCGTGCCCCGCCACTCCCGGCGCGAGCTCGGTGTCCTCGTCGACGACGACGCGCACCTCCCCGGCCGGCCCCTCCAGGGTGACGAGCTGGGAGCTGCCCAGGTTCTCCACCACCCGCACCTCGCCGGCCAGGGCGCCGGGGACGGGGCGCGGGTGGAAGGTCAGGTACTCGGGCCGGATGCCGTAGGTCAGCTCCTCACCCTCGGCCAGCGCCAGCCCCCCGGGGGTGGGCAGCGCGGTGCCGGCGACGTGGACGGCGCCCCCTTCCGCGGTGCCCGGCAGCAGGTTCATCGGGGTGGAGCCGATGAAGGAGGCGACGAAGGTGTTGGCGGGACGGCGGAAGACATCGGCCGGCGTGCCGAGTTGGCGTATCCGGCCGTGCTCCATGACGGCGATCCGGTCGGCCAGCGCCAGCGCCTCGGCCTGGTCGTGCGTGACGAAGACCGTGGTGACGCCCAGCTCGCGCTGGAGCCGCTTGAGGAAGGTGCGGGCCTCCAGGCGCATCCGCGCGTCGAGGTTGGAGAGCGGTTCGTCGAAGAGGAACGCGCGCGGGTGGCAGGCCATCGCCCGCGCCAGCGCGACCCGTTGCTGCTGGCCGCCGGAGAGCTGGTCGGGGCGGCGTTCGAGATGGTCGCCGAGGCCCAGTTCCGCGGCGGTCTGGGCCGCGCGGTCGCGGCGTTGTCTGCCGGGCACCTTCCGGATCCGCAGGGGGTAGGCGATGTTGTCCGTCACGGTCATGTGCGGGAAGAGCGCGTAGTCCTGGAAGACCATCGCGACGTCCCGCCGCCCCGGCGGCACGGCGGTGACGTCCCTCCCGCCGAGCAGCACGGCGCCCGAGGTGGCCGTCTCCAGGCCGGCGAGGGTGCGCAGCAGGGTGGTCTTGCCGCAGCCGGAGGGGCCGAGCAGGGCGAAGAACTCGCCGTCGGCGACGGTCAGTTCGACGGAGTCCAGCGCGCGGACGCCGCCGGGGTAGACCTTGGTCAGGGCGGCCAGGGTGAGGTCGGCCATCAGCGTTTGATCCCTCCGTGGAACCGGAAGCCGTAGCGGGAGCTGACCAGCAGGAACATCAGCACCACCGGCACCGAGTAGAGCAGCGAGAAGGTGGAGATCAGGGCCAGGTCGGGCTGGCCGCCCTCGGTGTAGAAGGTGTACATCACCACGGCCGCCGGCGACTTCTCCGGGGAGCGCAGCAGCAGGAACGGGATGAGGAAGTTGCCCCAGACCTGCGCGACGGCCCAGACGGCGATGGTGGCCAGCCCCGGCCTGACCAGCGGCACCACCACGTGCCGCAGCACCTGGAGCGGGGAGGCCCCGAAGACCTGCGCGGACTCCTCGTAGGAGCGGGGGGTGCCGTCCATGAAGTCCTTGAGGATGAAGACCGCCGAGGGCAGCAGCCCGCCGGACAGGACCAGGATTACGCCCAACTGTGAGTCGATCAGGTCGAGTTCGAAGGCGAGGTTGAACAGCGGCACCATGGCGGCGGTGCCGGTGACGATGGAGGAGAGCAGCAGCAGGGCGTAGAGCAGCGCGTCGCGGCCCGGCAGCCGGACCCGGCTCAGCGCGTAGGCGGCGAGCGCCGCGCAGACCACCACCAGGGCGCCGGTGCCCAGCGCGAGCACGGCGGAGTTGCCGAGGGAGCGCATCGCGTACCGGTTGTCCAGCAGCGTCTCGAAGTTGGCGAGGGTGAACGAGGGCAGCGAGGCGGTGATGGAAGGGGTGTCGTCGAAGGGGGCGCTGGCGAGCCAGAGCAGCGGCACGGTGAAGAACGCGAGGACCAGCGAGCAGAAGGTGTAGAAGCCGACGGTGGCCAGCAGCCGGCGGGCGCCGTCGAGCCCCGCCGCGTGCCGGTCCTCGCGCGTCGCCTCCGGGGGCGTGGCCGGTGGGGGCGTCATCGGTCCCGGTCCTTCCGCCTGCGCAGCAGCCGGGCGTAGACCACCGCGATCACCAGGTTGATCAGCAGCATCAGCACCGAGAGGGCGGCGCCGAAGCCGAGTTCGCCGCCGAAGAGCGCGGTCTCGTAGATGAAGACCGGCATGATCTCGGTGCGGTCCTCCGGCCCGCCGCCGGTCAGCAGGAACGGCGTGAAGTCGTTGAACGTCCACAGGCTGATCAGCAGCAGGTTGGTCAGCACATGCCCCCGGATGCGGGGGAAGACCACGTCCCGCAGTTGCTGCCAGGACGAGGCGCCGGCCAGCCGGGCGGTCTCCAGCTGGGAGGGCGGCACGTTCCCGAGGGCGGCCGCGTAGAGCATCATCGAGAACGCGGTGCCGCGCCAGATGTTGAAGACGATCAGGGAGAGCATCGGGTGCTCCAGCAGCCAGGCGGTGCCCGGCGTGGAGAGCAGCGCGTTGAGGGTGCCGTCGTCGCGGTCGAGCAGCGCGATCCACAGGAACGCGATCACGCTGCTGGGCAGGATCCAGGCCAGCAGCACCATGGCCTCGATCAGCCGGCGGCCGAGGCCGCGCCGGTCGCGCAGCACCCAGGCGAGGGCGAAGCCGAGTCCCGCCTGCCCGATGACGGCGGAGCCGAGGACGAACTGGAGCGTCAGGCCGAGGGAGTGGGTGAAGCCGTCGTCGTCCAGGGCGCGTTCGACGTTCTCCAGGCCGACGACCTGGGGGTCGACGGCCGCCAGGCCGGTGAGCCGGTAGTCGGTGGCCCCCAGGTAGACGGTCCACAGCGCGGGGAAGACCAGGAAGGCGGCGATCAGCAGCAGCGCGGGAACGACGAACGCGGTCGCCCCGAGCCGGCCGAGGCCGGCCGCGTCACGTTCACGCGGCCCCGCCCCGGCCCGCCGCCCGCCCGGCTCAGGGGGCGATGTCGCCATCCACGACCTCCTCAAGCCCTTCCCGGTAGTCGGCGGCGGCCTCGGCGGGGTCCCCGCCGTCGACGACGGCCGCGGTGGCCTCCTGGAGGAGGACGGAGACCTGCGGGTAGACGTCGAGGGCCGGCCGGTAGGAGGTGAGCGGAAGCACCTGCTCGTTGACGAAGGTCAGCATCGGATCGTCGCCGAGCAGCGCCTCGTTGACGTCGGCGCGGGCGGTGATCCTGGGGTCGTCGCCGACGAGGGCGGTGACCGCCTCGGCCGAGTGCATGAAGGTCAGCAGCTCCCAGGCGAGGTCGGCGTGGTCACCCGCCGGGTTGACCACCCGGACGTTGCCGCCCGAGGTGGAGACGTGGTCGGCGCCGTCGAGCCCCGCGCCGGGCGCGACGGCGGGGATGAGGGCGTAGCCGACGTCCTCGTCGCGGTCCTGCATGGGCGCGACACCGCCGTCGGGGTTGACCACGGAACGCCAGAAGTAGTCGCTCTCCAGCAGGATGCCGATCTCGCCGGCGGCGAACTCCTCGAAGGACTTGTCGCGGCCCTGGGTCTCCTGCTGGAGCTGCCGGTCGCCGAGGCCGGCCCCGTAGATCTCGGCGTAGAGGTCGAGGACACGCTCCAGGCCGGCGCTGTCGCCGGTCCAGCCGGCGCCCTCGGTGTGGATCTCCTCGCCGGCGCCGGCCAGCAGCGGCAGCACGCCCTGCATGGTGGTGGCCTCGCCCATGGCGGTGCCGGCGTTGAGCTGGATCGGGGTGACGCCGTCCAGGGCGGCCAGGGCCTCGGCGGCCCCGATGATCTCGTCCCAGTCGGCGGGTTGCCAGTCGGCGGGCAGCCCGGCCTCGGCGAAGAGCTGGCGGTTGTAGTAGAGGACCCGGCCGTCGGTGCCCGCGGGTATCCCGTGCAGCGCGCCGTCGAAGGTGGCGAGCGCCTGGACGGCGTCCGGGATCTGCTCCCAGCCCTCCCAGGCCGCGTGGTCGGGGTCGGTGCGCTCCAGCGGTTCGACGTAGCCGGCCTGGGCGAACTCGCCCAGCCAGATGCCGTCCAGGGTGTAGAGGTCGGGGCCCGCGCCGGACTGGAGGTCGAGGGCCAGCCGCGACTTGTACTGTTCGTCGTCCACGCCGCTGGGCTCGAAGGTGACGTCGACCTCGACGCCGGCCGCCGCCTGCTCCTCCTCGAACCGCGGGATGACCCACTGTTCGACCCAGTCGGCCTCGGCGGCGTTCTTGCCGCCGGCGATGGCGTTCATGCTGATGGTGAGTTCGATGGTGCCCGAGTCGCCGTCCCCGTCGGAGCCGCAGGCCGCGACCGTTCCCGACAGGGCGAGCGCACCGGTCAGTGCGACGAGCCTTCTGGTCAGCACTCGCATTGAGTCATCCCCTCGTGAGGTTCGCTCCGGGAGAGTGACATAGCGCACGGGGGAAGAGAAGAGTCCGTTGTCCCAACTTTCGCCCTCTTCCCGGGAGTTGCGCGACAACCACACCGAACCCACGCCGGAGTGACGGTCGGTGCCCACGCGGGGGCGCGCGAAACGGCGCGAAACGGACCCCGTGGAGCGGGTATGTCCGCGTGGACCACCGGGGAGAATCGGGTGGGCGTGGGGCGGGCCCGGACGCCGGGGCCGTGCCGTGCCCGTCCCGGTGCGACTGGTGCGCGGCGTCCCGTGAAGGCGGTCGGATGAGCGAGTCCAAGCCCCTGTCCCTCGACCCCACGGGGCACGCGCGCCGCGCCGAGGAGGCCGCCCTGCACGCCGGCGGTCCCGCAGTCCGCGCCGACCTGCTGGGCGTCACCGTCTGGGCGGTCAACGACCCGGACCTGTTACGGCTGTTGCTCACCGACCCCCGGGTCTCGAAGGACCCGCACCGGCACTGGCCGGGGTTCCCCGAGCGGGTGCTGGGCCGCTGGCCTCTCGACCTGTGGGTGTCGGGACAGAACATGTTCACCGCCTACGGCCCCGAGCACCGCAGGCTGCGGCGGCTGATCAGCCCGGCGTTCGGCCCGCGCCGGGTCAACGCGCTGCTGCCGCGCGTCGAGGCGATCACCGCCGGGCTGGTGGACGCGATCGCGGCGGCGGAGCCCGGCGTCCCGGTCGATCTGCGGCGCGCCCTGGCGGAACCGGTTCCGGTGCGGGTGATCGGCGAACTGCTCGGGATGCCGCCGGAGATGGCCGACGACTTCCGCCGCGTGGTGCGCACCGTCTTCGACACCTCCGCCAGCCTGGAGCGGGCCAAGGCCAACCGGGCGGAGTACTTCGGGCTGATCGACCTGCTGGCGGCGCGCCGGCGGGCCGAGCCGGGCGACGACCTGACCTCGGCGCTGATCGCGGCCAGGGACGAGGAGGGCGACGGCTCCCGGCTCTCCGAGGGCGAACTGCGCGGCACGCTGATGCTGGTGGTCAGCGCCGGCTACGAGACCACGACCAACCTGCTGGACCAGGCGATCACCGCGCTGCTCACCCACCCCGGGCAGTTGGCGCTGGTCCGCTCCGGCGGGGTCCCCTGGGGCGAGGTCATCGAGGAGGCGCTGCGGTACGAGGCGCCGGTGAGCCATCTGCCGCTGCGGTACGCCGTCTCCGACATCGAGCTGCCGGACGGCGGGGTGATCCGGGCGGGCGAGACGATCCTCGCGTCCTACGGCGCGGCCGGGCGGCATCCGCGGGTGCACGGCGAGACGGCGGGCGGCTTCGACGTGTCGCGGGTCAACAAGGAGCATCTGTCCTTCGGCCACGGCCCGCACTTCTGCCTGGGCGCGCCGCTGGCCAGGGCGGAGGCGGCGGTGGCGCTGCCGGCGCTCTTCGAGCGCTTCCCGGAGATCCGGCTCGCCGTCCCCCCGGACGAGCTGCGCCCCACGCGCAGCCTCGTCTCCAACGGCCACGCGGCCCTGCCGGTCCTCCCGCACGGGCGTTGACGGTCGCGGGTGTGGCCGGTCGCGGGTGTGAACGGGTGTGGACGGTTTTGGCGGTCGCGAGCGGAATGGTGACGGTCGCGGGGTGGTGTCGGTTTCGGGGTGGGGCGCGACCGCCGTGCCGGCGGGGCGGGCCGCTCCGGCTAGAGGGGCCGCCCCGGCACCAGCTTGGCGTGCGGAACCACCATCGGCGTCGAGGTCCGCGGGTCGGGAACGATGTCGCACGGCAGCCCGAAGACCTCGCCGACCAGTTCCGCGGTCAGCACCTCCGCCGGCGGCCCCTCGGCGACGACCCGCCCCTCGTGCATCACCACCAGGTGGCTGGCGAACCTGGCCGCCTGGTTGAGGTCGTGCAGCACCGCCACGACGGTGCGCCCCTCGCGGTGCAACTCGGCGCAGAGTTCCAGCAGTTCGTACTGGTGGGCGACGTCGAGGAAGGTGGTGGGCTCGTCCAGCAGCAGCAGTTCGGTCTGCTGGGCGAGCACCATCGCGATCCAGACCCGTTGCCGCTGCCCGCCGGACAGCTCGCCGACCCGGGCGTCCGCCAGCTCGGTGAGACCGGTGCGCTCCAGCGCGAAGGCGATCGCGGTGTCGTCCTCGGGCGACCACTGCCGCAGCAGCGTGTGGTGCGGATACCGGCCGCGCCGCACCAGGCCGCGCACGCTGATGCCCTCGGGCGCCAGCGGGCTCTGCGGCAGCAGCGCGACCTCGCGGGCCACCGCGCGGCCCCGGTAGGCGCGCAGGTCGGTGCCGTTGAGCAGGACGGCGCCCGCGTCCGGCTTGATGGCCCTGGCCAACGCCTTGATCAGGGTGGACTTCCCGCAGCCGTTGGGGCCGATGATCATGGTCAGCCCGCCGTGCGGCAGGTCCAGGCTCAGCTCCCGCACCACGGGCGTGCCCCCGTAGGAGAGCGTCACCCCCCGCACGCTCAGCCCCTTCCCCGCCGGCGCGGCGGGCACCGCCGGCTCGGCGGGCGCCGCCGCGGCGCCGGTCCCCTCGTCGCTGGTCACAGTCGTCCCTTCCGCCATTCCCTGGTCAGCAGATAGCCGAGGTAGATGCCGCCGATGGCCATCGTGTAGATGCCCACCGGCATGTCGTCCATGGGCAGTTGCTGGGCGGCCAGGTCCGCGAGGACCAGCAGCAGCGAGCCCATCAGCGCGGAGAGCAGCAGGTGCGCGCCCGAGCCGCCGGTGAGCCGGCGGGCGATCTGCGGCGCGGTGAGCGCGATGAACGCGATCGGCCCGGCGACGCTGATCGCGGCGGCCGACAGCAGCACCGACAGCAGCACCGCCTGCGTACGGGTCCGCTTGGGCTCGGCGCCCAGCGCGGCGGCGATCTCGTCGCCCATCTCGCCGATCTCCAGCCGTCTGGACAGCGCGAGGGTCAGGGGCAGCAGCACCAGCAGCGCCAGCCCGATGTCCCGGGCGTCCTCCCAGGAACGGGCGGCCAGCGAGCCGTTGACATAGGCGGTCAGCGCGGTCGCGCGCTCCCGTTCGACCGCGTAGACCACGTACTGGGTGAGGGCGAGCGCGATGGCGGCGACCCCGATGCCGGCCACGATCAGCCGGCCGGGGTCGCGAAAGCCGGTGCCGGTGGAGAAGTAGACCAGCGTGATCGCCGCGGCGGCGCCGACCAGCGCGCCCAGCGAGACCGGCACGTCCGGCATCTTCAACGCCACCACGGCCGCACCCGCCCCGGCACCCCCGCTCAGCCCGATGACGTCGGGGCTGCCCAGCGGGTTGCGGGTGACGGACTGGAAGAGCGCGCCGGAGAGCCCGAGCGCGGCGCCGGCGGCTATCGCCACCACCAGCCGGGGGCCGCGCAGCCGGTCCAGCACGAAGAGCGACTTGCCCTCGGCGCCACCGGTCAGCGCGGTGGGCAACTCGCCGAGCGGCACGCCGAGTCTGCCCATGGTCAGGGTCGCCACGGCGGCGGCCACCAGCGCCAGCACGATGCCGACGCCGACCAGCAGCGCCGCCCGGCTCATCGGCAGCGCCAGCCGGCGCCCGATCACCACCATGCCCCGGGGGCGTTCGACGCGCGCCCCCACCGCGCGTTCCTCCGTGGCGGTCATGCCGTCCCCCTCATCCGGCGCACCGCGTAGAGCAGCACGGGCGCTCCCACGAACGCGGTGACGACGCCGACCATCAGCTCCGAGGGGCGCATCACCACCCGTCCCACCACGTCGGCGAGCAGCAGCAGCGTCGGCCCGACGACGGCCGAGAAGGCCAGTTGGAGCCGGAAGTCGATGCCGACCACGGCCCGCACGATGTGCGGAACGGCCAGGCCGACGAAGGCGATCGGGCCGACGGCGGCGGTGGCGGAGGCGCACAGCAGGGTGGCGGCCAGCAGCCCGCCGGCCCTGATCAGCGTGGGGTTGGCGCCCAGCGAGTGGGCCGAGTCGTCGCCCAGGGCCAGCGCGTTGAGCCCGCCGGAGAGCAGCAGCGCGAGGAGGAGGCCGACGGCGGCGAACGGCAGCGCCGTCCAGAAGATCTCCATCGGCCGGCCGCCGAGCGCGCCGACCACCCAGTAGCGGTAGCTGTCGAAGGTGTCCGGGTTGCTGAGCGTCACCAGCTGGATGTAGGCGGCCAGCACCGCCGAGACCACGGCGCCGGCCAGCACCAGCCGCACCAGCCCGGTCGAGGCGCCCGCCGAGCCGATCGCGTAGACCAGCAGCCCGGCCAGGAACGCGCCGGGCAGCGCCCACCAGACCGCGCCCGACTGGCCGCCGGCGCCCAGGAACGCGGTCGCGGTCACCACCCCGGCCGAGGCGCCGGCGTTGACGCCCAGCAGGCCGGGGTCGGCGAGCGGGTTGCGGGTGATGCCCTGCATCAGGGTGCCGGCGACGGCCAGACTGAGGCCGGCCAGCACGCCGAGCGCGGTGCGCGGGTAGCGGCTCTCGACGACGGTGGCGACATAGGGGTCGGCGTCGCCGCCGAGGGTGGCGAACACGTCGCCGAGCGAGGTGGTCTTGGCGCCGAAGACGACGCTGGCCACCATCGCCGACGCCAGCGCCGCCAGGCAGAGGACGAGGAGGCCGGCGATCCTGGTGACGCCCGGCCCCCGGGACGTGGCGCGGCCGGGGGCCGGCTTCGCTGCTGTGGTGACGGTCATCGTGGTGTGCGTGCCGGTGGTCGGGACGGGGTCAGTCGTCGAGGGTGGTCAACGCCTCGTCGATCAGCGGCAGATAGCGGTCGATGCTCCACGGCACGGTCAGCGGGTTGATGATCGAGGAGGCGGTGACGAACGGGTTGTCGTCGCTGGAGACGATACCGCCGCGCTCGACGGCCGGGATGGCCGCGTACAGCGGCTGGCCCTCGATCTCGGTGCGCGTCTCCTCGTCGGTGTAGAACGTGAAGACCAGGTCGCTGTCGGCGAGTTGGTCGGCGTTCTCCAGGCCGATCATCGCGGAGTCGGTGCCCTCCAGCTCCTCGAAGGTCTCGGCGACCGGGTCGACGGTCAGGCCGAGGGAGGAGACCATCTCCACCCGCTGCTCCTCCGGCAGGAAGACGCCGAGGGTGCCGGGGCCCGAGGTGTAGATGTAGGAGAAGGTGACGCCCTCGTACTCCGGGCGGGAGGCGGCGGCCTCGGCGAGCTGGTCGCGGATGTCGCCGATCAGCGTCTCCGCCTCGTCGGGCTGGCCGAGCGCGGTGGCGACCAGCTCGATCTGCTGGTCCCAGTTGGTGGACCAGGGCAGGTCGGGGTAGGCCACGGTGGGCGCGATGTCGTTGAGGATGTCGAACTGGTCCTGGGTGATGCCGGACCAGGGCGCCAGGATGACGTCGGGCTCCAGCTCCAGGATGGCGTCGAAGTCGATGTTCTCGCCGCCGGCGAACTGCGTGGGGAGCTCGTCGCCGCGCTCGGTCACCGCCTCGTGGATCCACGGCAGGTAGCCGGTGTCGTCGCTGCCCCACTCGTAGGACTCGATGCCGACGGGGGTGTGGCCCAGGGCTATGGCGGTCTCGGCCGAGCCCTGTCCGAGGGTGACGACGCGCTCGGGCTGCTCGTCGATCTCCGCGTCGCCGAGGGCGCTCTCGATGGTGACGGGGAACGCCCCGCCGCCCTCCCCGTCGCCCGACGACGACCCGGCGGAGTCGTCGTCGTCGGAGGACGAGCAGCCGCCGAGCACCAGTGCCGCCGAGGTGGCCACGGCGGCGAGGGCGAGACGCTGACGGCGCGCGCTGAGCGGGGTGAGCGGCATGGACGTTCCTTCTGTTGGGTCCTGGCCCGTCGGGGACCTGACGGGTGTCGGACGGGGGTCCGACGAGCTGAACGACGCGAAGCTTAGGTAAGCCTAAGCTTAGACTACGGTCGTCGGCCGGCCGCCGGGGACCCCAACTCCCCCGCCCAGGACGGCGACGCCCCCGGACCACCGCCAACCCCCGTGGCGCGCCGCCGCGTTCTCCGGCTCAGCGGGCCGGAACGCCGTTCGCCCCCGCCCCTCGGGGGTCTCCCGGTCCGCACGCCCGCACCGCCGTCACGGCTTGGCGACGGCGGGCGTCTGCTCCCCGTGCGCCTCCTCCGCGTCGCCCCCGGGCGCCGGCGCGAGGTCGAGGCTGTCGCGCAGCGTGGTCGGCGTGAGGAAGAACGTGGCGATCAGGCCGACCAGCGCGATGCCGGCCGAGATCAGGAAGATGTGGCCGGTCGCGTCCCCGTAGGCCGCCCGCACGATGCCCCGGACGGCCGGGTCCATCGCCTCCACGTTGAGCGTGGAGGCGTCGCCCGCGTCACCCGAGACCGGGATGCCGGCGGCGGTCAGCCCCTCGGCGATCTTCGTCGACACCTGGTGCGCGAGGACCGCGCCGAGGACCGAGACGCCCATGGTGCCGCCGAGCGAACGGAAGAAGGTCACGACCCCGGAGGCGGCGCCGATCTCGTGCAGCGGGACGGTGTTCTGCACCACCAGCAGCAGGTTCTGCATCGACATGCCCACGCCGACGCCGACGAGGAACATCCCGGCGCCGACGATGCCGAGCGAGGTCTCGTGGTCGATGGTGGACAGGGTCAGAAAGCCCAGCGTGAGCGAGACCACGCCGGCGACGATGAACGGCTTCACGTGCCCCGTGCGGGACACCAGCCGCCCCGAGACCGCCGCGCTGAGCAGCACCCCGGCCATCATCGGTATGGTCAGCAGGCCCGCCTCGGTGGGCGTGTAGCCGCGTCCGACCTGGAAGTACTGGCCGAGGAAGACCGCGCCACCGAACATCGCCATGCCGACCGAGAGGCTGGCCACGATCGCCAGCGCCGGGTCCCGGCGCCGCACCACGTGCAGCGGGACGACGGGCTCCCGCACCCGCGCCTCGACCAGCACGGCGGCCAGGCCGAGGACCAGCGCGGAGCCGACCATGGCGCCGGTCTGCCAGGAGATCCACGCGAACTCCGCGTCGACGAAGGTGACCCAGAGCAGCAGCAGGCTCACGCTCACCGCGATCAGCGAGGCGCCCAGGTAGTCCACGGTGGCGTCCGGGCGGCGCACCTCGACCAGCTTGAGCGTGCGGGCGAGCATGACCAGCGCGAGCAGCGTGAACGGCACCCCGACGAAGAAGCACCAGCGCCAGCCCAGCCACGACAGGTCGGTGATGGCCCCGCCCAGCAGCGGGCCGCCGACGGTGGCGACGGCCATCACGCCGCCCAGGTAGCCGTTGTACCGGCCACGCTCCTTGGGGCTGACCATGGCCGCGATCACCACCTGGACCAGCACCTGGAGGGCGCCGAGCCCCAGGCCCTGCACCGCGCGGAAGGCGATCAACTGCTCGGCGCTCTGCGCGAAGCCGCAGGCCAGCGACGAGAGGCTGAAGATCAGGATGCCGATGGTGAGCAGCAGCTTCTTGCTGAAGAGGTCGGCGAGCTTGCCCCAGACCGGGGTGGAGGCCGTGGATGTCAGCAGGGTGGCGGTGACCACCCAGGTGTACTGGGACTGGGTGCCGTTCAGCGAGCCGATGATCTGCGGCAGGGCGACCGAGACGATCGTCGAACTGATCATCGCCATAAAGAGAACGGTCAGCAGACCACTCATGGCGCGCAGGACATGACGGTGGTCCATCGGCGCGCCCTGGGACGGCACGACGGTCTGTGCGCTCACGCGCGACCTCCAACGGAGACGTTCAGGCGGGTGTTCGGAAGACCGTTTCACTGTACATGCACTTTGGGCATAATTGCTCAGTGGGTAACTTTGCTCACCAGGTAAGATCTCGGACATGGAGACCATCACGGGACTGCGGGAGCGCAAGAAGGCCGCCACCCGGCAGGCGGTGCACGAGGCCGCGCTGCGTCTGACCGTCGAGCACGGCATCGAGAACGTGACCGTGGAGGCGATCGCCGACGCCGCCGACATCTCGCGGCGGACGTTCTCCAACTACTTCTCGTCCAAGGAGGACGCCCTCCTCTTCGACGAGGAGCGGCGCACCAGGACCCTCGTCGAGACGCTGCGCCAGCGCCCGCCCGAGGAGACCGCCTGGCAGGCCCTCCTGGCCGCCGCCCACTCCCTGTCCCCGCGCACCGGCACCCCGGAGGAACGCGCGTGGGCCGCCCGCAGCAAGCTCGCGATGCGCCACCCGTCGCTGCTGGCCCGCCAGATGAGCATCCACGTGGCGCTGGAGCGCGACCTGGTCGAAGCGATCACCGGCCGCCCCGGCACCGAGCACATCCGCCCGGAGGTCTACGCCGGTGCCTTCCTCACGTCCCTGCGCATCGCCACCCGCCGCTGGGTGGAGCGGGGCGGCTCGGAGGACCTGATGGAGCTGCTCGACGAGATCGAGCAGGAGATCTCCCTGGCCTTCCCGTAGGCGGACACCCGCCGCGAGGCGCTACGGCTCCCGCCCGAGCACCAGACGGACGAGCAGGGGTACCGCCGAGGACGGGTCGGGGCCGACCCTGCCCTGGGCCATCCCCGGATCCGCGCGCCGGGCCCGCGCCACGGCGTCGTCGAGCCCCTCGATCGGGAAACGAGGCGGGATGTGCTTGCCGTCGAGCAGCCCGTGCCGCCGCACCAGCTCGTCCAGCTGATCAGACGTCTTCGGCGCGGCCACGTCGACGGCGTGCCACAGCAACCAGACCTCGAACTTCAGGTTGGTCACCAGAAGCGGGATCCCCTCCGCCCTGGCGAGAGCGGCAGCGGCGGGAAGGGTCGTGTGCTCGTCCCGGTCCACGAGGCAGACGCACCAGTCGTACCCCTTGCCCCGTCGAGCCGCTTCCCGCCGCACCTCCACGCACTTCTTGACCACCGCGCGGGGATCCTTCCCCACACCGACCGTGCGCACGGTGACGTTGGCGCGGCGCAGGTGCTGCGTGAGCCGTTCGACGTACTGCCTCTCCGTCTCGGTCCCCTCGGCGACCACTAAGCCGCGTTCGTTCTCCGCCCTGCGGGGCCTGCGTCGATGGGGGCGCGCGGCCATGGTCAGGCCGCTCCCGGGGCAAGCACCCGGGCGAGAGCGCTCGGCGCCAGCCGGGGAGTGCCCCCGTAGCGGCCGGTGAGGTAGCGCTTCGCGACGTTCGCGTCCCTGTGCCTGGGGAAGTCGGCCAGACACGTCAGCAGGGTGACCCCCTCGGGCGACTTGTCGGTGAACCACACCTGCTCCGGTTCGAGGGTGACGTCGCTCAACGGAGAGAGCACATAGCTCTCGTGGCTGGTGAAGATCAGTTGCGCGCCCCTGCCGTTGAGCTCGGGGTCGGCGAAGAGTCCCAGCAGCACCTCCAGAAGGTGGGGGTGGAGGCTGGAGTCGATCTCGTCGACGCAGTACAGCCCGCCGCGACGCAACGCCTCCAACGCGGGCACGACGAGCGCCAACCAGGCGATCGTCCCGTCGCTCTCGGCGTGGAGAGGAAAGGGGGGTGGCGGATTCGCCCCTCCGCCGCGGTGGGTGAAGAGCAGGTTGCGGACGACGGCGTCGGATCCCTCCTCCCCGAGCACCCCCTCGAAGAGCAGCGTGGGCTTCGCCTCCGACGTGTCAGCCTCCTCGGCCCCCTTGCCCACGTTGCCCTCGAAGAGCTCCTTGATGCTCCGCACGACCTCCTGAACCCGGGCCGGCAGCGCGTCCTCCTGGACATCGACGTGGTCGACACCGATGTCCGCGACCTGGAGCAGGGTGACGATGTCGTCGAAGGTGATCGACCCGTTGACCAGGGAGTCCGTGATGGAGGCCAGCCGACGCTCCCGGTGTGTCTCGCGCACGGACATCGCGTCGTAGGCGTCCACCAGGCCGAGGGCGACCGGGGACAGCTGCGGATGACGGAGCAGCATGGCCCGGCTCAGTACCAGTTCACGCGCCGTCACGTCCCCGATCGGGCGCAGGTCAGGGTGCAGCTTGGTGCGGCCGGCCGCCCGGTCGCGGTCGAGCAGGGTGCGCCAACGCGTCGAGGGGACGTCCCGCAGCCACTCCCTGGCGACACCTTCCGCGTCCACCTCGAACCCGTAGACGTACCGCCGGTCGTCGTGCACGAAGTCGAACACGTAGCCGCTGGGAGCATCCGCCGACTCGTCGTCCAGCAGGAACGGGGCCCGCATCATGACCGGCTTCTCCTGCCACGAGGTCGCCGACCTCCGGACAGCGGCGAACGCGTACGAGAAGGCGTCCAGCAGGGCCGACTTGCCCGAGGCGTTCGCCCCGAAGATTCCGGCGAGCGGGTAGACGTGCTCCGCCCAACGGGTGCCACTTCTCGGCCGCAGGGTCCGCAGCGTCGGCTTGGTCAGGTCGAGGACCAGCTCGTCACGGATGCTCTTGTGATTCCGTACCGTGAAGCTGAGCAGCAGCATACAGCCGACACTAGCACCTGAGACCGGCAGTCTGAACGTTTTTCGCGCACATCGCTCCCGTTAGCCTGGCGCGTCGCGCGAAAAACCCCCGGAACGGCCGCGCCCCGCCGGGCGCGGTGGCCGGCGGGGCGGGGTGGATCACGGAGACCCCTCAGCGGGGTCCGGGGGCGCTCAGGAGGCGAGCCAGCCGTGGCCGCGGGCGAGGCGTTCCACGCCCTGGCGCACCTGGAGGATCTGCGCGGCGGTGAGGCTGGGGACGCCCTCCAGCAGGGTCTCGGTCAGCTCCTGCCGGAACTCGCGCGGGGAGAGCACGTCGCACAGCCCGTCCTCGACCACCCCCGCGGCGGTCGGCTCCGCGCGGGCCGCGGCCGCGGCGGGCGCCGAGGTCTCGGCGGGAGCGGCGGCGCCCTTCTTGACGACGCTCACCAGCGACGCCTTCGGGCCGCGCTCCCCCTCGGCGACGTCGAACTCCACGACGGTGCCCGGCTGGTACAGATGCTTGTCGTCCAGAAGGTCGTTCGCGTGCATGAAGACGTCCTCGCCACCCTCGTCGGGGATGATGAATCCGTAACCGCGAATGTCGTCGAACCGGACAACCCTGCCCTGCGTCATAACACACCTCACCACACGAGCCAGTTAGCTCAACAGCCAATCCTCCCGGGCACACTACCAAGCCTCCCCGTGACGATGAGCCCCTTCTCCGTGACCGGTCGAGCGGGCGCGACGTGCGGCGGAGCACCTCCGGACGGCGGCGGAGCCCAACGGGCGCATTGGTACGGACTATTGACGGCTTCCCCAAGTCTGCTTACCTTCAGGGCCGACCCAGCTCCCGCGATCCCCCACCGCCTCGGGCCGCCCCGCCCCGGCGCGATCGGAGAAGACAGGTTATGCGTATGTCGCGATCCTTCCGTTCGGAAGTCCAGGGTTCAGCAGACCGGGCCTCGGCCGCCGGCCGCCGGTCCCGTCAACACCGCTCGGCGCGGCTGTGGTTGGCCGGCGCGCTGGCCGCGGGCACCGCGTTCGCCGGGGCCTCGCTGGCGACCGCCGGCGAGGAGGGCGAGGCCGCCGACGCGGCGCCCGAGGCCGTCACCCCGTTCGCGGAACACGGCGCGTTGGAGGTCTGCGGGACCACCCTCTGCGGCGAGAACGGCACGCCCGTGCAACTGCGCGGCATGAGCACGCACGGCACCCAGTGGTACGAGAACTGCGTGACCGACGAGTCACTGGACGTCCTGGCCGGCGACTGGGGCGCCGACGTGATCCGCGTCTCCACCTATGTGCAGGAGGACGGCTACGAGACCGACCCCGCCTACTT
The DNA here is from genome assembly GCF_900230195.1 of Streptomyces zhaozhouensis. Classification (GTDB taxonomy): domain Bacteria; phylum Actinomycetota; class Actinomycetes; order Streptomycetales; family Streptomycetaceae; genus Streptomyces; species Streptomyces zhaozhouensis. Next base: position 336,247 of record NZ_OCNE01000003.1, read on the forward strand.
CACCGACCTGGCCAGTCGGATCATCGACCAGGCGACCGCACGCGGCATGTATGTGATCGTCGACTGGCACATGCTGACCCCCGGCGACCCGAACGCGAACACGGAACTGGCCAAGCAGTTCTTCACCGACATCACCGCCCGCCACGGCGACCAGGACAACCTGCTCTACGAGATCGCCAACGAGCCCAACGGCGTCGGCTGGTCCTCGATCAGGAGCTACGCCGAGGAGGTCATCCCCGTCGTGCGGGCCGGCGACCCGGACGGCGTGGTGATCGTCGGCACCCCGGGCTGGTCCTCGCTGGGCGTCTCGGACGGCTCGGACGAGGCGGAGATCGTCGCCGACCCGGTGAACGCGGAGAACGTGATGTACACGTTCCACTTCTACGCCGCCTCCCACCAGGAGGGCTACATCGACACGTTGGCCCGCGCCGCCGACCAACTGCCGATCTTCGTCACGGAGTTCGGCACCGAGGAGTACACCGGTGACGGCGGCGCCGACTTCGCGTTCGCCCAGCGCTACCTGGACCTGCTGGCCGAGAAGAACATCAGCTGGACCAACTGGAACTACTCGGACGACTTCCGCACCGGCGCCGTCTTCGAGCCCGGTACCTGCGACGCGGGCACCTGGTCCGACCCGGGCTCGCTGAAGGAGTCCGGCGCGTGGATCAGCGAGCGCATCAGGGGCTGATCCCCCGGGCGCGACGCCCGAGAACCCAGCGACGCGGCGGTGCCGCGCTCCCCGGCAGGGGGGCGCGGCACCGCCGCTTTTCGTGGCTCATGCCCGTAATTCCCACGCCCGGGACCGGCAGTTTTTCTTATAGAGGGAACTTCCAGCGAATGTATTGCTGTAGGCGGAATCAGGTCGTAGCTTGCGAGACACCCGCTTCACGCACGAAGGAGTCGCCATGAGCTGGTCCGAAACTACCTCTGTCGCATCATGAGCCTCGAAGGGACCGCAACGGTCACAAGTGCTCCGCAGGGGACAGCTCGGGCGAACCTGGCGGACACCTCCGGAAGACTGCGGCGGCTGCTCGATCAGCGCTGGCTGCGTGACCTCGGCCTGAAGGTCAGCGGCGTGCTGGCGGTGCTGCTGGCCCTGGAGGCGTGCTCGCGCACCGGGCTGCTCTCGCGCGACTGGTTCCCGCCGATGACCGACACCTATGTCGAGCTCTTCAAGCTGGCCGCCGGCCAGCCGCTGTGGACCGAGATCGGCAGGACGCTCAGCGGCTGGGGCCTGGGCATCGCGCTGGCCACGCTGCTCGCCGTGCCCAGCGGCATCCTGCTGGGCTCGAACGCGACCGCGTACCGGATGACCCGCGTCGTGATCGAGTTCTGCCGGCCCGTGCCGTCGGTCGCGCTGATCCCGCTGGCGGTGCTGGTCTACGGCGTCGGCCTGGAGATGAAGGTCTTCCTGATCGTCTTCGTCACCTTCTGGCCGATTCTGCTCCAGGTGATCTACGGCGTGCAGGACGTGGACCCGGTGGTGCGGGACACCGCCCGGTCCTACGGCCTGCCGGCCCGCGCCCGCTTCCTGCGGGTCACGCTGCCCAGCGCCGCCCCCTACATCGCCACCGGCCTGCGGATCGCCTCGGCCATCGCGCTGGTGCTGGCCGTCACGGCCGAGCTGGTGGTGGGCGCCCCGGGGCTCGGCCAGTCGATCGTGGTCGCCCAGTCCAACGCCAACCTGCCACGCATGTACGCGCTGATCATCGTGACCGGACTCGTCGGCTGGGTGATCAACCTGGCGTTCCAGGCGATCGAACGCCGGCTGCTGAAGTGGCATCCCTCGCAGCGTCAGGAGGTCGCCCAGTGAACCGCAGAGTCCTCGGGTTCCTGCTCGAACTCGCCCTGCCCGTGACCGTGTTGGTCGGCTACGCCCTGTGGGCCTCCCGGGCGCAGAGCTTCTACTTCCCGCCGCTGGACGAGATCGGGCGGTACTTCGGTGAGCTGTGGCTCTTCGACCGCGTCGGCAGCGACCTGGTGCCCTCGCTGACCCGGATGAGCGCCGGCTATCTGGCGTCGGTGCTGGTCGGCGTCTCGGTGGGGCTGCTGCTCGGGATGTCGCGGGTGCTGCGCACGGCCGCCGAGCCGGTGGTCGAGTTCCTGCGGGCGCTGCCGGCGCCGGCGTTGATCCCGTTCTCGCTGCTGCTCTTCGGCTCCGGTGACAGCTCCAAGATCTTCGTGATCGTGCTCGGCGCGGTCTGGCCCATCCTGCTCAACACGATCGACGGCGTGCGCGGCGTCGACTCCCAGCAGCTGGACATGGCGCGCGCCTACCGCATCCCGCTGGCGGCCCGGGTCTGGCGGATCATCCTGCCAGCGGCCGGGCCCCGGATCTTCGCCGGGATGCGCACCTCGCTGGCGATCGCGATCATCCTGATGGTCGTCTCCGAGATGGTGGCCAGCAGCAACGGCCTGGGCTACTTCGTGCTGGAGCAGCAGCGTTCGTTCGCGATCCCGGAGATGTGGACCGGCATCATCCTGCTCGGGGTGCTCGGTTACGTACTGAACTGGCTCTTTCTGCGCCTCGAACGTCGCGTTCTGGCCTGGCACTTCGGCCTCAAGGGGCTGGCCGGCCCGGCGACCGGGGGCACCCGCTCCGCCCGGCGGTCGCCCTTCGGCAAGCGGCGCCCCCACGCTCCCGCCCCGCCCGCCCCCGCCGCCTCGTCGGCCCGTTCGTCCGCCTCGTCCGACGGAGAAGTCTGATGCTCGAAGTTTCCCACCTGCGGAAGGTCTACGGACCCGACCCGTCCGCGGCTCCGGCCGTCGCCGACCTCGACTTCACGGTCGGCGACCAGGAGTTCGTCTGCATCCTCGGCTCCTCGGGCTGCGGCAAGACGACGATGCTGCGCTGCCTTTCGGGACTGATCCCTTTCACCGCCGGCGAGATCACGCTGCGCGGGAAGCCGGTCACCGGACCGCCGGAGGACATGGCCTTCGTCTTCCAGGACTACAGCCGCTCGCTGCTGCCGTGGATGACGGTCCGCCGCAACATCGCCTTCCCGCTGCGCTACAAGGGCATCGAGAAGAACGACGCGCGGCGGGCGACCGAGGAGGCGCTGGAGGCCGTCGGGCTGGCCGACCGGGGCGACCGCTACCCGTGGCAGCTCTCGGGCGGGATGCAGCAGCGCGTCGCGATCGCGCGCGCCCTGGCGTACCGGCCGCGCATCCTGCTGATGGACGAGCCGTTCGCTTCCGTGGACGCCCAGACCAGGTCCGGTCTTGAGGATCTGCTGCTGAGGGTGAAGGAGCGCTACGGAATCACCGTGCTCTTCGTGACCCACGACATCGACGAGGCGATCTACCTGGGCGACCGGGTGCTGGTGCTGCGCCCGCCGGCGACGGTGGGGCACGCGGTCACGGTGGACCTGCCGCGCCCGAGGAACCAGGTGCTGACCAAGCAGGAGCCGGAGTTCGCCCGGCTGCGCGGCGAGCTGTTCGCCGCGATCGACGGCGGGTCGGTGGCGGCATGAGCGCGCGGCGACCGACCGCGCGCCGGAGGCGCCGCGCCGGCGCGCTGGCAGGCGGGCTCGCCGGGTTGATGGTGCTGACCACCGCGGCCTGCACCGACTACGGCGGCGACCTGTCGGGCGCCAACATCTCGGGCGGCGGCGACGGCGACACGCTGGTGGTCTCCGAGACGGCGGGCGTGCCCTCCTCGTTCCTGGCCTACGGGGTGCGCGAGGGATACTTCGCCGACGAGGGCGTCGACCTCCAGGTCAGCCCGTCCAGCGGCGGCGCCAGCGTGATCCCGGCACTGCTCAGCGGCGACATCGACGTGGCCGGCTCCAACGTGGTCTCGGCGCTGATCGCGATGGGCCGGCGGATGCCGATCCAGATGGTGGCGGCCGGCACCTCGACCGACGAGACGGAGGAACGGGACTTCGCCCAGCTGGTGGTCCCCGAGGGGAGTCCGATCACCTCGCCGGAGGACCTGGACGGCACACGGATCGCGGTCAACTCCCTCCAGAACATCAACGACGTGGTGGTCAACTCGGTGCTTGGCGAGGCCGGGCTCACCAACGACGACGTCCGCTTCGTCGAGATGCCGCTGCCGGACATGCCGGCGGCGATCAGCCGGGGCGACGTGGACGCGGGCGTGCTGATCGAGCCGTTCGCCACCATCGGGATCTCCCAGGGGCTGCGCCCGCTGGCCGGCCCCTATGTCCACACCCGGCCGGGGCTCCAGATCGGCACCTTCCTGATGACCTCGGACCGGGTCGCGGAGGACCCGGAGCTGGTGGCGGCGTTCCGGGCGGGGGTGGAACGGACGGCCGAGTCGATCGCCGAGGACCCGGACGCGTTCCGCGAGGCGCTGCCCGACATCAGCGAACTGGCCCCGGAGTTGGCCGGGCGGATGAACCTGCCCGTCTGGCGCGGCACCACCGACCGGGAGTCGGTGGAGACCATCCACGGGGTGATGCGGGAGATCGGGCTCACCGAGGCGGATCTGGACTACGAGAGCTGGGCCGCGGACTGATCCGCGGCCCCGGGGGGACCGGCCCCGGGGAAGGCGACGGCCCAGGCCGCCTCGATCATCGGGAAGATCTCGTCGACGGCGGCCTCCGGGTCGTCCGCCTCCCTGGCCAGCGTGTGGGCGTCGACGACGAACCGCGCGAGCGTCCGGCAGACCGTGGTGGCCCGGGGCAGGCCGAGGTCGGCGGCGAGGGCCGCCGCCAGCGCGTCCGCGTGGCGCAGCAGCATCGACTCCTCGTGTCTGCGCAGGGCGGGTGACTCCTCGATCAGACGCCGCACCGGGGCGGCGCCCTCCGCGGCGCAGTGCCGCACCCGGGCCAGCACCTCGCGACGCAGCGCGGCTACCAGGGGCTCGTGCGGGGCCCGCTCGGTGACCGCGCCGACCAGGCCGCGCTCGAAGTCCTGGTCCCGCTCGAAGACCAGCGCCTCCTTGGCGGGGAAGTGCGCGAAGAGCGTGGTCACGGCCACGTCGGCCTCGGCGGCCACCTCCCGGATGCCCACCTCCTCGTAGCCGCGCTCCAGGAAGAGCCGCAGGGCGGCGTCGGCGATCTTCTGTCGGGTCGCGGCCTTCTTGCGTGCGCGACGTCCGGTCGGGACGGTCATGCCTCGCACGCTATCAGCCACGAAATCGAACCCGTTTGGAAAAGCTAACCGTTAGCGCTACGTTCGGGCCCATGAGGAAAGTGAGCTTCGCCGAGTTCGGCGGTCCCGAGGTGCTGCGGCTGGTGGACGCCGAGGAGCCCCACCCGGGCCCCGGCCGGATACGTGTCGTCGTGAAGGCGGCGGGGGTCAACCCCGCCGATTGGAGAGTCCGCGAGGGCCAGGTCCTCGGCGCCCATCCGACCCGACTCCCCTCCGGCGTGGGGCTGGACGCCGCCGGGATCGTCGACGAGATCGGCGCGGGCGTCGAGGGGGTCGCGGTCGGCGACCGGGTGTTCGGGGAGGGCGCGAGCACCTACGCCGAGTCGGCCGTGCTCTCCGCCTGGGCGCGGATGCCCGAGGGGCTGTCCTTCGAGGAGGCGGCCGGCTACCCCTCGGTGGTGGAGACCGCGCTGCGGATCCTCCGCGAGGTCGGCGTGCGCCCCGGGCAGACGCTGCTGGTCAGCGGCGCCTCCGGCGGGGTCGGCTCGGCGGTGCTCCAGATCGCGCGGGAACGCGGCATCGCGGTGATCGGCACCGCCGGCGCCGCCAACCAGGAGTACCTGCGCGGTCTCGGCGCCGTCCCCACGACCTACGGCGAGGGCTGGGTCGAACGGGTGCGGGGGCTGGGCCCCGTGCACGCGGCGCTCGACGTGGCGGGCTCGGGGGTGGTGCCCGCGCTCGTCGAGCTGACCGGCCGTCCGGACCGGGTCGTCTCCATCGCCGACCTGGGCGCGCCCGACCACGGGGTCCGCTTCTCCGGCGTGGCCGGGAGTATGCCCGACGCCCTCGCCGAGGCCGTCGACCTGATCACGCGCGGACGGCTGCACATCCCGGTCGAGAAGTCCTACCCGCTGTCCGAGGCCGCCGCCGCGCACCGCGACAGCCAGGCCGGTCACGCGCGCGGCCGACGGGTCCTCATCCCCTGAGCCCGGCCGCGCGCTCGACCGGGCCCGGCTCCGCCGCTCGCCGGCGGCCCCTCACCCCAGGCGCGCCCGCAGCGGGCGGGTGCGCTCGGCCACCCAGTCCGGGTCGAGACCCAGCAGCCGGCGCAGCCGGTCCAGGGCGGCGCAACAGGTCAGCAGGGCCAGCGGGAGCGGGGCGGCGGCCAGCAGCCCCGCTCCCGCCGCGTCGGCCGCCTCCGCGTCCTTCCTGGCACAGTGCAGCAGGAAGAGATTGCCCCAGGCGGCCTCGTCGGCCCCCTCCTCCCCCGTCAGCTCGGTGAGCACGGCGAGCGACCGCTCCCACAGGAGGTCCGCCTCGGCGGGCCGGCCCGACGCCCGATGGAGCGCCCCGGCCACCAGGCAGGCCCAGGCGCCGCGCTCCTCGCCCGCCACCGCCCGCGCGAGGTCGTCGGCGACCGGCGCGTCGGGGCCCTCGACCACCAGCCGCGCCTCGGCGCGGCGGATCAGGTGCCAGAGACGGTCCGGCTCCGCCGCCACCAGCCGCTCCAGGTCGGCCAGCGCCGCCGCGTGCGCGCCCGCTATGAGCCGTGCCTCGGCGCGCTGCGACAGCAGCGACGCGTCGTCGGACGCGGCCCCGAGCGCCGCGTCGAAGTCGGCCAGCGCCTCCTCGACCCGGCCGAGCACCAGCAGCGTGACGGCCCGCTGCCCGCGCAGCGAGGCGTCCTCCGGCGCCGACTCGATCGCCCGGTCCAGCGCGGGAAGCACCTCCGCCGTCCGGTCGAGCCCGAGCAGGGCCAGGGCTCGACCGGACAGCTCGCCCGGGTCGTCCGGGCGCACCGCGAGCGTCCGGTCGTAGGCGTCGAGCGCGTCCGCGAAACGACCTGCCCGCAGCAGGGTGCGGGCCCGGCTGCTCAGAGCGCAGGGGTCCTCGGCGTCGATGGCCAGGGCGTGGTCGAAGTCGGCGAGCGCCGCGTCCCACTGCCCCTGGTCGGCGCGGACCCGGCCCCGGTGCGCGTGCGCCCACCCCAGGTCCGGTCGCAGGTCGAGCGCCCGCCCGTAGTCGGCCACGGCCTCCTCCCGCCTCCCCAGGGCATGGTGGATGTCGCCCCGCCGCGCGTGGAACGAGGCCCTCTGGGGCAGGCGCGCCGTGGCCTCCGTGTAGTCGGCCAGCGCGAGCGTGTACCGGTCCTCCCGCCAGTGGGCCTCCCCGCGGCTCGCGTGGGCCCAGGGGTGCTCCGGGTGCAGGGTCAGCGCGCCCGTCAGGTCGTCCACCGCGCCGGGGAGGTCGCCCGCGCGCAGCCTCGCCTCCCCGCGCTCCGCACGGATCTCCGCCCGCGTCACCCGGTCGAGGTGAGGAGCCTCCAGCAGCACCGTCAGCATCCCCTCCCAGTCGTCCGGCTCGACCGTCAGCAGCCGCTCCCCCAACGCCGCCAGCTCCGGCTCCTCGGCGTCGGCCCCCGCCCTGGCCACCAGCCGCGCCCAGCGCAACTGGTGCTCCTCGCCGTGCGCCCCGGCGTGCGCGGCGTCCGTCAGCGCCTCGGGCAGCGCCTCGTGCGGTGCCGCACAGAGCCGGTGGTAGCTCTCCTCGATCCGCAGCTCCTGCCACCGGGCGTGGTCCCATCTGCGGTACGACGACGGCAGCGACTCCTCCAGCGTCACGCGCCAGGCCCGGTACGCCTCCGCGAGCCGGAGATGGGTCTCCCGCCAGCGGTTGGGCGAGCGGGTGCGCAGCAACTGGAGCATCGGAACGCGGATGACGTCGTGGTAGCGGCGGCGGCCGGCGGCCTCGCTCACGAACGACCGGGTGCGCAGCCAGTCGTAGTCGTCGGCGCCCTCACCGGCGACCACCCGGTAGACGTCCTCGTCCAGCCGGGCGGGCAGCGCGCAGGCCAGCAGCGTCTCGCGGCGGCCGGGGTCGCCCACCCCCGCGAGGAAGAGGTCGACCGCCGTGTCCGAGGGATCCTCGACGGCCTCGGCCCCGCCGGCGGCCTGCTCGGCCGCCATCGGCACCAGCAGGGGCAGGCCCCGGGAACGGCGCAGCACGGTCCGCACCGCGCCCTCCTCGCTGACGCCCCGCCGCGCGAGCAGGGCGCGCACCTCCTCCTCGGTGAAGATGTCCAGCGGCACCTCCCGCACGAGGTCGAGCGCGTCGCGCCAGCGCCCGGCGTCGAGCCGGCCCTGGCCGGCGAGCACCGCGATGACGTTGATCGGCAACTCCCCGTGCCGGCCGCCCAGCACCAGCTCGCGCAGCCAGCCGTCGATCGCCGGGACGGTCCGCTCGTAGGTGTCGAAGAAGAGCACCACCCAGGGGACCCGCCCGGCCAACTCCTGGAGGTCGCGGACGAAGACGGCGCTCAGCTCGCCGACCGGGTCGAGCAGCAGCGCCGCGTCCTCCGTGCCCTTGATCCTGGCGCCGAGCGCGGCCCGCAGCCGCTCGGCGCGCCGGGCGACCTCGTCCGCGTCGAGGACGCCGGCGACCGCGCCGCCGCCCGGCAGCAGCCCGAGGCCGGCGAGGCCGGCGCGGGCGAGGACGCCGCTGGCCATGCCGGGCTCGGCGTGCGGGTCCTCCTGCTCGGGGGCGGCCGCCAGCTCCTGACCGAGCCTGCGGTAGTGGGCCAGCCGCTTGTCGAAGTCCTTCAGCGGACGGCCGAGGGCGGTCAACTGCCGGGCGAGGGCCGCCATCGCCTCGACGGGCCCGTACACGTCGTCCTCGACATAGGTCGTCACGGCGCCCTGCTCGACCGCGAGCTTCTCCCACTGCCTGACCAGCGCCGTCTTGCCGACACCCGCGTGGCCGGAGACATGGAAGACGAACTGGTAGTCGTCGTCCGCGACGCCCCGGGCGAGGTTGTCCCTGAAGAGCGCCAACTCCCGCGCCCTGCCCACGAACCCCGCCTGCCGCCGGCGCCTGACCATCTCCCGCCGGGAGACTCCCCCGCTCGCCATGCCGCGCTCCTCCCCCTCGCTTTCCGTCTCCCCGAGACTACAGCCGGCCACTGACAGCGGGACCCCGGCGGGGGTGCGCCAGAAGTCTTCCGGGGCGGGTGTGGGTACTGGTACGGTCCCCCGACGCCTGCCCTCGGGCGGGTCAACTGGCCCCGACCAGCGACGGAGCTGACGCTGATGTCCCCGGACGACGAATGGGTACAGACCCTTTCCACCGGACCACTGCTGTCCATCGCCGGGGTGGCGGTCGTCGTCCTGCTGGCCTTGATCATCGTGCTGCGGATGCACGCGTTCCTGGCGCTGATCACGGTCAGCCTGGGCACCGCGTTCGCCACCGGCATCCCGTCGGAGCAGGTGATGCCGACGCTGACCGGCGGCTTCGGTGACACCCTGGCCAACGTCGCGCTGCTGGTCGGACTCGGCGCGATCCTGGGCCGGTTGATCGAGGTCAGCGGCGGGGCGCAGGCGTTGACCGACGGGATGATCCGCCGGTTCGGCGAGGAACGGGCGCCGTTGGCGCTCGGGGTGGCCTCGTTGATCTTCGGTTTCCCGATCTTCTTCGACGCCGGCCTCGTGGTGATGCTGCCGATCATCTTCGCCGTGGCACGGCGGCTGGGCGGCGGGGTGTTGCGGTACGGGCTGCCGGCGGCCGGCGCGTTCTCGGTGATGCACGCCTTCCTGCCGCCGCACCCGGGCCCGGTGGCGGCGACCGAACTGCTGGGCGCGGACCTGGGTCTGGTGACGGTCTTCGGGCTGCTGATCGCGGTGCCGACCTGGTATGTGACCAGCTATCTCTTCGGGCTGTGGGTCGGCGGGCGGGTGGATCTCCCCCTTCCCGACCTGCTGACCGGCGGCCCGCGGGCGGAGGAGCAGGAGGAGCCGCCGCGCCCCGGCACGGTGATCGCGCTGCTGCTGCTCCCGCTGGTGATGATCTTCGCCAACACCGGTCTGGACGCCGCCAGGGCCGCGGGCTGGCTCACCGGTGAGGAGAGCTGGTACGAGCCGGTGCGGGCGCTGGGCTCGACGCCGGTGGCGCTGCTGGTCGCGGTGCTGGTGGCCGGGCATGTGCTGGGCACGCGGCGCGGGCGGGGCCGTGAGGTCGTGGAGGAGCTGACCGACTCGGCGCTGGGCCCGGTCTGTTCGATCATCCTGATCACCGGCGCCGGCGGGATGTTCGGCGCGGTGCTGCGGGCCAGCGGCATCGGGGACGCGCTCTCGGGGACCCTGGCGGACCTGGGGCTGCCGGTGGTGGTCGCGGCGTTCCTGATCGCCGCCGCGCTGCGGATCGCGCAGGGTTCGGCGACGGTGGCGCTGACCACGGCGGCCGGGCTGACCCAGCCGGTGGTCGAGGGCGGGGACTTCTCGTCGTTGGCGCTGACCGCGCTGGTGCTGGCGCTGGCGGGCGGCTCGATCCTCGCCAGCCATGTCAACGACTCGGGGTTCTGGCTGGTGGGCCGCTTCATGAACATGGACGTGCGCACCACGTTGAAGACCTGGACGGTGATGCAGACGCTGATCGGCGTGACCGGCTTCGGCTTCGCCTGCGCGCTCTACGCGGTGGCGTGAGCGCGGCCGGGCCGGTCTCAGGCGGTGAACCGGCCGCGCAGGGTCTCCTGGAGGCGGTCCCGCGCGGCCAGCAGATGGTCGGCCAGCCCGCCGGCCTCCGCCCGGGAGGCCAGCCGGTGCGCCGGCACCACGACCGCGAGTGAGGCCAACGGGGTGCCCGCGCGGTCGCGCAGCACGGCGGCGACGGCGGAGATGCCGCGTTCGCCCTCCTCGACGTTGACGGCGTAGCCACGGCGCCGGATCTCGTGCAACTCGGCGGCCAGGCTGGGCCAGTCGGCGACGGAGGCCGAGGTGCGGGTGTCCAGTTCGGCGCTGTCGTAGCGGCGCGAGAGCTCCGGCTCCGGCATGGCGGCCAGTATGGCCTTGCCCGCGGCGGTGCAGTGGGCGGGCAGCACGACGCCGGTGCGGTTGCCGACGCGGACCGCGCGGGGGCTCTCCAGGCAGTCGATGAAGCGCACGTTGCGCCCCTCAAGCAGGGAGAGGCTGACCGTCTCCTCGGTGCGGTCGCGGATCTCCTCCAGCACCGGCCGCGCGACCTGCCGGATGTCGACGCGGCCGATGGCGGCGAGCCCGATCTCGTTGAGCACCGGGCCGGGCCGGTAGGCGGTGTTGGGCTTCTCCTGGATCACGAACCCGCGCTTGCGCAGCGCGTTGAGCAGCCGGTGCGCGGTGGAGGGCGCCACGCCCAGCTCGCCGGCGGCGTCCGAGACGCGCAACGCCTGCCGCTCGCCGATGAGTTCGAGCAGACGGAGGGCGTTGTCCACCGAGCTGGACCCTGACGCTTCATTCGACATAACAGAATTCTAGCCCAGTTCTTTTCTGTTGAAAGGGTTCCCGAGGTAGTGCGCTCCGGCGCGGGAACCCCCCGCGTCAGCCCCGCCGGACGGCGAGGTCCAACGTGCCCACCCCGTCGATCGAGGCGCGCACCCGGTCCCCGGGGACGATGGCGCCGACGCCGGGGGGCGCCCCGGTGAAGATGAGGTCGCCCGGAAGCAGCGTCATCATGTGGGAGGCGTAGGAGACGATGTCCGGCACCGGCGTCAACAGGTCGGCCGTGTTGACGCGTTGGCGCTCCCCGCCGTTGACGTCGAGCCGGATGCCCAGGCCGCCGGCGTCGCCCACCTCGTCGGCGGTGGTGAGGAACGGGCCGAGCGGGCTGAAGGTGTCGTAGCTCTTGCGGCGCGAACGGTCGGCCGCCGAGCGGACCGTGATGTCCAGCCCGAGCGTGTACCCCAGCACGTGTTCCAGCGCGCGCTCCCGCGGGATGTCGCTGCCGCCCGTGCCGACGACGATGACCAGCTCGGACTCGTGGTGGATCTCCTGCCCGGCCTCGACGACCTCGGTGGGCAGCACGATGTCCTCGGCCGGGCCCGACAGCGAGGACGGGGACTTGAGGAAGACGTCGAAGTTCATCATCCAGGACTCGACGCCGCCCAGGGTGCGCTCCTGGACCTCGTGCATCTCCGCGACGTGGTCGGCGTAGTTGCAGGCGCAGGCCACGATCTTGCTCGGGTTGAGCGCGGGGGCGCGCAGCCGCACCTCGGCCAGCGGGCGGCCGGTGCCGCGCGCCGCCGCCTCGGCCAGCCGGCCGCGCGCGCCGGCGAAGTCCCGGCACAGCCGCCGCCACCAGCCCGCCGTCACCGGGTCGGGGTCGTGCTCCCACCCCAGCGCGTCCGTGACGTCGACCACCAGGGGCGTCTCCCCCGTCTCGTCCACCACGCCCAGGCGGTGGTCGTCGAAGAGCGCCAGCTTCATCTCGTCTGCCTTTCCCTCTCCCGGCGGCCGTTCGGCGCGGCCGGTGGTTCGCGGTGTGGGGCCTCGCGGCCCGGTGCGCCGTCCCGGCTCAGCCGAAGACGTCGGTGATCTCCTGCGGCTCCGCCAGGGTCTCCTCGCGGAAGACGCCGAGCGCGCGGAGCACCGGGTCGTCGCCGAGCGAGAACAGGTCGGCGCCCGCGCCCGTCGCGTGGTGCTCCTCGGCCGCCCAGGACGGGACCACGAACATGTCGCCCGCCGTCCAGTCGAAGCGGCGGCCCGCGATCACGCTGTGTCCCGAGCCGCGGAAGACGACGTAGACCCGGTTGCCGCTGCGCCGCACCGGCGCGGAGGCGCCGCCGGGCCGCACCCGGTGCATCCCGCAGGAGAGGGTGGGCAGCACGCTGGCGCCCGAGCGCGGGTTGGTGAACTCGACGCTGACCAGCGGCTCCCCGCCCTCGTTCGCCAGCTCGGTCAGCCGCCGGTCGGTCTCCTCCCAGCGGTAGACCAGCAGCCCCGAGGGCTCCGGGTCCAGCGCCCCGCGCACCGCGCCCGGGACCATGGTGTCGGCGAACGCGCCCCCCTCGGCGGCGAACCGGCGCTCGGATGCGTTGTGCGCGCCCTCCACCGGCTGGCGCAGTTCGGGGTGCGGCTCGAAGAAGATCGCGTCCAACGCCTCGATCATCGGCAGGTCGAGACCGTCGAACCAGTACATGTGCCCGTCGCCGCCGTTGGCGTGGTCGTGCCAGGCGCCGCCGGGGGTGAGCACCAGGTCCCCCGGACGCATGTCGCAGGCGTCGCCGTTCACGGTGGTCCACACGCCCTCGCCCTCGGTGACGAAGCGGATGGCGCCCGGGGTGTGCCGGTGGGCCGGAGCGGTCTCGCGGGGGCCGAGGCACTGGAGGGCGCCCCACAGGGTGCCGGCCGCGTAGGGGCGGCCGCCCAGCCCCGGGTTGGTCAGGGAGAGCACCCGGCGCTCGCCGCCGCGTTCGACCGGGACCAACCGGATGGCGCGTTCGGCGAGCGGGCGCAGCACCGAGCCGCGCCACAGCCAGGGAACGGCCCTGGGTCGGGGCGTCGGGGTGAGCAACTGCTCGGTGATGGTCCACAGCGGACGCAGCTCGGCGGCTTCGATGTCCCGGTAGAGCGCGTCCAGTTCGGGGTCGGTCACCTCGGTCTCGCGGCTCTCCTCGGCGGTGGACATGGGGCCTCCTGGTCGGATGTCGGGCGGACGGTGCGGCGCGTTCCGCGGATGCGGGGCGCGCGGTCAGTGGGGAGCGCTGACGGCGGGCTCCGGGGCGCGCCCCGGCGGGAGGCCGATCCCGAAGCGGCGCACGCTCTCCAGCAGCGATGCCCGGCGCATGTACGCCCGCGCGCGCTCCGGATCGCCGGCGATGGCGCGCATCTCGTCGTGGGCGGCGCGGCGGCGGGTCGCGTCGGTCTCGCGCAGCCGCTCGGTGTTGCGCTGGGTGTCGGCCTGCACGTACTCGACGGCGACGGCCCGCCGCCGTTCGTCGAACGCGTCCAGCTCCGCCTCCACGTCCGCGCCGCCCTCCGCGACGCGGCCGAGGCGACGGGCCAGGTCGACCGCGTCGTGGATGCCGCTGTTGAGACCGACGCCCCCCATCGGGCTGTTGATGTGCGCCGCGTCCCCGATCAGCGCCACGTTGCCGACCCGGAACGTCCCGGCGACCCGCTGGTGGACCCGGTAGAGCTGCCGATCGATGATCGGATAACCCTCCGGCCAGGGCGCCACGCCCTGGAACTGGCGCCGCAGCGTCTCCTCGGCGAGCGCCTCCCGTTCGTCCTGCTCCGGGGGCACCGGCCAGACCGCGCGCCAGGACTCGGGGGTGCGCAGCAGGAACAGCCACTCCCGGGGGTCGGCCACGTAGTTGACCTCGGCGATTCCGGGCAGGGCGCGGGAGAGGTCGACGGAGGTGCTGGCGATGAGGAAGCGCTCCGGATAGGTGAAGCCGGTGAACTCCACGCCCAGCGCGTGGCGCACCGTGCTGCCCGCGCCGTCGGCGCCGATCACGTAGGAGCCGGTCAGCCGCTCCGTCGTCCCGTCGGCCGCCCGCAGTTCGACGCCGGCGCCGTCCGGCCCGCGGTCCACCGCGGTCACCCGGCAGCCGAAGCGCAGCTCCACGCCGGGGGTGGCGCGCAGCCGCTCGTGCAGCATCCGCACCAGGTGCTGCTGGTTGAGCTGGAGCCGGTAGGGGAACGGCGTCTCGTCGGCGAGCAGCCCGAAGTCGAACTCGGCGACCAGCCCCGCGGTCCGGTCCCTGAAGTGGTAGATCGGCACGCGCAGACCCTCGGCGTGCATCTGTTCGGCGACGCCCAGCTCGTCGAGGAGTTCGAGCGTCGCCGCGTGAAAGGTGGAGGCCCGCCAGTCGGTCTTCGGCTCGGCCTCGGCCTCGATCAGGACCACCGGGATGTCGAACCGCGCCAGCCATGCGGCGGCCACCATCCCGACCGGTCCGCCCCCGACGACGAGTACCGGCCCGCCCCTGAGTCCACGCTGTTGTGCTGCCATGCGGTCAATCTCTCACGGGTTCCACTCATGGGAAATAGAGCTAGAGAAACTTCTTCCATACGGAAAATCTCTCGTCCACACCGAACCTCCCGCACCAGTGGCCCCAAACGGACCTCCTGGGCCTACCGTGTGAGGGCACAACGGCGCGACGGACGGAGCGAGATGGGCGACCGGCTGGTCTGTGTGGGGTCCTACACCGGGGACAGCGGCGGCTCGGGCCCCGGGCTCACCGTGCTGCGGGAGGACACGGACGGGACGCTTTCCACCGTCGGCGAGACGGAGGTGTCCGGCTGCTCGTGGATCGCCTGGCACCCCTCGCTGCCGGTCGGCTACGCGGTCAACGAGCTGGACATGGGGCGCGTCACCGCGTTCACGCTGGACGCCGACGGCACCCCCGGGGTGCTGGCCACGCTCGACAGCGGCGGCGCCGCACCGTGCCATCTGTCGGTCACGCCCGACGGGCGGCGACTGCTGGTCGCGCACTACGGCAGCGGCAGCGTCGCCGTGCTCGCCCTCGACGCGCGCGGGACGCCCACCGGGCGCACGGAGCTGGCCGAGCTGGAGGGCTCGGGGCCGGACCGGGAACGGCAGGAGGCGCCGCACGCCCACATGGTGACGCTCGACGCCACCGGCACCCTGGCCACCGTGGTCGACCTGGGCACCGACACCCTGTGGTCCTACCGGCTGACCCCCGAGGGCCGGCTGGTCGACCGGATCGCCTCCCGGCTGCCGGCCGGCTGCGGCCCCCGGCAGCTGGTGCGGGCGGGCGGCGGACGGGCCTATGTGCTGACCGAGTTGACCAGCGAGCTCATTCCGCTGACCGAGTCGGCTCCCGGCGTCTTCACGCCGCACGACGGCGTGCCGACCTCCGCGGGGCCGGAGCGCAATTACTGCGCGCAGTTGTGCCTCTCGGAGGACGGCCGGCTCGGCTGGGCCTCCAACCGGGGACCCGACACCGTCACCGTCCTGGCGCTCGACGGCACGACCGCGCCGAGGGCGGTCGCCGAGTACCCGCTGGGCGCACCCTGGCCCCGGCACTTCTCGCTGGCGGCCGGCGGCCCCGCGGGCACGCGGATGTACGCGGCCTCGCAACACGGGGACGCGGTGATCGGCCTCGACCTGGACCCGGCCACCGGGAAGCCGACGGAACGCGTGCGGCACGCGGTCGCCTCACCCGCGTTCGTCGCGGCGGTGCCCGCACGCTGAACCTTCGCGGCGCGCACGGCTGTCGCACGTCCGGTACGGAGCGGTGACCGCACCTCGACCCCGTTGTCAGAGCCTCGTGCCACACTGTCGGAGACCGCATGACCACGGGGGGTGGTGGCGATGGCGCCACGAGATGAAGGGGCAGGAGGACGGCGGCGGATCGGCGCCGCGCGTGGCGCGGTGCCCGGGTACGCGCTGGTGCTTCTCGCGCTGCTCGTCGGCGCGGTCCTCGCCCAGCGGGAGGGGCTCCGTTCGCTGCGGCTGGTCGCGCTGGCGCTGGCCGCCGTCGCGCTGTGGCGGCTGGTGTGGCACGAGCGGGCGCGGCTGGTCGTCTCCGGCTCGGCGCTCCATGTGGGCCGTCCGCTGGCCGAGGAACGGGCGGTCCCCTGGCACCACATACGGCTGATCACGGTGGACGCCGCAGGCTCCGAGGCGCTGCTGCGGGACGGCGAGCGGCTGCGGCTGCCGGCGCCGCGCGGCCATCTGACGCACGGGCCACGGGCGTTCGAGGCGGCGGCCGCGGGGCTGCGGGCGGCGATACCCGAGTCCAGGTCGGAGCAGCCGGCGTTCAGCGCTCCGCCGGCCGGCGGCTGGACGCGGCGGCGGTTCGCGCTGCGCTGGACGGCCGTCGGGCTGGCGGTGGCGATGGCGGCGGGCTGGGCGCTGCGCCGGGACCACCCGTGGGAGGCGCCGTGGTGGCCCGGGGGCGAGGCGAAAGCGGGTGCGCCCGACCCGTGCGCGGTGGCCGAGGAGAGCCTGGCCGACCTGGGGCTGGCGCGCGCTCCCGAGGAGGGGCAGCCGTCGACCACCGGGGCCGAGTCCTTCCGCGTCGAGGAGTGCCGACTGGCGCACGCGGAGGCCGAGTTCACGCTGGCCTACCGGGTCTTCGCCTGGCGCGGCTCGGCCGAGGCCACGCCGGTGGAGGCGGCCACCGACTGGTTCGGCTGGCAGCCGTACCACCAGGGCGCCCAGGACGTCGCCGGCACCGACTGGCGGCGGGAGGACACCCCGGGCTCCCTGGAGTTGAGCCACCGCGCGGGGAACGTGGTGGTCACCGTCGTCCGCCGCAGCTGGGCGCCGGACGGGCAGCCGCCGGAGGCGATAGCCGAGTCGTCCCGGCTGGCCGTCGACGCCCTGGCGGCGCTCGACCGCTGAGCGGAGGCGGGAGGGCCGGCGGACTCAGACAGCCGCGGCCAGCGCCTCGAACTGCGCGTCGGTCAGCTCCACTTCGGCGGCGGCCGCGTTGTCCTCCAGATGGGCCACGCGGGAGGTGCCGGGGATCGGCAGCACCACGGGTGAGCGGCGCAGCAGCCAGGCCAGCGCCAGCTGGGACGGCGAGGCGTGCTGCTCGGCCGCCACCCTGGCCAGCGGCCCGTCGCCCTGGGCCAATGCTCCGGTGGCCAGGGGAAACCACGGGATGAAGCCGAGCCCGTTGCCCTCCGCGTACTCCAACACGTCCTCGGCGGCGCGGTCGGCGAGGTTGTAGCGGTTCTGCACGGAGACCACCGTGGCGTGCCGGGACGCCTCCTCGATCTCGGCGACGCTCACCTCGCTGAGCCCGATGTGCCGGATCTTGCCCTCCGCCTGGAGCGCGGCGAGCGTGCCGAGCTGGTCGGCGAGCGGCACCTTCGGGTCGATGCGGTGCAGCTGGAGCAGGTCGATCCGCTCCACGCCCAGGTGCCGCAGGCTCAGCTCGACCTGTTGCCGCAGATACTCCGGGCGCCCCACGGGCACCCACGCGTCGGGCCCGGTGCGGGTGAAACCCGCCTTGGTGGCGATCACCAGCTCCTCCGGGTAGGGGTGCAGGGCGCGGCGCAGCAGCAGGTCGGCCGTGAAGGGGCCGTAGGCGTCGGCCGTGTCGATCAGCGTGACGCCCAGCTCGACCGCGCGCCGCAGCACCCGCACCGCCTCCTCCGGGTCGGCCGGATCGCCCCAGACGCCGGGCCCGGTGAGCTGCATCGTTCCGTAGCCGAGCCGGTGCACGGGCAGGTCGCCGCCCAGCGGGTACGTCCCCGAGCGGGAGACCGGGGCGCCGTCGGTTGTGGTCATGCGGTCCTCCGTGAGCAGTTCCGTTCTGACGGTCCGCCCCCTCCGGGGCGTCTCCGTCACGTCCCGGGGGGGAACAGCCCGGCGTCAACGGTAGACCCCCGCCGGCTCGGCCCGGCCGAGCGCGGGCAGCGCGTCACCGAGGAGAACCGGTTCCTCAGGGCCCGGGAGCGGACCCCGCGACGGCTCAGGCGAGCTCCTCCGCGGCCCGGCCGGCGACGCGGTAGGCGAGCGCGAGGATGGTCAGCACCGGGTTGACGCCGCCGTTGGTCACGTGGAGCGAGGCGTCGACCACCCGCACGTTGGCGTGCCCCCAGATCCTCCCCCACGGGTCGGTGACCGAGGAGGCCGGGTCGTCGCCCATCCGGCAGGTGCCCGCCTGGTGTTGGCCGGCGCTCGGGTGGGTCGACCGCACGGTGCCGAACGGGAAGACCGCCCGCGCGCCGCTGGCCCGCAGCCACTTCTCCGCCCGCTCCGCGAGCAGCCGCTTCCCGCCCAGGTCGGCGGGGTGCGGCCGCCCGCTGAGCCGGGCCACCGGCACCCCGAACGCGTCCTTCACCCCCGGCGCCAGCGTCACCCTGGACTCGGGGCTCGGCACCTCGTGCACCGGCCCGGTCACCATCGCCAGCCGCGGGTACAGCTCCCGCAGCCCGCGGATCGCGGCCGTGCCCCAGCTGGGGATCTGCCCCAGCGACAGCAGCGTCTGGTACGCCTGGAGCGGCGTCGGCACGAAGTCGTTGGCGAGCATCCCGCCGCCGACCACCCCGGGGTTGTGGTGGCGGAAGTCGTTGCAGGCGATGCTCGGGCCCGGCCCCACGCAGTCCTGGACCACCTCGTCGAAGAGGGCGTGCGCCCCGGCGTAGCCGTGGCCCTGGAGATGGCGGCCCACCTGGTCGTGGTTGTTGCCCAGGCCGTGCGGCTCGCGCGCGGACGGGCTGTTGAGCAACAGGCGCGCGGTCTCGATCGCGCCGGCGCCCAGCAGAAACGCGCGCGCCCGCACCTGGCGCCGTTCCACGCTCTCGGTCCCCTCGCGCGACGTCGCCAGGGCCACCGCGACCACCCGGCCACCGGAGTCGGTGACCAGGTGCTCGGCCCTGACCCCGGTCACCACGTCGCAGCGGCCGGTGGCCAGGGCGCGTGGGATGACGGTGTTCCTGGTGTCGTTCTTGAAGTCGCCGGGACAGCCGAAGCCGACGCAGGCCGCGCACCCCACGCAGCCGCCACGCCCGTTGTAGGCGGTGGAGTTGATCAGCAGCGGCACCGGCGAGGTGGTCAGCCCCAGCTCCTTCGCGCCGCGCGCCAGCGGCGCGGCGACCGCGTTGGGACGCACCGGCGGCATGGGGTAGGGCCGGGCGCGCGGGTCGGCGAAGGCGTTGCCGCGCGGGTCGCCGCTGACCCCGATCTCCCACTCGGCGCGCTCGTAGTGCGGCGCCAACTCCTCGTAGTCCAGGGGCCAGTCGGCGAGGCTGCTGCCGTCGGGGACGCCGTAGACGCTGGCCATCCGGAAGTCCTCGGGGCAGAACCGCCACGCCTGCGCGCCGTAGACGCGGGTGCCGCCGCCGAGGGTCATCGCGTTGTTGCCCCAGCGGTGGTCCTCGGGCCAGACCACCTCCTCGCCGTCCTGGCCGGCCGCCACCCTCGGGTTGCCCTCGGCGGGCGGACCGGCCGTCGCGTCGTAGTCGCCGTGGACGGCGACGCGGCGCTGGCTGCGGAGATGGTCGGCCCGGAGCCGGTCGGGGGTGAGCCAGGTGCCGCGTTCCACCAGCAGCACGCGGTGGCCCGCCTCGGCGAGCACGCAGGCGGCGACCCCGCCGCCCGCGCCCGAGCCGACGACCACGGCGTCGTAGTGGCCGGCCATCGCGTCCCAGTCGGTGACGGCGGGCGGCGCGGGATCGGGCGCGGGCCACTGGGCGCCTTCCGGCCGTTCGCGGTAGCCGACCAGCCGCCAGCTCACGCCGTCGCGGTTGCCGCCGTTGCCGGGATCGCCCCAGAAGCCCTGGGCGCCCAGCCTGACCACGGTGCGCAGGAACTCCTCGGGGTCGGTGACGCCCCACTCGGCCCGCGCGTCACCGGCC
Organism: Streptomyces zhaozhouensis; assembly: GCF_900230195.1. Classification (GTDB taxonomy): domain Bacteria; phylum Actinomycetota; class Actinomycetes; order Streptomycetales; family Streptomycetaceae; genus Streptomyces; species Streptomyces zhaozhouensis. The sequence continues at coordinate 356,391 of NZ_OCNE01000003.1, forward strand.
AGCAACTCCTCGATCAGCACGTCCTGTTCGCCCTCGGCCAGGTCGTGGAAGGAGACGCCGCAGCTGGGGCCGCCCGCGTGACGCGCGCAGGTCTCGTGGTCCAGCAGCCCGAGCCCGGTCTCGACCAGCGGTGCCAGGGCCGCCGCGTCCCCGGCGAGGATGCCGGGGAGGAAGGTGTCGAGCCCGGCCTCCCAGCCCGCCGGGTGGTCGTCGGCCGGGAACAGCCTGTTCACCAGGGCCCTGAGGGTGACCAACCGGTGCGGTGGGGTGGGTTGCCACGGCTCCATCGGTACTCCTTCGGTTCGACGCCGAACGGTGGGCGGGCCGTCGTCCCGGCGGCCACACGGCACCCCAGCACATCAAACCCCGGGCGTCCGGAGGACCACCATGGTCGACTTCCCACCGAAAGTGGCCCCGGGCTCGGTGGGGTCACGCCAACGGGGCGCGCGGCGCGGGCGGGAAGACCCGGACGGGCGGCGCCGGCGCCGGGCTCGGGGCGGGAGGCGCCGGCGGCAAGGCGGCCACCGCTCGCTGACCGGTCGTTCACTGGCCGCCGCGGGGCGCGTACATGATGACGGCCATGCCGACGAGGCAGACGGCCGCGCCGATCAGGTCGTAACGATCCGGTCGGTAACCGTCGGCGACCATGCCCCAGGCGATCGAACCGGCGACGAAGATGCCACCGTAAGCCGCGAGAATGCGTCCGAAGTTGTCGTCCGACTGAAAGGTGGCGACCACGCCGTAGAGCCCCAGGGCGATCACCCCGGCGCCGACCCATGCCCAGCCCCTGTGCTCGCGCACCCCCTGCCAGACGAGCCAGGCACCGCCGATCTCGAAGAGCGCGGCGACGACGAAGAGGGCGACGGAACGGGTGACCAGCATGGTGCTTCCTTGCGGCGGCGTCGGGTGGGACGGGTGGGACGGTGGTCGGAGCGGCTCACGGTGCCGGCCGGGATTCGGCGGGGCCGAAGAGCCCGTCGAGCAGCTCGGCCGCCTCGGCCGGGGCGCGCACCTCAAGGCACACCCCGGCTTCCTCGAAGCTCAGCCGGAAGTCGAAGAACGGGCAGCAGCGCCGCTCGGCCGCCGCGAGTGCGGCGAGCGCGCCGGCGCGCGCGGCGGGCACGGTGAGCCGCACGCCGTCGGGAAGCGGCGCGCGGGCGGCGCCGTCCAGCAGCGCGCGCCAGTCGGCGGCGCGCGCGGCCGCCTCGGCGCCGCCGCCGAGCGCGCAGGCGAACGGCGGGCGGTCGGCCGTCGCTCCGGTATCGGCCGGCCCGGCGTGAGGGGCCCCGGTGGCAGCAGAGGAGGAGGCGACCGCCCCGGCGGGGGACTCCTCGGGCGAAGCGGCTTCTGCGCCGCCGGGGCGCGCGAGAAAACCGCAGCGCGGATCGCAGCGGCCGGCGCGGTCCGGCAGCGCGTCCAGCCGCGCCAGCGCGTCACGCGCGGCGTCGGCGAACGCGGCCAGCTCCGCGACCCGACGCTCCGCGGCCGCCAGGCGCGCCTCCACGCGCGGGCGCAGGTCGGCCTTGACCGCGCGGCAGTCCGCCGCCTCCCAGACGGTCAGCAGCTCCGCGATCTCCTCCAGCGGCAGCCCGAGGTGCTTGGCGGCACGGATGAACGCCAGCCGGTCGACGGCCTCCCGGCCGTAGACCCGGTACCCGCCGGGCGTCCGCCCGGCGGGCAGCAGCCCCGCCGACTCGTAGTACCGAAGGGTGGTCGCCGGAACGCCCGTGCGCGTCGCGAGCTGGGAGATCCGCATGGTGTCCATGGCACGACGCTAGACCTTCGATCCGGCTCGAAGGTCAAGCGCCCGGAGAAGGGTGGGGCGCACCGCGGGGGCGGGGTGCACCGGGGAGGCGGGGGCTCCTGGGGGCGGGGGGGCTCGCCGGGGCGGGGCTCAGTTCAGCCGGCCCAGCGACTCCAGCGCGGCCAGCGGGTCGGGGCCCGCCGGGATCATCACCAGCCGGTCGGCGCCCGCCTCGTGCAGGACCCGCACCCGTTCCCTGCCGTGCTCGGGCGTGCCGGAGACGGACAGGTGGTCGACCCAGTCGTCGGGCAGGGCGCGGGCGAACTCCTCGGCGGAGCCGCATCGGCGGCGCAGCGCCGCGATGCCGTCGGCGAACGGCAGCGGGGCGAGGTGCGGGGCCCAGTCCGGCTGACCGACCAGCTTCAGCCCGTCCCTGGCGTGGTCGCGGGCGACGGCGGGGTCCTCGTCGACGGCGGCGACCGTGTAGGCGATCAGCGGATGGTCGCCCTCGGCGGCGATCCGCTCCCTGGCCGCCGCCAGATACTCGACGCTCACCGGCTCGGCGAGCAGGGTGCCGTCGGCCTCCCGCCCGGAGAGCGCCAGCGACCTGGGGCCCCGCACGCCGCCGAGTACCAGCGGGGGCCGCGCGGGCGGGGCCGCCAACCGGACGCCGTCCAGCCGCACATGACGCCCCGAGACGGTGACCCGCTCCCCCGCCAACAGGGCGCGCAGCGCCGCCAGATACTCACCGAGCAGGGTCAGCGGGCTCGCCGGCCAGGCGCCGACCTGCCGCATCCAGTCGGGCATCCCGTGCCCGACGGAGACGACCAGCCGGCCGGGGTGGAAGCCGGCCAGGGTCGCCACCTCCATGGCGGCGAACGCGGGGTTGCGCGCCCCGGCGGGCAGCAGGCCGATCCCGACGGTGATGCGTTCGGTCGAGGCGAGCACGGTGGCCGCCTGGGCGATGCCGCCGTTCAGAAAGCAGTCCTCGACGATCCAGAGCGAGTCAAAGCCAAGCCGTTCCGCTCGCTGGGCGAACGTGACGAGCGTCGAACGGTCCAGAAAGCCGGGCGCCAGCACTCCTACGGGACAACTCACGGCGGACTCCTCCACATCGGTCGGCAACTCCTCCGGTGACAACGACGGGGGCGGGCGTGAGTTCCCATCCGTGCGCCGCCCGGACCGGCACGTGCCGCCGGGAAGTCGAGGAGCCGAGGAGCCGAGGAGCCGAGGAGCCGAGGAGCCGAGGAGCCGAGGAGCCGAGGAGCCGAGGAGCCGAGGAGCCGAGGGGATAACGAGTGGCGGGCGCGAACCGGCGCCGGTGAGGATGCCCGGATGCGGACCTTTCTGGAGACCGACCGGCTCAGGCTTCATCCCCTCACCGAGGAGGACGCGGCGGCGCTGCTGGCACTGGACGGCGATCCCGAGGTGATGCGCTATCTCACGGGCCGGCCGACCAGCCCGGAGACGCTGCGCACGCACGTCCTGCCGAAGATGCTCCGCCACTACGACTGCTGGGACGAACGCGGCTTCTGGGCGGCGCGGGCGCGGGGTTCCGGCGACTTCCTCGGCTGGTTCGAACTGGCGCCGGTGGAGGAGGACAGCGCCGACGAGGTGGAGCTGGGCTACCGGCTGGCGGTGTCGGCGTGGGGGCGCGGGCTCGCGACGGAGGGCGCTTCGGCCCTGGTGGAGAAGGGCTTCGGCGAGCTGGGGGTGACGCGGGTGACCGCCCACACGATGGTGGTCAACGCGCGTTCGCGCCGCGTGCTGGAGCGGGTGGGGCTGCGCCCGGTGCGCTACTACACCGAGGAGTGGGACGAGCCGCTCCCGGGCGCGGAGCACGGCGAGGTGGAGTACGCGTTGACGCGCGCGGAATGGCGCGCACGCCGGTGAGCGCCCAGGGCCGGCGCCCCTGTGGGGTGGGGCGCCGGCCGGCCGGGACGCTCGGTCCTGCAGAGCGGGACGCTCAGTCCCGGTGGAGAACGAGCTGCGCCGGAACGTCGGACGCGCCGCCGAAGGCGCTCTCGACGTCCGCCGTCTCCTCCGCGTTCGGGTAGGGGTTGGTGCAGTCGGGGCCGGCGGAGGCCCCGGACATCAGGCTGCTGCACGGGCCGGGCTTGACGTCGGGCAGGCCGAGGATGTGGCCCAGCTCGTGCGCCGCGATCCGGGTCGTGTCGTGGCCCTCGTCGACGGCCTGGCGGCCCATCCAGATGGTGCCGTTGCCCAGGCTGGTGACCAACGCGCGGGGCCAGCCGTCGTCCGCGACGATCTCGACGTTGGCGGACTGGCCGGGGTCGGCGGGCTCAAGCCGTACGTTGACGACGGTCTCGTTCCAGACCGCGGCGCCGGCGTGGACCGCGTCCACGAACTCCTCGGCGCCGCTGGCGTCGTAGGTGACCGTGGTCGCGGCAGCCGAGTGGTCGTCGGCGACCGCCTGGCCCGAGGTCCAGAGCAGTGCCACGCTCGCCAGCAGGGTGACCAGCACCCGGGTGGCCTTGTTCAGGGTCACGTCAGCCTCCTGTGGGGGGACAACGGGGAGAGGTGTGCATGACAAGCCTGACCCTGCCCAGCATGACGCGGAACGAACCCGCCTTTTCCGGCTCTTGACCGACCGGAACCCCGGCCCTCACCCCCGGTCCGCGCCGTCACCCCCGGTCCGCGCGTCACCGCGCCGGCGTCGCCGCTCCGCCGCGTAGGCGCGCACCTCAGGCCCGGCCTTGCTCGGGGAACCGGAGTCGAACGGCGGCCGCGGGTCGTACTCGATGGCGAGCTGGGCCGCCCGGGCGGGGACCGGGCCGGCCAGTCGCTCGGCCAGGGTGAGCGCCATGTCGATGCCGGAGGAGACGCCGGCGGCCGTCACCACGTCACCCCTGACGACCACCCGCTCCTCGGTGTAACGGGCACCGTGGGCCTCCAGGTCGGCGATGGCCGCCCAGTGGGTGGTGGCATCCAGGCCGCGCAGCAGCCCGGCCGCGCCCAGGATCAGCGAACCGGTGCAGACCGAGGTCGTCCAACGCGCCCCGGCGTGCATCCGCCCGACCCACTCCAGCAGCGCCGCGTCCCGCTGCGCCGGCCTGGCGCCCGGCCCGCCCGGGACGACCAGCACGTCCGTGCCGTCGAAGTCACCGAAGGTCGAGTCGGCCCGCAGCCCCAGGGACCCGGCGCCGTCGAGCACCACGCCCGGCTCCGCGGCGGGGAAGTGGACCTCGGCGTCGGGCAGTTGGCGCAGCACCTCGTAGGGGCCGACGGCGTCCAGGGCGGTGACGCCGGGGAACAGGGGGATCAGGATGCGCATCGCGTGTACACGACCTCTCGTCCTCGCGGCCGCCGACCTTTTCGCTCCGCCCCGCCGCCCCTCCGCCTGGGCGCACGGCCCGGCGGAGGGAGGGAGCGACCGGCCCGTCGCGGGAGGCCGGCCGCGCCGCTCGGCGGGTGGAGGACCGGGTCAGCTCAGCCGTGCCTCGATCTCGTCCAGTTCGGCGTCGGTGAAGTCCAGGTTGTGGACGGCGGCGACGTTGTCCTCCAACTGCTTGACGCTGCTGGCGCCGACCAGGGCCGAGGTGACCCGGCCGCGGCGCAGCACCCAGGCGATGGCCGTCTGGGCGAGGGTCTGGCCGCGCCGCTCCGCGAGGGCGTGCAGGCCGCGCACCCGGTCCAGGGTGTCGCCCGTGAGCCCCTCCGGGGTGAGGAACGGACTGGCACTGGCCGCCCTGGACCCCTCCGGGATGCCGTCGAGGTAGCGGTCGGTCAGCAGCCCCTGCGCCAGCGGCGAGAAGGCGATGGAACCGGCGCCCAGCTCGTCCAGCGCGTCGAGCAGGCCGTCCTCGACCCAGCGGTTGAACATCGAGTAGGAGGGCTGGTGGATCAGCAGCGGGGTGCCCAGCTCGCCGAGGATGCGGGCGGCCTCGCGGGTCTGCTCGGGCGAGTAGTTGGACACGCCGACGTAGAGGGCCTTGCCCTGACGCACCGCCGAGTCCAGCGCCCCCATGGTCTCCTCCAGGGGGGTCTCCGGGTCGGGACGGTGGGAGTAGAAGATGTCCACGTAGTCGAGGCCGAGCCGGCCGAGGCTCTGGTCGAGGCTGGAGAGCAGGTTCTTCCGGGAGCCCCACTCGCCGTAGGGGCCGTCCCACATGTGGTAGCCGGCCTTGCTGGAGACGATGATCTCGTCCCGGTAGGGGCGCAGGTCCCTGGCGAGGATCCGCCCGAAGTTCTCCTCGGCCGAACCGGGCGGCGGACCGTAGTTGTTGGCCAGGTCGAAGTGGGTCACCCCGAGGTCGAACGCACGACGGACGATGGCGGTCTGCACGTCGAACGGCTTCTCCGCGCCGAAGTTGTGCCAGAGGCCCAGGGAGACGGCCGGCAGCTTCAGGCCACTGCGGCCGGAGCGGCGGTAGGCCATGTCCCGGTAGCGGGTGTCGGCGGCGACATAGGTCACGGTGTGTCCTCGGTTCGAATCGTCCGAATCGTGCGCGGGATCCGGCTCTGGGCGAGCCGCCGAGTATCGTCACACGGGGTCGCGGGAGAGGCAACCGACGTCCGGCCGCCGAGACCTTCCGACCACGCCGGTGACCTGCGCCTTCCCCGCCGCCCTGGGGTCCTCCTCCCCGACTGTCCCCGGCCGCCGGGGAGTTCGGCGCCCGCCGCGGGCGCCGGGGCCGCTTCCACTGTGCAGTTGTCGAGGACGGCCGCGTCGTCCCGCCCGGTCAGAGCGACGCGACCGCGCCTATGCCGAGTGCCAGGAGCGCCAGGGCGCTGACCCTCCCGATCGCGGCGCGCGCCCGTGGCCGGGTCAGCACCGTGCCGGGGCGGGTGAGCAGCGCCGTCCAGAGCGCCAACCAGCCGCCGACCAGCGCCGCGTGCACCGTGGCGAGCAGGAGCAGCTGTCCGGCCAGAGGACGCGCGGGGTCGAGGAACTGGGGCGCGAGGGTCAGATAGACGGCCGCGGCCTTGGGGTTGAGCACCGTGCCGAGGAGCGACTGGAGCCAGGGCGAGGTCCCGAACCGGCGGCTCGGACTCGGCGCCGCCCCGGCCTTTGGCACGCCCGACGCGCACGTGCGGGGCACGGCGCGGCGCCAGGTCCATCCGGCCAGCGCGATCAGATAGGCGGCGCCCAGCAGCCGGACGATCGTGAAGGCCGTCTCGGAGCCGACGAGCAGGGCGGAGAGCCCGGCCATGGCCATCGCCGCGTGGGCGTAGAGACCGCTCGCGGTACCGAGGATCACCGGCAGCGCGCGCCGCCGGCCGGCCTCCGCGACATGGCGGGTGAGCAGCGCCAGGCTGGCGCCCGGGGTGGCGACCAGGGGCAGCACCGCGAGCGCGAAGCCTCCGGCCGCCGCCGGGGGCGTCACCCCACCACCCGGAAATGCGTGGTCAACCGGTGCTCGCCGTCCAGGAGATGGAAGGCCACCCCGGGCGGGGCCCCGCGGTCGGCGACCGAGGGCCCCTCCCACGGCATCCGCAACGTCCAGGTGACGGCGGGGGCCACGACCACCGGCACGCCCGCGAAGGACGAGGCGGCCGGGGTGTGCGCGTGACCGGTGAGCAGCCCCGCCACCTGGGGGTGGTCGGCCAGCAGCTCGACCAGCCGCTGACCGGCCTCCAGCCGCGAGGAGTCGGGCAGCGCGTGCCCCAGCGCGACCGGCGGCTGATGGAACGCCAGCAACGCGGGCACCTCTTCGCCCAGGCCGCCGAGGGTGGTGGCGATCCAGTCCAGCGTCTCGTCGTCGAGCCGGCCTTCGTCCCGGCCGGGGATGGTCGCGTCGCACATCAGCACCACCGCGCTCCCCACGCGGTACGAGCGGTTGACCGGGCCGGGCGCGGGCGGCTCGCCCAGCAGGAACCGCTGGTACGCCGCGCGGTCGTCGTGGTTCCCCGGGCAACAGAGCACGGGGAAGGGGGCCTTCAGCAGCGCGGCCGCCTCCACGTACTCCGACTCGGCCCCGTGGTCGGCGATGTCGCCCGTGACCAGCAGCGCGTCCGGGGCGCGGGGAAGCGACCTCAGATGCTCCATGACCCTGGCGGTCCGCTCGGTGGCGCGCTCGCCGCCGTCCAGGTGCAAGTCGCTGAGCTGCGCCAGCAGAAGAGCCATGACCCACGTCCTCTCTCGACTCCCTCACGGTAAATCCATGCTTTACCGTGAGAACAATCTAGACTAGGATCGTCACCGAGCGCAACCACCCGCCTCCCGAGGATCACCGAACGTCAGCGATACGGGAGTCCGGGCGGACGCGCCACACCCGAACGAGGGAAGCTCGCACGGGAGTCGACGAGCGAGGCGAAGGAGGGACGGCGACGATGCGGCGCTTTCTGGCGGTCGAGTTCGCCACCACGATCCGGCACGACGGACAGGGCGGGGTGGCCGACGAGTTGTCCGACCCCGACGCCCTCGCCCGCTGGCTCGACGAGCGTGCCGAGCTGTTCACCCCGCGCCTGGACGTCGCGGCGCTGCGCCTCGACGAGGAGCTGCTGGCCGAGGTGGTCGCCCTGCGTCAGGCGGTGCGGGCGCTCTTCGCGCGGGCCGTCCGCCCCGGCCCGCCCAGCCCCGCCGACGCCCACCGGCTGCTGCCGCTGGAGGAGGCGATGGCCCGGCTCAACGACGCCGTCGCCCGCGAGCCGATAACGGTCCGTCTGGAGTGGCCGGAGGGGGAGCCGCCGAGCACCAGCCCGCAGCCCGGCACCGACGACGAGCGGACGAGGCTGGTGGCGGCGCTGGCCCGGTCCACGACCTCCTTCCTCACCGGCCCGTTCCGGGAGCGGCTGCGCGCCTGCACCGCCCCCCGGTGCGTGCGGTACTTCGTGCAGGGCCACGGCCGCCAGGAGTGGTGCAAGCCCGGCTGCGCCGACCGGGCGCGGGCCGCGCGCTACTACCGGCGCCAGCGCTCCGGGCGGGCGGCCCCCGACGCGGGGGCGGGCTCGTGACGCCCCGTCGGCCCGGCCGGGCGCGCGCCGGCGCGCGGTCAGCTGCCAGCCGGTCGGGGGGCCGGGGCGGGGAGCCCGGCGACGCCACGGCCCGGTGGCCCGACGACCGGCGGGTGCCGTCCTACGGTGAGTGGGTAGGCCCCCCTTCCCGAGGGGGCGCCCTCCCCCACCGAACGACAAGGAGCTGACCGCTATGACGGACCGCCCAGACGGCGCCGAGGGGTTCGGCCCCGACGCCGCCGACGTCGACACCTACGACGTGATCGTGATCGGCGGCGGCCCTCCCGGGGAGAACCTCGCGGAGCGCACGCGGGCCGCCGGGCTGCGCACGGTCGTCGTGGAGCGCGAGCTGCTGGGGGGCGAGTGCTCCTACTGGGCCTGTATGCCGAGCAAGGCGCTGCTCCGTCCGCCCGCCGCGCTCGCGGCGGCCAGGGCGGTGCCCGGCGCCAGAGCCGCCGTGCACGGCGGCCTGGACGTGGAGGAGGTGCTGGCCCACCGCGACGCGTTCGCCAGCGGCTGGCAGGACGACTCGCAGGTGGAGTGGCTGCGCTCGGTCGATGTCGAACTGGTCCGTGGCCAGGGCCGGTTGGCGGGTCCCAGGTCCGTGGTGGTGACCACGCCCGAGGGCGGCGAGCTGCGGCTGGCCGCCCGGCACGCGGTGGCGCTGTGCACGGGCTCCCGCGCCACGCTTCCCGACCTGCCGGGCATGGCCGAGGCCAGGCCCTGGAGCAGCAGGGAGGCCACGTCGGCACGGCACGTCCCCGAGCGGCTGGCCGTCGTCGGCGGGGGCGTGGTCGGGGTCGAGATGGCGGCGGCCTGGCGCGCCCTTGGTTCCCGCGTCACGCTGCTGGCGCGCGGCGGGAGCCTGCTGCCGCGGTGGGAGCCGTTCGTCGGGGAGCTGGTCGCCGAGGGACTGGCCGGCGCCGGGGTGGAGGTCCGCACCGGCGCCTCGGTCTCCGGGCTGCGCCGGCCGGAGGAGTCGGGGCCGGTGGTGGTGGAGGTCTCCGGCGGGAACGCGGTGATCGCCGACGAGGTGCTCTTCGCGACCGGCCGCCGCCCCGGCACGGAGAACCTGGGCCTGGAGACCGTCGGACTCACACCGGGCGACTGGCTGTCGACGGACGACAGCCTCCAGGTGGAGGGGGTCCCCGGCGGCTGGCTCTACGGCGCGGGCGACGTCACGCACCGCGCGATGCTCACCCACCAGGGGAAGTACCAGGCCCGGATCGCCGCCGAGGCGATCGTGGCCAGGGCACGCGACCAGCGGCTGGACGACGCGCCCTGGGGCCGGCACGCCGCCACCGCCGACCGGCGGGCGGTGCCGCAGGTGGTGTTCACCGACCCCGAGGCCGCCTCGGTCGGCCTGACGCTGGAGGACGCGCGGCAGGCGGGGCTGCGGGTCAGGGCCGTCGACTACGACCTGGGCTCGGTCGCGGGCGCCGCTCTCCACGCCGAGGGGTACCGGGGGCGGGCCAGAGCGGTGGTCGACCTGGACCGGGAGGTGCTGGTCGGGGCGACGTTCGTCGGCTCGGGCGTCGGCGAGCTGCTCCACTCGGCGACCATCGCGGTGGCCGGCGAGGTCCCGATCGCCCGGCTGTGGCACGCGGTCCCCTCGTTCCCGACGATGAGCGAGGTCTGGCTGCGACTGTTGGAGACCTATCGGGGGTGAGCGGACGCCGGCCGCCTTCCTCGCGGCCCCGCCCCGGCCGCCCCGGCCGCCCCGGCCGCCCCGGCCGGCCCCCGGCCAGGCGGCGTCCCGGCGGGCCCCCGGGGACCGCCGACGACCCCGCCCCGCGAGGCCGTCGCCCCAGGCGCACCAGGGCCCCGCGAGGTCACCGGCCCAGGGCGGAGCGGCACACGGCGTTCATCGTGGGGTCCGGGAAGTCGCAGACGGATCCCGGGAGTTCGACGGCCGGTTCCGGCGCCGCCCCCACGGTCGGGGCGGGGCCGGGACCGGGTCCGGGCCCGGGGGCCGGCTCGGGGTCGGCGGGCGCCTCGGGGGTGGGCTCGGCGGTCTCGGGATCCGGGTCGGCCGGTCCCTCGGGCCCGGCGGCGGGGCTCGGTTCGCTCCTGGGAACGCCGTGGGCGGTCGCCATCGCGGAGGGCTCCGACACCGACGCCCTGTCCTCCTCCGCCGGCGCACCGCCCCCGGAGCATCCCGTGAGCAGCAGGGCGACGGCCGCCAGGCCGCCCGCGAGCCGGGCGGCACCTCCCGTGGTGCCCGGGACGGTCAGCGTGTTGTTCATCGGATGGGCGCTCCCTCCGCGTCGGGGTGCGCGCCGGCGAGTGACCGGCGCACGCTGTTCAACGCGGCAGGCGCGCCGAGCTCTCGCAGGCTCACCCCTTTGCAGCAGCATTCCGTCAAGCCGGCTCCTTCCGGCGTCCGAGCAGTCCCGCCGGCCGACCCGCGCCGGCCGTTCCGACAACCGTCCGCCGGCCGTTCCGACAATCGTCCGCCGGTTCGTTCCGACAACCGTCCGCCGGCCGACCCGTCAAGCGCCCGCCGGTGCGTTCCGACAACCGTCCGCCGCCCGTCGCTCCGCCCTTCGCGCCGGCGGGAGCGCCCTCTCGCCTCGCCGCCGCGAAGTCCCGCGTCAGGGCTTAGAGTCGGGAGCATGACCGGTGAGCAGGGAAGTGTGCGGGTGGACACCTGGATCTGGGCGGTGCGCCTGATCAAGACCCGGTCGATGGCCGCCTCGGCCTGCCGCGCCGGTCACGTCAAGGTCAACGGCGAACGGGTCAAGCCGGCGCAGGCGGTGAAGGTCGGCGACGAGGTGCGGGTCTGGCACGCCGGCCGGGAGCGGGTCGTGAAGGCCACCCGGCTGATCCGCAAGCGGGTCGGCGCCCCGACGGCCGCCGAGTGCCTGATCGACAACAGCCCTCCGCCCCCGCCCCGCGTCGAGGTGCCCGCCGTCCCGGTGCGCGACCGGGGCGCGGGCCGCCCCACGAAGCGCGAGCGCCGCGAGCTCGACCGCCTGCGCGGTCAGGGCTGAGGACGCCCCGGGCGCACGGGCCGAAGGCCGCCACCCGTCACGGGGTGGTCTCCTCCAGGTGCTGGTACTCCGGGTGCTTGGTCAGCCAGCCCGCGATGAACGGGCAACTGGCCACGACGCGCAGCCCGCGGCGTTCCGCGTCCTCCATCGCCGCCGTGGCCAGCGCGCCGCCGACGCCTCTGCCCTCGTAGCCGACGCGCACCTCGGTGTGCGGATAGACCACCCGCCCCTCCTCGCGCGCGTAGTCGGCGTAGCCCGCGAACTCGCCGTCCATCCACGCCTCGAACCGGCCGAGCTGGCTGTTGTCTCGCACCTCTGTGCTCATGTTCTTCATCGTGCCCCGCCTCGGGGCACGTCGCACCATCGCCGGTGCCGAACGGCTCACCCCCGGCCCTCGCCGGTCCCGACGGACTCGTCGGCCCCCGCGGCGGACTCGACAGCCCGCGCGCCCTCCGCCCCCGCGGCGGACTCGACAGCCCGCGCGCCCTCCGCACCCGCCGCGGCCCGCGCGCCCGCCGCCTCGCCCCCGGGCTCGACGGGCCCGACCGCCAGGACGGCCTCGGCGACCCGCTCCCGGTAGGGGCGGCGCTCCAGCGCCCGTTCCAACTCGGTGAGCAGCCGGGACAGCGGCACGCTCAGTTCGGCGTCGAGGTCGGCCATCGCCGCCTCGGCCACCTCCCACTCGGTGTCGAGCACCGGCAGCAGCTCCCGGCCGCGCTCGGTGAGGCGCACCACGCGCTGTCGGGCGTCCCGCCCGACGCTCAGCTCGACCAGGCCCCGCCGGGTGAGCTGCGCCACGGTCTGGCTCGCGGCGGAGTGGGTCACCCGCATCGCCTCGGCCAACTCACCGATGGTGCTGGGCCCGTGGGCGACCAGCGCCCTGATCACGGGACTGTACCGGGGGCGGTAGTCGTCGAGCCCGAGCCGGGGATAGACCGAGGCCAGGTCGGCCTCCAGCAGGTCGAGCAGGTGGCGCAGCCGGGTGCCGATGCCGGTGAGGGGGCGCTGGGTGGACATGCCCAGCAAGATAACCGAGCGACGCGCTTCCGAAAGCCCTGATATAACAGCGCTGTCATATCGCGCACCAGCCCTCCGGAGGGTCACCCATGTCAGAGCTGTATCCACCGATCGAGCCCTACGACCACGGCTGGCTCCCCGTCGGCGACGGCCATCGCGTGTACTGGGAGACCTGCGGCAATCCCGAGGGCAAGCCGGCCCTGGTGGTGCACGGCGGCCCCGGGTCCGGCTGCGGCCCGAGGGTGCGGCGCTTCTTCGACCCGGCCAGGTACCGGATCATCCTCTTCGACCAGCGCAACGCCGGCCGCTCGACGCCGCACGCCTCCGAGCCGGAGGTGGACCTGAGCGCCAACACCACCGAGCACCTGCTCGCCGACATGGAGGCGCTCCGCGAGGCGCTGGGCGTGCAGCGCTGGCAGCTCTTCGGCGGCTCCTGGGGCTCGGTGCTCTCGCTGGTCTACGCGCTGCGCCACCCCGGCCGCGTCAGCGAACTGGTGCTGATGGGCCTGGCCAGCGGCCGCCGCGCCGAGACCGACCTGCTCACCCGCGGCCTCGGCGTCTACTTCCCCGAGGCCTGGCGCGCCTTCCGGAACGCGGTGCCGGCCGCCGAGCGCGACGGCGACCTGCCGTCCGCCTACGACCGGCTGCTCCACGACCCCGACCCCCGGGTGCGCGAGGCCGCCGCCCGCGCCTGGTGCGACTGGGAGGAGGCGATCGACGTGGGCGGCCCGGCCGGCACCTCCCGTTACGAGGACCCGGACTTCCGGCTGGCCTTCGCACGGATCGTCACCCACTACTGGAGCCGGGGCTGCTGGCTGCCCGAGGGCGAGGTGCTGCGCCGCGCGTCCGAGCTGGCCGACATCCCCGGCGTGGTGGTGCAGGGCAGCCTGGACCCGGGCAATCTGCTGGGCACCGTCTGGGAGTTGGCCCACCGCTGGGGCCCGGCGTGCGAGCTGCGGGTCGTCGGCACGGCCGGGCACTCCACCGCGGGCGAGGGGATGGCCGCGCGGCTGGTGGCGGCGACCGACCGTTTCGCCGACGGGGCGACCACGACGCGGTAGCGTGGCCGGAGAACAGCGGCGGGACCCGTATCGCCCGGCGCGCGGCGGGAGTTGGGGCGCGTTCCGCCCCCGGCCCGCCGCCGCGCCCCCTCTCGACCGACCGGGAGGCGGCCGCCGCGACGACACGGGAGGAGAACGCCGGCATGGTGTTCAAGCGGTTGCTCGGAAAGCTGGGCGTCGGTGGCCCCTCGGTTGACACGGTGCTGCACCGGGGGACGGTGTTGCCCGGCGACACCGTCTCCGGCGACGTGCTGATCCGCGGCGGTTCGATGGACGTGGAGATCACCGAGGTCACCCTGGAGCTGGCGGCCCGCGTGGAGTCGGAGGCCGGCGAGGAGGAGCGGCACGGCACGGCGCGGTTCCACCGGGTGGTGGTCGGCGGCGGGTTCCGGCTGGCGGAGGAGCAGGAGCTGTCCCTCCCGTTCTCCTTCCCACTGCCGTGGGAGACGCCCATCACCGAGGTCTTCGGGCAGCCGCTGAGCAGGCCGCTCGGGGTGCGCACGCAGCTCGCCGTGGCGGGCGCGGTGGACCAGGGCGACCTCGACCCGCTGATGATCCGTCCGCTGCCGGTCCAGGAGGCGGTGCTGGACGCGTTCGGGCGGCTGGGTTTCGGCTTCCGCTCCACCGACCTGGAGCTGGGGCGCATCCGGGGAACGGGCCAGACGCTCCCCTTCTACCAGGAGATCGAGCTGACGCCGGGTCCGGAGTACGCCCACGCGATGCGCGAGGTGGAGATCAGCTTCCTCGCCGACCCGGCGGGGCTGACGGTGGTGCTGGAGGCGGACCGGCGCGGCGGGGTGTTCTCGGGCGGCGGCGACGCGTTGAACATCTTCACGGTCGGCCACGGTGACGTGGACGGCACGGACTTCACCGCGCTGGTCGACTCCTGGCTGCGGCAGCTCGCCGAGCGCCGCTCCGGCGGCTTCCTCGGCGGCGGCCACGGACACGAGCGCAAGAGCGACGGCGGCCACGGCGGCGTCGGGATGGGCATCGGCGGCGCGGTGGCCGGGCTGGCGGCCGGGGTGGTCGGCGGCATGGTGGCCGCCGAGATCGTCGACGAGATCGGCGACGCCCTGGGCGGCGACGACTGAGCGCGCACCGCGCCGCGCACCGGGCCGGCGCCGCCCCCACGGGGACGGCGCCGGCCCTCTCGCTTCCGCCCCGTGACACCGACGCGACGTCACATCGCCGCGCGCTACGCGCCGATGTCGTTCATGTGAAGCATCTCCAGGCGGTCTTGCGAAGGTGACCAAACGGTTCGACAGTTGTGACGTGCCCATGGAAAGCCATGGATTGACATGAGCACGTAATCCCGCCCGTCCCGCACGTACCCCACAAGGAGCACCTGTCTGATGGACAAGACGCGCAAGTCGACGCGGTTCCGCCGCGGCGCCGGACTGGCCACCGCCGCCGGCGTGGTCCTCGCCGGGATCGCCCTGCCCGCGAGCGCCCAGGCGAACGACACCCCGACCGGGGTGATCGCCAACGCCGGGGCGGAGGACGTCGTGCCCGGCAGCTACCTCGTCACGCTCCACGGCGGGGTGGCGGCCCAGGGGGTCACGGCGACCGCCGAGTCCCTCGCCGACACCCATGGCGCGGAGGTCACCAGCGTCTTCCAGCACGCGCTGGACGGCTTCGCCGTGGAGGCCACCGAGGCCGAGGCGCTCGCCCTCGCCGCCGACCCGGCCGTCGCGGAGGTCACCCACAACCAGACCGTGCGCACCACCGCCACCCAGGAGGATCCGCCGTCCTGGGGGCTGGACCGGATCGACCAGCCGTCGCCGCAGCCCGACTCCTCGTACACCTACCCCGACCACGGCGGCGAGGGCGTCACCATCTACGTCCTGGACACCGGCGTCCGCTACAGCCACGAGGACTTCGGCGGCCGGGCCACCTTCGGCTTCGACGCCTACGGGGGCGACGGCGGCGACGGCCAGGGCCACGGCAGCCATGTCGCGGGCACGGCCGCCGGCACCGCGTACGGCGTCGCCAAGAACGCCGACCTGGTCTCCGTCCGGGTGCTGGACAACAGCGGCTCGGGCACCATCGAGGCGGTGGTCGGCGGCGTCGACTGGATCACCGGCAACGCCTCGGGCCCCTCCGTGGTGAACGTGAGCCTCGGCGGCGGCGCCAACAGCACCCTGGACACGGCGGTGCGCAACTCCGTCGACGCGGGCATCACCTACGCGGTGGCCGCCGGCAACGACTACGGCGCGGACGCCTCCCTCAGCTCCCCGGCGCGCGTGGAGGAGGCGATCACGGTCGGGTCGAGCACGGACCAGGACGCGATCTCGCCGTTCTCCAACGTGGGTTCCGTGGTCGACCTGTTCGCGCCCGGCAGCGCCATCACCTCCGCGTGGAACACCGGCGACACCGCCGAGAACACCATCTCCGGCACCTCCATGGCCACCCCGCACGTCGCGGGTGCCGCCGCCCTGTACCTGGGCGAGCACCCGGACGCCACCCCGGCCGAGGTCGAGGAGGCACTGGTGGGCTCCGCGCTCGGCGACGTGCTCAGCGGCATCCCCGGGGACACCGCCAACCTGCTGCTGAACGTCAGCGGCGACGGCTCGGGCCCCGGGGCTCCGCCGTCCGGCGAGCGGTTCGAGAGCACCGCGCCGGTGGGGATCGTGGACAACACGTCCGTGACCTCCACGCTCGACGTGGCCGGGGTCGGCACGTTGACCGGCGCCTTCGAGGTGGAACTGGACATCAGCCACACCTGGGTCGGCGACCTCACCGTGGAGCTGACCGCCCCCGACGGGACGACCGACGTGCTGCGCGACCGTTCGGGCGGCAGCCAGCAGGACCTGCTGGCGACCTACCGGATCCCGGGCGCGGGGGTGTCGGCGGACGGCACGTGGGTGCTGACCGTCACGGACAACGCGAGCCGGGACGAGGGCACCCTCAACGCGTGGGCGCTTCAGTTCTGACCGCTTCGTTCATCGGAACGACCGACGGCGCCCGCTGAACGCGCAGGCGGCGGGGCCCGGGGCCGGCGACGGCTCGGGGCCCCGCTCGCGCGTGCGGCGCGGGCCTTCCCCAGGGCCCTCGACGCTCGGGGTCTCCCGCGTTCATGCCCTCCCGCGTTCAGGCTCTCCCGCGTTCAGGCTCTCCCCCGTGCACGGCCTTCCCGCGTGCACGGCCCTCCCGCGCTCAGGAGACGATGTCCTTGCGGGCGAAGTGGCGGTAGGCCAGCGCCACCAGGAGCAGCGCGTAGGCGAGCGAGACCGCGCCACCGCGCAGCATCCCGTTCCACTCCACGTCGCGTTGGAGCGCGTCCAACCAGGCGAAGAGCCAGTGGGCCGGGATCAGCTGGCGCCAGTCGCCGAGCGCGGTGATGGCGTCGAGAATGGAGCCGAGGATGGTCAGCCCGATCGCGCCGCCCACCGCGCCCAGCGGCGCGTCCGTCACCGTGGAGAGCCAGAACGCCAGGGCGGCGGTGACCAGTTGGCCGACGAAGATCGCCGCGAGCGCGAGGGCCAGCCGGAGCGCCGCCTCGCCGCCCGGCAGGGTGCCGCCGGTCGGCAGCCGCAGCTCTCCCCAGCCGTAGGCGACGGTGCCCACGCCCAGCGCCGACAGCGGCAGCAGCACCATCGCGACGGCCGAGAACGCGAGCGCCACCAGCAGCTTCGCCGTCAGCAGCCGCCAGCGCGGCACCGGCGCGGCCAGCAGATAGCGCAGCGAGGACCAGCCGGCCTCCGAGGCGACCGTGTCGCCGCAGAACAGCGCCACCGGCACCACCAGCAGGAAGCCGGCCGAGAGATAGAGACAGACGGCGGCGAAGTTGGGACCGGAGGCGGTGGCGGAGTCCAGCAGTGCGGACTCCGAGTCGTCGGGCGCGCCGCCCACCGCGAAGGCGACGGCCACCAGCGGCGGGAGCAGCGCCAGCAGCAACCCCACCACCAGCGTGCGGCGCCGCCGCAACTGCCGCACGGCCTCCACGCGCAGCGGCAGCGTACGGCGCGGAACATAGCCGGGGGCGGCGGGCGGGAACGGGTCGACGGCGGGTTCGCGCTGGTCGGCCGGGGATGTGGTCATGGTCAGGCACCGCCGATCAGGGTCAGGAAGGCGTCCTCGAGCCGGCGGTGCGGCATGACGCCGCTCACCGGGATGCCCGCGGCCACCAGCGCGGCGACCAGCGTCTCGGGTCCCGCGCCGTCGAGGCGGACCAGCACCCCGGACTCCGTGTCGGTGGCGTCGCCGACGCCCGGCAGCGCGCGGATGGTCGCCAGCCAGGCGTCGGTCATCGGCTCGGCGGTGCTGACCAGCACGGTGTCCCCCGTGCCGACGATCTCCGCCACCGGCCCCGAGGCGACCAGCCGACCGCCGTCCATCACCACCAGATGTGTGCAGGTCTGTTCGACCTCGGCCAGCAGATGACTGGAGACGATCACGGTCCGGCCGCCCTCGGCGTAGCGGACCATGACCTCCCGCATGGCGCGGATCTGCGGCGGGTCGAGGCCGTTGGTCGGCTCGTCCAGGATCAGCAGGTCGGGAAGGCCCAACATCGCCTGGGCGATGGCCAGTCGCTGGCGCATCCCCTGGGAGTAGGTGCGCACCGGGCGGGCCAGCGCGGGCCCCAGGTCGGCGATCTCCAGCGCCTCCTCCAGCCGTGCGTCGGCGGCCGGGCGGCCGGTGGCCCGCCAGTACAGCTCCAGGTTGGCGCGGCCGGACAGGTGCGGCAGGAAGCCGGCGCCCTCGACGAACGCGCCCACCCGGGAGAGCACCGGCGAGCCGGGTCCCACGCGGTGGCCGAAGACCGTGATCTCGCCGGCGTCGGGGGTGATCAGGCCCATCAGCATCCGCAGCGTGGTGGTCTTGCCGGCGCCGTTCGGTCCCAACAGGCCGAGGACCTGGCCGCGTTCGACGCGGAAGGAGAGGTCGCGCACCGCGTAGCGGTCGCTGTGCCTGGCGTAGCGCTTGGTCAGCCCAGTGATCGCCAGCGGTGTTCCCGCCAGCCCGGGATCGTGGGAGACGGCGGCGCGCCGGCGCACGCGCGGCGCGACCAGCGCGACCGCCACGGCGAGCGCCCCCAGCGGCAGCCCCCACACCCACCAGGGCACCGGCGTCGCCGCGGTGGCGACGCCGGGGGCGGTCGGCAGGGTGAGCCGCAGATCGTCGAGGGCGACGGTGTAACGGGCGGTGCCGGCCGGCGAGGCGTAGCCGATGTCGGTGCTGGAGACGACCAGCCGCATCCGGTGCCCGGCCTCGAACGGGTAGTCGACGGTGGGCAGTCGGAAGGTGACCACCCGGCCCTCGGGGCCGAGGTCCTCCACCCGCAGCGGCGCCACCAGTTGGGCGGGCAGCGACTCGCTGCCGCCGTCCGGGGCCACGTCGTAGAGCTTGCCGAAGAGCACGGCCTCGTCCGTGTCGGAGGAGACCCGCAGCCGGACGGTCGGGGAGCCGGTGACCCGGGTGGCCTCGGTCAGCGGCGGGGAGTCGAAGCGGGCGAACTGGCCGGGGAAGTCGATCGCCGGCAGGAAACCCAGCCCGGTGAACCCGCCGAGGCCGCCCAGCCCCGGCACGGTGGAGACGGCGGCCGGCGCGCCGCCCGGCGGGTTGACGAACGTCTGCGGCTCGCCGGACAGTTCGACCGTCCCGGTCTTCTCGCCGTCCAGCCCCGGGTAGGCGTCGCCCGAGGCGCCGGCGAGCAGGGTGTCGCCGTTGGTGGTGTCGAAGCCGGTGATCCGGGTGACGCGGAAGGGCGGGCCGACGTCGGCCGAGGCGTCCTCGCGCAGATGGCGGTCGAACCAGGCGGTGATCCGCTCCTCCGTGCGGCCGGACTCGGAGATACCGCCGTCGTGGCCGGCCCACAGCCACTCGACGCGCACCGGCGCGCCGTTGGCCCGCAGCGCCTCGGCCATGGCGTCGGCGTGGTCGAGCGGGAAGAGCGAGTCGTGCTGCCCCTGGAGGATCAGGGTCGGCACGTCGATCCGGTCGGCCACGGCGGCCGGGCTGCGCTCCGCGAGCAGCGCGAGCGCCTCCGGGTCGGACGCGCCGGCGACCGCCACCCGCTGGTAGAGCGCGCACAGCTCGTCGGTGAACCGGCCGCACCCGGGGTCGACGCCCGCCTCGGCCGGCAGCTCGCCGCCGATCGGGGCGGCGGCGCCCGTGGTGAAGAGGATGCCGGCCCACAGTTGCTTGAAGACCCCGTTCGGGAAGAGCGCCTCGCCGAGGTCCCAGTAGGTGACGGCCGGCGCGATCGCGTCGACCCGGTCGTCGTGACCCGCGGCCAGCAGCGCGATGGCCCCGCCGTAGGAGGCGCCGGCGATGCCGACCCGGGGGTCGCCCGGGCCGTCCTGGGCGACCTCCGCGCGTTCGCCCAGCCAGTCGACGAGCCGCGAGACGTCGGCCACCTCGCGGTCGGGGTCGTTGAGACCGATCTGGCCGGTCGACGCGCCGAAGCCGCGCGCCGACCAGGTGAGCACGGCGTAGCCGTCGGCGGCCAGCGCCTCGGCCTGCTCGCGGGTGTCGTCCTTGCTGCCGCCGAAGCCGTGGCCGAGCAGCACGGCGGGGCGGGGGGCGCCGCCGTCGGCGGACTCGGCGACGAAGTAGGAGGTGTCGATCCCGACCGTGCGCTCCGACCCCGGCTCCTCCGGCATCGTCAGCACACGGTCGACACGGCGCACGGTCGGCGCGTCGTCGGCGACGGCGAGGCCGACCGTGCCGATCCCGACCAGCAGCGCGAACGCGCCGAGGCCGGCCCAGGCCCGCCGGGTGTTCCGGGGCCAGCGGAGTCTCATAACCGTCAGGGGTCCCTTCGGGCGGGCGATGATCCACCCACGCTACCCAATGTGTTCACCGGGCCTTCGCCCGGTGGCTCCTGAGCGGCGGCGCGTCAACGCCGGTGCGCCTTCTCCCGCTTGCCGCTTTTCCCGGGGCGCGGGTTCTTTTCCGGGGTCGGTCGGGACTATTCCGCTGACGCCTTCGCGCGCCCGACGGCCGCGCGGTGTGCGGGAGTTCACACACGTCAGCGGCGGCGCGCGGGAATAGCGGCGGACGGCGGAAGGCCCACCAGCGCATTCCGTTCGGCCCCGGCGCCCCGTGGCGCGCCCGAGGGCGCCGGGGAACGTGGGCGATATCCCGATTCGACTAAAGCTTTCCCCAATTCGTTTACGTGTAGTAAGCAACTTGTCATAGGGTCGCGGGCGGAAGACACCTCATGGGGAGATCGTTTGACCACGCACAGCAGGGAATCCATACCTGAGCCGGCCACCGCCGCCGGCCCCGTCCAGCCGCCGGAGACCCCGGCGCCCGCGTCGACGGACATGAGCCACCCCGAGATCATGCGGGCGCTCTCCGGGCTGCTGCTCGGCATGTTCGCCGCGATCCTCTCCTCCACCATCGTCACCAACGCCCTGCCGCGCATCATCGCGGATCTCGGCGGCGGTCAGTCCGCCTTCACCTGGGTGGTCACCGCGACGCTGCTGGCGATGACCGCCTCCATGCCGCTGTGGGGCAAGCTCGCCGACCTCTTCGACAAGAAGCTGCTGATCCAGGCCGCGTTGAGCATCTATGTGATCGGCTCGATGATCGCCGGCCTCTCCCAGAACCCGGCCATGCTGATCACCGTGCGGGTGGTCCAGGGCCTGGGCGTGGGCGGGCTGATCGGGCTCTCCCAGATCATCCTCGCCGCCATGATCCCGCCGAGGCAGCGCGGCCGCTACAGCGGCTACCTGGGCGCCACCTTCGCCGCCGCCACGGTCAGCGGGCCGCTGATCGGGGGCGTGATCACCGACACCTCCTGGCTCGGCTGGCGCTGGTGCTTCTACATCGGCGTGCCGTTCGCCCTCGCCGCGCTGGTGGTGCTGCACCGGACGCTGAAGCTGCCCGTGACCCGGCGCCCCGGGGTGCGCATCGACTGGACCGGCGCCGGGCTGGTCAGCGCCTCCGTCTCGCTGCTGCTGATCTGGGTGACGCTGGCCGGCGACTCCTACGACTGGGCGTCCTGGCAGAGCTTCGCCATGGTGGGCGGCTCGGTGCTGCTGGCGGCCCTCTTCGTCCTGGTGGAGACCAGGGCGGCCGAGCCGATCATCCCGCTGCGGCTCTTCCGGGACCGCACCATCTCCCTCACCTCGGCGGCCTCGCTGCTGATCGGCGTGGCGATGCTCGCCGGCACGGTCTTCTTCGCCCAGTTCTTCCAGCTGGCGCGCGGCGAGAGCGCCACCATGTCCGGCGTGATGACCATCCCCATGATCGCCGGCATGACCCTCGCCTCGACGGTCTCCGGGCGGCTGATCACCAGGACCGGCCGCTGGAAGTCCTGGCTGCTGGCCGGCGGGGTGCTGCTGACCGGCGGCTGCGCGCTGCTGGGCGTCATGCGCTACGACACGCCCTACTGGCAGATCGCCGTCTCCATGACGCTGCTGGGGCTCGGCATCGGCATGACGATGCAGAACATGGTGCTGGCGGCGCAGAACGTGGTGGCCCCCGGGGACCTGGGCGCCGCCAGCTCGATGGTGGCGTTCTTCCGCACGTTCGGCGGCGCGGTCGGCGTCGCGGTGCTGGGCGCGCTGCTGGCCAACCGGGTGGCGGAGTACTCCAGCAGCGGGCTCGCCGAGCTGGGCGCGGCGCCGGAGGGCGGCGGGCGGATCCCGGACATGGCCGCGCTGGAGGAGCCGGTGCGGACCGTGGTCGCGAGCGCCTACGGCCATGGCGTGGCGGACGTGTTCCTGACGACGGCGCCGATCGCGTTGGGCTCGCTGCTGCTGACGGTCTTCATCCGCGAGGTCGCGCTGCGCACCCACACCGGCCCCGGCCGCTGACGCCACCCGCGGCACGGGTAAACCCCCGTCGCCCGTCCCCGAGTGCGGGGCGGGCGGCGGGGGTTCGACGCGTCGCGGGGTGCCGTCGCTCAGGCGGTGCGGACCGCGGCGGCGAGACGGACCACGCGCTCGGCCTGGACGCGGGCGGCGGTGAGGGCCACCTCGTCGACGGGGTTGGCGCCCTGGGCGTCGACGTGGGAGGTGCCGTAGGGGTTGCCGTCGGCGAACTTGGACGGGTCGGTGTAGCCGGGGGTCACCAGCACGCCGCCGAAGTGGTGCACCGAGTTGTAGAGCGCGAGCAGCGTGGACTCCTGGCCGCCGTGCAGGGTGGCGGTGCCGACGAAGCCGCTGTAGACCTTGTCCGCCAGCTTGCCCTCCGCCCAGAGCCCGCCGAGGGTGTCGAGGAACTGCTTGAGCTGCGCGGCCACGTTGCCGAACCGGGTCGGGGTGCCGAAGATCACCGCGTCCGCCCAGAGGACGTCGTCGGGGGTGGCGACCGGCACGTCGGCGGTGGCCTCGGCGTGCGCGGCCCAGCGCTCGTTGGAGGCGATGGCCTCGGCCGGCGCGAGCTCGGTCACCTTGCGCACCCGCACCTCGGCGCCGGCCTTGGTCGCGGCGTCGCCCAGCTCGGTGGCGAGCCGGGAGACGGTGCCGGTCGAGGAGTAGTAGACGATGGCGACCTTGACGGGAGTGGACATGGGGAGTTGACCTCCGGATCGTGCGGGACCGATACAATGGTTGAACTCTAAACCATTGTGGCGGCCGTGCCGCCGGGTACCCCCCTGAGACATGGATCACGCGGGCCCGCCCGTGACAACGACGCGGCGCCGGCCCCGGACACGGAAAAGACCCCCACGCCGCGGCCCGGGGGTCGGAGGATGCACCCCGCCTCTGCGGACGGGTGAAGGGGGTCCTTGCTGCGCTGGTGGTCGTATCGGCTCGGCCGGGACGAGGGGTGGCCCGGTCAGGCGCGGTGTGACATGGCGCGGATGACGGGAGCGCGCGTCAGGCGAACAGGAAGTCCGCCTCACCGCGCTTGGCGCCGCTGATGAACGTCTCCATCTCGTGCATGGTGTAGATCAACGCCGGACCGTCCGGGTCGGTCGACTGGCGGATCGCCACCCGTCCGTCGGAGAGCTTCAGCGCCTCGACGCAGTTCCCGCCGTTGGTGCCGCTCCACGGCTTCCGCCAGCCCTCGCTGCCCAGCTCCCTGGCCGGCATTCCGTTGTATATGTGTGTGATCATGCGGTCAGCTCCTTGCGAATCTCACCGAGGATGACCTCGGTGTCCTGCGCTGACGCCGCTTGTGTACCCATGCGGTCCAGAACCTCCAGATAGGCCACGGTGTCGGGCCGCTCGTCGAGGTAGGTCGCTCCGGTCAGACTCTCGGCGTAGATGATGTCGGGCAGCTCCGGGATCTCGAATCGGAAGAGCTGGAACGGCCCGAACATGCCGGGATGGGGTCCGGCGCTGAACGGCATGATCTGAAGCGTGACATTGGGCAACTGCGTCGCCTCGATCAGCCGGTCAACCTGCTGGAGCATCGCGGCCTGGGATCCGACCCGACGCCTCAGCACATGCTCCTCGATCACGGCCCACAGCAACGGGGCGCGCGGCCGGGTGAGCAGGTCCTGACGTTCCATCCGCAGCGCTACCCGGCGCTCCAACTCGTCGTCGGAGGCGCCGGGAAACCCGGTGCGCAGCAGGGTGCGCGCGTAGGCCGCGGTCTGCAGCAGACCCGGCACGCAGTGCGGCTCGTAGGCGCGGATGAGGCTGGCCTCGCCCTCCAGGCTCACATAGAGGCTGAACCAGTCAGGCAGCACGTCGCGGTACCCGTGCCACCAGCCGGGGCGGTTGGCCTCCTCGACCAGGCGGAGAAAGGACTCCGCCTCCTCGGCGGCCACCCCGTACCGCTCCAGCAGGGCCTTCACATAGAGCGGCTTCAGGCCGACCTCGGCCTTCTCCATCCGGCGCACGGTGGTGCTGTTGACGCTGAGCGCGGCGGCCGCGTCGGCGAAGGAACACCTGGCCCGTTCGCGCAACTCCTTCAGCCGCAACCCCAGGACGATCTGTCCCACGGTCGGCCCCGACCGCGCCTCTGCCACCTTGGCTCCTCTTGCCGTTCGTGCCGCGCCTTCGCCATCTCGCCTACGCTGCACAGAAGTTTGCCACACCGGGTAGCGACATCCACAGAGATCCCTTCGCTTTCTGCGAATTGCAGAACTCCCCTTGCGCAGATGCCACACCCACCGCATAGTTAACGCGTGACCCGGCTCACGACGGCCCCAGCTCCCCGGAAGGCGACCCCGCCCGTGCCCCCTGCTCACGGCGCGACGCCGTCCCCCCTCGGAGAACCCGCGATACGTCCTCCGCAACCGCCGGGCGAGAGCTTCGCCCTGCCCGCCAGGGACACCTCCGTCGCCGTCGCCCGGCGACGGGTGCGGCACCAACTGTACGGCTGGGGTCTGCCGAGCACCACCTGCGACAACGCGCTGCTCATCGTCTCCGAGCTGGTCACCAACGCCATACTGCACACGCAGAGTAGCCAGGTGAGATGCCTGCTGTGGTCCAGCGGCCAACTGCTGCGGATCGAGGTCGCCGACGAGGGCCCCGGGCTGTTCCGGGTCCGCCCGCGCGCCGCCGACTCGGAGGCGGAGAACGGCAGGGGGCTGCTGCTGCTCGACGCGCTCGCCCTGCGCTGGGGTGTGGTCGCCCCCGACCAGCGCGCCGGTTGCACCGTCTGGGCCGAACTCACCGCCGCCGCCCAGCAGTCGGCGCCCGCCGCCCCGGCCCCGCACACGCGGGCGCGGACAGCGCAGGCGCTGCTTCCCGGCTGACGCGCCACCGCCACCGCCACCGCCACCGCAGGCTGAACACTGTCCGTCGCGCGCTGAACGTTTCCACACCGGAACGTTCCGCTGCCGCACGTTTCTGTCACCCGGACCTTGTCGACGGCCCCGCCTTTGCTAGCCTTTCGAGGCTGTACTTCCCGCGTCGCACGCTCGCCGCCCGTCGCCTCAAGGGAGTTCCGTGGCCGTCATCCCGCCGATCCCGGCCCACCCGCCGCGCACGCCGCGGCCCGACCCGCCGTACTGGCAGCGCTGGGCGCTGTGGGGCGGTGCGGGACTGCTGGTCGTCGTACTCCTCTACCTTCTGGCCGGCATGGTCTGGGGCGGGCGGATAGCCTCCGGCACCACCGTGTTGGGCGTGGACATCGGCGGACTCTCCGAGCAGGCCGCCACCGAGCGGCTCAACGAGGAGCTGGGCGAGGAGCGGACGGCCCCGATCCGGGTGGTCCTCGGCGAGCGGGACGAGGAGGTCCACGAGGTCGACCCCGAGGAGGCCGGGCTGCTCCTCGACGTCTCCGCCACCGTCGAACGCGCCAGCCGTCCGGGCGTGCTGGGTCAGCTGCTCGGCACCGGCGGCGGCGCGCTCGACCCCGTCGTGGTGCAGCACGAGGAGCGCTCGGAGGCGGCGCTGGCCGGCCTCGCCGAGGCGGCGGACGCCGCCGTCACGGAGGGCGCGGTGGCCTTCAAGGACGGGGCGGTGCGCGTCACCGAGCCGACGGCGGGCAGCGCGCTGGAGGTGGGCCCCTCCGTCGAGCTGCTGCGTGACGGCTATCTGCGGCAGGAGGCGCAGCCGGTGCGGCTGCCGGTCTCGCTCGCCGAGCCGCGCGTCGACGAGGCCGAGGTGGCGCGGGCCGTCGCGGAGTTCGCCGAGCCGGCCATGTCGGGCCCGGTGCTGCTGCGCGCCGAGGACGGCGGCGCCGAGGTCTCCCTCTCCCCCACGGTGCTCGGCGACCATCTGACGCTGGAGGCCGACGACGCCGGGCGGCTGGAGCCGCGCCTGGACGAGGAGGGCCTGGTCGGCGACGAGCGGGTGGTCCCGATGCTGGAGGCCGCCTCGACCGAGCCGAGCGACGCGACGCTCAGCCTGGCCGGCGGCGAGGTGGTCGCCTCCGGCGGCGGCGAGGGCCGCGAGGTCGACCTCGCGGAGGTCGGTCCCGCGGTGCTGCCGCTGCTGACCGGCTCGGGCGCGCACGCGCGCACCGGTGTGCTGCCGCTGGAGACCGTCGAGCCGACCCTGAGCGAGGAGAACTTCCGCGAGCTCGGCGTGGTGGAGGAGGTCTCCTCCTTCACCGTCGAGTTCGAGCCGGCCGCCTACCGGATCACCAACATCGGCCGGGCGGCCGAGCTGATCAACGGCTCGCTGGTCCTGCCGGACGAGGTCTGGAGCTTCAACGAGACGGTCGGCGAACGGACCCCGGAGAACGGCTTCGTCGAGGGCGTGATCATCCTCGACGACCAGTACACGAACGCCCAGGGCGGTGGCGTCTCGGCGGTGGCCACCACGGTCTTCAACGCGATGTTCTTCGCCGGCGTCGAGATGGTGGAGTACGGCGCGCACTCGTTCTACATCGAACGCTACCCGGAGGGCCGCGAGGCGACCGTCGCCTGGGGCAGTCTCGACCTGCGCTTCCGCAACGACTCCGGGAACGCGCTCTACATCCTGGCCTCGGCCGACGACAGCTCGGTGACGATCACCTTCCTCGGCACCAAGCGCTTCGACGAGGTGCGCTCGGAGACCGGCTCCCGGGAGAACGTCGAGCAGCCGGAGAGCCGGGAGGGCGAGGGCGAGGAGTGCGTCCCGCAGCCGCCGTTGGAGGGCTTCGACGTCACGGTCGAGCGGATCTTCGTGCGCGACGGCTCCGAGGTGGACCGGCAGAGCTTCGACACGCACTACGTGCCGAGGGACGAGGTGCGCTGCCCCGACGCGTGACGCGGGCGGCTCAGCCGGCCGGCGCGGCCGCGCGCGCCCGTTCGGCCGCCGGACGCGGCGCGTGGGCCGTGGCCGCGTCCAGGGGGCGGAACAGCGCGATCGCCGGCTTCGGGAGCGTCACGTCGGCGGGCGCGCGAACGTCGCCCTCGTGCCCAAGAGCGACAGCGCGCCCGGCGGGGAGCGCAGCCGCGGCGGCACCGGGACGGGTCCGGAGCCGGGGCCGAACGTCCCGCCGTCGGCCGGCCGCCCGCCGCCCGCCGGGGGCTCGGGCAGGCGCCGACCTCGTCGAGCAGCGCGCGGGTCGCCGGTGCTGTCGACCTGACGGCTCTGGTCCGACGCGGCGCGGACGCGGGCCGGTTCGCCGTCCTCCCCCGCGCTCTTCCGGTAGGCGGGGCGTGGTCGGCGGCCAGCGGCAGCGCGTTGCGCTCGCGCGGCGGGACGCCCGGCGCCGCCGCGAGGCGCGGCACCATCTCCCTGCTCGGCCGGGCCTTTTTGGTCTCCACGCAGGACGGATGCCGCGACGAGGTCTCGGCCCGCGAGGACAGCTCCGGTCGGCTCGGGCGCCCGCGCCGCCGCCACTCCCGCGACAGCGCCCCGACGCGCGCCGCCCGCGTGCTCCACGCCCGGAAACGCGGCTCCGGGCCGGGCATCGCCGAAGTGCGGGATTCCCCTCGATTCGCGGCCTACGGAACACCGACGCGACGTCAGTGCGCGCTCGTGTCGGCAGCACCATCCCCGCCCCGGGTGCCCCGACGCCCGGGAAGCCCGTGGCGCGTCCGTCCGACTGGTCGCCCGTCGACATGGATTCCGATCCGACGCTAGGTGAGCCCGACGAGGTGCGGGAGTTGGCGCGGGAGCTCCAGGAGTTCGCCGACGATGTCGGGGAGGCGCTGGGCAAGATCCGGGCGATGTCCTCCGAGCGGGCGATGCTGGAGTGGGCCGGGCTCTCGGCCGACACCTTCCGCGCCGAGTTCGACGGCGTCCCCGGCAACCTCACCAAGCTCGAAGAGAACCACAGCCTGTGCGCCCAGGCACTCGACGGCTACTGGCCCCAACTCCAGACCGCCCAGGGCATGGCCGACCGCGCCCTGGACCGCGCCCTGTCCGCACAAGCCGACCTGACCTCCGCCCACAGAGCGCTCGGCGACGCCACCGACTGGGTCGACCGCGCCGGCGAGGAAGCCGACCGCCTCCAACGCGAAGGCCAACGCCCGCACACCCAACCCCCCGACGAAGCCGACGTCCGCGCCGCCACCCGCGACCAACAGGCCGCCCAGGCCGCCGCCGGCGCCGCCCAGACCCGCGTCACCGACGCCGAGGAACGCCTGACCGCCGCCCGCCAACTCGCCCTCGACGCCCGACAGATGCGCGAAGAAGCCGCCCATGCGCTGATGGTCTCCGGCCGGCGTGAGAACGGCGAGCACGGCTGGGTGCTCCCCCACGGTCGAGTCGGCCCCGGTCAGTGCGTGATCGAGGCCGCCCGCGACCTGCTGAAACAGACCACCGGCCACGAACGCGCCCCCACGGATGTCCTGGCCATCACCCCGACCACTGACGACCACGGGACCCTTGACGGCCTGGTCTACGTCCTGGACGGCGGGGCCCTCCCCGGGCCCCCAACAACAGCAACGACCCGCCCGAAGGCGCCAGTCGGGTCCCGATGCGCGAGTTCCACGAACCCCCCGCGCTCTACCAATACGCCATCATGGCCATCGGACAACACCGCCGACTCCCCCTGCTGACCAACGCCGACCGTCCCGAAGCGGCCTTCCTGTGATGCCCCAACTGGACGCGGACTGGTACGTCGTCCCGCCAGCACCGGGCACCGACTCAACGAAGTGGGTCGTCGGGCCCTGCTGGTTCTACTGCGACCACCGGATCACAGCCGTCCTGTGGATCGGGACCGTCACGACCGAGATCGCCTACGCCCCGATCTACGCCGGCGCCCCCTGCCTGGTCCAACTGGATGACCTGACCTGGGACTACCACGAAACGGCGGCCACACCGCCCCCAAACGAACATGGACGCGCGCTTCCGCTCTACCGGGCCTGGAACAACCCCGCCCCGCCTCAGAAGCGCCGTCAGGCTTCGCGCCCTCCCACTCGTACCAGATTAGGGGCGCGCTTACGCGGGCTGCTCGCCATCAACGACGGTGAGTGACGGGGCCGGCTGGCCGTCAACCGCCTGCCCCCGCCATGGTCCGGCGGGCATGAGTGAAGGACCAACCCCGCGCGTGCGGGGAGCAGTGAACCCCTGCCCGGCCACGTAGCGGTGAAATAGGACCATCCCCGCGCGTGCGGGGAGCAGACCGCAGATCCGCGCTGTCGGCCGCCGACCGGGGGACCATCCCCGCGCGTGCGGGGAGCAGGCCCACCGCATCACCGCCCGCCCCGGCGGCCCGGGACCATCCCCGCGCGTGCGGGGAGCAGTTCTTGGAGTACGCCAAGCAGTTGGGGCTGACGGGACCATCCCCGCGCGTGCGGGGAGCAGCAGCCCATCAGCGACGGCGACGACCTCGTCGCGGGACCATCCCCGCGCGTGCGGGGAGCAGCGGCGCCCTGCCCATCCGCGCGATGGACTCCAGGGACCATCCCCGCGCGTGCGGGGAGCAGATCCTCGCTCGCCTTCACACTCACGAGGAATCGGGACCATCCCCGCGCGTGCGGGGAGCAGAGTTCGTGACCAGGGGTTTTCTAGCGGCGGGCTCGGATTTTACTTACTTTACCCAACGCCTTGGCTGCCCCTACCTGGCCGCTCGCAGCGCCTCACGGACGCAGCGAATCACGCCCGCCAGGCTAGCGCGTCAACTCCTTCTGTCGGGGGGGGCACACCGCCGCCTCGTCGGTTCCTGCTGATGGCGAAGTCCCTTGCCACTTCGTTTAATCCGTTGTGTGGCCGCCTCCTCCCGCGCACGCCCAGAGGACGCAATACAACCTGTAATTGCGTACCCCGCGTGCGCCAAGTCTGGAGGAGACCTGAACCGATTGACGGCCTCATGTCCTCCGCCCCGGACTCGACACTCCGGGGCGCTGGCTCACCCCTACCGAACGCGACTTCCTGCGCCTGACCGCCGACCCCGACTTCCTTCGGCGCCTGGACCAACTCCACCGAACGGGCGGTTACGAACGCCCGATCCACCTCACCGGACACACCACCTGGTTCGACACGGACGGCAGCGTCCTGCGGCACTACACCACCCGTGATGAGCCAGGTGAACGCATCGCCGTGCGCTGCGGAACCCGACGCGCGTCCCCCTGCCAACCCCGCTCCCGCCTCCACGCGGAGGAGTGGACCGAGCGGTACGCCTACGACACGGCCGGCGACCTCACCCACGCCGAGTGGCCGGCCGAGGGCGTCGAGCCGTTCACCGACGAGGTGCCGCCCGGCACCTACCCGGTGGTGCTCTCCGTCGCGGAGATCGCCCGCCCCGGTGACGCGTCGTACGCCCACGAGCGGGCCGCCGCCGCCTGGCTGCGGATCGGCGAACGGCCGGCCGCCGGCTGGTCGTCGGCGCGCACGGCCGGGCCCAGGACCCGGCGGAACTGGCGGACGGCGCGTGGTGCGGCTGCGGCGTGGACACCGGGACGGCCTGCTTCGTCGACCCCTCGGTCACCCCGTGCCTGCGCCCGCTGCTCGGCGAGGACGGCGAGGGTGACCCGCTGATCGACGCGGTCTACGGCACGGCGTCGCCCTCCCCCGCGCCCCGGCCGGCGGCAGTCGTGGAGCCGGAGTCGGGGGTGGGCGTGGTCGCCTTCCCGTCAGGCTGGGGCGACGGTGCGTACCCGACCTGGGTCGGGCGGGACGCGTCGGGGCGGGTGGCCGGGTTCGTGACCACCTTCTTCGTGGTCGACGCCCCGGACTGAGCGTCCCGTGCGCCGTCCTCCCAGAGCCCCAGCACGGCTCCGGCGACGTCGGCGACGCTCCGCCCGTCCGTGCGCACCCGGTGGTCGCCGACGGCGGCCGACGTCAACGCGCGGGCCTCGCACGCCGCTTCGGCGGCGACGCGGCGCAGTTCGGCGTCGGGCGCGCCGCGCAGCCGGTCGCCGGCGAGCGGCGGGGCCTGGCCGGCGCCGCGCCGGCGGACCCGGTCGAGCAGCGCCTCGGGGCCCGCGTCCAGCCGGCAGAGGGTCAGCGGCGCCCCGCGCAGGGCACGGCGGTAGCGGTCGGCGGTCGCGCCGTCCGGGACCGGGCCCACCGCCACCAGCCGACGGGTGCCGACCGCCGCGTACCGGTCGAGAAGGGCGGCGAGGTTGGCCGCGCTCAGCCGGTGCCGCCCGGGGTCGTCGGCGGGCGCGGGCGCCAGGAGGCCGACCTGCCCGAGGTCGACGAACGCGGCGGGTCCGCCGGCGCGTCGGAGGCGTTGGCCCACCTCCCAGCCGACGGTCGACTTGCCGACTGCCTCGGCGCCGCAGAGCAGCAGCACGGCGGGGCGGGCGCCGCTCCGTTCCGGTCCCCTCGCGGCCTCCCCGGGTGGCGCGGGGGCGGTGGCGGGCGGGCGCCAGTGGGCCAGCACCCGGTCGACGACGTCGGCGGGCGACCGGCCGTCGGTGTCGATCCGCAGGTCGGGACGGCCGCTCGGTCCCGCTCCCCGGGACTCGGCCTCGGCTTCGGTCTCGGCTTCGGTCTCGGCCTCGGCTTCGGCTTCGGCTTCGGCTTCGGCCAGCACTCTCCCCAGGTCCTCGGGCAGGGTGCCGCGCCCGAGGTAGCGCCGGCTCAGCTCGCCACGCCCGGCGGTCAGCGCGCACAGGGTGAGGTCCACGCCGGGAAGGTGCCCCCGGTCGACGCCGGCCGCCGGGTCGACCACCCCCGAGACGACCAGGCAACGCGCGCCCTCCGCACGGTAGTTGACCACCAGGGCGGCGAGGTTGCCGGCCTTCAGCAGATGGCGGCCGGGGTCGCCCGGCGGCTCGGGGTAGTTGATCCCCAGCTGGTCGATGTCCACGTACCCGACCGGTGTCCCGTCCGCCGCGAGCCGGCGGTACAGGGCCCATCCGGCGGTGGACTTCCCGACCCCGGGCGGACCGCAGAGCCACAGGACGGGGAACGGGGAGGGAGACGCGTTCATGGTGCGGGAGTATCGCCCGCGGCGCGGGATACCCGCCACGCGATTCCCACCACACGCGATTCCCACCACGCGATTCCCACCACACGCGATTCCGGCCACGCGCTTCCCGCCGCGGACGGGTCGGGAGACGACCGCGGCCGACGGGGAATCCGTCGGCCGCGGCGGCGCGTTCCGGCACGGCACGCCGCCGCGTGCCGTGAGCGGGCGCGGGTCAGTCGTTGGCGGAGAGGACCGGGTGGTAGCCGCCCGAGTGCCCGAGGGCCGTCGGGTGGTAGGCCTCCCAGACGGGCAGCGCCAGGTCGTGGAGCCAGTCGTCGCCCGAGCAGAGCTCGTGGCCGTCGAAGGCCGCGGCCACGTCGCCGTAGGTGAAGCCGTGGGCGGCGGCGCGCGAGGAGATCACGGAGTTCAGCAGGTCGGCCGCGTCGTTGATGGCCTGCCGCTTGGTCTGGCTGAGCCCGAGGCAGATGCCGGAGGGCTCGGTGTAGAAGCGCGGGTAGCCGAGCACCACCACGTGCGCGTTGGGCGCGTTGGCCTTGATGGCGTTGTACACGCTGTCGAGGCGGGCGGGGAGCGTGCTGTTGACGAAGTCGCGCGCGGTGGCGATCCGGTTCAGGCAGCCGCTGTCGGAGCTGATCACACAGGTGGTCATGACGTCGGCGAAGCCCGCGTCGTTGCCGCCGATGGTGATGCTCACCAGTCCGGTCGAGCTGTCGAGCGCGCTGACCTGGGAGCCCGTCACATCGCTGGTGACGGCGCCGGAGCAGGCCACGAAGTCGAACGACGAGGGGGCGTTGGCCTCGGCCCACAGGGACGGGTAGGCGTTGTTGCTGCGGTGGCAGTCACCGCTGGAGTCGATGTAGTCGCCGGCGCCGTTGCCCGAGGAGTACGAGTCCCCGAGCGCCACGTACGCGGGGCCGGCTGCCTGCGCGGGGGTCGCGCCCATCATCGCCAGCGCGAAGCCGAGGACGAGGGCGGCGACGGTGGACAGGCGTCTGGTCAGTCTCACGGAACCTCCATGGGGGGGGTCGCTGTGGCACCGTTTGTACCAAGCAACGCGCGTTGATGGAAGTGCCCATGTCAATAACGAGCGACATTGGGCGAACACTTCACCCCGCTGATCGCCTTGTGCTGTCACTCGATCAACTGACCTTCGCGCGAACGCCCTTGACGCCGCGCGCGGCCATGGATTCTCCACATCCGGAGGGACGTCACCGGCCTGACACCCCCTCAGCGCGGCCCGCGACGGGGACGCACGGCGAGCGCGGTGACACGGAGAGCGGGCGGGAGAGGCGCCGTTACGTCCGCACCTCCACCCCAATCAAGGGCTTTGTCAGACCCAGCGGCTACCGTTTGCGTCGACAGGATCACTTTCTGCCAAGAACGTGAGGTATCGGGTCGATAACCATCGCGCATGGCGGTGCCGAGCCCGGGTAGCCGCCACCGCGTACCAACCGCTTGCCCTGTGCAGGTATCCGGCCTGACCAGGGAACATAACGAAACAGATAGGTGGAATCGCGTGCCAGGCGATCAGAACTCACCGACAACGGAAGAGCCCCGGCGGGCCGCCTTCGCCAAGCCACGGACCGACCCCGTGGTCTTCGGCGTCTCCGCCGCGATCACTCTTGCCTTTGTCATCTGGGGCGCCGTCGCCACCGACTCGCTGGCCGACGCGGCGAGCGACGCGCTGGGAAGCATCATCAAGAACGCCGGGTGGGCCTTCGTGCTCGCCGCCTCCGGCTTCGTGGTCTTCGCGCTCTGGCTGGCCGCCAGCCGCTACGGCCGGATCACCCTGGGCAAGGAGGGCGAGGAGCCCGAGTTCAAGACCGTGTCCTGGGTGGCGATGATGTTCAGCGCCGGCATGGGCATCGGGCTGATGTTCTGGGGCGTGGCCGAGCCGATCAGCCACTACGTCACCGCGCCTCCCGGCACGACGCCCGGCGACTCCGGCGAGGCCATGGCGACCTCCATGGCGACCACGCTCTTCCACTGGACGCTGCACCCCTGGGCCATCTACGCGGTCGTCGGTCTGGCCATCGCCTACAGCGCCTACCGGCGCGGGCGCCGGCAGACGATCAGCGCCGTCTTCACCCCGCTCATCGGGAAGCGTCGCGCCGAGGGCGGCCTCGGCAAGGTCATCGACATCCTGGCCATCGTCGCCACCCTCTTCGGCTCCGCCGCGTCCCTCGGTCTCGGCGCGCTCCAGATCGGCAGCGGCATAGAGGAACTGGACTGGATGACCGATGTCGGCGAGGGTCTGCTCGTCGTCATCATCACCGTGCTGACCGCGGCGTTCATCGTCTCCGCCGTCTCCGGCGTGGCCAAGGGCATCCAGTGGCTGTCCAACATCAACATGGTGCTGGCCGGCCTGCTCGCGGTGTTCGTCTTCGTGGCGGGTCCGACCGTCATCATCATGGACCTGATCCCCACCTCGATCGGTTCGTTCGTCGACCAGCTGCCGCAGATGGCCGCCCGCACCGAGGCCAGCGGCGGCGAGGGCGTCGGCGCCTGGCTCTCCGGCTGGACGGTCTTCTACTGGGCGTGGTGGATCTCCTGGACGCCCTTCGTCGGCATGTTCATCGCGCGCATCAGCCGTGGCCGCACCATCCGCCAGTTCGTCGGCGGCGTGATCCTGGTGCCCAGCGCGGTCAGCCTGCTGTGGTTCGCCATCTTCGGCGGGACCGGGATGCGGGTGCAGGAGAGCGGCGTGGACGTCGCCGGCCAGGGCGCCGAGGAGGCGCAGTTGTTCGCGGTGCTCGCCGAGTACCCGATCGCCACGGTCACCTCGCTGCTGGTCATGATCCTGGTCGGCATCTTCTTCGTCTCGGGCGCCGACGCGGCCTCCATCGTGATGGGCACCCTCTCGCAGCACGGCTCGCAGGAGCCGCACCGCCTGGTCGTCATCTTCTGGGGCGCCCTGACCGGTGCGGTTGCCGCGATCATGTTGCTCGTCGGCAGCGGCACGGGCGAGGACGGGGAGAACAAGGCGCTGGACGGCCTGCAGAACATGACGATTCTGGCGGCCGTCCCGTTCACCGTGGTCATGATCGGCCTCTGCTTCGCGCTGATGAAGGACCTGCGGCGGGACGCCCTGGTGCTGCGCGCCGAAAAGGGCGAGGAGGTCGTCGAGATGGCCGTCATCGCGGGCAGCGAGAAGTACGCCGGCGACTTCGAGATCCGGATCGGCCCGGGCGAGGGCAACGGCGAGGGGAACGGCGGGAGCGGCGGAAGCGGCGGGAGCGCCGCCTCCACGGACATAGAGGACACCGGGCCCACGGGTCCCGCGAAGTCCTAGCCGCGCCTCCTACGGGGTGAGACCCCGGGGCGGTCGGCTTCGGCCGGCCGCCCCGGGGTCTTCTTCGTCCGGCCCCGGGGTCAGAGGTCGCGGGCGGCGGAGCGGCCCGCCGTGCGCCCGGAGAAGAGGCAGCCGCCGAGGAAGGTGCCCTCCAGGGAGCGGTATCCGTGCATCCCGCCGCCGCCGAAGCCCGCCGCCTCGCCCGCCGCGTAGACCCCGGACAGCGGCTCGCCGCCCTCGGTGAGCACCCGCCCCGAGAGGTCGGTCTCCAGCCCGCCGAGCGTCTTGCGGGTCAGGATGTGCAGCCGCACCGCGATCAGCGGGCCGGACCTCGGGTCCAGCAGCCGGTGCGGGGAGGCGACCCGGACCAGCCGGTCCCCGAGATAGCCCCGCGCGCCCCGGATCGCGGTGATCTGCGCGTCCTTGGTGAAACGGTTGCCGATCTCGCGGTCACGCTCCTCGATGGTCCGGCGCAGCGCGCCCTCGTCGATCAGCCGCTCGCCCGAGACGGCGTTCATTCCCCGTACCAGCGCGCCCAGTTCGTGCTCCACGACGAAGTCCGGGCCGCGTTCGAGAAACGCCCGCACGGGTGCCGGTGCGCCGGGGCGGACGCGCTGCGCGACCTGGCGGAGGCTC
This sequence comes from Streptomyces zhaozhouensis, assembly GCF_900230195.1. Taxonomy (GTDB): domain Bacteria; phylum Actinomycetota; class Actinomycetes; order Streptomycetales; family Streptomycetaceae; genus Streptomyces; species Streptomyces zhaozhouensis. The sequence continues at coordinate 392,664 of NZ_OCNE01000003.1, forward strand.
TTCTCCGTCAGGTCCGGGTTCTGCTCGGAGCCGGAGAGCGCGAACTCCTTCTCGACGATCTTCCGGGTCAGCACGAACCAGCTGTGGTCGTGGCCGGTGCGCCTGAGGTGTTCCAAAGTGCCCAGGGTGTCGAACCCCGGGTAGAGCGGGACGGGCAGCCGGCGTCCCCTGGCGTCCAGCCAGAGCGAGGAGGGGCCGGGCAGGATGCGGATCCCGTGCCGGGCCCAGACCGGGTCCCAGTTGGTGATGCCCTCGGTGTAGTGCCACATCCGGTCGCGGTTGATCAGCCGGGCGCCGGCCCGTTCCGCGATGCCGAGCATCAGGCCGTCGACATGCGCCGGAACCCCGCTGAGCAGGTGGGCGGGCGGGGAGCCGAGCCGTTCCGGCCAGGCGTCGCGGACCAGTTCCGGGTTGCCGCCGATACCGCCCGAGGTGAGGATCACGGCCTGGGCGCGCAGTTCGAAGGCGCTGACCACCTCGCGGTTGCTGGCCACGCCCCGGCGCGCGGTGTCCTCGGCGAGCACCTCCCCGAGCACGGTGTCCACCCGCCCGCCGGTGCGCGCGAGTCCGCTGACCCGGTGGCGGAAGCGCAGGTCGACCAGGCCGCGCTCGGCCGCCGCGCGGACCCGGCGCTCGAACGGCGCGACGACGCCCGGCCCGGTGCCCCAGGTGATGTGGAAGCGCGGCACCGAGTTGCCGTGGCCCGAGGCGTCGTAGCCGCCGCGCTCGGCCCAGCCGACCGCCGGGAAGAAACGAACGCCCTGGCCGTGCAGCCAGGAACGTTTCTCTCCCGCCGCGAAGTCCACGTACGCCTCGGCCCAGCGGCGCGGCCAGTGGTCCTCCCTGCGGTCGAAGCCGGCGGTGCCGAGCCAGTCCTGCCAGGCCAGTTCGTGGCTGTCGCGCACCCGCAGCCGGCGCTGCTCGGGGGAGTCGACCAGGAAGAGCCCGCCGAACGACCAGTGCGCCTGGCCGCCGAGTGAGGCCTCGGGCTCCTGGTCGAGCAGGATGACCTTGCGGCCGGCGTCGGCCACCTCGGCCGCGGCCACCAGGCCGGCGAGCCCGGCGCCGATCACGATCACGTCGGCGTCATACGCCATCCCACGAACCTCCCGTTCGACCGTTAGTGATCCTGGGCGGGGCGGAGGCGGGCGTCAACCAGTGGGGAGGGCCGGAAACGGCGCGGCACCGCGCCCCGCCGGGAGCCGAATGTCTTGCCCTAGGCTCATACGCGTGATCGGACGCGTGCGAGAGACCCTGCGCTGGTGGTTCGCCCCGCAGCGGGTGCGGGAGGAGGGGCCCACCCCGGACTACCGCTTCTCGCTGGCCAACGAGCGCACTTTTCTGGCCTGGCTGCGGACGGCGTTGGCGCTGCTGGCCGGCGGAATCGCGGTGCAGCAGTTCCTGACCGAGCTGCCGTGGGCGCTCCGCACCACGGTCGCCCTGCTGCTGGTGGCGGGCGGCGCGCTGTGCGCGGTGCGGGCCGTCGACCACTGGGTGCGGACGGAGCGCGCCATACGGCGCGGCGACGACCTCCCGTTGAACCGTTTCCCCGCCCTGCTCTCGGTGGGCACGGTGCTCATCGCACTGCTGATCATCGGCGCGCTGCTGTGGCCGCGCTAGGCCGGAACGGCGGGGCGGAGGCCGGGGGGCAGGCGGAGCGCACCCGGCTCTCCTGGCGGCGGACGACGTTGGCCTTCGCGCTGACGCTGGGGCTCGCGGTGCGCGGGCTGGTGATGGCGGACTCGGGGGTGCTGGTCGGCGGGTTGGCGGTGGCGTGCGGCGGGCTGCTCTGGGCCGGCTTCCTGGTGCTGGCCCAGCGGCGGATCGTCGCACTGTCGCGGACCGGCGGCCACGGCGTGTCCGCGTCGACCGTGCTGGTCGCGGCGGGCGCGGTGGGACTGCTGGCGGTGGCGGCCGGGGTGTTGGCCGTGGTCACGCTCGGCTGAGGGCGCTCGCGCACTCCCCCGCGGGGCTACCGGTGAGTATCCTGGCCGGATGGCTGAACCCCGGATCTTCTCCTCGCCCGAAGAACTGCCGGGCGCGGTGGGCGAGCCGCTGGGCCCGAGCGAGTGGCTGCTGGTCGACCAGCACAGGATCGACCAGTTCGCCGAGGCCACCGGCGATCACCAGTGGATACATACCGATCAGGAACGGGCGGCGACCGGCCCCTTCGGGGCGACGATCGCCCATGGCTATCTCACCTTGGCCCTGTTGCCCGTGCTGACGCCCCAGCTGCTGCGCGTCGAGGGGGTGCGGATGGCGCTCAACTACGGGAGCAACCGGGTGCGTTTCCCCGCCCCCCTGCCGGTGGACTCCCGGGTCCGGGCGCACGGCTCGGTGGCGAACGTGGAGCCGGTACCCGGCGGTTGGCAGCTGACGCTGGCGGTCACGGTGGAGCGGGAGGGCGGCGCCAGACCGGTGTGCGCCGCGGAGACCATCACCCGCTTCGCTCTCTGAGGCGGCCAGGGCCGCGCCCCCGACCGCGGGACCGCGCGCGGGCGTTCACGTCACCGGGCGGAGCGGGCGGGCGTGGCCCGGCGGGCGCCGGCGGGCCGGAGACGGCGGGCGGTTCCGGCGGGCGGACGACGGCGGCATAGGCGTTCGGATCATTCATGCCCATACGGTCAACCACCCGGTCGACACACGCCACTTGTGAGTGACCGAATACCCCAAAAGCAACCCGATCGTGTGATCGGGGTGCAGGACGCCCGCGCCCCATGCCTCCATGCGCCCTGGTGTCTCGCGCCCCCCGCGTGAGACGACTGGAGGCATGAAGAAGCGGCAGGGGCCGAACCACCGGCTGCGCGCCTTACTCACCGAGGCCGGTTGGACCCAGGAGGCGCTGGCGCGTTCCGTGAACATCCTCGGGGCCGAGATCGGTTCCTCGCTCCGGTACGACCGCACCGCGGTCGCGCACTGGCTCTCCGGGACGCAGCCGCGCCACCCGGTGCCGCAGCTCGCCGCGGAGGCGCTCTCCCGGCGGATCGGCCGGGCCATCACCCCGGAGGCCGCCGGCTTCGCCGACCTGGCCGGCGAGGGACCGCCGATCGACCCGGTCACCGGCTTCACCGCGCTCTGCCGCTCCGACGCCGACGCGGCCCGCCGGGTCCCGCTCCACCAGCGCCCCTACCGGGTCGCCGACGCCGTGGTACCCAAGCCGCCCCAAGAGCCCGCGCTCTTCCGCGCCTTGGGCCAGCGGACCGAGGAGACCAAGGCGTTGCACGACGCCGTGGAGTTCTTCGCCACCTCGATCGACTCGCACGGCGGGCGGCACGCGCGCAGCGCGCTGTCCGCCTACCTCGCCGACGACGTGGTGCCGCTGCTCAGCTCCCGGCAGACGCCCAGGATGCGGGCCGAGCTGCTCGTGCTGGCCAGCCGGCTGGCGTTCCTGCTGGCCAGGATGTACGAGGACGGGCTGCTGCACGGAGTGGCCCAGCGCTACTACAACTACGCGCAGCGGCTGGCCGGCGAGTCAGGCGACCGGACGGCGTGGAGCGTGGTGCTGCGCGCGATGAGCGCGCAGGCCCAGCGCCTGGGGCATCTGCCCTCCGCGCTCCAACTGGCGGAGGCGGCGCACCAGGGGGCGCGCGGGGCGCCCGTGCCCCACCAGCTCTATGTCGGCACCCAGTTGGCGGTGGTGCTCGCGCACAGCGGGGACCGCGGGGAGGCGCTGGCCGTGCTCGGGCGGGCCGAGCGGGCGGCGGAGCGGGCGACCGACCAGGGGGGACCGTTCGACAGCTATCCGTCGGCCGCCCTGCACTTCCAGACGGCGGAGGTGCTGGAGGCGCTGGGCGATCTGTCGGGGGCGCTGGGGGCGCTGCGGCGTTCGGCCGTCGAGCGCTCGGCGGCCGACCTGCGGGGGCGGGCGCTGACGCAGGCGAGATTCGGACAACTCCTGCTGCGCGCCGGGCGGCTGGACGAGGCGTGCGCGGCCTGGAGCGGCTTCCTCGACGGGCGGGAACGGCTGCGTTCCGGCGACGCCGAGCAGGCGCTTCGCGCGATGCGCCAGGCGTTGCAGCCCTATCGCAACCGCCGCCAGACGGCCGAGTTGTTGAGCCGTACTCCGCAGGGTCGTTGACTTGCCCGACCGACGTTTCTACCGTCGATTCCTCAGCAACAGCGAAGGAATCATCGGGCGGCGGGAGTGTGGGATGGACACCGAAGAGGTGGCCGCGACGGCGGTCGAGGGCGGGCGGCCGGCCGAAGCCGCGCCGCGCTATCTGTCCGGGTTCGGCAACGAGCACAGCAGCGAGGCCGAGCCCGGCGCGCTCCCGGTGGGACGCAACTCCCCCCAGCGCGCACCCCTCGGGCTCTACGCCGAACAGCTCAGCGGGACCGCGTTCACCGAGCCGAGGGCGCACAACCGGCGCACATGGCTCTACCGTGCGCGCCCTTCCGCCGCGCACCCGCCGTTCCACCGCGTCGGCAACGGCTCGCTGCGCGGCGCGCCGTTCGAGGAGACCGAGCCCGACCCGAACCGGATGCGCTGGGACCCCCTCCCCCCGCCGCCCGCGGGCACGGACTTCGTCGCCGGGCTGTGGACGCTCGGCGGCAACGGGGACGCCAGGCTGCGCTCCGGGATGGCGATTCACCTGTACCACGCCAACTCCCCCATGACCGACAGGGTCTTCGGCGACTCCGACGGCGAGCTGCTGCTGGTGCCCGAGCGCGGGGCGCTGCGGCTGTGCACCGAGTTGGGCGTGCTGGTGGCGGCGCCGGGGCAGGTGGCGCTGATCCCGCGCGGGGTGCGCTTCCGGGTGGAGCTGCCGGACGGCGAGGCCAGGGGGTACGTCTGCGAGAACTACGGCCAGCCGTTCACCCTGCCCGAGCTGGGCCCGATCGGCGCCAACGGCCTCGCGAACCCGAGGGACTTCCTGGCGCCGACGGCCGCCCCCGAGGAGTCCGAGGGGCCGGTCGAGGTGGTCAACAAGTTCTGCGGGCGGCTGTGGGCCGCCGAGTACGCCCACTCGCCGCTGGACGTGGTGGCCTGGCACGGCACCCATGTGCCCTACCTCTACGACCTGCGCCGGTTCAACGTGCTGGGCACGATCAGCTACGACCACCCCGATCCCTCGCTCTTCACGGTGCTGACCTCGCCGTCCGAGCTGCCGGGCCAGGCGGGCGTCGACTTCGTGGTCTTCGCGCCCCGCTGGCTGGTCGGCGAGGACACCTTCCGGCCCCCGTACTTCCACCGCAACGTGATGACCGAGTACATGGGTCTGATCGAGGGCGCCTACGACGCGAAGGCGGAGGGGTTCCGGCCCGGCGGTGGCTCCCTGCACAACATGATGTCCGCGCACGGTCCCGACCGGACCACCTTCGACCGGGCGAGCGCCGCCGAGCTGAGGCCCCAACGGGTCGACGACGGGCTCGCGTTCATGTTCGAGACACGTTGGCCGGTGACGCTGACCGCGGCCGCCGCCGACGCGCCCCACCGCCAGCGCCACTACGACCAGGTGTGGCAAGGTCTGGAGCGGCACCACTCCCCGACGCGACCGTAGCGAAGGCCCGCCGGGCCGGCGCCGGTCCTCCCCGATCCGGAGCCCTGATCCGTGAACGTCTTCGCCCCCGACTCACTCGACCTCAACCGCAAGCTCCCGCTCTGGTACCAGGTCTCCCAGTCCTTACGCGCCTCGATACTGGGCCGCTCGCCTCAGGCGCCGCTGCGGCTGCCCACCGAGGAGCGGCTGGCCGAGCACTACGGCGTGAGCGTGCTGACCATGCGCCAGGCGCTCAAGGAGCTGGAGAACGAGGGGCTGATCAGCCGGCACCGGCGGCGCGGCACCTTCATCGAGCCCGCGGCCCGACGGGGCGTGCCGGTGCGGCTGCTGGGTTCCCTGGACGCCATCGTGGCGCAACAGTCCGGCGGGCACACCACCCTGCTCGACCCGGGCCCGGTGGCCGTGCCGGTGCCGGCCGAGTGGGCCGAGCACTTCCCCGGCGTCGCCGAGGTGGTGCGCTTCCGGCGGCTGCGCCGCGCGGCACCGGACGGGGAGCCGGTCAACTGGGTGGAGAACCTGATCCACCCGGAGGTCGCCGACGCCATCGACCCGGAGGCGCTGGCGCGTTGGCCGATGACGCGGGTGCTGCGGGACGTGGCGGGGGTGCGGGTCGGAAGGATCGACAACACGGCGGGGGCCCGGCTGGCGGATCCCACGACGGCCAGGCTGCTCCAGGTGCCGCTGCTGAGCCCGATCCTGCACATCACGGGGGTGGAGTACGACCTCTCCGAGCGGGTGGTCGACGTGGCCCTGATGTCCTACCGGGGTGACCGGTTCTCCTTCGCGGTCACCGTCGAGGCAGGCGAGGAGGCGGAGGACGCGGGGGCGGGCCGACCGCCGACGACCGGGCTCGACCCCCTCAACTGAGCGCGCCGGCGCGCTCTCGCGCACGGAAGGGGCCGCGCGGCGCGCGCCGGGTGCCGTGGAGCGGAGACCGCGGTGGGAGGAACCGGGTGGCGTCGGGGACCGGGTGGGACGACGCGGGGGGAGAGACCCGGCGCCCTCGCGCGAGGGCGCCGTCACCGCCGAAGACCGGACCGGGCCCGACGGCGACGGGATCAGCCGGCCGGGCTCAGCCGCGTCCGCCGAAGAGCGTGCGACGCAGCCGGCGAAGCGGGGCGAACAGCAGCACCCTCGCGGTGCGGTTGGTCCTGGTGGGGCTCTTGTGGTCGCGCCGGGTCAGCTCACGCATCAGCGTGGTCGCCTCCTCGGTCTCCCCCGCCGGCACGGCAGGGCCCGAGAGCACGCTCAGGTGCCTGTCGAGGCGCGCGCTGTTGACCGTGCTCCCACAGTTGATCGCAGGCACTCGCGGCGGCCTGCCGTGCGCTGTTATCTGCTTCATGACTCTCCCACCCGTACAGCGGCACCCGGTCCGGGCAGAGTAACCCTAACGCCCCACAAGGACACGTGGGTATCCCGGTCCCATGATTCAGCTTTCCCGCAACGGGGTTGACGAACACGCCCGCGCCCCGCGCCACTTCGGGAATCGCCTCCTCCCCGGCGTCCCGGGCGACCCGGGCGCCCCTGGAAACGCATCCGTACCACCATCATGGCATCCACCCTCAAGGGCTAATATCCCGATCGTCCGCCCTGTCCAAAGAACCGTGAATGTGTCGATAGGACAAGCCGAACGCTCCGTGCGCTCACCCGCTCGTCAGGCCGCCCGGGGGACCCCCGTCTCGCGGAGGAACGCGGCGCGCACCGTCTTGCCGTCGCCCCGGGGCAGCACGCTCACGCCGCCAGTGGCCAGCGAGGTGACCAGGTGCCAGCCGAAGCCGCCGCCGCGCAGCACGTCCGGCTCGCGCGGCCGTGGCGGGCGCGACTCGCCGTCGTCGACCTCCACCACCATCGCCTCGGGCGTGGCCGTCAGACGCAGCACATAGCTTCCGCCGCCGTGTCGCAGCGCGTTGGTGACCAGTTCGGAGACCACCAGCAGCAGGGCGTCCTCCGCGTCCCGTGGGAGGTCGAGGCCGTCGCAGAAGGCGCGGGTGAGGTCGCGGGCACGGGCCACGTCGGCCCCGTGCGCGCCGGCGACGCTGACGGTGACCCCGCGTGGGGCGCTCGCCCGGCCCATCGTCCGTATGCCGTTCATCGGTCCGCTCCCCTCGACGTCGTGGGGTCCGCCTCTCGGACCCGTCACCACCTCCGTGGGAGCGAGCGTTCCCGTTTCGGCGCCCTCCAGTCGCCTTTCGGGCCCGTTTTCCCGGTAGTTCGGCCGGTTTTCCCCCGTTGCCGGCTCGGCTCGTCCGCCGGGGCGGCCCCCCGGGGAGACGCCGCACCGGCGGGCTCGGGGCCCGCCGGTGCCCGCGTCCCCCGGTGGTCGACGCGTCAGTCGGTGTAGACCTCCGCCCGGTCCACGCTCACGAACGCCCCGCCGGAGTCGGGGTTGTGCTCGCCGGTGACCCGGACCGTCAGCGTGTGCTCGCCCTCGGGCAGCCGGGGGCTGAGGTAGTGCACGGTCTCGCCGGTGCGGATCGGGCCGTGGAAGTCGACGCGCTCCTCGGGGCCGCCGTCCACGCTGATCGCGGCGATGCCGTTGCCGGTGTCCTCCACCGAGAGCAGCGCGATCCGGGTGCCGGTGAAGGTGAACGTGGCGGTGGCGCCCGGCTCGTCGCTCCAGTGGTCGTCGCTCCAGAAGCACTGGGTGGCGCAGCCTGAGCCCGAGTTCCAGTTCCCCTCGAAGGTCACGGTGCCGTCGCCGCTGGAACGGCCGTCGTCATTGATCCAGTAGTTGCCCGAGCCGGGGTCGCCCGAGGGCAGGTCCAGCGTGGCGCCGAGCGCGAGCGGCCGGCCGAGGTTCGGGCTGCCGTCGTCGTTCCAACTGATCGGCTGCGCGCGGGTGGTGCGGTGGGTGTAGGTGTTCTCCGAGGTGTTCTTGGCGTGGTAGATGATCCAGTCCTCGGTGCCGTCCGGCGAGGTGAAGAAGGTGTGGTGGCCGGGGCCGTAGACACCCACCTCGTCGTTGCGCGAGAACAGCGCGCCGTCGTGCTGCGTCCAGTTCTCCCGGACCAGCGGGTCGGCGCCCTCCGGCAGCGACATCATCCAGACCTGGTAGTCGGGCTTGCCGGTGTCACAGGCCGAGTAGGTCATCCAGGTCTTGCCGTTGCGGTAGAGGAACGCCGGGCCCTCGCGGACCTCCGGGCAGCCGCCGGCGGCGTCGAAGGGCACGGCGTCGCCGGAGACGGTGTACGGGTTGGACATCGGGGCGATGTTGAGGCCGTTGTGCTGGTACTCGTTGAGCCCGCTGTAGGCCAGGTAGAGCTTGCCGTCGTGCTGGAGGATGCCCGGGTCGATGGCGAACTTGTCGACGTGGTTGGGCGGTTCGAGCTTGGCCTTGAAGTGGTAGGGACCCCTCGGGTCGTCGCCCTCCGACTCCAGGACGAAGAGCCGGTGGTGCTCGTCCACCCCGTCGTCGGCCGTGTAGTACATGTACCAGCGGTCGCCGAACCGGTAGAACTCCGGCGCCCAGATGTGCTGGTCACGCGAGGGGTCGGTGTCGGTCCACACCGTGACGGGATCGGCGGCGAGCAGGTCGGCGAGCGAGGAAGCGCTCCACATCCTGATGCCGTCGCCCTGGGTGGTGGCCAGGTGGTACTCGCCGTTCGCGTAGGTGAGGAACGGGTCGGGGCCGGGGTTCAGCGGGTTGCGGAAGGTTCCCGAGGCGGCCGGGGCGGCCTCGTCGGTCGTGGTCTCCGTCGTGGGGGGCGGGTCCTGTGGCATGGAGTCTCCTGCGGTGGCCTGCGGCCCCCAGGCCAGGCCGACGAGCAGTGCGAGCACCACCACGACCAGGTTCTTTCTGGAACGGGCGCGCATCAGCGGCTCCCTGGTTCTCATCGCGTCCAACGGACGACGTAACGGGATCGGTTGACGACCTGGTCATGTCATCACGGGAGTTACAGCGATGGAAATACCCCGGACGAAAGCGGTTGCCGCTTGCCGCTCGCCGCTTGCCGCGGAGGGGTGGGCGACGACGGCGGTCGGGGGCGCGGGCCGTTGTCGACCGCGGGTCCCTGCGGGGCGGAGCCTGGCGGGGCGGGTGCGGGTCGACTGGGGGTTGCTCGCGGGTCCCTGCGGGGCGAACCCCGGCGGGGCGGCTGCGGGACGGCTTGGGTTGCTCGCGCAGTTCCCCGCGCCCCTTGGTGGGGTTGAGCCCGGCAGGAACAGTGCGGGACTGCTCGCGCGGTTCCCCGCGCTCCTGTCGGGGCGCGGGGAACCGGTGGGGTGTCGGCGTCTCGCCTCGGGTCAGGGGGCGACGTCCAGGTAGTTGCGGTCGATGTTGATCGAGACGCCGCCGTGGGTCTCGGTCACCTCGCCCACGTACTGGTGGATGCGCTGGCGGTCGGCCCAGTACTCGGCGGGGGCGTAGCGGCCGGCGTCGGTGTCGGCCTGGCCGTTCCACCAGGCGAACCAGATGTGGTCGACGCGGGTGTAGGCCGGGTCGTCGTATGCGTTGGCCACGTCCTGGATGCCGGAGGCACCGCTGGAGTAGACACCGCTGAGGTAGCCCTGGGCGTGCAGGCCCTCGGTCCAGCCGGAGAGGTAGCTGAGCACGGCGGCGGTGCAGGTGGCGCCCGGGGTGTACGCCTCGATGTCGCTGTAGAGCACGCTGCCCGCCGGGATGCCCAGGGCGGCGGCGGCCGCGACCGACTCGTCGGCGGCCTGGGCGCCCTCGGCGCGGGCGGTGGCCGGGTCCTCGGAGATGCGCTGGGCGTAACTGGTGCAGGGCGCCTGGCGGCCGACGTCGATCGGGGTCAGATGCCAGCCGGCGGCGGTCTGGGCCTCGACCCAGGCGGCGGTCAGGTGGGGCTGGTCGCAGGCGCGGCTGGCACCGGAGATGTAGACGCCGACGGCCTGGAACGGCGAGCCGGCGCCCCAGGCGTCCATCGCGGCCTGGGAGGGCGCGGCGCAGGCGTCGAAGCCGAGGCCCGTGTAGTCGCCCGGCTGGGGGCCGACGGCGGCGGGGCGCGCGGTGGTCCCGGCGGGCGCCGGGGGCGCCGCCGGGCGCGCGTCCTCGGTCAGCCCGGCGCCTTCGAGCACGGCCCGCGCCTCGTTCTCGGTGGCGGGCGTGTGGGCGGCGGTGACCAGCAGCCCCGCCTGCTCGACGGCGAGTTGGAGGGTGCCGCCGTGCGAGGTGGCGCGGGCCGCCGCGGCGGCCGGGTCGCCGGCGGCGACGGCGGTGCGGTCACCGAGGCGCTCCGGAGCGACCTCTGCCAGCGGCTCGATCACCATGCCGACGTCCCGGCCGACGAGCCCGGCCGGGCAGTCGCGCTGTCCGTCGGGGCTGCCCAGGTAGAGGGTGGGTATGTCGAAGCGGACGCAGGCCGAGGGGTCGTCGTCGAGGTCGACGACGCGCCAGTCGGCCGGCACCTCGAGGCTCAGGCCGCGGTAGGTCACCGCGGTGGCGGAGTCACCGGACTCCCCGGCCTGGGCGGCGGTGGGGGCGACGCCGAGGCCGGTGGCGAGGAGGCCGCCGAGCGCGGCCAGGACGGCCGCCCGGCGTCGGCGGGTCGAGACGGGTGCCGGCAGGTGCATGAGCGTCTCCAGGGGTGGGGGGTGAGAACGCGACCCGTCCACCTTGACATGCACACCACGTACAGAGAAGGGGCACGGTCATCGCGGTAGAGTCCCCCGGTGCCGTGTGCGGGGGCGCGACGGCCTCCCGTTCGGCGCGGACAGGGCGGGCACGGCCGCCCCCGACTGTGGGCGCCTCGGGTCGGCGGCCCGGTCCCGGTTCCGGCCGGCCGGCGCGGGGGCCGGAGTGGTGACGGCAGGCGGGTCCCAGGAACCGGTCGGGAAGCGTGCCCGGGAACGCGCCGCGCGTGACGAGGTCGCCGTTCACCAGGCAACGGGGGACGGGGACGCGAACCCCGCGCGGGCACGGTGGCCTCGGCCCCGGAGCCGGCGCCAGCCGCTCCCCGGTCCCGGCGGAGGTGGCGGCCGCGCTCACGGGGCTCCCCCGCACCCGGTGCGCGGTATTGTCCACGCCCCGCGCTGGATTGTCGGCCGCACGCCCCTACGCTGAGTCGGAGAAGCAGGCCCGAGGGGGCGGAGGGACGCCGCCCCCGACGGCAGGCGTGCACCGCGTCGAGGCGCCGCGCCCCTCGTGGGCCGTTCCGCGCCGCGCCGTGTCGCCCCACCCGTGCCGCACCACCAAGCGCGGACGCCCGCCGTGGCGTCCCCGCCCGGCGGCGCCGCGCCCGCCCGCAGCCGGGGGCGGACCGTCGCCCGCCACCTCCCATCGCCCTCCCCCCACCCGTCCCCGGCGCGTCGCGAAGGCCGGCCCCCGGGTGGGTAGCGCGCGCCCGAACGGCCAGGTCACCGGGGGCGAATGCCCCCTCCCCCCACGGTTTCCTCCGTCTCGAAGACGACCTCTCACGCGGACGAAAGGCAAACCAGAGATGAGAAGACCAGTCGGCTCGCGGTCCGGGTCGCGACCCGGACCGCGGCTGAGATCGCGGCTCGGACTCTTCGCGGTGCCGGCCCTGATGGCCATGGTCGCCGCCGTAGGGGTGGCGTTGCCGACCTCGACGGCCTCGGCGGCGACGGGGGGTGCCACCGGGTTCGCGTCGCAGAACGGCGGCACCACCGGCGGCGCCGGAGGCCAGACGGTCCGCGCCACCACGGGGACCGCCATCCACGCGGCCCTCTGCGGCAGGGCCAGCAGCAGCACCCCGATCACCATCCAGGTCGAGGGCACCATCAACCACGGCAACACCAGCAAGGTGTCGGGCGGCAGTTGCAACACCGCCGACGGCGTGATCGAGCTGAAGCAGATCAGCAACGTGACCCTGGTCGGCGTCGGCGACGGCGCGGTCTTCGACCAACTGGGCATCCACGTCCGGGAGTCCAGCAACATCATCATCCAGAACGTGACGGTGCGGAACGTCAAGAAGTCCGGCTCGCCGACCTCCAACGGCGGCGACGCCATCGGCATGGAGAACAACGTCCGCAACGTCTGGGTCGATCACGTGACGCTGGAGGCGTCCGGCGGCGAGGACGAGGGCTACGACGGGCTCTTCGACCTGAAGAACAACACCCGTTACGTCACCCTCTCGTACAGCGTGCTGCGCAACTCCGGCCGGGGCGGGCTGGTCGGCTCCAGCGAGAGCGACACCTCCAACGGCTATGTCACCTACCACCACAACCTGTACGAGAACATCGACTCCCGCGCCCCGCTGCTGCGCGGCGGCGTCGGGCACATGTACAACAACCACTACCTGCGGGTGAACGACTCGGGCATCAACTCCCGCGCGGGGGCGCGCGCCAGGGTGGACAACAACTACTTCGAGGACTCCAAGGACGTCCTCGGCACCTTCTACACCAACGAGGCCGGCTACTGGCAGGTCGACGGCAACGTCTTCGACAACGTGCGGTGGTCGAGCCCGGGGAACCAGAACAACCCGGCCGGCCCGAACCCGCGGTCCAACACCTCCGTCGACATCCCCTACGCCCACAGCCTCGACGCCGCCGACTGCGTGCCCGGCGTGGTGCGCGACACGGCGGGCGCCAACAAGGGGAACCGGGTGTCGGACGGCGACTGCGCCCCGCAGGACCCGGACCCGACCGACCCGCCGGACAACCCCGACCCGCCGGACCCGACGGACCCGCCAGGCGGCACCAACCTCAGCCTCGCGGCCGACGCCGACGGCAGCAGCAAGGCCAGCGGCACCTCCTACGGCAACGTGCGGGACGGCGACATGAGCACCTACTGGTCACCCACCGGTTCGACCGGCGCCATCTCCATCAAGTGGCCGTCGGCGACCAGCGTCTCCGCCCTCACCATCCGTGAGGCGTCCGGCGCGACCGGCGTCATCGGCGACTGGCGCGTGCGGAACGCCGACACCGGTTCCGTCCTGGCGACCGGGAACGGCGCGGGCACCATCCGCTTCCCCGCGACCTCGGTTCGCAAGCTCACGTTCGAGATCACCAGCGCCGACGGCACCCCACGGGTCGCCGAGTACGAGACCTACGCCTAGCTCCGTGCGCACCACCCGGCCGGGGCGCGGCAGACGGCCCCGGCCGGGGCGGCCCGACCCCAGACCGCGTCACCAACCTGCCCGAACAACACACCTAGAGGGTCCTCAGATAGACGAGTTCGCCGCCGTCCGACCGGACGTCGTCCTCGGCGTCACGGCGGGCGCGGCCGTCGATGGAGAGGTACAGCGGGTCGGGCACGAGCACCACCGCGACCGCCCCCTCCCGCACCAGCGCGCGCACCCGCCGCCATCCGGCCCGCCGGTGCAGGCGCACCTCGGGCGCGTCGTCCTCGCACACGTCGTCGGCGTGGAGGGCCACGTGCTCCCGGGAGCACCACAGCAGCGCCGCGTCGCGGTCCGCCGCCTGCCTGGCCGGGGCGTCGCGCACCGCTCTCAGCGCCAGATAGAGCACGGCCCTACGCGTCTCCGCCCCGTCGGCACGGCCGTCCAGGCGGTGGACCGAGGCCCCCGGCTCGGCGCTCGCGCCCTTCTCGTGCCGCCCCTCGACGGCCGCGCCCCACACCGCGGGCTCCCTCAACTCGCCACCTCCCGTGTACCCCCCTCGTCCCCTCAACTCGCCCCGCCACGATACTACTTTGGGTGACGAAGATCACGCCGATGGTGAGGAACGGGCGGGGAACCATCGGCCCCTCGGCTCACGCGCCGACGTCGGCGACGACGACCTCGACGCCCGTGCTCCCCCGACGCGTCCAGGCAGCGCGCCGGGGCGGAGGCGTCCGTGACGAGGCTCCAGGGCAACGGCACGCGCGGCCAGGCGTGGAACGGGGACGCCCCGATCCCGCCGCCGTGCGCGAGGTCGCCCACGCGCTCCGCCGCGACGGATCACCAGCTCCCCCCGGCCGCGTCTGGACGGGGTCCGCCTCGCGGCTCTCCCCGCCGGCGTCACGCGGGGGCGCCGAGCGGCGGGCGCGCGAGCACGCGCGGGCGGTACTCGACCAGTTGGATGCGGCCGTCGAAGGTGCGGTGCGCGATCATCTCGAGGGCGACGTCCGGATAGCCGTCGTAGACGCGCTCCGCGCCCGTGGCCCCGGTGATCACCGGGAACATCACCACCCGGAAGCGGTCGACGAGTCCGGCACGCAGCAGGGACCGGCACAGGCTCAGGCTGCCGATCGTGGCGAGCAGCCCCGGTCCGCGCGCCTTCATCGCGCGGACCTCCGCGACGGCGTCACCGCGGACGAGTGTGGAGTTGGCCCAGGTCAGCGGCTCCGCGAGGGAGGAGGAGAAGACCACCTTGGGCGCCCGCGTGAGCGCGTCGACGGAAGCCTCCTCCTCGGGCCTGAACTCGTCCTGGCCGTCCGGGACCTGACCGGCGGCGAAGCCCGACATCTGGCGGTAGGTGTTCGCCCCCATCAGATGGGTGGCCTCGGGCTGTTCCTCGAGCCACGCGAGGTACTCCGGGCCCTCGAGGCCCCAGAAGCCGGGCCAGCCCTCTCCCGACGCGTGGCCGTCGAGCGAGGTGATGAAGTCGACGAGAAGCTCCGCCATGGCGGTGTCCTTTCCTCCGGTGTCACCCGTCCTTGGTGTCACCAGCTCTGACCGTCCGGGCGCCGGAAACTCATCGGCCGTGCCGTGGGGCGACGGGGAAGGCCGCGGCACCCGGCCGCCCGTCTCGCCGCCGCACGCCGTCCGCCGGGTGTGCGCCGTCCACCGGGTGTGCGCCGGTCACCAGCCGCCGTCCGTCCACTCCCCCGTCACGTGGTCGTGCACCAGCGCGCCCTCCGCCCCCGCGCCGCTGGTCCGGAACGGGGCTCCCCCGTCGTCCAGCCGCAGCGTGCCGCCCTCGTCGCCGCTGGTCCACTCCACCTCGACATACCAGTCGCAGTCGCACTCCGCCGCCTCCGCCTCGATCCGCAGCGCCAGCGGCTCCTGCGGGGTGACGGCGAACGGCAGGCTCGGCGGGGCCAGTTCGCGCTCGCTCATGGCGTCGTAGCCGTCGCGGGGCCGGAGTTGGGGGCGCTCGGCGTCCAGGTCGGCGGTGAAGGCGGCCGGGGTCAGCGCGCCGCCGCAGCCCGAGGACATGTCGTAGGCGGTCCACCCGAGCGGCGCGCGGCGCTCCGCGACCCGCAGGTGCAGCGCCTCGATCACCACCGGCTCCGACGCGGTGCCGGTCAGGGTGGCCTCCACGATGGTGGACTCGCCGTGCACCGCGCCCAGTTCGGCGGCCCACGCCTCGGCGTCCTGGGCCACCGGGGGCGGCGGGACGGCGTCCGGCGCCCGGTCGACGAGATAGCGGTGGCCGCAGCCCTCGGCCCAGACGTGCGAGCGGACCGCGTACGCCAACGGCGGCTGCCCGGCGGCCTGTCGGGGCGCCGCCTCCCCCTCGCCGCGCGCGTCGCCGGGCGCCGCGGCGTCGGACGCGCCCTCGCCGCCAGGACCCGTCGCCCGCCACAGCCCCCAGCCGCCGACCAGCGCCACCAGCAGCACCGCCGCCGCCAGCACCCCCCACGGCCGCCGCCCGCGCCAGGCGGCCGGAGCGGCGGCGGGAACGGGGGCCGGTACGGCGGTGGGCGCCGGAACCGGAACGGACTCCTCCGGCTCCGGCGCCGCGGCCGGCTCCGGCTCCGGCTCCTGTCCCGCGCGGCCCCGCGCGCCGTCGGCCGCGAGCCAGAGCCGGTGCAGTTCCAGCAGCTCCTCGGGGCGCGCGCCGCACGCCGCCGCCAGGCGTTCGACCGCCGGGTAGTCGGCCGGCACCACCGCGCCCGAGCAGTAGCGGTGGAGGGTGGAGGTGCTGGTGTGCAGCCGCCGGGCCAACGCGCCGTAGCTGAGCCCCGATCGCTCCTTGAGCGCGCGCAGTCTGGCCGCCAACTCGCCGGCCGGCCCGTTCCCCATGCGTGACTCTCCCCCGCCGTGTGCCCGTTCCCGCGTCCCGTTCCGCGTTCCAGGGGCTCACGTTCTTCGACGTCAGAGGGGCTTCGGACGTTCCACCTTCCCAGATGTTCCCGCCCCGGTTGCCGGCGGGCGGCGGGGCGTCCCAGGCTGCTCGGCAGGGCGGCCGCGGGCCGCCGGGAGACGGCCCACGGGGCCGACGAGACGAGGGGGAGACGCCCATGCGACACACACGAGGGTCGGCACGCGGGCTGGCGGTCGCCGCCGGGGCGGCGCTCGGTGCCGGGGCGCTGGCGCTGACCACGCTGGCGGGCACGGCGACGGCCGGGGAGAGCGCCGGGGAGCCGGCCGCCGTGGACACGGAGACGTTCGTCACCGGCGACGAGCTGCCGACGCATCCGGACGGCTGGTACAGCGACGGCCCGTTCGAGGGGCTGCCGGAGGCGCCGGTGTTCTGCTTCGGCTCGTTGCTGCCGGAGGAGGGCGCGCGCCATGTCAACCACCGCACCGAGCTGGACACCAACGCCACCCAGGTGGTGATGGACCTCGGCAGCGAGGACGCCGCCGCCGGGCTGGTCGAGGTGCTGCACGAGGCCGGCACGGACTGCGCGTCCGACTGGCTGTGGCAGAACCCGGGCGGCACCGCCTCCTGGGACGAGTGGGGCGAGCTGGAGAACGCGGACTACGGGCGGGTGTTCGGCGTGTACACCGCGCCGGAGCAGGCCGGCCGGGATGTGAACCTCTTCGCGGTCGTCCGCGAGGGAAGCCTGGTCACGGTGGTGCGCTGGGGGCAGATGGGCACGCTGGACCAGGCGCCGGTGGAGGAGTTCCTCGCCACGGCCGAGTCCGCGCGGGCCCGGCTCGACGGGTAGCGCCGGGCGCCGTCCACGACGGCCGGCCCGGTCGGTCGACGCCCACGCGTCGGCCGGCCGGGCCGGGGCCGTTCCGGCGCGCCGAGTGGGTATGTCTCTCCGGTGGGCGGTGTGCGCGGGAACTGCTTCCATGCACACGTTTACAACGCGCCGCCACGGGATCGGCACCGGGGAACGGACGCCAACCGTCCGTTTAGCGCTCCGAGTTGGCCGAAAGCACAAGATTTTTCATGTAAGCGATTGCACCACCTCCGGTGTCGGCAGTACGTTCGGCTTACCGCCGTGATCGGAGGGTTATGGCCGCGAGCATCATCGATGTCGCCAAGCGGGCCGAGGTGTCGACCGCCACCGTCTCCCGTGCCCTGCGGGGGCTGCCGAACGTGTCGGCGGCGACCCGGGAGCGCGTGCTGCGCGCCGCCGAGGAGCTGTCGTACTCGGTCTCCCCGCACGCCTCCTCGCTCGCCTCAGGCCGCACGGGCACCGTCGGCGTCGTGGTGCCGTTCGTCAACCGCTGGTTCTACAGCCAGGTGTTGGCCGGCATCGACTCGGTGCTGCGCGCCCACGACCTCGATCTGCTGCTCTACAACCTCGGTGACGAGCGGGTGCACGAGCGGTTCTTCACCAGGATGCCGTTGCGCCGCAGGGTGGACGCCCTGATCGTGCTCAACCTGCCGCTGTCGGCGGCGGAGAGCGAGGCGCTGGTGTCGATGGAGGTGCCGATCGCCGTGCTCGGCAGCTCGATCCCGGGCTGCTGGCACGTCTCGATCGACAACCAGGAGGGGGCGAGCACCGCCGTTCGCCACCTGATCAACCTGGGGCATCGCCGAATCGGTATGATCACCGCCGCCCCCGGAGATCCTCGGGGGTTCACCACCCCGATCGTTCGCCAGCACGCCTACCGCACGGTGCTCGCGCAGGCCGGGATTGCCTACGACCCGGATCTGGAAGTGCCTGGCCATCTGAGTATCGACGAGGGCGCCTCGGCGATGGCGCAGTTGCTGAGCCTCGCCGAACCCCCGACGGCGGTCTTCGCCGAGTCGGACCACATGGCCTTCGGCGCACTGCGGACGTTGGGCCGCATGGGGCTTACCGCCCCCGACGATGTCTCGGTCATCGGGTTTGACGACCACGAGACGGCCGAGCTGCTCGATCTCACCACGATCGCGCAACCCGTAGCCCACCAGGGGGAGTTGCTCGCCCGCCAGATCCTGGACGCACTGTCCGGGGGCGACGAGGAGCCCGCCCAGGTGGTGGTGCCGACCCGGCTGGTAGTCCGGGGCACCACCGGCGCGGCGCGGGAACATCCGCCCCGATATCACTCCACACCTCGGCCGGGACCTGAACCGGACCAGCACAGCACCACCGCGCGGTGAGCCGCCGCCGACCGCGCATCTCCCAGGGTCAACTCGCAAGAGGAATGGAAGATACGTGCCCCGCACCCGCATTGACCAGAAGTCGGCCGCGCCCTGGTGGCGAGACGCCGTCATCTACCAGGTCTACATCAGAAGCTTCGCCGACGGGAACGGCGACGGGATCGGCGACCTCGCCGGTCTGCGTGCCCGTCTGCCCTACCTTCAGGAACTGGGGGTGGACGCGCTGTGGATCAACCCCTGGTATCCGTCCCCGATGGCCGACGGCGGCTACGACGTCGCCGACTACCGGAACATCGACCCCGCCTTCGGCACCCTCGCCGAGGCGGAGGAGATGATCGCCGAGGCGCACACCTTCGGGATGCGCGTCGTGCTGGACATCGTCCCCAACCACACCTCCGACCAACACGCCTGGTTCCAGGAGGCGTTGGCCGCCGCGCCGGGATCTCCCGAGCGGGAGCGCTACGTCTTCAGGGACGGCCTCGGTGAGGACGGCGCACGGCCGCCCAACGACTGGCGCAGCCGGTTCGGCGGCCCCGCGTGGACGCGGATCACCGAGCCCGACGGCACGCCGGGCCAGTGGTACCTGCACCTGTTCGACTCGCTCCAGCCGGACCTGCACTGGGGGAACCGGGAGGTGCGGGACGAGTTCGAGGCGATTTTGCGCTTCTGGTTCGACCGGGGTGTGGACGGCTTCCGGATCGACGTGGCGCACGGGCTGGTCAAGGACCCGGCCCTGCCCGACCTGGGCATCCCCGAGGACGCCGTCTTCGAGCACGAGCGGCACCGGGAGAGCCACCCGCACTGGGACCAGGACGGGGTGCACGAGATCTACCAGGCGTGGCGCAAGATCGCCGACTCCTACGCGGGCGACCGGGTCTTCGTGGCCGAGGCGCATGTGCGGGACGAGCGGCTGGCCGGCTACCTGCGCCAGGACGAGCTGCACACGGCGTTCAACTTCCCCTATCTGAAGTCCTCCTGGGAGCCGAAGGCGATGCGGGAGGTGATCGACCGCAGCGTGACCACGCTGGCGACGGTCGGCGCGCCGCCGACCTGGGTGCTCTCCAACCACGACGTGCCCCGGCACGTGACCCGCTACGGGCGGGAGGACACCACGACGCACGAGCACGACACCGTCGGGGGCCGGGTCGACCTGGAACTGGGAACGCGCAGGGCGCGCGCCGCCGCGCTGCTGACGCTGGCGCTGCCCGGCGGCGCCTACCTGTACCAGGGCGAGGAGTTGGGCCTGTGGGAGGTCGAGGACCTGCCGGACGAGGTGCTGGCCGACCCGACGTGGGAGCGTTCCGGGCGCACGGTGCGCGGGCGCGACGGCTGCCGGGTGCCGCTGCCGTGGTCGGGGCTCGACGGGCCGTTCGGCTTCGGGCCGAAGGGCACGGAGCCGTGGCTGCCGCAGCCGGCCGAGTGGAAGAGCCTGACGGCGCAGGCGCAGTCGGGCATCCCCTGGTCGATGCTGGAGCTGTACCGCTCGGCGCTGCGGCTGCGGCGGGAGCAGCCGGGCTTCGACAGCGGGACGCTGCGCTGGTTGACGACGCCGGAGGGGGTGCTCGCGTTCGAGCGGTCGCCGGTGCTGCGGTGCGCGGTCAACTTCTCGGGTGAGCCGTACCCGCTGCCGAAGAACTGGGGCGTGCTGTTGACCAGCGAGCGGCTGGTCAACGGACACCTGCCGCCGGACACGACGGTCTGGCTCTGGGGCGGCGGCTCAGCGCGGGGGTGACGTCGCCCTCGCCGGTCGTCGATCGGGGCGGTCGGCCCGCTGCCGCGAGGCACCGGGCCGACCGCGCCCCTCCCCCGCCGGCGACGCGTCCCGTCTATGAGGCGTACGCGGCGCGGACCGCCTCGACCGCCGCGGCGAGGGCCTCGTCCGCGTTGAGGCCGAGCCGCTTCGCGCGGCGCGCGAAGGTCTCGGCCGCGGCCGCCGCCTCCCGGGCGGCGGCCGAGTCGGCCGGCGCGACGAACGTGCCCTGGCGCCCCCGCGTCTCCACGACGCCGTCGGCCTCCAGGGTGCGGTACGCCTTGGCGACCGTGTTGACCGCGACGCCCAGTTCCGCGGCGAGGGCCCGCACGGTGGGCAGCCGGTAGCCGACGGGCAGCGCGCCGCCTCTGGCCTGCTCGGCCACCTGGCGGCACAGCTGCTCGTAGGGCGGCACGGCGGACTCGGGGTCGATGCGCACTGTCATCCCGTTCATCGGTCCGATTCTGCCGCACCGCCCCCGGCGCCCGCGTCAGCCGGCCGGCGGGCCGCCGGGGCCGAAGGTCTGGAACGCGGTGTTCCTCGGGATCCGGAAGACCTCGCGCCCGCTGACCGCGTTCAGGATCAGGGCGCTGCGGTAGGCGCCGATGCCCAGGTCGGGGGCGGCGGCCCCGTGCGTGTGGAGTTCGGCGTTCTGGACGAAGAGCCCGCCGGTGACCTCGGGGGCGGTCGCCACCCGGTGCTCGGCCGAGACGTCGTAGCGGCCTCGCGCGTCCCAGACGATCAGCTTCTCGACGGGCGCCAGGCAGTCGGGGCGGCGGGCCGCGTAGCCGGTGGAGGCGATCACGGCGTCGGTGCGGTGGACGGCCTCGCGTTCGGTGTCGGCGTGCCAGGTGGTCAGGCGCAGGCCGCCGTCCTCGTCGGGTTCGGCGCCGCGCACGGCCGTGGCCGGGAGCAGCGTGACGGGCGGCCGGTCGCCGTCGAGCAGGTGGTCGTAGAGCTCCTGGTGGATGAGGTCGATCGTCTCGCTGTCGATGCCCTTGTAGAGCTGCCACTGGGAGGTGACCAGTCGGTCCCTGGTCTCCGGTGGCAACGCGTGGAAGTACCGCATGTAGGCGGGGGTGGTGTACTCCAGCACCAGCTTGGAGTAGTCCAGTGGGGCGAACCCCCAGGAGCGGGTGAGCCAGTTGACCGACCAGTCGGCGTCGCGCTGGCGGCGCAGCAGGTCGAGGAAGACCTCGGCGCCCGACTGGCCGGAGCCGACCACGGTGACGGAACGGGTGCCGGCGTCGACGAGCGCGTCGACGCGGTGCAGGTACTCGCCGGAGTGGAAGACGCGGTCGCCGGCCAGCCGGCGCAGCGGCTCGGGGAGGACGGGTTCGGTGCCGACACCCATGACGAGGTGGCGGGCGCGGCGGGTGGTGACGGCGCCGGTGGCGGTGTCGCGGAGGGTGAGCAGCCAGCGTGCGGCCGCGGCGTCCCAGTCGACGGCCGTCACGTCGGTGCCGAAGTGGCAGCCGGGCAGCCGGGCGGCGGCCCAGGCGCAGTAGTCGGCGTACTCGCGGCGCGGGACGTGGAAGCGTTCGGCGATGTAGAAGGGGTACATCCGGTCGTGTTCGACCAGGTAGTTGAGGAACGACCAGCGGCTGGTGGGGCGGATCAGGGTGACGAGGTCGGCGAGGAAGCCGACCTGGAGCGAGGCCCAGTCGAACATCAGGCCCGGGTGCCAGTCGTAGCGCGGGCGGCGGTCGAACGCGGCGAAGCGCAGCTCGGGCACCTCGTCGGCGAGCGCGGCGAGGGCGAGGTTGAACGGTCCTATGCCGACGGCCGCCAGGTCGAGGTCGGGCTCGGTCACGGACCCGGTTGCGGACTCGGTCACGGGAGTTCCTCCGTCTCCACCGCGCGGCCCGCCGCCTCGACGGCGGTCAGCAGCTCCTGGATGTCGTCCCGCGTGGCCTGCGGGTTGAGCAGGGTGAGTTTGAGCCGGACGCGGCCGGTGGTCGCGTCGCCGGCCAGGTCGTCGGTGCGGCCGATCAGGGCGCGCCCCTGGAGCAGCAGCCGGCGGCGCAGGGCACCGTTGACGGCGTCGGCGCGTGCGGGGTCGGCGGTGCCGCCGGCGGGCACGTAGCGGAAGACCACGGTGGTGAGCACCGGGGTGGCGACCAGTTCCAGGCGGGGGTGGGCCGTTATCCGTTCGGCGGCGAAGACGGCCAGGTCGTGGCAGGTCTCCAGCATCCGGCCTATGCCGCGCCTGCCGAGCGCGAGGAAGGTGGCGACGACCTTGAGCGCGTCCGCCCTGCGGGTGGTGGCCAACGAGTGGCCGAGCAGCCCGTCGTAGCCGGCGGCGCCGTCGTCGTCGGGGTTGAGGTAGGCGACGCGCAGCCCGGTGCTGCCCGTCAGGTCGGCGCGGTCGCGGACCAGCAGCACGCTGGCGGCGGCCGGCTGCCAGGCGGTCTTGTGCAGGTCGATGGTGAGCGAGTCGGCGTGCTCGACGCCGTCGAGCAGCGGGCGCAGCCGGTCGGAGAAGAGGGCGCCGCCCCCGTAGGCGGCGTCGACGTGCAGGCGCGCGCCGTGGCGGTGGGCGGCGGCGGCCAGCTCCGCCAGCGGGTCGACGGAACCGTAGTCGGTGGTGCCGGCGGTGGCGACGACGGCGATCGGCAGTTCGTTCTCGGGGCGCGCGGCGAGGGCCCGCTCCAGCGCCTCGGCGGTCATCCTGCGGTGCGCGTCGGCGGGCACGGGGCGGACGGCCTCCTCGCCCAGGCCCAGCACCGAGCAGGCCCTGGCGACCGAGAAGTGCGCCAACTCGGAGCAGTAGACGACGGGTTGGGTGGCCATTCCGGTCAGGCCCGCGCTTCTGACGTCGCGTTGGGCGCGCAGCGCGGTGTCGCGGGCGATGAGGAGCGCCTGGAGGTTGGAGGCGGTGCCGCCGGGGGTGAGCACCCCGTCGGCGTGCGGTCCGTAGCCGGCGAGCGCGGTGAGCGCGCGCACCAGGCGGCTCTCCAACTCGACGGCGACGGGGCCGCTGTCCCAGGTGTCGACGGAGGCGTTGAACGCGGAGGCCAGCACGTCGGTCGCGGTGGCGACGCCGAGGGCCGGGGGCTGGAGGTGGGCGGCGGCCCTGGGGTGGGCGAGGTCGACGGTGTGGCTGGCGTAGGTCCTGGCCAGCGCGAGCACCGCGTCGCGGCCGCCGCCGTCGGCCGGCAGGGGGCCGTCGGGGAGCTGGGCGTCCACCACGTGGGCGAGTTCGAGGGGGGTGAGCGGCGGGAGCGGGCCGCCCCGGCGGCGCAGGGCCTTGGCGGCCTCGCTGGTCAACTCGCCGACGAGGCGGCCGACCTCGACGATGCCCTCGGGGTCGGCGGCCAGCAGGTCGGGCTCCCTCAGGGGGTCGGGCGCGGGCACGGTGGGTACGTGGCCGGACATGCTCATGAGTCGGTGGCGTCCCTTGTCTCGGGTGTCGCGGCTGTCGTGGGGGTGTACGTGTCCGGAGAGCGCGGCCGGACGGCAACCCACGACAATTTAGGTTAGGCACACCTAACCTTGCAACCGAGCCCCGCCACACCGGGCTTCGCCGGCGCCACTGTCAGTGGGCGGGAGTAGGGTCGCCGAGCAGAAGGAAGCCCCCGACGCCCCCGGGGGGCTTCGGGCAGCGGGGAGGAGCGCGCGGTGGTCGACGACGAGGCGTCCTGGCGGAGGGACGGGGAGATACACGAGGTCACCGGCGAGGCGGAGTTGACCGCGCTGGTCGGCGAGCCCAAGCCGTACACCAGGGACAAGGTCCGCACCGCGCTGCACCCGTGGGACCGGGAGTGGCTGGCGCACTCGCCGCTCTGCCTGGTCGCCACCTCGGACGCCGAGGGCCGGCTCGACGTCTCGCCGAAGGGCGATCCGGCCGGCGTCGCGCTGGTGTTGGACGACCACACGCTCGCGCTCCCCGACCGTCCGGGCAACCGCCGGGTGGACGGCTTCCGCAACATCCTGCGCAACCCGCGGGTCGGGCTGATCTTCCTGCTGCCGGGGCGGGGCGACACACTGCGGGTCAACGGCCGCGCCAGGATCGTCAGCCGGGCGCCGTTCCTGGACCGCATGGTGGTCCGGGGCAACCGCCCCCGGCTCGCGCTGCTGGTGGAGGTCGAGGAGGTCTTCCACCACTGCGCCAAGGCGTTCCTGCGCTCCCGCGCCTGGGAGCCGGAGAGCTGGCGGCCGGACGCGCTGCCGGCCAGGGCCCGGCTCGCCCAGGCGCTGGAGCGCCCCGACGAGCCGCTGGAGGTGCTGGAGGAGCACTACGGCCCGGCCTACGCCCAGCGGCTCTACGGGGAGTGAGGCGCCGGGCCCCTCAGGAGACGAGGTGGCGGCAGTCGGTCGGCTCGGCGCCCGCCGGGTCGAGGGCGTTGACCACCTCGTGGAAGGCCATCCGGTCGCTGAGGCCGATGGTGACGTGCTCGGAGACGTTGAGCGGGCAGAGGTCCTGGAGCAGCACGTTGCGCACGCCCGGCTCGTCGATGAACTGCGTCTCGTACGGCGTGACGACCTGGTCGTAGCGGGTGGCGATCACGGTGTACTCGACACCGGGGACGGTGTACCCGTCGGCGTTCAGCTCGGTCAGGAAGTCGGAGCCGACGACCTGTTGGGTCAGCGCCGGGGTGAAGGTGTCGAGGGCGTCGGCGAGTCCGGGGACGAGGTCGAGCAGCGTGGTGAGCCCGGACAGGGTGGTGCCGTTGGTGCTGGGCGCGAGCGCGACCAGGGCGTTGACCTTGTCGGCGGCGCCCGGGTGGTTCTTGAGGTAGTGACGGGGCATCATCCCGCCCTGGGAGTGGCCGACGATGTCCACCTCGTCGGCGCCGGTGGCGGCCAGCACCTCGTCGACATAGGCGGCCAGTTGCCCGGAGGACTCCTCGATGGGGCCGAGCGCGGCGAGGACGGGCACCCCCGGCAGCCGGCCGTAGTCCAACGAGTAGACGCAGTAGCCGCGGTCGACCAGATAGGGGGCGAGCCCCAGCCAGTTGACGGTGCCGTTGGCGCCGGTGCCGTGGACCAGGACGACGGGGCGGTGCTCGGAGGAGCAGTCGGACTCGTTCCACCCGCCGGTCGGGGCCGCGGCGTGCGCGGTGCCGCCGGGCAGCGCGAGCAGGGGCAGGGCCAACAGGCCGGCGAACAGGGCGCGTCGGCTGGTGCGTGATGGTGTCGGTGTCCCGAAGGGCATGGCGGCTCTCCTCACCCGGGGTATCGGTGTGGCTCGCGTCACAGCGGCGGGCCCATGCCAAGTTACGGGCGGGTAACCCGCCCCGCCCACAGGCGAGACGGTGAAGAAGTCTTCACGCGTCACTCACAGCGCGACCGTACGCGCCGCCGGCCCCACGGCCCGCGCGCCGAACCGGCGCCTGGCGCGGTCGGCGGCCAGCTCGGCGCGGCGGCGGCGCTCGTCGGCCGGGTCCAGGGAGAGCTGACGGGTGGCGCGTTCCGCCGCCGCGAGCCCGTCGGCGCGCAGCGCGACCGCGCGCACCCGGGCGCGTTGCAGCCCGAGCGCGTCGTGCAGGGCGTCGGCGAGGGCGAGCAACGCCGGGGTGTGCGCGGTCGGTTCGGCCAGCCCCCGGCGGCGGGTGGTGGTGGCGTGGTCGGCGTAGCGGACGGTGAGGGTCAGCGCGCCGGCGGTCTGGCCGGCGCCGCGCAGCCGGTAACCCAGCTCGTCGGCGAGGGTCAGCAGCGCGCGGTGGCGCCGGCCGGCGTCGAGTTCGTCGCGGTCGAAGCGGTGCTCGACGGCCAGCGAGGGCTCCGGGGCGCCCGGCACCACCGGCGTGGGGTCCTGCCCCTCGGCCAGCGCGCGCAGCCTGCGCGCCTCGCGTGCGCCGAGCACCCGTTGCAGCGTGGCGGGCGGCGCGGCGGCCAGCCGGCCCACCGTTCCCAGCCCGTAGCCGGCCAGCGCGCGGGCGGTCGAGGCGCCCACCCCCGGCAGCGCGTCGACCGGCAGCTCGGCGAGGAACGCGGCGACGCCCCCGGCGTCGGCCGGCACCACCCACACCCCGGGACCGTCGCGGCCGACCAGGGCCAGCCGGGCCAGCAGCGGGTTGGAGGCGACGCCCACCGCGCAGTCCACGCCGTGCCGCGCCAGCGCGCGCACCCGCAGCAGCCCCGCCAGCCGCTCGGCGTCGGAGCCGAAGTAGCGCAACGCGCCCCCGACGTCGGCGAGCGCGCCCTCCGGCGGCAGGGCGCGCACCACGGGGGTGAGATCCCCCAACAGCCCGACCAGCGCCGGGTGTTCCTCCGGCCGGTGGCCGAGGAAGCGGACCTGGAGCACCGCGCGTCCGGTCATCCCGCGCTCCCGGGGCTGGCGTGCCAGAGCTTGCGCGGCGTCTTCGCCGACCCGCCGGCCGGCCGCAGGTCGGCCCAGGGGTGCAGGGGATGCCCACCCGGCTGCTCGATCCGCCGGGTCACCTCCGCCTCGGCGGCCTCCCGTTCGCCCTCCGCCGCCCGTTCACCCGCCGCCGCCTCGGTGTGGGCGAGATGCTCGGCGACCGCGGGCAGGCCACCGGCGGCGCGGAGGTCGGCGAGGTCGGCGAGGTCCCAGGCGATCTCGCCGACCACGCTCAACGTGCGCGGCCCGCGCCGCTGCACCGTGCCGCGCACCAGCAGCAGCCAGGAGTGGAAGACGGTGTGGGCGCTGGCGGCGTGGCTGTCCTCGAAGAAGGCGAGGTCGACCAGGCCGTGGGTGTCGTCCAGGGTCACGAAGATCACCCGCCGCCCCGAGCGGATCGGCGGGGTCTGGGTGGCGACCTTGGCGCCGGCCACCAGCACCGTCTCACCGTGCGCCACCTCGCGCAGCCGGCGCGCGTCGACCACCCCCAGCTCGTCGAGGAACGCCCGGTGGTCGGCGAGCAGATGGCGCTGGGTCTCCATGCCGAGCACGCCCAGCTCGGCGTCCAGGCGCTCGCCCCCGTCCAGGTCGGGCAGGCCGGCCGGCGGGGTGCGGGCGGCGTCGGCCAGCGGCAGCTGCCGCGCGCCGGGGCGCCGCCCCCGGCGCTGGCGGTGCAGCTCGGCCAGGTGCAGCAACAGGTCGCGCCGGTTCTCGCCGAAGGCGTCCAACGCGCCGACGGTGGCGAGCCGTTCGGCGACCGGGCGGCTGGGCGCGGCGCGGTTGACCAGGTCGGGGAGCGAGGCGTACGGGCGGCCCGCCGCGATCCTGGCCGCCTCCTCCTCGGCGATGCCCTTCACCTCGCCGAGCGCCAGCCGCACGCCCCACACCCCGGATTCAGACTCCAGTTCGATTCGATAGACCGCGTCGGACCGGTTCACGTCGAGCGGCAGCACCGGCACCCCGCGCCGCCTGGCGTCGGCGAGC
This sequence comes from Streptomyces zhaozhouensis, assembly GCF_900230195.1. Classification (GTDB taxonomy): domain Bacteria; phylum Actinomycetota; class Actinomycetes; order Streptomycetales; family Streptomycetaceae; genus Streptomyces; species Streptomyces zhaozhouensis. The sequence continues at coordinate 420,277 of NZ_OCNE01000003.1, forward strand.
AGCAGCCGCTTGGGGTACATCCCGGGGTCGTGGGTCAGCAGCCCGGCGTAGAAAGCGGCCGGGTGGTGGGCCTTGAGCCAGGCCGACTGGTAGGTCGGCACGGCGAAGGCCACCGCGTGCGCCTTGCAGAAGCCGTAGGCGCCGAACGACTGGACGCTCTCCCAGGCGCGGGCGACCACCTCCGGCGGGTAGCCGCGCCGCTCGGCCAGCTCGGTGAACCAGACCCGGACCCGGCCCAGGCGCTCCGCGTCGGACAGCGCCCGCCTGGCCTCGTCGGCCAGTCCGGCGTCGCAGCCGGTCATGGTCGCGATCACCCCGATGATCTGCTCGTGGAAGACCACCACCCCGTGGGTCTCCCGCAGCACCGGCTCCAGGTCGCGGTGGAGGAAACGGGCCGCGCGCCGGCCGTGCTTGGCGTCGATGAACGGGTTGACCATGTCCGCGGAGACGGGGCCCGGCCGAAAGAGCGATATGTCGACCACCAGGTCGTGGAAGTCCACGGGTTGCAGCCGGCCCAGCAGGTCGCGCTGGCCGGGGGACTCGATCTGGAAGCAGCCCAGGGTCTCGGTGGAACGGATCAGCCGGTAGGTCTCCGGGTCGCCCTCGGGCACCCGGTCCAGGTCGATCCGCTCGCCGGTGGCCCTCTCGGTCTCGGCCACCGCGTGCGCCATCGCCGACTGCATCCGCACCCCGAGCACGTCGAGCTTGAGCAGCCCGAGGTCCTCCACGTCCTCCTTGTCGAACTGGGACATCGCGAACCCCTCCCCGCTGGTGGGCACCACCGGGGTGCGGGCGCGCAGCGAGGCGTCGGAGAGCAGCACCCCGCACGGGTGCATCGCCATCCCGCGCGGCAGCCCGTCCAGCGCCTCCACCAGCTCCCACATCCGGGGCCCGTAGGCGTCGGCGTCCACCCCGCGCAGCTCGGGCAGCTCGGCCAGCGCGGCGCGCGCGTCCCCGGCCCTGATGTGCGGGAACGCCTTGGCCAGCCGGTCCACCTCGGCCGGTTCGACGCCGAGCGCCAGCCCGACGTCCCGCACCGCGTGCCGCACCCGGTAGGTCTCCGGCATCGCGACGGTCGCCACCCGCTCCTCGCCGAAGCGCGCGAAGATGGCCCGGTACGCCTCCAGCCTGCGGGCCGACTCGACGTCCACGTCGATGTCGGGGAGGACCGGGCGGCGCGGGGAGAGGAAGCGCTCCATCAGCAGTCCGTGCTCCACCGGGTCGGCGGCGGCGATCCCCAGCAGGTGGTTGACCAGCGACCCCGCTCCCGAGCCCCGCGCGGTGACCCGGATGCCCAGCGCGCGGACGTCCTCCACCACCTGGGCGACGGTCAGGAAGTAGGAGGCGTAGCCGAGTCGTTCGACGATCGCCAGCTCGGCGTCGAGCCGGTCCCACCGCGCGCGGTCCGCCGCGTGGCCGCGGAGCGTCATCGCGGCGGCGCAGCGGGAGCGCAGCACCCGGGCGGCGGTGCGCCGTTCGGCGCCGACCAGCGCGGGCTCGGGGAAGTGGACGCTGCCGAGGCCCAGGTCGTCCTCGGGGTCGACCCGGCAGGAGAGCGCGGTCTCGGCGGTGTGCTCCAGCAGCCGGCGCGCGGCGTCGGGACCGTAGCCGGCGGCGCGGGCGACGCGCTCGGCCTCGCGCTCCATCGCGGCCGGGTCCTTCAGCCACCGCTCCCCGTTGTCCAGCGCGCCGCGCGTGTCGACCGGCACCAGCCGGCGGGCGGAGTCCAGCACGTCGGCCACCGGGCCCTGGCCCGGGTCGGCGTAGCGGACGGCGTTCCCGAGCACCGGGACGACGCCGGTCTCGGCGGCCAGGCCCAGGGTGCGGGCCGCGGTGCGCTCCGGGCCGCTGGCCACCACCTCCAGCCGCAGCGCCGGCCCGAACACCTCCCGCCAGGGCGCCAGCAGCCGCACGGCCCGGTCGGGGCGGCCCGCCGTCAGCGCGCGCCCGGGCTCGGAGTCCGGGCCCAGCAGCGCGAGAACGCCGCGCCCGCCTCCGGCGGCCAGCTCCGCCCAGGGCAGCAGCGGCCGTTCCCCGCCGCCGGCGTGGGCCGCGGTGACCAGCCGGCACAGCTCGGCCCAGCCGGCCGCGCCGTCCGTGGCCAGCAGCACCACCCGGGGCGCCGACTCGTCGGTGAACGCGCCCCCGCGCACGGGAGTGCGGCGACGTTGCGTGGCGGTGCGCTCGCGCTCCTCGGGCGGGCCGACGGCCAGCTCGACGCCGTAGACCGGGCGCACCCCGGCCGCCGCGCAGCCCTTGGCGAAGCGGACCGCGCCGGCCAGGGTGTCGCGATCGGTGAGCGCGACCGCCTCCATCCCCCGCTCCCCGGCCCTCCGGGCCAGCCGCTCGGGGTGCGAGGCGCCGTAGCGGAGCGAGAACCCCGAGGCCACATGGAGATGGGTGAACCCCGCCATCGCCGCACCGCCTCTCGTCGCGCACCGCCCCCCAGGCCGTCTCCCGGCCCGTCGCCCCCGCCGTTCCGGTCCACCATAAACCAGCCATCGAACGTACGTACGATTGATGTCCTTCGCAGGTCACCCGGGCTTTCGGCGATCTTCGCTGGCCGAAAAACGACGGGCGGACAACACCCCTCGCCACGCCCCGAGTTGCCCCTCACCCCGGCTTCCGCGCCCCCGCGGGTGCGACGCTTCTCACGCTCCTGGGCGCACGCTCCGCGCGCTAGGCTTCCCGGGTGGCGAATCCCTCCATACCCCCGTTCGACCTGGTGATCTTCGACTGTGACGGCGTGCTCGTGGACAGCGAGCCGCTGGCCCTGAAGGTCTGCCTGGAGCTGGGCGCCGAGCTGGGCTGGCCCCTGACCGAGGACGAGGTGGTCGACCGCTTCCTCGGCCGCTCCGAGCGCGCGGTCGAGCGGCAGATCGCCGAACGGCTCGGCGCGGAGCTGGCCGTCCGCTGGGGCGAGGAGTACCGCGCCCGGCTGGCCCGCGTGATCGACGCCGAACTGGCCGAGGTGGCCGGCGTCTCCGAGGCGCTGGACGCGCTGCCGATACCGCTGTCCTGCATCGCCTCCAGCGGCAGCCACGACAAGATGCGCCGCACCCTGGGGCGCACCGGGCTGCGCGCCAGGTTCGAGGGCAGGATCTTCAGCGCCGGCGAGGTGGAGCGCGGCAAGCCGGAGCCCGACCTCTTCCTCCACGCGGCGCGGCGGATGGGGGTCCCGCCGGCCCGCTGCGCGGTGGTCGAGGACAGCCAGTACGGCGTGCGCGCCGCCCGCGCCGCCGGGATGCGCGCCTTCGGCTACGCGGGCGGGCTGACCCCGGCCGACTGGCTCGCCGGCCCCGGCACCACCGTCTTCCACGACATGCGGGAGCTGCCCGCCCTGCTGGCCGCCGCCTGACGGGGAACGCCGCGCGCGGGCCGGGGCGCTGTGCTACCGTGGCGGAAGTTGCAGTTGTGGTTCCCAAGAATTTCAGGTGCTCTTCCCGTCCGTTACTACGTTCGGTGAGCACCTTTTTTCATTTTCCGGTTGTTTCCGGAAGGGGGAAATCATCACAGCGACTCCGGCTCCGCAAGGTGCGGTTCCGGGTCTGCCCCCGAAGGAGACGCAGGGATGGCTTCAGGCACCGTCAAGTGGTTCAACGCCGAAAAGGGCTTCGGCTTCATCGAGCAGGAGGGTGGCGGCGCCGACGTGTTCGCCCACTACTCCAACATCTCGGGCTCCGGCTTCCGTGAGCTGCACGAGGGCCAGAAGGTGACCTTCGACGTGACCCAGGGCCAGAAGGGCCCGCAGGCGGAGAACATCGTTCCCGCCTGATCGCGCCCCACGGCGTGCCAGGGCCCCGTCCCCGTTTCCACGGGGGCGGGGCCCTTCGCTTTCCCGCGTTCCGGCGCCCCGGCTAGCCGGCCCAGTGCGCCGGCCGGGTCAGTCCCTCGGGAACGGTGGTCGCGCCGTCGCCGCGCGCCGCGTTCAGCTGGGCCTGGGTGACGAAGAGCGCGCCGTCGAGACGGGCTCCGCGCAGGTCGGCGGCGCGCAGGTCGGCCCCGATCAGATCCGCCCCGCGCAGGTCGGCCCCACCGAGCTCGGCCGCGAGCAGCAGCGCGCCCCGCAGATTGGCGCCGCGCAGGTCCGCCCGGCGCAGCCGGGCGCCGACCAGGTCGGCGCCCCTGCGGTAGCGGCGCGCGGCCGGCAGCCCGGCCCTGGCGCGCTCGCTCACCGCGAGCAGCAGCGCGTTGACCCCGTCGCGGTGCGCCGGCACGTCCAGCGCCAGCAGCTCGTCCGCGTCGGCGTCGACCAGCCGCTCGGTCTCGGCCAGCGCCGGGTCGAGGCGGTCGGCGAACGGGGCGGCGGCGGGCAGCGAACGGGCCACCGTCAGGTACCACAGCAGCTCGTGGAGCTGGCGCTGCACCGGGAAGACGGCGAACATCCGGCGGGCCAGCTCCGGGTCCCCGCGCCAGTCCCGGCCGCCGAAGGTGACCTGGGAGACCCGCTGACCGGCGCCGAAGCAGTCGAAGACCGCGCAGCCCGCGTAGCCGGACTCCCGCAGCCGCGCGTGGATGCCGCAGCCGGAGTCGGCGCCCAGGTGGCCGCACGGGGTGCCGGCCGGCTTGCTCCGCGCGAAGTCCGCCGAGGCGGCGAACGGCAGCGCCACACAGCACAGGCCGTGGCAGTCGGCGCAGTCGCCGACCAGCGCCAGCCGCCGCCGCGCACCCGCCGTCACCGGCACCGTCCCGTCCGCCACCGCGGTACCCCCGTCGTTCTCGTCCCGCGGGGCCCGTCGGCCCCGCGCGCCCCATTGTCCCCCCGGCCGGGGTCAGGGCCGGCCGGGGGGCGTGCGGGGTCGGACACGCGCCGATCAGTGCGGCGCGCGCCCGCCGTCGTCGAACTCCGTCCCACAGGGGCCGGCGCCCACGCTCTCCGGCAGCCGCACCCGGTCTCCGCTCATCGCCATGGTCGGGTACCAGGTCCCGATCCGCTCCGTGGAACGCCCCACGTAGTGGCAGATGAACGAGCGGCGGAAGCGGTCGGCCGTGCGGTTGGGTTGCGAGCCGTGGACCAGGCTGCCGTTGAAGAACAGCACGTCGCCCGGCTCCATGTCGACCGGCACCGCGGCCAGTCCGGGCGGCGGGGGAACGTACTCCCGCACGAAGGAGAGCGTCGGGTCGGCCTCTTCCGGACAGAAGATGTCCATCTCGTGAGTGCCAGGGACCACTTCCAGCCCGCCGTTGTCGCGGTCGATCAGGTCGCAGGCCACCCAGGCCGCCACGCAGGTGCCGGGCTCGACCCGCAGATAGAAGTTGTCCTGGTGCAACGCCTGTCCCCTGGCGCCGGGCGGCTTGTAGTAGAACATGCTCTGCGCCGCCAGCGGCTCCTCCCCCAGCAGCCCCTCCAGCACCACGCGCAGCCTGGCGTCCAGCAGCCAGCGCAGCGCCAGCTGGCTGATCTGGTGCGGGTGCATCACCCGGGGCAGCCGCGCCAGCGGGTCCTCGGGCGCGCCGGGGGCCGGCTCCCTCGGCTCGAAGTGTCCCGGCACCGGGCCGCCCTCGCCGATCGCCGTGAACTCGGCCCGCAGCTCCTCGATCTCCTCCCGCGCGAAGAGCCCGCGCAGCACCAGGAACCCCTGGTCCCTGAAGCGCCTCCGCTCCGCCTCCGGCAGGGTTCCCTCTGTCTCCTCGACCGCCCCGCCGACCGTTCGGCGGGTCTCCGCTGTAGTCATCTCATCGCTCCCGATGGTGCCGTCGTCGGCTTCTTCGGTTGTCCCGGACGGGGGTGGCGTGTGCCGGGGATGTCTGTTTGGCTCGCACCTCGACGCGGGGCGCGGTGCCCCGCGACCTGTTCGCCTCGACCGTTCGCCCCGTTGTCCGTTCCGACGCTAGGCGCGCTCGGCGGCCTGGAGGATGCCCGTGAACGCTGGGGACCTGCCCGGGGCTGCTGCTCCCCCGCCCGGGCTGCTGACCGTGGGGTACTTCGACGAGCGGCCCGGCTACGCGGTGGGCCGCCCGCGCGGCGCGGACAGCTGGCTCTTCACCTGGACCGTCGCGGGCGCCGGCCGGCTGCGCCAGGGCCCTGACGAGACCGCCGCGGGCCCCGGCGACCTGGTCGCCCTCGGCCCCCGGGCGCCCCACGGATACGCGGTGGACGAGGGCGCGGAGCGGTGGGCCTTCTGGTGGGTGCACTGCCAGGCCAGACCCGCCTGGGCCGGCTGGCTGCGCCCGCACCGCTCGGCCGGCGGCGGGCTCTACGCGGTGCGCGGCGTGCCGGAGTTCGCGCGGGGGCGGATCGCCGCCGCCTTCGCGCGGATGGCGGCCGACGCCCGCTGGTCGGGCGAGGCCCCGGGGCCGGCGCCCCGGCCGGCGGAGGCGCCGGGGCCCGTGGCGGTGGCGCACGGCTCGGCCGCCAGGGAGCTGGCGCTGGGCGCGCTGGAGGAGGTCGTGGTGCTGGCCGGCTCCACCGCGCGCGCCCCCGGCGCGGGGCCGGTGGCGGGCGACGGCGTGGACCCCAGGGTGCGCCGGGTCGCGGCGTTGATCGCAGCCGATCCGGGCGCCCCGCACACCGTGGCGTCGCTGGCCGCCCGGGTGGCGCTCTCCCCGTCCCGGCTGGCGCACCTGTTCGCCGAGCAGCTCGGCCAGCCGCCGATGCGGGCGCTGCGCGAGGCCCGACTGCGGCACGCGGCACGGCTGTTGGAGGTCACCGACCTCTCGGTGGCCAGGGTGGCGGCCTCCGCCGGCTTCGCCAGCGCGTTCCACTTCAGCCGGGTCTTCCGGGAGCGCTACGGGGCGCCCCCCGGTGCCTACCGCGTCGACCGCGCCGGGGGCGGCTCCCCGGGTGACCGCGACGGGCCGGGAGTGTGACCAGCGTCAAAGAACTGGCTGGCAGGGAATCCAGCGGGCAGGGTAGGAGGCGGAAGACGGCTACCAGCACCGAGGTAAGGAGCCCCATGAAGATCGGGATCGTTGGCGCGACCGGACAGGTCGGCGGCGTGATGCGCGCGATTCTCGCCGAGCGGAAGTTCCCGGTGGAGCAGCTGCGGCTCTTCGCCTCGGCCCGTTCGGCCGGTCGCACCCTCCCGTGGGGCGACGGCGAGATCACCGTCGAGGACGCGGCCACGGCCGACTTCTCCGGTCTCGACATCGCGCTCTTCTCCGCCGGGAAGGCCACCTCCAAGGCGCTGGCAGAGAAGGTTGCCGCCGCCGGCGCCGTGGTGATCGACAACTCCTCGGCCTGGCGGATGGACCCCGGGGTCCCGCTGGTCGTCTCCGAGGTCAACCCGCACGCGATCGCGGAGCGCCCCAAGGGCATCATCGCCAACCCCAACTGCACCACCATGGCGGCCATGCCGGTGCTGCGGCCGCTGCACCGCGAGGCGGAGCTGTCCGCGCTGGTGGCCACCACCTACCAGGCGGTCTCCGGCAGCGGTCTGACCGGCGTCGCCGAGCTGCACACCCAGGCGAAGTCCGCGCTGGCCCAGGACGCGACGGCGCTCACCTTCGACGGCTCGGCGGTCGACTTCCCCGCTCCCGAGCAGTACGTGCGGCCGATCGCGTTCAACGTGCTGCCGATGGCCGGTTCGATCGTGGACGACGGCCTGGAGGAGACCGACGAGGAGCAGAAGCTCCGCAACGAGACCCGCAAGATCCTGGAGATCCCCGGGCTGCCGGTGGCCGGCACCTGTGTGCGGGTCCCCGTCTTCACCGGCCACTCGCTCCAGCTCAACGCGCGCTTCGCCCACCCCCTCACCCCGCGCCGGGCGCTCGAACTGCTCGGCGAGGCCGAGGGCGTGGCGCTCTCCGACATCCCGACCCCGCTCCAGGCGGCGGGCCGCGACGTCTCCTTCGTGGGGCGCGTGCGCAGGGACGAGACGGTGGAGAACGGGCTCTCGCTCTTCGTCTCCGGGGACAACCTGCGCAAGGGCGCGGCGCTCAACGCGGTGCAGATCGCGGAGCTGGTCGCCGCCGAGCTGGGCTGAGCGCGGCCGGAAACGGGCGGTGGCCCGCGTCCTCGTTCTCACGAACGGGGACGCGGGCCACCTTCGTCACGTCGGTACGGCGGGTGCGTCGGGTCAGGCGTTGACGCAGATGTTGCCGCTGGCCGGGTTGAGCAGGCCGATGATGTTGATCGAGTTCCCGCAGACGTTCACGGGGATGTGGATCGGGACCTGGATGTTGTTGCCGGACAGCACGCCGGGCGAACCAGCGGCGAAGCCGATGGCACCGGCACCGCTGTGGTGCCCGCCCTTGCCGTGCTTGTCACCCTTGTCGTGCTTGTCGCCGTGGTCGGAGACCGTGCGGGGCGAGTGCTGCTCGGTGGCGGAGGCGGCCGAGCCGGCGCCGAGAACGACGGTGCAGGCAACGGCCGTCACGGCCGCAGCGGTGCGAAGACGCATGGGGTTACCCCTCGTGAGGAAGAACTGAACGGGAAGATCTCACCGCGCGCCCGGCCGCCGACCTGGGCATTACTCCACTCGGAGGCGTGTCGTCCACCGCCGCGCGACGCCCCTCAGCAGTTGCAGTCGCAGCAGCAGCCGTCGCAGTCGCAGCACCGGCAGCAGTCGCAGCAGTCGCCGCACTTGTGGCACCAGCCCTCGCGGCGCCGGCCGCGCCACGGCTCGCGGTACTCCGAGCGGCAGCACACCTGGCAGGTGCAGAACAGCCCGGTCCACACCGCGCAGCCGGCCAGCCGGCCGCGGATCAGCGGCGGCTTCCCCGTCGGGGGCGGCGGCGGGCCGAAGCCGCCGCCGGGGCCCGGAGCCCCCGGGCCGGGCGCGTGGGGGCCGGGCGCGTGGGAGCCCTGAGGACGAGGCCCCCCGGGATGGGAGCACGTCGTCCCGAAGCCGCGGTCCACCGCCCGCTCCAGCTCGTGCACCAGCAGCGCGTGCGCCAGCCTGCCGTCGTCGAACTCGCAGTCGTCCAGGGCCAGTCGCACCCCCCTTACCGCGTCGTCGCAGAGCCGGCGGACCTCGGCGGCGGGGGTGGCGGTCACGTCGATCGGGTTCCACAGGCCGGCGGCCCGGTCGGCCGCCAGGTCCTCGACGGCGTCCAGCAGGTGGGCGAGCCGGCCGAAGAGCCGGCCGGCCTCGGCCAGCGGCGCCGCGTTCTCCGGACGCCCGGCGAGACGCGCGGTGTGGGCGAAGACGGCGGAGGTGGCGGTCTCCGTGGGCTCGGTGACGGCGAGCAGGGGACTGCCGAGCGCGGTGCGTTCCTCGATCGCCTGCTGCCGCCGCACGGCCTCGACCAGCACACCGGTGTCGAAGCCGACGCCGGCGCCGCCCCTGGCACCGGCCGCGTCCCAGCTCCCGGCGACCCGGGTGGCCGCCGCGGCGAGCGGCCGGCGGCGGAACGCGCCGTCGCCGTCCGCCACATGGTCCCTGATCTTGGCCGAGGCCAGCACCAGGGAGACGGCGGCGGCCAGTTGGGCGCCGGCCCCCTCGGCGACCGTGGCGGTGCGCATTCCGCGCAGCGGGCACGGCCCCGCGGTGCGCCGCCCGCCGGGGCGCGGCGCGGGCAGCTGGGCGTCGTGCAGCACGGAGACCAGCAGCCCGTCGTAGTTGGTGGCGACCCTGGCCGCCTGGCCGTGCGTCCCGCGCAGCGCGAGGCAGAGGCCGCACAGATGGGCCGTCCACTCCTCGCGCAGCCCCCGGGACAAGCGGTGCTGACAGGGCCTGATGATGCCGAACACGTGCGCTCCCCGAACCCGTGGGGCACACCGGCCCCGCCCATCCCACACTTCCAGGACGCACGGACCCCCGGCCGCGGTTGCGGCCGGGGGTCCGGGTGGAGAGATCGCGCTCACCCTGGCCGGGCCGCCACGGGGACGGCCAGGCCAGGGGTGCCGTTACGGAAGCTGCGAGCCGGTGGCGGCCAGGGCGTCCGTGACGGGGTAGAAGAAGGTCTGGCCACCGGAGGAGCAGTTGCCGCTGCCACCGGAGGTCAGGCCGACCGCGTCGCTGCCGGAGAACAGCGCGCCGCCCGAGTCGCCGGGCTCGGCGCAGACGTCGGTCTCGATGGTGCCGTAGACCGTGCCCTGCGGGTAGCTGACGGCGACGTCGGTACCGGTCACCGAGCCGCCGTGCAGACCGGTGGTGCTGCCGGAGCGCTCCACCGACTGGCCGACGACGGCCTCGGCCGCACCGCTGATGGACTGGGTGCTGCCGTCGTAGCGGTTGACCTCGCTGGCGCCGCTGCCGCTGCTGTACTCGACGAGCGCGTAGTCGGCGCCCGGGAACTCGCCGGCGGTCATGGTGCCGATCGGCGAACCGCCGGAGGTGTCGGACCAGCTGCTGCCGACGCTGCCGCAGTGACCGGCGGTGAGGAACGCCGCACCACCGTTCACGTTGAAGCCGGCCGAGCAGCGCGCGCCCGAGCTGTAGATGGCGTCACCACCGGCGACGAAGGGCTGGAACTCGCCGTTCACCGACTCCAGGGTGGCCAGGTCGCCCAGCTCGCTGACACCCGCCTGGATGTCGGCCAGGTCGGCCTCGGACACGGTGCTGTCCACCTTGACCTTGACCGCGTTGCTCACGGGGTCCACGGACCACGAGGTGCCCGGCACGGCGAACGTGTCGACCTCGGTCATGACCTCGTTGAGGGTCTCCTGGCTGTTCTCGACGATCCGGGCCTCGGCGCCGGACTCCTCGACGAGGGCCGCCGCGCTCTCGTCCAGGACGTTGACCACGAGGGTCTGGGAGTCGGATTCGTAGTAGGTGCCGGCGGCGGCGGTGTCGCCCAGCTCCTCGACCAGGGTGGTCGCGAGCGTTCCGGCCTCGGCCGAGGTCAGCACGCTCGGGGTCGCGGCTTCGTCCGCCGGGCTGGCGCTCGCTTGAGCGACGGCGAAGGAGCCGACGAAGAGGGCTGCCACACCGGTGGCGGCAACCGTGATGCGCCGGGCTGACGTGCGTCGATGAGTCACGCTTTTTTCCTCCTGTGGGGGTTGGAGCTTTCGCTCCGGAGTAGCAAGGACCCGGCCAGACCCTGATGCTGGTCCGCCACGTCCATGCCAAGCGGTACCGGCGAGTATTCCCATGAGCCCCTGGGTCACACAAGAACAAGTTCTTGCCCCGACCAGATCATCACACTGGTGCGCGTTACGCGCATAAACCGCCCGGAACACTCCGGATTTCCCCCTCAATAGGTGCACAGTTGGGGCGACCAAGGGGGTCCACACCGGCGTGCAGGGGCGCACGGTCCGTCACATGCGCTGGTCTGGACCTGGCTTGAAATCGCTTCTCGGGCCGGTCACGGCTCTCCCCGTGGCCACCATGGAGCGAACACGCCTCACAGAGGCGTTCACACGCGCCCCCCGAACGCACCACTGCCCCCACCCGGGTGAGGGCGGGGGCAGTGGCCGGAGCTCGCCCCCGTCGCGTGTCGACGCGGCGGGCGCGCGGGCGCGCGGGGCCTAGAGGATGCTGGCCCCGTAGTCGTTCAGCGCCTCGACGACCGGCTGGAAGTAGGTCGTGCCGCCGACGGAGCAGTTGCCGTTGCCGCCGGAGGTGAGGCCGATGGCGGTGTTGCCGGAGAAGAGCGGGCCGCCGCTGTCGCCGGGCTCGGCGCAGACGTTGGTCCGGATGAGACCGGAGACGATGTCACCGCCGCCGTAGTTGACCGTGGCGTTGAGCCCGGTCACCGAGCCGCCGCTGACGCCGGTGGTGCTGCCGGAGCGGGTCACCGAGAGGCCGACGGTCGCGTTGGCCGCGCCGGTGATGTCCCGGGTGGTGCCGTTGTACAGGTTGACCACGCCGGGGCGCGGGACCGAGGAGTTGTCGTAACGCACCAGGCCGTAGTCGTCGCCGGGGAAGCTGGCGTCGATGCTCGGGCCGATGTAGGTGCCGAGGCCGGAGTTGGCGTACCAGCCCGGCAGACCCTCCGTGCAGTGGCCGGCCGTCAGGAAGTAGGCCGACCCGCCGATGCTGACGTTGAAGCCGGCGGAGCAGCGCCAGCCCGCGGACGCGTAGATGGCGTCCCCGCCCGCGATCAGACGCGTGATCTCCCCCTCGGTGCGCTCGATCGTGAGGGCACCGGCGAGGTCTCCCGCCTGCTCGGTGATCTCCCGGATCTCCGCGTCGGTGACGGTCTCGTCGACCGTGACCTCCAGGGTGTTGGTCTCCTCGTCCACCAGCCAGGCGGTGCCGGCGATGTCGGCGGCGAGCACCGCGTCGCCGGCGGTGGAGAGCTCCGACGCGGAGAAGGTCCGGACCTCCTCCGCCTGCGCCGTGCCCGGCAGGGCGAAGGCGGCGGCGGCGAGAAGGCCGGTCCCGGCGGCGATCAGCCCCAGGCGGGAGCCGCGTCTGTGAGGGTTGGTGCGCTTCAAACTCACGTGCTTCCTCCAGTCAAGGAATGGGTGACCCTGTGGGTGTCGGGTCGTGAGGCGTGGTCGGGATCACGCAAAGGTCATGACCCTGACAAGCGCTGGGTGAATCTTCTTCACAGGAACCGCCGTTGTCGAGAACACCTTTCGGCCACGCCGTCCGGTACCCTCACCCGTTTGGCGGGCCGAACGGAACTCACTCCCCGTCAGCATCCGCACACGACAGATTCGCTGATGGGACGGTACGCCGAATGCACCAGAACCGTCACGAAACTCATAACAGCCAGGTATCCACATGGCACCACAAGCGCATCATGGACGACCATAGACGGGCGGACGGGTAGAGGCCGCGTCAGGAGAGGAGGCGACCATGGGATCGGTACGGAAGGCCAGCGCCTGGCTGGGCCTCGTCGACGACAGCGAGATGCGCTACTACGACGACGAGTACGCCGAGGGCCCGGAGCCCGGGGACAGCCAGGCCCCCTGGACCACCGACCCGAGGCTGCGGGTCGCGGCCGAGGCGGCCGAGGAGGAGGGCAGCCGGATCGCGATGGTCACCCCGGAGAACTTCAGGGACGCCCGCCGCATCGGCGAGCTGTTCCGCGACGGCGTGCCCGTGGTGATCAACCTGACTCTCCTGGAGACCGCCGACGCCAAGCGCGTGGTCGACTTCGCGGCCGGGCTCAACTTCGGTCTGCGCGGGGACATCAAGCGGGTCGCCCACCGCGTCTTCCTGCTCACCCCCGCGACCTACCAGGTGGTCGCCGAGACGCCCCGGCACGACGACGACGGCTTCTTCAACCAGAGCTGACGGCGGAGGAGGGGCGCCGCCCGGCAGGCGGCGCCCCTCCGGCGGGACGTCCGGCGGCGCCCTCAGCCCCGGAAGGCGTCCAGCCCGGTCAGCGCCTTGCCGAGCACCAGCTGGTGCATCTCGCTGGTGCCCTCGTAGGTGAGCACCGACTCCAGGTTCGCCATGTGCCGCATCACGGGGTACGCGTACGAGATCCCGTTGGCGCCCAGGATCGTCCTGGCCGTCCGGCAGATCGTCAGCGCCTCCCGCACGTTGTTCAGCTTGCCGAAGCTCACCTGCTCGGGCAGCAGCGTCCCGGCGTCCATCCGCCGCCCCAGGTGGAGCGCGAGCAGCAGCCCCTTGTGCAGTTCGAGCGCCATGTCGGCGAGCTTCGCCTGGGTCAGCTGGAAGCCTCCCAGCGGCCTGCCGAACTGCTCCCGCGTGGTGGCGTACTCCAGCGCCGCCGCCAGGCAGCTGCGGGCCGCGCCCAGCGCCCCCCAGACGATGCCGTAACGGGCGTGCGCCAGACAGCTCAACGGCCCGCGCAGCCCGCGCGCGCCCGGCAGCACCGCGTCGGCCGGCAGCCGCACCCCGTCCAGCGTCAGCTCGCTGGTGACGGAGGCGCGCAGGGACCCCTTGTGGGGGATGTCCCGCGCCGCGAACCCCGGGATCCCCGCCTCCACCACGAAGCCCCGCACGCCGTCCTCGGTCCTGGCCCACACGACGGCGGCGTCGGCCAGCGAACCGTTGGTGATCCACATCTTGCGGCCCGTCAACACCCAGCCGTCGCCGTCCCGTTCGGCACGGGTGCGCATCCCCGCCGGGTCGGAGCCGTGGTCCGGTTCGGTCAGCGCGAAGCAGCCGATCCGCTCGCCCGCCGCCATGCCGGGCAGCCACCGTTCCCGCTGCTCCTCCGAGCCGAAGCGGTGGATCGCGTACATCGCGAGCGAGCCCTGCACCGAGACCAGCGAACGGATACCGGAGTCCGCCGCCTCCAGCTCCAGGCAGACCAGGCCGTACTGGACGGCCGACGCCCCGGCGCAGCCGTAGCCCCGCAGCGACATGCCCAGCGCGCCCAGTCCGCCCAGCTCACGCGCCAGCCCCCGGGGGTCGTCCACGGCGCCGCGCTCGTACCAGCCGGCGACGTGCGGCAGCACCCGCTCGGCCGCCCAACGGCGCACGGTGTCACGCACCGCGCGGTCCTCGGGCGACAACAGGTCGTCCACGCCGAGCGGGTCGGCGGGGTCGAAGACGGGGCGGCTCGCGGGGGCTTCTGGCATGACGGGCGGCCTCTCACACGGCGGGTTCTGGCGGGCGCGGCCGACGTTACCGCCGGCGCCGCCCCCCGACCCTGCCGGGGCGGTCACGGAAGTGGTCGGCGCGGCACGGCGAGGGCTACTCGCGTGACCGGTCAGCCGAGGCCAGCGGGCGGGCGGCTCCCGGGGCGGTGGCCGGGAGCCGCAGGGCCATCAGCGCGCCGAGGACCAGCAGCGCCGCGCTGGTCAGCAGCGTCATCCGCATCCCGTGCACGAACGCGTCGCGCGCCGCCGCGCGGAGCGCGTCCGCCGCGGGGCCGCCCAGCCGGTCGGCCACCGTCAGCGCCTCCCCCAGCGAGTGCGCCGCGTCCCGCGACTCCTCCCGCGGGACGCCGTCCGCGCCGCGCACCGCAGGCCCGTACAGCGCGTTCATGACGCTGCCCAGCACCGCTATCCCGACGCCGGCGCCGAACTGGTAGGCGGTCTCCCCCACCGCCGCCGCCTCCCCCGCCTGGCCGGCGGGGGCGTCGTTGAGGAGCGACTCGTACGCGCCGAAGAGCGTCGTCTCCAGGCCGAAGCCCAGCAGCACGAACCCGGCGCCCAGCAGCAGCGGCCGGTCCACGTCGTCGAGGCCGGTCAGCAGCAGTACCGCCACCACGGTCAACGCGAACCCCCCGGAGACCATCGCGCGCGGCCCCAGCCACACCAGCATCCGGGAGCCGAGCAGCCCGGCGCAGATCGCCGACAGGCTCAGCGGCAGCAGCCGCAGCCCGGTCTCCAACGGCGAGAGGCCGAGGACCAGTTGCAGGTACTGGGCCGCCACCAGGGCCAGCCCGACCAGCGCCAGCACGGTCAGCACCACGCAGCCCGCCGAGGCGCCGAACGCCGGCCTGGCGAACGCCGACAGGTCCAACAGGGGCCGCCGCGCCGCCCGTTGCCGGCGGACGAAGGTCGTCAGCAGCAGCGCCCCGACGAGCGCCGCCAGCAGCGTGCCGGGCGTGTCCAGGTCGCCGCCGCCGGTGCGCTTGAGCGCGAGGATCGCCGCGAAGAGCCCTCCGGTGGCGCAGAGCGCGCCCGTCACGTCGAAGGGGCCCTCGCCCGTGCCGCGCGACTCGGGGACCAGCACGAGCGCGACCGGCAGGCAGAGCGCCATCAGGGGCACGTTGACCAGGAAGACCGAGCCCCACCAGAAGTGTTCCAGCAGCAGCCCGCCGACCAGCGGCCCGATCGCCGCGCCCACGGCCGCGACCGCGCTCCAGATGCCGATGGCCAGGGCGCGTTCGCGGCGGTCGGGGAAGACCTGGCGCAGGATGGAGAGCGTCGCCGGCATGATCATCGCGCCGCCGGCCCCCAGCAGCGCGCGGGCCAGGATCAACGCCAGCGGCCCCGGCGCGAGCGCCGCGAGCGCCGAGGCGACGCCGAAGCAGGCGTAGCCGAGCAACAGCACCCGTCGCCGGCCGACGCGGTCGCCCAGCGTGCCGAAGAGGATCAGCAGCGAGGCGCAGACCAACGGGTAGGCGTCGACGATCCACAGCAGCTCGATGCCGCCGGGCCGCAGGTCCTCGGTGAGGGCCGGCACCGCGACATGGAGCACCGTGGCGTCGACGGCGACGAGGAAGAGACTGACGCACAGCACCACCAGAACCGTCCAGCGGTTCCGTCCGGCGGCGCCGGCCCCGGGGTGGGACGACCCGGGCATGTACGCACCTACTCCCGCGCTTCGGTGTCCCTCGCCGTCTCGGGGGAAACCTCGCGCTGCGCGGACGCGGGCGAGCGGGGAGGGCGGACGGTGAGCCACCCTACGGCAGCGCCCCCCGGCCACCGGCCGCACCCGTTCCGTTCACCGACCGCCGTTCACCGACGCACACCCCTCCGAAAAAGCAGATGAACGAGTACCGGAAAAGATGCCCGGACACTTATCCGGCGCCGCCGGAATTCGTGAAGCCCGGCCAATTGACGATTCACCCGTATCACCCGGCACATCACATAGCCATTACGAAGGCGGGCCTCGGGAGGAAGTCGCGTATCACGACCGGTAATCTTGCGAGAGTGCGCATCGACCGATTCTTCGCCCGCCTCGAACAGGAGCCACGGCCGCCCGACGTGCCGACTCCTGTGATGAGCCGCACCCGCCTGGGGCTGCTGTGGCTCACGGCGGCCATCTACGCGGCCATCGTGGCGGCGGTCTGCACCACGACCTGGCTGGTCCGCCTGGACTGGCAGGTGATGCTCTTCCGGCCGTACAAGCAGTGGCCGGAACTCCACGCGTTCCTCGACTACTTCGTCGTCCTGGGCCAGCGCGGCCCGACGGCGGTGCTGATCGCCGCGTGGCTGGGCTGGCGCTGCTGGCGCCAGCGGACGCTGCGTCCGCTGCTGGTGATGGCCTGCGCGCTGCTTCTGCTCAACCTCTCGGTCGGCGCCGCCAAGATCGGAATGGGCCGCGAGGGACCGCACTACGCGACCACCATAGGCTCCAACGAGATGTGGCTGACCGGCGATATATTTCCCTCGGGCCACACCGCCAACGCCGTCGTGACCTGGGGGATTCTGGCCTATCTGGCCACCACCCCGACCGCGCGCCGGACCCTGCTGGTGATCGCCTCCGTCTTCGCCCTCGGCGTCGGCGCCACCACGGTCTACCTGGGCACCCACTGGGTGAGCGACGTGCTCCTCGGCTGGGCCGCCGGGCTGCTGATCCTGCTGGCGCTGCCGTGGAGCGAACCGTTGATCACCCGGATCGACACCGCCGTGCTGCGCCGTTGGAACCGCGCCCAGGCGGCGCCCGACGCCTCTCCCGGCGCGGCACCGCCCGCCGGCGGCGACCACCGCCATCCGGAGCTGCCGGTCACGCCGCTGTCCGACCAGGACCCCAGGCCGCACGCCCAGCCGGCCGTCGCGGCCGGCAGGACCAGCGGCGGGCGGCTCACCACGGTGACGGTGCGCGGCACCAGCAGGCCGCACCCGGCGCATCCGGAGCAGCCGGTCGGGCCCGCCACCCGGCGCTGAGCCGGGCGGCGGGGCCGGGGAGCGTTCGGGACGGCGTTCAGCGGGGCACGTTCAGCCGCGCCAGCAGCGCTCGACCGCGCCGTCGCGGACCGCGAAGTTGAGCCGGCCCGGCATGAACTCCATGGTCACGATCGCGTCCGGCGCCAGTCGGCGCACGGTGCGCCAGCCCCGCCCCCTGGCCCGCTCCTCGGCCTGGTCGGCGGCCATGCCGAGATAGGTGTCGGGGTCGTCCTCGGGGGGCCTCGGGGGCTTCGGCAGCGACGGCATGGCCCCACCGTAGGGCCTGCCCTCGGGCCCCCGGAAGGGCGTCCCGGATCGGGGAACGGTCACGCTTGTGTCACGACCTCGTCCCCGGCCGTACTTTCGCGGAAAAGTGCGCGTTGTGTAATGACCGGCCGCCGCGAAAGGGTGGGGAGCACACCTCGGGCACGTTCTCCGGCGGTTTTTCCGGCGCGCGCGGAACGTTTCCCTCCACACCGGTCATTCACGCTTCCGGCGGCATCCGGTGAACGGCTGGTTTATGGCGGCTGTCCGGCGCGCGTCCCCCCGGCGACGTTCCGTGCGGCGACGGTTTCCCGCAGGACATCCCGCGTTCGCCCGACGTTCGTCGCGTCGGCCCGGCGACGCGGCGGCCGCAGCGTGACCCGGGCGCGTCTCCCGCCGTTGTGCACGGGGCACCCGCCGTCGACGGCGGGCCTACCCCTACCGAGGAGCGACCGTGTCCCCCTTGCTCGACGTCAGCGACGACGTACGCGCCGAGATCGGCGACGAAGAGGCCGAGCGGCTGCTCGCGGGCGAGAACGCCCCGGGCGCGTACGACTGCACCTCCTGCCGCACCCCCGGCAACACCACCCAGGAGCGCACCAGCACCGTGCTCTTCGTCGGCGGCGAGACGGCCGTGCTGGCCTTCGCGCACGCCTCCTGCATCCCGTCCCAGGTGGTCTCCGTCTCCGAGGAGCAACTGCGCGGCGCGGTGCGTTCCATCACCGGGCAGAGCCAGCAGGCCGCGGCGCCGGCCGCGACCCCGGCCGAGCCCGACCCCGCCGAGCGCGGGCAGGCGGTGCTCGGCGTCACCTGCGGCCAGATCCTGATCGAGGGCGAGCTGTTCCCGGCGATCGTGGTGGAGCCCACCACCCCGATCGTGCGCCCCGGCTCGCAGGGGCCGGGTGACGACTTCCTGCCGCTGCTGATCGAGGGCGGCTTCGTCCCGATCTCCGACGTCGGCACCGCCCCGGCGCGGCTTCCCGGCTGGTCGGTGCTGCTGGCGATGGGCAAGCTGCACGCGGTGCTCCAGAGCGACCCGGCCGGCGGGGACGCGAGCGCCTGGTGGCAGGCGCACGAGCCGCTCTCGGTCACCGACGGCTGGCGGGCCACGGCCAACCAGCGGCACACCGTCCTGGTCTACGCGGCGCCGGCCGGCACGATCGGGCAGCAGCCGAGGGAGGACCTGCTGCGGGAGGCCCTGGAGAAGGCGGCGGCCGGCGGGCTGCTGGTGGCCGCCGCGATGCCGCTCGCCGGCACCTGATCCCTCCTGGGCCCGGGGCGGGCGGCGCGGCGGTGCGGCGTCGTCCGCGCCTGAGGAGTGGTCGCTCGCGCGGTGAGCCGCGCCCCGTTCGGGCGTCCGGGTGGGTGCAGCGCTGGCCAGGGCCGCATCCGGCGCGGGATCCGGTCGTTGGTTGGACGTGCACCCTTACGAACCCCGGCGGCCCTCCGCCTCGCTCCGTCCCGCGTCCGGCGCCATCCCGGGGATGCGCTCCCCCTACGAACGCGCCGGCGGCTCGCAGACGCCGATCTACGACTCGCTCTGCGCCGAGTACCGGCGGCTCTTCCGGACGCTGCCGGGCGACCGCAGCGGCGAGGAGGAGCTGCGTTTCGTCGGCTTCAACACGATCAGGGGCGTGGGCGTGGGGAGTTGGCGCCATCTGGAGTACCGGCCGGGGGGCCAGGCCCGCGCGGAGCTGCCCCCCGGCCGTCCGGAGGCGGCCGGGGAGCGCTGACCGGGGCGCCCCGGCCCCCGGCCGTCACTTCTTCCGGGAACGCTTCTCCCGCACCCGTACCGACAGCTGGATCGGGGTGCCCTCGAAGCCGAACTCCTCGCGCAGCCGCCGCTCGACGAAGCGGCGGTAGCTGGCCTCCAGGAAGCCGGAGGCGAAGAGCACGAACCGCGGCGGGCGGGTGCCGGCCTGGGTGCCGAAGAGGATCCTCGGCTGCTTGCCACCCCGCACCGGGTGCGGGTGGGAGGCGACCAGCTCGCCGAGGAACCCGTTGAGCCGGCCGGTCGGCACCCGCGACTCCCAGCTCTCCAGCGCGGTCTCCATCGCCGGCACCAGCTTCTCCAGGTGCCGCCCGGTGCGGGCCGAGATGTTGACGCGGGGCGCCCAGCGCACCCGCACCAGCTCCTGCTCGATCTCCCGCTCCAGGTAGTAGCGGCGTTCCTCGTCGAGGGTGTCCCACTTGTTGTAGGCGATGACCAGCGCCCGGCCCGCCTCGACGGCCATGGTGATGATCCGGGTGTCCTGCACGCTGATCGGCTCGGTGACGTCGATCAGCACGACGGCCGCCTCCGCCTTCTCCAGCGCGGCGGCGGTGCGCAGCGAGGCGTAGTAGTCGGCCCCGCCCTGGAGGTGGACCTTGCGCCGGATGCCGGCGGTGTCGACGAACCGCCAGGTCTTGTCGGCCAGTTCGACCAGCTCGTCGACGGGGTCCCTGGTGGTGCCCGCGGTGGCGTCGACCACCACGCGGTCCTCGTTGGCGACCTTGTTGAGCAGCGAGGACTTGCCGACGTTGGGCCGTCCGATGAGTGCGATCCGGCGCGGGCCGCCCACGATGTCGCCGAAGGTCTGCGCCGGCGCCTCCGGGAGCGCCTCCAGCACCGCGTCGAGCATGTCGCCGGTGCCGCGGCCGTGCAGCGCCGAGACCGGGTGGGGCTCCCCCACGCCGAGCGACCACAGGTAGGCGGCGTCGGCCTCCATGTTGGGGCCGTCGACCTTGTTGGCGCAGAGCACCACCGGCTTGCCGGCCTTGCGCAGCAGCTTGACCACGGCGCTGTCGGTGTCGGTGACGCCGACCGTGGCGTCCACGACCAGCACCACGGCGTCCGCGGTCTCGATGGCGAACTCGGCCTGGGCGGCGACCGACGCCTGGATGCCCAGCACGTCCTGTTCCCAGCCGCCGGTGTCCACCACCTTGAACCGGCGGCCCGCCCACTCGGCCTCGTAGGTCACGCGGTCCCTGGTGACGCCGGGGCGGTCCTCCACGACGGCCTCGCGGCGGCCGAGGATGCGGTTGACCAACGTCGACTTGCCGACGTTGGGCCGGCCGACGACGGCCAGCACCGGCAGCGGTCCCGAGGTCGCGGCCGCCAGCTCGCCCTCGATCTCGTCGGCCTCGAACCCCTCCTCCTGGGCGATCCGCAGGAACTCGTCGTACTCGCCGGCGTCGAGCGCGCCCTGACCGGCCAGCTGCCCTTCGTGCGGCCCGGGCTCGGCGCCCTGGGAGTTCTGGTCGTTCATGGCGTCGCGTCTACCTCGTCCGTCGTGTCGTTCCGTCGTGGATGGTGGGTGGGCCGGTGACCCGGCGCTAGTGGCCCGTGGCCAGCCTGGCGTCCCGCAGATGGGCGGCCAGCCTGACCCTGATCTCGTCGCTCGCCCTGTCCAACGCCGCCCGGCCGCGTCGGCTTCCCGCGCCCCCGCCCACGGTGAACG
Source organism: Streptomyces zhaozhouensis (assembly GCF_900230195.1). Classification (GTDB taxonomy): domain Bacteria; phylum Actinomycetota; class Actinomycetes; order Streptomycetales; family Streptomycetaceae; genus Streptomyces; species Streptomyces zhaozhouensis. The sequence continues at coordinate 441,295 of NZ_OCNE01000003.1, forward strand.
GTGCGCCGAGCACCACGTCCACCCGGCCGCGCAGCGGCGGCAGGGAGCGCACCAGCCGCCCCGGGCGGTCGCTGCCGAGGACGGCGACCGGCTGTATCGGGGCGCCGGAGCGGAGCGCGAAGTACGCCAGCCCGGCGCGGACGGAGGCGAAGTCGCCGTCCCCCCGGGTGCCCTCGGGAAAGATGCCGAGCACCCCGCCCCGCTCCAGCACCCCGCCGGCGGCGCGGACCGCGGCCAGGTCGGCCGCCGCGCGGTCGACGCCGATCTGGCCGATGCCGCGCAGGAACGCGCCGAGCGGGCCGACGAACGCCTCCCGCTTGACCAGGAAGCTCACCGGCCGGGGCGCGGCGCCGAAGAGCACCGGACCGTCGACGTTGTGGGTGTGGTTGACCGCGAGGATCAGCGGGCCGGCCGGTGGCGTCCGCCACGCCCCCAGCACCCGGGGGCGCCACACCGTGTGGACCACCCCGCGCGCCAGCCGGTGGCCGGCCACGGCGCCCCGGGCGCCGGGTGGGGTCATCGTTACCGCCGCCCCCGCTCCTCGATGAGGGTGACCACGCACTCGATGACCTGTTCCAGAGTCAGCTCGCTGGTGTCCACCTCGGTGGCGTCCCCCGCCTTCGCCAGCGGCGAGGTCTTGCGGCCCGAGTCGGCCGCGTCCCGGCGCAGCAGCGCCGCCTGGGTGGCGGCGACGTCGGTACCGCCGGCCGCCGGGGTGCCGGCCCTGCCGGACACCTCGGCGCTGCGGCGGGCGGCCCGCACCTCGGGCGAGGCGGTCAGGAAGATCTTGACGTCGGCGTCGGGCAGCACGGTGGTGCCGATGTCGCGGCCCTCGACGACGATGCCGCCGTCCGCCTGGGCGGCGATGGAACGCTGCAACTCGGTGATCAGCGTCCGCACCTCGGGCACCGCGCTGACGGCGCTGACGGCGCCGGTGACCCGCTCGCCCCGGATCGGGGCGGCGACGTCGGTGCCGTCGACGGTGATGGTGGGCGCCAGCGGGTCGGTGCCGGAGACGATGCTGGGCTTGCCGGCGGCCGCCGCCACGGCCCGGGGGTCGTCGATGTCGACGCCGGCGTGCAGCATCCACCAGGTGATCGCGCGGTACTGGGCCCCGGTGTCCAGGTAACGCATCCCCATCCGCGCGGCCACCGCCTTGGAGGTGCTCGACTTGCCGGTGCCGGAGGGGCCATCGATGGCGACGACGACGGGAGTTGCAGCCACGGAAGTGGACACCTTTCGCAGTTCGGGACGAGAACGGGCGCCGGTCCCCTCGACGGGCCCTGGCTCCCGGCGGGCGCACGGGCGGCCCGGCGCGGTGGGGCGGGGCGACCCACCGGGCAAGGGTACCGGCACCGCACGGGCCGCCCGCCGGCCGCCCGCCGGCGTCCGCGGCGGGGGCGCGGAAGGCCGCTACCGCCGCAGGGACCAGCCGCGCTCCCGCAGGGCCGCCGCCAGGGGCGGGGCGGCCGACGGCTCGACCATCAGCTGCACCAGCCCGGACTGCTGGCCGGTGGCGTGCTCGATCCGCACGTCTTCGATGTTGACGCCGGCCCGGCCGGCGTCGGCGAAGATCGCCGCCAGCTCGCCCGGACGGTCGCTGATCAGCACCGCGACCGTCTCATAACTGGCCGGCGCCGCCCCGTGCTTGCCCGGCACCCGCTCCCGGCCCGCGTTGCCCCGGCGCAGCACCGCCTCGATGCCCTCGGCGCCCTCGGCGCGCTTGGCCTCGTCGGCGGACGTCAGGGCGCGCAGCGCGCTGACCGTCCGCTCCAGGTCGCCCGCCACCTCGGCGAGCACGTCGGCGACCGGGCCCGGGTTGGCCGCCAGGATCTCGATCCACATCCGGGGGTCGGAGGCGGCGATCCTGGTGACGTCCCTGATGCCCTGGCCGCACAGCCGCACCGCCGACTCCTCCGCGGACTCCAGCCGGGCGGCGACCAGGCTGGAGACCAGCTGCGGGGTGTGGGAGACCAGCGCGACGGCCCGGTCGTGGGCCGCCGCCTCCATCATCACGGGCACCGCGCGGCAGAGTGACGCCAGCTCCAGGACCAGGTTGACCACCTCGGTCCTGGTACGCGACGTCGGGGTCAGCACCCAGGGCCGGCCCTCGAAGAGGTCGGCCGAGGCGGCCAGCGGCCCGGAGCGCTCGCGCCCCGCCATCGGGTGGGTGCCCAGGTAGCTCGTCGGGTCCCCGCCGAGCGCGGCCAACTCGCCGGCCGGCCCTGCCTTGACGCTGCCCACGTCCACGTAGGCGTGGGCGGCGTCCCGCCGTTGCAGCTCCGCGACGGTGGCGGCGATCCGGGTCGGCGGCACCGCGACCACGGCCAGCTCCACCGGCCCCTCGGGCGGCTCCTCGCTGCCGGCGCCCAGGGCGGCGGCGGTGCGGCGGCGGTCGTGGTCGTGGTCGTCGAGGTGGACGCGGACGCCCCTCGCGGAGAGCGCCAGGGCGACGGAGGTCCCGATCAGACCGCAGCCGATGACGAGAGCGGTGCGCATCCCCTCAGGGTAGTCGCCGCTCCCGACACGTTCCGAACGTCTTCGACAGGTCAGCGCCCGTGCGGGCGGGGCCGGGCCGTCAGAGGCCGACCTCGCGCAGCAGCCGGCCGACCTCCGTGTTGGTCATCCGGCGCAGCCAGCCGGACTTCTGGTCGCCCAGCACGATCGGGCCGAACCCGGTGCGCACCAGCCGGTCGACCGGGAAGCCGACCTCGGCCAGCATCCGGCGCACGATGTGCTTGCGGCCCTCGTGCAGCACGACCTCCACGAGGTAGTTCTTCCCGGTGTTCTCCACCACCCGGAAGCTGTCGGCCCGCACATGGCCGTCCTCCAGCCGCACGCCCTCCTTCAGCCGCTTGCCCAGGTCGCGCGGGATGGGGCCCTGGATCGCCGCCAGATAGGTCTTGGTCACGCCGTAGCGGGGGTGGGTCAGCCGGTGGGCCAGCTCGCCGTGGTTGGTGAGCAGCAGCAGGCCCTCGGTCTCGGTGTCCAGCCGGCCGACGTGGAAGAGGCGGGTCTCGCGGTTCTGCACGTAGTCGCCGAGGCACTGGCGGCCCTCGGGGTCCTCCATGGCGGAGACCACGCCGGCCGGCTTGTTCAGCGCGAAATACAGGTGCGACTGGCTGGCCACGGTCAGCCCGTCGACCTTGATCTCGTCCTGGTCGGGGTTGACGCGGCGGCCCTGGGAGGTCACGATCCGGCCGTTCACCTCGACCCGGGACTGGTCGATCAGCTCCTCGCAGGCCCGGCGGGAGCCGAGGCCGGCGCGGGCGAGCACCTTCTGGAGGCGTTCGCCCTCGGGCTCGTCGAACGTCTTGGGCAGCTTCGAGGCCGTCGACTTGTTGGCGTGCCGCTCCCGGTTGCGGTCCTCGATCTGCGCCTCGTACTCGCGCGACCTGGCCGGCGGCGCGGGACGCCGGCGGCCGGGGCCGCCGCCCTTGCCCTTGCCTCCAGGGCCGCCCTTGCCTCCGAAGCCGCCCTTGCCCCCGGGGCCGCCCTGGCCGGCCCGGCCCTGGCCTCCGCCGCGGCCCCGGCCGCCCGGCGCGTTCCTGTCGTCGCCGCGTCCGCCCTGGTCGTAGCGGCGTTCCTCGGGGCGCGGGGGGCGGCCGGACCGCTGCCCGCGGTCGTCGCGGTTGTTGCCCGCGCCGCGGTTGTCCCGGCTGGAGCTCCGGTTCGTGTTCCGGCTCGTGCTCCGGTTGGCGTCGCGGTTGTTCCGGCCGCTGTTGCCGCCGGAGCCCCGGTTGTCGTTGTTCCTGCCGCTGCTTCGCATCAATGATCCGTTGGGGAGTCGCCGTCGTCTGCATCTACGTCGAACGACGGCACCCCCTCCTGGCTCTCGCCCTCGACCTGATCCGCCTCGGGGAGGAAGGGCGCCAGCTCCGGAAGCTCGTCCAGGCCGCGCAGCCCCATCCGCTCCAGGAAGTAGTGCGTCGTCACATACAGGATCGCACCTGTTTCGGGTTCGGTGCCCGCCTCGGCCAGCAGCCCGCGCTGGAGCAGCGTCCGCATCACGCCGTCGCAGTTCACGCCGCGGATCGCGGAGACGCGGGAACGGCTCACCGGCTGGCGGTAGGCGACCACGGCCAGCGTCTCCAGCGCCGCCTGCGTCAACCGGGCGTGCTGCCCGTCCAGCACGAAGCCGTCCACGACGGACGCGTAGACCGGCCTGGTGTAGTAGCGCCAGCCTCCGGCGACCAGCCGCAGCTCGAAGCCCCGGCCGTCCCTGGTGTACTCGTCGGCCAGTTCGCGCAGCGCGTCGGCGACCGCGCGACGCGGGTGCCCCAGCACCCTGGCCAGGTGCTCCTCGGTCGCCGGCTCGTCGACGACCATCAGCACCGCCTCCAGCGCCGGCCGCAGCGCGACGGGCGACTCCTCGGGCGCGTTCTCCGGGTCCCGCCGCGGGTTCCGCTCCGGGTCCCGGTGCGCGGGGGCCTCGGGGGTGGTCATGCCGTTCCGCCTTCCCTGTCGTCGGCCTCGGTGCCGTCCTCGTCGCGCGCGCCGCGCCTGCCCGTGTCCCCCGCCGCCTGGTCGAACTCGTCGCTGACCAGCGTCCGCCCCGGCTCGGCGCCGCTCCAGCGGACCAGCAACGAGCCGAGCGCCTCCGGCTGTTCGAGCGCGACCGCGCGTTCCCGGTACAGCTCCAGCAGCGCGAGGAACCGGGCCACCACGGTCAACGTGTCCGGGGCGTCGTCGGTCAGCTCGGCGAACGTGAGCGCGCCGGCCTCGCGCAGCCGGCCGACCACCACCTCGGCCTGCTCGCGGACGCTGACCAGCGGGGCGTGGATGTGCTCGACGTAGACGGCGGGTCTTGGCCGGGGCTGCATGGCCTTGACCGCGAGCCGCGCGAAGCCCTCGGGTCCGATCCTGATCACCACGTCCGGCAGCAGCTCCGCGTGGTGCGGTTCCAGGCCGACGGTCCTGGGGTGGCGCAGCGCCTCGTCGGCGAGGCGGTCGGCGAAGATCTCGGCGACCCGCTTGAACGCGCGGTACTGGAGCAGCCGCGCGAAGAGCAGGTCCCTCGCCTCCAGCAGCGCCAGGTCGGCCTCGTCCTCCACCTCGGCGGTGGGCAGCAGCCTGGCGGCCTTGAGGTCGAGCAGGGTGGCGGCGACGACCAGGAACTCGGTGGTCTGGTCGAGGTCGCCGTCCGGCCCCATGGCCCGCAGATGGGCGAGGAAGTCGTCGGTGACCCGCGAGAGCGCGACCTCGGTGACGTCCAGCCGGTGCCGGGAGATCAGTTGGAGCAGCAGGTCGAAGGGGCCCTCGAAGTTCTCCAGTACGACGCGGAACTTCCCGTCGTCGGGCGCCTCCTCGCCGCCGGCGCCGTCCTGGTCCTCGGCGGCCGGTGGTGCATCCTCCGGCGCGGGCCCCGGGGTTGGCGTCCCGTCCTCGTCGGGCGCCGGGCCGGCCTCCCCCGGCGGCGGAGCGTCCACGGGGGTGGCGGCCCGCTCGGGCTCCCCGAGTCCCTGCGGGGGCACGGGCGAAGGGGCCGCCGGGGTCTGTTCGGCGGCCCGTTCCGGAGGCGTCGCCTCGGGGCCGGTGGGGCCCCGGCCCAGGGGGCGGCGGCGGTGGGCGGGCGGGGTCATCGCCGGGCACGTTACTCCGCGCCGCACTCGGGCAGCGCGCGCCGCGCGGTCAGCGACCGCGCAGGCGCCGCACCAAGATGCTGGCGTCGCCCCGGGATTCGAGGTCGGCGAGGACGACGGCGACCGCCTCGCGCACGATGCGGCCCCGGTCGACGGCGAGCCCGTGCTCACCGCGCAGCACCAACCGCGCGTGCTCCAGGTCCATCAGCTCCTCCGCCGAGACATAGACGGTGATCTTCTCGTCGTGCCGCTCCCGGCCGCTCGGCCGCCGCGCGACGCGTCCCTTGCGCGGCGGCCCCGCGGGGGCGCCGCCCCGGCCGGGGGCCGCGGGCTGGCCGCCGGCGGGGGGAACGGTGGGCCGGCCGGAGCCGTCCCGCTTCGCCTGAGCGGGCAGCCGCTCCTCCCGACCGCCGCGCTCACGCGCCGACTTGGGCCTGGGCTCGCGGCGCGCGCGCCCCTCGCCCGCGCCCTCGTCGGGCGCCCCGGAGCCGGCCGGCTCGCCCGACTGGTCGGCGGACGGGGCCTGGGAGGGCTCCGCCGCCGCGTTCTCCTGTGCGGTCGAGGGGCTCGACGGCTGGACGGCCGCCCCACCCGTGCTGCGGAACAGTTCGTCGGCCGCCGGAAGGCTCACTCGGCGTGGCACCGGGCGAGCACCTCCCTGGCGAGCTGTCGGTAGGCCGCCGCGCCCACCGAGTTGGAGGCGTACGTGGTGATCGGCTCGCCCGCGACGGTGGTCTCGGGGAACCGGACGGTGCGGCCGATGACCGTGTGGTACACGTTGTCGTCGAACGCCTCGACGACCCGGGCGAGCACCTCTCGGCTGTGCACCGTGCGCGAGTCGTACATGGTGGCGAGGATGCCGTCCAGCCGCAGCTCGGGGTTGAGCCGCTCCTGGACCTTCTCGATCGTCTCGGTGAGCAGCGCCACGCCGCGCAGCGCGAAGAACTCGCACTCCAGCGGCACGATCACCTTGTGCGCCGCGGTGAGGGCGTTCACGGTGAGCAGGCCGAGCGAGGGCTGGCAGTCGATGATGATGAAGTCGTAGTCGCTGAGCAGCGGTTGGAGCGCACGCTGGAGCGTGGACTCCCGCGCCACCTCGCTGACCAGCTGCACCTCGGCCGCCGAGAGGTCGATGTTGCTCGGCAGCAGGTCCATGCCGGCGACCGCCGTCTTGAGCAGCACCTCGTCGGGGGCCATGCCCCGCTCCATCAGCAGGTTGTAGACGGTGAGGTCCAGCTCCATCGGGTTGACGCCGAGGCCGACGGAGAGCGCGCCCTGCGGGTCGAAGTCCACCAGCAGGACCCGGCGTCCGTACTCGGCCAGCGCCGCGCCCAGGTTGATGGCCGACGTGGTCTTGCCCACGCCGCCCTTCTGGTTGCACATGGCGATGACCTTCGCCGGTCCGCGCTCGCTGAGCGGTCCGGGGATGGGGAAGTACGGCAGGGGCCGGCCGGTGGGGCCGATCCGCTCCCGGCGCTGCCGGGCCGCGTCCGGGGCGATGGTCGCCGCGTATTCGGGATCCGGCTCGTATTCGGCGTCCGGGTCGTAGAACTGGCCGTCGGGGATGTCTTCGTAGTCGGGATAACGGTCGGACTCGCCGGCCGTACGGTTCGCTGTGACGGCACTGGTCTCGTGGCCGTCCGTGCTCTGATGCGCTGTCATGCTCGGTTGGCTCTGGTGGGTTGCGAAGGGATGAACAGCGACGGAGCCGTTGCCCGTCGAATCCGAGGCGCTCTGACGCCGCTCCGGGACCTGTGCTCCCCTGGGAGTAATTATCGACTCATTCACAAGTCGTCTTACCTCCTTGGGGACCAGGGAACTTCTAGACAGAGTCAGCGTTGCACCATGCCGACGTTTGGCGACTCTATGGCGTGTCGGCGGTCCTCAGCAACACAATCCACCGGACCGGCACGGATGTGTCGGCCATCGAACAATCACTTGTCAAGGCCCCATGCTTCGCGAGCCGGGGCATCTCACCCCCGTTCGGGCCGCTAAACCACGACGTGAGCGCGGAGTTGGGGACAGATCGGGCGGCACCGACAAGCGCCCGAGTGGCTGAATCGACACGGTCATCGAACGCGTCGGTGTGACATTCCCGATGTTGACGCGGGGAGTTGACCCGGGGGCGGGGCCCCGGGTCACGGGCGACTCAGGCAAGCACCTCGGAGGGCGCGGTGAAGGCCAGTTGGTGAGCCTCGGCGACCGGTCGGTGGGCCACCAGCCCCTCGTGCGTGTGGAGCCCGGCGGCCAGCCCCGGATCGGAGCGCAGCGCGGAACGCCAGCCGGCGGAGGCCAGTTGGACGACATACGGCAGCGTCGCGTTGGTCAGCGCGTGCGTCGAGGTACTGGGCACGGCGCCGGGCATGTTGGCCACGCAGTAGAAGAGCGAGTCGTGCACGGCGAACGTCGGCTCGGCGTGGGTGGTGGGGCGGGAGTCGGCGAAGCAGCCGCCCTGGTCGATCGCGATGTCGACAAGGACACTTCCCGGGCGCATCCGGGAGACCAGCTCCCCGCTGACCAGCCGGGGCGCGCGGGCGCCCGGCACCAGCACCGCACCGATCACCAGGTCGGCGGTGAGCACCTCGCGCTCCAGCGACAGGGCGGTGGAGGCGACGGTGCGCACCCGGGCGCCGTAAGCGCGGTCCATGGCCCGCAGTTTGTCGGTGTCCTTGTCCAGGACGGTGACCTGGAAGCCGAGCCCGACCGCGATCTGCGTCGCGTTCCACCCGGAGACGCCGGCGCCGATGACCACCGCGTGGCCGGCCGGGCTGCCGGGGACGCCGCCGGGCAGGACGCCCCGCCCGCCGGCCGGACGCATCAGGTGGTAGGCGCCGACCTGCGGCGCGAGCCGGCCGGCCACCTCGGACATCGGGGCGAGCAGCGGCAACGCGCCCCTCGCCTCGACGGTCTCGTAGGCGATCGCGGTGGTGCCGGCGGCCAGCAGCGCCTCGGTGCACTCGCGGGAGGCGGCGAGATGGAGATAGGTGAAGAGCGTCAGGTCCTTGCGCAGCCGGTGGTACTCCTCGGCGACCGGCTCCTTGACCTTCAACAGCAGGTCGGCCTCGGCCCAGACCTGGTCCGCCTCGGGCAGCACGGTGGCGCCGGCCGCGAGGTACTCCTCGTCGGGGATGGCGGAGCCGAGACCGGCACCGCCCTCAAGAAAGACCTGGTGGCCGCCGCTGACGAGCTCGTGCACTCCGGCCGGGGTGATGGCCACGCGGAACTCGTTGTTCTTGACCTCGCGGGGGATGCCAACCTTCATGTCGATCACGGTCCTTGTGTCGCGAAGGGGTGCTTTCGCCATTCTAAGCAAGGAAAGACTGTCGCACCGCCTTGCTTTCAGTCAATCACGGCGACGCTTCGGCTGCGTTTCACAAGTGTTTCCCTCTGCAGAGCCAGAGGAATCCCCCTCCGCCCCGGGCGCGGGACGCGGTTCCTCGGGAGCGGCGAGGATCTGCTCGGCGACCGCGCGGTGCACGGCGGCGGTGTCGGTGCGCCCGAGACGGTCGGCGGTGTCCGCCAGGCGCATCCGCAGCGCGGCCTGCAACCGCTGGTCGCCGGTGCCGGCCGCCAGCCGCAGCGCCTCGCGCCCGGTGCGTTCCGACTCCTCGTACTGCCCGGCGTACTCCATCACCCGGGCCGCCTCGGTCAGCGAGCGCGCGTACGCGTGGGCGTCCCCGCGTCTGCGGTGCGCCGAGGCCGCCGCCCGCCAGGCGCGCAGCGCCTCCTCCAACTGCCCGTCGTAGGAGAGCACCGCGCCGATCCTGCCCTGGAGCCGCGCCTCGGCCCCCAGGTCGTCACGGGTCTGGGCCAGCGCGACAGCCCGCCCGTACCAGTCGGCGGCGCGCTGCCAGTCGTTCAACTCCGCGTAGGTGCCCCCGATGGACTCCAGCGTCCGGCCGACCGCCAGCGGGTCGGCCGCGTCGCCCTCGCCGCGCGCCACCTCCAGCGCGGCCCGGTAGCGGGTCAGCGCCCCGGCGAGCCGGCCGGTGCGCACGTCCAGGTCGCCCAGGTTCAGCAGCGCGGCGGCCTGCTCCCTGGTCAGGCCCTGCCGTTCGGCGACGCCCAGCACCAGCTCGTGCAGCCGGTACAGCTCGGGGGCCGCCTCGTCGGGACCCCGGTGGGCGATCAGGGCCCGGGTCAGCGCCGCCACCAACCGCCGGGCCAACGTGTCCAACTCGCCGTCGTCGACGGCCGACCGGGCGGCGGCCAGCAGCGCGGGCAGCCGGGCGTCCAGCCAGCGGGCGGCGGGCTTCGGGCCGTCGAAGCGCAGCGCCCTGGGCAGCTCGCCCAGCCATCTGGCGGCCGGCGAACCCGCCGGCTCCGTGGTGGCCAGGCAGGCGCGCAGCTGACGCACGGTGCGCTCCAGCATCCTGGCGCGCGCCAGCAGCACCTCGCCCGGCCGCTCCTCCGCCTCCAGCAGCCCGGACAGCAGCGGCGCCAGGCAGCCGGGCACCCGGTAGGCGGGGCCCACGCCTGGCGGGCCCGGATCGGCCGCGTGCAGCAGCCCGAAGGCGACGAAGTCGTCGAGCAGCGTGCGGGCCACCCCGATCGGCGCCCCCGCCAGCGCGGCGGCGATGTGGTCGTCGGCCAGCCCGCCGGGCGCCAGCGCCAGCAGCCGCAGCAGCCGCGCCGCCTGCGCCGGCAGCGCCGCGTGCACCAGGCCGAAGGCCCGGCGCAGCGGCAGCTCGGCCGGGTCGGGGGCGGCCTCGCCCTCGGGCGAGGGCAGCCGATCGGCGCCGGCGGCGAAGCCGCGCACCGCGTCGACCAGCGTGTGGTCGGGGTGGAGCGCGAGCCAGCCGGCGGTGAGCCGCAACGCGGCCGGCAGGTCGCCGCAGATCTCGGCGAGATGGTCGGCGGCCCCCGGGTCGACGGTGATCCGCACCGGGCCGGCGCCGCGTTCCAGCAGCCGGATCGCGTTGGGCCGGTCCAGGCCGCCCAGCACGCAGGGCCGCACGTCGGGGATCTTCGTCAGCGGCCCGCCGGCGACGGCCACCACCACACAGGCCCGGTGCTCGGGCACCAGCTCGGCGAGCTGCTCGGCGCCGGCGACGTCGTCCAGCAGCAGCACGGCCGACCTGGTGTCCAGGGTCTCGCGCAGCAGATCGGCCAGGTCCTCGTCGCCGCCGCCCGCCGGCGCCGCGACACCGAGCTGCGCCAGCAGCTCGCGCGCCGCGCGCTCCACGGTGACGGGCGTGCCCCCCGGCTCGGTCAGCCGGGCGGTCAGCAGCCCGTCGGGGTAGTCGCCCGAGGCGGCGAGTTCGGCGGCGAACGCCTCGGCCAACGCCGTCCTGCCGGTGCCCGGCCGGCCGGCCACCAGCAGCACCCGGCCCCGGGGGGCCGGGCGGCCCGCCAGGGTGTCGAGGCCCGCGCGCTCGACCTCGCCGCGCAGGCCCGCCAGCTCGCGGCCGCGTCCGAGGAAACCCCCGCCGTCGGTGACCGTCTGTTCCGTCACGTCCGTCACGGGGTGAGCGTATGCCAAGGCCACCGAGGCGTCGGGTCAGGACACGTCAGGCCGGGAACGGGCGGGCCGGCCAGGGCGCGTCGGCCGGGCGCAGCGCCTGCGGGCCCTCCCCGGCGAGGGCGGCGCCGTAGGCGAGGACGCCCAGCGCCAGGCAGGTGTTGTGCAGCCGCCCGGCCAGCACACCGCGCACCAGGTCGGCGACCGGCACCCTGGCCAGCCGCATGTCGGCCTCCTCGGCGTGCACCTCGTAGCGCTCGCCCTCGGCCTCCGACAGCTGCCGGGCGAGGAAGATCCGCACCGCCTCGTCGCTGCCGCCCGGCGTGGTGTACACGTCGGTCAGCACCCGCCAGTCCTCGGCCTTGACGTGCGCCTCCTCGTACAGCTCGCGCCGCGCGGCGTGCAGCGGGTTCTCCCCCGGCACGTCGAGCAGTCCGGCGGGGATCTCCCACAGCCTGTGCCGCACCGGGTGCCGGTACTGCTCGATCACCACGGCGCGGTCCCGTTCGTCCAGCGCGAGGACCGCGACGGAGCCGGGGTGCACCTGGTAGTCGCGGTGCACCCGGCCGCCGTCGGGGAGCCGCACCTCGTCGGTGCGGACGCTGGTCTTGTTGCCGGTGAACGGGGTCTCGGTCGCGGTGACGGGCCACTGCGTCGGGGAGTCGGCGAGCGGCGCCGAGGACTGGTCGGTCATGCCCCTCAGTCTCCCCCGGCGGCGGACGCCACGTCCGCCCCGGGGGCCTCGCGCCTGGCCCGCACCGCCGCGCCGACCAGCCCGGCGAAGAGCGGGTGCGGCCTGGTGGGCCGGGAGCGCAGCTCCGGGTGGGCCTGCGTGGCGACCAGGTACGGGTGGACCTCGCGCGGGTACTCCACGAACTCCACCAGCTTCCCGTCCGGGGAGGTGCCGGAGAAGACCAGGCCGGCCTTCTTCTCCAGCTCGGAGCGGTAGGAGTTGTTCACCTCGTAGCGGTGCCGGTGGCGCTCCTCGACATACGGCTCGTCCTGGTAGGTCTCGCGGACGATCGAGCCCTCGGCGAGCTTCGCCGGGTAGAGCCCGAGCCGCATGGTGCCGCCGAGGTCGCCCTCGCCGGCGACGATGTCCAGCTGCTCCTCCATCGTGGAGATCACCGGGTGCGCCACGGCCTTGTCGAACTCCGTGGAGTTGGCCTCGGGGATGCCCAGCAGGCTGCGCGCCGCCTCGATCACCACGCACTGGAGGCCGAGACAGAGCCCGAGCAGCGGGATCCGATGCTCCCTGGCGTAGGTGATCGCGGCGATCTTGCCCTCCACGCCGCGCTCGCCGAAGCCGCCGGGGATGCAGACCGCGTCGCAGTCCGAGAGCTGCCGCTCGGCGCCGCCCGGCACCCGGCAGTCCTCGGAGGTGACCCACTTGATGGTGACCCGCGCGTTGTTGGCGAAGCCGCCGGCGCGCAGCGCCTCGGTCACCGACAGATAGGCGTCGGGCAGGTCGATGTACTTGCCGACCAGCGCGACCGTGACCTCGTGCTCCGGGCGGTGCACGCGGCCGAGCAGGTCGTTCCACTGCGTCCAGTCCACGTCGCGGAACGGCAGGTCGAGCCGGCGCACCACGTAGGCGTCCAGCCCGCCGGCGTGCAGCACGGGCGGGATGTCGTAGATCGACTTGGCGTCGATGGCGGCGACCACGGCCGCCTCCTCCACGTCGCACATCAGCGAGATCTTCCGCTTGATGGCGGTGGGCACCTCGCGGTCGGCGCGCAGCACGATGGCGTCCGGCTGGATGCCGATGTTGCGCAGCGCGGCGACCGAGTGCTGGGTCGGCTTGGTCTTCAGCTCGCCGGAGGGGCCGATGTAGGGCAGCAGCGAGATGTGGACGACGAAGACGTTGTCCCGCCCGACCTCGTGCCGCGTCTGGCGGACCGCCTCCAGGAAGGGCAGCGACTCGATGTCGCCGACCGTGCCGCCGACCTCGGTGATCACCACGTCGACGTCGTCGGTGGCCATCCGCCGGATGCGGTGCTTGATCTCGTTGGTGATGTGCGGGATGACCTGCACGGTGTCGCCCAGATACTCGCCGCGCCGCTCCTTGGCGATCACGGTGGAGTAGATCTGGCCGGTGGTGACGTTGGCGCTGCCGTCGAGGTCGACGTCGAGGAAGCGCTCGTAGTGGCCGATGTCCAGGTCGGTCTCGGCGCCGTCGTTGGTGACGAACACCTCGCCGTGCTGGAACGGGTTCATCGTGCCGGGGTCGACGTTGAGGTAGGGGTCCAGCTTCTGCATCGTGACGCGCAGGCCACGCGCCTTGAGGAGGGCACCGAGGCTGGAAGCGGTGAGCCCCTTGCCGAGCGAGGAGGCGACCCCGCCGGTGACGAAGATGAACTTGGTCGTCTTAGTCGTCATGGAACTGGGCGGCATGGCCAAAACGGGGCTCCCGTGGTCGCGAGGCGGATACACGACGGCTCCGCACGGGCTGCTCGCCCGGGGGTGCCGACGGTGAGTGTTCGAAGGTTTTCGGGCCCTCCGGTCCACGGGCTACCAGGGTAACAGCGAAGGTGCGGCACAAAGCACCCAAGCTCAGCCTTTCGACATTTACCGACTAATACGAACAAGAGCACCCGGTCACAGAGAACGGTTTCCACGGTGTCCAGCGGATGTCCTCCGGGCGTCGTATCCTGCCTGGACGCCGGAATGGGCGAGGAAGTTTCCGCACGTCCCACGGGGGGCGGCGCCGTTCGACTGGAGTGGCAAGTGGCCGGGCGCATCGAGGACTACGCACTGGTCGGCGACATGCAGACCGCCGCCCTCATCTGCCGCGACGGATCGGCCGACTGGCTGTGTCTGCCGCGGTTCGACTCCCACGCGGTCTTCGCCGGACTGCTGGGCACCGACGAACACGGCTTCTGGAGAATCGGGCCCGCGCACGGCAGGGACATGCCGCCGCCGCCCGCCAGCCGCCGCCGTTACGTCGGGGACTCACTGATCCTGGAATCCGAGTGGGACACCCCCCGGGGCACCGTGCGGGTGACCGACTTCATGCCGCCGCGCGGCGAGATGGCCCCCCAGATGGTGCGCATCGTCGAGGGCGTCAGCGGCCGGGTGCCGATGCGCTCCGCGCTGCGGATGCGGTTCTCCTACGGCTGGATCGTGCCGTGGGTGCACAAGGTCGACGACCGGACGGTCGCCGTCTCCGGGCCCGACTCGGTCTGGCTGGACACGACCGTCGACACCTACGGCAAGGACCTGACCACCTACGCCGACTTCACGGTCGCCGCCGGGGACCGGGTCGCGTTCACCATCAGCTGGCAGGCCTCGCACAAGGAGCCGCCGCCGGTGGCCGCGCCCGAGGAGGCGCTGGCCGCCACCGAGTCGTTCTGGAGCGACTGGGTCGCCCAGTGCACCTACCACGGCCCCTACCGCGAGGCCGTCGTCCGCTCGTTGATCACCCTCAAGGCGCTGACCTACGCCCCGACCGGCGCGGTCGTCGCCGCCCCCACCACCTCGCTGCCCGAGGAGATCGGCGGCTCGCGGAACTGGGACTACCGGTTCACCTGGCTGCGCGACGCGGCCATGACCCTCTCCTCGCTGCTGCGCACCGGCTACCACGAGGAGGCCAGGGCCTGGCGCGAGTGGCTGCTGCGCGCCGTGGCCGGGGACCCGCAGAACCTCCAGATCATGTACGGCATCGCCGGTGAACGGGAGCTGGCCGAGGCCGAGTTGAGCTGGCTGCCCGGCTACGAGAACTCGCAGCCGGTGCGCGTCGGCAACGGCGCCGCCGGCCAGCTCCAGCTGGACGTCTACGGCGAGGTCACCGAGGCGCTGCACCTGGCCCACATGACGGGGCTGGCCCGCAACGACCACGCCAACCTGCTCCAGCTCAAGCTGATCAACTACCTGGAGAACCACTGGGACGAGCCGGACGAGGGCATCTGGGAGGTCCGGGGCCCGCGTCGGCACTTCGTCCACTCCAAGGTGATGACCTGGGTCGCCGTGGACCGCACGGTCAAGCTGATCGAGTCCGGCGAGGTGGACGGCCCGCTGGAGCGCTGGCGCGACCTGCGGGACGAGATCCACCGCGCGGTCTGCGAACACGGCTACGACGCGGAGCGCAACACGTTCACCCAGTCCTACGGCTCCAAGGAGCTGGACGCCTCGCTGCTGCTGATCCCGCAGATGGGCTTCCTGCCGCCGGACGACAAGCGGGTGATAGGCACCATCGAGGCCATCCAGCGCGAGCTGTCCACGCTCGACGGCTTCATCCTGCGCTACCCGACCGCCGGCGAGGAGGCGGGCGTCGACGGCCTGGAGGGGGACGAGGGCGCGTTCCTCGCCTGCTCGTTCTGGATGGCCGACGACCTCGCGATGATCGGCCGCGTCGACGAGGCCCGCAAGCTCTTCGAGAAGCTGCTGGCCCTGCGCAACGACCTCGGCCTGCTCGCCGAGGAGTGGGACCCGCGCCGGATGCGCCAGGTGGGGAACTTCCCGCAGGCGTTCAGCCATGTGCCGCTGATCGACACCGCGCTGCGCCTGACCGCCTCGGGCGGCTACGTCGGCTGACCTTCGCGGCCGCGCGCCCCGCCTCCCGTTCGTCCGGGGAGGCGGGGCGCCGTCGTTCCTCGGGCGGCGCCTCCGGGTCAGCCGGTCTGCTGGACGGAGACGTAGTCGATCAGGTACGAGTGCCCCGGCTCGGTGGCGGCCGTCGGCGTGGCCTGGCCGGCGACACCGTCGGGGAACGCGCCGCCCATCGCCAGGTTCAGCAGGACGAAGTGCCCGTGGTCGGTGGCGGCGGCCCAGGTCTCGGCGTCCATGTCGGCCGAGCTGACGGAGTGGTACTCGTTCCCGTCCAGGTACCAGCGCAGAAACTCGGTGTCACCGGTGCGGTCGAGTTCGATCGCGTAGGTGTGGAAGTCCGTCTTGCAGCTGTCACACCCGGTCGAGGCGCCGCGCCCCTCGGTCTCGTTGCAGGGACCGCCGGGGTTGACCCCGCAGTGCAGCACGCCCCAGACCTGCGGCAGGCCGTTCACGTTCTCCATGATGTCGAACTCGCCGATGCCCGGCCAGTTCCAGTAGTTGCCCCGGTACTCGCCGCCCAGCGTCCAGAACGCGGGCCAGTAGCCGAGCGCCGCGTCACCGGAGACGTTGGGGAGCTGGAGGCCGGCCTCGATGCGCATCACCCCGCCGTCGGGGGCGGCGAAGTCGGTGCGCTGGGTCTCGATCCGGCCCGAGGTCCAGGTGTCGCCGTCGCGCAGGGCGGTGATCTTGAGGTTGCCCTGCCCGTCGAGGCTGAGGTTCTCGGGGCGGTCGGTGTAGGTCTGACGTTCGCCGGTGCCCCAGTTGGGCGGGCCGCCGTCGTAGCCGGTGCCGGTGTCGATGATCCAGTCGTCACCGGGCGGGCTGCCCGCCGGACCGTCGAAGTCGGAGCGGAAGACCTCGACCAGCGGCGCCGGTCCGGCCTCGCTCTCCTGCGCGCCGGCCTGGGGCAGGGCGACGGTGGCGAGCGCCGCCAACGCGGCACCCACGGCGGCGACGGCCGCCAGCGGCCCACGCCGCATTTTCCTTCTGCTCATGACAATTCACTCTTCCGTGTGGGGGTGGAAGTTCCGTGGGGGGTGGGGAGTTGACGGGCACGAGAACGGTGTGAGAGCGCTCTCATGCCGTGCCACTGCACACTGCCGCCGCTTGCCTGTACCGTCAAGGGGCTACGAGAGACAAGGGATGTGAAGGTGTCCGCTGCCCACCCCACGCTGGAGGCCGTGGCGGCGCACGCCGGGGTCTCCCGGGCGACCGTCTCCCGGGTCGTCAACGGCACCCCGGGGGTCCGACCCGAGCTCCGGGAGAAGGTCAAACGCTCGGTCGCCGAGCTGGGGTACGTGCCCAACAGCGCGGCGCGTTCGCTGGTCACCCGGCGCACCGGGGCGGTGGCCGTGGTGATCGCCGAGCCCGAGACCCGGGTCTTCGCGGACCCGTTCTTCGCGCGTCAACTGCGCGGCATCAGCCGGGAGCTGTCCGCCAACGACCTCCAACTGCTGCTGATGCTGGTCGAGGAGGAGGCGGACTACCAGCGGGTGGGACGCTACCTGGCCGGCGGGCACGTGGACGGCACGCTGATGTTCTCGCTGCACGCCAACGACCCGCTGCGGGGCATCGCCGCCGCCTCCGGGCTGCCGACCGTCTTCGGCGGGCGCCCCTGGTGGCCGGGGTGGGAACAGGACGACTCGCTCGTCTATGTGGACACCGACAACCGCGACGGCGCGCGGCGCGCGGTGCGCCATCTCGCGGAGAGCGGCCACCGGCGGATCGCGGTGATCACCGGGCCGCTGGACCAGACCTCCGCGGTCGACCGGCTCGCCGGCTACCGCGACGCGTTGGGGCTGGCCGAGCCGGACCCCGCGCTCCAGGCGCACGGCGACTTCACGGTGGACGGCGGCGCCCGCGCCATGGCCGAGCTGCTGGACCGCTCCCCCGCGCCCGACGCCGTCTTCGCCGGCAACGACCTGATGGCCACCGGCGCGCTGCGCACGCTGCGCGCCCGGGGCCTGTCCGTGCCCGAGGACGTCGCCGTCGTCGGCTACGACGACCTCGACCCGGCGGCCTGGGCCGACCCACCGCTGACCACGGTGCGGCAGGACATCGTCCGGATGGGCGAGATCATGGCGCGGCTGCTGGTGCGCAGCCTCAACGACGCAGAGGCGCCGGTGAGTTCGGTGGTCATCCCGTCACAGCTGGTGGTGCGCGGCTCGGCGTAGCCCCTTGCCGGGGGGAAGTAGCCCCTTGCCGGGGGGAACGGGTGCGACCACCCGACACCGGGGCGGGGGCCGTTGCCCGGCGCGCGGATCGGTTCGGGGTTGCTCGCGCGGTTCCCCGCGCCCCCCTGGGGTGCGCCGGGCGGCCAGCGGAGCGCGTCGTTGACGGGAACCAGAGGGACGGCCAGGATGGTGGGCGGCGTGCCCCACGCCTAACCTCCTTGGGCCGTTCCCAGCACGGTCTGGCACGGAGGCAAAGGGACTCGATGTCTCGGGGCGCGCACTCGTCGTCCGTTCCGTCTCGGGCGTGGCCGCTGGGGGTCGTTCCGGGGCGTGGAGAGACGATGACAGCCAACCGGAACTTCAAGCGGCGCGTGCGCGCCCGCGCCGCCAAGACCGGCGAGTCCTACACCGCCGCCCTCCGCCATCTGCGCTCGACTCCCGGGCGCGAGCCCGTCGCCGAACGTCGGCGGCTGTTGCTGGCCGTGACCCAGAGCACGCTCCCGTCCTTCGGCGAACGGCCGGACGACGCAACGTCGTTGGCGACCCGCGGGCGCGAGGTACGTGAACTGATGCGCGCGGCGCACCGGAAAGGCGCACGAGTGGTGCACCTTCCCGAGGGCGCGCTCTGCTCCCCCGGCCCGCGCGCCGTCGCGGACACCGACGCTGAGTGGGAGGGCAGCGCGCCAGCGCTTGACCGGGACGCGTGGGACTGGGGGGCGCTCCGCCACGAGCTCGTCAAAACAGCCGCGCTGGCAGGCGAGTTGGGGCTGTGGACGGTGGTCGGCTCGGTGCACCGGCTGACCTTTCCGAACCGGCCGCACAACAGTCTCTACGTCTTCTCCGACCGAGGGCGTGCGGTGACCCGCTACGACGAACGGCTGCTCTCCGCCACCAAGTTGCGGTACCTCTACGCGCCGGGCGCCCTGCCGGTCACCTTCGAGGTGGACGGTGTCCGCTTCGGGCTGCTGCTCGGGATGGAGGCGCACTTCCCCGAGTTGTTCGCGGAGTACGAACGGTTGAACGTGGACTGCGTGCTCTACTCGTCGGCCGGCGGGGGCTCCGGCGGCACCGGGGTGCTGGCCAACGAGGTGAGCGCGCACGCGGCGGCCACCACCCGTTGGGTGAGCCTGGCGCTGCCGGCCGGGCACGCACCGGAGGGCGCGGCCGGCGTGGCGGGGCCGGACGGAAAATGGCTGGTCAGGGGGGAGGCAGACGGCACCGCTTCGTGTGCGGTCGCCCCGCTCGACGACGGCGCGGCACCGTTGGCCGAGGCTCTGACACTCGCACGGCCGTGGCGTCGCCGGGTGCGTGACGGCCTCCACGAGGCATACCGGGTGCACGGAGATCCGCTCAGCGAGGACCGCACCGCGTTCTGACCGTCGGCTCGGGACGCGGGCGCCCCGCCATCAAAGCGGGCCGACAGCCCGCGTCCCCGACCACCCGATTCCCGAGGCGCAGCCGGCGCCCGGTCTGCGGGCACCGGCTCGGGCCCCGGTGCCGACGGCCCCGCGCGCCCGCGGGCGGGCGCGCGGGTCGCGTTCAGGCGGTGGCGAAGTGGACGAGCCCTTCGGACTCGCCCGTCCGGCGCAGTCCGGCCTTCTCCAGCACCCGCAGGGACGCGGGGTTGGCCGGCTCCGCGCTGGCGCGGACCGTGCGCACCCCCGGCAGGGTGAGCGCGTGCGTGACGAGGGCGCGGGCCGCCTCGGTGGCGAGCCCGCGCCCTCGGCGGGACGGCACGACGCCGTAGCCGAGCTCGACGCCGCCGTCCTGCGGCGGCCAGCCGAAGCCGAGGGTGCCGACGACGAGGCCGCTGGCGCGTTCGACGAGCAGGCGGTGGCCGAGCGGGTCGATCACGCCCCGCGCCAGCAGGTCGGCGATCACGCTGTCGCCCTCGGCGGGGAAGTCGTCCGCCCAGTCCGGCGCGCGCGAGGCGGCGGCGACGGCGGCCGGTCCCGAGAGGGACCAGGGGCGCAACAGGAGTCGTTCGGTGGTCAGTTGGGTCGGAACGAGGATGGGCACGAGGGCCTCCGGGTCGGAAGTGGCACCCGGACGCGGCCGCCTCAGCGGGCGGCGGCGGTCCGGGGAAGGGCAGGACGAGGCGCGGCCTGGCGGGCCATATGCATCGACCTCCCGAACTCCCGTGGTCGTCGCTTCCGTCTCCGCGCCTGCGCGGCGCGCGGTGTCAACGACCGGTGACCAGCTCATCATAGACGCTCAGCACCTGGGCGACCGTGGTGTCCTCGGTCGGCCAACGGCGGGCCTGGGCCGGCCCGGCGATGGCCAGGGCGGCGCGCCGGTCCGGGTCGTCCAGCAGCGCGTTGACCGCGGAGCCCAGTGCCGCCGGCTTGCCGGACGGGACCAACACGCCCGCGTCGCCGACGACCTCGGGCACGCCGCCGACGGCCGTCGCCACCAGCGGGACACCGCGCCGCAGCGCGCCGTCGACCAGCGGGGGCCGGCCGGCCCAACGGGCGGGCAGCACCGCCAGGTCCGCGATCGGCAGCAGCTCGACCGGGTCCTCGCCGGGCGCCAGCAGCCGGACCGGCAGCCGCCCGCGTTCGATCCTGCGCGACAACGCCCGGTCGTGGCCGTCCGTGGCGAGGGCGAGCAGCGGCCGGGGCAGCCGGTCGCGCCAGTAGCGGGCGGCGGCCAACAGCAGGTCGAGCCCGCCGTCGCGGCCCGACCTGGCGGCGGCGACCAGCAGCGGGCGGTCCGACGCGCCCAGGTCCGCGCGGAGTTTGGCGCGGTGCGCGTCGGCGATCCGGTCGGCGTGCGCGGAGCGACGCGCCGCCGGGAGCGCGACCGGCGCCAACCGCGCGTCGCGCGCGCCCCGTTGACGCGCCCGATGCACCAGGTCGGAGGTGGCGCCGAGCACCACGGTGGCCGTTCTCGCCACCAGGCGTTCTGAGAGCAGCCGCAGTTGGGCGGTGGGGCCGATGCCGGTCGAGCGGGCGTGCCAGGTGACCACCAGCGGCACGGAGCGGCCGCGCAGCGCGAGGGTGGCCAGCAGTCCGGCGCGTATGCCGTGCGCGTGGACCAGGTCGGCGTCGGCGCAGGCCAGCCGCAGCAACCGCACCGCCGTCAGCGTCGAGTCGACCGGCAGCGGGACGAAGCGGGCCCCGGCCGAGGCGAAGCCGTAGCGGCGCTCCGCCGAGCCGGCGGCGCCCACCGTGACGGCCAGCCCGCGGTCCGCCAACCCGGCCGAGAGCGAACGCACATGGTCCCCGGTGCCCACCCCTCCACCGCCCAGGAGCTGCACCACGTGCAGGGGCACACGGCGGCGCGGGGACGGGGGCGAGCTGCTCACGGCGACCTCTCGTTAACTGGACCTGCGGAAACGACGCCGTCGGGCCTCGTCGCTGCCGCCGGCGGCCGGGCCGCCGACACCGACAGCGTACGTCGTCGCGCACAGCGACCCGGCGTTCGCTGGGAGTGCCAACGGCCTCCAGGATGCCAGTCAACCCCCGTACAGCGGTAGCACCGGCCACTCGCACGGGCTAGGTCCTGTCCGGGCGATCTTCGAGGATCAGCCCGCGGCTCCCCCAGCCTCGCGGCTGGGAGGTGCCCCCATGACGCGGTGCATCGCAAGGCACCGGATCGCAGCTCATACTTGGCCGTATTCGCGCGATTCGGTAACGCAGCGAGGTGCCGTGTATGGCGTCGCGGGCCCGAAGAAGATCGCCCGGACAGCACACCTAGGCGGCGCGGTGGTCAGCGCCCCCGCTCGCGGAGCTGCGCCGCGGCGGTCGCCAGCAGCTCCTCGGCGTGCGCGCGGGCCAGTTCGGAGTCCTCCTGGCCGGCCAGCATCCGGGACAGCTCGCGCACCCGGCCCTCGCCGTGCACCAGACGCACGCCGGAGCTGGTGACGGTGCCGTCGTGGGTCTTCTCCACCACCAGGTGGCGGTCGGCGAACGCGGCGACTTGCGGGAGATGCGTGACGACCACCACCTGCGCGACGTCGGCGAGTTTGGCCAGCCGGCGGCCGACCTCGACCGCGGCCTTGCCGCCGACGCCGGCGTCCACCTCGTCGAAGAGATACGTCGGCACGGGCGCCGCGTCGGCGAAGACGACCTCGACCGCGAGCATCACCCGGGACAGCTCGCCGCCAGAGGCGCCCTTGGCGATGGGGCGGGGCGGCGCGCCGGGATGCGGCGCCAGCAGCAGCTCCACCTCGTCGGCGCCGTGCGGACCGAACCGCACCCGCCGGCCCTGGAGTTCGATCAGGTCGTCCGCCGCGTCGGCGTCGGTTCCCTCGGCCTGCCGCACGGCGACCTGGACCCTGGCGTGCGGCATGGCGAGCTGGGTCAGCTCCTCGGTGACCGCGTCGGCGAAGCGCTTGGCCGCGTCCGTGCGCGCCTCGGTCAGCGCGAGTGCCAGCTCGGTCAACTCCGCGCGCAACCTGTCGCGTTCGGCCGTGAGCTCACCGATGCGGTCGTCGTCGCCTTCGAGTTCGGTGAGGCGGGCGGCGCCCTGCTCGGCCCAGGCGAGCACGGCGTCGAGACCGGCGTCCGGCCCCTGACCGTACTTGCGGACCAGCCCGGCCAGCAGCGCCCTGCGTTCCTCCACGGCCGCCAGCCGCAGCGGGTCGGCCTCCAGCCCGTCGGCGTACCCGGCCAGCTCGCCGGCCGCGTCGGCCAGCAGGATGCCGACCTCGTTGAGCCGTTCCGCCAGCTCGGCCAGCGCCCTGTCGTGCTGGCGCACCGCCTCCAGCGCCCGGCCCGCGCCGCCGACCAGGGTGACCGCGTCCACGCCCTCGGGGTCGGCCGGGTCCCCGGCGAGCGCGCCGTGCGCCAGCGCGGCGGCGGAGGCCAGCGCCTCGACGTGGCCCAGGCGTTCGGCCTCGGCGGCCAGCTCCGCGTCCTCCCCGGCGCGCGGCTCGGCGGCGGCGATCTCGTCCAGGCCGAACCGCAGCAGATCGGCCTCCTGCGCGCGCTCCCGCGCCCTGGTGGTCAGCGTCGTCAGCTCGCCGGCGGTCGCACGCAGCCGGTGGTAGGTGTCCTGGTAGGCGGCGAGCGGGACGGAGACCCCCTCGCCCGCGTAGCGGTCCAGCGCCTCCCGCTGTCTGGCCGGGCGCAGCAGCCCCTGCTGGTCGGTCTGGCCGTGCACGGCGACCAGCTCCTCGCCCAGCTCGGCCAGCAGCCCGTTGGGCACCGAACGCCCGCCGACGTGCGCCCGGGACCGCCCCTCGGCCGAGACGGTGCGGCTGAGCAGCAGCGCCCCCTCGTCGAGCTCGGCTCCGGCCTCCTGCGCGCGGCGCGCGGCGGGGGCGTCGGGCGGCAGCGCCATCCGGCCCTCGACCACGGCGGACGGGGCGCCGACGCGTACGTAACCGGCGTCGGCCCGCCCGCCCAGCAGCAGCCCGAGGCTGGTGACGACCATGGTCTTGCCGGCACCGGTCTCACCCGTCACAGCGGTGAAGCCGGAGGACAGCTCGACCACGGCGTCGTCGATCACGCCGAGGCTCTTGATCCGCATTTCCTCCAACACGGATACGACCATACGAGGTTAACCGGCCCCGTGGCGACGACGGTGCCCGAACATCAGTGCGGAGCGCCTCGCCAGCCGGCGACCGGCAACGCGAACTTCGCCACCAGCCGGTCGGTGAACGGCGCCCGGTGCAGCCGCGCCAGCCGCACCGGCACGGCCCCCCGCCGCACCTCGATCCTGGCGCCCGCCGGCAGGTCCACGCTGCGCCGCCCGTCGCACCAGAGCACGCCGGTCCCCGTGTGCTGCCCCACCTCCACGGCCAGTATCGAATCCGGCGCGGTGACCAGCGGCTTCGCGAAGAGCGCGTGCGCCGAGATCGGCACCATCAGCAGCGCCTCGACCTCGGGCCAGACCACCGGGCCACCGGCCGAGAACGCGTACGCCGTGGACCCCGTCGGGGTGGCGCACACCACGCCGTCCCCACCGAACCCGGAGACCGGCCGCCCGTCCACCTCGATCACCAGCTCCAGCAGGCGTTCCCGCGCGGCCTTCTCGACGGCGGCCTCGTTGAGCGCCCAGTCGGAGTGCAGCAGTTCGCCGTCACCCAGGACGGTGACGTCCAGCGTCATCCGCTCCTCGACCTCGTACCGCCGTCCCACCACCCGCTCCACCAGGTGGTCCAGGTCCTCCCGCTCCGCCTCGGCGAGGAAGCCGACGCGCCCCAGGTTGACGCCGAGCATCGGGACGCCGGAGGCCCGGGCGAACTCCGCGCCGCGCAGCAGCGTCCCGTCGCCGCCGAGCACCACCAGCAGCTCGCAGCCGTCCAGGACCCGGCCGTCGCAGTCCGTCTTGGCGACCCGTTCGACGGCGTCCGGCAGCGGCAGGTCGGCGGCCTCCTCGGCCAGCACCCGCACCCCGACGCCCTGCCCCAGCAGCCCGGCGACGACCCGCTCGGCGCTGCGCACGGCGGCCGGGCGCCCGGTGTGGGCGAGGACGAACACGGTGCGGGGCGGTTCCGCGGACCGCCGCTGGTCGCCCCGCTCGGCTACTTCGCTGGTCACTTCGGTCACCTGGGCCCTTCCGTCACGGCTCGGCGCACGGCGGCCGGGTCCAGGGCGGGTGCCCCGGCGCGCAGCCACAGGAAGTATTCAACATTGCCCGACGGCCCGGGAAGCGGACTCGGGGCCACGCCCACCGCCCCGAGCCCCAGCTCGGCCGCGCGCCGCCCGACGCCGACCACCGCCTCCTCGCGCAGCGCGGCCGAACGCACCACCCCGCCGCTGCCCAGCCGCTCCCGCCCGACCTCGAACTGGGGCTTCACCATCAGCACCAGGTCCGCGTCGGGCGCGGCGCAGCGCACCAGCGCCGGGAGCACCAGCCCCAACGGGATGAACGACAGGTCCCCGACCACGAGGTCGACCGGACGCCCGCCGACGTCCTCCAACGTCAACTCGCGCACATTGGTGCGGTCCCTGACGGTGACCCGCTCGTCCGCCCGCAGCCGCCACGCCAACTGTCCGTATCCCACGTCGACCGCGACCACCCCGGCGGCACCGGCCCGCAGCAGCACGTCGGTGAAGCCGCCGGTCGAGGCCCCCGCGTCCAACGCGACCCGGCCTTCCACGCGCAACCCGAGCGGGGTGAACGCCTCCAGCGCCCCGGCCAGCTTGTGACCGCCCCGGGAGACGTAGTCGGGGTCGTCCACGTCCTCACGGACGACCAGCGCCGCGCTGGTCGCCACCTGCGTCGCCGGCTTGCCCGCGGTGTTGCCGTTGACGGTGACCCGCCCGGCCTCGATCAGGCCACGCGCGTGCTCGCGGGAACGGGCCAGCTTGCGGCGCACCAGTTCCGCGTCGAGCCGGCTGAGCCGTCGCTGTGTCGCTGCCACGGGGGCGTTCAGCTCCTGGGGTGTTCTGGGGCCCGCGGCACCGGCGGGCCGGATGGCTGCTCGTCAAGCGCGGCCAGCGTCCGCCGCAGGCCGTCGTGCACATCCTCGTACACCTCGCGGTGGCCCCCGACACCGAGTTGGTCGACGTCGGCCAACCGCGCCAGCACCGCGTCCACCGGCCCGTGCCCGGTGGCGCTGACCCCCACCCCCAACGGGGCCGGTCCCCCGGCCTCTTCCGCCGGCTCCTCGGCCGCCTGGGAGTCACGGGGCCCGTCGATCTGCTCGCTCTGCGCGGAACACATGCCCCGACGCTACCCGCTCCGGCCGCTCGGGCCCCGACAACGGCACCCCACGGGGCGCACCCCGACAACGCGGCCCACCGCTGCCGCGCCGTCCTCGCCCCCGGCCCGCCACCCGGCAGTCGCGCGGTCCGCGACGGGGCGAGGGGGACCACCCACCGGCGTCGTCACCACCCCAACGCCGCCAACGCCCCCTCCGCGTCCGGCTCCCCGTCCGCCGACCACGCCGCCGCGCACAGCGCCCGCAGCCCGTCGAGCCGGTCCGCGCCGCCGGCACCGTCCGCGGAGCGGACGGCCAGGCGGCCCGACGCGACGCCGGCCCACCACCGCCCGCACCCGAAACCCCCGTCGGCGACCGGCCGCACCTCGGGGTGCGGGGCCAGCAGCCCCCGCAGGTCGTCCGCGACATAGGTCGGGCGGTGCCTCGGCCCGGCGGCCAGCAGCTGGGCCGGGTCGGCGACGCCGGTCAGGACCAGCAGCGAGTCCACACCCCCCGCCCACGCGCCCTCGATGTCCGTGTCCAGCCGGTCGCCGATCACCAACGGCCGCCGCGCGCCCGTCCGGATGATCGTCTCCCGGTGCATCGGCGGCTGCGGCTTCCCGGCCACCACGGGCGCGCGGCGGTGGCCGTTGGCGATCCGCACCACCTCCACCGCGGCCCCGTTCCCCGGCGCGATGCCGCGCCCGCTGGGGATGGTCAGGTCGGTGTTGGAGGCGTACCACGGCAGGCCGCGGTTGACGGCGAGCGCGGCCTCCGTGAGAACGCCCCACGGAAGGTCGGGGCCGCCGTAGCCCTGGACGACGGCGGCCGGTTCCTCCTCCGCCGAGTCCACCGGCGTCAGCCCGCGCTCGACCAGCGCCGTCCGCAGCCCCTCGCCACCGGCGCACAGCACCCGTGCGCCGGCCGGCAGCGCCTCCGCCATCAGCCGGGCGACGGCCTGCGCCGAGGTGACGACCTCCTCGGGCGCGGCCGGCACGCCCAGCGCGGACAGGTGCTCGGCCACGGTCCGGGGCGTGCGCGCCGCGTTGTTGGTGACATACGCGAGCCCCATCCCCGCCTCGCGCGCCTCCGCGAGCGCCGGCACGGCGTGCGGCACCGCGGAGCCCCCCGCGTAGACCACTCCGTCCAGGTCCAACAGCGCCGTGTCGTAGGCCCGGTGCAGCGGCTCGGCGGAGCCGGAGGGGCGCGTCCTGAGGTCGTTCGTCGAGTCAGCCATCGCACGGCATCATCGCGCACGGCCGCGCGGCTTACCATGCCAGGATGCATGTAGCGGGTCTCACCCTCGCCCCGTTCCACGCCGTGCGCTACCAACCCCAGCGCGTGCGCGACCTGGCAGCCGTCACCTCACCCCCCTACGACGTGGTCGTCCAACCCGACGGCCGAAAGCGCCTGGAGACCGCCGAACCCCACAACGTGGTGCGGCTGATCCTCCCGGAGGGCGCCGACCACGCGGCCGCCGCCGCCCGGCTCCGCCACTGGCGCGCCAACGGCGTGCTGACCGCCGACCCACGCCCCGGGCTGTACGTGTACGAACAGCGCACCGACGCGGCCGGCGTGCTGCAACGCGGGCTGCTCGGCACGCTGGCGCTCTCCCCGCCGGCCGCGGGCGTGGTGCTGCCGCACGAGGGGGTGATGGCGGACGTGGTCGAGGAACGGGCGTCGCTGATGCGGGCGACCCACGCCAACCTGGAACCGCTGCTGCTCTCCTACCGGGGCGACCCGGCCGGCCCGGCCGCCCGCGCCGTCGAACGCGCCGCCGGGGGCCGCCCGCTGCTGGACACCGTCACCCCCAACGGCGTGCGCCACCGCGTCTGGCCGGTCCACGACCGGGAGGAACAGGCGGCGATCAATGCGGAGTTGACGCACCACCGGGCGCTGATCGCGGACGGCCACCACCGTTGGGCCACCGCCCTGCGGCTGCACGAAGAGCACGGCGGGCGCGCGCCCTGGGACCGCACCCTGGTGCTGCTGGTGGACACCGCACGCCATCCGCTGCGGGTGCGGGCCATCCACCGGGTGCTGCCCTGGCTGACGCCGGACGCCGCGCTGCGCCGGCTGGACGGCGCGTTCCGCGCCACCCGGGTGCCGGGACCGCTGGAGCACGCGCTGGCGCGGCTGGAGGCCGCCGGGGGCCCGGCGCTGCTGCTGGCCGACGGTGACGCGTTCCAGCTGCTGGACCGGCCGCGCCCCGAGCTGCTGGCGCGCACCGTTCCCCGCGACCGGCCCGCCCGCTGGCGGGAGTTGGACGCGACGGTGCTGCACTCCGCGCTGGTCGACCACCTCTGGCGCCCCGGGCGGCAGCCCGGAGACGGCGGCCGGGTGCGCTATCTCCACGACGCGCCCAGCGCCCTGGCGCAGGCCCGTCAGCTCGGCGGGAGCGCGGTGCTGCTGCGCCCGGTCAGCGAGGCGACGGTGTTCGCACTGGCCGAGGCGGGCGTGGTGATGCCGCAGAAGTCGACCTCGTTCGGGCCCAAGCCGGCGAGCGGTCTGGTGCTGCGCGACCTGGCCGACGAGGCGCCGGACCGGATTGCCGACGAAAGTTAGGTCAGGCTAACCTCACTCCCAGTCCCCCGTTCTGCGACTTGGAGTTCCATGCGCGGTCAGCCCTACACCCGCGACCACCCCGCCCTCGGCACCTTCACCCTGCGGCCGGTCGACCCCGACACCGACTGCCCGCTGCTGCACCGCTGGCTCACCCACCCCAAGGCGGTCTACTGGATGATGACCGAGGCCCGGCTCGAAGACGTCGTCGAGGAGTACCGCACCATCGACGCCGACCCCGGGCGCACCGCCCACCTCGGTCACCACGACGGCACGCCCGCCTTCCTCGTGGAGACCTACGACCCGGCAGGCGACCCCGTCGGCACGACCTACCCGGTACGCGAAGGCGACATCGGGATGCACTTCCTGGTCGCGCCCACCGAAACCCCGCTCCACGGCTTCACCCTGGCCGTGATCGAGACCGTCATGGAACTGCTCTTCGCCGACCCCGCCCACCAGCGGGTCGTCGTCGAGCCCGACGCCGGCAACAAGGCGGTGCACCGGCTCAACGAGGCGGTCGGGTTCCGCCCGGAACGGGAAGTCGAACTCCCCGACAAGACCGGCCTGCTGAGCTTCTGTACCCGCGCACAGCACCGAGCAGCCGTCAGCCAGCGACACCCCGGAGCGGCCCGATGACCCCCACGCCCACCACCCCCGACTCCACCGTCGCCCACCTCGACCCCGAGCACTGGGAACGGGCCACCCGCCTGCTGATACGCAAGGCGATCGCCGAGTTCTCCCACGAACTGCTGCTCGCCCCCAAGGAGCAGCCCGACGGCGACTACGCCCTGCACAGCGACGACGGCTCCGTCGTCTACCGCTTCGCGGCCCGCCGGCTCTCCCTCGACCACTGGCTGGTCGACCCGGCGAGCATCACCAGGGAACGCGCCGGCGAGCGGCTGCCGTTGGACGCCCTCGACCTGATCCTGGAGTTCCGCGCCTCGCTCCAGCTCAGCGACGAGATCCTCCCCGTCTACCTGGAGGAGATCAGCTCCACCCTGGCCAGCGCCGCCTACCGGCTCGCCCACCGCACGCACGACCCGGCCGCCCTCGCCACGACCGACTTCCAGACCGTCGAGGCCGGGATGTTCGAGGGACACCCCTGCTTCGTCGCCAACAACGGCCGCCTCGGCTTCGACTCCGCCGAATACCACGCCTACGCCCCCGAGGCCGGCGCCCCCCTCCACCTCACCTGGCTCGCCGCCCACCGCGACCACGCCACGTTCACCGCCTGCGCCGACCTCGACTACGACACCCTGATCGCCGGCGAACTGAGCGGGTCGGAACGGGCCACGCTCGCCCGGCGGATGGCCGACCTCGGGCTCGACCTGGACGACTACTACCTTCTGCCCACCCACCCCTGGCAGTGGCGGAACAAGATCTCCGTCACCTTCGCCGCCGAGGTCGCCCAGCGCCGTCTCGTCCACCTCGGCGGCAGCGAGGACCGTTACCGCGCGCAGCAGTCGATCCGCACCTTCTTCAACCAGGACCACCCCGAGAAGCACTACGTGAAGACCTCGCTCTCGGTCCTCAACATGGGCTTCGTCCGCGGCCTCTCCGCCCGCTACATGCGCGTCACCCCGGCCATCAACGACTGGCTCCTCGAACTGGTCGACGGGGACGAGGTGTTGCGCCGGTACGGCTTCGGCATCCTCAGGGAGCACGCCGCGATCGGCTACCACCCCCGGCACTACGAGGAGGCCGCGCCGAAGCGCTCCTCCTACCTCAAGATGCTGGCCGCCCTCTGGCGCGAGAGCCCGCTGCCCGCGCTCGCGCCCGGCCAGCGCCTCGCCACCATGGCCTCGTTGCTGCACGCCGACCCCGAGGGCCCCTCGTTCGTCGGCGGGTTGATCCACGAGTCGGGCCTCCCCGCCGAGGAGTGGCTGCGTCGCTATGTCGACGCCTACCTCGTGCCGCTCGTCCACTGCGCCTACGCGCACGACCTGGTGTTCATGCCGCACGGCGAGAACGTGATCCTGGTCCTGGAGAACGGCGTCCCCGTCCGCGTCCTGATGAAGGACCTCGCCGAGGAGATCGGCGTCCTCGACGAGGACCGCGACGTGCCGAAGGACGTCGAGCGCGTCCGCTTCCCCACCCCGAGGGAGGAGCTCTGGCCGCTGTCGATCTTCACCGACGTCTTCGACTGCGTCTTCCGCTTCCTCAACGCGATCCTGGTCAACGACGGCCTCCTCGACGAGGACGCCTTCTGGCGCACCGTCTCGGAGGCCGTCACCGACTACCAGCGCGCGATGCCCGAGCTGGCGGAGAAGTTCGCGCGCTACGACCTCTTCGCCGACGCCTTCCACCGGGTCTGCCTCAACCGTCTCCAGCTGAAGAACAACAAGCAGATGGTCGACATCGAGAACCCCGACGAGGACGAGTCCCATCTGGTCGGCAAACTGGACAACCCGCTGGCCGACCACCGCCCCGTCGAGCGTGGGGAACGGGGCTAGGAACGGGGCTCAGTCCCGGTCCTCCGCCGCCTCCCCGTCCCACTCCGGGTCCAGGGCGTCGACGAACTCGATGCCGTCCAACTCCGCCAGCCGGTCGGAGGCGTTGGTGGTGCCCCCCTGGTCCGCCTCCAGCGCCTTGGCGAACCACTCCCGCGCCTCCGACTCACGGCCGACGGAGAGCAGCGCGTCCGCGTAGGCGTAACGCAGCCTCGCGGTCCACGGGTGCACCGCCGTGGAGGACAGCTCCGAGCTCTGGAGCGTCACCACGGCGGCGTCCGGCTGCCCCAGGTCGCGCCGCGCCCCGGCCGCGACCAGCCGCATCTCCACCTGGCCCGCCCGGTCGAGCCGCTTGACCTCGGGTTCGCCCGCCATCGCCAACGCCCGCTCGGGCCGGCCGATGCCACGCTCGCAGTCCGCCATGATGGGCCACAGATGCGTCGATCCGGTCATGCGCTTGGCCGCGCGGAACTCGTTGAGCGCCTCCGCGTACTTCGCCACGCCATAGGCGGCGAAGCCGGCGGCCTCCCGCACCGCGCCGACCCGCGAGGCCAGCCGCAGCGCGGTCCTGGAGTACGCGTAGGCGCGCTCCGGGTCCTCGTCCAGCAGCCTGGCCACCATCACCAGGTTCTTCGCGACGTCCTCGGCCAGCGTCTTGGGCAGGCTCATCAGCTCCTGCCGCACGGAACGGTCGATCTCCTCGCCCGTCACGTCGTCCGGGATCGGCAACCGGCGCTGCGGCGGACGCCCCGAACGGTCACCCCGGTCACGGTCGTCGCGCCGATACCCGCCGCCACGCGGCCGGTCGTCACGACGGAACTCCCGCCGGCCGTCCCCGCCCTGACGGGGCCCACGGCCCCGATCGTCACGCCGATACCCGCCGCCGCTGCCGCCACGGTCGTCACGCCACGGACGGTCGTCACGGCGGAAACGGTCACGATCCTCACGCGGCCGATCATCCCGCCGAGGAGCCCGATCACGATCATCACGCCTCGGACGATCATCGCGGCGGAAACGATCACGATCCTCACGCGGCCGATCATCCCGCCGAGGAGCCCGATCACGATCACCACGCCTCGGACGATCATCGCGACGGAAACGATCACGATCCTCACGCGGCCGATCATCCCGCCGAGGTCGCTCGTCGCGACGGAACTCCCGCTGACCGTCCCGGAAACGGTCGCCACCGGAACGGTCATCCCGACGGGGACGGTCATCCCGGAAACGGTCCTCCCTGCGGTAACCGCGGTCACCGTCCCGGTCCCGGTTCCCGCCGCGGTCACGATCGCGGTCGCGGTCGTTCCACCTGGGCCGGTCGTCCCTGGGGCGGTCGTCGCGACGGAATCCCCCGCGCTCGCCACCGCCCTGGCGCGGTCGGTCGTCGCGACGGAAGCCGCCGCCGCGTCCGTCCTGCCTCGGACGGTCGTCACGACGGAACTCCCGCCGGCCGTCCCCGCCCTGGCGCGGTCGGTCGTCACGGCGGAAGCCGCCGCCGCGTCCGTCCTGCCTCGGACGGTCGTCACGACGGAACTCCCGCCGCTCGCCGCCGCGCCCTCCCTGGGGCCCGGAACGCGACCGGTCGTCGTCACGGCGCGCTCCGGAGCCACCACCACGCCCACGCGCGTCGCGCTCCGGCCTTTCCGAGGAACGGTCGTCGGAAGAGTCAGACATCGCCGTGACCTCTTTCTTTTCTCTCCATGCGAAAGTGCCAAAAACAAAAAAGGGACCTCTGGTTCCCCAGCCAGTTACGCTGGGGAACCAGAGGTCCCATCAATGATTGTCCGGCGGCGTCCTACTCTCCCACACGGTCCCCCATGCAGTACCATCGGCGCTGAAGAGCTTAGCTTCCGGGTTCGGAATGTAACCGGGCGTTTCCTCTCCGCCATGACCACCGAAACACTAAAAGAAGTGCTCCAAGCGAACAAGCACACTGTTCAGTTTGAAAGCACAACAAGTGCGATGTTTGAATTCACAGTGGACGCGAGCATCTATGGACAAGCCCTCGGCCTATTAGTACCGGTCAACTCCACCTATCACTAGGCTTCCATCTCCGGCCTATCAACCC
>NZ_OCNE01000006.1 GCF_900230195.1 Streptomyces zhaozhouensis
AAATAACTCAAAAATCTGGCATTGACTTTTGGCACGCTGTTGAGTTCTCAAGGAACGGACGCTTCCTTCAAACCCCTCTCAGGGCCCTCCGGGCGTTCCCTTCGCTGTGTCCACTACTTTAGAACCAACCCCGCCCGAATTCCAAATCCGGGCTCCGGAACCCCAATTCAGACATACCTCGGACAAGCCGAAGCAGACCCTCACCGGGAATCAGGTTCACACGAAGTGGGTGCCACACATGGCGGCAGAGTTGCGCCCTTGACGAGCGCTTGAGGAACCTTACGTGGTCACCCCAACGGCGTCAACTCGCGTCGGGGAGGGCGAACTCCGCCCAGACCGCCTTTCCTCCCTCGGGGAGCCTGCGGGCTCCCCACTCGGCCGCGATGGTGGCCACCAGGGCGATGCCGCGGCCCGCCTCGTCGGCCGGTTCCACCTGCTGGCGGCGGGGCAGATGCTCGTCCCCGTCCGTCACCTCGACGATCAGTCGGCGGTCGGTGCGACGCAGTCGCAGGCGCATGGGGGCGCGGCCGTGCTTGAGGGAGTTGGCGACGAGTTCGCTGGTGGCCAGCACTCCCCACTCCCGCAACTCCTCGGGGAAGCGCCAACTGGCCAGCACCCCGTCCGCGAAGGCGCGGGCGCGGGGCGCGGCCTCGATGCCGCCGAGCAGGTCGAGGGCGGCGCCCCGGAAGAGGTCCGCCTCCTCGCCGTGGCGCTCCGGGCAGGTGAGGACGAGCACGGCGACGTCGTCGTCGTGGTCCTCGGTGATGTCGAGGGCGCGCAGCAGGCGGTGGCAGGTGATGCCGGGGCTGTCGCCGGCGCCGGCCAGCGCGCGTTCCAGTGCGCCGAGGCCGACATCGATGTCGGCGTCGCGGCGCTCCACCAGGCCGTCGGTGTAGAGGACGGCCTGCGCGCCGGGGCGGAAGGGGACGGTGCCCGAAGCGTGGATCCAGCCGCCGGTGCCGAGGGGCGGCCCGGTCGGGTCGGTGACGCGGTGGACCGTGCCGTCCGCCTCGCGGATCAGCGCCGGCAGGTGGCCGGCCGAGGCATAGGTGAGGCTGGCCTCGTTGGGGTCGTAGACGGCGTAGACGCAGGTGGCGATCTGGCTGGCGTCGATGTCGGCGGCCAGGCCGTCGAGGAGGCCGAGCACCTCGTGCGGCGGCAGGTCGAGCTTGGCGTAGGCGCGGACGGCCGTGCGGAGCTGGCCCATGACGGCGGCGGCGCGCACGCCGCGGCCCATGACGTCGCCGATGACCACGGCGGTGCGTCCCGCGCCGAGCGTGATCACGTCGTACCAGTCGCCGCCGACGGCGGCCTCCAGGCCGCCCGGCTGGTAGACGGCGGCCACCCTGAGGTCGTCCGGCTGCTCCAACTTCTGCGGGAGCAGGCTGCGTTGCAGGGTGACGGCGGCGGCGCGCTGCTCGCTCTCGCTCTCCCTGAGGCGCTCGGCGGCGACCACCTGGTCGGTGATGTCCGCGGCGAAGACCAGCACGCCGCGCTGGGCGGCGCCGCCGTCGGGGCCGGTGAGGCGGATCGGGGTGCAGGTGAAGGTGAAGTGGCTGTCGCGGGTGTCGCCGGGGACGCTGCGGGACTTCATGGTGCGCGGGGTGCCGCTGCGCTGGACCTGGTCCATCAGGGGGAGGAGGCCCAGCTCGACCAGCTCGGTGAGGGACTCGCGGGCCGGGACGCCCGGCTGGCGCGTGCCGAAGAGCGCGGCGTACGCCTCGTTGACGTAGGCGACGCGGTGGTCGGGGCCGTGGACGACGGCGACCGGGGCGGGGACCTGGCCGAGCAGCTCGTGCACGGCGAGGGCGTCGACGCCGGGGCCGCCCGTGCCGCCGGTCGACGGGGCCCTGGCCGCCGGCTCGCGGGGCTCGGCCCTGGCCGCCGGGACGGAGGCCGCCGGCTCCTTGCCGGTGCCGGCCGGTGCCGGGGAGCGTCCTTCGGTGGCGCCGTGACGGCGCTGTGCTCCGGGCAGCCGGATTCCCCAGCGCGTCAAATTCACAGCGTTCCGATCCGATTCGTTCCGGGAGTCGTCTGTCTTCTTACTCTTGGGTGAGCGGCGTCCCACCCATGGTCACACGGTCGAGGGTCGGGTCGGACCCGTGGGCGTGGCCTCAGGGGCGCTTTCGGCGGCGGTCGGGGTCGGCTGCCAGCTCGAACTCGGCCCGCGGGTGTTCCAGCGAGCCGAGTGAGACGATCTCACGTTTGAACAATCCCGCAAGGGCCCATTCGGCGAGGACGCGCGCCTTGCGGTTCCCCGTGGGCATCCGCCCGAGGTGGTAGACGCGGTGGAGCAGCCAGGCGTTGAGTCCCTTGAGTTTCCGGCCGTATACGCGTGCGACGCCCCGGTGCAGGCCGAGGGAGGCGACGGAGCCGCCGTGGCGGTGTCGGTAGGCGGTGGTGGGCCGGTCCCCGAGGGTGGCGACGAGGTTGTCGGCGAGGGTGCGGGCCTGCCGGACGGCATGTTGGGCGTTGGGGGCGCACATCGGGGTCCGCACGCCGGGGTGCGGGGGTCGGGCGCGGGGCGCATCGGGGTGCGGCGGCTTGTCCGCGGTGGTTTTCGGGGCCTTCCCCTTCCGGGACTCGGCTGGTTCGGCTGCCTCGGCCGCCTCCGCGGCGGCGAGGTCGGGGACCGCGGCGGCGTCGCCGGCGGCCCAGACATGGGGGACGTCGGTGACCCGCAGGTCGGGGTCGCAGCGGACCCGGCCGGACTCGTCGAGGGGGACGCCGCAGTCGGCGAGGACGGGGTTCGGCTTGACGCCGGTGGTCCAGACGAGGGTGCGGGCCGGGTGGCGTGAGCCGTCGTCGAGGACGGCGACGCGGTCCTCGCAGCTGACCAGGCGGGTGTTGAGCCGCACGTCGATGTTGCGCCCGCGAAGCTCGCGCAACGCGTGGGCGCCCATCTCGGGCCCGACCTCGGGAAGGATCCGGTCGCTCGCTTCGACCAGCAGCCAACGTGGTTCGTCCGGGCGGATGTTGGGGTAGTAACGGCACGCGTACCGCGCCATGTCCTCCAGCTCGGCCAGGGCCTCGACCCCGGCGTAGCCGCCGCCGACGAAGACGAAGGTCAGGGCGGCGTCCCGGACCGTGGAATCCCTGGTGGAAGAGGCGATGTCAAGTTGCTCAAGCACATGGTTGCGCAGGCCGATCGCCTCCTCGATGTTCTTGAAGCCGACGCCGTGTTCCGCGAGACCGGGCACGGGGAGGGTGCGTGAGATGGAACCGGGGGCGAGCACAAGCTCGTCGTATTCCAGCCGGAGGGGTTCGCCGGACGCGTCGGCCTGGGCCGCCGTGCGGACCATCACGGTGCGCGTCACGGGATCGGCGCCGACGACCTCACCGGGCAGGAACCGGCAGTGCGGGAGCACCCGGCGCAGGGGAACGACGACGTGGCGAGGGGAGAGGGAACCGGCCGCCGCCTCCGGAAGGAACGGCTGGTAGGTCATGTAGGGATCGGGGCTGACCACGGTGATCCGGACGTCGCCGCCGCGCAGCTCGCGTCGCAGCCGACGTTGGAGGCGGCGGGCCGAGTACAGGCCGACGTAGCCGCCGCCGGCCACGACGATGTGCGCGGTGTGCTTGGTCACACGACCATGAGGCACCGGGGGACGGAGTTTTGTCCACAGGTCGTCGGAGGCCGTCTCCGTTCGGGGGGCTTCTCCGGGGCGTCCGCGGGGCTCCTTCGGGGGCGTTTCCCGGCGGCCGCGGCGCGTGCGGCCGGGGACGCGGCGGCGCGGCGCTGGTGGCGGGGGTCGGCTCGTTCGGCGAGGGACGGGGGTGTCAGTGGGGCGGCCTAGGGTGCCGTCGGAGGTTCGGAGAACCAGAAGCACCGACGAGGACGTGTTGCACGGGGGAAGTGGATCGACCGCTTCCTCGAAGGACTTGCCCGGCCGCGCGACGCGCGGGTGGGCTACGGGGGGTCACATGCGTGTCAAGGAGTCGGCCGACGGCCGCGAGACCGGAGAGAAGTCGAGCCTGGTGGTGCACGGGCGCTGGCAGGAGGGTCAGCGGCGTTCGGCGCCCCTGCGGGTCGACGCGCAGCGGAATCTGCGCCATGTGCTGAGCGCGGCGCGGGCCGTCTTCGGCGAGCAGGGGTACGGGGCCCCGATGGAGGAGGTGGCCCGCCGGGCGCGGGTCGGTGTGGGGACGGTCTACCGGCGGTTCCCCAACAAGGAGGCGCTGGTCCGGCACATCGCGGCCGAGGAGACCCTGCGGCTGACGGAGCGTGCCAGGGAGGCGCTGGCCGTCGAGGACGAGCCGTGGCACGCGCTGGCCGGGTTCGTGCAGCGCTCGGCGGCGGCGGGCGCGGGGCGGTTGCTGCCGCCCGAGCTGCTGTCGGCCGGCGGGCGCGGGGAACGGGTGCCGCCGCAGCGTTCGGTGCCGGCGGCGCCGGAGGCGGCGGCCGAGGCGGCGCGGGCGGTGGTGCCGGACGAGGCGGCGCGGGCGGTGGTGCCGGACGAGGCGGAGGAGGTGCCGGCCGAGTCGGGCGAGCTGCTGGCGGCGGTCGAGCAGTTGGTGGAGCGCACCAGGGCGGCCGGGCAGTTGCGCGCCGATGTGACCGTGGCCGACCTGCTGTTGGTGATAGCGACGACGCCGCCGCGGCTGGACGATCCCGCACGGCAGACGGCGGCCGAGGCGCGGCTGTTGGAGATACTGCTCCAGGGGCTGCGTCCCGGCGAGGGCTGACCGGGGGGACGCGGGTGCCGCGCGCGGCGCGTGCGCGGCGCGTGCGCGGGGGGAAGCCCCGGCGGGCGCGCGCCCGTTGAACGGCGAGGGCGCCCTGTACACCGCCCGAAAGGGTGGTTTGTGGGGTGCCCTCTCCTCCCCGGGTTGCGGTCATGGCAGCCTGTCGTCGGTGCTGACACCCGCGTAGACAGCGCGGGAGCCACGAGAACAACGGGGGCCGGTCCCATGGACTTTGACGGTCGGAGCGAACTCTCCGAGGAGTCCACCGTGCCCCGCCAGCGTGAGGAGCGCTCGGGGACGGCCGACCTCGCGCTGATCGACCG
Source organism: Streptomyces zhaozhouensis (assembly GCF_900230195.1). Lineage (GTDB taxonomy): Bacteria > Actinomycetota > Actinomycetes > Streptomycetales > Streptomycetaceae > Streptomyces > Streptomyces zhaozhouensis. The sequence continues at coordinate 5,010 of NZ_OCNE01000006.1, forward strand.
GATGCGTCGGGGCGAGCCGGGGGCGTACGACGAGCTGTACCGGCGCCACGCCGACTCCGTGCGCCGGTATGCGCGCACCTGCTGCCGGGACGCGGACACGGCGGACGACCTGACCAACGAGGTGTTCGCCGCGACCCTTCAGGCCGTGCGGGGCGGCGCCGGGCCGCGGACGGCCGTGCGCGCCTACCTGTTGACCTCGGTGCGGAGGGTCGCGGCCGAGTGGGCGCGGACCACGCGCCGGGAGCAACTGGTCGAGGACTTCGCGGTGTTCGCGCTCTCCGACGCGGCGACCAGGGACGGGCGTCCGGGCGCCGAGGAGTCGCCGGCCGAGGTGCGGGCGATGCGCGAGGCCGAACGCAGCATGGCCGTGCGGGCGTTCCGCTCGTTGCCGGAGCGCTGGCAGACGGTGCTGTGGCACACCGCGGTCGAGGAGGCGTCGCCGCGCGAGGTGGCGCCGCTGCTGGGGCTGACGCCGAACGCGACGGCGGTGCTGGCGCATCGGGCGCGCGAGGGGCTGCGGCAGGCGTTCCTCCAGGAGCACGTGAGCCGGACGCTGACCGAGGGCGGCGAGTGCGCGAGCTACGCGGAGCGGCTCGGGGCCTATGCCCGGGGCGGGCTGCGCATTCGGGCGGAGCGCGGGCTCCGCCGTCATCTGGAGGAGTGCCAGCGCTGCGCGTCGGCCGCCGTCGAGGTACGGGCGATCAACGAGAACATCGGGTCGCTGCTGCCGGTCGCGTTCGTGGGGTGGTTCGCCGCCGACGCGGGCGCGAAGGGCGGGCTGCTCTGGTCGGGCGCGGCGGGCGCCGGCGCGGGTGCGGGTGCGGCCGGTGCCGGCACGAGCGGCGGTGCGGGCGCGGCGAGCGAGGGGCTGGGGGCGCCGGTCAAGGCGGGCGTCGTCTCCGGGGTGGTGGCGACGGCGGTGGCGGCGGCCCTGGCGCTGGCCATGATGGGTGGCGAGCCGGAGCCGAAGGCCCCGCCGGAGGCGGCGGACGCCAAGCCGCCGGCCGCGCCCGCCCCCGAGCCGGAGCCGGCACCGGAGCCGCCCCCCGAGCCAGAGCCGGAGCCGACGCCGGAACCGGAACCGGAACCCGAACCCGAACCGGAACCCGAACCGGAGCCCGAGCCGACGCCGCCCCCCAGCGAACCCGGACCAGAGCCGGAACCCGAACCGGAACCCGAGCCGGAACCGGAGCCGGAACCCGAGCCCGAGCCCGAGCCGGAACCCGAGCCCGAACCCGCCCGGCCGTACGAGCTGCACGAGTTGGCCTTCGACGTGTGGGGCGCGCAGGACGAGCCCACCGTGCGGCTGGCCGACAGCACCCCGATCTGGCAGCGGGAACGGCTGAGCGTCGGCGGCGTCGAGCATCCGCACGGGGTGACCGTCCCGGCCTCGTCCTCGGTGGTCATCGACCTGAACGACAGCTGCCTGAGCTACTCGGCACTGGTCGGCATCGACGACCTGAGCCAGGGGATCGGCGCGGCCGTGTTCTCGGTGCACGGGGACGGCGCCGAGCTGTGGCGCTCCCCGGAGATCGCCGCCGGGGAGCCGGCGGTGCCGCTGACCGTTCCGCTGAACGGCGTGAGCGAGCTGCGGCTGGACGTCGAACCCCGGGGCGCGCTGGGCGCGTTGGCCCTGGCGGACTGGGCGGAGAGCCGGATCGTCTGCGGCTGACCGCCGCGTGCCCGCACGTCAGGGCGTGACGCCGCTGGTGACCGCGCGCGGGTCGTGGTGGCCCTCGGTGGTCCAGCAGGAGCCGCGCCGCAGCAGCAGACGGCGCAGCCACAGCTCGACGGAGACCAGCTCGGCCAGGCCGTCGAGCGCCAGCGACTCGCCCTGGGAGGCGGCGCGCAGCGCCTTGCGGACGACGCGGGCCTCGACGAGGCCCGCGTCGGCGAGCAGCGGCGCGTCGAACAGGTCGACGAGCGGCCCGACATGGGTGGTGAGCCCGGCGCGCAGGGTCTCGTGGTGGGCGGTGGCGCCGGTCGCGCCCCAGCCCGAGGGGAGGTCGCGGACCCCGGCGCCTTCCAGCACGGTACGCAACACGTCGGCACGCGCCCCGGGTTGGACGCGGACGCTCTCGGGCAGCGCCTGGCAGGCGCGGACCACCTGGTTGTCGTAGAACGGCGCGTGCAGCCGCTGGTGGCGCAGCTCGGTGGCCTGCTCGAAGACCCGCTGGTCGGCGGCGTGCCGGGCGAGCGCGGCGCGGGCCCTGCGCACCCCGGGGCGGCCGGCCATCATCGCGCTGCGGGGGCTCGCGGCGACCGCGTCGAGCCGAATCGATACTTCCGCGAGCGCCTCCCCCGTCAGCCAGCGGGCCGCCGGTCCCGGCCGGCACCAGGCCAGCGCGGCGAGCGAGGCGCCCAACGCGCCGTCGGCGGACCGGGTCTCGTCGAGCGGCTGGCGCAACAGCACCGCCGCGCTGCTCAGCCCCTCGTGGTACGGGGTGCGGGCCAGCCGGCGGGCGGCGCGGTAGACGGTGAAGGGGACGAGCACCGAACGGCCGCCCCCGCCGGCGGCCTTGGCCAACGCCGTGGCCGGGCGCAGCAGATGGCGTCTGCGGCGGTCCAGCACCAGGTCGGCGAGGCGGGCGGGGTGGGCGTCCAGCACCTCCCTGGCGCCGTTGCCGATGAGGTGGTCGGCGCTGCCGGCGGAGAGCCGGTGGCGGTGGCCCGCGGCGACGACCAGGGAGGGGCCCGGCTCGTCGGTGAGCGTGCCGGACTCCAGGTCGCCGAAGGGCAGCGCGTCGTCGCCGCCGGCGACCACCACGTGGTGGAGGCGCGGGTTCTCCCCTATGGCGCGGGCGCGTTCCAGCTCGGCGGCGCGCGCGGCGGCGGCGGGTCCCGCGAGCTGCGGCAGGTCGTTGAAGGTGACGGCGAGCAGGCGCTCGCCGGCCTGGGTCGCGCCGGTGCCGTACACCGTGCCCGGCATCCCCGGCAGGCCGGCGGCGAGCAGCGCCAGGGTGGCCGAGGCGCTGCCGCCGGAGAGGTCGGCGCCGACGCCGGGCGCCGGGTCGGGTCCTGAACGGGCGGCCCTGCGGTCGGCGGGGCCCATGCCGGGCACCGGGCCCGCGTCCCTGGCGGGTGCGTGCCGGGGCGCGGCGAGCCGGGTGCGGACAGCCTCGACCAGCGCCTCCCGCACCCCGGCGACCGCCGCCTCGCGCTCCAGCGGGGGCGCGGCGACGACCAGGGACGGGGCCGGCTCGTAGTCGGAGATGTCGCGGCTGCCGCCCTCGCGCAGCAGCAGCGCGTGGCCGGGCGGGACGCGGCTGACGCCGTCGTAGGGGGTGCCGTCGCCGAGCGCCTCCGGCGACTCGGGGCAGGCCAGCAGCGCGGCGAGGTGGCCGACGTCCAGCTGGGCCTCGGTGAGGTCGGCCAGCGGCAGGGCGGCCGTGGCGTAGGCGGTGCCGCCGGCCCAGTCGGTGTGGAAGACGGGGCGGTTGCCGGCCAGGTCCGCGGGGATCACCGTGCGCCGCCCGAAGCGGGCGACGGCGGTGTAACTGCCTGGCCAGGTCGTGAGTTGCCGGAGCGCGCCGGCGCGCGCCGAGACCAGCGCGCGGCGCAGGGTGGCGTCGTCCGCGCCGCAGTAGCCGAAGACCGCGAGATGGGTGTCCCCGTCGCCGGGGACCAGACGGATCTCGTCGGGCCGCCAGTCCCCCACGGCCCAGAGCGGATCGGGGCCGTCCCACAGGAGTTGGGCCCCCAACGGCTGAATGTCTCTGGCCGCGCTGGCGGATGCCCCGCTCCACCCGACCAACCACCGCATCGGCGCCTCCCCCACTGAATTTTCGGGCCCTGTGGTCCCGGCGGACCGGTGCCGTCGCGTAGGTGTCAAGGCCAATGCTGCCATGGGAGGGGCGGATGCGGGGCATACCGGGGAGGTAGTTCGCTCGTGTGGCGAACTACCTCGGACGCGACGGATGCCCGCGAAGGGCCGCCGCACTCTCTGATCCGCCGTCGGAGACGGCGTTTGTTTTCGGCCAAAGTCTCGTGGCCGCAAGCTACTTGATCAAGCGTCACGCACGTCGGGAGAGCTTGCGGTCCGGGAGACGCTGGCTGTCTCCCGGACCACACCGCCGTCCGCGGGGAATGAGACGACGGCTTCCCCCGACCCGCCGACCTTCGGGGCAGCGGGCCGACCCACGCGGAAACATGGAAGCGCTCACCTCGGAGACTGCCCAGAGCGCACACCCGGGCGCACGGCCACATGCCGGGAGCACGATCCCCCGACCGAACGGCACTCGTACGGGGGTACGGACATAATCCCGCCAACCGGCATCCACCCCCTTAACGGTGAGCAGGCGGCGAACTACGCTGGGTTCGCGGAGGCACGGGAATGCCCTGCGCTGGTCGTGGGGCTGCCGTTGGTGTGTCAGGGGTGCGCGCATGTCCAGGGAGCAACGCGGGCCGAACGAGAAGCTGGGCGCGGTTCTCGCCCTCGCGGGGATCAGTAACGCCGGGCTGGCCCGTCGGGTCAACGACCTCGGGGCGCAGCGGGGCTTGACGCTGCGCTACGACAAGACATCGGTGGCCCGATGGGTGACGAAGGGGATGATCCCCCAGGGGGCCGCCCCGCATCTGATCGCGGCGGCCATCAGCAGCAAGTTGGGACGCCGGGTCCCGCTGCACGAGATCGGCCTGGCGGACACGGACCCGGCCCCCGAGGTCGGGCTGGCCTTTCCGCGCGACGTGCGCGGGGCCGTCGACTCGGCGATGGAGTTGTACCGCCTCGATGTTGCCCCCGGCAAAGGCATCTGGCAGTCGCTGGCGGGATCCTTCACCGTCGCCGCGTACGCCACCCCGGTCTCGCGGTGGCTGATCACCCCCGCCGACGCCTATGTCGGTCGGGCCACCCCCGCGCAGGGGCCGGCCGCCGCCGGCCGCGTCGGGCACACGGACGTCTCCAAGCTGCGCGAGGCGGCCGAGGAGGCCAGGCGCTGGGACTCCAAGTACGGCGGCGGCGACTGGCGTTCGTCGATGGTGCCGGAGTGCCTGCGCACGGACGCGGCGCCGCTGCTGCTCGGCAGCTACGCGGACGACGTGGGCCGCTCGCTCTTCCGGGCGACGGCGGAGCTGACGCGGCTGGCCGGGTGGATGGCGTTCGACACCGGGCAGCAGGAGGCCGCGCAGCGGTACTACATCCAGGCACTGCGGCTGGCCAGGGCGGCGGCCGACGTGCCGCTCGGGGGCTATGTGCTGGCGTCGATGTCGCTCCAGGCGACCTACCGCGGCTTCGCGGACGAGGGGGTCGACCTGGCGCAGGCGGCGCTGGAGCGGAACCGCTCGGTGGCGACGGCGCGGACCATGAGCTTCTTCCACCTGGTGGAGGCGCGGGCGTTGGCCAAGGCGCACGACGCGCCGGGCTGCGGCGCCGCGCTGTCGGCGGCGGAGAGCTGGCTGGAGCGCTCCCGGGAGGGCGACGGCGACCCGGGCTGGCTCGACTTCTACGCCCACGACCGGCTGGCCGCCGACGCCGCCGAGTGCTACATCGACCTCAAGGTGCCGGGCCAGGTGCGGCACTTCACCGAGCAGGCGCTCTCCGAGCCGACGGAGGAGTTCGTGCGCTCGCACGGGCTGCGGCTGGTGGTGGCGGCCGTCGCCGAGCTGGAGTCGGGGAACCTGGACGCGGCGTGCGCCGCCGGTTCCCGCGCGGTGCAGGTGGCCGGGCGGATATCCTCGGCCCGGACGACGGACTATGTCCGCAACCTGCTGCACCGGCTGGCTCCGTACGGTGACGAGCCGCTGGTCAAAGAGCTTCAGGAGCAAGCTCGCCCGCTCCTTGCCACTCCGGCATGACCGGGCACATGACACCGGCACAGACCGCTGGCCCTCCGGGGGTCCGAGGCGTTTCGGACGGTCACCGTTCGTAGGCGTGGAGGCGCAGCTTCGGGGTCGGGGTGGCCAGGGCCGTGAGCAGATAGAGCTGGTTCTCGTCGAACGCGGCGAACTGGCGGTCGTAGGCGCGGTCCGGCGAGAGCGCGACCGAGTCGCCCGCCGAGATCTCGCCCGTGGCGGGGTCCAGCGTCCGCACCCGCAGCAGGTCCCCGTCCGTCGGCTCGGCGAGCAGCGGCTCGCCCGTCTCGTCCAGGCCCAACAACTGCGTGCCGGCGGTCAGTTCGGTGGTCCACCGCTGCTCGCCCGTGGCCAGCTCGTAGCCGGCGAGCGGCCAGACGTCCGCCGGGACCTCGGCGCCCGGTGCCGGCTGGTAGCGGGTCACCAGCGTCTCTCCCGCCACGACGGAGTGCTCCCCGGCCAGCGGCCCGGGAACCGGCGGGCCCTCCCCGTCGCCTTCCCGCGCTCGCTCCCCGCCGGCGGAGCCCAGCGGCAGGCGCCACAGCTCCTGCCCGGTCTCGCCGTAGGCGACCAGCCCCGCCTCCGCGTCCCGCCCCTCGACGAGCAGCACCGGGTCGCCCGCCACCACCTCGCGCAGGTCGAGACCGGCGCCCGGCGCCGTCTCGTGGCTCCACTCCCAGTCGCCGGAGTCGGCGTCGTGCACGCTCAGCTCCCTGCTGCCGGGGGTGCCCCGGCACTGGCTGAGCACCAGCAGCCGGTTGCCGCGCTGCCGGACGGCCACCGGCTGCCGCAGCTCCGGCCGGCACTCCGCCTCGGCCCGCTCGGGCGGCCGGGGCAGCGGCAGCGTCGCGCCGTCCGCGACGGCCAGCCGGTGGAACGCCTCGGGCGCGCCGTCCCCCGACAGGCCGACGGAGACCGTCTCGGGGCCGACGGTGACGGTCACGCCGGCCGCCCCGGCCGGCTCCTCGCCCGCGGCCAACTGCCGCCACCAGCGCAGCTCGCCCCGTTCGCCGTCCACCAGGGCCAGCACCGAGCAGCCGCCGTCCGCGCCCTCGTAGAGCACGGCGCCCTCGCCTGCGGCGTTGGCGCGGGGCGCGGCGGCGCACGGGGCGCCGGCGCCGGGCGGCGCGTCGGCGTCCCAGGTCTCGCGGCCGTCCACGGTCCGGTAGCCGCGCACCGCCCGTGCCGTCACGACGGTCACCGTCTCGTCGTGCGGCCAGACCCGGATCACGTCGGCGTCCGCCCCGCTCACCGGCGCCAACACGGCCGGCGCCGCCCAGAGCCTGGCCAGCTCCTCGGGGGGCGTCGGCCGCTCCTCCGGCGGGTTCGCCGTCTCCTCGGCCTCGACGGCGTCGCCGTCCTGGCGGGTCAGCACCACCACCGAGACGGTGAGCAGCGCCAGCAGCACCACGCCGACGGTGGCCACCAGTCCTATGCGGTCCTCGCCGTCCGCCACCGTTGCTCCCCCCGTCACGTGGATGTCGTCGGCGCCCCCGCGCGCCGTCGCGCGCGGGGGCGTCACGGCCGGTTCGACGCCCGCCTTCTGGGTCCGACGTTCCTCGCCGCCCGCGCGGTTCCGGTGCGCCGTACCATCGAAGGCACTGTGTCCGATTCACTGTCCGAACCCGCCAGCGCGCCGTCCGCCGTCTCCGCCGACGCGCGACCCCGCATGTTCCCGCCCGGCGTCGGCCCCGCCGCCGACCCGACCGAGGGCGGGCCGACCGAGCGGGCCATCCGCAGCTTCCAGCCCCGGCGCAGCCGGGTCACCCACGCGCAGCGGCAGGCGCTGCTGCGGCTGTGGCCGCGCTGGGGGGTGGAGATCGACGGCCGCACCCCTCTCGACCTGGGCGAACTATTCGACGGCCGGCCCGTCGTGCTGGAGATCGGCTTCGGCATGGGCGAGGCGACCGCCGCGATGGCCGCCGCTGACCCCGCGACCGGGGTGCTCGCCGCCGACGTGCACACCCCGGGCCAGGGCAACCTGCTGCGCCTGGCCGACCAGGCCGGCCTCGACAACGTGCGGGTCGCCAACGGGGACGCGATCCTGCTGCTCCGCGACATGCTGCCGGCCGGTGCGCTGGCCGGGCTGCGGGTCTTCTTCCCCGACCCCTGGCCGAAGACGCGGCACCACAAGCGGCGGCTGATCCAGCCCGCGTTCGTCGAACTGGCCGCCGAACGGCTGGCGCCCGGGGCGACGTTCCACTGCGCGACGGACTGGGAGCCCTACGCGGAGTGGATGCTGGAGGTGCTGAACGGCCACGAGGGGTTCGCGAACACCGCCCCCGACGGCGGCTTCGCCCCCCGGCCGGCACACCGTCCGCTGACCCGCTTCGAGCGGCAGGGCCTGGCCAAGGGCCACCGCGTCCGCGACCTCGTCTTCCGCCGGCTGCCCTGAGGGCGGCGGGGAGCGGCGCGGGACAGGCCGGTTGACGACTTCGGGACTGCCCCGGGTCGGGAACAGGCCGTAGGGTCATGGGGTGCGCCTCTCGCTCCCCCCATTTCTCGGCGCCCGCCGCCCTCCCGCTCTGGTCGTCTGCGTGCTGCTGTCCCTGTGCGCGCTGGTGGTCGGCGCGGTGATCCACGACGAGACGGGCACCGGCGGGTTTCTGGTCGGGTTCGGCCTGGCGACGCTGCCGCTGCCGTTCGTGGTGCTGGCCGCGCGCTGGCTGCGCGCGGTCGCTCCGCTGAGCCCGGGGGCGTGGCTGTTCGCGTTCGGCTGGGGCGCCTGTGTGGCGACGCTGATCGCGTTGACGGCCAACGGGCTGCTCATCCAGTGGCTCTCGGGCGAGCCGGCGCGGTTGGCGCCCTCGCAGCCCGACACCCTCCAACTGACCGTGATCGCGCCGATGGTGGAGGAGGCGGCGAAGGCGGGGGCGCTGCTGGTGTTCTGGCTGCGCGGGACGCCGCGCGGCCACGGGGTGCTGGTCGGGCTGGCGGTGGCCGGCTGCGCGGCCGCCGGTTTCGCGTTCACCGAGAACATCCTCTATCTGGGCAACGCCTTCGCGCAGGACCAGCGGCTCGGCGTGTGGGGGCTCTGGGACTCGGCGACGGTGGTGACGTTCGTGGTGCGGATGGTGCTGGCGCCGTTCGCGCACCCGCTCTTCAGCGGGCTGGCCGGGCTCGGCTTCGGGCTCGCGGTGGTCCTGGGACCGCGGCTGGGCCGCTGGCGGCTGGCGTTGCCGCTGGTGGGGCTCGGCCTGGCGATGGCGCTGCACTCGCTGTGGAACGCGTCGACCTCGCTGAGCTTCTTCCGCTTCAGCGCGGTCTATCTGCTGCTGATGATCCCGGTGCTGGCCGCGCTCTGCTGGGTGGCACTGACCGTGCGGCGGCGTGAACTGCGCGCGCTGCGACGCGTGTTGAACCACTATGTGGCGGCCGGCTGGCTCGCGCCAGGCGAACCGTCGGCGCTCGGTTCGCCCGGTGGGCGGGCGAGGGCGCGCAGGGCCGCGCGCCGGGCGCGCGGTGCGGCCGGCGCGCGGGCGCTCGCCGACTACCAGCGCGCGGCCACGGAGTTGGCCGGGCTGCGCGGCGAGGCGACCCGGGGCCGGGTCCCGCGCGACTTCGCGACGCAGGAGCGCACCCTTCTCCACACCCTGTGGAAACACCGGGAGTTCGCGTCCCCCACCACCCTGGCCACGGCGCGCGAGAACGCCGGCGCGCAGCAGGCGCACCGGCGTTGAACGCGCGCCCCGCGCGAACCGGGGCGCGGGGCGGCGGGTCAGCGCAGGCTGGTGACCAGTCCCTCGCCCGAGGTGGCGCGGGTCCGCAGCCAGTGGTGCTCCTCCGGGCGCAACTGGCCGGGGAGCGCCAGGCCGACGACGTCGATCGTCGGATTGACGTCGAGGTGGTCCAGCAGCCGCAGCAAGGAGAAACCGGTGGTGGGGTCGGTGGCCCAACGGGGTTCGCCGAGCAGCGCGGGGTCACGCACCGGGTGGCTGAGCGAACGGTCGCCGAGGAAGCTCTGCGCGCCGGGCACCAGCCGCAGGCTGACCGCCTCGGCCCACTGCTCGGGGCGTTCGCCGAAGACCAGCCGCACCTCCGCGCGGCGTCGCCAGCCGGGGCCGACGCTGGCGTGGGAGACGGCGTGCAGGTCGGTGCGTTCGCCGGTGCCCGACGGGTGCGGCACGTGCGAGTCGAGCCGCATCACCAGGTCGTAGCCGTCGATCCGGGAGCCGAGCCCGCCGGCGGCGACGGCCTCGCCGCCGCCCACCACGCAGACGCTCCGCCCGGCCAGCCACGCGCGCAGGCCGTCGACCGTCATCGGCTCGGGGGCCAGCGCCAGCGGCGCCTGCGCCGAGGCATCCGGCTCGGCGAGGGCGCGGTGACGGCGGTAGGCGTCGCTGGCCTCGCCGAGGCGCCCGTCGGCGGAGAGCGCGCGCCCCCGCAGCAGCCAGGCGTCGCCCGAGCGGGTGCGCAGCGCGACCGCCGCGTCCGCGAGGCGGCGCGCCAGGCGCACCTGACCGGCGGGTATCGCGGCCTCCCCGGCGCGCAGCAGCGCCGCGAAGGATCGGTCGGGGCACGGCTCGACCTCGGCCCGTTCGCGCACCAGCTCCCCGATGGCGGCGACCAGCCGGCCGGTCTCCGGGGCTGCCTCGCCCAGGACCCCGCGGCTCAGAAATCCGGCGCACTCCCGGACGCAGCCGGCGAAGAGGTCCTCCGCCCGCGCCACGCTGCCCGGCCAGGCGCCCGTCCGGTGCGTGCCCTGCGACCTTCCGACGTCCCTTGACCTTCTGATGGCCTTCATGGTCGCGACCTTCCCGCCCGTTCCCCCCGCGCGCGTTGCTCCCGGGTGCCGGGAAGGTGAACGTTGGCGAAATCGCCTTCGGCGCTGGGCACCGGCCCCTCCGGCGCTGGGCGCCGAGCGCCTCCGGGGCGCTGTCCCGCGCGCCCCGGCGCCCGGCTCGGCCGCCCGGCACGGTGGCCGCACCCGTCAGAGAGGTGTTCCGCTCGCGCGGGTGAGGTGTTCGACCTCCGCCTCCGTGAGGGTCAGCTCGTTGACGGTCAGCAGCGGCTTCAGCTGCTCCAGCGTCCGCGCGCTGGCGATCGGCGCCACGACCGTCGGCCGCGCCAGCAGCCACGCCAGGGCGATGGTCGCCGGCGCGACGCCCCGCGCCGCCGCGATCTCGTCCAGGGCGGCGAGCACGCGCCGCCCGCGCTCCGTCTCCAGGTGCCGGGCCGCGCCACCGGCGCGTTCGCTGGCGACCTCGACCCCCGGCCGGTACTTGCCGGTGAGGAAGCCGGCGGCCAGCGACCAGTAGGGGAGCGCGGCGAGCCCCCACTCGGAGGCGATCCGCTGCCGCTCGCCCTCGTAGGTGTCGCGGGAGACCAGGTTGTAGTGCGGCTGGATGGCGACGTACCGGGCCTTGCCGGCGTCGCGGGAGAACTCCAGGGAGGCGGTGAGGCGTTCGGTCGAGATGTTGGAGACGGCGATCTCCCTGACCTTGCCGGCGGTCACCAGCTCGTCGAGGGCGGTGACGATCTCCTCGACGGGCACCGACTCGTCGTCGAAGTGCGTGTAGTACAGGTCGATGTGGTCGACGCCGAGGCGGGCGAGCGAGGCGTCGGCGGCACGGTGGATGTTCTCCCGGGAGAGCCCCTTGAAGTCGGGGTGCGCCCCGACCTTCGTCGCCACCCGCACGTCGTCCCGCCGGCCGCGGCGGGCCAGCCAGCGGCCGATGACGGTCTCCGATACGCCGCCGGGGTTGCCCGGCGCCCAGGAGCTGTAGCTGTCGGCGGTGTCCACGAGGTTGCCGCCGCCGTCCACGTAGGCGTCGAGAACCGTGAACGACTGGGCCTCGTCGGCCGTCCAGCCGAAGACGTTGCCCCCGAGGCAGAGCGGGGAGACCTGGAGCGCGCCCACGGCGCGTGTCGTAGCCGTCATGGCGTGAGCATCTCACGCACCGTCCGTGACACAAGAGGGACCGGCGGCCCTGGCGTCGGGGGGCGCCGCCAGAGCCGCCGGCCGTCAGTGGGGGCCCGTCAGACGGACAGGCCCTTGCCCCGGAGCCAGCTCAGCGGGTCGATCGCGTCGCCGCCCGAGGGACGCACCTCCATGTGGAGGTGGGGGCCCGAGGAGTTGCCCGTGGAGCCGACCCGGCCGATGACGTCACCGGTGGTGACCTCCGCGCCGGCCGAGACGCTCATCGAGGAGAGGTGGCAGTACCAGACCTCGTTGCCGTCCTCCTGCTCGACGATGATCCGGTAACCGTAGGAGCCGGCCCAGGCGGCCTCCTTGACCGTGCCGGTGTGCACGTTCTTCACCGGGGTGCCGGTGGAGGCGGCGAAGTCGGTGCCCGTGTGCGTCGACTGCCACATGGAGCCGCTCTCGCCGAAGCCGGAGGTGAGGCGGTAGCCGCTGACCGGCACGGAGTAGCTGGCGCGCAGCTCGGCCAGGCGCCGCTCCTCCTCCTGCCGCTGCCGCTCCTCCTCCTCGGCGCGCTGCCGCTCCTCCTCGGCGACCCGCTCGGCCTCGGCCTGCTCCGCGGCCCGCTCGGCGGCGGCGGTCCGCGCCTGGGTCACGGCCTCGGAGCGCGCCTGGGTCTCGGCGCTGGCCTCCTGCTGGTCGGCCTGCTGGAGGATGCGCGCCCGCAGCGCCTCGCCGGCGTCGGCACGCCCGGAGGCGACCTCGCTCTCGGTGAGGCCGGCCGTGGTGAAGACGGAGGTGGTCGCCGCGTCGTCGCCGGTGGAGACGAGCGCCCCCAGCAGCGGCAGTTCGGCGACGTGGTCGACGGCGCCGCCCATGCCGGGGACCGAGCCGGCGCCCTCCTCGTTGGCGGTGGCCATGCCACCCGCGCCGACGGCGGCGATGACGCCCACGCCGAGCACGGCCCTGCTGCGGGCGATGGTGCCGCCGCGCTGGCGGGCTACGCGGTGCCGGCCGCGGACCGGGCGGAGGGTCTCCTCGCCCGGGTTCCACTCGGGGCGGGGCTCGTCCTCGGTGACCCGGGGGCCGTAGTACGTGGGGTGGGTCCCGTAGGAGGCGGCATAGGTGCCGTATCCGTCCTCCGGGGGGGTGGTGCGCTCCCGTGGCGGGGCGTCCAGGGAGTCCACGGAGGCGTGCCGGTTCGACGCCACAGGGGCGTTCTCCTTTCCTTCCCTCTCACCTACCGGGTTAGCTGACGGGTTCGGAGCAGGAAGGTCTCCTACGAGCGGCTGGCGGTCTCCCCCCGGCCGTCCGATTCACCCCAAGTGGTGGTTCCCCGGTTCCTTCGGTGCGTTGGTGGCGCACGCGCCGGATTCGGCGATTGCGACGCGGCCCCGCCTCTGGCGGCGGGGGTGACTACCGCGCTGCGTTATCGAACGTTAATAGACGGGACCGCTGGATTCCAAGTGCTGCCGGGAAAAACCCACGGGCGGCGGCGGGACCATCGCCTACCAACTCCTGCAAAACGGGCAAAATTTCAAACCAGTGTGGGCGGAGTCGCATCCTGACGGTGCGTCAATTGTTATCGCAGGGGCACCCTCCTTGCACCCTCGGTGACACCCCTGGGGCGCGTGGGGCGGCCGGGACACCGTCCCGGCCCCGGTCAACTCGCGGCAGTCGAGGGTCCGTTGCCCTCCGGACGCCGGTCAACGTGCTCAAGCCGTGGACGTCCGGGGCGCGTTGGCGACCGAGGACTGGGCGGCCAGCAGCGCCAGGTCGTCCTTGAGACCGCCCCCGCTGTGCGCCGTCACGTCGTCGAGCAGCCAGTCCAGCAGCGCCCTGGGCGTCGGGAAGCGACGGTCCCCGAGGCGCGCCAGCGGGTCGTAGAAGACGCCTTCCGCGTCCCTGGCCTCGCTCAGTCCGTCCGTGTACAGCAGCAGATGCGCCCCGGGCGGGAAGTCCGCCGTGGTCGCCTGGTCGCGGTGCGCCTCCAACTCCCGCAGGCCCAGCGGCAGCGCCGTCTCGGCGGCGAGATAGCGCGCCTCGCCGCCGGGGCCGAGCAGCACCGGCGGGGGGTGCCCCCGGTTGATCAGGCGCAGCCGCAGCGGAGGGCCCTCGGTGAGCTCGACGAGAACGGCGGTGGTGAACCCCTCGTTGGACTCCAGGTCCGGGCGGTTGTGGCGCTCGCGGATCAGGGTGTCCTCCATCCGCGCCGCCACCTCGCCCAGCTCCACCTCGCTCTCGGCTGCCTCGCGGAACGCCCCCAGCAGCACCGCCACCACCTCCGTGGCGCCGAGCCCCTTCCCCCGCACGTCCCCGACCAGCATCCGCACACCGTGGGGGGTCTCCCGCAGGGAGTAGAGGTCGCCGCCGATCAGCGCGTTCCGCTGGGCGGCCCGGTAGCGCGCGGAGACCCGCAGGGGCCCGACGCGCTCGGGTGGTTCGGGCACCACCGCGCGCTGCACGGTCTCGGCGATCCGCCGCGCGGAGGCCACGCGCGCGTCCCTGCGGGCGAGCAGGCGGTTCAGAAAGAGAGCGAAGAGGCCCATCAGCGCCACGGTGCCGATCTTCACCGGCGCCTCGGGGCCGTTGGGAGTGATCCTCGCCACCTCGAAGACGACCAGCAGCGTCGCCAGCACCGAGTAGACCGCCGTCGCCCCGAACGACAGCACGGGTGCCGCCGCGATCGGCGCGGCGACATAGAAGGGGGTGAGGGTGACGTGCGGCGGCGTCACGAAGTCGAGCACTCCCCCGACCACCAGCAGCGCCCCGGGCACGACGGGATAGAGCCGCCACCACGCAGTACCGGGACCCTTGCTCCGCACTCTCCCACTGTGCGCACGGCGCGCACCCCCCGCGACCGCGCCCCGCGGCGCGGCCGGGCCCCAGCAGCCCGGCCGCGCCATGGCACGGCCCCTCTGCGGCCGCGCGGCACCGATGCGCTGATCAGGCGATGGCCGGCCGATCGCCGCGTATCCGCCGCCACACGCCCCGGGAGCGCCGAGCGGGCACCCCAGAACCCACCGTTGGCCACCTCCCGTACCGCCTCATCGGGCCCCCTGCTGTCCCCACGCGACGGCAGCGCCGCGCTGCCAGGGCCAGCATTTCCGGTCGTCCCCGGCGCGAAAACGCCGCGACACCGGCGCGCGGCATCGTCCGGAGTGGTGAACGAGCACGCACGCGCGCCGGTTCGCGGAGCGGGGCGCACGCTCCGGCGTGCGACACAAGCGCCGGCGCCGGCGGGCTACCAGCGGTGGTGCACCTGGTCGCGCAGCCGCTGGTCGTAGAGGTCCCGCACGGCCCGCAGCGTCGGCTCGTCAAGCGGCGGCAGCCCGGCCGCCGCCGCGTTGGCCGCCGCCTGCTCCGCCGACCTCGCGCCCGGGATCACCGTGGTCACCCCCGGCTGCTGAACGGCCCAGCGCAGCGCGCCCGCCGCCGGGTCCACCCCCTCGGGCAGCAGCCGCGCGAACTCCGCGGCGGCCTCGACGCCGGTCGCGAAGTCCACGCCGGAGAAGGTCTCGCCCTGGTCGAACGCCTCACCGCGCCGGTTGAACGTGCGGTGGTCGTTCTCCGCGAAGACCGTCGAGGCGGTGTACCGGCCGGAGAGCAGACCCGACGCCAGCGGCACCCGCACGATCACCGCGACCCCGGCGTCCGCGGCGGCCGGCAGCACCCGCTCCAGCGGCTTCCGGCGGAAGGGGTTGAGGATGATCTGGAGGCTGGCGACCCCGGGCCTGGCGATGGCCGCGAGCGCCTCGTCGCAGGTCTCGACGCTCACCCCGTACCCCGCGACCCGCTCCTCGGCGACCAGGGTGTCCAGCGCGTCGAAGACCGCGTCCGAGGCGATCACCGCGGCCGGCGGGCAGTGCAACTGCACCAGGTCCAGCCGGTCCACGCCGAGGTTCTCGCGCGAACGGTCGGTCCACGCGCGGAAGTTGTCCAGCGTGTAGTGCTCGGGCGACTGCTCGACCCGGCGCCCCATCTTGGTGGCCACCAGCACCTCGGCGTCCGGCCGTTCCCGCAGGTAGCGGCCGATCAGCCGTTCACTGCGGCCGTCGCCGTAGACGTCGGCGGTGTCGAAGAAGGTCACCCCCGCGTCGAGGGAGGCGTCAAGTACCGCGTGTGCGGCGTCCTCCGAGACCTCGCCCCAGTCGGCGCCCAACTGCCAGGTGCCGAGCCCGACGACGGAGGCCCGCCGTCCCAACCTCTCCCACACACGTCGCTCCATGCCCGGCATCCTCTCACCGCCCGTCGGGGGGCGACCGGGGCCGGTGCCAGGTTGCCGACTCGGCGTCGGGCCCGGGGGCCGGGTGCCGCTACCGAGGAGCCGTTCGCCGCCGAGGCCATCGACGCCTAGGGCACCGCCTGGCCGCGACGTCGGTCCGCGGCGCCGCCACCGGCGAGACCGCCGCCGAGATGGCCGTGCCGTTACGGCGTCCCTGACGCCCTCGGGCTGCGCGGCCGGATCGCGTCGGCGATCGCCGACGCCGACAACACCCGAGGGAACGGACCCCGTGACCCACCTACGTGGGCGGCCCGTGCGGCACGGTCACTCGCTTCCGTGACTCGCCGCACCAGGCGATCACTTCGGGCCCGAAAACGGCGACGACCCCCGGTCAGGAGCACTCTGACCAAGGGTCGTTCTTGTAGGCCGTGTGGGACTCGAACCCACAACCAATGGATTAAAAGTCCACTGCTCTGCCAATTGAGCTAACGGCCCGCACGGAGCAGCATAGCCCGCCCCGCACGCCCGGTTCGAGGGGAATCAGCCATGTCGGCACGCCATCCGGGGCCAACAGTGCCACTCCCCCGCCGACCTGCCCGTTCGCCCGGGAGCCCCGGGAAACGGGCCCGCCCCGCCGGTGAGACGGCGGGGCGGTGCGTCGGGTCAGTCGTTGCGCTTCCAGCGCGGCTTGTCGGCGCGACGGTCGAAGGAGCCGCCGGAGCGCTCACCCCGGTAGCCGCCACGGTCACCGCCGGAGCGCTGCCGGTCGTCGCGGCGGAACCCGCCGCCCCCCCGGTGCTCGTCCCTGCGGAAGCCACCCTCGCGACGGAAGCCGCCGCCCTCGCGGTCCCCGCCCCGGTAGCCGCCGCGGTCGCCGCCGCCCCGGTGCTCGTCACGGCGGAAACCGCCGCCGTCCTCGCGCCGCCCGTGCGAACGCCGGTCGTCCCGGAACCCGCCCCGGTCGCCACCGCGCGGCCGGTCGTCGCGGCGGAACCCGCCCCGGTCGCCGCCGCCGCGGTGCCCGTCGCGGCGGAACCCGCCGCGCTCACCTCGTTCACCGCGCTCGTTGCGCGCCGCCTCGGCGCGGGCCGCCTTCTCGGCACGCCTGGCCTCGCGGATCGCCTCCCGCTCGGCCTCGCGCTCCGCCTCGGCGAGGGCCTCGGCCCTGGCCTCGGCGGCCTGCGAGATCGCCTCCGCCGGGTCGTCGCCGCGCTCCCGCGCGGCACGCGCCGTCAGCCGCTCGGCCTCCTCGACCAGCTCGGCCGAACGGCCCCTGGCCTTCTCCAGCTCCCGCGCCAGCCTGGCGACCTCGCGCTCGGAGTGCGTCGCGGCGCCCATCGCCGCCTCGGCCTGCACCTCGGTCAGCGAACGCGCGCCGACGATGTCGGCCACGTCCTGCGAGAAGAGGTCACCGCGACCGATGGTGTGGCGCGCGGCGTCCACGCCCGCGTCCTCCATCAGCCGGAAGATGGTCCGCCGCTGGTGCGGCAGCGCGAGCGAGACCACGGTGCCGGAACGCCCCGCGCGGGCGGTGCGGCCCGAACGGTGCAGGTAGTCCTTGTGGTCACCGGCCGGGTCCACGTTGAGCACCACGTCGATGCCGTCGACGTGGATGCCGCGGGCCGCCACGTCGGTGGCCACCAGCACGCTGGCCCTGCCGTCCTTGAAGTCGGCCAGGGTCCGCGTCCGCGCGCCCTGGGTCATCCCGCCGTGCAGCGCGTCGGCGCGCACGCCGGCCTCGCGCAACTGGCCGGCGACCCGGTCGGCGCCCAGCTGGGTGCGGACGAAGACGATGGTCCTGCCCTCGCCGGCGGCGATCGCCGCCGTCAGCGGGGCCTTGTCGCGGGGCTTCACGATCAGCACGTGGTGGCTCATGGTGGTCACCGCGCCCTGGGCGGCGTCCACCTCGTGGCTCACCGGGTCGACCAGATAGCGCTTGACCAGGGTGTCGATCTCGTTCTCCAGGGTGGCGGAGAAGAGCATCCGCTGGCCGCCGGGCGGGACCAGGTCGAGCAGCTCGGTGACCTCGGGCAGAAAGCCCAGGTCGGCCATCTGGTCGGCCTCGTCGAGCACCGCGACCTGCACGTCGTCCAGCGAGCAGGCACGCCGGCCGATCACGTCGCGCAGCCGGCCCGGGGTGGCCACCAGGACGTCGACGCCGCGCTCCAGGGCGTAGATCTGGTTGCCCATGGAGGTGCCGCCGCAGACCACCTTCAGCCGCAGGCCCAGCACGTCGCCGTAGGGCTCCAGCGCGTCGGCCACCTGCATGGCCAGCTCGCGGGTGGGCGTGAGGATGACGGCGCGCGGCCGCTTGGGCTCGGTACGGCCGCCGGCCAGCCTGGCCAGCAGCGGCAGGCCAAAGCTCAGGGTCTTGCCGGAACCGGTGCGGCCCCGGCCGAGGATGTCGTGACCGGCCATCGCGTCGGGGATGGTGGCGGCCTGGATGGGGAACGGGGTGGTGACTCCGTTCTCCGCGAGTTTACGAACGACCTGCTGGGGAAGTCCCAGATCGGCGAACGTGACGGTGGGCTCGTCCAAGGGCAATACGGCCTCGGGCGTGGTGAGGGACATGCGAGGTGAGAACCTTCCGGAGGTCTGGGTAGTCGGCACGCGCCGCCTTAGCTCCGTAGGTGCTCTGGACCGCCTGCGATGCGATCAGCCACGGCGAGAGGAGGTACGCGCCACACGGCGCGCATCAAGGGGGCGCCGGGCAAGTGGGATCAAACGATCTACAAGCATACGCACGCCGTCGCCCCCGGCGCAAACGCGGCTCGACACCCCTCGTTCCGGGGCGAGTTGGATCCCTCGTTCCGGAGCGAGTTGGATCTCGCCACCCGCCCCCCGGCCGGGCTCAGCCGTAGCCCAGGCTGTGCAGCCGTTCGTCGTCGATGCCGAAGTGGTGCGCGATCTCGTGCACGACCGTCACCTCGACCTCGGCCACCACCAGCTCCCGGCCGCCGCCCTCGCGCGCGACCATCCGCAGCGTCGGCCCCATGTAGACGGAGATGCGGTCCGGCAGCACCCCCGCGTACCACTCGCCGCGCTCCGTGAGCGGGGTGCCCTCGTAGAGACCGAGCAGCTCCGGGTCCTCCGGCGGCGGCTCGTCCTCGACGAACACCGCCACGTTGTCCATCAGCCGGGTCAGCTCCGGCGGAATCCGGTCCAGCGCCTCGCTGACCAGCCCCTCGAACTCCTCACGCGTCATCTCCAGCACAACCCGATTCTCCCGCACCAGCCCGGTCGGGGGGAATGGCCGGCGACCGGTCAACCGTTTTGCCGATCACGCGCGCGATCGCCTATGCTGCTCGGGCCCACGCCGGTGTATTGGTGGGCTTGCGATCAGGCCCCTGTCGTCTAGCGGCCCAGGACGCCGCCCTTTCAAGGCGGTAGCGCGGGTTCGAATCCCGTCGGGGGTACGTCGTATCGCCTTCTTTCCCACGCGGTTTTCCCTCCGTTCTCGTCGAGGGTCCGCTACGCCGCGTGGTCCTCGTTCCCCCCGCCGCCCGAGCGGCCGGCGAACGGGCGCGCTCTCTCCCCGAACCCCCCTCCCAACTGCGGCTTTCCATCCCGCGCCGCCCCCGTGGTGACACGTCGCCACCCCGCCGGGAAAGCGGTGCGGAGGGCCCTCCGCACCGTGATACGCTGATCCAGCGATGCCGGCCGGTGGCACACGGTGAACACTTCTTCACCGTCCATCGACGGCGGACAGCCGGGTCCTGTGGAGCAGTTTGGAGTGCTCGCCACCCTGTCAAGGTGGAGGCCGCGGGTTCAAATCCCGTCAGGACCGCTCCGGCTGGGTAGCTCAGTTGGTACGAGCGTCCGCCTGAAAAGCGGAAGGTCGCCGGTTCGATCCCGGCCCCAGCCACATCCCTTCGTTTCACCCCGGACCCTGGCAGGCCAGCCCGCCAGGGTCCTTTCTCTGTCCGCGGTCTCTCTCCGCCCCGCAGCCGCCCCGCCCCGCGGCCGGTTCGACGTCCGGGTCACCGCCCTCCCGGGTGGCGGTGGCGGCCGGCCAGGAAGACCGTGAGGGAGAGCGCGGACCAGCCGGCCAGTACCAGATACGGCTGAAGATGCTGGTGGCCGGGGAAGTAGACGGCGGCGTGCTGGGCGTTGACCGAGGCACCGGGCGGCAGCCAGCGGCCGACCGTGCCGAAGAGCGACGGCAGCAGCGGCCAGGAGACCGCCCCGCCCGAGGAGGGGTTGCCGAGGAGCATCAGCAGCCCCCAGGTGGGGAGCAGCGCCCACCGCCGAAAGAGCGTGTCGAACATCGTGAAGACCATGCCGGCCGTGAACATCGTCCCCGCGAGGATCAGCCACGTCTGGGGGAACGGCAGCGGCACCGCGTCCAGGATCCAGTCGACCGCCGCCACCACGCACAGTCCGCCGAGCAGCGAGTAGCAGGCGATCACGCAGATCCGCTCCCAGGGCCGCAGACGCGCCGCGTGCACCCCCAGTTGGATCGCGCCGAGGAAGCCGCAGACGATCACGGCCAGATTCATGTAGAAGAGCGCGAGTCCGCGCGGGTCGCCCGGGTGCAGGGGCTTGATGTCGCGGACGGTGATCTCGCTGCCGACCGCGCGGGCCGCCTCGGGGGCCGCGCGTTCCAGGACCTCGGCGACCGAGGCGCCGGCCGCGCCGGCGAGGTCGAGCTCCAGCCGCCCGCCGTCCCGGAGCCGGACGACGGCGAAGGCCCGCTGGTCCTCGATCTCGTCCAGGGCCTGTGGATAGCCGGCGACGCGACGCCGTTCGATCGCGCTGTCCAGCCCTCGGTCCAGGGCGTCCAGGAAGGCGGCCACCCGTGAGGCGCCCCCGGCCGGCTCCTCGAGAACGGCGATCGGGACGGCGCGCGGCGTCGGATCGGCCATGGCGTAGCTGTAGGAGCCGGCGAAAATCCCCGCCGAGACCGCCAGGATCAACGAGATGACCACGGCGGGCAGCAGCGCCTCGCTGCCCGAGGACGGCCGGCGTTCGGCGGTTGGCTGCTGACTCCCCACGAGGGCACCCTAAGCACCCGAAAGCCGCGTAACGGGCAGAACGCGCGCGGTCCGATATGGGCTCGCCGCCCGGCGCGCGAAGGTGAGATTCTGGACTCCGTATGTCTACCGACACTCCTCCCCTCTCCCTCGCGGCCGTGGCCGACCGCCTGCCGACGCTCACCCTCGCCGACGAGCTCCGGCTCGGCCGGCGGCTCGAGGGTGCCAGGCGTATCAGGAAGCCGGCGGCCCGGCAGGCCGTGCTGGCCGAGATCGCCGAGGCCGTCGACACCGCCGAGCGGCGGGTCGAGCGGCGCAGGGCCGCCGTGCCGGCCATCGTCTATCCAGAGCAGCTGCCGGTCAGCCAGAAGAAGGACGAGATCCTGGCGGCCGTCCGCGACCACCAGGTGGTGATCGTCGCCGGCGAGACCGGCTCGGGCAAGACCACCCAGATCCCCAAGATCTGCCTGGAGCTGGGCCGCGGGGTGCGCGGCCTGATCGGCCACACCCAGCCCCGCCGGATCGCCGCGCGCACGGTGGCACAGCGGGTCGCCGAGGAGCTGGGCGGCTCGGTGGGCGAGGTGGTCGGCTTCAAGGTCCGCTTCACCGACCAGGGCAGCGACCGGACCCTGGTGAAGCTAATGACCGACGGCATCCTGCTCGCCGAGCTCCAGCAGGACCGCGAACTGCGGCAGTACGACACGATCATCATCGACGAGGCCCACGAGCGCAGCCTCAACATCGACTTCCTGCTGGGCTACCTCGCCCAGCTGCTGCCGCGCCGCCCCGACCTGAAGGTGATCATCACCTCGGCGACCATCGACCCGGAGCGCTTCGCCCGCCACTTCCGCGACGCCGAGGGCGAGGAGGCACCCATCGTCTCCGTCTCCGGGCGGACCTATCCGGTGGAGGTGCGCTACCGCCCGCTGCTGGAGGAGGGCGGGGACGGCGAGGAGGCCGAGGGCGAGGACCGGGACCAGGTCACCGCGATCTCGGACGCCGTGGACGAGCTGATGGCCGAGGGCCCCGGCGACATCCTGGTCTTCCTCTCCGGCGAGCGCGAGATCAGGGACACCGCCGACGCCCTGGAGAAACGCCGGCTGCCCGGCACCGAGATCCTCCCCCTGTACGCGCGCCTCTCCCACGGCGAGCAGCAGCGCGTCTTCCAGCGCCACGCCGGCCGGCGGATCGTGCTGGCGACCAACGTCGCCGAGACCTCGCTGACCGTTCCCGGCATCCGCTACGTGATCGACCCGGGCACCGCGCGCATCTCGCGCTACAGCCACCGCACCAAGGTGCAGCGGTTGCCGATCGAGCCGGTCTCCCAGGCCAGCGCCAACCAGCGCAAGGGCCGCTGCGGCCGGACCAGCGACGGCATCTGCGTCCGGCTCTACTCGGAGGAGGACTTCCTCTCCCGGCCGGAGTTCACCGACGCGGAGATCCTGCGCACCAACCTGGCCTCGGTGATCCTCCAGATGAACGCGGCGGGGCTCGGCGCGGTGGAGCGCTTCCCGTTCATCGACCCGCCGGACCACCGCAGCATCAAGGCCGGCGTCCAACTGCTGGAGGAGCTGGGCGCGCTGGCCGGCTCCCGGCTGACGGAGACCGGGCGCAGGCTCTCCCGGCTGCCGGTCGACCCGCGGCTGGCGCGGATGGTGCTGGAGGCGGAACGGAACGGCTGCGTCCGCGAGGTGATGGTCGTCGTCGCCGCGCTGTCCATCCAGGACCCGCGCGAGCGCCCGGCCGACAAGCAGCAGCAGGCGGACGCGCGGCACGCGCGGTTCCGGGAGGGCCCCGGCGAGGACTCGGACTTCATGGCGCTGCTCGCGCTCTGGGAGTACGTGCGGGAACGGCAGCGGGCGCTGTCGTCCTCGGCGTTCCGCCGGATGTGCCGCGACGAGTTCCTGAACTACCTGCGGATACGCGAGTGGCAGGACATCTTCGGCCAGTTGCGGCAGGTCGGCAGGACCATGGGCGTGGAGCCGGCCGGCGAGGACACTCCGGCGGCGGCGCCGCAGGTGGTCCACCAGTCGCTGCTGGCGGGGCTGTTGTCGCAGGTGGGGCTGAAGGACCCGGAGAAGCACGAGTATCTGGGCGCGCGCGGCGCGAAGTTCGCCGTCTTCCCGGGCTCCGCGCTCTTCCGCAAGCCTCCGCGCTGGGTGATGTCGGCGGAGCTGGTGGAGACGTCCCGGCTGTGGGCGCGGATCAACGCCAGGATCGAGCCGGAGTGGATCGAGCCGCTCGCGGGCCACCTGGTCAAGCGGACCTACAGCGAGCCGCACTGGGAGCAGAAGCAGGCGGCGGTGCTCGCCTACGAGCGGGTGACCCTCTACGGGGTGCCGATCGTCGCCCGCCGGAAGGTCAACTACGGGCGGATCGACGCGGAGGTCTCGCGCGAGCTGTTCCTGCGCCACGCGCTGGTGGAGGGCGACTGGCGGACCAACCACCAGTTCTTCCAGGACAACCGCCGGCTGCTGGCCGAGGTCGAGGAGCTGGAGCACCGGGCGCGCCGTCGGGACATCCTGGTGGACGACGAGACGCTCTTCGACTTCTACGACCAGCGGATCCCGGAGGACGTCGTCTCCGGGGCGCACTTCGACGCCTGGTGGAAGCGGAAGCGCCACGAGGACCCGGATCTGCTCAACTTCGAGAAGTCGATGCTCATCAACGAGCGGGCCGGGCAGATCACCGAGCGCGACTATCCCGACACCTGGCGCCAGGGCGGCCTGCGGCTCCGGGTGACGTACCAGTTCGAGCCGGGCGCGGACGCGGATGGGGTCACCGTCCATCTGCCCCTTCAGGTTCTGAACCAGGTGACGTCGGCCGGCTTCGACTGGCAGATCCCGGGGCTGCGCGAGCAGTTGGTGACCGAGCTGATCCGTTCGCTGCCCAAGCCGCTGCGGCGGAACTGCGTTCCGGCGCCGGACTTCGCGCGCCGTTTCCTCGCCGAGACGCCGGAGCCGACGGAGGCGCCGCTGCGGGTGGCACTGGCCGCGGGGTTGACGCGGCTGACGGGGACGCGGATCGCGCCCGAGGACTTCGACCAGGACAAGGTCCCGGCCCACCTGCGGGTCACCTTCCGGGTGGTGGACGAGCGGCACCGGAAGGTGACCGGGGGGCCCGCGCCGGAGGACAAGGATCTGGAGGCGCTCAAGCTGCGCTTCAAGCCCCGCGCGCAGGCCGCCCTGGACCGCGCCTTCGACGGGGGCGCCAAGAGCTCCAGAGCGGCGCGCGGGGGCGCGCGCGGGCGTGAGGAGGAGAGCGGGGGCGTTCCGGAGCAGCGCACGGGGCTCACCCGCTGGACGCTCGGCACGCTGCCGAAGGTCATGGAGACCCGGCGCGGCGGTCAACCTGTGAAGGCGTTCCCCGCGTTGGTCGACGAGGGCGGCTCGGTCGCGGTGCGGCTCTTCGACAACGAGGCGGCCCAGGCGGAGGCCATGGCGAGGGGCACCCGCCGCCTGGTGCTGCTCAACCTGCCGTCGGATCCGGGGAAGTTCGCCCAGCGGAAGCTCGACAACGCGGGCAAGCTGGCGCTGGCCAGCACCCCGCACGGTTCGGTGCCCGCGCTCTTCGACGACGTGGTGACGGCCGCGGCCGACCGGCTGGTCGCGGCGCACGGCGGTCCCGCGTGGGACGAGGCGGGCTTCACCCGGCTCTTCGACGCGGTGCGGGCCGACATCGTCGAGCTGACGCTGCGGCTGACGCGGCAGGTCAGGGAGGTGCTGGCGGCCTGGGGCACGTGCGAGCGCCGGCTGGCGACGGTCCGGGGCGCGACGCTGGGGCCGGCGCTGGCCGACGTGCGGGAGCAGCTGAACGGGCTGGTCCACGCGGGCTTCGTCACCGAGCACGGCGCGCGGCGGCTGCCCGACCTGCTGCGCTACCTCCAGGCGGTCGACCGCAGGCTCCAGCAGTTGCCGCACCAGGCGGAGCGCGACCTGGCCAGGACGGCCAAGGTCAGGGAGATGATGGACGAACACGCGTGGCTGCTGGAGCAGTTCCCCGCCGGCACCCCGGTGCCCGAACGGGCATCGGAGATCCGCTGGATGATCGAGGAGCTGCGGGTGAGCTACTTCGCCCACGCGCTGGGCACGGCCTACCCGGTCTCGGAGAAGCGGATTGTCAGGGCGGTCGACGCGCTGGCTCCCGCGAGGCCTTCCTGACCTGGGAGAAGTCCGCTTCTCCCGGGCGGCGGGAACCGATTGGCACGGGACCCGCCGACTGGGGTAGAGTCACCGACGCAGCTTGGTCCTGTGGAGCAGTTTGGAGTGCTCGCCACCCTGTCAAGGTGGAGGCCGCGGGTTCAAATCCCGTCAGGACCGCGTTAGTTCAATTCTTTACCGAAAGCCCGGCCCCTCCGAGAGGGTCCGGGCTTTCGCCGTGTCGGAGCGGGGAAGGATCAAGTCGGGCAGCAAGCGGGCGTACTACCCCGCGAGCGGGGCGCGAGGCAAGCGGAGACGCGTGTGACGGGAGTCACTCAACTTGATTGCGCGCTGGACTCGTTCGACCCCGTAGAGACACCCGCCAATTTAATATGTGCAATTGCACCGGGAGTTGGGGGAACCTCACGGACCCTCAGGAACCGCCCCCGGGGCACAAAAAGATCGCGTCGGACCCGGCGGAGTCCGACGCGATCGAAGCCAAGCGGACCGGAGTGGGGGCCCCGGAGCCTGGGGTGTGCGGTGTTGCTCAGGCCTCGCCACGTTGCTGCGGGATGCCCGCCAACAGTGCGCGCACCTCCGCTTCGCGATAGCGGCGGTGCCCACCAAGCGTGCGGATAGACGTAAGCTTGCCCGCCTTTGCCCAGCGTGTGACCGTTTTAGGGTCGACGCGGAACATCGTGGCAACCTCAGCCGGGGTCAGCAGCGGCTCGGCATCAGGGGTGCGAGCGGTCATGAGCGGCCTCCTCGGGAGAACCGAACCATCACGGTTCTTTCCTCTAAATTCTGCACCTTGACCCACGTTGCCCGAAATGACAGACGCGAGTCGAGTCGGTTATAGGACGAACGGCTTGTCCTCGGCACTACAACTACACCATCCGTCCAGCCGGGTCGGCCAAACCGATGGAATTGCCCTCTCAGGTGTTCAACCTCGGCGGAAGCCGATGGACCATGCCATAGCGGACAGTCACACGACCGTGACGATCAGTCACAACGTGAATGAGTCGCCATCAGCCCTCCCAAGGAGGCGCAATACCGATCCATCCGCCCCGCGACGGACAGATGGAGCCCCTCCGAACTCCTTGTCCTATTTTGACACGAGGGGAGCACTTGAAGGCAAGAGTCCGTACAGTGCCTTCCATCACGCTTGGGGCTTTAGTCCCCTCACGCCCCGCTTTCAGTTGGCGAACTGGCGTTCTCGCACGGCCATCCAGCGATCGGTCAGCCCTTCGTAGATCCGCTGGGCCCGCTCCAGATCGCCGGCGGCCAGAGCGCTCAGCCCCTCCGCCACCTCGGCCGCCGAGTGATCGGCCGCCAGTTGGTCCTCGGAGATCGTATAGACCAACCCGCCGTAGTCCAGTTCGACCAGCGATCGGGGGTGGAACTCCTCGAGCCAGCGACCCACATCGGTGAGCGCCCCCACCATCGGCCCGTCGGGCATCGTCTCCCGGAGCGCGCGCAGCCCCCTGGCCACCCGGCGCCGCGCCTGGACCATCGGCGTGCGGTAACGAAGCCGCGACACTCCGTCCACCGAGGGGCGCCCCACCTCGCGGAACTCCCGCTCGTCGTCCGCGAAGAGCACGAACCAGCGCACCGGCACATGCCAGAGCGCGGAGCGTATCCAGGGGCGCGCGTCCGGATTGCGCTCACGCCAGCGCGTGTACTCGTCCGAGGCGCGCCGTCGCACGCCGGGCGGCAGGGCCGAGTCCACCACCGACTGCGGCATCAGCCACTGCCCCACCTCCCCCATCGCCTGCCAGGACCGCAGCCTGGTCCGCCACGGGCAGACGCACAGCACCCCGTCCAGCCAGGTCACGAACGCGTCGGCGCTCTCCCGCGCCGGCGCCACCCGCGGCGGCGTCGCGACGACCGCCCCCAGCGCCGCCCGCAGCTCGTCCTGGAGCCCCGGCAGCCGCGGGCGCCTGGCGTACTCCGCCCAGTGCGCGCGCTCCGGCTCGGGAAAGGCCGCGAGCGGCTCGTACACCCTCAGATACGCCGCGTACGGAACCTTCGCCACGCCACCCCTCCCAGCTCACGTCCGGCCCCGGCCGCCCTCCGCCCGGGGCCGTGGGCACCGCCCTGATCGTGTCACTACCGCGCACCCACGGCATCCCCGGCGCCCGACCCGCCGTACTCTCGTCTCACCAAAGCCCTCACCATCAACGAGGGCGTCTCGATCGACCTACAGGAGTCACCACCGTGACCGACGTACGTCCCGCTGTCACCGGCGACAGCGCCCCGGAGGCCGAGGTGCTCGACACCCTGTTCCACTCGGACCAGGGCGGACACGAACAGGTCGTCCTCTGCCAGGACCGGCCCACCGGTCTCCGCGCCGTGATCGCCGTCCACTCCACCGCGCTCGGCCCCGCGCTGGGCGGCACCCGTTTCCACGCCTACCCGGACTCCCCCCGTCCCGAGAGCGCCGCGCTCGCCGACGCCCTCCGGCTGGCGCGCGGGATGACCTACAAGAACGCGCTGGCCGGCCTGGAACACGGCGGCGGCAAGGCCGTGATCATCGGTGATCCGGAGAAGATCAAGACCGAGGAGCTGCTGCTCGCCTACGGTCGCTGCGTGGCCGCGCTCGGCGGCCGCTACGTCACCGCCTGCGATGTCGGCACCTATGTCCGTGACATGGACGTCGTCGCCAGGACCTGCCGCTGGACCACGGGGCGCTCCCCCGAGAACGGCGGCGCCGGCGACTCCTCGGTGCTCACCGCCTACGGCGTCTTCCAGGCCATGCTCGCCTCGGCCGAGCACCGCTGGGGCTCCCCCGAGCTCACCGGCCGCGCGGTCGGCGTCGCCGGCGTGGGCAAGGTCGGTCACCTCCTCGTCGACCAGCTGGTCGAGGCAGGCGCCCGGGTCCTGATCCACGACGTCAACGCCGAGGCGGTCCGCCGTGTGCGTGCCGCCCACCCCTCGGTCGTCGCGGTGGACACGGCCGACGAACTGATCGGCGCCCAGGAACTGGACATCTACGCCCCCTGCGCGCTGGGCGGCGTGCTCAACGACCACACCGTCCCGCTGCTCCGGGCCGCCGTCGTCTGCGGCGCGGCCAACAACCAGCTGGACCACCCGGGGGTCGAGAAGGACCTCGCCGACCGGGGCATCCTCTACGCGCCGGACTACGTGGTGAACTCCGGCGGGGTGATCCAGGTCGCCGACGAGTTGCACGGCTTCGACTTCGCACGTGCGAAGACCAAGGCCGCCGACATCCGACTCACCACGCGCGAGATCTTCCAGCGCGCCGACAGCGACGGCGTTCCCCCGGCCGTGGCCGCCGACCGGATCGCGGAACAGCGAATCTCGCAGGCCAGGGGCGTGGATCGCCCGTTTGCGTAAGACATGTCACCCCCTGCGGACGAGTCGTACTGGGAAAGAAGGTAAAATCGCCGTTGACCAGCAGAGAGGGTTCTTCGGGCGGCGGGCGTTGCGGCTCGGGTCCTGCGGACGACGTACCGCGGGGTCCCGGAAGCAGGTACGGTTAAAGGCCGATGGACTGGGCGCTTCTGAGAAGGGCCCACTCTCGATCATGAACGGATGTCAACACTCCGGGGCCGTCGTGCCCCGTCGTTGAGGGGGTCGAGCCAATGGGGCGCGGCCGGGCCAAGGCCAAGCAGACTAAGGTCGCCCGCCAGCTGAAGTACAACAGCGGCCGGACGGACCTTTCTCGCCTGGCCGAAGAGCTGGGTGCTTCTCCGACGCAGGACCAGCAGCCGTCCAACGGCGAGCCTGCCGAGAGCGACGATGAGCTGGACGACGACCTGTACGCGCGGTACGCGGAGCTGTACAACGAAGAGGACGAGGAGGACGACCAAGAGCCGTCCCCCGACTCTTCGAAACGGCGTGGCGCCTGACTGGCGTCGTTCGTCTTCGACCAACTCATGGCGTCCGATGGACGCGTGACGACTGGCCCGGTCCGGGAGCCTCCCGGACCGGTCTCAGTGTTGTGTGGGCCGTCGCCCGCACGCCGGCACGCGCTCCACGGGCGCTTCTTCCACCGCGCGGGCACGACCCGCGCGGTGGTCGGTGTGGGGACCGGTCCTGCCTCCGGCCCCACCGTGGGCGGCTCCACCGTCAACCCGGGTGGTTCCCGCTGAGCGTGGCCGTTCCCCCGTCGGTCTCCGCGGCGACGATCTCGCCGAGGACCCAGGAGGGGACGCCTCGTTCGCCGAGCAGCGCCAGCGCCGGGTCCACCGACTCGCGCGGCA
This sequence comes from Streptomyces zhaozhouensis, assembly GCF_900230195.1. Lineage (GTDB taxonomy): Bacteria > Actinomycetota > Actinomycetes > Streptomycetales > Streptomycetaceae > Streptomyces > Streptomyces zhaozhouensis. Next base: position 34,226 of record NZ_OCNE01000006.1, read on the forward strand.
GCACCGCGACCATGCCCACGCCCATGTTCAGCGTGCGCTCCAGCTCCTCCCTGGCCACCCGGCCGACCGCGCCCACCACGTCGAAGACCGGCGCCGGCCGCCAGGTGGAGCGGTCCAGCACCGCGCGCACGCCCTCGGGCAGCACCCGGCCGAGGTTGTTGGCGAGCCCGCCCCCGGTGACATGGGCGAACGCGTGCACCTCGACCGTCCGGGTCAGGGCCAGGCAGTCCAGCGAGTAGATCCGCGTCGGCTCCAGCAGCTCCTCGCCAAGCGTCCTGCCGAACTCGGGCACCTCGCGCTCAAGCCCCCAGCCGGCCTGGTGCAGCAGCACGTGGCGGACCAGCGAGTAGCCGTTGGAGTGCAGTCCGCTGGCCGCCATCGCCACGACCACGTCTCCCGGGCGGACCCGGTCGGCGCCCAGCAGGGCGTCCGCCTCGACCACGCCGGTCGCCGCCCCGGCGATGTCGTACTCCTCCGGGCCGAGCAGCCCCGGGTGCTCGGCGGTCTCGCCGCCCACCAGCGCGCAGCCGGCCAGCACACAGCCCTCGGCGATCCCCTTCACCAGGGCCGCGACCCGCTCGGGGTAGACCTTGCCGACGCAGACGTAGTCGGTCATGAAGAGGGGCTCGGCGCCGCAGACCACCAGGTCGTCGACGACCATGGCGACCAGGTCGCGGCCGACCGTGTCGTGGATGTCGAGGCGCTGCGCGATGGCGACCTTGGTACCGACGCCGTCGGTGGCCGAGGCGAGCAGGGGGCGCCGGTAGCGGGTCAGCGCCGAGGCGTCGAAGAGTCCGGCGAAGCCGCCGAGGCCGCCCACGCTCTCGGGGCGCTGGGCCTTGGCGACCCACTCCTTCATCAGCCGGACGGCGGTCTCGCCGGCCTCGATATCGACACCGGCCGCCGCGTAGCTGGCTCCGGGCACGTTCGTCGTCATCAGGTCTCTCTCGTGTGGTCGTGCGGCACCGGTGCCGGTCGGCTCACGGGCGACGCAGCGCGTCGGCCGCGCCGGGACCGGTGACCAGGGGCAGCGAGGCGCCCTGCCGCGCGGCGCCTTCGTTCCCCCGCTGCTCCAGGAGGTCCTTGCCGAGCAGCTCGGGGTCCGGCAGCTCCACCGGGTACTCGCCGTCGAAGCAGGCCCGGCAGAGGTTGGGCCTGGCGATGGTGGTGGCCTCGACCATCCCGTCGAGCGAGATGTAGGAGAGCGAGTCGGCGCCCAGCGAGGCGCCGATCTCGGCCACGGAGAGCCCGTTGGCGATCAGCTCGGCGCGGGTCGCGAAGTCGATGCCGAAGAAACAGGGCCACTTGATCGGAGGCGAGCTGATCCGGACGTGCACCTCGGCGGCGCCGGCCTCGCGGAGCATCCGCACCAGGGCGCGCTGGGTGTTGCCCCGGACGATGGAGTCGTCCACGACCACGAGCCGCTTGCCCCGGATGACCTCCTTCAGCGGGTTGAGCTTCAGCCGGATGCCCAACTGTCGGATGGTCTGACTGGGCTGGATGAACGTGCGCCCCACGTAGGAGTTCTTCACCAGGCCCGAGCCGTACGGGATGCCGCTGGCCTCCGCGTAGCCGATGGCCGCCGGCGTGCCCGACTCCGGCGTCGATATGACCAGATCGGCGTCGACCGGCGCCTCGGCCGCCAGCCGCCGGCCCATCTCCACCCGGGAGAGGTACACGTTGCGTCCCGCGATGTCCGTGTCCGGGCGGGCCAGGTAGACATACTCGAAGACACAGCCGCGCGGCTTCGCATCCGCGAATCTTGTGGAACGGAGGCCGTTCTGGTCGACGGCGATCAGCTCGCCCGGCTCGACCTCGCGGACCATCGAGGCACCGACGATGTCGAGCGCCGCGGTCTCCGAGGCCACCACCCAGCCGCGCTCCAGCCGGCCGAGCACCAGCGGGCGGAAGCCCTGCGGGTCCCGGGCGGCGTAGAGGGTGTCCTCGTCCATGAACGCGAACGAGAAGGCGCCCCTGACCCGGGGCAGCACCAGCGGCGCCGCCTCCTCCACGGTCAGCGGCTCACCCTGCTCGTCGCGCTGGCCCGCCAGCAGCATCGTGACCAGGTCCGTGTCGTTGCTGGTCACCACCCGCTGGCGGGAGGAGCGGCCGCCCGGCAGCTCGGCGACGAGCTGGGCCAGCTCGGCCGTGTTGACCAGGTTCCCGTTGTGGGCGAGCGCGATCGAGCCGTGTCCGGTCGCCCGGAAGGTCGGCTGGGCGTTCTCCCAGGTGGAGGAGCCGGTCGTCGAGTAGCGGGCGTGGCCGACGGCCATGTGGCCGGTCAGCGAGCCGAGGGAGGTCTCGTCGAAGACCTGGGAGACCAGTCCCATGTCCTTGAAGACCAGGATCTTGGAACCGTCGCTCACCGCGATCCCCGCGGATTCCTGTCCGCGGTGCTGTAGCGCGTAGAGCCCGTAATAGGTGAGTTTGGCGACCTCCTCGCCCGGGGCCCAGACTCCGAAGACGCCGCAAGCGTCCCTCGGGCCTTTCTCGCCGGGGTCGAGGTCGTGGTTGAGTCGTCCGTCACCACGTGGCACACCATGAGTTTAGGCCAGAGCGGGGGGTCGGCGAGAACCCCTCGATTGTGAGACATACCCCATGCCCGGCCCGGATCGACCGGAAAGCGGACGCAGGGCGGTCAGGCGAGCACGGGCAGTTCACCGGCGAGCGCCCCGGCCCGTTCGCCGCTGGCCCGCAGCCGGCCGGCGGCGGTGGCCGCCGCCCAGTCGGTGCGCCCGGTGGCCAGGCGCAGCCAGGTGATCGGGTCGCTCTCCACCACGTTCGGCGGGGTGCCCCTGGTGTGCCGGGGCCCGGCCAGGCACTGCACCGCGGCGAACGGCGGCACCCGCACCTCGGTCGAGGCGCCGGGCGCCTTGGCGGCCAGCGCGTCCGCGAGCACCCGAACGGTGATCGCCAGCGCCTGCCGGTCGAGCCGCACGGGCGTGCCCGTCGCGCGGGTCAGGTCGTCGCTGTGCACCACCAGCTCGACGATCCTGGTCACCGTGAAGTCCAACGCCCGCATCGCGCCGAACCGGTGGGGGACCAGCAGGTCCTCCCTGACCCCCGTCTCGATGACCGCGTCCAGCTCCTCGGCCGCGCCGTCGATCGCCGCCCGGTGGTCCTGCTGGCGGCCGGCGGCCTCGCGGGAGTCCCGGTCCAGCTCCGCCGCGAGGTCGCGAGTGCCCAGCGCCCAGCGCTCGAGGTCGACCTCCGCCCTGGTCACCGTGGGCGCCGGCCGCGCGAGCAGCCGGGGCAGCGTGTCCATCTCCTCGGCGAGATGCGCCAGCAGCACGCGCACGTCCCAGCCGGCCAGACCGGACGGCCGCGTCAGCCGCTCGTCGGGCAGTTCGTGGACGGCCAGCCGCAGGAACTCCACCTGGGCGAGCAGCGCGTCACGAACCCGTTCGGCTTGGTGGACACGGGGTTTGCGGCGGGCGGCAGACATGACACGGAGCTTACGTCGGCCACCCGGCATCGGATGGTGACAAGGTCATACCAACCAGACGCTCCCCCGGGCCGGCTGTCCCCGACGGGCCTAGGATGCGGCCATGGTGTACGCGGACCGGTATCTGGCAGAGGACGAGGAACTCGTCTACGAGACCAGGCAGCACTGGACGACGCTGGTCAGCGAGTTTCTGCTGCTGTGTCTGATCATCGTCCTGGCGAGCGCGGCCATCTGGGTGCTGCCCACCGACGAGGACTGGGGCGGCACCGGCGTCTGGGTGGTGCTCGGGGCGGCGGTGATCGCGGCGATCTGGCTCTGGCTGGTGCCGCTGCTCCAGTGGCGTGCCACGGTCTACTTCCTCACCACCAAGCGGCTGCACAAGCGCTCGGGCTTTCTGTCGAAGCGGGGCCGCAGCATCCCGCTGGCCCGGGTCAACGACGTGTCGTTCTCCGCCTCCCTCTGGGAGCGGCTGATGCGGTACGGAACGGTCCGCGTCCAGTCGGCCTCCGAGCAGGGGATGATGACGCTGCGGCACGTTCCGGACCCGGAGGGTCTCAAGAGCCGGGTCTACCAGGCGATCGACGGCCTGCGCGACGAGCCGCCGGCACAGCCGCCGTACTGAGCCCCCACCCCTCTCGGGCGATACGCCGCGAAGACCCCGGAAGCCCCGGGAGGCACAAAAAGGGGCGCATCACCTGAATGCCCCGCCGGGAACCGGGTACCCCGGACGGCATGGCTGGTATCGAACTGCACAGCACGGCGTTCAACGACCGCACGCCGATTCCAGGCCGCTACACCCTGGACGGCGAGAACGTGTCCCCTCCCCTGATCTGGTCGGCGCCCCCGAAGGGCACGACCGAGCTGGTGCTGCTCTGCGAGGACCCGGACGCCCCGTCCGGCACCTTCGTGCACTGGCTGGTCACCGGCATCGACCCGGACAGCAGCGGAGTCGCCGAGGGAGACGTGCCCGACGGCGGGACCGCCCACCGCAACGACTTCGGCGACCACGGCTGGGACGGCCCCCAACCGCCGGTGGGCGACCGGCCGCACCGCTACCGCTTCCGGCTGTACGCGGTGCCGGAACCGGTGCCGCTGCCCGAGGCGGCGACCGCCGAGCAGGTGCACAGGACCATGAGCCAGCACGGGCTGGCCAGCGGCCTGCTCACGGGCCTCCACCAGCGGTGATCCGGCGCGGGTCCAGCGGTGACCCCGCCCCGGCGGAGCAGAGAGGAGTGCGGCGATGGTCCGCAAGAAGGTCGAGGGCAACGAGGAGCAGCGGCGGGCGGCGGCCAGGGCCGCCAGGGCGGCGGGCGAACGCCCCAGCGCCCGCAACGTCACCACCGGCGCCTCCAAGCAGCGCACCCATCTGCCCGACCGGAACTCGCTCGACCACGACGAACGGATGGAGCCCCTGACGCGCGGCAAGCAGCGGGTCGAGGCCGCCGAGCAGGAGGCCGAACGCGCCGAGCCGCCGCCCCCCGAGCCGCCCGGCCGTTCGTTCACCGGCCGCGAGAACCCGGGCTACGGTCGGGAACACCAGGCCGTCTTCCAGGCCGTGGCCCAGGCCGAGCAGCGCCACGACGGCGAGGCCGTCCACGCCCACGAGGTGGCGCGCGTCGCCGGCCTCCCGCACGACCGGACGAAGGTGCTCCTGCACGACCTGGTGAGCTCCCAGCACCTGGTCACCAAGCTGGAACGCACCGACGACCCCGACCTGGGCCCGCGCTACGAGACCAGGCCCTGAGCGGGGCGCCGGGCGCGGGCCCCCCGGGAGGGGCGGCCGGCCGCGGTGCGAGCGGCCGCCCGACCCCGGTCAGCCGAAGAGCGCGCGGAGCGGGCGCTCGTGCGCCTCGCGCAACTCGTCCAGGGACAGCGTGAACTGCCCCTGGACCTCGATGTCCGCGCCGTCCACCACGCCGATCCTCGCCGCGGGCAGCCCGCGCGCCGCGCACATGTCGGTGAAGCGCACCTCCTCGCCGCGCGGCAACGCGACGACGGCACGCGCCGTGGACTCGGAGAGCAGGAAGGTGAACGGCGCCAGCCCCTCGGGCACCACGAGCCGCGCCCCGAGCCCGCCCCGCAGGCAGGACTCGACGACGGCCTGGATCAGCCCACCGTCGGAGAGGTCGTGGGCGGCGTCGATCATGCCGTCCCTGCTGGCGGAGATCAGGATCTCGGCCAGCAGCCGCTCACGCTCCAGGTCGACCCTCGGCGGCAGGCCGCCCAGATGGCCGTGGACCACGTCCGTCCACGCCGAGCCGCCGAACTCGTCCGCCGTCTCCCCCAGCAGGTAGAGCAGTTGGCCCTCGGTCCGGAACGCCATCGGGGTGCGCCGGGTGACGTCGTCGATCACGCCCAGCACGCCGACCACGGGGGTCGGATGGATGGCTGTCTCGCCCGTCTGGTTGTACAGCGAGACGTTGCCACCGGTGACGGGCAGGCCCAGCTCCAGACAGGCGTCGGCCAGGCCACGGGTGGCCTCGGCGAACTGCCACATCACCCCGGGGTCCTCGGGCGAACCGAAGTTCAGGCAGTCCGTGACGGCCAGCGGCCGGGCACCGCCCGCGGCCACGTTCCGATAGGCCTCGACCAGCGCCAGCTGGGCACCGGTGTACGGGTCCAGCTTGGCGTAGCGGCCGTTGCCGTCGGTGGCCAGCGCGACGCCGAGGTTGGTCTCCTCGTCGATCCGCAGCATCCCGCTGTCCTCGGGCTGGGCCAGCACCGTGTTGCCCAGGACGTAGCGGTCGTACTGGTCGGTGACCCAGGAGACGTCGGCCTGGTTCGGCGAGCCGACCAGCCGCAGCACCTGCTCCCGCAGCTCGGCGCCGTCGGCGGGGCGCGCCAGCCGCGCCGGGTCGTCGGCCTGGAGCGCGTCCTGCCAGTCGGGGCGTGCGTAGGGGCGCTCGTAGACCGGCCCCTCGTGCGCCACGGTGCGCGGGGGGACGTCCACCACCTGCTCGCCGTGCCAGTAGATCTCCAGCCGGTCGCCCTCGGTGACCTCTCCGATCACCGTGGCGATGACGTCCCACTTGGCACAGATCTCCAGGAAGCGGTCGACCTTCTCCGGCTCGACCACCGCGCACATGCGCTCCTGCGACTCGCTCATCAGGATCTCCTCGGGGGAGAGCGAGGAGTCGCGCAGCGGCACGGTGTCCAGCTCGACGCGCATCCCGCCGGAGCCGGCCGAGGCCAGCTCGGAGGTGGCGCAGGAGAGACCGGCGCCGCCGAGGTCCTGGATGCCGGCGACCAGCCGCTCGGCGAAGATCTCCAGGGTGCACTCGATGAGCAGCTTCTCCTGGAACGGGTCGCCCACCTGCACCGCCGGGCGCTTGGCGGGGCCCGTGGAGTCGAAGGTCTCGGAGGCCAGCACCGAGACGCCGCCGATGCCGTCGCCGCCGGTGCGGGCGCCGTACAGGATGACCTTGTTGCCCGCGCCCGCGGCCTTGGCCAGGTGGATGTCCTCGTGCCGCATCACCCCCACGCAGAGGGCGTTCACCAGCGGGTTGCCCTGGTAGCAGGGGTCGAAGACGACCTCGCCGCCGATGTTGGGCAGGCCCAGGCAGTTTCCGTAGCCGCCGATGCCGGCGACCACGCCGGGCAGCACCCGGCGGGTGTCGGGGTGGTCGGCGGCCCCGAAGCGCAGCGGGTCCATCACGCCGATCGGGCGGGCGCCCATGGCGAGGATGTCGCGCACGATGCCGCCGACGCCGGTGGCCGCGCCCTGGTAGGGCTCGACATAGGAGGGGTGGTTGTGCGACTCGACCTTGAAGGTGACGGCGTAGCCCTGGCCGACGTCGACGACGCCGGCGTTCTCACCGATGCCGACCAGCAGCGCGTCGCTGGCGGGGGCCTTCTCGCCGAACTGCCGCAGATGGACCTTGCTGGACTTGTAGCTGCAGTGCTCCGACCACATCACGGAGTACATGGCGAGCTCGGCGCCGGTGGGACGACGGCCGAGGATCTCCCTGATCCGCAGGTACTCGTCCTCCTTCAGGCCCAACTCGGCCCAGGGCTGAGCGGCTTCGGGGGTGTCGGCGGCGTGCTTGACGGTGTCCAGGACGGGCTTGGACTGTGCGGACATCAGGCGACCAGCTTCTTGAGTACCGAGGTGAAGAACGGGAGGCCGTCGGTGGTGGGCCCGGTCAGGGCCTCGACAGCGTGTTCCGGGTGGGGCATCAGGCCCACGACGTTGCCGGCGGCGTTGGTGACACCGGCGATGTCCCGGCGGGAGCCGTTGGGGTTCACGTCCAGGTAGCGGAAGACCACCCGGCCCTCGGCCTCCAGCTCGTCGAGGGTGGCCTCGTCGGCCACGTAGCCGCCCTCGCCGTTCTTCAACGGGACGGTGATCTCGGCGCCGGGCGCGAAGTCCCCGGTCCAGGCGGTGGCGGCGTTCTCCACGCGCAGTCGCTGGTCCCGGCAGACGAAGTGGAGATGGTCGTTGCGGGTGAGCGCGCCGGGCAGCAGATGGGATTCGCAGAGCACCTGGAAACCGTTGCAGATACCGAGGACCGGCAGACCGTCCCTGGCGCCCGCAATGATCGTTTCCATCACGGGAGAGAAACGCGCGATCGCGCCACAACGGAGATAGTCCCCATAGGAGAAACCTCCGGGCAGGATCACGGCATCGACCTGGTGCAGGTCTTTGTCTCCGTGCCACAACGCGACCGGCTCCCCGCCGGCGAGCTTTACCGCACGGCCCGCGTCCCGGTCGTCGAGAGATCCGGGAAATGTGACGACTCCTACACGAGTGGTCACCGGACCGCCCCTTCTTCCGCATTGTTGTCCGCGGACACGGCTTCGGCCGGGTCCTCGACGCGGACCACGAAGTCCTCGATCACGGTGTTGGCCAGAAACGTGCCGGCGATCTCCCTGATCCTGGCGAGCGCCGCCTCGTCGGCGGGCCCCTCCAGGTCGAGTTCGAAGCGCTTGCCCTGGCGGACATCCGCGATGCCCTCGAACCCGAGGCGGGGCAACGCCCGTTGGACCGCCTGCCCTTGGGGGTCGAGGATCTCCGGCTTGAGCATGACGTCAACTACGACGCGGGCCACTGGTTACTCCCGGTGGTGATGCGGTGGTGGTGAGACGGGACGACGCAGCCTGACACGGAGGTGACACGGTGCTTGACGCCGCATGGTTCAGCGTACCCGGCGGCGAAATCTACACGGGTAGACGACCGGATACTGGTCACGTTAAGGTATCGGGCCAACAAACCCCTGCAAGAAACGAGCATGAAAAAGTAGGGTCCCGGTACGTGACGACTCTCGACGTGAGATGCGGGAGAGATCACAAGATGGTCCGTCAGATGACACGCGACGGTATTTCCGGCGTTTCACTTAAGCGCCTCCAGCGCAGTACAAATTAAGAAGAAGCTCACTAACGAGGGGAGCGCCGAGTTCGTGGCCGCCGGGATACCGGCGTGACCCGCCCCGGAACGTCGGGGATACGGCGACACACTCCCGAAAGGACCGATATCCGTGGCACAGCGTGTAGTGGTCACTCTCTCCGATGACATCGACGGCGGGGAAGCCGCCGAGACGGTCGCCTTCGGCCTCGATGGCAAGATCTACGAGATCGACCTCAGCTCGGACAACGCCGAGCAGCTGCGCAGCGCGCTCGCCCCCTTCGTCGAGGCGGGGAGGAAGCGGAGCCGCTCGGGCCGCACCTTCCACCGCACCGCGGTGGCACCCGACCCGCGGGCGGTGCGCGCCTGGGCCGAGTCCAACGGGCTGGGCGTGCCGGCCAGGGGCCGCATCCCCCGGAAGGTGTACGACGCGTTCAACCAGGCGCACGCCACGGCGCGTTGAGCCGAACGACAACCGAGCGGGTGGCGGACTGAGCCGACTTGCCATGCACCCCGGGTGATCCGCTAGAGTCTGGAGCACGCCGAGGGGCGAAGGGCCGAAAGGCCGGAAGCCCCGAGGAGCGCGCGGGTGTAGTTCAGTAGTAGAACACCCTCTTTCCAAGAGGGAGGCGCAGTGTGCAATTCCTGTCACCCGCTCCAGCCGCTGGACCGGTCTTCGGATCGGGTACAGTAGGCCAGCATCACCCGCTCGCGGGTGGCCCACGCGGACGTGGCTCAGTTGGTAGAGCATCACCTTGCCAAGGTGAGGGTCGCGAGTTCGAATCTCGTCGTCCGCTCGGCACGAGGGCCCGATGTCGTTCATCGACATCGGGCCCTCGCTCTGTGCCCGTGTCCTGGTGAACGCCTCGCCCGTGTCCTCGCGACCGCCGCTCGGAGCGGCCCGCCCCCTCTCGTCTCCCGGCCGGTCGGCCCGCGCCGCCGCTCGCTCTCGCCGCCCCCTGACACATGCCCCGCCTCCCTCGCGGTCGCCGTCACGCTCCCGGAAGAGCCCCGCTTTCCCGGCCCCGGAAGCGGCTCTCTGTCCTGGTATGTCGATTCTTCCCGGGGCGGGCGGGCGAGGGAACTGACATCTGTCACATGGGTTGGTGACAGCTCGCACTGCCGACCGGGTCCAGGGGGCGGAAGGCTTGAGGGCATGGATACGGCAATCGAGGTGCAGGGGCTGCGCAGGAGCTATGCCGGCCGGGGGTCCGAGAGCGGGTACGAGGCCGTCAGAGGCCTGGACTTCTCCGTGCGGCAGGGTGAGGTCTTCGCCCTGCTCGGGACGAACGGCGCGGGCAAGACCTCCACGGTGGAGCTGCTGGAGGGACTGGCGCCGCCCACGAGTGGTCAGATTCGGATACTCGGGCTCGACCCGTTCCACGATCGGGCGGTGGTGCGCCCCTGGATCGGGATCATGCTCCAGGAGGGCGGGCTGCCGAGCGAGCTGACCGCCCTGGAGACGGCCCGGATGTGGGCCGGCTGCACCACGGACGCGCGGCCGCCAGAGGAGGCCCTGGCGCTGGTCGGGCTGGAGGGGCGGGCAGACGTCCGGGCCAAGCAGCTCTCCGGCGGTGAGCGGCGGCGGCTGGACTTCGCGCTGGCGCTGACGGGCCGCCCCAGGGTGCTCTTCCTGGACGAGCCGACCACCGGCCTCGACCCGCAGGCCCGCCGCACCACCTGGGAGCTGGTGCGAAGCCTTCGCGACGAAGGGACCACGATCGTGCTCACCACGCACTACCTGGAGGAGGCCGAGGCGCTGGCCGACCGGCTGGCGATCATGACGGAGGGCCGGATCACGGTCTCGGGCACCCCGGAGGAGGTGATGGCGGCACGTCCCTCGCGGATCAGGTTCCTGCTGCCCCCGGGGCTGGCCCCCGCGCAGCTGCCGCTCTCCCTGCCCGCTGCGGTGCACGACCGGCAGGTGGAGATCAGGACCCAGGACCTCCAGACCACGCTCACCGAGCTGCTGCTCTGGGCGAGGGCCCAGGGAGTGGTGCTGGAGGCGCTGGACGCGCGGTCCGCCTCGCTGGAAGAGGTCTTCCTGGAGATAGCGGGCGAGCAGAACGAGCTGAAGCGGCACGCCGCCGCTGTTCAGGGGGGAGAGGCAGCATGAGCATGACGCGGAGCGAGCAGCCCGAGCGGACGGCCCACCAGTCGCACCGGACGACGGCGGTGGTCAGCGCGGCCTCGGTGCGCCGGATGCGGGCGCTGGCGCGGGCGGAGTTGACGCTGCTGGTGCGCAGCAGGACAGCGCTGTGGGTGGCGCTGCTGATGCCGCTGATGATGGTGCTGGCGACCTACTCGGCGACCGAGGAGATGGATCTCTCGGAGGCGGGCCTGAGCCAGGGCGAGGCGGTGCTGACCGGGGGTGTCGGCATGGTGCTGCTGGTGGTCATCTATCTCAACCTGGTGCCGGCGCTGGTGACCCGGCGGGAGGAGCGCGTCCTCAAGCGGCTGCGCACCGGGGAGATAGCGGACAGCGAGATCCTGATGGGTACCGCGCTGCCGACGGTGACGGTCGCGCTGGTCCAGTGCCTGGTGCTGGTGGTCGCCGGCACCGCCCTGCTGGACGTGTCGGCGCCCGGTTCGCCGGTGGTGCTGCTGGCGGGCATAGCCCTGGGCGTGGCCGTGCTGGTCCTGCTGGCGGTGCTGACGGCCGGGCTGACCAAGACGGTGGACAGCGCCCAGATCACCACCACGCCGATGCTGCTGGTCTGCGCGGTCGGCAGCGGGCTGTTCATCCCGCTGGAGATCTTCCCCGACGCGATGACGGAGATCTGCCGGACGCTGCCGCTGACGGCGCCGGTCGAGCTGATCCGTCACGGGTGGATCGGCGGGCTGGACGGGACCGAGCTGGCCAGCGCCGGTGCGCTCTCCTTGGCGTGGGTGGTCGCCGGGGTGTTTGCTGTGAGGCGCTGGTTCCGCTGGGACCCGAGGCAGTGACACGAGCACGGTCGGGCTTCGGCCCTCCGGAGGCACCGGTCCGTGCCCCGGAGGGCCGCCGGGGCGGTGGTACCGCGCCCCCCGGATGAACGAGGTTGTCCAGAGGGGAAGGACCCGCTCGATGCGCTTGCCACGTTGGTGGTCCAGGATGCGCCACTCCAGCCACCAGAGGCGCGTGCACGCCTACACGCGCAGCTCGCTGTACTTCGTCGCCCTCATGGAGCTGGTGTCGACCGCGTTGATCCTGTTCAGCGCCAGTCCGCTGGACGGCGGTTGGGTGACGCTGGCGGTGTGTGTGCTGGTCACCCACCACACCCTGCTGATGCTCTTCACCACCAGGGACGGCCTGGACCACTACCTCCACCAGGGCGAGCGGCCGGTGAAGCTGCTGATCTGGACGGGGTTCCTGACATGTGTCACCTCGCTGGTGGTGGGCGGGGGCATCGCGCTGGACCTGCTCCCGGAGAAGGCCCTGCCCGTGGCGTTCCTCCTGTGCTCGTACTTCGGCGGGCCGGTGGCGCTGCTGGTCCCACTGCGGCGCATGGCCCCCCAGCTGGCGGCGCCGCTCGTCTGCTGTCTGGTGGCCTTCGGCCTCCAGTGCCCGGGGATCACCGCGATCCTGGCGCTCGCGGTCGTGCAGTCGGTGGTGATGGTCCTGATCGGCGCCACCTTCCGCACCTCGGCCTGGACGCTGCGGGTGCTGGATCGGGTGGACGCCGCGCGCGAGACGGAGAAGCGGTTGGCGGTGGCGGAGGAGCGGCTGAGGTTCGGGCGTGACCTGCACGACGTGTTGGGGCGCAACCTGTCGGTCATCGCGTTGAAGAGCGAGCTGGCGGCGCAGCTGGCGCGGCGGGGTTCGCCGGCCGCCGTCGACCAGTTGGCCGAGGTGCAGCGGATCGCCCGGGAGTCGCAGCGGGAGATCAGGGAGGTGGTCCGGGGGTACCGCCAGGTCGATCTGCGGGCCGAGCTGGCGGGCGCCCGCGGGGTGTTGGAGGCCGCGGACATCCGCTGCGCGCTGGTCGGGGTGGACTCGGTGGCGCCGGCGCTGTCGCCGAAGGCCGGCTCGGCGCTCGGCTGGGTGGTGCGGGAGGGCGTCACCAACGTGTTGCGGCACTCCTCCGCGGAGCTGTGCACCATCACGTTCGGCACCTCCCGGGACGGTAGGGCCGAGCTGTCCCTGGAGAACGACGGCGCGGTGGCGAGGGAGACCGCCGCCGCCGGGACGGGCACGGGGCTGGCGGGGCTGCGGGAGCGGCTGTCGGCGCTGGGCGGCACGCTGTCGGCGGAGCGCGCCGAGGGTGGGATCTTCCGGCTCACGGCGCGCGTTCCCCTGGATGCGGAGGATTCCGGGCCGGACGCCCCCGTGGCGACGGGCGCGGAGCGGGTCGGCGCCGGGGACGCGGGCGAGGCGTGGGACGCGGGGAAGGCCGGGGACGTGGAGAGAGAGGTGCGGCGGTGAGCGACGAGCGGTCGGTGATCCGGGTCCTGTTGGCCGACGACGAGCATCTGATCAGGGGAGCGCTGGCGGCCCTGCTGGCCCTGGAGGACGACCTGTTGGTGGTCGCCGAGGCCGCCTCGGGCCCCGAGGCGTTGGCGATGGCGCGCGCCCAGCGTCCCGATGTCGCCGTCCTCGACCTGGAGATGCCCGGCGCGGACGGGGTCACCGTGGCGAACACGCTGCGCACGGACCTCCCCCGCTGCTCCATCATGATCGTCACCGGCCACGGCCGCCCCGGGCATCTCAAGCGGGCGTTGGCGGCCGGCGCGCGGGCGTTTCTCCCCAAGACGGTGTCGGCCCAGCGGCTCGGGGAGATCATCCGCGCGGTGCACGCGGGGGACCGCTACATCGATCCGGAGCTGGCCGCCGACGCGATCAGCGCCGGGGACTCGCCGCTGACGGACCGGGAGGCGGAGCTGCTGGAGTTGGCGGCGGACGGGGCGCCGGTCGCGGAGATCGCGGAGCGGGCCGCGTTGGCGCCGGGCACGGTGCGGAACTACCTGTCCTCGGCCGTCGCCAAGCTCGACGCGGAGAACCGCCACGCGGCGGTGCGTCGTGCGCGGGAGCGGGGCTGGCTCTGAGGGTTCCGGAAGTTCACCCCCGCGAGTGACACGGCGCCGAGGAGTCGGGCGGGTCTCCGGGGTCCGGTGCCGGGCGCCGGTGCGGGGCGCGCGGCCCCGCCCTCGGGCGGGCGGGGCGCGAAGTCACTCGGACGAGTGAGGAGGGTCAGGACCAGGCGTTGCCGGTGAGGAGTTGGTACGCCTCGGCGTAGCGCTCCCTGGTCTGCTCGACGACATGCTCGGGCAGCGGCGGGGGCGGGGTGTCGCCCCGGTGGTCCCAGTCGGCGGCCGGGGAGGTGAGCCAGTCGCGGATGTACTGCTTGTCGTAGGCGTGTTGGGGCTGTCCCGGCTGCCACTCGGACTTGCGCCAGAAGCGCGAGGAGTCCGGGGTGAGCACCTCGTCGGCGAGCACCAGCGGGCGTTCCGACTCCTCACCCTCGCCGTCCGCCGGCCGTCCGAACTCGAACTTGGTGTCCGCCAGGATCACCCCGCGGTCCCGGGCGATGTCGCGGGCGCGGTGGTAGAGGGCCAGGGTGGTCTGCCGCAGTTGGGCGGCCGTCTCGGCGCCGACCCGGCGGGCGACCTCCTCGTAGGAGACGTTCTCGTCGTGCTCCCCGACGTCGGCCTTGGTCGCCGGGGTGAAGATCGGCGCCGGGAGTTCGGAGCCGTCCTCCAGTCCCTCGGGGAGGGCCAGTCCGCAGACGGTGCGGTGTTCGCGGTACTCGGCGAGGCCGGAGCCGGTGAGATAGCCGCGGGCGACGGCCTCGACCGGGACCATCTCCAACGGCTGGCAAATCATGGTCCGCCCCGCCCAGTCCGCCGGCGCGCCCGGCGGCGGTTCGGTGCCCACGACATGGCCCGGCACCAGGTCGGCCACTTGGTCGAACCACCACAGGGAGAGCCGGGTCAGGATGCGCCCCTTGTCGGGGATCTGGGTGCCGAGCACCCAGTCGTAGGCGGAGACCCGGTCGCTGGCGACCATGACCAGTTCGCCGGCCTCGTTGCGGTAGAGGTCCCGCACCTTTCCGGTGTGCAGATGCACAAGCCCCGGGATCTCCAACGGCTCGGGTCGCTCGACGAATCCTGGCACTGCGCCTCCCGGGGCTCGGAGCGGAGGGAGGAAGGCCGGTCCTGGCCGTTCGTGCCCTTCCGCGTGGTCCATGGGCATTCTTCCGCAGCCGACGTCGTCGACCGCACCCGGGTGCGCGGCTCCCGCCGGCCTGCGCGGGTCAGTCGCGTTTGCAGATGCGATCCAGCAGATTGGCGGTCGCCCGGCGGATCACCCGGTCGATGTGCCCCGGCCTGGCCAGGGCAGGCGCCCAGGCGAAGGTGCCGGAGGCGAAGACCCAGGCACCGCTCGGCGCCTGGTAGAGGGAGGTCTGCTGGTGCCGCCGGACGCCGTTCTCGTCCTCGTACGGCGAGTGCGCCAGCAGCACCCGGTCGAGGGCGTCCGGCAGCGGCGTGCGCGGGAAGTAACGGTCCGCCTCGCCCGCGACCAGGCCCGGCAGTTCGCGCCCCTCGCGCACCCCCGTCGACTCCCACAGCCAGTGGTCGGCGTTGCGCACCACCAGCGGGTGCGGCCGGGGCACCCGCCCCGCGTACTGGATGCCGAGCAGCAACTGCTCCGGCTGCCCCTGCTCGCGCCAGAGCACCGCGCGCCCCGGCCCCTGCCGTTTGCGGCAGTGCAGCAGCCGGTCGGGGTCGCCCGAGGGGAGCGGGCCCAACCCGACCTGCCAGTACATGGAGTTGGCGGCGAGGAAGACCAGCGAGGTGCCGATCTCCCTGGCCTCCTCGACGGCCCGGCGCATCGGCACCGACCAGTACTCGTCGTGCCCGGAGAAGACCAGCCCCCGGTAGCGCGCCGCGTCCACGCGCCCCGCGTGCAGGTCGCGCGCCGTCGCGTACGAGAGGTCGTAGCCGTACCCCTCGGCCCAGCGGATGAAGTCGTAGGCGTGCCCGGCGTGCAGCGGCAGCCCCGCGCCCGCGTACGGCCGGTCGAAGGAGACGGCGACGGAGGCGTCCTGCTCGCCGAGGAGCCGGCCCGTCGCGTCCCAGCCGTGGTAGAGGCTGGCGCCTGAGCGGCCGTCCTCGGGGAAGAGGTTGTACGCCTGCCAGGTCACGTCGGGCAGCACCAGCAGCAGGTCGGCCGGCCGGTCGTCGCGCACGGCGAACGGGACATGGGAACGGAACGCGCCGTCCGCCGTGGTCAACACCGCCACATGGGCCCCCGGTTGCCAGTCGGCGGGGACCTGGAGGCGCCAGGAGAGCCACCAGTGGTGGCACGAGGCCGTGCGCCCGGCGAGCAGCGGGTCGGACTGGCGGAGCCCGTTCAGCTTGGGGCTGCGCAGCAGTAACTGGGCGCCGTCGCCCGCGAAGTGGCCGATCCGGTAGACGTCGATGGTGAACTCCTGCGGCGGGTCGACCGTCACCCGGAAGTCCAGCGCCTGTCCCGGCGCGACCACGCCCTCGGAGGCGAACCCCTTGATCTGGCAGCCCACGTCGTCGGCGGTGCGCGGCCCGTAGGGCCCGGAGTCGACGCGCTGGGACGGCAGCGCGTACCCGGCGTCGTAGAAGTGCCCCTCGCTGGACCGCAGCCAGGGCAACGGGCCCTGCCCGTAAGGATCGGAGACCGCGTGGGAGAGCGTCGCCACCTCCCAGCGGCGAATGCGCCCGTTGCTCTCGTCCAAGCTCCCCTCCCTGCACCCGCGGTGTGGTCGTGCCGGAACCCAGCACATCACATATGGCGAGCGTACGGTCACCGTTTGTCGTGTGGTTGACCGTTGCGTGATACGCGGGCCGCCGGCGCGGCCGGATCGCGTCGCCTCCGTCGCGGTCGCGCCCCGTCGACTTCCGGCGGAACGGCCCCGGGCGCCCGCCGCGCGGGGCGAGGAGGCACCGCGACGCCGTCGGCCCGGGGTTGCCCCGGCGGTGCGCAACCCACCGGGGCTCAGACCAGCCGCACCGGCTTGTCCGCGCGGACGCCCGCCGCCACCAGCCAGTCGCGCAACGGCGTCGCGTCGCCGTCCTCGACGAGGGTGTGGACCGTGGTGGTCAGGTCCGGGACGGCGCCGCCCGCCGTGCGCAGCACCGGCCCGTCCAGCCAGTCGAGCCCCGGCGAGGCACCCGCCGTGTCCGCCGCCGCGCAGCAGACCGCCGCGGCCACGTGGTCCACCAGCGACTCCCGCCGCCCGCGCGGCGGTTGCGGGGGAAGGGGCAGCGGCCCCTGCCGCGCGTCGCCGGCCGGCCAGGGGCGCGGCGCGCGCGCCGCCTCCGCCCTCGCCGCGTCGGCGCTGAGCCGCGCGGCCAGCGCGTCCGTGCCGCCTTCGGCCGCCGCCGCCTCGGCCAGGCCGTGCAGCGCGCGCGCCAGCGTGGGCGTCTCCGTGGCGTCCAGCGCCCGGAAGAGGCGGAACGCGCGGTCGCGCCAGACCCGGTCGACGACCTCGTCCGGGTAGGCGGGCCACTCCACGGGGGCCCAGCCGTCTCCCCCGTCGACCGGCAGCCCGTGGAAGATCCGCGCGGCCAGCAGCGACACCTCGCGGTCCACGTCGCCGGGACGTTCCAGCAGATCGCAGGCCGGGCGCTGGCCGAGCCGCGCGGCGAAGCCCTGGGCCAGCCGGTCCCTGCTGGACAGCTCGGTGAGCGCCGCCGCGACCCCGGCGTCCAGGCCGCTCGGCCAGCGCCCGGTGCGCCAGGCAGGCAACGCGACCCGCGTCAACAGCCGGTCCCAGCCCGCGTAGGCGAGCCCGACCTGCTCCTGGGCGAGCGTGCGCAGCCCCTGGTCGACGTCCCTGGCACGGGCGGCCGACGCGGCGGCGACGCCGCGCTCCATCCCGGCCGAGTGGCCGGCCGCGGCCGCCAGCAGCCGGCGGGCCAGCCAGCCGGCGGCCACGGCGAGCGGCGCCGCGGCCGGCCGCAGCCCCTCGGCGCGGCCGGCCGCCGCGTCCCAGGCGCGCAGACAGCGGCGGGCCGAGGCGATGTCGGGGTGGGCGGCGGGGCCCGTGCCGGCGACCACGGGCGCCAGCAGCGCCCGCAGCTCGCCGACCCGCAGCCACCACAGGAACGGGGAGCCGATGACCAGCGTCGGCGCGGTCGGAGCCGCGCGGAGCGCGGGGCCGACCGGCTCCTCCAACCAGCTGTCGCAGTCGGGGGTGAGCGCGATCGCGCCGGGACGCGGCACGTCCAGCTGCGCCGCCAGCTCGACTATCAGCCGGTGCAGCGCGGGCGCCGCCGGCTCGGGCAGCGGGACGCTGGGCGTCGGCGCCTGCGGCGCGGTGGCGACCCGCGCGGCCAGCGCGCCGGCGAGGACGAGCACCGCGGCGGCGAACGCGGCCGCCGTCCAGAGGAACGCCGAGGGGGCGCCCACCACCGCCAGCACGACGGCCACGGCCGCCGGCGTCAGGGCCAGCGCCAGCGCCGTGTTGCGCACCCGCAGCACGGCCAGCGCGTGATCCCGCGCGGAGTATGTGGGGTTACGCGCCTCGCGCTGCACCATGCCCGACCCTCCGCCGTTTGTCCGCTGTCGTCCCCTTCTCCCACTGTGACACCGGGGACCGACAGCGCAAGGCGCGCTGCGCCGAACGCCTGAGGGGCCGGTGGGTGGGGTCGACGACGTTGCGCCGCCCGGTAGTTGGGCGTGCGCCGCACCCTAGTGCGGTGCGGCGGGCGCGTCAGCCGGACCGAGCATCGGTCACTCGATGGTGGGGCTTTGGTCAGAGGCCGCCCGCGCGGCGATGTCCGTGCGGTGCTGCGCACCGGCCAGCCGGATCCGGCCCACCGCCCGGTAGGCGCGGTCCCTGGCCTCGGTGAGGTCCGCGCCCAGCGCGGTCACGGAGAGCACGCGCCCGCCGGCGGAGACGACGCGGCCCGCCTCGTCCAGCCGGGTGCCGGCGTGCAGCACGTGCACGGCGGGGGCGTCCTCGGCGGCGACGGCCTCCAGCCCCTCGACCGGGTCGCCCGTGCGGGGGGCCGCCGGGTAACCCTCGGACGCGATCACCACGGTGACGGCGGCGCCGTCCGACCAGCGCAGCGGCGGGAAGGCGGCCAACTCGCCGGTCGCCGCCGCGTGCAGCAGCCCGGCCAGCGGGGTCTCCAGCCGGGCCAGCACGACCTGGGTCTCCGGGTCGCCGAACCGCGCGTTGAACTCCACCACCCGCACCCCGCGCGAGGTCAACGCGAGGCCCGCGTAGAGCAGCCCGGAGAACGGGGTGCCGCGGCGGCGCAACTCGGCCACCGTGGGCCGCAGCACCGTGTCGAGCACCTGCTCGGTGAGCCCGGGGTCGGCCCAGGGCAGCGGCGTGTAGGCGCCCATGCCACCGGTGTTGGGGCCCCGGTCACCGTCGAGCGCGCGCTTGAAGTCCTGGGCGGGGGTCAGCGGGACGACCGTCTCGCCGTCGGTGACGGCGAAGAGCGAGACCTCGGGGCCGTCCAGATACTCCTCGATCACCACCCGCTCGCAGCCGCGCGCGTGCGCCCTGGCCTCGGCGAGGTCGTCGGTGACGACCACGCCCTTGCCGGCGGCGAGTCCGTCGTCCTTGACGACGTAGGGCGGGCCGAAGGCGTCCAGTGCCGCGTCGGCCTCGGCCGGGGTGGCGCACACGTGGGAGCGGGCGGTGGGCACGCCGGCCGCCGCCATCACCTCCTTGGCGAACGCCTTGCTCCCCTCCAGCCTGGCCGCCTCGGCGCCGGGCCCGAAGACCGGCAGGCCCGCCGCGCGCACCGCGTCCGCGACCCCGGCGACCAGCGGCGCCTCGGGGCCGACCACCACCAGCTCGGCGCCGAGCCCGAGGGCCAGCTCCGCGACGGCCGAGCCGTCGAGCTGGTCGACCGGGTGGCAGGTCGCCGACGCGGCGATGCCGGCGTTGCCCGGCGCGCAGTGCAGCTCGGTGACGGCGGGGTCGCGGGAGAGGGCGTGACACAGGGCGTGTTCGCGGGCGCCGCCGCCGATGACGAGGATTCTCACGCGGGCAGCCTAACCGCGCCGTCCGAGGGCCGGGCGCCCCCGTCCACCACCCGGAACGTGAACGGAGTGAACGGCGCGCGCACGGTGCGGCCCGCGCGACCTCGCGCGTGAGACGCCGGGCACCGGGCACCGGGCTCAGCTGAAGACGATCATCGACCCCTGCGCCAGGCTCCGCGTCGCCGCCGCGTGCAGCCCGAGCCAGACGTGACGTTCCCGCGCGAAGGGACCGCCGCCCTCGACCGGCCCCGCCGCCGGCTCGTCCAGCCGGGTCGGGCGGCTCGGCGGGGTGGGCGGGGCCGGCGGGTTGGCGGGGTCGATCTCCAGCGCGGGCGCGACCAGTTCCAGCTCGCGCAGCAGACCGTGGCTGGAGCCGAGCGGCCCGCCGCCCGCCATCAACGCGTCGTTGACCAGCGGCTGCGGGAAGTCGACCGGCAGATAGGCGCCGGCGTGGTCGAAGTGCCACACCAGGTGCGCCTGCTGCGCGCCGCTCTCGAACATCTCCAGCAACTGCTGGTAGTCGCCGTCCAGCGCGTTCGCCGGCGTCACCGGAAGTCCGCTGCGCTGGAGCAGATAGGCGCGGCGCAGCAGGTGGAGCGCGGTGTAGTCGAAGCCGGCCACCGGCGCGACCTCGCCGACCATCCCCGGCACGTAGCCGAAGACCGGCACCGGCGGCAGCCCGGCGTCCGTCAGGGCCCGGTCGTACTCGGCGATCTCCTCGGCGAACGGATTGTCCGGGCTGTGGCACAGGACGTCAACGAGGGGGACCAACCACAGGTCACAGGCCACGTACGGGCTCACTTCCGGTCCGGCGTCAGGGCCCGCCGAGTTCGGCGGCAAGAGCCAGGATGTGCGACCGGTACTCACAGAGCAACTGTCCGGCCTCCGCGAGGTCGCCCGTCTCGATGGCGTCGGCGAGCGGCAGATGGCCGGCCCACAGCCGCCCGGCGAGGCGTTCCCCACCGCGCAGCCGGGGAACGAGGAAGGCCCAGCAGCGCACCCGCAGCCGGTCGAGGAACTCGCCGACGTGCGGGTTGTCCAGGAGCGCGTCCAACTCCCGCCAGTAGCGCAGGTCGTAGGCGATCAGGATGTCCAGGTCCCCGGCGAGGGCGGCCTGTCGGGCGGCGACCGCGCGGCGACGGATCGAGGTGAACGCGTCCCCCGCCTCCCGCCGCCGGGCTAACAGGGGGTTGCGGTGGAGGACGCCGTCGCTGACCAACGCCAGGGCCTCGACCATCTGTTGGAAGTCGGTCAGGGTCAGCTGCTTGATCCGGTAGCCGCGGTGCTGCTCCACCTCCAGCAGTCCCTGCGCCGACAGGTCGACCAGCGCCTCGCGCACCGGAGTGGCCGAGACCCCGTACTGTTCGGCGATCTCCCGAACGGTGAACTCGGCGTCGGGTGCGAGGCGCCCGGCGAGTATCTCCTCGCGCAGGGCCTCCGCCAGCTGCTCTCGCAGGGTGCTGCGTTGAATCACGGCAGCCCAGACTACCTTCACCCGTTCGACCGGCGGCTGTCATAATCGCCCGCCCCGCACGCCACCGCTTCCCCCGCCGCCGGCAGCCCCGCTGAACGGCACTCCCGCGCCGGCGCGCACCGCGGCCCTCCACGCGCCCCCGCACCCGCCGCACGCCCCCTGTCGCACCGTGCCCGCACCCGTGCCCCCACCCGGGTCCGAGGGTGTCCGCTGGTGGCCAGAAAGCCCCCGTCCTCGGTGGTGAACCGGCGTGTGCGGGGCGCGCTTTGACCTCTATCCTCAGGGTAGGGAACCAATGTCGTCACCGGGGGAGTCTGTTTCCACATGGATCGCCTGAGGCCGGAGGACCCGCAGCGTATCGGTGAGTACCGACTCCTCGGCAGGCTCGGCGAGGGCGGCATGGGACAGGTCTACCTGGCCCGTTCCGAGCGCGGCCGCACGGTGGCCGTCAAGACGATCAAGCGGGAGCTGGCGCAGGAGCCCGACTTCCGCCGCAGGTTCTCCGACGAGATCACCGCCGCACGGCGGGTCGGCGACCAGTGGACCGCGCCGGTGCTCGACGCCGACACCGAGGCCGCCACCCCCTGGGTCGCCACCGGCTACATCGCGGGCCCCTCGCTCCACGAGGTGGTGGGCCGCGACTACGGCCCGCTGCCGGAGCGCAGCGTGACGCTGCTGGCCAACGGGCTCGGCCACGCGCTGCGCGCCATCCACGCCGCCGGCCTGGTACACCGCGACCTCAAGCCGTCCAACGTGCTGATGACCATCGACGGCCCCCGGGTGATCGACTTCGGCATCGCCCGCGCCCTGGAGCCGGGCCCCGGCGCCGGGGTGACCAGGACCGGCGCCACCGTGGGCTCCCCCGGCTTCATGGCGCCCGAGCAGGTGCGCGGCCAGCGGGTCACGCCCGCCAGCGACGTCTTCTGCCTCGGCTCGCTCCTCGCCTACGCCGCCACCGGCCGCACCCCGTTCGGGGCGCTGGACTCGGGCGTGCACATCCTGATGTTCCGCATCGCCGAGGAGGACCCAGACCTCACCGGGGTGCCGGCCTCGTTGCGGCAGTTGATCACCGCCTGCCTGGCCAAGGAGCCGGCGGAGCGGATCGGCGTCGAGCGGCTGCTGGCCGCCACCCAGCCGGAGGCCGCCCTGCACGAGCCCTGGCTGCCGGGCGCCCTGGTGGCCCAGTTGGGCCGGCACGCGGTGCGGCTGCTGGACTCGGAGAACCCGGTCAGCCGGGTGGACAACCCGGTGCTGCCCAGGACCGAGCCCGCCTCCCCCGCGCCGCCCTCGCCGCCGAGCGGAGAGCGCACCCCGCGCCCCTCCTCCGGCCCGGTGCCACCGCCTGGCCCCCCGGGGCAGCCCGCCGGGCAGCCGCCGGGGTCCTGGCCCGGCGGGCGGCCCGCCCCCCGGCCGACGCCGATCCCCTCCCCGTACTCGCAGCCGGACGGCGGTCCGTACTCGCAAAGCTCCGGCGGCTGGTCCCCGCCCAAGTCGCCCTACGGCGCCCCCTCCACCGGCACCGGTTCCGGGGGCTGGCGCGACCGCAGGGGCCCGCTGCTCGCGTTGGCCGCCGCCGGTCTGGCGCTGGTGGTGCTGGCCGTGGTGCTGCTGGTCCGGCTGGGCGGCGGTGGCTCGGACACGGCGATAGACGAGGGGTACCTGGGCGTCTGGCAGGGCGAGTACACCAGCGGCGACGAGGAGGAGCCGCGGGAGCTGCGTTTCGAGATCGCGCAGGGCGAGGAGGGCGAACTGGTGGGTAACGCCCTCACCCTCACCCCCGGCATTCTGTGCGCCTATGATGTGCGGCTCGACTCCTTCGACGACGAGGGGCTGGGCTTCACCGAGGAGTCCGACTGGAGCGTTCCCGAGGAGCAGACCACCGAGGCCTGCCGGGACAACAGCACGGTGCAGACGCTCCGGCTTTCGGAGAACGGCGAGGAGATGACGTGGACTTACGGGGAGCAGGAGGCAACGCTGCACCGGGGTCCGGAACGCACCGACAGCGCCGTTCCCGAGGATCTGGTCGCGGGCTGGAAGCACGAGTTCACCGACCGCAGCGACAACGAGTGGTCGGATCTGATCACCATCGAGCAGGGCGCCGTCGGCGACCAGCTTCTGCGCTATGAAAGGACCAGGCGCGGGAGTGGGGAGATCGAGTGCGTCTGGGAGAACAAGCTGGTCAGGGTCGAGGGCGGGCAGCTTACCTTCGGTCCGGACCAGTTGGCGGAGAGCGGTGAGGACGCCGAGTGTCAGGTGTACGCCGCCATTCGCGTGCGGCTCAAGGAAGATGATCGGGACACGATCCAGATCTCCTGGCTGGACGACCTGGGGGCCGAGCCAGCCGAGCACACACGCAACGATTAGGTATGCCTCAGGTCACGAATCGACACGGTTGTGGGCCAAGGTGACAGAGCGGGAACCGATTGCGGTTCTATTTCTGTCCTCCTCCCCGTACAGGGGCCGCCGTATGCTCTTGAGGTTTACCGGACCGAAGAGGAGTAGGACAGCATGAAACCGCTCGGGCCGACAGATCCCCAACGCGTCGGCCAGTACCGGCTGTTGGGGAAATTGGGCGCCGGCGGAATGGGCAGCGTCTATCTCGCCCGCTCCGACCGCGGGCGCACGGTCGCCGTCAAGCTCGTTCAACCCGAACTCGCCCGCCAGCCGGAGTTCCGGCAGCGCTTCCAGCAGGAGGTGGACGCGGCCCGCCGCGTCGGCGGGGACTGGACCGCGCCCGTGCTGGACGGCGACACCGAGGCGGCGACCCCGTGGGTCGCCACCGGCTATGTCGCCGGCCCGTCGCTGCACGAGGTGGTCGCCACCACCTACGGCCGGCTGCCGGAGCGCACGCTGCGCATCCTGGCCAACGGCCTGGTGCGGGCGCTGCGCGACATCCACGCGGCCGGGCTGGTCCACCGTGACCTCAAGCCGTCGAACGTGATGATCACCATCGACGGACCCCGCGTGATCGACTTCGGCATCGCCCGCGCCCTGGAGGCCACCAACGAGGGCCTCACCAGGACCGGCGCCGCCGTCGGCTCCCCCGGCTTCATGTCGCCCGAGCAGTGCAGGGGCGAGACGCTGTCGGCGGCGAGCGACATCTTCTGCCTCGGCTCCGTGCTGACGTTCGCCGCCACCGGGCACACCCCGTTCGGCGACGCGAACAGCGCGATGACCGCGCTGATGCTGCGCATCGTGCAGAACCAGCAGGACCTCACCGAGGTGCCCGAGGGCATCAGGCCGCTGATCGAGGCGTGCCTGGCCCCGCACCCGGCCGAGCGGCCGACGCTGGAGCAGTTGCTGGAGGCCACCGAGGCGCCCGAGGACGACGAGCCCTGGCTGCCCGGCGCCCTCGTCGCGAAGCTGGGCCGGCACGCGGTCGAGCTGCTGGACTCCGAGGACCCGATGCACACCCCGCCGCCGCCCGGCGCGGCGCCGACCCCGGTGATGCCGAACGTGCCGCCGACCCCGGCGCCCCCCGGCCACGCGCCGCCCACGCCCACCCAGTTGGGCACGCCGTCGACGCCGCCGCCGAGCCCGCAGCCGAACGGCCCGGTGGACGCGATGGCCACGATGACCTCCAACTCGCCGCCTGCGGGCTACGGCCCGCCCGGCCAGAGCGGCTACGGCTACCCGCAGCAGGGGCAGGGCGGCTACGGCTATCCGCAGCAGGGAGACCCCAACAACCCCTACGGCGGCGGCTACGGCGGCTACAACCCGCAGGGCGGCCCCGCGGGGCCCGGCGGTCCCGGCGGGAAGAAGAACAACCAGACGCTGTGGATCGTGGTCGCGGCCGTCGCCGTGCTGGCCGTGGTCGCCGGCGTCGCGGTCTTCGCCCTGGGCGGGGACAGCGACGACGAGGCCGACGGCAAGAACGGGCCCACGACGGAGGAGACCGGCTCCGCCGACCCCACCGAGGACCCGACCGAGGACCCGGAGCCCACCGAGGACCCGACCGAGGGCGGCGACATCGGCGGCGGGGGCGGTGAGAGCGGCCGGATACCCACCGAGATGGCCGGTGCCTGGGAAGGCGAGATGACCACCGGCCAGGGCGAGGTCTTCTACCAGCGGATCGAGGTCTCCGAGGGCTCCACCGGCCAGATCGTCACCACGCAGTACACGGCGTTGGAGGACGTGGTCTGCAAGGAGTCGTCGACGCTGGTCAGCTACGACTCGGTCGCCACCATCAACAGCGAGACGGTCGAGCAGACCTGGCCCTCCACCGGCGGTTGCAGCCCCTGGGGCGAGCAGACGATGGAGATGCGCGGCGGCAACCTGGTCTGGAGCGCCGGCGGGTTCGGCGTCGAGGCCGAGATGACGATGTCGGACACCTCCTCCGGCTCCGACGCGATGCCGTACGCCATCTTCAGCCCCAACTGGGTCGGTTCCGGGATGACCTTCGACCCGGAGACCAGCGCCGCCTCCGGCGAGCCGGCGATGGTCGCCACCGGCGACGGCTGCACCTGGGAGATCCCGATGGTCGCCGGCGGTCTCCGCGCCGAGCAGCTGATCGTGGGCCCCGGCGAGGTCACCTCCGGCGACTGCGACCCGTTGCCCAGCTACCGCATCCACTGGACCGGGCCGGACGACCCGGACGCGATCACGTTCACCCCGCTCGGTGACGGCGGGGGCGAGTTCGTGGCCCAGCGCGAGAGCTGACGCCGGCACGGCCGTGACAAGAGAAGGGGCCGGGTGGTGGTCGGTCGACCACCACCCGGCCCCTTCTCGTTGGCGCGCGGTGGGCGGCGCACCGCCCACCGGGACCGTCAGAGGAAGGGATGCACCTGGATCGTCTCGTCCCGGCCGGGCCCGACGCCGACGGCCGAGATCCGGGCGCCGGACATCTCCTCCAGCGCCGCCACGTAGGACTGGGCGTTCTTCGGCAGGTCGGAGAGCGACCTGGCCCCCGAGATCGGCTCCTGCCAGCCGGGCAGGTACTCGTAGACCGGCTCGGCGTGGTGGAAGTCGCTCTGGTTGTACGGGAGCTCGCTGACCTCGCGGCCGTCGATCCGGTAGCCGACGCAGACCGGGACGCGCTCCCAGCCGCTGAGCACGTCGAGCTTGGTGAGGAAGAAGTCGGTGATCCCGTTGACCCGCACCGCGTAACGGGCGATCACCGCGTCGAACCAGCCGCAGCGGCGGTCCCTGCCGGTGGTGACGCCGAACTCGTGCCCCTCGGTGCGCAGCCGCTCGCCGTCCTCGTCGTGCAGCTCGGTGGGGAACGGGCCCGCGCCGACGCGGGTGGTGTACGCCTTCAGGATGCCGATGACCCGGTCGATCCTGGTGGGCCCGACCCCCGTGCCGGTGCAGGCGCCGCCCGCCGTGGGGTTGGACGAGGTGACGAACGGATAGGTGCCGTGATCGACGTCGAGCAGGGTGCCCTGGCCGCCCTCGAAGAGCACCACCTTGCCGTCGTCCAGCGCCTGGTTGAGCACCAGGGTGGTGTCGCACACGTACGGGCGCAGCGGCTCGGCGAAGCCCAGCAGTTCCTCGACGGCCTGCTCGACCCCGATGCCCCTGCGGTTGTAGATCTTGGCCAGCAGCTGGTTCTTGTGGTCCAGCGCGGCCTCGACCTTCTGCCGGAGAATCGATTCGTCGAAGAGGTCCTGGACGCGCACCCCCTGCCGGTTGATCTTGTCGGCGTAGGCGGGGCCGATGCCGCGCCCCGTGGTGCCGATCTTCCGCTTGCCGAGGAAGCGTTCGGAGACCTTGTCGAGCGTCTGGTGGTAGCCCGTGATCAGATGGGCGTTGCCGCTGACGAGCAGGCGGGAGGTGTCGATGCCGCGCTCGTTCAGCTCGCGCACCTCGGAGAGCAGCTTGCTGGGGTCGACGACGACGCCGTTGCCGATCACCGGGGTGCACTCGGGGCTCAGCACGCCGGAGGGCAGCAGGTGGAGCGCGTACTTCTGGTCGCCGACGACGACGGTGTGACCGGCGTTGTTGCCACCCTGGTAGCGCGCCACATAGTCGACGGAGCCACCGAGCAGGTCCGTGGCCTTGCCTTTGCCCTCGTCACCCCACTGAGCGCCGAGCAGCACAAGTGCGGGCACAGGCGTACACCCCTTTCGAGCGGGGCATCTACGCTGTGCTGCCCCGGATCGACGAAACCCCTGCGCAATCGCGACAGGGGCTCTTGCACAGAGAGCTTACGGGAGACGCAGCCGGGAGGCGAACAGTCAGGTGTTCATCGTCATCGACCCGAGAGCCCGGCGCGTGGACGGGGAGTCGGTCCGCATCGCCAGGGACGTGCTCAGCGCGGGCGCCGGCGGGGAGGTCAGGGTCTGCGTGCTGGAGCAGGGCGAGGCGCTGCCGAAGGGGCTCGCCCGGGGCAACGGCCGCCAGCTGGTGATCGTCGGTGACGACCGTGCGCTGCTGCGGGCCGTGCGGCTGCTGCACAGCGAAGGGCGCCTGAGCGCACGGCCGTTGGGAGTGGTGCCGGTCGGCGGCTCGACGGCGGTGGCCAGCGCGCTGGGGGTGCCGACGGACGCGGTCGCCGCGTCCCGCGCGGTGCTGACCGGGCGCACCCGCCGGCTGGACGTGCTGACCGACGACGCGGGCGGGGTGGTGCTGGGAACGCTCGGCATCCCGGCGCCGCGCGGCCGGGGCCCGGCCTCGGGATGGTGGCGCGCGGTGCCGTTCCCCAGGCCGCCGCGGCCGGGCCGGCCACGCGGCCGGGCCGAGCAGCGGCTGCGGGTGGAGGCGGACGGACGCCTGCTGGCGGACCAGGACCGGCCGGTCGCCGAGGTCTCGGTGCGGGCGGCGAACGGCCTCGCGGACGTGGTGGTGCGGCCGGGGCCCCGGGAGGTGGAGGTCAGGGCGCGGGCGAGTTCGGTGACGGTCTCCGGTCCGACGGGCTTCAGCTACCGGGCGAACGCGGTGGACCTGGGGCCCACGCGCGCGCGGACCTGGACCGTGCTGCCGGGGGCCCTGCCCCTGACCGTCCCCGGCACCTGACCCACCGGGCCGGCCCCCACCAGGCGCGCGAGCGCCCCACCACCGGGCCGAGGACGACACCCCGCCGGGACCGGCCAGGACCGCGGTCGACCACCGCCCGCCGCTCCCGCACCGCCCCACCACCGGGCCGAGGACGACGCCCCGCTCCGGCCAGCGCAGCGCGTCAGCGGGTCAGCGTTCGGCGCCGTGCTCCACGGGCCGCCCGTCGACGGAGCGTCTCGCGTGCCAGCGGTCCATGATTCCGCTCATCTCCTCCGTCAGAAAGGCCATGAAGTCGGCCGTCTCCCCCAGTCTCCGCCCCGCCGGGGAGTCCTCGCCGACCACCTCGGCCCCGGCGCGCACCGTCGTCTCCCAGCGCCGCAGGTACTGGTCGCGTTGGGTCATGGCCTCGTACCAGACGTCGTGGTGGAGCCGGTAGCGCTCGCGCCGCGAGCCCGGCTCGCGCTCGCGGCTGACCATGTGGATCTGCGCGAGGTAGCGCACCGCGCCGGAGATGGCGGCCGGCGAGATGCGCAGCCGTTCGGCCAGTTCGGAGGAGGTGAGGGCGCCCTCGTCCGAGACGGCGAGGCAGGCGAAGACGCGAGCGGCCATCCGCTGGAAGCCGGCGGCCACCAGGTCGGCGGCGAACCGTTCCACGAACTCGGAGACCGCCGGCGGATAGGGATCCGCTGCGCCACGTGGGTGGTCCATGGTCATCCCGCCATCCTGCCAGCCCTTAACGAGATTCTGACGATTCCCTAACTTCACAAATTCCTGAAATAAACGTAGCTTGCTGCCATGAAGTCCTCAAGCAACGCGATCGAGATCGCCGATCTGGTCAAGACGTTCGGCCCCACCCGGGCCCTGGACGGACTGGACCTGACGGTGCGCGCGGGCGAGGTGCACGGCTTCCTCGGGCCCAACGGGGCCGGGAAGTCCACCACCATCCGCGTGCTCCTCGGCCTGCTGCGTGCCGACTCCGGCACCGTGCGGCTGCTGGGCGGCGATCCCTGGGGCGAGGCCGTCGCCCTGCACCGCCGACTGGCCTATGTGCCGGGCGACGTCGAGCTGTGGCCCAACCTGACCGGAGGCGAGGCGATCGACCTGCTGGCCCGGCTGCGCGGCGGGCTCGATCCGAAGCGCCGCGCGCGGCTGCTGGAACGCTTCGAGCTGGATCCGGCGAAGAAGGGGCGCACCTACTCCAAGGGCAACCGGCAGAAGGTCGCCCTGGTCGCCGCGCTCGCCTCCCGCGCCGAGCTGTTGCTGCTCGACGAGCCGACGGCGGGCCTCGACCCGCTGATGGAGGCCGTCTTCCAGGAACTGATCGGGGAGGCGAAGGAGAACGGTCAGACGGTGCTGCTCTCCAGCCACATCATGGCCCAGGTCGAAAAGCTCTGTGACCGGGTGAGCATCGTCCGCCAGGGGAGCGTCGTGCAGTCCGGCTCGTTGGACGAGCTGCGCCATCTCACGCGCACCAGCGTGGAGGCCACCACCGGCCGGCCGGTCTCGGGCCTGGAGGAGCTGCCCGGCGTCCACGACGTGCGGGTGACCCCCGCCGACGACGCGGGGGCGGACGCCACCCGGGTCACCTTCTCCGTCGACGGCCCCCATCTGGAGCGGGCCGTCAGCCGGCTCGCCGAGTTCGGGGTGCGGAGTCTGCTGAGCCACCCTCCCACGCTGGAGGAGCTGATGCTGCGGCACTACGGCGACCGGCACAACGGCGACGGGCACAACGGCGACCGCCGCGACGACGACCGCCGCGACGACGCGCCCCGGGCGGCCGGCCGATGAGCGGGACCACGACCGCGCCCGCCGCCGGGGCGAACGACTCACGCGCGACCGGCCCAGCCCCGGCGGGCGGCCCCGCGGGCCCGTTCGCCGGGACCGGCACCATGGTCCGCTTCGCGCTGCGCAGGGACCGGGTCCGACTCCCGGTCTGGCTGGGGATGTTGACCCTGACGACGGCCGCCTCGGTCGGCAGTCTCCAGTCCACCTACCCGGAGCCGGCCGACCGGGCGACGGTGGCGGAGACGTTCCGCTCCCCCGCCGGGATCGCCATGTCCGGGCCCGAGCGCTACCTCGACGAGGGCTACTCGCTCGGCGCCATGACCGCCCACCAACTGCTCGGCTTCTTCGCGCTGGCCATCGGGCTGATGGCGGTGCTCACCGTGGTCCGCCACACCAGGGTGGAGGAGGAGACCGGCCGCGCCGAGCTGGTCCGCTCCGGGGTGCTCGGCCGGCACGCCCAACTCGCCGCCGCGATGCTGGTGGCCGGCGGCGCCGGCGTGCTGCTGGGCGCGCTGCTCGCCGGGACGCTGGCCTCGATGGGCGCGGACGGGATCAGCGCCGGGGGCGCCGCGCTCTACGGCGCGGCCTCCGCCGCGCTGGGGCTCGCCTTCGCCGGGGTGGCGGGGGCCGCGGCACAGGTCACCCCGTTCTCCCGGGGTGCCACCGGGCTCGGCTGCGCGGTGCTGGGCGCGGCCTACGCGCTGCGTGCCGTGGGGGACGTCGGGCCGTCGGCGTTCTCCTGGCTCTCGCCGATCGGCTGGGCGCAGCGCGCCTACCCGTTCCTCGACGACCGCTGGTGGCCGCTGCTGCTCCACCTGGGGCTGGCCGCCGCGACCGCCGTGGCCGCGTTCTGGCTGAGCACCCGCAGGGACCTGGGCGCGGGGCTGCGTCCGGCGCGGCCGGGCCGCCCCGAGGCGGTGGCGCGGCTGGCGACTCCGTTCGGCCTGGCCTTCCGGCTGGGCCGGGGGCTGACGCTGGGCTTCGCCGCAGGCGCCCTGCTCTTCGGGGTGATGCTGGGCTCGGTGCTCGCCGACGCCGAGCAGATGCTGGAGGAGATCGAGGAGATGGCCGCCGAGCTGGCCCTCGGGGGCGCCTCGATCTCCGACATCTTCACCTCGATCTGTCTGACCATCCTCGCCGTCGCCGCGCTGGCCGCCGTGGTGGCCGCGCTGACCAGGGCGCGCGCCGAGGAGACCGGCGGCAGGGCCGAGCCGCTGCTGGCCACCGCGCTCTCCCGGACGGCCTGGATCGGCGGCCAGTTGGCGTTCGCGCTGGCCGGCGCCACGCTGGTGCTGCTCGCCGCCGGGCTCGGCCTGGGGGCGGCGGGCGCGGCCTCCGTCGGCGACGCGGCGTTGCTGCCCGAGGTGGCGCTGGCCTCGCTGGCCTACGCCCCCGCGGTGTGGTTCACCGGTGGCCTCACGCTGGCGCTCTACGGCTGGCTGCCCCGGGCCACGGCGGCGGCGTGGGCGATTCCGGGGTACGCCATGGGGGTCGTCTTCCTGGGCGAGGTCGTGGACCTGCCGCGGGCGCTGCGCGAGCTGTCCCCGTTGGCCCATGTGCCGAGCGTGCCGGCCGAAAGTTTCGACGCGGTGCCGCTGCTGGTGCTCACCGCCCTTGCGGCCGGGCTGAGTTGGCTGGGCGTGCTCGGGCTGCGGCGCAGGGACCTGGAGCTGCCGTAGCGCGGGGGTCCCCCGGAAGGGGACGGACGGCGGCGCTGACGCCCGGTCAGCGCCGCCCGCCGGGCACCCCCCTGACGGAGCAGCGATGCACCCCCGGGGACCCGTTCCGGATGCGGAGTCGATCACTGACTGTTCGCATGGGTGACAGCACGTCACGCACCCCGCGTGCGGCATAGCCCGGAGGTCACCCGCTCATGAAGCGCACCCGCATTCCCCTCGTCCCCCAGGCCAGACCGCTGGCGCTGGCCGCCGTCGCCGCCGCCCTCACCCTGGGCCTCTCCGGCCAGGCGCTCGCCCAGGACCGCGAGCCGGCCCCCGAGGAGGTCTCCGAGATCTCGGAGGCCGTGCCGCAACAGGGCCTGGCCGTGCTGGAGGACGCCAAGCCCGCCTGGGACAACGTCGCCCCCCTCACCATCTCGCCCGCCTCCGGCGGCCCCGGCACCTCGGTGACGGTGCGCGCCAACTGCCGCCCGGACGGCCCGGCCCGTTCGGACGCCTTCAAGGAGCCGGTCAACCTGCGCCGCGGCGACGCCGGCCAGTGGGTCGGCACCGGCAAGATCAAGCACGGCCTGAAGGTCGGCCGCGGCTATCCCGTCACCGTGAACTGCGCCGACGGGGTGCAGCTCACCGCCACGTTCACCGCGACCGCCGGCACCCCGAGCGGCGGCGCCGAGGCCGGCTTCGGCGGCTCGGGCGGCTCCCGCGACGGCGGCACCCAGGCCACCGCGCTGGCGATCGGCGGCGGCGTGGCGGTGGCCGGCGGCGTGGGGTACGTCTTCCTCGCCAGGCGCCGTCGCTCCGGCAACCACGCCTACTAGAGGGAGCCCAGTGGCTAGGAACCGGCGCGCGGCCGCCAAGCCGCGCCTTCCCCGGCTGCCGAACGCGCTGCGCGCCGGCCCCGGTTGGCCGCGCGCGCTGGCGCGGGTGCGGCGTCGCCTCGCCGCGCCCCGCCGCGTGGCGGGGCCGGCGACGGCGCCGGCGCGGCCCCGCGGGCCGGCCGAGCGCCCGACCGAGCGCCCGGCCGGGCCGCGGCGGCTGACGGCCCGTGCGACGGCGGCGCTGCGGCGGCTGACGGGCGGCCTGCGCGACGCGGGCCCGGCGACGGTGCGGCTGGTGCGGGACCGGAAGGGCGGCGCGTCGCTCGGCCAGGCGAGGGTCGCGGTGGCCACGGCGGTGCGCGGCGCCGCCGGGCCGCCGCCCCCGCCGCCCGGCACCCGCACCCGGCATCAGCGGCAGTCGCTGCGCACCCGCCGGCTGGAGACCACGGTCGCGGTGGCGGTGGTGGTGGGCGGGCTGCTGGTCGGCGTCTTCGCGCCGAGCGGCGGCGAGACCTCGGTCCGGGAGGCCCGCGCGTCCAGCAGCATCGCCGAGGGGGTCTCCCGGCCGGACGCGGTGGACGCGCCGGCCGCGGCGCCCGACGCGGGCTCCACCGCGAACCTCAGCGGCTCGGGCGAGGCGGGGGCGGCCGCGGTCGCGCCGCCGTTGGAACGCTCGGTCCCGATCCGGGTCCGCATCCCGTATCTGGCCACCGACGTCGAGGTGTTCGGCGCCGACCTGACGCCGGACGGCGGACCGCCCTCCCCCTCCGAGGAGGACGCCCAGCGCGCCGCCTGGTACGCGGGCGGCGTCTCCCCAGGCGAACGCGGCGCCGCCATCCTCGTCGGCCATCTGGACACCTACGACGGTCCCGCGGCCTTCGCCGGGCTCGGCTCGCTCCAGCCGGGCGAGACCATCGAGGTCGACCGGGCCGACGGGGACGTCGCCGTCTTCACGGTCGACTCCGTCGAGCAGTACCCCAAGTCCGACTTCCCGGACGAGCGGGTCTACGGCTCGGTGACCTCGCCCCAGCTCCGCCTGATCACCTGCGGCGGGCGGTGGACCCAGGACGGCGGCTACGACTCCAACATCGTGGCCTACGCGCGGCTGACCGACTCCGCCACGTACACGCCCGAGGCCCACGACGCGTACCCGGAGCCGGCGCCCGAACCCGTCCCGCTCCAGGACCCGGGGCCCGACCCCGGCCCCGACCCGGCGCTGGAGCCGGAGGCGTACCCCGGGCCGGACCCGGCATGGAACGGCGGGTGAGCGGGGGCGTCGCCGCACCGGTTGGGCGCGCGTCGCCGGTCAGCGCCGGGCGGCGGCCTCCGCGAGCCGGTCCACCAGCCACGCCCCGGCCGCCAGGACCGGGACCATCGGCGCGTAGTGGCCGACGCCGGGCAGCAGCGCCAGCCCGGCGCCGTGGCGTTCCGCGAAACGGCGGGACAGCTCGGCGGGCACCTGGCCGTCCTCCGCGCCGTGCACCAGCGTGACCGGCACCGGCGGGCTCGGCCGCCGGAACGGGTCGGCGGCCTCCAGCGCCGCCTCCGGCCCGCCCTCCGCGTCCTCCAGATAGGCCAGCGTCGCGCCCCGGCCCAGGTCGAGCTCGACCGCCCGCGCCAGGTCGCTGACCGCCGCCACCCCGAACACCTCGCCCACCCGGGGATGGTCGGCGGCGACAAGCGCGAGCTGACCGCCGGCCGAGTGCCCCGCCAGCACCACCGGGCGCTCCCCCGGCAGCGCGTCCAGCGCCGCCCGTACGTCCCGGCCCGTCGCCGGCCAGCCACCGCCCCCGCCGACCCGCCGGAACTCCGGCACCGCGACCGCGACCCCGCGCGCCGCCAACGCGCGTGCGAACGGCGTCAGATGGGAACGGTCGAACGCCTCGCGCCAGAACCCGCCGTGCAGCACCACCACCGCCGGGTCACCCGAGCCGTGCAGGTCGACCAACTGCGCCGGGTGGTCCCCGTACCGGAGCGTCGCCTCCGGCGCGACCGGCTCGAACGGCGCGAGCAGCGCGGCCATCTCCACCGCGTCGGTGCCGGTCTCCGGTGCCCCGTTCGTCATCGCTCCCCCTCCCCGGCCAGCAGCGCGCCCAGCGTCGCCGCCGCCCGGACCGTCTCCCCGAACCCCGTGTACAGCGGGGTGAACCCGAACCGCAGCACGTCCGGCGGCCGGTGGTCGGCCACCACCCCGCGCGCGACCAGCCGCTCCCGCAGCCCGGCCGCGTCCGCGTGGCGCAGCGAGACCTGGCTGCCGCGCCTGGCGTGCTCGGTCGGCGTCAACGACTCGACCACCCCCGGCTCCACCAGCGCGTCCACCGCCTCCAGGAAGAGGTCGGTCAACGCCAGGCTCTTGGCGCGCACCCCGGCCAGCTCCACGCCCTCCCACACGTCCAGCGCCGCCTCGAGCGCCAGCATCGACAGCAGGTCGGGAGAGCCGACGCGCAGCCGGCGGATGCCGGCGTGCGGGGTGTAGTCGCCGCTCATCGCGAACGGTTCGCTGTGGCCCCACCAGCCGGGCAGCGGGGTGTCGAACCGCGGCAGAAGTCCGGCCCGCACATAGGCGAACGCGGGCGCGCCGGGCCCGCCGTTGAGGTACTTGTAGGTGCAGCCGACGGCGAGGTCGACGCCGTGCCGGTCGAGCGCGAGCGGCAGCGCCCCGGCGCTGTGGCAGAGGTCCCACAGCGAGAGCGCGCCCGCCTCGCGCAGCGCCGCCGTCAGCGCGGGCAGGTCCCGGAGCTCGCCGGCGCGGTAGTCGACGTGGTTGACCAGGGCGACGGCCGTGCGCGGCCCGGCGGCCCGCGCGAGTGCGGCGGCCGGTACCACCCGCAGCCGACGGCCGGTCATCCGGGCCGCCGACTCGGCGACATAGCGGTCGGTGGGGAAGGTCTCGGCGTCCAGCAGGATCTCGTCGCGCGCGTCGCCGGCCAGCCGCACGGCGCCGACCAGCAGCTTGAACAGGTTGACGCTGGTGGAGTCGCCGACCACCACCTGCCCCGGCGCCGCGCCCAGCAGCGGCGCCAGCCGGTCGCCGATCCGTTCGGGCGCGGTGTCCCACCCCGACTCGGTCCAGGACCTGATCCGCAGCCGCCCCCACTCCTCGGCGACCACCTCGGCCACCCGGCCGGGCACCGAACGGGGCAGCGCGCCCAGCGAGTTGCCGTCCAGATAGACCGTGTCGTCCAGCACGAAGCGCTCCCGCAGCGGGCGCAGCGGATCGGCCGCGTCCAGCGCCTCGGCGCGTGCGGTCAGCCGTGCGGTCCTGGTGGGGCGGTCGTCGCGGTCGTGCGCGGATCGCGCGGGTGGGTTCACGTGGCTGCACTCCGTCCGTCGTCCGGGTGCGACGAGGCGCGCACCGTCGAAGGCGCCCCACCAGCGAAGGCGCCCCACGGGGGAGCGCCTTGTGATGCCGGCGTGGCCGGGCCTGACCTGCTGGCCCCGGGAGGACCGGGGACCGGGGGGAACTCTACGAGAGGGTGTCCGCCGCCGTCGGGGAGCTGTCCCGCAGGAACTGCGTGCAGCGCTCGTGCTCCTCCTGCTCACCGATGGCGCCGGCGGCGCGGGCCAGGGCATGGAGGGCACGGAGGAAGCCCCGGTTGGGCTCGTGCTCGAACGGCACCGGGCCGTGACCGCGCCAGCCGTTGCGGCGCAACGCGTCGAGGCCACGGTGGTAGCCGGTCCTGGCGTAGGCGTAGGACTCGACGACCCGGCCGTCGGCGAAGGCGTCGTCGGCGAGTTGGGCCCAGGCGAGGCAGGAGGTGGGGTACTTGGCCGCCACCTCGGCGGGGGCCGTGCCGGAGGCCAGCAGCTCGCGCGGCTCCGGGTCGTCGGGCAGATGGGTCGGGGGCGGTCCCCCGAGCAGATTCTCGTGCGTGACCATGGTGCCCAGTCTGCCCCTTCCGCGACGGCCGCGCCCAGTCGTCCCCCGAGAGGTCTCCCGGGCGCGGCCCCGCGACGCGGTTACTTCAGCTTGGTGCCGGCCGAACGCAGGTCGCGGCAGGCGCCGGTGACCCGCTCGGCCATGCCCGCCTCGGCGGACTTGCCCCAGCTGCGCGGGTCGTAGGTCTTCTTGTTGCCGACCTCGCCGTCGACCTTGAGCACGCCGTCGTAGTTGCGGAAGACGTGGTCCACGATCGGGCGGGTGAAGGCGTACTGGGTGTCGGTGTCCAGGTTCATCTTCACCACGCCGTTCTCCAGCGCGGTGGCGATCTCCTCGGCGGTGGAGCCGGAGCCGCCGTGGAAGACGAAGTCGAAGGGCTCCTGCTTGCCGGTGGCCTCGGCGACGCCCTGCTGGAGGTCGCGCAGCAGCTCGGGGCGGAGCACCACGTTGCCCGGCTTGTAGACGCCGTGCACGTTGCCGAAGGAGGCGGCCAGCAGGTACCGGCCGCGCTCGCCGGTGCCCAGCGCCTCGGCGGTGCGCAGCGCGTCCTCGACGGTGGTGTACAGCTCGTCGTTGATCTCGTGGGTGACGCCGTCCTCCTCACCGCCGGTGGGGGTGATCTCCACCTCCAGCACGATCCGGGCGGCCGCGGCCTTGGCCAGCAGCTCGGCCGCGATCTCCAGGTTGTCGCCCAGGGTCTCGGCGGAGCCGTCCCACATGTGGGACTGGAAGAGCGGGTTGAGCCCCCGGTCCACGCGCTCCTGGGAGATTGCCAGCAGCGGGCGGACATAGCCGTCCAGCTTGTCCTTGGGGCAGTGGTCGGTGTGCAGCGCCACGTTCACCGGGTACTTCTCGGCGACGATGTGCGCGAACTCGGCCAGCGCGCGGGAGCCGGAGACCATGTCCTTGCTGTACTGGCCGCCGAGGAACTCGGCGCCACCGGTGGAGATCTGGACGATCCCGTCGCTCTCCGCCTCGGCGAAGCCGCGCAACGCGGCGTGCAGGGTCTGCGTCGAGGTGACGTTGATGGCGGGGTAGGCGAACTTGCCGGCCTTCGCCCGGTCCAGCATCTCGTTGTAGACCTCGGGGGTCGCGATGGGCATCTGTCCGCTCCTTGGAGAGTGTCCGATGGGCTGCTACTCGACATCAGGAGACGTCTTCGTCGGCGTCCCGCGCGTCATCGTCGGGGCCATCTTCCCAGACCGGGAAACACGCCCGTAACTGCCCGCCGAAGTTTCACGTGAAACCGTGACCGTACGTAGTGAACGCAGGTCAGTCCGGCCCGGCCCGGGTCAGTCCAGACCGAGATCCGCCAGGTCGAACGCCGCGTAGTACGGCAGCCCGGCCGCCTCGATCGCCGGCGCCGCGCCGCGTTCCACGATGACCGCGACCGCGACCACCTCGGCACCGGCCTCGCGCAGTGCCTCCACGGCGGTGAGCACCGAACTCCCGGTCGTCGAGGTGTCCTCCAGCGCCAGCACCCGGCGGCCCGTCACGTCGGGGCCCTCGATGCGGCGCTGGAGCCCGTGCGCCTTGCCGGCCTTCCGCACCACGAAGGCGTCCAGCCGCTCGCCCCGCGCCGCCGCCGCGTGCAGCATCGCGGCGGCCACCGGGTCCGCGCCCATGGTCAGCCCGCCCACCGCGTCGTACTCCAGGTCCGCGGTGAGGTCGAGCATCGTCTGACCGACCAACGGGCCGGCCTCCCCGTCCAGGGCGACCCGGCGGAGGTCGAGATAGCGGTCGCTCTCCTGCCCCGAGGAGAGGATCACCCGGCCGTGGACGACGGCCTTGTCCTTGATCTGCTGGAGCAGTCGTGTGCGCGCGCTCATGGCCACGACCCTATGCCAGCCGCCACTCCCACCGGGTGGAGACCTCCAGCGGCTCCAGCTCGGTGACCAGACGCGGATGGGTGTTCAGCCCGTTGGGCGGGCCGGACTGCGGCTCGACGCAGACCGCCTCGGGAACCTGGTCGTAGACCACCACCCACTGCGCGCGGCTGCGGACGGTCAGCTCCAGCTGCTCGGGCCAGCTCAGCCGCACGTCGACACCGTCCGGCATCCCGAAGCAGTCGTCCCAGGGGCCCGGCTTGGGCTCCATCCGGTGGCCCGTGGGGAGATGGTCCTCGCCCCGCTCCTCCTGCCACTCGGGGCTGAAGTCGATCTCCACCGGCCGGCCCCCCTCGCCGAGCCGCCGCTGGAACCAGGGGTGCCACCCGGCCTGCGCCGGGAAGGAGTCGCCGGCCGTCTCCACGCCGAGGGTGAGGGTGAGCGAGCCGCCGTCCTCGGCCAGCTCGACCAGTTGCGTCACCCGCCCCGGATAGGGCCAGGGCTCGACGAGGTCGCAGAAGAGGGCGGCGGAGCGCTCGTCCACCTGAGCCGTCCGCCACGGGCGCCGGCGCACCGTGCCGTGGATGGCGTGCTCGCCCGCGTCCAACGGGAGCCGGTGGTCGACGGGCCCGTTGCGGAAGTGCCCCTGCCGGGTGCGCCCGCACCAGGGCGCCATCACGAAGGAGCCGTAACGCTCCCCCTGACGCAGCAGTTCCAGGCCGCCGATCGACAGCGACGAGAGGCGCGCCCCCTGGTCGGGGCGGACGGTCACCTCGGCGGCGCCGGCTCGGAGCCGAATCCCACGTTCCGTGTCATCGATGGTCACCCCACGACGATAACGATCTGATGTATCAAATGACTAATGGTGACCGCGCCCCGGGGCGCGCCCCTCGCGCGTCCCACCCGTCTTCCGCACGCCCGGGGACACCGCCCCGGCGGCAACGGTCAACGACGCCGCAGCACCCGGCGCAACGCCACCGCCGAGGCCACGGCCAGGGCTGCGGCCGGGGCCGCCCAGCGCAGCACCGCGACGGAGCGTCCACGCTCCTCGGGCGCCGGCTCGGGGGCGTAACGCCCGCGCGGAGGGGCGTGATCGACCTCCTCCGCGCTCCGGCCGATCATCGTGCGCCTGGCGTGATCGGCCTCCGGCGCCGGCAGCGCCGACGGCTCGGCACGCTCGGGGTCGAGCGCGGAGGGAGTGCCCTCGCCGCGTCCCCCCGCCGCCCCAGGCTCGGTCAGCGGCTCCGAGGCCGCGGGCTCCGCCGGGCTCTCCGCGCGCGGCGCGGTCGGCGCGCCGGCGCCGGGCGCCCCCTCGCCGCGCGGCCGCCCGGCGGGCGGCTCCCCGGCCGCCTCACCCGCGCTCCCGGCCGCCTCGCCCGCGTCCTCGGCCCCGGGCGTCGCCTCGGGGGCCGCGGCCGGCGGCTCGCCGCCCGGCGCCGCCGGGATCCCGGGGATCGCCCGCTCGTTGTCGTCCGGCTCGCCGATCCCGCCGCCGGTCGCCGGCGGCGTCCGCGCCTCCTGGGACAGCTCGTCGGCCAGCGCCGCGGCGAAACGATCCAGCAGGCGTCGCCCCGCCGACTCCCGTTGCCCGTCGCTGAGTTCGGCCAGCCGGCCGGTCGCCGTCAGCCGGCCCTCGACCGCGAGCGCGCAGCCGGCGCCACCGTCCACCGGGCGCGGGGTGACCGTCAACTCCAGCGTGGCCGTGCCCGCCCCCCTGGCCTCCTCACCCTCGGCGCGCACCACGCCCCCCTCGCCGTCCGCCGCCACGGTCAGCGTGCCGCGGTAGGTGATGGTGGAGGAGCCGACGCGCAGCCTCAGCCGGCCGCGCACCGCGTCGGGCGCGGCCTCCCGGTCGGCCGGGGTGCCCGCCTGGGCCGGTTGGAGCCCCGGCACACAGCGCGCCAGCCGCCGGGGCTCGGCGACGGCGCTCAGGACGACAGCGGGGGCGTACGGGAGGTAGACCTCGTGCTCCATGGCGCGGAGCCTACCCACTGATCGGCGCATATGTTACTGGTCGGGCCAAACGCACCGCGCGCCGCAGGCGTCTCGTCCGGCACGGTCGCCACCCGCTCCTCCGCGCGCTGGCGCAGCAGCCGCTCGGCGCGCTCGCCCAGCGAGTCGACCGCCAGCGTGCAGCACAGCAGCACCGCCGTCACCCCGAGCACCACCAGCGTCAGCCGCCCGAGCGTGGCCCGGCCGAGGTCGCCGCGGAAGAGCCAGAGCACCACGGCGCCGCCGGCCAGCGCGTTGACGACCCCGGTGAAGAGCGCCGCGTTGAGATGGCCGAGCAGCGGCAACAACAGGAACGGGAAGGCCAGTCCGCCCAGCAGCGCCCCCACGTAGTCGGCCGCGGAGAGGTCGGCGACCGCGCGCCCCGCGTCCTGCCGCCTGATCCGCTGGATCAGCGTCATCAGCAGCGGCATCTCGGCGCCGATCAGCAGCCCGATGGTCAGCGAGAAGAGGATCAGCGCCGGCCTGATCTCCCCCGTCCACAGGAAGCACAGGTGCAGCACCGTCGCCGAGCAGCCGCCGACCAGCGCCAACAGGGCCTCGATGAGCGCGAAGTTGACCGAGGCGCGCTGCCGGAGCCGCTTGGCGCCCAACGAGCCGATGCCCATCGCGAAGACCATCGACGAGAGCACCAGCGAGGTGAGGGTGACCGTGTCCCCCGCCAGATAGTCGGCGAGGGCGATCAACTCCAGCTCGTAGACCAGTCCGCAGGCCGCGCAGACGAAGACCGCGGCCAGCACCAGGGCCCGCCCCACCGCCGGCGACACCGGGAGCGTCGCACCGGAGCGGGGATCGTCCGCGCGCTCGGCTTCGGACGTCTCGATCATGAACCGAACGTTACGTCACACCTCGAACTCGCCCTGTCACCCACAGGAGTGGACTTCCCGACGGTCTCCACGGTGCGCAGCGCCCCCACCACGCGCGTCCTGGTGGCCACCAGCCGCCGCTCCTGCGGATAGGAGTGCCAGGTGCGCCAGTGCACCTGGCCGTCCTGCCGCTGGGCGAGCAGGGCGGTGAACGCGTTGGGGTCGCCGGGGAACAACGCGGCCAGCCCCTGGGGGTGTTCGGCCACCAGCGCGAGCAGCTCCTGCGCCCGGCCCGCGAAGGAGCCGGCGCTCAGCGTCTCCACGTGGGCGGCGAACTCGTAGTCGAACTCCCCGAGCCGACGCGAGACCCCCAGCGGCAGCGGGGAGTTGTCCCCCGCGAGACACGCCACGGTCTCCGCGCAGGCGCCCCTGCTGCCGTTGAGCAGCACCTGGTGCGAGGCGCCGAGAACCCTCAACTGCACGGAGACGTCCGCGAGTTCGAGGTCGAGAGTGGCCAGCGCCGGCTGTGGTCCGCACTCCAGCGACCAGGTAAGGTCACCCGCCCGAGTGTCGGTGAAGGTGGTGTTGATGGTCGTCAGCATGGAACCGCCCCGCATGACACGCAGTTGAGGGCGGTGCGCCCGACCCTCCCAAGAGCAACGAATCCACCGAACCACGGAACTCCCCACGCCCACAGGCGTTTTACCCAACTCCGGGGGTTTTCCCCCGCGAGGGGACAGGCTAGGTCAGGTGTTCACCAATCGGCCGTCCGAGTATCGGACGGCAAGGTGCTGTCAACGCGCGGAGACCGGGGCGAATCGCCCCCGTGTGCCACCGAATACGCCCACTCGTTCCGCGGCCCGCCTCCGTCTTCACATCTCGGCTGCACAACGGTCACGGCGGCACACTTGTGAGGGCCTTCAAGTGTGACAAAGCTCTCGGCAACTTCACCCGAAGCCATTCACCGTGGAAGGCCCGAATATGACCAGATTCGGCAGGGCGTCCAAGCTCGCCGCGGCCATGTTGGGAGGGGCACTCGTCCTCTCAGCATGCAGCGACGACAGTGACGAGAGCAACGAGGATTCCAACGCCGGGGGCGGCGGTGGTGGCACCATCACGTATGCCATGGCGCAGCCCTGGGACAGCTTCAACCAGACGACCGCCGGGGCCAACACCGTGGCCAACGGCCAGGTGATGCACCAGGCGCTCTCCGGCTTCTGGCAGTTCGGCAACGACGACGGGCAGCCGATACCGAACGAGGACTTCGGCACCTTCGAGAAGACCTCCGACGACCCGCTGACCGTGGAGTACGACATCCACCAGGACGCGGTCTGGTCCGACGGCACCCCCATCGACTGCGACGACGTCATGATGTGGTGGACCGCGCAGAGCGGCCGCTGGGACGGCCTCTTCTCGGCCCCCGGCACCCAGGGCATCGAGGACACGGCGATGCCGGAGTGCGCCGACGGCGACAAGGCGTTCACCCTCGTCTACGACCAGCCGTTCGCGGACTGGCTGACCTCCGGCCCCGGACGCGGCAACAACGCGATCATGCCGGCGCACGTCGTCGCCGAGCAGGGCGGGCTGAGCCCCGAGGAGTTCCTCGCCGCGCTCCAGGGCGACGACCCGGAGGCCGTCCAGGCCGCCGCCGACTTCTTCAACGAGGGCTGGCTGATCAACGGCGCGCTGCCCGACGCCTCGATGATCCCGACCTCCGGCCCCTTCACGATCACCGACTACGTGCCGGACCAGTCGGTGACGCTGACCCGCAACGAGGCGTACTGGGGTGAGCCCGCCGCCGCCGACTCGATCGTCTTCCGCACGATCGCCGAGCCGGAGCAGGTGCAGGCGCTCCAGAACGGCGAGGTCGACATCATCGAGCCGCAGCCGACGGTCGACATGGCCCAGCAGATCGAGGCCGCGGAAGGCATCGAGTCCGAGGTCGCCGAGGAGTACACCTACGAGCACCTGGACTTCAACTTCCAGGACGGCCCGTTCGCCGACTCCCTCGCGCTGCGCCAGGCGTTCGCGCTCTGCGTGCCCTACGAGACGCTGGTCGACAACCTGATCAAGCCGGTCGTCCCGGACGCCACCGTCAAGCAGGTGCGCAACGTCGCGCCCTGGGACGAGGGCTACCAGGAGGCCATCGACGCCTCCTCCGCCACGCTTGAGGAGTACGGCGTCACCGACATCGAGCGCTCCCGCCAGATCCTGGAGGAGGAGAACGCGGTCGGCACCGAGATCGTGCTCGGCAC
Source organism: Streptomyces zhaozhouensis (assembly GCF_900230195.1). Lineage (GTDB taxonomy): Bacteria > Actinomycetota > Actinomycetes > Streptomycetales > Streptomycetaceae > Streptomyces > Streptomyces zhaozhouensis. Next base: position 77,441 of record NZ_OCNE01000006.1, read on the forward strand.
CCTGGAGAACCAGCGCCGCAACGACGCCGGTCTGCTGATCCAGTCCAGCTGCGACGAGGCCGGCTTCCAGGTGGACTTCCAGCCCGCCGCCGACTTCTTCGACACCACCGGGGCGCTCTCCGAGGGCCGCTTCGACGTCGCCATGTACGCCTGGTCCGGCTCGCCCGACCGCTCCGGCTGGAACTCCACCTACCGGACGGCCGTCGAGTGCAGCCCGGACGGCAAGGGCAACAACAACGGCTGCTACTCCAACGAGGAGCTGGACCAGCTGCTGGACGACGTGCTGCGCACCTCCGAGCTGTCCGAGGCCGTGGACCTGACCGCCCAGATCGAGGCGCACCTCTGGGAGGACATGGTCACCATCCCGCTGTACCAGCACCCGGGCATCACCGCCTGGAACAGCCAGGTCTCCGGCGTGGTGCCCAACCCGTCGCAGAACGGCATCGTCTGGAACGCCGACACGTGGAGCAGGGGCTGACCGAGCCGGTGCGCCACCGCCCCCCGCGGTGAGCACCGACCGGCCGGACCGCGCCCGCGGCGCCCGGTAGCGAGGGAGCGGGGTCGGGAGAAGTACTTGCCCGACCCCGCCTCCCGTCCCGGAGCGCGGTCACGACCGCACGCGCGCCGAGCCCCGGCACCAACTCCCCAGTCCCCCCACGTCACACGCCACTCCCCCACCCACGTGAACCTCAGGAGTCTGCGCCATGCTCGTCTTCATCGCGCGGCGGCTCTTCGTCTCGATCTGGGTCTTTCTCGCCTCCACGGTCGTGGTCTTCTTCCTCGCGACCCGCATCCGTGATCCGCTCGCCGAGGCACGGCAGTTGCCGGACGGTGCCCGCGAGGCGCAGATGGCCGAGATCACCGAACGAATGGGCCTGGACGACCCCGTCATCGTCCGCTACTTCAACTGGCTCGCGGACGTTCTCACCGGCGACCTCGGTGTCGACCGACAGGGCCAGCAGGTCAACGCCGCCCTGGAGAACGCCTTCACCGCCACCCTCCAACTGATCACCGGCGCGACGGTGTTGGCCATCGTGATCGGCATCGCCGTCGGTGTCGTCTCGGCGCTGCGGCAGTACACGGCGCTCGACCAGACCGTCACCTTCGTCGCCTTCGTCTGCTTCTCGCTGCCGCTCTTCTGGGTCGGCACCATGCTGAAGCAGTTCCTCGCCCTCGACTTCAACGACTGGCTCGCCGACCCGACCGTCTCCCCCGTCTTCATCGGCGCGATCGCCCTGGTCGTCGGCCTCGCCTGCGGCTCGCTCGTGGTCGGCGACCGGCGCAGCCGGCTGACCGCGTTCGGCTCCGCCACTGCGGCGATGGCGGTGCTGCTGGCGGTGCTCTCCGCCACCGGCTGGTTCGCCGACCCCGGGCTCGGCCCGATCGTGATCGCGCTGACCGCGCTCGGCGGCGCGCTGGGCTTCACCACCCTGGTCAGCGGCCTCGAATGGAAGCCGCCGCTCCAGGCCGCGCTGATCACCGCCGGCATCGGCGTGGTCGCCTCGCTGGCGCTGAGGCCGGTGCTGAAGGACCCCGAGCTGCTGACCGTGGTGGGTCTCGCGCTGCTCACCGTGGCGATCAGCGGCGCCGTCGGCTGGTTCCTCGGCGGCGAGCTGTACCGCAGGGCCGCCGTTCCCGCGTCGATCCTGACCGGCCTGTTCGCCGGCGCGGTGATCTTCACCGACCGGATGCTCCAGTCGTTCGCCGACTACAGCGACTCCGTCGGCGGCCGCCCGATCTCGACGATCGGCGCCGAGACCCCCAACTACCAGGGCACGTTCTGGGAGTCGGGCCTGGACTCGGCCGGCCACCTGGCGCTGCCGACGCTCGCCCTGGTCCTGGTCTCGCTGGCGAGCTACACGCGTTACACCCGGGCCAGCATGTTGGAGGTGATGAACCAGGACTACGTCCGCACCGGCCGCGCCAAGGGGCTGAGCGAACGGGCCGTGGTCACCCGGCACGTGCTGCGGAACGGTCTGATCCCCATCACCACGCTGGTCGCCTACGACATCGGCACCATCGTCGGCGGCGCGGTGCTGACCGAGGAGGTCTTCGGCTGGTCGGCCATGGGCTCGCTGCTCTTCCAGGGCATCGAGCAGGGCGACCCCATGCCGATCATGGCCTTCTTCCTGGTGGCCGGTGGCGCGATCGTGGTCTTCAACATGGTCGCCGACATCGTCTACGCCTTCCTCGACCCTCGCATCCGGTTGTCGTAAAGGAGACTGACCATGACGCGAAACGCGGAGAGCGGGGTGGCGAAGTCCCAGGGCACCCCGCCCGAGGACGCGGGAAGCGAGGCGGCCGTCACCCACGGGATGAACGTCGTCGCCCGCTCCCAGGGCCAGTTGGTGCGCCGCCGGTTCTTCCGGCACAAGGGCGCGCTGGCCGGCATGGTGCTGTTCTTCCTGGTGGTGATCCTCGCGGTCACCAGCATCGGCGCCGGACCCATCCCCGGCTGGTGGGACAAGGACCCGTCCACCACCGGCTCGGTCGTCGGCGAGGGCCGGCCCACCCTGTCGGTGGTGCCCGGGTTCCTCGGCGGCGGCGGGGTGAGCCTCGGCGAGCACCCGTTCGGCCAGGACAACGTGGGCCGCGACTACTTCGCCCTGACGATGCGCGGCGCCCAGGTGTCGCTGCTGATCGCGGTGATCGTCGGTCTGGTGGCGACCCTGGTCGGCACCGTGATCGGCGCGCTCGCCGGCTACCTCAGGGGCTGGGTCGAGGCCGCGCTGATGCGGGTCACCGACGTGGTGATCGCCGTGCCGACGCTGCTGCTCGCCGGGCTGATCGGGGTGATCGTCGCGGGCAAGGGAGTGCTGCTCTTCGCGGTCTTCCTCGGCCTGTGCATGTGGACGCAGATCGCCCGGCTGGTGCGCGGGGAGGTGCTGTCGCTGCGGGAGAAGGAGTACGTGGAGGCGGCCCGTTCGGTCGGCACCTCGGCCGGGCGGATCATCTTCAAGCACATCCTGCCCAACACGGTCGGCATCATCATCGTCTCGGCGACGCTGACCATCGCCGGCGCGGTGCTCACCGAGTCGGCGCTGTCCTTCCTCAACCTGGGTGTCCGCCCCCCCGACACCTCGCTGGGCCGGCTGATCACCGACTACCGCACGGCGTTGAGCGTGCGGCCCTGGCTCTTCTACTGGCCGGGCGCCTTCATCATCGCGATCGCCCTGTCGGTGAACTTCATCGGCGACGGCCTGCGCGACGCCTTCGACCCCCGACAGACCCGGGTGCGTGACTGATGTCCCTGACTCCCCCCATCAAATCCCCGTCCGCGTCGCCACCCCCGGGGGAGGCGGCGGTGACGGAGACCGCAGAAGAGGTGCACGCCGCCCGCACGCTGGCCGACGCCAGGCCGCCCACGGACGAGGAGATCCTGACCGTCGACGACCTGACGGTCGAGTTCCCCACCGACGACGGCGTGGTGCGGGCGGTGCGCGGCCTGAGCTACACGCTGCGCTCCCGCGAGGTGCTGGGCATCGTCGGCGAGTCCGGCTCCGGCAAGTCCGTCTCGTCGATGGCGATCATGGGCCTGCTGCCGAGGACGGCCCGGATCCGCGGCTCGATCCGCTACCGGGGCCAGGAGCTGCTGTCGCTCCGGCCCAAGGAGCAAAGGGCGCTGCGCGGACGGAAGATCGCGATGATCTTCCAGGACCCGATGACCTCGCTGAACCCGGTGCGCAGCATCGGCGACCAACTGGCCGAGGCGGTGCTGGCGCACCATCTGGTGCCGCGCCGGCAGGCGTTGGCGCGGGCGCGGGAGATGCTGGACCTGGTCGGCATCCCGCAGGCGGAGCGGCGGCTGAAGGCGTATCCGCACGAGTTCTCCGGCGGGATGCGGCAGCGGGTCATGATCGCGATGGCGATCATCAACAACCCCGACGTGATCATCGCGGACGAGCCGACCACCGCGCTCGACGTGACGGTCCAGGCGCAGATCCTGGAGAAACTGCTGGAGGTCAAGGACGAGGTCAACGCGGCGATCCTGATGATCACCCACGACCTCGGCGTGATCGCCGGCATGGCCCACCGCACGCTGGTGATGTACGCCGGCAAGCCGGTCGAGGTCGCCGCGACCGACGACGTCTTCTACGAGCCCCGGATGCCCTACACGGCCGGTCTGCTGGGCTCGATCCCGGCGCTGGACGGCGAGCGCGACGCACGGCTGCGGCCGATCGGCGGCAGCCCGCCCTCGCTGATCTCGCTGCCGCCCGGCTGCCCGTTCTCGCCGCGCTGCCCGCTGGCCACGGACGTCTGCCGCACGGAGGAGCCGGGACTGACCGACGTCGGCGACGGGCACAGGGCCGCGTGCCACCACAGCGGGCGACTGGCCGAGGCCGAGGACGCCACGGCGTTCTTCCGCACCCCGAAGGAGGGCCGATGACCGCGACGACCGGGCTGGAGAAGGAAGGCGACGCGAGGGAGTTGCTGCGGGTCGAGGACCTGGTGGTCAACTTCCCGGTGCGCGGCGGGGGTCTGGTGCGCCGCGTGGTCGGCCAGGTCCAGGCGGTGAGCGGGGTGTCGTTCGCCGTCAACGAGGGCGAGACGCTGGGCGTGGTCGGCGAGTCCGGCTGCGGCAAGTCGACGACGGGCCGCGCGCTGCTCCAACTGATCAAGCCGACCTCGGGCTCGGTCCGGTTCGACGGCCAGGAGATCACCGGGCTGCGGGCCGCCCAGCTGCGCCCGGTGCAGCGCAAGGCCGGCATGGTCTTCCAGGACCCGTACGCCTCGCTCAACCCGAAGCTGCCGGTGAACGACATCATCGCCGAGCCGCTGAAGGTGCAGGGACTGTGGCGGGACGGCGGCCGGGCCCGGGTCGCCGAGCTGCTGGAGCTGGTCGGCCTCAGCCCCGAGCACGGCAACCGCTACCCGCACGAGTTCTCCGGCGGCCAGCGCCAGCGCATCGGCATCGCGCGGGCGTTGGCGCTCCAGCCGAAGCTGCTGGTGCTGGACGAGCCGGTCTCCGCGCTGGACGTCTCGGTCCAGGCCGGGGTGGTCAACCTGCTGGAGGACCTCCAGGAACGGCTGGGCGTGGCCTATGTGTTCATCGCCCACGACCTGTCGGTGGTGCGCCACATCTCCGACCGGGTCGCGGTGATGTACCTGGGCAAGGTCGTCGAGACCGGCACCAGGGACGAGGTCTACGAGCGGCCCTCGCACCCCTACACCCAGGCGCTGCTGTCGGCCGCGCCGCTGGCCGACCCGCGCCGCGAGCGGGAACGGCGGCGCACGGTGCTGACCGGGGACGTGCCGAGCCCGCTGGACCCGCCGAGCGGGTGCCGCTTCCGCACCCGCTGCTGGAAGGCCCAGGACATCTGCGCGACCGAGGAGCCCGAGCTGCGCGACCGTGGCACCGGGCACCCGGTGGCCTGCCACTTCGCGGAGGAGGCCGGTCCCGGGGTGGTCGCGGCGGCCGAGGCGCCGGCGGGTGGGGCGAAGGACGACTGAGCCCGGCGGGCGCCGGACCCTGCCACGGTCGGCGCCCGCCCGTTCGGCTCTCCGCCCCTGCGACAGGACCGTCCGCCAGGGGCGGTCCTCGTCAGGGGCTGTCGTCGTCCCGCGCGCCGTCCGCGAGGAGTTCCTCGACGCGCCGGACCTTGGCGTCCAGGCCGTCGGTGACGCCGCGCCTGATGTCGGCCTTGAGCACCAGACTGACCCGCCCCGCCCTGGCCTCGACGGCGGCGACGGCGTCCCTGACCACCGCCATCACCTCGTCCCAGTCGCCTTCGAGCGAGGTGAACATGGCGTCCGTGCGGTACGGCAGCCCGCTGTCGCGGACCACCCGCACGGCCTCGGCGACCTCCTCGCCCACGTCCTCACCGGCGCCGACGGGGGTCACGGAGAACGCGACGATCACGCCGAGTCCCCCGGCTTCCGGGTGTCGTTCCCGCCCTCGCCCGCGTCGGACCCGGCCGCCGGCTCGTCGGAGGCGTCGGCGACGGTGTCGCCGTTCTCCTCACCGTCCGAGCCCTCGGTGCCCTCGGCGTCGTCGACGTCCTTGGCCAGCCCCAGGCGCTCCACCAGCCACCGGTCGAACTCCATGCCGGCGCGCACCCAGCTGACGACGCTCGCCACGAAGTGGTCGAACGCGACACCGGCGCCCAGCAGCATGTGCACGTCGCCGACGAGGCGCACGGTGCCGTCGTCGTTGGTGTGCGTGTAGACCTTGGGCCACAGGGTGGTGTGGTTCCACTCGTCGACGCTCTCCAGCAGCCGGGGCTTGTCGTCGAGCGTGTGGGGGCGCGCGTAGAAGGTGCGCACCGAGAGCACGCGCTGCTTCTCCTCGCCCCGGAACATGAAGTACATCCGGTACTGCTTCCAGGGCGCCACCAGGTCGCCCTGCTTGTCCACCACGTACTTCAGCTGCATCCGGTCGAGGAGCTGCTTGAGCAGGTCCTGGTTCGGCATGATCGGGCCGGTCGGCTTCGCCGCCCTCGGCTGATCTTCCTGGCCGCCCTGCTGCTCGGGCTTGTCGGACCGCCCCCCGAAGTTCGGGATGGCGGACGGGTCAACGGACACGGGGGGTCCCTTCGTACGGATTAGCGGACTCCCCATCCTCCCCCACCACCGCCCCCGCCGGGCAACCAGCAGGAACGGTGCATGTCCCCCCAAGCCGCGCCCACAGGCGCGTGCCGGGGCGCGGGGAACCGCGCGAGCGACCCCGCCGGGGCGCCGACGACGGCACCCCGCCGCCACCGCCCCGGACCGTGGTCGCCCCCGCCTACGCCGGAGGCGGAGGCGCCTGCGGCTCGACGGTGAGGTCGCCGTCCAGCGCCGCGTCCACCAGGACCGTCGCCCCGTCCCGCACCTCACCGGCGAGGATGCGCCGCGCGAGCCTGTCGCCGACCGCCGTCTGCACCAGCCGCCGCAGCGGCCGCGCCCCGTACGCCGGGTCGTGGCCCTGGATCGCCAGCCACTCCAGCGCCAGGTCGGTGACCTCCAGCGTCAGCCGCCGGTCGGCCAGCCGCCGCTGCATCGCCGCCACCTGCAACGCCGCGATCCGCCGCAGCTCCTCGCCGTCCAGCGTCCGGAAGACCACCAGGTCGTCCAGGCGGTTCAGGAACTCGGGCCGGAACGCGGCGCGCACCGCCGCCAGCACCTCCTCGCGCTGCTGCTCCGGCTTGGCCAGCGGGTCGGTCAGGTGCTGGCTGCCCAGGTTGGACGTGAGGATCAGCAGGGTGTTGCGGAAGTCGACCGTGCGGCCCTGCCCGTCGGTGAGCCGACCGTCGTCCAGCACCTGGAGCAGCGTGTCGAAGACCTCCGGGTGCGCCTTCTCCACCTCGTCCAGCAGCACCACCGTGTAGGGGCGGCGGCGCACCGCCTCCGTGAGCTGGCCGCCCTCCTCGTAGCCGACGTAGCCGGGCGGGGCGCCGACCAGCCGCGCCACCGAGTGCTTCTCGGAGTACTCGCTCATGTCGACGCGCACCATGGCGCGTTCGTCGTCGAAGAGGAAGTCGGCCAGCGCCTTGGCCAGCTCGGTCTTGCCGACGCCCGTCGGGCCGAGGAAGAGGAAGGAACCGGTCGGCCGGTCCGGGTCCGCCACCCCGGCCCGCGCGCGGCGCACCGCGTCGGAGACGGCGGTGACCGCCTCCCGCTGGCCGATCAGCCGGCGGCCCAGCTCCTCCTCCATCCGCAGCAGCTTCTCGGTCTCGCCCTCCAGCAGCCGGCCGGCGGGGATGCCCGTCCAGGAGGAGACGACGTCGGCGATCTCGTCCGGGCCGACCTCCTCCTTGACCATCGTGTCCTTCTTGGCCTCCTCCTCGGCCTCCGAAGCGGCGGCCAGCTCGCGCTCCAGCGAGGGGATCTCGCCGTGCAGCAGCTTGGAGGCGGCCTCCAGGTCGCCCTCGCGCTGGGCGCGCTCCGCGACGCCGCGGGCCTCGTCGAGGCGCTCCTTCAGCTCGCCGACCCTGTTGAGCCCCTGCTTCTCCTTCTCCCAGCGGGCGGTCAGGCCGCGCAGCTCCTCCTCGCGGTCCGCCAGCTCGGCGCGGAGTCGGCCGAGCCGCTGGCGCGAGCCGACGTCCGACTCGTTGGCGAGCGCCAGCTCCTCCATCCGCAGCCGGTCGACGGCCCGCCGCAGCTCGTCGATCTCCACCGGCGAGGAGTCGATCTCCATCCGCAGCCGGGAGGCGGCCTCGTCGACGAGGTCGATCGCCTTGTCCGGCAGGAAGCGGGAGGTGATGTAGCGGTCGGAGAGGGTGGCGGCGGCCACCAGCGCGCCGTCCGCGATCTGCACCTTGTGGTGCGCCTCGTAGCGGCCCTTCAGTCCGCGCAGGATCGCGATCGAGTCCTCCACGTCGGGCTCGGCGACCAGCACCTGCTGGAAGCGGCGCTCCAGCGCGGCGTCCTTCTCGATGCGCTCGCGGTACTCGTCGAGCGTCGTCGCGCCGACCATCCGCAGCTCGCCCCTGGCCAGCATGGGCTTGAGCATGTTCCCCGCGTCCATCGCGGAGTCGCCGCCCGCGCCGGCGCCGACGACCGTGTGCAGCTCGTCGATGAACGTGATGATCTGGCCGTCGCTCGACCTGATCTCGCCCAGCACCGTCTTCAGCCGCTCCTCGAACTCGCCCCGGTACTTGGCGCCGGCCACCATGGCGCCCAGGTCGAGCGAGACCAACCGCTTGTCGCGCAGCGACTCGGGCACGTCCCCCTTGATGATGCGCTGCGCCAGCCCCTCGACGACGGCGGTCTTGCCGACGCCCGGCTCGCCGATCAGCACCGGGTTGTTCTTCGTCCGGCGGGAGAGGACCTGCACGACGCGGCGGATCTCGTGGTCCCGGCCGATCACCGGGTCGAGCCGGCCCTCGCGGGCCGCCGCCGTCAGGTCGGTGCCGAACTTCTCCAGCGCCTTGTAGGTCCCCTCCGGGTCGGCCGAGGTCACCCGGCGCTCCCCGCGCGCGGACTGGAACGCCTCCTCAAGCCGCTCGGCCTTCGCCCCCTGCTCGGTGAGCAGCCCGCCGGCCTGGCCGCCCCTGGCGGCCAGCCCCATGAGCAGGTGCTCGGTCGAGACGAACGTGTCCCCCAGCCGCCCGGCCCGCTGCTGGGCGTCGGCCAGCACGGCCAGCAGCTCCCGGTTCGGCTGCGGACGCGCGACGGACGCGCCCTGCACCTGCGGCAACTGCCCGAGCAGCCGCTCGGCGCCCGACCGCAGCGCGGCCTGGTCGGCCTCGACGGCGGCCAGCAGATCCTGCACGTTCTCGTTGTCCCGGCCGGTGAGCAGCGCCAGCAGCAGATGCTCCGGGGTGATGTCGGGATGCCCCTCGGTGAGCGCGCGCTGGCTGGCGCCGCTGATGGCGTCCCGACTCCTGTTGGTCAACTCGGCGTTCACTTCGCGGTACTCCTCCGATCCCACGGCCACCCTGCTCCGGCCCTGCCAGAGCTTACGTGCGATTAGTTGAGCGTACCTCACTCAAGCTCCTGGCGGGGGCCACCGAGCAAGCCGCGGGACGGTGATCACCCACCCCGTGGCCCGCGTCAACGAAGAGCCGAACTTCCCCACCTTCGTGTGCTTGACACCCTCGCCGCTGGCCCCGGCACGGCGTCCTCGAAAGACTGGTTCCCTGACAGGAGAGGAGGCACTATGACACTCATGGTTGCCCAGAACTCCGGACTCGCGTCGGCCGACGACCCCGGCGCGGGGACACCGGATGACATCCTCGACGTGGCTCTACGCGGCCTGGAGGTTCCCGAGGGCTTCCGGGTGGAGGTCTTCGAGGAGGAGATCGTCGTGACCCCGCCCCCGGACGGCGACCACGAGTACATGGTGGCCGCGCTGGCGCGTGAGGTTCTGCTCCGCGCCAAGGTGGAGATGCTCAGCGCAGGCAACAAGGGGCTGCTGCTGCCGCGCGGTGGCCTCTTCCCGCTCAACCGCGTGGTGCCCGACGCGACGTTCGCACCGCTCGCCTCCGAGCCGTTCCGGGGCGCCCCCGCGTGGATGACACCCGAGGGCGTGTCCATGGTTGCCGAGATCACCAGCTCACGGCCCGAGCGGGACCGCGTCGACAAGTTGCTGGCCTACGCGCAGGGCGGCATCCCTCTCTACCTGCTGATCGACCGCGACCGGCGCGCGGCGACGCTGTTCAGCGAGCCCTCGCCACAGGGATACGCACAACACCACCAGGTCCTGCTCGGCAAGCCCCTCCCGCTCCCCGACCCGTTCGCCTTCGACCTCGACACCGGCCGCCTGCTCTGACCGGGGGCAGTCGACCGCGCCGGAACTCCGGGCGACCTGTCGACGCGGCTCGTCCGCCCTGACTGCCGGCGGTCAACGGATCGCCCCGTTCAACTCCTTCAGGTGAACGGAGCGGAACGCACCCTCGGCCGCGCCCCTGCCAGGGATGCTGGTCAGCGAGGAAACGGAGGTGCACTATGACGGTTATGGCGCATGAGCAGTCCATGCCGATCGATGACGACTCCCTCCTGGACGGCTTTCTGGCGTTGGACACGCCCGAGGGCTTCCACGCCGAGCTAGTCGAAGGTGAGATCGTCGTGACCCCGCCACCGGTCGGCGCCCACGAGGCGAACTTCAGCCATCTGGTCCGCCAGGTGCTGAGACTCTCGGCCACCGACATGGACGTCGCGGGGAACAAGGGGCTCGCCCTCCCCGGCGACGGTCGGAAGCTGCGCAACATGACCGTCCCCGACGCCACCTTCGCGCCTTGCGACCTCGCCCTCTTCGACGACGCGCCCTCGTGGATGGAGCCGGAGGGGGTCGCCCTCGTGGCCGAGATCACCAGTTCCCGCGCCGAGCTGGACCGGGAGGCCAAGCGCCGCCTCTACGCCCTCGGGGGCCGTCCCCCTCTATCTGCTGATCGACCGGGAGCGGGGGGCCGTCACCCTGCACAGCGAGCCCGCCGGCCGGGACTACCGGGCGACCTACTCGGTCCCCTACGGCAAGCCCCTCCCGCTCCCCGACCCGTTCGCCTTCGACCTCGACACCGGCCGCCTGCTCTGAGCCCCGGCGGCGGGCGGCCGTGCGGCCGTCGTTCGACCCTCGCCGGCCCCGAAGCCCTCGGAGGGGCCGGCGAGGAGAATGTCCCGTCCTATCAGTTCCCCGGCCCCGGAAGCCAGTTGGGCCCACCGGCACCGGCCCTCACCTGTCCGAGAGGGGCACCTCCGGGCCGGCGGGCAAGGTGTCGCCGGCGGCCTCCGCGCCCGCCGCGGCGAGGAGGGGGCGGGCCGCCTCGGGGTAGGGGCGGCCGACGACCTGCCCTTCGCCGCTGCCGACGGACATGACCGCGACCACCGTGCCGGACTCGGTCTCGGCGTCGTAGTCCTGGATCCAGGGCCCGCCGCTCGAACCGGCCGTCAGGTCGCAGCCGTCGAGCAGCAGCCCGCCCAGGTTGACCGGCTCGGCCTCGTTCTCGTCGAGCACGTTGGTCTCGCCCGCGCAGTACCGCAGCGACTCGCCGTCGTACGGGTCGGCCGCCGGGTAGCCGAGGACCGCGACCTCGCCGCTCTCCCGCACCGGCTCGAACCGCAACGCGTTGGCGCCGACGGCCTCCTGAACGGTCACCCCGTCCTTCGGCTCCAGCGTCAGGAACGCGTAGTCGTGCGGGAGGATCGCGCCGGTCTCGCCGTTCGGGTCCCACTCCTCGGGGAGATGGAACGCGGAGACCCGCCAGCCGTCCTTGCGGTAGCTGTCCCTGCCGTGGTCGTACGCCGGCACGAAGTAGACGTCCCCCGGGGCGCTCGGGCTCTCCCGCGCGCTGACGCAGTGCGCCGCCGTCGCGACGACGCTGCCGTTGGGCGCGTCGACGACCGCGCCCGAGCAGAGCCCGAGACGGCCGTCGCCGGCCTCCCAGATGATCTTCCCCACCGTGTTCACCGTCCCCTGGGCCCAGGGGTCGGCGGCCACCGCCGGGGGCGCCGTGACGAACAGCGCCGCCACGACGGCGGCGACGGCTATGGGAAGGCGCACAAGGTTCATAACGAACACCCTCGGATCGCCCCGGGGTGAAGTCCAGCCACTCTCCGCCGAACGAGTGGGTGATGTCGGATCGGCCCGTGGCGCGGCACGTTGACACCCCGCGCGGGCGCACGCCCGGCTGACGTTTCGCCAGGTGCGCGCCTAGGATCGGGCCATGGTGCCCCGCCGCCCGCGCGCCGTTGGCCGGCCGCCGCTCGCCGTTCCGGCCGCGGTGCTGTGCGCGGCGCTGTGCGCGCTGCTCGTCGTGGTCGTGGTGGCGGGCGGGAACGATCCGCTGGCGGTGGACCGCTCGGCGCACGAGTGGGCGCTGCGGCACCGCACGCCCGGCTGGGACGACGTGTTCACGGTCGTCTCCGCCTCCGGCACCCGGGTGCCGGCGCTGCTGCTGGCGATGGCGGCGGGGGCGCTGGCGGCGCGGCGCGCCCGGTGGTTCGGGGCGGTGGCCGGCGGGGCCGCGCTGCTGCTGGCGTTGCTGCTGCGGTTCGCGCTGGTGACGGTGATCGACCGGCCCAGGCCGCCGGAGGCCGACTGGGTGATCCATGTGCACAACCCGTCCCTGCCCTCCGGGCACGCCACCACCTCGGCGCTGGTCGCGATCGGGCTGGCGGTCGCGCTGCTGACGCGCTGCCGGCGGCCGTGGACGAGGGCGCTGGCGGTGGGCGTTCCGGCGCTGTGGGCGGTGGCGATCGGCTTCAGCCGGGTCTATCTGGGGGTCCACTGGGTGTCGGACGTCGTCGCGGGCTGGCTGCTGGCCACGGCGCTGAGCTGCGCGTTCCTCCCTCTGCTCGGCCGCGCCCTGGACCGTTACCCGCGGGCGCCCTGACCCCGGCGCCACGCCGGTGCCGCGTCGGGAACGACGCACGCCCGCTCCCCCGGGGGGAAACGGGCGTCGCGAGGACCGAGGCGCCGGAGCGAGCCGGCCCGGCCGGGGCTCAGCGGCGGCGGTCGGGCCGCCACACCACCAGCGCCGACGACTGGGTCACGTCCTGGTAGGGCACCAGGTCCCTGCGGTAGGAGGCGTGCACCTGCGCCTCCCGCTGCCGCATGGCGACGGCGGCGCCCTCCACGGCCTGCTGGAGCTCGGCCACCCGCGACTGGAGCGCGGCGACCTGGTTCTCCAGCTCGATGATCCGCTTGATCCCGGCGAGGTTGATCCCCTCGTCCTGCGAGAGCCGCTGCACCTGGCGGAGCAGCTGGATGTCGCGCGCCGAGTACCGGCGGCCGCGCCCGGCGGCCCGGTCCGGGGAGACCAGGCCGAGCCGGTCGTACTGCCGCAGCGTCTGCGGGTGGAGCCCGGAGAGCTGCGCGGCCACGGAGATGACGTAGACCGGCGTCTCTTCGGTGAGTTCGTAGGGATTGCTGCTGGGTCCGTGCCGGCCGTCCATCTCGTCAGTCTCCCTTCGCGGCCTCGAACAGCCCCGCTCTCGGGTCCTCTCCCTCGGCCGCGGCGCGATATTCCGTCAGGGCCTTCCGTGCGGCGTCGCCCATCTCGCGTGGCACGGCGATCTCGATCGTGACCAGCAGATCGCCCCGGGTGCCGTCCTTGCGGACCGCGCCCTTGCCCCTGGCGCGCATCGTGCGACCGCCCGGGGTGCCGGGCGGCAGCTTGAGCGTGACCGGGGGGCCACCGAGCGTCGGCACCTTGATCTCACCACCGAGTGCCGCCTCGGGGAAGGTCACCGGCACGGTGAGGGTGAGATTGTCGCCACGCCGGCCGAAGAGCGGGTGCTCGTCGACGTGCACCACCACGTACAGGTCGCCGTGCGGGCCGCCCCGCTCGCCGGGCGCGCCCTTGCCGCGCAGCCTGATCCGCTGCCCGTCGTCCACGCCGGGCGGGATCCGGACCTGCATGGTGCGGGAGCTGGTGGCCCGGCCGCTGCCGCGGCAGGCGTCGCACGGGTCCTGGGCGATCAGGCCCCGGCCCCGGCAGTCCACGCAGGGGTCGGTGAGCGAGAAGCCGCCGCCCCCGCCCCGGCTGACCTGGCCGGTGCCGACGCAGGTCGAGCAGACCCGGGGGGTGCCGTTCTTGTCCCCCGTGCCCGAGCAGGACTTGCAGGCGGCGCTCGACGACATCCGCAGCGGGACCGTGGCCCCGGAGACCGCCTCGGTGAAGCTGAGCGTCACCTCGGACTCGACGTCCTGGCCCCGGCGCGGCTGGGTGCGGGTGGCACCGGGACCGCCCCGGTTGAACAGGCCGCCGAAGACGTCGCCCAGGCCGCCGCCGAACCCGCCGGCCGCGCCGCCCGGCGCACCGGCTCCGCCGCCCGGCTGCTGGCCGGGGCCGCCGCCGAAGAGGTCGCCCAGGTCGAAGTTGAACTGGCCGCCGCCCCCGGGGCCCTGGCGGAAGCCGCCGTTCCCGAAGAGGGCGCGCGCCTCGTCGTACTCCTTGCGGCGCTTGGCGTCACCGAGGACGTCGTACGCCTCGGAGACGTTCTTGAACCGCTCCTCGGCCTTGGCGTCGCCCTCGTTGGCGTCGGGGTGGTTCTCCCGGGCCAGCTTGCGGTACGCCTTCTTGATCTCCGCCTCGGTGGCGTCCCGGGGGACGCCGAGGACCTTGTAGTAGTCCTTCTCGATGAAGTCCTTGGTGCTCATCCCCGGCGTCCCTCCTTCCGGTCCGCTGCCCGCGGGTCCGCGACCCGCGCGGCCACGGTGTCCCTGGTGTCAGCCACCGCCTCAGCCCTCGTCCGAGCCGCCGTCGTCGTCCTGCTCCGGCGCCCCGTCCTCCGGCTCGGCCGCCTTGCCCGGCTGGGGCTCGGCGACCCCGACCCTGGCGGGCCTGATGGTGCGTTCGCCGATGCGATACCCGGGCTGGAGGATCTGCACGCACGTCGTCTCGGTGACGTCGGGCGAGTAGCTGTGCATCAGCGCCTCGTGCACGGTCGGGTCGAAGGGCTCGCCCTCCTTGCCGAACTGCGCCAGGCCCATCTTCGCCGCGACCGTCTCCAGCGACTCGGCGACCTGCTTGAAGCCGCCGACCAGCTCGCCGTGGTCCCGCGCGCGGCCGATGTCGTCCAGCACGGGCAGGAGCTCGGTCAGGAGGTTGGCGACGGCCACCTCCTTGACCGCGACCCGGTCCCGCTCCACCCTGCGGCGGTAGTTCTGGAACTCGGCCTGAAGCCGCTGGAGGTCCTGGGTGCGTTCGTGCAGCGCGGTGCGCGCCTGGTCCAGCTGGGCGGTGAGCGCCACCTCGGCCGCCTGGGCGGCCGACAGCTCACCGTCCTCCTGGCCCTCGGCCGCGCCCGGGGCGGGGGCCTCGCCGCCCGCCTCGGGCACCCTCGGCTCGCTCTCGGCTTCGGGGGTCGCCGCTTCGGCGTCCGGGACCTCGGGCTCCTTGTCGAAGCCCTGCGGGTCCTGAGTCACGCCGCACCGCCCTTCGGCTTGTCGTCGTCGATGATCTCGGCGTCGACGACGTCGTCGTCACCCTGGGGCGCGCCCGCGGCGCCGGCCTGGCCGCCCGCCTCGGCGCCCTGGGCGCCGCCCGCGGCCTGCGCGTCGGCGTACATCGCCTGGCCCAGCTTCTGGCTGGTGGCCGCGACCTTCTCGGAGGACTCGCGGATCGCGGCGGTGTCCTCGCCCTTGAGCTTCTCCTTCAGGTCGGCGACGGCCGTCTCGACCTCGGTCTTGACGTCGCCGGGGACCTTCTCCGCGTTCTCCTTGAGGAAGTTCTCCGTGGTGTAGACGAGCTGCTCCGCCTGGTTGCGCGTCTCGGCGGCCTCGCGGCGCTGCGCGTCCTCGTCGGCGTACTGCTCGGCGTCGCGCATCATGCGCTCGATGTCGTCCTTCGGCAGCGCGGAGCCGCCGGTGACGGTCATCCGCTGCTCCTTGCCGGTGCCGAGGTCCTTGGCGGAGACGTGCATGATGCCGTTGGCGTCGATGTCGAAGGTGACCTCGACCTGCGGCACGCCGCGCGGCGCCGGCGGCAGGCCGGTCAGCTCGAACATGCCCAGCTTCTTGTTGTACGCCGCGATCTCGCGCTCGCCCTGGTAGACCTGGATCTGCACCGACGGCTGGTTGTCCTCGGCCGTGGTGAAGATCTCCGAGCGCTTGGTCGGGATCGTCGTGTTGCGCTCGATCAGCTTGGTCATGATGCCGCCCTTGGTCTCGATGCCGAGGGACAGCGGGGTGACGTCGAGCAGCAGGACGTCCTTGACCTCGCCCTTGAGCACGCCGGCCTGGAGGCTGGCGCCGATGGCGACGACCTCGTCCGGGTTGACGCCCTTGTTGGCCTCCTTGCCGCCGGTCAGCTCGCGGACGAGCTGGGCGACGGCGGGCATCCGGGTGGAGCCGCCGACGAGGACCACGTGGTCGATCTCGGACAGCTGGATGCCGGCGTCCTTGATCACATTGTGGAACGGGACCTTGCAGCGCTCCAGCAGGTCGGAGGTCAGCTGCTGGAACTGCGCCCTGGTGAGCTTCTCGTCCATGTGCAGCGGGCCCTCGGCCGAGGCCGTGATGTAGGGCAGGTTGATCGTGGTCTCGGTGGACGAGGACAGCTCGATCTTCGCCTTCTCGGCGGCCTCGCGGAGCCGCTGGAGGGCCATCTTGTCCTTGGAGAGGTCCACGCCGTGGGCGTTGGCGAACTGCTTGACCAGGTGGTCGACGACGCGCTGGTCCCAGTCGTCACCGCCCAGGTTGTTGTCGCCGTTGGTCGCCTTGACCTCGACGACGCCGTCGCCGATCTCCAGCAGCGAGACGTCGAAGGTGCCGCCACCGAGGTCGAAGACCAGGATGGTCTGGTCGTCCTTCTCCAGGCCGTAGGCGAGGGCGGCGGCCGTCGGCTCGTTGACGATGCGCAGCACGTTGAGGCCGGCGATCTCGCCCGCCTCCTTGGTGGCCTGCCGCTCGTGGTCGTTGAAGTACGCGGGAACGGTGATCACCGCGTCGGCGACCTTCTCGCCCAGGTAGGACTCCGCGTCGCGCTTCAGCTTCTGGAGAATGAAGGCGCTGATCTGCTGCGGGTTGAAGTCCTTGCCGTCCAGGCCGATCTTCCAGTCGGTGCCCATGTGGCGCTTGACCGAGCGGATCGTCCGGTCCACGTTGGTGACGGCCTGGCGCTTGGCCACCTCGCCCACCAGCACCTCGCCGTTCTTCGCGAAGGCCACGACGGACGGCGTGGTCCTGGCGCCCTCGGCGTTGGTGATGACGGTGGACTCACCGCCCTCGAGAACACTGACGACGGAGTTCGTCGTGCCCAGGTCGATGCCGACCGCACGTGCCATTTCGGATTCCTCCAGCTACTTGCTTGAGTGGGGCTGACTCAAGACTGCCCCACCGACCACCCCCCGGTCAAACGCCCTGAGCAAAGTCGACTCAACCTTGTTCTCCCCGGGCCCATCAAGGCGTCCCTGACCTGGCTCAACGAGAGGAACGCGCGGCGTCCCCGCCGCGTTCCGGACGCAGCGCGAGCAGCGCCACGTCGTCCTCCACACCCCGCGCGAAGCGCGTCATGTCCTCCCAGACGAACTCCACCAGCGCCCCCGGCTCCGGCCCCCGCCTCCCCCGCGCGGCATAGCGCCGCGCCAGCCGGCTCCCCAGCGGGTAGAACGCGCCCGACGCGTCCCGCGCCTCCGTCACCCCGTCCGTGTACCCCAGCAGCACGTCCCCCTCCCGCAGCCCCACCGTCAGCGGCCGCGGCTCCACCGGCCCCAGGCCGAGCCCCAGCGGCGGCGCCGGCTCCGCCGCCAGCTCCCGCACCGCGCCTCCCCGCAGCAGCAGCACCGGCGGATGGCCGCAGGACGCCAACCGCACCGACCGCATGTCCGGCGGGAACTCCAACAGCACGGCCGTCGCGAAGAGTTCTGAGGGACCGTCCCCCGCGTTCGCCGTCTCGATCCGCAACCGCCGGTCCAGCCGCGCGGCCACCCCCGCCAGCTCCGGCTCGTCCAGCAGCGCCTCCCGGAACGTGCCGAGCAACGAGGCGACCGTCCCGACCGCCGCGAGCCCGTGCCCCTGCACGTCCGCCACCAGCGCCCGCACCCCGTGGGGCCCCTCCCGCACGTCGTACAGGTCGCCGCCGACCAGCGCCGCGACCTGCGCCGCCCGGTAGAGGCCGGCGCACGCCACCGCGCCCACCCGCTCGGCGACCGGCGGCAGCACCGCGTGCTGCGCCGCCTCGGCCACCGTGCCCACCCGCACCAGCTCCCTGCTGTAGCGGCCCCGCACCCAGGCCACCAGCACGCTGAACGCCGCGATCGCCGCCACCGCCCCCAGATCCGCGTCCCCGATGTGCGCCGGCCTCGTCGGCGGCAGCATCAGCAGTCCCACGGTCGCCGCCCCCAACGCCGCGGTCCGCCACGGCCCGTAGATCAGCCCGGTCAACGGCGGCAGCGCCGCGAACACGAACCCCAGCTCCACCCACCCCGGCGCCAGCGACTGCACCAGCGCGGTCACCGCCAGCACCACCCACGGCACCAGCCACAGCTCCTTCGGCACCGCCGCCCGCCCACCGCCGTACGGCGCCGGAACGGTCACCGCGCGCCCGCCACCCGCAACCCCGCCGCCGTCTCCCTGATCTCCGGCAACGTCGCGTAGAGCGCGTCGCCCGGGCAGTCGGTCTGCACGATGTCGCGGTGGCCCGAGACCACGTCCAACTCCGCCGGGTCCCCCTCGGGAACCATGCTGTCGTCGTTCGTCGACACCAGCCGCACCCGCTCGCCCGGGTCGGTGCCGGGGCGCAGCTTCCAGGCGGCGACCTCCGCGATCGCCTCCACCAGCTCGGGCGGCACCGCCGTCGGGTCGGTGAAGGCACCCAGCGCGGCGATCCCCACGGTGTCGTAGTTGAACCCGGTGGTGTGCGCCCCCAGCACGTAGCGGTCGACGCCGCCGCCCCTGCCCTCGTAGACGGTGCCGCACTTGTCGACCACGAAGTTGTAGCCGAGGTCGTCCCACCCCTCACCGCTGACGTGGTGGCTCTGCATCGCACGCAGCATCTCGGGCGCGTCGGCGCAGTCGTAGTCGTCCGGGTGGTTGGTGTGGTGGATGAAGACCGCGCGCGCCGGGCCCGTGTAGGTGACCGGCTCGGTGCGCGACTCCTCGTCGGCTCCCCACTCCTCCCGGGTGACGACGTGCGGCGCCGCCGTGGGGCGTTCGACGGCGGGCAGCGGCCGTTCCGGTTCGGCGCCGGCACCCGGCGGGGAGAGCGGAGGGGCGTCCCAGGTGACCACGAGGGCGATGGGCAGTACCGCCGCGAAGACGGCGAGCCGGTGCACGGTCATCCTCGCCGCCTCAGGTCAGGAACTTGACGGCGCTCGACCAGTTCAGCCCGAGGCGCTCCTGGGAGGCCATGTGGAGGAAGCCGAGCGCCTCCAACTCCCGCGCCCGCCGCAGCGGCCCCACGTCCAGCGGGTTGAGGCCCCCGGCGGCGGCGAACGCGGCGACCCGCTGCCTGGCCCCCGCGTCGTCGCCGGCGATCAGCACGTCCAGCGGCTGCCCGGCGACCCGGCCGCCCAGCAGCGGCCCGGCGAAGCAGGTGTTGAACGCCTTCACCACCGGCACCCCGGGCGCCGCCTCGGCGGCGATCCGCTCCGCGGCCGAGGTGCCGGCGGGGACCGCCATGCCGTCGAGGGTGGCGAAGTCGACGGGGTTGCAGATGTCCACCAGCACGGAACCGGCCAGCGCCGCCCCGTACTCGGCGGCGACCGCGAGGCCGGCCGGGTACGGCACGGCCAGCACCACCAGGTCGGCGCCCTCGACCGCGAGGGCGTCCGAGCCCCGCACGTCGGGGGCCGCGCCGGCGGGGGCGGCCGACCGCAGCTGGTCGGCGAGGTCGGCGGCCTTCTGGGGAGAACGGTCGACGATGCGCACGGCGTACTCGCCGGCGAGCGCCCTGGTCGCTAGGGAACGGGCCATCCGGCCCGCCCCCACGATGGTCACTGTCACCCCCTCATGCCAGCACGGGCCCCCCGCCCCCGCATCTCGGCGACCCCGCGCCATCCAAGGGGGGCGCGGGCAACCGCGCGAGCGCCCCACCACCGGAACGGACCCGGCGACGACACCGCAGCCACGCCCACCCCGCCCCCGACCGGGCTCAGCGCATCTCCTCCAGCACCTCGACCAGCACCGCCGGATGCCCGTGCTCCGGGTCCTTCGCCGAGGTCAGCAGCGTCAACGTGCGCCCCGAGGTGTCCACCCCCGACAGCCGCCGCAGCGCCTCGGCCGCCGGCTCCTCGGCCAGCTCCGCCCGGTAGCGCGCGCGGAAGCCGTCGAAGTCCCCGTCGGGCCCGTGGAACCAGTGCCGCAGCTCCGTCGACGGGGTGACCTCCTTCGGCCACTCGTCCAGCGGCAGTTCCGCCTTCCTGACCCCCCGCGGCCACATCCGGTCCACCAGCACCCGGACGCCGTCGTCCCCGTCCGGCTCGTCGTAGACCCGTCGCACCCGAATCACCGTCCGCCTCCCTCCACTCCGTGGCCGCCGCCCGAGCGCTCGAACGGTGGGGACGTCCACAGCACCGTCGAACCCACCACCAGCAGCACACCGACGGCGAGCAACAGCCACCACCAGAACCGCTGCCGTTGGGTCCGCACGACCGCCATCCCGGTCCACCCTCTCCGCAAGAAGAACGCCGAAGACGAAACGAGCGGCCGGCTCAGGCGCCGGCCGCTCGTCCCATGGTGCGCGTAAACACCGGGCCACTTATCGGATTTCGGACGCCTCGTCCGCGGCTTCCTCCGATCGGGCGCCCCCCGCGACGGCATCTGGCCGAGCCGGCGGCCGCCGGGAGAGGAACGCGGCCGGCACCGCCGCCAGCAGCAGCAGCGCCACCGCCCACCCGTAGGTCCCCTGGAAGGCGTCGGCCCGCGCCGCCGGGTCCTCGCCCGTTCCCCCCAACCGGCCGGCCAGCAGCACCGCCATCACCGCGGCACCGACGGCGGTCGCCAGCTGCATCCCGATGTTGAGCAGCGTGCTGGCCGCCGGCACATCGGCCGCCCCGACGGAACGACTCGCCGCCGTGATGCTCGGCATCATCGTGGCGCCCGCGCCCACCCCGAGCAGCGCCAGCGAGGTCCGCAGCTCCCACTCCGCCGCGCCCACCTCGGCCACCAGCGTGAACCAGCCCATCCCCGTCGCCGCCAGCAGCACCCCCGGCAGCACGATCCACCGCGGCGCCACCCGGTCCGCCAACCGCCCGGCCACCTGCATGGTGACCCCGGCGGCGAGCCCCAGCTGGATCGTCATCAGCCCGGACTCCATGACGGTGTCCCCCCGGACCAGCTGGAAGTACATCGGCGTCAGCAGCATCGAGCCGAAGTACCCCATGACGAACGGCAGCAGCCCCACCAGCCCGAGCGCCAGCGGCCGGTGCCGCAGCAGCCGCAGGTCGAGCAGCGGTCCCCGCGTCGTCAACGCCCGCCGGACGAAGCCCCCCACCAGCGCGAGCCCCAGCAGCAGCGGCAGCCACGAGTCGACGGCCGCGAACCCGTCGGGCGACTCGTTGGCCCGGGTCAGCCCGAAGATCAGCGCGGCGAACCCGGGCGAGAGCAGCAGCAGCCCCGGCACGTCCAGCCGGCCGGCCCGCCCCGGCTCGTCCGCCGGGATGATCCGCGCGCCCAGCACGACGGCCAGCGCCCCCACCGGCGCGTTGACCAGGAACATCCACCGCCAGGAGACCTCGTCCACCAGCCAGCCGCCGAAGACCGGTCCCAGCGCCGGCGCGACCAGCAGCGACAGCCCGGAGAGGCTCATCAGCATCCCCTGCCGTCCCCCGCCCGCCGCGGCCGCCGCCCGCAGCACCAGCGACATGGCCACCGGGGTGATCAGCCCGCCGCCGAACCCCTGGAACGCGCGGAAGGCGATCAGCGACTGCGCGTCCCACGCCAGCCCCGCCAGCGTCGAGCCGAGGACGAAGACGCCGATCGCCGACAGGTAGACCCGCCGCGCCCCGAACCGCCCCATCGCCCAGGGCGCGGCCGGGATGACCGAGGCCAGCGCCAGCACATAGGCGGAGGTGACCCACTGGATGGTGGTCAGCCGGGCGTCGAACTCGGCGGCCAGCGCGTGCAGCGCGACGTTGACGATGGTGGTGTCCATCACGATGGTGAACGAGGCGAGCGCCGTCACCAGGGCTATGGCGACGGGCGAACGCGGGGCGGTGGGCGACATGGCCGGCCTCTCGGGAAACGGAAGACGTTGCGGGGCGGCCGGCGCCTCGCGGTGCCGGCCGCGCGATCGTGCGAAAGGTGGAGCGGTCGACTCAGGCGGCGTAGGGACTGGCCTCGCGCGCGGCGCGCAGCGCGTCCCCCCACCAGACGATCTGGTCGAGCAGCCCGTGGGCGGCCTTCGCGCAGGCGGCCTCGTCGTCGGGGCGGCCGGAGGCGTCGAACCAGTTCCACGGGTGGTGGAAGCTGACCGCCCGACGCACGGTGACCGCGTGCAGCTCGGCGAAGACCCCGCGCAGTTGCTCGACGGCGCGCAGCCCGCCGCCGACGCCGCCGTAGGAGACGAAGCCGACCGGCTTGGCCTGCCACTCGCCGAAGTGCCAGTCGATGAGGTTCTTCAGCG
Source organism: Streptomyces zhaozhouensis (assembly GCF_900230195.1). Classification (GTDB taxonomy): domain Bacteria; phylum Actinomycetota; class Actinomycetes; order Streptomycetales; family Streptomycetaceae; genus Streptomyces; species Streptomyces zhaozhouensis. The sequence goes on from NZ_OCNE01000006.1 coordinate 99,868, forward strand.
CGGCGGGGAAGCTGTGGTTGTACTCCGGGGTGATCACCACGAAGGCGTCGGCCTCGGCCAGCCGGCCGGCGACCGTGGCCAGCCGTTCCGCGACCTCGGGGGCGACCTCCTCCGGCCGCGTCGCCATGTCCAGCGGCAGCGGCACGTCGGCCAGGTCGAGCCGGTCGACGACCACGTCGCCCCGGCCCCCGGCCCGTTCCTGGGCGACCCCGGTGAACCAGTCGGCCACGGTCGGCCCGAAACGGCCGTCCCGCACGCTGCCGAGGATCACGGCCAGCCGCAGCGGCCTGGTCCGCGCCGTGTCGGTGGGAGAGGCGGCGGTGGCGAGGGCGGTGGACATGGCTGACCTCCAGGGTTTACGCGCGAAGCGTGCTCGAAGCGCGGGGAGCCCTTCGCTCCCCGGCACGCTCACAAGCCTGGAATCTCAACCCAACTTGAAGTCAAGCCTCGGCCCCAACTCCCCCTCGACGCGGCGGACATGGGGCCCCCTTCCGCATGTTCGCCAATCCGGTTACCGATCAGTAGGATGCCTCTGAGCTATCGTGCATCCGCCCGCCCGTCCGCAGGTCCGAGGAGCCACCATGCAACTCGCCGCGATCGTCATCTCGCTGACGCTCACCGCGGTCGCCGTCGCGCTGTTCAGCCGAGCCGCCGTGGAGATCGTCCGCTTCCTCCGTCTGGGCCAGCCGGTGCCCGAGGGCACGCGGACCGACGACCCGAAGGCCCGCTCGGTGACGCTGGCCAAGGAGTTCGTCGGCCACACCCGGATGAACCGCTGGGGCGTGGTCGGCGTCGCGCACTGGTTCGTCGCGGTCGGCTTCCTCACCCTCGGGCTGACGATCGTCCAGGCGTACGGGCAGCTCTTCCAGGCCGACTGGGTGCTGCCGGTGATCGGCGGCTTCCTGCCGTACGAGATGTACATCGAGTTCATCGCGGCCATGACGGTGCTCGGCATCGCCACCCTGATCGTGATCCGGCTGCTCAGCCTGCCGAGCCGCCCCGGGCGCAAGTCCCGCTTCACCGGCTCCACCGCCTGGCAGGCGTACTTCGTCGAGTACGTCATCCTGATCATCGGCCTGGCGATTCTCGTGCTGCGCGGCCTGGAGGGCGCGCTGCACCACGTGGACGGCTACGACCCGGCGTACTTCGTCACCTACCCGCTGGTCGCCGCGTTCGACGGCCTCTCCGCCGGCACCCTCCAGAACCTGGTCTACCTGGCCGCCCTGATCAAGCTCGGCACCACCATGACCTGGGCGATCACCGTCGCGCTCAACACGGACATGGGCGTGGCCTGGCACCGCTTCCTCGCCTTCCCCAACATCTGGTTCAAGCGGAACGCGGACGGCGACCCGGCGCTGGGCGCGCTGCTGCCGATGACCTCGGGCGGCAAGCCGATCGACTTCGAGACGGTCTTCGACGACGAGGACGCGGAGGAGGAGCCGCAGTTCGGCGTCTCGCAGGTCGAGCACTTCTCCTGGAAGGGCCTGCTGGACTTCTCCACCTGCACCGAGTGCGGGCGTTGCCAGTCCCAGTGCCCCGCGTGGAACACGGGCAAGCCGCTCTCCCCCAAGCTGCTGGTCATGTCGCTGCGCGACCACGCGCACGCCAAGGCGCCCTACCTGCTGCCCGGCGCCGACGAGGCCGCCCTGACCGAGGCCGGCGACGGCCCGGTCCCCGAGCACCAGCGCCCGCTGGTCGGCACCGCCGAGCAGCACGGCGTGATCGACCCCGACGTGCTCTGGTCCTGCACCACCTGCGGCGCCTGCGTCGAGCAGTGCCCGGTGGACATCGAGCACGTCGACCACATCGTCGACATGCGCCGCTACCAGGTGATGATCGAGTCCGCGTTCCCCAGCGAGGCCGGCACCATGCTGAAGAACCTGGAGCGCAAGGGGAACCCGTGGGGCCTGGCGAAGAAGAAGCGCCTGGAGTGGACCAAGGAGGTCGACTTCGAGGTCCCCGTCGTCGGCAAGGACGTGGAGAGCCTCGCCGACGTCGACTACCTCTACTGGGTCGGCTGCGCCGGCGCCCTGGAGGACCGCGCCAAGAAGACGACCAAGGCGTTCGCGGAGCTGCTGCACATGGCCGGCGTCCGGTTCGCCATCATGGGCGGCGACGAGGCGTGCACGGGTGACTCGGCCCGCCGCCTGGGCAACGAGTTCCTCTTCCAGCAGCTCGGCGAGCAGAACGTGTCGGCGCTGAAGGAGGCCGGCGCGAAGAGGATCGTCGCGACCTGCCCGCACTGCTTCAACACCATCGCCAACGAGTACCCGCAGCTCGGCGGCGAGTTCGAGGTGATCCACCACACCCAGCTGCTCCAGCACCTGGTCGACGAGGGCAAGCTCACCCCCGTCACCCCCGTCGAGGGCCTGATCACCTACCACGACCCCTGCTACCTGGGCCGGCACAACAAGGTCTACACCCCGCCCCGCGAGATCATCGGCCGCGTCCCCGGCCTGCGGAACGAGGAGATGCACCGCCACAAGGAGCGCGGCTTCTGCTGCGGGGCCGGCGGCGCGCGGATGTGGATGGAGGAGCGCATCGGCAAGCGGGTCAACGACGAGCGGGTCGACGAGGCGCTCGCCCTGGACCCGGACATCGTCTCCACGGCCTGCCCGTTCTGCCTGGTCATGCTGAGCGACTCGGTCAACGGCAAGAAGAACGACGGCAAGGCGAAGGAGGAGCTGCGGGTGGTGGACGTGGCCCAGCTGCTGCTGGACTCGGTCCGCACCCCGGGCCCGGACGAGGCGCCGAGCGACGAGCCGGCGCCGGAGCCGACGCCCGAACCGACCGGAAGCTGACGGTCTGGGGGTTCGCTCCGGGGGATCCCGGAGTCCGAGGCCCCGAGGAGAAGGTACGTTCTAGGGCGTGGCCGGATTCCGAAGGAAGCGCGACGAGCAGTATCCGCAGGGTGGTTACCCCTCTCCACCGGGACAGGGGTACCCGCCGGGGCCCCCGCCCCACGCGGGCGCCCAGCCCTATCCGCACGGTGGTTACCCCCCGGACGACGACTACGCGGACGGTGCGCACACCGGTTACTACCCGGCGGTGCCGCAGGGCGGCGACGGCCACGCCGACGACGGGTACGGCGCCCCGGCGCCGCAGGGCGGCCCCCAGCCGCCGGCCGGGCCGCCGCCGGACCCGCTGACCTGGCGGCCGCTGCTGACGGGCATCGTCTTCAAGCCCAGCGGCACGTTCTGGACGATGCGCGACTACCAGATGTGGTGGCCGGCGCTGATCGTCAGCTTCCTCTACGGGCTGGTCGCCGTCTTCGGCCTCGACGACTCCCGCGACACCATCCTGGAGACCACGATCTCCAGCCTGATCCCGTATCTGCTGTTCACCGGCGTCGCGATGGTGCTGGGAGCCCTGGTGCTGAGCACCGTCACCCACCACCTGGCGCGCCAGTTCGGCGGCAACGGCCTGTGGGCGCCGACCGCCGGCCTCGCCATGCTGATCATGACGCTGACGGACGTACCCCGGCTGGCGCTCGCCCTCTTCCTGGGCGGCGGCAACCCGGCGGTGCAACTGCTGGGGTGGGCGACCTGGCTCTACGCGGGGCTGCTCTTCACCATGATGGTCAGCCGCTCCCACGAGATCGCCTGGCCCAGGGCGCTGGCCGCCTCCGGCATCCAACTGCTCGGAGTGCTGATGCTGATCAAGCTCGGCACCCTCTGACCCCGGCGGAGCCCCCGGCTGACCCCGGCGGAGCCCCCGGGAGACGTTCCCCACCCACCCTGGCCTCGCCCGGCCCACGCCGGCCGGGGCCTCTTCGGTAACCTCGGGGGGTGCTTCTGTCAGACAAGGACATCCGGGCCGAAATCGACGCGGGCCGGATGCGGATCGACCCGTTCGACCCCGCGATGGTCCAGCCCTCCAGCATCGACGTCCGACTCGACCGGTACTTCCGGGTGTTCGAGAACCACCGCTACCCGCACATCGACCCCTCGGTCGAGCAGCCGGACCTGACGCGGATGATCGAACCCAAGGGCGACGAGCCGTTCATCCTCCACCCCGGGGAGTTCGTGCTGGCCTCCACGCTGGAGGTCATCACCCTCCCGGAGAACCTGGCCTCCCGACTGGAGGGCAAGAGCTCCCTCGGCCGGCTCGGGCTCCTCACCCACTCCACGGCCGGATTCATCGACCCGGGCTTCTCGGGCCATGTCACGCTGGAGCTGTCCAACGTGGCGACCCTGCCGATCAAGCTCTGGCCGGGGATGAAAATCGGCCAGCTCTGCGTCTTCCAACTGACCTCCCCCGCGGAGAACCCCTACGGCTCCACCGGCGCCGGCTCCCGCTACCAGGGGCAGCGGGGGCCGACGCCGTCGAGGTCATACCTGAACTTCCACCGCACCGACGTCTGAGCCGGTCACCGGCACGACACTGCGCATCCGCGCACACCGCGGACACCGCAACAACCGCCCGGGTCCGATCCGTTCACTCCCCAACTGCGGCATGGGAAAGCGCTCGGTACGGAACACATGTCCCTCAACACAACGAACGACGGTAACGACGGCGGCACCAGACAACGTGGCAATCTCCCTGCGTCCTGCGTCCTGACAACGCACGCCACCCTAGGCGACCACCCCACCACCCCCACGCCGGCACTCCGACGTCCCCGCGCCTCGCCGAGATGGGGTACCCTGTGACAGCGGAACGCCCCTCGGGGGCGGTTCAGGCGGGCGTAGTTTAATGGTAGAACATGAGCTTCCCAAGCTCAGAGCGCGAGTTCGATTCTCGTCGCCCGCTCTTGTAGGCAAGGCCCAGGTCAGCGACCCGGGCCTTGTTCTTTGGGTCCTCCTGTGCCCGACCGCCTTGGTCCCGTCGGTCACCCGTTGCTCGCGTCGACTTCTCTGAGTAGTGTTTCGTCCGCTTTGGGGAGAGCGGCCTGGGGGGATCATGGCGCGACCGTCTGATTGGTCACCGGTGGACATGGATCGGGACCCGACGCCGGGTGATCCGGACGAGGTCCGGGAGCTGGCGGATGAGTTGGAGGAGTTCGCCGACGACGTCGGTGAGGCGCTCGGCAAGATCCGGGGCATGGCGGGCGAGCGGGCCATGTTGGAGTGGGCGGGGCTGTCGGCGGACGCGTTCCGGCGTGAGTTCGACGGCGTTCCGGACAACCTCACCAAACTCGAGGACTCCTACTCCCTGTGCGCCCAGGCGCTGCACACCTACTGGCCCAAGCTCCAGACCGCGCAGGGCATGGCCGACCGCGCCCTGGACCGCGCCGTCACCGCCCAGGCCGACCTCGCCTCCGCCCAGACCGCGCTCGGCGACGCCACCGACTGGGTCGGCCGCGCCGGCGACGAAGCCGAACGCCTCCAACGCGAAGGCGAACGCGACAACGTCGAACCACCCGACGAGGCCGACGTCCGCGCCGCCACCCGCGACCAACAGGCCGCCGAAGCCGCCGCCGGCGCCGCCCAAAGCAGAGTCGACGACGCCCAGGAACGCCTGACCGCGGCCCGCCAACTCGCCCTCGACGCGCAGGAGATGCGCGAGGAAGCAGCGCGCCAGTGCGCCCGCGACATCGACGAGGCGAGCGACGCCGGCATCCAAAACCGCCGCTGGTGGGAGAAGGCCATCAAGTGGGTGACCGACAACTGGGACACCCTGGTCGAGATATGCAAGGTCATCGTCGCCGTCCTCGGCATCGTGGTGATGATCATCGGCGGCCCTCTCGCCTGGGTGGTGCTGGCGGCAGCGCTGGTCGTCCTCGCCGACACCCTCATCAAATACGCCAGAGGAGAAGCCGGACTCCTCGACGTCGCCTTCGCCGCACTCGACTGCATCCCCGGCATGAAAGGCCTCACCACCCTCGGCGGCCTCGCCCGGGGGCTCCGGTCAGCGGCACGAACCGGACTGAGAGGCATATCCTCCGGTGTCCAGGGAATGGGGCAGGGGTTGCGCCACCTGGGGCGCGAGTTCCGGCGGCTCCTCTGCAAGAACGACCCCATCGACATGGCCACCGGCGAAGTGGTGATGTCCGTCACCGACGTGGAGCTGTCCGGCAAGTTGGACCTGCTGTTCCGCCGGGTGCACCGATCCGGTGTGGCCAACGGTGTCTGGCTTGGACCTGCCTGGTTCTCCACCCTTGACCAACGGTTGGTCCTGGACGACAACGGCGTGCGGTTCTTCGCAGAGGACGGCATGGTGCTGCACTACCCGGTTCCGCTTCCCGACGGGGAGACCCCAGTGATGCCGGTGGAGGGACCGCGTTGGGGCCTGCTGTGGGACGGCGAGTCCCACGGCCAGCTGACGGTTCGGCAGTACGAGAGCAACCGGACGCTGCACTTCGAACCGGTGGCCAGCGATGCGAGCCAGCTCTCCCTGGTCGCTGTCGCCGACCGCAACGGCAACAGGCTGGACGTGCGGTATGACCCGGCCGGCCTCCCCGTACTGCTGGAACACACGGGGGGCTACCGAGTAGGACTGACCATCCGGAGTGGACGGCTTCGCGAGCTGGTCATGCTGAGCGCCCCGGAACAACCCGTGCTCCGGCGCTACGAGTACACCAGCGACGGTGAGTTGAGCGGCGTGCGGAACGCCTCCGGGCACCTGTTCACGCTGCGTCACGACGCCCACCGGCGACTCACCGGCTGGCAGGATCGCAACGGCAACTCGTTCACGTACAGCTACGACGAACGGGGCCGCTGTATTCGAACGGGTATGCCGGACAGCACGCTGCGCAGCACCATCGCTTACCCGGACGGCACCGGAACGACCGAGTACACCGATTCTCTTGGCAATGTGACGTTGTTTCGGTTCGACGACGCCTATCGGTTGGAGAGCGAGACCGGCCCTCTGGGCCACGTCACCCGGTATCGCTATGACCGTTATGACAACCTGCTTCGGCGCACGGACCCGTTGGGCCGGACAGCGGAGTACGCCTACGACGAGTGGGGGCAGTTGGTCTGGTGCCGTCGTCCGGACGGGGGCGAAGTCACCATCACGTACGCGGCTCCGGGCCTGGAGGCGCGGGTGGTGGAAGCCGACGGCTCGGTACGCGAGCAGACGTTCGACGGGGCGGGCAACCGCACCTCGTACACAGATCCGTCGGGGGCCACCGTGCGTTACGGCTACGGCCCCCGGGGGATGCTGAAGTCGATCACCGATCCCTCGGGAGCCATCACTCACATCGAGTGCGACGCGGCGGGCCTGCCGATCAGTTCGGTGGGTCCGCTTGGGCAGACGTCCGCGGAACAGCGTGACGCCTTCGGGCGGCCGGTGCTGGTCGAACAACCGGACGGCACGCTGTTCCGGCTCCGGTGGGACGCCGAGGGACACCTGGTCGCGGCCACGGATGCCGCCGGCCACACCCGCACATGGGAGTATGACGGGCAGGGCAACCGCGTCGCCTACACGGACCCCGGCGGTGCCGTACACCGGGCCGTGTACAACGCCTTCGGCCAGCGCGTCAGCAGCACGGCGCCTGACGGTACCGAGACCAGGTACGAGCGGGACAGCGAACTGCGACTGGTCCGTGTCGTGGCTCCCGACGGCAAGGAATGGCGAAGGAGCTACGACGAGGCCGGTCGGCTCGTCGCGGAGTTCGACTTCGACGGCCGCGCGACCACCTACTCCCACGACGCCGCGGACCAGCTGGTGTCCCGGACGAACGCCTCGGGACAGGAGGTGCGGTACCAGCGGGATCCACTGGGGCGAATCGCGGTCAAGGAGTCCGGAGGGGACCGCACCGAGTTCCGCTACGACCGACTGGGACGACTTCAGTCGGCGGCTGGGCCAGGGTCCGAGTTGCGCCTCGACCGGGACTCGGTGGGGCGCGTCATCGCCGAGCACCACAACGGCCGGACACTGCACCAACGCTTCGACAGGGCGGGACGGTTGGTCTCACGCACCACGCCGAGCGGGCACCACACGAGGTTCGTACATGACGCGGCAGGTCGGCGCACGTGCCTCGTCTCGAACGAGGTCAGCACGGAGTTCGACTACGACGCGATGGGGCGCGAGGTCGGGCGCCACGTGCGCCAGGGCCCCACGTTGCGGCAGGAGTGGTCAGGCGAGGGGTGGTTGACCAGGCAGACCATGACCGCCCCGGACGGTCGGTCCAGCGAGCGTGGCTTCGTCTATGGTCCGAATGGCCTGCTGAGGGAGTTGCACGACGACACACGCGGGCGGCTGACGCTCGACAGCGACCCGCTGGGCCGGGTCACGGCCGTGACAGGCGAGGACTGGTGGGAGAGCTACACCTACGACTCCAGGGGCTACCAGACGAGGGCTGCCTGGGTGGGTGACGAGGATGCCGGCGTGGCGGGCGAACGAATCCACGAGGGAAGCCTGTTGCTGTGCGCGGGCGACACCACCTTCGACTACGACCCTGCCGGCCGCACCGTGCGGCGCACGCGGCGCCACGGTTCCCGTCCGCCCTCGGTGTGGCAGTACAGCTGGAACGCGGAGGACCAGCTCACGGAAGTGCGAACGCCGGAGGGCGATGTTTGGGAGTACCGCTACGACCCACTTGGCCGTCGGCTCGCCAAGTGGCGGCGGGACGCTGGGGGCCGAGCCGTCGACCGCACGGAGTACGTCTGGGCTGGCACCACCCTGGTGGAGCAGACGGAGTTCTCTGGTTCGGCGGCACCGCGCACTACCTCGTGGGACTACATGGCTGGCGTCCCCATCGCGCAGACCGTCACGACCGGTGCGCTGAGGCTGGACGAGCAGCAGGACTATGACCGTGCGTTCTACAGCATCGTCAGCGACCTCGTGGGGACGCCAACTCACCTCGTCGACACGCGCGGTGACGTCGTGTGGCGTAACGGCGCCTCCCTGTGGGGCGTTCCGGTCCCTGACCGTGGGGGGGAGTTCCAAGGCGATTCCGCCGACTGCCCTCTTCGCTTTCCGGGACAGGTCTTCGACGCCGAGAGTGGCCTGCACTACAACCACTACCGGTACTACGACCCTTCCGTCGCCCGGTACTGCACTCCCGACCCACTCGGCCCACGACCACAGATCAATCACTACGGGTACGTCCCCAATCCGCTGCACTGGAGGGACCCGCTCGGACTTGAGGGCGACGGCTACCTGTACCGCGGTCTCTGCCGCGACCACTACAAGTTCTCCGAGGGCATGGAGGGACGAGCGGTGCCTCTGGGGGGCGACGCGGACGCCGCCCTACACAACGGCGGGAATACCAACAGTAATCTCACCTCCTGGACCACTGACTTCGAAGATGTGGCCCTGGACGCGGCCGACGAGATGGGCCCAGGAGGCATCGTGCTGAGAATTCCCGAGGACCACGTTCCCGCCGACCGATTCGTCGAGTCGCAAGATATCTACGGCGAGAGCGAGTATCTCATCCGGGACGAGGTCACCGGCGCGGAAGTCACCACGGACCGGGGAAGGTCGTGGTTCCAGTGTCCGGGCTGAGCCAGTTGAACCAGCGGGTCACCGAGGCCGTGGCATCGTACGAGCAGTCGCCGGCCCTGGCCTCCCTGCTGGTGACAGTGACCCACGTGCGGGGTACTGACAGGGACATTTCTGTCGATTCCCTGCGCCGCACCTACCGCCGAAGGGGGAACCGGCTTCCCGCCGGCTCGCCGTTGCGGCAGGAGGTCGAGGCTCTGCTGCACAGGCTCGACGAACTCGACGGCGCTCCAGTGAAGCTGGTGACAGTCACGGGCAGTACGGGCGCGACGACCCTGGTGCTGCTCGACCGACATATGTCCCGGGTGCTCTTCTGGTCGCCCATGTGGGTAGCGGGCTAGAGTCTGTCGAAATGTTGTGTTCACTGGGTGGGGCGCGGGCTGCGATTAACACGGGGAAACCGGAGAGCCTAGCCACGGGCGGCGACGTGGACGGGGCCAACACAAGAAGCGCCAGCGGATGAGAGCGGCCACAATGGTCCAGACTCCGTGCCCGATGCGTGCCCGTGCTGTCGGTCCCAATCGGTCACCGGCGGCATGTCGGGGAAGGGTGATCCAGCCAATCGCAGCAGGTCTACATGGGGTTTCGCCGCACAGTACCTCTGATTCCCAAGCTCAGAGCGCGAGTTCGATTCTCGTCGCCCGCTCTTAGCGTGAAGGCCCAGGTCAGGGACATGATCCCCAGCCTGGGCCGTTGTGTTGTCTAGTCCGATGCACGAGCCGTGTGCCAAATGGCCCGGCGGTGGGTCAGTTTGGCTCCCCATCCGCAGGCATCGGAAGCGGTTCATGGTGATGCCACAACAGGTGTTTGTCGTCATGCCGCAGCTCCGCGTCGCCCCACTCAACGCGCACCACACCCCGTTCCATCGAACAGGCGTAGGCCAGGAGAACCAGCCTGGTGTCCGGACTGATCCGGAGAAGATCCCGGTGAACCTCGGCCTCCCGAAGCTCGTCCAGCCCCAGATCCAACTCTGCCTGCACAGGCTCCGGGCCATGCCGGCGAATCAGGTCGGCCCGGAACCCGGTCGCGCGGCGGAGATGCGCCTCCGTTACGGGCACGTCCTTCTTTGCATACCGGAGGGGGTAGAGGAGATAGCCTGCGACGATCATGACCGTTCGCCCCTGGAGACGGGCAGGGGCTGCCTCCGGCAGATTCTCCAGGCCAGCGGTCAACTCCTCGTACTGCGCAGCGTACAGGCCGTGCCCGTACGCCTCCAGAGTCTGCGTCCCCACTCCCTGATGTCCGTGCTTGGCCCGCTGGTGGGCTCGGACCAGACATCGCGGTATTTCGCGCGCCAGCGGTTCCGTCAAATCGTTGAAGATCTTGCGCGCCCACGTCACAGCAGGGCCTTGGTCCACAACGGCCTTCCCTCCCGCGCATACGACACTGTCAGGGACATACCACTTCATGTATGACTTTGGCGGTTGGCGTCGCCAACGACAAGAGCGCGTCTCTCCACCTCGAAGCGCGGAGATATGGTTCAGGTACCATAACCATATGGCTTTGAAGAAGACGACCGTCATGGTCGACGAGGAAGATCTCGCGCTGATCAAGGAAGCCGCCGCGCGGGAGGGCCGGCCCGAGTCGGAGTACTTCCGGGAGGCGTTCCACGTCGCGGCCCTGCGTACCCGGCGTTGGGACGACGACTGGGACATTCCTCGCCTGGACTTCGGCGGACCGGTCACCGACGAGGACATCGACCGAGCGGTCTCGGACGGCGTGGCGGACGCCGAATGATCGTCGTCGGCGACACGTCCGGCCTGGTGGCCGCCCTCAACACCTCGGATCCCGAGCACAAGTCGGCCCGCACCGCCATGCGCCAGGCCGCGCTCACCGTCGTGTCACCACTGGTGATCCTGGAGATCGAGCACATCACCACGCGCAACGTCGACCGCGAGGCAGCGCATACCGTCAACGACTGGTTGTTGGCACAGGAGCGGACCGGCCGTGTTGCCGTTCCCGGGCTGTCCGCCGACGCCCTGCGCAAGGCCCGCAAGGTCCAGGCCCGCTACGCGGCCCTGCGACTCGACCTCACCGACGCGGTGAACGTCGTCCTGGCCGAAGCTTACGACACCGAGACCGTCCTGACCCTCGACCGCCGCGACTTCAGGGCCATCACCCCACTCACCGGCAACCACGCCTTCCGGCTGCTGCCCGACGACCTGTAGCTGCCCGGAGCCTCCGTGCCAGACGCGTGCCAGAAGGCTCAGGGAACCACGGCCGATCACGGGGCACTGCCAAGCCCGCAGAGCACCCGATTGAGGTCACGTTTATACAGGTCAGGTGGTACGCCGGGCCGTTCCGTACGGTGATTCCCAAGCGCAGAGCGCGAGTTCGATTCTCGTCGCCCGCTCTCACGGTTAAAGCCCAGGTCAGCGACCTGGGCCCTGTTCTTTGTGCCCCCATGTACCCGACCGTCTCAGAACGAGTACCTTGTCCGGGACGAGGTCACCGGCGCGGAAGTCACCGCGGACCGGGGAAGGTCGTGGTTCCGGTGTCCGGGCTGAGCCGGTTGAACCAGAGGGTCACCGAGGCTGTGGCATCGTACGAGCGGTCGCCGGCCCTGGCCTCCCTGCTGGGAACAGTGCCCCACGTGCGGGGTGCTGACAGGGACATCCCCGTCGACTCGCTGTGCCACACCTACCGCCGAAGGCGGAACCGGCTTCCCGCCGGCTCGCCGTTGCGGCAGGAGGTCGAGGCTCTGCTGCACAGGCTCGACGAACTCGACGGCGCTCCGGTGAAGCTGGTGACCGCCACGGGTGGTTCGGGCGCGACGACCCTGGTCCTGCTCGATCGACGTATGGGCAAGGTGCTCTTCTGGTCGCCCATGTGGGTCGCGGGGCAGGTGTATTGGCCACGTTTGGATCTTCGCTGATCAGGGGGCGGCTCCCCCAGCCCTGCGGCTGGAAGGAGGGGACCCTACGACGCGGTACATCGCGAGGCGCCGGATCGCTGCTCGTACGTTGGGGGCGTTCCCGGACGAAGCCTGGGGAGGTCATGCCCCCGCGAAGATCCGAACGAGACGACCCGGCCTTGGACTTCGCCGCTTCGATCAACCCCAGGCCCTCCACGAACGGGGCGGCGGGAGGGTCCCGGAGCCGCTGCGTGTGTGTCTTCACCAAGTGGAGCAGCGGCTCCGGTTGGCCGTGGGAGAGTCCGTCGGCCGGCGTCCTCGCGTGCGGGATGACGCGGTTGTCGTGGGCTGCGCCGGCCAGGTGCCTGCCGTTGCGCGGGCGGCGAGTTCGGCGGGCAGGTCCCGCGTGACGCGCCCCCTCAGGACCCCTGGGTTCACCGGCGGCGTCCGGTTCCGGCCGGCGGGTTCCTACTGGGCGTTGATCGACTGGAGCATGTTGAGTCGGGCGGCCCGACGGGCCGGCCAGATGGCGGCCAGAACCCCGATGGCCAGGGCCGTCAGCAGGAAGAGTCCGAGGCTGACCCAGGGCAGGACCGTTTCGTATGTCGCCAGGGAGGACTTGGTGAGGTTGCCGCTGGCCCAGGCGATGAAGATGCCGAGGCCGATGCCGAGGACGGCGCCGAAGAGGCAGATCACGACGGACTCCAGGCGCACCATCTGCCGGATGTCGGTGCGGTCGAGGCCGATGGCGCGGAGCAAGCCGATCTCGCGGGTCCGCTCGAAGACGGACATGGCGAGGGTGTTGACGACACCGAGCACCGCGATCAGGACGGACATGCCGAGCAGTCCGTAGATCATGTTGAGAAGGCCGGCGATGCCGCCGGCCTCTTCCTGGGTGATCTCCTCCCGGGTCTGCACCTGGAGCAGCGGGCTGTTGTCCAGGGCCTGCCGGATGTCCAGGTCGAGGCCGGCGGCCTGACCGGACTCGGCCTTGACGTAGACGCTGTCGTACGTGTCGGACGAGCTGTGGGGCATGACCTGGTCCAGGGTGCCCAGCGCGCCGTCGATGGCGCGGTTCTCCTGGTAGACACCGACGATCGTCAGCCGCTGCACCTGGGCATCGCTGTCGCCGCCCAGCTCGGCGTCCACCGTGTCGCCGTGGGACAGGCCGGCCCGCTCGGCCAGGTCCTCGGAGATCGCGATCCGGCCGGGGCCGACGGCGTCGGGGGAGCCGCTGGTGTAGGTCAGGTCAGTGACGTTCCGGAGCTGCGCGGGGTCGGCGCCGGTGATCGTGGTGAACTCGCCGTTCAGGTCCAGCGGCGCGGTGACGAGGGCGGCCGTGTCGGCGACGCCCGGCACGTTCTCGACGCGGTCGCCGAGTTCGGTGTCCAGGCCCTCGCGGATGGAGACCTTGTAGTCGGCGGTCAGCCCCTCGACAGCCCCCTTCTCGATGGCCTTCTCGGTGGAGGTGCCGGCCACGCTCAGGCCGGTGATGAGAGTGAGGCCGATCATTAGGGCGGAGGCGGTGGCGGCGGTACGGCGGGGGTTGCGCAGCGCGTTCTCGGTGGCGAGCTTGCCGTTGGCGCCGAAGAGCCGGGTGGTGAACCAGCCGGCGAGCGAGACCAGGGGCCGCGACAGCAGCGGCGCGAGCATGATCACGCCGATCAGGAGGATCACGGAGCCGAACATCGCGATCATGAAGTCGCCCTCGTCGCCGCTGTCCAACCTGTGGACGTTCAGCATCACCAGCACGCCCACGCCGGTCACGGCGCCACCGAGCCCGTTGCGGATCGTCATGGAGCGGGCCGGCGGTGCCTGGTCGACGGTGCTCAGCGCCTCGACCGGAGGGATCTTCGCGGCCTTGCGCGCCGGCAGCCAGGCGGCGAAGACGGTGACGCCGACGCCGACCACGAGCGACCACAGGAGCGCGCCGGTGGAGACCACCAGGGAGCCGTCGGGCAGACCGGCGCCGCCGGCGTTGAGGAGCGGGCGCATACCGGTGGCGATGCCGAGGCCGATGGCGAACCCGGCGACGGAGGCGACGAGTCCGAGGAGGGTGGCTTCGACGAGGACCGAACGCACGACCTGCCGGCGGGTGGCGCCGACGGCGCGCATCAGGGCGACCTCGCGGCTGCGCTGGGCGATCAGCATGGAGAAGGTGTTGGCGATGATGAAGACGCCGACGAAGAGCGCGATCCCGGCGAAGATCAGCAGCATCTGGGTCATCGCCCGGGTGGCCTCGGTGATCTGCCGGGCCTGGTCCTCCGCGAGCTGGGCGCCGCTGGTGGCCTCTGCCCCCTCGGCGGGCAGCAGGTCGCGGATCTCGGTGGTCAGGGTCTCCTCGTCGGTGCCGGGCGTGGAGCTCACCAGCAGTTCGTCGAACTGCCCGTCGTGGAGGAAGAGCTGCTGGGCGGTCGGGGTGTCGAAGAGGACGAGGGAGCCGCCGGCGTTCACGCGCGGGTCGTCGGTGGAGACGGTGCCGACCAGGGTCTTCTCCAGGGCGGGACCGTCGGTGGCGAAGCGGACCGTGTCGCCGATCCGGTAACCGGACTCGTCGGCGGTGCGGTCGGCCAGGGCGATCTCGTCCTCGGCGGCGGGCCCGCGACCGGCGGTGATCGGGAAGCGGCTGTCCTGGCCGTCCGCCTCGTCGGCGGCGTAGTTGGTGGCCAGGTTCTGCCAGAAGTACTCCACGTTCAGCGGGTTGCCGTCCTTGTCGGCGAGGGTGGCCCAGCCGTTGACTGTGGGGTGGACGGAGGCGACGCCGGGCAGGGCGCGGATCTCGTCCGCGAGGTCGCTGGTGAGGGCGGTTCTGCGGCCCTCCTCGTCCTCGTCACGGTCGTCGCCCGGCACGTACTCGGCCGTCACGGACACGGCGACGCCCTGGAGGTTCCGGCTGGAGGCATCGCGGAAGGCCTGGGCGACCGTGTCGCCGAAGACGAGGGTGCCGGAGACGAAGGCCACTCCGAGCATGACTGCGAGGGTGGTCATGGCCAGTCGGGCTTTGTGCGCGAAGACGTTGCGCAGAGCGGTACGCAGCATGATGTCTCAGTCCTGGATCGTATGGCGGGGCCGCGCTCGCGCGGCGGGAGTCCGTGGGGCTGGCCGGCGTCAGGTGGTGCGGTCCTTGGCCTTGAAGAGGCCCATCCGGTCCAGGACGCTCTCCGCGGTGGGTCCCAGCAGTTCGTCGGTGAGGCGGCCGTCGGAGAGGAAGACGACTCGGTCGGCGTAGGCCGCGGCCACCGGGTCGTGGGTCACCATCACGACGGTCTGGCCCAACTCCCGGACGGACTCGCTCAGGAAGCCGAGGATCTCGGCTCCGGAGCGGGAGTCCAGGTTGCCGGTCGGTTCGTCGGCGAAGATGATCTCGGGCCGGGAGGCGAGGGCCCGGGCGACGGCCACACGCTGCTGCTGGCCGCCGGAGAGCTGCGCGGGACGGTGGGAGAGCCGCCCGGAGAGGCCCACGGTGTCCACGATCGTGTCGAGCCACTGCCGGTCCGGCCTGCGCCGCGCGATGGTCATCGGCAGCGTGATGTTCTCCAGAGCGGTCAGCGTGGGCAGCAGGTTGAAGGCCTGGAAGACGAAACCGACGCTCTCACGCCGGAGTTTGGTGAGCTGGCGGTCGCCGAGAGTGGAGAGTTCCGTGTCACCGATGCGCGCCGAACCGGCGGTGATCGCGTCGAGCCCGGCCATGCAGTGCATCAGGGTCGACTTGCCCGAGCCGGAGGGGCCCATGATCGCGGTGAACCGGCCGCGCGCGAAACCGACCGAGACGCCGTCGAGGGCGACGACCCGGGTTTCGCCCTCGCCGTAGACCTTGCTCAACTGGGTGGCCTCGGCCGCGGCGACGGTGTGGACGCGGCCGGTGGCTGCTGGGTGCCTGTGCATGTCGGCTCCTGAGGAGTGCGGAAGCGGTTGGGCTGCTTCCATCCTCACGACGCCGCGCCCCGGAAACGTGGGCCTCAGGGCGTGGATACCGGGTCCCCGAAAAGGCAGGCACGGGGCGGTCCCTCCTCCTCGCTGCGGACGGTGGATCTGCCATCCGGCAGAGGAGGCCACCGCCGTCGTCCGCGCCGGGCCACCCGTGGGCGGCCCGTGGCCCGGGACGCGGGCGTGCGCGGCCCGGTCAACGGCGGCTGCTCGCCCAGCGCCTCTCAACTCGGGCTGGAGGATGGCCGGTCCGGGCCAGGGTGGCCGGTCTGCGGCGGGCGGTCAGCGGCGGCCGACACCTCCCGACGAGGCCACGACACCCGTCGACCGACCCGTGGTCGGGATGGTCGGTGTCGGGAGAGTCGGAGGGCGGCGTCGGCGCGGACCACCCCGGCTCGGCACGCCCACCGCACACGCCGGGGAAGCGTCCCCGGGGCTATCGCGCGCCCCGACCGTCCCGGCTCAGGAGACCAACCCCGTCTGGTACGCCAGCACCGCGGCCTGGACGCGGCTCTCCGAGCCCGTCTTCTCCAGGATGGCGCTGACGTGGGTCTTCACCGTGCCCGCGCCGATGTCCAGGCGGCTCCCGATCTCCCGGTTGGCCAGGCCCTGCCCCAACAGGACGAGGACGTCCCGCTCCCGTTGGGTGAGGTTCCCCAGCAGTCGCGCGGCCGTCGGCGAGGCATCGGGGCTCGACGCGGGGTCCGGCACCCCGCGCGCGGTCCGCGGCGTGCCGGTTCCGCCCCTGAGCATGCGGGTGATGACCGCTCCGGTGACGCCGGGCGAGAGGACCGAGTCCCCCACGGCGGCGGCCCGGACAGCGCTGACGAGTTCCTGCGGACCTTCGTCCTTGAGGAGAAAGCCGGCGGCGCCGGACCGCAGCGCGCGTAGCACGTTCTCCTCGTCGCCGAAGGTGGTGAGCATGACGACCTGCGGGCGGGGGTCGAGGGCGACCAGCCGCTCGATCGCGGCGAGCCCGTCGAGTACGGGCATCCGGATGTCGACCAGCGCGACATCCGGACGGGTCTCGGCGGCGAGGCGCACCGCTTCCTCGCCGTTGGCGGCCTCACCGACCACCTCGACGCACTCGGCGTGCCGCAGGATCAGCCGCACGCCGTGGCGGATCATCTCCTCGTCGTCTGCGAGGAGCACGCGGATCGGGCGCTGGTCGTGAGCCGACGGCTCCGTCATAGGGCCTCCCACGGGGGCTTCTGCGACACCATCGGCACGGTGAAGCGGTCGATGGCGGCCAGTTCGTCACCGCGGAAACAGTACCGGGTGATGAGGTAGTGCGCCGCGCCGTCGTAGGTCCAGGCGTCGATCTCGGGATCGTCCCGTACGTGCTGGGGAACGATGTGCTCGCCCGGCAACGAGGGGTAGACGCACCTCGTCACGTCGTCCGGGCGAGCCGGTTCCCGCCCCGTCGCCGCCGCGCGGACCACCGAGCTGTCGCTCCCGACGGCGTCCTCGACCTCCTCGCGGGACATCCCGATCCGGGGATCCTCTGGCGGGACATAGGGACTTCCGGGGCGAGCCGAGTGGAACAGGGCCAGGGAGAGCAACATCAGCACGGCCAGTCCCGCGAGTCCGAGGAGGCCGGTGAGCGCGTTCGCCGCGCGGCGCTGGAACCCGTCGAACGACCGGGCCGGGGGCGGCTGGGGGAGCGGTTCCGGCGCGGGTTCGCCCGTGTCGGCGGGGTCCGCCTCAGGGTCGGGTTCCGGCCGGATATCGGCCGTCACCGCGAAACCTCCGGACGCGGTCGGTCCCGCGTCCAGCGTGCCGCCGAGCAGGGACACCCGCTCCCGCAGACCGGTGAGGCCGCGCCCCGTGCCGAGGCCGGTCGTCGCGGGCGGGGGCGAGGGCGGGGCCCCGTTGCGCACGAGGAGGCCCACCCGGTCGTCGGTGTGGGTGACGGCCACGGTGACGTGGGATCCCGGGGCGTAACGGTGCACGTTGGTCAGGGATTCGCGCACCACGCGGTGCACCGCGCGACGCACCATGGCCGGGCGGACGTCGAGATCGGGTCCGTCCCAGGTGAGTGCGACCGCGATGCCGACCCGTCGCGACTCCTCGGCGAGCGCCTCGATGTCGGCCCGGGTGCCGGTGGCGTCGGTGAGGGCGCCGGTGCCGGTGTCGTCCCGCCCCAGCGGGCCCAGGACCCCCAGTACCTCGCGCAGTTCGCGCATGGCGTCCCCGGTGGCCTTGCGTACCAACGCGGCCTCGTCGCGCAGTTCGGGTGACTCCTTGCCCAACGCCATCTCCAGGCCGCCGGAGTGCAGGGAGATCAGGCTGAGCCGGTGGCCGACGAGGTCGTGCATCTCGGCGGCGATCCGGGACCGCTCGTGGGTGCGGGACTCGCTCTCCGCGAGCCGTCGGGCCTCCTCCGCGGCGGCTGCGCGCTCCCCCAGCGCCCGCAGCAGGCGGTCCTGCTGCCCGCGTGCGGTGCCGACGAGACCGGGGACCAGCAACGTCGTGGCGGCGAGCACGAGCCCGAGCCCGAAGCCGAAGGAGCGGCTGCCGGCCGCGTAGAGCGGTGCGACAACGGCGGCCACGACCACGAGGAGACCGGTCGCGCCGAAGAGCACGGACGTTCTGCGCCGTGCGGAGGCCAGTTGCCTGGCCGTGGTGTAGGCGATCACCGCGACCGGCAGTCCGGCCGCGGGCAGCGCGCCCAGGAAGGCGGACGCGCCCAGGAGGCTGGTGATCGGATAGCGGCGACGGACAGCGAGGAGGACGAGGATGGCGCCGCTGAGGAGGAGAAGAGGCAGGACGGGCGGAGACGGGGTGAAGCCCTCCATCGTTGAGTAGGTGAGCAGCATCAGCAGCCCGGATCCGGTCGTTTCCCAGAGCGCGCGCCACCGCCCGTGCCGCTGCTCACCCGGGGCAGTGAGGAAGCTGTGGGGGGTTGGAGCCATGGCTCAATTGTCGGGTCTGCCAGAGCGGGGTCGCTGGGCCCCGGGGGTGAGGTCGCCTCTCCCGTTCGGCAGAGGCGACCGGTCGCGGGAAGCTGGTGAGGCACGCCGGAGCACCGTGCCGCGTGGCCGCGCGACGACGCGCCCTGCCGCCGACACACCACGCGCCGGCGTGGGCGTGGGTCGTCGTGCCGTCGTGCCGCCGTGCCGCCGTGCCGCCGTGCCGCCGTGCCGCCGTGCCGCCGTGCCGCCGTGCCGCCGTGCCGTCGTGCCGTCGTGCCGTCGTGCCGTCGGCTGAAGATCTACCGCACCGCTCACCGGGAGCGGCGCCGTACTCGCGTCCCGGGGAGCCGGTGAACGCCAACGCCGAGCCGCCGCCACCCGAAAGCCGCGCCCACAGCCTCGGCGAGGACCTGGCCGCAGCGCGACAGGCTTCCTGTCTCCGCTCCGAACACCAGGCGGGGCGAGGACACCGAGTACTGCGCTCGGGGCCGGCGGACTGCCGGCTCCCGTCAGGTGCCGTGCCCGACGCGTGCCCGTCAGAACGCTTACCCGCAGTCGACGGGGTTCCCCAGCGGGGGGTGAACAGGGCACCGAGTGTGACGTTTCAGCAGATCAGTGGCCCGGCAACCGCCGGAGGCGCGATGATTCCCAAGCTGAGAGTGCGAGTTCGATTCTCGTCGCCCGCTCTTGTAGGCAAGGCCCAGGTCAGCGTCCTGGGCCTTACTTTTTGCGCCTCCGTGCGCCCGGCCTCCCCGGTGCCGTCGGTCACCCGTTGCTCGCGTCGACTTCTCTGAGTAGTGTTTCGTCCGCTTTGGGGAAAGCGGCTTGGGGGGGATCATGGCGCGGCCGTCTGACTGGTCACCGGTGGACATGGACCGCGATCCGACGCCGGGGGATCCGGACGAGGTCCGGGAGCTGGCGGATGAGTTGGAGGAGTTCGCCGACGATGTCGGTGAGGCGCTCGGCAAGATCCGGGGCATGGCGGGCGAACGGGCCATGCTGGAGTGGGCGGGGCTGTCCGCGGACGCCTTCCGGCGGGAGTTCGACGGTGTTCCGGACAACCTGACGAAGCTGGAGGACAGTTACTCCCTTTGTAGCCAGGCCCTGCACACCTACTGGCCCAAACTCCAAACCGCCCAGGGCATGGCCGACCGTGCCCTGGACCGCGCCGTCACCGCCCAGGCCGACCTCGCCTCCGCCCAGACCGCGCTCGGCGACGCCACCGACTGGGTCGGCCGCGCCGGCGACGAAGCCGAACGCCTCCAACGGGAGGGGGAGCAGGAGAACGTCGAACCACCCGACGAGGCCGACGTCCGCGCCGCCACCCGCGACCAGCAGGCCGCCGAAGCCGCCGCCGGCGCCGCCCAGAGCCGGGTCGACGACGCCGAGGAACGCCTGACCGCGGCCCGCCAACTCGCCCTGGACGCGCAGGAGATGCGCGAGGAAGCCGCACGCCAGTGCGCCCGCGACATCGACGAGGCGAGCGACGCCGGTATCCAGAACCGGCGGTGGTGGGAGAAGGCCATCAAATGGGCCACCGACAACTGGGACACCCTCGTCGAGATCTGCAAGGTCATCGTCGCCGTCCTCGGCATCGTCGTCCTCATCATCGGCGGGCCCCTCGCCTGGGTCGTCCTCGCCGCCGCGATCGTCGTCCTCGCCGACACCCTCATCAAATACGCCAGAGGAGAAGCCGGACTCCTCGACGTCGCCTTCGCGGCACTCGACTGCATCCCCGGCATGAAAGGACTCACCACCCTCGGCGGCCTCGCCCGAGGACTACGCGGGGCCGCGAGCACAGGACTGCGAGGGCTGCGGCAGGGAGTGCGAGGGCTCGGGCGGGGCATTCGCCGCATGGGCCGGGGCGGCGACAACCTGGTCTGCCGCACCGATCCGATCGACATGGCCACCGGCGAGATGGTCATGTCCGAGACAGACATCGAGTTGCCCGGCGTCCTCCCGTTGGTCATCCGTCGGCATCATCGCACCAGCCTCCGCGAAGGGACTTGGTTCGGCCCCTCCTGGACATCGACCCTCGACCAGCGCCTGGTCCTCGACGAGGCTGGTCTGCGGTTCATCACCGCCGACGGCATGATCCTCGACTACCCCCGCCCCGCCCCCGACGAGCCAGTGCAGCCGGTAGAGGGCCCACGCTGGGGCCTTTCCTGGGACGGCGATCCCGGGACGCCACTTACGGTCCATCAGCCCGAGACGGGCCATACCCTGCACTTCGCGCCCGTCCCCGGCCGCCGCGGTGGCGAACTCCCCCTCACCGCCATCACCGACCGCAATGACAACCACATCGCCATCCACTACGACGGGCAGGGTGCGCCCACAGATGTCGTCCACCACGGCGGGTACCACATCGGGATCACCACCGCCAACGGTCGCATCACCCACCTCCACCTACTCAACGATCCCGAACGGCCGATCCTGCGCTGCTACGCCTACGACGGGCGCGGCAACCTCTTCAAGATCCACAACTCGTCGGAGCTCCCTCTCGTACTTTCCTACGACGACGAGCGGCGCATCACCGGCTGGGAGGACCGCAACGGCACCTGGTACCGCTACACCTACGACGGCAGCGGTCGTTGCGTCCGCACGGAGGGTATCGATGGTTTCCTCAGCAGCCGCATCGCCTACGACGAGGCCAGCTATCGGACCCTCTTCACCGACTCCCTCGGCAACACCACCGTCTACCAGTTCAACGACAGCTACCAACTCCTCACTGAGACCGACCCCCTTGGCCACCGCACCCACCGCACCCACGACCGCTACGACCGTCTGCTGACGATGACCGACCCCTTGGGTCGCACCAGCGAGTTCACGTACGACGGCGATGGCAATCTGATCCGGATCCGACGCGCTGACGGCAACCAGGCCACCGCCGAGTACAACGACAAGCGGCAGCCCGTCCTCATCGTCGAGCCCGGCGGTCAGCGTTGGGAACAGGGCTACGACGAACGCGGGAACCTGGTCGCCGTCAGCGACCCCCTCGGGAACACCACGGCCTACACCTACAGCGGCCACGGCCATCTGCTCCGTGCGACTGACCCGTTGGGCGGCGTGCGACATCTGGAGAGCAACGCGGCGGGGCTGCCGACCGCAGTCACCGAGTCAGACGGTTCCATAACCCGCTGCACTCGGGACCCGTTCGGGCGCGTGGCCGAGACGATCGATCCGACGGGTGGTGTCACCCGAGTCACGTGGTCGGTGGAGGGCAAGCCTCTGCGCAGAAACCTGCCCGACGGCAGTGCTGACTCCTGGGCATACGACGCCGAAAGCCACCTCATCGCGTACACCGACCCAGCTGGCGGCGTGACCGCCTACCGATGGGGACCTTTTGACCTGCCCGCCTCTCGGGTCGGTCCGGACGGCGCACGCACCGAGTACGCCCACGACACCGAAGGCAACAGGACCTCGGTCACCAACCCGCTGGGTCTCGTGTGGACCTACGCTCACGACGCTTGCGGTCGAGTGGTCAGCGAGACCGACTTCAACGGCCGCACGATCCGTTACCGCTACGACGCTGCCGGGCGACTCTCTGAGCAAACCAACGGCGCTGGCCAGACCACATACTTCACCCGTGACGCCCTCGGCGAGATCGTGACGCGGCGCGCCGGCGACGCTGTCACCGTCTTCGAACGCGACCGGCTCAGCCGCATCGTTCACGCCAGCAACGCGGACGCCGTACTGACTCTCGAACGTGATCCGCTCGGTCGCGTCATCGCTGAGACCTGCAACGGTCAAACGATGGTTGCCGAGTACGACACGCTGGGTCGGCGAACGTCCCGGCGTACACCGTCGGGGACGGTCAGCCGGTGGCGGTACGACGAGGCGCACCGCCCGCTCACTGTGGACATCGCCGGCCGTATCATCGGTTTCACCCACGACGCGGCAGGCCGCGAGATCGAGCGTGGTCTTGTCGGAGCCGTCAGCCTCACCCAGGAGTGGGATGCCGTGGGCCGGCTCACCGCCCAGACTCTCACCGGGTCGAGCGCCGGCAGAGGCGGAGAACCACAGTCAATTCAGCGGCGGGATTACGCCTACCGGGCCGATGGCTACATGACAGCGATCACGGACCGGATGTCGGGTGAACGCCGCTTCACCCTGGACGCGGCGGGCCGCATCACAGGCGTCGACTCCGGGGAACGGCTGGAGTCCTACAGCTACGACGCCGTGGGAAACGTGATCGACGCCACCTGGCGCGGGGAGGACCAAGCCGCGCTGGGCGAACGCGTCTACGCCGGTACGCTGGTCCGACGTGCCGGCCGTACTCGATACGAACACGACGCACAGGGCCGGGTGATCCGACGATCTCGGAAGCTGCTGTCTGGAGGCACGAGGGACTGGCGGTATGTCTGGGACGCGGACGATCGGCTCGTGGCCGTGGAGACGCCCGGCGGCAGTATGTGGCGCTATCTCTACGACCCGCTTGGCCGTCGAATCGCCAAGCTGCGAGTAGCCAGTGATGGCAGCGTGGAGGAACAGACGAATTTCGTCTGGGATGGCACGCGCGTCATCGAGCAGTCGCACAACGGGCACACCACAACCTGGGAGTGGGAGCCGGGTTCCGACCGTCCCGTGGCGCAACTGGACAAAGTTGACCTTGATGAGCGTTTCTACGCCATCGTCACCGACCTCGTCGGGACTCCCACTGAACTCGTGGACGACGCCGGGCGCGTCCTCCCCCAGAGGAACACAACCGTGTGGGGCGTCACCACTGGCAACGCTCCGGGTGATGCGGACTGTCCTCTGCGCTTTCCAGGCCAATACCACGACTCCGAGACCGGCCTGAACTACAACCATCACCGTTACTACGCACCCGAGACAGCCCGCTACCAGTCACCGGATCCACTTGGGCTGTTCCCGGCGCTCGACCACCACGCGTACGTCCACAACCCGTTCTTGTGGACGGACCCACTCGGCCTGTCCGGCTGCGACGAGTACTTCTCCATCTACCGCACCCCCAGGCGTGATGACCTGGCCGACGAACTGGCAAACGGGCCCGACCCGGCGAACTTCCCACCCGTCACGCGCCAGTCCGGCGCGTATTTCGGAGAGCGAAGCGTGGCAGCCGAGTACCAGGGGCGACGTGGATATGCAGATGGGATGGTTCGCTACGATATGGACCCGGCCTTCGTCAACGAGTTCATGGACTGTATGCATCGCTACGACTGGGCTGGACCGAACGGTACCCCGCGCATCGAGTGGGCCATTCCGGCCGATCGATTGGCCCGGTTCAACGAGCTCACCGGCGGGCGGCGGACATTTATTCCGATGTGAGGGGCGCAAAAGAGAAATGGTTTCTGTTCATGAGGAGTTCGAGGCGGTCGTCACCGAGATCGCTCCCTGGGGCGTACTCGTTCAGCTCGACGGCGACATCGCCGGACTCATTGACAATCTGAAACTCCCGGCATGGCTCCACGACAAACCACTCCCCGAGATCGGCAGTACCATGCGTGTCGTGGTCCTGGACGACGCCCGAGACCCCGTCCGTGTCAGCGCACTCGCGGCGGACATGGAAATCGCTCGTGGGCTTCGTGGGCATCGCGCCTGAGAGCGCGTTTTGAGATCTGGAGTGCCTTGTCTGGGGCTTGGTCGTTGAGCGGTGTGTGAGTGTTGCCGGGGGGCTACCCGTCGGCCTGCTGCTGGCCATCCACGTCGTCTCCGCTAGCGTCCAAGACAGCGACGGGGCCAGGAGTCCACTGCTGTGGACGCGTCTGGACCACCCATCGGTGCGCCTGATCTGGGCAGACGCCGGCTTCGCCGGACGTCTGGTGGAGTGGACCAACCAGATCCTGTGCCGCACGCTTGAGATTTTCCGTAAGTCGCCTGACCAGCGTGGTTTCGCTGTCCAGCCCCGGCGCTGGGTGGTCGAGCGGACGTTCAGCTGGATCTCCATGCGCCGCCGGCTGGCCAGCGACTACGAAACCAACCCAGCACACTCCGCCACCATGATCCGCCGGGCGATGACCGACGTGATACTCCGCCGACTCACCCGTGGTCAATCCACGACCCGACCCGGACGGCGACCCCTGCGACACACCTCATAACCGAATTGCAAACGCGCTCTGAGACTGCCAGCCAAGGACAATGCAGTCGGAACTCGCGGAACCGCACAAGCGGCGTGGCGGAGCGAGCTCGGAAAGCCATGTCACCGCAAAGACCCGGGCCTTGCGCCCGAGCCGATCCGGCGCCTTCGGTGGCCAACACCACCCTCCTGAACCACGCCGGAGATGTTGGCGCAAGCGTTACCCCCACCGAGTTCACTGAGTGTTTCCCCGCGCCCCGTCGCCGTACGAGTGCCGACGTGGTCGCGCGACCCGGCGGGCTCGGCGGAAGGCCGAGCCCGCCACGTCGGCTCCGTGCCGGAGCCGGAGTCGTGTCGCGCCGTCAGCGCCGCAGTGTCAGCAGGCCCGGACGGTAGGGGAGGAGGCCGTAGTCGCCGCCGGAGTTGGGGCTGCACCCCTGGTAGAGCAACTGCAGATTGCAGGGGTCGACGGTCATGGTCTGATCGGGGCTCGTGCGAAGCAGTTCGCCGTGGCTGATGTCGTTGGTCCAGGTGACGCCGCTGTTGGCCTTGCCGGCGAAGGGGTTGTTCTCGGTCACGGCCTGGGGCGTCCACGAGCCGTTCAGACTGGTGGCCGTGAACGAGCGGAAGTAGCGGCCCTGCGAGCCGATCGCCTCGACGATCATGAGGTAGCGGTTCTCGCCCTGAAGCTTGTAGACCTGCGGGGCTTCGAACAGGTTGTTCTGCGTATCGCTCATGATCACGGTCGACGTCGAACCGAAGCTGCTCGGGAAGTTTCCGATCGGCATACTGGCCCGGTAGATCCTGCCGTTGTCACCGGCGAAGAACAGGTACATGTTCGTGTCGTCGGCGATGAGCGTCTGGTCGATGGGGCCGGTCGGGGAGTCGGAGATGCTTCCGGAGAAGAGCTCCTGCTCGGCTGACCAGCCGTTCGGGTTGGTGGGGTCGCTCGAGGTCCGGTAGGAGAACGAGGTCCTGCCCCATTGGTAGGCGAGCACCCAGATGTCCTTCGGCGCGAAGTAGAAGAGCGTGGGCGCGACGGTGGAAGCTGACATCGCGTTCTGGCTGGCCGAGGCCATCTGCGACCAGTCGCCGAACAGGCCGAAGTTCATCGAACCCCAGCGCGTCCCCGTGTCGTGCGTCGTCGCGTAGACGAGGTGCTGGCCGTTGTGGGGGACGACGGTGAAGTCCTTGAGCGAGACCCAGCCCGGCCTGGGCTCCGCCAGCGCGCCCGTTGATGTCCAGCGGTATGTCGATGGCAGAGCGCACGGGCCGGGGTCGCCCTCGCCGACCTTGACGAGCCGCCACTGCTGATTGGCGCCGTCCCAGTCGTCGTACTGGACGATGTTCGCGCTGTCGGCGGTGGAGGCGCCTTGCACTTCGAGGGCCTTGTCGCTGTGGCGCGAGATGAACCTCACGTAGCCGTCAGAGCTGTCGGCCAGCCGCCACTGCTGGTTGGTGCCGTTCAGGTCGGCCCACTGGACGATCGAGCCGCCGTTCTCGGTGGACCAGTTGTGAACGTCCAGGACCTTGCCGGAGTGGCGCGACTTGATGCGGTAGTAACCGTTGCCGGAGTCGACGAACTGCCACTGCTGCTGGGCCTGATCGTTTCTGGTCCACTGGGTGATGCGGGCGCCGTCGCCGGTCGCCTGGTTGTAGACGTCAAGTGCCTTGCCGCTGTTGCGGTTGACCAGCACATACGAGGCGTCGGGGTCGATGGTCGCCGCGCTGGCGGGCTGGGCGCCGAGGAAGGTGGCCACGAGCAGTAAGGGCGCGAGGATGGTGAGCATACGTCTCAGGCGGAGCGGGGACGGACGGCGAAGCCACATGGGAGGCATCCCTTTCTGGGGTCGGGGGTGAGGTGACCCCGATGAACCGGAACGGCCGCCCCGGGGGTCAGGGACGGGAGAGGTGCGCAAGCGGCCGCGTATGCCGAGGAGTTGGTGCGCCGGGCGCTCAGCCGGAGCACTTCGCCGTGGGCGGAGACGAGATATCTCCAGCCTTCGGCCGTTCCGGCTGACGACCGGTTGTGAGGGCTACCGCCGGGGGGCCGTCACGCCAGCGGATCCACTGGGCGTCCGGTGGGGATTGGCCATGGAGACCTCCGGGGCGGGAAGCATCAAGCATCGAAAACTTACGAAACTTCATGGACTCCTTGGCGCCACAAGCTAGGAACGTAGGGCCTCTCGGTCAAGACCTGTCACCTATCTGTCCATAAACAGCCCCTCTCCTTCGGACTTGAGGGAACACGTCCGACCCTGGCCGGTACTCGACCTCGCGCGACCGGCCGGCACGTGGACCCAGCGGCACCAGGGGCCGCCCGACCTTGCCTACCTGCTGTTTCGATCCCTTCGTCGGGGCCCGCGCCAACGGCCCCCACCGACGGCGGCACGGCGGGTCCGGCGGTCCCCGTCGAACGCGCCAGGCTTCCGGAAACTCTCGGTCCAGACCCGAAATATTTTTCGCGAGGAGGATTGACGGCCCCCCGTCGATCCCGCAATCTCACTGTCTGAGAAGGCAGTTGCCGTGCGCACTTCGAACAGTCGGCCCCGAGCGATCTGTGGTGCACGGCAGAGCCGCGCACCACGGCACCGCGCCACCCCGTTTCCGATCCGGTGAGGTCCACGCCCGCGCGTCCTGGCTCTTCGCACAGGTGGAGAGGTAGGCGACGACGCGTGGCGGTCCGCCGGTTGAGCCGCCATGGAGCACCCCATGCCTCTGTCGAAACCCCGCGACGGCCCCGCGTCCGGTAAGCGCGGCCGTGGTGGTCCCGCGTCCGGTACGCGCGGCCGTGGTCGTCCACCACGGCCTGGCGTCGGCGTCGCTCATCGCCCCCGCCGAATCCGCTGCCCTTCGGCGCGCCCGCGGTGTCCGGTGATCCCGTAATGCCCGGGTCCCGGCCCGCCTCCTCCGCCTGCCGCGTGGAGGCGGACGACGACTCCGCCGCGCTTCAGCCCTTCCGTGACGTCTACCCAGGAGGCACAGTCATGGGCTCGTATGCCATATCCCCACCCACCGCCCGCCGAAAGTTCCGCGGACTGCTGACAGCGCTGGTCGTCGGCGTCCTCGGGGTGGTCGGTGCACTGGTCAACCCGCCGAGCGCACACGCCGCCGAGAGCACGCTCGGCGCCGCGGCGGCGCAGAGCGATCGTTACTTCGGCGTCGCCATCGCCTCGGGCAGGTTGGGCGACTCGGTGTACACGAGTATCGCGAACCGCGAGTTCAACTCGGTGACGGCCGAGAACGAGATGAAGATCGACGCCACCCAACCCCAGCGGGGACAGTTCAACTTCACCGCCGGTGACCGCGTCTACAACTGGGCGGTGCAGAACGGCAAGCAGGTGCGCGGCCACACCCTGGCCTGGCACTCCCAGCAGCCCGGCTGGATGCAGAGCCTCGGCGGCGGCGAGCTGCGCCAGGCGATGATCGACCACATCAACGGCGTGATGGCCCACTACCGCGGCAAGATCGTCGAGTGGGACGTCGTGAACGAGGCCTTCGAGGACGGCGGTTCGGGAGCCCGGCGCGACTCCAACCTGCAGCGCACCGGCAACGACTGGATCGAGGTCGCCTTCCGCACCGCGCGCGCCGCCGACCCGGCCGCCAAGCTCTGCTACAACGACTACAACGTCGAGAACTGGAACGCGGCCAAAACCCAGGCCATGTACGCCATGGTCCGGGACTTCAAGGAGCGCGGCGTGCCGATCGACTGTGTCGGCTTCCAGTCGCACTTCAACGAGGGCAACCCCTACAACAGCAACTTCCGCACCACCCTGCAGAATTTCGCCGCGCTCGGCGTCGACGTGTCCGTCACCGAGCTCGACATCCAGGGCGCCTCGCCCACGACCTTCGCCAACGTGACCAACGACTGCCTGGCGGTCGCGCGCTGCGTCGGCGTCACCGTCTGGGGGGTGCGCGACAGCGACTCCTGGCGATCGCACCACACGCCGCTGCTCTTCAACAACGACGGCAGCAAGAAGCCCGCCTACGACGCCGTCCTCAACGCGCTCAACGGCGGCACGTCCACGCCCCCCACGGGTGGGCAGATCAGGGGCGGCGGTGCGGAGCGGTGCCTGGACGTGCCCGACTCCAGCACCACCGACGGCACCCAGGTTCATCTGTGGGACTGCCACGGCGGCACCAACCAGCAGTGGACGCACACCGCCGACGGCGAGTTCAGGATCTACGGCGACAAGTGCCTGGACGCCGGCGGTACCGGCAACGGCACCAGAGTCCAGATCTACAGCTGCTGGGGCGGCGACAACCAGAAATGGCGCGTGAACTCCGACGGCTCCATCGTCGGCGTCCAGTCCGGCCTCTGCCTCGACGCCACAGGCTCCGGCAACGGCGCCCTGCTCCAGCTCTACTCCTGCTGGAACGGCAGCAACCAGCGCTGGACCGTCACCTGATAAGGCCTGTCGCTGACCGCGGAGCGAGTCGATGAAGACCCATGGTGCGGCTCGCTCCGCCCGCCCCCACGGAACCCGACGGCGGTCCCGGTTCACCGCCGTGCTGACGGCGGTCCTGTCCTCGCGACTGGCCTGCTCACCTCGGTGATCACCACGCCCGCCCAGGGGCTGTCGGCGTCCGCCGAGGCCGCGGCGGTGGACACAGACGCCTGGTACGTCCTGGTCAATCGCAACAGCGACAAGGCACTGGACGCCGCGGACGCCTCGACCGCCGACGGCGCCGCGCCGCGGCAGTGGACGCGCCACGACGGGGCCAACCGGCGGTTCAGCCTGGCCGACTCCGACGCGGACCACGTCCGGCTGGTCAACCGCGGCAGCGGCAAGGCCGTAGAGGTGCGGGACGCCTCGACCGCCGACGGCGGCAGCGTCATCCAGTACGCCGACTGGGGCGGCACCAACCAGCAATGGCGAACGATCAAGCTGTCGTCCGGTGGCGACGGCGGATGCGGCAGCGCACCGGGGCTGACGAACGGCACGCACACGATGCAGAGCAGCGGCACGAGCCGCAGCTTCAACCTCAGAGTCCCTGACAACTACGACGACAACCACCCCTACCGGCTGATCTTCGCCTTCCACTGGCGAGGCGGAACCGCCCAGGACGTCGCCTCCGGCGGAACGAGCGGGACCGCCTGGTCCTACTACGGCCAGCAGGAATAGTCGAACAACACCGCGATCCTCGTCGCCCCCCAGGGTCTCGACAACGGCTGGGCCAACGCGGGCGGTGAGGACGTCACCTTCGTCGACGACATGATCCGGCGCATCGAGGCAGGCCTCTGCGTCAACCAGGCACAGCGTTTCGCCACGGGCTTCAGCTGGGGTGGCGGCATGAGCTAAGCACTCGCCTGCGCCCGGGCGAACGACTTCAGGGCCGTCGCGGTCATCGCCGGCGCCCAGATCAGCGGGTGCAGCGGCGGCAACCAGCCCATCGCCTACTTCGGAATCCACGGCATCAGCGACTCCGTCCTCAACGTCGCGCAAGGACGGTCCCTGCGCGACAGGTTCGTCAGCAACAACGGCTGCGCTTCGACCTGGACCCGGTCGGTCGGGTCATTTCCGTCACCACACCGCGCTGGACGGAGCGGTACGCGTATGACGAGTGGGGAAACCAGGCATCGGCCCACTGGCAGGGCGGAGAAGAGAGCCAAGAGAGCTCAGCCTGGGGCGAACGCTCACTCACAGGCAGCCGCGTCGACCGCGCCGGCGCGTTCCGCTACGAGTACGACCGGGCTGGCCGCACGGTGCTGCGCCAGAAGTCTCGCTTGTCGAAGAAACCCGCCACCTGGTGCTACGAGTGGGACGCCGAGGACCGGCTGAGCTCGGTCGTGACACCAGACGGCGCCCGATGGCGCTATGTGTACGACGCCCTCGGACGACGCGTGGAGAAACGACGTGTGGACGCCCGGGGAGAAGTCGTCGACGGAACGACCTTCACCTGGCAGGGCACCACCCTGGTGGAACAGGTCAGCCTGTGCCCAGACAAGTCGGCCCTCGCAGTACTCACCTGGGAATACGACGGAGTCCGGCCACTCAGCCAGACGGAACGGCTGGTGGGTGACGGGGAAGCGACGCAGCGGGATTACGACCACCGCTTCTACGCGATCGTCACCGACCTGGCCGGTGCCCCCACCCATCTCGTAGACGAGGAAGGGGATATCGCCTGGGAGGCGACGACAACACTCTGGGGGGAGGCCAGACCCTCCCCATCGAACCGGGCGAGTACCCCGCTGCGGTTTCCCGGCCAGTACGCCGACCCGGAGACGGGTTGGCACTACAACTTCCATCGCCACTACGACCCCGCCCTCGGACGCTTCACCTCGCCTGACCCGCTGGGCCTCGCCCCAGCAGGGAACCCCGTCACCTACCCCCACAACCCACACATCTGGTCCGACCCGCACGGGCTCAGCCCGTGCCACCTCTTCCGTGGAACTACGCGCGGCTACGCGGGAAGCTCCGGAACACAGCGTGTGGGCATCACACCGACAAGCAGCGACCCCGGTGTGGCCACGATCTTCGCGACGCATTCAGCGCAGTACGGTGACGACGTGGTACAGATCATCCCGACATCGGCCCTGGACGGGGTGCCCACCCACGCCGGGTACATTCGAGCGGAAGCCGAGGTGGCCGTAGAGCTTCCGGCATCGGAGCTGGCCCAACGCGCGACGATCGAGATCCCCTCGGCCACGGCCCGGGAGATCCTGGGCGACATGGGGATCGACGTCCCACGCAATGTCCCTCTGGACCAGCTCAGTTCCGTTCTGGAGAACACCCCCAAACTTTCCACCGACCAGATCAACCAATTCGTAGCGGAGGCCGCAAGACGTGCCTAGTCCCGTAGAACTCGCCGTCGAGCACGTGGAGAGCACCCAGGAGGGCAGCGCGGTGTGTGTGGTGCGCTGCCTCTCCGGAGTCGTCGAACCTGGGACCCTCGTCCTGGCCGGCACGGACGCTGAGGCTCCGGCCCAGGACGGCACACTTCGCATCGACTGGATCAAGCGGTACGAGCGCATGGTCGATATCCTTGACCCGCCGCACAACGCCAAGGTGCAGCTTTCGGGTCCCACTGTCTCCTACGTGCGCCACGGGACGCGCTTGCGTTCCACAGCCCCACACTGACGACCAGGGAGCCGGGGACCGGGACTACGGGCGTCACCGTGGACGGACCCGACATCAGACAGGCCGACGGCAGTGTCCTGGCATCGTGCCCGATGCGTGGCCTGCAGGGTCGGTACCGATCGGTGGCTGGGGGCACATCGGCAAACGCTCATTCAGCCAATGGGACGGCGCCCGAGACCCCGTCCGTGTCAGCGCACTCGCGTTCGAGGACCCGGTCAGCAGGGAGCGACCACCGTCGCGGAGGGACGGGGCTCCGGGTTGGAGCCTCTCGTGACGCGCCGGGCTACTGGCCGAGTTCGTAGTCGAACCAGATGCGGTGAGTGCCGTCCGCGTCGACGGCGATCCCGCCGGTCCCCGTGATTCCAGCCAACGCGCCCGTGCCGCTGGTCGGCACGATGGCAAAGAACTCGTTCTCTCTCCCCTCTCCCAGGGTCGTCGCGGAGTGCGCGAAGTTGAAGGCGCCCGCCCGGCCATGGAGCGTGCCTTCGAAGGACTCCATCGCGAGATACGTCCCCGTCCCGGCGGACTGCTCGAACGCCGCGGTGAACAAGGTGGCGGAGCGGCCGGCGACCTCGCCTTCGTACCGCTTCTCCATCGTGGCGACATCAACGGGCAGTGCCGTCTCGATCGCGGGGCTCGGCACCGGTGCCGGGGCGAAATCCGCGACGTGGAACGTTCCTGAGGCTCGCATGTCGGCATCGTATGCGGCACCACTGACACCGCCGCTGCACAGTCCGCCGTGCTCCGAGGCCGAGACGCTGTACTCCCCCGCAATGCCAGGGAAGGAGAGATGGTCCGCGAGTTGCCGCCCGGCTTCGACTACCCGCCGTCCCTGACGAAGTGTGGCTCGCCGGCGCCGGACTGGTCGGTGCCTGCAAGCAGACGAGTCGCTCGCGCTCCGACATCAGCTACCAGCACGAGCGCCGCGGCGGCAGGGGGTCACGACCGCGCGCGGGCGCACCCTGTCGAGTGCGCGCCCCGCGCCGCCTAGCATCTGCCGGTATGGAGCTTGCGTCCGCCTCCGCCCGTGTCGCGGCCGGTGTCGTGGGGCCGCTGGTCAGGAAGTTGTTCGTGCGGGACGGGGTCGGGGCGGGGGTGGTGGATCGCCCGGTGCGGATCGCTTCTCTGGTCTCGTTTCGGGGGGAGCGGCGGGAGCTTTCGGAGAAGGAGTTGCGGAAGCTGGCCGGCGCGTTGGTGCGGCGTTTCCTCGAGGCGGGTGGGCCGCACGAGGCGCCAGATGGGGAGGGGCGTCGGGAGTTGGTCGAGGCGTTGGTGCGGTGTCTGCACAGCCTCGGGGATCTCGACATGGACGACGTGCAGGCCGTGGCGCTCGGGCACCGGGAGTTGGCGCGGCGGTTGCGGCGGCCGGTGGATGTGTCGGCCGAGGTGGAGGCGCGGTTGGACGCTCTGTTGGAGATCTGCTGTCTGCACGTGCTGAATTTCTTCAGCCAGCGGTCGACCTTCGTTTCCCGCACATTGATCGAGCAGACCCGGCGCATTGACGGTCTGGTCGCGGCCGTTGACCTGCTGGCCGCTCGTGTTCCGCGCCGAGCGGCGGAGGACGTGCGGTTCGAGACGCGCTACGCCGACCACGTGGTGCGTGCGCACGGCCGGTTGAGTATCCCGGCGGCCGATGTCTCGACGGGGTTCCGGGTGCCTTTGGACAGCGCCTATGTGTCGTTGGAGGCGACGGTTCTGCCGGACGGACCGACCGCGGCGGAACGGGTGTTGGCGGGGGACGGGCGGGTGTTGTTGCGCGGCGCTGCGGGCGCCGGGAAGAGCACGCTGGCGCAGTGGGTGGCGGTGGCGACGGCGCGGCAGAGTCTCGACGAGACTCCCGGGCATCTCCTCGGACGGGTGCCTTTCGTTCTCCCGCTGCGACGAGTCGTGCGGGAGGGGCGGTTTCCGCTTCCGGAGGACTTTCTGCGCCGGGTGGGAAGCGCGGTCGCCGGCGGGCAGCCGGACGGGTGGGTGGACCGGGTGCTCGGCGCGGGGCGCGGGGTGTTGCTGGTCGACGGTGTGGACGAGCTCGGGGAGGACGAGCGGGCGGAGGCACGTCGTTGGGTGGACGACCTGGTCGGGGAGTTCCCGGGGAATCTGTGGCTGGTGACCGCGCGCCCTTCGGCGGTGCCCGAGGGCTGGCTGGCCGAGCAGGGTTTCGCCGAGGCGTCGTTGTCACCGATGGGGCGCGGGGAGGTCGCGCGTTTCGTCCGCCGTTGGCACGGTGCCGTCGACGCCGGGCGTGCGGGAGGGCACGAGGAGCGCGCGGAGTCACTGGTGACCGCGGTCGGGGCGAACGGTGGACTGGCGCGGCTGGCGACGAATCCGTTGCTGTGCGGTCTGTTGTGCGCGTGGCACCGGGAGGGGAGCGGGGCGCTGCTGCCGAGCGGGCGGGGGGAACTCTTCGAGGCCGCCCTCCACACGCTGTGGAAACGCCGGGAGGGCGGTCCGGGGGGCACGGGCGAGACGTCGATGCGGCTGTTGGAACGGCTGGCGTACTGGATGATCCGCAACGGGGTGGCGGAGGTGGGGCGCCCGGACGCGCTGCGCCAGGTCGAACGGGCGCTGCTCGCCCTGCCGGGGCGCGCCTCCGTCGCGGCGGAGGAGGCGTGGGACGCCCTGGTGGAACGGTCCGGTGTGCTGCGCGCGTCGGCGGGGGGTTCCGTCGAGTTCACGCACGGCACGTTCCGGGATTTCCTGGGTGCGAAGGCTCTTGTCGAGGAGGGGGACTTCCCGCTGCTGCTGAGCATCGCCCGGGAGGTCCGCGGGGAGGACGTCGTGCGGATGGCGGTGGCACGGGGGCGTCCGGAGGAAGCGGCGCGGATTCTCGACGGGTTGGTCGCGGGCGGCACCGTGCGCGGCGCGCTGCTGGCCGCGGCGTGTCTGGACCACGCCGGGCGCGTCGACCCCGGGGTGCGGGCTCGGGTCGTGGCGCGGGTCTCCGAGCTGGTTCCGCCGCGGGACTGGGCCGCGGCGCGGCAGTTGGCGGACGGGGGCGGGGGCGTGGTGCTGGAGCTGCTGCCGGGGCCGGAGTCGTGCGGCGAACGGGAGGCACCGTTCGTGGTCGCGGCGGCGGGGCGCACGGGTGACGACGCGGCGCTCCCGCTGCTGGCGCGCTACCGCACGCACCCGAGTCTGGAGGTCCGCCGTCAACTCGTCTGGTGCTGGCACCGGTTCGACACCGAGCGGTACGCCGAGGAGGTGCTGCGGCACGTGGACGAGCGGGGGGTCTACTTCACCGTTCATCGTCCCGAGCATCTGCGGGCGTTGCGCGCGCTGGGCGGGCGCAGCCGGGTGCACGTCGCCTTCGACTGCGACCCGGGCGAGTTGGTGGAGCTCGTCGACGGGGAGCGCCTGACCCATCTGTGGCTCCGGGAGGGCCTCCGGGCGCGGAGCGGCGCGGGGGGTGCCGGGGGCGCGGGGGGCGCCGCGTGGCTGGCGGCCCTGCCGGCGCTGCGCGTGCTCGTCCTTCCTGAGGGAGCTGAGGGCTCGGTGCCCTCGCTGCCGCCCGGCGTCGACGTGCGGTTCGCGCGCAGAGGCGAGGTCGTCTTCTGAGGCGGCGCGCCTCGGCGTTCACCAGGAGCCGCCCCCTCCCCCGCCGTCCCCGCCGCCGACGCCTCCGCTGTCGCCGCCGCCGCTGTATCCCGAGGAGCCGGAGCCCGAGGAGCCGGAGGAGGAGCCCGAGGTGAGGGCGGAGCCCGAGGAGGACGGCGTGGTCGCGGCGGCGACGGCCGCCAGCGGGAGGTGGGCGGCCAGCAGCGGCCGGTGCGTGGCGTCGTCCACGGGCAGGCGGGTCCCGGCGCGGGAGCCGCGGCGCCCGGCCCTCGTCGCGGCGGCCGTCCAGGTCCCGCCCGCGCCGAGGGCCACCGCCCAGGCCGCGGTCCGGTCGGCGGGTACCGGGTCCTCGGTCTCGGCCAGGTGGCGTCGGTAGGACTCGGTCTCGCACCACAGTCGGGAACCGCGCGCGGTGAGCGCCCGCAGCTCCCAGGCGCGCACCAGGGCCGCGAGCCCCGCGCCGGCCAGGGCGGCGCCCAGCGCCAGCGGTGTCCGCCAGCCCGCGCCCGGGTCCGCGACATCCGTGGCCGCGAACGCCACCGCGACCGTGCCGACGGCGGCGGCGACCGCGCCGGCCCGGCGGGCCGCCCGGCGGCGGCGCTCGCCGGCCGGCTCCCACAGCCCCTCCCCGCCGCTGCGCCGCCACTCCTCCAGCCGCTCGCGGAGCAGCTTCCAGGCGTTGGCGAACGCCCTGTTGTACTGGCCGAGCGGGACGCGCGGCTTGCGGGCGAACACGGTCTCCAGGAACTCCGGGGTCAACGGGTCGGCGCGCTCCGGGGGAAGGGCCTCCACGGGGAGGGCGTCGATCGGGGCGCTCTCGGCGGGGCTCGCGCCCCGGGCCGGCTCCGCGCCGTCGGCGGAGGCCGCGCCGTCGGCGCCCGTCGGCTCCTCGCCGACCCGGTGCAGCACCGGGCGTCTGCCGCCGCTGACCGTCAGGTGGCCGTGCGCCGCCGCCGTCAGCAGCCACGCCGCCAGGTGCTCGTCGCGCACCCGGTCGGCGAGCAGGATGCCGGCACGCGCCGGGTCGATGTCCGCCGGCGGCTCGTCCCGGGGGGTGACCGAGGCCGCGAGCCGGGCGACGTCCGTCCGCCGGCTGCCGCCGTCCGGCCGGCCGACCCGCGCCCGCCCGGCCCACCGCACCGACTCGGCGACCAGCGCCGTCGCGAGCATCGCCGCCAGCGTGGCCCACAGCCACCCGGCCGCCGCGCCGTCCCCGCGCTCGACGGCGTCCGCGGCGCCGCCGGGCGGCCGCGGCAGCGGCGCCGCGCCGTCCGGCTCCGGCGCGCCTATCTCGGCGTAGAGCGTCAGCCCCTCGCCCGCGTCCAGACCGTCCCGCACGACCGTCAACTGTCCCGGCGCGGACTGCCGTTGGCCGCCGCAGTCGTCCCCCGAACCCGCGCCGCCCGCCGCGCAGACCGGCGACCGCAGGGCGAACGGGCTGGTCAGATGCACGTCTATGCGGTCGATCGGCACCTCCCACCCGGCGCCGACGGCGTCCCACGCCAGCCACTGCTCGTCCCCGAGGCTCGGGAGCGTGTAGTCGATCCGGTACCGGTGGGCTCCGGTCACCGTCGTGTCGGGGTCGCCGATCACGACGCGCGTGAAGGGCTCGGTCTCCTCCTCGACGCGGAACGGCACGGGCTCGCCGTCGGCCGTCACGGAGACGTCGCTCACCTCGCCCGCGTCCGTCCCCGGGATGTCGCGCAGGATGCCGTGTCGCCGCTCGCCGCCGAAGTCGTAGTCGACGACCTCGGTGATCCGGGCCGTGCCGTCCTCCGCCAGCTCAGCGCCGACCCACATCCGGGGCACGCGCTCCCCGGGACCCGACCCCAACAGCGCGCCGAACAGCCCGACCAGTCCGACCACCAACGCGCCCGCCAGCAGCCACCCCGCGTCGCGCCGCCGCCGCGCCGTCACCGACCCCGCACGCATCCCCTGGCCCCCGTATCGCCTCACTCCGACTGGAAAGGAGACTAACGGCCATGTCTGACAACGGGGAGGTTCCGCCGTCGGCCGCCCCGGCCCAGGGCGCCGGAGCCGAAGTGCGGAGCCAGGAGCTCGGAGGCAGGAGCCCGGAGGCAGGCCCTAGCTGGCCGCGGCGCCCAACCCCGCCTCCCGCAGGATCCGTTCCACCGTCGCCGCGAAGCCGCTCGTCTCCGGGACGACGGACTCGACCCCGCTCGGCAGCAGGTCGAGTGGCCGGTACCAGTCGCGCATCTCGGCCTCCCCGTACTCCGCCGCCTGCGGCTTGCCGGCGTGGCGGCGCAGCGTCTCCTCGAAGGAGACGTCGAGGTAGTAGTGGTGTGTGCGCCCCCGGTGGTCCCGGCGCAGCGCTTCGAGCATGGGCCCGTAGTGGGCGGCGTACAGGATGCCCTCGACGACCACGTGGTATCCGTGCTCCAGCGCGTAGCGGGCGACCGTGTCGATCAGGCCGATGTTCGCGCCGTCGGCGACGTCCCGCTCGCGCAGCACGACGCGCCGCAGGTTGTCCTGCCCGACCAGCGCCATGCCGCGCCCGTGGCGGCGTCTGACCTCGGCGGCGACGGTCGACTTGCCGGAGGCCGAGTTCCCCCGGAGCACGACCAGCCGGGTCGCCGCCGAGCCGACCCCCCTCCCACCCGTCACCGCGCGCGAGCCCGGAACAGGTCGCGCAGCAGGGCGATTTCGGCCATATGGTGGATGAACTCCAGGTTCGCGCCCCCCAGCACGCTGGCGTAGGTGTCGTCCGCGTCGGAGGCGTAGGGATAGCGGGAGAAGCCAACCGTGTCGAGCTGCTCCCCGGTGAGGGTGGCGACACTGTCGCGCCAGCGGCCGATCGTCTCCCAGAAGCGCGCCAGCGCCAGTTCGGCGGAGGGCGTGAAGTCGACCAGCGTCTTCGGTTCCCGTCGCCGGCCGAACGCCCAGTCCCAGCCGCCCTCGAAGTGGAAGTGCAGATGCCCCAGCCGCCAGGCGATCGTCGTCACGGGCGTCGGCTCGGGCTCGGGGTTCCCCGGATGCGCCAGCACCTCCTCGACCCGCTCGACACCGACGCTCCAGTCCTCGGCGATCTTCGC
Organism: Streptomyces zhaozhouensis; assembly: GCF_900230195.1. Classification (GTDB taxonomy): domain Bacteria; phylum Actinomycetota; class Actinomycetes; order Streptomycetales; family Streptomycetaceae; genus Streptomyces; species Streptomyces zhaozhouensis. The sequence goes on from NZ_OCNE01000006.1 coordinate 138,675, forward strand.
GACGGTCATGCCGCCGGCGGCCTGCCGCGCGACCTCGGCGTACTCGCTCGGCGGGATGTCCGGCGCGCCCTGGTCGAGCACCCACTCCCCCGGCCCGAACGCCCGCGGCGTCCTCGCCTCGGCCCGACGCCGGACGGACCAGCAGCCGGGCACCGGCTCCCACAGGTACTCCTCGTCGCCGAGCCCGGTCAGCCGGACCCGCGCCATCTCGCTCGCCTGGTCGAACTGTTCCAGAAGCAACCCCAGTCGGGTGTCCCGCGCGCCCGTGGTCTCCACAACGGCCCCTGCCTTCCCGTCTCCACGCCCCCGCGCCCCGCCGAGGGCCGGGGCGCCCCATCCGCCCCAGCGTGTTCCGCCCCAGCGTGGCCGACGACCGGGGGCGGCGCGAGTCTTTATATCTCTGTAACAGGCGGCCTGATGGCATGAGGGCATGAGGGTTCTGATTGCCGAAGACCACCGGGTGCTGGCCCGCACCGTCGCCAAGGGGCTGCGCCGCGCGTCGATCGCGGTCGACGTGGCGGCGACGGGGGACGAGGCCGAGCGGATGTGCCAGCTGACCGACTACGACGTGCTCGTTCTCGACCGAGATCTTCCGGTGATGACCGGGGACGAGGTGTGCCGGAGAGTGCGGCGGCTGCCGCGTCCGCCCCGCGTGATGATGCTGACGGCGGCCGGCGACCTCGCGGAGAGGGTCTACGGGCTGGAGGAGTTGGGCGCCGACGACTACCTGGCCAAGCCCTTCGACTTCCCTGAGCTGCTGGCCCGCATCCATGTGCTGCACCGCCGCGCGCCGACGCCTCCACCCTCGGTGCTGCGGTGCGGCCGGATAGAGATGGACCGCAACCGCCACGAAGTCCTCGTCGACGGCCGGCCGGTCGATCTCACGCCGAAGGAGTTCGCCGTTCTCCGCCTGCTGTTGGCGTCGGGGGGCGAGCCGGTCTCGCGCCGCGAGCTGGTGCGCACCGTCTGGGACGAGCATCTGGACCCGGAGACCAGCGCCGTGCGCGCCACGGTCAGCCGGCTGCGGACGAAGCTCGGCGGCCCCGGCACGATCACCGCCGCCACCGGCCGCGGCTACCGGCTCATGTCGTGAACGGCAACGGGGACGGGGACGGCAGCGGAGACGGGGGCCGAGAAGGGGACGAGGGCGTGAACGGGGACGGGGACAGGGACGGCAACGGCAACGGGGACGGGGGCGCGGACGGAGCGGTGCGCGGGCGCGGGGGCGGCGTGCTGAACGGGAACGGGGCGACGGCCGGGGAGGAGAACGGGCCGGCGCGCGACGGGAGTCGCGTCGCGCGGGGCGGCGGCCGCTGGTCGCGGCTGCCGTTCGTGACCCGGCTCGCGCTCGGCTTCGGCGGCCTCTTCCTGCTGTCGGGGACCGCGCTGCTGGCCTTCGTCGTCACCCTGGCGCGCCACGGGACCGCCACCCGGTCCCCCGGCATCGCCGTCGCGAAAGACGAGGACGCCGGGGACGGGCCGATGGACACGACCGGCTACCTCCCGACCGAGGAGGGCGACCCGGAGCCCTCCGGGTCGACGGAGGCGTCCGGCGCGGGCGGCCCCACCGTCCCGGGCGGGGAGGGCGAGCCGCGCGAGGTCTCGTTGCGGGTGCTCGACGCGACCATCCAGTCGGTGCAGGACACCGCCGTGCAGCAGATGCTGGTCTGGTCGGGCATCGGGCTGGGGCTGATGACCGTCCTGGTGGTTCTCACCGGCCGGTGGCTGGCCCGGCGCGCGCTGCGGCCGGTGACCGCCGTCACCGACACGGCGCTGCGGATCAGCGAGACCAGCCTGGACCGGCGCCTCGATCTGTCGGGCCCCGACGACGAGTTGCACCACCTGGCGGACGCGTTCGACTCGATGTTGGCACGGCTCCAGGCGGCCTTCGACAGTCAACGCCGCTTCGTGGCCAACGCCTCCCACGAGCTGCGCACCCCGCTGGCCGCCCAACGCGTCAGCATCGAGGTCGGCCTGGCCGATCCGCTCCCCGAGCACCTCGTGGAGACCCGCGACGACCTGCTGACCACCAACCGCGAGGCGGAGCGGCTCATCGCCTCCCTGCTGGTCCTCTCGCGCGGGGAGCGCGGCTTGGAGCACAGGGAGGAGGTGGAGCTGGCCGAGACGACCGAGGAGGCGGTCGACGGGCTGCGCCGCGTCGCCGAGGAGAAGGGGCTCACGCTGCGCACCCGGCTGAGCGACCCCGCGCGGACCACCGGGGACCCGGTGCTTCTGCGCCATCTCGTGGTCAACCTGGTGGGCAACGCGCTCCAGTACAACCGCCCGGACGGCCGCGTCGAGGTGACGCTCGACGGCGCGACCCTGACGGTCGCCAACACCGGGGCTCCCGTCCCCGCCGACCAGATAGCCGGGCTCTTCGAGCCCTTCCGCCGCCTCGGGCAGGACCGCGTCGGCACGACGGGGCACGGGCTCGGCCTGTCCATCGTCCGCTCCATAGCCAGGGCCCACGGGGCCGCGCTGCGCGCCGAGCCGGGCCCGGACGGCGGGCTCGCGATCACCGTCGACTTCGTGCGCGAGGCGACGCGAAGGGCCGTTGTCACGGCCAGATAAGGAAAGTCGCCGGAAGACCGTTGATCCGTTTACCGGGCTGAACGTGGCCCCGCGATGTGATGGAGGCACGAACACGGCGGACGGCCGAGTTCGAGAACCGAGTCAAGGAATCAGGGAGCCCGTCATGCGCAAGTTCAAGGTTGTGGGAATCATCGCCTCGTCCGTCGCCGCCATCGGCCTGACCGCCCTCGCCGCCACCTCCGCCAACGCCTCCGACGGTGGCGAGGACGCCGAGCGCGAGCGCACCACCTCCGGCCAGACCGAGTCCGGCCCGACCCAGCCCGGCGAGGGCGACATCGAACTCGGTGCGGGTGTCAGCGTGAAGAAGAACGAGGACGGCTCGATGGAGATCGTCCAGCTCACCGAGGAGGAGGCCGAGGAGATGGACGGCTGGCAGCCGGTCACCCCGCCCGCCGAGTGACCCCCGGCGGTACGCAGGGCGAGCCGGGGCCGTGTGGTCCGCGCGCGCGAGCGGACCACACGGCCCCGCCCCCCACCCCCACCGGACGACCGGCATGACCGGCACGACCGGCACGACCGGCACGGCAGACGCGGCAGACGCGATCGGTGTGATCGGTGTGATCGGTGTGACCGGTGTGACCGGTGTGACCGGTGTGACCGGTGTGACCGGACAACTGACGCGAGCGCACGACCGATCGACCGCCCGCGGGCATCCGCGCGCCGGCGCCTAAGCTGACGGGGTGCCCGCCGTGACCTCCGCACCCGCCTCCCCCGAGGGGTCACGCAGGGAGCGGGAGACCCGCAGGCTGCCGGCGTATCCGCCCGGTGCCGTGGAGGCACCGTTCGTGATCAGGTGCTACGACGAGGTCGTGGAGTGCGACACCACCTGGGACGCGCACTCCCATCGCTCGCACGAGTTGCTGTGGAACGAGCGGGGCGCCTCCACGGCCGTGGTGGGTTCGCGGGTGTGGACCATCACGCCGACGTTGGGGCTGTGGATGCCGGCCGGCACGCTCCACTCGGGGTCGGCGATAGCGGGAACCTGGTTCCGGGCCAGCTTCTTCGGCTTCGTCGGCACCACCTCGATCTCCGACGTGCCGGTGGCCGTGGAGATCACCCCGCTGCTGCGGCTGCTGCTGGAGCGGCTCGCCGAGCCCGACCTCCCACCGGCCTCGCGCTCGGTGACCGAGGCGATGGTGCTGGACGTGGTCACGCCGTCCCCGCACGCGCTGTTGACCAGGATGCCGGTCTCGCCGCTGCTGCGCCCGATCGCCGAAGCGGTCCGGGAGAACCCCGGCGACCAGCGGACCCTCGCCCGCTGGGCGTCCGAGCTCGGGGTGAGCTCCCGGACCGTGGCGCGCGCGTTCACCGCCGAGACCGGCACCAGCTTCGTGCGCTGGGTCGCCTCGGTGCGCGCCCGGCACGCCGTGGAGTTGCTCACACGCGGCTGGGAGGTCGACGCCGTCGCCCAGGCCGTCGGCTACCAGTCGGCGAGCGCCTTCGGCGCGGCCTTCCGCCGCACAACTGGCTTGACTCCAGGGGCGTTTCGATCCCGTTGAGGCCCCGGGGGCGGCCGACGGGGGCGACCACCGCGGCCGTTCGCCCGCCCGAACGCTGTCCCGTTCGCTACAGCGGCTGTCCCGAAAGGCCGATTGCGACACCCGCACCACTCTCCTAAGGTACCGGGCAAGGTAAGCCTTACCTAACCCCCTCCCTCAGTGCGGTGCACCGCTCCACGGCCGCGTCCCGCGGCCCGTTGTGTGAGGTCCTGCACCCAGACCCACGGAAGTGGAGCACGGAACGATGCGTTCACCCCGCCTCCCCCTACTCGCCGTGGCGGCGGTCCTGTTGGGGCTCACCGCCTGCGGCTCCTCCGACTCCGACGGCGACGACGCCTCGGGCTCCGACTCGGGTTCGGGCGCCGGGGGCGAGAACCCGGGCGGCGACTCCGGCGCGTTCCCCCTCACCATCGAGCACGCCCTCGGCGAGACCACCCTGGAGTCCAAGCCGGAGCGGGTGGCCACCGTCAACTGGGCCAACCACGAGGTGCCGCTGGCCCTCGGCGTCGTCCCCGTCGGCATGGCCGCCGCGAACTTCGGCGACGATGACGACGACGGCGTGCTGCCATGGGTGAGCGAGCGGCTGGAGGAGTTGGACGCCGAGACGCCCGTGCTCTTCGACGAGACCGACGGCATCGACTTCGAGGCCGTCGCCGACACCCAGCCCGACGTGATCCTCGCCGCCTACTCCGGTCTCACCGAGCAGGACTACGAGACGCTCAGCGAGATCGCCCCCGTCGTCGCCTACCCCGACGCCCCCTGGGCGACCCCGTGGCGGGAGATCGTCCGCGTCAACAGCCAGGCCATCGGCATGGCGGACGAGGGCGAGGAGATGATCACCGACATCGAGGGCCAGATCGAGGCCACCGTCGCCGACTACCCGCAGCTGGAGGGGAAGTCCGCGATGTTCATGACGCATGTCGACCCCAACGACGTGAGCCAGGTCGGCTTCTACACCACGCACGACACCAGGACCCTCTTCTTCGAGGACCTGGGCATGACCACCCCGGAGAGCATCGCCACCGCCTCCGAGGGCACCGACCAGTTCGCGCTGACCCGCAGCGCCGAGCAGATCGACCTCTTCGACGACGTCGACATCATCACCGGATACGGCGACGAGACCGGCGAGTTGCTCCAGACGCTGGAGAACGACCCGCTGCTGTCGCGCATCCCGGCCGTCGAGCGCGGCTCGGTCTTCCTGCTGCCGGGCAGCACCCCGCTGGCCACGGCCGCCAACCCCACGCCGCTGTCGATCTCCTGGGTGCTGGAGGACTACGTGGCGGCACTCGCCGAGGCAGCGGAACACGTCGAATGACGGACGCCGCCCCTACCACGGCGGCCCCCACCGCGGCGGCCCCGACCGAACGCCAGCCGGACGCCGCCCCCGCGCGGCGTCCGGCGCGCGTGCGGCTGCTGTGGCTGCTGGCCGTGGTCGCGGTGCTGGCCGCGACGGCGCTGGCCTCGTTCGCCTTCGGCTCGCGCACCGTGCCCTGGTCGGACGTGCTCGCCGCGCTCGGCGGCGCGAAGGACTCGCTGGAACAGGCGGCCGTCGCCAAACGCGTGCCCCGCACGCTGCTGGCGGTGCTCGTCGGCGCGGCGCTCGGCCTGGCCGGCGCGGTGATGCAGGGCGTGACCCGCAACCCGCTGGCCGACCCCGGCATCCTCGGCGTCAACATGGGCGCCTCGCTCGCGGTCGTCACGGGCGTCGCCTACTTCGGGCTGACGTCGCCCACCGGCTACGTCTGGGTGGCGATGGCCGGCGCCGCCGTCGCGGCCGGCTTCGTCTACACCGTCGGCTCCCTCGGGCGCGGCGGCGCCACCCCGCTGAAGCTGGCGCTGGCCGGGGCCGCCACGTCGGCCGCGTTCGCGTCGCTGGTCAGCGCCGTGATGCTGCCGCGCAACGACATCGCGGGCGGCTTCCGGCTCTGGCAGGTCGGCGGCGTGGGCGGCGCGAGCTACGAACGGCTGGGCCACATCTGGCCGTTCCTCGCCGTCGGCTTCGCGCTCTGCCTGCTGTCGGCCAGGGCGCTGAACTCGTTGGCGCTCGGCGACGAACTCGCCGCCGGCCTCGGCGAACACGTGGGCAGGGCGCGGGCGACGGCCGCCGTCGGCGCCGTGGTGCTGTGCGGAACGGCGACCGCCGCCGCGGGGCCGATCGCGTTCGTCGGGCTGGTCGTGCCGCACGCCTGCCGGCTGCTGGTCGGTGTCGACCACCGCTGGCTGCTGCCGTTCTCCGCGCTGGCCGGCGCGACGCTGCTCACGGCGGCCGACGTGGTCGGGCGCGTGATCGCCCGCCCGGCCGAGGTCGAGGTGGGCATCGTGACGGCGCTGCTCGGCGCGCCGTTCTTCCTGCACATCGTCCGCCGTCAGAAGGTGCGTGCCCTGTGAGCGCCCCCGTCACGAGCCCGCCGTCGGCCACGCTGCGCGCCGTCGTCCGGGGCAGGAGCCGGCGCGCCGCGCGGCGCCGCCTCGTCGTCCTGGTCCTGCTGGTGCTCGTGGTGGCCGGGTTCGCCGCGAGCCTGATGTACGGGCAGACGTACTACCCGCCCGGCGAGGTGCTGCGGGTGATCGGGGGCGAACAGGTGCCGGGCGCCTCGTTCACCGTCGGCCGGCTGCGGCTGCCGCGCGCGGTGTTGGCCGTCGTCGCCGGGTTCAGCTTCGGGCTGGCCGGCGTCACGTTCCAGACGATGCTGCGCAACCCGCTGGCCAGCCCCGACATCATCGGCATCAGCGCGGGCGCCAGCGCCGCCGCGGCCATCGCCATCGTGACGCTGTCGCTGAGCGGAACGGCCGTCTCGGTGCTGGCGATCGGCGCCGGCCTCGGCGTCGCGCTGCTGGTCTACGGGCTGGCGTTCAAGGACGGCGTGGTCGGCACCCGGCTGATCCTGATCGGCATCGGGATCTCGGCGATGCTCGACAGCGTCACCTCCTACGTGCTCTCCCGCGCCGCCGAGTGGGACCTCCAGGAGGCGATGCGCTGGCTGACCGGCAGCCTCAACGGCACCACCTGGGAGGAGACCGTGCCGGCCGTGGTCGCGCTGGCCGTGCTCGCGCCGGTGCTGCTGGCATGCGGCCGCGACCTGTCGGCGCTGCGGCTCGGCGACGACACGGCCGCCGCGCTCGGGGTGCGCGTCGAGCGCACCAGGATCACGCTGATCGTCGCGGCCGTCGGGCTGATCGCCTTCGCGACGGCGGCGGCCGGGCCGATCGCGTTCGTCGCGTTCCTCTCCGGGCCGATCGCGGCCCGACTGGTGGGACCCGGCAGCTCGCTGCTGGTCCCCGCCGGTCTCGTGGGGGCGCTGCTGGTGCTCTCGGCGGACTTCGTCGGGCAGTTCGCGTTCGCCCACCGCTACCCCGTCGGGGTCGTCACCGGGGTGCTCGGCGCGCCCTATCTCCTCTATCTGATCATCCGCACCCACCGGTCGGGAGGCTCGCTGTGACCTTGACCCACCGCCTCGCCGCCGAGCGTCTGACGCTCGGCTACGGCGACCGCGTCGTCATCTCCTCCCTCGACCTGGCGGTGCCGCCGGGCGAGATCACGGTGATCGTCGGCGCCAACGCCTGCGGCAAGTCGACGCTGCTGCGGTCGATGACCAGGCTGCTGGCCCCGCGCGAGGGCCGGGTCGTGCTGGACGGCAAGGCGGTGCACCGGCTGCCGGCGAAGGAACTCGCCCGCACGCTGGGCCTGCTGCCGCAGTCGCCGGTGGCGCCCGAGGGCATCACCGTCTCCGACCTGGTGGGTCGGGGGCGCCACCCGCACCAGGGCGTCTTCTCGCGCTGGAACGCGGAGGACGACGCGGCGGTCGCGGCGGCGCTGGACGCCACCCACACCGCGGAGCTCGCCGACCGCGCCGTCGACGAACTCTCCGGCGGGCAGCGGCAACGGGTCTGGATCGCGATGGCGTTGGCGCAGCAGACGGACCTGCTGCTGCTGGACGAGCCGACGACGTTTCTCGACGCGAGCCACCAGGTCGAGGTGCTCGACCTGCTGACCGACCTCAACCACGCGCGCGGCACCACGATCGTCATGGTGCTGCACGACCTCAACCTCGCGGCCCGGTACGCGGACCATCTGATCGCCGTCGCGGACGGCGCGCTGCACGCGGCGGGGGCGCCGCGCGAGGTGCTCACGGAGACGACCGTCAAGGCGGTCTTCGGTCTGGACAGCCGGGTGATCGAGGACCCGGTCTCCGGCCGCCCCCTGATGCTCCCGATCGGCCGCCACCACAGCGGCCCGCCCGGCGGCGGGCCGAAGGCCACCGGCCCGGACCCCGCGCACGGGTAGTCGGCCGACCCCGCCCCCGCCCCCGCGCGCCGCTCAAGGCCGTCACCGGCCGAACGAAAACCCCAACGCGGGACCCGGGGAACCGCGCGACCAGCGGCCCGCCGCCCCGCGGACGAGCGGCGGCCACCGTCCGGGAACCCGGGCGGGGGGAGGGCGGGCGTACCATCGGTGGCGTCCGAGAAGCGAGGGGAGGGTGGCTCACGATGGCCAGTCGGGAAGCGCAACTGGTGGAGCTGGTCGACGCGGACGGTGGGCCCACCGGCTCCGCGACGGTCGCCGACGCGCACACCGCGCCGGGGCGGCTGCACCGCGCGTTCTCGGTGCTGCTGCTGGACACCGAGGGGCGGATGCTGCTTCAGCGGCGGGCCGCCGTCAAGACGAGGTTCGCGCTGCGCTGGGCCAACGCCTGCTGCGGCCACCCCACGCCGGGCGACTCGCTGATCGAGGACGCCGCGCTGCGGCTCCGCGAGGAGATCGGCGTGCGCGACACGGCGCTGCACCGCGCCGGCGTCTACGTGTACCGGGCCGAGGACCCCGCGACCGGCCGGGTGGAGCACGAGTACGACCACGTGCTGGTCGGCCGCGTGCCGGTGGGCGCGGAGCTGCGGCCCGATCCGGAGGAGGTCGCGGAGGTCCGCTGGGTCGCGCCCGGCCTGCTGCGGGACGAACTCGCCGAGACCCCGGACCGTTTCGCGCCCTGGCTCGGCGGCGTGCTGAACGTGGCGACCGACGCCGCCCCCCGCCTCCCCGAGGCGGCCGCGCTCGCGACGGAGTGAGGCGCGACGGCCGCCGATCGGGACGACGGCGGCCGCGAGCCCCCGCTCACAGCCCGGTCAGCGGGCTGAAGCGGACCGGCAGATGCGTCAGGGCACGGTGGAAGGGCCCCGGCCGCCACAGCAGTTCCGACGGGTGGCAGGTCAGCTCCATGTCCGTGAGATGGCTGGTCAGCTGCTCGATGGCGGTGATCGCGATCAGCAGCGCCGGCTGGCGCGCCGGGCAGCCGTGCGGGCCGGCCGCCCAGGCCAGGTGCGCGTTGTCCCCGGAGCGCGGCAGGTCGTGGCCGACCGGTGGCCGCGACTGGAGGTTGGCGGCGGCATAGGAGACCAGCACCAGCTCGCCGGCGCGCAACTGGCGGCCGTGGAAGACGGTGTCGTAACGGGGGTAGTGCGCCGAGAAGTTGGCGATCGGCGGGTCCTGCCACAGCACCTCGTTGATCGCCTCGTGGGCGGTCATCGCGCCGCCGTAGAGCGAGCCCGCGTACCGCGGGTCGGTCAGCATGTGCAGCAGCGCGTTGCCGATCAGATTGGTGCTGGGCTCGTGGCCGGCGCTCATGGTGAGGGTGATCTGGCGGATCACCTCGTCGTTCTCCAGCCCCGCCGGGTGGGCGATGAACCAGGAGATCAGGTCCCGGCGCGGGCGGGCCCGGCGGTCGGCGACCAGGCGGGTCACGACGGCGACCAGGTCGGCGTAGGCGGCGGCGGCGTTGCCGGCCGAGTTCATCATCCCGGCGATGCCGTTGACCAGCCGTTCGCTGTCCTCCTCGGGGACGCCGAACCAGCTGTTGAAGACGTGCAGCGGGAGCTGCCGCGCGTACTGCGTCATCAGGTCGGCGTGGCCGGTCGCCGCGAAGTCCCTGATCAGCCGCTGCGCGGCCGTGGAGACCTGGCGTTGCAGCACGTGCGGCTCGATCAGCCCGAGGCTGTCGGTGATGGCCGCGCGGTAGCGGGCGTGGACGTCGCCGTCGCTGAAGAGCGCGGTGGGCCGGTAGGCGAGCATCGGCAGGATCGGCGAGTCCTGCGGGACGGTGGTCTGCCAGCCGCGCGGGTCCTTGGAGAACGTGTAGGTGTCGCGCAGCAGGTCGAGCGCCGCCTGGTAGTCGATGACCAGCTGGGCCCGCACGCCGGGCGCCAACTCGACCGGCGCCACGGGGCCGTGCACCCGAAGCCGCTCGTAGTGGCCTGCCGGGTCGGCCGCGAAGTCCGGGCCGTAGAGGGCGAGCGGGGTCGAGGTGGTCATGGCCGGTCCTCGGGTAGTCGGGTCAGTACGTGCTCGGCCAGGGCGATCAACGGCTCCACGCTGCTGCGGCGTTCGCGCGCGTCGCACTGCACCAGCGGGGTACTCGGGTGCAGGTCGAGGTGTTTGCGGAGCACCTCGTCACCGTAGGTGGGCGCGTCGGGGAAGCGGTTGACGGCGACCGCGTAGGGCAGCCCCTGCTCCTCGACCATGTCCATGACGGGGAACGAGTCGCCCAGCCGCCGCGTGTCGGCCAGCACCAACGCGCCCAGCGCCCCGCGCGCGATGTCCTCCCAGAGCGGGAAGAACCGCTCCTGTCCCGGCGTGCCGAAGAGGTAGAGCACCAGCTCGCCGGGGACGGTGAGCCGGCCGAAGTCGACGGCGACGGTGGTCGTCGTCTTGTCCGGCACGCCGGCGAGGTCGTCGTGCCCGGCGCTGGTCTCGGTCATCGCCTCCTCGGTGTGCAGGGGAGGGATCTCGGAGAGGGTCCGGATCAAGGTGGTCTTGCCCACTCCGAACGGGCCGGTGACCACCAGCTTCATCAGGGTCTGTCCGCCGGCTGGCAGGTATCCGACCAGGTCAACGGAGGGTGCGGAGTCCAACGAGAAGCCTCTCCACGAGCGAACGGTCTATCTCTTGCGCCCGGGGCACCGGTCCCCGCGCGTGCAGGTGGCCGCTTTCGATCAGATCGGCCGCGACGACCACGGTGGCGCTGACCGGCAGCCCCAGATGGGCGGCGCACTCGACCAGGCTGAGGGAACCGGGAGCTAACAGGGCGCACAGCCGGTGGTGTTCGGGCCCGATCCCCGCGGTGGCCTCGGGTGTCTCGGTGAGCTTCGCGTCGGCCAGGGTCAGCACGGAGAGCCGGTCCAGGTCCGCGCGCGAGGTCAGCTGCCGCCCGCCGGTGACCAGATAGGCGGGGACGAGTCGGCGTCGGGGCGCACGGCTCATGGCCTGGTGGTGGCATCCGGCTGGCGGGCTGGGGTGGACATGGCCCTGGCCAGCGCGGCGACCTGCACCTGCATCTGGTAGGCGATGTTGCCCAGTTGGGCATCGGGTTCGGCGAAGAGCGCGAGCGAGGTGTTCTTCCCGGCGGGCACGACGATGGCGAAGCCCTGCTCGGACTCGACGACGGTCTGCTGGAGCCCGGGGGCCTCCCGTTCGGTGAACGCGGTGGTGAAGGCGCGGGCCGCGGCGTGCAGGGTCGCCGTCATCGCGGCCACCCGTTCCGCCGACGCCCTGCCGAGCCCGGGGGAGCTGCCCTCGACCAGTCCGTCGCCGGTCGCGATCACCGCGTGGCGGACGCCCGGCAGTTCCAGCAGCGGCGTCAGGACCCAGGCGAGGCCGTCCGCCGAACGGGCTTGGGGGGTGTTCACGTGCCCTCGTCTCCTTCGTGGTCTCGTCCGCCCGCGGCGCGCGGCGCCGGCAGGCCGCCGACGGCGTTCCGTCCGCTGACGGTGCCCTGTTGGAGGGCGCTCCAGCGGGCGTCGGCCTCCTCGGGGGTGCGGGCGGGGGTCCGCGCGTCGGCCGGGGCCGCCGCGTCCTGGTGGCGGGGAGCGCGGCGGCGGCGGGTCGGCAGGCGTGCCGTGTCGGGGTCGGGTTCCGGTACGTCGACCGGCCGTCGCGGCGTCGGCTCCCCCGTCCCCGGGACAGGGACGCCGTGGCCCTCGCGCCCCGTCGGGGTGGGGCGCGACTGGACCGGCTCGGGGGCCAGCACCGACAGGTCGTGCTCGTCCTCCACCACGGTGAGCATCTCGGCCGGCACCCTCAGCATGGCACGGACGCCGCCGTAGGGGGAGGGCTCCACGTGGCAGGTGAATCCGTACTGGCGCGCCAGCCGCCCGACGACGGCGAACCCGGCCTGCGGCGGGTTGCCCAGCTCGGTGAGCAGCAACCCCTCGGGCCCCACCAACAGCCGGCGGGCGCGGGTGAGGGCGTCCTCCTCCATGCCGATGCCGGCGTCGTCGATGACGAGGAACACCCCGCGCCCGCCGCCGTGTTGCAGCGTGAGGGGCACCTCGGTCTCGGGGTGCGAGTAGGCGGTGGCGTTGGCCAGCAGCTCGGCGAGCGCGATGGCCAGCGGCTCGGCGGCGCGGGCGACGACGCCGAGCCGCTGCTCGCGCAGGTGGTTGGTGACCTTGATGCGCTGGTAACCGGGCACCCGGGACTGCGCGCCGCGCACCACCTCGGCCAGCGGAGAGTCGGTGCGCGCCAGGCCGGGCCACGCCTCGCAGAGCACGGCGGTGGCCTGGATGCGGCGCAGCGCCAGCTCGTTGCGGAAGTCCAGCTCCAGCAGGCGCAGGTCGTCGTTCTCGTGCTGGAGTTCGTGGAGCAGGCTCTGGATCTGGTAGAGCAGCGACTGCACCTTGGCGGTGGCGCCGCGCATGGAGGCCCTGGCGGCGGCGTCCACCCGTTCGCGCTCCTCGCCGAGCGCGGCGAGGACGGCGTCCAGCGCCTCGTTCAACGCGGCGACGGCCTCCGGGCCGATCTCGCCGGCCGAGGGCGGCGGCGGCACGGGGGCGTGGGGGTGGGTCAGCGCCATCGCGGCGGCCGGGACGCGCTCTCTGGCCAGCCGGCGCAGCTCACCGGTGACCGCGTCGAGGCGGCGCACCGTGCCCATCTCCCTGGCCTCGACCGCGCGGGCCAGCGCCTCGGCGGCGCGCAGCCGTGCGAGGTCGCGGTTGCGCTGCCAGAGAGCTCCGGCGAGCACCACCAGCGCGGTCGTCAGCGCCGCGAGCACCGCGCCCGTCATGGCTCCTCCGTCTCACATGGTCGCCCCTGGTCAACCACGGGCCGCTCAGTCATCGGCCTTCAACTGGTGGGCCAGGGTGGCGACTTGGTTCATCACTTCCACGATGTCGGGCCGCTGGGTGCCGTCCAGGTGACGGTACTCGGTACCGATGGTCACCACCAGTCGCTCAGGCAACTCCAATTCGCGCCCCAGCCCCTCGGCGATCAACCGGTGCGCGGCCTCCTGCGCGGGAACGCCCGCGGCGTGCGCGGTGTGGGCCGCCTCCCGCACGCGTTCCAGATAGGCGATGTGCGCCCGCACGCCGGCGCGGTCGAGGACCGGGCCGTGGCCGGGGACGAAGATCTCCGCGCCGGTCTCCAACACCTGTTCGCAGGCGGAGACGACATTGCCCAGCGGACCGGCCCAGTGCACCGGGTGGTCGCCCGGCTGCTCGGGGGTGGAGGCGAAGACCACGTCGCCGGTGAAGACGGTGCGCTGCGCCGGCAGGTGGACGATGAGGTCACCCGCGGTGTGCGCGGGCGGCAGGGCGCTGATCTGCACGGGGTAGTCGCCGACGGACAGCTCCAGCTCGCCGGTGAAGTAGGTGTGCGGCTGGACGGGTTCGGTGGTGGCCCAGTCGAACACGCCGAAGTGGCGCCGCAGATAGCCGCCCAGCGGGGAGTCCGGGTCGGTGCCGAAGACCATGGCGTGCAGTTGCTGGGGCGGCGGCTCGAAGCACATCTGGTCACGGGCGCCCCGGGTGACGATGATCTCGGCCTCGGGAACGACGCCCGCGCCCCAGTAGTGGTCGCCGTTGCCATGGGTGACCACCACCCGGTCGATGGACACGCCCTCGGGCAGCAGCGCGCGGCTGCGGTCGAGGAACGCGCCGGCCAGCACGGGGTCGTAGGGGGTGTCGATCCACAGGGCGGTGCGGGGCGAGACCAGCAGCCCGCAGTTGGCGAGCCCCCAGCCGCGGCGGGGCGGCAGCCACGCGTGGAGGTCCTTGCTTATCTCGGACACGGTCCAGTCCCTGATCGTCATGCGCGCGATTATGCCGTCACCCGGTCACGAGGGAAGAGCCGCGTGGTGACGGGCCGTCGCGGGCACCGACGGCGGGCGGGGGTCCGGAAGGTTTTCGATAATTCTCGGGTGAGTGTGTGCGAAACCGCGACACCCGGAGGCGAGTTGAGCCGTCGAACGGTTCGATTGACGCGCGTTGCACCGCGCTGAACTGGAGAGATCACCGAGGACGCGGGACGCTTCCACGCTTCACCCTTCCGGGAATTTTGCGGAAAGCGTTGACAGCCGGTCGGCGCCGGAGCATTGTCATGGCACTGGCGACGAGACCAACTCGCCGCCGACGACGGCCACTTGAACGTGCGCCCGCCCCACCTCACCGGTCACGTGCGAGACGACGGACCGGCCCACCCACCGCGCGCCGTTCCCGGTCACCGCACGCCCGCGTGCCGATGACCCGAGCCCCCTGGCCGCCGGAGCCGCAACGTTCCACGAGGAGGACGAGCATGGACCAGGAGAACGCCCCCAGCAGCCCCCGGCTCAGCCGCAGGACGCTCATCGGCGGCGCCGGCGCCCTCGCGCTGGCCTCCGCCTCGGTGCTGACGCTGCCCAGCACCGCGCAGGCGCAGACGATCACGGAGAACCAGGAGGGCACCCACAACGGCTACTACTTCTCGTTCTGGACCGACGCCCCGGGCACCGTCTCCATGACCATGGGCAACGGCGGCCAGTACAGCACCCAGTGGGGCAACACCGGCAACTTCGTCTGCGGCAAGGGCTGGAGCAACGGCGGCCGCCGCACCGTGAACTACTCCGGCAGCTTCAACCCGTCCGGCAACGGCTATCTGTGCCTCTACGGCTGGACGTCCAACCCGCTGGTCGAGTACTACATCGTGGAGAGCTGGGGCAACTACCGGCCCACCGGCGAGTACCGGGGCACGGTCAACGCCGACGGCGGGAACTACGACATCTACCACACCATGCGGTACAACGCGCCCTCGGTGGAGGGCACCCAGACCTTCCCGCAGTACTGGAGCACCCGGCAGTCCAAGCGCGTCGGCGGCTCCATCAACACCGGCGCGCACTTCGACGCCTGGGCCCAGGCCGGGATGAACCTCGGGGACTTCCGGTACTACATGATCATGGCGACCGAGGGCTACCAGAGCAGCGGTAACTCGAACATCTCCGTGAGCTGAGCCCGGGGCGGGGCCGGACGTCCGGTCGGGAGAGGGCCGGGCGTCCGGCCCCGGGGCTGGGGCCGGCGGGGGCTGTGGCGCGGCGATCGGGGATCGTCGCCGCGCCACGGCCGGTCGGACGCGGACGGGCGGGACGCGGACGGCCGCGAACGGGCGCGATCAGGCGGACGCGGTCGGGCGGGCGCGGACGGTCGGACGCGGTCGGACGCGGACGGGCGCGGACGGGCGGGCGGGATCAGACAGCGGTCAGGCGGGCGGCGACTCCGGCGCGGCGGCGCCCGGCGCAGTGACCGTGTCCGGCGCGGTGCCCCTGTCCGCTGCGGTGGTGGCGGGGTGCGGCGCGGTGACCGTGTCCGGTGCGGTGGCGCGGGCGAAACGGGTGGCCCAGGCGGCGACGGCCGCGTGCAGTGCGGGCGGGCGGACGACCCGGAACTCGGCCCCGGTCGAACCGAGGCACATCACCGCCCACTCCAGCGAGTCGACGGTCATTCGCACCAGGGAACGTTCCGCCTCGACCGCCTCCACCGTGCTCCACCGGCCGATGCGCCGGCGCACCGCGTCCGCCGGCGCCTCGACGAGGGCCTCCGCCTCGTGCGGGCGCGGGAGGCCGCTCAGCCGCGCCCGCACGAACGCGGCGGCGTCCGCCGCCGGCAGTTCGCGCGGCGCGAAGCGACCGCCAGTGCCCCGGGGTTCGGTCATGCGGTCCAGACGGAAGACCCGCCAGTCGTGGCGGTCCAGGTCGTGGGCGACCAGGTACCAGCGGCGCCCGACGCAGACCAGCCGATGCGGCTCCACATGGCGTGCGCCGCGCCGGTTGTCGGCGGTGGCGTAGGCGAAGGCGAGCCGTTCGCCGTCCCGGCAGGCCAGCGCGAGCACCGTCAACGCGGCCGGATCGACGCCGGCGCCCGCGCCGCTCCACTCCACGGCGTCCGTCATGGCGCCCAGCGCCTCCACCCGGCGCCGCAGCCGGTTGGGCATCACCTGCACCACCTTGGCCAGTACCCGCACCGAGGACTCGGCGATGCCCTCCACCGCGCCCTGAGCGGCGGTGTGCAGGCCGACGGCGAGCGCCACCGCCTCCTCGTCGTCGATCACCAACGGCGGCAACGCCGCACCGGCCGCCAGTTGGTACCCCCCGTCCACCCCGCGCCTGGCCTCGACGGGGTACCCCAACTCCCGCAACCGGTCGACGTCACGGCGCAGCGTGCGCGGCGAGACCCCGAGGCGTTCGGCCAACTCGCCGCCCGACCAGTGGCGATGGCTCTGGAGCAGGGACAGCAGCCGCAGGGTGCGCGAGCTGGTGTCGGCCATGGCGCCGTCGCCTCCACTGAGGTCGCGCGGGGCATCGCACGTGCACCCGCGTATTGCGGACAGAAAGTGGCCGCTGTCGTCTCTACCGTGATCTCAGAACGACGAAAGCGCAAGCACAGCAACGGTGGAGACTGACATGAGCGTTCAGGAACTGACCCCGGCGGAAACGACCGCCGACGCGGCCGCCGCCCGGGAGAACCGCACCGAACGGGCCGACCTGCGGGCGATGCTGGCCGACCAGCGGCACTTCCTCCGTTTCACCACCCGCGACCTCACCGACGAGCAGGCCGGGCGGCGCACCACCGCGAGCGAACTCTGCCTCGGCGGCCTGATCAAGCACGTCACGTCGATGGAACGCGGCTGGGCGCGGTTCATTCTGGAGGGGCCCTCGGCGCTGGGCGACTTCTCCGCGATGACCGAGGAGGACTTCGCGGAGCGGGCCGCCGAGTTCCGGATGCTGCCCGGGGAGACGCTGGAGGGGGTGCTGGCGGAGTACGCGCGGGTGGCGGAGCGGACCGACGAGATCGTCGACACCCTCCCCGACCTGGACCTGTCGCACCCGCTGCCGAAGGCGCCGTGGTTCGAGCCGGAAGCGAGCTGGTCGGCGCGCCGGGTCCTGCTCCACATGATCGCGGAGACCGCCCAGCACGCCGGCCACGCCGACATCATCCGGGAGTCGCTGGACGGCGCGAAGAGCATGGGCTGACGGGCTGATCCGAACGCCCCTCCGGCCGGCCCACCCTCCCGACCTTCCCCAGCAGCCCAACGACCCAACGCCTCAACGCCTCAACGGACGATGGTCTGTATCTCCTGCACCTCGACGTCTTGCTCGGTGCCGTAGGTGCCGTCGGGGAGGTCGCCACCCGTCCCGCCGGACCCCTCCCAGGCGACGCTCCAGGTCAGGCCTGCGGCGAGCGAGAACGGGCCGGTGCCATGGGTCGCGCGGAGATAGGTGATGCCGCAGGGCGGCGCCTGGTCGGTCTCACCGCCGGGGTGGGGCCGGCCGATGGCGCCGCCGTCGCCCGTCGGGCAGATACCCGAGGCCGGGTGGAGGGTGGCGTCACCGGTGCCGGCGTCGAGGCTCAACGCGGTCGGCTCGGCGTGAGTGGTCGCCCAGATGTCGTACCCCTCGACCTGGGCCGTGACCTCGACGGGCTGGAAGTCGGTCGGGTCGAGCCAGATCCAGGTGGCGAGGTTGACCGTCTGGGTGCCGTCCGGGTTCCACTCGATCTCGGTGGGGGGCACCCGGGTCTGCGCGTAGGCCAGCTCGGCGAGCATCTCGGGGGTGGGCACCCCGGGGATGTCGGGCGGCGCGTCGCCGAAGTCGACCCAGAACGTGGGCTCGTTACACGCCAGCTTGCCCTCGTGGTCGTCGGAGGCCGTGTTGATCACGCCGGTCCACCACATGCCCTCGCCCTCACGGTCGAGGTTGTGGTCGTTGTACTCGCTGTCCTCCCCGTAGGCCTCCTCGTGCATCCGGACGGCTTCGCCCTTGCCGGAGTGGAGGGGGGTGCCGTTCACATACTCCTGGAAGTGCTCCTTGAACTCGGTGGGGGTGTAGGTCGGGGCGTAGTAGCAGGGCGGCGGCGTCCAGGAGGTGTCGACGCTGCTGATCGTCCCGCCGTTCGTCCCGCCGCCGCTGGTGGTGATGATGATGCCGGCGCCTGCCGCCAACTCGCCGTCGTCGCCGCCCTCGCCGAACGTGTTCTCCGTGTGGTCGTTGAACCGTCCCCGGTTCTCCTCCTCGGCCGCCGCCCGCGGCGCGGGAAGCAGGGGTATGGCGAGCAGCAGCCCGCCGCCGAGCAGCGAGGCGACGAACCGTCGGGCGTAGGGGCGTCGGGGGCCACTGGTGCTCAGCATCTGTCCGTCTCCGGATCCGCCACGGCCTCGGTGGTCTGCCACACCCCGGCCTCGTTCCGATCAAGTTGCGTCTCGTAGTGCACCTTCACGGTCACTGCCGAATCGGGGTCGGCCTCGCCGGTGCTGCGGGTGGTGGTCAACGAATCGCTGGCGTCGATGCAGTAACTCACGGAGGCGCGGCCGGCCTCCTCGTCCACGGTCACCTGGCGCTCGTAGTAGCGGGTGGTGCCGGAGAAGCTCTCGTCGTTCGCCACCAGGGACTCCGCCCACTCCACGGCCGAGGTCAACGCGTCACCCGCGGAGTAGAAGTCGAGCGCGGGCCGCTCCAGGTCGCCACTGGTGATCGCCTCGTCGATCGAGTTCACCCGGCGCTCGTGGTCGGCCAACACCGCCAGCTCCACCGGATCTTCGGTGTCGACCTCCTCGAAGACGTTCACCACGTCCTCGGGCAACGTGATGTCGGGCCGCTCGATCCCGTCGTCCCGCACGGCCGGTGACTCCCCGGCGTCGTCCTCGTCGACCGCCGGGCTCTCGCCGCCCTCGTCGACTCCTCGAATCTCCTCGCTGCTGTCCTCCCCGTCTCCGCCGCACGCGGTGAGCAGCAACGACGCGGCCGCCACACCGGCGACAAGGGTGGTCCTGGTTCGGCTGGTCACGCTGGCTCCGAAGGTGTGGCTGTGGGCGGTCCTCTACAGCTTACGGAGCGGACCTCCCGGACGGACCGGGTCGGAAGCCGCGAGATGCGCGGACGCCCCCTCGGGCGCCGCTTCGCACGTCAGCGAAGCAGCGCCGGCCAGGCCGGGTCACCGGCTATGCCGAGGAGTTGGTCTTCGGACAGCGGGGGCTCGCCACCCACCGGCGGGCTGACCAGAATCACGAGGGAGGCATCGTCCGGGTAGTGCACGACGACGCTGGTCGCGCCCCCGTGCTGGTCGCCGGCGCAGACCACCGTCCGGGTGCCGTCGGCCCGGGTCTCCCGCTGGCAATCCTCGGCCGGCTCCTCGTCCCGCTCCCCGGGGTCGACACTCCCGGAGGGGTAGGCACCGATCTCGATCCGGGCCGAGGCGACGCCGTCGGCGACGGTCAGGGTCGCGCCCCCGGGCGTCTCGTCGGGCCGGTCGGTGATCGTCAGTCCGTCGGGGGCCAACTCTTGGAACAGCGTCCGGACCTCGACCGCCGGAACGTCGGCCCTCGGACCGGTGTCGAGGGACTCCCCTGGCGCGCCGTGCAACGCGTCGACGCGGTCGAAGAGCAGCGGCCAGAGAGGCTCCGCGGAGAGCGAGACCAGCTCCGCCTCGCTGAGCGGAGGCACCCCGGGTGTGGCGGACGCCGACGGCTCCGTGGTGGCGAGGTCGATGGTCAGCCTCCGCAGCCCGTCCTCTCCTGGCCCCCAACTCGTCGGCGCGTCCACCCACACGGTCCAGGAGCGACGGCCCTCCGTGTGAAGCGGGCCGTCGTCGCCGCTCTCCGACGCCCCGCCGTCCCCGTCCTGGCCGACGAGGTCGAAACTGTGCGCCTCCAGCTGCGCCTCCGTCACCGAACGCAGCGAACCGTCGGGCAACTCCTCCTCCTCACACCGCGCCTCGTCCGGCGCCAGGGCGGGGCAGCCGGCATGGGCGCCCCAGTCCTCCGTCACCCGGCGGGAGAGCGCCACCTCAAGCGTGTAGCTCGTCTCCCCCGCTTCGAGCACGAACAACGCGGCGGGGTCGGCGGCTTGATCCACGCCCACGGCCGACGTCCGCGTCACCCGCGCGTCCTCGGGAAGCATCCCGCTCACCGCGGCCGTCAGCTCGGCTCCGGTCTCCGGCACCCCCGGCGGCGCGGCGACGCCGCCGCGATCGGCCGCCTCGCCGCTGCCGCCGGGCAGTTGGGTGGCGAAGACGGCGATGCCGGCGACGGCGGCGGCCCCCGTGGCCGTGGCCGCGCGGCGCCGCCACAACCGCGACCGGCCGCGTCGCAGGGCGCCATCCGCCAGCGCCTCGGGGTCCGGCTGGAACCCGCCGCCCACCTCCCGCAGTTGGGCGGCGAGCGTCCGCTCGAACGGACTGAGCTGGTCGTCGTCTGGCTCGTTGGTCATCGAGGTCCCCTTTCGCCGGCCTCAGACGGCGGTCAGTTCGGCGAAGCCGGTCTGCTCCAGCTCGGCCCTGAGCTTGGCCAGCGCGCGGCTGGAGCGGGAGCGGACGGCGCTGGAGCTGGTGCGCAGGGCGGCCGCCGTCTGCTCGATGCTGAGGTCTTCCAGGTAGCGCATGACCACCACCGCCCGGTCCTTCGGCGGCAGGGTGGCGATGGCCTGGATCAGGGTGACCCGCAGCGAGAAGTCCCCTATCTCGACGGGCTTATCGGGAAGCCAGGCGGCGGGCTGCTCGCCGCTGCTGCGCCGCCTGCGGTGGGTCACACAGGCCCGGACCAGAACCTTCCGCGCGTAGGCGTCCGGATTGTCGATGCAGCGCTTCCGGCCCCACACGGTGAACATCCGCCCGAGGGTCTCCTGAACGAGATCCTCCGCGAGGTGGGTGTCGCCGCCGACCATCAGGCACGCCGCCCTGAAGAGCCGCGGACCGCGGCTCTCGGCGAACTGGCGAAAAGACTCCTCGTCTCGCCGCCTCATCACATCCCCCTGGCTCTTCTCTCAGGCCGTGGTCTCGTCCCGCCACCGTGGCCTCTTCGTGGGTGGCGCGAGCGCCGACGCGATGCCTACGGAGCTGACATCCGCGTGGGTGAGGACGGCCCGGATATCAGGGGGCGGAGCGTCGTCACCGGCCGTTCGCTCTCCGCCGGCGCACCGCTCGTCGGCGTCCAGGGCGTCGTCGACCACCGCGTCCTGGGCCAACGCCTTCTCGGCCTCGGGGAGCTCGGCCACGGGGCGCTCAGCATCGGGAGCGGCGTGTGTGCACGCGCCGTGGGCCGGCTCGCTACGGCCATGACCACGGCGGTCGTCGTCCCCGTGAGGGCGGCGACGACAGTGACGAAGGCCGCCAGCCACCACTTCCACCAGCGCGCCAGCCCGCTCCTGTCACCGGCTCTCATCTCGTGCGCACTGCTCATGGCTACCCCCCTGCGGCTCCTGTGGCCTTCGGTCTTCCGGTCCTCCGCGAGGAACTCCGCCCCTCGCGTCCCTCACCTAGAAAGACGCTCCGGGCCCCCTCCGATGTCGCAACGCTTCCGAAGTTTTTTTGAGACCGCCGGCGGCCCCGCGCTCCGGGCGCGCGCGACCGCCGGCGTCGGTGAGACGGCCAGAGAGGGCGTTCCCCGAGGGGTCAGGGAGCGACTTCCCCGATGACCTCCAGCTCCTCGATCGGAATCACGGAAGCGGTCTCGTCGCCCCCGTGTCCGTCCGCTTCCGCCGCCAACTCCGCCGGCAGCGGCTCGGGCTGGGCGGCCTCCGCGGCCACGTCAGCCCCCGACTCCTCCGCGGCGATGATCTCCAGCTCCTCGATCGGGATGACGGAAGGGCTGGCGCCCTCCTCCCACCCGACGCCCCCGGCGTCCGGCCCGTCCGCGTCGCCGTCGGCCTCCTCGGCGGGCGCTGGCTCGGCAGGCGACGCCTCCCTCGCTTCGAGCTGGTCGCCCGAGGGGCGCTCCTCGGCGGGAGCGGTGGTCACCGGACCGCCGTGGGGGCCACCGCTGAAGCCGTCGTCGGCGACCTCCTCGGCGGTGGCACTCCGCGCACCGGACTCGCCCCCGCCGAACGTCCCCGGCTGGGCGTGACTCGGCGCGGCGGCGCCCATCGTGGCGAGTGCCGCGGCCACGCCGGCGGCTATCCCCACCAGCCGGTGCTTCGACGACCCGCGGACGGCTCCGTGGCTGTGCTTACTCATACGCTGCGTCTCCTTGCCTTCGGAAGCGGGGCCTGCTGGCTCCTCGGCGAGCGGGCTCCTCGCCCTCCTCGCCCCGCCACCTACAAAGACGCGCCGGCACGGCCCGCATGTCGCAGCCGTGCCCGATGTTCTCCGCGCGGCCGCCGCCTCAGCTCTCGGAGGGGGACCCCGCGCCGTTCTGGTGGATGTGCATGTCGCCGCCGGTCACGGCGTAGACGGTGCCGTGCTGGTGCGCCGTGTTGGTCTGGGTGCCCGAGGCAGCCGCGCCGTCGACCGGTTCCGGGGTCGGCGGCGGAGGCGGCCCCTGGGTGGAGACGTGGTTTCCGTCGCCGACCACGACCGGGCCGTGGGCGTCGCCCCCGATCCGCACACTGCGGCGGTCGTTCTGTGTGGCTGTCATGTCGCGGACCTTTCTGTTCGCACAACGTTCGAGAGGAGACGCTCGTGTGGTGGCCGCCCGCGTCCCTCAGAGCTTCTGCCGGGTCAGAGTCACGTCGCAGTTCACCTCGCACGGCGGAAGGTCGGGGGGACTGGACGCGTGCAGGGCAAGGCTCTGCCCGTCGTCGGCGAGAAGCAGATCGAGGTCGCCCCAGCCCAGCGGCTCGCAGTCGGCGTCGAACCACTCCTGCCGTCCGCTGAACTCGTCGCCGTCACCGGTGATCTCGATGACCTGGACTCCGCAGCCCTGACCGGGCGCCCGCATGGAGAAGGCGCCACCACCGTCGTCCGTGACCGTCCAGACGCCGCCCCACTCGTCCTGCCACGCGCCGGCCAGACCGGTGGCCGCCTGCTCGGCGCCCCCCTCGTCACCGCTGTCGTTGAGAGTGACCCCCAGGATCACGCCGCCGAGGGCGAGGGCGACCCCGCCGCCGATCACCACGGAGAGAAGTGAACCTCCCATGCCGAGGGCCGTTCCGCCGGCTCCCGCGCTCGCCGCCGCGCCCTGGCCGCCCGCGCCGGCGAGAGCCTGACCCGCGCCGCCGTCACCGCCGCCCAGGCCGCCACCCCAGCCACCGTCGTGCCCGGTGCGCGGCGGCCCGTCGAGATACCCGCCGCCCCCGTGCGAGGGCTCCTGCGGCGTGACATACGGGTTGCCCGGTGGCGACGCGGGCGGTGGGGGCGGTGGCGGCGCCTGGGAGGCGAAACCGCTCTGGTCGAGAGTGGTCAGGTCGTCGACGGGCCGGGACGGTTCCAGCGGGGTCGAGTGCTCGGCCGACGAGTGCAGCGAGGCCGGCTCAGACGAGGCGACCGGCTCGGACAACGAGACCGGCTCGGACGGCTCCGCCGGCTGAACCGGCTGCGACGGTTCCGCGCACGGCGGTTCGAACGGCGGTGGCTCCGGCTGTGCCATCCCGGAAGACGTCCCCTCCGGCGTCGCCGGGCCGACGCCGTCTGCCGGTTGGTGAGTGGCCGGGCCCGCGCCCGTCTCCGCCACCGGAGGGTCGCCCGCGCCGGCGCCCGCGTCGTGACGCGCGCCCTCAGTGGGCGACTGCGCCTCCGCCGAGGAGGCAGGCGGACTGTCGTCCACCGTGCCGCCGCCCCCGGTGCTCCACTCCCGACCCAGCCACGCGGCCTCCGCCATCAGCGTCGCCGCGACCGCGTGCTTGCCGATCAACAGCGCCCGCACGCCCTGCTCATGGGTGAAGAACGCCTCCGCGCGCCGGTCCCCGGCGCTCCTGGCCGCGCCCCAGCCGCGTCCCAGCAGGACGCCCCACGCGCCGAACCGCAGCGAACGGGCCATCGCCACCGCGGCGGCCCTGGTCAGTCGCACCGCGAGATCCGGGTGCCCGTTGCGCTCGGCCAGCGCCGCCACCACGTCCAACGCCGGCCCGTGCGCGACGACCTCGGCCGACGTGGTGCCCGCGAGGCCCACCCAGCGGGTGAAGTGGCCGCAGAGCCTCTCCACCGAAAACGGAACGGGGAAGCGTGCCCGCACGGCCGGGCGCAGGTCGGCGGTGCAGCGGTAGCCGTGCTCCCCGGCCAGCAACAGGCCGAGCCGCACCAGGCGTTCGCAAAGTTCGACCGGCGCGTCCAGATTGGTGAGCGCCCCGATGTGCGCCGGCGCGATCTCCGTCTCGTCCAGGGTGACCATCAGATGAAGCACATCCATCGCCGACCGGTCCGCCGACAGCCCGTCGAGCAGCATCGGCAGCAGCTCCGCCACCTGACCGGGCCGCGGCAGCGCGCCCCCGCCGCCCGGCGCGAGCCCGGCGAGCGCCGCCGCGCGCACCAGCGGCAGCGGCAGGCCGGAGGCCGCGGACCAGAGCGCGGTCGCCGCCTCCGTCTCCTCCTCGGGGATCGGTCGGCCCAACTCACGCTCCAACAGGGCGTGGGCCGCGCTCTCCCGGAGCCCGACGAGCCGGATGGCCGTGCCACCGCTCCAGAGCGAACGCTCCACGCCGGCGAAGACGAACGTGGCGTCGGGCGCCGCGTCCATCAGCTCCTCCAGCTGCTCGGGGGCGAGATCCGCGTTGTCCACATAGACCGTGAGGCGCACCCCGGCCATCAGCCGGCGCAGCTCCCCGCGCGTCGGCACGTAGCCGGGGGCCTCGTAGCAGGACTCGAACAGCTCCTGGGCGATGTCGCCCGCCTCGCGCCCGCTCGCGCTGACGAACACCACCCCGTCGGCGCCCGGCGGCAGCTCCCGGGCGGCCTGCCGCAGCAGGGTGGACTTGCCGACGCCCGCGTCGCCCCACAACTGCACCTGCTCGCCCGCGGCGACGGCCCTGGTCAACGCCGCGAGCTCGTCCTCCCGTCCGAGCGGCGGCGCCGACTGCCGCCTCGGCGGCAACGCGACAGTGGAACGCCGCACGGGACGCGGCCGTTCCCCCTCGACCAACACGGTCACATGGGAACCGAGTTGCGCATCCACCACCACGTTGCGGTCGCCCGCGATCACCGGCCCTCGCGCGTCACCTCCCACCTCGACGCGCCGCGCACCGCCCGAGGGCGCGAACGGCGACGTGCCCCCCACCGTTGCCGCGCCCGCCCTCGCCCCACCGTCACCGGCCGCGTCGCGTTCGTCGACGTCGCGCTCGTCCACGGCTCCCCCTCCCGGTCGTTCCAAACGGTCAGCATCGAGCCGACCACTGAACGCTAGCGATCCCGCCCCAAACAGAAACCGTCATTCGAGGGTTTCCCCGACATGTGCATGGCATGAACGCGGGAACGCCGCCGGTAATCGAAAGAAGGCCACCGCCCCGTCACCCGAACGCGATCTCCCGCAGCCGTCCCAGCCGTTCGACCCGGACCGTGCGGTACCCCGTCGACACCACGCCCGCCTCCCGCAAGCTCCGCAGCGCCTTGTGGACGGTCGGTTCCGCGGCACCCGAGAGCGTTGCCAACTCCGGCTGGGTCAACGGCCAACGGATCACCACCGCGTCCCCGGCGCGCTCCCCGTACACCATGGCGATCTGGTGCAGCACCCGCGCCAGTCGGGTCGCCGCGTCGCAGCCGGTGAAGTCGACGCGGAAGGCGTTGGCGACCCGCAACTTGGCGACGATCGCCCGGTCGACCGCCTGCCCGATCTCCGGATCGTCGCGCAGACAGCGCAGAAAGTCGCCGCGCCGCACCAGCCTGGCCGCCACCGGCCCGCACGTGGTCACGGTGGCCGAGCGCGGACCGCCGTCGACGGCCGCGAACTCGCCCACCAGATCGCCGCCCCTCCGCACGGCCAGCAACGCCTCCCGGCCGTCCTGGGTCCGCCCCGTCGCCTTCACCACGCCGCCGAGCAGGACCAGGACGAACGTGGTCTCCTCGCCCTCCCCCATCAGAACCCGGTCGGCGGCATAACGCCGCCCCACGCCCAGGGCGAGCAGCCGCGCGCGCGCCCTCGGGCCGAGGCCCCCGACCAGGCTGGAGGGCGGCCAGTCCCACACCACGCGCGGGCGCGCCCACCGCCCCGCGCCCTCGCGCCCGTTCACCACCATCCGCGCGCTCCCGTCTCCTCGACGGCGCCTCGCGCGCGTACGCGCGCACGCTAGGAGTGTGCCCAGACGCACGGCGGTGGAGCGCGCCCCGCACCGCCGATCCGCCGTCTCGCCCGCATAACGGCGCCGGAGACCGCGCCGCACGGCACCGGAAACGCACACCGCGCCGACACCCCCGTGCCGGAGCCCCGCGCCACGACGCAACCCCGCACCACGACGGAAACCCGTACCACGGTGGAAACCCGTACCACGACGGGTTCGCCACGCGGGTTCTGCGGCAGCCTGGAAGGCGAGCGCGCCGGAACGAGGGAGGGACACCCGTGACCGAAACTGACGGCATGGCGACCGGGTTGGCATACCGCGCGATCATGGCGGTCGACATCGAACGGTCGGCCGGGCGCGGCAACACCGCGTTCTTCGCCGCGCGCGAGGCGCTCGACGCCGCGCTGCGCGGGGCGTTCTCCGAGGCCGGCATCGCGTGGGGCGCCGGCCACCACCACGACCTGGGCGACGGGCTGCGGGTGACCCTGCCCGCCGACACCCCGAAGGCCCGGCTGCTCCACCCACTGGTCCCGGAGTTGGCGGCCCGGCTGCGCGCCCACAACCGAACGGCCGCCGAGGAGGCGCGCGTGCGGGTCCGGATCGCGATGCACGCCGGGGATGTGCGCCTCGGGCCCGCCGGCGCCGCCGGCGGTTGGCCGTTCGAGATCCTGGCGCGCCTGCTGGACGCCGCGCCGGCGCGCGCGGCGCTCGCGCAGGCGCCCTCCTCGGTCGTGGCCGCGGTGCTGGTCTCCCGTCACTTCCACGACGAGACCGTGCCCCACGGCTATCCGGGGATCGACCGGGAGCGGTTCCAGCGGGTCGCCTTCACCGCCAAGGAGTACGCGGGGGAAGCCTGGCTGCACCTCGCCGGCCACCCCACGGCGCCGCCCTGGGCGGGCGCCGGGGCCACGGGAGTTCCCGCGCCCGCGCCCGCGCCCGAGCCCGAACGGCCCGCGTCGCCCGCGTCGCCCGCGTCGGAAATGCCCCAGGTCGGCGGCGTCTCCCACATGCACAACACCGCCTCGGGTCACGCGACCCTCTTCGCCTCCCAGAACGGCGGCCAACACATACACCAGCACGGCAACGGCGCCTGAGGGGGCGTGCGGCGCACGCCCGTCTGCCCCCGCCGGCCCGCGGGGCGCGGGGAGTGCCGCGACGGCCGACCGGGCGCCCCCTCGGACGACGGTCCCCTCAGACGATGGCCCCTCAGACGATGGTCTCCTCCGCCGGCGGCGGCCCCGGCGGGGTGGCGCCGGGGGCGAAGGGGGTGCCGCCGAGCTCCTCGCGGTGGTGAGGGGTCGTCCAACCGGACAGGTCGGGGCCCGCGGGAACGACACCGGTCGGGTTGATACCGGTGTGCACCCGGTAGTAGTGCTGCTTGATGTGGTCGAAGTCGACCGTGTCGCCGAAGCCCGGCGTCTGGTACAGATCCCTGGTGTATGCCCAGAGCACCGGGTCCTCGGTCAGCTTGTTGCGGTTGCACTTGAAGTGGCCGTGGTACACCGCGTCGAAGCGCACGAGCGTGGTGAAAAGCCGGATGTCGGCCTCGGTGATGTGGTCGCCGACCAGGTAACGACGTTCCGCCAGGCGGTCGGAGAGCCGGTCGAGGCGGTGGAAGACATCCGCGTACGCCGCCTCGTACTCGTCCTGGTCGGTGGCGAACCCGGCCCGGTACACCCCGTTGTTCACATCCCGGAAGATCTCCTCCGCGATCTCGTCGATCTCGTCCCGCAACCGCTCCGGGTAGAGGTCGGGCGCGCCTGGCCGGTGCAGGCTTGTCCACTCGGTGGCCAGGTCGAGGGTGATCTGCGGGTAGTCGTTGGTGACCAGCACCCCGGTCGGCACGTCCACGATCGCCGGCACGCTGACGCCGCCCGGGTACTCGGTCTCGCGCGCGTCGTACGCCTCGTGCAGAAAGCGGATTCCCAGCACCGGGTCCCGCTCGTCCGGGTCCAGCGTGAACCGCCAGCTGCGGTCGTCCTGGATCGGGTCCACCACCCCGAGCGAGAGGGCGGACTCAAGGCCGAGCAGCCGCCGCGAGATCAGCGCCCGGCTCGCCCACGGACAGGCGCGGCTGACCACCAGCCGGTAGCGCCCCGCCTCCACCGGCCACCCGTCCTCGCCGGCCACCGTGATCCGGTCGGTGAAGTGGCTCCGTGAACGCTTGAACTTCTTACGGCCGTACTCGGTGTTGCCCTCGCCCAACCCGGTCATTGCGTTCCCCGCGTTCCCTCGGTTTCGGATGCGTGTGTCGTCACTGTCGTGCGGGCGGCGGCCCGTGCGCGCGTCCCGCGCACGCGTCCGGCCCTCCTCGGCAGATGAGAGCACTCCCCTCCGCCCAGGTCACCCTTGCCACGCCGAGGGCCACCGCGACCGCCCGCACGCGCTCCCGCGCGCCCCCGGGACTTTTTCGCGCCCGCGCACCACGCCGGAGAGCGCGCGCCCTCGCCGTTCCCGTTCCCGTTGCCGTTCCCGTTCCCGTTGCCGTTCCCGTTCCTGGCGCTGTCTCCTTCGCTGTTTCCGTTTCGCACGCAACGTGCCCCGGTCCGCCCCGTTCATGCGGCGTGTCACCCGGGGAACCGGCGAACGGAAACCGGTGGGCGACGGCGCGCGGAAGCCGGCGGGCGAAAGGGGCGGCCGCCGGCTTCCGCGCGCCGTCGCGAACAAGCCAACTGCCGTCGAGCGCCCGGGACATGTGGACGCAACGGTTTCGTCACGCGCCGGTCGGCGGTACCGTGCTTGCGGGAGCGCTCCCATACGGCACGGCGGTAATACCTCGACCCACGGGTTCGGGGCGACCACCCCACAGCCGCGCACGGTGGCGGGCGAGCAGACAGCGGAAGCCGTTCGCCTGGCCGGCCGCGCGGTGACGCGGGTGTGGTCGTCAGGGCCCGAGGTCGAGGAGGACTCTAGAGGAGACCCCCCACATGGCCATTCGACCTCCCACCGACCGCGGCATGACCGCCCGGCGCACCTCGCCGCTCGGCGGAACGCAGGTCCGCAGGGCACGCTTTCTGAGCCTTCTGGTGACCGCGCTGGTCGCCATGGTGCTGACGAGCCTGCCGTCCCCGGCGGCGGCGCACGGCGTCGCCATGTCGCCCGGCTCGCGGACCTACCTCTGCTACCGGGACATGATCGACAACGGCACGCCGACCAACCCGGCGTGTGCCGACGCGGTGGCCGAGACCGGCACCACCCCGCTCTACAACTGGTTCGCCGTGCTGGACTCCAACGGCGGCGGCAAGACCGAGGGGTACATCCCCGACGGCGAGCTGTGCAGCGGCGGCAGCAACGGTCCCTTCGACTTCTCCTCCTACAACGCGGCCCGCGACGACTGGCCGAGCACCGACCTCCAGGCCGGCTCGACCATCGAGTTGCAGTACAGCAACTGGGCCGCCCACCCGGGTGACTTCGACGTCTACATCACCAAGAGCGGCTGGTCCCCGACCGACTCCCTCGGCTGGGGCGACCTCGAACTCCTCGGCAGCGTCACCGACCCGCCCCAGTCCGGCGGCGCCGGCTCCGACGGCGGTCACTACTACTGGGACGTGACCCTGCCGTCCGACCGGACCGGCCAGCACATCCTCTACGTGCACTGGATCCGTTCCGACAGCCAGGAGAACTTCTACTCCTGCTCGGACGTCGTCCTGAACTGAGCCACGTCCTGAACTGAGCCACGTCGTCGACCGATCAGTCCGTCGACCGCTCAGTCCGTCGACCGCTCCGCACACCGCGCCCCCGCCCGGCCACGCGCCGGGTGGGGGCGCGGCGCGTGCGGGGGGCGCGCGGGGAGGGGTGGCGCCCCCCGGGACGGGCAGCCGTACCGCAACGACTACTGCTGAGTGCTGACCCTCCGCCGGAACACCGTCGTGCGCACGTACGCGTATCTCGACATGGTCGCGGTCAACACACTCATCGACCGGGTGCCGGCACCTCGTTGGCCCTCCGGCACGGAATCCCGGGCCGGAGCGGCGGCTCCGCCGTGCGGTGTGCGCGGCGGAGCCGGGCGGCGCAGGACGGCCGTCGTTCAGCGGGCCGGCGCCGGGCTGTTCAGCCATCCTCCGGCTTCTCCCCGGTGGCGGACTCGGCGGACTCAGCGGACTGGCCGGGCTCCGGGGCTCGGCCTCCGAGTCCCGCGTCAGGTGGTGGTCCAGGCGGCTGCCCCGGCTGCGGGCGTCGCGGTCAAGGTCGCGGAGGGCGACGGCGAGGCGGGTGCGCGGGGCGGCGAGGTCGGCCCGCGCACACCCGTGGGAAGCGGTTGAGGGCTTCACGCGCGAGCGCCGGCCTCACGCGACAAGAGCTGGCGAAGCGCGCGATCGCGCCCCGCTCCCGCATCGCACACACCGGCCTCACCCGGTCCTGACGCCGGTCAGAGCACCGGCGGGGTGATCTTGAACCGCGCGTTGATCCGGGCGTGGACGGTCTGGCGGCGGGGCTCCAGGTCGAGGGCCGCGGGGGCGGGGGACGCCGCCGCGCGGCCCGCCGGGGCGGCGGCGCCGTAGCCGGTGCGGGCGGCGGCGAACTCCGGCTGGCTCTCCGCGCCCAGGTCGGCTATGTCGATCAGCCCGGCCAACTCCGCGCCCACCGCCTCGGCGTACTCGCGGGCGCGGGCGACGGCCTGGCGCACGGCCTCCTGGCGGGCCTCCCGGTGCACGGGCGAGCCGGGGCGCAGACCCCACCAGGGGCCGGAGACGCTGGTCAACTCCAGGTCGGCGAGTCTCGTCGTCACCTCGCCCAGCGCCGTGAAGTCGTTGAACACCGCCTGGACATGGACCTTCCCGTGGTACGCCCGCACCCGCTCGCCGCGACCGCGCAGCTCGGGGCTGATGGAGAAGGCGCCTGTCTCCAGCTTCTCCGTGGCCTCACCATAGGAGCGGAGCAGGTCCAGCACCGCGTTGTTGCGCATCGTCAGGTCGTGCAACGCGGCGCGACGGTCACCGCCCCGCGCGCCGACCGTGACCCCGATCCGCGCGGTCTCCGGGTCCACCTCCAACCGGGCCTCGCCGCGCACGGCGACGCGGGGTGCCTCCGGTGCGGGGACCGCGGAGGTCCCGGGCGCCCCGGAGGTCCCGGGGGTCTCGGGGGTCTCGGGCACGAGGCGGGCGGTGTGGTCGGACGGCGTGGTCATCGCTGCTCCGTGAGTCGGCGGGTGCCCCGGGCGGGCCGGGTGTCTGGGTCACGAGCGTGGTCAACGGGGTGGGGCCCGACCGCCGGCCACGCTCGTGGCCGGTACGCCCGGGACCTGTCCTAGCCGGTCGCCAGCGGGCGCTCCCCGGAGAGGTCCTCGACCTCGAACTCCACTTCGAGGCCCCCGGGCCGGTAGTTCTCCGCCTCCTGGGAATCCAGCACGAACGTCGTGAAGTACAACTGCCCGTCGACCTCCTCCGGGTCGGAGAGGGTGATCGCCGTCTCGAAGGGGGTGTCCGTGCAGTCGGGCGAGCACCATATGCCGGAGAGCAGCCCGTTGCCGACCGCCCGCTCGCCGTCCCAGCGCTCCCACTCCAGGCCCCTGACGGCGGAGAACTCGCTGAGCCCGATCGCCTCCGGCTCCGCCGAGGGAGCGCCGCCCTCGCCGGAGTAGTTGGCCACCAGGGGCAGCTCCTCCGAGACGTCGGGGGGACCCGAGGCGTCGTCCGAGGCGTCCGCTCCGGCCTCGTCGTCGGTCGGCGTCTTCCCGGAGGCCGACTGGGTCTCCGTCTCCTCACTCTGCGCCCCGTCGTCCCCACCGCACGCGGTGAGTGCCACGTCGAGCGCCAACACCCCGAGCATCGCCGCACCCGATCGGAACACCCGCGCGGACCCTGCCGCTCGTCGGTGTCCGCTGCCGCGCGTGCCCAGGTTCATGCGCCGTTCCTCCGTGTCGGTTGCGTCGCCGCCACCAGGCGTGTTCCCCGCGGGCCGCCCGGCATGTGCCCGCGTCCGGGACACGCCGTGGCAACTGCGGGGAGCGGGCTGAGGGTTCCCACCGCACAGCATCGGGGCGCGGCGGTCATGACCGTGGACAAGCTCCCGCGAGCCCCGCTCCGGGCCCTGTCAGCCCGACCGCGCGGGGCCACCGGGCTACCTCGGGGCGCGGATGATCGAGAAGATCACCCGCAGGACCAGGACACCGCTGAGCATCAGCAGGTTGAGACCGATGACGTCGTAGAGGGTGAGGGAGCCGGCGATCTCGCTGTCCTCGGACTCCTCGGCGCGCAGCAGCAGCACGCCCATCAGGCCGATGAGGCCGCCGAGGAACGACAGCAGCACGTCGTTGACGATGCCCCGGATGAAGCGGCGGTCGCGCGGGTCGGCCAGCAGCCTCACCTGGAAGCCGAGTCGGCCGCCCTCAAGGGAGTCGGTGATGCGGTCGATCCGGCGCGGCAGGCGGCGGATCACCGGGATCAGGGACAGCGTCTCCTCGGCGATGGTGCGGCCGGCGGCCTCGGGGGTGAGCTTTTCCTGTATCTGGCCGGCGGCCAGCGACTGGGCCTCCTCGACCAGGTCGAAGTCGGGCGCGATCCGCTGCACGGAGCCGGTGATGGTGCCGATGGCACGGAAGACCGCGGCCAACTCCGGCGGCACCCGCAGCCCGTGCGCGGTGACCATGACGAACAGCTCGGCGAAGATGGCGGCCTGGTCGGGCGGGCCGCCGGGCGCCAGGTGCTTGGCCATGAACCGGCCGAGGGAACGCTCCAGTTGGTCCGCGTCGGTATCCTCGTGGCGCTCGACCAGCTCCAGCATGGCGTCGCAGAGAGCGGCCGGGTCCTGCCGGTGTATCGCCAGCAGCATGGTCTGGAGCGAGGACCGCAGGGAGCGGTCGATGCGGCCGACGGAGCCGAAGTCGAGCAGCACCAGGCGGCCGTCCTCCAGCAGCATGATGTTGCCCGGATGGGGGTCGGCGTGGAAGACGCCCCCGGTCATGATCTGTTGCAGCAGGCAGCGCAGCAGCCGGCGGGCTACCTCGGTGGGGTCGAGGCCGCGCTCTTCGAGGACAGGTCCGGCCGTGTCCAGGGTGACGCCGTCGAGCCACTCCAGGACGAGCACACGCTCGGAGGACAGCTCCTCGTAGACGCGGGGGATGGCGACGTCGATCTCGGGGTCGTCGGCGCCGGCCGAGGCGGCGATGGCGACCATGTTGCGCGCCTCGACCCGCAGGTCCAGCTCCTCGTGCAGGGAGGCGGCGAAGCCGGCGGCCAGCTCGGTGGCGCCGAAGTTCCTCCCCCAGTCGGTGTGTTGCTCCAGCTTGCTGCTGAGGCGGAAGAGGATGTCGAGGTCCTGCTCCACGACGTCGCGCGCGCTGGGACGCTGCACCTTGACCGCCACCGCGTCGCCGTTGCGCAGGCGGGCCCGGTAGACCTGCGCCATGGAGCCGGCGGCCAGCGGCTCGGGGTCGAACTCGGCGAAGATCTCCGACGGGTCGGCGCCGAGTGCCTCGCGGAGGACGGGGGTGATGCGCTCCGTGGGCTCGGGCGCGACCTGGTGCTGCAGTTGGGAGAGCTCCTCGATGAACTCCATCGGCAGCAGGTCGTAGCGGGTGGAGAGGAGCTGGCCCACCTTGACGAAGGTGGCGCCGGCCTCCTCCAGGGCGAGCCGGAGGTTGATCGCGGTGGAACGGTAGCTCTCGCCGGTGGCCGGGCGGCCCTTGCGGCCGCGGCCCCGACCGCTGAGCGCGCTGCCGAGCCCGTGGCGGATGGCGATGCGGCTGAGCGCGGAGTAGCGCCGGGTCCTGGCGATCTGGCGGCGGACGCGACCGGGCCAACGGACCACGTTGGCCAGCGAACCGGTCGGCAGCAGCACCTCGGAGAGCGCCAGGAAGAGGAGGGCCGCGACGGCGGCGAGGCCCAACTGGACGGTGATCAGGGCGCCTCCGCGCGCGTCGCCCATCAGCTCGCCGACCATCCAGAAGACGGCGGCGCCCGCGCCGCCGGTGAGGGTGGCTCTGATCAGGCCGAGACGCAGCCCCAGGATGCGGCCGGCGCCGGCGGAGAGCGCGGCGACGAAGAAGGCGAGTGTGGCGGCGGCGATGACGAGAAAGAACGCCAGTTCCATCGATCCTGCCCTGGGGGCTAGCGGGTGTGTGGGGGCGAGGCTCGCGACCCTGGTATGTGACGAGCGATGTCCAGACTGTCACCGAACGGCCGCCCAGGACGGGGAGCGGGCCCGGTTTTCCGGAAGCTGCACCGATGGCCATGGATCCGGCCCTACCGATGGCCAGGGTTTCCGGAAGCTGCATCGGGCACCGACGGGAGCGCGCCCGGATGGTCTGCTACGGGGGGAACCGCTGTATGTCCAGCACGGTGCCAGCCTAGCTGGACCGGGAATTGGGGAGTCCGAGAATGGGCAAGTCCAGGCTCGCGGACGTCGCGCCGCTGTCGCCCTCGCAACGCGATCTGCTCTCCCGCGCCCTCGCCGACGAGCAGGCGCTGGCGCTGCTGACCGGGCAGGTGGAGTGCGCGTGGGAAGGGCCCCTGGACGTCGCGGCGTTGCGTGCCTCGATCGGCACCCTGCTGCGTCGGCACCCCGCGTTGACGGCCGGGTTCCTGACCGAGGACGGGGCGCGGCCCGTGCGGTTCCTGCCGGCCGACCCGGAATTGCCGTTCGTCGAGCACGATCTGAGCGCGTTGCCGCCGCTGGTGCGGGAGCGCGAGGTGGCGCGGTTGGCGGAGGTGGAGCGCGGACGGCGGTTGGCGCCCGCGGAGCCGCCGCTGGTGCGGTTCACGCTGCTGCGGACGGCGCCGGAGCGGCATCTGCTGCTGGTGACGCACCACCAGTTGGCGCTGGACAGGTGGGCGCGGCCGTTGCTGGTCGCCGAGTTGATGACGCTGCTGGCGGCGGGCGGTTCGGACGAGGAGCTGCCGGAGCCGCCGTCGTCGCGCGGCTGGTTCGACTGGCAGGCGGCCAGGGACGCCGAGGCCGACGCCGCGGCGTGGCAGCGGGTGTTGGGCGAGATCAGGCAGCCGGGATTTCTCACCCGTTCTGGCGACCGGCGGGTGCCGTTGGCGCGGGAGTCGTACGCGCATCCGCTGCCGGCCGGGCTGTCCGACCGGTTGAACGGGCTGGTGGACAGGACGGGTTCGACGCTGTCGGCGGTGCTGCACGCGGCCTGGGCGCTGGTGCTGGGGCGGTTCACGGGGCGTTCCGAGGTCGTCCTGGGCAGCGCCCTGCCGGGGCGCCCGCCGGAGGTGGCGGGCAGCGGTTCGCTGTTGGACTCGTTGGCGGCGGTGTTGCCGCTGCGGGTGGCGCTCGGGCCAGAGGAGACGCTGCTTGACCTGTTGCGGCAGGTGTCTCAGGGGCAGGAGGCGTTGGAGCCGCTGCCCTACGCGGCGCCGCCGCAGCCCACGGACGGGCTCTTCGACACGGTGGTGGGCTTCGGGGTGCGTTCGGTCGCGGACGCGCTGGCGGACTCCGCACCGGCGGGCGGCCCCCGGCTGGCGGGCGTGCGGGAGTTGGACTGCTCGCCACAGCCGCTGACGGTGCTGGGCAGCGCGGCGCCCGAGCTGACGCTGCGCTTCGACTACCGGCCCGACATCTTCGACCAGCCCGCGGTGGAGCGGCTGGCCGGCTGCCTTGAGCGGCTGCTGGTGGCGCTGGCCGACGACCCGGAGCAGGCGGTCGGCGCGGTGGACGTGCTGGACCCGGCCGAGCGCCAGCGGGTCCTGGTCGACTTCAACAACTCGGGGGTGCCGCTGTGGGCGCGCACCCTGCCGGAGCTCTTCGAGCAGCAGGTCAAGCGGGGGCCCGAGCAGCCGGCGCTGCTGGGCGAGCACGGGCTCGCGACGTACGGCGAGTTGAACGGCCGGGCCAACCGGCTGGCGCGGCTGCTGATCGCGCGCGGTATCGGCCCGGAGGACGTGGTGGCGTTGCCGCTGCCGCGTTCGGTCGATCTGGTGGTGGCGACGCTGGCGGTGGCCAAGGCGGGCGCGGCCTCCCTGCCGGTGGACCCGGCGGGCCGCGACGCGTGGCCGTCCGGGGTGAAGCCCGCGCTGACGCTCACCACCCGGGCGTGCGCCGGGGCGTTCGCGACGGGTGCGCGCGCCGAGGTGCCGACGTTGCCGCTGGACGCGCCGGACACCCTGGTCGAGCTGGGCCGGGCGGAGTCGACGAACCCGACGGACTCCGACCGCCGTCACCGGCTCCAGCCGGCGCACGCGGCGCTGCTGGTGGACGCCGGCGGGGCGAGGGGCGCGACGGTGGTCCCGCACACCGGTCTGGCGAGCCTGAGCGCGACGGCCGCGCAGCGGTTCGTCTTCACGGGCAACGACCGGGTGCTGATGTACGCGCGGCCGGGCTCCACGGGCTCGCTGCTCGAACTGACGGTGGCGTTGACGACCGGAGCGGCGCTGCTGGTCGCGCCGGCGGACGCGGGTGAGCGACGGCTGCCGACCGAGTTGATGACGCAGTGGCAGGTGACCCACGCGCTGGTCGACGCGGCGGCGCTGTCGGGTGCCCAGCCAGAGCAGCTGCCCTGGCTGCGGGTGCTGGTGCTGGACGGCACCGAGGTGGATCCCGAGTTGGTGGCGCGCTGGTCGCGCGGCAGGACCCTGGTCAGCGGCCTCTCGGCGGCGGAGACCAGCGCGTTGGCCGTGGTCAGCACGCCGCTGGGCGGCGGGCAGCCGCCGTCGCTCGGCGGGCCGGTCGTCGGGACGCGGGCGTTCGTGCTGGACGCGGCGCTGCGGCCGGTGCCGGTCGGGGTCGCGGGTGAGCTGTATCTGCTGGGCGCGGGCGTGGCGCGCGGCTACACGGGGCGCGCGGACGCCACGGCCGAGCGGCTGGTGGCGTGCCCGTTCGGTGGCCCGGGCGCGCGGATGTTCCGCACCGGGCAGCTGGCGCGGTGGCGGCCGCACGGGCAGTTGGAGTATCTGGGCGCGGCGGCCGGGCGCGCCGTCGGCGGACCCTCGGGCGTCGGACTGCTGCCGGCGACGCCGCAGTTGCTGGCGCTCGCACAGCGGCACGGCAGCCCGGAGGGGTACCAGGCGATGGTGCTCCAGGTGCCCGGCGGGCTCGACGAGTCGGCGCTGGTCGGGGCGTTGGGCGCGGTGCTCGACCACCATGACGCGCTGCGCGGCCGGCTGGTCGGCTCGGCCGCCATCGGCTGGGCGCTGGAGATCGCCGAGCCCGGCACGGCTGACGCCGCCGGCGCGTTCCGGCGGGTCGACGTGTTCGGGCGCTACGAGCGGGAGTTGGGCGCGTCGGTGGACGCGGCGCTGGCCGAGGCGGCCGGCGAGCTGGCGCCGAGGGACGGCGTGATGCTGCGGCTGGTGTGGCTGGACACCGGGCCCGGGAGGGCCGGACGGCTGCTGGTCGTGGCGCACCGGCTGGTGATCGACGACGCCTCCTGGCGGGTGCTGCTGCCCGATCTGCACGCGGCCTACCGGGCGTTGGCCGCGGGGGGCACGCCCCACCTGCCGGCGGTGCGTACCTCCGCGCGTGCGCTGGCCCTGGACCTGGCGCGGCAGGCCGCCGCGCGCTCCGCCGAGCTGGACGGCTGGCGGCAGGTGTTGCACGCCCCGGACGAGCCGGTGGCGCCGGGCGGCGCCGGAGCGGGCCGGCACACCGTCACGGTCGACCCGGCGGTGTCGGCCGCCGTGCTGCGCGCCGGCGCCGGCCTGCCGGTCCCCGGCCTCCCGGTGAACACGGTGGACGTGCTGCTGACGGCGCTCGGCGTCGCGGTCGCCGAGTGGCGCGCGGAGCGCGGGCTCGGCGGCGGGCGGCGCACACTGGTGGAGATCGTGGAGCACGGCCGGGGCGAGGGCCTGGGCGGGGCGGACCTGTCGCGCACCGTCGGCTGGTTCGCCAACAGCTACCCGGCGGCCGTCGACCCCGGTGAGGTGCCGGCCGAGGCGCTGGGCCGGGTCGCCGGCCAGCTCCGTGCCCTGCCGGGGCGCGGCGCCGGTTTCGGGCTGCTGCGCTGGCTCAACGCGGAGACCTCCGCGGTGCTGGCGGGTGCGCCGGAGCCGAGGATCACCTTCGGCTACCGGGGCCGTACCCCGGGCACGGGGCCCGACTCCGACTGGCTGCCGGTCTCCGAGGCGGCCGAGGACGGCGGTGCGCCGCTGCCACCCGGCCGTCAACTCGGCCTGGAGGTACGGACGGTGGAGTCCGGCCGGGGCGCGGTGCTGACCGCTGAGTGGCGGGGCGCCGACGGCCTGGGCGAGCCGGAGCTCGCGGCCATCGCCGCGCACTGGCTGGCCGCACTCGCCGACCTCGCCGGGCAGCGCGCCGCCGACGCCGGGCCGCCGGCCGCCGAACCGGCCGCGCTGCCGGGGCCGCAGCCGCTCACCGCCCGCCAGTCCGAGCTGCTGGGCGCGCTGGCGCCGGGCGAGGGCCGGGCTGGGGTGCACGCCGCGCAGTTGACGCTGGACCTGGAGGGGCCGCTGGACGCGGCGCGGCTGCGGACCGCGCTCGACGCGCTGCTGCGTCGGCACGGCGCGCTGCGCACCGGGCTCACCCCGGCCGGCGCCGAGGAGCCCCGGCCGGCGGGCGACCTGCCCTGGCAGGAGATCGACCTGGGCGACGTGCCCTCCCACCGGCAGGACGGCAGGCTGCTGTCCGTGCGGCGCAGCGAACGCGACCAGCCGTTCGCGCTGGACGCCCCGCCGCTGGCCAGGGGCGCCCTGGTGCGGCTCGGCGCCGACCGGCACCAACTGGTGCTCACCGCGCACCGGCTGCTGCTGGACGACCGCTCGCTCTCGCTGCTCCCGGGCGAGCTCCTCCATCTCTACGCCGCCGACGACCTCGACGCCGTCCCGGCCGCCCCCTCCTACCGGGCGGCGATGCCGGAGCTGACCGCGCTCGACGGGGAGGCCGATCTCGATGCGTGGCGCGCGGTCCTCGCCGGCCTGGACGGGCCGACGCTGGCAGCGGAGGCGCCCGGCGCGCCCGACACGGCGCCCGAGACGGTCGCCGTCGAGCTCTCCGACGCGGTCACCGAGCGGCTGACGGCGACCCTCCACGCCCGGGGCGTGCCGCTGGAGGCCGCCGCGCACGCCGCGTGGGCGCTGGCGCTCGGCGCGTTGACCGGGCGGCGGGACGTGGTGCTCGGCGTGACGGCCCCCGGCCGGTCGCCCGAGGCGGCCGGCGCGCTCGGCCCGTTCGACCACACGGTGCCGCTGCGCGTCCGGATCGACCCGGCGGAGCCGCTCACCGAGCTGCTCGGCCGCGTGCACGCCGACCGGACCGCGCTGCTGCCGCACCGCCGGGTCACCCTGGCCGCGTTGCGTCGACTGGCCGACGCCGGCCCGCTCCTCGACTCCTCCGTGACCGTGCGGGAGCCCGCCAGGCCGGCGCACGCGGGCGAGCCGCGGCTGACGTCCGTGGGGCGCCTGGACGCCGAGGCGCCACCGGTCACGTTGGCCGTGATCCCCGGTGAACGCCTCACGCTGCGGCTTGGCCACCGGCCCGACGCGCTGGGCGGTGCCGCGGCGGCGCGGCTGCTGGGCCGCGTGCGGCAGTTGCTCACGGCACTCGCCCTCACCCCCGGGGCCCGCACGGCGGCTGTCGGCCGCCCCGGCGAGGCGGAGCGGGTGCGGCTGGCCGCGTTCCAGGGCCGCGCCGAGCGGGCCGGGGCGGTGGAGACGGCGGTCGAGCGGTTCGAGCGGCAGGTCTCCGAGCGTCGCGACGCCCCCGCGCTGGTCACCGAGGCCGGCGAGCTGTCCTACGCCGAGCTGAACCTGCGTGCCAACCGGCTGGCCCGGCTGCTGATCCAGAGCGGTATCGGCGCCGAACGGGTGGTGGCGATCGCGCTGCCGCGCTCCGCCGATCTCGTGGTGGCGATGCTCGGCGTGCTCAAGTCCGGTGCCGCTCATCTGCTGTTGGACCCGACGGAGCCCGTGGTCCGCGCCGAGCGGCTGCTGACGGCCGCCGCCCCGCTGCTGCTGATCACCGACCAGGCCAACAGCGGCCGGCTGCGCACCGGGCTGGGCCCGGGGCGGCTGATCCTCGACGACCCGGGCGTGGTCCGCCAGTTGACCAGCGGTTTCGGCGAGCCGAACGCCCCCGAGCCTGCCTCCGACGCCCCCTCGGACGGCTCGTTGGACTCCGAGGCGACGACGCAGCTGCGCCTCTCCGACGTCTCCGGCGGCCGTCCCGAGCAGGACGACGCCGCCGGCCGGGGCCGTCCGGCGGGCAACGCGGGCGACCCGACCGACGCCGAGCGTGTCGCGCCGCTGCTCGGCGCCAGCCCCGCCTATGTCAGCCACGCCAGGGACCAAGCTTCGGGGCCGGGCGCGCTGGTCACCCAGGCCGGCGTGGCCGCGCTCGCGGACGCCGCGCTGCGGCTGACCGGGCTGGCGGCGGGCAGCCGTTCGCTGGCCACCGCGCGGCCCGGCGACCCCGAGGCCGAACGCGCGGTGTACTCCGCCCTGTTGAACGGCGCGACGCTGGTGCTGCCGGCGCAGGTGCCGGGCGGGCAGGCGTTGGCGACGCTGCTCGGGCAGGCGGCGGTGAGCCATCTGACGCTGGGTGACCAGGAGTTGACCACGCTCGGGCTGGCGGGGCCGCTGCCAGAGGGGCTGGTCGTGGTCGTGCCAGGCACCCCGCGCACGGCCCGGGACGCGAGCGCGCGGCCCACGGCGTTGGTGACCCGCGCGGTGCCGGAGAGCGGTGTGCCGGTGTCGGTGGCCGGCCCTGAGGCGCCGGAGGGCTCCGACGGGTTCGACGGTGCGGCCGCCTGGGGAACGCCGGCGCCCGGCGTGCGCCTTCAGGTGTTGGACGGGCTGCTGCGCCCGGTCCCGATCGGCGTCGCGGGCGAGCTCTACGTCTCGGGCTCCGGACTGGCCAGGGGCTACGCCGGACAGCCCGGCGCGACGGCGGCCCGGCTGGTCGCCGACCCGCAGGGCGAGCCGGGAGCGAGGATGCTGCGCACGGGCGCGGTGGTCCGTTGGACGGAGGACGGGCGCCTCGTGGGGGCCACCCCGCGCCCGGCGGTCGCGGCGGCCGAGCCGGGCCCGGTGCCCGACTACCGGCAGACGCTGCCGACCCCCGTCGTGCCCTCGGCCCAGGTTCAGGACCCGGCCCAGGCTCCGGCCGATCCCCGGGTGGCGAGCGCGCCGGTCGACGAGTCGGCGGCCGACGCGAGGTCGACGATGATGCTGAAGCTCCCGCCACCGGCGGAGACGGTGGACACGGCGCCCACGGCCGAGCCGCGGCCCGAGCCGCACAACCCGACGGTCGCGCTGCGAGTGGACAACCTCCCCGGGCCCGGGGGCTCAGGCCCCGAGTCGGGGGCCGACCGGCCGGCCGCCGAGAAAGCGCCGGCCGAGCCGCACAACCCGACGGTCGCGCTGCGGGTGGACAACCTGCCGGCACCGGAAGCCGAACGACCGGCCGCCGACGTTCCCGCCGAGCCGCCGCACCCGACGATCGCGCTGCGCGTCGACGATCTGCCGGCGCCGGCGACCGCCTCGCCGACCCCGGCCGGCACGCCGCGCGTGGATGACCTGCCGGCACCGGAAACGGAAGCCGCTGCCGCTGCCGCTGCCGCCGAAAGCGACACGAGCGCGGTGAGCGGTGGAAGCGGCGGTAACGGGGAGAGCGAGCAAGGCGACGCGCTGGAGGGCGCCCGCCCGGCAGCGGTGAGCGAGCCGGAGCCGGAGGCGGTATTCGCGGCGGAGCCGACGTCCGCCGTCGAGGCGGTCTCCGAGTCCGTCTCCGAGCCGGTCTCCGAGCCGGAAGCGGCCTCCGCGCCGAAGTCGGAGACTCGATCGGAGCCGGAGCTGGAGCCGGAGCAGGCGCAGGAGCACGCGCCCGAGCGGGAACGGAGCGCCGAGGCTCCGTCGGTCGGGGCGTCGGTCGCGGCGTCCGTCGCGGGGACGGGCGGGGCGCCACGGGACGCGGGGCCTCGGGCCACCGTTCCCGACGCCTTCCGCGTGCAGGTCGCCAAGACGCCGGCCGCGCCCGCGGTGGCGCTGTCCGGCAGCACCCTCTCCTACGCCGAACTGTACGAGCGCGTGGGCAGGCTGACCGGCGTCCTCGTGGGTCGGGAGATCGGCCCCGGAGCGACGGTCGCGTTGGGGGTGCCGCGTTCCGTCGAGCTGGTGGTCGGGCTGTTGGCGACCCTGGCCAGTGGCGCCGCCGCTTCGACGCGGACCGCGGGAGCCGACCTCACGCTCGTGGCGGCCGAGGCCGGCGCCGGTGAACTGGCGCTGGACCGTCCGGAGATCGCCGTCACGCCGGCGCCGCGCTCACCGGTCGCGGTGGCCGTGGACGAGCCGGCACTGGTCGGCCCGGCCGGTTCCGTCTCGCACGGCGAGGTCGTGGACCGCGCGCTGCGCGCCGCCGACGATCTGGCGGCGCTCCGTGAACGCGCCCCTGACGGCTCGGCGTTGCTGGAGATCCTGGGCACGCTGCTCAACGGCGGCACCGTGGAGGCGGGCGGTCCCCAGCCGGGGACCGGGCGGAACAGGCAGGAGCCGGAGCCGGAGCCCGTGACCGTCGAGGCCGAGGCGGCCCAGGAACCGGTCGGACGGGCGGAGTCTTCCGAGGCGCAGCCGGTCGAGGCGCAGTCCGTCGCGACGGAGGCCGTCAAGCCGGAGGCCGTGCCCCTCGTGGCGGCGGCCACCGACCCCGCCCCGGAACCGGAACCGGCATCAGAGCCGGCACCGGCACCGACGTCCGAAGCCGTCTCCGAGCCCGGCTCGGAGCCCGCCGCCGCACATGACGGGGTCACACAAGACCCCGCCGCACACGACGCCGTCGCGCATGACGCCGGCACCGGTGAGCTCCCGTTGCCGCCCAACGCGCGGTGGCTGCGGGAGCGCGGCGGCCCGCTGGCCGGCTGCCACCAGTCGGTGCTGGTGCGGACGCCGGGCGGCGCCGACGAGCAGTTGCTCGCCGACGCGCTCCAGGCGGTCGTCGACCACCACGCCGGGCTGCGGCTGGCCCTCACCACCGAGCCCGCCGACGGCACCGACGACGCCGGAGCCGCCGACGCGGGGGTGGAAGGGACGGGCGAGCCGTTCTGGACGCTGCGCGTCCGCGAGCCGGGTGCGGTGAACGCCGCGTTCTGCCTCACCAGGGCCGAGGTGCTGGGCCTCGAGGGCGAGGACCTGTATCCGACGCTCCGCACCGAGGCGGACCATCTGGTCACGGAACTGGACCCGGCGCAGGGCGAGATGCTGCGCGCGATCTGGTTCGACAGCGGCTTCGACGAGCCGGGCTATCTGCTGCTGGCCGCCCATCAGCTGGTCGTGGACGGCGTCTCGTGGCGGGTGCTGCTGGAGGACCTGGCCACCGCCTACGCCGCCGTGGTCGACGGCGGGACCCCGGTGCTGCCGCCGGTCGGCGCCTCGGTGCGGACCTGGGCGGAGCGGATCACCGCGGACTCCGAGGAGCGCGAGGACGAACTGCCGCTCTGGGAGGAGATCCTGGAGTGGTCGGACGGCGCGCTGACCGA
Organism: Streptomyces zhaozhouensis; assembly: GCF_900230195.1. Lineage (GTDB taxonomy): Bacteria > Actinomycetota > Actinomycetes > Streptomycetales > Streptomycetaceae > Streptomyces > Streptomyces zhaozhouensis. The sequence continues at coordinate 182,345 of NZ_OCNE01000006.1, forward strand.
CCGCCCGTTCCTGCCGGAGGAGTCGGCGGCGCCGGGGGGCCTGACGGTGAGCCTGTCCGCCGAGGGCGGCGCCGCCGCGCTGCTCGGCACGGACGGGGGCGCCGATGGGGTGGGCGATCCGCTCGCCGTGCTGCTGGCCGGGCTCGCGCTGTCCGTCGGCGACTGGCGGCGGCGGCGCGGGATGAGCGAGGGCCAGGGGCTGCTGGTCGACGTGTTGGACACCGCGCGCAGGACCGGTGCGGAGCGGACGGTCGGTTGGCTCGCGTCGCCGCATCCGGTGCGCCTCGATCTGGCGGGCGTGCGCGGCGACGAGGCGGTGGCGCGGGTCGCCGAGACGCTGGAGGAGATCCCGGACCAGGGTCTGGGCTACGGGCTGCTGCGGTATCTGGAGCCCGAGCTGGCCGAGGATCTGGCGGACGCGGCGCAGCCGCAGCTCGGCTTCGCGTGGCTGGGCCGGTTCGCCGCGGCGGAGGCCGGTGACGCCGACGCCGAGTGGAAGCTGGTCGCCGACGGCGGCGGCGTCGGGCTGCCGGGTCCGGCCGGTGCCCGGGACACGCGGCTCTCGCACGGGTTGGAGATCAGCTGCCATGTGCAGGAGTTGGCCTCCGGTCCCCGGCTGGTGATCGGTTGGCGCTGGCCCGAGGGGCTGTGGACGCGGGAGTCGGTGGACGAGCTGGCCCAGGGGTTGCTGGCCGCGCTCGCCGCCCTCGCGGGCAGGGAGTCGGAGGTCGCGGTCGGCTGATCCGGCACGGCCTCGGCCGAGTTGATCCGGCACGGTCACGAGCGAGTCGGTCGGCACGTCGCGATCGAGGGGCGCGCTCGGGGATTCACACTCCCCCGGGCGCGCCTCTCGGCGTTGGTCCGCTTCCCGCGCCTGCGCACACCACCATCGGTGGGGCGGCGGGCCTTTGAAGCAGACCGTCCCCGGGCAACCAACGGGCGGCGGGCCCTGCCGCGAGTGCGGCGGGCGCTCGTTCCGCAACAGTTCGTCAACAGTTCCCCTCGGCTTTCCGAACCTCCCCGCGCCGAGGGAGCGGTGGACGACAGAACGGAGGGAGGGCAACGGGAGGCGTCCTTCGGTTGTCCGCGCGGCGTACGGTCTGTCCCAAACCGGGAACAGTCGGACTCCCGCGCCGGAGAAAGTTGAATGTTGCATTCCTTTCTGTCGATCGAATGACCGCTTTGGCAGCAAGTTGCCAAACCCCTCTCTGGCATTCGCGGAAACTTCGACTACGTTCTTGCGAGCGTCTCCCCCACGGCGGTTTACCTGCCCGGCACGGGGAGTCGCGCGTGGACGACGCCCCCACTCAGTCCCGTGTTCGGGCTGCTACGGTGTCGTCAGCTTCCGAATCCGTATTCGGATGACGGGAGAAGGTGGGCCGCGTGCCCATCCGAGCGGTGAGCGCGGGATTCCGACGCCTCTCCGGCTCGCGGTCGAACGGTTCCGCCTCGACCGGGAGACACCGGGAAGGCTTCGTGTCCCACGTGGGACCGCAAAGGCATATGCCGAGGCGCATACCTACGCATATGCCGGGAGAAGAAGATTCGAGGACGGCGGCACCGCCCGCCCTCACCGAATGCGTCGGACGTTCCGCCGGAGCGCGCTCCGCCGGACGGCCCGCTAACAGAAGACTCGTCTCGGGGGAGACCACACGCATGTACAGCAGCCGATGGCCGATGAGTTCTGAGCAGGCGGACGACACCACCGCCGACACCGTGTCCAACGGACCGGACACGCCGCCGGGGACGCCGGCGAGCGTCGCGGCGTCCTCCCAGGTGAACGACCACCGTCGGCGGCCGGCACCCCCCTGCGCGCGCCGGCGCGAACCACCCGCGCGCCGAGGGTCGTTCGTGCCCCGCAGGGGTCTCACGCGCCGCGCCGCCTTATCGGCAGCCCGGTGACAGCCCCGCCGCATCCGCCTCCCGCCTCCCGCCCGGACGTCCGAGCGCCCGCGCGCCTCACCCACTCGGAGTGACCGCGCCGCCGACAATCCCGAGGCATTTCTGGAGTCGCCGAGGCCCCGTCCCCAGCTGAGGGGATCGGGGACCGGTCAGCTCATCCGAACAAAGCGGAGGCACGCGCGGTCGCACGCGGGAACCGCATTTCCGCGCCTTCCAGAAAACCCAGTACGACGCCGTTCACTCCTGGCAGAACACCTCGCACGACCACGGTTCCGCGTGTCGGGGAACCCGGTTTCATTCCGTCTCGTTCCTGCTTCATTCGAGGGGCCTCGGAAGTTTCGAAGGGGGAAAATGTCCGCACCATCATCCGCCGCGGAGCATCTCCGGCCGTTGCCGGGCGCGAGCGGCGATGAGATCGAGTCCTCGCTGCTCCAGGCGCTGCGTCTCATCGAGTCCACCGTCTCGCTGCACCGCAACGGCGCCGACAACCGTTCCCTCCAGATGCTGCCCGGCCGGCTCGCGGCCTCGGGTACGGCGCGGCTGCTGATCGACGGGGCACAACGACGGATCAGCTACGCGGGCCCGCACCCGCCGCAGGGCGCGGAGGACGAGCAGGCGATGCTCTCCGGGCTGCACGCCGCCTACGAGCGCGGCGTCCGGGTGCGCATGTTGTACTCGGCGCCCCCGTTGGACCAGGAGGAGTCCGTCGGGCTGACCCCGCAGCCCGCCGGCTGGGAGGTCAGGGTCGCCGGCGGCGACGTGCAGGAGGCGCTGATCGTCGACGGCCGGGTCGCGCTGCTGCGCGGCGGCGACCGGCACGGCGCGCAGGCCGCCGTCACCGAGGACCCGGCCACGGTCCGGGCGTTGGACCTGCTGCTCGCCGGCACCTGGCAGACCGCGCTGACGCCGACCGCGCACCGGAGGCTGACCCAGCGGCTGCGGCGGACGCCCACGCAGCGGGTGCTGGGCCAGCTGCGGGACGGGGCGACGGACGAGGCGGCGGCGCCCGAGTTGGACATGTCGCTGCGCACCTACCGCCGCCTGGTCGCCGAGATCAAGTGCGCGCTGGGGGTCAACTCCCGTTTCCAGGCCGGGGTGCGGGCCGTCGAGCTGGGGCTGCTGCCGGACGGCGACCGGGCACGCCCGGAGCTGGCCGACCGCGAGTCGCTGGCCGCCACGCTCTCGGAGTCCCTCCAGGAGGCGCTGCACCCCGGCTCGCCCGCCCAGCGGCACCGTCAGGAGAGACCCCGGGGCAGCCGGGGCGATGAGCTGGAGCGTGCGCTGTTGGAGATCCGGACACTGATCGAGGAGACCAGGCGTCAGCACGCCAGCCAGCTCAGCCACCGCTCGCTGGTCTGCGAGGTCACGCTGGACGACGAGGCGTTGGTGACGGCCGTGCGGGAGCTGGTCGAGCAGGCCGAGCGGAGCGTGGACGTGGTGCTGGCCGCCGACCCCGCGCGGACCAGGAAGGTGCACGCGGCGCTCGCGCAGGTGGCGGCCGAGGCCCGCGCCGGGGTGCGGGTGCGGGTGCTGTGCAACCAGCCGGCGGTGGAGGCCGGCTGCCTCTCCGGGCCGGGGGCCGGCCGGCCGTGGGAGGTGCGGGTGGCCCGGATGCCGGCGCTGACCGCGACGATAGTGGACGACCGGGCGGCACTGGTCAGCACGGAGTCCCCCGCCGGTCGACGCGCGTCCATGATCCGCGCTCCCGGCGTCATCCGCACGTTGAACACGCTCTTCGCCGGCGTCTGGCGCAACGCGGTGCGCACGCCGGGGCAGTTGGACTTCGGCGGCCGGGTGCGGACCGAGACGGTGCGGCGCATCCTCCAGAAGCTCCAGATCGGGGTGACCGACGAGGTGGCGGCCAGGGAGCTGTCGGTCTCGGTGCGGACCTATCGGCGGCATGTCGCGGAGATCATGGCGGTGCTGGGGGCCACCTCGCGCTTCCAGGCGGGGGTGCGCGCCGCCGAGCTGGGGTTGCTGTCCGAGCCGGCGTGCGCCGACTCGCAGCTTCCTGCAAGCGAGGCTCCGCGGCAGCCCGGCGAGCGTTAGAACGACGGGAGGAGGACCGGCCGTTCGTCCAACGGCGCACGCCGGTCTCCACGCACGGGAGCGAGCGGGGGGCAGCCAGGGATGCGAGCGGATGGACCGGCCGGCGAGAGCCCCTGGTTCCGCCACTACCGGGGGACGACGGCGCCGCGCGTGCGGCTGGCGATCCTGCCGCACGCGGGCGGGACCGCGGCCTTCTACCACGAGTGGGGCGAGGCGTTCGGGCCGGACGTCGAGGTGCTGGTGGCGCGCTATCCGGGGCGGCAGCAGCGGCTCCACGAGCCCTGCATCGACCGGATGGAGCCGCTGGCCAACGAGGTGACGGGCGCGCTGCTGCCGTTCACCGACCTGCCGTTGGCGATATTCGGGCACAGCATGGGCGCGTCCCTCGGCTACGAGGTGGCGCTGCGCCTGGAGAAGCTGCACGGGGTGCGGCTCAGCGGGCTCTATGTCTCGGCGCGCAGCGCGCCGCACCGGGTGGCGCCCAGGGACGAGTATCTGGCGGACGACGCGACGCTGCTGGCCGAGGTGCGCCGGCTGGGCGGCACCGACGGCTCGGTGTTGGACGACCCGGAGATGCGGGAGCTGCTGCTGCCCGCGATACGCGCGGACTTCGCCGTGGTCGGCACCTACCGGCCGCGCGCCCCGATGCCGGTGAGCTGCCCCGTCGTGGCCTACGCGGGCGCCGACGACCCGTCGTCGCCGGTGGACGGCGTGCGGGCGTGGGGCGACGTGGCGCCGCTCGGGTTCACGCTGCGGGTGCTCGCGGGGGACCACTTCTATCTGGTCGGCCGGCGCGCCGAGGTGGTCGCCGACCTCCGGCGGAGACTGCTCGGCGCGCGGGAAGTGGCGCCTGGTCAGGGCCGCGGTTAGCAGCTTGTTGCAGCGCTCCTTGTGAGTCCGCGGGCGGCCTCGTTAAAAAGTTTTGAGAGAAAGCACCACCCCGAACGACACAGCTACACCGCACCACTTGAGCAGGATCCGCCCGCCGGCCGGGCCATTCGGCCCGTGAGCCGCCGGAGCGGACTTCTCACTCCCCCATCCAGGGACCCGACACGGGGCCCCCACCGAGAAGAGGACAGGTATGCCCGCCACCACGCGCGACGAGCGTCTTGCCACCATCAAGGAAATCGTCTGCGACATTCTGGAGATCGAGGAGGACGAGGTTACCGAGACCAGCCTCTTCAAGGAGGACCACGACGCGGACTCGCTGCGCGCCATCGAGATTCTGGCTGCGCTGGAAAAGGAGTTCGGTGTCGTCATCGACCAGGCCGAGCTGCCCCGCATGACCAACCTTCAGGGTGTCTACGCGGTGGTCTCGGAGTCCGCCGGCTGGTGACGCGCCGTCGCCGGCGTCAGCGGGCGGGCGCGGTCCGACGGGGCCGTCCAGCGGGCGGCCCACGACCGTGGGAGTGAAGGGGCAGTCATGACGGCAACACGGCTCGACGCCGGCGCCAAGGCGCCGGACGCCGAGGCCGGGCACCGGGTGGTGCTCACCGGCCTCGGCGTGGTCTCCAGCATCGGCCTGGGCGCCGACCGGTTCCTTGAGGGGCTGCGTGCCGGGCGCAGCGGCGCCCGGCCCATCTCGGTCTTCGACACCGAGGGCTTCGCCCACGCGCAGGGCTGCGAGGTGACGGAGTTCGAGCCCGAGCGCTGGATCGAGCGGCTGGAGCCGGCGCGGCTCGGCAGGGCCGCCCAGTTCTCCGCCGCCGCCGCCCGCATGGCGCTGGCGGACGCGGGGCTCGACCTCGACGTGCTGCGGGACCGCCGCGGCATGATCTCGATCGGCACCACCGACGGCGAGTCCTACGACCTCGACCAGCTGGTCGAGCGCGAGGTGGCCGACGGCGCCGGCGCGTTCGACGGCGAGGCGGCCCGGCGGGTGCCGGCGGCGCGGCTGTCGGTCGTCATCGCGCAGGAGTTGGGGCTTCCCGACGTCGAGGCGGTGACGGTGCCGACGGCCTGCGCCGCGGGGAACTACGCGATCGGCTACGGCTTCGACGCGGTCCGCAGCGGCGAGGCCGAGTTCGCGTTCTGCGGCGGCGCCGACGCGATGTGCCGCAAGACGTTCACCGGCTTCTACCGGCTGGGCACCATCGCGCCCGAGCGCTGCCAGCCGTTCGACGTGGACCGCAAGGGCATCCTCACCGGCGAGGGCGCCGGCGTGCTGATCCTGGAGCGGCTGGAGTCCGCGCTGGAGCGGGGCGCCACCATCTACGCCGAGGTGCTGGGCTACGGGCTCAACTGCGACGCCTACCACCCGGTCGCGCCGAACCAGGCGAGCGTCGCCGAGTGTATGCGGCTCGCCCACGAGAACGCGGGCGTCAAGCCGGAGCAGGTGGACCTCGTCTCCGCGCACGGCACCGGCACCCAGGCGAACGACGTCACGGAGACCGGGGCGATCCGCGAGGTGTTCGGCGAGACGCCGCCGCGCACCGTCTCCATGAAGTCGATGCTGGGCCACTCGATGGGCGCGGCGAGCGCGCTGGGCGCCATCGGCTGCGCCCTGGCGCTCCAGAACGACTTCATCCCGCCGACGATCAACCACGTCACCACCGACCCCGAGTGCCAGGTGGACTGCGTGCCGAACGAGGCGGTCCCCGCCGAACTGCGCGTGGTGCAGAACAACGGCCTCGCCTTCGGGGGGAACAACGCCGTGGTGCTGCTTGGCCGTTACGACGCTGCGGCCGAGGCGGCGGGCGCCGCCCCGGCCTGGGAGGCATGATGCTGAGCCGTCCGATCACCGGAATGGGCGCGGTGGCCAGCGTGGGCCGCGGCGTGGCCGAGCTGTTCGACGGGCTGTGCGAGCAGCGCACCGGCCACGCGGAGCTGCGCGGGTTCGACCGCAGCAGGTTCCGCGCGCGGCACGCGTACGAGGTGGACGACCGCGGCCCCGAGGGCGTGGACGTGCCGGCGCGGGCGACGCGGCTGCTGCTGGACGCCGTCGCGCAGGCCGCCGCGGACGCGGGCCTCGGCGAGGACCTGTCCGGCATCCCGATCCTGGTCGGCACCGGCCTGCGGGAGCTGCGTTCCGCGGAGCTGTGGTGGCGGGACGGCGCCGAGTTGGACGACGCCGGGCTGCACTTCGGCACGGCGCTGCGCGAGCGGTTCGGCGCCGACGACACGCACACGTTCTCCAACGCCTGCTCGGCCTCGCTCTACGCGCTGGCCCTCGCCTCCGACCTGTTGGAGCAGGACGACACGGACACGGTGATCGTGGCCGGCGTCGACGTGCTGACGGAGTCGATGTACGGCCTGCTGGAACGGGTCCATCCGGCGCCGCCGGACCGGGTGCGGCCCTTCGACGCGCACCGTACCGGGGTGTTGATGGGTGAGGGCGCCGCCGCCGTGGTGCTGCACCGCGACGGGGAGGCCGCGGGCGAGCGCGCGGTCCGCGCCCGGCTGCGGGGCGTCGCGGTGAACTGCGACGCCTACCACGTGACCGCGCCGGACCCGGACGGCATCGCGACCGCGATCCGCTCGGCGCACCGGCTTGCGGGCGTCAAGCCGGCCGACGTGGACCTGGTGATGCTGCACGGCACCGGCACCCTGCTCAACGACGAGGCCGAGGCCACCGCCATGGCCGAGGTGCTGGGCGAGGACGCCGACCGGCCGCTGATGACGGCGGTCAAGTCGATGACCGGCCACACCTCGGGCGGCTCCGGGCTGCTCAACCTGGTGATGGGCGTGCGGGCCATGGAGGAGGGCCGGGTGCCGCCGACGCTGGGCCTGGAGCAGCCCGTGGAGGAGGCCGCCGGCTTCCGCTTCGTCACCGGCGAGCCGGCCCAGGCTCCGGTGCGCGTCGCCCAGTTGAACGCTTTCGGCTTTGGCGGCATCAACGCCGTCGCGATCGTGGAGGCCGCCCGATGAGCACGTCCGTGGTGGTGACCGGGGCCGCCGTGCTGCTGCCCGGCGCCGACTCCCTGCCCGCGCTGCTGACGGGTCCGGCCGCCGACGGCGAGCCGCCGGCGCCCGCCGGGCTGGTCGGCAAGAAGGGGCTGCGGTACAAGGACCGCGCCACGCAGCTGGGTTACTGCCTGGCGGTGGCCGCGCTGCGCGACGCCGGTCTCGTGGAGGGCGAGAAGCCCACCGGGACCACCGTGCCCGCCGAGTCGGTCGGCGTCGTGGCCAGCTCCAACTACGGCAATCTCGACACCGTCGCCCGCGCGCTGGACACCATCCGCGAGGAGACGGTGACCGGCACCAGCCCGATGGACCTGCCGAACGCGTCGAGCAACGTGATCGCCTCCTCGATCGCGATCCGCTACCAGTTGCGCGGTCCCAACCTGATGGTGTGCAACGGCGCCACCTCGGGTCTGGACGCGGTGCGTTGGGCGGCGACCATGATCAGGGCCGGGCGGGTCAGCCGGGTGCTGGTGCTGGGCGTCGAGCCGGACAACGAGGTGGTGCGCCGGCTGCTGGACGGCCGCCGCGCCGTGGACGGCGGCGCCGCCGTGGTGCTGGAGGCGGCCGATGCCGCCGCCGAGCGCGGCGTCGCGCCGCGCGCGGTCCTCGGCCGGGGGACCAGGGCGGCCGACACGGCCGCCGTGCTGGACCGGCTCTCCGGTGACGCGGCGCGCTGGCTCGGCCCGGAGGCCGGTCCGGGCGCCGCCGCCCCGGAGGCGCTGCCGGTGGAGGCCGGCGCCGTCCTGCCCGAGCACGCCGGGCGTGCCTCGGGCGCCCTGGGCGTTCTGCAGCTTGCCACGGCCGTCGGCTGGTTCGACGAGGGCGCCGTCGGCCGCGTGGTGGCGCTGGCCGGCACCGCGGGGGACGACGCCAGCGCCGGCCTCGAACTGATCGCGCCGGGGGCGCCGTGAACGGCACGACCGGGGCCGAGCCGCCGGTCACGGTGGCTCGGCGCACGCACGGCGCCGGGCCCCGGCTGCTGTTGCTGCACGGCCTGGCGGCGGGCGAGTCCCTGTGGGACGCCTGCCTGCCGCTGCTGCCGTCCGACTGCTCCGTCTGGACGGCTCAACTCCCCTGGCGCAACGGCGGCGTCGAGGACTGGGCGCGGCGCGGGGACCCGGGCGGCTGGCTGCGCCAGGCGCTGGACGCGGTGCCCGACGGCCCCGAGGTCGTGGTCGCGCACTCCATGGCGGCGACGCTGCTGCTGGACGTGCTGCACCGGGAGGCCGAGGAGGGCCGCGAGCCGCTGGCCGAGCGGAACACCCGCGCCCTGGCGCTGGTCTCACCGTTCTACCGGGCCTCGGCCGAGGAGTTCGACTGGGAGACCATCACCTACTACCTGAACGACTTCCACCTGATCATGGAGGAGGGCATCCGGGTCCACTCCGCCGGCCGGTTCGCGCCCGACATCCAGCGCGCCATGGGCGAGCGGGTGCGGGACTTCGTCGGCCCCTACGGGTGGATGCGCTTCTTCGACCTGTATCTGCGCACGCCCGATCTGCGGGTGGACCGGTTCGACGTGCCGTGCCTGCTGCTGGCCGGCGAGCGTGACTTCGCCGCTCCGCCCGGGGAGACCCTGGCGCTGGCCTCGGCGCTGCCCGACGCCCGCGCCGAACTGCTGCCGGAGACCGGCCACTTCCCCATGATCGAGAACGCCGCCGCGTTCACCCACGCGCTCAACGCGTTCCTCGCCGCGACCGTGGCATCCGATTCCCGCACTTTGGAGCCCCAGAGATGAGCATCGTCACAGAAACCGCAGTGAAGGCGCTGCTGAGCACGAAGAGCAGCACCCAGGTGCGGCCCCGCTACGAGGGGTCCAACATCTGCACCTGGATCGGCTTCAAGCACGTCAACTACATGGTCGAGGAGGCGGTCCTCGACCACTTCCGGCAGTCGGAGCTGCCGGCGCGCGGCCTGTACGAGGAGCACGGCCTGGGCCTGGACATCGTCGGCCTGGACACCCGCATCCTGCACGCGTTCCACATGGACGACCTCGCCACCGCGACCGTCACTCCGCACACCAAGGACGCGGACGGCACCATCGGTCTGAAGGTCGTCATCGAGGTCGAGCGGGACGGGGAGACCCTGAAGGCCGTCACCTCGAAGGTCCGCGTCGCGCTGCGGATCGACGGCTACCTCGCGGCGGCCGAGCCGGCGCCCGAGGCGCTGGCCAGGTTCGCCGTGGAGCGGCTCGGCGGCCACGCCGTGACCGACGTGGAGCCCTCGGCCGCCGTCGTCGAGGCCGCCGCCGGCATCGAGCACGACCCGTCGACGATCGTCCGTTCCGACGACCCGTCCGACCCGCTGCTCGCCGCGCTCACCCAGGGCGCCAACGCCTACGCCTGGAAGTGGCGGATCCCCTACCCGTACTGCCACTTCACGGAGCGCCTGCAGATGTCCGGCTACCTGCGGCTGATGGAGGAGGCCAAGGACCTCTTCGTCGCCGAGCGCGGCATCTCCATCAAGTCGCTGCTGGACGACCGCCGCTGGATTCCGGTCGTGCCGCACTCCTCGATCACCCTCACGGACGAGGCGCTGATGGAGGAGGTGCTGTACACGGTCTTCACCGTGGAGGAGGTCTTCAAGGACTTCGTCTACACCTCCCGGATGGACACCTACGTCGTCCGCGACGGCAAGCCGGTGCTCACCTCCACCGGCAAGATCACCCACGGGTACGCGGTGATCGAGAACCGCCGCGACTGGAAGCTGGTCAGCCTCGACCAGCGGGTGCTGGACGCGGTGAACGGCACGGCGACGGGTTCGGTGCGGGACGCGTGAACGCCACCTGGGAGGGAGCGGCCGGCCGGCCCCGGCATCTGCTGGTGGAGAGCCAGGGCCGCGCCGACGTCGGGGAGTTCGGGTTCCGCAGGGACGCGGTGGCGCTGGCCGCCGCCGGGCGGGGGGTGTTGCTCTACCTCGTCCAGGACGGGGTGGCGCTGGCCCTGCCCGGCAGCGACGAGCGGCTGGACGCGTTCCAGGCGGCCGGCGGCACGCTCGCCGCCGACGACTTCTCGCTGGCGCAGCGCGGCCTGGCCGACGCGCCGCTCCGTCCCAGGACCCAGGTCGCCGGCATGGACGACCTGGCCCGTTGGGTGCTCGACCCGGACGTACAGGTGGTGTGGCACTAGCGATGGCTCGACGCATTCCGAAGACCGACGTGCTGGTGACGCTGATGGGCGCGCCGCACGCGTCCGACCAGGTCACCAGCGCCCTGCGGCTCACCCAGGCGCTGCTGGAGCGCGGCGCCGGCGTCCAGGTGTGGACGTGCGGCTACGCCACGCTGCTGACCCAGCGCGCGCTGGGCGAGGACAAGCCGCGCAACCTGGCCGACTGGAACACCGACTACCCCTCGATGGCCCGGGTGGCCACCGGGATGCTGGAGGCGTTCCCCGACCAGCTGTACTGGTACGGCTGCCGGTTCTGCAGCGACGACCGGGGCGCCCACGACCATCTGCCGCAGGTGGTGCTGCGGCCCCCGGCCGGGTACGCGGCGAACGTGGCCGCCGCCCGCCGGGTCATCAAGATCGGGGTGATCTGAGATGCCCCCCGAGGCGAGGCCGACCCCGAGGGCGGGCACGGGCGCGGTCGAGGAGACCGACGAGCGGCGCTGCCTGGGCATCGTGGAGCGCGCCTACCGGGGCGCGTTGGAGAAGCAGTTCTTCGACGAGCTCTATCTCTCGGTCGAGATGCACCGCCAGCTCGGCGGGCTCGACCTGCTGCTGCGCGGTCAGGCGGTCTGCTACGCGGCGGCCTCGGCGACCGTTCCCGAGCTGCGGTTCGGCAAGGCGACCGTGACCACGCTCAGCGACCACCGCCGGGACCTGGTCACCCTGCTGGAGAACGGCGTGCGGGTCCTCGCCGAGGAGTCGTCGCTGGCGGCGTATCTGCCGGGCGGCGCCGCGCGGTTGACGCCGGGCGTGGTCCCCGTCGCCGACGGCGAGTTGGCCCCGCGCTGGCCCGACTACCGGCTGGTGTTCTTCATATGACGACGCCGACGACCGCGCCGACGACCGCGCCGACGCCCAGGACCGCGCCCCCGGGCGCCCCACCACGACCCTGCGAGTAGGAACGAGACGGACATGAGCCCCACCACCGTCGCCACCCGGCGTCCGGTCATCACGGCCTGGTCGGCCGTCTCCCCGTTCGGGGTCGGCCGCGCCGCGTTCAACGCCGGCATGGCCGAACGCCGGTCGACGGCCGCCCCGTTGGACCCGGAGCTGGGCCCGATGCCGCACGAGACGGCCTGCCTGGTGCCCGGCTTCGACGTCCGCGCCCAGCTGGGCAAGAAGGGCACCCGGTCCATGGACCGCGTCACCGGGCTGACCGTGACCGCCGTGGGCCAGTTGCTCGACGAGGCGGAGCGCAACCGCCGCGTCGGCACCGGCGAGGAGGCCGCGTTCGTGCTCGGCACCACGACCGGCAGCGCCCAGTCGATGATGGACTTCACCAGGGAGTCGCTCACCGGCGACAAGCCGTTCTTCGTCGACCCGGCGCGCTTCCCCAACACCGTGATGAACTGCGCCGCCGGCCAGAGCGCCATCTGGTACCAGCTGAAGGGCCCCAACACCACCGTCGCCGGGGGCCGGAGCGCCGGGCTGCACGCGCTGAACTACGCGCGCCGGCTGCTGTCCACGGGCCGCGCGCGGGCCGTGCTGTGCGGCTCCGCGGAGGAGTTCACGCCGGCGCGCGCCTGGCTCGAACACCGCTCCGCCGAGCGGGAGACCGCCGGCGCCGCGCTGGGCGAGGGCGGGGCCGTGCTGCTGGTCGAGCCCGCCGGAGGCGAGGACCAGCCGGTGCTGGCCGAGGTACTGGCCGTCGAGCTGGGCGTGGAGCTGGACGGCGACACCCGGGGCGCCCTCGCGCGCACCCTGCGCCGCGCCCTCCAGCGCGCCGAGGTCACGCCGGACGAGGTGTCGGCGGTGGCCTGCTCGGGCGCGCCCGGCGCCGCGGGCGAAGCCGAACTGGACGCGGTGAACGAGGCGTTGGGCGGCTCCGGCGCCGACTCCGCGCGGATCACCCATCTGCCGGCCGAGCTGATAGGCGACACCGGCGCCGCCGCCACCACGCTCGGCATCGCCACCCTGCTCTCCGAGGCCGAACGGGCGCCCTCGGGCGACCGGATCGGCCTGATCACCTCCGTCGACCGCGCCGGCTCCGTCGGCTGCGCGGTGCTGCGCCTCCGCTGAGCGGGGCGCCCGCCCAAGACCCGCCGGGCGTCGACGCGTCGACGTCCCGGCGCTGCCAGAAACCATTCGTTAGCGAGAGATCGGAAGAGACCATGACGAGCGCTCCGGCCACTCTGGAGAAGGAAGACCTGCGCGCCACCGTGGCCCAGGCCCTGGACGTGGAGGTCGCCGACCTCACGGACGACGCCAGCTTCGTTGACGACCTGGAGGTCGACTCGCTGATGGCGCTTGAGGTCGTGGTCGTGCTGGAGAAGAAGTACGGCGTCAAGCTCCCCCAGTCGGAGCTGAAGGAGATCACCACCCTCCAGACCGCCTTCGACCTGCTGAGCCGCAAGCTCGCCGGCTGATGGTCACCACGGACGCAGCCACCGCCCCCGCCGCCGGGACCGTGCCGTACGCCGGCCCGGTCGCCGGGCCGGTGCGGGTGCTGGCGCGGGAGACGGACGGTGCGGGCGGCACGGCGGTGGCCGCGCTCACGGTCACGGCCGGCGAGCCGGTACTGCCGGGCCACTACCCGGGTTTCCCGATCTTCCCCGGCGTCTGCCTGGTGGAGTGCGTCCGGCTGGCCGCCGAGGCCACGGCGCCCGCGCCGCTGGCCCCGGCGGACGGCGGCCCCACCGGGATGGCCGAGATCGAGTCCACCCGGTTCACCGGCCCGGTCTTTCCCGGCGACGAGGTGACGATCGCCCTCGACTGGCGGCGGAAGGCGACCGGTTGGCAGTGCCGGGCGGTGCTGACCGGCCCGCGCGGCGAGGCCGCGAAGGTCAGGCTGCGCTTCGAGCCTCCCGGCGGCGAGAAGTCCGGGGCCGACGGGCAGTCCCCCGGCGGCGAGAAGTCCCCGAGCGGCGAGGAGGGAACGGCGTGAGCGAGACCCCGCGCGCGGTCGGCGCGACGCAGGCCCAGATCAGGGCCAGGCTGCCGCACCGTTTCCCGATGCTGCTGGTCGACCGCGTCACCGAGGTGGTCCCCGGCGAGCGCCTGGTGGCACGCAAGGCCGTCACCTGCAACGAACCCTGGTACGCGGCGCTGGGCCCGGAGCACCCCGAGTCGGCGTTCGCCTACCCCCAGACCCTGCTCGTCGAGTCCTGGTGCCAGTCGGCCGGGGTGCTGGCGACCTGGGAGTCGCCCAACCCGGACGTGCTGACCGGCCAGGTGATGCTCTTCGGCGGGATGTCCGGCGTGGTCTTCCACGGCCCCGTACTGCCGGGCGACGTGGTCGAGCACGAGGTCCTGCTGAGTCGTTCCCTCGGCGACACCCTGATCTTCGAAGGCGTCTCGACGGTCGCCGGCGAGCCGGTGCTGACCGTGGAGCGCGTGGTGATGGCCCTGCGCCCGGCCGAGGCGCTGCGCCCCGCCGACCAGGACGCGACCGCGCCGGACTCCGCCGCACCGGACTCGGCAGCACCGAACGAACCCACCGCGCCGGCAGCGGCGTCCGCACAGACGGGAAGTAGCGCATGAGCACCACCGAGCGGCCCGTGGCCCTGGTCACCGGGGGCACCCGGGGCATCGGCCGGGCCACCGTGCTGGCACTGGCCAAGGAGGGCTACGACGTGGCCTTCTGCTACCGGTCGGCCGAGGACGCCGCCCTGCTCGTGGAGAAGGAGGCCGCGGAGCTGGGCGCCCGCACGCTGGCCCACCGCGTCGACGTCGCGGACGGCGCCGCCGTCCGGGCCTGGTTCGCCGCCGTCGAGGCCGAGTTGGGGCCGGTCGCCGCCGTCGTGACGGCGGCCGGCGTGACCCGGGACAATCCGCTGGTCCTGATGGAGGACGACCAGTGGCACGAGGTGCTGGACACCAACCTCGACGGTGTCTACCACGTCTGCCGCACCGCCTGCTTCGAGATGATGAAGCGCCGCGCGGGGGTCATCGTCAACATCTCCTCGGTCGCCGGCGTCTACGGCCAGGCCACCCAGACCAACTACTCGGCCTCCAAGGCGGGGATCATCGGCTTCTCCAAGGCGCTCGCCAAGGAGGTCGCGCGCAGCGGCGTGCGGGTCAACGTGGTCGCGCCGGGCTTCATCGACACGGACATGACCAGCTCGATGAACGACAAGGCCCGCAAGGAGGCCGTCGGCAAGATCCCGATGCGCCGCATGGGGCGGGCGGAGGAGGTCGCCGACATGGTGGCCTATCTGGTCTCCGACCGCGCGGCCTACGTCACCGGCTCGGTGCTCCAGATCGACGGGGGCATCACCCTCTGACCGCCGCCCGAGCCGAAGCCAGGGGACGGCCGCCCGCCGCCCCCGACGAAGAGACCTGGAGGAAGTGATGGCCAGACGGCCACCGCGTTGGTACTTCTCCTTCCGCAGCCCCTACTCCTGGCTGGCGTACCACGACCTGCTGACCCACTACCCGGACGTCGCCGACGGCGTCGAGTGGCTGCCGTTCTGGGAGCCGGAAGAGACGTTCGCCAAGGAGCTGGCCGGCGACGGCATCGCGCTGCCGTACGCCACCATGTCCAAGGCCAAGCACCTCTACATCCTTCAGGACGTGCGGCGGCTGACGGCCGAGCGCGGCCTGACGATGGTCTGGCCGATCGACCGGGAGCCGCGCTGGGAGGTGGCCCACCTCGCGTATCTGGTGGCCCAGGACGCGGGCCGGGGGCGGGAGTTCGTCGACGCCGTCTACCGCGCGCGCTGGGAGCGGGGACGGAACATCTCGGACCCGGCGACCATGGCCGAGGTCGGGGAGGAGCTGGGCCTGGACCCCGCGCCGCTGGCCGACGCGGCCGACGACCCGGAGATCCGGGAGCGTGGGCTGCTGGCGCTGCGCGCACTGGACCGGGACGACGTCTTCGGGGTGCCGTTCTTCATCCAGGGCCACGACAAGTTCTGGGGCGTGGACCGGCTGCCCGGCTTCGCCGCCGCGCACCGGAAGGCCGTCGAGCGCCGCAGGGAAGGGTGACCGTTTCTTTCTGGTCGCGCACTGTCGCGCTCGGCCGTGACCACAACAGAACAAGGCTTACCGAGAACTGCCCGTGACGGAAACGGAATACGACCGCTTGACGACCGGGTCCGGGTAAGACGGGACGGTCCGGTGACCCTCCCGTGAACCAGGACCACCCGTACCGCACTTCAGCGATTCAAGGAGAACGTTCCATGGCGACCAACCCGTTCGAGGACGACAACGCGAGCTACTACGTGCTGGTGAACGACGAGAACCAGCACTCGCTCTGGCCGGCCTTCGCCGAGATTCCGGCGGGCTGGACCACGGTGCACGGCCAGGACAGCCGCACGGCCTGCCTGGAGTACATCGACACCCACTGGACCGACATGCGCCCCAAGAGCCTCGCCGAGGCGATGGGCGACTGACCTGCGAGGCGGCGGTGGAAGCGCCGCGCAGCCGCACCGTGGCCCGGGCCGCGCGGGACCCCGCGAGGCCCGGGCCACGCGCCGTGCGGGATCCTGGGTACGAGCCCCGGGGGAACGGGCGGGCGTGGCCTCGCCGTTGTCCCTAAGGGCAAGGCCCCCTAAGGGCAACGACGGAAAGCCCCGGCAAGACGTCATTAAGAAGACACGGAGATGTCAACGCGGAGCAAAATTTTGCCGGTAGTTGTCACCCACTGTCTCGAAGCTGCCATTTCTATTGCGCGCTTCAACCATTCACTGCCATTGTGCCGGCATGTGGCGGACGGGTTTCCCGCATTCCGACCCACCGCGAGCCACCGGCAACACCACCCCAGGCGCGCCCCCGTTCGGGTCCAGCCGCAGAGAACTGACGAGGATTGAGATGGCGGACTACGCGCTCTCGTATCCGGAGGCCGGGTACGCGGACCTTCTCAATATGCTGGACATCCCCCATGCCCCCCTGACCGACCGCCTCCGGGAGGGCATGGACCGCACCGAGGCGCGGCTGCGCGCCTGCGTCACGGAGGCCACCGACCCGTTCGTCGTCACCACCGCCGGCCACCTGATCGAGGCCGGCGGCAAACGGCTGCGGCCCCTGCTCGTGCTGCTGGGCGCCGAGTTCGGCGATCCCGTGGGGGACCACCTGGTCGACGCGGCGACCATCGCGGAGCTGGTCCACGTCGCCTCCCTGCACCACGACGACGTGATGGACCGCGCCACCACCCGCCGCGGCCGCCCCACCGCCAACGCGTGCTACGGCAACGCGGTCGCCGTCTTCTCCGGCGACTGGCTGATGGCCAAGGCCGCGCGGATAGCCGCCGAGTTGGGCGACACCTCCGTGCGGCTGCACACCGAGACGATCGAGCGGCTGGTCGAGGGCCAGTTGCGGGAGCTGATCGGCCCCGGGCCCGACGACGACCGGCTCGCGTACTACCTGGAGGTGATAGCCGGCAAGTCGGCCGCGCTCATCTCCGCGGCCCTGCGCCTCGGCGCGCTGGAGGCCGGCGCCGGGACCGAACTCGTCGAGCGCGTCGGGGAGTACGGTGAGCAGCTGGGCATCGCCTTCCAGATCGGCGACGACCTGATAGACGTCACCTCGGCACAGTCCGACTCCGGCAAACAGCGGGGGCAGGACATCGCCAGCGGGGTGGTCAGCCTCCCGGTGCTGCTGGCGCTGGAGGACACCTCCCCGGCCAACGCCGAGCTGCGCGACCTGCTGACCGCGGGACCCGTGCCCGGCACCCCGGAACACACCCGCGCCGTCGACCTGTTGTGCGCCTCCGACGCCATACCCAGCGCACGGAAGGTGCTCGACGAGCGGCTCGCCAGGGCGCGACGGGTGCTCACCACGCTCCCCGACGACCACGCCGTGCGCGCGCTGGACTCGCTGTGCGACTACGTGTCGCGGCGCACCAACTGACCGAACCGAGCCGTGCGCGGCGGCGCCGCCCCGGTGCCCCACGGACGGCGCTGAACCCTCCGGGGGCGGCGCGAGGTATGCGGACCGTTCCGCTGGGTAAGGAGACTTCCGATGACCGTTGAGCCACAGGCCGCCGTCGAGCCGCAGGCCCGACCCACCGCCGCCGGGCGCGACCACCTCGGCGACCACGAGTACCTGGAGCTGCCGGAGCCGGGCACCGAGTGCGACGGCTGGGCCAACCTGCTCGCCGCCTACATCGACTCCCTGACGCTGACTCCCGGCGGGGACGAGGGACACGCGGGCGGTTGCGGATAACGCCCCAAGTGGCCGCTTCTCCCTCGCTCTTGGGCCGAGTTCAGGGAACCGGCCGGTAACTGTGACCTGTAGCGGACACAAGTGTGCCCACGGGCAACCCGCATCACACCTCCCGCCGTACTTTGTCGTGGACGGAGTGGACGGCCGCAGCACCCCGCGTGCCGTCCGGGGGACGCTCAGGGAGGTTGACGTGGGGGACGACACGGGGATCGGGCTCGGTCTCGACAAGCGCGCGGAGCTGGTCTACCGCAAGCTGCTGCTGGGCCCGCGATGGCGACCGCACGAACTCAGCCGTGACTTCGGCTGGCCCGAGGAAGAGATCAAGGCCATTCTCGCCACGCTGCGCGCCGACGGGCTCGCCAGCTCCTCCGGCGACGACCCGGAGGCGGTGCGCGGGATCGAGCCGTGCGTGGCCCTGCCCACCCTGCTGGCGCGGCGGATGCGCGAGGCCAACTCCGCCCAGGCGGGCCCGGTGATGGTGGAGCGCTTCGTGCGTCTCCACGAGCGGGCCACCGACCGGCTGGGCCCGGTCACCCACGGCACCAGCCGCGACGAGGCGTCGACCATGGTCGAGCGGCTGATCACCAGGGTCGAGAAGGACATCGTCTTCCTGGTCCCGGGCGGCAACGCCTCCGACCCGGCCGACGGCGCGTTCGAACTCTCCCGCCCCATCGCGGACATGGCGCTGCGGCGCGGCGCGACCGTCCGCTCGATCTGGGCCCCGTCGGCGCTGCGCTCGCCGGCCTGCGCGCGGCACGCCCAGTGGCTCGCCGAGCAGGAGATGCCGCCGCGTTCCGTCAGCCCGATCCCGATCCGCGCGATGATCATGGACGGCACCACGGCCGTGGTGGTCAGCGACGACAACCGGGCCCGCCTGGTCTGGGCGGCGCCCGAGCTGGAGTGGCTCAACTCGGTGGCCGACCGCCTCTGGGAGCGCGGAATGCCCGTGCGCCAGGCGGCGGGCCGCGCCAGCTACACCAAGACCCGCCGGCCGCGCTCGGAGATCGTGCTGCGGCTGCTGGCCGAGGGCCTGACGGACGACGCCATCGCCCGCCGCCTCGGCTGCTCGGTCCGCACGGTGCGCAACGATGTCGCGTCCGCGATGACCGCGCTGAACGCGCGCAGCCGCTTCCAGGCGGGAGTGCGCGCGATGCAGGTCGGCCTGATCTGACCTGACGCCGACCGCGGCCGACGACCTACCGGAAACGGGGGGTGGGTTGTCGGCCGCGCCGGCTGTGGCGGACGGCGCCGTATGGGGTAGGCGGCGTGACCGGGAGGCGCCGCGGCCTGTCCACTCCCACGCACACCCGGCGGGGCGAGGTGCCCGCCGGGCGCCACGGCACGTCAGGTCTCGCAGGCCACACCGTCGCCGTCGCGATCGAGGTGCCGGGCGTAGCCAGGTTCCCCGCGGTACAGCGGGGCGGCCCCGGCCGCGCGGACCGCGTCGCAGTTCTCGTAGTACGCCGAGCCGCCGTCCGAGTCGTCGTCACCCGAGCCGCCAGGACTCCCCGAACCACCGCTGTCGGAGCCACCAGAACCGCCGCCGCCCGTCGTGGGATCGGGGTCCGGCTGGGGTTCCGGTTCGGGTTCCGGCTCCGGCTCGGGCTCGGGATTGAGCCGTTCGTTGTCGGCCGCCGGGCAGTCGGTGCCGGGCTCGACCAGGGAGAGCCGCGCGGTCGTCGCTTCCCGCTCCGCGATCTGCCTTCCTGCCGCAGGGCGCTGGAAGCAGACGAGCCAGTCGTCGTACTCGTCCGGCAGCTCCACGTCGCGGTAGGAGCCGTGGCCCTCCACGTCGTTCAGCCCGACCTCGGCCAGACGCTCCACGGCCTCCGCGTAGTCCAGTGCGACGACGGAGGGCACCGTCGGCGTCAGCACGGCCAGGCCGTCCGCCGTCGGGCAGGGTTCGCCCTCGCGCACCGTCGCGAAGTCGATCCTCTCCCCCGGTATGAGTGGTTCGCCTGCCTCGGGAGTCTGGAAGCAGACGGTCCACTCCTCGGAGACGTTCTGTGTCGCGTCGCCCTCGGTGGCGTCATGGGAGGCGGTCTGGTACCCGGCCGCCTCCGCCGCCTCGCGGGCGACCGCCAGGTTCTGGCCGACATAGTCGGCCACCTCGCGCGGTGCCTCGTCGACCACCGCCTCGGTGTCGGCCGCCGCCGGGCTTCAGGCCGTGAGGCGGTGCAGGGCGGCGGTGGCGGGTGGGCCCCAGGTGGGTTTGCCGCCGGGGCGGCCCTCCAGTCCGGCCTGCGCGATCTGGAGCGCGGCCAGCACGCGCGCCAGCGCCCAGCCCCGGGCGCGGCGCACCGTCGCGTGGCCGGCGTCCGGCCGGTAGGCGGCGAGGAGCTCGTCGGCCGCGTCGTCAGGGAGCAGCAGCCAGGCGGCGGACAGGTCGTAGGCGGGGTCGCCCGCGCAGAGGTCGCCGAAGTCGACCACGCCGCAGAGCGTTCCCCGGGCCGTGAGGACGTTGGCCGGGTGCAGGTCGCCGTGGAGCCAGACGGCGGGGCCTGACCACTCCGGGGCGGCCAGCGCGTCGGCCCACAGCGCGCGGGCCGCGTCCGGGTCGGGGACCAGCCCCGCCGCGACGCCGGCGGCGAGGAAGTGCGCGAAGCCCGCCGCGTGTTCGGCCAGGGGCCCGCCCCGCTGCCGGCCGGCCGGCGCGCCCTCGGGGGCGGGCCGGTGCAGCGCGGTGAGGAACGCGGCCAGCGTCGCGGCCGCCTCCCGCCCCCGGGTCACCGGCGCCAGGTCGGCCGGCGCGCCCGGCACCCAGGTGGTGACGATCCAGGGCCGGGGGAAGCGCGGCGAGGGCTCGCCGAGCCGCCGTGGGACGGGCACCGGCAGCGGGAGCCGCTCGGCGAGCGCCGGCAGCAGCGCGAACTCCTTGCGCAGCAGCGCGTCGGCCGACTCCGTCGCCCAGGGCAGGCGCACCGCGAGGTCGTCGCCGAGCCGCCACAGCTGGTTGTCCCAGCCGCGCGCCCCCAGTTCCACGGGCAGGTCGGCCAGATCGGGGTGCTGCTCGCGCAGCAGCGCGGTGACCAGCTCGGCGGTGATCTCGGTGTCGGCGTGTGTCATGCCGGCCCACGGTAGCCGGGTGGCGCTCAGCCGGTGCGCTCAGCCGGTGGCGCTCAACCGGTGCACTCACCCCGTGCGCTCAACCCGGGCCCGCAGACCCGGAAGGTCAGCCCCTCAGGCCCGCGCAGCACCGCCTCCGGAGGGCGTTCCCCGCCGGGGAGTCGGGTGACGTCGCCGCGGCCGTCCCGTCGCACGCGGGCGACGAGCGCGTCCAGCGCGTCGACGGCGACGGCCAGTTCCCAGCGCGGCTCGGCGCCCGGTGCGCGCGAGGTGACGAACGCGGCGGCGCGCGGCGCGGAACCGGTCGTCCGCCGGTAGAACTCCCGGGCCTCGTCCGGACGTTCGCAGGCCAGCACCATGTGGTGCGGCGCCCCGGCGAGGCCCGGCGGCAGGCCGCCCCACCCGTCGGGCACGCGCGGCCGCCACAGCGAGAACGCCGCCCCCTGCGGGTCGACCAGCGTCGCCACGCGGCCCCGGTCGCCCGCGTCGAACGGCTCGACGACCACGCGCGCGCCGTGCGCGGTCGCCGTCCCGGCGCACCGGTCGACGTCGTCGACCGCCAGGTAGTAGGCGACATGGGCGGGTGTGCCCGGCGGATAGACCGGGTGGGAGAGGTCGCTCACGCCGCCGATCCGGTGGCCGCCCACCGAGATCACGGTGGCCCGGCGCCAGTCCGTCTCGTCCACCGCGAACTCCCAGCCGAGCGCCGGCGACAGGAACGCGGCGGCGCCGGCCGGGTCGGTGACCTTCAGGTCCATCCAGCGGAACCCGTGCGCCGGACCCGGGTCGTTCACGCGTGCTCCTCGACGTCGGCGTGGCAGCCGTGGCAGGAGCGGTCGCCCCCGTCGGCCGGGACGCCCACGACCGTGCCACCGGCGCGGGGAACGGGGCAACAGGCTTTCCCGCGCCAGGCGTCGCGGCCCTCCCTGACCGCCAGCGCGGCGATGACCAGGGCGGCGACCGGGTCGGCCCAGGACCAGCCGAGGGTGGCGTTGGCCACCAGGCCGACCAGCAGCACGGCGGAGAGATAGGTGCACAGCAGCGTCTGCCGGGAGTCGGCGACGGCCGAGGCGGAGCCGAGTTCGCGGCCGGCGCGGCGCTGCGCGGCGGAGAGGAACGGCATCAGCGCCAGGGAGAGCGCGGCGAGCACGATGCCGGGCGGGGAGGCGTCGGCCTCGTGGCCGCCGGCCAGTGTGCGGATCGCCTCGAAGGAGACATAGCCGGCCAACGCGAAGAACGAGCAGGCGATGACGCGCAGCGCCCGCGCCTCGCGGGCTTCCCGCACCGCGGGTTCGGCGGCCGAGAACTGCCAGGCGACGGCGGCGGCGGAGGAGACCTCGACCAGCGAGTCCAGTCCGAAGCCGACCAGCGCGGATGAGGACGCGAGCGCCCCCGCGGTGAGCGCGACGACCGCCTCGACCACGTTGTAGGCGATGGTGGCGGCGACCAGCCACCGGATGCGGCGGGTGAGGACGTCCCGGCGCGTCGGCGAGGGGCCGAGGGACAGCGGTATCGGTCCCGTCGCCATCAGCAGCAGCCCTTCTCCTCGGCCTCCGCGCAGCTCCGGTCGGCCGCGACCGCCACCACGGCGGCGCGCAGATCGTCCAGCGCGTGCCCGAGGCGTTCGTCGGCCAGCTCGTAGCGGGTGCGGCGCCCGACGGGAACGGCGACGACCAGGCCGCAGTCGCGCAGGCACGCCAGATGGTTCGACAGCCTCGGCCGGGAGATCCCCAACCGGTCGGCGAGATCGGACGGATGGGCCGGCGACTCGCGCAGCGCGAGCAGCAGCCGGCAGCGGATGGGGTCGGCCAACGCGCGGCCGAACCGCGTCAGCACCTCGATGTCGGAAGCGACGGTGAGCACCCGGCCCACGTTAGTACAGGAATCCCTGAATTCATAGAGTGCTGAACTATCAGGCCCCGGTCCCCGCCGTCCCCGCCGTCCCCGCCGTCCCCGTCGTTGCCGCCGTCCCCGCCGTCCCCGCGCTCCGGGGTGCCTCGGTCCGCGCCGCGCGGAAGCCGCGCAGGCGGAGGCTGTTGGTGACGACGAAGACCGAGGAGAGGGCCATCGCCGCGCCGGCGAGCATCGGGTTGAGCAGGCCGGCGGCCGCCAGCGGCAGGGCGGCGACGTTGTAGGCGAAGGCCCAGAAGAGGTTGCCCCGGATGGTGGTCAACGTCCGCCGGGCCAGGCGGATCGCGTCACCGGCGGCCCGCAGGTCGCCGCTGACCAGGGTCAGGTCGGCCGCCTCGATGGCGACGTCCGTGCCGGTGCCCATCGCCAGGCCCAGGTCGGCGGTGGCCAGCGCCGCCGCGTCGTTGACGCCGTCACCGACCATCGCCACAACCCGGCCCTCGGCGCGCAGCCGGGCGACCACGTCGGCCTTGTCGGTGGGCAGCACCTCGGCGATCACATGGCGTTCCTCGATCCCGACCTCACGCGCCACCGTGGCGGCCACCCGCGCGTGATCGCCGGTCAGCAGCATCGGCGTCAGGCCAAGCCGGCGCAGCTCCGCGACGGCGGCGGCCGACGTCGGCTTCACCGCGTCGGCGACCACCAGCACCCCGCGCGCCGCGCCGTCCCAGGCCACGGCGACCGCCGTGCGGCCCTCGTCCGCCGCCTCGACCATCGCCCGCGCCAGCTCGGGCGGCATGGCCAACTCCTCCTCGGCCAGCAGCCGTTCCCGACCGACCAGCACCGCGCGGCCCTCGACGACGCCCCGCACGCCGAGCCCCTCGACGTTGACGAACTCCTCCGGCGTCGGCAGCGCCCCGGAACGCTCCCGCGCCGCCTCGGCCACCGCGCGGGCGATCGGGTGCTCGGAGGCGTCCTCCAGCGCGCCCGCCAGCCGCAGCACCTCGTCCTCGCGCGCGCCGTCGGCCGCCACCACGGACAGCAGCGTCATCCGGCCCTCGGTGACCGTGCCGGTCTTGTCCAGCACGACGGTGTCGACCCGGCGCGTGGACTCCAGCACCTCGGGGCCCCTGATCAGCACGCCGAGTTGGGCGCCACGCCCGGTGCCGACCAGCAGCGCCGTCGGCGTGGCCAGGCCGAGCGCGCACGGGCAGGCGATGATCAGCACGGCCACCGCCGCCGTGAACGCCGCCGAGGCGCCCTCGCCGGTGCCCCACCAGAAGCCGAGGGTGCCCGCGCTGAGCGCGATCACCAGCGGCACGAAGACCCCGGAGATCCGGTCGGCCAGCCGCTGGACCCGGGCCTTGCCGTTCTGCGCCTCCTCGACCGTCCGCGCCATCCGGGCCAGTCGGGTGTCGGCGCCGACCCGGGTGGCGCGCACCACCAGCCGGCCGCCGGCGTTGATCGTCGCGCCGGTGACCTCGTCGTCGACGCCGACCTCGACCGGCACCGACTCGCCGGTGAGCATCGAGGCGTCGACCGCCGACGAGCCCTCGACCACCACCCCGTCCGTGGCGATCTTCTCGCCCGGCCGCACCACGAACGTGTCGCCGACGGCGAGCCGTTCGACCGGCACCCGCTCCTCGCGGCCGTCCACCAGCAGCCCGACGTCGCGCGCGCCCAGCTCCAGCAGCGCGCGCAACGCGGCACCCGAGCGGCGCTTGGCGCGAGCCTCGAAGTAGCGGCCGGCGAGCAGGAACGTGGTGACGCCGGCCGCCGCCTCCAGATAGATGTTGCCGCCGCCGTCGACCCGTTCGACCGTCAGCCGGAACGGGTGGGTCATCCCCGCCTCACCCGCCGTCCCGAAGAGCAGCGCGTACAGCGACCAGCCGAGCGCGGCCAACGTGCCGAGCGAGACCAGCGTGTCCATGGTGGCGGCGCCGTGCCGCAGATTGGTCCAGGCGGCGCGGTGGAACTGCCAGCCGCCCCAGAGCACGACGGGCCAGGCGAGGGCCAGGGAGATCCACTGCCAGTGGGTGAACTGCCAGGCCGGCACCATGGCCAGCGCGACGACCGGCACCGTGAGCACCACCGAGGCCAGCAGCCGCTGCCGCAGCGCGCGCAGCCGACCCTCCTCGGCGGGGTCGGCGGCCGGGTCGGCGCCCTCGTCCGCGGCGTCGGTCACGGGGGCGGGGGGCCGCGGCGGTTCCGCGGTGTAGCCGGTGGCCTCGACGCGGGCGACCAGGTCGTCCACCGTGACGCCCTCGGGGTAGCTGACGCTGGCCTTCTCGGTGGCGTAGTTGACCGTGGCCGTCACGCCGTCCATCTTGTTGAGCCGACGCTCCACGCGGTTGGCGCAGGAGGCGCAGGTCATGCCCCCGATGGCCAACTCGACCTGGTGCGTGGCGCCGGGCGCGGCGGTCTCGGTGCTGCTCATGGTTCCCTGCTTCTCTCCGTCGTCGTTCCGTGCGGGTCGTCGTTCCGTGCGTGGTCGCGGCCGCTTCCGTGCGGGCGCCCCGTCGCTTCCGTGCGGGCGCGCGGCGGGCGGGGCTCAGTGCCCGTGCTCGGTGCCGTGCTCGGGGGCGTCGGCGTCGGCGTCGGCGTCGGCGTCGGCGTCGACCCGGAGCGTGAACTCGGCGGTGCGCACCCGCCCCTCGTGCTGGAAGTCCAGGTAGAGGCGGTAGTCGCCCGCGCTGGGCACGGTGGTGCGGAAGGTGATCCCGGGCCCGGCCGGCGTCGTGCCGTCGCCGGGCTCGCCGCTCGGGTGCACGTGGAGGTAGCCGAGGTCGCCGGCGCGCAGCGCGACCAGATGGCCGTAGGCGCCGAGATAGGGCTCCAGGTCGGTGACCGGCTCGCCGTCCCTGCGGACGTCCAGCGTCAACGCGGTCTCGGCGCCGGCCCGCACCTCGCCGTCCGCCGCCTCCAGGGTGACGGTGTAGTCGTCGACGACGGCGGTCGCGGCCGGCTCCGGCAGCGGCGCGGGGGTGTGCGGGCCCGCGACGGCGAGGTCGGCGCCGAGGGTGAGGCCGTCCTCCTCCCCCTCGGGAAGGAAGTCGGCGAACATCCGGTACGAGCCGGCCTCGTCGAGGGTCAGCGAAACGGACCAGACGCCGTCGGGCCCCGACTCCGGGTGGAGGTGCTGGAAGCCGGTCAGGTCGCGGCGCACCACGATCAGATGCAGCTCCTTCTCGTGGCTGACCTGGAAGGAGGTGAGCGGTTCGCCGTCGGGTCCCTCGATCCGGAAGGAGAGCTCGGTCTCCTCACCCGCGGTCGGCGGCTCCTCGGGCGGGACCAGGGTGTAGCCGCGTTCCGAGATCTGGAGACCACCGGGCGCCGGATGCCCGCCGGCGCCCTCACCGTGCGCGCCCGGCTCGCGCTCGTCCCCGTGGTGGGCCGCGGGCGGCCGCTCGTCGACCGGGCTGCCGACCAGTCGGCCGACGCCGAACGCGGCGCCGAAGGTGAGGGCGACCCCCGCGCCGAAGGCGCCGACCCTGATCGCGGTGTTCATGCTGCTCGTCCCGTCTGCCGTCGCCTGTCCTGCTTCCCGCCCGCCGCCCGGTGGGGGCGGCGGGCCCTCAGTGGCAGCCGCCACCGCCGCAGCAGCCGCCCTCGGCCCCGGCCGGCGCGGCCGGCGTCAGCTGGTAACCCGCCTCGTCCACGGCCCCGGCCACCGCCGCGCGGTCCAACGGCGCCGCGCTGACCACCCGGAGCAGCCCGCTGGCCAGCTCCACGTGCACCTCGGCGACGCCGTCCAGCGCGCCGACCTCCTCGGTGACCGCGCTGACGCAGTGGCCGCAGGTCATGCCCTCCACGGTGTAGCTGCTCTCCACGGTGCCCGCGGTGGGTGCGCTCATGACGGATCTCCTGTCGCTCGGGCTTCTCAAGCCTCTCGGACCTCTCGGACCTCTCGGGCCCCTCGGTGTCGCCGGAGCACCCGGCGACACCCCCCATAGAATACCCCTGGGGGGTATAAGTCAAGCGCACCGCCGCCGACCCGGGCGACGACGCGCCCGTCGACAAGATACCCCCCGGGGGAATGGCGGGCGCGGGTAGGCTCGCCGGCCATGGACACTCCCCCCGCCCCCACCGGCTGGCGCCCCGCGCTCCGGGCCACCGGCCACTGCCTGGCCGGCTGCGCCGTGGGCGAGGTGTCGGGCATGGCGATCGGCACGGCGCTGGGCTGGACGAACGTCCCCACGCTGCTGCTGGCGATCGCCCTCGCCTTCGTCTTCGGCTACTCGTTCACCCTGCGGTCCGTGCTCCGCTCCGGACTCACCCTCGGCGCCGCGCTCGGCGTCGCCCTCGCCGCCGACACCCTCTCCATCGCGACGATGGAACTGGTGGACAACGCGGTGCTGCTCCTGCTCCCCGGCGCGATGGACGCCCACCTGGACGACCACCTCTTCTGGTGGTCCCTCGCCCTCGCCCTGGCCCTCGCCTTCGTCGCCACCGTCCCCGTCAACCGCCACCTGATCGCCCGAGGCCGAGGCCACGCGGTGGTCCACCGCCACCACGGGCGCTGACCGCGAGGCCAGGGTGGCGCCACCAGGGCCCGTCTCAGCGCGGCCTGCCTCTCCCCCGCCGTCCGGCGAAGACTCGTCGAGCCGGGCGCGGCTCGTGCCGCGCCCGACGAGACCCGAGCGGGACGAGACCAAGGGGGACTCATGACCACCAGCACCGAGACGCCCCGCCTGGCCGTGCTCACCGGCAGCGTCAGGGGAGAGCAGGTTCGGCCCGGTGGCCGCCACCTGGGCCGTCGAACAGGCCGAGGCGCACGGGGGATGCGAGGTCGATCTCGTCGACCTCGTCGACCTCGCTGAGACCGCGCTGCCGTTGGCGCTCGGCGCCGTGCCGCCGCTCCTGCACGAGGGCGACCTCGCCCACCGTGAAGACGTGCACGCAGCGGGGCACGGGCCCTCTGCCGCACGCCGGACAGGCCGACGGGCCGGTGCGGCGCACCGGCCCGTCGGGTGTCGCGGGTGTCGCGGGTGTCAGTGGTGTCGCGCGCGCCGCTGACGGGTGAAGAGGACCGCTGCCGTGCCCGTGCCGAGCAGCACGGCGGTGAGGGCGACCATGCTTCCGAGTCCGGACGTACCGGTCTGGGCGAGACTGCCGCCCGGTCCCGGTCGGTCCGGTGCCGGGGCGTGGGGCTCCGGAGCGTTGGGCTCCGGGTCCACAGGCTCCGCCGGGGGTCAGTCGGCTCCGCCGGGGGGTCAGTGGGCTCCGCCGGGGGTTCCGGCTCCGGGATGTGCACGCCGGCGTCGATCGTGTGATCGCCCCCTCCTGGTGTGTCCGGGGCGGTAACCGGGGCGTAGCCCTCGCAGAGCCGACCGGAGGTCGGCGGCGGCCGGCTGGCCCGGTACCTCACTGGTGTCCGCCGTGCAGACATCGAACCGCACGGTGTACTCGGCGCCCGGCGTCAGCTCGTACTCCGCGCCGACCCCGCCGAAGTAGTACTCACCGGCGGCATCGGTCGTGGTCGTGGCGACCTGCTCGCCATCGGCGTCCAGGAGACTGATCGTCGCCAGGAACGCGACCTGTGGCTGGCCGGCCCCCCGGCGGTCGCGGGCGGCACCCTGGCCGTCCTGCGGCGCATGGAGATCGACCTGACGCGGTTCGCCGCCCTGTCCGTCACCGAGCAGGAGGCGGTCTTCGGACGGCGCCGGGCCGGCGGCGAGCCCCTCTCCGGCGGCAGCGTCGACTCGGCCCCCGGACTCAACGCCAAGACGCCCGAGGGGCGCTATCTCGTCCCCGTGGACGCTCACGTACGCAGGGCGAACCCCACCGTGGTCGGCGTCGGCCACATGCTCCGCCGCTCCTACAGCATCGACGCCCCCGCCCCCGGTCTGCTCTTCATCAGCTTCCAGAACGACCTGCGGACCTTCACCGCCACGCTCGCCCGCATGGACACCTCCGACGCGCTGCTGCCCTTCACCACCACGACCGCCAGCGCGACCTTTCTGATCCTCCCCGGCTACACTCCGCAACGCCCGCTCGGCTCCGGCCTGTTCGGCTGACTCCTCCGCGCTCACCACCTGCGACCTCCGCCGCCGGACACGCCCCGCGCACCCGATCAGGCGGTGCCCGTCGCTCCGGCTGCCCGGCCGGCCTAGGTCGTCTCGTTTGGATTTTCGTGGATCAGGGCGCGGCGTCAGATGCGGTGCATCGCAAGGCGCCGGATCGCAGCTCATACTTGGTCGTATTCGCGCGATTCGGTAACGCAGCGAGGTGCCGTAGCTGGCGTCGCGCCCCCGCGAAGATCCAAACGAGGCGGCCTAACCCCCCTGCGCCGCGTGGGCGAACACCGCGCCGAGCCAGGTCCAGCCGACGACGATCGTCGCGCGCTGGACGAGACCGGCGCGCGGGTGGTCCTGCTCGAAGGTCTGGCCGAACGCCACGAAGCCCACGACCGTCGCGGCGGCGGTCAGGGCGGAGTACCACTTCCATCCGGTCCCGGGCAGCACGAAGGCCGCGACGACCGCCGCGACCGGGACAAGGCCGAAGACGAGCACGCCGGCCCAGTCGTGCAGCTTGTGACGCGACGACGTCTCCGCGGGCGTCTCGTCCGGGGTGCCGGGCGGGTACCCGCGCATCGCGTCCATCGGGAACACCCCCGAGGCGATCACCCCGATCCCGAACACCCCGACCACCACCGCGAGCGCCACGCTGTCCAGCTCGCCGGCCAGGGCGACCGACGCGCCGGTGATCATCAGACCGCACACCACGAAGTTGCCCGTCTGAAGCCAACCGCGCGACCCGAGCGCCAACGCGCTGACCGGGTGCCGCACCGGCCGGTAACCCGGCCGGGTCCAACCGTCCAGGACGAACGTCACGATGAACAGCCACGCCGCCAAGGCGCCACCCCACAGAAGCAACGTCACCGTGCCACCCCCGCCCGCGCGCACGGAGAGGACGGCCGCCCTCCCCGTGCCCCACGAATCACCCGAGTCCACCATGCGTGGCCCACGAACAGAGAGGATAGCCGAGGGAGTTGCCGATGCAAACGTTAACCCGACACCACACCGCGTCGCCAAGCCCACACATCCGCACGGGAGTTGAGGGGGCCATCCCGGCTTCGGCGTGCCGCCGGCACCGGGTTCAGGAAATCCCGTCGAACCAGTGGATGATCTCCGGGACGGCCGCCACGTGGGAGCCGATGTGGCGGGAGCCCTCGAAGTCGACCTCGCCGAGGTCGCGCCGGTCGGGGTCGACGCCGGCGGCGCGGAAGGAGGCGAGGCAGGCGTCCGTGTTCTCGTTGACCGCCTGCTCGTCGTCCGTGGCCTCCCAGAGGGTGAGCGGCGCCTCGGGGTCCCAGTCGGAGCAGACGCCGTCCAGCTCCGCGAGGGCGTCGGCCATCGCACCGGTCGGCTCGGCCAGCAGCCGGCGGCCCTCGTCCGTCAGCAGCTCGTCGAGGGAGCCCGGCAGGCCGGCCATGACCTCCTCGCCGGGGTGGTCGCCGCCGAACAGCTCCTCGACGGTGTCGGCGTACGGCGCGCGGAAGACGTCGGCCGGGGTCTCGTACACGTCGTGCAGCCGGTCGAACGCCACCAACAGGTACGCGCTGTAGGCCACCGCCCACTGCGGGGCGACCCGGCCGTCGAGGACGGCGGGCAGCTGGCTGGCGGCGAAGTCGTAGCCGCCGCTGACCGGGGCGAGCGCGCCGAGCCCGAAGTAGTCGTCGCCGCCGTCGCGCAGCTCGCGGCCGAGGCCGAGCGCCGCCGACGCGCCCTGCGAGAAGCCGGTCACCAGCACCTCGGGCGCCAGCTCCCGGCCCTCCTCGGACGCGAACGCGCGCGCCGCGCGCAGCAGGTCCAGCGAGGCGGTCGTCTCCGAGGGCACGTCCATCCAGGGGTGCGGCCCGGGGCCCTCGCCCATGCCCAGGTAGTCGGGGGCGACGGCCGCGTAGCCGGCCGAGGCGTAGGCGACGGGGGGCGCGGTGGCGAAGCCGCGGTTGACGGAGGGGGCCGCGCCCCGGTCGACCTCGGTGCCGTGCGCGTAGGAGACCGCCCGGAGCCGCTGCCCCGCGTCGCGGGGCAGCGCCAGCACCCCGCTGGCCGTGGTGGGCGCGCCCTCGGCGTCCACCGTGCGGTAGGTGAGCCGCCACAGGTCGACGCCGTGCTCGGCGTGGGAGGCGTCGAAGCCGTTTCCCGTCAGCTCGTCGGCCGCGGCCTCGCCGTCGGCCAGCGAGAAGAACGGCTCGGCGTCGACGAGCGCGCCGCGCTCCCCCGACTCCCTCGCGGTCGTCTCCGCCGGCCCCTCGTCGTCCTGTGTCACCGCCGCGACCACCGGCACCGCGCCGGCCACCGCGAGGCCCGCCGCCGCTGCCACGATCCAGGTCTTCCGCGCCCCGCGCATCCCCATCGTCCCCACCCGTTCGACGTACTCCGTACTCCTCCAGGCTGACGCCGGGGGCGGCGGGGCGCACGGGGTCCAGCGGGTGTCCGGGGGTGGGCCCAACCCCACCCCCGCGGGGTGGCGTCAGGCGGCCCCGAAGCTGACGGGGAGGTTCCGGTAGCCGTAGAGGAAGTTGGAACGGATCCGCTCCGGCGTGCCCACCAGCTCCATCGTGGCGACGTTCTCCCGTAGCTCGTCCAGGAGCGCCTTCAGCTCCTCGCGGCCGAGGAACGCGCCCAGGCAGAAGTGCGGGCCGTAGCCGAAGGTGAGGTGCTTGTTGGGGGTGCGGGCCAGGTCGTAGGTGAACGGGTCGGGGAAGACCGACTCGTCGAAGTTGGCCGAGGTGTTCCAGAGGGTGACGATGTCGCCGGCCGCGATCCGCTCGCCGCCGACCTCGACGTCCACCAGCGCCCGCCGCCCGAAGTGCATCGCGGGGGTCGCCCAGCGCAGCACCTCCTCGGTGGCGACGTTGGTGCTGACCTCGCCGGCCTTGAAGCGCCGCCACTGCTCGGGGTGCTGGATGAACGCCAGCACCGTGCTGATCGAGGAGACCCGGCTGGACTCGTCGCCGCCGAGGATCAGGCTGTAGCAGTTGAAGATGATCTCCTCCTCGCTCAGCCGCTCGCCGTCGATCTCGGCGGTGACCAGCGTGGACAGCACGTCGTCGCCGAGGTTGCGGCGGCGGTGGCGGGCCAGGTCGGAGAAGTAGAGCAGGATCTCGTTGCGGGCCATCACCTGGTCGTCCAGGGAGTCGTTCTCCGCCTCGGAGCTGAGGGTCTTCTTGTTCCACGCCAGCAGCTGCGGCCGGTCCTGCGGGGGTATCGCCATCAGGTCGCAGATGGTGCCCATCGGGATGTGCTCGGCGACCTCCCTGGCGTAGTCGAAGGAGTCCTTCGCGACGACCTGCCCGATCAGGTCGCTGGTGCGCTTGCGGACGCCGGCCACCACGTGCTGGAGGGCGCGCGGCGAGAAGGACTTGAGCATCATGTTGCGGATCGCGCGGTGGCGCGCGCCGTCGGTGACGGCGAGCATCTTGCCCGCCGCCGAGTCGCCGCCGGCGAGCAGCGTGGCGAGGACGTTGCCGCGCTCGGAGGTGAAGTTCTTGTTGTCCTTGTAGACGGACATCGCGTCGGCGTACCGGGTGACCACCCAGAACGGCGGCCGGCCCGGGGTCTCCGGGTGCCGGTGGACCGGCCGTTCGGCGCGGAAGCGGGCCCACATCTCGTGCAGGTCGTCCCGGACGAACGTGCCGGGGTCGGTGAGGTCGACCGTCAGCGGGTCGGGCGCCGAGGCGAGGTCGATGGTCGTCATGCGGACTGCTCTCCCGGGGTTCTGGTGGTCTGGTCGTCGCGTGCCGTCGGCGGCTGCTCGGCGGCGGGCCCCTGGGGGCCGGCGGCGGCACGCCGCTCGGACTCCTTGCGGATGCTCTGGAGCCACTCGATGCGGATTACCCCGCTGGGCAGCCGGATGACTTTCCAGTAGCGTGCGAACTTGCGCCTGGTCGCGTCGTCCGTGCTGATCACGCGCGTCTCGGTGGACAGTTCCCCGTCGTCCACACGGAAGTTGAAGGCGACCTTGTAGTGGCCCGGCTCGGTCAGCCGCTGGAAGCCGGTGAACGGGTCGTCACCCAGCGGGGACGGGCCCTTGTCGGAGCCGCCGGTGCGGACGGCGGCCCCGACGATCAGCTCGTCGTCGTCGCGGTGCAGCCAGCTGAAGCCGCCCGCGACCATGCTGTCCAGGAACGGGCGCTTGCCCTGTCCCCGCTTGGTGCCCAGGGTGCCGACCCGCATCAGCAGGTGCATCATCGGCAGGTCCTTGAACTGGAGTTCGCGGGCCGTCCGCAGCACCTCGGCCCGGGGGGCGCGCACGGGCTGGGTGTGCCGGTCGCGCACGTCCCACTCGGGGATGAGTTCGTCGAGTCGGGTGGCCGTCATGGCAGCTGCCTCGTTCCCTCTGGGTTCCTTCGACGGGGGTGTTTCCTGGGGTCGTTCTGTGGTGCGTCTCGCTGATGTGTGCGGAGTGGTACCCGCTGGCTCAGGGGGTGACCGGGCGGGTGCGGCGCTGGTAGTACCAGCTGGCGAAGGCGAAGAGGACGCCGCCGAGCATCCAGAACGGTTCGTAGACCAGCAGGCTGAACCGCTCCAGCCCCTCCAGCGGGGTGTCCCGCATGTCCAGCCAGAACTCGACGAGGCCGAACATCGCCGGGAGCGCGTGCACCACCATCAGCGCCGCGCAGCCCCAGCCGCCCAGCAGCAGCCAGAAGCGGCGGATGTGCAGGCCCCAGCGCTGCACCAGCGCCAGAGCCAGCGCGGCGCCGCCGAGGTTCATCGGGATCGCGATGATGTCGATGATGAACAGCGGCAGGTTGTCCCGCAGCGTCTCGCCCGGCGGCAGGCCGAACGTGCCGCCCAGCGCCCAGTAGGCGTGGAAACCGGCGAAGATCAGCATCCACAGGGCGGCCGTGTAGGCCCACCACTTCTCGCCGCCCGGGTCCCGCACGTGCTCGGGCGGGGTGGTGAAGATCCGGCCCGGCGCCTTGGCGCCCCTGGGCCTCTCGGCGGTGCTCGCGGTCATCGTGTGCGTTCCTTCGTGTGGGGGTGCTGGGTCGTGGCGGTCAACGGCGCGACGGGCGTGGTGCGCGGCTCACTCGCTGCCGTACCCCATCGGGCAGCCGTAGACCACGTCCCCGTCCCCCTCGGCCGACGGCTCGTTCGGCGTGCTGTACACGGCCGCCCTGGCGTCCTGGAGTTCGGGGAAGAACCACTGGTTCAGGGTCGACTGTAGGAACCCCGCGCCGGAACTGCCGGCGGAGCCGCGCCGGGTGCCGAGCATCCGGAAGACGATCAGCCAGTGGCGGTAGCGCCACTGGTGGAACATCGCGTCGTAGGACAGCAGCTCGTCGGCCGTGTCGCGCAGGTCCCGGTGGGCGTCGTCCGCCGTGTACAGCTGGTCGGCGGTGACGCCCCGGCGCTCCAGCAGCGCGGCGAAGGTCTCGCGCAGCGAGGGCTCCTCGAACCGGCGGCGCAGCCTGGCCAGTTCGTCCTCGGTGGCGCCGGGCAGCCGCAGATAGCGGGAGTCCTTGTGCCCGGAGACCATCTCCAGCTCGCGGAACTGCACGGACTGGAAGCCGCTGGCGTCCTCCAGCGTGAAGCGGAACTCGTTGAACCCGCCGGGGGTCATGGTGTCCAGCACGTCGATGTGGCCGAGCCAGAGGCGGGTGATCTCCCGCAGCCGGCGCAGCCCGGCGCGCGCCGTGGACAGCTCGCCGTCGGCGAGCCGGGTGCGCACGTGCTCCAACTCGTCGAGGGAGAGCGCGAACCACAGCTCGAACGACTGGTGGGTGATCTGGAAGAGCAGCTCGTCGTGGGCCTTGGTGGAACGGCCCTGCAGGGTCAGCAGCTCGGGCAGGCGCAGGAAGGAGCCGTAGGTGACGTCCTCCCGCTGCTCGGCCGGATCGGTCACGGGGTCGGTGACGGTGTCGGTCATGGTGGGTGTCCTCCCGGGTCAGCCGGCCGCGGCCGTCTGGTACTTGCGGACCGCGAGCGGTGCGACCACGGCGAGGATGGCGACCATCCAGACCACGCTCAGCAGCACCGGGTTCTCGGTGGGGAACGAGCCGCTGTTCGAGGCGGCCGGGTTGCCCCACAGCTCGCGGCAGGCGCCGACGATGGCGCTGAGCGGGTTCCACTCGGCGACGACCCGCAGCCAGTCCGGTAGACCGGTCAGCGGGATGAAGGCGTTGGAAAGGAACATCACGGGCATCAGCAGCACCGAGGGGACCGAGGCGGCGGTCTCCGCGTTGCCGACGGAGAGGCCGATCAGGGCGCCGACCCAGGCCACCGTGAAGCCGAAGAGGAGCAGCAGCGCGAAGCCGGCCGCCACCTCGAGGAAGCTGGTGTGGACGCGCCAGCCGATGGCCAGCCCGACGCCCGCCATCGCCACGCAGCTGAGCGCGCGCAGCACCATGTCGCCGACGGTGCGGCCGATCAGCACCGCGGCGTTGGACATGGGCAGCGAACGGAACCGGTCGATCAGCCCGTTCCGCAGGTCCTCGACCGCGCCGACCGCCGAGTTGGGGACGGCCGTCATCACGCCCTGCACGAAGATGCCGGCCATGATGAACTCCTCGTAGCCGCCGTTCGGCACCTCGATGACGCTGCCGAAGAGAAGGCCGAAGAGCAGGGCGAAGATCATGGGCAGCAGCACGGCGTTGACCAGCTTGCCCGGGGTGCGGATGAGGTGCCTCAGGTGTCGTTCCACACAGACGACGCCGTCCACGACCGCCGTGCTCATGCGGGACTCCTCTCGGGGGCGGCGGCCGACTGCTCGTCGGCCGTCCGGTTCTGGCCGGTCAGGCTGAGGAACACGTCGTCCAGCGAGGGGCGCCTGACCGCGAAGTCCACCACCGGGATACCGCTGCGCTGGAGCGCGACGGCCGCCTCCGCGACGTCCGTCATGCCCCGGGTGAGCTGCACGGAGACGCCGCGGCCGTCCTCGGCGAGCGTCGGCTGGGCCGCCGTGACCCCGGAGAGGGTGTGGGCGGCCATCGTCTGCTGCGCCGGGTCGCCGACCGTGACGTCCAGGCGGGCGCCGCCCACCTGGTCCTTCAGCTGGTCGGCGGTGCCCTCGGCGATGATCTGGCCCTTGTCGACGACCACGATGCGGTCGGCGAGCTGGTCGGCCTCCTCCAGGTACTGGGTGGTCAGCAGGCAGGTGACGCCGGCGGCGACCTGCTTGCGGATGATCGCCCAGAGCGTCTGCCGGCTGGCCGGGTCGAGCCCGGTGGTCGGCTCGTCGAGGAAGAGCACCGACGGCTGGTTGATCAGGCTGGCCGCCAGGTCGAGCCGGCGGCGCATACCGCCGGAGTACTTGCCGGAGGGCCGGGTGCCGGCGTCCACCAGGTCGAACTGGTGGAGCAGTTCGTCGGCGCGCAGCTTGGCCTGCTTGCGCGAGAAGCGTTGCAGCATCCCGATCATGACCAGGTTCTCCCGGCCGGAGAGCTGCTCGTCGACCGCCGCGTACTGGCCGGTCAGCCCGATGGCGCGCTGCACGTCCTTGCGCTGCTTGACCACGTCGAACCCGGCGACGCGGGCGAAGCCGGCGTCCGGGGTGAGCAGCGTCGACAGGATGCGCACCGTGGTGGTCTTGCCGGCGCCGTTCGGGCCGAGCACGCCGAGCACCTGCCCGGCGGGGACCGACAGGCTCAGCCCGCGCAACGCCTCGAAGTCGCCGTAGCGCTTGCGCAGGCCCTCCGCGTGGATCGCCAGTTCCATCACATCACTCCGTTCCTCTGCTGGGTGGCCGGGCTCAGTTGCCGCTGAGCCTGGCCGCGACGATCCGCCCGATCTCGGAGATCGGGCCCGGCAGGGGGATCTCGTGATGTGTGCAGGCGATCTCGTGGATGTCGAGTCGGCCGTCCGTGTAGGGCTTCCAGGACTCCGCGATGGGGGCGTCCGGGGTCCGGCCACGGTTGGCCAGGAAGAAGAGCACGTCGCCGGTGAACACGTCGAAGCGCGCCGAGTTGGCGATGTGCTGGTTGTTGACCGCGACGCGTTCCATCGCGGCGACATGGCGGGCCTCCACCCCGGCCAGGGCGCTGCCGCCCTCGCGGAGCACGGCGGCCGCCAGCTCGTAGTCGAGCGGCTTGGCACCGGTGGCGGCGTCCTCGTGGACGGCGCCGACCAGCTCCCGCAGGAACTCCCCGGTCTCGAAATGCGCCTGGGAACGCCCCGAGGCGTAGGCGTCGAGCAGCGCCAGCAACTCGACGCGCTCGCCCTGCTGTTGCAGCCGGGTCGCGATCAGGTGCGCGACCATGCCGCCCAGCGACCAGCCCAGCAGGTGGTACGGCCCGTGCGGCTGGACCTGGCGGATCTGCGCCACGTAGTCGTCGGCCATCTCGGCGGCGCTGGCCGGGAGTTCCCCGTCGCCGGTGAGTCCGCGCGCCTGGAGGGCGTAGACCGGGCGGTCCGCCTCCAGCTCCTTCACCAGGCCCGAGTAGACCCAGCCGACGCCGAGGCCCGGGTGGACGCAGAACAGCGGCGCCAGCGTCGGGGGCACGCGCAGCGGCAGCATCACGCCGAGCGCGTCGTCGAAGGTGTCGGTGCCGAGCCGGTGCGCCAGCCGCGCGACGGTGGGCGCCTCGAACATGGTGCGGATGGTCAGCTCGGCGTCCAGCCGCTCCTTGACCACCCCGGCCAGCCGCATGATCAGCAGCGAGTGGCCGCCCAGCTCGAAGAAGTCGTCGTCGATGCCGACGCTGGGCAGCGACAGCACCTCGGCGAACGCCTCGCACAGCACCCGTTCCCGCTCGTCGCGCGGCGGGCGCCCGGTCGAGCCGGCCCCGAAGTCGGGCTGCGGCAGCGCGGAACGGTCCAGCTTGTCGTTGTGGTTGAGCGGCAGCGCGTCCAGCACCACGATCGCCGCCGGCACCATGTAGTCCGGCACCCGCGCGGCGACCGCCTCGCGCAGCACCGCCACGTCCGGCCTGGCGCCGGCGACCGGCACCACATAGGCCACCATCCGCTGGTCGCCCGGGGTGTCCTCGCGGATGATCACGGCGGCCCGCTCGACGGTCGGCTCCTCGACCAGCAGCGCCTCGACCTCGCCCAGCTCGATGCGGAAACCGCGCAGCTTGACCTGTCCGTCGACGCGGCCGACGTAGACCAGCTGCCCGTCGGCGTTCCACCGGGCGAGGTCACCGGTGCGGTACATCCGGGAGCCGGCCGGGCCGTTGGGGTCGGCGACGAACCGCTCGGCGGTCAGCCCGGGGCGCAGGTGGTAGCCGCGCGCCAGGTTGACGCCGGAGACGTACAGCTCGCCGACGACACCCGGCGGGACCCGGCGCAGCGCACCGTCCAGCACCTGCACCCGGTTGTTGGCGTAGGGGCGGCCGATCGGCACCGGCCCCGGCGGCAGCTCCTCGCCCGGCTCCACCGTGTAGATCGTGCAGTTGACGGTCGCCTCGGTCGGCCCGTACACGTTGCTGACGCGCAGCCCGGGGCGTTCCCTGCGGAGCGCGGCGACGGCCTCGCCGTGCAGCGCCTCGCCGCCGATCAGCAGCTCCTCGTCGGGGCTGTACTCCCTGGGCAGCCCGGCGAGCAGCGGCAGGTGGCTGGGGGTGCCCTTGAAGAGCGTCAACGGGTCGCGGGCCAGCGCGGTCCTGGTCGACTCGGCCGAGCCGCCGTCCGGGCCGCGCCGGGTGCCCTCGTTGAGCGAGGCCAGATGCACCCGCCCGCCCTGGACCAGCGGGACGTAGAGCGAGGAGACGCTGCCGTCGAAGGTCATCGGCGCGTGCAGCAGCGTGGTGCCGCCGAAGGCCGGGTTCAACCGGGCGGCGCTGCCCAGGTAGTTGCCCAGCGCGCGGTGCTCGAGGACCACGCCCTTGGGCTGGCCGGTGGAGCCGGAGGTGTAGATCAGGTACGCCGGGTGCGCGGCGGTCAGCGGCATCGGGCGCTCGGCGTCGGTGACGTCGTGCTCCTGCTGGCCCGCGAGCAGCGCCTCGGTCCCCGGGTCGTCCATCAGCAGCCGCGGCGTGCCGTCGTCGGCCGGCAGGCTCACCTCGGTGGAGGAGACGGTGATCACCATCGCCGGGGTGACCTCGGCCAGCACGAACGCG
Source organism: Streptomyces zhaozhouensis (assembly GCF_900230195.1). GTDB lineage: Bacteria > Actinomycetota > Actinomycetes > Streptomycetales > Streptomycetaceae > Streptomyces > Streptomyces zhaozhouensis. Next base: position 221,396 of record NZ_OCNE01000006.1, read on the forward strand.
GTGCGCTCGGCCGGGTGGTCGGGGTCCAGCGGCAGATAGGCGGCGCCGGACTTCCACACCGCGAGCATCGCCACGACCAGGTCGGCGCAGCGCGGCAGCGCGAGCGCCACCACCCGCTCCGGGCCGGCGCCGTGCGAGAGCAGCAGCCTGGCGACGCGGTTGGCCTTGGCGTTGAGCTGGGCGTAGGTCAGCGTGACCTCGCCGCTGACCAGCGCGACGGCCTGGGGGTCGCGCTGGACGCGCTCCTCGATCAGCGCGTTCACCGGCACGTCGGGGAAGGACAGCTCGGGCCCGGTGCCGTGGGCGAGCAGCGCGGCGCGCTCCTCGTCGGCGAGCAGGTCGAGCCGGCCGAGCGGCTCGTCCGGCCGCTCGACGGCCGCCGTCAGCAGCCGGATGAGGCGCTGGCCCATCGACTCGACGGTGGCGCGGTCGAACAGCTCGACGTTGTACTGGAGGACGCCCTCCAGGCCGGCGGGCGAGCCCGCCGAGTCGAAGCTCTCGGCGAAGTGCGCCGCCAGGTCGAACTTGGCGACCTTCTGCTCGGCGGCGAACGGCGAGGCGGTCAGCCCGGTGAGCGACAGCTCGGCGTCCGCGTTGTTGTGGACGCTCATCAGCACCTGGAAGAGCGGGTGCCGGGAGAGCGAACGCGGCGGGTTCAGCACCTCGACCATCCGCTCGAACGGCAGGTCCTGGTGGGCGTAGGCGGCGAGGTTGGTCTCCTTGACGCGCTCCACCAGCTGCCGCATCGTCGGGTCGCCCGAGGTGTCGGTGCGCAGCACCAGCGTGTTGACGAAGAAGCCGACCAGGTCGGCGACCGCGTCGTCGGTGCGGCCGGCGATCGGGGTGCCGATCGGGATGTCGTCGCCGGCGCCCAACGCGTCGAAGAGCGCGGAGAGTCCGGCCTGGAGCACCATGAACATGCTGGCGCCCGAGTCGTGCGCCAGCCGCGCCAGCCTGGCGTGCAGCGTCGCGTCCATGGCGAGGGTGACGCCCTCGCCCTCGTGGCCGAGGACCGCGGGGCGCGGCCGGTCGGTGGGGAGCGCCAACTGCTCGGGCAGGTCGGCGAGGGTGCGACGCCAGAAGTCCAGCTGCTGGGAGATGACGCTGCTCTCGTCGTCCTCGCTGCCCAGCATCCGGTTCTGCCAGAGGGCGTAGTCGGCGTACTGCACCGGCAGCGGGGTGAACTCCGGCGCGCGGCCGGCGAGTCGGGCCTCGTAGGCGGCGGCCAGGTCGCGCGTCATCGGCGCCATGGACCACCCGTCGGTGGCGATGTGGTGCAGCACGATCAGCAGCACGTGGTCGTCCTCGGCGACCCGCAGCAGGGTCACCCGGAGCGGCAGCTCCTCGACCAGGTCGAAGCCGCGCAGCGCCTCGGTCGTCAGGACGTCCATCAGGCCGTCCTCGTCGCACTCCCTGGTCTCGAAGGGGAGTCGGGCCTTCTCGACGGGAAGCACCAGCTGCCTCGGCTCGCCGTCGTCGGCGACCGGGTAGACGGTGCGCAGCGACTCGTGGCGGGCCAGCAGGTCGCCGAAGGCGGCGGCGAGCGCCGTCTCGTCGACGGTGCCGTGCAGCCGCAGGCTGAGCGGGATGTTGTAGGTGCCGCGCTCGGTGTCCATCCGGTTGAGGAACCACAGGCGGGCCTGCGCGTAGGACAGCGGCACCCGCTCGGGCCGCTCGACGGCGCGCAGCGGCGGCCGGGCGCCGCCGGCGGCGGCGACCTTCTCGGCGAGTCCGGCGACCGTGGGCGCCTCGAAGAGGGTGCGGATCGCCAGCTCGACGCCCAGCTCGGAACGGGCCCTGGAGATCAGCCGGGTGGCGAGCAGCGAGTGGCCGCCCAGGTCGAAGAAGTTGTCGTCGACGCCGACCGACTCCAGGCTCAGCACCTCGGCGAAGAGCCCGCACAGGGTCTCCTCCTCGGGCGACATCGGCTGCCGCCCGCCGACGCTGCCGGCCAGCTCGGGCGCCGGCAGCGCCTTGCGGTCCACCTTGCCGTTGGGCAGCAGCGGGAACGCGTCCAGCACGACCGTCGCCGACGGCACCATGAACTCGGGGAGGCTGGCGGCGACATGCTCGCGCAGCTCCTCGACGGAGGCGGTCCTGCCCTCGGCGGAGGCGACGTAGGCCACCACGCGCTTGTCCTGCGGCTTGTCCTCGCGGACCACGACGACGGCGTGCGCGACGCTGTCGTGCCCGGTCAGCACGGTCTCGATCTCGCCCAGCTCGATGCGGAAGCCGCGGACCTTGACCTGGTTGTCGGCGCGGCCGACGAACTCCAGGGTGCCGTCCGCCCGCCAGCGCCCCAGGTCGCCGGAGCGGTAGAGACGCGATCCCGGCGGGCCGAACGGGTCGGCGACGAACCGCTCCGCGGTCAGCCCGGGACGCTTGAGGTAGCCGCGGGCCAGGCCGTCGCCGGTCAGGTACATCTCGCCCGGCACCCCGACCGGGCACGGCTTGAGCCGGCCGTCGAGGACATAGACCCGGGTGTTGGCGAACGGGCGGCCGATCGGCGGGGTCTGGCCGTCGGCGGTCAGCGCGCCGGAGAGGGTGGCGCCGACGGTGGTCTCCGTCGGGCCGTAGCCGTTGACGATCCGCCGTCCCGGCGCCCAACGGGCCACCAGCTCGGGGGTGCAGGCGTCACCGGTGGAGACCAGCGTGGCGCCGGCCAGCACGTCCTGGTCGGCCGGCAGCGAGGCCAGCGCGACGGGCGGCAGGGTGGCGTGGGTGACCTTGTGGCGGCGGACGAGCGCGGCCAGCGGGTCGCCCGGCAGGATCTCCTCGGAGGTGCCGAGGACCAGGGCGCCGCCGGAGAGCAGGCCCATCGCGATGTCCCAGAAGCCGGCGTCGAAGCTGACGGAGGCGAACTGGAGCACCCGGCTGCCCAGGCCGACGCCGGTGTGCTCGACCTGGGTGGCGACCAGGCTGGCCAGGCCGTGGTGCGGCACCACGACGCCCTTGGGCCTCCCGGTCGAACCGGAGGTGTAGATCACGTACATGGGGTGCGCCGGGGTGAGCGGCGCGACGCGCTCGGCGTCGGTGACCGGCTCCGGCGAGCGGTCGGCGAGCGCGGCGCGGGTCTCCTCCGCGTCCAGCACCAGCCGCGGCACGTCCGCACCGGCCCCGTCCAGCAGCCCCTCGGTGGCGGAGGTGGCCAGCAGCAGCCGGGGGCGGGCGTCGTCGACCATGAACGCCAGCCGCTCGGCCGGGTAGTCCGGGTCGAGCGGCAGATAGGCGGCGCCGGACTTCAGCACCGCCCAGAGCGCGACGATCATCTCGACGGAGCGCGGCACGGAGACCGCGACGAACTCCTCGGGGCCCGCGCCGCGTTCGATCAGCAGCCGGGCGAGGCGGTTGGCGCGTTCGTCCAGCTCGCGGTAGGACACCACCTCGTCCTGGAAGAGCAGGGCCGGCGCGTCCGGGTTGGCGGTGACCTTCGCGGCGAACAGCTCCGGCAGCGTGGCCGGTTCGGCGTCGGCGGCGCTGTCGTTCCAGTCGACCAGCATCCGCCGGCGCTCCTCGGCGGAGAGCATCTCCAGCCGGCCGATGGTGGCGCCCGGGTCGTCGGCGACGGTCTTCAGCAGCCGCAGCAGCCGGTCCATCACGCCGCGCGCCTCGTCCTCGGAGAAGAGGTCGGGCGCGTAGCAGAGCCGCAGGTGCAGGTCCTCGCCCATCAGGCCGGCCGCGAGGTTCAGCGGGTAGTGCGCGCCGTCCCGGCCGTCGACGCCGGAGAAGCGGACGCCGTTGACCTCCATCTCGGCGGTCGTCGGGTCGACGGGGTAGTTCTGGTAGACGAGCGTGGTGTCGAACAGCTCCTGGTGCGAGGAGAGCCGCTGCACGTCGGCCAGGCGCACGTGCTGGTGGGCCAGCAGCTCGGCCTGCTCCTCCTGGAGCCGGGTCAGCGCGTCGAGCAGCGTCTCGGCGGCGGGCAGCCGCACGCGCACCGGCAGGGTGTTGATGAAGAGGCCGATCATGGTGTCCACGCGGGGCACCTCGGGCGGGCGGCCGGAGACGATCGCGCCGAAGGCGACGTCGTCCTTGCCGGTCAGCGAGGAGACCAGCAGGCCCCAGACGCCCTGCACCACCGTGTTGACCGTGAGGCCGCGCGAACGGGCCAGCGCCAGCAGCCCGTTCGTGGTGGTCGCCGGCACGTCCTGGCGAAGCCAGCCGGGCCGCACCAGGGCCCGGCCGCGCGCGGCGGGCGCCACGTGCGAGGGCTCCTCGATCTCGGCGAGCGCCGCGGTCCACACCCGGCGTGACTCGTCCTCGTCCTGCCGGGAGATCCACGACAGGTAGTCCTTGTACGGGGTGAACGGGCCGAGCGCGGCCGGGTCGCCCTTCGAGCCGTACAGCTCGAACAGCTCGCGCACCAGGATCGGCACCGACCAGCCGTCGAGCAGGATGTGGTGCTTGGTGAGCATCAGCCGGAACCGGTCGGGCGCCAGGCGGAAGACGGTGAACCGCATCAGCGGCGGGCGCTCCAGGTCGAAGCCCCTGGCCTGGTCGACGTCGGCGAGCCTGGCCAGCTCGGCCTGCTGCTGCTCGTGGTCGAGCGTGGAGAGGTCGATCTGCTCCCACGGCACGGAGACCTTGGCGTGCACGACCTGCACCGGCTGGCTGAGGTCCGCGTGCCGGAAGCTGACGCGCAGGTTGGCGTGGCGCTTCAGGAGGGCGCGCGCGGCGGCGCGCAGCGCGCGGGTGTCCAAGGGCCCCGACAGGTCCAGCAGCAGCTGGTGCACGTAGAGGTCGGGCCCCTCCTCGTCGTAGAGGGCCTGGAACAGCATTCCCTCCTGGAGGGGGGAAAGCGGCAGGACGTCCTCGACGCCTGGCTTGCTCATTTGGCCATCTCCCATTCGTCCGTGAAGTCGTCCTCGTCCTCGTCCGCTTCGGCGTCGTCGGCGCCGTCGGCGTCCGAAGCGCCACGGGTGAAGGCGTCCAGTTCGTCCTGGCTGAGCGAGACCAGGGAGAGGTCCGAGGGGGTGAAGCCGCCGATGTCGGCGTGTTCCGCGTGGGCGGCGAGCGCGGCGACGGCGCGGCTGAAGCAGTCCGTCAGGGCGCGCACGTCGCGCTCGCTCAGCAGCGTCTTCGGCCAGGACCAGACCAGCAGCAGGCGCGGCCCGTCGGGGTGGTCCTCGGTCATGGCGTTGAGCGCGACGACATGGGTCATCGGGCTCTCCGGCTCCGGCCGGCCGCCGCTGAGGTCGGCGCCGCCCACCATGTCGGCGTCGACGACCGGGGTCCACGGCTCGGCCGGGCCCTGGCTGCCGGGCGCCGGGGAGCGGCCCAGGTAGTTGAAGCTGATCTGCGGACCGGGGACGCCGGCGAGGGCGTCCCTGGTCTCGTGGTTGAGGTGGCGCAGCAGGCCGTAGCCGATGCCGTGGTCGGGCAGGGCGCGCAGCTGCTCCTTGACGTTCCGCACGGCCTCGCCCATGGCGGCGCCGCCGGCCCACAGGTCGTCCCAGTCGGTGACGCCCGGGTCGAGCCGCACCGGGTAGAGGCTGGTGAACCAGCCGACGGTGCGGGAGAGGTCGACGCCCTCGACGATGTCCTCCCGGCCGTGGCCCTCCAGGTCGACCAGCACGCCCTCGGCCGACTCGCCCCGGCCGCGCCGCCACTCGGCGACGGCGAGGGAGAGCGCGGTGAGCAGCACGTCGTTGGCGCCGGCGCGGTAGGCGGCGGGCAGGGTGGTCAGCAGCGGCTCGACGCGGCTGGCCGGCTCGTCCCGGGTGAGGAAGCGCAGCGTGGCCAGCACGTCCTGGCCGGCGTCCAGCGGCCGCTCGCCGAGCAGCGGGTCGGGCTTGCCCAACACCTGCTTCCAGCGGTCGAGTTCCGCGACCCGCGACTCGCGGTGCGCCTCCTCGACGAGGTGCTCGGCCCAGCGGCGGAACGAGGTGCCGGTGGCCTGGAGCTCGGGCTCGTCGCCCTCGGCGAGCGCCGCGCAGGCGGCGGCCAGGTCGGGCAGCAGGATCTGCCAGGAGACGTTGTCCACCACGAGGTGGTGGGCGACCAGCAGCAGCCGGCCGGTGGCGTCGGGCCCGGCGTCGAACCAGACGACCTGGAGCATCACGCCGTTGTCCGGGTTCATCCGGGCCCAGGCGGCCTCGCTCTCGCGGGAGGACACCTCGCGCAGCGCGTCGGCGTCGAGGCCGGCGACGTCGACGCGGCGGACCAGGTTGACCGCGGGCAGCGTGCCGCGCTCGGGAACGGTCAGCTTCCAGGCGCCGGTGTCGCGGATCAGCCGGGTGCGGAGCGCGTCGTGGTGGTCGACGAGCACGGCGACGGCCTTGACCAGCGTCTCCTCGGTGAGCCACTCGGGGGCGTGCACCAGCGAGGACTGGTTGAACCGGTCGATGGGACCGCCCCTGTTGCGCAACCAGTGGACGCTCGGGGTGAGTTGGACCTCGCCGATGCCGGTGTCCGGGCCCTCGCTGACGACGCTGTCGACGGTGCCGGCGACGCCGGCGAGGCGGGCGACGGTCTTGTGCTCGAAGATCTGCTTGGGCGTGATGATCAGACCGGCCTTGCGGGCGCGGCTGACCAGCTGGATCGACTGGATGCTGTCGCCGCCGAGGTCGAAGAAGCTGTCGTCGATGCCGACGGCCGACAGGCCGAGCAGCTCGGCGAAGAGGTCGCAGAGCGTCTCCTCGATCCGGTCGCGGGCCCCGCGCCCGTCGCCCTTGGCGGAGAGGTCGGGCGCGGGCAGCGCCTTGCGGTCGACCTTGCCGTTGGGGGTCTGCGGCATCGCGTCGAGGACGACGACGGCGGCCGGCACCATGTAGTCCGGCAGCCGCAGCCCGACGAACTCCCGCAGCTCGGCCGGGTCCGGGACGTCGCCGGCCCTGGGCACCACGTAGCCGACGAGCTGGCGCACGCCCGGGGAGTCCTCGCGGACCAGCACGGCGACCTGGCCGACGCGCGGGTCGGCGGCCAGCGCCTCCTCGACCTCGCCCAGCTCGATCCGGAAGCCGCGCACCTTGACCTGGTCGTCGGCACGGCCGCCGTAGACCAGCGCCCCGTCCCGCGACCAACGCGCCAGGTCACCCGTGCGATACATCCGCGCGCCCCCGCCCGCGAACGGGTCCGCCAGGAAACGCGTCGCCGTCAGCCCCGGACGCCCCAGATACCCGCGCGCCAGACTGCGACCCGAGACATACAGCTCCCCGACCACACCCGGCGCCACCGGCCGCAGCCGCTCGTCCAGCACGTAGACGCGGGAGCCCACGACGGGGTGGCCGATCGGCGGCACCACCGGCTCGGAGAGCGGGTCGCTCATCGAGGCGCAGACCGTCGACTCGGTCGGGCCGTAGGCGTTGACCAGCGTCCTGCCGACCGACCAGCGGCCGACCAGCTCGCCGGAGAGCGCCTCGCCCGCGGAGACCAGCACACCGTCCGGCAGCAGGCTCTCCTCGGGCTCCATCGCGGAGAGCACGACGGGCGGCAGCGTCGCGTGGGTGACGCCCAGGCCGGAGAGGGTCGCGGCCAGCGGGTCGCCCGCAGTGACGCCCTCCCGGCCGACGACCACCAGGGCCGCCCCCGAGAGCAGGCCCATGCACAGCTCCCAGAACGCCGCGTCGAAGCTCGGCGACGCGAACTGCAGCACCCGCGAGCCGGGGCCGACCAGCAGCCGTTCCCGCTGGGTCGCCAGCAGGCCGGCGACGCCGGCGTGCGAGACGACGACGCCCTTGGGGCGGCCGGTCGAACCCGAGGTGTAGATGACATACGCCGGGTGGGTCTCGCGCAGCCCCAGCGCGCCGACGCTCGGCGGCGCGGGCGCCGCGGCGACGGCGGCCTCGGTGGCCGCGTCGTCCAGCAGCAGCGTGCGGTGGCCCTCGGGCAGCACGCCGGCCGTCTCCGAGGTGGCCAGCGTCAGCACCGGCCTGGCGTCGCCCAGCATGTAGGAGATCCGCTCGGCCGGGTACTCCGGGTCGACCGGCAGATAGGCGCCCCCCGCCTTCCAGACGGCCAGCACGGCGACGACCAGCTCGACCGAGCGCGGCAGCGCCAACGCCACCAGCCGCTCAGGGCCGACGCCCTCGGCCACCAGATGCCCCGCCAGCCGCTCGGCGCGCGCGTCCACCTCGGCGGCCGACAGCACGCCGTCGGCGGTGACCACGCAGTCCGCCGTCGGGTCGCCCGCGACACGGGCGGCGAACAGCTCGGGAACGGTCAGCCCGCCGAGCACCCGGCGCCCCTCGTCACCGGCCGCGTTCCACTCGGTGAGCACCCGCTCGCGCTCGCCGTGGCCCAGCACCTCGACCGAGCCGACGCGGGCGGCGGGGTCGGCCACCACCTGGGACAGCACCCGGATCAGCCGCTCGACGAGCAGGCCGACGGTGTCGTGGTCGAAGAGGTCGGTGGCGTACTCGACGATGCCGTTGAGCCCGCCGAACTCCCGCTCGGCCAGCTCGAAGGAGAGGTCGAACTTGGCGGCGCCGGTGCCGACGTCCCTCGGCAGCCCGGTCAGCCCCGGCAGCTCCAGCTCGGTGGAGCCCGTGTTCTGGAGGACCAGCAGCACCTGGAAGAGCGGGTGCCTGGTCAGCGAGCGCTCCGGCGCCAGCACGTCCACCAGCCGCTCGAACGGCACGTCCTGGTGCGCGTACGCCTGGAGGTCCAGCTCTCGGGTGCGCTCCAGCAGCTCCCGGAACGTCGGGTCGCCCGACAGGTCGTTCCGCAGCACCAGCGTGTTGACGAAGAAACCGACCAGATCGTCGACCGCCTCGTCAGGACGGCCGGCTATCGCCCCGCCCACGGGGACGTCCTCGCCGGCGCCGAGCCGGTGCAGCAGCGTCGCCAACCCGGCCTGGAGCACCATGAACAGCGTCGCCCGCGACTCGCGCGCCAACCCCGCCAGCCCCTCGTGGAGTTCGGCGCTGATGCCGAAGGTGTACATCCCGCCCCGGTGCGAGGCGACCGCCGGGCGCGGCCGGTCCGTCGGCAGCTCGAGGCCCTCGGGCAGTCCGGCCAACGCCTCCTGCCAGTAGGCCAGTTGGCGGGAGACCAACGACTCCGGGTCGTCCTCGTCACCCAGCACCTCGGTCTGCCAGAGCGCGAAGTCCGCGTACTGCACCGGCAGCGCGGGGAAGCGCGGCGCCTCACCCTCGCACCGCGCCCGGTAGGCGCGGGCCAGGTCGGCGCCCAGCGGACCCAGCGACCAGCCGTCGGAGGCGATGTGGTGCATCGTCAGCGACAGCACGTGCTGGTCCTCGGCGATCCGGAAGAGCCGCCCGCGCAGCGGGAGCTCGCTCTCCAGCAGGAAGGTCTCGGCCGCCGCCGCGTCCAGCGCCTCGGCCAGCGCCGACTGCTCCACCTCGACCACCGGCAGCGCGACGTCGACCTCGTCCTCCGCCAGCACGTGCTGGCGCGGCACGCCGCTGTCGTCGGGGAAGACGGTGCGCAGGCTCTCGTGCCGCAGCACCACGTCCCGCAGCGCGGCGCGCAGCGCCCCGACGTCCAGCTGGCCCTTCAACTCCAGGGCGTACGGGAGGTTGTAGGTGGCGCTCGGCCCCTCGAAGCGGTGCATGAACCACAGCCGCTTCTGCGCCGAGGAGAGCGGCAGCGCCGCGGGGCGCTCGGCCGGCACCAGCGCCGGGCGCTCGCCGTCCGCGCCCTCCAGCGCGGCGGCCAGCGCGGCGACCGTCGGCGACTCGAAGAGGGTGCGGATCGCCAGCTCGGCACCGAGCGCGGAACGGACCCGGCTGACCAGCCGGGTCGCCAGCAGCGAGTGGCCGCCGAGCAGGAAGAAGTCGTCGTGCACGCCGACCGAGGGCAGCCCCAGCACGTCGGCGAAGATCCCGCAGAGGATCTCCTGCTGGGCGGTGCGCGGCTCGCTGCCCGCGCCCGTCTCGCCGGCGAACTCCGGCGCCGGCAGCGCCTTGGCGTCCAGCTTGCCGTTGGCGGTCAGCGGGAAGCGGGCCAGCTCGACCAGCGCCGAGGGCACCATGTGGTCGGGCAGCCGCGCGGCGGCGTGCGCGCGCAGCTCCGCGTCGCCCGGCTCGTCGCCGGCGACCGGCACGTAGTAGCCGACCAGCCGGCGGTCCCCCGGCTGGTCCTCGCGGACCAGCACGGCGGCCTGCGCCACCCGGGGGTGGTCGCCCAGCACGGCCTCGATCTCGCCCAGCTCGATGCGGAAGCCCCGGATCTTCACCTGGGCGTCGGCCCGGCCGACGAACTCCAGCCGCCCGTCCTCCGTCCAGCGCGCCACGTCGCCGGTGCGGTACATCCGCTCCCCCGGCTCCCCGAACGGGCTGGCCACGAAGCGGCTCGCGCTGAGCCCGGGGCGCCCCAGATAGCCGCGCGCCAGGCCGGCGCCGGCCACGTACATCTCGCCCACCACGCCCGGCGCGACGGGGCGCAGCCCGCCGTCGAGCACATAGACCCGCAGGTCGGGGATGCCGGAGCCGATCATCGAGCCGGGGCCGGCCGCCGCGCTCGGCGCGGTGAGCGCCAGATGGCTGACGTGCACCGTGGTCTCGGTGATGCCGTACATGTTGACCAGCGTCGGGGCCGCGTCGTCGTGCCGCTCGTACCAGTCGGCGAGCCGCCACAGGTCCAGCGCCTCGCCGCCGAAGACCACGTACCGCAGGGCGAGTCGGGAACCGACCTCGGGCGCCTCCCGGTCCGCGTTCATCAGCTGGTAGAACGCGGAGGGCGTCTGGTTGAGCACCGTGACCCGCTCGTCGGCCAGCAGCCGCAGGAACTCCTCGGGCGAGCGGCTGACCTGCTGCGGGACGACGACCAGCCGGCCGCCGTACAGCAGCGGGCCCCACAGCTCCCAGACGGAGAAGTCGAAGGCGTAGGAGTGGAAGAGGGTCCACACGTCCTCGGGGCCGAAGTGGAACCAGTGGTCCGTCGAGCCCATCAGCCGCACCACGTTGCGGTGCGGCACCACGACGCCCTTGGGGCGGCCGGTCGAACCCGAGGTGTAGATGACATACGCCGGGTGGCTCGGGTGCGGCGCCGCCTCCGGGGCGCCGGCCGGGAGACCCGCCAGCTCGTCGGCGAACGCCGGGTCGTCGAGCAGCACCCGCGCCACGCCCGAGGCGTCCAGCGTCTCGGGCAGCGCGGCGTCGCCGCTGGTGAGCAGCAGCTCGGGGCGGGCGTCGTCCAGCATGTAGGCGAGGCGGTCGGCCGGATAGCTCGGGTCCATCGGCACATAGGCGCCGCCGGCCTTCAGCACCGCGAGCACCGCCACGACCAGCTCGGCGGAGCGCGGCAGCGCCAGCGCGACGAACCGCTCGGGGCCGACGCCGCGCGCGACCAGCGCCCGCGCGAGGCGGTTCGCCCGCTGCTCCAACTCCCCGTAGGTCAGCGACGTCTCGCCATGGGTGACGGCGACGGCCGCCGGGGTGCGGGCGGCCTGGAGGGCGAACAGCTCGGGGATCGTGGCGGGCGCCACCTCGCGGCCCGTGCCGTTCCACGAGACGAGGGTGCGGTGCAGCTCCTCCTCGCCGAGCAGGTCGACGCGGCCGACGGGCTGCTCCGGGTCGTCGGCGAACGCGGTGAAGAGCCGGGCCAGCCGCTCGCCGATCTCCCGCACCCGCTCGGTGGGGAAGACCTCGGTCCTGTGGTCGAGCCGCATCCGCAGCCGGCCGTCCACGACGGAGGCGATGACGCCCAGCGGGTAGTGCGTGGCGTCGTTGGCGGAGAGGTCGGCGAGCGACAGCTCCGGGTCGGACGGCTGGAGGTCGGCGGGGTCCAGCGGGTAGTTCTCGAAGACCGCGATGGTGTCGAAGAGCGTGGAGTGCCCCGCCAGCCGCTGCACGTCGGTCAGCCCGATGTGCTGGTGCGCCATCAACTCGGCCTGCCGCGTCTGCGTCGCGGTGAACGCCTCGACGAGCGAACGCCGCGCCGGCAGCTCGACGCGGACGGGCAGGGTGTTGATGAAGAGACCGACCATGGTCTCGATGCCGGGTATCTCGGGCGGGCGGCCGGAGACCGTGGCGCCGAAGACCACGTCGTCCCGCCCGGTCAGCCTCGCCAGCAGCAGCCCCCAGACGCCCTGGAGCACCGAGTTGAGGGTGAGCCCGTGGCTCCTGGCCGCGTCCCGCACCCGCTGGGTCAGCTCGGCCGGCAGCTCGACGGTCAGCGCCCGCGGCTGGCTGGCCGGCAGCTCGCCGCCCTCCCGCTCGCCGGCGAGCAGCGTCGGCTCCTCCAGGCCGGCGAGCGCCTGGTGCCAGGCGGACTCGGCGGCCGACTGGTCCTGCTCGCCGAGCCAGGACAGGTACTGGCGGAACGGGGTGACGCGCGGCAGCCCCCGCTCGTCCCCGCGCGCGCTGTAGAGCGCGAACAGCTCCTTGACCAGCACCGGCATCGACCAGCCGTCGACCAGGATGTGGTGCTTGGTGAGCACCAGCCGGTGGCGGGTCTCACCGAGCCGGTAGAGCGCGAAGCGGATCAGCGGCGGCCTGGTCAGGTCGAAGCCGCGCGCCCGGTCCTCGGCCAGCAGCCGGTCCAGCTCCTCGTCCCGCGCCGAGCCGTTGAACCGCCGCAGGTCGGTCTCGGTCCAGTCCAGCGGGGTCTCGTTCGGGATGATCCCGACCGTGCGGCTGAGCCCCTCGTAGCGGAAGCCGGCGCGCAGGTTGGGGTGGCGGCGCAGCAGCCCGGTCGCGGCCTCGGCCATCGCGGTGGGGTCCAGCGTCCCCTCCAGGTCGAGGATCAGCTGGACGGTGTAGACGTCGTCGGCCCGCTGGTCGTACAGCGCGTGGAAGAGAAGCCCTTCCTGCAACGGGGACAGCGGCAGCACGTCCGCCAGGCCCTGCTTCGTCATCGGGAGATCCTCCAGTCGGCTTCCAGCAGGTCGATCTCGCTCTGGGACAGCGAGACCAGCGAGAGGTCGGAGGGGGTGTGGCCCCCGACGTCGGGCCCCTCCGCGTGGTCGGCGAGGACGCCGAGCACGCGGAACCAGGTGTCGGCGAGATCGGTGACCTCGGTGTTGTCCAGCAGCAGCGCGGGCCAGGACCAGGTGGCCTTCAGGCGGGGGCCCTCGGCGTGCTCCTCGGTCAGCGCGTTGAGTTCGAGGGTGTGGGTCATCGGCATCCCCGGGTCGGCGCCGCCGCCCAGCGGGTCGGACTCCACGGCCGGCGCCCAGGGCGCTGGCTCGGCGGTGGCGCCGTCGAACCGGCCCAGGTAGTTGAAGCCGAGCTGCGGTCCGGCGAACGCGGCGAACTCGGCCGCGGTCGGCGGGTGCAGATGGCGCAGCATCCCGAAGCCGACGCCGTGGTCGGGCAGGGCGCGCAACTGCTCCTTGACGCGCTTGATCGCCTCGGAGACGGTGCGCCCGCCGCGCCACAGGTCGTCCCAGTCGGTGACGCCGGGGTCGAGGTGGACGGGGTAGAGGCTGGTGAACCAGCCGACGGTGCGGGAGAGGTCGACGCCCTCGACGATGTCCTCCCGGCCGTGGCCCTCCAGGTCGACCAGCACGCCGGCCGCGTCCTGCCCGCGCCGCCGCCGCCAGTCGCCGACGGCCAGCGCGAGGCCGGCCAGCAGCACCTCGTCGATGCCGGCGCGGTAGGCGGCGGGCAGCCGGGTCAGCAGCGCGGTGGTGCGCTCCGCGGAGAGCGCGAAGGTCACCGAGCGCTCGGTGGCCATCACGTCGCGGGCCTTCTCGAAGGGCCGGCCGCCGAGCAGCGGGTCGGGAGCGGCCAACTGCCGCCGCCACAGCTCCACTTCGCCGACACGCTCGGCGGCTGCCTCGGTCAGCAGCTCGGCCCAGCGGCGGAACGAGGTGCCGGTGGCCTGGAGCTCGGGCCGGCGCCCCTCGGCGACGGCCTGGCAGGCGGCGGCCAGGTCGGGCAGCAGGATGCGCCAGGAGACGCCGTCGACCACCAGGTGGTGGGCGACCAGCAGCAGCCTTCCCGGCGTGTCCGCTCCCGCGTCGAACCACACGACCTGGAACATCACCCCGCCCTCGGGGTCGAGCCTGGCCGCGGCGGCCTCCGTGTGCCCCTCGATCACGGTCGCCAGCACCGGGCCGTCCGCCCCGCGCACGTCGACGCGGCGCAGCGCGCGGGAGACGGTGAGCGCCCCCGGCGCGCCGGGCTCCGGCACCTCGAGCGGCCGGGCGTCGTCGGCGACCAGCCGGGCGCGCAGCAGGTCGTGATGGTCGATCAGGGCGGCGACGGCCGCCGTCAGCTGATCGCCGTCCAGGTCGGCCGGGGCCTGCACCAGCATCGACTGGTGGAACGTCCTGACCGGGCCGCCGTGTTCGCGCAGCCAGCTGACGATCGGCGTCGTCGGCACGGGGCCCCGGCCGGTGTCCTCGCCCGCGTCCGGCCTGGCGGCGACGCCGACCGTGGTGACCAGCGGGGCGATGGCGGCGACCGTCTTCTGCTCGAAGATCTGCTTCGGCGTGACCACCAGGCCGACCGCGCGGGCCCGGCTGACCAGCTGGATCGACATGATGCTGTCGCCGCCGAGGTCGAAGAAGCTGTCGTCGATGCCGACCGAGCCGAGCCCCAACAGCTCGGCGAAGAGCCCGCAGAGCGTCTCCTCGATCCGGTCGCGCGCCTCCCGGCCGCCCGCCTGCGCGGAGAGGTCGGGCGCGGGCAGCGCCTTGCGGTCGACCTTGCCGTTGGGGGTCTGCGGCATCGCGTCGAGGACGACGACGGCGGCCGGCACCATGTAGTCCGGCAGCCGGCGCCCCAGCGCCTCGCGCAGCGCGCCGGAGGCCAACGAGGCGGAGCCGCGCGGCACCACGTAGCCGACCAGCTGCTTGCGGCCCGGCTCGTCCTCGCGGACCAGCACCACCACCTGGCCGACGCCCGGCTGGTCCGCCAGCGCCTCCTCGACCTCGCCCAGCTCGATCCGGAAACCGCGGACCTTGACCTGGTCGTCGGCACGACCGCCGTAGACCAGCGCCCCGTCCCGCGACCAACGCGCCAGGTCACCCGTGCGATACATCCGCGCGCCCCCGCCCGCGAACGGGTCCGCCAGGAAACGCGTCGCCGTCAGCCCCGGACGCCCCAGATACCCGCGCGCCAGACTGCGCCCCGAGACATACAGCTCCCCGACCACACCCGGCGCCACCGGCCGCAGCCGCTCGTCCAGCACATACACCCGGGAACCCACGACGGGGTGGCCGATCGGCGGCACCACCGGCTCGGAGAGCGCCACGCTCATCGAGGCGCAGACCGTCGACTCCGTCGGACCGTAGGCGTTGACCAGCCCGCGGCCCACCGACCAGCGGCCGACCAGCTCGCCGGAGAGCGCCTCACCCGCGGAGACCAGCACACCGCCGGGCAGCAGCGTCTCGTCCGGCTCCATCGCGGAGAGCACCACCGGCGGCAGCGTCGCGTGCGTCACCCGGAAGCGGCGCAGCGTGCCCGCCAGCGGCTCGCCCGCGCCCAGCTCCTCGCGGCCGACGACCACCAGGGCCGCCCCCGAGAGCAGGCCCATGCACAGCTCCCAGAACGCCGCGTCGAAGCTCGGCGACGCGAACTGCAGCACCCGCGCGCCCGGCCCCGCGGCCAGCCGCTCGCGGTGCGTCGCCAGCAGGCTGGCCACGCCGGCGTGCGAGACGACGACGCCCTTGGGTCGGCCGGTCGAACCCGAGGTGTAGATGACATACGCCGGATGGGCCTCGACCAACCCCCTGGTCTCCGGGGGCGCGGGCGCCGCGGCGGCCTGGACCGCGGCGCGGGTCGCCGGGTCGTCCAGCAGCAGCGTGCGGTGGCCCTCGGGCAGCACGCCGGCCGTCTCCGAGGTGGCCAGCGTCAGCACCGGCCTGGCGTCACCCAGCATGTAGGAGATCCGCTCGGCCGGGTACTCCGGGTCGACCGGCAGATAGGCACCCCCCGCCTTCCACACCGCGAGCGCCGCGACGACCAGCTCGACCGAGCGCGGCAGCGCCAACGCCACCAGCCGCTCAGGACCGACGCCCTCGGCCACCAGATGCCCCGCCAGCCGCTCGGCACGCGCGTCCACCTCGGCGGCCGACAGCGTGCCCTCGGCGGAGACCACGCAGTCCGCCGTCGGGGCCTCGGCCACCCGGCGGGCGAAGAGCTGGGGCACGGTCAGGCCGGAGAGTTCGCGGGTCCCCTCGTGTCCCGCGACGTTCCAACCGACCAGAACGCGTTCGCGCTCGCCGTCCCCCAGCACCTCGACCGAGCCGACCCGCAGCCCCGGGTCGGCCACCACCTGGGACAGCACCCGGACCAGCCGCTCCACCAGCCCCTCGACCGTCTCGCGGTCGAAGAGGTCGGTGGCGTACTCGACCAGGCCGTCCAGGCCGCCGGAGTCCCGCTCGGTGATCTCGAAGGCCAGGTCGAACTTGGCGACCCCCGCGTCCACCCGGCGCATGTCGACGTCCAGCCCCGGGAGCTCGACCCGGGCGGCGTCGTTGTTCTGCAGGACCAGCATCACCTGGAAGAGCGGGTGCCTGGTCAGCGAGCGGTCCGGCGCCAGCACGTCCACCAGCCGCTCGAACGGCACGTCCTGGTGCGCGTAGGCGCTGATGTCGTCCTCGCGGACCCGCTCCAGCAGCTCCCGGAACGTCGGGTCGCCGGACAGGTCGTTCCGCAGCACCAGCGTGTTGACGAAGAAGCCGACCAGATCGTCGACCGCCTCGTCAGGACGGCCGGCTATCGCCCCGCCCAGCGGGATGTCGTCCCCGCCGCCGAGCCGGTGCAGCAGCGTCGCCAACCCGGCCTGGAGCACCATGAACAGCGTCGCCCGCGACTCGCGCGCCAACCCCGACAGCGCGCGGTGCAGCTCCGGGTCGAGGCGGAACGCGAGGCTGGCGCCCCGGTGCGAGGCGGTCGCCGGCCGGGGCCGGTCGACCGGCAGCTCAAGGCCCTCCGGGAGGCCGGCCAGCTCCTGCTTCCAGTAGGCCAGCTGGCGGGCGAGCGCCGACTCGGGGTCCCGCTCGTCGCCCAGCAGCTCCGACTGCCAGAGCGCGAAGTCCGCGTACTG
Organism: Streptomyces zhaozhouensis; assembly: GCF_900230195.1. Taxonomy (GTDB): domain Bacteria; phylum Actinomycetota; class Actinomycetes; order Streptomycetales; family Streptomycetaceae; genus Streptomyces; species Streptomyces zhaozhouensis. The sequence goes on from NZ_OCNE01000006.1 coordinate 238,298, forward strand.
CACCGGCAGCGGGCTCCAGCGCGGCGCGTTGGTCTCCCGCCGCGCCGCGTAGGCCGTCGACAGGTCGCGGCCGAGCGGCACCAGCGACCAGCCGTCGCACGCGATGTGGTGGACCACCAGCAGCAGCACGTGCTCCCGCTCGCCCAGCTGGAACAGCTCGGCGCGCAGCGGCAGCTCCGTCGCCAGGTCGAAGCCGCGCCGCGCGGCGCCGGCCAGCGCGTGCGCCAACGGGTCGGCGTCGTCGGGGCGCAGCGACTCGGGACCGTGCAGCAGGAACGGCGGCTCGGCCGACTCGTCGGGGACGACCTCCTGCCACGGCACCCCGCCCTCCTCGGGGAAGCGGGTACGCAGCGCCTCGTGCCGCGCCACCACGTCGCGCAGCGCCAGCCGCAGCGCGACCACGTCGAGGTCGCCGACCAGCCGCAGCGCGTAGGGGAGGTTGTAGGTGGCGGCGCGGTTCTCCAGGCGGTTGAGGAACCACAGCCGGCGCTGCGCCGAGGAGAGCGGCGGGCGCGCGGGGCGCTCGCCCGCCGTGAGCGCGGGGCGCGCGGCGCCGGCGTGCGCCAGGCGCTCGGCGAGCGCGGCGACCGTCGGCGCCTCGAAGACGGTGCGGACCGCGACCTCGACGCCCAGCGCCGCGCGGACCCGGCTGACCAGCCGGGTCGCCAGCAGCGAGTGGCCGCCGAGCAGGAAGAAGTCCTCGTCGATGGAGACCTCCGGCAGGCCGAGCACCTCGGCGAAGACCTCCGCCAGCCGGGTCTCCCGCTCGTCGCGCGGCCGGCGGCCGTTCTCCGCGCGCTCGAAGACGGGGGCGGGCAGCGCCTTGCGGTCCAGCTTGCCGTTGGGGGTCAGCGGGAAGGCGTCCAGCGCGACGAACGCGGCCGGCACCATGTACTCCGGCAGCCGTTCGGCGACGTGCGCGCGTAGCGCGGGGGCGCCCGGGTCGGCGCCGTCCGGCACCAGGTAGGCGACCAGCTGCCTGGGGCTGAGCGGGTCGCCCTCGGTGGTCTCGCGGGCCACCACCGCGACCTGCGCCACGTCCGGGTGGTCGCCCAGCACGGCCTCGATCTCGCCCAGCTCGATCCGGAAGCCCCGGATCTTCACCTGGTGGTCCTCGCGGCCCAGGTACTCCAACTGCCCGTCGGGCCTGCGCCGCACCAGGTCCCCGGTGCGGTACATCCGCTCGCCGGGACCGTCGAACGGGTTGGTGACGAACCGTCCGGCCGTCAGCCCCGGCCGCCCGTGGTAGCCGCGGGCCAGGCCGCGCCCGCCGATGTACAGCTCCCCCACGGCGCCGTCGGCGACCGGCCGCAGCCGCTCGTCGAGCACGTGGAGCGTGGTGTTGCGCAGCGCGCCGCCGATGGTCGGCTCGCCCTCCTCGGCGCGGAGTTGGGCGGAGGTGGACCAGACGGTGGTCTCGGTCGGGCCGTAGAGGTGGGTGACGCCGCCGCCGAGGTCCAGCATCTGGCGGGCGAGCGGCCGGGGCAGCGCCTCGCCGCCCACCATCATCCGCAGCCCCTTGAGCGCGGCGGGCCGGTGGGTGGTCAGCGCCTGCCAGAGCGAGGGGGTGGCCTGGAGGGCGGTGGCCTCGACGCGCTCGGCGAGCGCCAGCAGCTCACCGGGGTCGACGACGGTCGCCCGGTCGGCGATCACCAGCGCGGCGCCGGAGACCAGCGGCGGGTAGATCTCGGCGACCGCCATGTCGAACGAGATGGTGGTCACGGCCAGCATCCGGTCCCGGGGGGAGAGCGGGAAGCGGTCGGCGACCGACAGCACCAGGTTGGCCAGCGCGTCCCTGCGGATCATCACGCCCTTGGGGCGGCCGGTCGAGCCCGAGGTGTAGATGACGTACGCCGGGTGCTCCTGGCGCAGCGGGGAGCGCCGGTCCCCGTCGTCCGGGTTGCCCCCGGGCAGCGCGGCGGCCATCTCCTCCAGCTTCGCCAGCCGCGCCTCGTCGAGCAGCAGCGCCGGCTCGGCGTCCTGGAGGATGTAGGCCGCCCGGTCCGCCGGGTAGTCGGGGTCCAACGGGACATAGGCGGCGCCCGCCTTGAGCACCGCGAGCAGCGCGACGAACAGCTCGGGTGCGCGCGGCAGCCGCACCGCGACCAGCCGCTCGGGGCTGGCGCCGAACGCGATGAGCTGCCGGGCCAGCCGGTTGACCCGGGTGTTCAGCTCGGCGTAGGTCAGCTCCCGCTCGTCCTGCCGCAGCGCGACCGCGTCGGGGGTGCGGGCCACCTGGGACTCGAACAGCGTGATCACATCGGCGAGCGGCGTGTGCCGCGCGGCGTCAGTCATGGTCGTCCCTCCGACGGATCAGGGGTGCGGAAGTCATCGGGCGCCGCGTCATCGGGCGCCGTGCGGAAGCGCGGGCGCGCGGGCGTCCAGCTTCCGCAGCTCGTCGGCGACTATCCGGCCGATCTCGGCCATGGCCCCTGGCTTCATCAGGTCGTTGTGGTTGCGTTCGAGGGTGTGGGTGGTGATCCGGCCGTCCACGAAGGGGCGCCAGCTCTCGGGCGTCGGCGAGACGTCCACCTTGTCCAGCGAGGCGACGACCACCACGACGTCGCCGCCGAAGACGGGCGGCGCGAAGTTGTTCACCAGATGGCGGCCGTTGGCGTAGACCCGGCCGATGTTCTCGATGTGGCGCTGCTCCAGGCTGGCCATCGAGCTGCCGAGCCGCCGCAGGATCGCCATCACCTGCTCGTAGCGCAGCGGCTCGTCGCCCAGGTACCTGCGGTCGTAGCCGACCCAGCGCAGCAGGTCGGCGAGGATCTCCTGCTCGCCCAACTCCGCGATGGGCTGGCCCGGGTAGGTGTCCAGGATGGTGACCAGGCCCACCTCCTCGCCGACGCTCTCCAGATGCGCCGCGATCACCTGCGCCGCGATGCCGCCCGAGGAGTAACCCAGCAGGTGGTAGGGGCCGGTCGGCTGCACCTTGCGGATCTGCTCGACGTAGTCGGCGGCCATCTCCGTGAAGTTGCCGGGCAGCTCCTCGTCGGCGCCGTCGAGGCCGCGCGCCTGGAGGCCGAAGACCGGGGTCTCCGGGTCGACATGCTTGATCAGCCCGGCGTAGCACCAGCTCAGCCCGCCGGCCGGGTGCACGCAGAAGAGCGCGGGACGTTCGCCGTGCGGGCGCAGCGGCAGCAGCACGTCCAACGGGCTGTCGCTGCCGGCACCGCCGTCCTCCAGCCGCGCGCCCAGCAGCGCCGGGGTGGGCGCCTCGAAGATGCTGCGGATGGTCAGCTCGGCGCCGAAGACGTTCCGCACCTGGCTGATCAGCCGGTTGGCGAGCAGCGAGTGGCCGCCCAGATGGAAGAAGTTGTCGTCGACGCCGACCCTCGGCAGCTCCAGCACCTCGGCGAAGAGCCCGCAGAGGATCTCGTCGCGCGGGGTGCGCGGGCCCCGGTCGGAGGCGGCCGACGCCAGGTCGGGCGCGGGCAGCGCCCTGCGGTCCAGCTTGCCGTTGGGGGTCACCGGCAGCGCGTCGAGCAGCACGAACGCGGCCGGCACCATGTGCTCGGGCAGCCGGCCCGCCAGGTGCAGCCGCAGGTCGTCGACGCTCGGCCCGGTGCCGGGCGCCGGCACCACATAGGCCGTCAGCCGCACGTCGTCCGGCCGGTCGCGGCGGGCCAGCACGGCGGTCTCGGCGACCTCCTCGTGCTGCGCCAGCGCCGTCTCGATCTCGCCCAACTCGATGCGGAAGCCCCGGATCTTCACCTGGTCGTCCGTCCGGCCCAGGTAGCGCAGCGCCCCGTCCGGCTCCCAGCGCGCCAGGTCGCCGGTGCGGTACATCCGCGAGCCCGGCGGGCCGTACGGGTCGGCGACGAACCGCTCCGCGGTCAGCCCCTCCCGGCCGAGATAGCCGCGCGCCAGCTGGACGCCGGCCAGATACAGCTCGCCCGGGGTGCCGGGCGCGGAGGGGCGGAGCGCCGAGTCCAGCACGTAGGTCCTGGTGTTCCACACCGGGCGGCCGATCGGCACGGGCCCGGCCGCGTCGGAGCACTGCCAGGAGGTGACGTCGATGGACGCCTCGGTCGGGCCGTAGAGGTTGTGCAGCTCGGTGTCGGGCAGCAGCTTCAGGAAGCGGCGCTGCGACTCCTCGGGCAGCGCCTCGCCGCTGCACATCACGCGGCGCAGTCCGACGCTGTCGGCCGCCGCCGGCTCCTGGAGGAACGCGCTCAGCATCGACGGCACGAAGTGCGCGGTGGTGATCCCGGCGTCCCTGATCAACTGGCTGAGGTAGACCGGGTCCTTGTGCCCCTCCGGCCTGGCCAGCACCAGCGTGGCGCCGGTGATCAGCGGCCAGAAGAACTCCCAGACGGAGACGTCGAAGCTGGCCGGCGTCTTCTGCAACACCCGGTCATCCTCGGTCAGTCCGTACCGGTCCTGCATCCACAGCAGGCGGTTGACCACGCCGCGGTGCGGCACCATCACGCCCTTGGGGCGGCCGGTGGAGCCCGAGGTGTAGATGACGTACGCCGGGTGGTCGGGCCCGGTCAGCTGGTCGGGCGGCGCGCTGCCGGGGCGGCCCGTGACCTGGTAGCGGGTCTTCACCGAGTCGATCACCAGCCGGGGCACGGGCAGCTCGTCGGGCAGGCCGACCTCGGTCTCGGTGGTGGTCAGCAGCACGGTGGGGCCGGCGTCCTGGAGCATCATCGCGATGCGGTCCACCGGGTAGTTGGGGTCGACCGGCAGATAGGCGGCGCCGGTCTTCAGCACCGCGAGCAGCGCCACCACCAGGTCGACGGAGCGCGGCACGGCCAGCGCCACCAGCGTCTCGGGCCCGGCGCCGCGGGAACGCAGCAGGTGGGCCAGGCGGTTGGCCTGGACGTGCAGGCTGGCGTAGCTGAGCCTCGTGGTCTCGTAGCGGACGGCGACGGCGGCCGGGGTGCGCTTGGCCTGCTCGGCCAGCAGCTGCGTCAGCGTCGCCTCGGGCGCGTGGTGGGCCGTCTCCGTCTCGTTGAACCGCTCGACCACCAGCCGCCGTTCGGAACGCGGCAGCAGGTCGACGCGGCCGACGGGCAGCTCGGGGTCGGCCTGCGAGAGCTGGTCGAGGAAGCCGAGGAAGCGGTTCTGGTGGGCGGCGATCTCCTCGCCCCGGTAGAGCTCCGGGTTGGCGTCGAAGTCGATCTGGAGGCCGCGGCCGTCGGGGCGGCCGTAGAAGATCATCGCCAGGTCGTCGGAGGGGCCGATGGAGAGGTTGTTGACGATGGCGGGCGTCTCGCCGAACCGCAGGTCGTAGTCGAACATCATGATGTTGACCTCGGGGCCCACCAGCCGCTCGTCGCCGGCCAGCAGCCCCCGGTCGCGCCGCAGATCCTCGTAGCGGTAGCGCTGGTGCTTGACGGCGGCCCGCATCTCGGCGGAGACCGCGTGCAGCGTCTCGGCGAGCGTCCTGGCCGGGTCCAGCGTCAGCCGCAGCGGGATCACGTTGGAGACCATGCCGGGGATCGCGCGCGCGGAGCGGCCGGTCCTGGCGCTCACCGGCAGGCCGAGGGTGACCTCGGAGACGCCCGTGGTCCGCTGGAGGTAGAGCGCGGCGGCGGTCATCATGATCGCCGGCCAGGTCACGCCGACGTCGCGGGCGGTGTCGCGCAGCGCGTTCAGCCGGTCGTCGGGCAGGAACTCCGAGCGCCGCACCAGGGCGTGCGCCAGCGTCGGCTTGCGGTCCGACAGGCTCACGACGTCGGCGCTGCCGGCCAGCCGGTCGGCCCAGAATTCACGGTCGGCGGCGAAACGCCGGTCCGCGCGGTATTCCTCGTCGGCCTTCACCAGCTCCGCCAGCGGGCCGAACGGGCTCTCACCGACCGGCTCCCCTTCGAGCAGCGCGGTGTAGATCTCGGCGGCCCGCTTGGCGAGCATCGCGACGGCGAATCCGTCGACCGTCACGTGGTGATAGCGGTAGAACCAGTAGTGGCGGTAGGTGCCGACCCGCAGCAGGGCGAAACGGAACAGCGGGTCGACGGTCGGGTCGACCGGCTCGACCATGACCTCCCGCATCCAACGCTGCGCGGCGGCGTCCGGGTCCACCTCGAAGCTGAGGTCGACGACGTCCAGCTCCCAGGGGCGGTCGGGGTCGAGGACCTGGTACAGCTCGTCGCCGTCGGAGACGATCCGCACCTGGAGCGCCTCGGCCTCGCCGACCAGTCGACGCAGCGCCTCGCGCAGCACGTCGGCGTCGACGGAACCGCGGATCTCCAGGTATTCGGCCGCGTTGTAGATCGGGTTTCCCGGGTCGAGTTGCTGGGCGAACCAGATTCCCGCCTGGGCGGCCGTGAGCGGTATCCCCTGTCCGACGGGCATTCGTTCTTCCACCTCAAGCAGATAGCCGGGAACTACCTCTGCCAACGGTTCTGGGAAAACCGGGTAAAGCGTTACCCGCTAGCCGCTCTGTGTGGCGTTTTCCGGCGGTGGGTTACGGCGTTTCCCTTAGTGACCCCCATTGACTCTGCCGGCCAATCTGCCAGCGGCTAAGGAGAGTGAACAAGCTGCCTTGCATCAAGCTGCATGGCCCCCGGCGCTCGCCTGGCGTGCCGCGACGGGGGTGGTGGAGCGCCGGACGTGGGGCGTGGACGACACCCCGCCCGGACGGACCGGCACCGCTGTCGACCGCGCCCCGCCCCTCATGCACCGCGCCGTTCCCCGCGCCCCTCAGGCCGTCACCGACCGCACGCGGACCCGCGCCTGACCGACCGCTCCCACCACGAACCGGGGCGCGGGGAGCCGTGCCGGCCCCCGCGGCGCGGTCGCCCGGCGGGGAGGTCAGATCGTGCCGAGGTCCGCGCTCAGCCAGCGCTCGGGGCGCAGCCGGATCACCACGTGCTGGCCCTGCTCGGCGTACGCGTACTTCACGTAGCCGTCCACCTTGTCGGGCGGCAGATAGCGCGTGGCCATCTCCCGCAGCTCGGACTCCCCGCCCTCGCTGACCGAGGTGACCGGCCCCTCGACGGAGACATAGCGAACGGTCGGCTCCAACCGCTCCGCCATGATGGCGAACCGGCCCGCCTCGACGGCCAGTCGGTGCTTGCGCGAGTCCTTCCCCGTCAGTACCCACAGCTCGCCGCCCGGCGTGTACTGGTACCAGATGGGGACGGTCAGCGGCGCGCGCTCCGGGGTGCCCGGCGCCACGGAGAACGCGCCGATGTGGGGCTCGGCGAGAAAACTCTCGCGCTCTTCTGTGGTCAGTGCCATCTCGTCGTTCCTCTCGGTCCTCGGTACTCGGTCGCGCGGGAGGTCCGGGAGGCGCCGGCGGCGGCCTCCACACCCCCCGTGGACGTGAGGGACGCCGCCGGCCCGCGGGGAGCCCGCGCGCTGCCACCCTCGCACCCGGCACTGACAACGGGGCACGGCGCGCGGCGTTCGCGCTGCGCGTCTCCCTCGGTCGCCGTACTCTCGACCCGTGAGACAAACCGGACGAAAGGCCCGCCGGGGCCACTTCCCCGCCGCCGGACCGCTCGCCGGCGCCGCCGCCGGGGCGGCGGGCACCAGCGCGCTCAACGCCGTCAGCTACCTCGACATGGTGGTGCGCGGGCGCGGCGCCAGCGACACGCCGACCGAGAGCGTGGAACGGCTCTCCGAGGTGACGGGCGTGCCCGTGCCGGGAGAGGGCGCGACCCGGGAGAACCGGGTCGCGGGCCTCGGCCCGCTGCTCGGCCTGGCCACCGGCGTGGGCGTCGGCGCCGCCCTGGGCCTGGTCCGCCCCCGCCACACGGCCGTCGCCGCCGCGCTGGCCACCACCGGCGCGCTCGTCGGCTCCAACGCGCCGATGGCGGCGTTGGGCATCAGCGATCCCCGCCGCTGGTCGGCCGGCGACTGGCTCAGCGACCTCCTCCCGCACGCGGCCTACGGCCTGGTGACGGCCTGGACCCTCGCCCGCCTCTCCCCGGCCCGCCGTCGCCGCACGCCCGCGCGCCGCTGAACGCGCGCCACGCGTACAGCCGCCACCGCACGCCCGCCGCCCGTTCAGCCGCCACCGCACGCCCGCCGCCCGTTCAGCCGCCACCGCACGCCCGCCACGCGTCGGCCCGTCGCGCGTTCACCCGGCCCGCCGAGCGCACCCCACGCGCGGGGTTTCCGCTGGCGGCGGCCGTGCCGCACAATGGCTGCCTCGTGATCGACAAAGCGACCCGGAGGCGTCCGAAATGGCACATGAGGTACGCGGTGTGATCGCACCCGGCAAGAACGAGCCGGTGCGCGTGGAGACCATCCTGGTCCCCGACCCCGGGCCCGGCGAGGCGCTGGTCCGGGTCCGCACCTGCGGGGTGTGCCACACCGACCTGCACTACCGCCAGGGCGGCATCAACGACGAGTTCCCGTTCCTGCTCGGACACGAGGCGGCCGGCGTCGTCGAGTCGGTCGGCGAGGGCGTCACCGAGGTCGAGCCGGGCGACTTCGTGGTGCTCAACTGGCGCGCGGTGTGCGGCCAGTGCCGCGCCTGTCTGCGGGGCCGCCCGCAGTACTGCTTTGCCACCCACAACGCGAAGCAGCCCATGACGCTCACCGACGGGACCCCGCTCAGCCCGGCGCTGGGCATCGGCGCCTTCGCCGAGCTGACTCTCGTGGCCTCCGGACAGTGCACCAAGGTCGACCCCGAGGCGTCGCCGGCCGCCGCCGGCCTGCTGGGCTGCGGCGTGATGGCCGGCATCGGCGCGGCCATCAACACGGGCCAGGTCGGCCGGGGCGACAGCGTCGCCGTGATCGGCTGCGGCGGGGTCGGCGGCGCGGCGATCATGGGCGCCAGGCTGGCCGGCGCCGCGAAGGTCATCGCGGTGGACATCGACGACCGGAAGCTGAGCATCGCCGAGGGGCTCGGTGCCACCCACACGGTGCGCTCGGGGGAGAACGACCCGGTGGCCGCGATCCGCGAGCTGACCGGCGGCTTCGGCGCCGACGTGGTGATCGAGGCGGTCGGCCGGCCGGAGACCTACGAACAGGCCTTCTACGCCCGCGACCTGGCGGGCACGGTGGTCCTCGTCGGGGTGCCGACCCCGGAGATGCGGATCGACCTGCCGCTGCTCGACGTCTTCGGGCGGGGCGGCGCGCTGAAGTCCTCCTGGTACGGGGACTGTCTGCCGTCCCGGGACTTTCCGATGCTGATCGACCTCTATCGGCAGGGCCGACTGGACCTGGACGCGTTCGTCACCGAGACGATCGCTCTCGACCAGGTCGAGCAGGCTTTCGACCGGATGCACGAGGGCGACGTGCTGCGTTCGGTGGTGGTCCTGTGAGCACCGGCACCCGGGTCGAGCGCGTGGTGACCTCCGGCGTCTTCGAGTTGGACGGCGGCAGTTGGGAGGTCGACAACAACGTCTGGCTGGTCGGCGACGACAGCGAGGTGCTGGTCGTCGACGCCGCCCACGACGCGGCGGCCATCGCCGAGGCCGTCGGCGACCGCGCGGTGCGGGCGATCGTCGCCACCCACGGGCACAACGACCACGTCAACGCCGCGCCCGAGCTGGCCGCGCGCACCGGCGCGCCGATCCTGCTCCACCCCGCCGACCTTCCGCTGTGGAAGCTCACCCACCCCGAGCGCGATCCCGACGGCGAACTGGCCGACGGGCAGCGGCTCTCCGTGGGCTCGGTGGAGCTGACCGTGCTGCACACGCCGGGGCACGCGCCGGGCGCGATCTGTCTGCACGCGCCGGCGCTGGAGACGGTGTTCACGGGGGACACGCTCTTCCAGGGCGGTCCCGGCGCCACCGGGCGCTCGTTCTCCGACTTCCCGACCATCGTCGACTCGATCAGGGACCGGCTGCTCACCCTGCCGCTGGGCACGGTGGTCCGCACCGGCCACGGCGACACCACCACCATCGGCCAGGAGGCGCCGCACCTGCCCGAGTGGATCGCGAGGGGCCACTGAGTCGCGGTCCCTCTAGGGTGTTCGGGGCGGGGCGAGGGCCCCGCCCCGAAAGAGGCTTCGAGCGGGGGGAGCGCGGATGCCGGCGGCCGGAGGCGCGACGGGGAACGCGGCGGGGAGCTCGGCGGGGAGCTCGGCGGGGGCCGAGCCCGGGGTGCGGCTGCCGGCCGCCTTTCTCGCGCGGGCCCTGGACGGTGCCGCACCCGACTCGCCGGTGACCGTACTCGCGGTCGACCGGGCCGGGACGCTGCCGGCCGGGCCGGAACGCGACGCGCTGCTGGCCGCGTTGCTCACCGGTCCGCACGCCGGCTCCGCCCCCGAGGGGCTGCTCGCCGCCGCCGTGGGGGCCGAGACGGACGCCCCGGTGCTGGCGGCGCTCGCCCATCCCGACTGCCCCGAGGAGTGGCACGCCGCCGTCGCCGCCCGCCGCGCGGACGAACGGTTGGGCGCACTCGCGCACGCCGGCGCGCACCCCGCCTCGCGCGCCGCCGTGGTCGCCGAACTGCGCCGGCGCGTTCCCGCCCCCGCGCCCGTCACTCCCGAGGCGGTCGAACGACCCGACGCCGCCCGGCTGGTGCTGCGCTCCCCGGACCTGGCGCCGGAGGTGCTCGCCGCCGCCGTCGCCCTGCTCCCCGGGCCGCCCGCACAACTCACCGAGGGCCAGGAACTGAACGCCTGGGTGGCGGCGCACGGGGCGGCGCTCAGCGCCTGGCGCGCGCTCTGGCGCGAGGTCCTCACCACCCACGCCGACCGCGTCACCGCCCTCTGGGCACTGCTGTCCCGCGACGCCGACGCGCCGGCAGGCGGACAGGCGAGCGGGCGGACGGGCGAGCGGGCGGGCGAGCAGGCGCGCGAGCAGACGGGCGAGCAGACCAGGGCCGTCGTCGCCGAACTCCTCCTCGGCACCCTTCCGCACGCGCTCCCGGCCGCGCTGCTGGTCGAGCTGGCAGAGGCCGACCTGGCCCGCTTCGCGGGCGCCGCCCTGACCAGCCGCGTCTGCCGGCTGCGCGTCGAGGGCCACGCCCCGGAGGAGGCCGCCGCCCGCGTCGCCGAGGAACTGGCCGCGCTCCCCGAGCCGGACCGCCGGCTGCCGTCGGCCTACCTCGGCACGTTCGGCGCCACCCCGGAGCGCGGCCTGGCGGCGGCGACCGACTGGATCGCCCGCGCCCTCGCCGAACGCTGGCGCCCCCTGCTGGAGCCGGACACCGACCACCGACTGCCCTGGCGCAGCCCGCCGGAGACCAGGGCCGCGCTGCGCGCACGGTACGCCGAGGCCGCCCTCGCCGCGTTGGCGCTCTGGCGGCCGCGGCCCGGCTTCCCCGTCTGCCAGCCGGGGCAGCTCGCGTGGCTGGCAGAGTTGGCGCGGCTGCTGCCCGCCGACCAGCGCCCCGCGCTCGCCGAGCGCGCCGGGGCCCTCCTCGCCGACGCCCGCGAGGGCCGCGCCCACCGACGCCGTCGCCGGGGCGCCTACCCGGCGGCCGAGGACCCGGCGTTCGACCGCGCGCTGCACGCGACCCGGCGCGCGCTCGGCCTCGACCGGCGCGAGAGGCCGGCCGACGCGCCCCTGGACGAGCTGAGTTGGCAACCCGCCGCCGTCCTCGACGCCCTGGCGGGGCCGGGCGCCACCGACGGAACGCTGGAACGGCTGCTGCTGGCCCACGCGGTGCGCGGCTACCCGCTCGGCCCCGCGTTCGACTCGTTGCTCGCCCGGCACAGCGCGCCCGCCGACGCGTTGCACCGGCTCACCGGCCAACTCCGCACGCTGCTCGGCCCCCACCCCGGCGCCGCGGGCGCCTGGACGGAGGCCGTGACGGTCAGCCCCCACCGCACCCGGGCGACGTTGCGCGCCCTCCCCGCCCACCTCGCCCTCGCCGCGCCCCCGCCGCCGCCGGACGAGGCCGGCGCGCTCCCCACCGTGCTCTCCCTCGTCACCGAGGCGCTCGCCGCGCGGCCCGCCGCCTGGCACCACTTCGCCACCGGCCCGCTCCGCGACCGCCCCCTCGGCGAGGCCCTCGACCGGGCCCTCGCCCGCCCCGCCGGCAGGTGAGCGCGACCGCTGGCGCTCGGGCGGCGCTTCCGTAAGGCTGTCGCGCATGGTTTCCCTCGTGCAGAACATCGCGATCGACTGTGCGGACGCCTACGAACTGGCCCGCTTCTGGAGCGCGGTGACCGGCCGCCCGCCACACCCCGACGACCGGCCGGGCGACGAGGAGACCCAGGTCCTGCTCGCCGAGGGACCGGTCCTGCACTTCAACCAGGTCCCCGAGCCCAAGACCGCCAAGAACCGCGTCCACCTCTGCCTGCGCCCCGAGACCACCCGCGAGCAGGAGATCGACCGCATCCTGGGCCTCGGCGCCACCCTCGTCAGCGACCACCGCGCCCCCGACGGCACCGGCTGGGCGGTCCTCGCCGACCCCGAGGGCAACGAGTTCTGCGTCCTGCGCAGCACCTCGGAACGGGCGGCGGACGCCTGAGCGCGCGGCGGACGCCTGACCGGGCGGGTTGGCGAGGGTTCGCCCCGCCGGCGCGCGCCCGGCGCGCGCCCGAGCCCCGGCGCGCTGGGGGTTGGCGCCGGGGCTCGGGGGTCGGGTGGGGGCGGGGAGGGACCCGCCCGGGTCAGGAGCGGCCGATCAGCAGCCGGGTGAGGCGGAGGTTGCCGCGCAGGACGACGCCGGCGATCAGGATCGCGACCACCAGCAGGCCGGAGCCCAGCAGCGCGGCCTGGTTGGCGGCGTCCTGGTCCTCGATCTTGATGAAGCCGTACCAGTTGCTGCCGCCCGCGTCGTTGATCGACTCCCAGACACCCGCCGCCAGCACATAGCCGTAGCCGGCCTGGGCGATCATGGCGAACGGCAGCAGCGCGACGGTCAGGCCGGCGGTCGTGTCGACCAGCAGCCACCACAGCTGCCGCCAGCTCGCCGGGTCGGCCATCAGCACCATGGTCCTGCGGGGGGCGCCGGCGTCCTCGGCCCACTGGGCGCGCCGCGGCTCCGGCACCGGGAGGCCGGCCCACTCGGCCACCAGCGACTTGCGCCAGTCGGCGAAGTCCCGCATCCAGGTCATGAGCACCGGTGTGGTGTAGAGACCGATGCCGATCGGGATCAGACCGATCGAGACCAGTGTCAGCGCGAACAGCGGTACCGAGACGAAGACGATCGCCAACGCGATGCCGAGCCCGCGCCACGGCGCCTTGAGCAGCGCGGCGACCCTCCCCTCGGCGGGGGCGTCCCGGCGCGCGGCGGGGATTCCGTTGCGCCCCTCGTCCAAGGTCGTCCGCCCCAGCGTGTCGGTGGCCATCTCGTCTCCGCCTTCTCCGGTCGTGTTCGTTGTTGACCACCATCCTTCCGACTCGACCGTTCACGGTCAGCCCGGCCACCCACCCGGTCGAGGTGTACCTCGCACCACCCCCCGGCACGGTCGCCAGACCCACCGTGTCCTGACCCTTGACTGGCGACGAGCGCCCTCATAGCGTCACGGCGACCGTCTCGGTCGACCCGTTCATTGAAACGACTCACCCCATCGTGCCCAGCGACCAGCGAGACCACTCTTCAAAAATGAATCGACTCAACTCCGCCAGGGGGAGCCGCGCATGAGACCTCGACGAGCCGAATCCCCCACCCGCCCCGGCAGACGCCGCTCCGGGGTCGCGCTGCTGACGGCCGGTCTGTTGTCGGTCGGGTTGTGGGGTGGTGGGGCGCCGGGTGCGGTGGCCGAGGAGGCCGGTGCCGGCGCGGGGTCGGGTGTCGCGGAGCGGTCGGGTCCGCGGTTGGAGGCGTTGGACCGGGGGCTGGTGGCGGTCGCGCAGGAGGAGGGGGT
>NZ_OCNE01000057.1 GCF_900230195.1 Streptomyces zhaozhouensis
GACGCTCACGCACAAACGACACCAACCGCCCCGCCTGCGCCCGCAACGCCTCAACCGACTTCGCCGACACCACCCACGGCACCGCCACCAACGAAACCCCAGACTGAGGGATCTCGGCCGGCGCCTCAACCTCAGGCGCCTCCTCCACGATCACATGCGCGTTGGTGCCGCTCATGCCGAACGACGAGACCGCCGCCCGACGAGGTCGGCCGTTGCGCTCCCAACGGCGCTCCTCGGTCAGGAGCTTCACCGCGCCGGCCGACCAGTCCACGTGCGGCGACGGCTCGTCCACATGGATGGTCCTGGGCATGATGCCCTTCCGCATCGCCATCACCATCTTGATGATGCCGCCGACGCCGGCCGCCGCCTGCGCGTGACCGATGTTCGACTTCAGCGAACCCAACCACAGCGGCTCACCGTTCTCCGGCCGGTCCTGACCATAGGTCTCCAGGAGCGCCTGCGCCTCGATCGGGTCACCCAGGGTGGTGCCCGTGCCATGGCCCTCCACCGCGTCCACATCGGCCGGGGAGAGGCGGGCGCTGGCCAGTGCCTGACGGATCACCCGTTCCTGGGCAGGGCCGTTGGGGGCGGTGAAGCCGTTGGACGCGCCGTCCTGATTGACCGCCGAACCACGGATCACGGCCACGATCTCGTGCCCGTTGCGCCGCGCGTCCGACAGCCGTTCCAGCACCAGGACGCCGACGCCCTCCGACCAGCCGGTGCCGTCCGCCGCCCCGGCGTAGGACCGGCACCGGGCGCCGCGTGACAGGGCGCCCTGGCGGCTGAACTCGCTGAACATGCCGGGAGTGGCCATCACGGTCACGCCGCCGGCCAGCGCCAACGAGCACTCCTCACGGCGCAGCGACTGCACAGCCAGGTGGAGGCTGACCAGCGAGGACGAGCACGCCGTGTCGACCACGGCGGACGGCCCCTCCAGGCCCAGCGCATAGGAGACGCGCCCTGAGACGACGCTTCCGGAGACCGCACTCCGCGCGTAGTCGTGGTACATCAGGCCGGCGAAGACACCGGTCTGGCTCCCCTTCAACGTGCTGGGAACGATGCCGGCCCGTTCCAGCGCCTCCCAGGAGGTCTCCAGCAGCAGCCGCTGCTGCGGGTCCATGGTCAGCGCCTCGCGCGGGCTGATCCCGAAGAACACCGGGTCGAACTCCGCGGCGTCGTGGAGGAAGCCGCCCTCGCGCACGTAGCTGGTGTCCGGGCGCGACAGCTCCGGGTCGTAGAGCCGCTCCACCCCCCAGCCACGGTCGCGGGGGAACTCCGAGACCCCGTCACGCCCCTCGGACACCAACTGCCACAGATCCTCCGGACTGCCAACCCCGCCCGGGTACCGGCACGCCATGCCGACCACCGCGATCGGTTCCCTGGCCGCTGACGTCAGTTTCCTGACCTGGTCGCGCAGCCGTTCCGTCTCCTTGACGGAAGAACGGAGCGCCGCGACCAGCTTCTGGTCGTTCGCAGTCACCACGTCACGCCTCCTGGCCGCTGTCGGCGAGGTCAGAGTTGTCCAGCGCCATACTGATCAGGCTCTCCGTGTCCATCGCGTCGATGTCGAGCTTCTCGCCCTGGTCGTCCAGGCCGTTGTGCGAGGCCGTGGCCTCCTCGTCCGCCAGTCCGGCGAGCTGCAACAGGTCGGCCATCAGGCCCGCGTCGCGGAGCCGCTCAAGCGGAATGGACTGGAGCGCCAGGCGGACCCGCTGTTCCTCCTTCGCCGTGTCGCTCCGGTCCGGTGGCGCCAGCTGCGAGAGCAGCGACCCGGCGAGGGCACGGGGGGTGGGATGGTCGAATGCCGCAGTGGAGCGCACATTGAGCCCGGTGGCGGACTTGAGGCGGTTGCGGAGTTCGACGGCCCCGAGGGAGTCGAGGCCAACCTCAAGGAACGCGCGCTCCGGATCGATGGCGTCCGGACTCGCCAGGCCGAGGACGGCGGCGAGATGGCCGCGCACCAGATCCAGCACGGCGACCTCGCGTTCCTCCTCACCGAGCCCCG
Organism: Streptomyces zhaozhouensis; assembly: GCF_900230195.1. GTDB lineage: Bacteria > Actinomycetota > Actinomycetes > Streptomycetales > Streptomycetaceae > Streptomyces > Streptomyces zhaozhouensis. Next base: position 2,006 of record NZ_OCNE01000057.1, read on the forward strand.
CCATGCGGTCGCTGAACGCCTGCCCCGCATCAGCTGCCTGAGCCTCCGCCGCCACCCGGCGCACCGGTTCGCGCACCAGGCCACGGAACTTGTGCGGAATGCCGCCCACCCTTTGCTGGATGGCTGCCGTGTCCAACCTGGCTGCCACAAGCGATGCGGCGGGGAGTCGGCCGGCGGTGTCGAGGAGGGCCAGGCCCTCTTCCGGGCTGAGCGCGTGCATGCCCCAACGGCGGATGCGCTCCACGTCGGTGTCGGTCAGCCCCTGGATCATGCCCTCGGCCTCGTCCCACAGACCCCACGCCAACGACTGGGCGGGCAGACCCTCCGCCGCACGAAGATGCGCCAGACCGGTCAGGAACTGGTTGGCCGCCGCGTAGTTCCCCTGCCC
>NZ_OCNE01000021.1 GCF_900230195.1 Streptomyces zhaozhouensis
AAATCCGGGCTCCGGAACCCCAATTCAGACATACCTCGGACAAGCCGAAGCAGACCCTCACCGGGAATCAGGTTCACACGAAGTGGGTGCCACACGCGGTGGCGGGATGCTTCCTCGTGGCCGGCCGAAAAAGACGACCGCCTTTGAGGCAGCTCGGAGAACATTACGCCTCGCCCCCGGCCTCGTCAAGCCGCGCTCGCTCAGGCGGCGACCGGGGCCTCGACCGGGCGGTCGGCGGCCGCCACGTCACCCGTCTCACCTGCGGCGACGGCGCGACGGCCGACGACGAAGACATAGAGCAGGAAGGCCACTTCCGCCGCGACGCCGATCGCGATCCTGGCCCAGGTCGGCAGTCCGGAGGGGGTCACGAAGCCCTCGATCGCTCCCGCGACCAGCAGCACGGCGGCCAGTCCCACCGCCATGCCCAGAGCGGCCCGGCCCTCCTGGGCCAGCGCGGTCGTCCTGCGGCGCGGCCCCGGGTCGATGACCGTCCAGCCGAGTCGGAGCCCGACGCCCGCCGCGACGAAGACCGCCGTCAGCTCCAACAGGCCGTGCGGCAGGATCAGCCCCAGGAAGACGTCGAGCCGGTCGGCGGAAGCCATCAGCCCGAGGCCGGCCGCGAGGTTGACGGCGTTCTGCAGGAGCACCCACAGAACGGGGAGTCCCAGGAGCGCGCCGAAGGCCAGCGACATTCCGGCGACCTGCGCGTTGTTCGTCCACACCTGGGCGGAGAACGCGGCGGCGGGACTGCTGGAGTAGTACGACTCGTAGGCGCCGCCCGGCCGGGTCATCTCGCGCAGCTCGTCGGGCGCGGCGATGCTGGCCCGTACCTGGGGATCGTCGGCGATCCACCAGCCGAGCGCGGCGACCACCGCCGTGAAGAGCAGCGCCGTCGGCACCCACCAGTGGCGGGTGCGGTAGCAGGCGGCCGGGAAGCGCACCGTGAAGAAGAGGAGCGCGTCCCGCCATGTCGCGCGGCGGGAGCCGACCACGGCGCTGCGCGCGCGGGCGACCAGGGTCGTCAGCCGGCTGGCCAGCGCGGGGTCGGGGGCCGACGACTGGAGCTGGGAGAGCTGGGTGGCGACCCGCTGGTAGAGGCGCACCAGCTCCTCGGCCTCGGCTCCCGTGAGCCGGCCGCGGCGGCGGATCAGGGCGTCGAGCCGTTCCCACTCCGCGCGGTGCGCGGCGACGAACACGTCGAGGTCCATGGGAGGCAGCTTGTCAGACCCCGGTGTCACACTGTCCAGCGGAAGTGGGAAACGGCGGTCACGTCCGGTGAGAGGGGGCGTTCGATGAGCGGCCAGGTGGTCACGGGGGACGCCGTCGTCCTCGGGCTCCAGCCGGCGCGGCTGCCGAGCCGGGCGCTGGCGGTGGCGATCGACCTGGTGGTGGTCGTCGGGCTCTATCTGCTGCTCTCCGTCGTGGTGCTGAGCACGGTGCTCCCGTTGGGGACGGCGACGGCGGCGGCCGTGCAGGTGGGCCTGCTGCTGGCGATCGTGGTCGGCGGGCCGGTGGCGGTGGAGACGCTCAGCCACGGGCGGTCGTTGGGGAAGCTGGCGTGCGGGCTGCGGGTGGTGCGGGAGGACGGGGGGCCGATCCGCTTCCGGCACGCGCTGGTGCGCGGGGCGATCGGCTTCGTCGAGCTGCTGATGACGGCGGGCTCGGTGGCCTGTGTGGCCTCGCTGGTCTCCGCGCGCGGGCGTCGGCTGGGGGACGTGTTCGCCGGGACGCTGGTGGTGCGCGAGCGGGTGGCCGGCGGGTGGGGCCGGCGGGAACGGGAGCGGATGCCGGTGGTGCCGGCGGAGTGGGACGGGCGGTTCGCCGAGACGGACCTGTCCCAGGTGCCGGAGGAGCTGTGGCTGACGGTGCGGCGTTACCTCGGGCGGGCGGGGCGGTTGGACCCGGCCGTGCGGTGGTCGCTGGCGGTGCGGCTGGCCGACGACATGGTGGCGCGGACCGGTGAGCCGGCGCCCGAGGGCGTGGCTCCGGACGAGTTTCTGGCCGCGTTGACGGCCGAGCGCCAGCGGCGGGAGGCGGCTCGCGCGATACCGGGCGCCGTCGCGGGGGAGGCGGCGGGAGCGGTGCCGGCGGCGGGTGGCTTCCAGCCGATCGTGGGGGCCCCGGTGACGGCGGCCCGGGCGCCGCACGGGATACCCGACGCCCTCCCGGAGCGAAAGCGGGCACGGGAGCGGGCGCCGGAGCCGGTGCCCGAGCGGCGGACGGGCTTCGTGCCGCCGGCCTGAGCGCGAGGGGTCCCGCGCTGTTCAGCGCTCCGGGGGGAAGATGGAGGGCGGGGAGTCCAGATCCTCCAGTTCGACGCCGGGGGCGGCCAGCACCACGTCGCCCGCCAGGTGCACGGTGTGCCGTTCCCCGGTCTCCAGGTCGGCGATCTCGTAGGCGTCCACGACCAGCGGTCCGCTGTCGGTGGGGTGGCTCTCGGCGCCGAGATGGGTCCAGCTCTCGTCGCGGGTGCGGGTGGCCAGGGCCGGCGCGGTGACGGTGACGAGTCGCGCGCGGGCGGGCGCCCCGCCTTCCGTGGCGTCGGGTCGCAGCAGGGCGGCGAGGGCGACGAGAAAGCCGGGGGACGGTCCGCTGAAGGCGGTGGCCCGTGCGTTGCCCTCCTCGGGGGCGGTGCCGTCGCCCGCCATCCGGACCCAGGTCAGTCCGTCGAGGGCACCACCGCGCAACTGCCAGCCTCCGGCGTGGAGTTCGACGCGCAGCTGGCGGCCGAGCGCGTCCAGCGTGAGGTCGGTGGTGAGCAGCGTCCGGCCGTCCGGCGCGGTGAGTCGCCCTGTGTAGCGCCAGCCGGCCGGGCCGGGCGCGCAGTGGAAGCGCTCCTCGCCCAGAGGGCTGCCGTCCTCGGGGTCGCTGACGCGGTAGCGGCCTTGGGGCATGGGTGCGGGCGGCGGCCCGTCCGGGCCCGCGCGAGGGCGGGCCCGGACGGCCTTCGCTCAGTACCGGTAGTGGTCCGGCTTGTAGGGGCCCTCGACCGGGATGCCGAGGTACCCGGCCTGGTCCTCGGTCAGCTCGGTGAGCTGGACGCCGAGCGACTTCAGGTGGAGGCGGGCGACCTTCTCGTCGAGGTGCTTGGGCAGCACGTAGACCCCGGTCGGGTACTCGCTCTGCTTGGTGAACAGCTCGATCTGGGCGATGGTCTGGTTGGCGAAGCTGTTGGACATCACGAACGACGGGTGGCCGGTCGCGTTGCCCAGGTTCAGCAGGCGGCCCTCGGAGAGCACGATGATGCTGCGCCCGTCGGGGAACGACCAGGTGTGCACCTGGGGCTTGACCTCGTCCTTGACGACACCGGGCAGCGCGGCGAGGCCGGCCATGTCGATCTCGTTGTCGAAGTGGCCGATGTTGCCGACGATCGCCTGGTGCTTCATCCGCTCCATGTGGGAGGCGAGGATGATGTCGCGGTTCCCCGTGGCGGTGACGAAGATGTCGGCGGTCTCGACGACGTCCTCCAGGCGGGCGACCTGGTAGCCGTCCATCGCGGCCTGGAGCGCGCAGATCGGGTCGATCTCGGTGATGATCACGCGCGCGCCCTGGCCGCGCAGGGACTCGGCGCAGCCCTTGCCGACGTCGCCGTAGCCGCAGACCACGGCGACCTTGCCGCCGATGAGGACGTCGGTGGCGCGGTTGATGCCGTCCACCAGGGAGTGGCGGCAGCCGTACTTGTTGTCGAACTTGGACTTGGTCACCGAGTCGTTGACGTTGATCGCCGGGAAGAGCAGCGTCCCGTCGCGGAACATCTCGTACAGGCGGTGCACGCCGGTGGTGGTCTCCTCGGTGACGCCCCGGATCTCGGAGGCGGCCTGGGTCCACTTCTGCGGGGTCTCGGCGAGAGTGCGGGTCAGCAGCTTGAGGATGACCTCGTGCTCCTCGTTCTCCGCCGTGGCCACGTCGGGCACCTGCCCGCTCTTCTCGTACTCGACGCCCTTGTGCAGCAGGAGGGTGGCGTCGCCGCCGTCGTCGAGGATCATGTTGGGGCCGCCGGTGGGGGTGCCGGGCCAGGTCAGCGCCTGCTCGGTGCACCACCAGTACTCGTCGAGGGTCTCGCCCTTCCAGGCGAAGACCGGGATGCCGGCGGCGGCGATCGCGGCGGCGGCGTGGTCCTGGGTGGAGAAGATGTTGCACGAGGCCCAGCGGACCTCGGCGCCGAGGGCGACCAGCGTCTCGATGAGCACCGCCGTCTGCACGGTCATGTGCAGCGAGCCGGTGATCCGGGCCCCGGCGAGCGGCCGGCTGGCCGCGTACTCCTCGCGGATCGCCATCAGACCGGGCATCTCGTGCTCGGCGAGGCTGATCTCCTTGCGGCCGAACTCGGCGAGCGACAGGTCGGCGACCTTGAAGTCCTGAGCGGCGTTGGCGGTCGTTGTCATGACGGCTGCTCCTCACGCGGTGACGAGTGTGGGCGGACAGGAGGCTACGGCGGTGAGGCCCGCCGCCCCAGGGGTGGTGGGGGCGGGGCTTCCGCTGCGCCACGGTCCGTCGGAGGGCCTTCTTACCCCTCTGCCGGGCTGAGCGGTGCCTTCGACAACACACCGCACCCGACTGCCATCAGCAACGACGTCTGGTAACGCACCGAATGTACACCGCGTGCCCCGGGCGGCACTATGCGAACGGTCTCATCTCGGCCAGCCGGCGCCGAAGCGCCGTCAGCGGACCACCCGGTCGGCGACCGTGGCGCGGAACAGCGCCCCGGAGCCGCCCAGTTCGACCCGCTCGCCGGCCGGGGCGAAGACCGATTCGCCCGGCGCGAGGTCGCACACGGACCCGTCCGCGCCGCGCAGCGTGACCCGCCCCCGGACGCACAGCAGGACCTGCGGGCGGTCGTCGGGCAGCGGGGTGGCGGCGGCGCCGTCGGGCAGATGGCGGGAGAGCTGGAACTCGTCGATCGGCGTCGCGTAGACCTCGGCGCCCGTGGCGTCCGGCTCGGGCCGCAGCACGCCGGGGTCGCCGGACGCGAAGCGGACGACGCGCAGCAGTTCGGGCACGTCGACGTGCTTGGGGGTGAGGCCGCAGCGCAGCACGTTGTCCGAGTTGGCCATGATCTCGACGCCGAGCCCTTCGAGGTAGGCGTGCGGCACGCCGGCGCCCAGGTAGAGGGCCTCGCCGGGGGCGAGCCGGACGTGGTTGAGCAGCATGGCGGCGATGACGCCCCGGTCGCCCGGGTAGTGGCGGGCGATGCCGGCGTAGGCGGCGCAGGCCGCGGCGAAGCGGTGGTCGGGGGTCTCGGCGGCGAGCCGGGCTGCGGCGGCGGCGGCCAGCTCGACCGTCCTGGCCACGGCCTCCGGCTCGGCGGTCAGCACGGCGGTGAAGACCTCGCGCAGCGCGTCGCCCTCCGGGCGGGCGCGCAACAGGTCGGCGTACGGCTTGAGTTCGTCGACGCCCAGGGCGTCGAACAGCTCGGCGGTGGCCGCCGCGGGCCGGAAGCCGCAGAGTCCGTCGAACGCGGTGAGCGCGCAGATCAGCTCGGGCTTGTGGTTGGCGTCGCGGTAGTTGCGGTGCGGGGCGTCCAGCGGGACACCGTTGGCCTCCTCCTCGGCGAAGCCGGCGGCGGCCTGCGCGAGGTCCGGGTGGACCTGGAGCGAGAGCGGGGCGCCTGCCGCCAGCAGCTTGAGCAGGAACGGCAGCCGGGGCCCGAGCGCGGCGGTGGTCGCCGCGCCCAGCTCGCCCTCGGGGTCGGCCGCGATCACCTCGGCCAGCGTCACGGTGCCCGCGCCGCGGTCCAGCCGGGAGGGGGCGCCGGGGTGGGCGCCCATCCACAGCTCGGCCTGCGGCTCGCCGGTCGGCTCGGTGCCGAGCAGCTCGGGAAGCGCGGTGGTGGAGCCCCAGGCGTAGGGCCGGACGGTGTTCTGGAGGCGGTCCATGGCGGGTCCTTCGTGCGCGGGGTGGGCGTTCAGCCGCGGTGGCCGGCGGCGAGCGTCAGATAGACGGCGGCGAAGTCCGTCTCGGCGAGCGACCGGGCGAGCGCGACCAGGGGCTCGTCCGCCTCGGGGGCCAGCTCGGCGACGCCGACCCCCCGGTCGAAGGCCAGGTCGCGCGCCGCGTCGGCGGCGGACGGCAGCCCGCCGGGGGCGCCGTGCGGCGGCGGGTCGCGGAAGAGCAGGAGGTAGGGGCGCAGCGGCTCCGGCTCCTCGACGCGGTCGCGGAAGAAGTCGTCCGGGTCGGTGGCTCCGGCGAGGTCGCCGCTGAGCAGCGGAGCGTGGGCCTCCAGCGCCTCGGGCAGCGCGGCGTCGAGCGCGGGGCGGCCGGCGAGGCCGGTCAGGGTGCGGCGGGCGTGCCGGGCGACGACGCCGGCCAGCGGGCCCTCGCTCCACAGCAGCGGGAGCGCGGCGCCGAGGTGGGCGGCCAGCTCCTTGGCCGGGTTGTCCTGGGTGCGGGTGGCGGGGCCGCAGCGCTCCGCGACGCGGTCGAGCTGGTCGGCGACCCGTTGGAGGGTGGCGTCTGGGGCCTCGAAGAGGCCGAGCCGGTCGCCGAGCAGCAGCAGCGGGGTGAGCAGCGCCCAGGCGGGGCCGGGGGCGGCGCGCGTGCCGGTGGGCTCCTGGAACGGGGCGCCGGTCAGCGGCAGCAGCAGCCCCCTGCGGTGGGTGACGGCCTCGGCGAGCGGGGAGCGCTCGGGGGTGACGGCGACGACGGAGCAGCCGCGTCGCGCGGCGGCCTCCACGAGGAGCGCGAGCCCCGGCTCGGCCCCTTCGTGGCTGGTGATCAGCAGCAGGTCGAGGGGACCGACCCAGCGGGGCAGCGGCCAGGTCAGGGCGCCGGGGTCGGGGGCGGGGCCGCCGGGGCGCAGGGTCTCGACCCGCAGGGCGTCACCGGCCAGCGCCTCGAACAGGTCGGCAAGCAGCGGGACCTGGGGGCCGAGCCCGGCGTGCAGCACGGTCCCCGGCCGGCCCTCGGGGGTGAGCCGCACGAGGGGCGACTCGGCGGCGCCGCGCGCCGCGCTCCGCACCTGCGCGCCGGCGCTCGCGGCGGCGCGCAGCAGCCCGCGCGGGTCGGCGCGCAGAAGCTGGTCGGGGGCGTCGAGCAGCGCTTCGTCGAACATGGCGGGTTCCGTCGGCCCGGAGGGCTCAGCCGGGCCGGCGGGCCTCGTCCACCAGCAGCACGGGGATGCCGTCGCGCACCGGGTAGGCGAGGGCGCAGGCGTCGCCGGTGCAGACCAGCTCGCTCTCCTGCTCGTCGGCGCGCAGCGGTGCGTGGCACACGGGGCAGGCGAGGATGTCCAGCAGGGCGTCTTCGACGAGCGGCACGGCTTCCTCCGGCGAGGGGTGGGCGGACGGGTGACGCGACGGTCAACCCTACCCGCAGGGCGGGCGGCCGGGCACCGGGTGCCCGGCCGCCCGGGGCGGGGGCTGGGGCGGGTCAGGCGCGGACGAGGGCGAGGACCTCGTCGCGGACCTTCTCGACGGTGTCGGCGTCCCTGGCCTCGATGTTCAGTCGGAGCAGGGGCTCGGTGTTGGAGGCGCGGAGGTTGAACCACCAGTCGTCGGCGGTGACGGTGAGCCCGTCCAGCTCGTCGAGGGTGACGCCGTCCCGGTCGGCGTAGGCGGCGCGGACGGCGGCGGCGCGGCCGGCCTGGTCGGCGACGCGGCTGTTGATCTCGCCGGAGGCGGCGTAGCGGTCGTAGGCGGCGACCAGCCCGGAGAGCGGCTCGTCCTGGTGGCCGAGGGCGGAGAGCACGTGGAGCGCGGCGAGCATCCCGGTGTCCGCGTTCCAGAAGTCCCGGAAGTAGTAGTGCGCCGAGTGCTCGCCGCCGAAGATCGCGCCGGTGCGGGCCATCTCGGCCTTGATGAAGGAGTGGCCGACGCGGGTGCGGACCGGGTTGCCGCCGTTCTCCCTGACCACCTCGGGGACGGACCAGGAGGTGATCAGGTTGTGGATCACGGTGGCCCCGGGGTCCTTGGCCAGCTCGCGTGCGGCGACCAGGGCGGTGATGGCGGACGGGGGGACGGGCTCGCCGCGTTCGTCGACGACGAAGCAGCGGTCGGCGTCGCCGTCGAAGGCGAGGCCGACGTCGGCGCCGGTCTCCCGGACGCGGGCCTGGAGGTCGACGATGTTGGCCGGGTCGAGCGGGTTGGCCTCGTGGTTCGGGAAGGTGCCGTCCAGCTCGAAGTACATCGGGTCGAGGTGGACGGGCAGCCCGTCGAAGACGGTCGGCACGGTGTGGCCGCCCATCCCGTTGCCGGCGTCCACGACGACCCGCAGCGGCCTGATCGTCTCCAGGTCGACGAGGGAGCGCAGGTGGGCGGCGTAGTCGGTGAGGACGTCGCGGCGTCCGACGGTGCCCGGGGTGGCGACGGGGGCGGGGGCGCCCTCCTCGGCCCAGCGTTCGACGAGCGCGCGGATCTCGGCGAGGCCGGTGTCCTGGCCGACGGGGGCGGCGCCGGCGCGGCACATCTTGATGCCGTTGTAGCGCGCGGGGTTGTGACTGGCGGTGAACATGGCGCCCGGCAGGTCGAGTGCGCCGCTCGCGTAGTACAGCTGGTCGGTCGAGCAGAGACCGATCTCGGTGACGTCGGCGCCCCGGCCGGCGGCTCCCCGGGCGAAGGCTCCGGCGAGGCCGGGCGACGAGGGGCGCATGTCGTGGCCGATGACCACGGCGTCGGCCCCGGTGACCTGGACGAACGCGGCGCCGAACAGCTCGGCCAGCGACTCGTCCCACTGGTCGGGGACCTCGCCCCGCACGTCGTAGGCCTTGACGATCTGCGACAGGTCCGGCACAGCTGACCCCTTGTCTGGAGGCTTCCGGTGAACGGCGGTGCGGTGAACGGCGGCGCCGCGGTGCGCGCGCCCCTCAATGTACCGGGGCGACCCTACGGCTCGGGGGAGCGCAGGATGCGCAGATGTCCGCGCCGGGCGACCTCGACCGGGTCGCCGGTACCGCCGCGCGGCACCGGCGGGCCGGGCGGCGGCTCGGGGGGCGACGGGGTCCTGGCGGCCTCGCGGACGGCGTCGGCCAGCGCTTCGAGGTCGTCGCCGCTGGGCCGGGTGGTCGTCGGGTCCATGGCGAGGCGGACCACTTCCCAGCCGCGCGGCGCGGTCAGGCGCTCCGAGTGCTCCGCACAGAGGTCGTAGCAGTGGGGTTCGGCATAGGTGGCGAGCGGACCGAGGACGGCCGTGGAGTCCGCGTAGACATACGTCAACGTCGCCACGGCGGGACGGCCGCACGCGGTGCGCGAACAGCGACGTACGGGGCTCACGATGTTGGACCGTACCGCACTCCTGAGCGGGCCGCGACGACTCGGGGCGGCGTCACCCCGCCGTGTCGTCCCGTTCCCGCCCGCAGTGCCCGGATTCGCCCCGGGCGGACGGGTGTTGCGTGGCGGTGGGCGGTGGGGGCGTGCCCCGGTCCGAGGCGCTCTGACCGGGGGAGGGCTTTCTGATCTATCGTCGATGCGATGGACAAGTCCGGCGGAGTCCCCCCACCCGTGTCCGGCCAGCCCGAGCGACATCGGCATCGCGACCGGCACGGCCGAGGTATGCGCGGGCCCCTGGCCCCGCCGCAGGTGCCGCTCGCGGTGAGCCGCGCGGACACCTTCGACTCGCTGGTCGACGACTCGGCGGAGCGGCTGCGGCGGCGGTTGCCGCAGCTGGACGGGGTGGAGTTCCTGGTCCGCGAGGTGCCGGTGCTGCGCGACGCCTCGCAGGACGGCGCCGTACCGCTGGGCGGGATCGTGCGGGCGGCGCGCGGGCGACGGGCCCGGATCGTGGTCTACCGCAGGCCGGTCGAGCTGCGCAGCCGCAACCGGGACGAGTGCGCGCAGCTGGTCCACGAGGTGGTCGTCGAGCAGGCGGCCGAGCTGCTGGGGCTGGCGCCCGAGTCGGTCGATCCGCAGTACGGACAGGACTGAACCGGGCCGGAAAACGCCGAAACCGGGCCGGAAAGCGTCGGAGAAGAAGCGCGCCGGGGCGGCCGCCCGGAGGCGGCCGCCCCGGCGTGCGCCGGTGGGCGGGCGTGCTCAGTCGACCAGCAGGGACAGGTCCTGGTCGGTCTCGGGAACGGAGACGGTGGACCGGTCGTCCGGGATCGTCTGGGTGGTGAACGCCGTGGCGCCGTCCCGGTCCAGCAGCAGCGTCCTGGCGGCGTAGAGCGTGCCGCCGCCCGAGGGCTCCAGGGTGATCGCGTAGTTCCCCTCCGTGCCGTCCAGCTCGGGGTTGACCTCCACGGTCGTGCCCGGGTCCACGGTGAACGTCTCGGTGACCGGTTCGCCGCCGTCGGCGCCGGCGGAGTAGGTGAGGTCCACCTCGACCGTCTCGTCGAGGGCGAGCAGCGCGAGCCGGGTGCCGGAGGTGGTGTTGCCCGAGACGGTGGCGCGTTCCTCGATCGGCTCGGTGGCCGGGAGGAACGCGGACTCGCGGTCCCCCTCCCCGCCCGCCACCACGTGCAGGCCGGCGACCACGGGCCCGGATCCGGTGCCGTCCTGCCTGGTCAGCACGAGGGAGGACGCCTCGCCCTGGGTCAGGTCGCCGAGTTCGACGGTGGTGACGGTGCCGGCGACGACGTTGACCGACTCGTTGCCCGCCGGCGTGATGGTGCCGCCGGGGCCGGCGAGGCCGACGTCCAGCGCGACGTCCTGGCCGCCGGGGGCGAAGACCGACAGCCGCACCCCGTTCACCCCCGCGGGGATGCCGGGGAGCACCAGGGTGTCGGCGGACGGGTCGGTGACGGGCGGCAGCCAGTCGGTGCCGAGGGACTCGTCGACGATCTCGATCTGCGCGCCGACCCGGCCGCTGCGGGCGGCGACGTGCACGGCGAGGTCCGGCTCGGCCTCGCCGAGCAGGGTGGCGAGCCGGATCGCGACGCTGGTGTGGCCGGGGACGGTGATGCCCTGCCCCTGCTCCGCCTCCAACTCGCCTTCGGCGCCGTGGACCTCGATGTCCACGACGGTCGCCGCCTCGTCCGGGTTGGTGACGTGGACGTAGTCGTGGCGGTCCTCGGCGGCGCTCGCGCCGGTGAACCAGAACTCGGTGTCCGGCGTCTGGCAGGAGGTGCCCAGGGCGCCCTTGCCCTCGCCCGAGTCGACGACGGTGGTCTGCTGGACGGTCCAGCCGGGCGCCAGCAGGTGGTCGGCCGTGCCCGTCAGCGCGGGGGCGTCCGCGTCGTCGACGGTCGCGGTGACCGGGAGGCCCGGCTCGGACAGCTCCAGGACGGGCTCGGGGGCCTCGGTCTCCTCCGGCTCGTCGGTGCTCTCCTCCTCGCCGTCCTCGTCCGGGTCGGTGGCGCCGGGGTCGGGGGTGTGCTCGGGGGCGGGCAGCAGGGTGGCGGCGCCCTCCTCGGAGCGGACGCTCTCGGTGGGCGGGGTGAACCCCGTGTACCAGGTGGTCTGCGCCGCGGCGCCGGTCGGGCGCGGGCAGGTCAGCGCGGTCCGCTCCACCGGGAGCGGCTGTGCCTGCCGGGTGGGCTGTTCCTCGCCGGCGTCGCCCCGCATCGTCGCGACGCCGGTGAGGGCGAGCAACGCGACCAGGACGCCGAGCAGCGGCAGGGGGAGGCGGTTCACCGGCGATCACTCCCGTCGCCATAGTCGGTCGGATAGTCGTAGGGCGAGGCGTAGCTCTGGTCCTGCCCGTAGCCCTGGCCGTATCCCTGGTCGTAGCCCTGGTCGTAGCCCTGGTCGTAGCCCTGTTGACCGGACGGGTCGTAGGGCTGCTGGTAGGGCTGGGCGGCCCAGTCGCCGTAGGGCTGCTGCGGGGGAACGGTCCCCCCGTGCGGCTCGCCCGCCGGCTGGTAGGGCTCGGGCCGCTCCGGCCGCCACTCGGGGGCGGCGGGCGGCTCGGGCGGCGCCGGCGGCGCCTCGGCCGGCGCCTCGTGGTCGACCTGGTGGTCGACGGCGTGGTCGACGGCGTGGTCGACGGCGTGGTCGACGGACTCGTCGGCCGGCGCCGTGCCCTGGGCCGGAACGGCGGCACGCCTGGCGCGGCGGCCCTGCGGCGCGGGCGCCTCGGCCTCCGGCAGGTCGTCGTCCAGCTCGCGCCGGCGGTCCGGCAGCGCGAGGACCACCAGCACCAGCAGGCCGAAGCCCTGTGCCCAGACCCACAGGGTGTGCAGCCCCGAGGTCTCGTACACCACATCCAACCGACCGCCGCCGGCCGGAAGTTCGAAGCCCTGCGCCCAGCCGTTGACGGTCACCGGGGTGAGCGGCTGGCCGTCGAGCGTGGCGCGGAAGCCCTCGTCGGCGCGGTCGGCGAGGCGCAGCACCCGGCCGGCCGGCCCCTCGGGCAGGTCGGTGTGGACCTCGACGGCCTCGGCCGGCAGCGGAACGGGCTCGGCGTCCTGGCCCTCCTCCTCGGCGGGCAGGACCATCGCGCGGGCGACGTCCCGGTTGACCCGCCACAGGGCGCTGCCGTCCTCCTGGCTGAGGCGCTGGAGGCCGGGGGTGGTGTCGAGGGTGCGGTGCAGCGCGCGCGGGCTGCCGTCCTGGACCAGGACGTAGCGGACCGCGTAGTCGGCGAGCGCCCGGGTCTGGTCGGCGCCGGTGCCCGCGGTGAGGTCGCCGACGGCCTCGCTCAACGTCTCGTCCTCGCCGAGGAGTTCGGCCAGGTCGGCGTCGCCGAGGCGGGCACCCGAGCCGCGCACCAGCGAGTAGGAGACCTCGTCGACCTCGGCGTCCCGCCCGCCGTCGGCGGTCAGGACCAGGGTGCGGGCCTGGTCGCGCGCGGCGCTCTCCTCCGCGACGAACGCCGGTACCTGCACGGGGTCGCTGCGGCGCAGCGGCCCGTCGGCGCCGTCGAGCACCCAGCCGGCGGCGGCCAGCAGCGGGCCGACCGCGGCGGCGCCGGCGACGGCGACGGCCAGCGGCTGGCGCCAGCCGAAGCTGCGGGCGGCGACGCGGTAGCGGGCGCCGTCGGCGCCGAGCAGCGCCGCGCTCAGCAGCGCGAGGCCGTAGACCAGGACGGCGGGGCCGGCCCAGCCGTCGGAGTCGGACCAGATCGCGAAGAGCAGCGCGACCAGGGCACCGGCCCAGGCGGTGTGGATGGCCAGCCGGCGTTCGCCGCGCAGCAGCGCGCCCAGCGCGGCGAGCAGGACGCCCAGCAGCAGCCAGGCGGAGGGCGTTCCCGGGCCGCCGGGGCTGAGGTTGAGCAGCTGGGTGGCGTCGGCCGAGCCCGTCTCGTAGCGCAGGCCGACCTCGTTGAGGAACCCGTCGGGGCTCAGCAGCGTCGACAGCGACCAGGGCGCGAGCACCAGCACGGGCGTCGCCAGCGCGGCGGCGAACCGCACCGCGCGCGCCCGCCGGACGGCCACGGGCATCCGCAGCGGCAGCAGCAGCGCGAGGCAGGCGAGCAGCACCGCCATCGGCCAGATCACCGGCGTGAACGCGGAGCCCAGGGTCAGCAGCAGCGCCGCGGCCCAGACCGCGCGCCAGGGGCCGATGCCGTCGCCCCTGGTGTGGCCGGCGGCGGCGACCGCGACGCGGGCCAGCGGGGGCAGCAGCACGGCGAGCAGCGCGGTGCCGATCCGCCCGCCGGCGAGCGCGCCGGTGACGGCCGGGAGGAACGCGTAGGCGACGCTGCCCCAGGCGCGCAGCAGCCGGGACATGACCAGCGGCCGCGAGGTCAGATAGGCGCTGACCCCGGCCAGCGGGATGGAGCAGACCAGCAGCAGGGTCATCGCCGGGCCCGTGTTGCCGAACAGCAGGCTGGCCAGCAGCGCCAGCAGCCCGACGAACGGCGGCGCGGACTCGGTGCCGCCGGTGCCGACGGGCTGCCAGGTCGTCAGGTAGCGGTCCCAGAGGGCGCCGGCGTCGGCCGGCATCGGCAGCAGGGCGCCGCCGCTGAGCGCGCCGCCCCCGACCAGGTTGCGGCAGGCGAGCAGCGAGACCACGAGCAGCACGAGGAAGAGCACGGGCCCCGGCCGGCGCGCCAGCCGTTTGACGCGGGCGAACTGTTCGACGTCCAACGCGTCCGCGTCGTCGTCGCTCGGTCCTGACTCGACGGCGCCGTGCCGACCGCTGGAGGCGGAGGCCGGCTCGGCGCGCCCGCCGAGGTTGCTCGCGACCTGCTCGATCGTGGAGCGGACGGTGGCGCCGGGCGGCGGGAGGAGCGCTCTGAGCTCCGTCGGGTCCTGGTCGGGCGCCCTGGCGGCGGCGCGGCTGCGCCGGGCGCCGATCAGCCGCCCCGGGCGCAGCACGGTGGCGAGCAGCCCGGCGGCCTCGTCGAGCGCGCGTCCCGGCTGCTTGCCGACGAGGTAGGCGAGGATCCGCAGCACGGTGCCGAGCACCAGCCGGAAGACGACCCAGGGCAGCACCCGGGTGCGGGCGTTGGCCAGCAGCGCGTAGGTGGCGGCGGCCTTGTCGACCCGGTGCGGGCTGCCGCCGAGGCGGCCGGCGCAGTCGATGGAACGGCGTTCCCTGGTGGCGGCCTCCGCGTGGCGGAGGACGGCGTCGGGGGCGATGAGCACGCCGTGGCCGGCGGCGTGGGCGCGCCAGCAGAGGTCGACGTCGTCGCGGGTCAGCGGCAGCCGGCGGTCGAACCCGCCGAGCTGCTCGTAGACGTCGCGCCGGATGAGCATCCCGGCGGTGGAGACGGAGAGCACCGGGCGGACCCGGTCGTGCTGCCCCTGGTCCTGCTCGCGGCGGTCGAGGCCGGTCCAGCGGCGCCCGCTGTAGGCGAGGGAGACCCCGACCTCCAGCAGCTGCCTGCGGTCGTACCAGCCGCGCAGCTTGCCGCCGACGATGGCGGTCGACGGGCTGGCGTCGGCCTGGCGCAGCAGGTGCGCGAGGGCGTCGGGGGCGGGGGCGGAGTCGTCGTGCAACAGCCAGAGCCAGTGCACCGGTTCGCCGTGTGGCAGCTCGGGCAGGTCGTAGGTGCTGTTGTCCCAGCGGCGGTTGACCGGGTCCCAGGCGGAGGGCCGCCGCAGATAGGGGAGGTCGTCCGGGGTGAGCACGGGGGCGGTGCGGGCGGCCTCGGCGACGGCGGCGCCGAAGCCGGTGCGGCGGGCGAGGTGCAACACCCGTTCCGCGCCGAGGGCTTCGGTCACCAGGTTCGCCGACTCGTCGGCGCTGCCGGTGTCCGCCGCGATCACGTCCTGGACGGGCCGCTCCTGGCCGAGGATTCCGCGCAGGACCTCGGGGAGCCAGCGTTCGCCGTCGTGCGAGACGAGCACGGCGGTGACGACGTGCCGGGGAAGTTCGGGATGGGCGGCCTGCGGTTGCGCCGCCGACTGGCTGTGCACGGACATCGAGGTGCTGGCCCCGGTTCGCTGGACGGTGGTGGACGGCGCTGCTCCGCGGGGAGCGGCGCTTGTCGCCTCGGACAGCGCACCACACTAGCGGCTGGGACCGTCCACGCCCCTCGGGCGGGAGACGCCGGGATCGTCCAGGGCTCGGGGAGGACGCTCCCTCAGACCGCGGCCTTCTTCAGGCGGCGGCGCTCACGCTCTGACAACCCGCCCCAGATGCCGAAGCGTTCGTCGTTGGCGAGGGCGTACTCAAGGCACTCGGAGCGCACCTCGCAGGCGAGGCAGACCTTCTTGGCCTCGCGGGTCGAGCCGCCCTTCTCGGGGAAGAAGGACTCGGGGTCGGTCTGCGCGCAGAGCGCGCGCTCCTGCCAACCAAGCTCCTCGTCGGCTTCCTCGACCAGCAGTTGTTCGAACAGCTCGGTCATGTGCGCGCCCCTCGCCTTCGTTGCGTCCCCGTGATGCCGTCGTTATCCGTGCCGGTCGAACGACATGAGTGAAATTACAGGTGGGCCGCTCACCGGCAGTCAAGCCACGATCTGCCATTCACCCGATGATTCACCCTGTGGCACCACACTCACACGGAAAGTGTTCAAATCGGCACAAATCTCTCAACCACCTTCGGGCATCCGTCCCACATTCCACCGGTTCCCCGGCGGATTCGGCGCCCTCGCACAGAGAAACGAACGAGAGCGCGGTTTTGTTGCGAGCGAGCGCGCGGCGGTGGTGAGGGTCACGCCCAGATCACGGACGCGCAACGCGCCCTCGCCGCTGCCCGGATGCTCCCGCGCTTCTCCCGGAGGCGCGGCGGATAAACCTTTCGGCGGTCCCCGGAGCCCGAATCTGATGAAACAATGCCGGGGACAGCACGCCCCGTTGACACCCCGTCCACGGACGGGAGCGGCCGGGCTCCACGACCATCCGAGGCGCACCGCACTCCATGGACAACGACAACGCCATCGCCGGCGACCCGCTGGCCATCCCCCACCTGCTGCCCGCCCCCGCCGCGCACCCGACCACGGTCGCCGGCTTCGCGGGGCTGGCCGTCGCGCTCGCGGGTGATCGGGAGTGTTGGGAGTCCCTGGTGCGGTACGACGCGACCAGCCGCTGGTACCACCGGCTGCGGGTGGGGCCCGGCTACGAGGTCTGGCTGCTGAGCTGGCTGCCGGGACAGGGCAGCGGGCGCCACGACCACGGCCCCTCGTCCGGGGTGTACACGGTGCTCGCCGGCGCGCTGACCGAGCACGCCGCCGGGCGCGGCGAGCGGGTGCTCACCCCCGGCTCGCTGCGGGTCTTCGCCCCCGGCTATGTGCACGAGGTGGTCAACGCGGCGCTGGCGCCGGCCGTCAGCCTGCACGTCTACTTCCCGGGGCTGACCGAGATGCCCATGCGCCCCCGGCGTGAGGCGACGCACTCCCCCGCGTCTCCACCCAGCCCCCGGGGCCTCCTCGCCTGCTGACAGACTGGGCCACATGCGACGCATCGTGGTTCTGTCCGGCGGAATCGGTGGCGCCCGCTTCCTGCGCGGCCTGTTGCGGGCCGCGCCGGAGGCCGAGGTCACCGTGATCGGCAACACCGGCGACGACATCCATCTCTTCGGCCTGAAGGTCTGTCCCGACCTCGACACCGTGATGTACACGCTCGGTGGCGGCATCCACGAGGAGCAGGGCTGGGGACGGGCGGACGAGTCGTTCGCGGTGAAGGAGGAGTTGGCCGCCTACGGCGTCGGGCCCGAGTGGTTCGGGCTCGGCGACCGGGACTTCGCGACGCACATCGTGCGCACCCAGATGCTGGGCGCCGGCTATCCGCTGAGCGCGGTGACCGAGGCGCTGTGCCAGCGCTGGGAGCCGGGCGTGCGGCTGCTGCCGATGACCGACGACCGGGTCGAGACG
The DNA here is from genome assembly GCF_900230195.1 of Streptomyces zhaozhouensis. Lineage (GTDB taxonomy): Bacteria > Actinomycetota > Actinomycetes > Streptomycetales > Streptomycetaceae > Streptomyces > Streptomyces zhaozhouensis. The sequence goes on from NZ_OCNE01000021.1 coordinate 17,071, forward strand.
CACGTGCTGGTCGACGACGAGTCGGGGGGCCGGCGGGCGGTCCACTTCCAGGAGTACTGGGTGCGGATGCGCGCCGGGGTGCCGGCGCGTGCGGTGGTGCCGGTGGGTGCCGACCAGTCGAAGCCGGCACCCGGTGTGCTGGAGGCGATCGCCGAGGCGGACGTCGTCGTCTTCCCGCCGTCCAACCCGGTGGTCAGCGTCGGCACGATCCTCGCCGTGCCCGGTATCAGGGAGGCCATCGCCGACGCGGGGGTCCCCGTGGTGGGCCTGTCCCCGATCGTCGGCGACGCCCCGGTGCGCGGGATGGCCGACAAGGTGCTGGCCGCCGTCGGCGTCGAGGCGACGGCGACCGCCGTCGCGCTGCACTACGGCTCTGGGCTGCTGGACGCCTGGCTGGTGGACACGGTGGACGCGGGGGCCGTCGCCGAGGTCGAGGCGGCGGGAATCCGTTGCCGAGCCGTGCCGTTGCTGATGAAGGACACCGAAGCGACCGCCGAGATGGCCCGGGCGGCGCTGACGATCGCCACGGAGGTCGACGACGCATGACGGCGCCCGCTTACCAGGTCTGGGCCCTGCCCGGCATTCCCGAGGTCCGTCCCGGCGACGAGTTGGCCAAGCTGATCGCGGAGGCCGCCCGGGGACCGGAGGGCGGCGGGCTGGTCGACGGGGACATCGTCATCGTCACCTCGAAGATCGTCAGCAAGGCGGAGGGCCGGATCCGGCGGGCCGACGACCGGCGGGACGCCATAGAGGAGGAGACCGTCCGGGTGGTCGCCGTCAAGGGCGAGGCCAGGATCGTGGAGTCCCGGCACGGCTTCGTGATGGCCGCCGCCGGCGTCGACGCCTCCAACACCCCGCCCGGCACGGTGCTGTTGCTGCCCGAGGACCCGGACGCCTCGGCCGAGGCGATCCGCCGGGGGCTGGCCGAGCTGCTGTCGGTCGAGGTGGGCGTGGTGGTCACGGACACCTTCGGGCGGCCCTGGCGCGAGGGGCAGACGGACGTGGCCATCGGGGCCGCCGGCGTCACCGTGCTCGACGACCTGCGCGGCGGCACCGACGCGCACGGCAACCCGCTGGGCGTGTCGATCACCGCGGTCGCCGACGAGCTGGCCGCCGCGGGCGAGCTGGTGAAGGGCAAGGCCGACGGGCTGCCCGTCGCCGTGCTGCGGGGCCTGGCGCACCGGACCGGTGGGCGGGCGAGCGCGCGCGACCTGGTGCGGGACGCCAGCATGGACATGTTCCGGCTGGGGACCTCGGAGGCGGTCCGGGAGGCGGTGACCTCGCGCCGCACGGTGCGGGAGTTCACCGACGAGCCGGTCGACCCGGAGGCGGTGCGCCGGGCGGTGGCCGCCGCGTTGACGGCGCCGGCGCCGCACCACACCACGCCCTGGCGCTTCGTGCTGCTGGAGTCGCCCGGGTCCAGGACGGAGTTGCTGGACGCGATGCGGGAGGCGTGGATCGCCGATCTGCGGCGCGACGGGCGCTCCGAGGAGAGCGTGGAACGGCGCGTGCGCCGGGGTGAGGTGTTGCGCCGCGCGCCCTATCTGGTGGTGCCCTGTCTGGTGGCCGACGGCGCCCACGACTACCCGGACGAGCGCAGGGCGCGCGCCGAACGCGAGATGTTCGTCGTGGCGACCGGCGCCGGGGTGCAGAACCTGCTGGTGGCGCTGGCCGGCGAGGGCCTGGGATCGGCGTGGGTCTCCTCGACGATGTTCTGCCGGGACGTGGTACGGCGGACGTTGGGGTTGCCCGACGACTGGGACCCGATGGGCGCCGTCGCGGTCGGTCGCGCCGCCGCGCCGCCGCGTCCCCGGCCGGCGCGGGACCCGGAGGCGTTTCTCACCGTTCGCTGACGCCGTTCCGGCGGCGCGGTCAGCAGACGATCTCGTCGGCGCCCGTGGTGTCCTGCGCGCCGTCGGCCGGGGCGGCGGGGCGCTCGGCGGGCGTCCCCGGGTCCGGCTCGGGCCTGGGCAGCGGCCGGTCGTGCCGGAGCGCGTCGAAGAGCCGGTCGGCGGCCTTCTCGTCCCACAGCACCGTGGAGCCCAGTCCGGGCGCCTCGTGCTGGCGGTCGGCGACCGGGACGGAGGCGAACTCGGCCGAGGCGGTGGTGAAGTGCCGCATCAGCCCCGCCAGTTCCAGCATCTGCTCGGCGTCAAGCCCCTCGTCGGCGCGGACCGAGTCCAGCAGCGCCTCGGCCATCGCGGCGACCTTGCCCGGGTTGAGCAGCACCCCGCCGCTGACCGCCTTGTCGGCGAAGGCGGCCAGGAAGCGCTGCTGACGTTCCATCCGGCCGAAGTCCGAGGCGCCGTCCACGTGCCGGGCCCGGACGTAGGCGAGGGCGCCGGGGCCGTCCAGGGTGCTGGTGCCGGCGGGCAGGTCGAGCCCGGCGTAGGCGTCGCGCAGCGGCTCGGTGGTGCAGACCTCCACGCCGCCGAGCTGGTCGACCGCCCGCATGAAACTGACGAAGCTGACCTCCAGGTAGTGGTCGATCCTGGTATCCGTCAGGCCCTCGACCGCCTCCACCATCAGCTGCGGACCGCCGTGCGAGAGCGCGGAGTTGAGCTTGTCGTCGTGCGCCTCGTGCCGCTCGGTGCTGTCCGGCATGGTGTGGGCGGGCAGGGTGGTGAGGGAGTCGCGCGGGAGGCTGACCATGCTGACGCGCTCCCTGTCCTCCGAGACGTGCAGCAGCAGGATCGCGTCGGCGCAGCGGCAGGAGGCGCCGCCCACGTGGTAGCGGGCGCGCTCGTCCTCGGTGAGTCCGTCCCTGCTGTCCGTGCCGACCAGCAGGATGTTGAGCCCGGAGCCGGCGTCCGGGCGGTCCCGCAGCCCCCCGAACGCGTCCACCCGGCCCACCCCGTCGGTGACTCCGGCCACCACCGAGTGGCCGACGCCACTCGCGGTGAGCACCAGCGCGGAGAGGGTGCTGGCGATGCGGAGGCCCCAACGGCGGCGGCGTCTGGCTGGCATGGGTGGGTACACACTCCCGCTCGTTCGGAGACGGAGCGCCACGGTACGCAGATACGATCTTGGGCTTTGAGGCGGCGCGCGCCGGGGTCCCCCGTTCGCGGTAACGTGAGCCGGTGACCAGCCTTCCCACTCCCGCCGTCTCCGTGATCATGCCGGTGCTGAACGAGGAGCGCCATCTGCGGACCTCGGTGGAGCACATCCTGCGACAGGACTACCCGGGCGAGCTTGAGGTGGTGATCGCCCTCGGCCCCTCGTCCGACCGCACCGACGAGATCGCCGCCGAGCTGACGGCCGAGGACGCCAGGGTGCGCACGGTGCCCAACCCCACGGGCCGCACCCCCGCCGGGCTCAACGCCGCCATCACCGCCTCCCGCCACCCGGTCGTGGTGCGGGTCGACGGCCACGGGATGCTCTCGCCGAACTACATCGCCACCGCCGTACGGCTGCTGGAGGAGACCGGCGCCGCCAACGTCGGCGGCATCATGCACGCCGAGGGCGAGAACGCCTGGGAGCACGCGGTGGCCGCCGCGATGACCGCGCGCATCGGCGTGGGCAACGCGGCCTTCCACACCGGCGGTCAGGCGGGCGAGGCGGAGACCGTCTATCTGGGCGTCTTCCGCCGCGAGGTGCTGGAGCGGCTCGGCGGGTACAACGTCGAGTTCGTACGCGCCCAGGACTGGGAGCTGAACTACCGCATCCGGCAGGACGGCGGGCTCGTCTGGTTCTCCCCCGAGCTGCTGGTCTCCTACCGGCCCCGGCCGTCGGTGCGCGCGCTGGCCAAGCAGTACCGGAACTACGGTCGTTGGCGGCACGTCGTGGCCCGTTACCACGCGGGCTCGATCAACCCGCGCTACCTGGCGCCGCCGGCCGCCGTGCTGGCGATCGCCGCCGGGCTGGTGGGCGCGGTGTTCACGCCCTGGACGCTGGTGATCCCCGGCGGCTATCTGGCGGGCATCGTGCTGGGCTCGGTTCCGGCCGGGCGCGGGCTGTCCCCGGGCGCGCGGGTGCGCATCCCGCTGGCGCTGGCGACCATGCACATGTCGTGGGGCTGGGGCTTCCTGACGAGTCCGAGGAAGCTGGCGCGGAAGGTCATCGCCGCCCGCCCGCCGGCGCCCGAGCCCAGCCGCTGACCCGGCCGGGCGGCGCCGGCCGCCGGTCTACCAGGTGTAGACCGGGTTGACCGGCATACAGCTGTCGCCGCCCGAGCCGGAGATGATCTCGTCGTCCTCGATCGTCGGCTCGTCGGGGGCGCGCTCACCCTCCGGCTCCTCGGACGCCTCGGGGAACGCGGTGCCCTCGCGCCAGTCCTCGCCGATCACCAGGGCCAGGCCCTCCGTCTCGGGCGAGGCCATGACCCGCTCGGCCGGGATGCCGAGCGCCTCGGCCAGCGCCTCGGCGTCCACCCGGTCCGCCTCCTCGGAGTAGCGCACCTCGGTGGTCGGGGAGTTCTCGACGGTCGTGGCGTCGGTCACGGCCTGTGTGTAGCCGAGCCTGACCAGTTCGTCGGTGAGCACCCCGGCGCGGCCGTCGACCGGCGGCTGGAGTTCTGAGCCCGTCTCGTTGAGCACCGAGACGGCCACCTCGGCCGGCGGGCTGGGGTCGGGGGCCTCCTCGGTCTCCTCGGGGGTGGGCTCGGCCGGTTCGGCGTCCTGGTCGTCGAGCGGGACGTCGGTGCGGAGCATCTCGAAGAGGTCGGGCGCGCGACTCGGGTCCGGTATGACGGTGACGTCGGGGTTGGTCGGGTCGGGCTGCCAGGGCAGGGTGACCATGTTGATGCGGTCGTTGGGGACCTCGCGCAGGTCGGTGCCGAGGTCGTAGAGGGCCTGGACCGAGCCCAGCTCGTTGTTGACGGTCAGCGCGTTGGTGGCCGCCTCGGCCAGGTCCATCAGCTCGCCGGTGTTGGTCAGCGAGGCGCTGGACTGCAACTCCTCGACCATGTTGGAGAGATACATCTGCTGCGCCTTGGTGCGGCCGATGTCGCTGCCGTCGGCGAAGCCCTTGCGGGTGCGCAGCCACTGGAGCGCCTGCTCGCCCTCGATGACGCTCTCGCCGGCGGTCAGTCGCAGCCCGGACTTGGGGTCGTCGATGTTCTCCTCGACGCAGACCGGCACACCGCCCACGGCGTCGGCCATGTCCACGACTCCGGCGAAGTCGACCATCATGAAGTGGTCGATGTAGACGCCGGTCAGCTGCTCCCAGGTGGCGAGGACACAGCCGGGTCCGCCCCGGGCGAGCGCGTTGTTGATGGAGTCGGCCTCCACGGCGGGGAACGTCTCGCCGCTGTCGGGGTCGGTGCACTCCGGGATGGCGACCTGGGTGTCGCGCGGGATGCTGACCACGGAGATGTTGCTGCGGTCCGCCGAGGCGTGCAGCAGCATCTGGACGTCCGCCCTGACCGGCCCGCCGGCGAGGTCGCGGGCGCCGCCGAGCTGCTGGTTCTCCTCGCCGTCGCGGGAGTCGGAGCCGAGCAGCAGGATGTTCAACGGGCTCTGGCCGGCCGCGTTGGGCGGCGGCTTCTCCAGGTCGCCGCTGCCGGCGCTGCGGGGCTTCTTGGTCAGGTTGCCGTTGAGGTGTTCCAGATAGAGGTAGCCGGCGACGCCGACGCCGGTCACCAGCAGCGCCAGCGAGCCGGCCGTCCAGACCAGCACCCGCCGCCAGCGCGGCTTCGGCTTGCCCCGGCCCCTGGCCGCGGCGCGGGGCGCGCCGGGCGGCTCGCCGCCGTCACCGCCGTCACCGCCGTCGTCGCGCGGCTGCGGTGCGTCGGGGGCGGACCGCTGGGCGGGGACGGCGGGGCCGCGTTCGTAGAGCGAGTCGTCCCAGCCGAGCTCGGAGGCTCTGTCGGGGGTGCCGGGGGCGCCACCCGTCCCGTCCTCGCCCGGTATACCGCTCCTCCGCAAGGGGTCCCCCACTCGCTCGTTCGTTCTCTCCGCCTCTTCGGACGGCCCCTTGGTCAGAATGGTTCAGGTCCGCTCGATGCCGCCCCGTCCCGGTCGACACCAGTCGGGAGTCGACACCGGTCAGGAGGCGCACACGCTCTCGTCGTCCGCCGTGATGCTGTCCACGTCGTCCGGCATCTCCGCCGGAACCTCTATCGGCTCACCCGCGCCCCGGAAGTCGTCGCCGAGGATCAGCACCATCGGCTGGTCCCCCGCCTCGGCCGACTGCTCCTTGAGCGCGGAGTCCGGCAGCCCCATCATGTCGGCCAGCGCCGCGGCCTGTCCCGCCTGGTCGGGGCCGAACTCCAGAGTGGTGGTCTCCTGGGGCGAGGGCGCGTTGCCCGCGTTGGTCGCCAACGGCACGCCCTGCGTGTTCTGGAGCCAGTCCAGGGTCACCTGCGCGGCGCCGATCACGTCGCCGCCGTTGTAGACGTCGACCCGGATCTCCTCCGGCGCGGCGGCGGCCGCCTCCTCCTCCGCGGCCGCCTCCTCGGCCTCGCGCTCCCGCTGCTCGTTGGGCGAGATGTCCTGGCGGATCATCTCCAGTATCGGCGCGGCGCGGCCCTCGTCGACGACCACGGTCGCCTTGGCGTCCTCCGGCTCGTCGGGGTTGTCGACGACGGGCAGCGTCACGAAGTTCATGTCGTCCATCGGCACGCCGCCCAGCGTGGAGGCCAGGTCGCGCAGGCGCTGGATGCTGCCGATGCCGTCGTCGACGGAGAGCGAGCGGGTGGCGGTGTCGGCGAGGTCCCAGAGCTTGCCCGGGTCGGTCAGCATCCCGCCGTCGGTGATCTGACGGGCCATGGAGGCGACGAACTGCTGCTGGAGCTTGATCCGGGACAGGTCGCTGCCGGTGCCGACGGAGTAGCGGGTGCGCACGAAGGACAGCGCCTCCTCGCCCTCCACCACGTGCTCGCCCGCGGGGAGGTCGAGGTGCGACTTGGGGTCGTCGATGGGCTCCTCCAGGCAGACCGGCACGCCGCCGACCGCGGTGGAGAGGTCCTTGACGGCGTTGAAGTCGGCCATCATGAAGTGGTTGATCTCGACGCCGGTCAGCTGCTCGACGGTGTTCCAGACGCAGCCGGGGTCCCGCCCGTCCGTGCCCATGCTGGTGTTGAAGCGCACGCCCTCCGCGGCCGGGATGGTCCGCGTGGTGCCGTCCTCCTGCTTGACCTCGCACTCCGGGATGTCGGTGATCAGGTCGCGCGGGATGCTCAACCCGGTGGCGTGGCTGCGGTCCTCCGAGAAGTGCATCAGGATCGTGGTGTCGGCGCCCTCGCTGGCGTCGCCGCCGTAGGACTCGTTGCCCGAGCCGGTGCGGGTGTCGGTCCCGATGAAGAGGAGGTTGACCGCCTCGTCTGAGGAGAAGTCGTTGTCCTTGCCGACGTCGTACTTGGTGATGTTGTCGTTGAGGCGGTTGATCAACCACCAGGCGCCCGCCGCGCCCATGACCAGCAGCAACGCGAGGCTGCCGCCGGTCCACATCAGTATCTTCCGGCCGCGGCCGCGCTGCTTCTTCTTGCCGCGGCCGGGCGGCGCCTCCTTGCCCCTGCGGCGGCTGCCGCGCTGGGCACGGCGGTCGCGCTGGGCCGGGAGCTCACGGTCGCCGGCGGCCGGCGACTCGTCCTCGCCCCCCTCGACGGACGGCGCGCGACGCTGTCGTGGCGGAGTGTGACTGGCTCTGGGCGCTCCCGCCGGATCGGTCACCGACGGTGCCGACGGCCGCTCGGGGCGGCCGGCGCCGTCGCCTCTCCGGCCGCCCGTCAGCCGCAGCTCATAGGTGCCGGTCTCCGGGTTGAATACCCACTGGTCAGCGGGATCGACGCCGTCCGCGCCGCCAGGTCCTCGCGCGTCCACGTATTCGCGTGCCCTCCGTGTGCCCTGCTAGAGGATCAGACGGGACACACTAGCCCGGAGGTTCCATGCCAAGCGATGTCGGTGAGCGATCCCACCCGCGAGGGGGCGGCGGATTATCCGGGTTGGCCGTCTATGAGGGGTTTTACCGCGTTGCTCTTTACCGTTTCATGGGTTCCCGGACCGGAACTCGTTACAGCGGAAGCGACTTCTCCACGCTCCCCGCGGGCCCCCCGGGGGCGTCGTCGACCTCGGTCGCCGAGGGGGGAACGGCCGGGGAGTCCGGCGGCGGGGCACTCTTTCTGGCGGTCCAGCCGAGGGCCGCGGTGAGCAGAACGGCGGCGGCCACCGCGAGCGCCACCCAACGCGGCCAGCGGGGGCGGTCGAGCGGGTCGCGCGCGTTCCACTCGTCCCAGTCGTCCTCGTCGTCCCAGCCGAGCCAGCCGGCCCAGGGGTCGGGGGCCTCGCCCCGGCCACCGTCCGCCGGCTCGTCGGCCCGGCGGTCCGCCGGCTCGGCGAGCCGGTGGTAGTCGGGCTGTCGCGGGACCCTCATACCCCGATCCTGCGGCGGCGCCGCCGGAGCGGCCACCGTCAGTCGGCGAAGTGGGTGACGCGCTCACTCTCCCGGCGCGCGGCGAGCGCCTCCGGCGCCTGCCGGTCCGCGTTCCGGCAGAGCACCACCGAGCCGCCGACGGCCAGCGGCGCGAAGAGCCCGGCCGACAGCCCCTCCCAACTGCCGTACCCCCGCGTGGACATCAGCCGGCACCCGGGTCCGAGGTCCAGCGCGGCGGCGTCCGCCCTGGCCCGCGCCAGCAGCTCGCCGCCGGTGAGTGCGGCGCCGCCGACGACCAGCGCCGGGTCGTCGGGGCCCGGCGGGTCGAGCGCGGCGAAGGTGTCGCCCTGCCCCGGCGCGACCAGCGCGTAGTCCGAGAACCCGGCGGGCGCCTCGGGGAAGCGACCACCCAACGGGCGCAGCGCCAGCGCCACGCGCTCCCCCGTACAGGCGCGCGCCTCCTCGATCCGGTCGGGGCCGCAGACCACGAGGTCGGCGTCGGCCGGGTCGCCGTCCACCTCGGCGACCACCCCGGTCGCCGCGCAGGCGAGCAGCCAGACCGCCGTCTGCCAGTGCGCCGGCAGCAGCAGCGCCAGCCGCTCGCCGCGGGCGGCGGCCAGCTCGTCCTGGAGCAGGTTGGAGGTCTTCGCCACCCAATTGGCCAGGGTGGCGGCGGAGAGTTCTACCCGTTCGCCCGTGGCGTCGTCGTAGTAGGTGAGCAACGGGCGGCCCGCGTCGCTCGCCAGGGCGGAACGCAGCAGGTCGGCGGGGGTGCGGTCGGCGGTGTTCATCTCCGTCAGCCTACGCGGCGCGCTGGGCCGTCCGCGCTACCCGGGAGCCGAATGAATCTCACGGAGGGTCAGCTCACGACCACTCAGAAGTCGACAGCGGTCGTGACATATGACAACCATCAGGACTATGCGTGCATTCCGAACACTCTCGCTCCGTTCCCTTCCGTTGATCGGTTCGTGCACCGCCGCCCTGCTCGTCCCGCTGACCCTCCCGCTCGGGGGCGCGGCGCAGGCGGCCGACGGTGCCGAGGGTGCGGCGCCGCGCACGGCGGCGGCCACCCAGTCCCTCTCCCTCTCCGAGATGACCCCACTCGCCGGCAGCAGCGGTGAAGGCGAGGGGGGCGAGGACGGCGAACCCGTCCTCCCCCTCGCCGGACAGGGCCTGCCGGCCACCGACACCGACCCCTTCTCGCTGCTCGGCGTCGTCTGGTCCGACGCCGAGGAGGAGTTCCACGGCACGATCGAGGTACGCGCCAGGGACGCCGGGACGGGCGACTGGTCCGACTGGATCGCGCTGGAGTCCCACTCGGAACACGCGCCCGACGCCGGGGCCGTGGCCGAGGAGGGCGACGGGACCCGCGGCGGCACCGCGCCGCGCTGGGTCGGCGAGTCCGACGGGGTGCAGGCCAGGGTGGCGCCCGAGGACGCGGCCGCCGCGCTGCCCGACGGGCTCAGCCTGGAGCTGGTCCACCCCGGCGAGATGGCGCTCGACATGCTGGCCCCCCAGCCGGAGGCGGTGCCGGCCGCCGGCGACCACGTCGGCCCGCGCCCCGGCATCGTCATCCGCTCCAAGTGGGGCGCGGACGAGAGCCTGCGGGAGAGCGGCTACTCCTACACGGACACGGTGAAGACCGCGTTCGTCCACCACACCGCCGACACCAACGACTACAGCTGCTCCGAGGCGCCGGCGATGATCCGCGCCATCTACCGCTACCACGTGGTCAGTCAGGGCTGGCGCGACGTCGGCTACAACTTCTTCGTGGACCGCTGCGGCACCATCTACGAGGGCCGCGCCGGCGGCGTCATCGAGCCGGTGCTCGGCGCCCACACGGCCGGCTTCAACCACAACAGCATGGGCATCGCGGTCATCGGCTCCTACGGCTCGACCAAGCCCAACAAGGACGTGACCGACGCCCTGTCGCTGCTGACCGGCTGGAAGCTCGGCCTGTTCAACGTGGACCCGAGCGGCACGGCCAACCGCACCTCCCAGGGCGGCGGCAGATACGCCAAGGGCACGACCGTGAACATGTACAACATCTCCGGTCACCGCGACGGCTTCGCCACCGAGTGCCCCGGCGACCAGCTCTACTCCGCGCTGCCCGGCGTCCGTTCGCTGGCCAGCAAGCTCCAGGGCCGGTGACACCCGGCGGGCGACCGCCCGGGTGGGGGCCACCCGACGGGGGCGCGCGGCGGGGCCGACAGTAGCCTTGCCGGGTCATGCCGGACCGTGAGTGGACCCCGCCCGAACCCTACGACCTGCGCCGCAGCCTCCTCGTGCTGCGGCGCGGGCCGTATGATCCCGCGTTCCGCGAGGAGCGCGACGGCACCCTCTGGCGCGGCACCCGCACCCCGCTCGGGCCGGCCACGCTGCGGCTGCGCCCCGGGGCGCGGATCGCGGCGAGCGCCTGGGGGCCGGGTGCCGACTGGGTGTTGGACCGGCTGCCGGCGTTGCTCGGCGGCGAGGACGACCCCGGGGAGTTCGTGCCGCGCCACCGGCTGATCGCCGAGGCCAGGCGGCGGCACCGGGGGGTCAGGCTGATCCGCACCGGGCTGGTGCTGGAGTCGCTGATCCCGTCCGTCCTGGAGCAGCGCGTCACCACCGAGGACGCCTACGGCTCCTGGCGGCGGCTGCTGCGCTGGTTCGGCGAGCCGGCGCCGGGACCGGGCGCGGACATCGGTCTGTGGGTGATGCCGGCCCCGGGGACGCTGGCCCGCGTCCCGTCCTGGGACTGGCACCGGGCCAACGTCGACGGTTCGCGTTCCGCCACCGTGATGCGGGTGGTGCGGGTCGCCCGGCGGATGGAGGAGGCGGCGGCGATGGAGCTGCCCGCCGCGCTCGCCAGGCTCCGGGCGGTGCCCGGCGTCGGGCCCTGGACGGCGGCCGAGGCGTTGCAGCGCAGCAACGGCTCCCCCGACGCGATCACCGTCGGCGACCTCCATCTGCCGGGCACGGTCGGCTACGCGCTGGCCGGCGAACGGGACGCGGACGACGCGCGGATGCTGGAGCTGCTGGCCGACTACCCGGGGCAGCGGCACAGGGCCGCCCGCTACGTCCTGCTCAGCGGCGTCGCCCCGGCCCGGCGGGCGCCGCGTCAACGGCACGCGCGGATCGCCCGGCTGTGACGGGGGGGGCGAGGGGGCGGGCGGCGCGCTCAGCCGAGGTCGGCGCCCCTGGCGCGCAACTCCTGGATCTCGCGCCGGCGTGCGAGACGGTGGGTGCGCCGGATCTGTGCCTCCTGGAACCGTCGCCGGTCCAGTTCGGTCGCGGGCAGCACCGGCGGGACGCGGCGCGGCTTGCCTTCCTCGTCGACGGCGGCGAAGACCAGATAGGCGGTGCCGACGCGGGTGGCGGGCGTCGACTCGTTCCACCGCTCGGCGAGCACCTTGACGCCGATCTCCATGGAACTGCGGCCGGTCCAGTTCACCTGGGCGTGGACGTGCACCAGGTCGCCGATGCGCACCGGCACCAGGAAGACCATCTCGTCCATGGAGGCGGTGACCGCCGGCCCCCCGGAGTGGCGGCCGGCGACCGCGCCGGCGGCGTCGTCGACCAGCTTCATGATCACGCCGCCGTGCACCGTGCCCAACAGGTTGACGTCGTTCTGGCTCATGATGGTGGAGAGCGTGGTCCGCGAGGCGGCGGTGGGCTTACCCGCGGGATCAGGGTGATCGGCGTGATCGGCGCGATCACTGGGCACATCGGTCATAAGTCCAGCGTAAGCACCCGACCGGTCCGATAATGCATCAGGTCTGCCACAGTGCGTGGACCGTGTTTCCCCCGAACGGCATACCGGTGCAGACTGGCGTGCTATGAGCGACTGGCCCGACGGGTGGACCGACGACGACCAGGACCGGAGCGGTTACGGAAGGGGGCGCGGCAGCGCGACCCCGGAGAGCGCGCGGGTCATGCCGCACGTGGGGAGACCGCCGCGACAGCGCTCGCCACACCACGACGCCGGGCCGACGCCGTCAGGCCAGCCGAACCCCGGCTACGACTCCGGCTGGAACGACGGCCAGGTCTACCGGGGCTCCGGCCGGCAGGAACCGCCGCCGCCGGACGCCCCCTACCCGTACGGGGGGCAGGGTCCCGACCAGCCGAAGCCCCGGCCGCGTTGGGGGCGCCGAATAGGCTTCAGCCTGCTGGCGCTGGTCCTCGTGCTGGTCGTGGTGGGGACCGCCACCTACTTCTGGGCGGACGGCAAGCTCAACCGGGACGTGGACCTGGAGGCGCTGGAGGACCGCCCGGAGCCCGGCGAGGGCACCAACTTCCTGATCGTCGGCTCCGACAGCCGCGAGGGGCTGAGCGACGAGCAGCGCGAGGAGATGCGCACGGGCAACGCCGAGGGCAGCCGCACGGACACGATCATGATCCTGCACGTGGGGTCGAACGGGAACACGATGGTGAGCCTGCCGCGTGACTCCTGGGTGACCATCCCCGAGTTCACCGGCTCCGAGTCCGGCAACCGCATCCCCGAGCAGGGGCAGAAGATCAACGCGGCGTTCTCCATCGAGGGCCCGTGGCTGCTGGCCCGCACCATCGAGCACAACCTCGACATCCACATCGACCACTACGTGGAGATAGGGTTCGGCGGCTTCGCCAACGTGGTCGACGCGCTCGGCGGCGTCGAGATGTGCTTCGACGAGCCGATCCAGGACGAGAACTCGGGCGCCGACTTCGCCGAGGGCTGCCACCAGCTGGACGGCGCCGAGTCGCTGGCGTTCAACCGGCAGCGCTACCAGGAGGCCGAGGGCGACCTGGGGCGCACCAAGAACCAGCAGGAGTTCCTCGGCACCCTCGCCGACCAGGCGGCCTCGCCCGGCACGCTGCTGAACCCCTTCAAGCTCTACCCGACGATGAGCGCCAGCCTGGACGCGCTGACCGTCGACACCGAGATGAGCCTGTGGGACCTGCGCAGCATGTTCTGGGCGATGCGCAGCGCGGAACGCATGAACATGCCGGTCGCCGACCCCGGTTACGCGGCCCCCGACGGCAGCTCGGCGGTGCTCTGGGACCAGGAGCAGGCGGACGCGCTGATGGAGCAGCTGCGCAACGACGAGGAGGTCACGGTCGGGGTGGAGTGATTCCCGGCACCCGCGACGCCCCCGGCCTCCTCCGAGGCCGGGGGCGTCGGGCGTTCAGCGGGTCGTCTCCGCGCCCAGCCAGGCGAGATAGGCGTCGCTTCCGCGGGTGATCGGGGTGGCGATGATCTCCGGCGTGTCGTAGTCGTGCGTCTCCTCGATATGCGCGGCGAGTTCGTCGTAACGGGCCGCGGTCGTCTTGAAGAGCACCCGCCACTCGGCGTCGGTCTCGATCCGCCCCTCCCAGCGGTAGACGCTGGTCACCGGCCCGTCGATCTGCGCGCAGGCGGCGAGGCGCCGCTCGACGGCGCTCGCGGCGAGCGCGCGCGCCTTGTCCTCCGCGTCGGTCGTGGTGAGAACGGCGAGATGGTCGGCCACGGTTGCCCTCCCGGGTGCGCTCGGCTCGGCTGTCCCGGCGACGGTAGCGCGGAACGCCCGACCGGGATTCCCGGTCGGGCGCCTCGTCCGGCCATCGGCCCCGGGGCCGCGCCCCGGGGCGACGCGTCTAGGAGAACCAGTGGAAGTACCAGGCGTTGATGGTGTCCGGCTTGTAGCAGACACCGACCTCGTAGTAGCGGCTGAAGTCCGCGCGGGTGACCTTGCACTCGTGCTCGGTGGCGAACGGCCCCTCGATCGTCTCCACCGGCGCGGCGGCGCTCGTCGCCGCGGTCGTGTGGTCGGCGGCGGTCGCCGACGCCGGCAGGGCCGCGACGGCGCCGAAGGCGGCCATCGCGGCGACCGCCGCGCCCGCGACCCGTGTGCGTGCCGGTATGAACCTCATGCTGATTCGCCCCGTTCCTTGTCATGACGGCTCACCACGCGCCGTTCCCGCCGCGCGGCGGAGCGGCGGCTGCCGCTCGTCACCGATCGTAACTCTCGTGCGCGATACACGAGTTGCGGCCTTCCCCGGGAACGTCGGCGCCCCACGGCCCGACGACCACCGGCCGGCCCGGCCCGCGGGCGGGGCGCGCGTGACGTTGCCGCTGGTCAAAGCGGCACACCGGACGCGTGTGACCCCGCGCCCCGGCCCCCGATCCGTCTCGGGGCCGGGGCGTGCGGAGGGCGAGGGGGCCGCGTTCATCCGGGGAAACGGTGCAGGCCCTGTGTCCTCTCCGCTCGCGCAGAGTGAAGTTCGCCGCCCCACGGCCGACGAGAGACCGACGGCGTTCCCGACGTTCGGGGCGGCCCGGAACCCCGCACCCGGCCGCACGCGCCCCCTCCCCGGCGGAAGCGGCCGGGGCGCGGCGGAGAAGCGGAATCCTGGCCGGCGCCCGCCCCGCCCCGAGGCGCCGCGGAAGGCGCGGTTCGGGTCGTGTGACCCGTGTGCAGATGCCGTGCGGGCACCCGGAAACCAACGATTCGCCCGTTATCGAGAGGACCGGGCTCCGGTAGGATCGAACGCCCGTTCATGCATGTCGGGTGACGAGCGAGGAACGATCGTGGCGAGCTATGCCCACCTCAAGGACAAGGTCTTCGACGGACAGCCGCTGACGCGGTTCGACATCGGCAAGGAGGGCGGCGGCGCCCCGGCGGAGGTCGCCTGGCTCGTCGAGAAGGAGATGGTGGACCCTCCCGAATTCCCCGAGGTCTTCGACCGCTTCGTGGAGACCGTCGACACCGGCGAGGTGACCACGCTCGCGCTGGGATGGGCCGGCTTCGAGGGCGAGGTCGCCGCCGAGTCCCTCCTCCGGCACGCCGGGAGGTTTCCCCGGCTGCGCGCGCTACACCTCGGCTACCAGGTCGATTTCGCCTACGTCCGGCAGGGCGACGTCACCCCTGTCCTGGAGCGGTTCCCCCGACTGGAGCGGCTGGACGTCCGGGGCAAGAACGGACTCGCGCTGCGCCCGTTCCGCCACGAGACCCTCCGGACCCTGCGGTTCGAGTCCTGCTGCCTGTTCGGGCACGTGGCGCGCGCGCTCGGCGCCAGCGACCTGCCGGCGCTGGAGTACCTGGACCTCTGGCTCGGCGTGCTGCCCGACCTGGACGCGCCGCCGGAGGTCGACGCCAATGACCTCGCGCCGCTGCTCAACGGCGAGCGGTTCCCCGCGCTGCGCCATCTCGGGCTGGAGAACAGCTGGATCACGGACGAGTTCGCCGACGTGGTCGCGACCGCCCCCGTCGTGGCCCGACTGCGTTCACTCAGCCTGGCACTGGGCACCCTCACCGACGCCGGCGTCGAAAGCCTGCTCACCGGACAGCCACTGACCCATCTCCAACGCCTGGACCTCCACCACCACTATCTCTCCCCGGCCATGATGGACCGCGTTCCCGCCGCCCTCCCCGGAGTCGACGTCGACCTCGGCGACCACCGGGGCGAGTTCGCCGGCCCCTTCGACGAGGAGGCCCACCACTTCGTCGCCGACGGGCGGGACTTCTGAGCCGCCGCCGCTCCGGT
Organism: Streptomyces zhaozhouensis; assembly: GCF_900230195.1. Classification (GTDB taxonomy): domain Bacteria; phylum Actinomycetota; class Actinomycetes; order Streptomycetales; family Streptomycetaceae; genus Streptomyces; species Streptomyces zhaozhouensis. The sequence continues at coordinate 32,866 of NZ_OCNE01000021.1, forward strand.
AGCATCCGGCCGCATGGACGGCGGCCGGCTCGATCAACGCGCACCCTGGGCGCGGCTGCTGGCGGCGTTGCGCTGCCCCGTCTGCGGGGCGGGGCTCGCCGCGGGTGAGCGGTCGGTGCGCTGTCCCGCCGGGCACAGCTTCGACCTGGCGCGGCAGGGGTATCTCAGCCTGGCCGCCGGCGGCCCCCGGGGCGCCGGGGCCAACGCGGACGGCGCGGCCATGGTCGAGGCCAGGTCCGCGTTCCTCGGTGCCGGGCACTACGCGCCGCTGACCGAGGCGCTGGCCAGGCTCGCCGGGGAGGCGGCGCCCGCCGGCGGGCTGCTGGTCGACGCGGGCGGCGGCACCGGGCACCATCTCGCCGGGGTGCTCGACGCGCTGCCGGAGGCGGCGGGGCTGACCCTGGACGTCTCCAAGTACGCGCTGCGCCGCGCGGCGCGGGCGCACCCCAGGATGGGCGCGGCCAGCGCCGACGTGTGGCGCGGGCTGCCGCTGCGTTCCGGCGCCGCCGACGTGCTGCTGAACGTCTTCGCGCCGCGCGACGGCGCCGAGTTCCACCGGGTGCTCGCGCCAGGCGGCACCCTGCTGGTGGTGACCCCCGGCCCCGACCATCTGGCCGAACTCCGCGCGGCCGGGGGCCTGTTGTCGGTCGACCCGGCCAAGGAGGAACGGCTGCGGCGCACCCTGGCCGGCCACTTCGCGCAGCACGGCGAGGAACGGCTGGAGTTCGGGATGCGGTTGACCGCCGCCGAGACCGCCGCGCTGGTCGGCATGGGCCCGAACGCCCACCACGCCGCCGCCCACCCGGCCGCCGGGGCGCCGCCCGCGACCGTCACCGCCTCGTTCCGGCTGACCGTCCACCGGCCGGGGACGAGCGCGTGAGGCTGTCGCGGGTGAGCCGACGCCGGGGCGCGCGCGGCCCCTGGGTGCTGCGCGAGGTCGATCTCGAAGTGACCGCCGGCTCGCTCGTCAGGGTCACCGGCGCCAACGGCGCCGGGAAGACGACGCTGCTGCGCCTGCTGGCCGGGGTGGACGCGCCCGACGCGGGGCGGATCACCGACCGGCCGCGCCCCACGGGCTTCGTGCCGGAACACTTCCCCGCCGAGCTGCCGTTGACGGCCCTCGGCTACCTCGGCCATCTGGGGCGAATCCACGGGTTGCGTGGCGCCGTGGCGCGGGAGCGGGCCGAGCGGTGGCTGGAGCGGCTGGGTGCCGCGGGGTACGGGCGCACCCCGCTGGTCGAGTTGTCCAAGGGGACCGCCCGGAAAGTCGCCGTCGCACAGGCGCTGCTGGCCGATCCGGCGCTGCTGGTGCTCGACGAGGCGTGGAGCGGGCTCGACCGGGAGGCCAGGGCGCTGCTGGACAGCGTGGCGGCCGAGCGCGTCGCCGCCGGGGCCACCGTCGTCTTCGTCGACCACGCGCCCCGGGGCCTGGGAAGCGCCGTCGACCGGGTGCTGCGGATCGCGGACGCCCGGGTCGCGGAGGAAGAGGGCCCCGCGTCGGCCGACGGCGTCGGGCAACCTCCCGTGACCGTGATCGCCGAGGGCCCCCCGGGCGCCGCGCCCCCGCCGCTGCCGGCCGGCGTGCGCTGGGTCCCGGCCCCGCGGGGGCGGGTGCGGATCACCGCGCCGCCGGCCGTCTCCGACGCCGTCCTGCGGAGTCTGCTGACAGCCGGGGCCCGTTGGCACGTCCACGCGGTCTCGCCGCCGGCCGGGCGGGAGGGCCCGGGGTGAGGGCGCTGCTGTGGTACCAGGCGACGCTGCTGCTCCGTTCCCGGCACGTGCTGCCGCCCGCCCTGCTCCACCTCGCCGTACTCGCCGTCGGTTTCAGCCCCGGCGATCCGATACTGGACTCACTCGCCGTGAACGCGGCCGTCGCCCTGCCGACCGCCGTCTGGCTGACCTGGGCCTGCACCCACAACGAGCCGCCGGCGGCGCGGAGTTGCACGGCCGCGGCGACCTCTCCCCGACGGGCGCAGCTGGCCTGTCTGCTCACCGGTGCCGGCGCGGCGGGGCTGCTGGCCGGCGTCTGCTGCGCGGCCGTCGCCCTGCTGGCCGGCGGACACGCGGGCGACCGCGCCACCGCCGTCTCCCGGCTTCCCGCGCTCGGAGCGGGCCTGACGGCGACGCTGGTCTGCGTGCTGGCCGGCACGGCCCTCGGCGCCCTCTGCGGCCGACCGATGCTGCGTGGGCGGGCCCGCGCGTTCCTCCTCGCACTGGGCGGTTCCGTCGCGTTGCTGGCGGCGGGCGCCTCCCCGGCCAACGCGGCGGTCTCCGAGCTGGTGCGCGGGAACCAGGACGGCACGGTGCGGCAGCCGCTGCTCCCCCTGCTCGTCGTGCTCACGGCGACGGCGCTGGTGACAGCCCTGGCCTGCCGGCGGGCCGAACGCGGGGAGTGAGCCGGCCGCGACGGGAGGCGGCGGGCCACGGCACCTGTTGTTCAGCCAGAGTTGTCACGCCCGGTGTCCGTTGCGCCCCGTTCGCGCACCATAGTGGCGCCCGTCATGACGTGAATCGGCCATGGGAGGTACCGAGAATGGCGCAGGCGGGCGAGAACAGCACCGGATCGATCGGCCGACGCGGGGTGCTGCGCGGCGCGGCGACCGCGTCGGCGGCGTTGGCGCTGCCCTCGGGGCTCGCGTGGGCCGGTGCCGCGCCGGCGCAGGCGCTCGGTGGCCGCCCGTCCGCCGACTGGGGTGTGCAGGTCGGCGACGTGACCGGGGAGTCGGGGCTGGTCTGGGTCCGCTCCGACCGGCCGGCGCGGATGATCGTGGAGACGTCGGCGACGGAGTCGTTCCGCCGGCCGCGCCGGTTCGCCGGGCCGCTGCTCGGTCCCGGCACCGACTTCACCGGCACCACGCGGCTGCGCGGCCTCGAACCGGGGCAGCAGGTCCACTACCGGGTGACGCTGGTCGACCCGCACGACCACCGGCGCACCGGCCGGCCCGTGACCGGCACGTTCCGCACGCCGTCCGAACGGCGCTCCGCCGGCACCCGTTTCGTCTGGTCGGGCGACCTGGCCGGGCAGGGCTGGGGCATCAACCCGGAGCTGGGCGGCTACCGCGCCTTCGAGGAGATGCGGCGGCTGGACCCGGACTTCTTCCTCTTCAGCGGCGACACGATCTACGCCGACGGGCCGCTCACCGAGACCGTGGCGCTGCCCGACGGCCGCACCTGGCGGAACATCACCGTCGAGGAGAAGGCCAAGGTCGCCGAGACCCTCGCCGAGTACCGGGGCAACTTCCGCTACAACCTGGCCGACGAGAACCTGCGGCGCTTCAACGCCCAGGTCCCGGCCATCGTCCAGTGGGACGACCACGAGGTCACCAACAACTGGTACCCGGGCGAGCTGCTGGAGGACGACAACTACACGGAGAAGTCCGCCGACGTGCTGGCCGCCCGCGCGCGCCAGGCGTTCAGCGAGTACTTCCCGATCTCCACGCTGCGCCCCGGGGCGCGCGAGGGGCGGGTGCACCGCGTCGTGCGCCGCGGTCCGCTGCTGGACGTCTTCGTGCTGGACATGCGCACCTTCCGCGACCGCAACTCCCCCAACGACCAGCGGGAGAACGCGCAGGGCATCCTGGGCCGCGAGCAGCTGGAGTGGCTCAAGCGGGAGTTGACGCGTTCCCGCGCGCTGTGGAAGGTGATCGCCGCCGACATGCCCATCGGGCTGGTGGTCCCGGACGGCGAGACCGACTTCGAGGCGATCGCCAACGGCGACCCGGGCGCCCCGCTCGGCCGGGAGCTCCAGATCGCCGAGCTGCTGCGGTTCGTCAAGCGCCGGCGGATCACGGGCACCGTCTGGCTCACCGCCGACGTGCACTACACCTCGGCCCAGCACTACCGGCCCGAGCTGGCGTCGTTCGGCGACTTCGCGCCGTTCTGGGAGTTCGTGACCGGCCCGCTGAACGCCGGTGCCTTCCCCGCCAACGCGCTGGACGACACCTTCGGCCCCGACCGGGTCTTCGTCAAGGCGCCGACCGTGGCCAACGTCTCGCCGGCCGAGGGCTACCAGTTCTTCGGCGAGGTCGAGATCGACGGCGAGAGCGGCGAACTCACCGCGCACCTGCGGGAGGTGGGCGGCGGGGTGCTCTTCTCGCAGACGCTGCGCCCGGGTCTCGTCGGGCAGTGAGCGCCCCGGACGGCGGCCCGCGGTGGTACACCTGACCCATGGCAGGCACGACGTCCGGCGCGAACGACCCGCAGCCGGCGCTGCTCCCCGACCCGGAGGAGCGGCGCCGGCCCCCCGTGCACTGCCGGCTCTGCGGCCGGCCGCTGCGTGACCGCGAGGCGCGGACCTGGGGGCTGGGTCCCGAGTGCCGCGCCAAGCTGGAGCTGCGCGCCGCGCCCCGGCCGCCGGACGGGCCGGTGGAGCAGGACCCGCTACCCGGCGTCTGAGCCCGACGCCGCCTTAGGGCCGGCGGCGCCCAGCAGCGCGCGGCAGGGCTCAAGTCCTTCGATCTCCACGGGGACGCGGCGCCGGGCCAGCCACCGTTCCCTGGTCAGCCGCAGCCGCCGTTCCTTCACCGGCCGGCCGCGCACCACCAGCCGGGCGATGCCGTCGTCCACGTAGCCGAGCTTGGCCGAGACCCGCAGCGAGGCGGCGTTGCCCTCGATCGCGCCGGAGACCGAATGCTCGGCGCCGAGCCCGGCGAAGGCCAACTCCAGCACGGCGGCCCGCATCTCGGTGCCGATCCCCCTGCCCTGGTACGGCAGACCGAGCCAGGAACCGCTGCTGGTCTCGCGCAGCACGGGGAAGTCCCGGGCGGCCAGCGTCTGGGTGCCGACCAGCTCGCCGTCCTCGAAGACCACCAGGTTCAGCGACCACCCCCCGGGCGCGAGAGAGGACCGCGCGGCCCAGTGGTGCTGGATCGTGGCGAGCCGCTGCTCGTGCGGGGGGCGGTCGGTCCAGGGGACGAGAAACGGCATCTCCTCGGGCGGATGCACCCCCTCGGCCGCCAGCTCCGCCAGCCGGGCCAACTCCTCGTCGTCGGGCAGGCGCAGCTCCAGCCGGGGAGTGCGCAGCCGCAGCCCCGCGAGGGGCCAGTGGTCGATCAACATGGCCCATTCTGCGCAGCGGGGACCGGACGGCTCATCCCCTTTTCGCCCCCGCGTGCCCCCGCGTGACCCCGCGGCTCAGGCCGTGGGGCGGCCCAGCGCGCGGTAGGTCCAGTCGGCCTTGCGCCAGAGGGAGGCGTCCAGCGTGTTCCGCCCGTCGAGGATGTGACGGGTGGTCACGACCTCGCCGAGGGCCGCCGGATCCAGCTCCTGGAACTCGCGCCACTCCGTGAGGTGCAGCACCACGTGCGCGCCGCGCGCCGCCTCGACGGCCGAGTCGGTGTACCGGAGGGTCGGGAAGACGGCGCGGGCGTTCTCCACGGCCTTGGGGTCGTAGACGCTCACCTCCGCGCCCTGGAGGTGGAGCTGGCCCGCGATGTTCAGCGCCGGGGAGTCGCGGACGTCGTCCGTCTCCGGCTTGAACGCGGCGCCCAGCACGGCGATCCGCCGGCCGAGCAGCGAGCCGCCCAGCGCCTCCCTGGCCAGCTCGACCATGGAGGCGCGGCGCCGCATGTTGAGCGAGTCGACCTCGCGGAGGAACTGCAGCGCCTCGGAGGCGCCCAGCTCGCCGGCCCTGGCGAAGAAGGCGCGCAGGTCCTTGGGCAGGCAGCCGCCGCCGAACCCGATGCCGGAGCGCAGGAACTTGCGGCCGATCCGCTCGTCGTGCCCCAGCGCCTCGGCGAGCTTGACCACGTCGCCGTCGGCGACCTCGCAGACCTCGGCCATCGCGTTGATGAAGGAGATCTTGGTGGCGAGGAACGCGTTGGCCGCCGTCTTGACCAGCTCGGCCGTGGGCAGGTCGGTGACGACGAGGGGGCTGCCCTCGGCCAGCGGCGTCGCGTAGACCTCGCGCAGCAGCGCCTCGGAGCGCTCGCTGGTCACCCCGATCACTATCCGGTCGGGGTGCAGGGTGTCCCGGACGGCGAAGCCCTCCTGGAGGAACTCCGGGTTCCACGCCAGCTCCGCGTCCTCGCCTGCCGGCGCCAGCTCGGCGATCCTGCGGGCCAGCCGCGCGGCGGAGCCGACCGGGACCGTGGACTTCCCCACGACCAGCGCCGGCCGGTCCAGATGGGGCGCGAGGGCCTCGACGGCGCTGTCGAAGTAGGTCATGTCGCACGCGTACTCGCCGGCGCGCTGCGGGGTGTTGACGCAGATGAAGTGCACGTCCGCCGCGGCGGCCACCTCCTGCGGCGAGGTGGTGAACGACAGCCGCCCGGTCGATCCCGGCAGGCCGGCCACGTGCCGCTGGAGGATCTCCTCAAGGCCCGGCTCGTAGACCGGGGAGACCCCCCGGGAGAGGTCCTCCACCTTCGACGGCACGACGTCGAGGCCGATGACCTCGAATCCCAACTCCGCCATGGCGGCGGCGTGGGTGGCGCCGAGGTAACCGAGACCGATCACCGAGATCTTGAGAGGCATGGCCCCGAGCATAGACGAACGGGCCTGTCGGCAAGCTCACCTATCCCCAGCCCCGGCATGACCCTAGGATCAGGTTACTTAACAGTCATGAACCAGGTCATGAACCGAGTCGCGAACCAGGACGAGAACCGACGAGAACCACTTCGTGGGCAGGGAGTGAGACAGGTGTCAGGAGCCGGGGACTTCGATCTCTACCGTCCGGCCGAGGAGCACGAGATGCTCCGGGAGTCGGTCAGGGCGTTGGCCGAGGCGAAGATCGCGCCGCACGCCGCCGACGTGGACGAGCGGGCGCGCTTCCCGCAGGAGGCGCTGGACGCGCTGGTCGGCAGCGACCTGCACGCGGTGCACGTCCCCGAGGAGTTCGGGGGCGCGGGCGCGGACGCGCTGGCCACGGTCGTCGTGATCGAGGAGGTGGCGCGGGTGTGTGCCTCCTCCTCGCTGATCCCGGCGGTCAACAAGCTCGGCTCGCTGCCGGTGATGCTCTCCGGCTCGGCGGAGCTGAAGGAGCGCTACCTCAGGCCGCTGGCCGAGGGGCGGGCCATGTTCTCCTACTGCCTCTCCGAGCCCGACGCGGGCTCGGACGCCGGCGGCATGAAGACGCGGGCGGTGCGGGACGGGGACTCCTACGTGCTCAACGGCGTCAAGCGGTGGATCACCAACGCGGGGGTCTCCGACTACTACACGGTGATGGCGGTCACCGACCCGGAGAAGCGGACGCGCGGCGGGATCTCGGCGTTCGTGGTGGAGAAGGGCGACGAGGGCGTCTCGTTCGGCGCCCCGGAGAAGAAGCTGGGCATCAAGGGGTCGCCGACCCGCGAGGTCTATCTGGACAACGTGCGCGTGCCGGCCGAACGGATGATCGGCGCCGAGGGCACCGGCTTCGCGACCGCGATGCGCACGCTGGACCACACCCGGATCACCATCGCCGCCCAGGCGTTGGGCATCGCGCAGGGCGCGCTGGACTACGCCAAGGGGTATGTGCGCGAGCGCAAGCAGTTCGGCAAGCCGGTGGGCGACTTCCAGGGCGTCCAGTTCATGCTCGCCGACATGGCCATGAAGCTGGAGGCGGCCCGGCAGCTGACCTACGCGGCGGCGGCGAGGTCGCAGCGCGAGGACGGCGACCTGACGTTCTTCGGCGCCGCCGCGAAGTGCTACGCCTCCGACGCGGCGATGGAGATCACCACGGACGCGGTGCAGCTCCTGGGCGGCTACGGCTTCACCCGTGACTACCCGGTGGAGCGGATGATGCGGGACGCGAAGATCACCCAGATCTACGAGGGCACGAACCAGGTGCAGCGGATCGTGATGGCCCGCAACCTGCCGTAGGTCACTTCCGGCGCTCCTCACCCCCCGCGGGTGAGGAGGCCGCCGCCTCCCGCGCCTCCCGCTCGCGGCGGCCGATCAGCGCGGCCACGCTGTCGAGCAGGAAGTCCAGGTTGCCCGCGAAGTCGTCGCCGGGCGCGGCCCCGGTCTCGAAGACCCCCGACCTGGCGAGCTTGGCGACCGTCGGGTACCGCTCGTCGATCATGGCCCGCACCAGCATCCGGCCGTAGGCGGGCGCCCACTCCTCGTACGAGACACCGGTGCGCGCCGAGGCGCTCGACATCGCCAGCTCCTGGCGTGTGTCGCCCAGCACGAAGCCGCCGACGACCATCAGCACGCCGATCATGTCGCCCTCGTCCAGCGCGGTCGGGTCCAGCGCGGCGAGCGCCGCCTCCATCCAGGCCAGGCTGTGGGGCCCCATCGGCGGCGCCCCCACGGGGATGTCCAGCATCCACGGCCGGTCGAGCAGGACGCGCCGCTGCCCGGCCGCCCAGCTCCGCAGCGCGCCGCGCCAGCAGTCGGGCCAGTCGGCGGTGTCGGGCATCCCGAGGGCCATGTCGAACATCAGGTCCAACAGGTCGTCCTTGCCCGGGACATAGCGGTAGAGCGTCATCGTGGTGACGCCGAGCGCCTGGGCGATCCGGCGCATCGAGACGCCCGCGATCCCCTCCTCGTCGGCGATCCGCACCCCCTCCGCCACCACCCGGTCCAGGCTCAGGCTGCCCCGGGGGCCGCGCGCGCCGGGGGCCCGGGTGCGCCAGAGCAGTTCGAGCAGGAACTCCGGGTCCCGCCCACGGGTCTCGTCCGCCGCCATCGCCGCTCCTCGATCCTTCGTGCCGGGCCAGGGACCGTCGCCATCGTAGAACTATGTACACCGTCCAGAGTTTGTGTACGGTGTACAGAGAAAATATACGCCGTACACGGTTTCGGCTCGCCCCGGCGTGCCCGAAACAGCGGAAGGGGACGGGTGGCGCGATGACCGCGACAGCGATCGAGGCGGAGGGACTGCGCAAGCGGTACGGGGGGACATGGGCCCTCGACGGCCTCGACCTGACCGTGCGGGAGGGCACCGTGCACGGCCTGCTGGGGCCGAACGGCGCCGGCAAGACCACCGCGGTGCGGGCGTTGACCACACTCACCAGGGTCGCGTCCGGGCGTGCGCGGGTCTGCGGGTTCGACGTGGCGGACGAGCCGGACGAGGTGCGCGCCAGGATCGCGCTGACCGGACAGTACGCGGCGGTCGACGAGTATCTGAGCGGCCGGCAGAACCTGGTCCTCTTCGGCCGGCTCTTCGGGCTGACGCCCCGGGCGGCGCGGCGGCGCGCCGAGGAGCTGCTGGCCTCCTTCGGCCTGGCGGAAGCGGCGGGGCGGAGCGTCAACGGCTACTCGGGCGGGATGCGGCGCCGGCTCGACCTGGCGGCCAGCATGATCGTGGTCCCCCGGGTGCTCTTCCTCGACGAGCCCACCACCGGGCTCGACCCGCGCAGCCGCAACCAGGTCTGGGACGCGGTCCGTTCGCTGGTGAGCGGCGGCACCACGGTGCTGCTGACCACCCAGTACCTGGAGGAGGCGGACCGGCTGGCCGACCTGATCTCGGTGGTGGACGCCGGGCGGGTGGTGGCCGAGGGCACCGCCGACGCGCTGAAGTCCCGGATCGGGGGCGACCGCGTGGAGGTGGTGGTGCGCGAGGCCGGGGACCTGTCGGCGACGGCGGCGCTGGTGGGCCGGGTCTGCCGGGTCGAGCCGGCCGTCGACGCCGAGTCCCGCCGGGTGGTGGCCGAGGTCGGGGACCGGGTCGCGGCGCTGACCGACGTGGCGGGCGCGCTGCGCGCGGCCGGGCTGCCCGTGGAGGACCTGGGCACCAGGCGGCCGACGCTGGACGAGGTGTTCCTGCGGCTCACCGGCGGGGCGACCGACCGCCGGGCGGACGACGGGCGGGACACGGAACGGGAAGGGGCGGCGGCATGAGCGTCGGACTGGTGGGTGGCGTGCGGCCGCGGGGGGCCGCACGGCGCGGACCGGGGGTCGCGCTCTCGCACGGGCTGGTGATGACCCGGCGGAACATGGCGCAACTGGCGCGTTCCCCGGAGGAGATCACGATCTATTTCAGCCTGCCGATCCTCTTCGTGCTGGTCTTCGGCTACGTCTTCGGCAGCGGGATGCGGGTGCCCGGCGGCGGGGACTACCGGGAGTTCCTGCTGCCCGGCGTGTTCGCCATGACCATGCTCTACGGGATGGGGGCGACGGCGACCTCGGTGGCGTTCGACTCCAGCAGGGGCGTCGTGGACCGCTTCCGCTCCATGCCGATGGCGAGGTCCGCGCTGCTGGTCGGCCGGTGCCTGGCGGACCTGCTGCGCGGCGTGCTGGAGATGGCGGTGCTGGTGGTCTGCGGGCTGCTGGTCGGCTGGGAGTGGCACAGAGGCCCGGGGTACGCGCTGCTCGCGGTGGGTCTCGTGCTGCTGCTGCGGATGGCGATGTCCTGGATCGGCATCCTGCTCGGCCTGCTGCTGCCCAACCCGGACACCGTCGGCACGATCGTCTTCCCGCTCGCCTTCCCGCTGACGGCGCTCTCCAGCGTCTTCGTGGCGCCGGAGCTGATGCCGGGCTGGCTGGGACCGGTCGCCGAGTGGAACCCGCTCAGTGCGACCGTGGCGGCGATCCGCGAGCTCTTCGGCAACCCGGGCCTCGGCGGGGAGTCCTGGGCGGCCGAGCACGCGACGCTGCTGGCGGTGGCCTGGCCGGTGGCGTTGGTCGCGGTGTTCGCGCCGCTGGCCGTCCGGCGCTACCAGGGGCTGACCGACTGAGCCGGCGGGCGGGGCCAGGGGGGCGGCCCCGCCCGCCGGCGGTCAGGGGGTCGGCTCGGCGCGACCGTTCCCCGGGCTCAGAGCGTGACGCCGTTCTCGCGCAGGTAGGCGAGCGGGTCGATGTCGGAGCCGTAGGAGGGGCCGGTGCGGATCTCGAAGTGGAGGTGCGGGCCGGTCACGTTGCCGGTGGCGCCCGAGAGGCCGAGCTGGTCGCCGGCGGCGACGGTCTGGCCGGCGCTCACCGACAGCGAGGACAGGTGGGCGTACTGGCTGTAGTGGCCGTCGTCGTGGCGCACCACGACCTCGGTGCCGTAGGAGCCGCCGCTGCCCGCGGTGACCACCTCGCCGTCGGAGACCGAGACCACCGGGGTGCCGGTCGAGACGGGGAAGTCGGCGCCGGTGTGGTAGCCGCTGGACCACAGGGCCCCGGCGTTGCCGTAGCCGCTGCCGCTGACGCCCTCGACGGGCGCGACGAAGTCGCCGCTCGGGGCCGGCTCGGCGGGCTCCGCCGGCTCGGTCTCCTCGCCGCCGGCCGCGTCGCCGACCTCCAGGGTCAGCTCGACGCCGGGGGTGATGCGGCCCGGGTCGTCGCCGATGGCGTCCCGGTTGGCCTCGTACAGCGCCTCCCAGCCGCCGGCCACCTCGTTGTCGGTGGCGATGCGGTACAGGGTGTCGCCGCGCTCGACCGTGTGGGCGGCGGGGGCGGCGGACGCGGTGCCGGTGGCGACCAGCGGCAGCGCGAGGCCGGCGGCGCCGGCGGTGACGAGCAGGGTGGCGGCGCGGGAAACGCGCCGGGACGACTGACGGCGGTGACGTCCGGTTCCGGACATGGGGTCTCCTCTCCGACGCCTGCGAGGTGAGCTGTCGGGTTCGGGCCGGAGTGGTGCCCGGCCACGGCCGGCCGCGCGCCCACGGACGCGCGGTTCTGCCGTGACTTCACCCCTAGCCGGAACGGGTCCGGCGGAATTGGGTCCCCCGCTCCTGTCAGACGGATTTACCTCGTTGCCCGCTTCCGGTGACAGGATTCGGCGCCCGGAGCGGCTCGCCGCGAATGCGACGCGGACCGAACGTTAAACCCGGCAATTCATCCCCGCCAACAATTCAGGAACGCGGGGGACGTGACCCGAATATCACCGGAGGGCCGTAATGACGCTGCGTTCTGATCTTTTTTCACACGGTCAACGGCGGTGTCGGCCCCGGATATCCCCAACTCGCGGAACGGCCGCGGCGATTCCGATCGCGCGGGCCGGAGGACCGCGCGGCGGCCGGCCGTGGACGACGTCCGGCCCGTGAGTTCGGTCACGGGCCGGGACGGTGCGGCGTTATGTCGCTTTTGGCGGGTTGTGCGGTCAGGCGGGTCGTCGGCCCCCGGGCCCGTCCAGTTCCCCGATGGTGGCCAGGGAGGCCGGGCGGCGCGCGGCGAGGTCGGCGGCGGCGGTCTCCGCGTCCCGCAGCACCCGCACCGCGTTCTCCCAGGTCAGCTTGGAGAGATCGGTACGCGACCAGCCGCGCGTCAGCAGCTCGGCGAGGAGCAGCGGGTAGCCGGAGACGTCCTCCAGGCCCTGCGGCAGGAACGCCGTCCCGTCGTAGTCGCCGCCGATCCCGATGTGGTCGACGCCCGCCACCTCGCGCATGTGGTCCAGATGGTCGGCGACCGTGGCCGGGGTGGCCAACGGGCGCGGGTTCGCCTCCTCGAAGGCGTGGTGCACCCGCATCGCCGGCTCCGTGGTGTCCAGCGGGTGGAAGCCGTGCGCGGTCATGTTCGCGTCGGCCCGCCGGGTCCACTCGATCGCCTCGGGCAGCACGAACTTCGGGACGAACGTGGCCATCGCGATCCCGCCGTTGGCCGGCAGCGCGGCCAGCACGTCGTCCGGGACGTTCCGCGGATGGTCGCAGACGGCGCGCGCCGAGGAGTGCGAGAAGATCACCGGCGCCTCGGTGACCCGCAGCGCGTCCCGCATCACGTCGGCGGAGACATGCGAGAGGTCGACCAGCATTCCGACGCGGTTCATCTCCCGCACGACCTCCTCGCCGAAGGCGCTGAGGCCGTGGTGCACCGGGTCGTCGGTCGCGGAATCCGCCCAGTCGATGGTCGAGTTGTGGGTCAGCGTCATATAGCGCACGCCGAGCCGGTGGAAAGCGCGCAGTGTCGCCAGGGAGTTGTTGATGGAATGGCCGCCCTCGGCGCCCATCAGCGAGGCGATCCGCCCCTGCGCCCTGGCCGCCACCATGTCGTCGGCGGTGAGCGCCGGGGCCAGGTCGGCCGGGTAGCGCTCCAGCAGCCGGCCGACCACGTCGATCTGTTCGAGACAGGCGCTGACCGCGTCGTCGCCGCTCAGTGACGCCGGCACGTAGACCGACCAGAACTGCGCGCCGACCCCGCCGGCGCGCAGCCGGCGCAGGTCGGTGTGGAGGCGGCCGGTGAGGTCGCCCGCGATGTCGGCGCGGTCCAGGTCGTAGCCGACCTTCTCGCGCAACGCCCAGGGCAGGTCGTTGTGGCCGTCGACCAGCGGGTGCTCGGCGAGCAGCTCCCTGGCCTCGGCGAGCCGTGCGGCGGCGTCGCTCATCGGGTCCCCTCCTCGGGCTGCTTCAGGGAGTCGCGCAGCCGGCGGCCCTTCTCCCTGGCCTGGTCGCGCAGCTGGTCCTGGAACGCGGCCATCCGCGCGCGCACCGCCGGGTCCCTGGTCCCCAGCACGCGCGCCGCCAGCAGCCCGGCGTTGCGCGCGCCGCCGACCGAGACCGTCGCGACGGGCACACCGGCCGGCATCTGCACGATGGAGAGCAGCGAGTCCATGCCGTCCAGGTGCTTCAGCGGCACGGGAACGCCGATCACCGGCAGCGGCGTCAACGAGGCGAGCATCCCGGGCAGATGAGCGGCGCCACCGGCACCGGCGATGATCACCGAGAGACCGCGGTCGGCCGCCTCCTGACCGTAGGCGACCATCTCGGTCGGCATCCGGTGCGCGGAGACCACGTCGGCCTCGTAGGCGACGCCGAACTCGTCCAGCGCCTCGGCCGCCGCCCGCATCACCGGCCAGTCGGAGTCGGAGCCCATCACGATGCCCACCTGCGGGGCCGGGGTGTCACTCATGCCTCACCATTCGTCGTCTGCTGCTCGTTCGGCCGGTCGTCCGGCCGCTTCTGCGGCTTCGGGGTGGCCGCGCCGCGCGCCGTCGTCGCCCCGTCCGGGGCCGGCGGCGCGGTCCCCCGGCGGGCGGTCACTCGTCGATGAGCCCGCGCAGGTAGTCGGCGGCGTGGCGGGCGCGGTCGGTCACCTCGTCGAGGTCGTCCCCGAAGGTGGTGACGTGCCCCACCTTGCGCCCCGGCCGGACGTCCTTGCCGTACATGTGGATCTTCAGCCCGGGGTCCCTGGCCATGCAGTGCAGATAGGCCGGATACATCTCCGGATAGGCGCCGCCGAGCACGTTGGCCATCACGGTCCAGGGCGCGCGCGGCCGGGGGTCGCCCAGCGGCAGGTCGAGCACGGCGCGCAGATGGTTGGCGAACTGCGAGGTCACCGCGCCGTCCTGGGTCCAGTGGCCCGAGTTGTGCGGCCGCATAGCCAGTTCGTTGACCAGCACCCGGCCGTCCTCGGTCTCGAACAGCTCGACCGCGAGATGCCCGACCACGCCCAGCTCACCGGCGATCCGCAGCGCCGTCTCCTGCGCCTGCGCGGAGAGTTCGGGCGCGAGACCGGGCGCGGGGGCGATCACCGTGTCGCAGACGCCGTCCACCTGGCGGGACTCCACCACGGGGTAGGCGACCGCCTGTCCGTGGGGGGAGCGCACCACGTTGGCCGCCAGCTCCCGGCGGAACGCCACGCGCTCCTCGCCCAGCACCGGCACCCCGGCGCGGAAGGCGTCGCCGGCGTCCTCCTCGGAGCGCACCAGCCAGACGCCCTTGCCGTCGTAGCCGCCGCGCACCGTCTTCAGCACGACGGGGAAGCCGCCGATCTCGTCGGCGAACCTGACCACGTCGGCCGGGTCGGTCACGATCCGATGGCGCGGACACGCCACGCCCAGCGAGGTCAGCCGGGCGCGCATCACGCCCTTGTCCTGCGCGTGCACCAGGGCGCCGGGGCCGGGGCGCACCGGGATGCCGTCCGCCTCCAGCGCGCGCAGATGCTCTGTCGGCACGTGTTCGTGATCGAAGGTGATCACGTCGCACCCTTTGGCGAACGCACGGAGCGTGGCGAGATCGCGGTAGTCGCCGACCACCACGTCGTTCACCACCCGCGCCGCCGCGTCCTGCGGAGTGTCACTGAGCAGCCTGAAACTGATGCCGAGCGGGATGCCCGCCTCATGGGTCATACGGGCGAGCTGACCGCCTCCGACCATGCCGACCACGGGAAATGTCACGCGCCCCAGCGTATCCGGCGCCCTCCCGCCCCCTTCCCCGGGCCGGAACCGCGACGCCCCGCCACCACGTCACTGCTGGTGGTGGCCGACCCGGCGATCGGTCGGCCGGCGCGCACAGCGCGTCACCAGGCGAGCGACATGCGGGACGTGAGGGGCGTGGGAGACGTGAAGGGCACCGGGGGCGTGCGGAGCGTGCGCGGGGCGCGGGTCGGAGCGAGAGGCGCCGTCCGTCGAAGGGTCGCGGGTCCGGTAGCGGCGCTGGCCCTGCTGTGCGCGGCGACCGGCTGCCAGGGCGAAAGCTCCTCGGCCGAGGCCAGGTTCGACGACCCGGCGGAGCCGGTCGAGGTCGCGGCGGGCGAGAGCTTTGTCCTGGAGCTGCGGGAGAACCCGTCCGTCGGTCACGAGTGGACGTTGATCGATCCCGAACCGGACGACTCCGTGGTGCGCGCGGACGGCGACGACTACGAGGCGGACGAGCCCGATCAGACGGGCAGCGGCGGAACCCGGCTGCTGCGCTTCGAGGCGGTCGAGCCGGGCGCGACCACGATCACCCTGACCCGGCTCTTCCGCGGCGAGCACGAGCCGGAGACGGACGTCGCCTTCGACGTCGAGGTGGCCGACGCCGGGTGAGCGGCGGGGACCCGGCCCGCCGGTCGGGAGCGGGGGGCGGGCGGGGGCCGTGGTTAGCATGGCGAGCATGAACGAGGAGCGTCCGCTCCGGGACAGACTGCGCGGCGTCGCCAGGGAGGCGGCGAAGTTCGGCACGGTGGGCGCGTTCGGCTTCCTGGTCAACGTGGTCGTCTTCAACGTCTGCGCCCAGGTGCTCGGGCTGGCCCCGATCCGCTCCGGCGTGATCGCCACCTCGGCCGCCATCTGCACCAACTACGTCGGCAACCGCTACTGGACCTACCGCCACCGCGACCGCTCGGGCCGCCGCCGCGAGATCGCGCTCTTCGTGCTCTTCTCCTGCGTCGGGATGGTCATCGAGAACGGCGTGCTGGCCCTCTCGCACTACGGCCTCGGCCTCACCTCGGCGCTCGCCGACAACCTGGCCAAGAACGTCGTCGGGCTCGGCATCGGCTCGCTCTTCCGCTTCTGGTCCTACCGCACCTGGGTCTTCCGCCGCGCCTCCGCCGAGCGCGAGCGTCCGTCCCGACCGGTCGGCTCCGGCGCGCCACGCTGAACGCCGGCCCGCCACGCCGAGACGCCCGCCACGCCGAGACGCCCGCGCGGGACCGGCGCACCGCGGGAACCGGGCTGCCGGACCGAAGGGCTGCCGGACCGCCGGACCGCCGGACCGGCCGGCCGGCTCAGGGGACGGACTCGCTGCTCTCCGCCTCACGGCTGAGGAAGAGCGCGAAGACCGGCGGGGAGAGCCCCAGCAGCTCCAGCCGGCCGCCGTCCGCCTCCGCGAGGTCGCGGGCGACGGCCAGCCCCAGGCCCGTCGAGTTCCGGCCGCTCACCGTGCGTTCGAAGACCCGGGCGCCCAGCTCCTTCGCCACCCCCGGGCCCTCGTCGGTGACCTCGACCACCACCTGGTTGCCGGTGACGCGGCTGCGCAGCGCGACCGTTCCGGCGCCGTGCATCAGCGCGTTCTCCACCAGCGTCGCCAGCACCTGCGCCACCGCGCCCGGGGTGCCGACGGCGCGCAGCCCCTGCTTGCCGGAGTGCACGATGGCCCGGCCGGCGCCCCGGTAGGCCGGCCGCCACTCCTCGACCTGCTGGGCGACCACCTCGTCCAGGTCGAAGCCCACCGCCGAGCCCAGGCGCGGGTCGCGGGAGTTGGTCAGCAGCCGCTGCACCACGTCGGTCAGCCGCTCGACCTGGGACAGGGCGACGGCCGCCTCCTCCTTGACCGTGTCGACGTCCTCGGTCGCGATGATCTCCTCCAGACGCATGGAGAGCGCGGTCAGCGGGGTGCGCAACTGGTGGGAGGCGTCGGCGGCGAGCCGGCGTTCGGCGGTCAGCATCCGCGCGATGCGCTCGGCGCTGGTGTCCAGCACGTCGGCCACCCGGTCCAGCTCGGGGACCCCGTAGCGGCGGTGGCGGGGACGCGGATCGCCGGAACCGAGGCGTTCCGCGGTCTCGGCGAGGTCGGTCAGCGGCGCCGAGACCCGGCGGGCCTGCTGCACCGCGAGCAGCGCGGCGGCCGCCACGGCCAGCAGCGAGACGACCAGGATGATCATCAGCATCCGGCCGATCTCGTCGCTGACCACGCTCCTCGGCTGCTGCACCGAGACGGTCTCACCGTGCGCCCCTGACTCGGTGCTCTCCATCGGGTTCTCGCCGGCCGCCGGGCCGAGCTGGATCGGGGGCTGACCGAGCAGGTCGATCACCACGTGCCGGTCGGGCGGGGCCGAGGCCGCCATCTCCTTGGCGGTGATCGGCTCGCCCGAGGCGATCCGGCTCTCGACGTCGGCCAGCAGCCGCGCCGTCTCCGCCTCCAGCCGGTCCCTGGCGCTGGCCTCGATGGTGCGGGTCTCCACCAGGAACAGCGAGACCCCGAAGACCGCGATCACCACGAGGACGACCGAGAGGGTGGAGTTGATCAGACGACGGCGCACGGGGGCCGCTCAGCTCTTCTCGAAGCGGAATCCCACTCCCCTGACGGTGACGATGTACCGGGGGTTCGCCGCGTCGTCGCCGAGCTTCTTGCGCAGCCAGGAGATGTGCATGTCCAGGGTCTTGGTCGACGACCACCAGGTGGTGTCCCAGACCTCGCGCATCAGCTGCTCCCGGGTGACGACCCGTCCGGCATCCCGCACCAGGACCCGCAGCAGGTCGAACTCCTTGGCCGTGAGGTGCAGTTCGTCCTCCCCCATCCAGGCGCGGTGCGACTCCACGTCGATGCGGATGCCGTGCACGGCCGGCGCCGGGCCGCTCTCCGCGTTCCCCCGGCGCAGCAGGGCCCGGACGCGGGCCAGCAGCTCGGCGAGGCGGAAGGGCTTGGTCACGTAGTCGTCGGCGCCGGCGTCCAGGCCCACGACGGTGTCGACCTCGTCCGCCCTGGCCGTCAGCACCAGCACCGGCAGGCCGAGCCCCTCGGTGCGCAGTCGGCGGCAGACCTCCAGGCCGTCCATTCCCGGCAGTCCGAGGTCGAGCACCACCAGGTCGACGTCGCCGCGCAGCCCCTCCCGCAGCGCCTCGGGGCCGTCCTCGCGCACCTCCACCTCGTAACCCTCGCGGCGCAGGGCGCGGGCCAGCGGCTCCGAGATGGATGCGTCGTCCTCGGCGAGCAGCACACGGGTCATGGGCTGATGGTAGACGTACGGGCCCGGTGGGCACGGCAGGTCCCGGGAGGAAGGGGGCCGATCGGCGACGCGGCCTCGCGCGGGCGCCCGCCGGGCGCGACCCCCGGGCCCAGGCGACCTAGTCCGGAACCGGGGCCCCCAGCTCGGCCCAGACGGTCTTGCCGGTGGCCTCCGCCTCCTGGGCCACCCCCCAGTCCAGGCAGAGCCGCTGCACGATGAACATCCCGTGCCCACCCGGCCTGCCCGGCATCCTGGTGGAACGCGGCGCCGGGGTCCCCTCGCCCCGGTCGAGCACCTCGATCCGCACCAGCTTCACGCCCCGGCCTATCCGCAGTTCCTCGGGGCCCCCGGCGTGCAGACAGGCGTTGGTCACCAGCTCGGAGACGACCAGCAACACGTCCTCGACGGCGGCGGTCTGCTCCTCGTCGCCGGTGGGCAGCCAGCCCCAGTCGTGGAGCGCCTGGCGCGTGAACTCGCGGGCCCGGGAGACCACGCCGTTCGTCCCGATCAGCCGGAGCCTGCGCACCTGCCGCACCGGCTCCTCGGGGACGACCCGGTGCTGGTGCGCGCCCTGGTCGTCAGCGGGGCGCGGTCGAGTCGTCCCCATGCACGCCTCCCCTAGCCTTCGTCAGCCATCCTCGCGCCCACCCAGGGCGGCGTTTCCTCAAACGAGCCGTTTGCCGGGTTCGTTCCGTTCGGTCCGGCTCGACGTTGAAGGGTCTCCTGCCCGGAGGTATGGGTCGCACACCCGCCCCTTCGGGGCAATCGCCCGGACGGCGTCCCACGGCTCCGACGTGCGCCGTCAGAGACAGTGTGACGGGAGAGCAAGGCGCCGTACAGCGGCCCTCACCGGGGCCTCAGTCGCCGGAGGGGGCGCCCAGGGCCTCGTCCAGGGTCTCGTGGACCGTGAACACGGCGTTGGCGCCCGTTATCTCCATAATTCTCGCGACGATCGGCGGCATTTCGGCCAGATGCACGGCGCCGCCGGCCTCCTCCGCCTCGACGCGTGTGGCGAGAAGCACATTCAGCCCGGTCGAGTCACAGAACTCCAAACCGGAACAGTCGATGACAATTCGCGCCTCCCCCGCAGCCGTACACTCGTGCAACGCGGTGCGAAGCTTCTCGGCGGAATGGTGATCGAGTTCACCGGCGGGCGCGATCACGACGGAGCCCGCCGCGCGCCGAACGTCGACCGTCAGACCACGCCGGTACTTCTCGCCCGGCATTCCGCGGTCCATGCGGCCCCCTTCTCATTGGAGCGCTCTGCTGGCTAGGTTCGAAACCTTAGCCTCTGGAAGCCCGGTCCGGCACCCTAACAGGCCCGACTTTCCGTGCAATTCGGGCGTAGCAGACTTGCCATAGTTACCGAAATCCGGGTAGGGCTAGAAGAGCACCCAGTTTCCGAACCGGCTTGGAGGCGCCGCACCCCCAGTGGACGTCACGGCTTCGGCGGCCATACGCCGAGAGACTACGGAGGACAACACCATGTCACCGGCCCCTCGTACCCACGAACCGCATACCGACGCCCCCGCGAAGGCCGTCGAAGGCCTGGCCCCCGCAGCCACGGCGGCCGACGCCGACGACGTGCTCGCGGACCTGCCCGAGCTGCCGCCTTTCGACCAGGTGGCGCCGCTGGACGCGCGGGAGCTTTCCAAGAGCCTCTTCCTCCGCCTGCGGGACCTGGAGGAGGGCACCCACGAGTACGCGTACGTGCGGAACACGCTGGTGGAACTCAACCTGGCGCTGGTGAAGTTCGCCGCCGCCCGGTTCCGTTCCCGCAGCGAGCCGATGGAGGACATCATCCAGGTCGGCACGATCGGCCTGATCAAGGCGATCGACCGCTTCGACGCCGAGCGCGGCGTGGAGTTCCCCACCTTCGCGATGCCGACGATCGTCGGCGAGATCAAGCGCTTCTTCCGGGACACCTCCTGGTCGGTCCGGGTTCCCCGCCGACTCCAGGAGCTCCGTCTCGACCTGGCCAAGGCGGGTGACGAGCTGGCCCAGAAGCTGGACCGCTCCCCGACCGTGGCCGAGCTGGCCGAACGCCTCGGGCTCTCCGAGGAAGAGGTCGTGGAGGGCATGGCCGCCTCCAACGCCTACACCGCGAGCTCCCTGGACGCACAGCCGGAGGAGGACGACGCGGAGGGCGCGCTGGCCGACAGGATCGGCTACGAGGACCACGGCCTGGAAGGCATCGAGTACATCGAGTCGTTGAAGCCGTTGATCGCGCAGCTGGCGCCGCGCGACCGGAAGATCCTCTCGCTGCGCTTCGTGGCGAACATGACGCAGTCGGAGATCGGCGAGGAGCTGGGCATCTCGCAGATGCACGTCTCGCGACTGCTGTCGAAGACCCTCGGGAAGCTGCGCCGCGGCCTGATGGTCGAGGAGTGACAAACACCCCACCCGGGACCTCGGGGGTCCCGGGGAGCACACGGGTGAGCGGGAGCCGGGCGACCGGTCACCCGTGACCGAGGAACGGTCAGCCTGGACGGCGCGCGGCTTCACTCCGCGCGCCGTCCAGGCTTTTGCGTGTGCGGCGAGCGGCGCGAACGCGGTGTGCGGGGCGTGTGGGGTGCCGGCCTCTGCGGCCGCGGCGCGGGGCGGGGCGGGGCGGGGCGGGGCGCGCTGACAACGTGGAGGCCGTGGACGCCGTGCCCGGGGTGACCGGCGTGGACGGGGTGACCGGCGTGAACGGGGTGAACGGGGTGAACGGCCGGTCGGGGCCGCGTGGGCGTCAGGCGTCGGCGGCGAGGGCGGCGACCTCGGGGAGCAGCGTCAGCGCCCGGCGGGTGCGGGCCACCAACTCCGCGCGACCGTCTGCGCCGTCGCCCGTGCCGGCGTCCCCGTCCGCGCCGGCTCCGGGGGCGGAGCCGGGAGCGTCGGCCAGCAGCCAGTCGTGGACCGCCCAGCGCCAGGCCGACAGCATCAACTCCAGCAGCAGCCGCTGCCGCACCCCGTCCTCGGGCCGCGCGACGGGATGCCGTGCGGCGGCCAACTCCAGCACCCGGTCGGTCGTCTCCGCGCAGTCGCGCAGGCTGTGCCCGGCCAGCGCGGGGGTGCGCTCGGCCAACGCGCGACAGGCGCGGAACCTGGCCGCCCAGTCCTCGTCCATCGCCAGCACGGCGGCGAAGAGCGCCTCACGGTAGTCGGACTGCGCGGTGCCCCCGGGCGGCAGCTCGGCGAAGGCCGCCGTGTAGGCCGCCCACAGCTCCTGCTCGGGGGCGAGAGCGACGGCCTCCTTGGACGCGAAGTTCCGGAAGAACGTGCGCTGCGAGACCTCGACCGCCTCCACCACCTCGTCCAACGTGGTCTCGGCGAACCCGCGCTCGGTGAACCTGCGCAGCGCCTCCGAGACCAACGCCCGTCTGGTGCGCAGCTTCTTCCGCTCCCGCAGCGTCGGCGCGCCCCCTGAAGTATCCGCATCGCTCACCGCCGCAGCCTATCGAGCCGGACGCCGACCGCCTCGTGCGCGCACCTCTCATGCCGTCGACCGCCTTTTGTCGGTCGCCACCAATTGTCGGTTGCTGCCTTTTGCCGGTGACCGGCACTATGCTGGTTCGGGGCAGGCCCGCCAGGGCCCCGCCGCCCCCGAACGAACGGAGCTTGCGATGCGCGCCTGGACGACCGACCCCGAAGCCGTGGGGCACCTGACCCTCACCGAGGTCGCCGACCCGGAACCGGCGCCCGACCAGGCACTGGTCCGGGTGGCGGCCTTCTCCCTCAACCACGGCGAGGTGGTCCACGGGCTGCCCGCCGCGCGGCCGGGCGCGGTGCTCGGCTCGGACGCGGCCGGCGTCGTGGTGCGGGCGGCGGCGGACGGCTCGGGGCCGCCGGTCGGCACGCCGGTGGTGACGCTCGCCCTGGAGGGCGCGTGGGCCGAACTGCGCGCCGTGCGGACCGACATGCTGGGCGTCCTGCCCGAGGGGCTGGACCCGGGCGCGGCGAGCACGCTGCCGGTGGCGGCCGGCTCCGCGCTGCGCGGGCTGCGGCGACTGGGACCCATCCTCGGGCGCCGGGTACTGATCCTGGGCGGCGGCAGCGGCGTCGGCCGGTTCGCGGTACAACTGGCGGCGCGGGGCGGGGCACATGTGATCGCCAGCACCACCGACCCGGGCAAGGAGGCGGCGCTCGTGGCACTGGGCGCGCACCAGGTGGTGCGGGGCGCCGAGGGCGTCGAGGCGCTCTCGGGGGAGCCGGTGCACGGGGTGCTCGACATGGTGGGCGGCGACCATCTCGTCGCCGGCTACCGGGTGTTGGCGCCCGGCGGGGTGCTGGTCGCGCTCGGGCACACGGCCAGGCGCGGTGAGAGCTTCCGACCGGGGGACTTCGACGGTCCGCTGGGACACGACCGGTCGATCACCTCGTTCTACCTGCTCGACGACAGTGTCGGGCTCGGAGCCGACCTGAGCTGGATGGCACGGCTGCTCGCCGGCGGCGAGCTGGAGGCCGGCATCGGCTGGCGCGGCGACTGGTCACGGCTGCCGGAGGCGACGTCGGCGCTGGAGAAGGGCGCCGTGAACGGCAAGGCGGTGCTCGACGTGACGGGCTGAGCGACGGAACGGCGGGCGGCCGCCGGCACGGGCGCCGGCGGCCGGTGCCGGTGCCGGCGGCCGGCGCCGGCGCTCTGGTGAAACGCCGGAGCGAGCCGTGGAACGGCCCGGCTAGGGTGCCGACATGCCTCCCCACCTGCTGAGCGTCAACACCGGCCGCGCCGCCCCCGTCGCCAGGACCGACAACCCCGGCGGACTGACCGGCATCGACAAGCGACCGACCGAGGGCGGGATCGCGGTCGACGCGCCCGGCCCCAAGGGGACGGGCGGCAGCGGCCTCGCCGGCGACAGCGTCGCCGACCTCCGTCACCACGGCGGCGACGACCAGGCCGTCTACGCCTACGCCCGCGAGGACCTCGACCACTGGTCCGAGGAGCTGGGTCAGCCGCTGCACAACGGCGTCTTCGGCGAGAACCTGACCACCGAGGGCATCGACGTCAACGACGTCAAAATCGGTGAGCGGTGGCGGGTGGGCGACACACTGCTGTTGGAGGCCACCTCTCCGCGCATCCCCTGCTCGACCTTCGCCGACTGGCTCGGCCAGCGCGGCTGGGTCAGGCGCTTCGCCGGAGCCGCCCTGCCCGGGGCCTACTTCCGGGTGCTGCGGCCCGGCACGATCCGGGCGGGCGACCGGATCGAGGTCGTGCACCGGCCAGCGCACGATGTGTCCGTCGCCCTGGCCTTCCGCGCCCAGCTCGGCGAACCCGCCCTGCGCCCCCGACTGCTGGCCGCCGGCACGGCACTCCACACCGAGCTGTACCGCAAGGCCGTCGCCTGGGCGGAGCCGGCCACGGCAACGGACACGACGGACAGGACGGATCCGGCGGATCCGGCGGAGCCGGCGGAGAAGACCGAGTCGGCGGAGCCGGCGGAGAAGACCGAGCCCGCGGAGCCGGTCGCGGCGACGGGCGCGGCAAAGTCCATCGGATAGGTCGAGACGTACGGGACAGCCGAGACCGCGGACGTCTCGGACGCGGCGGACGCCACCGCCCGCTGACCCGGCGGTCGGGGAAGCGGGCCGGTGCTCAACTCCGCTCGGCGGCCCCCTCCAGCGCGGTGTCGATCACCCGCTGCGTCAGCCGGAGCCGCACGTAGACCGCCAGCGCCGCCAGCACCACCGCCGTCAGCAGCAGCGGGGCGCGCAGCGCCGCCTCACGCCCCCAGTGCGGCTCGACCACGGTGACCAGCAGCCCGCCCAACGCCGCGCCGAGCGGAATGGTGCCCCAACCGAGCAGCCGGTAGACGCTGTTCACCCGGCCCAGCAACCGGTCGGGTATGAGCGTCTGGCGGATCGTGACCGTCACCACGTTCCACAGGACGACCACGAACCCCAGCAGGCTCATCACCGCGCCGACGAGCCAGGCGTGGGAGGCGAGGCCGGTGGCGCCGAAGACGCAGGACTGGACGACCACCAGCAGCAGCAGACTCCGCGCCCGGCCGAGGGCGCGCACCACCCGGGCCGCGAGGAGCCCACCCGCGAGCGCGCCGACGCCGGTCACCGAGGAGAGCAGCGCGAAGCCCACCGGCCCGAGGCCCAACACCTCCTGGGCGAAGAGCACATAGGTCACCATCGCGCCCTGCGAGGCCATGTTGGTGAGGGCCAGGGAGAGCGCCAGCCGCCGCAGCAGCTGGTGGGACCAGAGCCAGCGCACTCCCTCCCGGGTCTCCGCCCGCATCGAGGGGCGCGGCGCGGCACGACCGGGAGCGGCACGACCGGGAGCGGCACGGTCGGGCGCGCCCTGCCCGGGTATCGGCCCGGGGGCCGTGCCGCCCGGGGGTGGGCCCGCCGGCCGGTCCGCCTCCCGCGAGGGCTCCGCCTCCGGCGAGAGCGCGGGCGCGGGCACGACGGGCGGCGCCGGCGGCCCGACAGGCGGGGCCGGCGGAACGACGGACGGGGCCGGTGGCACGGCGGGGGTCGGCGGGCCCGTCGCGGCGGCCCGGAAGGTGCCGCGCAGCGACAGCAGCAACACCCCGGCCAGCACGGCGGTCACCGCGTCGAAGGCGAAGGGGGCGGCGAGCGTCAGCGCGAGCAGCAGGCCGCCGAGCGGTCGGGCCAGAAAGTCGTCCGCGACGATCTGGGTGGCCATCAACCGCCCGTTGGCGCTGTCCAGTTGACGGCGCTCCACCAGGGAGGGGAGCAGCACCTGCGAGGTGTTGTCGAAGAGCACCTCGGAGAAGCCGAGGGCCAACGCGCAGCCGCAGAGCAGCGGCATCGTCATGGCGTCGAGCGCCACCAGCAGCGCGACGACACCGACGAGCACCGCGCGGGCACCGGTCATCCACACCATCAGCAGCCGCCGGTCCAAGCGGTCGGCCAGAGCGCCGGCCGGCAGGCTGAAGAGCAGCCAGGGCAGCCGGTTGGCCACCGCCACAAGCGCGATGAGAAAGGCCTGGTCCGTCAGGGTGCTCGCCAGCCAGGGGAAGGCGATCGCACTCGCGCCCTGCCCCAGGTTGGACACCGTGGCGGCCGACCAGAGGTGCCAGAACGGCCTTCCCAGCCCGCGTCGTTGCCCACCGCGCGCCTCGTTCGTCACCGCCCGTTCGCGGCTTCCGCTCGTCATGCCAGGCATTCTGCCCAACTTCACCGACAGTGACTATAGCTACGCTCCGTGAGTAGTCGCGCGACCCAACGCCGCGCGCCCCGTCGTGTGCGCCCGGAGCGCGACTCGCCGGTAACTTCTGTGAAGCTCGTCGGGTCGATCGGGAACGGCCGAGGACCATATGGACAACTGACACAGGATCGACAACGCTCGTACCATGGCCGTCCCCGCGTCTCCACAACCCCCACACGCCGCACATCCGACGCACGTCCCCCCGTCGAGCGCGCCGCCGGAGCCGCCGGGCCTGCTGATCGTCTTCGTCGGACTGGTCACCCTTGTCTTCGGCCTCTCCACCACCACCTGGATATCGCTCCAACTCGACGGCGGCAGCATGGAGTTGACGCTGAACGAGGTGGCGCGGCTGCTTCCCTCGGCCGAGCGCGGCACCGTGTTGGGCGGATTCGCCCACGTGTACCTCCAGTACCTCAGCTGGCCGACGGCGCTCTGCGCGGCGTTCGCCTCCGTGGCCGCCACATGGCCGCGCCCGGTGCGCACGCCCCGGCGCGCGACAGTGCGGTTCGCGACCGGTACCGCGCTGTTCGGCATCGTCGCGACCGCCGCGCTGGCGTGGTCGCTCAACGGACTGGGGGTCGGGGAGGGCTACTGGACCGACTGCCGGGTGCTCGCCGGCCCCTGGGTGACGGGGATCGGGCTGGCGCTGATGCTGCTCGGCGTGCGCCTGGGCAACCGGCGGCACCGGCCGGCGCCCGGGGCCGCGCCCCGGGGAGCGGGCCGGCTCCCGGGCCCCGCGGGGGATCAGTCGACGCGCGCGCCCTCCCGCCAGACGGCGGAGACCAGCGGCACGCCGGGGCGGTAGGCGAGATGCACCGGGTCGGGCGCGTCCAGCAGCGCCAGGTCGGCCCGGCCTCCCGGCACGATCCGGCCGACGTCGGCACGTTCCAGCGCGGCGGCGCCGCCCGCGGTCGCCGACCAGAGGGCCTCGTCGGGCGTCATCCCCATCTCCCGCACGGCGACGGCCAGGCAGAACGGCATCGAACTGGTGAAGGACGAGCCGGGGTTGCAGTCCGTGGCGAGCGCGACCACGACACCGGCGTCCAGCAGCCGGCGCGCGTCGGGGTAGGGCGAGCGGGTGGAGAACTCGCAGCCCGGCAGCAGCGTCGCGACGGTCGGGCCGTCGGCGAGCGCCGCCACGTCCGCGTCGGTCAGATGGGTGCAGTGGTCGGCTGAGGCGGCGCCCAGTTCCACGGCGAGCGCGACGCCGGGGCCGGGGCCCAGCTGGTTGGCGTGGACCCGGGGCCGCAGCCCCCTGGCACGACCGGCGAGCAGCACCGCGCGCGCCTGGTCGGCACCGAACGCGCCGCGCTCGCAGAACACGTCGACCCAACGGGCGTGCGGCGCGCAGGCGTCCAGCATCGGCCCGGTCACCAGGTCGACATAGCCGGCGGGGTCGTCGCGGTACTCGGGGGCGACGATGTGGGCGCCGAGAAAGGTGACCTCGTCGAGCTGTTCCGCGGCGATCCGCAGCGCCCTCGCCTCGTCGCGGACGGTGAGGCCGTAGCCGGACTTGGTCTCGACCGTGGTGGTGCCCTGCCGCGCCATCTCCCGGCGGAAGTGGGCGAGCCGGGCGGCCAGTTCGTCGTCGGGGGCGGCACGGGTGGCGGCCACGGTGGTGGCGATGCCGCCCGCCTCGTAGGGCTCGCCCGACATCCGGGCGTGGAACTCGGCGGTGCGGTCCCCGGCGAAGAGCAGGTGCGCGTGGGAGTCGACGAAGCCCGGGATCACGCTTCGACCGGCCGCGTCGATGTGACTGTCAGTGGCGGGTGCTCTACTGGACGCACCGATCCAGACGACGCGGTCGTCCTCGATCACGAGGGCCGCGTCCTGGAGTCGGCCGAGGGGTCCGGTGCCGAGGGAGGGATCGTTGGTGACCAGGGTGTTGATGTGGGTGAGGACGGTGCTGGGCATCGGGGGCGGCTCCCGGTGGGCTGGGGCGGCGGTGGACGGGCGGTGCTGCGGGGACCGGCGCGCGCTGCGCGGGGCCCGTCAGCGTCGGGCGCCCAGCGCCTCGACGGCACGGCGCAGCGCGCGGGGCGGGTCGGGGACGAGCTGGTGGTTGCCGTGGCGGACGATGTGCCGGCCGCCCACCACGGTGTGCCGCACGTCGGCGCCCGTGGCGGCGAAGATCACCGCCTCGGCGGCGAGCCGGGGCGGCGGCCCCGCCGTCCGCACCGTGTCCAGGGAGACGGTGGTGAAGTCGGCGAGCGCACCGACCTCCAGCCGGCCCGCCTCCGGCCAGCCGAGCGCGGCATGGCCGTTCTCGGTGGCGGTGCGCAGCAGCTGGTCGGCGGTGAAGTGGCCCCTGGCCCGGGTGCGGACCCGCTCTCCCAGCTCGACGGCCCTGGCCTCCTCGAAGAGGTCGATGACCGCGTGGCTGTCGCTGCCCAGGCTCAACGGGCAGCCGGAGTCCCGCAGTCGCACGGCGGGGCCGATCCCGTCGGCGAGGTCGCGTTCTGTGGTGGGGCACAGGCAGGCGCCGGTGCCGGCCCCGCCGAGGAGGGCGAGATCGCCCGGCTCAAGATGGGTCGCGTGCACGGCGGTGGTGGCCCTGGTCAGCACCCCGTGATCCGCGAGCAGCCGGGTGGGAGTGGCGCCGTGGGCGGCCAGACACTCCTCGTTCTCTCTCGGCTGCTCGGAGAGGTGGACATGGAGCGGCGCCCCACGGCGGCCCGCCCAGTCGGCCACCGTGGTCAGCGCCTCGGCCGGCACGGCCCGCACGGAGTGGATCGCGGCGCCGATCCGGGCGGTGTCGGTGGCGCGCAGGGCGTCGGCGCGCTCCGCCCAGGCGTCGGCTGTCCCGTCGGAGAAGCGGCGCTGGGGACGGTCGGGCGGCCGGCCGAAGCCGGAGGACAGATAGCAGGTGTCGAGGAGGGTGATGCGGATACCGGCCTCGCCGGCGGCGGCGACGAGTGCCTCGGCCATCGCGTTGGGGTCGTCGTAGGCCGTGCCGTCCGGCTGGTGGTGCACATAGTGGAACTCGCCGACGCAGGTGACGCCGGCCAGCGCCATCTCGGCGTAGACCGCGCGGGCCAGCGCGAAGTAGCCGTCCGGGTCGAGCAGGGAGGAGAGTTCGTACATGGCGTTGCGCCAGGTCCAGAAGGTGCCGCCGCCGACCTGGGCGGTGGAGCGCAGCGCCCGGTGGAAGGCGTGGCTGTGGGCGTTGGCCAGCCCGGGGACGGTGACGCCCCGCAGCGAGACGGCGCCGACGGGCGGCGCGTCGACGCCGGGGCGCACCTCGGTGATGGAGCCGTCGAGAGCGGTGGCGATCACCACGCCCGGCTCGACGGTCCCGTTGAGCCAGGCGTGTTCGGCCCAGTACGTCTGGGCGGTCAGCGACATACCAGCCCCTCCAGTACCTCGGCGAGTGCGGCGACCCCGGCCAGGCAGTCGCGCGGGTCGGCGTGTTCGGCGGGGGCGTGGGAGACCCCCGTGGGGTTGCGGACGTAGAGCATCGCCGTGGGCAGGACGGCGGAGAGCACCCCCGCGTCGTGGCCGGCGCCGGTGGGCAGCACGGGCGCGTCGTCCAGCAGGGCGGCCATGCGGTCGCGCAGGGCGGGGGTGAACCACTGTGCGGCCGTGTGGGATTCGCGGACCACGGAGAGTTCGACGCCGTCCCTGGCGGCACGCTCCCGGGCGCCGTCCTCGACGGCGGAGACCAGCCGGTCCAGGGTCTCCCCGTCCGGCGCCCTGGCGTCGAGCCAGCCGGTGACCCGGCCGGGGACGGCGTTGACGCCGCCCGGTTCGACGGTGACCTTGCCGAAGGTGGCGAGCGCCTCCGCGAGCCTGGCCCGCTTGCGGGCCGCGAGCACGGTGTGGGCGAAGGTCAGCATCGGGTCCTTGCGGTCCTTCAGCCGGGTGGTGCCGGCGTGGTTGGCCTCCCCGGTGAAGTCGAAGCGCCAGCGGCCGTGCGGCCAGATCAGCGAGCCGACACCCACCGGCCGCCCCAGGTCGGCGAGGGCGCGCCCCTGTTCGACATGGAGCTCGACGAAGACCCCGACGCGGCCCAGCCGTTCGGGATCGGGCCCGATCCCCTCCGGGTCGTGGCCGGCCCGCCGCATGGCGTCGGCGAGGGTGACGCCCTCGGCGTCGGTCAGCGCCCTGGCGCGCTCCGGTTCCAACGCGCCCACCGCCAGCCGGGAGCCGACGCAGGCCACTCCGAAGCGGGCACCCTCCTCGTCGGAGAAGGCGACCACCCCCAGCGGGCGGCTTCCCGTGCGCCCCCTGGCCCGCAGCTCGTCCAGCGCGGCGAAGGCCGAGACCACACCGAGCGGCCCGTCGAACGCGCCGCCGTCCGGTACCGAGTCCAGATGGGAACCGGTGACGACGGCGTCGCCCGCCGCCGGGTCGCCCAGCCAGGCCCACTGGTTGCCGTTGCGGTCCACCTCGTAGGTCAGCCCCCGGCCGAGGGCCTGCGCGCGGAACCACGCGCGCAGCTCCAGGTCGACCGGTGTCCAGGCGTGCCGGCGGTAGCCGCCGGTGCGCGGGTCGCGCCCCACCGGGGCCAACTGCTCCCACATGGCGGCGAACGGCGCGGCGCCGCCGCCCGGTTCGACCGCCGGCGCCACCGTCTCGCTCACCGCCCGTCCCCCGCTCCGGCGGCCCCGTCCGTCGCGCCGGCCCCGCCGGCTTCGCCCCGCGCGCCCGTCTCGCCGGTCCCGTTCATCTCGCCGGTCCCGTTCATCTCGTCCATCGGCACCCGCACGCCGTCCCGGCGGGCCACCTCGGTGGCGCGTTCGTAGCCGGCGTCCACGTGCCGGATCACGCCCATCCCCGGGTCGTTGGTCAGCACCCGCAGCAGCTTGCGCCCCGCCAGCTCGGTGCCGTCCGCCACCGTGACCTGCCCCGCGTGCAGCGAACGCCCCATCCCCACGCCGCCGCCGTGGTGCAGCGAGACCCACGACGCGCCGGACGCCACGTTGACCATGGCGTTGAGCAGCGGCCAGTCCGCGATCGCGTCCGAGCCGTCGCGCATCCCCTCCGTCTCCCGGTAGGGCGAGGCGACCGAGCCGCAGTCCAGGTGGTCCCGGCCGATCACGACCGGGGCGGCCAGCTCGCCGGAGGCCACCATGTCGTTGAACCGTTCGCCGGCCAGCGCCCGTTCGCCGTGGCCCAGCCAGCAGATGCGCGCCGGCAGGCCCTGGAAGCGGACGCGTTCCCCGGCCAGCCGCAGCCAGCGGCTCAGCGACTCGTTCTCCGGGAAGAGGTCGAGCACCGCCCGGTCGGTCGCGGCGATGTCCCTCGGGTCCCCGCTGAGCGCCGCCCAGCGGAACGGGCCCCGCCCCTCGCAGAAGAGCGGTCTGATGTACGCGGGCACAAAGCCCGGGAAGTCGAACGCGCGATCGTAGCCGGCCAGTTGGGCCTCGCCACGGATCGAGTTGCCGTAGTCGAAGACCTCGGCGCCCGCGTCCTGGAAGCCGACCATCGCCTCCACGTGCCGCGCCATCGACTCCCTGGCGCGCTCGGTGTACCCGGCCGGGTCGCGGGCCGCGTAGTCGGCCATCTCGTCCAGCTCCACGCCGAGCGGCAGATAGCTCAGCGGGTCGTGGGCGCTGGTCTGGTCGGTCACGATGTCGACCGGCGCGCCCATCGCCAGCAGCCGGGGCACCACGTCGGCGGCGTTGCCCAGCAGCCCGACCGACAGCGGGCGGCGCTCCGCCCGCGCCCGTTCCGTCAGGGCCAGCGCCTCGTCGAGGCTGCCGGCCTGGACGTCGAGGAAGCCGTGCTCGATCCGCCGCACCAGGGCGCGCGGGTCGCAGTCGACGCACAGCGCGACCCCGTCGTTCATGGTGACGGCCAACGGCTGGGCGCCGCCCATGCCGCCGAGCCCGGCCGTCAGGGTGAGCGTGCCGGCGAGACTGCCGCCGAACCGCTTGGCGGCGACGGCCGCGAAGGTCTCGTAGGTTCCCTGGAGGATGCCCTGGGTGCCGATGTAGATCCAGGAGCCGGCGGTCATCTGGCCGTACATGGTCAGGCCGAGCGCCTCCAGCCGGCGGAACTCCTCCCAGTTCGCCCAGTCCCCGACCAGGTTGGAGTTGGCGATCAGCACCCGGGGCGCCCATTCGTGGGTGGTCATCACGCCGACCGGCCGGCCGGACTGGACCAGCAGCGTCTCGTCGTCGGCCAGGGTGGTCAGGGTGGCGGCGATCGCGTCGAAGGAACGCCAGTCCCTGGCCGCCCGGCCCGTCCCGCCGTAGACCACCAGGCGGTCGGGGTGCTCGGCCACCTCGGGGTCGAGGTTGTTGTGGAGCATCCGCAGCGCGGCCTCCTGCGGCCAGCCCCTGGCGGTGCGGGTGGCGCCGGTGGCGGCGCGCACCGGGCGTGGCCCGTGGGGCGCGCCCGGCCCCGACGGCGGTGACGTGGGCGAGTGGGACGGTCCTGCCGGTCCTGCCATGGCGCCTGCCTCCCCGATGTGGGCGAAATATTCAGTCACTCTAGACGCTGAATACTTTTTCTCAACAGTGCTCCTTTTCTCCCCGGGAACCGCCCCGGCCCCGCACGGATCTCCCCGAGCCTTCCCGGAGACCGGCACCGCACGCGGGGCCCCGGCCGTGTTTGGCTGGACGCATGGTGCTCCCGACCCGACGCGACCAGGCCGTGCGCGCGCTGCTCACCCATGGCCTCCTCACCGACGACCAGCCGCTGGCCGCCCTGCTCGACCTGCGGGGCGTCCAGGAAGCGGCCTCCGCTCTCCATGCTGCCTTCGACGCGGTCACCGCGCCCGGCCAGCCGGTCCTGCACACGTTCGCGGTGAAGGCCGCCACGCTGGTGCCGGTGCTGCGGCTGCTGGACGGGTTCGGCATCGGCAGCGAGGTCGCCAGCCCCGGGGAGCTGGCGCTCGCCGAGGCGGCCGGGCTCGCACCCGAGCGGATCGTGCTGGACTCCCCCGCCAAGACCGGCGCCGAGCTGCGCCGCGCCCTCACGCTCGGCATCGCCTGCAACGCCGACAACCCCCAGGAACTGGCCCGGCTCGACACCCTCCTCCCCGACCACCCCGGGCACGGCCCGATCGGACTGCGCGTCAACCCCCAGCTGGGTGGCGGCACCATCGACGCGATGAGCACCGCGACCGCGACCAGCAAGTTCGGGGTCGCGCTGCGCGACCCGGGGGCGCGCGACTGGGTGGTGCGCGCCTTCCTGGACCGCCCCTGGCTGACGCGGCTGCACTGCCACGTCGGCTCCCAGGGGATCGCGCTGGACCGGATGGCGGAGGGCGTGCGGGAGACCTACGAGCTGGCCGAGGAGATCAACGCGACGGCCGGCCGGCGGCAGGTGGTGACCCTGGACATCGGCGGCGGACTGCCGGTGAACTTCGCCTCCGACGAGGTCACCCCCAGCTTCGCCGCGTACGCGCGGCTGCTCGCCGAGACCGTGCCCGGCCTCTTCGACGGGCGGTACGGCCTGGTCACCGAGTTCGGCAGGGCCCTGCTGGCGAAGGCGGGAACGGTGGTGGCCCGCGTCGAGTACACCAAGGAGTCCGGCGGCCGGCCGATCGCCGTCACCCACGCCGGCGCCCAGGTCGCGACCAGGACCGTCTTCGCCCCGGCGTCCTGGCCACTGCGGGTCGCGGCCTACGACCGGACCGGCGAGCCCAGCACGGAGCCCCCGGTCAACCAGGACGTCGCCGGCCCCTGCTGCTTCGCGGGCGACCTGGTGGCGATCGACCGGCCGCTGCCCAGGCTCCGCCCCGACGACCTGGTGGCACTGCTCGACACCGGCGCCTACTACTTCTCCACGCCCTTCGGCTACAACGCGCTGCCCCGCCCCGCCGTCTACGGCTACTCGGTCGACGGCCGCGGCCCGGCCGTGCTCACGCCGCTGCGGCGGGCGCAGACCCTCGCCGAACTGGTCGAGGAGGCGGGCGGCTCCCTGTGACGGGCCGCCGCGCCGGGCCGCGCGCGAGCTCCGCCTCGCGCCGGTGACGGCCCCGGGGGCGTGGGGCGCCGCGCGGCGCCCCACGCCCCCGGGGCCGCCGGTGGGTGGTCCGGGGGCGGGCCGCGCCGGGCCCCCGGAGCCCTCAGTCGAGGAAGACGCCCCGCTCGGCGGCCCGTTCGTCGAAACGTTCCAGCCGTGCCTGGGCGTCGGGCAGCGCGTCGCACATCGCCTCCAGCAGCGCGCGCCCCAGCAGCAGCGGGGCGCACGCCGTGTCGAACGACAGCGCCGTGCTCACCGGGGCGACGAAGAGCTGGTCACCGGGCTCGGCGACCGGCGTCAGCGGGCTGTCGGCCACCGTGACCACGGACAGCCCCAACCCCCTGGCCACCGCCAGCGCCGCCGGCAACTCCCGCGGGTAGCGCGGCAGCGCGAAGCACAACAGGGCGCGCGCGCCCGCGTCCGCGGCCTGCTCGATGCGGTCGGCCAGATGGGAGCCGCCCTCGTCCAGCGGCCGCACGTCCGGATGCACCTTGGCCGCGAAGTACGCGAACCCCCGCGCCTCGGCCGCCGCCGCCCGCAGCCCCAGCACCGGCAGCGGCCGGGAGGCGGCCAGCAGCCGCCCGGCCCGCTCCAGCCGCTCCGGGTCGCCCAGCTCGGCCGCCAGCGCGCGCAACCGCGCGGCCTCGGCCAGCACGGCCTGCTGGTAGACGTTCGGCTCGCCGTCACCGCCCGCCGGCGCGCGCTCCCCCGCGCGCAGCGCCTCGCGCAGCCGCCGGCGCAGCCCCGGGTAGCCGTCGAAGCCCAGCGCCACGGCGAACCTGGTCACCGAGGGCTGGCTCACCCCCGCCGACTCCGCCAGCTCCACGCTGGACAGAAACGGCGCCTCCTCGGCCCGCCTGACCAGCACCTGCGCGATCCGCCGCTGGGTCGGGGTCAGCCGCTGCCCGTCGAACAGCCCAGCCAAGCGCGCGCTCGCCTCGTTCATCCGCGTCAGTTTAGGCAGCAGCGGGGCGCCGGGCTCCGGTAACCCCGAGGGCATTGGGGGGCTAGCCCCCGTGCCGCTCGCGTGGCGCGAGTCATACCGTAAGCGGCATGAAGAGTGGCCGCGATCCTGAGCTGACCCGAGACACCGACCTGAAACGGGATCTCGAAGCCGCCGTGCAGACCCGCAAGGAGCTGGGCGAGGGGTACGAGTCCGAACTGATCGACTCTTTCCTGGAGAAGGTGGAACAACGCATCGAGACGACCGTGGACAAGCGCGTGCGGCGCCAGGTCGCCGAGCAGCAGATGGTGATCGCCCGGGGCGGCGGCAGGTCCTCCTCGGGCATCGACGCGCAGGGCCCCGGGGTGGCGTTCGGCCTGGCGGCGCTCTCCCTGGTGCTGGCGATCCCGCTGTCCGCGATCGCCGCCGTGCAGACCGGCCTGGCCGGCCTGATGGTCTGCTGGGCCGGCGTCGTCGGCGTCAACGCGTGCTTCCTGGGCCACACCAGGCTGCGCGGCGGCGGCAAGGGCGAGAAGGGCTCCGACTGGGACTGAGCCCCGGGGCCGCGACGGCGTCCGGCCGGGAGCCGGGCAGCGGAGACCCGGCGCCGGGGACCGGGAAGGGTGTGGCGGGGACCGCCGCACCCCGGCGCGAGGCCAGGGGCGGGACGACGGCGGTCCCCGCGGG
Source organism: Streptomyces zhaozhouensis (assembly GCF_900230195.1). GTDB lineage: Bacteria > Actinomycetota > Actinomycetes > Streptomycetales > Streptomycetaceae > Streptomyces > Streptomyces zhaozhouensis. The sequence continues at coordinate 67,785 of NZ_OCNE01000021.1, forward strand.
GACACGGGCCGGGTCGTGGCCTCGTGTCCGGGCGACCAGGGAGGTCCGGGAGCCGCTCCGGAGGTCCTTGGTGCCGACATCCAGAACTCTGCCGGAGCGGTGTTAACGACGCGTTGCCCAGCCGTGACACTTCGGGATCGCTTGGGAACCCCCACATGACCACCGGACATCCGCCCGGGTCGGGGACGTCCCGACGCCCGTCCGGCCGCCGGGAACGCCCCCCGGGGCGCCCGTCGCTCAGGGGCCGGTCGGCCGGTCCCCCGCCAGGAACGCCAGCAGGTCCTGCCGGCTCACCACCCCCGTCGGCTTCCCCTCGACCAGCACGACGGCCGCGTCCGCGCCGTGCAGCGTGGCCATCAGGTCGGCGATCGGCTCGCCCGAGCCGACGTGCGGCAGCGGCGCGCTCATGTGCGACTCCAGCGGGTCGCCCAGCGCCGCGCGCTGCGTGAACAGGGCGTCCAGCAGCTCCCGTTCGACCACCGAGCCGACGATCTCGGCGGCCATCACGTCGGGGTGGCCCGCGCCCGGCTTGACCACGGGCATCTGCGAGACGCCGTACTCGCGCAGCACCTCGATCGCCTCCCCGACGGTCTCCTCGGGGTGCATGTGGACCAGCGACGGCAGCCCGCCGTCCTTGGCGCGCAGCACGTCACCGACGCGGGTGGCCGGCTCGCCGCCCTCCAGGAAGCCGTAGTCGGCCATCCACTCGTCGTTGAAGATCTTGCTGAGATAGCCCCGCCCGCCGTCCGGCAGCAGCACGACCACCACGTCGTCCGGGCCCAGCCGGCGGGCGACCTCCAGCGCGCCGACGACCGCCATCCCGCAGGAGCCGCCGACCAACAGGCCCTCCTCCCGGGCGAGTCGGCGGGTCATCTGGAAGGAGTCCTTGTCCGAGACGGCCACGATCTCGTCGGCCACCTCCCGGTCGTAGGCCGTCGGCCAGAAGTCCTCGCCGACGCCCTCCACCAGGTAGGGCCGCCCGGAACCGCCCGAGTAGACCGAGCCCTCGGGGTCCGCGCCGACCACCCGCACCCGGCCGTCGCTGACCTCCTTCAGATAGCGCCCGGTCCCCGAGATGGTGCCGCCGGTCCCGACGCCGGCCACGAAGTGCGTGATCCGCCCCTCGGTCTGCTTCCACAGCTCGGGCCCCGTGGTCTCGTAGTGCGAACGGGGGTTGTCCGGGTTGCTGTACTGGTCCGGCTTCCACGCGCCGGGGGTCTCGCGCACCAGCCGGTCGGAGACGTTGTAGTACGAGTCGGGGTGCTCGGGGTCGACGGCCGTGGGGCAGACCACGACCTCGGCGCCGTAGGCCCGCAACACGTTGATCTTGTCCGTGGAGACCTTGTCGGGGCAGACGAAGACGCAGCGGTAGCCCTTCTGTTGGGCCACGATCGCGAGGCCGACGCCGGTGTTCCCCGAGGTCGGCTCGACGATCACCCCGCCGGGCCGCAGCGCGCCCGAGCGCTCGGCGGCCTCGATCATCCGCACGGCGATCCGGTCCTTCACCGACCCGCCGGGGTTGAAGTACTCGACCTTGGCGAGGACGGTGGCCTCGATTCCCTCGGTCACTCGATTCAGTCTGACCAACGGGGTGTTGCCGACCAGTTCGATCATCGACTCGTGATACTGCACGTGGGTCTCCGCGTTTCAGGGGCGGGTTCTTCCGCTGTGAACGGCCGTGAACGGCGATGGAGAGCACCCTATTGCGTTGCGCGGCGGGCCGCGTTGGGCACCACAGAGGTAACGGGGCGGTCGACGAGGGAGTGGTGGATGTCCAGGGCGCGGGTGGCACGGAGAATCGCGACGGCGGCGGCGTTCGGGGGCGGGGGGATCAGCCTGCTGGGGGGCGCGACCCTGGGACTGCTGCTCACCGAGGCCCGCTACGCCAGGCGGCAGGTGCTGGACAGCGCTTCCGACGACGAGCCGCCGGTGGCGGACGGGGTCTACGGCACGGCGTTCGCCGCCGCCTCCGGCGTTCCCTGGCGACTGGCCGTGCTCGGCGACTCGACGGCCGCCGGGCTCGGCGTCGACCGGGCGCGGCAGACCCCGGGCGCGCTGCTCGCCTCGGGACTGGCCGCGGTCTCCGAACGGCCCGTCGAGCTGCACAGCGTCGCCCTCTCCGGCGCGAAGTCCCTCGACCTGGAACGGCAGGTCTCGCTGCTGCTGACCGAGCCGGGCCGGGCGCCGGTCCCCGACGTGTGCGTGATCATGATCGGTGCCAACGACGTCACGGGCCGGGTCTCGCCGGCCGAGTCGGTGCGCCACCTGTCCGAGGCTGTCTCCCGGCTGCGCACCGCGGGCTGCCAGGTCGTCGTCGGGACCTGCCCCGACCTGGGCTCGGTGGAGCCGGTGGGGCAGCCGCTGCGCTGGGTGGCGCGGCGGCTGTGCCGGCAGTTGGCGGCGGCGCAGACCATCGCCGTGGTGGAGCTGGGCGGGCGGACGGTCTCGCTCGGCACGCTGCTGGGGCCCGAGTTCGCCGCCCACCCGGGCGAGTTGTTCGGCCCGGACCGCTACCACCCCTCGGCCGCGGGCTACGCGACGGCGGCGATGGCCGTGCTGCCCACGCTCTGCGCCGCGCTCGGCGTCTGGCCCGAGGAGCGGCGCCCCGGGGTGCCGCGCGGGGAACGGCTGCTGCCGGTGGACCGGGCGGCGGCGCGCGCGGTGCTCGAAGGGGGCACGGAGGTCAGCTCGGCGGAGCGCGGCAGCCGTCGTGCGCCTTGGGCGCTCCTCAAGCGCCGGCGCAGGCGTCCGTTGCCCGGCGAGGCGACGGAGCCCGTGGGCCGGCGGGAGGAGGACGACGAGGCGGCGGAGGGGCGCCCCGAGGGGCGCCCGGGACGGTCGAGCGAGCCCGTGACATAGCCACTACCTGCCGGTAACTTCGTTCGAGTGGGCCGCGCCGGCCCCCGTATCCGACCCCGGAGGAAGCCGTGCCCGAAGCAGTGATCGTCTCAGCCGCCCGCTCGCCGATCGGACGGGCGGGCAAGGGGTCGCTGAGGGAGATGCGCCCCGACGACCTGACCGCCACGATCGTGCGCGCCGCGCTCGACCAGGTGCCCCAGCTCGACCCGACCGAGATCGACGACCTGCTGCTCGGCTGCGGCATCCCGTCGGGCGCCCAGGGCAGCAACCTGGGCCGGGTCGTCGCCGTCCAGCTCGGCATGGACCACCTGCCGGCGGCCACCATCACCCGTTACTGCTCCTCCTCGCTCCAGACCACGCGGATGGCGATGCACGCGATCAGGGCGGGCGAGGGCGACGTCTTCGTCTCGGCCGGCGTCGAGATGATCTCGTCGAACCCGAGGGAGGGCGCCGAGACGCACAACCCGCTCTTCGCCGACGCCGAGGCCAGGACCGCCGAGCGCGCCGAGCACGGCGCGGAGGGCTGGCACGACCCGCGCGAGGACGGCCTGCTGCCCGACGTCTACATGGCGATGGGCCAGACCGCGGAGAACCTGGCCCGACTGAAGGGGGTCACCCGGCGGGAGATGGACGAGTTCGGGGTGCGCTCCCAGCAGCGGGCCGAGCGCGCCATCGCCGACGGCTTCTGGCAGCGCGAGATCACCCCGGTCACCACTCCCGACGGCACGGTGGTCGCCGCCGACGACGGCCCCCGCCCCGGGGTGACCATGGAGGGGGTCTCCGGCCTCAAGCCGGTCTTCCGCCCCGACGGCCGGATCACGGCGGGGAACTGCTGCCCGTTGAACGACGGCGCCGCCGCCCTGGTGGTGATGTCGGACACCCGCGCCCGGGAGTTGGGCATCACCCCGCTCGCCCGGGTGGTCTCCACCGGCCTCTCCGCGCTCTCCCCCGAGATCATGGGCCTGGGTCCCGTCGAGGCGTCCCGGCGCGCGCTGGACCGGGCGGGGCTGACGATCGGCGACATCGACCTGGTGGAGATCAACGAGGCGTTCGCCGCCCAGGTGATCCCCTCCTACCGCGACCTGGGCATCGACCTGGACCGGTTGAACGTCAACGGCGGCGCGATCGCCGTGGGCCACCCCTTCGGGATGACGGGCGCCCGGATCACCACCACGTTGATCAACTCGCTGCGCTGGCACGACAAGCAGTTCGGACTGGAGACCATGTGCGTGGGCGGCGGTCAGGGCATGGCGATGGTGCTGGAGCGGCTCAGCTGAGAACGCGGCCCGGCGCGCGCCCTCTTGGGGCCCCTGTGCTTTCGGTCACACCCGAAAGAGGGGCGCGCGCCGGCGGGCGGCCCCGGGCCGTCGGTATATCCGGGCGATACCGAAGCGGCCCCGGGATGTGATCCATGCCGTATCGACTCGACGAAGACGCAGGTCAGCGACCACAGGGGGGCGCGTAAAGGACCAAAGACCTGTCCAGTTCATGACGTTTTGCACTGCACGCCGTGTCCGCGCCCCGGAAACCTGAGATAAGAAGTCAGGGACCGACAGCACTGGGAGCGAGTCCGTGAGCGCCATATCCGTCATCCTGCTGGTGAGCGCAGCCACCGCCGTCGCGCTGGGCGGCCTGTCCCTCTACACCGTGCGTGCCCTGCGCGGCGACGTGGCGGCCCTCCGCGCCGAGTTGGCCTCCGAGGCCGCCCGGGTGCCGCAGGCGCGGTCCGAGGTCTCCCCGGACGAGGTCAGGCACGCCGTCGCCGCCGCCCTCTCCGAGGAGCGCGAGCGCGAGCTGGCGGAGGCCAGGGCGTACTGGGCCGAGCAGGACGCCAGGGACGAGGACGACCCGGGCGCGCTGCTGGCGGGCCGGGGGTTGAGCTATGTGGCGGCCGACGACAACGAGGAGCTGCTGGACGCACTGCTGGAGCGCTATCTGCTGAGCGACTCCGCGCTGCCGCCCGGTGTCCGCGACGGCTCGCTCTTCGTGCCCCGGCAGGCCGACGAGGGCGTCGAGGACTCCGCGGAGGGGACGGAGTCCGGGGAGTCGGCCGAGCTGGCCGCCGCCCGGCGCCGGCACCCCTCGCACCCGGGGTTCACCCTCTCCGGCGAGCCGGTGGACCGCGCGGACGCGGCGGCCTGCGGCCGTTCCCGCGACCCGTGGGCCACCGCCGACCGGCTCTCGGAACTGGCGGCCGCGCGCGTGCCGTTGGCCGACGTCCGACCGGGGCCGATGGGCACCCTGGACGTCTTTCTCTTCGCCGACGGCACCACGCTCTGCCTCACGCCCAGCCACCAGGAGGCCGCCGAGCGGCTGGCCTCCGCGCTGCGCGACGGCGACCCGCCGGTGCTGATGGGCGGCTCCGCCGTCTCCGGCGCCTACGCGCTGACCTTCTCCTGCGGCGACGAGGAAAACGTCTACCTGCTGGCCGACCGGGTGGTGGCCTCCTCCAGCCCCGAGTAGGCACCGGCGGCCGGCGGCCGGCGCCGTACGATGCCCCGGTGGCACGTGCGGCACGGGAGGCGGACGGAATGACCGTGGAGACGGCGGAGTTGTCCGCCGCGCTGGAGCGCGCGGCGGACCGCCTGCGGCGGCTGCCGGAGAGCCGGCTGCGGCGCGGCGCGGCCGACCGGGGCCGCGCGCTCGCCGACGAGCTGACCCGCAGGGCGCAGCTGCTGGAGGAGCCCCACGCGGGTGGCACCCGGCGGGTGCCCGACGCGGGGCTCTGGGCCGTGGGCGACCAGATCGCGGTGACCGGCGACGACCTGGCCCGAGCCATCGCCCGCGTCGAGGACCGCGACCGCGCGCGGCGGGAGCTGGCCGAGGCCCTGCGGCTGGTCGACGGGTTCACCGGCTGAACGTCCGAGGGACGCCGGGGCCGCCGGACGACAGCGGACGACGGACGACGACAACGGACGGGGCCCCGACGAGCGAACTCGTCGGGGCCCCGTCCTGGGCCGAGTGCGACGGCGCTTGGGCGGCGCCGGCGCGGTCAGCGCGGTCAGTCGCCCTGAAGGATGGCGATCAGCCGCAGAAACTCCAGGTAGATCCAGACCAGGGTCAGGGTCAGGCCGAACGCGGCCAGCCAGGACTCCTTCTCCGGGGCGCCGTAGGCGATGCCGTCCTCGACCATCTTGAAGTCCAGGGCGAGGAAGCAGGCACCGAGGATGATGCCGACCACGCCGAAGACGACACCGAGCGCACCGTCCCGCAGGCCCAGGCCGTTACCGCCGCCGACCATGAGGACGACGAGGTTGACCATGGACAGCAGGATGAAGCCGAGGGCCGCCGCGAGGACGAACTTGGTGAAGCGGGCGTTGACCCGGATGATGCGCTGCTTGTACATGAACAGCACACCGGCGAAGACCGCCATCGTGCCGATGACCGCCTGCATGGCGGCGCCCGGCACCTGCTGGTTGATCGCGTTGCTGATGGCGCCGAGGAAGAGGCCCTCGGTGACCGCGTAGGCCAGGATCAGCGTCGGCGACGGCTCGCGCTTGAAGGACTGCCACAGGCCGAGGCCCATGGCGACCAGCGCGAAGACGATGCCGGCCGCCAGCGGCAGGTCGGCGACCCAGGAGACGGCCGCGGCGGCGACCACGGCACCCAGGGTGATCGCGGTGCGCGAGACGACACTGTCGATCGTCATCACGTTGGGGCGGGTGGGCGCGTATCCGCCGTCGGGGCCCACCTGCGGCTGCGCATACGGGTTACCCGGCTGCGGCGCGTAGGGGTTGGCAGGGCTTCCCGCGTACGGATTCCCGGTCTGCGGCTGCGGTCCGGCGTTGAAGCCGGCGTAGCCGCCGTCCCGACTGAACCCCCGACGCGTGAAGACCGGGTTGCTGCTCCTCATCTCACTCCTCCATGGCCGCACGGCGCGGCCTTGCCTACCAGAGTAATGCGTTAGCAAAGTCCGCACGGTAGGTGCATCCATGGAAACTACTGGAAGAGGCGTCTTGTTCCCAGCCCCGGGGATCACTCCGGTCACTCTCACCGGCCCGCGCGGCCGAGGGGCCGGTCCTCCCGTTCGACGGGCTGAACGTCACCGGCGGTGAGTGGCGCCGCGTCGGGGGCGACGCCCCCGCTCGGCGGGGAGAAGGCTCTGGGTGCCCGGAGCCGGACTTGAACCGGCACGGCCCGAAGGCCAGCGAGTTTTAAGCTCACCGTGTCTGCATTCCACCATCCGGGCACAGATCCCAAGCCGTACCGGGCGCCGGGGCGCCGAGGGAGTCATTCGAGCTTAACGGCCGGATTCGGTCCGAACACCGGTGCCCCAGAGCGTTGTTGTCTGATTTTATGAGCTGCTGACGGCACGTCAGTATGCGGTGGGGCTGTTACAGGCGGCTTTGGCCGGAACCGCGCCCGGCAGCCGGCCGAGGAATGACGCAAATCAACCCTCCGCATCCTTCCGGGCACTCAGGGATCACCTCCTCCTCAGGTAGGACGACGCACCCGCCCGTCTCCGACCCGAGGACAACCAGGAGTTGGCAACCGGGGGGATCACAGACGGAGCGTTTCGGCCCAGGATGGGGGAGTCCTTCCCGCGTCCTGGCTGGAGTACGCCGTGTCCTACCAAGCGCCCGCCCAGCACACCGATTCGACCCACCCCCGCCCGCACGGCTTCGCGGCCAGCGCCGAGGGGCTGACCAAGGTCTACGGCAGCGACGAGACGAGGGTGGTGGCGCTCGACGGGGTCAGCGTCGCCTTCGAGCGAGGGCGGTTCACCGCGATCATGGGCCCCTCCGGCTCCGGCAAGTCCACGCTGATGCACTGCATGGCCGGCCTGGACAGCATCTCCGCCGGCTCCGCCAGGCTCGGCGACACGGAGCTGAACGGGCTGAGCGACAAGAAGCTCACCCAACTCCGCAGGGACCGTGTCGGCTTCGTCTTCCAGACGTTCAACCTGCTGCCCACCCTCAACGCCCTGGACAACATCACGCTGCCGATGGGCATCGCCGGGACCAAACCGGACCGCGCCTGGCTGGACCAGGTGATCGCGACCGTCGGGCTCGGCAAGCGGCTCAAGCACCGTCCGGCCCAGCTCTCCGGCGGCCAGCAGCAGCGGGTCGCGGTCGCCAGGGCGTTGGCCGGCCGGCCGGAGATCGTCTTCGGGGACGAGCCGACGGGGAACCTCGACTCGCGCGCCGGGGCCGAGATCCTCGGCTTCCTGCGGAACTCGGTCCGGGAGCTGGGCCAGACGGTGGTGATGGTCACCCACGACCCGGTGGCCGCCGGCTACGCGGACCGCGCGGTCTTCCTCGCCGACGGCCGGGTGGTGGACGACATGCCGGCGCCCACCGCCGAACGGGTCCTGGAGCACATGAAGCGGTACGACGCCAAGGGCCACTCGGGGCCGACGGGCGTCTGAGGCGCCGGGCCTACTACGAGGTCAGCTCCACCCAGGCGCGCGGCCGCAGCGGCAGCTCCGCACGGCCGTCGTCCGGGGTGCGGACGGCGAGGAGCTGGTTGACCCCGATCCGGCCGCGTTCGAACTGCAGCGCGGAGGCGGCCATGTAGAGGCGCCAGATCCGCGCCCTGGCGGGGCCGACCAGCCGCACCGCGCGCTCCCACTCCTGCTCCAGGCGGCGCACCCAGTGGCGCAGCGTCAGCGCGTAGTGCTCGCGCAGCGACTCCATGTCCCGCACCTCGAGGCCGGCCCGCTCCAGCAGCCCCACCGTCCGCCCCACGGGCGCGAGTTCGCCGTCGGGGAAGACATAGGCGTCGATGAACGGATCGACCCGGTACCGCGACTCGTCGGCCATCGGCCGGCGGGCGATCTGGTGGTTGAGCAGCCGGCCGCCGGGGCGCAGCAGCCGGAAGAGGCGGTCGGCGTACTCCTGGTACCTGGCGTCGCCGACGTGCTCGGCCATGCCGACGGAGGCGACCGCGTCGAAGGGGCCGTCGGTCACCCGCCGGTAGTCCTGCACCCGGATCTCGACCCGGTCGGTCAGGTCCTCCTTCGCGACCCGTTCCCTGGCGTACTCGGCCTGCTCGGTGGAGAGCGTCACGCCCACCGCGCGCACCCCGTACCGCTGGGCCGCGTGCAGCACCAGGGAGCCCCAGCCGCAGCCCACGTCGAGCAGCCGCTGCCCCTCGCGCAGGCCCAGCTTGCGGCAGATCAGGTCGAGCTTGGCGGTCTGGGCGTCCTGGAGGTCGTCGGTCTCCGGGCCCCAGACGGCGCACGAGTAGACCATGGAGGGGCCGAGCACCAGTTCGTAGAACTCGTTGCCGACGTCGTAGTGGTGGCTGATGGCGCTGCGGTCCCGCCGCTGGGAGTGCGCGGGGCCCGTGCGCCGGCGGCGGTTCTCCTCGCCGGGCGGGCGGACCGGGAGCGGCAGGGGGCCGGAGAGCGCGAGCAGTTCGGGGACGGCGGCGGCCATCCGGGAGCGGGTCACGGGCGCGGCGTCGGGCCGGTCCCAGACCAGGCCGGCGAGCGCGGTCAGGGCCTGGTACAGGTCGCCCTCGACATCGAGGTCGCCGGCCACCCAGGCGCGGGCCAGGCCCAGTTCGCCCGGGCGGAAGAGCGTCCGGCGCAGCGCCCTGCGGTGGCGGACGACGAGAACGGGGCCGCCGGTGGGGCCGGCCTCGCTGCCGTCCCAGGCCCGCAGGCGGAGCGGGAGCGGCGAGCCGAGTAGTTGTTCGATCAGAGTCGAGAGGCGGGAAGCGACAGTCACGGGACAAACCTCCGCGTTTATGGACATGCGCCCGGGCTCACCCTGGCGTCCAGTGACTGGGGAACGCCGCCGATCCGCCGCCGATTCCGACGTTTTCCCCCGGTACCGCGCACGAATTGGTCCGCCCGGCCCACGGTGGCGGCACGCCACGACGCCGAAGGGCGGGCGACCACTCGGGTCGCCCGCCCTTCGGCGTGCCTCGGTGTGTTCTCGGCGGCGTCAGCCGGCGCTCGCGCCGGAGCGCTCCCTGGCCTTGTCGCCCTCGGCCGGGGCGGCCGGCGGCGGGGTGAGCCTGGCGGCGGCGGGCGGCGCGGCGGCCTCGTGGAACTCCTCGCGCGGGTGCTCCATCGCGCCCAGCGAGACGACCTCCCGCTTGAGGAAGAGGCCGAGGGTCCAGTCGGCGAAGACCCGGATCTTGCGGTTCCACGTCGGGACCGCCATGCCGTGGTAGCCGCGGTGCAGGTACCAGCCGAGCCGGCCGCGGAAGCGGAAGGAGAGCCTGCCGAGCTTGATCATGGCGACGCCCTTGCGCAGGCCGAGGCCGGCGACGGCGCCCATGCTGGCGTGCTTGTACTCCTTCTGCGGGAAGCCGCGCATCCCGGAGATCACGTTGTCGCCGAGCACCTTGGCCTGGCGCAGCGCGTGCTGGGCGTTCGGCGGGCACCAGGCGTTCTCCTCGCCGGCCTCGCGCATCGCGAGGTCGGGGACCTGGGCGTTGTCGCCGGCCGACCAGACGTGGCCGGTGCCCTTGACCTGGAGGGTGGGCTCGGTGTCCACGTGGCCCCTGGGGCCGAGCGGCAGGCCGAACTCGGCCAGCGCCGGGTTGGGCTTGACGCCCGCCGTCCAGACCAGGGTGCTGGAGTCCAGCTCGACGCCGTTGCTCAGCACGACGTGGCCGTCGACGCAGGACTTCAGCGAGGTGCCGAGGTGGACCTCGATGCCGCGCTGCTTGAGGTGCTCCAGGCCCCACTCGCCGAGCTTGGGGCCGACCTCGGGCAGGATGCGGTCGGCGACGTCGACCAGCACGAAGCGCAGGTCGGACGGCTTGATGCTGGTGTAGTAGCGGGTGGCGTCCCTGGCCATGTCCTCGACCTCGCCGATGGTCTCGGCCCCGGCGAAGCCGCCGCCCACGAAGACGAAGGTGAGCGCCTTGCGGCGGATCTCCTCGTCGGTGGTGGAGTCGGCCTTGTCCATCTGCTCCAGGACGTGGTTGCGCAGGCCGATGGCCTCCTCGACGCCCTTCATGCCGATGCCCTGCTCGGCGAGGCCGGGGATCGGGAAGGTGCGGGAGACGGCGCCGAGCGCCACCACCAGGTAGTCGAAGGGAAGCTCGTAGGGGGAACCGACGTGCGGCGCCACGGTGGCGACCTGCCGGTCCTGGTCGACGGTGGTGACGCGGCCGGTGAGGACCTCCGCCTTGGGCAGCACGCGACGCAGGGGCACCACGACGTGCCGCGGGGAGATGCTGCCGGCAGCGGCTTCGGGAAGGAAGGGCTGGTAGGTCATGTAGGAGCGAGGGTCTACGACGGTGACGGTGGCCTCGCCATACCGCAGCTTCTTCAGAATGCGGCGGGCCGCGTACAGACCGACGTAACCCCCACCTACGACGAGAATGCGCGGACGCTCCGTGGTGCTCATGCCATCGAGTATCCACCCGCCCTCGCGGCGACCTCGTGAGGGGCTTCACAAGCTTCCCCCGACCCTCTGCTACACTTCGCGCCCCGCCGAGGCGGGACCCACCCCCGGGAAGATCGGGACGGAGCATCGGAATCCGGCACTCCACCACCTCACAAGCGAACGATCCAGGTCGAAGCGGCACCGCCGCCCTCCAGGGCGCCGCGCCTCCGACCCGCCCGGCCGGCCACGCCTCGCGTGACCGGGGCCGCCGAGGCGGCCGCCACCCCGCCGCACCCCCCGTTCGGGGCGCTTTCGAGGCGCCCGTGCGGCTCGCTCATGTGAATAACTTCACGATCTTTTTCGCGGAGGCCCCCGGAACGCCCCCCCGGCCGCCGACCGGGGGAAAGCCCCGCGCTGACCGCACTCGGTGACGACCCCTACCGCCAGGACGCCGACGCCAGGAAGCTCACCGGCTCCGAGTCGGCACCTACCGGGTCGCCTGTCAGGTCGACGACGGGAAACTCGTCGTCAAGGTGGGCGACCGGCGGGACGTCTACCGCAACCAGTGACGCCCCGCCCGACACCGAGGCCGCCGGGCACCGCCCCTCAACGCACCTCGCGCGCCGTGTGGAAGGCGATGCCGTCCAGGATGTCGTGCTCCGAGACCGTCACCCGGGAGACGTCCGCCCGTTCCATCGCGCGCAGCAGCACCAGCGCGCCCGCGCCGATGACGTCCACCCGGCCGGGGTGCATCGAGGGCACGGCGGCCCGTTCCGCGTGGGTGGCGGTCAGCAGCCACTCGACGATCTCGCGGACCCGGTCCCGCTCCAGCACCGTGTGGTGGATGGCGGAGGGGTCGTAGGAGGGGAGTCCGAGGGCCATGGCCGCCACCGTGGTGACCGAGCCGGCCAGTCCGACCAGCGTCCCGGCACGTGCCAACGGCACGCGCTCGGCGGCCAGTTCGAGGGCCGCGTCGATGTCGGCGGTCAGCGCGGCCAGCGCCTCGGCGCCGGGCGGGTCGGCCACCGCGCCGTCCGCCGTGGTCAGATGGCGCTCGGTCAGCCGCACACAGCCGATGTCCACGCTGCGGGCCGCCGTGACCCCCTCGTCGCCGAGGACGAACTCGGTGGAGCCGCCGCCGATGTCCATCACCAGGAACGGCCGCGCCACCTCGGGCCGGCCGGCCAGCTCGGTGGTCGCGCCGGTGAAGGAGAGCGCCGCCTCCTCCTCCCCGGTGATCACCTCGGGCTCGACGCCCAGGATCGCGCGGACGCCGTCGACGAAGTCCGCGCGGTTCTCCGCGTCCCTGGACGCCGAGGTGGCGACGAACCGCAGCCGGTCCGGGGTCACCCCGTGGGCGGCGATCACCTCCGCGTAGTCGCGGCAGGCCGCCAGGGTGCGCTCCAGCGCCTCCGGCGCCAACCGGCCGGTGCGGTCCACGCCCTGGCCGAGCCGCACGATCTCCATCCGGCGCTCGCGGTCGACCAGTTGGCCCGTCGCGGGATCTGCGTCGGCGACCAGCAGTCGGATCGAGTTGGTGCCGCAGTCGATCGCGGCGACGGTGGTCAGGCTCACGCGTTCTCTCCTCGCACGGGCTCGGCGGCGCCGGCCGCGTGGTCCTCGGTGGTCCCGGTGGCGCAGCGGCCCGCGCGCCACCACTCGGGCAGCATCGCCAGCGCCTCGTCGCCCAGCGGGTTGACGCCGGGGCCCGCCACCAGGGAGTGCGCGACGAGCACGTGCAGACACTTGACCCGCTCGGGCATCCCGCCGGCGCTCGGGAAGCCCACCAGCACCTCGATCGCGTCCCGCCGCGCGAGATAGTCCTCGTGGGCGGCCCGGTAGGCGGCGGCCAGCTCGGGGTCGGTCGCCAGCCGTTCCGTCATCTCCCGCATCACGCCGTTGGCCTCCAGGGTGCCGATGGCGGAGGCGGCGCGCGGGCAGGTCAGGTAGTAGGTGGTGGGGAACGGGGTGCCGTCGGGCAGCCGGGGCGCCGTCTCCACCACGTCCGGATTGCCGCAGGCGCAGCGGTGCGCGATGGCGCGCAGCCCGCGGGGCGGGCGCCCCAGCTGCTCCTGGATCACCGAGACGTCGGTCGGGGTCGGGGTTTCCACGGATGAACTCTTCTCACAGGGCGACGTGTCTCACGGACGACCACGAGTGTCACAGAGAAGGGGCCCCGCGCACGACTCGGCGGTGCGGCGGCTCACTGCGGCCGGTCGGCCCGGTCGACGCCGTCCCAGAGGTTCTGGTGCCAGGGCTGCGGCGCCAACATGCCCCGGTTGCGCAGCCGTTCGTCCGTCCCGGCCTCGCTGCCCGGGGCGCCGTCGGGGAGCACATAGCCGATCTCACCCGGGCGCACATAGCGCAGCCGCTCCCTGGCCTGCCGCTCCACGTAGGCGTCGTCCTGCCAGCGGGCCTTGGCGTCCCGCAGCTCCTCGACGCGGTCGGCCGCCTCCCGCGACTGCCGCCGCTGCTCGGCGATCTCCGAGCGCTGCTGGACGTACTGCCGCAGCGGGTAGGCGAGGGCGACCACCAACGAGCAGATCACCAGCGCCAGCAGCGCCGCCCGTCCGGTGAGCCGGCCGCGCCGCTGGGGGCCGCCGGGCCTGCGGGGGCCCGCGAGCCTGCGGTTCTGCGCCCGGTAGACCCGGGCCGCCGCCTGCTCGCCGATCGCCCGCAGCCGGGTGGCGGTGGAGAACCGGTCACGCTGCGCGGCCACATCGCCTCCCTGGCACCGTCTGGTGGTCTGCCCACGACTCGTCCCCGCCACCGTACGGGACGGACGGCGGGGACACGGTCAGGTTGCCGGCGACGGCCTGGGGAAGTCCACCCGGGCACGCCGGGCGGACTTCCCGAGGGGGCCTCAGCCCTTGAAGCGCGGGAAGGCGCTGCGGCCGGCGTAGACGGCGGCGTCGTCGAGGATCTCCTCGATACGCAGCAGCTGGTTGTACTTGGCGACCCGCTCGGAACGGGCGGGGGCGCCGGTCTTGATCTGGCCGCAGTTGGTGGCGACGGCCAGGTCGGCGATGGTGACGTCCTCGGTCTCGCCGGAGCGGTGGGACATCATGCACTTGAAGCCGTTGCGCTGGGCCAGCTCCATGGCGTCCAGGGTCTCGGTGAGCGAGCCGATCTGGTTGACCTTCACCAGCAGCGCGTTGGCCGACCTGTTGTCGATGCCGCGCTGGAGCCGCTCGGGGTTGGTGACGAACAGGTCGTCGCCGACGATCTGCACCTTGTCGCCGAGCCGCGCGGTGAGCAGGCCCCAGCCCTCCCAGTCCTCCTCGGCCAGCGGGTCCTCCAGGGAGACCAGCGGGTAGGCGCCGACCAGCTCCTCGTAGTAGTCGGTCAGCTGCTCGGCGGTGAGGGACTTGCCCTCCAGCGTGTAGGTGCCGTCCGAGTACAGCTCGGTGGCGGCGACGTCCAACGCCAGCGCGATGTCCTGGCCCGGGGTGTAGCCGGCCTTCTGGATCGCCTCGACGATCAGGTCCAGCGCCTCGCGGTTGGAGGAGAGGTTCGGCGCGAAGCCGCCCTCGTCGCCCAGGCCGGTGCCCAGGCCGCGCTCCTTCAGGACCTTCTTGAGGGTGTGGTAGGTCTCGGCTCCCCAACGGACGGCCTCGGAGAAGGACTCGGCGCCGATCGGCGCGATCATGAACTCCTGGACGTCCACGTTGGAGTCCGCGTGCGCGCCGCCGTTGAGGATGTTCATCATCGGCACCGGCAGCAGGTGCGCGTTCGGGCCGCCGAGGTAGCGGAAGAGCAGCAGGTCACGGGATTCGGAGGCGGCGTGTGCCACGGCCAGCGAGACGCCCAGGATCGCGTTGGCGCCGAGCGAGGACTTGTCCGGGGTGGCGTCCAGGTCGAACATCGCCTGGTCGATCAGCCGCTGCTCGGTGGCGTCGTAGCCGACCAGCTCGGGGCCGATCTGCTCGATGACGGCCAGCACCGCCTTCTCGACACCCTTGCCGAGGTAGCGGTTGGTGTCGCCGTCACGCAGCTCCAGCGCCTCGAAGGCGCCGGTGGAGGCGCCGGAGGGGACGGCGGCGCGGCCGGTGGAGCCGTCGTCGAGGCCCACCTCGACCTCGACCGTGGGGTTGCCTCGCGAGTCCAGGATCTCGCGGGCTACGACGACGTCGATGGACGGCACGAGGTTCTCCTTTGGTCAGAGTGTGTGGTCGACCTGCGCGTGTCCGGTGGCGGCACGCGCGCGTCTACGACCCCCTGAGCCTAACCGTCCCGGCGCCCGCCACCGCCATGCGGCGCCTGTCACGCATCGGGGGAAACGATGAAATTGCTGGTCAACGCGGGCCGACCGGGGGGAAAGCTTTTTGTTTAACCACTGAAGAAAACCGTGTGCCCGGCCGGTGAACACCGGCCGGGCACACGCGCGTTCCCCGGGTCGCTCGGGGTTTCCCCGGGGTCCGCGCAGAACCGATCAGACGGCCGTCGTCAGACGGTCAGCTCCTGTCCGGGAAGGATCAGGTTCGGGTCTTCGCCGACCACGTCGACGTTGTCGGCCCACAGCTGACGCCAGCTGACGCCGTGCTCGTCCGCTATCCGCGAGAGCGTGTCGCCCTTGACGACGGTGTAGCTCTCGCCGTCCTCGGCCGGGGCCGAGCGCGGCTGGGACTCCACGGGCTCCGGCTCCGGCTCGGGGGCCGGCTCGGGCTCGGGGGTGGCCTCGGGCGCCGACTCCTCGCCGGAGCCGGTGTCCACCTCGGGCGCGGGGCCACCGGAGCTCAGCCCGGCCTGGGCGCCGCAGACCGGCCAGGCGCCGGGGCCCTGGATGGCCAACAGCTCCTCGGCGGCGGCGATCTGCTGCTCCTTGGTGGCCTGGTCGGCGCTGGCGGCGTACTGGGTGCCGCCGGCCGCCTCCCAGCTGGACTGCGAGAACTGGAGGCCACCGTAGTAGCCGTTGCCGGTGTTGATGGACCAGTCGCCGCCGGACTCGCACTGGGCGACGGCGTCCCAGGTGTCGACGGAGGCGGCCGAGGCGCCGGAGGCGCCCATCAGCGGGATGGCCACGGCCGCCCCGGTGACGCCGGCCGCGGCGGCTATGCGGGTGGGCTTGCCGGGACGGCGGTGACGCCCCTTGCCGGAGAACAGCATGACGTTCCTTCTCACCGGACGCCTGCGAGGTCAGCTGTCGGGTTCGGGACTGGTGAGTTGCCCGGCCGGCGGAGGCGGTGGGACCGCCACGCCGACTTCACCCCGAGCCGTTCCGACACCCTCTGCGGTGCCGGCCCGGCGGACACGGTCGATGCGCGCGGCCATGGGCGGCCGCGACCGTGCTGGGTCCCCCGCTCCTGCCTGCGGTGGTGCGCGATGGTGTCCCCGGGCCGGCGGCAGGATTCGGCGTAACGGCCCGGACGCCCGGCGGAAGACCGAGCGAGGGGACACTAAACACACGCGACCTAACGATTCAAGAACGATCAAGATCGCCGCATCGCCCCAACTTGACCGTTTTTGGCCACCAGATGAAGTCTTCTCGCAGGTCAGGGACCAAAACGGGCAGCCGGGAGAAGCGGGGCACTCCACCCCGGATCGAGAGGATCGTCACACAGACGGCGGCGCGCGCGCCGCCAAGAAGCGTCCGGCGCGCGCCCCTTAACGGCCGCTGGCCGTCAAGTCGAGGCGCTGCCCCGGGAGAATAAGGTCGGGATCGCCCCCGATGACCGTTTCGTTCGCCCGGTAGAGCGCCGGCCATCCGCCCGAGATGTCGTGCTCCAGGGCGATATGGGAGAGCGTGTCGCCCCGCACCACCTGATAGCCGTCGATCGCCTCCCCGGCGCCGTCGGCCGGCTCCTCGGCGCGGTCGCCGGCCCGGTCGCCGCGGCCCTCGCCGCCGTCCTGCCGCCGGTCGCCCCCGGCTCCCGCGCCGGACTCCCCGTCCGCGGCGCCTTCGGAGCGCTCCTCGCGCTCGTCCTCGCCGTTCTCGGCCCCGGCGTCCTCGTCCTGGGCACGTCCGTCCGCGCCGGACTCCGCCGGGTCCGGGTCGCCGCGGTGGCGCCCGCCGCCGGACGTCGACTCCTCGCGCTCGTCCGGCAGATCGCCGGCGCGCTCCTCGTCCGGCTGGTCCCCGGCCTCCGGGGTCTCGTCCGCCGGGTCGGGCTCGGGTGTCCCGTCGCCGGGGGGCTCCTCCTCGGTCTCGCCGGAGGAGTCCTCGGGCGAGGCGCCTATCTCCTCCTCGGCCTGGGCCTCCTCGGCCTCCTCCGCGCGGTCCCCCTCGTCGCGCTGCTCCTGCCGGTACTCCTTCCAGACCCCGGTGGTCACCCCGCAGCCCGGCAGGGCGCCGTGGCCCAGCTCGGCCATCATCCGCTCGACCACGGCTATCTGCTGCATCCGGCTGGCCAGATCGGGCCGGATCGCGAACTCGAGACCGCCGAACCGCTCCCAGCGCTCCAGCGTCAACTGGAAGCCGCCGAACTGCCCGTTGCCGTCGTTGGCGCTCCACCGCCCGCCCGACTCGCACTCCGCCGCGCGGTCCCACGCGTCGTCGCTGACCGCGGAGGCCGAGCCGGCGCTCAGCAGCGGCATGGCGATGCCCGCGCTCGTGACGCCCGCTGCGACGATGAAGGCAGGAGCCTGCCGTGGGCGACGATGACGACCTGACCCGGAGCGCATCTGCGGACCCTCCCAAACGAACACTGTTGCGGTTGAGGGGGAACCTAGCCGTCCGCACCACACGATCACAAGCCGATCCCGCGCAGATCACGTGCGGATCACACTACTGACGTTCCGTCACAGGCTCCGGGGTGAACTCCACGGGCAGCGAGCGCAGTCCACGCATGATCAGCCCACCGCGCCAGCGCGGCTCCGGTGCGTCACCGGGGCGGCGCAGATCCGGGAGGCGCCGCAGCAGCACGGCCAGCGCCGTCCGCGCCTCGGACCTCGCCAGGGGCGCGCCCAGACAGTAGTGGATGCCGTGGCCGTAACCGAGGTGAGGGTTGTCACTCCGGGTCAGGTCCAACGTGTCCGGACCGTCGAAGCGCTCCGGGTCCCGGTCGGCGGCGGCCAGCACCACCAGCACCGGCTCCCCCGCGCCCACCGAACGCCCGCCCAGGGTCAGCGGTTCGGTGGCGAACCGCCATGTCGCCAGCTCGACGGGCCCGTCGTAGCGCAGCAGTTCCTCCACGGCGGTGGCCAGCAGCCGGTCGTCGCCGGCCGCCAGCCCCTCCTGGAGCAGGGCGAGTTGGGCGGGGTGGCCGAGCAGGGTGTGGACGCCGTTCCCGATGAGGTTGACGGTGGTCTCGAAACCGGCGAAGAGCAGGATGAACGCCATCGCCGCCGCCTCGTCCTCGGTCAGCTGCTCACCGTGGTCGGAGGCCCTGATCAGCCCGGATATCAGGTCGTCGCCCGGCTCAAGGCGCTTGCGGTGGATCAACTCGGCGAGATAGGCGCGCATGCGCTTCACCGCGCGCCCCACGCCGCCGCGCTTGCCGCTGGTGTGCAGCATCATCCCGGCCCAGGAGCGGAAGTCCTCCTGGTCCTCGGCCGGCACGCCCAGCAGGTCGCAGATCGCGTAGATCGGCAGCGGGAAGGCGAACTCGTCGATCAGGTCGGCGGAGCCGCGCCCCGCGAAGCCGTCGACCAGCCGCTCGGTCAGCTCCCGCACCCGGGGCTCGAACGCGGCCACCCGGCGCGGGGTGAACGCCTGGGAGACCAGCCGACGCAGCCGGGTGTGGTCCGGCGGATCGATGTTGAGCAGATGGGTCATCAGCCCGGCGCCGCGCTCGCCCGGGATGCCGACCCGCCCGGAGGCGTGCCGGTCGGCGCTGTGCCGGGACGGGTTCTTGCTCAGCCGAGGGTCGGCCAACGCGGCGCGCGCGTCCCGGTACCGGGTCACCAGCCACGCCTCCACGCCGCTGGGCAGCGTCGCCCGGTGCACCGGCGCGTGCGCGCGCAGCCAGGCGTAGGTGGGGTACGGGTCGGCCACGAAGCCGGGGCCGAAGAGTCCCGGCACGCCGGCGGCCGGCGGCGGGGGCCCGTCGACGGTCTCAGCCACCCGGGCGTCCCTCCGACCGGTCGGGGATCACGGCGGAGACACGGAAGCCGCCCTCGTCCGTCGGGCCGGAGACGAAGCCGCCGCCGAGCGCCGTCACCCGCTCCCGCATCCCGACCAGGCCGTTGCCCCCGCTGGGCAGGATCGCCTCCTCGCGGCGACGGGCGGCGCCGTCGGGCGCCGCGTTGCGCACCTGGACGGCGATCTCCCCCTCGCGGTGCGCCAGCCGCACCCAGGCGGCGGCGCCAGCGGCGTGCTTGTGCACGTTGGTCAGGGCCTCCTGGACGACCCGGTAGGCGGTGGACTCCACCTGCTCGGGGTAGCCGCGCTGCTCGCCCTCGACGGCCAGCTCCACGCGCATCCCCGCCGCCCTGGACTCCTCGACCAGCGCCCGCAGCCCGGTCAGCCGCGGCCCGTCGCCGTTGGGGCCGGGGGCGGCCGGCGCCTCGCCGTCCGGGGCCGGCTCGCCTTCGGCGGACGGTTCGCGGCCCTGGCCGGAGGCGATCTCGGCCAGCCGGGAGGAGGCGCGGGAGGATTCCGTCGGGCGGTCGGGCGCCACCGGCGCCGAGCGCAGCACGCCCAGCATGGTCCGCAGCTCGGTCAGCGCCTGGCGGCCCATGTCGCCGATGAGCGAGGCGTTCCGCGCGGCCTTCTCCGGGTCCTTGGGCGCCACCGCCTGCACGGCCGCCGCGTGCACCACCATCAGGCTCACCCGGTGGGCCACGACGTCGTGCATCTCCCTGGCGATCCGCCGGCGCTCCTCGTCCCGCGCCCACTCGGCGCGTTCCTCCGCCCGCTCGGCCAGCAGCCCCAGCTCGCGCTCCAGGCCGAGCGCCCGGTCCCGCAGCGTCTCCACCAGCCGCCGCCTGGCCCGGACATACATCCCCAGGAGCACCGGGGGCACCACGGAGGCGACGCCGAAGAGCAGCGCGACCAGCGGCCGGAACCAGGCGGGGAAGTCCTGCTCCCTGATGCCGGGATCGGTGTCCAGCATCAGATAGGTGACGATGATCGTGCCCAGGCCCTCCATCGAGGCCAGCGCGGCGATCACCCGACGCGGCGCGTCCGTGGTGGCCAGCGTGTAGAGGCCGAGCAGCGCCAGCATCACGCCCATGTTGGCCGGCAGCACGGCGATCGAGATCAGGATGACCGCCAGCGGCCAGCGCCGCCGCACCAGCAGGGACAGCCCCGCCAGCACCCCCGGCACCACCACCAGCGCGACCGGCAGCCCGGTCTGCTCGGCGAATCCCACCCCCTGCGACCCGCACTCCACCGCCGACAGCAGTGCGAGTCCCGCGTCCAGCGCCACGCTGCGCCGCCGCGTCCACCACAGCAGACGGAAGTCCTCCCCCGCCGTGGGTGCCCCCTTCGCATCCATAACGACCAGACTACGGGCGCGCGCGGCCCCGTTCCCCTTCGGGCGCTGCCCTGTCGGCGCCGGCGGACGGCCCCCCGGTCACCCCCACCACGCCAGCCCCAGCGCGTGGCCCGCCCAGGCGGCGGCGACCCCGCCGCCGACCGACGCCAGCACGTTGCCCGCCGCCGCCGGCCAGCGGCCGGTCTCCGCCAGCCGCAGCGTCTCGTAGGAGAGCGTCGACCAGGTGGTCAGCGCCCCGCAGAAGCCGGTGCCCAGCAGCAGCCCGAGCCGTTCCCCGGCCGCGCCGGCCCACAGCGCGCCGGTGAGCGCGCCCAGGACCAGCGAGCCGAGCAGGTTGACGAGCAACGTGCCCCAGGGGAACGCCCCGTCGTGCCACAGCCGCAGCCCTCGGTCCACGGCGTAGCGCAGCGCTGCGCCCCCCGCGCCCCCGGCGGCGACCAGCGCCCAGCCGCTCACGGGCGCCGCCCCTCGCCGGCGCGCGCCCCCCGGCGTGCGAGCAGCGGGCGCAGCACCCGGCGCGTGCCCCAGGCTCCCAGGGTGACCGCGAGCAGGGCGAGCACCAGGGTCGCGCCCAGCAGCGCGCAGCCATCCGCCACGCGCCCCTCGCGCCAGAGCGTCTCCACGTCCACGGCGTGGGTGGAGAGCGTCGTGAACCCGCCGAGCACCCCCGTGCCGAGGAACGGCCGCAGCAGCGGGCGGCCCGGGACGGCCTCGGTCAGCGCGACCAGCAGCACACCGATCAGCAGGCAGCCCAGCACGTTGACGCCGACCGTCGTCCACGGCAGTCCCCCGGGGCCGGTCGGCCAGCGCAGCGCGGCGCCGTACCGGGCGAGCGCCCCCAGCGCGCCGCCGGCGGCGACGGCCGCCAGCGCCGCCGCCTCGGCGCGCGGGCGGGCGCGCGGGCGGACGGGTTCGCGTTCGGGTGCCGGAGACAGGTCCGGGTCGATCGGCTCGGGCTCGGCGTGCCGATGGCCGCGCTCGTCGGCCGTCATCGCTCACTCCCCACACGTCGACCGACGCCCGGGCGCCGGGCGTCGTGATCACGGGCAGGGACCGTTGGCGGCGGCGCCGCGGTTGGCTGGGGAGGGCCCCACCTCCCCGGGCCGACCGCGCCCCGCGGGTCGGCTCCGCCGCCAGGATAGGGGGTCTTCAACTGCTGGTCTTCGAAGTCGGGTAAGTGAGCGTAACCATGTGTGAGTGAGTGTCGTTGTCAGAGCGTGAATCTCACGGAATGGGCGAGGACGCAGGGTGTGCATCCGCAGACCGCGTATCGCTGGTTCCGCGAGGGGACTCTGCCGGTACCGGCTCAGCGGGTCGGCCCGCGCACGATCCTTGTGAACGTGGGGGTCAACTCCGTGCCCGAGGCGATCGGCGGGCTGGGCCTGTATGCCCGTGTCTCCTCCCACGACCAGAAGACCGACCTGGAGCGGCAGGTTGCCCGGCTGTCCCAGTGGGCGGCGCGGGCCGGCCACCGGGTGGTGCGCGTGGAGGCGGAGATCGCATCCGGTATGAACGGTGCCCGCCCCAAAGCCAAGCGGCTGCTGGCCGATCCGGACGTGACCACGGTGGTGGTCGAGCACAAGGACCGGCTGGGCCGGATGAACACCGAACTTGTCGAGGCCACCCTGTCCGCACATGGGCGTCGCCTCGTGGTTCTTGATGACGGCGAGGTCGAAGTCGACCTGGTGCACGACATGGTGGAGGTGCTGACCTTGTTCTGTGCTCGCCTGTACGGTCGCCGGTCGGCGAAGAACCGGGCCCGCAAGGCTGTGGAGGCCGCTGAGCATGGCTGACTCCACACTGCGCACGATCGAGGCGCCGTTCGTCGCGCCAGGCCCGTCCGGAGTGGCGATCCGCACCAGCATCAAGGGCATGTCCCGGCGGGACCGTGAGGTGCTGCCCCTGGTGGGCGCACACCTGGGTTCGCTGGCTTGCGCCGACCTCAAGGCACGTTGTCGGGCGGGTACCGATCACGACAGCGACCAGTGGGCGGAGCGTAAGCGGGCCCTGACCGAGGAGTCGTCCTCCCGCTGGGCCGGGAGCATCACGAAGGCCACCCACGACCAGTGGGGCCTGTCGCGCCGTGCCCAACTCGCCCACATCCACAGTCTTGAGGCCGGGGTGCGCACGATCGCGCACCGCCTGTCCCAGCCGGTCGGGGAGAAGGGCACGAAGCGGGCGCCGGGCGGTTACCGGACGAAGCAGGAGTGGTTCCGAAAAACCCGGCGCCTGCATGTGCTGGACGACCGGTTGGGGCGCGAGCGGTCCGACCGTGAGGCCGGTGTCGTGCACGTGGTGCGGGGCGGGAAGCGACTGGCTCGGGGCAGGCACAATCTGGAAGCTGCCCAGCTCACCGAGTACGAGTGGCGGCAACGCTGGGATGCCGAACGCTGGTTCCTCCGGGCGGACGGGGAGTCGGGGAAGCGTTTGGGGAACGAGACCATCCGCGTCAGCTCCGACGGCGAGGTCAGCATCAAGCTCCCGGCTCCGCTGGCGCACCTGGCCAACGCCCCGCGCGGCCGGTACGTGCTCGACGGCCGGATCGACTTCCGGCACCGCGGCGAGGAGTGGGCCGACCGCGTATCGGCGAACCGTGCTGTCGCCTATCGCATCCACCTGGACGTGGACCGGGGCCGCTGGTACCTCACCGCGTCGTGGACGATCCCCCCGGTCCAGACCGTTTCCCTGGCCGTAGCCAGGGCGAACGGGCTCATCGGTGTGGACACCAACGCCGACCACTTCGCAGCGTGGCGTCTGGATGAGCACGGCAACCCGATGGGTGAGCCCCGCCGATTCCTCTACGACCTCGACGGGCCGGCCACCCACCGGGACGCCCAGGTGCGGCACGCCCTCACCCGCCTCCTTCACTGGACACGGCGCGAAGGCGTCTCCATCGCGATCGAGGATCTGGACTTCGGCGCGGAGAAGACGCGGGAGAAGCACGGCCGCAGGAAGCGGTTCCGCAAGCTGATCTCCGGCATGCCCGTCGCCAGACTGCGGGCACGGCTCGTGTCCATGGCCGCCGAACTCGGCATCGCCATCGTCGTCGTCGACCCCGCCTATACCTCCCGCTGGGGTGCCGAGCACTGGCAGAAGCCTCTCAGCAGCAAGAACCGCAAGACCACCCGCCACGACGCCGCTGGCGTCGCGATCGGGCGACGCGCTCTCGGACACCGCGTCCGGCGACGGACGGCACCGCCCCCACACGACCAGAGCGATCGTGTGGGGCATCGGACCGCCCAGGCCGGACACGGCACCCGCGGGCGTGAGGAAACCCACCCCGCATCCCGGACCACGGACACGATCCGTGCCGCCGGACGCGGCGCGAACGCGGGCGACCAGCGCATCCACAACCGTTCGGGATACGCCAGTCGACCAGGTCTAGGTCCAAGACTTACTCCTGCTCACTGATCAGGAACGGTATGACGTCGCGACGCCGGGCGCGGGCTGGCATAGTGTGGGGGTCGATCGGACGGCCCGGTCATCGGGCGCCCGGTGAACACCTTCCCCCGTGGTGTAATTGGCAGCACATACGACTTTGACTCGTAGTGTCCAGGTTCGAGTCCTGGCGGGGGAGCCCACCCCTCTCGCGGCGGGCCCCCGGCCGGTCAGCTCCCCAGGATCGTGGTGAGGAACTCCCCGGTCCACGCCAGCAGTTCCCGCCCCGTCAGCGGCTTGCCGCCGACCCGCGCCGTCGTCGGCCTGGGCACCAGCACCTGCCGGCTCGCCGCCTTCACCACCGCGCCCGGGTGCAGCCGCTTCAGCCGCAGCTCCTGGGACTCCCGCAGCTCGACCGGCGAGAACCTGATCCGGCTGCCCTGGAGTGTCACGTCGCCCACCCCGCAGGACCTGGCCAGCATCCGCAGCCCCGCCACCAGCAGCAGGTTCTCCACCGGCTCCGGCAGCGGCCCGTAGCGGTCGGTCAACTCCTCGCGGACCGCGCGGATGTCCTCCTCCGTGTGGGCGGCGGCGATCGAACGGTACGCCTGGAGCCGCAGCCGTTCACCCGGCGCGTAGTCGTGCGGCACGTGGGCGTCGACCGGCAGCTCGATCTTCACCTCCAGCAGCGTCTCCTCCGGCTCCCCGCCGGACTCCAGCGCCGCCCGGTAGTCGGCGACCGCCTCGCCCACCATCCGCACGTACAGGTCGAAGCCGACGCCGGCGATGTGGCCCGACTGCTCGCCGCCGAGCAGGTTGCCCGCGCCCCTGATCTCCAGGTCCTTCATCGCCACGTACATGCCGGCGCCCATCTCGGTGTGCTGCGCGATGGTCGCCAGCCGCTCGTGCGCCGTCTCGGTCAGCGGCTTCTCCGGCGGGTACAGGAAGTAGGCGTAGCCGCGTTCCCTGCCCCGGCCCACCCGGCCGCGCAGCTGGTGCAGCTGCGAGAGGCCGAAGGTGTCGCCGCGCTCCACGATCAGGGTGTTGGCGTTGGAGATGTCGATGCCGGACTCCACGATCGTCGTGGAGACCAGCACGTCGAACCGCTTCTCCCAGAAGTCGACGACGACCCGCTCCAGCGCCGTCTCGCCCATCTGCCCGTGCGCGGTGGCGATCCGCGCCTCCGGCACGATCTGGCGGAGCCTGGCGGCGACGCGGTCGATGGAGTCGACGCGGTTGTGGATGTAGAAGACCTGCCCCTCGCGCAGCAGCTCGCGGCGGATCGCGGCGCCGATCTGCCGCTCCTCGTAGGGGCCGACGAAGGTCAGCACGGGGTGCCGCTCCTCGGGCGGGGTGGTGATCGTCGACATCTCCCGGATGCCGGTGACCGCCATCTCCAGCGTCCTGGGGATCGGGGTCGCCGACATCGTCAGCACGTCCACGTTGGCCCGCAGCTTCTTCAGCTGCTCCTTGTGCTCGACGCCGAAGCGCTGCTCCTCGTCCACGATCACCAGGCCGAGGTCCTTGAACTTCACCTCGGAGGAGAAGAGCCGGTGCGTGCCGATCACCACGTCCACCGCGCCGTCCGCCAGCCCCTCCAGGGTGGCCCGCGCGTCGGACTCGGACTGGAAGCGGCTCAGCGGGCGCACCTTCACCGGGAACTGCGCGTACCGCTCCGAGAAGGTGCCGAAGTGCTGCTGCACCAGCAGCGTCGTCGGCACCAGCACCGCGACCTGCTTGCCGTCCTGCACGGCCTTGAACGCGGCGCGCACCGCGATCTCCGTCTTGCCGTAGCCGACGTCCCCGCAGATCAGCCGGTCCATCGGGACGGAACGCTCCATGTCCTCCTTGACCTCGCCGATGGTGGTCAGCTGGTCCGGGGTCTCGGCGTAGGGGAACGCGTCCTCCAGCTCGCGCTGCCAGGGGCTGTCCCCGCCGAACGCGTGCCCGGGGGCCGCCATCCGCGCCGAGTAGAGCTTGATCAGGTCGGCGGCGATCTCCTTGACCGCCTTGCGCGCCCTGGCCTTGGTCTTGGTCCAGTCGGCGCCGCCGAGCCGGTGCAGCGTCGGTGCCTCGCCACCGACGTACTTGGTCACCTGGTCCAGTTGGTCGGTCGGGACGAAGAGCCGGTCCCCCGGCTGCCCACGCTTCGCCGGCGCGTACTCGACCAGCAGGTACTCGCGGGTGGCGCCCTGCACCGTGCGCTGCACCATCTCGATGTAGCGGCCGACGCCGTGCTGCTCGTGCACGATGTAGTCGCCGGTCTCCAGCGTCAACGGGTCCAGCGCCTTGCGCCGGCGGGCCGGCATCCGCGCGCCCTCGCGCCCGGCGGCGCGCTGGCCGGTGAGGTCGGTCTCGGTCAGCACGGCGAGCCGCGCCTCGGGCGCCAGGAAGCCGTGCTCCAGCGCGCCGCACGAGACATGGACGACCGAGGGCGCGATCTCGCCCGTCAGGCTCGGGTCGAGCCGGGCCGCGACGCCCTCGCCGCCGAGCACCTCGACCGTGCGGGCCGCCGGCCCCTGGGCCTCGGTGAGATAGACCACGCGCCAGCCGTCGGCCAGCCACCCCTTGGTGTCGGCGAGCGCGCGGGAGATGTCGCCCCGGTAGCTCTCGGGCGCGCGCAGCCCGAGCCGCACGGTCTCCGGATCCAGCTCCTCGTCGGGCGAGAACGGCGAGACCGACCACCAGGGCAGGCCCAGTTCACCCGCGTGCTCGCGCACCTCGGCGAGGCCGCGCAGGCTCGCGGCGCCGACGTCGATGGGGGCCTCGCCGCTGGCCGCCATCGCGGCGGCGGCCCAGGACGCCTGGAGGAACTCCTGGCTGGTGGCCACCAGGTCGGCGGCGCGGGAACGGATGCGCTCCGGGTCGCAGAGCATCACCATGCTGTCCGCGGGCAGCACGTCGAGCAGCAGCTCCATCCGGTCGACCAGCACCGGCGCCAGGGACTCCATGCCCTCGACGGCGACGCCCTCGGCGATCTTGCCCAGCAGCTCGTCCAGCTCGGGATGGGCCGCGGCCAGCTCCGCGGCGCGCTCCCGCACCGAGTCGGTCAGCAGCAGCTCGCGGCAGGGCGGCGCCCACAGTCCGTGCTCGGCGACCTCCAGGGAACGCTGGTCGGCCACCTTGAAGTAGCGGACCTCCTCCACCTCGTCGCCCCAGAACTCCACCCGCAGCGGATGCTCCTCCGTGGGCGGGAAGACGTCGAGGATGCCGCCGCGCACCGCGAACTCGCCGCGCTTCTCGACCAGCTCGACGCGGGTGTAGGCGGCCGCGGCCAGCGCCTCGGTGACCTCGGAGAGGTCGGCGGTCCGGCCGTTGGCCAGGGCCACGGGCTCCAGGTCGCCCAGCCCCGCGACCTGCGGCTGGAGGACGGAGCGCACCGGGGCGACGACGACCGAGACCGGCCCGGCCCCCGGGTCGTCGGCCCTGGGGTGGGCCAGCCGGCGCAGCACGGCGAGCCGGCGGCCGACGGTGTCGGCGCGCGGCGAGAGCCGCTCGTGCGGCAGCGTCTCCCAGGAGGGGAACTCGACGACGCTGTCCGGCGGCAGCAGCGAGCGCAGCGCCGCCGCCAGGTCCTCGGCCTCCCGGCCGGTGGCGGTGACCGCCAGCACGGTCCGTCCGCCCGCGCCGGCCAGCGCGGCGACGGCGAGCGGGCGGGCGGCGGGCGGACCCACCAGGTCGAGGTGTCCTTGCCCCTTGCCCTTGGCGGTGGTGACCGCCCCGCCCAGGGCGGGCTCCTGGATGACGGCGTCGAGCAGGCCGTGCAGGCTCATGAGGGTTTCCATCCCGGTTGACCGGCCCCGCACGGCCGGGCCCGATCAGGGAAGCCGCACACGCGGGGCAACGCGAAGCACCCGGCACGCGCCGCGGGCCGGGGGTCTTCCAGGGTACGCGTGCGGTCCGGTGATCAACTCCCGGCGACCGTGACGGTCGGCAGGTGGCGCACCGGGAAGGAGACCGAGCGGGCGATGAAGCAGTCCCGGTGGGCGTCCTCGTGGAGCGCGCTGGCCACGTCGATCATGGAGGCGTCGGCCACCTCGACGACCGGGTTCAGCGTCACCTCGACGAACTCGCCCACCCCGCCCGACTCCCGCATCAGCCCCTCGGCCGCGTCCCGGTAGGCGACCACCGTCACCCGGCGCAGCGAGCACTGCGCCAGATAGGTGAGCATGTGGCACTGGGCGAGCGAGGCGACCAGCAGCTCCTCGGGGTTCCAACGGGCCGGGTCGCCGACGAAGGCGGGGTCGGCGCTGGCCTCGATCACCGGCTTGTCGGCGACCACCACCCGGTGGTCACGCGCGAACTTCCGGTACCCGGCGGTCCCCTCACCGGTGTTGCCGGTCCAGGCGACCCCGACCGAGTAGCGGTGATCCCGCGGCTGACGCATCTGACCTCCAGGGTGCGGAACGGTGTGGCTCCGTCCAGTCTCCCCTCCCCCGGGAGCGTCGGGAAGCCGTCACAGCCTCGCCACATCCCACACCTGACGTGTCCATGCCCCCAACTTGTAACCTGGGCCACGCCAGGCGGAAACGTTACGGCGACACCCTGAACCGCTGTTGCCCCGCGCGGTTCCGCCGCGCCGAAGTCACCCCCACCAAGAGGGAGTTCGCGTGTCCCCCACCCCGCGCGTCTACGCGCGTCGCAAGCTGTCCCTGCTGGCGGCGCTCACCGGACTGATATCCCTGGCGGCCCTGTTCAACGGACCCAGCGCACAGGCCGCCCTCCCCGAGCCCATCGCCGCCTCCACGGCGCGCACCTATCTCTCCCAGCTCACGGTCGAGACCGAGGACCGCACCGGCTACGACCGCGACCTCTTCCCGCACTGGAGCAACCAGGGCGACAACTGCAACACCCGCGAGGTCATCCTCCAGCGCGACGGCGAGAACGTCGAGACCGACAACAGCTGCGCCGCCGTCAGCGGCAGTTGGTACTCCCCCTACGACGGCGCCACCTGGTCGGCCGCCTCCGACGTCGACATCGACCACCTGGTCCCCCTCGCCGAGGCGTGGGACTCGGGCGCCGGCGACTGGACCACCTCCGAGCGCGAGGCGTTCGCCAACGACCTGACCCGGCCCCAGCTGCTGGCCGTCACGGACAACGTCAACCAGTCCAAGGGCGACAAGGACCCGGCGGAGTGGCTGCCGCCGAGCAGCTCCTACCACTGCGTGTACGCGCGGGCCTGGGTGCAGGTGAAGAACCACTACGACCTGTCGGTCGACTCGGCGGAGAAGAGCGCGCTGAGCGGGATTCTCAACGGTTGCTGAGTGTGCGTCCGTGACGGGGTGCGGACGACAACCGTCCTGGCTTCACAGGCCTAGCCCCACAGGTCAGTTGTCGACCGCACCCCGGTGGTCGGTTGCTCGCGCGGTTCCCCGCGCCCCTTGCACGCCGGTGGGCGGCTTGGGGGCGCGGGGAACCGCGCGGTGCGTCCGTGGCGGGGGAAGGACGACGACCGTCCCAGCCCGTCAGGCGAGGAGCTCGACCATCACCGTGCCGTCGCCGTCGCCGTGGCCCTCCGCGACGGCGCGTTCCATCAGCCGCGCGTAGGGCGTCAGCAGCTCCGTGCTGACGCCCCGCTCCTCCGCGGTGCGCAGCAGCGTCGCGTTGCCCGCCACCTGCATCGCCAGGTTGGAGGGCGCCTCGGTGTCGTACACGCCCTGTTCCAGCTGGCGTGCCGTCGTGCCGACCGAGGGGCCGGCCATCGCGCGCAGCCAGTCGGCGAGCAGCGCCGCGAAGTCGCCGTACCGCACGTCCGTGCCACGGACCAGCGCGAACGCGTGGGTGATGCCCGCGAACATCCCGGACATCGCGCTCAGCAGCGCCACGTCCTGGAGGGCCGCCTGCCCGGCGTCCGCCCCGACGTAGCGCGCGTCGACGGGAACGCGCAGCGTCTCCTCGTGGCGGGCGAACAGCTCGGCGGAGCCCGAGTAGAGGACATAGCCGCCGGCCTCGGGGACGCCGACCATCGGTGGCACCGCCATGATCCCGCCGTCCAGGAAGCGGGCACCGCGCTCCGCCGCCCAGGCCGCCCTGGCGCGGCCGTCCTCCGGGGTGCCGGTGGTGAGGTTGACCAGGTCGCGCCCGCGTAGGTCCGCGCCGTCCAGCGTGGCGCCGACGGAGGCGTCGTCCCACAGGCAGACCACCACGAGTTCGTGGGCGGCCACGGCCTCGGCCGCGCTGTCGGCGACGGTCGCGCCCAGGGCGCGCAGCGGCTCGGCGCGCGCCGGTGTCCGGTTCCAGACGGTGACCTCGTAGCCGGCGGCGAGCCAGGCGCGCGCCAGCGCGGTGCCCATCGCGCCCAGGCCGAGCAGTGAGAGCTTCCGGGCGGGGGAAGAGAAGGTGGAGGAAGAATCGTTTGCCATGGGGACCAGGCTTGTCCCGGCCGGGACAAGCGACAAGTACGCACTTCGGAGTGGGTGGTTACCCCGAGGTGAGTGAGCGGGACAAAGGGGAGGGCCGGCGGTGACGACCACGCCACGACCGAGGTACAGCTGCGGGATCGACGCCGCGATGGACGTCATCGGCGGCAAGTGGAAGGTGCTGATCCTCTGGGCGCTGGAGGAGCGGCCGCACCGCTTCGGCGAGCTGCGGCGGGCGCTGCCCGGCGTCTCGGAGAAGGTGCTGGCCTCCCATCTGCGGGAGCTGGAGAACGACCGGATCGTGCGGCGCGAGGTGCGGGAGAGCGTCCCGCCGCAGGTGACCTACTCGCTGACGGCGTTGGGGAGTTCACTCAACGAGGCGCTGGGGCCGCTGGGCGCCTGGGGCCAGGAGCATGTGCTGGGCGGCGCGCCCCACCACGCCCGGGACGGGGGTCAGCCGACGAGCGGGCGCACGCAGCGGGGCGCGGCCGTGCAGTAGAAGCCGTGCCCCGCGCAGTGCCAGCAGCCGTGGGGCGCGGCGACGCCCTGGGCGTGCCCGGTGGCGGCGAGGTAGAGCGTCTCGCGGATCTCCACCCGTTGGCCGCTGCACGCCTGGCACTGCCGGTGCGGCCCCGAACAGTCGTCCTCTGCTCCGCCCATGCCGAAACTCCCCGCCTCGCACCAGGGTTGCGCGTCCCGTCACAACCACGGCACTCAACGTTACCTTCCCGGTCGGACCGTGCACGCCGACCGCGCCGGAACCAGCCAACCGCGCCCCACGCGCCCCACACGTCCCACCGGCAGCGACGGTCCCGTGCGGCGGCGCGGGCGGGGACGCGGTCAGGCGCGGTCGTAGGTGAGGAAGAGCGCGTCGCCGCCCGGGGCGTGGTGGTCGGTCAGCCGCCAGACCGCCGGGTCGAAGACGGCCTCCCGGGAGAAGAGCGGAACCCCGGTGCCGATGGTCAGCGGCCCGAGCTTGACCACCAGCCGGTCGATCTCCGCGACGAGGGAACGGGCCAGCCCGGCCCCGCCGATCAGCCAGAGGTCGCGCCCCGGCTCCTGCTTCAACCGCCGCACGCGCGCGACCGGGTCGGTGGTCACCAGCTCGACCTCCTCGGCCGGCACCGACGTGAGCGTGCGGGAGAAGACCAGGTGGCGCAGGTGCGGAAAGGCGTCGTCCACACCGGCCTTGAGCCCGATCTCGTAACTGCCGCGCCCCTCCAGGACGGTGTCGAAGTGCCGGCCCTCGGCCGTCACCCCCAGGGCGTCGCGGGCGGGACCTGGCAGGGTCTCCGGGTACTCCGCGCGCAGATACTCCAGGTAGGCGGGCGGAATCGGCCAGAACCCGGCGGGTCCTGTGGGGTCGCTGCCGTCCGGGCCCGCGATGAAGCCGTCGATGGTGCTGGCGACGAAGTAGACCAGTCTGCGCATGGCGTTCCCCTGGTACGTGGTTCGGCCGCGCGGTCGCGTCCGGGCGGCCGGGGCGGGGCTGCCACCCTAACCGTCGGCGCAAGGTGCGGGCCGGGCGCGCGCCGGAGCGGCGAAGGCCGGGCGCGCGCCGGAGCGGCGAAGGCCGGGCGCGCGGTGCCGGCCGGGCCGGTGCCCGGCCGGCACCGGGGTCACCAGTCGTGGACCGTGCCGTCCAGCAGGCGGTTCACCGGCAGATACGCCGGCTCGTAGGGGAAGCGGGCGGCGGCCTCGTCGTCGAGTTCGACGCCGAGCCCGGGGTTCTCGCCGGGGTGCAGCAGCCCGTCGTCGAAGGTGTAGGAGGTCCGGAAGACCTCCAGCGTGCGCGGGTCGTGCCGCATGTACTCCTGGATGCCGAAGTTGTGGATGGCCAGGTCCAGATGGAGCGCGGCGGCCATGCCGACCGGGGATATGTCGGTCGGCCCGTGGATGCCGGACTTGGCGCCGTACAGCGCGGCGAGGTCCAGCAGCTTCTTCATGGCCGTGATGCCGCCGGTGTGGGTGACCGCCGAGCGCACGTAGTCGATCAGCCGCTCGCCGAGCAGCGTCGTGTAGTCGTGCGCGGTGTTGAAGACCTCGCCGATGGCCAGCGGCGTGGTGGTGTGCTGCCGGATCAGCCGCAGCGCGGCCTGGTCCTCGCCCGGCGTGGCGTCCTCCAGCCAGAAGAGGTCGTAGGGCTCCAGCGCCTTGCCGAGTTTGGCCGCCTGGATCGGGGTCATCCGGTGGTGGCCGTCGTGGAGCAGCGGCAGCTCGGGGCCGAACTCGTGGCGCACCGCCTCGAAGACGGTCGGCAGATGGCGCAGGTAGGCGCGGGTGTCCCAGCTCTCCTCGACGGGCAGCGCGGTCCGCCGCGCCGGCTCGTAGTCGTAGCGTTCACCGTCCCCCGCCGCCGAGGCGGCCACGCCGTAGACGGAGTCGAGCCCGGGGATGCCGGTCTGCACGCGGATCGCCCGGTAGCCGGCGGCCAGATGGGCGCGGATGGAGTCGAGCAGCTCGGGGATGTCGCGGCCCGAGGCGTGGCCGTAGGCGAGCGCGCCGGTGCGGGAGGCGCCGCCGAGCATCTGGTACAGCGGCATCCCCGCGACCTTGGCCTTGATGTCCCACAGCGCCGTGTCGACGGCGGCGATCGCGGCCATGGTCACCGGCCCGCGCCGCCAGTACGCCCCCCGGTAGAGGTACTGCCAGGTGTCCTCGATCCGTGACGCGTCCCGGCCGATCAGCAGCGGGACGAGATGGTCGCGCAGATAGCTGTCGACGGCCAGCTCGCGGCCGTTGAGCGTGGCGTCCCCGAGGCCGGTGACGCCGTCGGCGGTGGTGATCCGCAGGGTGACGAAGTTACGTCCCGGGCTGGTGACGACGGTCTCGGCGGAGATGATCCGGTGGGGTGTCTCGTTGGGTGACATGGTGGGTGTCCTGCCCTTTCTCGTGCGGCCTGTGCGGCCCGTGCGGCCTCTGTGGCCCGTGTGGCCCGTGCGGCGTCCTGTTCAGGCGTGGGCGGTGGGGACGTCGGTGAGTTCGGCCACCAGGACGCCGAAGGGCGGCAGTTCGACGGTGTCCAGCTTCTCGCCTTCCAGTGTGGCGAGCCGCCCGGCGGCCAGCGTCGGGGTCACCGCAAGCGGCTCCTCGTGCTGGCTGACGAACCAGACGAACGCCCGCCCGTCCTCGTGGGTCATCACGCCGACCAGCACCCGGGGGTCCTCGACCGTCACCTCGGGCGTGACGCCGGCCTCTGCGGCCAGCGCCGCGTACAGCCGCCAGGTCGGCTCCGGGTTGACGCGCGGGGTGAGCGCCGCCATGTGCTCCAACGGGTAGGTGGAGAGAACCAGTTGGCCCTCACCGACCCGCCTGGTCAGCAGCGCGGGGCGGCCGTGCGCGTCGATGGCCAGCACCTCGGCCCCGGCCGGCTCGACCGGGAGGTAGGAGCGGGAGTGCTCGGTGCCGGCGACGGCGAAGACCAGGGTCTCGCCGGCGGCGATGGTGCCGAAGTCGCGCTGGAAGGTGAGCGTCAGCTCCTCGTCCTCGATGGGCTCGGTCAGCCCGTAGCGCAGCTTCTTCACCACCCCGAACGTCTCGTCGAGCTTCGGCCACCACGGGCCGCGCTGCACGACGTGCTCGCCGGTGAAGAACGACGCGTAGACCGTCGCCCCCGCCTCGGCCCGCGCCACCAGCCGCCGCCAGCCGCCGGCCGTCAACTGCTTGGCGGAGGGCAGCAGATAGAGCGCGCAGTCGTCGGGCAACCCGTCCGCCTCCCGGGCCACCCCCACCGGCAGGTCGGCCTCGCGGGCCGCGACATACGCCTGCCGGGTGTGGTTGAGCACGCTGCTGGCGTCCTCGGGCTGGGTGAACGGGTAGCGGGCCTCCAGGAACGAGGAGACCACCAGCGCCACTCCGGTGTCCGGGCGGTTCAACCGGGGGAAGTCGACGCGCGCCAGCAGCTCGGTGAACCGCTTGACCTCGCGCAACTGCTCCTTGGGCCGGCCGGTGTCGTCGGTGATGCCGAAGTGCATCTCGAACGGGTGGTGGCTGTAGGGCTCCTGGTCCCACAGCGCGTCGTAGTCGGTGTTGTTCCACGGCATCCAGCCGGTGGCGCCGGCGAGCAGCGTGTTGTGGAGGATCTGCCGGTAGTAGTGGGCGGCGTTCTCCTCGGAGACATAGTCCGAGGTGACCCCGAACTCCTCCATGATCACCGGCTTTCCGCCGATGTCGAGCAGCTCGCAGACGAACGCGGCGCCCAGGTGCAGCCGGACCGGGTCGCTCTCCATCCGGTAGACGTGCGGGCCGTGGAAGTCGATCAACGGCTCCAGGTCCCGCACCCGGAACCCGTTGTCGGCGCCGGTCATCTCCACGCCCCAGGCGCCGTCGCCGATCGAGACCGGCTGCCGGGCGCCGGTGGAACGGACCGCGTTCACCAGCGTCTTCGCCCAGGCGGTCACGGCGGTCGCGTCCAGTGTCCCGATGCCGCGGGAGCGCCAGTCCCCGTAGATCGGGATCTCGTTGGTCAGCAGCCAGCCGGCGACCGCCGGGTGGTCCTTCCAGCGGTCGGTCAACTCACGGACATACCACTCCTGTTGGGCGACGAACGACGGGTCGCCGAAGATGTCCCGGCCGCCGCGCCAGGCCGGGTCCCAGTTCTGTCCCGACATGTGGCCGACGAGGAACGTCGGGATGGTGTGCATCCCCTGGGCGCGGTGGCGGTCCAGGAAGTCGTCGTAGTGGGCGAGCATGGCGGGGTCGAGGGTGTTCTCGGCCGGCATGAAGTCCGGCCAGAAGAAGAACGAGCGGGTGAGCGTGATGCCGTGCTCCCGCATCACGCGCAGCTCCTCGTCGATCACCTCCGGGCGGTAGTCCCGCCACATCAGCGGTCCGCCGGTGCGGGACCAGTAGTTGACGCCGATCCAGACGGTCGCGCCGTCCTGACCGGCGGTGGGGACCGAACCGGTCCCGGGGGCGGTGTGGAGCTTGGCCGCGTTGCGCCTCATGCCTGTGAGTCCCTCGTGGTCGGCAGCCTGACTCCATGGGTATATCGTTTTACTCGGCGGCTGTCGAGAGATTGAGCCCACCGGGACAAGGCGCTACGATGCCGATCCAACTCCCCGCTCGACAACGTTTTCTCGCGGCGCGTCACCGATCCCCCCGTCCACCCGCTCCGGGCGTGCGACGCGCGAGAACCGCACAGGACGGACGACGCGTGGCCACTCAGCAGAGCACCTCCCCCCGCACCCGACGCGGAAGCCGGACCGACAAGCCGACGATCGCCGACGTCGCGGCGCTGGCCGGGGTCTCGGTCTCCGCCGTCTCCAAGGTCGTCAACAACCGCCCCGGCATCTCCCCGCCCACCCGTCAACGGGTCTGGGACGCGGCGGAGAAGCTGCGCTGGTCACCCTCGGCGACGGCGGTGGCGCTGCGCGGCGCGCGCACCCGCGCGATCGGGATGGTCGCCGGCCGCTCCGCCGACGTGCTCGCCGCCGACCCACACTTCTCGGTGCTGATCTCCGGGATCGAGGCCGAACTCGCCCCCGTCGACTACGGTCTGCTGCTGCACATCGTCGGCGAGGAGCCGGGCGCCGAGGAGCGCGCCTACCGGCGGTTGGCCGAGGAGCGACGGGTGGACGGGGTGATCCTCACCGAGAGCCGCATCGGTGACACCCGGTTCGAGCTGCTGCGCCAACTGCGGCTGCCCGCCGTGCTGGTGGGCACGCCCTGGCGGGAGGACCCGATCGTCTCGGTCCGCGCCGGCGGGGAGCAGGACGCGGGCATCAGGGAGGCGGTCCACCACCTCGCCGAGCTGGGCCACCGCCACATCGCCTATGTCTCGGGCCCGGAGGACCGGGTGCACACGGTCTTCCGCCGCCGCGTCTTCGAGGCCGCCCTGGGCGAGCGGGGGCTGCGGCCGACGCGGATCGTGATCTCCGAGTTCACGGCGGACGCGGCCGTGAAGGCGGTGCGGCGGCTGCTCGCCGAGCCGGACCGGCGGCCGACGGCCGTGCTCTTCGCCAACGACACGATGGCCGTGGCCGGCATGAGCGCCGCCCGCCGGCTGGGCTTCGACGTGCCGCGCGACCTGTCGGTGATCGGCTACGACGACCTGCCGGTCGGCGAGTTGGTCTATCCCCGGCTGACCACCATCGGCCAGGACCTGGTCCAGCTCGGCCGGGCGGCGGCGACCGCGATGTTCGGACTGCTGGACCCCGACCGCGCCGCCCCCGTGGAGGCGCCGGCGGTCCGGCCCCCGGGCCTTCTCGTCCGCGAGTCGACGGGACCGGCGGCGCGGGGCGCCTGACGGCGGGGCCCCCGCGGCGGGGCCGGCCCCTCGGTCAGGCGCTGGTCGTCGAACCGGGGCGGACGATCATCAGCACCACGACGACGGCCCACAGCAGGTTGAACACCCCGGTGGTCATGGCGAGTCGGGTCGCGAGGGCACGGGTGCGCGCCTCGCTGGGCGGCGCCTCGGCGGCGCGACCCTCGCCGGCCTCGCCTGCCCCGCCGCCCTCACCGTTCTCGCCGTTCTCGGGAAGCAGATCCTCCTGGCGGGGCAGGATCACCAGCACCAGGAGCGCGGCGGCGAGCGCCGTCAGCGCCATCGACGCCAGCAGCCACGCGTCGGTGAGGATGCCCAACTGGGCGCCGGTGGCCAGGCCGAAGACCGGGACGGCGATCCCGACGGCGGCGTAACCGCGGCATATCCGGTGCAGCACCCCCGCGACGGCGAGGGAACGCGCGGAGGGCGGGCCCTCCGCGTGCGACGCGGCGGCCTGGCGGGCGTAGCGCGGGAAGAGCGAGGCGGCGACGGTGATCGGCCCGACCGTCAGGATCGCCGCCAGCACGTGCAGGGACAGCAGCAGCTTGGCCACCGGGACTCCTGTGCGGTTGCGGTTATATGTTGGCTGCCAATATGTAGCACAGCTAGTCAGTGGTTAGGTAGGCTGCCTACCCATGAAGGCAGACGCGGTACGCGGGCATCTCGACGGACTGCTGCTCGCCGTGCTGGAACAGGGCCCGCTGCACGGGTACGCGATCATCACCGCCGTGCAACGGCGCAGCGGCGGCGCGTTGGACCTGCGCACCGGCACCATCTACCCGGCGCTCAACCGGCTGGAGCGGCAGGGTCTGCTCGCCAGCGACTGGGAGTCGACCGGCGAACGGCGGCGGCGCAGCTACCGACTGACGGAGTCCGGGCGCGCGGGCCTGGCCGAACGGCGTGCCGACTGGCGCGCGTTCACCGCCGCCATCGGTTCCGTCCTCGACCCGGCGCCAGGCGGCGCGACATGAACGCGGACGGCAGTGGCGACGGCGGCGGTCGGGGCGCGGCCGAGGCCGACTACCGCGCCCGGTTCGCCGGACTGCTCCAAGGGCCGGCGCGGACCAGGGCGCGGCTGGTCGAGGAGGTCGGGAACGGATTCGCCGACACCGTGGCGGCATGGCGCGACACCGGCCTCGACGAGGCGGGCGCCGCGCGGCGCGCGGAGGCGGAGTTCGGCACCCCGGAGGAGGTGGCGGCCTCCTGCGAGGGGGAGTTGACCCTCGCGCAGGCGCGGCACACCGCGGCCGTGGTGGCGTCGACCGCGCCGCTGCTGCTGGCCTGCTGGTATCTGCTGGGCCACGCCGAGACCGCGCGGGACGGCTGGCTGCCCCAGCTGGCGCAGTCGTTGGCAGCCGGGCTGGCGGGGGTGGCGGGCGTCGCCGCGGTGGGCGCCGTGTTGGCGCTGGGCGCGACGGGGCGGGCCAGCCGTTGGGTCGCCGTGCCGCGCCGACTGCCCGGCGCGGTGGGCTGGTTGGGCACGGCGGCGAGCGGGGCGATGGCCGGCTCCGCCGCCGCGTTGACGGTGGCGGCGGCGCTGGCCACGGACTGGCCGCTGGTGGCGCTGGCCGGGGTGGCATCGGCGGCCTGCCACGCCGGGGTGGCCTCCTCGGCCCGCGCCTGCCGCCGCCAGGTGCGCGCGGCGGCGCGGTCCGCCTGACGACAACCCACCTGGTCGGCCGGGGCCCGCCCTGGCCGACCACGCCAGCCCACACAAGGAGCGCGGGCGCCCCCCCGCCGGGGCGAGGGGGACGACCCACCCAGCGGGCCAGGACCGTAGTCGCCTGACGCCCGCCACCCATGCACCGCGCAGTTCCCCGCGCCCCTGACGCGGCCCGACCCCACCGACAGAGAAACCCGCACCACGCGGCGAACGCCAACCCACACAAGGGGCGCGGGGAACCGGGCGGGTGACCGGCCGCCGGGGCGAGGGGGACGACCCGCACACCCGCCGGCGAGGCGCTATTCGCCGACCGTGAAGAGGAAGATCAGGAAGGCCGCGAAGAGGTGGCCCACCAGGCCGTAGAGCAGCACCCGGATCCAGAGTCCGCGGGGGATCTTCTCCCCGCGCGTCTCCCTACGCGTCTTCGCCATGGCGGCGTTCCCTCCCTGGGTCGCTGGTGGCGCCGAGGCACAGCGTGGTGTCCGCGCTCCGCAACAGCGTGTGGACGAACAGCAGCTCCGCGCCGCCCGGCGACACGGCGCTGATCCGGTGCGGGGTCAACGAGTCGAAGTGCGCGCTGTCCCCCTCCGCGAGCCGGTGTTCGGACTCGCCGAGGAAGAGCCGCAGCCGGCCCGTGAGCACATGCAGCCACTCCTCCCCCGGGTGGACCCGCACCAACTCGCCCTGGCCCGTGCCCGGCGGAACGTGCACCCGCAGCGCCTGCATCGCCCGTCCCGAACCGCCGATCGAACGGTAGCGCCAGCCGCCGGCCTCCCTGGCCGGCGCCTCGTCGGCCCTGATCACCACGTCGGCGGGGGCGGCGGCCTCGCCGAGCAGGCCGGAGACCGTCGTACCGTAGACGCGGGCGAGGCTCAGCAACGCGGGCAGCGACGGCTGGCGGTGACCGGTCTCCAGCCGGGAGAGGTGCGCGGGCGAGAGCTCGGCGCGGCGCGCCGCCCCCTCCAGGGTCAGTCCGGAGAGTCGGCGCAGCTCACGCAGCCTCGCCCCGATACCGGGGGGCTCGCCTGAGGTCGCTGGGGCCATGGGTCCGATTGAGCCACGACCGTTGCCTCTGGGGCAAGTCTCTTGCCTCAGAGGCAAGAGGCAAAAGTCCCCTCACGCGGCGGGGCCGCGACCCGGACTTCGGGTCGCGGCCCCGCGTGGAGCGCGTGGGGCGAGAGGACTCGCCCCCGGCGTCACTCCGTCGCGATCGCGTTCAGCACGTTCATCCGGCCGGCGCGGAAGGCGGGCATCAGGGCCGCCAGCAGGCCGACCACGGCGGAGCCGAGGAAGACCGCGATGATGGTGCTCCAGGGGATCTCCAGGATCGGCATCCCCTCCATGGCCAGCAACTGCTGCCCCGCGGTGCCCCACGCCATGCCGAGGCCGAGGCCGAGCAACGCGCCGAAGAGGGCGATCACCACCGACTCCAGCCGGATCATGCGGCGCAGCTGCACCCGGGAGAGGCCGATGGCCCGCATCAGGCCGATCTCCCTGGTCCGCTCGACGACCGACAGCGCCAGCGTGTTGATCACGCCGAGCACCGCCACGATGATCGCCAGCGCCAGCAGGCCGTAGACCATGTTCAGCATCTGGCTGACCTGGCCCTCGATCATCTCCTTGAACTCGGCCTGGTCCCGGACCTCCATCTGGGGGTACGGCTGGACGGCCGTCTCCAGGGCGTCGCGGGCGCCGTCCTCCTGGCCGTCGGCCACGCCGATGTAGAGGGCGCTGGGAAGCAGCTCCTCCTCGGCGTTGTCCAGGAACTCCTGCTGGTTGAAGAGCCAGGTGCCGGTGAACATCCCGCTGCCGTCGGCCACGATGGCCTGGACGGTGAGGGTGACCTCGCCGCCGACGTCGAAGGCGACCGTGACCTCGTCGCCGATGGCGAGGCCGTGGTCCTCGGCGTCACCCTCGCCGACGGAGATCCCGCCGGGAGCGTAGGCCGCCTCCATCTCGCCGTCGACGACCTCGGTCTCGATGTCCTGGGCGAAGCTCTCCGGCACCGCCCCGGCGATCACGTCGATCTTCTCGCCGGAGGCCGTCGTCACGTCCGACTCGACGAGTCGGTACTCGCTGACATGGTCCAGCTCGGAGATCTGCTCGGGCGAGACCGCCTCGACCACGTTGGGCACGATCTCGCCCATGGTCTGCGTGCTGACCACGTAGTCGGCGCCGAGCGAGGAGTCGATCTGGTCGGTGGCGGAGGCCACCATCGAGGAGCCGACCACGGAGAGGCCGGCCACCAGCGAGAGACCGATCATCAGCGCGGTCGCGGTGGCGCCGGTGCGGCGCGGGTTGCGCAGCGCGTTGCGCTCGGCGAGCCGGCCGATGGGGCCGAAGCCGCGCAGCAGCACGATGCTCAGGCCCTTGACCACCAGGCTGACCAGCGCCGGGCCCACGATGATCATGCCGATCATGCTGAGCAGGATGCCGAGCGCCAGGTAGCCGGCGCCCTCGGACGCCTTGTCGACCGTGCCCGTGAGGGCGAGGAAGCCGAGACCGGCGACGGTCATCACCGCGCCCAGCGCGGCCCGGATGCGGCCGGCCCGGACGTCGCCCGGCATCCCGGCGTCCCGCAGGGCGGCCATCGGGCTGATCTTGCCGGCCCGGCGTGCGGGGATGTAGGCGGCGACCAGGGTGACCAGCACGCCCAGCACGATGCCGATGACCGGCACCGAGGGCTCGATCAGCAGGTCGTCGGTGCTCAGCTCCATGCCCACGGCGCTCATGACGGCCATCAGACCGACGGCGAGGCCGATACCGAGACCGAAGCCGATCACCGAGGCGATCACACCGAGCAGCAGCGCCTCGATGAGGACGGAGCGGTTGATCTGGCGGCGGCTGGACCCGATGGCGCGCATCAGGCCGATCTCGCGGGTGCGCTGGGCGACCAGCATGGAGAAGGTGTTGACGATCAGGAAGATCCCGACCAGCAGGGCGATGCCGGCGAAGCCGAGCAGCACGTACTCGAAGATCGACAGCGCCTGCCCGACGGCGTCGCTGTTCTCCTCGATGTACTCGTCGGCGGTCTGGAGCTTGTAGGTGTCGGAGCCGACCGCGGCCGCGATGGTCTCCTTCAGCTCGGCGTCGGAGACGCTGCCGTCGGAGTCCACGAAGACGTTGGTGACCTCGTCCGCGCCGCCGAGCAGGTACTCGCTGGCACTCTGGCTGTCCACGTAGACCAGCGCGGCGCCCGGGTTGGTGGTCTCGAACGCGGCTATGCCGCTGATCGTCAGCTCGTAGTCGCCGAACGCGGTGAGCAGCCGCAGCGGGTCACCCAGCGCCAGGTCCGACTTGTCGGCCGTGTCGGCGTCGACCATCACCTGGTCCGGGCCCTCCGGCGGGGCGCCCTCGGTGACGGTCATCGTGCGCTCGTCGATCGGCGACCAGTGCGTCGCGATGGTCGGGGCGCCCGTGGTGGGGCTGACGCTCTCGTTGTCCGCGTCGATGGCCATCGCCGAGGTCGAGGTGATGACACCCGTGGCCACGTCGACGCCGGGCAGCCCGGCCAGCTCGTCCGCCAGCGGGCCGGGCAGGGTGTCCGGCTTGCCGCTGGAGCCGCCCGGACTGAACTCGTCGGCCGAGTCCGCCTCCGCGGAGCTGATCACCACGTTGGAGGCGCTGACGTCGAAGAGCTTGTCGAACGTGTTGTTCATCGTGGCCGTGAAGACCAGCGTGCCGCAGACGAACGCGACCGAGAGGACGACCGCCATCCCGGAGAGCAGCATCCGCCACTTGTGGGCGAAGAAGCTGCGGAGTGAGGTTTTGAGGACGGTCATGAGGTGCGGCCCTGTCCGTCGAAGCCGCGCATCCGGTCCAGGACGCGGTCGGCGGTGGGGT
>NZ_OCNE01000023.1 GCF_900230195.1 Streptomyces zhaozhouensis
GGTCAGGTTGTCCGGCACACCGTCGAACTCACGCCGGAACGCGTCCGCCGACAGCCCCGCCCACTCCAACATGGCCCGCTCGCCCGCCATGCCCCTGATCTTGCCGAGCGCCTCGCCGACATCGTCGGCGAACTCCTCCAACTCATCGGCCAGCTCCGGACCTCGTCCGGATCACCCGGCGTCGGGTCCCGATCCATGTCCACCGGTGACCAATCAGACGGCCGCGCCACGATCCCCCCGAGGTCGCTTTCCCCAAAGCGGACGAAACACTACTCAGAGAAGGCGACGCGAGCAATGGGTGATCGACGGACCGAGGTGGTCGGGCACCCGGGGGCACAAAGGACCAGGCCCATGTCAATGACCTGGGCCTTCACCATGAGAGCGGGCGACGAGAATCGAAGCGCGCTCTGAGTTTGTGGATCAGCGGTTGTCGGGGCGTCACCTGTCGCCTGAGCTGCTGATACATCCAGGCTGGCGGCTTCGTGAACTGCCGGAGATATCGGGCCGTTGACCGCTGTTCCCTGCCCGATCTGGTGCGCATCTGGTGCGGCGAAGTGCCACCTCGTTGCGAACTACGGGCGTGGAGGTTGCTGGGGTCTGCCGGGCTGGTCAGCCAGCCACTGGGGGGCGATGGCGGCTGGCTGCGGTCGCGCGGGTTGCTGTACTCCTCTGCTACCGCAACCGACGTGCGCCGCACCACCGTTCGGCGACGCCTGCTGTCCGCCAACCTCGCCGGCGACCACCTCGCCGAGGTCGCCAATGCCACCGAGCACGGCGTCCACCGCATCAACGCCAACCCCCGACTGCCATGGTCATTCCTCGCCCATACCGGCCTGACAATCCACCCACCACACCCACCGAACTTACGAAAAGATCAGTAGAGGCTGAGTGGGCGCCCCGCCGCGATATCCGCTTCGGACGCTCGCGCCCTTCTGCCAGCCCGGATGGCGGCGCCGATCGCGCAGGAACGGACGGACGGACCGCGGAGGCCCGCGATGGGCCTGCCCGGGTCGCGGCGGCGAGCCAGCCAGTCGGCCCGTCTCTCCACACCAGGTTCAGCGCCTCCTCCACAGTCCCGATCGGCCCCTCATCGCGGGGCGAGCGAAGAGGAATGCCTCGGCCGAGGAGGTCGTCACCAGAGCGCTGTGTCAAATACGTGTCCAAGCTGGCGGTAGCCGCCGTAATCGACTCTAAAGACGCAGGTCAGGAGCCTGATCACCCTCATAGCTCGGGTGCCTTCTAAGCACTTGGCCGCAGGTTCGAGTCCTGCCGGGGGCACTTCCTTCACATCTGACATACGCACAGGTCAGCGGGCGCGCCACCGGCCGCCGGGCGAACCGGTGGGCGGGGTCGGCGGAGGGGACCGATGTCCGGTTCGCGGCGGTCCGCCCCGGCCCTCCCCGGGTGTCTGTGTCACATACGTGTCCACGTTTTCCGTCGGCGGGGCCGGGGCGGGTCCCGGGCGATCTCGCCCCGTCGCCGCGGATCCCCCTTCCGTCCATGAAGACAGCGCGCGTAGGTGCCGAGGAGGACGGGGAGCGCGGGGCTCCTCGCGTTCCCGGCTCCCGACGCGTCGGGTCACCGAGCCCGCCCGTCGGTCCCCCGCTCCCCCTGGAGCACGAGCGCCCCCGAACTCGGAACCGCTCGCGGTCCGTGTGACCACGCAGAATCTTCACCAGCGCCGGGTGGCGGGGAAGTGCCCGTCAACCACCGCCCCCCGCACCGCACTTGGGCCCGCTGTCAGCCGGGGAAGCGGCCGGAAGCGCGAAGCCGCCACCGCCGCTCGGCGTAGGCCAGGTCATCACGCCACAGCCGCCCCGCGGCCGAGCGGATGAGCGGTCGCAGCAGTGGCGCGACCTTGCACGCGGCGACGAACCCGAGACGATCGGACGCGGCGACGACGGCTTCGACGACCGCGGTGCGCGGGC
The DNA here is from genome assembly GCF_900230195.1 of Streptomyces zhaozhouensis. Classification (GTDB taxonomy): domain Bacteria; phylum Actinomycetota; class Actinomycetes; order Streptomycetales; family Streptomycetaceae; genus Streptomyces; species Streptomyces zhaozhouensis. Next base: position 1,929 of record NZ_OCNE01000023.1, read on the forward strand.
GTCCGAGCTCGTCGGGGCCCAGGGGGGTGGTATGCGTTTCGACGACGGACCCCTTTCCTTCACCTTCGGTGATGTGCATGACGACCGTGCGCGGTTCCGGGACGGTGAAGACCGCCCGCACCGGTACGACCAGCCGGCCGACCACCTTGAAGGACACGTCGACGACGAGACGGTCCTCATCGGCCTCTTCCGAGCCCTTCGCCGTGTCCGCCACCGTCAGGTCGACGAAGGAGTAGGGGTGGAACCAGGCGCCGTGCCACGGGTCCAGCCGGTTCGCGAGCACGTCTTCCGGCTCGCACACTCCCGTAGCCGAGTAGACGGCCGCCAGTGTGTGAGCGCCCCCCGGGCGGCGCGGGAGATACGGAGCCCGCGACGGGTCCTCCCCACCCACCTCGTCCAGGCGCACCCAGGTCAGAACGCCGTCGTCGTGCACGGGCAGCGGCTCCCAGCCGGCGAACGGGGAGCCGTTCAGAGCCAGGCCGTGCCAATGGCAGACCAGGGTGCCGCACCGGACGGGACTGTCCCGCAGCGGCGCGCCCAGATGCGGGCAGACGCCTGGGCCACCCACCAGGCGACCGTCCGGAGCACGCCAGACGACCACCTCCCGTCCCGCCACGGTGCGCCCGAGGGGTCGACCGGCCCCGAGGTCGCCGGAGGGGCCGACGACGTACCAGTTGCCCGAGGGGCGGGCCTGAGCCCGCTTCAACGCCTCGGCGATCAGTGCGGGTCGCGCTGCCCGCCAGGTGGGGCGCTGCCGCTCCCATGCGGGAGCGTGCCGCCGTACGGACAGCGGGAATCGACGGCGCGGGGCCGCGGGGGCGGAGGTCACGCTATCTCCCGGCAGATCGCGCGGCGTGGCTTCCCCGTCGCTCCGGCCGGGGCCTGACGCGAGACGCCGTGCCGCCGCCGGCCAGAGCACTCGCGCGTGCGGCCACCGCCCGCGCGAGCCCGTCGGCCGCTACGGCGGCGCGGCGCCGCCGCGGCACGACGGCGCGGCGGTGCAGCACGGCGTAGCCGTCCCGCGCGACCGCGTCCAAGATGCCGCCGTACAGGACGAACGCGGCGTGGACGCAGGGCCGCGACACCGCCTCAAGCATCGGGAGCCCCGGCGCCGCCTCCCGGTACACCCCTCGGGTCAGGGCGGCGAACTCCCGCAGAGCCGACGTGATACGCGAGTCCTGACGGCCGCTGGCCCTGCTCCACCGGAGCAGTTCCCGATCGACGCCGTGGACGGCGAGCAGGTCGGCGGGCAGGTACACGCGGCCCCGGTCGAGGTCCTCACCGACGTCTCTGAGGAAGTTGCTCAGCTGGAAGGCGATACCGAGGGCGGCGGCATAGGGGGCTGCCTCCTCTCGTGGCACCACCGTGCCGAGGACCGGGAGCGTCTGGAGGCCGATGACCGCGGCGGACCCGTGCATGTAACCGAGGAGAGCCGCGTAGGTGGGGTAGTCGGTCACGTCCAGGTCGGAAGCCATGGCCGCCATGAAGTCACGGAACAGTCCGTGGTCGAGGGAATAGCGGCGCGCCGTGTCGGCGACGGCCGTCACGACCGGTTCCCGGCTGCGCCCCTCTGCCAGCCCCGCGCTCAGGTGGCGTCGGAGTTCCGCGAGCGCCGCGCCGCGCGCGCGGGCGTCCACCGCCGGGTCCAGGGAGTCGACGATGTCGTCGGCCCACCGGGCGAAGCCGTACAGCGCGTGCACGGCGGGTCTGCGGTCCGTGGGCAGCAGGCGCGTGGCGAGGAAGTACGTCTTGCCGTGGCGCGCGTTGAGGGCCCGGCAGCGACGGTACGCCTCGCGCACCTCGGGGTCGGTGATTCCGGCCGTGTCGAGTTCGCGGTGGGTCATACCAGGGGCTTTCCGCTGAGGTGTCCACGAGGCACGCGCGGCGGCCGTGCCCGGTCCGTCGGACCGGTGATCCGGGCCGCCGCGAGTTTGCCCGAGATCAGGACGGTGGGAACGCCGACGCCGGGTGTGGTTCCGCAGCCCGCGAGGACCGCGTTCTCGATGCCGTCGACCAGGTTGCGGGGGCGGAAGGGTCCGGTCTGGGTGAGGGTGTGCGCCGCGGAGAACGGCGTGCCGGCGGCGTGTCCCCGCGCCTGCCAGTCGGCCGGGGTGACCAGGCACTCCGTCTCGATGCTCTGCGCGATGCCGGTCAGTCCGCGGCTCTCCAACTCCCGCAGGAGCGTGGCGCGGTAACGCGGGCCCAGTTCGGACCAGGCGGCGGCGTCCGGCCCGACCTCGGTGTTCGGGCACGGCGCGAGGATGTAGTGCAGGTGGCGGCCCGGGGGAGCGAGCGCCGGATCCGTGGCGGTCGGGCGGGTGATCAGCAGCGAGGGGTCGCGCATCAGCTCGCCGGTTCGGGTGAGTTCGTCGAAGGTGGACCGCCACGCCGACCCGAAAAAGAGGGTGTGGTGCCCGAGTTGCGGCCAGGTGCGATCCGTTCCGGCGTGCAGCACCACCGCGGACGGGGAATGACGCAACGGCGAGGGTCGCCGGGGCCGGCGCCCGAGGAGCTGATACGTGACCGGCAGGTCGGGGGTCAGGACCACCGCGTCACACGGGATCCGGCCCTGGTCCGTGATGACGGCCGTGACGCGCTCACCTGCCCGTTCGAGGCGGTTGACCTCCTGCCCGAACCGCAGGTCGGCGCCCGCGTCGCCGGCCGCGTCCGCCATCGCCCGCGGCAGGGCGTGCACGCCGCCGCGCGGGAAGTACACGCCGGCGACCGTGTCCATGTAGGCGATGACGGCGTACGCCGCCAGCGCTCTGCGCGGTGGGACTCCGGCGTACAGCGCCTGGAAGGAGAAGACGCGGCGCAGCCGCTCGTCGGAGAGGAAGCGGCCGATCCGCGCGTCCAGCCGGCCGAACCCGCCCAGCGCCGCCAGGCGGGCGAGGTCCGAGCCCAGCAGGTTCCACGGCGAGTCGAAGTTGGCATCGATGAAGCTACGCATCTGAACCCGGTAGAGCTTCGCCAACCAGGCCCGCAGGCGCCGGTAGCCCGCTGCCTGACCAGGGCCGGCGAAGCGCTCCACCTCGGCGGCCATCGCCTCCTCCTCGGTGTGGACGTCCAGCGCGCTGCCGTCCGCGAAGCAGGCCCGGTAGGCCGGGCGCAGGGGGATCAGCTCCACGCGTTCCCGCAGGCTGTCCCCCACCGAGGCGAAAGCCTCGTCGGCGAGTTCGGGCATGGTCAGCACCGTGGGCCCGGTGTCGACCTGGTACCCCCCGGCATCGAGGCGCCCGGCCCGGCCTCCGGGCAGCGGGTCCCGTTCGACCACGGTGACGCGGCGCCCCGCCCCCAGCAGGCGCAGGGCAGCGGAGAGCCCGGCGAGGCCCGCCCCCACGACCACCACGTGGTCGGTCGGGCCGCGCAGTCCACGCGTCATCGGCGAGCCTCCCTCGACGTCGCGGCAGGGGCGCCGGCTCCGCGTGGTGCCGGACGCGGATCGGGGTCGCTGGACGAGGCCCCCGAAGCCGCCCGCCTCAGCAGGCGGCGCAGCGGAGCACCACCGACGGGGTCGAGAACGGCGCCGTCGTAGTGCCGCAGTCCGAGGTCGAGCAGGCGGCCGATCTTCTTCTCGACGGCGCCCCGGGCGCCGGTCCTCTCGACCACGTGCCGCACCTCGTCGAGACCGGGGCCGGTCAAGGCGGCGTCGCCGAGGGAGGCGTCGAGCACAGCCAGCGCCTCGCCGTCCCCGGCGGCCTCGGCCCTGGCGCGCGCGAGAGCGAGCAGATAGGTCGTCTTCCCCTCACGCACGTCACCACCGCAGTCCTCGCCCGGCGTCCCGGCCTCGCCGAACACGTCGGTCAGGTCGTCACGGAGCTGGAACGCGACGCCGACGCACCGACCCGCGGCGTAGAGCGCGCGCCTCGTGGCGTTGTCGGCGCCCGCCAGGACGGCGCCGAGCGTGAGCGGACGCTCCACGGAGTACAGGGCGCTCTTCAGGCAGGCGGCACGCAGCGCGCGTGCGGGCGAGTGGACCGCCGTGACCTGCCCGTGCACGTCCAGGTACTGGCCGGCGACCATCTGCGTGCGCATGTCGCTCCACACACGGCGCACGGCACGGGCCGACGGCTCGGGGAGCGCGGTCTCGGCCACCAGGTCGTCCGCCCACACCAGCGCCAGATCGCCGGCCAGGATGCCCGCGGCGGCCGAGAAACGTGTCACCTGGTGCGCGGGCGCGCAGGCGGCGTACTGCGCCTCCACGTCGGCGTGGAGCGCGCGACCGCCACGCCGCAGGCGCGACCCGTCCATCACGTCGTCATGTACGAGGGCACAGGTCTGCAGTAGCTCGATCGCCGCGCCCAGGCGGAGACCGGAGACGATGTTCTCGCTTCCTCCACCACACGCGCGCAGCGACCACCACAGCAACTGCGCACGGGTGCGCTTGCCCCCTGTCCGGGTGAAGTGGTCGACCCGCGCCGCGAGATCCGCGGCGAACAGGCCGTCCAGCGCCCCAGCGGTCCGCAGTCGGTCGGACAGCACGTGGGCGAGTACCCGACCGACAGCCTCGGCGGGGTCCGCGTCGACGGCGCTGACTTCGCCGAACCCGGCGGGAAGCGCGCTGGCCGCCTCGTCGTGCCGAACCGTCGGAGCGGCTCCCTCCGGCCGCGTGCGGGCCGGTGAGGCCGAGGACGGGGGAAGCCGCGCGGCAGGTGAACGCGCAACCACCTGGGGGACCTTCGCCTCGGGAGGGCGCATCCCGATTCCTCTCGTCGTGAGGGCGGATCACTCCGTACGCGACCACACGCGGCGCGTGGGACGGACTCGAAGGCGGGCGGACCGCACGCACACGGCAGGCTGTCGCACGACGGGGCCCGCACCGCTCCGCTTCGCCGCTGCCGGCCCCCGTTCACCCGAAAGCTCCGCGCCCGGGCACGCGTGCGGGTGAACGAGCCCGCGACATCGACGGGCGCGGCGGACCCGCACGCGGGCACGGGCGTATAGGTGGAAGCCGCCATCTCCTCGTGAGGCGCCGGGACGAAGGGACTGCCGTGCTGGAGGCGGACGTAGCCGTGGTGGGAGCCGGCGCGGCCGGACTGTCCCTCGCGCACCGCCTGACCGGCCATGTGCCGGGACTGCGCACACCCTCCGTCGTCCTGGTCAACGCGCCACCCGGACCTCTGCGGCCCCCGCCGCGCACCTGGTGCTTCTGGGAGGCCGGCCCCGGCAGGTTCGACGAGGCCACCACCGCGGCCTGGCGGCACCTGCGCGTGCGACCGCGCCACGGCGCCCCCGTCGAAGCCGACATCGAGCCACTGCGCTACAAGATGATCCGTTCCGAGGACTTCGAGAGGCTGGTCGACCGCACTCTGGCGGACAGCCCCAACGTGCGCCGGGTGGAAGCGACCGTGGAGAGGGTCGAGGCGGAGGGGAGCGCTCACGGCGGAGCCCGCCTGCACCTCCGGGACCCGGCGGGGCGCCCCGAGGTGATGAGCGCCCGCTGGGTCTTCGACTCCCGTCCGCCGCTGAGCCCGCCGAGGGCCCGCACCAGACTGCTCCAGCACTTCCACGGCTGGTTCGTCCGAACGGCACACCCGGTCTTCGACCCCGACACCGTCCACCTCATGGACTTCCGTACCCCGCAGCCCGGACACGGCCTGTCCTTCGGCTACCTGTTGCCCGTCTCCCCCCGCGAGGCTCTCGTCGAGTACACCGAGTTCTCCGCGCGCCCGTTGACGGCGTCCGGGTACACCGCCGCGGTACGGGGCTACGCCGAGGATGTTCTCCGACTGGGTGAGATGCGGGTACTCGCCACCGAGACCGGCGTCATCCCCATGACGGACGCTCCGATGCCTCGGCAGGTCGGTTCCTCGGTGTTCCGCATCGGAGCCGCGGGGGGCGCCACCCGGCCCTCCACCGGGTACACCTTCGCCGGACTGCAGCGACAGACCCGGGCGGTCGCCGCCGCCCTGCGGCATGGGCGCCGCCCGGTGCCGCCCCCCGCACACTCCCGACGGTCGCGCGCCATGGACGCGGTGCTGTTGCGCGCCCTGGACAGTGGCAGGGTCGCCGGGCCGACGCTGTTCGCCCAGTTGTTCTCGCACACGCCCATGGCGCAGCTGTTGCGTTTCCTCGACGGGCACACGCGACTCGCCGAGGACCTTCGCATGGTGAGGGGGCTGCCCGCGGGGCCGATGCTCCGTTCAGCGTGGGAACTGCCCCTCCTGCCCCGACGAGCCTTCGACTGATCTCGGCCCCGACCTTCGCCCCGCGCGTACCGCGTGTCCCCGCCGCCCGAGGAACGGCCCGCTCCTTCACCGGCGGGGGTCAACGGCCTCACCGGTTCGGCCCAACGAACGGCGCGGCCATCGCCGGCTCCCCCCTGGCGACCCGAGACTGAGTGGCCATCCCCCGGCATCATCTCGCTGGCGACAGCACCGAAAGCGGCCCCACCATGACCCCCACACCGCGCAGCGGGCCCAGCCCGACAGACAAGCCAGGACGCGACCGGCGGGCGGTGCGCGTCAACGCCCCCGCGGCTCCCTCGCCCGGCTTCCACACCGGGCGGCCGCCCCGCGTCGCGGTCGTCGGCGGGGGCATCGCGGGGGTCACGGCCGCCGTGGCACTGGCGGAACGAGGCGTGGCGGTCGACCTGTTCGAACAGCGACCGCACCTCGGCGGACGTCTCGCGGGCTGGCCCACCCGACTCCGCGACGGCACCGACGCGACCATGTCGCGCGGTTTCCACGCCTTCTTCCGCCAGTACTACAATCTTCGCTCGCTTCTGCGTCGCATCGACCCCGGCCTCGGCATGTTGACGCCCGTGCCGGACTACCCGCTGCTGCACACATCCGGGCACATGGACACCTTCGCCGGTCTGCCGAAGGCCCCGCCGTGGAACGCGGCGGCCTTCATGATGCGCAGCCCCACCTTCCGCGCCGCGGACCTGCGGACGATCGACCGGCGGGCCGCGCTGGAGCTTTTCGACGTCGACGTTCCTCGTGTCTATCGCAGGCTCGACCACCTCGACGCTCGGAGATTCCTCGAACAGGTCCGTTTCCCGCCGAGCGCGCACCACTTGGCCTTCGAAGTCTTCTCCCGCAGCTTTTTCGCGGACCCCGCCGAGCTGTCGGCCGCCGAACTGGCCGTCATGTTCCACATCTATTTTCTCGGCTCCAGCGAAGGGCTCCTTTTCGACGTCCCCCGGCACACTTTCCCGACCGCTGTCTGGAACCCGCTGAGCGATCACCTGCACCGGTTCGGAGCCACCGTCCACACCGGAGCCACCGTGGCCGCCGTCGTGCCCGGGCGCCGTCGACGGTTCACCGTCGTGACCGGCGGCGACGCGAGAGCCGCCGAACACGCCGCCGACGCCGTCGTTCTCGCCGCGGACACCAGGGGGCTGCAGCGGATCGTCGACGCCTCACCGACCCTGGGCGACCAGGAGTGGCGCGGGCGCATCGCCAGCCTCCGCACCGCGCCGCCCTTCCTGGTCTCGCGTCTCTGGCTCGACCGACCGCTCAACGCGGACAGGCCCGCCTTCCTGGGCACCGGCGGATTCGGACCACTGGACAACATCAGCGTCCTCGACCGCTTCGAGGACGAGGCGACGACATGGGCGCGACGCCATGACGGAAGCGTGGTGGAACTGCACGCCTACGCCCTCCCACCAGGTACGGAACCGGAGCGGATCCAGGCGCGACTGGCACGGGAGATGCGTCGTATCTACCCTGAGGCAGCGAGCGCCACGGCGATCGACGAGCGGCACGAGCTGCACGCCGACTGTCCGCTCTTCCCCTCCGGCACATTCGACGAACGTCCGACCGTCACGACGCCGGACCCCCGCCTCGTCCTGGCGGGCGACCTGGTGCGGGTCGACTTGCCGGTGGCCCTCATGGAACGGGCGGCCACCAGCGGCTTCCAGGCGGCCAACGCCCTGCTGGCCCAGTGGGCGGTGCGCGGACACGACCTGTGGACCGTTCCCCAACAGGGCCGGACGGGCCTCCTGCGCGCCATGAGGGCGCTCTCGGCGCGGGGCGGAGCAGGGAACGCGACGTAGCCGCCCGCGAGTCCGTCAGCAACGCCGACATGCCCCGGGGCCGGGACCGGGCGCAACCGGTCATCGCGGCATACGAGAACCGCCTCGTCTGAGGGCGCGGCTCGGGAGGGGGACGGGCGGGCGGCTCCTCGTGCGGCCGTCCCCGCCTACCGGGCGCACACCGGATCGGCCGGCGGTCCGGACAGGTACCGGGCGCGCTCCCCCGGGGTGAGATCCCGGTCGAGGGCCCGGCAGATCTGTTCCACCGCCTCGTCGGCATCGGGGAGCGCCACGTTCCAGAGCCGTGCCGTGCCGTCCATGCCGGCGGTGGCGACGGCGGTGCCGTCCGCGCTGAAGGCCGCTTCGAGGACCGGCCCCGCGTGGCCCGTGAGGGAGAGGCGCTCCTGACCCGACGCCACGTCCCACAGGCGGACCACGTCGTCGCCGCCGGCGGTGACAAGCGTGGCGCCGTCCGGACTGAACGCCACGGAGGCGACCCCCTCGCCGTGCCCGGGAAGCCTCCGTCGTTCGTCACCCGTGTCCGCGTCCCACACCCGCACCCCGTCCGAGCCGGCGGTGGCGAGCGTGCCGCCGTCCGGGCTGAACGCCACCGCCATGACATAGCCGTTCTGGCGGGCCAGCGCCCCGCGCTCCGCTCCGGACCCCACGTCCCACAGCCGCACGGCGCCCTGGTGGTCGGCGGTAGCGAGGGTGGCGCCGTCCGGACTGAACCCGACGGCGCGGACATAGCTCTCCTCGACGGTCAGCGTGTGCCGCTCCTCACCCGTGGCCACGTCCCAGAGCACCACGGTCCACGAGTCCCCGGGGAGGGGCGTGCCGTTGTTGATCAGCCCGCTGGCGGTGGCGAGCAGTCCCCCGTCGGGGCTGAACTCCACATCCGTCACCTGGAAGGGGTCCGCCTCCTCGTAGGCGTACAACGGAAGCCTGCGCCGTTCCTCGCCCGTGGCCGCGTCGCGCAGGCGCACCGTGCCGTCGTCCTGGGCGGTCGCGAGGGTGCCGCCGTCCGGTCCGAACGCCAGGGACCGGGGGGCGACCCCGGGCAGCTCCCGGCCCTCGCCCGTCACGAGGTCCCACAGGCGCACGGGTCCGCCGCCGGACGGGTCCGCGCTGGCGAGCGAGGTGCCGTCAGGACCGAAGGCCCACACATAGCCGAAGCTCGGTTCCTGTACGGAAAGGGAGCGCGCTGTCTCCGCGCCGGGCGCCCGCCACAGCCGCACGGCCCCGTCCCGCCCCACCGTGGCCAGGGCGTGGCCGTTCGGACTGAACGCGACCGCCGAGACCGGGCCGTCGTGGCCGTGGAGATTCCGGCGTTCCTCCCCGGTGGCCACGTCCCATGTCCTGACGACCCCGTCGTCGCCCGCGGTGGCGAGCGTGGTGCCGAGCGGACTGAACGCCGCCCCGTTCGCCTGGCCCCGGTAGAGGACCCGGGTCTCCCCGGTGGCCGTGTCCCAGAGCCGCACGCCGTCCACGCCCGTGGTGGCGAGGGAGGAACCGTTCGGGTGGAACACCACCGAGGTCAACGGCCCCTCCTCCGCGGTGAACGCGCGCGCCTCGCCGGTCTCCATGTCCACCAACCGCACATCGCCGTCCGCCCAGTTCGCGGTGGCGAGCGTGCCGCCGTCCGGAGCGAACGCCGCCGAGGCCGCCTGCCCCTCGGGCCCGGCGAGGGTCTCCCGGTTCCGCCCCGTGGCCACGTCCCACAACCGCACCGTCCCGTCCCCGGCGGTGGCGAGCGTCCCCCCGTCCGGGCTGAACGCCACCTGATAGCCGCGCTCGCGCTCGTCGACGGCCAGGGTGTGGCGGGCCTCTCCGGTGGCCGTGTCCCACAGCCACACGGAGTCCACGCCGGCGCTGGCGAGCGTCGCCCCGTCCGGGCTGAGCGCCACGGAACTCAACGGCCCGTCCTGGCCCTCGAAGGCGCGGGCCACCTCTCCGGTGGCCGCGTCCCGCAGCCGCGCGACGCTTTCCCCCGCGGTGGCGAGCACCGCCCCGTCCGCGCTGAACGCCACCGAGGTCAACGGCCCGTCCCCGGTCGGAAGATGACGCAGCAGGCCCAGGTCAGCGGCGCGGTACAGGCTGGAACGCGCCTCCTCCGTGGGGCTGGTGCGGTACGACTGGACCGCCAGCAGCGACGCCAGGTCCGGGTCGGTGTCGAGGAGGGCGCCGGACACCTCGGCGAGCTGCCGTGACCGTGCCAGTCGCTGTGCGGTGTCGGCGTCGTCCTCGGCGCTTCTGGCGCTCCTCCCCTGCCAGTAGGCCACGCCGGCGGCGATCAGAGCGAGGGCGAGGACACCGGCCAGCAGGGAGTAGAGGCGTCGCCTGCGGCGCGCGGCGCCTTGGAGTCGGGCTCGGCTCGCCGCGAGAAACGCCAGGACGTCACCGGGCAGCGGGCGTTCCTCGGCCCACCGCAACCCCTGGGTGAGGTCCGAGCCACCCAGCAGGTCCTCGGGCAGCCCGCTCTCGGCCTGCCGTTCCTGCTGTTCCGTCACGCGGTGCAGCCAGCTCTGGAAGCTGTGGTCCTGGTCGATCCACCGGCGCAGGTCCCCCCAGTCCCGGATCAACGCCTCGTGCACCAGCTCCGCCGTCGCCCCCAGCGGCCCGTGGGAGGTCGTGATGACGCGCTCGCGGACCAGGGCGGCCACGGTCTCGTCGAACTCCGTGTCGTGCACGGCGTCCGGGACCCGGGGGTCGGTGCTGAGGGCGCGGAGCCGGGTGAGGGGAAGCTGCTGGCGGGTGGCGGGGACCGCGCGGGACGCGACGGCCGGGCGGACCAGGGCCGTGAGGACGCGCCGGGCGATCGGCCGCTGCCGAGGGGTCAGCCGGGCCATGGCGCCGTCGCACCAGCCGGCGAGGCTGCCGGTGACCTCGCCGACGCGTTGGTACGACTGGTGGGTCAGACGGCCGTCGACGCGCTGGTCCCACAACTGCCGCAACGCCAACTGGAGCGTCGGCAGCAGCGTCACCGGTATGCGGCGCGCGGGGTCGGCGGCGCCGAGGTCCTCGACGATCCGCTCGACCAGCCCGTCCTCCCACCGGGCGCCCGCGGCCTCGGCGGGGGCGCGGATGATGCCGTGCACCTCGGAGACCCGGAGGGCGGCGGGCACGTTGACCACCCCGGGGGTGGCCGCCGTCAGCAGGTCGGGAAGGAGCGAGGCGAGTCGCGGGTAGAAGTCGTCGCGCATCACCAGGAGCACCCGGACGGGCGCGTTCCCCTCGACCACGGTCATCAGTCGCCGCACGGTGGCGAGTCGCGAACCGGTGCGGTCGTCGTCGCCGAACGGCTGGGTGAGGAGCTCCTCGAACTGGTCGACGACCACGACCAGTCCGTCGCGGTCCGGCTCGGCGGCCAGACGGCGTTCCCACGCGGCGTCGACGCCCTCGTCCACCGCGCCTGGCAGGCCGGCGGCCTCCAGCTCGGCCGCCAGGTCCCGCCCCGGCCGGGCCACCACCGGTGCCCAACGGGCGCTTCCCGGCAGCCTCCCCCGTGCGAGCGCCGGCAGCACCCCGGCCTGGACCAGTGAGGACTTGCCGGCACCCGAGGGGCCGAGCAGCAGCACCAGCCGATGGTGCCGCAGCGCCGCCAGCACGTCTTCTATCGCCTCACCGCGGCCGTGGAACCAGGCGGCGTCCTCCGAGGTGAACGGCCGCAGCCCCGGATAGGGCAGCACCCGAGCCTCGGCGAGTCCGGGAACCACCGCGCGCAGCACCTCGGTCGGGGTCGCGTAGGCGACGCCCTGCCCCCGGCGCAACGCGTCCGAGGCGGTGACCGCGGTGACCATGCCGATCACCAGCCCGGTCACCTCGTCCACCACGGGACCGCCGCTGAAGCCGACCGTCAGGTCGTTGGCGCCCGTCAACTGGAGCAGGCTCTCCCCCGTTCCCGGGCGCAGCACGTCCCCGGCCGTCCCATAGCCGAAGTGCCCCCGCCTCGGGGCCTGCGCCGGGAAGCCGTAGGACGAGACCCGGTGCCCGCGCGTCCCCTCCGCCGAGCCGAGCATCACCGTCCCGGCAGACGGCGGCACGTGTGCCAACCGCACCGCCGCGATGTCGGCACCCTCCGGCTCGCGCCAGGCCCGGTCGTCCACCACACCGGCCGCCGAGCTGCCCTCGGGCTCGCGGGCGAACCGCAGCTCCACCCGTCGCCCGGGACCGCTTCCCGCGGCGGTCACGACGTGCGCGCAGGTCAGAACGGTGCCGGCACCGACGTGGAACCCGGCCCCGACCACCGTGCCGTCCGGTCGCAGGATCTCGACCACCGCCGAGGGCAGGGCGGAGCCCCGCGCCGGTCCCGCGGCCCCTAAGGGAAGTGCGTCCCCCATCGTCACGCCCCCTCGTCCCGGTCGCTCGCCTCCGCCGCGCGCTGCCACAGCACCCGCACCCGCAGATGGGTGGCCGCCTCGCCCTTGCTGAGGACGACTCCGGCCTGCGCCGAGAGGTTCACGCCGAACTCCACCTCCACCTCGGCCGGTCCGGCTTCCCTCAGTTCGGCGACGACGGCGCGGGCGAGTTCCCGGACCGGCGCCAGGGCGTCCTGCAACGTCAGCGGCAACTCCCTGACGGCGTCGGCCACCCGCCCCGCCTTCACCGGCCCCCCGGGCTCCGGCGGTGTCTCGAAGAAGATCTCGCCACCGCCCGACAGCGGCAGACGTTCCACGCTCACGATGCGCTCCCCTCCCGCGGCAGCGGTGTGCTCGCTCGCCGGCCGCGCGGCCGGCGGTGTCCGGCCCCTCCTCCTCGGGTCACCGGACCTCCCCTCCCCCTGAGACATACCCAGGCGGGGCCGGGGCGTGTCCGTTGGGCGCCGGACTGGTGCGTCGGCGAGCATCGCAGCCGGTCCACGCGGTGTGGATCGCGCCGTGCCAGTCCCGCGCCCCGGAGGAGACAGATGAACCGGCCACTGCCCCGCGTGCTCTCGGCGGGTGACGCCCCGCTGGTCGCGGACGCGACGCAGCTGCTCGTCGACGTCTTCCGCCACGACCCGAGCTGGAGGCGCCGCTACTGGTATCTGCGGGCGAACGGCGTCCGCCGCAAGCTCCGCCGCTACTACGCGCGGGCGATGGCGCGCTCCCTGGCCCACGGCCGCGTGGAGGCCGTCGTCGAGAACGGCGGCGTCGTCGCCGTCGCGCTCTGGGAGGCGCCCGGGACGCCCCGGCCGTGGGCGCGCCGGGTCCGGGCGCGGCTCGGGCGCGGCGGGGCGCGGGGTGGGGCGGCGGGGCGCCGTTGGCATCTGGAGGGCATCGCCGTGCGCGAGTCGGCGCGGGGGCGCGGCCTGGGCGGGGTGTTGCTGGCGCACGGGCTGCGCTCGGTCGACCGGCACGGCGCGGAGGCGGAGCTGGAGGCGACGACGCCCGGCAGCCAACGCCTGTACGAGCGGCACGGGTTCGTGGCGACCACCCGCCGGGTCTCGGCGACGCGCCCCCGCGAGATGGACATGGTCCGCCCGGCCAGGACGGAGGGGTGACGGCCCGGGAGACGACGGCCCGGGGGCGGATGTTGCGGCGCGTTAAGAGAAGTCGCGCGAGGGGGGTGCGTCCGTTAACCGCGCCGAACGTGCCCCCGCGATGGGATGGAGGCACGACGAACGCGGCGGGAAGCCGGGTTCACGCAACGTCCGAGTCGTCGGACCAACGCATCAGGGAGCACTCATGCGCACGTTCCGAGTCGTGGGGATCATCGCCTCCTCCGTCGCGGCCCTCGGCCTCACCGCCCTCGCCGTCACCTCGGCCAACGCCTCCGACAGCGGGGCGGAGGAGCGGAGCGGCACGCCGTCCACCAGCGAGACCGACCTGCAGCCCACCGAGTCCGGCCCGGCCCGGCCCGGCGAGGGCGACGTCGACCTCGGCCCCGGCGTCAGCGTGGAGAAGAACGAGGACGGCTCGATCGACCTCACCCAACTCACCCAGGAGGAGGTCGACGAGACGGACGGCTGGGAGCCGGTCACGCCGCCCGCCGAGTGACGCCCGCGCGCGGCGGGTGCCGGGCCGCATGGTCCACGCGGCCCGGCCCCCGCCGCGTCAGTGGCGGACCACGCCCCGCCACCCCGCCGGCAGTACGCCGGCGGCGCGGAGGTCGGCCCAGACGGCGGCGGGCAGCGGGTGGGCGAGGAGGCGGGCGGACCGCGTGATCTCCTCCGGGGTCCGCGCGCCGACGACGACGGCCGTGACGGCGGGGTGGCCGAAGGGAAACTGCAACGCCGCGGCGACCGGCGGGACTCCGTGGCGGGCGCACACCTCGTGGACGGCGCGCGCCCGGCCGGCCGCCGCCGCCGGGGCGTCGGGGTGCGCGTCGGGGTCGGCGAGGAGGCCGGAGTGGAGGACGCCGGCGGCGAGGACGGCGACGCCGCGCTCCTGGCAGAGCGGCAGCAGCTCGTCGAGGCCGGACTGGTCGACGAGGTTCCAACGCCCCGCCAGCATCACGCAGTCGGGGCCGGGCGCCGGCGCCTCGCGGAGGTAACGGACGGCGACGTCCGCGTGGTTGACGCCGATCGACACCGCCCGGACGGTGTCCGCGGCACGCAGGTCGGCCAGCGCGCGGTAGGTCTCGCCGACCGCGCCGGCGAAGTCCTGTTCCGGGTCGTGCACATGGAGCACGTCGACGCGTTCCAGCCCCAACCGCTCCAGGCTCTCCGTCAACGAGCGGACCACCGCCCCGTACGAGTAGTCCAGGCGCGCGCCGAGGCCGGGGGGCGGGTCGGCCCAGATCGGCTGCGTGTCGGGGCCGCCTGGCTCGATGAGCCGGCCCACCTTGGTGCAGAGCACATAGCCGTCCCGAGGCTCGTCGCGCAGGGCGAGGCCGGCGCGGGTCTCGGAGAGGCCGTAGCCGTAGACCGGCGCGGTGTCGAAGAGCCGCACCCCCAACGCGCGGGCGCGGCGCACCGTGCGCAGCGCCTGCCCCTCGTCGACGGCCCGGAAGAGCCCGCCGACGGAGGCCAGTCCGAGCCCGAGCCGGCTGACCTCCAGGCCGGTGCGGCCCAGCGGCACCGTCGCGGCCGCGCGGATGGCCGTCGTCCCGTCCATCGCGCCGCCCTCCCCTACCGTCCCTGCATCGCGTCGAGCGCGACCGCCAGGGCGACCACCAGGCGGCGGTCGAGGCGGGGCTCGTGGATCTCCACCAGATAGCGGTCGCGCAGGGTGCGCTTCCGGCTGACGGAGAGGGCGAGCGCGCCCTCCAGGCGGAAGTCGAAGTGGTAGGCCCAGATGGGCAGATCGTCGACGACCGGGATGAACCGCGCGACCCGGCGCGCCGCCGCCACCTTGGCGTTCCGCTCCGAGCCGGTCATGGTGGTCAGCCCCGGCTGGTCAAGATGCCAGGTGGAACGCGTCAGCGACTTCTTGAAGTCCTTGCTGAACGTGCCGACGACGGTCTCCCCGTCCGGGCCGGTCACGTCGTAGGTCCCGCCGAGGTCCACCACGTCGCGGTGGACAAAGCCGCCGAAGACGCTGGAACGTTCCGTGTCGTTCCAGAACGTGACACGTTCCCTCAGCGTGAGCCGCTTCTGCTGGGCGAAGGCGATGAGCTCCCCCTGCCCGCCGCCCGGGGCCTCCTCGTGTATCTCGTACTGGTTCACCGCGAGCCGCACCCGCTGGGTGAGGATCATGCGGTTGACCGCCTGAAGTCGGTCGCTCTCCATGGCCGTCTCCTGATCGCGTGGCCCGCGCTGGTGGTGGGGGCCGGGACAACGAAGCGTACGGAACGGGCGGGGCCGGGCCGCCCCGGCACCCCCGCCGGCCGGTCAGTCGTCCGGTCAGTCGTCCGGTTCCTCGCCCAGGTCGCGCAGGGCGAACCGCCGGAGGTGCGGCCTGGACCTGAGGGTCGCCCAGCGTTCGTCGGCGGCGAGCACGTCCTCCATCGTCCGCCGCACCGGGAGCGCCTCCGTCCCCGCGAGCTCGCGCAGGATCACGACGGCCGCGGTCAGACCGGACACGCCCTCCGCGGCCAGTTCGCCGAGGGCGGCGACCCGTTCGCGCGGGGCACGGGCCCGCGCTTCGTCGATCAGCGGCGCTAGCCAGCGGGCCCACCGCCGGTGCGGGGTGTCCCCCGGCTGGTCGGCCTCGGCCAGCAGCGGGGCGACGACGCGGCGCAGCCGGGTGGCGTAGTCGGCGGTACGGGCCGCCAACTCCGGGTACTCGCGCACGAAGTGCTCCCACTCGACCTCCATGTCCCCGAGCCAGGAGATCCACCAGTCGCCGGGCGGCGTCAGACGTTCCCCCTCCGAGCTCGGGACGGCCAGAAAGGCGGCGCGGACCAGCGCGAAGTCCGGCGGGGTGCGCTCGGCGAGCAGCAGCGCGTCGTAGATGTCCTTGCCCTGGACGTGCATGTCGCTGACCACCCACAGCAGCTTCCAGGCCAGCGAGAGTCCGGGCGAGGCGCCGAGGACCAGCGCGCCGGGGCCGTCGCCCAGCGGGCGCAGTCGGACGGCCTCGGGCCGTTCCGGCAGCGGTTCGTTGAAGACCAGGTCGAGCTGGACGGTGCCGCCGGGGGTACCGGGCGCGCTCCAGGGCAGCACCATGCGCCGGCCCGGCACGCGGTCGTAGGTCCAGATGCCCTCGACGGCCGCGCCGGCGGCGTCGATCGCCACCCCGCCGTGCGCACGGGCCGCGGCCTCGGCGTCGCGCGCGACGTCGGCGAGCAGCCCCGAGGTCTCCGGTCCGTCCATCGCCCACGCGGCGGGGACGACGACGAGGTCGAGGTCGCCGGGGTCGCGCGCCGCGTCGCCGAACCAGTTGGCCAGCAACACGCTGCCGCGCAGCACCAGATGGTCGGCCCACCGGCCGCCCGCGACGCCGGCCAGCACCAGGTCGAGCGCGGTGCGCCGGGCGCGGTGCCAGGCGTCGCGCGCGGCGGGGTCGTCGAACGTGGGCTCGCCGGCGCGGAAGGCCCGCGGGAAGTGCTTGAGCGCCGGGTCGAAGATCTCCGGCCGCCGCAGCCCCTCCGGCGCCGGCAGCAGCGTGGCGGGCAGCCGGGGCCGCCGGGGCGCCTCGGCGGCGGGGGCGCGCGGCGGCGCGGCGGCGGTCCCCGGCGCGGGCGCGGGCTCGGGCGTGGGCGTGGGCTCGGACTGGTTCACGGCGTGGTCGTCCCCTTCGTGGCGGTGCCTGGCCGCCCCGCGTCCCGCACGCCGGCGGCCGGGAGCCAGCCGTCGTCCAGGGCGAGGTTGCTGTCGTGCGCGACGTACTCCCGTTCGACCTCGACGACCCGGTGCGGAACCGACGCCACCGCCAGGGCGTCCAGCAGCGCGGCCAGCCGGCGGGTAGCGGTCGGGGAGCCGACGCCGGCGCAGCGCTGCGTGACGAACCGTTCCTCCGCGCCGTCCGCCCGGACCCGCCGGGCGTTCCAGGACACGTGGGCGCCGTGGGCCACGGCGAGGCGTTCCAGCGAGGGCCGGTCGTGGTCGGCGGCCAGCAGCAGCTTCACGTGGTGCTCGAAATAGCGTCCCGGGTGGTCGGTCCCGTCCGCCGCGTCGTGGGCGGGGACGCCCTCGGCCCAGGGCGTGGTCTCGATCTTGACCCGGGTCAACGGGTGCCCGTCGGCGGCCAGTCGGGCGGTGACCCCGGCGACGGCGCGGCCGGCTTCGGCCAGTGGGCCGTCGCCCCGCAGGCTGACCATCGGCTGGGAGGGCGTGGCGCCCCGGGCCAGCACGATGTGGACGAAGCCGTGTCCGTGGCGTTCCGCCCAGGAGGCCAGCGCCGCCACCCGTGCGGGCGGGCAACCGACCGTCAGATGGGCCTCCCACTCCCCCCGGATCGCCGGCAGCCCGCCGGCCGGGTCCCGCGTTCCCTCCATCGGCCCAGCCTGCCAGAGGGGCGGCGGGCCCGGCCAACCGTTTCGCCGGCCGGAGCCCGGCGCGGGGCGGGGCCGCACTCCGGTGACCCGGCGCGGTCCCCGGCGGGTTCCGTTGGCGGGGAGGGGGCGGGCGCGCACAGTGGGGAGTGAGCCGTCCGGCCCGCCCACCGAGGGAGACGACCGCCCCGTGAACGATGTCCACTCCTCCTCAGCCTCCCCCGCGGCCGTGCGCGACCCGCGGGTGCTGGTCATCTTCGGCGCGACGGGCGACCTCGCCCGGCGCAACCTCTTCCCCGGGCTCTTCCGGCTCTTCCGCGCCGGGCTGCTCCCGGACGACCTGCGGATCATCGGCTCCGGCCGGCGCGCGCGGGGCGATGTCCAGGACTTCCGGGACCGGCTGGGCGAGGGAGTGCGCGAGTTCGCCGGCGAGGTCTACGACGCGGGGCGGTGGGCCGAGTTCGCCGCCCGCGTCGACTACGTCGCCGCCACGACCGAGGACGGCTCCGAGCTGGCCGAGGCGCTGCGCCGGGCCCGCCGGGAGGCGGGCGAACGCGCCCGTCCGCTGCTCTACCTCTCCGTCCCGCCGTCCATCGCCGAGGAGATGGTGCGGATGATCGGGCGGACCGGGATGGCCGACGGGGCGTCGCTGATCATGGAGAAGCCGTTCGGCACCGACCTGGCCAGCGCCCGCGCGCTGGACGCGACCATCGCCGCGTACGTGCCGGAGGAACGGGTCTTCCGCATCGACCACTTCCTCGGCCTGGAGGCGGTGCGGACGCTGCTCGCCCTGCGGTTCGGCAACGGGATCTTCGAGTCCTTCTGGAACCGGGAGCATGTCGCCTCCGTGGTGATCGACGTGCCGGAGGCGCTGGGTCTCGAAGGGCGCGCCGCGTTCATGGAGTCGACGGGGACCTTCCGCGACATGGTCAGCACCCATCTCTGCCAGATGCTGGGGGTGGCCGCCATCGAGCCGCCGGCCCGGCTGGACGCGGACGGGCTGCGCGCGCAACGACTGAGTCTCTTCCGCGCGTTGCGGCCGCTGGATCCGGCGGAGACGGTCTTCGGCCAGTTCGACGGCTACCGTCAGGAGGAGGGCGTCGCCGACGACTCGACGGTGGAGACCTTTGTCGCGCTGCGCGCCTGGGTGGACAACTGGCGGTGGCGCGGCGTTCCGTTCCTGCTCCGCACGGGCAAGGCGCTGGGCAGCTCGGAGCGGCTGCTGACGGTGCGGTTCCGCGCGGCGCCGCTGGCGCTCTTCGACGGCGGGCGGGGCGCGCCGCGCGCGGACGAGCGCGGGGGCGACCGGCCGGACGCGCTCTCGCTGGAGCTGAGTGACCGGCCGCTGCTGCGGCTGCGGCTCGGCGCGAAGCGCCCCGGCGCCGCGCTGGACGTGGCACCCGGCGACCTGACCTTCCGCCCTGACGAGGCGTTTCCCGACGACGAGCCGCTGGAGGCGTACGAGAAGCTGTTGCTGGACGCGTTGCGCGGGGACCAGACACTCTTCACCGGGGCCGCCGAGATCGAGCGGCTGTGGGAGGTGTGCCAGCCGGTGCTCGACGCCCCGCCGGAGCCGCTGCCCTACGCGCGCGGCTCGTGGGGCCCCCGGGCGGCACTCGACCTGGCGGCGCCGGACGGTTGGGCGGTGCCGGACGCGTGAACCGCCTCGACCCGCCCTATCTCCCGATCGCCGAGCACGGTCTGATCGGTGACCTGCGCACGGCGGCCCTGGTCGGCACGGACGGCAGGATCGACTGGTTCTGCGCGCCGCGCTTCGACTCGCCCAGCGTCTTCGGCGCCCTCCTCGACCCGGAGCGCGGCGGCCACTGGCTGGTCAGGCCGGGGTGCGAGGTGGCCAGCAGGCAGCAGTTCTACTTTCCCGACACCAACATCCTCATCACCAGGATGCTCACCGAGGACGGCATGGTCGAGGTCCAGGACTTCATGCCGGTGCTGCGGGAGCACGACCCCGACCACCGGCAGCGACTGGTCCGCCGGGTGGTCAACGTGCGGGGCAGCACCCGGATGCGGGTGGAGGTGGCGCCGCGTTTCGACTACGGGCGCGGCACCCACCGGGCCGAACGCCGGGCGGACGGCGTGCTGTTCACCGGCGAGGGGCTGACGCTCTCGCTGCTGGCCGACGTGCCGCTCACCGTGGACGGCGGGGACGCGGTGGCCGCGTTCCCGTTGGCCGAGGGCGAGTCGGCGCTCTTCGTCCTGGACACGGCGGGCGGCGGGGAGCCGGCCGGCGTCGACACGGAGGAGGCGGAGCGGCTTTTCACGGCCACCGTGGCGTTCTGGCGGCGCTGGATCGGCCAGTCCGTCTACTCGGGGCGCTGGCGGGAGACGGTCAACCGTTCCGCGTTGACCCTCAAGCTGCTCACCCACGAGCCGTCCGGCGCGCTGATCGCCGCGCCCACGCTGGGGCTGCCGGAGCGGATCGGCGGCGAGCGCAACTGGGACTACCGGCACGTCTGGATCAGGGACGCGGCGTTCTCGCTCTACGCGCTGCTGCGGCTCGGCTTCACCAACGAGGCGGAGGCGTTCATCAACTGGCTGACGGGCAACCTGCGCGCCTCGGCCGAGGCGCCGGACGGCGTCGGCCCGCTGCGCGTGATGTACAGCATCGACGGCGACCCGAGCCTGCCGGAGGAGGAGCTGAGCCATCTCGCCGGCTACTGCGGCACCCGCCCGGTGCGCACCGGCAACGGCGCCTCGCACCAGCTCCAGCTCGACATCTACGGCGAACTGGTCGACAGCGTCTACCTGTTCAACAAGTACGGCACCGGCATCTCGCACGACAGCTGGACGGGGCTCCGCGACAAGCTGGAGTGGCTGCTGGAGAACTGGGACCGCCCGGACGAGGGCATCTGGGAGACCCGCGCGGGCCGGCAGGACCACACCTACTCACGGCTGATGTGCTGGGTGGCGGTGGAGCGCATGATCCGGATGGCGCGGCAGCGCGGCCTGCCGGGCGACCTGACGCGTTGGATGGCGGAGCGCGACCGGATCTACACCCAGATCATGGACCGGGGCTGGGACCCGGCGGCCGGGGCGTTCACCCAGCGGCTCCGCGCGGAGGACGCGGGCGGCGCACCGCGGCACAGCGGGGGTGACGGGCGGGGAGGCGACGGGTCGGCGGGGCCCGGGGGTGAACGGCCCGTGCTGGACGCCTCGTTGCTGCTGATGCCGATGGTGAAACTGATCTCGCCGACTGACCCCCGCTTCCTCTCCACCCTGGACGCCGTCACCGAGCACCTGGTCGCCGACACCCTGGTCTTCCGCTACGACCCGAGCCTGACGCCGGACGGCCTCGGCGGCACCGAGGGCACGTTCTCGCTCTGCTCCTTCTGGTGGGTGGAGGCGCTCACCAGGGCGGGCCGGATCGAACAGGCCAGGCTGGGGCTGGAGAAGATGTTCACCTACGCCAACCATGTCGGGCAGTACGCCGAGCAGATCAGCCTGACGGGCGAGCATCTGGGGAACTTCCCGCAGGCGTTCACCCATCTCGCGCTGATCAGCGCGGCGGTCAACCTGGACCGGGCGATGGGCTGAGCGCGCGGCGCGGCGGCCCGTGCCGCCGGAGCGCGGGCGTCACGGCTGTGTACGGGAGGTGACCGTGCTGGGAGGATGGCGTGTTGACGGCTTCGACGTCATGCCCGTGTGTCCGTGTGCCCCATGTCCCCGTGCCGGCATGCGGTATGCCCGTATGTCCGCGTCTTTCGTGCCTCCGGGAGGCCCCGTGAGTACCGCACGTTCCCCGTTCCCCCTCCGTCTTCGCGCCGGCGTGCGCCCCACCACAGCCACGCCCCGCCCACCGGTCCGCGTCTGGGCGGCGCTGGTCGCCCTCGTCTGTCTGCTGGCGTTTCCGACGGGCGCGGCGGCGCAGAGCGCCGGAGCGCCGGCCGACGCCGTTCCGCTGGTGGCCGGCGGCGACACGGTGTTCTCGGATGCCGGCCTCTCCTGCACGGTCGTGGCCAACCTCGCCATCGGCGACGATCGTTTCGGACTGCTCCCCGGCGCCTGCACCGAGGGCTTCCCGCACTGGTACGCGGACCCGCAGCTGACCGTGCCGATCGGACCCACCACCGGCAGCACGTACCCCACCCACGGCCTCTTCGCCTACGAGAACCCCGCCGTCCCGGTCGAACAGACCCCCAACTGCGGCGGCGCGCCCCTCACCTCGGTCGGCGATCCGACCGTCGGCCAGGCCGTCACCCGCGGCGGCACCACCACCGGCTGCCACAGCGGAACGGTCACCGCCCTTAACGTCACGATCAACTTCGGTGGAGGCGTGGTCGTTTCCGGACTGATCGAGACCAATCTCTGCATGGAACCCGGCGACCGCAACGGCCCCCTGACCTCGGGCACCACCCTGCTTGGCATCCCGGTCGGCGGCAGCGGCAACTGCTCCAGCGGCGGCACCACCTACTACCAGCCGGTGGCCCAGGTACTCGCGGAGTACGGCGCCACCCTCGTGTGAACGCGCGGGAGCCGGTCAGTACTGCTCGCCGTCCCGCACCTCCTGGAGGTACGCGTTGGCCGAGGCGCCCTCGTCCACCAGGTCGGGCGCCAGATCGTGCGAGGCCAGCCACGAGGCGCCGCGCCCCTCGGCCGGCTCCCAGCGCTCGGCGATGACCCGCTGCTTGTCCTCGGGCTGGCCCTCCATCCACCGCCGGTTCTCAGGGCTGAGCTGCCGCAGGAAGTGGGCGAGCGGATCAACGGACATGGCCGGTCCCTTCTGACCTACGGCCCGCGCGGGCCGGCTACTGGGCGATCCACCAGCGTGGCCGAACGGCACGGCCCGCGCGGACCATGCCGTTCGGCGCCGGCCGATTCTCACCCGGCCGGCGGCACCGTTAACCGATGGCCCCCGACACCCGGTCCGTGTCAGGCTGGGGCCATGAAGAACCGCCGGACCCCGCCGACCGACCTCGACGAACTCCGCCGCTGGGAGCGTTCCGGCCGCCCCCTCAAGTACCTCTGCTTCTGGGGCCACCGCGCCGGCCGGAACGACGGGCCAGGACCCTGGGTACTCAGCCAGTGGTGGACCGCCCCGTTCACCGTGGACGGCGTCACCTACCCCACCGCCGAGACCTACATGATGGCCGGCAAGGCGAGGCTCTTCGGGGACGAGGAGACCGCGGCCCGCGTCCTGGCCGCACCCCACCCCGGCGCGGCCAAGGCCCTGGGCAGGCAGGTCGCCCGCTTCGACGAGGAGACCTGGCGCGCCGGCCGCATGGAGATCGTCGTCCGGGGCAACACCGCCAAGTTCGCCCAGCACCCGGCGCTGCGCGACTACCTGCTCGCCACCTCCGGCCGCGTCCTGGTCGAGGCGAGCCCCGTCGACCGCGTCTGGGGCATCGGCCACGCGGCCGACGATCCCCGCGCCACCTCCCCCACCCGCTGGCGCGGCGAGAACCTCCTCGGCTTCGCCCTGATGCGCGTCCGCCACGCGCTGGCGGAGGGGGACGTCGCGGACAGCGGAAAATGAGTCAACTCCCGGACGCCTCCGGGGCCCTGACGTTATCGTTCGCACACACTGAGCGACACGTGACGGTGCGGTGAAGGGGCTGGGGGCATATGCAGGAGATGGTCAAGGGTGGGAACGTCGGTCTGGCCTCGCTGAGCGAGCACGCCGGCGCGGTGGTGGTCGGTCTCTCCTGGAGCAGTGAGAAGGACGACGGGGACGCCGACGTGTCCGTTCTTCTCCTCGACGCGGACGGCAAGGTCAGGGGCGACGACGACTTCTTCTTCTACAACCATGTGGCGGCACCCGACGGCAGCGTGCAACTGCTCGGCAAGTCGCCGAGCGCCGACGGGAGCGAGGACCGGATCAGTGTCGACCTCGGCGCGCTGCCCGGCGAAGTGGCCCGCGTGGTCGTGGCCGCGAGCCGGTACGGAGGCGGCTGCTTCGGGGACCTCGACGACATCAGGCTGACGGTCGCGGACCGGGACGGCGAGACGCTGCTCGGCTTCGGCATCGCGGACGCCTCCCGGGAGACCGCCTTCGTGTTCGGCGAGTTCTACCGGCGCTCCGACGAGTGGCGGTTCCGGGCGGTCGGCCAGGGCTACGCGAGTGGACTCGCCGGGCTGGCCACCGACTTCGGCATCGACATCGACGACGACGAGGCGGCGGACGAGGACGGGAGCACGGGCGAGGGCGAGAGCGCGGGCGAGGACGAGACGACGGGCGAGACGACGGGCGGGGAGAAGACCGCGGAGGAGCGCGGAACGGGGGACGCGCCCGCTTCCGCCGCCCCGACCGCACCCGCCACCGACGGCACAGGCCAGGACGGGGCGGCGCTGAGCCGGGGGGAGGGCCCGGCATCGGCCGCGCCGGCCGGGTCGCTGACGACCGCAGAGCCCCCGGCCGTTCCCACTCCCCGCGACCGGGACACCGCGCCGGCGTCCACACCGGCCGGCGATGCCCCGGGCGCCGCGGCGCCCCGTCGGCGCCCGCGCTCGACACGCAAGAAGGTCACGCTGCCCAAGGCGCCGAAGAAGTCCCTGGCGGAGAACCCCGCGTGGCGGCCGGCACGGCTCTTCCCCGTCTCCTCCCTCAGGACCGACCGGGAACGCGAGGCGCGCGCCACCTCGGTGCTGTTGTCGGTGATGGCCGAGGTCCCCGAGTTCGGACGGCGCCTCACCGCCGGCTTCGGCGCCCCGGCCGGGAGGATGGAGACGTTCACCGAGGTCACCCTGCCGCACGGCGAGACGCCGCGCCGCCCCGACGGGGTGATCCGCGTGGAGCGCGCCGGCAAGCTCTGGACGGCACTGGTCGAGACGAAGACCAACGGCAACCCGCTCAAATCCGAGCAGGTGCAGGACTACATGGACATCGCCGCACGGCGGGCCTACGAGACGGTGATCACCCTCTCCAACGACGTGGCGCTCGAAGGCAGTCCCCTGGTGGACGTGAAGATCGACAGGCGGCGCCGGCACCGTGTCTCCCTCTGGCATCTGTCCTGGGCCGAAGTCGCCCACCAAGCCCAGATGCTGATCCGGCACGAGGGCGTCAGCAACGGCGCGCACGTCTGGCTCCTGCAGGAGCTGCTGCGCTACCTCCAGCACGAGAACTCGGGCTGCCACGGCTTCCAGAACATGGGCCCCGCCTGGGTGCCGGTCCGCCGGGCCATCGACGACGAGACCCTCACCCCCGGCGACCCGCGTGCCGCCCGGGTGATCGAGAGCTGGGAACGGCTGATCAGGCAGGTCTGTCTGCGGCTCGGCGGCGAGCTGGGCCGCAAGGTGCTGCCCGTCCGGCGGACCAGACGCGGCACGGAACCGGCGGCGCAACGCGCGGCCCTCGCCGACCAGTTCTGCCTCGACGGTCGGCTGGTCGCCGAACTGCGGATCGAGGGCGGCCCGGGAATCCTCTCGCTCACGGCCGATCTGCGCACCGGGAAGGCTCGCACCTCAGTCGACGTCCAGGCACCCGAGCAGGGGTACCCGCTGGCCTGGGCCAAGCGCCTCCTCCGCCAACTCGCGGAGGCACCCGCCGACCTGCACGTCCAGACCCTCGTCGAGGGAACGGAGCCCGGCCCGCGCGGCACGCTGGAACGACTGCGGCCGGAGCCCGCCGACCTGCTGCCCCGCCAGGGAGCCCAGATCACCGGATTCCGGCTGTCCCTGCTCAAGGGGCTGGGCAATGGCAGGGGCAACAGCGAGACCAGCTTCATCCGCAGCGTCGACGACGCCGTGGACCGCTTCGTCCTCGGGGTGGTCGGCCCTCTCGAACGCGGGCCGGGCCGCCGGTAGCCCTGGCCCCCCACCCCCGCCGGGCCCTCCCGGCTCGGAGAGCCGGTGCGGGGCGGTGGGGCGGCCGGATGCTGAACGGCCGCTCAGTGGCGCATCAGGGAGCGGACCATGCGGCAGGTGGTCGTCGACGGTGGGTGGACCCCGATCAGCGGGGCGATGGCGCGTATGCGCTCGTCGCTGGCGCCGGCCGGGTGGTAGACGCCGGTGTCCAGCAGGGCCGTGGCCAGGCGCAGCGCCTTCAGCCTGCGGTTGTGCGACTCGTACCAGGCGCGCGGCTGCCCGGCGGGCAGCCGCTTTCTGCGGAGCTCGGGGGCGGTCGGGGGAGAGAGGGGAATGTCCAGCGGAAGCGGTGTCACGACAGCGGCCATCGGTACCTCCGGGAACGACGGCTGACCATTCGAACACTGTTGATTCTACGGGCCACCACTGACAATCCCCGCTGGTCAACGGCTGCGCGCGGTACGGGAGTCACCCCTGGGGCGGGAACGCGCGCGAGGTGCGCGAAAGGTGCGCGAAAGAGGTCGGGGCGGGATCGGAGCGGAGTCAGAACGAGCGCGGGAACGAACGGTCACAGGCGCGGGCCGGTCCGTCCCGGTCGGAAGTGGACACCACCCGACCGGGACGGACCCGCGAACCGCGAAACGCGAAACGAGCCGCGAACCGCGAAACGAGCCGCGAGCCGCGAACCGCGAAACGGGCCGCGAGCCGCGCCTCAGGAAAGCCCGCCCCGCAACTCCCGTGCCGCGTCCACCAGATGCGTCAGCGCGTCGCGGACCTCCGGCCATGCCCGGGTCTTCAGGCCGCAGTCCGGGTTGACCCACAGCCGCTCCGGCGGGATCGCCCCCAGCCCGGCGCGCAGCAGGCCCACGACCTCCTCCCGGTCCGGCACGCGCGGCGAGTGGATGTCGTAGACCCCGGGCCCGACCTCGCGCGGATACCGCGCCGCCGCCAGCTCGTCGGCCACCCGCATGTGCGAACGGGTCGCCTCCAGGCTGATCACGTCCGCGTCCAGGTCGTCGATGGCCTGGAGGATGTCCCCGAACTCGGCGTAGCACATGTGCGTGTGGATCTGCGTCGCCGCGGCCACCCCTCCGGTGGTGAGCCGGAACGCCTCGGTGGCCCAGGCCAGATACGCCGGCTGGTCCGCCGCCCGCAGCGGCAGCGTCTCGCGCAGCGCGGGCTCGTCCACCTGGATCACGGCGGTGCCGGCCGCCTCCAGGTCGCCGACCTCGTCCCGCAGCGCGAGCGCCACCTGCCGCGCCGTCTCGCCCCTGGGCAGGTCGTCGCGGACGAACGACCAGGCCAGCATCGTGACCGGTCCCGTGAGCATCCCCTTGACCGGCCGGTCGGTGAGGCTCTGGGCGTAACGGGTCCACTCCACGGTCATCGGCGCCGGCCGCGAGATGTCGCCGGCGAGGATCGGCGGGCGGACATAGCGGGTGCCGTAGGACTGCACCCAACCGTGCTGGGTGGCCAGATAGCCGGTGAGCTGCTCCGCGAAGTACTGCACCATGTCGTTGCGTTCGGGTTCACCGTGCACCAGCACGTCGATCCCCGCCTTTTCCTGGAAGGCGATGGTCTCGCGGATCTCCTGCCGCACCCGTTCCCCGTAGCCGGCCGCGTCCAGCCGGCCGGAGCGCAGCTCGGCGCGGGCCGCGCGCAGCTCGGTCGTCTGCGGGAACGAGCCGATCGTGGTGGTCGGCAACGGCGGCAGCGCCAGCCGGGCGCGCTGGGCGGCGGTCCGCTCGGCGTAGCCCTCGGCGCGGCGGGTGTCGGCCGGCGTGACGGCCGCGGCCCGTTCCCGCACCGCCGGGTCACGGGTGATGGGCGATCCGGAACGCGAGGCCAGATCGGCCCGGTTGGCGGCGAGTTGGGCCGCGACGGAGTCCGCGCCCTGGTGCAGTCCGCGCGCGAGCGTGACGATCTCGGTGACCTTCTGGCGGGCGAACGAGAGCCAGCGGAGGATCTGCGGGTCGATGTCGCGTTCGGCGGCGGCGTCCAGCGGGACGTGCAGCAGCGAGCAGGAGGAGGCGACGTCGACGCGACCGGCCAGGCCGAGCAGGGTGGCGAGGGTGGAGAGCGAACGCTCCAGGTCGTTGATCCACACGTTGCGCCCGTTGACCACGCCCGCGACCAGCCGCTTGCCGGGGATGCCGCCGGCCGCCGCCAGGTCGTCCAGGTTGCCGGCGGCGGGGCCGGTCAGGTCCAGGGCGAGGCCGTCGACGGGCGCCTTGGCCAGCACGGGCAGGGCGGCGCCGAGCCGGTCGAAGTAGGAGGCGACCAGCAGCCGCGGCCGGTCGTCGAGGGTGCCGAGCAGGCGGTAGGCCCGTTCAACGGCGGCGAGTTGGGCGGGGGTGCGGTCCTGGACCAGGGCGGGCTCGTCGAGCTGCGCCCACTCGGCGCCCCTGGCGCGCAGGTCGGCGAGGACCTCGGCGTAGACGGGGAGCAACCGGTCCAGCAGGGTGAGCGGGTCGAAGTCCTCGGCGACGCCGGGGGCCGGCTTGGCGAGCAGCAGATAGCTGACGGGGCCGAGCAGCACGGGGCGCGCCGCCAGGCCGAGCGCGAGCGCCTCGCCCAGCTCGGCGCACTGCTTGCGCGAGTCGGCGGCGAAGACCGTGTCCGGCCCCAACTCCGGGACCAGATAGTGGTAGTTGGTGTCGAACCACTTGGTCATCTCCAGCGGTGCGACATCCTGGGTGCCGCGCGCCATCGCGAAGTAGCCGTCCAGCGGGTCGGCGTCGTAGGCGGCGCGGTGGCGGGGCGGGATGGCGCCGACCATGACGGTGGTGTCCAACACGTGGTCGTAGAGCGAGAAGTCGCCGGTGGGCACCTCGTCCAGACCGGCGTCCGCGAGCTGGACCCAGGTGGCGGCGCGGAGTTCGGCGGCGGTCTCCAGCAGGGGGGCGGCGTCGAGGCGGCCCTTCCAGTACCGTTCGATCGCCTTCTTGAGCTGGCGGTCCGGGCCCTGGCGGGGGAAGCCGTGGACGGTGGCCCGTACTGCCGCGGCTGCGGGCTTGGCGGTCAAGGGACTCTCCTTCGCGAGTGAACTCCCGTGCGGTCGGTGACCCACCACGGGCGCGAAGGCGTGACGACGGCGGTGCTCCGCGCTGCCGTGAGGCGCGCGACGGACACGCGTCGTGTTCACGCGACCCGCCCACGAGGTCACCGAACCTCCGCGCGCGAGGCTCGCGCGCGGGCAGTGGCAGGTCTTCGGACTCGCGGGCGACCGCGCCGGGACGCCGCTCGTCGTGCGAGCGCGCCTGACACGGACCTACTGGCCGTCGCTTCCCAGACCCGGCCGGGCCCAGTGCGTGTGACGGCGGTCGTTCCCACTCACCGCTGCGGGGCAGTCCCGGATTCCCACCGGGTTCCCTCTTGCGACGCGCCTGCCTGGCGGACAGGGCGAACCAGCTGCGTTCCTGAGCCTATCCCGTACGACGCGGGTTGAACCGGGGGCGTGGCGGCGGAAGCGGGAGGGGAGCGGGGGACGGGGAACGCGTGCGGCGGCGCCGGGCCCTCGCCCGTCCGGTCGCCGGCGCTCCTGAGCGACCCGGGGGCCGCTCGCCCGCGTCCCCCCTCACAGCGAACGCAGCCGCTCCGTCAGGCGCGCGGCGTCCCGTGCGCTCACGGGCGCGTAGTGCTCGCGGGACCGCTCGTAGCGCGGGACCGCCTCGGCCGTCTCCCCGTGGTGTTGCGCCACCTCGCCCAGCAGCTCCCAGACCCTGGCCTGCCAGGGCACCGCGCCCGTCGTTCCGAACTCGTCGAGCGCCTCCCACAGCCGCCGCTCTCCCGCGGCCCTGTCGCCTCCCAGGCCGGTGGCTCGCCCGAGCAGGGCAAGGGCACGGGCCGCGTCGTACGCGTCGCCCGCCTCGGCCAGCCGCGCCCTCGCGTCCGCCAGGAGCACCACCGCCCGCGCGTACTCGTGTTCGGCGACGGCCACCTCGGCGAGCGAGACCCGGCTCAGCGCGGCGCCCCTCCGGTCCCCGATCGCCTCCCGCAACGCCAGTGCCTCGCGCAGCCTCTCGGTCGCCGCCGCGTGCTCGCCGAGCCAGAGGTGCGAGTTGCCAAGGCCCTGGAGCGCCTGGGCCTGCTGGTGCCGATCACCTTCCTGACGCGCCAACGCGTAGGCCTCCCCGTACCACTCGGCCGTCTCGCGGTGCCGCCCGGCGTCTCTCAGCGCGGCACCGCCGGAGGTCAGCATCCGCACCAGCCCGAACGCGTCACCGTCGCGGCGGGCGGCTTCGAGACCGATCCGGTGCGCCTCCACCCAGAGTCCGGGCGGGCGGAGTCGGGCGAAGAGCGGATGGAGGGCGTCGACCAGCTGCCAGCACACCCGGTCCCGCCCCGCCGCCGCGGCCTCCCGAACCGCCGTCATCAGCACGTCCCGCCGCCGGTCGAGCCAGCGGACCGCCTGCTCCTCCCCCACGAACCCGGGATCGACCGGTGGGCGGTGCGGAAGACCACGCGCCACGCAGTGGCTGGGGGTGACGACGCGGTCCGCCTCCGTCGCCATCGCCAGGCACCAGCCGAGGAAACGGTCGAGCACCGACTCCCGCCACCACGCGGGCTCCTCGGCGAGGGCGAGTTCCCTGGCGTGCGCGCGCACGAGGTCGTGCGCACGGTAGGCACCGCACTCCAGGCGCGCCACCAGGCTGGCGTCGGCCAGCTCGGCCAGGGCGCCCTCCGCCTCCGGCAGGGTGCCGTCGGCCGCCGCCGCGACCGCCGAGACGTCCAGGCCCGCGGCGGGCAGCAGCCCCAGGAGGCGGTGGACCGCGGCGGCCCGCGGCGGCAGCCGGCGGCGGGACGCGTCGAGCGCGCGCCGGAGGGAGCACTCGCCGTCCACCGGCGGCTCGAAGACGGCGCCCTCGTCGGACAGCCGCTCCGCCAGCGAGGCGACCCACTCCCAGGGCCGCACGGCGAGATAGCCGGCGGCGAGGCAGACGGCCAGCGGCAGGCGCCCGCACCGTTCCACGACGTCCCGTGCGGCCCGCCGTTCCCTGGCCACCCGCTGCCCGCCTCCGGCCCGGCACAGCAGCTCCAGGGCGGCCTCCGGGGCGAGCGCGTCGAGTTGGTGGCTCTGCGCCCCGTGGCGGACGAGCCCCGGGAGCTGCCGACGGCTGGTCACCACCAGCAGGCAGTCGGCCGAGCCGGGGATCAACGGGCGCACCTCGGCGGGGGTGAGGGCGTCGTCCAGCAGGACGGCGAGCCGCAGGGAACTGGTCAGTGTGCGCCACTGCGCCTCCCGGTCGGCCAGCCCGGGGAGCACGTCGGCGACTCCCAGGGCGCGGAGGAACCCCGCCAGCACCTCCTCGGGCGCGACGGGCCCGCGCGGGCCGTGGCCGCCGAGGTCGACGAAGAGCTGGCCGTCGGGGAAGAGCCCGGCGACCGTGTCGAGCCAGCCGAGGGCCAGGGTCGTCTTCCCCACCCCGGGCTGCCCGCTCACCACGATCAGCCGCGGCGCCCCCGGGTGGCCCTGGACCCGCAGGGCGTCGAGCCGTGCGAGATCGGCCTTCCGGTCGACGAGATGAGCGGTGACACCGGGGAGTTGCCGGGGTCGCGGCACCTGGTCGGCGGTCTTGCCCCGATGCGCCGGGTGCACATGGACGCCCCCGTGGATCGCGCCCGCCTGCACGCTGGACCCCTGAACCCTGGCTAAGTCACTCAACTTATTTGTGTGCCGCATGTTTCTCATGATGAGTAACTGAGCCTCCGGTGACGATTCACTCGAACGGGTTCTGGCCAAACGCCGGTCCGCCTGGCCATCGGTCGTCGCCCGTCGGGAGCCCACCGCCCCCGCCACGAAGCGCGTGCTCAGAGCCCCCCGCGCCCCGCGCCGAGGACGGGTTGACCGGCGACGACGCG
This sequence comes from Streptomyces zhaozhouensis, assembly GCF_900230195.1. GTDB lineage: Bacteria > Actinomycetota > Actinomycetes > Streptomycetales > Streptomycetaceae > Streptomyces > Streptomyces zhaozhouensis. The sequence continues at coordinate 33,328 of NZ_OCNE01000023.1, forward strand.
GCGGGCACCCGCCGAGCAACGGGCACCCGCGGCACCCTCCGGAGGCAGAATGGCCGATACCCGCGCTCCCTCCGGCCGAGCCGCTTCCCCGCCCTTGCCAACTCCCTGCGCGCGCCACGCCGTTGGCACTACGCTGCGAAGGGTCACGATCCGTGCCCCGGCCCGCGGTCCGGGGAACGCGCCGCGGCGCCTGGCCGGTTGTCGCCGGGTGGTCGCGCCCGGGGGCGGGGTCGGGTGAGTGTCGGAGGGGGCTCCCATGTCGGCTGGTCATGTCGCCGCGACGGCCGGCCGGATGCTGCTGGGCGGCAGACTGCGCGCGCTGCGCCGGGCGGCCGGGATGTCGTTGGCCGGGGCGGCGGCCGTGCTCGACGAGCCGCCGGAGGCCGTGCGCCGGCTGGAGGAGGGCCGCGTGGCGCTGGCCGCCGACCGGCTGGGAACGCTGCTCGCCGCCTACGGCCGTCTCGACGCGGCCGGCACCGCGCGCCTGCTGGCCCAGGCCGAACGGGCCAACGCCCCCGGCTGGTGGGAGGAATACGGTGACGTGCTGCCCGACTGGCTGGCTGACCACGTCGGCCTTGAGGAACACGCGCAGCTGATCCGCGTCTACGCGCCCGCCGTGCTGCCCGACCTGCTGCAGAGCCCGGCCTACGCCGCCGCGCTGCTCCGCCGCCAGCATCCGGGCGAGTCGGAGCAACGCCTGGGGCGCCGCCTGGAGTTGCTGCGCGGGCGGCAGGCCGTGCTGGAGCGCGCGGCGCCGCGGCCGCCGGCCGTGTGGGCGCTGGTGGAGGAGGCGACCCTGCGCCGGCGGGTCGGCGGCCCGGCCGTGCTGCGCGAGCAGTTCGCCCATCTGCGGCGGCTGGTGGAGCGTCCCGGGTTCACCATCCGGGTGGTGCCGCTGCACACCGCGCACTCGGCGCTGCTCTGCGGCCCCGTGCAGATGATCCGCTACCGCCCCTCCGAACTGCCGGACCTGGTGCTGTTAAGTACGCTGGGGGGCGCCGAGATCTGTGAACGGCCCCAGATCGTCCGCCAGTACCTGATGGCGCTCGACTCCGCCGCCTCCGTGCGGGACAGCGTGCCGATCACGGACTGGATCGCCAAGTGGGAGGAAAGAGCCGTTGCTTGAGGAACAGATCGACCCGAACAAGCCAGATCCGGCGCGGGTCTACGACTGGTTCCTGGAGGGCAAGACCTCCTACCCCGCGGACGAGCAGGCCGGCCAGTACATCGCCGGCATCTGGCCGGGCGTGAAGACGGCCGCGAAGGCGAACCGGGCCTTCATACACCGGGCGACGCGCTGGCTGGCCGAGGAGGCCGGCATCCGGCAGTTCCTCGACATCGGCACCGGCATCCCCACCGAGCCCAACCTGCACCAGATCGCGCAGGCCGTGGCGCCCGACTCCCGCATCGTCTACACCGACAACCGGCTGATCGTGCTGCGCTACGCCGAGGCGCTGATGCAGGGCACCCCGGAGGGGCGCACCGCCTATCTGCACGCGGACTTCTTCGACCCGCCGAGCATTCTGGACAGCCCCGAGCTCAGCGAGGTCCTCACCCTGGACCGGCCGATCGCCCTGTGCCTCAACGCGCTGCTGCACTACATCGCCGACGACGCGGAACGCGGCGTGCCGGCGCACGAGTTGGTGGCCGAGTACGTGCGCGCGCTGCCCTCGGGAAGCTATCTGGTGGTCACCCATGTGACGGGGGACTTCGACCCGCCGACCTGGTCGCGCATCGCCAACGTGAACCGCAACGCGACCGGGCAGATGGGCCAGGTGCGGAACGAGGCGGAGATCCGGCGCTTCTTCGACGGCCTGGAGCTGGTCGAGCCGGGGCTGGTCCCGCCCCAGGACTGGCGTCCCGACGGCCCGGTGCCGGCCGAGGCCACCCACGAGACGGTCTCCATGTGGGCCGGCGTCGCCCGGGTGCCCTGACCGACCGAGAGACCCCCGCGAGACGCCGGGGACGCGGAAGTGGCCGCCCCCGACCCTCTCCGGGCCGGGGGCGGCCACTTCACGTCCGGGAACATCGACGTCCCGGGAACGACGCGTCCGGCGGAACCCACCGGCGGGCCGCACCGGCGGCTCAGCCGATGGCGACCGTCTTGGCCGACTCCAGCAGGGCCAGCAACACCCGCTTGCTGGACTCCCGTTCGCGCACGTCGCACATCACGACGGGCGCCGGGTTGCGCAGGTTGAGCGCGGCGTTGACCTCCTCGGCCGTGCACTCCCTGCGTCCGTAGAAACAGTTGATGCCGATCGCGAACGGGATCCGGCGCTGCTCGAAGAAGTCGACCGAGGCGAAGCTGTCCGCCAGCCGGCGGGGGTCGGTCAGCACCACGGCGCCGAGCGCCCCCGCCGCCAGGTCGTCCCACATGAACCAGAAGCGCTCCTGGCCGGGAGTGCCGAAGAGGTAGAGCACGTGCTCGGTGTCGAGCGTGATCCGGCCGAAGTCCATGGCCACGGTGGTGGTGGTCTTCTCCGGAATCTGCGCCAGGTCGTCCACGCCGACGCTGGCCTGCGTCATGTACTCCTCGGTCTCAAGCGGCGGCACCTCGCTCACCGAACCGATCATGGTGGTCTTGCCCACCCCAAAACCACCGGCGATGAGGATTTTCAGCGCCGTTGGCATGGCCAGCTGCGAACCCCCCTGCTGGCTATAGCCTGCGGATTCCATTGATGACCCTCTCCAGTAGTTCCACACTGGGGGCTGACGCCTCATGACTCGGCTTCTTGACTGCGATCATGGACTTGTCGAGCAGATCCCCGCAGAGCACTTTCACCACACTGGCCGGCAGGTCAAGCCGCGCCGCGATTTCGACGATCGCCAGTGGGCGTTCCTGAGTTAAATCGAGGATGGCGGTCAACTCCGGCTGCTCACGGCGCCTGTCCAGGGTACGCGAGGCCGGCATGGCGACCACCAGGGTGATCAGGGCGAAGTCAGATCCTTCCGGGGACGTGCGGCCCCCGGAAATCGCGTACGGGCGGACGAGGTATCCGGACTCCTCGTCGAACCACGAAGATTTCTTCTTCCCGACCCCCACCGAATTAGTGCCCCGACGCCGTGGCCGACGGGGTCTCGGTCCGCGGCGCGGCGCTGAGGTACTCGCCGACCTGCTGCACGATGCGGGTCATCTCGTACGCCGCCATTCCCGCGTCGACCTTGTCCGAGGTCAGCACGGCCAGTTGGGCCCGCTGACCGGCGTTGGTCACGAAGAGGAAGGCGTTGTCCATCTCGATCACGGTCTGTCGCACGTGGCCGCCCTGGAACCGCAACGACGCACCGCGCGAGAGGCTCTGGAGACCGGAGGCGACGGCCGAGAGATGCTCGGCGTCGTCCCGGCCCAGCGCCGAGGAACGGGCGAGGGGCAGCCCGTCCTGGGACAGCACGATGGCGTGGTGGACCTCGGGCACGCCGGCCACCAGGTTGTCCAGAAGCCAGCCCAGGTGAGCGCTGGCGTGGGTCTGGTCGGTCATCGCTGTTCCTTCCTCACAGGGTCCGCGTCGGTGTGGTAGCCGGCGGGTCGCTCCTGCGGGTCATGTCCTTCGGCAGAGGGTGCGGGCTGGGGGAACCGGGCGCGTTTGTTACCCGACTGGATGGCGGCCATGGTGGCGCCTGCCTGCCCCGGGGAGAGCGGACGGGCGCGGTCCTCGTCGTCCGCCCCCGGCCGCAGGTGCGCCTCCGCGCGGAGCTGGTCGGCCAACCGCTCGCCCCGGACGCGTACGGGAAGCTTCAACGGCGTCCCCGACCCGGCTCCCGGCCCGGGGGTCGCGTCGATCGTCCTGGGTGCCTCGGTACCGGTGGTGGTGACGTCGGAATGTGCACGTGGCATATCTTCCGCCGAGTCGACGGCCTTGTCGACCGGCACTCCGCTCGGAGCGGTGCCCCGGGTGGGCAGGCCGCTCCCGCTGTGGCCGGGACCGACGCGGGAGGGTGCGGGACCACCGGTCGGGCGGCCCTCGCGGCCACCGGGCGGCGGGGTGGAACGCTCCGCCGCGCCGGCGGGGTGGGACGCGGGGGGAGTCGAGGGTGTGCTGGGCGTGCTGGGCAACAGGCCGGCGCCTCCGTACGCGGGGTATCCGCTGTCGTCGTAGACGGTGGGCGGGTGGGGCAGCGCCTCCGTTTCGACCTCGTGCGGCTCGACCACGGGGGGTGCCGTCGTGTGCTGCGGCGCCACCGCCTGGTCGCCGGCGAAGGCATGGCCCTCGCCGCCGGCCGGGACGTGCACCTCGGAGGCGGGCGGCGCGTCGGAGGAGCCGACGCCGACCAGGTCGGGCTCGGAGCGCTCGCCGCCGAGCGAGGGGGCCGGTTCGAGGCCGCTGCCGATGGTCCGACCGCCGGCCAGCGCGTCGAACTCCGAGGGCTGCGGCGGGGTGAGCACCTGCGTGTTCTCCCACTGGTCCCGCTCGGGCTCGGGCTCGGGCTGGGACTCGGCCGCGGCGCGCGCCGCCTCGCCCATGATCCCGGACAGGATCGAGGAGCCCTCCTCCAGCAGCTCGTTGGGGAGCAGCACCACGGCGAGCGTGCCGCCGTAGGGGGAGGAGCGCAGCACGACCTCCAGGCCGTGGCGCTTGGCGAGCCTGGCGACCACGAAGAGGCCCAGGCGCGGCGCCTCGCCCAGGGTCATCATGTCGAGCTTGGGCGGGTCCGCCAGCAGGTTGTTGAGTCGGGTGTACTCGGCCTCGGACATGCCCAGGCCCCGGTCGATGATCTCGACGGCGAGCCGGCCCCTGGCCACGGTCTGGGCGCTGACCGACACCTTGGTGTCGGGCGGGGAGAACGAGGTGCCGTTCTCGATGAGTTCGGCGAGCAGGTGGACGACGTCGGCGACGGCGCGGCCGGTCAGCGCGACCCGGGGCGCGGGCGGCGCCTCGACGCGGCTGTAGTCCTCGGTCTCGGAGATCGCGCTCCGCATCACCTCGTAGATCGGCACCGGCTCGCCCCAGCGGCGGCCGGGCATGGCGCCGCCGAGGATCAGCAGGTTCTCGGTGTGGCGGCGGACGCGGGTGGCCAGGTGGTCGACGGCGAAGATGTCCTTCAGCAGCCGGGAGTCCTGGTGTTCGCGCTCCAGCTGGTCCAGCTTGGGGATGATCCGGTTGATGAGGATCTGGGTGCGGCGGGCGAGGCCGAGGAAGACGATTTCGGAGCCCTCACGGCCCCTGGCCTGCTGGATGATGGTCTCGATGACCTGCTGCCGCTGGCGCCGCAGCGCCTCGGCGAGCCGGCCGACCTCGTCGTCCCCGTAGGACTCGTCGGCGGGCGGGGCCGGAGGCTCCAACTTCCCGTCGTGGCCCATGCGTTCGACCATCCGCGGCAGCGTGACGTCGGAGACCTCGTCGGCCGATTCCCGCAGCGCGGTGAGCCGGGTGGTGAGCGAACGGGTCGCGCGCAGCGTCAGCAGCACGGCGCCGACGAGTACGGCGAGCGCCAGCACGGTGCCGAGGGCGGCGCCGATCAGCATCCTGGTGGACCGGTCGGAGGCGTCGGAAGCGGCCGACGCGAAGGTGTCGTCGCTGACCGTCCGCAGCTCGGTGCCGACGGCGTCGGCGGCCTCGCGCCAGGTGGTGGCGTCGCCGGGCAGCGCGTTGGCGCCGTCCTGCCCGGGGGCCTCGACGGCGATCAGCTCGGCGAACTGGGCGGTCTCGACGAGGCTTTCGTAGGCGTCGGCCTGTTGCTGCGGCAGGTCGCCGATGTCCAGGGCGGTGCGGGTCTGGCTCTGGAGCGCCAGCGCCTGGGCGTGCGCCTGGCGCACGGCCTCCTGGTCGACGCCCTCCTCGGCGGCCGTGTACAGCAGCGCGTCCTGGCGGGAGAACGCCTCGTCCAGCTCCAGGAGGTCGGTCGCGGCGATGGCCCGGTGGCTCAGCGCGGCGTCGGACATCCGGTGCGCCGCGTCGAGCAGGGCGATGGCCTCGGTGACGGTCTCGGTGAAGGCGCGGTGGGCCTCGGCGCCCGTCAACTCGCCGTCGTCGACGGCGGAACGGCGCTGGTCGAGCTCGCCGAGCGAGCCGTCGAGCCGGCCGGCCCAGCCGCGCACGGTGGAGCTGCCGGACTCCAGCTCGGAACGGGAGCCGCGAAAACGTTCTACGGCCGCGTCCGTGGCGGCGCGGGCCTCGTCCACGGTGTCGAGCGAGGCGGAGTCGTCGTCGGCCAGCCAGGCGGCGGTCGCGCGGCGTTCGCCCTGGAGACAGGCGATCAGTTCACGGGTCGGTTCCCCGACCGATTCGGCGCGGTCCGCGTCGGACCCCAGCGTGAGACTGTCCCCGACGAGAGAACTCCCCGCCCAGCCCCACAGACCGGTGAGCGTGAGCGCGGCGATGAGGACCGGCAGAGCCAGCGATATCCGGAGAGATCTACGCGAAGTCCTGGGATCACTGCGTCGGTCGCGTATGCCTGACATCTGATTCCTCGGGGGCGGCGGAACGATGATAGCGATAGGGGACACCCGTCGCGTGGATGCGTACAATGTCCGGTTGCTACAGTGGAAATGTCGTTTTCGCAGCGTAACGCCACGTCAACTAACGTCCAACCCGGTGCACCGTACCAGGTCACGCCGAACTCGTTCGGCGAAGGGCCGTTGACATCGAACGACACCCATCCGCTGTGTCACGCACCGCACTTGGCTCGACAACAAGCCGGAACCGGAACGCTTCCGCCCGCCCCTCTGCCCTCCCTTCACCTGTCCCGTGAAGCTTCACAACAACGCCATCAACCGGGGAGTGTAGAGCGACTCGGAAGAGCCGACCCCGGCCACCAGGTCGAAGTAGATCGAGGTCAACTCCTCGTCCTGGCGTATCGCGCGCAGCAACGACAGCCGCTCCTCGTGGACTTCCAGCCGCGCCACTCCGAGTGTCGCCTCGAAACCGCTCGTCAGCGTCGCGTCTCGGTCGGCCGCGTAGGCGTCCAGCGCGCTCGCCAGCCGCGCGGGGTCGGCGAGCCCTTCGCCGATGTGCCGCGCCAGGGACTCGGCCTGGAAGAAGGCGTCGCTGATGCCGCGCGCGGTGATCGAGTCCTTGTGGTGGCCGGCGTCCCCGACCAGGGCCCATCCGGGGCCGGTGGCCCGGCGGAAGAAGTTCCGCTGGTCGCCGGTGCCGCGCAACCTCTCCACCTGCCGTTTCCCCGTCAGCCTGGCGAACAGCTCGGGGGCGGTGGACCTGATCTGCTCGGTGTAGGCGGTCTCCGCGTCGCGCCGCACCTCGTCGAAACGCTCCTGCGGGAAGTAGGCGAGCACCAGCGTCGCGCCCGCGTTGGTGGGCACGGCCGCGACCCAGGCGCCGGGCCGCTCGTAGAGTTCGAGACAGGCCGGCACATCCTCCCAGTAGGAGTAGTAGGCGCAGGTCAGCGTGGGTTTCTGGGAGGTGAAGGGGGCGTCGACGAGGGCGGCGACCTTCGAGCGCATCCCGTCGGCGCCGACCACCAGCCGCGCCCGTTCGCGGAACGCCTTCCCCCGGTGCGTGCCGGCCACCCCGACCACCCGGCCGTCCTCGTCGCGCAGCAGGTCGGTGACCGTGCAGCGGCCGCGGAACTCGACGCCGGCCTCGACGGCGCCCTCCAGCAGGATCGGGTCGAGCAGGAAACGCCGGGGCGCGTAGCCCGCGCGCTGCCCCTCGACGCCACGTCCGCCGCCGGTCAGCCGCACGTCGCCGACCTGGTACGTCACCCGGCCCAGCGGCGGGCAACCGGAATCCACCACGCGCCCCAGCAGCCCCCAGCGCGCCAGCGCCGCCACCCCCGGCTGGTGGATGAGATGCGTGGAAAGCGTGTCGGACGGGAATTCCGCCCGGTCAAGCAGGAGCACCCGGTATCCGGCCCTGGCGAGCAGCATCGCCGTCGGCGAACCGGCGCAGCGCGCGCCGACCACGATGGCGTCGAACGCATCGGACATGTGTGAGCCTCACTGACAGTCGGCTATTGCGGCCGGGGCGGCCAATTCTCGTTCTTTCGGAACGGTTTCCGGCCGGTGCGCCGGCGCGGTGACCGCTTTCAGGAATGACCGGATTCGAAGGTCCCGACCAGCGCGCGGCGATCGATTTTTCCGTTGGCATTCAACGGCAGGTTGTCAAGCACGGTGATGCGACGCGGGATCATATAGGGCGGCAGGCGATCCCCGAGTGCCGAATACAGCGGTTCCGGGTCGGCTTCGCCGCCGCTGACGGCCGCCGCCAGTTCCTTCTCGCCGTCCGGCCCGGTCACCGCCACGACCGCCGCGTCCCGCACTCCCTCCTGCTCGCGCAACAGCGCCTCGATCTCGCCCGGTTCGATCCGGTAGCCGCGGATCTTCACCTGCTGGTCGACCCGGCCGAGATGGACCAGCAGCCCGTCCTGGCGGCCGACCCGGTCCCCGGTGCGGTACCAGTGGGCGTCCGTCAGCGGCTCGTCGCCGGTGTAGGGGTGCACCGTTCCACCCGCGTCAACCGAGAGAAAGCGCCCGACGTTGTTGGCCGGGTCGAGATAGCCGGGGAAGCGCTGCGGGCCCCGCACGCACAACTCGCCGTCGTCGGTGGGGGCGCCGTCCTCGTCCAGGAGGAGGAACTCCAACTCCTCGTAGCCGGCGCCGAGCGGCCCGGTGCCGTTGGCCGTGCTCGGCCAGTCGGCCGGGTCGGCGGGCAGCCGGTACTCGGTGCAGGAGACCGTCACCTCGCTCGGCCCGTAGAGGATCTCCAGCGTGCTGTTCGGCGCGGCGGCGGCCCAGGCGCGGGCGCCGGCCAGCGGCAGCGGCTCGCCGCCGAAGACGCTCCAGCGCAGCGTCGGCATCGCCCCCGGCTTGAGGGTGCCGAGCTGCGCGGCGAACGACACCAGCGAGGGCACGGAGAACCAGTGGGTCAGCTCGCTGCCGGCGATGAACTTCACCGGCGACAGCAGCTGGGTGCGCTTCGGCACCACCAGCGTCGCGCCGGAGCCCCAGGCGACGAAGAGGTCGTAGACCGAGCCGTCGAAGGTCAGCTCGAACGTGCCGGACATCCGGCTGCCGGGACCGGCCTCGGCGCGCGGCACCACGTGGTCGAGATAGGAGGTCACGTTGGCGTGGCTGATCGGCACGCCCTTGGGCACGCCGGTGGAGCCCGAGGTGAAGACCAGGTAGGCGATGTCGCGTGCGGTCGCGGCGTTCGGCGGGGCGGTGGGGTCGCCCTCGGCGAGGGCGCGCAGCTCGTCGGCGTCGAAGGCGAGGGTGACGACGCCCGGCGTGGCGTCGGCGGACGCCGGGTCGGCGACGACCAGTTCGACGCCGGCCGCGGCGGAGACCGCCGTGTTGCGGGCCGGCGGCGCCTCCGGGTTGAGCGGCACCAGGGTGGCGCCGACCCGGAGGGCCGCCAGGTAGCCGACATAGGCGGCGACCGAGCGGGCGGCCGTCAGGCCGACGGCGCCCGGCGGCCGGCCGCCGTTGACCGCCAGCATCCGCACGGCGAGCCCCTCGACCAGCCGGCGCAGCTCCCCGTAGCTGAGCCGCTCGGGGCCCACCTCAAGCGCCGGTTGGTCGGGGTGCCGCTCCGCCGAGTCGGCGAACCAGTCCCAGAGCGTCACACGCCCACTGTTCATGCTGCCTGGGCCTCCAGCACGTGCAGCCAGTTGCGGAAGTCGCCCACGGTGCGCAGCCCCGCCAGCTCCTCGGCCTCCACCTCGTAGCCGTGGTCGGAGGCCAGCCGCAGGATGATCCGCACCCGGGCGAGGGAGTCGATGCCCATGTCGGCCAGGAGCGAGCCGTCGGAGTAGTCGGCCGAGGTGCTCCTGGCGTGCTCGCGCAGCACCGTCGTGGCGAGGTCGGAGCCGGCGGCCGGGACCTCGGCCGTCCGCTCGCCCGGCCAGTAGCGGCGGGTCTGCCAGGGGTAGGTGGGCAGCGGAACGTAGAGGTGGTCGGGGCCGAAGACGCTCTCCCAGCGCACGTCGTGGCCGCGCCGGTACTGCTCGGCCGCGGCGGCCAGCGGCAGCGAGGCGACCTCGGGGTCGGCGATCCGGCCCGGGTCGGTCAGCGCGCGCACCATCGCCTCGTGGCTGCCGGCCATCACGGCCACCCGGAACGGGTGGTGCTCGCGCCGGGTCGCCGCGCTGAAGCAGATGTCGCCGAGCGCGAACTCCGCGCCCCGGCCGCCGGGCGACAGGTAGTCGACGTAGGAACGCACCAGGTCCTGGAGCGCGGGGATGGAACGGGCCGAGAGCGTCAGCAGGCAGACCTCCTCGTCACCGCCGGGGTTTCGGGGGTCGGCGTGCCGGGAGGTGAGCGTCTCGCCCTGACGCACCACCACGTGGGCGTTGAGCGCCGACGATCCCTGACCGCTGACACCGGCGATGGCGGGGCGGCCCGCCGTGGGAAGGTCCTGAAGCCGGGTGGCGAGGGCCAGCGGCAGACGGTCCCAGGCGACGGTGGGGTTGAGGCGGGCGACGTTGAGGCTCGGCGGCACCTGGCCGTGTTCCAGCGCCAGCACCGTCTTGATGAGCCCGGCGATGCCGCCGGCGGCCTCGGCGTGGCCGATGTTGCTCTTCACCGAGCCCACCAGGCAGGGGCGTTCCGCGGGGCGGCCCTCGCCCAGCACCTCGCCGAGGGCGGTGAGTTCGAGGGGGTCGAGGGTCGGGGACCCGGCGCCGTGCGCCTCGACGAAGTCCACGTCCGCCGGGCATATGCCGGCGTCCTCGTAGGCCCAACGCAGCACGTCGCGCTGGCCGTCGAGCGAGGGCGTCAGCACGGAGTCGCTGGTCTGGCCGTCGTTGCCGAGGGCGCTGCCGGCGATCACCGCGCGGACCCGGTCGCCGTCGGCTATCGCCTGCCGCAGCGGCTTGAGCACCACCACGCCGACCGCGTCACTGGGCGCGAAGCCGTCGGCGTCGGCGGAGCCGAACTTCACCCGGCCGTCGCTGGAGAGCGAGCCGGCCTGCGTCATCAGCACGCCCTCGTCCGGGCGGAGCAGCAGGTTGACGCCGGCGACGATCGCCAGCCTGGTCTCGCCGGCGCGCAGGCTCAGCACGGCGGAGTGCACGGCGGTCAGCGAGGAGGAGCAGGCCGTGTCGTAGACGACGCTCGGCCCGCGCAGGTCGAACTCGTGCGAGACGCGGGCGGCCAGCAGCGAGCGGTAGTTGTGGAACGCGGCGGGGGTGACCGCGGTGAGGCCGCGCCGGTACTGCTCCTCCAGGAAGTCGGAGCGGGCGGCGCCGACATAGACGCCGGTGCGGGTGCCGGCGAGGTCGCGGGGGAGCTGCCCCGCGTCCTCCAGCGCCTCCCAGGTCGCCATGAGCAGCAGGCGCTGCTGGGGGTCGAGTTCGGTGGCCTCCGCGGCGGAGATCCCGAAGAACTCGGCGTCGAAGTCGGCCATGCCGCGCACGTATCCGGCCCGCCGGGCGCCGACGGTGCCGGGCGTCGCGTGCGGGGAGTAGAGGGCGTCCACGTCGTACCGGTCGGCGGGGGTGTCGCTGGTCGCGTCCAGGCCGGCGCGCAGCACCTCCCAGAGTTGGTCGGGGTCATCGGCGCCAGGGAGCCGGCAGGCTGTGCCGATCACCGCGACCGCGCGTTCCTCGACCTCCGCTGTCGAACTCTTCACCAGTCAACTCCTTCGTTTCTCTGACGTCCCTGCGGTGGTGCGGTGTTCGTTGCGTGGTGCTCGGGTGGTGCGGGGGTGCCTGACGGTGGCGCTTCGCGGAGCGGGCGCCTACTCCCCGTAGAGAAGCTGGGTGTTGTCCTGCCTGTCCGTAGTTGTTCGCTCGCGGGTCGTTCCGCTGCCTGGCCGAACTTGTGCGGGGCCGGACTCGTCGTCCGCCCCCGTGCCCCTATCGGTAGGCCACCCCCGTGGTCAGGGGAGTGGTATCGCGCCAACTCCGATACGGGTTCTTCGCTCGTCTGTGGTCAGCCCCGCTCTTCTGGGTGTCTGGTGCCTCGGTCATATGCCTTACGACAGGGCATGGTGCCGTCCGCGAGCGGGAAACGCCATCCATGACGAGGGATCAGGCCGCCCCCAATTCGGAGCAACCTTGCCCGGGGGTCCGACGGCAACGGGCACGCGGTTCCGGACAGTCCGGTGCGTGTGGAGCGAATCGGGCGCGATACCCGCCCGACCTGCCGGAAATGGCCGGACTTGGACCTCGGCGGTACCGGCGTGGAGGCTTGCTCTCGGCTGTCTCATGACCTCGTGACTGACGAAGTGACGCGGGCGACGGACACGGCAGACGCACCCTACGCGAAAGTAGGCGATCAACTCACTGTTCTTAACCGGCTCTTTACGGTGATGGCACGCACTTGTTCGTTCAGATTCCGGTACACAAGTGACCAGTCGGGGCGTCCCCTGCCTCACCGGACACACCCGCCCTGCGGGGTACCCGCCGGCAGTGACCGCGACACGTTGCCACCCGAAGTCATCGATCCCATCGGAAGATTGTCGTACGACCTAGGGAGTTCCGCCCGTTTCTGATCGGGAATGACGGGAACTGAGCGCGCGAGGATTGAGGAGGTCCGGATCTGGACAAGCTGAGGGGTTGCCCTGTCTTCGGCGGCGTGAGCGAACGGTGAGACAGGGGAGCAAGGTGTGACGAGCGCCGCGTGACAAAAGGAGCCCCAACTCCCCCGGCGGGGCGGCGCACCGGGGTTCGGTTCTGGTTTCATGTGGGCCATGAAGCCCCTGACACCCGATCAAGCCCCCAACGAGGGTGAGCAGCGCAGGCGGCGGTTGCAGCTTCTCGGTCTGAACGACTCCGAGCCCGAGGCAAAGTTTGACCGCATCGCCCGGCTGGCCGGCAGTCTCGCGCAGGCACCCCTTGCCATGGTCAATTTCATCAGCGACGAGCGCCAGATGTTCCGTGGTATGTACACGCCCCCGGTCGCGGCCGAGGAGAACGCCGGCCTGGAGAGCGACGGCCGGGGCATAGCCTTCGACCTCAACAACATCCCCGAGATAGCCCGCGAGGCGCCGGTCGACTACGGGTTCTGCCCCCATGTCGTGGCGCAGGGCTCCCAGTTGGCCCTGGACGACGTCTTCGACTACCCCAGGTTCAAGGGCAACCCGCTGGTCAACGAGATGGGCGTGCGCGCCTACCTCGGCACCCCGCTGCTCGACCACACCGGGCAGATCCTCGGCACCGTCTGCGTCGCCGACATGCGTCCCCGCCAGTGGGACTCCCGCCACATGGAGGGGATGCAGAACCTCGCCGAGACCCTGCTCTCCGAGTTCCAGCTGCGGGACAGCCTGCTGACCCAGCAGCAGGAGATGTTCGCCGTCTTCGACGGCGCGCCGTTCCCGATCATGCTGACCCAGGGTCCGAACCACCTGCTGCGCTACGCCAACGCCAAGCAGGGCGCCTCGTTCGGGCGGGTCCAGCAGCTGAGCGCGGGGCGGGAGTCGCTGCCCGGTCTCGACGCCGTGGGCGTCTTCGCGACCATGGACCGGGCGTACCACACCGGCCAGACGGCCAGCCTGGCCGAGGCCAGGATCGCCTCCTACGACGCGACGACACCGCAGAACTTCACCTTCACCTGCACCCCCGTGCGGCTCTCGCCCAAGGCACCGGTGAGCGGGGTGCTCACCGTCGCGGTGAACATCACGCACCAGTCGCCGGCGCAGAGCGAGGCCCAGCAGATGGCGGCCGAGTTCACCTCCCAGGTGGAACGGCTCGGTTCCGGGGGCGTCCCCGGCTGGTCGCAGGCCCGCCCGGCGATCTGAACGGTCGGGGGCCCCTTCCGGCCGTCCCGGCGGCCGGAAGGGGGACGGAGAGGGGCTACTTTCGGCCATTCCTTGGTGATTGACCGTGACGGTTACCGCGCCATCCGGTCGGCGCGGTGACCGTTTCCCCACCTCTGCGGAGATCTCTCCCCATCCCCCACCCGTTCCGTGCCCCGCCGCGCACGCCCCATGGAGACAGAACGCCCCCTTCTGTCCGCACCCCCGCAGCCGACGCGCCGTCGGAGCCGACGAGAACCGGCCGATTCCGCGCCGCCCCCGCCTGACCGGAAACACCGCCCCCGGCGGGACGGTTCACGCCGGTGACCCCGCCCTGGGCGGCTGCGCGCGCAGCGCCAACAGCGCGAGTTCGGCGTACCGGCGGGAGGCCGGCCACGGATCGCGGCCGGCGGCGGCCACCACCCCGGCGTGCCCCAGCGCCAGCAGGCACAGATCCCCCCGGTCGACGGAACGGCGTACCACCCCCGCCACGCGGGCCCGCGCCAGGATCGCGTCCAGCCGCCCCAACTCCTCGGCCAGCCCCTTGGTACGCCCCGCCTCGACCTCCGCCAGCGCGCGGGCGGTGAAATTCCGGTCCCGCAGTTGCGTCGCGCACAGCAGCAGCACCGTCTCGCGCACGGCCTCCCACGGGTCAGGGTATGCCTCCAGCCGTCGCAACGCCCCGTGGCACTCGGCCCGTTGGTCGGCGCACGCCGCTTCCACCAGGTCCTCGCGCGTGGGGAACCTGCGGTACAGCGTCGCCACGCCCACCCCGGCGCGGCGGGCGACCCGGCTGACCGGGGCGCGTTCGCCGGACTCCGCGAAGACGGCGCGGGCCGCCGCGACGATCCGCTCCCGGTTCCGCTCGGCGTCGGCACGCAGCCGGTGCTCCCCGGCGTCGGCGCGCGGTCGGGCGGGGGGCGGCTGAGAAGGTTCCATGCCGGTTCCTCTCACTTACCCGTCGACCCCGCCGGCCCGCGGCGCGCCGACATTACCTTCGGCCAGCGTAAGCCGCCGCCGTCCCGCCAGGAGGTCCCGCCGTGCTCGCCGCCCGCTACCACCGTCACGGTCCGCCCGACGTCCTGCGGGTGGAGGAGGTGCCCGACCCGGAACCCGCCGCCGGGCAGGTGCGGGTGCGGGTCCACGCCACCAGCGTCAACGGCGGCGACCTGCACGCACGTGCCGGTCGGCTGCGGTGGATGTCGCGGCGTCGGCCCCCGTTCGGCACCGGGCTCGACGTCTCGGGGGAGGTCGAACGCCTCGGCCCCGGGGTCAACGATGTCGTCGTGGGACAGCGGGTGTGGGGGCTGCTGCCGCGCGCCTCGGTCTTCGCGCCGGTCGGCGCGGCCGCCGAGGCGGTGGTGGTCGACGCGGCACGGCTGGGTCCCAGGCCCGAGGGGCTCGACCCGGTCGAGGCGGCGGCGCTGCCCGGCGTGGGGGCGACCGCCGTCAGCGCGCTGCTGACCCGGGGACGGCTGCGCGCCGGACAACGGTTGCTGGTGCGGGGCGGCGCGGGCGGGGTGGGCAGCGCGGCGGTGGTGCTCGGCCACGCGCTGGGCGCGCATGTCACCGCGCTGGCCGGGGAGTCGACGCTGGCGGCGGTGCGCGCGCTCGGCGCGGACGAGGTGGTGGACTACCGCGCGGCGCGCCCCGCGGAACTGGGGCGTTTCGACGTGATCCTGGACACGGCCGGCGCCCCGGGACTGCCGGCCTGGCGCCGCCGGCTGCGCCCGCGCGGCCGGATGGTCGCGATCGCGCCGACGCATCCGCGCACCGCCCTGGCCATCGCCTTCTCGGTCGTGCACGGGTCCGGGCGGATGCGCTTCTTCAGCGGCGACATCCGCCGCCCCGACCTGGACGCGCTGGCCGCCCATGTGACGCGCGGCGAGTTGCGACCGGTGGTGGCGTCGACCCACCCGCTGACCGAAGTGGCGGACGCCCACCGGGCGTTGGAACGGGGCGGCGGCGTCGGCAAGCGGGTCGTCCGCACGGGGACGGCGACGGGCCCGGGCGCCCCGGGCGCGTTGCCGGCCTGACCCCGCGCGGGGCGTCCGTGCCCGGCCGCGGACGACAACGCACCAGGACGGCCCGGGTGGGTGGTCGGCCGTCTCGGGCCGGCCGGTCAGGCCGCCCCGACCACGCGGTCGACCGCGGCGCGGATCAGCTCGGCGCGCTCCGTCTCGTCGAACACCTCGGGCAACGTGAGCTGTTCGACGATCAGCCAGTTGTAGGCGCAGATCAGCAGCTTGACCGCGGTGGCGTCGCCGGGGAGGCCGGAGGCCTCCTGCGCCGCGACGTTGTGCGCGATGTCGGCGCGCACCCGTTCGGTGAGCAGCCGGCGCAGCTCGGGGCGGCGGGTGGCCTCCAGACGCAGTTCGAGGAAGGCGAGATAGCCGCTGCGGAAGCCGCTGACCCGGGCGACGAGGTCGCTCATCAGCTCCGCGTACCGCTCGGTGTCGGCGGGCCCGGACTGGTGCGCGGCGACGGTGGCCTCGTCGGGCACGAGCCGTTCGTAGACCCGGGAGCCGGCCTGGGTGAGGAGTTGGTCGCGGTTGGCGAAGTAGTTCGAGGTCGTGCCGCCCGGCACCCCCGCCTCGGCGTCCACGGCGCGGAAGGTGAGCCCGCGCGCCCCCTGGGCGGCCAGCACCTCGATCGCGGCGTCGAGGAGGGCCGCCCTCCGCTCGTCGTTTCTGCGCACCATTGACACCACTCCAGTTGTAGTACTACATTCAAACCACTCCAGCCAGAGTACTTCTGGTGGAGCGGTCACGACAAGGCAGCGACAGGCGGGAGCCCCCATGCGCAAGCTTGTTTACTACTTCGCGAACTCCCTCGACGGGCGGATCGCGGGCCCCGGCGGGGAGTTCGACTTCTACTACGCGGGCGACGAGAAGCAGGCCGCCGCCTACTCGGCCTGGATGATCGAGCGGTTTCCGGAGACCGTTCCCACCGCCTACCGCGAGCAGGTCGGCGTCACCGACGCGGAGAACCGGCGGTTCGACACCGTGCTGATGGGGCTCGGCAGCTACGAGCCCGGCCTCCGCGAGGGGCGGCCGAGCCCCTACGCCCACCTGCGGCAGTACGTGATCTCCCGCAGCCTGCCGGAGAACCCGGAGGCCGGGATCACCGTGGTCCGCGAGGACCCGGTCGGCCTGGTGCGGGCGTTGAAGCGGGAGGAGTCGGACAAGGACATCTGGCTCTGCGGCGGCGGGAAGCTCGCCGGGACGCTGCTGCCCGAGATCGACGAGCTGGTGATCAAGAGCTATCCGGTCGTCGCGGGCGCCGGAGTGCCGATGGTGGACGGGGGGTTCGACCCGACGGTCTTCACCGTCACCGACCGGCGGTCGTTCGACGGCGGGGTGATCGTCAGCTGGCTGGCCCGGCGGTGACGTCGACGACGGGGACGTCGGCCGCCTCTTCGCGCCCCCCGTGTTCACCGCGCTCCGCGAGGAACTGCGTGGCGGCCAGCTCGGCATACAGCCCGCTGGCCGCCACCAGCTCCGCGTGGGTGCCGACCGCCCGGACCCGGCCGGCCTCCAGGACCACGATCCGGTCCGCGGAGGTCACCGTCGAGAGCCGGTGCGCGACCACCAGCACCGTGGTGCGGCGGGCCACGTCGGCCACCGTGTCGCGCAGCGCCGCCTCGTTGACCGCGTCCAGCTGCGAGGTCGCCTCGTCCAACAGCAGCAGCCTGGGCTGACGCAGCAACGCCCGTGCGATGGCGACCCGTTGGCGTTCGCCGCCGGAGAGCTTGGTGCCGCGATGGCCCACCACCGTCTCCAGCCCCTCGGGCAGCCGCTCGACCAGCGACGTCAGCCGCGCCGTGCGCAGCGTCTCCTCCAGCGCCGCGTCGGAGGTCTCGGGCGCGCCGAAGAGCAGGTTGTCCCGGAGGGTCCCGGAGAGCACCGGCGCGTCCTGCTCGACATAGCCGATCGCCGCCCGCAGCTCGGCCAGGTCCCACTCGCGCACGTCGCGGCCGTCGAGCAGCACCCGGCCCTCGGTCGCGTCGTAGAACCGCTCGATCAGGGAGAAGACCGTGGTCTTGCCCGCCCCGGAAGGCCCGACGAACGCCGTCATCCCGCGCGCCGGCACATGGAAGTCCACCCCGTGGTGCACGGCCGGCAGCTCGGGCGCGTAGCGGAAGCGCACGCCCTCGAACGTCACCGCCGCCGGCGCCCCGCCGGCCGGGCGCGGCCGCCCCTCGGAGACCGGCTCCGCCGGCATCGCCCACACCTCGCGGATCCGGCTGATCGCCGCCGAGCCGACCTGGTACTGGGTGACGGCGGTGACCACTTCCTGCAGCGGGGAGATCAGGTAGAACACGTAGAGCAGGAAGGCCACCAGGGTGCCGATGTCGATCGTCCCCGTCGCCACGCGCGCGCCGCCGACCGCCAGCACGGTGAGGAACGCGCCCTGGACGGCCAGGCCCATCGTGTTCCCCGCGATCGCGCCCCACTTGGCGGAGGTGACGCTGGCCCGCCAGGACCGCTCCGCCGCCTCGTGCACGGTGCGCTCCTCCCGCGCCTCGGCGCCGGCCGCCTTCACCGTGCGCAGCGCGCCCAGCACCCGCTCCAGGCTGGCGCCCATGTCGCCGACGGACTGCTGCGCGCGCTTGCTGGCGCGGTTGATCAACGGGGCGATGAAGCCGATGACCACGCCGGCCACGGCTATCACGCCGAGCGTGACGGCCAGCAGCACCGGATCGACGAGGGCCATCATCACCAGCGTCGCCACCAGCGTGAGCCCGCCCGTGCCGAGGCCGATCAGCGACTGGGTGGTCATCGCGCGCAGCAGCGTGGTGTCGGAGGTGGCGCGGGAGAGCAGGTCGCCCGGCTCGCTGCCGTCCACGGCGGAGACGCGCAGCCGCAGCAGATAGGAGGTCAACGAACGGCGCGCGGTCAGCACCACGGACTCGGCGGTGCGCGACAGCACGTAGTAACCGAGGGCGCCGAGCGCCGCGTTGGTCACCACCAGACCGGTGAGCAGGAACAGCTCCCGGGCGATCCCGCCGTCGTCGTCCAGGCTCTCGATGAGCGAACGGGCCACCAGCGGCAGCGCGAGCCCGGTGGCCCCGGTGATCAGCGACAGCGTGGCGCCGAGCAGCAACGCCCAACGGTGCGGGCGGACATACCCCAGCAGCACCCGCCAGGCCGAGCCCTCCTGGGCGCGCGTCTCCGTGGCCGGCTCCGACATCCTCGCGCTCCCCCCGGGCATGGTCGTCCCCCTCACGTAGTCAGAACGCACGGCGGCCCCCGAAGGTTGCTCCCGCTCCGCCCCCGCCGGCGGCGGACCGGGCCCGGCGACGGGAGGGGACGGCCCGGGTGAGCGGGCGACGGCGTCCCGGCGGACGGCCGGGGCCGGGGCCGGGGCCGGGGCCCTAGGGGGCGAGGCGCGGGCCGACCACGGACAGCAGCTGGAGGCGTTCGTAGCTCTCCGTGCCGGGCTCCGCCGTGTAGACGAGGAGCCGGTGCGACTGGTCGAGGTCGAGCAGCGACTGGCAGTTCAGCTCCAGCAGCCCGACCTCCGGGTGGACGAAGCGCTTGACCGTGTCCGGTCGCACCCCGACCCGGTGTTCGTCCCACAGCGCGCGGAACTCCTCGCTCCGCGGGTACAGCAGCTCCGCCAGGCGCGCGGCCCTGGAGTCGGGGCCGCGCAGGCCGGCGATCTCGCGCAGGCCGCAGCCGAAGAGCCGGGAGAGCGCCGGATGGTCCTCCGGCGCGTAGAGCTGCCGGGAGGCCGGGTCGGTGAACCAGCGGTAGCCGATGCTGCGCTCCGGCCCGGTGAACCGGGTGGTGTCGCCGGTCAGGGCGACGCCCAGCGGGGTCTGGCGCAGCGTCTCCCCCAGCTCCGTGACGATCTCTGCGGGGGTGTCGCCCAGCCGGTCGAGGATGCGCAGCATCCCGGGGCTGACGTGGTCGCTGGCCGCGCCCCTGGGCGGCGGGTTGTGGCCGGCCAGCCGGAAGAGGTGGTCGCGCTCGACGACGGAGAGGTGCAGTCCCTGGGCGATGGACGCGATCATGTCGGGCGAGGGCTGCGGTCCCCGTTCCCGTTCGAGCCGGGCGTAGTAGTCGGTCGACATGTGGCAGAGGAAGGCGACCTCCTCGCGCCGCAGCCCGTCGGTCCTGCGCCGCCGGCCGCGCGGCAGCCCGACGTCCTCCGGCTGGAGCGACTCGCGCCGCCGCCGCAGGAACGCCGCGAGCCCGGTCCTGTCGATCACCCGCGTGCTCCCCGCTCCCGTGTCGTGCCGACGCGCGTCGGCGGTGTCTCCGCCTTTGTACCGCCGGAACGGTGCGGCAGCCACGGCCCGCCGATCCCCCCTTCGCGGCACGCCGGCCGCTCGCGCCCGCCGAGCGGTGGACTCGCGCCCGCCGAGCGGTGGATCAGCGGAACAGCGGATCGACAGGTCCTGGATGTCGTCGGCCCGCTCGCCGACGGTGGAGTCGGGACGACACGTCCGCACCGCGAGACCCGCCAGGAGGAGCCCCATGGCCCGCACCACGCCCTCGTTCACCGTTCCCGACCTCTCCGGCGGGCGAGCAGTCGTCACCGGGGGCAGCGACGGCATCGGTCTCGGCATCGCGAAGCGGCTCGCCGCCGCCGGGGCCGAGGTCGTGCTGCCGGTGCGCGATCCGCGCAAGGGCGAGGCGGCGCTGGCCTCGATCCGGGAGGACGTCCCCGACGCCGAGGTCTCGCTCCGCCGGCTGGACCTCGCCTCGCTCGCCTCGGTGGTGGAACTGGCCGGGACGCTGCGGGACGAAGGGCGCCCGATCCGGTTGCTGATCAACAACGCGGGCGTGATGACCCCGCCCGCACGGCGGACCACCGCCGACGGGTTCGAGCTCCAGTTCGGCACCAACCACCTCGGGCACTTCGCGCTGGTCACCCGGCTGCTGCCGCTGCTGAGGGCCGGCCGGGCGCGGGTGACCTCGCAGATCAGCGTCGCGGCCAACCGGCACTCCCTGAACTGGTCCGACCCGCAGTGGGAACGCGCGTACCGGGCCTTCCCCGCCTACAGCCAGTCCAAGATCGCGCTCGGGCTCTTCGGTCTGGCGCTCGACCGCCGCAGCCGGGCCGAGGGGTGGGGCCTCACCAGCAACCTCTCCCACCCGGGTGTCGCCCCGACCAGCCTGCTGGCGGCCCGCCCCGAGACGGGCCGCGAGCGGGACGGCCTCGACGTGCGGCTGATCCGGGCGCTGTCGGCGCGGGGCCTCGTCGTCGGCACGGTCGACAGCGCGCGGCTACCCGCGCTGTACGCCGCCACCTCGCCCGACGCGCTGGGCGGCCGGCTCTACGGCCCGAGCGGCCTGGGCCATCTGGGCGGGCCGCCCGCCGAGCAGCGGATGTTCCGCCGGCTGCGCGACGAGGAGGAGGCCGAGCGGGTGTGGCGGCTCTCCGAGGAGCTGGTCGACGGGGCGCTGCGCGCCGCGCGCTGACCCGCGCCCCCGTGGCGCGGGTCGGCGCGGGCTCACTCGGGACGGGTCGCGGACGACAGCGGCGCCGGGGCCTCGGGCCGGGTCGTCGTCGGCGCGCCGGCGGCCGGCCCCTCGTGCAGGCCGAAGCGGTCGTGCACGCGGCGCAGCGCGGGCGGCGCCCACCACATCGCCTCGCCGCCCAGCCTCATCGCGGCGGGCAGCAGCGCGCCCCTGATCAGCGTCGCGTCCATCAGCACGGCCAGCGGCAGGCCGACGCCCAGCGCCTGCATGAAGGAGATCTCCGAGATCAGGAACGCGAGGAAGACCACCGAGAGCGCGACGGCCGCCGCCGTCACGATCCGGCCCACGCGCTCCAGTCCGACGGCGACCGCCGTGGTGGGGTCGGCACCGCCCTCGTACTCCTCGCGGATCCGGGAGAGCAGGAAGACCTGGTAGTCCATGCCGAGTCCGAAGGCGCAGGCGAAGAGGAGCACGGGAACCGTGGAGACCACCTCGCCGGTGACGGTGAAGCCCAGCAGCCCGGAGAGATGACCGTCCTGGAAGCCCCAGACCAGCACGCCGAACGCGGCCGTCAGCCCGAGCGCGCTCAGCAGCATCGCGACGAACGGCAGCAACACGCTGCCGGTCAGCAGGAAGAGCAGCACCACCATCGCGGCCAGCAGCGTCAGCCCGGCGACCGGCAGCCGGTCCAGGATGCTGTCCGTGCTGTCCATGGCCACCGCGACCCGGCCGCCCACCTCGGCCTCGCCCGGCGCCTCCACCGCGCGGGCGGCCTCCACCAGGTCCTCCAGCGCGCTGTTGCCGACCGCTTCCGGGACCACCTGCAACGAGGTGGCGCCGCCGTCGGCGGAGACCATCCCCGCGTGCGCGGGACCGGGTTCGGCTACCGGCACGCCGTCCACGTAGGAGCCGGTCGCGGCGTCCACCCGGGAGACGTCGGCCAGCCGGGACAGCTCCGCCGCGTAGGCGGCGAGTCGGTCGGTGTTCTCCTCCGGCGGCAGCGAGGGGAGCACCACGGAGAGCGCGTCGGACTCGCCCGCGTCGAAGTCGGCCCGCAGCTCCTCGGCGACCTGCCGGCCCGCCGAGGACTCCGGCAGCCCGCGCTCGTCGGCGCTGCCCAGCTTGATGTCGAGGAACGGGGCCCCGAGGACCAGCAGAAGCAGCGTGCCCAGCGTGGCGACCGGCACCGCCCGGCGCATCACCACCGAGGCCAGCCGGTGCCAGAACCCGTTCTCCACCGCGTCCCCGGCCGCGGAGCCGCCGCGCCGCCGCGGCATCCGCCCGGCGTTGGCGCGCGACCCGAGCACGGCCAGCAGCACCGGCAGCACCGTCAACGTGACCAGGGCGGTCAGCAGCGAGACCGCGATCCCCGCGTACGCCATGGAACGCAGCGCCAGCGCCGGGAACCAGGCGAGGCTGGCCAGGGTGACGGCGACGGTCACCGCGGAGAAGATCACGGTGCGGCCGGCGGAGAGCATCATCAGCCGTATCGCCTCGGCCTGCTCCCGGCCGGCCGCCAGCTCCTCCCGGTAGCGGTTGACCATCAACAGGCTGTAGTCCACGGCCAGTCCCAGACCGAGCACGGTGACCACGTTCACCGCGAAGACCGACAGGTCCGTCACGCCCGCCAGCGCCCACAGCAGTCCCAGCGTCAGCAGGATCGTGACGACGCCCACGGCCAGCGGCAGCGCGGCGGCCAGCAGGCTGCCGAAGACGGCGATCAGCACGATCAGCAGCAGCGGGAACGCGAGCAGTTCGCCGCGGATCGCGTCACGTTCACTCAGCTCGCTCAGCTCCTGGTTGATGACGGCCGGCCCGCCGAAGACGATCTCGACGCCCGCCGCCACCTCGCCCTCGTACGTGGGCTCCAGGTCGGCCAGCCGCTTGCCCGCCTCCGTCTCGTCGCCCTCGACCGCCGCGAGCACCAGTGCCGCTCCGCCGTCCTCGGCGCGCAGCCCGGGGGCGGGCGCCTCGTCCCAGTAGGAGACGACCTGCGCCACCCCGTCCTCGGCCGCCAGCCGCGCCGCGAGGTCGGCGCCGTACGCGGCCACGCCCGGGTCGTCCACGCCGTCCTCGGCGCGGACCAGCAGCACCAGGTTCAGCTCCTCGCGTCCGAAGCGCTCCGCCAGGGCGTCGGCCGCCCGGCTGGACTCGGCCGCCGGGTCGTTGAAGCCGCCGCCCTTCAGCCGGTCGAAGAGCACCCCTCCGGTGCCGGCGCCGGCCAGCGCCAGCACCACAGCCACCAGCAGTACGGCGCGGCGCCGCCGCAGCAGCACAGCGCCCAGTCGTCCCAACATGCCAGCTCCGCTCCCCAGGTGTTCGTTTCGCCTGCCCCTACGACGGACCCGGCCGCCGAGGCTGTGACACGAAACGCGCCGGCGCGGCGAATGAGACCTGGATCACGGCCTCCTCGTCACGACGCCGCGTCAACGAGGGGCGACGAGCTGACCGATTCGCCCCGTTGAGCGGAGCGTGGGGCGGCGGGAGGATGGGAGGCGGCCACCGGGTGGGGCTGAGCGCGGCGTCACGGGACGGGTCGCGCGCCGGCGGTTTCCCAGCCCTACCCTGGAGCAGCCCCCATGCGCACGCGTGTCCGAAACCCCCGGCCGATCGTGGCCATCCCCGCACTGCTCGCCCTGGTCGGCGCCCTGCTGCTGACCCTGCTCGCCTCCCCCGCGCGGGCCGCGGGACCGTCCGCCCCGGCCGCCGAGCCGACCCGGATCATGGCGCTCGGCGACTCGATCACCGGCTCGCCCGGCTGCTGGCGCGCCCTGCTCTGGCAGGACCTGCGGGACGCCGGCTACGCCGACGGCGTCGACTTCGTCGGCTCCCGCACCCCCGACGGCTGCGGCTTCGACTTCGACGGCGAACACGAGGGCCACGGCGGCATCCTCGCCACCGGCATCGTCCGCGACGGCCTGCTGCCCGGCTGGATGGCCGGCGCCGACCCCGACGTGGTGATGATGACCCTGGGCACCAACGACGTGTGGAGCGGGCTGTCCACGGAGGCCGTGCTGGAGGCCTACACGACGATGGTCGGCCAGATGCGCGCCCACAACCCGGAGGTCCGGGTGCTGGTCGCGCAGATCCTGCCGATGGACCCCAACGGCTGCGCCGACTGCGGCGGCGGAGTGGTCGAGCTGAACGCGGCGATCCCCGGCTGGGCCGCCGCGCTGTCCACGGGCGGGTCCCCGTTGACCGTGGTCGACCTGTGGACCGGCTTCGACACGGCGACCGACACGGCGGACGGCGTCCACCCCAACGACTCCGGCATCCGCAAGATGGCCGACACCTGGTATCCGGCGCTGACCGGCGTGTTGGACGACCTGGGACCGGCGACGGTTCGCTGACACCGGCGTGCGGCCGGCGGGCCGGCCGCGCACCGGCGGGCGTCAGGGGAATGACGGCCACCGCCGCTCGTCGAAGGGCTCGCCCTCGGCGTCGTAGGCCACGACCCGGTAGCCGTCGGACAGGTCGGGCAGCCGCTCGGGGTCGAGGAACCACACGCCCCAGTCGGCTCCCTCCAGCGCCACCACGGTCGCCTCGTAGGTCGTCGTGGTCTCCTCGGAGACCACCTCGACCCGCGAGGGCCTGCCCTCCCCGAGCCGCCACGACCCGCTGACGGCCAGCGGGACGCCCTGTTCGGTGGTGATGTCGAGGCTGAGGCTCTCCGGGTTGATGCTGTCGCCGACGACGCCCCTGGCCTCGTCGGCGGCCTCCTCGAAGGTGTCCGGCTCGGTGAAGAAGTAGTTCTGCCGCCCCTCCGCGAGCAGGCCGAGCACCAGGTCGTCGTTGACCACCACCGGTTCCTCGGGCCCGACCTCCCGCACCTCTCCCGGCGAGGTGGCGACGGGCGGGTCGGTGACGCTCTCCTCCCCGTCCTGGCCGCCGTTCTCTCCGCCCCACCAGGCGGGGGCGGTCGCGAGCACGACGGCGAGCACGCCCGCCGCCCCGGCGCCCCCCAGCGCCAGCGCACGCCGGCGCGCCCTGAGCTTCCGCCCCCGGCGGACGATGCTGTCGACGGGAGCCGGGCCGGCCTCCATCCGCTGCGCCGCCCGGCGCAGCTCCACGAGGAACGTGTCCTCCTCATCCGCCACGGCTGGTCACCTCCTGCTCCCTTCCGGACGCAGCACGCGAACGGCCGGGTCGGCACGCAGCTTCTCCAAGCCACGCGCCGCCCGGCTGCGTACGGTGCCGAGCCGGACCCCCAACAGCGTCGCCACCTCGGTCTCGGTGCGGTCCTCGACATAACGCAGGACGACGGCGGCACGTTGCCGTGCCGGGAGCCTTCGCAGTGCGTGCGCCAACACGTCGCGGGCCAGCACCTGTTCGGTCCGGTCGCGATCGCTCCGCTCCGGAAACCGGGTGGTCAGCCATTCGAACACCCGAAGCCCGCGGACACGGTCCCGATGGGCGTTGATCATGATGCGCCACGCGTAGGCGTCCGGATCGTTCGCCTGCGCGACACGGTGCCACTGGGCGTAGGACTTGGCCAGCGCCACCTGCACCAGGTCTTCCGCGTCGTGGTGGTGGCCGGTCAGGAGGTACGCCGTGCGCAGCATCCGGGGCCACCGGCTGACCGCGAAGCTCCTGAACTCGGCCTCGTGGGCCTCGGATGTTCGAGTCATGTGGGGGTGTGGGTCGTGAGCGGACTCAGAAGCCGGTCGCGATCTCGATCTCGTCGATCACGTCGCCGTCGGCGTCGCTGGCGGTGATGGTGAAGGCGTCGCCCTCGACGCCGGCGGCGACCGGGTCGAAGTAGTAGGTGCCCCAGCCGTCCACGTCCTCCAGCGCCACCGGCTGCGCGTAGTAGCCGAAGTCGGCGCCCTCGGCGACGATCTCGATGTGCGGCACGCCCTCGTCGAGGCGCCAGGCCCCGGTGATCAGCTCGACCTGGCCGTCCACGGAGGAGACGCCGGCGCTGATGCTGTTCGGGCGGATGTCGTCGCCGACCAGTTCCCTGGCCGACTCGACCGCCTCGTCGAAGGCGGCCGGGTCGGAGACGACGTAGTTCTGCTTGCCCTCGGGGAGCAGGCCCATCACGTTCTCGGCGTTGATCTCCACCGCCTCGTAGGGCGCGACCTCGATCAGGTCCATCCCACCGAGCGTCTCCACCTCGCCCGCGTGCGCGGTCGGGGAGAACAGGAGCGCGGCCCCGGCGACGGCGACGCCGCTCGCCAGCAGGGTGCGCCTCAGGGTGGTGGTGACGGTCATGAACCCCTCCAGAGGGTCTCGTCGTTGGTCTGTCGTACCTCAGACGTGACCTCTGGCCCGAACCTATCCCCTGCCCGACGGACTCTTCTCCGACGGTGTCCCCCCACCGGTGCCGGCCCCCGGCCGCGGGCCGGGCCTGGGCCCCGGCTGACCGGGACCCGGCTGGTCCGGGCCCGGCGGTCGCGGCGGTACGGGGTCGGGCGGCGGCGCGGGCTTCGGGGGAACGGGGTCCGGCTCGGGCCCCGGCCTCGGCGTGCTCATCGGGCACCCTCCCTCGACGACGGGCGGACGCCCCGGGTACCCCGCCTCCGGCCCCCCAAACGGCGCCGCCCTCCGGCCGGCGACACGCGACACGCGACCGGAGCACGCTGTGCGCGGTTGCGCGGGCTCGGCCCGGGATGATCGAAACCGTGCCATTCCGTCAGGAAGCCCCCGGATCGGTGGCGTGGCGGTTTCACCGAGGACGCCTCGGGCACGCGCCGGGAAGTCGCGAAACCATAACGAAGGAGGGCGGAAGGTGCTCGCACTCTTCGCCCTGCACGCGGTGGTCGCCGCGTTTCTCCCCTGGCTCGCCGCCCGCGCGCCCCGCGCCGCCTGGTATGTCGCGGCGCTGCCGCCGCTGGCCGCCGTCGGGTGGGCCGGGTGGCACACCTCGGCGGTGCTGGACGGGCGGACGCTGAACGAGACGCTGTCCTGGGCGCCGGCGCTCAACCTCACGATCG
The DNA here is from genome assembly GCF_900230195.1 of Streptomyces zhaozhouensis. Taxonomy (GTDB): domain Bacteria; phylum Actinomycetota; class Actinomycetes; order Streptomycetales; family Streptomycetaceae; genus Streptomyces; species Streptomyces zhaozhouensis. The sequence continues at coordinate 60,328 of NZ_OCNE01000023.1, forward strand.
AGCTGCGGCTCGACCCGCTCTCGCTGCTGATGGTCTATGTGGTCAGCGGTGTCGGCGCCCTGGTGCTGCTGTACTGCGCGCGCTATCTGCCGGGGGCCGGCCGGGAGGCGGCGCTGCTGCTGCTCTTCGCCGGCGTGATGTTCGGGCTGGTCACGGCCGACCAGTTGATCGCCCTCTATGTCTTCTGGGAGTTGACCAGTGTCATCTCCTTCCTGCTGATCTCCGGCCGGAGCGAGGGTTCCGACCACCGCAGGGCGGCCGAGCAGGCGCTGCTGACCACGGCGGCCGGCGGGCTGGCGATGCTCTTCGGCTTCATCCTGCTGGGCGCCGAGGCCGGCACCTACCGGGTCTCCGAGCTGGTGGCCGACCCGCCGAGCGGCGGGCTGACGTGGCTGGCGGCGACGTTGATCCTGCTGGGGGCGTTCGCCAAGTCGGCGCAGATCCCGTTCTCCGCCTGGCTGCCGGCCGCGATGGTGGCGCCGACGCCGGTCTCGGCGTATCTGCACGCGGCGGCGATGGTGAAGGCCGGCGTCTACCTGGTGGCGCGGCTGACGCCGGCGCTGGAGGGCGTCGGGCCCTGGCGGCCCGCGGTGCTGGCGGTCGGGCTGACGACGATGGTGGTCGCGGCCTGGCGCGCGCTGCGGCAGAACGACCTGAAGCTGCTGATCGCGTACGGCACGGTCAGCGAACTCGGCATGTTGATCGCCCTGTTGGGCGCCGGGACCCGCACCTCGGCACTGGCCGGGGAGGAAATGCTGCTGGCGCACGCCGCGTTCAAGTCCTCGCTGTTCCTGACCGTGGGCGTGGTGGAGAAGACCACCGGCACCCGGGATCTGACCCGGCTCTCCGGCGTGGGGCGGCGGCTGCCGCTGCTCGCGGTGGCGGCGACGGTCTCGGCCGCCTCGATGGCGGGGCTGCCGCCGCTGGTCGGCTATCTCGGCAAGGAGGCGGCGTTCGACGGGCTGTGGCACGCGCCGTTCGCCGGCGGCGTGTGGGCGGTCGCCGGGATGGCGCTCGGCTCGCTGCTGACGGTGGCGTACTCGGCGCGGTTCGTGTGGGGCGCGTTCGCCCGCAAGCCGGGCATCCCCGAGACGGAGCCGGGGCCGGCGGCGCTCGGGCTGCTGTGGCCGATCTGCCTGCTGGCCGCCGCGGCGCCCGTGCTCGGCGTCTGGTACGCGGGCACCGCGCGGCTGGTCGAGCCGTACGCGGACACCCCGGGGCTGATGGTCGGCGAGGGGCACGCCTACGCGGTGAAGCTGTGGCACGGCGTCACCGCCCCCCTGGTGCTCTCCGTGACGATGATCGTGCTGGGGCTGGTGCTGCACCAGGCCCGGCTGCCGGTGGAGCGCGTCCGCCGCCGGATGCCGAGGCTGCCGGACAGCCAGCGCGGCTACGACCTGACGGTGCACGGCGTCGACCACGCGGCGACCTGGCTGACCCGGCACACCCAGGTCGGTTCGCTGCCCTTCTACCTGACGGTGCTGCTGGTCACCGTCGTCGCGGTGCCCGGAGGCACGCTGCTCTCCCACCCACCGGACTGGCCGGAGGTCGTCGGCTGGCACTCGCTGATGGAACTCCCCCTCGGCGTCGTGGTGTTGAGCGCGCTGGGCGGTCTGGTGGTGGCCCGGCACCGGCTGACGGCGGTGCTGCTGGTCGGCGCGGTCGGCTACGGGGTGGCCGGGCTCTTCCTGGTGCAGGGCGCTCCGGACCTGGCGCTGACGCAGTTCCTGGTGGAGACGCTGACCCTGGTGATCTTCGTGCTGGTGCTGCGGAGGCTGCCGTCCAACTTCACGCCGGAGCGCCCCTCCTCGCGCGGTCGGCTGCTGCGGGCCGGGGTGGCGCTGGCCGCGGGCGGCTGCGTGGCGTACTTCGCGGTCTCGGCGACAGCGGCGGGGAACTCCCTGGAGCTGTCGGAGACCATCGTCGAGCGGGCCCCGGAGACCGGCGCCTACAACGCGGTCAACGCGCTGCTGGTGGACTTCCGCGCGCTGGACACCCTGGGCGAGATCAGCGTGCTGCTGGTGACGGCGATCGGCGCCGGCTCGCTGCTCGGCTACCGCTCCTCGCGCCGACAGTGGCCGACGGGCCCGCGGGACGGCAGCCGGGCGGCGCGCGCGTTCCGCGGCATCCACTGGGACGTGCCGCGCGAGCCGTGGCTGCCGGAGGCGGACGAGCTGCCGAGGCGGGACCGTTCGCTGCTGCTTGAGGTGGTGGTGCGCGCGCTGTTCCCCGCCGTGCTGGTGCTCTCCGTCTATCTGCTCTTCGCCGGCCACTACCGGCCCGGCGGCGGCTTCGCCGGCGGGCTGGTCGCCGGGCAGGCGTTCACCCTGCGGTACCTGGTGGGCCGCCGCGCGGAGGCCGCGTTCCCGCTGCCGATCACCCCGCGGGCGGTGGCCGGCGGCGGGCTGGCGCTGGCGGCGCTCGTCGCGCTCGCTCCGCTGGCCTTCGGCCGGCCGCCCCTCTACAGCGCCTCGTTCGAGCTGGCGATCCCGCTGCTCGGTGACCTCAAGGTGGTGACCAACGTCTTCTTCGATCTCGGCGTCTACCTGCTGGTGCTGGGCGTCTGCCTGAAGCTGCTCTTCGCCCTCGCCCAGGCCAGGGACGCCGGCGACACCCTGGTGCCCTACCACGAGCGGCCGCGGGGGGTGCGCGGATGACCACCCTCGACCTGGTGATGGCGCTGGTCGTCGGCGGTCTCTTCGCCGCCGGCTTCTATCTGCTGCTGGACCGTTCGCTGATGCGGGTGCTGCTCGGCGTGATCGTGCTGGGCCACGCCGCCAACCTGTTGCTGCTCCTGACCGGCGGCCCGCCGGGGATGCCGCCCGTGGTGGCGGAGGGGGACGACACGGAGCGCTACGCCGACCCGCTGCCGCAGGCCATGGCGTTGACCGCGATCGTGATCACGTTCGGCATCACGACGCTGCTGCTGGCGCTGGTGCACCGGGCCTGGCAGTTGGACGGGCACGACGAGGTGCGGGACGACGTCGAGGACCGCCGGATCGGCACCGTCGAGGACCGGGAGGAGAGCGGCCCGCCGCTGCCCACCGACCGGGACCACGAGCCGGGAGGGGGAAGCGGCCGATGACCGCCTGGCTCCTGGTCGCGCCCATGCTGCTGCCGGTGCTCGCCGCCGGGGTCTCGTTCACCCTCTCCGGCAGCCGGCCGGCCCAACAGCTGCTGGGCGTCGTGGTGTTGACGCTGGTGCTGGCCGACTCCGTGGCACTGCTGGTGATGGCGGAACGGGACGGCCCGACGGCCGCGACGCTCGGCGGCTGGCCGGCGCCGCTGGGCATCACGCTGCTGGCCGACCGGCTCTCCGCGCTGCTGCTGATGGTCTCGGTGGCGGTGGCGCTCGCGGTGCTGGTCTTCTCCATCGGGCAGGGCTTCGCGGACTCGGGGCGCTCCTCGCCGTTCGCGTTCCACCCGGCGTATCTGCTGCTGACCGGCGGCATCTGCCTGGCGTATCTCGCGGGCGACCTGTTCAACCTGTTCGTCGCCTTCGAGATGATGCTGACCTCCTCCTACGTGCTGATCACGCTGGGCGCCGGCTCGGGCCGCATCCGCGCGGGGATGACGTACACCATCACCAGCCTCGCCTCCTCGCTGCTCTTCCTCACCACGATCGCCCTGTGCTACGCGGCGACCGGCACGGTCAACCTCGCCGACCTCAGCCGGAAGATGGAGGACGTGCCGGGCGGCCTGGTCTCCGCGTTGAGCGTGCTGCTGCTGGTGGTCTTCGGCATCAAGGCGGCCGCCGTCCCCCTGCACTTCTGGCTCCCCGACAGCTATCCGACGGCGCCCGCGCCCATCACCGCGGTCTTCGCCGCGCTGCTGACGAAGGTCGGCGTCTACGCGATGGTCCGCACCCAGACGCTGCTCTTCCCCCGCGAGGAGACATGGACGCTGCTGGCCGTCGCCGCGATCCTCACGCTGCTGCTCGGCGTCCTGGGCGCGGTCGCGCAGGACGACATCAACCGCCTGCTCTCCTTCGTGCTGGTCAGCCACATCGGCTTCATGCTCTTCGGCCTGGCGCTCTTCGACGTGCCGGGGCTGACCGGGACCGTGCTGTACACCGTGCACCACATCGCCGTGCAGGCCGGGCTGTTCCTGGTGGCGGGCATCGTGGTGCGGCTCGCGGGCACGGCCTCGCTGAAACGGCTGGCCCGCTCCGCGCCCCCGCCGCCGGTGGTCGCCGGGCTCTTCCTGATCCCGGCGCTCAGTCTGGCCGGCATCCCGCCGACCTCGGGGTTCGTCGCCAAGTTCGTGCTGCTCCAGGCCGGCGGCGAGCACGGCGGCGCGGTGCCGGCGCTGATCGCCGCCGCGCTGGTGACCAGCCTGCTCACCCTCTACGCGATGGCCAGGCTGTGGCGCGCCGTCTTCTCCGCGGGCCCCGAGCGCCCGCCGCCGAGCCGCTACCCGGGCAACGTGCTGATCCTCGGCGCCGCCGCCGGCATCGTGCTGACCGGTGTGGGGATCGCGGTCGGCGCCGGGGAGCTGGGCCGGATAAGCGAACGCGCGGCGCACGACCTGCTGGAACGCGACGGCTACCGCGAGGCGGTGCTGGGAGAGGAGGCGGGGTGACCGGCCGACGCGCGCGCCTGCGCCAGCGGGCGAACACGGTGCTGTGGCTGTGGGTGCTGTGGCTGCTGCTGTGGGGCGGGGTGCGACCGGTGCCGCTGGTCGGCGGGCTGCTGGTGGCCGTCGGCGTGGTCGCCCTCTTCGGCCTGCCCCCGGTCCGCCGGCCCCGGCTGCGCCGGCCGCTGCGGCTGCTGGGGCTGATCGGGACGCTGCTGACGGAGCTGGTGACCTCGTCGGTGCTGGTGGCGTGGGAGGCGGTGCGCAAGGGCCCGAAGGTGCCGACCGGCATCGTCGAGGTGCCGTTGCGCACCGACAGCGAGCTGCTGATGGTCTCCACCTCGCTGCTGAGCCTGATGGTGCCCGGCTCCCTGGTGCTGGAGATGGACAGGGAACGGCGGCTGCTCTACATCCACGCGCTGCCGGTGCGCGGCCGCGCCGACGCGGAGCGCCGCAGGCGCGAGGTGGCGGCCGTGGAACGGCGGCTGACGCGCGCCTTCACCGAGCAGCCGCACGACACGGCGGCCGGGTCCGCCGGAACGGGAGGTGGCACATGACCACGGTGGCCAACATCGCGCTCGTCCTGGTCAGCCTGGCCGGGCTGCTGGCCGTGGGGCGGCTGGCGGCGGGGCCGGGGGCGCTGGACCGGGTGGTGGCGCTGGACGCGCTGGTCACCCTGACGGTGGTGGGCGCGGTCCTCGGCACCCTCGCGCGTTCGGACACCACCACCGGCTATGTGCTGGTGGTCCTGTCGCTGCTGGGCTTCGTCGGGTCGATCGCCTCGGCCCGGCTGATCGAGCGCCGCGAGGACATGCGGTGAGGGGGCAGACGCGATGAGCGACGTGGTCGTCGACGTGGTCTCCGCCGTGCTGATGCTGGTCGGCGCCGGGTTCTGCCTGCTCAGCGGCATCGGTCTGGTGCGGTTCCCGGACACGGTCTCGCGGCTGCACGCCGCGTCCAAGGCGCAGACCCTCGGGGTGCTGCTGGTGGTGCTCGGGGCGGTCCTCCAGACCCCGGCCGGCAAGGCGCCCTCACTGCTGCTGATCGCGCTGTTCTCCCTGCTCACGGCGCCGGTCACGGGCCATATCGTGGCCCGGATCGCCTATCGCACGGACGCGGTGGAGCGCCGCCGGGTCGTCCTCGACGAGCTGGCGACCAGGCTGGTGGACGAACGCCCCGCGGAGGGCCGCCGTCCGGACGACCGGGAGCCGCCGGCCCCCCGCTGAACGGGGCGGCCGGCGGCTCCCGGTGCGTTGCCGCGCGCTCAGAGCCGCGCGGTGACGAACTGCTCGAACCCCTGCACGCAGTCCCCGCAGTGCCCCTCGTGCACGACGCCCTCACACAGCTCCGGCCGGGGCCCGCCGTCGGGGCGCGTCATGTCCTTCCCACACAGCGCGACAAAACTGGCCTTCGGCGTGACATGCCAGTTCCGGTGACCCTGCGCGTTCACTTCGGCTCGCATCTCATGCATCGCGGGAGCATCCTCTCGGCGGTTCACGGTTCTCATGGAAGGCGTGCCTCTATGTGTGGGCCGGTCGGCGGTGTGACCACCGTTTCGCCTCGCCCAGGTGGCAACGTCCCTTAAACCGTGACATAGGTGACCAAAGATCGCCTGTTGGGATGTATTGCCCCGCGGAGCTCGGGTGAGGTAGGGCGTTCAGACGCGTACGAGCCGCACCCGGTCGCCGCAGAGCCGACGCATGTCGCCCACGTCCGAGGTGAGCATCGCGACCGGCCCCGGCTGGCGGCAGGCGACCTCCGCGACGGTCGCGTCGACCGCGTGCCGGTGGCCGCCCAGCCCCGCCTCCCGCAGCAACTGCGCGGCGGCCCTGGCGGTCCGCGCCGTCACGGGCTCCACCCGCGCCTGCGACAGGACCCAGGACAGACGGGACAGGTTGATCCTGCCGTGCCCCACCTCCACGATGGTGTTGGCGCCGACGACGACCTCGGCGCCCATTCCGTGGAACGCCCGCAGGACGGCGAGGACTTCACGGTCCTGGGCGATCCAGGCCGACAGCCCCTGGCTGTCCAGAACCAGGGTCTCGAACCGCGAGTTCACGCCGCGTCCGCCCCCGAACCGACACCGGCGTCGCCGAAGATCCTCTCGCGCGCCGCGTCCATCTCCGCTTCGGAGAACGCCCCGTGCTCCTCCTCATACCGCCGCAGGTCCTCACCGAGCAACTGGTGTCGAAGCTGGCGCGCCACGGCCTCCGCGATGTACCCGGAAACGTTGTCGGTGAGCCTCTTCAGCTCCTCCACCTGCTCCGTGGGAAGCGTGACCGTGATCCTCCTGGTACCAGACATACCGACCAGCTTACCGCAGTATGCGCCCCTCGCCGGCCGCGCGGGGCGCGATAGTCGGCCGCGGCCCGCCACCCCCGCACCGCGCCGTTCCCCGCGCCCCCAAGCCCGCACCGGACCGCACACGCCCACCCCAGCAGGGGCGCGGGGAACCGCGCGAACAACCACACACCCGCCGCACGCCGACAGCCCACCTAGGTCGCCTCGTTTGGATCTTCGCGGGGGCGCGACGCCAGCTACGGCACCTCGCTGCGTTACCGAATCGCGCGAATACGACCAAGTATGAGCTGCGATCCGGCGCCTTGCGATGCACCGCATCTGACGCCGCGCCCTGATCCACGAAGATCCAAACGAGACGACCTAGCCGGTACCGCACCGCGGTCGGCCGCGACCCGACCGGCAAGGTCAATGCGTGCTGGTGCGCAGGGCCACGCGGCGGCCGTGGGTCGTGCCGTCGGTGACGCGGCGGTGTTCCTCGACGATCGCGGACAGCGGGCGGACCGTCGCGCGGCGGGAGGCGAGGCGCCCGGCGGACAGCAGGCGGTTGACCCCCTCGGCCGCCTCCGCCAGCTCGTCGACGGTCGCCCGGGAGATCACGAACCCCCGCACCGTCAGGTCCCGCTGGTAGAACGCCGCCACCGGCAGCACCGGCCGGTCCCCTCCCCCGGCGCCCCCCGCCAGCACCACCAGCCGGCCGCGCGGGGCCAGCACCTCGACCGCCCAGGCCAGGTCGTTGCGGCCGGCCGCGTCCACCACCAGCGCGGCGCCCCCGGGCGCCGCCCGCGCCACCGCGCCCGCCAGCGAGGGGTCGCGGTAGTCCAGCACCTCGGCCGCGCCCAGCCCCCGGCAGTACTCCGCGTCCGCCGGCCGGGCCAGCGCCAGCACCCGCGCGCCCGCCTCGGCGGCGAACGCCACGACGGCGCCGCCCACGTTCCCCGCCGCGCCGACCACCACCACCGTCTCGCCGGGACGCAGCCGCCCGTGGCGGAAGAGCGCCAGCCAGGCCGTGGCACCCGGGTGCAGCACCGTCACCGCCGCCGTCGGGTCCACGCCGGGCGGCAGCCGGTAGAGGCGGTCGGCGGAGACCGCCGCGTACTGCGCCGCCGCGCCCTGCCGTCCGCCGTGGCCCAGGCTGTTGGTCCACACCGGCTCGCCCACCGTGAACCCGGTCGTCTCACCGGCCTCGGCGACCGTTCCCACCGCGTCCCTGCCCAGCACCAGCGGCAGCGGCACCGGAGTGACGAAGGCGCCCGAACGCACCAGCGCGTCCGCCGGGTTGACGGTCGTCAGCTCGACACGCACCACCACGTCCGTCGGCCCCGGCGCCGGCCTGGGCAGCAGGCCGAGCCTGATCTCGCCCGGCGGACCGAGCCGTTCCACAAACGCCGCTTCCATGGTTCCGATGCTGCCAGCAGTGGCCCCGGCCGACTCGCGCCGAGCGGGCAACAGGGTGAGGATCGCACCATTCACGACTTTCCGGCCGCGAGGGAAGGAACGACGCATGGGCGTGCGGACCTGGATTCAGGACTGGCCGGTCTACCGGCAGCTGGCCGGGCAGGACCCGCGCGGCGCCGCCGCACGTTCCCCCGGAACGGACGCGCTGCGCGCCCGCACCGAGTCCGCCGACCGCGTCGTCGACTCGATCTGCCCGTACTGCGCCGTCGGCTGCGGCCAGCGGGTCTACGTCCAGGACGAGCGGATCACCCAGATCGAGGGCGACCCCGCCTCCCCGGTCAGCAGGGGTCGCCTGTGCCCCAAGGGCGCGGCAACCCGGCAGATGGTCTCCTCCGAGACCCGCGAGTACCGCGTCCGCTACCGGCCGCCGCACGCCACCGAGTGGCAGTCGCTCGACCTGGACACCGCGATGGACATGATCGCCGACCGGGTGATCGCCACCCGCCGCGACACCTGGCGCTGGGAGCAGGACGGGCGCCGCGTGGCGCACACCCTCGGCATCGCGAGCCTCGGCGGAGCCGTGCTCGACAACGAGGAGAACTACCTGCTGAAGAAGCTCTTCACCGGCCTCGGCGTGGTCTCCGTCGAGAACCAGGCGCGGGTCTGCCACTCCTCCACCGTCGCCGGCCTCGGCACCTCCTTCGGCCGGGGCGGCGCCACCACGTTCATGCAGGACCTCCAGAACTCCGACTGCGTCGTCATCCAGGGCTCCAACTTCGCCGAGGCGCACCCGGTCGGCTTCCAGTGGGTGATGGAGGCCAAGGCGCGCGGCGCCACGATCATCCACGTCGACCCGCGCTTCACCCGCACCAGCGCCCTCGCCGACCTGCACGTGCCGATCCGCGCCGGCAGCGACATCGCGTTCCTCGGCGGGCTGATCCGCCATGTGCTGGAGGAGGAGAAGGACTTCCGGGAGTACGTGCGTTCCTACACCAACGCGGCGACGCTGGTCGGCGAGGACTTCCGGGACACCGACGACCTCGACGGCCTCTTCTCCGGGCTCGACCCGGGCAGCGGCGCCTACTCCTCGGCCAGCTGGGCCTACGCCGGCACCTCGGTCCGCGCCCCCGCCGGCAGCCAGCGCGCCCAGCCCAGCGAGGCGATCGCCATGGAGCACCGCGCCGGCGGCTCCGAGTCCCACGGCTCCGGCGGGCACGACGTGCCGACCGCCCCCGAGACGGACGAGACCCTCACCCACCCGCGCTGCGTCTACCAGGTGCTGCGCCGCCACTACGCCCGCTACACCCCCGAGATGGTCGAACGGGTCTGCGGCGTGCCGCCGGAGACGTTCCGCCAGGTCGCGGACGCCCTGACCCGCAACTCGGGCCCCGAGCGCACCGCCGCCTTCGTCTACGCCGTCGGCTGGACCCAGCACACCGTCGGCGCCCAGTACATCCGCGCCGCCAGCGTCCTCCAACTGCTGCTCGGCAACATCGGCCGCCCCGGCGGCGGCATCCAGGCGCTGCGCGGCCACGCCAGCATCCAGGGCTCAAGCGACATCCCCACGCTCTTCAACCTGCTGCCCGGCTATCTGCCGATGCCGCAGGTCACCCACGACCCGGACCTGGACTCGTTCGTCGACGCGGTCCGCACCCACAAGGGCTACTGGGCGGAGACCCGCGCCTATCTGGTCAGCCTGCTCAAGGCGTACTACGGGGACGCCGCCACCCGGGAGAACGACTTCTGCTTCGACCACCTGCCGCGCCTCACCGGCTCGCACAGCACCTACGACACGGTCCTCGCCCAGCTCGACGGCGACTGCAAGGGCTACTTCCTGCTCGGCGAGAACCCGGCGGTCGGCTCCGCCAACACCCGGCTGCAACGCCTCGGCATGGCCAACCTGGACTGGCTGGTGGTCCGCGACTTCCAGCTGATCGAGTCCGCGACCTGGTGGCGCGACGGGCCGGAGGTGGAGAACGGCGAGCTCTCCCCCGAGACCAACGGCACCGAGGTCTTCTTCCTGCCGGCCGCCGCGCACACCGAGAAGTCCGGCTCGTTCACCAACACCAACCGCTGGCTCCAGTGGCACCACGCCGCGATCGAGCCGCCGGGCGACGCGCGCAGCGAACTGTGGTTCGCCTACCACCTCGGGCGGATCATCCGCGAGAAGCTGGCCGACTCCACCGACCCGGCCGACCGGCTCTTCCTCGACCTGGCCTGGGACTACCCGCTGGTCGGCACGCACCGGGAACCCGACGCCGAGGCGGTGCTCGCCGAGATCAACGGGCACGGCCCCGACGGCGAACCCCTCAGCGCCTACACGGAGTTGCGCGACGACGGCAGCACCTCCTGCGGCTGCTGGATCTACTGCGGGGTCCGCGCCGACGGGGTCAACCAGGCGGCCCGCCGCCGCCCGGCCGCCGAGCAGGACTGGGTGGCCGCCGAGTGGGCCTGGGCCTGGCCGGCCAACCGCCGCATCCTCTACAACCGGGCCTCCGCCGCGCCCGACGGCCGGCCGTGGAGCGAACGCAAGGCGTACGTCTGGTGGGACGAGGAGTCCGGCGACTGGACCGGCCACGACAACCCGGACTTCGTTCCCGGGCTGCGCCCCGACCACGTCCCGGACGAGCACGCCGCGGGCGTGGCCGCGCTGCGCGGCGACGACCCGTTCGTGATGCAGGGCGACGGCAAGGGCTGGCTCTACGCGCCGGCCGGTCTCACCGACGGGCCGCTGCCCAGCCACTACGAGCCGCAGGACTCCCCGTTCACCAACCCGCTGCACCCGGCGCACTCCCGCTCCCCGGTCCGCACCACCCATCCCAGGCCGGGGAACCTCTACCACCCGTCGGGCGACGAGCCGGGCGCGGCGGTCTTCCCCTACGTGGTGACGACCTACCGGCTGACCGAGCACTTCACGGCCGGCGGCATGACCCGCTGGTCGCCGTATCTCGCGGAGCTGCAACCGGAGTTCTTCTGCGAGGTCTCCCCCGAGCTGGCCGCGGAACGCGGACTGGACCACCGGGGCTGGGCCACCGTCGTCACCGCGCGGGGCGCGGTCGAGGCGCGGGTGCTGGTCACGGCGCGGATGGCGCCGCTGCGCGCCGACGGGCGGACGGTGCACCAGATCGGGCTGCCCTACCACTGGGGCCCCAACGGCCACACCACCGGCGACGCCGCCAACGAGCTGGCCTCGATCGCGCTCGACCCCAACGTCCACATCCAGGAGGTCAAGGCGCTGTCCGCCGACATCCGCCCCGGCCGTCGCCCGCGCGGACCCGCGCTGCTCGAACTGCTCGCCGACTACCGCCGCAGGGCGGGCGTCACCACCGCCACCGGCACGGAGGTCTGACCGTTGACGACCGAAGAGACGACCGGACAACAGCCCCCTCGCGTCGGCTTCTTCACCGACACCTCCGTCTGCATCGGCTGCAAGGCGTGCGAGGTGGCCTGCAAGGAGTGGAACCTGGTCCCCGAGGACGGGCTGACGCTCACCGGCATGAGCTACGACAACACCGCCGCGCTCGGTGCCTCCACCTGGCGGCATGTCGCCTTCGTCGAGCAGACCAAGCCGCTCGGCGGGCAGCAGGCCCATCAACCCCACGCCGACCTCGACGTGTTGGCCCTCGCCGCGCGGGGCTCCGCCACCCCCGTCGACGAGGCGGCGATCACCCCCACCACGCCGGGGCCGCCGACCGCCGACGGGCGCACCGAGCTGCGCTGGCTGATGGCGTCCGACGTCTGCAAGCACTGCACCGAGGCGGCCTGCCTCGACGTCTGCCCCACCGGCGCGCTCTTCCGCACCGAGTTCGGCAGCGTCGTCGTCCAGCAGGACGTCTGCAACGGCTGCGGCTACTGCGTGCCGGCCTGCCCGTTCGGCGTGATCGAGCAACGCGAGGGCGACGGAAGGGCGTTCAAGTGCACGCTCTGCTACGACCGGCTCGGCGCCGGGCAGGAGCCGGCCTGCGCCAAGTCCTGCCCCACGGAGTCCATCCAGTTCGGGCCGCTGGACGAGCTGCGCGAACGGGCCGAGCGGCGGGTCGCCCAACTCCGCGAGGGCGGCGTCCCCGACGCCCGCCTCTACGGCGCCGACCCGGACGACGGGGTCGGCGGCGGCGGCGCGTTCTTCCTGCTGCTGGACGAGCCCGAGGTGTACGGGCTGCCGCCGGACCCCAGGGTCACCACGCGTGACCTGCCCACCATGTGGCGGCACGCCGCGCTGGCCGCCCTCACCCTGCTCGGCGGGATCGCCGCCGCGCACCGCGTCTTCGGGAGGAAGCGATGAGCGAGGCACGAGTCACCCGCGACGGGCTCGCGGGGGTTCACCCGGGGCGCGAGGCGCGCTTCGGCAACGGGCTCGACGACGGGCGGCGGCCGCGGGAGCGACGGATGGTGCCCGGGGCGGAGTTCACCTCCTACTACGGGCGGCCGGTGCTCAAGGTGCCGTCGTGGGCGGCGCGGGACATCGCCGGCTACATGTTCCTCGGCGGGTTGGCCGGCGCCGGCTCCGCGCTGGCCGCCGCCGCCCAGCTCACGGGGCGCCCGGCCACGGCGCGGGCGTTGAAGCTCAGCTCGCTGGGCGCGATCTCGCTGTCCACCGCCGCCCTCGTCAACGACCTGGGACGGCCGGCCCGTTTCCTCAACATGCTGCGCGTCGCCAAGCCGACGTCGCCGATGAGCGTCGGCTCCTGGCTGCTCGCCGGCTACGGCCCGGCGGCCGGGCTGGCGGCGGCCAGCGCCGCGACGGGGCTGCTGCCGCGCGTCGGCACGGCGGCGACGCTGGCCGCGGCCGGGCTCGGCCCGGCCGTCGCCACCTACACGGGGGTGCTGCTCGCCGACACCGCCGTGCCCTCCTGGCACGAGGCACACCGCGAACTCCCGCACCCGTTCGCCGCCTCCGCCGCCACGGCCGCCGCCGGCATGGCCCTGCTCGCCGGCCCCCGCCGGGAGAACGGGCCGGCCCGGGGCGTCGCGGCGCTGGCGGCCGGCGCGGAGGCGCTGGCGCTGCGCTCCCTGCTGACCAGCGCGGGGCACGCCGCCGAGCCCTACCGCACGGGCCGCCCGGGGCGGCTGCTGACCACCGCCAAACGCCTCGCGTTCCTCGGCACGGCGGGCGCCACGCTCCTCGCCGGCCGCAACCGCGCGGCCGCTGCCGTCAGCGGCGCCACCCTGCTGGCCGCCTCCGCCGCCACCCGCTTCGCCGTCTTCCACGCGGGCATCGCCTCCGCCCGCGACCCCAAGTACACGGTCCTCCCGCAGCGGCTGCGCCTCCGGGCGGAGGGCGGGGCACCGCCGGCGACGGCATAGCCGGCGTGGCTGGCCGCGCGCCTCACGCCCCCGCGAAGATCCAAACGAGACGGCCTACGCCGGTGCCGGCGCCCGGGACGCCGGCGGCGCCCCCGTCGCGCGGGCCGTCGCGACGAGGACGTAGCCGAGGGCGAGGGTGGTGGCGGCGAGGGTGGCGAGAGCCGGGAGGAACGTCGGGTCGGACGGGTCCAGGAAGGGGTAGATCGCGACGTCCGAGAAGAGATAGACCACGAGGTAGGCCAGCAGCGCCCCGGCCCAGGTCAGCGGGTACCACCAGCGGGCGTTGCGCTGGCGGCGGCCCACGCAGAGCCAGTCGACGAGCGCGGCGAGCGGGGTGAGCAGGTGCTCGAAGAAGGACCAGGTCTCGTCGATGCCGCCGCCCATCGCCGTGAACCAGGTGGTCATCACCACCAGCAGGCTGACGGACAGCAGCCCGCGCAGCCAGGCCGTGGGCGGCTCCGGGCGGCGCAGCGCCGCCGCCGTGAGGGTGGCGACGACGACCGCCGAGTAGCCGACCGCCGCGGCCACGCTCGCCAACTGGCTGAGCGCGAGCAGCGTGCCGCCCTCGGTCGCCCGGTAGCCGAGGACCGCGCAGACGACGATCAGCACCCGCCACAGCGTCTCGCCGAGGAGCGTGCCGGACGGGCGGTCGGAGGGCGGGGCCGGCGGGGCGGGCGCGGGGCGCGGGCGCTGGTACGTCGGGGCGTGGTGCATCGGGGGGTGGATCCTTCGGAAGGCGGTCCCTCAAGGCGCGCGGGCGGCCTTTCGCGGAGGTGACCTTTCGCGGGCGCGGCCTTACGAGCGTAGGACCCGGAGGGCCCCGGCGGGCGCCACGCGGCGCCGCTGCCATGGCCTTGTCGCGAAGGGGTTTCGAAGTTGTGACAGGGACGGCCCCGGGGCCGCGCGAACCGGCCGGCTCAGTCCGTTCCGTCCCGCAACAGGCCGCGCACATAGGCCGCCTGGCCCACGTGCTGGAGGTCCTCCGCGACGAGGCTGACCAGCCGGACGCCGAGCGTCACGGGCGGGTTCCAGCGGTCGTCGACGATCTCGGCCAGGTCGCCGATCTTCACCCTGTTGAGGTAGGAGACGGTCCGCTCGTGGACGCCGACGTGGTACCCGATCAGCAGGTCGGCCTCGGGGGCGCCGAGCGCCGCCACGTCCTCGGAGGTGTGGCCGAAGCCGGTGGCCTCGGTGGGGAACGGCAACGCGAACCGTTCGGCCCAGCGGTCCCGCGTCCACACCTGCGCCCGGCCGGTGACCTCGGCGATGTGGTCGTCCTGCACCCGGGTGAGGTGCCAGACCAGCCAGCCGATCGGGTTGGCCCGGGGGCCGACGCGGGCGGCGATCTCCTCGGGGGTCAGCCCGGTGACGGTGGCCTCCACCTCCTCCCTGATCCGGTCGAAGGCGTCCACCAGCAGCTCGGTGCTCGCGTTCACGACGGGCTCCTCTCGGCGTCGGGTCGGGCCGGCGGCGGGCTCCGGGGCGGCCCGCGACGAGGTCCGGCACAGCGACTATGGCACCGGGCGCCCCCGGGCGCCCGCTCATACGACGGCGCGCCCCCTGACACGACGACGCGCCCCCGCGTTTCCACGGGGGCGCTCGCTCCGGTCAGGGAAGGGAGACCGTCACTCCTGGGCGGCCTGCCGCAACTGGGCCGCGAGCGCCGCTTGCGACGAAGGCGCGCGGTCCCCCCGGTCGGCACCGTCCAGCCGGGGCAGCAGCTGCGCCGTCAGCAGGGTGGCCAGCGCGGAGGAGTCGCCCCCCGAGCCGGCGTCGGTGCGGACGACCACCGGCTGCGGGGCCTTCCCCGCCAGCTCGGCGCCGACCTCCAGCCGGCGCCTGGCCAACTCGTACTGGAGCACCGCCCGGTTGTCCCGGTACGCCTGCGCCAGCCGGCGCTGCGCCCTGGCCTCGTTCTCCGCCGCGATCAGCCCGCTGCGGCCCCTGGTCTCGATCTCGAACCTGACGCGCTGGGCGTTGGTCTCCTGCTTCTCCAGCAGCTGGGCGACCTGCTCGCGGGCGTTGTTCAGCGCCGCGTTGACCTCGACGATCCGGGCGTCGCGCACCTTCTTGGCCCGTTCGATGTCCATGCCCAGCGCGTCGATCCGCCGCTTGCGGGTCAGGCCCCACTCCTGGTCGTAGGCGACGCGCTCCTTGGCGACCCGCTCGCGGGTGGCCAAGTGCTGCTGGTACTGGGCGGGCAGTTGGACGTCGGGGATGTTGCTGCCGGTGATCCGCACGCCGTAGCGGGAGAGCTGCCGGTTCAGCAGCTCCTGCATGTCGGCGACGTCGGAGCCGCGCAGGTCGTAGGCGCGTTCGGTGCTGATCTGCCGGGCGCGCTGCCGGATGGCGTCCTGCACGGCGCTGGAGAGCACCAGGTCGAAGTTGCCGGCCCCGATGATCCGGACGAAGAGCACCGCGTCGGTGATCCGGAACTTCAGGAAGAACTCGATCGACCGCAGCGGCACGTTCTCCCGCGTGGGGCAGGCCATGACCGGCGCGGAGTAGGGGATCTCGGTCGACGTGTCGACCACGAACTCCACCCGCGACCACGGGTGCCACAGGTAGTGGCGGCCCGGGTCCAGCGTCCTGACCACCGCGCCGTAGCGGGTGAGGATGCCGTTGGTGCCCTGCTCGATCTCGACGATCGACGAACGCCACCACCACAGCCCGCCGGCGAGCAGCAGCGCCAGGCCGAGGCCGTAGGCGGGCACGGCCAGCGCGTCGTAGGCGAACTCGCCGACGCCGGACGCGTCCTGCACGGCCAGCATCACGCCGGTCAGCATGGCGAAGACGCCCAGCCACAGCGGCGCCATCCACCACAGGCGGCGGCGGTGGCGCGGGATGATGACGGGGGTCAGCGTTCCCGCGTCGCCGCCGCGCAGCAACTGGGCGACCTCGCCCCAGGGGGCCACCGCCTCCGCGATGACCGAACGGTTTCCGCGCGGCGTGCTCATGCGTCACCCTCCTCGTCCTCGCCGAAGGCGCGGTCGCCGAACGCGCCGGAGAAGCCCCCGGCGTCGCCGAACTCCCCGGGCGCGCCCGGCACTTCGAACCCGCGCGGGTCGGCCGGCCCCCCGGCGGCCGAACCCGCGTCGTCGCCCGGCCCCGTGGCGGAGCCGGCGTCCTCGCCGGGTGACGGGACGACGGTCGGCCTGGCGGCCTCCCGCAGCGCGTCGATCTCGGCCTGCCGGCCGGCGATCCGCTCGGCCACCTCCGGCAGCCTGGCCCGCACCGCCGCCATGTCGGCCTCGGTGAACAGCTCGGCGCCGCGCTCACCCACCAACTGCCGGGCCAGCGCCAGGAAGTCGACACCGGTCGCGCCGTCGCCGTCCCGTTCCGCGCCGATCCGCACCAGCCGGGGCAGATGGTCGGCGACCTGCTCCAACGTGTCCAGCACCTGCTGCTGGTACCGGTACTCCAGGATCTCCGGCGCCTCGGCGGCGGTCACCGCGCGGATGTCGAGCGCCTGGGCCTCCAGCAGCGCCGCGTTGGCCCGCGCCTCGGACTCGGCCATCACGTAGCGCTCGCGGGCGAGCGCCTCGGCGCGGTTGGTCTCCCGCTCCACGGCGGTGTCCATCTGCGCCTGGTACTGGGCGATGTCGGCCTGGATCGCGGAGAGTTCCTCCTGCTGGGTGGCCAACTCCTTGGTCAGATCGCCCTCGTCCTGCTCCTTGCGGAGCTGGAGCGCGTACTCATGGGTGTACGCCTCCTTGGCGACCCGCACCATCTCGGGCGCGGCGAGGTCCATCCGGTAGCCCCGGTCGCTGGGCTCGGCGTGGGTGATGTTGGCGTTGGTCAGCGCGACGGCCGGCAGGAACTGCTGGTTGAGCTGTTCGAGCAGCCGCCCGGTGTCCTCGCCCACCATGTTGTAGATGCCGGCGGCCTCCTGTTCGTAGATGAGGCTGCGAATGGTCTCGCTGACCGCGTTGTTCAGCTTCTCCTGGAAGCCGCGCACCGCGCCCAGGGTGTAGACGAATTCCACCGGGTCACTGATACGGAACTGAATGAAGAGGTCGATCGACGCCTTCACCCCGCTGCGCGTCGGGGCCTCGCGGACCGGCGCGTTGAACGGGTATTCGCGGGTGGTGTTGATGATGTAGGAAACGCGCTTCCAGGGGTTCAGCAGAATGACCCGGCCCGGACCGACGACCTGTTCCAGTTTGCCGAACCTGGTGATCAGCGCGTGGCAGCCGTCGGGCACCATCACCATGCCCTGGCGCCACCAGACGAAGCCGAACGCCAGCACCACGATCACCCAGGAATGGACGCCGAAGAGCGGGTTGGTCAGCACGTCGTCCGTGGCGGCGCCGACGACCAGCGTGCCGACCGCCACCACGACGAGCAGCAGGAGCACCGGCAACATGCTCAGCAGCGAACGGCCGCGCGGGATCACCATCGGGCAGATGACGTGCAGGCCGCCTCCGCCCGCGCGGCGCTGCTCGCTGTGGTTCAGCGCCTCGCCCGCGTCGTCCAGCGCGACGGTCTTCTGCTCCATGACGGTGTCGGTCGCGGCACCGCCCTGGTCCTTGGCGGCGGGAAAGTCGTTCGGGTCCATTCCGTCGTCCCGGCCGGCCGCTCCCCCCTGCGTTCCGCCGTTCTCCATCTCGCCGAGGCGGCTGTGGACCTCGCTCCGCACCGCGGCCCTGGGGTCCGTTCCCTCGGTCACCGCACGCGCGATTCTTCTCACGCTCTGATTTCGCGCCACGTGTCCCCCCATCTTTTCTTCCGTCGTACGTGTGCGTCGTGCATACGCGTCCGCACGTTACCCGCCGTACGCGCGCCGGTCATTCGACACCATGACCGGCGCGGGGGAAAGGCGGAACGGGGGATCGTTACAGGGTTAACGCCTGGGCGCGGGGGTCGCGCGGTCCGGTGGCTCAGCGCAGCGGGACGGACACCCCGGTCACCGCGTGCGGGGTGTAGGGCTCGGCGAGATACGCGATCTCCTCCTCGGTGAGGGTGAGTTCGGTCGCGGCGAGGGCGTCCTCGACATGGCCGGCGCGGGTGGCGCCGACGATGGGGGCGGTGACGGTGGGCTGGGCGAGCAGCCAGGCGAGGGCGACCCGGGCCGGCGGGACCTCGCGTCGGCGCGCGGTCTCCCGCACCCGGTCGACGATCTCCCGGTCGCCCGGCTGGTAGAGCGTGCCGGTCATGACGTCGGTCTCCGAGCGGGCGGTGGCCTCCTCCCAGGGGCGGGTGAGCCGTCCGCGCGCGAGCGGGCTCCACGGGATGACGCCCACGCCCTGGTCGGCGCAGAGCGGCAGCATCTCGCGCTCCTCCTCGCGGTAGAGCAGGTTGTAGTGGTTCTGCATGGAGACGAAGCGGGTCCAGCCGTTGCGCTCGGCGGTGTGCTGGGCCTTGGCGAACTGCCAGGCCCACATCGAGGAGGCCCCGATGTAGCGGGCCTTGCCGGCCTTCACCACGTCGTGCAGGGCCTCCATGGTCTCCTCGACCGGGGTGTCCGGGTCGAAGCGGTGGATCTGGTAGAGGTCGACGTAGTCGGTGCCGAGGCGGCGCAGGCTGTGGTCGATCTCGCCGAGGATCGCCTTGCGCGACAGCCCGGCGCCGTTGGGCCCCGGGCGCGTCCTGCCGAAGACCTTGGTGGCGATGACGACCTCGTCGCGGCGGGCGAACTCGGCGAGGGCGCGTCCCGTGATCTCCTCGCTGGTGCCGTCGGAGTAGACGTTGGCCGTGTCGAAGAACGTGACGCCGGCCTCGACGGCCCGGCGGATCAACGGCCGGCTGTTCTCCTCGTCCAGCGTCCAGGGGTGGGCGCCGCGCTCGGGCACCCCGAAGCTCATGCAGCCGAGGCAGACCACCGAGACCTCCAGGCCCGTCGCCCCCAGTCGTGTGTACCGCACCCGGCCTCCCGTGGCTCGTCTTCGGCCGTGTCCTCCCCGGCCGTGGAGGTGCCGAGCGTAGAGGGCTGGAGTCCACACGAGGCAAGTCCTCCCCGGTCAAGTCGCCGCCGTGCGCGGACCGTTGACAAACCCCGGACATGCTTGAAAACTCTGACTTCTGAACGCAAGAGTTAGATGAAAACAACTCAAATATTTGCGTTCACTTCGCAAGTTCGAGGCAGGCGCCCTTCCTTGGCGCCCTGGCACCGGTAGTCCAGCTCTCTGTCGTCCCCCACGGGCCCCCACGGGGACCCCCACAGAACTGAGGTCACCATGGAACGGAAACAACGCGGTCCCCGCCGTCGACAAGGCCGGCGGCTGATCGGCGGTCTCTCGCTCGCCGCGCTGGTGGCGGCGGGGCTGGCCCCGGTCGCCGCCTCGGCGGCACCCCCGGCCGACCCGGCCGCGTCGGCCGAGCCGCGCGGCGCCGCGCTCCCCTACGTCGAGTACGAGGCGGAGGACGGCGACTACCGGGGGACGCTGCTGGAGGCCGACCCCGAGCGCACCTTCGGCCACACCAACTTCGGCACCGAGTCCTCCGGGCGCGCCTCCGTGCGGCTCGACGCCACCGGCGACCACGTCGAGTTCACCTCGACCGAGGCCGCCAACTCGATCGTGGTGCGCAACTCCGTCCCCGACGCACCGGGCGGCGGCGGCACCGAGGAGACCCTGAGCCTCTACGTCGACGACACCCTCGTGGAGAAGCTGACCCTCTCCTCGAAGCACAGCTGGCTCTACGGCACCACCGACGACCCCGAGGGGCTGACCAACACCCCGGGCCCGGACGCCCGCCGGCTCTTCGACGAGTCGCACCTGCTGCTGGAGGAGACCTATCCGGCCGGCTCCACGTTCCGGCTGCAACGGGACGCGGACGACACCGCCGAGTTCTACGTCGTCGACCTGATCGACCTGGAGGAGGTCGCGCCGCCGGCCGAGCAGCCCGCCGAGTGCGTCTCGATCACCGAGTTCGGCGCCGTGCCCGACGACGGCGAGGACGACACCGAGGCGTTGCAGGCCGCCGTCACCGCCGACCAGAACGGCGAGATCGACTGCGTCTGGATACCCGAGGGCCAGTGGCGGCAGGAGCAGAAGATCCTCACCGACGACCCCGAGGACCGCGGCCAGTACAACCAGGTGGGCATCCGGGACGTCGACATCAGGGGCGCCGGCATGTGGCACTCCCAGCTGTACACGCTCACCCCGCCGCACGAGGCGAACGGCATCAACCACCCGCACGAGGGCAACTTCGGCTTCGACATCGACGCCAACACCCAGATCTCCGACCTCGCCATCTTCGGCTCCGGCACCATCAGGGGCGGCGACGGCGGCCAGGAGGGCGGCGTCGGCCTCAACGGCCGCTTCGGCGAGGGCACCAAGATCTCACGGGTGTGGATCGAGCACGCCAACGTCGGCGTGTGGGTCGGCCGCGACGTCGACAACATCCCGGAGCTGTGGGGCCCAGCCGACGGCCTGGAGTTCACCGACGTCCGGGTCCGCAACACCTACGCCGACGGCATCAACCTCACCAACGGCGCGCGCAACTCCTCCGTCACCAACTCCTCGTTCCGCAATACCGGCGACGACGCGCTCGCCATCTGGGCCAACCCGCGCGTCCAGGACCCGAGCGTGGACGTCACCCACTCCAACACCTTCGCCGACAACACCATCCAACTGCCGTGGCGCGCCAACGGCGTCGCGATCTACGGCGGCCACGACAACACCGTCCGGGGCAACGCGATCTCCGACACCATGAACTACCCGGGCATCATGCTCGCCACCGACCACGACCCGCTGCCGTTCTCCGGCGAGACGCTGATCACGGGCAACAGCCTGCACCGCACCGGCGGCGCGTTCTGGGGCGAGGCGCAGGAGTTCGGCGCGATCACGCTCTTCGCCGCGACCAGGGACATCACCGGGGTCACCATCGAGGACACCGAGATCCTGGACTCCACCTACGACGGCATCCAGTTCAAGTCCGGCGGCGGGGCGGTGCCGGACGTCGCGATCTCGGACGTCACCATCGAAGGCTCCCTCAACGGCGCCGGCATCCTCGCCCATGGCGGCGCGCGCGGCAGCGCCGACCTCAGCGGGGTCACCATCGCCGACATGGCCGACGGCGACGTGGTGATCGAACCCGGCTCCCAGTTCGTCATCAACGGCGCCCCGACGGCGGGGCCCTGACCCCGTCGAGCCGCTGAGCCGCT
This sequence comes from Streptomyces zhaozhouensis, assembly GCF_900230195.1. Classification (GTDB taxonomy): domain Bacteria; phylum Actinomycetota; class Actinomycetes; order Streptomycetales; family Streptomycetaceae; genus Streptomyces; species Streptomyces zhaozhouensis. Next base: position 82,010 of record NZ_OCNE01000023.1, read on the forward strand.
GAGCCGCTGGGCCCGGCGGGCGCAGGTCACCGCGCCCGCCGGCCTCAGCCCGGCGTCGGGGCCGACTCGCGCCAGGTGGGGAGGAGTTCGTCGAGCAGGGCCTCCGTCTGCGCCGGCAGCGGGGTGGCGGGGCCGAAGAGCTGACCGTGGTGGGCGACCAGCCAGTCGACGGCGCCGGTCAGCCACTCGGCGCGACCCGTCGCGTGGGCGGAGCGCAGCAGTTCGTTCCAGAGCCGCTCGTCGGTGGGCGCGGCGGCCAGCGCCGAGCGGACGGCCGCGTAGGCGGACTCGCCCTCGCCCGCCGCCCGGTGCTCCCCGGCCAGGGTCAACGCGATCTCCGCGACCAGCAGCGGGTACTGCGCGTCCACGATCTCGTGCTCCAGCCAGCCGAACCCGGCGCCCTCCGCCCGCTGTTCGGCCAGCAGCGCGCCACGCGCCAGCGCCAGCGCGTCCGTCAGCTTGCGCATCCGGTCCGCCGGGCGACCGGCCTCCGTCGGGTTCTCGCTGACCAGCACCTGGTGGTGGAGGGTGCGCAGCACATCCCAGTCGGAGAGCACGTCGGCGCTCAGCGCCAGCCGCCCGTCCGCCTCGGCCAGCAGCCGGGGCCGGCCCGCCCCGTCCGCGCCGAGCCACCGCGCGAGGCGTTCGACCAGCGCGTCCCGCAGCTCGTCGGTGCCGCCGCGCGGCCACAACGCCGCGCCCAGCACGCGCGGATGGACGCCCTCCCGGTGCAGCGACAGCAGCGCGAGCGCCTCGCGCAGCCGCGCCGCGCGCTCCGCCTCCGGCGCCTCCAGGCCGCTGATCTCCAAGCCGCCCAGCATCCGCACATAGACGCCGGGGCGTCCCCGTCCCAGGTCGACGGTGGGGCCGCCGACCGGCGCCGGTGCCGCGTCGGGCGCGGTCAGAGCGGTGAACAGCTCGACGACGGCGGCCCGGCGCGCGGCGGGCAGCCGTTGGGCCGCCAACGTCAGCCCCATCTCCGGCTCGCTGAGCGTGCCGTCGGGCGCGATCCGGAACTCCCAGGCCACACCGGGCGCCTCGGCCCGTTCGGTGCCCAGCAGATAGCCGATGCCCAGCCGGTCCGAGGCGGCGGCCAGCGCCGCGAGGCGTTCCGACTCCTCGTCGGTGGGCGTGGCGCCCACCACGACCAGGTGCGGCGCCCACTGCTGCTGGCGCGCGGGGCCGGTCCTGCCGCTGAGCAGCGACTCGTGGCCGGAGTGGCGCAACGCGCCGCGCCGCAGCCCGGTCTCGGTCTCCATGACCTCCAACAGGCCCGCGATGTCGTCGAGATGGCGCACCCGGGTGGGCGCCAGCGCGGTCAGCTCGGGCGCGAAACCGACCAGGGTCACCGTCATCCGGTCCGACCATCCGCTGGTCGCCAGCTCGGCGGCGATCGAGGAGAGCACCGCCTCCCGGTCGGCCGGCGCGCCCCGCACGGCGACGATGCCGGGGACGGCCTCCAGGTTGAGCAGCAGCCGCAGCTCCTCGCGCATCCCGAGGCTGACCAGTCCCGGGTAGGGGGCCTCGGCGTCCGGGGCGGCGCCGGTGTCGTCGGGGAGCTGGGCGCGTTCCACCGTCCAGTACGTCTGGTCGGGTCCCTGCGTCCAGGGCGCCGGCGGGCGGCCGACCGGGCCCGCGAGCTGGAGGTGCAGCGCGGCGGGGCCGAGCCAGGCCGCGTAGACGGCCGGCAGCGTCCGGCCCTCGCCGGCCAGCGCGGCCGACAGCAGCCGCAACGCCCGGTCGAGGAACACCACCTGCTCGGGGGCGGCGCCGACCAGCAGCGCGTCCCTGGCGTCCCGGCCGCGCGGCGACCGGGGCGCCAGGTCGTCGGCGACGGAACGCGGCAGCGTTCCGGCCGCCGCCTGCCACAGCGCGGTGCGCCGGGAACGGCCGAGCGCCATCAGCAGCCCGGCCGCCAGCAGCGGCGCGGCGACCAGCGCGTCGGGCAGCCCGTCGGCGGCGTCGGCGTCCGCCTCCCCCGCCGAGGGGGGCTGGGCGGACGCCGCCGGGTCGGCCGCGCGGCCTCCCGCGCCGACGGGCTCGGCCCCCTCGGTGCCCTTGGCGCCGGGCGCCGGCCGCTCGTCGGCCCGGCCCGCCTCGGGCGGACCGGCCGACGCCTCCGAGGCGTCGGCGCCCGCCGCGTCACCCGTCGCGTCACCCGTCGCGGCGTAGCGGTCGAACGCGCGGGACTCGTCCGCCGCCGACTCCTCGCCCGGCAGCGTGACCAACTCGCCGCCCTGCGCGTCGGCCGGCATCTGGAGGATCCAGCCCGGCCGGACCAGGCTGGCCTCGGTCAGCCGCGAACCGTCGGGCTGGAGCCGGTCCTTGTTGAGCTGGTAGATCTCCTTGTACCGCGTCCCCTCGCCCAGGTGCCGCTCCGCGATGCCCCAGAGGGTGTCGTGGTGGCGGCCCTCGGGCGGCTGGACGCGGTAGTAGAGCGTGTCGGCCGCCTCGCCCTCCCCGCCCGCCAGGGTGTGGAGCCCCGCGTCGCCCGCGTCGGCCGGGTCGACCTTGCGGTCGTCGGCCGCGCTCGCTCCCGGTGCGGCGGCGGGCCCCGCGCCCGGCAGCAGCTGGGCCTCGGCCACCACCCGGCCCTGCCCCGGCGCCTCGTGGCCCGTGCCCCACTGGCTGAGCCCCGGCGTCAACGAGGCGGCGGCCGAGGTCAACAGCAGCACGGCACCGACCAGTTGCCGCGCCAGCAACTGGCTGGGCCCCGCGCCGGGCACCCGGCGCGGGATGCCGACGCCGGAGACGGCGGCCCACACCTCCACCAGCACACAGGCGGTGAACTGCGCCCAGGCCACCCACACCAGCACCGCGAGCACCCGCACGAAGGTGCCGGTGTCGATCTCCTCGGTGAGCATGTCCAGGCTGGGCGCGGTGCGCGGCAGCGGCCAGCCGACGAGGGTGGCCAGCGCCAGGGGCACCCCGACCACCAGGCAGAGCAGCGCGAGCGCGGCGACCAGCGCCAGCAGCACCTCGCGCGGTCCGCGCCTGCCCCGCACCGGGACGGGCGTCCGGTTCCCCGGAACGGGCGGTGGTGTGCGGGCCATGGTGGTTGCTCCCGGGGTCGGACGGAACGGCTTTGTGAACTCGGCTGCTGGGAAACGGCTTCTGGAAACGGCTTCTGGTGCGGACGGCGGTGCGGGCGCGGTGGTGCGGGCGGTGCTCAGCCGACCTGGGCCTCGGCCGTGGCCTCGCCCCAGACGGTGAGCGGTCGGTCGTAGACGATGCCGGTGAAGACCGGGCGGTAGGTGAGCCGGATGCGGACGGTGACCTGGTTCTCGGCGGCCTCGGAGCACTCGGCGGCGGCGATGTCGGCGGCGTCCATGCCGACGGACTCGGCGTACTCGGCGACGCGGACGGCGCAGTTGCCGAAGTTGATCGGGGCCGGCCCGACGCCCTCGCGCAGCGCGGCCTCGTCGAGGTCCTGGGCCGCGTAACGGGCGGCCTGCTCCGCGATGTCGGCGGCGCGTTCCCGCTGCGCGATGGAGAGCCCGCCGTCCACGACGAACGCGGCCAGCGCCAGCACCACCACGGCGAAGAAGATCACCACGACGGCGCCCGATCCCCGGTCCGCCTCGCCGCCGGCCGCGAGGCGCCGCGCCACCCACCCCGGCCGCGTCATCCGGACCTCCGGAACGGGTCGATCGGCGAACTCGACCGGCCGGAGAGCGTGGACTCCAGCCCGATGCCGAGCATGTCCAGGCCGCGCACCCGGCAGCTGACCTCGACGCCGAAGAGCGACCCCGGCTCGTGCCCGCCGGGCGTGGTGCGCGCGACGCGCACCGAGCCGCCGACGCAGACGTCGCCGAGCTGGCCCTCGGCCGCGTCGGCCGCCGCGCTCATCGCGGCGTCGGTGGAGCGTTCCAACGAACCGGCGCGCGCGGCGTCCCGGGCCGCGCCGTTGACCGCGTTCCGACCCGACACCTGCTGACCGAAGCCGACCAACAGCAGAATGAAGACGATCATCAGCGGTACGAGCAGGACCACTTCGAGCGAGGACATGCCTCGGTCGCCCGTCGCCCGACCCCCGCGGTCGGGGCTCGGGCGCCCTCGCGCGTCCCGCATCTCACCCTCCATCCGGCACGAAGCGCTCGATCGGCCCCTCGGACGCCGCCGTCACCGTCAGGTCCACCCCGGGCAGGATCGACGGCACCCGCCCCTCGACCTCGACGCGCACCGTGAACGCCCCCGGCTGGCTGGTCACCACGTCGGGCCTGGACAGGAAGAGCCCGGGGCCCAGCTGCGCCACGTAGTCGTGCGCCTTGTCCTCGGCCGCCCGGCGCCATCCCGCGGGGTCGGCCTCCGCCTGGGCCCGCGCCGTGCGCGCCCCGGCCTGCGCCGCGGCCTTCGCCACGTGCTCGGCGAACGAGTACATCGCGAACTGCACCGCGCCGAAGATCATGAAGAACATCACCGGCGTGAGAAAGACGAACTCGATCGCCGAACTCCCCCGGTCCCCCGCACGCACCACCGAGCCGCCCCGGTCGGCGCCCTGCGCCACCCGGCGGCGCAGATGGCCCACCAGCCGACGCACCGCTAGCAGTTGGCGTAGTTCTGGGCGCCCTCGATGCAGTCGCCGACGCTCTCCGCGCGGTCGTCCAGGGCGTTCATGATCACCGCGGCGACGCCGGCCACGATGCCGACCACCACGGCCGCGATGATCACCCACTCGATGGCCGAGGCACCCCGGTCCAACTCGCCCGACCTGGCCCTCGCCAGCCGGGTGCGCAGAAAACCGATCAGATAGTCAGTCGCCGGATGGCGCACCATGGCATTACCTCCACACTTCGTCGCTCGACCCCGTCACGCCTGGAAGACGCGCATCCCGGCCGGAAAGATCAGAAAGATAAGGAAACCCATACAGAGCAGAAGCTGCGCGATCAGCATCGACTGCGACTTCTCGCCCGCGCTCCCCTCGATGTCGGCGAGTTCCCTGTGCCGCATCGTCTCAGCCCGCGCCGACAACGAGGCCCGCACCTTGGCGCCGTCGTCCGCGACCAGCGCCAACGACGTGGAGAGGTCCTTCAGTTCGTCCACGCCGACCTCGTCGCCCAACCGCCCCAGCGCCTGCCACTGGGTGAGCCCGGTGATCCGCGCGTCCGCCAGCGCCGTCTGGATGCGCCGCAGCGCCCAGCCGTCGCTCACCTCCGCCGCCGCCTTCAGCGCCTCCGGCAGTCCGCGCCCGCCGGCCAGGCTCATCGCCACCAGGTCCAGATAGGCCGCCACCACCCTGCGGAAGTCCCGCCGCTTCGCCTTGGCGTCCCGCCGCACCTCCAGGTCCGGCAGGAAGAAGAAGCCCGCGGCGAACGCCAACGCCAGCCACACCGGCACCACCGGGCTGCTGCCGAAGCCCAGCAGCCACGCCATCGAGAAGACGAACGGGCCGAAGAACAGCCCCAGCGCCGCCAGCACCACCTTCTGGGCGAGAAACCCCTCCCAGGTGCGGTCCAGCAGCGCCAGATCGGCCCGCAACGAACGCTGCTCCCAGCCGCGTTGCAGATACAGCTCCGCCACCCGGTCGCCGATCCTGGACTGGAGCTGGTCCCAGCGCCCGGCGCCGCCCTCGCCGGCCCCCGGCGCCGAGGGCACCGAAGGGGCGAACCCGCCGAGCCCGCCGCGCGCCCGCATCTCGTCGATCCGCGCCACCGTGGAGACCGGCCCGCGCCGGCTCGGCAGCAACGCCCGCACCAGCGCGTACAGGCCGAGGCCGAAGACCGCGCCCACCACGACCGCCGTGGTCACCATCGAGTCCCTCACCGGCTCGCCCCCCTGCCGAAGCCACCGTCGAAGCCGCCCGGCTGCCGGGCGTCCGGCACCCCGCCCGCCCGGTCGCGTTCCCGCAGCGCCTCGACCGGCTCGCCGCGCGCCAGGAAGCGCTCGGGCGTCTCGATCGTCGACAGCCGCCGCATCCACCAGAAGCCGAGTCCGAACAGGCCGCAGACCACGGCGAGCACCGCCTGGCCCAGCGGGTCGCCGAACGGCTCCACGAAGCCCGGGTTGAAGATCGCGAGCCCCAGCGGGAACGCCACGCTCACCCCGACGACGATCTGCACGCTCCGCCGCGTCGAGGCCCGCTGCGCCATCACCCGCTGCCGCATGTCGACCTCCTCGCGCGCCGACTTCGCCAGCGCGCCCAGCACCTCGCGCAGCCCGGGACCGCGCAGCCGCGCGTTGAGGATCAGCGACGCGATGATCACGTCCGCCGACGAGTCGTCCAGCTCGTCCGCGAACTCCTGCAACGCGTCCGGCAGCGGCGTCCGCGCACGCAGCCGGTCCACCAGGTTGTTCAACGGGCCGCGCAACGCCGGCGAGGCCGCGCGCGCCGAGGAGGGGATCGCCTGCTCAAGACCGACCGCGCCGGCGATCGTGTCCCGCAGCGACTCCGTCCAGCCGGCCAGCGCCTCCACCCGGCGCATCGCCGCGCGCTCCTCGGCGGCGCCGCCGAAGAGCTGGTTCCACGAGAACGCCAGCAGCGCCGTGGCCAACGCCGCGATCGGCCACCGCGTCAGCAGCAGCACCGCGACCGCCGTCGCCGCCGCGACCGTGCCGCGCCGCCCGAAGAACGCCGCCAGCTCCGAGCGCCGCCGCTGCCGCGCCGCGCGCTCCTCCGCGCTCGTCGGCGGCAGCCCGCGCAACGCCACGACCAGCAGCGCGAGTCCGCCGCCCACCGCGACCCCGCAGAGCAGGCCGAGGAGCGTGGTCACCGAGAACAGGCCGCCCGAGACCGTCACCGGGTCACCCCCAACCGCCGCGGTAGCCGTACATCGCCAGCTCCTCGGCACAGGCCAGCGCCGCGTGCGGCCGGACCACCCCGTCGGCGCCCTCGGCGAACACCTCGCTGGAGAGCACCCGCCCGTCGACCCCGTTCACCTCGCGCACCGAGGAGACGAACCGCCGCAGCTTCCCGCCCTGCGCGTAGGTGTTGCGCCGCTCCACGAACAGCACGAAGTTGACCGCGCCCGCGATCAGCATCTGGCTCGCCTCGATCGGCAGCCGCTCGTTCGCCTGGAGCGCGTAGGTGGAGATGCGGTTGAACACCTCCTGCGAGCTATTGGCGTGGATCGTCGACAGCGAACCGTCGTTGCCCTGGCTCATCGCGTTCAGCATGGTGACGATCTCGTCGCCCAGCACCTCGCCGACGATCACCCGGGACGGGTTCATGCGCAGCGAACGCCGCACCAGCTCGGCCATCGTGATCGAGCCCTGGCCCTCGGAGTTCGGCAGCCGCTCCTCGAACGCGACCACGTTCGGGTGCAGTTCGGGAAACTGGTCCAGCCCCAGCTCCAGCGCGCGCTCCACCGTGATCAGCCGCTCCTCGGCGGGGATCTCGTTGGCCAGCGCGCGCAGCAGCGTCGTCTTCCCGGCGTTGGTCGCACCGGCGATCATGATGTTCTTCCGTGCCCGCACGGCCGCCGTCAGGAACTGGCCCAACTCGGGGGTGAGCGTCCCGTTGCCCACGAGGTCGGCCAGGAAGACCTTGCCGAGCCGCGCCCGCCTGATCGACAGCGCGGGCCGCCGGGTCACGTCCATCACGGCCGACAGCCGCGAACCGTCCGGCAGCCGCAGGTCCAGCTGCGGGTTGGCGGAGTCGAACGGACGGGAGGAGAGCCCCGAGTAGGCGCCGAGGATCTGGATCAGCTCGACCAGCTCCTCGTCGCTCTCCGCCACCGGCTCGCCGCGCACCTCGCGGCCGTCCGAGTAACCGAGGAAGACCTGGTCGCAGCCGTTGACGTCGATGTTCTCCACGTCCGGGTCGTCCAGCAGCGGCTGCAGCCGCCCGACGCCGAAGAGCGCGGCGTGCACGGCGGCGGCGTACGCCTCCTCGGAGGCGGCGTCCAACGGCGCCCGCCCCTCGGCGATCTCCGCCCGCGCGTACTCCTCCAGCACCTGGGCGATCACGGCCCGCGCGTACTGCCGCTCGTCCTCGGACGACATCGGCCGCACGCCGCTGGCCTGGTCGATCCGGCGCTGCTCGGCTATCCGGTCACCGGCGTCCTGCCGGAACCGCTTCACCAGCTGGTGGTTGACCTCGCCCGCGCGCCCGGCGTCCCCCGCGTTCATCCCGCACCTCCGGCCGCGCCGTCGCCCGGCCGCCAGGGCGGACCCTGGGGGGCGGCGTGCGGGGGGCCGTAGCCGGCGGGCGACGGGCCGTGACCTGGCGGCGGCGCGCCGTAGCCCGGTGGGGGCGCGTAACCCGGCGGCGGCGCGTAGCCGGCGGGCGAGGGCGCGCCCCGCGGCGCGGGCGGCGGCTGCGCGCCGGGGGGCGGCACCTGCTGGGCGCCGGTCGCTCCGCTGCCCGAGGGCGCCAACTCGCCCCGGTACACCTGGTGCAGGTCGGCCACCACCCGCCGCGCGGAGCGCACCAGCAGCGAACGGTCCAGCCGCCCCCGCCTGCGCCCCGCCAACTGCTCGGCGCCCACCGGGTCCTCGGCCAGCAGCCCCACCACCCGCGAACCGGTGCCCGAGGCGATCAGCATCTCGTTGACCTGCGTCGCGACCCGCTCCCCGCGCTGCGGGTCGGCCACCAGCACCACGCCGATCTGCGGCTGCGCCAACTGCGCGGTGCCACGCTGCCCGCCGTGCAGCTTGGTGTGCAACGCGGCGGCGCGGTCCCTGACATGGGCGATCTGCTCGGGCGAGGAACGCGTCACCAGCAGCAGCACCGCGGCGTGCGGCAGCAGCGCGTGCACCGGCGAACCGGCGTCCAGCCGCCCGCAGTCCGCCAGCACGTCGGCCGCCACCTCGTGGTGCGGCGACTGCGCCAGCTCGGCGAACGCCCGCCCCAGCGCGCCCCACTGGCCGGTCAGTCCGGCCGCCTGGTCGGAGTTGGCGAGGCCCACCAGCACGTCCAACCCGCCGGAGAGCCGCTGCGCGTGGTCCCACAACTGCTCGGCCACGACGCCCCGGCGGGCGGTGGCGGCCAGCGAGAGTATGCCGGTGGTCGGGTCGGGCGGGCGGCCGTTCTCCGTCACCGAGCGGTAGACCAGGTCCCCGCCGGCCGGGTCGACCTCGGCCAGCAGCGCCCGGCGCGGCCAGAGCGCGGCGAGGGCCACGGCCGCGGTGGTCACCCCCGGCGCACCCTTGTCAGCGGCCACTGCTATCAGCGCCATCCGCCCACCGTTCCCGCCCCGTGCACGCGCCCGGCGCCTCCTCGTCGCACGCTCATCCGCCGCCCGCTCACTCCGCGGGGGCGGCGACGACCACCAGCGAGACGTCGCCGGCCGCGGCCGCGCTCGTCAACTCGGAGACCACGGCCTCCTCGACACGCAGGGTCACCGGCAGCGTGCTGTTGCCGCCGCCACCGCCGTCGCCGTGGATCGCCGCAACCCGCGCCGAGTCGGTCAGCAGCGTCTCCGGCCCCGACCGCGCGCCGTCCTGCCCGGACTCCCCGGTCTCACCGGCGGGGCCGTCGTCCCCGACCCAGTAGGCGGCGACCGTGTCGCCGGCCTCAAGTCCCGTGGGGTACTGGCCCGGTTGGAGCGAGACCCCCACCATGACCTCGCCCTCCGGCAGCGTCGACTCGCCCGTCAGCATCTCCCCGACCAGCACCGTGCCGCCCACCAGGTCGGTGGTCGGCCGCAACTCCTCCATCACGGTGCCGCGCTGCTCCCACCGCACGTAGCTCACCGCGTCGTCCTCGGCCACCAGCACCGGCTCCATCGCGGACTCCGGTATCCGCTGGCCCATCGGCACCCGCTCGGTGATGCGGATCGCCTCGACCCGGTCCCCCGCACGCATCACGAGGATCGTCGCCCCCAGGGCGCCGACCAGCACCAACAGCGCGGCGAGCGCCGCGAGCGCGGGCTTCCGCTCACGCGGCGGAGCCGGCAGCCGGTCCCCGGCCACTGGGCCAACGGCGATCGACTTCTTCGCAGCCGTGGATACCCGGTCCTCAGTCCTCATCCGCCAACCCCGGTTCCACGTGGAGGAGGGCGTTCGTGTCCGATGCACGAACGCTCACGCAAAAGAACGGTCTCATTACCCTATCCGGTGATTCGCACGCTATCAGTCCGCTCACGGCGCCTTCAACGACGATCGCGCAACATATCGCGGTCCCCGCGGGGCGCGTGACCTGCGTGCACGTGCAGCGTGCCGGAAACACGCCGCGCCAACTCCCCCCGTCGCAACGGACGATCGGCCTCGGCGGACGACGGCGTCAGCGGAGGATGGACGTCAGCGGACGACGGCCTCAGCGGACGATGGTCTGCACCTCGTCGACGGTCACGTCGTATGCCGTCTCGAAGACCCCGTCCGGCAACGTTCCCCCACTGCCGTCCGACCCCTCCCACGCGATCTCCCACCGCACCGAGGCCGTCAGCTCGTACGACTCCCCCTCGGGCGTGGACCGCAGATAGGTCACCCCGCACGGCGGCTCCCGATCCTCCCACCCCTCCCGGTACGCGGGCGCGTCGATCGCGCACTCCCCCGACCCCGGATGCGTCCGCGCGTCCTCGGTACCCGGCGCGACACTCAACCCCACCGGCGTCGCCGTCGTCGTCGCCGACAACCCGTACCCGTCGAGCGAGGCCGTCACCGACACGGGCTCGAACCCCCCGTCCGTCGGCCAGATCCACGTCGCGAGATTCACGGTCTGCGCCCCACCGGGGTTCATCTCCACCTCGGTGTCCGGCACCCGGATCCGCTCATACGCCAACTCGGCGAGCAACGCGATGTCCACGGCCTGCGGAATGTCGGCGGGCGGCGAGTCGTCGAAGTCGACCCAGAAGGTGCGGGACTCACAGGCCCATTGGGCCGCTTCATCCGGGTGGTTCTCGTTGCGGACAACCTGCCAGAACATCCCCTCCCCTTCCTTGTCGACGTTGTAGTTCGGATACTCCCCGTCCTCGCCGTACTGCTCCTCCAGGGACTCACGCAACAGCCGCTTGTCCTCGTCCGGATGGCCGACTCGGTAGAACTGGGACGACAACTCGTCCCAGTAGGCCTGGAACTCCTCGGGACTGTAGGCGGGGGCGTAGTAACAGGCGGGCGGCAACCAGTCGGTATGCGAACTGCTCGCCGGCCCGCGACCTGATGCGGGGTCCGGCGCGTCGTAGGTGATACGCGCGAAACCGGCGCTGGCATCGATGTCGGGCCCCTGCGACCTTCCTTCCACCGTCGCTTCACCACCACTGCGTCCCCCGCCCGGGGCGGTGATGGCGACGGCCACCAGGGAAACGACAGCCACACTAGCGAAACCTCGTCGCAGCCTCATGCGCAGTCCGGTGAATGCTGTTCGAAGTCATAACCGACGACCTGCCAGACGTCCTCTTCGTTCAGCTCAACACGACCGACATACCGGTCCGGGACCGCGTTCGGGTCCGCCTCCTCGATGACTTCCCCCGTCTCGAAATCCGTGACATCGAGTTCACGGTAATCGCGGCAGAAGGTGAACGTCGCCGAGGTATCGTCCACGAGGCTCACGCTGTGAATGGTGTAACGAGTCGTTCCGGTCGAAGACTCGCCGTTCTCGTACACCACACTCAGCACTTCGAGAGTCCGCATGAGCGCTTCGTCGGCCGTGTAGTAGCGCAACGCGGGTCGATCGTTCTCACCGCTCACGATCGCCTCGTCCGTGGCGTCGTTAAACCCCTGGATCGACTCGACGATCGCGTCTTCTGGATCCCCACCGGAGACGTGGCTCTCGTAGACGTTCTCCAGATCCGGCCCCAGGTCGATCTCCGGGCGGTCGTCGGCCGGCTCTTCCGTCGGCTCGGGGTCCTCGCTGGCCTCGGGCTCCTCGCTCGGGCTCTGCACGCCCGCGATCTCGTCGTCCTCCCCCGAGTCGTCCCCACCGCACGCGGTCAGCACCAGCGCGCTGGCCGCCACGACGGCCCCGTACACGATCCTGTTCCGACGAGCCACACGAACCACAGCAACTCCGTATCAAAGAAGGACGATCACACATCCGCGCGAACCAAGACTAGTTACCGGCCGGGCACAACGAGCCACGACCCCCGCCAGTCTGCCCGGTTCGCACCGGCTGGCACAGGGTCAGCCGGTCCGGAAACCGAGATCGGCGACGACCCGGCCGGTGATCGCGAGCAACGCGTCCCGCGACAGCGGAGACGCGGCGGCAGGCGAGGCGAGGGCGCGAGTGAGAAGCGGCCCCGGCAGGGCCGGGGTGTAGTGGCGGACATAGGCGGCCAGGTCGAGTCGCCAGACGAACGTGCCGTCCGTGAGGACGGAGACGCCGCCGGGGACGTGGAAGGCGTCGCCGATCACGTCGCGGGTGCCTTCCGTCAGATCGAGCACCGGGTGGCCGGCCTCCAGGTACGCGGCGACGGGCTCGGGCGGGTAGTCGCCCGGCGGGGAGAGGGCCTCGCGCAGCGAGCCGTGGTGCGGGGCGGTGTCGTCGGGGACGAGTTCGGCGTAGAAGCCGACGTAGGTCAGCGCGGGCACGGGAGACTCCGGGCAAGGCGAGGGATGCCGAGACGCCCCGTGCCCGCCCCCTCCGCGTGGGCGGACGGGACGGGCACGGGCGTCGTCGGGGGCTGCGGTCAGGTCACGGCGCGGGGGTCGTGACGGAGAACGGCGTGCCGTCGCCGAGGTGCAGGATCGCCCGCCCCGGCGTCGGCTGCTCGGCTGCCGCGCTGCGCGGCAGCTTCGCGCCGATCAGCTCGCCCGAACGGTGGGTGGTCGGCGAGAGCAGCGCGCCCCGGCGGGCCTTCTTCGCGTCGACCTGCCAGCCGGAGAAGCCGCCGCAGATCTCGCCCTCGTCGCCGCCGAGCACCAGGTAGCGGCCGAGCTGCGAGCCCTGCGTGACCAGAGCCTTGAACTCGTCCGCCGCGTCGCAGCGGCGCAGGTCCTCGCCGTCGTCGACGAGGACGACGATCGGGTTCTCCAGCGACGAGGTGGACAGCGCCTCACGGAGGTCCTTCTCGTCGAGGTCGTCGCCGGTGAAGACCTGCACGACGCCCTCCTGCCCGGCCAGGTCGCGCAGCGGCGAGGGCCGGGGCGCGGCCACGACCACCCGCACGCCCTGCGCGAGATAGGACTTGGCGAGCATGGTGAGAACCGTGGAACGGCCGGACTTCGGCGGGCCGGCGATGATGAACGCGGGCGTGCCCTGGGCCAGGTCGGGACCGTAGCCCATCAGCTCGTCGCCGCCGACGCCGATGAGGCCCCACAGGCGGGAGTTGGACGTGTCCGGGTCCCGCATCTCCCAGGCGTCGGCGAAGGTGAGCCGGCTGGGCAGGACGTCGACGCGGAACGGCCGGCGGTTGCGCGGCACCGCCGCGTCCCGTTGGGTCGCCCAGTCGCCGATGGCGCCGAGCGCCGCCGCCTGCGCCTGGCCGGACAGCTCCTCGGCGAGCACCGCGACCTGGATCTCGGTGAGCGCCTGGTTGCGGAACATCCGTCCGTCGGCGATGTTCTCCGGGACCTTGCGGGCCGCCATGCCGATGTTGGAGTAGTCGGAGCGGTCCGACAGCCGCATCGCGTACCGCTCCTCGGTGAGCGTGGAGATCCGCCCGGAGAGCACGCTGCGGTCGCCGACGATGACGACGTGGATGCCGACCGAGGCGCCCTCGCGCATCATCACGAACACCTCGTCGGTGAGCGCGCCGTGGTCGATCTCGCCGAGCGTGGAGACCCAGCCCTCCCAGCGGTCGATGAGCACCACCAGGTGCGGCAGCCGCTTGTCGGGCTCGGCGCTGGAACGCTGCTCGTTGATGTCGGCCAGCGCGTCGGCCGCCAGCACGTCCTGCCTGCGGTCCATCTCCTGGCGGAGCCGGCGGATGAGCCGGCGGACGCGTTCGACCTGGTTCCTGGAGACCACGGCGCCGCAGTTGGGCAGCCGGGTGAGGGCGTTGAGCGCGCCGTTGCCGCAGTCGATGCCGTAGATGTGCACGTCGGCGGTGGAGTGAACCCAGGACAGGGAGCCGGCCATCGTCCGCAGCAGCTGGGAACGGCCGCTGCGCGGCGCGCCGCCGACCAGCATGTGCCCGAAGGTGCGGAAGTCGATGGCGACCGAACGCCGCGCCTGCTGCGTGGGCAGGTCCTCCACGCCGTAGGGGGCGGCGGGCAACATGCCGGCGGGCGCCGGGTGTTCGAGGTCGCGCAGCAGCACGGTGTCGCCGAGCGCGGGCAGCCAGGGGCTGTGCTGCTTGGGGAAACCGAGCTGGCGGTCGGCCTCGATCACCGCGTCGACCAGCACCTTGAGGTCGGTGATCTCCTCTTCCTGGGACTTGGCCCCCGGGGGCTTCTTCAGCGCGGCGCGGCCCAGGTTGCTCCACTCCAACTGGCCGGACCAGGGACGGGAGACCACCGGGTCGACGGCGCCGGGCCGGCGGCCACCGACGCGTCCCGACTGGAACGGGACGAGCGAGGCGTGGCCCAGCCGCACGTAGGCGCGGCCCGGCGTGGACTTGGCGATGAAGCCGGCGTCCGGCGCGTCGATCACGTCGGACGACTCACTGCCGTCGGTGACGCGCAGCGCGATCCGGAGGTTGGTGTTGGCGCGGATCTCCGGGGAGACGACGCCGCTGGGCCGCTGGGTCGCCAGCAGCAGGTGGATGCCGAGCGAGCGGCCTCGCTGGGCGATATTGACCAGGCCCTTCACGAAGTCCGGCAGCTCGCGGACCATCGAGGCGAACTCGTCGATCACGATGAGCAGTCGGGGCAGCGGCGCCAGCCGGCCCGGGTTGCGCCGGATCAGGTCCTGGTAGTCCTCGATGTCCTTGGCGCCGACGTCGGCGAGCATGTGCTCCCGCCGGGTCAGCTCGGCGCCCAGCGAGGAGAGCGCGCGTTCCACCAGGTAGTTGTCGAGGTCCGTGACCATGCCGACGGTGTGCGGGAGCTGCACGCAGTCCTTGAACGCGGAGCCGCCCTTGTAGTCGACGAGGACGAACGTCATGTTCTCCGGGGTGTTGGCCACCGCGAGGGACGCGACGATCGTCTGGAGCAGCTCGGACTTGCCGGAGCCGGTGGTGCCGGCGATCAGGCCGTGCGGGCCGTCCCTGCGCAGGTCGATGGCGAAGGAGCCGTCGTAGGACTCGCCGATCACCGCCTCCGTCGACTGGCCGCCCATCTGCCAACGGGCGGCGACGGCGCCGGCGGACGGCGGCTCCATCTCGATGACGTCCAGCAGCCGGGAGGCCGAGGGCAGCGCCGCGTCCTCCGACTCGCCGCTGATGTCGCGGATCGGGCTGAGCGAGCGGGCCATCAGCTCGCACCACTCGGGCAGCACCCAGTCGGGTCGCACGCCGCGGATGCGCCACGCGCCGGTCTGCTCGACGCGGAGCCGGTCGGCGGAGACCGTCGGCGCCGGGGCCGAGGGGCCGGCCTGGCCGGGGAACGCGCTGCCGGGCACGGCGAGGAAGGTGTGGAAGCCGGTCGCGAAGCCGGGCTGGCGCGTGCCGCTCTTGGCGGCGCGGTCCGGGTTGGGCTCGGCGATGACCACGGCCTGGCACTCGCCGGGCAGGAAGCGCTCCTCGTCGTCGATGCAGAGCGCGAAGATGGAGACCGAGGGCCCCTCGCGCAGCAGCCGGATCACGCCGGGCAGCGAGCGCATCTTCCGGGAGCCGTCGAAGACGACGACGATGTCCGGGTCCTTGAACGAGGAGGTGCCGTTGGACCGGGCCTGCTTGGCCGCCTTCTGGCGGGCGTCGAGGGCCGCGGTCAGCTCGGCGACGCGGGCGCCGATGGTCTCGGCGTCGTTGCCGATCAGGAGGTTGGTGTCCTGCTCGGGGGCCGGCCTGGAGTGCGGAAGCCAGCGCATCCACTCCCAGCTGTACTGGCCCGTGCCGTCGGTGAGCATGACGAACTGGACGTCGATCGGGCTGTGCAGCACGGCGATCTGGCCGACGGACCAACGGGCCAGCGCGCGGGCCGAGTCGCCGGAGCCGGCGTAGCCGATGACGCCTAGGGTGCGCAGCGGCAGGGTGACCGGGGCGTCGGCGATCTTCCAGGCGACCTGGCGCTTGTGCTCGTCCTGCTCGGGGTCGGTGAGCACGACCTCCGAGTCCAGCTGGACGGTGCCGACGCGCAGCAGCAGATGGTCGTCGTCGGTGCGGCGGCGCTCGAAGAGCCGGGTGCGCGGGCCGGTGGCCTGGGTGAGCACGGTGGCCGGGTCGGGCGCGGCGTGCCGGCGGGCGAACCGCTCGGCGATCAGCGCGTCGCGCGCGTCCTTCTCGATCCTGGCCTTGCGCTCCCGGTACTCCTCCAGCTTCTTGGCGTGCGATATCCGGCCGCGCTTCTTGTCCATGAAGTAGTTGGACAGCAGCATGACCGGGCTCATGAAGGCCATCATCAGGAAGAGCCAGCGGCCGGTGATGGAGGCCATGGCGACGGCGCCGACCACCGGGAGGATGGCCATCAGCCAGGGCAGCGGGCGCTTCTCCCGCTCGCCGGGCGGCTTGGGCAGCTGGAACTGCGTCTGCCGCTCGGGCGGCAGCAGCCTCGGCGGGCGGTTGTAGTCGAGGCCCGCGCCGTCCTCGGAGACCTTGAGCGCGGCGTCGGGCGGGAAGTAGGGGGTCAGCTCGAAGAGGGAGTCGCCGACGGAGAGTTGCTTGCCGAGCTTCCAGACGGCGCGGTCGCCCTCGTCGTGGTAGAAGGGCTCGCCGTCGATCAGCGGCTGCTCGTCGCTGTAGACCGTGACGCGGCAGGTGCCCTCGGCGGCGACCCGCAGGGTCATCGCGCGGTCGGGCAGCGTCGGGTCGGGCACATGGATGTGGACCTGCTGTCCCGCGCCGATCTCCACCTTGCCGACGCCCACCCGGTGCACGGCGCCGGCGGCGGGGCCGCCGACGACGCGCAGCTCCACCAGCCCGTTGGGCTCCGGCGGCCAGCAGCCGCTGGGGTTGTGGAGGCTGACGACGCTGCCCTCGCGCAGCGGGGACTGGGCCAGCGTGAGACCGGGGTCGACGTACTCGCCGTTGACGAACAGGTGGGCGCCGCCCGGTGCCTCCGCGTACCCCTGCTGTCCGCCGGCTCCCGCCGGCGCGAAGCGACTGCCGACCGCCTGCGTGAACTCGGGTGTCAGGTCCGCGATCTGCGTCTCCGGGTCGGCGTCGACCACGGTGTCGGCCCGATGCCCCCCGACCGGGTCTACTACTGTCAGGGTCAGGCGCACACTCATCCTCCCGTTGCTGACACGGTCTCTTTCTGGCGGAGACCGGCTCAATCATCGCATCCCGCACCGACAGATCGCCGGGGCGGTGGACGGCCGTCGAAACGGTCGCGGGTCGCGGCCGGGCCATCGCCACGGTGGGAGATGGCACGGTAAACGCCGCTGGTTCCCGTTGGTTGGTCGCCTCTCCCACGATGCCGCAGTTTCCCGCGCTCCGGAAGCGGATTGGGCGCGGCGGGCGGCGCGAACCAGACGCCAGCGTACGGGGCGTGCGCCGCGCGGGGCGCGAGCCGGCGCGTGAGGTGTTCTGGGGTGGTGGGGATTCACCGGCGGCGGTGTGCCTTCCGGGGCGAGGATGGGGCGGGGATGGGGTGGGAGTGGGGTGGACGCGGGCCGGGTGCGGGGCTTCCGTGGGCCCGGTGTGGGGGCACGCGCACGGGTGTGGGGGTGTCGGTGCCGGTGGGAGGGGTTCTCGTCGATGTTGGCGCGCGTCGGGTGCAACCGTGGGGGGACAGGCGGCGTCCTTCGTGTCGTTGAGGGCGCGAACGACTCGCGAGGAAGGCACCGAGACCGGGCTTTCGTCCGAAGTGCCGCCCACGTAGGGTGAGTACCTCAACGTAACGCGGGAGGAAGCCGCCTTCCGCCAGGGCCAGAGGAGGGGACCGCCATGAGCGATATGGATGTGACTTATGACGATATGCAGGAGGCGGGGGACCGACTCATCGACGAGCGGGAGCAGATCGACCAGAAGCTGTCGTCGCTCCAGAGCTACATCGACAACCTGGTCCAGACCGGCTTCGTGACGAGCCGGGCGTCGCGCGCCTTCGACGACTCGTACCGCGAGTTCACCCAGGGTGCTCGCAAGGTGATCGAGGGTCTTGAGGGCATGGGTACCTACCTCAAGACCGCGGCCGACACCTACCGCGAGACCGACGAGGGCCTCGAAGGCGCCATCCGCGGCTGACCCCGCCCACGCGTCGAGGGCGGCGCCGGGTGTCCTCGCGACATCCGGCGCCGCCCTTTGGCCTGCCGGACCGCCGCGCCCCGACCGGTCGGCGCGCGAGGCCGGGGCGAGGGCGCGCGGCACGACGGGGAGCAACGGGGACGACGGGGAGACCACGGGGAGACCACGGGGAGACCACGGGGAGAGTAGTGACGCGATGTCCTTCTTGAGATTCTTCGAGGACGAAGTCAGGGAGTTGGCGGGCCGGCTGGAGGCGAGCGGCGACGACATGCGGGAGGCGTCGCGCAGCCTCGCCGGCGCCAGCGGTTCGCGCATCGGACCGCCGGACCTGGGCAGCAGGTGCGACGACTTCGCCGACTCCTGGGACTACGGGTTCGGCCAGCTCTCCGAGCTGACCTCCGGTATCGGTGAGGTCGCGATCAACGCGGCCGAGACCTACACCGCGACCGACGAGGAGCTGGAACGGGCCCTCAACGAGGGTGGGAACGGGGGCTGACCGACGATGAGTGACGCGTATCCGAACCTGGGCTTCGACCCCTGTCCCGGCGACCTGTCCGCCGCCGAGTCCGTGGCCCGGACGATGCACGACGTGGCGAGCCTCAGCTCGTCCACGCACACCACCCTGACCGCGATCAACACGTCGAGCGGCATCTGGGTGGGCCGCGCCGCCGACGCGTTCAGTGAGACGTTCGACGAGGTGCCGCCGTATCTCCAGCGCGCGGTCAACGCGTTGGACGCCGCGGCGCGCGCCCTCCAGCACTGGGTGTACGACCTGGACCGGTTCCAGCAGACGGCCCGCCGCCTGGAGGAGGAGGCCGCCGCCGCCCAGCAGCAGGTCGACAGCGCGCAGTCGGCCGTCGACGCGCTGCCGTCCGACACCTCGGAGATGGACGACGACGAGCTCTCCGAGCACGAGGACGACGAGCGGGCCAGGGGCAGCGCGCTCGACAACGCCAACGCCGCGCTCAACGAGGTGATCCGGCGCGCCGAGCAGCTGCGCCGGGAGTACGAGGAGGCCGCCGAGGACACCTCGCGCGCGCTCTCCGCCGCCGCGGACGACGCGCCGCCGGAGCCGGGCCTCTTCGAGTCGATCGGCAACGCGGTCGCCGACATCGTCGACTTCCTGACCGACCCCAACACCTGGAAACTGATCGGCGACATCTTCGCCGACATCGCCGCCGTGGTCGGCGTGATCTGCCTCGCGGTCGCCGTGATCGGGCTGTTCGTCGCCAGCGGTGGCACCGCCGCCCTGATCCTGGGCGCGATCGGCACCATCGGCGGCTACATCGGGCTGGGCGCCGGCGCGGCCGGGCTGCTCTTCCACGGCATGGCGATGGCCGGCGGCGCCGAGGGCGTCACCTGGGAGACCATCGGCTTCGACCTGATCACGGTCGCCACCGGCGGGCTCGGCGTGATGGGCGCCGGCATCGCGGGCGCGGCCCGGGGCGCTACGGGCCTGGCCGGCCTGGGCACCGGGATGTTCAGCGCCTTCCGCGGCGGCGGCGCCGGCTGGGCGCTGGTCGGCGAGGGCATGGGCTGGGCGGGGAACATCCTGGGCAACGCCGGCTCGGCGGAGAGCCAGCGGCGGCGCATGAACGACGACGGCACCACGTTCAGCGACATCCCGATCATCGGCCCGATCTCCGACCTGGGCGACCTGGCGGGCGAGCACATGGCTCCCGACGCCACGTTCGTGCCGCCGGTGGGCGACTCGGGCCCGGTGCCGATGCCCGAGGTCGACCCGCCGGGGAACCCGGTCCCCATGCCCGAGGTCACCCCGCCCGGCGACCCGGTCCCCATGCCGGAGGTCGTGCCGGCGGCGCTGACCCCGGACGCGGTGCTGACCGGCACGGACAGCGCGTTCCTCGGCGGTCTGGAGGTCGCGGCGTGAGTTTCCTGAGTCAACCCCTATGCCGCCAGGGGCTCCTCGGCGGCAGTGTTGATCTTGTTGTTGGCTTGGTGGGTGGCGGGGTCGTAGCAGGTACCGTCACGCCAGCAGGCCCACAT
>NZ_OCNE01000008.1 GCF_900230195.1 Streptomyces zhaozhouensis
AGCGCCTCCCCGACATCGTCGGCGAACTCCTGGAGCTCCCGCGCCAACTCCCGCACCTCGTCGGGCTCACCTGGCGTCGGATCGGAATCCATGTCCACCGGACTCCAGTCGGAAGGACGAGCCATCGCTTCTCCCACCGGGTGATCGAGTTACGGCGCGCAACGACCATAGGAGCACCGCGTAGTCGGCTCAACCACGCCCCGACCCACGCGGGGCGCCCCGTCGCGCGGGGGAGCGGCGCCGAGTTGACGGGGCACCAGGTCAGGGGCGGTCACCGAGGGGCGCACGCCGGCGCACTGGGAGGGGGGCGCGCACCTCAACGGGTGGTGCCCGGGGCGGCGGGAGGCGCCCGGCTCAGCGCTCGGCGTGGTTCTGCGGCCCGCACGCGTGGGAGCCGCGCTTCGTCGCGGCGTACACGTACGGATAGAGGATCGTTCCGTCCTTCCTCTTCCCGGCGGTGGTCCCCTCGCCCGTGGGGCCGACCAGGCGGGTGACCTCGGCACGCTGGTCCCGGACGAGGTCCGTGACGTGTGACGGCCAGGGCCCCGCGGAGCCGTTGTCGTCCAGGACCTGCCGCAGCCGCTCCAGGCCGGGCCGTCGGGCGGGGTCCTTGGCCAGGCACGCCCCGGCGATCCGGCGCACGCTCTCGGGGAGCGCCGACAGGTCCGGATCGGCGTGCAGGACGCGGGAGAGCACCTGCTGAAGTGACGTCCCCTGAAAGGGACTTGATCCGGTGCAGGCCATCACCAGCACGGAACCGAGCGAGAATATGTCGCTCGCGGGGGTGAGCGCGGTCCCCTCGACCTGTTCGGGAGACATGTACGCGGGCGAGCCGACCACCCACCCGGTCCTGGTCAGCCGGGTGCTGCCGGGGGCGTCGTCGGTGCCCAGCGCGATACCGAAGTCCACCACCCGGACGCCGCCGTCGCCGCTCGGCTCGCCCGTCGCGTCGGCCTCGTCGGTGAGCAGGATGTTGTCCGGCTTGAGATCCCGGTGCACCAGCCCCGTGCCGTGGATCTCGTCGAGTGCGCCGACCAGGCCGGCGGCCAGCCGCAGCACGGCGTCCTCGGGGAGCGGCCGGGCGGCGACGTCGACGGTGGTGGCGTCCGCGTCGGCGCGACCGGCGTGGTCGTCCGCTCCGGGGGCGACCACCTGCCGCAACGAGGGGCCGGGGATGTAGACCGAGGCCAACCAGGGGAGGGGCGCGTCGAGGTCCGCGTCGAGGTCCGCGTCGATCACGGCGGCGGTGCGGACGCCCGGCGCCCTGCGCGCCGTGGCGACCTCCCGGCGGAAGCGTCCCCGGTGGCGCGCGTCGTCGGCCAGCGCCGCGCGGACCAGTTTGACGGCCGCCAGCCGGCCGTTCGGCTCGCTCCCGAGGAAGACCCGCCCCATCCCGCCGTGGCCCAGCACGGCCAGCAGCCGGTAGGGGCCGATGCGTCGGGGGTCGGTCGCCGCCAGAGTCTCCACCGCCACCACCTCCGGCAGAGATCAGGCCGTCCGGCGAAGGATGACGGTAGGGGCCGGTCAGGGCGCCGCTGCCCCTCCGTCCGCGTGCTCCTCCCGGCGGTTGGCCACCTCGCCCGAGCCAACCCATGTGACGATCTGTCACCGTGCCGGCGCAACTCGCTGCGGGGTGACCAGCGGACCCAACTGACCACGTGCCGCGTTGACCACCTGCACGTTGACCAGTTCCGACGGGTGACCAGTCCCCACGGGTGACCAGTCGACCCGTCGCGCGCCGGTGACCGGTCGCGCGTCGGCCGTTCCCCGCCGCGTGGATCACTCCCCGGCGACCAGGTGATCCCCCGCGATGCCGGCCTTGTCGGGGGAGAAGAAGTCCCGCACCCCGGCCTCCCAGACGGCCACCGGCACCCGGTCGTCGGCCGAGGGGCCGAACGCGTCGAAGACGGCCGTCACCCGGTCGGCCGGGAAACCGACCGCCGTCATCAGCTCGACGAAGACACCCCGCGCGACCGTCCCGACCCCCTCCGGGTCGCCCAGCGCGGCGAGGGCGTGCGCGAACGACGCCACCGTGTCGGCGAACGGGCCGGGGGAGAGCACCGTGCCCCGGTACTCCTCGAAGTCGATCCGCCCGTCGCCGTCCGAGTCCAGGCGCGTCACCAGCCCCTCCCACCAGCGGCGCATCCCCGCGCGCAGCGCCTCCCGCTGAGCCGGGGCCGACCGCCAGGCCGCCGTTTCCACCCGTTCCGCCATCAGCTCGAAGTCCGACCGCTCCAGCACCCCGTTGCGGTCACCGTCCAGGATGGTGAAGACCACGCGGGCCCGATCGCTCGCCTCGTCACGCGTCATGAGCCGCCCCTCTCCTGTCTCCGGACTCCCAACTCTCCGCCCAGCGAGCGGAGTTGACCGGAAATCCGGTGCCCGTTTCCCTCGAACGAGGGACGCAGACGCGCCGGGGAGCCCGCGCGCACGCGTGGGCCGGGGCGGTGCGCGACGGCACCGGCGCGGGCTCCCGGACCGACCTCGTTCGCCACCGGACCGGAACGGGTCCTCTCGCGCCCTTGCCGCCCGCTCGGCCGGGCCCCGCGAGGCACCACGGGGTTGGCTATCCCCCCGCGTCCGGTTAACGTCCCAGGCGACGGCCGTGAAACGTATCAACGGGAGGCGCCCCCGATGCCAGCCGGCGTGGACGACCACTCACCCGCCCGCCCCGGCACCCCGCCCCCCACGGGGCGTGTACGCGACGCGCGCGCCCTCCCGCCGCCCGCCGCCGTCACCGACCTTCGCGTCGCCGGCCGCGCCGACGAACCGCTCGGCGTCGACGACCCCGCGCCCCGGCTCGGCTGGCGGGTGACCGAGGCGCCCGACGGCTGGGCGCAGCGGGCCTACCAGGTGCGCGCGGCCGGCAGCGTCGCCGCGTTGACCGAGGGGCCGCTGCTGTGGGACTCCGGCCGGGTGGAGTCGGCCGCCCAGCACGACGTCCGCTGGGGCGGGGAGCCGCTGCCCGCGCGGCAGCCGGTCGTCTGGCAGGTCAGGGTGTGGAGCACGCGCGGCGACGTGACCGCGTGGAGCGGGCCGGCCCGTTGGGAGACCGGCCTGCTGACCGGGGCCGACTGGGGCGCGGCCCGCTGGATCGAGCACCCGGACCGACGCACCGAGGACCCGCTGCCGCTGCTCGCCCGCGCCTTCACCCTGCCCGGGGAACGCGCGGCCCGTGTCGTCGACGCCCGGCTCCACCTGTGCGGCCTCGGGCTGCACCACGCCGAGCTGAACGGCGTCCCCGTCACCGACGAGGTCCTGGCGCCGGGCAACTCGCACTACCAGCTGTCCGCCGAGTACCGCGTCCACGACGTGACCCGGCTGCTGCGCCCGGGCGCCAACACGCTCGGCGTCGCGCTCGGCCACGGCACCGCGCTGGTCACGCGCTCCGTCACCCACGAGGCCACCGGGCGCACGGCGCCCTACAGCTGGTGGGAGAGCGAACTCCCGGCCCGGGGAAGCCTGTTGACGGCCGCGCCCGCCGGGGCGAGCCGGGTCGCGCTGGCCGGACTCGCCGGCCGCCTCCACGTCGGCGGGGCGCTGCACGTCGACACCGGCGACGGCGGGGAGCGGATCGAGTCCCGCGAGGTCGTGGAGCTCACCCCGCACGGCCCCGGGCACACCACGGTCTCCTTCGCGCCGCCGCTCGACCGGCCGCACCCGGCCGGCGCCGCCGTGAGCGGCTCGGGCAACCCGCTCGCCGGCACCGAGCCCACCGCCAACGCCGCCGTTCCGCCCCGGCTGATCGCCCGGCTGGAGATCACCCTGGCCGACGGCTCGACCGCGACCGTGGTCACCGACCGCGCGTGGCGGGCCGCGCTCGGACCGACCACGACCACCGGCTGGTACACCGGCACCGACTACGACGCGCGCCGCGAACAGCCCGGCTGGACCGCGCCCGACGCCGACCTCACCGCAGGCGCGCCGCGCCGCGACGGCACCCGGGTCGGCTGGGTCCCGGCCGGCCTCGCCCCGCCGCCCGGCCTGACCACCCGACTGGTCTGGCGCGCCGCCGAACCCGTCAAGGTGGTCGACCGGCTCCGCCCGGTGCGCGTCACCAGGCCCCGGCCCGGCGTCTGGGTCTTCGACTTCGGCCAGAACCTCGCCGGCTGGCCGCTGCTGCGCCTGCCCGCCGGGGTGCCGGCCGGCACCACCCTCACCCTGCGCCCCGCCGAGTCGCTCGACGCCGACGGCACCGTGGAACAGAGCTCGGTCATGGGCGGCGGCCCCGGACGCGGCACCGACGTCTTCGCCACCTACACCAGCCACGGCGCGCCCGGCGGCGAGAGCTGGCATCCGCGTTTCGACTACTTCGGGATGCAGTGGCTCCAACTCGACGGGCTGCCAGAGGACTTCGAGGCGACGGCCGACACGGTCACCGCCCTCCGGCTGCGCGCCGCCGCGCCCGTCGCCGGCGAGCTGCACACCTCCGACGAACGGGTCAACCGCGTGCACCGGATGGCCCGCCACTCGGTGGCCAGCAACCTGATGTCCACCTTCACCGACTGCCCCGGACGCGAGAAGCTGGCCTATCTCGCCGACTACACCCAGCCGTTCCGCTCCCTGGCCCGGCACTTCGGCTTCGCCGCCTACCTGCGCACCATGCAGCGCCATCTGGTGGAGGGGCAGTCACTGACCGGAGCCAACCGAGGCAACGTCGCGCTGAAGGCCCCGGTCTACGACTGGGGCTACCTCGGCGAGTTCGGCGACGAGATCAACTGGGGAAACGCCGTCGTCCTGGTGCCCTGGCTGCACTACGAGACCTACGGCGAGACGGAGTTGATGGAACGGCACTACGCGTCGATGCGCGCCTTCGTGCGCTATGTCCGCGAGGAGAAGGCCGGTACCGGTGCCCGCGCGCACCTCGTACACGCCCCGCTCGCCGACTGGATAGCCGCCGACGAGACCACCTCGGGGCTGCTCACCGGCACCTGGGGTTACCACCAGACCGTCGACCGGATGGCCCGGATGGCCGCGCTCCTCGGCCACAGCGCCCACGCGGAGGAGTACCGCGCGCTCGCCACCGCGATCCGGGAGGCGTTCCACGCCGCCTTCTACCACCAGGAGCGGGGGCGCTATACCAGTGCGGGCGGCAGCGGCGGCACCGAGGGGGCCACCCAGGCCGCCCAGGCGCTGGCGCTCGACGAGGGGCTGGTCCCCGAGGGGGAACGAGGACGCGTCGTCGACTCGCTGGTCGAACTGGTCAACGCCTACCCCCCGTTCGGCGGCGGCCCTCACCTCAGCGCGGGAACGATCGGACTGGCCCCCCTGGTCAGAGCCCTTACCGAGGCGGGCCGGGACGACCTCCTGTGGGAAGCCCTCCACCAGGACACCCGCCCCGGCTACGGCCACTTCCTGAACCCGACCACCGCCAACCCCGAGGGCCTGACCAGCATCCCCGAGCAGTGGGACCTGGTCCACTCGAAGAACCACGTGATCCTCCTCCCGATCGAGGAGTGGTTCCACGGCTCCCTGGCCGGCATCCGCCAGCGGCCTGGTTCCGTCGGTTTCCGCGAACTCCTGGTCGAACCACGGCTGGTGGGCACCCTGACCCACGTCAGCGGGCGCTACCGGACCCCGTACGGCGAGGTCACCTCCGAGTGGACCCGCGAGGCCGCCGCCTTCCGGCTGCGGGTGCGGATACCGCCCCACACCACCGCCGAGATCCGCGTCCCCACCGCCGAGGGCACCGGCCGCGTCCATCACCACGTGGCCTCCGGCACCCACACCTTTACCACCCGCCTGACCAGTCCCTGACCACCCCCGGCGCCGCCGGTTACCCGGGGCGCGGGAGCACCGCACGACGAGCGGTGCCCGCCGCCCCGGGCCCGGCGCGCCCCACCCGCCGGCCGCCCGCCGGGGCGCGGCTTCGGGGGTGTGCGGCGCGTCGCTCCCCGGAAGCGGCTGCGGTACGGAAAGATGACCGCAGGGATGAAGCACGTGCATCCTGGGCAATGGGAAGGGCATAGCTCTCGGGGGGCGGAAATCGATTGCTGTACCGGGGAGGGGCTGTGGAGACGGACGACACGTTCTGGGACGGGGTCGCGCGTCATCTGGTGCACTACGGTGCGTCGTTCACGCCGCGCATCATCGAACGCGCCGCTGGAAGCCATGTCTACGACAGCGAGGGTCGGGCCATCCTCGACTTCACGTCGGGGCAGATGAGCGCGGTTCTCGGGCACGGGCACCCGGCTGTGGTGCGGGCCGTCTCCGAGTCGGTCGCCACACTCGACCACCTCTTCAGCGGGATGCTCAGCCGTCCCGTCGTCGAGCTGGCCCGGCGGCTGGCCGGCACCCTGCCGGACCCGCTGGAGAAGACGCTGCTGCTGACGACGGGCGCCGAGGCCAACGAGGCGGCCCTGAAGATGGCGAAACTCGCCACCGGCCGCTACGAGATCGTCTCATTCGACCGCTCCTGGCACGGCATGACCTCCGGCGCCGCCGCCGCGACCTACTCCGCGGGCCGGCGCGGCTACGGCCCGACGGTCCCCGGCAACCTCACGCTGCCGACACCCAACGCCTACCGCTCGCCGTTCCGCCACCCCGACGGCTCCCACGACTGGGAGACCGAGCTGGCCCACGGCTTCGCCGCCGTCGACCAGCAGTCGACCGGCTCCCTCGCCGCCTGTCTGGTCGAGCCGATCCTCTCCTCGGGCGGCATCGTCGAGCTGCCGCCCGGCTATCTCGCCCGGCTCAAGGAGCTGTGCGAGGCGCGCGGGATGCTGCTGATCGTCGACGAGGCGCAGACCGGCGTCGGCCGGACCGGCCACATGTACGCCATCGAACGCGACGGCGTGGTGCCCGACATCCTGACCCTCTCCAAGACGCTGGGCGCCGGGCTGCCGGTCGCGGCGGTCGTCACCAGCGCGGCCGTCGAGGAGGTCTGCCGGGAACGCGGCTTCCTCTTCTTCACCACCCATGTCTCCGACCCGCTCGCGGCGAGCGTCGGGCTGACCGTGCTCGACGTGGTGGAGCGCGAGGGGCTGGTCGCGCGCGCCGCCCTGCTGGGCGGCACGCTGCGGACGCGGCTGCTGGAGCTGCGGGACACGTTCGAGGTGGTAGGCGACGTGCGGGGGCGCGGTCTCCTGCAGGGCATCGAGCTGGTGACCGACAAGGAGAGCAGAACACCGGCCGACGCCCTCGGGCAGGCGGTCACGGCGGCGTGCCTGGAGCGGGGGCTCCACGTCAACATCGTCCAACTGCCCGGCATGGGCGGCATCTTCCGCATCGCGCCACCGCTGACCGTGGGCGAGGACGAGCTGCACCTCGGCGTCGACATCCTCGCCGACTCCCTCAAGGCGGTCCTCGCGGCCGGCCCCTGAGCCACGAGGGTCTGGCCGGTCCCGGAGCGGGACCGCGCCCCGGCGCGGCCCGCGAGACCGGGTGGTTCCGCGCTGTCTCCCGGGTGAACGATCACTCCGGTGCGGCGCGTCCCGATCGCTCCGGCGCCGAGAGCGTGTGCGCCCCGCGTCCACTCCGGGCGGCCCCGACCGTCCCGCACGCATTTCCCGGCCTTCCCCCACGCAAGGGAAAATCAGATGACTGCTCGACTGCACGGCTTCTTCTGGCAGGAGCTGGTACTGGAAAAGGAGATCTCGGAAAGCGGGGACGACGGCTGGATATACCAGTTGCCGGACGAGACGTTCGGGATCATCACGCCGCTCCAGAGCTCCTGCCAGGTGTCGGGACTGGACGGCAAGGGACGGCGCAGCGCGACGCTCATGCCGGGCGAGATATGCAGGGTCGCCCCCAACAATCCCGTACGCCTGGACCGCACTCCGCCGAGGCGGTCCGCGTTCCGTGTGGCGTGCATCCAGTTGCCGCTGACGATTCTCCAACGCACGCTGGAGGCACATCCGGAGTCCCCTGTCCGGACGGTTTCGGAACTGCACACGCTGCGCGCGTTCGATCCGCACATCGCCTCGATGGCCCCCGTGCTGCTGCACGCCTGGCGGACCGGCAGCGGCGACCAGTACGCCCTCGCCGCCGCCCACTACCTCGCCGAGTACCTGCTCCACCCGTTCCGCGCCGCCTCGCCCGGCGCCGGGGGGCTGAACGCCGAGCAGTTGTTCACCGTGCGGACCTACATGGAGACCCATCTGGCCGAGAACGTCACGCTCGACCGGCTGGCCAGGGAGGTGCGGCTCAGCCGCTACCACTTTCTGCGCCGCTTCTCCGTCGCCACCGGCAAGACGCCGTTGCAGTACCTGACGGGGCTGCGCATCGACGCCGCCCGCCACCTGCTCGCCTCGGGTGACGACCCGGTGTCGCAGGTCGGCAGGCTCTGCGGGTTCGCCAACCCGGAGAACTTCGCCCGGGTGTTCAGAAAGCACGTCGGATGCTCGCCCTCCGAGTACCGCCAGCGCGGCCAGCACACGACGCCTCCCTGACCGCGCCGACCGGCCGGCGAGCGGCGGGAGGGGCGATCTGACACCTCCCCGTTCCGTTGTACCGGCGGGTACGGGAAGAGGCGCTCGCAACATCCGTCAGGGAGTGCGCAATCGCTGTCATGACCCTTCTTTTACTCTCGCCTAGAGTTTCTTTCGAATGCGGGAACGCCAGAATCCTGAAAGAGGGATGGCCACGTGGCAAAGGGACGGATTCACGTCTATGTCGGTCCGACCTGTCCGGCGGACGAGATAGGTGAGCGCTTTCCGGAAGTGGTGCCCCATCCTCCGGTCGCGCACGGGGACTTCTTCGGACCCGAGCCTGCGGCCGGCGATGTCGCCGTGGTCGTCGACGACTTCGCCCCGCACCGGCCGGGCGCGCGGCACAAGGAGTATCTGCACGCGCTCGACCGGGGCGTGACCGTCATCGGCGCGGCGGGCGTCGGAGCGCTGCGCGCCCTGGAGCTCGGCCCCTTCGGTGTGCGCGGCGTCGGAACCGTCCACGAGCTGTACCGCTCCGGGGTCCTCGACGGCGACGACGCCGTGGCCGTCGCCCACGAGGAGGAGGCGCCCTACGCGCGGCTGAGCGTCCCCCTGGTCAACCTCCGCGCCGCCGCCCAGGCCGCCTGCGCGGAGGGGCTGTTGCGCGCGGCCGAGATCGAACGGGTCGTCGAGACGCTCCGGCGCGAGTACTACCCCTCGCGCACCCAGGACCGCGTCGTCCACCTGCTGCGCCGTGCCGGCCGGCCCCAACTGGCCGACTGGTACGCCCGGCGGGTCGCCGACGACCCGCACATCTTCGACCAGCAGCGCAGGGACTGCCTCGCGGCGATCGAGGCGGCCCGCCGCACGGTCGCCGAGGGCGTCGTCGGCCGGGTCACGGGCGCCGGCGACGCCGCCTGGCGCACCGTTGCCCTGCGCGCCTGGCGCAACCACTTCGTGGCCCGCGAGGGCTCCCCGCCGCTGGGCCAACGGATCGCCTACCAGCAGTTGTTCAACCCCTACTACGCGCGGGTCTGGAACCGCTACCTGGAGGACTCCCTGCCCGGCGGCCCCGCCGTGACACGCCTGCCGCTCCCGGCCGCCCGCGAACGGGAGCGGCGCCTGGCCGACGCCGACTGCCCGGTCCCCGACCTGAGCGACCCGCACGAGGTGGCGCTCCTGCTGAGCGCGGAGGAACCGGCCGACATCGAGGCCGTCGCCGCGCAGCTGCGGCGTGACCCCGCCCCGGGCTTCGACGTCGGCCCCCGGTCGCGCCGCGCCGCCCAGGACCCCGCGCGGGAGCTCTCCGAGGACGCCGGCCGGGTCCTGCTCTGCCACATCTGGCAGATTCCCGCCGGCGAACTCGCCGGCGAGTGCCGGAGCCGGGGCATCCCCGACGTCGAGACGGCGGTCAGGATGCTGCGGCCGTTCGTCGCCGGCGCCGGCGGGGCCGCCTCCGAGTCGCTCCGCGCGGAGACGGCGTGAGGGGGCCGGCCGCGCCCGACGGCGCTTCCCCCGCCCGGTCCGGCGGGCCGAACACCGAGGAGACCTGGGCACGCGTCGAGCCGCTGCTCGGGCGGTACGGCATCACCCGCGTCGCGGACGTCACCCATCTGGATCACATCGGCATTCCGGTCTCCGTCGCGGTCCGGCCGCTGGCCGAGACCTACGCCACCACCCAGAGCGCGGGCCTCACCCCGTCGATGGCCCACGGTCTGGCCGCGATGCGGTCGGTCGAGCTGGCACACGCGGAGGCGTTCGACCCACCCGCGTTCGAGGCCACCGCCTATGACCTCGAACTCCCGTACTCGGTCGACGCGTTGAACACCCTGCCGACCAGCGGGCCGCTCGCCCACGTGAAGCTCGCCTGGACGCCGGGCCGCACGCTCCTGGGCGGTGCGCCGGTGCCGCTGCCGCTGCAGCTCCTGCGCCTGTCGTTCGTGCCCGGCGTGCGGGGGGAACCCCGCGTCCTGCGGGCCTCCCGCAACGGCCTCGCCTCCGGCGGCACCCTCCCGGAGGCCGCGCTGGAGGGCCTGTACCGGGTCGTCGAGCGCCACGCTCTGGCCAGCCTCGGCGCCGAGGGCCCCGACCCCCGGGTCCGCGTCGACCTGGCCACGCTCGACGACGCGCATCTGCGGGGCCTGCTCGACCGGCTGGCCGACGCGAGCACCCAGATCGAGGTGGCACTGGTCCGCAACGCCCTCGCCGTGCCCGTCTTCCTGGCGTTCGTCTGGTCACCCCTGCACCCGCTCGTCGCCGCGGGGGTCGGCGCCGACCTCGACCTCGGCGCCGCCATGTGCCGCGCGATCGGCCAGGCCGTCCAGGCGCGCCTGACGAGGATCATGGCCGTCCGCGACGACCTCCCCTCCGAGTGCCGGCCGCCCCACTCCTCCGACCCGCTGCTGGCCACCTCCCGGGGGCGGGCGGTCGCCGAGGTGACCGAGGGATACCGCGCCGCCCACGACGACCCGGACGCCGCGCTGGAGGATGTCGCCCGCCGGGTGGAGGCGCACACCGGGATGCCGCCGCTCCTCGCCGAACTCTCCACCGACGGCGATCCGTTCTCGGTGGTCAGGGTCGTCTGCCCCGGCCTCGACCACGCGCGCCGGGACAGCGACGCCATCCGCCGGCTGTCTCCCTGCGCCGACGAGCCCCGGTGCGTCTGAGGGACCCGTGTCTCCGAGGGACCCGCGCCGCGGGCGCCGGGGCGGCCTGGGCTATCCGGCGAGGAAGCCGCGCGCCCGGACGGTCTCGCCCAGGTTCTGCCGCCCGTCCATCGCCTCGACGCCGCTCGACACCATCAGAACGGACTCCCGCCAGGTCTTGTGGCCCAGACCCACGTCCTCGCGGAAGGTGCGGAACTCCTCCTCGTAGTCGTCCGCCGCCTCCCGCCACGCCGAGGTGTCGTAGCGCTCCCGGTGCAGCACCAGCTCCTGGGCGGGGCGGGGGCGTATCCGGGCGGGCCGCTCGGGGTCGGGAACCCCGACCACCAGGCCGAAGGAGACGAAGCTCAGCGGCGGCAGCCCGATCATCTCGGCGAGCTCGCGCGCCTTGTTCCTCGCGGCGCCGATGTAGACCGTCCCCAGGCCCAGCGACTCGGCGGCGACCGTCGCGTTCTGCGCCGCGAGCGCGGCGTCCGTCGCCGCCACCAGGAAGGTGTCCAACTGCTCCAGGACGTCACCGCTGTCGCCCGCCTCCGTGGCGATCGCGTGGCTGCGCGAGAGGTCGGCGACCCAGAGGAGCAGCAGCGGCGCCTCGTTGATCTGCGGGTTCCCCCGGTCCACGGAGTGCATCCGCGTGGTGGCGGCGATCTCGGCCTTCAGCTCGGGATCGGTCACCGCCACCACGCTCCACTGGTGGAGGTTGGAACTGGTCGACGCCGACTGCGCGGCGGCCACCAGCGTCTCCAGCGTCCCCTCCGGCAGCGGGTCGGGCAGGTAGGCGCGGACGGAACGGTGCCGCAGCATCCCCGCTATCTGGTCGTTCCACCTCACCCCCTCCGGCGCCTTCCCCTTTCCGTAGCGCTGTTCCAGCAGCTCGTGCCGCTCATCGTCCGTGGACACAGACACACCTCTGTCGTTTCGGTTCCTCGGGCACGTTCCTCGGCACTGCCGCGACGCACTCATGCCGTATCGGCAGTAAACAGCATACTGGCAGTATCTGCCAAGCAGGCATCCGAGGTACCATGCGTGCGTGTCCACGCTTCGCGACAGACGGCGGCAGGCCACCGAGACGGAGATCGAGGTGGCCGCGATCAAGCTGTTCGAGAGCCGCGGCTTCGAGGCGACGACCTGTGACGACATCGCCGCCGCGGCCGAGGTCTCGCCCCGCACCTTCTACCGGCACGGGGCGAACAAGGAGGAGGCCGCCTTCCGGACGGCCAGGCGGTTCAGCGCGGCCCTCGGCGACGAGCTGGCCGAGCGGGCCGCCCGACGCCGCCTGAGGCTGGCCGACTTCGAGGAGGTCATCGCGGGCATCCTCACCGAGTCCGCCACCGAGGACTGGCTGGAGCGGATGCTGACGGTGCGTCGCCTCACCTCCCACGACCCCGCCCTGCGCCGGATCGCGCAGCTCCACGACGCCGAGTGCGTCGAGCGGGTCGTCGAGCGCGTCGCCCAGCAGGACGGGGCCGACCCCGAGGGCCTCCTCCACCTCCAGGTGACGGCGGCCACTGCCCTCACCGTCTTCCGGGCCGCGCTGGACGAGTGGGCTGCCTCGCCGCCCGAGGAGGAGCGCGCGGCGAGCCTCGTCAGGATCTACCGCCGGGCGTCCGCGCTGCTCAACGACGAGGTCACGCGCGACGCCCGCCGCTGACCGTGCCCCGGCTCAGCCGACGCCGAGCGCCTCGCGCAGCCGCCCGCGCACCTGGCGCTCCGTCTCCGCCGCGTCGCACCCGTCCACGTCGACGGTCAGCACGTCCCACCCCGTCGTCGCCAGCACCCGCGCGGTCAACCCGGCCTCCCACCGCAGATGTTCCGCGGCCGACGCCAGGTCACGCACCGAGCGGCCGCCCGGTGCGCGCCCCAGCTTGTCGACATACCAGCGCTCCCACCCCGCGCCCTCCCGGGCGACGGCCCGCGCCAGGGCGGCCTCCGGGGCGCCCCGCAGATACACGACATGGACCGTCGCCGGCTCCACGGCCGCGGCCAGCTCCCGCACGATCCGTCCGATCGCCGCCTCGTCGTGGCCCCAGGCGACCAGCGACGGCACGAACGGCAGCAGCGCGTCCGTCACCAGCACCCGCACGCCCGCGCGCCGGGCCCCCGCCACATAGGCGCGCGTCGCCGCGACCAGCGTGTCCGGCCGCACGCTCCCGGCGCCGTCCGCGAACTCCTCCGCGACCGGCCGGAAGGCGTCCCGGGTGAGGACGTCCGCCTCCTCGAAGTGGTCGACCGCCACCCCGGCCCCGGCCAGCCACGCGGCCAACGCCCCGCAGAGCGTCGACTTGCCCACCCCCGGGCTGCTGCCGACCACCGCGACCACGTGCTGCTCCATGGCGCCAGCCTCCCACGAACGGACCGTCGTCACAGCACGTCGAGCTCCCGCATCCGGCGCACGAACGGCGGGGCGTCGGCGCGGGACCAGCGGGGGTCGTAGTAGGGGAACCTCTCCTGGTCGTAGACGAAGTCCTGGCCGAGGAACTGCGCGATGTACCGGTGGGCGGCGGCGCGTTGCTCCGGGGTCTCCGGGACGGCGACGAACGAGGTCGTCCAGCTGAACCGCGCGCGGCCGTGGACGCTGCCGTGCCAGATGTGCGGGTCGAAGACGACCACGTCGTGGGGGCCGAGCGGGGGGACGAAGCCGGGCCAGCGGCGTTCCTCGCCGAGCTCGTCGAACTCCTCGTCGACGGCCATCTCCTCCCGGTAGCCGGCCAGCCGTTCGGCGAGCGGGCCCCGGTGGGAGCCGGGGAGGAACTGGAGCGAGCCGTCCGCCTCGCACAGCTCGTCGCGGTAGACGACGCACTTCACGGCCCGCAGATGCGGCTCGGTGGTGTCCTGGTGCCAGGGCGAGGCGTTGCTGAGGTAGGTGCCCTTGGGGGGTTTGACGAGCGCGTCGGCGCCCAGCAGCTGTTCGGCGACGTCGCGCAGCGGCGAAGCGTTGACCAGCGCGCAACTCGCGGGGGTCGTCGCGGCGTTCATCAGCGGCAGGAACCAGCTCGTGACGCCGTCCACGGGTATGCCGGTCCGCGCCGCCGGCTCCCGTGCCCGGCGCACCTGCGGGTACTGGTCGGTGAGGCTGTCGACGACCTCGGCGAAGAGGCGCTCCGACTGGTCGGGCGTGAAGAAGCCACGCACGACGACGAAGCCGAACGAGTCGAAGAACGCGAGCTGTTCGGAATCCAGCAGGCCCATGACGCAACTCCACTCCCATCACACACATCACACCGGTGCGAGAACGCGGTCCCGCCCGCCGAGGCGGGGGTTCAGAGCTTCTCGACGATCAGTTGGTAGTCGCGGTGGATCTCGCGGAACTGCCCGGGGACGGTCCGCAGAAAGGTCTCGATGCCCAGCCGCGGGCGTTCGCTCTCCGTCTCCATGAGGTTCCAGTCGTAGTCGTCGAAGAGCACCAGGCCGCCGGAGACCGTCAGCGACCAGGCCAGCGCCGCGTCGCCGTAGACGTCGGCCGCGTAGTGGCTGCCGTCCACGTAGACGATGTCGAAGCGGCGCCCGGCGATTCCCAGGAGCGGGAGCACGCTCCCCGACGTGCCCCTGATCTTCTCTATCCGGTCGGCGAACCGCGCCGTGTTGGCGTCGAAGCGCCGTTCCACGTCGGCGACCGAGGGCGCCAACGACGCGTTCTCGTGGTGCTCGACGCTGCCCTCGAACGTGTCGACGCACGTCAGCGAGGACCCGGCGAGGTAGTGGAGGAAGAAGAGCGCGGACCGCCCCTCCCAGGAGCCGATCTCCAGCACCCGTGCCGGCCGGTGCCGGTGCGCGGCCAGGACCTCCGTCCAGACGGGGAAGTGGCTCGTCGTCCAGTCCGAGGAGAACACGCAGCCCTCGTACCAGCGGGCGATGTCGGCCTCGTTCACCACTTCGGAGGCGCGTTCCCCCGCGGAGGTGCGTTCCATCGCGATCCTCTCCCTTCCCGATCTTCCGCTCAGCCGGCCGAGGACCGGCGGAACCACGCGACGGTGCGGCGCAGGCCCTCCGTGACGCCCACCGTCGGCGCCCAGCCGAGTTCCCGCCGCGCCCTGCTGATGTCGGGGCGCCGGCACCGCGGGTCGTCGACGGGCAGGTCGATGAACCTGACGGGGGACGAGGAGCCGGTGAGCGACTTCACCCGCCGCGCCAGGGCGTCGATGCGGTACTCCTCCGGGTTGCCGAGGTTCACCGGGCCCACCAGGTCGGAGCGGAGCATGGCGGCGATCCCCGCGACCAGGTCGTCGACATAGCAGAACGACCGGGTCTGACTGCCGTCGCCGGAGATGGTGAGCGGCTCCCCGGCCAGCGCCTGGGCGATGAACGTGGGTACGGCCCGGCCGTCGCTGTGCCGCATTCGGGGGCCGTAGGTATTGAAGATGCGCACGATGGCCACGTCGACGCCGTGTTGCTGGTGGTAGGCCATCGTCAGCGCCTCGGAGAAGCGCTTCGACTCGTCATAGACGCTGCGTGGACCGATGGGGTTGACGCAGCCCCAGTAGCTCTCCGGCTGCGGATGGACCTGCGGGTCGCCGTACACCTCGCTGGTCGAGGCGAGCAGCAGCCGCGCGCCCTTGCGGCGCGCCAGCTCCAGGGCGTTCCACGTGCCCTGGGAGCCGACGCGCATGGTGGCCAGCGGCCGGTTCAGATAGTCGACGGGCGAGGCGGGCGAGGCCAGGTGCAGCACGGCGTCGACCGGCCCCTCCACCTCGCACTCCTCGGAGACGTCCGTCGTCCGCAGCGACAGCCTGCCGTGGTCGGCGAACTCCAGGTTCCGTTTGGAGCCGGAGGAGAAGTCGTCCAGGCAGACGACCTCGGCGCCGGCCCGGAGAAAGTGCTCGACCAGGTGGGAGCCGACGAATCCGGCGCCGCCCGTGATCACGACGCGTTCGGGCGCGGTGCCCGGGGGGCGGTGTGCGTCCGTTGCCGCCATGTTCCCTCCTCAGCGAGTTCCTGAACATGCCCTTGCCGTCCGGGCGTCGCCCCGCGACGGCCCGCGGACGGGCCTCAACCGTGGCCGACCGTGGCCCGGAACAGCAGGTGGTCCATCCCGTCGGGGAACGACCGGTCCTCGACGCGGACGTTCTCGAAGCCGGCCAGCGTCAGCGCCGCCGTGACCTCCCGCGCCCGCCGCGGGTAGAGCCGGAGCTGGCGGAACCAGGTGCCGACCAGCCGGCCCGAGGCGTCCAGCTCCTCGTACCGGAAGGTGCAGGCGAGCACCCCGGTCTCCGGCGTATAGCGGGACTGCTCGCTGACGTACAGGGAGTGGTCATCCAGATAGTCATGGATGTCGTGCGCCCGGGTGAGCGCGCCCGTCGCCCCGGCGAGCGAGCCGAGATACTCAACGTCGAAGCGCGACACGTCCAACAGGATCTCCGTCTCCGGCTTGCCGACCCGGCGACAGTTGGCGAGCAGCTCGTCCAACTGCGTGTCGTCCAGGAGGTGCGAGATCAGGTCGTACGGCATCACGATCGCGTCCGCGGGCCCGGTGTCCGGCAGCGCGGGCAGCGTGCACCGGTGCAGCTCGGCCCGCCCGTCCAACTCCTCCTCGGCGAGGCGCTCCCGGAACCTGCGCAGCATCCCGGGGGAGCCGTCGACGCCCACGACACGGTGGCCGAGCCGGGCGAACGGCAGCAGCACGTCGCCGATGCCGCACCCCAGCTCCAGCACGGTGGAACCGGGCGCCAGGTCGCGCAGCTCGGAGAGGTACAGGGGGCCGACCCGGGGAGAGATGCCCAGCTTCCTCTCGTAGAGCTCGGGGTCGTAGAACTCGTGCAGGCTCATGGGGGACTCTCCCAATCTGGCGCTGGTGCAGGACAGGCCGCTGACGCCGAACGGGCCGCCGGTGTCGCACGGGCCCGCAGGACGCGGGGCCCGACGCGGGGCGTCGGGGCCTAACGCGGGGCGTCGGGGACGGGCGGCGGGGCGTCGCCGTACTCGCTGTTGGACATGCCGCCCAGCCGGTACCGCAGCGTGGGCTGCCGCGTGCAGCGGACCGGCACGTCCAGCGCCACCAACTGCTCCAGCAGGATGTCGTCCTCGCCGAGGCGTTCGGCGATCTCCCGCCGGCTGCGGGGGCGGCGGAAGGCGAGTTGACCGAGCAGCCGGCGCTCGAAGAGCCACTCGCCCATGTCGACCATCCCCCCGCCGCCGTCGGGCAGTGCGAACGTGAGGCCGTCGCGGATCACCGGGTCCTCGCCCATGACGCCCGCCGCGCACAGCTCCCGGAAGCGCCGCTCCGAGTCGGGGCCGGGCGGCAGCCAGGGGAAGCGGGTCACCGGCGTCGGCCGGCCCTCGGCGTCGACGAGGGTGCGCCAGGAGTGCACGGCGGGACTGCCCGTGCCGACCGCCAGGTCGAGCAGGCTCGACAGATGGTCCTCCTCCCACTCGTTGTCGTCGTCGAGGAACGCCACGAAGTCGCCCGTCGTCCCGCGCGTCGCCAGGTCGCGCAGGGCCGCGATGCGGTCGAACGGGTCCTCCCACGCGGCGTCGCCCCGGTCGACGCGGACCACCCGCGCGTCGAGCGCCGCCGGGACGTCGGGCACGGGCGCCGTGCCGTCGAGCCAGAGGGTGGTGCGGATCCCGGCGGTCACGTCCTGCTTGGCGACGCTGTTCAACGCGGCGTCAAGGGTGGGGCGGGTGCCCCGGGTGATGACGACGACGTCGATCACGGGGGGCGCCGACTCCGAGGCGGCGGCGCCCCCCGCCGCCGGGAGCGGCCACTCCCGCGCCGTCGTGGGCCGGCCCAGCGCGGCGGCCAGCCGCTCCACCCGCTCCGGCGCGGCGAGGAAGAGCTGGTGCGGCACCACGACACCGGTCGCGTGCCACGCCCGGGAGTGCGGGACGCAGGGCGCGGTGTCGCGCGCGAGCTCCGCGTACTGCTTCACCGTGGCCGGCCGGTAGAGCGGCCCCTCGGGGACCGGCGGGTAGACGCGGTCCAGCGTCGCGCCCGTGCGGGCGTGCGCCTCCCGGAGCACGTCCTGTGGCGGGCGCCCGTCGGGGACGCGCAGCGCCAGCCCGTAGAACGTGCCGCCGCCCAGCACCCCCTCGTCCGCCGCGACCTCCCAGCCCCGGTCCGTCATCAGCGCACGGAAGAGCGCCGCCCGTTCCGCGCGGAGCGCCGCCTGGCGCGGGAACCTGGCCAGCTGGTCGAGCAGCAGCGCCGCGGAGGTCTCCGGCAGCGCGTGGTTGGCGCCGTGGAGCAGATACGCCGGCTCCAACTCGTTGGCCGCCTCCGGCTCGGGCAGCCGGGTCCGCCGGCGCGAGTCCATCACCAGCGAGTCCAGTCGCGCGGCGATCCCCGGATCGTCGGTGAGGACCGCGCCGCCCTCCGCGCAGGTGATGATCTTCGTGGCCTGGAGGCTCATGATCGAGACGTCACCGAGCCCGCCGAGGCGTCGCCCGTGCGCGTCCGTGCCGAACTGGCTGTGCGACACGTCCTCGATGATCGGCACGCCGGGCCAGGCGGCCCTGGCGCGGGCCACGTCGAACGCCTGGGCATAGAGATGGATGCCCAGCACGGCGCTCGGGGCGGCGGCGAGCCCGGCCGGGTCGCCGCAGGGGGAGTCCTCGGCCGCGTCGAAGTAGACGGGGCGGGCGCCCACCCGGAAGACGGCCGTCGCGCAGCTCACCCACGTGGTGGCGGGCATCGCCACGGTGTCGCCCGGACCGATGCCGAGCGCGTGCAGCGCGACGACGATGGCGCTGGAACCGTTGGTCGTCAGCACGGCGTGCGCGCGCCCGGACAGGTCGGCCAGCGCGCGGGCCGCCCGTTCGTTGTCCGAGGACCAGACGCTGCGGGCGCCGCTCACCGCGAGCCGGCCGCTGAGCAGCGGCCGGGCCAGCGCGCGCACCGACCGTTCGTCCGTCTCCGGCCACTCGGGCCAGGCGGCGCCGGTGTGCGGGGCGGTACTTCCTTCGACAGGCACGGGTGACTCCCTCTCCTGGATCAGGACTGGTGAGGCGGGTGCGAGACCACGGTCAGCGGCAGGGAGGGCCGCGTCGCGCCCGGGGAGGGCGGTCGCGGCGTGCCCTCACCGGTGACGGCGGGGCAGTTCGCCGGCGTCAGCCGCACCGTGTGCTCCGCGTAGCCGGGATGGGTCTCGGCGTCGAAGTCCACATACCTGTTGCGGTAGCACCAGTTGCACTCTTCGAATCGTTTCGAAAGACCCTTCTCCCAGGCCGCGTGCTCGGCGCGCAGGTCCTGGTAGGAGGGGCCGTTCCAGATCTCCTCGAACGACGCGGTCCTGAGGTCGCCCAGCAGGTAGCTCTCGCCCGGCTGGCCGATGAGATGGTCGCAGAAGCCCACCCGGCCCGCGTAGTTGACGTAGCAGTACATCCACGGGTGCGTGCAGGTCTTGGCGGTGTGCTCGGTGAGCGCCCACTCCTCGTCGAGCGCCGCGTCGATCCGCACCTCGGTCCCCGTCTCCTCGGCGACCCGCGCCGTCTCCGCGAGGGAGGCGGCGAGCCGGTCCCGGTGGAAGCGGAGGTTGTCCGGGTCGTCATGGCCCAGCGTCACGGGATTGAGATGGACGCGGAATCCGAGCCGCCCGGCCAGCGTGACGATCTGGCTCAGCTCCTCCAAAGCGGCGGCCTGCACGACCACGTTGAGGTGAACGTTGTCCGTGCCGACCCCGCTGGCGCGTCCCTCGTCCGCCAGTATTTCGAGGTTCCGGACGATCGTCTTGAACTTGGCGCCGCTGCGGAGGGTCTCGAAGGTCTTCTCCTCGCCCGCGTCGAACGAGACGGCGATCAGCGCCCGGTTGCGCACCAGATGCCGCCACATCTCCTCGTTCGGCACGGACAGGTTCGTCACGATCCGCACGCGGCAGCCGTAACTCAGCGTTCTGTCGACGAACTCGGGAAAACGCTTGAGGATGGTGCTTTCGCCCCAGCCGCGGAGATCCACGATCTCCGCCGTCGGGAACAGTTCCTCGGCGATCTCCTCGAACAGCTCGAAGCTCATGTTCTTGGAGCGGTCGAACGGGCCGCCTGAGCGGCACATCGGGCAGGAGAAGTTGCAGTTCTCCGTGAGTTCGACGAAGAGCGCGCGCGGTCGGCTGCGGAGCCTGGCACGTCCCTCCTCGAATTCCCTGAGGTTCAGGACACGGTTTTCTTCGCGGGTGAGCATGGCTGGTCCCCGACCGTCGTTGTGGCGCGGAATTGTCGCACCGGCTGCCGCGTGCGGGCGCCGGCTAGTACGTGATGTCAGAGAGGTGGGTGAGCGGCCACGCGGCCGGCTCCACCGTGAACGCACGGCTCGCGCCGGCGGCGTTCGACCCGCCCGCCGGTCTGTCCAGCGCGGTGAAACGGAACTGGTGGAACTCGCGGCGCAGCGCGACCGTGTGCGTCCAGAAGGGGCTGCCGGCCCCCTCAAGGGCCGCCGCCAGCTCCGGGTCCGGCACGGCGGGCGGCGCGGTGGCCGCGTCGCTCAGGACGATGACGCGGCGCGCGCAGCGCAGCGCCTCGGCGATCACCCGGCACGCGGTGGCCTCGGGCAGCGCCCGCCAGTAGTCGGTGAGGACGGCCACGTCCGCCTGCCCGTCCTCGAACGGCAGCCGCGTCCCGAGCAGCCGGTAGGACCGGCCCTCGACCTCGTCGGCCGTCGGGCCGACGGTCAGCGTCGGCGCGGGCAGGGACGGGGGCCAGGCGTCGGCGGCGCCGATCAGCAGGGTGGTCTCCGCGCCGGCCAGCGCCTCGGTGGTCCGCGGCAGCGCGGACAGGTGCGCCGTGTCGACGGCCTCGGGGGCGAGACGGTCGCGGAACCGCGTCAACGCGGGCAGCGCCGCGCGGGCGTTCACGATGTCGAAGCTGCACACGGCCTCCACCTCCAGCGTGGGGTGGCGGCGGAGCAGGACGAGGTCGTTGCGCCGGTCCCGCAGCAACTCGGTGTGCCGGTCGCGGGGATGCGGCTGGTGCAGCGCGCGGGAGTCCGGCAGGAAGACGGTCGGCAGCCCGGCCAGCGACAGGCGCAGCCCCAGCTCGACGTCCTCGACGCCCTTGACGTCGAAGTCCTCGTCGAAGCCGCCGACCGCCTCGAACGCGTCGCGCGGGACGCTGACGTTGCAGGTCCAGAAGAACGCCCAGTCGCTGCTCCTGGGCTCGGCGAGCAGCTCCGTCAGCGGGTCGTGCAGCAGGCCGACCGTGGCGGCCTTCGCGAAGACCTCGGGCGCCGACTCCCAGTTCCATTCGCCGCCGATCCGCAGCTCCCAGGTCTCCGGCGTGAGCTCCCTGCCGTGGGTGTAACCGGAGGCCGCCACCCGCCGCTCGCGCTGTGTCGCGAGATGGACGGCCAGCATGTCGGGATGGGCGAGACAGTCGACGTCGAGGAAGACGAGGAGCTCCGCGGCGGCTAATCGGGCTCCCTGGTTTCTGGCCCCGGAGGCGCCCACCGCCTTTTCGTTCCTGACCACCTGGAGATTGAGCGAGGACAGTG
Source organism: Streptomyces zhaozhouensis (assembly GCF_900230195.1). Classification (GTDB taxonomy): domain Bacteria; phylum Actinomycetota; class Actinomycetes; order Streptomycetales; family Streptomycetaceae; genus Streptomyces; species Streptomyces zhaozhouensis. The sequence continues at coordinate 21,447 of NZ_OCNE01000008.1, forward strand.
CTGCCGCCGATTTCCGGACAAGTGCGCGGGCGTCCTCACGAGATCCGTCGTCGACGACGATTACCTCGAAGTCGGTGGTGGGGAGCGTCTGTCGGGTGAGGCTCCGAAGAGTTCTGAGGAGTTCTTTCGGTCGATTGTGCGCGGGTACCACAACAGAAACGTCGGTCACGAGGACACAGCTTCCTGTGTGAAGTAGGCGGGCATCGAACAGCCCAAAGGCGAAAAGAAGCGTAGGCATCTAGTTGCCACTCGGTCAAGGGCGCCATGACGCCCCCTCAGATTCCGCCGGATTGCTCATTTCGTCCGGTTTGGCCGTGGCCGCGGTCGGTATGGCGGGAGGCGTCCCACCTGCGTGGATGCCAAACCCTTGTTCTCCCATATGTTTTGCCCGGCAGGTGCGCGAAGCGCCCGGAAAAGGTCGCCCAGTTACCGCGCGATGAACGAACAATTACCGCAGTGAGTTCAGGGCGTCCTGAAGGTGCGATAAACGGCTGCTGACACGCCGCTCCGGCATGATCTATGGTGACGCGAATGGTGGATTCGCAGCTGAATCTTGAGATCCCCGACTCCCGCGGCCCGAAGCGCTATCTCCTGTGGATGACCGCCCGCCAGCGGCGCCGCGTCGCCCTCGACACGGTCCTGGTCAGCGGCCAGATGGTCGGCCTGGCGCTGATGCCCTACCTGCTGGCGCGCACCATCGACGACGGACTCGGCGACGGGGACTCCGCGACCTCCGGCGCGCTGCTCGGCTGGGTCGCCGCCCTGCTGGGCGTCGGCGTGCTCAACGCGTGGCTGGGCGTCCTCCGCCACCGCACGATGACCCGTATCCGCATGGACGCCATCTACCGCACCGTGCACGCCGTCGTCGCCCACGCGATGCGCCTCGGCGCGGCCCTGCCGCGCCGGGTCACCGTCGGCGAGGCCGTCACCATCGGCTTCGGCGACGCCGGCGTGATCGCCACCGTGCTGGCGGTCATCGGACCCGCGATCGGCGCCGTCTGCGCGTACGCGGTGGTCGCCGGGCTGATGTGGACCGTCTCGCCGCCGCTGGCCGCCGTCGTCCTGCTCTGCGTGCCCCTGCTGGGCGCGCTGGTCGGCCCGCTGCTGCGGCGGCTCCAGGCCGTCGAGGCGACATACCGGGAAGGACAGGGCGCGCTCGCCGCGCGGATCGGGGACCTCGTCGGAGGGCTGCGCGTCCTCAACGGCCTCGGGGGCAAGGCGGTCTTCGCCTCCCGCTACCGCGAGTCCTCGCGCGCGCTGCGCGAGGAGGGATACCGCGTCGGCGCGGTGACCAGCTGGATCGGGGCACTCGGCGTGGGCCTGCCCACGCTCTTCCTCGCCGTCGTGATGTGGCTCGCCGCGCGGATGGCGGCCCAGGGGGACATCACCGTCGGCGAGTTGGTGGCCGTCTACGGCTACGCCGCCGTCCTGGTGGTGCCGGTCTCCTCGCTGATCGACGTCGGCCACGACTACGCGCGCGGCCTCGTCGCGGTCGGCCGGGTCGTGCGCTTCCTGCGGCTGGCCCCGGACGGGCCGGCGCCCGCCGGCCGCGCCGAGGCGCCGGCCGCCGAGCCGCCCGCCGGGCCCGCCGTCCTGCACGACCCGGACTCCGGCGTCACCCTGGCGCCCGGCGCGCTGACCGCGCTGGTCAGCGCCCGCCCCGCGGAGTCGGCCGCGGTCGTCGAACGCCTGGGCCGGTTCACCGGCTCGGCCGCCACCTGGGGCGGTGTCCGCCTCGACGCGCTCGCGCCGGAGCGGGTCAGGGCGCGGATCCTCCTCGCCGACAACGAGGCCGACCTCTTCGCCGGAACGCTGCGCGACGTCGTCGCCGGCGCCCGGGACGCGGACCCGGCGGCGGTGTCCGCCGCCCTCGCCGCGGCCATGGCCCGGGACATCGTGGACGCGCTGCCCCACGGTCTGGACTCCCGGATCGAGGCCCAGGGCCGCAACCTCTCCGGCGGCCAGCGGCAGCGTCTCCGGCTGGCGCGGGCGCTGCGTGCCGACCCCGAGGTGCTGCTTGCCGTCGAGCCCACCTCGGCGGTCGACGCGCACACCGAGGCGGCGCTCGCCGACGGGCTGCGCGCCGCCCGCGCGGGCCGCACCACCGCCGTCACCACCTCCTCGCCGCTGCTGCTCGACCGGGCGGACACCGTGCACTTCCTCGTGGCCGGCCGGGTCGTGGCCACCGGCGACCACCGCGGCCTGCTCGCCGAGCACCCCGACTACCGCCGGCTCGTCGCCCGCGAGGCGGACGCCCCCCGCGAGGCGGACGCCCCCCGCGACGCGGCCGCCCAAGCCCCGGCCACGCCGGAGACCGTCCGATGACCGCCTCCGGGGAGCCGCACGACGGCCAACTGCCCGTCGCACCGCCGCCCGAGGTGCGCCGCGCCGCCGTCGCGCTGATCCGCGGCGACCGCGCCGCGTTCACCGCCGCGATCGTGCTCAACGCGCTGGCCGCCGTCGCCGGCCTCGCCGGCCCCTGGCTGCTCGGTCGCATCGTCGACGAGGTCGACTCGGGGGCCGGGCCGGCCGGCGTCGAACGGCTCGCGCTGGCCATGCCGGTCTTCGCGCTGGCGCAGATCGTCCTGGCCCGTCAGGCGCGCCACCTCGGGCACCGGTTCGGCGAACGCGCCTCCGCGCGCGTCAGGGAGCGCTTCGTCGAACGGGTCCTCGCGCTTCCCGCCTCCGCCGTCGAACGCGCCGGCGTGGGCGACCTGACGACGCGCGGCACGACCGACGTCGCGGCGGTCGGCCACACCCTGCGCGACATCGGCCCCGAGATGTTCCTCGCGGCGACCCAGGCGCTGCTCGTGCTGGTCGCGGTCTTCCTCGTCCACCCGCTGCTCGGCCTGATCGGGGTGGCCGGGCTCGCCGGGATCTGGTTCGCCGTGCGCTGGTACCTGCGCCGGGCGCGGGCCGCCTACCTCGCCGAGGGCGCGGCGACCTCCGCGCTGGCGGAGCAGTTGTCCGCCACCGTCGGGGGCGCTCGCACCGTCGAGGCGCTGTCCCTGCGACGGCGGCGCCTGGACGTCTGCCGGGAGGCGGTCGCGACGAGCCGGGGCACCAGGGAACGCACGCTCTTCCTGCGCAGCGTGCTCTTCCCCGCCGTCGACGTCTCCTATGTCCTGCCCGTCGCCGGGGTGCTGCTGCTCGGCGGCGCGCTGCACGAGCACGGCGCGGTGAGCCTGGGCTCCGTGGTCGCCGTCGCCCTCTATCTGCGGCAGCTGGCCCAGCCGTTGGACGTGATCCTGCAACGCCTGGAGCAGTTGCAGAGCAGCGGCGCCTCGTTCGCCAGGGTCGAGGGCGTCGGTGCTCTCCCGCCCCGGCGGCGGGGCGCGTCGCCGGTGCCCGCCGACGACCGGATCGAGGTGGCCGACGCGCGCTTCGCCTACGACGGCGGCGCCGACGTGCTGCACGGCGTCGACCTCGCGGTGCGGCCCGGCGAACGGCTGGCGGTCGTCGGCCGGTCCGGCGCGGGGAAGTCGACGCTCGGCCGCCTGCTGGCCGGCATCGACGCCCCCCGCTCCGGCACCGTCGCCGTGGGCGGGGTGCCGATCGCGGCGCTGGACCCCGCCCGGCTGCGGCGCCAGGTCGTGCTCGTCACCCAGGAACACCACGTCTTCCTGGGCACCGTCCGGGACAATCTGCGGATCGCCGCCGAGTCCGCCGACGACGGCCGGCTGCACGCGGCCCTGGCCGCCGTCGGCGCCGACTGGGTCCGGGAGCTGCCGCGGGGCCTGGACACCGTGCTGGGCGCCGGCGGCCATCGCGCCGACACCGCGCAGGCCCAGCAACTGGCCCTGGCGCGCGTGGTGCTGGCCGACCCGCACACCGTGATCCTCGACGAGGCCACGGCGCTGCTCGACCCGCGCACCGCGCGCCACACCGAACGCGCCCTCGCCGCCGTCCTGGAGGGCCGCACCGTCATCGCCATCGCGCACCGCCTGCACACCGCCCACGACGCGGACCGGGTGGTGCTGATGGAGAACGGCCGGGTGGTCGAACTCGGCACCCACGCCGAGCGGATGGCCGCCGGCGGCGCCTACGCGGCGCTCTGGCGCTCCTGGCACGGCGCGCCGCACGACGCGCGCCGCGACACCGCGCGCCCCGGCGCGCGATGAGCGCCCCCCGAGGCCCCGGGCCCCGCCCGTCCACCGCGCGCGTCCTTCACGTCCGTCGCGTCCGTCGCGTCCGTCGCGCCGAGCCCGTTCCGGCACAGCCCGTTCCGGAACAGCCCGTTCCACCGAGCCCGTTCCACAGAAAAGGGGAGTCACGGCCATGCGTGTGAGCATCGCGGAGTCCGCCGACCATCTCGCGGCCCTCTACGGACTCGGTCCGGGGCCCTGGACGTTGCGCCCCGTCGCGCGCGGCGCGACGGGGCGGGTGTGGCGGCTGTCGGGGGAGGGGGAGGGGGCCGACTGGGCGGTCAAGGAGCTGCTCTTCGGTTTCGACGCCGGGCAGGTGCGCGACGAGGCGGCGCTCCGGGACGCCGCCGTGGCGCGCGGCGTCCCGGCGCCCCGCTTCCTGGCCAGCCGCGACGGGAGCCACACCCCGGCGCTGCCCGCGGAGTTCGGCCCCGGCCACGTGAAGCTCTACGAGTGGGTCGAGGGCGTCCCGGTCGAGCCCACCGCCCCCGACGTCCTGGACTGGGTGGGCGCCACCCTGGCCCGGATCCACCTGGCGGGGGTGGCGGCCCGTGAGGCCCCCGACGACTGGTACCAGCGCGCCCCCGGGGCCGACGACTGGACGCGACTGCTGGCCGACGCGCGCGCCGCCGGTGCCCCCTGGGCCGGGGACCTCGCCGCGTTCCACGAGAGCTCCGTCGCCGCCCTCTCCCCGCACATCGCGCCGGCCGCCGACGACCAGCTGCTGGTCTCCCACCGCGACCTCCAGCCGCAGAACGTGCTGCGGGACGCGCGCGGCCCGGTGCTGCTGGACTGGGACGACACCGGGCCGACCACCGCCGAACGCGAGCTGGCGAGCGTGCTCTACATGTGGTCGGGCCGGCAGCGTCCGCGCGCCGAGGCCGCCCGCCGGCTGTGGCGCGCCTACCGGGACGCCGGCGGTCCGGGACGGGTGCGCGACCTGGACTCGTTCTCCGCGTTCCTCGCCGGCACCCTCAACTTCCTGTATGTGCAGGCGCGTGACGCCGTCAACCCCGAACTGGGCGCGCGGCAGCGCGCGTTCGCCGACGCGCAGGTGCCCGCCTTCCTGCCGGACATGCCGCGTTCCGAGACGCTCTCCCGACTCGTCGAGGCGGTCGACGGCACCCCCTGACACGCCCCCCTGACACGGCCCCCGACGCGCCCTTTGACGCGTTCCCGGGGTCCGACCGCGCGGCGGCACCGCGCGGCCGGACCCCGGGGGGCGAGGGTCAGCGGGCCGGCGTCAGCGTGACCGCCCCGTCGGCGGCGGTCACCGGCGCGCCGTAGCCGTCGGGGCCGGCCAGCAGCGCGTGCCAGGTGCCCGGCGCGCGCACGGCACGGACGGTGACCGTTCCGCCCTCGCGGGTGGTGTGGAAGACCGCCTCCGGCTCGCCCTCCCGCCGGCCTGGGACGCGGGTCACGACGGTCTCGCCTTCGGCCGGGGCGTGGACGCGCAGGGTCACGCCGTCGGCCCAGTCGTAGACCGGGGAGTCGTCCCGGCCGCCGAACGGGACGACGGAGCCGGGGCGGGCGAAGAGCGGGAGGCTCTCGAAGCCGTACCGTTCCCGCCGCCACCCGGGGCCCTGGACCTGGCGGCCGGTCAGCAGGTGCGTCCAGGTGCCGGCCGGCAGGTAGTACTCGACGGTGCCGTCCTCGGAGAAGACGGGGGCGACCAGCAGGTCGTCGCCGAGCATGTACTGCCGGTCCAGCGTGCCGCAGGCCGGGTCGTCGGGGAACTCCAGCACCATCGCCCGCATCATCGGGGTGCCCTGCGCGGCGGCCTGCCGGGCGGCCCGGTAGAGATAGGGCATCAGCCGGTGCTTGAGCCGGGTGAAGTCCCGGGTGACCTCGACCGCCTCGTCGCCGTAGTCCCACGGCACCCGGTAGGTGCCCGCGCCGTGCAGTCGGCTGTGCGAGGACAGCAGCCCGAACTGCACCCACCGCTTGAAGACGGCGCGGTGCGGGGTGTTCTGGAAGCCGCCGATGTCGTGGCTCCAGAAGCCGAAGCCGGACAGCCCCAGCGAGAGCCCGCCGCGCAGCGACTCGGCCATCGCGGAGAACGTCGAGTCGCAGTCACCGCCCCAGTGCACGGGGAACTGCTGGCCGCCGGCGGTGGCGCAGCGCGCGAAGAGCACCGCCTCACCGGCGCCGCGCGCCTCGGCGAGGACGTCGAAGACGACCTGGTTGTACAGCTGGGTGTAGTAGTTGTGCATCCGCTCGGGGTCGGAGCCGTCGTGCCACACCACGTCGGTCGGGACCCGCTCGCCGAAGTCGGTCTTGAAGGCGTCCACGCCCTGTTCGGTCAGCGCCCGCAGCTTCCCGGCGAACCACTCCCTGGCCTCGGGGTTGGTGAAGTCCACCAGCCCCATGCCCGCCTGCCACATGTCCCACTGCCACACGTCGCCGTTGGGCCGGCGGACCAGGTACCCCGCGCGCATCGCCTCCGCGAAGAGCGGGGACTTCTGGCCGATGTACGGGTTGATCCACACCGAGATCCGCAGGCCCTGCTCCCTGAGCCGGCCCAGCATCCCCTCCGGGTCCGGGAAGACGTCCGGGTCCCAGGTGAAGTCGCACCACTGGTACGCCTTCATCCAGAAGCAGTCGAAGTGGAAGACCCCCAGCGGGATGTCGCGTTCGGCCATCCCGCGCACGAAGCGGGTGACGGTGGCCTCGTCGTAGTCGGTGGTGAACGAGGTGGAGAGCCACAGCCCGAACGACCACGCCGGCGGGAGCGCCGGGCGCCCGGTCAGCGCGGTGTAGCGGTCCAGGATCTCCTTCGGCGTCGGGCCGTGGATGACCAGGTACTCCAGCGTCTGGTCCGCCACGGAGAACCGCACCTGGCCCACGTCCTGGGAGCCCACCTCGTACCGGACCTGCCCGGGGTGGTTGACGAAGACGCCGTAGCCCCGGTTGGTGAGATAGAACGGCACGTTCTTGTACGCCTGGTCGGTGGCCGTCCCGCCGTCCGCCTGCCAGACCTCCACCGACTGCCCGTTCCTGGTGAACGGCGTGAAGCGCTCCCCGAGCCCGTACACCAACTCGCCGACACCCAACGACAGTTGCGCCACCGAGTAGTGGCGCTCCCCGCCGACCAGGGTGAAGCCGGTGCCGGGCCCCTCGGCCGTGGTCAGCCTCCGGTCCCCGGAGGTGAACTCCAGCCGCCACGGCCCCGAGGTGTCGACCCGCAGATCTAAGGAGCCGCTGCTCAGCTCGACCAGCGCGCCGTCGCGCCGGGTCTTGGGCGCGTGGTCGGGCCGCTCGGCGAGCGCGAACTCGGGACCGCGCGGGAGGCGCCCGGCGTGATGCGTCATCCGCACGGCGATCACGCCCTCGGCGGGGGAGGAGCACTCCACCGTGAGCAGCGCGGAGTCGATGGTGTTGTCCCGGCTGCCGACGTGCTGGACGGCGGAGTACAGCGTCAGCCGGTCGTCCTCGACCACGGCCTCGGCGACCTCGGTCGCGTACACGTCTTCGGCGCGCTCGCGGAGCAGCCAGTGGCCGTCTGAGTTCTTCACGAGTTCTCCTTCTCATCGGAGCAGGCGAATCAGGGAAGAGCCGCGAGGCCGTTCCCTGGATAAGTCGAAGGATTATTTCGGGACGGCGGAAGCGCCTTTCTGGCGGCGCGTGGCGTTGACCATATCTCCTGTCCGCCCCGCTGAGAAGCGGGTGTCCGGCAACGCGGGCCAGGTCACCCAGGGTTCGGCCGCGCCGGAGTTCTTCGCGTATCGCCATGAGCGGCGTGTTTGCAGTGGTTTCCTGCGGTGTCGGACATCGGCGCACGGGAGAGGCGCGCGACGGAAATAACGGCCGGGCGCGGAATGCGGTTCTCTCACCCGGGTAACTCGCCGGGAACCGCGTGGTCATGCGCGGTTCTTTTTTCGGCCTCGTTCGCGGAATTCGGAAAGTCGGGGTCGCCGGTGCGGAATTGTCAAGAGCGCGTGGGCGCGCGTGAGGGGGTGGACCCCTCCTCGGGTCCACCCCCTCACGCGGCGGGGCGCCGGCGCGCGTCAGCCGACGGCGATCCCCAGGGGCGCGAGCACCTCGCGCAGGGCGGTGCGGGTCGGCGCGTCGAGCGGACGGGCGGGGGAGCGGACCGTGGCGTCGGCGATGAGCTTGCGGGCGACGAGCACCTCCTTGTGTATCGCCCAGGCCCAGCCCTGCTGGAGCCCGTGCAGGATCAGCGGCAGCAGCCGGGCGAAACCCTCCCTGGCCCGCGCGCGTTCGCCGGCGGCCCAGTCGTCGAGCACCGGGCGCAGCAGGTCGGGGAACTCGCAGGCCGGCATGGTGCCGATCGCGCCCCTGGCGTACTCGTCGAGACAGAACTGCGCGTTCTGGCCGCCGAGCACCGCGAACCCCTCGCCGCCCGCCGCCTCCACCACGGCGGTCACCTTCGGCGGCGTCGGGGGCGCCTCGACCTTGACCGAGGTGACGCCCGGCACCTCGGCCAGCCGCGCCAGCGTCGCCGGGGTCATGGCCACTCCGGTCACCCCGGGCGCGTCCTGGACCATCACCTCGCACGGGGTCGCGGCGGCGACCTCCTCGTAGAACGCGACCAGCTGCGCGGGCGTCGGCTTGACCATGTACGGCGGCAGCACCATCAGCGCGGCGGCGCCGTCCTCGGCGGCGGCCCGCGCCTGCTCCACGGCGGTGACCGTGGAGGTCGCGTTGACCCCGGCCACCACCGGGACGGCGCCGGCCGCGACGTCGACGACCTCGCGCAGCACGCGGGCGCGTTCCTCGGCGGTCAGCGCGAAGGTCTCGCTGGCCATCCCGGAGACGGCCAGCCCGTCGACGCCGCTGGCGAGGTTGAACTCGACGACGCGGCGCAGCGAGGGGAGGTCGAGGGAGCCGTCCGAGGCGAAGGGCGTGGCCAGGATCGGCGCGAGCCCGTGGACGAGGGGCATGGGGTGATCAGTCCTTTCCGGCGAGGTCGCGCACGACCTGCTCGTCGACGTCCACGCCGAGACCGGGCCCGGCGGGTAGGGGGAAGTGGTCGGGGCGGACCTCCAACGGGGTCCGCAGCACGCGCTGGCCGACCTCGGTCGAGGTGGGCTGGTACTCGAAGACCAGCAGCTCCTCGACGGCCGCGCCCACGTGCAGCCCGGCGGCGAGCGCGACGCCGAGCCCGACGGAGTGGTGCGGCGCCACGGGGACGTGGGCGGCCGCGCACAGCTCGCCGATCGCCATCGCCTCCGTGATGCCGGTGCGGGCCACGTCCGGCTGGGCGATCTCCAGCGCGCCGGCACGCAGCCAGCGGGCGAACTCCCAGCGGTTGCGCAGCGTCTCGCCCACCGCCAGCGGCAGCGGCGACCGTGCGCCGAGCCGGACGTGGCCGTCCTCGTCCTCGGGCGCCAGCGGCGCCTCCAGGAACCAGCAGCCGCGCTCGGCCAGCCCCGCCGCCAGCCGCCGCGCCTCGGCGGGACCGTACGCCCAGTGCGCGTCGACGGCGACCCGCAGCGCGGGCGCGGCGGCCCGGACGGCGTCCACCGTGGCGAGGTCGGCGTCCACCCCGTGGCCCAGGTGCAGCTTGACGCCGCGCGCGCCCCGGGCCGCCCAGTCGGCGGCCAGCTCGCCGCGCTCCGCGTCGGTGGTGCGGGGCAGCCCCGAGACATAGGTGGGCAGCCGGTCCCGGAACGCCCCGCCGAGCAGCGCCGCGACGGGCGCGCCGCGCAGCCGGCCGGCCAGGTCCCACAGCGCGATGTCGACGGCGGCCAGCGCGTCCGCCTGGTGGCCCACGAGATGCCCGCGCTCGCGCATCAGGTCCCGCAGCGCCACCCAGTTCGAGCGCGGCGCCAGGGCGTCGCGGCCGCGCAGCACCGGGGCGAGCAGCAGGTCGACGACGGCCGCCGGCACCTCGGGGGCGACCGGCGCCAGCGCCTCGCCCCAGCCCGCGGTGCCGTCCTCGGCGACCACCTTGACCAGCAGGGTCTCGAACCGCCGCGAGTAGAGGCTGCGCCAGGGCGCGCGCACCTGGTAGCCGGCCGGTACCTCGGAGCCGTCCGGCAGGGCGCCGAGGTACGCCTCGTCGTGGAAGACCTTGAGGACGAACGTCTCGACCGAGGCGATCTGCATGTGCTCATCCATTCTGCGGTTGGACCCTTGCGTTGAGCGGATAGCCTAATGCAGTATCCACATCACAACGCAAGTGTTTCGGATGCAGGGGAGCAGACAGTGGCCGGGGAGCAGGGCACGAGCACCAACCAGAGCGTCGAACGCGCCGCCGCCGTCCTCGCGGCGTTCCACGACGGACAGCCGCTGCGGGTCGCCGACGTCGCCACCCGCGCCGGGCTCGGCCAGTCCACGACGTCCCGGATGCTCGCGACGCTCGAAGCCCTGGAGTACGTGGAGCGCGACGCCGCCTCCGGGCTCTACCGGCTCGGCACCGGGCTGATCACCCTGGCCGGCTCGGCGCTCAACCAGCACCCCGTCTACCGCGCCTCCCGCCGTCACGCCCAGGAGGCCGCCGCGCTGCTCGGGCTCGGCGTCAACGTCTCCGTGCAGCACCGGGGCACCGTCTTCTACCTCGCCAACTACGAGGGGGCGCTGGCGCCCAAGTCGATGACGCTCGCCGGGCAGCGCAACGCCCTGCACGCCACCGGCATGGGCAAGTGCCTGCTGGTGGGCACCACCCCCGAGGAGCGCCGCGCGATGCTGCCCGAGCTGCCGAGGTTCACCGCCCGGACCGTCGGCGCCCACGAGGAGCTGGACGCGCAGGTCGACCTGGTCCTGGAGCGCGGTTACGCCACGGAGGTCGAGGAGCTCGCCCTGGGCCGTGCCTGCGTGGCCGCGCCCATCCGGGACGCCGCCGGCGAGGTCGTCGCCGCGCTGTCGATCTCCGGCTCGCTCTCCGCGATCGATCTCGACCGCCGCGAGGGCGAGTTGGCCGGCCGCGTGATCGAGACGGCCGACGAGGTCAGCACCGCCCTGGGCTACACCGGCCCCGCCGTCTACCCGCACCACGGGCCGGCCGCCGCGCCCCGCACCCTCGGCGGCGGTGCCTGATGGCGCCGGCCCGGCAGCGCCCCGCCGGCCCGTCCCGGCGGCGCGTGCTCACCCTCGGCCTCGCCGCGACGGCCGGCGCCGCGCTCGCCGGCTGCGGTTCGGGCGGGGGGTCCGCCGGCGGGAAGACCGTGCTGGAGTTCCCCTCCTGGCAGGCCGCCGAGGGCTCCTTCGCGCTCTGGTGGCGCGAGCTGATCGCCGCCTTCGAGGAGGCCCACCCGGACGTCGAGGTGGACTTCTACTCCATCCCGTACGACAGCTACGTCGACCAGCTCACCATCCGGTTCGCCGCCGGCGACCGCCCCGAGATCACGCATCTGCCGGCGCGCAACGCCGCCGAGTTCGCCGGCCGGGGCTGGCTCACCTCGCTGGCGGACCGGCTGCGCGGCACCGACATCCCGCGCACCTGGACCCCGTTGCAGGAGGAGATGCGGCTGAACGGCGAGGACCACGGCGTCCTGCTGCTCGGCTACGGCTACACCCTGTACTACAACGAGCGGCTGCTGGAGTCCGTCGGCGCCGGGGTCCCCACCACCCCCGAGGAGCTGATCTCCGCCGCCGAGGCGATCACCGGCGACGGCGTCTACGGCTTCGGCGCCACGACGACCCCCAACCCCGACAACTACACCGAGCTGGCCGCCTTCGTCGTCGGCAACGGCGGGACGCTCTCCACCGACGACGGCGGCTTCACCGCCGACTCCGACGCGGCGATCGCCGGCCTTGACCTCTACCGCAGGGCCCTCGCCCAGGCGCCGCGCGGCATCCAGGGGCAGCAGCGCAACGAACTGTTCCTCACCGGGAAGATCGCGATGCTGCTGGACGGACCGTTCCTGCTCAACGAGCTGAGCGGCGCCTCCGAGGCGCACCGCCCCCACCTCAAGGTCGCCCGCGCGCCGTTCCCCCACGTCCCCGGCGGCGTCTCCAACAGCATCCACATGCCCGCCGGCATCGAGGGGCGCAAGGCGGACGCCGTCTGGGACCTCATCGCCCTGGCCTCCTCTCCCGAGTGGCAGCGCCGCTACACCGAGGTGACCCTCAACCCCGCCCCCCGGGAGGACTCGGCCACCGCGCGGGCCCTGGAGGAGACCCCGGAGCTGGCGCTCTTCCAGCGGCTCGCGGACGAGGCCGTGTCGATCTTCCCCGGGCACCAGACCCACCGGGAGCGCTTCGGCCGGGTCAGCGACCTCGTGTCGGCCGCCGCCACCTCCCTGATCACCACCGACGAGCCGACCGCCTCGATCGCCGCCCACCTCCAGGACGAGCTCGAAGCGGCGATGGAGTCCTGATGACCACCGAACGGCAGCGCGCCCCGCGCGCCACCCCCGAGCCCTCCCCGGCGTTGCGCCGCGCGCACCGCGCCCGCGACCTCTTCGCCTATCTGACGCTCTCGCCGACCCTCGCCGTCGTCGGGCTGCTGATGGCCTACCCGCTCTATGTGGCGATCGACCTCAGCCTGCGCGGCGGCCAGATCTCCGACCTGCTCAACCTGGAGCAGAACCCGCTCACGGTCGACAACTACGGCGACATCCTGACCGATCCGGGACTGGTCGACGACATCGTGCGGTCGATCGTCTACACCCTGGGCGTCGTCCTGCCGGCCTTCGCCCTCGGCCTGGGCCTCGCCCTCCTGCTCAACCGCGCCTTCCCCGGGCGCCGGATCATCCGGCCGCTGGTCCTGCTGCCCTGGGCGGTGCCCGGCGTCGTGGTGGCCGCCGCGTTCAGCTGGATGCTCGACGCCTCCTACGGCGTGGTCAACCACCTGCTGCGCTCGGCCGGGATCATCGACGGCAACGTCGCCTGGCTCGTCGACGAGAACACCGCCATGTTCGCCGTCATCCTGCCGACGATCTGGAAGTACTACCCGTTCTTCATCCTGGTGCTGCTGGCCCAACTCCAGTCGGTGCCGAACGAGTTGTACGAGGCCGCCCGGATGGACGGCGCCTCGCCGCTGCGCCAGTTCGCGCACGTGACCTGGCCCGCCATCCGGCCCGCCGCCACGTTGGCCATCGTGATCACCGGCATCGGCGTCTTCCGCGAGTTCGACTTCATCTACCCGCTCACCGGCGGGGGGCCCAACGAGGCCACCCAGACGCTCGCCATCCGGATCTACAACGAGGCGTTCCAGTTCTTCGAGATGGGCGCCGCCGCCGCGCTCGGCATCGTGACCATGGCGATCTGCGGCGTCCTGCTGACGGCCGCCGGCCGGTCCGTGCGCCGCCAGTTCGGCTGATCCGGCCCGCCACCACAGGAGCAACCCATGTCCACCACCCCCTCCGCGCCCCGCCGGTGGTCGCTGCTCGCGCTGGCGATCGCGGTCACCGCCGTGCTGATGTTCCCCATCTACTGGATGATCATGACCTCGGTCGTTCCCTCGGAACGCCTGCTGGTCTCCGACCCGCCGCTGCTCCCGCCCGCCGACGCCGCCTCGCTCGACGCCTACGCCTCCGTGCTCAGCGACGTGCCCGTCATGGAGTGGATGTGGAACTCCACCCTCACCACCCTCGGCGCCGCCATCCTCTCCACGGTCGTCTCCACCCTCGGCGGCTACAGCCTCTCCCGCTTCCGCACCAGGGGCCAGCAGGCGATGGGCTTCACCCTGCTCTTCAGCCGGATGCTGCCCGGCACCCTGCTGATCATCCCGATCTTCGTCCTCTTCGCCAACTTCGGCATGGTGAACAACCTCTGGTCGGTCACGCTCGTCAACACCGCCGCCACCGTCCCGTTCACCACCTGGCTGATGAAGGGCTTCGTCGACGCCGTGCCCGTGGAGATCGAGCAGGCCGCGATGATCGACGGCTGCGGCAGGGCCGGGGCGCTGTGGCGGGTGATCGTCCCGCTGCTGAAGCCGGGCATCGCCGCGACGTTCACCTACGCCTCGATCCTCACCTGGGGCGACTTCCTCTTCGCCCGCACCCTCATGGGCAACCCCGACGGCTGGACCGTCACCGTCGGCATCGCCTCCTTCATCGGCGAGTTCAGCGTCGACTGGTCGGGACTGATGGCCGTCGGCCTCATCTCGATGGTCCCCATGGTGATCCTCTTCCTCCTCCTCGAACCCTTCCTCACCAAGGGCATGGCCAACGGCTCGGTGAAGGGATGACCGCCGCCGCTCCCGGAGGCGTCGTCGCCATCGTGCGGCTGCGCGCCGCGCCGCCCGACGCGCTCCACGACGTCCTGGTGGACGCCGGCGTCCACGCGCTGGAGGTCACCCTCACCACCCCGGGCGCCGAGGCCGCCCTCGCGCGGTGGCGCGCCGCCGGGGGGCCGGCGGCGGTCGGCGCGGGCACGGTGCGCACGCCCGAGGACGTGCGTCGCGCGGTGGGCGCCGGCGCCCAGTTCCTGGTCACCCCCACCACCTCGCCCGCCGTCCTCGACGCGGCGGGCGAGGCCGGGGTGCCCGTGCTCTGCGGCGCGCTGACCCCCACGGAGATCGAGACGGCCTGGCGCCTGGGCGCCGCGGCGGTCAAGGTCTTCCCCGCCGACACGGCCGGCGCCCACGACTACGTCCGCGCCGTCCGCGCCCCGCTCCCCGACATCCCGCTGCTCCCGACCGGCGGCGTCGACGCCCCGGCCGCCCGGGGCTACGCGGCGCTCGGCTGCCACGGGGTCGGCGTCGGCTCCTCCCTCGTCAGCGCCGCCGCCACCACCCCCGCCGCCCTCGCGTCCCTCCGCACCCGCGCGGCGGCACTGACGGCGGCGTGGCGGGAGGGGGCCCGCGAGGGCGCGTGAGCGGAGGCGCGGATCAGAAGTGCGGGTCGAGCGAGGACCCCCACTGGATCTCCTGGGAGTCGTACAGGAACCAGTAGTCGGTGAGCAGCGCCTCGTCCCAGTCCGGGGTGTCGGGGTGGAGCGTCGACTGCTGGACGTGGTAGCCGTCCCCGGGGATGAGGCAGTCCTTCCACGTGTAGGTGTCGGCGCCCAGGTGCATCGGGCGCTCGCCGGCGCCGAGGATCGACCAGGTGCAGTCGCCGGTCGCGACCCCGAGGCGGAGGTCGCGTGGCCGGCGTCGTACGCACCGGTGCGCGCCGGCGAGGCCGCCCGGGCGACCGACGCCCGGGCGGTCCGTCGTCCGCCTCGGGACCAACGCGAATGCCGCCGACCTCCTGCCGACCCGTCATGCGGAGGTGCGCATTCCGCCTGTCGAATTCGACGCGCCGGCCGACGTGCGGCCACAAGCCCCAGCTCCCGGCCGCCGGACGACCGCCGCGTCGCGTCCGGGGCGGGGCGGTCGTTGGCCGGAAAGCCGTCCTTGTGTGGGCGGGGCGACGGCGGGATGCTCGTCGCGTGCACTTGTCATGAACACGTGACCGGTGTGTACCCCTCTCACGAAACCTTGGACCTCAACCAGGAGGAAACAAGCGTGACGAACAGACGCAAGTCCGCCCGGCGCCTCACCATGGCCGTCACCGGTGTCGCGGCACTGCTGGCCGGATCGTTCACCATGTCGCAGGCGAACGCCCAGTCCCAGAGCTTCACTCCGGACACCCTGTCCTCGCAGGCGGCCGTCGAGCTGGCGACCACCCTGGACGAGACGCTGTCCGCCGACACGGCCGGCACCTTCTACGACGCCGAGACGGAAACCCTCGTGGTGAACGTCACGGACGGTTCCGCCATCGCCGAGGTCCAGGCCACCGGCGCCGAGGCGCGCGTGGTGGAGCACTCCATGACCGAGCTGGAGGCGGCGGCCGGCGAGGTCGAGGAGTACGCCGTGCCCGGCACGGCGTGGGGCATCGACCCCGTCGCCAACGCCGTCAAGGTGACGGTGGACTCCACCGTCACCGGCGACGCGCTCACCGAACTCCAGGACACCGTGGCCGACCTGGGCGGCCAGGCCGTCCTGGAGCAGGTCGACGGCGAGTTCTCCCCGTACATCGCGGGCGGCGACGCCATCTACCGCTCCGGCGCCCGCTGCTCGCTCGGCTTCAACGTCACCATCGGCGGCCAGCGCGGCTTCCTGACGGCCGGTCACTGCGGCTCGGCCGGCAGCAGCTGGTCGGCCTCCTCCGGCGGCTCGTCGTTCGGCACGCTGAGCACCAGCGTCTTCCCCGGCTCCGACTACGCCGCGGGCCGGTACAGCTCCAGCATCTCCAGCCCCAGCGCGGTCAACCTGTACAACGGCACCGCGCGCTCCATCACCGGCGCGGCCAACCCGGTCGTCGGCCAGACCGTCACCCGGTCCGGCTCGACCACGGGCGTCACGAGCGGCAGGGTCACCGCCCTCAACGTCTCGGTCACCTACCCGCAGGGCACGGTGCGCGGCACCATCCAGACGACCGTCTGCGCCGAGCCGGGCGACAGCGGCGGCGCCCTCTTCTCGGGCAACACCGCGCACGGCCTCACCTCGGGCGGCAGCGGCAACTGCTCCAGCGGCGGCACCACCTTCTTCCAGCCGGTGGTCGCCGCGCTGAACGCGGTGGGCGCCACGATCCCGTAACGGCCGGCCCTCCGTCGGCAGGCGGCACACGACCTCAGGGGCCGCCAGGCACCTGACGAGACGCCCGGCCGGGACCCCCGGCCGGGCGTCTCACGCTTCCCCCACAGAACGCGCCCCGCCACCGGGACCGGACCCCGCGAAGGCGCCCCGCCGCCCCGCTTCCGAGGGCCGCGCCGCCCGGCGGAAGCCCTCGCGCGGCCTCACTCCCGGTCGTTGGGGATCGGGCAGTTGGCCTCCGGCGCCGCGCCGGTCGGCCAGGCCAGCCCTTCGAAGCGGATGCCCCGTTCGGCGGGGTCGAGCCGCACGATGGAGACCGCCTTGTTGTACGACCGTCCGTAGGCGTCGAGGCAGATCCAACCGCTGGCGCCGTGGATGAAGTTGCCCGGGTCACCGTGCATCCGCGACCAGGCGTTCGCCACCGCGTCCAGGGGCGGGACCGCGCTCTCGGACGTCACCGAGTTCCGGATGCCCTCCACGGCGGTCGTCACCGCGTCGTGCATCGTGATCGCCCGCGAGTCCGACAGGTCGAGCCCGGTCAGCCCCACCCTGTCTCGCGCTGCGAGCAGTTCGTTGAAGTCCGCCTCCGAACCCCCGGTGGCCGGCGCCTCCTCGGACCTCCAGGCGTCCGGGTGGGCGTTGCTGGTGTACCGCACCGTCACGCTTCCGCTCTCCAACCCCTCCCAGTCGAGCTTCTCGTCGGTGATGAGCGTGGAGGCGCCGGAGATCGTGATCACCTGGTAGTCCTTGTCCTGGCAGCCGCGTCCGACCAGCGCGTTCACGAAGAGCCTGAGCTGGACGTTGCGCCCGGCGAAATACACCGTGTCCACGTCGGTCATGTTGCAGATGCTGTTGACCATGGCCTGGAACTCGTTGGCGAGATTGCCCTCGTCGTTGATGTTCGGCGGGGAGCGGAACGTCTCGGGGGCGTGCGCCGCGTCCCGTGTCCGTTCCTGGTAGACCTCCCGCAGCGAGCTGATGTAGTCGTCCTCCTCGCGCAGATCCTCGACCAGCAGTGTGCGCGAGGGGTCGATGTCGCCGAAGAAGGACGCCAGCGCCGCCGCCTGGTCGCTGTTGTCGGCGATCACCCTCGCCAGCCCCGGGTACGAGCCCTCCGGGTCGTTCTCCAGGCCGTCCGCGGTGAGGGGGCCCACGACCACCGGGATGCCATGGTCGCGGGTGAGTTCCCGCACGGCCGCGCTGGTCTCGTCGGTGCTGACGTTGAGCCCGGTGACGGCGCGCAGCCGCTCCTGCGGCGAGTCCGCCAGTTCGGCGAGCCGGTCGGTCACGACGGACCACTGCTCGCTGTGTTCCCCCGTGTTGCCCACGACGAGACGGATGCCGGGCCGTTCCGCCTCCCGGTTGGCGCGGTACTGCGCGAGATGGGCGCCCTGCAACTCCGAGACCATCTGCTGCTGTTCGATGGCGTCCGGCGAGGTGAAGGGCAGGATGAAGGCCACCGTCACATACGGCACCTCCTCGTCCGCCCACTCGCGTTCCACCCGCTCGTTCTCCGTCTTGACCAGGTCCAGCGACTCCCTGAGGTACTCGGCGAAGACATAGGAGCCGTCCGTGACGCCCACACACTCTCCGCCCTCGGTCTCCCGGACGATGCCCTCGTCCTCGTCGCAGGTCAGGTCGGGGAGTACGAGACTGACGACGCCCCACCCGCCCGCGAGCACGAGGGCGAGGGAGAGCAGGATCCCGATCGCCCGCAGGCGGCGCCGGGTCTTCCACCCCAGGTCGTTCCACCGGCGCCGCAGCTTCGCCCACGACTCCCGTCCCGTCGATGGCCTCACGGTTCGACTCCTCTCGGTGGTGGCAGGTGGGGTGCCTGAACTCCCCTTCTCAGCGCGCCGTACCAGACCCTGGCGAGAGCCTCGATGACGCCCCGCTCTCTGTTGTGGGAGTGCAGTTGCACCGAGACGTGGTGGAACGTGTCGGGCAGCTCGTCGGTGGTCGGCACCGGCGCGAGCGGGCCGCTGTGCCGCCAGACGTAGGTCACCAGGCGTCGGACCATGTCGTGCGCTTCCTGGTGGTGCACGGTCTCGCAGGAGGGGCAGCCCAGGCCGTCGTCGGTCACCGGCACCACCCCGGCGGGCGGCCTCGGCGCCGCGCAGATCGCGTTGACGGCGGCGAGCCACTCCTCGGGGCCGCTCCTGGTCAGCCGGTGGTGCAGACAGCGCACGACGCTGGCCAGATCGTGCAGGGCGAGCGTGTGGTGGAGATACGGCACGCTGTGCTCCGCCGCGCCCGGCGGCAGTTCCCTGAGGTTGTACAACGACCGCAGGAACAGATGCGTGCGGGTCCACCGACCGGCCGCCTCCTCCGACGCCGAGGCCGTCAGGCGGTGCAGCAACAGGGTCCGCAGCCCCTGGTCCGCCACGAACGGCGCGCGGCCCTCGACGAGTTCCCCCGAGGGCCAGGGCCAGGGCCGCCTGTGCCAGTGGGCGGCGGCCAACTCCCTGCTCAGCGCGACGAAACGGGCCTCCGCCTCCAACGGCGTCCGCACGCGCGGCGGGGTCCTGGCGCGCCACAGCCTGTGGGCCGCCCGGGAATCCAGGGCGGGGGCCAGCAGCGTCAGATCCTCGCGCGTGTCCGCCTCGGGAAGCAGACGCAGCAGCAACTCGTCCGCGTACGACCCGGCGTCGCCGGCCGTCCCCGGGGCCGGCGAGAGGCCGTGCTCGCCCCGCGCCGCGTCCACCAGATGGCGCACGCATCCGGCCCGCCCCGCGCTGAACCGCGCCACGGGCCACTGGAGGGAGGCGGGCAGGCCGCGCCCGGTGAGCATGGCGCGGATGTTCTTCTGGGACAGGGGCGGCAGGGCCAGCCGCACCGCCCCGCCGTCCGGCCAGCCCTGGCCGAGCAGCGCCAGCGGGCCGGGCCGTGGCTCCCGCCCGTCGTCGAGCTGGGTGGCCACGACGACGGGACGCGTGGTGACCAGGTCGTAGTGCGGGAGCAGGAGCCGGAGCAGGGCGCGTCCCGGCTCGGCGTGGACGTTGTCCAGCAGGATCAGCGGCCGCTTCGCGCCGTTGCCCAGCCGCTTCCTGGTGTAGTAGGCGTCGATGTCGTCGAGGAAGGCCGCGACCAGATCCTCCTCGGCGTCGATCCTGGTGTCCTCGCCGCGGAACTGCGCGTGGAAGGCGATCAGGAGCCAGAGGTTGCTGCTGTGGTGGACGCCCCTGCGGCGCATCCGCGCGCCCCACCAGGAGAACGGTGCCTCGTCCAGCCCGGTGGACTCCAGCAGCGGCCTGGCGGTGTCGACGACGAGGCCGGAGATCGGCTCGGGCAGCCCGGTCACGGCTCCCAGATGGGTGACCAGCACGTCGAAGAGGGCGGCGAAACGGCGCCTGCGCTCACGCCGTGAGGCGTTCGGCTGCATCTGCTCCAGCCACGTGCCCAGTCGCTCCAGTTCCCTGCGGTAGTCGGCGGGCAGCACACCCTCCTCGCCCTCGTCCCCCTCACCGCCCTCCTCGTCCTCCCCGGAGGCGTCGGAGCGGAGGGGGCGCCAGGCGGTGGCCATCAACAGGCCGAGCGACAGCCGGGGGAACTCGATGCGGTGCATACCGGGGACGTCCGCGCCCAGCCGTGCCGCCAGCAGGAAGAGCAGATGGGTCACCAGGGAACCGGTGCTGCCGACATGCGCTCTGACGTCGGCGAGCCCAGGCTGACCGAAGCCCGGATGGGCCAGGTCCACCGAGGCCGTCGGCGTGCGCCCGGTGTACTGGGCCTCCAGGTCGCGGAGTACGGCGCTCTTGCCGCTGAGCCGGCCTCCCAGCAGTTGGACGACCGGACCGGGGACCGGCTTACCGCGCGGCGCTTCGGGATGGTCGTTCCCGAGGACCATGCGGGGCACCAGCAGCCCGGTCAGGGGCGTGAGGCCGTACAAGGGTTCCGATAAACCATTCGGAGAATTCGATCGCGCGTTCACCACTCTCCCCCTCGAACCGCGCGACGCGCGGCCTGAAACACCTGCGTGAGGGGGCTCGGAATCGGCGGACGCACACTTCCCCCCTCGTCGCGTGCCCCCGAAGGCATCCTAGTGTTCCCCCTGTTGTCCGGGTGCGGTCCCGGAAAAGTTCTCGGACGGGAAAGGGAATCGCGAGGGGCCGGTGGGAACTCCGTTGCGAAAGGGGCGGGTGGGGCGCCGTTGCCACGGCAATGCGCGGACCGGGTACGTGCCGTCGTGGTCGCGTCGCCGGGGGGCGCGTGCCCGCTTTCAGGCGTGGAGGAGTGCGAGGTCGCGCCAGTGCCCTTCGCCGGCGGCGCGTTCCTCGGCGGCGGTGCCGGTGGAAGAATGCCGTCAGCCGCGACAGACCCCGGCGCGGTCTCGCCTTCCGCTACGACGAGAAACCGCGCCCGCATTCCTCGCCGCACTTCCCCTCGCGGTCGTGTTCATC
Organism: Streptomyces zhaozhouensis; assembly: GCF_900230195.1. Lineage (GTDB taxonomy): Bacteria > Actinomycetota > Actinomycetes > Streptomycetales > Streptomycetaceae > Streptomyces > Streptomyces zhaozhouensis. Next base: position 42,422 of record NZ_OCNE01000008.1, read on the forward strand.
CGGTCCGCGTCAGGAGTCCCGCGAAAGAGAGGCCCTAGTCCAGGAGAGGGGGCGGGAAGTCCGCGCAGCCGCTGTAATCGGCGGTGGCGGAGAGGGGCGTGTCGGAGGGGTAGAGGGTGGCCTCGACGGAGTAGGTCAGGAAACAGTCGTCGGTCGGATAGGGGTATTCGAGGGCGACGAACTCGCTGGGCCCGGCCAGGTCGTCGGAGATTCGGACGTCCTGGAAGGCGCCGTCCACATACCAGTCCACGACGACCCAGGAGTCCGCGTCGATGCCGTCCACCCCGATCTCGGCGTACCCCATTTCGCAGGCGCAGGAGTCGTCGTAGAGCGTGACGAAACTGAGGATCTCGATGCTGGCCGAGGCGTTGTCCCGGGCGTCGTGCGTGTCGCCGGTGGGAGGCGGCTCCTCGACCGCCTCCTCGGTGGTGGGGTCGGGTTCGGGCTCCGGTTCCGGCTCCGGCTCCGGTTCGGGCATGTCGGGTTCGTCCGCGGTGGAGGGTTCCGGGTCCGGCGTCCGGGGCGTGCGCGAGGAGGCGGTCTGCTGGTCGCCAGGCGCGGCGCCGTCGGCGTGCTCGTCGTCGGAGCCGCCGCCGCTGGAGAGGACGGCGATCAGGACGACGGCCAGCGCCGCGGCGGCCACGGTGCCCACGGCCGCGAGGGCGGCGCGGCGGGCGCCGTTGCCGGGGCCGCCCGGCCGGGGGGCCGGCCGGTGCGGCGGGGCGGTGGTCAGCGGCCCGGGGACCGGTGCGGACATGATCCGCGGCGGAACGAGCGGCGGCAGGGCGGGTGCCGGTGCGGCCGGCGGCGGGCCCGGGGCGACCAGGTGGGTGGGGAGCCAGCCGTCGCCGGGGAGGTGGTCTGCCAGGCCCATCGCCGCGGCCAGCTCCCGGCAGGACTCGACGAGGGCTGCCGGGTCCGGGCGGTCGTCGGGGTCCTTGGCCAGGCAGGCGCCGAGCAGGTCGCGCAACTCGGCCGGGCAGCCGGCCAGATCGGGTTCCTCGTTGATGATCCGGTAGAGGAGCGCGGGGGTGGCACCCTCGCCGAACGGGTGGCTGCCGGCGGCGGCGAACGCGGCGGTCAGGCCCAGCGCGAACACGTCCACCGCGGCCGTCACCGAGCCGTGGCCCACGATCTGTTCCGGCGCCATGAACGCCGGGGTGCCGACGCGGGACTCGGCGCTGGTCAGCGAGGTGGCGTCGGCGGCCCGCGCGATGCCGAAGTCGATCACGGCCGGCCCGTCCGCGGCCAGCAGCACGTTGCCCGGCTTGAGGTCGCGGTGGACGACCTCGGCCGCGTGGATGGTCGCCAGCGCGTCGGCGACCGCGGCGATCAGCCGGACCACCGCGTCGGGCGGCAGCGGACCGTGCGAGGCCACAGCCGCCAGCAACGAGGGGCCCGGCACGTACTCCGTGGCCAGCCAGGGCACTGCGGCGTCGGTGTCGCTGGCGACGAGCGGGACCAGGAACCGGCCGTGCACCCGCCGGGCCGCCTTGACCTCGTGTTCGAACCGCCGCCGGAAGAGCGGGTCTTCGGCGAGCTGGGTGTGCACCAGCTTGAGCGCGACGGGGCGGCCGTCCGGGGCGGTGGAGAGGTAGACGGTGCCCATGCCGCCGGTACCGAGACGGCCGTGGAGGGCGTGGCCGGCGACCTCGCGCGGGTCCTGCGGTTGGAGCGGCCGGACCTGGTCGGCGGGCGGCGGGCCGGACGTCGGGTCGGGCGTCGGACCGGCCCCTGGTTCCGTCACGCGGGTGTCCCCCTCACTGCGTGGTCGGCGGTGGGCGCCACCGGGTGTAGGTCATCGTACGGCGGGTCGGGCGGCGTCCGTCCACGGGCGTGGACGACGGTCGGTGGCGGCGGCGGACCGGGGTGGCGCCTCGTCACAGGCGCAGGGTGAACCGGCGGCAGACGTGGACGCGCGAGAACTCCGCCCTCAACCGCTCCTCGTCGTCCAGGTCGGCGTTCAGGAAGACGGCCATCGGTCTCAGTCCCGGACGCCGGCTCTCCACGGCTCGGTCCGCCTCGCCGGGCGAGGTGTAGTGGTGCGCGTAGACGTGCAGGTAGTGGCTGCTCTCGGTGAACCCCATGGCTCGATACCAGCGCAGGGTGTCGGGGTGGTCCCGCGTCCAGGCGTCGAGCGCGTTCAGGTTCAGGGCACGGGCGCGGGCTCGGGCCTCCGCGAGGAGGGCCCGGCCGTGTCCCCGGTGCTGGTGGTCGGGGTGGACGGCGACCGTGTCGATGGTGGCCAGGTCGTCGTCGACCGTGACGTCCATGGCGCCGAGCACGGCCCCGGAACCGTCCGTGGCGACCAGCTCGAAGCCCGGCGGAGGGATCTGGGGCTTCGTCTGGTCGACGTCGTCGAAGTAGGGGGTGTCGAGGAAGGAGAGCACCCGGCAGCGGAGCCATGAGGTCTCGTCCGCGGGGGTGTAGTCACGGATGACACGGGTCACGTTCGTGGTCCTCGTTCGTCGTGGTGTGCAACGGCGCGTGGTCACGAGTCGGCCGGGTCATGGTCGCCAGGGTAAGCGTGAACTCGCGGGCCCACACGTGGGTTTCGCGGTGTTCGCCACGGCAGAGGGGCGTCGAGTCGGCGGCCCGCCGGCACCGTTGGGAGTGCCATGAGGCGGATCGGCGTGTTGGCCGGCCGTGTGCGGCGGCGGCGGGAACGCACCGTGGAACGGGGCGTCCCGGCGCGCGTCGGGGCCCTCGCGTCCGTCGAGTCGCCAGCCGCTGCCGCGGGTGGCTGGGTGTGTTGTCCCGGCACGTTGGTGACACGGCGACGCCGGCGGTGCCCGCCTCGGCGGTCACGGGGTGGGCGACCGCGTTGCCGGTCGCGCCGGACGGTGCGAGCGCGCGGCGCCGCCGCGCGCTCCACCTGCACTGTCGCGGCCTCAGCTGGCGCGACCGGGACGGCCGCGCCGCTCCCCGGCGCGTCCGGAACTCCCCGGCCCCGACCACCCGCTCCCGCGCTCCGAGGCGCCGGAAGACGCTCCCGCGCGCCCGCGGCGGATCACAGGGTCGCGGCGGCGCGTGACCTGCGGGCCTGCTTCCCGCAGTCCCCGCCACCCGCTTGTGTCACCCCGCGGCGGGCGGGCGGAACGCTTGCCCCCGGATCGCGGCGGACGATCTGGGTACGTATGTCGTGGAAGCTCGACGAAACTCGACGAAGCTCGTGGAAGCCGTCAGCGGGGGGCCGTTGACCAGCCCGCGCGGTGCCGGTCCGGCTGACGCCAAGCCAGGCGACAGCCCATCACATGAAGGTCGGCGACAGTGCGTCGTCGGCTTTGACGCTCTGTCTCCGCCCTTTCTATGATCATCTTAGTTCTTTGTCTGGAGGTAGGTCATGGCGCGCGCGTCCGACTGGAGCCCGGTGGACATGGACAGGGACCCCACCCCTGGCGATCCGGACGAGGTACGGGAACTGGCCGATGACCTACAGGAGTTCGCCGACGACGTCGGTGAGGCGCTCGGCAAGATCCGTGGCCTGGCCTCGGAGCGTGCGGTGCTGGACTGGGCGGGGCTGTCGGCGGACGCCTTCCGCGCCGAGTTCGATGGGGTGCCGGACAACCTGACCAAGTTGGAGGAGAGCTACTCCCTCTGCGCGGCGGCCCTCCAGACCTACTGGCCGAAGCTGCAGACCGCGCAGGGCATGGCGGACCGGGCGTTGGACCGGGCGATCTCCGCGCAGGCCGACCTGGCGAGCGCCCAGTCGGCTCTCGGTGACGCGCAGGACTGGGTGGGGCGGGCCGGCGACGAGGCCGAGCGGCTGCAACGCGAGGGGGAACGGGAGAACGTCGAGCCGCCGGACGAGGACGACGTCCGTGCCGCGACGCGTGACCGCCAGGCCGCCGAGGCGGCGGCCGGCGTGGCCCAGAGCCGGGTGAACGACGCTGAGGAGCGGCTGTCCGCTGCCCGTCAACTCGCCCAGGAGGCCCTGGAGATGCGGGAGGAGGCCGCACGGGTCTGCGCCCAGGACATCGAGGAAGCCTCCGACGCCGGTATCCAGAACAAGAAGTGGTGGGAGAAGGTCATCGAGTGGGTGACGGACGCCTGGGAGACGCTCGTCGCCGTCTGCAAGGTGATCGTCGCCGTCCTCGGTATCGTCGTCCTGATCATCGGCGGACCGCTGGCCTGGGTCGTGCTGGCCGCCGCCGTGGTCGTCCTCGCCGACACGTTGATCAAGTTCGCACAGGGGAAAGCGGGGCTGCTCGACGTCGCGTTCGCCGCGCTCGACTGCATCCCCGGGATGAAGGGCCTGACGACGCTGGGCGGTCTGGCCCGTGGGCTGCGGGGCGGACTGTCGGCCGCGCGCAACGGTCTGCGAACCATCGGCGACGGTATCCGTCGGCTGGGCCCGACGCTGCGGCAAGGCGCCTCCGACCTCTACTCCTCCGCTGTCGACTTCGTGAAGCGGCTCAAGTGCCGCGACCCGGTCGACCCCTGCACCGGGGACATGATCCTCCAGGAGACCGACCTGAACCTGCCGGCCGTGCTGCCGCTGGTCCTCGACCGGACCCACGTCTCCTCCTACCGGCACGGCGGCTGGTTCGGACACGCGTGGGCCTCCACGCTGGACCAGCGGCTGGAGATCGACGACCAGGGTGTGTGCTACGCCGCGCCCGACGGCGCGATCCTGGTGTACCCGGTGCCCCGTCCCAACGAGGACGTGCCGCCGCTGGCCGGCGCGCGGCGCACCCTGCGCTGGGACGGTCGGGCCGGAGGCGAGTTCCAGCTGAGCGACCCGGTCGAGGGCCACACGTTGCACTTCGTGCCGGTCCCCGGGATGCGGCAGCGGGCCGAGGTCACCACCCTCCCCCTGACCGCCGTCACCAGCCGCAACGGCCAACGCATCGACATCGACCGCGCGTCCGACGGCACCCCGCTGGCGCTGCGCCACTCCGCCGGCTACCACATCGCGGTGGAGACCCGGGACGCTCGCATATCCGCGCTCAGACTCCAGGCGACCGGTGAGGAGTTGGTGCGCTACGGGTACGACGACGCGGGCCGTCTCACGGAGATACGCGACCCGGCGGGCGTCCCGGTGCGTTTCCACTATGACGGCGAGGGCCGGGTCACCGGGTGGGTGGACCGACTGGGCACCGCCTACGACTACGAGTTCGACGCCCATGGCCGGGTGGTGCGGGTCGCCGGCTCCGAGGGCCTGCTCGCCGGCACCTTCTCCTATGACCGCGCCCGACGGGTCACCGAGGTGACCGACTCCCAGGGCCAGACCACCCGTTACCAGTTCAACGAGTTCTCCCAACTCGTCAGCGAGACCGATCCGCTGGGCCACGAGTCGGTCAGCGAGCAGGATCCCGTGCACGGGGTCATCGCCCGCACCGACCCCTTGGGCCGCACCACGCGCTTCACCTACGACGCACGCGGCAACCTCACCGGCACCACGCTTCCGGACGGCGCCACCAGCACGCTCACCTTCAACGACCTGGGATTGCCTACTTCGTTGACGGAGCCGGGCGGCCTCCGGTGGGAGCAGACCTACGACGCCTCCGGCAACCGCCTGTCCTCCACCGACCCGGTGGGCGCGACCACCCTTTACGAGTACGACGAGAACGGCGGCCTGAGCGCCGTCACCGACGCCCTGGGAGCGGTCACCCGGATCGAGGCGGACGCCGCCGGCCTACCCCGGAGGGTGACCGACCCGTTGGGTGCCACGACCAGCTACCGGCGCGACGCCCTGGGCCGGGTCACCTCCGTCACCGACCCGGCCGGCACGACCCACTACACGTGGACCATCGACGGAAAGCCCACGTCACGCACCCGTCCGGACGGGACCGTGGAGCACTGGAGCTGGGACGGCCAGGGCAACCTGGTCGCCCACACCGACCCCGCCGGCCAGGTCACCCACTTCGAGATCGGCCACTTCGGCCTGGTCCGCGCCCAGATCGAACCGGACGGCAGCCGACTGGAGTTCACCCACGACACCGAGCTGCGACTGGTCGGTGTGACCAACCAGCTCGGCCTGACCTGGACCTACACCTACGACGCGGCGGGCCGACTGGTCCGGGAGCAGGACTTCGACGGCCGCGTCCTGCGCTATGCCCATGACCCGGCCGGCCAGTTGGTCGCGCGCACCAACGGCGCCGGTCAGACCCTCCGCTTCGAGCACGACATCCGTGGCCAAGTCACCGCCGTGCACGCGGAGGAGCACACCACCACCTACGCCCGCGACGAAGCCGGCCACCTCGTCCAGGCCGTCGCGCCCGGGGCCGAACTCCGCCTGGACCGTGACGCGTTGGGGCAGGTCCTCTCGGAGACATGCAACGGGCGCACCCTGACCAACACCTACGACGTCCTCGGCCGCCGTACCGAGCGCCGCACACCGCACGGCGCGGTCAGTCACTGGACCCACGACGCGGCCTCCCGCCCCACCGCACTTGTCACGGCCGGCGGCGACAGCCTCTCCTTCACGCACGATGCGAGCGGCCGGGAGACGGCCCGGCAGGTCGGCCGGGGCACCACGCTCACCCAGGACTGGGACAGCGCCCAACGCCTCACCGGCCAGACTCTGTCCGTCGGGGGCGCAACGATCCACCACCGCACCTTCCGCTACGCCCCCACCGGCGCCCTCGCCTCGCTCACCGACCCGGACGGCACCCGCGACGTGACCACCGACGCCGTCGGGCGCGTCACCGCCGTCCGGGCACGCGGCTGGTCCGAGGGCTACGCCTACGACGCCGCGGGCAACCTGACCAACGCCGCGCTCCCCGAGTCCGGGGGCGCGAGCACGGTGCCCGGCGACGACGGGGACCGCTCCTACCAGGGCACCCGCCTGCGACGCGCCGGCCGGACCTTCTACGAAGACGACGGACAGGGACGCGTCGTCCGCCGGACCCGCAAACTGCTCTCCGGCGGCACCCGATCCTGGACCTACAGGTGGGACGCGGCCGACCGGCTCACCGACCTCACCACCCCCGACGGACACCACTGGCACTACCTCTACGACCCGTTGGGCCGGCGCATCGCCAAACAGCGCCTTGACGACGACGGAAGCGTCATCCGCCAGGTCGACTTCGTCTGGGACGGCAACCGACTCGCCGAACAGGTCGACTCGGCCGATCAGACGTGCCACACCTGGGACTGGAGCCCCGGCAGTCACCGCGTCGTCGCCCAGCGCGAACGCGCCCTGGGGCCTGACTCACCCCAGGAGGAATACGACCGGCGTTTCTACACCATCGTCAGCGATCTGGCCGGCACCCCCACCGAACTGGTGGATGAGGACGGGCGACTCGCCTGGCGCGACCGCCGCACCCTCTGGGGAAGGTCCGCTTCCAGGGACCCCGGCGGCGCCCACTGCCCCCTCAGGTTCCCCGGCCAGTACCTGGACGACGAGTCCGGTCTGCACTACAACCTCTTCCGCTACTACGACCCGGACAACGCCCGCTACCTCACTCCCGACCCCCTCGGCCTGGCCGCGGCACCCAACGCCTACGCCTACGTCCCCGACCCCTGGCGCTGGATCGACCCCCTCGGCCTGGTCTGCGCCGACGCCAACACCGTCCACGGCCACATCGCGGACGTCCGCATCGTCAGCCCGAACGGCACCACGCGGCTGGAGTACGGCTTGTGGAGCGGGCGAACCACCCCGGCCGAGGCAGCGGCGACCACTCCCGGTTACAACCGGCAGGCCATTGCCCACACCGAGCACCGCATCTCGCGCCTGTCCGGAGCCTCCACCGGGCCACGCATCAACATCCCCAACGACCCCTACTTCAACCAGATCCCGGTACAACGTGGTGAAAGCATCTACATCGACGCCGTGCTGCCGCCCTGCAACCGGTGCCAGGGGGCGATGAACCGGATGGTCAACGAGCTGGGGGTCAACGTCACCTACTCTTATGACGGTCCCAAGGGGGCAGGTCAGTGGACACGACAAGCATAGGAAGCCGGACATGAGGATCACCGCCCACGCAGTGGGAGTCGACGACGACGAGTACGACGACGTCCTGGAGGCGGGCTTCGCGGAAGGCGAGGACGGTTCCGGTCTCGCCGTGGCCTTCCAACGAGCGAGGTCGGCCCCCACCCCGTGGCAGGGCGTGCTGCGCGACGAGGACGACCTCTTCGACAACACCTACTGCATCGTCGTCGGAGGAGCCACCGTGTACGGCGGGCTGCTCTCCGTCGAGTTCACCGCGCCCACCGCGCGCTTCCGCTTCGCCCCCGAGGACGCGGCCATCCTCCGGCTTGGAGATTCGGTCCTCGACGTCACGTTCGACGCGAGCCCCGAGGAGCTCGCCGAGTTCACCACCATGCTCCGCCGCGTGGTCACCTGGGGCGCCCCCAGCCAGATCCCCCGACTCACGGGGCTGTAGATCCCCGCACACCGGGGTGAGCGCGGGAAATCCCCGTTCCACCAAGCCTGTTGACGTCCACTGGGGGCGCGAATGAGGGGGAGGGCCCTCGCGCGCTTCGGACACGAGTGAGCTCGTCGACGGCTCACGAGGCCCCGGCCGATGCGGCGTTCCGCGGCGCGTCAGTCGGCCGCCGGGAGGCGAAGCGTGGCGACGGCCCCGCCGTCGGGCGCGTTGGCGAGGGACAGCGACGCCCCGATGACCTGGGCCTGGCCGAGCGCGATGGTCAGCCCCAGGCCGTGGCCCCGGCCGCGTTCTGCCGCCCCGGTGTGGAACCGTCGGGGCCCGTCGGCGAGCAGTTCGCGGGGGAAGCCCGGGCCGTGGTCCCGTATGGTCACGCGGGTCCCCGCCACCTCGACCTCGACGGGGGCGCGACCGTGCCGGTGGGCGTTGACGACCAGGTTGGCGACGATCCTGTCGAGCCGACGCGGGTCGGTCTCGGCTGACAGGGCGCCAGCCGTGCTGAGCCGTGCCGGCAGCCCGGTGCGGGCCAGCGACTCCCCGACCGCCTCGGCGAGCGGAACGGGTCCCAGATCGGCGTGCTCGGCGCCCGCGTCGAGCCGGGAGATCTCCAGCAGGTTCTCCACCAGGGTCCGCAGCACCCCCACCCGGTTTCTGACCAGCTCCGTGGCCTCCCCCTCGGGGAGCAACTCGCTCGCGGTGACCAGGCCCGTCAGCGGGGTGCGCAGTTCGTGGGCGACGTCGGCGGTGAAGCGCTGCTCGGCCAGCAGCCGTGCGTGCAGGCTGTCGGCCATCGCATCGACGGTGGCGGAGATCTCGGCGATCTCGTCGCCGCGGCGGCTGGTGTCCCGCCGGGGTACCTCTGCCCCGCCGCGCCGCCAGGTACGGCCTCCCCCCGGCCCTGGGGGGCCTGGAAGGTGCCCCCGTGCCGCGTTGTCGGGCTCGTCCGGGTACTCCCCGAGGGGCTGGGGGGACCCCCATGCCGACGGGGGCACCCCTCCGTCACCCGGCCGACCGCGCCCGACGACGCGGCTCACGCGCCTCACGCGCCTCACGCGGCGAGGTCCACCGGACGGGGCACCGGCAGCGGTCCTGGCGGCCAGGTCGCCGGCCGCGATCCGTCGTGCGGTCCGCGCCACTCGCCGCAGCCTGCGGTGGGGGAGTTCCGCCGCGAGCACCGACAGCGGTACGACGACGGCCAGCGCGACGAGGGAGTACTTCCACAGGCGCCGGTCCAGGGCCCGCCGGGTGAGCAGGTCGGACGTCATGTCGACCTCCACCGCCACGGGGCCGCCCCGGTACGTCCGCGCCGCCCACATCGAGGGATGATCCCCGGGGCCGTCACCGTCGTACCAGGTGGCATACCCGTCCCGCTGGCCGTGCGGGTCCCGGAGCCGGCGCAGCAGTTCGCCGGGTATGGCCTCGGGCGACGTCCGTAGCCATGCGGGCGGGGCGCCGTCCCGCTCGTAGGCCCCCAGGGCCAGGGACAGCTCCGTCACGGCCTTGGCGCCGCCGTCGTTCATCGACCGGGCCAGGATGCTGCGGTGGACCAGCACCCCGGCGGTCAGCGCGATGGCGCAGCAGGCCACGGTGACGAGCGCCGCGGTCTTCCAGCGCAACGAACGCCAGTTCAGCAGCTCGCGCAGGGTGTTCATGTCAGCGCCGCAACTTGTAGCCGAACCCGCGGACGGTCTCGATCCGCTCCGCTCCGATCTTCCTTCGCAGCCGCTGGACGCACAGGTCCACTACGCGGCTGTCGCCGTGCCAGCCGTAGTCCCACACGTCGCGCAGCAGCGTCCGCCGGTCCAGGACGACGCCGGGGTTCGCGGCGAACTCCAGCAGGAGCCGCAGTTCGGAGGGGGCCAACGCGACCGGTTCGCCCGCGTGGAACACCTCGAGGCCGGCGGTGTCGATGGTCAGGTCGCCGAAGACCAGGGGAGCGGGTTCGGCCGGGCGGGCGGGTTCCTCCGGCCGCGCCGCGGGGCTGAAGGTCGCCCGCCGCAGCAGCGAGCGGATCCGGGCCACCAGCACGGCGGTGTCGACGGGCTTGACCACGTAGTCGTCGGCGCCCGCCTCCAAGCCGGAGACCACGTCCAGGGCGTCGCCGCGCGCGGACATCATCAGGATCGGGTCCATGCTGGTCTCCCGGACCCGACGGCACAGTCCGATGCCGTCGAGTCCGGGCAGCATCACGTCCAGCAGCAGCAGGTCGTGGCGGCCTTCCCGGAACAGTTCGAGTCCGGTCAGCCCGTCACCCGCGGAGGTGACACGGTAGCCGTAGCGCTCCAGCGCCATGGTGACCGATCTGCGGATCACCTCGTCGTCCTCGATGAGCAGGACCGTTACGGGCGCCAGGGTGTTCCCCCCGGCCACTGGAACCGACATCTCTCCCCATCGGACGACGCGGGCGCTGGAGCTCCATCATGCGCCGGGGGACCCCTGCCTGGTGAATCCCGCCTACCTCGCGCCCACGCCGGCGCCGGATCCGCCGGTGAGCGCGCAGCCCTGGCGGGACAGGTCCAGTTGCGATCCCTCGGCCAGGCAGGCCGTGATCGTGTGCACCTGCTGGCCGTAGGCACGGCCCCGCGTGGAGGTCACTTCCCCGTTCCGGTCCACTTCACAGGGGTTGTTGTCCGTGCATTGCTCGCCTTCGGCGTTGTGCGTGTTGTGTATCCCCACGACCGTGGTGCCGTCGGGCGCCAGCAGCGCCGAACCGGAGTCGCCGTACCCGGGGAAGCAGTCTTCGCCGCCGGCGTACCGGATCGAGTCGTTCTGCTGATAGCCGCCCTCCCGCAGGTGCGGGACGACGGCCTCGGCGGTGCAGTGGTGGCGGGCGCCGAGGGACGCCACGGTCAGGGGGTCACCCGCGCGCACGGGCGTGGAGGTGAGCCGGAAGATCCTCGCGCCTTCGGCCTCCAACTGTCCGTAGGTCTTGTCCAGTCGGTAGAGCGCGATGTCGGTGCCGGTCATCGTCGCGTACACCAGCCGTTCCGCGTGGGCGGTGGTCTGGGGATAGCCCTGGCGGTCGGCTATCGACACCCCGCGGTCGGCTGGCTGATCCACGATCGCGGTCCCGGGCTCGGGCCGCTCTCCTTGCACGCAGTGACCGTTGGTCAGCACCAGCGCCGGGTCCCGCGGCCCGGAGGCGGAGGTGCGGACCACCGAGCCCGCACAGCCTTCCAGGTCCACCGAGCCTTCCACGTCCGGAATCTGGTCATCGGGGGGCACGTCGGTGCCACCGATGATGCCGTTGATCCAGTCGACATGCCTGGTGACGTCGGTGAACAGCGTCTTGCCGCTCGCGTCGGGGCCGCTGACCACACCGGCCACGGCCCACTGGTCGCCGTCGCGGACCAGCGCGGGCCCACCGGAGTCCATGTTCGACGCGGCGACGCTGCCGTCGGGGCTGCCGATACACAGCTCTCCGCTGGGCTCGGCCGAGGGGCACGTCGACGTCGGCTGCACCACGGTGTCGGCCTCCCGCAGCCGCGTGGGGAAACACGCCTCGTTGTCGACGTCGTCGCAGGTCATGCCCCAACCCATGATGCGGACCGGCGTGTTGTCCTGCGGCGTGGTCGAGGCGATCCGCACCGGCTCGGCCTGAACCGGGGTCCGCAGACGCAGCAACGCGAGGTCACGGCCCCAGAAGCCCCCCTCGTCGCGGCTGGTCGCCAGCCGGTAGTAGTGGTCGACCTCGGCGACCTCGCCTCCGGAGGTGGTGTCCAGCGACCCGACCCTGACCTTCCAGTCACGGGGGACACCCACCTTCGCGTCGGTCGGGTTCCTGCCGGCGCAGTGACTGGCGGTCAGGACCCACTGCGGCGCGAGGACCGCCACCCCGCAGCCGTGCTGGTCGGCGCGCGGCGGGGCGGGGTAGGACAGTTGGAACGAGCCCATGAACGAGTAGGCACGGGTGGACTCGGTGCCACCCACGACGGCCTGCGACGGCGAGGGGGCCACGAGGATCGCGGCGAGCGCGATCCCCGTCAGCAACGCGCCGACCGCCCTTCGGTACTTCGACATGTGTATGTGTGTCTCCCCTCTCGTCCGCCGCCCGCCACCGCTTCCGGCAGGCCGCCGCCGCGGGACAGCGGTCAGCCGTCCCCGTCCGGCCTCACCCTGGTCCCCGCGGTCCACCAGCGGGTTTCTGCCGCGTATCGGAGGCGACGCGGCAACCGCTCAGTCGTGTATCAACGTGGCCGGGCTGGCGGACGGCGCCCGGGGCGGGGAGACGGGGCGCGGGCCCGCGAAGACCCTTCCCCTTGTAGTCAAGTTTGACTAGCGTGGGGGTATGGCCGAGAAGACGATTCCCCTGCTCCCGTGTCAGACCATCCAGCCCGTCGTCGACTTCTACACGGCTCTCGGTTTCGAGGTGACCTTCGTGCAGAGGAGCCCCAATCCGTTCGCGGTGGTCGAGCGGGGGGACATCGGGCTGCAGTTCTTCGGCATGAAGAAGTACGAGCCCAGCCAGTCGTACAGCACGTGCTACGTCCTCACCGACGACGTGGACGGGCTGTACGAGGCGTTCCGGGCCGGACTCAAGGCCGCGTACGGGAGGATCCCGAGCCGGGGCATTCCGCGGATCGGGCCGCTGAAGGACATGTCCTACGGGGTGCGGCAGTTCCTGATGACCGACCCCGGCGGCAACTGCGTCCGGGTCGGGCAGCCCACCAGCGAGGACCCGAGCCACCGGCCCGCCCCCGAGGAGACCTTCGCGCGAGCGCTGCACAACGCCACGCTCTTCGCCGACTCCAAGGAGGACCCGGCGGGTGCGGCGAAGATCATCGACCGGGTGCTCGCGCTCGACGGCGAGCGGCCGACACCCGCGCAACTCGTACGCCTCCTCGTCCTGCGCGGCGACGTGGCCGGGCGGCTCGGTGACGAGACGACGGCGGTGTCCGCGCTGAAGAAGGCCGCCGCGGTGCGACTCTCCGGCGAGGAACGGCGGTCCGTCAGCGGTGAACTGGAGCGACTGCAGGACCTGACGGGTGCGGAGCCTCAGCTTGAGGTGTGACGACCGAGCCGGATCGCTGGCCGTCGTTCGGTGCGGTCCCCGGCGCGCTGAACCCCGTCCGGCGGTCCGGCCCCGCCTCGTCTCCGAGGGGGTGGGCCCACGCCCGCGGCCTCCAGCGCTCCGAGAGACGCCCGGGGGTTTCTCCGGGGAAGCCGTCCGAAAGGCCGTCGCCGACCTTTGACGCGACCACGCGGCGCACGGATCGAGAAGGAACTGCCGCTGCCCGTCGCACTTCCGCTGGCGTGCGGTCGGTTCGGGCGGCCACCATGGCCGCGTGTGCGTCACGCGACTGCTGGAGCAGATCGAACGGCTCAACCGCGACGACAGCGAAGCGGCGGCGGAGTTCGGCCCTCTCATGCTGGGGCCGCGCGGCGTCGAGATCGACGAGTTGGTGTGCGTGGACGGGCGTACCACGGTCACGTCGTCGCCGCAGATCCGCGAGTTCTACGCGTACGCGACGTGGTGGAGGCACTGCTCGGTGCGGCTGGAATGGCGCGACCCGCACACCACTCGGGAGTGGAATGGGCACGGTCCGGTGCGGGAGATGATCGTCTCCGACACCGCGCCCGGGTTTCTGACGCCGGCTGGCCTCACCCCGTCGTCGACCGTGCTGTTCGCCCTCGACGACCAGGACGCGCCGTTCGAACGCGCCTACTTCACCTTCGACGGACGCGCCGAGCCGCAGGTCGTCTACGCCGGCTCCGAGGTCAGCGTCTTCGACGACCTCACGGGCTATCTGGAGTCCTGGCGACAGACCCTGGGCTGAGCCCGCCAGGTCCGCGAAGGGTGACGCCCGTGTGGGGCGGCCCGCCGCCCGTGAGGGCGGCGGGCGGTCGAAGCGGGCCGGGTTGAGGTCAGCCGGCTTGTGCGGAGTCGGGATCAGGAGTGTCACCGAGGCTGACGACTTGGCGGTTGCGGAAGAAGTCGTCTTCGCGCAGCGTGGTGATGCTGCCGGAGGGGGCCCGGAAACTGGCATAGCCGGCCGACGCGATCGGCATCCTGATCCAGGACGCCACCACGAACGTCAGGGTGCCACCGTGCGTCACGATGATCTGGTGTTCGCAGGGGTTCCGCAGGATCTCGTCCATGGCCGCGTAGACGCGTCGCGCCCACGCCGCCTTGGTCTCGGAACCGTCCACGCCCTCGTCGTGATCCATGCGCTCCCCGACAGCCGGCGGTGGGACGAAGCGCCGGTCCAGCCACTCCTGCGGCTTACCCTCCGCCTCACCGTATGACTTCTCCCGCAGCCTGCTATCCGAGACCGGCTTCACGCCGAACTGCTCGGCCACCGCATCGGCCGTCTGCAGGGTGCGCCGCAGATCCGACGTGAACAGCTCGACCTCCGCGTCGTTCGGGACCCGTGCCCGCAACGCCCGGGCGACGGAGACCGCCGCACGGACGCCAGCGGGCGTCAGTCGCGAGTCATGCCATCCGCCGACGACTCCCTCGACATGGTGCGTCGCCTCCGGATGAGTGACGACGTGCAGAGTCCGCATCAGTGTGTGCCCTCCTGTAGGTGGCGTCCTGCCTGGTCGCAGGCCGCAACCATGGAGGAGACGGTGCGGAGCGCACAAGCGGGTTCTTCGGCTCGCGCTCGGGCGCTGGCGAGGCGGCGGGAGCCGGTGCCGGTCTCGGCGATCGCTCCGTGGGGTGGTCGTCGAGTCAGGTGGTGGGAACGCGTCTCCTCGCGGCGCCCGCGCCAGTTGTGCGGGATGGCCGTGCCACCCCGGCGGCGGCCCGTGCGGCCGGGCGGATGACTGACCGGCTTGTCGCTTCAGACGCGTCCGTCACACGTCCTAGCGTGCGGCTGTGGGAGGCGTCCCGATGCCCCGTCGGGCGGGCCTCTACGCGGCCCACCTCCCCCTTCTTCTACCGTCAGGAGCGTTGTCAGCTTGACCCGGAACCAACGTCTGATCCTGAGCCCTCCGTCCCAGGTGTGGGGCCTGCTGGCCGGCGGCTACCGCTACGGGCAGTGGGTGACCGGAACCCGGGAGATTCTCGCCGCGGACCCGCACTGGCCCGATGTCGGCGCACGCCTGCGCGTCCGCCTCGGCCTCGGACCGCTGTCCCTCGACGACACCTGCGTCGTCCGCATCTGCGAAGCGCCCGAGCGCCTGGAGCTCGAAGCGAAGGCGGACCCCTTCGGCGCGGTCCGCATCGCCATGCGCCTCATTCCCTGGGGCGACAACACCCTGTTCATCCTCGACTGGCATCCTCTCCGGGGGCCCGGCACCCGGATGCACGGGCTCCCCGTGAACTATCTCGTCGCCGTCCGCAACGGCATCATGCTCACGAAACTGGCCCAGATCGCCGTACGGGAACACGCGCGGTCCCGCGACACGCGACAGCGACGCCCCGCCCCGCGATGACCACCGGAGCGCGGGGCGTTCCGGCCGGTGAGCTCCTCGGCACGGGCGCCTTCGCCCTCGCGTGAGCGCCTTCGACCGCGCGCGATCCCAGGAGGCGCCGGGCTGGCTGGCGGAGTCGAACGGCGGGGGTGCGCGACGAATTCCCGCCCCCGCGTCGCCTCGCGAGGCCCTGTTGAGCCGCTACTTGCCCTCGCCGAAGCGCCGCACATACCATCACACGGTACTCGTTTTCATTTTCATCTAGCGTCGCCCTCGGGGGACTTCGCTCGCCGTTGGTCTCCCATGGGCCATCAACGCGCTCACTCGTGCTCCCAGCCCTGCTTCTGAGGGCCAACCGGAAGGAACGCTCGTTGACATCCGCGCTGATACGCCGTTCCGCGGCGTGCCTGGCAACCGCGATGGTCGCCACCACAGTGATCACCTTGCAGAGCACGCCGGCGCTGGCGGCTGACGGACCCGCCCCCGAGCCGAGGGAGTACCGCGTCCTCCAGGATCTGCACACGGACGCGGTCTCGACCTTTCTGGACGAGGAGACCCTCAACCTCGGCAGCAAGGCGGATGTGCCGGAGGGGACGGGGACGCGGTTCGCCGCCGACGAGGTGTGGTTCCACGTCGATGACGACTCGGCGACAACGGTGCCCGAGGGCTTCGAGTTCATCGCGCCCGAAGGGGCCTCCGTCTGGCTGACGCCGGAGTCCAACCCCGGGGGCGACCAACTGTGGCCCGGCTTCTCGACCGAGTCGGTGCCCGCGGGGGCGGTGGACGACGACCGGACCACTTTCACCCTCAACGAGGTCGAGGGCCCCGGCGACCTGGAGGTGTTCACCACCGGCGGGCCTGGCTCCGTCAACCGACTGTGGTCGTCCGACGAGGACTTCAGGTCCTTCGAGGTGGGCCGGACCCACATGCACGCGAACTGGGCTTTCACCGAGGCCGGCACCTACCGCCTCAGCGTCGAGGCCGAGGTGTTCCGCTCCGGTGAGCCCGTCAGCACGAGTGCCACCTACACGTTCGTGGTCGGTGACCTCCCCGAGACGGTCGCGACCGGTGCCACGTTGACCTCGTCGGCGACGGAGATCGCGCTCGGGGAGAGCGTCGATCTGACGGCGTCGGTGACGCCGGCGTCCGTCGAGGGCTATCTGGAGTTCCGCGCCGGCGACGCCGTCCTCGGCCACGAGCCGGTGGCCGCGGGCGAGGCGTCGTTGACCACCGACGCGCTCGGCCTGGGCAACCAGAGCGTCACCGCGCGCTTCGTTCCCGAAACCACCAACCTCGCCGAGGCTTCGACCTCGGACCCGGTGGCCATCGCCGTGACCGAGCCGGGCGGTGAGCCGTTCCGCGTCGAGGGGCTGGCGTCCTCCTACCAGCCGGGCGACGAGCTGGTGGCGGAGGCCGTGGGAGTCAGCGCGGGGGAGGGCCAGAGCTTCCGCTGGGTCGTTCGACCGGTCGGCGCGACCTCCAGTGGCTACGCCGCCGGCACAGGCCCGCGGCTCGTCAAGGCCATGTCCGCGTCGGACGACGGGTACGAACTCAAGGCGCAGCTGCTCACGGGCACTTCCGTCGAGGCGGAGACCGCCTGGCAGCCGCTCGCGGTCGAGCCGCTCGGCGAAGTGCCGTCTCTCACTCGCGTGAACGACGAGACGATCTACGCGGGGGACACGTTCGCGTTCCGGCTCTCGGGTCGGGAGGTGGCCGAGGGGGAGACGCTGGAACTGGTCAGGCGGTCGGGCAGCCCCTGGTTCGACGCGGCGGACGGTCTGAGCGACGTGACCTTCCCCGAGCCCGACCGGGTGGCCGTGACCACCACCCTCACGGGAGAGACCGAGTACGCCGTCCGCGTCGTCCGGGACGGGCTCGCCGTGGCCCAGTCGGCCCCGGTGACGACCGAGATCAACGAGCGCGAGGTGCTGTTCGAGGGATTGCGGTCGCTCTACCGGGAGGGCGCCACCCTCCAGGTAGACACCACGGTCCACCCCGAGCTTGAGGACGCCACCTACTCGTGGCGTATGCCCTACGACACGGTGCTCAAGGAGGGCAGCGCACCCGAGGCCCTGTCGTTCGAGAGGACGATGACGATGGCCGACGACGGCCAGACGCTCTACTTCGTGATGACCAGGGGAGACGTCACGATCAGCGAAGCGATACAGCTTCGCGTGACCGATGCCCCGGCCGAAGAGCAGATCCTCGCCTTCGCCGACCTCGCCGACCACTACCACCAGGGCAGCCCCATCGACTTCTCCCTGGTCGCCGACCCGCCGATCGGCGAGGGCGACACGATCGACTGGGAGTGGAGGTGGCCGGGCGCCCAGGAGTGGGACTCCCTCCCCGACGCTTCCGGGCTCGAGCACACACTGGTCGCCGAGCAGGCGCTGGACGGGGTCGAGGTACGGGCAACCCTGACCCTCGGTGACGACGCCGCATCCCCGATCACGGCCGACCCCGTGACGGTGTACGTCGACGACCACGGCGCGGCGCCCCGCCAGACGGTGACAGTGACCGGGGAGACCGAGTACGCCGCGGGCGATACCGCCACGCTGTCGGCCGAGGTCGAGACGGGTACCGTGCTGACGGGCTATCAGTGGTACGAGAGGGCCCCCGACGCCGGGGAGGCCGTCCCGGTCCCCGGAGCGACCGGACCGGAGTATGCCTTCGCGACCTCCGCCGAGCAGGACGGGCACGAGTTCAGCGTCGCCGTGGTCACCCCGAGCGGGGAGATCGCCTACGGGCCCTCCGACCCGGTGACCCTCACCGTGACCCGGTAGCGGACTCGACCCCGCCCGGCGTGCTCCCGCGCGCGAGGACAGCGCGGGAGCACGCCGCGACTTCTCACGACGCCGGCCGTTTCGTCCCGCGCCCGCGCGGTCGACCCCGACTCGTCGGCGTCGACCGCGCGGGCGCGTTGGCCCGGGTGCGCCTGGGCGCGCGGTCTCCTTCGGGCCGGACCCGGCCGGCGCGTCCGTCAACCGGCGCCTCGCCGGTGAGACACCGATCGTGCGCCCGGCCGAGGGAGGAGAGCCCCTTAACGGGGGGTCCGGCGCAGCAGGAGGACGTGGTCGGTGACGACGGCGGTCTGGCCGTTCGGGCCGGTCGCCTCCCGCCGGGGTGCGTCGGACCGTTCGACGGTCCAGGTGGGTTCCGCGAGCGCGAGTTCGGCGTGGATCTCCTCCGGGGCGGGGAACCGGGCGTCGGGATCCTGGTCCCAGGACCAGGGGGCGCGGGAGCCGTGGTCGACGACCAGAAGCCGTCCGCCGGGGCGCAGGGCGTGTGCCGCGGCGCGCAGGACGGCCGACCGCGGCAGAGCGAAGGGGGTGTGCAGGTACTGGGCGGAGACCAGGTCGAACGCGCCCTCGGGGAAGGTGCGGGCGAGGTCGTGGCGTTCAGCGGTCACGAGGTGAGCGAGTTCCTGTTCCCGTGCGCATCGCTGAAGCCCCGCGACCGCCGTCGCGGAGATGTCGACGGCGGTGACCCGCCAGCCGTGCCGGGCGAGCCAGATGGCGTCGCCGCCCGCTCCGGAGCCGAGGTCGAGTGCGACGCCGGGGGGTAGCCCGGCGGCCACCTCCCCCAGCAGCGGGTTGACCCGGGCACCCCAGAGCGTGGGGTTCTCGCGGTGGGGGCGGTAGAGCTCCTCCCAGAACGCCTCTGGCGGCTGGTCGAGGCTGGGCCGCTGTGTCATGCGTTTCCTTCCCGGTAGGTGAGGTGCGTGAGGTCTCGCTCTCCCAGGCCGCGACTCATCCGGGCGCGGTCTCGACCGCGTCCGGATTCCGGCGCCGTCGTGCCAGGCGACCCAGGAGGCCGTGGCGTGGTGCCGCCCCCCAGGAGAGGAGGAAGAATCCGGTGGCGACCAGCACGATGGTGCCGCCCGTAGGCAGGTCGATGCTCCAGGACAGGTAGAGACCGATGAGGGCCGAGGCGCCGCCGACGAGGGGCGCGAGCAGCATCATCAGGCCCAGTCGGTCGGTCAGGAGCCGTGCCGTGGCGGCGGGGGTGACGAGGAGCGCGAGAACCAGGATGTTGCCGATGGTCTGCACGGAGATGACCACGGCGATCGAGACCATGATGTAGAGGGCCAGGTCGAGGGCGAAGACGGGAAGGCCCAGGGCGCGGGCGGACTCCCGGTCGAGGGTGACGGCGACGAACTCCTTGTGGAAGAGGAAGGCGACCAGGAGCAGACCGACGGTGGAGACGCCCACCACGATCAGGTCCTCGTCGGGGATGCCGGTGATGGAGCCGAAGAGGAACTGCTGGAGTGAGCCGGAGTAGCCGGGGGAGCGGCTGATGATCACGATGCCGAGCGCGAAGGCGGCGACGAAGAAGACACCGATCACGCTGTCCTCGCGCAGGCGTCGGTTCTGGGCGAAGACCGCGACGGCGACGGCGGTGAGGACGCCGGCTACCGCGCCGCCGAGGACGAGGTTGCCTTGGACCACGAAGGCGACGGCGAGCCCCGGGAAGACCGCGTGGGCGACGGCGTCGCCGATGAAGGCCATGCCGCGCAGGACGACGTAGCAGCCGATGACGCCACAGACGGCCGAGGAGAGCAACGCGACGAAGAGCGCTTTGGGGAGGAAGGTGAGCGCCGGGTTGAAGAGGTCGGCGACGAACTCCTGCGGGGTGAGCATCACGCGACTCCCAGGGCGGCCAGCAGAGGGCTGCCACGGCGAATACCGAAGGCGCGCCGCCACAGCTCGGCGTCGCGCAGCTCCTCGGGCGCGCCGGTGGCGATCACGGTCTGGTTGACCAGAGTGAGGCTGCCGCAGGTGTGCATGGCTCCTGTCAGGTCGTGGGTGGTCATCAGCACCGCCTTGTTCTCCCGGCTCAGTTCGGTGAACAGGTCGGTCAACAGTTCCTGGGTGGGAACGTCCAGGCCGGTGAACGGCTCGTCCAGCAGCAGCACGCTGGGCCGCAGGGCCAACGCGCGGGCGACCAGGACGCGTTGGCGCTGACCGCCGGAGAGCTGGCCGACGGGGCGGTCGGCCAGTCCGGTCATGCCCACCCGCGCCAGCGCCGCCCCCGCCGCCCGGTAGTCGGCCACCCCCGGACGGCGCAGCCAACCGACGCGCCGCACGCGCCCGGAGAGCACCGCGTCGGCGACGTTGATGGGGAAGTCCCAAGCGAACTCGTGACGTTGCGGCACGTAGCCGACGCGCCGGCGGACGCGGCCGAGGGGCTCGTCCTCGACACGGATGGTGCCGGAGGCGGGGCGCACGAGACCCAGCACCGTGCGCAGCAGGGTGGTCTTGCCGGCGCCGTTGGGTCCTATCAGTCCCATGAACTCGCCGGCGGCCACGGTGAGGTCCACCTCGCGCAGCACCGGTCTTTCGCCGAGGACCACGTTCAGGCCCCGCACGGTCAGCGCGCTCATGACGCCTTCTCGTCCGAGGCGGCGGCGATCCTGCGGGCGCGCCGGCCACGCACGGTCACCGTCACGACGGCCGCTGCCAGGGCCACGGCGACCGCGCCGACGACGGCGAGGACGGCCGGCACGGACGAGCCCTCGTCCGCGGTCCCGGTCTCGTCGGAGGACGACCGGTCCTCGGCGTTCTCGTCGCCCGGCGGTTCCTGCGACGCCGGGGAAGCCTGGTCGAGTTCGGCGGCGAACGCCTCGTCCAGGTCGGTGCCCTCGCCGACGGCGAAGCGCAGCGGCGCCCGGTCCGAGACCGTCTCACCGGTGATCAGGTCGGCTGAGACCTCGAAGTCCACGACGTAGACGCCGGGTTCGGTGAAGACCCAGTTGGCGTGCGTGTGGGTGTTGAGGTCCACCCACAGTTCCTGGGGGCCCGGTTCGTCGCCGTCCCAGAGCACCTCGGGCGCGCCGAGGTCGCCGTTCTGGAGGAAGACCGCGAGATGACCCGGGCCCTCCATGCCGTGCATGGTCAGCGTCACGCCCCGGTTCACCCGCTCCATGACCTCCGGGTCCTGCGTGTTCCAGCCCAGCCAGACCACCTCGGGCGCCTGGGTCTGTGGAATGACGTGGACGTCGCTGCCGGGCTCGGCGTCCAGGAAGGCGAAGTCCGGGTTGTCGGGCGCCTGTTGGACAGCGGCGTCCACGACGCGGGTCACCACGTCGGTCAGTCCCCGCCACACGGGCGGGGACTGGGAGTCGTCCCGGCCCTGGATGTGCCACTCGCCGTCGACGAACCGCGGGCCGATGTCGACATGGCCGATGTCGAGGACCGCCTCGCCCCGGACGTTCTCCTCCTCGGGGGCGACGGTCTGCTCCAGGTCGCCGTCCTCGTCGGCGTGGGCGGCCGCGGCGGGCAGCAGCAGGACCAGGGGAGCGGCCGCCAGGGCCGCGAGGGGAGAGGCCCAACGGGCTCGTGGCGGTGCGGGCCGCCGGTAAGGGACGCCGGCCGCGGGGAGTTGGGGCATCGGGATTCCTTGGGGGTGAGGGCGCTGAGTGCGCTCAGCCGAGGCACTCGCGCAGCGAGTCGGCGTTGGCGCGCATCATCGCGGCGTAGGTGGTGACCTCTTCGTCGAAGGCGTCGCCGTAGATCTCGCACACCGCCACGTCCCGCTCCTCGGCTATCTGGAGGAGGGTGCTGGAGCGGCTGCGGAGGTTGGGTTCCAGGAAGACGGCGGGCACCGAGAGGTTGTCTATGGTCTCGCCGAGCCGTCGGCGTTCGGCCAGGCTGGGTTCGGTGGCGGGATTGGGGGTGACGAAGCCGGCGATGTCCAGGCCGTAGGCGTCGCCCAGGTAGCCGAACGCGTCGTGGGTGGTGACCAGGTGGCGGCGCGAGGCGGGGATCTCGGCCACGGTCTCGGTGACATACGCGTCGACGTCCTCCAACTCCCGCAGGTAGTCGGAGGCGTTGGCGCGGTACTCGGCGGCGTGCGCGGGATCGATCTCGATCAGGGTGTCCCGGATGATCTTGACGTAGGCCATCGCGTTCCGGACGTTCTGCCACAGGTGGGGGTCGATCTCGCCGTGCACATGGCGGCCCAGGACGGCCTGTGGCAGTTGGTGGATCTCCGTGCCGGCGCGCCCCAGCATCCGGAAGGCGGGGTCTCCCGGCACCTCCGTGAGCGCCTTGTTGGGCACCTCGACCACCGTCTCGGCGGGGGCGTGGACCTCCTGGTGTCCGTGGTCGCCCTCGGGGTCCGCGTACAGGTGGAGGCCCTCGGAGTCGAGGTCCACCGCGACATCGGCGTGCCCGCTGTCGAGCACCGTGGCGCTCTCCATGCCGGGCACGGCGTGGGGATCGACGCCGACGGCGAAGGTGACCGTGGTCTCGCCGAGCGGCACGGGCCGGGTCTGCGGAGTGGGTACGGCCTCTGCCTCCATGTCCAGTCGGTAGACGCCGGGTTCGGTGAAGGCCCAGCTCATGTGGGTGTGGGCGTCCGGCGGCAGCAGCGCGGTGTCCGCCTCGTAGCCGTCGCCCGCGTCGAAGCCGTCGGAGGAGTCGAAGAAGACCGTCGGCTCGCCGAAGGTCTCCGTCAGATAGCCGATCAGCTCCCCGGGGCCTTCCAGCCCGGTGGCCTTCAGCCGCACCTCGGAGGATCGGGTGGCCCCGAGCTCCTCCCCGGTGCCGCGTACGCGCAGGCCCAGCCAGATGGTGTCGAGGTTGACGTTCTCCACCAGCGGAATGATCTCGGCCGCGTACTTGGTCGCGCGCTCGGCGAGCGAGATGTTGGGAACACCGTCCGGGAGGTTGGCGTCCAGCGCCCGGATCAGGTTCTGCTCCTCCAGCATCAGGTAGTTGCTGAACGCGGCGTCCGCGTAGACGATGTCACGCACGTCCCGCAGCGTCGGCTCGTGAGAGTGCGGGTCCCCGCCCTCCGGGACCAGGGACTCGACATCGACCAGGTCGCCGCCGACCCGGCCCGCCAGGTCGGCCAGGATGCCTGTGGTGGTGACCACGGACAGCCGCCCGTCGTCCGGCGGGGTGGCCAACCCACCGCAGCCGCCGACCGTCAGGGCCAGCGCCGCGACGACGGCCAGTGTGCGCGGCGTGCCGCTCTTCCGCCTCATCGGCTTCGGGGTCCTTCTGCTTGGTTCGGAGAACACCGGCTCGGTGCGGGGACCCGCCGGTGGGGCGGAGCGGTCACAGCGGCTCCACCCCACCGGCTGCGCGTCGCGCCTCAGGCGCGTGCCGCCAGGCGTCGTCGGGCGATCACGAACGCCGCTCCCCCGGAGGCGAGCAGTGCCACGCTGGCCCCGATCACCCACGACGGGGAGAGATCGCTGCCGGTGCTGGCCAGGTTGCCGCCACCGCTGAGCTGGTCGTCGGACAGCTCGCAGTCCTCACCGTCGGCGGTCTGACCCACGGTCACCGACTCGGTGGTCGTTCCGCCCCGCGTCGCGAGGCCGTCGGGAGCGTCCCCGACTGCGAAGGTGTAGGTGGCGGGGTCGCTGGTGAGCGTGTCGCCGTTGTCGGGGTTGGTGGCGGTGGCCTCGGCGGTGAGGGTGTAGGTGCCGGCCTCGGCGAAGGTCCACTGCGCGTGGGTGTGCGCCGGGGTCTCCTCCCTGAGGGTGCCGGGCAGTTCGTAGCCGCCCCCCTCGAGGATCGGGACGGCACCGCCGAAGGTGTTGGTGGTGTAGAGGAAGACCTCCCCGGGGCCGTTCACCGAGGTGATGTCGATCTCGACGTCGGTGTAGCCGCTGCCGGCCGTTCCGTTGGTGTCCCAGCCGGGCCAGATCAGGTTCGGGTCCTGGGTCAACGGCAGCAGGTAACCGGCCGGTGCGCCCGGGTACCCCTCGGGGATGTCCTCGGTGAGAGCCTCGGGCTTGACGTGCAGGACCACGTCTTCCGGGGAGTGGGTGACATGGCTCCCCGTCACGTCCTCCTTGAGGTTGAGGATCAGGTCCCCACCCTCGGTCAGGACGTGGAACGCGTCGATGTGCCCGTGGTCGAGCACCAGCGCCTCACTCGGCTCCGCCGGGACCTCGCGCTCCTCCTCCACGGGGAAGCACTGCGGCTCGGCATCCCCGCCGGTGGAACCAGCGGCCGACGAAGCTCCGCTCGTCGTCCCGCCGTCAGACCCGGACCCGCCGGCTTCGCCGTCGCTGTCACCGCCTGTGTCACCGCCGGTGGAACCGCCGGCGCCGGTGCCCCCGGCGTCACCCCCCGAGCCGCCGGAGTGCTCGCCCGAGCCGCCGGACTTGCCCCCGGTGCCACCGGAGTCGTCGTGGTCGTCGACGTGAATGGTCACCGGTTCGGACGCGGCGACCACCTCGTGGTCGTCTCCGAGGAGTTCGGCCCGCACCTGCTGACCGTCCAGCTCGGCCGTGCCCGAGTAGCGGTCGCCCTCGCCGCCTTCCGCGGCCTCCCACTCGGCGGAGGAGGACTCCCTGGTGTACCAGTGGTAGTGGTCCAGCTCCGTGGCCACGTTCGGTACGGCCGTCAACTCCACCGCGCCACCGGTGTGGTAGTGGTCCGCCAGCCCCTCGATCGACAGGCTGTCCGGGGCCGGGGCCGGCTCCTCCTGCTCGCCGACCGTGAAGGTGTAGGTGGCGGGGTCGCTGGTGAGCGTGTCGCCGTTGTCGGGGTTGGTGGCGGTGGCCTGGGCGGTGAGGGTGTAGGTGCCGGCCTCGGCGAAGGTCCACTGCGCGTGGGTGTGCGCCGGGGTCTCCTCCCTGAGGGTGCCGGGCAGTTCGTAGCCGCCGTCCTCCAGCAGCGAGGTGACCGTGCCGAACCCGGTCAGCGTGTAGAGGAAGACCTCCCCGGGGCCGTTCACCGAGGTGATGTCGATCTCGACGTCGGTGTGGCCGCTGCCGGCCGTCGCGTTGGTGTCCCAGCCGGGCCAGATCAGGTTCGGGTCCTGGGTCAACGGCAGCACGTACCCGGCCGGCGAGCCCGGATACTGCTCCGGGATGTCGGCTATCCAGGCGTCCTCCTTCACGTGCAGCAGCACGTCCTCGGGGGCGTGCCGGGCATGGGAACCGGTCACGTCCTCGGCGAGGTCGAGAACCAACTCGTCGTTCTCGACGGCCACATGGAAGGCGTCGATGTGACCATGGTCCAGAACCAGCGGATCGGCCGCCTGGGCGGTGCCCATGGTGCCGACGGCCAACGCCGTGGCCACCAGGCCCGCCACGGCGTGCCCCCATCTCGGTCCCGTACGGGTGTTCATGTCGGTGTGGTGCTCCTTCTGTGGTCTGCCCCGGGGAGAGGCACATGAGGACGGGCGGTCTCGTGCGGACCGCCTGGGCGCCGACGCGTGCAACGCGCGTCGACCCGCGTGCGGGGATTTCGGACGACAGGTGTGCGGAGGCGAGAAAGGAAGGTGACGAGCCTACGAAATGATAATCGTTCCCATCAACCCCCCTGTCTCGGCGCCCGCCCGGTGTACGGCGACGGCCAAGGGGCGAGCGGCACCGGGGCTGTTCGGTCGCGGGACTGGAAAGAGCGAGATCGCAGGGGTGAGGGCCTTGCCCGACTTCCCCGGGGCGGGCCGGGGAGCTCGGCGCCGACTCGCATCGAATGTGTGGCACGTCACGAGGCGGCCCCGTCGTGCGCGGCTCCTCGCGCCCCCGCCGACCGCCGCAGTCGCCGGGACTCCCGAGCCCCCGGGGGTGTGGCCCCGCAAGCTCTGTCAGCGCGAGACCCGTGGCGTGGACGGATACGGCGGCAGGGCCGTCTCGCTGGCGTTCTCGCCGGCCCTGGCCATCGCGCGCCGCTGTCGGTCCGTCAGCCGGGGGACGCGACGGCCGCGGATCTTCCCCCGGTCGGAGACGCACCACCGCAGTGGGTTGGTGTCGCTGTCGTCGATAGCGGTGATGCCCGCCGCGGTCAGCGGATTGCGAAGGTGTCGAGCGCCTGTACGCGGGGCAGCGCCCCGGCGCCGGCCGAGCCTCACCCGCAGGAGAGCGGAAGGAACCATGAATGAACACGCCAGGCCCCGGCCGCTCGTGGCGGGACGCGTTTCCTGACCGGCCGTGCCGACCGCGGCGGGGCGACCGGTCATCGGTGTGTTCGGGGACCGCTGTCAGGCCCCGGACCCCCGGAACACCGCTTCCAGCAGGTCCGTCGCGATCCCCAGCGCCCGCTCGTCGAAGTCGAAGCGGCGATGGTGGTGTGGTACGTCCACGCTGCGCGCCCCCACCATGAGGTAGGCGCCCACCCCGCCGGCCGCCTGCACCGTCGTGATCATCGAGTGCGCGTCGTCGCTGCCGCCCGCCGCGCTGGCCCGACCGAGGTACCGGGTGACCGCGGGAACGGTGGCGGCCGCCTCCTCGACGGCCCGGAGCGCGAGCGGGTCGGGCACGGAGGTGGCGGCCTGACCGTACCGAAGACTGTCGGCGGTGACCCCGTACATCCGCGCCGCGCCTTCGACGATGTCCCCCGCCCGCCGGTTGAGTTCGTCGAGCACCTCGTTGGCGCGGGCACGTACCTCGTAGGTCAGCTCCGCGTGCGCGGGGATGATGTTGGCGCCTCCTCCGGCCTGGAACGTTCCCACGTTGACCCGGGTGTCGGAGGTGGCGAAGCGGGTCATGCCGAGCAGCGCGAGCGTCGCCTGGGCGGCGGCGGCCAGGGCGTTGCGTCCCCGCTCCGGGGCCGCCGAGGCATGAGCCGCTTCGCCGGTGAACCGGGCCCGCCACCCGAAGGCCCCACACCGGGCCGGGGCGGTCGCCGACCAACTCTGCCACGACGCCGGTCCTCTCGGCGGCGAACCGCTCGACCAGTCGCGGATCGGCGCCCGCGGCGCGCGCCCGGCCGGCCCAGTGGGTGCGGTCCGCCTCGCTCGGGGGTTCCGGGACGGTGTCCATCCGTACGACCTCGGCGCCCAGTCGGTGGGGAACGGCACGGGCCCGCAGTTCCGTCACGACGGTGGCCGCCGTGAGGTACTCCAGGAACCCCGGCTCCGCGTGCGCGTGCAGGCGCCGGCGCAGCTTCGTGAGTTCGTTGAGACGCACGGAATCAGTCCTCCGGCTGGCTGGGGCGGACGGCGAGTGCCTCGATCTCGACGAGGAAGCCCGGCTTGGGAAGCGCGGCCCCGACGGCCGAGCGCGACGGGTAGGGAGCGGTGAAGAACTCGCGGTAGACCTCGTTGACGGCGCCGAGCGGGGACGGGTCGGCGAGGAAGGCCGTCACCCTGGCGACGTGCTCCAGGCCCAGTCCCGCCTCCTGGAGGAGCCCCCGGATCTTGCCCAGCACCGAGGCGGACAAGGCCTGGCAGCGCCAGTACGAGGAGTACGTGGTGCAGCGGATCCGGGACCACGCGCACATCGTGGGCCTGCTGCGGGAGCGTGACGGGGGAGCGCTCGCGGAGGCCGTCCGGCAGCACGTGCTCGTCAACGCCGACAACCTCGTCACCCTGCTCGACTTGGGCGACGGGCAGGAATCAGCACTGCCCCTGCGTCCCTTGCGGCCTCACCTGGACTCCGGCCGTCCTGGCCGGCTCCCAGGTGGACCTCGGGGTGGCCGGCATCCTCAACGTGCTGCGGTCCAGGGGGCAGTTGACCGACCGCCCGGCCCGACCCGGCGACCCACTGGTGACGCGGGCTGCCACCACCCTGCACAGCCCCGAGCCGGGCTTCCTCTCCCTGCGGAAGACCTCGGGGCAGACCATCACCCGCGGCGAGCACGTGGGCTTTATCCGCCCGCTCACCGGCGCACCCGTACCACTGACCGCGCCCGTCGACGGAGTGGTACTGCGCAGCGCCGCGGAGGCGACCGTCGCCGAGGGGGACCGGGTGATCACCGTGGCGGCCACCCCGGGCTGACCAAGCCCCCGGGCGCCGACCACGGTCGGACGGAGGCCGTCAGGCCGTCGGACCCGACCAGCCCGAGAACCCGAGGCGCCCGACTCCCCACCCGCACCTGAACCGACGCACCCGATCAGAGAGGTAACCACTCATGACCGCACCGACGTTCACCCTCGTGGCGAAGGACTACGGCCACCTCGCCCCGCTCGCGCTCGGCGACGTGCGGGCGGAGGGTTTCACCTTCGCCGTGGACCGGGACACCCGAGGCGCCGTGGGACGCACGCTCAAAGGACCCGGACGTCCTGCTCGGCGAGTCCTCGATCAGCCGCCAGGTGGCCCGGATCGCGAGCGGCGACACCACCTGGGTCGCCGTGCCGTTCTTCCTGATGCGCAACTTCCGCCACCGGTGCTTCTTCGTGCGTGAAAGCGACGAGCGCGCCAGTTTCCAGGATCTGGTCGGCGGCCGCATCGGCACCGACAACTGGATGGCATCGGGCGACACCTGGAGTCGCGCGGCGATCCGCGAGCAGGGCATCGGGACAGATCGTTTCACCTGGGTCTGCGGCCCGGTCGAAGGCGTCGCGGAGGACCGCCCCCAGGGCAACCTGCCGCCCAACGCCTCGATGGCGCCGCCCGGTCGGGGGCTACGCGACATGCTGCTGGACGGGGAACTCGACGCGCTGATGGTCCCCGACCCGCCTCGGGGCTTCCTGGAGCCGGACAGCCCGTTCCGCCGGCTGTTCCGCGACTTCCGCTCCGTCGAGGAGGCGTACTACGACCGCACCGGCATCTGGCCGGGGCTGCACCTGGCGGTGGTACGCCGCACCGTGGCCGAGGAACACCCCGGGGGCACCCTGACTGTCACCGCGAGCAGATCTGTGGCCAGCGCGTTCGGAGTCGGGCACGGTGTCCACCGCGAAACGTGGACACGCATTCGACCCGTCGATCAACTGCCGCGTCCGCACCGGCGGACGACCCGGCTTGAGCCCCTTCGGCAGCAACGGCTCAAGCCGGGCCCACCGCGCGTTCGTCAGATCACCATGCCCCACGAAGCGTGATCATCCACGACCAAGATCACCTTTCGCGACAGACCCTAGCTGGTCAACGGCAGGCTGCCCCGCGTGGATTTCCCCGAGCTGCTGCTGGAGGTCGCCGAGCTGACCGGGACGGCGCACGCCTTCACGCAGGCACCGTGATGCGGGCCGCCTCCACCTGTCGTCAAACGATCGCCGAGCAAGATCAGCGGTTCCGGTGGCGCCGACCAGTCTCAGCGGAACGCGGCGACATTGCGGGCGGCCCAGTCGGCGAAGGTGTGCGGGGCGCGGCCCAGGACCTGCTGGACGTCCGGGCTGACGCGCAACTCGGCCGGGCTCGGGGAGCCGAGGATGTCCAGAGTGTCGTCGGCGAGCTCCGCCGGCATGTTCTGGGCCATGGCGGCCTTGGCCTCGTCGCGGGTGAGCTCGTGAAACCTCACGGGCGAGCCTAGCGCGGCAGCGATGGCTTCCGCCTGCTGGCGCGGAGTGATTACCTCCGGGCCGGTCAGTTCGTACACGCCGCCGGTGTGCCGGTCGTCGAGCAGGCAGGCCGCCGCGACCGCGGCGATGTCCGCCGGGTCGATGATCGGCACCCCGACGTCGCCGAAAGGTGCGGCGACGACCTGCTGCGCGCGGACGGACTCGGCCCACCACAGGGCGTTGGAGGCGAAGCCACCCGGCCGCAAGATGGCCCACTCCAGGCCGGATTCCCGCACGGTGTCCTCCAGCGCGCGCATCGCGACGCGCGTTGTCCCGAATGGCCTGGTCACCACGCCCAGTGTGGAGAGCAGGACGACGCGGCGGACCCCGCTGGCCGCGGCTTCGCCGATGATGTCGGCAGGGTTGGCTCCCGTGGCGTGCAGGTCGCCGGACAACAGCAGGAACAGCGACTTCGCACCGGCCAGCGCCGGCCTGAGGCCGGCCGGCTCGGCCAGGTCGGCCACCACGTGGCGGACGCCGTCCGGCACCGCCGCCGCGTGCCGTGACACTGCCGTCACCTGCTCGCCCGCCTCGGCCAGCGCCAGCGTCAACGGCCGCCCGATGTTCCCGGTGGCCCCGGTTACCACGATCATGATCAGCTCCCTATCGGTCGTTCTCTGCGGTCTTCACGCTAGGAGCCGGAGCTAACTCTCGGTAAGGACATACCTTGAGGTAAGCTCATGACATGGTGGAAGGCGTGCAGCGTAGGCGGGGCGAGCCGGGGGAACGGTATGACGTGTTTCACACCGACTGCCCTGCGCGGGACATGGTCGACCACGTGACCAGCAGGTGGGGCGTCTGGGTGCTGATCTCCTTGCGGAGTAATGACCTCCGCTTCTATGAGCTGCGCGAGAGCATCCAGGGCATCAGCGAGAAGATGCTCGCCCAGACCCTGCGCGCGCTCGTGCAGGACGGCCTGGTCTGGCGGAAGGTCGAGCCGACGACGCCGCCCCAGGTCACCTACGGGCTGACCGAGTTCGGCCGGGACATCGGCGAGCCGCTGACGGAGCTGTTCGACCGAATCACACAGCGGCTGTCGCACACAGCGCCCTCTGGCCGCCCTGAACGCGCAGCATGACCTCCCGGTGGATGCTCAGCACGGCCTCCTGCCTCGTGTCTGCGGTCAGCGCCGCGCGTCGCCGGGCCGGGTGCGAGCAGGCTGGTGACCTCGGCGATGGCTTCGTGCGAGGGGTGTAAGTAGCGGCGGACGTTCTCCGGCTTCTTGTGGTGGGACCTGGCCACACGCACCATCAGCGAGGCCCCTTGCTCACTGAGGTGGCTCAGCCGGGGGTGGCGGTGCCGCTGCAGTCCGCCCCGCCCGCGCGGGAACCGGCCACCGTCTTCCCCCGCCGACGGTCTTCGCGGCGCGAACCATGGCACACCGGCCGCCGGTAGTCTGCTCGCTCGACGTCAGCGCAGTTCAGCTTGTGTGCGGATGTCATCCCCGCGTGGCGAAACGATGGGGCTGACCGGCACCGAGATCCAGGCCATCTCCGCCCTGACCCGAGGCCGCGGCCTGTGGACCGTCGCCGACCGCTCCTTCGGCACCCGGCACATCCTCCACGAACGGGAGGCCGCGCGCTTCGACGCCGACGCCCGCATGACCACCAACCCCCTGAGTTCACAAATACCGACGTCCTGATCCCCGTGAACCGAAGGGTGGTAGAGCGTGACGAGCCTAACCGAAGGGGTGACTCGGGGCGCCCAAGGCTCGATATCGGTCGAATGCCTCGCGGGCATCCGGGACGAACTCGGAACGGCGGACGATCTCTTCGAGTTCGGGCTCGGTCAGCCAGTCGAACCAGGCGACTTCCTTGGGGTCGGGCTGAACCGGCACTGTGATCACCACTTCATGAAGGCCCAGCCAGTAGGGACTGATCACGCCGTCGCACAGGAACTTGAGCACGAAGCGGGGATCAGCGTGGACTCCGAGTTCCTCCGCCAGTTCCCTGACCGCGGCTTCCTCGTACGACTCGCCGACGTCGACGGCGCCACCAAGCATCCAGTTGAACTGTCCCGGGAAACGGGAGACATCATCCGGGCGACGGTGCACGAGGATCCGTCCGTCGCCGTCCCGGCACACGATCGTCGCGACGCGGTGCATCCAGCGCTCCCGAATCGCCTCCCCACGGTCGACGACTGCCACGACATGGTCCTGCTCATCGACCCGCTCAACCAGTTCGCCCATGAGACCTACGATCGCAGGGGCCCCCTGGGGACCACGTTCGGGTGTGCGTCCTACCTCGCACTGTGGGTGCTGGCGGAGCCGTCGGCCAGGTCCGGGTGTTCGAGGGTGTTGGCGTAACGGAGTGCGGCGGTGATCGAGGGTCCGAAGAGATCACATACATTCGGCCGTCGGATAGCGGGTCGCCCACCAGCGGCAGCTCCAGCCATACCAGCTATGGGCACGGTGGACACCCCAGGCCAGGCAGCTACGGCATGACCCGGGATGCATCGGGGCGCCGGGATGGCACGAATCGCACTGCCCCTGGCTGAAGTACCTGTCACGGGACCCGCAGCTTCGGCACGAAGATGGCCCGACCGGGCCTCCGGGCAAGCACTCGTAGCAGAACTCCATCCGCGACCCACCCGCACGCGGTCGTTGACGCTTCCCGCTCTCGTTCCCTCGGAGGGCAACTCGGGTGGGAGATCCACCGCCTCCTGGGCGAGGAGGACTCGCTGCTCACCGCGACCGTCGACGTCCTCCGGGAAGCTGCCCACGAGCTGGTCACAGGCGACCCGCCCGCCCCACACGAAGCGCTTGACCGCGTCGAGGAGATCCTGGGCCACTTCCGCTCGGCGGCACGCCTGAACTCCTCCCTCCAGAAGGAGTTCGCCCGCCTCGCCCACGCCACCCCCACGACCCCCCAGCCGACGGCGCCCTAGCCTCCCACCCCGCCGACTCCACCCTCACAATCTCGGTTGCCTAGGGGCGCAGGTGTTGGATCCAATGACCGGCATGAGCACCCGGGCGCGCCTGCCTCGGCGGGACGTGATGATCGCGCACCGCCAGCGGCCGGCGCGCGTTCCGGGCGGACCGCGACCGCATCGTCCCAGGGGAGTCGCCACCCGATGAACACGCCACCATCGCCGTCCGGAGCGGAGCACCCAGACGGGTCATCCATCCGCCTGGGTGCTCTCGTCCCGCTGACGCGGCCCGGCTGGGTCGAGGCGGGCCGACACCTGCTCGCAGGACTCGACCTGGCCGTGCGCGAGGTCAACGACGCCGGCGGGATCGACGGCAGACCACTGGAGTTGGTGGTCCGGGACACCGCGGCCGATCCGGAGCGGGCTGCGGCGGCCGTGGACGAACTGGCCCGCTTGGGCGTGGCCGCCGTGGTGGGGGAGTATCACAGCGTGGTCGCCCGCGCCGCCGCCGCCCGCGCCGACGCCCTCGGCGTGCCGTTTCTCTGCTCGTCCGCGGTGCTCGACGCGCTCACCGAGGAGCCGACGGAGTGGGTCGCGCGTCTGGCCCCGGCCCAGTCCCACGGCTGGCGGATCTACGCGGACTTCCTCCTCCGCGCGGGCCGGCGTCGGATCGCCGTGGCGACCCAGCCGAGCGTCTACTGGGCGTCCGGGACCCGCGTCCTGCGGGACCACCTCGCTCCCCGCGGCGGCACCGTCCTCGAACTCGACGCGACGCTCACGCCCGAGGCCCTGTGCGACGCGCTCGTCGACCATGGCGCGACGGCGCTCCTACTGCTGGTCGGCCATCCGGAACCGGCGGTGCCGATCGTCCGGGCCGTCCGGGGCGACCGGCGGCTCGCGGAGATCCTCATCGGCGCTCCGGCCGGACAACCGGAGTTCGCCGCATGGGCCGCGGCGCTGGGCGAGGACGGCGCCGGGATCCCGTTCCTGCGCTACCTGCCCGAGCGCCTCGGTCCGCTCGGTGAACGCGTCGAGAGGGAACTCCGCGAGCGGCTTGGCGAAGCGCCCTCCTTCGTCGCCTTCGAGGGCTGGGACACCGTCGCCGTCCTCGCTGCGGTGCTGCGTTCCCACGGCACGGACCGGGCGGCCATCGCCGGGTCATGGCCGCGCGTGGCGGTCGAGGGCACCCGCAGGCCGATCCAGTTCTCCCGCACGCCGGGCATCAGCGTTTGGCAATGGGCTTGGACACCCATCCAAGTCGTTGATCGGGACCCGGCCGAACCCGATCGCTTTCGGATCCTCCACGCCGGCTGAGTGAGTAGGGAAGTCCGACTGCCCAGCTCTGCCGAACTGCGAAGGTGCTGGTCACAGCCGCTCGTTGCGGTCGGCGACGAGGACGGTCGCCTCGTGGCGTATGCCGTCGACCAGCCGCCGGCGTGACCACGCAAGGGGCCGCCCCGGCTTCTTCCCCTCCGGCAACAGCGGGGCCAGCACCGCCGATTGCTCGCCCGTCAGATCTCCACACGACACGAACCAAGATCACCGCATGACCCAGATCCACTTTTGAAAGCCGCCGCCATCAAGATCATCGGCGCCGAGGTCGACGACCCCGACTTCGCCGACAAAACTCTCCCGGTTCGTCGGCGCACACGACGTACCCACCACCTCCCGCTCCTACGGCGAACAGGGCTGCTCCACCAGCGTCTCCACCCGCACCGAACGCATCCTCCCGCCCGACCAGATCCGCGCCCTCCCCAAGGGCCAAGCCCTGCTACTGGCCACCGGACTTCCCGTCGCCCTGATCACCCTCACCCCCTGGTACCGCCGCCCCGACGCCGAACAACTCGCCACCGAATCGCACACGCAGACCCAAGCCCTCACCCAACGCGCCACCCCACCCGCGCGCGACCGCTTCGGAAAGGCCGCCTGACCCGCCTTGACACCGATGACCCACGCCACTCGCGCCCACCGACGGTGAGGTCACCTCTCCTCCGGTCGTGGCCGCCAACCATCGGGCACGCTCTTCCTACCCGTCGCCGCGGGGAAGGCATGGGGCATGTATCGGAAGTGGCCTGACGTGCTGCTGGTCCGCTACTCCCGGCGTGGGGAGGCGAGCCAGCGGTCATCCTGGAATGCGGCGGGGACCTCGTCCCCCCACGGATCGATCCCGCGGCGTTCCAACTCGTCAAACCACCGGTCCCGTTGCGACTCGGGGAGGCGCCGTCCGCACCAGGGGCAGAAGTCGATCGTGACGCTCGACGTTCCTCCGTCATGGATGATCAGTCCGTACTCCTGGAACTTGGCGCTGAGAGCAACCAGCGCGTCGGGACAGGAGAAGGAGGTGTCGTGCTGGTCGCAGCACACGTTCACGCGGTCGGCCATCGCCTCGCAGCAGTGACTGGTCATGACCTCGGCTTCTCGTCGTCCGGCACTACGCCCAGAAGGAGAGCATGGACTGCGACACGCCCCAGACCTGCCACGGGGCCCGCCGGCGACCACCATCCGGAGCGGCGGAGTTCTGCGACCATGCCGCCATGCTGCCAGCCAGCATGGCCGAATCGGACCCCGGGCGCGTCGTTTCCGACGATCAGGAAGGCCGCCGCCTATCTCGGGATCTCGGAGAACACGCTCTACCTGTGGCGGCACAGGCGGCGGGGGCCGCCGAGCTTTCGCAGGGGAGGGGGCGGACAGCTCGCTACGGGAAGGGGAAGCCCTATCGCGTCGGTGGCATCCCCGGCGTGCGCGACCGCTCGTTCGAGACGCTGGAGGATGTCAGGGCATGGCTCCGCCGGTCCTCCGTGGACGAGGAGCGCGGCGACTCCGTGGATCCGCGTCAGGGCGACGTCACGCTCGCCGACCACGTCACGGGGGAGTGGACGCCGGGCAAGGGCGGGGCCCCAAGACCCGGCCCCGAACGCCCGCCGTGGATCGCAAGGCTGCGGCGGCGTATAGCCTTGTGACATGCTCCCCGAAGTCCTCGCCACCCGCTATGTCACCCCGTTGCGGGAGGGCGGATCGCTCCCCGGGATCGTCGAGGCGGACGATCTGGGTACCTATGTCATGAAGTTCACCGGTGCCGGCCAGGGGCCCAAGTCGCTGGTGTCGGAGGTGGTCTGCGGCGGGCTGGCGCGCAGGCTCGGGCTGCGGGTGCCGGAGCTGGTGGTGATCGGGCTGGACCCGGTGATCGGGTTGGCCGAGCCGGACCAGGAGGTCCAGGAGCTGCTGAAGGCGAGCGCCGGTGCCAACCTGGGGATGGACTACCTGCCGGGGTCGATCGGCTTCGACCCGCTGGCCTACCGCGTGGACCCGGTCGAGGCCGGCCGGGTGGTCTGGTTCGACGCGCTGGTCAACAACGTGGACCGGTCCTGGCGCAATCCCAACCTGCTGGTGTGGCACGGCGACCTGTGGCTGATCGACCACGGCGCCGCGCTGATCTGGCACCACAACTGGCCGTCGGCCACCGCCTCGGCGGCCCGCGGCTTCGCCGCCGCCGACCACGCGCTGGCGCCGTTCGCGCCCGATGTGGCGGCCGCGGACGCGGCGTTGGCGCCGCTGGTCACGGCCGAGCTGCTCGACGAGGTGCTGGCGGAGGTGCCCGACGCGTGGCTGGGGCCCGAGCCCGGCCTGGCGGAGCCCGCCGCGCTGCGGGCCGCCTACCGCGAGACGCTGCTGAGCCGGGTCGCCACCGTCGGCGCGCGCGTCGAGCTGGGCACCAGGACCGAACGCCGGGGCTCCGGCGCCCCCGGCTGGCTGACCGGCCGGCCCGAGGCCACCGAGGGAGCCACCCGATGACGCGGGCCCCCGAGGCGCCGGAGCGCGCCGTCTTCGAGTACGCGCTGCTGCGCGTGGTGCCCCGCGTCGAGCGCGGCGAGGCGATCAACGCGGGCGTGCTGCTCTACTCGCGCCCCCGCTCCTTCCTCGCGGCCCGCGTCCATCTCGACACCGCGCGGCTGCTGGCGCTCGATCCGACGGCGGACGTCGAGGGCGTGCGCGCCGCGTTGCGCGCCGTGGAGCGGGTGTGCGACGGAGGGCCGGGCGCGGGCGCGGCGGCGGGCGACGAGGCGGGGCGCAGGTTCCGCTGGCTGATCGCCCCGCGCAGCACGGTCGTCCAACCCGGGCCGGTTCACACCGGTTTGACCGCCGACCCGGACGCCGAGCTGGAGCGGCTCCTGGGGGTCCTCGTGCGGTGAGGGGGACCGGCGGGGTTCCGCGCTGTCAGTCCCGGATGGTAGTTACTACACGGTAGGAGCTACCCGTGCCCGAACGGGGCGCGTCACTCGACGGCGAGGAGATGCAGAGCAATGACCACCACCGAGCAGCGCGTGGCGCTGGTGACGGGGGCGGCCCGGGGGATCGGCGCCGCCACCGCCGTCCGGCTGGCCGCCGACGGCCACCGGGTCGCCGTGCTTGACCTGACGGAGGACGCCGGGCGGGAGACCGTCGCCGCCGTCGAGGCGGCCGGCGGCAGCGCCCTGGCGGTCGGCTGCGACGTCTCGGACGCGGACGCGGTGCGCTCCGCCGTCGACCGCGTCGCCGAGCGGCTCGGGCCCCCGCGAATCCTGGTGAACAACGCGGGTGTCCTGCGGGACAACCTCCTGTTCAAGATGAGCGAGACCGACTGGGACACCGTGCTCGGCGTCCACCTGCGCGGCGCGTTCCTCGTCTCCCGCGCGTGTCAGCAGCACATGGTCGAGGCCGGGTTCGGCCGGATCGTCAATCTCTCCTCCAGCTCCGCCCTGGGAAACCGGGGCCAGGCCAACTACGCGGCGGCCAAGGCCGGGCTCCAGGGCTTCACGAAGACGCTCGCCATCGAGCTGGGCAAGTTCGGCGTCACGGTCAACGCGGTGGCGCCCGGCTTCATCGCCACCGACATGACGGCCGCCACCGCCGACCGGGTCGGCGTCTCGTTCGAGGACTTCCAGCAGGCCGCGGCGGACCGCATCCCGGTGCGCCGGGTCGGGAGGCCGGAGGACATCGCGCACGCCATCTCGTTCTTCACCAGTGACGCCGCCGGCTTCGTCTCCGGTCAGGTGCTCTACGTCGCCGGAGGCCCCCTTGACTGACAACGAGCCGCGCGACGAGCGGCACGAGACCGGCTCCGACCGCGCCGACGCGCCCGTCGCCCTGGTCAGCGGCGGCACCCGGGGCATCGGCTTCGGCGTCGCCCAGGCGCTCATCGCCCGGGGCGACCGGGTCTGCGTGACCGGCCGCGACCCCGAACGACTGGCCGAGGCGGTCGCCGAGTTGGGCCCGCACGCGATGGGCGTCGCCGGCAAGGCGCACGACCCCGCCCACCAGAAGGAGGCGGTCGAGCGGGTCCTCGACTCCTGGGGCCGGATCGACCACCTGGTCAACAACGCGGGCAGCAACCCGGCGTTCTGCCAGCTCACGGAGATCGAGCCGACGCTGCTTGCGAAGATCTTCGAGATCAACGTGCTCTCCGCCTTCGGCTTCGCCCGGGGCGTGTGGGAGGCGTGGCAGCGCGAGCACGGCGGCACGATCGTCAACGTCTCCTCGATCGCGGGGCTCGGCGCCACCCCCCTGATCGGCGGGTACGGCATCACCAAGGCCGCGATGATCAACATGACGCAGCAGCTCGCCCAGGAGATGGCGCCCCAGGTCCGGGTCAACGTGGTGGCGCCCGCCGTCGTCAAGACCCGGTTCGCCAGCCCGCTCTACGAGGGGAACGAGGAGGCGGTGTCCTCGGTCTATCCGCTGAAGCGGCTGGGCGTCCCCGAGGACGTGGCCGCCGCCGTCGCGTTCCTCACCTCGGAGGCGGCGGGCTGGATCACGGGGGAGACCCTGGTGCTCGACGGCGGCGTCCGGCTCAACGCCAACCTGGGCTGAGCCGGCGACACGCGGTACCGGCCGGAGTGTCAGTGCCGGCCGGTACGTTGTGAGACACACCGCGCCGCACCGGCGGCGCGGTCAACTCACCGCGTGATCTCGGAGGTTGACGGACGTGATCGACAAGCTGCCCGACTCCTGGCAGAAGGTGCTGGGCGAGGAGCTGGACCAGCCCTACTTCAAGGAGCTGACCGCGTTCGTCGAGGAGCAGCGGGCCGCGGGGCCCGTCTACCCGCCGGAGGACGAGGTCTTCGCGGCGCTGGACGCCACGCCCTTCGAGGACGTCAAGGTCCTCGTCCTCGGGCAGGACCCCTACCACGGCGCGGGCCAGGGCCACGGCCTGTGCTTCTCCGTCCGGCCCGGCGTCCGCGTCCCGCCCTCCCTGCGGAACATCTACAAGGAGATGCACGCGGACCTGGGCCTGCCGATCCCGGACAACGGCTATCTGATGCCCTGGGCGCGACAGGGGGTCCTGCTGCTGAACGCGGTGCTCACGGTGCGCGCCGGCGAGGCCAACTCGCACAAGGGCATGGGCTGGGAGCGGTTCACGGACGCGGTGATCCGCGCCGTCTCCGACCGCCCCGACCCGGCGGTCTTCGTGCTCTGGGGCGCCTACGCCCGCAAGAAGCTCCCGCTGATCGACACCGCGCGGCACGCGGTCGTCGAGGGCGCGCACCCGTCGCCGCTTTCGGCGAAGAAGTTCCTCGGCTCCCGCCCGTTCACGCGGATCAACGAGGCCATCGCCGCGCAGGGCCACTCCCCGGTGGACTGGCGCCTGCCCGACCTCGCGCCCGGCCTGCCGGGCTGACCCGGCCGCGGGCCGTCCCGTTCCGCTTCGGCACGGGACGGCCTCGGCCGCCGGCCGTCGGGCGCCGCCGAGGGGGCGGTCCGACGGGGTGTTCGGGGTCCGCGCGGGCACGCGTATGCTGCCGATCCCGCGCCCACCGCCCGGGCGCGGACCACCGCACACCTACACCGAGGAGCATTGCCGTGAAGGTCGGCGTGATCGGGCTCGGGGACATCGCCCACAAGGCATATTTGCCGGTACTCAGCACGCGCCCCGGGATCAGCCTCCACCTGCACACCCGTTCGGCCGACACCCTGGAGCGGGCCGGCGCGACCCATCGGCTGCCTCCCGACGCGCTCCACCGCGACCTGGGCTCGCTGCTGTCCGCCGGCCTCGACGCGGCCTTCGTGCACACGCCCACGGCGACCCACCCGGAGATCGTCACCCGGCTGCTCACCGCCGGCATAGCCACCTATGTCGACAAACCGCTGGCCGACGAGGCGTCGGAGGCCAGACGGCTGGTCGAGCTCGCCGACACCCTCGGCGTCTCCCTCGCCGTCGGCTTCAACCGCCGCTTCGCGCCCGCCTACGCCCAGTGCCTGGAGGGCCCACGCGACCTGATCGTCCTGCAGAAGCACCGCAGGGGGTTGCCCGAGGACCCGCGCCGCATGGTCTTCGACGACTTCATCCACGTGGTCGACACCCTGCGCTTCCTCGCCCCCGCCGCCGTGGACCAGGTGCGGGTGAGCGCCCGCGTCGTGGAGGGGCTGCTGCACCACGTGGTGCTGCACCTGTCGGGCGACGGCTTCACCGCCGTCGGCGCGATGAACCACCTGTCGGGATCGTCCGAGGAGGTCCTGGAGGTCTCGGGCCAGGACACCAAGCGCGAGGTCCGCAACCTCGCCGAGGTCATCGACCACCGGGGCCAGCCCAGCGTCCGCCGCCGGGGCGACTGGGTGCCGGTGGCCAGGCAGCGCGGCATCGAGCAGGCCGTGCACGCGTTCCTCGACGCGGTGCGCACCGGCCACACGCTGGACGCGCAGGACGCGCTGCTCACCCACGAGCTGTGCGAGCGGGTGGTGCGGGAGGCCCAGGGCCGTGCCTGAGTCCCGGCGGGGGCGTGCGCGCGAGGTCGGCCGCGCCCACGCCCCGGTCCCTCAGCCGGCGGCCACCCAGCCCGCGGCCTGCTCGCCGGTGGTCACCTCGGCGGGGGTCTCGAACTCCTCGCCCGCGTGCGGCTCCACCACGCCGAACCAGATCAGGACCAGCAGCACCAGCCCCACGCCGATCCGGTACCAGACGAACGGCATGAAGCTGCGGGTGGTGATCCACTTCATGAACCAGGCGATGATCGCGTAGCCCACCAGGAAGGCGATCAGCGTCGCCAGGATCGTCGGCCCCCACGAGACGTGGGTGTCCTCGCCGCCGATCTTCGTCAGCTCGTACCCTCCCGAGGCCAGTACCGCGGGGATGGCCAGCAGGAACGAGTAGCGGGCCGCCGCCTCCCTGCGGTACCCGAGGAACAGCCCGCCGGTGATGGTCGCGCCCGAGCGGGAGACGCCCGGCACCAGCGCCATGGCCTGCGCGAAGCCGAAGAGCAGGCCGTCCCTGACGGTCAACTGCTCCAGGTCCTTGCGCTGTTTGACGGCCCGGTGCCGCCCGCCGGTGCTGTCCCGGGAGGCCATCCGGTCCGCGACGCCGAGGATGATGCCGAGCACGATCAGGTTGACCGCGATCAGCCGCAGGTCACGGAACGGCCCCTCGATCGCCTCCTGGAACGTCAGCCCCAGCACGCCGATCGGGATGGAGCCGATGATGACCAGCCAGCCCATGCGCGCGTCCGGGTCGGAACGCGTCGAGCGGTCGGTCAGCGAACGGAGCCAGGCCCGTGTCACCCGCGCGATGTCCTTGCGGAAGTAGATCAGCACCGCCACCTCGGTGCCGATCTGGCAGACGGCGGTGAAGGCGGCGCCCGGGTCCTCGAAACCGCCCGCCACGGCGGCCAGTCGCAGATGGGCGCTTGAGGAGATGGGCAGAAACTCCGTCAGCCCCTGGACCAGCCCAAGAATGATTGATTCGAACCACGACATGAACGGTGCGCGTATCCCTGGAAGAGGCCGACGCAAGAGGTCGACGAGGCGACGGAGGAACGGGGCGGGCCGACGAGCGGCGCGCGGCTTGGTCGACGGTGGGTGTGCAACGGTGCGAGCGAGGTCACTCTAGGCGAGCGCCGCAACAATCGGTGAACACCGCGTGTCCCACGTCTGGCGCACCAGAAAAGCGTTCGACCGCCGCTCCGGCACCCGCCACCCTAGGGTCGGCGTTCCTCCCGGCGGGCCCGCCGCGCCGTTGGCGCACGCCGGCGCGGGCGCGCCCCGGCGTGCGCCGCCCGACCGGGCCGGAGGGAGAATGCCGGGATGGAAACGTCCCCGCCCGCACCGGAAGGGGCGCCCGGGGAGGCGCCCGACGCGCTCCCCGAGGTGCGGCCCGTCGACCTCGGCATCGCCCGGCTGCTGCCGGACGTGGACCGGCCGGCGGCCTGGCTGCTGACCGTGGACGACGCCCCGCAGTCCTATGTGGACCTGGAGGAGCCCACCCATCTGGAGTTCGAGTACCTCCGGCGCCTCGGGCACGTCGTGGACGCCGCCGCCCCCGCCGGCGCGCCGCTGCGCGTGCTGCACCTGGGCGGCGGCGCGCTGACCCTGCCGCGCTATGTCGCGGCCACCCGCCCCGGCTCGGCGCAGCGCGCCGTGGAGGGCGACGCACGGCTGGCGGCGCTGGTCGCCGAACGTCTGCCCCTGCCGCCCGACTCCGGGATCGCGCTCACCGTGGCCGACGCCCGCGACGCCGTCGAGGCGGCGCCGCCGGGCGCGGTCGACCTGCTGGTCGCCGACGTCTTCGGCGGCTCCCGGGTGCCGGCCCGGGTCACCACGCTCGACTACGCCGCCGCGGCGGCCCGCGCCCTGCGTCCCGGCGGCCTCTACGCCGCCAACCTGGCCGACGCCGCGCCTTTCGGGTTTCTCTGTTCCCAACTCGCCACGCTGGGAGTGCGCTTCGCCGAGCTGTGCCTGCTGGCCGAGCCCGCCGTGCTGCGCGGGCGCCGGTTCGGCAACGTGGTCGTGGTCGCCTCAGACGCCCCGCTCCCGCTCGCCGCCCTGGCGCGCGGGGCCGCCGCCGACCCGTTCCCCGCCCGGCTCGTCGCGGACGGCGAGCTGACCCGGCTGGTCGGCGACGCGCGCCCGGTGGAGGAGGCGACCGCGGTGCCCTCCCCGAGGCCGCCGGCCGACGCCTTCCGCGTCGGCTGACGCTTCGGCGCGCGAACGGCGGGCGGGGCCGTCACTCCGACGACCCCGCCCGCCCCGCGAGAAACGTTCCCCTCGGATCGGCTCAGCCCGGCTCGTGCCAGCCCAGCTCGCGCCAGACCAGCTCGGTCCAGTTCGGCTCGTGCCAGCCCAGCTCGGTGCGGCTCAGTCCGGTCCGGCTCAGCTCTGTTCGGCGTCCACCGGGTAGGGCCGCAGGCTGCTGATGATCTGTTCGATCGTCTCGTCGGGCAGCTCGTCCTCGACGTTGGAGTCCGCGAGCAGCACCCAGGTCGCCATGTCGTTGTTGAGGTCGAGATAGGAGATGGTGACCACCTTGCCGTCGGAGTGACCGCAGACGTCCTCCGGGTCCTCCG
Source organism: Streptomyces zhaozhouensis (assembly GCF_900230195.1). Lineage (GTDB taxonomy): Bacteria > Actinomycetota > Actinomycetes > Streptomycetales > Streptomycetaceae > Streptomyces > Streptomyces zhaozhouensis. Next base: position 85,473 of record NZ_OCNE01000008.1, read on the forward strand.
GCACGTCGGTGATGGTGGCGCGCACGATGTGCCCGGAGATCCCGTGCTCGTTCTCGAACTCCTCGGGCTCGGTCGACTCGTAGGTGCCTTCCTGCTCCTGGTCGTAACCGCCCAGCGCCCAGTTCCGCGCCTCGACCTCGGCGGCCTCGGCGGTGCTGGTCGCGCCCTGGGCGCCCTTGGTACCGGCCATGCCGCGGCTCCTGCTGCCGTCGGCGTCGGGGCAGTAGTCGTCCTTGTAGAGCGCCACCCCGAACATGGCGGTGATGATCTCGCCGTCCTCGGCGCCCTCGCGGTTGTCCTCGAACCCGATGGTGGTGCTCTCGGGGTTGATCGTCCAGTCGTCCGGCGGCACGTCGAACGCGATGTGCCGGTTCTCCAGCGTCTGCACCTGCCAGTCGGGCTCGACGACCGGGTCGGGACGCTGGAGGACGCCGCGACGCGGGTCGTCCGGGTCGGCCGGCCGCTCCCGGGTCTCCTCCTCGCCGCCCTCGGGCTCCTCCTCCGACTCGCCGTCGGGGTCCCGGTTCTCGCCGGCCTCGGTCGAGTCGTCGTCCCCGCCCATCAGCACCACGCCGGTCACGGCGGCGCCGGCGACCACCGCGACGGCGACGATGACACCGATCGCGATCCGCAACTTCCGCTTGTCGTCGTCGCCTCCGGACGGCGGAGCCGGGGGCGGCGGCAACGTGGGCGGCCCCTGCTGCTGCCAGCCGCCTGGCGTGCCGGCCGGCGGCTGGGCGGGCGGCGTGCCCTGCGGGCCGCCCGGGTACCCGTACCCTCCCGGCTGTGCCCCGGGCGTGCTCCCCGGGCCCTGTTGCTGCCAGCCCCCACCGGCTGTCGGCTGCTGATACGGGTTGGGCTGCTGGTACCCCGGCTGCTGGTAGGGGTTGGACCACTCCCTGCCCGGCTCGGCCCCCGGCTGCTGTTCTCCTGGCCTCATGAGGCGCAACCCTAATGGGCGAGCGCGCCGGCACCGCGCCTTCGTCACCGTATTGCGACGGACCTGCGACGAACAGGCGGCCGGGGCGGGCGCGCGGGGGCGCCGGGGAGGGCCGCGGGCCGGCGTAGGGACAGGGAGGACAGGCTCGTTACCCGCTGGTAACGTATGGGCATGACTGACCCGATGAACGTCGGCGAGCAGCTCGCCGCGACCGTGCCCATGGTCCGGACCCTCCAGTTGGAGTTCGTGCGCACCGACCCGGAGTGCGCCGTGCTGCGCCTGCCGGACCAGCCGGCCTTTCACAACCACGTGGGCGGCCCGCACGCCGGCGCCATGTTCACCCTGGGGGAGTCCGCGAGCGGCGCGATCGCGCTGGCCGCGTTCGGCGACCAGCTGAGCCGCGCGCTGCCGCTGCCGGTGCGGGCGGAGACGGCCTATCGCAAGGTCGCCACCGGCGAGATCACGGCCACCGCGACGCTGGGCCGGCCGGTCGCCGACGTGGTGGCCGAGCTGGACTCCGGTCAACGGCCGGAGTTTCCCGTCGAGGTGGAGATCACCCGCCCCGACGGCGAGGTCGCCGGCACCATGACGGTCGTCTGGACCCTGAAGCCGCATCGCGACTGACTCCGCCGGTCCGCCGCGGCCGATCGCGGTGCCGCGCCGGGCGCGGTGGCCGTCGTCCCCGCCCCGGCGGCCGGTTGCTCACGTCGCTCCCCGCGCCCCTGTCGCCGCGGTGCGCGGTTCGGGGGCGCGGGGAACGGCGGGAAGCCGGGCGGCGGGACACGGCCACCGGCCAGGGGCGGGTGGTCGCGCCCCCGGCGGGGCTCAGCTGACCGCCAGCAGCAACGTTCCCGCCAGCGCCAGCCCCGCCCCGGCCGCCTGCGCCGCGAGCAGCCGTTCGCGCAGCACCCCCCGCGCGGCCAGCGCCGTCACCACCGGGTAGAGCGAGGCCAGCACCACCGCGACGGTCACCGGCCCCATCCGCGCGGCCAGCGCGTACGTTCCGTTGGCCGCCACGTCCGCCAGTCCGACGAAGGTCAGCGAGGGCAGCGCCGCCACCAGCAACTCCCGCCCGCCCTCGGGCAGTACCGGCGCCCCCCGCCTGGCCGCCGCCCAGAGCGCGGCGCCGCCGGTCAGCACGTTGCACAGCCGCTGCACGAAGAGCGCCAGGAACAGTCCGGTGACCGTGGTCGACGCCTCGGCGATCAGGGCCAGCACCGCGCCGAGTCCGAGCGCCGCGCCGGCCGTGTAGAGCAGCGTCCGCCGCGGGACGCCGCCCCCGCCGCCCCGCGTCAGGCCGCCGGCCAGCAGCACCCCGACCAGCGCGACGGCCATTCCGGCGTACTGCACGGGGCCGGGCCGCTCGCCGAGGAACAGCGCCAGCCCCACCGGCACCGCCAGGGCGGTGGCGGTCAGCGGCGAGACCACGCCCATCGGGCCGAGCGCCAACGCCCGGTAGAAGAGGAGCATCGCCAGCGGGCCGACGACCCCGGCCGCCACCGCGAACCACAGTCGTGCGCCGGCCTCGCTCCACGCCCCGGTGGCCACCACGATCGCGCCCAGCACCACGGTGGCGAGGGTCTGCGAGGCCACGACCACGGTCAACGCGGGCAGCCTTCGGGTGAGCAGCCCGCCGCCGAAGTCGGCGAGTCCCCAGAGCAGGCTGGTGACCAGGGCAAGGGCGACCATCGTTACCTCGCAAGTACAGTGTCCGGGCGGCACGGCGCCGCCGTCCCGGCGGGGCGGCAGGGAGGCGGTTGGGCCGTGCGTGCGTGGGTGGGGGAGCGGTGACCGGAGAGTCCGGGATAATCGACGCTCGCGTCTAAAATAGTACACCCGCGGTGTGCTCGGGGCGGCATCCGTCGTGCCGCCGTCCTCCCCCGCGCCCCCGAGCGCCCTCGATCCCGCAGGAGAGTTCCGCCGGTGACCGACCTCGACCAGCTGACCCAGTCCCTCGCCGAGAACCTGCGCCGGCTGCGCGCCGAGCGCGGGCTGACCCTGGAGGCGCTGGCGGCCAGGGCCGGGATCAGCCGCAGCATGTTGATCCAGATCGAGCAGGCCAGGACCAACCCCAGCGTCGGCACCGTGGTCAAGGTCGGCGACGCGCTCGGCGTCAGCGTCACGACCCTGCTGGACGCGCGGACGCGGCCCAGCGTGCGTCTCTTCCCGCCGGACCGGGCGGTGCGGCTGTGGCACACCGAGGCCGGCAGCCACTCCACGCTGCTCGCCGGCACCGAGGCGCCGGGCCCGCTGGAGCTGTGGCACTACCGGCTGGAGCCCGGGGAGGGGCACGTGGCGGACGCGCACCCGGCGGGCACCACGGAGCTGATCCATGTGACGGCGGGGGAGTTGACCCTCGACCTCGACGGCGAGGAGTGCCCGGTGCCGGCCGGCACCTCGGCGGTCTTCGCCTCGCACGTGCCGCACGGCTACCACAACAGGGGCGCCGCGGCAGTCGAGTTGATGATGGCCGTGACGGTGCCCGCGCCCAGGTGAGTGCGGGGCGGGCGGCCCTGCTACGGTGCCCGCCATGCGCGCTCCCATCGGTGACTTCGACGAGGCGATCCCGCTCCCCGAGGCCCTCGGCCTCCTTCCCGCCCCCGTCGCCGAGGCGGCGCGCGGCTGGCGGGGGACGGTGCCGGTCGAGCGGCTGCTCTTCGTGGACAGCGACCCCGAGAAGGCGGACACCGCCGTCTTCGTCGCCACCTACGGCGAGGACCTCGCCGAGGCGTCGGCCAACTGCGTCGTCGTCGCCGGCCGGCGCGGCGGGGAGACCACCCTGGCCGCCGCCCTCGTGCCCGCCGCCGCCAGGCTCGACGTCAACGGCGTGGTCCGCCGTCACCTGAACGTGCGCAAGGCGTCGTTCGCCCCGCACGAGACCGCGGTGCGCGAGACGGGCATGGAGTACGGAGGCATCACCCCGTTCGGCCTGCCCGCCGGCTGGCCGGTGCTGGTGGACGCGGCCGTGGTCGCCCTGGAGCACGTGCTGGTCGGCAGCGGCGCCCGTCGCGGCAAGCTGATCGTGCCCGGTGCCGCGCTCGCCGAGCTGCCGGGCGCCGAGGTGCTGGAGGGGCTCGGGCGCCGGCCGGAGTGAACGGGCGCCCGGGGGCGTCGCGGGCCGCCGGGCGGGGTACCCGGGGGTCTCGGGACCGGGGCGAGGTTAGGTTAACCTAACCTTCAGTGCGGTGATCGTCTTGCGCGACCGCCGCGCGCCCTCCGCACCGATCAGCCAGGAGTTCGTCCGTGAGCGACCGACCCGCCCGCAAGGCAGCCCAGACCCACCGCGCCCGCGTGGTGCACAAGGAACGCCTCACCCCGCACATGATCCGGGTGGTCTTCGGTGGGGAGGGGCTCGCCGGGTTCGCCACGAACGGGTGCACCGACCACTACGTCAAGCTGGTCTTCCCCCTGCCCGGGGTGGCCTACCCCGAGCCGTTCGACATGGCGGAGATCCGGGCCTCGACGCCGCGCGCCGACTGGCCGAAGACCCGCACCTACACCGTCGCCGGCTGGGACCCGGGGGCCCGACGGCTGACGATCGACTTCGTCCACCACGGCGACGAGGGCCTGGCCGGCCCCTGGGCCGACGCCGCCAGCCCCGGCGACGAGCTGTACCTGCTGGGCCCCGGCGGCGGTTACGCGCCGGAGGCCGCGTCCGACTGGCACCTGCTGGTCGGCGACGAGGCGGCGCTGCCCGCCATCGCCGCCGCGCTCGCCGCGCTGCCCGCCGACGCCAGGGCGCTGGCCTTCGTCGAGGTCGAGGACCCGGCGGAGGAGCAGAAGCTCGCCTACCCCGAGGGCCCGATCGACCTGCGGTGGCTGCACCGCAAGGGCCGCCCGGTGGGGGAGGCGCTGGTGGAGGCGGTCACCTCGGCGGCGTTCCCGCCCGGCGTGCCGCAGGTCTTCCTGCACGGCGAGGCACACGCCGTCAAGGCGCTCCGCCGCCACCTGCGGCACGAGCGGGGCCTGGGCCGCGAGCAGATGAAGTCCGTCTCCGGCTACTGGCGCCGCGGCTCCGACGAGGACGGCTGGCAGTCGGGCAAGGCCGAGTGGAACAAGCGCGTCGAGGCCGAGCAGGAGTCGGGCGCCGCCTGAGCGACCGCCGGTCAGCCGGTGGCGCGCGGCACCGAGGGGCGACGGCCCCACTCCATCGTGGACCAGGGCGGCCGCAGGTCGGACAGCTCCGTGATCTGGTGCGGCTTGAGCGTCCTGGGGTCCGGCGCCTCCCGGTGGCGGGCGAAGGCGCGCTCCGCGTAGCGGTGGCCGGTGTCGGCGCCGATCACCAGGTGGGTCCGCTCCGGCCGGCGCGCCGACTCCCACAGCGCCGCGAGATGCGCGGCGCCGGTGGAGAGCCCGGCGAAGACCGCGTGCGCGCGGACCAGCCCCACCGCCCCGGCCATCGCGTGCCGGAAGTCGACCCAGTGCAGCGCGTCGTAGAGCCGGTGGCGCACGTTGTCGAACGGGATCGCGCTGCCGATGCCGGCGATGATCGCCTCCGGGTCCTGGAACCGCTCACTGCCGAACGTGACGCTGCCGAACGGCTGCACGCCCACCAGCCGCACGTCCAGGCCGCGCTGCCGCAGCGGGGCGACCAGCCCCCCGGTGGAGGAGCCGGTGCCGACGGAGCCGACGACCGTCAGCTCCTCCTCCGGCCACGCGGCGGCCACCAGTTCGGCGAACTCCCGGTAGCCCGCGTGGTGGACCGCGTCGTGGTACTGCCGCATCCAGTGCGTGTCCGGCCGCGCGGCGACCAGCTCGCGCACCCGCTCCACCCGCCGGTTCTGGTCGAGCCGCAGATCCTCGGAGGGCGGCATCTGGTCGATGGTGGCCCCCAGGATCTCCAACTGCACCCGGGTGGTGAGGTCGACGGTGGTGGAGGCGACGATGTGGCAGCGCAGCCCGTGGCGGTGGCAGGCCATCGCGAGCGCCAGCGCGTAGATCCCGCTGGAGCTGTCGACCAGGGTCTGGCCGGGGCGGATCACCCCGCGCTCCAGCAGGGAGCGCACGGCGCCCAGGGCGGCGTAGACCTTCAGGGTCTCGAAGCGCGCCAGCACGATGCCGGGGCCCAGCCGCACCAGGTCGGGCGCCTTGATCGCGTCGGTGATGTGCGCGTGGATCAACGGGCGGGGCGCGGCGGGCGGTGCGGCCGCGGACGGCCTTCCGTCCGCCGGCGCGACGGGCGGGGTGCTCGCTTCGGGGGACGTGGGCATGGCATCGCCACCTCGGCTCGTGTGGGGTCTCGCGGGGGGTGTGGTGCGGGAACGGGCGGGGGCGACGCCCGGCTGGGGTGCGGGCGCCGCCCCCGCGCGGTCACTCGGGCGCCCGGCCGTCCTCGGCGAGCGTCAGCTGGGTGAGCAGCGTCTGACGGGCCCGCGCCACCCGGGAGCGCACGGTGCCCACCGGGCAGCCGCTGGCCTCGGCGACCTCCGCGTAGGGCATCCCGGCGATCTGGGTGAGCCGGAACGCCCGTGCCCGGTCCGAGGGGAGCCGGGCCAGCAGCTCGTCGAGCGCCACCCGTTCCTCGAACCCGGGCACGTGGCCGCGCTGTTCACGCTCCACGGTGGTCAGCCAGTCCGCCGTCGCCGCCAGCGGCGGGCGGGCACGCTCGTAGCGCACCCGGTCCACGGCGGTCCTGCGGGCGATCGACAGCAGCCAGGTGCGGGCCGAGGAGCGGCCCTCGAACGAGGGCAGGGCGCGCAGCGCGCGCAGCAGCGTCTCCTGCACCAGGTCCTCGGCGCCCTGCGGGTCGCCGCTGACCCGGGTCAGATAGCGCAGCAGGTCCTCGCGGACGGCGGCGAAGAAGAGCTCCACCGCCCGCCGGTCGCCGCCGCGCGCGGCCAGCGCCCAGCGGGTCACCGTCGCCTCGTCGGCCCGCGCCGGGTCGCCGCGCTCGGCCGGTGTCGCGCCGGCGGCGGGGCGGGGTGCGGGCAGGCGGGGGGCGGCGGGCCGCCCGGTCAGGCGCGGCTGCCGCGAAGGGGCCGCCGACGGCGGGGTCCTGGGGGACGGAGGGGAGTGGGAGGGCTGGGGGGCGTGCGGGCTCTCGCGGCGGGACGCCGGGCGTCCGGCCGTTCGGGGCTCGGCGGTGAGAGACACGCCAGGGGATGACGTCACGGTCCTGTCGCCTTTCACGGGAACCGCGTCACCGGTGCGCGGCGAACGCGGTGAGGAAGGCCGGGACCCACCGAAAGACAGGACGGGGCTGTGATCAGGCGGGGCGTGCCCGGCCGTGGCGCGCTGCGTCCGTGCGGCGGAGCACCGCCGGGGACGCGGGGCGCGCCGGAGGGCCGCGCGAGCCGAGGGGGCGCGGGCAGGCCAGCGGCGCCCGCGGCCCCTCCCGCGTCGGACCGAGGCCGGCGGGCGCGGCGGGGCCCGGCGGACGCAGGGGGCGCGGGGGCGGGCCGAGCACCCGGTGGGCGGCCCAGCGCAGCAACGCGAAGAGCGCCCGTTCGCCCCGCCACAGCCACACCGCGCTGACCAGCGCCATCGCGAGGTGGCCCGCCGCCATCGCCCACGAGCCGTCGAGCAGGCCGTGGCCGGAGTCGGCGGCGAGGTGGCCGCCGGGCGACATGTGGCCGGCGTGCGGGGCGTGGGGGAGCCGCGCCGCGTTGACGGCGTGGCCCAGGGAGAACGCGCCGTGCAGCAGGAGTTGGGTGCCCAGCGTGGCGGCGATGACCGCGACGGGGCCGCGTTCCCGCTCGGTGAACGACCAGACACCGATCCAGATCCCGGCCCAGACCACCGGCAGCAGCCGCCAGGAGACGCTGTCCCCCGAGGTGGCCGTGTGGCTGGAGATGGCGAGGACCACGCAGAGCGCCGAGAAAACGGCTGCCCTCGTGGCGCGCAACATCCGGCCGGCTTCCATGACATGACCATGGTGGCACCGAGTGGAACGGGTGACGATATGCGCGACGAGGATTTCGTTTCCGGAAACGCGGAAGCGGAACGCCGGGAACTCGCCGGCCGTTTCCTCCGACCTCTCAAGGGAAAGGCCGTCACGTCCACCGGCCCGGAGCGCCCGCACCCGCCTTCACCAGGGCTTCGGCCCGGGGCGGTCCCGCGCCGCCGGATCCGCCCGCGCTCCGCGCGAGGGGAAAGTCCGGGACGTCACACGGCCTCAACCGTAAAGGATTTCTATGCGATTATCCCTGCGGTGACGCGCGTGCATTCCGTGGTCCGTGGGTACGATCCGGCTCGCCACGCCCCGGCCGCCGCCACGCGCCGCCGCCCCGCACCACCGTCCCGTCACACGCGGGCGGGCGCGCCGTTCCCCGGCACGCCGGGCCGCCCCTGGGAAACGAGGTTCCCCCGCCATGCACTGGTACGAGGACGACGACTTCTGGGTGGACTTCGCCGACGTCATGTTCTCCGACCGACGCCGTGCGGAGATCGCCCGACTCGTCGGCGGATCACCCCTGTTCGACCACCCGCCCGGCACCCGCGTGCTCGACCTGGCCTGCGGGCCCGCCCTCTACGCGGTGCCGCTGGCCCGCGCCGGCTGCCGCGTCACCGGCGTCGACCTCAGCGCCCCCATGCTGGAACGCGCCCGCGCGGCCTGCGACGCCGCCGGCGTCGACGTCCGGCTGGTGCGCGGCGACATGCTCACGCACGTCGAGCCGGAGCGCTACGACGAGGCGATCAACGTCTTCACCTCCTTCGGCTACTTCGACCACCGCGAGGACAACCTCACGGTGCTGCGCAACGCCTGGGCCTCGCTGCGCCCCGGCGGGCGGATGCTGGTCGACGTCATGGGCAAGGAGGTCGTCGCCGGCTGGATCGGCCGCCCCCAGGTGGTGGAGCTGCCGGACGCGTACGTGATCCAACGCGACACCGTGCTCGACGAGTGGACCCGGCTGCGCACCGACTGGACCATGGTGCGCGGCGAGCACGCCAGGGAGGTGTCGATCACCTCCCACCTGTACGGCGCGAGCGAGTTGCGCGCCCTCTTCGACGAGGCCGGCTTCGTCGACGTCGAGGTCTACGGTGACTTCGACTGTTCCCCTTACGGCCAACGGGCCCGCCGCCTCATCGTGCGCGGCACCCGGCCCCCGAACCCGCCCACGCGGGCCGTGACGGAAGGAGCGGGCGGCGCATGACCATAGCGGCCCTGGAGACACTTAGCTTCGGACTGGCCAGGACCGTGCGGGCGGCGCGGGCCGCCGGCCACCGGCTGGCGCTGCTCACCGGCGACCGTGCCCTCTACCGCCACGAGCTGGCGCGACTCCCGCCCGGAGCGCTGGACATCGTCGACGTCGACACCCACGACCTCGACGCGTCCCGCGCCGCGCTGCGCGCGCTGCCCGACCTGGCGGGGCTGATCAACTCCACCGACGGCTGGAGCGTGCCCGCCGCCGACCTCGCCGCCGAACTCGGCCTGCCGGGGCCGGAACCGGCCGCCGTCCGTCGCCTGCGCGACAAGCTGGCCGTGCGGCTGCTGCTGCGCGAGCGGGGCCTGGGCCCGGCCGCGATGCCCGTGGACGCGGGGACGACGGCGGACGACGTGCGCGCCGGGGTCGGCCTGCCCGCCGTGCTCAAGGACTCCGCCGGCACCTCCTCGCGCAACGTGTGGCTCGCGCGCGACGCCGCCGAGCTGGCCTCGGCCCTGGAGGCGGCCCGGGAGGCGGCGCTGCGCGGCCGGCTTCTCGCCGAGCCGTATCTGACCGGCCCCCTCTACAGCGCCGAGACGCTCAGCTTCGAGGGCCGCACCCGGCTGCTGGGCGTCTTCAGCCGCCAGGTGTCACCGCAGCCGCTGGTGCGGGAGGAGAGCGCCTCCTTCCCCGTGGCGCTGCCGGCAAAGGACGCCGGGGCGTTGGAACGCTGGGTCGGCGCGCTGCTCCCCGCCGCCGGCCATCTGTCGGGCTTCGCGCACGTCGAGTTCGTCCTCACGGCCAAGGGGCCCGAGCTGGTGGAGATCAACCGCCGCGTCGGCGGCGCCCTGGTGGGCGAGGCGCTGTGCCGGGCGCTCGGCGTGAACATCTACGACGCGCTGATCGACACCACCCTCGGCCGCCGCCCCGCCCTCCTCGACGGTCCGGAACCCACCGGCCCGGCCAGCGCGTTCGTGCTGGTCTACCCCGACCGCACGGGCGTTCTGACCGGCTGGTCCGGGCTCGACGGGCTCGCCGCCCACCCCGGCGCACCCGAGTGGTACCCGACGATGGCGCCGGGCGACCGCGTCGCCCACCTCGCGGACCAGCGCGGATGCAGCGGCATCCTGCTGACCGAGGGCCCCACCGCCGAACTGGCCCTGCACCGCGCGCTGAGCGCGGCGGGAGCGATCACGCCCCTGATCGAGGAGTGACCGGACACGGGCGGCCGTCCGCCGCCTCGGCTATGACGCGCCGCAGCGTCGCCGCGGCGAAGCGGTTCCCCTCCGCCGGGGCCGCTCCGCCGAGGCACTGGTGCACGCGGTGCCGGTGCGGCGCCAGCAAATCCAGCACGGCGGTCAGCGTCTCGGCCACCTCCGCCTGGTCGTTGCCGAACAGCGCGACGTCCACCAGCGGCAGGCCCCGCGTCACGCGCCGGCGCACCTCGGCGACGCCCAGCCCCACAACGCGGTGCAGCGCCATGAGCACGGCCGCCGGCAGCGGCCCGTGGGCGACGACGACGGCGCGCACGGCGTGCGCCCCGGCCATGGCCCGCCCGGTGTGGTGTCGTCTCACGTCGTCCCCCTCATCCTCCCGGTGACCCACCGTAACGGCGACCACTGACAACGGCCCTCGCCCCGCAGTCCGTTCCCGTTCCCGCTCCCGTTCCGCCGGGTCGTCAGCGCGGGACGTCGTCCCGCTCGGGGCCGTCGGCCCCGGCGTCGCGGGGACGGCGGCGCCAGGTGCGCGCGGCGAGTGCGGCCAGCGTCGCGACCAGCAGGACGAGTCCGACGGTGCCGGCGTTGAGGCCGACGCCGTAGACGAGGACGGAGGCGAGCGTCCCGGCGGCCAGGCAGTAGTACACCATCGGCAGGACGGTCTTGCGGATCAGCAGCCCCTCCCTGCCGACGAGCCCGACGGTCGCGCAGGCGGCGACGACGTTGTGGACCGTCACCATGTTGCCCGCCGCGCCGCCGACGGCCTGCGCGGCGACGACGGTCTTGGCGCTGATGCCGAGCTGGTCGGCGGTGGAGAACTGGAAGAGGGAGAACATCAGGTTGCTGATGGTGTTGCTGCCGGCGACGAAGGCGCCCAGCGCCCCGACCCAGGGCGCGAACATCGGCCACGCGTCGCCCGCGAGGTCCGCCGCCCCGGTGGCCAGGGTCAGCGGCATACTCTCCAGGCCCGTGGAGTTGAAGTCCGGACCCGAGTTGATGAAGACCCGGACCAGGGGGACGGCGAAGAGCAGCGCGATCCCCGCGCTGACGACCTGCCGCCCGGCCACCCGCCAGGACGCGACGATCTGGCGGCGCCGCATCCGGAAGAGCGGATAGCTCACCCCGACGGTCAGCAGGAAGAGGAAGCCGGGCAGGAAGAAGGGCTCGACCGTCTGCGCCACGGGGGTGCCCAGGATGCCGTTCCACTCCCAGGTGATCCCCGACAACCAGTCCTTGAGGGGCAGTTGCGGCAGCCGGGTGACGACGAGCAGCCCGGCGACCACGAGATAGGGCAGCCAGGCGCGGGCGACGGGCATGTCGCCGGCGGTCGCCTCGCCCATGTCGGGCCGGACGGAGCCGCTCCACTCGGGCAGCCAGCGTGCGCGCGGCTCGAAGTCCCAGGCCCGCGTGGGCTGGAGGAAGCCGTGCCGGGTGGCGACCATGACGACGACCAGCCCGACCAGCCCGCCGAGCAGGGAGGGGAACTCGGGGCCGAAGAGGACCGCGACCGCGAGATAGGGCACCGTCATGGCGAACGCGGCGAACAGCGCGAACGGCGCCACCTCCAGCCCCTCGCCGAAGCTGCGGCGCGCGCCGAAGTAGCGGGTGAGCAGGCAGACGAGGAGCAGCGGCACCAGGGTGCCGACGAGCGTGTGCAGCAGCGCCACCTGCACCGCGACCTCCGGCACGTAGTCGCCGAGCGCGGTGCCCTGCTCGGCCAGCCGGGTCTCGGCCGAGGAGCCGCTGAGGCCGTCGTTGACGCCCACCAGCATCGGCGTGCCCACGGCGCCGAAGCTCACCGGGGTGCTCTGGATGATCAGGCCGACCATGACGGCGGCCAGGGCCGGGAAGCCGAGGGCGAGCAGCAGCGGCGCCACCACGGCGGCGGGGGTGCCGAAGCCGGAGGCGCCCTCGATGAAGCTCCCGAAGAGCCACCCGACGATGATCGCCTGCACCCGGCGGTCGGGGCTGACCTGGGTGAACGCGGAGCGGATCGTGCGCAGGGCGCCACTGGCGTCGAGCGTGGCGAGCAGGAGCAGGGCGCCGAAGATGATGTAGAGCAGGGTGAGGGCGATGATCAGCCCCTGGAGCGAGGAGGCGGCCACCTCGGCGGCGCCCACCTCCCAGAAGAGCGTCGCGATCGCGACGACGAGCAGATAGCCGGCCGGCATCGCGCGGGTGGCGGGCCAGCGCAGCCCCACCAGCAGGACGCCGACGAGCAGGATCGGGGCCAGGGCCAGAAGGCTGAGGACGGCGAGGTTGTCGGTCAGCACGGAAAACGCCTTCGGCTGACCGTGGGGGGCTTCGCACCGCGCTGCACAGCTACCTCCCGCACGGAGGCGCCGGCCGTCCGACCGAAGGCGGGGGCGACCGGCGCGGGAGCCCGGCCGGGTCCGGCCGGGCGGCTCGTTGCGGTGGGACGGTAGGGGCACCCCTGGGGGCTGTCAATAAGCGCGGCACACGGGGGAGTTGGGGACTCGACGGGAGGCTCAGGGCGGCACGGTAACCCCGCCGGAGCCCGGGCGGCCCCGGGTCACCCGAGCCGGGGCAGCTCGATCGCCGGGCAGCGGTCCATCACCATGTCGAGGCCGGCCTCGGTGGTGCGGCGGAACGCGTCCTCGTCGACCACCCCGAGCTGGAACCAGACGGCCTTCGCGCCGTGCGCCACCGCCTGGTCGGCGACCTCGCCGGCCCGCGCGCTGTTGACGAAGACGTCCACCACGTCGACCGGGAACGGCACTTCGTCCAACGACGCGAACCCCGGCTCCCCGGCCACCTCCTCGGCCTTCGGGTGCACGGGCACCACCCGCTTCCCCGCCGCCCGCAGCACCTCGGCCACCCCGTAGGCGGCCCGTGCCCGGTTGTTCGACAGCCCGACGACGGCCCACACGGGCCCGGTCTCCTGAAGGATCCGGCGAACGGTCTCCTGGTCTCCGTACATGCGCCGCACAACCGGCGGGCGCCCTCCGGCATTCCCGCCGCGGTCCGTTGCCTACGCTGGGGCCGTGTCCGACACCTATCTGACCGTCGCCGCCGAGGGCGAGCACGAGACCGAGGTCAACCGTTCGCGTTTCCTGTGCGTGCTGGCGCCGGCCGCGACGGAGGAGGCGGCGCTCGCGCGGGTCGCGCGGGCCAGGGAGCGGCACCCCGCGGCGAGCCACCACTGCTTCGCCTATGTGATCGGCTCGGACGCCGACGTGCGGCGCGCCTCGGACGACGGGGAGCCCTCGGGCACGGCGGGGCAGCCGATGCTGAACATGCTGCTGCGCCGCGAGGCGCGCTTCGCCGTGGCCGTGGTGACCCGCTGGTTCGGCGGCACCAAGCTGGGCGCCGGCGGGCTGATCCGCGCCTACGGCGGCGCGGTCGGCGCCGCGCTGGACGCCCACCCCCTGGTCCCCAGGCGGCGGCTGCGCCTGGCCACGGTCACCGTCGACCACGCCAGGGCGGGCCGGCTGGAGAACGAGGTGCGCGCCCTGGGGCACCCGGTGCGCGATGTCGCCTACGGCCCCGAGGTCACGCTCACGCTGGCGCTGCCCGCCGCCGAGCTGGACGCCTTCGCCGCCTGGCTCGCCTCCGCCACGGCGGGCGCGGCCCGCCTCACCCCCGGCGGGGAGACCCACGACGCGGCCTGACGGCCCCCGGCGGACCCCGAGCACCCGGGCACCCGGGCACGAGCATCCGGGCACCCCGAGACCCTGGGAGACCCGCGCGAAACGGGTACCCGGCCCGGTGGGAATAGACCGGTGGGGGATACCGTTGGCGCGGGCAAGTTGAACATTCAAGTAAACGGAGGTGGGTGCGATGCAGTTCGGGATCTTCACCGTCGGTGATGTCACCCCCGACCCGACGACCGGGAGGGCGCCGACCGAGCACGAGCGGATCAAGGCGATGGTGACCCTCGCGCAGAAGGCCGAGGAGGTCGGGCTGGACGTCTTCGCGACCGGCGAGCACCACAACCCGCCGTTCGTGCCCTCCTCGCCCACCACCATGCTGGGCTGGATCGCCGCCCGCACCGAGCGGCTGATCCTCTCCACCTCGACCACGCTGATCACCACCAACGACCCGGTGAAGATCGCCGAGGACTACGCGATGCTCCAGCACCTGGCCGACGGCCGGGTGGACCTCATGATGGGCCGGGGCAACACCGGGCCCGTCTACCCGTGGTTCGGGCAGGACATCCGCCAGGGCATCCCGCTGGCCATCGAGAACTACGCGCTGCTGCACGAGCTGTGGCGCGAGGACGTCGTGGACTGGCAGGGCCGGTTCCGCACCCCGCTCCAGGGCTTCACCTCGACGCCCAGGCCGCTGGACGGCGTGCCGCCGTTCGTCTGGCACGGCTCGATCCGCAGCCCGGAGATCGCCGAACAGGCCGCCTACTACGGCGACGGCTTCTTCGCCAACCACATCTTCTGGCCCAAGGAGCACTTCCAGCAGCTGATCGGCCTCTACCGGGAGCGCTACGCCCACTACGGGCACGGCACCCCCGAGCAGGCGGTGGTCGGGCTCGGCGGGCAGCTGTTCGTGCGGCCCAACTCCCAGGACGCCGTCCGCGAGTTCCGGCCCTACTTCGACAACGCGCCGGTCTACGGGCACGGCCCCTCGCTGGAGGAGTTCACGGAGCGGACCCCGCTGACGGTCGGCAGCCCGCAGGAGGCGATCGAGAAGACGCTCACCTTCCGCGAGAGCTTCGGGGACTACCAGCGCCAGCTGTTCCTCATGGACCACGCGGGGCTGCCGCTGAAGACCGTGCTGGAGCAGCTGGACATCCTCGGCGAGGAGATCCTTCCGGTGCTGCGCCGGGAGTTCGCCGCCGGCCGCCCGGCCGACGTGCCCGAGGGGCCCACCCACGCCGCGCGGGTCGCCGCGCAACGGCGCCGCACCGCCGCCTCCACCTGAACCCATCCGCACCGACGAGGAGCCGACCCATGACGTCGTCCACCCCACGCACCCTGGCGGTGGTCACCGCCGGGCTGAGCCAGCCGTCGTCGACCCGGCTGCTGGCCGACCGGCTCGCCGAGGCGACCCGCCGCCCGCTCGCCGACGCGGGGGCGCCCGTGGAGACCCGCGTCGTCGAACTCCGCGACCTGGCCACCGACATCGCCGGGAACCTGGTCACCGGCTTCCCCGCGCCCGCGCTGCGGGAGGCCATCGGGACCGTGGAGCGGGCGGACGGCGTCATCGCGGTGACGCCCGTCTTCGCGGCCTCCTACAGCGGGCTGTTCAAGTCGTTCTTCGACCTGTTCGAGCCGACGGCGCTGGCCGGCACGCCGGTGCTGCTCGCCGCCACCGGCGGCACCGCCCGCCACTCGCTGGTCCTGGACCACGCGATGCGCCCGCTCTTCGCCTATCTGCGGGCCACCGTGGTGCCGACGGCCGTCTTCGCCGCCGCCGAGGACTGGGGCGGCGACGGCGACCCGCTCACCGACACGTTGCCCACCCGGATCACCCGCGCGGCGGGCGAGCTGGCCGCGCTGCTGTCCGCGCGGGCGGGCGAGGGCGCCGAGGGAGACGCCCCCGAGCGGCCCTCCGGCGCGGCGACGGGGGAGGGGAGCCCGGGGCTGGAGGTCACCCCGTTCGCCGAACAACTGGCGGCACTGCGGCCGCGTTGAGGCGTACACGGCAACCTCTGCGGCCCCGGCGGCCACCCACGGGGAGAACACCGACCCCGAGGGGACCCGATGCCGCAACCGACACCCCGTTACCACCACCGCCGCCGCACCGCCGCGCTGGCGTCGTTCGCGGCCCTCGCCGTCGCGGGCACCACGCTCGCCGGCACCGCGCTGGCCGGCGCGCCCGACGGCGCGCCGGCCGACCGCGCCCCGGCCGCCCTGCCCGCCGCGTGGCCGACCGAGGCCGACGGCTTCGCCTCGGTCGACGCCCTCGGCCAGGACGGCACCTACGGCGGCCGGGACGGCGAGACCGTCACCGTCACCACCGAGGAGGAGCTGCGGCGGTACGCCACCGCCGAGGACCCCTACACCATCCGGGTGGACGGCGCGATCGAGTACGCCGACACCGGCGACGAGATCCCCGTCGCCTCCGACAAGACCATCGTCGGCGTCGGCACCTCGGGGGAGATCGTCGGCGGCGGCTTCTTCCTCGGGGAGGGCACCCACAACGTCATCCTCCGCAACCTCACCATCCGCGACACCTACGACGGTGACTGGGAGGGCAAGACCCACGACTGGGACGCCATCCAGATGGACGGCGCGCACCACGTGTGGATCGACCACAACCACCTGACGCGGATGGCCGACGGGCTGATCGACAGCCGGGAGGACACCACGTACCTCACCGTCTCCTGGAACCACCTCAGCGAGCACAACAAGGCGTTCGGCATCGGCTGGACCGAGAACGTCACGGCCGAGATCACCATCCACCACAACTGGATCGAGGAGACCGGCCAGCGCAACCCGTCCGCCGACAACATCGCGCGCGCCCACCTCTACAACAACTACCTGCTGGACGACCCCGACGGCGACATCGCCATGTCCTACGGCAACTACGCCAGGGGCGCCACGCACATGGTGCTGGAGAACAGCTACTTCGAGAACGTCCGCGACCCGTACTACCCGGACCCCGACGCGCGGTTGGTGGAACGCGGCTCCGTCCTGGACGGCACCTCGGGCCGCGCCGAGACGCGGGGCCCGGCGTTCGACCCGTCCGAGTTCTACGACTACACCCTCGACCCGGCCGAGGACGTGCCGGCGCTGCTGCGCGCGGGCACCGGACCGCGGGCCGACGTCGCCGCCGCGACCCCCGCGGCCACCCCGGGGGCCACGGCCGCCGACGCCGACCTGGTCGTGGCCCCCGACGGCAGCGGCGACCACACCTCGGTCGCCGACGCGGTGAACGCCGTCCCGCCGGGCAACGACGCGCCGTTCACCATCGCCATCGCGCCCGGCGTCTACCGCGAGACCGTCGAGGTCCCCTCCGACCGGCCGCACCTGCGGCTCGTCGGCACCGGCGGCGACCCCGGCCAGACCACGATCGTCTACGACAACTCGGCCGGCACCGAACGGCCCGACGGCGGCCGCTACGGCACCTCGGGCAGCGCCACCGTGGCCGTCGAGGCCGACGACTTCCAGGCGACCAACCTCACCTTCGCCAACGACTTCGACGAGGCCGCCCACGCCGACCAGGAGGGCCACCAGGCCGTGGCGCTGCGCACCGCCGCCGACCGGATCGTGCTGCGGGACATCGTCGCCGACGGGGACCAGGACACCCTGCTGCTGGACACCGCCGCCAAGGGCACCGTGGGCCGGGTTCTCGTCGTCGACTCCACGGTGCGCGGCAACGTCGACTTCGTCTTCGGCCGCGCCACCGCCGTGATCCGCGACAGCGAAATCGAGGTCACCCGCCGCGCCGACGGCAGCTCGGGCGGCTACGTCGCCGCGCCCTCCACGGTCGCCGAGCACCACGGCTTCCTCTTCGTCGACACCACCGTCACCGGCGACGTGGACGCGGGGAGTTACCGGCTCGGCCGCCCCTGGTACGCCGGCGGCGACGCCGCGCTCCACCCGCAGGCCGTCTTCCGGGACTCCACGCTCGGCGCGGCCGTCGCCGACGCGCCCTGGAGCGACATGGGCGGCTTTCCCTGGACCGGCGCCCGCCTCGCCGAGTACCGCAACACGGGCGAGGGCGCCGGCCGACCCGGCGCCGACCGGCCCCAGTTGAGCGACGAGGAGGCGCGGAACCACACCCCACAGGCGTGGTTCGGCGACTGGACGCCCGCCGCCGGCTGACGGTCCGCGCGGGCGTTGTCAGACCCCGGTGGCAGACTTGGGCGCCATGCCACCGGGGCCGGCCCGGTGACCGGGACGGGAGGCGCGGGCGGATGACACGGCGGCACGGCGCGGCGGTGCGCGGGTGAGGTTCCTGCACACCTCCGACTGGCATCTGGGCCGCACCTTCCACCGGGTGGGTCTGCTCGCCGAGCAGGAGGCGTTCCTCGACCATCTGGTCGCCGTCGCCCGCGCCGAGCGGGTCGACGCCGTGCTCGTCGCCGGGGACGTCTACGACCGGGCGGTGCCCCCGCTGGCCGCCGTGCGGCTCTTCGACGAGGCGCTGCACCGACTCGCCGGGCTCGGCGTGCCCACCGTGATGATCTCGGGCAACCACGACTCCCCGCACCGACTCGGCGTCGGCGGACGGCTGTTGGCCCGCGCCGGCGTCCATCTGCGCACCCGGCCCGAGGAGTGCGCCACCCCCGCCCTGCTGGACGACGCGCACGGCCCGGTCGCCGTCTACGGGCTGCCCTACCTGGAGCCGACGCTCACCCGCGAGACGCTCGGCGCCGAGGCCCCCCGGCACGCGGCGGTGCTGGGCGCCGCGATGGAGCGCGTCCGCGCCGACCTCGCCGCCCGCCCCGCGGGCACCCGCTGCGTGGTGCTGGCGCACGCCTTCGTCACCGGCGGTCAACCCTCCGACAGCGAACGGGACATCACCGTCGGCGGGGTCGCCGCCGTGCCCGTCGCCACCTTCGACGGCGCCCACTACACCGCCCTCGGCCACCTGCACGGCTGCCAGACCCTCACCGAGCGGGTCCGCTACTCCGGCTCCCCGCTGCCCTACTCCTTCTCCGAGGCCGGCCACCGCAAGAGCGTGTGGCTGGTCGACCTCGACGCCGCCGGAGCGGTGCGCGCCGAGCGCGTCGACTGCCCCGCCGGCCGGCCGCTCGCCCGGCTGCGCGGACGCCTGGAGACGCTGCTGGAAGACCCGGGACTCGCCCCGCACGAGGACGCGTTCGTCGAGGCCACCCTCACCGACCCGGTCCGCCCCGAGGAGCCCATGGCCCGGCTCGCCGCCCGCTTTCCGCACGCCGTCAGCCTGCTCTTCGAGCCGGAACGGCCTCCCGGCGCCGAGGCCACCGGCTACGCGGGGCGGCTCGACGGGCGCACCGACGAGCAGATCGCCGAGGACTTCGTCGCCCACGTCCGCGGCGGCCAGGGCCCCGACGGCGCCGAACGGGCCGCGCTGCGCTCGGCGTTGACCGCCGCCCGGCTGCGGGAGGGAGAGGGATGAGGCTGCACGCGCTGACCGTCACGGCGTTCGGCCCCTTCGCCGGCACCCAGCGGATCGACTTCGACCGGCTCGCCGGCGGCGGCCTCTTCCTGCTGCACGGACCGACCGGCGCCGGCAAGACCTCCGTGCTGGACGCCGTCGCCTACGCGCTCTACGGCTCCGTCCCCGGCGCCCGCCAGGGCAGCGTCCACGCGCTGCGCAGCGACCACGCCGACCCGGGGACGCCCACCGAGGTCGTCCTCGAACTCACCGTCGCCGGCCGCCGCTGGGAGCTGACCCGCAGCCCCGAGCAGCAGCGCCCCAAGCGCAGGGGCGGCGGCACCACCCGCGAGCGCGCCAGGAGCCTGCTGCGCGAACGCCGCACCCCCGACGGCCCCTGGACGGCGCTCAGCGGCTCGCACCAGGAGATCGCCCGCGAGGTCGGCGAGGTGCTCGGCATGAACCGCGACCAGTTCTGCCAGGTGGTGCTGCTGCCCCAGGGCGACTTCGCGCGGTTCCTGCGCGCCGGCGCCGAGGACCGCGCCAAGCTGCTCGGCAGGCTCTTCGACACCCGCAGGTTCCGGGCCGCCGAGGACCACCTCGCCGAGCGCCGCGCCCGCGCCGCCGAACGGGTCGGCACCGGCGACGCGCGCCTGCTGGCCGCAGGCCACCGGGTGCGCCAGGCCGCGGGTGACGACCCCGAGCTGGCCGACCACCGGTGGGCCGAGCTCTCCGCCGGCGACCCCGGACTGGCGGACGCCGTCCTGGAGTTCGCCGCCCTGGCGCGCTCCGGCGCGCGGGAGCGCGCGGCGGTCGCCGCCCAGGCGCTGGCGGCGGCCGAGGCCGCCCACGCCCGCGCGCAGGAGCGGCACACCGAGACCGTGGAGCGGGCCCGACTGCGCCGGTCCCACGCCGAGGCGACCGAGCGCGCCGAGGCGCTGCGCCGGCGCCACCCCGAGCGGGAGGCGACGCGCGCGCGGCTGGAGCGCGCCAGGGCGGCCGACGCGGTGGCGCCGGCGCTGCGGCTGCGCGAGGCGGCGGCCGAGGAGCACCGCGCGGCGGTCGAGGCCGCCCGCGAGGCCCGCGCCGCGCTGCTCGACGCGGAGCCGGACGGCGCGGAGCTCGCCGAGGCGCCGGCCGCCGCCCTCGCCGCCGGTGAGCGCGAGGCGCGGACCCGGCTCGGCGAGCTGGCCGCCGCGCGGGCCGCCGAGGAGCGGGCGGAGGCGCTGGCCGCCGAGCTGGCCCGGCTCGCCGCCGCCGAGGGCGAGCGGCGCGCCGTCATCGAGGACGCCGACGCCCGGCTTGCCGACTGGCCCGCCGCCGCCGAGCGGCTGCGCGAGCGCCGCGAGCGCGCCAGGGCCGCGGGCGCCGCCCTGCCCCGGCTCGGGGAGCGCGTCGCCGAGGCCGGGCGCCGGGCGCGCGCCGCCGAGCGGCGGGACGCGCTGGCCGAGGCGGCGGCGGAGGCGCGCGCCGCGTCGCTCGGGGCGCGCGAGCGGGCGGCCGACGCGTTCGACCACTGGCTGCGGCTGAAGGACCGCAGGCTGGCCGGCATCGCCGCCGAGCTGGCCGCCGGGCTCAGCCCCGGCGAGCCGTGCGCCGTCTGCGGCGCCCGGGAGCACCCGGCGCCCGCGCCGCCCGGCGCCGACCCGGTCGACCCGGCCGCCGAGGAGGCCGCCCGCGCCGCCCACGGCGCGGCCGAGGCCGCCAGGGACGAGGCCGAACGCCGGGTCGCCGCGCGGGAGGCCGAGCACGCCGCGGCCCTGGCCGCCGCGGGCGACCGCTCGGCCGGGGAGCTCGCCGCCGAGCTGGCCGAGGCGACGGCCGAGCGGGACGCCGCCCGCGAGGAGTCCGCCGCCGAGCCGGCGGCGGCCGCCGCGCTGGAGCGCGCCGAGCGCACCCACGCCGAGCTGACCGAGACGCGCCGCGCGGCCGAGCGGGCGCTGGCCGCCGACGCCGCCCGCGCGGCCGCCCTCGCCGGCGAACGCGCCGCCCTCGCCGCCGAGCTCACCCGCGCCCGCGCCGGAGCCCCCAGCGTCGCCGCCCGCGCCGCCGCCCTGCGTCGGCGCGCCGAGGCGCTCGCGGCGGCCGGCGCGACCGCCCAGGCGGCCGAGGAGACGGCGGCCCGCGCCAAGGCCGCCGACGCCCGCTGCGCCGACGCCGCCTACGAGGCCGGCTTCGCCACCCCCGCCGAGGCCGGGGCGGCGGCCCTCGCCCCCGGGGAGCGGCGGGCGGCCGAGGAGCGGCTGGAGCGCTGGCGCGCGGAGGAGGCCGAGGTCGCCGCGCGGCTGTCCGACCCGCGCGTGCTGGCGGCGGCCGAGGGGCCGGGGGCCGACCCGGCCGCCAGCGAGGCCGCCCTGGGGACGGCCACCGCCCGGCTGCGCGCCGCCGCCTCTGCCGCGGCCACGGCCCGCCGGCGGTGCGCCGAGCTCGACGCCCTCGGCGAGGAACTGGCTGCCGAGACCAGCGCGTTGGCCCCCCTCCGGGAGGAGAGCCGGCGCATCGCCGGCATCGCGGGGCTGGCCGCCGGCACCTCCCCGCAGAACGAGTACCGGATGCGGCTGGAGACCTATGTGCTGGCCGCCCGGCTGGAGCAGGTCGCCGAGGCCGCGACCGTCCGGCTGCGCCGGATGTCCGCCGGCCGCTACGCCCTGGTCCACTCCGACGCCCGCGCCGCCCACCGCGCCCGCTCCGGCCTGGGGCTGAACGTCCTGGACGCCTGGACCGGCCGCGCCAGGGACACCGCCACGCTCTCCGGCGGCGAGTCCTTCTTCGTCTCCCTGGCGCTCGCCCTCGGCCTCGCCGACGTGGTCTCCGCCGAGGCCGGGGGCCGCCGGCTGGAGACCCTCTTCGTCGACGAGGGCTTCGGCAGCCTCGACGAGCAGTCCCTGGACGAGGTGCTCGACGTGCTGGACGGCCTGCGCGAGCACGACCGGCACGTCGGCATCGTCAGCCACGTCCCCGACCTGCGCGCCCGCGTCCCCAGCCAGCTGGAGATCCTCAAGACCCGCCGCGGCTCCACCGTCCGCCACCGCGACCACCCGGCCGGCGCGTGAGCCGCTCCCGCCGCACGGTTCAGCCGTCGCACGACAGCGCGCGGGCGTCGGCGACCTCCGCGCCCATGTTGCGTTCCATCATCTCCAGCGCGGCCTCGGCCAGCCCGGGATGGATGTGCGCGACCGCGTCCCGGGGGACGGCCACCTCCAGGTGCCGGATATGCGCGTCCAACGCCGAGTACAGCACGCACTGCTCCGTCACCTGACCGCACAACACCAGTCGGGAGACGCCGAGTTCGGACAGCAGGTGGTCCAGCGGGGTCTGGTAGAAGATCGAGTGCCGCGCCTTCACGACGAACAGCGAGTCGTCGTCGGGCCGCACCGGCGTCACCAGGTCCGCGTGCGGGCCGTCCAGCGCCCGGTCGATCAGTTCGCCGTGGTGGGAGCGCCAGCGGCCGAAGTTGTCGTTGACGTAGAGCACCGGCACGCCCGCCCGGCGCGCCCGGTCGATCAGCCCGACCATCGCCGGCAGCGCGCGGCGCACCGAGGCCATGAGCGGCTCGGCGTCGGGGTGGTCGTAGGTGTTGATCATGTCGATGACCACGAGGGCCGTGACCCGCGGTGACGTGTGTCGCGCCATGGCCCCTCGGGTGCCCGGGGCCGCCGTCCCCCAACCGCCGCCGGCGGGCCCGCCCGCCCGGCTCACGTGGGATGCCACTCGAACATCAGGATGGTCGCGTCGTCGCTCAGCCGGTCGCGCTGGTGGACGAGGATGGCCCTGATCAGCCGGCGCAGGGCCTCGGGGGCCGGCTCCCCGGCCGCGACGGCCCGCAGGACGAACTCGGTGAACCGCTCCTCCCCGAAGCGGACACCCGTGGCGTTCTTGGCGTCGGTGACGCCGTCGGTGTGCAGCAGCACGCGGTCGCCCGGCTCCAGCTGGATGCTGTCCGTGCGCCATTCCGCCTGCCCCAGCCGGTGCCCCATCCCCATCGGCACCTGGGGCTCGCTGGTCATCGCCTCGGCCAGCACCCGCTGCCCGCGCAGCAGCAGCGGGGGCGGGTGACCGCAGTTGACCCACCGCAGCAGGCCGTCCGCGACGCGCAGATGGCACAGGATCCCGGTCAGGTGCCGGTCCGGCAGCCAGTGGGCCAGATGGGAGTCGATGCTCCGGGCGATCCGGCTCAGGTCGGTCGCGTCGTCGTCCCGGCGGATGTTGCGGCAGCTGGCCATGCCGACGGTGGAGGCCAGCCCCGAGGACAGGTCGTGCCCCATGGCGTCCAGCACCGACACGTGCAGGTCCCCGTCGAGCAGCGAGTGGTCGAAGGAGTCGCCGCCCAGGTCGTAGGCGGGTTCCAGCACCGCGGACGAGGTGACCTGGTCGGTGCCCATGGTCCGCGGCGGCAGATAGGCCCACACCATCTCGGCCGGCATGTTCATCCGCTCGCTGCGGCGCACCCGGGGGAAAGCGTCGCTGAAGTGGGACTTGGAGACGACGGCCAGCGCGATCAGCGACGCGAGGGCGCGGCAGACGCGCAGCGTCGGCCGGTCCAGGACGTCGGTGCGGATGCCGAGGACGCCGATCCGCTCGACGCCGTCGATCAGCGGCAGCCACAGGGTGAGCCCGCCGTCCGGGTGCTCCCCGGTCTCCATGGCACCGGTGCGGTAGGCCCGGCCGGCCTCGCTGGTGTCGACGGGGAGCCGCTCGGGCGGCCGGCCCGGCTCGTGAGGAAGGGAGATCAGGGCCTGCTGCCGCACGTCCGCCAGGAGGATGTCGACGGCCCGCAGCCCCAGCGCCCCGACGTGCGCGTTGAACAACGCGGGCAGCCGCTCCGGCTCCACCTCGTGCATCCGCTCCAGCAGCAGGGCCAGTGTGCCCTGCCCCTCCTCGGAACGGGCCATCGCCACCACCGCCTCGGAACAGGCCGTCACCGACCCCCGTCCCATCGTGCCACCCGTCGCCTGACCTCGCAGGGCGGCGGCCCGACCGCCCCGACCCGTTTCCCCGGGGGCCGGCGCGGTTACCCGGGAGGGCCGAGACGAGGTCGCCGTGGGCGGGCACGCGCCGGCGGCCGGCGTGCCAGCAGGAGGAGATGATCACGTTGGGTGACGCAGGAAGCGAACGCGCCGCGGCGGCGCGCCTGGAGGACGAGGACATCGTCGGCGTGCTGCTCGCCCAGCACGCCCGCATCCGCGACGGGTTCAGCGAGGTCCGGGTGGCCGAGGGAACCCGCAGGCAGGAGGAGTTCGACCGGCTGCGCGCCCTGCTCGCGGTGCACGAGACGGCGGAGGAGATGATCCTGCGCCCCGTCGCGAAACGGGTGGCCGGCAAGCGGGAGGCCGAGGCCAGGAACGAGGAGGAGCACGAGGCCAACCAGGTCCTCGCGGAGCTGGAGAAGATGGGCGTGGACAACGCCGAGTTCGACGTGCGGTTCGACGAGTTCGAGCGGGCCGTCTCCGACCACGCCGACGCCGAGGAGCGCGACGAGTTCCCCTCCATCCTGGACTCCTGCTCACAGGAGGAACGCCTCCGGATGGGGCGGCGGCTGCTGGCCGCCGAGCGGATGGCGCCCACCCACCCCCACCCGAGCACGGCCGGCTCGCCCGCGGCCCAGTGGGCCGTCGGCCCCTTCGCCGCCATGACGGACCGGGTCAGGGACTCGCTGCGCCGCGACGGCGCCTGAAACCGCACCCACCCCCGGCGGGCCCGTGCCGCACGGGCCCGCCGGCCCGCACAGGAGGAGCACCGGCATGACGGAGAAGGTCGCCGACCACGTACTGGACCGGCTGCGGGAGTGGGGCGTCAGCCATGTCTTCGGCTACCCGGGCGACGGCATCAACGGCCTGCTCGCCGCCTGGGAACGGGCCGGGGACCGGCCGCGGTTCCTCCAGGCGCGGCACGAGGAGATGGCGGCGTTCCAGGCGGTGGGGTACGCGAAGTTCTCCGGCGGTGTCGGGGTGTGCGCCGCCACCTCGGGCCCCGGTGCCGTCCACCTGCTCAACGGCCTCTACGACGCCAAGCTCGACCACGTCCCGGTGGTCGCCCTGGTGGGGCAGACCGCGCGCTCGGCGATGGGCGGCTCGTACCAGCAGGAGATCGACCTGCACACGCTCTTCAAGGACGTGGCCTCCGCGTATCTGGAGGTCGTCAACGTCCCCGAGCAGCTGCCGAACGTCCTCGACCGTGCCCTGCGCACCGCCCGTGCCCTGCGGGCGCCCACGGCCGTGATCATCCCCGCCGACGTGCAGGACCTCGACTACACGCCGCCGGGGCACGCGTTCAAGATGGTGCCCTCCAGCATCGGCGCCTCCGGCTGGACCGCCACGCCCGACGAGGCCGCGCTGGACCGCGCCGCCGAGGTGCTGAACGCGGGGGAGAAGGTCGCGATGCTCGTCGGCCAGGGCGCGGCGGGCGCCGCCGACGAGGTCGTGGAGACGGCGCGCGTGCTCCAGGCCGGCATTGCCAAGGCGCTGCTGGGCAAGGACGTGCTGCCCGACACGCTGCCCGGGGTGACCGGCGGGATCGGACTGCTGGGCACCCGCCCGAGCTACGAGCTGATGCGGGACTGCGACACCCTGCTGACGGTCGGCTCCAGCCTGCCCTACAGCCAGTTCCTGCCCGAGTACGACCAGGCCAGGGCCGTGCAGATCGACCTGGACCCGCACCAGATCGGGATGCGCTACCCGTACGAGGTCAACCTCGTCGGCGACGCCCGCGACACCCTGCGGAGGCTGCTGCCCAGGCTGCGGCCCAGCGAGAACGGCGAGCGCTGGCGCACGTCGATGGAGAAGGCGGTCGAGCGCTGGTACGACGTGCTCGCGCGGCGCGCCGAGGTCGAGGCCGACCCGGTCAACCCCGAGTACGTCGCCCACTGCCTGGACCGGCTGGTGCCGGAGAACGCCGTCCTGACGGCGGACTCCGGCTCGGTGGCCAACTGGTACGCCCGGCACGTCCGGATGCGCGGCAGGATGCGCGGTTCCCTCTCGGGCACCCTCGCCTCCATGGGCTGCGCGGTGCCCTACGCGATCGCGGCGAAGTTCGCGATGCCGGACCGGCCGGCGATCGCGCTCGTCGGCGACGGGGCGATGCAGATGAACGGGCTGGCCGAGCTGGTCACGGCGGCCCGGTACCGCCACGAGTGGAGCGACCCGCGCCTGGTGGTCGCCGTCTGGAACAACCGGGACCTCAACCAGGTCAGTTGGGAGCTGCGCGCGATGGGCGGCGCGCCGCGGTTCGAGGCGTCCCAGTCGCTGCCGGACGTCCGCTACGCGGACTTCGCCCGCTCGCTGGGGCTGGAGGGCATCCGGGTGGAGAAGCCGGCGGATGTCGAGGACGGCTGGCGGCGCGCGCTGGCCGCCGACGGGCCGGCCGTGGTGGAGTTCCTCACCGACCCGTCGGTGCCGCCCATCCCGCCGCACGCCAGCTGGGAGCAGGCGTCCGCGACCGCGAAGTCGCTGGCCAGGGGCGACGGCGACCGCGGCGCCGTGCTGCGGCAGGGCGTCAAGGCCAAGCTCCAGGACTATCTGCCGGGCCGGCGGCACCGGGACGGCGGCGACGGCTGAGGGGCGGCGGACGCGGCGGCCTCACGCCCGGGGGCGCGGCGGGGGCCGCCGTTCCGCCTCGGGGGGCTCCTCGGGCGTCAGCTCCTCGACCAGCCGCGCCAGCCGGGCCAGCATCCCCCGGTGCCGGAGCTGCTGCGCGGCGTCCAGCACCACGTTGTGCATCCGCCCGCCCAGGCCGCGCAGCGGATGCTCCTCCATGATGACCAGGGTGTTCCGCCCCCAGCGGCGGATCTCCAGCGCGATGCGCGCGGTGCCGAGCGGGCCGCTGTCCGCCTCCAACTCCAGGACGTGCGGCGGTTCGTAGCGCCGGACCCAGGTCCGCCCGTGCAGGTCGTGGCGGCCCAGCCGCACCGTGTACGCCAGCGCCGAGCCGACCTCGGGCCAGGTGTCGACGGCCGGCGCCGACTCGCGGGTGCCGACCACCCACTCCGCGTACCGGCGCGGGTCCTCCAGCACCCGCCACACGGCGGGGGGCGGACGGAAGACCAGGTGGTGCCGTACGGCCATGCTCACTCCCGAGCGCCTCGTCCGGATCCGGGCGGGCACCCCGGCGACGCGCCGCACGCGCGGGCCGGTCCTCCGGTGCCGCCGGAGAACGCGCTACTTCTTGGCAGGTAACCACCTTTCCCGCGGCCCGGCAGTCCGAGGGCCGCCGGGCGAAGGACGGCCGGTACGCGCGACGGGAGCCAGGATGCGGACGCGGAAGAGAGTCGTGGTCATCACGGGGGCCAGCAGCGGGGTGGGCCGCGCCTGCGCCGAGCGGTTCGCCGCCCGGGGCTGCGCGGTGGTGCTGGCGGCCCGGCGGGGCGCGGCGCTGGAGGAGGTCGCCCGCCGCTGCCGACGCCGGGGGCGGGCGGACGCGCTGGTGGTCGTCACCGACGTCACGGACGCCGCCGCCGTCGAGGAGCTGGCCCGCCGGGCCGTCGCCGCGTACGGCCGGATCGACGTGTGGGTCAACTGCGCGGCGGTGGCCGCCTTCGGGTCGCTGCACAGCGTCCCGCCCGAGGTCTTCCGCCGGGTGCTGGATACCGACGTCATGGGGTGCGTGCACGGGGCGCGCGCCGCCCTCCGGGTCATGCGGGAACAGGGCACCGGCACCCTGGTCAACGTCTCCTCGGCCGTCGGCGCCGCTCCGGTCCCCCTCAACAGCGCCTATGTCGTGGCCAAGAGCGCGGTGCGGGCCCTGGGCGGCGCCCTGCGGCAGGAGCTCAGGCTCGACGGCTGCCGCGACGTCCATGTGTGCACCGTGCTGCCGGCCTCGATGGACACCCCGTTCTTCGCCAGGGCCGCCAACTACTCGGGGCGCGCCGTCCGGCCGCTCGCCCCCGTCTACTCGCCGGAGCGCGCCGCCCGCCGCATCGTGCGCCTCACGCGCGCGCCCCGGCGCGAGGCGTGGGTGGGGCCGGCCGCCGGGGCGTTGGCGTGGCTGTCGGCGGCGCTGCCTGGCACCACGGAGCGGCTGCTGGCCCGGCAGATGGACCGTCACCACCTCTCCCGCACCGAGGGCGCCGCCGACAGCACGGGCAACGCCTTCCGCTCCTCGCCGCCCGCCGCCCGGCACGGCGGCTGGCACGGCCGCCGCAGGACCGCGTCGCGCCGGCTGGCGGCGGTCTGCTGCGCGGCGGTGCTGTACCGGGTCGCCCGCGCCGCGCTGCGGCCCGGGAAGCCGGGCGCCGCCCGGTAGCCGGGGAGGCGGGCGCGGGCCTGCTGTTAAGCTCCTGGTCATGACCGCCCCGCCCACGTCGCCGTCGGGACGTGCGGTTTCCTCGTCCCAGCGGGGGCTGCTGACCGAACGCGTCGCACGCCAGTTGGAGCACGACATCCGCTCCGGCGAGATCGCCGTCGGCAGCAAGCTTCCCTCGGAGCGCGAGCTGGCCGAGCACTTCGGCGCCAGCCGCAACGTGGTCCGCGAGGCGCTGCGGCGGCTGGAGGCCCAGCACCTGATCGAGGTGGCGCCGGGCCGCGGCTCGTTCGTCGCCGAGCAGAGCCCGGGGCACGCCCGCAACTACGACGCCCTCTACCGGGCCGGCCGGCCCACCGTGCGCCATCTGATCGAGGCCCGCATCCCGCTGGAGGTCGAGATCGTGGGGCTCGCGACCGAGCGGGCCACCGCGGCCGACCTCGACGCGATGCGGGTGGCCAACGACGCGCTGCTGACCGCGACCGACGTGATCCACAAGGCCCGCGCCGACCTCGACTTCCACGACGCGATCGCCGCCGCCAGCGGCAACCCGGTGCTGCGGATCATGCTGTCGTCGATCGGCGGCATGATGTTCGAGATGATGCTCCGCTCCAACTCCGACCCCTCGATCGGCGAGCCGGGCGTCCCGCACCACCCCGAGATCCTGGAGTCGATCGTGGCCCGCGACGTCGAGTCGGCGCGGACCCGGATGCGGGAACACCTCCGCCTCGGGCTGCGCACCTACGGCGCCGACCTCGACCTCAGCCTGGACGTCATGGCCCGCCAGCACATCGACACCCTGCTGCGCGGGGGCGCCGCCCAGGACTGAGGGCCGGCACGCCCCCGCGCGACCGCCGCGGTGATGACACCCGGCTGACCTCCCACCGCGCCCGGTAACGCTTCGCAAGCGGGGCTGGTCAGAGCCGGGGGAGCCCTGTTACGGTCCATCTGGTCCTACCAGTTGGACCAACCTTGTCGCGCACACCCGCGCGACCCCCCGCGCACACCAGGGCGCATCCGCACGCACACGCACCAAGAAGCACGAGTACGCAGAAAGTCGAGGACGAGGATGTCCACGAGCAGCCAGGGGGTCAGCCGCCGTTCGTTCGGCAAGCTGGCCGCCACCGCGGCGGTCGCGGCCGTCGGCGGGACGACGCTCGGCGCCTGCTCGACGCGCGGCGGCACCGCGTCCCCCGACGCGCCGCTGCGCGTCACGGCGATCAACCACGTCTGGTCCCACGCGATCGCCGACCGGCTGGAGGAGATCGAGGACCGCATCAAGCGGCGGGTCTCGATCTCCATGCTCACCGCCGACCAGCTCACCAGCAGCTACAACGTGAAGCTCAACGCGTCGGCCACCGACGTCGACGTCATGATGGTGCGCGCGCTCCAGGAGCAGTTGCTCTTCGCGCACAACGGCTGGCTGGTCGACCTGACCGACCGCGTGGAGGGCGACGCCGGCTACCGGTGGAGCGACTTCCAGCAGGCGCCGCGCGAGCGCTCCGCCGTCGACGGAAGCGTGCTGAGCGTGCCCGTCGTCACCGAGCGGCCCGCGCTCTACTACCGCAGGGACCTGGTCGAGGACTTCGGCGGGCCGCCCGGCACGCTCGACGAGCTGAGGGAGCTCTCCCTCGAACTCGCCGACCGCCGCGACAACTTCTTCGGCTTCGTCGGCCGGGGCCAGCGCAACGGCGCCGTCAGCCAGTGGTCCAGCTTCCTGTACTCCTTCGGCGGGGACTTCGTCGTCGACGGGCGCTCCGCCCTCGCCACCCCCGAGGCCATCGCCGCCTACGAGTACTACGGCCGGCTGCTGCACGAGACCGGCCCGCCCGGTGCGACCAACATGAGCCTGGAACAGGCCATGCCGATCTTCGCCCAGGGCAAGGCCGCCTTCTACGTGGACGCCGACGCGATCTACACCAACTTCCTCGACCCCGGCGTCTCCACCGTGCAGGACCTGGTCGGCTTCGCCCCGTTC
Source organism: Streptomyces zhaozhouensis (assembly GCF_900230195.1). Taxonomy (GTDB): domain Bacteria; phylum Actinomycetota; class Actinomycetes; order Streptomycetales; family Streptomycetaceae; genus Streptomyces; species Streptomyces zhaozhouensis. Next base: position 115,929 of record NZ_OCNE01000008.1, read on the forward strand.
CCGGCCGGCCCCGCCGGGGCGCGTCCGCACAACATCCCGTCCTGGAGCCTGGGGATCAACGAGTTCTCCCTGCTGCGCGACGACGCCTGGGAGTTCCTGCGCTGGGCCTCGGGACCCGAGATGGTCGCCGCGCTCCAGGCCGAGGGCATCCCCGGCGCCCGGGAGTCCGCCTGGTCGGACAGCGAGACCCTCGGCAGCTTCCCCGCGGAACTCGCCGAGACCATGCGGATCAGCGCCGAGCGCGGCGTCGGCACCGACCGGCCGCAGGTGCTCCAGGTCGCGCGGGCCCGGGACATCGTCGGACGGCCGCTGGTCGCCGGGATCCTCGGCGAGTCCGTGCCGGGCGTGGCCCGCGACGCGGACGCCGAGTTCGCCGAGTTCCTCGTCCGCGACAACCGCTACCGGGAGGGCTGATGGCCACCACGTCGACGCGGCCCGGCGGCCGGCGGACCGCCGGCACCCCGCGCACGTTCGAGCAGGCCAACCGGCGCCTGAAGTGGGCGATGCTCGCCCCGGCCCTGGCGTTCGTCGGCCTGATGATCGTCTTTCCGCTGCTCTTCACGCTCAACCTGGGCTTCACCGACGCCTTCGGCGCCGTCAACGCCGACCGTTCCTTCGTCGGGCTGCGCAACTTCCAGGACGCCCTCTCCGACACCCGCCGCTTCTGGCCGGCCATCGAGCGCACCGTCGTCTTCACCGTCGGCGCGGTCGCGGTCGAGACCGCGCTCGGGCTGGCGCTGGCGATGCTGATGCGCAGGGCGTTCCGCGGGATGCGCTGGGTGCGGACCATCCTGATCATCCCGCTGCTGACCACGCCCGTCGCGATCGGCATCCTGTGGCTGCTGATCCTCGACCCGACCAACGGCGTCGCCAACCAGATACTCGACTCGCTCGGCCTGCCCACCCAGGAGTTCCTCGGCTCGGTCAGCCAGTCGCTGCCGACGCTGATGTTCATCGACATCTGGCAGTGGACGCCGATGATGACGCTGCTGCTGCTCGCCGGCCTCTCCACGCTGCCGGAGGAGCCCGAGGAGGCGGCGCTGGTCGACGGCGCCGGACCCTGGCAGCGCTTCCGCCACGTCGTGCTGCCCATGCTGCTGCCGACGCTGATGACGGCGCTGGTGCTGCGGTCCGTCGACGCGCTGAAGACCTTCGACATCCTCTACGCCACCAAGGGCCCGGGAGGCGGCTCGGACTACGAGGTGGAGACGCTCAACGTCTACGCCTACGGCCTCACCTTTGACTACCAGGAGTACGGGCTCGCCTCCGCGGTGCTCGTGCTGTTCACCCTCTTCATCATCGCCGTCGTGGTCCTGCTGCGGCGCCGCGCCGGAAGGAAGGAAGCATGAGTGCCCACCTGGCCGCCCGGGCGGCACGGCGCCGGCGCGCCCTCGGCTGGCTGCGCGGCGCGGCCGTCGTCGCGGTCTCGCTGTTCTTCGCGCTGCCCCTCGTGTGGATGTTCGCCGCCGCGTTCAAGACCAACGTCCAGGTCACCGACCCCACCGTCGGGCTGATCTTCTCCCCGACGCTGGAGAACCTGCGCAACGTCCTCGACGACGGCGAGATCATCACCTCGATGCGCAACTCGCTCATCGTGGGCGTCGTCTCCACCGCGCTCTCCGCCCTGCTCGCGGTGCCCGCCGCGTGGGCCGTCGGCCGTTTCACGATGCACCGCACGGGCTCGGTCGTGCTGATCGCCCGCATCGTGCCGGCCGTCTCGCTGCTGGTGCCCTGGTACTACCTCTTCGCCCAGGCGGGACTGGTCGGCAGCTACACCGTGCTGATCCTCAGCCACATGTTCGTCTCGGTGCCGCTGATCCTGTGGATCATGATCGGCTTCTTCGAGGGGCTTCCGGTGGAGCTGGAGGAGGCCGCCAGGACCGACGGGCTGAGCGCCTTCGGCGCGTTCTGGCGCATCGCCCTGCCGCTGGCGGCGCCCGGCACCGCGACCGCCTCGCTGCTGGCGTTCGTCTCCAGCTGGAACAACTTCATGTTCGCGCTGATCTTCGCCGACGAGGACACCCGCACGGCGCCGGTCACCCTCTTCAACTTCATCTCCTACGCCAGCACCGACTGGGGCGGGCTGATGGCCGCCGCCAGCCTGATGACCGTCCCGGTCGTGATCGCCGCCCTCATCGGTCAGAAATACCTCGTGGCCGGCCTCACGGCCGGGGCCACGAAGGGCTGATCCACCGCACCCCACCAGGAAGACCCCTCAGCCATGAAGATCGTCGACGCGAAGGTCGTCGTCACCAGCCCCGGCCGCAACTTCGTCACCCTGCGGATCACCACCGACGAGGGCGTCACCGGCCTCGGCGACGCCACCCTCAACGGCAGGGAACTCGCCGTCGCCAGCTACCTCACCGACCACGTCGTGCCGCTGCTGATCGGCGCCGACCCGCACCGCGTCGAGGACACCTGGCAGTACCTCTACCGGGGCGCCTACTGGCGCCGCGGCCCGGTCACCATGGCCGCGATAGCCGCCGTCGACGTCGCCCTGTGGGACATCAAGGCCAAGGTCGCCGGGCTGCCCCTCTACCAGCTGCTCGGCGGCGCCAGCCGGGAGCGGGTGCGCGCCTACGGCCACGCCAACGGCCGCGACCTGCCCGAGCTGTTCGACTCCATCCGCGCCCGGCGGGCCGAGGGCTACCAGGCGATCCGGGTGCAGATCGGCGTCCCCGGCCTGAGCAACACCTACGGCGTCCACCAGGACCCCGCGCTCGGCCAGGAGAACGCCACCCGTCTCGACCAGCGCCCCCGCCCCGTCGTCGAGGAGTGGGACACCGCCGCCTACCTGCGCCACCTGCCGGGCGTCTTCGAGGCGGTGCGCAACGAGTTCGGCCCCGAACTCCCGCTGCTGCACGACGCGCACCACCGGCTGACGCCCATCCAGGCCGCCAGGCTCGGCAAGGACCTGGAGCCCTACGACCTGTTCTGGCTGGAGGACTGCACCCCGGCCGAGAACCAGCAGGCGCTGCGGCTGGTGCGGCACCACACCACCACCCCGCTGGCGATCGGCGAGGTCCTCAACACCGTGCACGACTACCAGACGCTGCTCACCGAGCAGTTGATCGACTACGCCCGCTCCGCCGTCACCCACTTCGGCGGCGTCACCCCGCTGCGGAAGCTCTTCGACCTCGCGGCGCAGTACCAGATCAAGAGCGCCATCCACGGGCCCGAGGACATCTCGCCCGTCGGCATGGCCGCCGCGATCCACCTGGACCTGGCCGTCCACAACTTCGGCATCCAGGAGTACTCGGGCCACACCGCCGACACCCACGCGGTCTTCCGCCACGCCTACACCTTCACCGACGGTCACCTGCACCCCGGCGAGGAGCCCGGCATCGGCGTCACCCTCGACGAGGAGCTGGCCGCGGCCCACCCGTACCGTCCGGCGTACCTCCCGGTCAACCGGCTCGCGGACGGCACCGTCCACGACTGGTGAACCACGCGCCGGGGGCGCTTCCCGGGCCCTCACGGCCCCGGGGCGCGCCCCCGGCGGGTCGCGACGCGGCCTCAGAGCACGGCCAGTTCGGCCTCCAGGTCGTCCAGCCCGAGCGAGCCCAGCGACAGCGCCGCCATGTGCCACTTCTTGGCGTCGAACCCGGCGCCCCGCGCCGCCCGCGCCGCCTCCCGGCCCCGCAGCCAGGCCCGTTCGCCCAGCTTGTAGCCGATGGCCTGCCCCGGCGCCCCCAGATAGCGCACCAGCTCACTGGCGACGAACTCCGGCGAACGGCTGCTGTGCCGCTGGAAGAACCGCTCGGCCAGCTCCGGCGTCCACCGCTCACCCGGCTTGAACGGCGAGTTCTCCGGGATGGTCAGCTCCAGGTGCATCCCGATGTCGATGATCACCCGCACCGCGCGCATCATCTGGCAGTCCAGGTAGCCCAGTCGGGTCTCCGCCGACGTCAGGTACCCCAGCTCGTCCATCAGCCGCTCGGCGTAGAGCGCCCAGCCCTCCATGTTGGCGCTGACCCCGCCGACCGTGGTCTGGTAGCGGGACAACTCGTCGGCGACGTGCACCCACTGCGCCAGTTGGAGGTGGTGGCCGGGAACGCCCTCGTGGTACCAGGTCGAGACCAGGTCGTAGACCGGGAACCGCGTCTCGCCCATCGTCGGCAGCCAGGTGCGGCCCGGACGGGAGAAGTCGAGCGACGGACTGGTGTAGTACGGCGCCGCCGGCCCGCCGGGCGGCGCGATCCGCGCCTCGACCCGCTTGATCCGGTCGGCCAGCTCGAAGTGGGTGCCGTCCAGCTCCGCGATCGCCTCGTCCATCATCCGCTGCAACCACACGCGCACCTCCTCGACACCCTCGACCACCGTGCCGTGCTCGTCGAGATGGCGCAGCGCCGCCCACGGGTCGGCGCCCGGCAGGATCTTCTCCGCCTCGGTGACCATCTCCGCGCGTAGCCTGTGGAACTCCGACCAGCCGTACGCGTACGCCTCGTCCAGGTCCAGGTCGGTGCCGTTCCAGTACCGCGCCCACCGCGCGTACCGCTCCCGCCCCGCGATGTCGTCGGCCCCGGACACCCGGGGCGCGTACTCCTCGCGCAGCCACGCGCGCAGCCCGTCCATCGCCTCGTTGGCGAGCCCGGCCGCCGCCGTCAGCTCCTCCCGCAGCGCCTCGGGCCCCGGCGCGACGAACTCGGCGAACCAGCCGCCCGGCGCGCTCAGCGACTCGTCCAGCAGCGCCAACGTCTCCCGCACCTGCCGGGGACCGGCCGGCAGGTCCCGCGCCAGGCCCTCGGTCAGCGACTCCCGGTACCCGGCGAGCGCCTCCGGCACCGCCCGCAGCCGCGCCGCGACCGCCGACCAGTCCGCCTCCGTCTCGGTCGGCGTCAACGGGAAGATGGTGCGAATCGAGTGCACCGGCGAGTAGAGGCTGCTCATCGCCCGCAGCGGCTCCCCGGCCTCGGCCACCGCCAACTCCGCCGTCAGCCGCTCCCGCAGCAGCCGCGCGCAGCGCCGCTCGCCCTCGGCGTCGGCGCCCGGCAGCCTCTCGGCGTCGTCGAGCCGGGCGAGGGTGCGCCGCGCCAGCTCCGCCTCGGCCTCGATCCCCCGTGGTGAGAAGTCCGGCAGTCTGCCCGAACTCCCCGGATCGCCGAGGAACGTTCCGGTGATGGGGTCGAGGGCGACCAGCTCGTCGACGTACGCGTCGGCGAGCCGGCGGGGGAGCGGGGTGCGTGAGTCAGCCATGAAGCCATCCTGGTACGGGAGTCGACATACGTCACCATCGTTCCCACCGACGGCCCGGTCACCCCTGCCCTGACGGGGGCCTCGGAGGCCGGAGAGCGCGGGTGGGGAAAACCCCACCCCGGGACGGTGGGCAACGCCATGGGGCCGGGCGCCTCCCGCTGGGAGAGTCATGGGCGGGCCCGGTTCCCGCGGGCCCCGACCGCACGTGAAAGGCCCCGCTCCATGGCACCCGCCCGTCTCTCCCGCCACGCCCGTCTCGCCCGTCCGAGGAGCCGCGCCGCGCTGCTCGCCCTCTCCCTCGCCGTCACCACCACCGGGCTCGCGGCCTGCGCCGGCGACGCCAGGGGCGCCGACGCGGAGCCGTTCTCGCCGGACGGCGTCTGGACGACGGACGGCTACGGCACCCTCGTCGAGGTGGAGGGCGACAGGCTGCGTACCTACGACGTCACCACGCTCAGCTGCCTGCCCGGCCTGGTCACCGGGGAACGCGCCGGAGAGCCCGGCGAGGACGGCGGCGTCACCTTCGCGAGCGAGGAGACCTCGCCGATCACCGTCACCCCCGACGGTGCGAACGGCGCGCGCTGGAGCTTCGCCGACAGCGTCGGGGACCGGGCGCTCCACCGCCTGGAGGCGCTGCCGGAGAACTGCGGTGAGGAGCCGGCCGGCGATCCCGTCGAGGCGTTCGACGTCTTCTGGCAGACCTACGCCGAGCAGTACCCGTTCTTCGAGGCGCGCGGCGTCGACTGGGAGGCGGTGCGCGAGGAGTACCGGCCGCGCGTCACCGAGGAGACCACCGAGGACGAACTCTTCGCGCTCCTGCGCGAGATGATCGAGCCGCTGCACGACGCGCACACCAGCCTCGCCTCCCCTTCGGGCGACTACTACGCCGGGCACCGGGAGGACACCGAGCTGCCCGACGCCGAACTGATCCAGCGCATCGAGGAGGCCACCGCCGAGAGTGTCGGCGCCGAGCAACGGCGTTGGGCGAACGGCGCGGTCTCCTACGCCGACATGGCCGACGGCGTCGGCTACCTGCGGATCACCTCCTTCACCGGCTACACCGACGAGGACGGCTACGCCGAGGACGTGGCCGAACTCGACCGGGCGCTGGACGAGGTGTTCACCGAGGCCCGCACCGAGGGGCCCGACGCGTTGCGCGGCCTCGTTCTCGACCTGCGGTTCAACGGCGGCGGCTCCGACCGGCTCGGACTGCACGTGGCCTCCCGGCTGACCGACCGTCCCTACGTCGCCTACACCAAGCACGCGCGCAACGACCCCGACGACCCGGCCGGGCACACCCCCGACCAGGAGATCCGGGTCGAGCCGTTCGACGGTCCGACCTACGACGGGCCGGTGGCCGTGCTGACGTCCCGGCTGACCATCTCCGCCGCGGAGACCACCACCCAGTCGCTGCTGGGCCGCGAGCCGGGCGTCACCCTGGTCGGGGAGAACACCCAGGGATCGTTCTCCGACACCCTGGACCGCACCCTGCCCGGCGGTTGGAGCTTCGCGCTGCCCAACGAGGAGTTCCTGACCGAGGACGGCCGGACGTTCGACATCGCGGGCATCCCGCCGGCGGTGGCGACGCCCGTCTTCACCGACGAGGAGTTCGAGGCGCACCGCGACTCGGCGCTGACCGAGGCGCGCGCCCTGCTCGGCGGTGACGCGGGCTGACCAGTGGACCAACTGGCCAGCCGACCAGCTGACCAGTTGTGGAACAGGCCAGTGGGCCGGCTGACCACCGGTCCACTGGCCCCTCTGGTCAGCTGACCAGTTGTCCACCCGCCTAACCACCGAGGGCGAAGTGGGCGGCCCAGCGGGACGGCTCCCCCGGGGCGTCGTCGCGCAGGGCCCGCACCGCGTGGTGCAGATGCGACGCCGCGTCGGCCGTGGTGCCGGCGGCGGCCAGCGCCGTGTGGAAGTCGTCGGCGACGCGGCCGGCGTCGCCGTCGCCCACCGGCCAGAGCGTGGCCACGACCTGGCGGTAGCCGGCCAGTTGGAAGGCCGAGGCGATGTGCACCGCCTCGTCGGCGAGCCGCTCCTCGCCGCCGCCGGTCCGGCAGGCCGACAGATAGGCCAGCGCCCCGTGCTCCACCCGGGCGGCGCCCAGCTCCAGCACGGTCAGCGGCGCCGCGACGTGGTCGTGCAGCAGCAGGGCGCTGAGGGACGGCGAACGGGGGTCGGTGACCGCGTGGCAGGCGAAGTGGGCCACCTCGTGCCGGGGCAGCTCCGCCAGCACCGCCTCCCGGGTGGCCTCCGGGCCCGAGAGCACGGTCACGCCCGGCATCAGCTCCGCCAGCCGGCGTGCCTCCAGCGCCGCGCCCGGCAGTGCCCGCGCACCCGGCGCCCGCGCCACCTCGACGACCACCAGCCGCCGTTCCGTCCGTCCCGCGCCGGACGGCCCGTACGGCAGCGCCCCCACCGTCGAGGTGTAGGAGGAGACGACCCGGTCCAGCACGGAGGCGCCAGGCCGACCCGGCACACCCGCCGCGTGCAGCGGCAGCCGCGCCGCGACGCCGACCGGGCACCAGCGCACCCGAGGCGGTTCCCCGTCCGCCCCCGGCGGCAGGCCGAGCGCGTCGAGCACCGGACGACAGACGCGTTCCCACAGCCACTCCAGGTGCCCCAGCAGCCTCGCTTCCGTCGCGCCCTCGCGGTCCACGACCGCGTCGCGCGCGAAGTCCTCCGCCACGGCACGGAGTTCGTCCAGCCCGCAGGCCAAGGGAACGACCCGCACCGGCGCGTCCGCGGTGAGGAGCAACGCGTCGCAGCGGAACGGGCTCGGGTTGACCAGCACCACCGGGTGGTCGCCGACCCGCCGGCGCAGCTCCAGTGGCGTCGGCGGCAGCAGAAAGCCGGCCAGGCCAGGCAGCCGACGCACCCGGGTCAGCAACTCCTCCCAACGGTCCGCCCACTCCGAGTGGCGTGCGGCCTCCTCGGCCGGTGGGACCGGCGGGGCGAAGCCGTCGGCGTAGAGATGGGCGCCGGCCCGGTCGGAGGCGTCGAGCCGCTCCCGCAGCAGGGTGAACTCCGAGGCCAGCGCCGGCTCCACCCGCCGCAGCGCGTCCAGCTCCTCCTCGTGCCCGAGCCCCTCGCGCAGCAGCACGCCCCGCGCGTGCTCCAGCAACACCACCGCGCGCTCCGGCTGTTCGCGCGCCAGCGCCGCCGAGGCGGCCTCCGCCGGCAGCCCGGCGAACTCGCCCAGGCCGAACTCGCGGTCGGCGCGCAGCAGTCGGCGGGGCGCGAGCCGTGGCAGCCAGCCGACGGCCCGCTCGTAGGCGACCAACGCCAGATCGGGCCTCGGCGGGTCGGCCGTCATCGCCGTCCGCCCCAGCAACCGGTGCGCCAGGACCCGCACCCGGGTCGGGGCAGCGCCCCGCGCCAGGGCGTCGCAGCACCGGCGCATCTCGCGCAGCGACTCGGGCGTCGCCGGAACCCGCGCGAGCGCCTGGACCAGGGTGTAGAGCGCGACCGCCCCGTCCGCGCCGCCGCCCAGCGCGGCGGCCTCCCGCGCACCCTCGATCGCCTCCGCCAACGCGGCCCGGTCCCCGGTGTGTTCGTGGAGGGTGCGGGCCGCGATGCTCAGATTGGTGAGCGCGGCGCCCCGTCCCCGGGGCTCCGACTCCAGCGCGACCGCCGCCCTCGCCGTCTCGACCGCCTCCACCAGCACCGGCACGTCGTCCGCGCCGAGCGCCTCGGGGGTTTCGCCGGGCGGGAGGCCGGGATGAAGCGTCGCCGCCAGCAGATGGAGCGCGTTGCCCAGCTCGCTCAACGTCCCCGCGCGCTGCGGGTCGTGGGGTGACAGGGATGCCATCGCCGCGCGGGAGGCCGCCACCGCCCGGTGCGCGGCGGCCACCTCACCGGTCCGTTTGAACAACTCCTGCTCCGCCGCGCTCAGGTTGTTGTACAGCGCGCGCCGGCGCGGGTCGTCGGCCGCGAGGCCGGCGACCGAATCACGGCACGCCCGCACCGCCTCCCGCAGCGCCCCCAGGTCCCGCGTCGTCTCGAAGCGACCGCGCAGCACGATGCCCAACGTGGACAGGCAGGACGCCCGTTCGCCGCTCCCCGCCCGCGCCGCCGAGACCGCCTCCCGCGCGCACTCCTCCGCCTCCCGCAGCGCCGACGCGCCCTCGTCGCCCGGGCCGCCGTCGACGAAGTCGGCGTGCAGCGAGTTGGCCAACTCCCGCAGACAGCCCGCCCGCCCGGCGTTCCCCTCGGGGCAGAGCCGGACGGCCCGCCGCCCGCACTCCACGGCCTCCGCCAGCGACTCCCGCTCCCCGGTGCGCACCCCGAGGGTCCGCGACGCCCTGCCCAGTTCGTGAAACGGGACCCAGCCCCACTCGGGGTCAGGGGCGCCCGCCGCCGAAGCGGCCCGCCACAGCTCCACGATCTCCCGCAGCGCCGACAGCTCCCCATTCTCCCGGTAGGCGTCGTCCAGGCAGTGCGCCAGCAGCGGCCCCGACACCGACCGCGCGTCCTCGTCGGCCGCCGCCTCCCTGGCCAGCGGCAGCAGCCGGGCCGCCAGCCCGGGACGCCCCCCGGCGGTCAGCACGTCGGCCAGCAACGCCCGCATGTTGTGGCGGTGTCGCCGCCGGTCCGGGTGCTCGGGCGGCAGGAACACCACGATCCGCGCGTTCACCTCCAGCAGCCGCTCCAGCGGCTCCTCGTCGCCGGTCCTTCGGAACTCCCAACGCAGCAGCACGCCCAGGTTGTTCAGGCACGCCGCGCGGTCCGGGTGGTGAGAGGCCATCACGGACAGTGCCCGCTGAAACGCCCGGCGAGCCGCCCGGGTCCTCCGCAGCGAGCGGCCATGGCGCGCTCGTCCCATCAACCACTCGCCGCGCAGCGCCAGTTGATGGTGCAGCAGCATCTCCTCTTCCACGTGCCCCCCTCGACGACGTCCGGCCCCCGTCCGGCTTGCGCCCCGCCCCCGTGCCCGGCAGGCTGGCGCCAGGGCTTCCATGGTGACGGGGGAGAGACGAGGATGACCGGGACATCGTCGAAGTACCGCTGCCCGACGTGCGGTCACCGCCGCACCGCCGCCCACTGCTGGAACTGCTCGGTGCCCCAGGCCACACGGTTCGACCCGGTGGAGCTCGCGGCGGCCGTCGTGGTCGTCTCCGCGTTGCAGCCGTTCGTCAGCGCCATCGCCACCAAGGCGGGCGAGGACGTCTGGCCGAAGATCGCCAAGCTCGTCGGCCGCAGGCGGCGCAAGGAGATCGAGGCCCGGATCGACCACACCGAGACGCTGGAGATCGTCGCCAACGGGGGCCGGCTGGTCGTCGAGATGCCCACCAGGCTGCCCGCCTCCGCCGCCGCGAGCCTGCGGGACGTCGTCGCCACGCTGGAACGGACCGAGGGCCGCTTCCGGGTCAGCTACGACGCGGCCACCTCCACCTGGTCCATCGTGGCGAGTGACAACGGCGTGCCGCCGCAGTCGAACTGACGCGCAGTCAGCCCGACGGCGTCCCCTGACGCTCCGTCAGCACCGCCGTCAACCCCGCCGCCAGCAGCATCCCCATGCCCACCCCGCACGCCAACCCCGCCGGGTCCGCCCACACCGCGTGCGTCACCATCGCCTGCGCGCCCACCACCAGGGGCCCGAGCCACGCCCCCGTCCGGTGGCGCAGCGGCACCATGCTGAACCGCGTCGCCACCAGGGACAGCACCAGCGCCGCGACCGCCATCCCCAGGAACACCCCGCGCACCCGGTCCGCGCCCTCGTCCGCCGTCAGACAGCCGATCAACGCGCCGGCCAGCGAGCCCGCCGCGATCAGCAGCCCCGCCACCGCCTCCGGCACCAGCACCACGCCCCGGCCCCTGCGCGCCCGCGCCGTCTGCCAGGCGCACCGCGCCAGGTCCGGCAGCGTGGCCGCCCCGACATACGCGCCGACCACCGCCCCGTACCAGCCGACCACCCAACCGCCCACCAGCAGACCGACCAGCAGCGCCGGCACCGTGCCCGCGGGGAACAGGCGTGTGCCGGGTGGCACCAGCGGCCTCGGCTCCAACGTGCCGTCCGCCCGCACATGATCCGCGCCCCGCGCGATCCGCACCGCCGCACCCGGCGCGACATACAGCGCCTCCAGCACCCGCGTCAGGAACTCCACCCGCACCGTCGCCGTGTCCGGCCCCGGCTGACGCACCGTCCGCATGAGCACGGTCCCGCCCACCCGCACCATCCCCAGCGTGCGGAAACCGCCCTCCGCGGGCTCGTACGTGTACGCCAGCGGCAGCATGGTCTCCCCGTCGATGTACAGCAGCGACTTCCTGAGCTCGCCCGCAGCGCCCACCGCGCGTCCCCTCTCTCACCGGCAGCGGTCTACCCGGTGGGCGCGGCGTCAACCGCCCGTGAACGCCGTCCCGCCAGGCAGCCGCGCCGACACCACCAGCGCGTCGTCGTCCTCCGGCGACTCCGTCCACGGTAGCCCCGTCGCGCGCAGCGCCCCGAGCAGTTCCGCGTCCCCGGCCCTGGCCACCGCGTACACGCCCTCGGAACGCCGCGCCACCGCCAGCGCCAGCAGCGTCTCCACCAGCGCCCCGCCGATTCCCCGGCACTGCCACGCGTCCGCCACCAGCAGCGCCACCTCGGACTCGGCCCCGTCCCACAGGACATGCCCGAGCCCCACCAACTCCCCGCTGTCCAGGTGCGCCGCGACGCTCCGGCCGTGCCGCCCGTTCAGCAGGTGCCGCAGATAGCCGTCCGCCTCGCCCGCGCCGCCCGGGTAACGGCGCACCAGGTTCGCGGGCGAGCAGCGCGCGTGCAGCGCCAACGCCGCCGGCAGGTCCTCCTCGTCGACTCCTCGCACCCACACGCGCCCACCGCCGGCCAGTGCCGCCTCGGTAAGCGCCGTTCCGTGCCGCGTGAGGGCCGCCTCGGCGGCCGACGCGGCGCGACCGCGCACCGAGGGGCAGCCACCGGCGTGCCCGGGCAGCCCCAGGCGCGCGAGGTGGAGCGTCGGTCGCGGTGTGTCCCACTCATCCATGTCCCGCACTCTCGTCTGTGGTTATTGCCTGGTCACGAACGAGCTGTGACCGACGGGTAAAGGCGCCTCACGCACCGGCACCACCGCACCTCGCGCCGCACCCGGCCCCCGGGTCCCGGCGAGGGGACCCGGGCGCGCGGGCTCGGACGCGGCCTGGTGTGATGGGACGGTGGCGGACGACACCCTTCTGGAGACGTACCAGGCGCACCGAACGTTGCTCTTCGGCGTCGCCTACCGCATGTTGGGCCGCGTCACCGACGCCGAGGACGTGCTCCAGGAGGCGTGGCCGCGCTGGTCGGCGCGCGACCGGGGCGAGGTGCGCGACCCGCGCGCCTACCTGGTGCGGATCGTCACCCGGCTGGCGCTGGACCGGATGCGGGAGCAGGCGGCCCGCCGGGAGACCTATGTCGGCCCCTGGCTGCCGGAGCCGCTGCCCACCGACTCCCTCGCCCCCACCCCGGCGCCCGAGGGCGCCGACCGCGCGGTGCTGGCCGACACCGTCTCGTTCGCCGTGCTGGTGATGATGGAGTCGCTCTCCCCGCTGGAGCGCGCCGTGTTCGTGCTGCGCGAGGCGTTCGGCGTCGGCTACCCGGAGATCGCCGAGGCCCTCGGCCGCGACCAGCCGGCCGTCCGCCAGCTCGCCGCCCGCGCCCGCCGGCACATGGCCGAACGCCGCCCCCGCTACACCGTCGACCCCCGCGACCAGCGCGAGCTGGCGGAGCGCTTTCTCGCCGCCGCCCTCGACGGCGACGTCGGCGCCCTGCTGGAGTCGCTGGCCGCCGACGTCACCCTGGTCGGGGACAGCGGCGGCCAGGCCAAGGCGCCGCGCCGCGTCATCGTCGGAGCCGACAAGGTCAGCCGCTTCCTCGCCGGCGTGGGCGTCAAGGAGAGCGAGGGACTGGTCGCCCGGTTCGCCGTGTTCAACGGCTGTCCCGCCGTCTACGCCCACACGCCGCGCGGGCCGCTGGGCGCGTTCCTGCTGGACGTGGTGGACGGGCGGGTGCAGCGCGTCTACGTGGTGACCAACCCGGACAAGCTGGCCCATCTCCCGCGCTGAGCACCCGCCCCGCGCCTCACAGGCCGCCGGCGACCCGCAGCACCGTGCCCGTCGTGTAGCCCGCCTCGGGCGACAGCAGCCAGGCCACCGCCCCGGCCACCTCCTCCGGCCGGCCCGGGCGGCCCATCGGGATCTGCGACGCCTTCCGCCACGGACGCTCCGGGTCGCCCATCGTGGCGTGCATGTCCGTCAACGTCATCCCCGGCTGCACCGAGTTGACCCGCACGCCCTCCGGCGCGAGCTCCTTGGACAGCCCCACCGTCAACGCGTCAAGCGCCGCCTTGCTCGCCGCGTAGTGCACGTACTCGCCGGGGCTGCCCAACGTCGCGGCCGCCGACGACACGTTCACGATCGCGCCGCCTTTGCCGCCGTGCCGCGTCGACATCGCCAACGCGGCGGCGCGCGCGCACCACAGCGCGCCCAGCACGTTGACCTCCGTCACCTGCCGCATCACCTCGGTCGGCGTCTCGGTGAACCGGCCGAGCGGCCCGGTGATCGCCGCGTTGTTGACCAGCCCGGTCACCGGGCCCAGCGCCTCGGCGGCCGTCGCGAACAGCCGTTCCACGGCGGCCTCCTCGCTGACCTCGCCGGCCACCACCACCGCGCGCCGCCCCGCCGCCTCGACCCGCGCCGCCACCGCCTCGGCGGCCCCGGTGTCCCGCCGGCAGCCGATCGCCACGTCGTGCCCCGCCTCCGCCAGCCGCACCGCCACCGCGGCGCCGATGCCGCGTCCGCCGCCCGTCACCACGGTCACCGGTGCGCCGGGCCCCTCGTCATGCCTCACGTGTGTCATCCCCGCAGCCTAGATCGGGCGCGGACCTTGGTCTTGACCAAGTCCGGGAGCGACCCTAAAGTCCAGTTACGCAACAACCTTTCATAATCACCGCGTTCCGCGACGTTCCCGGGCGCCCCCGCGGGGTGCCGGCCGGTGCGCGGCAGGGGAGGCGAGGGTGGGGACCACCACTGGACGGACCGCGTCCCGGCCGGGCACAGCGCCGGCCGAGCCCAAGTACTGGCAGCTGAGGACCGCGCTGACCGACGCGCTGGACGCCGAGTTCAGCGTCGGGCAGGTGCTGCCCGACGAGCGCACGCTGGCCGCCAGGTTCGGTGTCGCGCGTGCCACCCTGCGGCAGGCCCTCGACCAGCTGGAGCTGGAGGGGCGCCTCCAGCGCCGACGCGGAGTGGGCACCACGGTCGCGCCGCCGCGTGTCGGGGTCGACGTCAGCCCCGCCGGGCAGACCTGGCCCGGCGCCGAGGACGACCCCTGGACGGTCACCGGCCTCGCCACGGTGGCCGCGCCGGCGGCGGTGGCGCAGGCGCTGGACGTGCCGCGCGGGACGCCGCTGTCGCTGGTCGGCCGGGTGCTGGTGGCCGCCGGCCAGCCCGTCGCGATCGAACGGCTCTACGTGCTGCCGGGGGCCCGGCCGGCCGAGGGCGCCGACGAGGCGCTGGCCGCGTTGCGCGACCAGCCGCTGGAGGGGCAGGACCGGTCGGTGGAGCTGGGGTCGGCCGACGCGGAGCAGTCCAGGGGCCTGGACCGGCTGCCCGGCTCCCCGGTGCTGCTGGTCACCACGCGCTACACGGCCGCCGGCCGCGTCGCGGCGGTCTCCCTCGCCACGTATCGCGCCGACACCTGCCGCCTCACGTTCGCGCCGGCGGGCGGCGCGCTGTAACGCTTCCGCCCTGCCGGGCGGGCGGTCGTCCGCGCCCCGGTGGGTGGTCGCTCGCGCGCCCGCCGGGACGGCTCAGCCGGTCTCCGTCACCGTGAACAGCTCCGCCTCCAGATGGTCCAGCGCCAACCGCACCGCCCCCGTCGCCACCGCCCCGCCGCCCAGCGCCGACGCCACCACGCGGGGCGCCCGCAGGCAGTAGCGCTCCAACTCCCGGTGCAGCGGCTCCACCACCCTCTCCAGCCCGGCCGCCCAGCCGCCGACCACCACCAGCTCCGGGTCAAGCGCCAGCACCAGCGCCGCCACGTCGTGGGTCAGCCGCTCGACGAACCGCGCCACCGCGTCCTCCGCGCGCGGGTCGCCGGCCCGCGCCGCCGCCAGCACCCGCGTCACGGCCCGCTCGTCCAGCGGGTCGACGGGCGTGCCGGCCGTCGACAGCAGCCGTTCCGGCGTGGCCTGCCGGCCCAGCAGATGGAGCGCGCCGATCTCCCCGGCCGCACCCCCGTGCCCCCGGTGCAGCCGTCCGCCGATGAGCGACCCCGCGCCGGGGCTCAGCCCGGCCAGCACCATCACCACGTCGTCGGCGCCGGCCGCCGCGCCGACCCAACGCTCGCCGAGCACCGCCGCGTTGGCGTCGTTCTCCACCAGCACCGGCACCCGGAACAGCTCGCGCAGCCGCTCGCCCAGCGGAAGCCCGGTCCACCCGGGCAGCGCCGCGCACAGCGCCACCGAGCCGTCCTGGCCGATGATGCCCGGCGTGCCCACGCCGACCGCGCGCAGCGCGGAGACGGTCACGCCCAGGTCGCCCAGGAGCGTCCGGGCGGTGTGCGCGAGCCGCTCCAGCCGCTCGGCGGCCGGCGCCTCGGTCTCCACCGCGCGGGTCGCCTCGCCCTGCCGCCGGCCGGCCAGGTCGGCCAGCACCGCCGTGACCCGCCGGCTGCCGACCTCCACGCCCAGCAGCCGCCCGGCCTCGGCGCGGAACCGGTAGCGCCGGGCCGGCCGGCCCCGCCGCGCGCCCTCCGCCGCCGCGCCCTCGGCCTCGGCGACCAGTCCGGTCCGCGCCAGGCCCTCCAGCACGCCCTCGACCGTCGGCCGGGACAGCCCCGTGGTGGCGGCGAGGTCCGTCAGCGAGCAGCCGCGGCCGGCCGCGCGCAGCGCGCGCAGTACCGCCGCCTGGTTGATCTTGCGCAGCAACGAGGGGTCGCCGCCCATGAGTTGGCCCACCGTGTCTCCCTGCCACGCCGTCTGACCCGCTCCGCGCCGCCCCCCTGCCGGCCGTGCCCCGTCGGCGTCCTCAGAGAATCGCGCCCGGGGCGTACCCGGCGGCCTCCGGGTAGCGCTTGACGACCTCGTCGACACGCGCCACCACGGCGGCCACCTGGCCGTGCGCGGCTCCCGTGAAGGAGAGCCGGTCGGCCATCAGCTCCTCGAGCGCCGGCCGGTCCAGCGGCACGCGCTCGTCCGCCGCGAGCCGGTCCAGCAGCTCGTTCCGCTCAGCACCCTCCCGCATCCGCAGCGCGGACGCCACCGCGTGTTCCTTGATCGCCTCGTGCGCGCTCTCCCGCCCGACGCCGGCGCGCACCGCCGCCATCAGCACCTTGGTGGTCGCCAGGAACGGCAGATAGCGGTCCAGCTCGCGGGCGACGACCGGCGGGAAGACCCCGAACTCGTCGAGCACCGTCAGCATCGTCTCGACCAGCCCGTCGAAGGCGAAGAACGCGTCGGGAAGCGCCACCCTGCGCACGACGGAGCAGGAGACGTCCCCCTCGTTCCACTGGTCGCCCGCCAGTTCGCCGGTCATCGAGGCATAGCCGCGCAGCACGACGGCGAGCCCGTTGACGCGTTCGCACGAGCGGGTGTTCATCTTGTGCGGCATCGCCGAGGAGCCGACCTGTCCCGGCTGGAAGCCCTCGGTGACCAGCTCCTGCCCGGCCATCAGCCGGATCGTCTTGGCCAACGAGGAGGGGGCGCCGGCCAGTTGGACCAGCGCGCTGACCACCTCGTAGTCCAGGGAACGGGGGTAGACCTGCCCGACCGAGCCCAGGACCTGGGTGAAGCCGAGGTGCCCGGCGACCCGCCCCTCCAGCTCGGCGAGCCGGTGCTCGTCCCCGCCCAGCAGGTCCAGCATGTCCTGCGAGGTGCCGACCGGGCCCTTCACCCCGCGCAGCGGGTAGCGGGCCAGCAGCTCCTCCAGCCGGCCGAAGGCCACCAGCAGCTCGTCGGCGGCGGTGGCGAACCGCTTGCCCAGCGTCGTCGCCTGCGCCGGCACGTTGTGCGAACGCCCGGCCATCACCAGCCCGGCGTGCTCGCCCGCCAGCCGTCCGAGCCGGGCGAGCAGCGCGACCGTGCGGTCCCGCACCAGCTCCAGGGAGAGCCGCTGCTGCAACTGCTCGACGTTCTCCGTCAGGTCGCGGGAGGTCATGCCCTTGTGGATCTGCTCGTGCCCGGCGAGCGCGTTGAACTCCTCGATCCGCGCCTTCACATCGTGCCGGGTGACCCGCTCGCGCTCCGCGATGGAGGCCAGGTCGACCGACTCCAGCACCCGCCGGTAGTCGTCGACCGCGCCGGCCGGCACCTCGACGCCCAGGTCGGCCAGGGCCGCGAGCACCGCCAGCCACAGCCGGCGCTCCAGCACGATCTTGTTCTCGGGGGACCAGAGCCGGGCCAGCTCCACCGAGGCGTAGCGGCCGGCCAGGACGTTCGGAATGCGCGGCTTGTCAGTCACAAGGCCGGATTCTACGGCCCCTTCTCCCAGGCCACGGGCGCCAGGTCGGGTCGCTTGGCGGGGCGGCCGTCGCCGGAGGAACGCCCGGTCAGCCGGCGTCCGATCCACGGCAGCAGATACTGCCGGGCGAACCGCGCGTCCGCCGCGCGCCGCGCGTACCAGCGGCCGGGCGCGGTCGCCGGCAGCGGCTCGTCCCAGTCGAACGCGGGCTCGCCGCCCAGCCGTTCCCACACGGCCTCGGCGATCCTGCGGTGCCCCTCGGTCGTCAGGTGCAGCCGGTCGTCGGCCCACATCCGGGGGTCGCCGAGCGACTTCGCCGCGTAGAGGTCGACCACGAGCGCGCCGTGCCGCCCGGCGATCTCGTCGATCGCGGCGAAGAGCGCCTCCATCCGGCCCCGGTACCGGTCGAGCACGGGCCCCTGCCGCCCGGGGCTGCGCATCAGCACCAACTGCCGGCAGTTGGGAGCCAGTTCGCCCGCCGCTCGGTCCAGCAGCCCGCAGATCTCGTCGATGTCGCAGCGCGGGCGCAGCACGTCGTTGAGGCCGCCGACGAGGGTGACCAGGTCGGCGCCCATGGCGGCCGCGACGGGCACCTGGTCCTCGGCGATCTGGCGCATCAGCTTGCCGCGCACCGCCAGGTTGGCGTAGCGGAAGTCGGAGCGCTGCTCGCCGAGCCGCTGGGCCAACAGGTCGGCCCAGCCCCGGTAGCCGCCGTCGGGCAGGGCGTCGGACATGCCCTCGGTGAACGAGTCGCCCAGGGCGACCAGACTGCGGAACTCTGCGATCTCGTGCATGGCGCCGTCCATGCTAACGAGTACGGCACGGCGTGCGCCGCCCGCCCGGTGGGCACCGGGTCATCGCCGGGTCAACCCGGCAGGTTGCGCGCCACCGCCCAGACCGCGGCCACGGCCAGCACCGCCGCGGTGGCCGCCGGCGTGAACCGGGGCCGGTACCGTTCACCGCGCAGTCCGGCGGCCAGCCAGCGCCCGGAGAGGAAGAGGGCCAGCGGCACGCCGAGGAGCAGCAGCACCGGGTTGGCCGCGAACGCCCCCGCCGGGTCGAGATGGAGCAGGTCGTAGGACATCCGGGTCGCGCCGCAGGCGGGGCAGTCGAGGCCGGTGGCCCAGTTGACCGGGCAGCGGGGGAGGAGGGCGCCGCCCTGGTGCGGGTCGGTGCGCCACAGGTAGAGGGCGCCGAGAAGGCCGGCGCCCCACGCGGCGAGCGGTGGCGCGGCGGGGTGTACCCGGCGCGCCACCGCTTCGGTCCGCCGTACGCGGTCCACGGCTGTCAGTTCTTCAGGACCCGGCCGTCACCGTCGGTGCGGTCGTCCTTGACGAGGAAGAGGATGCCGTCGATCAGCGCCCAGACGCCCAGGCCACCGCAGGTGAGCAGCTGCGCGACGGCCATGCCGGCGTGCCCGGTGTACCAGCGGCCGGCGCCGACGCCGCCCAGCAGGATCTGGAGCACACCCGCGACGATCTTGGACTTGTGGGAGTAGGGACGGCCGTAGGGGTCGTACCCGTAGGGCGCGTTGGGGTCCGCGCCGTAGCCGGGCTGCCCGCCGTAGCCGCCCGCGTAGCCGCCGGGCGGCTGCTGCGGGTAGCCGTACCCGGGCTGGCCGCCCGGCGGGGGCTGCTGCGGGTTGGGCTGCTGGTAGGGATTCTGGTCGGACATGTCCCCCCAAAGGACGATGAGCGGTTGGGAAAACGGGAACGGCCGCCACTGGAGAACGCGGCCAGGCGACATACTGCCAAACAACCGGATCATCGGGTAACGCGCCGGGTGCCTCCCTCACTCCTCGGACACCCCGGGCGCCCCCTCCGGTTCCGTGAGATGCATCGCGGCCTCCTCGGCGGTCGCCGCGCCGCCGTCGATCCCCTCGTCCTCCGCGGCGACCGGGTCCGGCCGCAGCGTCGCCTCGTCGCTCGCCCGCACCAGCCGCCCGGCGCGTGCGTCACCGACCTGGTCGCGGTCCACCGGCTCGCCCTCGCTGTCCGGCAGGTCGCCGACGCCGTCGCCCTCCGGCGGCCGGACGTCGGGCGTCTCCTCGGTCAGCCGCTGGTCGAGGCTGGGCCCCTCGCGCTGGCCGCGCGCCGTGGTGCCGGGGTCGTCGACGGCCAGCGGCTTCTCCGGCGGGGAGTAGCCCTCGTCGAGGGTGGCGTCCTCGTCGTAGCCGTCGAGGCTGTTCTCCAGGTCCAGCTCGTAGGGGTCGTCCCTGGTCTCCGACGTGGTCGGCTGGTAGACCTCGTCGCCCATCGCGGCGTCGTCACTCATCTCCAGCCCTCCCTTCTGTCCGCTCCGGCTTCCCCGGCACCGCCGGGACAAAACGCCCGTTCGGTGGGCGAAACGGCGACGCGTGCGAGGTGGGGGAGTGTCGGGCGGGATCTGTGCGCCCCCTCCATCGCGGGGTCACCCGCCGCGCCCGGGTGTCGACGAGCTGTGTGCCGAGGTCGCCGGGGCACCCGGGCCCCCGCCCGGCCGGGGGCGGCGCGTCGGACGGTCGGCTCAGCCGATCTGCCGTCGGCGGCCGGCGAGGGCCCCGGCCACCATCTGCGGCACCACCAGCACCATCAGGAAGGCCAACGGCAGCCGCCACCCGCCGTCCAGGTCGTAGAGCACCCCGACCAGCAGCGGCCCGGGGATCGACAGCAGGTAGCCCATGCCCTGGGCGAACGCGGAGAGGCGGACGACGATCCCGCCGTCCCTGCCGCGCAGCGCGATCATCGTGAGGGCCAGCGGGAACGCGCAGTTGGAGACGCCCAGCAGCCCCGCCCACAGCCACGGCGCCGTCGCCGGCGCGGCCCACAGCCCCGCGTACCCGGCGAGCCCGAAGAAGCCGAGGGCCACCGCGATGCCGCCCTGCCCGCCGCGCAGCCGTCCGACGACCGCGCCCAGCGCGAAGGAGAGCGGGATGCCCAGCACCGAGGTGAGCGCGAAGAGCAGCCCCGCGGCCTCCGCCGAGATCCCGGCGTCCCGGAAGACCTGCGGCAGCCAGCCGATCACGACGTAGGCGGCGGTCGCCTGGAGCCCGAAGTAGACCGCCAGCGCCCAGGCCGTCGGGTTCCTGGTCAGCCGCGGCGCCACGGCCGGCGCCTCGGCGGGCTCGGAGGGGGAGGCCGGAGCGGTGCCGGCGCGCGTCAGGGCCAGCCAGGGCAGCACCGCGACGCCCGCCAGCAGCGCCCAGGCGCCCACCCCGACCCGCCAGTCGCCGAACCGGTCGGCCAGCGGGACGGTCACCGCCGCCGCCGTCGAGGCGCCCACGTTCAGCGCCATCGCGTAGGCGCCGGTCATCGCGCCGACCCGCTCCGGGAAGCGCTCCTTGACCACGACCGGCATCAACACGTTGACCAGCGCGATCCCCGCCAGCGCCAGGGTGCTCAGGGCGAGGAACGCGCCCGCGTTCCCCGCCAGCGGGCGCAGCGCCAGGCCCGCCGTCAGCACCACCATGCCCAGCAGCACCACCGGGTCGGGTCCGTGCCGCCGGGCCAGCGGGGGAGCGGCGAAGCCCACCAGGGCGAAGCAGGCGGCCGGCATCGAGGTCAGCAGGCCGGCGACCGGGGCACTCATGCCCAGCCCCGCCCTGGCCTCCTCCAGCACCGGCCCGAGGCTGGTGACGGCGGGACGCAGGTTCGCCGCCGCCAGCAGCAGCGCGGGCACGGCCAACCGCCGCGCCCAGACCAGGGACCTGGGCGGTGCGTCGCGCGCCGCGGCGTGGTCGGCGGTCGCGGCGTCCCGGGAGGTCATTCCCTCATCGTAGGACGCCCGTTCGATCCGGGCGGGCTTCTCAGTCGCCGTCCGGGGTGCGCAGGGCGAGGATCGCGATGTCGTCCCCGGCGTCCCCCGCGCACTCGGTGGCCAGCGCCTCGCACAGCTCCTCCAGCGAGCCGCCCAGCCGGGCCTCCGCCACCCGGGCCAACGTCCGCATCCCGTCGTCCAGCGACCGGCCCGGCTCCTCGACCAGCCCGTCCGTGTAGAGCACCAGCACGCTCCCGGCCGGCAGCTCCGCCCGGTGCTCCGGGCGCGTGACCCCCGCGTCCACGCCCAGCGGCACCCCGGGCTCCTCGTCCAGGAACCGGGGGCGCCGCCCCGGCACCAGCAGCAGCGGCGGCGGGTGGCCGGCGTTGCTCCACCGCACCGCCCAGTCGGTGCCGCCCGCCGGCTCCACGCGTGCCAGCCACGCCGTGGTGAAGACACTCTCGCCGACCGTGGTCAGGATCTCGTCCAGCTGACTCAGCAGCGCCCCCGGGGAACGTCCGCCGCTGAGCCCCAGCGCCCGCAGCATGTTGCGCACCTGCGACATCCGCGCCGCCGCCCGGATGTCGTGGCCGACCACGTCCCCGATCACCGCCACGCACGAGCCGTCCGGCAGCGGCAGCGCGTCGTACCAGTCGCCGCCCAGGTGGTCCGGCTCGTTGGCCGGCCGGTAGATGGTCGCCGCCGACAGCGGCGCCAGGTCCAGCAGGGTGGGCAGCAGCATCCGTTGGAACGTCTCCGCGCTGCCGCGCACCCGCTGGTAGAGCCGGGCGTGCTCGATCGCCACCCCCGCCGTGCCGGCGAGCGCGCGGATCACCCCCTCGTCGTGCTCGTCGAAGGGGCGCCCGTCGCGTCGTTCGGAGAGATAGATGTTGCCGTAGACCCGCTCCCGCACCCGGATCGCCACCCCCAGCAGGGAACGCATCGGCGGATGGCCCGGCGGGTAGCCGGCCGACTCCGGGTGTGCCGAGACCTCCGCCACCCGCAGCGGCTCGGGATGATGGATCAGATGTCCCAGCAGGCCGCGTCCGCGCGGCAGTTCGACGCCCTCCAGGTTCTCCAGCTCCTGGCGGTCCAGCCCCAGCGGGATGAACTCGGCCAGCGCGTCCCCCTCCTCGTCCAGCACCCCCAACGCCCCGTACCGCGCGCCGACCAGGTGCATCGCCGTGCTGACGATCCGCCGCAGCACGGCCGGCAGCTCCAGCTCCCCGCTGATGCCGAGCACCGCGTCGAGCAGCCCCTGGAGGCTGCCCTGGGCGCGGGCCAGGTCGTGCAGCTGCGCGCTGATCCGGTCCAGGTCCGTGGACAGCGGCAGGTCCAGCAGGGAGGAGTAGGGGATGTCCGGGTGGTCCCGGTGCTGCGCCATGGGGGTTCTCTCCGTCGGCCGGCCGTCCAGGGAGCTCCTGGATACGCGTCCCGCCCCCGCCACGCGGGCGACCGGGCCGCAGCCACCCCCCGCCCCCCACCCGGTCGGCGCAGGACGGCCGCCCGCACGGCCGCTCGGACGCGCGCCGGTGGAACGCCGCCGGAACGGCTGTCGAACGCCCGTCGAACGTGAAGGTTTCTTCGCCGTCTGTTGACCACGGAGTGACCCGGGGTGATGGTGTGGGCGTCTGTCGTGGTTCTCCGGCGGAGGGAGCCGGCACCGAGTGCCGAGGCCAGGGAACGGCCACAGCGCATCGCGCGACCCACGTCCTTCACACGGAAAGGTCTCGGAGCCATGACGCACACGCGACGACGCTTCCTCACGGCCGGCGGCGCCGGTCTGGCCGCGGCCGCCGTCGGCTGGCCGCGCCCGGCCGCCGCGACGGTCGGGCCCACCGCCTGGGAGACGGTGATCAGCGACTCGTTCGCCGACTACGCCACGCTGGAGCGGTCCTGGAACTACCTCTACCCCTGGGGCTCTGACCACAACGGCACCGCCCGCATGTACGGGAGCCCCACCGACCACCACCACGTCTCGCTCGACGGGGGGACGCTGACGCTGCGCGCCACCCGCATCGACTGGGACGAGGGCAACAGCTCGGCCGACCCCCATCTGCCCATCCGCTACCACTCCGGCGCGATCCACGCCAGGCAACACGTGGTGGTGGGAGCCCAGTTCCCCGAGTGGGAGGTCAAGGGCAGCTTCCGGGCGCCGTCGGCCCCCGGCACCTGGCCCGCGTTCTGGCTGACCGGCGTCAACAGCTGGCCGCCGGAGAGCGACATCCTGGAGTACAAGGGGGACGCCCGCAACTGGTTCAACACCTACCGGAACGCCTCGGGCGGCTGGTCCAACACCGTCGTCGACGTCGCCGACCCCGGCGCCTGGCACAGCTACCGCGCCTGGATCGCCCAGGTCAGCGCCACCGACGTCGACATCCACTACTACCTGGACGACAACTGGGTGGGCCAGCACCGGGGCGCCGGCTTCGTCGACCAGCCGCTGTGGATCATCGTCAACCTCCAGATGGAGGGCTCCTCCGGCTCCTCGGGGCCGACCACCGACACCCTCTACCACGCGCGCGACCTCTACGTCGGCCGCACCCGCGCGTAGCCGCGCCGGGCGGGCCCTCGCGGCGCGACCGCCGCCGCCCCGACGCGGCACGGTGGTCGTCCCGTCGCGCACGACCATTGTCAGGCGGCCGAGCACGGCGACAGGATGTGCTCAGTTCTGTTCGCCCGTGTTGGACTTGTTCGCAATGGAGCGTGAAGTGAACAGCAAGCCGAACCGCCGTACGGTTCTGGGCGCCACCGTGGGGGCGGCGCTCGTCGGGGCCGTCACCACCGCCCCGGCCGCCGCCGAGTCAGGCGGCACCGCCGCGGGCGCCGCCTCCCGCGGCCTCACCGTCCGCGCGCCGCGCGGCCCGGTGCGGGTGACCGTCCGCCTCGTGGACGGTCGTCTGCGCTACGAGGTCGCGCGCCGGGGGGAGACCCTGGTCGCCTCCTCGGGGCTCGGCCTGGACCTGGCGGAACGCCCCTCCCTCACCGAGGGGTTGGAGATCGTGTCCGTCGAACGCGACACCGTGGACGAGACCTGGCGCCCCGTCTGGGGCCCGGACGCGACCGTGCGCAACCACGCCAACGAGTGCGTGGTGCGCACCGTCCAGCGGGACACCGGGACCCGGCTCGACGTGATCTTCCGGGTCTTCGAGGACGGTGTCGGCCTCCGCTACCGCCTGCCGGCCCAGGACGGGCTCGACCGTTACACCGTCACCGCCGAGCGCACCGAGTTCGCGCTGCCCGCCGACGCCACCAGCTGGTCGCTGGAGGCCGGCACCGACTGGAACGCCGACGAACGCCACTACCGCCGCGCCCCGCTCGCCGAGGTGGCCACCGCGCAGACGCCGTTGACGCTGGCCACCGCGCGGGGGACGCATGTCGTGGTGCACGAGGCGGCGCTGGTGGACTATCCGAGCATGACCCTGGCGGCGACCGGGCGGGACGACCGGCCGGGCACCCTGGTCAGCGAGCTGATCAGCCTCCCGGACGGCAACAAGGCGCATCTGGAGGGCGAGTTCTCCACTCCCTGGCGCACCCTGACCATCGGCGACCGCGCGGGGGACCTCGCCGAGTCCCACCTGATCGAGAACCTCAACGAGCCGTGCGCGCTCGACGACACCTCCTGGATCACCCCGGGCACCTACGTCGGCGTCTGGTGGGAGCTGCAACGCCGCGACACCACCTGGACCGAGGGGCCGCGGCACGGCGCCACCACCGCGCGGGTCAAGGAGTACATCGACCTGGCCCGCGAGGCCGGCGCCGGCCATGTGCTCGCCGAGGGCTGGAACACCGGCGCCGGCGGGGAGTGGACCGGACAGGACTTTCTCACGCCCAGGGACGACTTCGACCTCCCCGAGGTGCTGCGCTACGCCGAGGCCAACGGCGTCCGCTTCGTCGCGCACAACGAGACGCGCGGCTTCGTCGACTACTACGAGGAGCACCTGGAGACCATCTTCGGCCGCTACGCCGAGCTGGGCATCGACGCGATCAAGACCGGCTACGCCACCAGGTTCGAACTGGGCGGCGTCAACCGCAGCCACTACGACCAGGAGGCCGTCCGGCACTACCAGCGCGTCATCGACGCGGCGGCCCGCCACCGCATCATGATCAACGCGCACGAGGCCATCAAGCCGACCGGGCTGGCCCGCACCCATCCGCACATGATGACCGGCGAGGGCGTCGCCGGGATGGAACAGCACAACTACATGGGTGAGAACGGCAACCCGCCCGAGCAGGCCACCATCCTGCCGTTCACCCGCTTCATGGGCGGCCCCGCCGACTACACCCCCGGCGTGCTCAACGTGACCTGGGACCCGGCCGGCCTCAACACCCGGGTGCAGACCACCTCGGCCGCGCAACTCGCCCTCTACACGGTCTTCTTCAGCCCGCTCCAGATGCTGGCCGACACCCCGGAGAACTACCGCGCCCACCCCGGGTTCGCCTATCTCAAGGACATGCCGGCCAGTTGGGACGAGACCAGGTTCCTGGACTGCGAGATAGGCGACCACACGGTCGCCGCCCGCCGGAAGGGCGACCTCTGGTACCTCGGGGCGATCACCGACGAGCACGACCGGACGCTGCGGGTGCCCTTGCGCTTCCTGGCCCGGGGCCGCTACGTCGCCGAGATCTACCAGGACGCCGCCGAGACGACGTGGCGCGAGAACCCCCTCCCGATCGACATCCGCACCGAGACGGTGCGGGCCTCCACCACGCTCAGGCTGCGCCTGGTCGCCGGCGGAGGCACCGCGATCCGTTTCCGTCCGCTCTGAGCGCCCCGGGCCGCCACCGGCGTGGGAACGCCCCTCACGCCTCGGCGGCACCGTGCGGGCCATGAACGGGCGAGGTCCCGCCACGCCCCGGACGCCGCCGAGGCACCGCTCGGCCGTGCGGTGACAGCCTCCGAGCCGGCTGGCGTCTCCGCTGTTCCGCCGCCTCGGCACGCTCCCGGACGCGACCGTCCGTCGGCGTCGCTCCGGCCCGGAGGCCGGCGAGCTGGGCGCCGCCGGGACGCCGCACCCGCTCGTGCCGGCCGCGGCCGTCTGAGACCTCACCGGCGGGGAGCGGCCGTCAGCCGGGCCGCCCGCCTGCGGCGCGGGCCAGGCCCGCCTGGACACGTACCTCGGCCTCGCGGCGCCGGTCGCCGGTCTCTCGAAAGAGGGCAGCGGCGGAGGAGAGAGCCTCAACGGCCTCGTCGCATCTGCGTACCTGACACAGACTGAGCCCGACGTTCTTCCAGGCGATGCCTTCGCCGTGGCGGTCGCCCAACTCCCGGCAGAGCGACGCGTCCTGGACCCCGACGTCAGCGGCCTCGTCGAATCTGCCCTCCTCGGCGAGGGCTTGGCCGAGGAGGTTCAGCGTCGAGGCCGCGCTGCGGCGGTCGCCGGTTTCCCGGAAGAGACCGGCAGCGGTGGTGAGCGGAGTGACGGCCTTGTCGAAGCTCCGCTTCTGAAGCAGTAGTTGCCCGAAGTTGGCCAGCGCCATGGCCTCGCATCGACGGTATCCGATCTCCTTGGAGAGGCGGGCGGCGCCGAGAACGGAGTCGGCGGCCTCGTCGAATCTGCGCATCCGGATCAACGCGGCCCCGAGGTTGTTCAGCGCGTGCGCCTCCCCATGGGGGTCACCGCATTCACGGAAGAGGGCGACGGCGTCGGCGTGAGCCTTGACTCCCTCCCCGAACTCGCGCGCGCCGACCAGGGCCAGTCCGAGGGTGTCCAGCGTCACGCTCTCCGCGTGGCGGTCGCCCACCTCCCTCCAGTGCGCGACGGCCTCGGTCAGGTAGCCGACAGCCCGCTCGGATCCGCCCAACTCGATCTGGATGGGCCCCAGGATGCCCAGCACCCGGGCTCCGCCCAGGCTGTCCCCCATCTCCCCGAAGAGGCCCGCGGCCTCGCTGAGGACGTTGACGGCCTCCACGAACCTCTCCAGGGACGCCAGAGCCTGTCCGAGGTTGCTCAACGTCATGGCTTCCGCGTGGCGGTCTCCGGCCGCACGGCACAGAGCGAGACACGCCCTGAAGGTGTCGACAGCTTCTCCGGATCTGCCCGCACGCAAGAGAGCACGCCCCAGAGCATCGAGCGCCGCTTTCTCGTTGTGGCGGTCTCCGGCCTCCCGGCAGACGGCGACGGCGACGGTACTGAGGTCGACCCAGTCGTTCGCGTAGCGGCGCAGGTCGAGGAACGTGCCAAGTGCCAGTGCGAGTCCCGTGGCGGCGGCGTGGTGTGCGGGGGCGGCCGTGGCGGCGGCGACCAGGTTGCCCCGTTCGGCGTCCAGCCACTCCAGCGCCTGATCGCGGTCGGTGAAGTCGTCCGGGAGGGGCAGGCCCGGCGTTGTCTGCAGGTGCGTGTCGGCGGCCTGAGCGGTGGTGAGGTAGTGGTCGAGCAGGCGGTCCACCGCCGCGTCCCGGCCGTCGTCCGTGGCGCGGGCCTGCCCGGCCTCGTCCGCGAAGAGCCGGACCAGGTCGTGCATCCGCCAGCGGCCCCAGACCTGTCCGGGCTCGACCAGGTGTGCGTCGGCCAGGTGTTGCAGCAGTTCCTCGGCCCTGTCCGGGTCGGTGCCGGCGAGGTGGGCGGCGGCCTCGGTGGACAGGTCGGGGCCGGAGTTGAGAGGCAGCAGCCGGAACAGCCGGGCGTGATTTCCGTCGAGGAGTCGGTAGGACAGGTCGAAGGCCGCCCGCACGGCCCGGTCGGGGCGGCTCAGCTTGTCCAGGCGGGTGTGTCCAGCCCGCAGGGCGGCGGCGAGGGAGGCCCCGGGACGGGCGGGCGCGGCAGCCAGGAGGGCGGCGACGATACGCAGGGCCAGCGGCAGGCCCGCGCACAGCCGGGCGATCGTCGTGGCCGCTTCCGGATCGTCGGCGACGCGGGTGTCGCCCTCTCCACGGGCGCGGCGCAGCGCTTGGTCGAGCAGGGCGACGGAGGCCGACTCCCCAAGGACACCGAGGTCGTGGAGGCGGGCGTCGAGTCCGTCGAGGGTGTGGCGGGAGGTGACAAGGGCAGCGGTCACACCGTCGGTGGGCAACAGCGGGCGGGCCTGTTCTGCGGTGCGGGCGTTGTCGACGACCACCAGGATCCGCTGCCGGTTGTCCGCGTAGGCTGCCAGCACGCTGCGGTACAGCCGCTGCCGGTCCTGCAGACCGTTGGGTATGTGATCGCCGGTCATGCCCAGCGCGCGCAGCAGTCCTTCCAGGGCCCGCTCGGGAGACAGGCTGCGCTCGGGGTCGTAGCCGGACAGGTCGGTGAAGAGCACCCCGCCGGGGAACCAGCCCGGTTTCTTGCGGGCCCGGGCGGCGGTCTGAACGGCCAGTTCCGTCTTGCCGATGCCGGCCAGACCGGACACGGCGGTCACGGGCGCTGCCCGCCCGGCGCCCGTGCCGCTGACGTCCGGGGCCAGCTCCCTCAGCAGCCGGTCGACCTCCTGGTCGCGGCCGGTGAAGGCGGCGGAGGGCGCCGGCAGGCCGGAGAGGGCCGGGGTGATCCGCGGCGGCAGCTGCACGGTGATGTCCCGCCCCTGGATGACCGCGTGGAAGAAGATGCCGCCGCTGATCGTGTTGTCGCTCCGGCCATCCGCCGCGCCTCCGTGGGCTGCCTCCGCCTGCCCCATGCCGGTCAACTCCTCGGTGGCGGCGGGTCGCTGCCGCTGTCGTCGGTATCGGCCGTCGGCCGCGCGGCGCCATCGCCGCCGGCGGCCCTACCGACACCGGGAGCATTCCCCACCACCCTCACCTTTCGTGATGGCGTTCTCACGGGAAAGGACGAGCGGGAAGGGCGCGGCAGTTCCCGTCCGGGCCGAAAGCTACCCGCCTTCCCCCTCGGGGACGGAGCCGGGAGTCCGGGACCTTCTCCGGTGCAGCGCGCCCAGCACGGCGTCCAGCACCAGGAACGCCAGCAGTGACAGCCCGAACAGCGGCAGGTACCAGCCCAGCACCGCCGCGCCCGCCAGCAGCGGCACCAGCACCGCCCACGGCGCGCGCCGCCAGGCGCCACGGCGCGGCGGGCGGCCCCACGCCAACCCGCCCCGGGTGGGCCGCCGTTGCCACCACATCCGGTAGCCGAGCACGATCAGCGTCAGCAACGCGCCCGCCACCGCGATCAGCAGCAGCTGGTTGGGCAGCCCGAAGAGCAGCCCCATGTGCCCGTCGACGCCCCAGCGCGCCAGCTTGGCGGCGACCGGGTAGTCGCCGAAGCGCACCGTGTCCGTCACCTCGCCGCTGACCGGGTCGACGGCGACGGCGTCGACCTGGGTGGGCCAGTGGGCCTGGATCTCCTGCACGGCGAAGGCTCCGCCCGGCTGGGTCGGGTAGACCACCTCGACGGGCTCGCGCAACCCCGCGCCCCGCGCGCTCTCCAGCGCCTGTCCGGCGGTGACGACCGGCTCGCCGTCCTCCCCGGCCTCGCCGCCACCGCCGTGCTCGCCGTGTTCGGCATGGTCCCCGTGCTCCCCGTGCTCCCCGTGCTCCCCGTGCTCCGCGTGCTCCGCGTGGTCGGCGTGGTCGGCGTGGTCGTCCGCCGCGTCGCCGTCGGTCCGCCCGCCGTGGGTGGAGTGCTCGCCGCCCTCGCCGCCGCCCGACGGGGGAGACGTGTCGGGAGCCGGTGTCTGCCAGGACAACTCGGCGCGCAGGTCGGTGATGTGGGCGCCCGCGTGCTGGGACCAGGTCAGCCCGGTGAGCGAGAGGAAGCACAGGAAGAGCGCGGCCCACAGCCCGACCGGGCCGTGCCACCCCAGCGTCCGGCGCCGGCCGGCGAGCCCGCGCTCGGGCAGCAGCGTCCGCCGCACGCGGCGGCGGGTGCGGCGGCGGCCGATCCACAGCACGACCCCGCCCAGGGCGATCACCGCCAGCCAACTGGCGGCCAGTTCGCTGTAGTGCCGGCCGAAGTCGCCCAGGTGCAGGTTCCGGTGGAGCTCGTCGATCCACCAGCGGAACGGCAGCGCGCCGGAGGAGCCGTACGCCTCCAGGTCCCCCCTGACCTCCGCCGTGTACGGGTCGACGAAGATCGCCAGCCGGTGGCTTGGACCCAAATCGGGCAGGTCCAGCAGGACCCGGGTCGTCGCCCCCGGCTCGGCTGCCGGGCGCACCCCGCTGAGCGTGCCCTCGGGATGCTCGGCGCGCGCGGCGGCGATCTGCTCGTCGAGCGGCAGGTGCGCCTCGCCGACGGGGACGCTCAGCTCGTGGTCGTAGACGTACTTCTCGACCTGGATCGAGGCGGCGTACAGCAGCCCCGAGAACGCCGCGACCAGCAGGAAGGGACCCACCAGCAGCCCGGCGTAGAAGTGCAGCCGCAACACCAGCGGACGCGCGGACGTCCGCCGCCCCTCCGCCGCCGGGGCCGGCTCGTCCCCGGCCCCGCTGTCGTTCTCCCGCGTACGCGGCGCTGTCGCCATCACGCACCACCTGCCGTTCGGAGGGCCGGCCGACGTTCGACCGCCTCGCCCTAGTAGTCGGGCGCGGCCCCGGGGGCGTTCCCGCGAGCCGCGCGCGGTGTGCTTGGCTGGGCGCACGCGGGCGCCGTGGCGCGTGGTGAGGGGGCGAAGTGGTGCGGGGAGACGGCCGGGGAGCGGAGCCGACCGCGCTCCGGGTCGACGGGGCGGAGCTGCTGCGGCGGCGCGCCGGGCTGCGGCGGGCCTATGTCGCGGCGTTCGCAGGGCCGCCGTGGAACGAGGACGAGTCGAGGGCCGACGTGTTCGTGCGCCGGCTGCCGGACGAGGTGCGCAGGCCGGGGTTCGTCGCCGCGCTGGCCCGGGACGGGGAGCGGGTGCTGGGGTTCGCGACCGGTGTGACCACACCGGAGGTCTTCCCCCGGGACCGTTCCTACGGGAAGGCCGCCGCGACGCTGGGCGCCGAGCGCACCAGGGCCCTGCTGTGCGGCGGTCGCGAGGTGAACGACCTGGCGGTCGATCCGGCGGCGGCCGGCCGGGGCGTCGGCAGGGCGCTGCTGGCGGCCGTGACGGACGACGTGCCGTCGGGACGCTGCTGGCTGCTCACCCACCTGGTCGCCGCACCGGCCCGCGCCTTCTACCGGCGCCTCGGCTGGGTCGAGGCGGCGCCGGCGCGCGCCTCGGAGGAGACCGGCGTCGTCGTCTTCCTCGGCCCGCGCCACCCGGGGCGCGCCTCCGTCGCCGGCTGAACGTCCGCCCCCGCGAAGCGACCCGGCCCACCCCGCGGGGCGGCGGGGCGGACCGGGTCGGGGTGCCCGCCGAGGGGGAGCGGCGGGCGGGGGATGGTCAGTAGGGGCCGTTGACGTTGTCCATCGACCCGTAGCGGTCGGCCGCGTAGTTGCAGGCCGCCACGATGTTGGCCACCGGGTCGTACTGGTCGTGGGCGGTGCCCTCGACGTGGTAGGCGTCGAAGGTGGGCTTGATGACCTGGAGCAGGCCCTTGGAGGGCACGCCGTTCTGGGCGTTGATGTCCCAGTTGTTGATGGCGTTCGGGTCGCCGCTGGACTCCCGGATGATGTTGCGGTGGATACCCTCGTAGGTGCCCGGGATGTCGTGCTCGTCCATGATGTCCAGGGCCTCGCGTATCCAGCCGTCGAGGTTGTCCGGGTACGTCTCCTCGGCGGGCGCGGCGGCGGGCGCGGCCTCGTCGCCGTTGTCGTCGCCGTTCTTGTCCTCGCCGCTGTCGTCGTCCTCGGTCGCGGGCTCCGCGCTCTTCCGCTGCTCGTCCGCCGTCTCCGCCGTCTCCTCGTCGTCGGCGGCGGCCTGCCGGGGCTGGGCGTCGGGGCGGAGTTCCAGGGCGGACGGCCGGCCGGCGAGGACGTCACGCGGCGAGCCGGAGTCGGCCGCGGCCTGGGCGAGCGTGAAGGCCACGGGGGATTCGGTCGGGGTCGCGGTCGGGGCGGGAGCGGTGCGCGCCTCGGGGGAGTCGCCGGCCGCGCTGCCCGGTACGAGCGAGACGGCCATGGCCGCGGCGCCGGCGGCGACGACACCGGCCACCGAAACCCTGCGGTTCCGGGACCAGCGGGGGCCAGGGGTGCTGTGTGCGAACAATGTGGTCGTTCCTCGTTGGAAGTGGGGGTAAATCCCGCGATTGCGGACGACGGCCAGTCTTAGCGCGGCCCCCTGAGCCGGGCAAAGACCTCCGCTACGAACCCGGCCCGTAGACGCCCCCGGCCCGACCCCCGCCCGCCGCCGGGCCCCGGGCGCGCGGCACCGCTACCCCGCCTCGTAGGGGACCTTTGTCCTATGTCTGGCATCACAGCGCGCGGGCCGGGGAATCACTCGACGTGACCGCTCGGTGGCCGTCCTCGGAGGGCCGGCGCGCCCCGGCCGCACGGGCGGGGCGTGAATCGTGTCGATCTGGAAATGATTATCAGGGCTGCCGAGGGGGCAACTCGGGCGCGTCCACGGGACGTTGCCGCCGTTGTGCGTGGGGAGGACTGTCAGTTCATGGGTGCACCCTTGTCCCAGGACCAGGGGTTAGTGGGCTCCGCCGCCTCGGAGGACGGCTCGGGGGCCGCCCCGGAGGAGCCGCTCTTCCTCGAACCCCGGCTGGAGCCGCCGCTGCGCGCGCTGCTGGCCGCGCCCGACCTGCTCCACGAGCTGGTCGACGCGCTGGGCTCGCCGCTGAACGTGGTCCTCCCGGAGGTGGTGGCGTCGAACGTGGAGGCGTTCCGCGCGGTCTACCGGCGCCACCGGCTCCAGGGGCGGATCTGCTTCGCGCACAAGGCCAACGCCTCCAGCGCGCTGGTCCGCCGGCTCGCCGACACCGAGGCCGGTCTGGACGCCGCCTCCGTGGCGGAGCTGTCCCACGCGCTGGGCGCCGGCTTCGCCCCCGACCGCGTGGTGGCCACCGGTCCCAAGGACCCCGACTTCCTGTGGCTGGCCGCCCGCGCCGGGGTGACCGTGCACGTGGACGCGCCCGCCGAGCTGGCCGACCTGGTGCGCCTGGTGCGCGCCAGGGGCCTGCCCCGGGTGCGGGTCCTGCTGCGGCTGTCCGGCTTCGCCTCCGAGGGCGTGCGGCTGCTGACCCGCCGCACCCGCTTCGGCACCCCGGCCGGCGCCGTCGGCGAGCTGCTGGACCTCTGCGCGCGGGAACGCGACGCCGTGGAGCTGCTGGGCGTCGGCTACCACCTGGACACGACGGGGCTTGAGGAGAAGGCGCTGGCGCTGGAGAGCTGCGTGCTCGTGCTGGACGAGGCCAGGGCGCGCGGCCTGGACCCGCGCGTCGTGGACGTCGGCGGCGGCTTCGGCGCGAGCTATCTCGCCGACGGCCGCCAGTGGGAGCGCTACACCACCGCGCTGACCGACGCCGTGCTCGGCCGCCGCCCGCCGCTGACCTGGGGCGGTCACGGCTACGGGCTGCGGAACGAGGGCGGCACGGTGCGCGGCCGGCTCACCCTCTACCCCGCGCACCGGCCGGTCGCCGGGCCCGGCTACCTCGACGAGCTGCTGAACACGCCCGCGCCGGGCCTCGGCCGACCCCTCGCCGAGGTGCTGCTGGAGCACCTCTACGACCTGTGGGTGGAGCCCGGGCGCTCCCTGGTCGACCAGTGCGGGCTCTCCCTGGCGCGGGTCGTGGACGTGCGGGCCACCGAGGACGGCACCCGGCTGGTGCGGCTGGCCATGACGGCGGGCGACGTCAGTCTGGAGGAGCACGGCGTGCTGACCGACCCGGTGCTGGTGCCGCGGGCCGGCGCCGCCGACCCCCCGGGGGACGGCGACGACCGCCCGGTCGGCGTCCATCTCGTCGGCGACCTCTGCCTGGAGTCCGACCTGGTGACCCGGCGCACGGTCTTCCTGCCGCGCCTGCCCGACCGCGGCGACCTGCTCGCCTTCGCCAACACCGCCGGCTACTGCATGGACTTCCGCGCCCACCGCGCGCAGATGCGGCCCGGCGCCCGCAAGGTCGCCGCCGGCCGGCGGCCGGACGGGGCCTGGTGGTGGTCCCTGGACGAGCGGTACTGGCCCCACACCACGCGCAGGAGCGGAGAGTCATGAGATACGACGACATCACCGAGGCCATCGGCAACACGCCGCTGGTGCGCATCGACCCCGCCGTGCACGGGCTGCGCACCATCGACCTCTACGCCAAGCTGGAGATGCTCAACCCGTTCGGCTCCGTCAAGGACCGCGCCGCCTGGAACATGCTGCGCCCCGACCTGGCCGGCGCCGTGGAGCGGGACGCGCAGGTGGTGGAGCTGTCCAGCGGCAACACGGCCAAGGCGCTCGCCGTCCTCGCCGGCCTCCACGGGCTCCGCTTCCGCAGCGTCACCAACCGGATGCGGGTGCCCGAGCTGCGCGAGCTGCTGCTGTTGCTCGGCGCGGAGATCGAGGAGCTGCCGGGGCGCAGCGAGTGCCTGGACCCGACGGACACCGACGATCCGCTGACCCAGTTCCACCGCGCCCTGACCGAGGACGGCGCCCACCACCTCCACACCGACCAGTACTTCAACCCGCGCAACACCGAGGCGCACACCACCGGCACCGGCCCCGAGATCGTCAAGGATCTCGGCGGCCGGGCGCCCGACTGGTTCGTCGCCTGCGTCGGCACCGCCGGCTCCTCCACGGGTGTCGCCCGGGTGCTGCGCGAACACGACCCGGGCGTCGGGGTGTTGGGGCTGGTCGCGGCGAAGTCGGACTTCATCCCCGGCATCCGCACCCTCGACGAGGTCGCCGAGGTCGGCCTGTTCGACCCGGAGACCTACGACGTGATCGAGGCCGTCACCGCCGACGAGGCGATCGACGGCATGGTCGAGCTCAACCGCCGCTGCGGGCTGCTCGCCGGGCCCACCAGCGGCGCCGCCTACCGGGGCGCGGTCAGCCACCTGCGCCCCCTGGACGAGGAACGCGCCCGGCGCGCCAGCGGGGAGCCCGCCGAGCGCGCGACCGCCGTCTTCATCGCCTGCGACCGGGTGGAGAGCTATCTCGGCTACGTCCGCCGACGGCGCCCTGAACTCCTCGGCCGCGCCCCCCACCGCAACGCCCTGGCCACGGTCACCGAGGCGGAGCTGGCCGCGGTCCGCGACGCGGGGGTGGCGGAGGCGCGCCGCTGGATCGAGGAGGAACGGCCGCTCGTCGTCGACCTGCGCGGCTCGCACGCCTACGCCGCGCTGCACATCGAGGGGGCGATCAACATCGTCGACGAGCTGTTCGAGCAGCAGGTGCACGGCGGGCTGCCGTTCGGCCGGGACCGGCCGGTGCTGCTGGTCTGCCCGGTCGGCGAGAAGTCCGCCAGGTTCGCCGCGCTGCTGACCCGGATGGGGCACACCAACGTGCGCAGCCTGGCCGGCGGCGTCGTCGCCTGGCGCGACGCCGGCGCGCCGCTGGTGCGGGAGTGAGCGCCGTGCGCGCCGCCGAACCGGCGGGCCCCGACGCCGAGCTGGCCCGACTCGCCTCCTGGCAGCGGGAGTTGCGCGAACAGTTCCCCATCGTCGCCGCCCACCCCGAGCTGGCCTATCTGGACAGCGCCTCCACCGCGCAGAAGCCGCGCGCCGTGCTGGACGCGGTCCAGGAGTACCTGGTCACCAGGAACGCCAACGCCGGGCGCGGCACCTACCCCTGGGCCAACGCGACCACCGCCGCGCTGGAACGGGTCAGGGAGCGGGTCGGCGCGTTCCTCGGCGACCCCGCGCCCGACCGTTCCTCCGTGCACTTCGTCAGCGGCACCACCGAGGGGCTGCGCGCCGTCGCCCTCGACTGGCTGGCGCCGCAGCTCGCG
Source organism: Streptomyces zhaozhouensis (assembly GCF_900230195.1). Lineage (GTDB taxonomy): Bacteria > Actinomycetota > Actinomycetes > Streptomycetales > Streptomycetaceae > Streptomyces > Streptomyces zhaozhouensis. The sequence goes on from NZ_OCNE01000008.1 coordinate 151,948, forward strand.
GACGGCGACGAGATCCTGGTGCCGTTCGCCGACCACGAGGCCAACCTGGTCCCCTGGCGGGAGGCCGCCGAGCGGCTGGCCCGCGCGGGCGTGGAGATCGTGGTGCGCGGGCTGCCCTACCAGGAGGGTTCCGGGGACTACGACCACCGGGCGCTGCCCGGACTGGTCGGCCCCCGCACCCGGTTCGTGGCGGCCACCCACGTCCACCACGTGCTCGGCGGCGACATGAACGTGCACCGGCTGCGCGAGGCGGTCGGCCCCGACGTGCCGATCTGCCTCGACGCCGCGCAGAGCGTGGGCCACGTCCCGGTGGACCTGGGCCGGCTCGACGTGGACTTCCTGGTCTTCTCCGGCCACAAGGCCCTGGCGCTGCCCGGCACCGGAGCCGTCTGGGCGCGCCAGTCGCGCGGGCCCGCCTTCCGCCCCGGCGGCTGGAGCGGCACGCCCAACACGGTGGGTCTGGTCAGCCTCGGCGTCGCCCTGGACTGGCTGGCGGCGGCCGACGTGGGCCGGATCGAACGCTGGACGACGGCCCTGGCGGCCCGTCTCACCGACCGACTGCGCCGGCTGCCGCAGTACGAGGTGCTGGGCTGCCAGCTCAGCCTGGCCGCCGACGCGACGGCCCAGCCCCGGCGCGGCATCGTCTCGTTCCGCCACCGCGGCCTGGGCTCCGACGACCTCGGATTCGTCCTGCACAGCCACGGCTTCCTGGTCCGCGCCGACAGCCTCTGCCGGGCGGGCGCCCGCGCGGACGACGCGCGGGACGGGGCCGTCCGGGTAAGCCTCCATGTCCACAACACGCCCGAGGAGATCGACGGGCTGCTGGCGGTGCTCGACACCCTCGACTGAAACGTCCGCCGTGGAAACGCAACTGAAAACCATCGCCAGGTAGGGTGTCGCCCACGGACACCGATGACGGCTGGAGGTGGCGCGTTCCCATGGGCGTGAGCATGGCGACGGCCGAGTACTGGGTCGAGCGCTGGGAGCGCCAGCAGCGGCGGTACGCGATCCATCGCGAGGAGCGCTTCGCCGTGCTCGCCGACGTGGCCGAGTACGCGACGCGCGACCTGGCCCGCCCGCTGCTGGTCGACCTCGGCTGCGGGCCTGGCTCGCTCGCCGCCCGCCTCGCCGGCCGGCTGCCGGCCGCCGAGATCGTCGCCGTCGACCGCGACCCGCTGCTGCTGGAGCTGGCGCGCACCCACCGCCCGGACGCCGCCCGTTACGTGGAGGCCGTCCTCGGCGCCGACGGCTGGACGGAGGCGCTGCGCCTGGACCGGGCCCCCGACGCCGTGTTGACGGCCACCGCCCTGCACTGCCTCAGCGAGCGCACCCTGGAGCTGACCTACCGTCAGCTGGGTGAACTGCTGCGGCCCGGCGGGATGTTGGTCAACGCCGACCACTTCCCCGCCGACGCCGCCGAGGTCTCGGGGCTCGCCGCCCATCTCGGGGACCGCCGGATGGCGGCGGCCCTTGAGGGCGACACCCCGGACTGGGCCGCCTGGTGGCGCGAGGCCGCCCTGGACCCCGAGCTGGCCCACGCCTTCGAGGAGCGCGCCCGCCGGCAGCCGCCGGAGGGGGAGGGCGGCAACGCGCTCACCTTCGCCGACCACGCCCGCCTGCTGCGCGCCGCGGGCTTCCGCTCGGTCAGCTGCGTCTGGCAGTACGGCGTCAGTCGCGTCCTGGTCGCCTTCACCTGACGCCCCGCGTGGCGATGGCCGTGCGCGTCGATCCCGGTCGCGTCCCCGCCGTCGATCCCGTCACCCGAGTCGAAGGGCCGGGGGTCGGCCGCGCGCGGGCCGTCCTGGTCTCCGGCCGTCCCCCGCCGCCCGGCGGCCTCGCGGACGGCGAAGGGCGCCCCGCGTCGCGCGGTCACGGCGGGGCGGGCGCGGGTCTCCTCACGTGAGCCCTGGGAGAAGGGGATCGTTTCCATCACGTGGCGGTCGTCACCCGCCCGCCAAGGGGAACCGGCAATCATTTTCACCTAGGATGCCCGCAGGCGGCCCCCGTTCGCGAGGCCGGTCGCCCCGTGCCGCACGCCGATCCGGCGGTGCCGAAGGGAGTTCCCGTCATGTCCGTTGCCGACGTTCCCCGCGCCGACCCGCTCGGGGGCGCCTGCGGCGTGCTGCCGACGCGCGTCCCGCTCGCCCGGGGCGCGGACGCGGCCCGCGCGCTCGCCCGTGACGGCGCCGTCGTGCTGACCGGCGCCGAGGTGACGGCCGACGCGCTGGTGGTGGCCGCCGCCACGGTGCTCGGCGCGCGCCTGCGCGAGCTGTACCCGCTCCGCGAGCGCGCCTCGCGGGACGGCGGGCCGGTCCATCTCCACGCCGACGGCCTGGACTTCGTCGTGGACGTCGGGGGCGTGCCGACGCGGCGGCGCCATCCGGACGAGGACCACGTGCTGGTGCAGAGCGTGCGTCCGGCGCCCTCGGGGGGCGCCTCCCTCGTGCTCGACGCCTACCGGCTGGTGGACCGGCTGGCCGAGGAGGACCCGGAGTTGCACGCCTTCCTGACCACGGTGGACGTCGACCTCTACGGGGCCTGGGCGGGGCTGCGCGGACTGCCGGCGCTGCCGCGCGTCGCCCGCCACGTCGAGTTCACCCGGGCCGGGCGGCGCGTGGTGCGCCGCACCGACGGCGCCGTCCCTCTGCGCCGCGACCCGCGCGAGGGGTATGTCCGGGAGATGCTGGCGCGCTTCGAGGCCAGGGTCCATGGCCTTGAGGCGTCCCTGCCCCGCCTCTCGCTCGCCCGCGGGGAGATCCTGCTGCTGGACAACTACCGCTGCTGGCACGGGCGGGACCCGCACGAGGGGGAGCGCTCCGTGCGCATTCTGACCCTGCGGGGCGAGGATGCGCGCTGAGCACGTGTTGAAAATGATTACCAATGTGCTTATCGTTCCTCGATATGGCCACACCTCCCGCCCCCCTGCCCCGCGAGGGGACGCCCGCCCCGGGGCGGTCCGCTCCCGGGCCCGCCCTTCCCGCCGGGCCCGCCACCGGGTCGGCGCCCGCTCCTCCGGCTGAGGCGGGCACCCCGCGGCTCGCCGGGCGGGCGCTGGTCCTCGCGATGGCCGGGCTGCTGGTGCTGCTGGCGGTCTCGGTCCTGCTGGCCATCGGGTGGGGCACGGCCGTCATCTCGCCGCCGGACGTGGCCCGTTACCTCTGGGCCGCGCTCAGCGGCGGCACGATCACCGCCGACGAGGTGACCCGCTACCAGATCGTCTGGCAGGTGCGCACGCCCCGCGTGCTGCTGGCCGTGGTGGTCGGCGCCGGGCTCAGCGCGATCGGGGTGGCCGTGCAGGCGCTGGTGCGCAACGCGCTGGCCGACCCGTTCGTCCTGGGCATCTCCTCGGGGGCCTCGGTCGGCGCCGTCTCCGTGCTGACCGTCGGCCTCTTCGGCTCGCTGGGGATCTACGCGCTCTCGGCCGGGGCGTTCGCGGGCGCGCTGGCCGCCTCGGCGCTGGTCTATCTCGCCTCCTACAGCCGCACGGGCCTGACGCCGCTGCGGCTGGTGCTCACCGGGATCGCGCTGGCCTACGGGTTCCAGGCGCTGATGAGCGTGCTGGTCTACCTCGCGCCCGACGGCGAGGCCACCCACACCGTGCTGTTCTGGACGATGGGCGGCCTGGGGGCCGCGACCTGGGGCTCGCTTCCGGTGGTCGCGCTGGTGGTGCTCGTCGGGCTGGGCGTGCTGCACCGCCGCAGCCGGTCGCTGGACGTGCTCGCGCTCGGCGACGAGACGGCCGCCAGTCTGGGCGTCGACGTCACCGCCCTGCGCCGGGGGCTGTTCGTGCTCACCTCGCTGATGACGGGGGCGATCGTCGCGGTGAGCGGGGCGATCGGCTTCGTCGGGCTGATCGTCCCGCATCTGGTGCGCATCGTGGTGGGCGCCCGCCATGTGCGGGTGCTGCTGGTCGCGCCCCTGGTCGGCGCGGTCTTCATGGTCTGGGCCGACCTGCTGGCCAGGACCCTCGCGGCCCCGCGCGAGCTGCCGCTCGGTGTGATCACGGCGCTGGTCGGGGTGCCGGTCTTCGTCGCGCTGATGCGCCGGCGGGGCTATCTCTTCGGAGGACGTTGAATGACACGCGAACCACTCCGACTCGACGGGCTCTCGGTCGAGGCCGGGGGCCGGGCCCTGGTGCGGGCCCTGTCCCTCACGGTCGGCGCGGGCGAGGTCGTCGGCCTGGTCGGCCCCAACGGCAGCGGCAAGTCCACGGCGCTGCGCTGCGTCTACCGCGCGCTGCGCCCCACCGGGGGCACCGTGTGGCTGGACGGGCGCGACCTCGCCGACATGCCGCTGCGGGAGAGCGCGCGGGGGGTCGCCGCGCTGAGCCAGGAGAGCGGCACGGAGCTGGACTTCACCGTCGAGGAGATCGTCGCCCTCGGCCGCACGCCCCATCTGAGGGGCAACCAGCCCCTGAGCGCGCGGGAGCGGGCGCTGTGCCGGGAGGCGATGCGCCGGCTCGACGTGCTGCACCTGGCCGACCGCGGGGTGCTCACCCTCTCCGGTGGGGAACGTCAACGGGTGCTGGCCGCGCGGGCGTTGGTGCAGGAGGCCGGGCTGCTGGTGCTGGACGAGCCGACCAACCACCTCGACATCCGCCACCAGGTCGCGCTGCTGGGGCTGCTGCGCGACCCCGGGCTGACCGTGCTGGTGGTGCTGCACGACCTGAACCTCGCGGCGGCCGTCTGTGACCGGATCGCCGTGCTGGAGGCCGGGGCGCTGGTCGCCGTCGGCACCCCGCGCGAGGTGGTCACCGAGGAGCTGGTCGCCGGGGTCTTCGGCGTCGCCGCCACCGTGGTGCCCCACCCGCTGACGGGCGACCCGCAACTGCTCTACACCCTGAACTCCTCGACCGCCCCGGCGGGAGCCGCCGAGGCGGTACGAGGCACACCGGAAAGCCGAGGAAGTCGCCCATGACCGCACCCCGTTCCCGAACCGTACTCCTCCCGGCCGTGGCCGGCGCGCTGCTGCTGACCGGCTGCGGCGCCGACGTCGCCGACGACTCCGGCGGCGAGGCGGAGACCACCACGGTCGCCCGCTGCGGCGAGGAGGTGGAGTACCGCAGGCCGGAGCGAGCCGTGGTCTACGAGGCGGGCAGCGCCGACAAGCTCTTCGCGCTCGGCCTGACCGACGCCGTGCACGGCTATGTCATGCCCCCGGCCAACCCGCCGGTGGAGGAGTCCCCCTGGGCCGAGGAGTACGCCCGGGTGGAGATGCTCAGCGACGACCTGCTCAACCGCGAGCTGGTGGTGGACGCGCGCGCGGACCTCGTGGTCGCCGGCTGGCAGTCCGGCTTCAGCGACGAGCGCGGCATCACGCCCGCGATCCTGGACGACCTGGGCATCCAGAGCTTTCTGCACAGCGAGACCTGCTACAACTACCCGGGGCACCCGCTGGAGGTGACCCCGTTCGAGGGGCTCTACACCGACCTGGAGCGGCTGGGGGAGATCTTCGACGTGCGGGAGCGCGCCGAGGAGGTCGTCGCCGGCCTGCGGGAGCGGGTCGAGGCGGTGCGGGAACGGGCGCCCGAGGGCAGGCCGCCCCGGGTCTTCCTCTACGATTCGGGCGTCGACGCGCCGTTCACCTCGGGCAACCAGGCGCCGCCCCACGAGATCATCGAGATCGCCGGCGGCGAGAACGTCTTCGCCGACCTCACCGAGCGCTGGACCTCGGTGGGGTGGGAGCCGGTCATCGAGGCCGACCCCGAGGTGATCATCATCCTCGACTACGGTGACCTGCCGGCCGAGGAGAAGATCGCCTTCCTGACCTCCTCGCCCGCGCTGTCCGAGGTGACGGCGGTCCGGGAGCGCAACTTCCACATCCTCGACTACAACGAGGCGATCAGCGGGCCGCGCATCGTGGACGGCGTCGAGGGCTTCGGCGACTACCTGAGGGAGCTGGACCGCTGAGCCGGCGCCCGCCCGCCCGCGCGCACGCCGGCGCGGGCGGGCGGCGCGTTCACCAGCTGGACTTGGTCACGCCGGGGAGTTCGCCGGCGTGGGCCATCGTGCGCAGGTTGATCCGGGAGAGCCCGAACGCGCGCAGGTGGCCGCGTGGCCGGCCGTCGACGCTGTCGCGGTTGCGCACGCGGGTGGCGCTGGCGTCGCGCGGCTGGCGGCGCAACTCGCGCTGGGCGGCCTCTCGTTCGGCCTGGGTGCTGTCGGGGGAGCGGACGACGGCCTTGAGCTCCGCGCGGCGTGCGGCGTAGCGGGCGACGATCTCCTTGCGCTGTTCGTTCTTGGCGATCTTGCTGGCCTTGGCCATGGTGGTGCGTTCCTCCTCGGAACGGGGGACGGGGGACGGGGGACGGGGACGGGCGGGGGCGGGGCGTCAGACCCGTTCGCCCCGGGCGCGGACGCGGGCGACGGCGCGTTCGATCCCGATGACGTCGACCGTCTTGATGCCCTTGGCGCTCAGCCGCAGCCGGACGAACCGGTTCTCGCTGGGCAGCCAGTACCGCTTGGTCTGGATGTTGGGGTCGAAGCGGCGTCGGGTGCGGCGGTGGGAGTGGGAGATCTGGTTGCCGAAGCCCGGCTTGCGGCCGGTGAGTTGGCAGTGGGCGGACACGGGGGCCTCGTCTCTCGCGCGAAGGGGCGGGTCAGGGGGTCAGCAGGCCACGCTGGTAGGCGCGCACGAGGTTGCGCGGGACCAGGTGCTGTCGGCCGTCGACGGTGATCGGCACGAGATCGGGCGTGCTCGCCTTCCACTGCGCCCTGCGGTGACGGGTGTTGCTGCGCGACATCTTGCGCTTGGGCACGGCCACGGGGGGCCACCTCCTTATTGAACATGATTGCCGTTTGCGTATAGTAGCCCCATGTCCCACGACGCGTCGCACCCGCCCACCCGCCCCTCCCTGGGCGCCGTGCAGGAGACCCTGCTGATCCCCCTCTACGGACGGGCCGTCGAGCATCGCCGCCCCGACGCGGCGCTCACCGACCCGCGCGCCGCGGAGCTGGTCGACGCGCTGGACTACGACTTCGCCCGCTTCGCCGAACTGCCCAGCCTCACCGGCTCGGTGCTGCGCACCCTGCTCTTCGACCACTGGACCCGCGACTTCCTCGGCGACCACCCCGCCGGCACGGTGGTGGAGATCGGCGCGGGGCTGAACACCCGCTTCGAGCGGACCGACAACGGCCGCGCGCGCTGGTTCGAGCTCGACCTGCCCGATGTCGCCGCCCTGCGCGGCGCGTTCTTCGCCGAGACCCCGCGCCGCACGACGCTCGCCACCTCCGTCACCGAGCCCGACTGGCTGGAAGAGGTGGGCCGGGAGCCCGGCGGGGCCCGCCTGTTCGCCGCCGAGGCCGTGCTGCCCTTCCTGCCCGAGGCGGAGGTGCGCGCGCTCGTCGGACGGATCGCCCGCCGGCTGCCCGGCACCCTGCTGGCCCTGGACACCCACACGCCCCGGCTGGTCGCCGACCAGGACGCGCACGACGCCCTCAGCAGGACCGACGCGCGGCTGCGCTGGGGCTGCGCCGACATCGAGGTCGTCGCCGACTGGGCGCCCGGCAGCCGGGTGCTCGCCTCCCACACCCTGACCTCACTGCCGCGCGCGGTCCACGACGCCCTGCCCCCGCGTCACCGCGCGCTGCTCGACGATCTCGCCCGTCGCCGCCTCCCCCAGGTCGAGGAGTACCGGATGCACCTGCTCCGACTGCCCTGAGGGACGCGCGCGGCGAGCGCGGGTCAGCGCGTGCCCTCCTCGCGCCGGGCCAGGTCCCCCGGCCACCAGACGCGCGGCCCGATGTCCCGCACCAGCGCCGGCACCAGCAGCGAACGCACCACCAGCGTGTCCAGCAGCACCCCGAACGCCACGATGAACGCGATCTGCGCCAGGAACGCCAGCGGGATCACGCTCAGTGCGGCGAACGTGGCGGCCAGCACCAGCCCGGCCGAGGTGATCACCCCGCCGGTCGAGGTCAGCCCGCGCCGCACGCCCTCCCGGGTGCCGTGCGCGCGTGTCTCCTCGCGGACCCGCGACATCAGGAAGATGTTGTAGTCCACGCCGAGGGCCACCAGGAAGACGAAGCCGTACAGCGGCACGGACGAGTCGGCGCCCCCGAAGCCGAGGAGGCCCTGGAAGACCAGGGCCGAGATCCCCAGCGTGGCGAGGAAGTTGAGCCCGACGGTCGCCACCAGCAGCAGCGGGGTCACCAGCGACCGCAGCAGGCCGACCAGGATCAGCAGGATGATCGCCAGCACCACGGGGACGATCACCGTCCGGTCCTCGCCCGCCGTCCGCTGGGTGTCGTACTGCTGCGCGGTGTACCCGCCCACCAGGGCGTCGGCGTCCGCGACGCCGTGCACCGCCGTCCGCAGCCGCACCACCGTCTCCCGCGCGGCGTCGCTGTCCGCCGCGTCCTCCAGGGTCGCGTCGACCCGCACCCGGCCGTCCACCACCAGCGGGGGCCCGCCGCCCGGCTGCCCGGAGGCGCTCACGGGCGCCGCCGAGGCCACCCCCTCGGTGCGCTCCGCCACGGCGACCACCTGCTCCAGGGCGTCGGCGTCGGCGAGCACCACCGTCGGATTGCCCGCGCCGCCGGGGAAGTGCGCGCCCAGCGTCTCCTGCGCGCTCACCGAGGGCGCGCCGCCCACGAAGATCTCGTCCAGCGGCACGCCCTTGGCGTTCAGCGTGGGCGCGAACGCCGCGCCCCCCAGCAGCGCCACCAGCGTGACCACCCACACCCGGCGCGGCGCGCGGTCCACCAGCGCGGCCACCCGCCGCCACACCGGATGCCCCTCCTCGGTGCCGGCCCTCGGCCTGGCCGGCCAGTAGGCGGCCCGCCCCAGCAGCAGCAGCGCGGCCGGCAGGAAGGTCAGCGCGCTCAGCACCGCGCACCCGATACCGATCGCCCCGACCGGGCCCAGCGCGCGATTGTTGGTCAGGTCGCTGAGCAGCAGCGCCAACAGGCCGAGCGCGACCGTCGCGCCGCTGGCGACGATCGTTCCCGCCGACCGCCGCAGCGCCGTGCGCATCGCCGCCAGCCGGTCCCCGCCCGCGCCGAGCTCCTCGCGGAAGCGCGCGGTCAACAGCAGCGCGTAGTCCGTGGCCGCCCCGATGACCAGGATGAACAGGATGCCCTGCACCTGCCCGTCGACCCGCACTACGTCCCGGTCGGCCAGCGCGTAGACCACCGCGCAGGCGAGGGCCAGGGCGAGGACGGCGCCCACGATGATCACCAGGGGCAGCAGCACCGAGCGGTAGACCAGCAGCAGGATCAGCAGCACCGTCACCAGCGCGACACCCAGCAGCAGTCCGTCGATGCCCGCGAACGCGTCGGAGAGGTCCGCCTGGGTGGCGGCGGGGCCGGCCACCTGGACCGAGGTGCCCGGCACCCGCTCCGCCGCCGCGACGACCCGCTCCAGGGCCCCGGCGAGCTCCTCGTCCAGGTCCGGGTCGAGCGGTACCACACCCGACAGCGCCAGCCCGTCGTCGGACGGCAGCGCCGGGGACGGCTCACCCGCCAGCGCGGCCTCCCCGGCCAGCGACCGCAGTGCCGCGTCCGCCTCCTCCGGCGCCGACCCCGGCAGCGCGGCCCCGTCCTCCTCGGCCGTCCACACCACGATCGCCGGCAGCGACTCCTCCTGCCGGAACGCCCGCTGGCCCTCCAGCACCCGGGTGGACTCGGCGCCGCCCGGCAGGAAGGCGGCCTGGTCGTTGGTGGCCACCTCGCCGAGCCTGCCGGCGAACGGCCCCAACCCCCCGCCCGCGCCGAGCCAGACCACGAGGACGACCAGGGCGAGCAGCCAGCCGGCCCTTCCCCTGCTACCGAACATGGGCCGCTCCCGTTCAGACGCCCGTACGCCGCGGGGCGTGGGCTGTGGCGAGTTATCTCGACGAAAAACAATCTCAAGCATCAAGATATAACGACGGAGTGCGGCCGCGGGACGCGCCCCCCTCCGCCTCAGCGTCGGGGCGCCGGCACCTCGTTCAGCTCCTGGCCCAGCTCCGTCAGAAAGCGCAGCACCACGGACAGCTCCGCCTCGTCGAACCGCCCGCGCACGCTCTCGGTCGCCGCCGCCAGCGGACGGAAGTACTCCCGCGCCGCCGGCCTGGCGTCCGCCACATAGTGCACGTGGACCACCCGCCGATCGTCGCTGGCGCGCGAACGCCGCACCTGACCGGACCGCTCCAGCCGGTCGAGACAGGCCGTGACGGCCCCCGAGGTCAGCCCCAGCCGGGTCCCCAGCCGTCCGGGCGTCAGCGGCTCCTCGCTGTCCAGGATCACCGCCAGCGCCTGCACGTCCGTCGGGTGCAGCCCCCGCGCCAGGGCGAAGCCGTGCACCAGCCGGTTGATCTCTCCGTTGACACGCCTCAACTGTCGTGCGAACGCCTGGAGGTCGGTCGCCACATCCTCGGTACCGGGCATCCCGTCAGCCTATAGAAACGGCACACCACCGGTGGCGCGCCGTCCGGCAAACGGCCGTCGGCGACCCCGCCCGCTGGCGCGCCGGAGGGCGGGCGGGGGCCGGCTCGGTGAGGATGGCCCGCGGGCCGGGTGCCCCACCCCGCCCGTGCCCGCCGTCGGCCACCGGTCAGGAGCCCGCCCATGCCGCCGTCCCCCGCGCCCCGCGCGACCCCCGCGCCTCCACGCGCGGAGGCGCCGTGAGCACCCCGCACTGGCTCTTCGGCGACCAGTTGGGGCCGCACTTCCTGCGCCCCGGCCCCGAAGGCCCGGCCGGCGACGCGCCGGTGGTGATGATCGAGGCGCGCTCCGTCCTGCGCCGCCGCCGCTTCCACCGGGCCAAGGCCCATCTCGTGCTCTCCGCGATGCGCCACCGCGCCGCGGAGCTCGGCGACCGCGTCACCTACGTCCGCGCCGACACCTACCGGCAGGGGCTGCGCGAGGCGGTCGGGGACGGGCAGGTGACCGTCTGCCACCCCACCTCGCGCGCCGCCCTCGGCCTGGTCTCCTCCCTCGACCAGGTCACCGTGCTCCCCCCGCGCGGCTATCTGGTGTCCTTCGACGACTTCCACGCCTGGGCGGAGGGGAAGGGGGACGCCGCGCTGCGCCAGGAGGACTTCTACCGCTGGGTGCGCCGCGAGCACGACCTGCTGATGGACGGCGACCAGCCGGCCGGCGACCACTGGAACCTCGACCACGACAACCGCGAACCCCCGCCGGGCGACGCCGAGACGCTGGGGCTCCCCGGCCCCTACCGCCCCCGCGAGGACGCCGTCGACGACGAGGTCAGGGAGGACCTCGACCGCTGGGAACGCGACGGCGTGGTCTCCTTCGTCGGCGTGGACGGCCCCCGCCGCTTCCCCGCCACCCGCCGGGAGGCCCTGTCGGCGCTGCGCCGCTTCGTGAGCCGCCGGCTGGCGGAGTTCGGGCCGCGTGAGGACGCCATGCTGGCGCGGGACCCGGTGATGAGCCACAGCCTGCTGTCCTCCTCGCTCAACCTCGGGCTGCTCGACCCGGCCGAGTGCGTCTCCCGCGCGGAGGACGCCTGGCGTTCCGGTGACGCGCCGCTCAACAGCGTGGAGGGATACGTCCGTCAGGTCGCCGGCTGGCGGGAGTACGTCTGGCAGCTCTACTGGCACTTCGGCGAGGAGTACCGCCGGCGCAACGCCCTGGACCACCACGACCCGCTGCCGGAGTGGTTCCTGGAACTCGACGCCGACGCCGTCACCGCGCGCTGCCTGCGCACCGTGCTGACCCAGGTCAGGGACACCGGGTGGACCCACCACATCCCCCGGCTGATGATCCTCGGCAGCCACGCCCTCCAGCGGGGCTGGGACCCGGCGGCCGTCACCGACTGGTTCCACCGCTGCTTCGTCGACGGCTACGACTGGGTGATGCTGCCGAACGTCGTGGGGATGTCCCAGTACGCCGACGGGGGGCTGATGACCACCAAGCCCTACACCTCGGGCGGCGCCTACGTGCACCGCATGAGCGACCTGTGCGGGCCCTGCGCGTACCGGCCGGGCGACCGGGTGGGGGAGCGGGCCTGCCCCTACACCGCGGGGTACTGGGCGTTCCTCGCCCGCCACCGCGAACGGCTGGCGGGCAACGGGCGGATGGCCAGGACGCTCAAGGGCCTGGACCGCCTGAAGGACCTGGACGCGCTCCTCGAACAGGAGGGGAACCACTCCCGCACCGCGCCCCCGTGAGCGGCGCGGCGCGGGAGGGTCAGCGCGCCGGGCTCTGCTGGCCGGAGCGCTGCGGGTCCAGGCCGGCCGCCGTCATGTAGGTGGACAGGACCAGCTTGCCGATCGCCGGGTAGGCGCCCAGCGGCTCGGCGGCCGGGCAACCGGCCTCCTTGGACGCCGACTCCAGCAGCCCCTCGGGGATCTCCGGGCCGATCAGGCAGGGCGCCAGCGCCAACTGCCGGGAGCCGGCCTCCAGCAGACGCTCGGCCGTGGCGGCCACCGCGCCGTCCTCGTCGAGCGCCGCCGCCAGCACCGGCACCGCCAGCCGCGCCGAGAGCAACATGCCGGTGATGCCCGCCGTCTGCACGGCCTCCTCGCCGCCGACCGTGGTCAGCACGATGCCGTCGGCGGCGGTCGCCACCGTGAACAGCCGGGCGCGGTCGGCGCGCGCGAGACCCGCCTCCGAGAGCCGCACGTGCACCGCCTCGGCGAGCAGCGGGTGCGGGCCGAGCACGTCGGTCAGCTCGGCGCCCGAGCCGCTGCTGAGCACCGTCTGCCGGATGCCCCGCAGCTGGGCGCTGTCCGGGCCGGCCAGCAGCGGCACCACGATGGCGCTGGGCGCGCCCGACTCCTCGGACGCCGCCGCGTCCGCGCCCGCGAGCACCGTCTCCAGCGCGGGCAGCTCCTCCTCCGCCTTCTCGGCGAAGCCGATCCGCGCGTCGAGCCCGGGAAGCTCGGAGCGCGCGATACTCAGCACCTCCTCGGCCACCGAGAGGCTCGCCGCCGAGGGCACGCCGGGGACGGCGAGCACCAGCGGGGGAGCGCCCTCAGGCGCGGAAACGGGCTCCGGCCTGCGGTGTCGGCCGGACTGGCGGGGGCGCGGCATACGTACGGGAAGGCCGGAGGCCGGTCCAGTGGAGGAGCTCATGTCGCCGCATGTTAATGCCTTGATGTGGTTGGCTGTTCGCCCGGGGGCTCGCCAAGCGCTTGTGTCCCGATATATCCCGCACGTCAGTGTGACGCGCCTCGCACCCCGCCTTTACCCCCGGTCTCCGACCAGGTGCAACAGCGCCGGATCGGCCGGCAGCCGGCACGCCCCGAACGCCAGCCGCCCCGCGATCAGCAACGCCCCCTCCAGCGGCCCGCCCGCGGCCTCGACCACCTCGGCCCCGGGCAGCCGGCGCGCCAACTCCCCGGCCAGCGGCTCGGTCAGCGGCGCGCCCATCCGGAACAGCCCGCCCGTCAGCGCCACCCGGCCGGCCCCGCCTGGCGGGCAGACGGCGGCCACCGTCCCGGCGATCTGCGCCGCCGCCTCGGCGAGGATGCCCACCGCCACCGGGTCCGCCTCCGGGCCGCTCGCGCAGCGCGCCACCTCCGGCGCGAACGAGGCCAGCACCGCGGGGCGGTCGGAGCGCGGATAGAGCTGCCCCGGCAGCCCGGCGACCGGCCCGAAGGCGGCCTCCGCCCGCGCCAGCAGCGCCGTCGAGCCGCCCGACCTGCCGTCGTGCGCCCGCAGCGCCGCCTCCAGGCCCCGCTGCCCGATCCAGGCGCCGCCGCCGCAGTCGCCCAGCAGATGGCCCCAGCCGTCCGCCCGTCGCCAGGACCGCAGCTCGGTGCCGAGCGCGATCATCCCCGTGCCGGCGGCGGCCACCGCGCCCGGGGTCTCGCCCAGCGCCCCCGCGTACCCGGTGACCGCGTCCGCGGCCAGCGCCAGCCGCCGCGCGCCGAGCCCGGCCGCCAGCGCCTGCGGCAGCTCGGCGCGCAGCCGGCCGCCGAGCGTGGCCATCCCGGCGGCGCCGACGCACACCGCGTCGATCCGCGCCGTCGGCGCCGACTCGTCGAGCAACGCCCGAGCGGCGGGCAGCAGTTGGGCCAGCAGATGGCCGGCGTCGATCCCTCCGGGCCCGGTGCGCACCGGCTCGTCCGTCCGCCGCTGCCCGGCCGGCGGCTCCACGCCGTCGACGCCCGCCCGCGCCAGCGCGATCCGCAGCCCCGAGCCGCCGGAGTCGACGCCCAGCACCCACGCCGTCACGGCAGCCGCCAGTCCACGGGCGCGGCGCCCTGCTCGGCGAGGAGCGCGTTGGCCCGGCTGAACGGGCGGGAGCCGAAGAAGCCGCGGTCCGCCGACATCGGCGAGGGGTGGGCGGACTCCACCGCCGGTACCGGCCCCAGCATCGGGCGCAGCCCCCGCGCGTCCCGTCCCCACAGGATCGCCACCAGCGGGCGCTCGCGCGCCACCAGCGCGCGGATCGCCTGCTCGGTGACCTCCTCCCAGCCCTTGCCCCGGTGCGCGGCCGGCCGGCGGGGCGCGGTGGTCAGCGCGCGGTTGAGCAGCAGCACGCCCTGCTCGGTCCAGGGCGTCAGGTCGCCGTTGGACGGCCGGGGCAGGCCGAGGTCGCTGCCCAGCTCGCGGTAGATGTTCTCCAGGCTGCCGGGGAGCGGGCGCACCTCGGGCGCCACGGAGAACGACAGGCCGACGGCGTGCCCCGGCGTGGGATAGGGGTCCTGACCGACGATCAGCACCCGCACCTCGTCGAACGGCTGCTGGAACGCGCGCAGGACGTGTCCGCCCGCGGGCAGATAGGTGCGGCCGGCCGCGATCTCCGCTCTGAGGAAGTCCCCCATGGCCGCGATCCGCTCGGCCGCGGGCTCCAGCGCCTTCGCCCAGCCCGCCTCGACAATCTCATGCAATGCTCGTGCTGCCACGGTCGGTCACCCTACTGGCAAGCACCGACAGCCCGTTGACCGGTCGCGGCCCCCGGGCGTTCCCCGGCGCGCGGGGGAGTCCACGCGCCGGGGCAACGGTATTCCGTGCGCCGTGGCCGCTCAGTGGGCCCGCAGGTACTGCGGGGGTAGCGGCAGCCCGGTCGCGCCCAGCTCCCGCGCGGCGCGCCGCGGCCAGTAGGGCTCGCGCAGCAGCGCCCGGCCCAGCAGGACGGCGTCCGCCTCGCCGGCCTCCAGGATCTTGGCCGCCTGCTCCGGCTCGGTGATCAATCCGACGGCCGCCACCGGGAGTTCGGTCTCCGCCTTGACGCGGGCCGCGAACGGCACCTGGTAGCCGGGACCGGTCGGGATGCGCACCCCCGGGGCGTTGCCGCCGGAGGAGACGTCCAGCAGGTCGACGCCGCGCGCCAGCAACTCGCCGGCCAGCCGCACGGTGTCGTCCGGGGTCCATCCGTGCTCCGGCAGCCAGTCGGTGGCCGAGATCCGGAAGAACAACGGGAGGTCCTCGGGCCACACCGCCCGCACGGCCTCGACGACCTCCAGCGCCAGCCGGGCCCGCCCGGCGAAGTCGCCGCCGTAGCCGTCGGTGCGGTGGTTGCTGTGCGGGGAGAGGAACTCCCCGAGCAGATAGCCGTGCGCGCCGTGCACCTCGACCACCTGGAAGCCGGCGGCCAGCGCGCGGCGGGCGGACGCCGCGAACCGCTCGACGACCTCGCCGATCTCCTCGACGCTCAACTCGTGCGGGGCGGGGTGGCCCGCGTCGAACGGCAGCGGACTCGGGCCCAGCGTCGTCCACGCCCCCTCGTCCTCGGCCAGCGGCCCGCCGCCCTCCCACGGGACGTGCGTCGACGCCTTGCGCCCGGCGTGCGCGAGCTGCACGCCGGCGACCGCGCCGTGGGCGCGCAGCCGCCCGGTCAGCCGGGTCAGCGCCTCCTGCTGCCGGTCGTTCCACAGCCCCAGGTCCCGGGGGCTGATCCGCCCCTCGGGGGAGACCGCGGTGGCCTCCAGCAGCACCAGCCCCGCGCCGCCGACCGCGCGGCTGACGTAGTGGGTGACGTGCCAGTCGTTGACCGCCCCGACGTCCGGTCCCGAGGCGTCCGCCGAGTACTGACACATGGGGGCCATCCAGACCCGGTTGGGCACCGTCAGCGAACGCGACGACCAGGGCTCGAAGAGCGAACTCACCAAATCTCCTCCCACGGGCCCGCCCGGCGCCCGGCCTCGGAGGGCCGTGAGGCGCGGCGGGACGTTAAGTACGAGAGTCATCGTACAAGGAGGGTCCGGCGCCGGGCGAGGGCGCCCGGCGCGCGGCCGCCGGCGCGGACCCGTTCCGTAGGATGGGGCCATGACGTCCGGAGCCGGCACCGCAGCCCCGGGCCGCGCCCTGGCCCACCCCGACCGCGAGCAGCTCGCGCTGGAGCGGGTGCTGCACGCCCTGGCCGACCCGGTGCGGCTCTCGGTGGTCGGCGTCCTCGCGGAGACGGGGGAGGAGCTGCCCTGCTCCGCGTTCGCGCTGCCGGTCTCCAAGTCGACCTGCACCCACCACTTCCGGGTGCTGCGCGAGGCGGGCGTCATCCGCCAGGTGTACCGGGGCACCGCCAAGCTGAACGCCCTGCGCCGCGCCGATCTCGACGCGCGTTTCCCCGGGCTCCTGGACGTCGTGCTGACCGCCCGCCGCCGGGCCGACGGGACCTGAACCGGGCCGAGTTGGTCTGTACACGCCTTCCTCGGCGGGGAAGACTCCCGGGCGAGAGTTCCCCCACCACCGAGGAGCCCCGTCCCCATGTCCCCCCGCGCCCCACGCCGCCGCCCCGTCGCCGCGACCGGCCTGCTCGCCGCCCTCGCGCTCGCCGCCGGGCTCTCCGCGGCGCCGCCCGCCGCCGCCGACCCCGCGCCCGCCGCCGACACCTGGAGCGAGGTCGGTTCCGACCGCGCCGACCCGTTGACCGAGAGCCAGGGGCTCGCCTCCGTCGAGGTCCCCGCGAACAGCGCCAACCGCTACACCGGCATCGGCACCATCCCGTTCGACGTCAGGACCCGCGGCTGGAACCACGTCGGCGACCCCGACGCCTCCTACGACGGCCACTACATCGAGCCCTACCAGCGGGACGACGGGGACACCAAGATGTACCGCGTCCAGGACCCGTCCGGGGACTGGGCCGAGTACGTCCACCGGCTCGGTCCCGACGAGGTGCTGAACAACTCCTGGGTCGCGATCTCGCCGGACGGCCGGTGGATGCTCTCCGGGGAGTGGGGCACCATGGACCGCTTCCTGGTCTTCCCCACCCCGGGCGTCCATCCGGACACCTCGCCCTCCGAGGACCTGCCGCAGGTCGCCACCGTCCACCTCGACCGGCCCGTCCGCGACGTGCAGGGCTGCGACTTCCGCGACGCCACCACGCTGCTGTGCTCGTCCGACGACCCCGAGGGCAGCCTCTTCGGCACCACCAAGCCGCTGCTCCAGGTCGATCTCGCCGCCGCCCTCGACGGCGGGGACGTCGACGGCAACGTCACCGCCCTGCGCCAACTCCCGCTGCGCAGCGCCTGCTCCGGCGCGTACGAGGCGCAGGGCGTCGACTACGACCGCCGCACCGGAACGCTGCGGGTGATCGTCATGTCCCCCGGCGCCTGTGTCGTCGTGGACAGCATGACCTACCGCCTCACCCGCGACTGACCCCACCGGCCGGGCGGCGCGCGGGCCCGAGCGCGCCGCCCGGCCGTTCAGGCCAGTCGGCCCATCCGGTCGATCTCCGTGTGCTGCGTGGCGAGCACGTCCGTCGCCAACTGCTCGACGGAGGGGTCCGTCGTGGAGCCCAGCACCTCGCCCGCCATCGTCACCGCGCCCTCGTGGTGGCGGATCATCAGCTCCAGGAAGAGCGCGTCGAACTCCGCGCCCCTGGCGTCCGACAGCTCCGCCAGCTCCTCGGGCGAGGCCATCCCCGGCATCTCCCCGTCCCCGCCGTGGCCGTCGTGCTCGCCGTGTCCCCCGTGGCCGTCGTGCTCGCCGTGCTGGCCCCCTTCGTCCTCGCCCCGCTCGGTCAACCAGGCGCGCATCACCTCGATCTCGGGCGCCTGCGAGGCCCTGATGCGCTCCGCGATGCCCCGCACCCCCGCCTCCTCGGCGTGCGCGAGCGCGAGGTCGCTCATCTCCAGGGCCTGGCCGTGGTGCGTGATCATCATGTGCATGTAGGCGACGTCGGCGGCGTCCGGCTCCCCGGCCTCGGGAAGCCGCTCGGCCGCCTCCTCGGGGCTCAGCGTCTCCGCGTCGTCGCCCGGCGCGCCCGGCGCGATGACCGGAGGTCCCTCCTCGCTCGCCGAGGCGGAGCCGCCCCCGCCGCACGCGGTCAACCCCGCGCACGCCGCGAGCGCGAGGGCGGCCGTCGGGGCGAGGGAACGGAAGCGGCGGAGCGCGGTGCGCGGACGGTCCGTCAACGGGGGCCTCCTGTTACGGGAGATGACAGTTTTGTTGCCAATATTGATATGTACATGCAGCTATCCATACTGAAGGGTACGCACTCGGGCGCCAACACCGCGGTCACCCCTGCGGAAACCGGAGGAGAGACGTGACACCCTTCCAGCGAGCACGCCGACGCCGGGGGAGGCTCGGCCTGTCGGCCGCGCTCACCGGGCTGCTGGCCACCCTGGTCCTGGCCGGACCCGCCGCCGCCACCCCCGACCCGGACCGGGACCCCACCACCGAGGTGGAGAGCGGTGAGGGGCCCGGCGGGCGCGCCGGAGCGGCCGGCGACGACGGGATACCCGGCGTCGACGAGATCGTGCACAGCGACAACATCACGCAGCTGGCCAACATCCCCCGGGAGGAGGGCCTTTCGGGCACCAACAGCGACATCGCCTTCCAGGGCGAGTACGCCTTCGCGGGCAACTACGACGGCTTCGTCGTCTACGACATCAGCCGGCCCCGCTCACCCCGGCTGGTCACCCGGGTCCTGTGCCCCGGGTCGCAGAACGACATCTCCGTGACCGGCGACCTGCTCTTCCTGTCGGTGGACTCCTCGCGCAGCGACGACTCCTGCTCCAGCGAGGGCCAGCCGGCGACCGAGGCCGACTCCTGGGAGGGCATCCGCGTCTTCGACATCAGCGACGTCCGCGAGCCGCGCTACGTCTCCGCCGTCGAGACCGCCTGCGGCTCCCACACCCACACGCTGGTGCCGGAGCGGCGCGACGTCTACGTCTACGTCTCCTCCTACGCGCCGGACGCGTCGTTCCCCGACTGCCAGCCGCCGCACGACGGGATCTCCATCGTGAAGGTGCCCCGGCGCGCCCCCGAGCGCGCCGCGCTCTCCCGCTTCGAGGTGCTCTTCCCCGACGGCGGATTCCCCGGTGACGAGGACGGCTCGGCCACCACCGGCTGCCACGACATCACCGCCTACCCGGCCCTGGACCTGGCCGCCGGCGCCTGCATGGGCGACGGCGTCCTCATGGACATCTCCCGGCCCGACCGGCCCCGGGTGCTGGACCGCGTGCAGGACGCCGAGCACTTCGCCTTCTGGCACTCGGCCACCTTCAGCCAGGACGGCAGCAAGATCGTCTTCACCGACGAGCTCGGCGGCGGCGGCGCGCCCACCTGCGACGCCACCGTGGGCGACGAGTTCGGTGCCAACGGCATCTACCACGTGACCGGCCGGGGCGACGACCGCGCCCTGTCGTTCCAGAGCTACTACAAGATCCCGCGCCACCAGTCGACCACCGAGAACTGCGTCGCCCACAACGGCTCGCTGATCCCCGTGCCCGGCCGGGACATCATGGTCCAGGCGTGGTACCAGGGCGGCGTCTCCGTCTGGGAGTTCACCGACTCCGACGACCCGCGCGAGATCGGCTACTTCGAACGCGGTCCGGTCAACGGCGACGAGCTCGCGTTCGGCGGCAGCTGGTCCGCCTACTACTACAACGGCCACGTCTACTCCAACGACCAGAAGGGCCTGGACGTGCTGCGGATCGACGACCGCCGCACCGACCCGGCCCGCCGCGTCCACCTGGACGAGCTGAACGCGCAGACCCAGCCCACCTACCGCTGAGTCGACCCCGCGTCCAGGGTGCCGCCGGGCGGCCGCGCGCCCGGCGGCACCCCCAGCTCCCACTCCAGCCCGTAACGGGCGAACAGCTCCGCGCGCAGCCGCGCCGGGGGCATCGGTGCCCCCGGCAGCAGCTGCGCCACCACCGACCCCATCAGCTGCGCGCGCAGCACCCGGTAGTCGGTGTCCGGATCGGTCGAGCCGAAGGCGACGACCGTCTCGCGCAGCAGGAACGCCAGCCGCTGCTGCTCGGCGCACTGGATGAACCCCTCGTACTGCAACAGGCCCGCCATGTGCGCCCGCATCAGCACCGGCTGGTCCGCCGCCAGCCCGAGGATCGCGTCGATCGCCCGCGCCAGCCGCTCCCGGCCGGCCCCGGGGCCCGAGGGCGCCGGCTCCCGTTCCAGCGCGGCGTCCAGCGTCCGGTGCATCAGGCGGTGCACGGCCGACTGCAGAAGCTGACGTTTCCCCGGGAAGTAGTAGGAGATCAGCCCGCGTGCCGCCCCCGCCCGATCGGCGATGTCCCCCAAGGTCGTGGCCTCGTAGCCGCGCTCGGCGACCAGCTCGACGGTCGCCTGGAGAAGCCGTTCGCGGGAACGTCGGCGCATTTCCTCATTGACCGATGAGCTTCGAGGCGACATGCTGGGCTCCCGTTGACTGGCTGGCAGCCAATATACTCAGCCGGACAGCCAGACCTTCGCCCGGCCATGGGCGAAGCCAGGCCGGTGGCGGTATCGGGCGGCGCGGGGGACCGTCCGATACCGCCAGCGAGCCGCCTTCCCCGGTCCCTCAGCCCACCAGGTCCAGGACCGGCAGCAGATCCCCCGGACGTTCGTCCGCCGGCAGGTGCCGCACCAGGTGCACGGTGCAGCCCAGCGCGGTGGCCCCGCCGTCCGCCGTGGCGTTGTCGCCCACCATCAGCGTCTGCTGCGGCGCCACGCCGAGCTCCCGGCAGGCCCAGGCGAACAGCGGCGGGTCGGGCTTCTGCACCCCGTGCTCGAAGCTCAGCGCGAAGGCGTCCACCCACTCCAGCAGCCCGTGCGCCGCGAAGAGCGGTCGCAGGTCCCAGCCGATGTTGCTCACGACCGCCACCGGCACGCCGCGCTCGCGCAGCCGCGCCAGCACCGGCCCGGTGTCCGGGTAGGGACGCCAGGCCGTCGGCTCCATGTGCCGGTCGTACAGCACCTCGTGCAACTCCGGCGGCCCCGGCAGCTCCACCCGTCGGGACAACGTCACGTACAGCCGCCGATGGCCCGCCGCGTCGATGTCCCGCGCGTCCCACAGCCCGCGCAGCTCCGGCGGGATCTCCTCCGGCTCCGAGCCCCCCGGCAGCGCCCCGGCCCGCTCCAGCTCCGCCGCGAGCCGCCGCAGCTCGTCCGGGGGAACCTCGACGCCGACGCGTTCCAGGCCCACCCGCAGCCAGTTGAGCGCCGGCTCGATCCGCAGCAGGGTCCCGGAGAAGTCGAAGAGCACACCCCTGATCGTCATGTCCCGATTCTTTCCCGTCGGGGTGGCTCGCACCAGCACGCTTGCCGCCGCGCGGGGTGACCGGGCGGACCTGCCGGGCGGCCGAGGGCGCGCCCGGCGTCAGGCCAGGGCGTTGAGGCCCGGGGCGAAGGCCACCAGCAGGGGGACGACCGGGACCAGCGTGACCGCCGCCGTCAGGCGCAGCCGCCGCGCCGGGGCCAGGCGGCGCTCCGGCTCCAGCAGCCGGTTGACGCGGCGCGGGACGTCCCCGTGCTCGTGGCAGCCGAAGACGCCGCGTTCCTCGTTCAGCCCCACCAGCGCCAGCGCCGTCGTCAGCCGGCCGAAGCGGCGGGAGGCCATGTCGTCCGCGCTCAGCTCCACCAGCCGGTGCACCTGTGCCCGGAACGCCTCGAAGACCGGGACGCCGGGGAAGCCGCTGGCCAACGCGCCGGCGCAGTGCTGGAGCCAGTGGTGACGGGCCCGCGCGTGGCCGCGTTCGTGCGCCAGTACGGCGTCCAGCTGCCGGCGGTTGAGCCTGCGCAGCGCGGCCGTGGTGATCACCAGCCGGGGCGGGGAGCCGGGCAGCAGCCAGGCGTCGGCGCGCTCGTCCTCCAGCACCACCAGCGGCTCGGCCGACCGCGCCGCCTCACCCGGCAGCAACGGGGAACGCGCCAGCAGCTCGGCCCGCCTGCGCCGCCGTTGGGCCCGGGCCCGGCGCACCTCGCGGGTCAGCGCCACCGCCGTCCAGAGCCCGCCGCAGGCCAGCAGCAGCGCCATCGCCGCCGCCAGCCGGTCCCCGTCGGGGTGGAGCGCGTAGGCGTCCACCACCTGCGCCGGCGCGGGGGCGAAGAGACCGCCGCGCACCGCGCCCCACCCGGCGGCGCCGGAGAGCGCCATGGCCAGCACGCAGCACAGCAGCACGGCGGCCACCACGCACTGCCACATCCACAGGGCCAGCACCGGTTCCCGGTCGGCCCACGCGCCCCGCGCCAACACCCGGGGGGCCACCGCGGCGGTCAGCCCGCCCAGCACCAGCAGCGTGATGGTGATCACCATGTCACCAGACTAGAGCCCCGCCGGGCCGCCCCTCGCACGGGTGTGCACCGGCGTGAGCAACGCCTCACCGCGCGCCCGGCCGCTCACATGGCCAGCAGCATGGCCGCCATCCCCACCGTGAGGACCAGCCGGCAGGCCGCCGCCGTCTCGTCCTCCTCGCCGTCGCCCCCGCCGTCCCCTCCCGCCCGCACGGCCGGCTCCGCGCCCCCGCCGGCCGGGACGAGCCCGGGCGCGGTGCGCAGCACCTGAAGCGCGCAGTACAGCAGGAGCGCCCCCGTCAGCGCCGGCACGCCGGCGCCCGCGCCGTGGGCCGCGTGCGCTCCGTGCCCCCCGCCGGCCATCGCCAGCGCCATGTAGAGCATCCCGGCGCCCTCCACCGCGTGATGCGCCCGGTGCCGCGCCCGCAGCCCCAGCGGCGGCAGCGCGCCCGCCACCGTCGCCGCGCTCACCACGACCAGCACCCAGCCCGGCGCCGCGGGCCCGCCGGCCATCCCGGCCGCCATCAGCGCCATGGACAGCCCCATCGCGGCCTCCAGCGCCCGCCCCTGCCGGCCGGCGGGGGCCGCCCGCCGCAGCCGCGCCAGACACCAGGCGCCGGTGCCCCCGGGGACCGCGACCAGCAGCCAGCACACCAGCTCCGGCCCGTTCATCCCGCCTCCCCGCGTTCCCTTCCCGCGCGGAGGCTGCCCGCCCCCGCCGTGCCCCACGGCGGCGCACGGGGGCGCGGGGGGCGCGGGGGCGCCGGTCGTGAGGCCCTGCCCTAGGATGCGGGCGTGACGACGACGGCAGAGCTGATGTTCGGCATCGCGGGCGAGGCGGACGTGCCCGAGGTGGTGGCGCTGGTGGAGTCCGCCTACCGGGGGGAGGCCAGCCGCGCCGGCTGGACCACCGAGGCCGACTACCTGGACGGCCAGCGCACCGACCCCGAGGCCGTGCGCGAGGTCGTCACCGACCCCGACAGCCTGCTGCTGACCGTGCGGAACGAGGGCCGGCTGGTCTCCTGCTGCCACCTCAGGCGCAGCCCGGAGTCGGACGGCACGCTCGCCGCGCACTTCGGGATGTTCGCCGTCAGCCCCGGCCTGCAGGGCGCGGGCGTAGGACGCCGGGTGCTGGCCGAGGCCGAGACCAGGGCGAGGCGCGACTGGGGCGCCGCCCGGATGGTGATGCAGGTGGTCTCCGTGCGCCCGGAGCTGATCGCCTGGTACGAGCGGCGCGGCTTCCGGCTCACGGGCGAGCGGCTGCCCTTCCCCTACGGCGACGAGCGGTTCGGCGTGCCGCGCCGCCCGGACCTGGAGTTCGTCGTGCTGGTCAAGCCGCTGTCCTGACCTCCCGCACGATCTCCGGCCGGTCGGTCACCACCCCGTCCAGGCCGAGGGCGCGGGCCCGCGCCAGCTCCCGGTCGGTGTTGACCGTCCAGGTGAGCACCGCGAGCCCCGCCGCCCGGCAGCGCTCCACCACCTCGGGTGTGAGCCACCCCAGCTCGCAGGAGACCAGACCGCAGCCGAGCGCCGCGGCCCGTTCCGGCGCCGTGGCCGTCGAGGTGCCGGTGACCAGCCCGCGCGGCACGTGCGGCAGCTCCTCGGCGAACGCGGCCAGCGCCGTGTCGTGGAACGAGATCGCGGTGACCCGCCCGGTCAGTCCCCGGGCGGCGACCAGCGCGGCCAGCTCCCTGGCCGCGGCGGCGTCCTTGATCTCCAGCTGGAGGTGCCCGTCGATCTCGGTCACCACCTCGTCCAGGGTCGGCACCCGCTCGCCCAGGCCCGCGTCCAGCCGGCGCAGCTCGCGCAGCGACAGCTCGGCGATCGCGCCGCGCCCGTCGGTGGTGCGGTCCACCCGCGCGTCGTGCATCACCACCAGCGCGCCGTCCGCGCTCAGGTGGAGGTCCAGCTCCACCGCGTCCAGCCCCTCGCGCCGCGCACGGCGGAAGGAACGCAGGGTGTTCTCCGGCTCCACACCCATCAGCCCACGGTGTCCCACGGTCAGCAGCGGCCCCATGGCCGTCACCCTACCCAGCGGCGGGACCGGAGCCCGACCGACCGGTTGATCGGCCAATCTTCAACGGATACCGTTATCCGAACGGATAATCTTCTGTGGAGGGTGGGACATGACGGAAAGTCTTGCGTCGATCGCGGCGAAGGGCGAGGGATCGACGGCGGACCGCGTGATCGCACATCCCGCGTGGCCCGTGCTGCGTGACGCGGTCGCCGCGATCAGGCCGGCCCAGGCGAAGGACGGCTCCATCGACCTGGAGGCCGAAGGCGCCCCGGGGCGCGCCGAGTTGACCCGGAGGATCGAGTCGGTCGTCGACGCGGTCGAGCGCCTGAGTCCGCTGCTGCCGCACGACGCCGACTACCACCGCGCGCTGGTCGCCGACCTGCGCCGCTGGGCCGCGTCGGGCTTCGGCGTCCCCGACTTCCTGGACTCCCTGCTCGCCTTCCGCCCCACGGCCGAGCGCGTCGACGGCCGCCAGCACCTGGTCGTCTTCCCCATGTACACGCAGAACGGCAACCCGGACCGCAACCTGGAGGCGGTCGTCCTGCGCGTCGTCTGGCCGGACTGGCTCGCCGAACTGGAACGCACCCGCTACGACAACCCGCTCTTCCTCGGCATCACCTTCGAGGACTTCACCGCCGGCTACGACACCAACTCGGCCGTCCTCTTCCCCGAGACCATCGCCGTGCGCGAGGCTCCCGCGCGCTTCTCCTGGGGCGGCATCTTCTGCGACCGCGAGGCCGCCCGCTTCCGCCGCGTGATCGGCGCCGCCTGCGAGGTCACCAGCCTGGTCCTCCCCGAGGACGCCCAGGGGCTGGTCACCGACCAGCAGCGGTGCCAGCAGACGTTCGTGCTCTGGGACATGGTCCACGACCGCACCCACAGCCACGGCGACCTGCCGTTCGACCCGTTCATGATCAAGCAGCGGCAGCCGTTCTGGATGTACGGCCTGGAGGAGCTGCGCTGCGACCTCACCGCCTTCCACGAGGCCGGCAGGCTCGCCGACGACGGCTACCCGCAGGGCCGCGACGTGCAGTACGCGGTGCTGCTCGACCGCCTCTTCCGCTTCCCCGTCACCGGCGCCCGGGTGCGCAACTACGACGGTCTCGGCGGCCAGTTGCTCTTCGCCTACCTCCACCAGCACGACGCGCTGCGCTGGCGGGACAACCGGCTCACCGTCGACTGGGACCGCGCCCGCGAGGTCACCGCCGCGCTGCGCGAGGAGATCGAGACGCTCTACCGGCGCGGCATCGACCGCCCCAAGATCGTGCACTGGCTCAAGGCCTACGACCTGGTCGCCGCGTACCTCTCCCCGCACCCCGGCTCCGTCTGGGCCAAGGGCCCCGACGCCCTCGACCTCACCCTGCCGCCCCGCAAGCTCGTCGACGAGGTGCTGCCCGACGAGTTCCCGCTGAGCCTCTTCTACGAGGCGCTGGGCCGCAAGCTCCGTAAGGTGATCGAGTCCACCCGGGGCATCACCGCCGAGCGGGCCGGCGAACAGGCCGCCTGACCGGCGCGGGACGCCGCCGGACACGAGGGATTCGACGAGGAGACGTGGATGAACACCCCCATCACCGGTGAGACCCCCAGGGCCGGTGGCGCGCTGGAGGGCGCGGTGGTCGCCGTCGCCGGCGCCGGCGGCCCCGCCGGGCACGCCACCCTGCTGCGACTGGCCCAGGCCGGCGCCACCGTCGTCGCCGCCGACGCCGACCCGGAGCGGCTGGCCCGGGGCGTCGACGCCGCCCGCTTCGCGCACGGCGGCGCCACCGTCGTCGGCGACACCGTCGACCTGCTGAGCCTGGACTCCGCCCGTGCCTGGGCGGAGAAGACCGAGCGCGAGTTCGGCCGCGTCGACGGCCTGGTCCACCTGGTCGGCGGGTGGCGCGGTTCCGCCGGGTTCGCCGAGACCGACCTGGCCGACTGGGAGGCGCTGCACGACCTGCTGGTGCGCACGGTCCAGCACACCTCGCTCGCCTTCCAGGGCCCGCTGGAGCGCTCGGGCAACGGCCGCTTCGCCCTGGTCAGCGCCGCCGGCGCCAGCAGGCCGACCGCGGGCAACGCCGCCTACGCCGCCGCCAAGGCCGCCGCCGAGGCGTGGACCCTGGCCCTGGCCGACGCCTTCCGCAAGGCCGCGGCCGACGACGCCCCGCCGCCGGCCGCGGCCACCGTGCTGGTGGTCAAGGCCCTGGTCACCGAGGCGATGCGCGCCGAGAAGCCGAAGGCGAGGTTCGCCGGCTTCACCGACGTCACCGACCTCGCCGACGCCGTCAGCCGGCTGTGGACCACCCCGACCCAGGAAGTGAACGGAAACCGCCTGTGGCTCACCCCGAAGCCGTGACCGCCCCCTCCGGCCAGCCCGGCCAGCCCACCGACGCCACCCGCCACCACGACCCCGGCCTGCGCGGCTTCGCCTCGGACAACTACTCCGGAGCCCACCCCGAGGTGCTCGCCGCGCTCGCCCTGGCCAACGGCGGACACCAGTCCGCCTACGGCGCGGACGCGTACACCGCCCATCTCGGCGAGGTCATGCGCGGCCACTTCGGCCCCCGCGCCGAGGTCTACCCCGTCTTCAACGGCACCGGAGCCAACGTCGTCGGCCTCCAGGCGCTCACCGACCGCTGGGGCGCGGTCGTCTGCACCGCCCACGCCCACATCCACACCGACGAGTGCGGCGCCCCCGAACGCGTCGGCGGCCTCAAGCTGCTGCCCGTCGAGGCACCGGGCGCCAAGCTCACCCCGGAGCTGGTGGCGCGCGAGGCGTTCGGCTTCGACGACGAGCACCGCGCCACCCCGCAGGTGGTCTCGCTGACCCAGAGCACCGAGCTGGGCACCGTCTACACGCCGGAGGAGATCGCGGCCGTCGCCGAGTTCGCCCACGAGCGGGGCATGGCCGTCCACCTCGACGGCGCCCGGCTCGCCAACG
Organism: Streptomyces zhaozhouensis; assembly: GCF_900230195.1. Lineage (GTDB taxonomy): Bacteria > Actinomycetota > Actinomycetes > Streptomycetales > Streptomycetaceae > Streptomyces > Streptomyces zhaozhouensis. The sequence goes on from NZ_OCNE01000008.1 coordinate 179,234, forward strand.
CCGCCGCCGCCCTCGACCTGCCGCTGTCGGCGTTCACCACCGATGTCGGCGTGGACGTGCTGTCGTTCGGCGGCACCAAGAACGGGCTGCTGTTCGGCGAGGCCGTGGTCGTGCTCGCCCCGGAACGGGTCCGCGCGATGCTCCACGTCCGCAAGCTGTCCATGCAGCTGCCGTCCAAGACCCGTTTCGTCGCGGCCCAGTTGGAGGCGCTGCTCGCCGGGGACCTGTGGCTGCGCGGCGCCCGGCACGCCAACGCCATGGCCCGCAGGCTCGCCGACGGCGTCGCCGCCGTCGACGGCGTGGAGATCAGCCACCCCGTCCAGGCCAACGCCGTCTTCGCCACCCTGCCGCAGGACGCCAGCCGCCGGCTGATGAAGAGCTACCCGTTCTACTTCTGGAACGAGGCGGCAGGCGAGGTCCGCTGGATGTGCTCCTTCGACACCACGGAGGAGGACGTGGACGGCTTCCTCGCCGCGATCCGCGCCGAGTTGGGCGGCTGACCCGGCGGCACGCCAGCGGGGGAGGGCGCCCACGCGCGGGCGCCCTCCCCTCGGCGGCTCAGGCCAGTCCGGCGGCCGGCGGCGGCGCCGTCCCGCCCAGGTGCGCCGGCAGCCACCAGGCGTCCTCGGGCTTCTCCGGCTTGTCCGGGTAGGCGGTCTGCGCGGCCTCCAGCAGGTGCTGCACCCGCTCCCGCAGCCGGTCGGTGATGCCCGCCGCCGACTCGTCGGGGTCGGCCTCCATCGGCGAGCCGATCCTGATGGTGATCGGGATGTGGTTGCGCCGCAGGTCGCGCTTGCGCCCCTTGGTCCACAAGCGCTGCGTGCCCCACAGCGCGACCGGCAGCAGCGGCACCCCCGCCTGCTGCGCCATGCGCGCCGCACCCGACTTGAACTTCTTCAGCGTGAACGACGGCGAGATCGTCGCCTCGGGGAAGACCCCGACGATCTCGCCGGACCGCAGCGCCTCGAGCGCCGGCGCGAACGCCTGGTCTCCGCGCGCCCGGTCCACCGGGATGTGCTTCATCGCCCGCATCAGGGGCCCCGACACCCGGTGCCGGAAGATCGAGTCCTTGGCCATGAACCGGACGAGTCTCTTCGCCGGCCGGGCCGCGAAGCCCGCGAAGATGAAGTCCAGATAGCCGATGTGGTTGCTGACCAGCACCGCGCCACCCCGACGCGGCACATGCTCCTCGCCGGTGATGTCAAAGCGCAGGTCGAGCACCTTGAACATGGTCCGCGCGGTAGCGACGACCGGCGGGTACACGAACTCTGCCATACGAGGAACCTCTTTCGAAGTGGCAACCTACGCCACCGTAACTTCCAGGGACGCCCGATCGTGCCCGAAAGCGGAGGGGAACGCCACCCCGCGCCACCCCCTGTCTTCCGCGACCGGCCGGCCCCCGGCCCGGTCGGTCGGGAACGGGGAACGGCGCGCCGGGGGCACGTCGGTTCTGGCAGGCTGTCCATGCCGGGACCTCGGAAAACGGCGGAGCGGTCCACGGCGGCCGACCGCGCCCGGGGGCGCGGGGGAGGGGAGCGCGATGAGCGACGCACACGGGCCGGCGCCCGACCGGCTGGACCCGGCGGCACTCGGTGTCCCGGCGCTGGGGGAGCGGGCCACACTGGTGCAGTTCTCCACCGCCTTCTGCCAGCCCTGCCGCGCCACCCGCGCCGTGCTGGCCGACGTCGCCGCCCTGGTGCCCGGCGTCCTCCACGTCGAGGTCGACGCCGAGTCCCACCTCGACCTGGTGCGCGCCGTGGGCGTGCGGGCCACCCCCACCACGCTGGTGCTGGACGCCTCGGGGAACGTCGTCGTCCGCGCCGCCGGAGCGCCCCGGCGCCCGGACGTGATCGCCGCCCTGGGCGCGGCGATCGGGGACTGACACCGGTGGCTGACCTCGCGGGGAAGGCCCCGGGCGCCGGCGGCACGAGGGGGGTGCCAACGTAGGCCATGTCACAGTGAGACATGCTTGCCCGAGGGGGATACCAGTAGTGTACTGGCGAGTAACTACCGGGTTGATCTTGCCAGTGCCCGTTGCGGACCGACTAGCTGTAGGAGCGCCGTCGTGAGCTTGAAGATCGTTGTCTGTGTGAAGTACGTACCCGACGCGACGGGCGACCGCGGCTTCACCGAGGACCTGACCACCGACCGCGAGTCCGAGGGGCTGCTGTCGGAGCTGGACGAGTACGCGGTCGAGCAGGCCCTGCGGATCGCCGAGGACGCCGACGACGCCGAGGTCACCGTCGTGACCGCCGGCCCCGAGGACGCCAACGACGCGCTGCGCAAGGCGCTGTCCATGGGCGCCGACAAGGCCGTGCACATCGAGGACGAGGACATGGTCGGCAGCGACGTCTTCGCCACCTCGCTGGTGCTGGCCAAGGCGGTCGAGCACGTCGGCTACGACCTGGTCGTCTGCGGCATGGCCTCCACCGACGGCGCCATGGGCGTGCTGCCCGCGCTGCTCGCCGAGCGGCTCCAGGTGCCCCAGGTGACGCTGCTGTCGGAGGTCTCCGTGGCCGAGGGCGAGGTCACCGGGCGCCGCGACGGGGACGCCGCCACCGAGCGGCTCCAGGCCGCGCTGCCCGCGGTCGTCTCGGTCACCGACCAGTCGGGCGAGGCCCGTTACCCCTCCTTCAAGGGGATCATGGCGGCCAAGAAGAAGCCGGTGGAGAGCCTGGACCTGGAGGACCTGGACATCGAGACCGAGCAGGTCGGCCCCGAAGGCTCCCGGACGAAGGTCGAGTCGGCCACCCCGCGCCCCGCGCGCACCGCCGGCGAGGTCGTCACCGACGAGGGCGACGGCGCCGAGAAGCTGGCCGCCTTCCTCGCCGAGCGCAAGTTCGTCTGACACCGCGCCGCGCGCTACCCCGGGCCGCCACCGGCCCCGAGGAGTCCCCGACCCGCCCCTCGCAACCCGCTGGAGAACGCACTCATGGCTGAAGTCCTCGTCCTCGTCGACCACCTGGAAGGCGCCGTCCGCAAGCCCACCCTGGAGCTGCTGACCCTCGCCCGCCGCCTCGGCGACCCCGTCGCCGTCCACCTCGGCCCCGGCGCCGAGACCGCCGCCGCCACCCTGGCCGAGCACGGCGCGACCCGCGTGCTGGCCGCCGACGCCCCCGAGTTCGCCGACTACCTGGTGGCCCCGAAGGTCGACGCCCTGCGGGCCGCCGTCGACGCCGTCTCACCGGCGGTCGTGCTGGTCTCCTCCTCGCCCGAGGGCAAGGAGATCGCCGCCCGCCTCGCGCTGCGCACCGACTCCGGTCTGCTGACCGACGCCGTCGACATCACCGCGGGCGACGAGGGCCCGGTGGTCAGCCAGTCGGTCTTCGCCGCCGCCTACACCACCACCTCGCGCGTCACCCAGGGCACCCCGGTGATCACCGTCAAGCCCAACGCGGTGACCCCCGAGCCCGCCCAGGCCGCCGGCACCGTCGAGGAGCTGTCGGTCTCCTTCGGCCCGCTGGCCACCGGCACCCGGGTGGTCTCCCGCACCCCGCGCGAGTCGACCGGGCGCCCCGAGCTCACCGAGGCCGCGATCGTGGTCTCCGGCGGACGCGGCGTCAACGGCGCGGAGAACTTCGCGCTGATCGAGGCCCTCGCCGACTCCCTCGGCGGCGCGGTCGGCGCCTCGCGCGCGGCGGTGGACGCGGGCTGGTACCCGCACTCCCACCAGGTGGGGCAGACCGGCAAGACGGTCTCCCCGCAGCTGTACGTGGCCGCCGGCATCTCCGGCGCGATCCAGCACCGGGCCGGTATGCAGACCTCGAAGACCATCGTGGCGATCAACAAGGACTCCGACGCCCCGATCTTCGAGCTGGTCGACTACGGCGTCGTCGGCGACCTCTTCGAGGTGGTGCCGGCCCTCACCGAGCAGGTCAACACCCGCAAGGGCTGAGGCCGTTCGACCGCGGCGGCGTCCGTGCCCGCGGGGGCCGGCGCCGCCGCGGCCGTCAGGTGGCCGGGGCGGGCGTCGCGGCCACGACCGGTCGCCTTCGTCGCAGACGCGACCGCAGCCGTCGCCGGCCGGAGCCCGAGCGCGCCGGCTCGGGCTCCGGCGCGCCGCCGCGCCCGGCGCGCCTGTCCGCCTCCAGGTCCGAGACGACCGGCGGCGGGCCGCTGCCCGTGTCCTCGTTCCACTGCTCCATCGCCAACGCGGCCAGCAGGTGGTGGTACTCCATGATCCGTCTCCTCCGCTCCGGGACCGGCGGAACCCTCCGCCGTGACACCAGCCTCGGCGACCGCGTTTACGGCGCCTTTGCCCGGTGATCAACCCTCCGTGACGACACGTCGTCGCCGGATGAACACGGCATGACACGGCGTGCCACGGCGTGACCCGGGTCACCGCGCGCCCGCCCCCCGCGACGGGACGCCGGGGCGACGTGCGGAACGCCGACCACGGAAGGGGCCCCATGACCCGCGAAGCCGCCCGCAGCCTGCCGCCCGCCCTCCCCGCCGCGCTCGACCGCCAACTGGCCGACGTCGACGCCGAACTGGCCCGCCGCTACCCCGGCGACCCCGGCACCCGGCAGCCGGTGCACACCGTCTACGTGCCGGCCGACCGCCACACCGCCACCACCCCCGCCGAGTGGGGGGCCGCCGCGCTGGAACTGCTCGACCAGCACGCCCCCGACGCCGGCGCGTTCGCCGCCGCCCTCGGCACGGCGGTGCCGGACCCCGAGGACCTCTACGCCCGGGTGCGCGCCAAGCTCGCCGTCGAGCCCGTCGAGGACCTGCGCCTCGACTTCGAGGACGGCTTCGCCCCCCGCCCGGACGCCGAGGAGGACGCCGTCGCCGCCGAGGCCGCGGCCCGGGTCGCCGCCGCGTCCGCGCGGGGCGCGGGCCCGCCGTTCGTCGGCATCCGGTGCCAGAGCATGGAGGCGCCCGTCCGCGACCGCGCCTGCCGCACCTTGGACGTCTTCCTCACCGCGCTCCTGGCCCACGGCCCGCTGCCCGAGGGGCTGCGGCTCACCCTCCCGAAGGTGAGCCACCCCCGGCAGGTGACCGCCATGGTCCGGCTGTGCGAGGCGCTGGAGCGGGCCTGCGGACTGCCGGAGCGCCGCCTGCGGTTCGAGATCCAGATCGAGACGCCGGCGGCCGTCCTCGGCCCCGACGGCACGGCCACCGTCGCCCGGTTCGTCGACCACGGCGAGGGCCGCGTCGACGGGCTGCACTACGGCACGTTCGACTACAGCGCGGCGCTCGGCATCAGCGCCGCCCACCAGGCGCCCGACCACCCCGCCGCCGACCACGCCAAGGCCGTGATGCAACTGGCCGCCGCCGGCACCGGGGTGCGGCTGTCCGACGGCTCGACCCAGGTGCTGCCCGTCGGGTCCGCCGCACGGGTCCTGGCCGCCTGGCGGCTGCACCACCGCCTGGTCACCCGCGCCCTGGCCCGCGGCTACTACCAGGGCTGGGACATGCACCCCGGCCACCTGCCCACCCGCTACGCCGCCGGCTACGCCTTCTACCGCGCCGGCCTCGACGAGGCGGCGGGCCGGCTCGCCGACTACGTGGCCGGCACGCGGGGCGCGACGCTCGACGAGCCGGCGACCGCGCGGGCCCTGGCCGGTTTCCTGCTGCGCGGACTGCGCTGTGGGGCGTTCACCGAGGACGAGGTGCACGGGCGCACCGGGCTCACCGCGGGGCGCCTGACGGAGTACGCCGCGCCCCGGCCTGCCCCCGGCGGGCGCTGAGCGGACTGGACAACCGTGCTCCCACAGACCAGGCTTTCCGCTCATGACCACTGATCTTGTCGCCGCCGTGGACATCGGCGGCACCAAAATCGCCGGGGCCCTGGTGACCGGCGAGGGGGAACTGCTCCACCGCGCGCAACGCCCCACCCCGGCCCGCGAGTCGGCGGCGGCCGTGCTGCGCGCGGTGACCGACGTGGTCACCCGCCTCACCGAGAGCGGTGACTGGTCTCGGGTGCGGGCGCTGGGCATCGGCAGCGCAGGACCGCTGGACGCCAGGCTCGGCTCGGTCAGTCCGGTCAACATCCCGGTCTGGCGCGACTTCCCCCTCGTCGAGGGCGTGCGGGGGGTGGTCGGCGAACTGCCCGTCACCCTGGTCGGGGACGGCGCCGCCATCGCCGCAGGCGAGCACTGGCGCGGCGCGGCCAGGGGCCGGCGGAACGCGCTCTGCATGGTGGTCTCCACCGGCGTCGGCGGCGGCCTGATCGTGGACGACCGGCTCTACGCCGGCCCCACGGGCAACGCCGGCCACATCGGTCACATCAGCGTGGATTTCAACGGCGACCTCTGCCCCTGCGGCGGGCGCGGCTGCGTGGAGCGGATCGCCAGCGGCACCAACATCGCCCGCTACGCCCTGGCCGCCGGCTGGCGCCCCGCCGACCAGGGCGGGGACGCGACCACGGCGGGGGTGGCGGCGGCCGCGGCGGCCGGCGACCCGGTGGCGCGGGAGGCGTTCGACCGTTCGGCCCGCGCGCTGGCCGCCGGGATCGCGGCCACCGCCACCCTGGTCGAGCTGGAGACGGTGGTGATCGGCGGCGGCGTGAGCCAGGCGGGGGAGGTGCTGTTCGCCCCGGTGCGGCGGGCGCTGGCCGAGTACGCCACGCTGCCCTACGTCCAGGGGATCGACGTGGTGCCCGCCCAACTGGGCACGGACGCGGGGCTGGTGGGCGCGGCGGCGGCGAGCTGGCGGGAGAGCGGGACGTTTTTGTCCCGGGGTGAAGCGGGCAACTGACACCTGGACAAAGAAGGAGGGGGTTCGTGATCATCTGGCTCAACGGCGCGTTCGGTGCCGGCAAGACCACGGCCGCGCACGAACTGCTCCATCTGCTGCCGGGCAGCACCCTGTTCGAGCCGGAGCGGATCGGCGACCAGCTGCGCGGGATGCTCCCCAAGGAGCGGCTCGCCGAGGTCGACGACTACCAGGACCTGCCCTCCTGGCGGAGCCTCGTGGTGGACACGGCCTCGGCGCTCCTCGCGGAGCTGCCGGGGCCGTTGATCACGCCGATGAGCCTGCTGAGCCAGGCGTACCGGGACGAGATCTTCGGCGGGCTCGCCGCCCGCCGCATCCCGGTGCGGCACTTCCTGCTCCAGACGGAAGAAACGTTTCTGCGGGCGCGGATAGACCAGCGGGCCGCCGTCGACGGCGACGCGGTCCGCGCCCGCTGCCTCGACCGGCTCGCGCAGTACGACGCGGCCCTCTCCTGGCTGACCGGCGACGCCCACCCGGTCGCCGCCTCCGAGCTGACCCCGCGGCAGACCGCCGAGGCCCTCGCCGACGGCGTGCGCAGCGGCGCCGGCGCCTGCCCCATCGTGCAGACCGCGCCGCCCCGCGCCGAGACCCTGGCCGCCGGGGTGCTCTTCTTCGACGAACGCGGCCGGGTGCTGCTCGTCGACCCCACCTACAAGCCGGGCTGGGAGTTCCCCGGCGGCGTCGTCGAGTCGGGGGAGGCCCCCACCCTGGCGGCCGCCCGCGAGATCGTCGAGGAGCTCGGCCTGACCCTGGACAAGGAGCCCACGCCGCTGGTCGTCGACTGGGAACCGCCCAGGGCGCGCGGCTTCGGTGGCGTCCGGCTGCTCTTCGACGGCGGCGTGCTGCCCGCGGAACGGCTGGCGGGGCTGCTGCTGCCGCCCGAAGAACTCCGCGCCTGGCGCCTGGTCACCGAGGCCGAGGCCGAACAGCTTCTCGACGCCCGCCGGTTCGCCCGGCTCCGCGCCGCGCTGCGCGCCCGCGCCCAGGGGAGCCCCCTCTACCTGGAACGCGGTCACCCGATCGGCGCCTGACCCGATCGGCGCCCCGGGGAGCCCACCGGAATCGCGCGCCCGGCCGGGCCGCCCTAGCGTGGGGGCGACGGCCCCGGACCAGCGGGGAGGACTCCCACGGGCGGTGACCATGCGTCTCGGCGAGCACCGGCCCGTCGCGCGCCGGCCGGAAGAACCCTGCCCCGAGGAGACCTTGGGCTGGGGCACCCGCGCCGCCTTCGGCCTGATGGCCGGCACCGTCGCCCTGGGGCTGACCATGATGGCCGGCGCCGTGGCCGCCCCCGACGAGGGCCCGCCCCGGCCCGCCCCCGGCGCCGCCAGCGCCCCGCCCACGGGCGCCGGCCCCGCGCCGCTGGCCCGGGCCGAACCGACCTGGGTCACCATCCCCGCCATCGGCGTCGACGCGCCCCTGACCTCCGTCGGCCTCGACCCCGAGGGCTGGGTCGACGCCCCGCCGCAGGAGGTCGACAACCTCGCGGGCTGGTTCCGCGACGCCGCCGCCCCCGGCGCCGCTGGCACCGCCGTCCTCGTCGGGCACGTCGACAACGCCTCGGGCCCCGCCGTCTTCTACGGGCTGGGCGAACTGGCCCCCGGCGACACCGTGCACGTGGTCCGCGAGGACGGCGTCGAGGTGACCTTCACCGTCTACGAGACCGCCGTCTACGCCAAGGACCAACTCCCCGAGCGCGTCTACCGCGACACCGACCGGCCGGAGCTGCGGATCCTCACCTGCGGCGGCAGCTTCGAGCCCGAGACCGGCGGCTACCGCGACAACGTCGTGGTCTACGCGACGCTCACCGGCGCCGAGTGACGCGAACGGAGCCGGACGCTCACCCGTTCGCCTCCGCTGGGGTGTTGCCCCCCACGCACCGTGGTTAGGTCGGACCAGACGAGGGGGAACGCCCCGTATTCGGCGCATTCGTGACAGTCCCCCGGCTGTCGCCGCGACGGCCCCCGTGACGAGAACCCGAGGCAGAACCCGCGACAAAGGAGTCCCCCGATGAGCACAGTACGGACCGCGCTGGCCGCCGCCGGGCTCGGCGTCACCCTCACCCTGACCGCCGCGCCGGCCGCCCACGCGGTCGACGACGCGGCGCCCGCCCAGGGCGTCGACTTCGGCTACAGCGTCTCGCCCGGCACGGTCCGCCCCGGCGGCGCCGTCGACCTCACCGTCACCGGCTGCACCGACTTCGAGGCCACCGCCGAGTCGCCCGTCTTCGACCGCGTCGTCCTCGGGATGCCAGGCGAACTCCAGAGCGCCCGCACGACCGTCGACACCGACGCCCGCCGCGGCGCCCAGTACGACGTGGTCTTCTCCTGCGGCAACAGGACCGCCACCGCCCGGCTGACCATCGCGGCGGCCACGGCGACGCCCGCGCCCAGCGCGACCCCGACCGCGACCTCGACGACCAAGCCCAGCCTCGGCGCCCAGGCCGGCGTCGGCGGCACGCAGTCCGGGCTCGCGCCCATGCTGCTGGCCGGCGCCGGGCTCACCGTCGCCTCCGTCGCCGGCGGCGCGATGCTCGTGCGCCGCCGCGCCTCCCGCCACTGAGCCCGGTGCGACAGGCGCGTGCGGATCGCGGGTCCGGCGCGTGCCGTCGTCGGCGTCCTCGCGCTGGTCGCGAGCGGCGGTCCGGGGTGTGGATCGTCTGGCGGGGCGGGGTGGTCTCCCGCTCCGCCGTCGCGGGTGGTGTCCCCGCGCTCCGGCGCGGGGACGGACCCCGGGGGCGGGAGCGGTTCAGCCCCTGACGCGTGGGGTCGGACGGGCTCGAAGAGCGGCTGGTCACGCGGTCGCCGGAGGCGCGGCGGGCCGGCGGGCCGCGGCCGGGCGTGACCGGCGGGCCCCGGCGGCTGTTGAGCGGGGTGGGCAGCGGGGCAAACGAGACCGTCGAAGGATCTGACGGTCCATGGGCCGTCAGCGACGCCCTCGGGCCGGCCCACCCGGTCCGAGGACGCGCGTCCGGGGAGTCCGCGCGGTCCGTCCGCGTACGTGACCCGGTCGGTCGACCTCGCCGACGGCGTGGGTGCCGGTCGGTCAGCCGGTGCGAGGCGGACGCACCGGGCAGGCGAGGCGGCCGCGACGACGGACTCAGGTGGGCGGGGCGAGCATCTCCGTGAGGATGCGCCGCAGTTCGGTGCGGTCCCGCGGAGTGATCCTCGCCAGTCTGCGGTCGTACTCCGCGGCGAGCGCCGCCAGCGCTCGGTCCCGCGCCCGTGTGCCGTCATCGGTGAGTACGAGCCGGTGCCGCCGCAGATCGACATCGTCGATCTCCCGCCGGATGAACCCCTTGGCGGCGAGGTTGCGGACATAGACCGTGACACTCGCCCTGGGGAGCAGCAGCGCTGTCGCGATCTCGGCCGGGTAGGGCGACCCCTCCACTTCGGCCAGGACGAGGAACTCCTTGGTCTCCAACCCGAGATCAGCCAGCTCCCGCGTGCAGGCGTCCATCACGACACTCAGCAGCCGCTGGTTCAGCGTCCACAGCTGCGCCCCGTCGACGGTCATGCGAGCCCCTGTCTCCGATCCAAGAGGTACAATTCTGTATTGGTTGCAAGGTGTACCAGTGCTGGTCTCGTACTGGACGCCCACGGAACGATAACCTCACGAAGGGCCTCATCCATGCTTCGGCGCCTCACGATCCCGCGCGGACCGATCGAGCTCGCGGCCGACCTGCACCTCCCCGACGACTCCGATGGCGCCGCGCCACTGCGCGCCGTGGTGCTCTCCACCCCCGGTAGCAGCGTGAAGGGGCAGATCGGCGCCGGCTACGCGTCCCGCCTCGCCGCCCGCGGCATCGCCGCGCTCGTCTTCGACCCCGCCCACCAGGGGCAGAGCGGGGGCGAGCCGCGCGACCTCGAGGACCCTTACCGCCGCGGCGAGGACATCTCGTACGCCGTCGACACGCTCACCACGACCCCCGGTGTCGACCCGCGACGCATCGGTGTTCTCGGCATCTGCGCGGGCGGCGGCTACGCCGTGCACACCGCCCGCACCGACCACCGCATCAAAGCGGTCGGCACGGTCGTCCCCGGGGACATGGGCACCTCGTTCCGCGGCTTCCAGCCCGAGGGCCCGGTCGCCGCACTGGACGCCCTCGCCGACGCGCGCGTCGAGGAGTGCCGCTCGGGGGAGCTCACCCGTGTGAACTGGCTGCCCGACACCCTGGAGGAGGCCGCGGCTGCCGGTCTGACCGACATCGACACCCTCCAGGCGATCACCTATTACCGCACCGAGCGCGGCGGCGACGAACACTCCACCAACCGCCGCCTGTCGCGCGGCGACTCACTCCTGCTGGGCTACGACGCGTTCCACCTGGTCGACCAGCTCCTGACCCAGCCGCTCCAGGTCATCCTCGCCGGCCGCGTCGGCGACACCGGCACCTACGACGCCGGCATGAGGCTGTGGGAGATGGCCCCCAACCCGGTCGACCTCATGGTGGTCGACGGCGCCGGGCACTACGAGATGTACGACGAACCCGAGTACGTCGACGCCGCCGTCGACCGGTTGACCACCTTCTACCTCAATCACCTGTAGCTCGGTCGAGTCGGCGTACGGACTCCGCCTCCAGGAGGGCGAGCAGTCCGGGGAATCTCCTCTCGACGTCGGCGCGACGCAGCCGGATGCCCTTGCGGTTGCCGTAGTCGATCTCGTCGATGAGTCCGGCCTCGCGCAGGACCCGGAAGTGGTGGGTCTGGGTCTGCTTCGAGATCGGAAGGTCGAACGAGTGGCAGCCCCGCTCGCTGTCGCCGCGGTCGGCGGCCAACTCCACCATCACCGCGCGGCGGTGCTCGTCGGCGAGAGCGCGCAGGACCGCCCCCAGTTCGAGCGCGTCGGCCTCCGGGTCCGTCCGGTGTGTCCCGGCCATGTGGCACCCCCTTCAGGTACGACTTGCATCGTACCTGAAGACTGTGCTCCCCTTAGGTACGATATTTTTCGTACCTGAGAGGTCGCCATCATGAAGAAGCCCGAGGTGCTCATCGTCGGTGCCGGAATCGCGGGGCCCGCCCTCGCGTACTGGCTCTCCCGCACCGGATACCGGCCGACAGTCGTCGAACATGCCCGGCAGCTCCGCTCCGGGGGGAGCGCGATCGTCGTGAAGGGGCCCGCGATCCCGGTCGCCCAGCACATGGGCGTCCTCCCGCGGCTCCGCGAGCTCGCCACTCGCAATCGGTCACTGACCCTGCTCGACCCCGCCGGCAGGCGAATACTGCGGCTCCCGCTCACCTCGGACAAGGCGCCGACGGTCGAGGTCACGCGGGCCGACCTGTCCGAGGTGCTCCACCGGGCGGCACAGACCGAGGCCGAGTTCGTGTTCGACGACACGATCACCGCCCTCCGCCAGGACGAGGACGGGGTCGACGTCACCTTCCGGCGGTCCGCGCCACGGCGCTTCGACCTGGTGGTCGGTGCCGACGGGGCGCACTCCACCGTGCGGCGACTGGTGTTCGGCCCCGAGCAGCGCTTCACGCGCCATCTGGGCCTGTACGGCGCGACCGTCCCACTGGAACCCGACGCCGTCGAGGACCCGAGCGAGATGACGATGCTGACCGCGCCGAACCGGATGCTCGTCGTCCACCCCTCCCGGAAGACTCCGCTCGCGATCTTCACCTTCCGGACCGCGCCGCTGGCGCCCCATGACCGCAAGAACACCGCACTGCACAAGCGGACCGTGGCCGACGCCTACGCCGACATCGCCTGGCGGGCGCCAGAACTCGTGGCGACGTTCGTCGACCACCCGGCGCCGTTCTTCGACGCCCTGACCACCGTCCGGCTGCCCTCGTGGTCCAGGGGGCGGGTCGTGCTGCTCGGGGACGCGGCGGCGGCGACGGCGCTGCTGGGCGACGGGTCCAGCATGGCGATGGCGGGCGCGTACGCCCTCGCGGAAGAGCTCGCCGCCCATCCCGGTGATCACGTCCGCGCCTTCGCGGCTTACGAGTCCCGGCTCCGCCGTGAGGTGGGCCCGCGGCAGCGGCGCGTCCGCCTGCTCTCCCGGCTCATGGTGCCCCGCACCCGACCGGGCCTCGCGGCGCGCAACGCGGTGGGCCGCGCGGTCGGCCGCGCACACCGGAGCGCCTCGCACGAAACCGCCAACCGGTAGACCGCGTCCATACTCGCCGGTCGCCGGTCGCCGGTCGCCGGTCGCCGGTCGCCGGTCGCCGGTCGCCGGTCGCCGGCCGGCTCAGCCGGCGCCGGTCGGCCGCGCCCGCGCACACCGGACCCACGACCCGCAACGGCGCGCCGCGTGCCCCCACCGAGGCCCGCCCCCCCCGCCGCGCGGAAGCCGCCGGCCGGCTCAGCCGGCGGCGGACGCCGCGAACCGCGCGAGGAAGAGCGCCTCGGCCACCGACATCCGCTCCAACTCCTCGGGTGAGACGCTCTCGTCCACCGCGTGGATGCGGGCGGCCGCGTCGCTCAGCCCGATCATCACCACCTCGGCCTCCGGGTACAGCCCGCCGAGCGTCGCCGTCAGCGGGATCGAACCGCCCTGGCCCACCACCGCCATCTCCGTGCCGTCGTAGGCGTCCCGCATCGCCGAGGCCATCGCCGCGTACGCGGGGCTCTCCACGTCCGCCCGGAACGCCGCCCCCTCGCCCTGCCGCTCCACCGTCACCCGCGCACCCCACGGAGCCCTGGCCCGCAGGTGCGCCTCCACCAGGTCGCCGGCCTCCCGCGCGTCCATCCCCGGGGGCACCCGCAGCCCCAGCAGCGCCCGCGCGCCCGCCTGCACCGAGGGCGTCGCGCCCACCACCGGCGGGCAGTCGATCCCCATCACCGTCAACGAGGGCCGGGACCACAACCGGTCGGCCACCGACCCCGAGCCGACCAGCCCCACGCCGTCCAACACCCCGGCGTCGGCGCGGAAATCCGCCTCCGGGTACTCCGTGCCTGACCAGGTGCCGCCCGCGTCCAGCCCGTCGACCGCCGGCGAACCCGCCGCGTCGTACAGCGAGTCGAGCATCCGCACCAGCGCCACCAGGGCGTCGGGCGCCACGCCGCCGAACGCGCCCGAGTGCAGGTTCCCCTCCAGCGTGTCCACGCAGACCTTCAGCACGGACATCCCCCGCAGGCTCGCCGTCACCGTCGGCTGGCCCGCCCGCACGTTGCCCGTGTCCCCGATCACCAGCACGTCGGCGGCCATCACCTCCGGATGCGCCCGCGCGTACTCCTCGAGACCGCTGGTGCCCTGCTCCTCCGAGCCCTCGACGACCACCTTGACGCCGACCGGGACGCCGCCGTTGGCCCGCAGCGCGCGCAACGCCAGCAGGTGCATCATCAGGCCGCCCTTGCAGTCCGCCGCGCCCCGCCCGTACCAGCGGCCGGCACGCTCGGTCAGCTCCCACGGCGGCGAGGTCCACGCCGCCTCGTCCAGCGGGGGCTGCACGTCGTAGTGCGCGTACAGCAGCACCGTCGGCGCGCCCTCGGGGCCCGGCAGACGGCCGATCACCGACTCCGTGCCGTCCGGCGTCTCCACCACCTCGACCTCGGGAAAGCCCTCGGCCTCCAGCGCCCGCGCGATCCAACGCGCCGCCGCCCGGCACTCCTCGACCGGGAACTGCGCCGGGTCGGCGACCGAGCGGAACGCGACCAGCTCGGCCAACTCCTCCCGGGCGGCCGGCAGGGCGGCGGCCACCGTCGCGGCGACGTCGGCGTGCTGCGGGATGTGCGGCATGGAACTCTCCTCGGACGGGCGGCGGTCGGCGCGCGGGACCTGGCATGGCGTCGGCGCACGGCCTCCGGTGCACCGTGTCCGAACATCGGTGCGGCCGATGATGTCACAGGGCACCGACAACGCCTCGGCCCGGCGGTCGGCCCGGGAAACCTTCCCGATCACCCCGCACTAGGATGCACAGCGGCGAGGCAAGCACGACCGTATCGGGGAGCACGGGCACATCGTGAGCAGCGACAACGAAGCCGAGGACCGGACCGTCTGGGATGTCGTCGTGGTGGGGGCCGGGCCCGGCGGCTCGTCGGCCGCCCGTGCCGCCGCGGAGGCCGGCCGGCGCGTACTGCTGCTGGAGAAGGCCGAGTTGCCCCGGTACAAGACCTGCGGCGGCGGCATCATCGGCCCCACCCGCGACGCGCTGCCGCCCGGCTTCGAACTGCCGCTGCGCGACCGGGTGCACGCCGTCACGTTCTCGCTCAACGGCCGGCTGACCCGCACCCGCCGCTCCAAGCGGATGCTCTTCGGCCTGGTCAACAGACCCGAGTTCGACGAGCGTCTGGCCCAGGCCGCCGTCAAGGCCGGCGCGCGGCTGCGCACCGGCGTCACCGTCTCCCGCGTCGAACAGCACGGCCCGGCCGTCCCGGACCGGCGGACCGTCGCCGTCGTCCTGTCCGGCGGCGAGACCGTGCTGGCCAGGGCGGTCGTCGGCGCCGACGGCAGCGCCAGCCGGATAGGGGCGCACGTCGGGGTCCGGCTGGACCAGGTGGACCTCGGCCTGGAGGCGGAGATCCCGGTCCCGCCCGAGGTCGCCGACGACTGGCGCGGCCGGGTCCTGATCGACTGGGGCCCGCTGCCCGGCTCCTACGGCTGGGTCTTCCCCAAGGGCGACACGCTGACCGTCGGCGTCATCTCCGCCCGGGGCGAGGGCGCGGCGACCAAGCGCTACCTGGAGGACTTCGTCGGCCGCCTCGGCCTGGCCGGGTTCGAGCCCAGCGTCTCCTCTGGGCACCTCACCCGCTGCCGCACCGACGACTCCCCGCTCTCCCGGGGACGGGTCCTGGTCTGCGGGGACGCGGCCGGGCTGCTGGAGCCCTGGACCAGGGAGGGCATCTCGTTCGCGCTGCGCTCCGGGCGCCTCGCCGGCCAGTGGGCGGTGCGCATCGCCGAGGCGCCGGACGCGGTGGACGCGCGCCGCCAGGCACTCAACTACACCTTCGCCATCAAGTCGGGCCTCGGCGTGGAGATGGGCGTCGGCCGCCGGCTGCTGGCCGCGTTCTCCCACCGGCCCAAGCTCTTCCACACCGCCCTCATCGGCTTCCGGCCGGCGTGGGCCGCGTTCACCCAGATCACCCGCGGCTCGACCACGCTCGCCGGCCTGGTCCGCACCCACCCCGTCGCCCGCCGGACGCTCAGCGCCCTGGACCGGCGGCACGAGGCGCACGGTCAGGAGACGAGGGACGAGCCGGGGGAGAGGGCCGGGTCCTGACGCAGGACGCGCTGGTGCAGGGCGCGTAGCTCGGGCCCCGGGTCGCAGCCCAACTCCCGCGCCATCCGCACCCGCGTCTCCTCGTACGCCAACAGCGCGTCCGCCGACCGGCCGCCCCGGTACAGCGCCATCATCAGCAGCCACACCAGCCGCTCGCGCAGCGGGTGCGCCGCCACCTGCCGCATCAGCTCGTGCACGCACTCGTGGTACCGGCCGCGCTCCACCAGCCCCTCCATCCTGGCCTCCAGCACCAGCAGGCGCTTCTCGGCCCAGCGCCGGCGCTCGGCCGCCAGCAGCGGCCCGGCCAGCCCCTCGGCGAACTCCCCGCGCCACAGCGCCTCGGCGCGCGCCGCCAACTCCTCGGCGTGCGCCAGCTCTCCCGCGCCCCTGGCGTGCGCCGCGCGCGCCAACAGCGCCCTCCGCTCGGCCAGATCGTCGATCGCCATCCCGGCCAGCACGTAGCCGCTGCCGGTCCAGCGCGGCCCGGCGTCCGCGCCCAGGGCGCGGCGGATGCCCGAGACGTACTTCTGCACCAGGTTGCGCACCTGCCCCGGCGGGGAGTCGCCCCACACCGCGTCGACCAGTGCCCCGAACGTGATCGGCCGCCCCTCCTGGAGCAACAGCACCGCCAGCACGGCCTGTTGCCTGGGCGGGCCCAGGGGCAGCTCCCGCCCCTCGCGCAACACCCTGAGGGGCCCCAGCAGTTCACCACGTACAGCCTCCGCCATGAGTCCGAGCCTACGCGGCCGGCGGGCGTTCCAGCGGTTCTTCCAGCGGGCGTTCCAGCGCCCGGTCAGCGGCGTCCGGCACGGTGGCGGCCCGCACTCCAGGAAGGCACCACCCTCTGATGGCACCACGACCCCGCCCCGCCGGCACCGGCCCTCTGGCCCGCGTCGGCCGCTTCGCCGTGCGCCGGTCCGGCGCGATCCTGCTGGCCGCCGCCGTGCTGCTGCCGCTGCTCGGGCTGTTCGGCGCGGGGGCGCCCGCCGCCCTGCAACTGGCCCGCTGGGACGCCCCCGGCACCGAGTCCGTGCGCGTCCAGGAGGTGTTGCGCGAGCGGTACGGCACCGGCAACCCCAATCTCGCGCTGCTCGTCACCGCGAAGGCGGGCGACGTCGACGACCCCGGGGTCGCCGCGGCCGGCCGACGCCTGGCCGCCGACCTCGCGGACCACCCGATGGTCACGGACGTCTCCGCCTACTGGGACGAGAACGACGCCGCGCTGCGCGCCGAGGACGGCGCCCGCGCGCTCGTCCTCGCCAGGCTGGAGGGCGACGCCACCGAGACCCGCGCCGAACTCGCCGACCTCTCGCCCCGGCTGACCCAGGAGGACGACCTCGTCGACGTCGCCGTCGGCGGCCAGGAGGAGGTCTCCCGGCAGGTCGGCGAGCAGGCCACCGCCGACTTCCTCACCGCCGAACTCATCGTGCTGCCCACCGTCACCCTGCTGCTGGCCCTGGTCTACCGGCGCACCGTCGCGGCCCTGGTCACCGTCGGCGTCGGGCTGCTGAGCGTGGTGGCCACCCTCGCGGGGCTGCGGCTGCTCGCCCAGTTCACGCCGGTGTCCACCTTCGCCGCCAACCTCGCCCTCGTCCTCGGCCTCGGCCTGGGCATCGACTACTGCCTGTTCGTCATCAACCGCTACCGCGAGGAGCGCGCCGCCGGGCTGCCCACCGAGGCGGCGGTCGCCCGCGCCGTTGCCGTCGCGGGCCGCACCGTGCTCTTCAGCGGCGTCACCGTCGCCGTCTCGCTGGCCGCCCTGCTCGTCTTCCCGTTCTTCTTCCTCAGCTCCTTCGCCTACGCGGGGGTGCTGGTGGTGCTGGCCTCCGTCGCCGGCGCGACCGTGGTGCTGCCCGCCGCCCTGGCCCGTTACGGACACCGCTTCGAGGCGCCGGGCCGGGGCGAACGCGCCGCCCGCTGGTGGGAGCGCGCGGCGCGGGCCGTGCTGCGCCGGCCGCTGGTCATCGGGGCCGCCGGGCTGGCCGTGCTGCTGGTGGCGGCCTCGCCCGTGCTGGGGCTGCGCTTCGGGCTGCCCGACCAACGCACCCTGCCGGAGGGCACCTCCAGCCGCGTCGTCGCGGAGGAGACCGCCGCGCACTTCGCCGCCGAGCCCACCGACACCCTCTTCGTCGTCACCGCGCCCGGAAGCCGCCTCGGCGAGCGGCACACCGCCGCCTACGCCGCCGCGCTCTCCCGCCACCCCGGCGTCTTCCAGGTGCTCTCGCCCGCCGGCACCCACCGCGACGGGGAACTCGCCGCTGCGCCGGGCGCCGCCTCCGCCGGGATGTCGGGCGACGACGGCTCCACGCTGCTGACCGTGGTGCCCACCCAGCGGGCGATGGCCGGGGACGTCCCCGGGCTCGTCGCCGACCTGCGGCAGGTACCCGCCCCGGTAGCGACCGAGGTCGGCGGCTACCCGGCGGAGACCAGCGACTTCCGCTCGGAACTGCTCTCCCGGGTGCCGCTGCTGGCCCTGCTCGTCCTCGCGGCCACCGCGCTGGTGCTCTTCCTGCTGACCGGGAGCGTCCTGCTGCCGTTGAAGGCCACCGTCCTGAACCTGCTGAGCCTGGGCGTGATGTTCGGCGCCCTGGTGTGGGTCTTCCAGGACGGCAACCTCTCCGGCGTCCTCGGCTTCACCCCCACCGGCTCCATCGAACCCAGCATCCCGTTGCTGATGTTCTGCGTCACCTACGGGCTGTCGATGGACTACGAGGTCTTCCTCCTGTCCCGCATCGCCGAGGAACACCGCCGCACCGGCGACACCCAGGCGGCCGTCGTCGCCGGCGTGCGCCGCACCGCGCCGCTGATCACCGCGGCCGCCGGCATCCTCGTCGTCACCTTCGCCACGTACGCCACCAGCGGCATCGTCTTCCTCAAGGAACTGGGCGTCGGCACCGCCCTGGTCATCCTCGTCGACGCGACGCTGATCAGGACCGTGCTGCTGCCCGCGTTCATGCGGCTGGCAGGCGGCGCCAACTGGTGGGCGCCGCGCCCGCTGCGCAGGCTGCACGAACGGATCGGGCTGAGCGAGGAGCCGCCGCCCGCCCCGGCCCCGCTCCCGGCGGCGCGTACGACGGAGGGAGTAGCGGCGGTGCCGCCCGCGGGCTGACGCCCCGGCGGGGCGCCGGCCGCTACGGTGACCGGCATGACCTCGCCGCTGACCGCCGTCGCACGGCTGCCGTGGGCGTCCACGGCGGCCGTGCTGCTGGTGCAGCTGGTCGGCAGCCACTTCGCCGCCCGGGACCAGCCGGAACGGGTCGCCCTCGACCCGGGCGGCTACGCGCTGCTCGCCGCCGGGCCACTGCTGCTCCTGGCCCGCCGGCGCCACCCGGCGGCCGCCGCCTGGGGCACCGCCGCGCTCACCCTGCTGTATCTGGGCGCGGGGTACCCCTACGGGCCGGTCTTCCTCAGCGTGCTCGTCGCCACCTTCGGCGCCGCCGTGGCCGGCGAACGGTCCGCGGCCTGGGGCGCGTTGGGCACGCTGTGGCTGGGCCGCCTGATCAGCGGCCACTGGCTCCACCGCTGGCTGCCGCCCGAGGACGACGGCCCCGTCGACTGGGCCTCCGACACCGCGACCGCCGCCTGGATCGTCGCCCTGCTCGCCCTCGCCGAACTGGCCAGGGCGCGCGGGGAACGCCACCGGCGCGAGGAGCGGGAGCGCGCCGAGGCCGCCCGACGCCGTGCCGACGAGGAACGGCTGCGCATCGCCCGCGAGCTGCACGACATCCTCGCCCACAGCATCTCCGTGATCCATGTGCAGGCCGGCGTGGGCCTGGCGCTCCTGGACAGCGACACCGAACAGGCCCGCGCGTCCCTGACCACCATCAAGGCGGCCAGCAAGGAGGCGTTGGGCGAGGTCCGCCAGGTGCTCCAGGCGCTGCGCGCACCCGGCGCGGCGCCCCGCGCCCCCTCGCCGGGCGTCGACCGGCTGCCCGAGCTCCTCGCCCAGGCCCGCGACGCGGGGCTGGAGGCCACCCTCACCACCGAGGGCCGCCCCACCGGGCTGCCGCCCGGCGCCGACCTGGCCGCCTTCCGCATCGTGCAGGAGGCCCTGACCAACACCGTGCGGCACTCCGCCTCCCGCACCGCCCGCGTCCGGCTCGCCTACACTCCCGACGGGCTGCGGCTGACCGTCGACGACGAGGGGCCCGCCACCGGCGACCCGCGCGGCGCCGGCGGCAACGGCCTGGTCGGGATGCGGGAGCGGGCCGCCGCCCTCGGCGGCGGCGTCACCGCCACCACCCGCGACGACGGGGGCTTCACCGTCACCGCGGACCTGCCGTACGGCCCCCCGGGCCCGCCCGCCCACGAGGACACCACCCCACGGGAGAACGGATGATCCGCGTCCTGCTCGCCGACGACCAGGCCCTGGTCCGCGCGGGCTTCCGCGCGCTGCTGGACGCCCAGCCCGACATCGAGGTCGTCGCCGAGGCCGCCGACGGCCGCGAAGCTTTGACCCTGGTCGGCCAACTGCGCCCCGACCTCGTCATGATGGACATCCGGATGCCCGTCCTGGACGGCCTGGCCGCCACCCGCCGCATCACCTCCCGCCCCGAACTCACCTCCGTCCGCGTCGTGATGCTGACCACCTTCGAACTCGACGACTACGTCTTCGAGGCCCTCCGCGCCGGCGCCTCGGGCTTTCTCGTCAAGGACACCGAACCCGACGAACTGCTGCGTGCCACCCGCGCCGTGGTCGCCGGCGACGCCCTGCTCTCGCCGGGCGTCACCCGCCGCCTCATCGCCGAGTTCGCCGCCCGCTCCAAGGCGCCCGAGCAGACCCTCCCGCTGGCCGGGCTCACCGACCGCGAGCGCGAGGTCCTGGCCCTCGTCGGCCTCGGCCTGTCCAACGAGGAGATCGCCCGCCGGCTGGTGCTCTCCCCGCTGACCGCCAAGACCCACGTCAGCCGGGCCATGGTCAAGCTGGGCGCCCGGGACCGGGCCCAACTCGTCGTCGCCGCCTACGAGTCCGGGCTGGTCCGCCCCGGCTGGCTGGGCTGAACCGCCGGACGCTTCCGCCGCACATAGATCTGCTTGCGCACCAGGGCCACCACCGAACCGTCCTCGGCCCGCACCACGCAGTCGAACCAGGGGAGCGCCTTGGCACCGTCGGCGGTGGCCTCGCGTATCTCCGCGACCCGGGCGTCGTCGAGCACGAACTCCACCGTCACGTCGCCCCGCCCCGGCGCCACGTACTCGATCTCCGCCGCCTTGTCCCAGACCACGTACTCCCCGGGACCCAACCGGTGCAGCACCAGCATCGCCCAGAACGGGTCGCACATCGAGTACAGCGAGCCGCCGAACTGGGTGCCGAAGTAGTTGCGGTTCAACCGGCGCAGCCGCATCCGCACCCGGGCCGAGGTCCAGTCGTCGGCGATGTGCTCCACCTTGATCCCGGCCGCGCGGAACGGCGGCCACCAGCGCATCAGGCGGCACAACCAGCGGGGAGTGACGGAACGTAGGGCCATGACCCGAAAACTACCAGACCCGGTTACCCGTCGGTAATGACATCCGTCACGAGCCCGGATGACCGAGCGCACCCCGCGCCGCCCAACTCGTCACGGCCGCCACCCCCGCCAGCGCGGCCACCGTCAGCAGCGCCGTCGCCAGGCTGAACCAGTCCGCCAGGAAACCGATCGCCACCGGCCCCGCCAGCATCCCCCCGTACCCGATCGTCGACGCCGCGGCGACCCCGCGCGGCCCCGCCAACTGCCCCGCCGTGCCGATGGTGATCGGGAAGACGTTGGCCAGCCCCAGCCCCGTCAGCGCGAACCCGACCAACGCCAGCCACAGCGTCGGCGCCAGCGCCCCCAGCAGCATCCCGAACGCCCCCAGCGCTCCCCCCGCGACCAGCGCCCGCGTCGTCCCCAGCCGCGCCAGCACCGCCGAACCCGTCAGCCGACCCACCGTCATCGCCAGCGCGAAGAGCGCGTAGCCGGCCGCCGCCACGCCCGCGCTCGCCCCCAGCGTGTCCTTCAGATGCAGCGCGCTCCAGTCCGCCATCGCCCCCTCCCCGTACGTCGTGCACAGCGCGATCAGCCCCAGCACCGCCACCAGCCACCCCACCGCGCCGCGCGCCCCCGCGCCCCCGGGCGCCGCTGCCCCGGACGTGGACGCCCCGGGCGCCGCTGCCCCGGACGCGGACGCCCCGGACCCGCCCCGCGCGGTCGACCGCCACAGCGTGCGCCCCGCCCCCACCACGACCGCCATCCCCAGCGCCGCCAGCAACGCCAGGTGCACCGCCGCGCTCAGCCGGTCCGCCACCAGCCCGCCCAACCCCGCGCCCACCATCCCGCCCAGGCTGAACGCCGCGTGGAAGGACGGCATCACCGGCCGCCGCAGCGCCGCGACCAGGTCCACCGCGGCGCTGTTCGCCGCCACGTTCACCCCGCCGAACCCCGCCCCGAACACCAGCAGCAACGCGCCGAGCCCCACCGCCGACCCCGCGTGGGCCGGCAGCGCGACGCTCCCCACCAGCAGCGCGCCCGCCAGCACCGTCACCCGGTGGGTCCCGAAGCGCTGACACAACCGCCCCGTCAGCGTCATCGTCACCACCGCGCCCACCGACACCCCCAGCAGCGCCAGCCCCAACGCGCTGGGGGAGGCCCCGGTCTGCTCCTTCACGTCCGGAATCCGCACCACCCAGCCGGCGAAGACGAACCCGTCGACCGCGAAGAACGCCGTCAACGCCGCCCGCGCGCGCACCAGTTCACGCGGCGTCGGCCCGCGGCCGGCACCGCCGCCACCTGCGGCGGGCGACACCAGCGCCCGCAGTTTGTTTATGGGAGACACAAAGCCAGAATAGGAGCGTGACCCACACCCGCACCAGACTGGAACGTGGCCGAAACGCGCTGGGCCCCGCGCTCGAACTCGTCCACACCGGCCGCGCCCCCACCCGTGCCGTCCTCACCACCGCTCTCGGCGTCACCCGCGCCACCGCAGGCGCCGTCGCCAGCGAACTCCAGACGCTCGGCCTCATCACCGTCGACTCCCGCCCCGGCGGCGCCACCGGCAGCCACGGCCGCCCCTCCCACCGGCTGGCCATCGACCCCGGCGGACCCGTCGCGCTGGCCGCCCAGGTGCACGCCGACGGGTTCCGCGCCGCCCTCGTCGGGCTCGGCGGCCACCTCCACGCCACCACCCCCGCGTGCACCACCGTCGCCGCCGACCCCAAGGAGATCCTCGGTCAGGTCGTCGCCGCCGGCGCCGACCTGCTGCGCGAGACCGGCCGCCACTGCGTCGGCGCCGGCCTCGCCGTCCCGTCCGCCGTCGCCGAGCCGGAGGGCACCGCCCTCAACCCCCTCCACCTCGCGTGGCCGGCCGGCGCCCCCGTGCGCGACCTCTTCAACGACTGCCTCGCCGAGGCCGGCGTCGACGCCCCCGGCTACTGCGGCAACGACGTCAACCTCGCCGCCCTCGCCGAACACCGCCACGGCGCCGGCCAGGGCGCCGCCCACCTGCTGTGCGTCGCCACCGGCCACCGGGGCGTCGGCGGCGCCCTCGTCCTCGACGGCCGACTGCACTCGGGCAGCGCGGGCCTCGCCCTGGAGGTCGGCCACCTGACCGTCGACCCCGCGGGCCGCCCCTGCCACTGCGGCAGTCGGGGCTGCCTCGACGTCGAGACCGACCCGCTCGCCCTGCTGGAGGCCGCCGGCCGCACCCCGGGCCCCGAGGGCTCCCTGCTGGACCAGACCCGTGAGCTGCTGCGCACCGAGTACGCCACCGACCCCGCCGTGCGCGGCGCCGCCCACGCGGTCATCGACCGCCTCGGCCTCGGCCTCGCCGGCCTGGTCAACATCCTCAACCCCGACCGCATCATCCTCGGCGGACTGCACCGCTGGCTGCTGGAGGCCGACCCGGACCGCCTGCGCGGCCTGATCGAGGCCGGCAGTCTGTGGGGGAGAAGCGGCACCGTCCCCCTCGCCGCCTGCACCCTCGACTACAACAGCCTCGTGGGCGCCGCCGAACTCGCCTGGCAGCCCGTCCTCGACGATCCCCTGGCCGCCCTCCCCGCCTGACCCGCCCCTCAGACCTGCTCCACTCCCGACCCCAGCGGAGCCGGCAACAGCCGCCACACCGCCCGCCGTTGGGCCGGCTCCGCCTCGTCGTCCCAGGGATCGGGCGTCGCCGGCACCCGCAGCCGGCACACCGGCCCGGTGCCCAACCGCGCGTACCCCGCACCCACCGCCACGGCCGGCCCCGGCGGCGGCATCCGCCCCAGCACCGCCGACACCTGCGCGGCGTCCAACGCCCCCAGCGCCACCCGCGCCCGCAGACACCCCAGCACCCCGTCGCCCAGCCGCTCCCACACCCCCACCTGCTCGGCCAGCGCCACCGTCACCCCCGCCTCCCGCCCGTACCGCAGCGGCACGTCGAGCCAGCCGCTCGGGTCGCCCGCCCCCGCGGCCCACGCCCGGTGCGCCAGCAGCACCGGCCGGTCCACCAGCAGCCACAACGGCGGCAGCGTCGCCCGGTCCCCCGCGTCCAGCAGCAGCCGCCGCTCCGTCTCCCGCGCCACCCACGCCAGCCCCGTCACCGCGCCCTCGGGCGTCGACTCCACCCCCCACACCCCCGCCCGCCCCGCGAAGCAGCCGAAACCGCCCGACCCGGCGCCGTCCACCAGCACCGCCTCACCCCACCCCAACGCCTGCAACGCCACGGCCCGCAGCAACCCCGTCCCCCCGGCACCCGGCGCCCCCACCGCCAGCAGATGCGGCTCCCCGGAACGCCTGCCCGTCCGCCACAGCAGCGGCGCCATCTCCGTCACGATCCCCGCGCCCATGGCCGGCACCGTGCGGTCGGCGGCCGCGCGGTCCGTGCACCCCAGCACCACCTCGCCCGTCCCCGCGACGAACCGCTGCGCCACCACCTCCGCCGGCCACGGCCCGACGGCCGCGCCCTCCGGCTCGACGTCCGCGTCCCGGCCCTCCTCGGGCGGCGGCCACTCCGGCCGTCCCTCCCGCCACCCCAGCGCCACGGCCCCCGCCACCAGCGCCGCCACCAGCCAGGCCCCCACCGCCGGCAGCCACAGCGCCACCCCGCACAGCCCGACCGCCCCCGCGGCGGCCGGCAACCGCCGCCGCCCCCGCGCGCCCCACCACCACGCCGCCACCGCCATCCGCGCCAGCCCCCGCAGCACCACCCACGGCAGCCACGCCAGCCATCCCAGCGCTCCCCGCCGTTCGCTCCCGTGCGCCGTCGCCCGCATCGCGCGCTCCTCGTCCCCGGGCCGCGTGCCGACTACAGCGCGATCCCGCCGAGCATCTGGGCGATCCGTGCCCCGCCCTCGTGGATGCCCGGCGCCACCGAGGTGCCCGCCAGATAGAAGCCGAAGAGGGCGCAGACCACCGCGTGCGACGGCTTCAGCCCGTCCTTGCGGAAAAAGAGGAACACCACGATCCCCAGCAGCACGACTCCCGAGATGGACAGGACCATGAGTACTCACTCCCCAAGCGGCCGACGGCGTTCTGAGAAGCACTCTAAGCAGAGTAAAAGCCAAATATCAGTTGAAAAGGTCATATGGGGGAAAGCAGCCCTCGCCGTGACGAACTCACACCCCGTCAGCGCCCCACACCGCGCCACGGTGCGGCACCCGTCCCAGAGGTCGATAGGCTGGCCTCTGTTCGAGGGCGAGGAGGAAGAAAACCGATGGCAGACAGCACCCAGCCGTTGTCCGCGCGCGCCAAGTTCGCCGTGACGGCCGGCAAGGCCGCGGCGGCCGTTTCCCGGGCAGCCGGCCGAGGCAGCGGGTCGGTGATCGGCGGGAAGGTCGCCCTGCGCGTCGACCCCGAGCTGCTCGCCCGCCTCGCCGGACACCTGGACGTCGTCCTGGTCTCCGCCACCAACGGCAAGACGACCACCACCCGGCTCATCGCCGAGGCCCTGCGCGCCGGCGGCCCCGTCGTCTCCAACGCCCTGGGCGCCAACATGCCCGCCGGCATCACCTCCGCCCTCTCCGGCGGGGCCGAGGCGCGGTACGGCGTCATCGAGGTCGACGAGAAGTACCTCACCACCGTCGCCGAGGACGTCCACCCCAAGATCGTGGCGCTGCTCAACCTCTCCCGCGACCAGCTCGACCGCGCCGCCGAGACCCGGATGCTCGCCGAACGCTGGCGCGAGGGCCTCCAGGACTCCAAGGCCACCGTCGTCGCCAACGCCGACGACCCGCTCGTCGTCTGGGCCGCCTCCTCCTCCGCCAACGTCGTCTGGGTCGCCGCCGGCCAGGAGTGGAAGGACGACGCCTGGTCCTGCCCCGCCTGCGGCGGCGTCATGCACCGCCCCGACGACACCCACTGGGCCTGCGGCGAGTGCGGCTTCGGCCGCCCCGCCCCCACCTGGGTCCTCTCCCACGGGCAGGTCATCGACCCGCACGGCTCCGCCTGGCCCATCCGCCTTCAGCTGCCCGGCCGCGCCAACCAGGCCAACGCCACCACCGCAGCGGCCGTCGCCGCCACCTTCGGCATCCACCCCCAGGTCGCCCTCCAGCGCATGGAGTCCGTCGCCGCCGTCGCCGGCCGCTACGACGTCGTCAGCTACCAGGGCCGCGACATCCGCCTCCTCCTCGCCAAGAACCCGGCCGGCTGGCTGGAGACGTTCTCCCTCATCGACCCCGCGCCCGCCCCCGTGCTGCTGTCCGTCAACGCCCGCGGCGCCGACGGCACCGACACCTCCTGGCTGTGGGACGTCGACTACACCCGCCTCGCCGGCCGCCCCGTCGCCGTCATCGGCGACCGCCGCCTCGACCTCGCGGTCCGCCTGGAGGTCGCCAACGTCGACTTCGGCGTCTACGACACCCTCGACCAGGCCATCGCCCAGCTGCCCGCCGGCCGCATCGAGGCCATCGCCAACTACACCGCGTTCCAGGACCTGCGCCGCATCGTCGGCAACTGACGCCGCCACGGCCCCCGCGAACGCCCCCGGACGAGAGGAACGACAGCGACCATGAGCACCTCAGGCCTCCGCCTGGTCTGGGTCTACCCCGACCTCCTGAGCACCTACGGCGACCAGGGCAACGTGCTCGTCGTCGAACGCCGCGCCCAGCAGCGCGGCCTGCGCGTCGAGCGCGTCGACGTCCGCTCCGACCAGCCGCTGCCCACCTCGGGCGACATCTACCTGATCGGCGGCGGCGAGGACCGCCCCCAGCGGCTGGCCGCGGAACGCCTGCTGCGCGACGGGGGCCTCACCCGCGCCGTCGAGAACGGCGCCATCATCTTCTCCGTCTGCGCCGGCTACCAGATCATCGGCCACGAGTTCATCAACGACCTCGGCGAGCGCCAGCAGGGCCTCGGCCTCCTCGACGTCATCAGCGAACGCGGCACCGGCGCGCGCTGCGTCGGCGACGTCCTCGGCGACATCGACCCGCAGCTCGGCCTGCCGCAGCTCACCGGCTTCGAGAACCACCAGGGCATCACCCGCATCGGCCCGGCCGCCCGCCCCCTCGCCCAGGTCCGCCTCGGCAACGGCAACGGCACCGGGGACGGCACCGAGGGCGCGTGGAACGGCACCGTCTTCGGCACCTACATGCACGGCCCCGTCCTCGCCCGCAACCCCCAGATCGCCGACCTCCTCGTCAAGCTCACCCTCGACGTCAACGCCCTGCCCCCCGTCGACGACCGCTGGTACGAGGCCCTGCGCACCGAGCGCATCGCCGCCGCCACCGCCCCCGCCTGACACCCTTCGCCGGGGCCCCGACGAGGGGACCCCGGCCACCACCCCCACCGGCGCGTTCCCTAAGGTTGCGGGTGTACCGCGCACAGCACAGGGAGTGACACGATGGGGCACGGCGAACACGGCGGCCACGGCGACCTGCCACCCCTCACACCGGGACGCGCGCTCGAGCTCGGCGGCGACTCCTTCTTCCTCGTCGGCTGCCTGCTCGTCCTGGCCCTCTACGGTATCGGCGTCGCCCGCCTCCGGCGGCGCGGCGACAGCTGGGGCGCCGGCCGCGTCGTCGCCTTCACCCTCGGCGTCCTGTCCGTCGCCGCCGTCACCGCCACCCGCCTCAACGACTACGGCATGGTGCTCTTCAGCGCCCACATGATCCAGCACATGGTGATCAGCATGGTCTCCCCGATCCTGCTGCTCCTCGGCGCCCCCGTCACCCTCCTGCTGCGCGCCCTGCCCGCCGCCGGCCGGGGCCGCAGGGGCCCGCGCGAATGGCTCGTCACCCTGCTGCACAGCCACTACGTCCGCGCCGTCAGCAGCCCCCTGTTCACCATCCCGCTCTTCATCGCCAGCCTCTACGCGCTGTACTTCACGCCGCTCTTCGACTTCCTCATGGGCAGCAGGCTCGGCCACCTCGGGATGATGCTCCACTTCCTCGCCGTCGGCCTGGTCTTCTTCTGGCCCATCATGGGCGTCGACCCCGGCCCCCGCCGCGCCGGCCACCTCATGCGGATGCTGGAGCTCTTCGCCACCATGCCGTTCCACGCCTTCTTCGGCATCGCCCTGATGATGGCCAGCGAACCGCTCATCGACACCTACGCCGAGATCCCCGCCTCGCTCGGCACCGACGCCCTCTCCGACCAGTCGGCCGCCGGCGGCATCGCCTGGGCGTTCAGCGAGATCCCCACCGTCATCGTGCTCCTCGCCCTCGTCTTCCAGTGGTACGTCTCGGAACAGCGCACCTCCCGCCGCCTGGACCGCGCCGCCGACCGCGACGGGGACGCCGAGCTCGCCGCCTACAACAAGTACCTCGCCGAGCTCGGCAGCCGCGGCTGACCGCCCGTCAACACCCCCCTCACCAGCGGGAAGGGGCTGGCGGCCGCACCCGGCGAGCATCTAACGTACGGGGGTACGAGGCCCGACGCACCAGCCCGGCGTCGCGCCGCCACACCACACCGAAACAGGGGGACGCGGTGGCCACCACCAGCGCATGGGTCCAACGATTCCACCCGCAGCCCGAGGCGCCCGTCCGCCTCGTCTGCCTGCCGCACGCAGGCGGTTCCGCCAGCTACTTCCACCCCGTCTCGGCGGCGCTCCGCCCCGCCGCCGAGGTGCTGGCCATCCAATACCCCGGCCGGCAGAACCGCCGCGCCGAGCCGCCGCTGCGCACCGTCGACGCCCTCGCCGAAGGCGTCGCCGAGGCGCTGGCGCCCCACACCGACCGCCCGCTGGCCCTCTTCGGCCACAGCCTGGGCGCCAGCGTCGCCTACGAGACCGCCCGGCTCCTGACCAAGGCCGGCACCCCGCCGGTGACCCTGGTCGTCTCCGGCCGCCGCGCGCCCAGCCGCCACCGCGAGGAGAACGTCCACCGCCGCGACGACGCCGGCGTCCTGGCCGAGATACGCCGCCTCGGCGGCACCGAGATACAGCTGCTGGACGACCCCGAGATCCAGGCCATGGTCCTGCCGGCCATCCGCGCCGACTACGAGGCCGTGGAGACCTACCGCCACGCCGACGGGCCCCTCCTCGACTGCCCGCTGCTCACCCTCGTCGGCGACGACGACCCCCTGGCCACCCTCGACGAGGCGCGCGACTGGAAGCTGACCACCACCGGCGACTTCCGCCTCACCACCTTCACCGGCGGCCACTTCTACCTCAACGACCAGGCGCCCGCCGTCATCGCCGCGCTCCGCGACCACCTCGCCACGGTCACTCCCTGACCGCCCGCACCGCGTACATCAACGGCACCGAGGGCCGGCCCGCCGGGAACGCGAACTCCCCGGCGGCGCCGCGCTCCAACGACGTGAACCGCTGGAACATCGTCGTCGGCCGCTCCCGCAGGAACACGATGCGCAGCCCCGCGCCCGCCAGCGCCGAGACCACCTCGCCCAGCGGATGCCGCCACTGCACCGAGACCGTCCGCTCCAACTCCGGCCCGTCCGTGTAGGTGTACGGATGATCCTCGCGCCCCGGCGCCGTGTCGAAGTAGTCGTACGCCACCCGCTCACCGGCCTCGTCCAGCATGTCCGTCACCGGGTGGAACTCCGCCAGGTACAGGAAGCCGCCCGGCCGCAGCGAGTCCGCGACCACCGCCGCCCACCGCGTCAGATCCGGCAGCCACACCAGCGACCCGCCGCCCGTGTACACCACGTCGAAGCGTTCCCCCTCCAACGCCTCCCGCGCCGCGTACACGTCCGACACCACGAACCGCGCCCGCCCCGCCAGACCCGCCTCCTCGGCCAGCCCGCGCGCCACCCGGACCGCCTCCGCCGAGAAGTCCACCCCCGCTACCTCGGCGCCGCGCCGCGCCCACGCCAGGGTGTCCTGACCCATGTGGCACTGGAGGTGCAGCAGCCGCAGCCCCGCCACGTCCCCCACCTCCGCCACCTCGACCGGCCGCAGCGGGTCGGCACCGGCCCGGAACCCCGGCAGGTCGTAGAACGCGCTGTCCGCGTGCACCCGCACCCGGTCGTCCCAGTTCTCACGATTCAGCCGCAGCCACTCGTCCTCGTCCATGGCACGGAAGTTAGCCACGCCGCGCCGCGCCCCGCACCCCGTTATCGCCGTCGACACCGGCGGCGCCCGTCGCGCCCTCCAGCACCCGCCGGAAAGCCAGCCCCGGCCGGCCGCTCACCAGCGTCGGGCCCGTCTCCTCGAAACCGACGCGCGCCAACACCCGCCGCGACGCCACGTTCTCCCACGCCGCCACCGCCCGCAGCTCGGTCAGCCCGTACTCCGCGCCCGCCCGCCGGCACACCTCACGCGCCGCGCGCGTCGCCACCCCGCGCCCGGTCGCCGCCTCCGCCACCCGGTAGCCCAGCGTCGCCGAACCGTCCGCCACGTCCATCAGGTTGACCCGGGCCAGCACGGCCCCCGCCCGGTCGAGCACCACGTGGAAGTGGTCCGTCCCCGCGTCCTGGTACGCCAGCAACGCGCGATGCCGCTCCTCGAACGACGCGAAGTACGCGTCCCCCCGGTCGCCCACCGAAGCGGCGAAGAACGCCCGGTTCTCCCGCTCGAACGCCAGCACCGCCGCCGCGTGCTCCGCCGTCAGTCTCCGCACCACGTACATCCGCGCAGCACACCACGAGCATCCCGTTCCCCGCCAGCGACTTCTCCGCCGGGCCCTCCCCGGGCGAGGCCGGCGGCCCGCCGACAGGCCCCGGGCCGCCAGGCCGCCACCCCGACCGGTGGCCGGCAGCGGCGCATTCCACCCGACGCCATTCCGCCGCCCGCGTTTCTTTCGACGCCTATTGCCCGTGGTAGGGTCAACTCTTCGGCGCTGTCGGTGTTTTCTCGGTTTGGATGACTGTGGTTCCTGATTTCAGGCTCGATGTTGCGGTGACGGACTCCATTCATCTGGAGGGGGTTTCCGGAGTGGCCGAGCGACTGCTCCAGGAGTGCCACGACATCGGGAAGCCCACCCTCCCCTCGATCTCCCTCACCTACCCCGACTCCGTCGTCGCCAGCCTGGAAGGTCCCCTGCGCCCGCTGGCCGAACTCCGCCTGTACTCGGCGTTCTCCGTCGTCCTCGGCCCTTGGGAAGGAGGCGAGGACGACCACGCCGACGCCGTCGCGGCCCTGCGCGCCTCCCGTGAGAGCGGCGTCATCGGGCTTCTGGCGCGGGACGACGAGCCGATCCGTTTCCGCGTCGACGCGCTGCCCGACAGGGCCACCCTCCGCCACGCGATCGAATCCGGACTGAAATGGCGGAACGCCCCCCGCGACTGGCAGATCAATATCGTCCGCCGCGGAAAGCTGCTGCTCGCCCAGATCGGCGCGCTGTATTTCTCGCGGCGTTTCCCCGAAATGCGGCGCATTCCCGCCTCCACCAACCCGGTCGTCGCCGCCCTGCTCGTGCGGCTGCTCAAGCCGCGCGAAGGCGATGTCGTCTGGGACCCGTTCTGCGGCGCCGGCACCCTGCTCGTCGAGGCCGCCCACACCGGACGCGACCTGACCCTCGTCGGCTCCGACATCTCCACCGACGCGCTCGCCGCCGCCCGGGGCAACGCCCCGCTCTTCCCCACCGGCACCCTGCTGCGCGCCGACGCCGCCGCGCTGCCCGCCCGCGACCGCGCCGTCGACCGCGTCCTGGCCAACCTCCCCTTCGGCAAGCGGGTCGGCTCGCACGCCACCAACCAGCGGCTCTACCCCCGCTTCCTCGGCGAGGTGGAGCGCGTGCTCACCACCGAGGGCCGCGCCGTGCTGCTCACCGAGGACAAACGACTGCTGCGCGCCTCCGTCGAGGCCACCCGCAACGTGCGGCTGCTGCGCGAGGTCACCGTCTCCACCGGTGGCCTGCACCCCGGCGTCTTCGTCGTCGAACGCACCCGCGCCGCCCGCCGCCGGCACAAGCCCCGCGCCCAGGGCGCCCCGTAGCCGGCGGGGGAGCGGCGCCCCTCACCCTCCCAGACCGCGCAACGCCCCCATCGCCTCCCGCTCCACCCGCGCGACCTCGCCCAACACCGCGCCCGCCCGCACCAACGCGCCCCGGTCACCCGTCTCCCCGGCCCGCGCCAGCGCCGCCGCCACCTCCGACCACAGCACCGCCGCCTCCGCGTACCCCCGATGCCCCGCGCGCAGCGCCCCGTCGTCCACGAACTCCGCGCACTCGGCCAGAAAATCGCGGTACAGGTTGCGGAACAACGCGCCACCGGTGCCGCCCCGTTCCATCAACGACGCCGCCAACGGCAGATCACACCCCGGCTCCCGCGCCCGCTCCCACCAGCCAGGCGCCAACCGGCCCGCCTTCTCGATCCCCCGGCACCCCAGATTGGCGATCGGCGGACGCAGGAACGCCTCCGCGCACGCCACGATCGCGTCGAGGACCGCGCCGCGAAGCCGCTGTGGCGACGCGGAGAACCCCTCGGGAACGTCGAGCGCGAACGACCGGTGCCGCGCCGACATCGGGCCCCGCGCCGCCCGCGCCTCCGCCAGACTCGCCAGGCTCGTCGAGACCGCCCCGCCCTGCTGCCCGGTGTCCACCAGGAACGCGTCCCGCCCGTCATGCCCGTACAACGCGACGACGTGCCCGGCGAACGGCACCCGCGACGAGAAGTACTCCAGCCGGGAGCTGTCCAGTTGCAACCCCACCGGATCACCCGCCTCCAGCACCCCCGCCACGTTCTCCCACGCCCGGCGCGGGGACGCCGTCTCCCACACCCGAAGCCCCCACCCGAGGCGCGCGGCGAGGACACGCGTCACCTCGAACGGCCGCACCCGGCCCCCGAGAAACGGGAAGTCCATCGCCTTGGCGTCCCAGTACACGAAGGACAGCCCCGCGCCCAGCCCGAAGAGCATCGGCTCCGACAGCCCCACCCCCCGGTGCCGCGCCAGCACCCCCAGCGTCGACGTCTCGCAGTGCAGCCCGCCCCGCGCCTCCACCCCGACCCGCGCGCTCACTTCCCGCCCTCCTCGACCGCGACCACCAGCCGCGTCACCCAGCCCTCCGGCGCGGCCGCGCCCGGACCCACCACGTACCCCTCCCGCACCGGGCCGCGCGGCCGCAGCCCGCGCGCGTAGACCTCGCCGAACAACGCGTGGTAGGCGAGCGGCAGTTGCCCGTACGGCCCCACGTGCGTCGTCACCGCCGCACGCCCGGCCGGCACCGCCACCCGCTCCAGCCCGGCCACCTCCACGGACGGCGACCCGGCCCCCACCGCGACCTCCATCCCCTCGTCCGGATCCAGCGGATACAGCCCCCACAGCGGCGGCTCCCACCCGGCACCCGCCCCGTCCAACGCCGCCAACAGCCGCACCACACACCCCCCGACCCGGTCCCCGACCGCGCCGCCGCCCCCCGCCGAGCGCACCACCCCCAGCCGGAGCCCGGGCTCCGGGCCCACCGACACCTCGTACCCGTCCAGCCCCTCCCGCGCCAGCCGGTCCACCATCTCCCACCGTTCCGCGTCCCGCCGCATCCGGGCCGCAAGCCGCTCCCGCTCCTCCCGCAGCAGCCGCGCCCGCGCGTCCGGCCCGGCCGCCAGCGCGTCGCGGATCGCCGCCAACGGCAGCCCCGCGTCCCGCAGCAGCGCCACGGTCAACGCGTCCCGCGCCTGCTCCGGCGCGTAGTACCGGTACCCGGACCGCGCGTCCACCCGCAGCGGGGCCAGCAGCCCCACCTCGTCGTAGTGCCGCAGGCGCTTCACGCTCAGCCGGCACAGGCGGGCGAAGCGCCCGATCGTCAGAAGGTCATCTCGCACGCGACCATCGTGAACCCTCCCCCCGTGGGAGAGTCCAGCACCCGGCCGCGCGCCGACCGGCTCCCACGGCGCCCCACCCCGGCCGCCCGCCCCCTGGACAGCCCGGGACAGCGCCGCCCCCGCCCCGTTGTCTTTTTCGCGGTCCTGCAAGAGGGCCGCTGCCCTCCTGGCCGGCGCCGCCCCAACGGAAGGCCACCGGCCCGCTGCTGACCGAGGCGGGTGCGCCGGCCGCCGGCGCGGCCTCTTCGGCGCGTGCGGCGACGCCCGCGTGGACGCCGTCGTCAACGCCTTCCCCCGCACCGGGGAAACGCCCCGCGCGGGGCCCGACGCGCGCGGCACGACCCCGCGTCACCGTGCGGCCGCGGCACCGCTCGATGGGGTGATCCCGGCCCGGTGCGCCGCCCCACCGCCCCCCGGGCCACCGATACTGAGGGCCGGCCCGGCGTGGCCGGACTCCCACGGACAGCCGTTTCCGCTCAGGAAGGCCAGCGATCAGCGTGCCCGGACCTCAGGAGCAGGGGCCCTGCCCCTTCCCCACCAACCACGGCTTCACCCTCCACCCCTCCTACGCCGAGCTGCGCGGCGCCCCCCTCGGCCGGGTCCGGCTGCCGCACGGCGACGACGCCTGGCTGGCCACCCGCTACGCCGACGTCCAACTCGTGATGTCCGACCCGCGGTTCTCCATCGCCGCCGCCGTCGACCGCGACCAGCCCCGGATGCGGGAGGGGGCCCGCGCCGCCAGGGGCCTGTTCTCCATGGACCCGCCCGACCACACCCGTCTGCGGTCCGTCGTCGGCCGCGACTTCAGCGCCCGCCGGATGGAGCGGATCCGCGGCCGGGTGCGGGAGGTCGCCGAGGCCCGCGTGGACGCCATGCTGGCGGGCGGTCAACCGGCGGACCTCCTGGCCGAGTTCGCCATCCCCGTGCCGACCACCGTGATCTGCGAGATCATCGGCGCGCCCGCCGAGGACCACGACCGGTTCTGGACCTGGGCGGAGACCATCTTCGCCAACGACCTGCCGGGCGACACCGTGCTCGCCGCGGTGCGGGACTTCTTCGCCTACATGGGCGGCATGGTCGCCGAACGCCGTGCCCGGCCGCGCGAGGACATGCTCAGCACCCTGGTGCGGGCGTGCGACGAGGAGGGGCAGATCACGGAGGAGGAGATGTTCGCGGTCGCCGCCGACCTGCTGAACGCCGGGTTCGCGACCACCTCCCACCAGATCGCCAACTTCCTCGCCACCCTGCTGAGCCACCCCGAGCAGTTGGCGCTCCTGCGGCTCAAGCCCGACCTGGTGCCGGGCGCCGTCGAGGAGCTGCTGCGCTTCGTCCCCATCCTCAGCGGCTTCTCGTTCGCCCGCTACGCCGTCGAGGACGTCGCGCTCGGCGGGGTCACCGTCCGCGCGGGCGAGCCGGTCATCGGCGTCCTCGGCTCGGCCAACCGCGACCCGGAGGCGTTCACCGAGCCCGACGCGCTGCTCGTGGACCGGCCGGCCGGCCCCCATCTGGCGTTCGGCAAGGGCCCGCACTTCTGCGTGGGCGCCCACCTGGCCCGCGTCGAACTCCAGGAGTCGCTGCGGGTGCTGCTCGACCGGCTTCCCGGGCTCGCGCTCGCCGTCCCCCCGGACGAGCTGGAATGGCGGCGCGGCAGCATGGTCAACGGCCTCACCCGGCTTCCCGTCACCTGGTGACCGGGCGGCGCCGGGCCGGCCCACCGCCCGCCGCGCCATCCCCGCCGCGCACGCCCGCCGCACCACCCCCGCAAGACACCCGACCCGGGAGAAGCCGCCGGCGCGTCACCCCGCGCCGGCGGTCACCGCCCCCGGCGCGCCCCGCGCCCCCGCGGCGACCGCGACCAGTTCGGCCGCCGCCCCCGACAGCCGCCTCGGCCCCCGCCACACCGCCGTCAGCGGCCGCCGCGGCGGGGCACCCGCCAGCGGCACCCGCGTCAACTCACCCGACTCCACCTGCGCGGCCACCGCCAACGCGCTCAGCACCGCCGGCCCCGCACCCGACGCGAGCGCGACCCGCACCGCCGCGTTGCTGTGCAGCACCTGCGCCGGGGGCGCCAACTCCGCGCCGCCCACCAGCTCCTCGAACGCCTCCCGCGTCCCCGACCCGCCCTCCCGCACCACCAGCGGCGTCGCCGCCACCTCCGCCAGGCTCACCGGGCCCCGCCGCGCGGCCCACGGATGCCCGGGCGCGACCACCACGGCCAGCTCGTCCTCCCGCACCACCCGCGCGTGAAACGACGGCGGAACGCGCGGCGTCTCCACGAACCCCAGCCGCAGCGCGCCCTCCCGCACCGCCTCCAGCACCCGCGAGGAGTTGTCCACCCGCGGCTCCACACGCACCCGCGGGCTGCGCCGCCGCAACTCCGCCAGCCACGCCGGCAGCAGGTTCTCCGCGATCGTCATGCTCGCCCCCACCCCGAGCGGCACGACGTCACCGTCCCGCCCGTGCCGGAACCACGCGTCGAACTCCCGCGCCGATTCCAGCAACTCCCGCGCATGCGCCGCGCACAGCAACCCGGCCGACGTCGGCCGCGACCCGCGCGGATGACGCTCCAGCAGCGGCTCCCGCGCCTCCGCCTCCAACCGCGCGATCAGACGGCTGGCGTTCGGCTGGTGCAGCCCCAGCTTCCGCGCCGCCGCCCCCAGGCTGCCCTCGTCGACCACCGCCACGAACAGCGCCAACGCCTGGAGGTCCGGCAGCCTCGGCACGTCGGCGGGGGAGCGGTGAGCAGCCATATCGCGATGATATGACCCGGTAGCGGATCGCCGGCTACCGGCGCCCGACCGCCCCTGCGACGGTGGCCGGCATGGCGCCCCCGTCCCCGTCCTCCCTCCTGCCCGGTGTCGCCCTCGCCGGCGCGGCCGCCGCCGCCTGCCATGGACTGGGCCTTCTCGCCCCCGGCGCGAGCCCCCTGCTCCTGGCCATCGCGCTGGGCGCCGCCCTGGCCCACATCGTCCGCCCGCCGGCCCGCCTCGCGCCGGGCCTCGCCTTCTGCGCGCGGAACCTGCTGCGCGCCGGCATCGTCCTCCTCGGACTGCGCCTGGCGCTCTCCGACATCGCCGCACTCGGCGCCCCCGTCCTCGCGGCCCTCACCGCCACCGTCGCCGTCGGCCTGCTCGGCACCGTGCTGCTGGGCCGCCTGCTGGCCGTGCCCCACCGCCTGACGCTGCTGATCGCCTGCGGCTTCTCCCTGTGCGGCGCCGCCGCCGTCGCGGGCGCCGCCGGCGCCCTCGACCGCGACGAGCGGAGCGAACGGGACACCGTCACGGCCGTCGCCCTCGTCGTCGTCTTCGGCACGGCGCTGATCCCCCTCCTCCCGCTCGCCGCCGGAGCGCTGGGCCTGGCCCCCCGGACCGCGGGACTGTGGGCCGGCGGCTCCGTCCACGAGGTCGCCCAAGTCGTCGCGGTCGGCGGCGTCCTCGGCGACGACGCCCTGACCGCGGCGGTCCTCGCCAAGCTGGCCCGCGTGCTGCTGCTCGCCCCCGCCGTCGCCCTCCTCGCCTTCCACCACCGCTCCCGCACCCCCGCCACGGCGGCCGGGGCCCCCGGGCACCCGGCCCCGGCGGCGCGGCGCCCGCCTCCCGTCCCGCTCTTCGTCGTCGGCTTCCTGGCGGCGGTGCTGCTGCGTTCCCTCGTCCCGCTCCCCGCGCCGGTCCTCGACGCCGGCGCGTTCCTCCAGAGCGCGCTGCTGACCGCCGCCATGTTCGCCCTCGGCTGCGGCGTCCACCTGGGCGAGCTGGCCCGCGTCGGCCCCCGCCCCTTCCTCCTCGCCGCCCTGTCCACCCTGCTCGTCCTCGCCACCGCCCTCCTCGGCGTCACCCTGGCGACCTGAGCCCCACCCCGCCACCCCACCCCCGGAACACCCCGCCGGGGCCCCGACCACGCGCCGCGAGACGGCCGTTAGAGTGACCCCATGCCGCACACGGTTCTCTCCCCGCCACTGGCCCGCTAGCGGGCCACCGCGAAACCCGCGCGCCGGACACCGTCCGCGCCGCGCGCCACGGGCGTGCCCGCACAGAAGCACCACGT
The DNA here is from genome assembly GCF_900230195.1 of Streptomyces zhaozhouensis. Taxonomy (GTDB): domain Bacteria; phylum Actinomycetota; class Actinomycetes; order Streptomycetales; family Streptomycetaceae; genus Streptomyces; species Streptomyces zhaozhouensis. The sequence goes on from NZ_OCNE01000008.1 coordinate 217,245, forward strand.
TCCTCCGCTTCCTCTGGAGAACCTTCTGTGTCGAGAACCGTCGCACCCACCCCTGCCCCGACGACGCCCCGCCCGCCGCGGCGCGGCTTCGCGCTCCTCGCCTTCGCCGGCCTCGCCTGGGGAACGACCGGCGCCGCCGCGGAACTCCTCTACCGCACCGGCGACATGGGGCCCCTGGCCCTGTCGTTCTGGCGCTTCCTGGCCGGCGCGGCACTCCTGCTGCCGGCATGGGCGCTCACCCGCACCCGCCGACGCCCCGTCCACACCCCCGCCCCCGCGCGCCGCCGCGCCCCGCTGCTCCTGGGCACCGGACTCGGCCTGGCCGTCTTCCAGAGCGCGTACTTCGTCTCCGTCCAGGCCACCGGCCTCGCCGTCAGCACCGTCGTGACCCTCGGCGCCGCCCCCGTGCTCACCGCCGCCGCCGGACGCCTCTTCCTCGGCGAACGCGTCGGACGCGGCGGGCTGTGGGCGCTCGCCGGCGCCCTCACGGGCCTCGCCGTCCTCGTCCTCGGCAACGAACCGGGCGTCGTGCGGCCCGCCGGCGTCGCCGCCTCGCTGCTCTCCGCCACCGGCTACACCCTCTCCCACGTGCTGGGCCGCCGCACCGGCCGCCACGGCACCGGCGAGGACCCCCTCGCCCTCACCCTGTGGTCCTTCCTCGTCGGCGCCGCCGCACTGCTCCTCCCCGCCTGGGCCGAGGGCCCCGTCCCGCACGGCGACCACCGCGCCGAGGCCGCGCTCGTGCTGCTCTACCTGGCCACCGTCACCACCGCCGTGGCCTACCCGCTGTACTTCGCCGGCGTCGCCGCCGTCCCGGCCGCCACCGCCGCCGTGATGATGCTGCTCGAACCCGTCAGCGCCGCGGTCCTGGCCGTCGCGCTCCTCGGCGAACGGCTCACCTCGGCGACCGTCGCCGGCACCGCGATCCTCCTCACCTCGATCACCACCCTCGCCGCCGCGTCCCGACCGCGGCGACGCGACTGACCCCGCGCCCCCGCGCCGCCGGCGCGGGGGCGGGCCGAACCCCCGCCACCCCGCGCCGGCGCCCGCCCCTACCATCGGAGAGCGAACGCACGAACGCCCCGGCGCCCACGACGGCGCACCGCGCCCCACGACGGCGCACGACCTGACCGAGGACGCCCCGACGCATGGCCGCACCCCCCGACGCATCCGTCCTCCGCGCCCCCGGCATGACCCACCTGCTGGCCGTGGTCCTCTGCTGCTTCTCCGGCTTCGCCCTGCTGCTTCCCGTCTCCCCGACCTGGGCCGTCGCCGGAGGCGCCGACGAGTTCGGCGCCGGCCTCGTCACCGCCGTCCTCATGGCCGCCACCGTCCTCTCCCAACTCCGCGTCAGGGCCGTACTGCGCCGCGTCGGCTGGCCCCGCACCCTCACCCTGGGCGCGCTGCTCCTCGGACTGCCCGCCCCCCTCCAGGCCCTCAGCGACACGCTGCCCGCGATCCTGGCGACCACGGCGCTGCGCGGCGCCGGCTTCGGCATCCTCACCGTCTGCGGCTCCACCGCCGTCGCCGCGCTCGCCCCCCGCGGCCGGCAGGGCGCCGCCATAGGCGTCTACGGCCTCGCCATCGCCCTGCCGCAGGTCGTCCTCACCCCGGCCGCGCCGTGGCTGGTCGACACGTTCGCCCTCCCCGCCATCATCGCCTGCGGGGCCCTGCCCGTTCTCGCGCTTCCCCTCACCCCCGCCCTCGGCCGCGCCGTCGCCGCCCACGACGCCAGCCACACCCCCCGGGACGGCGCCCCCCGCGCCACGCCCACCCCCACCGTGCTGCGGCGCATCCGCCAGCCGCTGTGCGTGCTGCTGCTCGTCACCGCAGGCGGCGGCGCCGTCCTCACCTTCGCCCCGCAGTTCACCCCCGACCCCACCACGGCGGCCGCCTGCCTGCTGACCCTCACCGCCACGGCCGCCGCCGGCCGCTGGGCCTGCGGCATCCTCGCCGACCGCGTCCCACCCCGGCCGATCGGCGTCGCCCTCCTGCTCGCCGCCTGCGCCGGACTCGCCCTGACCGCCGCCGGCGTCGCCGCACCGGCCACCGCCCCCGCCCTGCTCGCCGGAGCACTCCTCCTCGGAGCGGCCTACGGCGGGCTGCAGAGCGTCACCCTCGTGCAGGCCTTCCGCCAGGCAGGACCCGACAACCGGCACACCACGTCCGTCGCCTGGAACATCGGCTACGACTCCGGCACCGGCCTCGGCTCCCTCGCCCTCGGCCTCGCCGCCCAGACCGCGACCTTCGCGACCGGCTTCGCCACCCTGTCCGCCGTCATGGGCGCCGCCACCCTCGCCGTCCTCCTCACCACCCCCCGCCCCGCCCCGTCGACGACACCCCCGATCGGCGGCCGCCCGAGCACCCCGGCCGACGAGGACTGCGACCAGCCCGGCCCCTGACCGCCGGACCCGGCTGCCCCACGCGACCCCACGGCCGGGAGCACACCGACGAGCGGAATGCCGTCCGCCGCCCCCACCCACCCAGGTGGGCACCCCCGCTGAGACGGCCCACGCCACGGCGGACCCGGACAGTCCGCCGCCCCGGTGCGTGAGCGCGGCCGAAAACCACCCCCACCCCGCCCCGTTCACTTCCCTCTCCCGGCCACCCCTCGACGCCGGACGCCGCACGGACGCCGTGGACGGCACCCACGCCGCCCCACCCTCAGGAAACGCCCCGTGGCGGGACGCCGCCCAACCCGGGAACGTGCCGCCGGGAGGCCGCGACGAACGCGTAGATGGCGGACCGCGAGACATCCCGGGCGCCCTTCAACTCCTCCCGCGACCGCGCCGTCGGAATACGGTCGATCTCCTTGAGCGCCTTCCGGGCCAGATCCTCCAGATCCGCCGCGTCCGTCAGCAACTCGGCCCGGAACATCGCCTCCATGGCGGCCGTCCGCAGCCGCTGCGTCTCCCGACGCAGCTCCTGCGCCTCCTCGCCCCCACGGCCCTCGTGCCGCGCGAACCACTGGTCCAACTGCCCACGACGGTAGTTCGCCAGCGCACCCCCGTACGCGCAGTACGCGTCGATGCGCTCCTCCCGCAGCCGCTCACCGCGGGTGAACCGCTCGGCGCGCAACGCCGCACGCCGCTGGAACAGATACGTCACCGACGAGCCCAGCAACGTGCCGAGCACGGCTATGAGACCAGTGGCCACAGCTTCCATCCCCCCAGCGAAGCACGCCCTGCCCCCACCGACCTCACCTTTCACGCCACCGCCCGCCCGACACGAAGGAACACCGCCGCCCGCCCCTCGACGACACCCGAGGCCACCCCCACGACCCGACGCGGAAGACGCCGACGGGGGCCGCCCGGACGGACGACCCCCGCCGCGACGCCCCCGCTCAGCCCCGCGCCACCAGCCGCAGCACCTCACGGGCGTGCTCCACGGAGCCGTCCACCGTCTCCACGTCGTACATCGAGTCGACCATGAAGTGCTCGATGCCCGTCCGCTCGTGGATCTCCCTGATCGCGTCGGCGACCCGCGCCGTGCTCGTACCGGCGTCGATGTTCACCCGCAGCACCGTGTCGATCGCCCCCGGGTCCCGCCCCTCCTCCCGCGCCCACTCCTCAAGCCGCGCGCGCTGCGCCACCAGCCCGTCGACATCGACATAACTCGGCACCACGACCAGCGGCAACCAGCCGTCCCCCCGCCGCGCGACCCGACGCAACGCCCGCTCCGACATGGCCCCCAGATAGAACGGGGGCCTCGGCCGCCGCGCCGGCTTCAACGGCGCGTGATGCTCCGGCACGGAGATCTGCGCCCCCTCGTACCGGGCGGGATCCGTCGTCCACACGGCCTCCAGCGCGTCGAGCAGCTCCTCCATACGGGCCCCGCGCCGCGTGAAGTCCAGCCCGGCCGCCTGGTACTCCTCGGGCGACCAGCCGACCCCGAACCCCGGCAGCAGCCGCCCACCGCTGATCAGGTCGATCGTCGTCAGCGACCGGGCCAGCTGCACGGGCGGATAGAGCGGGGCGACAAGCACATGCGAACCCAGCAGCACCCGACGCGTCGCCGACGCGGCAACGGAGAGCAGAACGAACGGGTCAGCGGCCGGATTCAACTCCTCCGGAATGGTGTCGCCCTGCCCCCCGTAACCCACCCGGGGCCGCACCGCCGCCAGGTTCCGGTCACCCACCCACAAGCTGGCGCCCCCCGCCTCCTCGATCGCGGAGGCGAACGCGGCCGTCCGCGCGACACCGTACGCCTGGTGGTGGAACTGCGGGAGAGCGAAACCTATCTTCATGACGTCCTTCACGCTGTGACACTGCGGGGGAGGCCCGGGCTCCGGCCGAGCCGACCTTCGCCCAACCGGAACCTCACCCTACAAGCGGCCCACCGCCCCCACCGCCCCCAACACCCGCCACACCACAGGCGGTTCAGGCGGTCACCAGGGGCGCGCCCGGCTCAGCGCGACGCCTCCCGCACCAGGCCGGCCCCCGGACCGGCCAGCCACTGGTCGAACCGCAGCAGAAACGGGAACTCCGCCCGCAACGCGTCGAGATCCGCGTGCCCCACCAGCCTGCCGCTGTCGACCAGCGCGGCCGTCCTACCGAGGACCTCGTCCCCCTCCAACACCGCGTCCGGCAGCCGGCCGTAACCGATCGGCCGGCCAGCGGCCCGCGTCAGCGCCTCGGCCAGCGCCCTCCCGGTGAGCGCGTCCCCGGCGATCTCCCTCGTCCGACCCGCGTACCGGTCCGGAGCGGCGAGGACCCCCGCCACGACCCGCCCGATGTCGCGCACCGCGATGAACTGCATGGCCTGGTCGGGCCGCATCAGAAAGGACAGCTCTCGCCCGGGCCCCGCCCCCGGAAGCGTCAGGATCTCCATGAACGTGGCCGGCCGGACGATCGTCGCGGCGACGTCCGACGCGCGGACCCGCTCCTCGACACGGCTCTTCACGTCGAGATGGGCGACCCCCGTCTCCGTCGGCCCCGCCGCCACCGTCGAACTGTAGACAAGATGAGCCACCCCGGACCGCTCGGCGATCTCGACGACCCGCGTCCCGAACCGGAACTCCTCCTCCACGGACACCCCGGAACCCGGCTGCCCCGCGCTCGGCTGCACGCTGAAGACGCCGTACGCACCCGAGAAAGCCGCCCGCAGCGACCCCGCGTCGCCGAGATCACCCCGCACGACCTCCACACCGGCGGCCGACAACGCCCGAGCCCGCGCACCGGCCGGATCCCGCACCACCGCCCGCACCGCCCAGCCCCCGGCGCGCAGCGCCGCGGCGACCGCCCCTCCCTGCTGCCCGGTGGCACCCAGCACGACAACGGTCCTGTCAGAAGTGTTCATGCCGCTCGCAACCACCCCGCGAACCCTCCCTATTCCGCGCCCGCCGGGCCGGGCCCACCCCGCGAAGCGGCGTACCCCCGCCCCTCCACCCCCGCCACCGCACAGCTCCCACAACCCGAGCCCTCACAGCCCGAGCCCCCACAACCCGAGCCCCCGCACCGCCCGACCGCCGGGAGCGCCCGCGACACCCCGTCACCCACCCACCCACCTCCCGGGTGGTTTACGAAACCACCCCACCCGCCGCGCGAATGCGCCACGGCGACGCGGGCACCTCTGTCCTCGCGCAGCGGCCAGCGGCGCAGCGGCCCGCACGGACGAACCGGCGCGACACGAAAGGCAGGACACACCACATGGCCACCTACCACACGGAGATCCACACCGGCGGCGGAGGCTGGCAGGCCGACGAACCCCTCAGCATCAGCATCACCAACCGGGGCGACGTCGTTCCCGAGGACGGCGCGCCCTCGACCGGCACCACGGTCACCTGGAGCGGCGACCAGGGAGACGCCTCGGTCACCTTCTTCGACGACGGCAACACCTTCCAGGGCACGGCCCGCTTCCCCGGCGAGGGCCCCGTCGGCTACCGAGGCCAACTCGCCACCTGACCACCCCGCCCCACGAACGACGAGCGACGACACCGCGTCCCCCACCGGCGAACGGGGCACAGGACGCGGTGCCGTCACCTCCCGCCCGCCCACACCCCGCGACCACTCACCCCCGCCCCCCGACACCACCCGGATCCAGCGCGCGCGCCAACCAGGTGAACGCGGCCGCGTAGCCGGCGAGTTCGGCGTGATGCGCCTCCAACGTCCCCTCGACCACCTGCACCAGATAGCGGTACCGCTCGTACGGGTCACCGTCCGCGTGCCCCCGCGCCTCCCGCTCCATGTCGGCGAGCACCTCCGGCTCCAGCCGCGACAGCCCCTCCGCCACCTCCCGCCGCGACCCCACCCCCTCGAACGCGGTGCCGAACATCCCGCCCAACCACCGCAGATACCGCTCGCCCAACTCCCGGCCACACGCCGAGTCCGGGTCCACACCGGCCTGCTGCGCGGCGACGGCGTCCCGCAGCAGCGGCTCCGCCCGCGCGTACGACTCCCACGCGGCAGGCGACACCAGCAACTGCCCGACCCCGTCGGCGAACCGCGCGTTCAGGTCCTCCCGCACCGCACGCCGCACCTCGGGATCGCTCACCAGCGTCGCCAACTCGATCCACGCGTCCAACTGCTCCGGCGTCGGCTCGTCAGGAAGACGCGGCGCCACCGCGTTGAGATCCGCGACAAACCGCGGGTTCTCCTCCAACCCCTCACTGACATCCGCCCAGAACTCCTCGACCAGCCGCTCCCGCTCCTCGTCCGAGAGCGACACCAACCGGTGCACCAGCGCCGCCTGCTCCACACCCCCCGGCCCCCGGACAAGCGCCCGCAGCACCGCACGACGCGCCCGCAACCGCGACGCCTCACGCTCCACCACATCCAGGTGCGCCGAGGCCAGCTCGCGCAACGTCGTCCGCCCGTCCAGCAGCCGCCGGATCTCCGCCAGACCGGCGCCCAACTCCCGCAGCGTGCGCACCATCTCCAGCCGCGCGACAGCCTCGATGTCATACAGCCGGTAACCGGCGCCCGTGTGCCCGGACGGCTCCACCACCCCGGCATCCGCGTAGAAACGGATGGCGCTGACACTCAGCCCGGTACGGCGCGCCACATCCCCGATCGGGTACATCATCTCGTCGTCCACCACGCCACTGTGCGGTCTCAACCCACATGAGACGCAAGCCCCCACCGACGGCCCCACGGCCCCGCACCGAACGCCGCCCCGCCCGGCGCGGGGACGCGGCCCCGCACCGGGCGACGGAACAACGGCACGAAGGGCCACGCCGCCGCCCCGGGGAAACGACGCGCGCGCCCCGGATCAGGCGGCGGACTCGTCCGGCGGGGGAGAAGCCGAAGCGCCCTGCTGGATACGCGCGACCTCCACCTGCGCGCGGGCGGCAATCTCCGCCCGCCGCGTCTCCGCACGCTGCGTCAGATAGGTGTGGGCCACCTTCCTGACCACGACCGCGACACCGAGGACACTGACCGTGACGATGGCGAGATCACTCAGCGCCGGGACGAGCGAGCCGGAAAGCGGCTCCCGCACGGACGAGTCGGAAGGGGCGGGGAAAGTCTTCTCTGTCATACCCCCATGATCACGCACACCGGCCGCCGCCCGTCAGGGCGGCGTCGGCCGACGCTCCCGCCGTCAGTCCAGATCCGACATGTCGAGCACGAAACGGTAGCGGACGTCGTTCCGCCCCAGCCGTTCGAGAGCCCGGTTCACCTCAGACGACGGCAGCAGCTCGATGTCGGCGGTGATGCCGTGCGCGGCACAGAAACGCAGCATGGCGGCCGTGGACGGACGACCACCACTGCCGCCGGAGCTGAGCCTCTTGCGGCCGACGAGCAGGTCCATGGTCTCCACGGTGACCGGCCCGAGATGACCGAGGTGGCTGAGCGTGCCGTCCATGGCGACCACGCGCAGATACGGAGCCAGATCGTGAGGGGCGGAAATGGTGTCGATGACCACGTCGAACCGGTCGCGGACCGCCTCCATCCGCCGGGAGTCGGTGGAGACCACGAACTCCCGCGCCCCGAGACCGCGCGCCTCGTCGGCCTTGTCCGGGTCCCGGCTGAGAACGGAGGTCGCGGCACCGAGCGCGGTCGCCATCTTGACCGCGAGATGCCCCAGCCCGCCCAGCCCGGCGACCGCGACGGTACTGCCCGGCCCCACCCCGAGCGCCCGCAGCGGCTCCCAGACGGTGACACCGGCACAGAGCAGGGGAGCCGCGCCGGCCGGGTCGAGCCCCGGGGGGAGGTGATAGACGAAGCCGTCGCGCACGACATACTCGCGGGAGTACCCGCCCAACGTGGTCCCCCCGTCCCGCCGGTCGACTCCGCCGTAGGTCAACGTCGGGAACTCACGGCAGAAGTTCTCCTGGCCGACCCGGCACATGCGGCAGACGCCGCAGGAGTCGACGATGTTGCCGACGGCCACGGCGTCGCCGGGGGAGAAGCCGGAGACCGCGCCGCCGACCTCGGTGACCACGCCGGTGAACTCGTGTCCCGGTACCAGCACACCGTGCGCGTCGCCCCCGTACGTCCGCAGCGCGTGGAGATCCGTGTGGCAGACGCCGCAGAAGTCGACGCGCACCGCGACATCGTCCGCGCGCAGGTCCCGACGCTCCAGCACCGCCCGGCGCAGGGTCCGCGTCGCGCTGTCCGCCTGCCAACCGGTCGTGGAACGCATCGCTCTCTCCTTAGACAGACTGTTCGGTCTGTTTGACGGTAGGGCACCGGCGGGCGCAAGGCAAACAGACCCGTCGGTCTGTTACCCTGCGGAGAATGCCCGACCAGCCATCAAGCAGCCGCGGCGCCGCGACCTACCAACGCATCCTCGACGCCGCCACCCGGGAATTCGCCCAGTACGGCATCGCCGGCGCACGCGTCGAACGCATCACCACCGCCGCCCGCACCAACAAAGCCCAGCTCTACGGCTACTTCGGCAACAAGGAACAACTCTTCGACGCGATCTTCCTCGCCTCACTGGAACGCATCACCAACGTCGTCCCCATCGACGCGAACGACCTCGCCGACTGGGCCGTACGCCTCTACGACGAATACCTCAGCCGCCCCGACCTCATCCGGCTCGCGACCTGGGCACGCCTGGAACGACGCCCCACCGGCCACCTCGTCGCGGACCACGACCACTACGACGACCACAAACTCCGCGCCATCGCCCAAGCCCAGGCCGCCGGCCGCATCCGACCAGGAAACCCCTTCGACGTGATGGCCATGGTCATCGCCATGTCCATGGCCTGGTCACCGGTCAGCAACGTCTACGCCGCCTCCCCCCAGGAACCCGCCCCCACACACGAGCACCGACGCACCCTCCTGCGCGACTGCGTCCACCGCGCCCTCGCCCCCGACCCCACTCCCTGAACCCCCGGCGCCCGCGCGACCCCCACCCCTCGACGCCCGGCGCGACCCGGTCAGTCCCCGCGCCTCCTCAACCGTTCCAGATTCCAGTCCCGGGCCTCGCGCGCGTACCGGGCATGAGGATGGTCGGCGCCGAGCACCCGCGCGTAGTCCACGACGAGGCCGGCGAAGAGCCGGGCCGCCTCCGCGTGCTCCCCGGCCCGCCCGAGCGCGAAGGCATGGTTGTGGCGGGCGGTCAGGGCGTGGCGATGACGGAGGCCGAGCACGCGCGTGTAGTCCACGACGACTCCGGCCAGCAGCCGGGCCGCCCGCGCGTGTTCGCCCGACCGCCCCAGGACATGGGCATGGAGACGGCGCGCGTTGAGGGTGTGGGGGTGGTCGTCTCCCAGAACGCGCGCCTGGTCGGCGGCCAGTTCGGCGAACAGCCGCGCCGCTTCCGAGTCCGCCCCCGTGTCGCCCGTGTACCAGGCGTGGTGGTAGCGGGTGTTGAGGGTGTGGGGGTGGTCGTCGCCGTGGAGGCGTGCCTGGTCTGCGGCGAGTTGGGCGAACAGGCGGGCCGCCTCGGCGTGGTTCCCCGCCTCACCGGCGCGTAGCGCCTCTTCGAACCGGTGGGTGAGTTCTTCTGTGGTGGGTGTTGTCGTCGCGGTGGTGGGTGTGTCGTGTGGTGGGTTGGCGGGGCGGGTGTAGGGGGCGGTGGGGGTGGTGGCGCGGTGTGGGATGAGGGTGGTCACGTTGGTGGGCCACAGCGAGGCGCCGGTAAGGCCGTCATCCGGCGGGTCCCAGTGCCCGGTGATCTGTGTCAACAGCTGGGGGAGAGAGGGCCGGGCACCGGGGCTCTTGGCCAGGCAGGCGGCGACCACAGCATGGAGTGGGCCCGCGAGTGCCTCCAGTCGGGGCTCGTTGTGGAGGACACGGTGGAGGACTGCCAGGGGAGCACCGACGCCGAACGGTTCACGACCCGTCGCGGCGTAGGCGATCACCGCCCCCAACGCGAACACGTCGCTGGCCGGCCCGATCTGACCACCCTGGGCCTGTTCGGGGGACATGAAACCGGGCGTGCCGATCACCGCCCCGGTACCGGTCAGGGAGGTGCCTTCCAGGGTGCGGGCGATTCCGAAGTCGATGACCCGCGGCCCGTCGGCGGCCAGCAGCACGTTCGACGGCTTCAGATCCCGATGCAACAACCCCTTGGCGTGGATGGCCTGCAACGCCTCCACCAGCCCGGCCGCCAGCCCCCACACCGCGCTCTCCGGCAACGGACCGGTCTCGGCCACGGCCAGGGCGAGGTCCGGCCCGGGGACGTAGGCGGTCGCGATCCACGGCGGATCATCCTCCGGCCCGACCGCCACCACCGGGGCGGTGAACGTTCCGCTGACCGTCTCGGCTGCCGCTACCTCCCGAGCGAACCGTGCCCGGAATTCCCGTTGGCCGGCCAGGTGCGGGTACACCACTTTCACCGCCACCGACCGGCCTCCCGCAGACCGCCCCAGGAACACCTCACCCATCCCGCCGGCCCCCAGCCGGCCCCGCAACACGAAACCACCCACCCGTTCCGGATCCCCCGCGCGCAACGGCTCCACCGACACTCCTTCTCCGACACCGAAACAAGACCCACGTAGGCAAGTTGAACCGCCCCGGCGACTACTCAACCACCGCCGACCCCGCCCCGTCCCGCGCCCCGGCCCACCCCTTCAGAGCCGGTCGGACCGGCCCATCGCAAGCGGGGCCTCCACTGGAGACCGGCGCCTCGGGCGAAGGCGATCCACCGCGGGGACCGCGCCGCCGGCCGGAGCGTCCGCTGCTTGGTCTGTTCCCCGCCGACGTGTCGCCCCCGGCTTCGGCGTCGTGGGCGGTGGGCGGCCCTGGTGGTGTGGAGCTCTCCTGTCTCAACTCATCCTGTGCGGCTTGCCGTTCGGGCGGTGTCCGTCCAGCGCACCCGCGCGGGCCGGCCCCGGGCGGTGGACGTGGTATCCCACGTGCTGGCCGCCGGCGCGGCCGGGCAGCAGCGGGTGCGGTGTAGCGGCGCGAGTTCGATCGGCGGCAGGTGTGCGAGCGGGTGAGTGGCGGAGCGCGCGACCGGGTCAGGCCGTGGAGCGTCGAGGAGGTGTTGGGCCCGCCCGAGGAGACCCGGGGGCGGACCGGGTTGGTGCAGGGCACGCTGCTGGTCAGCCTCCGCCTCCGGATCGCGCACCTTCCGGTGCGGCGACGGGGGAGGAGGAGGGGAGCCCGGGGCAGGAGGCCACCCCGTTCGCCGTACAACCGGTGGCGCCGCGGCCGCGTTGAGGCGTGCACGGCAACCGCTGCGGCCCGGCGGCCACCCACAGGGAGAACACCGCCCCCGAGGGACCCGAGGCGAGGAACGCGACGACCTCGCCCAACGCTCCCAGCGCGCCCAGGTCGACCTCGAACGCGCCACCGCGGACCTCGACGCCATACGCCAACAAGCCCGCGCCCTCGAACAGGACTACCTCGACCACGGGAACCGCGTCGCCGACCGCCTCGGCCACGCCATGGACGTCGCCCCCAACAAGCCCGGCTGGCTCTCCGGCCTCGGCGACTGGCTGGGCGGCGTCATCGAGGACGTCGCGTCCGCCGCCCTCGGCATCCTCCAGGACATCGGCTCCTGGGTCGCGGAGAACGCCTCACGAATCGCCGCGGTGGGCAACGTCCTCGCGGCGATCAGCGCCGTCTTCGGGGCGGCAGCGATGGCCGCTGGCCTCCTCACCCCTTTTCTCCCGATACTGGCCCCGGCCTTCGTAGCCCTGACTGGCATCTCCGCCGGCTACGCGGGCCTTGCGCTCGTCGCTCACGGGACCGCGTGGGCGGCGGGCGAAGACGTGCCGCTGCGTACCTTCGGCCAAGACATACTGGGAGTCCTTCCACTAGCGAAGTTCGTCGGTGGAGGAGGAAGGATCGCAACGGCGCTGGGAGACAGCGCACTCAGCGGGGAGTTGAACGCCGGGGCCTTCTGGGACAGTCTCGACGGCCTGATCGGCGATCCGTCCGCTCTGGGATTCCTCAAGCCGCGTGACCAGCGGCAACAGTGGCAGATGTTCCTTCCCTCTGGCGCGGGCGCCCTCTGGGTCGGATTCGAGAACGCTTGGCGGGATGGCGGCACCTCAGCGGCGGAACGGGAGGGATAGGTCCGATCATGCAGGAACACGAGATCGTCGCGCGCTTCGACGGCTCGCCTCGGGTGGAGTTCCCCGTGCGACTCAATCAGGGGTTCGTCGTCTCGATAGCGCACGAATTCGGCTATGCGGTGGACGAGGTCAAGACCACCAGCCAGCACGTCGCCTACCGCCTGGTGTTCCGGAGGGACGACAGCGAGACGGCGCGTCAACGTGCGGCGTGGGCACAGTACATGTACCGCACCACCGGCGCCTGGTGGGCTGTCTGCTGGCCACCCCATCTGCACGACAAGCCGGAGACGGTGCACCCCACCAAGGCCGGTGAGGTGCGCCTGGCTCTGCACAGACTCGAGTACGACGGCCAGGTCCGGCTCGTCGTCGTCATGCTGATCGTCGCGGCCTTCACGCTGATCATGACGTGGCTGAATCGGGACACCTTGGGACTCGCCGTCCCGCTGGGCGCCCTCTCTGTCAGCCTGATGGCGGGAACGCTGCTGACCGGTCGCCTGTCGCGGTGGACACAAGCTCGCCATCAAGCCCTTCTCGCACGGTTCGAAGCCCAGCGCTACTACCCCTCCCCCGACGACGCAAGGGGGGCCTGATGGACGTCACGTTCGACGTACCCGCGGCCTTCACCAGCATCCCGCCCGGCATGACGCACGAAGAGACCCTGGCCTACACGAACGCTCAAGCGGTCGAACACCCGAGCCACACGGCCCCCGACCCCGCAGCAGTGGAGAGGACCCAGGCCGTCTCCCAGGTCCTCAGCCGGATGGGCACGCTGTACGCAGGGGCCGCCTTCGGCCTGATCAGCGAAGAACCCTCAGCCGCGACCCTGCTCGTCACAGCCCAGAGCTTCCCGTACGGCGCGGACGCACAGGTCGCCGCGGAGGGCACCCTGCAGGCCCTGGTCGCAGAACGAGGCCCGAACTGGACCGGCGGCGTACAACCACTACCCTGCGGACAGCCAGCCGCAGTAGTAGTCGGTGGCCGCGTCTACGAACTCCCCGGCAGCGAACGGCCGGTCCCCTTCGCCGAACTCCAAGCGTTCATACCGGTACCGGAGAACCCCACACTGCCAGAACAAGCCCTACTAGCCGTCACCTTCACCACTCCGGCTCTCCGACACTGGGAGCAGTACATGCCGGCGGTCACCCAACTGCTGCGCACCCTCACGTTCGCCGAAAAGCACCCGGTTTCCTGAACCGCAGGACCGGGCCCGTCGCTCCCGCCGGGTCGGCAGAGGGACAGACGCCCCTCGGACGCCGGACGGTTGGGTCGTGAGCCGCCCTCGAGCATCGAAGCCGACTGGCCCAAGGTGCGTCTGTTCCGGCGGTCAGGTCGGAGAGCGGGGTAGTGACCGTGTCCCCCCGGAGCGGCGGCCGCGGGGGCGGGTGCCAGAACGAGAGCGGAAACGACAGCGACGACGGCGAGCGCGGCCCGTAGCAGGGCGGTAGACGGGGCTGCCGTGTCCCGTTGGCCGTCCGCCGGTAGAACCAGGCCCGGTGCTTGGCTTTGACGCGCGCTGTTCGCGTTGCCGCTGCGACTCGGCCCACGCGCGCGACGCCACCGTCCACGGTCCGACCCGAAGGACCTCCAGGGGCCGGAGCGGCACTGCTCCAGGGACGGCCGGTCACCAACCTCCACGCGACGCTCGCCGCGACGCGGCCGCCACCGAACCCTCGGGGACCGTGTGCTACGAAGTCGGCGCCCTGCCGCGGACGGCCCCCCTCGTCGCACTGCCGCCGTCGCCCACGCCGTCCGTGACCACCCCCTCCCAGCCCCACCCGGCTCGCCGACCCCGCCGCTACTGCGCCCGCTCCGGACACCGCACAGGCCCACCACGTCGGCGCCCGGCGCGCCCACGCCGCCCGAGCCGCTTCCCCAGCCGGTCCCGCCCCGCCCAACCCCGTCGGCGCGTTCGTTGCCAATGGTAGGAAGGCATCCGGGAGTTGAGGGGCTCAGTGCACACCGTCGATGCCCCGCCCCGCAGGCACGGCCAGCAGCGCGGTGCCACGTCCTACCAGGCGAGGAGTTGCCATGTACCACCGCCCGCACCGCGACGACTTCGATCGGGCGCTCGCCCGCCTGGCCGCCGGCTACTGGCAGATCGTCGACTCCGAACGTTTCGCTTCCGACATCGGAACCGGCGGACTGCTGAACCCGCCGAGCGACCTCGCCGCCCACTTCGGCCCGGACGGCACCCAACGCGCGGACATCACCCTCCGCTACCGGGGTGGTGTCATCCCCATGCTCCAGTCGACCCTCGCGCGTGAAGGGCTCGTGGCCTGCGTCCCCGCCCGACGGCCCGAGGAGGACGACGTGCCGGACACGGACGACGCGAAGTGGGCCGCGAAGTACGAAGCCACCCGGCACAGGCTGCTGGCCGCGGAGAACGGCACGCTCGCACCGGAGGAAGGCTCCGTGGTCTGCCTGGCCACCGACAGCCCCTCCGACCTCCTCCGGATCACCCAGGCGTTCGACCGCCTCGCCGAACACGGCTACTTCGCGGCTCCCGCCCTGTGGCCGACGCCCTCCGGCTGTTGGGAGATCGTCTTCGCACAGACCAGCGACGCGCACCCCAGGGCCGTCTTCTGGGACACCCAGAGCCACGACGCCTTCGACGCGCGCGGCGACCTGGTGGACGAGCTGTTCGTGCGATGGTCGGGCGACCGGACCCTCATCGCGGACCTGCTGACCGACACCGGGCTCGAGGTGACCACACCGGAGCACGAGACGATCGCCTTCGTCCTGCGCCCCGTCGGCCTCATCACCCCGTCCGACAAGGTCGACCTCATCCTCGAGACGGCCGGCGAAAGGCAGCTCCAGGTCATCAAGGTCCTGCGTGAGCTCGCCCCCGGCCTCCCCGTCACAGAGGCCAAGACGCAGGTGCGGAACACACCGACACCGATACTGCGGAACGTCACCACGTGGACCGCCGAGAACGCGACACAACGCCTGCGGGCCGCGGGCGCCACGACCACCGTCAAACGCTTCGACGCGGAGCTGCCGCCCGGCGACGTTGACCAGGCACACCGATGACGCGACGGTCCCCTCACCGGCTCCCGGCTCGGCCCGCAAGACCCGCTCATCGGCCAACCCGCCGTCAAGGGGAGGGAATCAGCCGGTCGCGGTGATGCCGTGGTCCGGCGCGGCGAAGGCCCCGGCAACGAGCGGTATGTCGCCGCGCCGGCGTCCTGCTGATGGCCAAGCCCCCTTCGGCCGGCTGGGCCGCACCGTGACGTGTCCGCCAGGGCCATACCGCGCCTGGTTTCGGCGAGGGCGCGCGGCGCGGCCGGCGGGCCGGAGTCGAAGACGAGACCGGCCGACCCGGTCCGAACCGGGATCACCGACATGGGGCGGCGACGATGTCGTGCGTCTCCCGGGCGATACGCCGACGCCGGTCGGCGAGGCGCGCGCCGGGCCCGGTTCCGCAGCGCCACCGGCAGCCGGGCCGGCACCACCAGGACCTGGCCCCACGCGTCCGGCTCCGGTGCCTGCGCCTGTGCCTGTGCCCGAAACTCCCCATCCAGCGGCAGGGCCCCGCGCGCCTCCCTCTCCCCCCGCCGCCGGCCCACGATGTCGCCGCGCCCCGGAGTGCGGTCGCGAGATAGCACGCCCCAGTTTTCCTGACAACCCCTAGCGGCCCCGGTGGTGCATTTCTGAAACGGCAGTCACCCCCTTTTCCTTCCCCTCATGACGAGGCGCCGAGAAAAGCTTCCCCCTGGACAGGGATTCAGTCGGTGACGAATCGTTGTCAGGTGTGGGGGCCGCTGCTACGGTTCCCCGCATGTGTCTCCTCGCCCACGCTCTGACCAGGCGGCGGAGGGCGAGGGGGGCCGGCTTTGCCCGGCCTGCCGGGCCGTGGGACAACGGTTTGTCGCCGGGCGCTGACGGTGCATTAATGCCCGTGCGGATATCCGTGAGCAAAGGGGGAAGCGATGCAACACCTGGAAATGATTGCCGCCCAGAACCAGGATTACGAGCGGCTCATGGTGGGGGACGGTGAGGGATACCATTGGCTTCCCTACCTGATATTCCTCGCACACCCGGATTACGCGTCTCCGGTCGTGAACACCGACACGGGCGGCTTCCGTCTCGCCCACGGCCCCGCCGGGCCCAGCTCCTTGATGGGCAACATGCCGAGCGGAGAGGTCAGCGTCATGCTCGGCGGCTCCGCCGCGTTCGGCTTCGGCGCCAGCTGCGACGAGGAGACCATTCCCTCCCACCTCGCCACCGGCCCCGACGCGGTGCCGTGGCTCAATCTCGCGTGCAACGGCTTCAACTCGACGCAGGAGCTGATCGTCTTCCTGCTCCACCGCCACCAGTTGCCCGTCATCAAGGACATCGTGGTCTTCTCCGGCGTCAACACCCTGGTCCTCGCCGGGCTGCCGGGGGCTGACCGCGACTACGGGCAGTTCTTCTTCTCGGGGCCGTTCGCCAGGCGCCTGGGCATACCGGACCCGGCGGAGCAGCCCACCGCCCTGACCCGGTTCGCCCGCTCGGCGGGGCGCCTGGTCGGGCGAGGCGAGGAGAAGTCGCGGGAGGCGAGGAGAGCGGACCCGGACGGCGTCCTCCCGCCGGCCGAGCGCCTGAACCTGGCACTGCGGGCCGCGGGGCGCGACCTGGACCGGTTGGTCGAGCTGGCCGCGCCCACCGGGGCGCGGATTCACTACGTGCTCCAGCCCGTCTCCACCTGGACGCGCAAGCCTTACACCACCGAGGAACGAGTTCTCATCGAGGAACGCGGCGAGATGTACAAGGGGCTGTTCTCGATGATCCTCGATCCGGCGGTGCACGACGAGTACGCCGCCGGCATGGAAGCCGTCTGCAAGGATCGGTCCATCCCCTTCCTCAACCTCAACACGGCGCTCGGCTCCGGGCCTGAGGCCAAGGACTGGCTGTTCGTGGACCTGGTCCACCTCACGGACGTGGGCTACCGCCTCTCGACCGAGGTCCTGCGGGCCGAACTCGACCTCGCGGGCGCGTCGTCCGGGCCGCTCCCCTGACAGGCGGGCGCCGTGACGCACCACGACCGAGCGCGTAACCGCGCGGACGGCACACCAGAACGAGAACGAAAAAGGGAGCTGCACGATGTTCCGAAAGATCGCCGCGTTCTTCCGGCGCCGCCGCCAGCAGAAGCGGCGCCGCAACGACAACACCATCTACCCGATGTCCTGACCGGCGGGGCCGGGACCCTCGCGCCCGCACCGGCCGACTCCCCGCCCGACCACCGCGCCCTGTACATCCGGGCACTCGACCCCGAGGCCCCGGTGTCCCTGGGCGCGAAGGCGCTCCACGACATCCGGGCCGCACTGGCCAACGCCCCCGGCCCCGACGCCGGACCCGGGCCCGGGTTACCGGAGAGCAGCCCGGGCAACACCCCGGACGGCGGCCCCGCACTCGACCCGGACCTCCTGATCGACCGGGCGCGTACCTGGAGCGCGGCGGAGACCCGTCGGTTCCGCGACGTACTCGACCCCATGACGGACGAGGACCGGATGCCCGCCGCCCGGTGCGTGCTGCTCAACCACGCGCCGCTCGCCCTGTCCGCGGGCGCCTGGTCGCAGCGGATGTCCAGCGCCGGCAACGCGGAGACCGAGCCCGCGCTGCGCGTGCTGGCGCTCTACGCCTCCGACGTCGGCGTCGGCCTGCCGGACGCCCACCGAGGCGCCGACTATCGCGCGCTGCTGAACCGGCACCAACTGGCGCAGGCCACCCCCGGGATGCGACTGGCGGGCAGCGAGCAGCTGATCAGCGCCAGCTTCCGGCTGCCCGGCGTCCTGCTCGCCATGAGCCGGCTGCCGGAACACCTCTGGCCCGAGATCCTCGGCGCCGACCTGTGCCCGCGCGCCGCAGGGCTCGCGCGCCCCCTGGCCGCGCTGGTGGGGAACGAACCGGACGCCCGGACGGCACGGTCGGTGGACCCGGGAGCCGCCAGACCCGGCGGCCAGGAGTCGGGGCCGGCTCTGTCGGCCGCCGCCGCCCGCGCCCTCCTCGCCGAGCCCCGCGCCGGGACCGGGGAGCAGGTCGCCGAACGGCTGCGGCACGGCTTCACCTGGACACTGGACGAGCTGTCGCCGTGGTCCACCGCCGTGCTGGCCGAGACCGCGCTCACCCGGCACCCGGACTACGGCACCTGGCGCCTGATCCACACCCGGGCCCGCCAGGCCGCGGTCTACCACTCCGGCTACGAACTGGCCGGGCGCCCGCTGGCCAGCTGGTTCAAAGACCTGGACCAGGGGCCGCAACCCTTCCCCGACGCCCTGGCCGCCAGCCCGCCGGTCCACCCCGGACAACCCGACCGCAGCCACCTGGTGCGCGGCCTCATCAACGAACACGGGCCGACGTTCCGCGTCTACACCGACGACGAGGCCGAGACCCTCCGACGCCGGATCGCCCGCCTCCCCGAACACGACCGGCTGCGGGACGCGACCGACGGCGGGGCGCCGGCCGCCGACCGCGCCCTCCACCAGGCGCGGCACCGCCACCGCTCGCTCAACCCGCCCACGAGCCCGGCCGCACGCCCGCACGCCGCACTGCGCTCCCGCCCGAGCCGTTCCCACCGAGCGCACGCCCACGCGAGCGCCGCCGGCACCCACGGCCCCACCGTAGAGAACAGGTGACCCATGCCCACCGCCCTCGGCATCTCCGCCTTCTACCACGACAGCGCCGCCGCGCTCGTCGACGCCGGCACCATCGTGGCCGCCGCACAAGAGGAACGGTTCAGCAGACGCCGCCACGACCCCGCCTTCCCGGCCCAGGCCGCCCGCTACTGCCTCACCGAAGCCGGCACCAAGCTCGACGACCTCGACCGCATCGCCTACTACGAGGACCCCCGCCGCAAGTTCCACCGCGTGCTGTGGACCCAGATCGGCACCGCCCCCCGCGGCTTCGGCACCTTCCGCCACGTCCTCCCCGAGTGGCTGGCGTGGAAGCGGCGTGCCACCGAGACCGTCCGCGACCGGCTCCAGGACCTCGACCTCGGGACCGTACCGCCGATCGACTGCTACCAGCACCACGAGTCGCACGCCGCCTCCGCGTTCCTCCCCAGCCCCTACGAGTCCGCCGCGATCCTCTGCGTGGACGGCGTCGGCGAGTGGACCACCACCTCGCTGTGGCGAGGCACAGGGGACCGGGTCGAGCCGGTCGCCGAACTACGCTTCCCCCACTCGCTCGGAATGCTGTACTCGGCCTTCACCTACTTCTGCGGCTTCAAGGTCGACTCCGGCGAGTACAAGCTGATGGGCCTGGCGCCCTACGGCACCCCCCGCTACGCCCCCCTGATCCGCGAACGCCTGGTCGACATCAAGCCCGACGGCTCCTTCCGGCTCGACATGCGGTACTTCGCCTTCCTCCTCGGCCGGGTGATGACCGGACGCCCCTTCGAGAAGCTCTTCGACGGCCCCCGCCGGGAACCCGAAGCCCCCCTCACCGAGCGGGAGTTCGACCTGGCGGCCTCCGTGCAGCAGGTCACCGAGGAGATCATGCTCCGGCTGGCCAGGACCGCGCGGGAACGCACCGGCGAGTCCCGGCTGTGCCTGGCCGGCGGCGTCGCGCTCAACTGCGTCGCCAACGGCCGCATCGTCGAGGAGGAGATCTTCGACGAGCTCTGGATCCAGCCCGCCGCCGGCGACGCCGGCGGCGCGCTGGGCGCGGCCTTCCTCGCCGCCCGCGCCCCCGACGGCCGGTCCCACCTCCAGCAGGGCCGCGACGCCATGCGCGGCGCACGCCTCGGCCCCGGCTACACCGACCAGCACATCCAGGCGTACCTGGACTCCCACGGACTGCCCTACACCCGGCTGTCCTCCGCCGAACTGTCCCGCCAGGTCGCCGCGGAACTCGCCGACGGGAAGGTCGTCGGCTGGTTCCAGGACCGCATGGAGTTCGGCCCCCGCGCCCTGGGCTGCCGCTCCATCCTCGGCGACCCGCGCAACCCCGAGATGCAGTCCGTGATGAACCAGAAGATCAAGTTCCGCGAGTCCTTCAGACCGTTCGCGCCCATCGTCCTGGCCGAGGACGCCGAGGAGTACTTCCAACTCCGCCAGCCCAGCCCCTACATGCTGCTGGTCGCGGGCATCGCCGAGAAGCAACGGCGCGACACCCCCGGCCAGCAAGGCGCGCGCGGCCTCGACCGGCTACGGGAGACCCGATCGGCCATCCCGGCGGTCACACACGTCGACCACTCCGCCCGCATCCAGACCGTCGACGACGCCGACCACCCGGTGCTCCACCGGCTGCTGTCGGACTTCAAGACACAGACCGGATGCGCGGTGCTGGTCAACACCTCCTTCAACGTCCGAGGCGAACCGATCGTCGCCTCCCCGCAGGATGCCTACCGCTGCTTCATGCGCACCAACATCGACACCCTGGCCCTGGGCGACTTCCTGCTGCACAAGGCCGACCAGCCCGAGTGGAAGGAGAGCGGGGACTGGCGCGAGGAGATCCCCCTCGACTGAACCCGCCCGCCCGCCACCACCACGAACACCACCCCCGAGAAGGAGAAGGCAGACCGATGTCCACCGCCCGACGCGCGGCCGTCAACCTGCTGCTGCCCGTGGTCTACGTCCTGCTGTTCATCCCCGCCGGCCTGCTCACCCGACTGTTCCGCGACCCGCTGCACCGCAAGCCCGACCGCTCCGCGACCAGCTACTGGACCGACACCGGCCCCACCACCTGACCCCGCCCCACGGGCATCGCCCCCAGAACGGAGCAGCACATGATCAATGTCTTCCAACCGAGCCTTGGTGCCGAGGAACTCGCCGCCGTCACCGAGGTGTTCGAAAGCAACTGGCTCGGCCACGGCCCCCGCACCAAGGCGTTCGAGGCGACCTTCGCCGAACACCTGGGCGTGGCACCAGAACAGACGATCTTCATCAACTCGGCCACCGCCGGCCTCTTCCTGAGCACCGAACTGCTCGGTCTCGGCCCCGGCGACGACGTGGTCCTCCCCTCCGCGAGCTTCGTCGCCGCCGGCAACGCCGTCGCCGCCACAGGAGCCCGCCCGGTCTTCTGCGACGTCGACCCGCACACGCTCAACCCGACCGCCGAACACGTGGAACGCGCCCTGACCCCGCTCACCAAGGCCGTCCTCCTCCTGCACTTCGGCGGCAGGCCAGGCGACGTCGTCGCCATCGCCGAGATGTGCCGCGCCCGCGGCATCCAGCTCATCGAGGACTCGGCATGCGCCGTCGCCTCCGCCGTCGACGGCGCCAAATGCGGCACCTTCGGCGACGTGGCGATGTGGAGCTTCGACGCCATGAAGGTCCTCGTCACCGGCGACGGCGGCATGTTGTACGTCCGCGACCCCGAACTCGCCCACCGGGCACGCCGGATGGCCTACCACGGCCTGGAGCAGTCCAGCGGCTTCTCAGCGGCCAAGGTCTCCCACCGCTGGTGGGACCTGCACGTACGGGAGTTCGGCCGCCGGATCATAGGAAACGACCTGACCGCGGCCATCGGCACCGTCCAACTCCGCCGCCTCCCCGAGTTCGTCCAACGCCGCCGCGCCATCACCGAGCAGTACGACCGCCTGCTCCAGGACGTCCAAGGCGTGCGGCTGCCGCCGGCCCTGCCCGCCGGACACGAGGCGACGTACTACTTCTACTGGGTGCAGATGGACGCACAGATCCGGGACCAGGTGGCCGCCGACCTCCTCGACAAGGGCATCTACACCACCTTCCGATACCCGCCGCTCCACAAGGTGCCCGCCTACGGCACCACCGACGCCCATCTGCCCGGCACCGACACCGCCGCCGAGACCACCCTCCTGCTGCCGCTCCACCAGGGACTCGAGGACCACGAGGTGCGCACGGTCGCGGACCAGTTGCGCACGTCGGTCGCGCACCGCGGCGCTCAGCTCACACGCTGACCGGACGCGACGAGGAGAGACTGCCACCCCGTGCACATCACCGAGACCACGGTTCCCGGCTCGTACGTCATCACTCCCAAGCCGCACCCGGACGAACGCGGGAACTTCTTCGAGGGCCTGCGCGCCGACCATCTCGAGGCCGCGATCGGGCGTCCCTTCCTGCCCCGGCAGATCAACTACTCCACGTCGCGCCGCAACACCCTGCGCGGCATCCACGGAGTGACCCTGCCCCCGGGACAGGCCAAGTACGTCACCTGCGTGCGCGGCGCGCTGCGCGACATCGTGGTGGACCTCCGGGTCGGCTCGCCGACGTTCGGCGCCTACCAGACCCAGGTCCTCGACGCGGAATCGGGCCGGGCCGTCTACGTCCCCGACGGCGTCGGCCACGGGTTCCTCACCCTCACCGACGACGCGTGCATCTGCTACGTCCTCTCCAGCGTGTACGTACCCGGCACCCAGGTCGACATCAACCCGTTGGACGCCGATCTCGCCCTTCCCTGGGGCTTCACCGAACCCCCGCTGATGTCACACAAGGACGCGACAGCCCCCAGCGTCACCGAAGCCGCGGCCGCCGGACTCCTGACCTCCTGGAAGGAAGCGACCCGGGACACCCGTTCCCCGACCACGAGCCAGCCACGATGACAAGCCTCCCGCAAGGCCCGATCGCCTGCGGACCCCGGCCGGGCGCGCGTTCCGGACCCACGCTCTGATCCCGCTTCCAGCCACTTTGCAGCCCACCGCCCGCTCACGGTCGCCGGATAGTCACCCCCGCTACCGCCCACCACCGCGTTCTTCCACCTGCGGAAGATGCCATGCGTGGTTGTGGCGGGAGGTGAGGGTGTGGGGGTGGTCGTCTCCGAGCGCGCGTGCGCAGTCGGTGGCGACCTGGGCGAAGAGGCGGGCCGCTTCGGGATGGTTCCCGGCTTCGCCGATTTCCCATGCGTGGTTGTGGCGGGAGGCGAGGGTGCCGGGATGGTCGGGTCCGAGGACCCGCGCGCGTTCGGTGGCGACCTCGGCGAACAGGCGGGCTGCCTCGGCGTGGTTTCCAGCATCGCCGAGGCGCGACGCCTCTTGGAACCGGCGGGTCAGGTCTTCCTTGGTGGGTGCTGTCGCGGTGGGTGCGTGATGAAGAGAGCCGGAGGGCTGGACGGTGTAGGGCGTGGTGGGGGTGATGCTCTGCCGCTGGATGAGGGTGGTCACGCCGGTGGGCCAGCGCGTGGCGCCGGGGACATCGTCTGGCGGTTCCCAGTGCGCGGTGATCTCGTTCAGTAGCTGGGGGAGGGTGGGGCGTTCGGTCGGGTCCTTGGCCAGGCAGGCGGTTATCAGGTCGTGGAGTGGGCCGTGGACGGCGTCGAGGTGCGGCTGCTGGTGGATGACGCGGTGGAGGACTGCCCGGGGCGCGCCGGTGCCGAAGGGTTCGTTGCCGGTGGCGGCGTAGGTGAGGACCGCCCCAAGGGCGAATACGTCGCTGGCCGTCCCGACCCGCCTGTCTTCGGCTTGTTCGGAGGACATGAAGCCGGGTGTGCCGATCACCGCTCCGGTGCCGGTCAGGGAGGTGCCTTCCAGGGTGCGGGCGATCCCGAAATCGATGACCCGTGGCCCGTCGCCGGCCAGCAGCACGTTCGACGGTTTCAAGTCCCGATGCAGCAGCCCCTTGGCGTGGATGGCTTGCAGTGCCTCGACCAGGCCAGCCGCCAGCCCCCACACCGAGCCTTCCGGCAGTTGGCTGCATTCATCAGTCGTGACGGCAGATGTTCATGGGTTTGGGAGGCACCCAGATCCACGGATGGGTGATGTTCACGCGTTTTGAAGGCACTGGAGGGCTTGCCAGGACAGCATTGGCGTGTTCCTGGTGAAAGGGCCTGGTCATGCCGCAGATGTCGAGGGTCGAGCTGTACGCCGCGATCCGGCGCGACCATCGCGGTGGCATGTCGATGCGGGAGCTGGAGCGCAACTGACCGCCCACGGCAGCGGATCAGAACTCGCCGCGCAACAGCGAGTATATGAACATGTCCCGGCGCTCGGCACCCACCTGCTGCCACCCCCGCAGCAGCCCCTCGCGTCGAAACCCTGAACGTTCCGCAGTGCGCACCGAAGCCGTGTTCCACGGCTCTACATACAGCTCAAGCCGGGGGATCCGCAGATCCAGCAAGGCCCACCTGGCGACTGCCACGAGCGCGGACCCCGCAGCGCCTCGGCCCCGCGCCGACTTCACGATCCAGTAGCCCAGCGATGCACGCCCCTGACTCAGGTCCTTCACCCACAACCCCACGTTGCCGACCGGCCGACCACCGGATTCCACGATGACGAACGGATACCCAGCTCCCGAAGCCACCCGCCCCCACTGCCGCTCTACGAACGCGACGCCTTCGGGCTCGGAGAAGGGGCAGGGCACCGTCGTGATCAACGGGATGTAATCATCCTCCGACGCCTCACGGACGAGTTCGAGGTCCGACAGGCCCCACGACCGAAGCGTGAGACCGCCATGAGCGGCGAGTTCAGGGAGGGCGAGGGGTTGCTCCATGGACCCATCCTGCCGCGATCGGCTACCAGCCGCACCCAGATACTCGAGCACGCATCGCGATCGTCTATGCCCTCCAGCAACGGACGACGCTGTCCCCAGTGACGTCACTTCTCGTGAACATCAGCGATGCCGAAGACGGCCCACCGCCGCCCAAACCGATAGAAAAACGCTGCCATTTGAAGTGAACGAAGCCAGGCAGTGGACCGGTCTCTGCGATGGCCAGGGCGAGGTCTGGTCCGGGAATGTACGCGGTGGCGACCCACGGCCGGTCATCCTCCGGTCCGGCGGCCACGACCGGCGCGGTGAACATGCCGCTGACCGCCTCGGCCGCCGCCACCTCCCGAACGAACCGGGCCCGGAACTCTCGCTGGCCGGCCAGGTGCGGGTAGACGACCTTCACCGCCACCGACCGGCCCCCCGGCGACCGCCCGAGAAACACCTCACCCATCCCGCCGGCCCCCAGCCGGCCCCGCAACACGAAACCACCCACCCGTTCCGGATCCCCCGCGCGTAACGGCTCCACCAACACTCCCTCCTCCGACCACAACACGGCCCACGTAGGTAAGTTGTCCCGCCCCGGCTGCTACTCAACCACCGCCAGCTGGCCTTGTCCCACGCCCCGACCCAACCCAGGCACAACCGGCCGGACCGGCCATCGGAAAAGGGGGCCTCCGCTGGAGACCCGCGCCTCGGGTGGCTTTGTACGCGAGTCCCGAGTTCGGGAGGTACCCGACGCGAGGTCGGCAGCGGCGTCGCGGCGCGGTTGGTCGTCGCCGGCGCCGGCCTCGCCGGCGGTGAAGAGGCGGTCGGCGGACTCGGCGGGCAGATGGGCCGTCAGGCGGCGCAGCCGGCCGTCGTCGTTGATGCCGTCGGCGACGAGCGACGCGCCAGCAGCGGCGGGCGCGCGCACCCGGGGCTGCCAACGGCGCGGACAGCGACCTCGACGCGTGCGGTGACGGCCGGCGGCGGGTTGCGGTGAGCGCCGCGCCGGTAGCGGTTGACGGAGCCGGCGGTGACGCCAATCTCGGCGGCGACCGCGCGGACGCTGCCCAACTCGCGGATAAGGTAGCTGATCCGATCCCGAAGGCTTTTCGGGGGCTCGCGGGTGAACGCCTCAGCGCGGGCGGTGGGCATCGCCGATCTCATCCACGATGCCCGTTCCTTACCGGAATGCGCGGAGGGCTACCAGGAAAGCGCTCGCCAGGGGCCACCGCGCCGGTCCGCGCCCCGGCGCCGCTCAACCGGGGGTGCCGGGGTGCGGGTGGTGTGGAGTTCTACAGCCCCAACTCCTCCAACACGGCTTGTTGTTCGGGCGGCAGGGTGTGGCGCCTGCTGCGCATGTTGGACCGCCAGACGCCCAGCTTCACGGCGACGGTCTGCTGCTCCTGGCCGTCTTCGTCGGCGCCGGAATCGAGGGCCAGGTGCTCGACGTGCCCTCGGGGGACGGTGAGGTGGCCTTCGCGGGCGAGGTACTGGCGGGCGGCGGCCACTCCTCGTTGGAAGGAGGCGCTGCCGCGCCCTGCGGTGGGTGTCCTGGCTGCCGGGAGGACGCCGGCAGCCGTAGACCCTGTGCCTTCCGCGCCGGTCGTCGCGGGGGTGGCCATGGCCTTCCCTGGCGGGGTGACCCGGAGTTGTTCCAGGAGTTCCCGCTGGCCTGGCTGGAGCCTGGCCCATACTGCGGGCTGGAGTTGTCGGGCGAGCCAGCGGCCGATGTCCATGCCGTGGACCGTCACCCCCGGATCGACGTGGACTGGGCCGCTTTCCTCGGCGAGGAGGCCGTGCAGGGCGGCGTAGTGGCGTTGCCAGAGGGGGTTCCAGTCCGGGTTCCAGTGGGGGTCGATCGCGGTCAGCGCTGCCTCCCATTCGGGGTGCCCGTCCAGCGCGCCGGGTCGGCGTAGGTTGGCCAGCCACTGTCCGACGGGCCTGTCGAGGGCTACGGCGGTCCTCGGAGCGCAGAGGGTCCAGAACTGCTCGTGGTACGCCTTCGCGGCGGCCAGGTTCTCCTGGAACCGCTCGTCGACCTCCGACCACACCATCCCGAGCTGCTCCAGCCGGCGGGCCCGCTGGCCGCTCATCTCCCCGGCCCGGTAGGCACGGCGCTGTTCGGTGACCCACTGCCCCAGAGGGAAGACGCCCTCGCGGTGGCCGTAGGGCACTCTCGCGTGCTGCTCGCGTTCGACGTACCGGCGCAGAGCGTCCCAGCCGCGGGCCCAGTCCTGCCGTTCGGTGTCGATCACGTTGAACGACACCCACCGCGCGACCATCACCGGGTCACGCCGGGCGGCGAAACGCAACAACAGACGAGATTCTTCCCCGCCTTCCTCCGGGTTCAAGCCAATGAAAATCGACGGCTTCACCATGGCCTTCTGCGGCTCCTGTGGGATAGCGAGCAATTCCACAGCTTCCTCATCATGAGCCCGAAGCCCTTCCAACACCTTGACCAAAGGGCGGTAAGAGCTGGAGGTGAACATGTCCTCCGGGGCCTCATCGGGTTGGAGGAAGACCGGCACAATCAACGACGCCACCTTCCCCTCACCCGGCTGTTGCCGCAACGCCCGGCCGACGGCCTGAACGATGTCGTGCGGCGCACCCTTCGGATCGATCAGAGCAACCGAGTCGACCGCCCGGATGTCAACGCCCTCGCCGAGGACCCGGCAGTTGGACAGCACCGCGCGCCGCGCGCTGGACCCGAACTCGGCCAGCACCGACTGCCGGTGCTCCGGCTCGTGCTCGCCACACAGCCAACCCGCCCAAATCTTCTTCGGATAGGCCTGCGGCTGGTCGGCGTGAAGACTGCCGGCGACCGCCTCCAAGCCCTCGGCGAACGCCTGCGCCTCCATCGTCCGGTGATGGAAGGTGATACACGTGCCGAGGTCGTGCTCGGCCATAGCCCGCAACAGACCGGCCTGCAACGCCGCCAGACGCTGCCCACGCACCTCCTCACCATGCCGTTCCTCACTCATCAACCGCGCGGGCGTGACGATCGGGTCCTTCAGCTCCAACACGATGATCTGGTACCGCGCCAGCAGACCCCGGGTGACCGCCGAGGCCAACGAAAGCTTGTAGAGGACCGGCCCGAACACGGCCTCATCGTCCATGCTCGCGGCCAACTCCTTCGGCAGCGCATCGCGCACCCCCTCCGCCACCTCCCAGCGCGGAGCCCGCTCCTGCCAGATCCGCGGCGTCGCCGTCAAATACAACCGCCGCACCGCCGGAATCGCCTCCTGAACGTGCACCCGCGCCCACCGCTTCCCCAGAGAGCCGGAAGTGCGGTGCGCCTCGTCCACCACCACCAGGTCCATCGGCGCCAACTGTTGCCCGTATGCGCCGGCGAACGCTTCCTCCAACACCGGAAGCGAGGCGTAGGTCGCGAACATCACCACCTGGCCGGTGCCGTGCCACAACGACAGGCGGACCGGGTTCGTCGTCGACCGCACCCCCAAGTCCCATAGCTGCGGGTCCTCCTGGAGGGAACAGACGGCCACCGCCGGCCCGGTGTGCCCGACCCGCCGCCACTCCCGCACCGTCTGGGACAGCAGATCCAGCGTCGGCACCACCACCAGAACGCGCCCACGCGGCACCATCTCCCGCGCGGCGAACGCGGCCATGATGGTTTTACCCGTACCACACGCGGAAATGACCTGTCCACGAAGCCCACCCGCAGGGATTCCTCCCGAAGGGATATCGAAGCCGCGCACAATGGCATCAACAGCCTCGATCTGATGATTGCGGAGATCGCGTCTCGACATAGCCACGGGACAGACTCCTCCCGAGGGAGCAGGGAACCAATGCATGTAAGGGTGGTAAGCCTCTGAACCAGAGTATACACAGTGCATCACTACGATGCTTCACCCTAGGAGTGGGTTCACGACCAGGCATGACAACCCATCAGATCAACCCTCATGCGCATCCACCACGTGATAGCATGAGGCGAACCCGTCTCCTCGCGCGGCCTCTCGTGTTTCTCCTCCGATGCGAGATCAGGCCCCGATCAACGCCCCCACCACCCAGCGTCACCCAACGCGGAGTAGTGACCCGAACCCCCAGTGCCTACACAGTGCATCACCACCTCGCGCCCCTTCCCGCAGCCAGCTTCTTTTAGAGTCCCGCTTGCGGGACTCCGCCTTTTCGCGCTTGCGCGAAAAGGCTTCACTGCATTTCGCATTCCGCTTGCGGAATGCTTTTCCCGCGCTTGCGCGGGAAAACGCGCCGCCGCTTGCGGCGGCGCATCCGTATTGCGCGGCTTGCCGCGCAATAACCCGCTCCGCGGG
>NZ_OCNE01000022.1 GCF_900230195.1 Streptomyces zhaozhouensis
GTGTGCGACACCCCCGGGGTGTTCTCCACAAAGCTGGTGATCAACCAGTTGAGGTTCTGCGCCGCCTGGCTCATCGGGCTCACACTAACGCTCCTACTGATAGGTGGGGCCTGAGCCCCGGTCTGTGTGGCCGGCCGAAGAGCCGGCCTGGCGCCCCTGCTGGATGCCACGACGGAGGTTGGTCAACCGGCCACGGACGTCGTCCGGACGCCGGGAGACCTGCGGTCCGGTCTGGGGGGCCTGCTGTTGCGGCTGCGCCGCCCCCGCGACCAGGTTGGCCCGTGGCACCCGCTTGGGCAGCCCTGACGTGGTGACGCCACCCGCGCTCGGCTGGCGCAACTGCTCCGCCTGACGCCAGCGTTCGTCGTTGGGCGAGGACCGCCAGGTCGCCGGTCCCGCGCCGGGTTCCGGCGTCTGGGCCGGCGGGGCGACCGGGCTGGCCGGTCCGTCCGGACGGGCGGGCGGGGCGTCGTGCGACTGCCGCGCGGGCGCGGCGGGCGCGGCGGGGGGCTCGGGGGCGGCCGGCCGCGGCTCGGGCGGGCGCGGGCTCGGTGGCTGCGGCGCCTGGTACCGCGGTTCCTGCGACTGCGGCTCGGCCGGTGGCGGGTACGCGCGGCGGGTACCGAACCAGGTGGACTCCATCTCCTCGAAGATCGGGGTCCGTTCGTTGCCGCGGGGCGGCTCCTGCGCCGGCAGGGGCGCCGTCAGCTCGTCCTGCGAACGCTGCCAGGACGAGGCGCGGTCGCCGCCGGCGGGCGGCAGGCTGGGCCGCTCCTCGCGCGCGGGCAACTGTTCGGGCGCGCGGTAGTCGCCGGTCGGGAACTCCCCGGTGGGGTACTCGGCGGGCCCCGGCGTCCGCTGCTGGTAGCCGCCGGCGCCGAACTCGCCGGTGCGCCGCTCCTCGCGGGGGGCGGACTGGGCGGAGCGGCCGGGCGGCAGGCCGAAGACGGATCCCTCGTCCGCGCCGGGGCGGGGGCCGCCGTCGGGGCGGGGCGCCTCGTCGGGGCGCGGCGCCTGCTCGTACCGCTCGTGCGGCGACTGCCGCTGCGGGGGCTGGGGGCGTTCGGCGTCGAACCGCTGCCGTTCGGCGCCCTGGTACTCCCCGGCGGGAGGGGCGTCGTGGCCACGCGGCGCGTCGAACGCGTTGCCCACGGACGGTATTCGCGCGGTGTCGTCGCCGCCCGTGGCCCAGCTGGGCCGGCCGGCGGCCGGCTGCTGCGCGGCGGGGGGCGGCGTCGGCGCGGGCGGCGGCGTCGGCGCGGACGGCTGCGTCGGCGCGGACGGCTGCGGGGACTCGGCGCGCTGCGGCTCGGGGCGCTCGTCCTGCTGCGGGAAGGGCGCCGTGCGGCTGCCGGGGGCCTGGCGGCCGTCGGCGCCGGGGCGCGAGGGCAGCGCCGGCCGGTCGGAACGGCTCGGCAGCCCCGTCTCCCGCTGGGCGCCCTCGGGCTTGCCGAGCGAGGGGCGCCGCACCGGCGGGGTGTCCGGCTGCATCGTGGCCGAGGTGGTGCCGACGCCCGCGGCCCGCCCGGGACCGCCGGGCCGGGGCCTGCCGCCCTGGGCCACGTCGGCGGGCAGCATGACCAGCGCCGTGGTGCCGCCAGAGTCGGAGGGGCGCAGCTGGATACGGATGCCGTGCCGCAGGGACAGCCGGCCGACCACGAACAGGCCCATCCGGCGGGAGACGGAGACGTCCACCGTCGGCGGGTTGGCCAGCCGGTCGTTGATCTCGGCGAGGTCCTCGGGCGAGAGGCCGATGCCGGTGTCGTGGATCTCGACCAGCACCCGCCCGTCGGGCAGGGCGTGACCGGTGACCTTGACCTTGGTCTGCGGGGAGGAGAACGAGGTGGCGTTCTCCAGCAGCTCGGCGAGCAGGTGGACGAGGTCGTTGACGACCCGGCCGGCGACCTCCGTCTTGGGGACGGCGCTCAACTCGATGCGCTCGTACTGCTCCACCTCGGACGCGGCGGCACGCAGCACGTCGACCAGCGGCACCGGCCGGGTCCAGCGGCGCCCCGGCTCCTCGCCGGCGAGGACCAGCAGGTTCTCGCCGTTGCGGCGCATTCGGGTCGCGAGGTGGTCGAGCTTGAAGAGCGAGGAGAGCTGGTCGGGGTCCGCCTCGCGGGACTCCAGCTCGGAGATCAGCGACAGCTGCCGCTGGATCAGGCCCTGGCTGCGGCGCGAGAGGTTGGTAAACATCGCGTTGACGTTGCCCCGCAGCAGCGCCTGCTCACCGGCGAGGCGGACCGCCTCCTGGTGCACGTCGTCGAACGCCTGGGCCACCCGGCCGATCTCGTCCCTGGTGTGGACGCCGACCGACTCCACCGAGGTGTCCACGTCGCCGGGCTCGGCCTCGGACATCTGCTTGACGACCTCGGGCAGCCGGGTGCGGGCCACCTCGGTCGCGGTGTCCTGGAGGCGGCGCAGCGAACGCACCATGGAGCGGGCCACCACGAACGCGCCGACCAGCGAGATCCCGAGGACGAGGAGCACGATGGCGCCGTTGATCAGCGCGTCGCGCTGCGCCTCGTCGCGCAGCTCACGGGCCTGCTCCTGCATCTCGGAGAGCAGGGTGAGCTCGATGTTGCCCATCGCTTCGATCTTGGTGCGGTCCTGGTCGTACCAGTTGCGGTACGTCCGCTCCTCGGTGCGGATGCCCTCCTCGGCGGAGAACACCCGCTGCGCGAAGTCGTCAGCCGCCACGATGTTGGCGATGCCGCCCTCAAGGGGCGAGAGCAGGGTCCGGACCTGGTCGGAGTCGCCGTAGATCTGGCCGAAGTTGTCGATCGCGACTTCTTCGCCGATCAGGTGGGTGCGGCCGTACCGCCAGTCCGACTCGGACAGCTCGGCCTGGCCGCCGGGCAGCTCCGCGCGGGCCAGACCGGCGGTGATCACCGCCCGCTGGATGGAGGCGTGCTCCTTCGCGGAGGAGAACGCGGCCAGCGCGCGGGTGCTGCGGATCATGTCGCCGTTGTTGGTGGCCTGCGCCATGTCCTGCGACAGGTTCAGCAGGGCCTCGATGACCTCGCTGTACTGGGTGATCGTCTGCGAGGCGTAGCTGGGGTCGTCGTAGGCCCCGTTGCGCACCTGGCTCAGCTCGTTCAGCCGACGGGCGATGTCGTGGATGGTGGCCTCGACGCCACGCATCGACTCGTCGTAGCTGTTGATGTCCAGACGCGCGTCACTGAAGGCGTCGATCGCCTCGTCGGTGTGCTCCCTGGAGCTGATGACCTCGTCGCTGTTGGGGTTGTCACCGCTGACGATCGGGCCGGCCGAGCGGTCGCGCTCCTCCTGGAGCGCGGCGGCCAGCAGCGTCGCCTGCTGGGTGATGTCGGTCAGCAGCTGCATGTCCTCCAGCTGCTCGACGTTGTCCAGCGACTGCTCGATACGCAGCGCGCCCATCACGGTGGCCGCCGCCACGGGCAGCGCGATCAGGGAGACCAGGCGGGCGCTGATGCGCCAGTTGCGCAGGGCCAGTCGCGAACCGGCGCTGATCGGGCGCCGGGGGGCGCCGCCGGAGGGCGCGTCAGGGCTCTCGGGGGTCGATCGCTTCCCGGAGGGCAGATCCTTGCCGTCCGCCGCCGGCCGCGCCGGCTCGGCACCGGGAGTAGGCGCGAGGGAAGAGCCGCGATCTGTCGCGTCGCCCTGCCCCGCGTCCCCCGCGGCACTGCCTTCCTTCTTGAAACGTCCCTGCACTAGCGTCGCAACCTCTGGACCAGGCGTCTCGCCGCGAGCGCGGCGGACGGTATCGAGCCCGGGGCAGTCGGAGCCCCGTGACGGTCGTTCGGGCAAACCGGGCGGATGGAAGTGGCTGGATCGGACTGTCGAGTGACGCCGGTGTGCGCCCACACAGCCCGCTGACCCGCGCGGTTGCGAGGAATTCCAGCACAGTGGCCGATCTCCAACAAGGGCCCGGGATACTCCTGTGACATCTATGACGCTGCGAAGGCGGACTGTCACCTGGCGTGCACAGAGTGCGGGAGAAACCGGACTTTCGGCCACAGCATCACCATCGAATCCTCACGCGCGCCCGGGAGTCGACCCGCCCCGAAGGCGCTTCGGTTCGAGTCCCCGCACGCGGGGCGATGCTCAATGCCCCGGAATGCCCGTCTTTGCCCCGTACCTCGTGAGGAAACTCACACCTCACGGGCGTCTACCACCCCACCTTCGCCGGGTAACCGGCGCATAGCCTCGCTTTACAAAGCTTCCCGGACTGACAAGGCTGACACACCGTGAAGACCACGCTGCTCACACACTCCCTCGCCAATCCTCGGCGCACCACCTTGGCACACCTGAACGACACCAGCGCACTCACCCCCGCGGAACTGGCGCCCGCAGGTGACCCCGCGCTGCCGGCCAGCACGGCCAACCCGCGTCGCACGGTGCTGGAGAAGGGCCAGGAGCCCTCGTCGGCCGGTTCCTTCGTCCTGGTGGACTGATTCCGGC
Organism: Streptomyces zhaozhouensis; assembly: GCF_900230195.1. GTDB lineage: Bacteria > Actinomycetota > Actinomycetes > Streptomycetales > Streptomycetaceae > Streptomyces > Streptomyces zhaozhouensis. The sequence goes on from NZ_OCNE01000022.1 coordinate 4,444, forward strand.
GGGACATGGTTCGGCGGTTTGCCGGTTCCGGCAGCGGCCCGTCCCCCCGGACGCCGCCCCGACAAGCGCACCGCCCGGACACCCACGCGAGAAACCCCCGCGCCCCTGCGAAGACAGGGACCGGGGGTTTCGCGTGTGTACGCGGTACGTCAGGCGGTGCGCCGAAGGGTCGACCGGCTCAGCCCTGCCAACTGTGCGGGGCGCGGTAGGCGCTGGCCCGCTCCAACCGCCGCCAGCCGGCGGTCGACTGACCGGGCGCCGCGGCCTCGGCCGGGACACCGCCGCGGGCGGCGCGGGCCAGCAGCAGCGCGGTGACGGCGGCCAGCTCCTCGTCGCTGGCCGCGCCCTTCTCCACCCGCACCAGTCGCGGGTCGGTGGACTGCACGTTCATCGGTGACTTCCTCACTCGGCCTGGTCGGGGCCGGGTCACTGCGGCGGGTTGCCGTGCTTGCGGGCGGGCAGGTCTGCGTGCTTGCTGCGGAGCATGGACAGCGCGTGGACGAGCACCGTGCGGGTCTCCGCCGGGTCGATCACATCCTCCACCAGACCGCGCTCCGCGGCGTAGTAGGGATGCATCAACTCCGCCTTGTACTCCTTGACCATCCGGTCGCGCATCGCGTCGGGGTCCTCGGCGGCGGCGATCTGACGGCGGAAGATGACGTTGGCCGCGCCCTCGGCGCCCATCACGGCGATCTCGTTGCTCGGCCAGGCCAGGGTCAGGTCGGCGCCGATGGACTGCGAGTCCATCACGATGTACGCGCCGCCGTACGCCTTGCGCAGCACCAGCGAGATCCGCGGGACGGTCGCGTTGCAGTAGGCGTAGAGCAGCTTGGCGCCGTGCCGGATGATGCCGCCGTGCTCCTGGTCGACGCCGGGCAGGAAGCCGGGGACGTCGAGCAGGGTCAGGATCGGGATGTTGAACGCGTCGCACATCTGGACGAAGCGCGCCGCCTTCTCCGAGGCGTGGATGTCCAACACCCCGGCGAGCGACTGGGGCTGGTTGGCGACGATGCCGACGACCTGGCCGTCCATCCGGGCCAACGCGCAGATCACGTTGGTCGCCCAGCGCTCGTGGACCTCCAGGACCTCGCCGTCGTCGACGAGCTCCTCGATAACCGCGCGCATGTCGTAGGGGCGGTTGCCGTCCAGCGGCACGAGGTCGACCAGGGAGTCGCAGCGTCGGTCGGCCGGGTCCTCGGTCGGGGACGACGGCGGGTTCTCCCGGTTGTTCGCCGGGAGGAGGGAGAGGAGGAAGCGGACCTCCTCCAGGCAGGTCTCCTCGTCGTCGTAGGCGAAGTGCGCCACGCCCGAGGTGCCGGCGTGGACGTCGGCGCCGCCCAGGCCGTTCTGGGTGACCTCCTCGCCGGTGACGGCCTGCACGACGTCGGGGCCGGTGATGAACATCTGCGCGGTGTCACGCACCATGAAGACGAAGTCGGTCAGCGCCGGCGAGTAGGCGGCGCCGCCGGCGCAGGGGCCCAGCATCACGCTGATCTGCGGGATCACGCCGGAGGCGCGGGTGTTGCGCTGGAAGATACCGCCGTACCCGGCGAGCGCGGAGACGCCCTCCTGGATCCGGGCGCCCGCGCCGTCGTTGAGCGAGACCAGCGGGGCGCCGGCGGCCAGCGCCATGTCCATCAGCTTGTGGATCTTCGCCGCGTGGGCCTCGCCCAGCGCGCCGCCGAAGATGCGGAAGTCGTGGGCGTAGACGAAGACCGTCCGGCCGTGGACCGTGCCCCAGCCGGTGACGACGCCGTCGGTGTAGGGGCGCTTGTTCTCCAGGCCGAAGCCGGTGGCGCGGTGCCGCCGGAGCGCTCCCACCTCGTGGAAGGAGTCCTCGTCCAGCAGCAGACCGATGCGCTCGCGGGCGGTGAGCTTGCCCTTGGCGTGCTGCGCCTCGGTGGCCTTCTCCGAGGGACCGGCGAGGGCCTCGGCGCGGATCGCCAACAGCTCGGCCACCCGGCCCCGGGTGTCGGTGGCGGCTGGCGCCTCGGGGGCTGCGGTATCGGCGTGATCGGTCATGTATAGACCCTACGAAACCCCGCTCCCCTGGTCTCTCGTCGGGTCCTCACAGTCTCCTCCGGCAATTCATGGTCGCGCTGCACAGAACCGGAGGGGTTGAGTCAGGTTGGTGCCCGGACCGAACAGAAGGCCCCCGAGGGCATTTAGAGGAATCCCACAGGCGCCCGGCGGGCGTCGCCGGCGCTCCCCCGCGTCCGCGCGCCGGCGCCCGCCCGCTCGGTCCCCGGCGTGCTCACTCCTCGGGGCGCAACCCGGCGCGCAGCAGGCCGTAGGTGTAGGCATCGTCCAACGCCTGCCAGGAGGCGGCGATCACGTTGTCGGCGACCCCCACCGTAGACCACTCGGCCCGCCCGTCGCCGCTGGTGATCAGGACGCGGGTGGTGGACTGGGTGCCGGACCTGCCCTCCAGGATGCGGACCTTGTAGTCGATCAGCTGGATCCGCGCCAACTGCGGGAAGGTGCGCTCCAACGCGGTGCGCAGCGCCTGGTCCAGCGCGTGGACCGGCCCGTTGCCCTCGCCGGTGGCCAGCACGCGCTCGCCCTTGGCCCACAGGCGCACGGTGGCCTCGTTGACCATTCCGCCGTCGGTCCTGTGGTCGGTGATGGTGCGCCAGGACTCCAGCTCGAAGAAGCGCCGCCGGGCACCGGCCGCCTCGTCGCGCAGCAGCAGCTCGAACGAGGCGTCGGCCGCCTCGTAGGTGTAGCCCCGCCGTTCCTGTTCCTTGATCCTGGCCACCACGCGGCCGGCCAGCGCGCGGTCGCCCTCCAGGTCGAAGCCCAGCTCGCGGCCCTTCAGCTCGACGGAGGCGCGGCCGGCCATGTCGGAGACCAACATGCGCATGGAGTTGCCGACGCATTCCGGGTCGATGTGCTGGTAGAGGTCGGGGTCGACCTTGATGGCCGAGGCGTGCAGACCGCCCTTGTGCGCGAAGGCGGAGACCCCGACGTAGGGCTGGTGGGTGGCCGGGGGCAGGTTGACCACCTCGGCGATGGCGTGCGAGATCCGGGTCATCTCGGTGAGCGCGCCCGGGGGCAGCACCCTGCGGTCGTACTTCAGCTCCAGGGCCGCCACCACGGGGAAGAGGTTGGCGTTGCCGACCCGTTCGCCGTAGCCGTTGGCGGTGCCCTGCACATGGGTGGCGCCGGCGTCGACGGCGGCCAGGGTGTTGGCGACGGCGCAGCCGCTGTCGTCCTGGGCGTGGATGCCGAGCCGCGCGCCGGTGGCGGAGCGCACGGCGCGCACGGTGGCGTCGACGCGCGCCGGGAGCGCGCCCCCGTTGGTGTCGCAGAGCACGACCACGTCGGCGCCGGCCTCGGCGGCGGCGCGGACGACGGAGAGGGCGTAGTCGGGGTTGTCGGCGTAGCCGTCGAAGAAGTGCTCGCAGTCGACGAAGACCCGGCGACCGTGCGCGCGCAGGTGGCGCACGGTGTCGGCGACCATCGCCAGGTTCTCCTCCAGCGTGGTGCGCAGCGCGAGTTCCACGTGGCGGTCGTGGGACTTGGCCACCAGCGTCACCACGGGGGCGTCGGAGTCGAGCAGCGCGGCGACCTGCGGGTCCTCGGCGACGTCGACGCCGGCCCTGCGGGTCGCGCCGAAGGCGACGAGCCGCGCGTGGCGGAAGTCGATCTCGCGGGCGGCGCGCTGGAAGAACTCGGTGTCCTTCGGGTTGGCGCCCGGCCAGCCGCCCTCGATGAAGCCGACGCCGAAGTCGTCGAGGTGGCGGGCGATGGTCAGCTTGTCGGCGACGGTGAGGTGGATGCCCTCACGCTGGGCACCGTCCCGCAGCGTGGTGTCAAACACGTGGAAGTCGTCGTTCGGAAGCTGGGGCGAAGCGGCATCCGTCGTCATGGGCCTGGGACTCCTGTGGTCTGCGTGTCGTGAGGCGGCGTGGTCGCCCTCGCCCGGCGCTCCCGCTCCGGCCTGGTGGGCCGGAAAACGAAAAGACCCCTCGCGGGTGCGAGAGGTCTGCGCGCGGGTCTGGGACCGAGTGTCCGCTGCCGCTTCCTGGGTGCGGTGCGGAGGTCACTGCCGACCGGCGCGCTGGTCACCAATAATGATGGCGAACGAGAGCACGCCCGCAGTCTGCCACGGGGGTCGGGGGCCGCCCAGCCGCGTCTCACCATCCGGACCCGGCGGGCAACGGGTCCGGACGGCGGGCGACGGACGGGTCAGCGGATGCGGTGCATCCAGCCGTAGGGGTCGGGGCGCTGGCCGGTCTGGATGCCGAGCAGCTCGGCGCGCAGGCGCTGGGTGATCGGGCCCGGCTGGCCGTCGCCGACGGTCCAGTCGCCCTCGGCCGAGCGGACCGAGCCGACGGGGGTGATCACAGCGGCGGTGCCGCAGGCGAAGACCTCGCTGATGGTGCCGTCGGCGCTGCCCTGGCGCCAGTCGTCCGTGGAGATCTTGACCTCGCCGGTGGTGTGCCCGAGGTCGCTGGCGATCCGCAGCAGCGAGTCGCGGGTGATGCCGGGCAGCAGGGTGCCGGTGAGCTGCGGGGTGACGATCTCGGCGTCCTCGCCCTCGCCGCGGACGAAGTAGAGGTTCATCCCGCCCATCTCCTCGACCCAGCGGCGCTCCACGGCGTCCAGCCAGACCACCTGGTCGCAGCCGTTGCGGGTGGCCTCCGCCTGGGCGAGGAAGGCGCCGGCGTAGTTGCCGCCCGTCTTCGCCTCGCCGGTGCCGCCGGGGGCGGCGCGGACGTAGTCCTTGGAGAGCCAGACGGAGACGGGCTTGATGCCGCGCGGGAAGTAGGCGCCGGCCGGGGAGGCGATCACCATGAAGGTGTACTCGTTGGCCGGCCGGTTGATGCCGAGGCCGACCTCGGAGGCGAACATGAACGGGCGCAGGTAGAGCGTCTGTTCACCACCGGACGGCACCCACGCCTCGTCCTGGCGGACCAGGACGTCGATCGCCTCGACGAAGGTCTCCACCGGCAGCTCCGGCATCGCCATCCGGCGCGCGGAACGCTGGAAGCGCTCCCCGTTGGCCTCCGGGCGGAAGACCGCCACCGTGCCGTCGGCCTGGCGGTACGCCTTCAGTCCCTCGAAGATCTCCTGGGAGTAGTGCAGCACCATGCTGGCCGGGTCCATGGACAGCGGCGCGTACGGCTGGAGCCGCGCGTCGTGCCAGCCGCGGCCCTCGGTCCAGCGGATGGTGACCATGTGGTCGGTGAAGTGGCGGCCGAAGCCGGGGTCGGCCAGCGCCGCCTCGCGGTCCGCGTCGGAGACCGGCTGGGCGGAGGGCTTGAGGTCGAAGGGGAGAGAGGGCGTCGTCATGGTGAGCGCGTTCCTTCACTGAGTGTCGAGGCGGACCGCGACCCGCGCCCGGGCAGCAGTAGTAGTAGGAAGTCCGAGCATCGGGACACACAAGAGTGACATATCCGAGGCGGGGAGGGCACCGTCGGGAGACGACGGCGCTCCGCGGCGGGGCGCGCGCCCCGCGCCCTCAGCGGGTGCGGTCCTGGGAGGTTCCCACGGAGGGATGGCACCCGGCGGCGGACAGGCGTCGGCCGCCGGGCGGTGGCCCGGCGGCCGTGGTGACGGCTTCCGGGCGGGTCAGGCGGATACTCGGGCCGCCAGCGCGTCACCGATGGTCTCGGTGGTGCGCGGCGAGTCCGCGTCGCGCTCGGCGAGGTCGGCCGTGACGGCGTCCTCGATCCGGGCCGCCTCGGTCTCGTGGCCGAGGTGACGCAGCAGCAGGGCGACGGACAGCACGGTGGCGGTCGGGTCGGCCTTGCCGGTGCCGGCGATGTCCGGGGCCGAGCCGTGGACCGGCTCGAACATGGAGGGGAAGGCGCCGGTGGGGTTGATGTTCCCCGAGGCGGCGAGCCCGATGCCGCCGGTGATGGCGGCGGCCAGGTCGGTGAGGATGTCGCCGAAGAGGTTGTCGGTGACGATCACGTCGAACCGCTGCGGCTGGGTGACCAGGAAGATGGTGGCCGCGTCCACGTGCAGGTAGTCGACCTGGACGTCGGGGTACTCCTCCGCGACCCGGTCCACCGTCCGCTTCCAGAGGTGGCCCGCGTGGACCAGCACGTTGTTCTTGTGGACCAGGGTGAGCCGCCTGGCCGGCCGGGCGGCGGCGCGCGCGAACCCGTCGCGGACGAGCCGCTCGACGCCGTAGGCGGTGTTGAGGCTGACCTCGGTGGCCACCTCGGCCGGCGTCCCGGTCCGCATCGAGCCGCCGTTGCCCACGTAGGGACCCTCGGTGCCCTCGCGGACGACCACGAAGTCGATCTCGGGGCGGCCGGCGAGCGGCGAGGGGGTGTTCGGGAAGAGCCGGCTGGGGCGCAGGTTGACGTAGTGGTCGAACGCGAAGCGCAGCTTCAGCAGCAGCCCGCGCTCCAGCACCCCGGAGGGCACGGTGGGGTCGCCGATCGCGCCCAGCAGGATGGCGTCGTGGCCCTTGAGGCGCTCCAACTCGGCGTCGGGGAGGGTCTCCCCGGTCCGGTGCCAGCGGCTGGCGCCCAGGTCGTAGGTGGTGGTCTCCAGCTTCGCCTCGGCCGGAAGCGCCGCGCGAAGGACCTTGAGCCCCTCGGCGACCACCTCAGGGCCGATGCCGTCACCGGGGATCACCGCGAGATCGATACCGCTAGCCATGCCCGCACCCTAGGGCCGTCCCATTTTTTGAGGAGCCGGCGTCCACGATGCGGACGGAGCGGTCACTCCTCCACGGCGCCGCCGTTGTCCCTGCGGTCGAGCGCGGACTGGAGGGCGGTGGCGGCGTGCCGGCGGGCGGCGATCCGGGCCGCGCGGGCCTCGGCCCTGGCCTGGCTGCGGGCGGTCGGCCGGTCGACCGACCCGTCGTGGACGGGGAGTTGGGCGACGGCGGTGACGGCGGGGGCAGTGGCGACTGCGGTGGCGTCCATGGCGGTCAGCTCCAGAGGTGGGATGGGCCGCTTCCGGGGCGACGGCGCCCCGATGAGGGAAGGGTCCACTGTTGGGTTCCGACAAAGTTCGCCGGACCCTCGGTGGGACCTCGTCCAAAATAGCCCGGCCTCGCGACGCTGTCTGCCTAAATGCTTGACCGTCCTACTATCTGAGACACGGACGGCCCCCCACCGTTACCGACGGGACCTGTGGGGCCCGTGGGACGGGTGGGGGGCCGAACCGGCCGCCGGGGTCGAGGGGTCACCCCATGTGCGGATACCGGTAGTCGGTGGGCGGGACCTGCGTGTCCTTGATCACCCGGGGGGAGACCCAGCGCAGCAGGTTGAACTTCGAGCCCGCCTTGTCGTTGGTGCCCGAGGCGCGTCCGCCGCCGAAGGGCTGCTGGCCGACGACGGAGCCGGTCGGCTTGTCGTTGAGGTAGAAGTTGCCGGCCGCGAACCGCAGCCGCTCGCTGACCTCGGCCTCCAGCGCGCGGCCCCGGCCCAGAAACGCGCCGGTCAGCGCGTAGTCGGCGACCGACTCCATCTGGTCGAGCATGGCGTCGAAGTCGTCGTCCTCGTAGACGTGGACGGCGATGATCGGTCCGAAGTACTCGGTGCGGAACACCTCGTCCTCCGGGTCGGAACAGGTGAGCACCGTGGGCCGGACGAAGTACCCCACGCTGTCGTCGTAGGTGCCGCCGGCGACGATCTCGCAGTTCGGGGCGGCCTTGGCCCGTTCGATGGCGTCCCGGTTCTTGGCGAAGGCGCGCTCGTCGATCACGGCGGCCATGAAGTTCCCCAGATCGGTGGGGTCACCCATGGTCAGCCCCTCGACCTCCGCCCTCAGCTCCTCGCGCAGCCCGCCCTCCCACAGCGAACGCGGGACGTAGGCGCGCGAGGCGGCCGAGCACTTCTGGCCCTGGTACTCGAAGGCGCCGCGCACGATCGCGGTCCGCAGCACCGCCGGGTCGGCGGTCGGGTGGGCGACGATGAAGTCCTTGCCGCCGGTCTCCCCCACCACGCGCGGATAGCTCCGGTAGCCGTCCAGGTGCTCGCCGACGCCCCGCCACAGCGCGCGGAAGGTCGCCGTGGAACCGGTGAAGTGGATGCCGGCCAGCTCCGGGTGCGGCAGCGCGACTTCGGAGACGGCCAGGCCGTCGCCGGTGACCAGGTTGATCACCCCGTCGGGCAGGCCCGCCTCCTCCAGCAGCCGCATCAGCAGCACGGCGGAGTGGGTCTGGGTGGGCGACGGCTTCCAGACCACCACGTTGCCCATCAGCGCGGGCGCGGTCGGCAGGTTGCCGGCGATCGCGGTGAAGTTGAACGGGGTGATCGCGTAGACGAAGCCCTCCAGCGGCCGGTGGTCCATCCGGTTCCAGACGCCCTTGGGCTGCACCGGCGGCTGCTCGGCCAGGATCTCGCGGGCGAAGTGGACGTTGAACCGCCAGAAGTCGATCAGCTCGCACGGTGCGTCGATCTCGGCCTGCTGCACCGTCTTGGACTGGCCCAGCATCGTGGAGGCGGCGATGGTCGCCCGCCACGGTCCCGACAGCAGCTCGGCCGCGCGCAGGAAGATCGCGGCGCGGTCGTCGAAGGAGAGCGCGCGCCAGGCGGGCGCCGCGGCCAGCGCCGCGTCGATGGCGTCCCTGGCGTCCTGCGCGGTGGCGTCGCCGTAGGTGCCGAGCCGGGCGGCGTGGCGGTGCGGCTGCACCACGTCGTGGCGCTCGCCGCCGCCCATCCGGCGCCGCCCGCCGATGGTCATGGGCAGGTCGACGGGGTTCTCGCTCAGCTCCTTCAGCTCGCGCTCCAGCCGGGCGCGCTCCGGCGAGCCGGGCGCGTAGCCCAGCACCGGCTCGTTGACCGGCGTGGGGACGTGGGTCACAGCGTCCATGCCGTTTCTCTCCTTCGGGGTGCCGCGGTCGGATGGGCTCGTGTGGGTCAGTTCCTGGTGGCCAGGGAACGGGCGAAGAAGGCCAGGTTGGCCGGGCGCTCGGCCAGCCGCCGCATGAAGTAGCCGTACCAGTCGGTGCCGTAGGGCACGTAGACCCGCACCCGGTGGCCCTGCGCCGCCAGCCGGCGCTGCTCGGCGTCGCGGATGCCGTACAGCATCTGGAACTCGTAGGCGTCCAACGCCCGCCCCGCCCGCTTCGCCAGCTCCTCCGCGACGGCGACCAGCCGGGGGTCGTGGGTGGCGACCATCGGGTAGCCCTCGCCGGTCATCAGCAGCCGCAGGCAGCGGACGTAGGCCAGGTCGACCTCCGCCTTGCGCTGGAAGGCCACCTCGGGCGGCTCCCGGTAGGCGCCCTTGACCAGCCGGACGCGGGCGCCGGTCGCCGCGAGACGGCGGGCGTCGTCCTCGGTGCGGAAGAGATAGGACTGGAGCACCGCTCCCGTCTCGGGGTGCTCGGCGCGCAGCGCCTCGTGCACGGCCAGGGTGGAGTCCACGGTGGTGTGGTCCTCCATGTCCAGGGTGACCGCCGTGCCGGCGGCGGCCGCCGCCGCGACCACCCGGGCGACGTTGCGGTGGGCGATGTCATGGCCGTCGGGAAGCGCCTGGCCGAAGGCCGAGAGCTTCACCGAGAGCTCGGCCCGCTCGGCGACGCCGGCGGCGGCCAGCTCGTCGACCAGCTCCAGATAGCCGTCGCGGTTGCGGATCGCCTGGAGGGGGTCGGTGACGGACTCACCGAGGCGGTCGAGGGTGACGGTCAGCTCCTGGGAGAGCAGCGTCCGGGTCGCGTCCAGCGCGTCGGGCAGCTCCTCGCCCGCGACGAAACGGTCCACGACGGGGCGGGTCAGCGGCGTCGACGACACCAGCCGCCGCACGCGTTCACTGCCGGCGGCTGCCAGCAGCACGGGTCCCAGCACGGGCACCTCCCGAGGTCGGCCGAACGGATCGGCGATGCGGTACCAGCCGGTCGACGCCACCGTAGGACCGCGCGGGCCCGGCGCCTATCGACAGCTGTCGAGCGCCGGGTCGACGGGGTTCAGACATCTGTATGAGACTGCACGAGAATGGTGGCCAAGCAGCGCCACCGGCGCGAGACGAGAGGTGACGAACGGGGGATGCGCACCGCTTACCAGCAGCTGATCGACGAGGTCTGCGCGCTGCTCGACGCCCCGGCGACGTTGGAGGGCAGGGACTTCCGACTGATCGCCTTCGGCGCCCACGACAGCGACGACGACCTGGCGCTCGACCCGGTCCGCACCCGTTCCATCCTCGGGCGCGGCTCCACCGCCGCCGTCCGGGCGTGGTTCGAGGGCTTCGGCATCACCACGGCGCACGCCCCCGTACGCATCCCGCCGGAGCCGTCCGCCGGCGTGCGCACCGGGCGGCTCTGCCTGCCCGTGCGCCACGGCGGCGTGGTGTACGGCTACATCTGGCTGCTCGACGACGGCGCGCTGCGGCTGGACGATCCCCGGCTGGACGAGGCGATGGCGATCGCCCGCCGCGCCGGCGCGCTGCTGGCCGAGGACGCGCGCGGCGGCGCCCGGGTGGGGAACCTGCTGCACGCGCTGCTGAGCGGCCACGCCGACGAGGGCCCGGCGCCCGCCGAGGAACTCGCCGACGCGCTCGGCCCGGCCGCCGAGGGACCGCTGGTGCTGCTCGCCGTCGCCCCCTGGGAGGCGGCGCACGAGCTCCCGGCGACACCGCCCGGCGCGTTGGCGCTGACCACGCTGCCCGGACAACGGGCGGGCGCCGCCTGGGCGTTGGCCGCGCTGGCCCGACCGCCGGCCGCCCGCGCGCTGGCCGGAAGGCTGGGGGTGAACACCGGGCGCGGGCCGCGCGGCGGGCTGAGCGCGGCGCGGCACGCGGTCGCCGAGCTGCCGGCGGCCTGGCCTGAGGCGCTGGGCGCGGCGCGCGCCGCCGGCGCGTCGGACCGCTTCGGGGCGCTCGCCGAGTGGGCCGGGATCGGCCCGTACCGGCTGCTGACCGCGCTGCCGCCCCGGCTGCCCCCGGACCCGGCCGTGCTGCCGCTGCTGCGGCCCGAGCACCGCGAACTGGCCCACACCGCCGAGACGTTCCTCGACCACGCCGGGCAGGCGACCCGGACGGCCGAGGCCCTGGGCATCCACCGCCAGACGCTCTACTACCGCGTCTCCCGCATCGAGCAGCTCACCGGCCTCGACCTCGACGAGGGCGAGGACCGGCTGCTGCTCCACCTCGCGCTGAAGACGGCGGGCTGGTGAGAGCCCGAGCCGGTCCGGGACGCCGGTGAGGGCCCGAGCCGGCCGGGGAGCGGCGCCGGCGCGCGTCTCCGCCCCGCGCCACCGCCGAGGGCGGCGTCCCGGCAGGGTCCTGCCACGGCTCCCGCTCTCTGGCGTCGGGCCCTGTTCCCCGCCTGAACTCACCAGTAGTCTCCCCGCAGTTGCCGGGTGAGCGTGGAGGCGCACGGATGGCGGAGCCGACGTTCGGTGTGCTGGGGCCGCTTCAGGTGAGGGCCTCCGGCGCGCCGGTGCACATCGGCGGACCGAAGCCGAGGGCCGTCCTCGCCACGTTGCTGCTCCAGCCCGGCGGGTTCGTCTCCCTCGACCTGCTGACGGAGGTGCTGTGGCCCGGCGGCGCGCCCCGGTCCGCCGTCGCCAACGTCCGCACCTACGTGCGCATGGTGCGGCAGGCGCTGACGGCGGCCGGCGTGTCCACGGCGGCGCTGCGCACCGGTCCCTCGGGCTACGCGCTGGAGGTCGCGCCGGACGACAGCGACATGCTGCTCTTCGAGCGGCTGCTCGACCAGGCCAGGGCCGCGGACGACTGCGGCGACGACCCCGCCGCGCAGCGCGGCTACGAGGCGGCGCTGGCCCTGTGGCGCGGCGCCGCCCTCCAGGACCTGCCGTCCAGCGTGGTGTGGGACGCGGCGGTCACCCGGATCGAGGAGTTGCGCTCCTTCGCCGTCGACAAGTGTCTTGAGGTCCGGCTGCGCCAGGGGGACTACGCGCCGCTCGTCGCCGAGTTGCGCACCCGGCTGATCCAGGACCAGCTGCGGGAGGACCTGTGGCGGATGCTGGTGCAGGCGCTGCACGGCGCCGGCCGCACCACCGAGGCCCGCGCCGCCTACGCCGAGGCCGAACGGACGCTCGCCGTCGAGCTGGGCGTCGAGCCCAGCGGCCCGCTGCGCGCGGTCGGCGCGGAGATCAACGGGTACGCGGTGAGGCGGCGCGCCAGGGCGCAGGTGCCGGTGTGTCAGCTCCCCATGGACGTGGAGGACTTCACCGGCCGGTCCCGTGAGGTCGCCGTGCTGGAGGCCCGGCTGTCGGCGGCGGGACGAGCACCGGTGGTCGTGGTGGTCTCCGGGCCGCCGGGTTCCGGCAAGTCGACGCTGGCCGTGCACGTGGCCCACCGGGTGCGCGCGGCCTTCCCCGACGGGCAGCTCTTCGTGGACCTGGGCGGGCTGAGCGGCCGGCCGCGCGAGCCGGCCGACGTGCTGGCCGAGATGCTGCGCGGCCTCGGCGTCATCGACAGCGCCATCCCGGCCGAACTGGGCGAGCGCGCCGCGCTGTTCCGCTCGCGCCTCGCGCAACGCCGGTTCCTCATCGTGCTGGACGACGCCGCGGACGGTGCGCAGGCCCGCCCGCTGCTGCCCGGCACCGGCGGCTCCGCGGTGCTCGTCAGCTCGCGCCGCCGGATGCCGGGGCTGCCCGGCTACCACTGCCCCCTCGGCGTGCTGCCCCTCGACGACGCGCGAGCGCTGCTCGCCGGCATCGTGGGGGCCGACCGGCTGCGGCTGGCCGGCCCGGACGCCGACCGGGTGATCACCGGTTGCGGGGCGTTGCCGCTCGCGGTGCGGATCGCCGGCTCCCGGCTCGCGAACCACCCGGGGTGGACCGTCGGCACGCTCGCCGACTCCCTGCACGACGAACGCGGCCGGCTCGACCAGTTGCAGACGGGCGAACTGGAGGTGCGGGCCAGCGCCGAACTGAGCTACTTCCATCTTCCCGGCCCCGCGGCGGAGACCTTTCGCGTCTTCGGGCAGCTGCCCGACGAGCCGGTGGCCGGCTGGCTCATCGCGGTGGCGGCCGGCGGCGCCGAGGAGCCGGCCGACGGCCTCGCGACGCTGCTCGACGAGCACCTGGTGGAGGTGGTGGCCACCGACCGACTCGGGCTGCGGCGCTACCGTATGCACGCCCTGTTGCGCTGCTACGCCCAGGAGCTCGCCGACGAGGAGGGTCCCGAGGTCCGGCTGCGGCGCCAACTCCGGCTGCTCGACGCCCTGATCGCGCTCACCCGCTGCGCCAACGCGGCGATGCCCACGCGGTTCCTCGGCGTGCTCGGGACGGCGGTGCCGCCGACCGGCCCGGCCACCGCCGTCGCCGAAGTGGTGCGCGCCCAGCCCGTCGCGTGGTTCGAGACCGAACGCCGCCTCCTGGTCGCCGCCGTGGAGTCGGCGCTGCTGCTCGGTCAGGTCTCCAGGGCGGCGGAGCTCGCCATCGAGATGGCGAGCTTCTTCGACATGCGCGGCTACTACGGCGACTGGCTGCGCACCCACCGGCTGGTGCTCGACGCGATGCGCGCCCCCTCCCGGGACTCGCCGGCCGGCGCGCCACACGCCACACCGGTCGACGCCCGCGCCGCGGCCCTGCTCCGCAACCTGGGCCAGCTCCATCTCTACCAGGACCGGTACGCCGACGCCCTCGCCGCGTTCGTCGCCTCACGCGAGATCTTCGCGACGCTCGGCTGTCCCTCGGGCGAGGCGGTCGCCGCGGTGGGGGCCGGCTCGGTCCACCGGGTCCTGGGCGACCTCGACGCCGCGCTCCGCACGTTCACCGAGGCGTTGCACGGCTTCGGTGCGGCCGGCGACCGGCACGGGGAGGCCGTGGCCCGCAACGCCATCGCCTCGGTGTGGCTGGAACGGCGGGACCTGGACGCCGCCGCGCCCTGGCTGGCCGGTGCCCTGGAACTCTCCCGCGACCTCGGGGACCGGCACCGCGAGGCCCAGGTGCGGCGCCGGATCGCGGTGCTGCACGAACTGCGCGGCGAGCCCGGTGCCGCCTGCGTCGAGCTGGAACGCGCGCTGGGCATCTTCGACGAGTTGGCCGACACCCACTGCGCGGCCTATGTGCAGCAGAGCATCGGGGAACTGTGCCTGCGGCAGGGCGACGCCGGCAAGGCCGCGGCGCTGCTGGTCGACGCGCTCGCCGTGCAGCGACAGCTCGGTGACCGCAGGGCGGAGGCGCGGGTGGCGTGCCTGCTGGGCGAGTTGCACCGCGCGACCGGCCGGGAGCACTCGGCGCGGCGCTACTTCCACCGTTCCCTGTCGACCTGGCGCCGGCTGGACGTGCACGACCAGGCCGAGTTGGTGGACGCCAAGCTCCGCGCGGTCCACTGAACGCCGCGCCGACCGGCCCGGCCCGCCCCGGCGACGGGGCGGGCCGGTCGGCCGTGGACGTCAGCAGTTGTTCCGGCTCCGCTGAGTGCGCTTGAGGCCGTCGGACCAGGTGACGCCCTGCACCACGGCGACGACGACCGAACCGTTCTGGATCTGCTCGTAGTGCAGATGCGGCGAGAGCTGGTACTTCGCGGACGTGGCGCCGACCCTACCGATGCGCTGCCCCCGCGTCACCTGGGCACCCACCTGGACGCCCCGGGACTTCAGGTGCGAGTAGCGGGTACGCCAGCCGCCGCCGTGGTCGATCACGATGGTGTTGCCGTAGCCGGTGGTCGTGGAGTAGTGCGAGGAGACGACCTTGCCCCCGGCGCTGGCCAGCACGACCCGGCCCAGGTCGTCGGGGTTGCCGTTGGCGTCGTAGTGGTTCCAGTCGATGGAGTGCGCCGGGCTGTGGCCGTGCCAGTTGGAGCCGGTCCACACCTGGTCGCAGCGGAAGGGCATCCGGAACGCGGGACGAGCGAGGGTGTCCACGTCCTGGGACCCGACGGACGACGCGTCCTGCGGCGCGGCACCCGCCAGCGGAGCGGCGACCAGCACCGCGGTGATCGCGCCCAGAGCCGCCCACAGTCGGCGGGAACGTCTGCGCATGGGTAACTCCCCTTGATTCGGTGACGCCTGAGTCGGTGACGCCGTGAGTCGGTGACGTCGTGATGCAAGCGGAGGCGCATACAAAACACGTACATTCCCCGAGCTCCGGGGCCCGCCGACGAGACCGGTGCGCCCGTCCGTCCGGTTCGCCCACGCGCGAGGGCTGTGTGCCGCCCCCCGGCGCTCATACGATGTCGGGCGACGACGGTTGCCCGGTTGTCCGGGTATCCGGGCGCCCGGGTATGAGGGGGGAACGGGTGACGGGGTCAGCAGCTCAGGTCAGGCCACTCCAGCCGCAGGATCCTCGTGACGTCTCGGGGTATCCGCTGCGGGGACGGCTCGGGGCCGGGGGGATGGGCACGGTCTATCTGTCCCACACCCGGGGCGGGCGGCCGGTGGCCGTGAAGGTGGTGCACCCGCAGCTCGCCGAGGACCCGCTGTTCAGGCGGCGGTTCGAGCAGGAGGTCAACGCGGCGCTGCGGGTGCGAGGCCGCTATCTCGTGCCGGTGCTGGACAGCGACACCTCGGGAGCCGTTCCCTGGGTGGCCACCGACTACGTGCCCGGCCCCTCACTGGCCTCCGGGGTGGCCACGCACGGCAGGCTCTCCCCCGAGGCGGCGCTGCGGCTGACGGCCGGCGTCGCGCACGCGCTGGCGGCCATCCACGAGGCGGGGGTGGTCCACCGGGACCTCAAACCCGGGAACGTGCTGCTGGCCGAGGACGGGCCGGCCGTCATCGACTTCGGCATCGCGCGGGCGGCCGACGCCACGTCGTTGACGGGCACCGACGTGCGGGTGGGCACGCCGGCGTTCATGGCACCGGAACAGATCGAGGGCGCCGCCCCGGCGACCCCGGCGGTGGACGTGTTCGCGCTCGGCCTCACCGTCCACTTCGCCGCGACCGGGACCCACCCGTTCGGAGAGGGGGCGACGTCCGCGCTGCTCTACCGCATCGTCAACGGGCGCCCCGACCTGTCCGCCTGCCCGTCCGCACTGCGGGAGCTGGTCGGCGCCTGCCTGGCCAGAGATCCGGCGGCCCGGCCGACGCCCGCGGACATCGTGGGGACGTGCCGGCGCCTGGGCGAGACGATGGGGCTGGCCAGCCCGCTCCCGTCGACGGGATGGCTCCCGGAGGCGCACACGACCGTGCCCGACGTTCCCGCACCGCTGCCCGAGCAACCGCGAGTGCCCCCGCAGGTGCCCCCGTTCATGCCTCCGGGCGTGATGTCGGCTCCCGCGCCCGCACCCCTCACCGAGTACCCGGCCGGAGCCGGAAGGCCGAGCCACCCGCCCGCGACCGGGCACGGCAGCCGCACCGCGACCGCGACCGCGGCGATCACGCTGGCGCTGCTCTCCCTGCCGGGGCTTCTCTACCTGGTCCATCTGATCACCGAGTTCGAGAGCCTGTCCGTGGGTCCGCCCGCGTTGATACGGGCGCATCTGGCGTTGGGCGTGATCGAGATCGCCGCGCTTCTCACGGGGGCGCTGCTGCTCTCCCAGCGCGTCTCGGCCGGACGATGGGTGACCGTGGTGGCCGGAGGCGCGGTGGCCCTCCAGGGCGCGAGCGCCGTCCCGTTCTTCTACTCGACGGGCGGAGACCTGGCGTTCGAGTCGCCTCCCCCGCTCCCCTCCTACTCCGTCATCTTCTTCGTCATCATGCCGCTGGTGGCGGCGCCGGCCCTCGCCGCCGCGATCACGGCGGGGCACCCGTCCACCGGCCGCTGGCTGCGCCGCGATTAGCCGGCGCCGCCGTTTCCCACGCGGGTGCCCCACGCCCGCCCCCACCCCGTTACTCCTGCTCCTCCCGGTCTGCGCGCTGCCGGAGTACCCGCTGGAGGAGGAGACCGACGGGCCGCGCTGGAAGACCGAGACCCTGGTCGCCACGGCGGCCGGCCGGCCGTTCGTCTGGGTGGACGACGAGATCGGCGCGTCGGACCACGAGTGGGTGGCCGCACACCGTCGGGGACCGGCCCTCTTGCACCGCGTCGATCCGCAACGTGGCCTGCTGGAACGGGACTTCGTCGTCCTCGGCGACTGGCTGCGCGACGTCGGCGCCGCCGACTGACCGCGGGACCGGCACCGCGTGGACGACCTCCACCGCCCCGCACACCTCGGTCCGGCTGGGTCCGCGCGGGCGGTTTACGCCCGCGCGTCGAGCGGCTATGTTCGGGCGAACGGAATGGGAGCGCTCCCATCCATGCCAGTCGTCCCGAGAGGAACGATCCATGCGCACCCCACACGTGGCGCAGTCCCCCACATCCCCCGCCCCCCGTCGGCGCCGGAGGGCGCCGCTCGCGCTGGCCGCCGCGGCGGCGGTCGGCGGGTTGGTCGCCGGCCTCACGCTCGCCTCCGGCGCGCACGGCACGGCTGCCGCGGCCCTGCCCGACGACACCGTGTTCCACAACTACCCGGCCAACGTGCACGGTTGGGTCGAGGAGAACCCCGACGACCCCAGGACCCCGCTGATCGCCGAGCGGATAGCCAGCCAGCCGCAGGCGGTGTGGTTCGCCAACTACGAGCCGGCGACCGTGACCGAGGAGGCGAGCGCGGTCACCTCGGCCGCGTCGGCGGCCGGCGAGGTCCCGGTGCTCGTCTCGTACATGATCCCGAACCGCGACTGCGGCGGCGCCTCCGCCGGCGGCGCCCCCGACTTCCCGTCCTATCTGGACTGGGCGGAGAGCTTCGCCGCCGGGCTCGGCGACGAGCCGGTGCTGGTGATCCTGGAGCCGGACTCCCTGGCGTTGACCACCTGTCTCGACGACGCGGAGCGCGCCGAGCGGTTCGCGTCGCTGGCCGGAGCGGCGGACCGCATCCACGCCGCCAACCCCGAGGCCAGGGTCTACTTCGACGCCGGCCACTCCGGCTGGCACGACCCGGCCACCATGGCCGGGACGCTGCGCGAGGCCGGCATCCTGTCGAGCGGTGACGGCATCTACAGCAATGTCTCCAACTACCGGGTGACCGGCGAGGAGACCGCGTTCGTCGAGGGGGTGCTCAACGAGCTGGGCGACCCGGAACTGACCGCCGTCATCGACACCAGCCGCAACGGAAACGGCCCGGACGGCGAGGAGTGGTGCGACCCGCCCGGGCGACTGATCGGGGAGAACCCGACGGCGAACACGGGCAACGCGCGCGTCGACGCCTATCTGTGGGTGAAGCTCCCGGGCGAGCTGGACGGATGCGCCGGCCCCGCGGGCTCGTTCTCGCCGGACATGGCCTACGAGCTCGCCGGGGGGAACTGACCCCGGCCGATCGCCGCGCTTCCCGACGACCGGCGTCGCTCCTTCCCGGGGGCGGCGCCGGCCCCGTCCCGGGGGGAGGGCACGGACAGCCTTCCTACCGGTACGGCCGTGCATGATACGGAAACCGACAACTTCTGTCGCCTCGGGTCATCCGTCCTAGCGTGGAAGGAGAAAGTGCCCACGGGCGAGCGCCGCGAGGAGGTCGGGACATGAAGGCCGTGCAGTACCGGGAGATCGGAGCCGCGCCCGAGGTGGTGACGCTGCCCGACCCGGAGCCGGGTCCCGGGCAGGTGCTGCTGCGGGTGGCGGCTGCCGGGGTCTGCCATTCGGACATCGCGCTGATGAGCTGGTCGGCGGAGAGCTTCCCCTACCCGCTGCCGTTGACCCTCGGCCACGAGGGTGCCGGCACGGTGGTGGCGCTCGGCGACGGGGTGCGCGGGATCGAGGAGGGCGACAGCGTCGCGGTCTACGGCCCCCAGGGCTGCGGCCGCTGCGTCAAGTGCGCGCAGGGCCGGGAGAACTACTGTCTGCGCGCCGCCGAACTGGGCATCTTCCCGCCGGGACTGGGCGCGCCCGGCGCGATGGCGGAGTACCTGCTGGTGGACGACGCCAGGTTCCTCCAGCCGTTGCACGGCCTCGACCCGGTGACCACGGTGCCGCTGACGGACGCCGGGCTGACCCCGTACCACGCGATCCGCCGCGCCCTGCCCAAGCTGGTGCCCGGCAGCACGGCCGTGGTGATCGGCGCCGGCGGGCTCGGGCACGTGGCGATCCAGCTGCTGCGGGCGCTGACCCCGGCGCGGGTGGTGGCGCTGGACGTCTCGGAGGAGAAGCTGGCGCTGGCCCGCGACGTCGGGGCCCACGAGGTGGTGCTCTCCGACGAGCGCGCCGCAGAACGGGTGCGGGAGCTGACCGGCGGGCTGGGCGCCGAGGGCGTCTTCGACTTCGTGGGCGCCGAGCCGACCACGGCCCTGGCCGGATCGGTCGCCGCCGTGGAGGCGGACGTGGCGATCGTCGGCCTCGGCGGGGGCGCGGTGCCGGTGGGGATCAACACCACCGCGTTCGACGTGGCCGTCGCCGCGCCCTACTGGGGCAGCCGGAGCGAGCTGGCCGAGGTGCTGGAGCTGGCGCGGGCGGGCGCGGTCGAGGTGCGGGTGGAGACCTACTCCCTCGACGAGGCGCCGGCCGCCTACGAGCGGCTGCACGCCGGCAAGGTCAACGGCCGCGCGGTGATCCTCCCCAACGGGTGAACGCGGGCCCGGTACGGGTCCGCCGCCCGGCGCGGGTGGTGGTCCGTGCCGGGCGGCGGAGTGCGGAGGGAGGCGGGGCGCGCCGGGCGCGCTCCGCCTCAGTCGTTGAGGTCGACGCCCCTGGCGGAGGTGGCGCCGATCTCCTCGGCGACCTCGCTGAGCACGCCGGACGGGATGGTGCCGTCCACGGTGAGGACGATCAGCGCCTCCCCGCCCTCCTCGGCGCGGGCGACCTGCATCCCCGCGATGTTGATCTCGGCCTCGCCCAGGATGCGGCCGAGGGTGCCGACCACGCCGGGCCGGTCGCCGTAGCGCAGGAACGCCATGTGGTCGGCGACCGCGAGGTCCACGGTGTGCTCGCCGATGCCGACGATCTTCTGCTGGTGCTTGGGGCCGGCCAGGGTGCCGGAGACCGAGATGACCTGGCCGTCGGTGAGGGTGCCGCGGACCGTGATCAGGTTCCGGTGGTCGGGAGACTCGGAGCTGGTGGTCAGCCGCACCTCGACACCGCGCTCCTGGGCGAAGAGCGGCGCGTTGACGTAGGAGACCGTCTCGGCGACGACATCCTCGAAGACGCCCTTGAGCGCGGAGAGTTCGAGCACCTTGACGTCGTGCTGGGTGATCTCGCCGCGCACCTCGACGTCGAGCCGCTGGGCGACCTCGCCGGCCAGCGCGGTGAAGATCCGGCCGAGCTTCTCGGCGAGCGGCAGCCCGGGACGCACGTCCTCGGCGATCACGCCGCCCTGGACGTTGACCGCGTCGGGGACCAGCTCCCCGGCGAGGGCCAGGCGCACGGAGCGGGCGACGGAGATGCCGGCCTTCTCCTGGGCCTCTCCCGTCGAGGCGCCCAGGTGCGGGGTCCCCACGACCTGGTCGAACTCGAAGAGCGGCGAGTCGGTGCACGGCTCGGACGCGTAGACGTCGAGGCCGGCGCCGGCGACCCGGCCCTCCTTGAGGGCGCTGTGCAGCGCGGCCTCGTCGACGATGCCGCCCCTGGCCGCGTTGACGATGCGCACGGAGGGCTTGACCTTGTGCAGCGCCTCGTCGCCGATGAGCCCCAGGGTCTCCGGGGTCTTCGGCAGGTGGACGGTGATGAAGTCGGAGGTCTCCAGCAGCTCGTCCAGGGTGAGCAGTTTGACGCCCAGCTGGGCGGCGCGCGCGGCCTGCACATAGGGGTCGTAGGCGACGATCTTCATGCCGAAGGCGGCCATCCGCTGGGCCACCAGCAGACCGATCCGGCCCAGGCCGACGACGCCCAGGGTCTTCTCGGACAGCTCGACGCCGGTGTACTTGCTGCGCTTCCACTCGCCGTTTTTGAGCGCGGCGTTGGCCTGGGGGATGTTCCGCGCGGTGGCGATCAGCAGGCCGCAGGCCAGCTCGGCGGCGGTGATGATGTTGGAGGTCGGCGCGTTGACGACCATGACGCCGGCCTTGGTGGCGGCGGCGACGTCGACGTTGTCCAGGCCCACGCCGGCACGGGCGACGACCCGCAGCCGGCCGGCGGCGGCGATGGCCTCGGCGTCGACCTTGGTGGCGCTGCGGATCAGAATGGCGTCCACCTCGGCGATGGCGCCCAGCAGTTCGGCGCGGTTGGCGCCGTCGCAGTGCCGGATCTCGAAGTCCGGCCCCAAGGCGTCAACCGTGGCGGGGGAAAGCTCTTCGGCGATGAGTACGACGGGCTTGCTCACTGGGTCTCACTGGTCCTTTGCGGAAGGCCGCGTCCCGACGGCCGTCGACGGGGTGGAGGAGAGGTGGGGCGGGCAGCCGCGTGGAGACGCACGACGCTGTGAGCCTGTGACGCGCTTGTGTCTGGCAGTGTATCGGCGCCGTGTGGGCCCGGCGGTCGCCCGCCGGACCCACCGCTCGGACGAGCGAACTCCCGTGGCCCTCACGGAGATCCGCCCGTCGCTCAGGCTTCCTCGTCCACCCAGCTCATGAGCTTGCGCAGCTCGCGGCCCGTGGTCTCCAGCAGGTGGTCGCCGTCGGACTTCTTGTACTCGTTGTAGCGCGGCAGGCCGGCGTTGTACTCGGCCATCCAGTTCTTGGCGAAGCTGCCGTCCTGGATCTCGCCGAGGATGCGCTTCATCTCGGCCTTGGTGTCGGCGTTGATCAGACGCGGGCCGGAGACGTAGTCGCCCCACTCGGCGGTCTCGGAGATGGACCAGCGCATCTTCTCCAGGCCGCCCTCGTACATGAGGTCCACGATCAGCTTCAGCTCGTGGAGGCACTCGAAGTAGGCGATCTCCGGCTGGTAGCCGGCCTCCACCAGGGTCTCGAAGCCGGCCTTGACCAGCGCCGAGGTGCCGCCGCAGAGCACGGCCTGCTCGCCGAAGAGGTCGGTCTCGGTCTCCTCGGTGAAGGTCGTCTTGATCACGCCGGCGCGGGTGCCGCCGATCGCCTTGGCGTAGGAGAGGGCCAGCGCGAACGCGTTCCCCGAGGCGTCCTGCTCGACCGCCGCGATGCAGGGCACGCCGCGCCCCTCCTCGTACTGGCGGCGCACCAGGTGGCCCGGGCCCTTGGGGGCGACCATGCAGACGTCCACGCCGGCGGCGGGCTTGATGAAGCCGAACCTGATGTTGAAGCCGTGGCCGAAGAAGAGCGCGTCGCCCTCCTTCAGGTGCTCGCGCACGGACTCCTCGTAGACCTTGGCCTGGATGGGGTCCGGGACGAGGACCATCACCACGTCGGCCTCCGCGGCGGCCTCGGCCGGGGTGACGACGCGCAGGCCCTGCTCCTCCGCCTTGGCGCGGGACTTGGAGCCCTCGTGCAGGCCGACCCGGACGTCGACGCCCGAGTCGCGCAGGGACAGCGCGTGGGCGTGGCCCTGGCTGCCGTAACCGAGGACCGCGACCTTGCGGCCCTGGATGATGGACAGGTCGGCGTCGTCGTCGTAGAACAGCTCGGCCACTTCGGTTTTCTCCTTGTTTTCGCCGGTGGTCCCACCCGTGAGGGGACCACCGTATGACATCGGCCGCCTCCGGCCGGGCGTGGCCGGAGGGGGCGCGTGGGCGTAACGGGGGGCGCGCGCCAGGGGTCAGGCGGAGCGCTCCAGGGCGCGCAGCGACCGGTCGGTGATGGACCGGGAACCGCGTCCGATGGCGATGGCGCCGGACTGCACCAGTTCCTTGATGCCGAACGGCTCCAACATGCGCAGCATCGCCTCCAGCTTGTCGCTGCTGCCGGTGGCCTCGATGGTGACGGCCTCCGGCGCCACGTCCACGGTCTTGGCGCGGAAGAGGCGGACGATCTCCACGATCTGGCTCCTGGTGTCGTTGTCGGCCCTGACCTTCACCAGCACCAGCTCGCGGTGGACGGCGGCGGACGGGTCGAGTTCGACGATCTTCAGGACGTTGACCAGCTTGTTGAGCTGCTTGGTCACCTGCTCCAGCGGCAGGTCCTCGACGCTGACCACGATCGTGATCCGGGACACCTCGGGGTGTTCCGTGGTCCCGACGGCGAGGGAGTCGATGTTGAAGTTCCGGCGGGAGAAGAGGGCGGTGATCCGGGAGAGGACACCGGGCTTGTTCTCCACCAGAACGGAGAGGGTGTGCTTGGACATGGCGGTTCTACCTCGTGGTGGCGGGTCGGCTGCGGGCACGCGCGGCGGTCAGTCGGTGGCGTCGCCGAAGTCGGGGCGCACGCCGCGGGCCGCCATCACCTCGTCGTTGGAGGTGCCGGCGGCCACCATCGGCCAGACCATGGCGTCCTCGTGGACGATGAAGTCCACGACCACGGGGCGGTCGTTGATCGCGTTAGCCTTCTCCAGGACGGCGTCCAGCTGGTCGGGGCGCTCGCAGCGCAGGCCGACGCAGCCCATGGCCTCGGAGAGCTTCACGAAGTCGGGGACCCTGGTGCCCTTGTTGGTGGCGGTGCCGGTGCCGGCGGCGGAGCCGCTGTAGGCGCCGGTGGTGCCGTCGTCGCGCAGCACGGTGTTGGAGTAGCGCTGGTTGTAGAAGAGGGTCTGCCACTGGCGGACCATGCCGAGGGCGCCGTTGTTGATGATGGCGACCTTGATGGGGATGCCGTTGAGCGCGGCGGTGACCAGCTCCTGGTTGGTCATCTGGAAGCAGCCGTCGCCGTCGATCGCCCAGACCGGGGCGTCGGGGCGGCCGGCCTTGGCACCGAGCGCGGCGGGGACGGCGTAGCCCATGGTGCCGAGGCCGCCCGAGTTGAGCCAGGTGCCGGGCTTCTCGAAGCGGAGGTAGTGCGCGGCCCACATCTGGTGCTGGCCGACCCCGGCGGTGAAGATGGTGCCCTCGGGGGCGAGTTGACCGACGCGCTCGATGACCTGCTGCGGCGAGAGGCTGCCGTCCTCGGGCAGGTCGTAGCCCAGCGGGTAGGTCTCGCGCCAGCTCTCCAGCTGGCGCCACCAGCCGGCGTAGCGCTCCCGGCCGCGCGGGCCGTTCGCGTCCCCGGCGTCGTCGGCCTCGACGGCGCCCAGCAGGTCGGTCATGACCTCCTTGACGTCGCCGACGATCGGGACGTCGGCCAGGCGGTTCTTGCCGATCTCGGCGGGGTCGATGTCGGCGTGCACGATCTTGGCGTGCGGGGCGAACGAGTCGATCCGGCCGGTGACGCGGTCGTCGAAGCGGGCGCCGAGGGCGACGATCAGGTCGGCCTTCTGGAGCGCGGTGACGGAGGCGACCGAGCCGTGCATCCCGGGCATCCCCAGGTGCTGGGGGTGGCTGTCGGGGAAGGCGCCCAGCGCCATCAGCGTCGTGGTGACGGGCACCCCGGTGCGCTCGGCGAGCGCCAGCAGCTCGGCGGCCGCCCCGGCCTTGACGACGCCGCCGCCGACGTAGAGCACGGGGCGCCTGGCCTCGGCGATCAGCCGGGCGGCCTCGCGGATCTGCTTGGCGTGCGGACGGCTCACGGGCCGGTAGCCGGGCAACTCGGCGGTGGGCGGCCAGCTGAACGTGGTCTGCTTCTGGAACGCGTCCTTGGCGATGTCGACCAGCACGGGCCCTGGGCGCCCGGTGGAGGCGATGTGGAACGCCTCCGCGATGGTGCGCGGGATCTCGGCGGGGTCGGTGACCAGGAAGTTGTGCTTGGTGACGGGCAGGGTGATGCCGCAGATGTCGGCTTCCTGGAAGGCGTCGGAGCCGATGGTGGACGAGGAGACCTGGCCGGTGATGGCGACCAGCGGGACCGAGTCCATGTGGGCGTCGGCGATGGGGGTCACCAGGTTGGTGGCGCCGGGACCTGAGGTGGCCATGCACACGCCGACCTTGCCGGTGGCCTGGGCGTAGCCGGTGGCGGCGTGCCCCGCGCCCTGCTCGTGGCGGACCAGGATGTGGCGCACCGTCGTGGAGTCCATCAGCGGGTCGTAGGCGGGGAGGATCGAGCCGCCGGGGATGCCGAACACCGTGTCGGCGCCCACCGCTTCGAGGGAGCGGATGAGCGACTGGGCGCCCGTGACCTGCGCGACGGTGGACGTGGGCTGGGGTGCTCCGTTGCGGGGCGCCCGCGGTTGCGGCTTGGGTGCCCCGGTGGCCTGCTCGGTCATCACGATCTCTTCTCGGGGGGATGTGGGTGCCGGCGCCCCCGTGGAGCGCGGGCGGTCGGCTTGGAGGGAGCTGGGGAGTGCTTCGGCTGGCGGTGCGGCGGCGCGAACGGTCATCGTCTCGGATGGCGTCGGTGCAACAAAAAACCCCTCGTGCCGTCAGGCATACGAGGGGAAGCGCGTCGCTGGGGGCCGCAGGGGGTGCCTGGGGTCAGCCGACGCGCCACGAAAGTACGAGAATTCCGGTGTGCATGGCACAGACATTGCTCCCCTCCGCCATCGCCTGTCAAGCGCGCGGGACCGAAGTCTCACTATGTGAGCGAGGTGGCTGAACGGCACCGGCGGACGGCAGCGCGGCGGCCGGCGCGCCGGGGCCCGCGGGGTGCGCTGCGCCGGCGGGGGCGACGGCTCCGGCCTGGCCGGGGGCGCCCGTCTGGCCCGGCGCGCGCCCCCGGGGGATGGCGGGCATGAGGGCCGTCGAGAGGGCGGGCAGCGGCACCCGGCCGCGCTCCAGCAGGCGGTGCAGGGCGACGGCGTCCAGCGGGGCGCTGAACGCCAGGCCCTGGGCGCGGCGGCAGCCGAGCGCGCGGAGCGCGGCGGCCTGCTCGGGGCGGTCCACGCCGTCGGCGAGGGAGTCGATGCCGAGGTCGTCGGCGATCCGCAGCAACCCGGCGACGATCTTGCCGAGGACCGGGGACTCCACCACCCCGGCGACGAGCGCGCCGTCCAGCCTGACCGTGTCGACGGGCAGCCGGTGCAGGGCGGTGGCGGCGGTGCCCGGGCCGCCGAAGCCGCCGAGCGCGACGCCGACGCCGAAGCGGCTGAGGTCGATCAGCCGGCGGCGCAACTCGTCGGAGGCGAGGACGGGATCGGCCTCGGACAGCTCGATCAGCAGGGCGGTCGGCGGGAGTCGGTGCTCGGCGAGCCTGGCCTGGAGCGCGCCGACGGCCAGCGCGCGGTCGGTCAGCCGAGCGCTGGGGACGCGCAGCGTGACGGGCACGGCGTGCCCGGCCGCGTGGCGGTGGGCGGCGGCCGCGACGGCCTGCTCGACAAGCCAGCCGGTCAGGTCGCCTGCCACGCCGCCGGGGGCGTCGGCCTCGCCCGGCGGGCCGAAGTTCCAACGCCCGCCGCGCAGGTATTCCACCGGGGTGGTCAGCGGGCCGTGCGGGGAACGCCACCTGGCCTGCGCGTGCAGCGCGGCGAGCCGTCCGTCGCCGAGGTGGACGACGGGCTGGTGGAGAAGGGTGAACTCGCCGGCGTGCAGCGCCCCGCGCAGCCGGTCGGCCAGCTCGGCGCGGCGGACGGCCTCGGTCTGGAGCTGGGGCGCGTACAGCTCGACCCTGGCCTTTCCGGCCTGCTTGGCGCGGTACATCGCGAGGTCCGCGTTGCGCATCAGGCCGGCGGGCGTGCAGCCCGGCTCGGCGAAGGCGACGCCGATGCTGGCGGCGACCCGCAGATCCTGCCCGTCCACCGTGTAGGGACGGGAGAGCGCGGCCCGCACGCGCTCGGCGATCTCCAGGATGCGGTACTCCCGCGGCTGCGGCTCCCCGCCCCCGTCGCCGGTGATCAGGGCGGCGAACTCGTCGCCGCCGAGCCTGGCCGTGGTGTCGTCGGCGCGGACGGCCTCGCGCAGCCGGCGCGCGGCCTGCACCAGCAGCTCGTCGCCCGCCTGGTGGCCGGCCGAGTCGTTGACCGCCTTGAAGCCGTCGAGGTCGATGAAGAAGACGGCGGCGTCCGGTTCCGCGCCCCGGCCCGGGCTGAGGGCCAGCCGGACGCGCTCGGTGAACAGCGCCCGGTTCGGCAGGTCGGTGAGCGCGTCGTGGGAGGCGCTGTGCTGCAACTGGGCCTGGAGCCGGACGCGTTCGGTGACGTCACGGGTGTTGAAGATCAGGCCGCCCTCGTGGCGGTTGACGCTGGACTCGACGTTGAGCCAGTGGCCGGCGCCGTGCCGGACCCGGCACTCGACCCGGGTGGCGGGCTCGCGGCTGGGCGGCACGGCGAGAAAGCGGCGCAGCTCGTGCAGGACCCGTCCCAGGTCCTCCGGGTGGATCAGGGTGGACAGCTCGCTGCCGATCAGCCGGCCTGGGTGCTGCCCGTAGACGCCGACGGCGGCGGGGCTGACGTAACGGAGCTTGCCGTCGGGGGCGGCGATCATGATCACGTCGCTCGATCCCTGGACGAGCGAGCGGAAGTAGTTCTCCTTCTGGGCCAGCTCGCGGGTGAGCGAGATGTTCTCCATCAGGGTGATGCCCTGGCGCACCAGCAGTGCCAGCACCACCGCGCAGGCCATGTAGACCACGGCGGCGTCGACCCGGCGGCCGAAGATTATGGTCACCAGGATGCTCAACACGCAGACGGCGGCCGCCAGATAGGGCGCCAGCGCGGAGACCGAGCCGCCGAGCGGGCGGCAGGCGGGCGGGCGCGGCTCGCGAAGCCCGGGGGCCTCGGGCGCCGGCGAGGAACGGCCCGCCGTCCAGGGGGCGGCGGCCAGCAGCAGCGAGCCGGCGAACCAGCCCGCGTCCAGCAGCTGCCCCGAGCTGTACTGCTCGCGCAGCGGCGGGCTGGTGAAGAGGGCGTCGCAGAAGACCGTCAACGCCAGGGCGCCGATGGCCGAGTTGATCGCGGGACGGTGCCGGGCGCTGCGCCGGAAGTGCAGCACGACGATCATGCTGATCAGCACGATGTCCAGCAGCGGGTAGGCCAGCGCCAGCGCGACCCGCCCCACCGAGCCGGTGCGCACCGCCGTGTGCGCCAGGGCGACGCTCCAGGAGAGCGTCATCAGGGAGCCGCCGATCAGCCAGACGTCCAGCCCGAGCCTGGCCCAACCCGCCTTGGTCAGCGGGCGTTTGGCGAGCAGCAGCAGGCCGACGATGGCCAGCGGCGCGAAGAGCAGGAACGCGATGTCGGCCAGCGAGATGTCCGGGACCTGACGTCCGAGCACCACCTCGTACCAGCCCCAGGTGGCGTTCCCCAGGCCGATCATGACCGAGGAGACGCCGAACATCGTCCACGCGGCGCGGAACTCCTCGGTCTGGCGCCTGGCGTACCAGAGGCAGGAGACCGCCGCCGCGAACGCCGCGGCCGCGAGGCCGAAGTCCCCCATCACCCTGGCGAGTCGGGGCGAACCCCAGCCCGCCAGGGCTCCCGCGGCGTAGCAGGCGCAGACCGCGGCGAGCGCGAGCTGCGGGAGCGGGCCGCCCAATGGCGGGCCCGCCGGGACACGACGCGGTCCTCGCCGCGTCCATGGGTGGTGCATCGCCATCGCCCCCCTTCGTTCCGGGCTCACCCCGAAGCGGACGATACACCAGTATGGTCACTCAGCGATATAGAGACATCACCCATAGTGATGGTTTGGGGCGAGGCTAACGCTCTGAACCGCTGGTCGCCACCGTGTGCCGCAGCTCCTCACCGAGCGCGAACCTCGTCAACTGCGCGCGCAGCAACGCCTTCGCGCGTGGCTCGAAGGCCGTGGAGGGCCCACCCACGTGCGGCGTGATGAGCACCCCCGGGGCCCGCCACAGCGGGTGGTCGGCGGGCAGCGGCTCCGGGTCGGTGACGTCGAGGGCCGCCCGCAGCCGGCCGCCGGAGACCTCGGCCAGCAGCGCCTCCGCGTCGATCACCGGGCCGCGCGCCACGTTGACCACCAGCGCGCCGTCCGGCAGCAGCGCCAACTCCCGCGCGCCCAGCAGGCCGCGGGTGTGTTCCGTCAACGGGGTGGCGACCATCACCACCTCGGCGCGGGGCAGTAGTTCCGGCAGCTCGGACGAGGCGTGCACGGGGCCGCGCGGCGCGTTCCTGGCGTGGCCGGCCACCCGGATCACCTCGGCCACCTCGAACGGCAGCAGCCGCTCCTCGATCGCGGCGCCGATGCCGCCGTAGCCGAGGATCAGCACCCGCCGGTCCGCGAGCGAGGTGTGCACCGCCGGCGCCCACCGCCCCTGAAGCTGGTCGCGCGCCGCCTGGTCGACGCCCCGCAACGCGGACAGCGCCAGGGCCAGGGCGAGTTCCGCGGTGCTCGTGTTGTGCAGGTCCCCGGCGTTGCACAACACGGCGCCCTCGGGAAGTCGCGGCACCTCGGGAAGCATGTGCTCCACCCCGGCGGTCAGTGTCTGGACGACCCGCACCGAGGTCATCTCGGCCAGCGGCCGGACGGCGACTTTCGGCCCCTTCAGATACGGCACCGTGTAGAACGCGCAGGCCGCCGGGTCGCCCGGGTAGGTGTCCTCGCCACGCCAGAGGAGGCAGCGCAGGGAGTCGGGCAGGGGGGCGAGTTCGTCGGCGGAGTAGGGCAACCAGACTTCCTGAGTACTCATGGCGCCAGGCTAACCGCGCGGCCCCCGACGGCCCGGGGCCCGTGGGTGGCTGTCGGCGGCAGGGGATACGTTGGGGGCGATCACGGGGACGACGGGGACGGCCGGCGAGGGACCGGGGGAGATCCGGGGCGGGTTCGGCGCGGGGAAGGGCGAGGACAGGCCAGGTGCGGTATCGGACGCTGGGCGCCGGGGCGCTGGCGGTGGGCGCCGTGGGTCTCGGGTGTATGCCGATGAGCTGGGGCTACGCGGCGTCCCAGCGGGACGGCGAGACCTCGCTGCGGGCGTTGCACGCGGCGCTCGACGAGGGCTGCACGCTGCTGGACACGGCGGACATGTACGGCCCGTTCACCAACGAACGGCTGCTGGCGCGGGTGCTGCGCGAGCGGCGCGGCGAGGCGACCGTCGCCACCAAGTGCGGGCTGTTGGTGGGCGAGGGGCACCTGGTGGCCAACGGCAGCCCCGCGTATGTGCGGCGGGCCTGCGACGCCTCGCTGCGTCGGCTGGGCACCGACGTGATCGACCTCTATCAGCTGCACCGCCCCGATCCCGAGGTTCCGGTCGAGGAGACCTGGGGCGCCATGGGCGAGTTGGTGCGCGCCGGCAAGGTGCGCGCGCTGGGGTGGTGCGCCCTGGAGCCGCCCGACCCCCGGCGCGCGCGGGGCGGGGTCGCGGCGCATCGGCGGACCCTGGAGCTGCTGGCGAGGGTGCAGCAGGTCTTCCCGGTGTCGGCGGTGCAGACCGAGTTCTCGGTCTGGTCGCCGGGCGCGGCCGCCGAGCTGCTGCCGTGGTGCGAGGCCAGGGGCGTGGGGCTGCTGGCCGCGATGCCCCTGGGCAGCGGCTATCTGACGGGCACGCTGGTGCCAGGCGGGGGTTTCGAGCCGGACGACCCGCGCGCCCGGCACCCCCGCTTCACGGCGGAGATGATGGCCGCCAACCAGCCGCTGGTGGTGGGGCTGCGCCGGGTGGCCGCCCGGCATCCGGGCGCGACGCCGGCCCAGGTCGCCCTCGCGTGGCTGCTGGCGCAGGGCCGCCAGGTGGTGCCGCTGCCGGGCACCAGACGGGAGCGCTGGGTCAGGGAGAACGCGGCGGCCGCCGAGCTGGACCTGACCGGCGACGACCTGGCGGAGATCGCCAGGCTGCCGGCCGCGTTGGACTCCTGGGGGTGAGGGGCCGGCCGCGGGCCGGCGCGCGGCCCGGTGTGGTGTGCTGGTGAGTGCCGCACACCGCACCGAGACGGAGGCCCTGATGAGCGCACGACCGGTCGCGGGCTCGTTGCTCGCCCTGGCCCTGGCCCTGCCCCTGCTGGTCGGCTGCTCGTCCGAGGACGGGAACGCCCCGTCCGGGGCCGGCGACGACGCGTCGACCGCGCCGAGCGAGTCGCCCGCCGAGGAGACCGGCGAGGCGTCACGGGAGGCGGAGCGCACGCCGGAGGCCGCGCCCGCCGAGGGCAGCGCGGAGGTGACCGCGACACTGGCCGAGAATCTTCGTTCCCCGTGGGGGCTGGCCGCGCTGCCGGACGGCGCGGTGCTGGTGGCCTCCCGGGACGACGGCACGCTCTCGCTCGTCGACACCTCGGACGGCGAGCCCGGCACGGTCAGCGAGGTCGGCTCGGTGCCCGGCGTGCGCGCCAACGGGGAGGGCGGCCTGCTCGGCCTGACGCCGGACCCGGCGTTCGAGACCAACAACCGGCTCTACGCCTACGCCACCACGGCATCCGACAACCGGATCATCCCGCTGGAACTGGACCGGGAAGCCCCCGAGGGGGAGCGGCTGACGGCCGGGGAGCCGCTGCTCGACGGCATCCCCAGGGGCGAGGTGATCCACAACGGCGGCGGGCTGGCGTTCGGCCCCGACGGGATGCTCTACGCCACCACCGGCGACGTGGCCGACGCCCGACTGGCGCAGGACCCCGAGTCGTTGGCCGGGAAGATCCTGCGGATCGACCCGGCGACCGGCGGGCCGCCCGAGGACAACCCGGACCCGGACTCGCTGGTCTACTCGCTGGGCCACCGCAACGTCCAGGGCCTGGCCTGGGACGCGGAGGACAGGCTGTGGGCGGCCGAGTTCGGCAACGACACGTGGGACGAGCTGAACCTGATCGAGCCGGGCGGCAACTACGGCTGGCCCGAGCACGAGGGCGAGGGCGGCGCGGGGGACGGCTTCGTCGACCCGGTGGAGGTCTGGCCGCCGTCCGAGGCGTCGCCGAGCGGCCTGGCCTACAGCGGCGGCGCGCTGTGGATGGCGACGCTGCGCGGGGAACGGCTGTGGCGGGTGCCGTTGGACGGCGCGGAGCCGGTGGCCGAGCCCGAGTCGTTCCTGGAGGGCGAGTACGGGCGGCTGCGCGGCGTCCTCGCCGTCGGCGAGGACGAGCTGCTGCTGCTCACCAACGAGACGGACGGGCGGGGCTCCCCCGACGCCGAGGACGATCTGCTGCTGCGGCTGCGCGTCGACTGACCGGCGGTGCCGGGGGCGTGGGTTTCCGGCCAACTCGCGCGTGCCGGCCGCCGCCGGTCGCCGCCGGTCGCGGCAAAGCGCTTGCGGCCCCGCGCCCGTCGGCCGACGCTGAGGGACCGACGGCGCGGGCCGGAACCCCCGGGCGCGCCGCGACGAGCCGAGGAGCGTGCGATGTCGGGCGTGATCGTGGTGGGCGCGGGAATCGTCGGCTCCTCGGTGGCCTACCACCTCGCGCGCCGGGGCGTCGCCGTCACGCTCCTCGACCGGGAGCCCGCGCCCGCCTCGGGCGTGACCGGCGGTTCGTTCGCGTGGGTGGGCGGTCGCGGCGACGGCGGCTCACCGGGGGCGACGGAGCTGCGCGCATACGTGCTGGCGGACCACCGGCGGCTCGAAGCCGAGCTGCCAGGACACAGCGTCCGCTGGGTCGGCTCGCTGTCCTGGTCCGACGCCGCGTCCTCGGGCGGGGAACGGCTGTGGCCCGGTCAGTTCCGCGTCGGTCGGGAGGAGATCGCGGCGCTTGAGCCGGCCCTGGTCGCTCCTCCGGAGACGGCCGTCCACACCCCGAGCGACGGGGGCGTCGACCCGGTGGCGATGACCCGCGCCCTGGTCGACGCGGCCCGCGCGCACGGGGCGAGATACCTGCCGAACGCACCGGTGTCCGCCCTCCGGGTCGTGGGGGAACGCGTCGAGGGCGTGTGGGCCCCGACCGGCTACCACGCGGCGGACGCCGTGGTGCTGGCGGCCGGCACCGAGGTGCCCCGGCTCTGCGCGCCCCTTCTCCCGCACCTGCCGGTCGCCGTCTCACCCGCCCAACTGGTGCGGCTGTCCGCGCCTCCCGGGCTGGTCAGGACCATCCTGGACAGCCCCGGTATGGAGGTCAGGGAGGTGCGGGAGGGCGAGCTGCTGCTCCCCCTCGCGGTGCCCCCGGGTGCCTTCCCTCCCTCCTCTGCGCGGCGCGCGGCCGACGAGGCACTCGCACGGGTGCGGACGCTCTTCCGCGGCGGCGCGGAGTGCCGGCTGCTCGACCAGCGGGTCAGCGGGCGCCCGATGCCCGCCGACGGCCCGCTCGTCGGGCCGGTGACCCGCGACCGTTCCCTCTGGGTGACGGTCACCCACGCGGCGATCACCCTGGCGCCCACCGTCGGCCGGCTTGTCGCCGACGCCCTCGTCACCGGCCGCGTCGCGCCCGAGCTGCGGCGGTGCCGGCCGCGCGGTTAGGGCCTCACACCGCGGCCTCCCTGGACCGCCCGGCTCCCCCGCCGACCAGGCGAAGCCGGTGCGCCAGGGCCGCCGCCTCGCCCCGGCTGGTCACCTCCAACTTGGCCAGAATGTTTGAGACATGGACACTCGCCGTCTTCGGCGAGATGAACAGCTCCTCGGCTATCCGTCGGTTGCTCCAGCCCGCCGCCACCAGCTCCAGCACCTCGCGCTCCCTCGGCGTGAGCCCCGGCGCCTCGGGGCCCGCCGCGCCCGGCCGCCCGCCCTCCGGGGCGAGCCGGCCACGCGCCGCCAGCCGCTCCGCCTCCTGAAGCAGCGGCGCAGCGTCCAGACCGGCGGCGAGACGAAGCGCCTCGCCCAACGCACCGGCGGCACGCTCCCGTTCGCCCTCGGCCAGCAGCGCCTCCGCCCAGCGCAGCCCCGCCCTGGCCCGCTCGTAGGGGCGCGGCGGCTCCTCGAACGCCGCGACCACCGCCGCCCACTCCCCCGCCGTCGCGCGCCCCTCGACGCGCCGCAGCTCGGCCTCGACCAGCAGCGCGTAACCGGCCCAGACCGGGTAGTGCCGGGGCAACGTCGCCGCGTAACGGCGGATCAGCGCGACCGCCTCCGACCGCCCCGGGTCGGCCGCCGGCGCCCCCACCGCCTCCGCCTCGGCACGGGCCGCCTCATAGACCAGGGGCCAGGTGTAGCTGCCGGTGCCCGGCGCCTGGTCGTCGCGCACCACGCCGGCGAAGAGGGCGCGCGCGTCCAGGACGCGGCCCCGGGCCGAGGCGATCACCAGCAGATACTCGGCGGCCGGATGGGCCGTCTGCGCGGCGCGGCCCCGGGACTGGTAGCCGCGCTGCAGGTCGCAGTGGCGCTCGGCCTCCTCCCAGCGCCCCCGCGCGACCGCCAGCCGGGCCCGGCGCAGGGCGACCAGCCCCTTGGCGACGGGGCTCTGCGCCGAGCGCAGCGCCTCCTCGCACGCCTCCTCCGCCTCAGCCCAACGCCCCAGCGAGAACAGGGCGTCCGCCCGGTTTCCCATGATCCACGAACGGGTGTCGGCCAGGCCGTAGCGGTGGGCCAGCACCAGCGCCTCGTCCGCGACCCGCAGCGACTCCTCGGAGCGCCCCATCCCCTCCAGCAGCGACTGGAGGTTCACATGACTGCGGGTGAAGACGCCCACCCGCTCGTCCGGGACCACCCGCGCGGCGACATCCCGCATCTCGGTCAGGCCGCGCTCGCCCTCACCCCGGTCGATCAGCATCGAGCCGAGGCTGACCCGCGCGTTGAGCAGGGCGTCCTCGTCACCGACGGCGCTGGCCAGCTCCACCGCCTGCTCGGCGGTGGCCAGCGCGCCGGGGCCCGAGTCGAAGACGGAGCACCAGCCGGCCGCCTCCGTCAGCACCAGCGCGTGCACCGGCGACGGCGGGAACCCCTCTATCAGCTCCCGCGCCCGCCCCAGCTCAGGCCAGCCGTCGCCCCTCCCCAACTGTCGCAGCAGCCGGGAGAGCTGGGCCCAGAACCAGGCTGCCCGCAGCGGGTGCCCCATCCCCTCCAGCAGCCGCAGCGCCCGCTTGGCCACCGAGACGCCGCGCTCCTGCTCCCCCGCGTACCGCGCCGCCAGGGTCATCCCCGCCAGCAGATCGAGGAAGCCGAGCAACTCGTCGGCGCAGTCGCAGACCGGATAGGACTCGATCCCCGATCCCACCCGCAGCCGGCCCCTGACCTCCGCCGACACGTCTTCCCACAGCTCGGCGGCGCGCTCCAGCAGCTGGTACTGCTCCGCGTACGCGTGGCGGCAGCGCGCCTCGGCCGCCGCCTCCAGCACGGCGGGCAGCGCCTTGACCGGCTGGTGCGCCCGGTACCAGTAACTCGCCAGGCGGGTGGCCCGCTGATCCCGGGAGACCAGCTCCGGGCGCGCCTCCAGCGCCTCGGCGTACCGCCGGCTCAGCCGCGAGCGCTCGCCCGGCAGCAGGTCGTCGTCGACCGCCTCCCTGGTGAGCGCGTGCCGGAAGCGGTAGGTGTCGTCCTCCCCCGCGCGCAGCACGCTCGCCTCCACGGCGGCCCGCAGCGCCTCGATCAGCTCCTCGTCGCAGAGCCCCACCACGGCGCCCAGCAGCCCGAACTCCACCCGCGACCCGCCCTCGGCCGCGACCCGCACCACCCGCTGGGCCGCCTCCGGCAGGGCCTCGACCCGCAACAGCAGCAGGTCGCGCACCGAGTCGCTCAACGCGCCGCCGTGCCCGTCCTCGGTGACGCCGGCCAGCTCCTCGACGAAGAAGGCGTTCCCGTCGGAGCGGTCGAAGACCTGATCCAGCCTGGCCTCCTCCGGCGGCCGGCCGAGGATGCCGGTGAGCTGGGCGCCCACCTCGTCCCTGGTCAGGCGCGGCAGCTCGATCCGCCGCACCGTGCGCAGCCGGTCCAGCTCGGCCAGGAACGGGCGCAACGGATGGCGGCGGTGGACGTCGTCCGAGCGGTAGGTCGTCACCACCAGCAGCCGGCAGGACTGCACCACCCGGAAGACATAGCCGAGCAGCTCTCTGGTGGAACGGTCCGACCAGTGCAGGTCCTCGACGACCAGCACCAGCGTGCGGCGGACGGCCAGCCGCTCCAGCAGCCTGGCGGTCAGCTCGAAGAGACGGCCGCGGGCCTCCTCGTCCCGCGCCGCGTGCTCGGGGCCGCTCGGCGGGCCCAGCTCCGGCAGCAGCCGGGCCAGCTCCCCGCCGAACCCGGCCGCCGCCTCGGCCAGCTCTTCGCCCAACTCCCGGTGCAGCACCCGCAGCACGGCGGAGACCGGCGCGAACGGCAGCCCCTCGGCGCCCACCTCGACGCAGGCGCCGACGGCGGTCAAGGCGCCGGACGCGGCGGCGGTGGTCAGGAACTCCTCCACCAGCCGGGTCTTCCCGACGCCCGCCTCGCCACCGACCAGTACCGTCTGGGCGACCCCCTCGTCCGCGCGGCGCAGCGCCTCCCGCAGGGCCGCGCCCGGCTCGGCGCGCCCCACGAAGACCGGGCTGATCGTTCTGTTGTGCATGTCCCGAAGGATGGCACAGGGGTCTGACAGCGGCATCGGGCCTCAGACCTCCGCCCTTCGGCGGCCTGCCCTGGCCAGCAGCCCGCCGCCCCGCTCTCGTTCCCGCCGTCCCCGT
The DNA here is from genome assembly GCF_900230195.1 of Streptomyces zhaozhouensis. Classification (GTDB taxonomy): domain Bacteria; phylum Actinomycetota; class Actinomycetes; order Streptomycetales; family Streptomycetaceae; genus Streptomyces; species Streptomyces zhaozhouensis. Next base: position 40,417 of record NZ_OCNE01000022.1, read on the forward strand.
TCCTGTTCCCGCTCCGCGCTGCGCCGCGTCGCGCGGGCGAGCGCGCGGCGCAGCGGCCCACCGCGTCGGCCGGCGGGCCGGGCGACGGTGGCCTGCCGGGCCAGTCGCTCACGCTCGGCCTCGGCGAGCAGCGTCAGGCGGCGTTCCTGGTGGGCGTGGATCTCGTGCGACATGGTGCCTCCTCCGGTCCCCGGCCCCTCGGCCGGCCGATGGCTCCACGTTCGTCTCCCAGGCACCCCCGCCACATCGGGCGCTTTCCCGACCTTTCATGCCCCGGGGGGCCTTAGGAACTGCCGTCGGCTCTCGTAAGCACCCACCGGTCCCGCGCTAAGGCGGCCGTAAGGGCGTCGCGCCGGCACGCACTCCCGCCATGCGAGACGGCCTCGGTGAGAACGAGGGGAATCGACCCGGCTCGGCGAGACGTGTGTCGGAAGGCAGTCGCCGGGCCCCTCCGCACTCGTCCGGCGAGGGATTCCGGCGTCCGCTCCGGGGACAGCACACCTAGGCGGACTCCCAGACCACGGCTTCGAAGGCGGCGTACGGCCCGTACTGGTCCGGGAACTCCACCACCGTGAGCCGGACGACACGCCCCTCATCCGTCACCCCACAGAGGACGGTGCCGATCTCCAGCGGGTGTGTGCCCACGCCCTCCGCGGCGGCCGACTCGGCGCAGTCCGCGTGATCCGGCGTCTCCTCCCCGTCCCAGGTCGACAGCAGGGAGCCGCCGAGCACATGGAGCTCCACGGTCGCGGCTCCACCAGTGCCGAAGTCGTTGGACCCGGCCGCCCCCACGGGAGGTGACGCGTCGAAGTCCTTGCCGCTCCCGTCGAACACCACGTCGCCCTCCCACCGAACCGACGACTCCGTGGCCGATGGGTCAGGGGCCGACGGCTCCGGGGTGTCCTCCGCCGGGGCGGCATCGTCCTCGCCACCCGACGATGGCTCCTGCGTCAGCTCCGCAGCCGACGGAGCGGACGCGGCGGGAGGCGCGCCGCTCTCCCCGCCGTCCCCCGAGCGGGCCGCCACGGTCGTCGCGACCGCCCCGATCAACGCGGCGACGACCGCTGCCCCCGCCGCGATCCATGTGCCCCGGTGCTCGCTGCGCCGCGCACCCGTCCCAGGCTCGTCCTCGGCCATCTCCGCTCCCCCCTCAACACCGGCTCGGCATCACAGCGTAGGGAAGCGCAGGGCGGTGTGAACCCGACCGCCCGGGGCAACGCCAGACGCCACGTACCCGCGTTGGTGAAGCCGTCGCCGAACCTGCGGACGCGGCGGCTACGGCCCGGCCGCCGCCAGGCGGAACCGGTGGGCGACGGCGGCGGCCTCGCCCCGACTGGTGACCTCCAACTTGGCCAGGATGCGGGAGACATGGACGCTCACCGTCTTCGGTGAGATGAACAACTGCTCGGCGATCTGCCGGTTGCTCCGGCCCGCCGCCACCAGCTCCAGCACCGCGCGCTCCCGCCGGGTGAGCCCGAACGGCTCGTCCGGCGCGGGCGCCGGCACGGACGCCGACGCCTCGGGGACGGCGAGGTCGAGCCCGGCGCGCTCGGCCAGCCGCGCCACCCGCTCGCCCAGCGGCCCGGCGCCCAGCCGGGCGACCCACTCCCACGCGGCGCGCAACTGCTCGCCCGCCTGCTCGCGGGCGTCCGGCCGCCCCGCGGCCAGCAGCGCCTCGGCCCAGCCGTACCGCGCCTCGGCCAGATGGTGGGGAAGCGGCAGCGGGAGAAGCCGGTCCACGGCCTCCGCCCAGTGCCGTGGCGTGTCCCTGCCCCGGGCACGGGCGACTTGGGCGTCGACGAGCGTGCCCATCGCGTCGCGTATCGGGACGTTGCGCGGGAGGCGGCGGGTGAGCGACCTGATCTCCTCGACCGCGGCCTCCCGCCCCTGCTCGGCGCCCGGCAGGCCACGGCTCTCCGCCTCGGCCGTGGCGGCGGCGAAGGCCAGCATCCAGGCCAGCAGCGAGGCGCCGAACAGCTCCCCGTCGGCCATCCCGCGCACGATCTCCCGCGCGTGCAGCGGGCGCCCGCGCGCCACCGCCAGCTCGATCCGCAGCCTGGCCAACTCCCAGTGGAACTGGGTGCCGCCCCTCACCCCCTCGATCTCCGCCAGCACCGCCTCCGACTCCGCCTCGGCCCGCGCCAGGTCCCCGCGCAGCACCGCGAGCTGGCCGGTGAGCACGCGGCTGATCTGGCGACTCTGCGAGTGGCTCGCCCGCCGGGTCGCCTCGTCGAGCGCGGACTCGGCCTCCGGCCAGCGGCCCATCGCGGTGCAGGCGAAGGCGCGGTTGCCCCACAGCCAGCTGTGGCCCTCGACCAGCCCGTAGCGCTCGGCCAGCTCGACGCTTACGTCCAGATGCTCCAGGGCCTGCGCGAACTCGCCGGCGTCGATCAGCACGGCGCTCAGGTTGTTCAGGCAGCGCCCCAGCAGCGCGACGTCGCCCCCGCGGAGCACCGTCGCCAGCACGGCCCGCATCTCGGTGACCGCTCCCTGCCGGTCGCCCGCGTCTGCCTGAAGGGTGGCCAGGGTGTAGCGGGCATAGAGCTCCGTGCGGTGCGCCCCGACGAGCCGGGCCAGGGAGACGGCGCGCTCGGCCCGCTCGATCACCTCGGGGTCCGGGCCGCGCTTGGCGAGCAGGGCCGCCTCCAGCGCCAGCACCCGGGCGTGCACCTCGGAGGGCGGCAGCCCACGCAACAGCTCCTGGGCGCGGGCCAGCTCCGCCGAGCCGTCGCCGCGCATCAGCCGCTCCGCCATGCCGACCCGCTGGGTCCAGAACCAGGCGGCGTGCAGCGGCTGTCGGACCTCGTCCAGCTCGCGCAGCGCGCGACGACAGAGCGCCAGGGCGCGTTCGCCGCGACCGGCGAGCTGCGCGGCTATCACCGCCTCGGCCATCAGGTCGACCCAGCCCACCGGCTCCTCCGGCTCCGGCGCCGGATAGCTCCAGACCCGCTGCGCCGGCCGCAGCCCGACGCGCGCCTCCGGCTCCACCGCGTCCCACAGCTCCAACGCCCGCTCCAGCAACCGCAGCTGCTCCGCGTTGGCGAACCTGCGGCCCGCCGCCACGGCCGCCGCCAGCACGGCGGGCAGCGCCCTGGCCCGATCACCCGCGTGGTACCAGTGGCTCGCCAGCCGGGTGGGCAGCTCCTCGCCCGCCACCAGCGTCGGGTCGTCCGCCAGGGCCTCCGCGTAACGGCGGTTGAGCCGGGCGCGCTCCCCGGGCAGCAGGTCGTCGGCGACGGCCTCCCTGGTCAGCGCGTGCCGGAAGCGGTAGCCGTCGCCCTCGTCCGTCGCGACCAGCAGCCGCGCGCCGACGGCCGCCCGCAGCGTGGCCAGCAGCTCGGGCTCGGGCAGCGCGGCGACCCTGGCCAGCAGGGCGTGCTCCACCGAGGCGCCGCCCTCGGCGACGACCCGCAGCACGTCCTGCGTCCGCTCGTCCAGCTCCTCGACGCGCACCAGCAGCAGATCGCGCAGCGTCTCGGGCAGCGCCCCACGCGGCCGACCGCCGACCGTCAACTCCTCGACGAAGAACGGGTTCCCCTCCGTGCGGGCGAAGACCGAGTGCGCCAGCGGCGCGTCCGGCGGGGTGCCCAGGATGCCGGCCATCTGGGCGGTGACCTCGGCGCCGGTCAGCGGGCGCAGGGCGATCCGGTGCACCGTGCGCAGCCGGTCCAGCTGGGCGAGGAACGGACGCAGCGGATGACGCCGATGCAGGTCGTCCGTGCGGTAACTCCCCACCACCAGCAGCCGGGCGGACCGCACCGAGCGGATGTAGTAGGCCAGCAGCTCCCTGGTGGAGCGGTCCGCCCAGTGCAGGTCCTCGAAGACCAGCACCAGGGTGCGGTGCCGCGCCAGCCGCTCCAGCAGCCTGGTCAGCAGCTCGAAGAGGCGCGCGCGGTCCCAGGCGTCCCCGTCGACGGCCGGCGCGGCGGCCACGCCGGCCTCCTCCCACTCGGGCAGCAGCCGCGCCAGCTCTCCGCGCCGCTCCCCCGCCGCCTCGAACAGCTCGTCGCCCAACTGCCGGTGCAGCGCGCGCAGCAGCCCGGCCACGGGCGCGAACGGCAACCCGTCGGCACCCAGCTCCACGCCGGCCCCCACCGCCGTCGTCGCGCCGGCCGCGCGGGCCGAGGCGAGGAACTCCTCAAGGAGCCGCGTCTTGCCCACCCCGGCCTCGCCGCCGACGACCACCCCCTGCGGGGTCCCCCCGTCGGCGCCGCGCAACAAGCGCGCCAAGAGGGCCGACTCGTCCTGCCGCCCCACGAAGACGGGGCTCACGCTCTGTGTCTCCACAGGGTCGAGGATGCCACGCACCACTGACAGAGCGTAACCGCCGTGGTGCACGATCTCTCCGCCCGCGGGCAGCGGAGCGCTCACGCCGCCGTGGTCCAGGCGGAGGTCGCACCGCGCGGCGGGCGCCTGGCGCGGCGCGCGCGACGCAGCCGGGCGCCCGCACGGTGCTCGCGTGCGGCCCGCTCCAGCTCGGCGGCGCGTTGGCGGTGCAGTTCGTACTCCAGCACAGGGACTCCCTCGGGTCGGCGGGTGACGGCCTCGGCCGATCTCCGCCGAGCGCCCCTTCCGCCTCCCACCGTCCGCGCCTTACCCACCCCGCCACATCAGACAGATGCCCAGGCCCGACCGCCTGTTCGCCTTAGCCACGCCGAGGCCCCCGGAAGCTCACGCTGCCGGGGGCCTCGGTACGCGCCGCAGAGGGCCTTAGCTGGGCCTCAGACCGAGGTACTAGCCCTCGACGCCGAGACGTTCGAGGATCAGTTCCCTGGCCCTGGCCGCGTCGGCCTGTCCCCTGGTGGCCTTCATCACCGCGCCCACCAGGGCGCCGGCGGCGGCCACCTTGCCGGCCCTGACCTTGTCGGCGACGGCCGCGTTGGCCTCGATGGCCTCGTCCACAGCCTTGCCCAGCGCGCCCTCGTCGGAGACGATCCGCAGCCCGCGCCGCTCCACCACCGCGTCCGGGTCGCCCTCGCCCGCGAGCACGCCCTCGATGGCCTGGCGCGCCAGCTTGTCGTTGAGCGCGCCCTCGGCGACCAGCGCGGTGACCCGCGCCACCTGCTCCGGCGTGATGGGCAACGCGGCCAGCTCCACGCCCTGTTCGTTGGCGCGCCTGGCCAGCTCGCCCATCCACCACTTGCGGGCGGCGGCCGGCTCGGCCCCCGCCGTGACGGTGGCGACGATCAGCTCGACGGCGCCCGCGTTCAGCGCCGACTGCATCTCGTGGGCGCTGATGCCCCACTCCTCGCGCAGCCGGTTGCGTCGGGTCAGCGGCAGCTCCGGCAGGCCGGCGCGCAGCTCCTCGACCCACTCCCGGGACGGCGCGACGGGCACCAGGTCGGGTTCGGGGAAGTAGCGGTAGTCCTCCGCCTCCTCCTTGACCCGGCCGGAGGTGGTGGTGCCGTTCTCCTCGTGGAAGTGGCGGGTCTCCTGCACGATGGTGCCGCCCTCGTCGAGGACGGCGGCGTGCCGCTGCACCTCGAAGCGGACCGCGCGCTCCACGCTGCGCAGCGAGTTGACGTTCTTCGTCTCGCTGCGGGTGCCGAACCTCTCCCGCCCGTGCGGGCGCAGCGAGAGGTTGACGTCGCAGCGCATCTGGCCCATCTCCATGCGGGCCTCGGAGACGCCGAGCGACCTGATCAGCTCGCGCAGCTCGGCGACGTAGGCGCGCGCCACCTCGGGGGCGCGCTCGCCGGCGCCCTCGATCGGTCGGGTGACGATCTCGATCAGCGGGATGCCGGCCCGGTTGTAGTCGAGCAACGAGTGCGAGGCGCCGTGGATGCGCCCCGTCGCGCCACCGACATGGGTGGACTTGCCGGTGTCCTCCTCCATGTGGGCACGCTCGATGCCCACCCGGAAGACCTCACCGTCGGCGAGCTGCACGTCCAGATAGCCGTTGAACGCGATGGGCTCGTCGTACTGCGAGGTCTGGAAGTTCTTCGGCATGTCCGGATAGAAGTAGTTCTTCCGGGCGAAGCGGCACCACTCGGCGATCTCGCAGTTGAGCGCGAGGCCGATCCGGACGGCCGACTCCACCCCCACCGCGTTGACCACGGGCAGCGCGCCCGGCAGGCCGAGGCAGGTGGGGCAGGTCTGCGCGTTGGGGTCGGCGCCGAGGGTGGTGGCGCAGCCGCAGAACATCTTGGTCTTGGTGCCCAGCTCGACATGGACCTCCAGGCCCATGACGGGGTCGTAGGACGCCAGCGCGTCCTCGTACGACACCAGTTCGGTGACGGTCACGGGGTGTACCTCTCGGATGGTCGAAAGCGCTCAGTCACTGAGGATGCCGCCGCCGTCCTCGTTCATGCGGCGCAGCTCGCGGGCGAGCAGGGCGATCCCGGTGGCGAGGGCCGCGGCGGAGACGACGGCGTCCACCAGCCGCAGGTTGTCCCGCTCCTCGCGCGCCTCGCGCAGCTGCTTGGCCACGCTGACCGCCCCGAAGAGCGAACTGCCGATGGAGATGTAGGTGCCCATCCTGGACTTCGGCTTCTTGCTCACAGCGCCGGTACCTCCTCGATAATCGGGTGCCCCCAGCGTGCCTGGAACGCGGCCTCGACGGCCGAACCGACGCGGTAGAGACGGTCGTCGGCCATCGCGGGGGCGATGATCTGGAGGCCGACCGGGAGGCCGTCCTCGTCGGCCAGGCCGCAGGGCAGCGACATGGCCGCGTTCCCCGCCAGGTTGACGGGGATGGTGCACAGGTCCGCGCGGTACATCGCCATCGGGTCGTCCGCCCGCTCGCCGATGGGGAAGGCGGTGGTCGGCGTCGTCGGCGAGACCAGCACGTCCACGTCGGCGAACGCCCGCTCGAAGTCCCTGCTGACCAGGGTCCGCACCTTCTGGGCGCTGCCGTAGTACGCGTCGTAGTAGCCGGAGGAGAGCGCGTAGGTACCCAGCATCACGCGCCGCTTCACCTCGGCGCCGAAGCCGGCCTCGCGGGTCAGCGAGGTGACCTCCTCGGCCGAACGGGTGCCGTCGTCACCGATCCGCAGCCCGTAGCGCATGGCGTCGAACCTGGCGAGGTTCGACGAGCACTCGGAGGGCGCGATCAGGTAGTAGGCGGCGAGCGCCAGGTCGAACGAGGGGCAGGAGACCTCGACGACCTCGGCCCCCAGCTCGCGCAGCAGCTCGACGGACTCGTCGAACCGCCGGATCACGCCCGGCTGGTACCCCTCGCCGCGGAACTCCCTGACGACACCGACCCGCATCCCCTCGACCGAGCCGTTCCGCGCGGCGGCGACCACGTCGGGCACGGGGGCGTCGATGGAGGTGGAGTCCAGCGGGTCGTGGCCGGCGATCACCTCGTGGAGCAGCGCCGCGTCCAGCACGGTGCGCGCGCAGGGGCCTCCCTGGTCGAGGGAGGAGGAGAACGCCACCATGCCGTAGCGGGAGACCCCGCCGTAGGTGGGCTTGACGCCGACCGTGCCGGTGACGGCAGCCGGCTGGCGGATCGAGCCGCCGGTGTCGGTGCCGATCGCCAGCGGCGCCTGGAAGGAGGCCAGCGACGCGGAGGAGCCGCCGCCGGAACCGCCCGGGATGCGGGTGAGGTCCCAGGGGTTGCCCGTGGGGCCGTAGGCGCTGTTCTCCGTGGAGGAGCCCATGGCGAACTCGTCCATGTTGGTCTTGCCGAGGATCACCACGCCCGCCTCCTTGAGGCGGCGGGTGACCGTCGCGTCGTAGGGCGGGACCCATCCTTCGAGGATCTTGGAACCGACGGTGGTCGGCACGCCCTCGGTGGTGAAGATGTCCTTCAACGCCAGCGGCACGCCGGCCAGCGGGCCGAGCCGCTCGCCGGCGGCGCGCCGTTCGTCGACGGCCCTCGCCTGCGCCAACGCGCCCTCGCGGTCCACGTGGAGGAAGGCGTGGACCTTCTCGTCGACCTCCTCGACGCGGGCCAGGTGGGCCTCGGTGACCTCGACGGAGCTGGCGGTGCCGTCGGCGACGGCGGCGGCCAGTTCGGCCGCGGTGAGCCGGGTCAGATCTGCCATGTCGCTCACTCCTCCCCCAGGATCTGGGGCACCTTGAACCGCTGCTGCTCCTGCGCGGGGGCGCCGGCGAGCGCCTGGTCCGGGGTGAGGCCCGGACGGACCTCGTCGGGACGCATCACGTTGGTGAGCGGCAGCGGGTGGGAGGTCGGCGGTACGTCCTGGGCGGCGACGTCGGAGACGCGGGCGACCGCGCCGATGATGTCGTCGAGCTGTCCGGCGAAGTGGTCTAGCTCCTCGGCCGAAAGCTCCAGACGCGCCAGCCGGGCGAGGTGGGCGACCTCCTCGCGCGTGATGCCGGGCATGTGGCGATCCTCTTGCTCGTCGCGGGCTGGTTCGGTGGCGACGGGTCCGGCCGGTCCGGCGCCTCGGCGCGGGCGCCGGGGCGGGGCCCGTCGCGCGGTGGACCGCCGGTCCCGTGTGCGCCCAATCCTAGGACGCGGCACCGACTGCCCGCGCACGGCTTTCCCTCGGGGCCGCCCGCGGCCGCCGGGAGGCCGGTCGGTCAGCGGACGGAGGCGCGGCGGACCGGCAGGGTCCCGGCGGTCGGGCCCGGCGGGGCGCAGGGCGCCGGGGGCCGGCCCCCGGCGGCGCGGGCCTCGGGCGAGCTGGTCCTGCGGGCGCGCAGCCAGGCGGTGGTCTCGGGGGCCGGCATCGCGGCGGAGACCAGCCAGCCCTGCACGGCGTCGCAGCCCAGGTCGCGCAGCCGCTCCCAGGTCTCGTCGTCCTCCACCCCCTCGGCGACGACCAGCAGCTTCAGCGAGTGCGCCAGGTCGATGGTGCAGCGGACGATCTCCGCGTCCTCGGCGTCGACCACCAGCCGGGCCACGAACGAGCGGTCGATCTTCAACTCGCTGACCGGCAGCCGCCGCAGGTGGACCAGCGAGGAGTAGCCGGTGCCGAAGTCGTCCAGCGACATCCGCACACCGTGCCCGGCGAGGGCGGCGAGGGTGTCGGCGGCGTGGCGGGGGTCCTCCAGCATCACGTGCTCGGTGATCTCCAGCTGGAGGGCGTCCGGCGGGACCCGGTGGCGGGCCAGCCGGGCGGCGACGTCGCCGGCGAAGCCGGGTGAGAGGACGTCGCGGGGCGAGACGTTGACGGCGACGGGGACGGTGAGCCCGGCGGCGCGCCACGCGGCGACCTGGTGGAGCGCGGTCTCCAGCACGTACTCGGTCAGGCGGGGCATCAGCCCCGACGCCTCGGCGATGGCGATGAACTCGTCGGGCGCGACCCGGCCGCGCTCCGGGTGCTGCCAGCGGACCAGCGCCTCAAGGCCGGCGACGGCGCCGTCGAAGCGGACCTTGGGCTGGTAGTGCAGCTCCACCTCGCCGTCGTCCAGCGCCCGGCGCAGGTCGCCCAGGAGGGCGAGCCGGTCGGGGGTGTTGCCGTCGCGGCTGGCCTCGTAGACCTCGACGCCGGTGCGGTCGCGCTTGGCCAGGTACATCGCGACGTCGGCGCGGCGCAGCAGGCCCTCGGCCTCGGGGGCGTGCTCGGGGTAGACGGCGACGCCGGCGCTGGCCTCGACCAGCAGGCTGAGGCCGTCCAGCTCCAAGGGGGCGTCCAGGGCGCCGATCAGCTCGCGCGCGGTGCGCTGGGCCGCGGTGGCGGAGCCGGTGTGCGGCAGCAGCACGGCGAACTCGTCGCCGCCGAGGCGGGTGAGCTGCGCGCCGGCGGGCAGCCTGGCCCGCACCCGGTCGGCGATCAGCAACAGCAGCCGGTCGCCCGTGAGATGGCCGAGGGTGTCGTTGACCGTTCGGAAGCTGTCCAGATCGATCAGTATCAGCGCGGCCTTGCGCTGCTCGGCGGCCGCCTCGTCCAGCGCCTCGGTGGTGCGGGAGAGGAGCCAACCGCGGTTGGGCAGCCCGGTGAGCGGGTCGAGAAGCTGGTCCTCGGCACGCGCCATGGCCATCCGGAAGGTGGTGTCGACGGCTATCAGCGGCACCGCGAAGAGCGGCAGCAGCCCGGGGGCCGCCTCGGCCACCACGGCGGTCAGCGGGGCGGTGCCGAGCAGGGCGAGCGCCACGATCAGCTGGCGCGACCAGGTGAAACGGGTCAGCACCCGGCCGACGCCGCTTCTGCCCTCCTCGGCGAGGCAGGGCAGGGCGCGGCTGACGGCGATGTAGGCGCAGCCGGCGAGGAAGAGCTGGGGCAGCGCGCCGACGCCCCAGTCGGTGGGCTGCCAGGGCTGCTCCACGCTGGGCGTGGTGCCGAAGAGGGCGAGCAACAGGGCGGCGGCGCCCACCCCATGGACGCCGACGGCGCCGTGCCACAGCGCCTCGCCCCGGTATCGCGGGCGGACGGCGGCGACCAGGCCGGCGATGACCAGGACGACGACGACGGCGGGCAGCCAGCCGTGCACCAGCAGCACGGAGAACGCCAGGGCGGAGCCGGCGCTGCTGCCGCCGGTGCGCGACCGCCCGTCGGCGAGCGCCAGCTCGGCGGCGACCAGCAGGGTCAGGACGGCGAAGCCCCAGCCGACGCGGTCGTCGGGGAAGAGCTGTCGCCCGGCGCCCAGCGCCCAGGCGAGGCCGCCGGTGGTGAGCAGCGCGGCCGTGGAGACGACGACCGCGCGGCCCCAGCGGCGCGACCTGGGAAGGCCACACCGCGAGGGCGCTCTCCCTCTCGGGGTGGTCTGCATGGCGGGAACCTCTCACGGCGATCCGGCCCCGGTCGGACGGGCGGCCGGGGCCCTGTCCACCCTAGGCGGCCAACCTCCGTCGGTGGCGGCGAACTTGGCGGGTTGCCGAAAGCGACCCCGCGCGAACTAGTCCCCTGGTATATGCCGCACGCGGGGGCGGTACATGCTTGCTCCCCTCGATCCGTGACGCGCTCCGGCGCGCTCCCCCTCCCCCAGACACCCGAGCCGGCGTGGAGAACCACTGGTCACACAGGCGGCGCGCGGCGCGCTACGACGCGCCCTCGCCGCTCCCACTCGTCTCCTCCGCCTCCTCCTCCGCCGGCTCGGGCGGTCGGACCGCCACGGCGCGCGCCGCGTCCGCCCCCTCGGCGAGCAGCACCTCGAAACCGGCCTCGTCCAGAACGGGCACTTTCAGCTGCATCGCCTTGTCGAACTTCGATCCCGGACTCTCCCCGACGACCAGAAAATCCGTCTTCTTGGAGACAGATCCGGTCACCTTCGCTCCCAGACCGCGCAGCGCGTCCTGCGCGCCGTCCCGGGTGTGGCGCTCCAGCGTGCCGGTGACGACCGTCGTGATCCCGGCCAACGGGCGGGGCGCCTCCTCCCGTTCGCCCGACTCGGCCAGCCGCACCCCGGCCGCCCGCCAGCGCTCGACGATCTCCCGGTGCCAGTCGACGGCGAACCAGTCCTTCAACGAGGCGGCGATCGTCGGCCCCACGCCCTCCGTGGCGGCCAGCTCCTCCTCCGTCGCCTCGGCGATCCGGTCCAGCGAGCGGAACTCCCTGGCCAGCGCCTCGGCCGCCACGGGCCCCACGTGCCGGATGGACAGCCCCGCGATGATCCGCGCGAGCGGGCGCTCCTTGGCCGCCTGGATGGACTCCAGCATGGCCAGCGCGTTCTTCTTCGGCTCGCCCTGCTGGTTGGCGAAGAAGGTGACCACCTTGGGCTCGCCGGTCTCCGGGTCGGTCTTGGGCAGGCCCGTGTCCTGGTCCAGCACGTGCGACCGGATCGGCAGCAGCTCCTCGACCGTCAGCTCGAAGAGCCGCGCCTCGTCCCGCAGCGGGGGCTCGGCCGGCTCCAGCGGCTGGGTGAGCGCCGTCGCCGCGACATACCCGAAGTGGTCGATGTCCAGGCAGCGGCGGCCCGCCAGATAGAAGATCCGCTCCCGCAACTGCGCCGGGCAGGAGCGGGCGTTGGGGCAGCGCAGGTCGATGTCCCCCTCCTTCATGGGCATCAGCGCCGTGCCGCACTCGGGGCAGGCGCTCGGCATCACGAACTCCCGCTCGCCGCCGTCCCGCAGGTCGGCGACCGGCCCCAGGATCTCCGGGATCACGTCGCCGGCCTTGCGGAGCGCCACCGTGTCCCCGATCAGCACGCCCTTCGCCTTGACCACCTGCTGGTTGTGCAGGGTGGCGAACTCGACCTCGGAGCCGGCGACCGTGACCGGCTCGACCACCGCGTACGGCGTGACCCGGCCGGTGCGGCCGACGCCGACGCGGATGTCGACCAGCCGGGTGTTGACCTCCTCCGGCGGGTACTTCCAGGCGATCGCCCAGCGCGGGGCGCGCGAGGTGTGGCCCAGCCGGCCCTGGAGCGGGATCTCGTCGAGCTTGACGACGACGCCGTCGATCTCGTGCTCCACCGCGTGCCGGTGCTCGCCGTAGTACGCGATGAACTCCCGCACCCCCTCCAGCGAGGTGACCACCTTGCTGGCGCGGGCCGTCGGCAGACCCCACTCGGCCAGCAGCTCGTACGCCTCCGACAGCCGCGCGATGTCGAAGCCCTGTCGGGCGCCGATGCCGTGCACCACCATCTGGAGCGGGCGGCTCGCCGTGACCTTCGGGTCCTTCTGGCGGAGCGAGCCGGCCGCCGCGTTGCGCGGGTTGGCGAAGGGCTTCTCCCCGGCCGCGACCAGCCGCTCGTTCAGCTCCTCGAAGCGCTCCATGGGGAAGAAGACCTCCCCCCTGATCTCCACCAGCTCGGGGACGCGGTCCCCCAGCAGGCGGTTCGGCACCTCGCGGATGGTGCGGACGTTCGGTGTGATGTCCTCCCCCGTGCGCCCGTCGCCCCGGGTGGCCGCGCGGGTCAGCCTGCCCTGCTCGTACGTCAGGTTGACCGCGAGGCCGTCGACCTTCAGCTCGCACAGGAACCGGTGCGGGATGCCGGTCAGCTCGTCCGCGACCCGCTGCTCCCAGGCGGCCAACTCCTCGTCGTCGAAGGCGTTGTCCAACGAGAGCATCCGCTCCCGGTGCTCGACCGAGGTGAACTCGGTCTCGTAGCTCCCGGCGACCTGCTGGGTCGGCGAGTCCGGGGTGCGCAGCGCCGGGTGCTCCTCCTCCAGGCCCTGGAGCTCGCGCAGCAGGGCGTCGAACGCGGCATCGCTGATCACCGGCGTCTTCACGTAGTAGCGGAAGCGGTGCTCCTCGACCTGCTCGGCGAGCAGCTTGTGGCGCTCACGCGCCTCGGAAGGCACCGACGACTCGTCTTCCAGGGGGCGTTCGCCAGCCACTGTCCTTCTCTCCCGTCACTCAGGGTCGTCCGCGAGGGATTTCGCCGCCCGGACGCAGTGGGCCAACGCGGCCCGCGCGTACGCCGGAGACGCACCCGCGAGCCCGCAGGAGGGGGTGACCACCACGGACTCACCGAGAAGTCCGGGCGACAGTCCCAGCCTGCGCCAAAGCGACCTGACGGGAGTGACAGTACCGGCCGGGTCTGACAATTCCCCGGGGACGACGCCCACCCCCGGCAACACCCCGGCGAAGAGCGCGACCCCGCCCTCCACGGCCTCGCCGACCGCCTCGTCATCACGCTCGGTGAGCAGCCCCAGGTCGCAGGAGACGGCACGGAACCCGGCCCGACGCAGCAGCGCGAACGGCACCCCCGGGGCGCAACAGTGCGCCACCGCCGGCGCCTCGCCGGCGACCGCGACCAGCTCCCGCAGCGTCTCCTCCACCACCGCGCGGTCCACGGCCCCGTGCGTGCGGTAGCCGCTCGCGGTGCGCACCCGGCCCGCCAGCACGGCGGGCAGCGAGGGCTCGTCGAACTGCGCGACCACCGTCGCCCCCGGCACCCGCCGCCGCACCTCGGCCAGATGACCGCGCAGCCCCTCGGCAAGCGACTGCGCCAGGTCGCGGCAGGCGCCCGGGTCGCCGAGCATGGCCTCGCCGTTGCGCCGTTCCAGGGCCGCCGCCAGCGACCAGGGGCCCATCACGGCGACCTTCAGCACACCCTCGTACCCCTGCGTGAACTCCTCGACGGCGTCCAGATCCTCCCGCAGCCAGGCCCGCGCCCGCCGGGTGTCGCGGCCCGGACGGTCCCCGATCCGCCAACCGCTCGGCTCAAGTCGGGCGTACAGCTCGGCCAGCAGCCCCGTGGAGCGGCCCACCATGTCGGCGCCGGGGCCGCGCGCCGGCAACTCCGGCAGGAACAGCGGCGACTCCAGCTCACCGGCGACCGTCCTGGCCGCCTCCCTGGCGTCCTCGCCCGGCATCGAACCGACCCCGGTGGCCGCCGCCCGGCCCCAGGGGAACGCGTGCGTCTTCTCAGTCACTTCCGTCTCTCACGTCTCAGTCACTTCCGTCTCTCACCTCACTCGGGTGGGTGAATTCCGTCGGGGCCGGCCGCCCGTCCCGGACCGGCCCTAGCCGACCGGGCGTACCTGGAGGTCGGTGATCTCGGCGTCGCGCGGCAGGTCGAGGGCGAGCAGCACCGTGCGGGCCACCGACTCCGGGGACATCCAGCGCTCCGGGTCGTAGTCGCGCCCCTCCTGCTGGTGCACCTTGCGCTGCATCGGGGTGGCGGTGCGCCCCGGGTAGACCGTGGTGACGCCCACGCCGTGCGGGCGCTCCTCGGCGCGCAGCGCGTCGGCGAGGGCCCGCAGGCCGTGCTTGCTGGCGGCGTAGACGCCCCAGCGCGGGTTCGCGTTGAGCCCGGCGCCCGAGTTGACGAAGACCACCCGCCCCTTGGCCGCCCGCAGCTGCGGCAGCAGCAGCCGGGTGAGCTCGGCCGGCGCGACCAGGTTGGCGGCGAGCACCGACTGCCACACCTTGGGCGTCAGTTCGCCGATCTCGGCCAGCTCGACGACGCCGGCGCAGTGCACCAGCCCGTCGATCCGGTCGGGCGGCGACTGGTGGCCCAGCGCCCACGAGAGGCGCTCGGGCTCGGCGAGGTCGCCCACCAGGGTCCGCGCGCCCTCGAAACGCTCCCGGAGCTCCTTCGCGCGCCCCGCGTCGCGCGCCCAGAGCCACAGCTCGTCGCCGCGCGCCAACAACTGTTCCGTCAGCACGGCCCCGATGCCCGAGCCGGCCCCTGTGATCACGTGTGTCGCCATAGCACCATGGTCCCCCAGGGCCGTCGAGGGAAGGACCCAACCCCATGCGCATCGCGCTCAGCCAGCTGGCCGCCACCGTCTCCCCCGAGGAGAACCTGCGCGCGGTCGTCGACCAGACGGAACGCGCCGCCGGACAGGGCGCCGAGCTGGTGGTCTTCCCGGAGGCGGCGATGGCCAGGTTCGGGGTGCCGCTCGGCCCGCTGGCCGAGCCGCTGGACGGCCCCTGGGCGGACGGCGTCCGCGCCGTGGCGGAACGGACCGGAACGCTGGTGGTGGCCGGGATGTTCACCCCCGACGAGGACGGCAGGGTGCGCAACACCCTGCTGATCACCGGCCGGGGTGTGGCGACCCACTACGACAAGCTGCATCTCTTCGACGCGTTCGACTTCGCCGAGTCGGCCACGGTGGCGCCGGGGGACGAGGTGGTCACCGCCTCCCTCGACGGCCTGACGCTGGGCTTCGCGACCTGCTACGACGTGCGGTTCCCCGCGCTCTTCGGGGCGTTGGCGGAACGAGGGGCGCGGGTCGTGGTGCTGCCGGCTTCCTGGGGCGCGGGGCCGGGGAAGGTGGAGCAGTGGGAGGTGCTGGTGCGGGCCAGGGCGTTGGACAGCACCTGCTGGGTGCTGGCCGCCGGGCAGGCGGACCCGGCGACGGTCGGCGCCCCGCCGGCGACGGGGGCGCCCACCGGGGTCGGCCACAGCATGGTGGTCTCCCCGCTGGGCGAGGTGACCGCACGGCTCGGCGGCGCGCCCGGACTGCTGCTGGCCGACCTCGATTTGGCGGCGGTCGACGCGGCCAGGCGCACCGTCCCGGTCCTGGCCAACGCGCGGCGCCTGGCCGGTGGGGGCGGGGGCGGGGGCGGGGGCGGGGGCGACCACGGTGCCGACGTGGTGCGGTGAGTCGTCGACCACACGCCGGTGGACGGTCGCCCGCGCAGTTCCCCGCGCCCCTTCAACGCCGGTGGACGGTCGCCCGCGCAGTTCCCCGCGCCCCTTCAACGCCGGTGGACGGTCGCCCGCGCAGTTCCCCGCGCCCCTTCAACGCCGGTGGACGGTCGCCCGCGCAGTTCCCCGCGCCCCTTCAACGCCGGTGGACGGCTTGGGGGCGCGGGGAACCACGCGAAAGCCGAGTGGCAGGCCAAACACGACCACCACACCGAAGCACCACGGCGCGCAGACGCCCACCCACCCGGCGGAGCGGTCAGCGAGCCGCCCTCGTGTGGGCGATCGTGCCGGAGCCGACGACGCGGGTGTCGTCGTAGAGGACCACCGCCTGGCCGGGCGCGACCCCGCGCACCGGGGCGTCGAACGCGACGCGCAGCTCGCCGTCCACCACCTCCGCGGTCACCGGCGTCTCCGCGCCGTGCGCGCGCAGTTGCGCCGTGTAGCGGCCGCTGCCCTCGGGCGCGGTGCCGCCGCACCAGCGCGGGCGGATCGCGGTCAGCGCGGCGATGTCCAGCGCCTCGGCGGGGCCGACGGTGACCGTGTTGTCCACCGGGGAGATGTCCAGCACGTACCGGGGCTTGCCGTCGGCCGCCGGGTGGCCGATGCGCAGCCCGCGCCGCTGGCCGACGGTGAAGCCGTGGGCGCCCTGGTGGGTGCCGACCTTGGTGCCGTCCTCGTCGAGGATGTCCCCCTCGGCCGAGCCGAGGTGGCGCGCCAGGAAGCCCTGGGTGTCGCCGTCGGCGATGAAGCAGATGTCGTGGCTGTCGGGCTTGCGCGCCACGGCGAGGCCCCGGCGCTCGGCCTCGGCCCTGATCTCGTCCTTGGTGGCACCGGTGTCGCCCAACGGGAAGAGGGCGTGCGCCAGTTGACGGTCGTCGAGGACGCCGAGCACATAGCTCTGGTCCTTGGCCTGGTCGCTGGAGCGGTGCAGCTCGCGCCGCCCGTCCTGGGTCAGTCGGACGGTGGCGTAGTGGCCAGTGCAGACCGCGTCGAAGCCGAGGGCCAGCGCGCGGTCCAGCAGCGCGGCGAACTTGATCTTCTCGTTGCAGCGCAGACAGGGGTTGGGGGTGCGGCCGGCCCGGTACTCGTCGATGAAGTCGTCGACGACCTCGGCGCGGAAGCGCTCGGCCAAGTCCCAGACGTAGAACGGGATGCCGATCACGTCGGCGGCGCGGCGGGCGTCGCGGGAGTCCTCGACGGTGCAGCAGCCGCGCGCGCCGGTGCGGAAGGACTGGGGGTTGGCGGAGAGCGCGAGATGGACGCCGGTCACCTCGTGTCCGGCCTCGACCGCCCTGGCGGCGGCGACCGCCGAGTCGACGCCGCCTGACATGGCGGCGAGCACGCGCAGTCGGGGACCCGTGCGGGGGCCGGTGGGGGCACCGGGGAAGGCGTCGGGGGCACCGGAAGTCTCAGTCATAGCCCGTCCAGGGTACGACCCCGCACCGACAGCGCGCGTTCGGCCGAGGGGGCGCGAGGGCCGGCGGGCCGCGCCGTTCAGCTCAGACCGGCGGACCGCGCCGTTCAGCTCAGGCCGGCGGCCCTGGCCCTGGCGACGGCCGGGCCGATGGCCTCGGCGACGGCCGCGACGTCGGCGGCCGTGGAGGAGTGGCCGAGGCTGAACCGCAGGGTGCCCCTGGCCAGCTCCGGGTCGGCGCCGGCGGCCAGCAGCACGTGGCTGGGCTGGGCGACGCCGGCCGTGCAGGCCGAGCCGGTGGAGCACGCGATGCCCTGCGCGTCGAGCAGCAGCAGCAACGCGTCGCCCTCGCAGCCGGGGAAGGCGAAGTGCGCGTTGGCCGGGAGCCGCCCGGCCGGGTCGGGGTCGCCGTTGAACACCGCGTCGGGCACGGCCCCACGCACCCGGGCCACCAGCTCGTCGCGGAGCGCGCCGACCCGGCGGGCGAACGCGGGACGCCGCTCCACGGTGAGCCGCGCCGCGGTGGCGAACGCGGCGACGGCCGGGACGTCCAGGGTGCCGGAGCGCACCTCGCGCTCCTGACCGCCGCCGTGCAGCACGGGCACCGGGGTGGCGTCCCGGGTGAGCAGCAGCGCGCCCACGCCGAGCGGGCCGCCGATCTTGTGCCCGGAGACGGTCAGGGCGGTCAGCCCCGAGGCGGCGAAGTCGACCGGCAACTGGCCGACGGCCTGTACCGCGTCGGCGTGCAGCGGGATGTCGAACTCGGCGGCGACTGCGCTCAGTTCGGCGATCGGCTGGATCGTGCCGATCTCGTTGTTGGCCCACATCACGGTGGCCAGCGCCACCTCGTCGGGGGCGCGCTCGATGGCGGCCCTGAGGTCCTCGGGGCGCACCCGGCCCAGCGCGTCGACGGGCAGCCACTCGACGACCGCCCCCTGGTGGTCGGCGAGCCACTGGACCACGTCCAGCACGGCGTGGTGTTCGACGGGGCTGGCCAGCAGCCGGCGGCGGCGGGGGTCGGCGGCGGTGCGGGACCAGTAGAGGCCCTTCACGGCGAGGTTGTCCGCCTCGGTGCCGCCGGAGGTGAGGACCACCTCGCTGGGGCGGGCGCCGAGCGCGGCGGCCAGCTCCTCCCGGCCCTCCTCCACCGCGCGCCGGGCCCGGCGGCCGGCGGCGTGGAGCGCGGAGGCGTTGCCCGTGAGGCCGAGGTGGGCGGTCATCACCTCCTGTGCTTCGGGGAGCATCGGGGTGGTGGCGGCGTGGTCGAGGTAGGGCATGGTGGGGCCGATTCTATGAGCCGGCCGGGGGCCGCTTCCACGAGCCGGCGCGGGGCCGGCCCGGCGGCGGAACCCCGCGGGGGCATCGGCCGTTCTTCGAGACGGAGGCGCGCATGAGTGAGGACGGCGAGGGCCGGCAGGGCACGGGCCGGCGCTCCGACCTGCCGCGCAGGGCGCTGCTGGTCGGCGGGACGGCCGGGGTGGTCGGGCTCGGCTTCGTCAACCGGGATCGGCTGAACGCCTGGTGGTGGCGGTACTCCGGCTCGCATGTGCGGCGGGAGGAGGGTGAGGTGGATCACCCGGGCGCGGAGTGGGTGCCGGCGCACCGCGCGAACTACCGGAGGGCCAACCGCCCCAGGGACTTCACGATAGACCGGGTGGTGATCCACATGCCGGAGGCCACCTACGACGTGACGCTGCGGGTCTTCCAGGACCCCTCGCACGGCGCGGCCACGCACTACGTGGTCCGCTCGGCGGACGGCCATGTCGCACAACTGGCCAGGGAGTTGGACGTGGCGTACCACGCGGGCCACCGGGGCTTCAACGAGCGCAGCGTCGGCATCGAGCACGAGGGGTGGGCGGACCGCCCCGAGTATCTGACGGACGAGATGTACGCGGCCTCGGCGCGGCTGGTCGCCGGGATCTGCGCCCGGCACGGGATCCCGGTGGACCGCGAGCACATCGTCGGCCACAACGAGGTGCCGGAGGTGGTGCGCACCTGCCCCGGGCCGCACTGGGACTGGGACCGCTATCTGACGATGGTCGCCGAGGCCGCGGCGGAGGAGGCGGCCGAGACGCCCACGGAGGCGCCCACCGACACATAGCTCAGGGCGCGGGTCAGCTGAGCGTGCCAAGGCGGGTCAGCTCCTGGGCGCAGCGGCGGGCGTCGGCCTCGCGCTCGAAGAGCGCGGCCCGCAGCTCCTGGCTGTCCGGGTCGGGTACATGGGCCAGATGGCCCTCGTCGGAGACCACGTACCAGCCGCGGGCCTCACTGTGGCGTGCTTCGTAGCGCATGGTGACCAACGTAGTACCCACCGCTGACAATCGGCCGGGCCCGGTCGTCAGGTGCCCCAGTAGAGCGTCTCGGCGCGCAGATAGGTGACGGTGATCGGCTCGTCCCCGTAGTGGGCCAACTCCACCCGCAGCCGGCGCGATCCGGAGAGATGGCCGTTCCACGCGTAGGTGAAGTGGGCGTCGCCGCCGTCGTGCACCGGGGAGTTGATCGGCATCCCGCCGCTGCGCTCCCAGCCGCCGCCCTTCTTCTCCGCGTAGTGCGCCACCCGGATCTGGAGCTCCTGACCCCGGCTGAGCCCGGTGGCCCGGACCGCGACGGTGGTGGAGTAGAAGCAGGCGCCGAAGGCGATGGACGGCTCGGCGTCCTTGGTCTGCCACTCCTTGCCGTCGTGCTTCCGGTCGAACCTGACGGTCGTCCAGGAGCCGGGCTCCACGGTCTGCGTGTAGTCGCCCGTGGTGCCGTACAGGGTCCGCTTGGGCACGTCGTCCTCCTCTGTGGGCGGCGCGGAGCCGCCCGGACTCCAATCCGCCGCGTTCTTCAGGCGTTCGCTGACCCGCTTGCGAATGTCGCCCATGGAGATTCCAGGACCGCGCGGGTCGACCTTCCCCGGCTGCCATTCGACATGGCCGATGACGGAGGTGTCGCCGGACTTCCCCCAGCCGTGGGCGCGGCAGATGGCAGCGGAGGCACGGACGATGGCCTCGACCTGGGCGGCGGGCCAGGGGTCCTTGTTGTCCCCGAGATTGACGCACTCGAAGCCGTAGAAACGGGCGTTGCCGTCGGTGTCCGCGCTCTTGTCGGCGGGCAGGGCGCGCTCGTCGATAACCGCTTGGAGCACGTCGCCGTCGCCGGAACCCGCGTGGTTCGCCCGGCCGTTGCCGACCAGGTACACGGTGCCGTCCTTGGCGATCACGCCGTGGCACAGCGGCCCCGGCAGATCCGATCTGCCCTTGTAGCAGAGGTCGACGGAGCCGGAGGTGCCCGAGGTCACGGTGTGGTGGATCATCACCCCGTGCACCGGGCCCCAGGCGCCGGCGCCATTGCGGTTGTGGGTGCGCCAGCTCTCGTATTCGACGATTTTCACGCCCTCGTCCTTGAGGGCCCTCACCAGTTTGTCGGCGGAGAGCGGAGATGCCATGCGGTGACCCTCCTGGAATTCCTCGACTCTCCCGCAGGGTATTCCCGTTGGGGCCGCCGGCACGCTCACTGTCCGAGGTTCCCCACAGGTTGTTCGTCGCTTTTCCACTTCCGTTCGCGCGCCTCCGATGCGTGCTCGGGGAAGTTCCGCCGCTGTTCGGTCGGGCGTCGTTTCCGCTCCCCGGGCGCCACACGGAAGGGGACCACAGTTTCTGCCCGAGCCCTACCAAGGAGGAACGTATGACTGTGACGCGGAGAGCGGTGCTGGGCGCGGCCGGAGCCGGTGGACTGGTGACGGCGGGTGCCGCGTTCCAGGCGCCGGGGGCGTGGGCGCGGGAGGCGGACGCCGAGGAGCGGGGTCAGGGGCGCGCGGTCATCGGCCGCGCGCGGGGTGACCGGCTGCACGTCGTCTCGTTCAACATCAGGATGGACGCCGGGGCGGCGCCCGGGACGCCGGACTCCTGGACCGACCGCCGCCCGGTGCTGGCCCGCTTTCTCGCGCGCGAGCGGCCCACCGTGCTCGGTGTGCAGGAGGCGCTGTACCACCAGGTCAAGCAGGTGGACGCGGATCTGCCGAAGGGGTACGACTGGATCGGCCTCGGCCGTGAGGGCGGTGGCCGGGGCGAGTTCATGGGCATCTACTACGACGCCGACCGGCTGGAACCGCTCGACTTCGACCACTTCTGGCTGTCGGACACCCCGAACGTGATCGGCTCCGCCAGTTGGGGCAACTCGGTGATCCGGATGACGACCTGGGTGCGCTTCCTCGACCGGCGCACCGAGCGGGAGTTCATCCATGTCAACACGCACTTCGACCACCAGTCGGAGAACGCGCGGCAGCGCTCGGCCGCCCTGGTCGCGGAGCGGGTCGCCGGCTTCGGGGCCGACGTGCCCGTCGTGCTGACCGGCGACTTCAACACGCCGGCCGGCACCTCCGAGTCCTACCGGCTGCTGGTCACCGACGGCGGCCTCGTCGACACCTGGGACGCCGGCCGGCGCGTGACCCGTGACTGGGGCACCTTCCCGGGCTACGAGGACCCGGTGCCCGGCGGCGACCGCATCGACTGGGTGCTGGCGGGCGGCCCCGTCGAGGTGCTCAGGGTGGCGATCAACACCTACCGGGAGAACGGCCGTTACCCCTCCGACCACGCCCCGGTGCAGGCGGAGATCCGGCTGGGCTGAGCGGGTGGCCTGCCGGCCGGTTGCCGTGCCTACCCACCGCGGTACCGGCGGCCCGGTGGTCGAGCGCAGCCCGCCACCCAGCACTCGCGCGGTTCCCCGCGCCCCCAGACCGCCCACCGGCGACGAAGGGGTGCGGGGAACCGCGCGGGCGCCCCGGCGTCAGGGCGAGGGCGACGGACCACCGCGCCACGTTGGCACGGTGGTCGCCCGACCGGGGCTTCTCAGGCGGCGTTCTCCGCCTGGAACATCCAGTGGTGCTTCTCCAGGTCCTTGGTGATCTCGATCAGCACGTCCTCGCTCACCGAGTCGACCGGGCCGACCTCCTCAAGGCGCTCCCGCATCCGCACGATCACCGCGCCCAGGGCGTCCACCAGGGTGCGCACGGCGTCCGCGTCGCGCTGCCAGCCCTCGGCGACCGAGGCGATGCCGGTGGTCGCGGCCACCGTGGCGGCCCGGCCGTCCGGCGGCACGCCCAGCGCGGCCGAACGCTCGGCGACGGTGTCCGAGTGGCCGCGCGCGGTGGTGACCACCTCGTCGAGCTGGAGGTGGATCGAGCGGAAGCGCGGGCCGACCACGTTCCAGTGGGTCTGCTTGGCGACCAGCGAAAGGTCGACGAGGTCCACGAGCGCCCCCTGCAGCGCCTCGCCCACGATCTTCAGGGTGCTGTCGGGGAGCGTGCTCCTCACGGTGCTCATGCTGTGGCTCTCCTCTCCCCGGCCACGACGCCCCGGCCGCCCGGGGCGCGCGCCGGAGGCGCGTGGATCCTTCCGGGTACCCCGAAGGCGCGAGGTTACCCGTGCCGGCGTGTGACGTTCGCCGCACGGGCGGTGCCGACGCGGGGCGCCGCCGGCGAAACGGGGCGCGCCAGGGGGCGCGCGTGAGGGCGGGCGAAGCGTTCAGTAGGCGCGCGGGTAGCCGTAGCCGCGCCGGTCGCCGGCGGGGGCGCGGCCGAGGGCCGGGGCGTCGCGCTCGTAGAACGGGCGGGTGTTGGCCCGCAGCCACATCGCCACCGGGTCGTAGCCGTCCGCCATCGCCACGGTGCCCACGGCCAGCCCCTCGGGCACCTCGGTGATCGCCTCGCGCATCATGGCGCGCACGGCCTCGGCCCCGTTCTCCGGCGGGCCGTCCACGTCGAGGCCGATGGCCAGATAGGAGACGCCAAGGGCGGGGCGCACCCAGGCGCGCCACAGCGCGCGGAGCACCGGCGTGCGCTGTCCCAGGGCGACGAGTCGCGCGTAGAACGACTCGACGCCGACGCTGGGCTCGCTGATCCGCAGCGGCCCGGCCGGCAGCCGGTCCAGGCCGCCGGCGATCCGCCGCAGGTCGAGCCAGGGCACGCCGAGGCCGCCGCCCGGGGCGTGCGGGTTGAGCCACAGCCCCCAGTGGTCGGGGTAGAGCGCGGCGGCGATGTCCCGGCCAGGCACCACCTCGTAGGCGCGGTTCCAGCCGCTGGCGGTGAGCTCCGGGCCGGAGGTGACACAGGGCGCGTAGCCGTGGCCCGCCACCTCTATGCCGCCGTAGTGGGCGTCCGGCTCACCCGGGTCGCCCTGCCACAGCAGCATCCACAGCTCGCTGTCGGCCAGGGCCCGCAGCAGCGCCTCGTAGGTGTCCAACCGGTCCGGCGTCACCCGGGCGAGCAGTTCCTCGACCGCCTCTCCCGCACTCACCTGGGCCCGTCCTCCTCGCGTATGGGCACACACGGTCGGCACCCACGGGCGCCCGCCCCGCACAGCAGCTTGCGAGCCGGCGCCCGCGCTGACAAGGTGACCCGTGCTCAGGCGGCACGTGAGTAGAACGGCGCCACACACTCCCGCAGCCAGTCCACCACCGGGTCCTGCGCGGCGTCCAACAGCACCAGTTGCACCGGCCACTTGACCGCCTCCCTGGCCAGCGCGCGGCCGAGCGCCGCGTTGACGTCCTCCCGGATCCGGTCGTCGACCCGGTCCAGCTCCACACCGACGAAGAGCGACGGCTCGGCGCCCTCCGCGCTCGCCAGCCCGCGCCGCGCGGTGCGCACATACCCCAGTCCCTCCAGCTCGGTGCCGGCCGCTCGCAGGAAGTCGACCGGTTCCTCCTGCCAGTCGGGCTGGAAGAGGCGCATCCGTGCCCCCGACGGCACCCCGGGCGGGCGTTCCCCCGGGGTGGCGCGGCACATCTCGGCGACGCCGGCGGGCGGCACCGGGATGCCGATCGTTCCGCCCGGGTTGACGGCGATGCCGACCCCCGGGGGCAGCCCGCGCGCGAACTCCCAGGCCGGGGAGACGGTGAACGGCATGTGCGAGGCGCCGCCCACGTGCAGTTGCTCGGCCGAGCTGAAGACCGGGACGTAGACGCCGCCGGCCAGGTCGATGGTGGGGAGGTTCAGCGTTTTGGACTCCGGGCCGCCGCCCTCGGGCAGCGGGACCCACAGCGCGCTGCGGGAGAGCAGCTTCAGAAGCCGGGGCGCGGCGTCCGGGACGCCGACCGAGGCGGCCAGCGCCTCCTCCAACTCGTTGCCCGGCCAGCCGCCGCCGTATCCAGGCCCCACCCTGCCCACGCTCATCGCGCCCTGCCTTCCCTGCCTCACCTGGAGCGGAGTCGCTCTCCTCGCCGCTCCCCCAAACCCTGCCCGGCCATACCGGGGGCCGACGCGCGGCACGGGTGACGGCCCGCGCGAACGGCCCGACCGAACCCTAACGGTGATCGCCTCCCTCCCCGCCGGGCATCCGTGCGATGATGGCCGCGTCACAACCGCATACCGGCCGTTCGACCTCGCGCGGGAGAGTCCCCGGTGCGCCCGGGGCGCCGAAGGAGCAAGTCCTCCCTTGAATCTCTCAGGCCCCGTCACCGCGCGCGGAAGGCAAGTCTGAAAAGCGGGTCGCCAGCCGGCGCACCCCACCCACGGTGCAAGCCGTCGGCCCCTCGGGTCGCGGCGAACCTCTCAGGTGCCGATGACAGAGGGGGAGGGCCCGACGCGCGACCGCGCGTCGCCAGCCGCCCGCCGCCTGACTGGAGCCCGTTGATGTCCGACCCCTCACGCGTGACCGCGCTGGACGCCGTGCACCGCGCGCTCGGCGCCACCATGACCGACTTCGCCGGCTGGTCCATGCCGCTGCGCTACGGCAGCGAGCGCGCCGAACACCAGGCCGTGCGGACGGCCGTCGGCCTCTTCGACCTCTCCCACATGGGCGAGATCGCCGTCACGGGCCGCGAGGCGGCCGCGCTGCTGGACCACGCGCTGGTCGGGCGGCTGTCGGCGGTCAGGCCAGGCCGCGCCCGCTACACCATGATCTGCGCGGCCGGCGGCGGCATCCTGGACGACCTGATCGTCTACCGGCTGGCCGACGAGGAGTTCCTGGTGGTGGCGAACGCCGCCAACGCCGAGCGGGTGCTGGCGGAGCTGCGCGAGCGCGGCGCCGGGTTCGCCGCCGAGGTGCGGGACGACCGGGACGCCTACGCGCTGGTCGCGCTCCAGGGGCCGGCCGCCGCCGGGGTGCTGGCCCGGCTGACGGAGGCGGACCTGTCGGGGCTGCGGTACTACGCGAGCCTGCCGGCCGAGGTCGCCGGGCGGAAGGTGCTGGTCGCGCGCACCGGGTACACCGGTGAGGACGGCTTCGAGCTGTTCTGCGCCCCGGACGACGCCGAGCCGCTGTGGGCCGCGCTGACCGAGGCGGGCGCCGAGGACGGGCTGGTGCCCTGCGGGCTCTCCTGCCGGGACACGCTGCGCCTGGAGGCGGGGATGCCGCTCTACGGGCACGAACTCTCCGAGGCCACCACGCCGTTCGACGCCGGTCTCGGGCGGGTCGTCAAGTTCGAGAAGGAGGGCGACTTCGTGGGGCGCGCGGCGTTGGAACGCGCCGCCGAGCGCGCCGCGAGCGACCCGCCACGGGTACTCGTGGGGCTCGTGACCGGCGAGCGGCGCGTGCCGCGCGCCGGGTACCCGGTGGTGGCCGCCGACGGCACGGTGATCGGCGAGGTCACCTCGGGCGCCCCCTCCCCCACGCTGGGCAGGCCGATCGCCATGGCCTACGTGGACGCCTCGCACGCCGCGCCCGGCACCGAGGGTGTCGCCGTCGAGGTCCGGGGCACGGCGGTCCCGCACGAGGTGGTCGCCCTGCCGTTCTACCGGCGCGACTGAACGAGCCGCCCGCCCTTCACCCGCGACGCGCGCCGCCCGGTCGCCTTCCCTCCCCTCCGCCCCTTCCGTTCCACAGCACCGCCCGAACCTGGAGAATCGCACCATGAGCAACCCCCAGCACCTGCGTTACACCCGCGACCACGAGTGGCTGACCGAGACGGCCGACGGCGTGGCCACCGTCGGCATCACCGCGCACGCCTCGTCCGCCCTCGGCGACGTGGTCTACGCGCAGCTCCCCGAGGTCGGCGCGTCCGTGTCGGCCGGCTCGCCCTGCGGCGAGCTGGAGTCGACCAAGGCCATCAGCGACATCTACGCCCCCGTCAGCGGCGAGGTCACCGAGGTCAACCAGGCCGTGGCCGACGACCCGGAGCTGGTCAACTCCTCGCCCTTCGAGGACGGTTGGCTCTTCAAGGTGCGCATCGACCCGGGTGCGGAGCCCGGCGAGCTGCTCACCGCCGAGGAGTACGACGCCTTCACGGAGCAGTGAGCCGACGGTGGCGCTCTCGGCTTTCGACCTGTTCAGCGTCGGCATCGGCCCCTCCAGCTCACACACCGTGGGGCCGATGCGGGCGGCGCTGCTGTTCGTCCGCGGCCTGAAGGACGCGGGCGCGCTGGCCGACACCGCGTCGGTGCGGGCCGAGCTGTATGGCTCGCTGGGCGCCACCGGGCACGGTCACGGTTCCCCGAAGGCGGTGATTCTGGGCCTTGAGGGCCAGGCTCCGGACACGGTGGACGTGGCCCGCGCGGACGAGGACGTGGCGCGGGTGCGCGCCACCCGCCGGCTGCGGCTGCTGGGCGCGGAGATAGGCGCCGCGCACGAGATCCCGTTCGACCCGGAGGGCGACCTGGTGCTCTACCGGCGCCGTTCGCTGCCAGGACACGCCAACGGCATGATCTTCCGCGCCCTCGACGCGACGGGCGGGGTGCTGCTGGAGCGGACCTACTACTCGGTGGGCGGCGGCTTCGTGGTCGACGACTCGGCGGAGGGCGCGGAGCGGGTCGTGCCGGACGAGCGCCGGCTGCCGCACCCGTTCCGCACCGGGGCCGAGCTGCTGGAGCTGACCCGCTCCACCGGGCTCTCGGTCTCGGCGCTGATGCTGCGCAACGAGACCTCCTGGCGTCCCGAGGCGGAGGTGCGTGCCGGTCTGCTGGACATCTGGGCCGTGATGCGTGCCTGCGTGCGGCGTGGCCTGACCGAGGAGGGCATCCTCCCCGGCGGCCTGAAGGTCCGCCGCCGCGCGGCCGGCTCGGCGCGCCGGCTCCGTTCCGAAGTGGGCCACGCCGCCCACGAGCTGGAGTGGGTCACGCTCTACGCGATGGCGGTCAACGAGGAGAACGCGGCCGGCGGCCGGGTGGTGACCGCCCCGACCAACGGCGCCGCCGGCATCATCCCCGCCGTCCTCCACTACTACCTGGAGTTCGTGCCGGGCGCGGACGAGGAGGGCGTGGTCCGCTTTCTGCTCGCGGCGAGCGCGGTGGGGATGCTCTTCAAGGAGAACGCCTCCATCTCCGGCGCCGAGGTCGGCTGCCAGGGCGAGGTCGGCTCGGCCTGCTCGATGGCCGCCGGCGGGCTGGCCGAGGTGCTGGGAGGCACCCCGGAACAGGTGGAGAACGCGGCGGAGATCGGCATCGAACACAATCTGGGCCTCACCTGCGACCCGATCGGCGGGCTGGTGCAGATTCCGTGCATCGAACGCAACGGGATGGCCGCCGTCAAGGCCATCACGGCGGCCCGCATGGCACTGCGCGGTGACGGCCGCCACCATGTCTCGCTGGACAAGGCCATCGCGACGATGCGGCAGACCGGCGCGGACATGTCGGTGAAGTACAAGGAGACCGCGCGCGGTGGGCTCGCGGTGAACATCATCGAGTGCTGACGGAGACGGCCCGACCGCCGCGGACGCGGGGACACCCCGCCGGGCGCGGTCGGGCCGTTGCCCGCCGTCCGCCCCCGGCTACGCCGTGAGGACACCGCGCTGGTGGCGGAGCGCCGCCACGACGAGGGCGACGAGGCCGGCGGTGAGAAGGGCGGTCCCCGCGACCGAGCCGGTGGCGGCGTGGACGCCGCCGAATCCGGCCACGCCCAGCGCCGCGCCCACCGCGAGACTGGTCTCTTGGAGTGCCGCGGCCCGCGCGACGTCCCGGGGAGGGACGCTGCCGAGCAGATACGCGTCCCCGGAGGCCATCGAGACGCCCACGCCCAGTCCGATCAGGAGGCTGGCCGGCCAGAGGCCGACGAACGCGGCGACGACCAGACCGGTCGCACACGTGGCCAGGCTGACCTGGAGTACGCGCACGGGGGAAAAGCGGGACTGCACCCGGTGGAACGCGTAACTCCCGAGCGAGACCCACAGCGCCAGAACGGATACCGGCAGGACGGAGAGAAGTGAATCCGCCGTCACGCTGAAGAGGAAGACCGATCCCGTGTAGCACGCGGAACCGACGACGAGCGCGAGCGAACAGGCGCCCAGCCGTGAGAAGGACAGCATGCGCACGTCGATGAGCGGGTCCCGGGAACGGAGTTGGCGGACGCGGAACGCCGCCAGCACGCCGCAGCCGAGGGCGGTCGCCAGCACGCGGGCGAGCACCGGGCCGTGGCTCTGCAGCCCCGCCACGAAGAGCCCGAAGCCGACGAACGCGAGGGTCGCGGAGGCGACGTCGACCCTGGCGGCGGCCGCCTGCCCCAGGTTCACGCCGCGCAACAGGAGCGCCGCGAGCACGCACGCCACCAGGGCGACCGCCGCCGGCGCCCAGAACAGCAGCGCCTGCGCGTCGAGGTCGACGCACACCCGGCCGAGCAGCGGCCCGAGGCCGGCGCCGACGCTGTAGGTGGTGATCCACAGGGTGTATCCCAGCGTGCGCTCCGCGGTGTTCGGCAGTCCGCCGATGACCGAGGCGACGCTGGAGACGATCAGCGCGTAGCCGAAGCCCTGAACGAAACGGGTCGCCGTCCAGGCGGCGGGCGAGTCCAGCAGCGCCGGGCCGGCGCTCGCGAACGCGAACACGAGAAGGCCGATCGCCAGCGTCACCCCGGGGCCCGTCCGCGCGCCCAGACGCGACCCGAGAACGACACACGAGGCGAGCGCGATCGTGTACCCGTCGATGAACCACATACGCCAGGAGTCGTTCAGGACCGGAAGGTCGTGAACACCTGCGGGAACCGCGAGAAGAAGGAGCGCTTCCTCGCCAACAAGCGCCGGAAGTCGGGTCACTCCGACTGAGCGGCGCTCAGGGGAGGACCGCCGCTCGCGTCACCGCCGCGCACGAGATCAGTGACGCTCCGTGGCGGATCAGTTGCCGGTGGGTCGAGGGGAACGGACGGTCGGCCAGGGCGACAAGTCCTTTTACCGGGGCGTGTCAAGCGAGAAAAAACTCACCGTTTCGATGTTTCCCGACGCCCGAAAGAGCACAATGACACGTCCCCACCCCTCCGGCAGGGCCTTCGCTCTGTCAATTCTTTTCAAATAAAGCCAATTTCGGGCCAAGCATTCGCTATTATCTCCCCGCACTCAAGCGCCCATGCCAGCCTGGGGGATTGCTGTGAACGCGTACGACATCGACTTACCACACCCCGCGCCTCGTCGCTCTGCGCTACATACGGGAGTCGGGGAGCGGCACCTTCCCGGAGCGTGCTCCACGGCGTGGCGCTTTCCGCTCGGCGCGGGGAAGAACGGGACGGGAACGGCCGGGGAGGGGACATGTACCGGGTGACCATTCTCGTCGCGGGGGAAACCGCGCTGCTGCGCGAGGCGTTGACCGAACTACTGCAGGCCCAGCCCGATATGCGCGTCCTCGGGCAGGTGGCCGGCGAACGCGAACTCCTGCTTCGGGCGGCGGATCTCAACCCGCACGTGATCCTTCTCGAGCCCTGGAAGGCGATGGGGCGCACACTCCACTCGCTGCGCCGCACGGCGCCCGAGTCCGCCGTCCTGACGCTCCCCTACCCGAGCGCGGGCGCCGATCCGCGCGCCCTTCGGGCAACCGGCCCCCTGGTTCACCTGCCCCGGAGCGCCGGCTGGAACGCCCTGCTCACCGAGGTGCGCCGGCTCGCCCCGGCGGCGGTGCGGGACGCCGTCACGCGCCCCGTTCCAGCGCTTTCGCAGCGGGAGACGGAAGTGCTGCGCGGGGTGGCGACCGCGATGACCAACCAGCAGATCGGCCGGGCTCTGGGCATCACGACCGGCACGGTCAAGCGTCATCTGCACGCCGCCTTCCGGAAGTTGAATGCCGTATCGCGTCTGGACGCGGTGGCCCAGGCCTTGGCGGCGGGGATGCTCACCATGCCCCTGGCCGGTTTTCCCTCTTCCGAGATGACAGTGACAGAAGAAGCCGGGCAGGACGCCCAGTGGAGATCCCGCATCCCCTTGTGCTGAATGCGGGATTCCGCTTTCCGGCACTTCCGGAGCCGTTTCCTCCGCGCGGGGAATTCGGTTTACCGGGCGGCCGTGACGGCCTCGTTCACCAGGGAACGGGGCCGGAGTTCCCGTGAAAGCCGCCCGTCGGACCCTCGCCACCCCGCAGCGCCACGCGCACGACGATGTCCGCGCCCTCCTCGACGGTCTGCACACCCCGGTGACCGTTCAGATCCGTGGCGGTCCAGCCGGGGTCGACGACGTTGCACACGATGTCGGGAAACGCCTTCGCGTACTGCGCGGTCAGCATGTTGAGCGCGGCCTTGGAGGAGTTGTAGCCGAGGCTGGGGTAGTAGGCGGGCAGCATCGACGTGTAGTGCTCGGGGGCCTCGGCGATGGCCAGCGACCCCAGGCCGCTGCTCACGTTCACCATGGCGGGGGCCGCGCTCTTCCGCAGCAGCGGGAGAAAGGCCTGGGTGACCCGGAACGGACCGAAGAGATTGGTCTCGTACACCTGCTTGAGGTCCTCCACCGTCAGGTCGGCGGGCTCCTTCAACGCGCCGGTGATCCCGGCGTTGTTGACCAGGACGTCCAGGTGCCCGACGCACTCCTCCAGCGTCCGCGCCGCCGCGGCGACCGACGCGTCGTCGGTCACGTCGAGCGGGAGGAAGGACGCCCCGACGCGCTCGGCCGCCGCGGCGCCCCGCGCGGGGTCGCGGGCCCCCAGATGGACGGAGTGCCCCGCCGCGACGAGCCGTCGGGCGGTCTCCAGGCCGATCCCCTTGTTCGCACCCGTGATCAGGGTGGTGGTCATCGTTTCCTCTCCGCAGCGGATCGGGGTCGCGGCAGGGTCAGGCGGTCGCCGGGGCGGCGTAGGCGCTCAGGAAGGTGTCGGTCGCGGCGCGGGCGACGGAGTGGAGTTCGGCGTCCGGGACCTCGCGGGTGCCCAGGCCGGAGCGCAGTTCCATGGGCCCGGTGAGCAGGGCGAGGAACTGCTCCGCCGCCCGGTCGGGGTCGCTGATGTCCAGCCGGCCGCCGAGCGCGAGTCGGGCGAGTCGGTCGGCGAGGGCGTCGTGCACCCGCCGGGCCCCGTTGCGTTGAAGCTCTTCCACCAGGTCGGGGAAGTGGCCGGCCTCGGCGTGGAGAAGCCCACGCAGCGCCCGTGACTCCGCGCCGCAGTGGCCGCGCAGCAAGCGGTGCCCGGCCTCCTCCAGCGCGGCGGCCGTCCCGTCACCGGGCTCCCGCAGCCCCTCGAACGCGGTCAGCGCGTCGGCGGTGGTCCGCTCGACGGCCTCCTGCATCGCCTCGCGGAAGAGGGTCTCCTTGTCCCCGAGGTGGTTGTACACGGTGGGCTTTGCGACACCGGCCTCGGCCGCGATCTCCCGTACGCAGGACTGCCCGTACCCGTCCCGGGCGAAGATCCGGAAGGCCGCGGCCAGGATCGACCGCCGCTTGTCGATGCGCCCGCGCGACGTCCCGCTCCGCCTGCCCGTCTCCCTGGCTCCGTTCACCCGGCCATCGTACCGCTCCGAACCCCGAGCTGAACCGTGCGGTTCAAAAGAACGCTCTGCGCAATTGCGTGCGTCGCCCCCGATGGCTACATTGAACCGCGCGGTTCAAACAATCTCGCCATGCGTACAACAGAGTGGGAAAGACATGCCTGAAGTCAGGGACGACCGCCTGGACCCCGCGCTGCTGCGGCTGATCGGCGTGACCCTGCTGGGCGGGATCATGGGCATCCTCGACGCCACCATGGTCACCGTCGCGGCGGACACCCTCGCCGGCGAGTTCGACAGCTCGCTCAGCGCCATCAGTTGGGCCACCACCGGCTATCTGCTCGCGCTCACCGTGACCATCCCCATCACCGGCTGGGCCGTCGGCCGCTTCGGCGTCAGGCCCCTCTGGTTCTTCGGGCTCGCGCTCTTCCTGGTCGGATCGCTCGCCTCCGCGCTCGCCTGGGACGTGGGAAGCCTGATCGCCTTCCGCCTGGTCCAGGGCGTGGGCGCCGGCGTGGTCGACCCCCTGGTGCTGGTGATCCTGGCCCGCGCGGCCGGGCCCCACCGGGCGGGCCGCGTCATGGGCATGATGGGCGTCGTCCTCTCCCTGGGCCCGGTCCTCGGCCCGGTCCTGGGCGGCGTGGTGCTCGAATCCCTGGGCTGGCGCGCGATGTTCTACATCAACCTGCCCATCGGGATCATCGCGCTCCTGCTCGCCGTGCGGGTGATCCCTGCCGATCCGGAGGGCGCGACGAAGTCCCGGGCCCCGCTCGACCTTCTGGGCGCGCTGCTGCTCGCCCCTGGCTTCGGCGCCCTCGTGTTCGCGCTCACCCAGGCCGGGGAGCAGGCCACCTTCGGCACCCCCCGGGTGCTCGCCCCCCTCGCCGCCGGCGTCCTGCTGCTCGTCGCCTACGTCCTCCACGCGTTGCGCGTCCGGCGCACCGAACCGCTGATCGACGTCCGCCTCTTCGCCAGCCGCAGCTTCGCCGCCAGCGTCACCGTGCAGGGGCTCGTGGGGCTGGCCACCTACGCGGGACTCTTCGCACTGCCGCTCTACTACCAGGTGATCCACGATCACGGGGCCCGCGCGGCCGGCCTGTTGGTGGCGCCGCTCGGGCTGGGCGCGGCGCTGGCCATGCCCCTCGCCGGCCGGCTGAGCGACGGGCTCGGCCCCCGGAGCCTGGTCCGGGGCGGGGCGGTGGTGGCCGCCGCGGGCGCCGTGCTGCTCACCCGGCTCGACGCCGACAGCGGCGAGATCTGGTCCGCCGTGGCCGCGTTGGTCATCGGCATGGGACTCGGCGCGGTGGGGGCTCCGACCATGGGGGCGCTGTACCGCACGCTGCCGCCGGAGAAGGTGCCGCAGGGCAGCTCCGTCCTCTACAACCTCAACCAGCTCGGCGGGGCGCTGGGCGTGGCCTGTATCGCGCTGATCATCGCCGCCGCGGGCAAGAGCGGGACCGCGGCGAACGGGATCGACGGCTTCCAGCAGGCCTACTGGTTCGTCTTCGCCGTCGCGGTGGTCATCCTGGCCGCCAGCCCGCTGCTCCCGGGACGCCCCGAGGCGCCCACGGCCCCGGAGGAACCCCCCACCGACGCGCCACGGGAGGCCGTCACCAACTGAACGCGGCGCACCACCACTTCCCCGGCGCCGGGCGTCGACCGGCGCCGGGGAGCACCTGCCGGGGCCGCTCCACGCGGTCCCGGCCTTCGTCGGCTCGTGCGGCTCCCGAGACGGCGCCGGGAGTCGTCAGGGCCGGTCGGCCGAGGGAGTATCCGCAGATCAACCTTAGTGCTATCGACAGGGAAGGCGCGGTCCGCGCGTGCCACGCTTCCGTGGGGCGGGCCGACAGGCGCCCGGCAGGGGAGCTGGTCTCCCCCACTCCACGCGCGCGGAGTGGCGCCGTGGCCGTCCGCCGGGTGCCGGTCGCCCCACACCCGCGCCCAGGAACCGTCGATAGGAGAGCAAGTGCAGGTGTCCCGAATACATCCTTTCCCCTCCTACTCCGACATCTCACGCCCTCGTGGCGTCCTCTCGCGGCACTCGTGGAACTTCCTCGTGGTGGACGGCGACGAGCGGGCGGCGCGGGAGCTGACCCAGCGGCTCCGGAGACACCGTCACGAGGCGCGCTCCGTCGGCACGGGAGCCGAGGCGCTGCGGAGGTGCACCGATGCGGAGGTGGTGCTCCTCGCTCTGGACCTGCCGGACGTGGACGGTCTCGAAGTCTGCCGGTCCATCGCCGAGACGTCCCGCACGCCGCTTCTGGCGCTCGCGGAGCACGGCAGCGAACTCGACTGCGTCCTGGGGCTCCAGGCCGGTGCGGACGACTTCCTGGTGAAGCCCTACGGGTTCCGCGAGCTGCTGGCGCGGGTGGAGGCGGTGATGCGGCGGGCCCACCCCGCCGAGCGGCCGAGGTCCAGCACCCGGCTGGGGCCGCTCACCATCGACCACACGACGCGCGTCGTCCGGCTGCACGGTCAGCCCGTGGCGCTCACCCGCAAGGAGTTTGACCTGCTCCACCTGTTGGCCTCCCCGCCGGGAAAGGTCGTTCATCGGCGCCACATCCTCCATCATGTCTGGCAGGACATCGACCTCAGCCGCAGCCGCACCATCGACACTCACGTCAACAGCCTCCGTAGAAAGCTCGGTTCGGCCGGGTGGATCATCGCGGTCCGGGGTGTGGGCTTCCGCCTCGTGGAGGCGTAGCGGAATCGCGGCGGCACGGCCGACGGCCGCTCGGGGGCGGGCCTGCCGTGCCCGGGCGGCGCTGTGCGGGCGCTCATGCCACGGCGGCATCCGCGCGGGCCAGGCACTCCTCAAGGAAGGCGAGGACCCGCAGGTGGTAGCCGCGTGCGGCGAGGCCGAGGCTGATGTTGTGCCCGGCGGCCGCCACGCGTTCCGTGCGTACGAGCGGTGCGGCCAGTCGTTCGGCCATGGCCCGCACCGTCCGTGCGTCGGACCGCCACCAGCGTTCGTGCTCGGCGAAGGTCAGCCGCGTCGGGACGCGCACCCGTTCCGCGACCCGGGGGTAGACGCGCGGCCAGTCGGGGATCTCCGCCGCCTCACGGGCGGGGATCGGCGCCACGAGATCCTCGGCGAGCTGGAAGGTGCGGGGCGGGTAGAGGGAGATCGGTCCCCAGTGCAGGTTGCGGGCACGGCGCACGGCGTCCCCCGTGAGCCGCTCCGGGGGAACGGCCCACCGGTCGCTGACCCCGGACACGTCGACCCCCAGCAGGTCCGCGCCCTCCCAGTCGGCGGCGGTGGCGAGCGCGACCTTGCCGCCCAGCGAGTGTCCCACCAGGAAGTAGCCCCCGCCCGTGGGGTGTTGTTGACCGTAGGCGGCCAGTGCCTCCCGGACGTGGTCCGCCTGCCCGGCGAGGCCGAGTCCCTCCGGCAGCCGCGCGGCTGATCCGCCGTACCCGGGGCGGTCCAGCGCGAGCGCGACGCAGCCGCAGGAGGCGGCGAGCGACAGGAGGCTGGTGGCCGCGTCGGCCCGGCCGTGGAAGTACCCGGCACGCATCCCCGCCCCGTGGAGGGCCACGAGCACGGCGCGGGGCATGCCCTCCTGGGGAACGGCCAGCAGCCCGGAAAGGGTGACGCCCCCCGCGTCCAGCTCCACGGCCCGCACCCGGGGGCGCTGGTGCGGCGCGGGGGCGCCCGGGGGCGACTGCGGCGGGGTCATGTGGCCTCCATGGCGGCGTGGTTCCGGGAGGGCGCGCCGCGCCCGGCCGGTGGTTCGGGTCAGCGGCCGAGCAGTTCCCTGGTGCGCTCGTCGAGCCGGCGCGCGTCGTGGACGTCGAAGCTGCGGTCCCGGACGTCCATCGGACGGCCCTCGACGAGGGCGCTCAGGGGCGCGGCGGGCGGCGCGTAGAGCGCCTCGACGATCGGCGCGATTCCCGCGGCGACCGGCTTGGCCACCCGCTTCATCATGTCGATGTGTCGCTGTGTCTCGGCGTCGTACTCGCCCGAGAAACTGGTGGAGACGGAACCGGGGTTGATCAGGACATAGCGGGTGCGCTCGGCGCCGTGGCGGTCGGCGAAGGCCGCGCCGAGCAGGTCGTTCGCCTTGCCGGACTGCATCTGGGCGGCCAGCCCGTCGTAGGCGCGGGTGAACTCCAGGTCCTCCCAGTGGATCTTCCCCACCGGCGAGCCGGGCCCCGCCACGTTCAGGATGACGGGCCGCTCGGCCTTCTCCAGCCGCTCGCGCAGGCCGTGGGAGAGCAGATACCGGCTCAGGTAGAAGAGCGCGAAGGTCGCCTCGCGCCCCTCGGCGGTCTCGCGCCGGCGCGAGAGGTAGTGGCGCGCGCAGAGCACGAGGGCGTCCACGACCGGGTACGCGTCCCGCACCACCTCGATCACCCGCTCGTTCTCACTGATCAGGCTCAGGTCCGCCCGGATGAAGGAGGCACGCCCCTCCGCGCCGATCTCCGCCGCCTCGGCCAGGAAGGACTTCCCCTTCGCCTCGTCCCGCCCGACGACGGTGACAGCGTCCCCCCGCCCCAGACAGACGAGCGCGGTGGCCCGGCCCATCCCGTCGGTCCCGCCCTGGACGACGATGCGCTTCACCGGCAGCCTCCTCGCTCTCGTGCCGCGACCCGACGTCGCGGACACGGACCTCAACCTACGGACCTCAACCTAGGGACTCGGCGGGCGTCTTCGCAACCGGACCGCCTATTTTATTGAACCAGGTGGTTCACACCGAGGGTTGCAGCGGTACTGTCAGCCAGGCCGGGCGGAACCTGAGCGCGCGGGGTCCGACACCGGGACCGGAGCGGTCGGCGGCCTGGCCCCTGTCGCCCATCGACCGGGACAGGGCCAGACGTACGAGGTCGGGGACGGCGTAGGCGGGCCCCTCGGGGCACTCGTGGGACTCGTGGGACTCCAGGAAGTGGGAGGCGCTCAGGGACTCGACGAGATGCCCCAACTGCCCGCCGTCCATGCCGGAGTTCTCCATGGCCCGCAGCAGCTCGGCCTCCCGCACCCGGTCGGGCAGCCGACACAGCAGGGCGAGCAGCCTCCGTTCCCCCTCCGGGAGCCTCAGATGAGCCTGCGAGAGCCGGGCCAGGAAGTCGCTCTGCGGCCTCTGGAGCAGGGTCAGCCTCTCCTCCTCGCGCCGTGCCCGGCGCAGCAGGTCGGCGACCGGCAGATCGGTGACCCTCAGGTCCGCGCGCGCCGCGATCCGTTCCCCCAACGCCCGCAGCGCGAGGGGCAGTCCGCCGTAGAGCCGGGCCAGCTCCGCCGCCTCCGGCAGCTCCCGCGCGATCAGCCGCTCCCCCGCCAGCCTGCCGAGCAGGTCCACCGCCTCGCCGGTCGGCAGCCCCGTCAGCGGGACCCGGGTGACGTCGCCGGGCAGCCCTTCGAGGCGCCAACGGGAGGTGAGCAGCACGGCGCAGCCGGCGCTGCTCGGCAGCAGCGGCCGGGCCTGCTGCGGGCAGTACGCGTCGTCGAGCACCACCAGCATGCGCCGCCTCGAGGTCCAGCTGCGGTAGAGACGCGCCAGGTCCTCCACCCCTTCCGGCAGCCACTGCCCGGGGTGCCCGAACGAGAGCAACAGCGAGGTGAGCGCCTCCCGGGGTGGCACGGCGCTCCCGTCCGGGCGGTGCAGCGTCGCGAACAACTGACCGTCGGGGTAGCTGTCGCGCAGTCGGTGGGCGGCCTGTACGACGGCCGCTGTCTTGCCGCTTCCCACCCCGCCGGTGACCACCACGACCCGCACGGCCTCGGAGCCACCCCCGCCCGCGTGTCCCTGGCCGGCCACCTCGACGACGCGCGCCAGCTCGGCCCCGCGTCCCACGAAGTCGGCCGGGGGCGGCGGCAGTTCGGCCGGTGCCACGGTCGCGGCCGGCCCCGCGGAGAGCCGACCGGACTCCACGGCCCCCGGCGCGGACCGCGGAGTGCGCTCCGGTACCAGCGCGTCCTCCAGCACACCCTGATGCAACTCCCGCAGCTCCGCCGAGGGTTCGAGGCCCAACTGCTCGACCATGGCGGCGCGCAGCCGCCGGTAGGCGTCGAGAGCGGTCTGCCGGTGCCCGGAGGCCGCCGCGGCCCGCATCAACTCACCGGCCAGCACCTCGTTCAGCGGGTGGTCGAGGACAAGACCCTTGAGTTCACTGAGCAGTTCCCGGTGCCGCCCCAGCGCCCGCTCCGCCTCTACCCGCAGTTCCAGGGCGCCCATCCGCAGGTCCTCCAGCCGGGCCCGCTGGGCGCACAGCAGCGGACCCGCCGCGTTCCCCGAGAACGCGGGGCCCCGCCAGAGGTCGAGCGCCGCGCGGCAGGCGTCGGACGCCTCTGCGGCCCGCCCCTCGCGCAGCGCGGTCCGTCCCCGGTCGTACAGCTCCTGGAAGCGCCACAGGTCCAACTGCCCGCGTTCCAGGCGGACCCGGTAACCACGCGGGTCCGTCTCCACCCACGCCCCGCCGCCGCTGCCCCGCAGGGCCCTGCGGACGTGGTAGACGTGCGTCTGCACGGTCTTGCGGGCGAGCCTCGGGGGGCTCTGCTCCCACAGCTCCTCCACCAGGTCGTCCACCGGCACCACCCGGTTGGCGTGGACGAGCAGCAACGACAGCACCTGACGGCTCATCGGGAACGCGGGCTCGCAGGAGCCCTTCTCCCCACGGACCTCCACCGGACCGAGAATGGCAAAGTGCATGATCTTCCCCCTTGGTCTTCCTGTCGGTCATCAGGCGCGTACGGAGTGGGGGCGCGGGCAGGCGAGGCCGGCCCGCGCCACGGCTCAGACGTCCGGGCCCGACAGCGTCAGGCAGTGGACGTAGCGGGCGCCGGCGTCACCTCCGCCCGCGGCCTCCAGCAACGGCTCGATCACCTCGTCGATATGGTCGGCGGCCTCCTTCTCCGAGGCCCACTCCGAGAGCACCAGCACGCTGCTCCCGTCCAGGCTCACGTGGAAGTTGGCGGCGATCGCGCCCGGATAGGCGCGGTCCTCGCCCTCCGTCTCCTCCTCCGCCGCCAGCAGCCCGTCGATCCACCGCCGGGCGGCCTCCACCCCCGTCATCGGGAAGACCGCGGCGGGAAAGCACCCGGGCACCGGCGCGGGTTCGGTGAGCGCCCCACCGCGCACCACGCGGTAGAGGCGGTAGGGCACCGGCCCCCGCGACGACGCGCCGGCCACGCCCCACCCCGGCTCGTTCCGGTCCTCCCGCAGCGACCTGTCCACGGCCTCGCGGGTGGCCCACTGCACGTAGGTGAGCACCGAACGCTCGTCGGTGCTGCGGTAGCTGCTGGCCGAAACCAGTCCACGGGGCCAGGAACGGGACCGCCAGTCGGCGGCGACCGCGTCGAGAACGGACTGCTGTGTCTCCCTTCCCTCGGCGACGATCACCTCCACCGACGCCGCGTGGACGTCCGGCCGGTCGATCACCGGAAGAGAGACAGAATTCTGGGGCATGGCCGACTCCTCGTCGGAGAAAGAGGACCGCAGAAGGCTGCGGAATCCATGGTGGGCGGGGGCTTCGCCTTTTCCAACAGGCGCTCGATGGGGGACTTCGGGAAGGAGCGACAACATCCGTGCCGCTCGGCACACGAACGTCAGGGAAGTGTCAGAAGCTCTGCAGGGGAACGACAGAGCCGCGCGACGACCGGTCCTCGCCGCTCAGCGGCCCAGCGCGCACCACTGGTGGTACCGCTTGAAGCCGATGGGACGCACACCGGGGAGGGCGCCGCTGACCCTCCGGGTGGTGACGTGCGCGGAGCCGTCCAGAAACGCCTGGTGCGCCGCGTCCGTGGTCCACTCCGCGCAGTTGAGCACCCGGGTGGTGTCGGCACTCACGTGGAAGTTGGCGGACAGCATGCCGGGAGGGCGCTGCCCCACCGGGCCGTCGAGCGCCGCCATCAGGTTGCCGATGACCTTCTCCTGGCGCTCCGCCCCGTCCACGTCGAACGAGGCGAACACCACGCAGCCGGGCGGCCCTTCACCGTCGGGTGCCGTCACGTGGTCCCGCACGGTGTACTCCACCGCGCCGGCGCCCGCCGGCC
This sequence comes from Streptomyces zhaozhouensis, assembly GCF_900230195.1. GTDB lineage: Bacteria > Actinomycetota > Actinomycetes > Streptomycetales > Streptomycetaceae > Streptomyces > Streptomyces zhaozhouensis. Next base: position 80,297 of record NZ_OCNE01000022.1, read on the forward strand.
CGGAGAGTTCCCTGAGGAAGCCAGTCGCAGTTCCCCGGCGAGCATGAGCCCCGCGGGGCCGGCTCCCACGACGATGACGGAAGCGTCCATCCGGATTTCCTCCCTGGGCGACACGGGAATGCTCAACTGTCCTTGTGGCCGATGATCAGCACATCGTCCGCGGTGTTCTCCGGGCCGACGGTCTCCGGCCGGAATCCGGCCTCCCTGAGCCATGTGTGACATTCGCCGACCGCGTATTCGCCGCCACCCGCGGACCAGACGAGCATGCTCAGCGCCGCGAGCGTCGCGTACAGCGGCGGCTTGCTGTCGCTCACCATCGGGTCGTAGACGATGACGGCGCCACCGGGCCTGACCGCCTCATAGGCGTAGCGCAGCAGCGTGCGTCGGTCCTCGGTGCTCCAGTTGTGGAGAACGTGTCCGAAGATCAGGACGTCGGCCTCGGGAAGGGGGTCCTTGAAGAAGTCCCCGCCGTGAAAGGCGATGCCCTTCCCTCCTCGCCGTCGAGGGACCCCATGTAGGCGGTGAAGGCGCCCTCCAGAGGGGGCAGGTCGAACACCCCGCCCTTCAGATGGCGGTGTTCCCGCACGAGGTGCCGCGCCACGTTGCCCCGGGCGCCGGCGACATCCACGAACGAGCCGTAACGGCTCCAGTCCAGGGCGCTCAACCGTTCCAGCAGCGGCGTGTTGAGCATGTCCATGCTTTCGAGGAAGGCGGTCGTCGCCTCCCGGTCCGCGTACAGCGTGTCGTAGGGATTGCCCGTCCTCGCGGCGGGGTTCTGCGGGGCTCCGGTGCGCAAGGCCGCGGGAAGACCGTCCCACGCCGGGTTCAGTTCACTCTCGCAGAAGTGGAGATAGCCGCCGATGTACGCGGGCCGCCCACGGACCAGAAATCCCTCCGCCACGGCCGAATTCCGGAAGGTGCCGTCCTCGGACGCCTCCAGAATTCCCATCGCCGAGAGCGCCAGCAGGAAGTCGCCGGCCCCCGGCATGCGGATTCCGAGCCGTTCGCTCACCTCCTCCGCGGTGGCAGGGGCCTCGGAGAGCGAGGTGAAGAGGTCGAACGAGGCACCGGCCAGCAGTATTCTCGCCTGCCAGTATCCGGTCAGAATGCCCATGATCTGACCGGGGTTGATCTGTTCCGTCTCCGTGGCTATCTGGTCACTCATGCGGAGTCCCTCCGACAGATAACGGGACGCCGATCACCGTTTCTCCTCGGAGTAACGCGTCGGCTCGACGTCCCGAATCCTCGCAGCGCCCGCCCTTGGAGCGGTCAAAAGCCGCCCAAAACCATGTGCGCCCGATGCGCGGCGGGAGTGCCACGGGGGCGGCGCCCCCGTGGCCCGACCGCGCGGCACGGGACGGCAAGGTGCCGTGTGCACGCCAGGAATCGCTCGGCGCGCCGCGCCCGGTCGCGGCAGGTCGTCGCGGGGAGCGCCGCCCCGACGGGGTCGTCGGCGGGAGCGGGCTCCCGGGCGGGCGCCCGGCGGGGACGGGGGTCGGGCGTTCTTGACAACGCAACCCGAACGTCGCACCGGGGTCCGGATCCGGCGAGCACGACGATCCTCGCGTGCCCGTCTTGGTACGACTCTTTCTGCTAATTGCCGAAGTGCCCTGTTGTCAGGGCGACACACGTTCCCTTTCACTGGTCGCTGTTGGGACGCGGGGGAATCCGTAGGTCCGTCCGACGGAACTCGTGTGCCCGTACTCAGGGAGGGGACCCCAAAGGACCCGTCGACATCCGGCTGCGCGAGCGGTGCCAGGACGCTCTCCTCCGCGCGAATGCTGACCACGGACGGCCAGGACTACGGCTATATCGAGATGCGGTACAGCCCCTCCTGCCAGACGCAGTGGATGCGCATCACCTTCGAGGGAGCGTGCAACGGTTGTCTGCGTGACACCACCATCCGGCGCCCGTCCGGCCCGGACGGGGGTACGGCGACGTTCTACGACTCCGGGAGTGGCAGGGTTGTTCTGGGGGCGCATGGTGTACACGCCCAACACCCGTGCGTGCGGCACCGGATGGCTGGACACGGGTGGCCGGGAGGCCTTCCCCTCGGGCGTGCCCGGCAGGGAGATCTGCGGCTGACGCCCGTGAGCGCCGGTTGAGCGTCTGAACCGTTGACCGTGGGTGGCTCCTCGAGGGGGGCCACCCACGTGTCGTGCCCATGGTCAGCGGCGGGAGGGTTCGCGGGCGGCCGTTCGCAGGGTCTCGCGGACCTCGGCGATGACCTCGGCGCCGCGCGGGCTGAGGTAGAAGTGGCCGCCAGGGAAGACCCGGAGGCGGAACTCCCCGGTGGTGTGGGCGCGCCAGGCGTCCGCCTCCTCCGTCGTCGTCTTCGGGTCCGCGTCGCCCACCAGCGCGGTGATCGGGCAGTCCACGGTGGTGCGCACGGGGCGGTAGGTCTCGATCGCGGTGTAGTCGGCGCGAAGCGCCGGCAGCACCATCCGCAGCAGCTCCTCGTCGCCGAGGAGCTTCGCGTCGGTGCCGCTCATCAGCTGCATCTCGGCCACGATGCCGTCGTCGTCCCGCTGGTGGACGTTCTCCGCGCGGCGGGTAGACGGGGCGCGGCGGCCGGAGGCGAACAGGGCGGCGGGGGTGTGGCCCGCCGACTCCCGGAGCCTGCGGGTGACTTCGAAGGCGAGGATCGCGCCCATGCTGTGCCCGAAGAAGACCACGGGCCGGTCGAAGAGCGGCGCCAGCCGGGGCGTGATCCGGTCGGCGAGTTCGCCGAGGTCGGTCAGGTTGGGCTCGTTGCGCCGGTCCTGACGGCCCGGGTACTGGAGGGCGGCCACGTCGCAGTCGCCGGCGAGCGCGGCCGAGACCGGGTGGTAGAAGCTGGCCGAGCCGCCGGCGTGCGGGAAGCACACCAGTCGGACGGGGGCGTGCGGCGCGGGGTGGTACCGGCGGAGCCAGAGGGCGCTGTCCTCGGAAACTGTCATCGTGTCGTTCGTCCGTTCTCCGCCGTCGGGCGGCGCTGTCGGTCGCGGTGGGTGGTCTCAGTCGGTCCCGGCGGTCCCGGCGGTCCCGGCGTCGGGGGCGGTTCCGGTGTCTCAGTCCGTCCCGGCGTCGGGGACGGCGTCGGCGTCGGTGCCTGCGTCGGTGCCTGCGTCGGCGTCGAAGTCCCCTTCGGCGAGCCAGGACTGGACGGCGTGCGCGGTGGTCTCCGAGTGGTCCTCCATGATCGTGAAGTGGTCGCCGGGGACGAAGGCGTCCTCGTGCGGGAAGGGCCAGGTGGGCTGCCAGTCGTCGGCGACCTCGACCGCCGCCGTCTCGCCGGGCGGGAAGGCGGCGTGCACGTAGAGCGTCCTGGCGTCGACCGGCTCCGGCTCCCAGTCGTCGAAGACCCGCAGATAGCCGCCCTGCGCGGTGAGCGTCACGCCGGTGATCAGGTCGAGCGCGTTGGTGGTGCGGGTGCGTTCGCGCATCGCCGTCTCCAGGCGGGACTCGAACGAGGTGGTCGCCGTGTAGGGGTCGAGCAGCACCACGCCGGCCGGGGGGCAGCCCTGCCGCTCCAGCTCGGCGGCGACCGCGTTGGTCAGCCAGCCGCCCGACGAGTAGCCGGCGAGCACGAAGGGCCGTCCCGCCGCCTGCCGCCGGGCCGCCTCCGCCTGGAAGGCGACGGCCAGCTCCCGGGTGGCGGGCAGCGGCTCGCCGGGCGCGAAGCCGGGGTGCGGCAGCACCGTCACCTCCCGCACGCCGGCGAAGACCGGCGCGAAGCGGGCGTAGTAGCTCCAGCCGGAGGGCGCCATCGGCGGGGGGAAGCAGAGCAACGGGATGCCGGGGCCGGTGGCCAGGGTGACGGGCGACGCGGCGACGCCCGCCTCGACGGTGTGGAAGAGCGGCCTGGCCAGCGCGGCGGCCTTCATCAGCTGCCAGCCCTCGTCCCACAGTCCGGCCCGGCAGGCCGCCCGGTACAGGCCGGCGACGGAGTCCTCCGCCTCGGCGGGGACGCCGGCGCCCGCCGACGCGCCCGCCGACTCCCGGGCCCCGGCGGCGAGTTCGCGGCGAAGGAAGCCGGCGAGCGCCGGGCCCGTCGGCTCGTCGAAGACGACGGTGGTGGGCAGGCGCAGCCCGGTGGCGCCGCCGAGCCGGTTGCGCAGCTCCACCGCCGTCAGGGAGTCCAGGCCGAGTTGGGTCAGCGGGCCGGTGACGTCCAGTTCCTCGGGCGTGTAGCCGAGGACGGCGGCCGCCTGGTCGCGGACGAGCCGCAGCAGTTCGCGCTGCTGCTCCTCGGCGTCCAGCCCGGCGAGCCGGCGGGTCAGCCCCTCCGCGTCGGCGGCGGACCGGGTGGCGCGCCGCCGCACCAGGCCGCGCAGCAGCGGCGGTACGGCGTCCGGCTGGCCGCGCAGCGCGGCGACGTCCAGCCGCATCGGGACGGTGACGGGGTCGCCGGCCTCGCGGCCCAGGTCGAAGAGGGCCAGCCCCTCGTCCTCGGTGAGGCCGACGACGCCGGAACGGGAGAGGCGGGCCACGTCGCCGTCCGTCATCTCGCCGGTCATCGCGCCGGCCGTCTGCCACAGGCCCCAGGCGAGGGAGGTGGCGGGCAGGCCGGCCGCGCGGCGGTGGTGGGCGAGGGCGTCGAGAAACGCGTTGGCCGCCGCGTAGTTGCCCTGCCCCGGGCCGCCGAGGATGCCGGCGGCGGAGGAGAAGAGCACGAACGCGGAGAGGTCGAGGTCGCGGGTGAGCCGGTGGAGATGCCAGGCGGCGTCCACCTTGGGGCGGAAGACGGTGTCGACGCGCTCCGGGGTGAGGGAGGTGAGGACGGCGTCGTCCAGCACGCCGGCCGAGTGCACCACGCCGGTCAGCGGGTGCGCGGCGGGCACGGCGGCGAGCAGCTCGGCGAGCGCGGCGGGGTCGGTGACGTCGGCGGCGGCGAGGGTGATCTCGCCCTCGGGGCCCGCGAGTTCGGTGAGTTCGGAGCGGAGTTCGTCGGCGCCGGGCGCGGCCGGGCCGCTGCGGCTGACCAGCAGCAGCCGCCGCACGCCGTGCCGGGTGACCAGGTGGCGGGCGACGAGCCGGCCGATCATGCCGGTGGCGCCGGTCACCAGGACCGTGCCGCCGGGGGCGAACTCGGGCGCCTGCTCGTCGGACGGCTCCTCCGCGGCGTGGGTGGGGCGGATGCGGGACAGCCTGGGCAGCAGCGGGTCGCCGGCGCGGAGCGCGGCCTGCGGCTCCCCGCCGGCCAGGAGCGCGGGCAGCGCCGCCCAGGAGGCGTCGTGTCCGTCGACGTCGATCAGCGTGAACCGGTCGGGGTTCTCCGACTGGGCGGCCCTGAGCAGCCCCCACACGGTGGCGGCGGCCGGCTCCGGCACGTCCTCGTCGGGGGCGGTGGCGACCGCCCGTTGGGTGACGAGGACGAGCCTGGCGTGCCGGAAGCGGTCCTCGGCCAGCCACTCCTGGGCCAGCGCCAGCGCGCGCAGCGCGACGGCGCGGGCGGCGGCCGGGGCGTCCGGGTCCGGGTCGGCGGCGCAGGGCACGAGGACCAGCTCCGGCACTTCTGCCGCGGCGAGCGTGCCCAGGTCGCGGTGGTCCACGACGGGCACGCCGGCCGCGGCGAGGCCCGCGCCGACCTTCAGGTCGTCGGGGCCGACCACCGCGCAACCTCCGGCGGGCGCGGGAGTGGCCGTGCCGGTCGGCACGGCCACCCACTCCAGCCGGAACAGTGAATCGCGGTGGCGCGCACCCCCCTGGTCCGCGGCGATCGGCCGCAGCGTGAGGGATGCCACCGACGCGAGGGGGTGCCCCTGGGCGTCGGTGAGTTCGAGGGAGACGGCGTCGTCGCCGGCCGGCGCGAGGCGCACCCGCGCCGCCGTGGCACCGGTCGCGTGCCAGCGCACGCCGCTCCAGGAGAAGGGCAGCAGGGGGCGGCCGGCGTCCTGGACCAGGCCGCCGAGCGCGCAGGCGTGCAGCGCGGCGTCCAGCAGCGCCGGGTGGACGCCGAACGCGGCGGCCTCGGCGCGCTGTTCCTCGTCGAGCTCCAGCTCGGCGAGGATCTCGCCGTCGCCGCGCCAGGCCGCCTTCAGGCCCTGAAAGGCCGGGCCGTACTCGAAGCCGGCCAGCGCCAGGCCGTCGTAGAGGCCGGCCAGGTCGACGGGTTCGGCGCCGGCCGGCGGCCAGTCGGCGCTTCCCGCCGGCTCCTCGGGCCCCGCGGCGGTGAGGGTGCCGGTGGCGTGCCGGGTCCAGGCGTCCTCGGCCAGCGCGTCGGCGGCCGGGTCGTCGGGGCGGGAGTCGACGGTCAGCGGGCGGTGTCCCGTGCCGTCGTCGGCGCCGAGGGACACCCGCAGCCGCACCCCGCCGCGTTCCGGCAGCACCAGCGGCGCGGCGAGGGTCAGCTCGGCCACCTCCGTCAGGCCCAGCCGGTCGCCGGCGGCCAGCGCCAGCTCGGCGAAGGCCGTGCCGGGCAGCAGCGTGACGCCGGAGACGGCGTGGTCGGCGAGCCACGGGTGGGTGTCGAGGCCGAGTCGGCCGACGCACACCAGCCCCTGCTCTTCGGCGAGTTCGACGGCGGCGCCGAGCAGCGGATGCGCGGCGCCGGCCAGGCCGAGGCCGCCGGCGGCCTCCTCGAAGCTCAGGCCGCGCGGCGCGTCCAGCCAGTAGCGGCGGCGCTGGAAGGGGTAGGTGGGCAGCTCGACGGGGCGCGGGTGGTGCGGCTCGGTCGCGGCCGTCCAGGAGACGGGCGTGCCGTGCGTGTGGACGGCGGCGACGGCCGCCAGCACCCGGCGCAGCGTGCCCTGGTCCCGCTGGAGTGAGCCGACGGCCAGCACGTCGACGCCGGCGTCCTCGGCGGTCTGGCCGATGCCGGGGACCATCACCGGGTGCGGGCCGCACTCGACGAAGACGGTGTGTCCGTCCCGCAGCAGCGCCCGGGTGGCGCGCTCGAACTCGACGGTGGAGCGCAGGTTGCGGAACCAGTAGTCGGCGTCCAGCGCGGTCCCCTCGATCGGCTCGCCGGTGACCGTCGAATACAGCGGGACGGCGGCCGGAACCGGGGTGACGCCGTCGAGCAGGCGCGCCAGTTCGTCCTGGATGGCCTCGACGTGGGGCGAGTGGGAGGCGTAGTCGACCGGAACGCGACGGGCCCTGATCTCCTGGGCCGCGCAGCGCTCCACCAGCTCGTCCAGCGCGTCCGCGTCACCGGCCACCACCACCGAACCGGGACCGTTCACCGCCGCGACCGAGACCCGGCCCTCCCACCGCTCGGCCAGCAACTCCCGCGCGCGCACCGCCGACAGCGCCAGCGACACCATGCCCCCCTGGCCGGAGAGCGCCAGGATCGCCCGACTCCGCAACGCCACCACCCGGGCCGCGTCCTCCAGGGACAACGCACCCGCCACACACGCCGCCGCGATCTCCCCCTGCGAATGCCCCACCACCGCATCCGGCTCCACACCGAACCCACGCCACACCGCCGCCAACGACACCATCACCGCGAACAACGCCGGCTGCACCACATCCACCCGCTCCAGCGAGGCCGCGCCGGGCTTCTGCCGCAGCACGTCCAGCAGCGACCAGTCGGTGAAGGGGGCGAGCGCCGCGTCGCACGCCTCGACGCTGCGGGCGAAGGCGGGTGACTCGGTGAGCAGCTCGGCGGCCATGGCGGGCCACTGGGAGCCCTGCCCGCCGAAGACGAAGACCGTGCCGCCGGCCGTGCCGGGCGGACCGGCGACGACGGTGGCCCGTTCGCCGGCGGCGGTGGCGATGCCGTGCCCGGTGGCCTCGCCGTACTCGGGGTCGGTGGCGGCGAGTTGGGCCAGTCCTTCGAGGAAGCCCGGCAGGTCCTCGGCGACGACCACCGCCCGGTGGTCGAAAAGGGTCCTGGTCGTGACCAGGGCGTGGGCGATGTCCGCGGGACGGTGGTCCGCGGGCCGGGCCAGCAGGAGGCGGTGGAGCCGCTCCGCCTGGCCGCGGACGGCCGCTGGCGTCCGGCCCGAGAGCGGCCAGGCGAGGGAGGCGGGGGGCACGGCCCCGGCCTCGGGGGCGGGGGGCTCCTCCGGGGCCTCGATGATCAGGTGGGCGTTGGTGCCGCTGACGCCGAACGAGGAGACGCCGGCCCGGCGGGGGCGCCCGGTCTCCGGCCACGGCATGGCCTCGGTGACCAGCGACACCGCACCCGCCGACCAGTCCACGTGCGGCGAGGGCTCGTCCACGTGCAGCGTCCGGGGGAGTTGGCCGTGCCGCATGGCCTGCACCATCTTGATGACGCCGCCGACGCCGGCCGCCGCCTGGGTGTGGCCGACGTTCGACTTCAACGAGCCGAGCCAGAGCGGGTGTCCGTCCTCGCGGCCCTGGCCGTAGGTGGCGAGCAGCGCCTGGGCCTCGATGGGGTCCCCGAGGGTGGTGCCGGTGCCGTGCGCCTCGACCGCGTCGACGTCGGCGGCGGTCAGGCCCGCGCTCGCCAACGCCTGGCGGATCACTCGCTGTTGGGAGGGGCCGTTGGGGGCCGTCAGGCCGTTGGAGGCGCCGTCCTGGTTGATCGCCGAGCCGCGGATGACGGCGAGCACCCGGTGCCCGTTGCGCCGTGCGTCGGAGAGCCGCTCCACCAGCAGCATCCCGACGCCCTCGCCCCAGCCGGTGCCGTCGGCGGCGGCGGCGAACGCCTTGCAGCGGCCGTCGGGGGCCAGGCCGCGCTGCCGGCTGAACTCGACGAAGGTCGCCGGGCTGGACATCACCGTCACGCCGCCGGCCAGCGCCAGCTCGCACTCGCCGGCGCGCAGCGCCTGGGCCGCCCAGTGCAGGGCGACCAGCGAGGAGGAGCAGGCGGTGTCCACGCTGACCGCCGGGCCCTCAAGCCCCAGGACGTAGGAGACCCGGCCGGAGGCGACGCTGCCGGAACTGCCCACCCCGATCTGCCCCTCGAAGCCGTCCGGGGCGCGGCCGAGCCGCGAGGCGTAGTCGTTGTACATCACGCCGGCGAACACCCCGGTCCGGCTGCCGCGCAGCGACCTGGGGTCGATGCCGGCGCGCTCCAGCGCCTCCCAGGAGGTCTCCAGCAGCAGCCGCTGCTGCGGGTCGACGGTGAGCGCCTCGCGCGGGGACATGCCGAAGAACGCCGGGTCGAAGTCGGCCGCGTCGTGCAGGAAGCCGCCGTGCCGGACGGTGCTGGTGCCGGTGTGTGCCGGGTCGGGGTCGTAGAGCGAGGCCACGTCCCAGCCCCGGTTGTCGGGGAAGTCGGAGATCGCGTCGCGGCCCTGCGCGACCAGCCCCCACAGCTCCTCGGGGGAGGCGACGCCGCCGGGGAAGCGGCAGGCCATGCCGACGATGGCGATCGGCTCGTCGTCGGCGGCGGTGCGCGCGGCCGTGGTCGACCGGGTCGCGGGGTCGGACGCGCGGTCGGGCGAGGCGTCGCCGAGGAGGGCGGTGCGGAGGTGGGTGGCGAGGACGAGCGGCGAGGGGTGGTCGAAGACCAGGGTCGCGGGCAGCCGCAGGCCGCTGGCGGCGTCCAGCCGGTTGCGCAGCTCGACGGCGGTCAGCGAGTCGAAGCCCAGCTCGGTGAAGGACCGTTCCGGCTCGACGGCGGCGGCCGAGTCGTGGCCGAGCACGGCGGCGACGGCGGTCCGCACCAGGTCGACCAGGGTCGGCAGGCGCTTCTCCGGCGGCAGCGCGGCCAGCCGGGCCGCCAGTCCGCCGGGCCGGTCACCGCCGTCCTCGGCGGGGGCGGCGGCGGTGGGCCGGGCCGGGCGGACCAGGGAACGCAGCAACGGGGGCACGGGGCCGGGGTGGGCGCGCAGCGGCGCCAGGTCGAGGCGCATGGGCAGGACGACGGGGTCGGTACCGAGGGCCGCCGCGTCGAAGAGCGCCAGTCCCTCCTCCGGCGCGAGACCGGCCGCGCCGGTCCCGGCCAGCCGGGCGCCCATCCCCTCCCCGCCGGCCCACAGGCCCCACGCCAGGGAGGTGGCGGGCAGCCCCGCGGCGCGGCGGTGGTGGGCCAGCGCGTCCAGATAGGCGTTGGCCGCCGCGTAGTTGGCCTGGCCCGCGTTGCCGAACGTCCCGGCCGCCGAGGAGAACACCACGAACGCCGACAGGTCCAGCGCCCGCGTCAACTCGTGCAGATGCAGGGCCGCCCGCACCTTGGGGCGGTAGACCGCCTCCACCTGGTCGCCCGACAGGGAGGTGAGGGTGGCGTCGTCCAGCACGCCGGCCACGTGGACGACCGCCGTCACCGGGTGCGCGGCCAGCAGTCCGGCCACCGCCTCCCGGTCGCCCAGATCGCAGGCCACGGCGGTCACTTCGGCACCGGCCGCCTCCAACTCCTCGCGCAACCCGTCGAACCGACCACGCCGGCTCGCCAACACCAGTTCGCGCACGCCGTGTTCGGCCACCAGACGGCGGGCCACGAGTCCGCCCAACATCCCGGAGGCGCCCGTCACCAGCACGGGGCCCGCGCCGAATCCGGCGCCCTCCACCGGCTCTGGCCGTGCCCGCACCAGCCGGGGTGCCCATATCTCGCCGCCGCGCAGGGCCAGTTGGGGCTCGCCCGTGGCGACGGCGCCGAGGTGCGCTTCGGGGGCGGAGTCGGGGTCCGCCTCGGGGTCGAGGTCGATCAGGGCGAAGCGGCCCGGGTGCTCGGTCAGCGCGGCGCGGACCAGGCCCCACAGCGGGGAGTTGGCCAGGTCCGGCACGTCGTCGCCGGGTGTGGCCGCGACCGCGCCCCTGGTCACCAGCACCAGCCGCGCGTCGGCCAGCCCGTCCTCGGCCAGCCAGCGCTGGAGCAGCGCCAGCGCCCAGCGGGTGGCCTCGCCCGGTTCCGCGGCCGGCGGGGCGGGCGCCAACACCACGTCGGGTGCCGGCCGTTCGGCGAGCCCGGCGATCAGCGCCGGCAGGTCGGGGTAGCGGGCCTCCGGATCGCCCCCGAGCCCCTCCCCCAGCACCGCGAGGCGCTGCCCGTCGCCGGGGACGCCGGGCCGCAGCCGGGTCCAGTCCACGCGGAAGAGCGCGTCCGAGCGGTCCCCGGCCAGCGCGTCCGTGGACAACGGCCGCAGGGCGAGGGCCTCGACGGTGGCGACGGGCGCGCCGGCGGCGTCGGTCAGGGCGAGGGCGACGCCGGACGGGCCGGCCGGCGACAGCCGGGCCCGCAGCGCGGGCGCGCCCGCGCGGTGCAGCCGCACCCCGCGCCAGGAGTAGGGCAGGTGCAGCCGTTCCGCGTCGGCGACGAAGTCGCCCAGGCCGACGGCGTGCAGCACCGCGTCGAGCAGCGCGGGGTGCAGCCCGAACGAGCCGGCGGCGTCCGCGTCGGGCGACTCCACCTCGGCGAGGACGTCCTCGCCGAGCCGCCAGGCGGCGCGCAGGCCGCGGAAGGCCGGCCCGTAGCCGAGGCCGGCGGCGGCCAGCGCGTCGTAGCGGCCGGTCAGGTCGAGCGGTTCGGCGCCGGCGGGCGGCCATGCGGCGCCGGCGGTCTCCGGGGCGGCCGGCGGTTCCGCGGCGAGGGTGCCGAAGGCGTGCCGGGTCCACGGGGCGTCGGCCGGCTCGTCCTCGGGCCTGGCGTGCACGGTGAGCGGGCGGCGGCCGGAGGCGTCCGGCGGGCCCACCGCGACCTGGAGCCGCACGGCGCCGTCCGTCGGGAGCACCAGCGGGGCCGCCAGCGTCAACTCCTCGACCCCTCCGAGGCCGACCTGGTCGCCGGCGCGCACGGCCAGCTCCAGCAGCGCGGTGCCCGGCACCAGCACCACGCCGCCCACCGTGTGGTCGGCCAGCCACGGGTGGGTGGCCGACGAGAGCCGGCCGGTGAGCAGCGCGCCCTCCTCGTCGGCCAGGGTGACGGCGGCGCCCAGCAGCGGGTGGTCGGCCGGCGAGAGGCCGGCCGACGTCACGTCGCCGGCGGGCGTGCCCGCGTCCAGCCAGTAGCGGGCGCGCTGGAACGGGTAGGTGGGCAGCTCGATCCGCTGGGCGTCGCGGCCGGCGAAGAACGCGGGCCAGTCGACGTCGACGCCCCTGGTGTGCAGGGCGGCCACGGCGGCGGTGAGGGTGGCGCCCTCCGGCCGGTCGGCGCGCGCGGCCGGCACCAGCAGCGCGTCCTGGTCGAGGCAGTCCCGGCCCATCGCGGTCAGCACCGCGTCCGGGCCCAGTTCCAGGAAGTGGCTGACGCCCCGCTCGCGCAGGCAGCGCACGCCGTCGAGGAAGCGCACCGCCCCGCGGGCGTGACGCACCCAGTGCTCGGGGTCGACGGCCTGCTCGGCCGTGAGCGGGGCACCGGTCAGGGTGGAGACCAGCGGGATCGCGGGGGTGACGTAGTCGACGGTGCGGGCGACGGCGCGGAACTCCCCCAGCACGGCGTCCACATGCGGGGAGTGGAAGGCATGGCTGACCCGCAGATAGCGGGTGCGCCCGCCGCGGGCGCGCCAGGCGGCGCCGACGGCGGCGACCGCGTCGGCGTCGCCCGCCACCACGGTGGACTCGGGGCCGTTGACCGCCGCCAGGTCCGCCGCGCCGCCGCCGTGCGCGTCGAGCAGGGCGCCGGCGGTCGCCTCGTCGGCGCGCAGCGAGAGCATCGCGCCGCCCTCGGGCAGCGCCCCCATCAGCCGGCCCCGGGCGGCGACCAGCCGTGCGGCGTCGGCGAGCGAGAAGACGCCGGCGACATGGGCGGCGGCCAGTTCGCCGACGGAGTGGCCGGCGAGGAGGCGGGGCGTGAGGCCCCAGGCCGTCACCAGGCGGTAGAGGGCCACCTCGAAGGCGAAGAGCGCGGGCTGGGTGTAGGTGGTGTGGTCGAGCAGCGCGGCGGCCTCGGTGCCCTCCTCGGTGCCGGGTTCGGCGAAGAGAAGGGCGCGCAGCGGCCGGTCCAGGTGCGGGTCGAGCGCGGCGCACGCCTCGTCCAGCGCTCGGGCGAACACCGGGAACTCCAGATACAGTTCGCGGCCCATGCCGAGCCGCTGGCTGCCCTGGCCGCTGAAGAGGAAGGCCAGCTTGCCCCGGCTGCCGACGGTGCCGCGCAGCAGGTTCGCCGCCTCGCCGCCGGCGGCCAACGCGGCGAGCCCGCGCCGCAGTTCGGCGTCGTCGGCACCGACGACGGCGGCCCGGTGCGGCAGTGCGGCGCGGCTGGTGGCGAGCGCGAGGCCGACGTCCGCGGTCCGGGGCTCGTCCCGCCCGTCCAGGTGGGCCAGCAGGTCGGCGGCGCGGGCGCGCAGCGCGGCCTGGTCGTTGCCGGAGAGCACCCACGGCACGGCGTCGGCCAGCACCGGGTCGACGGGCTCGGCGGGCTCGCCCCACTCCTCGTCCGGCTCCGGCGCGGGGGCCTGTTCGAGGATCACGTGCGCGTTGGTGCCGCTGATGCCGAACGAGGACACCGCGCCGCGCCGGGGCTGCCCGGTCTCCGGCCACGGCCTGGCCTCGGCCAGCAGTTCGACGGCCCCGGCCGACCAGTCGACATGGGTGGAGGGCTGGTCCAGGTGCAGGCTGCGGGGCAGTCGGCCGTGCCGCATGGCGAGGACCATCTTGATGACCCCGGCGACGCCGGCGGCGGCCTGGGTGTGGCCGATGTTGGACTTCACGGAGCCGAGCCACAGCGGGTTCCCCACGCGCCGGCCCTGGCCGTAGGTGGCGAGCAGCGCCTGCGCCTCGATCGGGTCGCCCAGCGTGGTGCCGGTGCCGTGCGCCTCCACCGCGTCCACGTCCGCCGTGGTCAGGCCCGCGCTCTCCAACGCCTGCCGGATGACGCTCTGTTGGGAGGGGCCGTTGGGGGCCGTCAGGCCGTTGGAGGCGCCGTCCTGGTTGACGGCCGAGCCGCGCACGACGGCGAGCACGGGGTGGCCCCTGCGGCGCGCGTCGGAGAGCCGTTCCAGCAACAGCATTCCGGCGCCCTCGCCCCAGCCGGTGCCGTCCGCGCTGTCCGCGAACGACTTGCAGCGCCCGTCGGCGGCCAGCCCCCGTTGTCTGCTGAAGCCGACGAAGGTGTCGGGCGTGGCCATCACGGTGACGCCGCCGGCCAGCGCCAGCGAGCACTCCCCCGAGCGCAGCGCCTGTGCCGCCAGATGGAGCGTCACCAGCGAGGAGGAGCAGGCCGTGTCGACGGTGACCGCGGGCCCCTCGAGACCGAAGGTGTAGGAGACCCGGCCGGAGGCGACGCTGCCGAAGCTGCCGGTGCCGAGGAAGCCCGCCACCTCCTCCGGCACCGACCGCAGCCGCGAGGTGTAGTCGTGGTACATCACCCCCGCGAACACCCCGGTCCGGCTGCCGCGCAGCGTCGAGACGTCGAGCCCGGCGCGTTCGAACGCCTCCCAGGAGGTCTCCAGCAGCAGCCGCTGCTGCGGGTCCATCGCCAGCGCCTCACGCGGCGAGATGCCGAAGAGCCCGGGGTCGAACTCGGCGGCGTCGTGCAGAAACCCGCCCTCGGCGCGGAAGACCCGGTCCCGGTCCTCCGGGTCGACCAGCTCGACCTCGCCCCAGCCCCGGTCGGTGGGGAACGCGGTCACCCCGTCCCGGCCCTCGGCGACCAGCTCCCACAGCTCCTCGGGTGAGGCGACGCCGCCGGGGTAGCGGCAGCTCATCCCGATGATGGCGACCGGCTCCTGCTCCCCCTCCTCGACCTGGCGCAGCCGCTGACGGGTCTCGCGCAGGTCGGCGGTGACCCGCTTCAGGAAGTACCGGAGCTTGTCCTCGTTGTCCATGCCGTCTCAACTCCAGGAGAACATCGTGCGAGTGGGGGTGGCGGGGCGCGGCGTCGGTGCCGGGCGTCGGGGTGGGCGAGGCCGGGTCAGGAGATGCCGAACTCCTTGCCGAGCAGGTCGAACATCTCGTCGTCCGTGGCGTCGTCGAGGTCGTCCGGCGCCCCCTCGGCGGCGCCGGCCCGGCTCTCCCGCCAGGTGGCGAGCAGCGCCGCCAGCCGCTCGCCGACCCGGTCGTCCGTGTCGTCGCCCGGCCGGATCGAGGCCAGGCCGGCCTCGATCCGGCCCAACTCGGCGAGCAGCGGTGCCACTCCGTCGGCCACCCCGACGGCCGGCTCGTCCACGGCGAGCCCGTCGGCGATCCGCTCCACCAGGTCCAGCGGCGTCGGGTGGTCGAAGACCAGGGTGGCCGGCAGCCGCAGTCCGGTCGCGGTGTTGAGCCGGTTGCGCAGCTCGACGGCGGTCAGCGAGTCGAAGCCCAGCTCGGTGAAGGCCCGCCGCTCGTCCACCGCCTCCGGTCCCGGCAGCGCCAGCACGGCCGCGACCCGCGCGCACACCAGGTCCAGCAGGGCGGAGGTCCGTTCGGCCGGCGGCAGGGCGGCCAGCCGCTCCCGCAGCGCGGCGGCCGGGTCGGTCCCGGTCTCCACGGCCCGGCGGGTCGCGGTCCGCACCAGGCCGCTGAGAAGCGGTGGCACAGAGGGGAGTCGCCGTGCCCCGCGCAGGTCGAGGCGCATGGGCAGGACGACGGGGTCGGTGCCGAGGGCCGCCGCGTCGAAGAGCGCCAGCCCCTCTTCCGCCTCAAGACCGACCGCACCCGTCCGCGCGAGCCCGGCACCCATCCCGTCCTCACCCGCCCACAGGCCCCACGCCAGCGAAGTCGCCGGCAACCCCACAGCCCTGCGGTGCTGAGCCAACGCGTCCAGATACGCGTTCGCCGCCGCGTAGTTGCCCTGCCCCGCGTTGCCGAACGTCCCCGCCGCCGACGAGAACAGCACGAACGCCGACAGCTCCAGGCCGCGCGTCGACTCATGCAGATTCCACGCGGCGTCCACCTTCGGCCGGAAGACCGTGTCGATCCGCTCGGCCGTCAGCGACGGGATGGTGGCGTCGTCCAGCACGCCGGCCACGTGGACGACCGCCGTCACCGGGTGCGCGGCCAGCAGTCCGGCCACCGCCTCCCGGTCTCCGACGTCGCACGCCACGGCGGTCACCTCGGCACCGGCCACCTCCAACTCCTCCCGCAGAGCACCGAACTCACCACGCCGACTCGCCAACACCAGTTCGCGCACGCCGTGTTCGGCCACCAGACGACGCGCCACCAGCCCGCCCAGCACCCCGGAGGCGCCCGTCACCAGCACCGGGCCCGCACCGAATCCGGCGCCCTCCACCGGCTCGGGCCGCACCCGCGCCAGCCGGGGCACCCACACCTCGCCGCCGCGCACCGCCAGCTCGGGTTCGGCGCTGGCCACGGCCGGTTTCCAGCCGTCCTCGCCGTCCACGTCCAGCAGCACCAGCCGGTCCGGGTTCTCCGAGCGGGCCGACCGCGCCAGGCCCCACACGGCGGCGCCCGCCAGGTCGGGCACGTCCTCGCCCGGCTCGACGGCGACCGCGCCCCGGGTCACCAGCACCAGGCGGGATGCCGCACACCGCTCGTCGGCCAGCCACCCGCGCAGCAACTCCAGTAGGTGCAGGACGCGTTCACGGGCGGCAGCGGCGTCGTGGTCACCGACGCAGCGGACCACCACCCGCTCCGGCAGCGACTCCCCCGCCTCCAGCGCGGCCCGGATCGCCGCCCAGTCGGCGAACTCCGCCACCGAGCCAGGACCGCCGGCCGACGCCACGGTCGGGGGCGGCGTCGGGGCCGGCACCCAGTCCACCCGGAACAGCGACTCCGAGCGCCGGGCCGCGCCCAGCGCCTCCGGCGCCACCGGGCGCAGCACCAGCGCGTCCACGTCGGCCACCGGGGTGCCCGCGCCGTCCGTGACGGACAGCGACACCCCGCCCGCCTCCGTCGGGGCGAGCCGCACCCGCAGCGCGGTGGCGCCGGCCGCGTGCAGCCGCACCCCGGACCAGGAGAACGGCAGTCCCTGGGCGGCGCCGGCGGTCAGTCCGACGGCGTGCAGCGCCGCGTCCAGCAGCGCCGGGTGCAGCCCGAAGCCGCCGACCTCCACGTCCTCGTCCAGCGCCACCTCGGCGAACACCTCGTCGCCGCGCCGCCAGGCGGCCCGCAGGCCCTGGAAGAGCGGCCCGTAGCGGAAACCGCCGTCGGCCATCTCATCGTAGAGACCGGCCAGTTCGACGGGCTCCGCGCCGGCCGGCGGCCAGGCGCCCGGCCCGGCGGGAGCGGGGGCGGCGCCACCGGCGGCCAGCAGACCGCTGGCGTGCCGGACCCAGGTCGGGTCGCCGTCCTCCTCCCTGGCGTGCACGGCGAGCGGGCGACGCCCCGCCCCGTCCGGCGCGCCCACCCGCAGCTGCACCTGAACGGCGCCCCGCGCGGGCAGCACCAGGGGCGACTCCAGCGTCAGCTCCTCGACCGCGTCGAGCCCCACCTGGTCGCCGGCCCGCACCGCCAGCTCGACGAACGCCGTGCCGGGCAGCAGCGCCGCGCCCATGATCTCGTGCCCGGCCAGCCACGGATGTGTCCGCAGCGACAGCCGGCCGGTGAACAGAACGGTGTCCTCGTCGGCCAGGGTGACGGCGGCGCCCAACAGCGCGTGGTCGGCCGACCCCAGCCCCAGCCCGCTCGCGTCGGAGGCGGGCCCGGCCGCCGTGTCGGGCCAGAACCGCTGGTACTGGAAGGCGTAGGTCGGCAGTTCCACGCCCGGACCGCCGGGCGTGTGATAGGCCGCCCAGTCCACCGGCACCCCCCGCACATGCAGCTCGGCGAGCGCGGTCCGCAGCGCGCCGTCCTCCGGCCGGTCGGCGCGCAGGGTCGGAACGAACGCGGCGTCGGGCGCGGTCTCCTGGCCGAGCGCGGAGAGCGTTCCGCCGGGCCCGATCTCGACCAGCACGTCCGCGTCCAGCTGGGCGACGGCGTCGCCGAAGCGCACCGCCTCGCGGACGTGCCGCACCCAGTACCCGGGGTCGGTCAGCTCCTCCGCGCCGGCCGGGCGGCCGGTGAGGGTCGAGACGATCGGCAGGGTGGGCGTCCGGTAGGTGACCTCGGAAAGCACCCGGCGGAAGTCGTCCAGCATCGGGTCCATCAGCGGCGAGTGGAACGCGTGGCTGACCCGCAGCCGCGTCACCTTCCGCCCCTCGCCACGCCAGTGCCCCGCGACCGCCTCCACATCCCGCTCGGCGCCCGAAACCACCACCGACGACGGCCCGTTGACCGCCGCGATACCGACGTTCCCGCTCAGCGTCGGCAACACCTCCGCCTCGGTCGCCCGGATCGCGACCATCGCCCCACCGCTCGGCAGCGCCTGCATCAGCCCGGCGCGCGCCGCCACCACCTTCGCCGCGTCGGACAGGGACCACACTCCCGCGACATGCGCGGCGGCCAACTCACCGATCGAGTGCCCGGCCAGCACGTCGGCGCGCACCCCGAACGATGCGAGGAGCCGGAAGAGAGCGACCTCGACGGCGAAGAGCGCCGGCTGGGTGAACCCGGTCTCGTTCAGCGCTTCCTCCTCCGCGCCGAACAGCGTCTCGGCGACCGCCGGGTCGAACTCCGCCAACGCCTCGTCCAACGCGGTCTCGAACACCGGGAAGACGGCGGCCAGTTCGCGGCCCATGCCGAGCCGCTGCGAGCCCTGCCCCGAGAAGAGGAAGCCGACGCGGTGCTCGGCGGCGACGCCGCGCACCACCGCGCCGTCCCCGAGCCGCCCCTCGGCGGCGTCGGTGAGCCCGGCGACCAGATCGGTCAGGTCCCGGCCGACGACGGCCAGCCGGTGCTCGAACCCGGCCCTGGATGTCGCCAACGCGCGCGCCACGGCGGCCGGTTCGAGGTCGGGGTGGGCCGCGAGGTGGTCCCGGAGCCGCAGCGCCTGGTCAGTGAGCGCGCCCTCGGTGCGGCCTGAGACCAGCCAGGGCCCGAGCGGCGCGGGCGTCTTGGCGGGCGGCGCCGGGTCGGGCTCGGCGGGCGCCTCGATGATCACATGCGCGTTGGTGCCGCTGAACCCGAAGGACGAGACGCCCGCCCGCCGGGGCCGGTCGGCCTCCGGCCAGGGCCTGGCCTCGGTCAGCAGCTCCACCTCGCCCGCCGACCAGTCGATGTGCGGCGAGGGCTCGTCCACGTGCAGCGTCTTCGGCAGCAGCCCGTGCCGCAGCGCCATCACCATCTTGATCACCCCGCCCACGCCGGCGGCGGCCTGGGTGTGGCCGATGTTCGACTTCAACGAGCCCAGCCACAACGGCTCGTCGCCGGAACGCCGCCGCCCGTAGGTGGCGAGCAGCGCCTGCGCCTCGATCGGGTCGCCCAGCGTGGTGCCGGTGCCATGTGCCTCCACCGCGTCCACATCCGCCGTGGTCAGGCCCGCGGCCTCCAACGCCTGCCGGATCACCCGCTGTTGGGAAGGACCGTTCGGCGCCGTCAACCCGTTCGACGCACCGTCCTGGTTGACCGCGGAGCCCTTCACCACGGCCAGCACCCGGTGCCCGTTCCGCCGCGCGTCGGAGAGCCGCTCCAGCACCAGCATCCCCACGCCCTCGCCCCACCCGGTGCCGTTGGCGTCGGCGGAGAACGAGCGGCAGCGGCCGTCGGGCGAGAGGCCCTGCTGCCGGCTGAAGTCGACGAACGCGCCGGGCGTCGACATCACCGTCACCCCGCCGGCCAGCGCCAGCTCGCACTCACCCGAACGCAGCGCCCGCGCCGCCAGGTGCAGCGCCACCAGCGACGAGGAGCAGGCCGTGTCCACGGTCATGGCGGGCCCCTCAAGCCCGAAGGTGTAGGAGACCCGGCCGGAGGCGACGCTGCCCGCGTTGCCCGTGCCGAGGTAGCCCTCGACGCTCTTCGGCACGCCGTGCAGTTGCGAGGCGTAGTCGTGGTACATCACGCCGGCGAAGACCCCGGTCGCGCTGCCGCGCACCGCGTGCGGGTCAATGCCGGCCCGTTCGAACGCCTCCCAGGAGGTCTCCAGCAGCAGCCGGTGCTGCGGGTCCATCGCCAGCGCCTCACGCGGCGAGATCCCGAAGAACGCCGGGTCGAACCGGTCGGCGTCGTGCAGGAAGCCGCCCTCGCGGGTGTAGGAGCTGCCGACGCGCTCGCCCGACGGGTCGTAGAGCGCGTCCAGGTCCCAGCCGCGCTCGGTCGGGAAGGGCGTCACCCCCTCCGCGCCGTCCGCGACCAGCCGCCACAGGTCCTCGGGGGAACGGACCCCGCCCGGGTAGCGGCAGGCCATCCCGACGATGGCGATCGGCTCGTCCGCCGTGGCCGCCGCCACGGGCGCCGCCACGGCAGCGGCGGGCGCCGCGCCCGCGAACTCGCCGTCGACGAAGCCGGCCAGCGCGGCGGGCGTCGGGTAGTCGAAGACCAGGGTGGCCGGCAGCCGCAGCCCGGTCACCGCGTTGAGCCGGTTGCGCAGGTCGACGGCGGTCAGCGAGTCGAAGCCCAGCTCGGTGAACGCCTGGCCGGCCGGCACCGCCTCCGGCCCGGCGTGCCCGAGCACCGAGGCGACCTGGGTACGCACCAGTTCCAGCAGCGCCTTGGCCCGTTCCGCCTCGGTCAGCGGCGCCAGCCGGTCCCGGAGCACGCCGGCCGGATCGGCCCCGCCGCCCGCCGCGCGGCGGTCCTTCGTCCGCACCAGACCGCTGAACACCGCAGGCACCACGGGCAGTTGCCGCACCGCCCGCAGGTCGAGCCGCATCGGCAGCAGCACCGGGTCGCCGGCGGCGGTGGCCGCGGTGGCCAGGTCGAAGAGCCGCACGCCCTCCTCCCCGGAGAGGCCGTGCTCGGCGGCGTTCGCCACCGCGGCCCCCATGCCGTCCGCCCACAGCCCCCAGGCCAGTGACGTGGCGGGCAGTCCCGCGGCCCGACGGTGGGCCGCCAGTCCGTCCAGGAACGCGTTGGCCGCCGCGTAGTTGCCCTGCCCCGGCGCGCCCAGTGTGCCCGCCACCGAGGAGAACAGGACGAAGGCCGACAGGTCCAGGTCACGGGTCAGCTCGTGCAGATGCCACGCCGCGTCCGCCTTCGGCCGGAACACCGCGTCGAACTGCTCCTCCGTCAGCGAGCCGACGGTGCCGTCCGCCAACACCCCGGCCGTGTGCACCACCGCCGTCACCGAATGCTCGGCCAGCAACGCGGCCAGCGCCTGACGGTCCGACACGTCGCAGGCGAGGGAGACCACCTCGGCGCCGGCGGCCGTCAACTCGTCGTGCAGGTCGCCGACCCGGCCGCGCCGGCTGGCCAGGACCAGCCCCCGAACGCCGTGTTCGGCGACCAGATGGCGGGCGACCAGGCCGCCCAACGCGCCCGAGGCGCCCGTCACCAGCACCACGCTCTCCGGGCCGAACGCCGGCGCGGGCCCGGTCTCGGGCCGCACCCGCGCCAGCCGGGCCACGAACGTCCGCCCGTCCCGCACCGCCAACTGCGGCTCGCCTGCTGCCAGCGCGGAGCGCCAGGGGCCGTCCCCGCCCTCGCCGTCGCGGTCCACCAGCACGAACCGGTCCGGGTGCTCCACCTGCGCGGTGCGCACCAGTCCCCACACCGCCGCCAACGCCAGGTCCCGCACGTCGCCGTCGGCACCGACCGCGACCGCGCCCCGGGTCACCAACACCAGCCGGGACGCCGCACACCGCTCGTCGGCCAGCCAGCCGCGCAGCAACTCCAGCGCTTCCAGGACCCGTTGACGCACCGGCGCCGCGCCGGGCGACTCGGGGAGCCGGACCACCACCCGCTCCGGCAGCTCGTCGCCCGCGTCCAGCGCGGCGCGGATCGCCGCCCAGTCGGCGAACTCCGCCACCTGGCCCGCGTCGTCCGCCGTCACCGACGCCGGCACCCAGTCCAGCCGGAACAGCGACTCCCAGCCCTGTCGCGCCACGGCCCCCGACACCGGCCGCAGCACCAGCGACTCGACGTCGGCCACGGGGGCGCCCGCCCCGTCCGCGACCGCGAGCGCCACCCGGTCAGGCCCCGCCAGCGTCAGCCGCACCCGCAGCACGGTCGCGCCGGCGGCGTGCAGCCGCACCCCGGCCCAGGAGAACGGCAGGCCGCCCGGGGCGTCCGCCTCCCCCACCAGGCCCACCGCGTGCAGCGCCGCGTCCAGCAGCGCCGGGTGCAGCCCGAAGCCGCCGACCTCCACATCCTCGTCCAGCGCCACCTCGGCGAACACCTGGTCGCCGCGCCGCCAGGCGGCCCGCAGGCCCTGGAACACCGGCCCGTAGCCGAAGCCGGCGTCCGCCATCCGGTCGTAGACCCCGGCCAGTTCGACCGGCTCCGCCCCGGCCGGCGGCCAGGCCGCCGGCTCCCCGGTGACGGGCGCCGTCCCGGCCGCCAGGGTGCCGGCGGCGTGCCGCGTCCAGGGGTCCGCCTCGTCCTCGCGGGCGTGCACCGTGACCTGCCGCCGGCCGGAGGCGTCCGGCTCACCGACCCGCAACTGCACCCGCACGCCGCCCCGCTCGGGCACCACCAGCGGCGCCTCCAGGGTCAGCTCCTCCACCAGGTCGCAGCCGACCTGGTCGCCGGCCCGCACCGCCAGGTCCAGCAGCGCGGTGCCGGGCAGCAGCACCGACCCCTGGATCACGTGATCGGCCAGCCAGGGGTGGGACTCCACCGACAGCCGCCCGGTGAGGAGCAGCCCCTCCCCGTCGGCCGGCTCCACCAGCGCGCCCAGCAGCGGATGCCCGGCCGCGCCGAGCCCCGCCGCGTCCAGGTCGCCCGCGCCCACGCCGGTGTCCAGCCAGTAGCGGCGGTGCTGGAAGGCGTAGGTGGGCAGGTCGACACGGCGGGCGCGGGCCACGACGCTGGTGAAGAACGCCGGCCAGTCGAGGTGGACGCCCCTGGTGTGGGCCTGGGCGAGGGCGGCGAGCAGCGCCGTCTCCTCGTCGCGGTCGGCGCGCAGGGCGGGTACGAACGCGGCGTCCGGCGCGGTCTCCTGGCCGAGCGCGGTGAGCGCCCCGCCTGGACCGATCTCGACGAAGGTGACCACCCCCTCCTCCGCCAGCAGGCCGACGGCGTCGGCGAACCGGACCGCCTCGCGGACGTGCCGCACCCAGTACTCCGGGTCGGCCAGCTCCTCGGGAGTGGCGGGACGCCCGGTGAGGGTGGAGACGATCGGAACGGTGGGCACCCCGTAGCTGACCTCGGAAAGCACCCGGCGGAAGTCGACCAGCATCGGGTCCATCAACGGCGAGTGGAACGCGTGGCTGACCCGCAGCCGCGTCACCTTCCGCCCCTCGGCCTTCCAGTGCTCCGCGACCGCCTCGACCTCGCCCTCGGCGCCAGAAACCACCACGGACGACGGCCCGTTGACCGCCGCGATACCCACCTCCCCGGTCAGCGTCGGCAACACCTCCGCCTCGGTCGCCCGGATCGCCACCATCGCCCCACCGCTCGGCAACGCCTGCATCAACCCGGCACGCGCCGCGACCACCCGCGCCGCGTCCGACAACGACCAGAGACCGGCCACATGCGCCGCCGCCAACTCACCGATCGAATGCCCGGCAAGGACCTCGGGACGGACGCCCCAGGACTCAACGAGCCGGAACAAGGCCACCTCGACCGCGAACAACGCCGGCTGGGTGAACCCGGTCTGATGCAGGGCCGCTTCGTCCTCGCCGAAGAGCGTCGCGCGGACAGCCGAGTCGAAGTGCCCCAACGTCTCGTTGAGGGCCCGCGCGAACACCGGGTAGCGGGCCGCGAGTTCGCGCCCCATGCCGAGCCGCTGCGAACCCTGGCCCGAGAACAGGAACGCGAGTCCGCCGGTGGCGACGGTGCCGCTGAAGACGCCCGTCGAGGGTCGGCCCTCGGCGAGCGCCGCCAGGCCGTCCACCAGCGCCGCCCGGTCCTCGCCGAGCACGACCGCCCGGTGGTCGAACGGCGCCCGCGAGGTGGCCAGCGAGAACGCGACATCCGCGGGAGCCAGCTCCGGGTGGCCGATGAGATGATCGCGCAGTCGGGCCGCCTGGCCGCGTAGCGCCTCCGCACCACGGGCGGACACCACCCAGGGCACCGGGCCACCGGCCCTCGCCGGGGTGTACGCCGGCTCCACCACCTGCTCGATGATGGTGTGCGCGTTGGTGCCGCTGATGCCGAACGAGGACACCGCGGCACGGCGCGGGCGGCCGGTCTCCGGCCAGGGCCGGGCCTCCGACAGCAGCTCCACCTCACCCGCGGACCAGTCCACGTTGCTGGAGGGCTCCCCGACGTGCAGCGTGGGGGGCAACTGGCCATGGCGCATGGCCATCACCATCTTGATGATCCCGGCGACACCCGCGGCGGCCTGCGTGTGGCCGATGTTGGACTTGATGGAGCCCAGCCACAGCGGCTCGTCCCCCGCCCGGTCCTGCCCGTAGGTGGCCAGCAGCGCCTGCGCCTCGATCGGGTCACCGAGCGTGGTGCCGGTGCCGTGCGCCTCCACCGCGTCAACGTCCGCCGCGCTCAGCCCGGCGGAGCCCAACGCCTGCCGGATGACGCGCTGTTGGGAGGGTCCGTTGGGCGCGGTCAGTCCGTTGGAAGCGCCGTCCTGGTTGACGGCCGAGCCCCGGAGGACGGCCAGCACCGGGTGGCCGTTGCGGCGTGCGTCGGAGAGCCGCTCGACCAGCAGCATCCCCACGCCCTCGCCCCAGCCGGTGCCGTCCGCGTCGTCGGAGAACGACTTGCAGCGCCCGTCCGACGCCAACCCGCGCTGCCGACTGAAGTCGACAAAGGTGCTCGGCGTGGCCATCACGGTGACGCCGCCGGCCAGCGCCATCCGGCACTCGCCCTGGCGGAGCGCCTGGGCCGCCCAGTGCAGCGCGACCAGCGAGGAGGAGCAGGCGGTGTCGACCGTGACCGCCGGGCCCTCAAGCCCCAGCGCGTACGCCACCCGGCCGGACGCCACGCTGCCGGACCCGCCGGTCCCGAGGTAGCCCTCGACGTCCTCGGAGACGGAACGCAGCCTGGCGACATAGTCGTGGTACATCACGCCCGCGAAGACCCCGACCGCGCTGCCGCGCACCGCGTGCGGATCGATGCCGGCCCGTTCGAACGCCTCCCACGACGCCTCAAGCAGCAGCCGCTGCTGCGGGTCCATCGCCAACGCCTCACGCGGCGAGATCCCGAAGAACGCCGGATCGAACTGGTCCGCGTCATGCAGGAACCCGCCGGAGCGGGTGTAGGAACTGCCGGTGTGCTCCGGGTCGGGGTGGTAGAGCGCGTCGAGGTCCCACCCCCGGTTGGTGGGGAACTCGCTGATGGCATCCGTGCCCTCCAGCACCAGCCGCCACAGCGCCTCCGGAGAGTCCACCCCGCCCGGATAGCGGCACGCCATCCCGACGATCGCGATCGGCTCGTCCGTCGCCGTCGCCGCCACGGTCGCACGCGCCGGCTCGACGACGGCGGGAGCACCGGCGAGTTCGGAGCCGATGAAGCCGGCGAGCGCGGCGGGCGTCGGGTAGTCGAAGACCAGGGTGGCGGGCAGCCGCAACTCGGTCGCGGCGTTCAGATGGTTGCGCAGCTCGACCGAGCTCAGCGAGTCGAAGCCCAGTTCCCTGAATGCTCGATCCGGCGCGACGGCGTGC
Source organism: Streptomyces zhaozhouensis (assembly GCF_900230195.1). GTDB lineage: Bacteria > Actinomycetota > Actinomycetes > Streptomycetales > Streptomycetaceae > Streptomyces > Streptomyces zhaozhouensis. The sequence goes on from NZ_OCNE01000022.1 coordinate 105,547, forward strand.
GCGGAACTGTGGCCCAGCACCGTCGCGGCATGGGTACGCACCAGCTCCACCAGCGCCTTCTCCCGCTCCGCCTCGGGCAACCCCGCGAGCGACTGGGCCAGCGCCGACCCCTCGGCGGTGGAGCCGGCGGCTGCCGCCGTCCGACGGGCCGGGGCCCGCACCAGACCACGCAGCAACGGCGGCACCGGCCCGGTGCGCGCCTGACGGCGCAAGGTCGGCAGGTCCAGCGGTACCGGCGCCAGCAGCGCCCGGTCCGTGGTGGCCGCCGCGTCGAAGAGCGCCAGCCCCCGGTCCGGAACGATGGGCACCAACCCACCACCCGTGATCCGACGGGTGTCCCCCGCGTCCAGACCACCGGCCATACCACCCTCAGCCGCCCACAACCCCCACGCCAACGACACCCCGGGCAGACCGACCGACTGCCGGTACTGAGCCAACGCATCCAGGAACGCGTTGGCCGCCGCATAGTTCCCCTGCCCCGGACCACCCAACACACCAGCCACCGACGAGAACAACACAAACGCCGAAAGGCCATGCTCACGGGTCAACTCATGCAGATG
>NZ_OCNE01000002.1 GCF_900230195.1 Streptomyces zhaozhouensis
GGCCACCGCATCGAACCCGGCGAAATCGAAACCGTCCTCACCACCCACCCCGCCGTCACCCAAGCCACCGTCATCCTCCGCGAAGACACCCCAGGCGACCAACGCCTCATCGCCTACACCGTCACCCAAGCACCCGTCACCGAAGACGAACTCCGCGACCACACAGCAGCCCACCTCCCCGACTACATGATCCCCACCGCCCTCCTCACCCTCGACGCACTCCCCCTCACCCCCCACGGCAAACTCGACCGCGACGCACTCCCCACCCCCGAGGAAGCAGGAACCAGAAACCCCACCGGCCGCGCCCCCCGCTCACCACGCGAGGAAATCCTCTGCGGCCTCTACGCCGACATCCTCAACATCCCCCACATCACCATCGACGACGACTTCTTCCACCTCGGCGGACACTCCCTCCTCGCCATCCGGCTCATCAGCCGCATCCGCACCACCCTCAACACCGAACTGCCGATTCGCCAGTTCTTCGAGGCCCCCACCATCGCCCAGCTGAGCAGCGCGCTCGACCAGGCGGGGACCGCCCGCACCCCCCTCACGCGCCGCGAACGCCCCGCGCGCATCCCGCTCTCCTACGCCCAGCAGCGCCTCTGGTTCCTCCACCAACTCGAAGGCCCCACCCCCACCTACAACATCCCCACCGCACTCCGCCTCACTGGAGAACTCGACCACCACGCACTCCGCCAGGCCCTCAACGACCTCGTCGCACGCCACGAGACCCTCCGCACCCTCTACACCGAGGACGACCAGGGCCCGAGGCAGACCATCCTCACCCCGGAACAGGCCGACCTCACCCTCACCACCGTCAACACCGACGAGGAGGAGCTGGCGCGGCACCTCGCGGACGCCTCCACGCACACCTTCGACCTCGCCACCGAAGTCCCGCTGCTCGTCCGCCTGTTCCGCCTCTCGGACGGCGAGCACGTGCTGCTCCTGCTCTTCCACCACATCGCGTGCGACGCGTGGTCGCGGGCCCTGCTGGCCCGGGACCTCTCCTCCGCCTACGCGGCCCGCTGTCGGAACCGGCCGCCGAGCTGGGCGCCGCTTCCCGTCCAGTACGCCGACTACGCGCTCTGGCAACACGAGGTCCTCGGCTCCGAGAGTGACGGCGACAGCGGGATCGCCCGCCAACTCGACTACTGGCGGGAGACGTTGGCCGGCATTCCGGAGCAGCTAGACCTGCCCACCGACCGGCCCCGGCCCGCCACCGCCTCCTACCGCGGCGAGGTCGTCACGTTCACCATTCCGCCGCGCCTCCACGAACGTCTGACGGCGCTCACCCGGAGCAGCGACAGCAGCGTGTTCATGGTGCTTCAGGCCGCCGTCGCGGCGCTGCTCTCCCGGCACGGCGCCGGTCACGACATCCCCATCGGCACGCCCATCTCGGGGCGCACGGACAACGCGGTCGAGGAACTGGCCGGCTTCTTCCTCAACACGCTGGTGCTGCGCACGGACACCAGCGGCAACCCCACGTTCCGGGAGCTACTGCGCCGGGTGCGGGAGACGGACCTGGACGCCTACACCCACCAGGACCTCCCGTTCGAACGGCTCGTCGAGCACCTCAACCCCGCCCGTAGCCTCTCGCACCACCCGCTTTTCCAGGTCATGCTCACCGTGCGCAATCCGCACACCCGGGAGACGGACCAGCCGACGCTGCGCCTGCCGGGGCTGAGCGCCCGGTTGGTGGCCAACGAGTCGCCTGCGGCGCGGTTCGACCTGTCGTTCTTCTTCGACGAGCCCACGAGCGAGACGCCGGAAGGCATCACCGGCGGCGTCACGTTCAGCACCGACCTCTTCGACGCCCGTACTGTCCGGGCCCTCACCGAACGGCTGCTGCACATCCTCGAAGCGGTCACCGACTCCCCCGACACCCCCCTCGACCGCCTCGACGTGCTGGGCGAGGAGCAGCGCCGGCGACTCCTCGTCGACGGGAGCGGCCCCGTGCGGGAGCTTCCCTCCCGGTCCGTCGTCGAGCTGTTCGAGGAGCGGGCGGCGGCCTCGCCGGACGCGCCCGCGCTCTCCTTCGAGGGTCGGCACCTGACCTACGCCGAACTGGACGCCCGCGCCAACCGGTTGGCACGGCTCCTCGCCCAACGCGGCGCGGCCCCCGAACGTTTCGTCGCCGTCGCCCTGCCCCGGTCGCTCGACCTCGTCGTCGGCATGTTGGCCGTGCTGAAGACCGGGGCGGCCTACCTCCCCATCGACCCCGACTACCCGGCCGACCGCATCGGGTACATGCTCGGCGACGCGGAGACCGTCCTGGCCCTCGCGACCGGGGAGACCGCCCCGCGCCTCCTGGCCGGCGTGCCCACGGTGCTGCTGGACGACGCGGAGGTCGCCGACGCGCTGTCGTCCGCCCCGGCCCGGCCGCTCGCCCCCGGCGACCGCGACGGCCCCCGGCCGACGCCGGACAACCCGGCGTACATCATCTACACCTCCGGCTCCACCGGCCGGGCCAAGGGGGTCGTCGTCCCGCTGCGCGGTCTCGGCAACTTCCTCATGACGATGCAGGACCGGTTCCGCGTGACGGCGGACGACCATCTGCTCTCGGTGACCACGGTCAGCTTCGACATCGCCGGGCTGGAGATCTTCCTGCCCCTGCTGGCCGGTGCGCGGGTCACGCTCGTCGACAAGCACACCACACGGGACCCCGAGGCACTTCGCCGCCTGGTCGCCGACACCCGGGCCACCCACCTCCAGGCAACCCCCAGCCTCTGGCGTGAGCTGACCTCCCTCGGCGCCGTGGACCCGGTGCTGCGGCACGCCCTGGTGGGCGGGGAAGCGCTCCCCGGTGCGCTGGCGGCGGAACTGCGCCACGTCGCCCTGTCCGTGACCAATCTCTACGGCCCGACCGAGACGACCATCTGGGCGACCGCAGCCGAGGTCGACGGCGCCACCCCGGGCGGTCCGCCCATCGGGCGGCCGGTGGCCAACACGGCCGTGTACGTCCTGGACCACGCGTTGAATCCCGTGGCCCCCGGGGTCACCGGCGAGCTCTATGTCGCCGGACCGCAGTTGGCCCGTGGCTATCACGGGCGTCCGGGGCTGACGGCCGAGCGTTTCGTCGCCGACCCGCACGGGGAACCGGGCGCCCGCATGTACCGGACGGGCGACCTGGCGCGTTGGCGACACGACGGCCAACTCGCGTACGCCGGGCGCACCGACCACCAGATCAAACTCCGCGGCCACCGCATCGAACCCGGCGAGATCGAAGCCGTCCTGACCACCCACCCGGCCGTCACCCAGGCCACCGTTCTGCTGCGCGAGGACACCCCGGGCGACCAACGCCTCATCGCCTACGCCGTCACCCACACCCCCGTCATCGAGGACGAGCTCCGCGACCATCTCCGCGACGTACTCCCCGACTACATGGTCCCCGCCGCCCTCCTCATCCTCGACGCGCTCCCCCTCACCCCCAACGGCAAACTCGACCGCGCCGCACTCCCCACCCCCGACCACACCACCACCAGCACCGGCCGTGAACCCCGCAACCCGCGCGAGGAGATCCTCTGCGGCCTCTACGCCGACGTACTGAGAGTCCCCCACGTCACCATCGACGACGACTTCTTCCACCTCGGCGGACACTCCCTCCTCGCCACCCGCCTCGTCAGCCGCATCCGCACCACCCTGGGCACGGAGCTGCCCATCCGACAGCTCTTCCAGACCCCCACCATCGCCCAACTCAGCAGCACACTCGACCAGGCGGAAACCGCCCGCACCCCCCTCACCCCACGCGAACGCCCCGACCGCATCCCCCTCTCCCACGCCCAACAACGCCTCTGGTTCCTCCACCAACTCGAAGGCCCCACCCCCACCTACAACCTCCCGACCGCGCTCCGCCTCACCGGGGAACTCGACCACCACGCACTCCGCCGGGCACTCCACGACCTCGTCGCGCGCCACGAGACCCTCCGCACCCTGCTGGCCAACGACGAGGCGGGTTCCTACCAGGTGGTGCTCCCCGCCGACGCGGCCCGGCCGGAGCTCGACGTGGTGGAGACGACGACACGCGCCCTGGACGACGAGCTGACCCGCGCCGCGAGCCACAGCTTCGACCTGGCGGGGGAACCGCCCCTGCGCGCCTGGCTGTTCCGGCTCTCCGAGAGGGAGAGCGTCCTCCTGCTCCTGTTGCACCACATCGCCGGCGACGCCTGGTCCAAGCGGCGGTTGGTACACGACCTGTCCCTCGCCTACCGCGCGCGCCGCCGCTCCGAGGCGCCGCGTTGGTCAACGCTGCCGGTGCAGTACGCGGACTACGCGCTCTGGCAGCACGACGTCCTCGGCTCCTCCGAGGACCCCGCGAGCGCCGCGGGGCGTCAACTCGCCTACTGGGCCGAGACCCTGGCCGGCCTGCCGGAACAGATCCCCCTCCCCACCGACCGCCCCCGACCCGCCGTCGCCAGCCACACCGGCGACACCCTCACCTTCACGCTGGAGGAGGGGCTGCACCGGGACCTCACCGCACTGGCCCAGGACAGCGGGAGCAGCCTGTTCATGGTGCTCCAGGCCGCGTTGGCCACCCTCCTCACCCGCCTCGGCGCCGGCACCGACATCCCCGTCGGCGTCCCCGTCGCCGGGCGCACCGACGACGCGGTGGACGACCTCGTCGGGCTGTTCGTCAACACCCTCGTCCTGCGCACCGACACCAGCGGCAACCCCACCTTCCGCCAACTGCTGAACCGCGTCCGCGACACCGACCTCGACGCCTACAGCCACCAGGACCTCCCCTTCGAACGCCTCGTCGAGCACCTCAACCCCACCCGCACCCTCGCCCACCACCCCCTCTTCCAGGTCATGCTCGTCCTCAACAACATCGAGGGGCACGGGGCTCCCGAACTGCCGGGTGTGACGGCCGAGACGCTGAGGCTCACGTCACCGCACGCGAAGTTCGACCTGTCGCTGAGTCTGTCGGAGCGGCGTGACGCCGTGGGGGCGCCGCGCGGGCTCAACGGGTCGCTGGAGTTCAGCACGGACCTGTTCGACCGGGACACCGCCAGGTCCCTCGTGGACCGTCTGGTCCGCCTCCTCACCGGGGTCGCGGCGCACCCCGACCGGCCCCTCACGGACATCGACATCCTCACCGGGGAGGAGGAGCGCAGGATCCTGGAGGACTGGAACGGTCAGCCCGCCCGGGACGAACCGAAAAACCTCGTCGCGCTGTTCGAGGAGCAGGCGGCGGCCACGCCGGACGCGGTGGCGCTGACCTGCGACGGGCGGAGTCTGACCTACGCGGGGCTCAACGGACGGGCGAACCGGCTCGCGCGCTGGTTGCGGGAGCGGGGCGTGGGCCCCGAGTCGTTCGTGGCCGTCGGCATGGCGCGGAGCCCGGAGTTGATCGTCGCCCTGCTGGGGACGGTGAAGAGCGGCGCGGCGTATGTGCCGCTGGACCCGGACCACCCGGCCGAGCGCACCGCCGACGTCCTCTCGGACGCGGCCCCGGCGCTGCGTCTGACCTCGCTTGACGGGCTGGGGCTCGACGCCCACGCCGACGGCAACCTCACGGACGCCGAGCGGGCCGCGCCCCTGACGGCCGGCCACCCGGCGTACATGCTCTACACCTCAGGCTCCACCGGCCGCCCCAAGGGCGTGATCGTCGAGCACCGCGCCCTGGCCACCTATCTCACGCGGGCCCGCGACACCTATCCCGCCGGTGGCTCCACGCTGCTGCACTCCCCGCTGGCGTTCGACCTGACCGTGACCGCGCTGTGGACCCCGCTCGTCAGCGGCGGCACGATCCACCTCGCCGACCTGGAGGAGGGCGTCCCGCAGCCGACCTTCCTCAAGATCACCCCGTCCCATCTGCCGCTGCTCAACGCACTTCCCGAGGCGGTCTCCCCGACCCGGACGCTGATCATCGGCGGCGAGCAACTCCTCCCGCACGCCCTGACCGAGTGGCGGGCACGTCATCCGCGGGTCACGGTGATCAACGACTACGGGCCCACCGAGGCCACCGTCAGCGTCAGCGACCACCACCTCCGCCCCGGGCAGGAGCCGTCCGCCGGGCCCGTCCCGATCGGGCGGCCCTTCCCGGGCGCGCGGCTCTACGTCCTGGACGCCGGCCTGCGTCCGGTTCCGCCGGGGGTCCTGGGCGAGCTCTATCTTGCGGGGCCGCAGTTGGCCCGCGGCTACCACCGGCGCCCGGGACTGACGGCCGAGCGTTTCGTCGCTGACCCGCACGGGGCACCGGGCACGCGGATGTACCGGACGGGGGACCTGGCGCGTTGGCGACACGACGGCCAACTCGAATACGCCGGCCGCACCGACCACCAGATCAAACTCCGCGGCCACCGCATCGAACCCGGCGAGATCGAGGCCGCCCTCACCACCCACCCCGCCCTGACCGAGGCCCGCGTCCTGCTCCGCGAGGACACCCCCGGCACCCCGCGGCTGGTCGCCTACGCCGTCGCCGACGCCCCCGTCACCGAGGACGAGCTGCGCGACCGGCTGCGGGCCGCGCTCCCCGACTACATGGTCCCGGCCGCCGTCGTCGTGCTGGACGCGCTTCCCCTCACCCCCAACGGCAAGCTCGACCACCGGGCGCTCCCCGCGCCCGGCTTCGCGTCCCGGGTCGGCGACCGCGCCCCTCGCTCGCGTCGCGAGAAGGTCCTCTGCGGGCTCTACGCCGAGGTGCTGCACCTGGACGCGGTCGGCGTCGACGACAGCTTCTTCGACCTGGGCGGGGACAGCATCATGTCCATCCAGCTGGTCACCCGGGCACGGCGCGCGGGGCTCGGGCTGTCCGTGCGCGACGTGTTCGAGCACAAGACGGTCGCAGCGCTGGCGGCGGTGGTGACCGAGACCGCGAACACCGCCGGGACCGCCGGCGAGGAGGCCGGGACGGCGGTCGGCCGGGTGCCGCTGACACCCGTCATGCGGGCGTTCCTGGAACGTGGCGGGCCGGTCGACCAGTACAACCAGTCGCGGCTGGTGCAGGTCCCCGCAGGGCTCGACGCCCCGGCGCTGACGGCCGCCGTGCGGGCCGTACTCGCCCGGCACGACGCGCTGCGGGCCCAACTGTCCCGGGACGGCGGGGAGTGGTGCCTGGAGATCGCTCCTCGCGGTGCGGTGTCCGCGCCGGAGTGCGTGTCGCGGGTGGACGCGGCGGGGCGGGACGAGGCGTCCCTCCGCGCGCTGATGGAGGAGGAGACCCGCGCCGCCAGGCAGCGGCTGGACCCAGCGCGGGGGCGGTTGGCGCGGTTCGTGTGGTTCGACCAGGGCGCCTCGAAGCCGGGGGTGCTGCTGGTGTTGATCCATCACCTGGCCGTCGACGGGGTGTCGTGGCGCGTGCTGGTGCCGGACCTGGCGGAGGCGTACCGGGCCGCGCGGGCGGGCCGGGCGCCGGAGTTGCCCCCGGTCGGCACGTCCCTGCGCGGCTGGGCCCTGCGGCTCGCGGAGGCGGCCGGCAACCCCCGGTACGCCGGACAGGCCGCCCTGTGGCGGGAGATGCTGCGGGGCCCGGCGGCGCCGCTCGGCCGCCGGCGGCTGAACGGTGAGCGGGACGCGCACGGCGGCGCGGGGCATCTCAGTCTGCGGCTGCCGAGCGCCGTCACCGAGGCGGTGCTGACCCGCGTGCCGAGGGTGTTCCGGGCCGAGGTGAACGACGTGCTGCTGGCGGCGTTCACCCTGGCGTGGGCCCGCTGGCGTCGCGGCGGCACGGACACCGTGCTGCTGGACCTGGAGGGGCACGGCCGGGAGGAGGCCGTCTCTCCCGGTGCCGATCTCTCCCGCACGGTGGGCTGGTTGACCAGCCGGTATCCGGTGCGGCTCGCGACGGGCCTGGCGAACGAGCGGGACCGCGCGGAGGCGTGGGCCGGCGGCCCGGCGGCCGGGGCCGTGCTCAAGCATGTCAAGGAGCGGCTGCGCGCGGTGCCGGACAAGGGCATCGGGTACGGCCTGGTACGGCACATGAGCGCGCGGGGCGCCGCCGAGTTCGCCGGGCTGCCGGCGCCCGAGATCAGTTTCAACTACCTGGGCCGGTTCACCGCGGCCGACGCCGAGGACGCCGCGACCGCCCGGACCCCCGACTGGACGGTGCTCGCCTCCGCCGGCGCGCTCGGCGCCACCGATCCGCGGGTGGCCATGACACACCCGCTGGACCTGGTCGCCCGCACCGACGACGGCCCCCGTGGCCCGGTGCTGGTCGCGTCCTGGAGCTGGGTGCCGGACATCCTCGACGAGGCGGACGTCCGGCAGCTCGCGCAGCTGTGGTTCGACGCCCTCGAAGCGCTGGTGGAGCACGCGCGGCGGCCCGACGCGGGCGGCATGACGCCCTCCGACGTGGCGCTGTCGCTGCTCGACCAGCGGGAGATCGAGCAGTTGGAGAGCGATTGGCAGGAGCTCTCCTGAACCCGCGCTTCCGGCCGGGCCGCGACGGGCGGGGCGGCACCCCCCGTCGCGGCCCCGCCGGATATCGATCCGATAGGACCCCCTGGAACGCTACTCAAGCTCATTCTCCGTCATCGCATACCCGTCAAGGAGGCGTCGTTTCATGAGCACCAACCCGTTCGAGGACCCCGAGGGCACCTACCTGGTCCTGGTCAACGACGAGGGGCAGCATTCCCTCTGGCCGACCTTCGCCGAGGTGCCCGCGGGATGGAATGTGGCGCTGGAGGACGCGAGCCACGAGGCGGCGCTTCGGTTCGTCGAGGAGAACTGGACGGACATGCGCCCGAAAAGCCTGATCGCGACGATGGAGGGCAACGCCCCCGGCGCGCCGGCGGCCTGACAGCACGGAAACGGCGCACGAGGGAGAGAACGTTGCCCGCCCTATCGGTGAACGGGATTCAACTCCACTACAGGGATACCGGTTCCGGTGAGCCGGTGGTGATGATCCAGGGCACGGGCGGCAGCCACAACGTCTGGCACCTGCACCAGGTGCCGGCGCTGACCGCTGCGGGATACCGGGTGATCACGTTCGACAACAGGGGTATGCCGCCGAGTTCCGAGTGCCCCGAGGGGTTCACCGTCCCGGACATGGTCGGTGACGTGGTCGGGCTGGTCGAGCGGCTGGGGCTGGGCCCCTGCCGGGTGGTGGGCACCTCCCTCGGCGCCCATGTGGCCCAGGAGTTGGCGCTCGCCCGGCCCGACCTGCTCCGACAGGTGGTGCTGATGGCCACGCGCGGCCGGGTGGACCGGACGCGCGCCGCGCTGACGCGGGCCGAGTGCGAGCTGCACGACGCCGGGGTGGTGCTGCCGCCCCGGTACCGGGCCGTGGTGCGGGCGCTGCACAACCTCTCGCCCCGGACGTTGGCCGACGACCACGCGATGGCGGACTGGCTCGACCTGTTCGAACTGGCGCCGCCCGGCGGGGCGGGGGTCCGCGCGCAGAACGAACTCAGCAAGATGGAGAACAGGCTGCGCGCCTACGCGGCCATCGAGGTGCCCTGCCATGTGCTCGCTTTCGCCGACGACCTGATCACTCCGGCTTCCCTGGGCCGGGAGGTCGCCGACGCCATTCCCGGAGCGACTTTCGAAGAGATCGCCGACTGCGGACACTACGGGTATCTGGAGGACTCCGCGGCGGTGAACAAGAGCATCATCGAGTTCTTTTCCCAGCCCCAAAGGCCGTAGCCCTTTCCCCACGAGGGATCAGACAATGGCGGTGTCCATGCCGGTGTTCCAGGAAATTACCGAGGCGCAGATGATGCCGCGCATCGTGCGGCTCGGCAGGAATCTGTATGGGGCGGTCTTCACCCTGATGAAGCTGCTGCCCGCCCGTACGATTCTGCGTGCCGCGCTGCGGCGCGGCGAGTTGGGTCCGAAAACCCTGGTGGTCGAGACGACGTCGGGCACGTTCGGTCTCGGGCTGGCGATGCAGACCGCGCTGTTGCGGCGCGATCTCGTCCTGGTCAGCGATCCGGCGATCGACGTGCATCTGCACCGGCGGCTGAGCGATCTGGGGGCGCGGGTGGAGGTGTGCGCGACCCCGGCTCCGGTGGGCGGCTTCCAGGAGGCGAGACTGCGCCGACTCGCGGAGATACGCGCGGAGCACCCGGACACCTTCTGTCCCGAGCAGTACAGCAACCCCGACAACCCCCGGTCGTACGCCGTCGTGGCCGAGCTGCTGGGCAAGGCGCTGGGGCAGGTGGACGCGCTGGTGGGGCCGGTCGGCTCGGGCGGCTCCATGTGCGGGACGGTGGGCACGCTGCGGGAGGCCACCCCGCACACCCGGGCGATCGGGGTGGACACCCACCACAGCGTGCTGTTCGGTCAGCCCGACGGCCCTCGGCCGTTGCGGGGCCTCGGCAACAGCCTGTGGCCGGCGAACCTGGACCACACCGCGTTCGACGAGGTGCACTGGTGCACGGCGGCCGAGGCGTTTCTCGCGACCCGCCAGTTGCACTCCCGGCACGCGGTGTTCCAGGGGCCGACCAGCGGGGCGGCCTACCTGGCGGCCCGGTGGTGGGCGGAGTCGCACCCCGACCAGCTGTGCGTGGTGCTCCTGCCCGACGAGGGGTACCGCTACCAGGCCACCGTCTATGACGACGACTGGCTGGCGGCGAACGGCTTCGCGCTCTCCGCGCCGCCCGCCGAGCCGCTGGAGGTCACCCGGCCGGACGCCCCCCGCGAGCGCTGGACCCGGATGGCCTGGCGGCGGCGGAGCTACGCGGAGGCCACCGGCGGCACCGCGGGCGAGCGGCCGCTGGCGGGCAGGGCGGTCTCATGACGGGCGGCGGGGCGAGGGAACCGGACCAGGCGGACACCGGGCGGCTGGCCGCGACGCTGGGCGCGCGCACCAGGAGCATGGTGTTCGGCACCGCTGAACCGTCGGCGATCGACGGCGAGTTGGAGCTGCTGACCACGATCGACCTGGCGCACGTCGTGATGCTGGCCGAGCGGCGGCTCGTGCCGGGGCGGGACGCGGCGGAGCTGCTGCGCCACGTCGGCCGGCTGCGAGCCGACGGCTTCCGCGAGCTGCACCACCGCCCCATGCCGCGCGGCCTCTACCTGATGTACGAGGCGCATCTGGTGTCCGCGCTGGGACCGGAGACCGGGGGCAAGCTGCACACGGGCCGTTCGCGCAACGACATCAAGGCCACCGCGACCGCGATGCGGCTGCGCGCCGAGCTGGCCGAGCTGCTCGGCCAGACGCTGCGGCTCCAGGCCGTGCTGCTGTGCCGGGCTCGGGCGTACCGCGAGGTGGTGATGCCCGTCTACACGCACTACCAGCCCGCCATGCCGGTGACCTACGGCTACTACCTCGCCGGGGTCGCCACGGCGCTGGAGCGCGACATCGCCGCGCTGCGCCACACGCTCGGGGAGCTGGACCGCTGTCCGCTGGGCGCCGGGGCGGTCTCCGGCACGGATCTGCCCATCGACCCGGCCCGCACGGCGGCGCTGCTGGGCTTCGAGGCGCCGGTGGCGCACGCGATGGACGCGGTGGCGAGCCGTGACACGGCGTTGCGTGCGGTGGCGGGCGCGGCGGGGGTGGGGCTGACGCTCAGCCGGCTGGCGACCGACCTCCAGCTGTGGAGCACCCAGGAGTTCGGCTTCGTCACGTTCCCCGAGCGGCTGGTCGGCGGGAGTTCCGCGATGCCGCAGAAGCGCAACGCGTTCCTGCTGGAACACGTCAAGGGCCGGGCGGGGGCGGCGGTCGGCGTCTGGACGGGCGCGGCCTCCTCGATGAAGTCGACCCCGTTCACCAACTCGATCGAGGTGGGCACGGAAGCGGTCAGTGAGGTGTGGGGCGCGCTGGCGGGGACGGTGGAGTCGGTGCTGCTCGCCCAGGTCCTGGTGAGCGGCGGGCGACCGGTGGCCGCCCGCATGGCCGCGCGCGCCGAGGAGGGCTTCGTGACCGCCACGGTCGTGGCGAACCGTCTGGTGCGGCAGGGCGTGCCGTTCCGCACCGCGCACCACACCGTGGGCGCCGCGGTGCGCCGGGCCGTCGAGTCCGGCTCCACCCGGCTGACGGGCGCCGACCTGCCGGCCGGCAGCGTTCCGCCGTTGGACGAGGTGACGGCGGAGCACCGCTACGGAGGCGGGCCCGGCATGTTCGACACTTCCTTCGACGAGGTGCGCCGCCGGTTGGTCGACCACGCCGGATGGCTGCGCGGGAGGCGGGAGTCCTGGGCGGTGGCACGACAGCGACTGGACGGGGCCGTGGCGGAGCTGACGGCCCGACCGGAGGGGAACGAGGCACCATGACCACGGAGAAGGAGACGGCGGGAACCGCGGGGACGGCCGCCGGCGCGGCCGGGACCGCGCCGGTGCTGGCGCTGCTGGAGAGCAACACCACGGGCAGCGGACGGGAGTTCTGCGCGGTGGCGCAAGGGCGCGGGCTGCGCCCCGTGCTGCTGGCCGGTTCCCCGGAGCGGTATCCGTACGCGGCGGCGGACGGGGTGGACACCGTGCGGTTGGACACCGGCGACCGGGACGCGGTGCTGAGGGCCTGCGCGGAGCTGGCGGAACGGGGCGCCGGGCTGGTCGGGGTCACCAGCAGCTCGGAGTACTTCATGGCGTCCGCGGCCGAGGTGGCCGGGAAGCTGGGGCTGCCGGCGCCGGACGGCGACGCCGTCGCCGGCTGCCGCCGCAAGGACCGGCAGCGCGAACTGCTGGCCGCCGCGGGGGTTCCGGTGCCGGGGTTCCGGGCCGTGACGGAGACCGGGGAGGCGGCGCGGGCGGCGGACCGGCTGGGGTACCCGGTGGTGCTCAAGCCGGTCAGCGGCTCGGGCTCGGTCGGGGTGCGGCTGTGCGCCGACCGCGCCGAGGTGGCCGGTTGGGCGGACCTGCTGCTCTCCCGCGAGGTGGACGAGCGCGGGGCGCCGGTCCCCCGGGAGATCCTGGTGGAGAGCGCGGTGAGCGGGCCCGAGTTCTCGGTGGAGACGTTCGACCGCGAGGTGGTCGCCGTCGTCGGCAAACGGCTCGGTGCCGAGCCGTACTTCGTGGAGACCGGCCACGACATCCCCGCCCCGGTCGCCTGCGGGGTGCAGACGGAGCTGGGCCGTACGGCGCTGCGGGCGCTGGACGCGCTGGGCCTCGGCTGGGGAGCGGCCCATGTGGAGCTGCGTCTCGGGCCGAAGGGGCCGGTGGTCATCGAGGTCAACCCCCGGCTCGCCGGGGGGATGATCCCGGCCGCGGTCCTCGCCGCGCGCGGTGTCGACCTGGTCGACCGGGTGATCGCGCGGGCCAGCGGTCAGCCGGCCGCGACGGCGGGTCGCGGCCCGGGGCACGCGGCGGTCCGCTTCGTGACGGCCCGGCGCGCGGGCGAGGTCACGGCCGTGCACGGGCTCGCCGAGGCGGAGCGCGCCCCGGGGGTGGTGCACGCGCACTGCACCGCGGTCCCCGGCCGGCGCGTGGAGATCACGCACAGCTTCCGGGACCGGCTGGGCTGCGTGGTGGCCACCGGGTCCGGGGCGGCCGAGGCCGGCGCGCGCGCCGAGGCGGCAGCCGGGCTGGTGCGCGTCGAACTGGCGGGGGGCGGCGACTCGGACGGTGCGGGCGGGTGAGTGCCGAAGGGTTCACCCAGGCACCCCGCTGGGTCGCGCCGGGCGCGCGGCGGCCGGGCGCCGCCGCCCGGGTGGACCGCCCGCTGTCCGGACCGGTCCCGGAGCTGGAGACGCTGGCCGGCCGGTGGGGTGTGACCGTGTCCGACGTGTGGCTGGCCCTGCGGCTGCGGGTGCTGGCCACGGTCACGGCCGAGCGTGAGCTGCTGGTGGGGTACGTGCCGGCCGGGGCGGGCGGAGCGGCCCTGGCGCTGCGGGTGGCCGTGGGGAACTCCACCTGGCGGGAGCTGGTCCGCACGGTGGCCGAGGCGCGGAAGGCCGCCGCGGGGAGCGGCGCGGGGGCCGAGATCGTGCTTGACGCCCGGGTGGCGCAGGGCGCGGGCGGCGGGCTCCCGGCCGGCTGCGTGCTGCGGCTGGGCGTGGGCGGCGACGCGTCGGGGCCGCTTCTGCACGTGGGGTACGACCGGGGCGCCCTGGACGGGGAGTTCGCCGGACGCCTGGCCGGCTATCTGCGCGCCGCGCTCGGCGCGCTGGTGGCGGACCCCGAGGGCCCACACCACCGGGTGGGCCTGCTGTCGGAGCGGGAGGTCGCGACGCAGGTGTACGGCCTGTCCGGCCGCCGTGCCGAGCGGCCGGACGCCACGTTCACCGACGTCTTCGCGCGCGTCGCCCGGCGGGTGCCGGACGCGGTCGCCGTACGCCACCGGGACCGCGCCTGGACGTACGGCGAGCTGGACGGGCGTGCCGACCGGCTCGCCGGCGCCCTGCTCGACGCGGGCCTCGGCCCCGGGGAGACCGTGGGAGTGGCGGCGGAGCGGGGTTTCGACTGGGCGGTGGCGGTGCTGGCCGTGTGGAAGGCCGGCGGCGTGTACCTCCCGGCGTGTGCGGACGTGCCCGCCGGGAGGGCCGCGGCCGCCCTCGCGGCCAGCGGCTGCGGGCTCGTGCTGGCGGACGAGCGGAACGACGCGTGGGCGCGCCGGATCGCGGCCGGCCGGCGGGTGCTGCCCGTCGAGGACGGCCGACGGGGGACGGTGGGGGGCGGCGGCGCCCCGGCGGACCGCCGGGTGCCGGCCCGGCCCCGGGACGCCGCGTACCTCTATCTCACCTCGGGGTCGAGCGGGAGGCCCAAGGTCGCCGTCTGCGAACACGCGGGGCTGCTCAACCACCTGTACGCCAAGGTCGAGGACATGGGGCTGGCCGGGGAGGGGGCCGGCGCGGTGGTCGCGCAGACCGCCTCCCAGGGCTTCGACATCTCGCTGTGGCAGTTGACGGCGCCGCTGCTGGTCGGCGGCAGTACCCGGATCGTGGACGCCGAGGTGCTGCGCGACGTGGACGCGTTCGTGACCGAGATCGTGGCGGGCGGGGTCACGGTGGCCCAGGTCGTTCCCTCGTATCTGGAGGTGCTGCTGACCCGGCTGGAGCAGGAGCCGCGAACGCTGGGCGCGCTGCGGTCGCTCTCGGTCACCGGGGAGCCGCTGCGTCAGGAGCTGGTGCGGCGCTGGTTCGCGCTGTTCCCGGGTATCCCCCTGGTCAACGCGTACGGCGCCACCGAGGTGTCCGACGACACGATGCACGAGGTGCTCACGCGGCCGCCGGAGACCGGCTTCGTGCCGGTGGGGCGCCCGCTGCCGAACGTCCATGTCTATGTGCTGGACGAGCATCTGGCGCTGCTGCCGCTCGGCGCCCCCGGCGAGATCATCTTCTCCGGCGTCTGTGTCGGCCGGGGCTATCTGAACGACGAGGAACGCACCCGGCAGGCGTTCGTGCCCGACCCGTTCCGTCCCGGCGCCCGGATGTACCGCACCGGCGACTTCGGTCGGTGGCTGCCGGACGGCCGGCTGGAGTTCCTGGGCCGCCGGGACGAGCAGGTGAGGCTGCGCGGCTTCCGTATCGAACTGGGCGAGATCGAGAACCGGCTGCTGGCCGTCCCCGGTGTGCGGGAGGCCGCGGTGGTCATCGACCGGGCGGCCAGCGCGCATCCCCGGCTCGTCGCGTTCCACACCGGCCAGCCGGGCGCGGCCGCGCCGGGGGCCGAGGAGCTGCGGGCCGAGCTGTCCGCCGAGGTGCCCGCGTACATGGTCCCGGCCTCCTTCCACCGGCTGGACCGACTCCCGCTGACCGGCAACGGCAAGGTGGACAAACGGCTGCTGACCCGGCTGGCCGGCCCCCTGGAACAGGGCGGGCTCGCCGTCTCCGCCCCCGCCACCCCGGCCGAGCAGCGGCTCGCCACCCTCTGGGCCGAGGTGCTGCACGTGCCGCTGGAACGGATCGGCAGGGACGACGACTTCTTCGCGCTCGGCGGCACGTCGCTGGCGGCGGTGCGGCTCCAGATCCAGCTGCGCCGGGCGCTGTCGATGAGCCGGCTGCTGCGCTTCCCGGTCCTGCGCGCCATGGCGGCGGCCCTGGAGAACGGGGACGGGACCGGCGGAGCTGGCGGCCGTCGGCAGCCGGCGGCCGAGGGACTGCTCCAGCCCCTGTCCACGGTGCCCGGCGCCCATCACGGCCTGGTGTGCTTCCCCTACGCGGGCGGCAACGCGGTCAACTTCCGGACGCTGGCCCGCACGTTGGAGGGCGACGGCATCGCGGTCTACGGCGTGGAACTGCCCGGCCACGACCTGGTGTTGGACGGCGAACCACTGGCCGGGGTGCGCGAGGTGGCCGAACGGGTGTGCGCGGAGATCCGCGACCGGGTCGGCCTTCCGGTTCTGCTGTGGGGGCACAGTTCGGGCGCCGCCCACGCGTGGGAGACCGCGCGGCTGCTGGAGGGCGCGGGGCGGGCGGCGAAGCTGGTCTTCGTCGGCGGGCTGCTGCTGGCGGAGCCCGGTCCGCGACGCGGGGACGCGGCCGTCCGGGGCACGGACGACGACGGTGTGCTGGCCCGGATGCGCGCCCAGAGCTCCTACATCGAGCTGGACGGATACCAGCGGGAGCGGGCGCGGACGGTCGCGGCGGCGTACCGGCACGACGTCCTGAGCTCGGAGCGCCATCTGGACGCGATGCGCCGGCGCGGCCCCGGGGGCCGCCTCCGTACCCCGCTGGAGGTGGTGGTCGCCGAGGACGACCCCGCGACCGCCGGGGCGCGGCGGCGCTGGCGCGACTGGCTCCAGCTCGCGGAGCGCGTGCGGTGCCGTGAGCTGCCCGACGGCGGGCACTACTTCGTCAGCACCCGGGCCGGTTCCTGCGCCGCGCTGGTGCGGGCCGGCTGCGGGGTTCCCTCGGGCGCCGGGGAGGTCCCGGCATGACGGCCGGGGCCGAGCACGGCGTGCTGGACGCCCCGAGGAGCCCGCGGGCGGGCGCCGTGGGCGTGAGCGGCACATACGGCACGTTCGGCGAGCTGCTCCAGGGTGTGCTGCCGGGGCGCGCGGACGGCGACTTCCTGGTGACGCTGCCGATCGCGCGGTGGACCACGGCCACGTTCCGGGCGAGTGACGAGGCGGCGGTCCTGGAGGTCGTGCCGAGGCACAAGAAGAAGGCGCTGCGTCTGACGTCGATGATCCTGGACGACCTGCCGTGGCCGGTCGGCGGCCGGCTGACGATCGACAGCACGCTGCCGGAGGGCAAGGGGCTCGCGAGCTCCTCGGCCGACCTGGTGGCCACCGCGCGGGCGGTGGGCAACGCGCTGGGGGTGGCGATGCCGCCGCGCAGGATCGAGGGCTATCTGGCGCGCATCGAGCCGACCGACGGCGTCCTGTACCCGGGGATCGTGGCGTTCCGGCACCGCAGTGTGCGCCTGCTCGCCCGCCTGGGTTCGCTGCCGCCGATGGCGGTCGTGGGCGTCGACGAGGGCGGCGCGGTCGACACGGTGGACTTCAACCGGATCCCCAAGCCCTTCACCGCCGCCCACAAACGCGAGTACGCCGACCTGCTGGAGCGGCTGAGCGGGGCCGTCGCACGCCACGACCTGGCGGCGGTGGGGGCGGTCGCCACCCGCAGCGCGCAGCTCAACCAGGTGCTGCGGCACAAGTGGACGCTGGAGCCGCTGCTCGACGTCTGCCGTGAGGTGGGCGGCCTGGGGGTCGTCACCAGCCACAGCGGGACGACCCTGGGGGTGCTGCTGGACCCGGCGGGCCCGGGGTACGCGCACCGGCTGGCGGCCGCCGCCCAGGCGTGCGAGGAGCTGACCGGCGACGTCACCGTCTACCGCACGCTGAGCTTCCCGGAGACGGACGCCCCGCCACCGCGCGGGGCGTGACGCCCCCGGGGTCAGGCGGCCGGTGCCGAGACAGCCCCGACCGCCGGGCGGGGGGCGTCACTTGACGAGCAGTTGCTGGCTGGCCAGCCGGCGGTAGAGCGGGCTGGTCTCCGTCAGCTCCTCGTGGCCGCCGACCGCCACGACCCGACCGCGTTCGAGGACGATGATCTGGTCGCTGTCCACCACGGTGGCCAGCCGGTGCGCCACCACCAGCAGGGTCCGGTCCGTGGAGACGGTGTCGATGGCCGAACGCATCGCCGCCTCGTTTCCCGCGTCCAGGTTGCTGGTCGCCTCGTCGAGCAGCAGGATCGGCGGGGCGGACAAAAACGTGCGGGCCAGGGCGAGGCGTTGGCGCTCCCCGCCGGAGAGCAGCACGCCCGCCTGGCCGACGGTGGCGTCGAGCCCGAGCGGGTCGCGCTCCACGACCTCGGTGAGGTTGACGCCGGCCAGCACGCGGAGCATCTCCTCCTCGGTGGCGCCGGGGGCCGCCAGCGCCAGGTTGTCGCGCAGCGTGCCGGCCAGCGCGGGAGCCTCCTGCTCCACGTAGCCGAGCCTGCGGCGCAGTTCGGAGCGGGGGATGTCGCGCACGTCGTCGCCGTGCACCCGCAGGCTTCCGCCGGTGACGTCGTAGAAGCGCTCCACGAGGGACAGCAGCGTGGTCTTGCCCGCGCCGGACGGGCCGACGAGCGCGTTCCTGGAGCCGCGGGCGACCGTGAAGCTGACCTCGCTGAGCACCGGTTCCCCGGTCGGGTAGCCGAAGCTGACGTCGGAGAACTCGATCGCCGGCGTCTCGTCCCCGGCCTCGGCCCCGGCGGGCGCGACGCGTTCGCGGACGGTGAGGGCGGCGGCCCGGTCGGTACCGCTCTCCTCCGGCAGGACCAGCACCTCCTCGATCCGGTGCAGGGCGGCCAGGCCGCTCTGGAGCCGCGTGTAGGCGCTCAGCGCGCGGCCGAGCGGGAACCAGAGGGTGAACAGGAACAGGATGAAGGCGACCAGGTCGCCGACGCTCATCGCGCCGCTGGCGACCCGCGCGCCGCCGAGGCCGAGGACGACCAGGAAGGCCGCCTGGATGGTGGTGGAGGTGATCGGGTTGATCATCGCCTGGAGTCTGGCGATGCGCAGACCCGCCGTGTAGGCGCCCCTGACGGTGGCGTCGATGGTCTCGGCCTCCCGCTCCTCCGCCCGGCTGGCCCGGATCGTGCGCACAGCGGAGACGGCGCGTTCCACCGCGGAGGTCATCTCCCCCACCCGGTTCTGCACCTCACCTGAGGCGCCGCGCACCCGGCGGGCGAGCCCCACCACCGCGGCGACGCCCGCGGCGATGCCCAGCGCGGTGGCCCCGAAGAGCAGCGGGTCGATCAGGAGCATGGCGGCGGCGGAGCCGACGACCATGATCACGCTGGTCGCGGCCTCGAAGATGCCGGAGGTGACGACCGCGCGCAGCAGCGTCGTGTCCGCGCCCACGCGGGACAGCAGGTCCCCGGTGCGCCGCCGGTCGAACTCGGCGATGGGCAGCCGCAGCAGCCGCGCGACGAGCCTGCGCCGGGCGGTCAGCACCATGCCCTCCGCCGTGCGCTGCAGGAAGTAGTCGCGGACCCCGCCCACGACGGCCACCAGCAGCAGGATCACCGGCAGGGCGATCACGAAGCGGCCGATGCCGTGGCCGTTCTCCATGTTCTCCAGCAGCTCCCGGGTGAGCAGCGGCTGCGCGAGGGTGCCCGCGGTCTGGAGCAGCGACAGCACCGCCACGACCACCAGCGTTCCCCAGTAGGCGCCCAGATAGGGCCCCAGCGACCGGATGCCGACCGGGGCCGGCTCCTCGGTGCGGGGGCCGTCGCTCCCGTCACCGCCGCCGGGAGGCGTTCCCCGTGGGGCGGCAGCGGACGGGCGGCCGTCGGACCGAGCGGGCATCGACACCGTCACCTTTGTGTTCCTCCGTCGCTCGGGCCTGGATCTCCTGCACGGACGTTAGGCATGGCGGCTATCGGCCCCCTATCGATCCGGCATGGCGGCGGCCCGCCGACCGGGCCGCCTCGCGCGCGTGCAGGCGTGGCAGCTCCCGGAAGCGGTAGCGGTGGCCGCCCGCGCCCTCGCGGCCCGTGACGACCTCCAACAGGTGGGCGTCCAGGAGCCGTTCGATCGTGTCCTCCGCCTCGGAGAGCGAGACGTTCAGGAGGTCCGCCGCCGTCGGCACGTCGAGGACCGCGCTCCCGTGGGCGCCGAACACCCGGTAGGCGCGCGAGGCGGCGGCGTCCAGCGCCCGGTAGCCGCCCTCCAGCCGCGCCCGGACGGAGTGCTCGCCGTGGCTCAGCTCGTTCAGCCGTCTGCCGGGGTCCTCCAGCCGGGCCACGAGGTCGGCCAGCGTCCAGTGCGGCTTGCTGGCCAGCCGCTCGCCCGCCGCGCGCAGCGCCAGCGGATGGTGGTCGCAGAGGGCGGCGAGCCTGGCCGCCAGCGTCAGGCGGCGCACGAGCCGCCGGCCCTGGACCACGCCGCTCAGCAGGATGACCGAGTCCTCAGGCCGCAACGGGCCCAGGCACAGCCGCAGCGGGCTGCCGCTGTGGATGAGCCCCTGGAGCTGGGTGCGGCCGGTGACGAGGGCGCAGGACCTGCCGTTGCCCGGCAGCAGGGGGCGCAGTTGGCGCAGGGACGCCACGTCGTTCAGGATGACCAGCGTCCTCCGGCCCCGGAGCACGGTGCGGTAGAGGGCGGCGCACTCCTCCAGGCCGCCGGGGATGCGTTCGGCCTCCACGCCCAGGCCGCGCAGGAAGCGTTGGAGCACCACCAGCGGGGACAGCGGGCGGTCGGCTTCCTGGAGGTCGGCGTAGAGCGTGCCGTCGGGGAAGTGGGCGGCGGCCCGGTGCGCCCAGCGGATCGCCAGGGCGGACTTGCCGACGCCGGGGGCGCCGGTGACGAAGCCGATGCCCACGGGGTCGTTGTCCGAGCGTTCCGCGAGCAGCCCGTCGAGCTCGGCCAGCTCCTCCTCACGTCCCGCGAACGCGCTGATGTTGGACGGGAGTTGCGCCGGGTTGGGCCAGCCACCCGACGGCTCGGCCGTGGTGCGCGCGGAGGAGGCGGGGCCGGCCGCCGGGCCCACCGCGGTCGAGTCGTCGCGCAGGATGGAGCGGTGCAGCCGCTGGAGCTCCGTGCCGGGCTCCAGCCCGAGCTCCGCCACGAACTCCCGGCGCCCCTCGCGAAACGTGCGCAGGGCCTCCACGCGCTGTCCCGCGCGGTACTGGGCCAGCATCAACTGGGCCAGGAAGCGTTCCCTCAGCGGGTTCTCCCGCACCAGGGCGCCCAGTTCGCTCAGCAGCGTCTGGTGCTCACCGGATTCCAGCCGCAGCGCCATGTAGCGCTCCGTGACGAGCAGGCGCTGTTCGTCCAGGCGCACCGCCTCCGTCTCGGCGGCCCGCGAGGTGACGCCGTCCAGCACCGGGCCGCGCCACAGCCGCAGCGCGTCCCGCAGCAGCCCGATGGCCCGGTCCCGCGCACCGTTCTCGGCGGCGTGCCGCGCGGCCTCCGCCCGGCGGGCGAACTCGACGGTGTCCACCACGTGTTCCCCCGCGACGAACTTGTAGCCCGGCGCGACGGTCACGATCACCTGCTGGGGGACGCCGGCCGTGCGGAACACCTTGCGGAGGGCCGACACACAGATAGCGATCTGCGCGCGCCCGGTGCTGGGCGGGGCCCCGTTCCAGACCTCGTCGATCAGGTAGTCGACGGACATGACCCGGTCGGGGGAGAGCATGAGGGCGGCCAGCACGGTGCGCTGGCGGGGGCCGCCGATCGGCACGGCACGCCCGTTGTAGCTGACTTCGAACGACCCCAGCAGCCCCACTTCCAGCCCCTCCCCGCGGAAGGCGGGAACGGGTCGGGAAGAACTCGTGGTCTGTGGCACGACAAGAGGGGGAGAGGCAGGAGGCAACTGTTCAACTCCTCGTACGCACGGGACGTGAAAGGTACTGACGCACCGGCCGCGTGCCCCCAAAGGGCGTTCCGGCTTCCGCCGGAGTCACGCGGGAAACCGACGCGAGGGCGCGCGGAACCCACCCGGGGACCCGCCCGGGGGACTCACACGGGGGGCTCACACGGAGGCGGGGACGCCCCCGCTCCTCACCGCGAACAGGGTGTGCCGGTCGCTGCCCTTGAGCAGCTCGTCCTGCGACCGGGTGACCCGTAGCCCTTGCCGTTCCAACACCGCCGTCACCGCGTCCAGTTGGCCGGCGGTGGCGGCCGTCTCGTCGTCGTGGACCTCCATGATGACCTGCCTGATCGCGGGCCAGTGCCGGTCGTCGATGCCGCGCAGCACGTCCAACTCGGCGCGCTGGACGTCGATCTTCAGCACGTCGACCGTCTCCACGCCGCATTCGTCCAGCACGTCGGACAGCCGGCGCAGCCGGCAGCGGTGGGACTCCTCGCGGAACCGGTAGTCGAGCAGTTCGTCCAGCATCTCCGGGGACTCGCCGTACCCCTCGCGGGCGACCCGGTCCCGCACGAAGGACTTCTCGGCCGAGGTGTCGGCCAGGTCGCGCTGCGCGGACATCACCGTGTACCCGGGGTAGAAGACGAACTCCTCCCGCCGGTCGCCGTCGGACAGTCCGTGGTCGAAGACGGTCGCTCCCGGGCTGTGCCGCGCCAGGTTCCGGCGCAGCACCTCGCACACGGGCGGCACCGGCTCGAAGGAGTAGAGCGAGGCGGAGGGGTGGAGAGCGGAGACGAAGAGCGAATACATGCCGATGTTGGCGCCGACGTCGAAGACCACCGCGCCCTCGGGAAGGTCGGTCAGGCCCGGCAGATAGCTCTGCCTGACGAAGATCTCCTCGTACAGGTACTCGGTCTCATGCCGGTTCACCCCTGCGATGTTCTCAAGGTCGGGCACCATGGCCGCTCTCCTTCGTCGAGTGAGTGGTCGCGACCGCGCCCGGCCACGACCGGACCGCGGTACTGCCGGACGGCGGCGAGCGGGCGATCCGCTCCGCGCCGCCGGCCTCCTCAACCCGGAGAGCTTCGGCTGCACACCTCACGCCCGGGAGGGGGGCGTCCCCCTCCTCCTCCCGGCGCACCGTCTCGCTGAACTCCCCCGATTGAAGCTTCCAGCTCCCATGTCAGTACCCTGCGCGTGGCAGGAAATCGATCGTGTCCGATGTCGGTCAGAGCTACGTCACGCTTGATCAAGGGCGATGACAAAAAGGGAACTTACCCATCAACGACGCACAGGTGTGAGGGTCGTTCGACCGACAGCCTGGAACGAGCCCCACGGTGAGGGATCACGCTGCTGAACACCCCGAGACCTGACGCCGGGCCGGCGGAGCGGGAGTTCACCCGGTTCGCGTACCGGTACGCGAACCGCCTGCGGGCGGTCGTGGTCTGTGCGTGCGCGGTGCTCGGCGTGCTGGCGATGCCCCGGGAGCAGATGCCGACCGCCGCGGCCGTCGCCTGCGTCGCCGCCGCGTGGAGCGGCTGCCACCTCACGTGCGCGGCGTCACGGTGCCGCCCCGGCCTCCTCTTCGCCGCGGACCTGACGCTGGTGAGCGGCCTGTGCCTCAGCCAGGGGATCACCGTTCCCGAGACCGAGGACCTGCACGGCAACACCTGGATACTCGTGGCCGTCAGCATCATCGTGGTGACCTACCAGCTGACCCACCGCCCGGTGTTCGCGGCCCTCGCCGCGCTCCTGCTGTTCACGGCCGACCTGGTGGGGCTCGTGGTGGACCACCCGGGCACCTGGACGTCCGCGCTTCCCCAACTGGGCTGGCTGCTCGTGCAGGCCGCGCTCGCCCGGCTGCTGTACCAGCTCGTCCTCCGCAGGAGTCGCGCCGCCGACCGGGCCGCCTCGGCGGCGGCCGAGGCCCGCCGCCGGCACGAGGTGGCGCAGGCCAGGCGGAGGGCGGAGGGCGAGTATCTGGCGACCCTGCACGACACGGCGTGCGCCACCCTGATGATGGCGGCGGCGCGCGGCTCCTCGATCGACGCCGACGTGCTGCGGCGTCAGGCGGCGTCGGATCTCGAACGGCTGGCGTCCATGGGGCACCTGAC
Source organism: Streptomyces zhaozhouensis (assembly GCF_900230195.1). Lineage (GTDB taxonomy): Bacteria > Actinomycetota > Actinomycetes > Streptomycetales > Streptomycetaceae > Streptomyces > Streptomyces zhaozhouensis. The sequence goes on from NZ_OCNE01000002.1 coordinate 23,680, forward strand.
CGGGGAGGTGGAGCTGGCCACCGAGCTGCGCGCCGAGGCACGCCAGCACCCGGTCACCGTGGACACCCGGCTCGCCGACGCGCTCGGCTCCGTGTCGCGTCCCGTCGCCGCGGCGCTGCGCGGCGGCCTCGGGGAGGCGTTGCGCAACGTCTCCCGGCACGCGGGCGTGACGTCCGCGCGCCTGACCGCGGAACGCGACCGGGGCACCGTGGTGGTGACGCTCAGCGACGAGGGTGTCGGCTTCGACCCCGCCCGCCTGCCCCGCCAGTCCCGGGGGGTGGAACGCTCCATCGTCGAGCGGATGACCGCCGTCGGCGGGATCGCCACCGTCACCTCACGCCCGGGGCGGGGTACCTGCGTACGGCTGGAGTGGCCCTGTGTCCGACTCCCTGACTGAACACGCGCTGACCGAGGACATCACCGCCCACATGCGTGACGGGCTGCGGGTCGGAGGGCTGGTCATCCTCACCGTCATCCACTTCGGGCTGGCGCTGCCCAAGATGCTCAGCCACCTGCCGACGTACCCGCACGCCTGGGTCGCGCTGGCCGTCTTCGGCCTGCTGACGCTCGTCATCGCGGTGGACGTGTTCCTGGAACTGACGGGGCGCCGGCGCCCGCGCTGGTGGAGCACGGCGGCGCTCGTCGGCACACTCGCCGGATCGGTCGCCGCGACCAGCCAGGTGCCGGCGGAGTACTACATGGGCGCCTACCACTGGACGTTCCTGGAGATCGGCTGGTTCGGCGTCCTCTTCCTCCACCGCCGGGGCCTGCCCGCCACCCTGGCGTTCCTCGGCACCCACCTGTGCCTCACCCTGCTCCAACTGCTGCTGGCCGGCTTCCCCAGCCGGACGGACGCCGTCGGCATGTGCGTGAGCGCGCTGGTCATCTGCACGTTCCAGGTCTCCGCCGCGATCCTGGCCCGGCTGGTGCGGAACTGCGCGACCGCCGCGAGCGCCGCCACGCACGAACAGGAGCGGGTGAGGACCCAGGCCGCCATCGGCGCCCAGGTGCACGCCGACCACCAGGCGCGGTACCAGGCTCTGCGCGCCGCCGTCATCCCGCTGCTCACCGGGCTCGCCGACGGCTCGCTGAGCCCCGAGGACGAGGAGACGAGGCGGCGGTGCTCCCTCGAAGCCGCCAGGCTGCGCAGGCTGCTGGCGGAGAGCGACCAGGCGTCCGACCCGTTGGTGCACGAGCTGAGGGCCGGCGTCGCGGTGGCGGAACGGCACGGCGTCGACGTCCAACTCGCCGTCCTGGGAGCGCCGGTCGCCGTCCCGCGGGACGTCCGCCGCGCGCTGACGGAACCGATCCTGGCCGCCCTGACCGCGGCCCAGCGGACCGCCAGGGCGACCGTGGTACGCCGTGACGGGACGGTGCGGCTCAGCGTCGTCATCGACGCGCCCGCCTCGGAGATCCCGCTGCCCGCGCGGCGGGACGCCCGCGTGCGGGTGCGCACGCTGCACGGCGAGGGCAGGCTGTGGGTCGAGGCGGCGTGTGACCGTCAGAGCTCCTCCAACGAGATCAGCCCGTCCTGAATCGCCTTGGCCACCAGGTTGGCCTTGGTGGTGGCCGGGCGGCCCACGTTGGCGTACTTGATGCGCACCCGCTCCAGGTAGGTGTTGACCGTGCGCACCGAGATGCCGAGGCTCTCCCCCACCATGACCTTGGACTCCGACTGGAACCACTCCAGAAGCACGTCGATCTCGCGCGGGGTGAGCGTCGGACGGCCACTCGTGACGTCGCTGCCGAGCGCTCCGGCGAGCGCCGGGGGCGTGTACGGCACGCCGTCCGCGGCGGCCAGCGTGGCGGCCACCAGGTGCCGTTCCCCCTCCGCCTTGGTCAGATAGCTGACGGCCCCCAGGTCCAGACACCTCAGCGCCGCCTCCTGGCTGTCCTGCATGGTGTAGACGATCACCTGCCGCTCCTCGGCGACGAGATGTCGCAGCGCGCTGTACGCCGGTGAACCGCTGGAGAGTTGGAGGTCGAAGACGACGACCTCCGCCGCGCGGCCGGGACCGGCTGTCGCGACCGACACGTCGGGGCCCTTGCCGCGCACCTCGATGGGCCGGTCGGAGGCCGCGTACCAGGACTCAATGCCCGCGAGCACCACGGGGTGATCGTCGATCAGGGCGACGCGCACCGGCTCGGTCCTCGAAGGCGGCACCTCCCGCACGCGCGCCTCGTCGGCCGGCGCGGTGGCGCAGCGGTCGGTCATCGCCACCCGGCACCCGCCGGCGGGACGGCGGCCAGGGGCTGGAACGCGCGGCCGCGGCCCCCGTCGCCACGAGGAACGCCGGAACCGCTCAGCGCGCGTACTTCCCGCTGTCGCACCGACACCCCCGTGAACGCAAGCCGACATCGTGCCCGCGAGGGGCCGCCACAGGAGCGGGTCGCGGCGTCGCCCTCACGCCCGACCCACTCTTGCCCAGCGAAGCGATTGCAGGTGACAATGTTTCTTCCAGGCGCAAAAGCGCTGACCACGGGGGACCCGGGATGTTACGCGTACATTTCACCGATGCCGATCTCGCCCGGACTCGGATCGCCGGCACCGTGAGCCCGCTGTGGGAGATCACCGGAAGTCTGCATCGACTCCAGGGACGACGCGGACGGTGGGCGTACGCGGACTGGCACCACGCGGCACGGACACGGCTGAGGCGGCAGGGACTCGAACGCGCCCTGACCGGCATGTTGCTGCCGCTGTTTCCGAGGGCCGCGTATTTGCCGGACTTTCTGACTCCGACACAGGCCGAGGAGGGCCTTGACAGCGGAATTGAGGCGATACTCGCCACGCCACCGGAGCGGGTGTCGGCGGAGGTCGCCCTCCTCGAACGGGTGGTGGGCGCGCCCGAGTGGGCGGCCCGACTCCCGGAGTTAACCGTGCGGTTGGACCTCGTCGCCGCCCTGCGCGCGTACCACGAGGCCGCGATCGTCCCGTTCGCCGAGCGTATCCAGGCGCGCATCGACGCGGAACGGTCCGCTCTCGCCCGGCGCCTGCTGGACGGCGGAATGGACGCGCTGCTGGCCGGACTCGGCCCCACGATGCGATGGGAGCCACCGATTCTTTGTGTGGACTATCCGGCAGAGGAGCGGGACCTCCATCTGAACGGCCGCGGACTGCTGCTGATTCCCTCGTATTTCTGCTGGCACAACCCGATAAGTTTGGCCGATTCCGGGCTGCCCCCCGTGCTGGCGTATCCGCTGCTGCACGACCGGACGATGGCGCCGCAGGCGCGGGGGACGAGAACCAGCCGGCAGCAGGTCTCAGCCAAGGCGCAGAAAACGCGGAAGGAGCCAGCCGGCGAAGCCCTCAGCGCATTGCTGGGGCAAACACGCGCCACGATTCTGCTCGCCACCGCGGAAGGCGCCACCAACGGCGAACTGGCCCGCGCCGCGGGCGTCGCCGCCTCCTCGGCCAGCAGGCACGCCACCGCCCTGCGCGACGCGGGCCTCCTCACCACGAGCCGGCACGGCGCCAGCGTGCTGCACACCCTCACCCCGCTCGGCGCCGCGATGCTTCGCGGCGGCGGCTTCGACGACGGGTTCCGGCCCGCCGACCCGGCCCCGCGCGAGGAGCGGCGGGCCCGCCGCCGGGACCCGCGGAGCCGCACGTCACCGGCCGTCGCGCCGCGCCTCCTGTCCTGAACGGCCCGCGGGCAGGCGGAAGTTCCCGCGCGGATGTCCCACGGGACGCGGGTTGCCGGGCAGCGGCGCGGGTCGCTAGGGTCGGTCGGGTGACTGCCGGGTCGGCCATGGGCCACGCACGAGTGAGGTTCCCGGCCCCGGCGTGAGCCCGAGGCGGGCCAGAGGCCCGCCGACTCTCCGCGTCCCGACCGCCCGCGCCCGCACGCGGCGCCCCTCCCCAGCGGACCCCGAGACCGGAGACACCTCACTGATGCCCCACGACCAGCAGCACCCGCGCGACGCCGAACCGGCGGCAGCCGGCGTCCAGTTGAACCACACCGTGATCCACGCGAGCGACCGGAGCCTGTCCGCCGGGTTCCTCGCCACGCTCCTGGGCCTGGAGGTCGGCGCCCCGTTCGGGCCGTTCCTCCCCATCGACCTCGGCAACGGCGTCACGCTCGACTACTACGCCAAGACGGACGAGCCGATCCAGCCGCAGCACTACGCCTTCCTCGTCCCCGACGAGCGCTTCGACTCCGTCATCGCCCGTCTGGAGGCCGTCGGCGTCACCTACTACGCCGACCCCCACCACACCGAACCCGGCCGGATCAACCGTCTCTTCGGCGGACGCGGCGCCTACTTCGAGGACCCGGACGGTCACAACATGGAGGTCATGACGCGGCCCTACACCCGTCCCTAGCACGCCCCACCCCCAGGACACGGCCGGGTCGTCCGAGAGGTCACCGTTCCTGGGCCACGCCGTGGCCCAGGAACGCACGTCAGCCGGGGCAAGTCTGTTCGTAGGGAAGCCCCGGGGCGTACCGCTCCCACTCCTCGACGGTCAGGCCGGTGCCCAGCAGCCGGCAGGCGTGGCCCGTGGCGTCCGCGGCGATGGCGGGAAGGGACCCCAGGTCCCAGAACTCCACGGTCCCGTCGGCCGTGGTGACGGCCAGCGTGGTGCCGTCCGGGCTGAAGCGCACGTCCGTGACGTCCTCCACGGTGTCGGTCAGGGTCGCCGCCCGAGCAGGCAGGGTCGGATCGGAGACGTCCCACACCGTGACCCGTCCGCCCCAGCCGCCGCTGGCGGCCAGAGCGCCATCCGGGTGGTACCCGACGATGACGAAGTCATCGTCTGCGGACGGGAGTGCGGACACGAGTCGGGGTCCGGGCCGGAGCGACCACAGGGCCAGCCGGCCACTGTTGTCCGAGGTGAGGAGGTGTCCGTCGGGCCCGAAGGCGGCCTGGGACGGGGAGAACGCGGGCATGGTGTAGTCCCCCCGCTCGGTCGGCAGCAGAGCGGGCTCCCCGGGGTCGGTGACGTCCCAGACGGAGCCCGGCAACACCAGCGCCGTGCCGTCCGGACTGAAGACGACGGGGGTATTGGCCAGGGACGGCAGGTTGAGGTCGGCGTCCCTGGTCGCGGCCAAGGGGTCCTCCGCGGTCAACGGCGCGGGCTCGGCCGGCTCTCCGGTGTCCCACAGGCCCACCCAGGCCGGCTCGAGGAACCTGGCGCCGGCCACCGCCAGTACCGCCGCGCGCGGGCTGAAGGCCAGGGCGGTGACGCCGGATACCTGCGGCAGGACGGCAAGCCGGGACGGCGCGGAGGGGTCGGAGGTGTCCCACAGCTCGACCCTTCCGTGCTCCATAATGTCGCCCGCCTGGGTGCCTACCGCGAGCAGGGCCCCGTCGGAACTGAAGGCGACGGCGTGAACGGCCTCGTTGCCGACCGGCAGCGGCGGAAGCGCACGGGGGGCGGTGGGCTCGGTCGTGTCCCACAGCAACACGCTGCCGTCGTAGCCCGCCACGGCGAAGACGGTGCCGTCGGGGCTGAACGCCGCCGCGTTCGGAGACCGACCGCCGGTGTCGGCTGTCGCGCCGAGGGCCGGGGCGGAAGGGGTGGTCAGCCAACGGGTCAGTCCCCCGTCGTGGTCGGCGAGCGTCACGCCGCGTCCGTCGTCGTCGAAGGCCATGCTCATCACGGGCGAGGAGTGGCCGTTGAGCGTCGTCACCTGTTGGGAACGTTCCGGGTCGCCGACGTCCCAGAGGGTCGCCGTGTCGTCGAGCGCGCCCGTGACGAGGTGGCTGCCGTCGGGGCCGAAGGCGAAATCCGTGACCGTGTCCCGGTGGCCAAGGGTCGCCAGGGACTCGGCGTTCGGCGGGTCCGTGACGTCCCACAGAGTGACGGTGTTGTCGTAATCGACGGCCAGGACGGAGCCGGCCGGATGGAAGGTGGCCTTGTTCCCGAAGCCCCTGCGTTCGGTGATCTCCACCGGACGACCGGGTTCGCTCACGTCCCACAGGGTCCAGCCGGTGCGGTGAGTGATCGACTCGGGGGTGAGAGGGCTCTCGGCGGTGACGATGCCGGATCCGGTCACCAACGTGTTGCCGTCCGGGGCGAACTCCACGTAGTCGGAGTCGAACGCGCTCACCGGTGCGTGCAGCTGACGCGGCGCATCCGGGTCCGAGACGTCCCACGACGTCAGGGTGCCCCGCGCGCCGCCCGCCACGACGGCCAGCCTCGTGCCGTCCGGGCTGAGGGCCGCACCTCGTGGATCGTCCAGGTCGGGCAGGTCGAGCAGCCGCGCGGGGGCCGCCGGGTCCGCCACGTTCCACACAGTGACACCGCCGGCCCGCGGCTCGACGTCCTCGTCCGGCTCCTCCCCGGCGCTGTAGACGACCGCCAGCAGCCGCTGGTCAGCGCTGAAAGCCAGGCTGTCGGCCGGGAGAGAGTGTGCGTCCACGGCGGTGAGATGGCGGGGGCGGGTGGCGTCGGCGGTGTCCCACAGGTGCACAGCGGTGTCGTCGCCGTAGGGGGTCGCCGTGGCGAGCAGACGACCGTTGCTGCTGAAAACGGACATGTCCACCCCGTCGGACGTGAAGCTCGAACCCCCCGCCAGGTGCGTGCGTTGAAGCGTCGCGGTCAGTCCCTCGCGTCCCTCCTCGGTCGGGTTGACACGCAGCGCGGCGAGGCTGAGCCGCAGCGAGGTGCGCGGGTCACTGTCGCGCAGGTTCTCGGCCTCGGCCTGCAGGGCGCGGCCGGTGGCGATCCGACGCTGCTCCTGTGCGTCCGCCCGCTGTTCCTGAGCCTCGTTCCGCTGCTGGAAGCCCACCCCCGTGGCCACGAGGGCCAGGCACAACGCCACCACAGCCGTCCGCAACCGTCGTTGCAGGCTCTGCCGTTGCCTTCGGTCCCGGGCGCGTTCCCGCTCGGCGTGTTCGCGTGCGGCCCGCAGGAACGCCCGGTCCACACGGCGGAGAGGTCGCCCGTCCGCGTTCGGATCGTCCAAGGCGGACGCGGCTGCCAACCGGGAGCCGCGGTAGAGGAAGGACGAGTCCCGTCCCGCCGCCTTCCAGGCGTCGGCATCGTCCTCCAACTGCTGGCGCAGCAGCAGGCCGACGCGATCCCTCTCGACCCAGCGGCGCAGCCTCGTCCAGGCCCGTAGCAGCGCCTCGTGCGAGATTTCGGCACCGTCCCGGTCGACGATGATCAGCCTGGCCGCTGCGAGCCGGTCGCGGACGTCCTCCGTGAGCGACCGTTCGGCATCGGGAAGCCCTTCCACCAGCGCTCCCGCGCGCACCCGGCGGCGGGCCACCACATCGCCGCCGTCACCGGTGATGTGCACCATACGCAGCAGCATCCGGCGCAACGCCCGTCGCCGCCGCGGATCGAGAGAACGGTACAGCTCCTCGCTCGTCGTGGCGATCGACTGCCAGATCCCCCCGGTGGCCTGGTACCCCGCCAGAGTGAGCGTCGCGCCACTGCGGCGCACCCAGATCTCCCGCAGGGCATGAGCGAGGAAGGGCAGCGCCAGAGCCGCGTCCGGGGTCGCGGCGTCGTCCGCCCGGCCCTGCCTCAGATCGTGGAGCAGGCGGTCGGTAAGCCCGTCCTCCAGCGTCAACCCGACCGCACGCGCCGGGCCTTCGACGGCGGCCCGCAGCGCATCGTCGTCCATGGGGCGAACCGCCACCGGGCCACGTTCCAGGGCACGGGCGAGAGCGGGATGGCTCAGGCAACGGCCGTAGAAGTCAGCCCGCAGGCCGATGACCACGCGCGGCCCGGGTGGGGAGTCGCGTGACACCTCGCCGGCGAGCACGTCGATGAACGCCGCCCGCTCGTCCGCGTCCTGGCACCGCGTGAAGACCTCCTCGAACTGGTCGACCACGAGGAGCCGGCAGTCGCGGTAGCCGGGCAGCGCCCCCGGGAAGCGGCCCCGCGCGAGCTCCTGCCGAACCTCGTCGACCGGCCGGCCGGTGGCCCGCGCCCACAGGGCGGCTAGAGCGTACAGCGGGCGCTCGCCGGGGGCCGGGAGCAGCAGCGCGGGCCAGGGGACCAGGGCACTGCCGGCTTCGTGCCGCTGTGCGAGACCGGCGAGCAGTCCGGCGCGCAGCAGGGAGGACTTGCCGGCTCCGGACGGGCCGAGCAGCACGAGCGGGCCCGCCGCCGGCGCGCGGACGGCGTCGAGCAGGCGGTCGGTGAGGTCTTCCCTGCCGTGGAAGTGGGCGCTGTCCTCGGTGCGGAAAGGTTCCATACCCGGGTAGGGGCACGGAACGTCCGCGGGCGGCGCCGTCTCCGGCCCGGCGGCGGGCCGGTAGGCCGCGTTGCGCGCCAGGGCGACGCGACCGATGCCGCCCTCGCTCTGCCGACGCGGCCGAACCGGCCCGTCGCGGAAGCGGCGTTCGAGGGCGGTGTGCACGTGGTCGAGGGACAGCCGCACCGGGCCCGCGGGGTCGCCGGCCCGCAGCAGGTTGAGCAACTCCCCGCTGAACAGCGTGTGTCGCGCGCCTTCCGGCGCGAAGGAACGGGCGTAGTAGGAGGCGGAGGTGAGCAGGAAGCTGCCGCCCGGGCGCGCGGAGACGAAGGGGTCCCTGGCCGAACCGTCGGCCGACACCGAGGCGAGCCCGGAGAAGCAGCAGTCCAGGATCACGACGCTGCCGCCCGTGGCGTTGCCCAGCAGATCCCTGACGGTTCGGTAGGCCACGGCCTGGCCGACGCGTTCCTCGGAGACGCTCGCCCGGGTGGCCAGGTACAGCTCGTCGCCGGGCCCCAGCAGGCCGTGCCCCACGTAGTAGAGCAGCACCGGCCCCGAGGCGTTGAGGGTCACCCGTTCGACGAGGTCGGTCACGGCCATGGCGTCAGCCTCCGCCGGCACCCGGTGCACGCGCTCGGGCGCCAGGCCGCAGACGTCCACCAGCGCGCCCGCGACGTCGTCAAGCGTGCTGTCCACTGCGGGCAGGTCGAACAGCCGCGATTCCGGCACGTGGCTGCCCGTACCGACGAGGATGGCGTGGGCACCTCGCAGGGCGAGATCGCCGGTGTCCGAGCCGTCCTCGTGGTTCACGCCGTGCGCCCGGTCATCGCCCCGCCGGGGTCCCCTTCGGCGTCGGTGCCCGAGTCGGAGTCGCAGTCGCCGGGTGGGTCCGTGGCCGCCAACTGCCTGACCAGCTCGGCCACGGACGCCGCGTCCAGCGACCGGACACGGGTCGAGGACACGGTGATCTCCGTGCCGTCGGGGCGCGTGACGGTGACGGTCTGGTTGCTGCGGCGGCTGTGGAGCCAGGCGACCAGCGCCCCGGCGAACACCGTGGCGACGCCCCCGGGCTCCAGCACGGCGGTCAACGCGTCCGAAGCCGTACCCATGACGTCCCGCCGCCGAACGACAGGCTGCCCCGAACGCACACGGCCGCGCAACTCCGGCTCCGCGGCCAACCACCGGCGCAGCTCCAGGACTCCGTCCGCACCGTCCCCCCGCACAGCCACGGTGAAGCGCATGGCCCCCCTCAGGAACGAGCCGCCTGAACCACAGTGCTCACCTTCAGCCTACCCGGCAGACCCGAGTCAACTCCCTTATTTACACGGCCTGTTGTGCCCTCCCCTCCCCGTCTTCCGCACGCCAGCGAGGCCAGCCGGCTGCCGTGTGCGGGGACGTACCCGGACGCGGGCTACCGGGACCAGGTCATCGACGAGCTCTACCGCATGGAGCATCGGGTCGCGGCGCGCCTTCGCCCGGGTTCGACGCCGCCCGCGCGTCCCTCCGGCGCCCTCGAGCACTGCGTCGAGATCCACCTCGACGCCATCGACGGCACGTACCGGGGCCTGGCCACCGGCGGGGGCGAGGAGGACCTCCTCGCCGAACGCCGCGTCGGGCGCGGCCTCCCGTGCGGGGGCGCTCCGCCGGTCAGCCGTCCGCGCCGGCTCCGAGGAATCGCCGGAGGACGTTGCCGGTCACGGTGGAGACGGCGTGGTCACCGGTCCGCAGACCGTTGACCCACTCGCACGTGCCCGCGGTGAAGACCTCCCCCGCGCCGCGCGGGAAGGACACGACCATGCCCGCCCCCCGAGCGAACCGGCGGCGGTTCCGCTCGGTGTAGGGCTCCCCCGCGATGTCCGCCCGGTAGCGGGCGTCGCCGTCACCGAGCATGAAGTGGCTCCGGTCGACGGCACGTCCGTCCTCGGCCGCGGTGGACCAGTTCATCGCGACGATCTCCAGGCCGGCCGGCGCCCCGTCGGTGCCGCTCGGGTACGGCAGCCCGTCGCGGAACTCGTAGTCGAGTCCGTCGACCTCGTAGGAGAAGACGGCCGCCTCGTCGCCGAAGGTGTCGGCGTACCCGAGTCCGGCGCCCTCCAGGGACCAGTGCTCGGGGCGGAAGACCGTGTAGCCGCGCGAGGAGCGTGGCGCGAAGGCGCCGAAGCCGGCGTACATCCCGCGCAGCGCGTTGACCCCGAAGGTCGTCGCCCCCGGGTTGCCCACCTCGGGGTCCTCCCAGGCGCCGGTGAGCAGGTGGTGTGCCGCGGTGCCGGCCACGGGGTCGCGACGGGAGGCGTCGTACTTGTAGGCGACCTGGGAGGCGCCGTCGTCTTCGAGCCGGATCTGCCACATGAAGTTTCCGGCGAACCGCGCGACCCGACCGCCGCCTTCGACATAGCGGTCGACATGGTCGCGCATCCGGGCCGTCCAGTACTCGTCGTGGCCGGCGAAGACCGCGCACCGGTACGGCGTCAGCGCCGCGGGGTCGGCGTGCAGGTCCTCCTGGACCAGCAGGTCGACCTGGTGGCCCCTGGCCTCGGCCCAGCGGAAGAAGTGCCGCTCGTAGGTCGCCCAGCCGGACGCGGCGTAGTACTTGGCGTAGCCGTGCAGGTAGGCCCACTCGGCGAACTCGTAGCGGGGCGGCCGCGGCCCGCGCGGACGCGTGCCGCCGACCATGCGCGGAGCCCCCTCGGGAAGCCAGACCTGCCCCCGGGCCCAGGGCCGTTGGCTGGAGAGGACCGGCGAGCGCCCGCGAGCGGTGCCGGGGTGCAGCCCGAAGTAGTGGTTCGCGCCGCCCCAGTCGTCGTAGGCGGACCAGGTGCATGTGGCGAGCACCTGGACCAGCGCGTCGGGCCGGGGGCTGGGGGCGCGGACGACCAGGAAGTGGTGACCCAGCGGACGGTCCGTGGCGGGCGCGGAGGGGTCGCGGAACTCGACCAGGTAGGGGCCGGGGTCCACCCGTGCCGGGACGGTCCAGGTGGTGGTGACGGCCCAGCCGCACCCGGACTGGTAGGCGTCGGCCGGCACCGGCTGGAAGTCGACCGAGGTGAGGCGCTCGGTGTGCACGGTCTCCTCGTGCGCCCCGTCGCGGTAGATCCGCATCTCCAGGTCGGACCGGGTCGCGGAGACATGGAGGGCGACGACGTCTCCCGGCCGGTACGAGCGCCGGTCGGAGTAGCACCACGCCGAGGGGTGTCCCTCAGGACGCGGGACCTCCACCCAGACCCGTCGTGGCCCCGGTGGCAGGCCGGAGACCTGCTCGGGAACGAGGTCACCGCCGGGGCGTGCTCCGTCTGCGGTAGGGCTGGACACGTGCGGGTCCTTCCTGTCGGGGTCTCCGGGTCCGGCCGGCCGCTCCCGCCTCGCCCGCGCGTCGGACGGGTGCGGGGGCCGCTCGACGGTCCCGCGGTTCCGGGGTCACGGGCGGAGCAGCCCGGACCTCGGCGCGTCGCGCTCGGTGCGGGACGCGCTGTCGGGCTGCTGCTGGGAGGCGGGGGTGATGTGGTCGTGGCCGCCCTTCGCGGGGGCGGTCTCCGGCAGCACGAACAGCGTGAGGAACGAGACCGCGACGGCTGCCGCCACATACCAGGCCGGCATCAGGTCGCTGCCCGTCCTGCTGATGAGCCAGGTCAGGACGAACGGCGAGGAGACGGAGGCGATGACGGAGAGGTTGAAGCCGAGCGAGACACCGGTGTAGCGCACCCGGGTCGGGAACAGTTCGACCCAGACGCACACCAGCGGCCCGGTGTAGCAGCCGAGCGCGAGCCCGCCGACGAGGGCCTGGAGGACACCGATGACGGCCAGGTTGCCGCCGTCGAAGAGCAGGAAGGTGGGGAAGACGAAGACCAGCATGGCGACCGAACCGACGAACAGCGGCGGCTTGCGACCGAGGCGGTCCGACAGCCGCCCCGCCACCGGGATGGTCAGCACGTACGCCGCGATGGCCAGCGAGGTCGTGAGGAGCGCGTCACTCTCGCTGTAGTCGAGTTCGGTGCGCAGGAAGGTCGGGGTGTAGACCAGCACCACGTAGTAGCAGACCGTCTGGCCCAGGGCGATGCCGGCGACCTTGAGGACGTTGGCCCACTGGGCCTGGAGCGTCTCGCGCACCGGGGAGCCCGCGACGTCGTCCGACTCGGCGATCTCCTGGAACGCGGCCGTCTCCTCCAGCCGGAGCCGGATGTAGAGCCCGACCATGCCCATCGGGATCGCGATCAGGAACCCGACGCGCCAGCCCCAGCTCTCCATCTGGGCGTCCGTCAGGGACGAGGTGAGGGCGAACGCGAACAGCGACCCCGCCAGCAGGCCGAAGCCGGTGCTCGCGGGCATGAGGCTGACCATCATCCCGCGTCGCCTCGCCGGCACGCTCTCGGCGATCAGCGCGGCACCGCCCGCGTACTCACCGCCGGCCGAGAACCCCTGGACGATGCGGGCGATCACCAACAGGACGGGGGCGGCGACGCCGATCGCCGCGTAGCTGGGTATCAGGCCGATCGCACCGGTCGACAGGGACATCAGGATGAGCACCAGCGCGAGGGTGCGTTTGCGGCCGATCCGGTCGCCGAAGCGGGCGAAGACGACGCCTCCGAGCGGGCGGGTGATCACCGGCAGCGCGAACACCCCGAACGTCGCGAGCAGCCCCGCGGTGGGGTCGTCGCTCGGGAAGAAGACACCCGCGATGGTGACCGCCATGAAGCCGTAGATGCTGTAGTCGAACCACTCGATGAAGTTACCGATGGCACCGGCCACGGTCGCCTTCCTCGAATTGGCTGGTGTCGTTGTCGCCATCGCCCGTCCCTGTCCGCTGAAGTCGGTTCCCGTGGTCCGCCGCGGCGGGCTGGAACGTCCGGATCCGCGACGTCACCGCCAGCCGACAGCGCTGGCGTGGAACGCTAGATCCGTCCCGCACACAGGGGTAGGCGGTCAGAGCTGAGCCAGCCATAGGGTTGTCCTGTCGCGGGACGGCCACCGCCGTTTTCGGGGGTGACCACCTCACGACAGATAGCTACCCTTTGCCCGGTTTCGGCACATCATACGAAACGCACGGCCACGAGAGAGACAGATGACCCTCAACCAGCTGCGAGCCTTTGTCGCCGCCGAACACCTGGGCTCGTTCACCGCGGCGGCGACGTCTCTGGAGATCGCCCAGGCTTCCGTGTCGGAGCTGATCCGTCGCCTGGAGGAAGAGCTCGACGCGGTGCTGTTCGTCCGCGGCTCCCGCCAGCTGTCGCTGACGGCGGCCGGCGCGGAGCTGCTGCCCTACGCGCGGGAGAGCGTCGCGGCCGCCGACGAGGGAACCCGGGCGGTCCACTCGCTCGGCTCGCTCAGCGGCGGGACGGCGACCTTCGGCGTGCTCCGCAACGCGGACTACTACCTGCTGAGCAACCTCGTGCAGACCTTCCACCGCCGCTACCCCGCCGTCCGGGTGCGCCTCGTCGGCCAGAACTCGGCGGAGACCGCCGCGGCGATCTCGGCGGGGGAGATCGAGGCCGGACTGGTCGTGCTGCCGGTCGACGACCAGGACCTGCTCGTCTCGCCACTGCTTCAGGACGAGGTGGTCTACGTCAGCGCCGACCCGGAACACGCGGCGGAACCGATGACGATGGAGACGTTCGCCCGGCGCCGCCTGGTGCTCTACGACGCCCACTTCGGCTGGCGGGACCCGACCCGGCGCCAGCTCGCCGACCGGGCGCAGCTCGCCGGGGTGCGGATCGAGCCGTTGATCGAGATCGAGCATGTCGAGGCGGCCCTGAAACTCGTCGCCGCCGGCATCGGCGACACGGTGGTGAGCTCGGCCCTGATGACCAGCCCCACCTTTCCGCCCGGCCTGCACACGGTCTCCTTCGCCGAACCCCTCTTCGACACGATCGCCTTCGCACGGAAGCGCGGCCGTCCGCTGTCCCGGGCGACCCGGGAGTTCGCCCGGCTGGCCGAGGACGCGATCAGCGAGGTCCGCGGAGGAGAACCCCGACCCCGGCTGCCCCACTGAACACCCCGGCCGACCAGCGTCGGGTGAGGCCCGCTCGCATCCCCCCTCTGAGCTGCCACGACGCGGGAACAGAGGGTTTCCCTATGCCGCGTCTAGCTCTTACCGGCTAGTCCTGTGCCACGGAGGTGCCTAGCTTGGTCGCCATGCAGATCACCCCTTTCGAGGCGGCCCAGCTCGGCCCGCTGACCTGGCTGAAGAAGCCCACCGTCGACGGCCCGCCGGCCCAGCGCGACCCGAAGGTCATCGAGCGGGTCACCGAGATGCTGCGCGCCATCGAGCGCCACGGCCTCGACGCCGTACGCCGGTACTCCCGGGAACTCGACGGCTGGACCGGAATGCTGGAGCTCGGCCCCCAGGAGCTGCGTCGCGCCGGTGACGCCCTCCCCGCCGACGTGCGGGCCGCTCTGGAGCTCGGCCACGAGCGGACGAACGCCTTCGCCGTCGCCCAGCGCGAGCACCTCACCGACTTCGAGATGGAACTCGCCCCCTCGGTGGTGTGCGGACAGCGGTACGTCCCGGTCAACCGGGTCGGCGCCTACCTGCCTGCCGGCCGCTTCCCGCTGCTGGCCAGCGCCTTCATGACCGCCGGAGTCGCCAAGGCGGCGGGCGTGCCCACCGTGCTCGCCTGCACGCCGCCTTCGGGCGAGCACGGCCCGCACCCGGCTGTGCTCTACGGCGCCCACCTCTCCGGCGCCGATCGGGTGTTCGCCCTCGGCGGTGTCCAGGCCCTCGGCGCGATGGCGTTCGGGCTGCTCGACGAGGCCCCCGTCGACATGCTCGTCGGCGCCGGCAACGCGTTCGTCACCGAGGCCAAGCGCCAACTGTTCGGCAGGGTCGGCATCGACCTGCTCGCCGGACCGTCCGAGGTCGCGGTGATCGCCGACGAGACCGCCGACCCGGAGTGGGTCGCCGCCGACCTGCTCGGCCAGGCCGAGCACGGCCCGAACTCGCCGGCCGCGCTGGTCACCACCTCCGAGACGTTCGGACGGAAGGTGATCGAGGCGGTCGAGCGCCAGTTGGAGACGCTGGCGACCCGCGAGATCGCCGGCGCCGCCTGGCGCGACTTCGGCTCGGTCGTGGTCGCCCGGGACGCCGCCCAGGCCGCCGCCGTCAGCGATGTGTGGGGGCCGGAACACCTGGAGATCCAGACCGCCGACGACGAGTACTACCTGGAGCGCCTCACCTGCTACGGCTCGCTGTTCCTCGGCCGCTGGAGCACCGTCGCCTACTCCGACAAGGGAATCGCCGGCACCAACCACGTCCTGCCGACCGGCAAGACGGCCGGCTACAACGCCGGCCTCTCGGTCTCGCGGTTCCTCAAGCCGCTGACCTACCAACGAACGGCCAAGGAGGGCACGGCCGCCCTGGCCCCGGCCGTCGAACGGATCTCCGCGTTCGAGGGGCTGGCCGCCCACGAGGCCACGGCGACCCTGCGCATCGACGCGGTCGGCCGCCACTCGGGAGCGTTCGCCGGAACCCCGGCCGTCGAGCGCGACTGACCGACGCTTTCCCCCAGGCGGGACGCGGCGCGACCGGGGCGCGACCGCGGCGCCGGGGCCGCGCCTCCGGGCGTGGCCGGCAGGTGTGGGGGCCGGCGGGGGGTGTCGGCGCGCCGGGATGCCCAGCTGGCCGGGGGCGAGCAGCGGCGGCACGTTCTTGTGGGACTGTGGGGTCGGCTGCTGGTGGACGGGGAACGGGAAGCCGCCCGAGGCCGCGTCCCATTCGGCGAGTTGGCCCCCAGCGTGACCAACTCCGTTGCGGCACCCAGATGCGTCAGCCCGGTGGAGGTGTCGGAGGTGCCGCCGACGGAGCCCCTGGTGCCGGGCCAGTCGTCCGGGGTGGGGCCGCGGATGGCGCCGAACGGCGGGGTCCGGCGCTGCTCCATGGCCAGCGACCGGGCGTCGACCGCTATCTGGCCCGTGCCGTCGTGGTCCGCCAACGGGTAGGAGAGGTCGCCGTTGTCCTCGAAGATGACCATGTGCCCACCGCGCCGGCACGTCGCCGCCTCCCCTCCTCATCAACACCGACCGACCCGAAGCCGCTTTCGCGTCGGGAGCGGACGTACAGCTTCCCCCAAGGGCCCCGCCTCGGCGACCAAGGACGGACTCGCAGCTACTGGCCAACGTCCTGTGCTATCCCCAGGCTCGTGATCGAACCGAACCTCGTCACTGGCCGCTCCGTCTGCGGAGCCCCTCGCGGTCCGGCCCTACTTCATAGGCGAGACCGGTCCGACTCACCTCTTTTGGCCTGGGCATTCGTCACCAGACAAGCAATTGGCGCCCGTTGCTCCCGGTGCTCGCTCTGAGTAGCATCTCGCATGCTGCGGGGGTTCAACCTTGGGGGGATCGTGGCTCGACCGTCTGACTGGTCACCGGTGGACATGGACCGCGATCCGACGCCGGGGGATCCGGACGAGGTCCGGGAGTTGGCGGATGAGTTGGAGGAGTTCGCCGACGATGTCGGCGAGGCGCTCGGCAAGATCCGCGGCATGGCGGGCGAACGCGCCATGCTGGAGTGGGCGGGGCTGTCGGCGGACGCGTTCCGCCGTGAGTTCGACGGCGTGCCGGACAACCTGACCAAGCTGGAGGACTCCTACAGCCTCTGTGGTCAGGCGCTGCACACGTACTGGCCCAAACTCCAAACCGCCCAGCGGGAGTTCGACCAGTTGGGTCCGAACGGCGGAATCACACCGAGAGGAGAGAACTTCGTCACACAGCATCGCGGGTATGTAGACCGACTGAGAAACAAGTATCTCTCACTCACCGGCCGCAAGGGGAACATGTACACTAACCTGGTGGAATACCAGATGCAGCCCGGAACCCTGGATGCTCTCATCCAGGCAGGCCGCGGCTCGGGAGATAACCTGGCCACCATTTCTAGATATCCCGTTGAATTTCGCTGACGAGATCGGATCGAGCACAGAGTTCGTCCACGTGAAACTTGAGCGGGAAGGGTTGAACTTCGGTCTTCGCGAGGGGTCGGCAGACGTGTTCAACTCCAATATCATCAGCCACAACCTCCTCGAATTGGCAGGGCGATGACCGTGACGAGCTCTGGCCAGGACTGGGAAGAGATCTCGCGTATTGACGCGTCGCTACCACGCGGATTCCTGGGAGAAAACGAGACTGAGCGCATTCGGGAATCCTTTCCTGATGCCCCGCAGCGCATCGTGGGCTGGTTGAGGCTTCTGACCAACGAGGAGGAATGGGCGACTTTCAACCGCTTCGCCTTGCTGGCGGCAGAATTTGCACCCCCCGGTCTGGTCGACGTCCTCCGTCCCGTGCTTCAGGCGGCCCCGACTGCCGCCAATCAGGAGGGCCTGGTCGAAATCCTCGGCGATCTGGCCGACCCCGCCGCGACCTCGACGGTGATCGCCTACTTCGACAGGACCTGGCCTCAAGAGACCCCGTTCTACTCAAGCAGTGTGAAAGCGCTGGAAGCCCTCGGCGCCATCGGAACCGAAGAGGCACAGAGCTTCCTGCGGTCCCTGGCCGAAGACCACGGCAAACCCGCCCCACTGCGTTGGTACGCCGCAGTTGAGCTGCAGATCGAGGATGAGCTGGGATTCGACGAGGACACCATGCTCGCCAGCCAGTGATCTCGATCAGCTCTCGCGCAGGCGACTTGCCCGCCACGAGATTCCGGTGACCCGCTCCGCCATCTCCCGCTCCGGCGCCTCCGCCGCGTAGCGGCGGGGCAGGGCGTCGTGGTCTATTGATCAGAAACTCATGGGTTCCCGTTCAGGACGTAACGGACCGTGGGGCCGCCGAAGTAGCCGCGGATGATGTGCGGTTGACGCAGGCGTCTGCGGAAGAAGCGGCGGGTCTCGGCGGCGAGTTCGGCCTGATTCCTGGCTCGGTGCTGTCTCGGCAGGCTGTGCTTGAGGTCTGCGTTGACCAGTTCATCCGGGTTGAGTTCGGGTGAGTACGGGGGCAGGAAGTGCGGTTCGACCCGGTCCTCGTGGTCGGCGAGCCAAGCCCAGACGCTCTTCGAGCGGTGAGCCGAGTGCCGGTCGACGACCAGGTGGACATCGCGTTCACGGAGAACCGTTTCCCAGTGCGGCGGACGACTGGAGTCTGTCCCTTGGCGCCCCAGGCGCGGCCGGTGACCTGGTCTGACCGAACGCCGACCTGATCGGCGAAGAGCGCTTCGCCGTTGTCCGCAGCCGGACCTCTGCCACCTCTTCATCTTCATCGCCAACACCTGAGACCGGATGAGGATCATCGTCTTGCTGCAAGCCAAGCCTGTCCCGCTCCCAGGAAGAAAGAACCGAAGCCGAGGAATTCTCACACCGACCCACGGACGTTTCGGGCACACCGTCAAATACCTATGCGCCAGAAATGGGGCCGCCACCAATAGAGCGCCGTTCGATCACTGGGCCACGGCGCCTGTTGCACAAACGTAAGCTCGAAGTTGTCTCGCTCAAGATCTACAACTCTAAATCCTGCATCCTGCACTTCAGTCTCCCTTGGAGCCCTAACCAGATCGCTGAAGCACCTATCGCTGACACCGAGACCCAGGTAGTTCCGCTGAGCATCCGCTAGGGTTACCCTGTTCGCCCCGCCAGCATATAGCGGCCAACGCAACTGCAGAAGGTCATCCTCCCAGTAGCAGATCGGGCAAATCATTGATGACCCTGGCGGTTCCAGGTGGACGAGATAACCGCAACACGGGCAGGGGGATACGACGTCACGAAACACCATTACGGGATGACCACCTCCGGCCGCTTATCAAAATACCCAGGGAAATCACCGAAACCACGTCGGAGAAACTGCAGGACAGCTCCACTGCCCCTCGCACACTTCTGGCGTTGATCACGTCGTGAGCCCGTAAAGTTCCCACGATCGATGCGCCGAGAGAGATTTTCACGACGCAACTGAACAAGCATGAGGAGCGAATCCACAACGGTAAACCCCGACGTCTTCAGCGCGACATCATTACACCCGTCGACAATCACCATCCATACCCCAACCACAGGAAAGAAAGACCTGGAGTCGAGAAACTTTCACCCCGACTCATGCGCGTCGGGTACACCTGCCAACACCCAGGCACAGCATGGTATTCACCAGCAGAACCCCCACCCATCGCGTGCGGTTCCGAACCTGGCTGCGGAGCGCACTTGAGCCGCTTTCCGCCTCCTTATCGAGGTCGATGAATTCACGTTCCCTGGGATTGGGACTCCACACGAGTACGCGAGAACTCCACTGCGGTGCCGAGCGCCTCAGGGCGCGGGCAAACACCGGGAGGATGTCGCATTCGTAGCCATCGACGAGCGCTCGATCGAAGACGAGTTCCAATTTGAGTCGGTCGTTTTTCATAGTTCATCCAGCGGCGTTACGATGATTCGCCCTTGGTCGATAGCGTCGACCAAGCCTCCCGTTTGCGGAATTCTCGTTCCGCCTCCCGGACGCACGACAATCTCCAAGGGGACATCCATTTGGTCATTCGCGTATGCTTCGAAGTCACGTATTTGACTTCGATACTCCAGCACAGCAACATCCTTTGACTCGAGCATCGCACCGCACGCAGAAACAGATGCCGATACATCAAATTCCGGCCACTCTACATTCGCCTCGAGAACAGTCCGAGCTATTACGGCAGAATTTTCTGAATCACCGGATTAATAGCCAATCCAGGGATTTCTGAAGTCAGACGCGAATGCGCCTCTCGAAGAAAGCTGGAGAAAACACTCGCGAGCTCTTCATGCTCGACAGTAAGCCGCCAGAGCTGTTTCGATGAGGTCAAGACAATTAGATCGCTATCGCGATGCAGATGGATAACCTCTTCGCTCTCTGTGAAACCGAACGCCGCATCTTCTCCTGATGAGATACGCCTCTTCACATGAGAAAGCGCAAGGGCCAGATCCACGAGCGTCACAAATCTTCGCTTTGAGATCACATCCACGTTATCTACGAGCATCTCGACATTGACACCGAAGTACTTGTAACGAAGGTCAACCTCTGCGAGACCTGCAGGATCGCCCTGCTTGGCCCCCTCCCAGGTCTTCCGCCAGGGTGAACCCGGGTCTGGGAGAGAGAAGGAAAGATGAATCATGGTTTCTCCTTGTAGGAACTCTCTCACCTAGAACGGGAAGGCGGTCACGACTCTTCCGTCATTCACGATCACACGGATCCTAGTCAAGGATCCGCCCCCGTTTGCCGGACCAGCCCTGCCGATGGTGTCACCGAAGTCCCATTCGTATATCTGGCCGGGCCGCGCTGCGCCAGTAGCAGGGTCTGGCGTGTTCGGCTTGGGAGTGCCACGATTGATGGTGTCAGCAATCCTCTGACGGACCTTCTTCTCCTTGCCGATGAAGATACCCGCCTCGTCGTCGACCAGCGCGCCACCGGGCCGGTGACGGTCCAGAATATGCTGCCAGTCCCCGTTCTCCAGCGCCGCAGTTCCGCAGATTCCACTCGAATTGTGAACGAGCACCGGAGTCTGTCCCGCCAGCACATAGTACGTGTGCAGTCCCTCGACCGTGAGGTTGTGGACCGTGCTGGCTCGGGTGTGCTGGGTGAGGGTGGTGACGGTGGCCGTGGTGCCGTCGGGGGCGGTGAGTTGGGTGCCGGCCGTCAACTCTGCGGCGTCGGTCCAGGCGCGGGTGGTCTGGTTCCAGAAGGGGTGTGCGTCGGTGGCGGTGAGGGTGGTGGGGCCGTTCTCGGTGGCGAGGGTGAGGGCGGTGAGGTGCTTGGTTCCGGTGCTGGTGATCTCGGCGGTGACGGTACGCGGGCTGGTCTCGCCGGTCTCCGGGTCGGTGGCCAAGACCATGTCGCCGATGCGGAGGTCCTCGATGGGGCGGGTGGTGCCGTCGGCCATCAGGACGTGGGTGCCGGCCACGAAGCTGTTACACGCGTCGCCCACGTTGCGGCGCAATGTCGTGCCCAGTTCGGACGCGTTCTCCAGGAGGCGGTCGACGAACTTTAGCCCTTTGCCCTGAGGGGCCTCCATGACCAGCCCCATGGCGCACGTCAGCAAGCTTTCCTGGCAGTCATCGAGCAGCGCACCAGGGTCCGGAAGGAACAACTCCACTGCGGACTGGCCCATTTCGACAAGGTTTTCCTTGGCGTCCAGAAGCGGGTCGACGATCGGCGCCAACGGATTGATCGGAAGAGCGGCAAGCTGGGACCGGGAGACCTGTTGGAAGGAACCTGAGGTGGCTGAGCCACTGTGTGACGCGTGCCAGGAGCTTGAGCTGTATGAGGCGTTGGAGGCGCTACGCGGACTCCAAAGAGCACGGCTGGCGCTGCTTCGGGCCCCCTTGACGACCTTGTGGACCGCGTTCTTGATGCCGCGGACAAGGTCCCCGAAGAACAGGCCGGTCGGGTCCGAGTACGTCAGCGGGTTGTTGTTGGCGTAGGTGTAGCCGTGGATCTGCTGTGGGTCGGTGAGGTCCATGACCGGGTCGAGGGAGATGAAACGGCCGGTCGCCGGGTCGTACTCCCTGGCGCCCAGATGTGTCAGCCCGGTGGAGGTGTCGGAGGTGCCGCCGACGAAGCCCCTGGTGCCGGGCCAGTCGTTCGGGGTGGGGCCGCGGATGGCGCCGAACGGCAGGGTCCGGCGCTGTTCCATGGCCAACGATCGGGCGTCGACGGCTATCTGGCCGGTGCCGTGGTGGTCCGCCAGGGTGTAGGAGAGGTCGCCGTTGTTCTCGAAGATGACCATGTGTCCACCGCCGGCGTCCACGTAGCGGGTCGCCTGGGCGGCGGAGGCTCCGGTCGGGAGGACGACCTCGGTGTGGCCGAGGTAGAGGGTGGTCTCCGTGGGCGTGCGGCCGATGAGGCGGCTGCCGTCGGCGTCGTAGACGTACTCCGTTCTCGCGCCGTCGGCGTCGGTCACCTCCGTCAGGCGTCCCTCGTCGTTCCAGGTCAACTCCTGGGTGTCGCCGCCGACCTGTCGGCTGACCGTGTTGCCGGCCGCGTCGTAGCCGTATTCCTCCAGCGAACGCACGCCGGGCGCCTCGTCCACGACGGAGGTGAGGGTGTGCGGCTGGGGCCCGCCCGCCTCCGGGTAGGCGTAGGTGCGGGTGGTGTCCTGCTCGTGGAGGGTCTCGGTCAGCCGGTTGCCGGCCAGGTCGTAGGTGTAGGAGTGGTGGTAGGGCTCGGTGCCGGCGATCGTGGCGTCCGCCGGATCACCGGCGCACTCCGCCGTGTCCTGTGTCCACGCCTCGGTCAACCGACGCAGATGGTCGTACTGGAAGCACTGGTTGTCGGTGCCGTCGCGCGAGGTGTCGTTGACGGACAGGACGTTGCCCGCCTGGTCGTAGGAATACGTCTCGAAACGGTCGACCCCGGACATCGCGAACCGGTCGATGCGGGCGGTCTTGAGGCGCTGGGTGCCCCACTCGTAGGTGTTGGTGGCCCAGACGGCCTCGTCGAAGGCACGGTGGTGCTTCAACGCGAACTGCAGGGGCTTGCCGGTGAGGCTGTAGGTCGTCTGGGTGGAGAGCCCCTGCGAACCGTCCAGCCCGATCTGGCGGCGCGTCCCCTCCTCGTAGCGGGGTTCCAGGGTCAACGCGCCCAGGCCGCCGGCCGCCGGGTAGCTGTGGGACTCGGGCAGGCCCGATGCGGCGTAGGCGGTGGCGGTCTCGTAGGAGCCGGCGAGGGCGCCCTCAGAGTCCGGGATGGTCATCTCGCTGCGGAGCGTCCGGTAGAGCGCGTCGTATTCCAGGACGCGGGAGGTGTACGCCTCGCCGTCGTGATAGCGGGTGGCCGCGGCCAGCTGCCCTTGGGCGCGGGGCAGGGTGTCGTACTCCCAGTCGGCGAGCATTTCGCCCTGGCCGTCGAGGAGCGCGGTGCGGCGACCGAGACCGTCATAGCGGTAAGTGAGCGTCGCTTCGCGGGCGTCGGTGCGGGTGGTGAGTTGGTCGCGGTCGTCATAGGTGGAGATGGTGGTGCCGGCGTCCGGGTCGTGGGTGTGGGTGCGGCGCCCCAACTGGTCGTAGTCGTAGGACCATTCGTTCCCGGCGGGGTCGGTGACGCGGGCCAGTTCTCCGCGCGCGGTGTAGGCGTAGCGGGTGGCGTCGAACGCGGCGTCCAGGGCGCGCTCGTGGTGCTGGCGCAGCTCGGTGGTGCGTTCCCTGGCGTCGAAGAGCGTGGTGGTGGCCGTGTCGCCCTCGGGCGGGATGACGGTGGTGCGATCCCCGAAGTAGTGGGTCTCGGTGACCCCGAGTACCTCACCACCGTCTCCGCTGCCGGCCATGAGTCGTCGTTCGGTCTCCCGGCCCAACCCGTCGTGGAGGTGGCGGGTCTGGGTCTCCACGCCCACGGCGTCGTCGGGCTGGAATATCTGGTGGTGGGGAGCGCCGAGGGTGTAGTAGGAGGCGAACGTCTGGCGGACCAGACCGCGTTCGTCGTAGAAGGTGTCCGTGAGCAGCCGCCCGTCCTCGGGGCCCGGGTTCTGGGTCTGGCGCTCGCGAAGGAAGCCGTCGTACAGGACGTAGGAGGAGTCCTGTCCGCCGTCCACGCCGATGGTGCGGGTACGCACCGCGACCGGGGAGCCGTCCGCGAAGCGGTAGTCGAACTGAAGGGACGGTGTGTCCTCCGGGTCGCGGTCGGGCAGCCAGACATGGCTGGAACGGCCCAACGCGTCGTGCGCGAGGACGGTCTCCCGGTCGTTGGTGTCGGTGGTCCGCACCGGCAGGCCGCGGAGCGGGTCGACTCGGGTGACGCTGGTCTGTGCGGTGTCGGGGTCGTCCGGGTCGGCCGGAGGTGAGGTCTCGGTGAGAGTGGCGGGGATGCCCGTGGACGGCTCGTAGGCGGTGGTGACCGTGCGGCCGTCGTCCCGCGCCGTGCGGGTGAGGGTGGAGCCGGTGGCGGTGACGTCGGCGGCCAGGTCGGTAACGGTCAGCGGCCGGCCGTAGGAGTCGAAGGTGGCTCCGCTTTCGCGGTAGGTGGCCGTGGTGCCGTCGTGCCCCGTGAGTTCCGCCCGGGCGGTGGCGTCGCCGACGGTGGGAGCCTGGCCGTAGTCGAGGCCGTCGTAGGCGCGTCGGTCGTCGGAGATCACCTGGGTCGCGCGGTCGGGGGTCGCGGAGCAGCCGACGGCGACGGTCTCCACACGACTGGGCAGGGTCAGCAGATCGCCCGGCGGGAACTCGACGCGGGTGCAGCGGTCGTCCGCGTCGTCCGCGAGATCACCGTGGTCGTGAGTCCGGGTGAGACGCCCCGCCACGGTGTCGTAGGTGTGGTCACGCCGGCTGGTGCGCCACTCCTCTCCCGCGCCCTGGTCGAGCGAGACGAACGTCGTCTCGCGAGCGATACCGGTGTGATGGGCGGTCAGATCGCCCCACGCGTGGCTCTCGCTGGCGGTCTCGTGGTGCCAGGGGCGGGAGACGGTCTTGGCCAGCACCTTCCCGTCCGGCCCGTCGAAGTCCACGGTGCGGTAGAGGAAGCCGGCCGCCGACTCGTGGTCGGTGATCGGGTCGCCCTCCCCCGCCTCCAGTTCGACGGAGACCGTGCGGGTGCCGCCGGAGGGAGCGGCGCGGTCGCCGTGCATCCCGCGCAGGAAGTAGGAGTCGGATTGGCTGGACTTCTCGGTCTGGCCGCCCGTCTGGACGCGGACGTGCCCGTAGCCGCGCCACTGGGACCAGGTCTTCTCGTCGTCCGGAACGAGGCCGTCATCGTTGTAGTGCCAGGCCGCGCCGCCCCGGTAGTCGTAGGTGGTGACCTGGTCGGGTGCGCCACCCGTGCGGTCGGTGAGTGTCACGTCGGTGGTGACGTATTTGTGGAACCACTCCAGGTCCGGGTCCTGGTCGGGCCCGTTGCCGAGGTACTGGGGGAAGCAGCGGGTGGTGTTGGTGTGCGGGGTGGGGAGCGCGTCCGTTTCGCAGACCGGGTCGGAGTATCCGACGTCGATCTGGCCGCCGGCCTCGTCGGCGATCGAGGAGAGCCGCCCCTTGACGAACGGGGCGCGGCCGTCGCCCGTTTCGTCCAGCCGGTTGACCAGCTGGGTGTAGCCGAAGGTCACCGGCGGCAGCGACACGGGCTCGGCGGCGGTGTGACCCGTGCGTTGCACGCTGGCCAGCAGCAACTGGTAGTCGACGTCCGCCGTTCCCCAACGGTGGGTCAACTCCCAGGAGTCCACGGACCTCCACGCGCCGCCGGTGTGGATCTCGGTGGTGACCCGGGCGAGCCGCTTGGTGGTCCAGAAGGTGGGGGACAGCCGGCCGGCGTCGCAGTCCTCGGCGGTGTCGCAGTTCAGGTCCCAGGGGGTGTCGTACCAGTACTGCGGATTGGCGTCGATGTCCGAGCAGTCGGCGCCGCCGCCGGGCAGGCAGCGCTCCTCGTTGGTGAACCTGACCCGGCCCATCGGCTGGCCGGCGTAGAGGTCGTCGCCGTCGTGGCCGTACTCGATGCGGTCGAGCACACCACCGCGGGTGTAGCGGGTGTTGTTGGTCTCGTCGAGGAACCGGCCGTAGGAGTTCTCCTCCTCGTCGTAGAAGTAGGCCATGGCGTTGCCACGCGCGTCGACGACGTAGTCGAGGTTCCAACGCCACGCCTGCTGGCACCAGGCGTCCTCGGTCGCCGACTGGTAGCAGGGGTCACCGGCATCGTCGCCGTAGACGGGAACGGTCCAGGTGGAGTCGGTGGTCGCGTCGCCGCTGCTCCAGCCGGGCAGCCGGTGGTAGCCGAAGTAGTACTCGGTCCCCTCCGGGTCGGTGACCCGCCAGTGCTCGTCGTCGCGGGCTCCGTTGCCACGGCTGGTGCCGGTCAGCCGCTCGACGACGGTGCCGTCGTCCTGCGGCAGCCGCCAGGTGTCGGTGCCGTCGGGGACCAGTTCACTGGCACCGCCGCCCAGTGAGAGGACCGCGTTGTCGTAGTCCCAGCACAGGTCGCCGACCTCGAACCCGTCCTCGTTCTCCACGCCCTCCTCTGCGCAGGGGATGTAGCGGCGCTCGATGAACCCGGCCCCGAAGTCGAAGCCGTCGCCCGCCCAGGAGCCCTGGTTGTTGGTGCCGCCGGTGCGACCGTCGACGGCCACCGCCGCGTAGTCGAGGGACAGCTCGGGCACCAGGCCGCCCGGTACGTCGGGGGCCGACAGCGGATACGACCAGGTGAAGTCACCCGTGTTGAGACCGACCTCCCAACTCGCCGACGGCGAAAGCGGGGACGCCGTGTGGTCGCCCTGCTCGCCCTCGTCCGCCGCCACCGCCGCGAGCACCAGGGGCTCCCCCGGCTCCGGGGCCATGTCGGGGGCGGTCAACGTCCGCTGTTCGGTGTCGTTGACCGAGCGGACCGGCTGCCGCTCCCGGCACTCCGCCTTCTCGGGCTCCTCCAGGGCACAGGCCGGGAGTCGGACGAACGTCAGCCGGGAGCCGTAGTTGCCGCCGTAGGCGTCGGCGAACGCGGCGTAGTCCAGCTCGACGCCGATCTGCCCGAGGGCTTCCGGTGCCAACGGGCTGGCCCCCCACTCGCCGCCGCTCTCGTCGGGAATCGTCACGCCGAGCAGGACGCCGTCGACGCCGGCCGCCTCGGCCGCGTCGTCGTCGAAGGTCTCGACCGTGGCGGTCGGCGCCGCCCGCCCAGCTTCCCGGGGCAGCGCGGCCACCGTAGGCGCCGTCAGCCGCACCGCCGACTCCTCGACGGGCAGGGAGAACGCCTCCCCCGATCCGCCGGGCAGTGGCACCTCGACCACGGAGGGCTCCGGCCGGTCCGCCGACGGGTCGGGCGGCGGCGGTATCTCGTGATTCTCCGGCCTCGGCAGGACGGACAGGCCGTCGGTCCCCGGCACCGCCTCCTCCGCGTCCGGGACCGGGGGCGCACCGCCGGTCTGGGCGGCCGCGGTCGGCATGGCCGCGGCCTGGAGCAGCGACGCCACCATCAGCAGCGCCAGCGACAGCGACACCTGCCGAGACGGGGAGCCGCTGCCACGCCGCGACCTCGCAAAGCCCTTCACCTGAGCATCTCCTCGACGACTCACAACACGGGATGAGGCAGTACGGAGGGCTGCCCGGCTCGCGCCGGGCAGCCTTCGGGGTGGTGCTGTCACTCCTCGGGAGCCGCGAGCGGCGGCACGACGCTCGGAGCGTCGCGTCGGCCCAGGCTCAACTCACGTATCTGCTCGGGCGCCAACGCACCCTGCACGGCCCACACGTCATCGATCGCGCCGGGCCACGCCTCGCGCCACACCCCGCCGGAGAGGGACCGGCCGACGTGCAGAGTGCTGCCCGCCTCGAAGGGGAAGACGTTGGGTGCCCAGGACTCTCCGGGCACGCAACTCTCCGCCGCGTCGTCGGAGCAGGTCAGCTCCTCCAACTCCCCGTCCACGTACAGGCGCGCCTCGGCGGCGAACCCGTCGTAGACCAGCGCCAGATGGCGCCAGTCGCGCACGTCGTACAGGCGCTGGTGGGACACCCTCGTCTGCACGGCGCCGGCCTGGTCCCGGTCGGCCAGGCTGACCTCCCAGCGCCCGAATCCCTCCTGTTCTCCATCGGGCACCCATCGCACGGCGAAGGCGCTCTCCCGCTGGCCGACGGCGCTGAGCACCGAGGCCGCGCCCCGCGGCGGCGACGCGGCGCGGGCGAAACCACTCACGGTGAAGCTCAGCGAGGTGTCGATCGGCACCTCCGGCACGTAGGCGTAACCGCCGCCGCCGTCCACATAGAGCGAGGCGTCGTCGACGAAACCGGGGCTCACCCCCGCGCCGCCCCACAGAAACAGGTCGTTTCCGAACGGCGTGGCGTCGGGCGAGGACACCGCGTCCCCCGCCTCCAACTGGTCCAGCTGCCAACGAGCACGGACGATCGGCGCCTGATGGTAGAGCTGCCACGCCTCGTACGCGGTCAGCACCCGGTCGAAGAGCCGCACGTCGTCGATCGCCCCCGGAAAGAACGAGCCCACGGTCCCGCCCTGCTGCCCCGCGCCGATCTGGACGCGCTGATTGGCGTGGAACGGGGTCTCCCAGGGGACGCTGCCCGCCGGCTCGCCGTTGACGTAGAGCGTCAGCGTCCCCTCGTAGGAGTCGTGCACCCCCACCAGATGGACCCATTCCTCGGCCGTCGCCGACTCACCGTCCGGCTGGAGAACGGCGACCGGAGTCGCGTCGGCCGCGTTGTCGCTGTACTGGTTGAAGCCCCAACGCCCGTGCGCCCCCGAGTAGTACAGCTCGAAGCCGGGCTTCTCCGTGCCGGTCTGGGTGGCCACCACGGCGTCGCCGTCCGGCAGCCGGTCGAGCCGCGCCCAGGCGGATACGGCGAAGTTGCGGCCGGTGTTGACCATCGCGGTGCCGGTGGCGCCGAAACCGCTGGTGCCGTCGAACCGCACCGCCTGGCCGTGCACACCCGGTACCCCGAACTCGACCCCGCCTCGCGTCGCGGCGCCCAGCACGTCGGAGCCCGCCGAAACCCGCCGCTCACCGGCGGCCTCGTCCAGCGCGAGCAGCGCCACAGCCGGGCGACCGCTGGTGTGGAGGCGCTCCTTGTTGAAGAGCCGGGCCACGTGCGAGGTGGGGGACGCCATGTAGAGGTCGAAGATCTGGACCTCGTCGATCGCGCCCGGGAACGGGGACCTGATCTGGTCGTCCGAGCGTCCCGCGCCGATCTGCACCGGGCCCCGGGCGTTCCACGCGGCGGAGTAGGCCGTGGCGCCGGCCAACTCGCCGTTCACGAACAGCCGCAGTTGTCCGCCCCCGGGGTCGTAGGAGCCGACCAGGTGAGTCCACTCGCCGGCCACCACCTCCACGTCCGCGGCCAGCACCCGGGCGGTGCGGTTGTCGTCCGGAGCGTCGGCCCGGTACTGGTTGAACGCCCAACTGTCCTGCGCCGCCGAGTAGTACAGCTCGAATCCCGGTCGGTGCGTGCCGGCCTGGGTCGCGATCACCGCCGCACTCGTAGGCTTCCGATCGAGCTTCACCCAGGCGGAGACGGAGAAGGCGCGGTTGGTGTCGAGGATCGGCCCGTCCGTCGACAGATAGCCGGTGTCGCCGTCCAGCTCCAACGCCGTCCCGACGGCCCCCTCACCTCCCAGCGTCGCCCCGCCGTGAACCGTCGCCCACCGGTCGGGCACCGCACCGGCTGCCTCCTCCGCGCCGGTGGCGTCGTCGAGCGGCCAACTCGCTCTCGGTGGACCGCCGGCCTGGACCCGGAACTGGTAGGAGGTGATCTCCGAGATGTTCCCCGCCCGGTCGACCGCCTGTGCGGTGACGAAGTGCAGCCCGGGGCGCTCGGGGACCAGGTCCACGATCCGAGGGCCGCCGTCGGTCGTCGCCACCTCGTTCTGGGGCAGCGGGTCGCCGTTCAGTCCGTACCAGTAGCGGTCCACGTCGTCATCGACGGCGTCGAGGGTGAACTCGCCGTAGTGGCCCGTGCCCCGGTGCCAGGGGTCCGAGGGGTCGGACGGGTCGGAGGCCGGATAGAACGGGGAGGAGACGGCGGGCCCCTGCGGCACCGACACGTTGTGGACGAAGTGGCAGGCGTGCCCGCCGCCGCTGCTCGACCAGGGGCTGTAGGCGGAGCCGTCGTACGAACGCGCCAACCACTGGACGGGAACGTCCGAAGGGACGCTGCCGGGCAACCGCGCCGAGAAGGCGGAGCCCGAGCGTTTCGCCGTGCTCAACCCCGACTCCCAACGCACCGCGTTGCCCTGGCCGTCGCCGCTGTCCCATCGGGCGGCGAACTCCACCGCGACCTGGTCGCCGTCGGGGTCGGTCACGTTGTTGGCGTGTATCTGCCCCAGCGTGCGCACGTCGGCCGCGCGGTCCGCCGGCTTGCAAGCACCGCCGTACTCCATGACCAGCTGGGACGGCTTGATCCGGGGCGGGACGCGGTTGTAGAGCACCCGCAGGTGGGCCCGGTCGGAGAAGCGTTTCCAGGTGAGCCGCTCCGACTCGTTGGCGGCCCGCAGCCCGAAGGTCAGCGACGCGGTGCCGTTGTCCGCCGCGGACTGCACGGCAGACCGTACGTCGAACTCGGCGTCGGCCGCCGCGCACCCCTGATAGCCGTAGGAGAAGGATTCCGTACGCATGCGCTCCGCCCAGAAGGAGCTGTTGTTCTGGCTGTTCCAGGTGGTGTTGGCGCTGATGCCCCGGGTACGCCACAGCTCCACGTTCTGCGGGGTGCAGGACGCGGAGTGCACGTTGCGGACCACGAACTCGGCGGACGTGATGCGGGTACCGGCGAACTTCGAGGTGGGAAGGCGGTACATCAACCGCTTGACGTCCTGCGGCATACAGGTGGCCCAACCGCAGTACCCCATCCCCGCGTTGGAGTCCCCGTTGAACTTCCACTGCGGCGAGCCGGCCCAGTACCGCGAGACCATCGTCCACGCCGAGGAACGGGGGCTGTGCCACTGCGGGTCGATGTAGACCGGGTAGACGGTCTCCTCTCCCCGCAGCACCTCCTCGTCGGGGGTCAACGTGAGCGTCTCCTCCACGTTGTCGACCTCGGCGCCCACGTGGCCGAGGTTGCTGGACTCGCCCGCCCCCGGCGGGCCGACGGCCGCTGCCTCGTCCTCGTCCGCCTCGACGCGCCCCTCGGTGTCCCCGCCGCCGGAGCTGGAGTCCCACATCAGCGGTACGGGTGCCTCGAAGACGGGGGTGTCGGCGTTCGCGTCCAGCGCCTGGACTCCGCCCTCCTCCGTCACCTCGACTACCACGTTCGTGGCGCGCAGCCTCAGCCGCAGCTCCTCCAACGCCGGATCGGCGGCCGCCTCGGCGGAGTTGACCACGATCAGCTGGCTGAACCCGTCGGCCTGGGCGGCCAGTCGAAGGTCCACGTCCGGCAGCACGTCGTGGTAGACCGCCGTGTCCCCCGACAGCTCGGGGGCCGGCAACTCTCCCGACCAGCTCAGCGCCAGCGCCCGTCCACCGCGTTCCAACTCGACCAGGGGACCGGCGCCGCCACCGGAGAACGTCAACTGCGCGGTGGCCGCCCGAGGACCGACGGAACCGTCGTCACGCAGCACCAACTCCGTGTCCACCGGCTGCCATTCACCAGCGACACGCGCCCACACCGGCCTCAGGTACTCCAGCGCCTCCAGGTCCCCCTCAGGCGTGGCGAACACCTCGCTGGTTTCGCCCCGCAGCGACTCCACCTCGACGCTCTCGCCAGACTCCCGGGCCTCGGCCAGTGCCAACGCCTCGGCGGACGCCTCCGGAACGGTCGGATCGGATTCCCCGGTCTCCGTAGCGGCCGGCTCGGCCGCCGCCTCCGTCGCGACCGCGAGCACCGTGGCCGGCAGCAGACCGGCCACCATGACGCCGATGACGAGCTGAGCTACCCCGCCCCGTGTCACGCGTCGTGACACACACGGGTTCCCCCTCCTGCGCAACTTTCGAACCCCCTCCACAAGTCACACACACGCGTGACCAGCGGTCACCCTAAGGCGACGCAGCGCGATCCGAACAGGGTGAGACGAACGGGCATTCGAGACAAAGGGCGAACACGGGAAGTATCCACTGAGTGATCTATGTCATGTTTGCGCGGCTCTCTGACTGCGCGTCAGCTGCCGCGCGAATCCGCTCGCGTACCCGCCGCGGGCGGACCACATGGCGATGCGCCGGGTGGAGCCGCGCTACGCCGCAGGCGCGCCGCGTCCCACCTGGGGGAAGAGGGAGGCGGCGGACGAGTCGGCCTGTACGCCGGGTCCTGTTCCCGGTGCGTGCCCGTGGGTGCGCGCCGGGTGGCGGTCATCCATCTAGGGGTGATGTCGCCATCACCCTCAAGCGGTCTACCCGTGAACCTCGGGCGGGCAGCCCTCAGGCGTTCACGCGGGGCCGTCCGAGGACGGTCCCTTCTTGACCTTGCTCCGGGTGGGGTTTACCGAGCCGCCCAGGTCACCCTGGGCGCTGGTGGTCTCTTACACCACCGTTTCACCCTTACCGGGTCCCGCTCGCGCGGTCCCGGCGGTCTGCTTTCTGTGGCACTGTCCCGTGGGTCACCCCAGGTAGGCGTTACCTACCACCCTGCCCTGTGGAGCCCGGACGTTCCTCGGTGGGGCCCTGGTAGGGGCACCAACGCGACCGCCCGGCCGGCTCGTCCGCCGTGTGGACAACCCTACCTCGGCCGGCCTCCGTCCCCCGACCGCGTACGCTGCGGGGCATGTTGGTGCTGTTGCCGCCCTCGGAGGGCAAGGCCGACGGGCTCAGGGGCCGGCCGCTGGCGTGGGGGTCGCTCGCGCTGCCGGAGTTGGACGAGGCCAGGGCCCGGGTCGTGGACGAGTTGGTCGAGCTGTGCGCGGGCGACCCGGTGAAGGCCAGGGAGGTGCTGGGCCTCAGCGAGGGCCAGTCCGCCGAGGTCGCCAGGAACGCCGCGCTGCGGACAGCGCCCACCGCCCCCGCGGGGGCCGTCTACACCGGGGTGCTCTACGACGCGCTCGGCCTGGCCACGTTGAGCCCGGCGGCGAAGCGGCGCGCGGGGAAGGCGTTGCTGGTCTTCTCCGGGCTGTGGGGCGTGCTGCGGATCAACGACCGGATCCCCGCCTACCGCTGCTCCGGCGGCGTGCGGCTGCCGGGGATCGGCCCGCTGGCCGGCCACTGGAAGGGACCCCTGGGCGAGGCCCTGCCTGAAGTGGCGGGCTCCGGGCCCGTGTTGGACCTGCGGTCCGCCGCCTACGCGGCGCTGTGGCGCCCCTCGGGCGAGCTGGCGGCGCGCACGCTGACCGTGCGGGTGCTCCAGGAACGGCTGGTGGGCGGCGTGCCGAAGCGTTCGGTGGTGAGCCACTTCAACAAGGCCACCAAGGGCCGGCTGGTCCGCGACCTGTTGGAGGCCGGCCCGCTGCCGCGCCGGGCCGACCGGGTCGCCGACGCGCTGCGGGAGCTCGGCTACCGGGTGGAGGCCGACGACGCCGCGCCCGGCCGGCTGGACGTGGTGGTCAGCGAGGTGTGACGCCGAGGTGCGCCGTGTCGTTGAACCGGCGCACCGTCGCGTTGCCGTCCGGGTAGTAGCCGATCTCGCTCAGGGCGGCCGGTGACAGCTCCATGCGGAACATCGCGGCCGGCGGCGCGCCCAGCGCGAGCCGCAGCAGCGTCTTGACCGGCGTGACGTGGGTCACCGCCAGCACGGTGCGGCCGGCGAAGCGGGCGAGCGTCTTGTCCCTGGCGACGGCGACCCTGCGGGCCACCTTCGCGAAGCTCTCGCCGCCGCCCGTCGGATAGGCGTCGGCCGACTCGAGCCAGGCCCGCAGCTCCTCCGGGTGGCGCTGCCTGACCTCCTCGAACGTCAGCCCCTCCCAGGCACCGAAGTCCGTCTCCCGCAGCCCCTCCTCGACGCGCACGTCGAGCCCGAGGCGTTCGGCGACGGCCGCCGCCGTCTGCCGGCAGCGCCGCAGCGGTGAGGTGACGACGGCGCCGAGGCCGACGCCCTCCAGGGCGGCGGCGGCCGAGGCGGCCTGGGCGTGGCCGACGTCGGTCAGCTCGGGGTCGGGCCCACCGCTGCCGGAGAACCGCTTCTCCGCGGTGAACGCCGTCTCGCCGTGGCGCAGCAGCAGCAGGGTGGTCGGGGTGCCCGTCGAGGGGCCCCAGCCGCGGGCCGTCGAGGCGGTGTCCGGCTCCTGGGACGGCGGCTCGGCGGTGGCCTCGGCGGCCGGGGACGGCTCGCCCGGACGCCACTCCTCGCCCCGGCGGCCGGCGTCCATCGCCTCGTTGGCGAGCCGGTCGGCGTGCTTGTTGCGCTCCCGGGGGATCCACTCGAAGCGCACCGCGCCCGGCGGGTAGATCTTCTGGGCCTCCAGGGCCAGCGGCTTCATGTCGGGGTGCTTGATCCGCCAGCGGCCCGACATCTGCTCGACCACCAGCTTGGAGTCCATCCGCACCCGCACCGCCGCGTCGGGCGCCAGGGCGTGGGCGGCGCGCAGTCCGGCGATCAGGCCCCGGTACTCGGCGACGTTGTTGGTCGCCGTGCCGATGTAGGCGGCGGTCTCGGCCAGCACCTGGCCGTTGCCCGCGTCCCTGACCACGGCGCCGTAGCCGGCCGGGCCCGGGTTGCCCCGCGAGCCGCCGTCGGCCTCGATCACCAGCTCCCGCGTCATCGGCCGCTCACAGCCCCGAGTCGGGGGTGCGGACCAGGATGCGGCGGCAGTTCTCGCAGCGCACCACGGTATCGGGGGCGGCGGCGCGCACCTCGTTCAGCTCCGTGATGTTCAGCTCCAGGCGGCAGCCCTCGCAACGGCGCTGGTAGAGCCGGGCGGCGCCGACGCCGCCCTGCTGCTCGCGCAGCTTCTCGTAGAGCTTGAGCAGGTCGGCGGGGACCGCCTCGACCGTGACGGAACGGTCGGAGCGGACGGCGGCGACCTCGGCGTCGATCTCGGCGAGCGCGGCGTCCCTGCGGGTGACGACCTCGGCGGCGACGTTCTGGAGTCCTTCGAGGGCGGCGGCCAGCTCCTTGGCGCGGGCCTGGGCGCTCTCGTGGCGTTCCATGATCTCCAGGACGACGGTCTCCAGGTCGTCCTGGCGCTTGGCGAGGGAGGCGATCTCGCTCTGGAGCGACTCCAGGTCCCTGGGGTTGGTGACCTGTCCGGAGTCCAGGCGCTGCTGGTCGCGGGCGGCGCGCTGGCGGACCTGGTCGACGTCCTGCTCGGCCTTGGTCTGCTCGCGCGCGGTGTCACCCTCCTCGGTCTGGGCGGCCACCAGCAGGTCGCGCTGCTGGACGATCTGGCTCTCGACCGTGCGGATCTCCGCGTGCTCGGGGAGGTGGTCACGGCGGTGGGCGAGCTGGGTGAGCCGGAGGTCCAGAGCCTGGACGTCCAGCAGACGCAGCTGGTCGGCGGGCGCGGCGTTCAGTTCGGGGCTCCTGGGGTGGACGAAGGGAGTTGGACGGTCCAGGGGTCCGTCACCAGGCGCGATACCTCGGTGCGCAGACCCCAGCCATGCCGCTCGGAGGCGGCGTCGAGTTGGGCCGCCGCCTGCTGGCACCAGGGCCACTCGGTGGCCCAGTGCGCGGCGTCCAGCAGCGCCAACGGGGAGTGCTCCGTGGCCTCGGACGCGGGGTGGTGACGCAGGTCGGCGGTGAGGAAGGCGTCCACGCCCGCGGCGCGGACCTCGGCGAAGAGGCTGTCGCCGGAGCCGCCGCAGACGGCGACGGTGCGGACGAGGCGGTCGGGGTCGCCGGAGACACGGATGCCCTGGGCGGTGCCGGGCAGTCGGGCCGCGGCCAGCTCGCCGAGGGCGCGCAGGGTCAACGGGGCCTCGGGCTCGGCGATTCGGCCCAGGCCGCGCCGGCCGGCGGGGTCGTCGGGGGCGGGGACCAGGGGGCCGGTGACCCGCAGCCCGAGGGCGTCGGCCAGGGCGTCGGAGACACCGGGGTCGGCGCGGTCGGCGTTGGTGTGGGCGACGTGCAGCGCGATCCCGTGGCGGATCAGGGTGTGCACGAAGCGGCCCTTGAAGGTGTCGGCGGCGACGGTGGTGGTGCCGCGCAGATAGAGCGGGTGGTGGGTCACCAGCAGTTGGGCGCCGGTGGCGACCGCCTCCTCGGCGACCTCCTGGACGGGGTCGACGGCGAAGAGCACGCGGGCGACCTCGGCGTCCGGGTCTCCGCAGACCAGGCCCACGGCGTCCCACTGCTCGGCCCAGGCGCGGGGCCATAGGGTGTCGAGCGTGGTGATCACATCGGAGAGTACGGGCACGCGCCCAGGCTACCTGCCTCGCGGCCTCGGGAAACCGCCTCCGCGAGGTTGGCCCCCGAGCCCGGGACACGGGCCCGACGGGGGCCGGGGGCGAGGGGGTTGGGCGCCCTCGGCCGCCGCGGGGGCGGCCCGGGCGGGGTGCCGGGCGGCGGCGCACGGGGGGCGGGGAGCGAGGGGAACGCGCCCCGGGGTCCCGGGCCCCGGGGGTGAGGTCAACGGTGACGGATGTCGATCCCTCGTGAGTGTGAGAACCGAACGCGCTGGTGAGGCCGCCGCCCGGGGCGCCGGTGGCGGCGTGATGCGGCAAGTCCCGTGGCGGGCCGGGCGATCGGCCCTACCGTCGAGGGTGCGCGCGGCGCGCGTGACACCGGCTTCCGTTCGGCGCGCGCCGTCGCCGACCGGACGGGACCGGACGGTCGGACCGCTCCAGACGGAGGTGAGCAACGGATGATGGGCCAGGCCCAGGGGCCGGGGCC
The DNA here is from genome assembly GCF_900230195.1 of Streptomyces zhaozhouensis. Classification (GTDB taxonomy): domain Bacteria; phylum Actinomycetota; class Actinomycetes; order Streptomycetales; family Streptomycetaceae; genus Streptomyces; species Streptomyces zhaozhouensis. The sequence continues at coordinate 59,843 of NZ_OCNE01000002.1, forward strand.
GTTGACCATCGCGGCCGACGGCTCCTACGCGGCGCGACTGGTCGCCCGTGGCCAGGGCGGCTGGTGCCCGGAGCGCTGGACGTTGGACAGCCCGGAGCCGTACGCGGTGCTGCTGCCGGCGGCGCAGCCGGAGGAGCGGGACAGTCCGCTGGTGCCGCTGGCCGACGGGCGGGTGCTCATCGGGCGCCGCACGGAGGGGCGTTACCACTTCTCGCTGCTGTACCCCTCGACGCCGGACACGGGTGAGTTGGCGCTGGGTGCCGTGGAGTGCGAGCGGCTCACGCTGCTGCCGCCGGCGCCCGACGGGGCGCGCGTCTACGCGCTCGCGCCGCAGCCGGGTGAGGGGGGCGGGACGGCGCTCTGGCTGGTGTGCGGGGGCGCGTTCGGGCCCGAGTTGGTGACGGTGATCGCCGGCGGCTGTTCTGGCGGGGCGTGGCTGGACGGCGCGGGTCGGCTGCTCGCGGTCAACCGCGTCGACGCCTCCGGGCGGACCCGAGCGGTCACGGTGGACGTCGAACACGGCGGCGAGCCGACGGAGTTGCTGCGGATCGCGGAGGACAGCGACGACCGGCTGCTGCTGGCGGACCACGACAGCGGGCTGCTGCTGGTGCTCTCGGACGCGCCGGGCAGCGAACGGATCGGCTGGGGCGTGCTGGGCAGCCATCGGCCGGTGCGCTTCCCGGAGAGCCTGCACCAGCCGGGGGTGCGGATGGCGCCGTTCGCGGTGCAGCCGGGGCAGGTGCTAATGCCGGAGCAGTGCGGCGTCGCCCTGCGGATGACCACGGCGGACGCCGAGTGGGTGGCGGTGTGGCGGCCGCAGCAGAGGGAGTTGAGCCATCTGGCGGCGCCGGCCGGCTGGTTGGCGGGGACCGGGCGGCTGACGGTCCACGGCGATCTGCTGCTGCCGTACGTCACCCCGCAGGTGCCGTGCGGGGTGGCCACCGTGCCCGTTCCGTTGGCGCCGGGGCCGGTCAGGGTCCCCGCACCGGCTCCCGCGCCCGTGCCCGTGCCCGTGGAGACGGTGCCGGAGACCGCGGCGGAAACGACGGCGGAGACCGTGGCGACGACCGGGACGGCGACGGCGCCCGCGCCGGTCCACGCCCCGGCGCCCGAGCCGGCGCGGGCGCCGGGGAACGCGCCGGAGCCCGAGCCGGGGCCCGAGCCGGTGGAACGCGCCGTCGAGGCCGAGCCGCTGCACGAGCCGGCGCCAGGCAACGAGTCGCACGCCCCGGCCACCCCCCGTGAGGACGTGCCGCCCCGCCCGGCGCCCCAGCCGGAACCCGCGCCCGGGGCGACGGAGTTCGCGCCCTCCGGGGACGACGCCGAGGAGGCCGACGCGCCGCCGCCCAGGATCGAGGCGACGGGCCCGGCCGCCCCGCCGGTCGAGACCTCGGCGCCGACCGGGGTGACCCGGCCGGTGCCGCTCCAGGAGGCGCCGTTGGCCCGCACCCGCTGAGGACGGGCGACGCGCTCCACCCGGCCCCCCTTGCGGGTCGGGTGGGGCGATGGGGCAGCATGTGGGAGGTTCGGACACAGGTGCCACAGGGGGAAGAGGACGTGGGCGAGGACGTGGGCGGGGTGCGTGAGCCCGCGCCGGAGGTGCTCGCCGCCTTCGAGGCGGCCAGGGGCTTCATGCCCCGGGACGAGGGGCTGGCGTTGCACGCCGCCGCCGTCGAGGCCGCCGGGCTCGGCCTGCCGCTGCTGGAGATCGGCAGCTACTGCGGGCGTTCCACCCTGCTGCTGGCCGACGCCGCGCGCGCCGTCGGCACCGTCGTCGTCACCGTGGACCACCACCGGGGCAGCGAGGAACAGCAGCCGGGTCAGGAGTACTCCGACCCCGAGCTGGTCGACCCCGAGCGCCCCGACCGGATGGACACCCTGCCGCACTTCCGCCGGACGCTGGCCGCCTCGGGACTGGAGCCGCACGTGGTCGCCGCGGTCGGCGCCTCCCCCGTGGTGGCACGGGCCTTCGGCGGCAACGGCGGCGGCCTCTTCGGTCTGGTCTTCGTCGACGGCGGCCACACCGAGGAGCACGCGCGGGCGGACTACGACGGCTGGGTGCCCTCACTCGCCGTCGGCGGGCTGCTGGTGATCCACGACGTGTTCCCCGACCCGGCGGACGGCGGCCAGGCGCCCTACCACCTGTGGACCCGGGCCCTGGCCAGCGGCGCGTTCGCCGAGGTCGGCCGGGAGCGCTCGCTGCGCGTGCTCAGACGGGTCGCCCCCGGGCACTGAACAGGCGGGCCGCGCACGGCGAAACACCCCGACAGGTCACAACAGCATCACAAGCGTGTCGCCTGGGAAACAGGAAACCCCTCCCGGACACCCCGGTCCCGGTTCATCCGTACGATGGGCGGGCCCGGCCCGACCGAAACGACCAAGATGACGAGAACGACTAAGGATCTGACGTGAACAACCGCTCCCTCTCCCGAGGCGACGCCGGAGTGATCGGAGCAGCGGTCCTGCTCTTGATCTTCTCGTTCCTCGACGCCCGCACCTTTGAACAGCAAGGCTATTCCGCCTCGGAGAACGCCTGGTCGGCCGACTTCTTCCCGCTGCTGCCCTCGGTCTTCCTGGCCGGCATCATCGGCGCCGGGCTCATCGTGGGCTCCCGCTTCATGGCGCAGCCGGTCGCCGACAAGGAGTTCCTCGGGCTGAAGCTCAACCAGTGGGGCATCGCCCTCTCGGTGACCTCGGCGTGGGCCGCTCTCTGGTCGCTGATCGGCGGGCCCGAGGGGCTCGACAACGGCATCGGGCTGATCCTCGGCACCCTCGCCGCCCTCGCGCTGGCCGGCCTGGCCGCCGCCACCCCGATGGTGCCCGCGCTCCAGGCGCCGTTGACCAGCTCCACCCCGAGCCAGCCGGGCGCCCCGGGTGCCCCCGGCGCCCCGTACGGCGGGATGCAGCAGCAGGGCTACGGCTACCCCGGCGCCCAGCAGCAGCAGCCGCCGCAGCCGGGCGGCTACGGCCAGCCCGCCCCGCAGCAGCAGCAGCCGCAGCCGGGTGGCCCCGCCACCCCGCAGCCGGGTGCCGCCGCGCCGGACCCGAACTTCCAGCCGTTCTGGTTCGCCGTGCCGGCCGCCCGGCCGCTGTACGGCGAGGACGGCTCGCCGACGCCGGTCGCCGAGCTGGCCCCCGGCACCTGGTACCTGGCGGTCGAGCAGCGCGGCCAGCAGCTGGTGGCGCAGACCCAGGACGGGCGGCGCGGCGTGCTCCAGGACACCTCGGGCATCCAGCGCGGCTGACGCGCGGGACCGAGGACGGTCGGCAACGGCGGTGGCCCCACCGGGAGCTCCCAGACACGGGAGTCGGGTGGGGCCACCGCCGTCTCGCGTTCGGACGCGTGTGCCGCACCCGAACGCGGCGGTCGCGTCCGAACACATCAGGCGTGGCGGTCGCGGCAGGTCCGGCAGTCCGGCTCCAGGCCCTCCGGCAGGCCGTGGCCGCCGAAGACGGCGGTGGTCGGCGGGTCGCCGAGGAGCGCCGCGACGGCCAGCAGCACCGAGCCCGCCGTCCAGGTGGTGTGCTCCACCGGCCAGTACGCGTCGTCCGCGTAGACATAGCCGGTCCAGTAGCGCCCGTCGGAGGCGCGCAGCCGGCCGATGGCGCGCAGGATCTCGACCGCGCGCTCCTCCTGGCCGACGGACCAGAGGGCGAGGGCCAGTTCCGCGCTCTCCCCGCCGGTGACCCACGGGTTCTCCCGGACGCAGCGCACCCCGAACCCGGGCACCACGAACTCGTCCCAGCGCGCCGCGAGCCGTTCCGCCGCCGCCTCGCCGCGCACCGCGCCGGCCAGCACCGGGTAGTACCAGTCCATGGAGTAGCGGGACTTGTCGAGGAACAACTCCGGGTGCGCGCGCACCGCGTGGCCGAGCCGGCCGGTCGCGACCTCCCAGTCGGGCTGCGCCTCGCCGACGCGCTCGGCCAGCGCCAGCGCGCAGCGCAGCGCCTGGTAACCGGAGGCCGAGCCGGTCAGCAGCGCGTCCGGCACCGCCTGGCCGTTCGCCTCGCGCCGCCAGCCGAGCTGGCCGCCGTCCCGTTGCAGCCCGAGGACGAACGCGACGGCCGCCCGCACCGTCGGCCACATCCGTCGCAGGAACGCGTCGTCCCCGGTGGCCAGGTGGTGGTGGAGCACGCCGACCGCCGGGTAGGCGCAGAAGTTGCTCTCCCGGCCCAGGTCGGTGGGGCGCCCGGGATCTCCCTCGGCGTAGGCGGCGTACCAGGAGCCGTCGGCGTTCTGGTGGTCGGCCAGCCAGTGGTAGGCGGCGGCGGCGCGCGCGTGTTCGCCGGCGGTGTCCAGCGCCATGGCGGCCTCGACGTGGTCCCAGGGGTCGAGGTGGTGGCCGTCGAACCAGGGGATGGCGCCGTCCGGGCGCTGCCTGGCGGCGATCCAGTCGACGGTCGCGCGGGCCTCGTGCGCGGTCAGCACGCCGGGCAGCGCGAGCCGGCCGGCGTGCTCGGCGGGCCGGCCGGTGTGCTCAGGAGTCGGCACGGGCCGCGTCCTTCGCCGCGCTCCGCCGGGGGGTGTGCGGCTTGGTGGCGTAGGCGACGAAGCTCTTGCCGAGCACGGGGTCGAGCAGCCGCTCGGCGACCCGGGTGGCGGCCGGCTTCTTCATCAGGTCCCAGACCAGCAGCTTGTGGTAGGCGCGCACGGGGAGCGCGCGTGCGTTGTCCACGCCCATCGCGCACTTGAGCCACCAGTAGGGCGAGTGCAGCGCGTGGGCGTGGTGGGTGCCGTAGGGGCGCAGACCGGCCTCGCGGACGCGGGCGAGGAGCTGGTCGGCGCGGTAGATCCGGATGTGGCCGCCCTCCACCTCGTGGTAGGCGTCGCTCAACGCCCAGCAGACCCGTTCCGGCCCGTAGCGCGGCACGGTGACCGCGATCCGGCCGCCGGGGCGCAGCACGCGGACGGCCTCGGCCAGCAGACCCTTGTCGTCGGGGACGTGCTCCATCACCTCGGAGACGATCACCGCGTCGAAGCTGTCGTCGGGGAACGGCAGGGCCAGCGCGTCGCCCTCGACGGCGACGGCCGCCGCTCCCGTCGGCGCCTCGCCCGCCTCGCCCATCGCGGCCAGCCAGCCGGCGACTTGGCGCACCTCTTCTCCGTCGCGGTCCAGCGCGACCACGCGCGCGCCGCGCCGGTAGCACTCGAAGGCGTGCCTGCCGGCGCCGCAGCCCAGGTCCAGGACGCGGTCGCCCGGGGCTATCGGGAAGCGGGTGAAGTCCACGGTCAGCACGTGGTCGGCCCTTTCGTCGTTCCTTCGCGGGGGTTCTGCCGGCCTTCGCGGGGTTCTGCCCCCGGGCGGTCGGCGGCCGGCGGTCGGCGGTCGGCGCTCGGCGGTCGGCCGGTTCAGCGGGGAGGGGGTGTGCCGCGGCGCCGGCCGTGGACGGCGACGGCGGCGCGGTAGTGCTCGGCGGTGGCGCGCGCGGTGTGCCGCCAGGTGAACCGCCCGAGGACCCGTTCCAGCGCGGCGGCGGCGAGGCGTTCGCGGAGCGGGGCGTCGTCGAGCAGCCGGCCGAGCGCGACAGCAAGCGCGCCGGCGTCGCCGGGCTCCACGGCCAGGCAGGTCTCGCCGTCCGGGCCGGTGACCTCGGGAATCGCGCCGCCGGTGGTGGCGACCAGCGGGGTGCCCGCGGCCATGGCCTCGGCGGCCGGCAGGCAGAAACCCTCGTAGAGGGAGGGGACGCAGGCGAGTTGGGCGCCGCGCACCAGGTCGGCCAGCTCGTCGTCGCTGACGCCCTTGACGAACGAGACGGCGCCGCCCAGGCCGAAACGTTCCAGCGCCTGGTGGACGGGGCCGGCGGCCGGGCGGTTGCCGACCACCACCAGGTGCGCCTCCGGGTGCTCGGTGCGCAGCTTGGCCAGCGCCTCCACCAGATACACCAGGCCCTTGAGCGGGGCGTCGGCGCTGGAGGTGGTGACGATCCGGCCCGGCACCCTGGGCACCGAGGGGTCGGGGTGGAAGACCCGGGTGTCGGCACCGATCGGCACCACGGAGACCCGCTCGGGCGGCACCCGGAAGTCGTCGACGATCTCGCGCCGGGAGGAACCGGAGACGGTGAGCACGTGGGGCAGCCTGCGGGCCACCCGGCCCTGCATCCTGGTGAACGCGTACCAGCGGCGCACCGCGTAACGGCGGCGGCGGTCGCCCGCCGCCGCCAGTTCGAGGCGGCGGTCGACGGTGATGGGATGGTGGATCGTGGTGACCAGCGGCAGCCCGAGGCGTCCGGGGCCCAACAGCCCGTAGCCCAGCGTCTGGTTGTCGTGCACCACGTCGAACTCGTCGACGCGCGCGGCGAGTTCGCGGCGGGCACGGAGGGAGAACGTCAGCGGCTCGGGGAAGCCGCCGGTCCACATGGTGCCGACCTCGACCAGGTCGATCCAGTCCCGGTACTCCTCGCGCCGGGGCGTGCGGAACGGGTCGGGCTGCCGGTACAGGTCCAGGCTGGGCAACTCGCGCAGGGTGACGCCGTCGTCGAGCACGGGGTACGGCTGGGCACCGATCACCTCGACCCGGTGGCCGAGCGCCGCCAGCTCGCGGGAGAGGTGGCGGACGTAGACGCCCTGACCGCCGCAGAAGGGGTTGCCCTTGTAACTGAGCAGGGCGATCCGCAGCGGGCGCTCAGCCCGGGTCTCCGCCACACGCGCCCCCTCCGGTCGACCGCGACCTGGTCCGCGATCCCTGTCGCACCCTCTTCGTACCTACTTCGTACCTACTCGCGGGTACGCACACTACTCGCCCGTCGACGGGTGGTATTGCGGCGGGTGGGGCGATTATCACCCCGCGCGGGAGCCCGGCACCAGGCTGCCTCGGTGCGCTGCCGCGCCGACGCGCTGCCGCGCGCGTGTGCGGGCCCGCGCGCCTGGGCGGGCCCGCGCCTCGCCTGTGCGCGTCCGGCGCTGGGCGCTGGGCGCTCTGGGCGCTGGGCGCCAGGTGCGAACGGTGCCGGGCGGCGGGCGGCGGGTGTTGGCCGCTGGGCGCTGGGCGCCGCGTTGGCGGCAGGCGCCAGAGACGGTGCCGGGCACCGGGCACCGGGCACCGGGCACCGGGCACCGGGCACCGGGCACCGGGCACCGGGCACCGGGCACCGGGCACAACGGCCGCCAGGTGGAACGGCAACGCCCGCCAGAAACGGTGCCGGCCACCGGGCCGAACGGCGAGGCCGACCGAAGACCGTGACCGGCACCGGGCACAACGGCCGCCAGGCGGAACGGCAACGCCCGCCAGAAACGGTGCCGACCACCGGGCCGAACGGCGAGGCCGACCGAAGACCGTGACCGGCACCGGGCACAACGGCCGCCGGAGACCGTGACGGTCACGGGGCACGGTGACGGTGCCGGGCACCGGGTCGAACGGTGACCTGCGGCCGGGGGCACCGTGCCGGGCACCGGGCACGGTGACGCCACCGGGTCGAACGGTGACGCCCGCCCGAGACGGTGACGGTCGCCGGGTCGAACGGTGGGGCCGGTCGGGGACCGTGCCTGGCGCCGTCCCGGCAGCGTGGGGGCCTGCGGCCGGGGGCGCGGGGGGCGAGGCCGTTAGAGTGAGCCCGATCAGTTCACTCACGAGCGGGGGAAGCCGGTGCGAGTCCGGCGCTGACCCGCAGCCGTGATCGCGCCGCCCGCCGGGCCGCGCGTGAGCCGGAACGCCCGCCGTGAAGGGCACTGGCCACGGTCGCCGGACGGCGACCGGCACCGTCGAGGAGTACGGCGTCGCGCCCGTGCCGTCGGGCGCCGTGCGCGCCGGGCGGCGATCGCGTCGTCGGCCGGCACAGCGAAAGGCTTCCGCGTGTTCTTCCCCCGCAGCCCGCTCAGGGGCGCGCCGCGTGGCGCGGCCTCCGACCCCGCCACGGCGCGCGCGACGGCGCGCGACAAGGACTCGCGCCCCGCGTTCCCACCAGCGACGGTGCGCGCGCCGGCGTGGACAACGCGAGCCGCGCTGGTCGCGGTGGCCTCGCTGACCGGGACGGTCGCGCTGGCACCGGCGGTCGTCGCCGACGAGTCGCCGGCGCCGCCCCCCGCCCAGGCGCCCGAGGGGCTCTTCGGCGACGCCGACCCGCAGTACGACGGGGTCTGGCGGCAGTCCTACGCGCTGCTGGCGCAGCACACGGCCGGCTACACGCCGGGCCAGGAGGCCGTGGACTGGCTGGTCGGCCAGCAGTGCGCCGACGGCTCGTTCCTCTCGTTCCGCGCCGACCCGGAGCAGCCCTGCGCCGATGTCACCGCCTCCGACTCCAACGCGACGGCCCTGGCCGTGCAGGCGCTGGCCGCCGTCGGCGGGCGGCAGGACGCCGTGGACGCCGGGGCGGCCTGGCTCACCGGTGTGCAGAACGAGGACGGCGGCTGGGGGATCAACCCGGGCACGGCGAGCGACGCCAACTCCACCGCCGTGGTGATCGGCGCGCTCGCCGCGTCGGGCCACGACCCGGCCGCCGCCGAGCGCGCCGGCAACTCCCCCTACGCCGCGCTCGGCGCCCTCCAGCTCGGCTGTGAGGCGCCCGACGACCAGCGCGGCGCCTTCGCCTGGCAGCCCGACCCGGAGTCGGGCGACCTGTTCGGCAGCGACATGGCGACCGTCGACGCGGTGCTCGCCGCGTACGGCAGCGGGCTGCTGGTCGACCCGGAGACGCCCGAGGCGCCGGTGACCCCGCTGGACTGCGGGGGCGGCGACGCCGACGCCGACGCGGAGGACGGGGTGGAGACGGACGGCTCCGCCTCGGAGACGCCGGAGGGGGAGCCGCTCAGCCCGCAGGCGCGGGCCGGCTCGGCGGGCGCCGCGCAGCTGGTCGGGGCGCTGGAGAACGGCGAGAACCACCTTCAGTCCACGCCGCCAGGCGGCGAGCCGCAGCCGGACTTCGCCAGCACCGCGCGGGCGGTGCTGGCGCTGGCTGCCGGCGGCCACGCGCAGGAGGCGACGGCCCCGCTGGAGTGGCTGCGGGCGCACCACGGCGAGTGGGACGGCTACGCCTCCGACCCGACGGCGGTCAGCCTGCTGGTCCTCGCGGCGCACGCGACCGGCGGCACCGGCGAGGACTTCGGCGGCACCGACCTGCTGGAGCAGTTGGGCCGCCTCGGCCCGGCGCCGGACTCGTCGCCGGGCGACGAGGACGGCTCAGGTGAAGGCGACGACGCGGACGGCGGGTCAAGCCCGCTGCCGTGGATCATCGGCATCGGCCTGGTCGCCGGCATCGGCGTCGGCGTGCTGCTCAGCTTCCGCCGCCGGGCGTCGGAGGAAGCCGCCCCGGACGAGACCGCCCCGGACGAGACCGCCCCGGACAAGACCGTGGCTGACGAGGCCGTGGCCGACGAGGCCGCGCCCGGGAACGACGGCTCCGCGGGCTCCGGCGGCGGGAACGCCGAGGGGCCGGGCGAGGGCGGACGGCGGCCCGGACAGCCGTGAGCGGCGGCGGGAACGGGGGGCGGTTCCAGACGGCGTGCGCCACGGTGACCGCGGCGGTCGTCGCCTGGGCCGCGGTGTTCGCCGGCGCGGGCGCCGCGGTCGCCGACGACGGCGCGGAGAACGCCTACCGCTACTGGTCGTTCTGGTCCTGGGAGGCCGACGACGACGGGTGGGTCTACGCGGCCGAGGGGCCGGGCACGTTCCGGCCGGGCGCCGGGGACCTGGTCGGCTTCCGGTTCGGGGTCAGCGGCGAGCGGGACGACCGGCGGGCGCCGCGCGGCGAGGCGACGTTCCCCGAGGTGTGCGGCGCCGAACCGGCCGAGCCGAGCATGGCGCTGGTGCTGGACTTCGGCACCCCCGAGGAGGCGCCGGGCGACGCCGCGCCACCCGAGCCGCGCGCGGAGTGCGTGCCGCTGGCCGAGGGGGCGACCGTGGCCGAGGTGCTGGCCGAGGTCGCGCCGCCGCTCCGCTACGACCAGGCGGGACTGCTGTGCGGGATCGCCGGCTACCCGGTCAGCGGCTGCGGCGAGCCGGTGGACGAGGCGAACGCGGCGGAGGACGACGGCGAGGGCGGCGGATCGGTCGGCGTTCCCCTGCTGGTCGGGGTCGGCGCCGTCGCCCTTCTCGGGCTGGCCGGCTGGGCGCGGGCGCGGCGGCGCGCGGGATGAGCGACGCGGTGGGGCCGGGGGCGGCCGGCGAAGGCCGGCGGGCGCTCGGCTCGTTGCGCGCGCCCGTGGCGCATCGGAGCAACGCCCTGCACGCCGGCGCGTGGTGGCTGTGGGCGCTGGGGCTGGCGACCGCCGCCTCGCGCACCACCAACCCGCTGCTGCTCGGGCTGGTGGTGGCGGTGGCCGGCTACGTGGTGGCGGCGCGCCGCACCGACGCGCCGTGGGCGCGCGCCTTCGGCTTCTTCCTGGCGCTGGGCGCCGTGGTGGTGGCGGTGCGGGTGCTCTTCGCGCTGTTGCTCGGCTCGCCGATCGGCGGCAGCCGGGTGCTGGTGACGCTGCCCGAGGTGCCGCTGCCCGACTGGCTCGCCGGCGTGCGGCTGGGCGGCCGGGTGACGGCGGAGGCGCTGTACTTCGCCTTCTGTGACGGGCTGCGGCTCGCCGCCCTGCTGATCTGTCTGGGCGCGGCCAACGCGCTCGCCGACCCGGGGCGGCTGCTGAAGTCGCTGCCGGGCGCGCTCTACGAGATGGGAGTGGCCGTGGTGGTGGCCATGCAGTTCGCGCCCCGGCTGGTGGCCGACCTGGTGCGGATGCGGACCGCGCAGCGCCTGCGCGGGCGTGCGGATCGCGGTGTGCGCTCCCTGGTGCGGGTGGCGCGCCCTGTGCTGGAGGGGGCGTTGGAGCGTTCGGTGGCGCTGGCCGCCGCGATGGACGCCCGGGGGTACGGGCGCACGGCGGCCGTGCCGCCGGCGGTGCGGCGGGCGACGAACGGGCTGCTGCTCGGCGGGCTGCTGGGCGTCTGCGTCGGCGTCTACGGGCTGCTGTCGGCGGAGGGCGCGGGGTTCGGGCTGCCGCTGCTGCTGGCCGGGGCGGCCTCCGCCGTGGCCGGGCTCTGGCTGGGCGGGCGGCGCAGCCCGCGCACCCGTTACCGCCCGGCCCGTTGGGGCGCGCGGGCCTGGCTGGTCGCCGGCGCGGGCGCCGTCGCGGCCGCCGGCGTGATCGTGGCAGCGCGCGCCGATCCCAGCGCTCTCACGCCCTCGGCGGTGCCGTTGACCGCCCCGACCCTGCCGCTGGGCGCGGCGGCGGCGGTGCTCGTCGGCCTGCTGCCGGCGCTGGTCGCCCCGGTGCCGGCGACAACGGGCGGGCGACGAACGGCCGCGGCGGCCGCGGAACGCGGGGAGGGCGCGGCATGATCCGGTTCTCCTCGGTGTCGGTGCGGTACGGCGAGGACGCGCCGCCGGTGCTCGACGGGGTCGACCTGACGGTGCCGGAGGGTGAGCTGTGCCTGCTCGTCGGGCCCTCGGGGGTCGGGAAGTCCACGCTGCTGGGGACGGTCTCCGGGCTGGTCCCGCACTTCACCGGCGGGACGCTCGGCGGCGAGGTGACGGTGGCCGGCCGGTCGACGGCCGACCATCCGCCGCGTGAGCTGGCCGACGTGGTCGGCACGGTGGGCCAGGACCCCGCCGCACACTTCGTCACCGAGACGGTGGAGGACGAACTCGCCTACGGGATGGAGTCGTTGGGGGTGCCGCCCGACGTGATGCGGCGGCGGGTCGAGGAGACGCTCGACCTGCTGGGCCTCGCGGAGCTGCGCGACCGGCGGCTGGACTCGCTCTCCGGCGGGCAGCGGCAACGGGTCGCGATCGGCTCGGTGCTGACCCCGCACCCCGGGGTGCTGGTCCTCGACGAGCCGACCTCGGCGCTCGACCCGGCGGCGGCCGAGGAGGTGCTCGCGGTGCTGCAGCGGCTGGTGCACGACCTGGGCACCACGGTGCTGCTGGCCGAGCACCGGCTGGAGCGGGTGGTGCAGTACGCGGACTCGGTGCTGCTGCTGCCCGGCTCCGGGCGGGCGCCGGTGCGGGGCGCGCCGGCCGAGGTGCTGGAACGTTCCCCGGTGCGCCCCCCGGTGGTGCGGCTGGCTCAGGTGGCCGGCTGGTCGCCCGTTCCACTCTCGGTGCGGGACGCACGCCGGCGCGCGGCGGGGCTGCGCGAGCGGCTCGCCAGCCGGCGCCCGCCGAGCCCGCGCGCCCCGGCGGCGGGGACCGGCGGGGCGCCGCTGGTCGAGACCGAGGGGCTGGTGGTGCGACGCGGCGGGGTCGACGTGCTGCGCGGCGTCGGGCTGCGGGTGGCCGCCGGCGAGGCCGTGGCGCTGATGGGCCGCAACGGCGCGGGAAAGTCGACCCTGTTGGGCGCGATGGTGGGCCTGCACGCGCCGGCGCGCGGCGCCGTGCGGCTGGCGCCGGCGCCCGACGGCGACGGCCGACCCGTGGTTCCGCACCGCACGGCGCCCGGGGCGCTGCTGCGCCGCGCGGGGCTGGTGCCGCAGGACCCGCGCGATCTGCTCTTCGCCGAGACCGTCGCCGAGGAGTGCGCGACGGCCGACGCCGAGGCGGGCGCCGAGCCAGGGCGCTGCCGGGAGCTGGTGCGCCGGCTGCTGCCCGAGGTGGCGGACGCGACGCACCCCAGGGATCTCTCCGAGGGGCAGCGGCTGGCGCTGGCGCTGGCCGTGGTGCTGGCCGCCGCTCCCCCGCTGCTGCTGCTCGACGAGCCGACCAGGGGCCTGGACTACGCGGCCAAGGACCGGCTGGTCGCGATCCTCGGCGAGCTGGTGTCCGCCGGCCACGGGGTGCTGTTGGCCACGCACGACGTCGAGTTGGCGGCCGAGCTGGCCGACCGCGTCGTGGTGGTCGCCGAGGGCGAGGTGGTGGCCGAGGGGCCGACCGCCCGGGTGGTGACCGGCTCCCCGGCGTTCGCGCCGCAGGTGGCGAAGGTGCTGGCGCCCGAGCCCTGGCTGACCGTGGGCGCGGTCGCCCGCGCCCTCGAAGAGGGGCCGGGCGCCCCGGCGGGGGCGGGGCCGGCGTGAGGGGCACCGGCCCCCGGACGGCGCCGGTGCCGCTGGGCCCGCGCTCGGTCGCCGCGCTGCTGCTGGTCTCGGCGGTGGGCGTGATGGGCTTCGGCTGGCCGCTGCTGGCCGCGCCCGAGTCGGGGCTGGCGCACTCGGCGGACGCGCCGTGGCTCTTCGCGCTGCTGCTGCCGCTGCTGCTCGCGGTGGGGTGGGCGGCGATCGGCGAGTCCGGGCTGGGCGCGAAGTCCGTCGCGATGCTGGGGGTGCTGGCGGCGGCCGCGGCGGCGCTGCGCCCGCTGGGCGCGGGCGCGGCGGGGCTGCAACCGATGTTCTTCCTGCTGGTGTTGGCGGGACGGGTGCTCGGGCCCGGGTTCGGTTTCGTGTTGGGCTCGGTCTCGATGCTGGCCTCCGGGCTGCTCACCGGCGGGGTCGGCCCGTGGCTGCCGTTCCAGATGCTCGCCATGGGCTGGGTCACCATGGGCGCCGGGCTGCTGCCGGGGGCCCGACGGCTGCGTGGACGGGCCGAGTTGGTGCTGGTGGCCGGGTACGGGGCGGTCACCTCGCTGGGGTACGGACTGGTGATGAACCTCCAGGCGTGGCCCTATCTGGCGGGCATGAGCAGCGGCATCTCGTTCGTGCCGGGCGATCCGCTGCCGGAGAACCTGGGCCGCTACCTGACCTATGTGCTGACCACCTCGCTGGGGTGGGACGTGCCCAGGGCCCTGCTGACGGCCGGCCTGGTGCTGCTCTGCGGCGGAACGGTCCTGCGCGCGCTGCGCCGCGCCACGCGGCGGGCGGCCTTCGACGCGGAGGCCCGGTTCACGCCCTCCGGACGACCACCGGCCTAGGTGTGCTGTCCCGGGACGTTGGTGACACCTCCACCGCGCTCCCAAGCCGCCCACCGGCCGAGAAGGGGCGCGGGGAACCGCGCGAACAACCCACCACGGACAGACAGCCGACCACCCGCCCAGCCACGAAGCTCCGTAGTCGCCCAACCCCCGGAGGGACCACCGTTGTCGTGCCGCCCAACCCCCGGAGGGATCACCGGCCGGTGGTCAGGCTCTCCAGGAGTTCCCTGGTGTGCGGGCCGTAGACGCCCTTCGGGTCGTCCGTCACCGCGTAGGCCGACTGGAGGCGGGCGACCGCCTCCCTCGTCGGCGCGTCGTAGCTGCCGTGGGCCGTGCCCCGGTAGACCCAGCGCAGTTCCAGCATCCGTTCCTGGAGTTCGACGACCTCGGGCCCCTCGTCCCCCTCCTTCAGGCTGCCGGACGGGTCCGGTTCGGGGTCGCCGGGGTCCGGGTCGTCGGGGTCCTCCGGGTCCTCGGGGTCGTCCGGCTCCTCAGGCTCGTCGGGCACCGGCGCGGTGGGCGGCGTCGGTGTCGGCTCCGGCCCGGGGCCGGTCGGCGGGGGGTCGGGCCGCTCCGTCGGGGTCGGGTCCGGCTGGGGGGCCTCCCCCGTCGCGTCGGGCTCCGGCTCCTCCGGCGGCGGCTCGGCGCCTTCGCTCCCCTCGGGTGCGGTCTCCGCGCCCTCCTCCGGCGCGGGCGTGTGGCCGTCGCCCTCGCCGGCGGCGCCCTCGCCGGACTCCCCGTTGCCGTCCGGCAACACCAGGCTGGGCACGGGCGGCAGCGCGTCGGAGACGGCGCGGTCGCGGACGGCGCCGTGGAAGAACGAGGCGGCCAGCGCGGCGCTGCCGACCACCGCCGCCACGGCGCCGCCGGCCGCGAGCGAGGCCCGGTTGCGGGAGCGCGGCTTGCGGTGGGAGGGCGCCGGGCGCGCGGCGCCCGCCGGCGCGTCTACCGGCGCGGCGCCAAGCCGTTCCACGCCCCCCACGCGCCGGCGCGCACCGGCCGCGGTCCTCGGACGCTCTTCCTCCAAGGGGAAGAGCGCGACGTCGGCCGGGTCCGGTTCGTGTTGCGGCGGGCCGACGGGACGGGAGAGCGAATGGGTCAGGCAGTCACAACTCGGCTCGCCACTGGGCAGCCACAGGCGGCCGCAGATCAGACAGTCGAGCCGGTCCGTCACCGCGCCTGCCCTCCCGGTCGGTTGGCAGCGATTATGCACCACCCTTATGGGTGAACGTGGGCCAACTTACTGAAGAAGCCTCGCGGGGCAAAAGCCGCCAAACTGGCCGTGGGGCCGCCCGTTCAGGCCCCGGTGAACGCCGCCGCCCACGCCAGGAGGCGCCCATGGCCACGGGGCCGTCCCGCGCCGATTCCGCCATGCCGCCACCCCCCGACAGCCGGGCCCGCGGCCGGCTGCTGTTGTCGATGGGTGCCCTGTTGCTGGGGTTGTTCCTCGCCGCGCTCGACCAGACCATCGTGGCCACCGCGCTGCCCACCATCGTCGGCGACCTGGGGGGTCTCGACCATCTCTCGTGGGTGGTGACGTCCTACCTGCTGGCCGTCACCGCCGGCACGCCGCTGTGGGGGAAGCTCGGCGACACCCACGGCCGCAAGCGTCTCTTCCAACTCGCCATCGTCATCTTCCTGGTGGGTTCCGCGCTGTGCGGACTCGCCCGGAATATGCCAGAGTTGATTGCCTTCCGCTTCCTCCAGGGGCTGGGCGGGGGTGGCCTGATCGTGCTGTCGATGGCGATCGTCGGCGATCTCGTCCCACCGCGCGAACGCGGGCGGTACCAGGGGCTGTTCGGGGCCGTCTTCGGCACGACGAGCGTGTTCGGGCCGCTGCTCGGCGGCCTGTTCGTCGACCATCTCGGCTGGCGCTGGGTCTTCTACATCAACCTGCCGTTCGGCGCGCTCGCCCTGGCCGTCGTGGCGGCCGTGCTGCACATCCCGACCGGCGACCGGCGACACGTGATCGACTACGCGGGCACGGCGCTGATCGCGTCGTTCGCCGCCGGGCTCGTGCTGATCGCCTCGCTCGGCGGGACCAGTTGGCCGTGGCTCTCCTGGCAGACGGCGGGGCTCGTGGTGGTCTCGGTCGGCTGTCTGCTGGGGTTTCTGCGGGTGGAGCGCCGGGCGGAGGAGCCGGTCTTCCCGCTGGGTCTCTTCCGGGTGCGGACGTTCGCGCTCTGCGGGGCGATCTCGTTCGTGATCGGCTTCGCGATGTTCGGGGCGATGACCTATCTGCCGACGTTCATCCAGGTGGTGCACGGCGTCTCGCCGACGCTCTCCGGGGTGCGGCTGCTGCCGATGGTGCTGGGCATCCTGCTCTCCTCGACCCTCTCCGGGCAGCTGATCAGCCGCACCGGCCGCTGGAAGGTCTACCCCGTGGTCGGCACGGCCGTCACCGCCGTCGGGCTGGTGCTGCTGCACACCCTCGACGAGCGCAGCGGCGTGCTGGTGATGAGCCTGTGGTTCGCGGTCTTCGGTCTCGGCCTCGGGCTGGTGCTCCAGGTGATGATCCTGGCGGTGCAGAACGCGGTGGAGTACCGCGACCTGGGGGTGGCCACCTCGGGGGTGACGTTCGCCCGTTCCGTCGGCGCGGCCTTCGGCGTCGCGGCGCTGGGGGCGGTCTTCAACCACCGGCTCGGCGACGAGCTGACGTCGACGCTGCGCGGCGTCGACCTGCCGCCCGAGGTGAGCAGGGAACGGCTGCTGCACGACCCGGAGCAGGTGGGCGCGTTGCCCGCGGCGGCCAGGGAGGGGGTGCTCGGCTCCTACGCGGACGCGATCACCAGCGTCTTCCTCTGGGCGGCGCCGCTGCTGCTGGTGGCGCACGCGTTGGCGTGGGCGCTGCGTGAGGACCCGTTGCGCGGGGGCGTGTTGGCGCACGACATGGGCGAGAGCGTGCCGCCGAGCCCGGTGGAACGCTCCTCGCGCGCAGAGTGCGCCCGCGCGCTCTCAGCGCTCAGCAGCCGCGCGGGCCGGCGCGACCTGTACGCGGGGATCGCCGCGGCCGCCGGAACGGACCTGTCGCCGGCCGGCTGTTGGCTGCTGCTGCGCGTCAGAAGGTACGGCTCGGCGGAACCGGGGCTGCTGGCGGAGCGCGGCGACGTTCCGCTGGAGGTGCTGCTGGACGCGGCGCGGCAGTTGGAGGAGCGGGGGCTGGCCGCGCGTGAGGGGCTGCCGCTGGTGGCCACCGACGCGGGGCGCGAGCTGTCCGAGCGGCTGGCCGCCGCCAGGGAGGACGCGCTCGCCGAGCTGCTCGGGGACTGGTGGGGCCCCCAACGCCCGCGCGACCTGGTCGCGTTGGTCCACGAGCTGAGCGCCGAACTCGGCGGCTCCCGCGCGGAGTGGCCCCGCACCTCGTAGGCCCGCGTGAGACCCGTGGGGCCGCGCAGGCACCCGTGAGTGACCTCGGAAGGGGCGCGGAACACCTCGCGTACGCCCCCTCGCACGCCGGCTCCCGACCGCCGCCACCCGACGCCTGAAGGACTTCTCGGGTGAACGCTGCCGGAACGCGGAGGTAACGCGCCTCTGGTGGGGTGGCGCGACGCGGCCCACGTTTTGTATCCTACGGAAACAAAGTGGCCCCGCCCGATCCCCGACCACCCGGGCGGGACCACTGGCTTTCTCGCCCCCACACGCCAGGCCACTCTCCGAACCGCCCGCAGTGATCCCTCATCGGTCCGCTACCGAAGGACGGCCCCGTTGCGTACGACAGAGACCGTGACAGAGACCGTGGGCGTGTTCAGCGCCCTGCTACTCGACATGGACGGCACCCTCGTCAACTCCGACGCCGCGGTGGAGCGGATCTGGCGGCGCTGGGCCGACGAGCACGGAATGGACTTCGCCCGGGTACTGCCCGTGGTCCACGGCCGCCAGGGCTTCGCCACCATGGCGGAGCTGCTGCCGGACCGGCCGATGGAGGAGAACCTCAGGGAGAACGCGCTGCTGCTCGCCGAGGAGACGACCGATGTCGCGGGCGTCGTCGAGATCCCGGGGGCGACCCGTTTCCTGGCCTCGATCGAGGAGCTGCCGCACGCCCTGGTCACCTCCGCCGACGCGGCGCTGGCCAAGGCGCGGATGACGGCGGCCGGACTGCGGATGCCGGACGTCCAGATCACCGCCGAGTCGGTGCGCGCCAGCAAGCCGGACCCCGAGGGGTTCCTCAAGGGCGCCGCCGCGCTGGGCGTCCACCCCTGGGACTGCGTGGCCCTGGAGGACTCGGCCGCCGGCGTCGAGGCCGCGCTGGCCGCCGGCGCCCGGGTCGTCGGGGTCGGGCCCCGGGCCGCCGCCCTGGAGGCGACGGCCCACGTGGAGACGTTGGAGCAGCTGCGGGTCACCCCCGCGCCGGAAGGCGGCGCCCGGGTCACGATCGCCCGCTGAACGGGCGGCGCCCTCCCCGCGCCCGCGCGCTCAGCCGGTGATCGCCTCGTAGAAGCTGAACGCGGCCAGCGCCACCATGACCACCGCCGCGACGCGGGTGATCACCCGCAGCGGGACCCGCTTCATCAGCGCCGCGCCGCCCAGCACGCCGATCCCGGCCACCGCCCACAGCGCCAGCACGGCGCCCACGGCGACGGAGAGCGGATCGTCGTACCTGGCGGCGAGGTTGGCCGTCATGATCTGCGTCAGGTCGCCGAACTCGGCGACCAGGATCAGCATGAAGCCGCTGCCCGCCACCCGCCAGAACGTGGCACTGCTCGGCGTCCGCGCCGCCTCCGCCGCTTCCTCGTCCTCGCCGTTCTTGGCCGCCTCCCGCAGCAGCAGCACCGCGCCGCCGAGGAAGAGCACGCCGACCACCGCCTGGAGCGGGCGCTGCGGCAGCAGGGTCAGGACGCTGCCCGCCGCCACCGCGAGCGCCACATGGAGGGCGAACGCGGCGGCGATGCCGGCGAAGACGTAGGAGGCGCGGAAGCGGGTGCCGAGGACGAGACCGGCGAGCGCGGTCTTGTCGGGCAGCTCGGCGAGGAAGACGACGCCGAAGACCACGGCTGCCGTCGAGATGTCGAACACGTGGGACCCCAGTAAGGCTCAGGCCGCCGCCCGAGAGCCTCGCGGGGAGCGCTGACCTCGGCACGGCAGCGTCAACTGACACTGTCGGCCGAAGGTCTCGCCGCGGCACGGCCTCGCGGCCGCGATCCGCCCCGGGCGCCGGGCCGCGCCGCTGGTGGCGGCGGGCCAGTGTGTCGAACGCACCGGCGTAGAGCTACTCCCCTTCAGTGCCCCCCAGCCTACCGGCCCCGGCGTCGGACGGCCGCGCCGGGATCGGGGGCGCCGGCAGGGTCTCGGCCTCCGCCGTGGCGGAGACGGGGACGCCCCGGAACGGGACGGTGAAGCAGGCCACCCGCGCGCCCGCGTCCCCCGGCGTCCCGTGGTGGCCGCGGGAGGTGGCGTGCTCGTGGACGACCACGGAGTTGGCCTCGCCCGCGCGGAAGTACCAGTCCTGCCGGGCGGTGGCCGCGCCGGCGCCCTCGCCGTCGGCGGTGAGGTCGAGCCAGACCTCGTTGGACGGGTTGGCGGCCCCCGGCCGGTCGCTGGGCTCGTGCTGGTAGTGCGGGCCGGAGTCGGCGGGGTCGGGGCCGCAGGGCTCGGTGTGCACATGGGTGCCGTAGGTGTGCCCCGGGACGAGGCCGTCGACGCGCAGCTCGACCCGGGTGCGGCCGTCGCCGACCCACTGCACGACCTCGACGGTCGCGCCCGCCGCGACCAGCTCCTCGTCGTAGGTGACGGCGTCCGTGCCGCCCGCGCCGACCGGGGCGAACTCCCCCACGAACAGCCAGCCCTGCGCGACCTCACGCCCGACGCCCTCCGGCTGCCCGGCGCGCTCGGCCGCGAGCGCCGTCCCCCCGGTGCTCGCCAACGCGGCGAGCAGCGCCGCCAGTCCTCGGGTGACCAGTGATCCCATCGCGTTGCTCCCTGTCGGTCGAGCTGTCGGTTGAGCTGTCGGTTGAGCTGTCGGTTGAGCTGTCGGTGTCGGTCGTGCTGTCGGGTGAACGACCGTGCCCGCCGTGAAGGAACGGCGTCCGAGACCTCACCCTGCCGGGGCCCACCGTGAGATGCTGGGCACACGCACCCGCGTGCGCACCCGCGTGATCCTGCCGAAGGACGTGCGCGTACGCTGTACGGCGGAACCGACACGTTCCGCGCAACGTCCGAACACACACCACCTCGCGCGCCGGAACGGTCGGCCCGACCACTGGGGGAACGGGGAGAGAAGCAGTGCAGGAGACCTTGGGGATACTGCTGTACGCCCCCTGGATCTACGTGGCCGTCGTGCTCTCCATCACCCTCGACGTGTTCTTCCCCGTGCTGCCCAGCGGAGCCCTCGTCGTCACCGCCGCCGCCGTCGCCGCCGACACCGCGGCCGAGGTGACCTCCCTGCCGGGGCCGCCCACGCCCGGCGGCAAGCTACCGCAGGTCGCCCTGCTGGTGGTCTGCGCCATCACGGCCTCCGTCGTCGGCGACCTGCTCGCGTACCGGCTCGCCAGGCGCGGCGGACGGCGCTACGGGTCGGCCATAGCGCGTTCCCCGCGGCTGCGCCGCGCCCAGCAGCGGCTTGAGGTGGCGCTCACGCGCGGGGGTGGTGCGCTGGTGGTGCTGGCGCGCTTCGCGCCCGCCGGGCGCGCGGTGGTCAGCCTGGGCGCCGGCGTGACCGACCGCCGCACGCGCGACTTTCTGCCCTGGTCGACGCTGGCCGCGCTGGCGTGGACGGCGTACAGCGTGGGCGTGGGCTATCTCGGCGGGCAACTGCTGGGCGCCAGCTGGCTGAGCGCCGGGCTGTCCGTGGTGGCGCTGGTCGGCGCCGGCGTGCTCGCCGCCCGGCTGCTGCGCCCCCGCGGCGACGCCAAGGGCTCCCGCGGCGAGGCCAACACCCAGGCCAACGCCCAGGCCACCATCCCCGCGCCGGCCTCCGAGCCGCAGACCGTCTGACCGGGGCACTCGGGAACGGACCGCGCCGCGGGGCCGTTCCCCCCGCCGGTCGTCCCGGCGGGGGGAACGGCCCCGGACGGCCCGGTCAAGACGGCTCAGTCAAGACGGCTCAGTCAAGACAGCTCAGTCGAGGCGGCCTATCCCGCCGTACCAGGACACGTCCGCGTGGTCGGGGCGGGATTCCGCCGGCTCCTCGTTGCGCCAGTCGCTGACCACCTGGACGCCCGGCTCGACCAGTGTCAGCCCGTCGAAGAACCCGGTGAACCGCCGCCGGTCGCGCAGCGTCAGCGGCACGCCCTGCTTGCGGTAGGCGTGCTGCACCCCCATCGCCGCCTCGGGCGCGAGGTCGGCGGTGGCGTGCGACAGGATGAAGTGGCTGCCCGGCACGACGGCCTCCCGCAGCACCCGCACCAGGCCCTCCGGCTCCTCCTCGTCGGCCACGAAGTGCAGCACGGCGACGGCCAGCAGGCCCAGCGGCTGGGAGAGGTCGAGCAGCTCGGTGACCCGGGGGTTCTCCAGCACCTCGCGCGGGCGGCGTATGTCGCCCTGGATGACGGCCGTCCGGTCGTCCCTGGCCAGCAGCGCGCTGCCGTGGACCAGCACGATCGGGTCGTTGTCGACATAGACCACGCGCGCGGCGGGATCGTCGGCCTGGGCGACCTGGTGGACGTTCTCCGCCGTCGGCAGCCCCGAGCCGAGGTCGAGGAACTGCCGGATTCCCGCCTCCCGTACCAGATAGCGGACGGCACGGCCGAGGAACGCCCGGTTCTCCCGGGCGGCGGTGCGCAGCAACGGGAACGGCCCCAGCGCCTTCTCGGCCGCCTCGGCGTCCACGGTGTAGTGATCCTTGCCGCCCAGCAGATAGTCGTACATCCGCGCCGAGTGCGGCTGGTCCGTGCGCAGGTCCAGCGCCTCCGGCGGCGCGCCCTCGCCCTGTCCACTCACCACACGGTCCTCCGGTTCCGGGTCGTTGATCATGCTGCGAACTCCCGTCGCAGCGTAACCAATTGCCGAAAGACCGTCAGCGGAAGAGGTCGTCTCCGCTGGTGGTGTGGCCAGTTGCTGTCAGTTCAGCCGCCCGAACCGGCCAGGTGGCCGGTCTCGCCGAAGGCGACCGGCCACAACCGGGTGCCGTCGCCCTCCCAGCGGGTCAGCGAGGCGTTCGGCACGGCCGCCGGACGCTCCGGCGGCGCCGCGCCGAGGCCGGCGACGACCAGGCCCAGCGCCACGACGACGGCGTCGTGGGCCACCAGCAGCACCCGCCGGCCCGGCGCGGCCTGCGCCAACTCCCGCAGGAAGTCCCGCACCCGCAGCGTCACGTCGGGGAACGACTCGCCGCCCGGCGGCCGGTAGCGCCACTCCCCCACCGCGGCCCGGCGCCGCGCCTCCTCGGGCGCGTGGGCCTCGACGGACAGCGGGGTCATCAGCTCGAACACGCCGGTCTCCCGGTCGCGCAGCCGCTCGTCCACCAGCGGCTCGGGCG
Source organism: Streptomyces zhaozhouensis (assembly GCF_900230195.1). Lineage (GTDB taxonomy): Bacteria > Actinomycetota > Actinomycetes > Streptomycetales > Streptomycetaceae > Streptomyces > Streptomyces zhaozhouensis. Next base: position 82,015 of record NZ_OCNE01000002.1, read on the forward strand.
CGCCCGGCCACTGTTCGGCCGCCATCGACCAGCTCTCCAGGGCCCGCGCGTAGGGCGAGCAGACGACCAGCTCGGGCCGCCGTTCCGCCGGCAGCGCCGCCAACCACCGCCCGACGGCCGCCGACTGCTCCCGCCCGACGCCGGTGAGCGGCACCCGCGCCTCGCGGTAGGCCAGGCTGTCGTCGGGCCGCCCGGCGCGGGCGGCCTCCCGGAAGACGACGTTGGAGACACTCTCCCCGTGCCGGACGGCGATCAGCTCGGCGAGGGGCAACGGGGGTGGCAACGCGGCACTCGACATGCCCCCAGTGTGATGCCGAGGGCGGCCCGAACGGCCGACGCGCGGCGGGGGTGCGCCTCCGTAGCGGCTTCTCAACCCCCCGGAAGCCTCTCTCATCGCTGATCTCCCGCGTTCCACGGGGATCGCGGGCTCGTCGGCCGCACGCTCGGCGTGCTCGCCTCACCGACCAGCGCGGCCCGGTGAGCGGGAATTCCCGGCGGTCTCAACCCCGTTCGAGCGTCTCCCATCGAGCCGAGGGTGCGCCGCGATGAAGGCTGGTCAGGACGGAGTCCGTCGCAGAGCCCGACGACGAGGGATTCAGGCCGGCGGGTGAGCATCCCTGAGCCGGTGCAGCGACGCCGCGATCGCCTCATGGACGTCCTCCTCCGTCAGGGGGGCGGAGAACAGAGCCGAGCTGAAGGAGAGTCCTTCGACGACCGCGTGGAGCAGGAGCGCTTCGCGGTCCAGCGTCGCGTCGTCGATCGCGCGATCGGCCATCGCGTCGCGCAGGGCCGAGCGGACGGCGTCCTGGCTCAGCGTGGACGTCGCGGCGATGTCGGCGGCGAGCTCGGGGTCGGTGCGCGCCATGACGCGGTACTCGACGAGCGCGGCGTTCTCCTTGCGCTCCTGGTCGTTGGTCGGAACGGTGAAGGCGACCGCATCGGCGATCCGGGTCAGAGGATCGGTGGACAGCGTCGCGTCACGACGTGCGACGCGTTGCATGAGGACCGTGAGCGTGAAGCGCATGACCTCCCGGAGCGTGTCGCCGAAGTAGTGCCGGATGCTCCCGATGGCCAGGCCTGAGCGGGCGGCGATGCGAGCGAGGGTGACCGAGCGGAGGCCGTGCTCGGCGATCTCCTCGATCACCGCATCGGCGACCTGCTCTCGACGGACTTCCGGGTCGATTCTCTTGGCCATGGGAGGAGCATACCCCGCAGGTAGCATGTTCGTGCTAAATTAATGGCATGAACGTGCTACAAAAGCTCGTGGGCAGTCCCGCATCCGCGGCGAGCGAGGACCGGAAGGAGTCATGAACGATCCGCGCGATCCCTGGTCCGCGGGTCTCGGCGATTTCGACGGCGACGCCGAGGCGCAGTGGCCGCCGGCACCACCGCCCGGAGCGCCGCTACCGCCGTTTCGCCCCTCGCTCCTCCTGCGGCGCACCCGGTTCGCGATCGACTTCCCCGAAGCGTCGACCGCGACGGTCGATGTCGACCACTCCGCGGGGCTGGCTTCCCTCTACCGCGACGACAGACACGTCCACACGGCCGAGATGCCGGTCGAGTTCCAGCTGGAGCGCGGCAGGATCGACGTCGCCGCGAGCAGGTTCGGCATGGAGAGGATCAGCCTCGTCGCGGCTGACGGGAGCCAGCGTCAGCTCGATCCCGCACCGGGGACGCCGGAGCACTGGCGGGCGCAGCTGTCCCGGCGGCACCCCCGCATTGGGCGGGCTCTGGCTGCCGCCGCCGTGCTGGTGCTGGTGGTCAACCTGATGGTCCTCGCTCCGCAGCTGTTGGACCTGCTCACCCATCAGTCGATCTGGACGGGCCGGTTCCCGTCGTTCGACTCACCTCTCGCCCTCCCCGCCTGGGCCAACACCTCCCTCGCCGTGCTCGGCGCACTCGCGGGCGTGGAGCGAGCGCTCTCCCTGCGCAACCACTGGCTCCTGGACGTAGAGACCGCGGGGATGGACGGCTGAGGTCAGGGGATCGCGCGGCACTGCTGCCGTCGGCTCACGCGCCGGCCCCCTCCCGACGGCTGACCACCCACCACGGCCACGTTCCTCAGGACACGTCCGGCCCAACAAAGGAGAAGAACCCGTGCGTCACCCATCCCGTTCCCCGCGTCGAGCCCGACCCCGCCCGTGGGTCCTCGTCGTGGCCCCACTGACCGCGCTCACCGGCCTCGCCGCCTGCACGCCGTCGACCCCGACGCCAGACCTCTCCAGCTACCTGGAGCAGGATCTCGACTGGGGGACCTGCGACGGCGTCGCGACCAACGCCGTGGACGAGGAGCTCTTCGCGAACCCCGATCTCGAGTGCACATCGGCCGAGGTGCCGCTGGACTACACCGAGCCCGAGGGAGAGACAGCGCAGGTCGCCCTGATGCGTCTTCCGGCCCGTGGCGAGGCCGAGGGCTCGTTGCTCGTCAATCCGGGTGGCCCTGCCGGGTCCGGTCTCTCGTTCGTGGCGGCACAGGCGCCGACCTGGCAGGACGGTCGCCTGACAGAACGGCTCGACATCGTCGGGTTCGACCCGCGCGGAGTCGGTGCGTCGACGCCCTCCGTGGACTGCTACTCCGACGAGGAGTACGACGCGGGCGAGGTGCCACGATTCGCCGCCGTCTGGGACGTCACCAGTGCCGACCAGGCAGAGGAGCTGGCGACGCGCTGCACCGAGGGGTCCGGTGGCGCGGAGAACCTGGTGAGCGTCGGATCGACGAACGTCGTGAAGGACATGGACGTCCTCCGGGAGGTCCTCGGCGACGACGAGCTGACCTACCTCGGCTACAGCTACGGCTCCGAGCTCGGTGCCATGTACGCCACGGAGTACCCGGACAACATCCGCGCGCTGGTGCTCGACGGCGGCGTCGCGCCGGACCTCACGCTGCCGGATTTCCGCGTCTCCCAGCTCGCCGTCCAGCAGGACCGCTTCGACGACCTGGCCGCGCTCTGCGCCGAGTCCGGCGACTGCGTGCTGGGCGACGACCCGAGGACAGCGAGCGACCGCCTGCACGAGATCGTCCAGCCGGTCGTCGAGTCACCGGTGGCCACGGACGACGGCCGGGAGCTGGACGTGTGGGACGTCTACGCCGGCATCATCGGCGGCCTGTTCTCCGAGGCGAAGTGGCCCGACGTCATCTCCGCGCTGACCGCGCTGGAGGACGGCGACCCGGAGGAGATGTTGGCGCTGCGCGACGCGTCGTTCGGTCGGACGCCGGACGGTGTCTACACGATCGACGCCGACGTCAACATCGCCGTGCGCTGCATGGACTACCCACGGTCCACGCCGCAGGAGCACGCCGCCCACGCTCGCGAGCTCGCGGAGGTGGCTCCGATGTTCGACCTTGAGGTGCTCACCGGACAGGACTTCCGCAGTGAGTGCGACGCCTGGCCCGCACCGCCGACGCGTGAGGACCCGTGGCTCACCGACGTTCCTGAGCTTCCGGAGACCCTCGTCGTATCGGTCACCGGCGACCCCGGAACGACGCACGACGGAGGTGTCGCTCTTGCCGAGGCGCTCGGAAGCAGCCTCCTCACTGTCGAGGGCAAACAGCACGGCGCCTACCTTCTGGGCGGGAGTCGGTGCGTCGACGAGATCGTCGAGGCGTACCTCATCGACATACGCACCCCGCCCGATGGCGTGCGTTGCAGCCTCTGAGGCGGCTCTGAGGCGGGATCGACCAGCGGTTTGTCGTGGCGGTCGTCTACTGACGCCAGGTTCCGGCGTCGAACAACGCCGAACTGTGCATTCCTCGCTGCGGAACGACACGTGCCGAGGTAGCAGTAGACCGACTGAGCGCGGCGGTCTGGCTACGCTGTGACTTGCTCGCTCCACACCTGGAACTCAAACCGGTGATGTCGTTGGTTCGAACAACGATCTTCTGGTGGGTACAGACGGGTTCGGCCCGCCGACATCCGCCTTGTAAGGGCGGCGCACACTCGCTCTCCGAACAACACACACCGAGGTCCTCCTTCAGGTCAGCGTGCATCGCCGCCATTCGACGGTCGAGTTCGCCCGGCGTCGGCTCATCGGCCACGGCCACCCCCAGGGTTCGGTCGTCACCCGGTCGGCTGCGATCATGTGGCGTTTCCGGCCGAGCGACTCGACGGTGAAGGGAGGCCACACGACCGCAGGAGACAAACATGGTGATCAAGAAATTGCATGAGGCCGGGCTTCGCAGCGAGCACGCCTACACCGCCGGACTCGCCTCCATCGGGCTGTCGGTCGCGGTGTGGCTTGCCTCGGCCAAGGGTGAATCGGCTGGCGTAGACCGGGCTGACCGGTGGGGCATTTTCGTCGGCGAGTGGGCCCCCACGTTCTTCGGCCTCGGCCTGGCGCTGGCTCAGTACGAGGACTGATCCTCACACTCTCGACGCTGTGCTGGCGCTGTCCGGGTTGTCGGAGAGCCGCGCGAGCAAGCCCTCCACGAGAGAGCCGGCTGCGGCGGTGCAGGCGGTCGCGGCGCCCTCCCAGAACGAGACGGTGAACATGTCGGCGGCCTCGGCCGCCACGAACACGCCGCCGAGCGCGACGACGAACGTGGCCAGCACCCGCTCGGCGAGGTCGACGACGAAGCGGCGCGCGGTGCGCGCGCTGGGGAACGGGTTGCTCATACTCTCTCCTTGGTTCACGCCGGCCAGGCCAGCAGGCTGGCGGTCAGCTCGTCTATCCGGATCGGGGTGTCGCCGACGGCCAGCACTTCGGCCACCAGCCTGTTGTCGTCCGTGCTGGGGAGGTGGCCCTGCCAGTGGTGCGCCGCGTGGAGCCGGCCGCCGTCGTGTACCGGCGAGGAGATCGGCCACGACTTGGCGCGCGCCCACTCGGCGCCGGGCTTGCGGTGGTTGCGTGCGACGCGGAGCTGGATCGCGTGTACGAGCGGATCACGCCTAGGATGAGGGAGACGCGTCTGCGCGGGCTTCGGGCCCGGTGGGACCGGGCCCGGGTCGGAACCCGGTGGGAGAGCTGGTCTCCCCCTCCCGTCTCCCAACTTCCTCCCAAATGATTTTCGGCCCCGCCTCCCAGTTCGGGAAGCGGGGCCTTTTGGCTGGTCAAGGGGGTGGGTGCAGACGGGGTCGAACCGCCGACATCCGCCTTGTAAGGGCGGCGCTCTACCGCTGAGCTATGCACCCGGGGAATTCGCTGGCAAAGCCTACACGGCTGGCCGTCGGGAGCAACGATGCCGGGAGCCCCTGGTATTGAACCCGCGCCCCCGGTCCGCGACGGCGAAGGGGCGCGAGGAACCGCGCGGCGCGTCCGTGGCGGGGTGGGTGTGGACGACCACCGTGCCGCACCGGCGAGTCCGGTAGTCGCACGGCGCGTCCGCGCCGGCAAGGCGGGTTGTCGGGCACTACCGACAGCTTTCGGAACGTTGGGTGGGTGGGAGAATGAGCGGGGACGCACCTGGCCCAGCGACCACGGGGAGAAGGACACTGTGACAACCGGCCGAGCCGCGAGCCGACTGGCGAGGGATCTCACCGTCTCCGTGGTGCTGGCGCCGGCCGCGTTGGCGGCGTTCGCGCTGGTGGCGGCGCCCGTCGCGTTCACCGGCGGGGGGACGCGGCGCTGGGGCCGGGGCCGGGCCGAGGAGTCGCGGGCCAGGGCCCAGCAGGCGAAGGACGCGGCGGCGGCCGCGTTCTACGAGTTGGACACCGCGCAGCGGGACCTGCGGATCACCCTGGAGACGGTGTCGGCCGCCGAGGAGACCCCGGAGACCCGGCGGGCCAACGCCGGTTTCGCCACGCTGGGCGAGCAGGTCGACCAGGTCAGCCACGACTACATCACCACGCTCGACGCGCACGACCTGGACGCCGAGGAGTTGGAGGCAGGCGCGGCCAACCGCGCGCAGCGCGAGCTGGCGCGGGTGACGGACGCGCTGGTGCGGCTGAAGGGCGACCTGGAGCGGTTCGAGCAGAGCCTGACGCCGCTGGTGGCGCGGGCACAGGAGCAGTTGGCGCAGGTGGCGCCCGCGGTGGAGCGGGCGAAGGCGGCGCTGCTGGCGGCGACGGAGGCGCTGGACGGGGCGCGGCGTTCCGGGCTGGGCGCCGACGAGTTGGCGGCGCGGCTGGCGGGGCTCGGGCCCGAGCTGCGGGCGTTGAACGAGGGCGCGGGCCGGCACGGGGTGCGGCCCACGATCCAGCGCGCCGAGCGGGTGCGGCGGCAGGCGGAGGCGATCGCGGCCGACGCGGCGCGGCTGCCGGAGCGGGCGGCGGAGATCGACCGGCGGCTGACCTCGTTGCGCACCAGGGCGGAGGCGATCAGCAACCGCGCCGACGCGGTGGGGCCGGTCCTGAGCGAGCTGCGGCGACGGTTCATGGCCAACTGCTGGCAGGACCTCCAGCGGGTGCCGGAGCAGGCCGAGGAGGCGGTGCGGGAGGCCGGGGAGGCGCTGGCGGCGGCGCGCGGGGAGCGGCGGGCGCAGCGGTTCGAGGCGGCCACGGGCCAGCTGGCGCGGGCGCACGAGCTGCTGGGCAGCGCGGACGAGGCGGTCTCGGCGGCGGGCGAGCGGCTGCGGCGGCTGAACGAGATCGCCGGGGACCCGTCGGGTGAGATCGAGCGGACACGTTTCGCGGTGCGGGACGCGCAGCGGCTGGCGATGCGGGGGCGGACCGTTCCCGACCCCCGGCACGCCGGTCCGCTGGACGCGGCGGTGACACGGCTTGAGCGGGCGGTGACGGAGTTGGAGGAGGGCGGGCGGAACCCGGACTACTGGCGGTTCCTGACCGAGCTGGAGGGTGTGCGGGAGACGGCGGGCTCGGTGGTGGAGGCCATCCGGGCGGGCCGCTGAGACCGGTGGCGGTCCTGGCGGATGACCGGGCGGGGGCGGTGTCGTCCGGGCCGGGCCCGGGTACGCGGAGCGGGACATTCCGGGAGCGGCGGCCGGTGGGGCGCGGTTTCCGGGGCGACCGACTTCCGAGGGACCCGAGGAGGCCACCATGGCATCGGTCTCGTCCCTGTTGGGGACGGACTCGCGCGGCGAGCCCCGGCTGCCGAAGGGCGGCCCGTTCGGCCTGCTGCGGCGGGCGACGCTGGAGCGTGACCGGCCGGCGGACCGGCGGCTCAACCGCTTCTACCGGACCGGCGCCGGGCTGATCGGCCTGGCCCTGATCGTCTTCGGCGTCCTGGGCGTCACCCGACGCCTGGGCGCCTTCTCGACGGGGGACGACACGGTCTGGGGCATGAACACCAACGGCGCGCTCAGCTGGCTGTCCATCGCGGTGGGCCTGGCGCTGGGCGTGATGATGCTGGTCGGGGGGAACCTGGCGTCCGTGTTCTGCCTGGTTCTGGGGGCGCTCTTCGTGCTGAGCGGCTTCGTCCACCTGGCGGTGCTGAGCACCGGCGCGAACGTGCTCAACTTCGGCATCTCGAACGTGTTCTTCAGCTTCGCCGTGGGCCTGGCGCTGCTCTTCGTCGGCATGTACGGCCGGGTCTCCGGGCGGCTGCCGCACGACAACCCGTTCTGGCGGGCGCGGCACCCGGAGGCGGCCGTGGGCGCCGAGCGGCGGCAGCGGCTGGCCGACCGGCACCGCCGGGAGATCAGCGAGGACTGGCGGCGGCAGGACCGGGAACGGGAGTGGCTGCGTCGTCCGGGCCCCGGTCGGGGAGCGCGGCGAGCAGCGCGCGAAGAATCGCCTCCCCGCAACTGACGCCGCGTTCCGCCAGGCCGGTGACGCCGGGGTGCGTCCAGCCGCTGCCGGCGAGTTCGCCGTGGCCTGGGCGCCAGGCGGCGTCGCCGGCCAGCAGCAGGTCGCGGTCGAGGAGCGAGTCGCCCGCCGTCAGCACCCGCCCGGTGCCGGCGCGGCGGGCGACCTCGGCGACGGCGGCGCTCTTGGTGAGCGGCTCGGGCACCACGTAGAGCTTGCGGCCCTGGAGCGAGACGGTCCAGCCACGGGGGGCCGCCCACTCGGCGAGCGCCTTGGGCCACGCGTCGGGGAGCCGTTCGCGGTCCACCACCAGGTAGTGGAAGAGGCCCTCGGCGTCCCGGTCGCGCAGCAGCCAGGCCGGGTCCGCGGTGGCGGCGACGCGGGCCCTGACCTCCTCCAGCGGCGCGCACTCGGCGGCGAGCCTGCGGGTCACCGCGCGGTGCCAGTCGGGGTCGCTGACGCCGTCGACCAGCAGATGGCCGCCGTTGGCGCAGATCGCGTAGCGCGGCGGGGGGCCGGGCAGCCGCACCCTGAGGTACTGCTCGCGGGTGCGGGTGGTGGTGGGGACGAAGACGGCGCGCGGGTCGGCGGCGAGCGCGGCGAGCAGGGCGGCGGCGGCCTCGGTGACGAACGACTGCGGGCGGCCGCGGTAGGTCTCCACGGACAGCAGTCGGGGGGCGTCCCGGTCGGCGTGCGTCAGCTCCAGGGCGTTGGCCGAGTAGATCAGCGTCCGGTCGAGGTCGCTGGCGACGAGGGTGCGGGCCCGCTTCATGCGCCGCTCTCCGTTCCGTGGGTCGTTCTGCCGTCGGCGCCGGTGGCGCCCCTGGTGTAGCGGGGGTGGATCAACCCGACGCAGCTGTAGGGGAGTTCGTCGGTCTCCTCGACGGGCACGCCGCGCTGGGCGGCGAGCAGCCGGATGTGGTCGAGGTCGGAGCCGGCGCCCCGGCGGGCCAGTATCCGCCAGGGCACGCGCCGCAGCAGCACCCTGGTGGTCTCGCCGACGCCGGGCTTGACCAGGTTGACGTCGTGGATGCCGTACTCCTCGCTGATGCGTTCGACGGCGCGCCAGCCGGCCCAGGTCGGGGTGCGGTCGGCGGCGAGCAGCGCGGCGGTGTCGGCGGCGACGGCCTCGGCGACGTCGGGGAAGCGGGCGCTGACGGCGTCCAGGAAGCGGCCGGAGACGTCGGCCCCGGCGAGCTCGCGGTAGTGCTTGGCGCCGTGGAAGTCGTCCGGGCCGACCAGGTCGGCGCGGAGCACGGTGCGGGACACCAGCCCGGAGACGGTGGAGTTGAGGCAGGCGGACGGGATCAGGAAGTCGTCCCTGGTGCCGTAGGTGGTGACGCAGCCGCCCGGGTCGGCCAGCACGGCCAGGCGCGGGTCGAAGCCGGGGAACGCCTCAAGCGCCGTCGCCAGCTCGCGGGTGATGGCGCCCTTCCCGGTCCAGCCGTCGACGAACACGACGTCGGCCGGGTCGTGGTGGGCGGCGAGCCAGCGCAGCGCGGTGGTGTCGACGCCCCGGCCGCGCACGATGGACAGCGCGTAGTGCGGCACGTCGACGCCGTGCGCGTGCCGGGCCCAGCGCCGCATCAGGACGCCGACGGGGGTGCCGGCCCTGGCGAGGGAGACCAGCACGGGCGACGGCGAACGTTCGGCCAGCACCGCCTCGGTGACGGTGCCGACGGCGCGGGCCACCCGGTCGGCGGAGGCGTCCAGCGCGTCGGCGAAGAGGCGCTGGTACTCCTCGCTGGGCTGGTACTCGACGGGCAGCGACTCGGCGTAGTGGGCGCCGCCGGACTGGATGGCCTCCTCGCGCTCCTCGCGCGGCGCCTCCAGCGAGACCTCGGAGAGGTCCTGGAGCAGCCAGCCCACCTCGTCGGGGCGGTAGGAGGAGAACGCGGGGCCGCGCAGCGGGCGCGGCAGCGGCGCGGGGGCGGGCAGCACGGCGAGCAGCACCCGTTCGGCGTGGTCGGCCAGGGTGGCCAGCAGGCCGTCGTCGGCGTGGAGTTCGGCGGTGTCGCCGGCGGCGTCGGTGACGACGAGGACCGCGTCCCAGGCGTGGCCGGCCACGTTGTAGGCGTAGCGGGGGCCGGGGTCGGGCGGGCTGTCGTGGGCGGGGAAGGTCAGCCGGCTGCGGATGGCGTAGCCGGGGTCGTCGACGGCCAGCACCGGGGAGCGGGTGGTGGAGGAGAACGCGACCTCGGCGTCCCCGCCGAGCGCGGCCTGGAGCGCCTCGGCGAGCCGCAGCGGCGCGTACATCAGCTCCTCGGTGCCCAGCACCAGCACCCGGCGCGCGCCGGGCGGGAGTTGGGCGGCCAGCTCGGCGCCGAGCGCCGGCAGGGCCGCGTCGAGCCGCGCGCGGTGGGCGCGGGTGAAGCCGTGCCGGCCGCCGTCGGGCACGCCGGCCGGCCAGCGGAGCGCGAGCCGGGCGGCGGGCGCGGCGGTGCGGCCGGCCGGGGCCGGCGGGGTGGGGGGTTCGTGCGCGGCGACCAGGGCGGCGCCGCGCGCCAGCACGTCGTCCGGCAGCGCGATCCGGCCGGCGGCCAGGGCCACCACCCGCACGGTGGCGCCCAGTTCGGCGGCGAACTTGGCCAGCGCGGCCCGGTCCGCCTCGGTCCTGGTGTCGACCAGGGTGGCCACCACGTAGCGCGGCCGCGGCCAGTGGCGGTGCAGGGCGGCGATGGTGTTGCGGACCGTGCGGCCGGTCGACAGCTCGTCGTCGACCAGCACCAGCGGGCCCCGCCCCGCGAGCAGCCCGGGGTCGGAGGGCAGCAGCAGATGCGAGGTGTGGTGCGAGTGCTCCTCCTCGAAGCCGCCGACCGGGGGCAGCGCGGGCACCGCCCGCCGGGTGGAGTGCAGGTAGCCGACGGCGTCCAGGCCGTCGGCGACGCTGTGCCCGAGCCCGGTCGCGGTCTCCGCGTACCCGAGCACGACGGCGCGCCGCGCCTCCTCGCCCAGCTCCTCGGCGACCCGCCGGCCCAGGGCGAGCCCGGTGCCGTGTATCCGCCCCGGTCGCCGCGGCACGTGCTTGCCCAGCACGCGGGAGACCAGCAGATGGGCCCTGCGCGGGTTGCGCCGCAGCGCCAGGCCCAGCAGCTCCCGCGCTTCCGTTCCGGTCAGCTCGACCCCGAGTCGTCGGGTGACCCAGTCACCCGACCATATGGGGGCCGTCACGCGTTGCCCGCGGCGAGCAGGTCCACGAAGTCCACTCCGTCTCTGGCGACGCCGAACACCTCGGCGCGCAGCATGGTCCTCTCGGCCCAGGCGCGGTGCGGCTTCACCTCGTTCATCTTGTTGGTGTAGGCGGAACGCAGCACCCCGCCGCCCCCGGGGGCCGCGCCCAGTATGTCGGCGGCGTCGGTGTACTCCTCGTGGCTGACGACCGAGAGGGCGTGCACCGGGGCCACGTGCGAGGGGTGGATGCAGGTCTTGCCCATCAGCCCGTTGGCGCGGTCCAGTTCGATCTCGCGCAGCAGCCCGTCCATGTCGTGCTCGATCAGCCGGGCGCGCAGCTCCTCCGCCCGGCCGCTGAACGGGGTGTTGCGCAGCTGCGGCTTGAAGAGCCGCTCCTGGGTGCGGAAGTACTCCCACACCGGGCCGGTCACCGTGCATCCGGAGCCGTCGGCGCGGCCCAGCACGTTCACCACGTCGGCGATCACGGAGGCGACCAGGCCGACGTCGTAGGCCGTCATCTCCGGGGTACGGCGCAGCCCGTACGCCGAGCAGAAGTCGGTGACGCCCAGACGCACGGCCGGCACCCGCTCGCGGTGCTTCTCCACCAGCGCCGCCACCGCGCGCAGCACCTCGTGGCGGCTCTCCAGATGAAGCAGCTCCGGCGACTCCAGCACCGGCATCACCAGCAGCCGCCGCTCGCACAGCACCTCGGCCGCGACGGCCGCCTCCAGGAACGCGGCGCCGGAGGAGGGCGTGAACTTGGGCAGCACATAGCCGGTCAGCAGCCCGATGTCCGGGCCCAGCCGACGCGTCAGGTCCAGGATCTGCTCGGGCTCCCTGACCCGCACGAACAGCAGCGGCAACGAGCCGGGCGGCTCGGCGGCCAGCAGCCGGAACTGCCGCAGCAGGTTCGCCTCGGCGTCGGCCACCTCGGCGTCACCGATGGAGTCCTCCAGGCACAGCACCATGGAGACCACCCCCGACCTGGCCTGCTTGCCGACGTCCTCGGCGAGCCTGGGCCTGGTCGCCGGCGCGTACAGTGTGGCGCCCAGGGCGCAACCCACCGTCCGCACCGGCGAGTCGGGGCCGAACTCGGCCGGCTCCCGATGGAACAGCGCGCGCCGTCGCGCGGCCGTCAGATGCCCGAAGTGCCGCATGTGGTCCCCGATCTCCCCCACCCTCCGGCCGCCTGGCTGGCGTCACCGGTTTCGGGCCATCGTAAGCTCGGCATTGTTTCGAGAGCATGGCCGCAGGCAGGATTCGGTGTATGACCCCTGTGCTGGAACCCGGTGCTCCGCTGCGGCTGGACGCCGGCGGGGTCCGCGTCGAGTTGCGCTGGAGCTGGCAGCACAGCGGTGCCGGAGCACCCGATCTCGACCTCTCCGCGCTGCTGCTCGGCGGCGACGGACGCGTCGGCCAGGAGGGCGACTTCGTCTTCTACAACCACCCCAGCCACCCCTCCGGGCTGGTCCAGCGGCTCCCCAAGGAGCGCGCCGAGGGGGGCCTGCGCGACGTGGTGCGGGCCCAGCTCACCGGCCTGGACGCGGGGATCACGCGCATGGCGCTGGCCGCCTCGGCCGACGGCGGGTTCCGCGCCGAGCTGAGCCGGCCCGAGCTGACCGTGCACGACCTCGCCACCGGGCGGCCGCTCGCCGCGCTGCCGCTGCGCCCGGGGGCGCGCGAGACGGCGGTGCTCTGCGGGGAGGTGGCCCGCACCGGGGACGGCGGCTGGGAGCTGCGCGCCATCGGGCGCGGCTTCACCGGCGGACTGGTCGCGCTGGCCGGCGAGTTCGGCATCGGCGCGGCCCGCAGGCCGGCGCCCACGCCGTACGGCTACCCGGGCACCGACCCGGCGTTCACCCTGCCCCCGCAGGGGCCGCAGTTCCTCCCCGAGGCGGGCCGCTGAACGAGCGGGCTACTTGCGGCCGCGCCCCCAGGACATTCCCCAGCCGTAGAGCCGGTCGATCTCCGACTGGAAACCGTAGACGTACTTGACCTGCCGCCGCGCCACCAGATGGTCCTTCTCCTTCTCGATCAGGACCACCGCGCAGGAACGCGCCTGCGGCGGCGGGTCGGTGCAGCCGACCTCGACGTTCTTCCCGTCGGGGGTGGCCAGGGTCACCGTCACGTCGGCGCGGTCGAACGTCGGGGCGCCGTCGTAGATGTAGACGAAGACCAGCAGCCGCTTGAAGTCGTCCTTGTTGTCCAGGTTGATGTAGAGGTGCTCGCCGGAGCCGGTGCCGAAGCGGTCGTCGCCGCTGAGCTTGATGTACGGCGCCTCGTTGAAGTCCCCCTGGAGGCCACCCAGCGACTGCACGACGCCCCTGGTGCCGTCCGACAGCTCGTACATGCAGGCCAGGTCGAAGTCCATGTTGGCCACGCCCTGCGAGTGGCCCTTGATCTCGGCCGGCTTGAACACCTCCAGCGGATGGCGCCAGTTGTCCATCCACTTGCGCTGCGAGCGGCCGAAGTCGCTGTTGCTGCGGATGCGCCAGGTCAGATCGACCCGCAGGGTGCCCGTGTCGGAGCCCTCACTGGTCAGCACCGCCTCGGGACTGCGCCGCGTCAGCTCCGACGCGTAGCTCATCGGCCCGCCGACCGTGTCGAACCGCTGGTTCGACGCGCCTCCGCGCCAGTACGACCACAGGGACACCATGCGGCCCCACCCCTCGCCTCTCCCCCTCCCGCCGGGGAGGGTCCGCGCACTCCGTGCGCACCTGCCGGAACGGGACGGTCCGAGACCGTCCCGTTACAGGCTTCCGCGTTCGCCGGGTGCTCAACCCCCGGCGGAGACGTGCTTCGGCTCGACCCCCTCGGCGGCCTCCCGCTGGTTGGCCCGGACCGAGGAGTAGAACGCCCAGCCGATCAGCCCGACGCCGACCAGCCCTGTGACCACCTCGGGCAGGTGCCAGCGGATGCTGATCAGCAGCATCACGGCCAGCGCGCCGATCGCGTAGTGCGCGCCGTGCTCCAGGTACCGGTAGTCGTCCAGGGTGCCCTGGCGGACCAGGTAGATGGTGAGCGAACGGACGTACATCGCCCCTATGCCGAGGCCGAGCGCCATCCAGAAGATGTGGTTGGTGATGGCGAACGCGCCGATCACGCCGTCGAAGGAGAACGACGCGTCCAGGACCTCCAGGTACAGGAAGAGGAAGAACGCGGCCTTGCCGGACGCGCCGACCACCGTCGTCTTCTTGCCGGCGCGGCGGGCGGCCTCCTCTTCCTCCTCCAGCTTCTCCTGGTCGTCCTCCAGGCGGTTCTCGAAGTAGCCGGAGAGGCCGCCGACGAGCAGATAGGTGAGCAGACCCGCGAGGCCGGAGAGCAGCACCGTCTCGGTCTTGTCCGCGTGGTGCCCGCCGTGCTGGTAGGCCTGGCTGGCGACGGTGGTGGCGGTGAGCAGCAGGGCGGCCAGCGCGACGCCGACCGAGAAGCCGTCGATCCGGCTCAGCCGGGAGAGCGGGCGCTCCAGCCAGCGCGCCCACATGACCTCGCGCTCCTCGAAGAGGAAGTTCAGGGCGATCATCAGCAGGAACATCCCGCCGAAGGCCGCGATCGACGGGTGCGCGTCGGTGACCATCTGCGAGTACTGGTCGGGGTCGTCGAGCGCCAGCTCGACCGCCTCGACCGGCCCGACGCCCGCCGTGACGGCGACGATCAGCACCGGGAAGACCAGCCGCATACCGAAGACGGCGATCAGGATGCCGATGGTGAGGAAGATCTTCTGCCAGAACTCGTTCATCCGCTTCAGGACACCCGCGTTGACCACCGCGTTGTCGAAGGAGAGCGAGATCTCCAGGATGGAGAGGATCGCCACGACGGCGAAGCCCTCCCAGCCCCAGAAGTAGAGGGCGACGACGAGGCCGGCGACCGTCACGCCGAAGGACCAGCCAAAGGTCTTGAGAATCACGAGTAGTCCAGTCTTCCGCGCGAGGTCGCGGTGGTTATGCCGGTGGACAGGAGTGGAAAGGGCCCCGTGGCCCGGGGCCTTCCCGCCCGGCCCGTGGTGGGCGGAGCGCCGAGGCGGCGCCGGAACGCCGCCTCAGAGATCCGACCCGCCACCGCCGAGCCCGGTCAGAGCGCCTTGAGCGCGGTGACGTAGTCGTTGAGGTCCCGGGCGTTGGGCAGGTCGTTGACCACGCTCCAGCGGACCGTTCCCGTGGTGTCGATCACGAAGGTGCCGCGCACCGCGCAGCCCTTGTCCTCGGCGAAGACGCCGTAGGCCCGCGAGACCTCGCCGTGCGGCCAGAAGTCCGAGAGCAGCGGGTACTCCAGCCCCTCCTGCTCGGAGAAGACGCGCAGCGAGGGCGCGGGGTCGTTGGAGACCGCCAGCAGCTGGACGTCGTCGTTGACGAAGGAGGGCAGGCGGTCCCGCAGCTCGCACAGCTCACCCGTGCAGACGCCGGTGAAGGCGAAGGGGTAGAAGAGCAGCACCACGTTCTTCTGACCGTGGAAGTCCGACAGGGAGACCGACTGGCCGTGCTGGTCTCTGAGGGTGAAGTCGGGTGCCTTGGTACCGGGCTCGATCGCCATGCGCGCGTAATCCGTTTCCCTGGGGACGGCAAAGTGACGTAGCACAGCCTACGTCTCGCCCCCGCACGCACTGAGGCGCCCCCGGGGCCGCCCCGGACCCCGACGGGTCCCGGCGTCGCTCCCGGAGGCGCCTGGGTCACTTTCCGTTACCGCTCACTTCTTGCCGGCGGTCTTGGGGGTCACCAGCCGGCTCCCCGACCAGTCCTTGCCGGCGTTCACGGTGCTCGTCTGCGACAGCCCGGCCGTCTGCGCGGCCTCGCCGATGTCACTGGGCTCGACATAGCCGTCACGCCCCGTCTTGGGCGTCAGCAGCCACACCGGCGCCCCCGGGTCGATCAACGTGGTGGCGTCCACCAGCGCGTCGGTCAGGTCGCCGTCATCGTCGCGGAACCACAGCACCACCGCGTCGGCCACGTCGTCATAGCTCTCGTCAACGAGATCCTCGCCGGTGATGGCCTCGATCCCGTCGCGCAGCTCCTGCTCGGCGTCGTCGTCGTAGCCGAGTTCCTGGACCACCTGCCCGGGCTGAAAACCCAGCCTGGCGGCCGGGTTGGTCCGCTCATCCGCGTGGTCCGCGGTCGCGCTCACTGATAGCTCCTGTCCTGTCTCGGGTAAAGAACAAAGGGTGCCACGCGTGCGCGCGGCTTGGGGCGTAGTCCACACGGGCCGGGCGGATCGCGCAAGTACCCGACCCCTGAGCCCGCCCAAACGTTGACGTCTTGGCCCATGACGTGGGGCGACACGTGGAGCGTCGCACACCGGGCCCGGGGAACGGGTGTTCGTGGTCGGCGAGGGGGTGGGGCGTACGCTTGACGGTCGGCCCTCGGTGAGGGACGCCGCCGGTCAGCCGGTGAGACAGCCGCCCTGGCCCGTGAGGTGAGGGTTACCACCCGGTAGAGATGACGTTTCGCCGCCAGCGGTACACGATGGAGGCGGCGCGACACAGCAGAGCAGACAACTCACAGTGAAGGAACAGCGTGGCTTCCGGATCAGATCGCAACCCGATCATCATTGGCGGCCTTCCCAGCCAGGTCCCGGACTTCGACCCTGAGGAGACTCAGGAGTGGCTTGACTCGCTCGATGCCGCGGTCGACGAACGAGGCCGGGAACGGGCCCGCTATCTCATGCTCCGGCTGATCGAGCGCGCCCGTGAGAAGCGGGTGGCCGTGCCAGAGATGCGCAGCACGGACTACGTCAACACCATCGCGACGAAGGACGAGCCCTACTTCCCCGGCGACGAGGAGGTGGAGCGGAAGGTCCTGAACGCCACCCGGTGGAACGCGGCGGTGATGGTCTCCCGCGCCCAGCGCCCCGGCATCGGCGTGGGCGGGCACATCGCCACCTTCGGCTCCTCGGCCTCCCTCTACGACGTCGGCTTCAACCACTTCTTCCGTGGCAAGGACGGCGGCGACGGCGGCGACCAGGTGTACTTCCAGGGGCACGCCTCGCCCGGCATCTACGCCAGGGCGTACCTGCTGGACCGGCTCACCGAGCAGCACCTGGACGCCTTCCGGCAGGAGAAGTCCAAGGCCCCCTACGGGCTCTCCAGCTACCCGCACCCGCGGATGATGCCGGACTTCTGGGAGTTCCCCACGGTCTCCATGGGGCTCGGCCCGATCAGCGCCATCTACCAGGCGCGGATGAACCGCTACCTCCAGGCCCGTGGCATCGCCGACACCTCGAACTCGCGGGTCTACGCGTTCCTCGGCGACGGCGAGATGGACGAGCCCGAGTCGCTCGGCCAGCTGGCGCTGGCGGCGCGCGAGGGCCTTGACAACCTGACGTTCGTCGTCAACTGCAACCTCCAGCGGCTCGACGGCCCGGTGCGCGGCAACGGCAAGATCATGCAGGAGCTGGAGTCCCAGTTCCGGGGCGCCGGCTGGAACGTGATCAAGCTGGTGTGGGACCGCAGCTGGGACCCGCTGCTGGCCCAGGACCGGGACGGCGTCCTGGTCAACAAGCTGAACACGACGCCCGACGGTCAGTTCCAGACGTACGCCACCGAGACCGGCGCCTACATCCGCGACCACTTCTTCGGCGGCGACCAGCGGCTGCGCGACATGGTCTCGGGCATGACCGACGACCAGATCCTGCACCTGGGGCGCGGCGGCCACGACCACCGCAAGATCTACGCGGCGTACCAGGCGGCCAAGGAGCACAAGGGCCAGCCCACGGTGATCCTGGCGCAGACGATCAAGGGCTGGATGCTGGGGCCGAGCTTCGAGGGCCGCAACGCCACCCACCAGATGAAGAAGCTGACGGTCGAGGACCTCAAGCGCTTCCGCGACCGGCTGCACCTGCCGATCCCCGACAAGGACCTGGAGTCCGGCCTGCCGCCGTACTACCACCCCGGCCGGGACTCGGACGAGATCCAGTACATGCACGACAGGCGCCGCGAGCTGGGCGGCTACGTGCCGACCCGGGTGGTGCGCGCGAAGCCGCTGCCGCAGCCGGGCGACAAGGCGTACGCCGCCGTCCGCAAGGGCTCGGGGCAGCAGCAGGTGGCCACCACGATGGCCTTCGTGCGGCTGCTGAAGGACCTGATGCGGGAGAAGGAGATCGGCAAGCGCTTCGTGCCGATCGCGCCGGACGAGTACCGCACCTTCGGCATGGACTCGCTCTTCCCCTCGGCGAAGATCTACAACCCGCTGGGGCAGACCTACGAGTCCGTCGACCGCGACCTGCTGCTCTCCTACAAGGAGTCGCCGACCGGCCAGATGCTGCACGACGGGATCACCGAGGCCGGCTGCACGGCCTCCCTGATCGCCGCCGGCTCGTCCTACGCCACGCACGGCGAGCATCTGATCCCGATCTACGTCTTCTACTCGATGTTCGGGTTCCAGCGCACCGGTGACCAGTTCTGGCAGATGGGTGACCAGCTCGCGCGCGGCTTCGTACTGGGCGCGACCGCCGGCCGCACGACCCTGACCGGTGAGGGCACCCAGCACGCGGACGGCCACAGCCACCTGCTGGCGTCGACCAACCCGGCGTGCGTCGCCTACGACCCGGCCTACGGCTACGAGATCGCGCACATCGTGCGGGACGGCCTGCGGCGGATGTACGGCGAGAACGCCGAGGACGTCTTCTACTACATGACCGTCTACAACGAGCCCATCAACCAGCCGGCCGAGCCGGAGGGCGTGGATGTGGAGGGCATCCTCAAGGGCCTGCACCGGGTCTCCGTCGGCGAGAACGGCAGCGTGCCGGCGCAGATCCTCGCCTCCGGCGTGGCCGTGCCGTGGGCGCTGGAGGCCCAGGGCATCCTCGCCGAGGAGTGGGGCGTCAAGGCCGACGTCTGGTCGGCCACCTCCTGGAACGAGCTGCGGCGCGACGCCGTGGACGTCGAGGAGCACAACCTGCTCCACCCGGAGGAGGAGCAGCGGGTGCCGTACGTCACCACGAAGCTCCAGGGCGCCGAGGGTCCGTTCCTGGCCGTGTCCGACTGGATGCGTTCGGTACCCGACCAGATCGCGCGGTGGGTGCCCGGCACGTACCAGTCGCTGGGCGGCGACGGCTTCGGCTTCGCCGACACCAGGGGCGCGGCCCGGCGGTTCTTCCACATCGACGCGCAGTCGATCGTGCTCGGGGTCCTCACCGAGCTGGCCAAGGCCGGGAAGATCGACCGTTCGGTGCTGAAGCAGGCCATCGACCGGTACCAGCTGCTCGACGTCTCCGCGGCCGACCCGGGCGCGGCGGGCGGCGACGCGTGACGCTGCGCTGGGCTTGAGCGGTGGGCTGGGGCCCGGGCGTTCCGCCCGGGCCCCAGCCCCTTTCCCGGCGGTGCGGGCGCGCGCACATGTCCCGCGCCGGGGTGCGGACGACCACCCACCCGGCCACGAAGCTCCGTAGTCGACCGCGCCCCGCCACCCAGCAATCGCGCAGTTCCCCGCGCCCCCAAACCGCCCACCGGCGCACAAGGGGCGCGGGGAACGGCGCGAGCAACCACCCACCGGCCCGAGGACGACCACCCACCCGGGCCACGAAGCTCCGTAGTCGACCGCGCCCCGCCACACATGCACCGCGCAGTTCCCCGCGCCCCCAAACCGCCCACCGGCCGAAAAGGGGCGCGGGGAACGGCGCGAACAACCACCCACCGGGGCGCACACGACCACCCACCCGGCCACGAAGCTCCGTAGTCGACAGACGCCCCGCCACACATGCACCGCGCAGTTCCCCGCGCCCCCAAACCGCCCACCGGCCGAAAAGGGGCGCGGGGAACGGCGCGAACAACCACCCACCGGGGCGCGGACGACCACCCACCCGGCCACGAAGCTCCGTAGTCGACCGCGCCCCGCCACACATGCACCGCGCAGTTCCCCGCGCCCCCAAACCGCCCACCGGCCCAAAAGGGGCGCGGGGAACGGCGCGAGCAACCACCCACCGGCCCGAGGACGACCCCCACCCCGACCGGCGAGGTCGCACGCGCGCCGTACGCTGGGGCGCGATGTCGCATTCGCTCGCTTCGCCATACCTCGCCCCCGCCGTCGTCGCCGCGGGCGGTCCGCGCACCGCGCGCCCGCTGCGGCGGATCGTGCTGGTGCTCGCCGTGACGTTCGCCGTACTGGTCGCCGCCGGCTGGCTGGTGAACGCGCGGGCGGCCGAGCCGGGCCCGTTCGAACGCCAACTGGCGCAGTGGTCCCAGGTGTCCCTCGCCGGCCAGCGGCTGCCGGGGCCCGAGGCGTCGGCCGAGCGGGTCGCCGCCTTCTTCGCCGCGCTCGCCCCGGGCCGCGCCCGGGAGCTGGCCGAGCGCTACCCACTGGTGGTGGGCAACCTGCCGGGCGCGCCCGTTCCCCTGCGGTACGAGGCCAACCGGCTGGCCGTGGAGGACGCCGCGACCGCCGAGGCGCGCCGCGCCACCGACGACGGACTCTCCGACGACGGCCGGCGCGAGGCGCGGCGGCGGACGCACCGGCTGGAGTCGCTGCTGGAGGACGGGCGGCAGATCCTCGCCTTCGACCCGTCGGGGCGCGGCCGGGTCGCCGAGGTCCTGGGCGACCTGACCGAGGCGGAACGGGTCTCCCTCGTGGTACCGGGCGTCGACACCGAGCTGCTGACCTTCGAGCGCACCGAGGGCCGTTGGGCGGCACCCGCCGGGATGGCGCGGGCGCTGCACGACGAGGAGGAGGCGCGCGCCCCCGGCACACGCACCGCGACCATCGCGTGGGCCGGCTACGAGGCGCCGCGCGGACTGACCATGTCGGCCGCCACCTCCGGCAGCGCCGAGGAGGGCGCGCGGCGGCTGCTCGACACGGTGCGCGGGCTGCCGGGCGACGCGGAGGTGGCGCTCTTCTGCCACTCCTACGGCTCCGTGGTCTGCGGCCTGGCCGCGGACGAGCTGCCCCGCCGGGTCACCGACATCGCCGTCACCGGCAGCCCCGGGATGCACGCCGCACACGCCGCCGACCTGGGCACCTCCGCCCGGGTCTGGGCGATGCGCGCCGAGGACGACTGGATCGAGGGGGTGCCCCACGTCTCCCTGGGCCCGCTCGGCCACGGCGACGACCCGGCCTCGCCCGACTTCGGCGCCCTCCCGCTGCCCAGCGACGGGGGCGGCCACGACGGCTACTTCCTCCCCGGCTCGGCCAGCCTGCGCAACCTTGCCCTGGTCGGCAACGGCGAGCCCGCGCCCGGCGGTTGCGCTCCGCAGGCGGACGACTGCGGAGCGCGCGAAACGTGCCGCGGGACTACGGAAACCGGCCCGCGAGGGTGACGCGAACACACCCATCCGGGGGAAGCCCTTTCGCCGTCGGCGCCCCTTACGATGACCCGCATGGGTGATGTGCTGGCCGGAATCCACTCCACTTGGGAGTTCGACACCGACTCCGTGCTCATCCGCTTCGAACGGGGGATACGCACGCCGAAGCTCTTCCAGGCGCTGGGCGAACGACGCATCCCGTACGAGGCGTTGAGCTCGGTCGAGCTGGCCCCCGGGTCCCGCAAGGGCACGGTGGTGCTGCACGCGTTGCCGCGCCCCGGTGCCGACCCGCTGGTCGAGGCGGCGGCCGGGCAGCTGCGGCCCGCCGCTGACCCGTACCGGCTGGTGCTGCCGGCCGAACGGGAGTCGCTGGCGTCGTACTACGCGGGCGAGCTGCGCGCCGCGCTCGGGCCCGAGGCCGGCGAGGAGGCCGACCGGCACCTGGTGGCGGCGCCCTCGGCGCCGCTCCAGTTCAAGGCGTACGACGGCAAGGTCTCCTTCGACGGCAAGATCGTCGGCTTCCGCTGGTTCTGGACGGGCGCCTCGTCGGCCAAGTGGAAGGCGGGCGACCAGAGCTTCCCCGTCAGCGAGCTGGCGGGCGTCGAGTGGAGCTCTCCCGAGACCACGGGCGGCCATCTGCGGCTGCTGCGTCGCGGCGCCGACGGAGAGCCGGAGCGGGTGGACCGCGGCGAGGTCGACCAGGACCCGGCCTCGGTCGTCTTCGGCCCCGGCTACGGGCTGGTCCACGAGTCGCTGCCGCTGGCCGCGGCCGTGCTGGAGGCGGTCAGGGCCAGCGAACCGGACGACCGCGGGCCCGTCGACCGGGGCGCCGGCAAGCGCCGCGCGGCCCCCGGCGACATAGCCGACCGCATCCGCCACCTCGGCGAGCTGCGCGACTCGGGCCTGGTCACCGACGAGGAGTTCACGGCGAAGAAGCGGGAGCTGCTGGCCGAGCTGTGAGGCCCCGCGCGGAAGGCCGGCTACGCGGGTAGTTCCTCCCCGCCGGCCGCCGGCGGCGTCTCCCCGTAGATCCCGATCTTGAAGTCCAGCACCGAGAGCGTGCTCTGGAGCTCGGCCACCCGCCGCACCACGTCCTCGCGCGTCGCGACCAGCAGCGCCAGCCGCTCCGGGTAGGTGTGGTCCCCCTCCCGCACCAGGTCCGCGTAGCGCACCATGTCCGCGACGGCCATCCCCGTCAGCCGGAGCTTCCCCACGAACGCCAGCCACTCCAGGTCGTGGTTGCGGTAGCGACGTTGCCCCGTGTGCGAACGGTCCACGTGCGGCATCAGCCCGATGCGCTCGTACCAGCGCAGCGTGTGCACGGACAGGCCGGTGTGGCGGGCGACCTCGCTGATCGTGTAGCGGTCCCGCCCGGTCGGCTGGGGGAACGGCCGGTCCACCGAGGCGCAGAGATCGACGGTCTCGGCTTCCCCATCGGCTCGGGCGTCCGCTCGGGTCTCGGCTTCCGGCTCTGCGTGGGTCACGGTCATGCGTCCACGCTAGAACGCTGGAGTGGACTCCAGGCAAGAGCGACGGTCGCGTGGGGCGCCTCAGCGGGAGGGGACCGGACGGCCGGGGGCGGTGGGGCGAACGTTACGCTCGGTCGTATGCGAAGCCTTGCGATGGTGGACGAGTGGCCGGTCGAGACCGTGGCCACCGGGGTGGTCAGGAGCGACGGCGCGATCCTCGGTCGGCGCGGCCCGACGGACAGGGTCTTCGCGCTGGCCTCCGTCACCAAGCCGCTGGCCGCCTACGCGGCGCTGATCGCCGTCGAGGAGGGCGCGATCGAGCTGGACGAACCGGCGGGTCCCGAGGGCTCCACCGTCCGCCACCTGCTGGCCCACGCCTCCGGGCTCGCCTTCGACGAGCCCAAGGTGATGGCCCCGCCCGGCGAACGCCGGCTGTACTCGAACGCCGGCTTCGACGTGCTGGCCGACCATCTCGCCAAGGCCGCCGGGATGCCGTTCGCCGAGTATCTGCGCCAGGCGCTGTGCGAACCGCTCGGCATGACCGCCACCGAGATCCCCGGCTCCCCCGCCAAGGACGGCCTCTCCTCGGCCGACGACCTGCTGCGGTTCGCCGCCGAGTTGCAGAGCCCCCGGCTGCTGGCGCCGGAGACGCTGGACGAGGCGACGTCCGTGGTCTTCCCGGGCCTGAGCGGCGTGCTGCCCGGCTACGGCCACCAGCGGCCCAACGACTGGGGCCTCGGGTTCTCGCTGCGCGACCACAAGTCCCCGCACTGGACGGGCGCGCGCTCCTCACCGCGCACCTTCGGCCACTTCGGCCAGTCCGGCACGTTCCTGTGGGTGGACCCGGACGCGGGCGCGGCCTGCGTCACCCTCACCGACCGCGCCTTCGGCCCGTGGGCGGCGGAGGTCTGGCCGGCCTACACCGACGCGATCCTGGCCGAACTGGGCTGACCGCCGGGCCGCGGGCGGCCACGGTCCCGGCCGGGTGGCCGGTCGCCCTCGCCCGGTGGCGGGCGGGCGTTGGCTCAAGGTCGGGGGTCGGCCGCTTCCCTGAGCGACCAGAGCAGGGCCTCAAGACCCTGCTCCCCCGCTCGCAGCGCGAGCGCCGGCGTCCCGGCGGACAGCCGCACGCTGTCCCCGGCGAACAGCTTCTCGCCGCCCAACTCGCCACTCCCCCGCATCAGTTGCAGATGCAGCAGCTCACCGTCCCCCGCCGTCAGCTCCGCGTCACCACGCAGCAGCCGCAGCGTCGCCGCCGTGCGGGGCAGCGCGTAGGGGGCGTCGGGGGCGAGCCCCCGCACCACCTCGTACTCCGGCGCGCCGCCGGGCCGGTCCGCGACCAGCCACATCTGCGCGAACCGCAGCGGGCTCCCGCCCTCGTTGTGTTCGCTGTGCACGACGCCGGAGCCGGCGGTCAGCCGTTGCAGGTCGCCGGGGCGGATCACGGTCCTGACGCCGTCGGCGTCCTCGTGCGTCAACTCGCCCTCGACGACCCAGCTGACGATCTCCACGTCCCGGTGCGGATGGGCGGGGAACCCCGCGCCGGGGGCCAGGCGTTCCTCGTTGCAGGCGGTCAACTGGCCCCAGCGCACGTTGTCCGGGTCGTAGAACGAGCCGAACGAGAAGGCGTGCCGGGTGTCGACGCCGGTCGCGGGGTCGCCGCCGGCGTAGCGGTCGGCGGCGCGGAGCACGCGTGGCGGGGTGGGTGGCATCGGGCCACGGTAGCGCCCCGCGTGGGGAGGCCGGGGTGCGTTGCGACCCCCGGGGCATGGACGGCGAGGAAATGAGGCAGGCTGGTCCCCGTGTCCGATGCCGATGCGAAGAAGTCCCACGCCGCCACCGTTCGCCGTCTCGAACAGTCCTCGGGCAAGCTGGCCGCCGCCGCGATCGCGCGGATGGACCAGCAGTTGCCGTGGTATCGCGCCATGCCCCCGGAGAACCGTTCCTGGATCGGACTGGTGGCGCAGGCGGGCATCGCCGCCTTCACCGAGTGGTTCCGGCATCCGGACGCGCCGCAGGCGATCAGCACCGATGTCTTCGGCACCGCCCCGCGCGAGCTGACCAGGGCGGTCACGCTGCGGCAGACCGTGGAGATGGTCCGCACCACCATCGAGGTGGTGGAGGCCGCGGTGGACGAACTGGCGCCGCCCGGCAGCGAGGCGGCGCTGCGCAACGCGCTGCTGGTGTACGCGCGGGAGATCGCGTTCGCCACCGCCCAGGTCTACGCCCAGGCCGCGGAGGCGCGGGGCGCCTGGGACGCGCGGCTGGAGTCGCTGGTGGTCAACGCGGTGGTCTCCGGCGAGGCGGACGAGGGCGACGTGTCGCGCGCCGCCGCGCTCGGCTGGCGGACGCCGGAGCACGTGGTGGTGGTGCTGGGCAGCGCACCCAACGGGGACAGCGAGTTGACGGTGGAGGCCATCCGCAGGGCCGCCCGCTACGCGAAGATCCAGGTGCTGACGGGGGTGCTGGGCAAGCGGCTGGTGGTGATCGCCGGCGGCAGCGACGACCCGTTGCAGGTGGCCAGGGCGCTGATCGGGCCGTTCGCCGCCGGGCCCGTGGTGGCCGGGCCCGTCGTCGGGGACCTGCTGTCGGCGACGCGTTCGGCGAGCGCGGCGGCGGCCGGGCTGCGGGCGTGCGCGGCGTGGCCCGACGCGCCGCGTCCCGTGCTCGCCGACGACCTGCTGCCGGAGCGCGCGATGGCGGGCGATCCGGCGGCCCGGACCCTGCTGGTGGAGGAGATCTACAGACCGCTTCAGCAGGCGGGGTCGGCGCTGTTGGAGACGCTGAGTGTCTATCTGGAGCAGGCGAGCAGTCTGGAGGGTGCCGCCAGAATGTTGTTTGTACATCCCAACACCGTTCGCTACCGCCTCAGACGTGTGACTGATGTCACCGGGTGGCCTCCTTCAGACGTCCGCTCGGCCTTCACACTGCGCGTCGCCCTGATGCTCGGGCGTCTCGCCGACGGAGATGCGACCTCCTGACAGTTGGAGGCTCTCTACAATTCCGACGACCGTTCTTGGTTCTCGCCACCACCGGTGGCGAACCCCTCACCCGGGAGAGAGTGAGAAGGTGCTCGTACTCGTAGCCCCCGGCCAGGGCTCCCAGGCCCCTGGCTTCCTGCAACCGTGGCTCGAACTTCCTGGTGTGGCCGACCGCCTCGGCGAGTGGTCCGAGATCGCGGGCGTCGACCTGGTCCACTACGGGACCGAGGCCGACGCCGACGCGATCCGGGACACGGCCGTGGCGCAGCCGCTGCTGGTGGCCGGCGCGTTGCTGTCCGCCGCCGCCCTCTTCGGCGACGACGCGGTGCCGGAGCCGGCCGAGTGTCTCGACGCGATCGCCGGCCACAGCGTGGGGGAGCTGCCGGCCGCCGCGATCAGCGGGGTGATCTCCGAGCACGAGGCGATGGCGCTGGTGGCCCGCAGGGCGAGCGCGATGGCCAAGGCCGCCGCCGTGACCGAGACCGGGATGTCCGCCGTGCTCGGCGGCGACCCGGCCGATGTCGAGGCGAAGCTGGCCGGGCTGGGCCTGGTCGCGGCGAACAACAACGGCGGCGGGCAGCTCGTCGCCGCCGGCACCGTGGAGCAGTTGGCCGCCCTCGCCGAGGACAAGCCGGAGGGCGCGCGCGTGATGCCGCTGAAGGTGGCCGGCGCCTTCCACACGACCTACATGGCCCCCGCCGTCGCCGAGATGGAGGAGGCCGCCGCCGGGCTCACCCCGGCCGACCCCCGGGTGCCGTTCGTCTCCAACGCCGACGGTGCCGTCGTCGGCGAGGGCGCGGAGGTGGTGCGCCGCCTGGTGGCGCAGGTCTCCAGCCCGGTCCGCTGGGACCTGTGCGTGGACACGTTCAGCGAGTTGGGCGTCACGGGACTGGTCGAGCTGCTGCCCGGCGGCACCCTGGCCAGCCTGGCCCGCAGAAACCTCCCGGGCGTGGCGCGGGTCGCCATCAAGCGCCCCGACCAGCTGGAGTCGGCCCGCACGCTCATAGCCGAGCACGCGCACAAGTCCCCCGAACCAGCCGAATAAGGAGTCCGGACATGCCCCCCGCCTCACTCAGGGCCAGCCGAGGCGCGCCGTTCGCGCGGCTGGCCGGCGTCGGTGGCTATCGGCCATCCCGCGTGGTGCCGAACGAGGAGATCCTGCGGCACATCGACTCCTCGGACGAGTGGATCAGGTCACGTTCCGGGATCGTGACCCGGCACTGGGCCGACCCGGACGAGACGGTCGCCGAGATGGCGCTCGCCGCCGCGGGCAAGGCGATCGCCAGCGCCGGGATCACCGCCGAGCAGATCGAGGCGGTGGTGGTCTCGACGGTCTCGCACTTCTCGCAGACCCCGGCGATCGCCACGGAGATCGCGCACCGCCTGGGCACCGACAAGGCGGCGGCGTTCGACATCTCGGCGGCCTGCGCCGGTTTCGGCTACGGACTGACCATCGGCAAGGGCCTGATCGTGGACGGCAGCGCCGGCCACGTGCTGGTGATCGGCGTGGAGCGGCTGTCGGACCTGACGGACCGCACCGACCGTTCCACCGCGTTCCTCTTCGCCGACGGGGCCGGCGCCGTGGTGCTCGGCCCGGCGCAGGCGCCGGCGCTCGGGCCGACGGTCTGGGGCTCCGAGGGCGACAAGTCCCAGGTCATCCGGCAGACGGTGCCCTGGGACGAGTACCAGCCGGGGGACAAGTTCCCCGCGCTGCGGCAGGAGGGCCAGACGGTCTTCCGCTGGGCGGTCTTCGAGATGGCCAAGGTGGCCCAACAGGCGCTGGACGCCGCCGGGATCACCGCTCAGGACCTGGACGTCTTCATTCCGCACCAGGCCAACATGCGGATCATCGACTCGATGGTGAAGACGCTCAAGTTGCCCGAGCACGTGGCGGTGGCCCGGGACGTCGAGTTCTCGGGCAACACCTCTGCCGCCTCCATCCCCCTCGCGATGGAGCGGATGCTGGAGACCGGTCAGGCGAGAAGCGGCGACACCGCGCTCGTCATCGGCTTCGGGGCGGGGCTGGTGTACGCGGCCACGGTCGTTACCCTCCCCTAGCGAGGACCGGAGAACGAGGACCCACCGCTTGACGGGTCCGTCCGACGGTCCCCACGGACCACCAACCACGCGGTACCCCACCGCAGCACACGAAGGAGCGCCGTCATGGCTGCCAGCCGGGAAGAGATCATCGCCGGTCTCGCCGAGATCGTGAACGAGATCGCCGGTATCCCCAACGACGAGGTGACCGAGGAGAAGTCGTTCACCGACGACCTCGACGTCGACTCGCTGTCCATGGTCGAGGTGGTCGTCGCCGCCGAGGAGCGCTTCGGCGTCAAGATCCCGGACGACGACGTCAAGGGCCTCAAGACCGTGGGCGACGCGGTCGACTACATCGCCGCCCACCAGAGCTGACGGGCGCCAGCGCCCTCGGCACACGCGCTGTTCGCCACCCTCTCGCGGGGTGGCAGCGGCACCATCCCCGATCTAGCGGAGTAAGAGAACTGTGAACGCGACCAATCGCGCGGTGGTTGTCACCGGAGTCGGCGCAACCACACCGCTGGGTGGCGACAGCGCGACCACCTGGGAGGCCATGCTCGCCGGTGAGTCCGGCGCGCGGTCGTTGACCCAGGAGTGGGCGGCCGAGCTGCCGGTCACCTTCGCCGCCACGGCCGCGGTCGAACCGACCGAGATCCTGCCCCGGCCGCAGGCCCGCAAGCTGGACCGTTCCGCCCAGTTCGGGCTGATCGCGGCCAGAGAGGCGTGGGCCGACGCCGGTTTCCAGGGCAGGGCCGGCGAGGACGCGCCGGTCGACCCCGACCGGCTGGGCGTGGTGCTGGCCTCCGGCATCGGTGGTGTGACCACGCTGATGGACCAGTACGACGTGCTCAAGGAGAAGGGTGCGCGGAAGGTCTCGCCGCACACCGTTCCCATGCTCATGCCCAACAGCCCGTCCGCGAACGTCAGTCTGGACGTGGGCGCGCGCGCCGGCTCGCACACCCCGGTGAGCGCCTGCGCCTCCGGCGCCGAGGCGGTGGGCTACGCGGTGGAGATGATCCGCACCGG
This sequence comes from Streptomyces zhaozhouensis, assembly GCF_900230195.1. GTDB lineage: Bacteria > Actinomycetota > Actinomycetes > Streptomycetales > Streptomycetaceae > Streptomyces > Streptomyces zhaozhouensis. The sequence goes on from NZ_OCNE01000002.1 coordinate 110,564, forward strand.
CCGCGCCGACATCGTGCTGGCCGGCGGCACCGAGGCGTGCGTGCACCCGCTGCCGATCGCGGCCTTCGCCAACATGATGGCGATGTCCAAGAACAACGACTCCCCCGCGACGGCCTCCCGCCCGTTCGACACGGACCGCAACGGTTTCGTGCTCGGCGAGGGCGCCGGCCTGGTGGTGCTGGAGTCCGCCGACCACGCGGCGCGGCGCGGCGCGCGGGTCTACTGCGAGATCCTGGGCCAGGGCCTCTCGGCCGACGCCCACCACATCGCTCAGCCGGAGCCGACGGGCCGGGGCATCGCCGTGGCGATGCGGCACCTGCTGGAGAACACGGACCTCAAGCCGGAGCAACTGGCCCACGTCAACGCGCACGCCACCTCGACCCCGCAGGGCGACCTGGCCGAGCTGAAGGCGCTGCGCGAGGTGTTCGGCGACAACCTGGACCAGATGGCCATCTCGGCGACCAAGTCGATGACGGGCCACCTGCTGGGCGGCGCCGGCGGGGTGGCCACCGTGGCCACCGCCCTGGCGCTCCACCACAGGACGGCGCCGCCGACGATCAACGTGGACCACCTCGACCCCGAGGTGGACGCGGACATCGTCATCGGCAAGCCGAGGGAACTGCCCAGCGGCACCATCGCCGCGCTCAGCGACTCGTTCGGCTTCGGCGGGCACAACGTGGTGCTCGCGATGCGCACGGTCTGACCTCCGACGACAGCGGCCCGGTTCCCCGCACCCCAAACCGCCCACCGGCAGAAAAGGGGCGCGGGGAACCGCGCGAGCAACCACCCCCCGCAACCGTCCGGCACCGCTCTCGCCAGACGGCCCGCCACCCAGCATTCGCGCGGTTCCCCGCACCCCAAACCGCCCACCGGCAGAAAAGGGGCGCGGGGAACCGCGCGAGCAACCACCCCCCGCAACCGTCCGGCACCGCTCTCGCCAGACGGCCCGCCACCCAGCATTCGCGCGGTTCCCCGCACCCCAAACCGCCCACCGGCAGAAAAGGGGCGCGGGGAACTGCGCGAGCAACCACCCACCGGGCCAAGCACGACCACCCCCCGCGACCGTCCGACACCGCTGTCGCCAGACGGCCCCGCGGCCAGCGGCCCGCGGCCCGCGGCTACGCGTCGAAGCTCGCGTAGTACGACGCCGCCATGTCCCGGTCACCGTGCCCCTGCGCCGACGCGCGGTCCAGGCGGTCCAGCCCGGCGGCCGCCACGTCCAGGCGGACGCCGGCCCGTTCGCCGGCCTCGACGATCAGCCGGGCGTCCTTCCGCGCCGTGTCGACGGCGAAGCTCGCCGGCAGGTCGCCCGCCTCGATCGCGGCCGCCTTGGTCCGCAGATAGCCGAGGTCCAGCGGCCCGCCGGCGACGGCCTCCAGAAAGTCGGCGGAGTCGACGCCGAGGCCGTGGGCGAGCGCCATTGCCTCCGCCGTGCCATGGGTGACGGCCAACACCCAGCTGTTGCAGACGAGTTTGAGCCGGGTCGCCGCCCCGGGAACGGTGCCGAGCCACAGCGTGCGGCTGCCGACCGCCGCCAGCACGGGCGCGAGGCGGCCCCTGGTCTCCTCGGGCCCGGCGGCCAGCACGGTCAGCATTCCGGCCTCGGCGGGCTGGCGCGTGCCGAGGACGGGCGCGTCGACGAGGGTCAGCCCGTGCTCGTCGGCGAGGGCGACGAGCCGGTCCAACCCGTCGAGCCCGGCGGTCGAGCACTGGAGCCAGACGGTGTCGGGCGCGAACGCGCCGGCCGCCTGGGCGATCGCCTCCGCCGCGGCCTCGCCGTCGTGCAGCACGGTGAGGACGACGCCGGCCCCGGCGACCGCCTCTGCCGGGGTGGCGGCGACCCGCACGCCGTGCTCGACCAGCGGCTCGGCCTTGGCCCGGGTGCGGTTCCAGACGCGCACGTCGAGGTCGGCGCGGCAGAGGTTGCGCGCCATCGCGGCGCCCATGATGCCGGTGCCGAGGACGGCGACCGAGGTGGCTTCGGTGGAGGAGGGGGCGGAAGGGGTGGCGGGGGCGGAGGGCTGAGCTGAACTGTCGGTCATGGCCGAACGCTAGAGCCTGTCCGCCCCGACTCGTCGGATCAGCACGCGCCCCCGCGCGGACCCCCGCCCGGCCGGGCTCAACCCCACGCCGGACGCGCCCCGTTGACCAGTCGTCTGACCACGCACCTGACCACTTAACCAACCAGTGGACTGACCACGCACCTGACCACTCGACTGACCACACACCTGACCACTCGACCGACCGCTGTCGCGGTGGGTTCAGACGACCTGGTGCAGCCAGCGCACGGGCGCGCCCTCGCCCGCGTGGCGGAACGGCTCCAGCTCGTCGTCCCAGGGCTTGCCCAGCAGGCGGGCGACCTCCGCCTGGAGGTCGCTCTCGCCGGCGGCGGCCCTGGCCGCGGCGGCGCGCAGTTGGTTCTCCCGGATCATGATGTCGCCGTGCGGCCCGGTGACGGCGTGGTAGATGCCGAGGTCCGGGGTGCAGCTGTAGCGCTCCCCGTCGGCACCGGGGCCCGGGTCCGCGGTGACCTCGTAACGCAGCAGGTGCGAACCGCGCAGCGCGGAGGCGAGCTGGGAGGCGGTGGCCGCCTCGCCCTGCCAGGAGAGCTCGGCGCGCCAGGTCCCGGGGGAGGCGGGCTGTCTGGTCCAGTCGAGGCCGACGCGGCTGTTGCCGAGGACGGCGGCGACGGCCCACTCGATATGGGGACAGAGCGCGCGGGGGGAGGAGTGCACATACAGAACACCACGTGTCGTCATCGGGACCTCCACTTCCCAACCTGCGCCCGCGCCGCGCTTCCGGCCGCCCCACCCGTGACCCCGACCGCGCACGAACAGTAGCACCAATTACCGTCGTTTCTCGGCAAAGCGGACAGCGTGTGACGTGCGGTCATCTCTTAGCCTTGGTGGTGGCACACACCCCGGGCGCTGCCCGCGCCAGGACCAAGCTACCGCCCCAGGAGCCCCCCTCCGGGCCACCCCTGGGCCGGATGGCGGTGCCACGCCCGAACAGCGGGAGACCGAGGGAGTAACCATGAACGTCCGACTCCGTGTTCCGCTCGCCTCGCTGGCCCTCTCCGCGCTGCTGCTGGGCTGCACTTCGGCCGGTCAGGACGCCGAAGGAGGCACGGACGACCGGGGGGACGCCTCCGCGGGCGCGGGGGCGGCCGAGCCCGAGGAGGATCCGGAACCGGCGTGGAACACCGAGCCCGCTTCCATAGCGGCGATGGGTGACTCCATCACCCGTGGCTTTGACGCCTGCTCCCTGCTGACCGACTGCCCCGAGGTGTCGTGGGCCACGGGCACCGACGACGAGGTGGACAGCCTGGCCCGCCAACTGCTCGGCGCGGAGGCGGTGGCCGACCGCTCGTGGAACGTGGCGGAGTCCGGGGCGGTGATGGCGGACCTGCCGGCGCAGGCCGCCGAGGCGGTGGCGCTGGAGCCGGAGCTGGTGACGGTGCTGATCGGCGGCAACGACGCCTGCGCCACCGACGTCTCGCAGATGACGCCGGTGGCGGAGTTCCGGGCCGACTTCGCCGAGACGCTGGGGGTGATCAGGGAGGGCCTGCCGGAGACCGGGGTCTATGTCTCCAGCGTGCCGGACCTGGAGCGGCTGTGGTCGGAGGGCCGGGGCTCGGTGCTGGCGCGGACGGTGTGGACGTTGGCGAACATCTGCCCGTCGATGCTGGCGGACGCCGAGGAGCGGGGCGAGGCGGCGACCGCCCGCCGGGGCGAGGTCAGCGAGCGGGTGCGGGCGTACAACGAGGCACTGGCCGAGGAGTGCGCGGCGGACGCGCTCTGCCGCTACGACGGGGGCGCGGTCCACGACTACGACTTCACCCGGGACCACATCAGCAGCTGGGACTGGTTCCACCCCAACCGCGAGGGGCAGTCGACGCTCGCCGCGCTCGCCTACGAGCAGGTCACGAGGGACGCGGTCGAGTAGGGCGCCACCGGCCGCCGCCCGCCGGCCGTCTCACCGGCCGTCGGCGAGCTTTCGCGCGATCCGGCCGAGGGCCGCGAGTTCGCCGGGGGTGAGGCGGTCGACGAAATGCCGGCGCACGGAGGCGAGATGCCAGGGCGCGGCCGCCCGGAGGGTGTCCCAGCCGGTCGGGGTGAGGACCAGCAGACAGCCCCGGCCGTCGGCGGGGTCGGGCGCGCGACGGATGAGCGCGCGGGCCTCCATGCGGGAGGCATGCCGGGACAGGCGGCTGCGTGACCAGCCCATCTTGGTGGCCTGCTCGTGCAGGGTGCTGGTGCCGTCCTCTCGCTCGGAGAGGGTGCTGAGCACCTCGTAGTCCGGTTCAGACAGGCCGAGTTCGGCCAGGTCCCGCGTGGTGCGGACGCGGACGGCGGTGACCATGCGCAGATACGCGCGCCAGTCGCGTTCCTCGTCGGACGTGAGCCAGCTGACCGGGGAGCCACCCTCGTTCGTTGACATGGAAACAATGTACCGGTAATTTCGTTTCCATGACAACGAAACGCCTGCGGGTCCTCGTCCTGGTCACCAGCACCCGCCCCCACGCGCTCGGCCCGGCCGTCGGGAGGTGGCTGACCGACGCGCTCGGCGCGAGCGCCGACGAGCTCGGCGTGGACCTGGTGCCCCTGTCGCTCGCGGAGCTCGACCTGCCGTTCCTCGACGAGGAGGAGCACCCGTCGACCGGCGTCCACCACCACGAGCACTCCCGCCGCTGGAGCCGGCTCGTCGACGGGGCCGACGGCTTCGTCGTCGTCACGCCGGAGTACAACTTCGGGATGCCCGCCACGTTGAAGAACGCCCTGGACTACCTGAGCCCCGAGTGGGCCTGGAAGCCGATGGGCTTCGTCAGCTACGGCCACACCTCCGCCGGCACCCGCGCGGTCCAGCACGCCAAGCAGGTCGTGACCACCCTGCGACTGGTCCCGCTGGGGGCCACCGTGGCGCTGCGGATCGCGGACGCGATGCGCGGGGACCGGCTGGACCCCGAGCCGCGCCACGTGCACGCGGCGCAGGGCCTGCTGGCAGAGCTGGTCCGGGTCGCCCACGCCCTGGCCCCGATGCGGGAGCGGGCGCACGCGGCCGCCGTACCGGGGCCGCTCCCCGGCTCCTACGCGCGCCGGCTCGGCCCGGACGACGCCCCCGAGGTGACCGTGTTGCAGCGCTGCTGCTGGATGGAGGAGGCCCTCGCCAACGACACGCTGGACATCCCGGCGCTCCACGAGTCGCCGGCCGACGTGCGCGACTGGCTGGGCGACTGGCACGCGGTCGGCCTCTGGCGCGACGGCCGGCTCCTGGGCATGGTCCGCACCCGGCGCACCGGGAGCGACCTGCATGTGGGGCGGCTCGCCGTCGCCCCCGACCTGCGCGGACTCGGAGTCGGCCGGTGGCTGCTCAACCAGGCCGAGTCGACCGACGAAGGGCACAGCCGGATCGTGCTGTACACGGGCGCCACCAGCGACCGCAACCTCTCCCTCTACCGGCGCCAGGGCTACGTCGCGCTGCCCGACGCCCACGAGGACGGCGTCGTCGGACTGGCCAAAGCCGTCGCGGCCTGACCCTCCGGAGCCGGCAGCCGCCGTGGCGCGGAGGGAACGGCCGGAACGGGCCGACACCCCGGCCGGGCCGCCGCGCCGGGGTGCCCCCGTCGACAAGTCGGAGGCGAAGACGTGCCGGAGGCGAAGACGCCGACCGCGTGGTGTGGGCTGGCGTTCGCCGGGTGGTGCGGGTTTCTTTGTCGGCGGGGTCGCGCCCCGTCAGGGGCGCGGGGAACTGCGCGGTGCATGGGTGCCGGGCGTGAGACGACCGCGGTCCTGGCCGGCTGGGCGGGTTGTCGTCCTCGCCTCGGTGTGGGACGGCCCGCACCACCGTCTCCCCCAACCCCCGGAAGGGGAACCGCTCCGCGCCATTGACGCCGGAACTCCCGGGTGGTTACGTTCTGCTCAGCATTTCGAACGTATGACGAAATACCGAACAGGCGGAGGTCCAGGCCGTGCGCATCACCGGTATCAGCACCCATGTCGTGGGTACCCCGTGGCGCAATCTCACCTATGTCCAGGTCCACACCGACGAAGGACTGACCGGCGTCGGCGAGACGCGGATGCTGGGCCACACCGACGCACTCCTGGGTTACCTCAGGGAGGCCGAGGTCAACCATGTCGCCGGCTCGGACCCGTTCGCCGTCGAGGACCTGGTCCGGCGGATGAAGACCGGCGACTACGGGCGCGCCGGCGAGATCGTGATGTCCGGCATCGCCTGTGTGGAGATGGCCTGTTGGGACATCAAGGGGCAGGCGCTCGGCGTCCCGGTCTGGCAGCTGCTCGGCGGCCGGGCAGACGCCTCGGACAACCGGGTCAAGGCGTACGCCAACGGCTGGTACACCGTCGAGCGGACCCCTGAGGCGTTCCACGAGGCGGCGAAGGCCGTGGTGGAGCGCGGATATCTGGCGCTGAAGCTGGACCCGTTCGGCACCGGGAGCTTCGAGCTGGACCACGCGGAGACCGTCCGTTCCCTCTCCCTGGTCGAGGCGGTGCGGGACGCGATAGGGCCCGAGCGCGAGCTGCTGCTGGAGATGCACGGGCGGTTCAGCCCGGCGACCGCGATCCGGCTGGCACGGGAGCTGGAGCCGTTCGCCCCCTCCTGGCTGGAGGAGCCGGTGCCGCCGGAGAACCTGAAGGCGCTGAAGAAGGTCGCCGAGAAGACCACGCTGCCGATCGCGACCGGCGAGCGCATCCACGACCGGATCGAGTTCCGGGAGCTGTTCGAGTCGCAGGCGGCCGACATCATCCAGCCCGACCTGGGGCATCTGGGCGGCATCGGCGAGATGCGCAAGCTGGCGGCCACCGCCGAGACGCACTACGTGCTGATGGCCCCGCACAACGTGGGCGGCTCGGTCCTCACCGCCGCCAGCCTCCAACTGGCGGGCTGCACACCGAACTTCAAGATCCTGGAGCACTTCAACGACTTCGCCGACGCGGAGATCAAGAAGGTCGTCAGGGGCGCGCCGCAGGTGGTGGACGGCTACTTCACGCTCTCCGAGGAGCCGGGGCTCGGCGTCTCGCTCGACACGGAGGCGGCGGCCGAGTTCCCGCAGCAGCAGGCCAGGTTCGATCTGTGGGCCGAGGGTTGGGAGAAGCGCGAGGGCAGCGGGGAAGGCACCCGGTGAGCCGGCCGGTGCGCAGCGTCCTCGTCTCTCGTCCCGGCGAGTTCCGGCTGGTCGAGGGCCCGGCGCCGGAGCCGGGCCCCGGCGAGGTGCGGGTGGCGGTGCACGCGGCCGGGGTGTGCGCCAGCGACCGGGAGCTGTTCGACGGGACCAGGCCGGCCGCGTACGTCCGCTACCCGGTGGTGCCCGGGCACGAGTGGTCCGGCACCGTCGAGGCGGTGGGCGAGGGCGTGGACCCGGCGCTGCTCGGGCGCGGCACGGTCGCCGAGGGCTTCCGCGCCTGCCAGCGCTGCGAGCGCTGCCGCGCGGGCGAGCCGACGCTGTGCACCACCGGGTACGCGGAGACCGGCTTCACCGAGCCGGGCGCGTTCGCCGACCAACTGATCGTGCCCGCCCGGCTGTTGCATCTGCTGGCGCCCGAAGTCGACCTGACCTCGGCCGCGTTGCTCGAACCGGCCGCCGTGGTCGCCGCCGCCGTGCTGCGCGCCGCGCCCCGGGCCGGCGAACGGGTCGCGGTGCTCGGCTGCGGCACGCTGGGGCTGCTGGCGGTCCAACTGCTGGGCGCCTCCTCGCCCGTCGAGCTGCTGGCGGTCGATCCCCGGCCGCGCCCGCTGGCGTTGGCCGCCGAGCTGGGCGCGAGCCGGGCGGTGACGCCGGAGCGACTCGACGACGAGCGCGGGAGGTTCGACCTGGTGCTGGAGACCGCGGGAGCACCGGGCACGGCCGCCGACGCCTGCCGGCTGGCCCGCCGGGGCGGCCGGGTGGTGCTGACCGGCGTGCCGGAACCGGGCGCACGGGGGCTCGACCCGGTGGAACTGCTGGTCAACCAGCTGTCCGTGCACGGCGTCTTCGGCGCCCCGCCGGCGGCCTGGTCCTACGCTGTGCACTGCTTCAACCACGGTCTGCTCCGCCCCGAGAAACTCGTCTCGCACCAGCTTCCCCTCGCGTCGTTCGGGGAAGCGATGAGACTGGTCGGCAGCGGCGATCCCGAGGTGGGCAAGGTGCTGCTGAGGCCCGGGGCCCGGTGAGGGCCCGGCGAGCCCTGGGCGTCAGCGTGGCCGCCCACACAACCGAACCTTGATCGAGATACCGAACGACCGCACGTCTGGAGCATCGTGTCTGACCCCGCCGCCCCCTCCTCCCGCCCCGGCGACGCCGCGCTGGCCGCGCTCGGCTACGCGCCGCCGGTCGACCTCCCGTCCGAGACCTCCCCGCACGCCTTTCCCGACGGCGGCTCCTGGCGCACCGAGATACCGTCGGTCGAGGGTCCCGAGGCGCTGGCCACGGTGCTCTCCGAGGCCGCGAGGCTGGACGTCCCCGTGCACCGCGTCAGCCAGGGCAGCGGCGTGTGGATGCTGACCGACGCCGAGATCACCGAGATGGTCGACGGCTGTGCCGCCGCCGGCGTCGAGCTGTGCCTCTTCACCGGCCCCCGCGGCACCTGGGACATCGGCGCCGCCACCCGCACCACCTCGGGCGGCGCCGGACTGCGCGCCCGCGGCCAGCGCGCGGTCGCCGGCTGCGTCGAGGACGCGCTGCGCGCGACCGCGCTGGGCGTGCGCTGCCTGCTGGTCGCCGACGAGGGCGTGCTGTGGACGCTCCACCGGCTGCGCGCGCAGGGCGAGTTGCCGTCCGACACCACCTTCAAGGTCTCCGCGCTGATCGGCCCGGTCAACCCCGTCGCGGTCTCGGTCCACGAGGGGCTGGGCGCCGACTCGGTCAACATCCCGTCGGACCTGACGCTGGAGCACCTCGCCGAGATCCGCCGGGTGACCCGGGTGCCGCTGGACTTCTACCTGGAGGCACCGGACGACCTCGGTGGGTTCGTCCGGATGCACGAGACGGCCGAGCTGGTGCGGCGCGGGGCGCCGATCTACCTCAAGTTCGGCCTGAGCAAGGCGCCGTCGATCTACCCGTACGGCGCCCATCTGCGGGACGTCACCCTCGCCTCGGCCAGGGAGCGCGTCCGCCGGGGCCGGCTGGCCCTCGACCAGTTGGCCAGGATCGGCGCCGACGGCGGCATGTCGCCGCTCGGCTCCCGGCTGCCGGGAACGCTGCGCCGCTTCCCCCTCGAAACCACACAACACACTCCGACCACTTCCCACCCACCCGTCGACCCCCCATCCTCGAACGGCAGCACCAGCACAGCGGATGAGGTGTCACCCGTCGAAAGGACGTGACCGTCACATGTCTCGTGCACGAGCCGCTACCCGTACCCTCGCCGTCGTCGCGGCCCTCGCCCTGCCCCTGGCCGCCTGCGGCCAGGACTCGGGCGGGGGTGGTGGTCGCGACGACGACGCCGAGGGAGGCACCGTCGGCATCGCGATGCCCACCAAGTCGTCGGAACGGTGGATCGCCGACGGCGACAACGTGGTCTCCCTCTTCGAGGAGGCCGGCTACGAGGCGGACCTCCAGTACGGCGAGAACCGCGTCGAGAACCAGATATCCCAGATCGAGAACATGATCGCCAGGGGCCACGACCTGCTGGTGATCGCCGCCATCGACGGCTCCTCGTTAGGAAACGTCCTCCAGCAGGCGGCCGACGCCGGTATCCCGGTGGTCTCCTACGACCGGCTGCTGCTGAACTCGGAGCACGTCGACTCCTACGCCACCTTCGACAACACCAAGGTCGGCGAACTCCAGGGCCAGTACATCGTGGACGCGCTGGAGCTGGAGGAGAACCCGGACGAGTCGTTCGCCATCGAACTCTTCGCCGGCTCGCCCGACGACAACAACACACGTTACTTCTTCGAGGGCGCCATGAGCGTCCTCGACCCGTATCTGGAGAGCGGTCAACTCGTCGTCCGCAGCGGACAGACCGAGATGAACGAGATCACCACCGAACGCTGGGACGGCGGCATCGCCCAGAACCGGATGGACGACCTGCTCACCGCGCACTACCGGGGCGAGCCGCTGGACGCGGTCCTCTCCCCCTACGACGGCATGTCCATCGGCGTGCTCTCCGCGCTCCGCAGCGTCGGCTACGGCTCCGGCGACCGGCCCTTCCCCGTGGTGACCGGCCAGGACGCCGAGCTGGCCTCGGTCAAGTCGATCGTCGCGGGCGAGCAGACCCAGACCGTCTACAAGGACACCAGGGAACTGGCCCGGCTGGCCGTCGCGATGGGCGACGCGCTGCTCTCCGGCGAGGAACCCGAGGTCAACGACACCGAGAGCTACGACAACGGCGTCAAGGTCGTCCCCGCCTACCTGCTGGAACCGGTCAGCATCGACGCGGACAACTACGAGCTGCTGATCGAGGAGGAGTACTACACCGAGGCCCAGGTGAACGGCTGAGGGCGGACCGAGGAGAGAGCACGCCATGACACAGCACGTGCTGGAGATGCGCGGCATCACCAAGTCCTTCCCCGGCGTCCGGGCCCTCGACGGGGTCGACATCTCGGTGCGCGCCGGTGAGGTGCACGCCGTCTGCGGCGAGAACGGCGCCGGCAAGTCGACCCTGATGAAGGTCCTCAGCGGGGTCCATCCGCACGGCACCTACGGCGGGGAGATCCGCTTCGAGGGGGAGCCCTGCGCGTTCCGCGACATCCGTGCCAGCGAGCGGCACGGGATCGTGATCATCCACCAGGAGCTCGCGCTCATCCCGCAGTTGTCCATCGCGGAGAACATCTTCCTGGGCAACGAGCGTGCCACGCGCGGCGTGATCAGCTGGTCCTCGACGCTGGTGGAGACCGAACGGCTGCTGCGCCGCGTCGGACTCGACGAGCGGCCGGGCACCCGCATCGCCGAACTGGGCGTCGGCAAGCAGCAGTTGGTGGAGATCGCCAAGGCGCTGGCCAAACGGGTCAAGCTGCTGATCCTCGACGAACCGACGGCCGCGCTCAACGACGAGGACAGCCGCAAGCTGCTCGGGCTGATCGGCGAGCTCCGCGACCAGGGCATCTCCTGCATCCTGATCTCGCACAAGCTCAACGAGATCCGGCAGGTCGCCGACACGGTCACCGTGCTGCGCGACGGGCGCTCCATCGAGACGCTCACGGTCCGCCGCTCCGCCGGCGAGCCGGCCGCGATCAGCGACGAGCAGTTGATCACGCGGATGGTCGGCCGCGAGCTCGACCAGTTCTACCCCGACCGCACCCCGTACACCGGCGAGCGCGCCGGACAGGTCGCGCTCACGGTGCGGGACTGGACGGTGCGGCACCCGGTGGACACCGCCAGGACCGTGGTGGACTCCGTCTCGTTCGAGGTGCGGCACGGGGAGATCCTGGGCATCGCCGGGCTGATGGGCGCCGGGCGCACCGAGTTGGCGATGAGCGTCTTCGGACGTTCCTGGGGCCGCTACGTCCGGGGCACCGTCGAGCTGCACGGCCGGGAGGTCTCGACGCGGACGGTGGCGGAGGCCGTCGGCCACGGCATCGCCTATGTCACGGAGGACCGCAAGACCTACGGGCTCAACCTGATCGACACCATCAGCCGCAACATCTCGCTGGCCGCGCTCCCCCGGATGGCGCGCCACGGGCTGGTGGACGCCCACGGGGAACGGCGGGTCGCCGAGCGGTACCGCGGCTCGATGAACATCAAGGCGCCGACGGTCTTCGAACAGGTCGGCCGCCTCAGCGGCGGCAACCAGCAGAAGGTCGTGCTCAGCCAGTGGATCAACGCCGAACCCCAGGTGCTGATCCTCGACGAGCCGACGCGCGGCATCGACGTCGGGGCCAAGGCCGAGATCTACACCGTGATCGACCAGCTCGCCGCGCAGGGGAAGGCGGTGGTGGTGATCTCCTCGGAGCTGTCCGAGCTGCTGGGGGTCTGCGACCGGATCGCCACCATGGCCTTCGGCCGGATGACCGGGGTGCTCGACCGCGCCGAGGCCACCCAGGAGGGCCTGATGCGACTGATGACCAGGACCGGGGTGGGCGCCGTCGACGCCACCGGCCGGCCCGCGACGGGAGAGGGCTGACATGAGCCAGACCACCCTCGGCAAGAACGCCGGGGACAGCCGGGAGCGGGACGGCCGGGGACCCTCGACGGCCCGCGCGTTAACGGGCCAGGCGCTCCGCGCGCTGCGCGACAACATGCGGCAGTACGGGATGGTGATCGCCCTGGTGCTGCTGCTGGGGCTCTTCCAGGTGTGGAGCGGGGGCGACATGCTCCTCCCCCGCAACGTCACCAACATCCTGCTCCAGAACGGCTACATCCTGATCCTGGCCATCGGCATGATGATCGTGATCATCAACGGCCACATCGACCTGTCGGTGGGCTCGCTGGCCGCGTTCACCGGGGCCGCGGCGGCCGTGATGATGGTCGACCACGACATGCCGTGGCAACTGGCGCTCTTCCTCTCGCTGTTGATCGGCGCGGTGGTCGGCGCGTGGCAGGGGTTCTGGATCGCGTACGTGGGCATCCCCTCGTTCATCGTGACGCTGGCGGGGATGCTGCTCTTCCGGGGCGCGACGCAGATCCTGCTGGACGGCCAGTCGGTCTCGCCCTTCCCCGAGGGGTTCCAGGACATCAGCCAGGGCTTCCTGCCGGAGGTCGGCCCGGACACCAACTACCACAACCTGACCGTGCTGATGGGTGTGCTGGTCTGCGCGGTGGCGCTCTTCCAGGAGTGGCGTCAGCGCAAGCAGGCGCTGGCCTACGAGCTGCATGTGCTGCCGTTCCGGATGTTCCTGCTGAAGTGCGCGGCGATCGTGGCGGCGGTGCTGGCGTTCACCCTGACCCTGGCGAGCTACCGGGGCGTGCCCGTGGTGCTGCTGATCCTGGGCGGGCTGCTGGTGGCGATGGGCTTCGTGATGCGCAACGCGGTGATCGGCCGGCACATCTACGCGCTGGGCGGCAACCGCGCGGCGGCGCAGCTCTCCGGCGTCAAGGACAAGCGCGTCACCATGCTGGTCTTCGTCAACATGGGTGTGCTGGCCGCGCTGGCCGGCTGCGTCTTCGCGGCGCGGCTCAACGCGGGAACGCCGGGCGCGGGCAACCTCTTCGAACTGGAGGCGATCGCGGCGGCGTTCATCGGCGGCGCCTCGATGAGCGGCGGCGTGGGCACGGTGCTGGGCGCGGTGATCGGCGGCCTGGTGCTGGGCGTGCTCAACAACGGCATGTCCCTGGTCGGTATCAGTCAGGACGTGCAACAGGTGATCAAGGGGCTGGTGTTGCTGGCCGCCGTGGGCTTCGACGTGTGGAACAAGCGTCGGGCACGTTCCTGAGCTTGCGGCGAGCTTGCGGCGCACGTTCCGGCGAGCGGTCCCGCGAGCTTCCTCGTGACGCGAAGGAACGATCAGCTTCAAACAGAAGTAATCTCAATCCAAGCAATACGGCACAGTCAGCGACGCGACACCACGGGACAACAGAGGAGCAGCCTTCGATGACCACCTCAAGGAGAGCCGTGATCGCGACGGCCGCCGCCGCGGGCCTCACCGTCGCGGCGGCCGGCCGTTCCTCGGCCGGCGGCCACGGCGGCGGACAGGCCCCCCGCCCCGAGCCCTTCGGCCGGTTGGAGGACGGCACCGAGGTCCAGCGCTGGACCCTGGCGCACGGCGACATCCGGCTCGGGGTGCTCAACTTCGGCGGGATCGTCCAGACCCTGGAGGTGCCCGACCGCGAAGGCGAGTCGGTCAACGTCTCCCTGGGCTTCGGCGAACTCGACCCCTACCTGGGGGACTCGCCTTACATGGGCGCGTTGATCGGCCGCTACGGCAACCGGATAGCCGCCGGCCGCTTCACCCTGGACGGCACCGAATACGAGGTGCCGGTCAACGACGGGCCCAACAGCCTGCACGGCGGTACCCAGGGCTTCGACAAGCGGATCTGGGACGTCACCCCGAACGGCGACGCCGGGCTGACCCTCACCTACTCCAGCGCGGACGGCGAGATGGGCTACCCGGGCACGCTGGACGTCCGGGTCGACTACACGCTCGGCGACCGGGGCGAGTTCCGCATCGACTACGAGGCCACCACCGACGCGCCCACGGTGCTCAACCTCACCAACCACACCTACTTCAACCTCGCGGGCGAGGGCAGCGGCGGCGTCTACGACCACAAGCTCAGCCTGGCCGCCGGCCGCTACACCCCCGTCAACGACGTGCTGATCCCCACCGGCGAACTGGCCCCGGTCGGCGGCACCCCGTTCGACTTCCGCCGCGGCAAGACCATCGGCGAGGACATCAGGGACAGCCACCAGCAGATCCTCTACGGGCAGGGCTACGACCACAACTTCGTGCTGGACAAGGGCATCACCCGCCGCCCCGAGCGCTTCGCCCAGGTCTACGAGCGGCGCTCAGGACGGCTGATGACCGTCTCCACCACGGAGCCGGGCGTGCAGTTCTACAGCGGGAACTTCCTGGACGGCACGCTGGTCGGAACGTCCGGCCGGGCCTACCGGCAGGGCGACGGGCTGTGCCTGGAGACCCAGCACTTCCCCGACTCCCCCAACCAGCCCGACTTCCCCTCGACCGTCCTCCGCCCGGGCGAGACCTACCGCTCGACGACGGTCTACGCCTTCTCCACGCGTTAGCCTCCGGCGGTCCCGGGTGACGACCACCCGCCTCGCCGGCGCGGCACCCTGGTCGACTGCGGCCCTCCACGAATGCACCGCGCAGTTCCCCGCGCCCCCAAACCGCCCACCGGCAGCACAGGGGCGCGGGGAACTGCGCGAGCAACCACCCACCGAGCCGAGGACGACCACCCACCCAGCCACGAAGCGCCATAGTCGACTACGGCCCGCCACCCAGCATTCGCGCAGTTCCCCGCGCGCCCCCAAGCCGCCCACCGCCGCCAAGGGGCGCGGGGAACTGCGCGAGCAACCACCCACCGGGGCAAGGACGACAACCCACCCCGGCCGGAAAGGCCGGCCGCGTCACCGCGCCAGCGCCGCCAGTTCCTCCCGCGCCACCGCCAGCACCGACTCCCGCAGCCGCTCCCGGTAGAGCCGCAGGTTCCGCACCGCCGGCTCCGTCTCCGGGTAGCGGGCGGCGAACTGGATCCCCTCGTGCAGCCGGGTCAGCCACACGCACACCCGGTCGCCGTAGGAGACCCGCACCAGCCCGTAGGTCCGCAGCTCGTCCCACCGTTCCGACAGCGGCGCCCCGCGCCCGTCCACGTAGGAGACGAACGAGCACAGGTCCGGTGAGTCGAAGCGGAAGTCCGACCCCAGCAGCGCCAACGCCCGCGTGATCGGCACCCCGGCCAGCGGCCGGTTCGCGCGCAACGCCGCCCGCACCATCGTCAGCGTCTCGTCGAACCCCGAGGCCCGCCCCACGGGGATCTCGATCGGCACCCCGCCCACATACCAGCCGACCGACTCCGACCACCGGGACTTCGCCCTGGTGTGGAACGGCACCACCGTGCGGTAGGTCTCCACGCCTCCCAACTCCCGCACGATCAGCGCCGTCGCCGCCAGCACCCCGACCAACGCCCCGCCGTGCGGCCGGCAGTACCGTTCGAACGCGGTCGCCGCGCGGTCGTCGACCAGCGGCTCGGAGTGGAACCGCTGCCTCGGCAGCGGCCCGCCCTCCGGCGGCAGCCCGAGGTCGACGGGGAACGTCGGCATCACCCCGCCCGAGCGCACGATGAACTCGCGCCACCGCCCGATCAGCGGGTGGTCGCTGTCCACCGCGTCCGCGTGCGCGCGCTCCGTGACGCAGAAGTCGACGTAGCTGGCGACCGAGGGCAGCGGCTCGGCCGCCGCGTCCGACTCGACGGCGTACAGCTGGTGCAGCTCGGCGGGCAGCCGGTAGAGGGAGTGCGCGTCGACGTTGCTGTGGTCGAAGGCGAGATAGAGGCTCGCGCCGTCGGGCCTGACCACGGCCGTGTACAGAAAGTTGGGCCAGCTCAGCGCGTCGGCGGCTCCGTCGAAACGGTCGCGCAGCCGGCGCACCAGCGTCGTCGGCTCCCGGAAGCGTCCGATGTCCGCGCGGCTCAGCTCCACCGCCTCGGCCGGCAGCGTGAAGCGCCGCAGCTCGTCCCCGACCCAGCGGAAGCCGCTGCGCAACGTCTCGTGCCGCGACGTCCAGCAGTGCAGGGCCCGTTGCAGCGCGGCCAGGTCCACCGGGCCCGGCAGGTCGAACGCGACGCCCAGCCAACCGGGGGCGTTCAGACCCGAGTCGCGCGCCTCGCGCGCCGTCCTGAGGTGGAACTCCTGCACGTGCGCCGGCGGTCGCGGATCGTCGGGCGCCGCCCCGGCCGCCGCGACGGTGGCCGGGGACAGCGCCCACTCCACCAGGTAGCCGGGACGGATCTCGCAGCGCTCGATGTCGGTCATACGCACAGGGGGCTCTCCGTTTCCACGCCCGGGGACAGGGGTGGCGCGGGCGCGGGTGGGGGTCGGACGGCTGGCGCCGGGGCCGGCCGCCCGCGCCTCGGCTCTGTTCCTGTGCGCGGGCCACCGGTCGATGGCGTAACGGGACCAACGCGCCGGAGGACCCACGGTCACGCGAGGCTCCGCCGGAGGGGCCCTCGTGTGCCGCCACCGCGGGGCGTCCGACAGGCCACGCTCGCCGCGCGCGGGCGCGGTGACGTGGTGTCCCCGTGGTGTCGTGTCGCGGTGTCGTGCCGCAGTGTCGTGTCGCGGTGTCGTGTCGCCGCGGGCGACGACGGTTCCCGGCGGCCCGGGTGGGTTGACGACCTCGGCCGGTGGTGGGTCGCTCGCGCGGTTCCGCGCGCCCGCTTCCACGCCGGCGCGCCGCCCGGCTCAGGGCAGCAGCACCAGGTCGATCGCGGGGTAGAGCGTGCGCAGCGGGTCGGGCGTCGCGGTGATCACCGGCCACTGGCGGGCGGCGGCCAGATAGGCCACGTGCCCCGGGGTGGTGGTCATCGGCCGGTGCGCGGAGCGCAGGATGCCGGAGCCGACGGCGTGCGCCTCGTCCAGCGGTGCGAAGGTGACCAGCGGGAAGCGCAGTATCGCCGTCAACGCGTCCCGGCCGTGCGGATGCAGGTCGGCGGAGGCGTCGGCGACGCAGCAGGCCGGCGCGAGCAGCGGGATGACGTGCCGGTGCGCGGTGCTCAGCAGGGCCCGCATGTGGGGGCTGCCCTGGGCGGCGGCGACCAGCGCCGTGGTGTCCAGGATGCGTCCGCCTATCGCGGGGGCGGCGCCCGAGGGTTCGTCGGGCGCCGTCACGCGGCGCCGCGCCCCTCAGCGCCGTCCACCCTTTCGACGCCGTCCACGCCGTCGATGCCCAGGACGCGGTCGGCCCAGCGCAGGTGCTCCTCGCCCGGCAGCTGGTCGCCGAAGAGCCGCCGCAGCGTCTCGTCGACCTCGGCGGTCTCCTCCTCGCGGCGCAGCAGCTCCTGGATGTGCCCCGAGACGCTGGGAATCCGCCCGGCGGCCTCGGCGGCCTTCAACCGCATCAGCTGGTCCTCCGGCAACGAAATCGCCGTCTTCCGCATGGTCATACTTCAGTACTACCACGCGAACGGTCCCGCGGCCAGCCCGCTCCCCGTCCTACCGGATCGCACGCCCCACGGGTTCACTCCGCGACGATCACCCCGGTCGCCACCAGCACGCTCGTCGCCGCGGCGGCCGCCGTCCCGGCCACGGCGGCGCCGGCCGCCTCCGCGCCCCAGTCGCCGCGTTCCAGCCCCTTGGCCCGCACCGCGACCCGCCGGGTCGTCTCAGCCGCCGTCCGCCCCGTCCTCTCGCCGAATAATCTGGTCGGCACGGTAGAGCACCTTCAGCTGAGCCGGGTTGTACAGCTCGACCAGCGCCTGCGCCACGGTGCTCCGCGCGCGCTCCGGGCCGCCGGCTCCCCCCGCGCCCACCACGTCGAGCCGGGGGTAGTTCTCCTGCTGGGCGCGGATCTCCGGCGCCATCAGCACGGCCAGCCGCTCGATCGTCGCCGCGTCCGCGTCAGCCGACAGGGTGTCGAACTCGGCGTCGTGGGCGCGCGGTTGACGCACCGACTCCAGCAGATCGCCCATGACGTCGTCGGTGAAGACCTGCGAGTAGATCAGCAGCATCGCCCGGTCGGTCTCCGTCAGCTGGTCGGCGACCTCGCCGAACCCGTTCGGCACGTCCATCGGCGCCCGATGGCGCAGCAGCGACGCCAACTCTTCGCGCACCCGCTGGAGTCGATCGATCGTCGCCGCCAACTCGGCGTCCAGTTCCCTGATCGCCTCGTCCGGCCGCTGGTCGGGGTGGCCCAGCGCGGCGATCTGGGACAGGGACATGCCCAGGTCGCTCAGCCGCTTGATCTGCAACAGCCGGACCAGATGGGCCACCTGGTACTGCTTGTAGCCGTTGGAGGCCCGCTCGGGGACCTCCAGCAGACCGATCGAGTGGTAGTGCCGGACAGCCTTGACGGTCGTCCCCGCCAGTTCCGCGAGCTGTCTGGTGCTCCACGCCATGCTGCGCCTCCTCCGGGCCGGCCCCGGTTCCGCCCCGGGCGCGCCGTCAACGGCACAAGTGGAAACCATGCCCTTGGGGCACGGTCAACCGGCCGTGCCCCTCCGGGCACGGCGGTCCGGCGGGCGGGCGTTCAGTGGCCCCCGCAGCACGGGTGCGGATCGGGCACCTCGAACGGCACGAAGCCGGCGCGGGCCGGGGCGAGTCGCAGCGTCAACGTGGCACCGAGCCGCTCCGGCCGCAGATGCCCCCTGGTCTCCACCCACGCCTCGGGCCCGACGGCCGCCCCGCCGAGCACCCGCACCGCGTCGATGGCGGTGCGGGCGAGCAGCTCGGCGACGGTGATCCGTTCCGGCAGGCCCGCCGCGCCGGGGAAGAGCACCGCCCGGCCCCCCTCGGGCGCCGCCGCGAGGGCGGCCACCGCGTCGGCGTGCCAGCGTTCCGGCCCCCGCACCCCCTCGGGGCCGGCCACCGCCAGCCGCGGCGCGACCTCGGGCAGCAGCCCGAACGCGGCCTCGGCCAGGCTCGCGCTCGGCAGCCCGAGACTGAGCCCGAGCCGGCCCGGCGCGACGCGGTGCGTCTGCCCCAGGGCGGCGTTCGACAGCGGGAGTTCGTCGACCAGGCCCAGCAGCAGGTGGTCGGCGTCGGCGTTCCGGGAGTGACCGGCGGCGAGCCCCAGCCAGTGATGCGGACCGGCGGACGGGCGCTGCGGGGACATGGTGACCATCCCGGTGTCGAGGTGCGTGTGCCTCCCGACGGTCCCACCCCCGTCGTGCCGGACGGGAACACCCCGGGGACGCGCGGACCGCCACCGGGTGAACACCGTCCGTGCGCCTCCTCCCGCACCGCACCGCCCCGCGGCCTTCGGGCGAGCGTGCGGCGCGCGGGTGTGACCTTTCTGCGGTGCGCCGCGTCGGGAGGGAGAGACGGTCTCAACACCGGAAGACCAACGCCCCGAAGGGATCACCACCGATGCACGTCCACCTGACCCGGCCCCGCGCCGCCGTTGACGGGAGCGGCGCATGACGACTGTCCTGCTCGTCGCCACCCTGCTGTGCGTTCTGGCGAACGCCTCGATCGCCGTCGCCGACTACGCGCGGGCGGGATTCGTGTTGCAGAACTCCGCCGAGGTGCACGTGCCCGAGCGCGCGCTGCCGTATCTCGCGACGCTGAAGCTGGCCGGAGCGGTCGGGCTCGTCGCCGGGCTGGTCTGGGAACCCTGGCTCGGGGTCGCCGCCGGGGTCGGGCTGACGCTGTTCTTCCTCGGCGCGGTCGGCGCCCACCTGCGGGCGCGGGTCCTGCACAACATCGCGTTCCCCGGCATGTACCTGCTGCTCGCGGTGGCGGCCCTCGCCCACCTGGTCGACAGGGCGACCGGGGCCTGAGGACGCCCCGGCCGCGTCGTCCGGATGCCGGATGAGGAGCGCGACGGTCGGCACTTGACCACGACGCGACGTCACGGTTTGAGCTTGCCGCATGACCCGGATCGCCTTTCTCTACCTGTCCTCGTTCGGCACGTCGCTGCTGGGCAACTCGGTCACCGCGATCGCTCTGCCCCTGCTGGTGCTGTTCACCACCGGGAGCCCGCTCGGCGCCGGGGTCGTCGCGGCCGCCGCCGCGGTGCCCGCCGCCGTCGCCGGCCTGCTGATGGGCTCGCTCATCGACCGGATCAACCGCCGCACCGCCGCGGTCCTCTCCGACGTGATCTCGGCCGTGGCGTTGCTCGTCCTGCCGATCGTCGACCTGACGGTCGGGCTGAACCTGGGGTGGTTCGTCGCGGTGGCCGTCCTCAACTCCTTCGGGGACGTGCCCGGCATCACCGCCCGGGAGGCGATGCTTCCCGCGATCGCCGAGGCCGCCGGGCTGGCCCCCGCGCGGCTCATCGGCCTGCGGGAGTCGTTGGCCGGGGTGGCGCTGCTGCTCGGCCCCGCGGTCGCGGGCGTGCTCGTCGCGGCCCTGACACCGGTGACCGTGCTGTGGATCACCGCCGGCACGGCGGCGCTGGCGGCCCTGCTCACCCTCGCCATCCCCGCACGGGCGGCGGCGCATCGCCGCGAAGGCGGCGACGAACCCGAGGCCGCGCGCGTCGGAGCCGTGTTCGACGGCCTGGTGATCCTCTTCCGTTCCCCGCTGCTGCGCGGCATGGTGCTGCTGGGGGTGACACTGGCCGTCGTGCTGGCCGCCACGCAGGGGATGGTGATACCGGTGCACTTCGCGTTCCACGACGAGCCCCAGTACGTCGGCTTCGTCCTCAGCGCGCTCGCCGCCGGCCTGCTTGTCGGCGGCGGCCTGTTCGCCACCCTGGGCCACCGCGTGCCGCGCCGGACCTGGTTCACCACCGGGCTCGCCGTTCTGGCGGTCGGCTTCGCCGTGGTCGGCGTACTGGGCCCGGTGTGGTCGATCTTCGCCGGCGCGGCGATCGTGGGGCTCGGCGGTGGCTGTATGAACGCGGTGGTCGGGCTGACCTTCGTCGAGAACGTCGACGAGTCCCGACGCGGCAAGGTGCTGGGCGCCCAGAACGCCATCATGACGCTGGTCCCCGCGGCGGGCGTCGGCGGCGCCGCCGTGCTGGTCGAGGCCGGCGGCCTCCACCTCGTCACGACGTGTCTGGCCGCGCTGTGGCTCGCCGCGGCCACCGCGGCGCTGCTCAGCCCGAACATCCGCCGGCTGGGACGGGAGCCGGCCTGATGCGCGTCGGAGAGCTGGCGGAACTCGCCGGGGTCACGGTGCGCACCGTCCGCTACTACCACCAGGTCGGGGCCCTCCCGACGCCGCCGCGTCGCTCCAACGGCTACGGGGACTACACCGTCGACCACCTGGTGACGCTGTTGCGGATCCGGCAGCTCACCGCCTCCGGCCTGTCGCTGGCACAGGCCGGAGCCGTGGTCGCCGACTCCGCGTCCGACTCCGACTCCGCGTCGGATCCCGCCTCCGCCTCCGCCGAGGAGGTGCTCGACGAGGTCGACCGGACCCTGGAGGCGCGGATCGCCGCGCTCACCGAGCAGCGCAGGCGGCTCGCCCAGGCCAGGTCGGGGCGCCATGTCGGCCTGTCGAGGCTGGCCGCCGCCCTCACCGTCAGGCCCACCGACCTCCCCGTGGCGACCCTGATCGCCCATCTCTACGCGGACGCGCCGCAGGCGGACCTGCTGGCCGACGCGCTGCTCACGCCGGAGTCCCGGTCGGCCCTGGTCTCGTTGCAGCAGCGGTTCGACGCCATCGACGAGTCGTCTCCTGACAGCGTGCTGGAGGCGCTCGCCGAGGAGGTGCGGCGGGTCGTCGCGGCACTCCCCGGCGATCTGCCGCCCGTGCCCGAGGAGCGCCACCGGCTCGTCCTCACCCTGGCGGCACGCGATCTGAACGACCGGCAACGGGAGTTGGTGCGCCGCCTGGACTGACGGCGGCGACCACCACGCGGGGCGGGGGAAAGTCGGTGGGGCGCGGCGCGGCGGCGCGGTGCGCCTACGCGGCGGCGGAGACCAGCACGCCGCCGACGGCCGAGCGGTCGTCGGGGACGCCGACCAGGTGGACGGTGGTGTTCTCGCGCGTCGCCTCGCCGAGCGCGGCGGCGACCGCGTCCGTGAGCGCGGCGGCCAACCGTTCGGCCGCGTCCGGCATCCGCGTGAACAGCCCGGCCCTGCTGTGCAGCAGCACGTCGGGCGGCGGCGCGGCACCGAGCTCGCCGCCCACGGCGAACCGCGCGGTCGGCACGCCGTGGAGGGCGATGACCACCAACGGCCGGGCCCAGTCGCCGTAGACGGAGACGACCGCGTCGGTGAGGCCGTCGACCAGGGGCTGCTCGACGGTGCCGTCGAGAAGTTCCTCGGCGAGGGTTACGGTGCAGTGCGGCATGGGTCCTCCAGTTGCCGAAGCAGGGCCAAACACCCTGGAAAACAAAACAGCTTTGGAAGCAAACGTAATGCCCGCGACGCCTCCCGTCCATCCCGTTTCCGGCGACCCCGACGACACCGAGGGGCTCGACGGCGCCATCCGCACCCTGCTGCTGGTGCTGCCGCGCGCCGTCGGCCGGATCAAGCGGCTCGAAGTCCCGGGGGAACTACGGGAGATGGCCCTCGCGCCACGCCATCTGTCACTGCTCTCGTTCCTGCTGCTCGACGGCCCGATGACCGTCCGCGAACTGGCCGACCGCCTGGAGGTGGCGCCCACCACGGCCAGCCTGCTGGTCGGCGAGCTCAGCCGGAAGGGCGTGCTCGACCGCCGCGAGGACGCACACGACCGCCGCCGCCGGATCGTCAGCATCCCGGAGTCGGCCCGGCCGGCCCTGGAACAGTGGCTGGCCCCCGGCGCCCGCGCCTGGCGCACGGCGCTGACGCCGCTCTCCCCCGCGGAACGCCGCGCCGTCGTCCGGGCGTTCACCGCGTACGAGGCCGCGCTGGCGGAGTCGGACGGGAGCTGACCCCGTCGGTCCACACCGGCCGGGCCGCCGGCCGCCGAGGGCCGGGACACGGGCACAGGCACGGGCACGCGGTCCGGGCCGGAGGCCCGCACGCCCCGACCCGGCGCGGCGCGGGTCGGGGCGTGGCGTGGCGTGCCGGCGGGGTCAGCCGGTGCGAGCCGTCAGCGGGTCACTCGGGGAGGACCCACATCGGGTTGGCGTAGAACCACAGGTCCTCCCACGGGTCCGCGTCGCCCTCGACGTCGAGGGCGGGGCCGTGGGGGTCGACGTCCGCGCCGCCCAGTCCGGTCTGGACGCGCTTGCCGTCGGTGCCGCGCACGCGGACGTAGCAAGGGTCGGCGACCTTGCCGAGGTCGTAGGTGAGGGTCACGGTGCCCTCGGTCTGGTCGACCTCCCAGGACTTCACGACCCGGGTGTCGGGGGCGTGGAAGGAGTCGGCGTCCGAGACGGCGCCGGTGACGGCGCCCCGGATGACGTCGACGCGGGCGAGGCGGGGGACGAAGTTGGCCCAGTTGGGGACGGCGGCCAGGGCGATCCTGAGCTTGAGCCGCACCCGGGTGCCGCGCCGCACCATCAGGGTGTCGCCGAGGGTCACCGAGCGCCCGCCGCCGTTGAGTTGGGCGTCGAGGCCGGCGATCAGACCGCCGTGGTCGACCCAGACCCGGCCGGCGCGGATGCCGTCCATCACGGCGGCGTAGGAGAAGTCGCGGGCACCGACGTGGGTGCGGCTGTACTGCCCCGGCCAGAAGTCGCCCGCGCCGAGGTTGAGTCCGGCACCGGCGTAGACCGGGTCGCCGTGGAAGCCGTCGCGGTCGTAGTCGGAGCCTTCGGGGCGGGCGGAGGTGTCGGCGTAGTTGACGTGGGAGTCGGAGTTGGCGGTGATCCACCACGGCTTGCCCTCGGCGAGCAGGCTGTCCCACAGGCCGCCGACGGTCGCGGTCATCCAGTCGAAGCCGCCCCAGGTGCGGTAGCTCTCGGCCGGGTAGCCGGGGAACGAGTTGGGCCCCGGGCTGCCGGTGTAGTAGCCGCGGCCGCTGCCCTGGCCGTGCGGGGCGGGGATGCCGGCGGCCTGGTGGCCGGGGGCGCCCTCGAAGCCGACGGCGATCCGGGGCTGGGCGTCGCGCCAGCCGCGGATCTCGTGGGGGGAGTCGACGCCCTGCCGGGCGGGATGGTTGGCCAGCATCAGCGCGTCGCGGACGGTGCGGCGGCGGACCTGCTCGGCGAGGAAGTCCAGGCCGGCGATGGCCAGCGCCTCGTTGGCCGGGGAGTTGCCGCTGGCCCCGTTGACGCTGCCGTCGTAGTCGGTCTCGAACTGCTTGAGCACCCGCACCTCGTCGGAGCCCGGGTGGACGAAGACGGTGCCGTGCTCGGCGGAGGGGATGTTCCACTCCAGACCCTGGAAGACGAGGGTGTCGTCGTAGGTCTCGCGGGCGGCGCGGATCTCGGGGTTGACCTTCTCGACGCCGATGCGGCTGTGGTTCTCGTTGCCGTGGTCGGTGATGACCATCCAGTCCAGGCCGTGGCGGGAGCCGTTGCGGACCTGGTCCTCCACCCGGTACATGGCGTCGGGGCTGAACTGGGTGTGGATGTGGTGGTCGCCGGCGAGCCAGCGCAGCCGGCCCGGCCGGCCGCCGCCCCGCCCCGCCTGCCCGGCGGCGGCGGCCGGGGTGAGGGCGCCGGTCGCGCCGGTGACCAGGCCGGCCCCGGCCATGCCGGCGCCGAGCAGTCCCGCGGAGCGCAGGACGCCGCGGCGGGAGAGCTGTCCTGGGCTCAACTCCTCGTCGGGGACGGTGAGGTCGAGCGCCTCGGGCAGGTCTCCGCTCTCGGTCGCGCCGTGCTGGTGCGGGTGGTGGTGGTCGTGTCCGTGGTGGTGCTGGTGGCCGTGGCCCATGGGGTGTGGCTCCCGAGGTGAGGTGGTGGTGCGTGTGCGGGACAACGGCACCCTCGGGGCGTTCCATGAACGGCGGGTGAGCACGAGGGGGCGACCACGCGCCCGGGGAACGGCTCTTTTCGGACAGTTCCGCCGTCTTCTGACAGGCCGAAGCCCGCCGCCCCCGGACATCCGGGTCAACGGGTGGCGGCGGGCGTCTCGGCGGGCCCGCCCGGCGGGCGGGGCGGGCCGGGGCGGGTCAGGCCAGGCGGATCACGTTCCAGGAGAGCGGTTCCAGGGTGGCCTTCAACGTGCCGTCCTCCAGGGTGGTGCCGGTGCCGGCGTGGGGGGTGACCCGGTCGGGGTCGTCGGCGGTGTTGCGGGCGTCGGCGTCCGCGTCGGAGAGCACGCTGTGCTCGACGACCTCGCCGCGCGCCAGGCCGAGGCCGGCGAGGGCGACTTCGAGGTCCAGCGCGCGGCGCTGGTCGCGGTTGACGGCGAAGACGGTGACGGCGCCGGTCTCGTCGTCCCGCACGGCCGTGGCGTGCAGCAGGTCGACCTCGCCGTACCTGGCGGTCTCGTGCGTGGGCCCCTGCGGGCGGACGTCGAGCACCGTGCCCCGGCCGTACTTCGAGGCCTGGGCGAACGGGTAGTAGATGGTCTGCCGCCAGGCCGGTCCGCCGGGCACGGTGGCGATCGGCGCGATGACGTTGACCAGCTGGGCCTGGCAGGCGACCTTGACGCGGTCGGCGTGGCGCAGCAGGGCGATCAGCAGCGAGCCGACGACGACGGCGTCGGTCACCGAGTAGTTGTCCTCCAGCAGCCGGGGCGCCTCGGCCCAGTCCTCGCCCCTGCCCTCGTCGCTGAGCTGCGGCGAACTGCCGTCCTGGTACCAGACGTTCCACTCGTCGAAGGAGAGGTTGATCTTCTTCTTCGACTTCAGTCGGGCGCCGACGTGGTCGGCGGTGGAGACGACGTTCTCGATGAACGACTCGGTGTCCACGGCGGAGGCGAGGAACGAATCCCGGTCGCCTTCGGTCTCGTAGTAGTACGCGTGCAGCGAGACGTGGTCGACGAGGTCATAGGAGTGCTCAAGAACGGTCGCCTCCCAGCGGGCGAACGTCTCCATCCCCTGGTTCGAGCTGCCGCACGCCACCAACTCGACGTCCGGGTCGATCTGCCGCATGGCACGCGCGGTCTCGGCGGCGATCCGGCCGTACTCCTCGGCCGTCTTGTGGCCGGTCTGCCAGGGGCCGTCCATCTCGTTGCCCAGGCACCAGAGCCGGATGTCGAACGGGTCGGTGTCGCCGTGTGCGACCCGCAGGTCGGACAGGGCCGTGCCGGCGGGGTGGTTGGCGTACTCCTGGAGCTCGATCGCCTCGGCGACGCCCCGGGTGCCGAGGTTGACGGCCATCATCGGGGTGGAGCCGACCTTGCGGACGAAGTCGATGAACTCGCTCAGCCCGAAGCGGTTGCTCTCCGTGGAGCGCCAGGCGAGGTCGAGCCGGCGGGGCCGCTCGTCGCGCGGGCCGACGGAGTCCTCCCACTTGAAGCCGGAGACGAAGTTGCCGCCGGGGTACCGGACGACGGTGACCCCCATCTCCCTGACCAGGTCCATGACGTCGGTGCGCAGCCCGGCCTCGTCGGCGCTGGGGTGGCCGGGCTCGTAGACGCCGCTGTAGACGCAGCGGCCCAGGTGCTCGACGAAGGAGCCGAAGATCCGTTCGTCCACGGGGGAGACGGCGAAGGCGGGGTCGAGGGTGAAACGGGCGGTGTGCTCAGAACTCATGCGGGTCCCTGCGGTTCAAGGGGGCGGCTCGTTCGACATCTCGTACGTTCGACATCTCGTACTTCGATCGCAACTTCGAACAAAATCTATGGTCGGGAACGAGCCGCCGTCAACGGTCCCGAGCGATCGTTCCGACCACGGATGTCCATCGATGTACGTACCCGTTCACGGGCGCGCTCACCGTTGTCCGCTTCCTCGCCCTCCCTGCCCGACGATGCCCGTGTGTGCCACATCTCGCACACAAGGCCCGGGGGTTCACGGACACGTGGCCCGGGACGGCGAGAAGGCGAAGGGGTCGGGCACGCCGTCCTGTGCGACGGCGTGCCCGACCCCTCGGACGCGCGGGTGGCCGGTGGCTCAGTCGCCCACGGCGACCAGCATCTTGCCGACGTTGCCCCCGCGCATCATCCGCAGGAACGCGTCCGTCGCGTGCTCGATCCCCTCCACCACCGTCTCCCGGTGGCGCAGCCGGCCCGAGCTGACCCACTCGCCCGCCTCGCGCAGGAACGTGTCGCGCAGCGCGGCGTGGTCCATCACCAGAAAGCCCTCGATCCGCAGCCGCTTGCCGACCACCAGCCCCAGGTTGTGCGGCGCGGGAGAGGGCTCGGTCGCGTTGTAGCCGGAGATCATCCCGCAGACGGCCACCCGGCCGAACCGGTTGAGCGCGTCCAGCGCGGCCTCCAGATGGTCGCCGCCCACGTTGTCGAAGTAGACGTCGATCCCCTCGGGTGCGGCCTCGGCCAACTGCTCGCCGATCGGCGCCGCCTTGTAGTCCAGCGCCGTGTCGAAGCCGTACTCCTCGGTCAGCAGCCGGGCCTTCTCCGGGCCGCCCGCGCTGCCGATGACCCGGCTCGCGCCCAGCAGCCGCGCCAACTGCCCGGCGACGCTGCCCACGGCGCCCGCCGCGCCCGAGACGAAGACCACGTCGCCGTCGCGCACCCTGGCGACCTCCTTCAGCCCCGCGTAGGCGGTGTGCCCGGTCATACCGAGCACGCCGAGAAACGCGGTGTCGGGAACGTCCAGGCCCCGGGGGACGGTGGAGACCCAGGCGGCCGGCAGCGTGGCGTACTCCCGCCAACCGAGCTGGTGCACCACGAGGTCCCCCACCTCGACGCCCTCCGCCTCCGAGGCCACCACCTCGCCGAGCGCGTCCCCGGTCATCGGCTCGTCCAGACGGAACGGCGGCACGTAGGACTTGGCGTCGTTCATCCGGCCGCGCATGTAGGGGTCGACCGAGAGATAGCGGTTGCGGACCAGCACCTGCCCGGGGCCCGGCTCGCGGACGGGCGCCTCGCGCAGCGCGAAGTCCTCGTCGGTCGGCCACCCCGAGGGGCGCGCGACCAGGTGCCACTCACGGCTGGTGCTGGGCAGGGACATCAGGGACCGCCTCCTGTCACATTCGTTTCACGGATCGTAGCGACACCGTGCGCAACGCCCCGGGGCTCCCGCGCCATTCCCGGCGCGCGCCGCGCCGCCCGCGCGCCCCGGCGCCCGGACCGCGCAACCCGCGCCGGCCGCGGGCCACTTCAGCCGGCGAACGCCGGCAGCGGCAGCCCCTGCCCGATCCCCCGCAGCACCAGCAGCGAACCGGCCACCGGCTCGGCGCTCGGGCCGAGCCCGACCCGCGCCGTGCTCACATAGAGGTCCCGCAGGTCGTCGCCGCCGAACGCGAGGGCCGTCGTCCGGCTCGCCGGCAGCTCGACCGTCCGGTCCAGCGCGCCGTCCGGCGTGAACCGCCGCACCGCGCCGCCGTCCCAGAACGCCACCCAGAGGCAGCCCTCCGCGTCCACCGTCATCCCGTCGGGGAACCCGCCCAGGCGGGCGGTGTCCACCAGCACCCGACGCTCCCCCACCGAGCCGTCCCCGGCCACGGTGAACGCGTCCACCCGCCGGGTCGGGGTGTCGATGTAGTACAGCGTGCCGCCGTCCGGGCTCCACCCCAGACCGTTGCTCACCGTCACCTCGGGCAGCACCGTGGTCGCGGAACCGTCCGGGCGCACCCGAACGAGGGACCCGCCGCCCGGCCGTTCGTCGTAACGCATCGAGCCGGCCCACAGCGAGCCGTCCGGCGCCACCGCCGCGTCGTTCCCCCGCCGGCCCGGCACCACCTCGCGGTGCAGCCAGCGGAACGTGCCGTCCGGGTCGTAGACGCCGACCCCGTCGCGGAGGTTGACCACCAGGCCGCCGCCCGCCCGCGGCTTGGCCGCGCCCACGTGCTGCTCGGTGGGCAGCACGGCGCGGCGGCCGGTCGAGGGGTCGAGGGTGTGCACCCGGGCGGAGAGGATGTCCACCCAGATCAGCCGGCGGGACCCGGGGTCCCAGGTCGGCCCCTCCCCCAGCTCGGCCCGTGCCCGAACGGCGATCTCCCAAGCGACTGCCACCGCGATTCCCCTTCCCCGCGCTCCACTCCGACTCCGGCCCCGGTACGTGGCCCCGGCCCCGGTCCCGGTCCCAGCCTCCCCGACGGCGGCTCAGCCGACCCCGTGGTGGCCGAGACGCTCCGAGAGCCGGCCCGCGCCCTGGCGGGCCAGCTCGGTCAGCTCCCGCTGCCGCGCCTCGCTCCAGCGGATCATCGGCACGGAGACGCTGAGCGCCGCCACCACCCGTCCCGAGCGGTCCCGCACCGGGGCGGCCACGCAGGTGACGTCCGCGTTGGACTCCTGGCTCTCGGTGGCGACCCCGCGCGCGGCGATCTCGGTCAGCGCGGCGCGCAACGCGGTCACGTCGGTGATCGAGTTGGCCGTCATCGCGGGGAGTTCGCCCCCGTCGGGCAACCGCGCGTCCAGCTCCTCGGCGCTCAGCGACGCCAGCAGCATCTTGCCGACGGCCGTGCAGTGCGCCGGCAGCCGGCGCCCGGCGGCGGAGACCATCCGCACCGCGTGGGTGCTGTCGACCTTGGCGATGTAGATCACGTCGGTGCCGTCCAACACCGCGACATGCACCGTCTCCCCGCAGGTCTCGGCCACAGAACGGGCGACCTGCTGCCCCTCGGCGGCCAGGTCCAGCTGCTCCGCGTAGCGGCTGCCGAGCTGGTAGGTGCGCACGCCGAGCCGGTAGCGGCCCGGCTGCTCGACGACCGGCACCAGATAGGAGCGGGCCGCCAGCGTCGTCACCAGCTCGTGCACCGTGGTGCGCGGCAGCTGGAGGCGGCGGGTGATCTCGGGCGCGGACAGGGTCCCGTCGCCTTCGAGGAAGAGCTCCAGTATGTCCAGCGCCCGGCTCACCGCCGGTACCCGTCTCCCCATGCCCGATGCCTCCCCTGCCGCACGGGCCGCACGGCCCCGCCGGCCCCACTGGCGGGCCACTCGGTCCCGCTCACCAACGTTCGGCATCCCGACCGTGAGACGAGATGCCGAACACCACGCTAGCCATCGGCGCCAGCGACGGCAATGCCCGTCACCGACGGCGATGCCCGCCGCGCGCTCCCCGCGCGCGGCGGGCGAACCCGGCCGTTGTCAGCGTCGGCGCCTCAGCGCGTGCCCCACTCGTCGGCGAGCGCGGCGTCCGACGCTTCGCCGTGGTTTCCGACGGCCCGCAGGCGGCCCGCCACTCCCTCCGGGAGCCGGTCGCCGGCCCGGTCGGCCACCACGCCGGCGGCCCTGGCGGCGGCCTGCCGGCCGGCCTGGGCGGCGGAGTCGACGCTGTTCCTGACGGCGGGATTGGCCCTCAACCGCTCGGCGGCGGCGGACAGTTGCTCGTACCGCTCACGTCCGGCCCGCGTCCCGAGCACATACCCGACGGCCACTCCCGCGATGAACACCAGCTTGCGCATGGGATGCTCCTCTTCTCGCTTCCGTTGATCTTCTCCTGACCCGCCCGGCCTCCCATAACCGGGTGACCCGGATACGGATTTCGGAGCACCCCCGCACATGCGCTAATGTATGGCCCGCAGCGCGGTGCCGCTCCCCACCTGAGGGTGGCGGCCCCGAGCGGAGCAGTCCCCTGTAGCTCAATTGGCAGAGCAGCCGGCTGTTAACCGGCAGGTTACTGGTTCGAGTCCAGTCGGGGGAGCATCACACGAAGGGCCCCTTTCGGGGCCCTTCGCCGTTTCCGCCGCATCTCTCCGCCAACCTCGGGAACCGATCACCCCGTGCACGGTGTCCCTGGTGGTGTAGACCCGCCCGACCCGGGCGGCAGATCGTATGAGCAGCTATGCTGCGGCAGACGGCGCGCACAGTTGTGCGCGGCACGCCGAGAAGGGGCAGTAGCTCAGCCGGTTAGAGCAACGGACTCATAATCCGTCGGCCGTGGGTTCGAGTCCCACCTGCCCCACCTTCTCACCGCCCGGGACGCGTTCGGCCCGCGACGCGACAGCGGGCGCGGCGCGGCGCGGGTCACCCGGGTTGAGCGGCCCTCAGTTCGGCCGCGCGGGCTCGTGCTCGCCCTCCTCCAACCTGACGACCCCCTCGCCGAAGCGCTCCTCGACGGCCGCCCGCAGCTCGGGGGTGATCTCGGCGGTCACGGCACTGACGACGTTGTCCGGCTGGTCCACGACCGGGTTGTCGATGCCCGGGAAGTCGTCCGCCAGCGCGTCGCGCACCTCGTCCAGCTCCGCGTGGGTGTGTTCGGCCTCGACCAGGCACAGGCCACCGCCCCACAGCGCACGCAGCTCCGCCTCGTGCCCGGCGGGGTCGCCGGTGTAGGCCGCGGCGACGATCACGTTGCCGGGGTCCGTCGACGGGTGCCCCTCGCCCTCCAGCTCCTCCTGGTCGATGTACGCGGTCCACACGCCGGCGTAGGCGTCGAGCTCCCGGGCCCGCTCCGTCACCGCGGCGAGGTCCGACGCGTCGGTCCTCGCCGGGTCGGCGATCCAGCCGCCCTCGGGCCGCGCGCAGGGCCGTTGCTCCACCCCGCCGTCCCGCTCCGCCGCCGACGGGGAAGCCCGGCCTCCCCCGTCGTCACGCGCGCCGTCCGCGTCCGCCCCGGCGCACGCGCCGGCTCCCAGCAGACAGACCCCGGCCCCCAGCGACGCCCAGGCGGCCCGGATCCGCCGCGAGCCCGGCACTCCCCTGTATCGCCTCATGCGGCTGTGACGGCCCCGACCCCGGCGCGGGTTCCGCCCGGGGCCGAACGGCCCACGGTTTCCCCGCTGTTGACCCCCGACGCTCCCTCCCCGTCCCCTCTCCGCCCGCCTGCCGCCGGACCGACCGACACCATCGACGGCCCGTACACGTCGAGGCTCACTTTCTCGCGCATGTCGTTGACACCCCCGGACGCGGTGTTTAGCCTCTGGACACCATTTAACTGATTCAAGTCAGGTACTCAGGTCACCTGAAAATGCGTCGGGGCGCGCCGCCCCGACCTGGCCTGGGGCGCGGAGCGCCCTTCCCACTCGTCCGGGAGCTCGTATGAGAACTGAGACGTTCGACCGATGCCTATCCGAGAACCCGACGTCCCGCAGGTCCGTGGCGATCATGACGATCGCCTGTGTGGCCGTGGTCTTCGACGGCTACGACCTCCAGGTCCTCGCCTACTCACTGCCCAAGCTCGTGGACGAGTGGGACATCTCCTCGACGCGGGCCGGCCTGCTGGCCACCTACACGTTCATCGGACTCTTCGCCGGCGCGGTCCTGCTGGGCGCCGCCGGCGACCGGTGGGGCCGCAAGCGGATGCTGGTGGTGGGGGTCACCGTCTTCGCCGTCTTCACCGGCACCGCCGGCTTCGTGGACGGCTACGAGCAGTTCGCGGTGCTGCGGTTCTGCGCCGCGCTCGGCATGGGCGGGGTCCTGCCGGGGGCGATCACCATGGTCACCGACTACACCCCGGCGGCTCGGCGGGGCCGCATCACCGCACTGTGCGGCGGCTGCTTCACCTTCGGCTTCGTGGTCGCCGCGGTGGCCTCCCGTCTGGTGGTGCCGAACCACGGCTGGCGCCCACTGTTCCTGGTCTCCTACTCGGCACTGCTGCTCGCCGTGGTGATCGCCGTGGTGATCCCCGAGACCCCCCAGTACCTGGCGGCCCGGGGCCGGCTCTCCGAGGCGGCCGCCACCGCGCGGACGGTCTTCCCCGCCATGCGTCGACCGTTGGAACGGGTGACACCGGCGGAGTTCTTCGCGGACGCCGAGGGGAAGGCCGTGGCCCGCGCCGTCGGGCTGCGGGCGCTGTGGACCCCCCGCTACCGCAGGACGACGATCCTGGTCTCGGCGCTCTATCTGTGTGTCCAGTTCGCCGTCTACGCGATGAGCTTCTGGATGGTGACCCTGCTGGTCAGGCGCGGGCTGTCGCTGGCCTCCAGCTACGGCTACGCGATCGAGCAGGCGGCGGCGGCGACGGCGGGCGGCTTCGTGATCGGCTGGTTCCTGGACCGGATGGACCGACGGCTGGTGCTGGCCGCGGCGTTCGCGGCCGGCGGCGTCTCCCTGACCCTGTTCGGCTTCACCACCTCGGTGGCGGCCCTGTATGTGCTGAACGCGCTGGCCGGCGCGCTGGTGATCGGCGGACAGAACACGGTGCACAGCCTGGTGATGGACGCCTACGGGGTGGAGGCGCGGGGCACCGCGCTGGGTTGGGCGCTGGGCATCGGCCGGGTCGGCGGACTGCTCGGCCCGCTCGTCGGCGGCTTCCTACTCGACCTGGACATGCCGTTCCCGCTGTACTTCGTGGTCTTCGCGGTCCCGGCGCTGCTGGCCGCCCTCACCACGCTGGCCCTGCGCTCCACCCGCGGCCGGGCGCCGGTCGAGGGGGCTCCCACGGACGGCGCGGTGTCGGCCCGGACCTGAGGCGTCCGGCCGGCGCCGGCGCCTCAGCCGCCGCCGACGGCCCGGATGGCCCGGGCCACCGGCGAGTCGGGGGTCAGCCCGACGTAGAAGGCGAAGACGGAGAGCGCCATGTGCTTCTCCTCGTCGGCGAGTTCGTGCTGGAGGAAGGCGATGTACCGGTGCACGTCGTCGTCGATGGCCGCGAGCCGCTCCGCCCCCTGGTCGGTCGCGGTGACGATGGTGACCCGGCGGTCGCTCTCCGAGGGGGAGCGGCCGACCAGCCCCTGCCCCTCCAGCTGGCGCACCAGCCGGGAGGCGAAGGCCGCGGCGATGTCGAGCCGGGCGGCGAGCCGGCTGACGGTGATGCCGTCGCCGGCGCCGTAGGTCTGGAGCAACGCCTGGTGGCTGAGCGGTTCGAGACCGTGCTCCTTGGCCCGCTCCTCGACGATCCGCAGCACCCGACGCATCACGTAGCGGGCTTCGGCGACGTTGCGGACGTACGACTGGAACTCGCTGCGGCGGCGCCCCTCCCCGATGTCGGCCCATTCCAGATAGGCCTGCATCCCGTCATTCATCGACGACTCCAGCTCTCCTTCGCCCGACACGACAACCGAACCCAAAAGTAACACACTGTAAACAGGGACTTCCCTTACGCACTTGAGTGCCGCTTCCGGCGAAGTGGCTTCCCGTCACCGGCGAATCGCTCCGCACCCAGGGATCCTCATCCGCCCAAATGCTTGACTTAAGTACCGCATTAAAGTCCACTATTGGTGGGAGGTTTCCATGAGTCTGCAACCAGCCGCAGCCGACACCGCCGGCTTCCGCGCCGCGCTCGGTTCGTTCGCCGCGGGGGTCAACGTGATCAGCCTGTGGGACGCCGACGGCACCCCGCAGGGCATGACCGCGACGGCCTTCACCTCGGTCTCCACGGACCCGCTGCTCGTGCTCTTCTGCGTCAACCGCGCCAACCGCAGCTACCAACGGGTCGCGCGGACGGGCCGGTTCGGGGTGAACATCCTGGGCACCACGGCTCGGGAGGTCTCCGACCACTGCGCCCGCCCCGGCTCCGACAAGACCCTCGCCGCCGAGTGGCTGGCCGAGGGCCCCGAGTGGCACAGCCCGGCCCTCACCCAGGCCCTCGCCTTCCTCGACTGCGAGACGGAGCAGGACGTGTCCGCCGGCACCCACGCGGTGCTGATCGGCCGCGTCCGGGGCATCGGCCTCGCCCGGGACGAGCAGGCCGCCCCCGCCCCGCTGATCCATTTCAAAGGCGCGTACCGGGAGCTGACCGGTGGCGCGCCCACGTCCCGGACCCGCCAGCCAGCCCACACAGCCAAGGAGTACGCGTGACCCGCTCGGGCAAGGAGTACATCGCAGGACTGCGCGACAGCCGTCGTGTCTTCATCAACGGCGAGTTCGTCGACGACGTCACCACCCACCCCGCGTTCCGGGGGGCCGTCGCCTCCCTCGCCCGGGTCTACGACGAGGCCCACGACCCGGCCAACGCCGAGGTGCTGACCTACCCGTCCCCCACCACCGGGGAGCCGGTCAACCGGGCGTTCCTGATCCCGCGGAGCGAGGAGGACCTGCGTCTCCGCCGCGTCGCGCTGCGCCGACAGGCCGAGACCACCCTCGGCCTGATGGGGCGCGGGCCCGAGCACGTCGCCGGCTTCCTGGCCGGCTGGGCCGCCAGGTCCGACGTCTTCGCCGCCGCCGGGGACGAGTACGCCGACCGCGTGGTGCGCTTCTACGAGCACGTCCGCGACCGCGACCTGTACTGCTCCTACGCGATCGTCCCCCCGCAGATCGACCGGGGGAAGCCGGCCCACCAGCAGGCCGACCCGCACCTGTACGCCGGCGTCAAGGAGGAGCGCCCGGACGGTGTCGTGCTCGCGGGCGCGCAGATGCTCGGCACCGGCGCGGCGATCTCCGACTACCTCGTTCTCAGTTGCATCGTCCCGCTGCGCCCAGGCGACGAGGACCAGGCGATCTCGGTGGCGCTGCCCATCGGGGCCGAGGGACTCAAGATCTACTCCCGCCGAAGCTACGCGGAGGCCGCGACCAGCGTCTACGACTACCCGCTCGCCTCGCGGTTCGACGAGACCGACGCGCTGATCGTCCTGGACGACGTCTTCGTCCCCTGGGAACGCGTCTTCGTGTACCGGAACCTGGACATCACCCGGGACCAGTGGAACCACACGCCCGCCCATCTGCTGGGCAACAACCAGGCGCAGATCCGCTTCTCGGTGAAGCTCGACCTGCTCGCCGGGCTGGCCCTGCGGGTCGCGGAGATGAACGGCACCGCCGCCCTCCCGCCCGTGCGCGGCACCCTCGGCGAACTCGCCGCGCACGCCGCCCTGGTCTCCGGGCTGGTCGCCGCGCAGGAGCAGAACTGCCGGATCGACGAGCACGGCGTCGCCTGGCCCGGCGCCGCCGAGGCGTTCGCGGTGATGACGCTCCAGTCGGACTTCTACCCGAAGCTGCTGACCATCCTCCGGGACCTGTGCGGTGGCGGCGTCATCCAACTGCCGTCCGCCGCCGCCGACTACGGCCACCCGGAGGCACGGGCCGACCTGGAGCGCTACGTCCAGTCGCCGGGCCATCCGAGTCAGGAACGGGTCAAGCTGCTGAAGCTGGTCTGGGACATGGTCGGCTCGGAGTTCGCCAGCCGGCACCAGCAGTACGAGATGTTCTACGCCGGCGCCCCGTTCCTGGTCCGCACCCGGATGAGCCAGGTGTACGACTTCGACCGGGCCGGCGCGCTGGTGGACCGGGCCCTCGCCGGCTACGGGGTCGACGGCTTCGAGGCGGGCGACGGCTTCGAGGCGGGCGACGGCTTCGAGGCGGGCTGAGCCACCGGTCACGTGTCGGGGGCGGGAACCGGTACTCGGTTCCCGCCCCCGACACGTGACGGTGCCGGCCCGCGCTCAGGCCGGGTAACGCACCTCGAAGGTGGTGACCCCCTCCTCGGTCGTCCACGGGCCGTGCGGCATCCCCGGCGGGCGGCAGGCGAACTCGCCGGCCGAGAAGGTCCGCCCGAGGCGGACGTCGGTGAAGGACCCCTCCACGATGTAGACCTCCTCCCAGAAGTCGTGCACCTGCACGCCGTTGGGCGTCGTGTCGGTACCCGGCGGCAGGTGCAGCACACGGGTGGCGACCCCGGTCTCCGGGTCGCTGGCCAGGACCCGTTCGACCAGGCTGTCCACGGACCCGGCGCAGCGCGTGAACTCGACATCGGTGACGGGGAAGAACTCGTGCTCGGGCTTGGCCATGGCACGGCTCCTTTCGGTGTTCGGGACGGGGTCACCCACCGACGGGCGCCTCGACGGTGTAGCGGTGGCGCAGGGCGGTGCCGTCGGGCAGCCGCAGCGCCAGGGACCAGGCGGCGCCGGCCACGAAGGCGCCGTCGAGCAGGGGGAGGGTGCCGCAGAAGAGCACCAGGTCGCGTGCGGCGGCCGGGGCACCGGGCAGCGCGAGGAGTTCTGTGGGCACCCGCAGCGCGGCCAGCGCGCCCCGCTGGTACTCCCTGCCGTCCACCGCGCACTCGGCCTGGACCGCGTCCCAGTCGAGGCCGGCTTCGGGGAGTTCGACGACGACACGGGAAAGCGGTTTGGGGCAGGCCGCCTTGGACCGGGCCACGCTCTCGCGCTCCATGTCGCGGTCGGTGTGGTCGGAGCCCACGCCCAGCAGGAGCCGCCCACCGGCCCGGATCAGCACGGGCTCGACCTCGCCCGACGTGTAGCCTCCGGCCACCGTGATCGCCTCGTCCTGGACCGCGAGTCGGGCGTCCAGCGGATAGAAGGCCGGCACCGAGTCCGGCTCGGGAACACCGATGGCGGCCAGCTCCTCGATGTGCGCGCGCACCGCGCTCTCGTCCCGGCCGGTGTAGCCGGCGACGACCAGGTCGAAGTCCTCGACACGCAGCACCTCTCCGGTGCCGGCGACGGTGAACGTCAGCGGGTTCGTGCTCATGCGGACTCCTGGGGGGTGGTGGCTCCGGGACGGAGCTCGGGGTAGGCGGGGACCCGGTCGTCGAGCACGGGGAACTCCCGGCGCACGGCGGGGACGACGTCCGGGTCCACGTCGCAGTAGCTGACGCCCTCGGCGTCGCCCGCCTCGACCAGCACCTCGCCCCAGGGGTCGACGACCCGGCTGTGTCCGCCGAGCCGGACCCCGTCCTGCTCGCCCACCGCGTTGCAGGCGATCAGCAGCACCTGCTGCTCGACGGCACGGGTGGTGGTGAACAACCGCCAGTGCGCCAGCCGCGCGGCCGGCCAGGCGGCGGGCACCGTCACCAGCCGCGCGCCGAGCTCCGTCAGCCGGCTCCACAGCGCGGGGAAGCGCAGGTCGTAGCAGGTGGTCGAGGTGATCGGGCCGAAAGGACTGGGCGCGACCGAGACTCCTTCGCCGGGGCACAGCAGTTGGGCCTCCCGCGACCCGTAGCCGAAGATGTGGATCTTGCTGTACCGGTGCAGCACCCGGCCGTCCGGGCCGAGAAGCACCGCGGTGTTGCGCAGCCCGCCGTCCGGGAGGCGCTCGACATGGCTGCCGCCGTGCAGATGGATCCCGAGCTCACGGGCGAGCGCGCCCAGGCGCGCCACGGTCGGGCCGTCGGCCGGCTCCGCCCCGCCGGCGTAGGAGTCGAACGCGAAGTAGCCGACGCTCCACAGCTCGGGCAGGACGACCAGGTCGGCGCCACCCCGCGCCGCCTCGGCGACCAGCTCGGCGGCCCGGTCACACCGCTCGGCGGGCGGCTCGGCCGCGGGACTGGCGATCTGGATCAACGCGATCCTCATCCGTGCTCCTCTCATCGGGCGAAAGTCCGGTCAGCCCAGCCGCCAGGCCGCGCGGGCGGCCTCCGGCACGAGCGCCGCCGGGTCGAGGCCCTCGGCGGTCAGTCCGGCCCGGCGGACGAAGTCGATCAGCCCCGTGACGGCGGGCTCGTCGATCTCGGCCCGGTAGTAGGGAAGGTCGCGGGTCACGAGCTCGGCGATCAGCTCCGCCTCCATGGCCGGGAAGAGGGCCCGACCGACGGCGGTGGCGCGCGCCGGATCCTCCCGCAGCACCTGCTGGGCCCGGACGACGGCGCGGGTGGCGGCGGCGGCCTCCTCGGGCCGTTCCCCGACCAGCCGGGCGCTGGCCATCAGCGCCGGGAAGGTGAAGCCGCCTGGCCGGCCGCCGTCGCGTCGCGCGT
Organism: Streptomyces zhaozhouensis; assembly: GCF_900230195.1. Taxonomy (GTDB): domain Bacteria; phylum Actinomycetota; class Actinomycetes; order Streptomycetales; family Streptomycetaceae; genus Streptomyces; species Streptomyces zhaozhouensis. The sequence continues at coordinate 148,966 of NZ_OCNE01000002.1, forward strand.
CCACCACGACCCTGCCGACCCCTTCGCGGACCGCGACCTCGGCCCCCATGCCGTTGGCCCAGAACGCGTCGATCCGCCCGTCGGCGAGCGCTCGGGCGGCGGTCACCCCGAAGGAGACGTCACCGGCCGCGCCGGGCACCGGGGCGATCTCCACGCCGGCCTCGCCCGGGTCGACCCCCGCCTCGGCCAGCAGCCCGCGCAGCCCGAGGTCGGGCCCCGGCGCGGCGCCGACCCGGCGGCCCCGCAGCAGGTCGAGCCTGGTGCGGTCGGGGAACGGGTCAAGGTCGGCACGCACCACCAGGAACCAGTACATGCGCTGGGCCAGCGCGGCCAGCAGCCGCAGCTCCCGGCCGGCCGGGTCCACGTGGAACGGAGCGTGCGCGGCACCGGCGAGGAAGTCGATCTCACCGTTCCGCAGGGCGGCGGCGGCGTCCGTGACCGGGAACCGCAGCTCCAGCTCCACGTCGAGCCCCTCGTCACGGAAGTGCCCCAGCGTGACGGCCGCGATCGCCGGGAAGTAGGAGTTGGACACGAGGTCGGGCACGGCCAGGCGCATGGGCTTCTCCCTCTTCCGACAGCCCCACAACTTGACCAAAGTAACAGACTTAAGTGAGGTACTTAAGGGTCCCGCGTCACCGGGCACCGGGGATCCGGGCCGCCGCGTACACTCGACGCCAGCGTCGCGTGCCGGTGGCAGTTCGTGTCAGGCATGGAGGCGCGGGATAACGAAGGAGCGCGACGATGAACACGTCGTTCCCTTCGCCCTCGCATGGCTGAGGGCGAGAAGACCAGGCTCGTCGCCTGGAGTCGAGAGATGCGCGAGGTCCACCACCGCCTCCGTGCGGCGCTGCGCGCCACGCGCGAAGCCCTGGAGGACGGCGGGGACGCCGAACCGGCCACGCGTGAACTGCTGCTGTTCTGCCGGGGCTTCTGCACCGCGCTGACGCGGCACCACCGGGGCGAGGACCGCACCCTCTTCCCCGCCGTCGCGGCGGCCCACCCGGAGCTCGGCGACACGCTGCGGCGGCTGGAGCAGGACCACTCCATGATCGAGTACCTGCTCGACGGCCTGCGGAAGGCCGTCGACGCCGCGGCGTCCCCGGGCGAGCTGGACCGGCACCTGGAGGGGATCGCGGCGATCATGGAGAACCACTTCGCCTACGAGGAACGCCGACTGCTGACGGTCCTCGACGCGTTGGAGCTGGACGCGGACCCCGGGGAGGCGCTGGGAGGACTCTGACGCCGGGCGGTCGGGCGGCCGGGCGGCCGGGCGGAAGGTTTCACCGCGCCGGAGACGGTGACGCTTTTCGATCGGCGGGGGCGTTGCCTTGTTTCCGCCCGACGCCCCGCCACTTCTTTCTTTCGCTTTTGTCGATACCTTTCCCCTCTCTTTGACCGCTCGTCGATCAACACCGAACACCGCACCCCACCTGGGACGCACACGCGCGGACCGTCGTCCAACGCGCAGCCGGCGCCCGCCTTCTGCGCGACCGGGTGCTGTGTCGCTTTCTCCAGCTCCACGACCGGGTGCGGCCGCGCGGCAGCCCCGGACCGCGCGGGCCCGGGGAGGCCGGTCGTCCCGTCAGGCGCCGCCAGGGCCGGCGCGGCGGGCGCGGAGGGCGAGGAGCTCGTCGGGGTCGACGCGGAGTATCCAACGGTGGGGCGGGGTCGGTTCCTTGCGGGCGTGGCTGATCCAGCCGCGTCTGATCCACGCGTAGAGGGTGACCGCCGGCATCTCCAGCTCGGCCGCGAGGTCGGAGAGCCACCACTCGTCCGGCGGCAGCTCGTCGCTGGAGCGGGGCTTGGGGCCGGGGCGGCTGCGTTGGATCGGGCGCAGGTCCTCGCGGAGCATCCGCCGCACGCTGGGCAGGCTGATGCTGTCGGCGCGTCCCGGCGCCTGGGTGAAGCCGGCGCACGCCAGGCAGCGGGCGATGGCCGGCGCCTGGAGGCCGTGGCTGGCCAACTGGTCGACGGCGGCCAGGAGGCGGGCGTAGGAGTTGTCCGGCGAGCCGCTGTCGGACTCGACATGGGTGCAGCGCCCGGAGTAGACCGTGCTCAGCAGCCCGCGCCCGGCCATCGCGCGCAGCACCGCGCCGTGGTCGGAGAGGTTGCTGAGGGCCGAGGCCAACTGCTCGCGCATCGGGTCGTTCGCGGTGTCTCCGTCGGCCATCACGTACCAGTGGCCGGCCGGCATCCGTTCGGACGCCGCGCGCCGCAGCAGCCCGCGCACCACGGGGTAGCGGCGTCCCAACACGTCGGCCGGGCAGACCTGGTGGGGAACGACCGGGCAACGCCTGCGCAGCGTGCGGCCGGTGGCGAAGCCAGGACCCTCGGCGGCGGGGTCGGACGGCGGCGGGGGAAGGGGGTCGGCCGGGGGAAGGGGGTCGGCCGGGGGAACGGAGACGGTGGCGGCTTCCGGTACCGGGGCGGGATCGGCGGACGCGGACGCAGAGGCGGCGGGGGCGGCGGCGGAAGCCGGGGCGGAGACGGGCGCGGCTAAGGAGGGCTCGGCCGGGGACTCCTCGCCCTCGTAGACCGAGAGCAACCCCCAGCAGCCCCGGGAGGCGCGGGCGCGGAGCACGGAGATCTCGATCACGCGCATCCGGAAGCACCCCTCCTCCCGCCGGCACGCCCCCCGCCGGGTAAGAGGGGTGACGGGACGAGGCGATGCCGCACGTCGGAGAGGTGCAAGGGCGATCCGGTCACGATGACTCCCTGCGTGAGGTCGATGTCCCACGAACTCTGACCACGTTGCGCACCCCCATCTTCACCTGATGGGGCGTCAAGAGTAGGCCGCGTGTGTGGACGGCAGGTGACGGATCGGGCACGGGGGCAACAAGCTGTCATCCTCCACCCGACACGCCTGCCGCCCCGGTCCGCTGGGTAGCGGGCGGGGCGGCGGACGTCGCTGGGGTTGTCGGGGTTGTCGGGGCGGACGGGGTAGGGGGCGTCGGGCCTCTCCGATGGTCGTCGGGTCGTCGGGTCCTCGGTCGGTGGGCGGGTCGGCTGCGGGGGCCTCGGTCACGCGGCGGTGAAGGCCAGGCTGATGTTGTGGCCGCCGAAGCCGAAGGAGTTGTTGAGCGCCACGGTGGCGCCCAGCGGCAGTTCGCGCGGCTTGGCGCGGACGATGTCCAGGTCGACGCGGGGGTCGAGGTTCTCGATGTTGATGGTGGGCGGGGCGAGCCGGTCACGGAGGGCCAGCACGGTGGCGACCGACTCCACGGCGCCGGTCGCGCCGAGCAGGTGGCCGGTCATGGACTTGGTCGCCGAGATGGCGAGGCGTTCCGCCGCCGAGCCGAACTCCGCGCGCAGCGCTCCCAGTTCGGTGAGGTCACCGGCGGGGGTCGAGGTGGCGTGGGCGTTGACGTGGGAGACGTCGGCGGGCGCGGCCCCGGCGTCCCGCAGCGCCGCCCGGACCGCGCGGGCCACGTCGCGGCCCCCGGGTTCGGGTTGGGCGATGTGGTGGGCGTCGGAGGTCATGCCCACCCCGGCCAGTTCGCAGTAGCCGTCGACGCCGCGGGCCGCCGCGTGCTCCGCCGACTCCAGGACCAGTACGCCGGCCCCCTCCCCCATCACGAAGCCGTCGCGGTCGCGGTCGTAGGGGCGGGACGCCGTCTCGTGCGCGTCGTTGCGCTTGGACAGGGCCCGCATGTTGGCGAAGGCGGCGAAGAGCACCGGGTGGATCGGCGCCTCGGCGCCTCCGGCCACCACGACGTCGGCCCGTCCGGACCTGATCATCTCCACCGCGTGGCCGATCGCCTCCGCGCCGGAGGCGCACGCCGACGCGGAGGCGTGCACGCCGGCGCGCGCGCCCAGTTCGAGCGCCACCTGGGCCGCCGGCCCGTTGGGCATGAACATCGGCACGGTGTGCGGGGAGACCCGGCGCGGGCCCGAACGGTTCAACGTGTCGTGCTGCTCCAGCAGCGAGGTGACGCCGCCGAGCCCGGAGGCCAGCACCACGCCCAGCCGGCGCGCGTCCGGCTCGGGGGTGCCGGCGTCCCGCCACGCCTCGCGGGCGGCCAGCAGCGCGAACTGGGTGGAGCGGTCGGTCCTGCGGCTGAGCGCGGTGCCCAGCTCGGGGCCGGGCTCGCGGGCGGCGCGGCAGGCGAAGCGCACCGCGGCGGCCTCGGCCCACTCCTCGGTGAGGGGCGCGGCGCCCGAGGTGCCGTCGAGCAGCGCCGACCAGGTGGTCGGGACGTCGCCGCCGAGCGGGTTGACGGTGCCGAGCCCGGTGACCAGGACCCGACGTCGCGTGGTGGACAAGGGGTTCACCTCCTCGTGGTGGGGTTCGGTCGCCGTCAGCCGGTGACCCGGCGGACGAACTCGACGACGTCGGCGACGGTCACCAGGTCCTTGACCTCCGCGTCGGGGATGGCGATCGAGAAACGTTCCTCGGCGGCCACCACGACCTCGACCATGGTCAGCGAGTCGATGTCCAGGTCCTCGGCGAAGTTGGCCTCGGGGGTGACGTCCTCGGCGGGCGTGCCGGCGACCTCCTGGAGGATCTCCGAGATGCCGGTGATGACGAGGGCCTGCTGGGTGGTGATCGTGGTCATGGCGTTCTCTCCTTGGGACGTGGTCGGGTCGTGCGAACGGTGCGCCGTACAAGAGGAGTCGGACGGGAGGAGTCGGGCGGGAGGAGTCGGGCGGGAGCGGGCTGAACGGGTCAGGGCAGCGTGAGGACCTGGGCGGCGTGCGAGAGGCCGGCGCCGAAGCCGATGGTGAGGGCGAGGCCGCCGCTGGGGGCCTCGCCTCCGGAGAGCAGTCGTTCGATGGCGAGCGGGACGGAGGCGGCCGAGGTGTTGCCGGAGTCCACGACGTCGCGGGCGATCGGCACCTCCCCGGGGAGACCGATGGCCTTGGCCAGCGCCTCGACGATCCGCAGGTTGGCCTGGTGGGGCACGAACGCGTCCAGCTGGTCGGCGGTGACCCCGGCGACGTCGAGCGCGTCGCGGGCGGCCTTGGCCATCTCGTAGACGGCCCAGCGGAAGACCTGCTGGCCGCGCATCGTCAGCGCCGGGAAGGAACGTCCGGGGTCCTCGCGCAACTCCAGCCAGGACGCGGTCTGTTCGATCGCGGAGCGCTGCGAGCCGTCGGCACCCCAGACGACGGGTCCGATGCCGGGCGTCGGCGAGGGGCCGACCACGACGGCGCCGGCACCGTCGCCGAAGAGGAACGCGGTGGCGCGGTCGTCGTGGTCGATCAGGTCGGACATCCGCTCGGAGCCGACGAGCAGCACGTACTCCGCGCTGCCGCCCCGCACCATGTCGGCGGCGAGGGCCAGGCCGTGGGTGAAGCCGGCGCAGGCGGCGCCGAGGTCGAACGCGGCGGCGCCCCTGGCGCCCACCCGTTCGGCGATGTCGGTGGCCACGGCGGGCAGTTGGGCGAAGTGGGTGGAGGTGGCGACGACGACGGCGCCGAGGCGCTCGGCGGTGACGCCGGCCTGGGCCAGCGCCTTGGCGCCGGCGATGGCGCCCATCGCGGCCACGGTCTCCTCGGGTCCGGCCCAGCGGCGCTCCGCGATGCCGGAGCGTTCGCGTATCCACTGGTCGCTGGAGTCGATGCGGTGGACGATCTCGTCGTTGGGCACCACGCGGGTCGGGCGGTAGCCGCCGACCCCGAGCACCCGGGCGTGGGGCGCGCCCAGGGGCGCGCGCGGAACGGTACTGCTGGGCATGGTGGCCTCCCCAGGTCGTCGGGTTCTGGCAGTACGTGCGCGGGACGGTGCGGTGGTGCGGGTGGCGCGGAACGTTCAGGAGGGCGGGTTCGAAGGTGGCGGTGGGACCGGGTCGTTCCCGGGAGCGGTTCGGTGACCGTTCCGGTCCCACCGCCGGCTGGGGTGCGGGGGCGGTCTCAGTCGACGCCCCGCACGATGTGGGGTTCCGCGGGCTGCTGCTCGCGGGCCTGGAAGAGCGAGGCGGGCCCGCTCCAGCAGGCGTTCTCCTCGGTGAGTCGGACGGGGATCTCGGACTGGGGGCGTGTGCCGGGCCGCTCCGCCACGGCCGCCAACTCAGGCGACATCGACCGGCCTCCGTGCCTGGGCCCGCTCGGCGAGCCGTCCCAGCCTGAGGTCCGCGACGTTCGCGAACGCCGGGCGCAGCAGCGCGGCCAGCGCGCCCTGGTGGGCGAAGGAGTGGCGCACGTGGGTGCCGTCGCCGTAGGGGCTCAGCTCCCAGGTGTTGTGCTCGACCAGTCCCGGAACCTCCCAGTACCCCTCGACGCGGGACTCCTCGATCCGGTGGTACTCCCAGTGGCCGGAGAGTCCGCCCCTGGCCCGGATCGGGTAGTGGGTCCCGACGCGCGCCTCGGGTGGGCCGCTCACCGAGAGGAACGCCGGGTTCCACTCGGCCAGCCGGCGCGGCTCCAGCAGGATCTGGAAGACCGTCAGGGCCGGGGAGTCGATCAGGACGTTCGAGCCGCGTTCGTTCGGCTGGTGCATGTCAGTACCTCATTCCTCCGTCGGTGCGGATCACGGTCGCGTTGATGTAGTCGGCGGCGGGGCTGGCGAGGAAGGCGACGGTCGCGGCGGTCTGGTCGGCGGGGCCGAGGCCGAGCAGCGAGCGGTCCTCCATGCGGCGGCGCTGGGCGGGGGCGACGACCGAGCCGAGGCCGGTGTCGAGGATGCCGGGGGCGACGGTCGCGGTGCGGACGTTGTAGGAGGCGTACTCCTGGGAGACGGACAGCGCCAGGCCGTGCAGCCCGGACTTGGACGAGGTGTAGGCGGCCTGCCCGGTGTTGCCGGTGAGCGCGGTGACGGAGGAGACGTAGATGATCCGCCCGTACCGGGCCCGCATCATCAGCTTCAGCGCGTGCTTGGTGCTGAGGAACGCGCCGCGCAGGTTCACCCGGTGGACCTCGTCCCAGTCCTCGACGGGCATCCGGACCAGCGGCTGGTCGCGGGTGATGCCGGCGTTGTGGATCAGGACGTCCAGCCGGCCGAGGCGGCGGGCCTCGACGACCAGGGACTCGGCCGTCTCCTCGCTGGTGACGTCGCCGGGCAGCAGCCGCAGCCGTTCGCCGTTGACGCGGCCCAGTTCCTGCAACTCGCGGGACATCGAGCGGTAGTTGGCGATCACCTGGGCGCCCTGGGCGAGCAGCGCCTCGGTGATCTGGAGGCCCAGGCCCCGGGCGGAGCCCGTCAGGGCCACGACCCGGCCGTCGAGCGGGGCGGTGATCCGCCGGTCGGGCGGCGCCACAGTCAGGGTGTCGTCGTTCATGAGATGGTCTCCAACACGGGGGCCCACGAGGCGTCGTCGCCGAGCGACTCGGGGGCGCGGGGCATGGTCAGTCCGTGGTCGAAGAGGTGGTCGGCCACGGTGCGCAGGCGCTCGTCGGTGCACCGGCGGGGCGGGCGGAGCCGCCCGAAGCGCAGGTTCTCCGGGGTCGGGCCGAGCGGCTCGACGACCAGGTGCGGGATGAGCAGGTCGGGCTGGCGCTCGAAGAAGCAGGCCGTGTCCTTGAGGAACTTCCGCCCCCGCGCCTGAAGTTCCTCCGGCAGCCAGTCGAGCGCGGGGACGCGGAGTTCGGCGAGGCCGTCGTCCACCGTCACCTTCTCCGCCAGCTCCCAGGGGGCGCCCGCCAGCTCCTCGGTGTGCAGCGGGATCTCGGTCTCGGCCTCCTCGACGAGGACCAGCAGTCCCCCGCCCTGCGCCAGGTGCTCGTTGACCTGGAGCGCCTGCTGCGGCGTCGGCCACAGGGAGACGGGGAACCACTCGCCCCTGGGCCCCCTGCGCCAGGTCAGGCGGCGCGGCCCGTCGAAGACCACCAGGGTGCTTCCGCACCACAGGATCGGAGGTTGGGACATGTCGGGTCACCTTCCGGGGCTGGGAACCGCAGCGTGGGTCACGGTCAGTTCGCTGTAACGGGCCTGTGCGCGTTGCCTGCGGTCCGCCGTCCGGCGGTCGGGCGCCGGGGCGTCGATCACCCGCCGCAGCACCCCGCTCGCCTCGTGGTGCTGCCCCGTGGTGATCAGGGCCTCGGCGTAGGCCATCGGGTAGCGGGTGTCGGTCGCGCCTCGTCGCGCGGCCTCCCGCAGGTGTCCCAGCGCCTTCTCCGGCCGGCCCCCCAGCTGCCGGGGCGTCAGCAGGTGCCAACGCCCCAGCAGGTAGCGGGCCATCAGGTGGTCGGGGTGGTCGCGCAGGACGTCCTCGGCCTCCCGTCGCACCCCCCGCAGCAGCGCCAGGCGCCGCGGCGGGGAGGCGTCGAGTGCGCGGAGGCCGGCCAGCCTGGCCCGGGTCACGCGCAGGTCGGGGTTGTCGGGGTCGGTGAGTCGGCCGAGGCGCAGCAGGAGGGACGCCTGGTCTCGTCGGCGGTCGGGGGACTGGGAGTCGGTCCTGCTGAGCGAGCGTTCGATCATGGCGGTGGCGCGGGCGGCGAGGGCGGCGGTGGCCTCGGCGTCGCGTTCCGACCTGGGCTGGGCGGCGGTCAGGACCAGGGTCTCCAGGGCGGACCTGGTCCGTTCGGTGAAGTCGGCGATGCGCTGCTTGCGGGGGAGGGAGAGGTCGGGGGTCAGGGGGGCGCCGAAGACCACGCGGGCCTTGGCGCTCCGAGGGAGGTTGGCTCCCTTCGGGAGGATGTGCTGGGCGCCCCAGAGGGCGACCGGGATGACCGGGACCCTGGCCCGGTCGGCGAAGCGGAACGCGCCGTCCTTGAAGGGGAGCAGCGGCCAGCCGGTGCCGCGGGTTCCCTCGGGGTAGATCACCAGGGCGCCGCCGCCGTTCAGGACCCCGTCCACCTTGGCGAGGAGGTCCCGCCCCGGCTGGTCGCGGTCGACCGGGATGCCGCCCATGCCCACGGTCCACTGGGCGCGGAGCGTGTTGTCGAAGGCCTCGGACTTGGTCAGGTAGGAGGACGGGGTGTCGCGCAGGGCGTGCAACACCGCGTCGAGGATCAGATGGTCGGAGAAGCTGCTGTGGTTGGGGACGAGCACGAACGGCCCGTCCACGGGGATGTGCTGGACGCCTTCGACTCCGGAGAGATAGCGGGTCACGACCGCGGGACGGGTAACGGCGGTCGTGACACGCGCCATCAGGCCGGGTATCCGGCTCACCGGGTCGCCCGCAGCTGCGCGGCGGCGTACTCCTGGAGCTTCTCGATGCTGGTCAGCACCAGGCCCTCGCGGCGGGCGAACTCGGCCAGGTGGGGCAGCCGGGCCATGGTGCCGTCCTCCAGGATGATCTCCACGATGACGCCGGCGGGGCGCAGGCCGGCGAAGCGGGCCAGGTCCACGGCGGCCTCGGTGTGGCCGGGCCGCGCCAGGACGCCGCCCGGACGGGCGACCAGCGGGAAGATGTGGCCCGGCCGCCGCAGGTCCTCGCTCTTGCCGTCGAGGATCAGCTCGATGGTCTTGGCGCGGTCGGGGGCGGAGATGCCGGTGGTGACGCCGTGCTCGGGGCCGCCGTCGACGCTGACGGTGAAGGCGGTGCCGTGGTGGTCCTCGTTGCGGTCCACCATGGGCGGCAGGTTCAGCTCGGCGGCGCGCTCCTCGGTGACGGAGACGCAGACCAGACCGCGACCGTGCGTGATCATGTAGTTGATCGCGGCGGCGTCCGCGTGGTCGGCGGCGACGATCAGGTCGCCCTCGTTCTCGCGGTTCTCGTCGTCGACGACCACGACCAGCTCGCCACGGGCGATGGCGGCGACGGCGGTGGCGGCCTCGTCGAGGACGATGGGCGGGGCGTCGAGGGTCTGAACGCTCATGGGGATGTCTCCTTCGTTTCCTGCTGTCGGACTGCTGTCTGGGTCGTGCTGTGCGGTGGTGCGGTGGTGCGGGCCGAGCGCCACAAGGCACACGATCCCTGTCGCAAATCGATGCCGTAACATCGATGCTTAATCATGCATGACAGAACATCGGTGTTGCAACACCTTCTTTGGGTTTGATGGACACTTGAAGCGGTATCCATATCGATGACGGGTCATCTTTTTAGGTGTCATGGATGTGGCATCATGGAGATGAGCGTTGGCCGCCTCGGCGGCTCCCCCGTTCCCGACGACCTCACAACGACCCGGAGGCCCCCCATGACCCGACGAACATCCCTGGCCGACCCACCCGTTGACGTGGGCGGTCACGACAGTCCGCCCTCCACGGGCGACACCGAGCTGCGCTACCTGGTCCTCGCCGCGCAGCGCGAGGGCGCCCGCGCGATGAGCGCCCAACTGCGCCCGCTCGGGCTCACCCCGGCCCAGGCCGAGATCCTGCTGGTGCTCTCCCGCAAGGCCCCGCTGACCCTGGCCGAGCTGGGACGCCAGGTGGTCTGCGAGAGCGGCAGCCCGAGCCGGCTGGTGGACACCCTGACCAAGGCCGGCCTGGTGGAACGCGAGCCCGGCCGCATCGACCGCCGCGTGATCTACCTGCGGCTCAGCACCCGGGGCGAGGAGATGATCCCGCAGCTGCGGGAGGTCGACACCGCGATGGACCGGATGGTGGGCAGCGGGCTCTCGGAGGAGCACCGGGAGATCGTGATCATGGCCCTTCGCCGCGTCATCGACGGCACACCGAGCGCCGCCACCATCGCGGAGCGGTTCCCGCGCGAGGACTTCACCGGGGGGAAGTGAACGTCCGGCGCCCGTCGGCGCCGACCCACGCCGCCCCCCACGCTCGCGTCGCTCGCGTCACCCGCATGACCGCATGACCGCCTGACCAGCACGGCCGAGGACCCTCGCGAGCTCGCGAGGGTCCTCGGCCGTTCCCGGGAGGCGCGGCGCCCACGCGGCCCGAACGCCCCGGCCCGAACGCCGACCACCCGCCGCCCCCGGCGACCGACCACCCGCCGGCCGCGCCTATGCGCGCGCTTCCGTGCTGTTCCGCGCTGTTCCGTGCTTCCGCGCCGCTCCGCGCTTGCGCGCTGTTTCGCGCGCCCCTGCGTCGTTCCGCGCGCGCCCGCGCCGTTCCGCGCTTCCGCGCCGTTCCGCGCGTCACCGCGTCGTTCCACGCGCCACCGCCGGGGCCGCCCCAGCCGCAGGCGCGCAGCACAGCCGGCAGGACCGGCAAGGCCGGCAGGGGCCGCAGGACCGCAGGACCAGCAGGAGCAGCAGGGTCGCAGGACCGCACGACCGGCAGGGCCGGCAGAACCGCCGGACCGCAAAGCGGCAGACCGGCTGGGCAGCAGGACCGGCCGGACCACACGACCGCAGAGCGGCCGGACCGAACGCCGGCAACGCCGCACGACCGGCGACGCCGGCAACCCCGCAGGAACCGGCAAGGCCGGCAAGGCCATCCGTAGGCGGAGAAGGCGCGCGGTCCACGGCGCGCGTGGCCTGCCGTGGACCGGCGGAGCCCCGCCCGCCCAGGCGCGCGCGAGGGGCCCGGCCGGCGCGCTTCTCGACGGTGCGGACCCGGGAGGCGCGAAGGGCCGGCGGGACGCCCCTCCCGCGGCGCCACGGGGCCGCCGGGCGGCCGGGCGCCGGGAAGGGGTCCGGCGGCCTCCCCGGGGCGCCGAGCGCCGCCGAGGGCAGACCCCGCCCCCGGACATGCCTGTGCCGCCCGGCCTGGTGAGGCCGGGCGGCACAGACGGTCTGCGCTACGTCGGGGGAAACGTCAGCGCAGGGCGGGGGCGGCGGACCGGGGAGAGTCCGCCTCGGAGGAGACCTCCGCGCCCGGGGGGAGGGAGTCGGGACCGTCGGCGGCCTCGATCGGGGCCGGGGGGTCGGTCGGGGCGGTTCCCGCCGGCCGACGTCCCCAGATCCGCTCACCGATCAACAGAAGCGCTGCCGGCATCAGCAGGCGACGGACGACGACCGCGTCCAGCAGAACGGCGACCGCGAGGCTGATGCCCAGTTCGCGAACGATGCTGATCTGTGCACTCGTGAAGGAAGCAAACACGGCCACCATGATCGCCGCCGCTCCGTTGACCAGACCGGCCGTGCGGGCCAGGCCGCCGAGGACGGCCTGGCGGTGCGGGACACCGTCCAGGTACATCTCCCGCATCCGGGAGAACATGATCACCATGTAGTCCATGCTCAGGCCGAACATCACGGCGAAGAGCATGAGCGGGGTGACGCTGTTGATGCTCTGCTCGCCGTTGCCGGAGACCAGCGCCAGGACGCCCAGGCTGGCCGCGACGACCGCCACGTTCAGCGCGAGGGCCAGCAGCGGCAGCAGCACCGAGCGGAAGGCGGCCAGCAGGATCAGGAAGCTGAGCAGGGCGACGAAGCCGACGACCACGGGGGCCGAGCGCAGCACCAGGCTGTCGAAGTCGGATCCGGTCGCGGTGGCGCCCGCGATCTTCGCCTCGACGCCGGTGCCGGTCAGGTCGTCGACCTCGGAACGCAGCTCGCCGACCAGGTCGTGGGCCACGGAGCTGTCCGGGTCACCGGCGGCGATCACCATCACCCGGGTGACCAGCGAGCCGTCCTCGGTGCTGACCAGCTGGGCCACGGCGGCCGCGGCCTCGTCGTCGAGGGTCAGCGTGCCGTCCAGGGCCTGCGTCAACTCCGCGGCGCCCAGCGGGAGATCGGAGACGCTGCGCACCTCGTCGGCGCCGGGCAGCCCCGCCGCCCGGTCGGCGACGGCGCCGGCGGTCTCCAGCAGTTCGGCGGCGTTCGCCTCGTCGGCGGTGAGCACCACCTGGATCGGGAACATCTCGCGGATGCCGATGTCCTCCTGGATGCGCTCCATGCCGACCCTGGCCTCGTCTGAGGCGGGCAGGATGTCGGCGCTGGCGACCGGGACGCGCAGGGTGAGCTGGGTCGCGGGCAGGGCGAGCACGGTGAAGCCGACGGCCAGGCCGGCCAGCACGACGCCGGGGCGCCCGGGGAAACGGGTGACGCGCGGGGCGTCGGCGTTCCCGTCGGCCGAGGCGGCGGAGCCGGTGTCGCCCGTCGGGGAGCCGGCGGCGCCGGAGCGCGAACGGCGGCGCAGCGAGCCCCAGTTGATCCGGTGGCCGAGCAGGCTCAGCACGGCCGGCAGCAGGGTGATCGCCATCAGCACCGCGATCACGGAGACCGCGACGCCGCCCAGCGCGATGCTGGTGAAGGACATGGCGCGGGGAACGAAGAGCGCGGAGAGCGCGACGACCACGGCCAGGCCGCTGAAGAGCACCGAGTGGCCGACGGTGGCCATGGTGCGCTCCAGGGCGCGGCGCACGTCGAGCCCCTCGGCCAGCTCCTCGCGGAACCGCTTGACGATGAAGAGCGAGTAGTCGACGGCGACGGCCAGGCCGACCATGGTGACGATGTTGGTGAAGAGGCTGTTGACGTCGGTCACCTTGGTCATCGCGAAGCCGATGGCCTGGGTGATCATCAGGGTCACGCCGGCCAGCGCGAGCGGCACCGCCATGGCGGCGACCGACCGGAAGACCAGCAGCAGCACGACGAAGAGCACCGGGAACGCGATGAGTTCGGCGCGCGTGACGTCGTCCTTGGAGTGCATGTTGAGCGCGTAGTCGAGCGCGGGGGCGCCGGTCACGTTGACCTCGACGTCCGGGCCCACGGCCTCGCCCACGTCGTCCCGCACGTCGGGGACGAGGTTCTGGACGGTGGTGTTGTCGCTGGTGAAGGCGACCTGGAGGAAGGTGGTCCGGCCGTCTTCCGAGACCCAGCCGGGCTGGTCGTCGCGGTCGACGACGGCCGACACCCCCTCCCGGTCGGCGGCCTGGCCGGCCGTGTCGACTGCGGCGTCGACGGCCGCCGGGTCGTCGCCGTTGAGGACGATCAGCAGGGAGTTGGGGGCCTCGTCGAACGCCGCCTCAAGGGTCTCCTGGGCGTCGACGGACGCGCCCCTGGGGTCGGAGAACCCACCGGCCTTGAGGGCCCCGGTGAGCTGGAGGGCGAAGGGCATGGCCACGGCGAGGATGACCAGCCAGCCGAGGACGACGGCCTTGGGCCGGTCGAGGGACAAACGTGTCAGTGTCTTCATTTTCCGCTCCTGGAGTGCTGCCCGGCAGCCGTGGACGCCGGGCACGCCGACACGACTCAGGGCGACCATCCGATTGATGTCGCGTAATCGATGCTTCATCATGCATGACACGCCATCGATGACGCAACATCTGTGGGGCGACATCCTTGTCGGATCACGCATCAAACGGCTCCGCCGCAGGTGACGGACCCGGGAAACGCCGGTAATCGCACGCTCGTTCACGGGGTTGGGCCCGCCGGACCCCGCGCCCGGCTTGCGCCTGGCCTTGCACCCGGCATTGCGCCGGGGCTTACGCCGGGGCTTGGCGGGGCGCCCCCGAAGCCGCTCGGGAGTCCGCCGGTCCCGCTCGGGCTCCGCCCCGGGGAACGGCGCGGCGGGAACCGCGCGGCGCCCGACCGCGTCCTCGCGGTGAGGGGTGACGCGGCGTACGGGGGTGCGTGCGGGATGACCGGGAACAACGGGTGGCGGGTGGCGTTCGGGGCGGCGGCGGCGCTGCTGCTCCTGGCGTTGGGCGCGCTGGTGAGAGAGGCCGAGGCCCGTCAGGAGCCGTCGGGGGGCGCGGAGTTGACGGTGGTGTTCCCCGGGGAGTGAGCGGGACGCCCTCGTAGCCGTGTCGCGTCCTGTCGGCGCCCGTCTGCGGCCGTTCGCGGCCGTCCGCGCCCGGTCGCCGCCGCCGTCGTCGTCTCGAAGTGGCGGGCGTTGTCGGTGGGCGCCGCTACGATGTGACATCGGAGAGTAACCGTCTGGCCATTCCCTGAGAGGCCGGCGGTCGGGAGGGGCCCTGCGGGGTCGGGATTCGGGGGCAGAGCATGGACGGGTGGGGCGAGGGGGCCCGCGTGGACGCCGGTGCGGCGCCGGAGCGGGCCGTGACGAAAGCGCCGGGATGGCGGCGGGTCACCGCCTGGCTGGTGGACTACGCGCTGGTGGTCACGGTCGCCGTGCTGCTGGGGTTCCTGACCTTCCACCGGATCAGCGCCATGCTGGGCGACGTGGAGGGGCTGGCCGGCACCGGGGTGTGGAAGGTCGTCACCTCGGACGGCGATCTCGCCGAGGCCGGGCAGGCGTTGGGCGAGTCGCTGTGGCGCCGCTCGATACGCGCCGTGCAGCAGGGCTTCGCGCTGCTGGTACTGGCCACCTTCCTCTACCAGTTCCTGTCGTTGGCGTTCGCCGGCACCACCCTGGGCAAGGCACTGCTGGGGCTGCGGGTCTCCCCCGCCGGCGGCGGGGGCGGCGTGGTCGGCGCCGCGGGTGACGCGGCGCGGCCGAGCCGGCGCGCGGCGGCGGTGCGGGCGGCGGTCACCACGGTCGCCGACGTGGGGCTGCTGTCGCTGGCCTGCTGCCTGCTGCTGTCGGGCGCCTTCCTGGCCAGCGGGGCGGTGCTGGTGCTGACGGTGGTGGTCTTCCTGGCCAACGCGACACCGGCGTTGGCCGGCGACCGGCGTTCGCTGGCCGACCGGTGCGCGGGGACCCGCGTGGACGGCGGGCTGCTCGGGGCGACGGCCGCCGCCACCGCGCGGTACACGGCGCAGGGCGGCCGGGCCGCGTGGCAGGCGGCGCAGCGCGTCGCCGAGTCGGAGCGCGCCAGGGCGGCGATCGGCCGGGGGCGGCGGTTGCTGCCGGGGGGCCGCGCGGCGGCGCCGGGCGAGGTGCCGGCCGGGCCGCCGGCCGCCGGCCCGGTCGGCGGCCCCCCGATACCCGGGGCGGCCCCGCGCGCGGGCGGCGGTCTTCCGCCGGACGACGACGGGGCGCGCCACTTCTGAGGCCGGCCCGCGTCCCGGGCCGCGTGAAGTGGGGAAACGACCACTGTAACGGCGAGCGGCGGGCTCGGGGGCCCCAGTTGATGACCTTCCCCCGGCGCCCTACGGTCGGTGAGCAGGACGGTTCGCCCGGCAGCGCCGCCGGGCGGCTGAGGGAAGGTGGAAGAGCGCCATGACCGGGTCACCGCTGGGCGGATCGGCCGGTGAGGGTTCCCCGCTGGACGGTTCCCCCCTCGCCGGGGTGCCGAGAGTCGCGACGCCCTCGCTCGCGGAGCCCGAGGAGCTGTGGCGGGGACCGTGGCTCGGCCCGGTGGCGCCGGAGTCGGGCCGCCCCCGGCTGGCCCCGCTGTGGGCCGGCGAGGAGCGGCCGGTCGCGCGGCCGTTGCCCGGCATCGACGGCGTCGATCCGCTGCGCGGCCGGCTGCGGCTGACCTCGGAGGACGTCCGGCTGCAAGGGGTGCTGCCCCTGGTGCTGACGCGCCATCACCGGGGCAGGACCAGGGCTGGCCGCGCGTTCGGCGTGGCCTGGGCCTCCACGCTCGACCAGCGGCTGCTGCTGCGGGACCGCTCGGTGCGGCTGGTGACGGAGACCGGCCGGCTGCTGCACTACCCGCGGCCGGAGGCCGGTTCCGGCCGTCCCGTGCTGCCCGAGCGCGGCGGGCGCTGGCCGCTGACCTGGGACGGCACGCCGGGCGGCACGATCACCGTCCACCGGCCCGAGGCCCGGCTCACGCTGCGCTTCCGGTCGTTGCCCGACGGCACGGGCGCCGAGCTGCCGCTGGTCGCCGTCGTCGACAGCTGGGGCAACGCGCTGGCCATCCGCCGGGACGCCAGGGGCCGCCCCCGGGAGATCACGCACAGCGGCGGCCACCGGCTCGGGTTCGAGACCGACGCCGCCGGGCGGGTGGTCGAGGCGCGGCTGCTGAGCGCCGAGGGCGCGCCCACGCTGCTGCGCTGCCGGTACGACCGCGCGGGCAACCTGACCGAGGTGGAGGACGCCGCCGGTGGTGTCGAGCACCACCTCTACGACGAGGACCGCCGGATCGTCGAGCGCCGGGACCGCGCAGGCGACACCTTCCGCTACACGCACGACGCGCGCGGCCGGATCGTCGCGGTCGCCGGGCCCGACGGGCTGCGTTCCCGCACGTTCGCCTACGAGGGCGCCAGGACCACGCGGACCGACGCGCTGGGCGAGGCGTGGGTCTTCACACGCGACGGCTCGGGCCAACTGGTCTCCCTGACCGACCCCCTGGGGAACGTGACCCGCTACACCTGCGACGCCGAGGGACGGCTGCTGACCGTCACCGACCCGCTCGGGCACACCACGACCCACCGCTACGACCCGCTCGGCCACCTGGTCGAGACCGTCTGGCCGGACGGCACCCGGCGCACCGTCGAGCACGACGCGGACGGCCGGCCCACGCTGTGTGTCGCGGAGGACGGCGAGACCACCCGGCTGGCCTGGGACGCGCGCGGCGGACTCGCCTCGGTGACGGCGCCCGGCGGGCGTCATCTGCGGCTGACCCACCACCCGCGCGGCGCGCTGGCCACCGTCACCGACGCCCTCGGCGCGGAGTGGCGGTACACGTGCGACCGGGCCGGGCTGCCGGTCTCCGTCACGGACCCGACCGGCGAGACCACGACCCTGGAGCGGGACGCGCACGGCGCCGTGGTGCGGATCACCGGCCCCGGGGGCGGCCAGCGGCGGGTGGAGCGCGACGCCCTCGGCCGGGTCGTGGCGCTGACCGACGCGACGGGGGCGGAGGACCGGTGGCGGCGCGATCCGCTGGGCCGGCTCGTCGCCCACACCGACCCGGCCGGCGGCGAGACCCGCTGGGAGCGCGGCCCGCTCGGCCTCGTGCACGCCCTCACCCGCCCCGACGGCCGGACGCTGCGCTACGCGTACGACGCCGAGGGGCGGCGGACCAGGATCGTCGACGCCGCCGGCCGCGCCTGGGAGTACACCCACGACGCGGCCGGCCGGCCCGTGGAGTTGGCGGACGTCGGGGAGCGCCCGATCCGGCTGCGCCACGACGCGGCGGGCCGGTGCGTCGGCTGGACCAACGGCGCCGGCCAGCGGGTCTCGCTCCGCCTCGACGCCCGGGGCCGGCTGGTGGAGCGGCGCACCGACCTGGGCCGGGACGTCTTCCGTTACGACGAGGTCGGCCGGCTGGTCGCCGCGGAGAACAGCGAGATCCGGCTGACGATCGAGCGCGACCCGTTCGGCGCGGTGCTGGCCGAGCTGGTGGGCGACCGCGCCGTGACGTTCGAACGGGACGCGGCGGGGCGCACGGTCCGGCTGACGCACCCCTCGGGCGGCACGACCGAGCAGACGCGGGACGCCGCGGGCCGGCTGGTGGAGCTGACCGCCGACGGCCACCGGGTGGCGCTGGAGCTGGACGCCGACGGGCGGGAGGTGGCGCGCGGATTCGGCAGGTCGGGCGCGGTGCGCCAGCGGTGGGACGCGGCGGGGCGGCTGGTGGAGCAGACGCTGCTCTCGGGCACCTCGCGCCGCCGCCGCGGCTGGGAGTACCGGGCGGACGGCGCCCTGACCGGCTCCTTCGACGAGGTGGCGGGCGAGACGCGCTGGGAACGGGACGCGGTCGGCCGCCCCACCCGGGTGCGGGAGGCGGCGGGCGAGACGGCGTTCGAGTACGACGCCCGGGGACAACTGGCGGGCATCGAGCGGGAGTTCGACGGCCCGCTGCTGGTCGCCGACGCGGCGGGCGCCGGCTGGCGGCACGACGCGCGGGGGCGGGTGGTCGCGACGACGCGGAAGCTGCCTTCCGGCGCCGTCGGCACCTGCCACTACACGTGGGACGCGCTGGATCGACTGACTGACGTGGTCATGCCCGACGGCAGTCACTGGCACTACGTCCACGACCCGCTGGGGCGGCGGGTGGCGCGGCAGTTGCTGGACGAGTTCGGCGAGGTCAGGGAGCGTTCGACGGTCGACTGGGCGGGCGGGGTCCCGGTGGCCCGCACCGACCCGGACGGCTCGGTGACCAGCTGGCACTGGGCGCCGGACGACCACCGCCGCCCGTTGGCGCAGACGGAGAGCGGCGGCCGGCTGCTCGGGGTGGTCACCGACCCGGACGGCACGCCGACCGAGCTGGTCGACGAGCAGGGCGACGTCGTCTGGCGCCGGCGGGCGACGCCCTGGGGCGCGCCCACGGGGCAGGGCTCGGACACGGCGCACTGCCCGCTGGGGTTCCCCGGGCAGTTGTACGACGAGGAGACGGGGCTCTTCCACGACTTCCGGCACGGCCACCGCGCCTACGACCCGGCCGACGCGCGCTGCCTCAGCCCGGTCGCCGACCCGGAGGCCCCGTTCACCCTGCTGCCCTGGCGGGGGTGACGCGCCGACGCGGGCGGGGGCGGGGCGGGGCGGGCGGGGGCGGGGCGGGCGCCCCGGGTGTCCCGGGCCGCGGGCGCCTCGGGCCGCGGGTGTCCCGGGCCGGCGGGAGCCTCGGGCCGCGGGTGTCCCGGGCCGGCGGGAGCCACTAGGGTCTGCTGCGAGAGACCCGAGGAGCGCCCGCATGACGTACTACGCCGACCTCAGCCGCTACACCAGGCACCCCGCCGGCGTCCCCTCCGGGGTCACCGCGCTCAACGTCGGCTGGCTCTCGTGGACCCGGCGCTACCCCCGGTTCGCGAGGGGCCGCGTCCCCGAGGAGTTCGCCGCCGCGCTGACGCTGCTGTGCCGGGACGGCCAGCGCGAGCGGACCAGCCGGTTCCACCCGTGCGGTCTGCCGCATCTCGTCGGGGAGCGGCGCCGGCCGGTGCGGATGAGGGTGGCGGGCGAGGACGTGCTGCTGGGGAACTCCGAGGTCGTGGCGGTGGCGGCCGACGGGACCTGGCTGGTCGCGCCCTCCCTGATCCATCACTACGTGACGCGTCACCGCTACCGGCCGCCCGAGGAGTTCGTCGAGGCGGTGCTGGCCGCCCGCACGCCGCGGGCGGAGTCCGCGGCGGTCACGGCCGGGTCCCCGCGCTGAGGCGCAGGGCGAAGACCGGGTGGTCGGCGGCGACCGCGCGCAGCTCCTCCTCCGTCGAGCGGGCCGTCACGCCGCCGAAGAAGCCCCGCACCTGGTACTCCCAGCGTTCCAGGTAGGCGCGCAGCAGCTCCGGCTTGTGCGCGTCCTCGATCTCGACGGCGGTGAACGGGCTGATCCGCCGCCCCAGCACCAGCGTGCCCTCGCCGGCCGCGCGCAGGTTGTGCGTCCACGGGACGTGACCGCGGGCCCCGACCAGGTAGTGACGGCCGTCGTGCTCCAGCAGGTTGACCGGCACCCGGCGCAACTCCCCCGACTTCCGGCCGCGCACCACCAGCCGGCGCGAGCCCCCGATGCCCCATCCCCAGGAGTGCAGGGTGCTGACCAGGTGGTGGCTGATTCTGTTGGCGAGTGCTCCGGTGCGGACGGCGGTGGGGCGACGGGGTTCCATCGTGGACCTCTCCTGGGTGTGCGGACGCGGGCTCGGCGAACGGGCACACCGAGCCGGAAACGAGAGAGCACTGCTCTCTGTTGTGAGCGACTGTGACAGAGTTCGGGCGCTCCCGCAAGAGCACTGCTCTCGTTTATGGTCGCCGCTCCCATCGGGCTGGCAGACTGTTCCCCATGACCGCCATCCGCACCGCCCGGCAGCGGGCACGCGACGAGGTGACCCGCACGATCAAGGACGAGGCCCGCCGACGGCTGGCCGCCGACGGCGCGGCGAAGCTCTCGCTGCGCGCCGTCGCCCGCGAGTTGGGCATGGTCTCCTCGGCGCTGTACCGCTACTTCCCGAGCCGCGACGAGTTGTTGACCGCGCTGATCGTGGACTCCTACAACGCGCTCGGCGACGCCGTCGACGAGGCCCTGGAGCGGCGCGCGGACGCCGACCCGTGCGCGCGGTGGGTCGGCGTCTGCCACGCCGCGCGCCGTTGGGCGCTGGCGCATCCGCACGAGTACGCGCTGCTCTACGGCACGCCCGTGCCCGGCTACGCCGCCCCGGACGACACCATGGTCCCCGGGGTGCGACTGCCGCTGGCGCTGACCGTGATCGTCCGGGAGGCCGACCGGGCCGGCCGGCTCGGCCCGCCGGAGGGCGGCCCGCTCCCGGACGAGGTGCGGGAGGACCTCGCGCCGTTGACAGTCGAGCAGGTCCCCGGGCTGAGCCCGGAGACACTGGCGGCGGTCCTCGCCGCGTGGGCGCAACTGCTGGGGCTGGTGAGCACGGAGCTCTTCGGGCAGTTCAACGGGGCGGTCACCGCGCGGGAGCGCTTCTTCGAGCACGCGGCGACCCGACTGGGCCGCTCCGTCGGCCTCCCCCCGCCGACCGGGGAGCGGACCGGGGAGCCGACGACCGGGAGCGACTGACCTCGGCCGGCCGCGAACGGCCGCCCTCCGGGGCGCGGCCGACCGCGGCGGGAGCGGCTTCTTCGCAGGTCGGCGCGGGGCAACGTGCGTGTTTCACCCACCACTTAACGACCTGTGCCGCCCGTTCCGCGCGCCCCTAGAGTCGCCAGCGGCGGCGCCGGGTCGTCGCCTACGCCCGGAACGACCGAACAGGAGTCGCAGTGGTCAACAAAGTGGTCATCGTGGGTGGCGGCACGGCGGGTTGGATGACGGCCTCCTATCTGAAGGCCGCGTTCGCCGACCGGATCGACATCACGCTCGTGGAGTCCGACAGGGTCAGCACCATCGGCGTCGGTGAGGCCACGTTCAGCGACATCCGCCACTTCTTCGCCTTCCTGGGGCTGAAGGAGTCCGACTGGATGCCGGCCTGCAACGCCACGTACAAGCTGGCCGTGCGGTTCGAGAACTGGCGCGAGCCCGGCCACCACTTCTACCACCCGTTCGAGCAGATGCGCTCGGTCAACGGCTTCCCGCTCACCGACTGGTGGCTCAAGGAGAAGCCGTCCGCGCGCTTCGACACCGACTGCTTCGTGATGCCGTCGATCATCGACGCCGGGCTGAGCCCGCGCCACACCGACGGCCGCCTCATCGACCAGCCCTTCGACGAGGAGGCGGAGGAGATGCAGGGGCTGACGATGTCCGAGCACCAGGGCAAGACGCAGTTCCCCTACGCCTACCAGTTCGAGGCCGCGCTGCTGGCCAAGTTCCTCACCCGCTACTCCACCGACCGGGGCGTGCGGCACATCGTCGACGACGTCAACCACGTCGAGCTGGACGAACGCGGCTGGATCAGCGGCGTCCGCACCGCCGAGCACGGCGAGTTGACCGGCGACCTCTACATCGACTGCACCGGCTTCCGCGCGATGCTGCTCAACAAGGCGCTCGACGTGCCGTTCATCTCGTTCCAGGACACGCTGCCCAACGACAGCGCGGTGGCGCTCCAGGTGCCGATGGACATGGAGCGGCGCGGCATCCTGCCCTGCACCACCTCCACCGCGCAGGACGCCGGCTGGATCTGGACCATCCCGCTGACGGGCCGGGTCGGCACCGGGTACGTCTACGCCAGGGACTACCTCTCCCCCGAGGAGGCCGAGCGGACCCTGCGCGAGTTCGTCGGCCCGGCCGCCGCCGACGCGGAGGCCAACCACATACGGATGCGGATCGGCCGCAGCGAGCGCTCCTGGGAGCGCAACTGCGTGGCGATCGGCCTCTCCAGCGGCTTCGTCGAACCGCTGGAGTCCACCGGCATCTTCTTCATCCACCACGCCATCGAGCAGCTGGTGAAGAACTTCCCCGGTGACGAGTGGAGCGACGTCCACCGCGACCTCTACAACCGCTCGGTCGAGCATGTGATGGAGGGCGTGCGGGAGTTCCTGGTGCTGCACTACGTGGCGGCCAAGCGGAACGACACCCCGTACTGGAAGGACACCAACACCCGGGTCATCCCCGACGCGTTGGCCGAGCGCATCGAGAACTGGAAGCGCGTCCTGCCCGACTCGGAGAACGTCTTCCCCTACTACCACGGGCTGCCGCCGTACTCCTACATGTGCATCCTGCTCGGCATGGGGGGCATCGACCTGCACCACTCGCCCGGCCTCGACCTCAGCGACACGGCGGCGGCGCGGCGGGAGTTCGCGGCGATCCAGGAGAAGGCGTCCGGTCTGACGAAGGTCCTGCCCAAGGCCTACGACTACTTCACCCGGCTGGACTGAGCCCCGCCCCTCCCCCGACGGGCCGACCCCGCCTTCCCGGGGTCGGTCCGTTCCCCGTTCACCGGGCGGCGCGTTCACCGTTCCCCGTTCCCCGGCCGTCGGCGCGCGCCCCCGCTCACCGGCCGTCGGCGCGCGCCGCGCCCGCCGGTTCGACCACCGGCGCCAGCACGGCGGCGACCAGGCAGGCGGCGCTGAGCACCAGCCACACCGGGTCGTAGCCGCCCAGCAGTTCCCGCGCCCCGGCGGCGAGGAACGCGGCGAGCCCGGCGCCGAGTTGGTGCGCGGCGTTGACCCAGCCGAAGACGATCGGCCCGTCCGCGCCGAACCGGTCGTTGGCCAACGCGATGACCGGCGGCACGGTCGCGATGTCCACCAGCCCGTAGACGACGGTGAACGCCACCAGCGCGGGCCCGGCGCCGGCGCCCAGCGCCTGCGGCAGCGCGAGCAGGGTCAGCGCGCGCACCCCGAAGTAGACGACCAGCAGCCGGCGCGGGTCGACGCGGTCGGTCAGCCACCCCGAGGCCAGCGCGCCGAGCGCCGAGAAGATCCCGATCAGGGAGAGCATCGAGGCCGCCGCCGTCGCGCCCACCCCGTGGTCGTGGGCGGCCGGCACCCAGTGGGACCACATGATCCCGTTGGTGGAGGCGCCGCAGATCGCGAAGACCCCGGCGAGCAGCCAGAACGTCCCGGTGCGCGCCGCGCGCCCCAGCACCCGCACCCCGTGCGCCGCCGCGCCCCCGGCGCGCGCCGGCCTGGGCACGGGGCGCGCGCCGCCGAGTGGCGCGAGCCCGACGTCGGCCGGGTGGTCGCGCAGCGCCCACGCGGCCAGGGCCGCCACCGCCAGGGCGACCAGCGCGAGGGTGACCACGGGCGGGCGCCAGCCGAGCCGGTCGACGCCGGTGGCCAGCAGCGGCAGAAAGAGCAACTGCCCCAGGTGGCCGGCCGCGCTGAGCCCTCCGACGACCACTCCACGGCGGCGCACGAACCAGTGCGCGGTGACCGTCGCGGCGAACGTCGTGGTGAGGCTGCCGGTGCCGATCCCGATCAACAGGCCCCAGTACAGGGTCAGTTGCCAGGCAGCCGTCATCACCGAGGTGAGCAGCGCCCCCGCGCCGACCAGCACGAGCGCCACCGGCACCACCCGGCGCACCCCGAACCTGCCCATCGCGGCGGCCGCGAACGGCGCGGTCAGCCCGTACAGCACCATGTTGACGGCGGTCGCCAGCGACACCTGGCCGCGCTCCCAGCCGAACTCGTTCTCCAGCGGCGTCACCAGCAGCCCCGGCACGGTGGCGAACGCGCCGGCCGTGACGATCGCGACGGCGGCCACCGCCGCGATCCCCCAGGCGCGGTGCGGAAGGGTCCGTCGCCGGGGCACGGGGAACGGGGTGAGGGCCGCCGGCGTGGCGTTGTCGCAGGTCATGGGTTCAGCCTCGCCTCGGGCCACCGCCCCGCCCAGTGGCCGGAACGACGGGATGCGCAACAATCGGGCCATGACCCCTCGCACCGCCTTCCCTCCCCCGCCCGCCGGGGCCGCGCCCCGGCACCGGGTCGCCGTCCTGGTCCGCCCGCGCCTGCTCTCCCTGGAGCTGGGCATCGTCCACCAGCTCCTCGGCCAGGCCAGGGCGGGCGGGGACCCCGAGGGCGCACCGCTCTACGAGGTGCTGACCTGCGCCACCGAGCCCGGAGAGCTGCCCACCGACGGCGACTTCACGCTGACCGTGCGCCACGGTCCCGAGGCGCTGGCCGAGGCGGACACCGTGCTGGTGCTCTCCTCCCCCGACGACTACACGCTCGACCGGCCCGAGCTGACACCGCCGCTGGCGCGGGCGTTCGCGCGGCTGCGGCCGGACGCCAGGGTCGCCTCCATCTGCACCGGCGCGTTCGTGCTGGCCTCGGCCGGGCTGCTCGACGGGCGGCGGGCGACCACGCACTGGCGCCACGCGGAGTCCTTCGCGCGGCTCTTCCCCCGGGTCACCCTCGACCGGGACGTGCTCTACACGGACGGCGGTGACGACATCCCCACGCACGGAAACGGGGGCGGGAGCGGGGGCGAGGGCGGCGGCGGGAGCGGCGGCGCGGTGCTGACCTCGGCCGGCTGCGCGGCCGGGATCGACCTGTGCCTCCATCTGATCCGCGCCGACCACGGGATGGCCGTGGCCAACGACGTCGCCCGCCGCACGGTGGTGCCGCCGCACCGGGAGGGCGGCCAGTGCCAGTTCATCAGGGAACCGGTCCCCCAGCCGGCCTCGCCCGGCACGGCGGCGTCCCGGGAGTGGGCGCTGCGACGGTTGGGCGAACCGATCACGCTGGCGGCGCTGGCCGCGCGCGAGTCGATGAGCGTGCGCCACTTCACGCGCCGCTTCCGCGCGGAGGTCGGGATGGCGCCGATGGCCTGGCTGACGGAGCAACGGCTGCGCTTCGCGCGGGAGTTGCTGGAGGAGTCGGACCTGTCCGTGGACCGGGTCGCCGAACGGTCGGGGCTGGGCACGGCGGCCAACCTCCGCCAGCGTTTCCACGCCGCGCTCGGCCTTTCGCCGAGCGCCTACCGCGCCACGTTCCGCGGCCGCGGGTGAGCACGGAGCGCCCGCGCGGCAGCCGGGCGGTCACTCCCTGCGCCTTTCGCTCCTCCGCCCCTCCGCCCCTCCGCCCCCGGCCGGGCTACCTGCTGTCGAGGAACGTCAGGACGGCGAGGACCCTGCGGTGACCGCCGTCCTCGGCCGGCAGGTCGAGGCGGTTGAAGATGTTGCCCACGTGCTTCTGCACCGCGTTGTCCGTGATCACCAGCCGCTCGGCGATCTCGGGGTTGGTGAGTCCCTGGGCCATCAGGGCCAGCACCTCCCGCTCCCTGGGCGTGAGACGGTCGACGGGGCGGGCCGCCGTGGAGGCCATCAACTGGGCGACGACCTCGGGATCCATCACGGTGCCCCCGCCCGCCACCCGGCGCAGCGCGTCCAGGAACTCCCCGACCCGGCTGACCCGGTCCTTCAGCAGATAGCCGACGCCGCCGCGCCCGTCGGAGAGCAACTCCCTGGCGTAGACCTTCTCCACGTACTGGGAGAGCACCAGCACCGGCAGCCCGGGGCGCTCGGCGCGCAGCCGCACCGCGGCGCGCACCCCCTCGTCGCGGAACGTCGGCGGCAGCCGCACGTCGGCGATCACCACGTCGGGGCGGTGCTCGGCGACGGCCGTCAGCAGCGCGGGCCCCTCGGTGACGATCTCCGCCACCTCCATGCCCTTGGTCTCCAGCACCAGCCGCAGCCCGGCGGAGAGCAGCACGTTGTCCTCGGCGATCACGACCCGCACGGCAACTCCGCCCGCACCACGGTCGGTCCGCCGGCCGGGCTGGTCACCGTCACCGTGCCGTCCAGCGCGGCGACGCGGCGGCGGATGCCGACCACGCCCGAGCCGCCGCTCTCGTCCACCCCGCCGACTCCGCCGTCCCAGACCTCGGCCACCAGCCGGTTCTCCTTCCGTTCCAGCCGGACCCTGGCGAGCTCGGCCCCACTGTGCTTCGCCACGTTGGTCAACGCCTCGGTGACCACGAAGTAGGCGGCGGCCTCCACCGCCGCCGGCAGCCGGCCCAGCTCGCCCAGGTCGAGGTCGGTCTCGACGGCCGAGCCGGCCGCGACCGCGGCGAGCGCGCCCTCCAGGCCCCGGTCGGCGAGAATCGGCGGGTACATCGAGCGGATCACCTCCCGCAGCTCCGTCATGGCGTCCTCGGCGCCCTCCTGGGCCTCCGCCAGCAGCCTGCCCAACGCGCCGGAGTCCTCGGGAAGTTCCTCCCTGGCCACGCCGAGCCGCATCGCGATGGCGACCAGCCGGGCCTGGGTGCCGTCGTGCAGGTCGCGTTCGATGCGGCGCAGTTCCGCGCCGTGCGCGTCCAGCACGTCGGCGCGGCTCTCGGTCAGCTCGTCGACCCGTTCGGCGAGCCGTTCCTCGGCGGACGGCGTCAGCGCGGTGAGGGTGTCGCGGGCCTGCCAGCGCACGAAGCCGGGCAGCACCCACCTGGTCAGCGCGGCGAGCAGCGCGAACTGCACCACGCCGAGGAGCAGCGCCAGGCCCCAGTTGCCGACCCGTATGCCCAACATGCTGGTGTCGTCCGGCAGCAGCGGCCAGCCCACCACGGTCACCACCGTGCCGAGCATCCCGCCCACGCACAGCACCCCGAAGAGCCCGAGCGCCAGCCCGCCGCCGAGGAAGCGCGGCACCCAGCGCAGCACCCGGCGCACCTCGCGGTGGGTCGCCACCCAGCGCCACCGTTCGACCAGCCCCTCCGGCACCGCGGGCCGGCGCGGCTGACTCGGCTCCCCCAACAGGGCCGCGGCGCGGCCCCGTTCGGCGTCGGCCCACCGCAGCGTGCCGATCACCATCCAGGGCAGCAGCCACAGGCCGATCCCCACCGAAACCAGCACGAAGCCGGCCAACAACATCGGGAACAACGGCAGCATGGCCAGCGCCGAGGCCAGCCCCACCCACGCGTACCGGGCGTCACGCCCCACATTCGTCCATCGCACGCACGTCAGTCTGCGGCAGCCGCCGCGCGGGCACACTACGGTGGGCCGTACTCCCGGTACGGGGGCGCGGCCCCCGTACCGGGGTGGGCCCCGCTACTCGAAGAGCCGGTTGATCTCCTCGTTCACCTCGTTCAACGACTCGACCGGCGCCCGCCCGGACATCACGGCCTCCAGCGCGGGCTGCATCAGGGCCGCGATCTCCGAGGAGTGGTCGGTGATCGGGAAGAGTTCGGTGGTGCCCTCCTCGACGTGCCGGGTGAACGGGGTGACGTCGATGCCGTCGGCGGCGAACTCCTCGCGCGCGATCTCCCACGCCTCGGTGATCGCGGGGAAGACGACATGGTGTGCGCCGACGATCCGCTGGCACTCGGGGGAGGCGAGATAACGCACCCACTGCCAGGCCGCCTCCGGGTTGTCGGTGTCCCGGT
The DNA here is from genome assembly GCF_900230195.1 of Streptomyces zhaozhouensis. Classification (GTDB taxonomy): domain Bacteria; phylum Actinomycetota; class Actinomycetes; order Streptomycetales; family Streptomycetaceae; genus Streptomyces; species Streptomyces zhaozhouensis. The sequence goes on from NZ_OCNE01000002.1 coordinate 176,634, forward strand.
AGACGGAGTCGGCCAGGCCGTTGAACATGGTGGCCCGTTGGCCGGTCGGCCCGATCGGGTTGGGGGCGACGCCCACGTCGAGGCCCTCGTAGGAGAAGAAGGTGCCGGTCATCCAGGAGCCGTTGGTGACCATCGCGGCGTTGCCGGCGGCGAGTTGGTCACTGGACTGGACGCCGCGCTGGGCGGCGAAGCTCGGCATGTAGCCCTTCTCGATCAGCCCGCGCCACCAGGTGATCGTCTCCTGGAACGCGGGGTCGTCGAAGTGGAACTCCCGCCCCCACGGGTTGCGGTCCGTAGCCTCCCAGCCGTTGGCGTAGGCGTACATCGAGTACTGGGTCTGGCCGTGGTTGAAGCCGTCGGTCATCTCCAGCCAGAGCCCGTAGGTCTCGACGCGGTCCGGATCGAAGCCGGGTTCGTCGCCGCGCACCCCGTTGACGTCGACGGTGAGGCGGGCGATCAGCTCCTCGTAGCTGCCGCCGTCGTCCGGGTTCCAGGTGAGCTCGTCCAGCGTCGACTCGTCCACGCCGGCCTCGGCCAGCATCGCTCGGTCGTAGAAGACGCCCACCGCGTCCCAGTCCTTGGGCAGCCCGTAGCGCCGCCCGTCCTCCCCGACCCACAGGTCGGCCAGGCCCTCCTCGTAGATGTCCAGCGGCACGTCGTCGCGCTCCACGTACTCGTCCAGCGGCAGCAGCAGGTCGCGCGTCACGTACTCGGGGTACTTGGAGAGGTGGTTGGTGAAGACGTCGGGCGCCGACTCGGCGACGAAGCCGAGCGCCAGCCCGTTCCAGTAGTCGTCGTAGCCGCGCTGCTCGATGCGGATCTCCAGGTCCGGGTTGTCCTCCTCGAAGCGGTCGGCGCACTCCTGGTAGGCAGGCTGCTGGTTGGCGTCCCAGAGCCAGTAGTCGACGGTGTTCCGGTCGTCGCCCAGGGCACTGCCGCAACCGGAGAGCAGCGCGCCCAGCGACAGGCAGCCGGCGACGGCGACCAGGCGCCGGGGAACGGAATGTCGCGGAGCGGAACGTCGTGGTGTGGTGGTGCGCATGGCGGGTGCGCCTCCCCTCTCGTGGTGCACGGTGACCTCACCTCACGCCGGTGAACTGGATGGAGTTGACGATCCGCCGCCCGAACACCAGGAAGAGCAGCATCGTGGGCACGGCGGCGATCAGCGTCGCCGCCATCAGTCCGGCCCAGTCGGGCCCGGTCTGCGGCGTGGAGGAGTGGAACGCGCTGAGCGCCACGGTCAGCACCCGCACGCTCTCCTCCTGGCCGACCAGCTGCGGCCAGAAGTACTCGTTCCAGGCGTTGATGAACGTCAGCACGCCGAGCGTGGCCAGCGGCGCGGAGCTCATCGGCAGGATCACGCGGAAGAAGATCCGGAAGTAGCCGGCGCCGTCGATCATCGCGGCCTCCTCGACCTCGCGGCTGATGCCGAGGAAGAACTGCCGCAGGAAGAAGACCGCGAACGGCGTCATGAAGAAGAACGGCGCGATGATCCCGGGGTAGGTGTTGAGCAGGCCCAGGTTCTTGATCAGCACGAAGTTCGGCAGCATGGTGAAGACCGGCGGCACCATCAGCGCGGTGACGAAGACGAAGAAGACCTTGTCCCGGCCCGGCCAGCGCAGCCGGGCGAAGGCGTAGGCGGCCATGGCGCTGAAGAAGACCTGGCCGAGGGTGATCAGGGTGGAGACGATCACCGAGTTCCGCAGGTAGGCCCAGAAGCGCAGCGAGGCGCCCGAGCCGCCCTCGGCCTGCGCCTCCTCGGTGCTGGCCGAGCCCAGCACCCGTTCGAACGGGCCCCAGGTGAAGTCGACCGGGAGCCAGGAGCCTGGCTCGGTGAAGAGCACCCGGTTGTTGGACAGCGCGGTGCGCGCCATCCACAGGAACGGCGCGAGGGTGATCACGATGATGACGAAGAGGGCCACCCAGGCCAGCAGCCGTCCGACGTTCCACCGGCGAACGGCGCCCGAGCCTCGGGGGCGTGACGTGGTGCGCATCTCGCTCCTCCTTCAGGACTGGTCGGACTCGTCGGCCCGCAGCAGCTTGAGTTGGGCCAGGGCGACGCCGGCCAGGATCAGGAACAGGACCACGGAGATCGCCGACGCGTAGCCGAAGTCGAAGCGGTTGAACGCCTGGTCGTAGATGTAGTACTGGACGACGCGGGTGGCGTCGACGGGCCCGCCCTGGGTGGTGACGGCGACGGTGTCGAAGATCTGCCAGGAGCCGATGACGGTCAGCACCATCACCAGCGCCATCACGGGACGCAGCAGCGGAAGGGTGATCCGGAAGAAGACGCGCACCTCGCCGGCGCCGTCGACGGCGGCGGCCTCGTAGACGTCGCGGTTGATCATCTGGAGCCCGGCGAAGATCAACAGGGCGGTGTAGCCGAGATGTCGCCAGACGTTGACCATCGCGATGGTGGGAATCGCCCAGCTCTCGTCACCGAAGAAGGCGACGGGGTCGAAGCCGACCCAGCCGAGCATCTCGTTGATGACGCCGAGGTTGTAGTCGGCCATCCAGTACCAGAGGAGCGCTACCACCACGTTGGATATCAGGTACGGCAGCAGGATGATCCCGCGCAGCACCACGGAACGGGTCAGCCGGTGGATCAGGACGGCGAGCAGCAGCGCGGCGAAGGTCTGGACGCTGATGTTGATGGCGACGTACTTGAGCGTCACCCACAGCGAGTTCCAGAAGACCTCGTCCTCCAGCAGCCTGCGGTAGTTGTCCAGGCCGCTGAAATCGGCGGAGGTCAGCAGGTCGTAGTCGGTGAAGCTGAGGTAGAGGCCGCGCAGCGTGGGCCAGGCGAAGAAGGCGAGAAAGCCGACCATGGCCGGCGCGACGAAGAGCAGCGCGGCGCGGGTCTCCCCGCCGCGCCAGCGGGGTCTGGGGTTGTCGACGGGGGCGGGGGCGTCGTCTCCGGCCGCGGCGGGCGCGGTGGGGGCGGCGGTTGCCATCGCTCACTCCTTCGTGAGGTGGAGCAGTCGAGCGCGTTCGGGTGCGGGAAGGCTGTGTTCGGGTGCGGGCTTGCGTGTTCGGGTGCGAGCGGGCGTGTTCGGGTGGTGGGCTGGCGTTCGTGGCGTCGAACTGTTTGGAGGTGAGCGGAAATGTTGTCGCTGGAGCGGTCCATGTCAAGCGTTTGATCACGCACTTCACCGGCGGTGACCCGCCCTGAGCCGGCCGTCACGGGGGACGCCGTCGCCCGACCGCCTCGCGTAGGCTGCCGGGATGCCTGAGAACGACGCCGCGCGGGGGCGCGTCGGCCCGCCCCTGGTCGCGGACGAACGCACCATGCTCCGCGCTTATCTCGACTTCCACCGCGCCACCCTGGCGCTCAAGTGCGCCGACCTGACCGACGAGCAGCTGCGCCGCGCCGCGTCACCCCCCTCGACGCTGACGCTGCTCGGGCTGGTGCGGCACATGGCCGAGGTCGAACGCGCCTGGTTCCGGCGGACGATCGACCGCGAGGACGTGCCGCTGGTCTGGTCGGAGCGGGGCGACTTCCAGGAGGCGTACGACGCCTCCTCCGCGACCCGGGCGGCGGCGTTCGCCGCGTGGGAGGCCGAGGTCGAGGCGGCGCGGCGGATCGAGGAGGCCGCGCCCTCGCTCGACGTGACCGCGCCGCACGCGAAGACCGGTGAACCGGTGTCGCTGCGGCTGGTGATGCTCCACCTGATCCACGAGTACGCCCGCCACAACGGCCACGCCGACCTGCTGCGCGAGGCGATCGACGGCACGGTGGGGGCGTAGGCCGGCGGCGGGCCGGAAAAGCCCACGACTCCCGGGACCGCGCGGCGTAGGGTGCCGGACGGCCTGACCGGAGGGCGAAGGGGAGCACACCGAGGTGATCGAGGAAGTACCGGTGCCGCACGGGCGGTTGACGGTCGAGACGACGGGCGGGGCGCACGCCGGGACGGTCGCGCTGGTGCACGCCGGCGTGGCCGACCGCGCGAGCTGGGACGGGGTGGTGCCGGCGCTGGCGGCGCGCTACCGGGTGGTCCGCCACGACATGCGCGGCTTCGGCGACTCGCGGCCGCCCTCGGCCCCCTACGACGACGCGGAGGACCTGGCCGCCGTGCTGACGGCGGTGGGCGTGGAACGGGCGGCCGTGGTCGGCAACTCCTACGGAGGCCGGGTCGCCCTGGAGTTCGCCCTGCGGCACCCCGCGCGCGTCTCGGCGCTCGGCCTGCTGGCCGCCCCGCTTCCCGACCACGACTGGTCGGCCGCGATGCGCGACTACGCGGAGGCGGAGGAGGCCGCGCTGGAACGCGGCGACCTCGACCTCGCGGTCTCGCTGAACCTGGACATGTGGGTGCGCGGCCCCCGGCGGGAGTGGGACGACCGCCTGCGGGCCCACGCGCACGCGGTGCGGGGCCCGATGCGGACGGCGCTGTCCCACCAGCACCTCACGGACCGGTTCGGGACCAGCGAGCTGGCCGAACTGCTCGGCGGGCTCGGGGAGTCGCGCGTGCCGACGCTGATCGCCCACGGCGGCGCCGACCTCGACGACTTCCGCGTCCAGGCGGCACGGCTGACCGCAGCGATCCCCGACTCCCGGGCACTCGTCCTGCCGGACGCCGGCCATCTGCTGCCCCTCGAACAGCCGGCGGCCACCGCGGAGGCGCTGCTCGCGCTTCTGGCCGCCCGCGGCTGAGGGGCCCCGGGGACGCTAGGGCCGGGGCCAGGGGCGGCCCTCCAGCCGTTCGATGCCCTCGTTGAAGCGGTGCACCATGGCCACGAAGTCGGCCACCTCCTCCGGCTCCCAGTCGTCGAGGATGCGCGCCAGCGACGCGTGGTTCCGCCGGCGGTCGTCCAGGAGCCGTTCCCGCCCCTCGGCGGTGATGCTGAACTTGCGCGCGATCCCGCCCTCGGGGTCGGGGATGCGCTCGACGACCCCGGCGCGCAGCATGGCCGCCGTCTGGCGGTTGAGCGTCGAGGAGTCGAGTCCGAACGCGTCGGCGAGCTGGCCGATCGACATCGGCCCGTCGAGCTCGATGCGGCTGAGCAGTACGTAGGCGCTGCGGTCCAGCCGCCGACTGGCGCGCCTGGCCTGCGCGTTGAACAGGTCGGAGTGGCGCGTCAGCAGCATCGTCTCGAATTCGAGCCGGCGGATGGGCTCGTCCACGGGCGCGTCCTCCTGCTTCCGGCCGCTCGCGGCCGCGTCCGACGTGCGCGGGGCGCCGGTTCGTTCCCGCGTGCTTCCACGGCAGGTATACCACGGGCAATGTGCACGATACATCTCGCGTGCATCATGCATACGATGTGTATCCTGCACATTGCCCGTCCGCACAACCGTCTCGCTGAGGGGCCGTCTCGCCGAGAGACCGTCTCGCTGAGGGGCCGTCACACCGAACGACGGCCGCACCGAAACGACAGCCGTACCGAACGACAGCCACACCAGAGACCGTCTCGCCGAGAGCCCGTCTCACCGAGAGACCGTCTCACCGAAAGCCCGTCTCACCGAGAGTGCGAAGAACCGCACGAAGAGAGGACCGCCGTGTCCGTTCCCCCGCGTCCCGCCCCGCCCGGCGGTGTCGTCGGCATCCTCGCGTTCGCCGGCATCACGGCGGCGCTCATGCAGACCCTGGTGGTGCCGCTGCTCGGCGAGCTGGCGACGCTGCTGGACACCTCGGCGTCCAACGCCTCCTGGGTGGTCACCGCCACCCTGCTCGTCGCCGCCGTGGCCACGCCCGTCTCCGGGCGGCTCGGCGACATGTACGGCAAGCGGCGGATGCTGCTGATCTCGATCGCGCCGCTGGTCATCGGCTCGGTGGTCTGCGCGCTCTCCTCGTCCGTCCTCCCGATGATCGTCGGCCGCGGACTCCAGGGCCTGGGCATGGGCGTGGTCCCGCTCGGCCTGAGCCTGCTGCGGGACGTGCTGCCGCCGGAACGGCTCGGCACCTCCATCGCGTTGATCAGCGCCTCGATGGGCGTCGGCGGCGCGCTGGGGCTGCCGTTCTCCGCGGCCGTCGCCGAGAACAGCAGTTGGCGCGCGCTGTTCTGGGTCGCCGCCGGGCTGAGCGCCCTGGTGGGCGTGCTGATCTGGGTGTTCGTCCCGGCGGGCGACACGGCGGGCGCTCGGGCCAGGTTCGACGGCGTCGGCGCGCTGGGGCTCGGCGGCGGGCTGGTCTGTCTGCTGCTCGCGGTCTCCAAGGGTTCCGACTGGGGCTGGGGCAGCACCACCACGCTGGGGCTCTTCGCCGGCGCCGCCGTGCTGCTGGCGGCCTGGGGGCGCTGGGAGCTGTGGTTCGCCGAGCCGCTGGTCGACCTGCGGCTGGCCGCCCGCCCCCAGGTGCTCTTCACCAACATGGCGTCGGTGCTGGTCGGCTTCTCGATGTACGCCCAGTCGCTGGTCGTTCCGCAGCTGCTCCAACTGCCCGAGGAGACCGGCTACGGGCTGGGCCAGTCGATGATGGCGATGGGCCTGTGGATGGCGCCCGGCGGGCTGATGATGATGGTGCTCTCGCCGCTCGGCGCCAAGCTCTCGGCGGCCAGGGGGCCGAAGGTGACGCTGGCCGTCGGCAGCGTGGTGATCGCCTGCGGCTACGCGCTCTCCCTGCCGCTCCTGGGATCGACGTGGGGCCTGCTGCTGGTGACCCTGGTCGCCAGCTCCGGCGTCGGGCTCGCCTACGGCGCGATGCCGACCCTGATCATGGGCGCGGTGCCGCAGTCGATGACGGCGTCGGCCAACAGCTTCAACACGTTGATGCGTTCGGTGGGCACCTCGGTGGCCGCCGCGGTGGTGGGTGTGGTGCTGGCCCAGATGACGACGGAGTTCGGCGGGTTCCCGCTGCCGTCGGAGAACGGCTTCCGGGTGGCGATGGTGATCGGCGCCGGTGTCGCGCTGGCGGCGGCGGCCGTGGCCGCGCTGATCCCGGTCCGCGCGGCGGACGCCCCGGCGGAGCCCGCCGAGCCGGCGGAGGAGGCCCCGTTGGCCGCCGAGGGGGCCAAGCCCTGAACGGGCGGGACGGGTTGACGGAGGATGGTCACGGAACGATCAATGGTGAACGGAACCCTCCGTTTCTGGTGACACTCCTGTGACAGAGAACGGCAACCCGCAACGCGCCGCCTCCGTCAAACCCGTGTCGGACGAGCGCGAGAAGCGCTCTTCCGTACGCGTACAACCCCGTACCCGATCCAGAGGAGTGAACGTTCCGTGAAGCGTTCCCAGCGTCGTACCCTGGCCGCCGTGGCGGCCGGCGCCGTTTCCCTGCCCGCACTGCTGCTGGCCACGGCACCGGCGGCACAGGCAGCGGGGCTGCCGATCGCTCCGATCGGCTCGATGGGCGAACTGCCCTACTGCGGAGACGTCCAGGACTCCGACGTCTCGGTCTGGCTGGAGGGCGTCCCGCAGGAAGGGGTCTCTCCCACGGAGTGGACCGAGTTCACCTTCACCGTCACCAACGGCGGCGAGGAGTCGGTCAGCGACGTCTACGCCAAGCTTGAGGGCTGGTACAACGCGTCGGACGGCTCCGACGCCGCGTTCCCGTTCGACCTTCAGTGGAACGTGGACGGCGAGTGGCGCGCCGTGCCGTTCGAGAGCGACAGCGCCGACGGCCACTTCGGCCTGATCGAGGAGCTGGCGCCGGGCGAGACCGCCGAGGCCCAGATCCGCACGCGCGCCGACCAGGACCGGCCGGGCTGGTTCGAGGCGTGGGCCAGCGTGCGTCACTACGACGAGGAGATCGCCGAGACCTGCTACCGCGGCGAGGACGAGGTCGAGTGGGCGCTGATCGCCGAGGGTGGGGAGGCCCCCGGCGAGGAGACCCCCAGCGAGGAGGAGCCGGCGGAGCCCGGCGCGGTGGCCCCGGTCGACGAGCCCGGCTCGCCGGCCCCGCAGGGTGACACCGAGGAGCCGGCGCTGGCGGCGACCGGCGGCTCGTCCGCCACGCCCGTCGTCGCCGGCGTCGGCGGCGCGGTGCTGGTCGCCGGGGGTGGCGCGGTGCTGCTGGCCCGCCGCGCCCGCGCCTGACGCGTCCCCCCGCGCACGGCGGCCTCCGCCGGGCGCGACCTTGACGAGGGCCGTACCCGCGTTCCGGGGTACGGCCCTCGCCGTTCGTCCAGGGTCCCGACGCCGACTCGGCACACGCGGGCGGGGCGGCCGGGTGGCGCGGTCGGGTGGTGCGGGGCGGCTGCGCGGGCGGGCGGGGCGGTCGGGGTGGGGCGGTCGGGGTGGGGCCGGGCCGCGCGGGGGCGTGGGAACCGTTTCGCGCGCCCGCCCGGCCGGTCAGGAGCGACGGCGGGGCGTGGCCGGTCAGGAGCGGCGGAGCCTGGCCGCGACTCCGGCCCGCCACTCGGCGATGACCGCCTCCTCGTCGAACGGCGCCACATTGACCGGCGGCCCTTCCAGGGAATCGCGCAGCCCGCGCCTGATCCGCTCGTTGGCCCGCGCCACGATCCGCCGCGCCGCCCGCTCGGTCGGCGCGGCCAGCGCCGCGGCACGGGCGTCCTCGGCCTCCTTGCGCAGCAGCAGGCTGGGCGGCATGACGGACAGGTCCTCCCTGGCCATCTTCTCGCGCACCCACCACAGCTCGTCATAGGGCTCGGACGCGTGCGGCAGCGGCTTGCCCGCACCGGGGAGATCGCGGAACTCGCCGCGCTCCTCGGCCTCCCGGATCTGCTTGTCCACCCAGGACTCGAAGGTCGTCCCCGGCGGCTTCCGTTCGGTCATCCTCGCCTCCCGGTGCTCTCCCCGTTCCATTCTTCCACGGGCGGACCGCCCCGGTCGGGGCTGCGGAGGGGATGGAGAAGCGCGGGCGGCCCGGGGGTACCGCCGGGCAGGAGGGACATTTAGGATGGCGGCGTGTTCGCACCAGGTCGCCTTCTCTGCCTCGCGCTCTTCGCGGGGTCGGCCTGCTGTGTCGATGACGGCCTCTGTCGCCGCTGACCGCGTTCTGCCGCCCCTTCCGCACGCCCCCGCCGGCACACCGACGTGCCGTGCCGCTCCGCGTGACCGCTCCCCTCCCGCACATCCCCGCACGGCCCGCCCGCCCCGGGCGCGTCCGTCCCCGTTGGAGAACACCCATGACCACCGTCTCCCCGACTCCACCGCCCGCACCACGGGCCACGGCCGGGCCGGCCGTCTCCTGGCTGGCACCGGCGCCCACCCGGGTGCCGCCGCCCGAGGCGCCCGAGGCGCCGCCGGTGCGGCGCGGACCGCTGGCCTTCGCGCTGCTGCTCGGCGCCGGCCTCGACGCCTATGTCTTCGCCCGCCACGGCGCCAAGCCCGGCGTGCTCCTGCTCCTCGGGCTGGGCCTCGGCTTCGCGCTCTTCCACTCGCGGTTCGGCTTCACCTCCGCCTGGCGGCAGCTGATAGCCGTCGGCAACGGGGCCGGGCTGCGCGCCCACACCCTGCTGCTGGGCACGACCGCCACCCTCTTCGCGTTGATCATCGGCACCGGCAGCGGACTCTTCGGATCGGAACCCGCGCCCTCGGCCGGCTCGTTGGGGATCGGACTGCTGGTCGGCGCGTTCGTCTTCGCCATCGGAATGCAGCTCGGCGGCGCCTGCGCCTCCGGCACCCTCTTCGCGGTCGGCAGCGGACAGACGTCCATCGTGCTGACGCTCGGCGGGTTCATCCTCGGATCGACACTCATGGCCTGGCAGTTCGACCTGTGGAAGGACCTGCCGGCGTTCGACCCGGTGGTCCTCTCCGACCACGTCGGCTGGTTCGGCTCCTGGGGCATCACCCTGCTGGCCCTGGCCGGGATCTACGCCCTGACCCGCGCCATCCAGCGTCGCCGCACCCCGCCGCCCACCGGCGCGGTCCCGACGACGCGGGGGGCGGCCCGGCGCGCGCTGCGCGGCTCCTGGCCGCTGGCGGCCGGCGCGGTGGTGCTGGCGGTGCTGGGCGCGGGCGTGCTGCTGGTCTCGGGCGGGGCCTGGGGCGTGACCAGCGCGTTCGCGCTGTGGGGCAGCGAGCTGGTGGGCGTCCTCGGCGGACACCCGGAGAGCTGGAGCTTCTGGCAACAGCCGGGCAACGCCGAGATGTTGGCCGGCCCGGTGCTCACCGACAAGAACAGCCTCACCGACATCGGCATCATGGTGGGCGCCGCCGTCGCCGCCTCGCTGGGCGGCACCTGGGCGCTGCACCGCGGGGTGCCGTGGCGCACCGGCGTGGCCGCCGTACTCGGCGGGGTGCTGATGGGGATCGGCGCCCGGCTCGCCGGCGGCTGCAACATCGGCGCCTACCTGGCGGGCATCGCCTCCGGCAGCCTGAGCGGCTGGCTGTGGGGCGCGACCGCGCTGCTGGGCACCTGGGCGGGGCTGCGGCTGCGGCCGCTCTTCGGCCTGGCCAACCCGAAGCCCAGCGACGGCGTCTGCTGAACGCCTCCGCCAGGACCGGGGCTTCGAGGCCGTCGCACGCCGCGCGGCCCCGGTCGGCGCGGCGCGTCCGCGACTCCGCGACGACGATCTCGTCACCGGCCTCGAAGACCCCGCCGGGTGCGGCCCACCCGACTCCGAACCCGTCCCGCCGACATCCCTCCTCAACCCCGCGGTCAACGCGGACCGGATGGCGCTCCAGAAGCGCGAGGTCCATGCCGTTCCGTGCCTCTCGGGCGCCGTCGAGCACCCGCTGCTCCTCCGTGGGGCCGTCCCGACTCCCCGTCCACATGGTCGTACCCGAAGCCCTCGGGGAGGGGACTCCCGGGCCGGCCGGCGACCACCGCCTCGGGTGAGGGTGAAGGTGAGGGGCAGGGTGGGGACAGCTCGCCGGTCCCCCGGTCAGCGCCCTCGGCCACACCGGGGACGACCGCGCCGCGTGGGCGCCCTCCCGGCCCTCGACTCGGTGGACACTTAGTACTTTTACGCCCGGTCGAGGAGGGTGTTGGATGGGCCCATGCAGGACCAGCCGGCAATCTCGCTCACCGAGGCGGACCGCGAGGCGTTGCGCGCCTGGGCCGCGGGCCGGCCGGAGCGCGAGGTGCGTGCGCGGATCGTGAGGGACGCCGCCGACGGCGTCTCCGTCTCGGACAGCGCCAGGGCGCTGCGCGTCTCCCGCCCGACGGTGTCCTCCTGGCGCCGCCGCTACGCGGAGAACGGGCTCGCCGGACTCGCGCACCGTCCGCGCAGCGGGCGACCGCCGCGTATCGACGAGGCCGACGTCGTGGCCGCGACGCTCGCCGGTCCGCCGGCGCCGCGCCGCGCCTGGTCGGCGCGGGCGCTCGCGGACCACCTGGGCATCTCCCACACCGCGCTGGGTGCCGTGTGGCGCCGCTGGGGCGTGGACGGGGAATCCCATACGCCCCTCACCCTGCCCACCAACCCCCCACTGACCTGCCGACGGCCGCTGCTTCTCGGACTGTGGTCCCACGGGCGGGCGGTCGCGCTGGTGATCGCCGAGGCGCCGACCGGACCGCAGTGGACGGGGCAGGCGGCGCCGGCCGCCGAACGCAGGGCGCTCGGCGCCGCGCTCCGCGCCGCACTGCCGTCGCCCCGCGAGAGCGCGGGGGACACGGTCACGGCCGAGGGACGCGCGGAACTGACCGCGCTCCTGCGGGCGCTCGCGTCCACCCCGCGACTCGGCGGTCCGCCACGGGTGTTGCTCTGGGATCCGGCCGGGGAAATCGATCCGGGACCGCCGAGCGACGAGGAAAGCTGGCACCGGGCCCCCGACTCCATGGGCTGGCAGGCCACGCTCGGCGTCCTCTGCTCGCTGGAACTGCTCGACTCCCCGCTCACCGCCCGCCCGGTACTGGACTCGCTGCTGGCGGCACTGCGCGGCGGGGCAGCCCGGAGCGAGACGGCGGAGAGGGGAACGCGGTGGCGTCGACCGGACGATGCTCCCGTCCCGGGCCCTCCGCCGCGCGCCCCGCGCGCCTTCGACCAACTGGCGCTCGGTTCGTTCAACGAGAAGCTGGTCATCGAGACCATCAGGGAGGCCGGAGCGCTGAGCAGGGTGGAGATCGCCGCCCGCACCGGGCTCACCCCGCAGGCCGTGTCGCGGATCACGCGGAACCTGCTGACCAGCGCGTTCCTGGTGGAGGACACCCACAGACAGGTGGGCAAGGGCAAGCCCCGGGTCCCGCTGCGGCTGCGTGCCGACGCCTCGCACGCGGTGGGGATCCATCTGGACCCCGAGATGGTCACCCAGGTCGTCGTCGACCTCTGCGGCGGGGTGGTGGCGCGGCGTCAGGTCTCGCTGCGTGAGCGAAGCGACCCCGAGTGGGTGATGGGGCTGGTGGCGCGGATGGTCGCCGAGGCGACCGAGGCCGCCGGCGCCGCGCTTCCGTTGGGGGTGGGGATCGCGGTGCCGGGCCCCTTGGACGCCGAGGCCGGAGTGGTCAGAAACCCACCGCTCTTCGAGGGGTGGCAGGACGTGCCCCTGCGCGAGGAGCTGTCCCGGCGGCTCGCCCTGCCGGTACTCATGGAGAAGGACGTCACGGCGGCGGCGATCGGCGAACGATGGCTGGGCGCCGCGGAACGCGCCGGGGACTTCGTCTACCTCTACCTCGGCACGGGCGCCGGATGCGGCGCCTTTCTCAACGGGGACGTCTACCGGGGACGCACCGGCAACGCCGGAGAGTTCGGCGCGCTGTGCGCCCTCGGCGTCGGCCACCGCGTCGAGGGCGGCGGGCCGGGGACCGTGGAGGAGTGCGCACCGATACCGGCCGTGGTGCGCAGGGCAGCGGCGGCGGGACTGGTCACCGAGGAGGACCCGGGCGCCTACGAACGCGTCTGCCGCGCCGCGTTCGCCGGGGACCCCGAGGCGGTCTCCCTGCTGCGCTCCGTCGCGCACGTGGTCGCGCGCGGGGCCGTGGGGGTGACGGATCTGCTGGACACCACCCTGCTGATCGTGGGTGGGCCGGCGGTACGGCCGGAGATCGCCGGGATCTACCTCGCGGAGATCGACGACGCGGTCAGCCGTTTCGCCGCGGCCCGCGCCGTGCGTCGGGTCCGGGTGGCGCCCTCGCTGCTCAACGAGTCGGCCGCTGCCGTCGGCGCCGCGTCCAGCGTCTTCCACGCCGCCTTCGCTCCTCGACTGCGCACTCATCCGGCAGATGACTTCCCGGACACCGCACAGTTCGTCAAGTAAATCTCTTGGCTCCCCAGCTACGGGGACACCCACGCCACCCATCACTTGATCTCCGTCCCCGCCAGCAGGGTCGGGCAGAGAGAGCACAGCATCCGGCGCGTCGGTCGACCTGCTCCCCGAGGCGGCGGACCGTTGACTTACTCCATCCATTGGCTTTTCATGACAGCCATGCATCGTGACCCCGTTCTCATCGAGCGACGCCTGCACCGCGTGCTCACCCAGCGCCTGCTTCCGGCCGTGCACGCGCACGGCATCCCGCTCGATGTCGGGGTGTGGCCCGTCAGCGGCGAACCGGTCCCCGTCGCCGAGGGGTTGGCGGCGGAGTACCGGCCGACAGCGGTCGGACATCGCTGGGGCCCTGCCTGGTCCACCTGCTGGTTCCGGATCAGTGGCACGGTGCCCGAGGCGTGGGCCGGCAGCCGCGTCGAGGCCGTGCTCGACCTCGGCTTCGACGCGACCAAGGCGGGCTTCGCCGCCGAGGGACTCGTCTACCGAGCCGACGGCACCGCCGTGAAGGCGCTCAACCCGCGCAACGCCTGGGTGACCGTCGCCGAAGAGGCCGTCGGAGGCGAGGAGTTCACCTACTACGTGGAGGCCGCCGCCAACCCGGTGATCCTGGACGACGGTCCCGGTGGCATCTCGTTCCTGCCCACCCGCTCGGGCGACCGCGCCTCCTGGCTGACCGGACGGGGCGAGGCCGGCGACCCCATCTACCGGCTGACCAGGGCCGACCTCGCCGTCCTCGACCGCGAGGTCTTCGAGCTGACCCAGGACCTGGACGTGCTCGGCGGCCTGCTGGCCGAGCTGCCCGAGGAGGACACCCGACGCTGGCAACTGCTGCGCGCCGTGGAGAGCGCCCTCGACGCCGTCGACCTGCACGACATCGCGGGCACCGCCGCGGCGGCCAGGGAGCTTCTCGCCCCCGCGCTCGCCGTGCCGGCCGGTGAACGGGCGCACCGGATATCGGCCGTGGGACACGCCCACATCGACACCGCCTGGCTGTGGCCGCTGCGCGAGACCGTACGCAAGGTCGCGCGCACCGTCTCCAACGTCACCGCGCTCATGGACGAACACCCCGACTTCCAGTTCGTCATGTCCCAGGCCCAGCAGTTGGCCTGGCTCAAGGAACACCGGCCGGAGGTCTACGCCCGCGCCCAGGAGAAGGCACGCACCGGGCAGTTCCTCCCGACCGGCAGTCTGTGGGTGGAGCCGGACACCAACATCACCGGCGGCGAGTCGCTGGTGCGGCAGTTCGTCCATGGCAAGCGCTTCTACCTTGAGGAGTTCGGGGTGGAGACCCGGGAGATGTGGCTGCCGGACACCTTCGGGTACAACGCGGCCCTCCCCCAGCTGATGAAGCTGGCCGGGGTCCGGTGGTTCGTCACCCAGAAGATCTCCTGGAACACCACGAACGACTTCCCCCACCACACGTTCTGGTGGGAGGGCATCGACGGCACCCGGGTCTTCAGCCACTTCCCGCCCGTCGACACCTACAACGCCGAGCTCTCCGGCGCCGAAGTGGCCCACAGCGAGCGGAATTTCCGCGACAAGGGCCTGGCCAACCGCTCGCTCGTGCCCTTCGGCTACGGCGACGGCGGCGGCGGCCCCACCCGGGAGATGCTGGGGCGCGCCGCCCGGCTGGGCGATCTGGGCGGCTCGGCCAGGGTGGAGATCGAGGGCCCCGAGGCCTTCTTCGCCAAGGCGCACGAGGAGTACGGCGACCAGGCGCCCGTATGGGTCGGTGAGCTGTACCTGGAGCTGCACCGAGGCACGCTCACCAGCCAGTTGGGCACCAAGCAGGGCAACCGCCGCAGCGAACACCTGCTGCGCGAGGTCGAACTCTGGTGCGCCACGGCGACCCTGCGCACCGGAGCGACGTACCCCTACGAGCGGCTCGACCGCCTGTGGAAGACGGTGCTGACGCACCAGTTCCACGACATCCTGCCGGGCTCCTCCATCGCCTGGGTGCACCAGGAGGCCGAGGAGACCTACGCCGGAGTCCTGGCCGAACTGACCGCTCTGGTCGACGAGGCACAACGGGCCCTGGCCGGCGACGGGTCGGGCACCGTCGTCTTCAACGCCGCCCCGCACGCGCGCGGCGGGGTGCCGGCCCTGGGCGCCGCCCCGCTCGACACCGTCGCCCCCGAGGCGGCCGCGGAGCCGTCCGGGGAGGCGCCGCTCCTCCTGGACAACGGGCTGGTCCGGGTCACCGTGGACGAACGCGGCCTGGTCACCTCGATCTGGGACGTCGAGGCGGAACGCGAGACCGTCGCTCCCGGCGCGGCCGCCAACCTGCTCCAGCTCCATCAGGACTTCCCCAACCAGTGGGACGCCTGGGACATCGACGCCTTCTACCGCAACGCCGTCACCGACCTGACCGAGGCGGACGAGGTGTCCGCCACCCCGGAAGGCGGGGTGCGGGTGGTGCGGACCGTCGGCGCCTCCCGGATCGAGCAGGTACTCACCCTGCCGGCCGGGGCGCGGCGGCTGGACGTGGACACCCGGGTCGACTGGCGGGAGCGTGAGAAGCTGCTGAAGGTGGCCTTCCCCGTCGACATCCGGGCCGAGACCTCGCGCGGCGAGATCCCCTTCGGACACACCCCGCGCCCCACGCACAGCAACACCAGCTGGGAGGCGGCCAAGTTCGAGTTCTGCGCGCACCGGTGGCTGCATCTGGAGGAGCCTGGCTTCGGCGTCGCGCTGGTCAACGACTCCTCCTACGGCCACGAGGTGACCAGGGACGTGCGGCCCGACGGCGGCTCCACCACCACGGCGCGACTGACCCTGCTGCGCGCGGCGAGCTTCCCCGATCCGGAGGCGGACCTGGGGGAACACCGGCTCCGCTACGGGCTGGTGGTGAACGCCTCGCTGGGCGACGCCATCCGGGAGGGCTACCACTTCAACCTCGCCGAACGCCGGGTGCCCGGCGATCGCGCCGTCACGCCGCTGGTCTCCGTCGACAACGACGCCGTGGTGATCGAGGCCGTCAAACTGGCGGACGACGGCTCCGGCGACCTGGTGGTACGGCTCTACGAATCGCTCGGCGGGCGCGCCACCGCACGGCTTGACTGCGACCTCCCGCTGGCCGGCGCTGCCGTGACCGACCTGCTGGAGCGCCCGCTGGCCGACCAGCCGACGCCGCCTGACCTGGAGCGACTGCGCCTGCGGCCGTTCGAGATCCGTACCCTCCGGCTGACGCCCGCCGCGCACTGACGCGGGCTCCACGCCCCGGGCCCGTCCCCGCCCGTCGCCCCAGCCCGGGGCCGGCGGGCGGGACGGCGCTGACGGAAGCACCGGGGGCGTCGCGAACGCGGGGGCCGCGTCATCAGAACGCCGCTGGCCCGGCCGGAACAACGCCGGGACCGGACGGTTGAGTTCACCGGGGCGCGCGCCCAGCGTGTGACGCGGGTGTCGCACCACACCGCGCGCGCCGACGCGCGGGCTCGGCGGGTTTCGATGTTCGGCGGGGACGAGGCCGGGAACGAGATAGCCAAGGCCACGGAAGGTCGCGTGGACGCCGATCCGCGGCGCGGAGCCCACGACGCGCCGAAGCGGTCCCGCCGCACCGAGCGGCCCCCGCGAACCACCACCGTCTCGTGATCCCCCGGGCGGCCCTTTACCTGCCGGAAGGACCGCCCGGGGCCACCACCCCCGCCGGCGCACCTCTCCGCGGGCCGCGGGGCGCGTCCGAAACGCTGCGCGTCCGCCCGCTGCGGGGCGCGGAGGGCCGCCGCCACGAAGGTGCCGTCCTCCGAACGCGGGAAGCACTCCCCCGAAGCGGCGGGCAGCGTTCCGCACCACCCGCGCCCCTCGACCGTCCTGCCCGAACCTCCCTCGCCCGCGCGGGACAGCGCCATGGCGACGGCTCCGACGAACAACGGGACGGCGCCCCGATGCCGCCCCACGGCGGAGGAACCGGGCCGCCCAGCGGGCGGTTCCCTCCCTCACGGCGCCGGAGCCGGAGCAGGGGCGGGGACCGCTCGTTCGGCGGCCCGGCTGACCTCCTCCCAGGCCGCCCAGGTCTCCATCCGGTCCCGGCAGACGTCGAGAGCGAGGTCGTAGACCAGGCTGCCGAGCAGCAGGCGCAGCGGTGGATCCTCCGAGTCGACCAGGGTGAGCAGCGCCCGCGCCGCCAGATCGGGCGGGCTGTCCACCGAGCCCTCCGCGTAGCGGCGCTCCATCTCAGCGCGGAGCGGGGCATACTGCGGCCGTGGCTCGGCGGCTACCAGACCCGAGGTGTAGAGGTCCGTCCAGTAGCCGCCGGGCTCCACGATGGTGAGCTTGACCCCGAAGTCGGCGATCTCGGCGGCCAGCGCCTCGCTCATCCCCTCCAGGGCCGCCTTGCTCGCGCTGTACAGGCCGGTGAGGGGATGGCCCACCAGCGCGCCGACGCTGGAGATCTGGACGAGATGGCCGGAGCGTTGGGCGCGCAGCGTGGGGAGGACGGCCTGGCTCACCCAGAGGGCACCGAAGAAGTTGACCTCGAACTGGGCGCGGGCCTGCTCCTCGGTGAACTCCTCGACCATGCCCATGGTGAGGAAGCCCGCGTTGTTCACCACGATGTCGAGCCGACCGTAGCGGGCGACGGCCTCGGACACGGCCGCGAAGACGGCCGCGCGGTCGGTGACGTCCAGCGCGAAGGCCAGCAGGCGGTCGCGGTGGGCGGCCGCCAGGTCGTCCATGGCGCCGACGGTGCGGGAGAAGGCCACCACCCGGTCGCCGGCGGCGAGCGCGATCTCCGCGAAGGCCCGCCCGAGCCCTCGGCTGGCACCGGTGATCAGCCACACGCGACCCTCGCGTTGCGCCCTCGCCCGGGCGGCGACTGTCACGTGCGAGGCGGGGGCGGCGGAAGCGGGGCGGGAGGAAGCCGTGGTCATGGCGCGTCCTTTCGACGAATCCCGAGACGAGACGGCCCGTCTCGACTCACCCCGGAACCTTACACACAACCCGAGGAGAAAACAAGACGGTGCGTCTCGTCTCGCCATGGGGTACGCTGCCCGCATGACTCCCTCACGCAGAGCACCCGACAACACCCGTCGCAACGAGGCCACCCGCAAGGCGATCCTCAACGCCGCGCTGGAGCTGGTCGGCGAGGTCGGCTACGCGAAGTTGAGCGTCGAGGGCATAGCGTCCCGGGCGGGCGCGGGGAAGCAGACGATCTACCGCTGGTGGCCGTCGAAGGGCGCGGTGCTCTTCGACGCGCTCCTCTCCCTCTCCGAGGGCCCCGAGGGCGGCCCCGGCGAGCTGCCCGACACGGGAGACCTGGAGTCCGACCTCAGGGCGGTACTCCGCGCCACGGCCGACGAGTTGAACGACCCGCGTTACAGCGAGCCGATGCGGGCGCTGACGGTCGAGGTCCTGGTCGACCCGGAGCTGGCCGCCGACTACCAGCAGCGGCTGGAGGAGCCGATCCGCGAGGTCAAGCGGCGCCGGCTGCGCAGCGCGCAGGAGGCGGGCCAGCTCTCCTCAGAGCTGGATCTCGATGTCGCCGTGGAAATGATTTGGGGCCCGGTGCGCAATCGCTGGCTCCACCGGGACGGCCCGCTGACCGGGGAGTACGTCGACGTCGTGGTGCGGACCGCCCTCGACGGCCTGCGCGCCCCCGACACCCCCGAGGGGGCGACGGAGGGCCGCGAGGACGTCGGCGCCCCGGGAGGTACCGGATGACGAGGGAGCACGCACGGCCCCGATCGGCCTACGATCAGCGGTTGACGGCCTCGGTGTCCTGGGTGAAGGACAGCAGCGCCCTCTCCAACCCGGCCCGGTCCGGCAGCCCGTCGGTGTCGTTGGCGCACTGCACGACCAACGCCGCGGTCGCTGCGCCCTGTTCGAGCGCGCGACGCGGTGGCAGTTCCGCCAGCCAGCCGGCGAGAAAGCCCGCGGCGAAGGCGTCGCCGGCTCCCACCGGATCGGCCACCGGCACGGTGAACGCCGACTGGCGGCAGGCACCTTCGGCCGTGTGGCAGCCGGCCGACTTGTCCCGGTGCTTGATCACCACGGCCCGGGCCCCCGCTGCCAGCATCCGCTCCACCGCGGCCTCGGGCGTCTCCTCGGGACAGAGCAGCTCCAGCTCGTCCTCGCCGGTCAGCACGAGGTCGGCCCGGCCCATCAGCGGTCCGACCACCTCGCGCCACCGCTCGGCGGGCCCCACCTTGAGCCGGATGTTGGGGTCGAAGGAGACCAACGCCCCCGCCTCGACCGCCAGGTCGAAGAGCCGTTCCGTCGCGGCCCGGGTGGACTCGGAGAGCATCGGGGTGATCCCGGTGACGTGCAGCAGCCGCGCCCCGGCCAGCGCCTCCAGCCCCACCTCCTCCGGCGTCATACGGGAGGCCGCCGAGCCGGCCCGGTAGTACTGCACGTCGATGGCGCGCGCCGGATGGCTGTCCCTGACCAGCATCCCGGTGTGTGCCGAGGAGTCCACGACCGCGTAGGAGGTGTCGATGCCATCGGAACGCAGCTTCGCCAACACGGCCCGCCCGGCCGGGTCGTCGCCGACCCTGCCCAGCCAGCGGGTGCGGTGGCCCAACCTGGCGAGCCCCGCCGCGACATTGCTCTCGGCGCCCGCGATGGAGCGCCGGAAGGTGGTGGCGTGCTCCAGCGGCACGCCCGGCTCGGCCAGCAGCAGGCTCATCGCCTCACCGCAGACCACGACCTCGGGTGTCTCACTCATGCCGACGCCTCCTCGGTCAGCCGCAGATAGGTCCCGGCCCGCTCGGCCAGGGTGTCGAGCGCTCCCCCGTCGGCCGCGTCCCCCAGCAGCGGGGAGCCGACGCCGACCGCGACCGCTCCCGCCTCCAGATACGCCCTGGCGGCCTCGGCGTCCACCCCGCCGACCGGAACCAGCGGCACACCGGGGAACGGCCCCCGCAGCGCGCGCAGATAGCGCGGTCCGCCCATCGCGTCCGCGGGGAAGATCTTGATCGCCGTGGCGCCCGCGCTGCGGGCGGCGATGATCTCGCTGGGCGTCAACGCCCCGGCCAGGGTGGGCAGGCCGAGGCGGTGGGCCTCGTCGAGCCCGGCGCCGAGTCCCGGGGTCACAAGGAAGTCGGCACCGGCCGCGTGGGCGGCCGTGGCGTCCTCCGCCGTGAGCACGGTGCCGGCGCCCAGGGGCGCCTCCGGGCCCAGCTCGGCGCGGGCGGCCGCGATGACGTCCAGGGCGTCGCGCCCGCTCAGGGAGATCTCGACCAGGCTCACGCCCTGGCTGACCAGGGTGCGCACCGCGCGCAGCGACGCGTCCGGGTCGGAGCCGCGCACGATGGCCAGCAGCCGCCTGGCGCGCAGCGATTCCAGCAGGTTCATCGATCAGCCTTCTTCAAAGGTCACGGGCCGGTGTCCTGGGCACAAGCCTCGCAGATCGCCCTGGGCCACGATCCGGGGGCTCCTCGTCTCACCACTCGGCGAAGCCGCCGTCGGGGTGGCGCCAGACCGGATTGCGCCAGGCGTGCCCCGTGCGGTCGGCCTCCCGGACCGCCGCCTCGTCGACCGTGACCCCGAGCCCGGGCAGCTCGGTGCGGGTGGCGTGCCCGTCGACGAAGCGGAAGGGCTCGGTGTCGAGGACGTACGAGAGCAGGTCGGCCTCGCGGTTGTAGTGGATGCCCAGACTCTGTTCCTGGATCAGGAAGTTCGGTGTGGCGAAGACCACCTGGAGGCTGGCGGCGAGGGAGATGGGGCCGAGCGGGCAGTGGGGCGCCAAGTGGGCGCCGAAGGTCTCGGCGAGGGAGGCGATGCGGCGCACCTCGGAGATGCCGCCCGCGTGGGAGAGATCGGGCTGGACGACGGCCACCCCGGACTGGAGCACGGGCAGGAAGCCGGAGCGGTCGTAGATCCGCTCGCCGGTGGCGATCGGGACCGGGCCGGCCTCCACGAGACCCGCCAGCACATGGTTCTGCTCGGGCGGCAGCGGCTCCTCCACGAAGAGCGGGTGGAGCGGGGCTATCTCGTGCAGGAGTCGTCGGGAGCTGGCGGCGCTGAAGCGCCCGTGGCAGTCGATCGCGATGTCCCGCTCGGGGCCGAGGACCTCCCTGGCCGTGGCGACCCGCGCCACGACGCCCTCGATCTCGGCGACGCTGGCATGGGGACGGGTGACCCCGGCGGCGTTCATCTTCACGGCGGTGAAGCCGGCGTCCACCTGGGCGGCGACCTGGTCGGCGAGTTCGCTGGGGTCGTCGCCACCCACCCAGGCGTAGACCCGGGCGCGGTCCCGCACCGGGCCGCCGAGCAGGGCGTGCACGGGCGCCCCGTAGTGCTTGCCCGCGATGTCCCACAGCGCCTGGTCGAGGCCCGCGACAGCGCTGGAGAGTACCGGTCCTCCCCGGTAGAAGCCGCCCTTGGTGAGCACCTGCCAGTGGTCCTCGACGCGCAGCGGGTCGCGCCCCACGAGGTACTCGGCGAGCACGTCGACGGCGGCGCGGACCACTTCGGCGCGGCCCTCCACGACGGGTTCGCCCCAGCCGACGACGCCCTCGTCGGTCTCGACCCGGCAGAAGAGCCAACGCGGCGGGAGGAGGAACGTCTCGATGCGGGTGATCTTCATGTGGGGTGCCTCGTGCGTGCTTTCCGTGCGGTGGGTGCGTGGTGCGCGGTCGTGGCCCGCGAAGGAAGGTGCCGGGTGTACGGGCGGTGGGCGGCGCTAGTCGGGCTCCGGCCGGCTGACGCGGTCGAGGTCGCGGGCGGCCTTGTCGAGCAGCGCCCGCATCAGCGCCTCGGCGCCGTCGGGATCGCCCGCACGCACCGCCACGAGGACGGCCTCGTGGTGGGGCACCGGGTCGCCGGCGGCCGCGGAGCTGTGCACGAGCAGGTCGCGGCGTTCCAGTCCGGACTCGATGACCAGCTCCATGCGGACCAGCAGCTCGTTGTGGGTGGCGGCCAACAGCGCCCGGTGGAAGGCGATATCCGCCGCGGCGGCCTCGGCGGGCGAGACGGCGCGCCCCATCGCGGCCAGGGCGTCGTCCAGGGCGGCGAGGTCGTCGGGGCCGCGGCGCTCGGCGGCGAGCCGGGCGGCCGCGGGCTCCACGATGGCGCGGACCTCGCCGAGATCCCGGTGAAGCGCCGCGCCGGCTCCCCCGTCGGCCGGCGCGGTGGCGAGTCGCCAGCGGATCACGTCGGGGTCGAGCAGATTCCACTGGGACCGCGGCCGGACGAAGGTCCCTCGACGTTGCCGGGCGTCGACCAGCCCCTTGGCCGCGAGCACCTTGAGAGACTCCCGCAGCGCGGTGAGGCTGACGTCCAACTCCGCCTGGAGGGCGACCAGGTCGAGCGTGCCGCCCTCCGGCCACTCCCCGCCCAGCAGCCGGTGGGCCAGCACCTCGACGGTCTGGCCGTGGACGCCTCGGGAGGCGTAGGGCTCCATGGCCCGCCTCCCCCCGATCGTCGTCCCCCGTCCGAGGAACAGCCTGCGCCGCCTCCGGCCCGGTGTCAACAATTCTTACTAATTAATGAGTTTCCCAACGAAGGAAAGACGGGAGGCCGAGGGGTGCGCAGGGCCAGGCGATGGCTTGCGGGAGTTCCGTCGCGCGTGCGTCGGTTGCTGGGGTTGCCTGTACCGGAGCGCCCCGTCAAAAGGGATTGCCCCGCCGGACGCTCGTGCCTCACCATCGACGCCCATGGCCAACCCACACGACACACTGACCCAGGACCAGGTCGAGGGCTTCGTGCGCGACGGCTTCGTACGGGTGCCGGAGGCGTTTCCCCGGTCCGTGGCGGAGGCGGGACAGGCGGAGTTGTGGCGGATGGCGGAGGTCGACCCGGACGATCCCGCCGGCTGGCCGGGGCCGCTGATCCGCATCGAGGGCTCGGCGGCGGAGCCGTTCCGGCAGGCGGCCAACACGGAGCGGCTGCGGAGGGCACTCGACCAACTGGTGGGCGTCGGCAGGTGGTTGCCGCGGCTGGGTCTGGGGACCTTTCCCATCCGCTTTCCCCACCCGGAGCAGCCGGGCGACGCCGGCTGGCATCTCGACGCCAGCTTCGCCGGCGGAGCGGACGGCACCGAGCCCCGGATCAATCTGCGTTCGCGGGGTCGGGCTCTGCTGATGCTGTTTCTCTTCACCGACGTCGGCGAGGACGACGCGCCGACCAGGATCAAGGTCGGTTCACACCGCGACGTACCGCCGTTCCTGGCGGAGGCCGGGGAGGAGGGGCGGGAGTTCTTCGAGCTGTGCGGGGCGATGGACGAGGCCGGCCGGCTGGACGCGGCGGACCGCCCGGAGGCGTTGGCGACGGGGCGGGCCGGCGACGTGTATCTGTGCCATCCCTTCCTGGTGCACGCCGCCCAGCCGCACCGGGGCAGCCGGCCGAGGATCATCGCGCAGCCGCCGCTGGAGCCGGTGGCGCCGCTCCAGTTGGCGCGGGCCGACGGCGGCTACTCGCCGGTGGAGGCGGCGGTCCGGCTGGGCCTCGGCCTCGACGACTGAGCCACGCCGCGCCGTCGGGGGGCGGCCACGGAGCCCCGGGATCAGCCCGCCAGACCGTGGCGGATGGCGAAGATCGCCAGCCGTACCCGGCTGGGGCTGTCCGTCTTCCGCATCAGGCTGCCGACGTGGGTCTTCACGGTGGTCATCCCGACCCGCATCCGGTCGGCGATCTCCCCGTTGCTCAGCCCGGCGCCGACGCAGGCCAGCACCTCGCGTTCGCGGGCGGTCAGCGGAGGCGGCTCCGGCGGGCGCTCCGCGCGCCACGCGCTCGTCGCCTGGCCCACCAGCCGGGCCAGCACCGGCCCGCTGAACGGGCTGCCGCCGGCCGCCGCCTGGCGGACCGCGTCCAGAAGTTCGCCCGGCGTCGCGTCCTTCGCCAGAAAGCCACAGGCCCCGGCGGCCAGCGCGGGGTAGAGATGGTCGTCGTCATCGAAGGTGGTCAGCACGACGACTCTGGTCTCCGGACGGTCGGCGAGCACCCGCGCCGTGGCCGCGGTGCCGTCCATCCCCGGCATCCGCAGGTCCATCAACACCACGTCCGGGGCGGCCGAGGCGACCAGCCGCACCGCTTCCTCGCCGTCCGCCGCCTCACCGACCACCCTGATGTCCTCCGTGGAGTCGCAGAGCATCCGCAGCCCGGCGCGGACCAGTTGCTGGTCGTCGACCAGCAGTACCCCTGTCGTCACGGTTCACCTCCTCGCCACCCGGGCGGCGTCGGTCGGCACCGTCGCCCGCAGCCGCCAGCCCCGGCCCTCGGGCCCGGCGGTGACGGTACCGCCGAGCAGTGCGAGGCGTTCGCGCAGCCCCTCGATGCCGTAGCCGGAGTCGACCAGCAGCCGTTCCGGTGCCGGGGCACCGTCCCCTCCGTCGCTGATCTCGACGAGGACGGCGTCGTCGGCCAGCGCCACCGAGACCCGTGCGCGGGCGCCGACCCCCGCGTGCTTGGCGACGTTGGTCAGTCCCTCCTGCACCACCCGCAGCACCGCGAGCCCGCGCAGCGCGTCCAGGCCGGCGACCTCGGGGTCGACCTGGCTCTCCAGCAGCAGCCCGTTACGGCCGGAGCGTTCCACCACCGACGCGAGGGCGGCGGGCAGTTCGGCCGGCTCGACCAGCAGCGAACGGGTCGGGTCGGTGACCGATGCCGGGTCGCGGAGCACGGCGACCAGCCGGCGCAGATCGACGAGCGCGGTGGTGGCCGAGCCGTGCACGTCGTCCAGCACGGTGCGCACCCGCGGGTCGAGATCGGGCAGGACCTCCCGGGCCACCCCGGCCCGCAGCGCCATCGAGGCGACATGGTGAGCGACCAGATCGTGCACCTCCCGCGCCAGCTCGGCGCGTTCGGCCAACCGCGCGCCGAGGGCGGCCAGTTCCTTGCGCTCCTCGGCCTCGCGCGCCCTGGCCTGGGCCTGGGCCAGATTCTGGCTGAGGGCACGAAGCCACCACCCCAGCAGCAGTGGCGCGGCGACCAGCACCACCAGCAGGTAGCCGAGCCCGACGGCGTCCGCGCACTCGCCGCACTCCAGGTACACCACCAGGTATGCCAGCGCCAGGGCCGCCCCGCCGAACAGCGCGGCTTTGGGCGGTCGGCGGGCGGCGAGTTCGACCATGGCGAGGCAGGCGGCGACCTTCACGACGGCGGGCGGGGCGTCGGCCACGGCACCGGCGACGACCACCAGCGCGGCCTCGACGAAGACCACCGACAGCGGCAGACAGCCACCGGGAAGGAGAGCGAGCGCCGCGACCAGGGCGAACGCCCAGTCGGCCGAGGTGGGTTCGCCGCTGCCGACCAGCAGCAGACAGCCGGGGGCGAGCAGCGCGGGTACCAGCCGCACCGGCCCCCTCCGGTCCCTCACCGCATCGGTGAGCCAGCTCATCCGCACGGTGACGACGTTAGCCGGGCCGGGGACCGGCCGGGTCGTCCCAGGGGAGGAGTCGGACCTCCTCCCGGGGGCCGCCGAGGCTCAGGGGACGGGCCGCCCCGACCTCTCGTCGGCTGGCGAGGCGCCGACGCCGGCATCGCTCCCGGCCTCGGCATCGCTCCCGGCCTCGACCTCGACCTCGACAGACGCGGCCACGGCCTTCTCGGGCGCGGAGCCCCTGGACGCGCCGGCACCGCAGTCGCCGACTCCTGAGTCGCCGGCTCCGCAGTCGCCGGCACCGGAAACTTCCGCTCCTGGGGCGTCGGGCGCGGGATCCCCGGTGGCCGGGTCGCAAGCTCCGGGGCTGTCGGCACCGGCAGTCTGGCGTCCGCGGCGGGAGGCGTCCATCTCCCGCCACTCCGGCCGGAGTCCGGCGATGGTGGTGGTGAGCAGATAGAGAGAGCCGACGACCAGCAGCGTCGGGCCGAGCCCGGCCGCCGTGACCGCCAGGCCGCCGAGCAGCCCGCCCAGCGGGATGCCCGACCAGGCCAGCGAGGTGGACAGCGCCTTGGTGCGGCCCAGCAGCCGGCGGGGTATCAGTTCGAACATCACCGCCCCGATGATCGGGTTGAGAAAGCCGGCCCCGAGGCCGCCCAACACGAAGACCACGGCCACCACGGGAAGCGGCGCGTGCCCGTCCAACGCGAGCGCCATGACCAGATAGCGCGGCAGACCGCACACCGTGTAGCCGATCAGCACCACGGGCCGGCGGGGCAGTCGGTGCGCCAGGGCCGTCGCGATCAGACTCCCGACGACGGCGCCGACGCTGAACGTCGCCACCAGCACGCCGAGCGCCGAGGGGCCCGCGCCGCTGCGTTCCGCCCAGACCGGAAGCAGGACGGAGCTGAACGCCGCGTCCAGCAGGTTGGTGATCGCGATGGTGATCATCAACGCCAGCAACAGCGGCGCCCCGCTCAGAAAACGAAAGCCCTCGGCCATCTGCCGCCAGTAACCGGAAGCCGGCGCCCCCGTCCCGCCCTCCACGGCCTCGGGCGGCACGGGGCGCCCCATCCCCGGGGGCAGGGTCAGCGCGATCACCAGGGACCCGGTCACGAAGCAGGCCGCGTTCACATAGAGCCCGGCCAACGGCCCGACCAGCGCGATCAGTCCGCCACCGGCGAGCGGCCCGACCGTGGTGGCCAGCCGTTCGATCACCCCGGCGGCGCCGGTGGCGCGTTCCAGGGGGAGCGTGCCGCGTTCGGCCGCCTCCGGGATCATGACCTCCTTGGCCAGGTCACCCGGCCCCCGGGACGCTCCGACCAGCGCGACCAGCACCAGCAGTGCCCAGAGCGGAAGCGCGTCGGCGGCGTGCAGAAGCGGGACGAGACAGATGGCCACCGCGCTGAACAGGTCGGTCGTCCAGGACACGACACGCGGCCCGATCCGGTCGACCACGGGTCCGCTGAGTGCCTTGACCAGCACATACGGCGTCATCTCGCAGAACGCCACCAGCCCGGTCTGGGCGGCGCTCCCCGTGGAGGTGAGCACGAACCACGGAAGCGCGATGGCGGCGACGCGGCTTCCGGTGTAGGCGATGCCCATCGCCGTCAACACGCCGACCAGCGGCCGGAGTCGGTTCTCCGCAGCCCTCGTCGCCCGTCTCATGACGCACCGTCGGAGCGCCCCGCGACACCCTCCCCCGCGGCGGCCCGGTCACGGGCGACCGAGGCGCTATGGGCGACCGAGGCGTCACCAGCGACCGAGGCGTCACCGGCCACGGAGGCGTCGCCCGCAGCGGAGGCGTCGCCCGCAGCGGACGCACCGGCGCCCGCCTCCGGCGCCGCGCCGTCAGTGTCGTCGAGGCCGGGCAGCATGTGGAGGACGAGCGTTACCCGTTCGGCGCCCTCGGGGGCGGTCGGCTGGTCCGGGGCGTAGCGGCGGTAGCGGTTGAGCACGCCGGAGATGTCGCGCCGCAGCTCCTTCGCCTCCTCCGGGGTCAGCCGCAGCAGCGCGTCGCTGAACTCCACGACGTCGCCCCACTCCCGAGGCATGGTCTCCAGCTCGTTGAGCGTCCGCTGGGCCATCAGCGTGTGTGAGGCGAGGATCGACCGCAGATAGCCGAGGGTCGCGTCCATCTCCCGCCGCACCAGGTCCATGTCACGGAAGGCGGTCGCCTGGTGCACCGAACGCCACCAGCGTTCGCGTCCGTTGCCGCGTTCCGTGTCCTCGGAGACAAAGCCGGCCGCCGCCAACTGGCGCAGGTGGTAGCTGGTCGCGCCGCTGGTCAGCTCCATGCGCTGGGCCAGAAGAGTGGCGGTGGCCGGCCCGTGGACGCGGAGCAGTCCGAGCAGTCTGACCCGCACCGGATGGGCCAGCGCGCGCAGTCCGCGCGCGTCCAGCTCGATGTGCGAGACGGGCGGATCCGTCAGGTGGGCGAGCGGCTGAGCGGGGCGTTCCGTCGGAGCGCCGCCATCGCGTGGAGTGTCGGTCACCCGGCCACCATAAACCGCCAACACTTCTTTGCAAAGAGATGTTGGCACTCCCCTGACATGCCCTCTTTACCGTTCCCATGCCTCGCTTTGCCAGGGTTTTTCTTGACTGCGGAAACAGGCTGGTTTCCTCTTGACGTTATGCTCAGCACGAACCCCCGCCTGAGGAGGGCGTTTTCATGGTGACGCGACGCACGCCACTGCCGGGCGTCGGCACCCAGTACGACCTCGCCACTCGGGACGGTCGACACATCTCGGTGGTCGCGCACGAGGACGGTCGGCGGTTCATCGCCTTCTACTCGCCGGACGACCCCGACGCCTGCCAGGGCACCGTGCCGCTGGACGCCCAGGAGGCGGCCCGGCTGGCCTCGATCATCGCGCCCGACCTCGCGGACCACGCCCTCCCCGGCGGCGAACTCGGCTTCGACCTGGTGACCGAGCGCATCCCCATCGGCCCCGACTCCCCCTACCGGGGGCGGCCGTTGGGCGACACGCGGGCCCGCACCCGCACCGGCGCCTCCATCGTCGCCGTGCTGCGCAGGACCAGCACGCACCCCTCCCCCAGTCCCGACTACCGCCTTGAGGCGGGAGACACGTTGGTGGTGGTCGGCACCCGCGAGGGCGTCGACGACCTCTCCGACATCATCGCCGGCGGCTGATCAGCGCGGTCCGTACGTCCGGGACCGCCACAGCGCTGGGACCCGGCGTCACGCACGCCCCCGCGCGGGTTGCCGCACGCCGGGTTCGAACACCGACGACACATGCGGCGCCCGGGCGCGGCAGGGCGAACTGAAAGGTGCGGTGACTCTTGCACGACACCACCATCATGCTGATCGAACTGGGGGCGGTCGTCCTGGGCCTCGGCCTGGTCGGACGACTGGCCGGCCGGCTCGGTCTCTCCCCCATCCCCCTCTACCTGCTGGCCGGCCTGGCCTTCGGGCACGGCGGACTGCTCCCGCTCAACACCACCGAGGGCTTCATCGAGGTGGGCGCCGAGATCGGCGTCATCCTGCTGCTGCTGATGCTGGGCCTGGAGTACACGGCGCCCGAACTGGTGGACAGCCTCAAGACGCAGTACCCGTCCGGCGCGGTCGACCTGCTGTTGAACGCGACGCCCGGGGCACTCGCCGGGTTCCTGCTGGGGTGGGGCCCGGTGGGCGCGCTGGCGCTGGCCGGCGTCACCTACATCTCCTCCTCCGGCGTGATCGCCAAGGTGCTCACCGACCTCAACCGCCTCGGCAACCGGGAGACCCCCGTGATCCTGGGCATCCTGGTCATCGAGGACCTGACGATGGCCGTCTACCTGCCGGTGCTCTCCACCGTCCTGGCCGGCGTGGGGCTGGTCAGCGGCAGCGTCACGCTGGCGATCGCGCTGGGCACCGCCAGCATCGCGCTCTTCGTCGCGCTGCGTCACGGCCGGTGGATCAGCAAGACGGTCTCCTCGGACAACCCGGAGATGCTGCTGCTGGTGGTCCTCGGCCTGACCCTGCTGGTCGCCGGGATCGCGCAGAAGCTCCAGGTGTCGGCGGCCGTCGGCGCGTTCCTGGTGGGCATCGCCCTCTCCGGCGAGGTGGCGCACACCACCCGCCGGCTCTTCATGCCGCTGCGTGACCTCTTCGCGGCGGTCTTCTTCGTGTTCTTCGGCCTCTCCACCACGCCGAGCGACATACCGCCGGTGCTCGTTCCGGCGCTGCTGCTCGCCGTGGTGACCGTTCTCACCAAGATCGCCACGGGCTGGTACGCGGCCGGTCGTGCGGGCATCGGGCCGCGCGGCAGGCTGCGGGCCGGCGGCGCCCTGGTGGCGCGCGGCGAGTTCTCCATCGTGATCGCCGGTCTCGCCTCGGCGACCGAACCACGGATCGCGCCGGTGGCGACGGCGTATGTGCTGATCATGGTCATCGTGGGCCCGCTGGCCGCCCGTTGGACGGAACCGGTCGCCCGCAACCTGATGGAACGCCGCGCCGCCAAGCAGGCGGGCTCCGCGGTGATGACCGACGTGCGGCCGGCGACCGAGGCCGGCTCGTAGGTGGCGCTCGGGCCCGCGCATCGGGGAGCGCGCGGGCCCGAGGCCCCTCCCCCCGCGAGGCCCGTTCCCCGGCGGGGTCCTTCCCCCGCGAGGCCCGTTCCCGGGTGCGCCACCGTTTCCGGGGCCCGTCCACCCGTGGCCAACGGATGAGGCATCATTCGGACCCATGGGAATCGTCGCAGGTCTCGACAGCTCGTCCGCCTACACCCGCATCGTCGTCTGCGACGCCGAGACCGGTGAGGTGCTGCGCCAGGGGCACGCGGAACACCCGTCCGGCGAGGCGGCGCCTGAGTCATGGCTGCTGTCCCTCGGCGAGGCCGCCGACGGCGGGATGCTCGACGAGGTCTCGGCGATCGGAGTCGCCTCCCAGCCGCACAGCGTGGTCCCGATAGACGCGGACGGCAAGCCGGTGCGCCCGGCGTTGGCCGGGGCGGACGACCGGGCGCGCGCGGCGTCGTTCGCGCTGGTGGACGCGTTGGGCGGGCGGGCCGCGTGGGCCGAGGCCGTCGGTTCGGTGCCGCAGCCGACGCACCCGGTCGCGCAGTTGCGTTGGCTCGCCGGCCAGGAGCCGGAGGCGGCCCGGCGCACCACGACCGTGCTCCAGCCGCAGGACTGGCTGGTGTGGCAGCTGCTGGGCCGGCCGAACCGCTGGACCACGGACCGCGGCGGCGCCTCCGGCACCGGCTACTGGTCGGCGGTCTCCGGCAACTGGCGCCACGAACTCGCCGAGTTGGCCATCGGCCATCCCGTGAGCCTGCCCGAGCTGCTGGGCCCGGCCGACGCCGCCGGACGCACCCCCGAGGGACTGCTGATCTCGGCCGGCACCGGGGAGACCATGGCCGCGGCCCTCGGCCTCGGCGTGGGCAGGGGCGACGCGGTCATCGCGCTCGGCGCCTCCGGCTCGGTCTGCGCGGTGCACCACGAGGCGCTGACCGACCCGACCGGCACGATCACCGGCTTCGCGGACGCGACCGGGCACCATCTGCCCATGGTGCGCACCCTCAACGCCAGCCGGGTGCTGCGCGGCACGGCCGAACTCCTCGGCCGCGACCTGTCCGAACTGTCCGAACTCGCCCTCTCCTCCACCCCCGGCGCGCACGGCCTGGTCCTGCTCCCCTATCTGGCGGGCGAACGCGCGCCCGACCTGCCGCACGCCGCCGGCACCCTGGCCGGGCTGCGGCGCGAGTCGATGAAGCCGGAGCACCTGGCCAGAGCCGCGTTCGAGGGGATGCTCTGCGGGCTGGCCGACGCCGCCGACATGCTGCGCCGGCGGGGCGTCGCGATCAACCGGGTCTTCCTGCTCGGCCAGGTGGCGACCCTGCCGGCGGTGCGGAAGCTGGCGCCGGCGATGTTGAACGCCACGGTCGTGGTCCCCGAGCCGGCGGACTACACCGCGATCGGCGCCGCCCGCCAGGCGGCGTGGGCGCTGGGCGTGGACGAGGGGCGCCTGACGGCGGACGCGCCGCCGGAGTGGGCGCCGGCGCGGGGCGAACGGTTCGAGCCGGACGAGGACCAGCCGGCCGTCGGCTCCTCCGTCCGCCTCCAGTACGCGGCCGTGCGCGACGAGATCCACCCCGGGGCGATCACCTGACCGGCGGGCCCCGGAAGACCACCGGCCGCGCCGGCCGGGCGGGCCGTCGACCGCGCCGGGGCGGGCGGTCGCTCGCGGGCCTCCCCGCGCCCCGTACGGGGTGACGCGCCACGCCCCGGCGGCCAGCCGCTAGTCCAGGTAGCCGCGCAACTGCTCCGCGTACGTGTGGTCGCGCAGCTTGCCGAGGGTCTTGTGTTCTATCTGGCGGATGCGTTCCCGCGTGACGCCGAAGAGGCCGCCGATCTCCTCCAGGGTGCGCGGCCGCCCGTCGAGCAGTCCGTAGCGCAGCTCGACCACCCGGCGTTCGCGGTCGCCCAGCGTGGAGAGCACCGCCTCCAACTGCTCGCGCAGCAGCAGGAACGCGGCGGACTCGGCCGGCGAGGGGATGTCCACGTCCTCGATCAGGTCGCCGAGCGCCACGTCGTCCTCGTCGCCGATCGGCGTCTGGAGCGAGACGGGGTCCTGGGCCAGCCGCAGGATCTCGCCGACCCGTGCGGCCGTGAGGCCCAGCAGCGCCGCGACCTCCTCGGGCGGCGGCTCGTAGCCGCGCTCCTGGAGCACCCGGCGCTGGACCCGGATGACGCGGTTGATCTGCTCGACCACATGGACCGGAACGCGGATGGTGCGTGCCTGGTCCGCGATGGCGCGGGACATCGCCTGGCGGATCCACCAGGTCGCGTACGTGGAGAACTTGAAGCCGCGGGTGTAGTCGAACTTCTCGACGGCCCTGATCAGTCCGAGGTTGCCCTCCTGGACCAGGTCGAGCATGGTCAGGCCGCGGCCGACATAGCGTTTGGCGACGGAGACCACCAGCCGGAGGTTGGCCTCGATCAGCCGGCGCTTGGCCATCCGGCCCCTGACGACCAGCCGGTCCAGGTCGAGGGCCAGGCGTTCGTCCAGTTCGGCGGTGCCGCTGAGTCGTTCCTCGGCGAAGAGGCCCGCCTCGACCCGCTTGGCCAGCTCCACCTCGTCGGCCGCGGTGAGCAGCGGGATCCGGCCGATCTCCCGCAGATACTGGCGGAAGAGGTCGTTGGCCGTGCCACCGCCCGGCTCCGCCCTGGTGGTGACGGCGAGGGACCGCTCCTCCTGCTCCTCGGTCGCGGACGGGGTGGGGGCGGCGGGAGCCGCACGCTTGAGTGTCGGGGTCTGCACGTGGACGACCTCCAGGAGGGTCGCGGCGGGAGCGGAGCGGCACCGTTCCCCAGTGTGAGGTACACCTGACTCCGGCCACGAGATGCGTGCGGCGACAATTTTCTCCGGTCACCGGGAAGTTGACCGACTTCGAGCCGCGCCCGGGCCGCCGCCGCGCCGCCGGGCGGCCTTCAGACCGCGTAGAGCGCCGCCACCCCGCGCTCCCGCAGCGCCCTGGCGTACTGGTTGAGCGTCCACAGCTCCTGGCGGACGTCGGCCGCCGTCGTGTTCCCCGACTGGGCCTCGGCGCGGCGGGCGTCCGACTCCAACTGCTGGACGCGGCGGTTGACCGCCGCCAGCCGCACCTGGACCAGCCGGGAGCCGGCGTAGGAGTCCATCTCGCGCTGCCGCTTGCGGCCGACCTGGAGCGGCTCGACCGCCAGCTCGTTGACCAGGACCCGCACCGCGTCGTCGGGGGCCGCCTCACTGACCCGGCCCAGATAGGAGGAATCGGCGGAGGCGACGCCGCCGGCCTCCATGATGAGGCGGCGGACCATGGCGTAGGGCGGGGCGGTGAACTCGTCCTCGCCGTAGGCGTCGAACGCCGGGGAGACCAGCTCGGGGAACTGGAGGGCCAGCTTCAGCAGCTCGCGCTCGCCGAGATGGGCCGGGTTGCGCAGGTTGAGCGCCGGGCCCCCGGAGGGCCCTCCGAACGGGGGCGCCACGGCCGACGGCGGGGCGTGCGCCGCGCCCCGCGCGCCGCCGTCACGCGGGAGGCTCCCGTTCCGCTCGCCGCGCTGCCGGCTCCACGGCGCCAACTGCGCGACCCTGCGCAGCACGAACCGCTCGTCGGGGATGCCGACCAGGCCGGCGAGCCGGACCGCGTACTCGTGCCGGATGGCGGGGTCCTTGATCTGCGCGACCAGCGGCGCCGCGTGCTCCAGGGCGGCGGAACGGCCCTCCGCCGTCTCCAGGTTGTGTCGGTTGACCAGGGAACGGACGGCGAACTCGTAGAGCGGGGCGCGCGCCTCGACCAGCTCCCTGACCGCCTCGTCGCCCTGGGCCACCCGCAGGTCGCACGGGTCCATCCCGCCGGGCGAGACGGCGATGAACGTGTAGGCGGCGAACTTCTGGTCGTCCTCGAACGCGCGCAGCGCGGCCTTCTGGCCCGCCGCGTCCCCGTCGAAGGTGAAGACCACCTCGCCGGCGCGGTGCGAGGCCGAGCTGTCCATCAGCAGCCGGCGCAGGATCTTGACGTGCTCGCCGCCGAACGCGGTGCCGCAGGTGGCGATGGCGGTGGTGACCCCCGCGAGATGGCAGGCCATCACGTCGGTGTACCCCTCGACGACGACCGCCGTGTTGTTGTTGGCGATGTCCCGCTTGGCCAGGTCGATGCCGTAGAGCACCTGGGACTTGCGGTAGATCGGGGTCTCCGGCGTGTTCAGGTACTTGGGGCCGTTGTCGTCCTCGCGCAGACGGCGGGCGCCGAAGCCGACGACCTCGCCCGTGATGTCCCTGATCGGCCACATCAGCCGGCCGCGGAAGCGGTCGATGGGGCCGCGCCTGCCGTCCTGGGCGAGCCCGGCCAGCAGCAGCTCCTTGTCGCTGAAGCCGGCGCCGCGCAGATAGCGCGTCAGGTGGTCCCAGCCGGCCGGCGCGTACCCCACGCCGAAGTGCTCGGCGGCCGCCTGGTCGAAGCCGCGCTCGTGCAGGAAGACCCGGCCGATCTCGGCCTCGGGCGAGGCGAGCCTCTCCGCGTAGAACCGGGCGGCGGCGCGGTGCGCCTCCAGCAGCCTGGTCCGCTCCCCCGCCTGCCGGCCCGGGGTGTAACCGCCCTGCTCGTAGCGGAGGGTGATGCCGGCCTGGGCGGCGAGCCGCTCGACCGCCTCGGAGAAGGAGAGATGCTCCATCTTCATCACGAAGGCGAGGGTGTCCCCTCCCTCCTGGCAGCCGAAGCAGTGGAAGAGGCCCTTGCTCGGACTGACGTGGAACGAGGGGGACTTCTCGTCGTGGAACGGGCACAGGCCCTTGAGGTTCCCCCCGCCGCCGGGGCGCAGCTGGAGGTACTCCGCGACCACGGCGTCGATCGGGACCGCGTCCCTGACCGCCTTCACGTCGTCGTCGTTGATCCTGCCCGCCACGCTCGCAGTCTACGACCGCCCACCGACACCCGGCCCCGGGGTCGCGACCGGGCCGCCCCCTGCCCCCTGCGCCCGGCTTCACCCGGATGATCCCGGGGCGGCCGAACGGAACGGCGATGAGACAGGCGTTACGGACATTACGGGATAAGTTTCCCGGGGTCGGCAGGAAACATCCGAGAGGTGGTCGGTGGCCATGGCCAAGCAGACGGTGGCGGAGCAGCTGGTGGAGACGCTGGTGCGGTCCGGCGTGAGACGGCTGTACGGGGTGGTGGGCGACAGCCTCAACCCGGTGGTCGACGCCGTGCGCAGGACCAAGAACATCGACTGGGTCCAGGTGCGCCACGAGGAGACCGCGGCCTTCGCCGCCGGCGCCGAGGCCCAGCTCACCGGCGTGCTCGCGGCCTGCGCCGGCTCCTGCGGCCCCGGCAACCTGCACCTGATCAACGGCCTCTACGACGCGCACCGTTCCATGGCCCCGGTGCTGGCGCTGGCCTCACACATCCCCAGCGCCGAGATCGGCACCAGCTACTTCCAGGAGACCCACCCCGAGCGGCTCTTCGTGGAGTGCAGCCACTACTGCGAGCTGATCTCCAACCGCCGGCAGATGCCCCGCGTGCTCCAGACCGCGATCCAGCACGCGATCGGCAGGGGCGGCGTCAGCGTGGTCGCGCTGCCGGGCGACATCGCGGCCGAGCAGGTGCCCGAGCAGGCCGAGGAGCACGCGCTGGTCACCGCGCGCCCCATGGTCCGGCCCTCGGAGACGCAGATCGACCAGCTGGCCGAGATGGTCGACCAGGCGCGGCGGATCACCCTGTTCTGCGGCGGCGGGGTCGCCGGCTCGCACGACGAGGTGATGGAGTTCGCGCAACGGGTCAAGGCGCCGGTGGGGCACGCGCTGCGCGGCAAGGAGTTCATCCAGTACGACAACCCGTTCGACGTGGGGATGAGCGGGCTGCTGGGCTACGGCGCGGCGTACGAGGCGACCCACGAGTGCGACCTGCTGATGCTGCTGGGCACCGACTTCCCCTACAACGCCTTCCTCCCCGACGACGTGCGGATCGTCCAGGTCGACGTGCGCGCGGAGCACCTCGGGCGCCGCTCCAAGCTGGACCTCGGCGTCTGGGGCGACGTCGGCGAGACGCTGCGCTGCCTGACGCCCAGGGTCAAGGAGAAGAACAACCGGCGCTTTCTGGACCGGATGCTGAAGAAGCACGTCGAGGCGTTGGAGGGCAAGGTCCACGCCTACACCCGCAAGGTCGAACGGCACACGCCGATCCACCCCGAGTACGCGGCCTACGTGCTGGACGAGGAGGCGGCCGACGACGCGGTCTTCACGGTGGACACCGGGATGTGCAACGTGTGGGCGGCGCGCTATCTCACGCCCAACGGGAAGCGCCGGGTCATCGGCTCCTTCCGGCACGGCTCGATGGCCAACGCGCTGCCGCAGGCCATCGGCGCGCAGTTCCTCGACCGGGGGCGGCAGGTCGTCTCGATGTCGGGCGACGGCGGGTTCACGATGCTGATGGGCGACTTCCTGACGCTGGTCCAGTACGACCTGCCGGTGAAGGTGATCCTCTTCAACAACTCCTCGCTGGGGATGGTGGAGTTGGAGATGATGGTCGGCGGCCTGCCGGCGTTCGGCACCGGCTACCGCAACCCGGACTTCGCGGCACTGGCCGAGGCGGTCGGGGTGCACGCGACACGGGTGGAGAAGCCGAAGGAGCTGCGCAAGGCGCTGCGTGGCGCGTTGCGCCACAGGGGGCCGGCGCTGGTCGACATCGTGACCGACCCGAACGCGCTGTCCATCCCGCCGAAGATCAAGGCCGAGATGGTGACGGGCTTCGCGCTCTCCGCCGGCAAGATGGTCCTCGACGGCGGCGTGGGCCGCATGGCCCAACTGGCCCGCAGCAACCTGCGCAACGTGCCTCGTCCCTGAGGGCCACCCACCCGGCCGGTGCGGCACCGTGGTCGACCGCGCCCCGCCACGGACGCACCCCAAAACCGCCCACCGGCCCGGAAGGGGCGCGGGGAACTGCGCGACCAACCCACCACCGGACCGCAGACGACAACCCACCTGGCCGGTGCGGCACCGTGGTCGTCCGCACCCCGCCACGAATGCACCCCAGAACCGCCCACCGGCCCGGAAGGGGCGCGGGGAACTGCGCGACCAACCCACCACCGGGCCGCAGACGACAACCCACCCGGCCGGTGCGGCACCGTCGTCGTCCCGCCCCGCCACGAATGCACCCCAAAACCGCCCACCGGCCCGGAAGGGGCGCGGGGAACTGCGCGACCAGCCCACCACCGGGCCGCAGACGACAACCCACCTGGCATGAAGGGACGCGAGGAACCCACCACCGGGGCGCGGGTACAAAACCCCGGAAGCCGAGCGGCAGCGTGTCAGCGGAGGTCGAGGACCTGGTGGAGGGGGAGCCGGGGCGTGGCGGGCGCCTCCGCGCCGTAGCCGAGGCGCAGGACGGCATGGACCTGCCCCGCGGGGAGGAGGGGGTCGTTGACCGTCCAACCCAGCTCCGTCCAGGCCAGCGACTCGGAGCTGACCGCCGCCGACAGCCCGTGCGCGGTGGCGACCAGCAGCGCCCGTTCCAGCGCCTGCCCGGCCCGCACCCAGTCGGCCGGCCGGTCCTCCATCGTGGAGAGCAGCGCCAGTTGCGGCGGGGGCCCGTCCTCGGCGCCCGGCATCCCTCCGGTGGGGGCGCGACGGCCGGCGAAGTCGCGGAACGGGGCCGGGCGGTGGCCCGGGTCGCCGGTCGCGGCGGCGGGCCGTTCTTCGACGTCGGTCCACTGGGCCAGCTCCGTCAGCCGCCCCGGGTCGTGGAAGTCGCGCCCCTCCGCGTCCACCGCCAGCCGCAGCACCGCCGTGGCGTGCCAGGGCGAGGCGAACAGCAGCTGCCCGCCCTCCCGTTCCGCCGCCGCGCGCAGCCGCGCCCGTACCGGGTCGGGCACCCGGTCGGCCGCGTAGGGGCGGCGGCTGGTGTGGCGGCGGGGGATCTGCGCGGCCAGCTCGGCGAGGGCCGCCGCCTCGGACGCGCCGTCGGGGTCGCCCGCGGACTCCTCCTCGGGGACGCGGCGCAGCCGCACGGCGGCCAGCAGCCGGGGGTCGTAGGGGTCGGGCAGCACCCGGAACGCGGCGCACCAGCCGGCGTCGGCCGCCGCGACCCGCAGGTTGAGCAGGGCCGCGCCGCAGCCCATGTGCAGCGCGCGCCCGTGCGGGTCGGAGTGCGGCAGGCAGCGGTCCATCGCGGCGCGCAGCTCCAGCACCCCGCCGTCCGCCGCGTAGCGGAAGCGCCACGGCTGCGCGTTGTGGAGGGAGGGCGCCGCCGTCGCGGCCTCCACCAGCCGGGTGACGGTGCCCCGCGAGGGGCTGTCGGTGGGCACCGCACCTCCCGGCCGGGCGCTTCGAACGTCGTGGGGCCTTGGGGCTCCCTGCCCCCTTTCTAACCCCCCTGTCCCGATCTCGCCTCCCCGAGAGAGTCCCCGACCGGCTCACCGACCGGTTCTCCGACCGGTTCTCCGACCGGTTCTCCGACCGACGCACCGGCGGACTCGCCGTCGAGGAGCCCGGCCAGCGGCACGTCCGGGTCGGCCAGCGCCGCCGGGTCCACCTCGCGGCCGGAGCGGACCAGCCGTTGCACCGCCTCGGTGACGTCCCACACGTTCATCGAGAGCCCGGCCAGCACCCGGCCGCCGCGCAGCCAGAACGCGACCGCCTCCCGCCGTTCGGGGTCGCCGCGCCACACCACCCGGTCGTAGTCGCCGGCCGGCGCCCAGCCGGAGTACTCGATGCCCAGGTCGTACTGGTCGGAGAAGAAGTACGGCACCCGGTCGAAGACCACGTCCCGGCCGAGCATCGCGCGGGCCGCCGCCGGGCCGGCGTGCAGCGCGTTGGCCCAGTGCTCGACGCGGCGCCGGTCGCTGCCGCTGCCCAGCTCCTGCGCGGCGACGTCGCCGGCCGCGAAGATCCGCGGGTCGCTGGTGCGCAGCGCCGCGTCGACGGCGACGCCGCCGACGCCCTCGTCCGCCAGTTCGAGGCCGGCCGAGGCGGCCAGCGCGGTGCGCGGCGCGGCGCCGATCGCGGCCAGCACGGCGCGCGCCGGCAGCCGCGCGCCGCCCTCGGTGCGCACGCCGGAGACGATGCCGTCGCGCCCCTCGATCGCCGCGAGCCGGTCGCCGAAGCGGAACGTGACGCCCCGCTCGGCGTGCACCCCGGCCAGCACCTCGCCCAACTCGGGCCCGAGCACCCGGTGCAGCGGCGTCGGCTCCGGCTCGACCACCACCACGGGAACGTCCAACGTGCGGGCGGCCGCGGCCACTTCGAGGCCGATCCAGCCGGCGCCCGCGATCACCAGCGGGTCGCCCTCGCGGCCCGGCGCGGTGAGCGCGCCCCGCAGATGGTCGGCGTGGGCGAGCCGCCGCAGGTGGTGCACCCCGGCCAGTTCGGTGCCGGGGATGCCGAGCCGGCGCGGCTCGGCGCCGGTGGCCAGCAGCAGCCGGTCGTACGGCAGCCGGGTGCCGTCGCCCAACCGGACCTCGCGGCGGCGCCGGTCGATGGCCACCGCCGGCTGGCCCAGGTGGAGTTCGACCCGGTGCGCGGCGTACCAGCCGGCCGGATGGACGAAGACGCTGCCCCGGTCGGCGCGCCCCGCCAGGTAGTCCTTGGACAACGGCGGCCGCTCGTAGGGCTGTTCGTGTTCGTCGCCCAGCAGTATCACCCGCCCGCCGAACCCCTCGGCACGCAGGGTCTCCGCCGCCTTGGCGCCCGCGAGCCCACCGCCGATGATCAGATACGTCTGTGTCCCGTCCACGCGCCTGCCTCCCAGACCGGCCTTGTCCTGCGGTGCTCCCCGCGCGCGCACGGCCTGCGCGTGCCCCGTGCGCACGGGGTGTTTCCCGCCCGTTCACCCCCATGGAGCCTGCCCCACCTCGGGCGACACCGGAAGGGGGCGGTCAGCGGCGCAGTCGCGCGTGGCGCGCGCGGGCCGCCGCGTCGGTGAGGGCGGCGACCTGGTCGACGACCACCCGCAGCGCGGCCCGTTCGTCCCCGGCCGCCGCGTACAGCGCCCGGTACTGCGGGTCGAGCCCCTCGGGCGCGCGCCGCAGCAGCGCGTCGCACAACTCCTCGAGCAGCTCGCGCTGTTCACCGCGCGCCTGGGAGTGCTCAGGCCGCTGCATCACGTGGACGTCGGCCACCGCCTTGAGCACCGCGCACTCCAGCCGGGTGGCGCGCGGCACCACGACGTCCGCCCCGTAGCGGCGCAGGGCGCCGGTGCCGAACGCCTCCCTGGTCGCGTGCTCGGCGGCCAGGCAGAACCGGCCGATCAGCTGGCTGGTCGCGTCCTTCAGCCGGGCCTGCGCCAGCGCGCCCCCGTCGTAGCCGTGCGGCCACCACTCCTGGAGCAGCAGCCGGTCCAGCGCCTCGGCCAGCTCCTCCCCGGTCACCCCGGGCGGCGCGTAACGGCGGGCCGCCACCTCGAAGACCGCCGCGCGCTCCGGGGCGGCGGTCAGCGCGGCCGGGTCGAGATGGCCCGCGTGCAGCCCGTCCTCCACGTCGTGGACGGAGTACGCCACGTCGTCCGCCCAGTCCATCACCTGCGCCTCGAAGCACCGCCTGCCCGCGGGCGCGCCCCGGCGCAGCCACGCGAAGACGGGCAGGTCGTCGTCGTAGACCCCGTACTTGGGCGAGTCCGGGTCGGTGGGGTGACCGCCGCGCGCCCAGGGGTACTTGGTCGCCGCGTCCAGGGTGGCCCGGGTGAGGTTGAGCCCGAAGGAGCGCGGCGCGCCCGCGTCGCCCGGCTCCGTCAGCCGCTTGGGCTCCAGCCGGGTCAGCAGCCGCAGGGACTGCGCGTT
This sequence comes from Streptomyces zhaozhouensis, assembly GCF_900230195.1. Classification (GTDB taxonomy): domain Bacteria; phylum Actinomycetota; class Actinomycetes; order Streptomycetales; family Streptomycetaceae; genus Streptomyces; species Streptomyces zhaozhouensis. Next base: position 217,178 of record NZ_OCNE01000002.1, read on the forward strand.
GCCCTCGAACCCGCCGGCGTCCGCGGCGACCCGGTCCAGCACCCGCTCGCCGTTGTGGCCGAACGGCGGGTGCCCCAGGTCGTGCGCCAGGCAGGCGGCCTCCACGACGTCGGTGTCGCAGCCGAAGGCGGCGCCGAGGTCGCGCCCGATCTGGGCGCACTCCAGGGAGTGCGTCAGCCGGGTGCGGGGCGCCGCGTCCCAGTCCTGGTGGGCGGCGGCCTCGTCGAGCGTGACGACCTGCGTCTTGCCGGCGAGCCTGCGCAGCGCGGACGAGTGCTGCACCCGGGCGCGGTCCCGCTGGAAGGCGGTGCGCCCCGGGCGCTTGTCCGGCTCGGCGTCGAACCGCTCGGCGGCGTGCGGCTCGTAGCCGCCCTCGACGTCCCTGTACTCGACCATGCCTTGACGGTAACGCGCCCGCCGGCGCCGGGCCTCAGCCGGCCGTGGCGGCGAGCGCGGGCTCGTGCCAGTGGCGGCGCGCCTGGTCGTAGCGGTGCAGCACTAGCCTGGCCAGCGCCGGGTGGTTGCCCAGCGGGTCGGCGGCGACGCCGGGCGCGGCGGCGGCGCAGCGCTCGGCGAACCGTCCGGGCGCCACGAAGCAGGAGGCGACGGCGACCTCGCGGTGGCCGCGGGCGCGCAGCGCCTCGACGGCCTCGGCGACCGTCGGGGAGTCGGCGGAGGCGTAGGCCGGGACGACCGGCACGCCGCCGAGCCGGGTGGCGAGCATCGCCGCGGTGTAGCCGGTGCCGGCCGCCGACTCCGGGTCCCGGGAGCCGGCCGCGGCCAGCACCACGGGGCCGCTCCGGTAGCCGGCGTCGACCAGCCGGCCGTGCAGCGCCTCGGCGAGCAGCGGATGCGGCCCGAGCGAGCCGGCGACGGTGGCCCGCAGCCGGTCGTCGACGGCGGCCAGCGTGCCGGGGATGTCGCGCTTGACGTGGTAGCCGCGGCTGAACAGCAGCGGCACCAGCACCGCCGAGCCGCCGAGCCCCGCCAGGGTCTCGGCCAGCGTGGGCCGGTCGCTCTCCAGATACCCGACGGCCACCCGCACCCCGGGCCGCATCGCGCCGACCAGCCGCAGCAGGGCGCGGACGGCGGGCTCGGCCCTCGGGTCGGGCGAACCGTGGGCGACGGCGACGAGGGTGGGCGGACGGCGGTCGTTCATGGGGCAAGCCTGCGCCCGGCGGATTGCCGCCGTGTTGCGCCGGCGTCACGACCCCGCGCGCCGTTCCTCACCGCCGCCCGGGGCGCGCGCTGAGCGGAACGCATCCGGCGGGTAACACCTCGCAACGGACCCCGTAACGGCCCGCGTTGGCTTCCGTAACACGCGCCGACGACGATGGCCGCATGAGCCGCACCACACCCCACGCCCACCCGACGGAAGAGGCGGGCAGCGCCGTCGACACCCACTGCCCCTACTGCGCGCTCCAGTGCGGGATGCGGCTGGTGCCGGACCCCGGCGCGGCCGGCGGGGTCGGCGTCGCGGAGCGCGCCGCGTTCCCCGTCAACCGGGGCGCGCTGTGCGGCAAGGGCCGGGCCGCGCCGGAGACGCTGGCGCGCGGGCTGCGGTTGACGGAGCCGCTGGTGCGCGACCCGGGCAGCGGCGCGCTGGTGCCCGCCGACTGGGAGACGGCGCTGGCGCGGGTCGCCGAGGGGCTGGCCGGGACCCGCCGCGACCACGGCGCCGACGCGGTGGGCGTCTTCGGCGGCGGCGGGCTGACCAACGAGAAGGCGTACGCGCTGGGCAAGTTCGCGCGGCTGGTGCTGGGCACCTCGCAGATCGACTACAACGGCCGTTTCTGCATGTCCTCGGCCGCCGCGGCCGGGAACCTGGCGTTCGGCCTGGACCGGGGGCTGCCGTTCCCGCTCGCCGACATCCCGCGCACCGGCTGTGTGATCCTCGTCGGCTCCAACCCGGCCGACACCATGCCGCCGGCGCTGCGCTACCTCACCGAACTGCGGGCGAACGGCGGCACGTTGATCGTCGTCGACCCGCGCCGCACGCGCACCGCCGAGCAGGCCGACCTGCATCTGGCGCCGCGCCCCGGCACCGACCTGGCGCTGGCGCTGGGGCTGCTGCACCTGGTGGTGGCCGAGGGCCGGGTGGACGAGGAGTTCGTCGCCGCCCGCACCACCGGCTGGGAGGAGGCGCGGGCCGGGGCGATGGCGCACTGGCCGGAGCTGGTGGAACGCGTCACCGGGGTGCCCGTCCCCCGGCTCCGCGAGGCGGCGCGGCTGTTCTGCGCGCCCCGGGAGGCGATGGTGCTGACGGCCAGGGGCCCGGAGCAGCAGGCCAAGGGCACCGACACGGTCGGCGCCTGGATCAACCTGTGCCTGGCGACGGGGCGCGCCGGCCGCCCGCTCTCCGGCTACGGCTGCCTGACCGGGCAGGGCAACGGGCAGGGCGGGCGGGAGCACGGGCAGAAGGCCGACCAGTTGCCCGGCTACCGGATGCTGACCGACCCGGCGGCCAGGGAGCATGTCGCCGGGGTGTGGGGCGTCGACCCCGCGACGCTGCCGGGCCCCGGGCGCAGCGCCTACGAGCTGCTGGACGCGCTCGGCCGGGACACGCCGGACGGGGTGCGGGCGCTGCTGCTGCTCGGCTCCAACCCGGTGGTCTCGGCGCCGAGGGCGGCGCACGTCGAGGAACGGCTGCGGGCGCTGGACTTCCTCGCCGTCTGCGACGTGGTGCTCTCGGAGAGCGCGCGCCTGGCCGACGTGGTGCTGCCGGTGGCCCAGTGGGCGGAGGAGACCGGCACCATGACCAACCTGGAGGGCCGCGTCCTGCTGCGGCGCCGCGCGCTCGCCCCGCCGCCCGGCTGCCGGACGGACCTGGAGGTGCTGAACGGTCTCGCGGCGCGGCTGGGCTGGGAGAAGGGCTTTCCGACGGACCCGGCCGAGGTCTTCGAGGAGCTGCGGCGCGCCTCGGCGGGCGGCAAGGCGGACTACTCGGGGATCACCTACCGGCGGATCGCCGAGGAGGACGGCGTCTTCTGGCCGTGCCCCGAGACGCCGGACGGCGCCCCGCACCCGGGGACGCCCCGGCTGTTCCTGGACCGGTTCGCCACCCCGGACGGGCGCGCCAGGTTCGCCCCGGTGCTGCACCGCGCCGCCGCCGAGGAACCGGACGCGGAGTACCCGCTGCTGCTGACCACCGGCAGGGTGCTGGCGCAGTACCAGTCGGGGGCGCAGACCCGCCAGGTGGCGCGGCTCAACGAGGCGGCGCCCGGTCCCTTCGTGCAGCTCCACCCGAGGCTGGCGGGACGCCTGGGGGTGGCGGAGGGGGAACGGCTGGCGGTGGTCTCGCGGCGCGGGCGGGCGGTCGCGCCCGCCAGGATCAGCGCGGGCATCAGGCCGGACACGGTCTTCATGCCGTTCCACTGGCCGGGTGAGGGGCGGGCCAACACGCTGACCAACCCGGCGCTCGACCCGACCTCCCGGATGCCGGAGTTCAAGGTCTGCGCGGTGCGGGTGGAACGCGCCGTCAACGGATGAACGGCGCCACCGCCCGTACGGCCCGGTTGCGGCGGCGGGCGGCGCGGGCAGCATGGAGGGCATGGACGACCTGACCCGCCTGGCCGACGAGCACCTCGCCGCGGCGCTGGGGGCCGAGCACGGCCGCAGCGCTCATCTCTTCCTCCGGGACGGCCCGTTGCGGCAGAGCGTGATCGCGCTCGCCGGCGGCGCCCGGCTGGAGGAGCACGAGGCGCCGCCCGCGGCCAGCCTCCAGGTGCTGCGCGGTGAGGTGCGGATGCACTCGGCGAAGTCGGAGCTGACGCTGCGCGCCGGGCAGCTCGCGCGGGTGCCGAGGGAGCGCCACGACCTGACGGCGGTGAGCGACGCGGTGGTGCTGCTGACCTCGGTCACGGCGACGGGCGAACCGGTCGTGGTCACCGACACCCGGAGGACGCCGGGGGCGGAGTGAAGGACCCGTCGCCGACCCGTTGACGCCGGCTCGGGGTGGGCCCGCGCCGTCAGGGGGGATGGGCCACTGTCATAGGCGCCCGCTAAGGTGACGGCGAGCGACGGGTTGAAACGCCAGGGTTACTTCGGCGGGGGGGCGCACCAGTGGACGAGCGGACGAGCGGGCGCGGCGGCGGCGAACCTCCCTTCTGGCCTCCCCCGTTGCCGACCGATCCGCACGCCGTCCCCCCGGAGACGGCGGCGCGGGCGGAGCTGCTGCTGGGGAGGCTGCTGTCACCGCTGCGGCTGCTGGGGCATATGACGCTGGCCGTCGGCTTCGCGCTGGTCTCCGCGGTCTTCTTCAGCAGCGTCGAGTTCAGCGCCGACGGCGAGACGGACGACGCCAGGACGGGGCTGCTCGTCGGCCTTCCGGCGCTCGCCGTGGCCACCTGGCTGCTGGCGCTGCTGCTGCGCTCCGGCCATCGGGCCGCCGCCGAGCTGACGCCGCTGCTGCGGGCCGCCCCGCTGGCGGCGCCGTCGATGCCGGGGCGCCGGCTGCTGTGGGGCGCGGTGTCGGTGCTCGGGCTGCTGTTCACCCTGGTCTGCCTGGGCGCCGGCGCGCGGGAGGCGTTCGCCGGTTCGGACGGCGAGCCGGGGGACGGGCTGGTGGCGGCCGCCCTCATCGTCTGGGGCCTGCTGTCGCTGGCCTGGTCGGTGCCCGGCCTGGTGCGGGCGCTCCGCCACCGGCGTCCGCGCTGGGTGCCGCCGCCCGCCGGCTGGGCGTCGGGCCAGCCGCCCGTCGAGAGCGCGCTGCCGCCGCCCGACAGCCCCGAGGGGCGCCGCCGGCAGCTCTACGCCAACTACCGCTCCACCGCGGAGCCCTGGGCCCTCAGCCGGCTCAGCGCGCGGGCGAGCCGATGGATAGGCGGCCTGTCCCGGTGGGGGGTGCTGCTGCTCTCCGCGCTGCTGTGCCTGGTGGGCTGCGGTCTGGCCCTGCTGGCCGCCGTGCTGCCCCGGCGTTCGGACGACCTCCTGGTGTGGCCGCTGCTGGCGCTGACCGCCGGCTTCCTGCTGCTGCTGCTCCTGGAGATCGTGCACTACGGGTCGCGCGCCGGCTTTCTGGTGCTCTTCGTGCTCGGCGGGATCTGTGTGGCCATCATGGGCTGGCAGGGCCACCAGGAGCTGGCGCTTCGCGACCGCGGCGAGTGGGCCACCGCCGAGATCGTCAGCAAACGCAGCCCGGCGCGCGGCGGCACCACCTGCGAGGTGCGGCTGGTCGACGACGGCCGTCTGCTCTCCCAGCGGCTGGCGAGCTGCGAGAGGGAGGGAATCGGGGACCGGCTGCCGCTCTACTACGACCCGCGCGACCGGGTCGCCCCCGCGCGGGAGGTCCCCACGTTGGCCCTGCCGGCCGGGTTCGGCGGCGTCGGCGGCTCGGTGCTGCTGATCACGACGCTGGCCTCGGTGAACGACGGCCACACGAGACGGCGCCGCCTGGACCTGGTGGGGCGGGGCGCGTAGGGGCGGCGCGGGCGGTGGCCGTTTCCCGCGACCGCGCCGGCCAGGCGGGTGGTCGGGCGCACCCCGGAGTGCGGTGAACCGCACCGAAGCGGGTACGTTCGCTCGCGGTGACGTCGGTCGATGCGGGAGGAGCGTGACTCGGTGAGCACGTGGGGACGGTGGGATCGGCAGATCTTCGCGCGGGTGGCCGAGGCGGAGCCTCCCCTCGTGCAGGCGGTGCTGCCGCGGCTGAGCCGGGCGGCCAACCACAGCCGCCTCTGGCTGGCCTCGGCCGCCGGGATCGCGGCCGTCGGCGGCCGGCCCGGCAGGCGGGCCGCCGCCCGTGGCCTCGCCGCCCTGGCCCTGGCCTCGCTGACCAGCAACGTCTTCGTGAAGTACGCGGCCCGCCGGGAGCGCCCGACGATCGACGGTGTGCCGCTGGCCCGCCGGCTGGCGCGGGCGCCGCGGACCAGTTCGTTCCCCTCCGGGCACGCCGCCTCGGCCGCCGCGTTCGCCACCGGCGCCGCCCTGGAGTCCGGCGCGGTGGGCGCCGTCGTGGCACCGGTGGCCGCCGCCGTCGCCGCCTCCCGGGTCTACGTCGGCGTGCACTACCCGGCGGACGTGGTGGCCGGCTGCGCCCTCGGGGTGGGCGCGGCGTTGATCACCCACCGCTGGTGGCCGCGGCGCCCCGCCGACACCCGGTTGCAGCACCACGCCGCCCACGCGCCGGCCCTCCCCGACGGCGCCGGGCTGGTGGTGGTCGTCAACGAGAGCGCGGGCCAGGGCGGTTCCGACGCGGAGCGGCTGCGCGTCCTGCTGCCCGAGGCCGAGGTGCTGGAACGCGGCGAGGACCAGGACCTGTTGACGCTGCTGGACACCGCCGCCGACCGGGCGGCGGAGCGCGGCGGCGCGCTGGGCGTCTGCGGCGGGGACGGCAGCGTCAACGCGGCGGCGGCCCGCGCGGTGGAGCGGCGGCTGCCGTTGGCGGTCTTCCCCGGGGGCACGCTCAACCACTTCGCGTTGGACACCGGGATACACACCTTCGACGACACCGCGGCGGCGCTGGGCGAGGGCCGGGCGATCGCGGTCGACCTGGCGCGGGTCCGCCCGGTCGGCGCGGCGGACGGCCCCACCACCCACTTCGTCAACACGTTCAGCGTCGGCCTCTACCCCGAACTGGTCCGCGCCCGCGAGCGGTTGGAGGGCCGGATCGGCAAGTGGCCCTCGGCCGTGGTGGCGATGGTGCGGCTGATGCGCACCGGGCAGCCCATCGAGGTGGAGGTCAACGGCCACCGCCAGCAGCTGTGGCTGCTCTTCGCCGGCAACGGCCTCTACTCGCCCGAGGGGTTCGCGCCCGCGCACCGCACCCAGCTCGACGACGGGCTGCTTGACGTCCGCGTGGTGCGGGCCGACCGCAGGCTGGCCCGCACCCGGGTGGTGCTCGCCGCGCTCACCGGCACGCTGGACAACTCGGGCGTCTACGCGGCGGCCCGGCTGCCCAGGCTGCGGCTGAGCGGGCTGGCCGGGGACGCCTCCCTCGCCTACGACGGCGAGGCGGGCCCGGCCCCCGGCGAGCTGCTGATCGACAAGCACCCGGCGCCGCTGACGGTCTACCGCCCGGCCTGACCGGTTCGGCGCGCCGGCGGGAGCCCGCGGGGACGCCGAACCGGCGTGCTCAGCGCGTCAGTTCGCGCACCATCGTGTCCGCCCCGCCCTCCCGCCCCACCGGCACGAAGCCCCGGGAGCGGTAGAGGGCGACGGCGGGGTTGCCGTCCTCGACGCTGAGGCTGAGCCGGGCGACGCCGCGTTGCCCCGCCATGGCCAGCACGGCGTCCAGCAGCGCGGCGCCCAGGCCCCGCCGCCGGTGGTCCGGCAGCACACCGAGGGTGAGTTCCGGCACGTCGGGGGCGACGAAGCCGTAGCCCGCGTTCTCGGCCGGCAGCGTCCTCGCCCAGCAGGCGCCGAGCGGCGCGCCGGTCCCGGGGTCCTCCGCGACCACGCCGAAGTCGCCCGGCGCCGGCCAACCGGCCAGATAGCGGGCCGTCGCGGGGTCTTCGAGCAGTTGCCGGCGGGTCAACCCGGTCCTGCCGTCCCAGTGGAACGCCTCCCAGAGGATGTCGAGCAGGAAGTCGGCGTCGGCCGCGGCGGCGGGACGCGGCCGCGGGGTCGCGCGGGTCATCGGGGACTCCTCTCGTGGGGGCCGGCGCGGTCAGCCACCGGCGAGGGCGACGCCGCGGTGGTCGCTGGGGGTGATGCCGCGTTCCCGTTTGAACGCGGTGCTCAACGCGAACGCGCTGCCGTAGCCGACGCGGTGGGCCACCGCCTCCACGGTCAGGTCGGGGTCGCGGAGCAGCTCGGCGGCGAGGTCGAGGCGGCGGTCCGTGAGATGGGCCATCGGGGGCCGCCCGACCAGCTCGCTGAAGCGGCGGGCCAGCGCGGCGCGCGAGACGCCGACCTTGGCGGCGAGCGAGGCCACCGTCCAGCCGTGCGCCGGGTGTTCGTGGAGCAGCCGCAGGGCGGGGCCGACGACGGGGTCGCCGTGGGCCCGGTACCAGGCGGGCGGTTCGGTGTCCGGCCGTTCGAACCAGGCGCGCAGCACGGAGATCAGCAGCAGGTCGAGGACCCGTCCGAGGACCACGTCCTGGGCCGGGGCCTCGCGGTCGATCTCGTTGGCCAGCAGCGCCATCAGCGGGCAGTCCCACTCGGCGGGGCTCAGCGACAGCACCGGCGGCAGGGCGCGCAGCAGGCCGCCGGTCACCTCCGTCGCCAGCGGATAGGTGCCGATCAGCAGCTCGTTGGGGGCGTCGGGCCCGCTCCCCCAGGTGCGGGTGCCGAGCGAGAGCGTCTCGCACAGGTCGCCGCCGTCCGGATCGACGCTGCACCCGCCCGGCAGGATCTCCGCCCGCGTGGCGCTGCCGGGATCGTCGGCCACCCGGTACGCCTCGGGGCCGCGCAGCAGCGCGACCGAGCCGGCCGTCAACTGCCGCGGCTCCCCGCCGTCGGGCAGCAGCCAGGTGGTGCCGCGCACGACACAGAGCATGGTCAACGGGGCCTGGTCCCGCACCCGCACGGACCACGGCGGGCTCAGCAGGGCACGCAACAGAAAGGCGTCCCGGGCCCTGGGGCCCTCCAGAAGACTGGTCAACGGGTCCATAAGGACAGCCTAGACGCTCGCTTATGGCACCGAGGCGGACGACGATGGTGTGCGTCCGGGCCACGCGGTGGACTGGCCCCATGAACACGGAGACCTCCACGCCCCGCCCCTCGTCCCCCGCACGCGCCGCCGGCGACCAGATCCCCGCCGAACGGGTGCTGCTCGCCGGCGGCACCGGCAAGACGGGGCGGCGGATCGCCGCCCTGCTGCCGGGCGCCAGGATCGCCTCGCGCTCCGGCGCCCCGGCCTTCGACTGGCATCGCCCCGACACCTGGCCGGGGTCGCTGGCCGGCGTCGAGGCCGTCTATCTCAGCTATCCGGAGGATGTGGCCGCGCCGGGCGCGGCGGAGAACCTGGCCGCGTTCGCCGCGCTGGCCGCCCGCCTCGGGACGCGCCGGCTCGTGCTGCTGTCGGGGCGCGGGATGCCGTGGGCGGCCGACTCGGAACGCGCCGTGACCGCGTCCGGCCTGGAGTGGACGGTGCTGCGCGGGAGTTGGTTCGCGCAGAACTTCAGCGAGGAGTTCCTGGTCGACGAGGTGCGCGGCGGCACGTTCACCCTGCCGGTGCCGCCCACGGCCGCCGAGCCGTTCGTCGACCTCGACGACCTGGCCGAGGTGGCGGTCGCGGTGCTGACCCGTTCCGGACACGCGGGCCGCGTCTACGAGTTGACCGGGCCGCGCGCGTTGACCCTGTCGGAGACCGCCGAGGCGCTGTCCGCGGCGATCGGCCGACCGGTGACGCACCGGCACGTCACGCCGGAGGCATACCGCGAGACGCTGGTCGCCGGCGGGCTGCCGGAGGCGCACGCCGGACTGTTGACCCGGCTCTTCGTCGAGGTCTTCGACGGGCGCAACAGCCGGGTCACGGACGACATCCCCGCCGTGCTGGGCCGCCCGGCCGGTGACTTCGCGCGCTACGCCCGCCGCGCCGCCGCGGCAGGCGCCTGGGCGCCGGCGGCCGGCTGAGGCGGGGCCGGGCCGTCCGGGGTCACCAGACGTCGCCGTCGCGCCAGTCGCACACCAGCTCGGCGGTGAGGTCGATCGCCACCTGGGGCAGCGGCAGCACGAAGACGCCGTCGTCGTCCTCCTCCGTGCGGGCGATGCCCAGCGGGGTGAGCGCCCACGTCAGACCCTGCCAACGCTGCCAGCCCCTGGCCGCGTAGAAGTCCAACGCCTCCTCGGAGGCCGACAGGGCGCCCAACTCGTAGCCGCCCCTCACCACCCGCTCCAACTCGGCCATCATGGAGGCCCCGTGGCCCCGGCCCCTGCGGTCGGCGCGAACCACCACGCCCTCCACATAGCCGGTCCTGAGGGCTCGTCCGCCGTGGAGCACGCGCCGTTGCACCACCGCGGCGTGGCCGATCAGCTCCGCGCCCTCCCACACGAGGGCGTGCACCCCGCCCAGGCAGTGTTCCCAGTCCTGGTCGGTCATGTCCCCGCCGAAGACGGTGTCGAGCAGGGCTCTGGCGGCGGCCAGGGTGCCGGTGTCGAGGTCGGCCGTGTGGGCGGTCCGAAGCTCGGTCATGTGTCAGTCCTCGCAGCCATCACCCGCGTCGCGGCAGGTCGCCTGGGGCGGGCGTGCCCCTCGGCGGGCCGGCCGGCGCGTGGTGGTGGCGCCGTGTCGTCAGGTCCCGCGCTGTGCACGGTGGGGCCGGTGTGCCCGGTGATAGTTCATTGTGGATCATCGGCGGGACCGGGAGAAGAGCGCGATTCCCTCCGGGGGTTGAGCGGCCGACCACCCACCTGGCCGGCGCGCCGCCGCTGTCGTCCGCACCCGGGCGTGAACGCACCGCGCAGTGGCGGCGAAGGGGCGCGGGGAACCGCCCGCGGGTGCGCAGGGCCGTGGCGACGCCCGCCGGTTCCCCTCACCCCCAAGCCGCCCACCGGCCCGAGGTGCCTGCCCCCGAAGGCCCCACCGGCCCGAGGTGCCCGCGGCCCCGAAGGCCCCACCTGCCCGGGGTGCCGGCTCACAGCCGGGCGGCGGCGCCGCTGAGGGCAGCGTTGCGCCGGGGAAACGACGGCGATGCGGTCGGGTAACAGCCGCCTCGATACTGAGAACCATGACGAAACGAAGCCGGGTGGTGATCGTCGGCGGCGGGATGGCCGGCGCACGGCTGGCACGCGCGCTCGGCTCCGCGCCGGACGGGCCCGCGGTGACCGTGGTCGCCGAGGAGCGGCGCCCGGCGTACAACCGGGTGCTGCTGGCCGAGGTCGTCGCCGGCCGGTACCCGGCCGAGACGATCACCCTGCCGGCGCCCGCCCCCGCCGTCGACTGGCGCGCCGGAACCCGCGCGCGGGAGCTGGACCCCGAACGCCGACGGGTGCGCTGCACCGACGGCGCCGAACTTCCCTACGACGCACTGGTATTGGCCACCGGTGCCGCGCCGGAGCCGGCCCCGCCGGCCGAGGACGGCACCGGCGGGGCGACGCGGGGCGTACACACGTTGCGCACCCTGGACGACGCCCTGGCGGTCGCCGAGGCGGCGGGGCCCGGCGTCCGCGCCGTGGTCGTCGGCGGCGGCCCGCTGGGCGTGACGGCGGCCGGCGCGCTCGCCGCACGCGGCTGCGCCGTGCTGCTCGCCGAACGCGCCGACCGTCTGCTGCCGGGCCGACTCGATGCCAGCGCCGCCGCGTTGCTTCGCGACCGACTCGCCGGGGCCGGCGTCGAGGTGCGCACCGGCCACCCGGTGCGGGCGCTGCGCACCCGGCCGGACGGCCGGGGTCGCGCGGTCGCCGGCGTGGTCGGCGGGGACGGCGCGGACCACCCGGCCGAGCTGGTCGTGGCGGCCGGCGGGGTCCGCCCCAGGACCGCGCTGGCGCGCGCCGCCGGGCTCGCCCTCGGCGCCGGCGGCGGCGTCGCCGTCGACGACCGGCTGCGCACCTCGGCCCCCGACGTGTACGCGCTCGGCGACTGCGCCGCGCACGCGGGCCGGCTCTACGGCCTGGCGGTGCCCGCGCAGGAGCAGGCGGACGTGCTGGCCGACGTGCTGACCGGCGGCCGGGCCCACTACCGGGGCACCAGGTCGCTGACCCGCCTGACGCTCACCTCGGCGGCGGGCGACGCCTTCGACCTGGCCGCCTTCGGCCTGCCCGAGGCCGCGCCCGGCGACGACGAGGTGCGGCTGGCGGACGCCACCCGGGGCGCCTACCGCAAGGTCGTGGTCCGGGGCGACCGGCTGCGCGGCGGGGTGCTCGTCGGCGACCTCGGCGGCGTCGGCACGCTGGCCCGCGCCTGGGAGGGCGACGAGCCGCTGCCGGACACCCCGCTGCTCCACCTGCTGACCGACGACATCTGCTCGTCGGCGACAGCGAACTGACCGGTGACGCGGAACTGACCGGTGACGCCGAAGTGACCGGCGACAGGGAACTGACCGGCGACAGCTGCTCGTCGACGACACCCGCTGACCGCCGACACCGAACTGACCGACGACACCGAACTGACCGGTGACACCGAACTGACCGACGACGGAGGGTTGACACATGGAGGGCCGTGACGTGTCCGGACGCTCACCGAGGCCGACGGTGGTGGTGGTCGGCCACGGGATGGTCGGTCAGCGCTTCGTCGAGGAGCTGGCCGCGCGCGGGGTCACCGCGCGGGCCCGGGTCGTGGTGCTCGCCGAGGAGTCCCGGCCGGCCTACGACCGGGTCCATCTGACCTCGTGGTTCGGCGGGACGAGCGCCGAGGAGCTGTCGCTGGTGCCGGACGGCTTCCTGGAGGAGCACGGCGTCGAACTGCGGCTGGAGGACCCGGCGTCGGCGATCGACCGCGCCGCCCGCACGGTCACCACCCGCTCCGGCGCCGTGGTCGGCTACACCACGCTGGTGCTGGCGACGGGCTCCGCGCCGTTCGTCCCCCCGCTGCCGGGACGGGAGGCGGACGGCTGCTTCGTCTACCGCACGCTGGACGACGTCGAGGCGATCCGGGACGCCGCCGCCCGCGCCCGCACCGGCCTCGTGGTGGGCGGCGGGCTGCTGGGTCTTGAGGCGGCCGGTGCGCTGCGCGACCTCGGCCTGACCACGCACGTCGTGGAGTTCAGCCCCCGGCTGATGGCGCTCCAGGTCGACGAGGGGGGCGGCGGCGCGCTGCGCCGCACGGTCGAGAAGCTGGGCCTGGTGGTGCACACCGGCGTCGGCGGCCAGGAGATCACCGTGGACGCGCGCGGCGCGGTCGAGGGGGTGGTGCTGTCGGACGGTTCGCGGGTGGAGACCGACCTGGTGGTCTTCTCCGCCGGGATACGCCCGCGCGACGAGCTGGCCAGGGCGGCCGGGCTCGCCGTCGGCGCACGCGGTGGCGTCGCCGTCGACGAGCACTGCCGCACCTCCGACCCGGACGTGCTGGCCATCGGCGAGTGCGCGGCGGCCAGCGACGGCGTGGTCTACGGGCTGGTCGCCCCGGGCTACGCGATGGCGGCCACGGCGGCCGACCTGGTCGCCGGCCGGGCGGGCCGCCCGTTCCACGGCGCCGACACCTCGACCAAGCTGAAGCTGCTGGGCGTGGACGTCGCCAGCTTCGGCGACGCGCACGGCCGCACCGAGGGCGCGCTCGACGTGGTGTACGCCGACTCGCGCGCCGGCGTGTACAAGAAGCTGGTGGTCGGGGCGGACGGCACGCTGCTGGGCGGGGTGCTGGTGGGCGACGCGGAGTCCTACGGGCTGCTGCGCCCGTTGACCGGCTCCGTGCCGCCGGCCCCGCCGGAACAGCTCGTGCTGCCGGCCGGGTTGACGCCGGCCACCGCGCTGGGTCCGGCCGCGCTGCCGGACGACGCCGTCGTCTGTAGCTGCCACCACGTCACCAAGGGCGCGATCGTGGCGGCCGTCGCCGACGAGGGCCGCGCCTCGGTCGCCGAGGTGCGGGCGTGCACCGGGGCCGGCAGCGGCTGCGGCTCCTGCGTGCGCGCGGTCGGCCAGTTGGTCGACGCGGAGCTGGCGGCGGGCGGGATCGCGGTGGACAACGGGCTCTGCGGCTGCTTCGCCCAGACCCGCCAGGAGCTCTTCGAGATCGTCGCCAGCCTGCGGCTCACCTCGCACCGCGCGCTGCTCGACGCGCACGGCCGGCCGGAGGCGCGCGGCGGCGAGGGGTGCGAGGTGTGCAAGCCGACGGTCGGTTCGATCATCGCCTCGCTGGCGCCCGCGATCGGCGCCGACGGGCATGTGCTGGCCGGGGAGCAGGCCGCGTTGCAGGACACCAACGACCACTTCCTGGCCAACCTCCAGAAGAACGGCTCCTACTCGATCGTGCCCCGGATCCCCGGTGGCGAGATCACCCCCGAGAAGCTGATCGTCATCGGCGAGGTGGCCAGGGACTTCGGCCTCTACACCAAGATCACCGGCGGCCAGCGGATCGACATGTTCGGTGCCCGCGTCGATCAGCTCCCCGCGATCTGGGCCCGGCTGGTCGAGGCCGGCTTCGAGTCGGGGCACGCCTACGGCAAGGCGCTGCGCACCGTGAAGAGCTGCGTCGGCTCCACCTGGTGCCGCTACGGCGTGCAGGACAGCGTGCGGATGGCCATCGACCTGGAGCTGCGCTACCGGGGGCTGCGCGCACCGCACAAGCTGAAGTCGGCCGTCTCCGGCTGTGCGCGGGAGTGCGCCGAGGCGATGAGCAAGGACTTCGGGATCATCGCCACCGCCGGCGGCTGGGACCTGTACGTCGGCGGCAACGGCGGCGCCAGCCCCCGGCACGCCGAATCGCTGGCCCGCGACCTGTCGGACGCGGAACTGGTGCGGCTGATCGACCGGTTCCTGATGTTCTACGTCCGCACCGCCGACCGCCTGGAGCGCACCTCGGTGTGGCTGGAGCGGATCGGCGGCGGGCTGGAGCACGTGCGGGACGTGGTGGTCCACGACTCGCTCGGCATCTGCGACGAGTTGGAGGCGCAGATGGCCGCGCACGTCGCCGCCTACCGGGACGAGTGGGCGCGGACGCTGGAGGACCCGGAGAAGCTCGCGCGCTTCGTCTCGTTCGTCAACGCGCCCGGCACGCCCGACCCCTCGGTCCGGTTCGTTCCCGAACGGGACCAGCACAAGCCGGACCTCACCGTGCTGGCCGGGCCCACCCTCCCGGTCCGCACCCTCGAAGGGAGCAACCCGTCATGACCACCGCCCTCGCGCCCCTCACCCGTTCGCATCCCGCCCCGTCGCCCCTGCTGGAGATCGGCCACGCCGGCGCGTGGGTCCCGGTCTGCGCGCCGGGCGCGCTGGTCCCGGGGCGCGGCGTCGCCGTGCTGCTGCCGGACGGCGAGCAGGCCGCCGTCTTCGTCGACCGGCACGGCGACGCGCACGCCGTCGGCAACCGCGATCCGTTCACCGGCGCCTACGTCATCTCCCGGGGCCTGCTGGGCTCGGCGGGCGCGGAACGGCGGCCCTTCGTCGCCTCGCCGCTGCTCAAGCAGCGCTTCGACCTGGCGACCGGGGTCTGCCTCGACGCCCCCGACGACCCGGCGCTGGCGCTGCCCGTCCACCCGGTGCGGCTGCGCTGACGCGGCGGCCGGTGTGCCCCGGGCGGACCCGCCCGGCTCGCCCCGCGCGGCGCGGCGCGGGAGAGTGGCACGGAGGGCGGGTACCCGCCGTGGGCCCGCCGCCGCTGCCGTGACCGAGGCGAGATGCGTCGCAACAGGCGAGATTCGAGGTACGCCATGACCCGCCCCATCACCGTCGGCGTGGACGGCTCCCGGCACAGCCGGGCCGCCGCCGAGTGGGCGGCCCGCGAGGCGGTGCGTCGCGGACTGCCCCTGCACCTGGTGCACGCCTGGATCAACGAACCGCTGTACGCGCCGCCCGTTCCCGACGAGCCCGCCTCCCAGCGGCTGCTCCAGGACCACCGCGACGAGGTCGCCGGCCGGCACCCGGAGCTGACGATCACCACGGAGCTGCTGCCGGAGATGGCCACCGCCGGCCTGGTGGAACAGGCCGCCGGTTCCGAGCTGCTGGTCCTGGGCACGCGGGGGCACGGCCCGGTCGCCGGCTTCCTGCTCGGCTCCGTCGGGCTGCCGGTGATCACCCACACCACGCGCCCCGTCGTGCTGGTCCGCTCCGGGCCCGACGACGGGCCCAACGACCTGGCGCCCGCCGAGGACACCGAGGGCGACGAGATCGTGGTCGGCCTCAAGGACCTGGGCGAACCGGCCGCCACGCTGCTGGAGTTCGCCTTCTCGATGGCCTCGGCGCGCGGCGCGGCCGTGCGCGCGGTGCGGGCCTGGGGCACGCCGTCGCTCTTCGGCTCCACGCCGCCCGAGGAGTTCGAGGGCACCCGCGAGCACACGGACCTCCAGGCGCAGCGCGGCGAGGAACTGGTCGGGGTGCTGGCGCCCTGGCGGGCGCGGTACCCGGGCGTGCCGGTGATCGAGCACGTGCGCTACGGCAACGCGGCCGAGGTGCTGCTGGACGCGGGCTCCCTCCACGCGGCGCTGCTGGTCACGGGCCGCCGCACGCGCCGCCCCCTGCTGGCGATGCGCGCCGGCCCCGTCACCCACGCGGCCATCCACCACGCCCGCACCCCGGTGGCGGTGGTGCCCCACGGGGACTGAGTGCGCCGCCGGGTGGTCAGCGGGAGACGATGTCGCGGACGCCGTCCACGAAGGCGCGGAAGCTGGGCGACCTGTTCTTCCCCGCACAGTCCAGATGAGGACCGATCCGCCTCCCCCACTCCGTTTTGGAGGCGATCCGCGTGTCGCATGAACGGAGCACCCGCTCGAAGGCATCGGAGCACTTCCCCGCCGGCACGTCCGGGTTCCCCCGGTAGGCCCTGGGAGGCTCGGCGGGTACCTTCGTGAACCCCTCGCGAACGGCATCCCAGTCCCCGAAGTACCAGCTCTCCAGCTCGCGTGACGCGATGCGGTTCAGCACGTGGAACGCGCCGTCAGCCCCCTTCGCCACCCGTGGCACCAGACCCGCCTTTCGGGCTATCACGTCCAACTGCTGCTTGAGTGCCTTACAGTCGTCGCCGTCCTTGTCCACGAGAACCACCACGCGGATGTCTTCCCCGCGCCGACGCGCCGCGGCATATCCCCGAAGCCTGTTCGGAAGCTTCTTCAGGAGATCCGGCTTCCCCCGAAACGGATGCACCCTGACTCGCACTTCCCATCCCGCCAGAATTCTGGACAGGAGCGGCTTCAGGGCTTCACTTGCCGACTCCTCCTCCACTAGGACTTCGAGCAGCAGAGAAGAGCGCGACCTGCGGCTCCGGGAGGGACCCGATGCCTTGCGGCTCATGACTGCGGGCCGAGGTCATTGACGGGGGTACGCGGTTCTGGCAACTCGTCGAAGTAGTTCTCCTGCCACAGCGAGCCCAACAGCGCTCCGTGCTCCAGCATGTCGTTCACCAACGGAATGGCGTCGGGGCGCACCACACGCGTGTATCCGTCCGCGCCGCGGTAGAGGGCGACCACCTCGTCGGCCCGACACGAATTGATGAAGTCATGCGAGTGCGTGGTGACCAACACCTGCGAGCGCTCGCTGGACTGGCGGCACTGGTGGGCCAGGCCGGAAAGCACCGAGGGATACAGGTGGTTCTCAGGTTCTTCGATGCCGATGAAGGGCGCCGGGTCGGGGTCGTACAGCAGCGTCAGATAGGACAGCAGCTTCAAAGTTCCGTCGGAGGCGTTACTGGCCAGGACCGGCTCGTCGAACGGCGCGTCCTTGACGAAGAGAACCAGCCTCCCGTCCGGTGACGTCCGGTACTCGACGCTCTCCAGCGCCGGCACCGTGTCCCGCAGGGCCTCCGTGACCGACCGCAGCCGCTCGGGGTGATTCTCACTCAGATACTGCAGAACGTTGCTGATGTTGTCCCCCGACTGCGACAGCCTTTCCTGCGGCCCCGCGGCAGGAGACTTCCTCCCCTCGGCGACAGAGAGATACGAGAGATACCAACCGGAGATGAACCGGCGCAGCGCAGCAACTCGGGGATGAGACTTGAACTGCCCCAACGCGTTCACGGCGAGTTTGTCCGGCCCGTCGAGATGCTCCTGGGTTCTCACCCCGGTCTCGTCGTCCGCGAAGTATCCGGCGCCCTGCCGGAAGTCGAGGATGTGACTGGGACGCCCCGGCCCTGCCGACCGAGTCCAGCGCAGGAATTCTCGGGCTACCACCGGCCGGCCGCGCTCTTCGTCGATCTCCAGACGGTAGGTCAGCAGCTTGCTGTCCGACTGCTCGCGATAGGAGATCTGAACCGCGATGGGCCCCTTCGCGCCACGGGAACGCAACTGGCGCGCCCCACCTCGTTTGTCCCAGGCATGACGGATTCCGGAGGTGAAACAGGCTTCCATGAAGGCGAACACGTCGAAGAGCGTCGACTTCCCGCTCCCGTTGGGACCCACCAGCACCGTGAAGGGCTTCAGCTTCTTGATCTCGACGCTCTGAAGAACCCGGTAGTTCTCGACCTTGATCGACTCAATCACGGGTGGCCGCATGGAAGCTCCTCGTCATGCTCGTGGCCGAACCCCCAACGGTGACACCGCTGAGCCTGCTGATCAACATCGTAGGGCTTGCCGGTCAGCCGGCGGACGGTTCTCCGCGCCCCCGTTCACCCCAGTGGACCGCGGTGCCGGCCGAGGGGCGCGGGAAGCCGCGCGTGCTCGGTGACGGGCCGCGGACGACGACGCGGCAGCGGCCCCAGCGGCCGGCGGCCGGCGTCAGTCCGGCAGGCGTCAGTCCGGCAGGCGTCAGTCCGGCAGGCGGATGGCCGTGTCCTCGCCGGGGGCGACGTCGACCGTGCGGTCGGGGAGCACCAACCGCACCGGGTACTCCTCCCACGGCGGGACCCCGACCCACAGCTGTCCCGGCCGCATCCGCAACCGCAGCCCCACCCCCCGGTGGCGCAACGAGAAGCCGAACTCCTGGAGTTGCGGCAGCGGCGACGGGTCGAGCCACAGCGCGCCGTCCTCGGAACGCAGTCCGGTCAGCCCGCGCTGCACCAGGTCGAGGGTGCCGGCCATCGCGCCCAGGTGGATGCCCTCCGCCGTGGTGCCGCCCTGGATGTCGGCGACGTCGCTGGCCAGCGCCTCCTTGACGAACGACCACGCGTCCGCGTGCCGCGCCCTGGCCAGGACCCAGGCGTGCACGACTCCGCTGAGCGTCGAGCCGTGGCTGGTGCGCCGCAGATAGTGGTCGACGGTGGCGCGCCACCGTTCCTCGGTCAGTTCGTATCCCATCCGGGCGAACTGCTCGGTCAGTTCGCCCGGCGTCAGCAGATAGCCGAGCATCAGCACGTCCGCCTGCTTGGACGCCTGGTAGCGGTTGACGGAGTCGCCCTCGGACTCCAGCAGCCGGTCCAGCCGCCTGATGTCGCCGTAACGGCGGCGGTAGCCCTCCCAGTCCAGCTCGGCCAGCTCGCCGTACCCGTCGAACTGGCTGATCACGCCCTCGTGGAACGGGACCCGCAGCAGTCGCGAGACCTCGTCCCAGCGTTCCGGCTCGGCGTCCGACAGCCCCACGCGGTCGGCCAGTTCGGCGCGGCGCGAGACCGGCATGGTGCGCAGCAGCTCGGCGGCGCGGGCGAGGGTCCAGGAGGCCATCACGTTGGTGTAGGCGTTGTCGTCCAGGCCGGCGCGCTCGGCGTCCGGGTACGCCTCGTGGTACTCGTCGGGCCCGACGACGCCCCGGATGCGGTAACGGCCCTCGCCCCGGTCGAACTCGGAGATCGCCGTCCAGAACCGGGCGATCTCGGTCAGCATCTCGGCGCCCTCGGTGTGCAGGAACTCCGTGTCGCCGGTGGCCTGCCCGTAACGCCACACGTTGTACGCGACCGCCGAGCCCACATGGTGCTGGAGGCGCGAGTTGTCGGGGAGCCAGCGGCCGGAGCGCGGGTTGAGATGGACCTCGGGCGTCTCCTCGCGGCCGTCGGAACCCGACTGCCACGGGTACATCGCGCCCTCGCGCCCCGCCTCCGCCGCCGCCCGCAGCGCGGCCGGCAGCCGCCGGTGGCGGTAGCCGATCAACGCCCGCGACAGCTCGGGGAAGTGCAGGTTGAGATAGGGCAGCACGAACAGCTCGTCCCAGAAGACGTGCCCCCGGTACGCCTCGCCGTGCAGCCCCCGCGCCGGGACGCCCACGTCCAGTTCCGCGCTGTGCGGCGACAGCGTCTGCAACAGGTGGAACATGTGCACCCGCAGCACATGCCCCGGCTCCCCCGGCACCTGGAGGTCCGCGCGCCGCCACAGCCGCGCCCAGGCCGCCGCGTGGTCGGCCAGCAGCCCGTCGAAGTCGGGCGCCAGGCGCACCCGTTCCAACGCGGCCGGCAGCGGTCCGACGATCGCCCGGTCCCGCGAGGTGTGCAGCGCCACGACCTTCTCCACGGTCAACGGCCGTCCGGGGCCCAGCGGCAGGATCACGCGCTGCGCCGCGCGGAAGTCCGTCAGCCGGTCGTGCGTCGCCTCCGGCGGCCCCTGCGGGGTGGCACGGGTGCGGGCGGCCAGCACGATCCGCACGTCGGAGGCGCTGGTGCGGCAGCGCAGCCACACCACGTCCGGCTCCTCGGCGCCGGTGCCGAGCTCGGTCAGATGGTGGCCGGCGAGATCGTGGTAACGGGCGACGCCGGTGTTGCCGACCAGCCCGTCGATCGCGGACTCCACCTCGATCGACCCCGTCCAGTCCTCGGCGCTGAACTCCGTGCGCAGCGCCGCCAGATGGGGGTCGGCCATGGAGACCAGCCGGGACTGGGTGACGTTCAGGTGCCGGCCGTGCGGGTCCCGCAGCCGCATCTCCCGGGTGAGCACCCCGCGTCGCAGGTCGAGCGACTGGTGATAGCGCAGCAGCCCCTCCGGGTACAGGTCCGGCGTGAACCACTCGCCGGTCGCGCCCTCGTCGGGGTGGACGCGGAAGCGCAGCGGGAGCCAGTTGGGCAGGTTGACGATCTCCTCGTGCACCAGTCGGCGGCCCGCGAGGGTGGAGGTCAGCCGGTTGTAGAGGCCGGCGGCGTAGGTACCCGGGTAGTGGGCGGGGCCGGCCGCTGTCTCGGGGGCGGCTCCGCGCGTCGAGAAGTAGCCGTTGCTCAGGGTGCAGAGCGCCTCGCGCAGCCGTTCCTCGCGCGGGTCGTAGCCCTCGTACTCCCACTCCCAGCCGTCGATCTGCCGCTCCTCCTCGGACCAGGCGGCCCAGCGGTCCATCGGCTCGGTGGGTCCGGTCCGCTCCTCCGGCCCCCTGGACCGGTGCGGCTCGCGCGCGTCCATGCCGCTCGCCACGCCGGTCACCTCCGCACGAGCCGGGCGAGATCGTCGACGACCAGGTCGGCACCGTGCTCGCTCAGCTCGTGGGCGCCGCCCTCGGTCTCGGTGCGGTTGACGCCGACGACCAGCCCGAAGCCGCCCCGGTGCCCGGCCTCCACCCCCGCCAGGGCGTCCTCGACGACGGCCGCCGTCGCCGGGTCGCAGCCCAGCCGGCGCACCCCCTCCAGAAAGAGCGCGGGGTCCGGCTTGCCGGGCAGTTCGAGGCGCGCCATGTCGTTGCCGTCGACCACCGTGCCCAGCAGCGAGCGGACGCCCGCCCTGGCCAGCAGGTCCCGGGCGTGCCGCGACGAGGAGACGGCGGCGCAGGGCACGCCCGCCTCGTGCAGCTTGTTCAACAGCCGCACGGTGCCCGCGAAGACGTCCACGCCGCGCGCGTGGAGGCGCCGCATGAACGCCTCCTCCTTGCGGGCCGCGACCTGGCAGACCGTCTCGGTGCCCGGCGGGTCCTCCACGTCGCCCACCGGCAGTTCGATGCCGCGCGCGGCGAGGAACGCGGCGGCGCCGTCCAGCCGGGACTTGCCGTCGACGTGGCGCCGGTAGTCCTCCTCGGCGTCGAACGGCGGGTCCACGCCGGGGACCTCGTCGAACGCCTCCTTCCACGCCTCGGCGTGCACCGAGGCCGAGTCGGTGATCACCCCGTCGGTGTCGAAGATGACCGCATGGCACTCCCACAGGTCCGGCACGGTCGCAGTCACCGGGCACCACCGCCTCCCTGGTCGGCCACGGCAGCGCCGTGGCGTTCCTTCCATGGGAACCCGCCGGCGGCGGCCCCGCAAACGGGTGGCCCCGGCGTCAGACGAGGGTCACGCGGCGGCCCGTGACCCGGTGCGGGGTCAGCCGCACCCACAGGTCGCGTTCCCCGCCGACCCAGGGTTCGGTCCCCGCCGGGTCGCCCCCGGCCGCGGCGAGGCGCTCGGTCAACGCGCTGACCTCGCCCGGGTCGGCCAGCCGCCGCGCCGGCCCCACCAGCAGCACGGACCAGCCGACGCGCTGCGCCTCGTCGAGGTGGTCCACCTCGAACGCCAGCTCCTCCGCCTCCGCGGCACGCGCCGGCGAGGTCTCGGGCGCGGTGCGGTAGACCAGGGTGTGGTCGTCCAGCGCGTAGTTGACCGGCACGATCGCGGGACCGCCGTCCGTCGCCACGGCGACGCGGCCGACGGTGTGACCGGCCAGCAGCTCCCAGCAGGTCGCCTCGTCCAACTCGGCCAGCGCGTCCCGGTTGCTGACCTCCGGCGGGGCGGCGCCGCTCGGCGGGGGGCCGCCGATCAGCTCGGCGACCGTGGTCTCCAGGGCGCGGGCCACCCTGGTCAACGAGGCGTAGCTCGGCGAGGCCGGCCGCTCCTCCAGATACCGCAGGTACTCGGGAGCGACCCCGGCCCGCTCGGCGACCGCGGAGCGGTCGAGCCCCAGCTGCTCGCGCCGCAGCGCGATCCTGCGCCCGACGTCCGTGCGATGGTTCTCCACCCCCTCAGCCTCCCCGGAACCGGCCTCCACCGCTCGTTGATCACGGACCGCCCACCGGCCCGGAAGGGGCACGGGGGACGGCGCGAGCGACCATCCGCCGGGCGGAACTGTGACGGCCGTCACATCCGACACCCGCCCGGCAACGTTCTCCGTCGCGGGAGCGACCACAGGGCGCCGCACCTCCACCCGGACAAGGAGACCCCGTGCGTTTCCCCACCACGCGCGCAGGGCGCGCGACCCGCGCGACCCGCGCCGCCCTCGCCGCACTGCTCGGTCTCGCCTGCGCGCTGCTGCTGTGGCAGCCGACGGCCTCCGCCGCCTACCCGCCGCCCGGGCTGGTCACCGGTGACGTCGGCATCCACGACCCGTCGATGGTCCGCACCGACCAGGGCTATGTGGTCTACGGCTCCAACGAGCTCCTGGAGGCGCGGATCTCGACGGACCGGACCGCGTTCACCGACGCCGGCTCCGCGTTCACCGCGCCCGAGGACTGGTGGGGCGAGATCTCCCCGGACCGCAACCCGTGGGCGCCGGACGTCTCGTACCACGACGGCCGCTACCACCTCTACTACGCGATCTCCAACTTCGGCGAGAACACCTCGGCGATCGGCCTGGCCACCAGCCCGACGGGGCTGCCCGGCAGTTGGGACGACCAGGGCATGGTGCACCGCACCGACGCCGGTGACGACTACAACGCGATCGACCCGAGTCTGATGGTGGACGACGACGGCCGTTGGTGGCTGGCTTTCGGATCGTGGTGGACCGGTATCAAGCTGATCGAGATCGATCCGGCGACCGGCAAACAGTTCCCCGGCGACACCGCGCTGCACAGCCTCGCCTCGGCCGACGGCGGCATCGAGGGGCCCGCGCTGGTGAAACGGGACGGTTACTACTACCTGTTCAACTCCTACGGCACCTGCTGCGCCGGCACCGACAGCACATACCGCGTCCGGGTCGGCAGGGCGACCAGCCCGACCGGCCCCTATCTGGACGCCGACGGCGTGGACCTGCGCGACGGCGGCGGCACGTTCGTGCTGGAGAGCCACGACGGGTGGATCGGCCCCGGCGGCCAGAGCGTGCTCAACGACTCCGACGGCGACCTGCTCGTCTACCACTACTACGACGGCCAGGAGAACGGCGCCCCCAAGCTCGGCGTCAACCTGCTGGACTGGAGCAGCGGCTGGCCCGTCGCCTACTGACGCCCCCGACCGGGCCCCTGGCACACGCGTGGGGTGTCCGTCCCGGGTTTCTCCCGGGGCGAACACCCCACACCGCGTGCTTCCCGCGAGAGGACGTCGGCCGTCAGTCGTCCTGGCCGGCTTCCTGCCCGGCCTTGGCCCGGCGCCTGCCGCCACCCGGGCGCGTGGACCGGTAGACGATGAAACCGATCAGCCCCAACACCACCGCCACGAGGACGACCTTGGAGTAGACGCTGACGAAGTCGGTCACCTCCTCCCAGTTCTCGCCCAGGTGGTAGCCGGCGACCACGAAGATGCTGTTCCAGATGGCGCTGCCGACCGTGGTCAACACCAGGAACGTGCGCAGCGGCATCTTCTCCACCCCGGCCGGGATGGAGATCAGACTTCGGAAGATGGGAATCATCCGACCGAAGAAGACCGCCTTGTTGCCGTGCTTGGCGAACCAGGCTTCCGTCTTCTCGATGTCGGCGATCTTCACCAGGGGCAGCTTCTCGGCGATCGCGATCAACCGGTCACGCCCCAGCGCCGCGCCCACCCAGTAGAGCGCCACGGCGCCCACCACCGAGCCGATCGTCGTCCACAGCAGCGCGGCCCACAGTTCCATGTCGCCCCGGCTGGCGGTGAAGCCGGCCAGCGGCAGGATGATCTCGGAGGGCAGCGGAGGAAACAGGTTTTCCAGGGCGATGGCCAGGCCGGCGCCCGGGGCCCCCATCGCCTCCATCAGGTCGGTGGCCCACCCGGCGATGCCGCCCGGGTCCTCGGCCGAGGAAGCGAGTTGGTGAGTTGCGGAGGATACGATCACATGGGAGACGCTACAAGTCCCCCGACCCGGAACGCCACGCGGACCACCCCATGACTCACCGTGTGGTTCTCCGCGATCACCGTGTGGTTCTCCGCAGTACCGGCCACGCCCCGCTTCGCCTACCGTCCAGGGGTGCGAGAGAAGCGCCCACCCACCCTGTCACGTCCCCGGTCACGCTCACGGTCGCGTCGCCTGCTCGGGGAGCTGGCCGGCGTCGCCACCGGCGTCGTCACCGGCCTGGCGCTGGTGCCCGTCGTCCTCCTCGGCTGGGCGGGACGCGCCCGTCGCGGCACGGCGACTCCCCCGTTCACCGCGCTGACCGTCCGCGCCGCCCGGCTGGAACGCGCCCGGCTGATCCGCTTCCTGGGCGCCGAGATCGCCGGGAGCTGGCCCGCCCACCGCGCGTTGCCCTATCTCAGCTGCCGCGTCGGGCTCGCGGTGCTGGGCGCGTTGACGCTGGCCACGCTGGTGATCGGCCTCGGCTACGGATCGCTGCTGCTGTGGGGGTGGGCGCTGGGCTCCCCGCTGGCGACGGTTCCCTCGGGGATCGGCGGGACCTTTCTGGCGTCGCTGACCGTGCTGGGCGTGTCGGCGCTGGTCGGGGTGGAGACGCGGCTGGCCCACCACTTCCTCGGGCCGAGCGAGCGGGAGGCGCTGCGCCACCGGATCACCCAACTCGCCGACAGCCGCGCCGGAGTCGTCGAGGCCATCACGGAGGAACGCCGCCGTATCGAACGCGACCTGCACGACGGCGTCCAGCAGCGGCTGGTCGCCCTCGGCCTCGCGCTCAGCCGCGCCCAGCGCTCGCCCGAGCGGGCCGCCGAGCACCTCGGCCAGGCCAGGAAGGACGCGGCCCTCGCCCTGGCCGAGCTGCGCGAGGTCGCCTGGCGGGTCTATCCGACCGTCCTGGACGAGGCGGGCCTCGGCGCCGCGCTGGAGACCCTCGCCGAACGCTGTCCGCTGCCGGTCCGGCTCCGCCACACCCCGGTGACCGAGCCCCCGCGCCCGGTGGCGACCGCCGGCTACTTCGTGGTCTGCGAGGCGGTCACCAACGCGGTCAAGCACGCCGACGCCGCCGAGGTCACCGTGACCGTCACGGGCGGCGCGGCGGAACCGCTCACGCTGCGGGTCGCCGACGACGGGCGCGGCGGCGCCGACCCGGCGGGCGGCGGGCTGCTCGGCCTGGCCCGCAGGGTCGCCGCGCTCGACGGCCGGCTCGACGTCCACAGCCCGCCCGGCGGGCCCACCGTCATCACCGCGGAGCTGCCATGCGACTGATACTCGCCGACGACTCGACGCTGCTGCGCGAGGGTTTGGCCCGGCTCCTCGCCGACGAGGGCCACCACGTGCTGGCCGCCGTCGGCGACGCCGACGCCCTGCTGGCGGCCGTCGCCGCAGAACCCCCCGACGTCGCGGTGATCGACGTCCGGATGCCGCCCGACCACCGCGACGAGGGGCTGCGCGCCGCCCTCGCCATCCGCGCGCGCTGGCCGGAGGTCGGGGTGCTCGTGCTCTCGCAGTACGTCGAACGCCGTTACGCCACCGAGCTGTTGACGGGTGCGCCGGAGGGCGTCGGCTATCTGCTGAAGGACCGGGTGGTGGAGATCGAGGAGTTCCTCGACGCGCTGGCCCGGGTCGCGGACGGCCGCACCGCGTTCGACCCCGAGGTGGTCCGCCAACTGCTGGCCAGGGGCGGCCAGCAGCGCTCCCTCGACGCCCTGACCGCCCGCGAACGCGAGGTCCTGACGGAGATGGCCCAGGGCCACACCAACGCCGCCATCGCCGCCCGGCTGTTCGTCTCGCGCAGCGCGGTGGAGAAGCACGTCAACGCCATCTTCACCAAACTCGGCCTCACCGACACGGCGACGGCGACCCACAGCCGCCGCGTCCTGGCGGTGCTCCGCTATCTGGGCGCCTGACCGCCGGGACGGGCTCAGCCCCGCGCCAGCTCCACGCCCGCCTCGCGCAGCGTGGCGGCGAAGGCGTCGGCGTACTCCTCGCCGAGGTGGGCACGGGCCACGGCCGCGTGGTGCCAACGGAGGGTGAACGGGGGGCGCGGGCCGGAGCCGCCGGTCAGGCAGTCGTGGAGGGCGTCGAGGTTGGCGCCGTAGTAGCCGCCGGGGCCTTTGACCGCCTCGCCGAGCGCGCAGTAGAGCGCGGCGCGGTCGACGAGGGCGCGGCCGTCGAGGCCGTATGTCCCGCCGCCGCGCTCCCCCGCGCGCGCCCCCGGCGTGGCCGCGTGCAGCCGCGCCACCTCCAGCCACCCCGCGCGGTGTTCCGCGCCGCCCGTCGCCCAGCCCCCCGGCGCGGACGGGAACGCGCGCGCCCACTCCTGCCACACCGCGCCGGCGGCCGGGTGCGGGAACCGGTGGAAGGAACAACGCACCACCGCGTCACGGCCGTCGACCGGGCCGACGGTCACGGCCTCGACGGGGTAGGCGCCGAGGACCGCGCCGGCGTCGTCCAGCAGCGCCACCTCGGCCGGCCCCAGCCGGCCGGGCCCGACGACCGGCCCGACGACCCCGCGCAGCGACAGCTCCCGCTCCCCGCCGCGACCGCCCGCCGCCCCCGCCTCGAACAGCCCCTCGACCGCACCGGCCTCGACCCACGCCGCCCCGGTCCCCGGGTCCCTCAGCCGCACGGCCAACGCACACATGCGCCTCATTCTGCCGGCTCGGCGGCCGACGCCGCACGCGTCAATCAGACACGTCAACGCATACTTCCCGGGCGTGAGTTCGAGGGCCTCCGGAGGCGCGGCCCATCTGGCATATGCACAGGTCACCTGCCTCCTCCCGATGGCCGACTTCACACGTTGTCGCCCCCGAAAGCGCTCGCTACCGTACGGACACGGGCATCGACGACAACGACGGCAACGATGGCGACGGCGGGGAGACGGTCATGGACCGAGGGTGGGAAGTCGACACGTCAGCGGGGTTCGCGCGCCGGTTAGGCGTTTCGGCGGCGGAGACGGGCGACTCGAAGGACCACAACGGCTGCCCGGACATCTGGGAGCTGGAGAACGGGGACGTCGCGGTGATAGGCCGGGACCACACCGAGACCTACCGCGCGCGCCTCCCCGAAGGGGTGGCCGTCGCCTCGGACGAACGCCTCGTGATCATCCCCGGCCGCATGATGCGGCTGGCGAAGAAGGACATCCCCGATGACTGACTCCTCCGACCTGCGCCTCGACCCGGCCCTGGGGACGCGTCTGGCCCTGGACCCCTACCGCGCCGACTTCGCGGAAATCGACAACGCCGTGCGTGACCGCTCCTCCTGGAAGTTCGAACGCCTCCAGCACTTCGAGGAGCAGGACGACCCCAGCCGGGACGCGCTCACCGAGGGCCGCTGGGAGGACGCGCTGCGACTGCTGGAGGCGGAGCACGACGACTGGCTCGCCGCGGCGCGGCGCGAGGAGGAGCGCCGCGCCCCGTTCCACCGCGTCCGGGTGGTGGAGGAGCCCCTGACCCCCTACATGCAGTGGGAGTCGCACGCGCTGCGGGTGCAGGCGAAGGCCGGCAAGGGCATCCGGGTCATCGGGGCGGACCGGGTGCGGGAGTGGGAGCCGGCCGGCCCGCTTCCCGAGGTCGTCGTCCTCGGCGACCTGGTGCTCTACGAGGTGCTCTACACCGACGCCGGGGTGCTGGACGGCTGCCGCCGCTACACCGACCCCGAACTGATCGGGCGCTGGACGGCATTCATCCAGGGGCTCTACGAGGAGGGCGAGGACGTGGTCTCCTACGTGGACCGCTATGTGGCCCACCTCCCCTCGCCCTTCCCCGAGCAGGGACAGGGGTGAACGAGCCGGCGCACGGCGAGAGCGCGCCCCGCCGCGACACCCACGCGGAACTCTCCGGGACCTCCCGCGACACGGTGCAGGCGGGGAGCGTCAGTGGCGGCGTGCACTTCCACGGCCACCGTGAGAGCCACCGTGAACACGACGAACGCGCGCGGGGCGCCCCCGCCCCGCGCCAACTGCCGGGGGACGTCAGGGGGTTCGTCAACAGAGCGGACGAGCTGGGGCAGTTGGACGCCGTCCTGCCCGAGCGGGACGGCGAGCCGACGGCCGTCTCCGTCTGGGTGATCGCCGGCACCGCGGGCGCGGGCAAGACCTCGCTCGCCCTGCACTGGGCGCACCGGGTCAAGGAGCGCTTTCCCGACGGGCAGTTGTACATCAATCTGCGCGGCTACGACCCCCGCGAACCCGTCACGGCCGAGGAGGCGCTGCGGCGCTTTCTGCCCGCGCTGGGGGTTCCCGCCGACGCCGTCCCGTCCGACGGCGAGGCGGCGGCCGACCTCTACCGGTCGCTGCTGGCGGACCGCCGGGTGCTGGTCGTGTTGGACAACGCCGCCACCGTCGGCCAGGTGCGTCCGCTGCTGCCCGGCGGGGAGCACTGCCTGACGGTCGTCACCAGCCGCAACCGGCTCTCCGGGCTGGCCATAAGGGACGGCGCGCACCGCCTCACGCTGGGGATGCTGCCGGAGAGCGAGGCCGTGGCGCTGCTGCGCGTGGTGACGGCCGGGTTCCGGCGGCAGGACGGCGAGGAGGCACTCGCCGAACTGTCGCGACTGTGCGCCAGGTTGCCGCTGGCGCTGCGCATCGCGGCGGAACGGGCGGCGAGCCGCCCCCACATGCGGCTGGAGGAGCTGATCGACGAGCTGCGGGACGGCTCGGCGCTGTGGGACGCGCTCAGCTCCGGCGACGAGGAGGAGGCGGAAGCGGTGCGGACGGTCTTCGCCTGGTCCTACCGTGCCCTGCCGGCCGACGCCTCCCGGGTCTTCCGGTTGCTGGGTCTGCATCCGGGGCCCGACTTCGGCGCGGGCGCCGTCGCCGCGCTGGCCGACCTCCCGGTGCGCCGGGCGCGGCAGACGCTCGACGTGCTGGTCGGCGCGCACCTGGTCGAGCAGACCGGGCCCGACCGGTACGCGTTCCACGATCTGCTGCGCGTGTACGCGGCCGGCCTGGCCCGCGAGGAGCGGGAGGAACCGGTCGACGAGGCGTCCACCGACCCCCTGCGTCGACTGGTCAACTGGTATCTGCACACGGCGGAGTCGGCTCGCCGATGGATCGAGCCGGACGAGGCACCCGTCCCCCTGCCGCCGTGCGACGACGCGGCGCGACCACTCGTCTTTACCACCTACGACCAGGCCGTGGAGTGGTCGGAACGCGAGCGGGCCAACGTCCCGGCCGCCGTGCGGTCCGCCGGGGAAGCCGGATGGCACGGCCTCGCCTGGCGGCTGGCGGCCGTGTGGTACGACGCGCAGCCGCCGTCCGCGCCGGCCGCCGACTGGCTGCCCGTCGGGGCGCTCGGCCTCGGCGCCGCCCGGCGGGCCGGCGACCGACCGCGCGAGGCATGGTTCCTCGACAGCCTGGGCACCGCCTGCCGGCGCCTCAACCGGCCCGAGGAGAGCCGCGCCCGGCACCGCGAGGCGCTCGCCGTCTGGCGCGAGCTGGGTGACGCACGCGGCGAGGCCCTGTCGTGGAACCTGCTCGGCCTGCTGGAGCTGCGCGGGCGGCGACTGGCGGAGGCGGAGCGGGCGTTCCACCACGCCCTGGACGTGTTCCGGGAGGTAGGCGACGAACGCTGGGAGTCGATCCTCCTCGCCAACCGGGGAAGGGCCCGCTGGGACGCCGGCCTGCTCGGCGCGGCCGCCGACGACGTGGGCCCGGCCCTCGCGGCGCACCGCGCCGGGGGCCGCGCCGCGAGCGTCGGCGACGCGCTGTCCGTCCTCAGCGCCGTCCACCTCGACCGCGACGAGCCCGGGCCGGCCCTGGACGCGGCGCGGGAGGCCGTGGAGATCGCGCTGGAGCTGCGCGACCACACGCTGGAGGCCTACTGGCTGCTCGCGCTCGGCGCCGCGGAGCGCGCCCTCGGCGCGTACGGGCCGGCGCTGGAGTCCTACCAACGCTCGGCGGTGCTCCACCGCCGGCTCGGCGACCGGGGCCGCGAGGCCCTCGCCTGGCACGGCACCGGGTGTGTCTACGCGCGGATGGAACGCCCCGAGGACGCCGCCGCCTTCCACCGCCGCGCCGCCGCCGCCCACCGGGAGTTGGGCGACGCCTGGCACGAGGCCCTGGCCCTGGAGGGGCTGGCCGCGGCCCTGGACGCCGCACACCCCGAGGAGTCCCACCACTGCCGGACCGAAGTGCTGCGGCTGACCGCCGCCTTCGACGACCCCCGCGCCCGGGAGCTGCGCGCGCGGGTGGCGCCGGAGTCGGGGTAGCCGGCCGGCAGCGCCTTCATCACGGTCGGCCGGCACCGCGGGCTTGCCCTGCTGATCGACGCCGACCGGCCGGAGGCCGCGCCGGCCGCCCCGAGGCCGCCTTCAGCCGAGTGGGAGGCGGCCGCGACCGCCGACGCGCCGCGCGTTACTCCTTGTCCACCCCCGCCAGCCGCAACAGCAGCGACTTGACCTCGGTCGCCGCGACCTCGTCGCCGTTCAGCGCCTCGGGGTCGGAGCAGATCAGCACCGGCTGGTGGCGCCGGTCGGTGGGGAGGCGGCCGTGGCTGCCGCGGATCTGGGCGCCGTCGAGGGGAATGACGTTCATCCGGTAGCGCATCCCGATCTTCTTGCGGACCAGGGCGGCCCCGGCGCGGGCCTTGACCATGCGGTCCTCCGGGTTGAGGAAGAGCTCCGCCGGGTCGTAGCCGGGCTTGCGGTGGATCTCGACGGTGGGGGCGTAGTCCGGCGCGTCCGCGTCGTCCAGCCAGTAGTAGTAGGTGAACCAGGAGTCCTCGTCGGCGACCGCGACCAGGTCGCCGGCGCGCGGGTGGTCCAGGCCGTGGGCGGCCTTGCCCTCGTCGTCGAGGAGTTCGGCGATGCCGGGGAGGTCCTTCAGCGCCTCGCGGGCCGGCTCCAGGTCCTCCGGACGGCGCACGTAGACGTGGGCGACCTGGTGGTCGGCGACGGCGAACGCGCGGGAGACCCAGGGGTCCAGGTACTCCATCCCGGCCTGGGTGTAGACCTCGAGCAGCCCGGCCTCGCGCAGCCTGCGGTTGATGTGGATCTGGCGGCTGACGGGGGTGATGCCGTACTCGGAGAGCGCGACCACCGTGGCGTCCTGCGCCCGCGCCGCGTCGAGCAACGGGGCCAGCTCGCCGTCGAGTTCGGCCGCGGCGGCCCTGGCCTGCGGGGAGTCGGGGCCGAAGCGCTGGAGGTCGTAGTCGAGGTGCGGCAGGTAGACCAGGGTCAGGTCGGGCTGCCGGGTGGTCAGGATGCGGCGGGCGGCGTGCGCGATCCACCGCGAGGAGTCGATGGCCGCCGTCGGCCCCCAGTAGGTGAAGAGCGGGAACTCGCCGAAGCGGGAGGTGAGTTCGTCATGCAGCTCGGGCGGCCTGGTGTAGCAGTCGGGGTCCTTCTTGCCGTCGGCGTGGTAGATCGGCCGGGGCGTGACGGTGTAGTCGGTGTCGGCGCCCATGGCGTACCACCAGCAGACGTTGGCCACCGTGTACTCGGGATCGACCCTGCGCGCGGCGTCCCAGATCTTCTCGCCGCCGACGAGGGCGTTGTGCTGCCGCCACAGCAGCACATCGCCCAACTCGCGGAAGTACCAGCCGTTTCCGACGATGCCGTGGCCCGAGGGAAGTTCGCCGGTGAGGAACGTCGCCTGCGCGGAGCACGTCACCGCCGGGAGGACGGTGCCCAGTGGCGCCTGGGAGCCGGCGGCGGCGACCGCCTTGAGCGTGGGCATGTGGTCGAGCAGTTCGGGAGTGAGTCCCACCACGTCGATGACCACCAGTCGGCGGCTCATGGCAGCACTTCCTTTCGGTGCGTGACGGCTCGGTGCGTGACGGCTCCGGGGAGATCAGCCGGCGTGGGGACGCCGGCCGCGGCTCACGCCTCCTCCTTCAGGCCGAGATCGGTCAACAGGTCGCGCGCCAGCGAGAGTTCGGCGGCGATGCCGTCGGCCAGCTGGTCGGCGTCCGTGGGGCGCAGCTCGGGCGGGAGTACCTGCCAGGTGTAGGTCTCCACCTCCAGGTGCCGGGTGAGCGGCCGCCGCCCGCCGACCAGCCTGGCCAGGGACTGCCGCAGCACCGGCAGCGTGGTGGACAGCGGGGCCGGCGGCTTCGCGTGCAGCGGGATGTGATGGTGCACCCGCCAGGGCCCGGAGGCGCTCAGCGGCTTCTCGCCGTCCAGCGCCAGGTCCAGGTCGTCACGGGCGGTGACGGTGCCGTCGTGGGCGCGTTCCCTGGTCTGGTGCAGGAAGCGCTCCTCGACGAACTCGGCGAGCGCCCGGCGCACCTCGGGCCGCTCCGGGTGCTCGGCGTGCAGGGCCGCCGACAGCTGCGCCTTGTAGATCGGGACCTCCTGCCGCACCAGCCGGTCGATGGCCTCGTCCGGGTCCTCGAACGCGGTGGCCAGATGGCAGGTGTCCAGGCAGAGCCCGATCCGGTCGGTGGGCGGCGCCTCGGAACCGGTCAGCAGCCGGGCGGCCTGGTCGGTGGTCTCGATCACACAGCCGGGCTCCGGCTCCAGGGCGACCCTGATCTGCCGGCGGTTGCCGCTGGCCAGCAGGTCCAGCTCGCGCGAGAGCCGGTTCAGCTGCTGGACGGCGGCCGCCTCCGCCGCCGCGTCGTAGGGGGTGCGCCAGGCCAGCGGCAGGGTGGAGATGGTGCCCTCGGTGACGTCGTCGGGCAGCAGCCCGGCGAGCAGACACGCGAGCTGGAGGGTGTGCTCCCGACGGGCGTCCGTGGTCCAGTCCGGCTGGTAAACGCGGTGCTTGACCTTCGCCGAGCCGAAGCCCCGGTACGGGAAGCCGTTGAGGGTGACCACCTCAAGGCCCTCCCGGCGCAGCGCCTCGGTGAGCGTGGCGCGCGCCTTCGGGTCGCGGCTCAGGGCCTTGACCACGTCGGCGGCCAGCCACAGGCCGATGCCGAGGCGCTCCCGTCCCAGCCGACGGCGCACGGGTGCGCAGTGCTCGCTGAGCTGGGCGAGGACCCCGTCAAGGGTCTCGGCGGGGTGGACGTTGGTGCAGTAGGCGAGGTGTATCAGCCCACCACTGGGGTGTCGGAAGCGCACAGGTGTCCCTCTCAGCTGTCGGCGGGCGCCCCGCGCCGCAGCACGTTGCCGGCGTAGTCGTCGCGTTCGGGCCGCTCGCCGAGGTCGAGGCGCCCGCTGAGAGCGTAGAACGCCACCGGGTTGCGCCAGAGCACCAGGTCCACCTCGTCGTCGCTGAAGCCGTCCGCCAGCATGGCCTCGCCGACCTTCCTGGTCTTCAACGGGTCACTGTTGCCCCAGTCGGCCGCCGAGTTGACCAGCACCTTCTCCGGCCCGTACTCGCGCAGCAACCGGACCATCCTGGTCTCGTCCATCTTGGTGTCCGGATAGACGGAGAAGCCCAGCCAGCAGCCGCTGTCCTTGGCGGCGGCGACCGTGGTCTCGTTGAGGTGGTCCAGCAGCACCCGGTCGGTGGGCAGGGCCGACTCCCTGACCACGTCGATGGTGCGGGCCACGCCGGCGACCTTGTCGCGGTGCGGGGTGTGGACCAGGGCGGGCAGCTCGTGGTCGACGGCGAGCTGGAGCTGGGCGGCCAGCGCCTCGTCCTCGGCGGGCGTCATCGAGTCGTAGCCGATCTCGCCGACCGCGACCACGCTGTCCTTGCGCAGATAGCGGTCCAGCTCGGCCAGCACGGGGACGCACCGCGGGTCGTTGGCCTCCTTGGGGTTGAGGGCCAGCGCGCAGTGGTGGGTGATGCCGTGCTCCGCGGCCCGGTACGGCTCCCAGCCGAGGAGGGCGTCGAAGTAGTCCAGGAAGCTGCCGACGTTGGTGCGCGGCTGGCCAAGCCAGAACGCGGGCTCGACGAGCGCCCGCACCCCCGCGTCCCGCATGGCGCGGTAGTCGTCGGTGGTGCGGGAGGACATGTGGATGTGCGGGTCGAAGATGCGCATCAGGGCTCCTGGGGGTGCGGCGGCTGGGCGGCGAGGACCTCGCGCACGTCCTCGGGGACGGGGCGTCCCGCGGCCTCGCGCTCGGCGGCGTAGTCGGCGAGCATCCGCAGCAGCTCGGCGTCGGTGCGGGTGGCCAGGCCCGAGACGGCGGTCAGCGGGACGCCGGTGAAGACGCACTTGAGGACGGCGTGCCGCCACTGGTGCTGGTCCAGGTGGGCGGCGGCGTAGTCGCCGACGGCGGCGACGATCAGCCGGGTGTCGTTGGTGCGCAGGGCGTCCTCGACGAGCGGGACGGCCTCGGGCCCCAGGTGCAGATAGGACAGCGACTGGAGCACGGCGCGGCGCTCGGCGGCGTCGCCCTGCTGGTAGAGGCGGGTGACGGTGGCCAGGTCGGCGTCGGCCGCGTGCAGCAGCAGCACCCGGGCCGCGTCGGCGGCCGGCATCCCGGACCCGGGCAGCGCGGCGCGGCCGACGCGGCGGGTGGCGACGGAGAACGAGGACTCCCAGTCCGCGTCGGCGGCCCAGCCGAGGGTCGCCTCCAGCCACTCGGCGGCCTCGTGGGGCACGGCCTCGACCAGCTCGGCGCGGAGCGCGGCCAGGGCCTGCGGCAGGGTGGGTGAGTCCATCAGGGGACCTCCGAACGACTGCTCATCCGGGTGTCGGTGAGCGCGGCTTCCAGGAACTGGATCGATTCTGCCGCGAGTTGGGGTCCGGCGTGCGAGTGACGTGGCAGTTCCACGGAGACCAGCCCGGTGTAGCCGGTGCCGGCGAGGGCGGCGAGCACCGGCGGGAAGTCGATCTCCCCGGTGCCGAACGGCAGATGCTCGTGCACCCCGCGCCGCATGTCCTCGATCTGGACGTGGGCCAGCCACGGACCCGCCTCGGTGACGCAGTCGGCGACGGGCGCCGGCTCCAGGCAGCGGCAGTGGCCGATGTCCAGGGTCAGGCGCAGCGCCTCGGGCGAGTCGAGGCGGCGGCGCAGCCGGTGGAAGCCGGCGAGGTCGCCCAGCAGGTGCCCCGGCTCGGGCTCGACGGCGAGCGGGACGCCGGCCCCGGAGGCGGCGTCCAGCAGCGGGGCGAAGGAGTCGGCGAGCCGGCTCCAGGCCACCTCCTCGGGGGTCTCCTCCGGCCGGTGGCCGCTGAAGCAGTGCAGCGCGGTGGCGCCGAGGTCGGCGGCGACGCGCACGGCGTCGGTGAGCATCGCGATCCGCCGGCCCCTGGCCTCCGGGTCGGGGTCGAGCAGGCTGGGGCTGTGCTTGCGGCGCGGGTCGAGGACGTAGCGGGCGCCGGTCTCGACGGCGACGGCGAGGCCGAGCCGGTCCAGCCTGGCGGCGACGGCCTCGGTGCGGCGGGCCAGGTCGGGGGCGAGCGGGTCGAGGTGCATGTGGTCGAGGGTCAGCGCGACGCCCCGGTAGCCGAGGTCGGCCAGCAGGGCGAGGGCGTCGTCCAGGCGCAGGTCGGTGAGGCCGTTGGTGCCGTACGCCAGGCGGAAGCCGGGACTCATGTGGGGCTGACCTTTCTGGACAGCCGCCGCGCCGCGCCCAGCAGCGTCAGCAGCACGGGAACGGGAGCGCGGGCGCCGGCGCGGGCGGCGAGGCCGGCCTGGAGCGGCACCAGCGCCTGGAGGCCGGCGACGACGCCGGCCTTGGTGTGCTCGCCGGTGGGCCGGCCGGCGGCGCGGGTCAGCGCGGGCGCGGCCGTCAGCAGGTAGCTGGCGGCACAGCCGCGGGCCGTGCCGGCCTCGGGCCCGGGGCGGCTGACGACGGCGGCGACGCCGGCCGTGGTGGCCAACGCGGCCAGCGGCGCGGTCCGGTCGCCGCCGTCGACCTCGTTCCGCGAGACATGGGTGACGGCGGTGGTGTGGGCGGCGAGCAGCGCCGCCGGGGGCAGCGCGGCGGGCGCGACGCG
Organism: Streptomyces zhaozhouensis; assembly: GCF_900230195.1. Lineage (GTDB taxonomy): Bacteria > Actinomycetota > Actinomycetes > Streptomycetales > Streptomycetaceae > Streptomyces > Streptomyces zhaozhouensis. Next base: position 253,209 of record NZ_OCNE01000002.1, read on the forward strand.
GCCGGCGCCCGCGGCGCCGAGCAGCAGGTCGAGGCCGCGGGCGGCGCCCATGGCGGCGGGGCCCGCGGCGGTGTGCTTGAGCTTGAGGTCGTAGGCCCAGACGGTGGCGGCCAGCGCGGAGGCGGTGGCCAGTTGGGCGCGGTTGCCCGCGGCGGCCAGCGCCAGGCCGGCGGCCGTGAGGCCGGCGGCGGCGCCGAACGCGGCGGCGGGCGCGACACGGCCGGACGGCAGCGGCCGGTGCGGCCGGTCGCGGGCGTCCTCGGCGCGGTCGGCCCAGTCGTTGAGCGCCATGCCCGCCCAGTAGAGGCAGACGGAACTCCCGATGGCCAGCGCCGTGTTGCGGGCCGGCGCCCCGCCGGCCGCCGAGCCGGCCAGGGCGTCGCCCGGCACGGTCAGCGCGGCCGGCCCGCGCACCAGCTCCACCCAGGCGCGGGCCCTGCCGCCGGTCACGAGCGGCCAGCCAGCCGGTCGGCGAGCGCCAGCAGCTCGCGGTACTGCTCGGCGAGCCCCGGCGGATCGGTGTCCGGATCCTTGAAGAAGAAGCCGAGACCTGGCACGGGCCCGGCGTGGCCCAGCTCGTGGGCGCGGGCCAGCAGCCGCGCCAGGTCGAGGACGAGGGGGGCGGCGAGCGCGGAGTCGCAGCCCTGCCAGATGGTCTGGAGCACCATCCGGGTGCCGAGGAACCCGTCGAACGCGACGTGGTCCCAGGCGGTCTTCCAGTCGCCGAGCGCCGGCACATGGTCGATGTGGGTCTCGCCCTCGGGCTCGCTGCCCAGGTTGTCGGCCAGCGCCCTGGCCTTGCCCGCGTTCTTGGCGGCGGCGGCCCTGGGGTCGGCGAGGGTGGCGCCGTCGCCGCCGCCCAGCAGGTTGCTGCCGGACCAGGCGCGCACGGCCAGCTCCCGCTGGGCGAACATCGGTGCCAGCACGGCCCGCAGCAGCGTCTGCCCGGTCTTGCCGTCCCGCCCGGCGTGCGGCAGCCCGGCGGCCGCGGCGCGGGCGGCGAGCCCCTCGGCGTGCATCCCGGTGGCGGGGGTGAAGTTGACGTAGGAGGCGCCGGCGGTGATCGCGGCGGCGGCGTAGAGCGCGCTGGCCGGGGCGCGGGCGTCGCCGGCGGCCGGCATCGGCTCGGTGCTGGCCAGGTGCACCACGACGGTGCGGGCCAGCCCGTGGCCCGTGGTGAAGGCGGCGATGTCGGCGGCGAACGCGTCGACCAGCTGCTCGTCGGAGCGCGGGTCGTCGGGCTGGGGGCCGCCGGGGCGGATCTCGGCGTCGACGCGCGCCAGTTCGTCGGCGACGGCCGACGGCAGCCCGTGCGGCAGCACCCCGGCCTCGGCGAGCTGTTCGGCGCGCTTGGGCAACGGGGTGGGGTGGGTGTCATGGCCCCCGAACACCAGCTGTTCCAGCGGGGGCAGGCCGGCCCCCGCGAACGCGGGCCCTGCGGTGACCAGTCCGGTGGGTGGGTGCAGTCCGGCGGCGAGGGCGGCGCGGCCGGCCACGGTGGTGGTGGCCACCGAGCCCCGGGCGCCGATCAGCCAGACTCCGACGCGTTTCAGGGGTTCTGTTGTCATGTCGCGGCTTTCTGTGCAGCTGCGGAAGGGGCAAGGGCGCGCGGTGCCCGGCCACGTGTGCGGCGTGACCGGGCAACGCGCGAGGCGGCGGCGCGGGGCGGGTTCGGCGATTCCGCCCCTGCCGTCACCCTCCGGCCCGCGCGGGGCCGGCCTCCGTCCCCGCCGCCCCTCGCGGCGGTGGACGGAGTCGTGGGGTGGTGCCAGTCGGGGTACCGGTTGGTCGGATCTGGGGGATCAGTGCTGGCAGTCGGTGGCGGTCAGCTCGGCGACGCGGACGTCCCTGAACTGCACGGTGTCCTCGTCGCCGTGGTTCTGGAGCCCGATGTGTCCCGCCAGGCTACGGTTCTCCTCGGTCGAGGTGAAGTCGTTGATCAGCACATCGTTGAGGAAGATCTGGAGATGGTCGCCCTCGACCCGCAGCTCGTAGGTGTTCCACTCGCCGTTGGGGTTGAGCGCGGCGTCCCTGGCCTCGATGTCGGCCGACTGGAACGTGTAGACGGAGCCGGTCGTCCGCTCGGGGACGTCGGTGTCGTCGATCTGGATCTCGTAGCCCTGGTCCACCGCGTCCCACGGGTCGTCGGAGACCGGGGAGCCCAGGAAGATCCCGGAGTTGGAGTCACCGATCTGGCGCCAGTCCAGCAGCAGCGAGAAGTTCTCGTACGCCTCGGCCTCGTAGTAGAACAGGCCCATGCCGCCGACGCTGGTCAGCGTGCCCTCCTCGGCGTCCAGCTCGAACCCGCCGGGCCCGGCCTGGGTCCAGCCCTCGGTCGAGGTGCCGTCGAAGATCGAGGTGTACTCGGGCTCCTCCGGGTTCTCGCCCTCGACGGAGCAGTCGGCGTCGGTCTGGCCGGCGGCGTACTGGATGCCGCCCAGCAGGTGCTGGCGGAAGTCCTCCTCGGCGAACGACTCGATGGTGTGGCCGCCGCCGGTGTAGAAGGCGAGGCCGCCGTCGTACTCCTTGCACCAGGCGATCGGGTGGTCGCCCTCCATGTTGCCGCCCTCGTAGGAGGACTCGTCGAGCGAGGCCAGCACGCGGGCGGTTTCCCTGGGGTTGGTGCGGTAGTTGTACCACTCGTCGGTGCGCTCCCAGGTGTCCCCCAGGTGCGCGGTCGCCGGGTGGTCGTGGTCCTCGACGTTGACGGTCGCCTGCTGGATCTGCGGGTGACTGTCGAAGAGGGCGCCGGCCAGGCCGTCGTACCACTCCCAGTCGTACTCGGTGTCGGCGGCGGCGTGGACGCCGACGTAGCCGCCGCCGTTGTTGATGTACCCCTCGAACGCGGTCTGCTGCGCGTCGTCGAGCACGTCGCCCGTGGTGGACAGGAAGACGACGGCCTCGTACTGGGCCAGGTTCTCCTCGGTGAACAGCGCCGAGTCCTCGGTCGCCGTCACCGTGAAGTCGTTGGCCTCGCCCAGCTCGGTGATCGTCTCGATGCCGGTCTCGATCGAGTCGTGCCGGAACCCGGCGGTCTTGGAAAAGACCAGTACGTCGAACGGATCGGCCGCGGTCTCCTGCCCCGCGCGGTCGGGGGCCTCGGCGGCCCCGGCCGACATCGCGGGCAGCGCGGTGGCGCACAGGGCGCCCCCGACGAGCAGGAAGCCGGCTCGTCGCAACCGGGTGGTGCGGGTCGTGTCACTCAACGCTCTCACTCCTCACTTCCGGTACTGAAGGTGAAGTCGTCCAGGTTGAACGTGCCACCCGTGAAAACCAGGTGGAGCGTGGTGGACTCGGCCGGCTGGTCGGCCAGCTCCGTCGTGACGTCCTCGAACGTCTCCGCGCCTCCGGTGTCGCCGACCTCGACGCTGCCCAGCAGCGCGCCGTCGGGGGCTCCGGCGCGCACCTCGACGGTGCCGCTGCCGCCGTCGGAGGCGACGCGGGCGGTGAACTCCGTCGCGTTGTCCAGCAGGTACGGCTCGAACGAGATCCAGCCGCCGTCGGTGACCTCGACCGCGCGCCCGCCGTGGGCGGCCTCGACGCTCACCGCGGTCGGGCCCTCGGCCTCGCCGAAGTGCTCGGCCTGGCGCTGCCTGGTCTGGGTGACGACCTCGTCGCTGCCGGTCAGCGGCGGGGCGTCGCCGGAACCGGCGTCGGTGTACTCGGCGTTCCAGACCCCGAAGATGTTGGCGTTCGGGTCGTGCTCGCCGTCCGCGAGGGTCTGGAGGGTGCCGGAGCAGCCGTTGGCCGAGGTCTGCGGGTGGCCGTGCGAGTCGTGGCCGAGGATGAACGTGACGGTCACGTCCTCGCAGTTGATCTCCGCGTCCTCGGCGTCGGTGACCTCCACCTCGAACGGCACCGCGTCGCCGAAGTCGACCAGCGCGCCGTCGCCCGGCAGCAGCAGGTTGACCTCGGGTTCGGTGTTGCCGGCCACGACCTGCACGGACGCGTTGCCGGTGGCGCCCGCGGCGTTGGTCACCGTCAGCACCACGCTGTAGGTGCCCGCCTCCTCGAAGGTGTGGGTCGGGTTGGCCTCCTCGGAGGTGCCGCCGTCACCGAAGTCCCACGCGTAGGTCAGCTCGGAACCGTCCGGGTCGGTCGAGCCCTCGGAGCTGAACGCGACCTCCAGCGGGGTCTGACCGGAGGTGACGTCGGAGCTGGCCCTCGCCACCGGCGCGCTGACGCCCGCGGTGTAGTCGATGCGGTAGAGGGCGCTGTTCTCGTCGCCGGCGAAGTAGCCGGTGCCGTAGTCCAGGACGTAGAGCGCGCCGTCGGGGCCGAAGGCGGTGTCCATGACCTGGGTGCCTTCCCAGAGGAAGTCGTGGATGCCGGAGACGTTGCCGTCCGCGTCCTGCTCCACGGCCTTGATCCACTGGCGGCCGAACTCGGCGGCGAAGAAGGTGCCGTCCAGCGACTCCGGGAACTTGCGCTCGGAGTCCAGGTCGGCGTCGTAACGGTAGACCGGCCCCGCCATCGGGGACTCGGAGCCGTCGCCGAACTCGGGGACGGAGTCGCCGTCGTAGGGGATCCAGGCGGGCTGCGCGGGCGGCAGCTCGGTCAGGCCCGTGTTGTGCGGCGAGTCGTTGACCGGGGCGGCGCAGTCGAAGGACTCCCCGGAGGTGCCGGTCTCGAAGTCGTAGTCGATGTACGCCTCGTTGTCGCCGACGCAGTACGGCCAGCCGAAGTTGCCGGGCTCGGTCACCCGGTTGAACTCCACCTGCCCGGACGGGCCGCGCTCGGGGTCCGCGGTGCCGGAGTCGGGACCGTAGTCGCCGACGTAGACGTCGCCCGTGGCCTGGTCGACGCTCATCCGGAACGGGTTGCGGAAGCCCATCGCGTAGATCTCGGGCCGCGCCCCCTCGGTGCCCTCCTGGAAGAGGTTGCCCTCGGGGATGGTGTAGCTGCCGTCGTCCTCGACGTGGATGCGCAGCAGCTTGCCGCGCAGGTCGTTGGTGTTGGCGGCGGAACGCTGCGCGTCGAACGCCGGGTTGCGGTCGGCGCGCTCGTCGATCGGGCTGAACCCGTCGGAGGCGAACGGGTTGGTGTCGTCGCCGGTGGTCAGGTAGAGGTTGCCCTCGGCGTCGAAGTCGATGTCGCCGCCGACGTGGCAGCACTGGCCGCGGCTGGCCGCCACGTCCAGGATCTCGACCTCGCTGCCGTTGTCGAGGGTGCCGTCCTCGTTCAGCGTGAAGCGGGAGAGCCGGTTCACGCCGTCGTAGGGGGCGAAGTCCTCGGCGGTGCCGTCGGACGGGGCGTCGCCGGCGGGGGTCTCCATCGGCGGCGCGTAGTAGAGGTAGATGTGGCGGTTCTGCTCGAAGTCGGGGTCGACCCCGACGCCCTGGAGACCCTCCTCGTCATGGCTGTAGACCGGGATCTCGCCCGCCACCCGGGTCAGTCCGTTGGCGTCGGTGAGCCGCAGCGTGCCGTCCCTGGAGGTGTGGAGGACGGACGTGTCGGGCAGTACGGCGAGCGTCATCGGCTCGCCCATCTCGGCCTCGCCCTTGGCGAGTTCGACCTGTTGGAACTCCTCGAGCGGCGGCGGCTCGGCCGCCGTCGCCGTCTGCTGGCTGATCACCACACCCGCCGAGGCGAGCGTCATGCCCGCCACGGTCGCGAGTACGGCTTTGAGTCTCCTGTGCACGAGCGTTCCTCCGTTAGAGCGCACGGGGGTGGGGGGTGAGGCTGTCGCACAGGCGCGCGCCGTCGCGCCAGGTGAACGGTGCGGCCGTCAGGTGAGGGGGACGACCGCGCTGTTCGTAGTTGACCGGTACACCACAGGGACGGTAACGACTTTCTCCCTAACTGGAAACCCCTTTGAAACAAGCTGGCACAACTTCATCCACGTGCCGGACAAAGTAAGCGGGCAGGGCGAGGCGCGCGCCCCCGCTATGAGCGCGTACACCCCGTATCTCCCCCGCGCGCGGGGGAATTCACCCCTCGGGTGGCAGCCGCACCCCGATCAGCGCGGTGATCACCCGTTCCGTGGTCTCCACCATGTCCACGGCCCCCGGGTCCAGCAGCCACTGGACCTGGAGCCCGTCCATCACCGCGATGATCCCGTTGGCCACACTCTCCACCGGCAGGGTCGGCGCGACCGCCCCCGCGTCCACCGCCTCCCGCAGCGCGGCGACCACGATGGCGCGCAGCCCCGTGTAGCGGCCGCGGAAGTACTCCTGCGCCGGGTGGCCCTCCGTCACGCTCTCCGCCGAGAGCACGGTGTAGAGCCGCACGATCCCGGCGCGCTCGGCGTTCAGCCGCGCGGTGTCGACCAGGTGTCGCAGCATCCCAAGACCCCGGGGACGGCCGTCGCCCAGCGCCTCGATGTCCGACTTGTCGCGGAGCTCCAACACCCCGGTCAGCAGGCCGGCCTTGGTGCGGAAGTGGTGCAGCACGCCGGCCTGGGTGAGGCCGGAGCGTTCGGCTATCTCGGCCAGCGAGGCGTTGTGGTAGCCGCGTGTCGCGAAGGTCTCCATGGCGATGCGCAAAATGTCGTCCCGCCGTTGGGCACCCTGGGCGCGGGCGGGCGCGCTTGAGGACATGACCGGCTCCTGCCTTGGGGTTCTCGCTCCGGGCCCCGGGTCGGGCGTCCGCAGTCTACGACCGGCCGGGCGGCGCACCCAGGTTCCGGAACCACCGGATCCTGTTGCGGACCTACCAACTGGTCAGTCAGTCTGCTTACCTCTCTGCTGACGGGGCGCCGACTGGTCGGTGCCAGTGGTCAGTTGCGGTGGTTGGTGGTTGGTACCGGTGGTCGGTACCGGTGGTTGGTGCCGATGGTCGGTACCGGTGGTCGGTACCGGTGGTCAGTGGTCAGTCGCGGTGGTTGGACGCTGTGGTCGCTGCCAGTGGTCGCTACCACGGGGACGGCTGGTCCACCGACCGGTCAGCTGCCAGCTGTCCACCGCCCTGCCACCCGGCATCGGCCCTCAGGCACGGGGCCTCGACAACGGGGCCTCAGGCATCGGGCCGACGCCCCGCCACGATCCCCCACCCCCACCTCCGGGTCCACCTCAGGGAGCCGCACATGAGAACCGCCCTCGCACGACACCGTTCACCACTGCGCGTCGGCCTGCTGGGGCTGACCGCGGGCGCGTTGCTGGCCGGCGGCCTCGGCGTGGTCGCCGGCACCTCGGCGCAGGCCGCGCCGAGCACGGCCCGGGCGTGGCTGACCACGCCGGACGGACAGCACCGGCTCGCCGACCGCGGCGAACTCGCCTTCGACGACCAGCCGGCCGCCACCGACATCTGGGTCGACGGCCGCCAGCGTCACCAGGAGTTCAGCGGTGCCGGCGCCTCGGTGACCGAGGCCGCGGCCGGCCTGGTCCAGTCGCTGCCGGACGGCGAGCGCGAGGCGCTGCTGGACGCGCTCTTCTCCCGGGACGGCGACGGCATCGGGCTGAGCTATCTGCGCCAGCCGTTGGGCAGCACCGACTTCAACGCGGGCGACTTCTACACCTACGAGGACACCCCAGGGCAGTTCTCGATCGACCGCGACCGTGAGCTGATCATCCCGGTGCTGAACGACGCGCTGGCCCGCAATCCGGAGATCCGCCTGATGGGCAGCCCCTGGTCCCCGCCGGCCTGGATGAAGTCGGGCGGCTCCCTCAACGGCGGCACGCTGCTCCCCGAGCACTACGAGGACTACGCCGACTACCTGGTCGAGGCGGTGCGCGCCTACGGCGACGCCGGCATCGAGCTGAGCGACCTGACCGCGCAGAACGAACCGCTCTTCGCCACCAGTTACCCGTCCACCTCCATGAGCGCCTCCGAACAGGCCGACTTCCTCCGGGTGCTGGACGGCGCGCTCACCGAGGCGGGGCTGCCGACCCGTGTCTTCGCCTACGACCACAACTGGGACGAGCCCGGCTACCCGCTGGAGGTGCTGGGCGCGACCTCCGACCTCGACCGGGTCGCCGGCGCCGCGTTCCACTGCTACGGCGGGCAGCCCGAGGCCCAGGGCGAGCTGGTGGCGGCCGGCGAGCGCGTCTTCTTCACCGAGTGCTCGGGCACCGACAGCGACGACCCGTCCGCCACCTTCGCGGACACGCTGCGCTGGCAGGCCGAGAACCTGGTGGTCCGCAACATGCGCCACGGCGGCGAGACCGTCATCACCTGGAACCTCGCCCTCGACGCCCGGGGCGGCCCTCATCAGGGCCACTGCGACACCCGCTGCAACGGCGTCGTCGAGATCGCCGGCGACCAGGTCACCCGCAACGCCGAGTTCTACGTCCTCGGCCACCTCACCAAGTTCCTCGACCCCGGCGCCCGCCGCCTCGACTCCACGAGCGAGGGACCCGGCGGCCTCCAGAACGTGGTCTTCGAGAACCCCGACGGCACCCGCGTCGCCTATGTCGTCAACACGAGCGGCACCGCCCGCGACTTCTCCCTGACGGACGACGGCGCCTCCCTCACGGACGCCCTCCCGGCGGGGGCGGTGGCGACCTACACCTGGACGCTCTGACCGGCACCCGGGCGACCTGACCTACGCAGGGAGGATCTGACCGAGACCCGAACGGTCCGACGCGACCGGCGCCCCCACCCCCCGCCTGGGGTGGGGGCAAGCCATCGGGCGTTCCAGGCGTCAGCTGGCGAGCTTCTTGGAGAGAAGAAACGTCAGCTGTTGAGAACGAACGCGACGTGACCCGAGATCAGACGAATTCCGAATTCCGGACGTATAGTCATCCACGACGCTCTCGGCCTCTGTGACCGTTATGCCGGTCATGGCCGCAAGAGACTCCAGGAGACCCGCGGCCTCACCGTTCTCCCCTTTCCGTTTCCTCACCGAGACCGCACGTTGGAAGAGATCGAGAAGCTCACGGACCTGTGTTGCCCGACCCTGGCCAGCACCGTAAAGATCTTCGCGCAGCCCCCATGAGGAGTGCAGTAGCGTGAACATGTCGACGATGTTGGACCATCGCGTTCTGCCCACCCACTTGACAGTGTCACCGAGATACGTCAGGAGTTTGAGAAACTCCGCGGCACGATCCCGGTAGTCCTCAAAGTCCGAAGAGATCTTGTCGTATCTTTCATTGAGTTCGGCCTTCTTGTTGGACAGCCCGAAGATGCAGGTGCCGAAGACCTCCGCATAGAACTCCAGGTCACCTCCCCGCTTGCGGCGCTCCCCGCTGAAAACACCGGACAGCGAACTGATCTCGTGGGCCGAGCAGTCCTTGAGGAAATCATTGAACGGCCCCGGCAGCAGAGCGTTCCTGAGCTCCTGTTCGGTCAGCACCATGTTGACCCTGTTGACGCGAGCGAAGACTGCTCGGACGAACTCGTCCGCCAGGTTGGACAGGCGTCGAATCGGGAAACGATACTGAAAGAACTCTTGGCGCACATCGTCGGGAAGCTCCTTGAAAAACTTGCCCTCGAACTTCTCGCGCAGCTGTTCGTCCTCCAGCCCGTCCAACGGGAACTTGTTGTTCAAGAACCCCAGAAGGGAGGTGAGGCGCTGTTGACCGTCGACAACGGAAGCAGTCTGCTCTCCTTCCGGAGACGTCTCATACGAGAGGTAGATCTCCGGAATCGGGTACCCCAGAAGGATGGTCTCCATCAGGGACACCTTGGCTCGTTCAGGCCAAACGGCCTGACGCTGGTACTCCGGCTGAAGAATCAGCTCTCCAGACTTGTCCAACGACCGGAACTCCGCCACCGTCTTCGACTCGATCTCGAACTTCAGACCGTGATCAGCCATGGTGTACGCCCTCCTCGATCGCGCGATCACGCGCGATGTTCACACTCTTGACCTGGTAGTTCCTCAGAGCCCCGTGGTTGCGGTAGAGCCGGTAGTTCACTTCGCGCCCCCTGAAAGCCCCACCGAGATCTTGCACGAACAGATCTCTGGAGCGTGACCACTGCTCACCAAAGGAAAGCCGCGGCAACACGACGTCAAGGGCGATGCACTCCTCGAACACCAGCTTGCGAAGATAGCTCTTCTGCCCAGAGAAGACCTCGTCCTCGATGATGACCCGAAGCTCACGCCACGCCTTGTCAAATAACTCTGGCGAGATTATCGCGATGTCCAGGTCAGAGCGGGAATTAAACTTGCGAAAGCCCTTCCTAGGGTTCATTGAGTATCCTAGGCGAGCACTTCCCACCAGCTGAACGGCCATCGGGTCCACACCGAGCTCGGTCGCGACCAGATGCCGCCATTTGACATAGCTGAGCTCTTGAGGCCAGACCGCGGGCGTTCCGTCGAACAGTCGGGCAGTCACAAAGTAGTCGACTTCCTGCCCCAGAGAACTGAATTCCTTCCAAAATTCAGGTAACCCCGAAACATGATCCATTGCGCCCCCTCGGCGAGTCTGAAACATGCACATGCCATGACCCAGCACCTGCGCAGTCCTGATCGAGATTAATGAATCGGCAACCATCGCCTCGGCCGCGCGATCGCCGTACCCCCTGCCAATCGCGCAAAGATCCTAGCCGGTCTCATCACTTCGCGGGTCTGATCTACTCGGCTACCCCCTCCCTCTCCGCAACACCGCAGGTGGGCAGCTTTGGAGAGAGGCAGGATCCGTCTCAGCGAAGCGACCCGCTGTCGATGCGCCGGAAGCGGCGCGCTTTCACCGTCCGCCCACCGTCGGTGATGTCGAGCAGCAGCTCGTCGCCGCGCCACATGCCGTTGACCGTGACGGGTCCGTCGTGGAGATGGCCGCGCGTCGTGAACGACAGTCGCTTGCCGCGCAGGCTGTACGTGCCGCGGTGGACGCCGCGCATGGGGTTGTCCGGGCGCAGCCACCGCGCGATAGCGGCGGCCTGACCGGGCCCGGGGGCCGGTTTGACCAGCACGTCGAGGACCGTGCCGTCCGGGTAGAGGCGGAGCACCCGTACGTCCGCGACAAAGATGCCGACGGGGCGGCGGACCGCCCTTCCGCTGGTTCGTCGGGGCACGCCGCCGCCTCACTCGATGGACTCCGCACAGCAACTGTAAGAGCTCCGCGATACCGCAACCGGCGCCAGCTGGCGGCGTCGCGGAAGGCAGGGGCGACACGGGGTGAGGGACGCCATATTGCCTCGATGACACAATCATGGTGTCATCGAACCGTGCTCTACCGTCCCCCCGCTCTCGACGACGCCGACCGGCGAGCCCTGGACGACATCGCGGAGATGCGCCATGAACTACGCCATCTGCTGCGCACGCCGCGCAGGTGGTCCAAGCAGTTGCGTCGGAATCTCACCGCCCGCGCCATCGCGGGGTCCAACACCATCGAGGGCTACGCGGCGACAGTCGACGACGTCGAGGATCTGATGGCGGGAGAGGAACCCCTGGAGACCAGCGACGCCACCCGCAGGGAGCTGGACGGTTACCAGAGGGCGATGACGTACATCCTCGCCCTGTCCGACGCGGACGCGGAGTTCCGCTACGACCTCGGCCTCATCAATGGCCTGCACTACATGGTCCAGGAGCACCATGCCCAGAAGCGTCCCGGACGACTGCGGAGAAGTTCGGTCTACGTCTCCAGCCCCGAAGACGAACTCGTCCCCATCTACACCGCACCGGCGAGTGAACAGGTGCCGCAACTGATGGACGAGTTGATCGCCTGGCTCAACGAGGGGGACCTGGATCTGCCCGTGCATGTGCGGGCTTCCATGGCTCATCTGAACCTGGTCAAGATCCATCCGTGGGCGGACGGAAACGGGCGCATGTCGCGCGCCCTGTCCACGCTTGTCTTCTCCCGCGAGGAGCTGATGCCAGCCGAGTTCTCGTCTATCGAGGAATGGCTCGGGCACGGTCAGAACACCTATGGGTACTACGAGGTATTGCGGCAGACGGGTGGCCCTGAGTGGAGTCCGCGGGCGGACACCTCCGCATGGATCAAGTTCTGTCTCACCGGGCACCACGTTCAGGCACAGCAGGCAAAACGGCGCCTGGACCTCTACACCCGGGCGTGGCAGGCGCTGACCGAGGAAGCGCAGAAGGCGGGGCTGGACGAACGAGTGGCGGTCGCGTTGCTGCCGGCCTTTCTCGGCAGCCGCGTTCGACGCCCCGTCTACCAGTCCGACGCGGAACTCAGTCTGCAACAGTCCACGCGCGACATACGTGAACTGGTCCGTACGGACTGGCTGGAACAACACGGCGAGGCACGGGGGCGGTTCTACACAGCGGGACCGAGGACCCGCGCCGTCCAGGAATCGGTACGGCGATCCACCGAGCCGTTCGTGTACCCGTACCGGCGGTGAGTCGGCCGCAAGGCCGCTGGCGCCGACGACGAGGGGACGCCTGCATCGCACTCGCCGTCCGGGCACGACGAACCATCACTCACCTGACGCCGACGGAACACGCCGGTGCACAGGGTGCTGAGCAGGGAGTCTTCGTCGAAGCCCAGTTCGTCCTCCACTCCCAACTCCACCGCCGCGTGCCAGCGCAGCGGCGCGAGCAAGTGCGCGGCCTCGGTCAAGGTACGCAGAGAAGTCCCTTGCCTCGGCGCGTCCTCCGTTCCGAGGAAACCGAGCGGCAGCGAGGCGTCCACCTGGGAGATCGCGGCCTGTTCACCGTCCGCTCGCTCAACGGCGCCGGCGGCGTCCGTGTACACAAGAGGCTCCCTCCCCGGGCTGTCAGGGCCGCGAAGGCGCGGCCCCGTGGGCACGACGGTAGCCCCGCGCTGCCTGCCCTGGCGCAGAAAGGCGCCCCGCCGCCGTCACCGCCCGTGTGCCGTCCGCAGTCCGAACGGATGAATCTCGCCGGGCAGGCTGGAGGAAGGGATGCGGGCGGAGGCATCGTCTCTCCGTGGTTCCCGGGAATCGGGTGCCTCGGACGGCCGACAGGGGAGACGGAATGAGCCAGAGCCAGGGGCCGCCAGCGGCCGACCCGGCCCAGTACGACCAGCAGCAACTGGACGCCCTCCTCGCCACCGAGCTCGGTCGGCTGATCCACGACCGCCGGATCGAGCTCGGCCTGTCCCGGGCCGACCTGGCCGAGCGCGCCGAGATGACGCCGCCGCAGGTGGCCCGCATCGAGGGAGGGGGGTCCCTGCCCACGCTGCAACCGCTGCACCGGCTGGTGAGAGCGCTGGACGGCGTGTTGAACGTCTCCCTGGACGCGAACGGTTCGCGCATCACGCTCACCCCGCACGCCACCTGACGCCGCCCGCGGCGGCGGACCCGTTTCGTTCCGCCCGTCGCGGGTACCCGGCGCCGGCCCGTGCCAGGTCCTCACGAGGACCGGGCCCGTACCAGGAGGTGATCGGCCATGCCGGGACGGAAGGACATGCCCTCGACGCTGGAGCGCTCCCCGGACAGCGCGCAGCGCACCTGGGTGAAGGCGCACGACAACGCGATCAAGGAGTACGGCAGGGGCCAGCGCGCCCAGCGGGTCGCTTACGGGGCGCTCAAGCACACGCACGAGAAGGTCGGCGACCACTGGGAGCGCAAGGAGCGCGGCCGGAAGGCGCCGTCCGACCCGCGGTCCGCCAGGCCCCGTCAGGTCGGCGGGCGCAGCGGGCAGGGCGTGGACGAGAAGGACACCAAGGCGCACCTGTACGAGATGGCCAAGCGGCTGGACGTTCCCGGGCGCTCCCGGATGGACCGTCGCGAGCTGCTGGACGCCGTCAAGGCGGCGAACCGGCGCGCGACCCGCCAGGCCAGGTCCCGTTGACCACCGGCGAGGCCGCCCGGCGGGAGGCGCCCGCCGGGGGGCACGCCCCGGTGGCGCTGCCGGACGAGGAGACGTTCGCCGCGCTGGACGCGCGGTGGCGGGCCGCGAACTACCTCTCCGTCGGCCAGATCTATCTGCTGGCCAACCCGCTGCTGCGGGAGCCGCTGCGGCCCGAGCACATCAAGCCCCGGCTGCTCGGCCACTGGGGCACCACCCCCGGGCTGAACCTGGTGCACGCGCATCTCGACCGGGCGATCGTCGAACGGGACCTGGACGCCCTCGCGGTCTGGGGCCCGGGGCACGGCGGGCCGGCGCCGTTGGCCAACTCCTGGCTGGACGGCAGCTACACCGAGACCTACCCGGACGTGACCAGGGACGCGGCGGGTATGGCGCGGCTGTTCAAGCAGTTCTCCTTCCCCGGCGGGGTGCCGAGCCATGTGGCGCCGGAGACGCCGGGTTCCATCCACGAGGGCGGCGAGCTGGGCTACTCGCTGGCCCACGCGTACGGCGCCGCCTGCGACAACCCGAACCTGCTGGTGGCCTGCGTGATCGGGGACGGCGAGGCGGAGACGGGGCCGCTGGCCGCGTCCTGGCACGCCAACAAGTTCCTCGACCCGGTGCACGACGGCGCGGTGCTGCCGATTCTGCATCTCAACGGCTACAAGATCGCGAACCCGACGGTGCTGGCCCGGATCCCCGAGCCGGAGCTCGACCAGTTCCTGCGCGGCGTCGGGCACGACCCGCTCTATGTGGCGGGCGACGAACCGGCCGTCGTGCACCGGGAGTTGGCGGCTGCGCTGGACACCGCGCTGGACCGGATCGCCGACGTGTGGTGGGCGGCGCGCCATCAGGGCGTGCGGGCACGGCCCCGTTGGCCGCTGATCGTGCTGCGCACGCCGAAGGGGTTCACCGGGCCGGCCGAGGTGGACGGGTTGCCCGTGGAGGGCACCTGGCGGGCGCACCAGATCCCGTTGGCCGACCCGAGGGGCAACCCGGCGCACCTGGCGGAGCTGGAGAAGTGGCTGCGTTCCTACCGTCCCGAGGAGTTGTTCGACGAGGAGGGCGGGCCGACGGCGGCCGTGCTGTCGGGGCTTCCCACCGGGGAGCGCAGGCTGGGCGCCAATCCGCACGCCAACGGTGGACTGCTGCTGCGCGCGCTGCCGCTGCCCGCGCTGGAGGAGTGCGCGGTCGAGGTCGCGTCGCCCGGCGCGGGCAGCCATGAACCGACGAAGGTGCTGGGCGGCCTGCTCGCCCGGGTCATGGCGGCGACCGCGGAACGCCGCGACTTCCGGCTGGTCGGCCCGGACGAGACGGCGTCCAACCGGCTCCAGGACGTCTACCGCGCGACGGAGAAGACCTGGCAGACGGCGATCCTGCCGGTGGACGAGCACCTGTCCCACGAGGGCCGGGTGATGGAGGTGCTCTCGGAACACCTCTGCCAGGGCTGGTTGGAGGGCTATCTGCTGACCGGCCGGCACGGGATGTTCTCCAGCTACGAGGCGTTCGCGCACATCGTCGGCTCGATGGCCAACCAGCACGTCAAGTGGTTGCGCACCGCGCGCCGGCTGCCCTGGCGGCGGCCGGTGGCATCGCTGAACTACCTGCTGACCTCCCACGTCTGGCGGCAGGACCACAACGGTTTCTCCCACCAGGACCCCGGCTTCGTCGACCAGGTGCTCAACAAGGCGCCCGAGGTGGTACGGGTCTATCTGCCGCCGGACACCAACACGCTGCTGGCCGTGGCCGACCACGTGCTGCGCAGCCGGGACTACGTGAACGTGGTGGTCGCCGGCAAGCAACCCTGCTACGACTGGCTGGACCTGGAGGCGGCGCGGGCGCACTGCGCGGCGGGCGCCGGGATCTGGGAGTGGGCCGGAACGGAGGGCTCCGCCGGCGGCGGGGGCGCGGGCGGCGGGGAGCCCGACGTGGTGCTGGGGTGCGCGGGCGACGTGCCGACGCAGGAGGTGCTGGCGGCGGCCGACCTGCTGCGGCGGCATCTGCCGGAGCTGGCGGTGCGGGTCGTCAACGTGGTGGACATCGCGCGGCTGATGGCGCCGGAGGACCATCCGCACGGCATGTCGGACCGGGACTACCACGCGCTCTTCACCCGCGACCGGCCGGTGATCTTCGCGTACCACGGCTATCCGTGGCTGATCCACCGGTTGACCTTCCACCGGGACAACCACCCTCAGCTGCATGTGCGCGGTTATCTGGAGGAGGGCTCGACGACCACGCCGTTCGACATGGTGGTCCGCAACGACCTGGACCGGTACCGGCTGGTGATGGACGTCATCGACCGCGTTCCCGGCCTCGCGGTGCGGGCGGCGCGGCTGCGGCAGCGGATGGCGGAGGCCCGTTTCCGGCACGGGCGCTGGGTCACGGAGCACGGGACGGACCTGCCGGAGGTCGCGGACTGGCGCTGGGGAGCGCTGTAGCCCTGCGGGCGGCTGGCGGACGACAGCGGTGCCCGGACCGCACGGTGGGTTGTCGGGTGTCAGTCCGTGGACGGTTGCTCGCGCGGTTCCCCGCGCCCCTTCACCGCCGGTGGGCGGCCCGGGGGCACGGGGAACCGCGCGGTGCGTCCACGGCGAGGGAAAGACGACAACGGTGCCCCGGGTCAGACGGGCGTCGTTCCGGTTAAGCCCCCGGCGGGGGCGCATCTTCGGGGCGGGGCGCTCGTTGATGAGTTCGCGAAAACGTCCCGGTGAACCGTTCGCCGCACGCGGGCACGCGGCACGTGACGAGCGTCACTCCGTCACCGGCAACCCACGAGGCTTCTCAGGAGGTCGAACCCGGTATGAGGATCTCGTTCCTGCTGCACAACGCGTACGGGATCGGGGGCACGATCAGGACGACGTTCAACCTGGCCGAGGCCCTTGTCCCGCGCCACGAGGTGGAGATCATCTCCATCCTCCGCCACCGCGAGGAGCCCAACTTCTCGCTCGACCCCCGGGTGCGCCTGCGCCCGCTGGTCGACCTGCGTACCGAACGGGACGATCCACGGCACCTCAGACCCGCCCGGGTCTTCCCGGCCGCCGAGTACCGCTACAGCCAGTACAGCGCCCTGACGGACGAGCGGATCGCCCACTGCCTCGCCACGCTCGAAGCGGACGTGGTGATCGGCACCCGCCCGGGGCTCAACGTGCATCTCGCGCTCCAGGGGCCGCGCGAGGCCGTGCTGGTCGGCCAGGAGCATCTGACGCTCGACAACCACCCGCCGGGCCTGCGCAACGAGATGCGCCGCGTCTATCCGCGGCTGGACGCCCTGACGACCGTCACCCACGCCGACGCCGCCACCTACCAGCGGAAGATGCGGCTGCCAGGCGTGCGGGTCGAGGCGCTGCCGAACAGCGTGCCGCCGCCGGCGCTGCCGCCCGCCGACCCGAACGCGAAGATCGTGGTCGCCGCCGGGCGGCTGGTCCGGGTGAAGCGCTACGACCTGCTGATCCGCTCGTTCGCCCGGGTCGCCGCCGAGCGGCCCGACTGGCAGCTGCGGATCTACGGCAAGGGCGAGGAGCGCGACCGGCTGCGCGCCCTGATCAACGAACTCGGCCTGTACAACAACGTCTTCCTGATGGGGGCCGCGCCCGCCATGGAGGCCGAGTGGGTGAAGGGTTCGATCGGCGCCTCCACCTCCAGCTTCGAGCCGTTCGGGATGACGCTGGTGGAGGCGATGCGCTGCGGGCTGCCCGTGGTGAGCACCGACTGCCCGCACGGGCCGGCGGAGATCATCACCCCGGGGAAGGACGGCCGGTTGGTACCGGTGGGTGACCAGCACGCGCTCGGCGAGGCGCTGCTCGACCTGGTCCAGAACGACCAGCTGCGGGCCTCGATGAGCCAGGGCGCACTGGTCAACTCGCGGCGCTACGACCCGGTTCCGATCATCGAGCAGGCGGAGCGGCTCTTCACCGAGCTGCACGAGGTCAAGGCGAGCGGCCGGCGACGTGCCTCCCTGGGCGCCAGGGTCGGCGCGCGACTGGTCAACCGCGGCCATCTGGTCAGGGACGCCGCGTTCGCCGCCGCGGTCTCCACCATGCGCACCGTTCGAAGGAGCAACCGTTGAGCCAGGCCACCGTCGAGGAAGCGCCGCGCGTCGACTGCCGGGTCGACGGCGAGGGCCGGCTCCGTTTCGAGCTGGAACTGCCCGAGGCCACCGCGCCCCAACTGCTGCTGCGGCTGCGGCCGAAGAAGGGCGAGGAGGAGACCACGGGGCACGCCGTCGAGCTGGTCGAGGTCGAGGAGACGCCCGGCCGCTGGCGGGCCGAGATCGGTCCCAACCCCCGGCTGCGCGAGGGCCGTTGGGACGCCTATGTGCTGGCCGACGCCGAACGGCCCCGGCTGCGGCTGCTTCCCGGGCTGCGTGACCTGCGCGCGCTGGCGCCGACGGCGCCCGTCGCGCCGCTGCTGTCGGACGGCGTGCTGCGGGTGCGGCTGCCCTACCGCACCAAGGACGGCTTTCTCGCGGTACGTGCCTGGCAGCGCGCCGGGCACGCCGAGGTGGACGAGGTGCGGCCGACGCCGGAGGGGGTGACGGTGCGCGGGCGGCTGCTGGGCGCCGAGTTCGGGCCGGGGGCCGCCGCCGTGCTGCGGCGCCGGGGCAAGGAGGGCCCGGAGCGGGAGGCGGCGCTGGAGCCGGGCGAGGACGGCACGTTCACGTTCACCGCCGACTACCGGGCGCTGCCGACCGAGGCGGGCGCCACGGCGGTGTGGAACGTCTTCGTCCGGCCGGCCGCCGACGCCCGCCCGGTGCGGGCGGCGCGGCTGCTGGACGATGTCGCGGACCGCAAGGCCGTCTTCGTCTACCCGGAGGCGACGCTGGGTTCGTCCGTGTTCTGGCCGTACTTCACGATCGACAACGACCTGTCGATCCAGGTGTCGCCCGGCGACTGACACCCTGTGGGACGGGAAGGCTCCCGCCGGGCGTCCGGCGGACGGCATCGACGAAGGGGAGGGCGCGGCGATGAGCGGCGGGGACGGGCGGGTCCACAACCAGAGCAGCGGGACGGTGTTCGGGCCGCACATCCAGGCCGGGGTCGTCGAGCAGCTCACCGTGGTGCACCGCGAACGGCCACCCGTCCCCCGGGACGTGCCGGGGCCCGCCCACGGCTTCGTCAACCGGACCGCCGAACTCGCCGCGCTGGACGCCGCGTTCGATGCCGCCTTGGCGCGGGGCCGGGAGGGCGCCGGCGGCCCGACGCTGCTGGTGCTCTCGGGAGACGGCGGGATGGGCAAGTCGGCGCTGAGCTACGAGTGGGCGGCCCGGCGGGTCGAGAGGTTCCCCGACGGGCAGCTGCACGTCGACCTCGCCGACGCCCGCCGGGGCGGCGCCGTGGACCTGGGCTCGGTGGCCGCCGGCCTGGCCCGGCGGCTGGGCGTCGGCGCCGACTTCGTGCCGGCCGACCCGGCCGGGCGCGCCGCCGTCTACCGTTCCGCCACGGCGGGCCGCCACGGGCTGCTGCTGGTGCTGGAGAACGCGGAGCACGCCTCCGAGGTCCGCGCCCTGCTGCCGCGCCACGGGATGGTGCTGGTCACCAGCCGCCGCCCGCTGGGGACGCTGCGGATGGACGGCGCGCGCCCGGTACCGGTGGGCGGTCTTGACGCGGCGGCCTGCCGGGAGTTGGTGCGTTCCTGGCTGGACGAGAGCGAGGTCGGCGAAGCGGCGCTCGGCGGGCTGCTGCGGGTGTGCGAGGGCCGCCCGCTGACGCTGCGGGCGGTGGGGGAACGGCTGTTGGACGGCTCCGGCGCCGGCGTGGAACGGGTGGTGGCCGAGCTGACCCGCGAGGGAGGGCGGACCACGATGCGGGACGCGTTCGACCGGGTCCACGCGAGCTTTCCGCCCGCGACGCGCCGGCTCTACCGGCTGCTGGGCGCGTTGCCGGGGCCGACGTTCCCGCGCGAGCTGGCCCTGAGCCTCGGTGGCGAGGACGCGGCGGCGGGTCTGGCGGCGCTGGAGGCCGCGCGGCTGGTCAGCCAACGGGCGCCGGGACACTACGCGTTCCACGACGAGGTGCGGGCGCACGCGGCGACGCTGCCGGACGCGGGTGAGCGGGCGGCGGTGCGGGAGGCGGGCTCCGCCTTCGCCTTGGCCGTCTGCGAACTGGTCGACCGCGCGGTGCTCGGCGAACGGCTCCGGCTGACCGGCGAGGAGCCACGCCCGGAGGTGGCCGTCCTCCCCGAACTGTCCACGTCGGGCGCGGCGTTGGCCTGGATGGAACGCGAACACGCCGGCGTGCTGGCGCTGTTGCGTGCGGCGGCCGAGGACGGGCGCCACGAGCGGGTGTGGCTGATGTGCCAGGCGCTGTGGGCGTACTACCACAGCCGCAAGCCGTACGGGGACTGGATCGAGTCCCACCGGCTCGGCGTGGTGGCGGCCCGCTGGGCCGGACGGCCGGACGCCGAGCTGCGGATGATCAATCAACTGGCGCGCGCCCGCGTCGAGTTGCGCGAGTACGCGGCGGCCGAGGAGACCCTGGAGCCGGCGGAGGCGCTGCTCACGGCGGTTCCGCAGCGGCAGTTGCGCGGCGTGCTGCACGAGACCAGGGGTGTGCTGGCCCGCGCGGTCGGGCGCCCGGCCGAGGCGGCGGCGCACTTCCGGGCCGCGAAGGACGCCAACGCGGGCGACGAGCGCGGCATGGCCGTGCAGGGCTACCAGTTGGCCGGCGCGCTGCTGGACCTGGCCCGGCCGGAAGCCGCGCTCGCCGAGCTGGACGAGGCGCTGGCCCGGGTGCCCGGCGAACGGAACGCCGCGCTGCACGCGCGGATCGGCATCGTGCGGGGCGAGGCGCTGCGCGCGGCGGGGCGGGCGACGGAGGCCGCCGCCGCGCTGGAGGCGGCGGCCGGCCTCGCCGAACGCCTCGGCCTGTGGTCCAAGGCGCGGGCGGCGCTGCTGACGCTCGCGGAGCTGGCGCGGGGGCCGGAGGCCGCCGCGCGGGTCGCGGCGCGGCTGGCCGAGGCGAGCCGCAGGGCCGGCGTGCCGCCGGGCTGAGTAACGGGGGCGACCACCCGCCGCGTCGGTGCCACTTTCGCTGTCGTCCGCACCCCGCCACAAATGCACCGCGCCGTTCCCCGCGCCCCTCAGACCGCCCACCGGCCCGGAAGGGGCGCGGGGAACTGCGCGAGCAACCCACCACCGGGGTGAGTCCGACCACCCACCCGGACCAGCCAGCACCGTCGTCGACCAACCCCCGCCACAAATGCACCGCGCCGTTCCCCGCGCCCCTCAGACCGCCACCCGGGCCACGGCTAAAGACCGCGGAACGCGAGCCGCGTCTCCGCGTCGCCGGTGCGCAGCGTCAGCCCCTCGACCCAGCGTGCCGGCGGGCGCCCCGCCTCCAGCGCCACCTGGAGCGCCGCGCCCAGCAGCAGCGGGTCGAGCACCGGGTCGGGCGCGGCCCAGCCGCCGACGGCCCGCGCCTCGGCCAACGTGCCGTCCCGCAGCCGGAACAGATGCCGTCCCGGCCCCAGCGCCGCCACCGCGACCGAGAGCCACGGCTGCGCGGCGAACCGTTCCCGCAGCCAACGTTCCGGTGGCAGCTCGCCGTGCGGCTGGCGGCGCGCCGCCACCTCCGCGGTCTGCGCCGCCGGGGAGCGCGTGCCCTCCTCCGCCAGCACGGCCAGAAAGCCGCGCGCCCCCACGCGCGCCGGGTCGAGCGGGTGGCGGGCCACCTCCACCACGTCGTCGCCGACCAGCCGGCCCACCACGTCGAAGGCCGTCGGTCCCGGCCCGCCGTCCGGCGTCGGGTCCGGGTAGCGGGCGGGGCGCGGATCGTCGGCCGGCGGGACGACGCGGGCACCCAGCAGCTCGTAGAAGAGGCGTTGCAGCGCCGGCGCCGAACGGTCGGTCAGTCCCAACGCCCGCTCCGTCACCGGCAGCAACTCCTTGGCTCCCTCGGCCCGTTCGGCATCCCTCAGCTGGGCGAGCAGATCGCCCTCGGGGTCGAGCCTGGGCGCGGCCGCGCCGAACGCGTGCATCGGCGAGCGCGGGTCCAACTCCTCCTCGCCGCTGGCGGCCAGCAGCGTGGACCGGCCGAGTCCGGCGCCGTAGAAGCTGACCGAGCCGGTGTCGCCGACCACCAGGTCGGCGGCGATCAGCGCGGCCTGCCAGCCGCGTTCCGGGCTGACCAGCCGCAGCCCGGCGTCCCGCGCCGCACGGAACCTGCGGTCCACGCCGAACGGCGTGTCGTCGGACCAGACGTTGGGGTGCAGCACCAGCGCCACCACGTACTCGTCGACCGGCAGCGCGTGTGTCAGCCGCAGCGGCAGGTCGGGGTGGCGGCGGATCAACGAGTGAGGGCCCCAGGTGGAGTTGATGACCACCAGCCGCCGCCCGCCGGTCGCGCCGAACGGCTCGCGGAAGTGGTCGCGCCAGTCCAGGTTGGCGCGCATCCGGTCGAAGCAGGGGTCCCCGACGACGCGCGCGTGGGGCAGGGCCGCCGGGCAGCTGACGGCCAGCCGGGTCAACTGCTCCTCGTGGGAGAGCCCGATCACGTCGGGCACCACCCGCTCCCGGTGCAGCAGTTCGCGCGGCGAGAGTCCGGCGGACGAGGTGGCGTCTCCGGTGGAACGGTGCGTCAGCCGGTTGTAGCCGGCGCCGTGCGGCAGCACGACGAGCGGCCGACTCAGCCGCCGCATCGAACGGTTGACGGCGCACGCCACGACGAGGTCGAAGCGACGGCGGGTCGCCTCCCGCCACGGCAGCACCGTGCCGCGTTGCCGCGTCAGATACTCGGCCAGCCCGCCGTCGAACGTCGAGCCCGGATTGACGGTGAACGAGACGGTGATCCCGTCCTCGGCGCGCAGCAGCGGCAGCACGTCCAGCAGCCTGGTCGCCGACGTCAGGTTGCGCACCACGCCCAACACCTCGACCGGGCCCGCCTGTTGCCGCGCGGGCGCACGGCGGCGCGACGCGGCGCGGAGGAAGGACACGGCGGGGCTCCGATGGGACGGCTGCGAGGCGGAGGCAAGGTTAGCCAATCGGGGCCCCGCCGAGGCGCGGACCGCCGGGGACTACCGTGAGCGCATGGGGACGACGGAGACGAAGAAGACGACGGGAACGCCGGGGACGACGGGGACGACGGGGACGACGGGGACGACGGGGACGATCGACGTGGGGGGCCGGCGGGTGCCGGTCGTGGACTCCGGTGGGCCGGCGCGGGCGCCGGTGCTGGTCGCGCTGCACGGCACGTTCGGCCGCGGCGCCGAGTTCACCCGGCTGGCGGCCGACCTCGCCGGCCGGGTGCGGCTGGTCGCTCCCGACCAGCGGGGGCACGGCCACAGCGAACCCGTCGCCGACGGCTACGGCCGCGACGCCTTCGTGGCGGACGCCGCCGCCCTGGTGCGGGCGCTCGGGGTGGGGCCCGTGGTGCTCTACGGCCACTCGCTCGGCGGCATCACCGCCTATCAACTCGCGGCGCGTCACCCCGAGTTGGTCAAGGCGCTGGTGGTGGAGGACGTGGGCCACCTGATGCGGCGCCCCGAGGTGCCGCACCCCGCGCTGGACGTGGCGGGCTGGCCGCGCCGGGCCGCGAGCAGGGCCGAGCTGGGCGCGGCGATCGAACGGCGCGGGGTGCCGGACGCCGGGTACTTCCTGCGCAGCGCGGAGCCGGACCCCGAGGGGGACGGCTGGCGGCTGCTCTTCGACTGGGACGTGATGACCGAGGTACAGGCCGGCGGGGTCGGCGACTGGACCGCCGACTGGCGGGGCTCGGACTGCCCGGCGCTGCTGCTGCACGGCACCGCCTCCTCGCTGCTGCCGTCCGCGCTGGCTGACGCGATGGTCGCGGCACGCCCGGACACCACCCGCGTCGACTTCCCCGGCGCCGGCCACTGGGTGCACGACGACGCGCCGGCCGAACTCGCCGCCGCCGTGACTTCCTTTCTACGGGAGAACGAAATCCTCACCGAGACGCACTGAGCTCAGTCTTGTTCCGCGGCCGAAGGGAATTCCGGAATTCATTCACCGGACGCACCACAGGCGTTTCCGCGCACATCGCCGCACCTGTTTCCGCACGCGTTTCCGCGGGCGTTTCCGCGGGCGTTCCGAAACCGCTCCGCAACGGCTTTCCGGCACGGCATTCCCGTGCGGGTTTCCCGGGCCGTTTCCCGGGGCCGGCCGCCGCCCGGGGGTCCGGTGTCCGAGACGGCCGACCGGCCCCCTCCCCGGCCTTGCGGGGCCGGGGAGGGGGCGGCCGGAAGCGACTTCGTGGGCGCCCGTCCGGTCTGCTAGCGTGAGACTTCTCAACTCACCCTGGAAGGATCGTGCGGTGACGGACCTGCTCCCGACCACCCCCTATCGCGGTACCAGAGATCTTCTGCCGCAGCAGATGTCCGTCAGGCAGCAGTTCTTCCATCCGCTCTTCGAGGTTATCGAGAGTTACGGATTCGGGCGCTACGACGGCCCCATTCTGGAGCCGGCCGAGATCTACGAGGCGAAGTCGGGCGAGGAGATCGCCAACCAGCAGTTGTACGCGTTGACCGACCGCGGCGGTCGGCGGCTGGCGCTGCGCCCGGAGATGACGCCCTCGGCCGCCCGGATGATCGCGCGCAACCTCGGCAGCCTCCAACTCCCCGTCCGCTGGTACAGCCATGTCATCTGCCACCGCTACGAGCGCCCCCAGCGCGGCCGGCTGCGCGAGCACTGGCAGATCAACGTGGACATCTTCGGCTCCGACAGCGTCAACAGCGAGATCGAGCTGTTCGAGCTGATCCACGACATGATGGGTGCCCTCGGCGCCACCCGGGACATGTGGGCGCTGCGCGTCGGCGACCGGGTGCTGCTGGAGAGCATCCTGCGGGACATCGTCAAGGTGCCGGGCGACCGGCTGGCCGAGGTGTCCTCGCTGGTCGACCGCTGGGAGAAGTACCCCCGCGAGAAGCTGGCCGAGGACGCGGAGAAGCTGTCGCTGACGTCGGCCCAGTTCGACCTGCTGGCGGAGACGCTGGGCAGCGGCGACGAGGTGCTGCGCGCGGTGCCCGCCGAGGTGGCCGAGCGTTCCCACGTGGTGCGGCTGCTCAACAGCGAGGCGCGCGAGCTGGTCACGTTCGACCCGTTCATCGTGCGCGGCCTCCAGTACTACACGGGCACCGTCTTCGAGGTCTTCGACCTGCACCCGGAGAACCGCAGGGCGCTCTTCGGCGGCGGCCGGTACGCCGACCTGGCGGGGCTCTTCACCCGGCAGCAGGTGCCCGGCATCGGGTTCGCGGTGGGCGACGTGACGCTCCAGGACTTCCTGGAGACCCACGGGCTGCTGCCCGCCCCGAGGCCGCAGGCCGACGCGGTGGTGATCCCGCTGGGCGAGTCGCTGACCGCCGAGGCCCGGCGGATGGCCGGCGTGCTGCGCCGGGCCGGGGTGCGCACCACCACGCCGCTGGAGCCGCGGAAGCTCAGCAAGGAGCTGTCGGCGGCCGACCACCTGGGGGCGCGGGTCGCCGTGGTGGTCGCCGAGGACGAGTGGCGCAGGGAGGCGGTGCTGGTCAAGAACCTCGCCACCCGTGAGCAGCACGAGGTGCCGGTGGCCGAGCTGGCCGACCGGGTCACGGCCGTGCTGGCCTCCCCCGCGCCGTAGGCCCCGCGCGTCGAGACCGGACGAACTCCCCGCCGAACGCGGGGAGTTCGTCGTTTCCTGGCCGGCGCCTCGGGCGCGGTCTCCCCCGGCTGACGGCGTTTGACGGGCGCCGGAGGTGGTCACGCGGTTCGATGGGGGAACGGGACTCCCCGCGACCGAGGAGGTGGAGGGATGCGTTTCGCTGACCGGCGGGAGGCGGGCCGACGGCTGGCCGGCGAGCTGGCGGCACTGCGCGGGCGGAACGTCGTGGTGCTGGGGCTGCCCAGGGGCGGCGTGCCGGTCGCCGCCGAGGTCGCCACCGCGCTGGGCGCCCCGCTGGACGTGGCCGTGGTGCGCAAGCTCGGCCTGCCGGCCCAGCCGGAACTGGCGATGGGCGCCGTCGCCGAGGACGGGCCCCGGGTCGTCAACGAGCAGGTGGTGGGCGGCGCCCACATCGACGAGCGGACGCTCGACGAGGTCGAGGCCGCCGAACGCCGCGAACTCGACCGGCGCGCCCACGCCTACCGGGGCGACCGCCCCCGGATCTCCGTCGCGGACCGCACCGTCGTGGTCGTCGACGACGGGCTCGCGACCGGCGCGACCGCCCGCGCGGCGTGCCACGCGGCGCGGGAGCGCGGCGCGGCCCGGGTGGTGCTGGCGGTGCCGGTGGCGCCGGCCGACTGGGCGCGGCGGATCGGTGACGCGGCCGACGAGCTGGTCTGCCCGCAGGCGGTGGACGACTTCCTGTCCGTCGGCCAGTTCTACGCGGACTTCGCGCAGACCACCGACGAGGAGGTGGTCGCGCTGCTGCGGCGCGGCGGGGCGCGTGCGGTGGAGATCCCCGCCGGCGAGGTGACGCTGCCCGGCGAGCTGACCCTGCCGGCCGGGGCCAGCGGCGTGGTGGTCTTCGCGCACGGCAGCGGCAGCGGGCGGCACAGCCCGCGCAACGTGTTCGTCGCCGAGGCCCTCGCCCAGGCCGGCCTCGGTACCCTCCTGCTCGACCTGCTGACCGAGGAGGAGTCGGCCGACCGCGCCAACGTCTTCGACATCGGCCTGCTCGCCGAACGGCTGGCGCACGCCACCGACTGGGTGCGGGCCCACGGCGCGCCCCACGACGGGCTGCGCGTCGGCTACTTCGGCGCCAGCACGGGCGCCGGCGCGGCGCTGTGGGCGGCGGCGGACCCGGCGTCGCCCGTGGGCGCGGTGGTCTCCCGGGGCGGACGCCCCGACCTGGCCGACCGTCGGCTGTCCGAGGTCCGCTGCCCGACGCTGCTGGTGGTCGGCGGCAACGACGAACGGGTCCTGGAGCTGAACCGCGCGGCCGAGCAGTCGCTGAGCTGCCCGCACCGGTTGGAGGTGGTCCCCGGCGCGACCCATCTCTTCCCCGAGCCGGGCGCGCTGTCCGAGGTGACGGCCCTGGCGAGGGACTGGTTCCTCACCCACCTCGGCCCTCCGGGCGGCACCTGAACCCCCGAAGGGACGCGAGGACCGGGCCCACCCGACAACCCACCCACGCCACGCACGTGACGGGTCGCTCCCGTCAACGCCCTCCGCGCAGGAACCCGCGGAGGCGGGTCAGGGGCCAGGTGTTGATCACGTCGTCCGGCGTGAGCCACCCCCGTTGGGCCTGCGCGACGCCGAACCGGACATGCCCCAGGTGCGCCGGCGCGTGCGCGTCGGAGTCGATCGAGAAACGCACCCCGTGCTCCCGCGCGCGCAGGATGTGCGCGTCGTCGAGGTCCAGCCGGTTCGGGTGGCTGTTGATCTCCAGCGCCGTGCCGGTGCGGGCGCAGGCCGCGAAGACCGCGTCCAGGTCCACGTCGACGCCCGTGCGGCGCCCGAACTTCCGCGTCGTGGGGTGGCCGATGATGTGCACGTGCGGGTTCTCGCAGGCCCGCAGCAGGCGGCGGGTCTGGGCGTCCCGGTCGAGGTCGAAGTGCGAGTGGATGGAGGCCACACACACCTCGAACTCGGCGAGCACCTCGGCCGGCCAGTCCACGTTCCCCTCCGGGTCGATGTTCAGCTCCGTGCCGTGCAGCAGCTTCAACCGACCGTGCCGGCCCGCCAGTTGACGCAGCTCCTCGCGTTGGGCGCGGGCCTTCTCCAGCGTCATGCGCTGCATCCGCAGCTGGGGCGCGTGGTCGGTGACGGCGTAGTAGCGCAGGCCGCGCCGCGCGGCGGCGGCGACCATCTCGGCGAGCGGGGCGACACCGTCCGTCAGGTCGGTGTGGCTGTGCAGGTCGCCCCTGAGGTCCGCCTCGGTGACCAGCCGGGGCAACGCGTCCCGCCCCGCCGCCTCGATCTCGCCCCGGTCCTCGCGCAGCGTCGGCGGGATCCACGGCAGCCTCAGCCGCCGGTAGACCTCCTCCTCGTCGGCGGCGGCCCGCCGCCGCCCGGTCTCGGCGTCGAAGAGCCCGTACTCGGAGAGTTTCAGCCCGCGCCGGACGGCGCTCTCGCGCAGCCGGATGTTGTGGGCCTTGGAACCGGTGAAGTAGATCATCCCCGCGCCCCAGGACTCCTCGCCCAGCACCCGCAGGTCGATCTGGAGGCCGTCGACCGTGCGCACCGTGGTCTTCTTCCGGCCGCGCGCCACCACCTCGGCGACCAGCGGCAGCTCGACGAACGCCGCCATCACCGGCTCGGGGTCCTCGGCGGCGGCCAGCACGTCGACGTCGCCGATGGTCTCCCGCATCCGCCGCACCGAGCCGGCGTAGGCGCAGCGCGTGACGCCCGGCGCCGCGCCGAGCGCGGCGACCGTCTCCTCGGCGACGGCGAGCGCCACGTCCAGCGCGATCCGCCCGCCGGAGGCGCGCAGCACCGCGAGCCCGCGTTCGAGGTTCGCCCGCGCCTTCGGGCCGAAGCCGGCGAGTCCCGCCAGCCGGTCCTCGCGCACGGCGGCCGCCAGCTCGTCCACGGAGGAGACGCCCAGCTCGCGGTAGAGGGTCATCGCCTTCTTCGGTCCGAGCGTCGGCACGTCGAGCAGCGCCCGCACGCCCGGCGGGACCGACGACCTGGCCCGCTCGACGGCCGGGACCCGGCCGGTGCGCAGATACTCCTCGATCTTGTCGGCGATCGAGGCGCCCACGCCGGGGATCTCCCGCAGGCCGTCCGCGTCCAGCGCGCCGATGTCGCCGGTGTGCCCCCCGACGGCGCGGGCCGCGCGTTCGTAGGCGCGTTGCTTGAACGCGCCTCCGCCGGTGATGGCGAGGAGGTCGGCGTACTCCCGCAGCAGCGCCTCGACCTCGTCGTTGGCACGGGCCATACCGTCGAGTGTAGGAAGCCCCGAGCCGACCGGCACGGCGAACGGCCCGCGCCTGGCACCGCGCATGACCGGGGCGCGGGCGGGTACTCGGCGCGCCGACCTGACGTTCGCGGACACGGTGAGGCGGGTGAACGAGGTGCGGGCCACCTTCTGGCTGGGCCGGATCGCCGGCGTGCGGGTCGGGGTGCACTGGAGCGTCGCCGTGCTCTTCGCGGTGATCGCGCTCGGCCTGGGCGCGGAGCGGCTGCCCGATGCCTACCCCGATCGGAGCCCGCTCGGCTACACGCTGCTCGCGCTGCTGGCCGGGCTGCTGTTCTGGGCGTCGCTGCTGGTCCACGAACTGGCGCACGCCCTGGTGGCGCGGCGTTCCGGGGTGCCGGTCGACGAGATCACGCTGTGGCTGCTCGGCGGCGCGACCCGCACCCGGCGGGAGGCGCCGGACCCGGGCTCCGAGTTCCGCATCGCGGCAGCGGGGCCGGCGACCAGCCTGGCGCTCGGGGTGCTTTTCACCGTGCTGACCTGGGTGTTGGTGGCCGCCGACGCCGGGCCGCTGGTGGAGGTCACGGCCTGGCTCGCGGTGATCAACTTCCTGTTGGCGCTCTTCAACGCCTTTCCCGCCGCCCCGCTCGACGGCGGCCGGGTGCTGCGCGCCGCGCTCTGGCGTCGCTCGGGCGACCGGCCGCGCGCCATCTCCCAGACCAGCACGGCGGGGCAGGCGTTCGGCTGGCTGCTGGTGATCGTCGGGCTGGTGGTGTTCCTGTGGACGGGCGCGTTCGGCGCGGTCTGGCTGGCGCTGGTCGGCTGGTTCGTGGCCGGCGCCGCCGCGTTGGAGGGGCAGGCGTCGCGGACGCGGCAACTGCTCGCCGGGGTGCCGGTGCGGGAGAGCATGACGCCGGGCCCGACGACCGTGCCGGCGGACGAGACCGTGGGCGGGCTGCTGTCGGAGACCGGGCCCGCGCTCGACCACCCGGCGCTGCCGGTCGTCGGCCGGGACGGCACGCCCGTCGGCCTGGTCACCCGGGAGATGCTGCGGAACGTGCCCGTCGAGAAGCACCGGGCCCTGACCGTCGCGGAGATCATGGTCCCGTTGGACGAGGTGCGCACCACCCCGCCCGACGGCGACCTCGCCGAACTGCTGCCCAGCCTCGACCCGGGCCCCGAGCACCGCGTGCTGGTCATCGACCGGAACGGGCGGCCGGACGGCGGCGACGGGCGTGCGCCGCGGCTGCTCGGGATCGTCTCGCCCTCCGACGTCAACCGCACCATTAGCCGGCTCACCACCGGCGGGCGCCGGCAACCGGCCGGCTGATGGCGCGCCGCGCCGCCGCGGCCCCGGTCGCTCAGTTGTAGATCGTGGCTTCCTCGGCCGTCGCCGCGACACCGTTCTCGCCGTGGAAGAGCCGCTCGCCCCACTCGGTGAGCTGGGCGGGGTCGAAGTCGTTCACCAGGTCGAGATAGCCGACCTCGCTGCTGTTGCCGCTCCAGGACCAGCCCAGGTAGCCCAGGTCCAACTGCTCTGCGGTCGCCATGATGGCGTCCTCGTCCGGGTCGCCGTCCGAGTGGTTGTGCCCGAACTCGCCGACCAGGATGGGCAGTCCGGCGTCGACGAACGCGTTCAGGTACTCCTCGACGACGCCCGGCGCGTTGTAGACCCCGTACATGTGGATGGAGAAGATCGTGTTGCCCGTCGGGTCCGAGGCGTAGACGTCCTGGGCGCCGTCGCGCATCGTCCCGGTCCAGTCCTGGCCCCAGTTGGGGGCGTCCACCATGATCGTGTGCTCGAACCCGGCGTCGCGCAGCTTGCCGATCGCGGCGGTGGTGTCGGCGGCCCACGCCTCGTAACCGGTGTTGCCGAAGGGCTCGTTGCCGATGTTGACGATGATGTGGTCTTCCTCGCCCTGGAGTTCACCGAGGACGCTGACCCAGTAGTCGGCGGCGGCGTCCAGCGAGACGGCCGCCGACTGCTCGCCGTAGCCGGTGGTGTCGTGGACCTCCAGCACGCAGATCAGCCGGTTGGCCTTGCACTCGGAGACGATGCCGGCGACCTGGTCGGGGGTGGTCTGCTCCCACTGGTGGCCGCTGCTGAGTACCACCCGCACGGTGTTGGCGCCCAGTTCCTTGATGTCGCCCAACGCGCCGAGCTGGTCGGTGAACCAGGCGTGCGCGTGGTTGGCGCCCCGGATCACGAAGTCGTTGCCGGTGCTCTCGACCAGCCGGCCGTTCTCGACGTGCAGCCCGACGGCCCGCGCGCCCGGCTCGTCCGCGGTGGCCGGCTGCACGGAGAGCGCGGCACCCAGGGTGACGGCGACGCCGGCGGCGAGGGCGACTCCGACGCGCCTCGCGGTACTTGCCTTGGTATTTGCCTTGGCACTTGCCTTGCTACTTGCCTTGCTACTTGCCTTGCTGCTGTTCATGGTCGTCTCCTCATCGAGTCATCGGGGACTGGGAGCGCTCCCATGCGCGTCGTCCATCACGCCATCGGGCCTGACGCGGTGTCAAGGCGCCGGAAACCGTCGAATGGATTCGACGGGTGGCGTACCGGGTGCTAACGGTGCATTCACGGCGGGGGCCCTACGGGGTTAGGCCGGGGCGACAGCGGTGGCGGGCGGGCGCGGAGCCCCTGCCGGGCGGGGCGGGGGCGACCACGGTGGCGGGCAGGCGCGGTGAGTACTCGACTGCCGGCATGTGGACGGTTGCTCGCGCAGTTCCCCGCGCCCCTTCCGGGCCGGCGGGCGGCTTGAGGGCGTGGAGCCCCTGCCGGGCGGGGCGGGGGCGACCACCGTGGCGGGCGGGCGCGGTGAGTACTCGACCGCGGGCATGTGGACAGTTGCTCGCGCAGTTCCCCGCGCCCCTTTCGGGCCGGCGGACGGCTTGGGGGCGCGGAGCCCCTGCCGGGCGGGGGCGCGCCGGTCAGCCGAGCGCGGCGTGCACGTGGTGGCGGGCCGTGGCCGCGTCCGGGGCGGTGCGGGCCGCTTCGGCCAGCTCGCGGCAGTCGGACAGGGTGTGCCCGGCCAGCGCCGCGCGCAGGCCGGGCAACGCGGCCGGCGCCGCCGAGAGGCTGGTGACGCCGAGGCCGGTCAGGACCAGCGCGAGCGCCGGGTCGGCCGCCGCCTCGCCGCAGACGCCGACCGGGCGGCCGAGCCGCCCGGCGGCCGTCGCCGTCCGGTGGACGAGGTCCAGCAGCGCCGGCTGCCAGGGGTCGAGGAGTTCGGCGAGGCCGCCGAGGGTGCGGTCGGCGGCGAAGGTGTACTGGGCGAGGTCGTTCGTGCCGATGCTGAGGAAGTCGCAGTCGGCGGCGAGGAGTTCGGCGCGCAGCGCGGCGGCGGGCACCTCGACCATCGCTCCGGCGGTCGGCAGCCCGTACGCGCGGGCGCGGGCGGCGAAGGCGGCGGCCTCGGCGGGCAGCGAGACCATGGGGGCCATGACCCACACCTCGGCGGTATTGGCCTCGGCCGCCCTGGCCAGCGCGGTCAACTGGTCGTCCAGCAGCCCGGGGTCGCGGGTCGCGGTGCGCAGCCCCCGCACGCCGAGCGCCGGGTTGGGCTCGTCGGGCGCGGTGGCGAACGGCAGCGGTTTGTCGGCGCCCGCGTCCAGGGTGCGGACGACGACACGGCGACCGGCGAACGCGGCGAAGACCCGGG
This sequence comes from Streptomyces zhaozhouensis, assembly GCF_900230195.1. Classification (GTDB taxonomy): domain Bacteria; phylum Actinomycetota; class Actinomycetes; order Streptomycetales; family Streptomycetaceae; genus Streptomyces; species Streptomyces zhaozhouensis. Next base: position 285,252 of record NZ_OCNE01000002.1, read on the forward strand.
CGTAGGCGGCGGTCTGCTCCTCGACGGAGGGCGCCTGCGCGCGGTCGAGGAAGAGGAACTCGGTGCGGAAGAGACCCACGCCCTCGCTGTCGGCCTCGGCCGCGGCCCGGAGTTCGCGGGGCGCGCCCACGTTGACCAGCAGCGCCACCCGGTGCCCCTCCGCGGTGCGGCCTGGGCCGCTCAGTGCGGTGGCGGTCCGGCGGCGCTGCCGTTCGCGGGCGGCGGCCTCGGCGACGCGTGCGGGCGCGGGGTCGGGTTCTACGGTGCCGGCGCCGCCGTCGACGAGGACGCGTTGCCCCTCGGTCAGCTCGCTCGCGCCGGGGCAGGCGACGACGGCCGGCACGCCCAGTCCCCGGGCGAGGATGGCGGTGTGTCCTGTGGGCCCGCCCTCCTCGGTGACCAGGGCGAGGACCTGCTCGGGGTCGAGCAGCGCGGTGTCCGCGGGGGCGAGGTCGGTGGCGACCAGGACATGCGGGTGGCCCGGGCTCGGCAGGCCGGGGACCGGCAGTCCGAGGAGGGCGGCGACGGCGCGGTCGCGGAGGTCGTCGAGGTCGGCGACGCGTTCGGCGAAGAGCCCGCCGGCGGCCTCCAGCGCGGCGCGGAACGAGCCGAAGGCGGCGGTCAGCGCGCGCGTCCCGTCGGAGCCGGCGCGCACCTCGGCTTCGGCCAGGTCGGCGAGGGCCGGGTCGTTGACCATCATGACCTGCGCTTCGAGCACCTCGGCTGCGGCGCCGGTCAGCGGGGCGGCCCGCCGTTCCAGCGTGGCGGCGACGTCGCGGAGCGCGGCGCGCACGGCCGCGGCCTCGGCCGGCGCCTCCTCCGGCGGCACGGCGCGGGGCGGCGGCGGCAGCCGGGGGGCGGCCATCCTGGCGACCGGCCCCTCGGCCGTTCCGCCGCCGACGCCGACGCCCGGGATGACGCGTGCCACGGTCACTCGTCCCCGGCCGCGACGAGCGCGGCCAGCGCCTCGACCGCCGCCTCGGCGCCCTCGCCCTCGGCGGCGAGCACCACCCGCTCGCCGTGCCCGGCGCCGAGCGCCAGCACGGAGAGCAGGCTGCGGGCGTCCACCGGGTCGCCGCCCTCGCGGGCGAGGGTGACGGGGACCGGCTGGTTCGCGGCGGCCTGGACCAGCAGGGCGGCGGGGCGGGCGTGCAGGCCGCCGGCGGCGCCTATCGCCACGGTGCGCTGGGGCATCTCTCACTCCTTGGGTCGGGGCCCGGGGCGCGGCCCCGGGGTGCGGTCACGCGGTCTCAGGCACCGCCTCGGGGCGGGCGGCCTCGGTCTCGGCGACGGGTGAACCGGTCGGGGAACGGCGGGACTTGAGGAGCACGACCAGTGCCGTGCTGAGCGCGGTGCCGGCGGCGATCGCCACCAGGTAGAGGAACGGCGAGCCGATCAGCGGGACGACGAAGACGCCGCCGTGCGGGGCGCGCAGCGTGGCCTCGAAGCCCATGGAGAGGGCACCGGTCAGGGCGCCGCCGGCCATCGCCGAGGGGATGACCCGCAGCGGGTCGGCGGCGGCGAACGGGATGGCGCCCTCGGTGATGAACGAGGCGCCCAGCACCCAGGCGGCCTTGCCGTTCTCCCGTTCCGTGCGGGTGAACAGCCGGGCCCGGACGACGGTGGCCAGCGCCATCGCCAGCGGCGGCACCATGCCGGCGGCCATGACGGCGGCCATCACCCGCAGGTTGCCGTCCCCGGCCTCGGCGAGGCCGCCGACGGCGAAGGCGTAGGCGACCTTGTTGAGCGGTCCGCCCAGGTCGAAGCACATCATGGCGCCGAGGACCGCGCCGAGCAGCACCGCGTTGGAGCCGGAGAGGCCGTCGAGCCAGTCGGTCAGCTCGCGCTGGAGGGCGGCGAGCGGCTCGCCGACCACGACGAACATCAGGAAGCCGACGACGGCGGAACCGACGAGCGGGATCACCAGCACGGGCATCACGCCGCGCAACGACGGGGGGACGCCGACGCGTTGGACGCCCATGACGACCAGGCCGGAGAGCAGGCCGGCGACGAGGCCGCCGAGGAAGCCGGCCTCGATGGTGACGGCGATGGCGCCGCCCACGAAGCCGGGGACGAGACCGGGTCGGTCGACCATGCCGAACGCGATATAGCCGGCGAGGACGGGGACGAGGAAGCCGAACGCGGCGCCGCCGATCTGGTGGAAGAGCGCGGCCCAGCTGTCGCCCTCCAGCCAGGAGAAGTGGTCGGCGACGGAGGGCGCGTCGGCGATCTCGTGGCCGCCGATCGCGAAGGAGAGCGCGATCAGCAGGCCGCCGGCGGCGACGAACGGGACCATGTAGCTGACGCCGCTCATCAGATAGCGGCGCAGCCGGGAGCCGAAGCCCTCGCCCGCGCCGGGCGCGAGCGCGGGGCGCGCGGCGGGTTCGGGGGCGCGTGCGCCGCTGCCCTCGCGCGCGGCGGCGGCGCGCGCCTCCTCGACGAGCTGGGGGGCGCGGTTGACGGCGGCCTTCACGCCGACATCGACGGTCGGCTTCCCGGCGAACCGTTCCCGTTCCCGCACCTCCACGTCGTGGGCGAGGATCACGGCGTCTGCCCCGGCGATCAGCGCCGGGTCGAGCCGGGTGAAGCCGCCGGATCCCTGGGTCTCCACGACCAGTTCGACCCCGGCCTCCCGGCCGGCCCGCTCCAGGGACTCGGCCGCCATGTAGGTGTGGGCGATGCCGGTGGGGCAGGAGGTCACGGCCACGATCCGGAACGGGCGCGATGCGTCCGAGGCGGCCTCGGACGCGGACGGCTCTCCCGCGCCGGGCGCGGACGGGTCTCCCGCGCCGGGCGCGGACGCGGACTCGGGACCGGGCTTGGCCTCGGACGCGGCGGTTTCGCTGTCGGCGGGCGGGCGCGGTGGCTCGGCACGTTCCGGTATCTCCGGCGGCCGGGTCCCGTTCCCGGCGTCGCCGTCTCCCTCCCCCGGGCCCGCGTCCCGCTCCCCCGGGCGCTCGCCGCGGATCAGGGCCGCGACGGCGGCCGGGTCGGTCGCCTCGCGCAGGGCCCGGGTGAACTCCGGGCGCATCAGGCGGCGGGCCAGCTCGGCGAGGATCGCCAGATGGTCGCGGTCGCCGCCGACCGGCGCCGCGATCAGGAAGACCAGGTCGGCGGGCCCGTCCGGGGCGCCGAAGTCGATCCCGTCCCGGCTGCGGCCGAACGCCAGCGTCGGCTCGGAGACCTGGGAGCTGCGGCAGTGCGGGATGCCGATCCCGCCCTCCAGGCCGGTGGGCATCCGCGCCTCGCGCGCGGCCACGTCGGCGAGGAACGCTTCCAGGTCGGCGACCCGCCCCGCCTCCGCCATCCGGGTGCCGAGCGCGCGTACCGCCGCCTGGCCGCTGTCGGCCGTCAGGGACAGTTCGACCAGCTCGGGAACGATCAACTCGGCCATCGCGGGCTCCTCTGCTCGCTGTCGTGCTCGGACTTCCGCACCCCGTTCAGCGCGATCCCGTTCACCGGGGCCTCGTTCACGTCGTTCCCCCGCCCTGGCCGGCGGTCAGCGGCCGGTCCACGGGCACGTCGGCCGTGGTGACCACGGCCGAGGGCGCGAGGTCGGCCGCCGTCGGCATCGCGCTGCCCGGCAGCCCGACGGCCGCCGCTCCGTGCGCGACCGCCGCCGCCAGCGCCCCGGGGCCCCGGCCGCCCGCCGCCAGGAACCCGGCGAGCGAGGCGTCGCCGGCACCGACGTCGCTGCGGACGGCGGCGACCGGCGCGTGCCCCCAGTACGTGCCCTCGGCCTCGACCAGCAGTTGCCCGTCCGCGCCCAGGCTCGCGAGCACCGCTCCCGCGCCCCGGGCGCGCAGCTCGCGCGCCGCGTCCGCCGCGTCCCCCACCGTGCGCAACGGTCGGCCGACGGTCTCGGCCAGCTCGTCGACGTTGGGCTTGACCACGTCGGGGCGGTGCGCGAGGGCGGCGACGAGCGCCTGGCCCGAGGTGTCCAACGCGATCCGGGCGCCGGCCGGGTGGGCGCGGGCGACCAGCTCCGCGTACCAGGCGGGGCCCAGGCCGCGCGGCAGGCTGCCGCAGCAGGCGATCCACTCGGCGTCGGCCGATCGGGCCCGCACGGTCTCCAGCAGCGCGTCCGCCTCGGCAGGACTCAGCGTCGGGCCGGGGGCGTTGACCTTGGTGAGCAGCCCGTCGGGCTCGACCAGGGTGACGTTGACCCGCGTCGATCCGGCGAGCTCCACGCCCACCACGTCGATCCCGCGCCCGTCGAGCAGCCGTGCCAGCAGCGCGCCCTCGGCGCCGCCGAGCGGCAGCACCGCCGTCGTCGCGCCGCCGCCGGCCGCGACGGCGCGGGCGACGTTGACGCCCTTGCCGCCGGGCTCGACCCGGTCGCCCTCGGCGCGCAGCAGGCCGCCCCTGCGCAGCGCCGGCACCTCGTAGGTGCGGTCCAGGCTGGGGTTGGGGGTGACGGTGAGTATCACGCGCGGACCACCTCCGTTCCCCCTCGTTCGATGGCGGCGGCGTCCGCGTCGCCGAGGCCGCCGTCGGTGACCAGCAGGTCGACGTCGCCGAGGCCGCCGAAGCGGGCGAAGTGGCGCTGCCCGAACTTCGCGGAGTCCGCCAGCAGCACGGTGCGCCCGGCGGCGGCGACCATGGCGCGCTTGACGGCGGCCTCGGCGAGGTCGGGGGTGGTCAGGCCGCCGTCGAGGCAGAAGCCGTTGGTGGCGAGCAGCAGCAGGTCGGCGTTGATCTCGGAGTAGGCGCGCAGCGCCCAGGCGTCGACGGCGGCCCGCGTGCGGTGCCTGACCCGCCCGCCGACCAGGTGCAGCGCGATGCCCGGGTGGTCGGCGAGCCGGGCGGCGAGCGGCAGGGCGTGGGTGACCACGGTCAACGCGCAGTCGCCCGGCAGCGCGGCGGCGAGCCGCACCGTGGTGGTGCCGGCGTCGATGATCACGCTGCCCTCGGCGGGGAGTTCGGCGAGCGCGGCGCGGACGATGCGGTCCTTCTCCGCGACGGAGACGGTGTCGCGCGCGGCGAGGTCGGGCTCGATGTCCAGCCCGCCGGCGGGAATGGCGCCACCGTGCACCCGCCGCACGAGCCCGGCCCCGGCCAGCACCTTCAGGTCACGCCGCACGGTCTCGGCCGTGACCTGGAACGCCTCGGCCAGGGACAGCACGTCGACCCGCCCCGCCTGCTCGGCGAGGCGCAGGATCTCCTGCTGACGCTCCGCTGCGTACATGTGGGTTTGCGCCCGCTTCCATGCCTGAGTCTGTTGGTGTCGGCGACAGTACGCCTCGACACCGGGAAAGTAAACAGACTCGGACATCGCACCCCGGCCGGGAAGGGGCGCGACCCGCCGCCGGCCGGGGACGGCCCACCCGGCGCACACCGGACCGACGGCGGCCGCGCCCGCCCGGTGGCCGACGGCGCGCGCGGCGCGGGCTACCGCCCGTACACGCGGAGGAAGGTCGCCACCGCCGCCCGCGCGACCTCGCGCGACTCGTCGCCGGGGACGACCCGCGTGCCCATCCGGGAGCGCGCCTCCATCGGGCCGATCAGCAGCGCCATCAACTGCTCGGCGGCCAGGGCCGGTTCGTCGGCGGCCAGCCGCCCCGCGAGGGTGAGCCGGCCGAGCGGGTCGGCCAGGGCGCGCACCACCCGGTGCGGACCGTAGGCGCCGACCAGCTCCACCACCTCGGGGAAGCGGCCGACCTCGGCGTACGGCAGGCGGCGCAGGGCGCGGGAGTCGTCGTCGCCGTGGTCACCCTGGTCGTGCGGACCGCCGTGAGCGTTACCGAGGGACTGCACCGCTCGTTCTGGCTGTCCGGCGCCGTGCCGCTGGTGCCCCTGCTGACCATCCCCCTGCCGCCGGGGCCGGCGCGGCCCCGGACGGCGGCTGCCGCGCCGGTCGACGGCGCCGACGCCGAGGAGGTGCGGTCCTGAGGCGGGGCACGGGGCACGCACCCGCAGGGCACCCCCAGCGGACGACGGGGCGCACCGGACCGGCGGGAGCCGTGGTCGCGCGCCCCGCCCCCGGAGGGCTCAGCGGGCGGCCAGGTCCCGGACGAAGGCGACGATCTCCTCGGGGTTCTCCTCCGCCATGAAGTGGCCGGAACCGGTCGCCTGGTAGGTCAGGTCGGGCGCCCAGCTCCCCCACAGGGAGGCGGCGTCGAAGCCCAGCCGCGCGCCCCAGTCCTGCGAGATCACGGCCACCGGCATGGCCAGCCCGGCGCCGCGCTCGCGGTCCGCGCGGTCCGTCTCCAGGTCCACGCCGGCCGTGGCGCGGTAGTCGGCCACGATGGAGTCGACGGCGGCGACGGAGCTGTCGACGTAGTGGGCGCGTTCCCGCGCGGTGAACGTCGTCCCGGCGGGGTCCCACGCGTCGAGGAACGAGGCGAAGAACTCGGGCGCGACCGCGCGGATCATCTTCTCCGGGAGCCCCACGGGCTGCGCCATCAGGTAGAGGTGCCAGGCGACCTTGGCGTCCACTCCGCGCAGCACCGCCCAGGTGTCCAGGGTGGGCAGCACGTCCAGGATGCCGAGGAAGGCGACGGCCTCGGGGTGGTCCAGGCCCGCGCGGACGGCGACGAGCGCGCCCCGGTCGTGGCCGACCAGGCCGAAGCGCGTGAAGCCCAGCGCGGCGGCGACGCCCACGATGTCGCGGGCCATCGTGCGCTTGGCGTAGGTGTCGGGGTCGGCGCCGGACGGCTTGTCACTGGCACCGTAGCCGCGCAGGTCGGGGACGATCACGGTGTGTTCCGCGGCGAGCCGGCGGGCGACGTGCCGCCACATGTAGTGGGTCTGGGGGAAGCCGTGCAGCAGCACCACGGCGGGCCCCTCGCCCGCGACCGCGACGTTGAGCCGCACGCCGTCGGCTCCCGGCAGGTCGCGGTAGTCGAATCCCTCGATGGTCAGGGCGGTGGGCCCGGGGTCCGTGGTCACGGGTGCTCCTCGTTGCTCTCGGTGGGGCGCGCGGGCGCCCGGGGGACATGCGGGGCCGGGGCGCCGGAGAAGATTCCGGCGGGCAGCGGGCCTCCGGCGGTCGCGGTCGCCCGCAGCGCCGGCAGCACGACCGTGTCGACCAGCGCGGCGAGGTAGTCCTCGCCGGCCGGCAGCCCGTTGACCCGGCGCAGCAGCAGGGCCGCGCCGACGACCTCCTCGAAGGGGAACGGGTCGGTGCCCTCCGGCAGCTCGCCCCGGGCCACGGCGGCGTCCACGACCCGCCGGGGCAACCGCGCGCCGGTGGGGCCGACGGATTCCTCGATCGCCTCGCACAGCTCGGGGTCCTCAAGTCCCGCCTGGAGCAGGAGCATCGCGGTCCCGCTGTCCGCCGCCCGCATCGTGCGGTCGAGCCGGCGGCAGAGGGCCAGCAGGTCCCCGCGCAGGCTTCCGGTGTCGATCGGCCGCGACGCGCCCTCCCGGGCGGGGCCGGAGCGCAGGGCCGCGACCACCATCTCCCGCTTGTGCCGCCAGCGGCGGTAGAGGCTCGCCTTGGAGGCCCCGCAGCGCCGCGCGACCTCCTCGTAGGTGACGCCCTCGTACCCCGACTCCCCCAGCATTTCGACGACCGCCGCCAGGATGCGCTGCTCCAGGCCCTCGTCACGCGGCCGGCCACGCCGGGGACGGCCGGGCTCCTCATTTCGATACGACACGATCCGTATCCTAAAGCATGTCGGGGACGACACGGGCGTGGCCGTCTCGGGGACGGCGCGCGCGTCGACCAGCGCACCGTGACCACCGCCCCGGGCGCGGTGGCCGTCTCCGAGGCGACACTCGGCCCCGGCCACCCCACGACCGGCGCGTGCCTGAGCAACCTCGCCACGACGCACTGGGCGTTGGGCCGCCGCGTCGAGGCCCTGGCGATGGCCGAGCGATGGGTGGCGGTCCTGGAAGCGACCCTGGGGCCGGACCATCCGGACACGGTCCTCCGCCTCCGGAACGTCTCCCTCTACCGACGGCTCCTCGACGAGGAGCCGGCCTGAGACGGGCGCCGGGCGCTCAGGCGACCCCGAACGCCGGCGGGTAGGTGACCGTCCCGGCGGGGGCGGGGAGTTCGGGGCGGAGCGCCAGGGTCATCAGCGCCTCGTCGGGGACGTCGAACGCGACCCGCACGCCGCGCTCCGACGCACGGCGGAAGCCGAACCGGGGGTAGTACTCGGGGTGGCCGAGGACCACCACCAGGTTCTCGCCGCGCTCCCGCGCAGCGGCCAACGCGGCCCGCACCGCCGCGGAACCGGCCCCCGTGCGCTGCCACTCGGGCCGCACCGCGACCGGCGCCAGCGCCAACGCGGGCGCGCCGCCCACCCGGCAGCGGGTGAGCAGTGCGTGACCGACGGCCGTGCCGTCCGCCGCCTCGGCCAGCCAGGAGAGCCCCGGCAGCCACGCCTCCCCGTCGGCGCGGAGCGCCTCGACCAGGTCGGCCTCGCCCGCGGTGGGGAACGCCGCCAGGTTGATCCGGCGGACCTCCTCCGCGTCGGACGGGGTCTCCGGGCGAGTGGTCCAGGCGTCGTCGTTCACGGGGCTCCGTTTCGGGGGCGAGGGTCAGGCGGACGCGGCGGCGCGCCGGTGGGCGAGGAACTCCAGGTCGGCGAAGACCGTCACCACCAGCGCGCCGAACAGCATAAGAGCGACGCCCGCCCCCGTCAGGTCGATAAAGCCGCCGAGCGCGAGGACCGCCGTCCCACATGGCGCCGGCGGCTACCCGTGCGTAACAAGTCACGCGCGCACCATTGACGGGCTTGTTGACGGCCAGTCTCATAAAGTCATGACTTCCTCCGGTGACCTGGCCGACGTCACGACGCCGCGGGACGCGCTCGGCGCGCTCAAGGACCGCGAGCAGGTGGCCGAGCGACTGCTCGCGGCGTCGGCTCGACACTCCTTCGACCCCGACCGAGACCTCGACTGGGACCAGCCCTGGCAGGACGGACTCTGGTTCTGGCCGCCCGAGTTGGTCTCGCTCTACGACACCCCGCTCTGGTACCGGATGTCCGAGGAGCAGCGCGTCGCGCTCTCCCGTCACGAGGCGGCGGCGCTGGCCTCGTTGGGCATCTGGTTCGAACTGATCCTGATGCAGCTGCTGGTCCGCCACATCTACGACAAGTCCGCGACCAGCGCCCACGTGCGCTACGCGCTCACCGAGATCGCCGACGAGTGCCGGCACTCGATGATGTTCGCGCGGGTGATCTCCCAGGGCGGCACCCCGAACTACCCGCCGGGGCCGCTGCACCACAATCTGGCGCGCGTCTTCAAGACCGTCTCCACCACCCCCGGCTCCTTCGTCGCCACGCTGCTCGGCGAGGAGGTGCTGGACTGGATGCAGCGGCTGACCTTCCCCGACGAGCGGGTGCAGCCGCTGATCCGGGGTGTCACCCGCATCCACGTGGTGGAGGAGGCGCGCCATGTCCGGTACGCCAGGGAGGAGCTGCGCCGCCAGATGCTCTCGGCACCGCGCTGGGAACGGGAACTGACCCGGCTCACCAGCGGCGAGTTCGCCCGCGTCTTCTCGGTCGCGTTCGTGAACCCCGAGGTGTACACCAACGTGGGTCTCGACCGGCGCGAGGCCGTCGCCCAGGCGCGGGCGAGCGCGCACCGGCGCGAGGTGATGCGAGAGGGCGCGCGGCGGCTGACGGACTTCCTCGACGACATCGGCGTCATGCGCGGAGCGGCGCGCCGGATGTGGCGTAGTTCCGGCCTGCTGGCCTGAACCGCGCCCGCCCGGCCGGGATCGGCACCACCCTGGCCTGAACCGGCGTCCCGCCGACGGGCGTTGAAGCGCTTCCGACGACGGGCCGGTTACCCTGCGGAGCATGAGCGGCCCTCACCCACCACACGTGCCGGCCTACCGCCGCCTGACCGTGGACGAGCGCCGCGCTCAGCTGATAGCGACCGCGCTACGCCTCTTCTCGCGGAACGCGCCGGAGGAGGTCTCGCTCGACGACGTGGCCCAACTGGCGGAGGTCTCGCGCCCGTTGGTCTACCGCTACTTCCCCGGCGGCAAGCAGCAGCTCTACGAGGCGGCGTTGCAGCAGGCGGCGGAGCGCCTCTCCGCCTGCTTCGACGTGCCGGCCGAGGGTCCGCTCAGCGAACGGCTCGGCTACGGCCTCGACCGCTATCTCGCGTTCGTCCGCGAGCACGGCGAGGGCTTCTCGGCGCTGCTGCGCGGCGGCAGTGTGGTGGAGACGGCGCACACCACGGCGATCGTGGACGGCGTGCGACGCGCGGCGGCGCAGGCGGTGCTGGGACACATGGACGTCAGCCGGCCGGGGCCGTGGCTGCGCGTGGCCGTGCGGGCGTGGATCAGCTCGGTCGAGGCGATGTCGCTGATCTCCCTGGACGAGGGCGAACTGGGCCTGGCCGAGCTGCGCGACTACCTGGTCGACCTGCTGGTCGGGCAGTTGGTGGTCACCTCGGCGCACGACCGGCAGACCGCCCGGGTGCTGCGCTCGGCCGCCGCGCTGGAGCCGCCGGACGGGCGGGTGGCCACCCTGCTGGAACGCGCGGCCCACGCGGTGGCCGCCGAACCCACCGGCGCCTGAGCCGGGGACGCGCCGGGGCATAGGCTGCCCCGGTGCGAGCTGTGGAGACTTCCTTTGTCGGCGGGCCGCTGGACGGCGAGACGCTTCCGGTGCTGGTGGGCGCGACGGGCCGCCCGCCGAAGGTCTACGAGGTGCCCGTTCCCGCCGACGAGGGCGGGGACGACGGCGCGCTGAGCGCGGTGCACGTCTACCACCTCGAAGCGGCCGGCCACACCCGCCGGCTGCGGCTGCCCAAGGGCTGGCGCTATGTCCACGACCCGGACGGCGTTCCCTCCCGCGCCTACCGCAGACGTCTGCGCGCCGGCGGGCAGGGCGACACCGGGGATGTCGAGGGCGGGCACCCGGGCTCGGACCGCACCCCGGAGTAGCGCGACCACCCGTTCGCGCCTCCCGGCGTGCGCGGGGCGCGAGGCCATGCACACCATCGCTGCGCCGATCCCGCCCGAGGGTGGCGCGACGGCGAGAGGAGTGGCCTGATGCCCCGAGGGACCGTCGTGAGCGCCGCGCTGCTGGTGGCCGCCACCGCCCTGGCGACCGGCCCCGCCGCGGCGGCCGAGCGGCCGCCCGGCCAGCCTGCCGAGGCCGCCGCCCTGCTGACCGAGCTGCGCGAGCTCTACCACGAGGCCGGCGCCGCCACCGAGGCGTACAACGAGACCGGCGAACGCCTCGCCGAGCAGCGCGCCGAGGTGGAACGCCTCACCGCCCGGCTGGCCGACACCCGGGGCGAGCTGGCCGGCGCCCGCCGCACGGCCGGCAGGCTGGCCGCCGCCGAGTACCGCACCGGCGGCTCGCCCGAACTGCCGCCCGTGCTCCGCCTGTTGCTCACCGACGAGGAGCCGGCGCGGGCCCTGCACGACACCACGGTGGCCCGCCGGGCGGCCGCCGGGCAACTGGCGGAGGTCCGCCGGCTCGCCGAGGCCGAGCACGAGGCCGACGCCCTGGCCGCCGAGGCCGACGAGGCATGGGAGGAGGAGCGCCGGCTCGCCGAGGAGCAGCGCGACCGCAGGGACGCGGCCCACGAGCGGATGAACGAGGTGGCCGGGCTGCTCGCCGGCCTGAGCGGGGAGCAGCGGAGCGAACTGTCCGCGTGGGAGGAACGCGAGACCGCCGCCGGGCAGCGCGAGTTCCTCGCCGCCCACCGGCCGGCGGAGGACGGGGACGCCCCGGACGGCGCGGCGGACTCGCCGGGCGCGCGGGCGCTGGCGTGGGCGCTCGACCAGCGGGGCAAACCCTACGAGGCGGGCGCCGCGGGACCCGACGCGTTCGACCCCGCGGGGCTGGCGCTGCGCGCCTGGGAACACGTCGGTGTGACCGTCCCCCGCACCAGCGCCCGCAGCTGGCAACTGCTGCCCCGCGTCCCGCTGGAGGAGCTGCGCCCCGGCGACCTGGTGATCTACCACGAGGACGCCAGCCACACCGCGCTCTACGCGGGCGACGGCACCGTGGTCCACCCGCCGGCCCCCGGCCGCGACATCGCGGTCACCCCGCTCGCCCACGCGCCGGTCAAGGGGGCGGTGCGCCCCGAGGCCGGCTGAGCACCGCGCGGGGGACGCGGCCGCGCGAGCGACCGCCGACCGGGGCCCGCGACGCGGCCCTCACGCGCGCGCCGTTCAGTCGTCGAGCGAAGCCCAGAAGCGCTTCAGCACGTCGGCGCCGCGGGCGGGGTCCTGGAGCATCCAGTAGTGGCTGAGGCCGTCCAGCTCCACGGTCTCGGCGCCGACCCGCTCCGCCACCTCCCCGTCCAGGTCCGGCCGGGCCATGGGGTCCTCGGTGGGCACCAGCACCAGCCCCCGCGCGGCGGCGGGACGGTCGAACGCGCGGCCCCAGTCGGCGTGCAGGTTGGGCGTGGCCGAACGGTAGAGCGCCAGCACGGCGGCGCTCATCCCCGGGTCGTGGACCTCATCGACCTCCTTCGCGAGCTCGGGGCTCATCCCCCGGAGCGTGAGGTGGTCGCCGAGGGTGGGCCCCGGCGAGTCGACGCGCAGCGAGGCCAGCGACTCCTCGCCCTCCGGGCTGCGCTGCCACAGCGTGGCGGCCTCGTGCCACCGGTAGTCGGGGTGCCAGCCGTGCGCCACGTCGGAGACCCAGCTGCGCACCGGGACGTCGTGGGCGGAGACCACCCGCATCGCCAGGTGGCCGCCCCAGTCGTGGCCGACGAGGTCCAGCGGGCCTTCCAGGGCGCGGAGCTCCCGGACCAACCAGTCCGCGTAGGCGTCCTTGTCCGCCAGCTCCCGCGGATGCCCGCAGCCGAAGCCCGGCAGCCGCAGAGCCGTGGCGGGGCGGCCGATCCGCGCCCGGATATCGTTCCAGAGGGATGGGGTCTCCGGTACTCCGTGCACCAACACGACGGTCATGGAAGCTCCAGGGATCAGTGAAGTAGATTACCTATCCGTTTCACCGTACCAGCAAACCGATACGCTATCCACTTGCGCTTTCCGTCCACGAGGAGACCCATGCGCGCCGACGCCGCCCGCAACCGGCAGCGGATCTTCGCCGAGGCCTGCCACGCCGTCGCCGAGGGCGAGACCGCCGTCACCCTGAACGAACTCGCCCGCCGCTGCGGCGTCGGCGTCGGCACGGTCTACCGGGTCTTCCCGACGCAACGGGCCATGCGGGAGGCGGTGTTCGAGGAGTCCGTCCGCGCGCTGCTGAGCGCGGCGGCCGAGGCGGAGACCCGCCCCGACCCGGCCGACGCGCTCATCGACTTCCTCGACACGGCGCTGACGGCCGCCCTCGACCGCCCCGGGCTGATGGACGTGCTGATCACCGGGGACGACGAGACCGAGTCGCTGCACCAGGCCAAGATCGACCTGGCCACGGCGGTCTCCCGCCTCCTGGCCCGCCTCGACCCGGCCCCCGCCCTCACCGGCGAGAACCTGCTGAAGCTGCTCTGCGGACTCATCCACGCGGTCGGGGAACACCCGGAGGAACGCCGCCCCGCCGCCACCGCCGGCTATCTCGCGCTGCTGCGCACGGGGCTCACCCCGCCACCGGGCGGCACAAGCGCCCACCGGCGGTGAGGGGCGCGCGGAGACCGCACCTCCCGCCTGAGGCGGTTCGTGCTCGACGAGGGCGACGCGTCGGCGCCGGCCGGCGTCCCGGCCGGGCCGACGGACTGACGCCGTCCGCCCGCCCCGCCTCGTGACGTGTCGCTCCCGCGCTGCCGCGCACGGGCTCGCCCCGCCAGCGTGGCACCGCTCGGGGAGGCGGTGTAGCCGGGGACCTGGAAAGGTACCGTCACAGGTACCGGAGAGGAGCGCGGACCATGCCGGCGCTGAACATCACCTTCACCGAAGAGGAGATGGCCGCTCTCCGGAGGCAGGCCGCGAGGGAGAACGTCAGCCTCAAGACCCTCGTGCACGACGCCGTCCTCGCGGAGACCCACCGGCGCAGGGTGACCGCCGCCGCCGTCAGGACGGCCCGCATCTCCGCCGGGCTCAACGAGCGCCTCGCCACCAAGTAGGGACGCGTCATCACCGAGTACCTGGACGCCGACGACATCCTCCACATCGCGCGGATCAGCTACGGCACCCCCGTCGGCGTGCGCGACTGGGGGCTGCTGCAGAGCGCCGTGGCCCGCCCCCAGTCCAGCGTGTTCGGCGAGGACGCATACCCCACGCCGTTCGAGAAGGCCGCGGCACTCCTGCACTCCCTCGCCAGTAATTACAGCCTGGTGGACGGCAACAAGCGGACCGGTTGGGCCTCCGCCATCGACTTCCTGGACCTCAACGGCCACCCCCTGGCGGAGCCGCTGGACGAGGACGCGGCCGAGGAACTGGTGCTGGCCGCCGCGCAAGCCGAGCTGTCGAATCCGGCGATCGCCTCCCGCCTGAGGCGGTTCGCGCTCGACGAGGGCGACGCGTCGGCGCCGGCCGGCGTCCCGGCCGGGCCGACGGACTGACGCCGTCCGCCCGCGCCGCCTCGTGACGTGTCGCTCCCGCCCGGTCCGGGTGCGGCCCGCTACCGGTGGGGGCTGGTGGCCTGGCGGAGTTCCGCGCGGACCTCGGGGGTGAGGAGGTGGCCGGCGCGGCCGACCAGGCGGGCCATCTGGTAGGTGACGACGCTGATGTCGACGGTCGGGTCGGTGTAGACGCCCAGCAGCGAACCGTCCGAGATCGCCATCACCAGCAGGTTCCCCGTCTCCATGGCGACAAGCGTCTGCTTGACCTGCCCGCCGTCCATCAGCTCGGCGGCACCCCCCGTGAGGGAGCCGAGGCCGGAGACGACGGTGGCCAGGTCGGCGGCGGCACCGCTCGGGGTGCCGCCCGGCCAGCGCGGGGTCGGCGGGCCGGTGAAACCGAACGTGGCGGGAGCGCCGTCGGCCTCCGACTCCGAGGAGAGCAGCGGCAGTCCGTCGGTGGAGACCACGGCGACGGAACGGACGCCCGGCACCTCGTCCACCAACTTGCCGAGCAGCCACCGCAGGTCGCGCCCGCCACGGCTGACGTCCTCCTGCTGCCGCGTTCCGGTCCCCGAGCTCATGACGGCTGTTCCTCTCCGTAGCGCCCGGGCCCTTCGCCGGGTCCTTCCGCCGGCCCCGCCCCCTGATCGGGGTGGCCGACCGGGGCGGGACCCTCCCCGCCCAACTCGCCTGGCCCCTCCAGGGCCGCGTCGCGGTGGCCCTCCCTGGCGCCGCGCTGGAAGCCGCCGAGGCGGCGGCGCAGCTCGTCGGGGTCGACCGTGCGGTTCCTGCCGGTGTCCTGGCCGCCGTTGCCGGCCGAGGCGACGCGGGTGCGGACCGGCAGGCCGCTGCCCGTCACCACGGGCGCGGAGTCCGGCGCGCGGGTGTGCTCGGGGGCGCCAGGGGCCGCGCCGCGCACCGGCAGGCCGCCGGTGGCGGGTCCCTCGGGCACCCGGCCGACGGGCCACTGGCCGCTCGCCGTCGGGTCGCCGGGGCCCTGCTCGCCGAACCCGGCGTCGCCGTAGGGACGTTGCCCGTAGCCGGGCCCGTCCTGGTACCCCGTCCGGTCGCCGTAGGGCGCACGCTCGCCGTAGCCGGCGTCGGGGTGGCCGGCCAGGGGGTGCTGACCGGTGGTGGACGCGGTCGGTCCCGGCTGGAGCGTCGGGTGGGCGCCGGTGTCGGCCTCGGGGACGACGACCGGCGTCGCGCCGGTCCTGGCCGCCGGGATGGTCGGGTGGGCGCCGCTGGCCGGACCGGCCAGGGAGTCGGCGGGGAAGCCCGTCGACTCGGTCACCGAGTGCACCAGCGCGCCGGGCACCAGCACCTCGGCCGTGGTCCCGCCCGCCGGGCGCGCCACCAGCCGGCACCGCAGCCCGTGCCGGGCCGCGAGCCTGGCCACCGTGTAGAGCCCCATGCCGATGTGCTGGCCGTTCCCGCCGTCCGCGCCGGGCGGCGGGGTCACCGGGTCGGCGAGCCGCGCGTTCAACTCGGCCAGCCGGACCTCGGTCAGGCCCCGGCCCTCGTCCTCGACGGTCAGCAGCAGCTCGTCGGCCTGCCAGTGGCCGGCCAGCCGCACCCGGGTGCCGGGCGGGGCGGAGACGGCCGCGTTGTCCAACAGCTCGGCCAGCAGATGGCTGATGTCCCTGGCCGCGTGCGCGGCGATCCTCGTCGGCGGCGGCGGAACGGTCTCCACCAGGTCGTAGCGCTCTATCTCGCTGACCGCCGCCCTGGCCACGTCGATCAGCGGCATCGGCGCGGTCAGCAGCCGGACCGGCTCGGCGCCGGCCAGCAGCAGCACGTTCTCGCTGTGCCGCCGCATCCGGGCCGCGAGGTGGTCGACGGAGAAGAGGACCGCCAGCTGGTCGGGGTCGGTCTCGTGCTCCTCCAACCCCTCGATCACCGAGAGCTGCTCCTCGACGAGGTCCAGCAGCCGCTGCGCGTGGTGGGCGAACATGCCGTGCACCGCGCCGTGCAACGCGGCCATCCTGGCGGTGAGTTCGCGCTGCTCGGCCAGCAGCCGGTCGCGCTCGGCGCGCAGCCCGCCGCTGGACCGCTCGGCCTGGGCGGCCTGCCGCTGGAGCTCACCGGCCCGTTCGCGCAGCGCGTTCACGGAGGCGACCACCTCGGCGAACTCGTCGTCCCTGCCGGTGTAGCGGACCGGCTCCTGGTGCACCGGGTCGGCGGCGACCCGCCGGGTGCCGAGCCGCACGGCGGCCAGCGGCCGGGTCAGCGAACGCGCCGACTGCACGCTCACCGCCAGCGCCAGCAGCAGCGCGACCGCCACCACTCCGGAGGTGACCAGCAAGGACGTCAACTCGTCGTCGCGCAGCGTCTCGACGGCCTCGGTGTGCTCGGTGACCAGCGAGGCGAGCACCCCGCGCTGGAGCCCGACGCGCGCCATCAGCGCCTCGTCGACCTCGGCCGGGTCGAGCGCGCGGTCGGCGGCGTCGAGGGTGGCGGCGTCGGTGAGGACGGCCAGGTACTCCTCGGCCGCCTCGCTGTCGCCGCCGGCGACCGTGGAGCGGTAGGCGTCGCCGCCCTCGGGGTCGGCGATGGCCAGGAAGTCGGCGAGCGCGGCGGTCTCGGAGACGTTCTCCCGCTGGGCGAGACCGGTGAGTTCACCCTGCTCGCCGTCGCCCACCAGGGCGGCGAGCAGCAGGCCCCTGGTCGCCGACGCGGCGTGCACCGCGCGGGCCAGGTCGGGCAGGGCGTCACTGGTCGGGCTGACCGCGTCGGACGGCGCGGAACGGCTGACGGCGCGCAGCATCCCGTCCAGGCCCTCGACGGCCGCCGTGTAGGCGCGGTGGATCTCGACCGGCGTGGACTCGCCGGCGAGCGCCCGCTCGCGCTCCCCGGGGAGCGCGTCCAGGTGCTCGCCCAGCTCCGGGTCCACGGCGTCCCGCAGCTCGGCCACCCGGCGGTCGGCACGGGCCTCCGCGTCGTCGGTCAGCGCGGCGTCACGGTCGGCCTGCTCGCCGGCGGCGGCGACCACCAGGGCGTCGCGCTCGTCGGCCAGGATGTGCGAGAGGGAGAGGGCGCGCTCGCCCAACGCCGAGTCGTCCAGGAGCTGTTGGCCCTCGTCGAGCGCCTGGACCCGGTCGGTCACCGCCGGGGCGCCGGCGAGGAGCACGGCGATGGCGGTCAGCAGCAGGGCGATCAACAGCCGGGTGCGCACCCGGGCGCGACGGCGGCGGGCGGCGTGGGACCGCTGGCCGGCGGCCGGGAGTGTGGAAGGGGCAGAACCACCTTCGTCCCGCGATGTCGTCTTCCGCACCTGTGCTCGCATTCCTGTCACTTCGGCTCCGACCCTGCCAGCGCCGACCGGGGCGGAGGCGGCCCCACCGGCCCCGCCACCCGAAGGAGTGAACAACACCCCGGAGTTGGCGGACAAGCTCACGTCACCTGGTCGGGGCACCCGCTCGATGACTTCGGCTGGTTTTCGCTGGTGTTCCTCCCGCGCTCCTGGCAAGATCAGCTTCGCCTGGGCGTCTATCGGCTCATCTCCCGCCAAACACCAGCAAATGCCACTCTACGGCAGACTGTTGGACATGCGCATCCAGTCGGCCACCGAGCCGGGCACCCCCGGACAGCCCAACGAGGACTTCGCCGCCGTGGCCATGCCCACCGAGGCAGGCGAGGGGGCGCTGGTGGTGCTGGACGGCGTGACGGCGCCCCGGGGGGATTTCGGGTGCGCACACGGGGTCGCGTGGTTCTCCGCGCGTCTCGGGGGCACGCTGCTGCGGGCCCTCGCCCGCACTCCGGCCCCGACGTTGCGCGACGCGCTGGCGGAGTCCATCTCCCGCACCGCGGACGCCCACCGGGGCACCTGTGACCTTTCTCACCGACGTACACCGCAGGCCACCGTGGTGTGCGCGCGCTGGGACGCGACGCGGGTCGAGCATCTGGTGCTCTCCGACTCCGCGTTGCTGGTCGAGGCGCCAACGGGCCTCGTGCGTCCGGTACTTGACACCCGGCTGGACCAGGTGCGGCCCCGGGCGCGCGCGTTGCCCCGGGGCGAGCGCGCCGCGTTCGTCGAGTCGCTGCGCAACGCGCCCGGCGGCTTCTTCACCGCCGCCGCCGACCCGGCCGTCGCCGAGCACGCGGTGGTGGGCGCCGCTCCCAGGCACGAGGTGCGGACGCTGGCCGCGCTGACCGACGGGGTGGGCCGCTGGACCGAGACCTTCCGGCTGGGGGACTGGGCGGCGCTGCTCGCGTCGCTCAAGGCGCGCGGCCCCGGGGGCGTGATCGAGGAGGTGCGCGCGGCCGAGTCCGCCGACCCGGAGGGCGCCGCGTTCCCCCGGGGCAAGGCCCACGACGACGCCACCGCCGTCCTGCTGACGCTCTGACGGCGGCCGACGACCGGCGGCCGACGGCCACGGCGTTCCGACGCGCGGCACGGCCCGGGGTGGGCGCGGCGCCAACGGGGGCGCGTCCGTGGCAAGTTGATCCGGCGACACGGACCACGCACCGGCTTTCACGTCGTTCAGCGCCCCCGGGGCAGAGCTGCGCCGGTTTTCCCTTCCTGACCCGATCTACCCGCGTTACCGTCGAATTGGGACGTTGACATGGCCACAGCGCAGGGCCGTTGACGCTCCCTCTGTCCCCCCTTCGCACGGTTCTCGGAAGGCACATTCATGCCCCTGACCGACCCGGGGGCGCACGGCGGGTCCGCCCGCCGCCGCTCCTCCTCCCCCATCCCCCACCCCACCCGCACCCCCCTCCTGTCCCTCGCGGTCGCGCTCGGCGTCGCGCTGGCGCTGCTGCTGGCCGCGCCGGGACCGGCGGCGGCCCACGACGAGGACCCGCAGGCGCACCCGGACTTCGGGTCCGCCTCGATGGGTTCGACCCTGCTCGCGCACGAGGGCGACCAGCAGACCTTCGCGCCGCCCGAGGTGAGCCCGACGGCCACCGTCGAGGGCGTGGACGTCTCCAGCCACCAGGGCGACGTGGACTGGTCCACGCTCTGGGACAGCGGTGTCCGCTTCGCCTATGTCAAGGCGACCGAGGGCACCGGCTACCGCAACCCGTACTTCGGGCAGCAGTACGACGGCTCCCACGACGTCGGGATGATCCGGGGCGCGTACCACTTCGCGCTGCCCAACGCCTCCGGCGGAGCCGACCAGGCGGAGTACTTCGCGTCGAACGGCGGCGGCTGGTCGGCCGACGGGAAGACGCTCCCCGGCGTGCTCGACATCGAGTACAACCCGTACGGCTCGGCCTGCTACGGCCTGAGCCACTCGGCGATGGTCGACTGGATCAGGGACTTCAGCGACACCTACCGCTCCCACACCGGCCGGGACGTGGTGATCTACACCACCACCGACTGGTGGAAGCAGTGCACCGGCGACCACGCGGGCTTCGGCGCGACCAACCCGCTGTGGATAGCCAGGTACGCCTCGACCCCGGGGACGCTGCCGGCCGGCTGGGACTTCCACACGTTCTGGCAGTACACCTCGACGGGCCCGACGGTGGGCGACCACAACCAGTTCAACGGCTCGATGGACCGGCTCCAGGCGCTGGCCGACGGCTGACCGGCCACGCACCGGGTGGGTGCCGTGCGGGATCATGGCCCGCATGGCACCCACACCCGTCCCCCCGGGCGCCCCGCGCGGCGCCGACGACCGGCCCGTCGTGCTGGAGCGGCGCGAAGGGCCGCACGGCGAGGTGGTACTGCGCCGCCACGGGGACCTGCTCCAGATCATCGCCAACGGCTGCTTCCTGATGGACACCTCGGACGGTGCCTCGGAGCGGCTGCTGGTGCGCGCCGCCCTCGACGAGCTGGCCGGCCGCCAAGCGCCGCCGCCCGCACCCCGGTTGCTGATCGGCGGCCTGGGCGTGGGCTTCTCGCTCGCCGAGGCGGCGGCCGACGCGCGCTGGGCCGCGATCGAGGTGGTGGAACGCGAGCGCGCGGTGGTCGACTGGCACCGCGCGGGCCCGCTGGCCGCCCACTCGGCCGGCGCGCTCGACGACCCTCGGGTCACCCTCGTCGAGAGCGACCTGCTGACGCGGCTGCGCGAGCACCCCGCGCGCTACGACGCCCTCTGTCTGGACATCGACAACGGTCCGGACTGGACCGTCACCGAGGACAACGACGGCCTCTACTCCCCCGCGGGGCTGGCCGCCTGCCGCGCCGCGCTGCGCGAGGGCGGGGTGCTCGTTGTGTGGTCCGCACAAGACTCGCCGACTTTTCCCGACAGGTTGCGAATGGCCGGATTCGATCGGGTCGGCACCGAAGAGGTGCCCGTTGCCCGAGGTGTTCCCGACGTGCTGTTTCTCGCCAGCCATCAATCCGCCAGCCGGTCCGCGTAGCCGGGGCGCGAGTTTCCGCTTTACGCTGCTGTGCAGCCCCTCAGGGGGCGAACCGCCAGTAACCAGCCGTCTGGCATCACGCGATTCCCGGGGGCGGGACAGATGACTCCAACAGAAACCAGGACTGCGCCGATGGACCGAGAGCACCAGGAGAAGCCGTCGCCCGTGGGCGGCCCGACCGAGCCGGAGACGGCGGAGCGGAGCGGTCCCCACCAAGCGACCGTGGCGACCCCGGGGGCACAGCGGCGCGTGCTGGTCGTCGAGGACGACCCCACCATCGTCGAGGCCATCGCGGCCCGGCTGCGCGCCGAGGGCTTCCTGGTGCAGACCGCGGCCGACGGCCCCGCCGCCGTGGAGACCGCCAGCGCCTGGCACCCCGACCTGCTGATCCTCGACGTGATGCTGCCGGGCTTCGACGGCCTGGAGGTCTGCCGCCGGGTGCAGTCGCAACGCCCCGTCCCCGTGCTGATGCTGACCGCGCGGGACGACGAGACCGACATGCTGGTCGGGCTCGGCGTCGGCGCCGACGACTACATGACCAAGCCGTTCTCCATGCGGGAGCTGGTCGCCAGGTCCCATGTGCTGCTGCGCCGGATCGAGCGGGCCGCGGTCGCCGCCACCACGCCGAGGCCGGGCAGCGTCCGCCTCGGCGACCTGGAGATCGACCGCACCCAGCGCCGGGTCAGGGCCGCCGGCAAGGACATCCATCTGACGCCGACCGAGTTCGACCTGCTGATGTGCCTGGCGCGCTCCCCCCGCGCGGTGCTCACCAGGGAGCAGCTGCTGGCCGAGGTCTGGGACTGGGCGGACGCCTCGGGGACGCGCACGGTGGACAGCCATGTGAAGGCGTTGCGCCGGAAGATCGGGGCCGAGCGGATCAGGACCGTGCACGGCGTCGGTTACGCGCTGGAGACCCCGCCCGGGTTCGCCGGCGAGGGCAGCCCGCGCGGCCAGGCCGCCGCGGAGGGCTGACCTGAGCGTGCAGCGTGAGTCGACCGCGCGGCGCTACGGCCACATGCTGTGGCGGGTGCTGCGCCCGCTCGACCCTTTCCGATCGGTGAAGGCCGCGCTTGGCGGCCTGGTGATCATCTCGGTCGGGATCACGACCGTTCTGTTGCTGCTGGCGTATCGGTCGGACATCGGTCTCCAGGTGATCGCGATCATCGCGATCATCGCGTCGCTGCTGGTCACCCAGTTCGTCGCGCAGGGCCTGGCCTCCCCGGTGCTGGAGATGACCTCGGCGGCCAGGGCGATGGCGCGCGGCCAGTACGAGCGCCGGGTGCGGGTGGCCCGCAGGGACGAGCTGGGCGACCTGGCGCACGCCTTCAACCGGATGGCGGCCGACCTCCAGGCCGCCGACCGGCAGCGCAAGGAGCTGGTGGCCAACGTCTCGCACGAGCTGCGCACCCCGATCGCCGGGCTGCGCGCGGTCCTGGAGAACGTGGTCGACGGGGTCTCCGACGCCGATCCCGAGACCATGGGGACGGCGCTGCGCCAGACCGAGCGGCTGGGCCGGCTCGTGGAACAGCTGCTCGACCTGTCCCGGCTGGAGAACGGCGTGGTGCCGCTCCAGGCCAGGGACTTCCGGGTGGAGCCCTATCTGACCACCGTGCTCGCCGACGCGCGGATGTCGTTCGGCCGCGGCCACGCGCGCACCGACGTCCGGCTGCGGCTCGACGTGTCCCCCGGCTCACTGCGCGCCACGGCCGATCCGGAGCGGCTGGACCAGGTGGTGACCAACCTGGTGGACAACGCGGTCAAGCACAGCCCCCAGGGCGGCCAGGTGACCGTGGTGGCCCGCCCCGGCGGCGGCAGCGGCGGGCTGGTGCTCGAGGTGCGCGACGAGGGTCCCGGCATCCCGCAGGACCAGCGGGACCTGGTCTTCGAGCGCTTCGGCCGGGGCACCATCGACGGCGTCCAGGCCCACGACGGCGGCACCGGCCTCGGCCTGGCGATCGCCCGCTGGGCGGTCGACCTGCACGGCGGGACGATCGGCGTCGCCGAGTCCCGCCGGGGCTGTCACATTCGACTCACCCTGCCGGGTAACGCGCAGGCAAATAATTGACGTAGGGTCGCGGTGAACGCCCCCCGGGGTGCCCGTTCACCTCGGGCGCGCCGGGTGTGCTCGGCGTGCGCCACCCGGCGCGCGACGGCGTGCGGCGGCGTTGCCGCAGTTGAGCGCGGGGTCTCCGTGCTCCTGTTCGACCCGGGTCGGGTCGTTGCCATTTTGTTGCCTGTTCCCACCAAACCTGATGCAATTCCCGTGCTTTCTTGACGCGAAACACGGGTTTCCGTGTGGTGTAGGCCACGTCTGGCTGCTGCGGACTGCGCCACGGGCACGGGGGGGCGTAGCCTTGATTTCCGCTGTCCATGACCTTGCGAAGCGGAAGAGGGCGGTTGCCGCCGTGTCGCCACAGTCCCCGAACACCTCAAGCGTTGACGCCGACCCGGAAGAGCGGAAGAACTCCGCGTCCGGTTTCGGAGCCAACGAATGGCTCGTTGACGAGATCTACCAGCAGTACCTCCAGGACCCGAACTCCGTGGACCGTGCCTGGTGGGATTTCTTCGCCGACTACAAGCCGGGAGGCGACACCTCTGCGGCGCCGTCGACCGGTGACGGCTCGGCCACCCCCGAGCGGCCCAAGGCCGAGGCGAAGCCCGCCGCGGCCAAGCCGGCCGCCAAGCCGGCCCAGCCCGCGCCCGCGAAGCCCGCGCCCGCGAAGCCCGCGCCCGCCGCGAAGCAGTCCCCGGCGAAGCCCGCCGCGAGCAAGCCGGCCGCCAAGCCGGCCCAGCCCGCGGCCGAGGGCGCCGAGGGCCCCGAGCTGGTGACGCTGCGCGGCCCCGCCGCCGCCGTCGCGAAGAACATGAACGCCTCCCGCGACCTGCCGACGGCCACCTCCGTCCGCGCGGTCCCGGTGAAGCTGCTCTTCGACAACCGCATCGTGATCAACAACCACCTGAAGCGCGCCCGGGGCGGGAAGGTCTCCTTCACCCACCTCATCGGCTACGCGATGGTGCAGGCGATCAAGGCCATGCCGGCCATGAACCACTCGTACACCGAGAAGGACGGCAAGCCGACGCTGGTCAAGCCCGACCACGTCAAGCTGGGCCTGGCCATCGACCTGGTCAAGGAGAACGGCGACCGCCAGCTGGTCGTCGCCGGCATCGAGAAGGCCGAGACGCTCACCTTCTTCGAGTTCTGGCAGGCGTACGAGGACATCGTGCGCCGGGCGCGGAACGGCAAGCTGACGATGGCGGACTTCTCCGGCGTCACCGCCTCGCTGACCAACCCCGGCGGCATCGGCACCGTCCACTCGGTGCCGCGGCTGATGCCGGGGCAGAGCGTGATCCTCGGCGTGGGCGCCATGGAGTACCCGGCCGAGTTCCAGGGCAGCTCCCAGGAGACGCTCAACCGCCTGGGCATCTCCAAGGTCATGACGCTCACCAGCACCTACGACCACCGGGTCATCCAGGGCGCGGCCTCCGGCGAGTTCCTCCGCCAGATCAGCCAGCTCCTGCTGGGCGAGCACGACTTCTACGACAACATCTTCGAGGCCCTGCGGATCCCGTACGAGCCGATCCGGTGGAACCGCGACATCGACGTCAACCACGACGACGAGGTCACCAAGGCGGCCCGGGTCTTCGACCTGATCCACTCCTACCGGGTCCGCGGCCATCTGATGGCCGACACCGACCCGCTGGAGTACAAGCAGCGCCGCCACCCCGACCTGGACATCAACGAGCACGGGCTCACCCTGTGGGACCTGGAGCGCGAGTTCGCGGTCGGCGGCTTCGCCGGCAAGTCGGTGCTGGCCCTGCGGGACATTCTCGGCGTCCTGCGCGACTCGTACTGCCGGACCACCGGCATCGAGTACATGCACATCCAGGACCCGCGCGAGCGCACCTGGATCCAGGACCGGGTGGAGCGCCCGCACACCGCGCCGGAGCGCGAGGAGCAGTTGCGCATCCTGCGCCGGCTGAACGCCTCCGAGGCGTTCGAGACGTTCCTGCAGACCAAGTACGTCGGCCAGAAGCGCTTCTCGCTCGAAGGCGGCGAGACGGTCATCCCGCTGCTCGACACGGTGCTGGACGAGGCCGCCGGCGACAAGCTGGACGAGGCCGTCATCGGCATGGCGCACCGCGGCCGGCTGAACGTGCTGGCCAACGTGGTGGGCAAGTCCTACGCGCAGATCTTCCGCGAGTTCGAGGGGAACCTCGACCCCAAGTCGATGCACGGCTCGGGCGACGTGAAGTACCACCTGGGCACCGAGGGCACCTTCACCGGTCTCTCCGGCGAGCAGATCAAGGTCTCGCTGACCGCGAACCCCTCGCACCTGGAGGCCGTCGACCCGGTGGTCGAGGGCGTGGCCAGGGCCCAGCAGGACATCATCGGGCGGGGCGGCAAGGACTTCACCGTGCTGCCGATCCTGATCCACGGTGACGCGGCCTTCGCCGGTCAGGGCGTGGTGGCCGAGACGCTCAACATGTCGCAGCTGCGCGGCTACCGCACCGGCGGCACCATCCACGTGGTGATCAACAACCAGGTGGGGTACACGGCCACGGCCGCCGCCGCGCGTTCCTCGACGTACTGCACCGACGTGGCGCGGATGATCGAGGCACCGATCTTCCACGTCAACGGCGACGACCCGGAGGCGGTCTGCCGGGTGGCCAGGCTCGCGTTCGAGTACCGGCAGGCGTTCAACAAGGACGTCGTGATCGACCTGGTCTGCTACCGGCGGCGCGGGCACAACGAGACGGACAACCCGTCGTTCACCCAGCCGCTGATGTACGACCTGATCGACAAGAAGCGCTCGGTGCGCAAGCTCTACACCGAGTCGCTGATCGGTCGGGGCGACATCACGCTGGAGGAGGCGGAGCAGGCGCTCCAGGACTTCCAGGGCCAGTTGGAGAAGGTCTTCAAGGAGGTGCGGGACGCCACCGACGCCCCGGCCCCCGCCGAGGTCCCGGTGCCGATGCCCGAGTTCCCGGTGTCCGTGGAGACCGGCGTCTCCGCCGAGGTGGTCAAGCGGATCGCCGAGTCCCAGGTCAACATCCCGGAGCGGATCACGGTCCACCCCCGGCTGCTGCCGCAGCTGCAACGGCGCGCGGCGATGGTCGAGGAGGGCGCGATCGACTGGGCCATGGGCGAGCTGCTCGCCGTCGGCTCGCTGCTGATGGAGGGCACCCCGGTCCGGCTGGCCGGCCAGGACAGCCGCCGCGGCACCTTCGGCCAGCGGCACGCGGTGCTGATCGACCGGAAGACCGGCGAGGACTACACCCCGCTGCTCTACCTGGCGCCCGACCAGGCGCGGTTCAACGTGTACGACTCGCTGCTGAGCGAGTACGCGGCGATGGGCTTCGAGTACGGCTACTCGCTGGCCAGGCCCGAGGCGCTGGTGATGTGGGAGGCCCAGTTCGGCGACTTCGCCAACGGCGCCTCCACGGTGATCGACGAGTTCATCTCGTCGGCGGAGCAGAAGTGGGGCCAGACCTCGGGCGTCACCCTGCTGCTGCCGCACGGCTACGAGGGCCAGGGCCCGGACCACTCCTCGGCCCGGATCGAGCGCTTCCTCCAGCTGTGCGCGCAGAACAACATGACGGTGGCGGCCCCGACCCTCCCGTCGAACTACTTCCACCTCCTCCGTTGGCAGGTGCACAACCCGCACCACAAGCCGCTGGTGGTCTTCACCCCGAAGTCCATGCTGCGGCTGAAGGCGGCGGCCTCCCGCGCCGAGGAGTTCACCAGCGGCGGGTTCCGTCCGCTGATCGGCGACGACGTGGCGGCCCCGGAGCGGGTCACCAAGGTCGTGCTGTCGGCCGGCAAGGTCCACTACGACCTGGCCGCCGAGCGGGAGAAGCGGAACGCGGACGAGGTGGCGCTGGTCCGGCTCGAGCGGCTCTACCCGCTGCCCAGCGACGAGTTGCGCGCCGAGCTGGCCCGCTTCCCGCACGTCGAGAGCGTGGTGTGGGCCCAGGAGGAGCCGGCCAACCAGGGCGCCTGGCCGTTCGTCGCCCTCAACCTGCCGGAGCAGGTCGAGATCCCCGGCGGCCGGCTGCGCCCGGTGACCCGCTCGGCCTCGTCCTCGCCCGCTGTCGGCTCGGCCAAGCGTCACCAGGCGGAGCAGCAGGCCCTGGTCAACGAGGTCTTCGACCTCTGACGGGCGCCACGGCCGCGTAGGAGTCACGCGGAAGGGGGCCACCGCCGATCGGCGGTGGCCCCCTTCCGCGTTCTCCGTGGTCCCCGCCCGGGTGGCGGCGGCTCAGGTCACGCGGCGGTCAGTTGCTCGCTCAACGCCCACAGCCGCTGGGCGGACTCGGGGTCCAGGGAGCGCGACATCACGGTGGAGACGGGTTCGACCGGGTCGAACGGCCGGTCCTCGTCGTCGAGTTCGGAGATGTCGCTGTTCCTCAGGTAGACGCCGCCGACGCCGGCGAGAAGCGGGCTGGCGGCGGCGAACACGATGGTGGCGGCGCCCTGCTCCGGCGTCTTGCGCTCCCTGGCGGGGTCGATGATCGGGCGGCCCTCCGCGTCGATCAGTCCCATGGCGCGCAGGCTCTCCTCGCCCGCGGCGCCGTTGAGCGCGGTGCCGACCACGATGCCGGGGTGCGGCGCGTAGCCACGGATGCCGTGGGGCGCCCAGCGGCGGTCCAGTTCGACGGTGAAGAGCACGTTGGCCGTCTTGGACTGGGCGTAGGCGAGGTGGGCCTCGTAGCCGGTGGTGAAGTGCGGGTCGTCCCAGCGGATGCCAGTGAGCCGCTGGGCGCCCGAGGTGACGTTGACGACGCGGGCGCCGCGCGCGGCGCGCAGCGCGGGCAGCAGGCCCCGGGTCAGCTGGAAGTGGCCGAGGTGGTTGGTCGCGAACTGCACCTCGTACCCCCGGGCGTCGACGGTGCGCTCCGGCGGTCCCGGGGCGCCCGCGCCGTTGACCAGGATGTGCAGCGGGCGGCCGGTGGCGAGCCAGCGGCCGGTGAACGCGTCGACGGAGGCCGGGTCGAGGAGGTCGAGCCGGTCGGTCGCGACCGTGCCGGGGGCGTCGCCGAGGGAGCCGCCGAGGCCCGCGAGGGCGCGAGCGGCGCGGTCCGGGTCGCGGGAGACGGAGGTCACCGAGGCGCCGGCCTCGACGAGGGCGGTGGTGACGGCCAGCCCGATGCCCGCGTGGCCACCGGTGATCACGACGTTCCGGCCGGCCAGGTCGACACCGGCGAGCACCTCCCGGGCCGTGGAGGCGGGGGTGAAGCCGGAGCCCAGAGGGCGCTGTTTCTCACTCATGTCCCTCACGCTAGAAAACGCGCGACGGACTGTGAATAATTGACAGTTCACCTTTTCTTCGCGATCGTTCGGGCCATGCGGAGCGACCCGATGTCCGAGGTGCTCGACCTGGTCGCGGTCCAGGCCGTGATGACCAGTGGCTTCACCGCCCGGGGCGCGTGGGTGGCGCGGGGCGAGTTCGGCGAGATCCTGAAGTTCGTGGCGCTGGCGCGCGGCCGGGTCGAGTTGACGGCGGACGGCGCGGACGCGCCGCTCGTGCTGGGGGCCGGCGACGTGGCGGTGCTGAACGGCCCGGGACGCCTCGTGATGCGGGGCGGCCCGGCGGACGGCGTCCCCCGCGAGATCGACGTCGCCGACCCGCGGCACGCGCCCGTCGCCGAGGAGGGCGCGGACACGCTCCTCGGCGGCCATGTGGCGCTCAACGCGATCGGCCGCTCGCTGCTCGGCCAGGCCCTGCCGCCGGTGGCGCACATCAGGGCCGCGTCGACGGCGGTCCCGCTGCGCGCCCGGCTCGACCTGCTGCTGGCGGAGATGACGGCCGACCAGCTCGGCGCGGCGTTCGCGCTGCGCCAGCACGCCCAGTTGTTCGTGCTTGACCTGCTGCGCGTCCATCTCGGCCGGTCGGCGCTGCCCCCGGGCTGGCCCCGGCTGCTGACCGACGCACGGCTGCTGCCCGCGGTGCGGCTGATGCACGCGGAGCCGGGCACGGCGTGGCGGCTGGAGACGCTGGCGCGGGCGGCGGCCATGTCCAGGACCACGTTCGCCACCCGCTTCCGGGAGGTCGCGGGGGTGCCGCCGCTGACCTATCTCGTCCGCTGGCGGATGCTGCTGGCGCGGCGTGCCTTGCGCGAGGGCGAGGAGTCGGTGGGCGCCCTGGCCGCCTCCCTCGGCTACGCGTCGGAGAGCGCCTTCAGCACCGCGTTCCGCCGCGAGGTCGGCGAGCCGCCACTGCGCTACCGCGCGCACGCCCGGCGCGGGAGCGGCGCCTGACGGGCGGCGGGCGCCTGGCGGCTGACGGCTCACGGCTGGCGGCTGGCGGCCGGCGGTGCCGAGCGATGTCCCGGCCGGGAAAACCCCCGGCACGGCCGCCCGTCGGATCCCTACGATGGCCGGATGGCAACGCTGAGACAGGTACAGATCACCTTCGACTGCGCGCGGCCCGAGCGCGTCGCGCGCTTCTGGTGCGAGGTGCTGGGATACGTCGTGCCGCCCCCGCCCGAGGGCTTCGCGTCGTGGGACGCGTACGACCGGTCGCTGCCGGCCGAGCAGCGGGGGGCGGCGTTCGCCTGCGTCGATCCGACCGGCGCGGGGCCGCGGCTGTTCTTCCAGCGCGTGCCCGAGGAGAAGGTCGCCAAGAACCGGCTCCATCTCGACGTGCGGGTCGGCACCGGGCTGGTCGGCGAGCAGCGGCTGGCGGCGCTTGAGGCCGAGTGCGCCCGGCTGCTCCCGCTCGGCGCCGAGCGCGTGCGGCTGCTGGAGGCCGACGAGGAGAACGAGTCGTGCCTGGTGATGCGGGACATCGAGGACAACGAGTTCTGTCTGGACTGACGTCGGGCGCCCCCGGGCTCAGGTCAGCTGCGGCTCGAAGTCCCAGAAGGGGCGGACCCGCGCGCGGGCGCTGACCGTGTGGACGTGCTGCGAACCGAGGCTGCTGATCAGCCCGGAGAGCGCCTCCTGCTCCGTGCGGTCGGCGTCGGCGCGCTGCCGGAGGTTGCGCAGGTCGGTCGCGTGGGCGACCTTGCAGGAGAGCGTCAGCGGGTGGTCCCGCCCGAGCGAGCGGTGGGCCGCGGCCCGGCGGGCCGTGTCGCGGCTGAGGTCGGCGGCGCTCTCCACGTCGCCCGCGAGGTTCCGGTCGGCGCTGAGGTTGAGCGCGACGCCCAGCCGCCAGGGGTGGTCGGGGCCCAGCGCCTCCGTGATCCGGATCAGACACTGTTCGTTGAGGGCCAGCGCCTCTTCCCGTTCGCCGGCGGCACGCAGCAGCAGCGCGTGGTTGGCCAGGGTGCCGATGGTGTACGGGTGGTCGGGGCCCAGCGCGGCGCGGTAGCGGTCCACGACGCGCTCGCCGATGGCGCGCGCCAGGTCGAGCCGGCCGTGGGCGCGCAGCACGAACGCATAGCAGACGGCGATCCGTTGGGTCGCCGGCGAGACCTCGCCGAGCACCCGCTCGGCGCGCTCCAGCAGGTCGGCCAGCCGCTCGTTGGCGACCTCGCGCTCCCCCGAGCGCAACAGGCAGAGCGCCAGGTTGAGTTCGGCGCCGAGCGTCTGCGGATGGTCGGGGCCCATCACGACCCGCTGCATCTCGACATTGGGCTCCTGGACCGACTGGGCCTCCGCGTACCGGCCGAGGAGGCGCAGGTCGATGGCGTGGTTGGTCTCGGAGGAGAGGGTCGAGCTGTTCCTGGCGCGCAGCACCTCGCGGCGGACCTGGAGGGTGCGGCGGTCCTCGCGGAGCGCGTCCTTGTACCGGCCGAGGAGGCGGAGGGTGACGGCCAGGTTGTTGCGGGAGTTGAGGGTGCGGAAGTCCTCCTCGCCGATCATCTGCACGCGGCCGGCGAGCACCCGCTCGCTGGCCTCCAGGGCCTCCTCGTAGCGGCCGAGGCCGCGCAGGTCCGCGCCCAGGCCCTCCAGCACGCGCAGCACCTCCAGCGCGTCGCCCGCGTTCTCCCGCTCCAGGCGTTGCAGCAGGCCGCGGTTGATCCGCTCGGTGCGGGCGTACTCGCCGGTGGCGCGCAGCAGCGTGGCGTGCTGGGAGGCGAGCTCGCGCAGCAGCTCGTGCCCGTCGCCGTAGACCTCGCGCCAGGCGCGCTCGGTGCGCTCGGCGAGCTGGATGCCGGCCGTGTACTCGCCGGCCAGGTACAGGTAGCGCAGGCAGTTGGCGATGAGCCGGTGCATCTCGCCGTGCCGGCTGTGCAGCGCGCCCGAGGCGTCCAGGTGCGGCACGATCCTGGCGTACCTGGCCCAGTGCCGGGTGTCGGAGGGGACGGCGGGGTCCGCGTTGGCCAGCCCTCGGCGCACGGCGCGGGAGAACACCTCGCGGTCCGCCTCCGACATCCCGGAGCGGACGGTCTTGTGGACCATGCGGTGCAGATGGATGGTGCCGGCGGCCTCTGGGTTCTCGTCCGTGTTGGGCGGGTCCCACTGGATGACCGAGTACTGGACGAGCTTGTTGGTCGCCGTGTTCCACCGGAGGGGGTCGGACATCATCCCGGACAGCTGCTCCGGCAGATGCTCGGTGGGGATGTCGCGCAGCAGTTGCACGGGGATGGCGCCGGGGGCGAAGAACGCGCAGAGCCGCAGCAGCTCGACGGCCTCGGGGACGGCCTCCCGCAGCTTGTTGAGCATTATCGAGAAGGTCGTCGGATAGGTGACGTCGAAGTCGACGGCGACCCGCAGCCCGGCCTCGATGTCCTCGTCGTCGCGCAGCAGGCCGACGTACTCCTGGACGGTCATGGTGGAGTCGCTGAGCCAGCCGGCCGTCTGGTCGAGGGCCAGCGGCAGGTCGCCGAGCGCCTCGGCGAGCAGGTTGGCGTCCTGGCCGCCGATGCGGGGCGCCCGGCGGCGGACGAACGCCACGGACTCCTCGCGGTCGTAGACGGGGACGGACAGCAGATGGGTGTTGTTGTACGCGCCCCACTCGCGGTTCTGCGAGGTGATCAGCACGTGGCCGGGGCCGGCGGGCACCAGGTCGTCGATGGTGTCGGGGCGGTCGGCGCCGTCCAGGACGACCAGCCAGCGGGAGTGCGGGTCACCCCTGCGCAGCGCGTCGCCGACGGCGCGCAGCCGCTCGCCGTACTCGTGGCCCGTGGTGAGGTCGAGCGCGGGCGCCAGCTCGGCGAGCCGCTGGCGGAGCGTGCCGCGCTGGTCGGCGGGGACCCACCACACCAGGTCGTAGGCGGAGGAGAAGCGCCACACGTACTCGGCGGCGACCTGCGTCTTGCCGACGCCGGAGAGGCCGAGCAGGGTGACGACCCCGGCGCCGGGCTCGGCGCCCTGCACCTGGTCGTGGATGGCCTGGAGCAGCCGCTCCCGGCCGGTGAACCGGGTGTTCCTGCGGGGGACGCCGCCCCAGACCCGGGGCAGCTCCATCGGGAAGCGCGGGGAGCGCGCGCCGCTGAGGGTGTCGAGCGCCGGGTCGCGCGCCTCGATCACGCCGACCAGCTGGGCGAGGCGTCGCTCGGCCTCCCTGGCGCCCAGGCCCCACAGCTCGGTGGTGCCGCCGAACGCGGCCGAGGCGGTGGGCATCGGGGCGGTGGAGACGGAGACGGCGCGGAAACGGGCCGAGTTGGGGGCGACGACGGCGCGCAGCGCCTCGTTCCACTCCTGGTCGGTGCGCGGACCGAGCTTGAAGTACCAGTCGCTGAGCACCACCAGGATGCGTCCCTGGACCAACAGCAGGTCGTTGAGCGCCTCGTGGACGGGCGTCCCCGACGGCAGGTCGAAGCGCTGGAACGCGACCTGCCAGCCGTAGCGCTCCAGCCGGTCGGCGATCCACACCGCCCAGGCGCGGTTGTACCCGGCGTGGCTGATGGTGATGCGGCGGTCCTCCGCCTGCGGGGGCGTGACACGAGCCGAACCTTGCACGGAACCTCCCTCGGCGGTCGCCCGACCGACCCGCACGCTGCTGACGACTGGTGGTGTCCGGGGTCGCCCGACGCCTCGTCAGCTCCCCCGTGGAAACATACACCGCCGGACTGTCAGGTAACCGTGCCACGAGCGTGCTGCCGGGACCAGACGGCCCACGCGGTCTCCAGGTACGCCCTGGCGCGCACCAGATGGCCCCGGGGCGGCTCCGGCGAGGCCAGGCGCCGGTGCCGTTCGGCCATCGCCGCCAGGAACGTCCGTCCGTCGTCGGTGAGTCGGCGGGCGGCGCGCAGCGTGGGAAGCACGGCGCCCACCTGGGTGTGGCAGCGGCAGTAGGCGGCCCACGCCCGGTCGCGCGCCCCCGGTTCCTCAAGACCGAGGGCGAGGGACTGCCAGAAGCCGGCGAGCGCCAGGTGCGCGTAGGCGCCGTGCAGCAGCCCGTCGAACGGGCGGGGGTCGGGGCGCCACGGCGCCCAGTGGCGGGGGGTGTCGTCCTGGTGGTGCAGCGGGTTGAGCGCGCCGACGGCCGCGAGCTTGGCGTGCTGCAACTCGTGGGTGAGCCCCGCGGCCAGCAGCGCGGCGCTGGGCGGGGTGCTGGCCAGCACGGCGCCGAACGCGCCCGCGCTGGTGGAGCTGGTGTGCCCGCCGTGGCCGCCGGTGGGGCGCAGCAGCGGAACGATGCAGCTGAGCAGGGCGAGTTCGGCGGCGCGGGCCGCCCCGCCGAGGCGCAGCAGCGGCAGCGCCTCGTGCCACAGCCGGGACCAGTGGTCGCGTTCTGCGGGGCGCAGCGCGTGGCGCGGCGGGCCGTCCTCGGGGAGGGCGGCGCGGGCGGGCGCGGGACGCCCGGGGTCGAGGTCGTCCAGCAGCACGGGGCGGGGTCCGCCGTCCAGGGTGTGCAGGGCGCGCCAGCGGGGGTCGGTGGAGCGCCAGTGGCCGGCGGGGTCGGGGCGGAGGACGACGGGGGCCTCGCCGGGGAGTCGGACGGTCAACCGGTCGTGGCGGGCGGCCAGTTCGGCGTGGCCTGAGGTGGGCGTGTCGAGCGCGCCGAGGGTGGGCAGCGCGAGCCGGCCGCCGTCGACGGAGACGCGGACGCGGAAGTCGAGCCCGGCGCGGAGCGCGGCGGCGGCCGCCAGGCCCCCGAGGTGGGCGAGGTCGCGGGTGGCGTCCCGGCCGGCGCCGGTGGCCAGGCGGTGGGCGCAGCGTTCCGCCCAGCTGCCGGTCAGCGGGTAGAAGAGCACGCGGCGGGCGGCCTCGGGCGCGGCCCGCTCGGCGCCTTCGAGGAGCGCGGCGTGCTCCCCGGCGAGCGTGGCGGCGCGCGCCGGCGCGGCGGGCAGCGCGTCGAGCAGCACGCGCAACAGCAGCATCCGGTGGGTGTGTTGGCCGGCGGCGAGGGCGGCGAGGGTGGTGGGGGCGCCCTCGGTGCGGCCGAGCTGCGCCAACTGGTCGCCGTCCAGGGGCGCGGGCCCGGTCACGGGGACACCGCCCGGTGCAGCGCGTCGGCCACGTGCCGGATCAGGCGGGCCAGGTCGGCGCAGTAGACCGAGGGGTTGGCGAAGCCGTGGCCCGCGCGGTAGCGGTGGACGTGGTTGCCGCCGCCGCAGACGTCGAGGAGCGGGCAGGCGCGGCAGCTCGGGGCGAGCGCGTCGGGTCCCGACTGGCGGGCCGCGACGCCCGGGTGGCGCAGGGCGGCGTCGAACGGGTCGGTGGCGACGTGGAGTCCGGTGCCGGCGGCGCCCTGGTAGGCGGTCTTGAGCGCGTCGATCTGCTCGATGGAGCCGTCGGTCTCGACGACCACGGCGCTGAACGGGTGCAGCCCGAACAGGCCGCCGGAGGTGGGCTGGCCGAGGAGGGCGGCAAGGCACTCGTCGAAGAGGGCGATCGGCACCCGGCGGTCGGACGCCCACCAGCGGTCGAAGACGGCGATCAGCCAGTCGGCGTAGGGCGTGGGGCGCGCGGTGTCGGGACGGGCGCCTTCGAGTCCGGGGGGCGGTGCGGTCCAGTTGCCGTGGGGCAGGCGGAGGTCCAGCGCGGGCGGGTCGAGCGC
Organism: Streptomyces zhaozhouensis; assembly: GCF_900230195.1. Taxonomy (GTDB): domain Bacteria; phylum Actinomycetota; class Actinomycetes; order Streptomycetales; family Streptomycetaceae; genus Streptomyces; species Streptomyces zhaozhouensis. The sequence continues at coordinate 319,841 of NZ_OCNE01000002.1, forward strand.
CAGCAGCGACTGGTAGACCTCGATCGGGTCGCTTTCGGGATCGATCACGCTGAGCACGGCGGCGTAGCCGGGCCGGTGCTCCGGCGCGGCCAGCAGCCGGGCGGCGCGGCGCAGGGCGGGCCAGGCGGGGCGGCCGGCGTGGTCGACGCGGAGCCGGTTGTGGTGCGCGCGTCCGCCGTCCAGGCTGAGCCCGACGGCGATCCGGTGGGCGGCCAGCGCCCGCAGCCGCTCGGCGGTCAGCAGGGTGCCGTTGGTCTGCACGGTGGCGAGCACCCGGCAGCCGGCGGGGACCAGGGCGCGGACGAGGTCGACGAACCGGCCCAGCTCGGCGGGGTCGGTGAGCAGTGGCTCGCCGCCGTGCAGCACCAGCGAGACGGCGGGCAGCCGGTGGGTCGCCGCGTGTTCCGCGACGCGCCGGGCGGTCCGGTCCAGGGTCTCGGGGGAGGCGCCGACGGGCTGCCGGCGCCAGCCGTCGTCGGCGGCGAAGTACATGTAGCAGTAGCGGCAGGCCAGGTTGCAGCGGCTGTTGACCTTGACGACGAACTGGCGGAAGGGCGCGGGCTCCCGCTCCGCCGGGCCGGGGGCCCGGGTCGTGGCCTCCATGGGCGTCCCTTCCCTCCGGGCCTCGTGCCCTTCCGGGCCTCGTCCGTACCGGCCTCCCGTCCTGGAGGAAGACCCTTCCGAGGGAGGGCAGAACAAAAACCCCACCGGTCGTTTCCGGTCGGGCAACGGTCGCAAGTGGACCGAAAGCGAGCGAACTTACCAGTCCTGCCGTTTCGGCGCCTCGTCGAAGTCCCAGAGGGTCTCGCGAGGATGGGCCAGCCGCTCGCGCAGCTCCGCGAGGAGCGACTCCAGCACCGGATGATCCATCCGCCGCACCTCGGCCAGGCTCAACGCCAACAGATCGGGCAACTCGGGCAGTCCCCCCGAGGCCACCGCCTCCCGCGCACCCGTCGCCATGCCGCCTCCCCACGCCTCTGCCACGCCCGGACCCCCCAACGGGGATTCCCCGGCGCCCGGCGGAGGAAACGGGCCGGGCGCGGGGCGCGCGGCACGGCGGGTGGTCGCGGCGCGCGCCGGGCGCACGAGCGGGGCGCGGAGCGGGCCGGAACGGAGACGGCGGGCTGGCTCAGCGTTCCCGCAGCAGGGCCTCCAGCCGGGCGACGGTCTCCGCGCCCGACTTCTCCTCGTCCGGCAGCCGGCGCCACTGCTGGAGCGCCGCGCGGTAGGCGTCGCCGGCGGCCAGCGGCCGGCGGGCCGTCTCGAAGACGGCGCCGCGCTGGTGGAGCGCGGTGGCCGCCAGCCGCACCGGCTCCGCCGGGTCGACCGCGTCCGCCTCCGCCGCGCGGGCCGCGGAGGCGGCCGCGCGATACGCCTCGGCCGCCAGGTCGAGCCGCTCGAAGCCCCGGGTGTGCCGGAACACCCGGCGGTGGGTGTCCCCCAGCTCCAGCAGCGCGCGCGCCCTGGTCAGCGGCTCGCCGGCCCCCCGGGCCGCCCGCTGGAACAGGTGCTCCGCCTCCCGCAGGTCGACCATGTCCACCGCGTCCCGGTACCGGGTCGTCAACGCCCGCCCCAGCAGCAGCAGTCGCGCCGGCAGCCGGGGATCGTCGGCCGCCGTCTCCATCCGGCAGTCCCGCAGCACCCGCACCGCGCGCGAGACGAACGGCGCGCCGTCCTCCCGGTCCGCGCGGCGCAGCAGCGCGGCGCCCCACTCCTCGATCAGCGCGCTGTACTCCGGGCGGTCGCGCGAGACCAGCCGGCCCGCCTTCTCGAACCTGGCCGCCGCCGCCTCCAACTCCGCGACCTGTCCGTCCCGTTCGAAGGCGCGGATCGCCAGCCGCCCCGCCCGGGTCAGACAGGCGGAACGCGTCGCCGGGTCGTCGGCCAGCCGCTCCGCCGCCTGGATCACCCCGTCCGCCTCGCGCCACTCCTGGTCGGTGCGCAGCAGCGCGTCCACCAGGTCCAGCAGCGCGCGCACCCGCACACGCGCCGGCGCGCGCTCGCTCTCCAACGCCCGACAGCCCTGGCGCAGCGAGTCGGCGGCCTGACCGGCGTGCACCCCGACCCGCTCCCCGCCGCGCGCCGCGTCGGCGAGCAGCAGCAGCGCCCGGCCGTGCGCGAGCCACAGCCCGCTGGGCTGCGGCTCGTCCGCCGGCCAGGCGTCGGCGACCGCCTCCACGATGCCCACGCTCTCCTGCAACAGCGCGCTGTCCCCTCCGAGCCGCCACTGCGCGGTCAGCACCTCGACCCGGTCCAGCGTGACGCCGAGCGCCGCCTCCCGGTCGAGCCCCGGCGTGGCCTGCACCGCGGCGAACTCCCGGTCCGCCAGCCGCCACAGCTCCAGCGCGCCCCTGGTGTCCCCGGCGGCCCGCCGCCGCCCGGCCGCCGCGTGCAGCACCCGGGCCAGCACCGTGCGCCCCCGGTGCGAGCCGGCGTGTGCGGCGGCCGTGCGCGCCGCCCGTTCCGCCTCCGCCAGCAGCTCCCCGTCGCGCTGGACCCGCCACAGCCGCAGCAGGCCCTCGGCCAGGTCGGCCCACAGCTCCGGATCCGGCCGCTCCGTCACCGCGTGCCGCAACAACCCGACGGCCGCCAGCAGATGGCGGACCTGGCCGTCCTCCTCGTAGGCGGCGGTCAGCTCCCTGGCGCGGCCGACCACCCGGGACGGCGTCTCCCGCTCCCGTCCCTCCTCGCGCGGCGGGAGCGGGGCGACCGGCAGGAAGCGGCGCAGCACCTTCGCCGCCACCTCGGCGAAGGGGCGGGGCAGCGCCGCCCCCTCCTCGTCCGCCCCGGCCGCCTCGGCGAGGGCGCGCGCCTCCCCGCTCTCCGCGCCGGACAACTGGGCCAGCGCCAGGGCCGGGAAGTTCGGCCCGGCGTCGCCGAAGCGCCTGGCGACATAGCCGGAGCAGTGCTTGAGCACCAGCAGGGCCTCGTCGTGGCCCAGTTCGGTCAGCAGCGCCTCGTGCACCCCGTCGACGAAGGTGAACCACAGCCCGTCCGAGGGCGAGCCGGGCGGCGGCTCGTCCAGCCGGCGCACCAGCCCGCCGAGCAGCACCTCGGAGAGCTCCGAGGGGCCGGAGTCGGGCAGCATGGTGCGCTGGATCAGCTGCATCACCGGCAGGAAGAGCGGCGCCGCCGCCAGATAGACGGCGAGCCTGACCGCGCCGGGCGAGGCCGAGGCGCGGAAGCGCGCCAGCGCCTCGGCCGCCGACCGGCCCCCGCCGGGGGCGCGCGGTCGGCCGGCCGCCGGCTGGTCGGCGCGGGCCCAGCCGACGGCGGCCGGCACCCGGCCGGGGCCCGTGCCGGCCAGCAGCCCGGCCCAGGCGCCGAGCGCCGCGGCCGTCGGCGGCAGCAGCGGCACCGGCACGGCGCGCGCGGGGACCGGGCGGGCGGCGGACAGCCCCTCGGCGAGGAAGCGCAGCCGGACCGAGCCGGCCGGCCCCGGCTCGCGCAGCAGCGTGCCGCTGCTGGCGGGCAGCCGGGTGCGCGGCCACAGCCGCTGGGGCAGCGGCTGCACCACCGCGACGGGCGCGTGCCGCGCCAGCCCGTACAGCAGCCGGTGCGCCGTGCCCTCCCGCCACAGCGGTCCGGCGCAGTCGCTGACCACCACGGTCAGCCGCCGGCCCGTCGGGTCGCCCAGCTGCCTGGCGGGGCGCAGCGCGGCGCCCTCCGGGTCGAACCTGCGGCTGACCGCCGGGCTGCCGTCGGGCGAACGGTGCAGATAGTGCACCTGGATGTCCCGGAACGCGCCCAACCTGCCGAAGACCTCGGCCAGTTCGCCCAGCATCCGCTGCCAGACGCGCATCGCGGGCGCGGCGTCCATCAGCAACTGGAGCTCGGTGTGCCCGCGCGGCTCGGCGCGGAAGACCGGCGTCAGCAGCCCCCCGGCGCGCGCGGTGCGCTGCGCCGTCTCCGGCTCGTCGAGCACCAGCCCCCGGTGCGGGCGGCGCGGCGGCCCGGTCGGCGGGGTGTAGCGGCGCAGCGGGCGCAGCGCGCGCTCCATGGCGAGCAGTCCCGGCAGCGCCCTGGCCTCGGGCACGCCGACGGGCAGCGCCTCGCCGCGCGGCCGGGCCGCGTCCCGGCGGGCGGGCTCCCCCGGGTCCGCGTAGAGCGAGACCGTCTCGTCGTCGGCGCGCGGCGGCCGGCCGGGGCCGGCGGGCCGCTCCTCCTCCCCGGCCTCCGACGGGCGCTCGTTCTCCGTCGTGCGCTCCTCCGCCTCCGTTCGCGCCCGCTCGCGCGCCGGCTCGTGCCCGTGGCGCGCACTCCACCCGTCCCCCGGGTCCCCCGGCGCCTCCTCGGCGCCGCCCCGGGTGTACTGGGCCAGCCAGAGCGCGTCGGACAGGTCCTTCCACGTCGGGTCGAACCCGGCGCCGCGCAGGGCGGCGACCAGGGACGCCAGTCGGTCGGGGCGGGCCGCGTGGGACATGGGTGCCTACCTGGGTTGGTCGAGGCGCTGGATCAGCATGTCGGCCAGTCGGTCGCGGGTGGGCAGCTCGGCGTGGTGGGTGAGGTAGATGGCGTTCAGCAACTGGTCGGTGGCGAGCTGTTCGGTACGGGACCGCTCGAGGAAGCGGCTGATCAGATCCTCCCCGACCCTGGTCAGGTCATCCCCCAGATGCGCCCTGACCACCGTGGCCAGCCGCTCGTGGTCGGGCCGGCCCAACCGCAGCGGGATGCAGCGGCGCAGCAGCGGCGCCGGGAAGTCCCGCTCGCCGTTGCTGGTCAGCACGACGAACGGGAAGGCGTGGCAGCGGACCCTGCCCTCCCGGACGGTGACCTTGGCGCCGTCGTCGGTCAGCACCTCGACCTCCGGCTCGCGCTCCGCGATCCGCTGGAGCTCGGGAAGGGTGAACTCCCCCTCCTCCAACACGTTCAACAGGTCGTTGGGCAGGTCGATGTCGCTCTTGTCCAGCTCGTCGATGAGCAGCACCCGCGGCTTCGCCGTGGGCAGCAGCGCCGTGCCGAGCGGGCCCAGCCGCAGATAGCTGCCGATGCCGCCGGGCACGGCGGCCGAGGAGAGCCCGGCGGCCCGTCCGCTCGCCGCGATCTGGGCGTCCTGGAGGCGGGCGATCGCGTCGTAGTGGTACAGCCCGTCCTCCAGCCGGCTGCGGCTGACGACCGGCCAGTGCAGCACCCGGCCCAGCCCCAGCTCGAACGCGACCGAGTGGGCCAGGGTGCTCTTGCCCGTGCCCGGGCTTCCGGTGACCAGCAGGGGGCGGCGCAGATAGAGCGCCGCGTTTATGATCTCCAGCTCCTCGGCGCTCGGCCGGTGCATCTCCGCCAGATGGCGGAACGCGCCCAGCCGGCGGGCCGAGACGCTGTCGGTGTCCGGTCCCGGCGCGACCAACGGGTGGCCGCCACCGTCGAAGTCACGCCACGGGGGCGGCTTCGGCAGCGCGCGGATGCCCTCGTGTCGCTCGCCCGTGCCCCGGTAGATCAGCCACTCGCCGCCCGCCGACTCGCGTCCGGCGGGACCTTCCTGACCGTTGGTTTCAGAGACTGCCACCGCGTCCTCCTCGTCGGTACTGGGCCGTGTCGTTGATCGCCCGGCCTCCGACGCTCCCGACCGTAGCCGGGGCGGGGGGCCGCGCCCAGGGGATGCGACCGGTTCGCGTCAACCTCGCCCGCCGGGCCGTCACGGCGCCTCCAGGAAATCCTCTTCGGGCATCTCGCCCTCCGGTTCGCCGTAGAGCAGGGCGAGGTCGCTCATCCAGGAGGGTGACGGCACCCCGTCCGGAGCGGTCCCGGCCGCCTCGCGCATCCGCCAGAGGCTCTCCAGCAGCCGGTCACACGCCCCGCCGCCGACCAACCTCGTCAGCGAGCCGTGGAGGTGTTCGCAGGAGGGATCGCGCGCGGCCAGCTCGCGCTGCCACAGGATCACGTTGAACCCGCTGGCCATGACCCGGTGCAGCGCGGCCGGCTCGCCGCCGACCGCCGGCGCCCGGCAGAGCACGGGAACCGTCGTCAACTCCCTGCCCAGCAGCGCCGCCCGCTCGGGCAGCGCGCGCGGCAGCCCGCCGTGGCAGTCGAGCACGTCCGCCACCAGCCGCCCCTCGTGCGCCGCGGCCCAGCGCGCCCGCCGGAGCGTCGCGAGCTCCTCCCCGTCCTCGGCGCCCGGCATCGGGTCGGTGCAGCGCACCACCACCGGCCTGACCTCCCCGAGGGTCGGCCCGTCCGGCGTCAACCGCCACTGGTCGAACGGGACCTGGAGCAGCGAGTACGGCACCGCCACCTGGAGCGGCACCGGCGAGCCCGGCTCGTCGCCCCGCCTGAACGCCTCGACCAGCGCCGCGAGCAGCCGCTCCGGGGGCCGCCTGAGGTCGCCCACCTCGGTCGCCCCGTCGATCGGGTCGTTCCGACCGCTCGGCCTGGCGCAGACCCGCCAGTCGTAGCCGTTCGCCTCCCAGAAACGGGAGTCCAGCTCCAGCACGGCGAGCGAGTCCAGCCGCACCACCGGGGCGGCGGCGTCCAGCCAGTCCACGTCCAACGGCTGGAGCGTGGCCGACCAGGGGTCCGCGCGGGCCAGCCTGGCCTCCTCCTCCAGCCGCAGCCGCGTGCGGACCCGGCGCGGCAGCGAGGGCGCGTCCTCCGCCACCGCGTGCACCCACTCCAGCAGCCGCTTCTCCGTGCCGGGCTTCGCCGGGTAGGGGCGCTCGTCGGTGGCCGCGTGGAGCGCGTAGCGCAGCACCGCCTCCAGCCCGGCGAACTCGCCCCGCAGCTCGTGGAGGAGGCCGAACCCGTCCCGCCAGCCACGCGGCGCGGGCAGCGCCCCCTCGTACGGCCGGCCGCGCAGCTCACCGACCAGCGCGTCAAGCCGGGGCGTCGAGACCGGCGGCGGCAGCGCCGCCAACAGGCCGAGCAGCTTGACCCGCTGTCCCGGGGTGAGGACACCGGGGGCACCGGGCAGCTGGTTCTGCGCGTCGGTCCAGGTGGGCTGGCCCGAGTCCGCGCCCAGATGGCGCTCGGCGTGGTGGGCGTCGTGGCCGTGGACGACGGCCTGGTAGAGGTCGTCCCCGACCCCGAGCACGGGTCCGGCCGGCGCCGGCAGCCGTCGCAGCTGGATGACCGAGGTGGCCAGCCCGCCGTCCTGCCCGGCCCTGCGGCCCTTGACCACGCCGATCACCTCGCCGCGCGCGAGGTCGACCAGCGGGCCGCCGGAGATCCCGCGCAGCACCTCGTCCTCGTTGCCCAGGCGCAGCAGTCCCTCGGAGCCGAGCTCGCCCTTGACGGTGCACCGGCCGCTGACGTCCACCACCTGGCCCGCGACCTCCGCGGCCCCGAAGAAGGCGACCTCCTCACGGGTGAAGAGCCGGGCGGTGCGCTCGCTCAGCCAGACGCAGCCCGGCCCCTCGGGCGGCGGGGGCGGCGGCGCGTGAAGCCGGACCAGGGCCAGGTCGGGGGCCGGCCACATCCCGCCCTCCCACGGCGCCGCCTCGGGCCGGGCCCACTCCACACGGCCGGGCACCGGGCGGTCCACACCTCTGAAGGTCAGCCCCACCTCGCGCCTCCCTCCCTGGGCGCCTCCTCCCGAGAGGGCCACATGGGCGCAGGTGAGCACCCACTCGGGAGCGACGAAGAACCCGCTGCCCCACGGGGGAGGCAGCGGCTCGCCCTCGGCATACCCGGTCGGCGGTGGATGGATGCGTACGGTGGCGGCGGCGACGAGCGGCGCGAGGAGTTCGAAGGCGTTCTCGTCGTGGTGCCGTGCGCCCCCCTCGTCCCCCCATGTCATGTGGCGTCCCGGCCACGCGGCGGCGGGGGCGCGCCCTGCCAGGTGAGGGTGACCGTGAGGGCGCCCTTGGCCTCCCCCTCGGCCAACAGTCCGACGATCCGACCGGCCTTGGCCGTCAACTCGATGCCGAAGCTGACGCTGACCTCGTCGGGCCTGGCGTCCCGCAGCCCGTCGGCGACGGAGGCGGCGACGCCGCCGATCAGGTCGCGGAGGCTGTCCATCTGTGCGGCGGCCTGTGCCGCCGCGCGCTGGGCGAAGCCGCTGTCGACGAAGCCGGTGTCGACATAGCCGCCGCGCGGCTGCTGCTCGGGCACGGCCGCGGGCTCCGCGCCGGCGCCCGCGCCGGGGGAGATCCGGGCCCACACCGGTGTCCCGTCCGGGAGTGTGACCCTGGTGACCTCGCCGCTCATGCTGACCCCCCGTCACTTCGTGTGCCGGCAGGTTACCGGCTGCCACCGACAGTTGCCTATCCTGGACAACCGCCTTCCCCTCCGGGCCGGCACCGGCGGGACGCACCGCGCCCGCCCGCCCCCGCCACGGGCGCGGGGGCCGCGCGAACACCCATGGGCCGGCGGGCGGTTCCCCACCACGACCGCCCCGGCGCCAAGCCGCCCTCCCCGGGAAGCGAGACCCCGCTCACCCCCACCCCGCCGCGCTGTCGCAGACTTTCCCCGGCGGACCCACCCGCTCACCCGACGGAACCCTGGAGTTGGAGCACGACGTGTACTTCACCGACCGAGGCATCGAGGAACTCGCCCAGCGGCGCGGCGGCGAGGAGGTCACCCTCGACTGGCTCGCCGACCAGCTGCGGACCTTCGTGGACCTCAACCCGGACTTCGAGGTGCCGGTGGAGCGGCTGGCGACCTGGCTGGCCCGGCTGGACGACGAGGACGACGACGCGTAGACGCGCCGCGGGGGGGGGCGGACGGGCGGACGACACGACTGCCCGTGGTGTGCGCCCGGCGCACACGCAGGCGCGCGCAACCGTCCGCCCTCGTGAAGGCCGGGAAAGGCGGGTCCGCCCCTTGACGTTCCCCACACGCGATATATCGTCTTCGGAGGAATGCGATATATCGGCCCGTTCGCGTGGGCCGGACCGAGGCGGGGAGGCGCGATGGCGCGGAACGACGAGTGGTCCATCGCCGAGCCGAGGACGCTCTCCTTCAGCGACGACCCGGTCGCGGAGGTGGAGCTGCGCGTCATGGGCGGCACGGTCAACGTGGTGGGCACGGACGATCCGGTCGCCCGGGTCGAGGTCGGCGCGGTCTCCGGCCCGCCGCTGCTGGTCAGGCTGGACGGCGAGCGGCTGGTGGTGGGGTATCACGACCTTCCGTGGCAGGGTTTCCTGCCCTGGCTGGCGCACCGGCGGGGGCGCCGCTCCGTGGTGGTCTCCCTCTCGCTGCCCAGGGGTTGCCGGCTGACGGCGGGTTCGGTCAGTGCGGACGTGACGCTCGGCGGGCTGGCCGGGCCGGTCTCGGTGAGCACCATCAGCGGGGAGACGACCCTGGTCGGGCTCTCCGGCCGGGTCAGCGTGGACACGGTCTCGGGCGCCGTCGAGTCGCTCGGGCTGAGCGGCCCGCTGCGCGCCCAGTCGGTCTCGGGCTCGCTGGCCGTCGTCGACGGCACCTGCCCCTCGGTGCGCGCGGACACGGTCAGTGGCGAGTTGCTGGTGGAGCACGCCAGCGCCACCACCCCGCCCGACATCAGGTTGAGCACCATGTCGGGGCGGATAGCGCTGCGGCTCCCCGAGCAGCCCGGCGCCACGGTCACCGGCAGCACCCTGAGCGGCGCGGTCACCTGCGCCCTGCCGGGACTGCGAGGCGGGTCCCGCGGCACCAGATCGCTCTCCGGCCGGATCGGCTCGGGGGCGGGCTCGGTCAGCCTGGCCTCCCTCTCCGGAGGGATCACGCTGCTGCGCCACCCCGGGTTCGCTCCCGAGCCCTCCGCCCCCTCCTCCCTGCGTAAGGACGTCTGAGATGCCCCCCGTCTTCGGCCACGGCCGGCTCCGGCTCTATCTCCTCAAGCTGCTCGCGGAGTCGCCCCGCCACGGCTACGAGGTCATCCGGCTGCTGGAGGAACGCTTCCAGGGGCTCTACGCGCCCTCGGCCGGCACGGTCTACCCCCGGCTGGCCAAGCTGGCCTCGGAGGGGCTGGTCAGCCACACCGAGGAGGGCGGACGGAAGGTCTACTCGCTGACCCCCGAGGGCGAGCGCGAGCTGGCCGGCCGCACCGAGGAGCTGACGGCACTGGAGCGTGAGCTGCGGGACTCGCTGAGCGCGCTGGCCGCGGGCCTCAGGGAGGAGGTCAGCGACTCGGTGCGCGAGTTGCGGTCCGAGGTCGGTCGGGCGGGCGCCGAGGAGTTCGCCGCCGGGGGACGGCGGAGCCGCCCGGGTCGCGCGGGCGCCGGCGCGACGACCGGTGCCGAGGAGGCCCGCGCGACGCCCGAGGGCCGGGAGTCCGAGGCGCCGAGCGGGGCGGAGTGGCCGGGGCAGGTCGGCCAGGAGCACTTCGAGCGGGCGGCCCGCCGCATCCAGGAGCGGGTGCGCTCCCGCGCCACGGCGGGCGACTGGCCGGGCGCGGTGCGGGCCGGGCTGGACGGGCTGAGCGCCGAGTTCTCCGGCTGGAAGAGCCCCGGCGAGCCGCGCGCCACGTGGGCCCCCGCCGGAGGCTGGTCCGCCGGGACGCCCGGAGCCGAGGATGCCTCGCCCGAGGGGGGCGAGGAGGCCGTCGCCGATCCCGCGCGGGAGTTGGAGCGGCTGCTGGACCGCTTCCGGGACGATGTGCGGGACGCTGCCAGGGACCACGGCGTCAGCCAGGAGCAGTTGCGCGAGGCGCGGCACCAGCTCTCGATAGCCTCCGCCCACCTGGCCGCCCTGCTGCGCTCCCCGCACGGCTAGCCGATCCCTTCGGGCCGCTGCCCCTCCCGACCGGGCCCTTCCAGCCTAACGTCCCGAGACACGCAACGCACCGCGCCCCGAAGCGAGTTGCCGGCCCCGGCGGCCCGGGCTCCGAGACCGCACGGTTCTATCGGCGCCTCGGCGCGGAGGCGGTCCAGGCGCGGTTCGGGCACGGCTCAGGCACGGTTCCGAGGCACGGTTCAGACGGTGAGGACCAGCTTTCCGAAGAGCTCGCCTCGCTCCATCCGGGCCAGCGCCTCGTCCGCGCGGTCCAGCGGCAGGGTCGAGTCGATCAGCGGCCTGACGCCCTTGGACCGGCAGAAGTTCAGCAGGCCCGCCAGCTCGTCACGGTCGCCCATCGTGGAGCCGACGACCCGCAGTTCAAGGAAGAAGACGCGGTTCAGCTCGGACTCGGGCAGCGCCTGCCCCGAGGTCGCGCCGGAGATCACCAGCGTGCCGCCCGGTCGCAGCGCGCGCACCGAGTGGCGCCAGGTGGCGGCGCCCACCGTCTCGAGCACCGCGTCCACCCGGTGCGGCGGGCGTTCGTCCGGTGCCAGCGCGACCTCGGCGCCCAGCGCCAACGCCCGTTCCCGCTTCGCCGGATCGCGGCTGGTGACCAGCATCCGCAGCCCCGCGGCCGCGCCCAGGATCACGGCGGACGTGGCCACTCCCCCGCCGGCGCCCTGGACCAGCACGCTGTCGCCGGGACGCACCGCGGCGCGGCTGAAGAGCATCCGGTAGGCGGTCAGCCAGGCGGTGGGCAGGCAGGCCGCCTCGGCGAAGGTCAACTCCGGCGGCTTGGGCAGCAGGTTCCAGCGGGGCACGGCGACATACTCGGCCAGCGTCCCCTGGTAGTGCTCGGAGAGCAGCGACCGGCGTTCGTCGGGCCCGACGCCGTGGCCGGTGGCGCCGATCACCGAGTGCACCACGACCTCGTTGCCGTCCTCGTCGACGCCGGCGGCGTCGCAGCCGAGGATCATCGGCAGCGCCTCCCGCCGGAGGCCGACGCCGCGCAGCGTCCACAGGTCGTGGTGGTTGAGGGAGGCGGCGGCCACCCGCACCACCGCCCAGTGCTCCCGCGCCTCCGGGCGGGGGCGTTCCCCCAACCGCAGCGCGTTCAGCGGTCGGTCGGCGTCGAAGTCGGCGGCATAGGCGGCGAACATGCCCGCACGCTAGCCGCCGCGCGCGCGGGGGACCAGCCCCCACACGCCGGTCGCGCCCGGGGCCGTCGGGCGCGGTCGCCGTTCCCGTCGCCGCCGTACGGTGGGAAGATGGCTCCTTCCGTTGGCTTTCCGGTGTCCGCCCGTGCGCCCCGCGCACGCGCGGACCGTTGACGCGTAACCCGCGTCGACTCCGTGGGCCCCGAGGACTTCTGTGGCCCGGGGAGAATCAGGGGGACCGAGATGGGCACGTTGTTTCTGCGCCGGTTGAGCCGGTGGCAGGCCGAGACGGAGCGCGAGCAGATCGCGGATCTGTACGCCGCCGCCCACCGCGATCCGTCGCCCGACGCCGCGCCGCCGGACCGCGCCGGCTTTCTGCGGCGCTTCGTCGACCACGACGTCCAGCGCCCCGAGTTCGACCTGATGCTGGCCGGCGACCCGGGGCCGGCCGGCTGCGCCTACGGCTTTCTCGCGGAGCGGGAGGACGACTGGTGGGACCGGTTCCGGGAACGCCCCGAGGCGCTGCCGCAACTGGCCGAGCACCGTCGGATCTTCGTGGTGACCGAGCTGCTGGTGCACCCCAGGCGGCGCGGCCAGGGCCTGGCGGGGCGACTGCAGCGGGAGCTGCTCTCCCGCGTCTCGGCCTCGGTCGCGCTGCTCCTGGTGGAGCCGGGCAACGGGCTGGCGCTCAGCGCGCTGCCGTCACTGGGCTGGAGCAAGGCCGGGGAGTTGACCCCGCCGGACGGCGCCGCGCTGGCGGCGTGGGCGATCCCGCTGGGCTGAGTCGCCGACGGCCCGCGCCCCGTGGGGCGCGGCCCCGGAACGAGCGGCGCGCCGGCGCCCGGGGCCGCGCACGGCCCGCTACCGGGCGCCGTTCGGAACCGCGCGCCCGGACCACCACGCGTTCAGGGCACCGCGCGCCCGGAGCACCGCGCGTTCAGAGCGCCTTGCCCCTAGAGCACCTTGGAGAGGAACGCCCTGGTGCGTTCCTGACGCGGGTTGGCCAGCACCTCGCGCGGGTCGCCGGCCTCGACCACCATGCCGTCGTCCATGAAAACGAGGGTGTCGCCGACCTCCCTGGCGAAGCCCATCTCGTGGGTCACCACGATCATGGTCATGCCGTCCTCGGCCAGCGCCCGCATCACGTCGAGCACCTCGCCCACCAGCTCGGGGTCGAGCGCGGAGGTGGGCTCGTCGAAGAGCATCAGCTTGGGGTCCATCGCCAACGCCCGTGCGATGGCGACGCGTTGCTGCTGGCCGCCGGAGAGCTGCGAGGGGTAGCTGGCCATCCGGTCGGCGAGCCCGACCCGGGCCAGCAGCTCCTCGGCGCGCTGCCGCGCCTCGGCCCGCTTCAGGCCCTTGACCTGGACGGGCGCCTCCATGACGTTCTCGGTCGCCGTCATGTGCGGGAAGAGGTTGAAGCGCTGGAAGACCATCCCGATGTCGCGTCGCTGGGCCGCGACCTCGCGCTCGCGCATCTCGTAGAGCTTGTCGCCGCGCTGGCGGTAGCCGACCAGTTCGCCGTCGACCCAGAGCCGGCCGGCGTTGATCTTCTCCAGGTGGTTGACGCAGCGCAGCAACGTGGACTTGCCGGAGCCCGAGGGCCCCACCACGCAGCAGACCTCCCCCGGGCTGACCTCCAGGTCGATGCCCCTGAGCACCTGCACGGGGCCGAAGTTCTTGTAGACCCGCTCGGCCTTGACCATCGGGGACGAGGAGTTCGTCGTCGTGCCCATCGGCTCACACTCCTCCGGCCGGGCCGCGGCCCGGACGCTGTCGGCGCGGGCCGGTCAGCCACGCGCGGGCCCGCTGGAGCGGGGTGGGGGGCCGCACCCGTTCGTTGCCCCTGGCGAAGTACCGCTCCAAGTAGTACTGACCGATGCTGAACACCGTGGTCAGGATCAGATACCAGACCGTGACGACGATCAGCATCTCCATGACCGCGAGGTTTCGGGTGCTGATCGTGTTGCCGGCCCGGAACAGCTCGGTGTATTGGATCGCGTAGACCAGTGACGAGGTCTTCAGCATGTTGATGAACTCGTTGCCGGTCGGCGGGATGATGACCCGCATCGCCTGCGGGAGCACGATCCGCCGCAGCGTCCTGCCGTTGTTCATGCCCAGCGCGTGGGCGGCCTCGGTCTGCCCCCGGTCCACGGACTGGATGCCGGCCCTGGCGATCTCCGCCATGTACGCCGCCTCGTTGAGCCCGAGGCCCAGCAGGGCCGCGAGGAACGGCGTCATGAAGTCGTTCATCTCGTCCTTGTAGAAACCGAGGTTCACGGTCTCGAAGACGAACGACAGGTTGTACCAGAGGAAGAGCTGGACCAGCACCGGGGTGCCGCGGAAGAACCAGATGTACCCCCAGGCGACGCCGGAGAGCACCGGGTTGCCGGAGAGGCGCATGATCGCCAGGACCACGCCGAGGACGACGCCGAGCAGCATCGAGAGCAGCGTGATCCACAGCGTCTTGCCGGCGCCCTCGATGATGGTGTCGTAGGTGAGGAACTCCCCCACCACGTCCCAGTTGATGTCGGCGCCGCGGAACGCCTGGAAGAGCGCGGCGAGCAGTGCGAACACCACCGCCACGCCGATCCAGCGGCCCCAGTGGCGCACCGGCACCGCGCGGATGGCCTCCGGCGGCACCCGCTCCTTCACGCCGCCGCCACCCGAACCGGGCTCGTCCGCCGGCTTCTTGGACAGGCTGTCGTGCGAATCTGACACGGGGATCGCCCTCGCTGGCTGTCGGTCGCGGTCACTCGCCGGCGTTGACGGTGGCCTCTTCGATGGCGCCGGCCTCGGCGCTCCACTCGGCCAGGACCTCGGCGTAGGCGCCGTTGTCGATGATCTCCTGGACGGCGGCCTGGAGCGCGTCGCGCAGCTCGGTGTTCTCCTTGGAGACGGCGATGCCGTAGGGCGCGGCGTCGATCTGCTCGCCGACCACGGTGAAGAGGTCGCCGCCGCCCGCCGTCAGCTCGTTGTAGAGCGCGACCGGGTAGTCGGTGACGACGACGTCGGCGCGGCCGTTCTGGAGCGCGGTGATCGACTCGCTGTCGACCTCGTTGATCACCGGCTCGATCGGCTCGTCGCAGTTCTCCTGCGCGGCCTCGATCACGGCCTCGTTGGCGGTGCCCTGCTGCGCGGCGACGCTCAGCCCGCAGAGGTCGTCGACGGACTCGACGCCCTCCGGGTTGTCCGCGGCGACCAGGAGGGCGGAGCCGGCCTGGAAGTAGTTGACGAAGTCCGCGCCGCCCTCGGCGTCCTCGCTGACGCCCTGCTGGCGCTCGGCGGTGTCGGTCATCGCGGACATGATGACGTCGTGGCGGCCGTTGTTGAGGCCGAGGATCAGGCCGTCGAAGGTGCCGTTCTCGAAGACGAAGTCGACGCCGAGCACCTCGCCGAGCGCGGCGCCGATGTCGGGGTCGATGCCGGCGATCTCGTCGTTCTCGTCGATGAACTCGATGGGCGCGTAGGCGATGTCGGAGCCGACCTTGATCTCGCCGGCGTCCTGGATGTCCTGCGGGAGCAGGTCGAACAGCTCGCCCGCCGCCTCACCCGACTCGCCGCCGCCACCGCTGCCGGAGCCGCCGGAGCCGCTGTCGGCGTCGTCGGTCTGGTCGCCGCAGGCGCCGAGGAGCAGTACGCCGGCCGCCGCGACGGCTCCGGCCGCCGCCAGACGTGAGCGACGGGTAAGGCGAGCGGTCATGGCGTGTTCCTCCTGAAGCGGGGGTACCGAGGGGGCCGGGCACGCGTCGTCGGGTGTCACGACAGTCTGAGCGCCGGTCGCGCGTTCAGTGACAGGACATCTTGCCATCCGAATCCGAAACGGAACCGGTCGGTAGATCAAGATCGGATAACGGACAATGAACACCGGTGATCGGAAAAGGACAACTTCGCTTCACTGAAGGTCGCTTGTGCCGCCTCCCGTTCCGGCTCGACGACCACTGAGACATGCGTCACGCGAGGACCCCGTTGATCAGTCCCCACCAGGGTTCGGACGCCATCCGGTCGCCCGACGGACGCGCGCCGCAACCACCCTCGCTTCCACGACGTTTTCCAGCGGAAAGCGAAAGTGTTCGTCGGTGCGCCGCCTGATCGGGTAGAACCGTGCGGTACACCCCTCACCCGGGGACCTGGGCGCCTGTGCGAAGCGCCCGGCGTCCGCACCACGGCCGCGCCGACAGCCAACTGCCGGGGCGCACGGCGGACGCGGTGCCCGCCCGCGCTCCGACCGGAGAGCGGCCGCCCTCAGACGATGACGTTGGACAAAGGGGTTACCCGAAGTGACATCGGAGCTCATCAACCCGCGCGGGCAGTTGCCGCGCGTCTCCCCGCGACCGCCCGCCGACGAGCTGCCGGAGCCCGGACTCGACCCGGTCTTCGCCCTGCACCGCGGCGGCAAGATGGAGGTCGCGGGCACGGTGCCGCTGCGCGACGCCGACGACCTCTCCCTCGCCTACACCCCGGGCGTCGCCCGGGTCTGCGAGGCGATCGCGGAACGACCCGAGCTGGTCGACGACTACACCTGGAAGTCCGGCACGGTCGCCGTGGTCACCGACGGCAGCGCGGTGCTCGGCCTCGGCGACATCGGCCCGGAGGCGTCGCTGCCGGTGATGGAGGGGAAGGCCATCCTCTTCAAGCAGTTCGGCGGCGTGGACGCGGTGCCGGTGGCGCTGGACTGCCGCGAGGTGGACGAACTGGTCGAGACCGTCGCGCGGTTGGCGCCCTCCTTCGGCGGGATCAACCTGGAGGACATCTCGGCGCCCCGCTGCTTCGAGATCGAACGGCGGCTCCAGGAGCGGCTGGACATCCCGGTCTTCCACGACGACCAGCACGGCACGGCCGTGGTGACCCTCGCCGCGCTGCGCAACGCCGTCCGGCTCACCGGCCGTGACCTCGCCGCGCTGCGCGTCGTGATCTCCGGAGCCGGCGCCGCCGGCGTCGCCATCGCCCGCATCCTGCTGGGCGCCGGGGTCGACGACGTCGTGGTCTGCGACCGGCGCGGCGTGGTCTCCCGCGACCGGGAGGACCTGACCGCGATCAAGCGCGAGCTGGCCGAGACCACCAACCCGAACGGCCGCACCGGCTCCCTCGCCGACGCGCTGGCCGGCGCCGACGTGTTCGTCGGGGTCAGCGGCGGCACCGTCCCCGAGTCGGCGGTGGCGACGATGGCGCCCGGCGCGTTCGTCTTCGCCATGGCCAACCCGAATCCGGAGGTGCACCCCGAGGTCGCCGCCCGGCACGCGGCGGTGGTGGCCACCGGGCGCAGCGACTTCCCGAACCAGATCAACAACGTGCTGGCGTTCCCCGGCATCTTCGCCGGGGCGCTCCAGGTGCGGGCGACCAGGATCACCGAGGGGATGAAGCTGGCGGCGGCCGAGGCGCTGGCCGCGGTGGTCGCGGACGAGCTGAGCCCGGAGCGGGTGATCCCCTCGCCGTTCGACGAGCGGGTGGCCCCCGCGGTGGCCGCGGCCGTGGCCGACGCGGCGCGGGCCGAGGGTGTGGCGCGGCTCTGAGGCCGTTCCGCGTGTCCCCCGGCCGGGCCGGGGGACACGCGGCGGCGGACCGCTACCGCAAGGCCAGCACCGTCATGTCGCTGAGGGAGGCCCACGCCGCCCGCGCCTCACGGAAGCCGGCCTCGCGCAGCACCCGCACGTGCCACTCCAGCGGGAACATCCGCCCGTCCGCGTGATCTCCCCGGGCCGGGTCGCCGTAGATCCGGAAGCGGGCGGCCGTCGCCTCCGCCAGCTCGGGGGCCGCGGCCGCCCGCGCCCACCAGTCGGCCCAGTCGTCCCTGCCGTCGGCCTTCTCCCGCTCCCGCCTGGCCGACTCGTACGCGGCGACGGCCGCCTCGATAGCGGGCGCCTCGCGGTGCGGCATGTGATCGGCGTTGAGGAAGACACCGCCGGGGCGCACCAGCGTGGCGAGCCGCCCGTAGAGCGCGCGCAGCGGCTCCTCGGTCAGCCAGTGCAGCGCCGTCGCCGTGAGCACCGCGTCGTAGGAGTCGTGCGGCAGCGCCCGCGCCCAGTCGGGGTCGGTGAGGTCGGCGGTGACGAAGGTCGCGCGCGGCTCGTCGGCGAAGGTGCCCTCGGCGATGGCCAGCAGCGCGGGGTCCAGGTCCACGCCGACGCTGACCGCGCCGGGGAAGCGGCGCAGCGCCCGCGCCGTGATGCTGCCCGTGCCGCAGGCCAGGTCGAGCACCCGGGGCCGGTCGCCCACCAGCGCCTCGACGGCGTCCAGCATCACCCGGAAGCGCTCCTCCCGGTCCGGCAGGTACCACTCCTGCTGCCGGTCCCAACTCTTCTGCCAGATCGACCAGTCGGTCATCGCCCCTCCCTGAGGCCGTGGACGGCTGAGGCCAGCGGTAAGGGCCGACTTCGGAGGCGACCCATTACCATGGCCGATCACGACTATAGGTTCGCCGGGTAAGGAACACAATTGGAACTGACCCATTACTCCGACTTCGCCGTCCGCCTCGTCAACACCGAGCAGCCGCACCGCGGCGCCGACGCGTTGACCTCGGTCGAGGCCGTGCGCGACCTCTTCGGCGAGGCCCGGCAGGCCGCGCGGCGGGCCACCGAGGCGGACGTGACCCGGCTGCGCGGGGTACGCACCCGGCTGCGCGCGGTCTTCACCACCGCCGCCGACGGCGACGAGCGGGGCGCGGTCGACCTGCTCAACGCGCTGCTGCTGGAGTACCCGGTCAGCCCGCAGATCTCGGGCCACGACTTCCTCGACGACACCGGCCGCCCGCGCTGGCACCTGCACCTGGCCGAGCATCCGTCGAACGCCACCGCCGGCTACGCGGCGACCGCCTGCATGGGCCTCGCCGTGCAGCTCACCGAGCTGGGCGCCGACCGCCTCGGCATCTGCGAGGGGGACCCCTGCCGCAACGCCTATGTCGACACATCGACCAACCGTTCCCGGCGTTACTGCTCCGACCGCTGCGCCACCCGCGCCAACGTCGCCGCCTACCGGGCGCGCAAACGCCGCGAACGCGCCGTCAGCGGGCGCACCGCCGAGGGCAACCGCCCCAACGCGCCGGCCAACGCGCCCACGCGCCCCACCGCCGGCGCGGAGACCTCCGGCCCGGCGGGCGAGCGCTGAGCCAGCGGCGAACGCAGCCGCAGCACCGCCCTGGCCACCAGCAGCCCGTCGGGAACGGCTCCGAACTCCCGGCTGTCGTTGGTCACCGACGCGTTGTCGCCGAGCACCCACCACCCGGCGTCCCGCCGCTCGGCGGCGCGCTTGACGATCAGCAGATCGTGCTGGAACGGGTGACGGAGCACCACCACGTGTCCGGGCCGCACGCGCGCACCGTAGGCGAGCAGCAACTGGTCGCCCGGATACAGGGTGGGCAGCATCGAAGGGTTGTAGACCTCCGCCAGCCCAAGCCTCATCGCGTCCTCACTCGTCGTTCCTGAGCCATGGTCCCCGCTGCCTCCGGTGATCGCATGTCCACCGCGCCCCCATCCTTCCCTCCCGTCACGCGCCGCCACCCTCCGCCCCGGGGCCCGGCGGGCCCCGGACTTTCGGCCTAGGCCCCACCGCGCGGATCGGGTCGGCCGAGAAAACCGCCCCTGCACGGAGTAACCTCGCCCGGGAGAAGACGATCACGAGGAAGGACAGCTCTATGCTCTCCCGCCTGTTCGCCCCCAAGGTCAGCGTCAGCGCGCACTGCGACCTGCCGTGCGGCGTCTACGACCCGGCCCAGGCCCGCATCGAGGCCGAGTCGGTCAAGGCCGTCCAGGAGAAGTACCAGGCCAACGACGACCCCCACTACCGCGCCCGCGCCACCGTCATCAAGGAGGAGCGCGCCGAGCTGGCGAAGCATCACGTCTCGGTGCTGTGGAGCGACTACTTCAAGCCCCCGCACTTCGAGAAGTACCCGGAGCTGCACCAGCTGGTCAACGAGACCCTGAAGGCCCTCAGCGCGGCCAAGGGCTCCACCGACCCGGCGACCGGCCAGAAGGCGCTCGACTACATCGCCCAGATCGACAAGATCTTCTGGGAGACCAAGAAGGGCTGACCGCCCCACGCCTTCCCACCCCCGCACCCGGCCCGCGTCCGCGCGCCGGGTGCGGGCGTTTCCGGGCCCCGCCCGCACCCCGTGGGACGGCCGCGCGTCCTCACTCCCCGTCGCGCACCTCCGTCAGCCCCGTCAGGCCGGCCGGCGCGGTGGCGGGCGCCCCGGGCGGGACCGGGTGGAGGAGCCCGAGGCGGCGGGTCGAGCGGGTGAGGGCGACATAGAGGTCGTTGAGTCCGCGCGGGGACTCCGCCACCATGCGTTCGGGGTCGACGACCAGGACCACGTCGAACTCCAGCCCCTTCGCGGTGCCCGGATCGAGCACCGCCACCTCCCCCGCCCCGGCCAGCGCCGCCACCGCGCGCCGCGTCACCGGCAGCAGCGAGCGGGGCACCAGCAGCGCGACGCGCCCCTCGGGCAGCGCCGCGTGTTCCGCCGCCGCCAGCGCGGCGCCGCGCGCGGCCAGGCCGGCCGGCGTGGCGTCCCCGGTCCGCCGCCACCAGGGCCGTTCGCCGCCGGACCGCACGGCGCGCGGCGCGCGGCGGGCCGGGTCGATCCTGGCCAGCACCCCGGCCGCGACCTCGGCGATCTCGGCGGGCAGCCGGTAGTTGACGCTCAGCTCGGCCAGCCGCCAGCGCTCCCCCACGTGCGGCGCCAGCACCGCGTCCCAGGAGGGCGCGCCCACCGCCTCTCCCGTCTGGGCGATGTCGCCGACCAGCGTCATCGACCGCGTGGGGCAGCGCCGCATCAGCAGCCGCCACGCCATCGGCGAGAGTTCCTGGGCCTCGTCCACCACCACGTGCCCGAACGCCCAGGTGCGGTCCGTCGCCGCCCGCCGCGCCGCGCTCCTGGTGTCGGTCTCGGCCTGCCGTTCGGCGAGCGCCTCGGCGTCCACCACGTCCCAGGCGGCCAGTTCCTCGGCCTCGTCCGCGTTCTCCGACTGGGCCTCGCGCGAGCCGTAGGCGACCTCCAGCGCCTCCCGCGCCAGCCGCACCGCCTCGGCGCGTTCCGCCTCCGCCGGGTCGGGGGCGCCCGGCGGCACGGGCCCCAGCAGCTCGGCGGCCTCGTCCAGCAGCGGAACGTCCGAGGCCGTCCAGCCGGCGGGCGCCTCCGGCCGGTGCAGCGCCGCGCGTTCGGCGGCCGAGAGCTCGGGCGCGGCGGCGGCCAGCCGCTCCTCGGAGGCGTAGAGCCCGGCCAGCAGCGCGGTCGGGGTGAGCGTGGGCCACAGCTCGTCCGCGAGCGCCGTCACGTCGGCGTCCTCGGCGAGTTCGGCGCGGATCTCGACCAGGTCGGCCTCGGTGAGCAGCGGCGCGTCGTCGAACACGTCCCGGCCGTAGCGGGCGGCGACCCGCTCGGCCAACGCGTCCAGCAGCAGCTTCCGGAAGAACGGCGCCGCCTCGTTGTGCCGGAGCCCCGACTCCCGCACCCGCGCGGCGATCCGGGCGCTCAGCGCGGCCGGGACGGTCAGCGGCTGCCGGTCGACGAGGAGCACGCGGTCCTCCCCAGGCGGTCGCCCCCGGTCGGCGACGGCCGAGGCCAGCACCTCGACCATCGCCAGCCGCCCCTTGGTGACCGCACCCGCCGGGGACTCCGTCCGCCGGGCCGTCACCCCGGGGAAGAGCCGGTCGACGGTGGCCAGCAGCACGCCCGTCTCGCCCAGCGAGGGCAGCACGTCGCCGATGTAGGAGAGAAACGTGGGGTTGGGCCCGACGACCAGCACCGCGCTCCTGGCCAGCCGTTCGCGCCTGGTGTACAGCAGATAGGCCGCCCGGTGCAGCGCGACGGCGGTCTTGCCCGTGCCGGGGCCGCCCTGGACGACCAGCACCCCGGCGTGGTGGGCGCGGATCACCTCGTCCTGCTCGGCCTGGATGGTGGGCACGATGTCGCTCATCCGGTCGGTCCTGGCCGCGGTGAGCGCCTCCAGCAGGGCCGCGTCGCCGTTGACCTCGGAGGCGCCGCCGGAGAAGTCCTCGTCCCACACACCGGTCACCCGCCGCCCGCGCGAGCGGATGTGCCGGCGTCTGCGCACCCGGTCCGGGTGCAGCGCGGTGGCCACGTAGAACGGCCGCGCGGCGGGGGCGCGCCAGTCGATGAGCAACGGGGTGAACTCGCCGTCGTCGGCGCGAAGTCCGAGGCGGCCGACATAACGCCGTTCCCTGACCGGCACGGATTCCGCGCGGGTTTCGCCGGAGGCCGGGTGCGCGGTTCCGTGTGCGCCGGCGGCCCCCGTTTTGTCCGTGGCCGCGGATTCCTCGGTCGCGGTGCCGGACGAACCGGTGCCTTCGTCGTCCGCCAGGTCGAGCCGACCGAAGCACAGCCCGCTCTCGACGGCGTCGAGCCGGGCCAGCCCGGCGGCCAACTCGCTTGCCCGCAGATCGCGTTCGGCCAGGCCCTGATGGGTGAGACCGGTGCTGGCCAGGGTCGCGTCGAGGCGTTCCGCCGTCTCGTTCCGCAGGGTGTCGAGGCGGAGATAGAGGCCGTCGACATAAGCCTGTTCCGCCGCGATCTCCGGGCTTTCCGCGTCGCTTGACAAAGCGACCCCCTATTCGCTAGAATTTCCTCGGGAGTTGACATGTGTCCGCAATGCGAGCACACCAAACGACGCAATATAGCGAGGAATTCGCCGCATCCGCAAGGGGCGGCTTTTCTGTTCCCCCTTCGTTCCTCCCTTTGTTCCCCCCAGGCCGCCCCGGCCTGGGATAACCGCTCCCCTCCGGCCGCCCGCGCGCCCTACTGTGGGCGCATGTCGCAGCCCCTGCCGCCCGCCGTCCAGTCCATGACGATGCTCGCCGCCGCCGTTCTCGTGCACGACCGCGCCGAGGGGCGGGTGCTGCTGCTGCGGCGGGGACCGCACGCCAAGTTCGCGCCCGGCGAGTGGGACCTCCCGGTCGGCAAGTGCGACCCGGGCGAGCCCGTCGCGACCGCCGCCGTGCGGGAGTTGCACGAGGAGACCGGGCTGGTCGTGGACGAGTCGTCGCTGCGGATCGCGCACGTGCTGCACGCCGCGCGCGGGGCCGAGGCGCCCAACGGCTTCCTCACCGTGATCTTCCTGACCGAGACCTGGAGCGGCGAGGCGCGCAACGTCGAACCCGCCAAGCACTCCGAGGTGCGCTGGGTCGACACCCGCGCCCTGCCGGAGGAGATGGTCTTCCGCTCCGACCGCGTCATCGAGCGCTGCCTGAGCGGCGGGGTGGGGCTCACCCAGCTCGGGTGGGCGTGACACGGCGCCCCGGCGGGGCAGTACGATCAACGACCACCGTGATGATCACGCACAACATCTGTCGCCGACAGGGGATTTGACGCCGCCTCACCGGGCACACTACGCACCGAGCGCACTACGATGAGTGATGCCGCTGAGGTGGTCAGGTCGGTCGGCCGCGTTCCCTGGCAGGCGACAGCGCGCGGTGGATCGCGGTAGCGTCGCAGGGCGGCCAGGGCACCGGACGGTGCCCGGGAACGCCCACGAACTGTGAGTCTCTGTGGAGGTGAGGGTGTCCCCATTCCCAGGTGAGCCCGGAACGCAGGACTTCGTCGAAGTCCGGCTGCCGGCCGCTGGTGCCTATCTGTCGGTGTTGCGCACGGCCACGGCCGGGCTCGCCGCCCGGCTGGACTTCACCCTCGACGAGATCGAGGACCTGCGCATCGCGGTGGACGAGGCGTGCGCCATCCTGCTCCAGCAGGCCATCCCCGGCAGCGTTCTCGACTGCGTCTTCACGCTCGTCGGTGACGCCCTGCGGGTGACGGTCTCGGCCCCGACCACCGAGGGCCACGCCCCGGAGCGCGACACGTTCGCCTGGACGGTGCTCACCGCGCTCGCCGGCGAGGTCGAGTCGGCCGTCGCCGAGGACAGGACGGTCAGCATCAGCCTGCACAAGAAGCGCGGCGCCGCCCCCGGAGCGCCGTGACCGGCGCCCAGGGGCCGCCACGGGACGAGGAGGCCGAGGTGAACGAGCTGGAGCAGACAGCGCGCGCGGCACGCCAGGAGCCGGCCGGCGCGACCATTCCGGGCCAGACCGATGTCGAGCACGCGCGCACGCACGTCGAGGCGTCGCAGCCGGCGCGCCGCAGGGTGGCGCCCGACCCCCACGACCGGAGCGCGGCGCGCGGCCTCTTCGTCGAGCTGCGCACCCTGCCCGAGGGCTCGGCGGAGCGCGCCGAGCTGCGCGACACCCTGGTGCGGATGCACCTGCCGCTGGTCGAGCACCTGGCCCGCCGCTTCCGCAACCGCGGCGAGCCGCTGGACGACCTCACGCAGGTCGCCACCATCGGCCTGATCAAGTCGGTCGACCGCTTCGACCCGGATCGCGGCGTGGAGTTCTCCACCTACGCCACCCCCACCGTGGTCGGCGAGATCAAGCGCCACTTCCGGGACAAGGGCTGGGCGGTGCGGGTGCCGCGCCGGCTCCAGGAGCTGCGCCTGTCGCTCAGCCAGGCCACCGCCGAGCTGTCCCAGCAGCACGGGCGCGCCCCCACGGTGCACGAGCTGGCCCAGCGGCTGAACATCTCGGAGGAGGACGTCCTGGAGGGGTTGGAGTCGGCCAACGCCTACAGCACCCTCTCGCTCGACGTCCCCGACACCGACGACGAGTCCCCCGCGGTCGCCGACACGCTGGGCGCCGAGGACGACGCCCTGGAGGGCGTGGAGTACCGCGAGTCGCTCAAGCCGCTGCTGGAGCAGCTGCCGCCCCGCGAGAAGAAGATCCTGCTGCTGCGCTTCTTCGGGAACATGACCCAGTCGCAGATCGCCCAGGAGGTCGGCATCTCGCAGATGCACGTCTCCCGGCTGCTGGCCCGCACCCTGGCCCAGCTCCGGGAGAAGCTCCTGGTGGAGGAGTAGGCGCCGCCCGCCTCAGGCGGAGCGCGGTCCCACGCCGAGCGCCTCGGTCGCCGTCGGGCTCAGCAGACAGCCGAGCACCAGCAGTGCCGAGGCCGCCAGCGGCAACGCCGCCAGCACCCAGCCCCCGCCGCTGCCGAGCAGCGTGAACGCGATCGGCAGCGCCAGCAGCTGCGCCATCACCCCAGGCCCCCGGCTCCACCTGCGCAGCCGCCACAGTCCGTGGCCGGCGACCAGCGGCACCACGGCGAGCGCCAGCAGCGTCACCGACCCGCCGATCGCCTGGGTGAGGTCTCCGGGGTCCCCGACGATCGCCAGCACCAGGATCACCGCCCCCACCGCGGCCAGCACCGCCCCCTGCGCCCCGCAGACGGCGGCGGCGACCGCCACCCTGCGTGGCCGTTCGGCGTCCGTCCGTTCCGTGTCCCGCGCGCTCGTCTCGCTCACCCGGCCAGGGTATAAGGCACCCGCGCCGCGCCCGGGGCGCGACCTGGGTACCCTGCACCCATGCGCGCTCTTCTCGTGGTCAACCCGGTCGCCACCACCACCAGCGCGCGGACCAGAGACGTACTCACCCACGCGCTCGCCAGCGATCTCAAGCTGGACGTGGCCGCGACCGAGTACCGCGGCCACGCGCGGCGGCTGGCCCGCGAGGCGGCGGAGGCCGGCACCGACGTGGTGATCGCGCTCGGCGGCGACGGCACCGTCAACGAGGTGGTCAACGGCCTGCTGCACAACGGGCCGGACCCCGACGGCGACCTGCCGAGGCTCGCCGTGGTACCCGGCGGCTCGACCAACGTCTTCGCCCGCGCCCTCGGCCTGCCCAACCACGCGGTGGAGGCCACGGGGGCGCTGCTGGACGCGCTGCACGCCGGCTCCGAGCGCACCATCGGCCTCGGCCTCGCCGGCGGGACACCGGGCACGCGGGACGCGGAGGTGCCGAGCCGCTGGTTCACCTTCTGTGCCGGGTACGGGTTCGACGCGGGGGTGATCGGCCGCGTGGAGGGGCAGCGCGAGCGCGGCAAACGTTCCACACACGCCCTTTACGTGCGCCAGGCCATGCGGCAGTTCCTCGGCGACCGCCAACGCACCCAGGGCAGCATCGTGTTGCGCCGGGAGGGCCAGGAGCCGGTGGAGGGACTGGTGTTGTCGATAGTCTGCAACACGGCGCCCTGGACCTTCCTGGGCAACAAGCCGATGTACGCGGCCCCCCGCGCGTCGTTCGACACCGCGCTCGACGTCCTCGGCCTCTCCCGCCTCTCCTCCGCCGCCGTCACCCGCTACGGCACCCAGCTCCTGCGCTCAAGCCCGGATCGAGGCCCACATGGCCGACATGTGGTGTCGTTGCATGACGAAACGGAGTTCACCTTGCAATCGCAGGTGCCACTGCCGTTTCAGCTTGATGGTGACCACCTGGGACTGCGAAACAGCGTCTCCTTCACAGGCGTGCGCCGTGCACTGCGTGTGATTGTGTGAGCGGAAGCGCCAAAAGTCCTTGTAGTCGAACGTTTAGCGCAGACTCCACCCAAGGGAATTAGGGTTGTGAGCTAGGCGACACCAAGGATTCAAAAAAAACTTCTCGGAAGGGGTTGTATCCGCCGCCGAGGTTTGCGAGTCTCTTCATGGCGATCGGGACGGCCAAACCCCAAGGCCCCCTTGAGAGCCCGAATCCTTCCTCCTCGTCCTTCGGGATCGCAGTGAGGCCCTCACCCAGAGTGACGTTTGTCGACACTCTTCCCTCGTGGGGGGATTCGTGAAAGCGTTCACATTCACAAGCAATGTAACTGCCACATGCAGGAGATGGAGCAGACATGGACTGGCGTCACAACGCCGTTTGCCGCGAGGAAGACCCCGAGCTCTTCTTCCCCATCGGCAACACCGGTCCCGCGCTGCTGCAGATCGAGGAAGCCAAGGCCGTCTGCCGCCGCTGCCCCGTGATGGAGCAGTGCCTGCAGTGGGCTCTGGAGTCCGGTCAGGACTCCGGCGTCTGGGGCGGCATGAGCGAGGACGAGCGCCGTGCGATGAAGCGTCGCGCCGCTCGCAACCGGGCGCGTAAGGCCACCGCCTGACAGGCTCACCGCCACCACCTTCGCTGCCGCGAGCCGCAGCACCCGCACCACCGTCGGTGCACATCGCGTAGGACGTGATGAGCCCCGGCGTCCGGCCGAACACCGGCCAGGACGCCGGGGCTTAGTGCTGCCCGCGCGATCCCCGGACGGACGAATCCGACGCCACGTCAACTCCACGCGCCCCGGCGACCGTCAACGCGGCGCCACCGGAAACCGTCAACGCGGCGCCTCGTCAACTCGGCGCCGGATCTTCACCCTTCAGCGCTTCTCGGGTTGCAGCGGCAGATCGAGGATCACCCGGGTGCCGCCCCCCTCGGCCGGCAGCATGTCGAAGCGGCCGCCCAACTCCCCCTCGACCAGCGTCCGCACGATCTGGAGCCCGAGGTTGCCCCCGCCCCGCGGGTCGAACCCCTCCGGCAGCCCCCGGCCGTCGTCCTCGACGGTGACCAGCAGTCGGCTCGGTCCGCGCGGCACGTCGGTGCGGGAGGCCAGCACGTCGATGGCGCCCCGCTCCCCCGGGCCGAAGCCGTGCTCCAGCGCGTTCTGCAGCACCTCGGTGAGCACCATGGAGAGCGGCGTGGCGGTCTCCGCGTCCAGAATGCCGAAACGCCCGCTGCGGCGGCCCACCACCCGTCCCTCGGGGGAGAGTTCGGCGACCATCGCGATCACCCGGTCGGCGATCTCGTCGAACTCCACGCGCTCGTCGAGGTTCTGTGAAAGCGTCTCGTGCACGATGGCGATCGAGCCGACCCGGCGCACCGCCTCCTCCAGCGCGGCCCGCGCGTTGGAGTCCCCGGCCGCGCCGATGCGGCGCGCCTGGAGGCGCAGCAGCGCGGCGACGGTCTGCAGGTTGTTCTTCACCCGGTGGTGGATCTCCCGGATGGTCGCGTCCTTGGTGATGAGTTCGCGTTCCCTGCGCCGCAACTCGGTCACATCGCGCAGAAGTATCAACGAACCGATCCGTTCGCCTTTCGGCTTGAGCGGAATGGCGCGGAGTTGGATCACGCAGTCGGCGCCCTCGATCTCGGTCTCCCGAGGCGCCCAGCCGCTGGCCAGCTTCACCAGGGACTCGTCGACCGGCCCCCGGGTGGGGGCCAGGTCCGCGGTGGTCGGGCCGAGCGGCAGCCCCACCAGGTCGGCGGCGAGGCCCAGCCGGTGGTAGGCGGAGAGCGCGTTGGGACTGGCGTACTGCACGGTGCCCTCGGCGTCCAGCCGGATGAAGCCGTCGCCGACCCGGGGCGCCCGGTCCATCCCGACCTGCTGCCCGGGGAACGGGAACGCGCCGCCGGCGATCATCTGCGCGAGGTCGGACGCGCTCTGCAGGTAGGTGAGTTCGAGCCGGCTGGGGGTGCGCACGGTCAGCAGGTTGGTGTTCCTCGCGATCACCCCGAGCACCCGGCCCTCCCTGCGCACCGGGATCGACTCCACGCGCACCGGCACCTCCTCGCGCCACTCCGGATCGCCCTCGCGCACGATCCGTCCCTCGTCCAGCGCGACGTCCAGCAGCGGGCGCCGGCCCCTGGGGACCAGGTGGCCGACCATGTCGTCCTGGTAGGAGGTGGGACCGGTGTTGGGACGCATCTGGGCGACGGAGACGTAGCGGGTGCCGTCCTCGGTCGGCAGCCACAGGACCAGGTCCGCGAAGGAGAGGTCGGAGAGGAGCTGCCACTCGGAGACGAGGAGGTGCAGCCACTCCAGGTCTCCGGTCCCCAGGTCGGTGTGCTGACGTACGAGATCGTTCATGGAGGGCACACCTGGAGCTTACCGGCGTACGCCTTGAGACGGTTCGGATGCGCCTTGTGATCAACTTGTGACGGGGAACGACGAAAACGGGCGGGAAGTCCGTTCAGAGCATGGACACATGGGAGCCGCGCGGTCCAGAATGAGGGAACCTCGGACTTCTGTCCTCCCCGCACAGGAGGGCAGAGCGGGGCCCGGCGCTCTCTGCCCTGACGGCGTCCCGGGCCCATATCGCTCCGGGCTGCGGTGCCAAGAGGGTTGAGGGTCCCTCTTCGGTGCCGCGGCCCGTGGGTGGCCCCGGGGCATCACCCCGCCGGCGTCTCCGGCTCCTCCCGCAGCTCCGCCGGCCACGCGCGCATCGCGAGCTCCGCCACCGACCGCAGCTCCTCGGCGCCCGCGCCGTCCCGCGCCTGCTGGCTCATCCCCTGCATCACGGCCCCCGCGTAGCGGCCGAGCGCGTCGGCGTCGACGTCCTCGGGCAGCACGCCGGCGGCGATGTCCACCCTGATCCGGGAGCTGAAGGCGCGGGCGTTCCCCTCGCGCACGACGCGCAGCTTCTCCGCGATCTCGCGGTCGGAGTCCTGGTAGTTGGTGGCGGCGGAGATGATCAGACAGCCGGCGGGGCGGCCCGGCACGGCGTACTCGTCCGCCGCCCGGCGCAGCACCCGCTCCACGGCCCGGCGGGCGGTCGGCTCCTCCGCCATGGCCTGACCGACGAAGGAGCCGTAGGTCTCCACGTAGTGCGCCACGACCTCCTCGAAGAGGGTGCGCTTGTCCCCGAACGCCGCGTAGAGGCTGGGGGCCCCGATGCCGAGGGCGGCGGTGAGGTCGGAGATCGAGGTGGCCCCGTAGCCGTGCCGCCAGAAGACATGGGTGGCCCGCTCCAGCGCGGTGTCGCGGTCAAAGGAGCGGGGGCGTCCACGCGATCGGGTGACCATGCGCCGAATTCTATAGCGCCTCTTCCAGAAGTGCTGCTACGGTTCTTTCTGTAGCGATCACTAGCTATTTCCAGGTAGCGGGATTCCAGGGGAGAGGTGTGTCTCATGAGCACGCTCAAGGGCAGGACGGCACTGGTCACGGGGGGCAGCCGGGGCATCGGACGGGGCATCGCCGAGCGGCTGGCACGGGACGGGGCGCGTGTCGCGGTCCACTACGGGGAGCGGAAGGAGGCGGCAGAGAAGACGGTCGCGGCGATCGAGGCGGCGGGCGGCAGCGCGTTCGCGCTGCGCGCCCGGCTCGGGGAGCCGGGGGACGCCGAGGCGCTCTGGGCCGCCTTCGACCAGGAGGCCGACGGTCTGGACATCCTGGTGAACAACGCGGGTATCGCCGGCACGGCCGGGATCGCCGGCACCGATCGCGAGGAGTTCGACCGGCTGCACGCGGTCAACGTGCGGGCCCCGTTCTTCGTCATCCAGCAGGGGCTCTCCCGGCTGCGGGACGGCGGCCGGATCGTCACCCTCTCCTCCGGGGCGGCCCAGCGCCCCGGGATGATGCCCGACCTGGTCGCCTACACGATGACCAAGGCCGCCGTCGAGGCCCTGACGGCTGCCCTGGCAAGGGAGTTGGGCCCGCGAGGGATCACGGTCAACGCGGTCTCCCCCGGCATCGTCGACACGGAGATGAACGCACGGCTCGCTCTGGACGACCCGTCGAGCCGAGCGGCGATCGCGGAGCTGTCGCCGCTCGGCGAGGTGGGGAGCCCGGCACACATAGCGGACGTGGTGGCGTTTCTCGCCTCGGCCGACTCCCGCTGGGTGACGGGCCAGTCGATCGACGCCACCGGAGGGACGCTGCTGTGACTCCTCCCGGGGCAGGCCGGGTCAGTGGGTCTCGGTGACCTTGGCCAGGGCGCGAGGGGCGTCGGGGTCCTGGCCCCTGGCCCGGGTCACCTCGTAGGCGAGAAGCTGGAGCGGCATGATCTCCAGGATCGGCTGGAGCTCCTCGGCAAGGTCGTCGGTCGGCAGCGCGAAGCCGGCCGACGCCCCGGTCAGCGCCTTCCGGGGACCGACCACCATCAGGTCGGCACCCCGGTCGGTGAGCCGCTCCAGCACGGGGCGCAGCGCCTCGCCGGCGCGGCCGTCGGGGACCACCGCGATCACCGGGAAGATGTTGTCCACCATCGCCAGCGGGCCGTGGAGCAGGTCGGCGCCGGAGTAGGCCAGGGCCGGCACATAGCTGGTCTCCATCAGCTTGAGCGCGGCCTCCCTGGCCGTCGGATAGCCGTAGCCGCGGGAGGTGAGGACCATGCGTTCGGCGAAGCGGTAGCGGGCGGCGAGCGAGCGCACCTCGTCCTGGCGGGCGAGGACCCGTTCGGCCAGCTCGGGCAGCCGGGCCGCGGCCAGGGTGCCGTCATCGCCGCCCAGGGCGGTGACGAAGAGATGGAGCGCCAGCAGCTCGGCCGTGTAGGTCTTGGTGGCGGGAAGCGCCTTCTCAGGTCCGGCGAGCACGTCGATGGCGTACTCGCTGGCGGCGACCAGCGGGGAGTCCGGGTTGTTGGTGACGGCGAGGGTGATGGCCCCGGCCTCGCGGGCCGCGGTGGTGGAGGCGACCAGGTCCGGCGAGCCGCCGGACTGGCTGACGGCGATCACCAGCACGTCGCGCAGGTCCGGCTTGGCGCCGTAGGCGGTGGTGGTGGACATGGAGGTGAGACCACAGGGGAGTCCCCGTTCGATCTCCAGGAGGTACTTGGCGTAGAGCGCGGCGTTGTCGGAGGTGCCACGCCCGGTGAGTTGGACGAAGCGCGGGCGACGCGCCGCGATGTCCCGCGCCACCTCGGCGATGCGGGGTGCGCCGTCTTGCAACAGGCGGCGCAGCACGGCGGGTTGTTCGGTCATCTCGGCGAGCATCAGCCGGCCTGGCTCGGTCGCGGACATCGTGTGGTTCTCCCAGCCGGAGTGGTGCGGACGGAGTGCGGGAAGGGCAGGGGGCGGCGCCCCGCGCGCCCTGGAGCAGGGGCGCGGGGGCGGCAGCGGCTGCCGGGCGTGCGGGGCCTAACCGGGCAGGGCCGAGGGCGTCTCCTGGTCGGGTCGGTGACCGGTCAGGGCCTCGGCGGCGGCCTGGGCGCAGACGCGGGCCGCGCCGTAGGTGGCCAGATGGGTCGCGCCGACGGGCGCCGCGTGCGGGACGCCCATCTCCACGACGACGGTGTCGGGGCGGGCGGCGACGAGTTCGGTCACGGTGTCGGCCATCCAGGTGTGCCGGTGGCGGTCCCTGACGACCGCGACCAGATGACGCTCCCCCGCCGCCGCCAGCACCTCCTCGG
This sequence comes from Streptomyces zhaozhouensis, assembly GCF_900230195.1. GTDB lineage: Bacteria > Actinomycetota > Actinomycetes > Streptomycetales > Streptomycetaceae > Streptomyces > Streptomyces zhaozhouensis. Next base: position 351,555 of record NZ_OCNE01000002.1, read on the forward strand.
CCAGCCCGGCCGAGCCGGCGCGCTGGGCGTCGGCGGCGGCGTGGGCGCTGACGGTGGTGCCGGGGAGCAGTCGGGTCAGTTCGGCGCCGGGGCCCCAGGGGGTCTCCTCCCCCACGGCGATGTTGGCCGCCGGGCTGAGGGTGGCCACGTGGGCCGGCCCGGTCAGCGGCCGGAGCGGGCCGTCCTCGGCCCGGCTGATGCGCACCGCGCGGCGGGCGGCGGTCAGCCCGATGCCGCTCACCTCCGGGGCGGCGGCGGGGTGGGCGCGCGCGGTGGCGGTCCAGCGGCCGAGGGCGCGGACGCGCTCGGCCGCGTCGTGGAGACGCTCCTCGGGCAGTTGGCCGGAGCGGACGGCGTTGATCAGGGCGTCGCGCAGGCGCAGCACCTCCGCCTCGTCGGAGGGCGTGCCCCCGATGCACAGCGCGTCGGCGCCGGCCGCGACGGCCAGGACGCAGCCCTGCTCCAGGCCGTGGGTGCCGGCGACGGCCCGCATCTCGATGGCGTCGGTGTAGATCAGCCCGTCGAAGCCGAGGCCGCCCTCGGCGACCGGGGCGCGCAGCAGGCCGCCCAGCACGGCGGGGCTCAGGGTGCCGGGGCGGTCGGGGTCGAGCGCCGGCACCAGGATGTGGGCGCTCATCACGCAGCGGCTGCCGGCGGCTATCGCCGCGCGGAAGGGCTCCAGTTCCCGCTCGTGGAGGGTGGTCAGGTCGATGTCGATGCGCGGCAGCGCGTGGTGCGAGTCGACGTTGGTGTTGCCGTGCCCCGGGAAGTGCTTGACGCAGGCGGCGACGCCGGCGGACTGGAGTCCCTCCACGTAGGCGACGGTGTGCCGGGCGACCAGGCCCGGCTCCTCGCCGAAGGACCGGACGCCGATGACGGGGTTCTCCGGGTCGGAGTTGATGTCGGCCGACGGCGCCCAGTTGACGTTGACCCCGCAGGCGGCGAGCCTGCGGCCGATCTCGGCGGCGACCTCGCGGGTGAGGTCCGGGTCGTCCACGCTGCCCAGCGCGTGGTTGCCCGGCACGGAGGAGCCGCCGTGCACGTCGAGACGGGTGACGTCCCCGCCCTCCTCGTCGACGGCCACCAGCACGTCGGGGCGTGCCTCGCGCAGGTGCGCGGTCAGTTCGGCGAGTTGCTCGGTGGAGACCACGTTTCTGCCGAAGAGCCCGACGCCGGTCATCCCGTTCTCCAGCTGGGCCAGCAGCCAGTCGGGCGCGCGGTGGGTACCGGCGAAGGTGGGTTGCAGAACGGCCAGCGCGTCCCTGGTGAGGGTGTCGGAGTCGGGTACCACGGTGGTCATGGAGCGTTATCCCTTCACGGCCCCGGCGGAGAGCCCGCCGGTGACCCGTCGCTGGAGAACAAGGAAGACGATCAGCACAGGGACGGTGAACATCGTGGAGGCGGCCATGGTGGCACCCCAGTCGTTGCCGAAGTTGGTCTGGAACTGGGTGAGCCAGAGCGGGAGGGTGGCGGCCTCGGGGGACTTGTTGAGCACCAGCACCATGGCGTACTCGTTCCACGCCGCGATGAAGCCGAAGAGCGAGGTGGCCATCAGGCCGGGGGCGAGCAGCGGGAAGATGACCCGGAGGAAGGCCTGGGCACGGTTGCAGCCGTCGATCATGGCCGACTCCTCCAGTTCCTTCGGCACGGCGGCGATGAAGCCGCGCAGCGTCCAGATGGTGAAGGGCAGCGCCATGACGAAGTAGATCAGCGTCAGGGTGACCAGGCTGTTGAGCATCTCGGCGTCCCTGGCGTTCAGGTAGACGACGATGATCAGGATCTCCCAGGGGGCCATCTGCGCCATCATCACCGCGATCACCATGCCCCGGCGGCCCCGGAACTCCATCCGGGCGATGGCGAAGCTCGCGGCCAGCGCGACCAGGAGGGCCAGCAGCACGGCGCCGACGGTGACCACGAAGCTGTTGGCGACGTAGGTCCAGAAGAGGTCGACGCCGGTGGCCGTCGAGTAGTGGTCGAAGGTCGGCGTGAAGAAGAAGACCGGGTCCTTGGTGAGGACCTGGGAGTTGTCCTTGAAGGAGGTGCTGAGCATCCAGTAGACCGGGAAGATGAACAGCACGGACAGCACCAGGGCCGTGCCGTTGAGCCAGAGCTTCCTCATGAGTTCTCCTTCTCCTGCTTGAGGATCAGCCGGAAGTAGAAGGACATGGCGATCATCAGGATCACCAGCGTCAGCACCGAGATCGCGGCGGCCATGCCGTACTGGTTCTGCCCCATGCCCTCGACGTAGGCCATGACGGGAAGCGTCTCGGACTGCCGGTCGGGTCCGCCGCCGTTCATCGCGTAGATCTGCGCGAACGCCTTGAAGACCCAGATGATCTCCAGGAACGTGGTGATCATGAAGAAGGGCCGCATGATCGGCAGCAGGATGGACCAGAAGATCCGCGTCGAGGAGGCGCCGTCCATCCGCGCGGCCTCCCAGATCTCGCCGCTGACGGTGGTCAGCCCCGCGTAGAGGTTGAGGGCGACGAACGGGACGGACGTCCAGACGATCAGCAGGGTGACGATGGTCAGCGTGGAGAAGCCGCTGCCGAACCAGTTGTGCTGGTCGTAGCCGGAGAAGCCGAGGGTGCGCATCAGCCAGTTGGCGACGCCGAACTGGGTGTCGAAGAGCCAGCGGAAGACCGTGGTGGTGGCGATGACCGGCATCGCCCAGGCCGCGACCAGTGAGACCGCCAGGACCAGGCGCATCTTCTTGCCGAGCGCGTTGAGCAGCAGCCCCAGCAGGGTGCCGATGATCATGATCAGGACCACGTTGGCGGCCATGAAGAGGAACGTGCGGACCAGCGAGTCCCAGAAACGTTCGTTCTCCAGGACCGCCTTGTAGTTGTCCAGCCCGGTCCACTCGGTGGTGCGCGAGATCAGCTGCTTCCGGCCGAACTCCTGGAGGGAGATCAGCACGTTTCTGAACAGCGCGTAGCCGAGGACCGCGAGGATCGCGATCACTGCGGGGGCGAGCAGCAGGTAGGGCACCAGGCCCGAGGGCACTCTCCGGCGCGGGGGGCGGCGGTCATCCCCGGAGCCCCGGGTGCCCTTGACCGGGGGTGGTGGTGCCGGTGCTTCCTCGATGTGCACGGTCATGCGTGTCTTCCCTCGGGTGGCGAACAAGGGCGAGGGGTGCCGTCGGCGGACGACGGCACCCCCTGGGGTGGGCTTACTCGCGGTTGATGCGGTCGGTGATCTCGGAGTCGGCCTCGCCGGCGGCGGCCTGGTAGTCCTCGCCGTTGAGCGCCTTGGTCATGAGCTCCTTGATCGGGTTGGGGTCGGTCTCGACGTTGGCCCACCCGGTGGTCAGCGGCGGCAGGTAGCCGACGTCGGCCGAGGCGACCATGGCCTCGGCGAAGCTGCCCTCCTCGGGCGTCGCGGTGACGTCGGTGCGGTTGGGCACCACGCCGCCGCCGTTGGCGTCGACGAACTTCTGCGCCCACTCCTGGGAGGTGGCCATGGCCAGCCACTCGTTGGCCATCTCGGAGTTCCCGGCGCGGCCGGAGACGGCGAGGTTGGAGCCGCCGAGGAAGACGTGGCCCAGCTGGTCGGCGGTCTCGCCGGGGATCGGGAAGTAGCCGAAGTCGGCCTCGCCGCCCTGCTCCTCGATGGCCGCGACGGCGCCGGCGGCCTCCCAGCCGAGGCCGATCCAGGAGGCGACCTCGCCGTTGGGCACGATGTCGACGGACTGCTGGGGCTCGGCCTCGTCGATCTCGGCGGGGGCGTTGGAGAACTCCTGGAGCTGAGCGTAGAACTCCATGCCGGCCTGCGCCTCGGGGGTGGCCAGCGCGCCGGCCCAGCCGTCGCCGTCCTCGACGGCGAAGCTGCCGCCCTCGTCGGCGACGAATCCGCCCATCACGTAGTAGCTCTGTCCTGGCAGGTAGATCGGTTCCGCATCGGTGTTCTCCTGGAGGGTCTCCAGCGCGGTGATCCACTCCTCGCGCGTGGTGGGCACCTCGGCGCCGGCCTCCTCCCAGATGCCCTTGTCATAGATCACCACGCGGTTGGCCCCGTACCACGGTGCCGCGTAGAGCGTGTCGTCCACCTCGGCGGACTCCAGCATCGCCTCGTTCCACGGCTCGCCGGCCAGGTCGCCCAGCTCGGCGAGGCCGCCGGTGTTGGCGTAGCCGACCGTCTGGGTGTTGCCGATCTCCAGCACGTCGACGGTGCCGTCCTCGGAGAGCGCGGTGGTGACCCGGTCCTGGATGCCGTCCCACTGCTGGATCTCGACGTTGACGGTGACGCCGTGCTCCTCCTCGAAGGCGGCGTTCAGCTCGTCGACCCACTCCTCGGGGGCCGAGCCGTCCATGAGCCAGACGGTGATGGCGTCGGAGCTGCCGCCACCTCCGCCGTCGTCGCCGGAACCGCAGGCGGCGACCGTGGCCGCCATGGTGGCCACGCCGATAGCAGCGATCAGCTTGCGCTTCACGTCACCCTCCTTCTCAGTGCCGGAACCCGTACACATGGTGGTGGCGCGGGGCGGCCGTCGCGATAGTGGTGTAGACAAGAGGTTTAGACCAGTTGACCGGAGCCTGGACCAGACCAGGAAGGGTGTCAAGGGCCGACGGCCCCCCGGGCGGGTCCGTTACCGGACCGACATCTGCCCTGGGGCGGCGGCTAGGACCGGCCCGTGCCACGATGTCAGCTGCGATCTTTCGGAGGAGCCGGTGACGGCAGAAAACAACGCGTCGGAGGGGTGGGACATGGCCAGCGAACCGGGTGCGACGGACGCCGCCGACCGGGTTCGGACGGCACGCGTCCCGAAGTACTACCGCCTCAAGCGTCATCTTCAGCAGATGACGGAGACCATGCCACCCGGCACTCCGGTGCCGCCGGAACGTTCACTGGCGAGCGAGTTCGACACCTCCAGGACCACCGTGCGCCAGGCCTTGCAGGAGCTGGTGGTGGAGGGCCGCCTGGAACGCATCCAGGGCAAGGGCACCTTCGTCGCCAAGCCCAAGGTCTCGCAGACCCTGCAACTCACCTCCTACACCGAGGATATGCGCGCACAGGGCCTGGAGCCCACCTCCCAGCTGCTGGAGATCGGCTACATCAACGCGGACGAGCGGCTGAGCCGCCTGTTGGGTCTACCCGAGGGCGGGCGTGTCCTGCGGATCGAGCGGCTGCGGCTGGCCAGCGGCGAGCCGATGGCCATAGAGACCACCCATCTCTCGCAGGAGCGCTTCCCCGCGCTGCGTCGGAGCCTGGTGCGCTACACCTCGCTGTACACCGCGCTCGCCGAGGTCTACGACGTCCATCTGGCGCACGCCGAGGAGACCATCGAGACCTCGCTGGCCAACCCGCGCGAGGCCGGGCTGCTGGGCACGGACGTCGGGCTGCCGATGCTCATGCTCTCGCGGCACTCCCGGGACACCGGCGGTGAGCCGGTCGAGTGGGTGCGTTCCGTCTACCGGGGGGACCGCTACAAGTTCGTCGCCAACCTGGAGCGCCCGACGCCCTCCTGAGCCGCCCGCGCCCGCGCGCCGCCCGCACGGACGCGCACGGAGCGCCGCACACCCCATGGTCAACGGGGCTCGCGTGGCCTAGATTCCCGCATCAGTCAGGCAGAACCGGCCGGTAGACGCGGGAGAGTAAACGTGCAACTCCTCAGGCAGGCGGCGCGCCAGGCGCGACCACGTTCGATCGTCATCTGGAGCGTCGTCTCCGTCGTCGCCGCGATCGGCTGGGCCATGCTGGCCCTCGCCCGCGGGGAGGACGTCTCCGCGGCCTGGATGGTGGCCGCCGCGCTCGGCTCGTACGCGATCGGGTACCGCTTCTACTCCCGCTTCATCCTCCGCCGGGTGCTGCGGGCCGACCACACCAGGGCCACCCCGGCCGAACGGCTGGAGGACGGGCTCGACTACCAGCCGACCGACCGGCGGGTGCTGCTCGGCCACCACTTCGCCGGGATCTCCGGCGCGGGACCGCTGGTCGGTCCGGTGCTGGCGGCGCAGATGGGCTATCTGCCGGGAACGATCTGGATCATCGTCGGCGTGATCTTCGCCGGCGCCGTCCAGGACATGGTGGTGCTCTTCTTCTCCACCCGCAGGGACGGCAAGAGCCTCGGCCAGATCGCCCGCGAGGAGATCGGCCCGGTGGGCGGCGTGGCCGGGGTCGTCGCCATCTTCAGCATCATGATCATTCTGCTGGCGGTGCTGGCGCTGGTCGTGGTGCAGGCGCTCGCCGAGTCGCCGTGGGGCACGTTCTCGGTCGGCATGACCATCCCGCTCGCCCTCTTCATGGGCGTCTACCTGCGCTATCTGCGCCCCGGGCGGGTCTCGGAGGTCACCGTCGTCGGCGTCTCGCTGCTGCTGTTCGTCATCGTCGCCGGCCGCTGGGTCGCCAACTCGGGGATGGCCGACACGTTCACCCTGTCGCCGCGCACCCTGGTCGTCTGGCTGGTGATCTACGGCTTCGCCGCCTCGGTGCTGCCGGTGTGGCTGCTGCTGGTGCCGCGCGACTACCTGTCGACGTTCATGAAGATCGGCACCATCGGGCTGCTGGCGCTGGCCCTGGTCTTCACGCTGCCGACGCTCCAGATGGAGGCGGTCACCGACTTCGCCGGCAACGGGGAGGGGCCGGTCTTCGCCGGCTCGCTCTTCCCGTTCGTCTTCATCACGATCGCCTGCGGCGCGCTCTCCGGGTTCCACGCGCTGATCTCCTCGGGCACCACGCCCAAGATGATCCAGAAGGAGACCCAGGTCCGCAGCATCGGCTACGGCGCGATGCTGATGGAGTCCTCGGTGGCGGTCATGGCGATCACCGCCGCCTGCGTGCTGGACCCGGGGGTCTACTTCGCGATGAACGCGCCCCCGGCGGTCATCGGGGACACCGTGCAGGCGGCGTCGGAGACGATCACGTCCTGGGGCTTCGTGGTCACACCCGAACAACTGACCGCCGCCGCCGAGTCCGTGGAGGAGGGTTCGCTGCTCTCCCGGACGGGCGGGGCGCCCACGTTGGCGCTCGGCCTGGCCGCGATCTTCTCGGACATCCTCGGCGGCGAGGCCATGATGAGCTTCTGGTACCACTTCGCCATCATGTTCGAGGCGCTCTTCATCCTGACCGCCATCGACGCCGGCACCCGGGTCGGCCGCTTCATCCTCCAGGACGCGCTGGCGAGCACCCACCCGAAAATGAGCCGCTTCCGCTCCACCGGCTGGCTGCCCGGCATCCTGCTGACCAGCGCGGCGGTGGTGGGCCTGTGGGGCTGGCTGCTGTGGGTCGGCGTCAACGACCCGCTGGGCGGCATCAACACGCTCTATCCGATCTTCGGTATCTCCAACCAGTTGCTGGGCGCGCTGGCGCTGGGGCTGTGCACGGTGCTGCTGATCAAGTCCGGCCGGCTGAAGTACGCCTGGGTGACCGCCGTGCCGATGGCGTGGGTGGCCGTGGTGACGCTCACGGCCAGTTGGCAGAAGGTCTTCTCCGGCGACCCGGCCGTCGGCTTCCTGGCCCGCCGCGACCAGTACCAGGAGGGCATCGACTCCGGTCAGCTGCTGCCGGGCGCCTCCGACATGGGCGAGATGCGGACCATCGTCAACAACGCGACGCTCGACGCCGTCCTCACCGGCACGCTGGCGCTGCTGGTGGTGGTCGTCTTCCTCGACGCCTTCCGGGTCGCGCTGAAGGCGGTCAGCTCGCCGGAGACGGTGCGGCTGCACGAGGCGCCCTACGTGAGGTCCCGGCTGGTCGCGCCGGCCGAACTCGTCGCCACCAGGGAGGAGAAGGCCGAGCTCGCGCGCGCCGGCCTCGGTCCTGGCGGCGGCTTCCCCGCGGAGCCCGCCGGGGACGCGCCGGACGCCGAGGACGGCGGAACGGGAGGCGCCGGCACGGGGCGCGCGGACACGAGGGAGGACGGGCGATGAGTGTGCTGGCCGTTCCGCGCCGGGCGCTGTCCTGGGTGCGCTGGTATGTCACCGAGCTGACCGGCGAGAACGCCTACGCGCGCTACCGGGAGCGCGCCGAGCGCGAGGACCCGGGGGCGAAGGTGCTCAGCCGCCGCGAGTTCGAGAAGTGGCGGACGGACCGCAAGTACGCGGACCCCACCGCGCACCACGGCTGCTGCTGACCCGGCCCGCCCGGCCCCCGGACCGCCCCGGTCCGGGGGCCGGGGCGCGCGCGGGGCCCCCGCTGTCCTAGCGTTCGTCCTGGCGGGATCGGGAGGGCGAGGGAACGGGCATGGCGACCATCGAGCGGCAACGGGCGGACGCGGTCGGCGCGGAGCGGCCGGCGCGGGCGGGCGCACGTGACCCGTACGTGCTGGCCGGCGTGCTCTTCGCGGTCTACGCGGTGCTCTCCGTCGGCCGCTACCGCGACCTGCGCACCCGCTCCTGGGACCTCGGGATATTCGAGCAGGCCGTGCGGTCCTACGCCGAGCTGCGGCGGCCGGTGGCCGACCTCAAGGGCGCCGACTTCCTCATTCTGGGCGACCACTTCAGCCCGGTCACCGCGCTGCTCGCCCCGTTCTACCGGGTCTTCCCGTCCCCGGTGACGCTGCTGGTGGCGCAGGCGGCGCTCTTCGCGCTCGCCGCGGTGCCGGTGACCAGGGCCGGCGTCCGGCTGCTCGGCCGGGTGCGCGGGCTGACCGTCGGCGTGGTCTTCGGGCTCTCCTGGGGCGTGCAGCGCGCCGTGGACTTCGACTTCCACGAGATCTGCTTCGCGGTGCCGCTGATCGCGTTCTCGCTGGAGGCGCTGCTGCGCGAGCGGTGGCGGGCGGCGCTGCTGTACGCGTTGCCGCTAGTGCTGGTGAAGGAGGACCTCGGGCTCACCACGGCCGCGATCGCGCTGGTGGTCGCGTGGCGGGCGCGCGGGCGGGCGCCCCGGGCGGCGCGCGCCGCGTGCGGGGTGGCGGCACTCGGCGCGGCGCTGTGCGCGCTGACGCTTGGGGTGCTGATCCCCTCGTTCAACACCTTGGGCGGCTACGACTACTGGACCAAGCTCAGCGAGGACGGCGGCGGGGGCGGCCCGTGGGCGGCGCTGTGGGCCGGCGCCGGCACGAAGGCGGAGACGCTGCTGTGGCTGCTGCTGCCGACCAGCGGGCTGCTGGCGCTGCGCTCCCCGCTGCTGCTGGTGGCGCTGCCGACGCTGGGCTGGCGCTTCGTCTCGCACGAGGCGCACTACTGGGGCACGGACTTCCACTACAGCGCGGTCCTGATGCCCGTGCTGGCCCTGGCGCTGGTCGACGCGCTGGCCTCGGTGGAGGGCGCGCCGACGCGTTGGCTGCGGGACTACGCGCGCTTCCTGCCGGCGGGGCTGCTGGGGGCGACATTGGCGCTGCTGCCCTCGCTGCCGGCCGCGCAGCTGACCGAGGCGGAGACCTGGCGCCCGGGCGCGGTGGCCGAGGAGGGCGACCGGGTGCTCCGGGCGGTGCCCGACGGCGCGGAGGTGGCGGCCAACGTCCGGCCGATCGCGCGACTCACCGGGCGCTGCCGGGTCTTCTGGATCGGCGACCCCGGCGTCGCCGCGCCCGAGTATCTGGCGTACCACGACCCCGGCAGGACGGGGGACGGCATGGTGCGACGGGCCGCGCAGCTCTACCCGGAGGCCCGTTACACCGTGCTCGCCGAGGGCGCCGGGTACTTCGTGCTCCGGCGGGAGTGACCCGGCCCCGGCGTGTCGCCCGCGCGGCCCGTCGCAACCGCACACGCCGCCCGGCGCCCGGGCGGCACGGAGCGGCCCGAGCGTTCGCAGGGAACTCACCGTTGCAACGAGACAGACAACACAACATATGGGGCTGCTCGTTGAACGCGACACAAGATGTATGCTCGACCTCGCTGTCACGCAGGGGAATCCGGTGCGAATCCGGAACTGTCCCGCAACGGTGTGTCATGGCCTGCTTCGTGCTGCCCTGACGAGTCCGAGTGCCTGCCGACGGCTGATCACGTCCAAGCCCCGAGGGCTGGGCCGAGGGACGCGGTGCGGTTGAGCCATGCCTGGCACAGCCGTGCCCGCATGTCGCTCGTCCCTCCCGCGGAGCCAACCGATCCGAGGGAGAGCACCGAGTGACCATCGCACCCGCCGCCCCCGCAGAGCCGGCCTCAGCGGCACTGACCCGCACCCTGGCCGACCTCACCGCCGACCTTCCGGCCACCGACCCCGCGCGGGTCGACGCGGCCGTCGCCCGGGGCCGCCATCCCGGCTCCGACGCGGCCGAGTCGCGGGAGTTGGCCATCGAGGCCGCGGCGGGGCTGATCGCCGAGGAGCCCTCGTACTCCCGGCTGGCCGCTCGGCTGCTCACCCTCGCGATCCGCGAGGAGGCCGCCGGCCAGGGCGCGGTGACCTTCGCCGAGTCGGTGGCGGTCGGCCACCGGGAGGGGCTGATCGGGGACACCACCGCGGCGTTCGTGCGCACCCACGCCGAGGAGTTGAACGCGCTGCTGGCCCGCACCGTGGCCGAGGGCGCGGACGACCGCTTCGGCTACTTCGGGCTGCGCACCGTCCAGTCGCGCTACCTGCTGCGCCACCCGCTGCACCGCAAGGTGATCGAGACCCCCCAGCACTTCCTGCTGCGCGTCGCCTGCGGCCTGGCGCCGGACGACTCGGCCGACGCGCTGGCGCAGGTCGCCGAGTTGTACCGGCTGACCAGCTCGCTGGCGTATCTGCCGTCCTCCCCGACGCTGTTCAACTCCGGCACCCGACACCCGCAGATGTCCTCGTGCTATCTGCTGGACTCCCCCGCCGACGAGCTGGACTCGATCTACGAGCGCTACCACCAGGTCGCCCGGCTCTCCAAGCACGCCGGCGGCATCGGCCTCTCCTACACCCGGGTGCGCGCCCGCGGTTCGCTGATCCGCGGCACCAACGGCGCCTCCAACGGCATCGTGCCGTTCCTGCGCACGCTGGACTCCTCGGTCGCCGCCGTCAACCAGGGCGGCCGGCGCAAGGGCGCGGCCTGCGTCTACCTGGAGACCTGGCACGCGGACATCGAGGAGTTCCTCGAACTGCGCGACAACACCGGCGAGGAGGCCAGGCGCACCCACAACCTGAACCTGGCGCACTGGATCCCGGACGAGTTCATGCGGCGGGTCGACGCCGACGCCGACTGGTCGCTCTTCTCCCCCGTGGACGTGCCGGAGCTGACGGACCTGTGGGGCGAGGAGTTCGACGCCGCCTACCGCGCGGCCGAGGCGAAGGGGCTGGCGCAGCGCCAGGTGCCGGCGCGGCAGCTGTACGCGCGGATGATGCGGACCCTGGCGCAGACCGGCAACGGCTGGATGACCTTCAAGGACGCCGCCAACCGCACCGCCAACCAGACCGCGAGGCCGGGCAACGTGGTGCACAGCTCCAACCTGTGCACCGAGATCCTGGAGGTCACCGACGACGACCAGACCGCCGTCTGCAACCTGGGCAGCGTCAACCTGGCGGCGCACCTCGGCGACGACGGCGGGATGGACTGGGAGCGGCTGGACGCCACCGTGCGGACCGCGGTGCTCTTCCTGGACCGCGTGGTGGACATCAACTTCTACCCGACCGAGCAGGCGGAGAACTCCAACTCCCGCTGGCGGCCGGTCGGCCTGGGCGTGATGGGCCTCCAGGACGTCTTCTTCCGGCTCGGGCTGCCGTTCGACTCACCGGCCGCCCGCGAGCTGTCCACCCGGATCGCGGAACGGATCATGCTCGCCGCGTACGAGACCTCCGCCGAGCTGGCCGAGCGCCACGGCCCGCACCCGGCGTGGGAGGACACCCGCACCGCGCGGGGTGTGCTGCACCCGGACCACTACGCCGACGCGAGCGCCGGCTGGCCTGAGCGCTGGGAGGCGCTGCGCGAGCGGATCGGCCGGGTGGGGATGCGCAACTCGCTGCTGCTGGCGATCGCGCCGACCGCCACCATCGCCTCGATCGCCGGCGTCTACGAGTGCGTCGAGCCGCAGGTCTCCAACCTGTTCAAGCGCGAGACGCTCAGCGGCGAGTTCCTCCAGGTCAACACCTACCTGGTCGCCGAGTTGAAGCGGCTGGGCCGCTGGGACGAGGCGACCCGGCAGGCGCTGCGCGCCGGCAACGGCTCGGTGGCCGAGGTGCCGGGGCTGCCCGACGAGGTGCGGGAGCTGTACCGCACGGCGTGGGAGATCCCGCAGCGCGCGCTGATCGACATGGCGGCCGACCGCACCCCGTACCTGGACCAGAGCCAGTCGCTGAACCTCTTCATGGCCTCGCCGACCATCGGCAAGCTCAGCTCGATGTACGCGTACGCCTGGAAGCGCGGCCTGAAGACCACCTACTACCTGCGGTCGCGGCCGGCGACCCGGATCGCGCAGTCCGCGCGTTCCGCCGCCACGACGGCCCCGCCGCCCACCCCGGTCGCCGCCGCCGGCGGCGACCCGCTTCCCGTCCCCGAGCAGGCCGTCGCCTGCTCCCTGGAGAACCCCGAGTCCTGCGAGGCGTGCCAGTGAGTGTCCCCACCCAGAACCCCGAACAGCCGAACGCGGCCGCCGGCCGGAAGAACCTGCTGGACCCCGGCTTCGAGCTGACGCTGCGCCCGATGCGCTACCCGGACTTCTACGAGCGCTACCGGGACGCCATCAAGAACACCTGGACGGTGGAGGAGGTCGACCTCCACTCGGACGTGGCCGACCTGGCCAAGCTCTCGCCGGGGGAACAGCACCTGATCGGGCGGTTGGTGGCGTTCTTCGCGACCGGTGACTCGATCGTCGCCAACAACCTGGTGCTCACCCTCTACAAGCACATCAACTCCCCGGAGGCGCGGCTGTACCTGTCGCGGCAGCTCTTCGAGGAGGCCGTGCACGTCCAGTTCTATCTGACGCTGCTGGACACCTATCTGCCCGACCCGGACGAGCGGGCCGCCGCGTTCGCCGCGGTGGAGAACATCCCGTCGATCCGGGAGAAGGCGGAGTTCTGCTTCCGCTGGATCGACTCGGTGGACGACCTGACGCGGCTGGAGAGCAAGGCGGACCGACGGCGTTTCCTGCTCAACCTGATCTGCTTCGCGGCCTGCATCGAGGGGCTGTTCTTCTACGGTGCCTTCGCCTACGTCTACTGGTTCCGCTCGCGCGGCCTGCTGCACGGGCTGGCCACCGGCACCAACTGGGTGTTCCGGGACGAGAGTATGCACATGGAGTTCGCGTTCTCCGTGGTGGACACCGTGCGCCAGGAGGAGCCGGACCTCTTCGACGAGGAGCTGGGCGAGCAGGTCACCGAGATGCTGCGCGAGGCGGTCGACGCCGAGTTGCAGTTCGCGCGTGACCTGTGCGGCGACGGGCTGGCCGGGATGAACACCGAGTCGATGCGCGAGTACCTGGAGTGCGTGGCGGACCAGCGGCTGGCGCGGCTGGGGCTCAAGCCGATCTACGGCTCGCGGAACCCGTTCTCGTTCATGGAGTTGCAGGACGTCCAGGAGTTGACCAACTTCTTCGAGCGGCGCCCCTCGGCCTACCAGGTCGCCGTGGAGGGCAACGTCTCCTTCGACGACGACTTCTGAGAACCCCGGCCTCCGAGGACCCCGGCCTCGGAGAGCCCCGACCGTCGAACGGGCCGTGCGGCCGGCGTGAGGTCACGCCGGCCGCACGGCCGTTCTCGTCCCGTCGGCCCGCCGGGGCCCCTCGGGGCGCGGCGTGGCTCAGATGCCGCAGCTGGGAGCCGACCAGAAGCGGCCGCTCTGGGTGCCGAGGTGGGCGTGGTCGTTGTGACCGGGGTAGCCCGGGCCCAGGATCTCGTTGAAGCCGTGGTAGCGCGCCTGCTGCACGATCTGGCAGAAGGTCGGCGAGCCGACCAGGTCGATGCCACGACCGTAGAGGTGGTTGCTGTTGGAGGCGCCGCCGGCCGCGCTGTTGCACGCGTAGGAACGGAAACCGCTGCTGGTGTTCAGCGGGCGGTCGCCGAGGGCGTGGCGCAGGGCCTCCAGCTTCCACATGGCCTGGAGCGCGTTGTTCCTGGCCGCGCTGGCGCTGACCGCGCCGCCTGACCAGTCGGAGTTGCACCGGTTCATCTCACCCCAGGTGAAGTGGATGGGGGTGCAGTCGTTGTCCTGCAACGAGTAGATCTTGCTGAAGGTCTGGTTGCCGGCGATGCCGTCGGCACCCAGGCCGTACGCCTGCTGGAAGCGGGTGACGGCGGCGGCCGTGGCCGGGCCGTACTCGCCGTCGATGGCCAGGACGGAGCCGTAGCCGGGGTATCCGGCGACGCGGATCTGGAGCTGTCGGACGTCCTCGCCGCTGCTGCCCTGGCTGAGGGTGCGGTTCCAGGTGTAGCAGCCGTCGGCCTGCGCCGTTCCGGCCGTCGCCACGGTACCGACCAGCGCTGCTGATGCGATCATGACAACGGTGAGAACGACTCTCACCATGCGTCTGAACATGCTGCCTCCGAGAAGGAAGTGTGGAGAGACGCAACGAGAGTGCCCCAGCGGTCAACGCGCGTCAACTCCCTCCGGGGCGCCGATGGTTGAACAACCGCGGACGCCCCGGAAGCGGAAGGAACGGTACCGCCCGAAGCCCCCCGATCAGTCCCGTTCCGCCCCCTCAGGACGCCACCGCGCGCGCCGCGCCGGTCGCGTCCGACGCGGGGCACCACTCGGCTCTCGGCCGCCCGGCCCTCGGCCAGCCCAGCTCTCGGCCAGCTCAGTTCTCGGCCGCTCAGCTCTCGTTGGGCACGGTCTCGTAGCGGGGGGTGCCCTCGGCCATCTGCTTCAGGGCGTTCTTGCGCTCCCGCTTGGAGAGCCGGTCCAGGTACAGCCGGCCGTAGAGGTGGTCCGTCTCGTGCTGCAGGCAACGGGCGAAGTATCCCGTGCCGCGCACCAGGATGGGCTTGCCGCTGGTGTCCTGGCCGCGCACCACCGCGTAGTCCGGCCTGGCCAGCTCGGCGTAGGCGGTCGGGACCGAGAGGCAGCCCTCGTTGTTGTCGTCCAGCACCCGGCGCTCGGCGGGCAGTTCCTCCAGGACGGGGTTGCAGACGACGCCGACGTGGCGCACGCCCTCGTCGTCCTCGCAGTCGTAGACGAAGACCTTGAGGTCCACCCCCACCTGGTTGGCGGCCAGGCCGACGCCCGACGCGGCGCGCTGGCTGGCGAACATGTCGTCGACCAGCGCGGCGAGACCCTCGTCGAACTCGGTGACATCGGCGCACTCGCGGTGCAGCACCGGGTTCCCCACCACCGTGATGGGCCGGACCGTCCCCCGCTCCCGGTGCGCCCGCTCGCGTTCACCGGCGTCCTGGGTGTCGTCGATGAACTCGCGCTCGTCGGTCTCTTGCTCCGCCATGGTCCGCCGTTCGCCTCTCGGTGTCGCCCGCGGGGCCCTCCCCCGCACTGCCGGGACAAGCTTACGGCGCGCGGGACGGTGCCGCTCCGCTCCCCGGGACGGGCGGCGGGAGCGTCCCAACGGGCGGGCTCAGCAGACCTCTTCGAGATCCCGCCAGGTCCGCGCCTCCGGCCGGTCGTTAACCCAGCCGTCCAGCAGCCCGCGCACCAGACCGCTGGGCGCGGCGATCCCGCACTCGCGCTCGGGCGACCACAGGGCGCCCGCTCCGGTGTGGCCGAGCGGCCCGGGGCGGCCGGGAACGCTGTGGTCGTGCGGGTCGTGCTGGGCCATGCCGTCGCCCTCCTCGCTCGGCATCCGGCTCTCCGAACACGACCGGCACAGCAGCCGGACCGACGACGACCAGTCCTCGGCCGCGTATCCCGCGTCGGCGGCCAGCCGCTCCAGGGCGTCCCGGTCCTCCTCGGTGGCCGCCTCGATCAGCACCACCCAGGTCGGGACGGCGGAGGGCGCCCAGAGCTCTATCTCGTCGAAGACGGGGAAGACGGCCGAGCCGCCGCCCACCCCCGTGGTCCGCTCGCCGCGCGGCACGCCGTCGTGGAGCACCACCTCGCCCCAGCGGCGGCCGGAGGACGGCAGCGGGATGTTCCGCACCTCGATCCTGGCCGGGTCCAGGCGCCGGCCCCAGACCACCTCGGCCTCGCCCTCGGGCGAGAGCCGCACGGCGGCGCCGCCCAGCTCCATCCCGCGCGGCTCGTCGGCGACGGACGAGCCGGCCGGCACCGGCAGCCCGTACGCCTGCCAGGCGCGGCGGGCCAGCGGCCAGTCCTGGAGCGCGGTCGCGGCGATGCCCACGTTCCACCAGTCAGGAGCGCCCGCGTCCCGCTCCAGCAGCGCGACGGCGCGCAGCCCGGCGGAGCGGGCCTGCTCCCAGTCGTGGCGGAACTTGTGGAGCAGCGCGAGGTTGAACCAGGACTCCGACAGCCACGGCTCCAGGTCGGCGGCGCGGGTCAGCAGCGCGTCCGCGTCCTCGTAACGACCGTCGTCGATGAGGGTGAAAGCCCGGTTGGTGGCCAGCCGCCAGTCCGTGGACGGACGCTGCCGCACCCTGCCGAAGATCCTCACGGTGTCCCGCCTGATTCCCGCCTCGTAGCCTGCACTTCACAGTTCTCCTGTCCGTCCCGCACCGCATCCAACCATGGGGGGAGTGCCGCCTGCTCACAGCATGGGTCAGCGAGCGGTCTCGCGCGAGACGGCGCAGGGGGGCGGAAGTCCAGCGGGGTGACCGGGACCGAACGCCGCCCGCCCGGGGCGCGCGGTCGTGCGCGCCCCGGGCGGGCATGGGATCTAAGGGTCTCGGGGCCTCGGACCGGGGGCTACGCCTCCTGGCGGTTCTGGGCCTCCCGGCAGTCCGGCTCCCCGTCCGGCTCCGCCGCGCGCCGCTCGTCGTCCCTGATGGCGTCGATCCGCTCCAGCACCTTGGCCCGGAGATCGGAGGGCACGTCGTCCTGGCCGCAGCAGCGCTTCACCAACTGCTTGACCGCCTGCTCCAGTCCGTACTTCTCCAGGCACGGAGAGCAGTCGTCGATGTGCTCGCGCATCTTGTCGCTGTCCCCGTCGGGCATCTCGTGGTCGAGATACTCGTAGAGGTGGTCGAGCACCTCCGAGCAGTCCGAGGGACGCGGCTCCTCGCCGGTCATGACTCCGAACCCTTCTGCGCCCCGGCGGGAACCAGGCCGCGCTCCCGCGCGTAGTCCTGGAGCATGTCGCGCAGCTGTCGCCGGCCACGGTGCAGCCGGGACATCACCGTGCCGATGGGGGTACCCATGATGTCGGCGATCTCCTTGTACGCAAAGCCCTCGACATCCGCGAGATAGACCGCGATGCGGAACTCCTCGGGGATCGCCTGGAGGGCCTGCTTCACGTCCGAGTCCGGCAGGTGGTCGAGGGCCTGGGACTCGGCGGAGCGCAGGCCGGTCGACATGTGCGACTCGGCCCTGGCCAGCTGCCAGTCCTCGATGTCCTCGGCCGCGCTGCGCTGCGGCTCGCGCTGCTTCTTGCGGTAGGAGTTGATGAAGGTGTTCGTGAGGATGCGGTACATCCACGCCTTGAGGTTGGTGCCCCGGCGGAACTGGTGGAACGAGCCGTACGCCTTGGCGTAGGTCTCCTGGACGAGATCCTCGGCGTCGGCCGGGTTGCGCGTCATGCGCAGGGCCGCCGAGTACATCTGGTCCAGGTAGCCGAGGGCGTCGCGCTCGAACCGCGCGTTACGCTCGGCCTCGGACTCCTCGGCCGCCGCTGTCTCCCGGGACACGCCGTCGTCGGTGCCGGTGACCTGACCCACCTCCCTCGTGTAGGCGCCGAGCCCGAACGCGGGCTCGCCCGACTGGGAGGATAGACGACGAACCGGTCCATCCGCCGACGCGGAGGCCCCTTCCGCGGCGAGCCGCAGCGTCGCCCAGTCGACCTCGCTGGCGCGCGGGGTGCGCTGCTCGGCGGGACGTGACGGGCAGGCGATGGAACCCATCTGGCGGTCTCCCTCTCTCGCCCTCGGGCGAGGCTCGGGTGCGGTCGGTCCCGCACGTCAACGCCGAACCCGCCCGGGGTATTCCGCGGCCCCGGACGGGACCGCCCCCGCCCGGCCCGCGCGGCTCGCCTGCCCCGCGCGTCACTGACCCGCGCGTCGCCGGCCCGCGCGGGTCAGAAGAGGGTGACCTCCTCGGGGCCCGGCAGCTCTGCGACCAGCTCGGGGCCGTTGTTCCGCACGTTGCTCACGTCCGTGGAGACCGGGTAGGCGCGGAACGAGCCGGGCGGCGGCGGGGCCAGCAGCGGGCGTATCGCCTCCGGCTCCCTGGCGGCCGGGTCCAGCCAGGCGTCCCAGCGGTCCGGCGGCAGGGCCAGCGGCATCCTGGGGTGGATGTCGGCCAGGGTGCGGGGCCCCTCGTCCCCCTCGGCGCGGCCCGGCAGCGGGGCGCCCTCGGCCTCCGTGGTCACCACCGTGCAGGTCGCCCACCAGGCCGACGGGTGGTCGTCGGGCAGGGTGCCGTCCCGCCAGAACTCGTAGAGCCCGGCGAGCGCCATGACCGCCCCGTCCACCGGGGTGACGAAGTACGGCTGCTTGCGCGGGCGCTTGCGCTTCCCCTTCTCCTCCTCCGTGCGCTCGGCGTCACCGGTCACCCACTCGTAGTAGCCGTCGGCCGGGAGCAGGCAGCGGCGGGCGGCGAAGGGGCGGCGGTAGGACGGCTTCTCGTGGACGGTCTCGGCCCTGGCGTTGATCATCCGGGCGCCGCCCTCGGGGGACTTGGCCCAGGAGGGGACCAGCCCCCAGCGCAGCTTGCGCAACTGGCGCACCGGCTCGGGGCCGCGCTCGCGCACCGGACGCTCCAGGACGGCGTACACCTCCTTGGTGGGCGCCACGTTCCAGTCCGCCGGGAGGGGCTCGCCCGGGTCCACCAGCCCCACGTCGAAGAGGCCGGCCAGGTCCTCGGGCCGTCGGCTCGCCGCATACCGTCCACACATGGCGCCCAAGGGTAGCGGCGGGGTCCGACAATCGGTCCCGGGCGCCCTGGACCGCCCCCGGAGGGTGGGCGGCGACCGGCCTGCGCGGCGGGACGCGGAGAACGGCGGTATGCGGAGAAGGAGTTGACGGCTGAGGGGGCTCGCGTGGCCGTTTCGTCGCCGTCCCGTGGACGCGCTTCCACGACGCTAGGGTGTTCGAAACCCCCACTGGTCCATCGCAACGAAACGGGGAGCCATGGACTACTGCGAGACGTGTCGCCGCCACATCAACGGCGCGCTGATCTGCCCCGGTTGCGGGGAGTTGGCCGCGTGGCCGGGCAGGGCGGACGAGGCCGGCGCGGACCGCGCCGCCGCCACCGAGCCCGCCGCCGTCCCGCCGGCGACCGGCGGGCGCCGGGAGCGGCGCGAACGCGCGCGGGCCGGCGGCGAGACCGCCGCGCCGCCCACCGCCGCCGGCGAGGAGGCCGGGGGCGCGCCCGCAGGGCGCCCGCGCCGGCGCGCGAGCCATGCGGCCAGCGGCCCGGGGCGCCGCCGCTATCTGATAGCCGGCGTGCTCGGCCTGGTGGTGCTGGGCGTGGCCGTGGCCGAGGTCGGCGAGGTGGTGATGCCGACCAGCGAGTCCGAGCGGGAAGAGGTGGAGGCGCGGGACTCGCCGTCGGCCTCCGAGTCGGAGTCCGCGCCGGACGACGACCCGTCGAGCCCCGAGGCCGGCGGTCCCGCGGACGGCGGGACGGAGGACGCCACCATCGACGCCGCCGCGTCGGACGCCACCGAGAGCCGGGACGAGGACGAGGAAGAGGAGCGGACCGCCGCCGAGGAGCCCGGTGAGGAGAGCGAGGAGGAGTCGGAGGAGCCGCCCCCGACCGAGCACGGCGGGACCGTCGAGCCGACCGACCCCACCGACGCCCCCGAGGACCCCGGCCCCGGCGACCCGGGCGAGGGCGACGGCGACCCGACTCCCCCGCAACCCGACCCGACCACGCCCCCGGACGACGGCGGCGAGGACCCGGGTGAGGGCGGCGGCGAGGACGACGACTCCTGCGTCCTGTGGTGGTGCTGGTGACACCGAGGCGCCCGTAGCGCCGCGCGAAGGAAGCGGGGGCGCGCGCCAGTTGGCGCGCGCCCCCGCTTTGGTGCGCGAGGCCGAGGGCCCTGGTGCGCTCTCACCAGGGCCCTCGGTGGTACGTGGAGCCGGTGGGGACCGGGGCACGCGGGCGCGTCCCGTCCCCCGCCGGCTACACCTCCGTCAGAGAGGCTACGCCGCTCGGAGCCGGTTCATGCCTCGTTCCGTCACTTACCCGCTCCGTTCGGCGACTTACCGCGCTCGGACCGCGACGTACCCGGTCGCTCCGGACGCCGCCGCGGGCGCCCGCGGCCCGCCGCGCTCCGCTACGCCTCCTCGCCGAAGAGGTTGGTGTAGGTGGCCAGCGCGATCGCGATGTCCGCCTGCGCCCAGAAGCGGTGGTAGGTGAACGTCGGCGCCTCGCCGCCGTTCAGGTACTCCT
This sequence comes from Streptomyces zhaozhouensis, assembly GCF_900230195.1. Classification (GTDB taxonomy): domain Bacteria; phylum Actinomycetota; class Actinomycetes; order Streptomycetales; family Streptomycetaceae; genus Streptomyces; species Streptomyces zhaozhouensis. Next base: position 371,788 of record NZ_OCNE01000002.1, read on the forward strand.
CCACCTGCGGCCAGTCCGGGTCGTCCTGGTAGAAGGAACGCAGCGACTCGAAGGTCGCGCCCGGCTCGATCACGTCGCCGTTCGGCATCGTGCCGCTGAAGTCGGACGGGATGTGCACCTCGTCGCCGAAGCGGCTGAAGTCCTCCCGCGTCTCCTCGGTGGCCACCCCGATGTCGTCGGAGTTGGCCAGCAGCGCGTCCAGCAGCCCGGCCGCCGTCTCCTGGGCCGCCGTGTCCCCGCTCGCCGCGGCGTAGAAGGCCAGCGCGTTCGCCAACGAACCGGCCACGCCCACGTCCTGCGAGTGCCCGACGACCTCGACGTGCAGGCCGGCGTTGTCGCCCGGGTTCGCCGGGTCCCAGGTGTCCGGCTGGCCGGACCAGGAGAGCGTCGCCGGGATGGCGAAGTCCGCGCCGTTGCCCACGGTCACCTCGGGCAGCACCCAGGCGACCCACTTGTCGAGCACCTCGCCGGCCAGCTCGTCGCCCGACTCGTAGTAGTACTCGGCCAGGCGCTGCATCGACCACGCCTGCATACCGAACCACTCGTTGGACGGCGGGTCGTGGTAGACCGGGTCCTCGTCGTACCACATGCCGTAGAACGTCGAGGTGTCGGCCGGGGGCTCGCCGTAGGCGCCGTCCCAGCTGTTGTTGGCGCCACCGGCGATGCCGCCCTCGGCGGACTGGAGCCAGCGGTAGAACTCGACCATCCGGTCCAGGCTCGCGCCCCAGTCCTCGCCCGCGCTCGGCGAGTCGGGAACCAGCGCCTCGTCCGAGGAGAGCGCGTAGGCGGCGAGCGGATTCTGGTAGCCGAAGTGGTTGAAACTGGAGCCGATCCGCCAGGACCAGCCGGCGGACGTGTCCAGCGCGCCGCCCCAGGCGTAGTACCAGGACATCAGGTACTGCGAGCTGTTCTTGCCGCTGCCTGCCGGGCACTCGGTCGGGCCGACGCAGTCACCGACCTGCTTGAAGTACTTGTCGTACATCGAGTACCGCAGATAGTCGCCCAGTTGAGCCGCCTTCTCCACGGTCTCGGCGACCTGCGCCTGGTTGCCCTGCTCCGAGGCCCACTGGTTGGCCCAGTAGGCCGCCTGCACGGCGCGGGCGTCGGCGTCCGGCGCGTTGGTGTACCGCCACTGGGTGGCGTACGCCGCGTCGTCGGTGAACAGGTCGAGATAGCCGTTCTCGCCACCGAAGCTGAAGTCGTCGCAGGACGGGTGCGGAACGGTCTCCCACACCGACTCCTGCGGACCGCGCTGGAAGGTGTTGATGAACGACGGCCCCTCGGCGTTGCCGCCGCACGGGTCGCCCGGGGTGTTGCCGTAGCCATAGACGTTGTCCACGTCCTGGAGCCAGTGCATCCCGTAGATGTCGTCCGTGCCGTAGGTGGACGACAGCTCGTTCGCCAACGGGTCCTCGCCGACGGGGACGTTGGGGTCCAACGGCGCCGGGTAGTTCGAGGGGTCGTTGGACTCCGGCGCGTAGGTCGCCGGGGACGAGGGGTCGTAGAAGCTGTTGGTCGGCTGATCCGCGGCGCCGGGGATCATGTACTCCTCCATCAGCGCCCAGGAGTCGTTGAACGGCCCCCAGTCGCCGGTGACCTGGCCGTACTGCGCCTCCAGCCAGATCAGATAGGAGTAGGCCTCGGACGTGGTCTCGTGACCGTGGTCCGGGGCCTCGATGATCAGCGTCTCGACCGCGTGATAGGGGATGCCCTCGGCCGAGAAGTACCCGCTGGCCGGGTCCTTGATCTTCTCGTACAACTCCAGGAACTCGTCCTCGTACTGCGTCGTGCCGACGCCGTCCCCGGCGGCCGACGGGCTGGCGTTGCTGTTGCCCGCGGCGGTCAGCCCGAGCGGCAGGGACAGGGCCACGGCACCCGCGACCCAGAGGCGGCGGCTCTTCTTGCGTGATCTCGCTCTTGTTGAAGTCCCGATGGGAGATCCACGGTGGATTCGCATCGAACCTCCTCGCGGCTCGGAGGGGGAAGAAGGTGCCCGTCGGGGTGACGCGCACAGGCCAGTGGGAGCGCTCCCAAGAATCCGAGCATTACCTGAACACGTCAACCCCCCGGGAAAACCCCATGATGAAGCGGCAGGTCAGCGGCGAATTCTTGAACGACCCCTTGGCGAGAGGGGGTTGATTGCCCTACGGTCCCTTCAACCAGTGGGAGCGGTCCCAAGCCGATCGAGGCGCCGAGGACGGGCGCCGGACGAACTGGAGCCGCTTCCGAGTGCACCCCCTTGTCCCCCACCACCCCACCAGCCACCACGAGTGTTCGGCCATCCGTCGCCGACCCGCCCCCGGCGGGCGGCGGCACAGCGGAGGTCCCCTTCGGCCCTCCGACCGGCCTCACCGGGAGGACACGTGGGCGTGCGACGGGCACGGGTCCCGGCGGCGCCCTGAACACGTCGTCCGGCGACCGTTCCCGCCGACACGGCACGGGTCCGGTGAGCCCACCGGTTCGCCCTTCCTTACCTGACGCACGACGGCACGACCCGCACCTCGGTCGGGCCGACGCAACCATCTGGAGGAAGCACCGCAATGAGCCGCACCAACCCCCCACGTCACCGCGCCAGGAAGCGGACCGCGCTCGTCGCGGGCGCCCTGCTGGGCGCCGGAGTGATGACGCTCGGCACGCTCGGCACGGCCAATGCCGACGACGACGCCCGGCCGCTCGAACGGGTGGACAACCCGTACGAGGGCGCCGGTGTCTACGTGAACCCCGACTGGTCGGCCAACGCCGCCTCCGAGCCTGGCGGCGAGGCCATCGCCGACCAGCCGACCGCCGTCTGGCTGGACCGGATCGCCGCGATCGACGGCGGCTCGGCCGGCAACAGCACCGGTCTGCGCGAGCACCTCGACAACGCGCTGGTCCAGGCCGAGGGCCACGACGACTTCGTCTTCCAGGTCGTGATCTACAACCTGCCGGGCCGCGACTGCTCCGCGCTCGCCTCCAACGGCGAGCTGGGACCCGACGAGCTCGACCGCTACCAGTCGGAGTTCATCGACCCGATCGCCGAGATCATCGGCGACCCGGCCTACGCCGACCTGCGGATCGTCACGGTCATCGAGATCGACTCGCTGCCCAACCTGGTGACCAACGTCAGCCCGCGCGAGACCGCCACGCCCGAGTGCGACGAGATGCTGGCCAACGGCAACTACGTCAACGGCGTCGCGTACGCGCTGGAGACCCTGGGCGCCATCGAGAACGTCTACAACTACGTCGACGCCGGCCACTACGGCTGGCTCGGCTGGGACAACAACTTCGGCCCCTCGGCCCAGCTCTTCGCCGAGGCCGCCACCACCGGCGGCGCCACCGTCGACGACGTGCACGGCTTCATCGTCAACACGGCCAACTTCGGCCCGACGGTCGAGCCGTACTACAGCATCGACGACACCATCAACGGCACCACGGTGCGGGAGAGCGACTGGGTCGACTGGAACTACTACGTCGACAACCAGTCCTTCGCCCAGGGCTTCCGCGAGGAACTGGTCTCCCAGGGCTTCAACTCGGACATCGGGATGCTGATCGACACCTCGCGCAGCGGCTGGGGCGGTCCTGACCGTCCGAGCGGGCCCGGTCCCGAGACCGACGTGAACGCGTATGTCGAGGGCAGCCGCGTCGACCAGCGCATCCACGCCGGCAACTGGTGCAACCAGGCCGGTGCCGGCATCGGCGAGCGTCCCGAGGTCGCGCCCGCCGCGGGCATCGACGCCTACGTGTGGGTCAAGCCCCCGGGTGAGTCGGACGGCTCCAGCGAGGAGATCCCGAACGACGAGGGCAAGGGCTTCGACCGGATGTGCGACCCCACCTACGAGGGGAACCCGCGCAACAACAACAACATGTCGGGTGCCCTGGCGGACGCCCCGATCTCCGGGCACTGGTTCTCCGCGCAGTTCCAGGAGCTGCTGGCCAACGCCTACCCCCCGCTGTGATCGACCCGTCGATCACCGTGTGACCCATGCCCCGGGGGTCCGGCCCGGTGACTGACCGGCCCCCCGGGTCCCGGTGGCGCACACACCACCGAGAGCCCCCCACGCGCCCGCCCCCGCTGCCCTGCCGGCAGCGGGGGCGCGGTGCGTCCCGGCGCGTCGCGGGCTCCTCGGCTTCAGAAGGTGAACGTTTCCGCGGACGCGCCCGCCGGCTCAGGACGGCGGCGACGGCCACCGGCGGGCGCCGAACTGGGTCACCGTCACCAGCGTCCCGCCGTCCGGCGAGAGGGCCACGCCGCCGTCGGCGCAGCCGAACGGTATCTCCGCCCACGTCCGCCGCGCCCCCGCGTCCCAGACCGCGCCCCAGCCGTGACTGCCCGGGAAGTACGCCCGGGGCCCGGCAGCCGACCAGACCAGCTGACCGTCCGGCTGGTCGAACATCGGCAGGTCGCGGACCGCGGTCACCGGCGGCACCGCCGCGCCGCCCGCTCCCGGCCCGACGGCCAGCAGCCACAGCCCCGCGTGCCCCCTGTGGGTCGCGCCGGCGACGGCCAGCGTCCGGCCGTCGGGCGCGAACGCCAGCCCCGTGACCTGCCGCAACCCGGCCGGAGCTGTGACCGGCACGGCGCCGCCGCCTGCCACCTCGCGGACCACCACCCGGCTCGCCGCGTCCCGCACGCCGAAGGCGACCCGCTCCCCCGGGGCGTCCAGCGCCGCCATGTCCACCCGGGCGCCCCGCCACGAGACCGTCTCCCTGGCCGACTCGGTCAGCGACAGCAGCGGCTTCCCACCCCGCACGTCCAACACCACGACACGGCCGGTCACATGGGCCGCCAGCGCCACCCGCGAGCCGTCGGCGCTGAACGCGACGCGCAGCCGTTCCTCCTCGTCCCAGGAGTCCGGGGGCAGCGCGTACACCCAGCGGGTGGTGCCGGTGTCCACCTCGTCGAGGGCCAGCGCCGACTCGTCGCCCAGCAGGCCGCGGGCCAGCACCTCGCCCGACGGGGCGAAGGCCAGGTCGGAGAGGTAGGAGGAGCCGGGGACCTCGGGCAGCAGACGGATGCTGGGCGGGCCCTCACCCGCGTCGCCGGCCGGCCAGCGGCACAGCACCTGCGGCCGGCCGACCGAGTCCCGGTCCAGCTTGGCGCAGAAGGCCAGCGCCCGCGCCCCGTCCGCCACGGCGGCGACCCGCACCGACCAGTGGGAGCAGGGCAGCTCGGCCGGCTCGCCGGCGCCGGCCGGGACCGGGCCCGCGAGCGCGGGCGGCAGTCCGGCGAGCAGCACCCGGCCGGGCGCCGGCTCCTCCGCCGGCACCTCCTCCTCCGGCCGTTCGAGACCGGCGAGGAACCAGACGTCGATCTCCTCCTGCACCACCACCAGCGCGCGGCCGTCCGGGGTGAACGCCCCGATGGCGTTGCCCGGATCGGCCCACAGCGTGCGGCCGGCGCCGTCGAAGAGCAGCGAGCCGAAGTCGGCCCCGACGAAGCCGTAGGGGCCGCCCGGCGTCCAGCAGGCCCGCGCGGAGATCGCCGCCGCGGGCGAGTCCGCGTCCAGCCCCTCGGTGAACTCGCCGGGCCGCAGCAGGGGTTGGCCGACCAACGCGAAACGGTCGCCGTCCCGCTCCACGGTCAGCCGACGGGCCGCCGGCCGGGCCGTCGTCCCGATGCCGGCGCGCTCGGGAGCGCCGCCCACCACGCCGCCGACCACGAAGAGCCCCTCGCCCTCCGGTGCCAGGGCCAGCGCGGCGATCGAGCTGAGGCCGGTGTCGGCGACGGCCAGCACCCTGCCGTCCGGCACGGATCGCAGCACCACCCGCCCCGCCGGCGCCGCGTGGGCCAGCAACTCGCCCGCGGCGTCCAGCGCGACCGGGCCGAACGCGTCGTCGCCCGCCAGCCGCAGCAGCACCCGGCCCGTCTCCGCGGCCAGCACGGCGACCACGTCCGAGCTGCCGGTGCCGACGGCGAGCCGCCGCCCGTCGGCCGAGAACCCGAAGCGGACCAGGTCGTCCATGCTGACCTCGGCCTCCTCGGGGGCCGGGCCCTCCTCCGCGTGCTCGGCGCCCTCGGCCGCGTGCGGCCTGACCCGCCACAGCCGCTCGCCGCTCGCCGCCGACCAGGCGTGCCAGGCGCCCTCGACGGCGGCCACCAGGAGGCGTCCGTCCGGGGAGAGTTGCAGGTCGTAGCACTCGTCGTGGAACTGCGTGCCGTCCAGATACCAGACCAGCGGCGCGTCCCGCGTGGTCTCCCAGCGGGCGATGTCCCCGCCGTTGTGATGCCACTCGGCCGCGGCGGCCAGTGCCAGCCAGCGCAGCCCGGCGGGCGCGGCGACCGCGCTGGCGCCGTTGTAGAAGTACGCCGTGCGCGCCTCGTCCCCCGGCTGGTCGGCGGCGTGGGCCGGGGGGAGCACCACCGGGGGCGCCGTCGCCGGATCGTCCTCCTCCGCCCAGTCCTCGGCCACCGGGTGGTCGACCGTGCCGGTCTCCACGTGGTCGAGGCGCCCCAGCGCGCGGGTGCCGGCGAACGCGTGGTGCGGGCGGATGTCCCCCGAGGTCCACCGCGCCCACCAGGCGTCCGGCATCGGGCGCTGCGCCGCCGGCCACCGCAGCGCCTCGGCGCGCAGCGCGGCCAGCCGCTCCGGCGGCACCAGCTCCAGCAGCCGGCAGACCTCCCACCAGGTCCGCTCGCTCGGCCGCTCGGCCAGCAGCGCCCGCACGGCCTCCTCCGGCGGAGCCTTCGAGGTGCCGTGCCCCTCGGGGCCTTCGGCCCGGGAGCGGGGGGTGGTGGGCGGTGGGGGGTCGGAGGCGTTCATGACGTCCGTCCTTGGTTCGGCGGGCGAAGTCAGGGGTCAGCCGAGGTCGTGACCGCGTATCTCGGCCGGGGAGGCGACGACCAGGGCGCGGCCGTCCGGGGTGAGCGCCCAGGCCGTGGAACGGCCCAGGTCGGAGACGGAACGGAGCGGGCCGCCGCCGGCCAGGTCCCAGACCGTGACGGTGCGGTCGACGCGCAGGGCCGCCCTGGGGCCGGCCGCGCCCCAGACCGGGCGGAGCGTCTGGTGGGCGGCCTCGGCGGGCAGCGCGGCCAGGCGCCGCCGTTCGACCACCTCCGCGCCGGGAGGCAGCGCCGGGTCGAGGAGCACGGCCTCCGCCGTGCCGTCCGCCGTGCCGACCACCATCAGCCGCGTGCCGTCGGGCGCGAAGACCAGCCCCGCGCACCAGTCGAGCCCCGTGGCCAGGACCCGCAACGCGCCGCCGTCCTGGGTGAGTACGGCGACGCCGCCGTCCGGGGCGCGCTCGTAGGGCCGGCAGAGCCGGAACGCGAGCCGCGAGCCGTCGGTGTCGACCGCGACCGCCTCGCTGCCGCCGACCGGGGGCGGCTCGGCGGCGCCGTCCACCAGCCGGGAGCCGTCGGTCGCCGACCAGGCCAGCACGGAACGGCTCGCCTGGTCGCAGCCCGCGACCACCTCGCCGTCCCCGCTGACCGCGAGCCGCAGACCGCCGCACTCGCCGAAGGCGGCGTAGACCGGCCGGCTCAGCGCGCGCCGCCAGCGCTCGACCGGCGTCGGCTCCAGCGTGAAGTGCGCCAACTGGCCCAGCTGTTGCTCCTCGCTGCCGCCGAGCGAGACCGTCAGCGCCCGGCCGCCACGGCTGAAGAGCAGATCCCGCACCACCGCGCCACGCGGCCGGCGGGCCATGGGAAGACGTAACGGCGGGCCGCCCTCGTCCGGGGCGAGCACCATCAGCTCGGCGAGGCCCGGGAACCAGGGCGCCGAAGTGGCCACCGCGACCCGGGAGAGCCCGGACGTGGCCGCGACCGCCGTGACCCGCTGCGCCGCGGCGGGCCGCCCGGGCAACGGCCGGCGAAGATCGAGATCGCCGGGCGCACAGAGTTGTCGAACAGCCATGCAAGGGACCATAGACCGAGGCACCGACAGTCGATGCCCCCTTGCACAACCTTCTGGCTACCGGCAACGGCCCCGACATGGCCGATAAGTGCTGCGTGGGAGCGGTGCCATCGCAACGTCACCGCACGGATGTGGCCAGCACGACGCCTCGGCGCCACGCGCACGACGGGACCGCCGACGGGCCGGCCGGCCACGCGGCGACGCCGCCCCTGGGACCGTGGCTCGCGCGGCGCCCGCCTCAGGAGGAGCCCCGCCGCACCAGCTCGGTGGGGAGCACCAGCCGGGGCCGGTCGGGGCCCGAGTCGCCGATCTCCGCCAGCAGCGCCCTGGTCATCGCGCGGCCCATGCCCTCCATCGGCTGCCGCACGCTGGTGAGCGCCGGGTCCATGTGGCGGGCCAGCGAGGAGTCGTCGAATCCGACGAGCGCGACGTCACCCGGAACGGAACGGCCCAGCTCACGCAGGGCGCGACGGGCTCCGATGGCCATCAGGTCGGAGGCGCAGAAGACCGCGTCCAGCTCGGGCCTGCGGCGCATCAGCTTGTGCATGGCGGCGTGCCCGCTCTCCTCGGAGAAGTCCCCCTTGGCGATCAGGTCCTCGTCCGGGTCCCGCCCGGCGGCGCGCAGCGCCTCCTTGTAGCCGTCGACCCGGCACCTGGCCACGTACATGTCCGAGGGGCCCGTGATGGTGGCGACCGTGGAGCGTCCCCGCCCCAGCAGGTGCTCCACCGCCAGTTGCGCACCGCCGACGTTGTCGCAGTCCACGTGGGGCACCAGCTCGTCCGAGGAACGCCGTCCGTTCATCACCACGGGGATGCCCATTTCGGCCAATTGGTCGGGCATCGGATCGTCTCCGTGGACGGAGACCAGCAGCACGCCGTCCACCCGGTGGCTGGCCGCGTACTGCGAGAACCGCTGCCGCTCCTTCGGGGTGCGGATCAGTGTCAGCAGCAGCTGGATGTCGGTGTCGGCCAACTCGGCGCTCACGCCCCGGATGATCCCGGAGAAGTAGGGCTCGGCGAACAGGCGGGTCTCGGCCTCGGGTACGACCAGGGCGATCGCGTCCGAACGGTTGGCGGCCAGCGCCCGCGCCGCGCGGTGCGGCACGTACCCCAGGTCGGCGATGGCCTGCTGAACGGCCGCGCGCGTGCGCTCACTGACGCGCGGTGACCCGTTGATCACGCGCGAGACCGTGCCCCGTCCCACCCCGGCGCGGGCGGCGACCTGTTCCAGCGTCGGCCTTCCGTCGCGGCCCATGCCGCGCCTTGTCACTGCCATCGGTTCCTCCCGTTTGCGCCCCGGAATCCAACTACATCACGGATACCGAAGCGACCTGTTCTATGACTTGACACTCGCCGAGGGCTCAGGAAGCCTTCAACCCATCACAACTGGGAGCGCTCCCACGCGCCCGAAACATTACAAGAACCCGCACGTTCCAAGCCCGGGCCCGACCCCCACAAGCGCAGCACCGGCCGGGGAGGCAACGTCATGTGTGCGCCAGGAGGACGATCCGTCATGCGCGACAGAGCACGCACCACTCACCGGCCACTTCGCCGAAGCGCGAGGGTGCTCGCCCTCGGCGCCGCCGCGACCCTCGCCACCGGCCTCCTCGCCGGCTGCGGCAGCGACGACGGGGACGGGGGTGGCGACGGCGACGTGGAGATCAGCATCGGCGTCTTCGGCCAGTTCGGCTTCGAGGAGGCCGGGCTGTACGAGGAGTACGAGGAGCTGAACCCCGGCGTCACCATCACCCAGGACTCGATCACCGAGAACGGCGACTACATAGCCCAGCTCCGCACCCGCCTCGCGCAGAACAGCGGGCTGATGGACATCCAGGCCATCGAGGTCGGCAACATCGCCGAGATGACCGGCGACCTCAACGCCCGCTGGGTCGACTTCTCCGAGCACGAGGGCGTGGACACCGAGCACTTCCTGCCCTGGAAGCTGGACCAGGCGACCACCGAGGACGGCCGGGTGATCGGACTCGGCACCGACATCGGCCCGACCGGCATCTGCTACCGGACCGACTACTTCGAGGAGGCCGGGCTGCCCACCGACCGCGAGGAGGTGAGCGCGCTCTTCGCCGACTGGGAGTCCTATCTGGAGGTGGGCGAGGAGTTCGCCGCCAACGGGCCGGAGGACGTGGCCTATCTCGACGGCGCCGGCGGCATGTTCAACGCCGTGGTCAACGCCTACGAGGAGCGCTACTACAGCGCCGACGGCGAGGTCAACTACCAGGACAGCGCGTCCGTCCAGACCGCCTGGGACCTGTCGGTCCAGGCCGCCGAGGCGGGACTGACCGACCAGCAGCAGCAGTTCAGCGACGAGTGGAACACCGCCTTCGCCAACGGCGCGTTCGCCACCGTCGCCTCCTGCCCCGCGTGGATGCTCGGCTACATCCAGTCCGAGGCGGGCGACAACGGCGCCGGCGTCTGGGACGTCGCCCAGTCCCCCGCGCCCTCCAACTGGGGCGGCTCCTTCATCGGCGTGCCCGAGGCCGGTGACAACAAGGAAGAGGCCGTCAAGCTCGCCGCCTGGCTGACCGCGCCCGAGCAGCAGGCCAAGCTCTTCACCGAGCGCGGCAGCTTCCCCAGCTCCGCCGCGGCGCACGAGCTGCCGGAGGTGCTGGAGGCCACCCACGAGTACTTCCAGGACGCCCCGATCGGCGAGATCTTCACGCAGGCCTCGGCCGAGATCCCGACGACCGTCATCGGCCCGCAGGACCAGGTGATCCAGGAGAACATCACCAACGGTCTGGTCGCGCTGGAACAGCAGGGGCTCTCCTCCGACGACGCCTGGAGCGGCGTCGTGAGCCAGCTGGACAACGCCCTCGCGGAATGACCTGGACAGGTAGATGACCACTGAGCACGCCGCGGCCGCGCCCCCCGCCACCACGGGGGGCGCGGCCCCGCGCCCCGATTCCGGCAAGGCCGAAGGGCCGTCCCCCCAGGAGCGGAAGCGGATCGAACGCCGCTCGCGCTGGTACCGGTGGGACCTCAAGTTCAGCCCATACGCCTTCATCTCCCCCTTCTTCCTCTTCTTCGCCGCCTTCGGACTCTTTCCCCTGCTGTACACCGGCTGGGCGGCGTTGCACCAGGCGTCGATGGTCAACCCGAACGAGATGGAGTGGGTCGGCTTCGACAACTTCTCCCGTCTCTGGAACGACGAGTTCTTCTGGAACGCGCTGCGCAACACCTTCACCATCGGGATCATCTCGACGGTGCCCCAGCTGCTGATGGCCCTGGGCCTCGCGCACGTCCTCAACTACCGGATGCGCGGCAGCATGGCGTTCCGGGTGGCCATGCTGACGCCCTACGCCACCTCGGTGGCGGCGGCCACGCTCGTCTTCGCGATGCTCTACGGGCGCGACTACGGCATGATCAACTGGGCGCTCGACCTGGTGGGCATCGACCCGGTGAACTGGGAGGCCGGCACCTGGACCTCGCAGTTCGCCATCTCGACGATCGTGATCTGGCGCTGGACCGGGTACAACACCCTGATCTACCTGGCCGCGATGCAGGCGGTGCCCAACGACCTCTACGAGTCCGCCTCGTTGGACGGGGCCTCGCGTTGGCAGCAGTTCCGCCATGTGACCATCCCGGCGCTGCGGCCGACCATCCTCTTCACCGTGGTGGTGTCCACCATCGGCGCCACCCAGCTCTTCGGTGAGCCCTACCTGTTGGCGGGCAGCGAGAACGGTGGCGCGCAGAGTCAGTACCAGACGCTCGGTCTCTACATGTACGAGACCGGCTGGTTCAACCTCCATCTCGGTCGCGCGGCGGCCATCGCCTGGACGATGTTCCTGCTGCTGATCGTCATCGGGCTTCTCTACTGGGTGCTCACCCGGCTGGTGGGCAAGAGCAACGGCGAGGAGGCGTGATGGCCACGGCACCCGTCATCACCCCGGACACGGCGGAAGAGCTGGACCCGCCGCCGCCCGGACGCGGCGGCCGGAAGCGCGGCGGCGGCGCCGGCCGCGCCGGCGGCCATCTGCGCGCCGGCTGGCTGTCCTATGTCATCCTCGCCGTCTTCGCGCTCGGCTCGGTGCTGCCGCTGCTCTGGTCGGCGATCGCCGCGTCGCACAGCAACGCACGGCTGGCCGAGCCGACCCCGCCCTTCTGGTTCGGCGGGCGGCTCTTCAGCAACCTGGAGACGGCCTGGACCGATGCCCACATGGGCACGGCCATGATCAACACGATCTTCGTGGCCGGCACCATCACCGTCTCCACCGTGCTCTTCGCCACCCTGGCCGGCTTCGCCTTCGCCAAACTCAGGTTCCGCGCGAAGAACCTGCTGCTCCTGCTGGTCATCGGCACCATGATGGTTCCGCCCCAGCTCACCGTCGTCCCGCTCTTCATGGCGATCGCCGAGCTGGAGTGGACCGGGCAGCTCCAGGCCGTGATCCTGCCGACGATGGTCAGCGCCTTCGGCGTCTTCTTCATGCGGCAGTACCTGGTACAGGCGCTGCCGAGCGAGCTGATCGAGGCCGCCAGGGTGGACGGCGCCAACAGCCTGCGCGTGGTCTGGCACGTCGTCTTCCCGGCGGCGCGGCCGGCGATGGCCGTGCTCGGGATGCTGACCTTCGTGGCGGCGTGGAACGAGTTCTTCTGGCCGATCATCGCGCTCACCCAGCAGAACCCGACGGTCCAGGTCGCCCTCACGGGGCTGGGCCAGGGCTACGTCCCCGACCGCGGCGTGATCATGGCGGGGGCCTTCCTCGGCACCCTGCCCCTGCTGGTCGCCTTCGTGCTGTTCGGCAAGCAGATCGTCGGCGGCATCATGCACGGCGCACTCAAGGGCTGAGCACCCCGCCAGCCCCGCTTCGACACCCTCTCCACGAGCAAGAATGGGAGCGCTTCCATGTCTGAAAAACAACCTCGGGTCTTCCCGGCCGACTTTCTGTGGGGATCGGCGACCGCGTCCTACCAGATCGAGGGGGCCGCCAACGAGGACGGCCGCACGCCCTCCATCTGGGACACCTTCTGCCGGACGCCGGGGAAGGTCTTCCAGGGGGACACCGGCGACGTGGCGTGCGACCACTACCACCGCTGGGCCGACGACCTCGACCTGATGTCCGAGCTGGGCCTGAAGGCCTACCGCTTCTCCGTCTCCTGGTCCCGGGTGCAGCCGACCGGCCGCGGCCCGGCCGTCCAGCGCGGGCTGGACTTCTACCGGTCGCTGGCCGACGGGCTGCTGGAGCGCGGGATCACCCCGGCGATCACCCTCTACCACTGGGACCTGCCCCAGGAGCTGGAGGACGCCGGCGGCTGGCCGGCGCGGGAGACCGCCGAGCGCTTCGCCGAGTACGCCCAGCTCGTGGCCTCGGCGCTGGGCGACCGCATCTCGATGTGGACCACGCTCAACGAGCCCTTCTGCAGCTCCTTCCTCGGCTACGGCTCCGGCGTCCACGCGCCCGGCCGGACCGAGCCGGAGTCCGTGCTGAAGGCGGCCCACCACCTCAACCTCGCGCACGGCCTCGGCGTGCGGGCGCTGCGCGACACGCTGCCCGCGGACGCGAAGGTCGGGATCACCGTCAACCCCGGCGTGATCAGGGCCCGCACCGAGGCGCCGGAGGACCTGGACGCGGCGCGGCGGATCGACGCGCTGCACACCCGGATCTTCACCGACCCGCTGCTGCACGGCACCTACCCGGAGGACCTCAGGGAGGACACCGCGCACATCAGCGACTGGTCCTTCGTGCGGGACGGGGACGAGGCCACGATCCACCAGGAGATCGACTTCCTCGGGCTCAACTACTACAACCCGACCGTGGTCTCGGCCCCCGTGGGGGGCCGGAAGGCGCCGCGCAACGACGGCCACGGGGCGTCCGAGCACTCGCCCTGGGTGGGGTCGGAGTCCGTCGAGTTCCACCTGGCGGCGGGCGAGCGCACCGACATGGGATGGGTCGTCGACCCGACCGGCCTGACGGACCTGCTGCGCCGCTTCGGCGCGGAGCGCCCCGACCTGCCGCTCTACGTCACGGAGAACGGCGCCGCCTTCGACGACAAGGTGGACGCCAACGGCGCCGTGCACGACCCGAACCGGATCGGCTACCTGCACGGGCACCTGGACGCGGTGCACCAGGCCATCGGGCTCGGCGTCGACGTCCGCGGGTACTTCCTGTGGTCGCTGCTGGACAACTTCGAGTGGGCGTACGGCTACAGCAAGCGCTTCGGGGTCGTGCACGTGGACTTCGAGACGCTGCGCCGCACCCCGAAGGCGAGCGCCCGCTGGTACGCCGAGGTGGTCGGCTCCGGCCGGCTGCCGGCCGCCGGCTGACGCCGGCCCGGAGCGGGCGCCGGGGACGGCGCCGCGCCTCCCCCGCCCACCCCGGATGCCTTCCCCTCGGGAAGGAGGGCGGGGGACACCGGCCCCCGGCCCCGCGCCGCGCCCCGCGCGGCCGGGCCGGGGGCCGCCGCACGTCCGCGCGGGGCGGACCCTCCGCGGCAGCGGCCGCCTCCCCCGGCGCCACGCCCGCCGCATCCCGTCAAGGCTCCACGCGCCCATGTCCCACCCCTGTCGCAGTCACACGCCATCTGGTCACACACTGTGACACGAGGGTCTGACAACGCCCGCCCGACCGCCCCCGACCAGCGGTGGATCAGCGGAAGACCCCGTCCGGCGGGGGCGGTGACGGCCGGGCCGTGGCGTCGGTGGCCACGGCGGCGCCGCCGGTGAAGTCCACCAGCTCACGCCCGGTGAGCAGCCGCGCGGGGTACGGGTCGCCCGCGGACCTGCGGGTCAGCTCGGCGACCGGCAACGGGTGGTCGGCGGCGCAGAACACGCCGTTGCCGAAGCGCCGGCCGCGCAGCACCGCCGGCTCGGCCATCAGGCAGACCTCGGGGAACCTGGCGAGCAGCGTCGCCGCCTGCCCCCGCAGGTGGGCGAGCGGCGGCCCGTCCGTGCAGTTGAGGGCGTACCAACCGCCCGCGGCCAGCACCGTCCTGACGGCGTCGAGGAACTCGACGCTCGCGCAGTGCGCAGGGGTCCTGGCGTCGGCGAAGACATCGGTGATGACCAGGTCGGCCCAGCCCTCGGGCACCCTGGCCAGCGCCTCCCTGGCGTCAAGGGCGCGCACCCGCACCCGCGCGCCGTCCGGTAGCGGCAGCCGCCCGCGCACGAGCGCGGTCAGCCGCGCGTCCGGCTCGGCCACCTGCTGGCCGGAGCGCGGCCTGGTCGCCGCCACGTACCGCGCCAGGGTCAGCGCGCCACCACCGAGGTGGAGCACCCGCACCGGCCGTCCCGGCGGCGCGAGCAGGTCGACGAGATGGCCGAGCCTGCGCTGGTACTCGAACGCCAGCCGGGTGGGGTCGGCGAGGTCGACATGGGACTGGGGGGCGCCGTCGATCAGCAGCTCCCAGGCGTCCTCCCGGTCCGGGTCGGGGACCAGGCGGGCCTCGCCGCCGTCCACCGTCTCGGTCACCTGTCCCCGGTCCGCCGACCGCCGCGCTCGTCTTCCCGCCACGGCCCCAGTCTCCCCCGGGAACCGGGGGTCCTGATACCGGGGGCGCGCACGCCCGGCGCGCGGGCCGGCCGCGCGCCGTTCGGCTCAGTGGTGCGCGGTGCCGCCGCAACGGTCCACGACCGCCAGCGTGTTGACCGCCTCGTGGATGGCCGCCCGCAGCCGCTCGGGCTCCGTGGAGCGGGCGACGGCGCCCTCCGGGGGCACCAGCCAGCCGCTGCCCCTCGCCCAGGGCCGGCCGCCGGCGACGGGGGCCGCCGCGCCCGCCCTGGTGCAGGCGCTGCCGGGCAGGTTCCACCGGGCGGCGGTGCCCGGGGGGACCAGGAAGCCCAGGGTGTCGCTCTCCCGGTCGTGCAGCACCGGGCCCACCCCGTGCCGAAGGCGCAGCAGGTCGACGGCTTCCAGTCCTTGCCGCGCCGGAACCGTGACCACGTCGCAGGCCGCGTCGCCGGTGTCCGCCATGGGTCCTCCTCCAGGGGTGCTGTCGGGTGCGCATGTCTAACGGCGGACCCCTGTCAACGGCTACGGCCGGGATCCCCTCCTTTGGATGGCAGTTCATGGCAGATCCACGAGCGCGGGTGACGCCACTCCCCAACTCCCGGTGCCCGTACCGCTACAGCCGGTACCTTCGCCGTCATGGCGAGGTCATCACCCCCGTCCCGGTCGGCCACCCCCAACGAGACGTTCCGCCGGCTGCGCGGCGGGCTCTCCCCCGGCGAGTTCGCCGCGGCGGTGCGGCGCGCGGCGCGGGAGATCGGCGAGCGGGTCTCCTGCGACGCGCGCTATGTGGGACGTGTGGAAGCGGGCGAGATTCGGTGCCCTAACTACGCGTACGAACGGGTATTTCTTCATATGTTCCCGGGACGCACCCTGACCGACCTCGGTTTCGCGCCACGCCAGACGGTCCGAGGACGCGGTGCGCGCGCCGTCCCCCCACCACGTGCCGAGCCGAACACCACCCCCACAGCCGCCCCACCGTCGCCCGCGCGCGGGCGCGAGGGCACGCCCCCGGGCGGGCACACCCACGACACGGAGGAGAGCGACGTGCTGCGTCGTGCGTTCATGACGGGCGGCACCGCCGCCATCGCGTCCCTCGCGGGCCTGGGCCCGGCGCCCCCTGCCTCAGCCGCCGGAACCCGGCCGGGGACCGCCGAGGTCGCCCGGGTCCGCGAGGCCGTGCGCGACATCCGGCTGCTCGACGACCAGCACGGGGCGCTGGCGCTCTACCGGCCGGCCGGCGAGGCGCTGCGGACCGCCTACGAGCTGCTGGACCTCGGCGCGAGGCGTTCCTCGGTCAACGACGAACTCCACTCGAACACGGGCGAGTTGGCCCTCTCCGTCGGCTGGCTCGCGCACGACTCGCGCCGTTGGGCGGAGGCCCGTTCCTACTACGGGGAGGCGCTGGCGACCGCGCGGGTGAGCGGTGATCCGGCGCTGGAGGCGCACGCGTTCTGCAATCTGGCCTTTCTCGCCAGGGACACGGGGCGCCCGCGCGAGGCGGTGCGCGCCGCTCAGGCCGGCGCGCGCGCCGCCGAGGTGGTCGGCTCGGAGCGCCTGCGCTCCCTGCTGGCGCTGCGCGAGGCCGCCGGCTGGGCCGGGATGGGGGAGCGCGCCGACGTGCGGCAGGCGATCGAGCGGGCCGGGGAGGCCTACGCCCGGGGGTCGGTCGCGATGACCCCGGAGTGGATGTCGTTCTTCGGCGACGGCGAGTTCGCCAGTCTGGAGGGGCAGTGCTGGGCGTTGCTCGGCGACTGGGCGCGCGCCGCCGAGTGCGCCGGGCGCGCGGTGCGGGTGGCCCTGAGCGACCCGCACTTCGCCCGCAACATCGCGCTCTACTCGGCCGAGTTGGCCGGTTTCCTGGCCAGGTCCGGCCGGCCGGAGGAGGCCGCGGCCGCGGGCCAGCGGACCCTCGACCTGATGTCCGGGGTCCGCTCCACCCGGATCACCGAACTGCTCGCCGACACGGCGACCCGGCTGAGGCCGGCGCGCAGGGAGCGGGCCGTCGCCCCGTTCATCGAACGGCAGCGCGCCGTCGGCGCGTAGGGCCCCGGCGGCGCCTCGTCGCCTCAGTCGGATCCGGTCAGGTGCGCGGTGTCGTTCCACCTCTCCAGCGCGGGCTCGCCGTAGGCCAGGGAGAGAACGGAGAGCGCCGCCGCGTCCAGCTTCAGCCGGGCGGCGAAGTCGACCTCCTGGCCGAGCCAACGGGCCGCCACCGCGCGCAGGATGTGCCCGTGCGCGAAGACCACGGCGTCCCCCTCGACGCCGCGCGCCCAGGCGACCACCTCGTCGGCGCGCTCGGCCAGCCGCGCCATGGACTCGCCGCCGCGCACGCCGTCGCGCCAGATGACCCAGTCACCACCGCGGTCCCGGGCGATCTCCTCGGTGGTGCGGCCCTCCTCCTGCCCGTAGTCCCACTCCCGCAACGCGTCCCAGGCGGTGGCCCGGTCGCCGAAGCCGGCCAGCGCGCAGGTCATGGCGGCCCTGCTCAGCGGGCTGGTGCGGACCTCCGCCCCCGGCAGGCCGTCCCACGGCGCGCGCCGGAGCCGTTCGCCCAACGCCCTGGCCTGCGCGCGCCCCTCGTCGAGCAGGGGGACATCCGTCAGTCCGGTGTGCCGTCCGGAGACGGACCAGGCCGTCCGCCCGTGTCGGACCAACAGGATGCGCGGGGCCATGGAGTTCCTCTCGTGGGGCGGGTGCGGAGGAACGCGAGCGCTCACGTCCCACACGTCTCACATCATTCCTCACGCAACCGGGAAGAGCTCCTCGGCGTCTCTCCCGTAGCGGTTCGCCTTACGGTTAACTGACGCACGTCTGTCCAACAGTCGAAGACGAGATGATCCGGAGTTCCCGCCGATGCCCAAACAGCGGCCACGCTGGTGGACCGAGCTGCTGCTGATCCTGGTGGCCTACGGGGCCTACTCCGGAGCGAGACTGCTGGCGCGGGGAGACGTCACGACGGCCGTGGAGAACGGCCTCAGCATCCTACGGCTGGAGCGGGCGCTGTGGCTGCACGCGGAGGAGCCGCTCAACGAGCTGTTCACCCAGGAGCCCTGGCTGGGCATCCCCTCCTCGTTCGCCTACGCCTCCCTGCACTACCTGGTGACCCCGCTGGTGCTGCTGTGGCTCTACCACCAGCGCCCGGCGCGTTACCGGCTGATGCGGACCTGGCTGCTGATCTCGACCATGATGGGCCTGGTCGGCTTCACGCTGATGCCGACCAGCCCGCCCCGGCTGCTGCCCGGCGGACACGGTTTCGTGGACAGCCTGGCGCAGTACAGCGACTGGGGCTGGTGGGCGGACGACGCGAGCGCGCCCAGCGGGATGGGCGACCTCACCAACCAGTACGCGGCCATGCCGAGCCTGCACGTGGGCTGGGCGGTGTGGTGCGGGGTGGCGCTCTGGCACTACGGGCGGCGCTCGCGGTGGCTGCGCGCCGCGGCCGTCGGCTATCCGCTGATCACGGTCATGGTCGTCATGGGCACGGCCAACCACTACTTCCTGGACGCGGTCGCCGGGGTGACGGTGATGGTGGCCGGGCTGCTGCTGGCCCGTCCGGCGCTGCTGGTGTCGGCACGGATACGGGCCCGCTTCGGCTGGGACCGGGGCGAGAGCGCCCCGGACTACGGCACGCTGCCCACGATCGACGAGGACGCCCGGCGCCCGCGCCGGCGTGAGACGGACGACCAGGCCGGCGCGAGCGCCCCCGGAGTCTCGTCGGCGATCCCCAGGGCGCGGCACAATGGATCGTCGACCGCACAGGAACGCCATCTGACTCCGCCGTCCTGAACCAGGAGGCTGATCGCCGCATGTCCGACCCAGGCCCCGGCCGCGAGCCCTCCGGCACACCGCCCCGGTACCGTCGTCCCGCCGCCCTCTTCTTCGAGCCGCCGGACGAGCGTGCCGACGAGGAGCACTTCTTCTCGCTGGAGTCGATCAGCGACCCGCGCGAGCTGCTCGACCGCTCCACCGAGCTGGCGACGGCCTTCCAGCAGGCCGCCGACCGCTCGGTGGAGTACCAGGCGCTGGCCGCCGCGCAGCTGGCCGACCCGGCCCGGTTCGACGCGTGGAACGCGGCGGCGATCGCCGACCGCGCGGGCTGGACCGAGGACTACGCGGTGAAGATGATCGAGTTCGGTCGGAAGCTGCGGGGACGGCGGGCGTGAGGCCGACGGGTGCCGTGCGGGCCGCTGCGGCGGCGTCCCCCGTGGGCTGGGCAAACGTCTCGTGGGCCGGCTCGGGAACCGATTTTTGCTTCACCGGTTCGGAGTGCTAATGTCTACGACGTCAGCAGGCGCCGCTAGCTCAGTTGGTTAGAGCAGCTGACTCTTAATCAGCGGGTCCGGGGTTCGAGTCCCTGGCGGCGCACCTGATGAAGGCCCTCCGGTCGACAGACCGGGGGGCCTTCCCCATGCTCGGGGTCCGGCGCTCACTCCTTGTCCACCCTGATGTGCCAGCCGCCGCTCGACGTCCGCTCCCCCACCTCGATCCGCACCCCGGACGACGCGTCGACATAGCTCTCGCCGGTCTCCAGCGGCGCGTCGGCCAGCCGGGGGTGCACCGAGGTGCCGTGGCAGGCGTCGGACTCCGGGTGCCCGTCGATCACCCGCACCGGGCCCTCGGCGGAGGCCACGTCGCCCCGCACCCGGTAGAGCAGGACGCCCCTGGTGCACAGCGACCTGTCGTTGCCGATCGGCGTCCGCGCCTCGGCCACCAGCGCCTCGGAGGGGCCGGTGCGCACCACGGCGATCCGGGTGTCGGCGGCCGGGTCGCGCTCGTCCAGCGGGGCGCCCAGCGGCTGGAGCGTGTGCAGGCTGGTGCCGGAGGAGCGGACGCAGGCGACGTGCTCGGGGTCCAGCCAGCCCAGCTTCCACTTGTGCCAGCCGAAGAGGTCGGGGGCGAGTCCGAACTGGCTGCCCATCAGATCCCAGTCCCCCACATGGGTGTCCCAGTCGCCGCTGCCCTCCGTCGGCCGGTTGTAGAGGTCGGGCAGGTCGAAGACGTGGCCGGTCTCGTGCGCCAGCACGTTGCGGTCGGGGCGGCGGTTTTCGAAGACGGTCACCAGACGACGGATCTCGGCCTCCCCGACGGTGATCGGGGAGTTGAAGTTGACCACCTTGGTCGCGTCGGAGTCGACGCCCGGCGCGTCCGGGTCCGCGACCAGGTAGACCACGTCGTAGGCCGCCAGATCCGTCGCGGGGGCGATGACCGACAGCGCGTCGTGCAGGTAGTCGGCGCGCTGCTCGGCGGGCCAGTCGCGCTGTATGCCGTAGTCGACGGAGTCGGCCGGCATCTCCAGCCACTCCTCCACGACCTCGGTCTCCAGCGAGAGCCTTCCGTAGGAGGAGCGGTCGAAGTACTCCGTCGTGGCCGGGAAGTAGTCCTCGGCGATGCGCCCGGGGCTCAGTCGGGGCTCGGTGTCGGGGAAGGAAAGGAACAGCATCACGGCGCGGACGGTGCCCACCGGGCGCGGATAGTCGTCGTTCCAGCTGTCCAGCCCGAGCGAGTGGTGGACGGCGGCCGAGCGCGGCAGCCCGCACGGCTCGTCGGCGAGCGCCCCGGTTCCGGGGGCGGCGGTCATCGTGGTGGCGAGCAGGGCGGCGAGCGCGGTCAGGACGGCCGCTGGGCGGCGATGGTCACGGCGCACTGCGACCTCCCGTCGTGCCGTTGTGGTACGCCGAGTCCACCTTGTTTGTTTTTGGAGTGGTTCGCCCTGTTTCGCTAGCCCGGTCAGGTAACGGAGTTTCGATTACTCCACGTGAACGACAGTCCCGAATGATCGTTGAAAGAAAGCCGCCGAGCAGAAACGATCAACTGGTCGAAAACTTGTCGGGGAGGCACTTTCTGGGAATCGAGACAGGCCCGTCGGGCACTGGCTCAGCCCACTCCCGAACCTCTATGATCGGCACATTTCCAGCGCGGATACGCCATGCGGGCAGCCGGGGAGTGCCCGAAGGCACCGTCCGCGGGCGCCCCATCCCCTTCCGGAGCAAGCGGTGAACGGACCCCCCAAAGGACCGGGCCAGATCCCCGGAGGCGGCCTCGCCGCAACTCCCCATGCCATTACGGAGAGTGAGGCGCATAGGGATTATCAGGCGGTCTTCCGCATCGCCGCGCTGCCGATGGCGCTTCTCGGCAGATCGGGGCAGATCATCTCCGCCAACCCCGCGCTCGGCGCGCTGCTGGGCGTCAGGCCCGAGGAGCTGGCGGGGCGTTCGGCGGACGCGCTCGCCGGCATCGGCATCGACGACCGCACCCAGGGCTCCTACCGCGCGGTGCTCACCGGCCACCGGGAGCTGCTGCGCTGCACCCGCCGGATCAAGCACACCGACGGCCACACGCTCTGGGCCGACATCACCGTCACCCCCACCGGCGGCGGCCGCACCGTCGCGCTGCTGACGGTGGCGGACATCAGCGAACGCCGGGAGCTGAAGGAACGCCTGCGCCACATCCAGATGCACGACCCGGTCACCAGGCTGCCCAACCGCGCCCTCTTCTTCGAACGGCTCACCCACGCCCTCGCCGACTCGGCCACCGGCCGGATCGGGCTGTGCTATCTGGGGCTGGACGGCTTCAAGGCCGTCAACGACACCCTGGGCCACCGGGTCGGCGACCAGCTGCTGAGCGCGGCGGCCCAGCGGCTGACCGAGTGCGCCAGCGGGGCCGGGGGGCATCTGGTGGCCCGGCTCGGCGGGGACGAGTTCGCGGTGCTGGTGGAGAGCTCGACCAGCACCGAGCAGTTGACCGTGCTGGCCAGCGCGATGCTGGCCGCGCTCCAGCACCCCTTCGACCTGGCCGGCCAGCGCCTGGCGGTTTCGGCCAGCATCGGCGTCGTGGAGCGAGAATGCGCCACCACGACCCCGACCGACCTGATGCAGGCCGCCGACACCACGCTCTACTGGGCCAAGGCCGACGGCAAGGCCCGTTGGACGCTCTTCGACCCCGAGCGCAACGCGCACCGGATGACCCGCCAGTCGCTCTCCTCCACTCTCCGCCACGCGGTGGAGCGCGAGGAGTTCACCCTGGAGTACCAGCCGATCGTGGGGCTCGCGGACGACATCGTGCGCGGCGCGGAGGCGCTGGTGCGCTGGCGGCATCCGCAGTTCGGCACGCTGAGCCCGGACCGCTTCATCGGCCTGGCGGAGGAGAACGGCGCGATCGTCCCGCTCGGCCGCTGGGTGCTCCACGAGGCCTGCCGCCAGGCGCGCCGCTGGCAGCTTGAGCACCCGGGACCGCCGCTCTTCGTCTCCGTCAACGTGGCCGTCCGGCAGGTCTGGGACTCCGACCTGGTCAACGACGTGGCCTGCGCGCTGCGCGAGTCAGGACTGCCGTCCGGGCTCCTCCAACTGGAGCTGACCGAGTCCGACGTGATGGGCTCCGCCGGTCGTCCGCTCCAGGCACTCCAGGCGCTCTCCGACATGGGCGTGCGGATCGCCATCGACGACTTCGGCACCGGCTACTCCAACCTGGCCTACCTCAGCCGGCTCCCGGTGCGCGCGCTGAAGTTGGACGGCACGTTCGTGCGCGGCTTCCGCACCGCGCGCCATCTCAACCCGGCGGACGAGACCATCGTGACCTCCCTGGTCCAGCTCGCCCACAAACTGGGCCTCACGGTGACCGCCGAGTGCGTCGAAGGCCCGGCCCAGGCGGAACGGCTGCGGCGCATCGGCTGTGACACGGGCCAGGGCTGGCACTACGCCAGGCCGCTGCCGCCGGAGCATCTGGCGGCGATGCTGGCGGGCCGCTGAGCGCCCGCCGGCACCGGACGCCCGCCGGCACCGGACGCCCGCCGGCGCCGGGCGCGCGCCAGGGCGGGAGTACGCCAGCCCCAACCCCTGTACGGGGCCGGGCGATGGCGGAATACTGCCCATCCATGAAGATCATGGCCGAAAGCATCACCCCGGAGAGATGCGACGCCCTCCTCGCGGACGACTCCATCCCCGTACTGCACCGCGCGCTCTGGCAACTGCTGTGGGAGACGGACATCCGCGTGCTCGACCTGCTCTCGCTCGACGTGCGCGAGGTCGACCTCGCCGGCGGCCGGATCGTCAGGACCGGAACGGGGAGCACGGCGGGGCCGGTCGCGCTCGGCGCGCGTTCCCTCGCGCTGCTCGCGCCGCTGATGGCCGACCGCGCCACGGGGCCGCTTTTCGGGGCCGGCAACGAACGTCTACGCGCGCTGAGTTGGGAGGAGGCGGTGCGGGGCGCGCAGGAGCACGGCCAGGCCATCCACGCCTTCCGCACGGCCGGCAAGCGGCACCGCGAAGGGGCGTGAGGACCGGGGCCCGCCACCAACCCATGGTCACCGGCGCACGGCCGCGAACGCCGCCCCCCACAAGGGGCGCGGGGAACCGCGCGAGCGACCAGGCGTCGGGCCGCGTCCGACACCCCGCCGAAACCGGCCGGCGCCGTGGTCGACCGACCCCCGCCCACCCACGCGCCGTGTCCTTCCCCGCGCCCCTGAGACCCGGCGGGCCTCAGCCCCGCGCGGCGAACAGCGTGCCGAGGGGCGGGCAGACCGGGCGGTGGCCCAGCAGGCGCAGGCCCTCCCAGACCGTGACCTGGTTCGCCGTCAGCACCGGTTTGCCCAGTTCCGCCTCCAGCTCGGCCACCCAGGCCGCCGAGTGCAGCGCGGTGTCCGGCAGCAGCACCGCCTCCGCGCCCGGGTCGTCACCGGCGCGCGCGAGCCGCAGCACCTCCTCGCGCCCCCACGTGCCGACCTCCGCTGCCGTGATGATCCCACTGCCGCGCGTCGCGACCACCTCGATCTCGGCCGCCTTCAGAAAGTCGGCGAAGAGCCCGGCCACGTCCTCCGGATAGGTGGCGGCCACCGCCACCCGCCGCACTCCCAGCGCGGCGACCGCGCGGGCGAACGCGAAGGAGGTCGAGGAGGCGGGCAGCCCGGCGGCCGCGGAGAGCCGGCGCACCTGTTCCCGCGCGCCCTCGAAGCCGAAGACGAAGCTGGCCGACGTGCAGGCCCACACCACCGCGTCGACGCCCCGCCCCTCCGTCAACTCGCCCAGCACCGCCGTCAGCCGGTCGACGGAACCCATCTCCAGCAGGGCGTCGACCCGGTGCGCGTCGGTGCCGATGTCGGTGTGGACCAGCGGCAGCCGCACGTCGGCGCCCGCCTCGTTCAGCATGGCCTCCAGCCGGGGGAAGTCGTCCTCGGCCGAGTACCCCGGGTACAGGAAGCCAACCTTCGCGACCATCCGTCACCTCACCTCTCGTCGTCGGGGAAGACGTCCGGCAGCGCGTCGCCGAACGGATCGGGGAAGCCCTCCTGGTAGCCCTGCGGCGGCTCCACCGCCTCGGCCAGGGCCGGCTCGGGGAGCGCCGTGCCCGGCAGCGCGCCGTCCACGACGGGCGGGAGCGGCGCCATCGAGGCGGGGCCGCGCCGCGCGGCCGGATCCAGCAGCGCCTGGTAGGGGCCGACCGCGTCCTTGCCGAGCTGGCGCAGGGCGGCCCACATGGTCACCTGGTTGGCCGAGACCACCGGCATCCGCAGCTCGGCCTCAAGCTGCGGGATCACGTCGTAGGTGGGGAGGTTGGTACAGCTGATGAAGAGCGCGTCCGGCGCCTCGTGCACCGCCTCGCGCGCCATGTCCACCACGTCGCGGTAGCCGACCCGCCAGATCTCCCTGGTCAGACCGAGATAGCTGCGCCCGCAGACCTGGATGCCGGCCTCCCGCAGATAGTCCTCCAGCGCGTCGGTGACCGACTTCGTGTACGGGGTGATCACGGCGACGCGCTTCGCGCCCAGCTCGCGCAGCGCGCTGAGCAGCGCGCCCGAGGTCGTGCACGCCGGTACGTCGCCCGCCTGGGTCATGGCCTCGGCCATCGCGCGCTCCCCGGCGAGGCCGCCGACGAAGCTGCCCGAGGTGCAGGCGTAGGTCACGGCCTCGGGGCTGACGGCGATCAGCGCGCGCACCGCCTCGCGGAGCGTCTCGTGCTCGCTGACCAGCCGGGCGAGGTCGAGACTGACCTCGACGGGGACGAACGGGGTACGGGTGAGATGGAGCGAGACGTCGTCGGGAACCCAACGCCACAGCTCGCGGTCGAGGGCGAAATCAAAGGGTGCGACGACTCCGACACCGCGCTGCGGTTGCGGCCCGCCCAAAAAGGAGACATCCATGTCGGGACCCCGATTCACAACGGAGGGGCGGCTTGGGGGAGGGGGAAACCCCGGCCGGGATACTGGTTTTCGCAGATGCCTTCGTTGACGAAGGTAGTTCCGGTTCCTAGCGTGGTCAATCCTCGCCATGCCAATCAAACAGCCATTCGTTTCGGAACGGTTTCTCCCTCATGACCGCACCTCGTGTCCTGGTTCTCGACGACGATCCACCACCCCGCCTCGACCGGCTCGAAGGCCGTGCCGAGGTGCTGATCAGCGACGCGCCGTCGCTGGCCACACGGTTGCCGGAGGCAGACGTCCTGCTCGTCTGGGACTTCCTGTCCGACGCCGTTCGACACGCCTGGCCCGGGCCGGGCCCTCGCCCGACCTGGGTGCACACGGCAAGCGCCGGAGTGGACCGGCTGCTCTTTCCAGAACTGCTGGAATCCGACACCGTGATCACGAACGCCCGTGGTGTCTTCGATCGCCCCATCGCCGAATATGTCGCCGGTTTGGTGTTGGCTCTGGCAAAGGATTTTCGGGGAACCTGGGCCGCGCAGGACCAGCACCGCTGGGTTCACCGGGAGACGGCAAAGGTCTACGGCAGCAACGCCCTGGTCGTCGGCTCGGGCCCGATCGGGCGGCGGATCGGGGCGTTGCTCCAAACCCTGGGCGTGACGGTCGAGTTGGTCGGCCGGCGCGCCAGGGAGCGGGACCCGGCCTTCGGCCGCGTGCACGCCGCCGACTCACTCCCCGAACTGCTGCCCGAGGCGGACTGGGTGATCTGCGCCGCGCCGCTCACCCCGCAGACCACCGGCATGTTCGACGCGGGGACCCTGGCGCTGATGCGGCCGACCGCCCACCTGATCAACATCGGCCGGGGCGCGCACGTGGTCGTCGACGACCTGGCCGAGGCGCTGCGGGCCGGCCGCATCGCCGGTGCGGCGCTGGACGTGCTGCCCGAGGAGCCGCCGGCCCGGGACAGCCCGCTGTGGGACGTGCCGAACCTGATGCTCTCGCCGCACATGAGCGGCGACACCTTCGGCTGGCGCGACGACCTGGCCCATCAGTTTCTGGACAACTTCGACCGCTGGCACGCGGGCCGGCCGCTGCTCAACGTCGTCGACAAGCGACTGGGTTATGTCCCCGGGGAGGAAACATGACGGATCTGGCCACGTTGACCGCCGCCGAGCTGGCGGCGGTGTTCGCGGCGGGCGAGGCGTCGCCGACGGAGGCGACCGCCGCCGTGCTGGAGCGCGCGGAGCTGGCGCGGACGACGGTGAACGCGTTCACGCTGATCGACCACGAGGGCGCGGCCGAGCAGGCGCGGGCGGCGACCGAGCGGTGGCGGCGGCGGACGCCGCTGAGTCCGGTGGACGGGGTGCCGGCGACCGTCAAGGACATCCTGTTGCAGCGTGGCCATCCGACCCGCCGCGGCTCGGCGGCCGTGCCCGCCGGGGAGCGGTGGGAGGAGGACGCCCCCTCGGTGGCGAGGCTGCGGGAGGCGGGCGCGGTGCTGGTGGGAAAGACGACCACCCCCGAGTTCGGCTGGAAGGGCGTCACCGACTCGCCGTTGCACGGCGCGACGGGCAACCCGTACGCCCCCGAGCGCACGGCCGGCGGCTCCAGCGGCGGCTCGGCCGCCGCGGTGGCACTGGGTGCCGGGCCGCTGAGCCTGGGCACGGACGGCGGCGGCTCGGTGCGCATCCCCGCCGCGTTCTGCGGGATCTTCGCGCTCAAGCCGACGTACGGGCGGGTGCCGCTGTACCCGGCGAGCGCCTTCGGCACGCTCGCCCACGTCGGGCCGATGACCAGGGACGCGCGCGACGCGGCCCTGCTGCTGGACGTGATCAGCGGCCCCGACGCCAGGGACTGGTCCCAACTGGCCCCGGCCACCAGCAGTTTCGCGGGCGCGCTCGTGGGCGGGGCGGAACGGGTGCGGGGCCTGCGGATCGCCTACTCGCCCCGGCTGCGCGAGGTGGCGGTCGCGCCTGAGGTCGCCCGGGCGGTGGAACGGGCGGTCGCGCGGCTGAGCGAGTTGGGAGCCGAGGTGGACGAGGTCGATCCGCCGCTGCCGTCGCTGGACCAGCTGCGCGAGGCGTTCCACGTGCTGTGGTTCGCCGGCGCCGCGCGGGTCACCGAGTTCTTCGACGCGGCCCAGGTGGCCGCGCTGGACCCGGGGTTGGCCGAGATCCGGGAGCAGGGCGCGCGGTACAGCGCGTTGGACTACCTGGCCGCCGTGGACGTGCGCATGGCGCTGGGGCGCGCGATGGGGGGCTTCCACGAGCGCTACGACCTGCTGGTGACGCCGACGCTGCCGATCACCGCGTTCGCCAAGGGCGTGGAGGTGCCGGAGGGTTCGGGGCAGCGGCGGTGGACGGAGTGGACGCCGTTCACCTATCCGTTCAACCTGACACAGCAGCCCGCCGCCTCGCTGCCCTGCGGGCGGGACGCGGCGGGGCTGCCGATCGGACTGCAGCTGGTGGGGCCGCGGCACGGCGACGCGACGGTGCTGCGGGCGGCCCACGCGCTGCATGTGGCCGGCGTCGCCGGGGTGCCGGAGCCGCCGCTGCCGCCGGCACCGCCGCCGGCACCGCCGTCGACGCCGCCTACGCGCGGCGGAAGGTGAGGCTCTCGCCCAACGCGCCCGCGCGCCACAGGTCCTGACAGGCGTCGGCCATCCGGTCCAGGCCGTCGACGACGCTGCCCCAGACGATGCCGGGCACCCAGCCGGCGTCGCCGTTGATCAGCAGGTTGTTGCGCTCGTAGAAGAGCGCGAGGTCGACGACGGTGGTCCGGCCCTGGTGCTTGGCGTCGTTCTCGTAGCCGTAGGAGCTGGTGCCCAACTGGGTGTCGGTGAAGGTGAAGTAGCAGAGGTCGCCGGGGATGGGGGTGATGGTCGGGTTCTCCAGCGGCGGCTCCTCGGGCGCGAACGGCGGGACCAGCGCGTAGATCTCGTTGCGCGCGTACTTGGCGTGGTAGACGTCCCCGCCCAGCGGCAGGGCGTTCCACACCGCGTCGCAGGTGATCGGCGCGCGGTCGCCGAGCAGCTTCGCGGTACAGCTGACACCCCGCTTCTCCAGCGAGACGGTGATGAAGCGCTCGGTCGTCCCGGCCTCGTTTCCGGACATCACGGCTGCCTCCTTGGTCGTGCGCGACACTGTCCGGGCATGGTCGCACGCCACACCCACCGGGGAGGTTTCCCGGTGAACGCGGAGATGTGTCCAGGAGTGGCGGGGGACGCGCGCGGGAACGTGAACGGGACGGCCGGCGCCCGGCGGACGGCGGCCGGCGGCCAGCGGCCCGCGGACGGCGAGCGGGCCGAGCGGTTTCTGAGCCGAGGACCGGAGGCTGTCAGCGCTTCCCGTCGGCGAGGCCGTTCTCCCTGGTGTTGTGCGCGGCGCGGATCAACCAGCGACCGGTCGGCTGCCGCACCAGCACCAGGGTGACGAGTCCCCTGCGGTCCTCGGGCGGCTCGGCCGTCGAGACGCGGTGGCCCGGCCAGGTCCACGCGGTGTGGACGAGCGCGACGTCGGGCGCGACGGCCTGGACGGAGACGATCTCCTGCGTGTAGTGCTTCTTCTGGGCCACGACCGTTTCGGGGATGTCCTTGTGCCCCCGGACGTTCTCGCGCCGTGTCGTCCACCAGACGCCGCGGTGGGTGATGAAGTCCGAGTCCTCGGTGAAGAGTTCGCCCCACTCGTCCATCTCGTGGCGCACCCACAGGTCGGTGTACGTCGCAAGCGTCCTTCTGATGTCCCGCTCGTCTGTTTCGTTCACGCCGGCAAGTGTGAAACGTCAAGCGCGGTTGAAGTCAATCCCCCACAGACATGTGCGGGTCAGTCGGTGTGCGAACGTCGGAGGCCGTGGCGGGAATCGAACCCGCGTAACTCGCTTTGCAGGCGAGTCCCTGAACCACTCGGGCACACGGCCGGGGTGCTGCTCGTTCGAGCGTGCCCCGGCCGGTGCGTGGGTTCAAGGGTGGGGCGGGTGATGCCATGCGATTGGCATCGGGGGTCACACGGTGTTCATCAACGGGTCGGGGCGCGGCGCCAGTTCGACGGGGACGCGGCGGCCGGTGCGCTGGGCCTCGACGCCGGCGGCGGAGACGGCGGCGACGGCGTAGCCGTCCCAGCTGGTGGCGCCGACGGTGGTGCCGTGGCGGACGGCGTCCACCCAGGCGCGCAGTTCCCGGTCGTAGGCGTCGGCGAAGCGGGTGAGGTAGTCCTGGGCGATCTCGCCGCCCCAGCGGCCGGCGGTGTTGGTCATCAGGCCGTGCGCCTCGCCGATGCGGGCGGTGCCGCGTGCGCAGACGGCCTCGGTCTGGACCTGGTAGCCGAAGCCACCGTTGGCCAGGATCTCGACGTCGACGACGACCCCGCCGTCCGTCTCGAAGACGACGAGCTGCGGGTCGTTGAGCCCGGTGTGGCCGGGCAGCGCGGCGGTGGGGCGGTAGACCTGGACGGCGGTGATCTCCTGGCCGAGGAGCCAGCGGGCGGAGTCGATCTCGTGCGCGACCGAGTCCGTGATCAGCATGGCCTCGGTGAAGTAGGAGTGGACGGCGAGGTTGCGGTGGCGGCAGTGCAGGAGGCGGGGCGCGCCCAGCTCGTCGGCTTCCAACAGGGCCTTCAGCCGCTGGTGTTCGGCGTCGAAGCGGCGCATGAAGCCGACGGATATGAGCGGGCGGCCCGCCTTGGCCTCGGCCAGGACGACCCGGAGCGCGGCCTCGGGCTCGGGGACCAGCGGCTTCTCGCAGAAGATCGGCAGCCCCCGGTCGAGGGCGGCGAGCAGCGCCTCCTCGTGGGCCGGCCCCGGGGAGGCGATCAGCACGGCGTCGACGCCGTCGGCGTCGAGCGCGGCCAGCGGGTCGGTGACGGCGGCGCAGCCCTCGATCTCCCCGGCGACGGCGGCGACGCGCTCCGGGTGGGGGTCGGCGACGGCGGCGACGCGGGCGCCGCCGGTCAGGCGGTCGACGCGGCGCACATGGTCGGCGCCCATCTTTCCGGCCCCGAGAACGGCGATACCGAGGGGGCCTGACGGCGAGGCGGATACGGGCATGGGGGTCCCTTCACGCGGGGGCGACCGGCTCGCACAAGGATGCCTCACGGGAACGCCCGTCCGGCAGACGGCCTGGTGGCGCACCGTCAGGAGGCGCCTTCGAACGGGGCGCTCTCCTGCGGGGCGCTCTCCTGCGGAGCCTGTTCGGGCGGAGCCTGTTCGGGCGGGGCGCTCGCGAGCGGGGCGCGCCCCGTCTTCGCGCCGGCGCGGACGCTGACGAGTTGGGCGACGCCGGCGACCAGCAGCGAGAGCGCGGTGCCCACCAGCAGCCCGACCCAGGCCCCCTCGAACGCGGCGCCGCCCCAGTAGCCGAGGCCGACGCTGTAGGAGGCCCAGACGGCCTCGGCGAGGGCGGACCCCAGCAGAAAGCGGCGGAAGGGGAAGCCCACGACGGCCGCAGTCAGCCCGCCGACCAGCCGGCCGCTGGGCAGGAACCGCATCCCGACCACGAACGGCACCCCGTGCCGCGCGAGGCGCCCGGCCATCCACTCCAGCGCGGAGCGGCGCGCCGGCCTGCGCTGGAGCCAGGCGCGGACGCGGGGCCCGGCCAGCCGGCCGAGGCCGTAGACCAGAACGTCGCCGGCGAGCGCTCCGCCGGCGACGACCGCGAGGACCAACCAGAGGTCGAGCTCACCGGACTGGGCGAGCAGCCCGGCCGAGGCGATCAGCGCGGCGTTGGGGACCAGGGGCGGCGCGGTCGTCAGTGCCAGCAGAACGTACATCCCCAGCGCGCCGTCCATCTCCGCCCCGACTCCCCCGTCAACTCGGCTCACCCGGCCGGCCCGTCCACCCGGGGCCAACCCGTCAGTCAAAGCTGACACGTTGCCCGGCCTGGGAATAGCGCCGAAAGTCGATCCCAGGGAAGGTGTGGGGTCCGCCTTTGGTCGAGGAAGGGTCGTCTCGGGGGTGCTCCCCTAGGGGGCGGGGGGCTCCCCTCGCCGGCCATACGGCACCGGGGTATACGCTCGGCCGGCGACGGGCAACCGACCACCGAGGAGAAGCGCGATGAGCAACGTCACCTACCGGGTCTCCGGCATGTCCTGCGGCCACTGCGAGGGCGCGGTGCGGGCCGAGCTGGAGAACCTGCCCGGCGTCACCGAGGCGTCCGCGACCGCCGACACCGGCCTGGTCACCGTCGTCAGCGAGACCGAGCCGGACGACGAGGCGGTCCGGGCCGCCGTGGACGAGGCGGGTTACGACCTGGTCGGCCGCGTCTGAGCCGTCCGCCGGGGAACACGGGCGGGCGCGGAACGCACGACGCCCCGGCCGCCGGGGGCGGCCGAGGCGTGGAGCGGAAGAGATTGGGAAACGCCCCGCAGGCGGGTCCCCCCACAGGGCCCGGCACGGGGCGCTTCCTGCCGTCCGCTCAGAGCGTCCCCCCACGGGACCCCGGCCGGACGACCGCTGGCGTGGATCCAGCCGAATCCGCGCCAACTCTGACCGGTTAGACCCACAGCTCCCTCAAAGGTTGCACACCTTGTGGTGTGACCTGCGTCACATGGGTCAGCGCTGCTCCACCGGGAGGTAGGGACGCTCCGCGACACCGGTGTAGATCTGCCGCGGACGGCCGATCCTGGTGCTCGGGTCGTTGATCATCTCGTGCCACTGGGCGATCCAGCCGGGCAGCCGGCCGAGGGCGAACAGCACGGTGAACATGCTGGTCGGGAAGCCCATCGCGCGGTAGATCAGGCCGGTGTAGAAGTCGACGTTCGGGTAGAGGTTGCGCGAGACGAAGTAGTCGTCGCTCAACGCCCGCTCCTCCAGCCGCAGGGCGATGTCCAGCAGCTCGTCGGACTTGCCCAGCGCGGAGAGCACGTCGTGCGCGGCGGTCTTGATGATCTTGGCGCGCGGGTCGAAGCTCTTGTACACCCGGTGCCCGAAGCCCATCAGGCGGACGCCCTGCTCCTTGTTCTTGACCTTGGTGATGAAGGAGTCGACGTCACCTCCCTGGGCCTGGATGCTCTCCAGCATCTCCAGCACCGCGGCGTTGGCGCCGCCGTGCAGCGGGCCCCAGAGCGCGTTGATGCCGGCGGAGATCGAGACGAACAGGTTCGCCTGCGAGGAGCCGACCATCCGGACCGTGGAGGCGGAGCAGTTCTGCTCGTGGTCGGCGTGCAGGATGAGCAGCTTGTCCAGCGCGTTGACCACGACCGGGTCGAGGGCGTACTCCTCGGCGGGGACCGAGAAGGTCATCCGCAGGAAGTTCTCCACGTAGCCGAGGTCGTTGCGCGGGTAGACCACCGGGTGGCCGGCCGCCTTCTTGAAGGCGTAGGCGGCGATCGTCGGCAGCTTGGCCAGCAGCCGGATCGTCGAGATGTGGCGCTGCCGCTCGTCGAACGGGTTGTGGCTGTCCTGGTAGAACGTCGACAGGGCGCTCACCACCGACGAGAGCATCGCCATCGGGTGCGCGTCCCGGGGGAAGCCGTCGTAGAAGCGCTTGACGTCCTCGTGCAGCAGCGTGTGCTGGGTGATCTCGTCGCGGAACCCGGCCAGCTCGTCGACGGTCGGAAGCTCGCCGTTGATCAGCAGGTAGGCCGTCTCCAGGAACGTGCCGTGCTCGGCGAGCTGCTCGATCGGGTAGCCCCGGTAGCGCAGGATGCCGCGCTCGCCGTCCAGATAGGTGATCGCCGACTCGCAGGCCGCCGTGTTGCCGAAACCGGAGTCCAGGGTCACCAGACCGGTCTGGGCACGGAGCTTGCCGATGTCGAAGCCGCGGTCCCCGACCGTGCTCTCGACGAGGGGATAGGTGTACTCCCCGTCGCCGTGCCGCACTACTACTGCATTGTCTGCGTTGCGGTTTTCGCTCACGTCATCCCTCACCGACGTAGTGCCTCTTCTTCGAGGTGCCCTGACTCACCTCTACTGTCCCCCATCTGGCGCCAGGATGTGCACTCGGGGTCGGCCATCGGGCCGTTTTCTGGCACGCCGTGCCGCGTGATTCGGGACCTTAGGTGTGTATCGCACCGGCGAGGCGCGCGTCCAGAGCCGTGCACCGACGTCCTGCCGAGACGCTCCGCACAGCCTGGGCCAACGCGCGCCGCGACCCGACCAGCACCACCAGGCGTTTGGCGCGTGTCACCGCCGTGTACAGCAGGTTTCGCTGGAGCATCATCCAGGCGCTGGTCGTCACGGGGATGACCACGCACGGATACTCGCTGCCCTGCGAGCGGTGGATGGTGACCGCGTAGGCGTGGGCCAGCTCGTCCAACTCGGCGAAGTCGTAGGGGACCTCCTCGTCCTCGTCCGTCCGCACCGTCAGCCGCTGCTCGTCCACGTCCAGTCCCGTGACCACGCCGACCGTGCCGTTGAAGACGCCGTTGGCGCCCTTGTCGTAGTTGTTCCTGATCTGGGTGACCTTGTCGCCGACGCGGAAGACCCGGCCGCCGAAGCGCTTCTCCGGCAGCCCGGGGCGGGCGGGGGTGACCGACTCCTGGAGCAGCCCGTTGAGCGCGCCGGCGCCCGCCGGGCCCCGGTGCATCGGGGTCAGCACCTGGACGTCGCGGCGCGGGTCGAGCCCGAACTTGGCCGGAACCCGGCGAGCCGCCACGTCCACCGCCAGCCGGCCGGCCTGCTCCGTGTCCTCCTCGGCGAAGAGGAAGAAGTCCGCGAGCCCCGAGGTGACGGGCGGCAGGCCCTCGTTGATCCGGTGCGCGTTGGTGACCACGCCGGACTGCTGCGCCTGCCGGAAGATCCGGGTCAGCCGCACCGCGGGCACCGGGCCCCCGGGAGCCAGCAGGTCGCGCAGCACCTCGCCGGCGCCCACCGAGGGCAGCTGGTCCACGTCGCCGACCAGCAGCAGATGGGCACCGGGAGCGACGGCCTTGACCAGCTTGTTGGCCAACAACAGGTCCAGCATCGACGCCTCGTCCACCACGACCAGGTCGGCGTCCAGCGGGCGGTCCCTGTCGTAGGCCGCGTCCCCACCCGGCTTCAGCTCCAGCAGCCGGTGGACCGTGGACGCCTCGGCGCCGGTCAGCTCGGCCAGCCGCTTGGCGGCCCGGCCGGTGGGCGCGGCCAGCACCACCTTGGCCCCCTTCGCCCTGGCCAGCTCCACCACGGAGCGCACGGTGAACGACTTCCCGCAGCCGGGGCCGCCGGTCAGCACCGCGACCCGCTCGGTCAACGCCAGCCGCACCGCCTGCTCCTGCTCGGGCGCCAGCTCGGCGCCCGTCCGCCCGGCCAGCCAGCCCAGCGCCCGCCCCCAGTCCACCGAGGCGAACGCGGCCAGCCGGTCCTCCTCCGTCCGCAGCAGCCGCCGCACCTGCCCGGCCAGCGACAGCTCGGCGCGGTGGAACGGCGGCAGGTAGACCGCGGTGACCCGGGCCCCGCCGCCCCGCTCGCCCTCCGGGTCGGGGACCGCCTCCCGCACCGCCCCCTCCGGGTCCTCGGCCAACTCGCCCAGGCACTCGATGACAAGGCCGGTGTCCACGCCCAGCAGCTTCACCGCGTCGGCGATCAGCCGCTCCTCGGGGAGATAGCAGTGCCCCTGGTCGCTGGCCTGGGAGAGGGCGTAACGCAGCCCGGCCTTGACCCGCTCGGGGCTGTCCTCGGGGATGCCGACCGCCCGCGCGATCCGGTCGGCGGTCAGGAAGCCGATGCCCCACACGTCGGAGGCCAGCCGGTAGGGCTCGTTGCGCACCACGGAGATGGAGGCGTCCCCGTACTTCTTGTAGATCCGCACGGCGATGGAGGTGGAGACCTCCACGCTCTGGAGGAAGACCATCACCTCCTTGATCGCCTTCTGCTCCTCCCAGGCGGAGGCGATCAGCGCGGTGCGCTTCGGCCCGAGGCCGGGGACGGCGATCAGCGCCTTCGGGTCCGCCTCGATCACCTCCAGCGTCCCGACGCCGAAGTGGTCGACGATGCGCTCGGCCGTCTTCGGCCCGATGCCCTTGATCAGCCCGGAGCCCAGATAGCGCCGGATCCCCTGGACCGTGGCCGGCAGGACCGTCGTGTAGTTCTCCACGTGGAACTGGCGGCCGTACTGCGGGTGCGAGCCCCAACGCCCGGTCATCCGCAGGGACTCGCCGACCTGCGCGCCGAGCAGCGAGCCCACCACCGTCAGCAGCTCCCCGCCGCCCCTGCCGGTGTCCACCCGGGCGACGGTGTAGCCGTTCTCCTCGTTGGCGTAGGTGACGCGCTCCAGCACGCCTTCCAACACGGCACCGGCCGCACCCGCCCCACCCGCGCCGCGCGGGCCCGCAATTGGCGTCATGTGCCGACCGTAACGCCCGCCACCGACAGTGGGGACGCGGCCCAGGGGGCCGGTCCGCACCCGGACCGACCCCCTCGACTCCCCTCCTGCCCCCGCGTGGCCGAGAGCGCTCCCGGTCACCGCTGCAAGAGACTCCTTCCCGGGGGGAATGGTTGCATCGCGCCGAATCTCCGTCATCTTCCCTTTCGACCGGCCGGACCGACCGGCCGGACCGACCGGCCGCCGGCCCGCCCCCGCGCCGCTTCTCCCGGGCGCCGGCGGGCGCGGAGGCGTGCGGGTGCGCGTGAGGGGGCTCGGGTACCGGATCACGACGGCGCGCGTGCGCCCCCGCGCGCCGTGTTGGCCGGGCCTCCGGCTGAATACCCTTCGCCCTTCCCAACTGGTTCCGCTCCCGGTCAGGTGGACGACGGAACTCCGCGTCCTTCTCCCCGGGCGGCGGGCCGTGATCGGTTACGGAGGCGGAGGATGAGCGATACGGAGTCCGTGCGAAGAGACGACGCCACCGGGACCTCGGGGTCCCGGACACTGGGGGTGGCATGGGAGCTGGGTGATCCGCGCGCGACCCGCGCGGAGGTGGTGGGCGGCAAGGCCGCGGCGCTCGCCAGGGCGCGGGGGGTGGGGCTGCCGGCACTGCCGGGGTTCGTGGTGCTGCCGGCGGCCAGCGGGCAGCGCGGGGAGGATCCGCTGACGCTCTGGCGGCGGCTGAGCGACGACGGGCGCCACCCGCTGGTGGTGCGGTCCTCGTCGGCCGCCGAGGACACGGCGGACTCGGCGATGGCCGGTCGTTTCCTCTCGGTGTTGGACGTGCGCGACCTGGACGCCTTCCGGTCGGCGCTGCGCGCGGTGCGCGACTCGGCCGCGGAGGCGGGCGGGCCGCGGGCGCCGATGGCCGTGCTGGTCCAGCCCATGGTGGAGTGCCGGATGGGCGGGGTGCTTTTCGGCGCCGACCCGGTGACGGGGGCGCGCGACCGACTGCTGGTCAGCACGGTGGACGGCGGCCCCGACCAGCTGGTCAGCGGCGCCGTGCAGGGGGAGGACGCGCGGCTCAGCCCGCGCGGGCGCCTGCTGGAGGGGCCGGGCCCGCTGGACCGCGAACAGGCCCGCGCGCTGGCCGCGTTGGCGCGCCGGGCCGGCCGGGTCTTCGGCGGCCCGCAGGACATCGAGTTCGGGTTCGCCGCCGAGGACGGGCGGCTGCACCTCTTCCAGTCACGGCCGATCACCGCCACCGGCAGCCGACCGGCTCGCGGCGCCAGGCTGCTGGGGCCGGGGCCGGTGGCGGAGACGCTGCCGGAGCCGCTGAGCCCGCTGGAGGAGGACATGTGGGTGACGCCGCTCGCCCAGGGGCTGGCCACCGCGCTGGACCTCGCGGGCGCGGCGTCGCGGCGCCGGCTGCGGCGGGAGCCGGTGGTGCGCACGGTGCAGGGGCGCGCGGTCGCCGACCTCGCGCTGCTGGGGCTGACGCCGCCTGGCAACCGCCTGCTGACCTGGCTCAACCCGCTGCCGCCGGCCCGCAGGCTCGTCGCCGCCTGGGGCATAGGCCGGCTGCGCGGCGCGCTGCCGGGGCTGGCCGTCGCGCTCCAGGCCGACGTCGACCGGGAGTTGACCGAGGCGCCGGCGCCGGCCGAGCTGACGCCGGCCGACCTGGTGGGCGCGCTGCGCTGGTCGCGCGCCACCCTGCTGGCGCTGCACGCCCAGGAAGCGCTGGCCGGGGCGCTGCTTGAGCGGGACGAGGGCGCGGGCGGCGGCGCGGCCGCGGCGCTGGCCGCGCTGCTGCACGGCCGCGCCGAGGGGCTGACCGACGCCGAACTGGCCGCGGCCAGGCCCGAGGTGCTGGCGCTGGTGCCGCCGAGCCTGACGCGTCGCCTGCGGCTGCCGGCGACGCCCGCGCCGGGCTCCGGCGCGGCGCCCGGCGCGCTCTCCGCGCGCGAGGGGCTGCGGATGCGGGTGCGGTGGGTGCAGGAGTACCAGACGCGGCTGGTGCGCGAGGTCGCCGCGCGCAGCGTGGCGGTGGACCGGCTGTCGCTGCTGCGCTGGGCGGAGCTGCTCGACGTGGTGCGCGGCCAGCCGCTGCCGGCCGACCTGGCGTGGCGCCGCGCCCGCCCGGCCGGGCCGCCGCTGCCGGACGCGTTCCGGCTGGCCGAGGACGGGACGGTGGTCCCCGAGGCCGCCGCGCCCGGCGCCGCGGGCGCGGCCAGGGGCGCCTCGGCCGGGCGGGCGAGCGGCGTCGCCTGGGACGGCGCGGGCGAGCCGCCCGCCGAGGCGGTGCTGGTGGTCCGCCATCTGGACCCGGGCCTTGCCTCCACGCTGCCGTCCGTGGTGGGGGTGGTCGCGCAGACCGGCAGTCCGCTCTCCCATCTGGCCGTGCTGGCCAGGGAGTTGCGGTTGCCGATGGTGACCGGGGCGGCCGACGCGGTGGGGCGTTTCCCCCCGGGGACGCCGCTGCTGCTCGACGGCACGACGGGGGAGATCACGACGGACGTGGCCGCGGAGGCGGCCGGGGCGAGCGGAACGGAGGTGCGGAGATGAGATCGGCGAGAACGGCGGCATACCTGTTCGGTGGGGTGGCCGCCCTGGGGGCGGCGGCGTACCTGGTGGTCTACCTCTACCGCTGGCAGTGGCAACGCACGCTGCTGTGCGGGGTGTTGCTGCTGGTCATCGAGGTGCTGCTGCTGGGCTTCGCGATGCTGGACCGGCTGGGCAGGCTGGAGCGGCGGGCCCGTGAGACCGACCGGCGTTACGACGAGATCCTGGCCCTGCTGCGGGCCGGCGAACGCGAACGGGCGGCCGGGAGGGGGTCGCCCGAGCGCGCCGAGTCCCGCTTCTCCTGGCTGGAGGAGGAACGCACCCATGTCTTCGTCCCGGTGCTGATGGCGGCGGGCGCCGTGCTCTCCGGGCTGGCATGGGTGGTGGAACGCCTAGCCCGCGCCACCACCAGACCGTTGGGCCGCCGCCGGCTCGCGGGCCGGCTGGTCCCGCTCTCGGCACCGACCGGCGGGGCGCACGGCGGCGTCGCGCCCGAGCTGACCGAGCACCCGCCGATCGGCCCGCCGCGCTGGCGCGCGCCGACGGCGGCGGGGGTCGCGCTGGTGCTCTGCGTGGGGCTGTACGCGGTGCTCGCCGAGCTGACCGAGACCCGGCCGCCGGAGCGCGGCACGGAGACGGCGACCTCGGTGCTCTTCACCGTCACGGCGAAGAACATCCCGGACACCCGCGCCGACCTCGCCGCCCACCAGACGTGGGAACGCTGCCGCGACGCCACGTCGATCCCCCTCTCCCAGGCGGGGATGGCCGCCCTGGACACCCGGCTCTACGCGGCGACCGTCCACCCCTCCCTCAGCGACCACGACCGCCACCGGCTGATCGGCTGCCTCCAGGACGCCGGTCTCGACCGCGTCCAGTTGACGGTTCTCGGCACCGGGGCGATATCGCCCGACGACAAGGACTGACATGGCGGATGCCGGCGGGGCCGCCGTGTCCCGCCGACCTCCGCGACGTCAGGAAACGCGCGGGGTGACTCCCGCGAACGCCAGATGCAGCGTCCGGCGCGCCAACAGCCACGCGCCGTCGCGCCGTTCACACGTGTCCCGGTAGTGACCGACCTGCACCGGGGGCCCGGCCGGCGACAGCTCGCCCCGGTGGCCGTCGACGCGGAACGTCGTCAGATAACTGGTCATCTCGGCGGCGTCCGGCGTGTGGACGTCGACCCGCACGTTGGTCACCAGCCGCCGCGAGAGCCGGTCGGCCGGCCGGCCGCCGAAGTACGCGGCCAGCGCCTCCCGCCCCACCACGCGCCGGTCACCGTCCGGCCATTCCCACACGCCGTCCGGCGTGAACAGCTCGGCGACGGCCGACGGCTCCCCCAGGTCGAGCCGGTGCACCAGCTCGACGGCAAGCCGTTCACAGGCCCGCTCGGCGAGCATCCGCTCGACGGGGTCCAGGTGTTGTCTCTCCATCTCGCAGGTCTACCGGACTCGGCGGAGACCCCCCGCCCGGGGTGCACGGAACGCGCCATCCGAACCCCCCGGCCCGGCGCCGTGGTTGTCCCGCCCCCGGGGGTCGGGGCGCGGCTCGCGGGGTCGGCGCACGCGCGACGGCTGGTATTACTGGGGGATGCAGGAAGAGACCGCACGCTCCGCGATCGACACGTTCATCTCCGCGTTCAACGCCTCGGACGACAACGACGTGACTGCCCTGCTCTCGCAGGCCCTGACCTCAGACGTGGTGTTCTGGGGGCCGTTGGGGCGGAGCGAGGGAATCGCCGCGGTCGAGCAGTTCGTGCTGGACCTCCGGCACCACCCGGCGGGGACCGGCACGATGGTGCGCTGCTCGACGGTGGACATGCCGCACGAGTGGGCGCGCTACCAGTGGGTCTTCACCACGCCGGACGGAGGCCCCCGCCTGGCGGGAACGGACGTCGTCCATCTGCGGCGGAGCCTGATCGACCAGGTCATCGTCTTCGCGGGGGAGATCGAGACGCCCGCCCCGTGAGTCGTCCCCGGCAGCGGTGAAAGAGGGACCCTACGGGATGGTGACGACCCAGGTGGGCGTGTCGAGTCCCAGGTCGTCGGTGTAGCGCCATCCCTCGACCACCAGGTCGCGGCCGTTCTCGGCGGTGTCGATGCTGTAGGCCTCCCGGTGCTCCTTGGTCTCCCCCGGGGCGAGACGGCCCTCCAGATACTCCTGGTCCATGAGGTACAGGCCGTCGACCGTGCCGCCGTTGGTGGCCCCCTCCACGACGATCGCGAACTCGTCGAGTTCCAGGGGCTGTTCACCGTCGTTGACGATCGTCATCTCCACCTGGAACGGCGTGTGCCCGTCGGGCACCGTGTCGTACTCGCCCAGGCTGTCGAGGGGTATCTCCGTGACCCCGTCGACGGTCAGGGAGGCGCCGTCCCCCCAGTCGTAGCCCTCGCCCGCGGGGAGGTCGGACGGGGCGGTGGCCGCCTCGTCGGCGCCTTCCGCCTCGTCGACGGCGTCCTCCCCGCAGCTGTCGTCCCGCCAGGCGCCTTCCTCCCAGATCCACCGCGCGCCGTCGCTCTCCTCCCCTGCGTCGCTGTCCAGCGCCTCGATCCCGGTCGTGCCGCGCACGCGTGCGGTGGTGCCGTCGAACTCCAGGACTTCGAGGGTCTCGAAGGAGATCTCGCCGTAGAGCGCGCCGACGAGGCCGACGGCCTCGGCCGCCTCCTCCACCGTCGCCACCTCGCGGCAGGCGGCGGACCGGGACGCGAACACCGCTTCGGCGTCACCGTCGTTGATGGCGGCGAGGTTGTCGTCGATGGCCTGGAGGAGGTCGTCCTCCGTTCCGCCGGCCTCGCCCTGGCCCGGGGACCGGTTGTCGTCGGTGCCGTCGTCGCTCCCACAGCCCGTGAGAGTGACGACGGTCGCGGTGGCGGCTGCGATCAGCAGCCTGCGAGTGCGGATCATGTGCCAAGCATGGCGCTTGAGTTGACCTTCTGTGGCCGAAGTGACGATTCCGTGACGGTCGCTGACGAGAGCCGCTGACGAGAATCGACGGAACGCGGGCCCGGCGCCCGCACCGGAAGGAAGGGGCGCGGGAAACCACGCGCGGCCGCGGACGGGCAGACGGCACCCCGCGGCGACCACCCCGCGCCGCGGTCGCCCCCGCCGTCGGCTACCCCCGGCGGGGCCCGGCCGAGGAGGCGCGGACCATCAGCTCGCCCTCGCAGGTCACCACGCCCCCCGCCGGCGGCGTCTCGCGGCCGAGGGCCAGGCGGCCCGCCCGCACGCCCGCCTCGTGCAGCGGCAGCCGCACCGTGGTCAGCGCCGGCGTGGCGTCCACCGCGAACGGCAGGTCGTCGAAGCCCGTGACGGAGACGTCGTCCGGGATGCGCACCCCCCGGTCCCGCAGCGCCGCGCAGGCGCCCAGCGCGACCGTGTCGTTGGCCGCCACGATGGCGGTCAACCCCGGCTCCCGCGAGAGCAGTTCCAGCGCGCCCGCGTAACCGGCCGAACGCCCGTAGTCGCCGCGCACGGTCAGCCTGCTCGCGTCCCCGGCGAGGCCGGCCGCGGCCAGCGCCTCGCGGTGGCCCTCCAGCCGGTGGCGGGTGGTGGTGCGGGCCTGGGGCCCGGCGAGATAGCCGAGCCTGCGGTGGCCCAGCTCCAGCAGATGCGCGGTGAGCTGGCGCGCGCCCTCGCGGTTGTCGAAGGTCACGGCCGGGAAGTCGCTGCCCTCCAGCGGGGGCCGCCCGCAGAGCACCACCCGCGCCCCGGCGGCCTCCAGGCGCCCGAGGCGGCCGGCGAGCGCCGTCCGGTGCGCCTCGTCCTCCAGCGCGCCCCCGGTGAGCACCACCGCGCCGGCGCGCTGGCGCTGGAGGTGCGTGAGAAAGGTCAGCTCGCGCTCCGGGGAGCCGCCGGTGTTGCAGACCACGGCCAGCTTGGGGCCGCCGCGGTCGGCGGTCGGCTCGCCGATCTCGGACTGGACCGCGCCGGCCATGATCCCGAAGAAGGGGTCGGCGATGTCGTTGACCAGGACACCGACCAGGTCCGACGTGGCGGCGGCGAGCGCGCTCGCCGGCCCGTTGACCACGTACTCCAGCTCCTCGACGGCGCGCAGCACACGATTTCTGGTGGCGCCGGCCACCGGGTAGTTGCCGTTCAGCACCCGCGAGACCGTCGCCGCGGACACCCCCGCGCGGACCGCGACGTCCGCCAGCGTTACTGCCATGCCTCTGCTCCCACTTGCCTAGCCCGCTGCGAAGAGGTTAGCTTCTCCCCCAGTAGAAAGCGCTTACCGTCCCGGGAGGGCAGGCAGCATGACGACGCACTCGGCCGCCGAGCGAAAGACCGTCCGGATCGCCATGAACGGGGTCACCGGCCGGATGGGGTACCGCCAGCACCTGGTGCGCTCGATCCTCGCCATCCGTGAGCAGGGCGGGGTCCCGCTCGGCGACGGCACCGTGATCTGGCCGGAACCCGTGCTCGTGGGCCGCCGCCCGCACGCGCTGCGGGAGTTGGCCGCCCGCCACGGGCTCGACCCGGAGGCGGTCAGCACCGACCTGGACGCGGTGCTCGCCGACCCGACGATCGACGTCTACTTCGACGCCCAGGTGACCCTCGCCAGGGAGGAGGCGATCGGCAAGGCGATCGCCGCCGGCAAGCACATCTACACCGAGAAGCCGACCGCCACCGGCCTGGAGGGCGCGCTCGCGCTGGCCAGGCAGGCCAGGGACGCGGGGATCAAGCACGGCGTGGTCCAGGACAAGCTCTTCCTGCCCGGCCTGCTGAAGCTGAAGCGACTGGTCGAGGGCGGCTTCTTCGGCGAGATCCTGTCGGTGCGCGGCGAGTTCGGCTACTGGGTCTTCGAGGGCGACTGGCAGGAGGCGCAGCGCCCCTCGTGGAACTACCGCGCGCAGGACGGCGGCGGGATCGTCGTGGACATGTTCCCGCACTGGGAGTACGTGCTGCACGAGCTGTTCGGCCGGGTCGAGACCGTGCAGGCGCTGGCCACCACGCACATCCCGCGCCGCTGGGACGAGTCCGGCGAGGTCTACGACGCGACCGCCGACGACTCGGCCTACGGGATCTTCCAGCTCGCCGGCGGGACCGTCGCCCAGATCAACTCCTCCTGGTCGGTGCGGGTCAACCGCGAGGAGCTGGTGGAGTTCCAGGTCGACGGCACCGAGGGGTCGGCCGTCGCCGGGCTGCGCGGCTGCCGGGCGCAGCACCGTTCGGCCACGCCGAAGCCCGTGTGGAACCCGGACATCCCGGCCACCGAGCGGTTCCGCGAGCAGTGGCAGGAGGTGCCGGACAACGGCGAGTTCGAC
This sequence comes from Streptomyces zhaozhouensis, assembly GCF_900230195.1. Classification (GTDB taxonomy): domain Bacteria; phylum Actinomycetota; class Actinomycetes; order Streptomycetales; family Streptomycetaceae; genus Streptomyces; species Streptomyces zhaozhouensis. The sequence continues at coordinate 415,248 of NZ_OCNE01000002.1, forward strand.
AACGGCTTCAAGGCCCAGTGGGAGCTGTTCCTGCGCCACCTGGTGGCCGACGAGCCCTACACCTGGGACCTGCTGGCCGGCGCGCGGGGCGTGCAACTGGCCGAGCTGGGGCTGCGTTCCTCGGCCGAGGGCCGGCGCCTGGACGTGCCCGAGCTGCACCTCTGACCCCGGCCCGCCCTGGCCCGACCACACCGCCGGCCGGGGGCGCCGCCATCGCCCGCACCGCTTCGTAAGGGGAACCGTTGACCGTGATCCGACTGCCCGACGCCACCGGCGCGTTGCGCGCGTACACGCCGCGCGCCGAGCCGGCCACGTTCGCGCCGGGGCGCCCACCGCTCGCCTCGCGCGTCGTCTACTCGGCCGCCCATGTGGTCGCCGACCCGTTCGCCGACACCACGCCCGACGGACCGGCGGTGGTGGACTGGGAGACCACGCTCGCCTTCCGCCACCACCTGTGGTCGCACGGTCTGGGCGTCGCCGAGGCCATGGACACCGCGCAGCGCGGGATGGGCCTGGACTGGGCCGGCGCCGCCGAGCTGATCCGGCGCTCCGGCGCCGAGGCGCGGGCGGTCGGCGGCCTGATCGCCTGCGGCGTGGGCACCGACCAGCTGACCGGTCCCGCCACGCTGGCCGAGGTGCGGGCGGCCTACGAGGAGCAGTTGGCCGTCGTCGAGGAGACCGGGGCCCGGCCGATCCTGATGGCCTCCCGCGCGCTGGCCGCCTCGGCCGGGGGGCCCGAGGACTACCTGGAGATCTACGGGGCGCTGCTGCGGCAGTCGGCGCGGCCGGTGATCCTGCACTGGCTCGGGCCGATGTTCGACCCGGCGCTGGCGGGCTACTGGGGCTCGGACGACCTGGACCGGGCCACCGACACGTTCCTCGCGATCATCGAGGCGAACGCCGAGAAGGTCGACGGGGTCAAGGTCTCGCTGCTGGACGCGGGCCGGGAGGTCGCGTTGCGCCGGCGCCTGCCGGCCGGCGTGCGCTGCTACACGGGCGACGACTTCCACTACCCCGAGCTGATCGCGGGCGACGAACAGGGCTACAGCGACGCCCTGTTGGGGATCTTCGACCCGCTGGGCCCGCTGGCGGCCGAGGCGGTGCGGGCGTTGGACGCCCAGGACCGGGACGGGTTCAGGAAGCTGCTCGATCCGACGGTGCCGCTCTCCCGCCACCTCTTCCAGACGCCGACGCGCTACTACAAGACCGGCGTGGTCCTCCTCGCCTGGCTGGCCGGCCACCAGGAGCACTTCACGATGGTCGGCGGCCTCCAGTCGGCCCGTTCGCTGCCGCATCTGGCCCGCGCCTACGAGCTGGCCGACGGGCTCGGGCTCTTCCCCGACCCGGAGCGCGCCCGCGCCCGGATGGCCGGGCTGCTCGCCGTGCAGGGGGTGGACGCGTGACCGCCACGGAGAACGGGAACGGCGCCGCCGACCTGGCGGGCTTCTCGATCAACCAGATGACCGTGCGCCAACTGTCCCTGCCCGAGCTGGTCAGGGGACTGGGCGAGCAGGGCGTGCCCGGCGTCGGGCTGTGGCGCGAGCCGGTCGCCGCCCACGGGCTGGCCGCCACCGCGCGGCTGGTGCGGGACGCCGGCCTCGCGGTGACCACGCTCTGCCGGGGCGGGTTCTTCACCGCCGAGGAGCCGGCCGCGCGCGCCGCCGCGCTGGACGACAACAGGGCGGCCCTCGACGAGGCCGCCGAGCTGGGCACCGACACGCTGGTGCTGGTCTCCGGCGGCCTGCCGCCCGGCAGCCGCGACCTCTTCGGCGCCAGGGAGCGCATCGCCGACGCGCTGGCCGAGCTGGCGCCCTACGCGGCCGAGCGCGGCGTGCGGCTGGCGATCGAGCCGCTGCACCCTATGTACGCGGCCGACCGCTGCGTGGTCTCGTCCCTGGACCAGGCGCTCGACCTGGCCGGCCGCTTCCCGGCGGAACGGGTCGGCGTCGTGGTCGACACCTACCACCTGTGGTGGGACGACCGGGTGGCCGACGGCATCGCCAGGGCGGGGGCCGAGGGACGCCTCCACAGCTTCCAGCTGGCCGACTGGACCACCCCGCTGCCCGAGGGCGTGCTCAACGGGCGCGGCCAGATCGGTGACGGCGCCGTGGACTTCCGCTGGTTCGACCGGGAGGTCAGGGCGGCGGGCTACACAGGGCCGGTCGAGGTGGAGCTGTTCAACGAGGGGCTGTGGGCCCGCGACGGCCGTGAGGTGCTGGCGGAGACGGTCGCGAGGTACCGGGCGCACCTCCTGTGAGACCGGCCCGGTGACGCGCCGCCGCACGACCGCGTCACCGGGCCCCTCCCCCGGCCGGACCGCAGCCGTCGCCGGGTCGGCCGAGCGCGGCTACGGTGGAGCGCAGGGCACGGAACGTCACGGGCCCTTGGGATGACCGGGCCGGGAGGTGCGCTTCGTGGCTTCCCTCCGACGCGGCGGGCAGAGCGGCCTCTTCGTCCTGCTGTTGCTGGCGACGCTGCTGATCGCGTTCTACACGCACTGGGCGGCGCGCCCGGACGCCACGGTGCGCTACGCCAGCCTGGCGCTGCTTCCCCCGCTGGTGGCCAGCGCCCTGCTGCCGCTGGTCCCCACGATGGTGGTGGGCGGCACGTCGATCGTGGTGGTGTTCGTCAACTACGGCTTCCTGCTGCCGGACCTCCGCCCCGGCAGCCGGCCGGTGGTCTTCGTCTCCATCGTGGTGGCGGTGCTGCTGAGCGTGCTGAGCTGCTGGGTGCGGGCCAACCGGGAGGCCAAGCTGCGGCGGGTGATGATCGCCCGCGACCGGTTGACGTTGCTGAGCGTGGCCACCACCCGCATCGGCAACACGCTGGAGGTCGACACCACCGCCCGGGAACTGGCGGAGTCCGCGGTGCCCCGGTTCGCCGACCTGGCCACCGTCGACCTGGCCGACCCGGTGCTGCGCGGCGACGAGCCCGGCCGGGACTGGCCGGAGGGGAAGCCACCGTACGCGCTGCGCCGGGTGGCGCAGAAGTCGGTGCTGGAGGGCGCGCCCGAGGCCGTGCTCGAACCGGGCGACACCGCCCACAGCCCGCCGGGCTCGGTCCCCGCTAAGGCGTTGCGCGGCGGGGAACCGCACCGTTCCAACGTCATCGAGGGCGCGGAGGACCTGGCCGGCTGGCTGGGCATCCCGCCCGAGCGGGCCGAGGAGAGCTGGGAGCGGTACGGCTTCCACTCCGGACTCGCCGTTCCGCTGCACGCCCGGGGCACGACCCTGGGCGTCGCCGTCTTCCTGCGCCACCGCAACCAGGCGCCGTTCGACGCGGACGACCTGCTGCTGGCGCAGGAGATCGCCGCCAGGGCCGCGGTCTGCGTGGACAACGCGCGCAGCTTCACCCGGGAGCACCGCACCTCGCTGGCGCTCCAGCGCAGCCTGCTGCCGCGCCGGCTGCCCGAGCTGGCCGCCGTCGACGTGGCCACCCGCTATCTGCCGGCGGACTCGGCGATGGGGGTGGGCGGCGACTGGTTCGACGTGATCCCGCTCTCCGGCGCACGGGTCGCGCTGGTCGTGGGCGACGTCGTCGGGCACGGCGTGTACGCGTCGGCGACGATGGGCCGGCTGCGTTCCACGGTGCGCACGCTCGCCGACATCGACCTGCCGCCCGACGAGTTGCTCACCCATCTGGACGATGTGGTGATCCGGCTCCGGTTCGAGACGGAGCCGGCCGAGAGCGAGGCGGACAACCCGTCCGGCGAGTTCGGCGCGACCTGTCTGTACGCGGTCTACGACCCGGTCACCCGCCACTGCACGATGGCGCGCGCCGGCCATCCGGCGCCGGCGCTGGTGCGGCCGACCGGGGAGGCGGAGTTCGTCGACCTGCCGGCCGGTCCGCCGCTCGGCCTCGGCGGACTGCCGTTCGAGGCCACGGAGCTCGACCTGCCGGAGGAGAGCCTGCTGGTGCTCTTCACCAACGGCCTGGTCGAGTCGCGCGGCCGGCGCGACCCCGACCGGGGCTACGACGACCTGCGCCAGGTCCTCTCCCAGCCGGCGGACTCGCTGGAGCAGCTCTCCGAGAGCGTGCTGAAGAAGGTGCTGGCCGAGCAGCCGACGGACGACGTGGCGCTGCTGCTGGCCCGCACCCACCGGTTGGACGCCTCACACGTGGCGACCTGGGAGATCCCCGACGACCCGACGGCGGTGGCCAACGCGCGCGAGCTGGCGACCAGTCAACTCAACGGCTGGGGCATGGCGGACGCCGCGTTCACCGCCGAACTGGTCGTCAGCGAGCTGGTGACCAACGCGATCCGGCACGCCGACGGCCCCATCCAACTGCGGCTGATCCGTGAACGCGGGCTGATCTGCGAGGTCTCCGACTCCACCAGCACCTCGCCCCATCTCCGCCGGGCGCGCGCCTTCGACGAGAGCGGGCGCGGGCTGTTCATCGTCGCCCGCCTCACCGAGCGCTGGGGCACCCGGCACCGGCCGGGCGGCAAGACGATCTGGGCGGAGCTGACGCCCTGAGACGCGGTGTCCCCCGACTGTCGGACCCCTGCCCTACGCTGGTCGGGTGACCGAGGACGCGGCGAGGCCGCTGGCCAGTGGGCCGTTGGGGATGCGACTGCTGGCGTTCGACGAGGAGCCGGAGGACACGGTCTTCGCGACGGTCCCGGTCGGTTACGTGCTGGTCGCCGTGTGGCTCGGCGGCCGGGTGCTGCTGGTCCTGGTCAGGGGCCGGGGCTGCTGGGAGCTGCCGGGCGGTGGCATCGACCCGGGCGAGAGCCCGCGCGAGGCCGCGGCCAGGGAGCTGTGGGAGGAGACCGGCCACCGCGTCCCGCCGGAGCGGCTGCGGTTCGTCGGCTTCGCCCGCACGCTGCTGCTCGGCAAGGGCGAGCTGCGCGGCGCGCTCTACACGACGGAGGTCGAGGCGCCGACCGTCCGCCCGCCGGACGACGAGATCGCGGCCCTGCACTGGTGGCTCCCCACGGACCCGCCCCCGCCCGGTGGCCAGCTCCAGACGGTCGACACCCACCTGGCCTCGGTGACGCTGCCCGGTCGGGGATGACCCCCGACGGCCCCCGGGCCCCCCGAGCCGCCCCCGGCGGACGGTTGCTCGCCCAGCTCCCCGCGCCCCTGATCACCCGGGGTGAAGGGGCGCGGAGAATCGCGCGGATCAGGATCATCCGTGGCGGGGAGCGGACGACAACGGCGCCGCACCGACCGGGCCCGTGGTCGCCCACCGAAAGCACCGCGGGTCACCCGCGACGGGCAGCGGACGACAGCGAACCGATCCCCTCGGACAGACTGTCGCCCCCGTCCTCGGCGGAGTCCCCCGCCGCATACGCGCGCCACAGCTCCGCGTACCGGCCGTCCGCCGCGAGGAGCTCCGCGTGGTGGCCGTCCTCCACGATCCGGCCGTGGTCCAGGACGACCACCCGGTCGGCGCGGGCCGCCGTCGTCAGCCGGTGCGCGACGACCAGCGTGGTGCGGCGGCCGGCCAACCGTTCCGTGGCCTCGTTGACCAGCGCCTCCGTCGCCAGGTCAAGCGCCGCCGTGGCCTCGTCGAGCAGCAGGATGTCCGGGTCGACCAGCTCCGCCCGCGCCAGCGCGATCAGCTGCCGCTGCCCGGCCGAGAGGTTGCGCCCCCGCTCGGCGACCCGGTGGCGGTAGCCGTCGGGCAGCGCCGCGATCATCGGGTGAGCGCCGACCGCCCTGGCCGCCGCCTCGACCTCGGCGTCGGTGGCGTCCGGCCGGCCGTAGGCGATCGCGTCGCGGACCGTGCCGGGGAAGAGATACGGCTCCTGCGGCACCACGCCGAGCCGGTGCCGGTAGCCGTCCAGGTCGAGAGCGCGCAGGTCGACGCCGCCGAGCCGGACCGCGCCCGACGTCGGGTCGTAGTAGCGGGCCACCAGCTTCACCAGCGTCGTCTTGCCCGCGCCGGTGGCGCCGACGAAGGCGACGGTCTGCCCGGCCGGGATGGTCAGGTTCACGTCGGTCAGCGCCTCCTCGTCGGCGCCCGCGTACGCGAACCCGACGCGTTCGAAGGAGAGTTCCTCGGCCGCCGAGGTGACCGGCGCCGGGTTCGGGGGCCGGGGCGTGGTGGGCCGCTCGGCGAGCAGCTCGCGGACGCGGCCGAGGGAGACGACCGCCTGCTGGTAGCCGTCGAAGACCTGGGAGAGCTGCTGCACCGGGGCGAAGAACAGCTCGATGTACAGCAGGTAGGCGACCAGCGCGCCCGCCGTCAGCGTGCCGTCGCCGACCCGGCCCGCCCCGACGACCAGCACGCCGGCCGTGGCCACCGAGGCCAGCAGCTGGACGAACGGGAAGTAGACCGAGATCAGCCACTGCCCGCGCACCCGCGCCCGCCGGTAGCCGTCGGAGCCCTTCGCGTACCGCGCGCGCCCGGCCTCCTCGCGGCCGAACGCCTGCACCACGCGCAGCCCGGCCACGGACTCCTGGAGGTCGGCGTTGACACCGGCGATCCGCTCCCTGGCCAGCTCGTAGGCGCGGATGCTCTGCCGGCGGAAGAAGACGGTCCCCACCACCAGCGGCACCAGGGTCGCCAGCACCACGAGCGCCAACTGCGCGTCGAGCACCACCAGGACGACCAGGATGCCGAGGAACGTCAGCACCGCGACCAGCGCCTGCACCAGGCCGGTCTGGAGGAAGGTGGTCAACGCGTCCACGTCGGTGGTCATCCGGGTCATGACCCGGCCGGCCAGCTCCCGTTCGTAGAAGTCGAGCCCGAGCCGCTGGAGATGGGCGAAGATCTTCACCCGCAGCGTGTAGAGCGCCCGCTCGCCCACGCGTCCCACGGCGCGCGTCGCGCCGAACTGCGCCGCCCACTGCACCGACACCACCAGCAGCGCCAGCAGCGACGCCGCCCACACGGCGCCCAGCGCGGTCTCCCGCACCCCCTCGTCGATGCCGTGCCGGATCAGGACCGGCAGCAGCAGCGAGGCCAGCGCGTCCACGACCACCAGCAGCAGCGCCCCGGCCAGCGGCACCCCGAGACCGGCGAGCAGCCGGCGCAGCCCGAAGCCGTCCTCGGGCGCGGCCGCCCGTTCCTCGTCGACCGCCGGGCGGTCGACGGCCGGCGGCAGCGCCGCCAGCCGTTCCCGCAGCTCGGGGGTCAGCGGCGAGCCGGCGCCCTCGGCCGCCGCCGCGTCCAGCTCCGCCAGCTCGCCACTCTCCTCGGCCGGCGCCGGCGGCCAGGCCGCCTCGGTCACCCCGCCGGTCGCGGGCGCCTCGACGTGCTCCGCGCCCGTCCGGCCCGCCGGGTCGGGCGCGGGGCCGCCGAGCCGGTCGGGCTCGGCCAGCAGCCGCCGGTACAGCTCGCAGCGGCCGGAGAGCTGCTCGTGGGTGCCGACGTCCACCAGCCTTCCGCCGTCCAGGACCGCGACCCGGTCGGCCAGCCGCAGCGTCGAGGCCCGGTGCGCGATCAGCAGCGTGGTGCGCCCGGCCATCACCGAGCGCAGCGCCTCGTGGATCTCGTGCTCGACCCGCGCGTCGACCGCCGAGGTCGCGTCGTCCAGGATCAGCAGCCTGGGGTCGGTGAGGATCGCCCTGGCCAGCGCCAGCCGCTGGCGTTGGCCTCCGGAGAGGGTCATGCCCTGCTCGCCGATGACCGTGTCGTAGCCGTCGGGCAGTTCCTCGATGAACGCGTCGGCCCGCGCCGCCGCTGCCGCCGCCCTGATCCGCTCCTCGGTGGCGTCGGGGTGCCCGTAGGCCAGGTTGTTCCTGATGGTGTCGGAGAAGAGGAAGCTGTCCTCCGGCACCAGGCCGATCGCGGAGCGCAGCGAGGCGGTGGTCAGCCCGCGCACGTCCCTGCCGCCGACGCGCACCGTGCCCGCGTCCGGGTCGTAGAAGCGCGGCAGCAGCAGCGAGACGGTGGACTTCCCGCTGCCGGAGGTGCCGACGACCGCCAGCGTCTCGCCCGCGCCGACGCGCAGCGACAGGTCGCGCAGCACCGGCTCCTCCGGGCGGTAGCCGAAGGTCACCCGGTCGAACTCGACGGTGGCCGGCGCGTCGGCCGGCAGCGCGGTGGCGTCGGGCGCCTCGCGCAGGGTGGGTTCGGTGTCGATCAGCTCCAGCACGCGCTCCACGCCCGCCCTCGCCTGCTGGCCGACGGTGAGGATCACGGTCAGCATCCGCACCGGGCCGACCAGTTGCGCCAGATAGGTGGAGAAGGCGACGAAGGTGCCCAGCGTGATCTCGCCCCGGGTCGCCATCCAGCCGCCCAGCGCCAGCATCCCGACCTGTCCCAGCGAGGGCACCGCCTGGAGCGCGGGGGTGTAGCGGGCGGACAGCCGCACGCCGCGCATCCGGGCGGCGAAGAGCCGGTGGCCGACCCGGCGCAGCCGGGACATCTCCTGCTCCTCCTGGCCGAACCCCTTGACCACCCGCACCCCGCCGACCGCGCCGTCGACGACGCCGGCGACGGCGGCTGCCTGCGCCTGGGCGTACCAGGTCGCGGGGAAGAGCCGGACGCGGCTGCGCACCGCGATCACCCACAGCGCCGGCGCCACGGCCAGCGCCACCAGGGTCAGCAGCGGCGAGAGGGTCAGCATCACCACGAGGGACACCGCGAAGAGCATCACGTTGCCGACGGTCATCGGCATCATGAAGAGCAGGCCCTGGATCAGTTGGAGGTCGCTGGTGGCGCGGCCGACGACCTGCCCGGTGCTCAGGCCGTCCTGCCGCCTGCCGTCGAGCCGGGTGAGGCTGTCGAACATGCCGGTGCGCAGGTCGTGCTGGACGTCGATGCCGAGCCGGCCGCCGTAGTAGCGGCGCACGAACGTCAGCACGTAGACCACGACGGCGGCGGCCAGCAGCAGGCCGACCCACAGTCCGAGGCCCCCCTCCTCGCCGATCACCACGTCGTCGATGATCACTTTGATGATCAGCGGCATCAGGGCCATCACGGCCATGCCGACCAGCGAGGATCCGACCGAGAGCAGCAGATTGCGCCGGTAGCGCCAGCAGTAGCCGCCCAGCCGTCGTATCCAGCCGGCCTCTCCTTCACCCACCGTGGCGCCTCCCGTACCCAAGTCCCGTCGCCCCCTCCCGCGGCCCGGCCCCCTTGGCCGACCGCCGTCCCGCTAACATCGCCGACCGGCCATTTCATCCCACCGCAACATTTCGAACGTGCCATCTTCCGACCACGCGTGCAGCGCCGCGGACGCACCGGGAAAACGGTTTGCGACCGCCGGGAGAGGGGGCATACGCTCCCGCCTCATGGGAGCCTTCACGCTCATCAACGGATGCCGCGCCGGCGCGCGGATGTCCGTTGCGAGCTTCGCCGACCGACGTCCTCGTATCCGGCGCACGGTCCTGGCCTGACAGGTCACGCCCGGCGCCCGAGCCTCGTCTCGCGCTCCCCCACGCGTTCCCCTCTGCTCGCCAGGGCCGTCCGTGTCCCCACCGACCCGGACAGGCCGCCGGCTTCCCTTGTCACGCGCGCACTCCCCGTGCGACGCGGCCTGTCCTCACGCCTTCGAGGACTCCATGGCCCGCCCACACCGCCCTGCCCGCCACCGCGCCCACCGGCACGGTGACCACCGCAGGGCCCTCTCCCAGAACTTCCTGCGCGACGCCGCCGTGCTGCGACAGATCACCGAGGCCGCCGAGTTGGCGCCCTCCGCCCTGGTCCTGGAGCCGGGCGCCGGCGAGGGCCGGCTCACCCGCGCGCTGGCCAGGGCCAGCCGCGAGGTGGTCGCCTACGAACTGGACCCCGCGCTGGCCGCCGCCCTCCCCGGCAGGCTGGCCACGGAGGGCAACGTCCGCGTCGTGCCCGGCGACTTCCTGCGCGCCCGCCCGCCGGCCCGCCCGTTCGTGGTGGTCGGGAACATCCCCTACTCCCGGACCACCGACATCGTGCGCTGGTGTCTGGCCGCCGGGGCGCTCACCTCGGCGACGCTGGTCACCCAGCGCGAGTTCGCCAGGCGCCGCACCGGCGACTACGGCACCTGGCCGCTGCTGACCGTGCGCTCCTGGCCCGAGTTCGACTGGCGCCTCGGCCCGCGGATCTCCCGGCACCACTTCTCTCCGGTGCCCCGTACCGACTCCGCGCTGCTGCGTCTCGTGCGACGCCCCGCGCCCCTGGTGCCGCCGCGCGAGCTGGCCGCCTACCAGGCGCTGGTGGACGAGGGCTTCACCGGCGTCGGCGGCTCGCTGGGCGCCACGCTGCGCCGCCGACGCGCCACCCCCCGCGTGCGGGCCGCGCTGGCCGCCGCCGGCGTCCCCGGGGACGCCCCGGTCGGCCATGTCACGCCCCGGCAGTGGCTGACGTTGCACCGGGCGCTGCGCGGGCGGCGCTGAGCGGGGCGGGAAGCGGGTTTCCCATCCCCGGCCACGGATACCCGGGTCACTCGAAGCGAGCCGCGACAAGGGAGCGAAGAATGACCGACTCACTCAGCGGCGACCTCTGGACCGGCGAGCGGGACGCGCCCGCCGACAAGGCCAAGGCCGCCGCCCACACGGTGCGGGATCGCGCCGACGAGCAGGCGAAGGCCCAGTCGCAGCGGGCGGCCGACCGGGTGCGGCAGATCGCGGACGAGCTGTCCGACCTGGCGGACAAGGCCCCCGAGTCCTCGCCGACCAGAAGCCTGGTCGCCAAGGCCGCCGAGGGTGGGCACCGGGCCGCCGGCTATCTGGACAAGCACGGCCTCAACGGGCTGCTGGAGGAGACGCAGCGGTTCGCGAAGCAGCGACCGGCGGCGTTCGTCGGCGCCACGGCGCTGGCCGGTCTCGCCGTCGGCCGGATGGCCAAGGCGGGGCGCGACGCGAACGGCTCGTCGAACGGCTCGTCGTCGGCACCGGGCACGGACGGCGGGCCCGACGCCTCCGGCACGGCCGGTGGCGACCCGGTGGGAAGCGCCGCCCGCCACGGCACGTTCGACCAGGCCCAGCGCCCGGAGCGGACCGGCTACCCGGAGGTGTGAGATGGCTCACGACACCGCACACGACACCGCCCGCGCCACGCGCGGCGGCGGGCGCGGGACGGACGAGCGGTCCGTCGGCTCGCTCTTCGCCGAGGTCACCTCGGACGTGCAGACGCTCGTCCGGCAGGAGGCCGAGCTGGCGAAGACCGAGGTCAAGGAGGAGATGGGCCGCGCGGGCAAGGCGGCGGGGATGATGGGCGGCGCCGGCTTCGCCGGCTGGATGGTCGTCCTCTTCCTCTCGTTCGCCGGCCTCTTCGCGCTGGGCAACGTGATGGACCTCGGCTGGGCCGGGCTGATCGTCGCCGGCGTCTGGGCGGTGATCGGCGCGACGCTCTACCTGCTGGGCCGCGGCTCGCTGCGCCGCTTCTCCCCCAAACCCACCAAGACCATGGAGAGCCTGAAGGAGGACGCGGCATGGGTACGTCATCCGACCGCATAAGGAAGGACATCGAGTCGACCCGCAACCAGCTGGCCACCGATCTCGACCAACTCGCCGACCGGGTCAGCCCGAAGAAGGCCGCGCGCCGGAACGGCACGCACCTGAAGGAGTCGGTCACCGGTTCGGTCACGGACGCGCGCGACCGGATCCGCGAGGCCGCCTCGCACTCCGCCGACCACGCCCGGCACGGCGGACAGAACGGCGCCCAGTCGATGCGTGACGGCGCCGGCCAGGCCGCCGAGCAGGCCAAGGGCAACCCACTGGCCGCGGGCGCGGCGAGCTTCGCGGTCGGCGTGCTCGCGGCGGCGCTGCTGCCGAGCAGCGAGGGCGAGCGGCGGGCGGCCGGACGCGTCGCGGAACGCGCGGGCCCGCAGCTGGAGCCGCTGCGGGAGGCGGCGGGGAAGTCGGCGCGCGAGTTCGGCGCCGAGGCCAAGGAGTCGATGCGCCAGGCGGCCGACGACATCCGCCACTCGGCGTCGGACGCGGCCCGCCACACGAGGGACCGCGCGACACACTGACGCGCCGCACCGTCCCCCGCGCCCCCGAGCCGCCCCCGGCGGCGAAGGGGTGCGGGGGACCGCGCGCGCTCCCACGGCCCCGCGGCCGACGCCGCGCCCCGGCCACGCGGACGCGTAGTCGCCCCGCCTCACATCACAGCTCGGCGACACCCCGCCCGGAACCGTCGCGTCCGGGCGATACTGGTCACCATGCCGACCATCGCCGCCCCCTCCCGTTCGGAACTGATCGAACACCTGATTCGCACCCGGATCGCCGGCGAGGTCGCCACCCCGAGGGAGAACAACCTCGCGCACTACCGCGAGTTGGCCAACGGCAACCGCTACTACTGGCTCGGACTCGAACTCGGCGACCGCTGGACCGACGAGCAGGACGTGCTGGCCGTGATGGCCGAGCGCTGCGGCGTCGACGAGGACCCCGAGCACCGGCAGGGGCAGGACACCATCGACCCCGAGCTCACCGTGGACGGCCTGGACCGGGCCGCCGCTCTGCTGCGCAAGGCGGCCCAGGACCGGCAGCGGGTGCTGGTCGCCACCGGCCACCCCGGCGGCCTGCTCGACGTGCACGCCCAGACCGCCGCCGCGCTCAGCGCCGTCGGCTGCGACCTGGTGCGCGTCCCGCTCGGGCTGACGGCCGACGAGGGCGTGGTCGCGCAGTTGGCCGGCGTCGCGATGTACGAGCGCGGCGCGACGCTCTGGCACACCCACTCCCCGCAGCCCATGGCGGAGATCCTGACCGCCCTGCCGCAGGAGGGCGAGGAGCTGCCCGACCTGGTGATCGCCGACCACGGCTGGGCGGGCTGCGCCGCGCAGTTCGGCATCGAGACCGTGGGCTACGCGGATTGCAACGACCCGGCGCTCTTCCTCGGCGAGAACGAGGGCACGCTGAGCGTCTGCGTCCCGCTGGACGACCACGTGATCAACCCGCGCTTCTACGAGCCGATGACGGCCTACCTGCTGGACGCCGCCGGTCTCGCCGGCCCCAGCCCCCTGGTCTGACCCCGGCCCGGTCCCGGCGCACACGCCCCGCCTCCCGGGCGGAACGGCTCAGCCGCGCGGGACGCGCATCAGCCCCTCCTGGATCACCGAGACCGCCAGCCGCCCGTCCCGGGTGAAGATCCGCCCCCGCGCCAGCCCGCGCCCGCCCTGCGCGGTGGGCGAGTCGGTGTCGTAGAGCAGCCACTCGTCGGCGCGGAACGGCCGGTGGAACCACATCGCGTGGTCCAGGCTGGCGCCCACGATGTCGCCGACCGTCCAGCCGCCCCTGCCGTGCGCCAGCAGCACCGAGTCCAGCAGCGTCATGTCGGAGACGTAGGTGGCCAGGCAGAGGTGCGAGACCGGGCTGTCCGCCTCCCCGTCGAGCTTCCCGTTGACGCGGAACCACACCTGGGAACGCGGCTCGCGCCGGACGCCGGCCGTGGCGAACGGGGGCTCGTTCACGTACCGCAGGTCGATGGCGCGCCGCGCGTCCAGCAGCAGCTCCACCACGGCGGGGTCGACGAAGCGGTCGGCGTAGCGGGGCAGCATCTCGTCGGCGGTCGGCAGCGTCTCGGGGTCGGGGACCTCGGGCATCGGCTCCTGGTGCTCCAGCCCCTCCTCGACGTCCTGGAGCGAGGCCGAGAGATGGAAGATCGGCTGCCCGTGCTGGACCGCCACCACGCGCCGGGTGCTGAACGAACGCCCGTCCCTGATCCGGTCCACGGTGTAGACGATCGGCGCGCCCGGGTCGCCCGGGCGCAGGAAGTAGGAGTGCAGCGAGTGGGCCACGCGCTCCTCGGGGACGGTGCGGCAGGCCGCGACCAGCGCCTGCGCGGCGACCTGGCCGCCGAAGACGCGGGGCACCACGGAACGGTGGCTGTCGCCCCGGAAGATGTCGCGCTCGATGGGCTCCAGGTCGAGCAGACCGAGCAGGTACTGGAGAGTAGCGTCCATGCCTCGATTCTCCACAGCCGCCGGCGCCCGGCCACGGCCGGCCGTCCCGGAGCGCCGAACACGGCCGAAACCGGAGGGGGCACGCCGAGGCGGAAACGACCGAAGGTCCGGCCCCCGAAAGGACCGGACCTTCGTTCACCAGTAGCGGGGACAGGATTTGAACCTGCGACCTCTGGGTTATGAGCCCAGCGAGCTACCGAGCTGCTCCACCCCGCGTCGTGTTGACCACTCTAGCCCCGCCGCGTCCCGACGGGCAAATCAGCCGCCCCGCACGCACGCGGGACAGCGCCCGTAGTAGGTGACGACCGCGCGCGACACCTCGAAGCCGAAGCGCTCCCCCTCCGGCAGCGCCCGCATCGGGTCCTCGCCCAGCCGCACGTCGCGCATCGCGCCGCAGCCGGAGCAGACCAGATGCTGGTGCGGGTCGTGGGCGTTGGGGTCGTACCGCTTGGCCCGGCCGTCCGTGGTCACCTCGCTCACCTCGCCGAGGGAGACCAGCTCGCCCAGCGTGTTGTAGACCGAGGCCCGGGAGATCTCCGGCAGCCGGTCCACGGCCCTGGCGTGGACCTCGTCCGCGGTGAAGTGGACGTGCTCGCCGTTCAACACCTCCGCGATGACGCGCCGTTGGGCGGTCAGTCGCCAACCCCTGGCGCGCAGTCGCTCAAGCAGGTCACTCATGGCGCCAGCCTAGTACTTCCCTGGGGGCCATCGCGTTCCGGACTCACCCTTGACTTGGACTAAGTCCAATATAAGATTGGCTCATGAAAGGCGGCGGGCGGTCCCGCGCCGTGGTCCAAGGCCCTCCACGGCTCGGGAACCGCCCGCCGCGCCCTTCCGGACGACCGTGCGGCTCAGGCGCGCAGCTTCGCCAGCAGCTCCTCGTGGAGCAGCCCGTTCGACGCGGCGGCGTCCGCCCCGTGCGGCCCCGGCACCCCGTCGAGGCCGGTGTAACGGCCTCCGGCCTCGGTCACCACGATCGAGGGGGCGGCCATGTCCCACAGCGACAGCTCAGGCTCGGCGCAGATGTCGACGGCGCCCTCGGCGACCATCATGTACGACCAGAAGTCGCCGTAGCCGCGGGTGCGCCAGCAGGAGCGCGTCAGGTCGAGCAGCCCGTCGAGCATCCCGCGCTTCTCCCAACCCCCCAGCGAGGAGAGGGAGAACGACGCGTCCGCCAGCGAGCCGACGTCGGAGACCCGCAGCCGGCTCGCGGAGGTCAGGCTGCGCCCGGCGAACGCGCCCCCGCCGCGCACCGCCCACCAGCGCCGGTTCAGCGCCGGCGCCGAGACCAGGCCGACCACCGGCAGGTCGCCCTCCGCGTCCCGTTCCAGCAACGCGATCAGCGTGGCCCAGACCGGCACCCCGCGCACGTAGTTCTTGGTGCCGTCGATCGGGTCGATCACCCAGCGCCGGGGGCCCTGTCCCTCACTCCCGTACTCCTCGCCCAGCACGGCGTCCCGGGGCCGGGCCCGCCGCAGCGCGGAGCGGATCAACTCCTCGGCCGCCCGGTCGGCCTCGCTGACGGGGGTCATGTCCGGTTTGGTGTCGACCTTGAGGTCGAGCGCCTTGAACCGGTCCATCGTCGTGGCGTCGGCGGCGTCGGCCAGCACATGCGCGAGGCGCAGATCATCGTGGTAGTCGGCCATGCCCCCCAGTATCACCGCCGCTCGCCCCGGCGCGGGCGGCGGGCGAGGGCGGCGCCGGCGGCGGCGCCCCTTGACACCCCGCGCGGGCGCGTCAATTCTGTCCCCGGACCTGGCGGTGTCCCCCAGCCGGTGCCCGCCCCCGGAGCGAGGAGGCGACGATGCCCACCGCGCGCGAGTCCCTGCTGGAAGCCGCCGGAAGCGCCGTCGACGAGCGGCCGTGGCCGCTGGTGCGGATGGTCGAGGTGGCGGCGTCCGCCGGGGTCTCCCGGCAGACCCTCTACAACGAGTTCGGCGACAAGGCGGGCCTCGGGCGCGCCCTGACGGACCATCGGGTGTCCGGGTTCCTCGACGGGTTCCGCGAGCACTGCGCCCGGCGCGCCGCCGGCGCCGGCGATCCGCTCGCCGAGGCCGCCGACTGGATCGTCTCCGCCGCCCGCGCCGACCGTCTGGTGCGCGCCTCGCTCACCGGCTGCCGGTGCGGCGGGATGCCGCCGGCCCGGACGCCTCCCGGCAGGCTGGTGGCGGAGTTACGCGAACGCGCGCTGCGCGCCCTCGCCCCCCACACCGCGCCCCCGGCGCGCGCCGGGCTGCCCGACTCCTGCGAGACGGCCATAAGGCTGGCCATCTCCCGGCTGATCGCGCCCCCCGAACGCGAGAACCCCGAGGCGTCCGGGGGCCGTTGAGGGCCCCTCCCGGGAACGCCGGCCCGCCGGCCGCCCGGTCAGTCGCCCTCGTGGCGTTCCCTGGTGGCGAGCAGCCGCCGCAACGAGTAGAGCCGCGACGGCTCGGCGTGGCCCTCGGCCACCCAGTCGTCCAGCGCGCAGTCCGGCTCGTCGTGCCCGCAGGCGCGCGGACAGCCGGCCGCGCCCGGTTCCAGGTCGGGGAACGCGTGGATCACCCGGGACGGGTCGACGTGGTGCAGCCCGAAGGACCGCACCCCGGGGGTGTCGATCACCCAGCCGTCGGCGTCCGGCAGCGGCAGCGCCAACGCGGAGACGGTGGTGTGCCGGCCGCGCCCGGTCACCGCGTTGACGTGTCCCGTCGCCCGGCGCCGTTCCGGCACCAGCGCGTTGACCAGGGTCGTCTTGCCGACTCCGCTGTGCCCGACGAACGCGGTCAGCCGCCCGGCCAACAGCGCGTGGATCGCGGCGACCGACTCCTCGTCGAACCGCTCCACGCTGGTCACCACGTGCCGCACCCCGAGCGGCGCGTAGGTCTCCAGCAGCGGCTCGGCGGGCGCCAGGTCGGCCTTGGTGAGGATGAGCAGCGGTTCGAGCCCGGCGTCGTAGGCGGCGACCAGGCAGCGGTCGATCAGCCGGGGCCGCGGCCGCGGGTCGGCCAGCGCGGTGACGATCGCCAGCTGGTCGGCGTTGGCGACCACCACCCGCTCGAACGGATCGTCGTCGTCGGCGGTGCGGCGGAGCGTGGAGCGGCGCTTCTCGACGCGCACCACGCGGGCCAGGGTGTCCTTCTTCCCCGAGAGGTCGCCGACCACGGCGACCCGGTCCCCGACCACCACGCTCTTGCGGCCCAGCTCCCTGGCCTTCATCGCGACCACGGTGCGGTCCTCGACGAGGCAGGTCAGCCGCCCCCGGTCCACTGTCACCACGAATCCCTCGGCCGCGTCCTCGTGGGCCGGCCTGCGGTGGGTGCGGGGCCTGGTGCCCCGGCGGCTGGGGCGGACCCGGACGTCCTCCTCGTCCGCGTTCTTGCCGTAGCGACGCATCGCCGGGCCCGCCTAGTCCCCGACCCCCGCGGCGCCCGGCCCCTCCGGGGCCAGCATCCGGTGCCACAGCTCCGGGAAGTCGGGCATGGTCTTGCCCGTCGTGTCGATGTCCTCGACCTCGACGTCCTTGACCACCAGGCCCAACAGCGCGCCCGCGGTGGCCAGTCGGTGGTCCTCGTAGGTGTGGAAGACCCCGCCGTGCAGCGGACGCGGACGGATGCGCAGCCCGTCGTCGGTCTCGGTGACATCGCCGCCGAGCGCGTTGATCTCCCTGGTCAACGCGGCCAGCCGGTCAGTCTCGTGAAGCCGCAGATGGCCGACGCCGCGCAGCGTGGACTCGCTCTCGGCGAGGGCGGCGACCGCCGCGATGCCCGGCGTCAGCTCGCCGACCTCGCCGAGGTCCGCGTCGATGCCGCGCACCCGGCCGGTGCCGGTCAGCGTCAGGCCCCGGTCGTCCAGGTGGCACTCGCCGCCCATCTCGGTGAAGATCCGCCGCAGCGCGTCACCCGGCTGGGTCGTCCTGGTCGGCCAGTCGGGAACGGTGACCCGGCCGCCGGTGATCAGCGCGGCGGCCAGGAACGGCTGCGCGTTGGAGAGGTCGGGCTCGACCACCAGGTCCCGGCCGAGCAGCGCGCCCGGCGTCACCCGCCAGACGTTGGGCTCGCCGCCCGAGTCGGGCGCGTCCACCTGCGCGCCGGCCCGGCGCAGCATGTCCACGGTCATCCGGATGTGCGGGGTCGACGGCAGCCGCTCGCCCACGTGCCGCACCTCGACGCCCTTGTTGAACCGGGGCGCGGAGAGCAGCAGCGCGCTGACGAACTGCGAGGACGAGGAGGCGTCGACGGTGACCCGCCCGCCGTCCAGCGAACCGGCGCCGTGCACCGTCATCGGCAGGACACCCCGACCGCCGTCCTCGATCCTGGCGCCCAGCGCGCGCAGCGCCTCGATCACGCCGCGCAGCGGTCGCTCGTGGGAGCGCGGGTCGCCGTCGAACCGGACCGGCCCCTCGGCGAGAGCGGCCAGCGGCGGCAGGAAGCGCATCACGGTGCCCGCGTTCCCCACGTCGACCGTGGCGGGCGCCTGCGGGTGCGCGGGGATGACCCGCCACGCCTCGCCGCCGCCCCCGGCCGGGCCGGCGACCGCCGAGCTGGAGGAGACGGTCTCCTCGATGCCGATGCCGAGCGCGCGCAGCGCCTCCGCCATCAGCAGGGTGTCCCGGGAGCGCAGCGGGCGCCGCAGCCAGCCGGGGTCGGCGGCGAGCGCCGCCAGGATCAGGGCCCGGTTGGTGACCGACTTGGAGCCGGGCACCGTCACCGTCGCGTCCACCGCGCCGGGGGCGAAAGGCGCGGGCCAGAGGGCCAGGGTCTCGCTGTGGTCGGTCATGAGCCTCACTCTAGTGCGTGACAGTCCGTGATCGCCGGTGTTCAACGGTCGAGCAACCACCCGGCGCCACCGATCAACGACGCCAACGTCACCGCGTGAAACAGAATCAGCCAGAAGAAGGCGGGCGCGTGCGTCAGCCGCGCGAGCTGGTCCGCGTCCGAGTCACGCGCCTGCCCGCGCCGGCGCTTGGACTGGAGCTCGAAGACCGGGCGCACGCCCCCGAACAACAGGAACCAGACCACGAGATAGGCGAACGCCGCCTGCACGTCCGGCTCGGTGAGCCAGGAGACCAGCAGAAAGAGCGCGCAGGTCAGCAGCACGGTGAGCAGGCCGTACGCGTTGCGCGTCATCACCAGCAGCGCCAGCAGCAGCGCGGTGGCGCCCCACAGCAGCGCCGTGATGCGGCCGGCCCCCAGCAGCGCGGCACCGCCGAGCCCCAGCAGCGACGGGGCGACATAGCCGGCCGCCGCCGTCAGGATCATCCCGAAGCCGGTGGGTTTGCCCCGCGAGACGGTCAGCCCCGAGGTGTCGGAGTGCAGCTTGATGCCCTCCAGCCGCCGCCCGCTGAGCAGCGCCACCAGGCCGTGTCCGCCCTCGTGGGCGATGGTGATGGTGTTCCGCGTCAGCCGCCAGATCCCCCAGGGCACGACCGCCGCCAGCGCGACGAGGGCCGTGGCCACGACCAGCCACATCTCGGGAGCGGGCTGCGTGCCGGTGACCCGGTCCCACAGCTCCTCGATATCAGCGATGTCCATGACTGCCCGATCCTAGGGCTATCCGATGAACGCGCGGCCGGCGACCGGGGTCACAACGACGCGGGGGCGTTGAGGAAACGGTTCGGTCATGTCACGTCCGCTGGGCCACCCGCAGGAGGGCATTCACTCCAATGCCTCACATCTTGGCCGGGACCGCATCGTTTGGCGGAATGTGACCGCACTGCCAGCCGAGGGCGAGGACCGCGACCGATGATGCACGACTCTCGTGGCGCGGCCTGGCCGCACGGCACCGACGACATGGGGATCTTCGTCCCGCCCGAACTGCGGCCGGTGGCGGGCGGCTGGGCCTTCGACGACGACACCGCCCGGCTGACCGAGCTGCTCACCTCCGCGCCCGAGGAGGAGGCGCCACCGGCACGCAGACACCGCAGGGCGCGCGCCCGCTTCTCGCCCCCGGCCGACTCGACGAAGGTCCGCTGGCTGCGCTGGGCCAGCCTGCTGCTGGCGGCGACCACGGCGGTGCTGGTCGCGATGCTCAGCGTGCTGGGCGGACTGATCAGCTACGCGCCGCTGCGGGACGCGGCGGCCCCCGCCCAGTCGAGCGCCCTCGACGCCTGGTGGCCGCTGCTGGTCTACGGCCCCTGGCTGGTCGCCTCGCTGTCCATTCTCCGCGCCGCCCTGCACCAGCGGACCGCCCGGCACTCGTGGGCGGTGGTGGTCCTCTTCTCCGGTCTCGCCGTCTGCCTCTCGGTGGCCCAGGCGCCGTGGACCGTGGTGGACATCGCCGTCGCGGCCGTGCCACCGATCTCGGCGCTGATCGCGTTCCACCAGATCGTGCGCCAGATGACCCTCACCAACCCGCCCCGGCACGCGGCCGTCCCCCGTCAACGGAACCGCAACCACCGCGGCTAGGTTGTCTCGTTTGGATCTTCGTGGATCAGGGCGCGGCGTCAGATGCGGTGCATCGCAAGGCGCCGGATCGCAGCTCATACTTGGTCGTATTCGCGCGATTCGGTAACGCAGCGAGGTGCCGTAGCTGGCGTCGCGCCCCCGCGAAGATCCAAACGAGGCGACCTAGGTGTGTTGTTCGGGCAGGTTGGTGACGCGGCTGGCTGGTGTGTGGCCGCCGATGCCGGTGTGGGGTCGGTGGTAGTTGTACCAGTCCAGCCAGTCGGGAAACGCTGCCTGCCGTTCGTTGTCCGAGGTGTAGGGCCGGTGGTAGGCCCATTCGTCGAGCAGGGTGCGGTGGAAGCGTTCGACCTTGCCGTTGGTCTGCGGTCGCCAGGGCCTGGTCCAGCGGGGGCTGATGCCCAGGTCGTGGCAGGTCTGGCGCCAGGTGTTCTTGCTGTAGGCCCAGGCGTTGTCGGTGAGGACCCGTTCGGTCACGATGCCGCGCGCGGCGAACCAGGCGGTGGCCCGGGTGAGGAAGCCGGCGCAGGTGGCGGCGGTTTCGTCGGGCAGGTCTTCGGTGTAGGCGAGACGGGTGTGGTCGTCCAGGGCGGTGTGCAGGTAGGCGTATCCCGCGCCGTTGCGGCGGTCCTTGTTCGGGCTGCCGGCCGCACGGCCAAGGACCTTGTGGCCGCCGCCGTCGGGGATGCGGCCGAGCTTCTTGACGTCGATGTGGACCAGTTCCCCGGGCCGGGACCGTTCGTAGCGGCGTACGGGTTCGCCGGTGGCGCGGTCCAGCGTGGACAGGGCGGGCAGGTGGTGCCGGACAAGGATGCGGTGGGCGGTGGAGGCGGCGATGTCGCAGCGGGCGGCCAGCCGCACCGGCCCGATCCGGTGCTCGCGCCGCAGTCGCAGGACCTGGTGCTCGACCGGGGCGGGCGTCTGGCGCGGGCTGTGGTGCGGGCGGCTGGAGCGGTCGTGCATCCCGGCCGCTCCTATCTGTCGGTAGCGGCCTGCCCAGCGGGCGGCGGTGCTGTGGCTGACCTGGAAACGTTCCGCGGCCCGCCGCAGCGGCCAGCCGTCGTCCACAACACACCGGGCCAGACGCAGCCTGCCGGTCGGGGTCAGCGGGGCGTTACGGTGGGACACGAGGGCCTCCTGGCGGTCGGCGGTAGATGTCGCAATCCACACCGAACCCAGAAGGCCCTCACCTGTTCAAGCACCCAGCACGCGTGTCACCAACGTCCCGGGACAGCACACCTAGGTCCTGTCCCCCGGACAGGACCTAGCGGAGCACCGTTACCCCTCTCACGGCCGTCGCGGCGGCGAAGTCACGGGCCGGGCCCGGGGGTTCGCCGCGCCCGGGTGATCCCCGGCGATCCGGAAGCCGACGACAAGAAGGCCCCCGCCCTGCGTCTCCGCAGGTCAGGGGCCTTGCTTCTCTGGGGTGAGTGACGGGACTTGAACCCGCGACCACCTGGACCACAACCAGGTGCTCTACCAGCTGAGCTACACCCACCATGATCGGCTCGGGCGGTGTCTCACCGCTCGCCAACCGCTCCACGAGTGTACAGGGTCGGGAAGGGTGCTCGCGCGCCCCTTCCTCCCGGCGGCGACGCGCTCAGGCCGGCGGCGCGACGTGCCGCGCGGCGATCCTGCGGGCGGTCTCGGAGTCGGGCCCCGGCTGCGGGACGAAGACGGCCTCGCGGTAGTAGCGCAGCTCGGCGATGGACTCCCTGATGTCCGCCAGGGCACGGTGGTTGCCGCTCTTCTCCGGGCTGTTGAAGTAGACCCTGGGGTACCAGCGGCGCGCCAGCTCCTTGACGGAGGAGACGTCGATGACGCGGTAGTGCAGGTGGCTCTCCAGGCGCCCCATGTCCCGCGCCAGAAAGCCCCGGTCGGTGCCGACCGAGTTCCCGCAGAGCGGGCTCTTGCCGGCCTCCGGCGCGTGCCGGGTGACGTAGTCGAGCACCAGGTCCTCGGCCTCCGCCAGGGTCGTCCCGCCCGCCAGCTCGTCGAGCAGCCCGGAGGCGGTGTGCATGGCGCGCACCACGTCGGGCATCGACTCCAGGGCGGCGTCCGGCGGACGGATCACCACGTCCACGCCGTCGCCCAGCACGTTCAACTCGGAGTCGGTCACCAGGGCGGCGACCTCGACGAGAGCGTCGTCGGCGAGCGAGAGGCCGGTCATCTCACAGTCGACCCACACCATGCGATCGTTCATGCGACAACCTTACGTCGCGCAACGCGACCACGACGCTGCGGGCGGCGACCCACCGACGCCGGGGGGCGCCGGGAACCGCGCGAACACCCGAGACCGACGCCGGGACTCACCGCCGCGCCCACCACCCCGCACGGCTGTCGCCCACGTGCCCCGCGCCCAGCGCCCCGGCGCCTACCGCTCCGGCCGCGGCCGCTGGGCCGGGACCCGGGGCGTGAAGCCGTCGACCATCTGCTTGGCCCGGCCGGAGCCGTCCTGCTGCCGCGCGCGGTAGGCCGCGCGATAGGCGGCCGGCGAGGCCCCCAGCTGGCGCCTGAAGTGACCGCGCAGCGCCACCGGGCTGCGGAACCCGCACCGCCCGGCGACCTCGTCCACCGAGTAGTCGGAGACCTCGAGCAGCCGCTGCGCCTGGAGCACCCGCTGGGTGATCAGCCACTGGAGCGGCGCGCTGCCGGTGAGCGAACGGAACCTGCGGTCGAACGTCCTGCGGCTCATGTAGGCGCGGGCCGCGAGCGTC
Source organism: Streptomyces zhaozhouensis (assembly GCF_900230195.1). Classification (GTDB taxonomy): domain Bacteria; phylum Actinomycetota; class Actinomycetes; order Streptomycetales; family Streptomycetaceae; genus Streptomyces; species Streptomyces zhaozhouensis. The sequence continues at coordinate 438,128 of NZ_OCNE01000002.1, forward strand.
TCCACGTCGAACTGCTCGTGGAGGTGCTCCAGCGCCCAGGCCACCACCTCGGCCAGCGGGTCGGCGCCGATGTCCTCTGGTAAAGACCGGTCCAGATGTCGATGCTGGCCGGCTTCGGTGCCGTTGCCCCTGCGGGGCGGGAGCACCAGTCGACGAGCCAGGGCCGCGGCCGCCTCGGGGCCGTGGTCCTGCCGGACTATGTGAAGGCAGAGGTCGATGCCGGCGGCGGTGCCCGCCGAGGTGAGGATGTCCCCGTCGTCGACGAACAACTCCCTGGGGTCCACATGCACGGACGGGTAGCGCTTGGCGAGCGTCGGCGCGTACATCCAGTGCGTGGTCGCCGGGCGGCCGTCGAGCAGTCCGGCCGCGCCCAGGGCGAACGCCCCGGTACACAGCCCGACGATCCTCGCGCCCTCGGTGTGCGCCCGGCGGAGCGCGGCGAGCGCCGCCGGCGGCGGCGGTCCCGTGATGGACCGCCAGGCCGGCACGATCACCGTGCCGGCGCGCGCCACGGCGCCCAGTCCGTAGGGCGCCCGCAGCTCCAGGCCGGCCGTGGTGCGCAGCGGCCCGTCCTCACCGGCGCAGGCCAGCAGGCGGTAGCGCGGCACCCCGGCGTCCTGGCGGTCGACGCCGAAGACGGACAACGGGATGGAGCTTTCGAACATGGGACTGCCGCTGAACAACAGCACCGCGACGACTTCGCGGCGGCGTCGGGCAGCCAGCTTGGCAGCGGGCTCGGGGCCGTGCGTTGGGTCCTGGCTCATGCTCCTCAGTTCCCTCGGTCGTCGCATCCTCTCGGTCCTGCACGTTTCCCCCGACGTGATTGCCAAGATCGAATCTACTGTGTCAGGCGAGGTCGGCGGGACAAGTTCATCACTCGGCGCTAAATCGACATGACAACGTGGCGCGAAGCATTCGATCAGGAAGCGTTTCACGTGGCGGCAGTTGGGGGAAGTGCGCCTCCACCTCCGAGCGGCCCCCCATGAGGGCAGCAGCGCTGGAAGCGCCCGTCCACCGGCCGCACGCGGGGTGTTGAAGAGGTGGATGAGCAAGGTGGGGCGGCCGTGCGGAAGTTGGCTGAAAATAAAAGCCGTCAGCAAGACCTTCAGACCGCGCGCCGGGCGTACGCCGGGGGCGCTCGCGCCCCGGTCGCGCCGCAACACCCCCGACACGCTCAGTGATCATGTCCAGAACAGGAGCACCCATGCGCCACCCCTTCCCCCTCCGCCCGCCCGACGGCACCTCGGTCACGGAGCGCCAACGGAGGCTCCGGAAAGTGTCCGAAAGCGTTGCCTGGACGACCACGGATGCGGCATCCTGCACGGTCCCGGCCGCGGGGCCGGTTTCCAGGGTTGTACACACCATCTCTGGGAACTAGGTACCTGAACGCCGTACCCTGGAGGTGGAACCCGTGACGAAATGGAGTACCCTCCCCCTTCTCCACGCACTCCACCCACATCTCCCCCATATTCCCGAGGTCTCCTCACTGACCCACCGTTGAGGCTCCGATGGCTGGATACGAGTTCCCCGAACCAGCGGACCGCAGGCGCGTCGCCGAACCGGCCGACGTCCCCGCCCCGGCGACCGAGGACCACGCGGCGCGTGATCCCGCGTTCCAGCACGGCGTGGTGGTCGGTTTCGACGGCTCCACGTCCAGCGAGCGCGCGCTGGCGTACGCCGCCGGCCTCGCGCAGCGCTCCCAGGCGGGCCTGATCATCGTCCACGTGGCCAACCGCCTCCCAACCACGGTGTGGGCCGGCTGTGAGCCGCCCGCCCTGGTCGACGTCCCCGACCACCGCACCGAGGTGCTCGGCCTTGAGCTGTCCTGCGCCGAGCACCTCTCCGAGCTGCCCTGGGTGCTGCTGGAGCGCGGCGGCGACATCTGCCACGAGCTGGAGGAGGTCGGGCGCGAGTACGCGGCCAACGCCATCGTGGTCGGCACCACCCACGGCCTGCTGAGCCGGATCTTCGGCTCGGTCTCCGGCCGCCTGGCGCGCCGGGCGCAGCGCCCGGTGATCGTCATCCCGTGAGCGTCGCCGCGTACAGCCGGTGAACGCGGTCCGGCCGCCGGTGGGGGCTTGGTCGTAGGCGGCGAGGGCGCGGGCGTAGCGTCGTGTTCCCCCACGCGCCCGCTCACCACCGCCGAGGCGAGGAACACCGTCACCATGCCCGATCACGCACCCGTGCTCACCGACCGCGCCGGCCGCCGCTACCCCGTCGACCGGCCCCGCTGGCGCGGGGACGACGGTTCGCCGCTGATGGTGGAGCCGCTGCCGGGGATCACCCGCCGGGAGATCGACACCGGCGTCAACTCCCAGTGGCGCTACCGCGCCGCGCTTCCCCTGCCCGAGGCCGAGCCGGTCACCCTCGGCGAGGGCCGCACCCCGCTGCTGGAGCGGGAGTGGGCGGGGCTGCGGGTGGCCGTCAAACCCGAGTCGACGAACCCGACGGGCAGCTTCAAGGACCGCGGTGTCTCCGTGATGATCAGCGCGCTGCGCCACCAGGGCGTCACGCGACTGCTGGAGGACTCCAGCGGCAACGGCGGCTCGTCCGTCGCCGCCTACAGCGCCGCCGCCGGGATCGGCGCCACGATCATCGCCCCCGCGACCACCTCCGCCTCGAAGATCGTGCAGAGCCGACTGCACGGAGCCCGGGTCGAGCTGGTGCCGGGCAGCCGCCAGGAGGTCGCGGACGAGGCGGTGCGCCGCGCGGACGCGCTGTTCTACGCGAGCCACAACTGGCACCCCCTGTTCCTCCAGGGCACCAAGCTGATCGCCTACGAGATCTGGGAGGACCTGGGCTTCACGGCGCCCTCGGCCGTGCTGGTGCCGGCCGGGGCCGGCAGCCTGGTGCTGGGCTGCGCCCTCGGCTTCGCCGAACTGCGCGGGGCCGGCGAGATCGACCGGGTGCCGCGCGTCCTGGTCAGCCAGCCCGAACGCTGCGCGCCACTGGCCCGCGCCCTGGCGGCCGGCGCCGAGGCGGTCGAGGCCGCCGACTGGCCGCGCACGCTCGCCGAGGGAACGGCCATCGCCCGGCCGGTGCGCGACCGGGAGGTGCTGCGGGCGATCCGGGACAGCGGCGGGGCCGCGACCGCGGTCCCGGAGGAGGAGCTGCTGCCCGCGGTGCGGGAGCTGGCCGCCGGCGGGCTGTTCGTCGAGCCGACCAGCGCCCAGGTGCTGCCGGCGCTGCGCCGCTTCCGCGCGGCGGGTGTGGTCGGCCCCGAGGACACGGTGGTGACGGTGCTGACCGGCTCGGGCCTGAAGGCCGCGTCCGTCCTCAGCGGCCTGCTCGACGGGCGGGAGGACTGAGCGGCCCGCCGGCCCCTATCTCGCCAGGCGAGACGGCGACACCCATGCCCACTGACCATTCACCAAATTCCCCGGGTGTGGGACGTGGATTGTGCGTTTGTGATGGGCATAAAGCTCACACCAGCTCCGCCAGCCGCTTCCGCGCGGCCGGTGGACCGGTCGGCTCGGGCCGATGGTCGGGAGGTGACGGACCCGACCGCGGCCTTCCCCTGCCGGCGTAATGGGCGACGCCGGCAACCTGGGGCGGCCCCCGGGGTTGCGTTTGGTGGCACGCACTCCCCCCGGGGGCCGCCGCCTATCCCTCCGGGGGCGGCCGGCCCGACCACCCACCTGGCCGGCGCGGCACCGGTGTCGTCCGCGCCCCGCCACACCGCATTCGGACGGTTCCCCGCGCCCCCAAGCCGCCCACCGGCCCCGAAGGAGCGCGGGGAACTGCGCGGGGAACCGCGCGAGCAACCGGGCACCGGGCCGAGGACGACGACAACCCGCCCGGCCCCGAAGCTCCGTGGTCGACAGCGAGTCACTCCACCGTGACGGACTTCGCCAGGTTCCGCGGCTTGTCGATGTCCCGCCCCAGCGCCAACGCCGTGTGGTACGCCAGCAGTTGCAGCGGAATCCCCATCAGGACCGGGTCCAGCTCGGGTTCGTTGCGCGGAACCACCAGCGTCTCGTCGGCCTTCGGCTGCTCCTCGTGGGCGACGGCCAGGATGCGGCCGCTGCGGGCCTTGATCTCCTCCAGTGTGGCGCGGTTCTTCTCCAGCAGCTCGTCGTTGGGGATGATCGCGACCGTCGGGACGGCCGGCTCGATCAGCGCCAGCGGGCCGTGCTTCAGCTCGGAGGCCGGATACGCCTCGGCGTGGATGTAGGAGACCTCCTTCAGCTTGAGCGACGCCTCCTTGGCCACCGGGAAGCCCCGCACCCGGCCGACGAACATCATGCTCCTGGCGTCGGCGAAGTCCTTCGCGAGCCGGGCGATCCGGTCCTCCTCGCGCAGGATCTCCGCGATCTGCGCCGGCAGCCGCCGCAGCCCCTCGATGATCCGCCGGCCGTCCGCGACCGACAGGTCCCTGATCCGCCCCAGGTGCAGTGCCAACAGGGCGAACGCGACGGCCGTGTTGGTGAAGCACTTGGTGGAGACCACGCAGACCTCGGGGCCGGCGTGGACATAGACGCCCCCGTCGGTCTCCCGGGCGATGGCGGAGCCGACGACGTTGACCACCCCGAGCACCATCGCGCCCTTGCGCTTCAGCTCCTGGACGGCGGCGAGGGTGTCGTAGGTCTCGCCGGACTGGCTGGTCGCGATGTAGAGGGTGTCCGGGTCGACCACCGCGTTGCGGTAGCGGAACTCGCTGGCCGGCTCGGCGTCCGCCGGGATGCGGGCCAGCTCCTCGATCATCTGGGCGCCGATCTGGCCGGCGTGGTAGGCGGAGCCGCAGCCGAGGATCTTGACCCGGCGTACGCCGCGCGCCGCCCTGGCGTCGAGGTTGAGCCCCCCGAGGCGCACCGTCGCGAAGCGGTCGTCGATACGGCCGCGCAGCACCCGGTCCACGGCGTCGGGCTGCTCGGCGATCTCCTTGTGCATGTAGGTGTCGTGGCCACCCATGTCGTAGCTCTCCGCCTCCCACTCCACCGTGGTCGGCGCGGCCGCGGTGCGGCTGCCGTCGGTGGTGTAGGTGCGGTAGTCGTCGGCCTTGAGGGTGGCCATCTCGCCGTCGTCCAGGGTGATCACCTGGCGGGTGTGGCTGACCAGCGCCGCCACGTCGGAGGCGACGAACATCTCCTTCTCGCCGATGCCGAGCACCACGGGCGAGCCGTTGCGGGCGACGACGATCCGGTCGGGGAAGGCGGCGTGCAGCACGGCGATGCCGTAGGTGCCCTCGACGTAGCGCAGCGCCTCGCGGACCTTCTCCTCCAGGGTGTCGGCCTGTGCGCGGGAGATCAGGTGGGCGAGCACCTCGGTGTCGGTCTCGGAGGCCAGCGGGATGCCGTCGGCCGACAGCTTGGCGCGCAGCTCGGCGGAGTTGTCGATGATGCCGTTGTGGACGACGGCGACCTCGCCCGCGCCGTCCAGGTGCGGGTGGGCGTTGTCGTCGTTGGGCGCGCCGTGGGTGGCCCAGCGGGTGTGGGCGATGCCGCCGGTGCCGGCGAACCGGGCCGGGATGCGTTCCTCCAGGTCGCGGACGCGGCCGGCGGCCTTGACGGTCTTCAGGCCGCCGTTCTTCCCGCTGCTGTGAATCGCGACGCCGGCGGAGTCGTAGCCCCGGTACTCAAGTCGCTGCAACCCCTCCAGCAGGAGCGGGGCGACATCTCGTTTCCCGATGTATCCGACGATTCCGCACATCCTGGGTTCCTCCTGCTGTCGTGACTCCGGCTGCCCGCGTCCCCCGTCGGCGCCGGGGCGTGGTGACGGCCGTCCGTCATCCGTAGACGATCCGGCGCAACTGCCGCAGCGAGAGCGCCGGCGGGGCCACCGCGCGGTGCGGCAGCTCCTCCGCGACGCGTTCGAAGATCGCCTCGTTGGTCAGGCCCCGGGCGCGTAGCTCCCGGTGCCGCCGCCGGACGAACTCCTCGGTGGTCTCGTCGAAATACGCCAGCACATCGAGGACCACGCGGGCGGCTTCGCCACGCCCGAGGGGGGTGCTGCGCACCAGGTGGTCCACGAGGTCCTCGTGGGGTGATCGACGTTCGGGCACCCCTCGATACTGCGGAGCCGGGGAGGCTTTCGCAACATTCCTGCCCGATATCGGGCAGGGACGTGTCGTAAGTCGCTCGAAGGCAGGCTAGAGCCGGTCGATCATGGCCTTCTTGGCGGCCGCGAACTCCTCGTCGGTGAGCACGCCCGAACGGTGCAACTCCCCCAGCTCGCGCAGCCGCCGCAGGATCGTGTCCTGGTCGCCCGCGACGCCCGCGCCCTCGCCTACCGGCAGCGCGGGGGCTGCCCCCTGCTTGGCCAGCGCGGGGCCGGCCGGCGCCCCCGAGGGGTGCGGCAGCCGGGCCAGCACGGCGGCGGTCAGCAGCGCGGACTCCGCGATGTCCTTGGCCATCCGCAGCCCCCAGAGCACCACGGTGTTGGGGTCGTGCGTCGGCTTCACCGAGGCCGGGGCCACCCCCTTGGGGAGGAAGCGCACAAAGCCGTTCTCCCAGCCGACCGGCGGCGCCCACTGGATCTCGGCCAGGTCGTCGAGGCCGAACACGCGCGGCCCCGCGCTCTTCTTGCTCTCCTCGGCGCCCCAGCCCCAGGTGATCCGCAACTGCTCCCCGTCGAAGGTCGCCTCGCCGTCGGAGCCGTGCAGCGTCAGCGGAACGCTGGGGCCGGGCAGCAGATAGCGGTCGCAGGGCCCGCTGGCCACCTGTTCGAGCAGCAGCGCGTTGCGGATCTCGTCAACCAGGTACTCCGCGACGCCGGAGCGGTTCCGCGCCACCTCCAGCTGGTACGGGTCGGCCGCGTCGGGCAGCCGCCCGCCGGTCGCCTGGACCAGCGGGTCGGCGCCGTGGCGCATCCGCAGCCGCAGCCGTCCGCTCTTGCGCCCGGACTCGTGGGAGACCGACGCCACCGCTTCGAGCGGCACCCGCACCTCGCCGAGGGAGGAGCGCAGCAGATGAACGCCCTTGCCGTGGCCGGGGACGATGCGGAGCGCGTCGCCCTCGAAGTACCACGCGCCGGACGGTTGACTGATCTCTGCCATGGCGACCATGTCCCGATTCTTCCAGCCGGGGCCGCCCGGCGGGACGGGGTGATCCCACGAGGACGGCCCCTCCGCACGCTGGCCGCCCCTGGAGGGAGGGTTCAGGCTGCCTTGAGGTGGCGTGCGATCAGCATCCGCTGTACCTCGCTGGTGCCCTCGCCGATCTCCAGGATCTTGGCGTCCCGCCACATCCGGGCCACCGGGTACTCGTTCATGAAGCCGTAGCCGCCGTGGATCTGGGTGGCCTCGCGGGCGTTGGTCACCGCGTTCTCCGAGGCGTGCAGCTTGGCCATGGCGGCCTCGGTCTTGAACGGCTCACCGGCCAGCAGCCGGGACGCCGCGTCCCGCCAGGCGATGCGCGAGGTGTACGCCCGCGTCGCCATGTCGGCCAGCTTGAACTCGATGGCCTGGTTCTCCCCGATCGGCCGGCCGAAGGCGACCCGTTCGCCGGCGTAGCGGACCGACTCGTCGACGCACCCCTGGGCGAGCCCGGTGGCGAGCGCGGCGATCGCGATCCGGCCCTCGTCCAGGATGCTCAGGAACTGGGCGTAGCCCCGTCCCTCCGCGCCCAGCAGGTGGCTCTCCGGCACCCGCACGTCGGAGAAGGACAACTCGTGGGTGTCGGAGGCGTTCCACCCGACCTTGGAGTAGCCGGGCGCCACGGTCAGCCCCGGGGTGCCGGAGGGCACGATGATGGTGGAGATCCGCGGCGCGCCGTCCGGCTTGCGCCCGGTCACCGCCGTCACCGTGATCAGGCCGGTGATGTCGGTGCCGGAGTTGGTGATGAAGCTCTTGGAGCCGTTGATCACCCACTCCCCGCCGTCCCGCACGGCCGTGGTCCTGGTGCCCGAGGCGTCCGAGCCGCACTCCGGCTCGGTCAGCCCGAACGCCCCCAGCGACTCGCCCGAGCAGAGCGCCGGCAGCCAGCGGCGGCGCTGCTCCTCGGTGCCGAAGCGGAAGATCGGCATGGCCCCCAGCGAGACGCCGGCCTCCAGGGTGATCGCCACCGAGGAGTCGACCCTGGCCAGCTCCTCGATGGCCAGGCACAGCGCGAGGTAGTCGCCGCCCATGCCGCCGTACTCCTCGGGGAAGGGCAGCCCGAAGAGCCCCATCCGCGCCATCTCGCGGACGATGTCGTAGGGGAACTCGTGGCGCTCGTAGAACGCGCCGATCTTGGGCGCGACCACGTCGTGCGCGAACGCCTCGACGGTGCGGCGCAGTTGCTCGTGCTCGGGGCTGAGGCGGTGGTCCAGGGGCATGGGTGGCTCCTTCGCGGGCTTCTCGGGGCTGCTCGCGCCCCTCAGGTCTCCTCGTGGGAGTCGGGAGGCTGCGGGCCGGCGGACGCGGTCAGCGCGGTGACCGTCCTGGAGGGGCTCGGGCGGCCGAGCCGTTCGGCGAGCCAGCGGCTGGTGGCGACCAGCGCGTCGAGGTCGACGCCGGTCTCCACGCCGAGCCCGTCGAGCATCCACAGCAGGTCCTCGGTGGCGAGGTTGCCCGTGGCGCTGCCGGCGAACGGGCAGCCGCCGAGCCCGCCGGCGGAGGCGTCGACGGTGGTGACGCCGTGCTGCAACGCGGTCAGCGTGTTGGCCAGGGCCTGCCCGTAGGTGTCGTGGAAGTGGACGGCGAGCCGGTCGGTGGTCAGCCCGGCGGCGTCGAGCGCGCCCAGCACGTCGACCACCTGCCCCGGGGTCGCGACCCCGATGGTGTCGCCGAGGCTCAGCTCGCCGCAGCCCAACGCGGCCAGCCGGCCGGCGACCTCGGCCACCCGGGCGGGCTGGACGGTGCCCTCCCACGGGTCGCCGAAGCACATCGACAGATAGCCGCGCACCGGGACGCCGGCCGCGTTCGCCCTGGCCACCACCGGCGCGAACATGGCCAGCGACTCCTCGACGGTGCGGTTGAGGTTGGCCCGCGCGAAGGACTCGGTGACGGACGCGAAGACGGCGACCTCGCGGGCGCCGAGCTCCAGGGCGCGGTCGAGGCCGCGCTCGTTGGGCACCAGCACGGGCAGCCGCGCCGGCAGGTCGCTGACCAGCGGGAACAGCTCACCGGCATCGGCGAGTTGGGGCACCCAGCGGGGATGGACGAAGCTGGTGACCTCGACGGTGTCCAGCCCGGCGGCGACCAGTCGGCGCACCAGCTCGGCCTTGACCTCGACGGGCACCACCGCCGACTCGTTCTGGAGGCCGTCGCGCGGGCCCACCTCGTGGACGCGGACCCGGCGGGGCAACGTGCCGAGCGTCATCGTTCCTCCCCCGAGGCCCCGGCGGCGGCCCCCGCGGTCACCGTCGCCAGCGTCTGGTCCATGGCCACCGTGTCGCCGACGGCGACCTCAAGGGCCGTGACCGTGCCGTCGTGCGGCGCGGTGATCGGGTGCTCCATCTTCATCGCCTCCACGACGAGCAGACTCTGACCGGCCGTCACCGCCTCGCCGACGGCCGCCTTGACCACCGTGACCGTGCCGGGCATGGGCGCGGTCAGCGACTCGCCGCCGGAGCCGCCCGCCGTGGCGCGGGAGGCTACCGGGTCGTGGTCGAGAAGCCGCCAGGAGCCGCCGTCGAGACCGAGCCAGCGCCCGCCGGGCACGGGGGCGTGCGTGAAGGTGAACACGCGCCCTCCGCACTCCACCCGCGCCTCGTGCGCGCCGGCGCCCACCAGCCTGGCGGGCGTCCGTTGCCCGTCCCCGACGCGCACGGACTCCCCGGGCGCTCCGGTCACCCACACGGTGACCGGGTCGGCGCCGCCGGCGCGCAGCCGGTGCGGGGTGGCCGCCGGTTCGCCGCCCAGCCGCCATCCTGAGGGCGCGTCGAACGGGTCGGCCCAGCCGGCCGCCCCGGCCGCCGGCGTCCGCTCCGCCTGGCGCAGCAGCGCGGCGGCGGCGTACACCACCTCGGGCACGGCCCCTGGCACCAGGTCGGCCGCATCGGCGTCGACCAGCCCGGTGTGCAGCGCCCCGGAACGGACGTCCGGGTGGTCCAGCAGGGCGCGCAAGAACGCCGTGTTGGTCTCCACACCGAGCACGGTGGTGCGCCGCAGCGCGGCCCGCAGCCGGCGCAGCGCGGTGGGCCGGTCGGGGCCGTGCGCGACGACCTTGGCCAGCAGCGGGTCGTAGTGCGCGCCGACGTCGGTGCCGGTGGCGATCCCGGAGTCCACCCGGACGCCCTCGCCGGCCGGCTCCTCGACCAGCAGCAGCGGCCCGGAGGAGGGCAGGAAGTCCACCCGCCGGTCCTCGCCCGCCCCGCTGACCCTGGCGGTCTCGGCGCAGACCCGGGCCTCCACTGCGTGGCCGGTGAGGGAGATGTCGTCCTGGCCGAACGGCAGCCGCTCGCCGGCGGCGACCCTGAGCTGCCACTCGACCAGGTCGAGCCCGGTCACCAGCTCGGTCACCGGATGCTCCACCTGGAGTCTGGTGTTCATCTCCATGAAGTAGTGCTCGCCGCCGGTCCCGTGACCCGCCACGATGAACTCCACCGTGCCGGCCCCCCGGTACCCGCACGCCTCGGCGGCCCGCACGGCGGCGCGGCCCATCGCCTCCCGCGTCGCCTCGTCCAGCAGCGGGCTGGGCGCCTCCTCGACGATCTTCTGGTGGCGGCGCTGGAGTGAGCACTCCCGCTCGCCGAGGTGCAGCACCCGGCCGGAGCCGTCGGCCAGCACCTGGATCTCGATGTGGCGCGGCCGGTCGATCCACCGTTCGACCAGCAGGGTGTCGTCGCCGAAGGCGGAGCGGGCGGTCCGCCGGGCCGCCTCGATCTCCTCGGCCAGCAGCGCGGCGTCGCGCACCAGCCGCATCCCCTTGCCGCCGCCGCCCGCCGACGGCTTGAGCAGCACCGGCATCCCCAGCTCCCGTGCCACCGCGAGCAGGTCATCGCCGTGCCCGCCGGGCACCACGGGGACGCCGGCCGCGGAGACGGCCTCCTTGGCACGGATCTTGTCGCCCATCACCTCGATCGCCTCGGCGGGCGGCCCCACGAAGGCGAGCCCCGCCCCGGTGACGGCCCGCGCGAAGGCGGCGTTCTCCGCGAGGAAGCCGTACCCGGGGTGCACGGCCCCGGCGCCGGTGCGCTCGGCCGCCTCCAGCAGCCGTTCGACGTGCAGATAGCTGTCGGCGGCCGGCGCCGGGCCGAGCCGCACCGCCACGTCGGCCTCGGCGACATGGCGGGCGCCGGCGTCGGCGTCGCTGTGCACCGCGACCGAGGTGAGGCCGAGGCGGCGCAGGGTGCGGATGATCCGCACCGCGATCTCGCCCCGGTTGGCGACCAGCACCGTGTCGAAGTCGGTGCGCTGGCTGTCCGTTCGGCTCATCGGCTCCCCCTACATCCGGAAGACGCCGAAGCCGGCGTCGCTCAGCGGCGCGTTGGCGCAGGCGGTCAGCGCCAGCCCCAGCACGGTCCGGGTCTCCAACGGGTCGATCACGCCGTCGTCCCAGAGGCGGGCGGTCGCGTAGTAGGCGTCGCCCTGCGTCTCGTAGCGCTCCCTGATCGGCGCGCGGAACGCCGCCTCGTCCTCCGGCGACCACTCCTCACCCGCGGCGGCCAGCTGGTCGCGCTTGACGGTGGCCAGCACCGAGGCGGCCTGCTCGCCGCCCATGACGGAGATCTTGGCCCCCGGCCACATCCACAGGAAGCGCGGCGAGTAGGCCCGGCCGCACATCGAGTAGTTCCCCGCGCCGTAGGAGCCGCCGATGACCACCGTCAGCTTGGGCACCCTGGCGCAGGCCACGGCGGTGACCATCTTGGCGCCGTGCTTGGCGATGCCGCCCGCCTCGTAGGCGCGTCCGACCATGAAGCCGGCGATGTTCTGGAGGAAGAGCAGCGGGATGCCGCGCTGGTCGCAGAGCTGCACGAAGTGCGCGCCCTTCTGCGCCGACTCGGAGAAGAGGATGCCGTTGTTGGCCACCACGCCCACCGGGTGGCCGTGCAGCCGGGCGAAGCCGGTGACCAGGGTCTGGCCGAACTCGGCCTTGAACTCCTGGAACCGCGAGCCGTCCACCAGCCGCGCGATCACCTCCCGCACGTCGTACGGGGTGCGCGGGTCGGCGGGCACCGCGCCGTAGAGGCCGGCGGGGTCCAGCGCGGGCGGCTCGACCGGCTCGACCGACCAGGGCAGCGGCCCCCTGGCGGGAAGGGTGTCGACGATGGTCCGCACGATGCGCAGCGCGTGGGCGTCGTCCTCCGCCAGGTGGTCGGTCACGCCGGAGGCGCGGGAGTGCACCTCGCCGCCGCCCAGCTCCTCGGCGGTGACCTCCTCACCGGTCGCGGCCTTCACCAGCGGCGGACCGCCGAGGAAGATCGTGCCCTGACCGCGCACGATCACCGCCTCGTCGCTCATCGCCGGCACATACGCGCCCCCGGCGGTACAGGAACCGAGCACGGCGGCGATCTGCGGAACGCCCTCGGCGGACATCCGGGCCTGGTGGTAGAAGATCCGGCCGAAGTGGTCCCGGTCCGGGAAGACCTCGTCCTGCATCGGCAGGAAGGCGCCGCCCGAGTCCACCAGGTAGACGCAGGGCAGCCGGTTCTCCCGCGCCACCTCCTGAGCGCGCAGGTGCTTCTTGACCGTCAGCGGGTAGTAGGTGCCGCCCTTCACCGTCGCGTCGTTGGCGACGACCATCACCTCGCGGCCGCTGACCCGGCCGATGCCGGCGATCACCCCGGCGGCCGGCGCCTGCCCGTCGTAGAGCCCGTCGGCGGCCAGCGGGGCCAGTTCGAGAAAGGGCGACCCGGGGTCCAGAAGGGTGTCCACCCGGTCGCGCGGCAGCAGCTTGCCCCGCGCGAGGTGGCGGGCGCGGGCCCGCTCGCCGCCGCCGAGGCGGGCGGCCGCGAGCTTCTCGCGCAGCCGGGCGGCGCGTTCGCGGTGCACCGCCTCGTGCGCCTGGTACGCCTCCGAGGTCGGATCAACGGTGCTGCTGAGCGTCGGTGCCTGCCGCATACCGGTCAGGTTAACGGGCGCTAACCACCGTGTCTACAATACCTTTATGAGCGAGCACGCTTCGTCCGGTTCCTCGACCTCCACGCGGCTCGCGCGCCGCGAGCAGATCCTGCGGGAGGCGTCGAGGCTGTTCGCCGCGCGCGGCTTCCACGGCGTCGGCGTCGACGAGATAGGCGCCGCCGTCGGCATCAGCGGCCCGGCGCTCTACCGGCACTTCGCCGGCAAGGACGCCATGCTGACCGAGCTGCTGGTCGGCATCTCCACCCGGCTGCGGGACGGCGGCCGGCAGCGGGTCGCCGAGGCGGAGGCGGCCGGCGAACCGCCACGCGCCGCCCTGGACGCGCTGGTCGCCGGGCACATCGACTTCGCCCTCGACGACCGCGACCTGATCACCCTCCACGACCGCGAGCTGGACCGGCTGCGCGAGGACGACCGCCGCCAGGTGCGCCAGCTCCAGCGGCAGTACCTGGAGCTGTGGGTCGAGGTGGTGCGCGGGGTCTACCCCTCGCTCCCGCCCGCACGCGCCCGCGCCTGCGTCCACGCCGTCTTCGGGCTGCTCAACGCCACCCGCCGGCTCTCCCGCCCCACCGCGCTGCCCGACCGCGACGAGACGGCCCGGCTGCTGCACCGCATGGCCCTGGGCGCCTTCGCCGCGGCCGACGCCGAGCAGCCCCGGTGAACGCGCCGGCGCGCGTGCCGGTGAACGCGCGAGGGGGCGCGCCCGCCACCGGGCACGCCCCACCGTCGTCCGCTCGCCGCGCCCAACGCCTTCAGGCCGTCAACTCCTGGGCCAGCGCGTCCCGCAGCCGCGCCGCCCGCTCGGCCACCTCGGCCGGGCCCAGCTCCATCGCGCGGGCGCACCACGCGCCGCCCTCGGTCAGGTCGCCGCGCCGGGAGGCCAGCAGCGCCAGCCGCAGCGCCGCCCGGCCGTGCCCGGCCTCGGCCGCGCGCCGCCACCACAGCGCCGCCTCCGGCTCGCTGCCCTCGCGGGCCAGCAGCAGCCCCAGGTTGAACGCGCCGTTGCGGCTGCCGGCCTCCGCCGACTCCCGGTACCAGCGCGCCGCGGTGACCACGTCGTCCCTGGCCGCCGCGCACATGCCCAGCCGCACCTGCGCCCGCCGGTGGCCCTGCTCGGCCGCCCGCTCGTACCAGTGCTCGCACTCCGCCGGCTCGGCGCCCTGCTCCGGGGCACCGTGGATCCGCTCCAGCAGCACCGCCAGCCGGAACGCGCCCTCGACGCTGCCGCCCTCGGCCGCCTGCCGCAGCCACTTCTGCGCGCGGCCCAGCTCGGTGCCGCCCGCCGTCGACCGCAGCAGCCCGACGGCCAACTGCAACGCCGCCTCCGCGTGCCCGGCCTCGGCCGCCCTGCGGTACCACCGCCCGGCGGCCTCCTCCTGGCCACGTCCGGCGTAGAGGATGCCCAGGTTGAACGCGGCGTCCACACTGCCCGCCTCGGCCGCCTTGGAGAACCACGGCTCGGCGCCGTCCGCGTCGCCCCGCTGCAACAGCAGCACGGCCAGCGCGTTGGCCGCCTCGCGATGGCCCGCGTAGGCCGCCCTGCGGTACCACTGCTCGGCCTGGGCCGTGCGCCCCTGACCCGCGCTCAACAGCGCCAGGTTGAACGCGCCGTTGATGTCCCCCGCCTCGACCGCCGCCCGGTACCAGCGCTGCGCCTCCTGCCGCTCACCGCGCCGCGCGTACAGCGCGCCGAGGGCGTTGGCCGCCGGGCCCTCGCCCTCGCGCGCGGCCACCCGCCACCAGGTCTCGGCGCCGTCCTCGTCGCCCGAGTCGTGCAGCAGAAAGCCCAACGCGCCGGCCGCCCGCGCCTCGCCGGCCTCGGCCGCCTCCAGATACCAGCGCCCGGCCTCCGCGCTCTCGCCGCGCCGCTCAAGCAGCGCGCCCAGCCGCAGCGCGGCCCGCCGGTGCCCGCGCGCCGCCGCCTGCCGGAACCACGGCTCGCCGGCCGCCTCCTCGCGCTCGGCCAGCACACAGCCGTGCCGGTAGGCGCCCTCCCGGTGACCGGCCTCGGCCGCCGCCAGGAACCAGCGCGCCGCCTCGGCGTTACCCCGGTGGTCCAGCAGGTCGCCCAGCGCGTAGGCGCCCGAGGCGTGCCCGGACTCCGCCGCCTGGCGCAGCCAGAACTCGGCCGTCACCTCGTCACCGCGCTCGCGGCAGTACCGCCCCAGCGCGTGCGCGGCCGGCGCCGAACCCGCCACCGCCGCGATCCGCCACCACTCGGCCGCCTCGTGGGCGCGCCCCGACTGGTGCAGCAGGACCCCCAGGTTGTTGGCGGCCGACCGCTCCCCGTCCACCGCCGCCTCCCGCAACGGCGTCTCGGCCCCGTCCAGGTCGCCGAGACGCAGCAGCCGCGCGCCCTCCTGAGCGGCGGCTCGACTGCTCTCGAACCCGGCCTTGTCCCCCATAAGGTCCATAGTCGCACCACCCGAAACCTGCGTACACCTGGTATACCGCGCCCCGTGAAGTCACTTCGACGTTTTGTCGACTTCCCGATATGGATACACCCAAACACCGTCGCCGGTGGGGAGTTATCGAGATTCGTCACGCAGTATGGCCCCTGCCACCGACAACTCCGGCCAGCACTACACCTGTACGAACGCCGAACAACGCCCCGGGGTTGACGTTCCCCCCGCCCGCGGGTCCCACCCCTCCCGTCCGCACCTCGGAACACGGCCGTCACGAGGCATCCGGGATGCACGGTCCTGGACACCGCGGAAGAAGGCCGGAAAACGCCGGGGCCCGGCGCCGTCACACGGCACCGGGCCCCGCGGGAGAACTCCCGGAGGACGTGTTCAACGTCCCCTGCTGGGCTAGGAGTTGGCGTCGGGAGACGGCTCCTCTTCGGGCGGCGTCTCCTCCTCCTCGTTGCGCGCCGGGTCCTGGTCGCTCATCTGCGCCAGGGCCTCCTCCAGTCGCGCCTGGGCCTCGCCGAAGGCCTCCCAGTCGCCGTCCTGAAGCGCCTGCTCGCTGTCCTCCCAGGCCTGCTGGGCCTCCTCGATGGACTCCTGAACGGTCGCCTCGCCGTCCGGCGGCTGCTCCTCCTCACCCTCATCGGGGGGTGGTGTCTCCTCCGGGTCCTCACCGGATTCGGTGACCCCGAAGACGACGTCCAACGCCTCCTCAAGAGTGTCCTCGAAGGCCGTGCGTTCGCCGTAGGTCACCAGCACCCGCCGCAGCAGCGGGTAGTTGGTGCCGGCACCGCGCACGTAGACCGGCTCGACGTAGAGCAGACCACCCTCCAGTGGCACGGTCAGCAGGTTGCCGTACTCCACCTCGGAGTCACCTCTGGAGAGCAGGTTGATGCTCTCGGCGATCTCCGGATCGGAGTTGAACCGGCTCTGCACCTGCTGTGGACCCCAGACCGTCGTGTTGGACGGCAGGGTCAGGATTCTCATCTTGCCGTAGTCGTCGCTTCTCGCGTCCGCCTCGACCGCCATGTACGCCGCGAGCGTGTCGCGGTTGAGTGGCGTGAACGTGGTCGTCAGCGAGAAGACCTGCTCGTCCTGGTCCGGCATCTTCATGCTCAGGTAGTACGGCGGCACCGTCTGGCCCTGGTGCGTCGGGTCGTCGGGGACGGCCCACCGCTCGGAACCGGAGTAGAACTGGCCCGCGTTGTCCACGTGGTAGCGCTGGAGCAGCTCACGCTGGACCTTGAAGAGGTCCTGCGGGTACCGCAGGTGGTC
Source organism: Streptomyces zhaozhouensis (assembly GCF_900230195.1). GTDB lineage: Bacteria > Actinomycetota > Actinomycetes > Streptomycetales > Streptomycetaceae > Streptomyces > Streptomyces zhaozhouensis. The sequence goes on from NZ_OCNE01000002.1 coordinate 454,751, forward strand.
CATCAGCTCGTCGCTGATCTCCTCCCGGTCCTGCACGGTGCCGGGGAACGCGCTGCGCCAGGTCTTCAGGACCGGGTCCTCGGTGTCCCACTCGTACATCTCCACCGCGCCCGAGTAGGCGTCGACGGTGGCCTTCACCGAGTTCCTGATGTAGTTGACGTTGTTCTCCTGGGCGATGACCTCGCCCTGGTTCTCCGTCAACGACGTCTCGGTGACGTCCCCGAGCGTGGTGCGCGAGGAGTACGGGTAGCCGTTGGTCGTGGTGTAGGCGTCCACGATCCACTGGATGCGGCCGTCCACCACCGCCGGGTACGGGTCGCCGTCGATGGTCAGCCAGGGCGCCACCGCCTCGACCCGCTCCTTGGGCGTCCGGTTGTAGAGGATCCGCGAGCCCTCGCCGATGGCCCCCGAGTAGAGGATCTGCGGCTCGCCCATCGTCAGGGCGTAGGCGGCGCGGTTGAAGTAGTTGTCCAGGTTGACGCCGGCGTCGCCCGAGTAGCTGTACTCGACCTCGCCGTCCTCGCCCGCGTAGTCGATCTCCTGCTGCGGGCCGCCCACGATCGAGTACTGGGTGGTGTACTCGCCGAAGTAGACGCGCGGCTCGTAGTCGCCGAGGTCGCCCTCGGGCGGCAGGTCGCGCTCCAGGAAGTCCGGCTGGCCGTTGGAGAGGATGTCGGTGCCGCTCGCGGCCACCATGCCGAAGCCGTGGGTGTACCGGAAGTGGTCGTTGATCCAGTTCCGCTCGGGAGCGTTGTTGACGTTCATCTCCCGCAGGCCCACCACGGTGTCCTGCTCCGAGTCGTCGATCGAGTAGCGGTCGACGTCCAGCGTGGGCGAGAACTGGTAGTAGCCCCGGACCTGCTGGATCTGCTGGAACGCGGGCGAGACGACGCTCGGGTCGAGCAGGCGGATGCTGGCGGTGTCGGAGACCGAGTTCCGCAGCTCCTCCGCCTCCGCCTCGCTACTGCCCGAGTAGTCCTCGACTTGTGCGTCCGCGATGTCGTACGCCTGGGTCGTCGACTCCATGTGCTTCTGGATGTACGGAGTCTCCTTGGCCTGCTCGTTCGGCTTGACCTGGAACTGCTGGACGAGCGCCGGGTAGACGCCGCCGATCAGGACCGCCGAGAGGACCATCAGGCCGAGACCGATGACCGGCAGCTGCCAGCCGCGGCGCCACAGGGTGGCGAAGAAGAGCACCGCGCAGATCGCCGCGATGATCGCCAGGATCGTCTTCGCCGGCAGATACGCGTTGGCGTCGACGTACCGCAGACCGGTCCAGCCCTCGTTGTCCCGGAAGTCACCGCTCTTCAACGCCAGCCCGTACCGGTCGAACCAGTACGCGACCGCCTTCAGCGCCACGAAGAGGCCGACCAGCACCGACAGGTGGCCGGTCGCCGACTGGGTGATCCGGCTGCCGGGGGTGGTCAGCCGGATGCCGCCGTAGAGGTAGTGGGTGAGCGCGGCGGCCAGCGCCGAGAGCACCACGACCGCGAAGCCGAAGCCCAGCAGGAAGCGGTAGAAGGGGTAGTCGAACGCGAAGAACGACACGTCCTTGTTGAACTGCGGGTCGGTGACCCCGAACGACTCGCCGTTGATCCACTGAAGCCAGGTGCGCCACTGGCTGGAGGCGGAGCCGCCCGCGATCAGGCCGATGACCACCGCGACCGCCAGCACCACCCACTTCTTGAAGGGGGCGATGCTCATCCGGTAGCGGTCCAGGTTCTGCTGCTCCATGGACATCGCGCTCAGCGGCGGCCTGAGCCGGTGCGCCAGCCAGATGTTGAAGCCGACCGCGACGGCCATCAGCACGCCGAAGACGGTGAACATCACGGCCCGGGTGAACATCTGGGTGCGGTACACGCTCGTGTAGTCCACCGAGCGGTACCACAGCCAGTCCGTCCAGAACCCCGCGAACATGGCGAACAGGATCGCCAACGCGGCCAGGATCGCCGCCGTGATCAGCAGCGACCTGGCCCCTCGGGACGGGCGGCCGACGCTGAACCTGGGCCCTCCCGGGCCTCTTGGTCCTCTGGGTCCGTTCGGACCGTTGGGGCGGCCCGAGCCCGAGCCCCGGTCCGGCATCTGGAAAGCCAAGGTGCGCACCTCAAAGATTCGCGGGATCTGAAGCCGGGCCAGTCCACAGAACGGCCCACTGAACTAACTTACTCAACCTTTACTCGGTTCCCGTTTTCGGGGGGTGAGACGGCACGATATGCCCATGGACAACAATCGCCCCGACGCACCCGCCGCGACCCCGCCGGCGGCCGACCCGCTCACCAGGACCGTCCTGGAAATCGACTCCTACGCCGCCGGACTCGGCTGGGACCGCCCCGCCCAACTCTTCGCGCTGGTGGACACCGTGCGGCTGCGCGCCGAGGAGCCCGATCTCGCCGAGCGGCTCGACCTGGGCGACGCGGCCGACGGGGGCCTGACCCCCGTGGAGCAGGACGAACTGCCGCCCGACGTGCCACTGGACGAGTTTCTCGCGACCATCGCCTGGCCCGACGCGGTCGCCGGCTGCGCGATGACCGTGGAGCGCCTGATGCTGCCGCCCTCCGCCGAGGAGGCCGCACCCGACGACCTCGACGAGCGGGGCCTTGAGCGCTGGGTCGCCGAGCACCCGGAACGCCACGAGGTCCGGCTGACCGTCGCCGTACTGCGCGACGGACGCCGGGAGTCGGCGGTGCGGCTGCGGGAGAAGGACAGCGAGACGGAGGTGCTCACCGGCCCCGACCTGGTGCCGGGGCTCGCCGAGGCACTGGCCGTCACCTTCTCCGACTGAGCCGCCTCCCCGACCCGGCCTCCGGCCGCACGGCGCGCGGCGCGTCGGCGGGCGACGCCGACCCGGCGACGGGGAGCGGGCCGCTATCCGGCGGTCTCGCACTCCGTGAGCCGGTCGGTGTCGCCCCCGCGTATCGACTCCAGCGCCGCCAGGGCGTCGTCGAGGGTGTCGACCTCCACCAGCGTCAGCCCGTCCGGCACGTGCTCGGCGGCGGTGGCGCAGTTCTCACTGGGGGTCAGGAAGTACTCGGCGCCCGCCTCCCGGGCCGCGATGATCTTCATCGAGATCCCGCCGATCGGGCCGACCACGCCCTGGTCGTCGATGGTGCCGGTGCCGGCCACGAACTCGCCGCCCGTCAGGTCCTCCTCGGTGAGCCGGTCCATCAGACCCAGCGCGAACATCAGCCCCGCGCTCGGGCCGCCCACGTCGGCCAGCTTGATGTCCACCTCGAACGGCAGCGAGAAGGCCAGGCCCGCCTGGATCCCGACGATCGCCCGCTGGTCGTCGGGGGCCTCCGCCGTGGTGACCGTGACCTCGCTGGTCTCCTCGGGCAGCTCGCCCCCGCCGTTCATCGCCTCCTGGGCCTGCTCGGCCGGCACGACGCTGAACACCACGTCCTCGCCCGGCTCGTGCTCGGTCACCAGCTCGGCGACCTGCCCCGGCTCCGTGACCTCGGTACCGTCGACCGCGATGATGGCGTCCCCCGCGTGCAGCGCGTCCTGCGCCGGGCTGTCCTCGACGACGGCCGCCACCACCGTCTGCTCGGGGACCTCGTACCCCAGCGCGCGCAGCGCCACGACCTTGGCGCTCTCCTGCGACTGGGTGAACTCCTCCGCGTTCCGCTCCTCGACCTGGTCGGCCGAGACGTTCTCCGGATAGAGCGTCTCGTGCGGCACCACGGCCCGGTCGTCCGCGAGCCAGCCGTGCACCGCCTCCAGCAGGTTCATCCGGTAGTTGATCCCGGTGACCCTGACCGTCGTCATGTTCAGATGGCCGCTGGACTCGTAGGTCTCCTCGCCGTCCACGCTGAGCACCGGCTCGCCGTCGTGGTCGCCGAGCGTGTTCACCGTGGGGCCGGGGGACATCTCCGCGTAGGGCACCTGGATCAACACCCCGGCGCAGAGCATCCCGATCAGCAACAGGACCGATGTCAGCAGAGTCGCGGTGCGGCGTGGCATGGCTTGACAGTACGTGACGGCACTGTCAGCCGTCGGCCGGGGCCCGTTCCATCGCGGCGCGGAAGGCCTCGTAGCCCCGCACCCCGACGCTGTCCCTGACGTTGCGCCCCGCGTTGCCACGTCGGGTGGCCCACGCGCTCCATATGCCCGCGACCACCCCTCCGGCGACCGGGATCAACAACCAGACGAGAACCGCCATCTCCTACCTCCCACCTGCGCCGACCACTGCGTCGTCACTCCAACGCTCGGCCGCCTCCCCGAGTTACGCAACCGGAGCCGAGCCCGCCGGGCGGCGCTCGCCGGCCCCCACCCACTCCTCGCCGCCGTCGGCGAACCGCTGGTGCTTCCAGATCGGCACCCGGCGTTTGAGGTCGTCGATCAACCGCCGCGAGGCGGCGTACGCCTCACCCCTGTGCGCCGCCGACACGGCCACCACGACCGCCAGGTCCCCCACGGCCAGCGCGCCGACCCGGTGCGTCGCGGCCACCGCGCAGCCGGGGTACTCGGCCACCACGTCCTCCGCGACCCGCCGCAGCTCGGCCTCCGCCGTCGGATGCGCCGAGTACTCCAGAGCGGTGACGGCGGCGCCCTCCGGATGCCCGTCGTGGTCCCGCACGGTGCCGACGAAGAGCACGGTGCCGCCGGCGGCTTCGTCGGCGACGGCCCGCTGGACCTCGTCGACCGAGAGCGGGGTGCCGCGCAGCGCCAGCAGCCGGACCGGGTCTTCGGTGCTCATGCCCCCATGATCCCCCATGGCCGCGCGGTCACCTGCGCCGGGCCCGCCGCGCGCGGCGCACCAGCGCCGCGGTGCCGACCAGGGCGACGGTGGCGCCGGCGGCGCCCAGCGTGGTCGCCGCGTCCTTGCGCCCCAGCCTCCGCCCCACGACGGTGTGTCGCCCCGACACCTCGGCCAGCAGTTCGGCAAGCACCTCCTCGTTGCTCCACGTCGGCCGCCAGCCCGCCTCGTAGAGCCGGCTGCCGCTGACCACCCACGGGTGCATGGTGTAGGCCAGGTCACCGGCCGGGGAGGGGGTCAGGCCCAGCCGGTGGAGGCGGGTCGCGGCGCCGAGCGCGACGGAGGACGGCAGCTCCATCCGGCGGATGCCGGACAGCTCCTCGACCTCCTCCTGCTCCAGCCAGCCGTCGCAGCCGACCGCCAGCTCCCCGTCGACCTTCTCCAACGCCGCCAGCTCCAACGCGCTGACCAGGTCGTCCACATGACAGAACTGCCACCGCGGGCGGGAGCCGGCCACCACGAGCAGCCGGGGCGACTCGAAGTAGCGGGTGAGCGCGGTGTCCGTGCCGCCGACGAGCACGGCGGGGCGCAGCACCGTGACGTTGAGCCCCGGGTGTGCGCGGGGCGCGCGCTGGGCGAGCCGTTCGATCTCCAGCAGGTCGCCGACGCAGGTGGCGTCCTCGGTGGCGCGCAGCTCGGCGTCCTCGGCGAGCGGCACGTCGTTGTCGGGCAGGGCGCCGTAGACCATCGCCGAGGTGCAGAGCACGACCCTGCGGACCCCGGCGGCCGCGGCGGCGGTGAGCACGGTCTGGGTGCCGCGCACGTTGAACGCGGTGCGGGCGACGGGGTCGGCCTCCACGTCCAGGTCCAGCGCCAGGTGCACCAGGACGTCGACGGGGCCGGGCGCCGGCTCGTCCTGGCCCGGGTCCTCGGCCTCGGCGTCCCTGGTGGCGCCCGAGGTGCGCAGCAGGTCGGCGATGGCCGGGTCGCGCACGTCCAGCGTGTGCCACTCGGCGCCCCTGGCCTCGCCGAGCCGTTCGTCCAGCGCGAGCACGCGGCGGACCTCCGGGGCGTCGAGCAACCGCTCGGTGAGACGGGCGCCGAGCCCTCTCGCCGCGCCGGTCACCGCGACGGTCAGGGGGGCGGTTGACCCGTTTCGCGGTGCGCGAACGGCTGGTTCCGGGGAACTCACGAGGCCTCTCCAGCGGTTGTTCCAGTACGACGTGCGCACGCCCATCCTGCCTGAGAGGTGTCTAGGCTGGGGGCACGGACCAGCGAATGCCGGGCGCGTCCGCTTCCGTTTCCGACGACGTCCGATGACAAGAGCCGAGGATTCCCGTGAGTGACTTCCCATTCGGATTCGGCCTCCCGCAGGAGCCGGAGGACGGCGATTCCGGCAAGAACCGGGGCCAGGGCGGCCAGGGTCCCGCCGACAACCCGCTGTCCGCACTCTTCGGCGCCGGCGGGATGAACCCGCAGGACCTGGGCGCCGCCTTCCAGCAGCTGGGGCAGCTGCTGTCCAACGACAGCGGCCCGGTCAACTGGGAGCTGGCACAGAACGTGGCGCGTCAGACCGTGTCGCAGGGCGCCCAGGACGGTTCGAAGGACCGCTCGGTGAGCGGCCAGGAGTCCGAGCAGGCGCGGGAGGCGGTGCGGCTGGCCGACCTCTGGCTGGACGGTGTCACCTCGCTGCCCTCGGGCGCCACGTCGACGGTGGCGTGGAGCCGGGCGGAGTGGGTCGAGGCGACCCTCCCGGTCTGGCGCGAGCTGGTCGACCCGGTGGCCGAGCGGGTCGGCGGCGCGATGACCCAGGTGCTGCCCGAGGAGATGCGGGCCATGGCAGGGCCGTTGATGGGCGTCATGCGCTCCATGGGCGGCGCCATGTTCGGCACGCAGATCGGGCAGGCGGTCGGCGCCCTGGCGGGCGAGGTCGTCGGTTCGACGGACATCGGGCTGCCGCTCGGCCCCGCGGGCAAGGCCGCGCTGCTCCCGCAGAACGTCGCGGCGCTCGGCCGTGGCCTCGGGGTTCCCGAGGAGGAGGTCAGGCTCTATCTGGCGCTGCGCGAGGCGGCGCACCAGCGGCTCTTCGCGCATGTGCCGTGGCTGCGTTCCCACCTCTTCGGCGCGGTGGACGGCTACGCGCGCGGCATCCAGGTGGACACCGCGAAGCTGGAGGGACTGGTCGGGCAGATCGACCCGAGCCGGCCTGAGGAGCTCCAGGAGAAGCTGCAGCAGGGTCTGTTCGAGCCGGAGGACACCCCGGAGCAGAAGGCCGCGCTGGCCCGGTTGGAGACGGCGCTCGCGCTGGTCGAGGGCTGGGTGGACGCGGTGGTGCACGCGGCGGCCGAGCCGCATCTGCCGTCCGCCTCGGCGCTGCGCGAGACGCTGCGCAGGCGCCGCGCCTCGGGCGGTCCCGCGGAGCAGACGTTCGCGACGCTGATCGGTCTGGAGCTGCGCCCGCGCCGGCTGCGGGACGCGGCGCGGCTGTGGGCGTCGTTGACGGACGCCAGGGGCGCGCAGGGCAGGGACGCGCTGTGGACGCATCCGGACATGCTGCCGACGGCGCGGGACCTGGACGACCCGGACGGCTTCGTCCACCGCGAGCAGCTGGACTTCTCCGAGCTGGACGAGCTGTTGGGCGAGGCGGCCGGCGGCGGTCGGGAGGGTGGCCCGCGGCTGTCGAAGGACGGGCAGGCGGAGGCCGCCGGCCCGGCCGAGCGGGACGAGCGGGACAAGGCCGGCGAGGACGGCGAGGACGGCGAGGGGCCGGGCAGGGGAGGCCGGGCCGAGTGAGCGCGCTGCGCGAGGACGCCGCCCGGGTGCTGGGCGACTGGGCGGCGCCGAGCACGGGTCAGGACGCGCTGCGCCGGGAGTACGCGGCGCATCTGGCGTCCCATCCGGACGCCATGTGGAAGAGCTGCGCCTCCGGGCATCTGACGGCCAGCGCGCTGGTGGTGGACGCGGAGGGCGGCCGGGTGCTGCTGACGCTGCACCGCAAGATCGGCCGCTGGCTCCAGACGGGCGGGCACTGTGAGCGGGAGGACGGCTCGCTGGCCGGCGCGGCGCTGCGGGAGGCCACGGAGGAGTCGGGCATCGACGGGCTGCGGCTGTTGCCGGCGCCGGTCCGGCTCGACCGGCACGACACCCCCTGCGCCACCCATCTCGACGTGCAGTACGCGGCGTTGGCGCCGGCGGGGGCCACGCCGGTGATCAGCGAGGAGTCGACGGATCTGCGGTGGTTCGACTTCGCCGAGGCCGAGCGGCTGCCGGACCACTCGGTGCGGCGGCTGGTCGCCGGGGCGCGCGGGCTGCTCTGAGCCCGGCGCGCCCCCGCGCGCCTGTGCTCAGCGCGGCCCCCAGGCGCCGCCCTGCCCCAGCCCGGGGCCCTGCCCCTGCTGGAACTGCAGCCGCTGACCGAACGACGTCTGCTGCGGCGGCAGCAGCTCGCTGGGCTGCACCACCACGTGTCCGTCGCCCATGAAGTTCAGCTCCCAGCCCTCGCCGGTGGTACCCCGGCGGCGCCAGATGGACTTGCTGCTGGTCTGCGCCTGCATCTGGACGCGCAGCGAGGAGGACCAGGCCACCACCGCGTCGGCGTCCACGCTGCACAGCTGCTGCGGGGTCACCCGCAGCACCAGCGGGCTGCCCGAGGTGGTGATGGCCACCCGTCCCTGGCCGGTGATCAGCGTGTTGTACGCGCCGACGCCCGGGATGCCGTGCTGGCTCTCGACGGAGACGACGTCCCAGTGCAGATGGGCGTCCATGGCCAGCACATAGCCGCTGTCCACGGTCAGACCCTCGTGGTCGACGTCGAGCACATGGACGTGCTGGGCCAGGTTGGCCAGGTAGACCACGCCCTGCCCGAAGCAGCGCATCAGGGGCAGCACCTCGCCGGTCATCATCTGGCTGTGCCGCTGATGGTGGGACTGGTACTCGCCGTCGAACTCCACCATCCCCTCGAACGCCACCATGCTGCCGGCCCGCGCGACGACGTCCTGGTCGCCCGCCAGGTTGACGCGCAGCGTGTGGACGCCCTGGAGGGCGAAGCGCTCCTCGGTCGGTTGGGCCGCGTTGTTGAAGATCGGACTCAGCATCTCGCCGCTCCCCCGTCAGTTCTGCGCGCCGCTGAGGCGCTCGGTGCTGTCCTCGCTGGGCTGCACGATCACGAAGCCCTGGCCGGAGAAGCCGAGTTGGTAGGCCTCGCCGCTGCCCCTGCCGATCAGCGAACTGGCCTTGAAGCTGCGTTTGCCCCGCACCTCAAGGCCCGTGGACCAGGCGACCAAGGCGTCCGGGTCCACATAGGTCTCGCCGCCGCTCCGGCCGCAGTCCACCACCACGGGAGTGCCGCGGCTGGTGATGGCGACCCAGCCGTCGCCGGATATGCCCATGTTGAACAGGCCCTGCCCGGCGAACTTGGCGATGCCCTTGACCCGTTGGACGCCCCACTCCAGGTGGGCGTCGAGGGCCAGCACGTTGGTGGCGTTGACCGAGACGTTCTCCCCGTTCAACGGGAGGCAGAGCACGTGGGCGCCGTAGTCGGCGAGATAGAGCTGGCCGTCGCCGTGGCAGCGCATCAGGGGGACGCTCTCCCCGGTCAGCCGGCCGGCGACGGCGCGGCCGACGGCCGAGGGGTTGGACTCGTACTGCACATAGCCCTCGTAGGCCACCATGGAGCCCGCCCTGGCCAGGAGGTCCTGGCCGGTGCGCAGGGCGATCCTCGCCATGGTGGGCCCGTGGTTCTCCATGCGCGCCGCCGGCGCGGTCGGGGCGTACCCCGCGGTCATCCGCTGGTCCATCACCGGCTCCTGTCAGATCTCGTAGGGCTGGACGATCACGAAGTTCCCCGGGGCGCCGCGGAACTGGAGCTGGGTGCTCTCCCCCGTGTCCCCCGGGTACGCGTGCCGGCGCAGCCGCACCTGGTTGGCCACCAGCACCTGGGCGCCGGCGGACCACGCGACCAGCGCGTTCGCGTCGGCGAAGGTCATGGCGGTGACCGGCAGCACCAGGGGCTCGCCGTGGGTGGTCAGCACGAGCGTGCCGTGACCGGAGAACTGGAGCGCGAAGAGGCTGCCGCCCGGCAGCCCGTGCCCGTCGATCCGCCGCACGTCGTAGCTGAGCGACTCGTCGAACGCGAGCACGTGCTGGGAGGAGACGCAGATCGCGTCGCCCTGGAGCTCGACGGGGAAGAGCCGGGTGGCGTCCTCCGCGAGATACACCCGACCGTTGCCGGTGCAACGCATCAACGAGGGGAAGCCCTCGCCCGTGGCCCCGGCCACCATCCGCCGCTTGAAGCCGCCGCCCTTGAACCCGAACTCGACGTCGCCCTCGTAGAGCACCATGGCGCCCTGGCGTGCCATCACCGGCTGCCCGTCCGAGCCGAGGTCGGCCCGTATCAGCTGCGGGTTCTGCAGGCTCCAGCGCTCGGCGCCGTCGGCCGCCCGGTACTTGTCGAGCACGCCGGCGAGGTCACCCGTGCCCTGGGGCACGGGCGGAAGCGGCGTCTGGCCGGGTGCCGGCGGCATCTGGCCGAACTGGGGCGGGGCCGGCGGCTGGCCGCCGAACTGCGGGGGCGGCTGCGGCGGCTGCCCCGGGGGTTGGACCGGAGGCGGGACCGGTGGCTGGGCGTGGGGGGCGGACGGAGCCGGGGGCGCGACGGGCGCGGCCGGCGGGGGCGCCGGGGCCGGCACCGGCTGGGGCGCGGCCGGGGCGGGCGGCGGGGGCGCGGGCGCGGCGGGCTGCGCCGGGGGCGCCGCGCCACCGGGCGGCGCGAAGGCGGGGGGCGCGGCCGGCTGCCCGCCGGGCGGGGCGAATCCGGGCGCCGCGCCACGCTGCTCCGGCTCCGGCTCCGGCTCGTCCTCCTCGACCTCACCGCCGAAGTGCCGCAGCAGCGCCGCCAGTCCCCCGTCGAAGCCCTGTCCGACGGCGGCGAACCGCCAGCCGTCCTTGCGGTAGAAGTCGCCGATCATCAGCGCGCGTTCCGAGGAGAACTCCGAGCCGTCGAACGCGTAACGGGCGACCTCCTCGCCGCCGGCGACGATCCGCAGATAGCCGGGAGCGGCCTGGGACATCGTGCCGTCCCCGTCGATGGTGGCGGTGAAGGCCAGCCGGTCGATCGCCTCCGGCACCCGGTCGAGCGTGACGCGGAACGACTCCGTGTCCCCGGCCTGCGCGCCGAGGAGCTGGAGTGAGCCCTCGGGTGAGGCCGGCTGGTTGTAGAAGACGAAGTACCGGTCGTCGGAGAGCTGTTCGGCCGCGTCGAGACCGAAGCAGCTGATGTCGAAGACCAGTCCCGGCCCGGCTATCTGGACGCCGACGTAGAGGTCGGTGCCCAGGGTCAGATCACTGAGGCGCGCCTTCTGGCCGCGCTTGAATTGCGTCACCATCGGTAACGACCGTCCCCCATTCGCTCACTGCACTACGGCCCCGCCAGCGTAGCCAATGCCACGGACAGTGGCCGTGGCCCGGTCAGTCCCGGGACGGGCAGGGGCTGTGCGGGAGCCGCTCGGCGGCGACGACGCCCTCCAGGAAGCCTCGTGCGCGCTCCGTGCGCGGATAGCGCTCCAGCAGCTCCCAGAAGCCGGGGCCGTGACCGGGGACCAGCAGATGGGCCAGCTCGTGGAGCAGCACGTAGTCGATGACGTACTCGGGCATCCCCTGGAGCCGGTGCGAGAGCCTGATGGTGCCGAGCGCCGGCGTGCACGAGCCCCAGCGGGCGTTCTGATTCGTCACCCAGCGCACGCTCTCCGGCCGCGCGCGCCCCCCGAAGTACCGCCCGGAGAGCTCGTGGGCGCGGCGCAGCAGGTCCTCGTCGTCGAGCATCCGCCGCTCCTCCTGGGCGGCCAGCTTCTCCAGCATCACCCGCACCCAGCGGCGCTCCTCCTCCGCCGTCATCCGCGCCGGGATCAGCACCACGGTGCGGTCGGACTCGCGGTAGGCGGAAACCGTGCGGCGGCGCCGTGCGCTGCGGCGCACCTCGACCGGCTCCGACCGGTCGCCGTCCAGCGCGGCCCGCCCCACCGAGGACGCGCGCTGCGGTGGGCCGGCGCTGTTCAGCGGGTCGGCGGACACAAGTCGACGTTACCCGGTGGAAGCCGGATATGTCCCGCTCGCCTGGCGCCGGGCGGGCGGCGCCATTAGTCGATGAACCCCAGGTATGGATGATTTATACGATTATCTCCGCTTCCTGTGGATAACTTTGCGCACGTCCGCTCTGTTCCCGTCATGATGGGGCCCGACAGTGAGCCGAGAGCCCACAGGGGCTCGGAGGGGGGCATCCCGATGCATCCGATGATCAAGCCTTCGCTGCGCCGCGGCTGGCGGGACCAGAAGACCGTGCGCTACGGGGTCACACCCGCGCACTCCGTGCTCGTCGGCCCGGTGGACAACACGACGGAGAGCTTCCTCTCGCTGCTCGACGGCACCCGCGGGCTGCCCGCGCTGCGGGACGCGGCGGCCTCGCTGGGGCTGGGGGCGGAGACGGCGGACCGGGTCACGGAGCGGCTGGCGCGGGCGGGCGTGCTCGACGACGCGACGGCCGAGCCCGAGGCGGCGCGGGAGATCACCGAGTCCATGCGCCCGGACCTCGCCGCGCTCTCCCTGCTGCACGTCCCCCCGGGCGGCGGGCTGCGCGCCTGGACGCGCCGCCGCACGGCACGGGTCCTGGTCCGGGGCGCGGGCCGGGTCGGCGCGGCCATCGCCGGGGCGCTCTCCCAGGCAGGTGTGGGCCGCGTCGAGGTGACGGACGGCGGCCGGGTCACCCCGATGGACACCGCCCCCGCCGGGCTGCGCCCCGGCTGCGTCGGCGAGCGCCGCACCACGGCGGCCCAGGCCCTGGTGCGCTCGCTGCGCCCCTGGCGGCGCGTCCCGACGTCGGAGCGGCGCGGCCCCGAGCTGGTGATCATGGCTCCCCGGGACGGGCTCGCCGCCTATGTGCCCGATCCGGTCCGCGCGGAGGAGCTGATGGCCTCCCGCACCCCCCACCTCTACGCGGGCGTGGTGGAGGCGACGGGCTTCGTCGGGCCGCTGGTGCTGCCGGGCACCAGCTCCTGCGCCGAGTGCCTGCTGCGGACCCTCGGCGACGACGAGCCCTCCTGGCCCCTCCTCGTCGCCCAGTGGCGCAACGGCCGCTCCCCCGGAGCCCCCGCCTGCGACAGCGCCCTGGCCACTGCCGTCGCCGGGCTGACGGCCTGCGCCGCGCTCGCGTTCCTCGACGGCCAGTTCACCCTCCCGCCCCACGGCAGGACCGAGTACGTGCTCCCCGGGCCCACGAGCACCACCCGCACCTACGCGCCGCACCCCGAGTGCTCCTGCGGAGCGGCGGCCCACGACGGGCCCTCACACCCGTCGGGGGCCGCGGGTCCACAATGAACGGGAGACCTCGCGCGACGGCCGTGCGATCGCCGGGAGTTGGAGGGGACATGTCTGATCTACCCCGCAAGGCGGTGACCAGGACCGCGAAGCTGGCCGCCCTGCCGCTGGGCTTCGCCGGCCGGGCGACCTGGGGGCTGGGGAAGCGGATCGGCGGACGCTCCGCCGAGCTCGTCGGCCAGGAGTTGCAACAGCGCACCGCCCAGCAGCTGTTCACGGTGCTGGGCGAGCTGAAGGGCGGCGCCATGAAGGTCGGCCAGGCCCTCTCGGTCTTCGAGTCCGCGCTTCCCGAGACCGTGGCGGGCCCCTACCGGGCGGCGCTCACCAAGCTCCAGGAGGCCGCTCCCCCGATGCCAGCCGCCTCGGTCGTGAAGGCGATGGAGGAGCGGCTCGGCGAGGACTGGCGCGCGCGCTTCCAGGAGTTCGACGAACGCCCCGCCGCCGCGGCCTCCATCGGCCAGGTCCACCGAGCGGTCTGGGAGGACGGGCGCGAGGTCGCGGTCAAGATCCAGTACCCGGGCGCCGGGCCCGCGCTCCTCTCCGACCTGACGCAGCTGGGCCGTTTCGCCCGCATCCTGGCCCCCTGGGCCCCGGGGCTCGACATCAAGCCGCTGATCGAGGAGATGCGCGACCGGGTCGCCGAGGAGCTGGACTACGCCCTGGAGGCAGACTCCCAGCGCATCTGCGCCGAGGCGTTCCGCGACGACCCGGACGTGGTGGTGCCGGAGGTGGTCTGCCAGCGGGACGGCCTGCTGATCACCGAGTGGCTCGACGGCATCCCGCTCTCCGAGGTGATCGGCGACGGCGAGCAGCCCGAACGCGACCGGGCCGGACAACTGCTGGCGCGCTTCCTCTTCTCCGGCACCGCCCGCACGGGGCTCCTCCACGCCGACGCCCACCCGGGCAACTTCCGGCTGGTCCCGGTGGCCGACGAGCCCGTCGAGCGCTGGCGGCTCGGCGTGCTGGACTTCGGCGCGGTCAGCCGCCTGCCCGAGGGCCTGCCCCCGGCCATCGGCCGGTCACTGCGCCTCTCGCTGGACGGCTCGGCGGCCGAGGTCTACGCGGAGCTGTGCGAGGAGGGCTTCGTCAAGGAGTCGATCGAGCTGGACCCCGAGGAGGTGATGGACTACCTGCTCCCGATGACCGAACCGGCACGGGTCGAGGAGTTCACCTTCACCAGGGAATGGCTGCGCACCCAGGCGGCGCGGATAGCCGACCCCCGCTCGGCGGCACACCAGTTGGGCCGACGCCTCAACCTGCCCCCCTCCTATCTGCTGATCCACCGGGTGACGCTCTCCACCATCGGTGTCCTCTGCCAACTCAACGCGACGGTCCGCCTGCGCGACGAGCTGATCGACGGCCTCCCCGGCTTCGCCGACCCCGACCAGCCGCCTCCGGCAGACGACGAGGACCAGGCGGATGCGGCCACGGACGCGGACACCGATGCGATGCGGGCGGAGACGGCGGAGGACGAGACGAGCGGACCGACGCTGACGAAGGCGAGCGATGGGAGGGCACCGGCTGAGTAAAGAAAGTAAAACCCGCCGGAACGACGGATAAAACCCCAGCTCACGAACTCTACTCCCCGCACGCGCGGGGGTGTTCCCCAGGTCCTCGGTTTCGGTGCGCGCTGTCGGCACTGCTCCCCGCACGCGCGGGGGTGTTCCCACCGTGCCGCCCAGCCCCTGCACGACCCACGCCTGCTCCCCGCACGCGCGGGGGTGTTCCCGTCTCGCTGGGTTCCTGCTGCGGGGTCACTGGCTGCTCCCCGCACGCGCGGGGGTGTTCCCAGCCGCGACAACTTCGAGACCGCCCAGTTGGGCTGCTCCCCGCACGCGCGGGGGTGTTCCCCGGTACTACCTGCACGGCCCGTGGGACGACTACTACTCCCCGCACGCGCAGGGATGTTCCCTGAGGGGATCGGGGTCGAGGTGGACCACCACGCTACTCCCCGCACGCGCGGGGGTGTTCCCGAACCGTCGGGATCGCGCGCACGTGGTCTGACCTGCTCCCCGCACGCGCGGGGGTGTTCCCGGGGGAGGTGAGCGCGTGGCGTGGGTGACGCCCTGCTCCCCGCACGCGCGGGGGTGTTCCCCTGCTCATGCTCCCGTCCGAGGGGCTGAAGGCCAGCATCCCCGCACGCGCGGGGATGTTGCCGCGCATCCGGACGTGGCGGCCGCACAGGCTGTCTGCTCCCCGCACGCGCCGGGGCGCCCCCGGGCCCGGAGATGCCGGACGGCCGGTCCGCGGGTGCGGCCGGCCGTCGGGTGGGGTGAGGGGCAGGGCCCCTGCGGGTTACTACATCACCGCGCGGGCGAGTGCCCGGCGGGCGCGCCGGGAGGCGCGTTCCGCCCGGCGTTGGAGTCGGTCGGACCGGCGGGCTTGGCGCTGGGCCTCCGCGAGCCTGCCGGCCATGCGTTGGGACATGGCTTCCGCGGCGCGTTCCTCCATATGGGAACGCGCCAGGGCTTCTGGGATGAGTTGCAACTTCCTGGTCCTGTTCTGTTCCTGTCGGGACTGACGTCGTCCGACAGGGCGGCGGCTGGTGGCCGTCTCCGTGTGAGGTTCGCTCACCAGCGCCTGGTGATGCCTGCGCGGCCCGTAGGGGGCCGGGCGGCCGATGGTTCCGTGCGTGCTCATGCCGAGACCGGGTTCTTCCGGGGGCGACCGCGGGGCCGCTTCCTCGGCACCACCACGCCCTGGACGAAGAGCTCCCCGCCCCAGACGCCCCACGGCTCGCGCCGGTCCTTCGCGCCGGCGAGGCAGGCCTCGCGGAGCGGACAGGTCTGGCAGAGGGACTTGGCGTACTCGACGTCGGCGGGCGACTCGGCGAAGAACACCTCGGGGTCGTACGAGCGGCAGGGCACGCTTTCGTCGAGTCGCTCGATGGCCTCGTCGAGCTCGTTCAACGTGAAGAGCGGGGTCACTGAAGTCTCCGGATCGGGTGGCGAGTTGAGGTCAGGTCGGGCGTACGGCGCGAGTGGCACGGTGTTGTCCTCGTGTCGTTGAGTTGTCGAACCGCTCGGCGGTCGCCGGGCGGCGGGAAACAAAAGGGCCGCGAAACCCTGTGTGGGTTCCGCGGCCCCTGAGGTGCCGACCTGATCTCGCCGATCAGGTTGGATCACTCCAGGGATCGAGCCCGCGGAGGGCCCACATCGAGTGAGACTTGGTCTGCTGTCCGAAAATCTGGTGGCCGGCGCCGGCGAGATTGGCCGTGGCGCCATAGGCGGCCACGCCGCCCGCGGCTGCCGCCACAGCTGCCGTCTCGGGCGCCGAGATCGGTCGCTCGTCAGAGAAGACACCGGTGGTGTCGGAGGTGGGCGCGACTGGGACCAGCAGCGACACCTCGACAGACGGCAGGGCCTCACTGAGTACGGCGGAGTCGGCGACAGCCGAGCCGAACAGTTTGTCGTGAGTCAGAACGAGCACAGGAATCGCCTCCTTCGCGGAGTCTCAGGGGCGGCCTAGGCCACCGGGTGTTTGTCTCAGTACAGCATGGGTCCGTGGGAAGGGAAACCCTCTCCCGGAGTCACGTGGAGCACGCTATGCGGACCGCTCTCGGGGACGCAATCTATTTTTCGGAGTCCTCTTCCACGGCGTCTTCCACGGCGTCGTCCGAGCCCTCGTCGGCCCGCTCCGGAAGCGGCTCCCCCGCGCAGAGCGCCAGCAGCTCCGCGCCGAATTGCCGCAGCTTGTGCGGTCCCACCCCCGAGATCCGGGACAGCTCGCGCTCGGTGGCGGGCGGCTGCTCCGCGATCGCCATCAGGGTCGCGTCGGTGAAGACGGCGTACGCCGGCCGCCCCAGCTCCTGGGCGCGTTCGAGCCGCCACTCGCGCATCCGCTCGTACAGCTCCTCGTCCATCGTCGAGGGGCAGTCCGCGCAACGGCGCAGCTTCAGCTCCGTGGCCTCCGTGAGCGTGCGCCCGCACACCCGGCAGGGCACCGGCCCGCGCGGCTTGCGCCCCTTGGCCCCGCCTCGCTCCACGCCCCCGGCACCGCCGCGCCCCCGGGCCGCGTCCGACGCGGAGCCCGGCCGCAGCCCGTCCAGGAAGCGGCTGGGCCGCCGCCCGGCCCGGCCGCCCGGGGAGCGGGCCAGCGCCCACGACATGCAGAGATGGAAACGGGCCCTGGTGACCCCGACGTAGAGCAGGCGGCGCTCCTCCTCGATCTGCTCCGGCGTCTTGGCGTGGGTGATCGGCAGCATCCCGTCGGTGAGCCCGACGAGGAAGACCGCGTCCCACTCCAGCCCCTTGGCCGTGTGGAACGAGGCCAGGGTGACGCCCTCGACCGTCGGCGCGTGCTGGGCGGCCGCCCGCTCGGCCAGCTCGGCGACGAAGTCCGCCAGCACCGCCTCCGGGCGGGAACGCTGGAACTCCTCGGCCAGCCGCACCAGCGCCCGCAGCGACTCCCAGCGGTCCCGGACCGCCCCCGAGCCGGCGGGGGGCTCGGGCGTCCAGCCGGTACTGGCGAGCACGGCGCCCACCTCGGCGGCCAGCCCCTCCCCCTCGGCGGCGGAGGTGTCGGTCCCCGCCGCCCGGGAGGCGCCGCGCAGCGCGAGACCGGCCTGCTGGATCTCCTGGCGGTCGAAGAAGCGCTCGGCGCCGCGGAGCTGGTAGGGGACCCCGGCGTCCGCGAGGGCCTGCTCGTAGATCTCGGACTGCGCGTTGACCCGGTAGAGGACGGCGATCTCGCTGGCCGGAACGCCGGGGCCGCCCTCGGCGACCGGGGTCAGCAGCTCCTTGATCCGGCGGGCCGTGGCCTCCGCCTCGGCCGGCTCGTCCGCGTGCTCGTGGAAGACCGGCTCGGGCCCCGGCTGCCGCTGGGAGACCAGCTCCAGCCGGTGCTCGGCCGCGCGCCCCTTGGCCTGGGCCAGCAGCCCGTTCGCCAGGTGGACCACCTGGGGCGTGGAGCGGTAGTCGCGCACCAGCTTGACCAGGGTGGCGTCGGGGTGCTGGGTACGGAAGTTCAGCAGGTGGTCGGGGGTGGCGCCGGTGAACGAATAGATCGTCTGGCTGGCGTCGCCCACCACGCAGACGCTGTCCCGGTCCCCCAGCCAGAGCTGGAGCAGGCGCTGCTGGAGCGGGCTGACGTCCTGGTACTCGTCGACCGTGAAGTGCTGGTACTGGCGGCGGATCGTGTCGGCGATGTCCGGCCGGTCGGTGAGGATGCCGACGGTCAGCAGCAGCACGTCCTCGAAGTCGATCAGGCCCCGGTCGCGCTTGAGCCGCTCGTACGTCGCGTAGACCCGGCTGGTCTCCGCCGGGTCGCGCGGCGCGTCCCGGCCGGACTTGGCCACGACCGCCGGGTAGTCCTCCGGGGTGGCCTGGGTGACCTTGGCCCACTCGATCTCGCCGAGCATGTCCCGCAGCTCGGCCCGCTCCAGCCGGATGCGGCACCGCGCGCCCGCCTCCGCGACCAGCTGGTGCTTGCGCTCCAGCAGCCGCGGCTGCTCGCCGCCGATCGCCTTGGGCCAGAAGAACTGGAGCTGCCGCAGCGCCGCCGCGTGGAAGGTGCGGGTCTGCACACCGCCGGCGCCCAACTGCCGCAGCCGGCCGCGCATCTCGCCCGCCGCCCTGGCCGTGAAGGTGACCGCGAGCACCGTGTTCGGCTGGTAGACGCCGGCGCGCACGCCGTAGGCGATGCGGTGGGTGATGGCTCTGGTCTTGCCCGTGCCGGCGCCGGCCAGCACGCAGACCGGGCCCTGCAAGGTGGTGGCGACCGTGCGCTGCTCCGGGTCGAGGCCGGCGAGCACGTCGTCCGCCGAGTCCGGGACGGCCGGGAAGGCGCCGTGCGGTAGCGTCCCGTGCGGGGCTCCGGCCGCGCGACTCCCCGGCGGAGTGCTCCCGGGCAGCGGGCTCTCCGGCGGGACGGCTGAGGCGTGCGGTGCTGAAGTCACCCCGCCATGCTGCCAGGTCCGGACGGAGACGCGCTTCGGGTTGTCCACAGCCGGTGGAATTCCTCGTACCGCTCCGGACGTTCCTCCCACGCGGGGCGCGGACCGGTCCCCACCTCAACCACCGCAGGAACGCACCGCAGGAACGCACCGCAGGTCATCTCGCGAAGGAGTCGGACGATGCAGGGCACAGTGACGATGTACAGCACCACCTGGTGTGGTTACTGCCGCCGTTTGAAGAGCCAGATGGGCCGCGAGGGCATCGAGTTCACCGAGGTCGACATCGAGCAGGACCCGGAGGCCGTGGCCCTGGTGGAAAAGGCCAACGACGGCAACAGGACGGTCCCCACGCTCGTGGTCGTCGGCGAGAGCGGTGCCGAGACGACCATGACCAACCCCTCGCTCAACGAGGTGAAGAAGGCCCTGGCCGCCTGACCGGCCGGTCGGCCGCGGGGCCGTCCGGACTCGTCAGTTCACCAGCTCACCAGCTCACCAGAGCGAGCTGACCAGCGGCTTGCCGTACCACTGCTCGACCAGCCGGGAGGCGATGGAGACCCCGGACGGGGCCAGCACCTCGCCCGACTCCATGGCCTCCCGCAGGTCGTCCCGGGAGAACCAGCGGGCCTCCTCGATCTCCTCGCCGTCCACGGTGACCTCGGTGGTCGTGGCGCGCGCGACGAAGCCCAGCATCAGGCTTGAGGGGAAAGGCCAGGGCTGGCTGGCCTGGTAGGTGACCTCGCCGACGGTCACACCGACCTCCTCGGCGACCTCCCTGACCACCGCGCGCTCGATCGACTCCCCCGGCTCGACGAAGCCCGCCAGGGTGGAGAACCGACCCTTGGGCCAGTGCAGTTGCCGGCCGAGCAGCGCCCGGTCGTCGTCGTCGAGGACCAGCATGATCACGGCCGGGTCGGTGCGCGGGTAGTGCTCGGCACCGCACGCCTGGCAGCGGCGCACATGGCCGGCCGCCGCGATCACCGTGCGTTCGCCGCAGCGGGAGCAGAAGCGGTGCAGCCGCTGCCAGTTCTCCAGGGCGACCGCGTGCACCATCAGCTCGCTGTCCCGGTCCGAGAGCAGGGCGGCCGCCTCGCGGAGCCCGGCCGGGCGGGCCGCGTCGTCCATCCGCCCCGGCAGGGCGTCCTTCTGGAGGGCGAAGTAACGGACGCCCTCCTCGTCGGTGCCCAGGAAGTAGCGGTGGGCCTCCGTGAGGGGGGCGTCGAAGGACGGCATCATCACCAGCTCGGTGCGGCCGTCCGGGGACTCCTCGATGAGCGCCTGTCCGCCGGACACCACGAAGACCCGGGTGCTGGGGTGGCTCCACGCGGCTCCCAGCCACGCCTCGTCGAGACGGTGACCGGAGTCCCGGTCGATGCCTCCGGTCGCGGTGAGGGGGATCGGCTGGACGACGCTGTCCTGGCTGGCCGGGGTGGTACTCATACCCGAAAGCCTAACCGGGATCGTTGAGCTCCCAGGCGTCCTCCCCCGTCAGCAGCCGTTCCAGGCCACGGCGCCCCGGGAGCACGCTGGGGCGCACCAGCTCGCCGCTGCGCACATAGAGGAAAGCTGCGCTGACCTCGCTCAACGGCAGCTGGTGGCGTTCGGCCCAGGCGAGCCGGTAGATGGCGAGCTGGAGCGGGTCGGCCTCCTGGCGGCGGGCCGTCTTCCAGTCGATGACCTCGAAGCGGGGCGTGGGCCTGCCCGGCCGCTCCGGCACCCGGTAGACGGCGTCGATCCGCCCCCTGATCACCCGTCCCGCGAGCTGGAGCTGGAACGGCGCCTCGATCCGGTAGGGACGGCGGCGCGCGTACGGGGTGCGGCTGAACGCCTCCTTCAGCGCGGCCAGCTCCTCCTCGTCGCGGATCTCGGCGTCCTCCCCCGGGTCGCCGCCCGGCAGCTCGTCGGGGCCGAGCAGGGGCAGCGGCAATGTCTCGAAACTGGACTGCACCCAGGCGTGGAACCGGGTGCCCCGGCGGGCCGCCGGCTGCGGCGGGCGCGGCATCGGCCGGGCCAGCTCGCGGGCGAAGCCGTCCGGGTCGGACGCCAGCCGCTGCACCTGGGTCGCGGTGAGCGACAGCGGCAGCCGCACCTCCCGCACCCCTGACCTGGCCTGACGCAGCTCTTCCGCGAGCACGGGCAGGTCGCGGTCCCAGGAGGCGACCGTCCGCCGCTCCTCGGGGGTCAGCTCGTCCTCGGCCGCGTCCCGGGCGGGAACGGGCTCCGCCGCGACGTCCTCCTCCCCGTGGCGCTGCCCCGGGGGGTCCCCTTCGTGGCGCTGCCCCGGCGGGTCCTCTTCGTTCCGCTGCCCCGGCGGGGTGCCCAGGCGGGCGAGGACCGCGCGGGCGGCGGCGCGGCGGCGGGCCAGCGCCGCCGGGTCCAGCGGCAGCGGCCAGGTCGGCTCGGCCTCCCGCGCCGCCGTCAGCGCCGGGTTCTCCGTGTCCTCCTCCGGTGGGTCGGCCCAGTGCTCCACCTCCCCGTGGTCGGCGCCGGCCTCGCAGTGCGCGCGCAGCGCTTCGAGGAACGCCGACGGGCCGCGCGGCCGCTTCTGGCTCGGCCCCCACCAGTGGCCCGAGCCGAGCAGCAGCCGGCGCGGCCTGGTGAACGCGACATAGCCGAGCCGCAGCTCCTCCAGCTCCAACTGCGCGGCGGACTCCACCCCGTGGGCCTTCAGCCCGGCCGAGGTCCACTCCGGGGTCGCCGGCAGGGTCTCCGCGTCGCCGCGCAGCGGGTGCGGCAGGGTCCTGGACTGGCGCAGCCAGGAGTCTCTGGCGCGGGCGCCGGGAAAGACGCCGGCGCACAGCCCCGGCAGCGCGACCACGTCCCACTCCAGGCCCTTGGCCTTGTGCGCGGTGAGCACCTGGACCGCGTCGCCCCCGCTGGGCAGCGAACCGTCGAGGCCACGGTCGTACTCCTCGGCGGCCCGCAGAAAGGCGAGAAAGGCGGGCAGGGTGGCCTCCCCCTGCACGGCGGTGCCGGCCCGGCCGGCGGCGAAGCCGGCCGCCACGTCGAGGAACGCGCCCAGCGTCTCCCGGCGCCGCGCGGCCAGCGCCTGCGGCGAGGCCGCCAGCTCCACCTCAAGGCCGGTGGCGCCGAGCACCCGGTGCAGCGTGTCCATCAGCGGGTCGGCCAGCGAACGGCGCAACTCCCGCAGCTCGGCAGCCAGATGGGCGAAGCGGACCCGCGCCTGCGGGGAGAACGGCAGCCGGTCGTCCGGCTCGGCGAAGCCCGGCTGCTCCCCGCCGCCGCCGACGAAGGTGTCCAGCGCGTCGGCCAGCGAGACCACCTCCGCCGGGTCGGTACCGGCGACCGCGTCGGCCAGCCGGGCCAGCGCCGCCGCCTCCTCGTCGCCCTCCTCCGCGCCGCCCGCCCGCCGCACCAGCAGCCGCGCGCGGCGGCCGAGCAGCGCCAGGTCGCGGGGGCCGATCCGCCAGCGCGGGCCGGTCAGCAGGCGGACGAGGGCCGCGTTGGCCGTGGGGTCGGCGAGGACCTGGCAGACGGCGACCAGGTCGGAGACCTCGGGAAGATGGAGCAGCCCGGAGAGCCCGACCACCTCGACAGGCACCCCGCGGGCCACCAGCTCGGCCTGGATCAGCGGGAAGTCGCCCGCGGTGCGGCAGAGCACGGCGATCTCGCCGGGCGCGGTGCCCGTGTCCACCAGGTGGGCGACGGAGTCGGCCAGCCAGCCTAGCTCCTCGGCGTGGGTCTCCAGCAGCGCGCAGCGCACCAGCCCGTCCCGCTCGGCGCCGCCGGCCGGGCGCAGCGGGCGGACGGCGGGGTGGCGTTCGCGCAGCGGCGCGGCCAGCTCGTTGGCGAGGGCCAGCAGCCGGCCGCCGCTGCGGCGGTTCTCGCTGAGGGTGAGCACGGCGGCGGGGCGGCCGGCGGCGTCGGCGAAGTGCTCGGGGAAGTCGTCCAGGTTCGCCACGGAGGCGCCGCGCCAGCCGTAGATGGCCTGGCAGGGGTCGCCGACCGCGGTGACCGGGTGGCCGCTGCCGGAGCCGAAGAGCCCGGCGAGCAGCATCCGTTGCGCGACGGAGGTGTCCTGGTACTCGTCGAGCAGCACCACCCCGAACTGCTCGCGCAGCAGGCGCCCGACCTCGGGGCGCTCGGTGGCGAGCCGGGCCGCGAGCGCGATCTGGTCGCCGAAGTCCAGCAGGTCGCGGGCGCGCTTGCGGGCGCGGTACTCCTCGACGCGCTCCAGCAGCGCCAGCCGCCCGGCGGCGGCCTTCGGCACCTGGCGCAGCGCCGCGTTGGTCAGCCTCGCCGTCTCCAGCTCGGCCAGCAGCTCGCCGTCGAAGGCGCGCAGCCGCTCGGGCGTCACCAGATGCTCGGACAACTCGCCGTCGAGCGCGACGAGATCACTCACCAGGGTGGTGAACCCGGCCTCGGGCGGCTCGAAGTCGGCGGGCGCTCCGCGCAGCACCTCGGCGGCCAGTTGGAAGCGTCCGGCGTCGGCCAGCAGCCGGGAGGAGGGCTCCACGCCGAGCCGCAGCCCGTGCTCGCTCAGCAGCCGCCCGGCGAACGCGTGGTAGGTCGAGATGGTCGGCTCGCCGGACTCGGAGGTGTCGATGCGGGCCCTCGCCAGGGCGGCGCGCACCCGCTCGGCGAGCTCGGCCGCCGCCTTGTTGGTGAACGTGAGGCCCAACACCCGCTCGGGGGCGACCTGTCCGGTGCCGGCCAGCCAGACGACCCGCGCGGCCATCACCGTGGTCTTGCCGGAACCGGCGCCCGCGACCACGGCCTGCGGCACCGGTGGCGCGGTGACACAGGCCAGCTGCTCTGGGGTGAAGGGGACGCCGAGCAACTCGGCGAGCTGCTCGGGACCCGTGAGTCGCGCGGGCACCCGAGTGAGGGTAGTCGCCCCCACCGACAGCCGCCCGCGCGCGGCACGGGCCCCGGGCACCGCG
This sequence comes from Streptomyces zhaozhouensis, assembly GCF_900230195.1. Classification (GTDB taxonomy): domain Bacteria; phylum Actinomycetota; class Actinomycetes; order Streptomycetales; family Streptomycetaceae; genus Streptomyces; species Streptomyces zhaozhouensis. Next base: position 478,608 of record NZ_OCNE01000002.1, read on the forward strand.
ACCGGCCGCCCGGCCGGCTACTCGACGGTCTGGCGCCCCTCGGGCCGGGAGGCGCAGGCGCCGCGGAACGCGCAGGAGCCGCAGTGGTTCCCGGTGCGCGGGGCGAAGCGTTCGTCCAGGACCCGGCCCGCGGCCTCCGCGAGCAGCTCGCCGACCCAGTTCGTCGACGCCTCGGCCAGCGGCTCCTGGTGCTGGACGGCGGGCAGCGACTCCCCGCCGTCCTTGCGGGCGGCGCCCTGCCGCAGATGGACCAGGGCGGCGCCGGCCGCCTCGACGTCGGGCCCGGCCAGCGACTCGTCGTGCCGGACGGCCAACTGGTAAACGGCCAGCTGCGGATGGTGGGTGACCTGTTCGGCGGTCGGTCGGCCCTTGCCGGTCTTGAAGTCGACGACATAGGCGCGCCCCTCCGCGTCGCGCTCCACCCGGTCCAGCACGCCCCTGATCCGCACCTCGTGCGGGCCGGCGGGCAGGGTGACCTCGAAGTCGCGTTCGCTGGCGACCGGTTCGGCCCCGGTGTCGGCGCGCAGCACGTGCCAGCGGAGGAAGCGTTCCAACGCGGCCCTGGCCTCCGCCTGCTCCCGCCGCGACTGCCAGGGCGCCTCGAAGGCGAGCGAGTCCCAGACCGTGTCGAGCCGCGCCATCAGCACCGAGAGGTCGGCCGGGCTGGTGCCGGAGGCGACCTCGTCGGCGAGGACGTGCAGCACGTTGCCGAAGCCCTGCGCGGTGCTGGGCGGGCCGTCGGCGTGCGCCTCCCGGCCGAGAAACCACTGGAGCGAACAGGTATTGACCAGTTGGTCGAGCGCGCTGCCGGTGAGCGCCACGGGGCGCTCGGGGTCACGCAGCGGCGCCTCGGAGCGCGTGGTCTCGCGCAGCCCCCACCAGCGCTCCGGGTGCGCCGCCGGCGCCAACGGGTGCCCGTCGTCGTCGGCGAGCGCGGCCAGCCGGGCGAGCCGCTCGGCGGCGGCGGCGCGCAGCGCGGGCGAGGCGTCCGGGTCGACCGTGGTGGCGCGCAGCTCGGCGATCAGCGCGGTCAACGACAGCGGGCGCGGCGGGCGGGTGCTCAACTCGACCGGTTCGACACCCAGTTCGTTGAGGAAACGGGAGGGCTGCTCCCCGTCGTCCGCCCCCCTGACCGCCGTGACCACCAGCCGGTCCCTGGCGCGGGTGGCCGCCACGTAGAACAGCCGCCGTTCCTCGGCGAGCAGCGCGGCGGGGCTCAGCGGCTCGGCGAGCCCGTCCCTGCCGATGCGGTCCGCCTCCAACAGCGAGCCGCGGCGCCGCAGGTCGGGCCAGCCGCCCTCCTGCACCCCGGCGATCACCACCAGGGACCACTCCAGGCCCTTGGCGCGGTGCGCGGTCATCAGCCGCACGGCGTCCGGCCGGGCGGCGCGCGCCCCGAGCGTGTCGGCGAGGATGTCGTGCGCCTCCAGCTCGGCCAGGAAGTTGAGCGCCCCCCGGCCGCCGATGCGCTCCTCGGCGCGCGCCGCCGCCTCGAACAGCGCGCAGACGGCGTCCAGATCGCGGTCGGCGTTACGCCCGGCCGCGCCGCCGCGCCGGGCGGCGCGCTCCAGCCGGTGCGGCCAGCCCGTGCCGTCCCACAGCAGCCACAGCGCCTCTTCCGCGGTGCCGCCGCCGGCCAGCGACTCACGTGCCTTGCGCAGCAGTTGGCCGAGGCGCTGGGCGCCGGACGCGTAGGTCGGGTCGTGGGTGACCAGTCGCTCCGGCTCGGCCAGCGCCCGCGCCAGCAGCACGTCCGAGGGCTGCGCCGGGCCGCCGACCGCCGCCCGTTCCTCCTCGCGCAGCGCGCGGCCGAGGCGGCGCAGGTCGGCGGCGTCCATCCCGCCGAGCGGCGAGGTGAGCAGCCGGGACGCCGTCTCCGGGTCGAGGGCGGTGCCCTCGCCCGGCTCGGCGACCACCCGCAGCGCGGTCAGCAGCGGCGCCACCGCCGGCTCCTGGCGCAGCGGCAGGTCGTCGCCGTCGACCTCGAGCGGCACGCCGGCCGAGGTCAGGGCGCGGCGGACGGCCGGGATGGTGTGCTGGCCGGCGCGGACCAGGACGGCCATCTCGCCCCAGGGCACCCCGTCCTCCAGGTGGGCGCGGCGCAGCAGGTCGGCGATGTTGGCCAGCTCCGCGCCCGGCGAGGGGCAGGTGAAGACCTCGACCCGGCCGCCCTCGCGAGCCGGTCGGGGCGCGCGGTGCTGGCGCAGCACCTCGGCCGGCAGCCGGGTGAGCGGCATCCGGGAGGCCAGCGTCCGCGTCGCGGCCAGCAGCCCGGCGCCCGAGCGGCGCGCCACCCGCAGCGCCAGCACGGGCGCCGGGTCGCCGGCCGCCGTGCGGAAGGTGTCGCGGAAGCCGAGGATGCCGTTGAGGTCGGCGCCGCGGAACGCGTAGATCGACTGGTCGGGGTCGCCGAAGACGACCAGGTCGCGGCCGTCGCCCGCGAGCGCCCGCAACAGCGCGGCCTGCGCCGGGTCGGTGTCCTGGTACTCGTCGACGAAGACCGCGTCGTAGCGGGAACGGACGGCCGCCAGGTGCTCGGGCCGCTCGGCCAGCCGGACGGCGTCCCGCAGCAGCTCGGTGTAGTCCAGCACGCCCTGCGCCTGGGTGACGTCGAGATACTCGGCGAGGAACTCGGCGGCCACCTCCCAGTCCCGGCGCCCGGTGCGGCGGGCGAACTCGCCCAGCGTCTCCGGGTCGAGCCCCAGCTCCCTGCTGCGGGCCAGCACGGCACGCAGCTCGTCCGCGAAGCCGCGGGTGGTCAGGCAGGAGCGCAGCTCGGCCGGCCAGCGCGGGCCGCGCCCCGAGCGTTCCAACTCCTGGTGCCCGGCGAGCAGTTCCCGCAGATAGAGGTCCTGCTCGGGGCCGGAGAGCAGCCGCAGCGGCTCGGCGAACAGCTCCCGGTCCTGGTGGGCACGGACCAGGGCGTACGCGAACGAGTGGAACGTGGTCGCCTGCGGCGCGCGCCCGCCCAGCTCGGCGGTGAGCCTGTCGCGCAGCTCCACGGCGGCCTTGCGGCTGAAGGTGAGGACCAGCTGCCGTTCGGGGTCGGCCCCGGCGCGCACCCGGCGCGCGACGGCGGCCACCAGGGTGGTCGTCTTGCCGGTGCCGGGGCCGGCGAGCACCAGCAGCGGACCGCCGGGATGGTCAACCACGGCGCGCTGGCTCGCGTCCCCAGCGGTGTCGCGTGCGTCGAGGGCCGGGGTGCGCACCAGTCGGTACGCTCCCGGGGCGGGCGGCCGGTCAGTGGACGGGACGGAGAGGCTCACGTGCATCGCGGATTCTCGTGGAGGTTGGGGTCGACGGTACGCCAGTCGGTGGGCGGGGCGCCGGGTTTCGCGAGGGAAGCCGGCCGCGACCGCGCCCGTCCGGTCGGAAGACCCCCGTGTTCCGCCGCCTCACCCGGACTCGGTCCGGCGCGCCCGCCGCAGGTCGACGCGGACCGTGCCGCCGTCCCGGCCGGGGCGCAGCGGCGTGGACTCCGCGCGGTAGTGCTCCAGCGCGCGCTGTTCGAGTCCGGGCGCCGGGCGCCCGTCCGCGCGCACCACGCGCCACCAGGGCACCGCGCCGCCGTAACGGGCCAGCACCGTTCCCACCTGGCGGGGTCCTCCCCTGCCCACCACGCCGGCGATGTCGCCGTAGGTGAGGGCGCCGCCCTCGGGGATGCGTTCGACGACGGTGAGCACCTCGTCGGCGTAGTCGGACAGGCGGTGCGGCGGCTCGTGCTCCGCCGCCTGGGTGGCGGGCCTCATGCCGCCCATGGTGCCGTATCTCACCAAGCCCACCGCGCTGTCAGTGACTCGTGCCAGTATCGTCCCCGTACGGGGGAGAGCTGGTCGGTGGTAGTCGCTCCAGCGCGAGATCGTTTTCAGGGATGCGGCCAGTGATACGGGGCGAGGAAGAACGAGCGGAGCGGGCGGCGGAGCAGCCGGACCAGGCGCCGCCGCTTGAGGCACTGCAACGCGCCGACCCGACCAGGAGCGACCTGGTCGAGGTCGACGAGCCGATTCTCACCGCGCGCGTGCACCGGCCGGCGGATCTGCTGCGGACCCTGCTGGGGCTGCTGGCGATCGGCGCGCTGCTGGCGGTGGCGACGTTCGCCATCGGCACCACCGAGGGCATCGAGCGCGACGTGGACAAGGGCTCCCAGCAGGCGCCCTCGCTGCTGATCGACTTCGCCGGCTTCGCCTCCGCCGTCGCGGTGCTGATCGTGCCGATGGCCTTCGCCATCGAACGGCTGATCCGCAGGGACGGGTTGCGGATCGCGGACGGGGTGCTGGCGGCCGTGCTGGCGCACGGGATCTCGCTCTCGTTCAGCCTCTGGGTCGCCCGGATGGCCCCGCAGTCCATGCAGGACGCGCTGATCAGGGACGCCCCGGCGGGCGGCGGGCTGACCGAGCCGGTCCACGGTTACCTGGCGCCGGTCATCGCCTACGCAACCGCCGTCGGGATGACGCACCGGCCGGGCTGGCGGCTGGTCATGTGGTCGGTGGTGACGCTGGACGCGGTGGCGGTGCTGGTCGCCGGGTACACCACGCCGTTCTCCGTCGCGGTCACCGTGCTGATCGGCTGGACCGTCGCCTACGCCACGCTGTACGCCGTCGGCTCGCCCAACGTGCGGGCCACCGGGCACCAGTTGCTCGCCGGGCTGCGCCACGTCGGCTTCCGGCCGGTCAGCGCGCTGCGCGCCGATGAGCCCCCCGAGACCCGCGAACGGGAGCGGGACCGGGGGGCCAACGCGCCGACCCGCCGCTATCTGGTGACGCTGGAGTCCGGGCCGCCGCTGGACGTGACGGTGCGGGACCGTCAGCAGCAGGCGAGCGGCTTCTTCTACCGCGCCTGGCGCCGGCTGGCGCTGCGCGGCATCACCCAGCGGCGCAGCCTGCCCTCGCTGCGGCAGGCCCTGGAGCAGGAGGCGCTGCTGGCGTACGCGGCGATCGCCGCCGGGGCCAACGCGCCCAAGCTGATCGCCACCTCGGAGCTGGGGCCCGACGCGGTGATGCTGGTCTACGAGCACATCCCGGGCCGCGACCTGGACTCGTTGCCGGACGACGAGGTCTCCGACGAGCTGATGGAGACGGCCTGGCGGCAGGTGACGGCGCTCCAGTCGCGCCGGATCGCCCACCGCAGGCTGGACGGCAGGTCGCTGCTGGTCGACCGGGACGGCACGGTCTACCTGACCAGCCTGCGCGGCGGGGAGATCGCGGCGGGCGACCTGCTGCTGCGCATGGACGTCGCGCAACTGCTGACCACGTTCGGGCTGCGGGTCGGCGCCGAGCGCGCGGTGGCGGCGGCGGTGACGGTGCTCGGGCCGGACGCGGTCGCGGACAGCCTGCCGCTGCTCCAGCCGATCGCGCTGAGCCGGGCCACCCGGTCGACGCTGCGGCAGCTGGCCAGGGAACGCTCCCAGCGCGAGCGGCAGGCCGTGCTGGACGCCACCCGCGCCTACCGCGAGGCGCGCGGCAGCCTCCCGGAGAACGCGGACCGCAAGACGGTCAAGGCGGCCAAGCAGGCCGAGAAGCAGGTGATGGACGAGGCCCTGGAGAACGCCAGGGAGGCCGACCTGCTGTCCCTGATCCGTCAGCAGGTCCTGCTCATCAGGCCGCAGGCGCCGATAGAGCCCGCCCGGATCGAGCGCATCAGACCCCGGACGCTGGTCAGCCTCATCGCCGCCGTCTTCGCCGGGTACTTCCTGACCAGCCAGCTGATCAACCCGGAGTTCCAACGGGTCTGGGACGACGCCAACTGGGGCTGGGTCATCGTCGCCGCCGGCTTCTCGGCGCTGACCTACTTCGCGGCGGCGATCAGCCTGCTGGGCTTCGTCCCCGAGAAGGTCAACTACCCGCGCACGGTGCTGGCGCAGGTCGCCGGCTCCTTCGTGAAGCTGGTCGCGCCGGCCGCGATCGGCGGCGCGGCGCTCAACGCCCGCTTTTTGCAACGGCAGGGGCTGCGCCCCGGCCACGCGGTGGCCAGCGTCGGCGCCTCGCAGCTGTTCGGGCTCTCCAGCCATGTGCTGCTGCTGCTGACGTTCGGCTATCTGACCGGCACCGAGCACACGCCCAACCTCCCGCAGGACCGCACGGTGATCGCCGGGCTGTTGACGGTCGCGGTCGCGGCGTTGATCGTCACGGCGGTGCCGACGCTGCGCAAGGCGATACTGGAGCGGGTGCGCACCCTCTTCGCCGGGGTGGTCCCCCGGATGCTCGACGTGGTGCAGCGGCCGAAGAAGCTGCTGGCCGGCATCGGCGGGATGCTGCTGATGACGCTGGCGTTCGTGATGTGCCTGGACGCCTCGCTGCGGGCCTTCGGCTGGGAGCTGAGCTATCCGACGATCGCGGTGGTCTTCCTCGCGGGGAACGCGCTGGGGTCGGCGGCGCCGACGCCGGGCGGCATCGGCGCGATCGAGCTGACGCTGAGCGCCGGGCTGAGCGCGTTCGGCGTGCCGCCGCAGGTGGCGCTGGGCGCGGTGCTGCTCTTCCGGCTGATGACCTTCTGGCTCCCGGTGCTGCCGGGGTGGCTGGCGTTCACGCAGTTGACGCGGAAGGAAGCGATCTAGCCTCCGGCGGGGTGCGGTGCGACCACCCGCCTCGCCGGTGCGGCACCGTCGTCGCCTGCGGCCCGCCACCCAGCATTCGCGCAGTTCCCCGCGCCCCCGAACCACCCGGGGGGTGCGGGGAACGGCGCGGCCAACCCGACGCGGGGTGCGGTGCGACCACCCGCCTCGCCGGTGCGGCACCGTCGTCGTCTGCGGCCCGCCACCCAGCATTCGCGCAGTTCCCCGCGCCCCCAAGCCGCCCACCGGCGGTGAAGGGGCGCGGGGAACGGCGCGGCCAACCGTCCACCGGGGCGCGGTGCGACCACCCGCCTCGCCAGTGCGGCACCGTCGTCGTCTACGGCCCGCCACCCAGCATTCGCGCAGTTCCCCGCGCCCCCAAGCCGCCCACCGGCGATGAAGGGGCGCGGGGAACGGCGCGGCCAACCGTCCACCGGGGCGAGGACGACGACCCGCCCGGCCACGCACATGAGTAGTCGACCGCGCCCCCGAACCGCCCACCGGCGGTGAAGGGGCGCGGGGAACGGCGCGAGCAACCGTCCACCGGGGCGGGGACGACCACGCGCCCAAGTCACGCACGTGAGCCCCCGCCGCAGGCGTCAGGCGTGACGGCGCAGCGTCGTGCGGGCCGGGAGGAGGCTCGCGGCGAGCCCCGCGAGGAGGCAGGCCCCCACCGCGCCCAGCGCCCAGGGCCACTCGACCGTCAGCCGCACCGGGAGGCCGAGGGTCGCGCTCAGCCCGTGCACCATCCCGAGCAGGGCCGGCGCGACCGCCGCCAGCCCCAGGACCGCCCCGAACGCGACGACACAGGCCGTCTCGCCGGCGACGGCCGTCAGGATCTGGCGGGTCGTCGCGCCGGCCAGGCGCAGGGCACGGAAGTCGCGGGACCGGTCGTGGGTGGCCACCAGCAGGGTGGAGGCGACGGCGATCGCGGTGTAGCCGGCGGTCATGGCGACGAGGATCAGCGTGAAGACGCGGATGAGGCGGTCCTCCTCGGCGTCGGCCGAGCCGGCGTGCTCCGCCACCGTGACCTCCCGCGCGCCGAGCGCGGCGGCGGGGCTCAGCGGGGTGTCGTCGGTGCGGTAGGCGACGTCGGCCAGCGCGGACGGGTCGTGGGCGCGCACCAGTTCGCGGGGCAGGAAGAGCTGGTAGGGCAGCGAGTCGTCCACCACGGCTGCCACCCGCGGCCGCGCCGTGCGGCCGTCCTCAAGGGTCAGCGTGGCGGTGTGCCCCTCCGACCAGCCGTGGGCGGCGGCGACGGCCGCCGTGACGAGCACCGTGCCGGCACCGGGCGCCGGCTGGCCGTAGATCCGCTCGAACCCGGAGGAGACCCCGGCCGCCGACAGCGCGGTGCGGCCCTCGCCGCCGTAGACGGTCGTCGACAGCAGCGCCGTCGCGGTCGCGTCGCCGACCGCCGCGTCCGAGAGGCCGGGTGTGCCGTCGGGGACGAGTGCCGCTTCGGCGTTCACGCTCGCGGTCCGTTCCGCGGTGTCGGCGTTGGCGGTCGTCTGGACGGCGCTGGTGATCAGCACGGTGAAGGCGACGGTGACGAGCACCGGCGCGACGGTCGCGGCGGTGCGGCGGACGGCGGTGCGCGTGTTCTCGCGGACGAGTAGCCCGGTCGCTCCCGCGCGCCGCGCCAGGGGCCGGGTCAGCGCACCGATCGCCGGCCCGGTCAGGGCCGGGAGGAGGAGGGTCAGCCCGACGGTCATGCCCATGGCGGTGCCGAGACCGAGAAGCACCATGCCGTCGGGGCCCGCGAACGCCGTGCCCACGGCGCACGAAAGGCCCGTGGCGGTCGCCGCCAGCCCGACGAGCCACCGGCCACGGGTCATCGCGCGCTCCTCGACGACCGCCTCGCGCATCGCCTCCAGCGGGGCGACCCGGGAGGCGCGTCGGGACGCCGTCCGCACCCCGGAGAGCGCGATCAACGGGCCCAGCGCGCAGGCCGCGAGCGGCACCCACGGCTGGATGCGGAGCGCGAAGCCCTCCGGCTGGAAGCCCGCCTCGACCATCAGATCGGCCAGCGCCGGCGCCAGCAGGGTGCCCCCCAGCGCGCCCGTGGCCGCGCCGACCAGGCCGAGGGCCAGCGCCTCCCCGTACAGCATCCGTCGCAGCTGCCGGGGCGTGGCGCCGATGGTGCGCAGCAGCGCCATCTCCCGGCGCCGTTGGGCGACGGTGAAGGCGAACGTCGACGCCACGACGAAGACGGTGACGAAGACGGAGAGGACGGCCATGGCGGTGAGCACCTGGCTGCCGATCCATCGGGTCATCTCGTCCCGCTCCGGCACGAGGGCGTCGCGGGCGTCGCCGACGAGGACCCGCCCGTCGCCGCCGACGACCCGCTCCGCCTCCGCCGCGATGCCCGCCGTGTCGGTGCCCGGCTCCGAGAGCAGGCCGATGACCCGGACGCCGCCGGCGAGGCGGGCGGCCCGCGCGTCGGAGACGTAGTAGCCGGGGCCGTCGAACGTGCCGGAGACCGTGAACGGTTCGGCCCCGTGGGCGGTCAGGAGGGTGACCCGGTCGCCCGGCGCGAGGCCGAGCGCCCGGTCGACGACGACGGAGTCGTCGCCGGTGGGCGGCGTGCCGGCGGTCAGGGCGTGGGAGGCGAGCGCCGCGCTCGACCAGCCGTGCCCCTGGCGTTCGCCCGTGCCCTGCTCGGTTCCCTCGGCCTGCGCGTAGAACGAGCGGTCCGCCACGGCGTTCTCGACGCCGGGGATCGCCGCGAGTTCCCCGCGCAGCCGCTCCGCTTCCTCCGGGGGCCACGGGGGCTTCTGGGCGGCCTGCCCCGGGATCTGGTCGCCGGTCGGGCTGTGCACGAGGATCGGCGCCCCGGCCAGCCGTTCGGGGACCCCGGTGCCGCCGGAGAGCAGGATCAGCGCGCTGAACGTCACCACGGTCACGCCGAGCGTCACGGCGGTGAAGGCCCCCAGGAAGGAGACCCAGCGCGTGCGCAGTGTCGCCACGCTGATCACGCCCCCACCTCCAGCGCGGCCATGCGTGCCGCGATCGTCTCCGGGCCGCGGGCGCCGGGGAGTTCCTCGGCGACCCGCCCGTCCGCGAGCAGGACCACCCGGTCCGCGCGGGCGGCGGCGGCCGGGTCGTGGGTGACCATCACGACGGTCTGCCCGCGCCGGTCCGCGAGTTCCCGCAGCAGGCGCAGGACCGTCCGGGAGGCGCGGATGTCCAGCGCGCCGGTCGGCTCGTCCGCGAAGAGGACGGCGGGCCGGGCGATCATCGCGCGGGCGATGGCGACCCGCTGCTGCTGCCCACCGGACAGCTCGCTGGGCCGGTGGCCCGCGCGGTCCGCGAGCCCCACCTCGGCCAGGGCGGCCGCCACCTCGCCGGCCGCCGGGCGGCGTCGGGCGAGCCGCAGGGGCAGCTCGACGTTCTGCGCGGCGGTCAGCGCCGGCACGAGGTTGAACGACTGGAAGACGAAGCCGACGCGCTCACGGCGCAACAGGGTCAGCGCGTGCTCGTCGAGCCCGCCGAGTTCCGTGTCGCCGATCAGCACCTCTCCGCTCGTCGGGCGGTCGATGCCCGCCGCGCAGTGCAGCAGCGTCGACTTGCCGGAGCCCGAGGGGCCCATGACGGCGGTCACCGTTCCGGCCTCGAAGCGCAGGGACACCCGGTCCACGGCCGTGACGGGCTCGCCGCCGGTGAGGTGGCGCCTCGTCACCGCCCGAAGCTCGGCGGCCACTCCCGTCGTGCGGGGACTGTCTGTGGAGATCATGGGAACCAGACAACGGCAGCGCGCCGCTCGGCACACTGGCGCCAGTGCGAGAGCCGATACTCCATCTGGCACTACTGCGGCCCGCGCCCGCGCGCCCTACGGTCGTCGGTGTGGAACCCCGTACCGTCCTGGAGGCCCTCGCCCGGAACCCGCTGGGCTACCTCCGCACCGCCTGGCCATGGCGCGCGACGCTCTACCTGCTGTCCGGCTGCCTGTGCACGGTCGCCGTCGGCCTCGGTGCCGCCGGGCTTGTCCTGACCGCGCCCGGCGGCGTGGCCGGGGCGTGCTGCGCGCTGCTTCTCGTGGCGGGGGCCGTCGCAGTCTCCGGCGTGTTCGAACACCGCCGCCTGGTCCTCGTCGACCGGGACCGGAGCGGGGCCCCGCGCCGCCGACGGGCCATCGGCTACGGAGCCGTCTCCGTCCTGGCCGTCGGCTGGGTGGACCTCGCCGTCCTGCTGCTCGCCCTCGGCATCCCCTGCGGACTGCTGCTGTCCCCGCTGCAGCCCACCGCGGCCACCTGGCAGAGCGTCACCGGCCCGATCGCCGGCGTCCTGCTGCTGCCGGTCGTCGCTTACCCCATTGGCGCCTGGGCGGGCGCCCGTGGCACCGTCGCCCGGGAGGTCCTGGATTCCGGGGACCGCGGGCTGCGGGAGGTCACCCGCTCGCGGGCCCGGCTGGTCGACGCCTTCGACGCCGAACGGCGCCGCATCGAACGCGACCTCCACGACGGCGCCCAGCAGCGCCTCGTCGCCCTGCACATGAGGCTCGGGCTGGCCGGCCTGGACCTGCCGCCGGGGAGCACGGCGGCGAAGGACGTCCGCGAGGCGCACGCCCTCGCCGGTGAGGCGCTGGCCGAGCTGCGGGAGTTCCTCCGCGGCGTGCACCCGCAGATCCTCACGGAACGGGGGCTGCCCGCGGCGTTGCGGGACGTCGCGGGGCGTTGCGCCGTTCCGGCCGACCTCGACCTGGCGGTGCCGGGGCGGTTGCCGACGAGGGTCGAGGAGACGGCCTACTTCGTGGCGACCGAGGCACTCACCAACGTCGCCAGGCACAGCGGTGCCGGCCGCTGCCGGGTCACCGCCCGCCTGGACGACGAGGTGCTGCGTCTGGAGATCGAGGACGACGGCGCGGGCGGCGCCGACCCGACCCGTGGCACCGGCCTCACCGGCCTCGCCGACCGGATCGCCGCGGCCGACGGCAGAATGTTCCTGTCCAGCCCACCCGGCGGACCCACCCTCCTGAGAGCCGACATACCGTGCAGCAGCCCGTCCGCATCGTGATCGCCGAGGACGCCGTGCTCCTGCGCGAGGGCCTCGTCCATCTTCTGGAGCGCCTCGGCCACCGGGTCCTCGCCGCCGTCGGCGACGGCCCGTCGCTGCTGGCCGCCGCCCGGGAGCACCGGCCGGACCTGGTCGTCGCCGACGTCCGTATGCCTCCCGGGCACACGGACGAGGGGCTGCGCGCGGCGCGACGGCTCCGGGCCGAACAACCCGGGCTCGCCGTCCTGGTGCTCAGCCAGTACGTCGAGCAGACCTTCGCGGACGAACTCCTCGGGGAACGGCACGACGGCGCGGGCACCGGCTACCTCCTCAAGGAACGCGTGGGGAACGTCGAGGAGTTCACGGACGCCGTGGCCCGGGTCGCGGCCGGCGCCACGGTCGTCGACCCCGAGGTGGTGCGGCAGCTCCTGGCCCGCCGCCGCGACCCGCTGGCCCGCCTCACCCCCCGCGAGCGCGAGGTCCTCGCGTTCATGGCGGAGGGCCGCTCCAACGCCGCCATCGCCCGTCGGCTGTTCGTCACGGAGGCCGCGGTCGCCAAGCACATCGCGAGCATCCTGCTGAAGCTCGACCTGCCCCCGGCGGCCCCGGACGACCACCGGCGGGTGCTGGCGGTACTCACCTATCTGCGCGCCTGACCCGTGGGGCGGGCCGAGTAGGCCCCCTCCCGGGCCGCGCACGGGCGCGGCCGACACCAGGCCACGACGGGCAGTTGCGAGCCAGAAGAGCCGTCATGCCTTGCCGATGCGCCCCACATGCCCGTACCGTCCCGCACATGCGGTTCTACAGCATGGGACGCGCCGCCCGGCTGCTCGGGGTGAGCGCGGACACGGTTCGGCGGTGGGCCGACAACGGGCGGCTGCCGACGCGGCGGGACGAGGCCGGCAAACGGCAGGTCGCCGGCGAGGATCTCGCCGCGTTCGCCGTGGCGTTGGGCGCCGAGGGCGCGCCCGGCGGCGACCTCGGCGAGCCGCACACCAGCGCGCGCAACGCCTTCCCCGGGATCGTCACCAAGGTCACCGTCGGCGACGTCGCCGCCCAGGTGGAGATCCAGGCCGGGCCGCACCGGCTGGTGTCGCTGGTGACCCGCGAGGCCGTCGAGGAGCTGGGCCTGACGGTCGGCGAGGAGGCCGTCGCGCGGGTCAAGGCCACCAGCGTCCATGTCGACCGGATGTGAGGCCCCGATGCCGCGAACGCACACGCACCGCACGCGCCGCACGCTGCCCGCGCCGCCGCGGCCGGCCGCGCTGCTGCTGCCGGCCGCGCTGGTCCTGGCCGGCTGCGGCTCGGACGGCGGCGCGACGGGTGACGACGCCGGCAGCGGCGGCGGCTCCGAGGTGACGCTGACCGTGCTGGCCGCCGCCTCGCTGACCGACGTCTTCGAGGAGGCGGGCGCCGCCTACACGGAGGAGCACCCGGGCACCGCGGTGCGGTTCTCGTTCGCCGGCTCGCAGGAGCTGGTCGCCCAGTTACACGGGGGCGCGCCGGCCGACGTGCTGGTGACCGCCGACACCGACACCATGGCGAGCGCCGCCGGCCTCACCGGCGAGCCCGAGACCGTCGCCCGCAACGAGCTGGTACTGATCACCCCGCCGGACAACCCCGCGGACGTCGAGGGGTTGGCCGATCTCGACGACCCCGGACTGCGGCTGGTGCTGGCCGCGCCGGAGGTGCCGGCGGGCCGCTACGGCCAGCAGATCCTCAGGGAACAGGGCGTCGAGGCCGAACCGGACTCCCTGGAGCCCAACGTCCGCGCGGTGCTCGGCAAGGTGCGGTGGGGCGAGGCCGACGCCGGCCTGGTCTACGCCACCGACGCCGTCGTCGCCGGCGACGACGTCCACACGGTGCCGGTCCCGGAGGAGCGGAACGTGCTCGCCGAGTATCCGGCCGCGACGTTGAACGAGGCCGAACACCCGGACGAGGCCGCCGACTTCGTCAGCTGGCTCAACGAGGAGACCGCCAGGGGCCTGCTCGCCGAGGCCGGCTTCCTCGCGCCGTGAGCGGCGCGTGAGCCCCGGCGCGCGCCGGCGGCGCCCGCCCCTGGCGCTGGCGCTGCCCGCGCTGCTCGCGGTCGCCTTTCTCGCCGTGCCGCTGCTCGGGGTGCTGGTCGACGCGCCCTGGGGCGATCTCGGCGCCCGGCTGACCGAGCCGGCGGTCACCGAGGCGCTGCGGCTCTCGCTGCTGGTCTCCGGCTGGGCGCTGCTGCTCTCCCTGCTGCTCGGGGTGCCGCTGGCCTGGCTGCTGGCGAGGACGGACTTCCCGGGCCGAACGCTGGTCCGCTGTCTGGTGATCCTGCCGATGGTGCTGCCGCCGACCGTGGCGGGTGTGGCGCTCGCGCAGGGCTTCGGCCGGCGGGGGCTGCTGGGCGAGCACCTCGAACGGCTCGGGTGGACGCTGTCGTTCAGCACCGCGGGCGCCGTGGTGGCGGCGACGTTCGTCGCGATGCCGTTCCTGGTGATCAGCCTGGAGGGCGCGCTCAGCGGGATCGAACCGCACTTCGAGGAGGCGGCGGCCACCATGGGCGCCGGCCCGCTGCGCACGCTGTGGCTGGTGACGCTGCCGATGCTGCGCCCGGCGCTGGCCGCCGGCGCCGCGCTGTGCTGGGCGCGGGCGCTGGGCGAGTTCGGCGCGACGATCACGTTCGCCGGCAATCTGCCGGGCACGACGCAGACCCTGCCGTTGAAGGTCTATCTGCTGCTCCAGGGGGACCCGGCGGGCGCGACCGCCGTCTCGCTGTTGCTGCTCGTGGTGGCGGCCGGGGTGCTGATCGCGCTGCGCGGCCGGTGGGTCGGGGCGCTCCAGCCGGGCCGTTGACGGGCGGGCCAAGCCCCCGGGCCGGCCGTGCGGGCTCCGCCCGCCCGCTCTCGGAGGCCGGCACCGCTCACCCGGTTGACCTCCGCCGGGTCGCGGCGGCGGCGCGGCGGTGTCGACCATGGAGCGGTCGGAGCCGACCGTTGGGAGCCGTCTGATGCACCGAGCCCGCCTGCTCGTTCCCGCGTTGCTGACCACGGGCGCCCTGGTGGGCGGCTGTGCCGGCGCCAGCGCCGACGCCGAACGTCCGGCGGCCGCCGGCAAGGGCGCCCGGGACACCGACGACCTGCCGAAGTCGTTCACGGAACAGCGGCTGGAGTGGAGCCCCTGCCCGCCGCCCGACAGTTCGCAGGGCGACGACACGGCGACGAGCGCCCCGCTGCCGGACGGCGGCGAGTGGGAGTGCGCCACGTTGACCGCGCCGCTGGACTACACCGATCCCGAGGGGGACACCATCGACCTGGCGATGGTCAGGGCGCGCAGCGAGGCCGAGGGGGACGACCGGATCGGTTCGCTGTTCTTCAACTTCGGCGGCCCCGGCGGCTCGGGCGTGGTGACGCTGCCCGCCTTCGGCGAGGACTACGACGAGTTGCGGCGCTCCTTCGACCTGGTGAGCTTCGACCCGCGGGGCGTCGGCGACAGCGAGGGCGTGCGCTGCCTGGACGACGCCGACCTGGACGAGTACTTCGCCTCCGACCTGTTCCCCGAGACCCGCGAACAGGAACGCGCCTACACCGGCCGGCTGGCGCGGTTCACCGAGGGCTGCGAGGAGCGCTCAGGCGAGCTGCTGCCGCACCTGACCACCACCGCCACCGCACGGGACCTGGACCTGATGCGGCGGGTGCTCGGCGACGACGAGCTGTACTACTTCGGCATCTCCTACGGCACCGAACTGGGCGGCGTCTACGCCCATCTCTTCCCACGCCGCGTCGGTCGCGCGGTCTTCGACGCCGTGGTCGACCCCTCCGGCACCTCGGAGGAGGGCGCGAGGGGGCAGGCCGAGGGGTTCCAACGCGCCCTCGAGAACTATCTGGACCACTGCGTCGACCAGGACGACTGTCCGCTCGGCGGCGACCCGGACGAGGCGGAGGACCGGCTGGCCGAGCTGCTGGAACGGCTGCGTGAACAGCCGTTGCCCACCCAGGACCCCGACGACCGCCGGCTGACCGAGGCGCTGGCCTACGGGGGCATCGCCCAGTCCCTCTACTCGGAGGACTTCTGGCCCTATCTGACCCAGGGCCTCGCGGACGCGACCGACGAGGAGGAGCCCGACGGCTCGGTGCTGCTGGCGCTCGGCGACGCGATGAACGGCCGCAACCCGGACGGCACCTACACCACCCTCCAGTCCTCCCTCACGGCGATCAACTGCGCCGACTCCGACCGCCGTTACGACGAGAAGGACGTGCGCGAGAAGCTGGGCGACTTCGAGGACGCCTCGGCGATCTTCGGGCCGCCGATGGCCTGGTCGCTGCTGACCTGCACCGACTGGCCGGTGGACGGCGCGGCAGCGCACCCCGACGTGTCGGCCGACGGCTCGGAGCCGATCCTGCTGATCGGCACCACGGGCGACCCGGCCACCCCGTACGAGGGCACCTCGCGGATGGCCGACGCGCTCGGCGAGGACGTGGCCGTCGAGCTGACCTACGAGGGCGAGGGACACGGCGCGTACAACGGCGGCAACTCCTGTGTCAGGGACACCACCCACGCCTATCTGGTGGAGGGCGAGATTCCCGACGACGGCACCACCTGCGACTGAGCGCGGCCCGCGCAACGGGTAGCCTCCGTCGAGGGGGCCGGTGCCACGCGGCCCGTCGAGAGCGCGAGGGGGCCGCACATGGGTCGGGGTGGCAGTCGGGGAGGCGCGCGAAGCGGCATACGCGCCGTCCTTCCGCTGGCGTTGGTGGGGGCGCTGCTCGGCGGCTGCTCGGGCTCCTCCGGGTCCGCCGAGCCGGGGGACTCCGCCGGCCCGACCACCCCCCCGGACACCGGCTCCGACCCCGCCGACGCCGAACTCCCCCCGCTGCCCGACCGGTTCACCGCGCAGCGCCCCGAGTGGGCGAGCTGTCCCGCGCCGTCCCCGCTCCAGGGCTCGGGCGGACCGCCGGGCGAGCCCTGGCGGTGCGCCACGTTGACCGTCCCGCTGGACTACGCCGAACCGGACGGCGAGACCATCGAGTTGGCGATGGTCAGGGCCGAGGCCGAGGACCGGGAGAACCGGATCGGCTCGCTGGTCTTCAACTTCGGCGGCCCCGGCGGCTCAGGCGTCGCCTCCCTGCCGCGCTCGGGCGACCGCTACGAGGCCCTGCTGGAACGCTACGACCTGGTCAGCTTCGACCCGCGCGGCGTCGGCGACTCCGCCGGAGTGGTCTGCCGCGACGACGAGGCGATCGACGCCGCCGCCCAGGACACCATGGGCCCGCCGCGCACCCCCGAGGAGGAGCGCGCGTTCCTCACCGCCAACCGCGAGTACGCCATCGACTGCACGGAACGCAACGGCGAGGTGCTGGCGCAGGTCGGCACCGTCAACGCGGCCCGCGACCTGGACCTGATGCGCCAGGTGCTCGGCGACGACAAGCTGCACTACTTCGGCATCTCCTACGGCACCAAGCTGGGCGCCGTCCACGCCCACCTCTTCCCCGACCGCGTCGGCCGCACCGTCCTGGACGCCGTCGTCGACCCGACCAGGGACCAGGTCGAACGCCTGCTGCTCCAGACCGAGGGCTTCCAACTCGCCCTGGACAACTACCTCCAGGAGTGCGGACGCTCCCCCGACTGCCCCGTCGGCGGCCCCGGCGAGGAGGGCCACGCCGCGCTGACCGACCTCTTCGAGGCACTGCGCGAGGACCCGCTGCCCACCGACTCCGGCCGGCGGCTGACCCACGACCTCGCCGTCACGGGGGTGTTGGCCAGCCTCTACTCCCGCGGCTCCTGGGACTTCCTCGGCGAGGCCGTCCGCGAGGCCCGCGAGGACGGCAGGGGCGACCTGCTGCTGCGCGCCGCCGAGCAGTACAACGGGCGGGACGCCGAAGGCCGTTACCGCAACCTGGGATCGGCCAACACCGCCGTCAACTGCGCCGACTTCGCCTCACGCCCCACGTTGGAGACGGTGCGCGAGCAGCGCGACACGTTCGTCGACGCCTCCCCCGTCTTCGGCGAGCACCTGGTGTGGGGGCTGCTCTCCTGCGCCAACTGGCCGGTCAACGGGGAACGCGACCAGCCCAGGGTCGCGGCCGAGGGCGCCGCGCCCATCCTGCTGCTGGCCACCACCGGCGACCCGGCGACGCCCCGGGTCGGCGCCGAGCGGATGCGCGAGGAGCTGGGTCCGGGCGTCGGGGTGCTGCTGACCTACGAGGGCGAGGGGCACGGCGCCTTCAACAGCGGCGACCCCTGCGTCAGGGACGCCGTGCTCTCCCAACTCCTGGACGGCGACCCGCCGGGCGACGGTACCGTGTGCTCCTGATGAGACATTTGCCGGCACAGAGGCGGACACACATATCCCGGGCGGTGACCGCGGCCGCGTTGCTCGCGCTCACCGCCGCCTGCACCTCGGGGTCCTCGGAGCGCCCCGAGGAACGCGCGCCGGAGTCCGGCGCCCCCTACGAGGGACTGCCGGACGAGCTGGGCCGCCAGACCCTCGACTGGAACAGCTGCCCCGCGGCCTCGCCCAGCCAGGACCCGATGGCCACCGCGCCCCCCGACGAACTGGCCGAGGGCGCGGGGTGGGAGTGCGCGGACCTGGAGGTCCCGCTGGACTACGGGCGACCCGAGGGCGACACCATCGAGTTGGCGCTGATCAGGGCGCGGGCCGGGGACGACACGGAGCGGCTCGGCTCCCTGGTCTTCAACTTCGGCGGCCCCGGCGGCTCAGGCGTCGCCACCCTGCCGGCCGCCGGCGAGAGCTTCGACTCGCTGCGCGAGGGCGGCTACGACCTGGTCAGCTTCGACCCGCGCGGGGTCGGCGAGAGCGAGGGCATCGTCTGCCTGAGCGACGAGGAACGGGACGCGGCGAGCCAGGAGTTGGGCTCGCTGCCCGACACCGAGGAGGAGCGGGAGATCGCGGAGCGGCAGGAACGCGAGTTCATCGCCGCCTGCGAGGAGAACTCCGGCCATCTGCTGCCCCATGTCTCCACCGCCAACGCCGCCCGTGACCTCGACCTGATGCGCCACGTGCTCGGCGACGACGCGCTGTCCTACTTCGGCGTCTCCTACGGCACCCAACTGGGCGCCACCTATGCCAACCTCTTCCCCGACCGCGTCGGCCGCACCGTCCTGGACGCGGTCGTCGACCCGGACGACGACCCGGTCCACCAGGGACTGCTGAACGCGATGGGCTTCCAGCGCGCCCTCGACCACTATCTGGAAGACTGCGTCCGGCAGTCGGACTGCCCGGCCGGCGACGACCCGGCCGCCGGCAGCCTCTGGATCAGCGACCTCCTCGCCGGCCTGGAGGACGCCCCGCTCCCCACCACGGACGCCTCGGGCCGCGACCTGACGGTCACCCTCGCGTTCGCGGGCATCATCTCCACCCTCTACTCCGAGGAGTCCTGGGAGTACCTGACCATGGGCCTCCAGGAGGTGCGCGACCAGGGCACCGGCGACCTGCTGCTGCTCCTGAGCGACCTCTACAACGAACGCAACCCGGCCACCGGCGAGTACTCCACCCAGGAGCCCGCGTTCACCGCCATCCGCTGCGCCGACCAGCCCGGCGGGTTGAGCGAGGAGGAGGCCCTGTCCCACGAGGACGAGTTCGTCGAGGCGTCCGAGGTCTTCGGCCCCTACATGGTCTGGTCGCTCGGCGGCTGCGGCACCGACTGGCCGGTGACCGAGGCGGCCGACCCGCCGGACTACGACGCCACCGACTCCGCCCAACCCCTGCTCCTCCTCGCCACCACCGGCGACCCGGCCACCCCGATCGAGGGCGCCGAGCGGATGCGCGACGCCATGGGCGGCCCCGAGACCGCGCCCCTCCTCCGCTGGGAAGGCGAGGGCCACGGCGCCTACCTCGGCGAGGACCCCTGCGTCCTCGAAGCCGTCGACGCCTGGCTCCTGGAGGGCGAGATCCCGCCCGACGACACCACCTGCCCGGCCTGACCGCCGGGTGACACACACCGCGGGGCCCGGGGCCGTTCGGTCCCGGGGCCCGGTGACGCGGGGAGCCCACGGGTCTCGGCGCGCGAGACGCGTGGGCTCCACGGTGAGAACAGCCCGGTGAGAACGGTGAGGACGGCTCCGCTCAGTAGACCGGCTTCTCGGGCTCGATCTGGTTGACCCAGCCGATGACGCCGCCGCCCACGTGGACCGCGTCGGCGAAGCCCGCGTCCTTCAGGACGGCCAGCACCTCGGCGGAGCGGACGCCCGTCTTGCAGTGCAGGACGATGCGGCGGTCCTGCGGCAGGTCGCCGAGGGCGTCGCCCATCAGGAACTCGTTCTTCGGCACCAGTCGGGCGCCGGGGATCGAGACGATCTCGTACTCGTTGGGCTCCCGGACGTCGATGATGTCGATCTTCTCGTCGGCGTCGATCCACTCCTTGAGCTGCGCCGGCGTGATGGTGGACTCCCGCGCGGCGGCCTGCGCCTCGTCGGAGACCACGCCGCAGAACGCCTCGTAGTCGATCAGCTCGGTGACCGTCGGATTCTCGCCGCAGACCGCGCAGTCGGGGTCCTTGCGGATCTTGACCTGGCGGTAGTTCATCTCCAGGGCGTCGTAGACCATCAGCCGCCCCACCAGCGGGTCGCCCACGCCGGCCAGCAGCTTGATCGCCTCGTTGACCTGGATCGAGCCGATCGAGGCGCAGAGCACGCCGAGCACGCCGCCCTCGGCGCAGGAGGGGACCATGCCGGGCGGCGGGGGCTCCGGGTAGAGGCAGCGGTAGCAGGGTCCGTGCTCGGCCCAGAAGACCGAGGCCTGGCCGTCGAAGCGGTAGATCGAGCCCCAGACGTACGGCTTGCCGAGCAGCACGCAGGCGTCGTTGACCAGGTAGCGGGTGGCGAAGTTGTCCGTGCCGTCGACGATCAGGTCGTAGTCGGCGAAGACCTCCATCACGTTGGAGGAGTCCAGCCGCTCCTGGTGCAGGTTGACCCGGACGTTCGGGTTGATCCCCAGCACCGTGTCCCGCGCCGACTCCGCCTTCGGGCGGCCGATGTCGGCCTGGCTGTGGATGACCTGCCGTTGCAGGTTCGACTCGTCGACCTCGTCGAACTCGACGATCCCCAGCGTGCCGACGCCCGCGGCCGCCAGGTACATCAACGCGGGGGAACCGAGGCCGCCGGCGCCCACGCAGAGCACCCTGGCGTTCTTCAGCCGCTTCTGGCCCGCCATCCCCACGTCGGGGATGATCAGGTGGCGGGAGTACCTGCGGACCTCATCGACGGTTAGTTCGGCGGCCGGCTCTACCAGCGGGGGCAGCGACACGGGGACTCCGTAGGGTCATAGGGACACGCGTTCTGTCGTTCAACACTGCCACGGGCGGTCTCATTCCAAGACCCCGGTCCCAGCACGCGAGACAGGCACGTCCGGCGTCGCCGTCCCGGCGGCCCGGCCGGTCGGGGAGGCACCGGCCGGGCCGCCCGGTCACATCCGGCAGGCGGCCTCCATCCAGATGTCGGCCAGCGACTCCTCGAAGCCGATCCTGGCCCGCCAGCCCAGCCGGTCGCGCGCGGTGCGCACGTCGGCCTGCTGCCAGGCGCCGCACCCGTCCGGGTACGGCGCCGCCTGCGGCGCCCCCTCGCCCGTCGCCTGCCGCGGCAGCGAGGGCCCGTCCAACTCCAGCAGCGTGCCGCCGAAGCCGGAGATCCTGGCCAACGCGGCGGCGGCCTCGCGCAGCCGGACGGCGTGGCCGGTGCCGATGTTGACCACCCCCTGGGCGGCCGAGAGCGTCGCCGCGTGCACCGCCCGCGCCACGTCCCTGACGTCGACGAAGTCGCGCTGCACACCGAGCCCGCCGAGCTTCAGCTCGCTGTCCCCGTGCTGCATCGCGCGGCGCAGCGAGTCCGCCAGCCGCCCCAGCGGCGAGCCCGCGGGGGTGCCGGGGCCGGTCGGCGAGAAGACCCGCAGCACGATCGCGTCCAGCCCGGAGCCAAGCACCAGCTCCGTCGCCGCCAGCTTGCTGACGCCGTACGGCCCGCCGGGCCTGGCCACCGCGTCCTCGGCGATGGAGGAGCCGTGCTGCGAGGGACCGTACTCGGCGGCGCAGCCGACCTGCACCAGCCGGGAACGGCAGCCGCTGCGCCGCAGCGACTCGCAGAGCGTGGCGGTGGCGACCGTGTTGTGCCGGGTCAACTCGCTGGCGGTACCCCGGATGGCACCCGCGCAGTTGATCACCACCCCGGGGTGCACCGCGTCCAGGAAGCGGGTCAACGCCCCCGGGCTGCCGGTCGACAGGTCGAAGCGGACGTCGGCGTCGTCACCGCGCCCCAGCGCGGTCAGCTGGACCGCCGGGTCGGCCAACAGCCGGTCGGCCACGAAGCGGCCCAGGTAGCCGTTGGCCCCCAGCAACAGCACTCTCATCGGTCAGACCTCCGGCGCTTCCGGTGACCGGCTCCGGTCGTGGCCTGCGTGACGGGTGGTGCGGTCATCGCTAGTCGTGCTCCTCGCATGTGAACGGTGCGGCCACGGCCGAGACGGTGGCCGACGCTGGGAAACTCCGGGTGGGGGTTGAATCGACAGGTCCGACGACAGGTCCGTCGGCAGGGCCGACGACGGGTCCGACGACGCGTCCCCGGGGGCCCGCCCCGCCCGGTCGTCGGCCGGGCGGACGGGAACGGCACGGTGCGCGCTCGGCCGGGGCAGCACCACGACCGCGCCCACCAGCAGCAGGCCGCCGCCGGCCGCGCAGGCCGCCAGCGGCACGACGGCCGCGCCGTGCGCCGCGACCAGCTCGGCGACGGGCTCGGCCAGCGCCGCGCAGCCGGGCAGCCAGCCGGCGCCGGCCAGCGCCAGCGCCACCAGCTCGACGCCCCCGACCAGCGCGAGACCGGCCGCCGCCAGCCCCCGCAGGCCGTGCCGCACCAGCAGCGCGGCGAGGCCGAGCGGCCAGCCGAGCGCCGCCGCGGCCAGCGGGGCGGCGCCCTCCAGCGGCGCCCACGGCGGCGCCAGCAGCCACAGCGCCACCGGCGGCACGGCGAGCGCGCACGCCAGCAGCAGGCAGCAGCGCAGCAGCGAGACGCGGGTCCCGGCGGCGAACTCCCGCAGCCTGGGCACCGCGAGCAGCGCCGCGCGGCGGTCGGTGAACGCGTCCCGGCACCAGGCGACCGGCGCCACCGAGAACGCCAGCAGAAGTGCCGCGGCCGCGGTCGAGCCCGTCTCGTGGCGCTGGCCGACCAGCAGCTCGGCGAGCATCTCGTCGCCGACCAGCGCGTATCCGACCGGTGGCAGCGCCAGCAGCCCGGCAACACCGGGCGGCGCGTGCCTGGCCAGCACCACAAGCACCGCGAGCAGGGTCAACACCCCGCAGGCCACGGTGAGCGCGGCCCGGCCCGGCGCCGCCTCCGGCGGCAGCCGGTCGACCAGCCACAGCCCCGCGGCGCAGAGCGCGCCGGGCAGCAGCGGCAGCGCCAGGCGCGCGCCGGCGCGGGCGGTGGGGCGAGGGGCGGGCGGGGGCGCCGGGCGCGCCGCCCTGGCGTGCAGCTCCTCGGCGAGCGAGAAGACGTCCCGGTGCCGGCAGCGCGCCGCCGTGGCCTCGTCCACCCCGCGCGCCTCCAGGCCCGCCGCGATCTCCAACGGGTCGACGGCGGCGGCGCACAGCTCCCGGTGCTCGGCCAGCAGCGACCGCACCGGGTCCGCCGAGGCGCTCACGACAGCTCCTCAGCCGTGGCCAGCACCCCGGGCGCCGGGCGCGGGCCGGGGACCGCGCGCGCCAGGCGCCGGCACGGGCGGGCGGTGCCGGCGGCCGCCACCCGGCCGGCGGCGAGCTCGGCGTAGCCGGCGTCCAGCGTGGCGATCCCCCGCTCGTGGCTGAAGCGGTCCAGGGCCCTGGCCCTGGCGGCGGCGCCCAGCCGCGCCCCGCGGACCGGGTCGCGCAGCAGCGCGAGACAGGCGTCGGCCAGCGCGACCGGGTCGCCGGGGGGCACCAGGACGCCGGCGTCGCCCAGCACCTCGGCCGCCGCCCCGGCGTCGACCGCCACCACCGCCCGGCCGCAGCTCATGGCCTCGACCAGCGCCGCGGGAAAACCGCCGCGCGCGTCGACCAGGACGGCCACCGTGCCGGCCGCCCACCCGGCGGCCCGCTCCGCGGCGCCGCTCGCGGGCCGGTGCTCCACCGCCCCCGGCGGGCACCAGCGCACGGCCGGCACCGCGCCCGGCTCCGGGGCCGGCCCGCCGAGCGCCAGCAGCCGGGCCGCGGGCTCGGCCGCCCGGACCCGCGCCACGGCGCGCAGCAGCCCGCCGGCGTCCGCGTCCTCGTCCAGCGGTCCCGCCGTGACCAGCGTCGGGACGGGCGGGGGCGGCACCTCGTCGGCGCACGCCGCCAGCTCGCCCGCCGCCACGCCCGGCCAGACCGGCCGCTGCCGCGCCGGATCGGCCCCGCACCGCCGCTGCCAGCGCCCGGTGCGGGGGTCGCCCGGGGTGATCAGCTGCGCGCCGCGGTAGACCGCGCGGGCCAGGCCGAGCTGGAAGCCGGCGAGCAGCGCCCGCACCGGCGCCCTGGCCGCCGAGGGCGCCACCGCGTGGCCGGCCGCGCCGGCCAGCGCCGACAGGTGGTGCTCGCGCAGCCGCATCCGGAACTCGGTGACCAGCAGCGGCGTCCCGTGGAAGTGGCGGGCGAGCAGGCCGGGCAGCGCGGCGGGGCCGCCGCCGACCGCGTGGCACACATCGGCCTTGCCGAGCCCCGGGTCGAACGGGTGGCCCGCGTACCAGTCGAGCGAGAGCGGGCGCAGCGCGCGTTCCAGCCGCTCGGCGACGGCGAGCAGGTCCCCGACGCCGGCGCCCACCGCGGCGCGCGGCGCCCCCGGGCGGCGGCAGGCCGCCTCCAGCACGGCGATCGGCTGGTCGGAGGCGAGCCAGCGGGCCAACCCGCCATGTGCCGCCGCCAGATCGGCGAGCGCGTAGAGCCCCGTGGCGAAACGGTCCGCCACCCCGCCGCCCGCCCCCGCGTCGCCGGTGAGCCCCGCCGTCAGCTCCTCGAACGCCTCGGCGAAGTCCCGCGCCGCACGGCGGGACGGCCGGTCCCCCGGGGGCGGGCCCCAGAGCCGGGCGGTCCGCACGAGCCGCACCTGCGGGGGCAGTGGCCGGCGCGGCCCCCTGGCCTGCTGCCGCCCTCTGCTGAGCGCCCGCACCTCGAAGTCGTGCCGGGGCAGGGCGCGCACCAGCCGCTCGCACCAGGCGACCAACTCGCCCTGGGCATACGGGTAACCACCCTCGGTGAGCAGTGCGACGCGCACCGGTGCACCCCCTCACTCCGTCTCCGGGACGGGCCGTCGGGACTCAGCGAGGAGACGCTATGTCCGCGAGGGCGGGGCACGCCGGACGGTTGTCCGTCACGCCACCTGAAGGGGTGAATATTCGTGACTTCGCCACCACTCAATCGTTTGGCGGTGTCAGTGGCACGGGGGCTCGGTTACCGGCTCAGTTCCCTGGATGCGGCCAGGCGTTGGGCTCGCAGGTGACGCCCTCGATCGTGAGGAACTTCGTCTGCTGCATCATCACCGGCGCCACCGCGCCCTCGCTCGGGCAGAGCGCGTGGCCGTAGCCGAGCCGGTGACCGACCTCGTGGTTGACCAGCATCCTGCGGTAGTTGGCGATGTCGTCCCCGTAGGTCTCGGAACCCTGCGCGAAACGCCAGGCGTTGATCATCACCCGCTCCGTGCTGGAGGAGTTGCAGGAGACGTTGTCCTCGGTGGTGTCGAGGCCGGAGCGGGCGCACCAGTCGGCGGTGGTGCCCGGACTGGCCAGCGTCACCACGAAGTCGTAGTCGCCCTCGGAGACCCGCGCGAAGCCGCGCTCCCCCTGGTTGCCCCAACTGCGCTCGTCGCTGAGCGTGCGGTGCACCACCTCGGCGAAGAACGCGGCGTCGATGCCGAGATCCTCCTCCACGTCCACCCGGTACCGCAGCACCTGGGCCGCCTCCGGGTCGGCCGCCGGCTCGCTGCCGGGCACCGGGACCAGCTCACCCGAGCCGGTCAGCTCGGGGTCCAGCGGGAACGTCGAGGCCAGCAACTCGTCGAACGTCGGCTCCGGTTCCGGCTCCTCCGGGGGCTCGACGTCCTCCGGCGGCGCCGGCCTGCCGTCGCCGTCCTGGTCCGGGTCGAGCGCGACCCGGCCGTCCGCGTCCTCCGCGAGCACCGAGGGCGCCGCCTCGTCGTCCGGCCTGGCCAACTGCCCGGCGACCAGCACCACCAGCACCGTGACCAGCGCCAGCGCCGTCACCCCCACGAGTGAACGACCCCGGCTCTCGCGGCCCGCCTTGCGACGCCGCGCCGCCCGGCCGCCGCCGCCCTTCTCGGGCTCCGGCGCGTTCACCTTCGCCGCCCTGCGGCGGCCGGCACGCGTGGACTGCTCGGGGACCCGGGGCTCGGGAGCGGCGGGCACGGGCAGCGGCTCGACACGGTCGAACGCGTCCAGGTACTCCTGGCGCGGTCCGTCCCGGTGGAGCGGGCCGGCGGCCTGCCCAGGCCAGCCGCGCGAGCCTTCCGGCACGGGCGCGGGGGCGTCACGGCGATCCATCCGGTGCCCTCAGCCCTCCCGTTCGATCCCGGCTCTGAACTCGCGGAACGAGTCGGCCACCAGGTCGGGGTACTCCATCATCGCCACGTGCCCCGCCTCGGGGAGCACCACCAGGCGCGAGGTGCCGAACGCCCGGCACGCGCGCCTGGCCATCCGGTAGGAGACCAGCCGGTCCCGCACCCCGTAGACCAACAGCGTGGGCGCCATGACACGTTCGGCCTGCCGCCACAGGGAGTGCTGGCCGCCGAGCGTGTAGGCGTTGACCAGGCCCCGGGTGGAGCGGGTGAGGGAATCCCAGAAGTACGGCAACGACTGACGGCGTTCCAGCTCGGCCTTCGCGGCCGAGAACTCCTCTGGGGTGATCCGCGAAGGGTCTCCGTAGCACAGCGACAGCACATCACGCGCACGCTGCTCCGGCGACGAGGCGCGCGTCACGCGTCGCAGGAGTCGGCTCATCCCCGGGCCGCCCAACAGCGCGGTGGGGAGCGCCGACCACTGCGGCGGCACCTCGGGCAGCGCGGGCGAGACCAGGGTCAGGGAACGCACCAGGTCCGGGCGGAGCGCGGCGACCCTGGTGGCCACGGCGCCGCCCATCGAGTTGCCGAAGAGGTGGACCGGGCCGCGCCCGGCGGCCTCCAGCTCGCGGAGCACGGCGCGGGCGTGACCGGGGATCGAGTAGTCGCCGCCGACGGGCGGCGGCGAGGCGCCGAACCCGGGCAGGTCGAGCGCCTCGCACTCGACGTCGCCGGCCAACAGCTCCATCAGGGACGACCAGTTGCGCGAGGAACCACCCAGGCCGTGCACGAGGAGCGCCGGCTCCAGGCCGTCCGCGGTGGCGGCGCGGCGGCGGACGGCCAGCGTCATCCCGGGGCGCTCGGCCGTTCTGATGGTCTCCCCCTCGCGGACCCCCGGCCAGCCCTCGGCCGCGGCGAGGGCGGCCTCCACGCGTCGCTCTTCGGTGGATGGCATGGGGGCCATAGTACGAGCACCCGAACCCCCTGACACGCCTCCGTCGCCACCCCGTGACGGTTTCCGTACGCGGCCGTACCCCGGCCGTTTCCCGTCGTCCGTTCGCCCGCGCGGCCCGGCGCGCCTAGGCTGGCGTTCACCCGTCCGTCGTCTCGGAGGTGACGCACGATGACGCAGGAGCCGACCGATCCCGAGTCCCTGTCCGAGTTGCTCCAGGAGAGCCAGGACGAGCCGTACGCGGAGGAGCTCTCCGAGGAGACCCCCCGCGAGGACGCGGCGGAGCAGCGCCTCGATCTGCTGCGGCTGCGGGACACGCCGCTGACGGAACGCGACGCCGAGTCCGACCCGGCCGACGCCGCCGAACAGTCGCGCGTGGTCGACCCGGGGGACGACGAGTACCGCTGAGCGGGCTGTCCACAGAGTGAAATCCTGGCCCCACGATGCACGCACAGCGACGGCTCGAACGTACGATGACAGCACGGAGAACCACACGAACGGCGCCCAGCGCGCGACGAGAGCAGTCCGGGAGGCGGCGTGACAGCCACTGAGCAGACCGAGGCCCGGCCGCGCGGCACCCGCCTGCCGCGGCGGGCCCGGCGGAACCAGCTGCTGGGCGCGGCGCAGGAGGTCTTCGTCGCCCAGGGCTACCACGCGGCGGCGATGGACGACATCGCCGAGCGCGCCGGCGTCAGCAAACCGGTGCTCTACCAGCACTTCCCCGGCAAGCTTGAGCTGTATCTGGCCCTGCTCGACCAGCACTGCGAGGCGCTGCTGGCCGCGGTGCGCCAGGCGCTGGCCTCGACCCAGGACAACAAGCTGCGGGTCGCGGCGACCATGGACGCCTACTTCGCCTTCGTCGAGCACGAGGGCGGCGCGTTCCGGCTGGTCTTCGAGTCGGACCTGACCAACGAGCCGACCGTGCGGGAGCGGGTCGACCAGGTCTCCTACGACTGCGCGAAGCTGGTCAGCGCGGTGATCGCGGAGGACACCGACCTCGGGCCCGAGCAGTCGATGCTGCTCGCGGTGAGCCTGTGCGGGATGGCCCAGGTGACCGCCCGCCACTGGCTGAGCAGCGGCCAGAAGGTGCCGCGTGAGGTCGCGCACGGGCTGATCGCGTCCCTGGCGTGGCGGGGCATCGCGGGGTTCCCCATCCAGCACTGACGCCTTGCCGGCGGGGCGCGGGCGACCACCCACCTGGCCGGTGCGGCACCGCGGTCGTCCCCGCCTCGCCCCGCCACGAAAGCACCGCGCCCCCGAGCAGGCCGTCACCGGCCACAGGCGAACCCGCACCCGACCCACCACGCCAGCCCGAACCAGGGGCGCGGGAAACCGCGCGAGCAACCCACCAGCGGGCTCACGCCGGCAAGGCGCTGTTCGCTACGGGCGTGGCCGATCGGGCACGGCCCCGTGGTCGGCGCGGTTAACCTGTGTCAGCAGAACGGCGCGGACCATCGCGCACGTGGATGACCAGCGGAGGGACAAGCCGTGGAGATCAAGATCGGCGTACAGCACACGCCGCGCGAGATCGTTCTTGACAGCGGACAGTCTGCCGAGGAGGTGGAGAGCGCCGTCGCCGCCGCGCTCTCCGGCGGCGGCAAGCTGCTCACCCTGGTCGACGTTCAGGGTCGCAAGGTCGTCGTTCCGGGCGACCGGCTGGCCTATGTGGAGATCGGCCGGCAGACCCAGCGCCGCGTCGGCTTCACCCCCGCCTGACGCACCAGGACGAGCGAGGGCGGCGGCCGGGAGACCCCGGCCGCCGCCCTCGTGGCGTCAGGACCCGCGCCGCCCACCCGTGGAGTGAACACCGCCATGCACACCCCCCGTCCCGTGCCCGTGCTCGACCTGGTGGCCGAGCGGCTGCGCGACACGCTCGGTGAGCCCGACGCGCGGGCCTCGGTCACCTTTCTCGGCACCGAACGGATCGAGGTACTCCGCTTCCCCGCGCCGGGGCGGGGGCTCGTGCGCTACGTCACACTCGGCATGTCGGCCGCGCCCATGGCCGACCCGACGGCGGCCGTCGCCGATCCGGAACGCGGGCCGCGCGCCGAGCTGACGCTCACGCTGCGCGCCGGTCTCGCGCCGACCGACCAGGCGCTGCGCGCGCTCGCGACGTTCGCCGCGACGCCCCAGGTGGAGGGGGTGGTGGTGGCGCCCGGCGGGTCGCTGGAGCTGGGCGAGCCGCTGTGGCCGGGGGCCGCGTTCCGGGCGGTGCTGGTCGGCGAGGGCGGCGACCCCGTTCCCGATCTGGAGCTGCCGGAGCCGCTCTCCCCGGTGCGTTTTCTGCCGCTGCTGCCGATGACGCCGGCGGAGGCGGCGTGGAAACGCGCCCGGGGTGCGCCGGCGCTCACGGAGCGGTGGACGAGCGCCGGAACAGACCTCACCAGTCCCACCCGTTCGGCGGTTTCCCTCCAGGGGTGAACAAGCTTGACGCCGGCTCACGGCGGCGCGACTGTTGATGCCCATGAGGGGTGAACCGAGCTGCCCGAGATGCGGTGCCCCGGCGCGGGCCCCCGGACTCTTCGCCGACTCCTGGCAGTGCCCCGCGCACGGTGCCGTCCACCCGCTGCGGCCCGTGGTGCCGCCGAGCGTCGGCGCCCTCGCGGCGGTGGCCGACCGCGCCTCGGTGCCGCTGTGGATGCCCTGGCCGCTGCCGGTCGGCTGGCTCTTCACCGGGGTGGTCAGCGCGGGCGACGACACCGGGGGCGCACGGGCCACGGCCCTGTCCTGCTCGGGCCCCGGGCCGCTCGGCGGCGCCTGCGAGATGCTGCTCGTCGCCGAGGAGACGGGGGTCGGGCTGGGCGCGCGGTACGCCGGCCTGCCGGGCCCCGACCCGGGTCCCGGGCTGTCGGCCGACGAGCCGCCCCGGGTCAAGGTGGTGGCGGCCGGGCGGCCCACGCCCCTGTGGCTGGTCGGGGGCGCGCCCTCCGACCGCGCGGTCTTCGCGGGCGAGGCGGCGGGCATCTGGCTGTGGGCGGTGGTCTGGCCCGAACGGTCGGGGCCGCTGCTCCACGAGGACCTGGTCCTGGCCGACCTGCGGGAGGCCGGCTCCGAGCTGGCGCTGGTGCCCTGCGGGAGGCTCTCCGCACGACTGCTGGAGTGACCGGCGGCGGGCCGGGTAACCTGACCGACGTGCGCATCGACCTGCACACCCACTCGACCGCTTCCGACGGCACCGACTCCCCCGCCGAGCTGGTGCGCAACGCCGCCGCCGCGGGCCTCGACGTCGTCGCGTTGACCGACCACGACACGGTCGCCGGCCACGCGGAGGCCGCCGCCGCGCTGCCGCCGGGGCTGACGCTGGTGCCCGGCACGGAGTACTCCTGCCGGCTGGACGGCGTCAGCCTCCACATGCTCGGCTATCTCTTCGACCCCGAGGAGCCCGCGCTCGCCAGGGAGCGCGACCTGCTCCGCGACGACCGGGTGCCCCGGGCGCGGGAGATGGTGCGGCTGCTGCGCGAACGGGGTGTGCCCGTCACCTGGGAGCGCGTCCGTGAGCTCGCCGAGGGAACGGTCGGCCGCCCGCACATCGCCGCCGCGATGGTCGAGGCCGGGGTCATCGACGACGTCTCCGCCGCGTTCACCGCCGAGTGGATCGGCGACGGCGGCCGGGCGTACGTGAGCAAGCACGAGCTGGACGCGTTCGAGGCGGTGCGCATGATCCACCGGGCCGGCGGGGTCGCGGTCTTCGCGCACCCGCTGGCCCTCAAGCGCGGGCGGTGCGTGCCGGAGAGCGCGATCGTCCGACTGGCCGAGGCGGGCCTGGACGGCGTGGAGGTCGACCACTTCGACCACGACGCGGCCATCCGCGACCGACTGCGCGGCATCGCGGGCGACTTCGGCATGGTGGCCACCGGCTCCAGCGACTACCACGGCAGCCGCAAGCCGTGCCCGCTCGGGCTCAACACCACGGCGCCCGAGCAGTTCGAGGCCCTGACCGCGCGCGCCACCGGCGCCAAGGTGATCGGTCCCCCGGCCTCCTAGGTCGCCTGGCGCCTTCTAGGACCGCTCGGGCAGCCCGGCCCAGAACGCGGCCAGCGCCGCCGCCGTCTCGACCGGGCGGTCCGCGTTGGGCGAGTGTTCCGCGCCCTTGATCACCGTGCGGTGGGCGCCCAGCCTGCGGGCCATCTCGTCCAGTTCCGGCACCGGCCAGGCCGCGTCGCGTTCGCCCGAGATCACGTGCACCGGCACCCCGGTCGCCGCCAGCGCGTCGACCCGGTCCGGCTCGTAGCACAGCGTTCTTCCGGTGCGGCGGAGTTGGGCCGGCTCGTTGGCCATCCAGCGGCGGCGTTGGAAGTTCCACAACTCGCTGGTGTCCGCTTTCGGTTGGACCCACCACCACAGCCGCCGCTGCCCCAGAGTCGGCAGCCCGGCGGCCACCGCGCGGGCCCGCCAGCGCTGTCCGCGCGCGACCCGGCCCGCGCCCGAGGCCAGCAGCGTCAGGGAGGCGAACGGCTCGCGCCCCCCGGCGGCTGCCCGCAGCACCGCGCCCCTGCTGATCAGCCCGCCCAGCGAGTGCCCCAGCAGGTGCACGGGACCTTCGCCCAACTCGGCGGCCTGCGCCAGCACATCCTCGGCCAGCGCGCCCAGCCCGTAGGAGCGGTGCTCCCGGTCGCCCGCCGTCTCGTGCTGCCCGCGCCCGTCGACCGACACCGCCCGGAACCCGGCGGCGGCCAACGGTTCGAGCAGCGCGATGAAGTCCTCCTTGCTGCCGGTGAACCCCGGCACCAGCAGCGCGGTCCCCAGCGGCGGAGCGCCGGCGGGCGCGGCGTCGAGCACCGCGAACCCGCCCCTGCGGGTGGCCAACGAGTAGGCCCGCACCCCGGCGGGCGGCACCAGAAACGGCGGTCTGCTCATGCCGGAACAGTAGCCGCCGCCACCCCGCCACCCGACGGCCCGGCCCGGCGTGGCCGCACCCCGAGACCCGACCGTCACCCGCGGGTAACGCCACGGGGGTGTCGCGCGCCGGCCGAACACGCCAGAATCTACGCGCGTTACGCACGACCACCGAGGAGCCAGCCGGATGTCCCTAGACCGCAGAACGTTCGTCGGCCGCACCGCCGCCACCGGCGCGGGGGTCGCCCTCGCCGGCGGGCTCGCCGCCGCACCCGCCGCCGCCTCCGCCCCGGCACCGGCCGGCGCGGGGCGCCCGCCCCACCGCTTCGAGCTCACCGTGCTCGGCACCACCGACCTGCACGGACACGTCCACAACTGGGACTACTTCACCGACGCCGAGTACACCGACGACGAAGGCAACGACGTCGGGCTCGCCAAGATCTCCACCCTCGTCAAGCGGCTGCGCGCCGAACGCGGCCCGGAGCGCACGCTCCTGGTGGACGCGGGCGACACCATCCAGGGCACCCAACTCGCCTACTACTACGCCAAGGTCGACCCGATCACCGGCGACAGCGGCCCCGTGCACCCGATGGCGCTGGCCATGAACGCCGTCGGCTACGACGCGGCGGCCCTGGGCAACCACGAGTTCAACTACGGCATCCCGCTGCTGCGCGCCTTCGAGGAGCAGTGCGACTTCCCGCTGCTGGCCGCCAACGCGCTGGACGCGGCGACCGAGCGGCCCGCGTTCCGCCCCTACTGGATGACCCGGGTGCGCGCGCCGCACGGGCCGGACGTGAAGGTGGCCGTGCTGGGCCTCACCAACCCGGGGATCGCGATCTGGGACCGGGTCCACGTCGAGGGGAGGATGGTCTTCCCCGACCTCGTCGGGCAGGCCGCCCACTGGGTGCCCCGGCTGCGTTCCCTCGGCGCCGACGTGGTGCTGGTCTCCGCCCACTCCGGCACCAGCGGCGAGTCCTCCTACGGCGACCAGTTGCCGCACGTCGAGAACGCCGCCACCCTGGTCGCCGAGCAGGTCCCCGGCATCGACGCGATCCTGGTCGGCCACGCGCACGAGGAGATCGCCGAGCGTCGGGTGGTCAACGAGGCCACCGGCCGCGAGGTGGTGCTGGCCGAGCCGCTGAAGTGGGGCCAGCGGCTGACCGTCTTCGACATCGCGCTCAGCAGGTGGCGCGGCGGCTGGCGGGTCGACGGGGTCTCGTCGAGCGTGCTCAACAGCAACACGGTCGAGGAGGACGAGGAGATCACCACGCTGCTGGCCGAGCAGCACGAGCGGGTCGTCGCCTACGTGAACCAGGTGATCGGCACCGCGACCGAGGGCATGAGCGCCGCCGAGGCGGCGTGGCGGGACGTGCCGATCATCGACTTCGTCAACCACGTGCAGGCCGAGACCGTGCGGGCGGCGCTCGCCGGCGGCGAGTACGCGGAGCTGCCGGTGCTCTCCCAGGCCGCGTGCTTCTCCCGCACGGCGGCCATCCCGGCCGGCGAGGTCACCATCCGCGACGTGGCCGGGCTCTACGTCTTCGAGAACACGCTGGAAGCACGGCTGATCACCGGCGCCCAGCTGCGGGAGTACCTGGAGTTCTCCGCCCGCTACTACGTGCGGACGGCGCCGGGCGACCCGGTCGACCCCGAGGCGCTGACCAACGCGGACGGCATCCCCGACTACAACTACGACGTGGTGTACGGCGTCACCTACGACGTGGACATCGCCCAGCCCGTCGGCTCCCGGATCAGCGAGCTGCGGCTGGGCGGGGAGCCGTTGGCCGACGACGCCGAGCTGGTGCTCGCCGTGAACAACTACCGGGCCTCGGGTGGCGGGAACTTCCCCGGCATCCCGGAGGCCGAGCAGCTGTGGGCGGACTCCGAGGAGATCCGCAACACCCTCATCGCGTGGGTCGAGTCGACCGGCCAGATCGACCCCTCGGCCTTCGCCGGGGAGGACTGGCGGCTGACCCGGGAGGGCGAGCCCGTCTTCTGACACGGGCACGCCCCGACACGGCGGGCCGGCGGCAGGGCGGGCTCAGTCGCCGCCGGTCGCCGGGGTCGCCCCGGTGGCGTTGCCGCCCCGGGTGCGGCGCCGGCGGCGGCGCGGCGCGCGGGGCGCGGTGCCGTCGGCCTCGGCCGCCGCCTTGGCGGCCTCGGCGGGCCGCGCCTCGCCGGCCGGCTGGCCTGCGACGGGCTCGCCGGCCCGGGTGCGCCGACGCTGCCGCTTGGGCCGCGCCGGGCGCTTCGGCTCGGCCGTGGCGGTGCCGGCGGCTCCGCGCCGCCCGCCCCGCCTGGCCTGCGGCCCGCCGAGGTCCTCGACCTCCTCGGCCGCCAGGCCGGCCCTGGTGCGCTCGGCGCGCGGCAGGGTGCCCTTGGTGCCCTCGGGGATGCGCATCTCGGCGAAGAGGTGCGGCGAGGTGGAGTACGTCTCCGGCGGCTCGTGGAACGCCAGCCCCAGCGCTTTGTTGATCAACTGCCAGCGCGGGATGTCGTCCCAGTCCACCAGCGTGACGGCGATGCCCGCCGCGCCGGCCCTGCCGGTGCGGCCGATCCGGTGCAGATAGGTCTTCTCGTCCTCGGGCGTCTGGTAGTTGATCACGTGCGTGACGCCGTCCACGTCGATGCCGCGGGCGGCGACGTCCGTGCAGACCAGCACGTCGACCTTGCCGTTGCGGAACGCCCGCAGCGCCTGCTCCCTGGCGCCCTGCCCCAGGTCGCCGTGGACGGCGCCGGAGGCGAAGCCGCGGCGGCTGAGCTGGTCGGCCACGTCGGCGGCGGTGCGCTTGGTGCGGCAGAAGAGCATGGCCAGGCCCCGGCCCTCCGCCTGGAGGATGCGGGCGACCATCTCCGCCTTGTCCATCGAGTGGGCCCGGTAGACGTGCTGGGTGATGTTGGCCACAGTGGCGCCCTCGTCGTCCGGCGCGGTGGCGCGGATGTGCGTGGGCTGGTTCATGTAACGGCGGGCGAGGCCGATGACCTGGCCCGGCATGGTGGCCGAGAAGAGCATGGTCTGCCGCCGGGTCGGCAGCAGCTCGATGATCTTCTCCACGTCGGGCAGGAAGCCGAGGTCCAGCATCTCGTCGGCCTCGTCCAGCACCAGGCAGCGCACCTGGGAGAGACGCAGCTTGCGCTGGCCCGCGAGGTCCAGCAGGCGCCCGGGGGTGCCGACGACCACGTCGACGCCCTTGGTCAACGCCTCGACCTGCGGCTCGTAGGCCCGGCCGCCGTAGATGGACAGCACCCGCACGTCGCGGGCCTTGCCGGCGGTGAGCAGGTCGTTGGTGACCTGCTGGCACAGCTCGCGGGTGGGGACGACGACCAGCGCCTGGGGCGCCTCGCTGAGCTGGTCGGCGTTCGCGCGGCCGGCCTCGACGTCGGCCGCCACGGTGACGGACTCCAGCAGCGGCAGCCCGAAGCCGAGGGTCTTACCCGTGCCGGTCTTGGCCTGCCCGATGACGTCGGTCCCGGCGAGGGCGACCGGAAGCGTCATCTCCTGGATGGGGAACGGGGTGGTGATGCCGACGGCCTCCAGGGCCTCGGCGGTCTCGGGCAGAATCCCGAGATCTCGGAATGTGGTGGTGGTGGACAGCGTGGTTGCCTCTTCTGTGTGACGCGGCACACGGCGGCGAGGCGGGTCTGTGAACCGCGCCATGGTCCGGCGGCCCCTTCGGGGCCGGCCGCGGCCGGCACGGGACCCGGTCGTCTCGCTCAAGCGCAAGCACCGCGCGAGCGGGTCCCTCTGGTCACGAGCCGTGCGGGGAGCACGATCCGCGTGAGGGCTGGTCACGTTCGGAGCCGATCGGGCCACCGACCGGACACCGCAGGGCCACCCGGGCTCCGCGTTCCGGGGCCCAGGAGACTCCAGCTTCGGAATCGAGACCCACCACAGCTGGGCGAGTCCTCTTAGCACTGTACCCCGGAACCGGTCACACATGGCAGGGTGCGTTCCGTCACCGGGGTCGGGAGAGCCCGAGCGGGCGTGGGGCGCGTGCCCTGGGACTATCCTGCTTGGCCATGGAGACGCCGCAGAACCCCGCCGACGAAGCCGCCGCAGAATCCACCGCCGAGACGGCGCCCACGGGGATCGCCGCGAGCGACTGGGCCGAGGCCTCGGCCGACCCGCGCTACCGCGCCGCCGTCGTCGACCTGCTGGGCGCGCTGGCCTACGGGGAGCTCGCGGCGTTCGAGCGGCTGGCCGAGGACGCCAAGCTGGCGCCCGGGATCTCCGACAAGGCGGCGTTGGCGCGGATGGCGTCGGCCGAGTTCCAGCACTTCGAGCAGCTGACCGGGCGACTGCGGCAGATCGACGAGGACCCGACGGAGGCGATGGCCCCGTTCGCCGCGCCGCTCGACGAGTTCCACCGGCTGACGGCACCGTCCGACTGGCTGGAGGGCCTGGTCAAGGCGTACGTCGGCGACGCCATCGCGGCCGACTTCTACCGCGAGGTGGCGTCGCGGCTGGACTCCGACACCCGCGCCCTGGTGCTGCGGGCACTGGACGACTCCGGCCACGCCTCCTTCGCGGTGGAAAAGGTGCGCGCGGCGATCGAGGCGGAGCCCCGGGTCGGCGGGCGGCTCGCCCTGTGGGCCCGCCGGCTGATGGGCGAGGCGCTCTCCCAGGCCCAGCGGGTGGTGGCCGACCGCGACGCGCTCTCCACGATGCTGGTGGGCGGTGTCGCCGACGGCTTCGACCTGGCGGAGATCGGGCGCATGTTCTCCCGCATCACGGAGGCCCACACGAAGCGGATGGCCGCGCTGGGCCTCTCGGCGTAGCGGCTGGTCGCCGCGGACGACAACCATGCCGGACAACCCAGGTGGGTAGTCGACCGCAACACGGTGGACAGTTACCCGCGCAGTTCCCCGCGCCCCTACCGGACCGGCGGCGACTCGGGGGCGCGGGGAACTGCGCGAAGCATCCGTGACGAGCCGCAGACGACAACCGTCCTGGCCGGACCCGCACCGACGTCGCCCCCACACCACCGGACAGCTCCCCGCGCCCCCACCAGACCGGCGGCGACTCGGGAGCGCGGGGAACTGCGCGAAGCATCCGTGACGGGCCGCAGACGACAACCGTCCTGGCCGGACCCGCACCGACGTCGCCCCCACCCCGGCAAGGTGGGTGGTCGACTGGGGCGCGGCGCCGTCACTAAGCTCGCCGCATGGCGACAACCGCGGTGGAGCACGGATTCGACCGGGCCCTGATCGAGGAGGCCGCGCGGAAGTCCGCGCTGGTCTGGGTGCGGGGGCCGCAGGGGCCGGCCAGGCCCCTGTGGCACGTCTGGCACGACGGCGCCCTCTGGCTCGTCGGCGGCCCCGGCGAGCAGCCGTTGGACGGGCTCGGCCTGGTCCCCGGCGGCCGGGCCACGGTGAGCTGCCGCAGCAAGGACAAGGGCGGCCGGCTCGTCGTCTGGGCGGCCGAGGTCGCCGAGCCGGGACGCGAGGACCCGTCGTGGGCGACGGCCGTCGCCGAGCTGGCCGGCAAGCGGCTGAACGCGCCGGACACCGCGTCCCTCGCCGACCGTTGGGCGGCCGAGTGCACGGTGCTGCGGCTGGCGCCGGTGGGCGAGCCGCTCCAGCGCCCCGGCGCGATGCCGGACGACGGCGGCGCAGCCGCCCCGTTGCCCACCCCGGCGAGCACCCGGGTCGCCACCCCCAGCGGGCTGCCGACCCGCCGCCGCGCCCGACGCGGCGGCCGTCAGTCGTCCTCGGGCAGCACCTCGTCGCCGTAGTCGACGACCTCCTCGTCGGCCGGCGGGTGGAGGCTGAACTCCTGGTCCCAGTCGGTCAGCCGCAGGTCGCCCGCGTCGCCCCCGCGATGCAGCCGCAGCGGGTAGGGGGTGCCCTCCAAGGCGACGTCCAGGGTGCCGCCGTCGCCCTCGGCCGCGTTGAGCTGGATGGTCTGCACCCCGTCCACCTCGCTCTCCTCGCCCGTGGACCGTTCGCCGTCGAGGACCAGCAGCGACTCCAGCAGCGCGTTCTTCTCGGTGAAGCCGCTCAGCTCCGCGTAGGCCGGGTCGTCGGGCGAGACCAGCACGTACTTCCCGTCGAGCTTCTGCGTGGGGTCGCTCTCCAACTCCTCGGGGATGCCCTCGGTCTCCCAGAACGCGGCGTCCGCGCGCATGTACATGTCGTCGCCGACCCGCAGCAGTTCGAACGTGGTGTCCTCCATGGACACCTCGCCGACCCCGCCGTCGGGGCCGATCCTCATGTCCAGCCGGAACGAGCTGCCCTCCGCGACGACGGTGCCGGAGAGCCGCACGGTGGTGGCCTCCGTGGCGGCGGTGCGGGCGCGTTCCTCGATCTCCTCGGGCGGCAGTTCGTCGACCCCGTTGGTCTCGACGGCCGGCTCGTCCGACCCGCACGCGACGGTGCCGAACCACAGCGTCACTCCCGTCACGGCCGCCGCCGTGCCCCGACGCCAACCCCGGTGCGATGCGGGGCCACGAGCTGTCACGGTGGGTGCCTTTCCTCCGTTGGAGCGCTGGTGGCGGCAGCGTACCGGCAACGTGACGGCGCCGGTGTCCGGGGCGGTCCCTCGACGGCGGTGGGGCGCCGTACCATCGGGGCATGGCTACCGACATTCCCCCTGCGACCGGCGCCACCGGCACCCTGCCCTCCGAGGACGACGTGCGGGCCGCGCTGCGGCGGGTGAACGACCCGGAGATCCACCGTCCGATCACCGACCTCGGCATGGTGAAGTCGGTCGCCGTCGAGCCGGACGGAAAGGTCGCCGTCGGGATCTACCTGACGATCCAGGGCTGCCCCATGCGGGACAACATCACGGCGGACGTGACCGCCGCGGTCTCCGCCGTTCCCGGGGTGCGCGAGGTCGCCGTCGAGCTGGACGTGATGAGCGACGAGCAGCGCAAGGAGCTGGCCACCACGTTGCGCGGCGGGCAGGCCGAGCGCGAGGTGCCGTTCGCGAAGCCGGGGTCGCTGACCCGGGTCTACGCGGTGGCCTCCGGCAAGGGCGGGGTCGGCAAGTCGTCGGTGACGGTGAACCTGGCGGCGGCGATGGCCGCGGACGGGCTGAAGGTCGGCGTGGTCGACGCCGACATCTACGGGCACTCGGTGCCCCGGATGCTGGGCACGGACGCCCGTCCCACCCAGGTGGAGAACATGATCATGCCGCCCAGCGCGCAGGGCGTGAAGGTGATCTCCATCGGGATGTTCACCCCGGGCAACGCCCCGGTGGTCTGGCGCGGGCCGATGCTGCACCGGGCGCTCCAGCAGTTTCTCGCGGACGTCTACTGGGGCGACCTGGACGTGCTGCTGCTCGACCTGCCGCCCGGCACCGGGGACATCGCCATCTCGGTGGCGCAGCTGGTTCCCGGCGCGGAGATCCTGGTGGTGACCACGCCCCAGCAGGCGGCGGCCGAGGTCGCCGAGCGGGCCGGCTCGATCGCGGTGCAGACCCACCAGAAGATCGTCGGCGTCGTGGAGAACATGGCGGGCCTGCCCTGCCCGCACTGCGGCGAGATGGTGGACGTCTTCGGCACCGGCGGCGGCCAGCGCGTCGCCGAGGGGCTGACCAGGACGACCGGCGCCGAGGTGCCGGTGCTGGGCAGCATCCCGATCGACGTGCGGCTGCGGGAGGGCGGCGACGACGGCCGTCCCGTGGTGCTCTCCGACCCGGACTCGCCCGCCGGGTCGGCGCTGCGCTCGATCGCGGCCTCGTTGGGGGCCCGGCAGCGCGGGCTGGCCGGGATGTCGCTCGGCATCACCCCGCGCGGCAAGTTCTGACGGCCTCGCGGGGCGCGACGGTGGTGCGCGGCGGGCGGACGCTCAGCCGCGCACCGAGTAGCTCTCGATGTCCTTGACGACGGCGAAGCCCAGCCCGTAGGCGCTCATCCCGCGCCCGTAAGCGCCGATGTGGGCTCCCTGCGGGGAGGCGCCGGCGAGCACCCAGCCGTACTCGGACTCGCGGTAGTGGAACGGCGTCGGCACCCCGTCGACCGGCAGGGAGAGCGCGCTCCAGCCGTTGCCACCGAGGTCGTCCGCCAGCTCCCAGGCGAGGTTGGTCTGCTGCTCCAGCCAGTCCTGGCGCAGCGCCCGCTCCATCGAGGCGGGCCAGGTGCAGGCCAGCAGCCCCGAGCCGGCCAGCCAGGCGGCCGAGGCGGGGGATGTCGCCTCCAGCAGGCCGTTGCCGTCTGCACTGCGGCGCACGGGGCGCTCGGCGACGGTGACCACCATGGCGAAACGCTGGTCCTCGTGTCCCAGCTCCGCCCGCAGCGTCGGCTCCTGGCCGTGGCCGGTGGAACCGTGCTCCACGGAACCGTCGGCGCCGGCGCTCACCTGGGTCAGCCAACGGGGCCCGGTGAACGCGTCGTCCAGGCCGTACCAGGGGAAGTCGGCCGCCAGGTACCCCTCCATCACCGGGCGGGAGCCCGGCACCCCCCGGACCTCTCCCCTGCCGGGATGGTCGCCTTTCGTGTCGTGCGGCTCCGCTCGACTTGTCGTCTCCATGTGCCGACGGCCTCCTCGTTGCCCTCGTCCTGGGCACACCCCGGACATAGGGAGGATAGCCATCCGTCTCCGCCGTGTCGGGCGGGGCCGGGAACCAGAGGCCGGCATATGCCCCAAAGGGGCCGGATCCACTCAGGTGGCGTCGACGTCGAACGGCGGAGGCTCAGGGGAGGCCCCGGAACCGGTCGAGGCCCCGGAAGCGGCGGCTTTCGCGGCCGCGTCACCGGACTTGCCGAGCTTCACCGAACCGCCACCGGTGCCACCGGTGGACTTCCCCGCGGAGCCGGTGCGCTGTTTGGCGAGGCTGGTGCGGGCGGCGGTGCCGGGCTTGCCCAGGTCGGGCTTGTTCCGCGCGGGCCGGGTGGGCCTGCCGTTGACCGCGTCGGCGGCCTCGGTCAGCTCCTTGCGGACATCCAGGTCGTTGGCCAGCTCCCGCAGGCCCAGGTCCTCGTTGTCCAGCAGGTGCTTCCTGGCGAACGTCTTCGGGTTGAGGTCCTCGAACTCGAAGTCCTTGAAGTCGGGTCCGAGCTCCGAGCGGATGTCCTGCTTGGCGTTGTCGGAGAAGTCGCGGACCTTGCGGATGAACTGCGTCACCTCGCGGATCATGTTCGGCAGCTTCTCCGGCCCGAAGACCATGATGGCCAGAACGATCAGCGTGATGAACTCAAGGGACCCAATATCGAAGAACACCTGGCAGCTCCCTCACGCACTCGGATAGATGGCCACGGTACCCCGGTGCCACCGAGGGAGGGAGACCCCCCGAGGTTCGCATCCGGTAAAGCGCCCGGTGGACGCCGGGCCGCCGCCCGGACGTCACCCGGCCGTCACTGGTCGGGCGCCTCGTCCAGCACCACGGCGATGGACAGCTCCCGGCCGTCGCGCTCGACGGTCAGCGCCAGCTCGTCGCCCGGACGGTGGCTGCGGATCCTGATGATCAACTCGTCGGCGTCGGTGATCCGGTCCCCGTCGACGGCGGTGATCACGTCCCCGTCCCTGACGCCGGCCTCGTCCGCCGGACCGCCGGCGACCACCGCCGGCTGGTCGGTCGAGCTGCCGACCCGGGCGCCCTCGCCGGTGTAACGGGTGTCCAGGGTGACCCCTATCACCGGGTGGGTGGCCCGCCCGGTGTTGATCAACTGCTCGGCGACGTCCTTGGCCTGGTTGACCGGGATCGCGAAGCCGAGACCCACGCTGCCCGCCTCGGGGCCGCCGTTGTCCACGGAGCGGATCACGCTGTTCACCCCGATCACCCGGCCCTGGCCGTCGGCCAGCGGACCGCCCGAGTTCCCCGGGTTGATCGGGGCGTCGGTCTGGAGGGCGTTCACATAGCTGATGTCGGAGCCGTCCGCCTGCTCGCCGCCGGCGGTGATCGGGCGCTCGGTGGCGCTGATGATCCCGGAGGTGACCGTGCCGGCCAGCCCGAACGGGGAGCCGATGGCGACCACCGGGTCCCCGACGCGCACCTCGTCCGAGTCACCCAGCTCCAACGGGGTCAGCCCCGAGACACCGGAGACCTTGACCACCGCGAGGTCGTAGCCGCCGTGCGCACCGACGACCTCGCCGCTGACCGTGTCCCCGCTGCTGAAGGTGACCTCGACGGGGGTGCCGGCGCCGGCGCCGCCGCTGACCACGTGGGCGTTGGTGAGGATGTGCCCCCGGTCGTCGAGGACGAAGCCGGTGCCGGACTGACCGCCGGGCGCGTGCAGGGTGACCACGCCGGGGAGCAGCGCGTCGGCGATGCCGGCGATGCTGCCGCTGGGCGCTGCCGACGAGCCGTTCGAGGTCTGCGGCAGCCGCACCTCGCTGAAGGCGCCCTCGCGCTCCAGCCACACGCCGACGAGCCCGCCGACCACGCCGGCGAGCAGGGCGATGACGGCCGCGCCCGCCACCAGCCGGCGGGTGCGGGAGGGCGGCGCCTGGGCCGCCCCGACCGTCACCGGGATCGCGACCGGGGGCGAGGGCTCCGGGCTCGCCCAGGGGTCGTAACGCCGCGGGCCCGCCGCCGACGGGACGCCGCCGAGGCTCCCGCCGTCGGCGGGGGGCGGGGCCTGGCTCAGCGGGGCACCGGAACCGAGGCTTCCGCCGTCCGCCGGGGGCGGCAGCCGGGTGCCGGTCGGAGGCGTGGGGTCGGGGCGCTGCACGGGCGGCGCCGGGGCCCAGGGGCCCGGCTGGCCGTAGGGCGGGGTGCTGTACGGGTCCTCGCTGCCGGAGCCGGCGGGCGCCTCACGCTCCGCGTCCCCGGAGGGCTTGGCCAGGCGGGAGGACGGGCCGGAGCCCGGCACCCGGCCGGCGCCGGTGTCCTCGGCCGGAGCCTCGGGAGAGGCCGGGCCCTGGGCGGCCGGGCCGCGCCGCTCGACGCCGTTCCCCTTGTCCATGGCAGCCGTCCCCATCGTGTCCGCGCCGTCCCTCTGCCTACGGGGGTGCATTCAACCAGGTACGCCGGTGGAACTCAGCGCGGACTCACGGCGCCCAGGGCGCTGGAGCCGGTGCGCTCCGGGCGGAGCGGGCCTATGACCGGGTCGGGGGTGGTCGCCGGCGGCGTCGCCCCCGGGACCGGCGACGGGCCGTGGATCACCGGAAGGCTGCTCCCCAGCAGCGGGAACCGGGCGGCGGGCGGCGGGACCGTCTCCTCCACGTCGGCGACCGGCAGCACCTGGGCCACGCCCGGCTGCCGCAGCGCCTCCTCGTCCCTGGCGCCCATCGGGCGTGGGACGGAGCCCGCCGAGGTGCCGGCGGCGACCGTGCTGGAACTGGCGGAGCCACCGGCCGGGTTGGCCACCCCCGAGACGGCGCCGCCGATGGCGAAGGCCGCGAGGGAGACCGCGCCGGCGGCGGCGAAGGCGAGGCGATGACCGCGGGGAAGCCGGGCGGCCATCGGCTCGTGTATCCGGAACCCGGACGAGCCGCCGAACGAGGGCGGCTCCAGCAGCGAGCCGCGCCCCCGGCCGCCGGGCAGCAG
The DNA here is from genome assembly GCF_900230195.1 of Streptomyces zhaozhouensis. Taxonomy (GTDB): domain Bacteria; phylum Actinomycetota; class Actinomycetes; order Streptomycetales; family Streptomycetaceae; genus Streptomyces; species Streptomyces zhaozhouensis. The sequence goes on from NZ_OCNE01000002.1 coordinate 521,871, forward strand.
GTCGAGGGGGAAGCCGCGTTTGGGAGGGGTGCCGGCGGACGGCGGGCCGTCCTCGCGCGGCGGGGCCTGGCCGGGGCCGGCGGCCGGCCCGCTCTCGGCCGGGACGTTCTGCAGCCGGGCCAGCAGGCCGGCCGAGAGGGCGGGCGGCGGGCTGGCCGCGAACGCGTTCTTCAGGGCGCGCTGGGCCTCGGCCTCCGCCTTGCAGTGGGCACAGGTGGCCAGGTGGGCCAGCACGCGGTCCCTGCTGTCATGCGAAAGCTCGCCGTCCACCAGGGCGGCGAGGCTCTCTCCCAGATGCCGGTCTGCCGGGCCGGCTCCCGCGGAGGAGGTCACTCCATCGCGCCTTCCACTGATCCGGGTGCTCCCGGCGCGACGGCGAGCGCCGGCTCGGCGGGCTGGACGGCGGCGCGGGAGCCGCGCTCCTCCGGCGAGCGGTGGCGCAGGGCCTTGCGCAGATGCGAGCGCCCACGGTGGATACGGCTGCGGACCGTGCCGAGCTTCACGCCCAGGGTGGTGGCGATCTCCTCGTAGCTCAGGCCCTCGATGTCGCAGAGCACCACGGCGGCGCGGAAGTCGGGCGCCAGGGTGTCCAGGGCCTGCTGCACGTCCGCGTCGAAGTGGGTGTCGTTGAAGTGCTGCTGGGGGGTGGGCTCGCGGCTGGGCAGCCGGTCGGCCGCGTCGTCGCCGAGCGCGTCGAACCTGATGCGCTGCTTGCGGCGGACGGAGTCCAGGAAGAGGTTGGTGGTGATCCGGTGGAGCCACCCCTCGAAGGTGCCCGGGGTGTAGGTCGACAGGGAACGGAAGACCCGGACGAAGACCTCCTGGGTGAGGTCCTCGGCGTCGTGCTGGTTGCCCGTGAGGCGGTACGCCAGGCGGTAGACCCGCGCGCTGTGGGTGGAGACGATCTCCTCCCAGCTGGGCGGAGCCCAGCTCTGGCTGTCGGCGCCCGCGCTGAAGGTGGCCACGGCGGCGGTGGTGCCGTCGGCCGGCTCGGTGGTGGCCTGCGCTCGGACGCTGTCAGCGTTGTCTGTCACGGAATTCGGCCCGCCGAACGACCGTCGGATGCGCGTGAGCACCCCCCGGCCCGTGGACGCGGCCGCACCTCCCCTGTCGGCTCTGGTGGTGTCCAGTGGAGTCCCAACCATAGCCACCTCGCCCGTTAGCTCCGGATAAGCATTTCTCACCGCTCACGGCGTCCTTCGGACACCGCGCCTTAGGGACCAACGTCCACGCCGGGCATCCGGTTCCCGCGCGAAGTCGATACAGTCAAGGCGCGTGACAGACGGGGACAGGAGAGGGCCATTACGGGCAACCGGCTGACGAGCTGGGCGTTCGCCGAGGCGTATGGCGCACCGGACGCCGAGAGCCCCGAGGGGACGGCGCTGGACTGGGCCCGCGAGCGGGCGCGCGAGGCCGGGGTGCGCGCCGTCTCCCCCGGAACGGGCGACGCGCTGCGCCTGCTGGCCGCCGTCTCGGGCGCCAGGGCCGTGGTGGAGATCGGCACCGGCACCGGCGTCTCCGGCATCCACCTGCTGACCGGGATGCGGCCCGACGCGGTGCTGACCACCGTCGACATCGAGCCGGAGCGGCAGCAGTTCGCCCGGCAGGCGTTCCGGCTGGCCGGCTTCGCCGCCAACCGCACCCGGATCATCCCGGGGCACGCGCTGGACGTGCTGACCCGCCTCACCGACGGCGGCTACGACCTGGTCTTCTGCGACGGGGACCGGCTGGAGTACCTGGAGTGCCTCGCAGAATCGTTGCGGCTGCTGCGTCCCGGCGGGCTGGTCTGCTTCGCCGGGGTCTTCGCCGGCGGCCGGACGGTCGACTCGGCGGCCGCGCCGACCGAGGTGCGCCGGCTGCGCGAACTGCTGCGCGCGGTGCGGGAGAGCCACCAGTTGGCCCCCGCCCTGCTGCCGGTCGGCGACGGGCTGCTGTGCGCGGCGCGGGTCTAGCCGGAACGCGGACGGCGCCGCCCCGGAGACATGCTCCGGGGCGGCGCCGTGGTCAACGCGGAACGCGGCGACGTCAGCCGGTCACCTTCTTCAGCTCCTCGTCGAGTGCGACCGCCTCGTCCGGGGTCAGCTCGACAACGAGTCGGCCACCGCCTTCGAGCGGAACGCGCATGATGATGCCCCGCCCCTCCTTGGTCACCTCAAGCGGACCATCGCCCGTCCGCGGCTTCATGGCCGCCATGCTCGTTCCCCTTCCTGAACCAGCTCGTCGCAGCCGATGACGCGAGCGTCGTCGGCGTCGAACACATTGCTTGCCTTCATTATCCCGCATGAATGGGTCCCGTGACCAACATTGGCCGGTCTCCCTTCGGCAACGCACACACGCAAAACCACTCAATTCGGGGAGTGTCCGCGTTACCCGCGTTCTTCTGGGAGGTATCCGGGACGCGCGGGTCACGGGCGGTTCGGCGGGCCGTGCGGGGGCAGCGCCCGCGGAAGCCGAACGCCGGAAGCGGGGGCACGACGGCGGGGACTTCCCGAATCCCGCAGGTCCGAACGGGGAATCCGATTCCGTCCCCGCCGGGCGGGTCGGGCGCCGATCGGCCGGCGCGTCAGTCGCGTTCGCCGGTCTCTTCCGCGCGCTCGTTCCTGGCCCTCTCCAGCAGCGCCCCGAGGTCGGCGATCCGTGCGTCGCGCTCGGCGAGTTCGGCGGCGACGCGGTCCAGCACGTCGTCCACCTCGGTCATCCGGTAGCCGCGCGGCGCCACCGGCAGGCGGACCCGGATCAGGTCGGCGGGCGTCAGGGGGCGGTGCAACGGCAGCGGGTCCGCCGCCCGCTCGGGCTCGGCGTCGCGCAACCCGCCCGTCGCCGGCGCGCCGGAGCCGTCGCCGCTGCTGAGCACCGCGAGCGTGACCGCGGCGATCACGACCACCATCGCGACCATCAAGAACCAGAACACCGAAGCCTCTCCCCTGTGAGTCCTGCCCTGGAGTCTCGCACGGGGGATGGCACCGTGGGCCGGGTAGGTTCGAGGGGCGGGAGAACCCGGGCGCACGCCCTGGTGGGGCCCCGGCGAAACGCCGGGCCCGCGGGCCGCGCCCCGAGCGGGACGGCTTCTCCGCCGAGAGAACCCGAGAGAGGGCTGAACGTGATGTTGCGCCTGGGCAAGCGGGAGTTCGCCGCCCACCAGCCGGTGATCATGGCGATCGTCAACCGAACCCCGGACTCCTTCTACGACCAGGGCGCCACCTTCGGCGAACGCGCCGCGCTGGAACGGGTCGCGCGGGCGGTCGACGAGGGCGCGGACATCATCGATGTCGGCGGGGTCAAGGCGGGCCCCGGCGAGGAGGTGGACGCGGCCGAGGAGATCCGCCGCACCGCGGGCTTCGTCGCGGAGGTCCGCCGCCGGCACCCGGACGTCGTGATCAGCGTCGACACCTGGCGGCACGAGGTGGGCGAGGCGGCCTGCGCGGCCGGCGCCGACCTGCTCAACGACGCCTGGGGCGGCGTCGACCCCCTGCTGGCCGAGGTCGCCGCCCGCTACCGCGTGGGCCTGGTCTGCACCCACGCCGGCGGCGCCGAGCCGCGCACCAGGCCGCACCGGGTGCGGTACGAGGACGTGATGGCCGACATCCTCCGCGTCACGGTGGGGCTGGCGGAACGGGCGGTGGCGCTGGGGGTGCCGCGCGAGGGCGTGTTGATCGACCCGGGTCACGACTTCGGCAAGTCGACGCGCCACTCGCTGGAGGCGACCAGGAGGCTGCCGGAGATGACCGGGACCGGCTGGCCGGTGCTGGTCTCGCTCTCCAACAAGGACTTCGTCGGCGAGACGTTGGACCTGCCCGTGCGGGAGCGGCTGCTGGGGACGTTGGCGACCACGGCGGTCTCGGCCTGGCTCGGCGCGCGGGTCTACCGGGTGCACGAGGTCGCGGAGACGCGGCAGGTGCTGCGGATGGTCGCGGCGATCGCCGGCCACGAGGAACCCGCGGTGGCCAGGCGGGGTCTGGCCTGACCGTCCGCCTGGGCGCACCCGACAACCCACCCAGCCACGAAGCTCCGTAGTCGACTGCACCCCGCCACCCAGCAATCGCGCAGTTCCCCGCGCCCCCAAACCGCCCACCGGCCCTGTATGAACCCGCACCTGAGCGCGAACGCCCACCACGACCAGGGGCGCGGGGAACTGCGCGAGCAACCCACCACCGAGGCGCACCCGACAACCCACCCAGCCACGAAGCTCCGTAGTCGACTGCGACCCGCCACACAGCAATCGCGCAGTTCCCCGCGCCCCCAAAACCGCCCACCGACCTGGAAGGGGCGCGGGGAACGGCGCGAGCAACCCACCACCGGGGCGAGGACGACCATCCGCACAGGCCCGGACGGCTAGTCCTTCGTGACGAGGCGGATCGCCTCCTCCACGTCGTCCGTGATCCGGAAGAGGTCCTCGTCGCGGGGCGATGCCTTGCCCTGGGCGATGACCGTGTCGCGCAGCCAGTCGGCGAGGCCGCCCCAGTACGAGGAGCCGAAGAGCACGATCGGGAACCTGGTCACCTTCCGCGTCTGGACCAGCGTCAACGCCTCGAACAACTCGTCCATGGTGCCGAGTCCGCCGGGGAGGACCAGGAAGCCCTGGGCGTACTTCACGAACATCGTCTTGCGGACGAAGAAGTAGCGGAAGTTGATCCCCACGTCCACGTGCGCGTTGAGCCCCTGCTCGAAGGGCAGCTCGATGCCGAGGCCGACGGAGACGCCGCCGCTCTCGCTGGCCCCCAGGTTGGCCGCCTCCATGGCGCCGGGGCCGCCGCCGGTGATCACCGCGAACCCGGCGTCGGCCAGGCCCCGGCCGATGCGGCGGGCGTCCTCGTACTCGGGGCTGCCGGGCGGCGTGCGGGCCGAGCCGAAGACACAGACGGCGGGGCCCAGTTCGGCCAGGGCGCCGAAGCCCTCGACGAACTCGGACTGGATGCGCAGCACCCGCCACGGGTCCTGGTGGACCCAGTCGGACGGCCCCCTGGAGTCCAGCAGCCGCTGGTCCGAGGTGCTGGTCATCACCTGCTGCCGCCGCCGCACCACCGGGCCGAGCCGCTGCTCGCGCGGCTGGTCGCCGCCGCCGGTCCGCTCGTTCCCCGGTGCCTCGTCGGGCACCTGTGCGCTCCCGCTCATCGCGCGCTCCTCACCTGTGATCGTTTCACGTCCTCGTCCTCCGGCCGGGATCTCCGGCCGGGTTCCGTCCCCCTCGCCGGCCGGGCGGCCGGTCAGCCGCCCAGCCAGGCGCGCAGCCGGCGCTCGCAGGCGAGCACGGACTCCGTCGAGACCCGCTCGTCCTGGCGGTGGGCCAGGCTGGGGTCGCCCGGCCCGTAGTTGACCGCCGGCACGCCAAGCGCACTGAACCGGGAGACGTCCGTCCAGCCAAACTTGGGGCAAGGTTGGCCACCGACCGCCTCCAGGAACGCCCGCGCCGCCGGGTGCGAAAGTCCGGGCAGCGCGCCGGGCGAGTGGTCGTCGACCACGAACTCGGCCACCCCGCAGTCCGCGAAGACCTCGTGGACGTGCGCCAGCGCCCGCTCCTGGTCCAGGTCGGGCGCGTAACGGTAGTTGACGGTGACCTGGCAGGCGTCGGGGATGACGTTGCCGGCGACCCCGCCGGTGATGCCCACCGCGTTCAGGCCCTCGCGGTACTCCAGGCCGTCGATCTCCACCCGGCGCGGGCGGTAGTCGGCGAGCCGTTCCAGCACGGGGGCGGCCGCGTGGATCGCGTTGACCCCCATCCAGCTCCTGGCCGAGTGCGCCCGCTGGCCCGCCATCCGCAGCAGCACCCGGAGGGTGCCCTGGCAGCCGCCCTCCACCTGGCCGTCGGACGGTTCGAGCAGCACCGCGAAGTCCGCCTCCAGCCAGTCGGGGTGGGCGGCGGCCAGCCAGCCGAGGCCGTTGCGCTCGGCCTCGACCTCCTCGTTGTCGTAGAAGACGAACGTCAGGTCGCGGTTGGGCCGGGGGACGGTGGCCGCGATCCGCAGCTGCACCGCGACCCCGGACTTCATGTCGCAGGTGCCGAGCCCCCACAGCACGCCCTCGTCGTCCAGCCGGGAGGGCAGGTTGTCGGCGACCGGCACGGTGTCGAGGTGGCCGGCGAGCACCACCCGCTGGTCCAGGCCGAGTTCGGTGCGGGCCACCACGTTGTTCCCGAACCGGTCCACCCGCAGCCAGTCGAGGCCGGCGAGCGCCTCGGCGACGGCGTCGGCGAGCGGCTCCTCGGTGCCGCTGACCGAGGGGATGTCCACCAACCGGGCGGTCAGCGCCGCCGCGTCGAGGCCGAGGTCGAGTCGCTGGCGGGGGGCGGCGGTGCCGGATGCGGGTCGTTCCATGCGGTCACGGTACCCGCGCCGAACGGTCACCGAGGGACAGCCGTTACTCTCATCGCGTGCCCGAACGGACGACCACTTCACGACGCCGGCGCCGTCTGCTGCGCGGCGCCTCCGCGATCCTGGCGCTGGCCGGCATCGCCGCCTACGCCGTCGTCCAGTACGAGTCGGGCAGTCGCGCCAGGCCGCACTGCGAGGCGCGGGGCGCGGATCCTGAGGACGGACCGCACTCCCTCACCCCGGCGCAGGCGGCCAACGCGGCCACCATCGCCGCCGTCGGGAACTCGCGCGGGCTGCCGGAACGGGCGGTGACGATAGCCCTGGCGACCGCGATGCAGGAGTCCAGCCTGCGCAATCTCGACCACGGCCACCTCGACTCGCTGGGTCTCTTCCAGCAGCGCCCCTCGATGGGCTGGGGCGACGAACAGCAGGTGCGGGACCCGGTGTACGCCGCCAACGCCTTCTACACGAAGCTGTTGGAGATCCCCGCGTACGAGGAGCTGGAGTTGACCGTGGCGGCGCAGGAGGTGCAGCGCAGCGCCTTCCCCGACGAGTACGCCAAGCACGAGGGCAACGCCACGCTGCTCTCGGGTCCGTTGACCGGTCGGGCACCCGCGGCGTTCACCTGTGTCACCGACAACGACCCGACGCCCGCCGACCCCGAGCTGTTGCGGGAGCGGCTGGAGGAGGAGTTCAACGGCCGCGCCTCCGTGGAACCGCGGGACGGCGACGGCTTCGAGTTGACCGTGACGCTGGAGCCGGCGGGGGGCGAGGCGGACGGCTCCCCCGGGTGGGAGCTGTCGCACTGGCTGGTCGCCCAGGCGGGGACGCTGGGGGTCGCCGAGGTCGTCCACGACGGGCGGCGCTGGCTCTCGGCACGCTCGGACGAGGGCTGGCGGACGGCCGAGGGGAACGCGGCCGATTCCGGGGCATCCGGGGATTCCGGTGACTCCGGGGGGAATTCACTCGAAACCGTGCGGATTTCGCTGATCCCCAGCACGGAGTGACCGGTCGAATACGTTCGCCACACCTTCGCGGAAAGCGCCGGCGGCCGCGCCGACTTTCGCGCCGGAAGACCTCGCGAGAGCAACTCCCTTACCCTTCAAGGCTTTTGCCCGCGCGGTCGGCGCACACGTTTCCCGTTTCCCCCGAATTCCTTCGCGAACAGCACCCGAGATCTCCGCGAAACACCTTCCCCTCGTCCAACGGGACGCCACCCCGGTGTGGTTGGGGAACGCCAGGCGGGACGTCGGCCGGCCGGCGTATTACCGATTCTTTACCCGGGCGGGCCGCAACCCGAGGCGGCCGGTGGCCGATAGGCACGGGGGACACACCGTGCTCCCGACGTCCACCACGAGGAGAGAAGCCATGTCGCACCCCGTTCGCAAGACCCTGGTCCGGGCCGCCCTCTGCGGAGCCGCCGGCGCCGCCGGCCTGTTGGGCACCGCGGCGGTGGCCCAGGCCGCGCCGCTGGCCAACCTCTCGTCCGACACCGAGCAGGCCGACATGGTCGGGGACACGGTCAACGGCCTGGGCCGGTCGGCCGTGGGCGTGGTGAACGAGGCCGGCGCGGATGTCGCGCCGCACCTCCAGGAGGGCGCGAGGGCCGGCGGCGCGCTGCTCGGCGGGGTGACCGCTCGCTGAGCGGACTCGACAGCGGAACGCGGGAGGGGGTCGCCGGCGCGGCGGCCCCCTCCCGCGTGCGCGTGGTCAGGACAGGCGGGCCACGGCGCTGGCGACGCGCTCGTCGGTGGCGGTGAAGGCGACCCGCACGAAGCGGTCGCCGGCGGCGCCGTAGAAGTCGCCGGGCGCCACCAGGATGCCCAGCTTGCTCAGCTCGGCGACGGTGTCCCAGCAGGGCTCGTCGCGGGTGGCCCACAGGTAGAGCGACGCCTCGCTGTGCGCGATGGTGAAGCCGCGCGCGGTCAGCGCCGAGCGGAGCGCCGCGCGGCGGGCGGCGTAACGGGCGCGCTGCTCGGTCACGTGCTCCCGGTCGCCGAGCGCGACGGCCATCGCGGCCTGCACGGGAGCGGGGAGCATCATGCCGGAGTGCTTGCGGACGCCGAGCAGCTCCCCGATGACCGCCGGGTCGCCGGCCAGGAAGGCCGCGCGGTAGCCGGCGAGGTTGGAGCGCTTGGAGAGGGAGTGCACCGCGACCAGGCCCTCGTGGCTGTCGCCGCACACGTCCGGGTGGAGCACGGAGACCGGCTCGGCCTCCCAGCCCAGCTCCAGGTAGCACTCGTCGCTGAGGACCAGCACGCCGTGCTCGCGCGCCCAGGCGACGATCGCGCGCAGCTCGGCGACGTCGAGCACCCGACCCGTCGGGTTGGCCGGGGAGTTGAGCCAGAGCAGCCGCAGGCCGGCCGGGTCGAGCTCGGTGGGTGAGCCGCGGTAGGGCACGGGCTCGGCGCGGGCGAGGCGGGCGCCGACCTCGTAGGTCGGGTAGGCCGGCTCGGGGTAGGCGACCCGGTCACCGGGGCCGAGGCCCAGCTGGCCGGGCACGGCGGCGACCAGCTCCTTGGAGCCGATCACCGGGAGCACGCCCCGGTGTTCGAGACCGACGGCGCCGGTGCGGCCGGTCACCCACGCGACGAGGGCGTCCCGCAGCGCCGGGGTGCCCCAGACCGTCGGGTACCCGGGGCTGTCCGCGGCCTCGGCGAGGGCGCGTTGGACCAGCTCGGGAACGGGGTCGACCGGGGTGCCGACGGAGAGGTCCACGATGCCGTCCGGGTGCGCCGAGGCGGTGGCCTTGTAGGGCTCCAGCCGGTCCCAGGGAAAGACCGGCAGTCGGGCGGAGACGGCGGACGGCACGGGTGGCACTCCTCGGTGACGTGACTGCGGTTGCTGCTACGGCTGCCGCCGGTACCGCGGCTGCCACGGGCGTCGCGGCCGCTGCCGGCGGAGGGGAACGGCCCCGGACCCGCCGAGGCCGTTCCGCTCACTCGTCGTGGCTCTGCGGCGGCAGGGCGGCGACCAGCGGGTGGTCGCGCTCGATCAGGCCGAGCTTGCTGGCACCGCCGGGGGAGCCGAGCTCCTCGAAGAACTCGACGTTGGCCTTGTAGTAGTCCTTCCACTCCTCCGGGGTGTCATCCTCGTAGAAGATGGCCTCGACCGGGCAGACGGGCTCACAGGCTCCGCAGTCCACGCACTCGTCGGGGTGGATGTAGAGAGCGCGCTGCCCCTCGTAGATGCAGTCGACGGGGCACTCCTCGATACATGCCTTGTCCTTGAGATCCACACAGGGCTCGGCGATCACGTAGGTCACGCTGTCAGTCCTCCTCGTCGTGGCGGTGGCTCCGCCGGCGCACGTGGGCGCGGTGTCGCTGATGCTCCGACCTAGTATCGCCGTTGCGGAGCCATGCGCACACCTGAGGGGTTGGCTAGCGGGATGGAATTCACTGCCGGGGCCCGACTTGAGGTTCGGATCACCCCTGATGACGTGGGCAAACGCGTCTCGGTACGCACGGAGACGGGTGCCGGCGAGGGCGCGGCGCGGTTCACCGACACCCTGGGGATTCTCACTTCGTGGACGGACGGGGTGCTGACGTTGACCCGACGGTCCGGGGAGACGGCGAGCCTGGCGGAGTCGGCGCTGGTCGCGGGGAAGGTGGTGCCGCCCGCGCCGGCGCGCAGGCGGGGCGTGCCGGCGGCCTCCGTCGCGGAGTTGACGCGGGTCTCGACGCGCGCCTGGCCGGCGCCCGAGACGGAACGGGTCGGCGACTGGCTGCTGCGGGCCGCCGGCGGTTGGACGCGGCGGGCCAACTCGGCGGTCCGCCTCGGCCCCGCCGACCCCGAACTCGACCGCGTGGTGGCCTGGTACGCGGCGCGCGGGCTGCCGCCGCTGGTGCAGGTGGCGACGGGCGGCGGCGACGGGGACGAGCGGCTGGTGGCCGCGTTGGACGCGCGGGGCTGGCGCCCCGTGGGGTTCGCGGTCCTGCGGGTGGGGGCGTTGGCGCCGCTGGCCGACCGGGAGCCGGACGGCCGGGTGACGGTCGGCCGGGAGCTGACCGGGCGCTGGCTCGCCGGCAGCCCGTCGGCGGGGCGCGATCCGGCGGTGGCGCGGCGGGTGTTGGCCGCGGGTCCCTCGGTGCTGCTCGCGGAGGTCGCGGGCGGGGCGGGCGAGCCGCCCCTCGCCGTGGGGCGCTGCGTGGTGGACGGGCGGTGGGCCGGCTTCGGCGCGATCGACGTGGCGCCGGCGCACCGGCGGCGGGGGCTGGGGACGGCGCTGATGGCGGAGTTGGCCAGGGCGGCGCTGGCCGAGGGCGCCTCGGCCGGCTGGCTCCAGGTGACGCCGGAGAACACGGCGGCCGGCGCGCTCTACGAGCGGCTCGGCTTCGCCGAACACCACCGCTACCACTACCGGGCGGCGCCCTCCGACTGAGCGGGGGGCGCCGCCCGGTGCGGCGGTGCGGTGCGGTGCGGTCAGCCGAGGGTGGCGCCCTCGACCTCGGCGACCCTGCGTCCCGGCCCCTCGTCGACGGTGGCGGTCTCCCGCAGCGCCGGGATCAGCGCGGCGGCCGCGTGCTCCGGGGTCATCTCGACGAGGCCGCTGCCGGCGTCGATCATCACCCCGTCGAACGTGGTGCCGTACAGCTCGGCGAGGCCGTCGGGGTCGAGCACCGGCTGGAGGTTGCCCTGGTCGCTCGGCTCCATGGTGAGGATCCCGCTGAGCGTCTGCTGGCTGATCGGGAGCTCGCGGTCGGCGGCCACCAGCCACACCCAGCCGGACATCGCCGGCTCGCCGAACTCCTCCAGCGCCTGCTGGACCTGCTCCTCGCCGACCAGCGGGTCCCGTTCGGCGACGGGGAGTTCGACCGGCGCGTTCTCCCCGCCCGCGGCGCGCTCGCGGAACGCGGCCTCGACGGCGTCGCCGGCGGCGACCGGGTCGATGGCGGCGCCGGGCTGGCCGGCGCGGCCGATCGCCTGGCCGTTCTCGAAGACGACGGTACCGTCCACGGGGCCCGCGCCGCCGGCCTCGGCGGTGCGCTCCTGGAGGGCGACGGTGAGCTTCTCGCGGTCGACGGAGAAGACCGCGTCGGCCTCCCTGGTGCCGCCGAAGAGCGAACCGATCACGGCGACCGGGCTGTAGTCGGTGCCGGACGCCTCCCGGGCGGTGGCCTCGGCGTCGACGGCGAGGCCGGCGACGCTGGGCTTGAGCTCGATCTCCTGCCCGTCGACGACCAGGATCAGCGGCTCGTTGTTGGCCGCGTCAAGCCGCTCGTCGAGTGCGGCGTGCGCCTCCTCGGTCGACATCCCGCCGATGTCGACGCCCAGCGTCTCGGTGCCCTTGGGCACGTCGTCCTGGTTGAGGAAGAGGCCGGCGCCGTAGGCGACGACGCCGAGGCCGACCAGCGCGACGACCAGCAGCTTGAGCTTGGAACGGCCGCGCGGCGCCGGCTTGGCCGCGGCGGGCGCCGCGGGCGGCGGCGGCTCCTCGTCCGCCGGTGGGCGCGGGCCCGGCGGCGGCACGGCGGGGACGGCGCCGGTGTCGTCGTCGAAGTCGGGGCGCGGCATCGGGCCGGTGGCGGCGGGGTCGCCGTCGTGGACGCCGGGCGGCGGGGCCGGCGGGAAGGGACCGCCGAGGTCCATGGTGGTGCCGCTCGGGTCGTCCTCGGGCGGCCTGCCGCCAGGACGCGGCGCGGGACCGCCGGAGTCCAGGGTCGGGATCGGGCCCTGGGGGGTGGGCGCCGGGCCCTGCGGCGGGATGGTGGGCGGACGGTCGTCGCCCATCGGCGTGGGCGCCGGCGGCACGCTCATCGGTCCCGTGGCCGGTCCCGTGGTGGGCCCGGTGGGACGGACCGGCAGCGGACCCTGGGGGCTGACGGGCGGCGGCTCGTCGCGTCCGCCGGGGAACCAGTCGGAGGCGGCGGCCCGTTCACCGCCCACACCCGGCATCCCGTCGGGCGGGGTGTCGGCCAGCGGCGGGTGGCCGCCGGCGCGGGGGGCGTCGTGGCCGGCCGGCTCGTGGGGCGGCTCGCCCCGGCCCGGCTCCTCGGCGCCGACCTGCGGCATCGCGCCGGTCTTCGGCGGCGACTTGCGCGGCTCGAACCAGGAGCTGGTCTTCTTGCCGGAGTCCCCGCCCGTGGCGTCGCCCTGGCTCTTGCCCTCGGTGCGGGCGCCCGGCGGCGGCTTGGGGGTCCGGGTCGGCAGCGGCGGGGGCGCGGAGCGCGCGGCCTCCTCGTCGACGGTCTCGCGCACCACGATCGGCGGAATGGGCCGGGAGCCAGGGATGTTGATCCGCGCACGGGTCGTCATCGTGGTCTCGGTCTTCTTCTCCTCCGCCGACGGAGGACCCGGACGGGCCGCTGCTTCCCCCTCGTTCCGCTGGGGGTCACCCCAACCCCGGTTGTTGGGGGAATTGTCAGTTTCTCGACTCAAGGCAGGATCTCCCGGTTGGGCTTCACCAGCCGCCCCGGAACGCGTCCGGGCAGCGGCGGCTGGCCCCACGATACTGGGGTCGGCGAGGCGGGATGCCGCCCGCACAGGATCAGCACATCAGTGCCCCACCCCGACACCCGCTCTCAGCAGGGGCGTTACCGGCCGGTTCCGCCCTGTGGCACGGCGAAGAGCGGGCGTTCGCCGGGGGCGAGAGTGGCGCACACCACGGCGACCGTCATCCCACCGAGGAGGTACACATAGCTTCCGGCGCCCGCCGCGTAGACGAAGTCGCCCTGCGGCCTGGTCACGGTGAGCACCAGCACGGACAGCACCCAGCCGCCGGCCGGCGAGGCCGCGCCGATCCGGCTGCGGGTGAGCAGCGCGCCGCCCCAGAAGAGGCCGGCGCAGCCGGCGAGCGCCAGCAGCACGCCGAACGGGAACCAGCCGCCCTGCACCAGCGAGCCGGCGACTCCCGCGACGAAGCCCAGCACGCCGAGACCGGCGTGGGCGGCGATCCTCACGGCGCCTCCTCGGCGGGGAGGCCGGCGAAGACGTCGTCCACCGCGCCCGGCGGCGGGGGCTGTCCGTGGCCGAGGGTGAAGTACTCGGTACGCCACAGCGGTTGGGCCAGCCCGTTGGAGAGCGCGAAGGTCTCCCCCTCGACCTCGATCTGGGTGGCGTGGGCGGCCATCGCGGCGCGCTTGGCGGCGTACCCCGCCTCGCTGCCGCGGACGGCGAGCACCGCCTCGGCGTCCGGGACCACGCCCGGCAGGTCGGCGGCGGTGGCGACGGCGGGGAAACGGCCGGGGCCCTCGCGGCGCAGCCGGTCCAGCCCGCGCTCCACCTCGCCGTGCGGGAGGCAGTGCCACAGCACGCGTTCCACCCGGTGGCGGGGGGCGGCCAGCTCGACGGCGCGCATGGCGACGCGGTGGGCCTGGATGTGGTCGGGGTGGCCGTAGCCGCCCTCGGGGTCGTAGGTGAGCACCACCCGGGGTCGGGTCTCGACGATGATCTCGACGAGCGCCCCGGCGGCCTCGTCCAGGTCGGCGCGGCAGAAGGCGTTCGGCCTGTCGTTGCTCGGCAGCCCGCTCATCCCGGAGTCGCGGTAGCGTCCCTCGCCGCCGAGCAGCCGGTGGTCGGTGACGCCGAGGGCGGCGGCGGCCGAGGCCAGCTCCCGGGCGCGGTACGGGCCGAGCGCGTCGTCCCGGTCGGCGGCCAGGTGGCGCAGGGCGGCGCCGATGACCTCGCCCTCCTCGCCCAGCGTGCAGGTGACCAGCGTGACCCTGGCCCCCGCCTCGACGCAGGCGGCCATGGTCACGCCGTTGGTGATCGATTCGTCGTCGGGGTGCGCGTGCACCAGCAGCACCCCGGGGCGGCCGGAACTCATGGGGGCAGCCTACGTCGCCCCCCGGGCGGCCATCGCGGTCACGGTCAGAAGCCGGTCACGGTCAGAAGCCGGTCACGGTCAGAAGCTCAGGGAGTTGATCATCTCCCCGATGCTGTTGCTGAAGTTGTCGATGGTGGGGGCCATGTTCGAACTGGCGAGATAGAAGCCGAGAAGCACGCAGACGATCGCGTGCAGGACCTTGAGCCCTGCCTTTCTGACCAGCAGAAAGACGATGATCAGCAACAGCAGGGAAGCTGAGATGGTGAGGCCCACCAGGATCACCCTCCAGTGACTCGTGCCTTGTACAGACACGGTGGGAGGACCACCCGGCGAGGGGCCCGGCTTCCCGCCGTGCGCCACGGATCATAACGGCCCGTCAGAGCCGCACGGCGCGGTGCACGGGAGCAGACCAGGGGCGCACGCCCCCGGCTCATTCGAGCAGAACGGTACCTGCCTCCGGAAAATGACAGGCGGTCATGTGCCCCTCCGCGTTGCCCTCGATGCGCACCAGCGGCGGCTCCTCGGTGGCGCAGCGGTCCTGCGCCTTCCAGCAGCGGGTGCGGAAGCGGCATCCGGAGGGCGGGTCGCTCGGCGAGGGGACGTCCCCCTCCAGGCGGATGCGCTCACGGCGCGCGGTTCGCTCCTTCGGGGCGTCCGCGCCGGCCTCCGGGTCCTCGGCCTCGGCCAGCTCCAGCTCGGCCTCGGGGACGGCGGACAGCAGCGCGTGGGTGTAGGGGTGGCGCGGCCGCTCGTAGATCGCCCGGCGGTCGCCGACCTCGACGATCTTGCCTAGGTACATCACCGCGATCCGCTGCGAGAAGTGCCGCACCACGGCGAGGTCGTGGGCGATGAAGAGGAACGCGATGCCGTGCTCCCGCTGCACCCGGCGGAGCAGGTTGATCACCTGCGCCTGGATGGAGACGTCGAGGGCCGAGACCGGCTCGTCGGCGATGATCAGCCGGGGTTCGAGTGCCAGCGCCCTGGCGACGCCTATGCGTTGGCGCTGGCCGCCGGAGAACTCGTGCGGGAAGCGGTTGTAGTGCTCCGGGTTGAGGCCGACGGTGTCCATCAGCTCGCGGACCCTGGCCTCCCGGCCGCCGGGCGGGTTGACGCGGTTGATCTCCAGGGGGGCGCCCACGATGCTGCCCACGGTCTGACGCGGGTTGAGCGAGGAGTAGGGGTCCTGGAAGATCATCTGGATCTCGGACCTGATGGGCGCCAGCTCCTTGCGGCCGGCGTGGCTGATGTCCTGGTCGCGGTAGGTGATGGTGCCGGCCGTCGGCTCCAGCAGCCGGGCCAGCAGCCGCCCGGTGGTGGACTTGCCGCAGCCCGACTCGCCCACCAGGCCGAAGCTCTCGCCCTCGCGGACGACGAGGTCGAGCCCGTCCACCGCCTTGACCGCGCCGACCGTCCGCTTGAACGGGAAGCCGCCCTTGATCGGGAAGTACTTGGTCAGCCCCTCCGCGGTCATCAGCGCGGGCGGGGTCTCCCCGGCCGCCCCGGTCCCCTCCTCCGGCCCGGCCGGCCCCTCGTGTGCTGTGCTGGCAGTGGTCATCCTGCTGTCCTTACCTCACGTGTCTCACGGGCGTCACGGTGCCGCGTCGCGTCCCGGCGGGACCCGCGCGCTACGCGAGCCGGGGCCTGATCCGCTCGCCGTAGAACGTCCGCTGCTGCTCCTCGGTGAGGTGGCAGGCGGCGCCGCGCCCCTCGGGCAGCGCCGGCCGTTCCGCGGCGCAGCGTCCGTCGCCGACCTCGTCGACGAAGGCGCAGCGCGGCGCGAACGGGCAGCCGGGCGGCGGGGTGAGCAGGCTGGGCGGGGAGCCGGCGATGGGCACCAGCTCCTTGTCGACGTCGGCGGTCAGCCGGGGCATGGAGGTCAACAGCCCCCAGGTGTAGGGGTGTCGGGGCGCGGCCAGCACCTCGCGCACGGTGCCGCGCTCCACGGCCCGACCGCCGTACATCACCAGCACGTCGTCGGCGACGCCGGCGATCACCCCCAGGTCGTGGGTGATCATGATGATCGCCGAGCCGAACTCCTCCTGGAGCTCCATCAGCAGGTCCAGGATCTGGGCCTGCACGGTGACGTCGAGCGCGGTGGTCGGCTCGTCGGCGATCAGCAGGTCGGGGTCGCAGACCAGGGCCATGGCGATCATGACCCGCTGCCGCATCCCGCCGGAGAACTGGTGGGGGTAGTCGTCCACGCGTCGCGCCGGGTTCGGGATGCCGACCTTGGCCAGCATCTCGATCGCCCGCTCCCGCGCCGCGCGGCGGGAGGCGCCGCGGTGCTTGCGGTAGGGCTCGGCGATCTGCCGGCCCACGGTGTAGTAGGGGGAGAGCGCGGTGAGCGGGTCCTGGAAGACCATGGCGGCGGTGTTGCCGCGCAGCCGTTCCAGGACGCGCTCGGGCGCCCCGGTCAACTCGGCGCCGTCCAGGGTGATCCGGCCGGAGACGGCGGCCGTCTCGCGGCTGTGCAGGCCGAGGATGGCCTGGGTGGCGACGGACTTGCCCGACCCCGACTCCCCGACGATGCCCAGGGTCCGGCCGCGGGCCACCTCGAAGGAGAGGCCGTCGACGGCCTTGACGGTGCCGTCCTCGGTGGAGAAGTGGACCCGCAGATCGTCCACGGTCAGGAAGGGGCTGTTGGTGGTCATGAGTGGTCAGCGCTCCTAGGCAAGCCGCACCCGCGGGTCGATCAAGGCGTAACAGGCGTCCACGAGGATGTTGAACAGCACGATCATCGTCGCGGCGAAGAGCATCACGCCCATGAGCATCGGCAGGTTGGACTTGGTGACCGAGTCCACGGCGAGCCGTCCCAGGCCCGGCAGGTTGAAGGTGAACTCGGTGATCATCGCCCCGCCGAAGAGCGAGCCGAGGTCGATGCCGAAGATGGTGACGATCGGGATCAGCGAGCCGCGCCAGGCGTAGCGGAAGAAGACGGTCGACCGCGACATGCCCTTGGCCTTCGCGGTGCGCACGTGGTCCTCGCGCAGCTGCTCGATCAGCGTGGCCCTGGACATCCTGGTGTAGTTGGCCGTGAAGATGGTCGCCAGCACCAGCCAGGGCAGCAGCAGCCCGCCGAACCAGGCCGTCGGGTCCTCGGTGAACGGCTCGTACTTCGGCTGGCTGAAGACCTGGTTGTTGTGGACCAGCAGCGCCAGGGCGAGCGGGCCGAGGAAGTAGATCTGCATCGAGCCGAGCACCAGCGAGGCGGAGCTGAGCGACTTGTCCAGCAGCGTGCCGCGCCGCCAGGCGGCGAGCATCCCCATCGCGAGGCCGACCACCAGGAAGACCACCGCGCCGCCGACGGCGAGCGAGAGGGTGGTGGGCAGCCGGTCCAGGATGGTCTCCAGCACCGGGCGGTTGTCGGTGAACGAGTAGCCCAGGCACGGCGCGGGGCAGTGGCCGATCGGGTAGTCACGGCCGGTGAAGATGCCGACCATGTACTCCCAGTACTGCACCGGCACCGGCTTGTCGATGCCCAGGTTCGCCTCGACGATGGCCAGCTGGTCGGGCGTGCAGGTCTTGCCGCAGGCCAGCAGGGCCGGGTTGCGCGGGATCGCGTAGAAGAGAAAGAACGTGACCGCGCTGATGATCAGCAGGATGACGATCGCGCCCAGCGATCGCCGCAGCAGGAATCGGAGCATCGGGTAGCAGCCCTTTGGGTTCGGTCGGCCGGGGTCCGGAGGGGGCGCCCGCGCGCGGCGGACGCCCCCGTCCTGACGACCGTCAGCCCTCGTCCTGGATGACGTAGATCCGATGCATGTCCACGGTTCCGAGGTCGTCGTTGAAGTCGGCGCCGCCGATCAACGAACCATGCAGGACGTTCATCTTGTAGTAGTAGAGCGGGACCTGGGTCAGCACGTCCTCGACGATGTACTCGTTCAGCCCGAACCACTCGGTCGCGGCCTCGGCCGGGTCGGTGATCTGCCGGATCCGGTCGATCTCCGAGTTGATCCGCTCGTCGTCGACGTGGCTGTAGTTGTTGGCCCCGTCCTGGATCTGCCGGCCGTCGAACTGCGGCGGGATCACCGTGGCGCTGGAGAGCCAGTCGTGGCCCCAGTTGCTGCGGTAGATGTCGTAGCCGTTGTCGACGACCCCGATGGTGTCGTAGTAGGAGGTCTGCGGCACCTCGCTGCGGTTGACCACGAAGCCGG
This sequence comes from Streptomyces zhaozhouensis, assembly GCF_900230195.1. Classification (GTDB taxonomy): domain Bacteria; phylum Actinomycetota; class Actinomycetes; order Streptomycetales; family Streptomycetaceae; genus Streptomyces; species Streptomyces zhaozhouensis. The sequence goes on from NZ_OCNE01000002.1 coordinate 540,098, forward strand.
CCTGCTCCAGCGCGTCCTCGACGGCCACGGCGGCCCGCGCGTCCTCGGTGGCGGTGTGGTGGACGTAGTTCAGCTCGTAGCCGACCGCGTCCGCCTCCTCCAGCAGCTCCCTGGCGCGCTCGGGGTCGCCCTGTGGGTTGGCCAGCTTGCCGTAGGGGTCGTAGCCCTCCTCGTAGCCCGGCAGCAGCGGACTGATCAGGCCGCCGGCGTACTCGCCGCCGAACGCGCCGCCGTAGGCGTTGAGCACGCCGTTGAGCGGCAGCGCGTGGGCGATGGCCTGGCGCACCTTGAGGTCGGTGACCCGCTCGGCGTTGATCGCCATGGTGGCGACGAACGGCTGGTAGCCCTGGACCAGCCGCTCCTGGTACTCGGCGTTGGACGACACCTCGGGCGCGTTGCCCGGGTCCACGCCGTTGTTGAACGTGATGGCCTGGCGGTCGTCGCCGTTGTCCGCCATCAGCCGCTGGGTGGAGTCGTCCGTGGTGTGCCCGAAGGTGATCTCGAACCGGTCCGGGTAGGCGTTGCGCGCCGGGTCGGTGGCCGGGTCCCAGTGCTCGTTGCGCACCAGGGTCATCGAACGGTCGGGGCGGAACTCCTCGATCACGTACGGGCCGGTGGCCAGCGGCTCCTGGTCGTACGCCTCGCGGGTGTCGCCCTCCTCGGAGACCAGCCCGTAGCCGACCATCGCCAGCGCGTAGGGCAGGTCGGCCTGCGGCTCCTCGAAGTGGAAGACGACCGTCCTGTCGTCCGGCGTCTCCAGCACGCTGTCCGGCAGGTGGTCGCCCTCGTAGGGCCCCTCGGGCAGCAGCTCGCGGTACTCGGCGCCGCCCGTGTTGGCCAGCCACTGCTGGAGGAACGTCGGCCCGTAGGTGAGGAACGGCGCGAAGGTGCGCTCGACGCTGTGCCGCACGTCCGCCGAGGTGATCGGCGAGCCGTCGCTGAAGTAGATGTCGTCCTTCAGCGTGTACGTCCAGGTGCGGCCGTCGTCGGACGGGGTGCCCGAGTCGGTCGCCAGGTCGCCGACGACCGAGTACTCGCCCTCGTTGTCCATGCGCACGGCGGTCAGGCCGCGGTGCATCAGCTTGGCTATGTTCGACTCGGCCGCGGAGTAGATCTGCGCCGGGTCGAGATGGGCGGGCGAGGTCTCCTGGAGCACGTAGACCGTGCCGCCCGGGGTGGCGTCCGGCACCTCCTCGGCCGGCCCGGTGGACGCCTCGGCGTCCGCGAAGGTCACCGCCTCCAGCGTCTCGGCGCCCTCCGTCCCGCCACCGCCCGAGCCCTCGCCCTCGGGGCCGCCGCCGCCACCGCTGCTGCAGGCGCTGAGCAGCAGCGCCCCGGTCAGCGCGACGGCCGCCCCCGTCAGGCGCGCTCGCCGCTGTGGTCGTTCGCTCATTGGTGCACCTGCCCGTTCGTAGTGTCAGCGGTTGGTCTTGGGGTCGAACGCGTCGCGCACCGAGTCCCCCAGCAGGTTGAAGGCGACCACGAAGACCACCATCGCCACGCCGGGGAAGAACATGTAGGTGAGGTCGGCGCGGTAGACCTCGGCGCCGATCGCGAACATCCGCCCCCAGTCGGGGGTCGGTTCCACCAGCCCGACGCCGAGGAAGGACAGCGCGGCGGCCGTGGTCACGAAGTTGGGCAACATGTAGGTGGCCTGCACCAGCATCGGCGAGACCACGTTGGGCAGCAGCTCCTTGCGGATGATCCGCCAGGGCGAGGCGCCGCTCACCTTGGCCGCCTCGACGAACTCCCGTTCGCGCAGCGCCAGCGTGGCGCCGCGCAGGATGCGTCCGAGGGTCATCCAGCCGAGCACCCAGAGCACCACGATGATGGAGACCACCCGCACATAGGTCGGTGTCTCCTCGCGTGGGTCGACGAACAGGGTCGCCACGATGGGCAGGAACGCCACGAAGAACAGCTGGTTGGGGAAGGCCATCAGCAGGTCGATGAACCGGCTGATCAGGAAGTCCGCCTTGCCGCCGAGGTAGCCGGCGGTGATGCCGAGGACGATCGCGGTCAACGTGGCGAGCACCGTGACGGCCAGCGCGATGAACAGCGAGGTGCGGATGCCGTAGACCAGCTGCGTGAGGACGTCGCGGCCCATGAAGGGTTCGAGCCCGAACCAGAACTCGCCGTCGATCCCGCCGTTGGGCTTGACCGGATAGCCGAACTCGTTGAGCAGCCCCGGCTCGATCTGGCCGTAGCGGGTTTGCGGGTCCTTTCCGTACAGCCAGGAGATCACCGGCGCGAGCAGTCCGACGGCGAAGAAGAAGAGCACGACGCAGCCGGACACGACGCCCACCCGGTCACGACGGAAACGGCGCCACATCAGCTGCCCAGGGGAACGGCCCACCAGTTCGGCGGCGACCTGGGTATCGCTGGACATCAGATGGCCCCCCGATGGCGCTCTCGCGTGCGATGCGTGTAGATCGCGACTTTGGCAAGGGCGCGAGTTACCCGTCAAGGGATAACAGAGGTACACACCTTTGAAAGGCGATTAGTAAGCGAAGTGCCGAAGAACTGACACCGCTTCGCGCTTGACGTGATCTCGGGGGACCAGAAATGTACGGACAAGGGGGGCGCGCCCTGGAGGGTTCCCGTTAACAAGGCGGCAACGCCCCCGACCCTACAGGGATATCCGCGCCTCCCAGACTGAGGCGGTACGGCCGTGCGGGTGCCGTGACCGGGGCGGCGCGGCCTGCGCCACGCCGCCCCGGTTCCCGCTCGCGGCGCCGGAGGAGGACCGGCCTAACCGGCCGTCACCTCCGGCTTCTGCCCGGCGAAGTGGCAGGCCGACGGATGGGCGACCGGCAGCCCCGCCTCCCGCAGATGGCCGGGAACGACCAACTCCGGGTCGACCTCGGCACACAGCGGCTGAGCCTTCCAGCAACGGGTCCGAAAATGGCACCCGGAGGGGGGATTGGCCGGGGAAGGCACATCTCCGGCCAGAATGATGCGTTCCCTTCGTTCGCTGGCGACCGGATCGGGCACCGGAACCGCGGAGAGCAGCGCCTGCGTGTAGGGATGCGTCGGATACCGGTAGATTTCCTCCTCGGTTCCGATCTCCACCACACGCCCCAGATACATCACGCCCACACGGTCGGAGATATGGCGAACAATCGAGAGATCGTGTGCGATGAACATGTAGGAGAGGTTGAACTCGTTCTGGAGCCTTTCCATCAGGTTGATCACCTGCGCCTGCACCGAGACGTCCAGTGCGGAGACCGGCTCGTCGGCCACGATGATCTCCGGGTTGAGCGCCAGCCCGCGCGCGATGCCGATGCGCTGCCGCTGACCGCCGGAGAACTGGTGCGGATAGCGGTTGATGTACTCGGGGTTGAGCCCCACCACGTCCAGCAGCTCCCGCACCCGCTTCCTGCGCTCCCCCTTCGGCGCCACCTCGGGATGGATCAGAAACGGCTCCCCGATGATGTCGCCCACGGTCATCCGGGGGTTGAGCGAGGTGTACGGGTCCTGGAAGACCATCTGGATGTTCCGCCGCACCGCGCGCAGCGCCCGCCCGGAGAGCTTCGAGATGTCCTCGCCCTTGTACATGATGGCGCCCGAGGTCGGCCGCTCCAGGTTCATCAGCAGCTTGGCCACCGTCGACTTGCCGCAGCCCGACTCCCCCACGACGCCGAGCGTCTCCCCGGGGTACAGGCGCAGGCTGACCCCGTCCACGGCCTTGACCGCGCCGATCTGCCGCCGGAAGAGGATGCCCTGGGTCAACGGGAAGTGCTTGACCAGGTCGCGCACTTCGAGGATGGGCTCACGCGGGTCACTCACCCATCGTCTCCTTCCAGAAGTGACAGGCGCTGGCGCGCCCCGGGCCCACCTCGTACAGCGGCGGCACCGGGTCCTCGCGGCAGACGTCCCTGGCCAGCGGGCAGCGCGGGTGGTAGGGGCAACCGGACGGGATGCGCGCGAGGTTGGGCGGCAGGCCGCGGATCGCCCGCAGCTCGCCGCCCTTGTGGTCCAGGCGCGGGATCGACTCCAGCAGGCCCTTGGTGTACGGGTGCGCCGGACGCTTGTACAACTCGCGCACGGGGGCCGTCTCGATGATCCGGCCCGCGTACATCACGGCGATCTCGTCGGCGACCCCGGCGACCACGCCGAGATCGTGGGTGATCAGGATCAGTCCCATCTGATACTCACGCTGCAACTCGTCGAGCAGATCCATCACCTGGGCCTGCACGGTCACGTCCAGCGCGGTCGTCGGCTCGTCGGCGATGATCAGCTCGGGTTCGAGCGCCAGCGCCATGGCGATCATGATCCGCTGGCGCATCCCGCCGGAGAACTGGTGCGGGTAGTCGTCGACCCGCTCCTTGGCCGCCGGGATGCGCACCCGGTCCATCAGCTCGACGGCCCTGGCCCTGGCCTCCGCCCGGCTCGCGCCCCGGTGCACCCGGAACATCTCGCCGAGCTGGTAGCCGACCGTCAGCACCGGGTTGAGCGCGGAGAGGGCGTCCTGGAAGATCATCGCGATCTTGTCGCCCCTGATCCGCCGCCGCTCCTCGGGGCGCATGGTCAGCAGGTCGCGGCCCTGGAAGAGGACCTCGCCGCCGGCGATCCGGCCCGGCGGGGAGTCGATGATCCCCATCACCGCCTGCGCGGTCACGGACTTGCCGGAGCCCGACTCGCCCAGCACCGCGAGCGTCCGGCCGGCCTCGACGGTGTAGCTCACCCCGTTGACCGCCCGCACCAGGCCGTCCCTGGTCTCGAACTCCACGCGCAGGTCGCGCACTTCGAGCAGCATCGCGTTCCCTTCCCTTCGTCCCTCAGCGGAGCCTGGGATCGAGGGCATCGCGGACCGCGTCGCCCAGCATGATGAAGGCCAGCACCGCGACGCTCAGCGCGGCGGCCGGGTAGAGCAGGATGTGCGGCGCGTTGCGGAACTGCATCCCGTCCGAGGCCGCCGAGATGTCCACGCCCCAGGAGACCGTGGGCGGCCGCAGCCCGACGCCGAGGAAGCTCAGGGTGGCCTCCAGCGCGATGAAGGTGCCGAGCACGATGGTGGCCATCACGATGACCGGGGCGATCGCGTTGGGCATGATGTGCCGCAGCAGCAGCCGGGTGTTGCCGGCGCCCAGCGCGCGGGCCGCCTGGACGTAGTCGTTCTGCTTGGCGGTGATCACCGCGCCGCGCGCGATGCGGGCGATCGGCGGCCAGCCGAGCGCGGTGATCACCAGCACCACCGGCCAGATCCCGCGCAGCGTGATCATGCTCAGGAAGACGATGGCCCCCAGCACCATCGGGATCCCGAAGAACACGTCGGTGACCCGGGAGAGCAGGGTGTCCCAGAAGCCGCCGAAGAAGCCGGCGAGGCCGCCGACCACCGCGCCCAGCAGCGCGACCCCGAGCGTGGCGCAGACACCGACCGCGATCGAGGCGCGCGCCCCGTAGACCGTGCGGGTGTAGACGTCGCAGCCCTGGGTGTCGAAGCCGAACCAGTGCCCGGCGCTCGGCCCTTCGAGGGAACGCCCCAGCTCGCAGTGGACGGGGCTGCGTGAGGCGATCAGCGAGGGCCACAGCGAGATCAGCACCAGGAAGAGGATCAGCAGCGCGGAGACCACGAAGATCGGGTTTCGCCGCAGGTCGTGCCAGGCGTCCGACCACAGCCCGCGCGGCGCGCCCTCCACCTCCTCGGCGGTGCCGACGGTCAGCGCGTCGGCGCTCGCCCTCTGCTGGGCCCCCAGCGGGTCCGAACGGTCGGAACGGTCGGAACGGCGGTCAGGCATAGCGAATCCTCGGGTCGAGCACGGCGTAGAGCAGGTCAACCAGCAGGTTGGCGAGGAGGAAGATCAGCACCAGCACCACCACGAAGCCGACCACCGTGGGCGAGTTCTGCCGCAGGATGCCCTGGAAGAGCTGGTAGCCGACGCCCTGGATGTTGAAGATCCGCTCGGTCACGATGGCGCCGGCCATCAGGTTGCCGATGTCGGCGCCGAGGTAGGTGACCACCGGGATCAGCGAGTTGCGCAGCAGGTGCCGCACGGTCACCCGCCGCCTCGGCAGGCCCTTGGCGACGGCGGTGCGCACGTAGTCGGCGCGGACGTTCTCCGCCACCGAGGTCCTGGTCAGCCGGGTGACGTAGGCGAGCGAGACCAGCGAGAGGATCAGCCCCGGCACGATCAGCTCGTCCAGCCGCCCCTCGGGGCTGACGGCCGGGTCGATCCAGCCGAACTCGACGCCCAGGAAGAACTGGAGCGTGGTGCCGAGCACGAAGGTGGGGATGGCGATCACCACCAGCGTCAGGACCAGCACCGAGGTGTCCAGCGACCGGCCGCGGCGCAGCCCGGTGATCACACCGAGGGTGATGCCGAACAGGATCTCGAAGAACAGGGCCACCAGCATCAGCCGCGCGCTGATCGGGAAGGCCCGGCCCATCAGGTCGGTCACCGGCTCCCCGTTGAACGCCGTCCCGAAGTCGCCGGTGAAGATCTTCCCCATGTACAGCAGGTACTGCTGCCAGACGGGCTTGTCGAGGTTGAACTGCTCGCGCAGCGCGGCGGCGGTCGCCGGGTCGGGGCCCCGTTCGCCGAAGAGCGCGGTGACGGGGTCGCCGAGGGCGTAGACCATCAGGAAGATCAGGAAGGTGGCGCCGACGAAGACCGGGATCATCTGGAGCAGGCGCCGGATGACGTAACGTCCCATGGGTCCTCCGGTGGGGAGCGGCGCGGCGGGCTTGGGTCAGCCGGTCAGGAGACGGTGATCTCGGTGAAGACCGGGACGGAGAACGGGTTGAGCCGCACGTCGCTCACCCGCTCGGAGAAGCCGGCGGTGCCGTTCTGGTACCAGAGGGGGATCGCGGGCATGTCGTCGACGAGGACCTGCTCGGCCTCCTTGAAGAGGCGTACGGAGTCCTCCTCGTTGTCCGCCGAGTTGGCCTGGTCGACCAGGTCGTCGAACTCCTCGCTGCTGTAGCCGCCGTCGTTGGACGAGGCGTCGGTGTAGTACAGCGGCTGGAGGAAGTTCTGGATCAGCGGGTAGTCCATCTGCCAGCCGGCGCGGAACATGCCGGTCATCTCCCGGCCGGTGATCTGGTTGCGGAAGTCGGCGAAGGTGGGCACCGGGTTGACGGTGCAGGCGTTCTCCTGCTCCAGCGCGTTGTTGACGCTGTTGCAGACCGCGTCCAGCCACTGGCGGTGGGAGCCGGTGTCCACGTTGGAGGAGAGCGTCACCCGGCCGCCGGGGAGGCCGCCGGCCTCCTCGATCAGCTGGCGGGCGCGCTCGGGGTCGTACTCGCAGACCTCGCCGCACAGCCCTTCCTGGAAGCCGCCGTCCTCGCCGAGCACGGGCGAGGTGAAGTCGCTGGCGGGGGTGCGGGTGCCGGAGAAGATCCGCTCGGTGATCTGCTCGCGGTTGATCGCCATGGAGATGCCCTGGCGGAGCTTGACGCCGTCCTCGCCCGACCAGGCGTCGTCGTAGAGCGGGAAGACGACCGTCTGGATGATGCCGGCCGGCTGGTTGATGTAGCGGTCGCCGAGGTCGGACTCGGCGTTCTTGAGCTGGGAGGCGGGCACGTCGTCGATGACGTCGAGGTTGCCGGCCTGGAGGTCGGTGTAGGCCGTGTTGTTGTCGGTGTAGACGCGCAGGTCGACGCCGTCGTTCTTCGCCTTGTCCGGGCCGGCGTAGTCCTCGTTGCGCACCAGTCGCATGGACTGGCTGCGCTGGTAGGAGTCGATCTGGTACGGGCCGTTGCCGATCGGCTTGGCCAGCCAGCCCTCGTGGTCGTCGAAGAACGCCTGCGGCAGCGGGGCGTAGGCGGCGTAGCCCAGGGTCTCCGGCCACAGCGCGAACGGCTCGGTGAGCCGGACGGTGAAGGTGTGCGTGCCGGTGACCTCCAGGCCGCTGAGGGTGTCCGCGGTGGCCTGGGCGCCCTCCTCCTCGGGGTGGACCTCGTCGTAGCCCTCGATGAACTGGAAGAAGTAGCTGGCGATCTGGGCGTTGTCCAGGTGGGCGCCGTAGTTCCAGGCGTCGACGTAGGAGTCGGCGGTGACCTCGGTGCCGTCCTGGAAGGTCCAGCCCTCCTTGAGGGTGACCGTGAAGTTCTGCTGGTCGTCCGTCTCGATCGACTCGGCCATCATGTCCTCGGCCTCGCCGGTCTCCGGGTTGTAGCGCTTGAGGCCCCGGAAGATCATGTCGAGCACCTTGCCGCCCTGCACCTCGTTGGTGTTGGCCGGCTCCAACGGGTGCTGCGGGTCGCCCCACGAGGCGCGGACCATCCCGGAGCCGCCGCCGCTGCCACCCGAGCCGCCTCCGCCGCAGCCGGAGGCGAGCAGCGCCAGTGCGGTGACGCCGACCAGGGTCGGGGCCAGTCGGGTGCCGGCGATCATGGGCGCCTCCTGGGCGGGGGACGTCTGCCGGTGGAGGGGACCACTGGCAGGGAGCGGCCTGTGCATCCCTTATATCCCTATTTACAGGAAATCGGACACTTGTCGCTCCGGAGTGTTGCCCGAAAACCCCCATATGCCGGACCGGCCCGCTGCGTTATGGTCTGGCCATGCCTCGCAGGTCTCCTCTCCCGCAGGTCCTCGTCCTCACCGCACTGACGCTGCTGAGCTGCACCTCCGCCGAACAGGCGACCGACGACCCGGCCGCCTCCGGCACGCCCGGCGCCACCCCCGCGCCCGAGCCCTCGGCAGACCCCCCGCCGATCCCTTCCGAAACGCAACTTTCCGGCCAGGTCGCGCAGCTGAGCTTCGCCGGGCCCGACCACGCGGCGGCGCTGCTCGTCGAGTGCCTCCACGCCGCCACCCGGCACGAGGGCAACTGCTCCTACCGAGTGGCGGTGCTCGACGAGGACGGGTGGGTCACCCGCGACACCCCGCTGCCCACCACGCCCGCCGCCAACAGCCTCTTCACCGTGGAGGCCGTCGGCGAGCGCGGGGTGCGGGTCTCCTCGGGGCAGGAGGACTGGCTCTCCACCGACGGCGGCGCGCGCTGGCGGTCCGACAGCCCCAGCGCCGGCCCCGACGGGCGGACCGCCCGCGCGATCCCCGAGGGCGCGGTGCCGCGCCCGGCCGGGCAGGACCCCGACGAGCGCGCGCTGGAGGTGCTCTCCCCCGACGACGCCCGGCCCCGCCGGCTCGCCGGCCAGCCGCCGCTCACCGAGCTCGGCCGCCCGGGGCGGCTGCCCGAGGGCGGCTGGTGGGTGGCCGGGCTCGACCCGGAGACCGGGCAGCCCGACATCGCGATCACACTGGACGCCGGCCGCGAGTGGGAGCGGCTGCGGCTTCTGGAGCGGGCGCCGGAGGCCGACCGGCGCTCGGTCAACTCGCTGGTCCTCGCCGCCGGGCCCGAGGACTGGTACGTACTGGCCAGCGGCAGCGCCACGTTGGAGCCCGGCAGCAGCTCCGCGCTGGCGACCACCCTGCTGGCGATCTACCGGGGCTCCGACGACGGCACGGGCTGGGAGCGGGTCTGGTCACCCTCGGCGGGACCGGGACCGCACTCGCTGGTCGGCACGCCCATCGCGGCGGACGACGGCAGTCTCACCGTCTACTCGTTCGACGCCATCTACCGCAGCGACGACCGGGGGCACACCTTCGAGGTGACCCGTCCCGGCGCGCCGCCGGAGCTGCCCGAGCTGACCCCGGCCGGCTATCTGCTGACCGACCTGAGCCAGCCGGGCCACTACCGGATCTCGACCGACGGCTTCACCTGGCGCACCGTGGTGCTGGGCCGGCCCGACGCGACGGTGCCGACCCAGCCCTGACCGGGGGACGCCCGTCAGGCGTGGACGACGTCCCGCTCCTCGGCGAAGTGGCACGCCGAGGGGTGGGCGACCCCGCCCTTGTCCTTGGCGAACCGCTCGGGAATCGCCAGCACCGGCACCTCCTGCGCGCACCGGTCCTCCGCCTTCCAGCAGCGGGTCCGGAAGCGGCAGCCCGACGGCGGGTTGGCCGGCGAGGGGACGTCCCCGGTGAGGATGATCCGCTCGCGGCTCTCCCGCACCTCCGGGTCCGGCTGCGGGACCGCCGACAGCAGCGCCTGGGTGTACGGGTGCGTCGGGTGGTCGTAGATCTCCCCGTCGGTGCCCAGCTCGGCCAGCTTGCCGAGGTACATCACGCCGACCCGGTCGGAGATGTGACGCACGATCGACAGGTCGTGGGCGATGAACACGTAGGAGAGGTCGAACTCGTCCTGGAGGCGCTCCATCAGGTTGATCACCTGGGCCTGCACCGAGACGTCCAGCGCGGAGACCGGCTCGTCGCAGATGATGATCTCGGGGTTGAGCGCCAGCCCGCGCGCGATGCCGATGCGCTGCCGCTGACCGCCGGAGAACTGGTGCGGATAGCGGTTGATGTACTCGGGGTTCAGCCCGACCACGTCCAGCAGCTCGCGCACCTTCTTGCGACGGTCGCCCTTGGGCGCCACGTCCGGGTGGATCTCGAACGGCTCCCCGATGATGTCGCCGACCGTCATCCTCGGGTTGAGCGAGGTGTAGGGGTCCTGGAAGACCATCTGGATGTTCCGCCGCACGGCCCGCAGGGCACGCCCGGAGAGCTTCGAGATGTCCTCGCCCTTGTACTTGATCGTGCCCGAGGTCGGCTGCTCCAGGTTCATCAGCAGCTTGGCCACGGTCGACTTGCCGCAGCCCGACTCGCCCACGATGCCCAGGGTCTCGCCCTGGTACAGCTCGAACGAGACGTCGTCCACGGCCTTGACCGCGCCGATCTGCCGCTTGAAGAGGATGCCCTGGGTCAACGGGAAGTGCTTGACCAGGTTGGCCACTTCGAGAATGGGTTCACGGTCAGCCATGGATCGTCTCCTTCCAGAAGTGGCAGGCGCTCGCCCGGCCGCCGATCGGGCCGCCGTCCTGCTCCAGCACCTCGGCCAGCGGCGGGGTGTCGGTGAAGCACACGTCCTGGGCCATCGGGCAGCGCGGGTTGAACGCGCAGCCCTGCGGGATGGCGGTGAGGCTGGGCGGCAGCCCCTGGATCGCGTACAGTTCCTTGCCCTTGTGGTCCAGGCGCGGGATCGACTCCAGCAGACCCTTGGTGTACGGGTGCGCCGGACGCTTGTACAGCTCGTGCACCGGGGCGTTCTCCACGATCCGGCCCGCGTACATCACCGCGATCTTGTCGGCGACGTCCGCGACCACACCCAGGTCGTGGGTGATCAGGATCAGTCCCATCTCGAAGTCGCGCTGCAACTCCGCGAGCAGGTCCATCACCTGGGCCTGGACGGTCACGTCCAGCGCCGTGGTCGGCTCGTCCGCGATGATCACGTCCGGCTCCAGGGCCAGCGCCATCGCGATCATGATCCGCTGGCGCATACCGCCGGAGAACTGGTGCGGGTAGTCGTTGACCCGCTCCTTCGCCGCCGGGATGCGCACCCGGTCCATCAGCTCGACGGCCTTGGCCTTGGCGTCCTTGCGGCTCATGCCCCGGTGCACCCGGAACATCTCGCCGAGCTGGTAGCCGACCGACAGCACGGGGTTGAGCGCGGAGAGGGCGTCCTGGAAGATCATCGCGATCTTGTCGCCCCTGATCCGCTGCCGCTCCTCCTCGGACATCTTGAGCATGTCCTCGCCGCGGAACAGGATCTCGCCGCCGGTGATGCGGCCGGGGGGCATGTCCAGAATGCCCATGATGGTCTGCGCCGTCACGGACTTGCCGGAGCCGGACTCACCCAGGACCGCCAGGGTCTCCCCCGCGTCCACCGTGTAGCTGACCCCGTTGACCGCCTTGGCCGCACCGTCCCGGGTGTGGAACTCGACGTGCAGGTCCCGGACTTCGAGCAGCGGAACGCCGGGGACCTCCGCCTTGGTCATCTCTATCGACACGCGCGTATCTCCCACTCAGCGCAGCTTGGGGTCGAGGGCGTCACGCACGGCGTCACCCAGCATCAGGAAGGACAGGATGGTGATGCTCAGCAGGATCGACGGGTAGAGCAGCACGTGCGGCGCCACCCGGATCTGGTCCTGCGCCCTGTTGATGTCGCCACCCCAGGAGATCGCCGGGTCCGAGAGGCCGATGCCCAGGAAGGAGAGCACCGCCTCGGCCGTGATGTAGCCGCCGAGCGCGATCATCGCCACCACGATGACGGGGGCCGCCGCGTTGGGCAGCACATGGCGCAGCAGGATGCGCCCCGTGCCGGCGCCCAGCGAGCGCGCCGCCATCACGTAGTCCGACTGCTTGATCGCGATCACCGAGCCGCGCATCACCCTGGCGATCGTGGTCCAGCCGAGGAAGGCCAGGGCCATCGTCACCGTCCAGGTGGTCCTGGTGTCGAACGAGACCAGCACCACCATGGCGCCCAGCATGAAGGGGATGCCCATGAAGGTGTCGGTGATCCGGGAGAGCAGCGCGTCCAGCCAGCCGCCGAAGTAGCCGGCGAGCATCCCGACGATGCTGCCCAGCACCAGCACCAGCGCGGTCACCGAGACGCCGATGACGATCGAGGCGCGGGTGCCGTAGATCATCCGGGCGTAGATGCTCTGGCCCTGCTGGTTGTACCCCAGCCACTCGGGCTGGAAGAAGTGCGTCAGCTCCGGCTTCTGGAGGTAGCTGGTGGTCAGGTCGCCGCTGCGCGGGCTGACGCTGGTGAAGAGACCCGGCCAGGCCGCCATGACCAGCAGCACCAGGATGATGCCGGCCGATATCAGGAACGACGGCTTGCGGCGCAGGTCGTGCCAGGCGTCCGACCAGAGGCTGCGCGGCTTGCCGGGGACCGGCCCCGACGCCGCCATCTCCGCCGGCTGCCCGCCCTCGGTCACCGCGACATCGGACTCGGGTGCCCCGGTGGCGCGCACGGCCTTGTTGACGTTGGTGGCTTCGGCTTCAGGCATAGCGAATCCTTGGGTCGAGGACCGCGTACAGCAGGTCGACGATCAACGTGACGACGAGATAGATCAGGATGATGAAGGAGACGATCCCCACCACCGTCGCGCCCTCGCGGGAGTTGAGCGCCGTGTAGACGGCCCGGCCGATACCGTGGATGTTGAAGATCCCCTCGGTGACGATGGCGCCCGCGAAGAGGTTGCCGAGGTCGACGCCGAGGAAGGTGATCACGGGGATCATCGAGTTCCGCAGCAGGTGCACCCGGACCGCGCGGGACGGGGAGAGTCCCTTGGCGCGCGCCGTCCGCATGTAGTCGGAGCGCCGGTTCTCCGCGACGGAGGTCCGCGTCAGCCGCGCCACGTAGGCCAGCGACAGCGAGGCCAACACGATGGCGGGAAGCAGCAGTTGGCCCCAGTTCTCGGAGTCCTGCACGTTGGGGCTGACCCATCCCCAGCGGACGCCGAAGTAGGTCTGGTAGAGGTAGCCGATCACGAAGACCGGGACCGAGGTCAGCAGCAGGGTGATGAACAGGATGACCCGGTCGGTCTTGCCCCCGGCGCGCAGACCGGCGGCGAGACCCATCGCGATGCCGATGCACGCGGTGAACAGGAACGCAAGCAGCGTGAGTCTGACGGTCGCGGGCAGCGCGTCCGTGATCACGTCGATGACTTCGCGTCTGCTGGCGATCTGGGTGCCGAAGTCCCCCTGGACCAGCCCGGTGAGGTAGTCCCAGTACTGCTTGAGGATCGGCTGGTCGAGCCCGAGATCCGCCTTCATGGCGGCCATCTGGGCCTCGTCGGGGGCGCGTTCGCCCCACAGGGCTCTGATCGGGTCGCCGGGCAGGGCGTACATCATCATGAAGATGATGAACGTCGCCCCGATGAACACCGGAATCATCTGGAGCAGTCGCCGCACGACATAGCGCCCCATGGTTCCTCCATCTAAGTCGGCGGGACCGACGGGCCGCTCCGTGGTGACGGAGTGGCCCGTCGGCCCCCTTGCGCTGCTGGTGCCGTGCTGGCCTTACTTGACCGTGATCTCGGTCAGCAACGGCTGGCCGGAGGTGTCGAAGGACACGTTCTCCACGTTGTTGGAGTAACCGGCGTTGATGTTCTGGAACCAGAGCGGGATGGCCGGCATGGTCTCCCAGAGGACCTGCTCGGCCTCCTGGTAGGCGGCGACGGTCTCCTCCAGGGAGGCGGCCTGGTTGCCCTCGTCGAACAGCTGGTCAACCTCTTCGTTGTCGAAGCGGCCGTAGTTGGTCGACGCGCGCGAGTGGTAGAGCTCGCTCATGAAGTTGACGTTCAGCGGGTAGTCGGCGAGCCAGCCACCGCGGTAGAAGCCCTCGACCTCGTTGGCGTCACGCGCCTCCAGGTCGGTGTCGAAGTCCGGCTTCACGTCCGAACGGCACTCGATGTCGAGGTTCGCGATCAGGTTGTTGCAGACCGCGTCCACCCACTCCTGGTGGCCACCGTCGGCGTTGAACTGCACGACGACCTCGTTGTTCGGGACGCCGCCACCCTCCTCGACCAGCTCGCGCGCGCGCTCGGGGTCGTAGGTGGTGATGTCGCCGGAGGCGCCCTCCTGGTAGCCCAGCACGCCGGGAGGCGCGAAGCTGTCGGCCGGGGTGCGCGAGCCGTTCAGCACCGTGGAGGTGATGGTCTCCCGGTCGATGGCCATCGAGAGGCCCTGGAGCACCTTCGGGTCGACGTCGCCCCAGTCGCCGTACTTGACCGGCACGATGGTCTGGATGCCGTTGTACGGCTGGGTGACGGCGCGGTCGCCGAGGTCGGTCTCGTAGACCGGCAGGTCCTTCGGGTCGACCTGGCGGATGACGTCCAGGTTGTCCGAGAGGAGGTCCTGGTAGGCCGCGTCGAGACCGGTGTAGGCGATGATGTCGACGCCGCCGTTGACCGGCTTGTTCTCGCCCGCGTAGTCCTCGTAGGTCCGCAGCTTGATGGACTCGTTGTGGTTCCACTCCTCGAACGCGTACGGACCCTGGCCGATCGGCGCCTGGCTGAAGGCCTCGGGGTCGTCGTAGAAGCTGTCCGGGAGCGGGGTGAACGGCGTGTAGCCGAGCTTGTAGTCGAAGTACGAGACCGGGTTGGTCAGCTCGATCTCGAAGGTCAGGTCGTCCACGACGCTCAGACCGGACATCTCCTCGGCGGTGGGCTCCTCGCCCTCCTCCGGGTGGACGTCGGCGTAGCCGGCGATGTCGGCGAACCAGAAGCTGGTCGACTGGTTGTTGTCGATGTGGGCGGCCCAGTTCCACGCGTTCACGTAGTGCTGGGCGGTCACGTCGGTGCCGTCGTGGAAGGTCCAGCCCTCCTTGAGCTTCACCGTCCAGACGGAAGCGTCCTCGTTCGGCTCGACCGACTCGGCGGCGACCATGTAGATCTCGCCCTCGTCGTCGAAGTCGAGGAGCTTCGAGAACACGTTGTCCATCACCAGGGCGCCGTACTGCTCCGTGGTGTCCGACGGGATCAGCGGGTTCTGCGGCTCACCGCCGTCGACCCGGACTATGCCGGCCGAGTCCCCACCGGAGGCGTCGCCGCCCGAGTCGTCGCCGTCACTGCCGCAGGCGGTCGCGGCGAAGGCCACGACAATCGCACTGGCGACCCATTTGGCGCTACGCGCACCACGCATGGGCTTTGCCTCCTTGGGAGTCCACTGTCACTGCAAGAGAGAACCCCGGAGCGAGGACAAGGTCATCTACCCGCGTCACACGCGTCCGGATCGCAATGCCCACAACTATTGGGCATAAAACCCGCGCTAACCACCGCTTCGCTATTTCATTTTGATGAAGATGAGGGGGAGCAAAGCCCCCAAAGCGGACATTCAGCCGATGCGGGCTCTCCGTTATCCGGACCGATGTGACGCAGGTCGCGCACCACACTCCGGATAACGGACGAGCCACCGCATAGCCCCCCACAAACGGGCTTGACATGACCAACGTAAAAGTTGGTCATGTCGTCGAACGCCGCAGCTCAGCTCAGTTGCGCTTGGCCCTGGCGGTGGCGCGGGCGCGATCCCGCTGGTCCAGCACGACCTTGCGAATGCGCACCTCGCTCGGCGTGACCTCCACGCACTCGTCCTCGCGGCAGAACTCCAGCGACTGCTCAAGCGACAGCCTGCGCGGCGGCACCAGGTTCTCCGTGGTGTCGGCCGCGGCCGCGCGCATATTGGTGAGCTTCTTCTCCTTCGTGATGTTCACGTCCATGTCGTCGGAACGGGAATTCTCACCGACGATCATGCCCTCGTACACTTCGGTACCCGGCTCGATGAAGATCACGCCGCGTTCCTGGAGATTCAACATCGCGTAAGGGGTCGCCACTCCCGGACGGTCGGCCACCAGCGACCCGCTCTTGCGGGTGCGCAGCTCACCGGCCCACGGCTCGTGCCGCTCGAAGATGCTGTGCGCGATGCCGGTGCCCCGGGTCTCGGTCAGGAACTCCGTCCGGAACCCGATCAGTCCGCGCGACGGGACCAGGAACTCCATCCGCACCCAGCCGGAACCGTGGTTGGTCATCGTCTCCATGCGGCCCCTGCGGCTGGCCATCAGCTGGGTGATGGCGCCCAGGTGCTCCTCGGGGGCGTCGACGGTCATCCGCTCCACCGGCTCGTGCACCCGGCCGTCGATCTCCCTGGTGACCACCTCGGGCTTGCCGATGGTCAGCTCGAAGCCCTCGCGGCGCATCTGCTCCACCAGGATGGCCAGCGCCAACTCGCCTCGGCCCTGCACCTCCCAGGCGTCGGGGCGCTCGGTCGGCAGGACCCGGAGCGAGACGTTGCCGACCAGCTCGCGGTCGAGCCGGTCCTTGACCAGCCGGGCGGTGACCTTGTGGCCCTTGCCGCCCTTGCCCACCAGCGGGGAGTTGTTGGTGCCGATGGTCATGGAGATCGCCGGTTCGTCCACGGTGATCAGCGGCAGCGGCTCGGGGTGCTCCGGGTCGGCCAGGGTCTCGCCGATCATGATGTCCGGGATGCCGGCCACCGCGCAGATGTCGCCCGGCCCGGCGACCTCGGCCGGCTTGCGGGTCAGCGCGTCGGTCATCAGCAGCTCGGTGATCCGCACGGTGGCCGCGCTGCCGTCCCGCTTCAGCCAGGCGACGGACTGGCCCTTGCGCAGCTCGCCCTGCTTCACGCGGCAGAGCGCGATCCGGCCGAGGAAGTTGTCCGCGTCCAGGTTGGTGACGTGCGCCTGGAGCGGGGCGTCCTCCTCGAAGACCGGCGCCGGAACGGCCTGGAGCAGGGTGGTGAAGAACGGCTCCAGGCTGTCGCTGTCGGACGGCACCGTCCCGTCGGCCGGCTGGGTCAGCGAGGCGACGCCGTCCCTGGCGCAGGCGTAGACGATGGGGAACTCGATCTGCTCCTCGTCGGCGTCCAGGTCGAGGAAGAGGTCGTAGGTCTCGTTCAGCACCTCGGAGATCCGGGCGTCGGAACGGTCGGTCTTGTTGACGCAGAGCACCACGGGCAGCCGGGCCTGGAGCGCCTTGCGCAGCACGAAGCGGGTCTGCGGCAGCGGCCCCTCGGAGGCGTCCACCAGCAGCACCACGCCGTCCACCATGGACAGGCCGCGTTCCACCTCGCCGCCGAAGTCGGCGTGGCCCGGGGTGTCGATGATGTTGATCACCACCGGGTCGCCGCCGCCCTTGGGGTGGTAACGGACGGCGGTGTTCTTGGCGAGGATGGTGATGCCCTTCTCGCGCTCCAGGTCACCGGTGTCCATCACCCGGTCGTCCACCTGCTGGTGGGCGGCGAACG
The DNA here is from genome assembly GCF_900230195.1 of Streptomyces zhaozhouensis. Taxonomy (GTDB): domain Bacteria; phylum Actinomycetota; class Actinomycetes; order Streptomycetales; family Streptomycetaceae; genus Streptomyces; species Streptomyces zhaozhouensis. The sequence continues at coordinate 557,650 of NZ_OCNE01000002.1, forward strand.
CCCCCGCCTGCCGGAGCATGGCATCCACCAGGGTGGTCTTGCCGTGGTCGACGTGGGCGACGATGGCGACATTGCGAATGTCGTGACGCGTAGGCATGGCTGGGCAGTTCTCCCGGGTTCGTGGCTGGGGCGGCGCGGCAGACTGCGCCCCACCCGGGTGTGTCCGCTGGGCCCCCAGACCCGCGCGCCGGGCAGACCGTGGCACCGGCCTCGGGTGCCATGGTACGGGGCGCGCGACGGGCCACGCGGCTCGCGGGGTGCCGGGGGGCGTGCGCGGGCGGCGCCGCGCCGCCGGTCATGGCCGGTTCCCGCAGGTCGGCGCGGGGCACGACGTGCGGGAACCGGAGTCGGGGGGCGCGGGGGCGGTCGGGGCTCGGCGCGGGGAGGTGGCGGAGGGGTTCGGCCCGATTTCGGCCGGGGTTGGGGCGGGGTTGGGGCGGGGTTCGGCTCGGGTCGGGGCGGCGGGGCGGGCTCAGCGACCGCGGGGGCTCAGCGGCGGAAGCCGATGTCCTGGAAGCGCGGGGTGGCGAGGCCGAAGGCGCCGACACCCGCCAGGTCCCGGTGGACGGCGACGAGTTGGGGCCGCTGGAAGAGGGGGAGCGAGCCGGCGGCGGCCCAGATCCTGGCGTCCGCGTCGTCGAGCAGCCGCCGGTACTCCTCCTCGTCGAGCGCGCCGGCCGCCCGGTCCAGCAGCTGGTCGATGTGGTCGGTGCCGACCCTCGCGTAGTTCTGCTCGACCAGCAGCTGGCCGCCGGGGAGCGAGACCGGCTTGGTGAACAGCGGTCTGGCGTCGACGGCGGGGTAGGCGGTCGCCGGCCAGGAGTGGAGGGCGAGGTCGAAGCGGCCGGAGGCGACGTGGCGTTCGAAGTACTCGTCGGCGGGCACCTCGCTGATCTCCGTGCCGATGCCGACGGTGGCCAGCATGGCCGCGATCCGGTGGCCGACCTGGCGCAGCGGCTCGGCGTCGGCGCCGTCGGGCATCACGAAGCGGAGGCTCAGCGGCTCGCCGTCCCTGGTGCGGACGGGCGCCCTGGCGGCCTCGCTCAGCGATCCGGCCTCCCGGGCCGCCTCGTCGGCGACCCGCCGGGCCTCGGCGACGGCGTCGCTCTCCCCCGCCTCGCCGGCCTCCTCCGCCTCGCCGGCCTCGCCGGCCTCGTCGGCGGTGGGGAGCGGGGCGGTCATGGGGAGCGGGCCGGCGCCGGCGGGGGCCGGCGCGCCGTTGGCGCCGTCGGTCCCCTCCGCTTCCCCTTCTCCCCCCTCTTCCTCTTCCTCTTCCTCTTCCTCTTCCTCTTCCTCTTCCTCCGCGGCCGGCTCCGCGGCCGGCTCGGCCGGGGGCTCCGCGGCGGGCTCGGCGAGGACGCCGGCCGCCTGGGCCAGCAGGCCCGCGCGCTGGTGCGCGGCGGGAAGGCCGGGGCTCAACGGGGCGAGCGCGGCGGCGCGTGCGCCGGTCGCCTTGTCGTCGCTGGTCGCGTCGTCGGCCGGCAGCCGCCAGCCGGCCTCCTCCAGCAGCTCGGCCGCCCGCTCGGCGCCGGTCGCGCCGAGCGCGTCGCTGGTGTCCTCGTACCCGTGCTGGCCGACGACCCGCAGATGGCTGCCGAGCGGCGCGGTCGGCAGCCCGGCCGGCTCGTGGACCTGGCTGGCCAGTTTCTCGCGGTCGAGAGCGCGGGCGATGGCCCACCGCACCTGTTCGTCCTCCAGCGCCTCGGAGCTTCCGTTGAGGGTGAGCTGGGTGTAGCTCGGGTGGTAGGCACGGTGCACGGTGAAGTCGCGCAACTGTTCGCGCAGGGCCTCCTCGCGGGTGGCGAAGGCGCGTTCCCTGGTCCGGTCGGCGCCGGCCACGGCCGCCGCGTAGCGCCGGGTGGCGTCCGCGCTCTCCCCGGTCCCGCCGAGCCGCGCGAGGGCGAGGTCGTGGAGGGCGTCCAGGGCGGGTGACGGGCCGGCGGGCGCGTTGAGCTCGCCCTCCCCGAGCCCCTCCCCCTTGCCGTCGTCCGCCCCCTCGCCGTCGTCCGCGCCCTCGACGGCGTCGGCCGCCTCGATGCGGGCCGCCTCCGCCGGGGCGACCTCCGCGATGTCGACCGAGCCCTCGCGCAGCGCGGCGGCACGTTCGTCCCGGTCGACGGCCCGCAGCACCAGCTCGTCGAGGAGGGCGCTCTCTCCCCACCACTCGGGGTTGCGCGCGAGGGTGACCGAACGTTCCTCCTGGTCCACCGACTGAACCGCGAAGGGGCCGGCGAAGAGCGGGAGTTCGGTCCGCGAGCCCTCGTTGAAGACCGCGGGGTCGCCGGTGACCTCGGCCGGGTAGAGCGGGCTGAAGAGCGCCCGCCACTCCGCGGTCGGGCGGGTGAAGACCACCTCGACCTGGTGTTTCCCCGGCCCCGCCGTGACCTTCTCGATCCGGTCGTACCCCTGGGCGCTGGCCGACCAGTACTCCGTCTCCTCGCCGCGCAGCGCCTTCCACTGGGCGGCGAAGTCCTCCGCGTCCAACGGTCGGCCGTCGCTCCAGACCGCATCCGGGTTCAGTGTGTAGACCACCCGCTGGCGCGGCTCTGTCGCGGTCACCTCGGCGGAGCGCAGGAAGTCCTCGTTGAGCCGGGGGCGTCCCTCCTCGTCCACGGTGTGGAGCATCGGCAGGGTCGCGGCGGCGATCCGCGCGGTGACCTCGTCGGCCTCGAACTGGTAGGCGTTCAGCGTGGCGGGCAGCGCGTCGACGGCCCAGGTGGCGGTGCCGCCCTCGCGCAGCCCGGCGCGGTCGGCGCCGGCGACGGAACGGGCGGCGTCGTCGACGAGGGACCGTTCCTCCCCGCCCCCGCAGCCGGCGAGCAGCCCGGCCGCCAGCAGCGGCCCGACGGTGAGCGCGGCGACCCATCGGGCGCCGGCCCGCCGTCGGGCCGGCCGGCCGGTCGTGGCCGGGTGCTCGCTGTTCGCTGGGACGCCTGCCATGGCTCGTACCTCCGCCGGACCTAGTCCGTTAAACCGTTCATCACACGTATCCACCACTGAACGGGACCGGCGTCCCCCGACCGGACCGACACGGCGCCCCGCCCCGGCAGATCACCCGCCCGGCCCAGGCGTCGCACCCGACGAGGTGGCCGAGACGACCCCTTCCCAAGGGGCTGTGGCGCGCGTCACACTCGTGAGGGCGATGCACCACCAACGGAGGTGGCACGTGAGCCAGTCGCACGACGAACTGCGAGCCGCGCAACGCTGTGTCGACCAACTGACCGTTCACATCAGCCGTCTGGAGCGGGAGTTCGGGCCCGGTCTGGAGACCCGGCGGCTGCGCGCCGACGCCCGGCACCTGCGGGAGGGCCTCGCGCTGCTGGCCGCCTCCCCCGGCCGCCGGCCCGACGCGTCCGCCGCGGCCGACGCCGAACCGATCGCGGTTCCCGAGGCGCCCTACGACCGCAGCCTGTGGCGGGACGCCGACGACGAGGGTCTGGGCGCGCGGCACGGTCCCGCCCGCCCCTGAGATCCGGCGCGCGCCTCAGGGCGCGCGCCGGACGACGCTCCACGCCCGTACGACCCCGACGAGCATCGGGAGCAATCCGTGGCAACCGAAACCGCACCGAACGCCCCGGCGAGCCGGGCGGCCATCGGGGCGCGCCATCTGCGCACCGACCGCTGGTGGTTGGCGCCGGCGGCGACCGCCCTGGCGCTGCTGACGTTCATCGGCTACGCCAGTTGGCGCGCGTTCTCCGACGCCGACTACTACGCGGCGCCCTATGTCTCCCCCTTCTACTCGCCCTGCCTGGCCGAGGCGTGCGAGCCGATGCGGGGCGGGCCCAACTGGGCGCTGGTCGGGGAGTGGTGGCCCCTCTCCCCCGCGCTGGTCATCCTGGTCTTCCCCCTGGGCTTCCGGATGACCTGCTACTACTACCGGAAGGCCTACTACCGCTCGTTCTGGGCCTCGCCCCCGGCCTGCGGAGTCGCCGAGCCGCACCGCTCCTACTCGGGCGAGCGGCGCTTCCCGCTGATCCTCAACAACGCGCACCGCTACTTCTTCTACGCCTCGGCCGTCATCGCCTGCGTGCTCACCTACGACACGGTGCTCGGCTTCCGCGACGAGGAGTACGCCTGGGGCCACATGGGCGTCGGCACGCTGCTCTTCCTGGTCAACATCGTGCTGGTCTGGGCGTACACCCTCTCCTGCCACTCGTGCCGGCACGCGATGGGCGGCCGGCTGCGGAACTTCTCCCGCCACCCGGTGCGCTACCGGCTGTGGACCTGGGTGAGCCGGCTGACGGGCCGCCACATGGCGCTGGCCTGGGCCTCGTTGATCAGCCTCGGCCTGTGCGACCTGTACGTCTACCTGCTGGCCACGGACGTCATCTCCGACCCGCGGCTCTTCTGAACCACCGGAACGCCGCCCCGTCGGCGGCCCGGACCCGTCCGCCCACGAGCGAGGAGTGACCCGAGTTGAGCAACGTGGCACGGCAGACGTGGGACGTCGTGGTGGTGGGCGCCGGCGGCGCCGGGCTGCGGGCGGCGATCGAGGCGCGGGAGCAGGGACTGCGCACCGCCGTGATCTGCAAGTCCCTCTTCGGCAAGGCCCACACCGTGATGGCCGAGGGCGGCATCGCCGCCAGCATGGGCAACGTCAACGCGCGCGACGACTGGCGCACGCACTTCAGGGACACGCTGCGCGGCGGGAAGTTCCTCAACCACTGGCGGATGGCCGAGCTGCACGCGCGCGAGGCGCCCGACCGGGTGTGGGAGCTGGAGACCTGGGGCGCGCTCTTCGACCGGACCCGCGACGGACGGATCTCGCAGCGGAACTTCGGCGGCCACGAGTACCCGCGCCTGGCGCACGTCGGCGACCGGACCGGGCTGGAGCTGATCCGCACCCTCCAGCAGCGGGTGGTCGCCCTCCAGCAGGAGGACTTCCGGGAGAGCGGGGACCACGAGGCGCGGCTGAGGATCTTCCAGGAGTGCACGGTCACCCGGGTGCTGACCGAGGGCGGCGTTCCCGGCGGGCGGGTGGCCGGGGTCTTCGGCTACGCGCGCGAGTCGGGCACGTTCCTGGTGCTGGACGCGCCGGCGGTGGTGCTGGCCACCGGCGGGATCGGCAAGTCGTTCAAGGTGACCTCCAACTCCTGGGAGTACACGGGCGACGGGCACGCGCTGGCGCTGCTGGCCGGGGCGCCGCTGGTGAACATGGAGTTCGTGCAGTTCCACCCGACGGGCATGGTATGGCCGCCGTCGGTCAAGGGCATCCTGGTCACCGAGTCCGTGCGGGGCGACGGCGGGGTGCTGCGGAACAGCGCGGGCCGGCGGTTCATGTTCGACTACGTGCCGGAGGTGTTCCGCGCGCAGTACGCCGCCGACGAGGCCGAGGCCGACGGCTGGTACGAGGACCCCGAGCACCACCGCCGCCCGCCCGAGCTGCTGCCCCGCGACGAGGTGGCGCGGGCGATCAACGCCGAGGTGAAGGCGGGGCGCGGCAGCCCGCACGGCGGGGTCTTCCTGGACGTGTCGACGCGGCTGCCGGCCGCCGAGATCGAGCGCCGGCTGCCGTCCATGCACCACCAGTTCAAGCAACTGGCGGACGTGGACATCACCCGCGAGCCGATGGAGGTGGGCCCCACCTGCCACTACGTGATGGGCGGGGTCGACGTGGACCCCGACACGGCGGCGGCCACCGGGGTGCCCGGACTCTTCGCCGCGGGCGAGGTGGCCGGCGGGATGCACGGCTCCAACCGGCTGGGCGGCAACTCCCTCTCCGACCTGCTGGTCTTCGGCCGCCGCGCCGGGCTGCACGCCGCGCTGCACGCCGGCGGGCTGGCGCCGGCGCGCCGGCCGCGCGCGGGCGACGCGCAGGTGGCGGCGGCCGAGGCGGAGGCGCTGCGGCCGTTCGGCGGGGCGGAGCAGGCGGGCGGCGGGGCGGAGCCGGAGAACCCGTACACGATCCACACCGAGCTGCAACGCACGATGAACGACCTGGTGGGCATCATCCGGCGGGACGCCGAGATGGCCGAGGCCCTGGAGCGACTGGCCGCGCTGCGCGCGCGGGCCGAACGCGTCGCCGTGGAGGGCCACCGGCAGTACAACCCGGGCTGGCACCTGGCGCTCGACCTGCGGAACATGCTGCTGGTCAGCGAGTGCGTGGCGTTGGCCGCGAGGGAACGCACCGAGTCGCGCGGCGGCCACACCCGCGACGACCACCCGGCGATGGACCCGGCCTGGCGCCGGGTCAACCTGCTGTGCGCGCTGCCGGAACCGGCGGCCGGGGTGCGGCTGACCCGCCGCGGACTGCCGGCGATGCGGGCCGACCTGCTCGACCTCTTCGAGCGGGAAGAGCTGGCCAAGTACCTGACCGAAGAGGAGCTGACGTGAGCGATTCCACGGACGATCCCACGGGCGGTCCCACGGACGATCCCAGGGCGGAGGCGACGGCCGACGGCGGGACGGGCGCGGGCGCGGGCCCGCCGCGCCGGGCGCGGCTGCGGATCTGGCGCGGCGACGGGCCCTCGGGGCGGCTGACCGACTACACGGTCGACGCGCACGAGGGCGAGGTGGTGCTCGACCTGATCCACCGGGTGCAGGCCACCCTGGCCCCCGACCTGGCGGTGCGCTGGAACTGCAAGGCGGGCAAGTGCGGTTCGTGCTCGGCGGAGATCAACGGGCGGCCACGGCTGCTGTGCATGACGCGGATGTCGCTGTTCGCCCCGGACGAGGTGCTGACGGTGACGCCGATGCGCACGTTCCCGGTGATCAGGGATCTGGTCACGGACGTGGGCTTCAACTACGCGAAGGCGCGGGAGATCCCGGCGTTCGTTCCCCCGCGCGGGCTCGGTCCCGGTGAGTACCGGATGAGCCAGGAGGACGTGGCGCGCTCGCAGGAGTTCCGCAAGTGCATCGAGTGCTTCCTCTGCCAGGACGTCTGTCACGTGGTACGCGACCACGAGGAGAACAAGGAGTCCTTCGCCGGGCCGCGCTTCCTGATGCGGGCGGCCGAGCTGGACACCCATCCGCTGGACGCGGCGGGCGAGCGGGGGCTTGACCGCGCGCGCGACGCGCAGAAGGAGCACGGGCTCGGTTTCTGCAACATCACCAAGTGCTGCACCGAGGTCTGCCCCGAGTCGATCAGGATCACGGACAACGCGCTGATCCCCCTCAAGGAACGCGCGGTGGACCGCGCGTACGACCCGCTGGTGTGGCTGGGCTCCCGGATCCGGCGGCGCCGGCGCGACGACTAGGGTCACGCCGGCGGGGCGGCGCACGGGGGGAGCACGATGCGTGCGCCGGCGCATACCACCAACGCTGTGGCCTGAACCGTGTGCGCTGGGTAAGGCGCTGGCGTAAGGTCTGGCATATGCGGAGGTGGGGTGAGGGATGAACGGCAGCATTTTGCACCCGTGGCAGGTGATCCGTCAGGAGAAGAACGGCAGCCGCTACCGGATAGGGCGGTGCGCCACCAGGTCCGAGGCTCAGCGCCTCATCGAACGGTTGCGCGCCGGCGGCGCCGAGGCGCCTCCGGCGCATCCGGACGTCGACTACCTCGTGGAGCGGGTGGAGGCCCAGGGACGCGGGCGCCGCTGACCCCAGGCACAATCGGGTATAAGGGACATTCATCCCTGCTTCGCCGGGCCGGCCGGCGAAGGCACCCGACGGGGGACGTGGAGCGTTGCACAGAGAACCGGCCCACCCGGACAACCCGTCCGGCGCCCAGCGCTCGCTGCTGGACATCCTCCGCTTCGGCTTCCTGATGCTGGACGAGGCGGACCGGGTCGTGCTGTGGAGCCCCACCCTCGACGAGATCCTGGGGCGATCCCAACAGCGGACCCTCGGCACCCGACTGGCCGAGCTGCTCGTCACCGAGGACGACGGGACGCCACCGCTCACCCACCGGCGGGTCCTGGCCGACGGCGGCTGGCGCGGGATGCTGCGGATGCGCCACGCGGACGGCTCGGGCGTGCTCATGGAGTGCCGCGCCTACCCGCTGGGCGAGGACGACGAGGGCCCGCTCATTCTGGCCAATCTCCTCGAGGTCGGCGAGATGCTGGACGTCGAACAGGACCTGGCCGCGCTTGAGGGCCTGTTCACGGCCTCGCCGCTCGGCATCGCCATCTTCGACACCGAGCTGCGCTATGTCCGGGCCAACGACGCGCTGCGCCGGCTCCAGGACGTCGGCGACCGGGAGCTGCGCGGCCGGACCGTCCTCGACGTGCTGCCCGACCCGACCGCCCAGGAGCTCTACCGGGTGCAGCGCGAGGTCCTCGTCACCGGTCAGCCCGTGACCAACCTGGTCCTGTCCTCCCCCGACGGCCAGGGCGCCCAGTCCCTCTCCCTCGGTCAGCTGCTGGGCAGGGACGGCAAGCCGCTCGGCGTCAGCTGCACCGTGATGGACATCAGCGACCGGCGCGAGGCGCTGGACAAGATCGAACGGGCCCGCCAACGGCTCGCGCTCCTCAACGACGTGGGCAACGCCATGAGCGACCTGCTCGACGTGCGCCGGATCGCGGAGGCCCTGGCCAAGCAGCTGGTGCCCAGGTTCGGCGACTACTCCAGCGTCCAACTGCTCGCCCCCCTGGCCACCGGCGGCGACCCGGTCCCCGTCGGGGTGCTCGGCGAGGCCGAGCTGGTGCAGCTGAGCGTCGCCGCCAAGCGCCACACCGAGGCCATCGACCGGCTGCTCGGCGTCGGCAGGTCCGAGTCCTTCCCTCCGACACCACTGCTCGCCGGGGCGCTCGCCCGGGGCGAGTCCGACCTGACCGAGTCGCAGGAAGCCCTGGTGGAGGGGCTTCCCGAGGACTCCCCGATGGTCGAGTCCGTCGTCGGCCTCGGCATCCACTCCATGCTCACCCTGCCGCTGCGGGCACGCGGCACCACGCTGGGCGTGCTGCTGATCAGCCGCGCCGGGAAGCGCACCTCGTTCGACCGCGACGACCTGGCCCTGGCCACCGAGGTCGCGGCCCGCGCCGCCGTCTCGTTGGACAACGCGCGGCTCTACGCCAGGGAGCGCGAGGGCGCGCTGATGCTGCAACGCAGCCTGCTCCCCCAGTGGCTTCCCGAGCTGCCCGGCGTCTCGGTCAGCCACCGCTACGTGCCCAGCGCCAGCGGGGCGGAGATCGGCGGCGACTGGTTCGACGTGATCCCGCTCGCCGGCGGCCGGATCGCGTTCGTCATCGGCGACGTGACCGGCCACGGCCTGCGCGCCGCCGCCACCATGGGCCAGCTGCGGACCGCGGTGCGCACCCTGGCCACCCTCGACCTGGCCCCCTCCGAGCTGCTGCGGCGGATCAACGACCTCGGCGAGGACATCGCCCAGCACCCCGACGACCCGATGATGGCCACCTGCGCCTACGCCGTCTACGACCCGGCCAGCCGGATCTGCACCATCGCCAAGGCCGGCCATCTGCCACCGGTGCTGGTCGGCAGGGAGGACGGCGACGCCTGGCGGGCGCGGCCACTGGACCTGCCCGCCGGGATGCCGCTCGGGGTGAGCGGCACCTCGTTCGAGGAGCGCCGCATCGAACTCCCCGAGGACACCCTGCTGGTCCTCTACACCGACGGGCTGATCGAGACCAGGGACGAGGACCTGGGCGTCGGCCTGGACCGGCTGTGCGCCCTGCTGGAACGCGTCACCGGCTCCGACGTGCCGCTCGGCCTGGTCTGCGACCACCTGATCGGCGCACTGCGCCCCCACAACCAGGACCACGACTCCGACGACGTCGCCCTGCTGATCGCCCGCCTCGGCGGGCTGCCGGCCGACCGGCTGGCCACCTGGACGTTCCCCGCCGAACGCAGCATGGTCCGCGAGGCGCGCGGCGCCGTGGTGGCGACGCTGCGCGAGTGGGGCCTGGACAACCTGGCCGAGCAGGCGGAGCTGCTTGTCAGCGAGGTGGTCACCAACGCCGTCCGGCACGCGCGCGGCCCCGTGGAGGTGCGCGTGGTGCGCGGTTCCTCGCTGCTGGTCGAGGTCACCGACCCGGTGGCCGACCCGCCGCGCGAGCGAACGGCCACCCCCGAGGACGAGGGTGGCCGTGGCCTGTCGCTGGTCTCCCGGGAATCCCGCCGGTGGGGGACCCGGCGGGGGCCGGCCGGGAAGACCGTCTGGTTCGAGCTCACCACCGGCCCCTGAGCGCCCGCGGCGCTCAGGCGGCCAGCGCCGCTTCGACGGCGGAGGAGCGGCGCACCACCCGGCGGGCGGTGCCGACACTGGCGACCAGCGTCACCAGGAAGGCGACCACGACCACCGCGCCCTGGATCACCCAGACCCAGCCGTCGTCCGGCACCCAGGCGTCGGCCCTGGCCTGCCCGAAGGGCATCAGCCCGACGCCCGCGGCGACCAGCCCGGCCACGATGCCCGTGGCGGCGACCAGCAGCGCCTCCAGCGCCACCGTCCAGAACACCTGGCGGGGCGTCGCGCCGGCCAGCCGCTGCTGGCCGAACTCCCGCCGCCGGAACGACGTGGCCGAGACCAGGGTGTTGACCAGCATGATGCAGCAGAAGGCGACGATGATGCCGACGACCACGTAGTTCATGGTCTCCATGGTCTGGCTCGACTCGTCCGCCACCAGGCCCTCGGCCCGCAGCTGGAGGTTCTCCACCCGCTGCATCGAGAGGGTGCCGGCCGCCGTCCCGGTGAAGAGCGCCACCGGCGCCACCGCGCGGGCCAGCTCCCCCGTCCGCTGCCGCACGTTGCGCGCCGCCAGCTCGCCGGGCACCCCGCCCAGCAGCCGCAGCGCCCAGCCCAGGGCGACCGTCACGCCGCGCAGCAGCACCGGCGCCAGCAGCGCCATCGTGACGGAGGCGGCGACCACCGCCGGGCCGGCGCCGGTCATCACGTCGGGACCCTCGCCGTCCAGCACGGTCAGCACCGCCGTGCCGGAGCCCGCGGTGGCCAGGAGCGCCAACAGCGTCAGGACCCAGCGCGTCCTGCCCATCAGCGGCTCCTCACCACCGGCGCCCGAGGCGTCGGCCATGGCCTCCACCGCCCGCATCGCGGTCGCCCTGCGGGCCGTGATCAGCGCGCCGATCACCGCGGCGACCATCGCGTTGGCCATGCCCATGGTGATCGCGACCGGCCCGAAGGCGTGGCTGACGCCCTCGTCGACCTGGCCGGTCTCCTTCAGCGCCTCGAACAGCAGTTGCCCGAGCCCCATCGCCGGCACGATCGCGGCGACGGCGGCGAGCGCCGCCAGCACCACCGTCTCCCCGACCACCAGCCGCCGCACCTGCGTCGGGGTGGCGCCGATGCTCTTCAGCAGCGCCATCTCCCTGGACCGCTGGCGCACCGTCAGCGACATCGTGGAGACCACGGCGAAGACCACCAGCGCCAGCCCCCACCCGCCCACGACGAACGCCATGGTCTCCAGCGTCTCCTTGCTCTGGTCGGGCACGCCCGGCTCGCCCGCCGTGTCCAGCAGCGAACCGAAGGCCATCACCATGGCGGCGCCGAAGAAGACGGCCAGAAAGCCGGCCACGAACCTGCCCGGCCGCTTGACCAGGGAACGCGTCGTCAGCTGGAACATGTCAGACCCCCACGCCCTGCGCCGCGACCGGGCTGTCCTCGGCGTCCCAGGCGCCCAGCCTGGTCATCCGCTCGGCGACCTCCTCGGCGGTCGGCCGCTGGAGGGCGCCGGCGAGCCGGCCGTCGGCCAGGAAGATCACCTGATCCGCGTAGGACGCGGCCACCGGGTCGTGGGTCACCATCACCACGGTGCGGCCGTAGTCGCGCACCGCCTGGGTGAGCAGCCCCAGCACCTCGCGGGCGCTGCGGGTGTCCAGCGCGCCGGTCGGCTCGTCGGCGAAGACCACCTCGGGCTCGGTGACCAGCGCCCGCGCGATGGCGACCCGCTGCTGCTGGCCACCGGAGAGCTGCGCCGGCAGATGCCGCAGCCGCCCGCCGAGGCCCAACCGCTCCAGCACGGAGACGGCCTTGGCCCGGTTGACCTTGGTGCCGGCCAGCTTCGACGGCAGCAGCACGTTCTGCAGGACCGTCAGCGTCGGCAGCAGGTTGAACTGCTGGAAGATGAAGCCGATCCGCTGCCGGCGCAGCCGGGTCAGCTCCGCCTCGCTGTTGCCCGCCAGCTCGGCGCCGGCCACCACGACCAGCCCACCCGACGGCTGGTCCAGGCCCGCCGCACACTGCAGAAGCGTGCTCTTGCCGGAGCCGGAGGGGCCCATCACCGCGGTGAAGGAGCCCGTCGGCAGGGAGAGCGTCACCCCGTCCAGCGCCCTGACGGCCGTCTCGTCGCCGCCGCCGCGCCCGTACACCTTGCTCACCGAGACCAGCCGCAACGCCTCGGGCGCGCCCGCCGCCGCCTCGTCCGTCACTCGGAACATCGCTTTCCGCCCTTCTCCTCCGGTGTGGCGGCTACGTCTGCCGTCACCCATGACGCTACGGAGAGCGGGGGCCGGTCACGATGGGCGCAGGCACCGAACCGGGGGTGGCCCTGACGACGGGCGGGGGTGTCGCTGACACCACCCCGGGCGGGGGCCGAGGCACCGCGGGCTCAGCGAACGGGCAGGTGGTAGGCGACGCGGAAGCGGTCGGCGGGGACCACCACGTCGGCCGTCTCCACCGGGAGGCAGCCGGCCCGGTAGGTGCGGCTGACCACCAGCACCGGGTGTCCCGGAAGCCCGCCGAGCACCCGGGCCTCGGCCGCCAGCGCCGGCCTGGCCTCCACCTCCTCGGCGACGTTGTCCACGATCACGTCGATCGCGGCCATCCGCTCCACCACCCCGCGCCCGGCCAGCGGGCCCTGCTCCGGCAGCATCACGGGCGTGCGGCCCGTCAGCCGCAGCGGCTCCCAGGAGGTGGAGGACATCGCCGGCTCGGTGCCGACCCGGAAGACGTAACGCGTGCACATCACCGGCTCGCCCGCGTCGATGCCCAGCCGCTCGGCGATGCCGGGCGCCGCCTCCACGCGCTCGCTGCGCGCCTCCCAGGTGCCGCGCACCCGCTCGTCGGCCTGCTCCTGCCGGAACGGGGTGCAGTCCCCCAATGTGCGGTACCCACTACGGGTGATCGTGCGCGGCACCGGCCGCTCGCGCACATAGGTGCCGGAACCCGAGCGCCCCTCGACCAGGCCCTCCGCCATCAGGACCTTCCGCGCCTCCAGGGCCACGGTGTCCGAGACGCCGTAGGTGGAGCGGATGCTGGCCTGGGACGGGAGCCGCGTGTGCGGCGGCAGGGTCCCGTCGGCGATCTGCTGTCGAAGGTCGTCCGCGACTCGGAGATACGCGGGCTGTTCACCGAATGCCACGAGCCCCTCCCACAGGTGCTTCCGATTTATGCTGACAAACAGCAACAGCTTGACAACAGAAAGTTGCCAGCCGCAAGAAACGGCCAAAGTTTCACTCGAAGTGATGACCGTGGCTTCACAGGGCCCGCTCCCCGTGCTCCGCACCCCTACCGATGGGCAAAGCTTTCGTACGGAAGTCCGGCGGGAACCGATCCGCCCCTCCCCGGCTGACAGAATGTGCCGACGTTTCAGCGGCCCCGCCGACCACCGCGCCGGCCCGGCCCACGGGGAGATCGGGAAGGGGCGCGGCATCGTGAGCGCGTCAGGTGGAACGAAGGCGATCGTCGCGGCGCTCAGCGCCAACCTCGCCATCGCGGTCAGCAAGTTCACCGCCGCCGTGTTCAGCGGCTCGTCCTCCATGCTGGCCGAGGGGGTGCACTCCCTCGCCGACGCGGGCAACCAGGCGCTGCTGCTTCTCGGCGGCAAGCGCGCCAGGCGGGCGGCCAGCGAGGAACACCCCTTCGGGTACGGCAGGGAGCGCTACATCTACGCGTTCCTCGTCGCCATCGTGCTCTTCTCCGTCGGCGGCCTCTTCGCCGTCTACGAGGGCGTCGAGAAGATCCGCCACCCGCACGAGATCGAGCACTGGTACTGGCCGGTGGGCGTGCTGGTCTTCGCGATCATCGCCGAGACGGTCTCCTTCCGGACCGCGATAAGGGAGTCCAACGAGATCCGCGGCGGCCAGTCCTGGACCCGCTTCGTCCGCACCGCCAAGGCCCCGGAGCTGCCCGTGGTCCTGCTGGAGGACCTCGGCGCGCTGGTCGGCCTGGTGCTGGCCCTCGGCGGCGTCAGCCTGGCGCTGCTCACCGGCGACGGCGTCTGGGACGGCGTCGGAACGCTGTGCATCGGGGTCCTGTTGGTGGTCATCGCGGTGGTGCTGGCGATCGAGACCAAGTCCCTGCTGCTCGGCGAGGGAGCCGAACCGCGCTCGCTGCACCGCATCAGGGAGGCGATGGTGGACGGCGAGACCGTCACGCGCGTCATCCACATGAAGACGCTCCACCTCGGCCCCGACGAACTGCTGGTCGCCGCGAAGATCGCCGTCAACCACGAGGACGACGCCGCCTCCGTCGCCCACGCGATCAACGCGGCCGAGGCCCGCGTCCGCGAGGCCGAGCCGCTGGCCCGGATGATCTATCTGGAGCCCGACATCTACCGCGAGGAGCCCTCCGCGCCGGCCGAGGGCTGACCCGCCCGCGCCGGCCGAGGGCTGACCCGCCCTCAGCCCGCCCCGTCCAGCAGCTCCCCCGCCTGCTCGGCGAACGGCGCGAAGCCGCTGGCCGCCGCGCGCCGCAGGGGGCGCCGGGCGGCCTCCGCCTCGCCCCGATCACGCAGGATCCGCCCCACCCGGTAGCCGGCCTCGCCCACCAACTCCGGGTCGTCCGTGCGGTCCAGGGTGTGCCGGTACCACTCCAGCGCCTGGTCCCACCGCTCCAGCCAGAAGCACAGCTCGGCTATGTGCGCGGCGCACTCCGGCCCCTGCCTGTGCTGGGACTCGGCGATCGGCCGGAAGTGCTCCAGCAGCTCGGGCAGGTCGTGCTCCGCCTTGGCGACAAGGCCCAGGTTGTAGACGGCGCGATGCGACATCTGCTTATCGCCCTTGGCCAGGGCGTGCCGCCACCACTCGCGCGCCGCCGCGTTGTCGCCGCCCCGGTGCGCCTCGGCGCCCATCGTGACGGCCGCGGACGCCGCGTGCTTGCCCTGCCCCCCGGCCACCCGCTCCAGCAGCCGCGGCGCCAACTCCTTGTCCCCGGCCTCCAGTCGCATATGGCCGTAGAGCGAGGCGGCGCGCAGCCGGCTGCCCACGGCGGGGCCGGCCTCCGCCCCGCGGTACCGCTTGCGGAACGACTCCTCCTTCGCCCCGGTGGCCGCCTCGTCCACGGCGCGCGCCGCCTCCTCGGCCCCCAGCTCGGTGAGGAGCGCGACGAGCAGCCGGGCCGAACCGGCGGCCGACCGCTCCGAGTCCACCCCCCGCGTCGTCAGCAGCGCGGAGCGCGCCCATGCCGCGAGCGCCACCGCGCCGTCCCCCCACGCGTGCGCCAACGCGGCCCGCTGAGAAGCGGCCTTGGCGGCGTTCTCGAAGATCTCCAGCCCCGCCTCCGCCCGCGCGAACGCCTCCTCCGCGCGTTCGTTCTCGCCCGAGTCCCGCAGCGCGCAGCCGAGCCGAAAGTGGCACTGCGCGCGCAGGTCGTCGTCGACGCCCTCGACCGCCGCGCCGCGCCGGAACCACTCCGCGGCCCGCGCGAAGTCGGAGCGCCGCCCCGCGGCGGAGCCGACGCGGAGGTAGCCTTCGGCTGCCACGCGCGGGTGAACGGGCTCGGCGGCCCCGGCCAACGCGACGCTCCCCGCCTCGTCGCCCCGGTCGTACAGGGCCGTCAACAGCTCAGCCGCCGCCAACCCCCCGCGCGGCGGGGCCACGAAGCCGTCGCGCGCGACGACCCGCGCGTAGCCCTCCGCCGCGCGGCCGGTGGCGAGCGCCAACTCCAGCAGCCGCTTCGTCTCCGCCTCCCTGCTGTACTCGCGCCAACGGTTCATCGCGAGATCGACGAGAAAGGCCGCCGTGTCGTCGGCCTCGGTGGCCGCTGCCGCCGCCGCTTCGGCCCCCTCGAAGTCCCCCGCGAACAACCGGCCGGCCAACTCCACGACGGCCGACCCGTGATGCTCGGCGAGCGCCGCCAGGGCCGCCTGCCGCGCGCCGTCGCCGTGGAGCCGGTCGGCGGTCTCCGCCGGGGACTCCGCGCCCGTCAGCCGCCGGGCCTCGGCGATTACGCCGAGATCCATCTGCTGCTCCCCCCGGGCGACGGCCCTGCCGAACGCCTCCCGCGCGCCCTCCTCGTCGCCGAGCCGGCGCAGCAGCGCGCCGAGCCGCAGCGCGGCCCGGGAGCGGTAACGCGCCCCGTACCGCTCGTGGTCCTTGCTCCGCTCGGCCCGCTCGTACAGGGCCCGGGCGGCCTCGTCGTCGCCCCCGGCCTCCCGCAGCCGCCCCAGGTACAGCAGCCCCTTGCCGCGCTGCGCCCGGTCCTCGCCCTCCGCCACCCGCAGGTAGGCGGCGGCCGCGCCCTCGACGTCGCCCCGCCGCTCGTTCAGCCAGCCGAGCGTGAAGCAAGCGTCCGCCTTCAGCTCGGCGCCCATGGTGCAGAAGTCGTACCAGTCCTCCCACGGGTCCTCGCCGTCCTCCGGGGGACCGGACGGCGGGTCCGCGTAGCTCGTCGTGCCCCAACTCTGGCCGATCCGCAGCGACTCCAGCCAGCGGGCGTCGGTGACATACACGTCGTAGTCGCCCTGCGCGAGCGACTCCTCGTCCTGCCAACCGCCGTCGCGCTCGTAGTAGAACATCGCCAGCCGCTCGAAGTCCTCGTCACTCACCGGGTGGTTGCGCACGGCCACCCGCTCGTAGCGCTCGACGAAGCAACGGTGATCGGCGCCGTCCAGGAAGTCGTCCAACGGCACCAGGTCCGTCAGCACCCCGAACCGATGCTGGCCGAAGTCCTCCGCGGCCTCCCACAACACCCGGAAGAAGAAGCTGGGGTCCTCGGGCAGCAGCTCACCCGTCCCCCAACTCGGCTCGTAGTACACGACAAAGACACGAAAGCGCACACGCCGCCTTTCACGGTCCAGATCGAGCACGCGGACGCCGAAGAGATCGGTGGACATGGGGGGGACCCTCCAGAAGAGCAACACACAGTAGCGCCTCCCCGGGGAACGTCACCCCGAGTGAGGAGACTCACCGTAGCCCCACCCACTGACAACGCCCCGCCGCCGCACCCACACGGCTCGTGTGCCGAAACCTCGTCGACCGGGTGTCATTTCCCGTCCGCGCGACCTCGTCGTGCACTACCGTTGACCAGGCACCGCGTTTCCTCCCCGGAGGACGTACGCGACGTGACCTGAAGTGCGCACGACGCCCTTCGGTTCGGTGACACGGCTCCACGGTGCGCTCCCGGCGGGAGCCATCCGGCGCCGTCACCGTTCACTCCGAAGGGGATGCGTTCCTGTGGTCGCTGTCGAGTACACGCCTAAGCGCCCGAACTGGTTCCGTGATGTGCTCATTGGCATCACGGCGAGTCTCGGCTCGAACCTGACATGGGCACTGGTGCAGTTCGTGGTGCACCGCCTCGGCTGAGCCGAGGGGAGGGCGGGCCCATCAGGCCCGCCCTCCTTTCCTGGCCGCCGGGTACTCTGCGGAACGTCATTGCGGCCCGACGGGCTTCCGCTCCGCCTCGGCGGACACGGAGGACATGCCCCCACCCGCGCGATTCTCTCGTGCCTGGGGACCTCTTCGTGCTCTTACAACTGTCCGCGGCCGAACTCGGTCGCCTGATCGTGGCCCGAGCTGGATCCGCGCATCTTCCGCTCACCGAACAACTGATGGACGCACATTCCCGGATCAAGGGAGGAACCGCGAACCAGGGCGACAGGGCTTCTTGGGACAACAGCGTTCCGGTAGTGGTCAAAGCCCTGCTGGACTGCGGCCTCGACGAGGTCCGAGTGCAGGTCGAGGTGGACCTGCCGCACACCAACTGCGCCGTCGACCTGGTGCTGTGCGGCCAGCACCCGGGCACCGGCGCCGATTCTTACCTCGCGGTTGAGCTGAAACAGGTGCGACAGGCCACGGTGGACCCTCTGTGTCCCATCGCCGTTGATCTCGGCTTCGGCGACGGCAAGAACAAGTTGCATCCCGTACGGCAGATCCAGCGCTACTGCGAATACATGATGCGCTACTTGCCTCACTTGCGTCAGCACGAGAATCAGTTGATGGGGGTGGCACTGCTCCATCACGCACGTGACGCGGGGGTGGAGGCGCTGTTCGATCTCCCCGAGACCGACCACGGGTTCCTCTACACCCTCGATGATCTGGCTCGTTTCCGGCGAGTGCTCACTTCGAGATTCGCTCCCGCCTCCGGGGAACGCGCGGCGTCCGCACTGGAGCGGGCCCGCCGGGACCCTCTGCTCAAAGTGACCGATGTGGCCCGTCAGCGCTCCATCGTTGGTGGCGGCCTCACACTCCTCGATGAGCAGTACGTCGCGGTTGACCGGATCACTCGGCACCTGGAGAAGACAACCCGCTTCACCGGCTTTGACGTCGGATTGTTCTACGACCCCGAGGCCGCACACAGCACGGCACCACTCGGTGGTGACGTCAAACGCGTCTATATCCTGCGGGGTGGCCCTGGCAGTGGCAAAAGCGCGGTTGCCCTCGAGTTGCAACGCTCCCTCGGACTCACGGGCCGCGAAGCCGTGCTGGCAAGCGGCTCCCATGCCTACACGGAGACCCTGCGCGAGATCATGCTCAGCACTGCCCGCCGAGGACGGGCAGCGGACAAGCGCCATGCGGCCAAGCAGCTGTATCGCTATTTCAACAGCTTCAGCGACAGCCCAGAGGACAGTATCGACGTCCTCATCTGCGACGAAGCCCACCGCATGCGGCGCAGCTCGACACACCGTTGGATGCCGAGCGCTCTGCGAGACGACGCCCGGCCACAGGCGAGCGAGCTGATCAAGGTCGCGAAAGTCCCGATCTTCCTGCTCGACGATCACCAGTCGATCCGCCCGGACGAGGTGGGTACTGCCGAATACCTCAAGGAGCTCAGCGAGGAGATGGGCTGCGACGTCGAAGTGACCGACCTGGAGGGAACGTTCCGGGCGGGCGGAAGCACACAGTTCCAGCGCTGGGTCCAACAACTGCTGGGCCTCGACACCTCTGACCCCATCGCCTGGCGCCCCGACGGAAAAATGACGCTGGCCGTCGCTGACTCCCCCGGACAGATGGAGCAGTTCATCCGGGAACGCCACCTGGAAGGGGCGACAGCCCGCATCACCGCGGGTTTCTGCTGGCCATGGAGTCCCCCGGACGGACAGCGGCTAGTCGACGACCTGCACATCGGCGAGTGGCACCGGCCTTGGAACGTGAAGCCGGAGCACAACGTCCCACACGCGCCACGCTCGGACCTGTGGGCCACTGATCGCCGTGGTATCGACCAGGTCGGCTGCGTCTACACGGCACAGACCTTCGAGTACGACTGGAACGGCGTCATTATCGGACCTGATCTCGTCTTCCGTGACGGAAAGTTCAGGGTGAACCGACGTGCATCCCGCGACCCCGCCTTCCTCGATTCGATCGACGACGCGGTAGTCACCCGGTGCATCCTCAATGCCTACCACGTGCTTCTCACTCGCGGCGTCGTCGGCACCGTGGTCTACGCGGTCGACCCCGCAACCCAGAACGAGTTGCGCAAGCTCATCCCAGGTACCATCGGCATGCAACACTACGATGGCGCCCAGCCGAAACTCACCGCCGAAGGCTCGCAGCTGCCACCTGCCTACCGTAGACGGCACAGGTAACCTTGATCCCCACGTAGCTGCGGCCCGACGGGCTTCCTCTCCGCCTCGCGGAGTCATGGAGGACACGCCCCCACCCGCGCGAGATCCTTCGTGCTGCCTGGGGGCTTGTCTTGTTGTTCCGCGACTCCGCCGCGGCGGTCGCTGCCGAATGCCACTCAGGTGCTCTGTTCTTCCGCCTGACCGAGCAGTTCGTGTGGGTGCACGGCCACAGGCCCGGCCCGTCCGAGGTCCGCTCGTGGGAGCGGAGCATCCCCGTGCTTGCGAGCGCGCTCAACGACGCCGGCCTCGGGCAGGTCGAGGTGCTCTTGGAGTACGGGCTGCCACTGACCAGCAAACGGGCCGATGCCATCCTGGCCGGCGTACACCCAGAGACCGGGCTCCCGTCGTACGTCGTCGTGGAGTTGAAGCAGTGGAGCAGCGCGGAGCCCGACGACGAGGATCCGTCGCTGTGCCGCGTCGACTCCTACCCGCGGGCGGTACTGCACCCGGTCGACCAGGTACGCGGCTATTGCGAGTACCTCATCTCCTTCAACGGAGCGCTCGCCGCACACCCGGATCGCGTCCACGGTGTCGCCTACCTGCACAACGCCTCCGAGTTCGGCGCCAACGGGCTCTTCGAAGCCCAACAGAACCAACACGGACAGCTTTTCATCGGGGCGCGGCGCGGCGAGTTGATCGACCATCTGCGCACAAGGCTGGCACCGGAGTCCGGCGCCGCGGCCGCCGACGATCTGATCCGGGGAAAGATCGGGCCGTCCAGGCAACTCATGGCAGTGGCCGCCCAAGAGGTCCGTGAGCGTGAGCAATTCGTGTTGCTGGATGAGCAGCGGGTCGCTTATCGCACCGTACTCAACTCCGTGCGCCGAGCCAAGCAATCCGACCAGAAAGAGATCGTCATCGTCACCGGGGGCCCGGGCACCGGCAAGAGCGTCATCGCGCTGTCCCTCCTGGGCGAACTGTACCGGCAAGGCACCACCACGCTGCACGCCACGGGCTCCAACTCGTTCACGACCACCATGAGAAAGGTGGCAGGGGCGCGGAAGCGTGAGGTGAAGGAACTCTTCAAGTACTTCAACGGCTTCATGACCGCTGAACGCAACAGTCTCGACGTTCTGATCTGCGATGAGTCCCACCGTATGCGGAAGACGTCGGCCAATCGCTACACACAGGCGTCGAACCGCACCGGTAAGGCTCAAATCGACGAGCTCATCGACGTGGCGCGTGTCCCGGTCTTCCTGCTTGACGAGCACCAGGTCGTTCGGCCCGGGGAAATGGGGACAGTCGCGGAGATCAAGGCGGCTGCCCAGCGGAAGGGACTCCGATGCCGACTCGTGTCGCTGGACAGTCAGTTCAGATGCGGCGGCAGCGACGCGTATCTGCACTGGGTCGTACGTATGTTGGGGCTCGAACCAGGCGGACCCACGGCATGGGCCCCCGATGGCAAAATGCAGCTCAGGGTCGCGGAAAGTCCTCAGGAGCTGGAGGCGATCCTCGATGACCGCCGCATGCACGGGTACAGCGCACGCATGTCCGCGGGCTACTGCTGGAAGTGGACGAAGAAGGTGCCCCCAGGCCAGGCCCTGCCCGCAGACGTCGTCATCGGGGAGTGGGAACGCCCCTGGAACGTGTACGGTCAGCGTTCCATTGGTGGCGCGCCTCCCGCTGCCCTGTGGGCGACCGATCCGGCCGGTTTCGGGCAGGTGGGCTGCGTATACACAGCCCAGGGTTTCGAATATGACTGGAGTGGCGTCATCCTGGGACCCGACCTGGTGTGGCGTGGCGATCGCTGGGTCACGGACCGTTCGGCGTCGAAAGACCCGGTCTTCAAGAAGTCGACACCGGACGCTGACGTCGACCGGCTGATCCGCAACACCTACAAGGTTCTGCTGACACGCGGGATGATCGGTACGGTCGTGTACTCGACCGACGCTGAGACACGACAGAAGCTCAAGTCCCTGGTCGAGTCGTCCCCGCGTGTCGCGGTCGTGTGACTCGGCTCAGCAGTGCGTTCCGCCCCAGCCGACAGACCTACCGGAGCAGGCCCATGAACAGGCGCGGGAAGGACTCCGGCTCAGCGAGCCGAAGCCTATCTGGTCCCCACAATGGCAGTGCCGACCCGGTGAAGGCACCGCTCACACGTTGAAGCGGAACTCCACAACGTCCCCGTCGCGCATCACGTAGTCCTTGCCCTCCATGCGCGCCTTGCCGCGTGCGCGGGCCTCCTGGACGGAGCCGGCGTCCATCAGGTCGTCGAAGGAGATGACCTCGGCCTTGATGAAGCCCTTCTGGAAGTCCGTGTGGATCACCCCCGCCGCCTCCGGGGCCGTGGCGCCGCGGCGGATCGTCCAGGCGCGGGCCTCCTTGGGGCCGGCCGTGAGGTAGGTCTGGAGTCCGAGGGTCTCGAAGCCGGCGCGGGCGAGGCGGGCCAGGCCCGGCTCGTCCTGGCCGACGGTCCCGAGGAGCTCCAGCGCCTCCTCCTCGTCCAGCTCGGCGAGGTCGGCCTCCAGCTTCGCGTTGAGGAAGATCGCCTCGGCCGGGGCGACCAGCGCCCGCTGCTCCGCCTGGAACGCCTCGTCGGTCAGCTCGTCCTCGTCCACGTTGAAGACGAAGAGGAACGGCTTCACCGTCAGCAGGTGCAGCTCGCGCAGCGGCTCGGCGCGCTCGCCGCCCTGGGCGATGCCGGCGGAGAAGAGGGTGCGCCCCTCCTCCAGGATGGCCTTGGCCTCCTCGACCGCGCGGACCGTCGGCTGCTTGTCCTTCTTGACCCGGGCCTCCTTCTGGAGCCGGGGCAGCACCTTCTCGATGGTCTGGAGGTCGGCGAGGATCAGCTCGGTGTCGATGGTCTCGATGTCGCTCTTCGGCGAGACCCGGCCGTCCACGTGGACGACGTTCTCGTCCTTGAAGGCGCGGATGACCTGGCAGATCGCGTCGGACTCGCGGATGTTGTGGAGGAACTTGTTCCCCAGGCCCTCGCCCTCGCTCGCCCCGCGCACGATGCCCGCGATGTCGACGAAGTCGACCGTCGCGGGCAGCACCCGCTGGGAGGAGAAGACCTCGGCGAGCTTCCCCAGCCGGGGGTCGGGGACGCCGACGACGCCGACGTTGGGCTCGATGGTCGCGAACGGGTAGTTGGCCGCGAGCACGTCGTTCTTGGTCAGGGCGTTGAACAGCGTGGACTTGCCGACGTTGGGCAGGCCGACGATACCGATCGTGAGCGACACGTGAGACTTCCCGGAACGAGTGAGGGGATGCGACGAACGAGTGAGGCGCGGACGCCGCCCACCAGTCTAAGGGCGCCCCGGGTGACGGCCGCCGGGCGCGGTCATATCGACCGTTAAGCGTGTCCCTCCCGGCAGGGCCAGGGCCGCGGCTTACGTTGGGACGGTGGAACACAGCACGCACACAACTCGGCACCCTCGGCAACATCCGGCCGAGGTGCACCGGCGGGTGCCCCGGCCCGCCGGCGCGGCGCCGGCCCCGGCACGGGCCAGGACGGGCGGGACGACGGGGCGCGCGCCCGTCCTGGTCGCGCTCGGC
The DNA here is from genome assembly GCF_900230195.1 of Streptomyces zhaozhouensis. Lineage (GTDB taxonomy): Bacteria > Actinomycetota > Actinomycetes > Streptomycetales > Streptomycetaceae > Streptomyces > Streptomyces zhaozhouensis. The sequence continues at coordinate 580,779 of NZ_OCNE01000002.1, forward strand.
CGGCTGCCCAAGCCCCGGCTGACCGGCCTCGGCTGCGGGGTGCTGGCGACGGTCGCGATGGTGCTCACCGCCTGGTTCTGCGAGCTGGTCGGCGGCGCGCCCACGCTCTACGGGGTGCTGTTCGTCCTGACCTCGCTCGTCGCCGCCGGCTGGGTCCGCCCGGCCGAGGTGATCTGCGGGCCGATCGCGGCGCCCATCGCGTTCGCCCTCGGGCTGCTGACGACGAGCGGGCCGATGAACACCATGACCGAACTGGCCCTCCGGGCCCCCTGGCTCTTCGCCGGCACCGGGGTCGCCCTGTGGATCGCCCTGGTCCGCAAGGGACTTCAGCTGCTCCGCCGCCGGCTGCGCCGGAGCCGCTGAGCCGGTCGAGTCGGTGCGGACGGGGCGCGTCGCCAGGCAGCCGGCCGCGTCGCCAACGCAGCCTGTCGCGTCGCCACGCAGCCCGTCTCGTTGCCAGGCAGCCCGTCTCGTCGCCACACGCCGGTCGCGTCGGTGGAGCCGGCAGTGGAACCGGCTTCAGCAGCTGGACAGGGCGAACCGGACAAACCAGGTGCGCGCGGCCCGGCGCTCAGCCCTCCAGCTTGGCCGCGGCCTCGGCACGCAGGTCGCGGCGCAGCTCCTTGGGCAGCGAGAACTGGATGTGCTCGCTGATCGGCTGGACGACCTCCACGTCGTCGAAGCCGCGCTCGGCCAACCACTCCAGCGCGCCGTCGACCAGCACCTCCGGCACGGAGGCCCCCGAGGAGAGCCCCACCGTGCGCACGCCCTCCAGCCAGGACTCCTCGATCTCCGAGGCGTTGTCCACCAGGTAGGAGGCGCGCGCGCCGGCGCCGAGCGCCACCTCAACCATGCGCGCCGAGTTCGACGAGTTCTTCGAGCCGACGACCAGCACCAGGTCCGCGTCGGCCGCGACCTGCTTGATCGCGGTCTGACGGTTCTGCGTGGCGTAGCAGATGTCGTCGCTCGGCGGGCTGACCAGCTGCGGGAAGCGCTCCTTGAGCGCGCCGACGGTCTCCATGGTCTCGTCGACCGACAGCGTGGTCTGGGAGAGCCAGACGACCTTCTCCGGGTCCCTGACCTCGACGTTCGCCACGTCGTCCGGGCCGTCGACGAGGGTGATGTGGTCGGGGGCCTCGCCGCTGGTGCCGATGACCTCCTCGTGGCCCTCGTGGCCGATCAGCAGGATGTCGTAGTCGTCCTTGGCGAAGCGCACGGCCTCCTTGTGCACCTTGGTGACCAGCGGGCAGGTGGCGTCGACGGTGGCGAGCTTGCCGCGTTCGGCCTCACGGTGGACCTCGGGGGCGACACCGTGGGCGGAGAAGATGACGATCTCGCCCTCGGGGACCTCGCCGGTCTCCTCGACGAAGACGGCGCCCTTCTTCTCCAGCGTGCGGACGACGTACTTGTTGTGCACGATCTCGTGCCGGACGTAGATCGGCGGGCCGTACTGCTCCAGCGCCTGCTCCACGGCTATGACGGCACGGTCCACCCCCGCGCAGTAGCCCCGGGGGGCGGCCAGCAGGACGCGGCGGCGGTCGGTGTCTTCAGCCATGCCCCCATCGTAGAGGCGGTGCGGAGGGGCGCGGGAACGGCACTGTCAGTGGTCGGGGTTAGCGTGACTCCATGGCAGCGACGCAGACTTCGGCGGAGGCGCCGATCCCGGTCGGGGAGGTCTCCCGGCTGATCGGCGGCTGGATCGACCGGCTCGGGGCGGTGTGGGTGGAGGGCCAGATCACGCAGCTCTCCCGCCGGCCCGGCTTCGGGGTGGTCTTCCTCACCCTGCGCGACCCGGCACGGGACGTCTCCCTGCGGGTGACGTGCTTCCGGGCGGTCTTCGACCGGGTGGCGGACGTGATAGTCGAGGGCGCCCGCGTCGTGGTGCTGGGCAAGCCGGAGTGGTACGCCCCGCGCGGGGAGTTGTCGCTGCGCGCCTCGGAGATCCGTGCGGTGGGTGTCGGGGAGCTGCTGCTGCGCCTGGAGCGGCTGAAGCGCGCGCTCACCGAGGAGGGGCTCTTCGCGGCGGGGCGCAAGCGCCCGCTGCCGTTCCTCCCGGGGCGGGTGGGCCTGGTCACCGGCCGGGCCTCGGCCGCCGAGCGCGACGTCCTGGAGAACGCGAGGCTCCGCTGGCCGGCCGTGCGGTTCGCGGTGCGGAACGTGGCGGTCCAGGGCGCGCAGGCGGTGGCCCAGGTGGTCGAGGCCGTGCGGGAGTTGGACGAGGACGAGGAGGTCGACGTCATCGTCGTGGCGCGCGGCGGCGGCAGCGTCGAGGATCTGCTGCCGTTCTCCGACGAGCGCCTGGTGCGGGCCGTGGCCGACTGCCGCACTCCGGTGGTCTCGGCGATCGGGCACGAGCCGGACTCGCCGCTGCTGGACCTGGTCGCGGACGTGCGCGCCTCCACGCCGACGGACGCGGCCAAGCGCGTGGTGCCGGACGTGGGCGAGGAAGCGGCGCGCGTCCGGGAGTTGCGGGACCGGGCGCGGCGCGGGGTCGAGACGTTGCTGGCCAGGGAGGAGAGCGGGCTGGCCGGGGTCAGGTCGCGACAGGTGCTGGCGGAGCCGCATCGGATGGTGGACGAGCGCGCCGCGGAGCTGGCGACGCTGGTCGAGCGCTCCCGGCGCACGCTGGCGCATCGACTGGACGCGGCGCGCGCGGACCTGGCGCACACCAGGGCGCGGGTGGTGGCGCTGTCCCCGGCGGCGACCCTGCGCCGGGGGTACGCGGTTCTTCAGCGGGCGGACGGCGGGGCGGTACGCGCCCCGGAGGACGTGGCGCCGGGTGAGGCGCTGCGCGCCCGGGTGGCGGAGGGCGAGTTCGGGGTCACGGTGGCGCGCGGGACGGTGGAGCCCGGCGCGGAGGCGGAGTCGGCGGCGGCCGAGGGAAGCATAGGGTGACGGCCATGACGGAACCGGACGCGGGCGCGACGCTCGGCTACGAGCAGGCGCGGGACGAGTTGGTCGACGTGGTCCGGCGGCTGGAGGCCGGCGGGGTGACGCTGGAGGAGTCGCTGGCGCTCTGGGAGCGCGGCGAGGAGCTGGCGCGGATCTGCGGCCGCTGGCTGGAGGGCGCGCGGGCGCGGCTGGACGCGGCGTTGGAGCGGGAGTCGGAGCGCGAGGAGGGCGAGGAGAGCGAGGACGCGGAGGAGTGAGCCGGCCGGGCCCGGTCAGCCCTCGGTCCCGGTCGTCGGCTCGGTCTCCCTGACCTCCAGCGCGCCGGCGAGCCTGGCCAGTTGGTCCAGCGGGGCGGTGCCCATGACGACGGTGGTCACCTCGGGCTCGGTCAGCACCAGGGCGTCGTACTTGGGCCCTTCCCAGACCGTCCACTCCCGGTCGTCGACACGTTCTGTCCTGTCGGTCTCCTCGGCGTTCTGGGTGACGGAGGGGACGAAGTCCGCCGGTTCGCCGTCGGACTGGGCCAGCGCGGCGTAGCGCTCGTCCGGGTCGAGGAAGCCGAGCCGCCAGGTGGCACCGTGCTCGCCCTGCGGCTCGTAGCGCACGGAGGTGGCGCGCCAGTCGCCGACGAGCCCCTCGGGCACCACCAGCGGATAGGGCGCGGCGCGGGCGGCGGTGGCGGAGGCGACCTCGTACTCCACGGTCCGCACCTGCTGCTCGGTCTCGCCGTTGGGCGTGAGGAAGTAGACCGCGAGGGTGCCCAGGGTGATCAGCGCGGTGGAGATCACCATGTTCTGCACGCTCTGGAGGCGCAGCCGCTTCAACCGCCGCGCCCTGGCGTCCTCCCCGCCGGCGGCCGCCGGCGGCGCGTCCTCGGGCCGGGGCTGGGACGGGTCCGCCTGCGCCGCGTGGGCGGCCTCCGTTACCTCTTCTTTCGCCACCCCGCCATGTTCCCGCACCGCGTGTGCGGCGTCGCAGCCACCCCCTCGTTCGCTCATCAGATAGGCGGTCTGCTCATCTGAGGCCGATCGGGCTAGAGTCGAACCACCCTCAACCCGGCACGAGTGCGCCCGGCGCACTCGGAAAGGTGCGTTCCGATGACCGAACACCACCTCCCCTCACCCCTGGACGTCGCGCCCCAGGCGCCCGACCGCAACCTGGCGCTCGAACTGGTCCGCGTCACCGAGGCGGGGGCCATGGCCTCGGGCCGCTGGGTCGGCAGGGGCGACAAGAACGGCGCCGACGGTGCGGCGGTCCGCGCCATGCGCGCGTTGATCTCCACCGTCTCGATGAACGGCGTGGTGGTCATCGGCGAGGGCGAGAAGGACGACGCCCCGATGCTCTTCAACGGCGAGCGAGTCGGCGACGGCACGGGCCCCGAGTGCGATGTCGCGGTCGACCCGGTGGACGGCACCACGCTCACCGCCAAGGGCATGGGCAACGCGGTCTCCGTGCTCGCGGTGGCGGAGCGGGGTGCGATGTTCGACCCGAGCGCCGTCTTCTACATGAACAAGCTGGCCACCGGCCCGGAGGCGGCGGAGTTCGTGGACATCGACGCGCCCCCCGAGGTCAACGTGCGCCGGGTCGCCAAGGCGAAGGGCGGCTCACCGGCCGACGTGACCGTGGTGATCCTGGACCGCCCGCGCCACACGGACCTGGTGCGGCGGGTGCGGGAGAGCGGCGCCCGCATCAAGTTCATCCAGGACGGCGACGTGGCCGGCGCGATCATGAGCGTCCGCGAGGGCACCGGCGCCGACCTGCTGCTCGGCATCGGCGGCACCCCGGAGGGCGTCATCGCGGCCTGCGCGATCAAGTGCCTGGGCGGCACCATCCAGGGCAAGCTCTGGCCCAAGGACGAGGAGGAACGGCGGGCCGCGCTGGACGCCGGCCACGACCTGGACCGGGTGCTGCACACCGAGGACCTGGTCCACGGCGAGAACGCGTTCTTCGTCGCCACCGGGGTCACCGACGGGGAGCTGCTGCGCGGGGTGCGCTACAGCGCCGCGACCGCCACCACCCAGTCGCTGGTGGTGCGTTCGCGCTCGGGCACCATCCGGCAGATCGACTCCACGCACCGGCTGGCGAAGCTGCGGGCCTACAGTCAGGTCGACTTCGAACGGCCCTGAACCGCGGCGGGCCCTGGTCGGCCCGCGCGGTGTCCCGACGGCAGCTCTCGGTGGGGCGGCGGCACGGCCGGTGTGGGGCCGCCGCCCCAATGACCGGGAACGACCGGAAGCGGGTGGGGGCGCGCGTCGGCCGGGGTGGGAGGCCGCCGACGCGGGGTGGGGGTGGCTCAGGCGATGCGGGTGATGTCCGCCTGGCGTCCGCCGGAGGCGGCCTCACGGCGGCGCCGACGGCTGAGCACCACCCGGCGCTCGGCGGCGGTCAACCCGCCCCAGACGCCGTAGGGCTCGGGTTGCAGCAGGGCGTGCTCACGGCACTCGATCAGCACCGGACAGCGGGCGCACACCGACTTGGCGGCCTGCTCGCGGGAGAGTCGCGCCGCCGTCGGCTCCTGGGACGGGGCGAAGAACAGCCCCGCCTCGTCGCGGCGACAGGCGGCCTCCGAGTGCCACGGGCCGGCCAGGTCCCTGGAACGGGGCTGGGCGGAGCCGGCTGGGGACCACGGGGACTCGTGTGGCGGTGACGGTTGCAGCACGGTCAACTCCTGACGACGGCTACCGGGGGGTCGCTCCTGGCTCGACCCTCACCCGTCGTGGGAGCACCCACGTCCACTTCCCACCTTGCTCGGCCATACGAGTGACGGTCCCCCGAGCCCTACCCGCTGTGCGCACGCTTATGCACAACGCGACCACGCACCGTCCGCGAGTTGCCCCCCGAGGCGCCGCGGGAGCCCCGCGCTCTCACCCGTTGCCGAGGTCGCGCAGCCGCTTCCCCTCGATCGCCTTGACCTCCACGCTTCCCATGATCGCCGCGCCCTGCACGGTGATCACCGGGGCGCGCAGGTCGGTCGCCTCCCGCTCCCGGACCTCGAACCCGCCCATCACACCGGAGCCGTTGCTGCGAAGCGTCACGTTCTCCGGGACGCGGATCTCCACGCCGCCGAAGACGGAGGTGGCGTTGATCGTCACGTGCTGCTGCTCGAACAGCGCCTCGGTGAGGTCCAGTTCGACGTAGCCGAAGACGGCCACCGCGCTGACCTTGGAGCCGACCCGCCAGGTGCCGGCGCGGTTGGCGCTGCTGAAGACGGCCACCACGTTCTTCGCGCCGGCCACGCGGATGCCGCCGTGCTTGTGGCCGCCGAAGCTCATGTCCCGGCCCTGTCCCGGGCCGGGGCCCGGCGCCGCGGGGCCCGGCGGCTGGGAGCGCTGCCCCGCGGGCAGGTCGCCGATCAGGGGCTGCAACTCGCCGAGTGTCTTGGAACGGTAGAGCGCGTCCAGCCGCTCCGCGTGCTCGTCCGGCTCCAGCCGCCCCTCGGCCAGCGCCTCCCGCAGGATGTCGGCGATCCGGTCCCGGTCGGCGTCCGAGGCACGCACCGCGCCGGGACCGTGGGCCGCGGCCGGGGCGGGGGACGGGGCCCCCGTGGCCGGCGCGGGCGCGGGGTGCTCGGGCTCGGCTGACTTCTCCAGGGACACGGAGGGCGGCTTGTCTGCGTTCACCCCTTCAGCGTACCGAGTCGCGATACATCGCGACCAGGGTCCGCGCGTGTTCGCGCCGGGCAGACGCCGGTCGTCGACCGTCGACCACACGTCACCGAAACGCCCTCAACTCTCGGGAAAACCACTCGAAGTGGGTATTTCCGTGAACGGCTGGCATGAGGAGAAGCACCATGTATGTCACCGTTGCCACCGACCCTCATCCCGCGATCTGACACGATCAGGAGCAGCCACCTTGCTTACCATCGGTGACAAGTTCCCCACGTACGAACTGACCGGCGTCGTCGGCCCGTCCGAGGAGCTGCGGTTCGAGACCTTCACCAACAAGGACCGGCAGGGCAGCTGGTCCGTGGTGTTCTTCTGGCCGAAGGACTTCACGTTCGTCTGCCCGACCGAGATCGCCGCCTTCGGCCGGCTGAACGGCGAGTTCGCCGAGCGCGACGCCCAGGTGCTCGGGGTCTCGGGCGATTCGGAGTTCGTGCACCACGCCTGGCGCCGCGACCACGAGGACCTGCGCGAACTGCCGTTCCCGATGCTCTCCGACCCCAAGCACGAGCTGATGCGGGCCTGCGGGGTGCGCGGTGAGGACGGCTTCGCGCAGCGGGCGGTCTTCCTGGTGGACCCGGACAACGAGATCCAGTTCGTGATGGTCACCGCCGGCTCGGTGGGGCGCAACCCGCAGGAGGTGCTGCGGATCCTCGACGCCCTCCAGACCGACGAGCTGTGCCCGTGCAACTGGTCGAAGGGCGAGCCGACGCTGGACGCCGAGAAGCTGCTGGCCGGGGTGTGACCCGGTGGCCCTCGACGCGGTCAGGGCGGCGCTGCCGCCCCACGCCAAGGACCTGAGCCTGGCCCTCGGCTCCCTCACGCGCCACGGCGAGCTGACCGAGCAGCAGCTCTGGGGGACGCTGTTGGCCTGCGCCGAGGCCACCCGCTGCGCGCCGCTGCTGCGGGAGACCGAGGCGGAGGCGCGCAAGCACCTGACCGAGGACGCCCACCGGGCGGCCCGCACGGCGGCGGCGCTGATGGCGATGACCAACGTCTTCTACCGCGCCCGCCACCTGCTCGACGACCCAGAGTACGACGCGCTCCCCGCCGGGCTGCGGATGAACGCGCTGCGCGATCCCGGCGTGGACCGGGTGGACTTCGAACTGTGGTCGCTGGCGGTCTCCGCCGTCGGCGGCTGCGGCCGCTGCCTGACCTCCCACGAACGCGCCCTGCGGCAGGCGGGAGTCAGACGCGAGACGGTGCAGGACGCGATCCGGGTGGCGTCCGTGCTGAGCGGCGTCGCCGCCACCCTCGACGCGGAGGCCGCGCTGGCCGGCTCGGCGCCGGCCTGAGGAGCGGCGGGCCGCCCGGCGTGGCTCGGGCGGCCCCGCGTCGCTGCCTCAGGCGGCCTTCTCGCCCGCCACCTCGAACCAGACCAGCTTGCCGGTGCTCAGCCGGGTGGCGCCCCAGTCGCGGGCCAGCCGCTGCACCAGATACAGCCCGCGGCCGCCCTCGTCGGCGGGCCCGGCCTGTCGCAGCCTCGGCAGCTGCGGAACGTCGTCGCCGACCTCGCAGCGCAGCACCTCGGTGCGCAACAGCCGCAGCGTGACGGGGCGTTCCGCGTACCGGACGGCGTTGGTCACCACCTCGCTCACCAGCAGCTCCACCGAGTCCAGCAGATGCTCCAGGTCCCAGCGGGTCAGGTTCTCCCGCACCATCCGCCGCGCCTCGCGCACCGACTCGGCGCGTGGGTCCAGCCAGCGGAACGCGACGTCGTCCGGCGCGATGCCCTCGAAACGGGCGGCCAGCAGCGCGATGTCGTCGTCCCGGTCGCCGGGCCCGACGATGTCCAGCACCTCGTCGCACAGCGGCTCCAGCGGCGCGGCCGCGTCCGGCCGGGTCAGCTGGGAGATGTCCGCCAGCTTCTCCCGCAGATGCTCGACGCCGGTCCACACGTCGCGGGAGCGCGACTCGACCAGGCCGTCGGTGTACAGCAGCAACGTCGCGCCGGCCGGGGCCTCCACCTCGACCATCTCGAAGTCGACGCCGCCGACCCCGATCGGCGCGTTCGGCGGCAGGTCGACCAGCTCCGTCGAACCGTCGACGTGCAGCAGCACCGGGGGCGGGTGGCCCGCGTTGGCCGCCGTGATCCGGTGCGCCACCGGGTCGTAGACCGCGTAGAGGCAGGTCGCCATCCGGTCCTGGCCCAGGCGTTGGGCCTGCTCGTCCAGGTGGTGCAGCACGTCCAGCGGCGACAGGTCCAGGCCCGCCAGCGTCTGCACCGTCGTCCGCAGCTGGCCCATGATCGCCGCCGAGGTCGTCGAGTGCCCCATCACGTCACCGACCACCAGCGCGACCCGGCTGCCTGGCAACGGGATCGCGTCGTACCAGTCGCCGCCCACCCGCGCCGACTGCGCGGCCGGCAGGTAACGGCTGGCGAGCCGCACGCCGGTGGGCTGCGGCAGGTCGTCGGGGAGCATGGTGCGCTGCAACTCGTCGGCGATGGACGCCTCACGCCCGTAGAGCACCGCCTTGTCGACGCCGAGCGCCGAGTGCGTCGCGAGCTGCTGGGCGACCTGGAGGTCCTCGGCCGCGAACACGTCGCGGTCCGGGCGGCGCAGGAAGATCGCCGCGCCGATCACCCGGCGCCGGCCGCGCAGCGGGGTCAGGATCGCCCTGCGCCCCTCGGGCAGCACGGCGGCCCCGGTCAGCTCGCGCATCGCGGCCTTCGGCACCTGCGTCTCGATGAAGACCGGCCGCACCCCGCGCAACACCTCGGCCAGCGGCCCGTTTCCCCGCACCTCGACCAGGGGCGTGGCACCGGAGAGCAGCGGCAGCTCGCCGCCGACGTCGTCCGGCGGCGGGTCGTTGAACGACTCCAGGGAGAGCGCCTCGGGGATGCGGTCGGTGCGCCGCAGCTTGAGGACCCACGGGTTGACCGGCTGTTCGTCCCCCACGGGCAACGGGTGCCGCAGGTAGACCAGGATCGCGTCGGAGAACGTCGGCACCGAGGCCCGGCACAGGCCCAGCACGATCTCGTCCAGGTCCATGCCGCGCGCGATGCGTCGGGTGGCCGAGCCCACGAACCGCAGCCGCTCCAGCTCGCGCATCCCGCCGGCGGGGATCTCGTCGGTCGCGGGACGGACGAGGGGCGCTTCCGTGGTGTCCGGCTCGGAGCGGGCGTGCGGCAGCGCCGGGCTCTCGGCGCGCGGTGCGTCCGCCGTGCGAGCCAGGGGCTGCGGAGGGGTCGGGTCCGTCACGAGGGGCTGTCCATCCAGGCGGGAACTAGCGTGCGGGGTGGCGATGTTGGGTTGTGTGTCCGATGAGGGTTGATCCTACGTTTGACGCCCCGGGGCGTATCAAGAGGCTCTTGGGTGATCGGGGAGCCGGCCGGGGCGGGCCGGGGCGGGGGCGGAGGGCGCGGGGCGGCGCCAGTCGGCGGGGAGTCGGGGGCGCCGCCAACGGGGGTCGGGCCGCCAGGACGGCCAGTTCTCGGAGAAGGGCAGGCCCCAGGCGGTGATCAGCCGTAGCGCCTCCTGACCCGCGGCGCGGACCCGTGCCACCTGGCCGGCGTCCAGCAGCCCCGCCATTTCTGCCTGGGCGAATTCGTCCTCGTCCCGCCACTCCCAGCTGCGGTCAGCGTAGACCACGATATCGAGAAAGTGATCCTCGGAATCCACCCCGCCGGACCACCGGCTCCGGGGCTCTTCAAGATTGACGTACCAGTTCCTGAAGCGCCAGTCCCGATCCCAGAAAAGCCAGACCGACCACGGTTCTCCCGGGCGGGCCAGCTTCAGCAGGCCGTTGCCGAGCCAGCGGCAACGGTCCGTGGTGCGTGGCTTGGTGTAACGGGTGGCCAGGGGTTCGAGATGCGGAGGGGTGCCGTCCGCGAGCACGGGGCGTACGCACTCCGTTCCGGGGGCGAGCCAGACGGCCAGCAGATCCGGGGTGTCCCTGACAACGGTGACCGGCCTACAGATATGGAAATGTCGGGCTCCATTGGCCCTGTACCGCCACAGAATGTGGTCGCCCGGTCGCCAGCGATGCTCCCCGCCCGTTCCGCCGTTTCCCGTCTCCATTCACACATGGTATTCGGGTCGTGGCCCCGGGCGGGGGCATCGTGCTGACACGTGGTCAGGGAAACGTCACGGGCGGGTCATGCGCAGCACGTCGAGCGCCTCGTCAAGCTGCTCCACCGTCAGTTCACCACGCTCGACATATCCGCCGTCGAGCACGGCCTCGCGGATGGTCTTCCGCTCGGCCAGCGCCCGCTTGGCGACCTTGGCCGCCTCCTCGTAGCCGATGTACCGGTTGAGCGGGGTGACCACGGAGGGCGAGGACTCGGCGTACTCCAGGGCGCGCTCGGCGTTGGCGGTGATGCCGTCCACGGTGCGGTCGGCCAGCAGCCGGGAGGCGTTGGCCAGCAGCCGGATGGACTCCAGCACGTTCTTGGCCATGACCGGCAGCATGACGTTCAACTCGAAGTTGCCGGAGGCGCCGGCGGTGGTCACCGTGACGTCGTTGCCGGTCACCTGGGCGGCGACCATCAGCACGGCCTCCGGGATCACCGGGTTGACCTTGCCCGGCATGATCGAGGAGCCGGGCTGGAGGTCGGGCAGCGCGATCTCGGCGAGACCGGTGCGCGGGCCCGAGGACATCCACCGCAGGTCGTTGCAGATCTTGGTGAGCGAGACGGCGACGGTGCGCAGCTGGCCCGAGGTCTCCACCAGGCCGTCCCGGGCGCCCTGCGCCTCGAAGTGGTCGCGGGCCTCGGTGAGCGGCAGGCCGGTGGCGCGGGCCACCTCGGCGATCACGGCGGCGGAGAAGCCGGGCGGGGTGTTGATCCCGGTGCCGACGGCGGTGCCGCCGAGCGGCAGTTCGGCCAGGCGCGGCAGGGAGGCGTTGAGCCGCTCCACGCCGTAGCGGATCTGGGCCGCGTAGCCGTCGAACTCCTGCCCCAGGGTGACGGGCGTCGCGTCCATCAGGTGCGTGCGGCCGGACTTCACCACCGTGGCGAACTCCTGGCCCTTGCGCTCCAGCGCCTCGGCGAGGTGGGTGAGCGCGGGGATCAGCACCTCGATCACGGCGCCGGTGGCGGCGATGTGGATCGAGGAGGGGAAGACGTCGTTGGAGGACTGGCTGGCGTTGACATGGTCGTTGGGGTGGACCGGCCGGCCGAGGCGCTCGGTGGCGAGGGTGGCGAGCACCTCGTTGGTGTTCATGTTGGACGAGGTACCCGAACCGGTCTGGAAGACGTCGATCGGGAAGTGCTCGTCCCAGCGGCCCTCGGCGACCTCCTCGGCCGCGGCGGCGATGGCCTCCGCCATGTCCTTGTCCACCACGCCCAGCTCGGCGTTGACCTTGGCCGCGGCCGCCTTGACGCGAGCCAGGGCGGCGATGTGCGCGCGCTCCAGGCGCTGGCCGGAGATCGGGAAGTTCTCCACCGCGCGCTGGGTCTGGGCCCGCCACCTGGCGTCGGCCGGAACCCGCACCTCGCCCATCGAGTCGTGCTCGACGCGGTATTCGTTGGTACCAGTCATGGGGTCGAATCTACCGGCCGCTCCCGCGAGCCGACCGGCCGGGCGGGGCGGGCCCGGACGGGGCGCGCTGGCGCCGCCCGGACCCGCTCCGGTCACTCGGTGCGCAGCCCGTCCGGGCGCATCAGCCGCCACAGCAGCGGGAGGCTGCCGACGGTGACCAGCGCGATCACCCCGGCGCCCGCACCGGCCATCGGGAGGAAGGCCAGCCAGCCGCCCAGCGGTATCCGCACCAGCGACATCAGCATCGCCCCCAGCACCACGCCCACCGACGAGGCCAGCGCGATGCCGAGCGCCACCGGCACCGCGGTCTGCCACAGCACCGAGAACCCGAGGGTGGTGCGGCGGGCGCCGACGGCGACCAGCGCGGCGAGCAGCCGCTTGCGCTCGCGCAACTGCTCCAGCGTGGTGACCAACATGCTGCCGCCGATCAACGCCAGCACGCCGGACGCCCCGATGATCATCCACGTCTGGATGCCCTCCAGCTGGGAGGAGATCCGCTCGTTCACCAACGCGCGGGCGTCACCGTCGGGGAGGTCGGCCACCACGTTCCTGATCCGCTCCATGGTGTCCCGGTCGCTGAGGTCGGCGCGCAGCAGCAGCGAGGCCGTCCCCTCCTCCGGCCACAGGCCGTCGAGGGCCTCGGAGGTCATCAGCAGCCCGCGCGTCGACATACCGCTCGGAGAGTCCCTGGGCTCGACCTCGCGCGTCTCCGGGACCGTCCACAGGCCGTCAAGGCCGGTGAGCTCCTCGCCGAAGCCTCCGTGGAGCCCCACGACATCGCCTGTCCCCGGGCGGACGATGTCGAAGTCCTCCTCCGGCGGCGCGTCGTAGACCTCGCCCTCGGCGCAGTCCTCGATGTGGGCGAGCTCGACCAGCACCGAGCACTCCGCCACCACGATCTCGGTCCGCTCGTCCACGGCCCCCTCCGCTCCCTCCCGCCAGACGGGGACGTAGAACGCGTGATAGGGCAGGACGGCCTCGACTCCGGGTATCCCCTCCAACTCGTCGACGGCGCCGCCGACCGTCTCCCGGTCGCCGGTGCTCACGGACGCCTCGACCTGGGCGCGGTCCAGGTCCGCGTGCGTCGGGGTCATGTCCTCCTCGCGGACACCGTCGAAGAGCATGTACAGCGCCGTGGCCCCCGCGACGGCCACCATGATGCCGCTCATGGCGCGCACGGCCGGGCCGCTGCTGAGCTGGAGCCGGCGCGTCGCCAACTGCCAGGAGGCCGGTCCTCCTCGCAGCCGCCCGGTGACGCGCTCCACCAGCCAGGGAAGCAGCGCGGTCGAGGCGATCAACAGCAGCGTCACCCCGGCGACCGCCTGGACGACCGCGATGTCCGAGCCGGAGAAGTCCCCGTTCAGCATGAGCGCGAGCAGCCCGAGCCCCAACACCCCGGGCACCACCCGCCACAGCAGCCGGCGCGGACGGTCCCGCGACCGCCGGACCACGCCCAACGGCTCCACCACGACGGAGCGCATCGCGAACAGCGTCGTTCCCACCGCGAGCAGCGGCACGGCCAGCACCACGAGGAGGGCCAGCGGAGGGCTGGGGGTGATGTCCGCGACGAAGGTGCTGGTGTCGCTGACCGAGATCGTCGCCAGCGGCGGGCGGATCGCCAGGAACAGCAGCCCGCCGAGCGCCATCCCGAGCACCGCGCCCACCAGGCTCTCGCCGGCGGCGATCCTCCGCGTCATACCCGAGTCGGCGCCGACCAGCCGCAGCGCGGCCAGCCGCCGGTCTCTGCGCTCGCCCCCGAACCGGGCGGCCGTGGTGATCAGGATCGGCACCGGCATCAGCAGCACCACGGCGATCACCAGGATCAGCAGCACCAGCACCGGGTGCAGTTCGTCGTCGCCCTGCGGCTGCCCGAAGCTGTCGATCCGGAGGGCGCCGGCCTCCGCCATGTCGTCGACCCCGGCGTAGTAGTACAACTCCTGGGAACCGAGCAGCCCCTCGTCCGCGATGGTCCCCACCCGGCGCAGGTCGTCCATGCGCTCGGCCAGCAACTCCCCCTCGGAGGAGTCGAGCAGCCGGGCCAGCGCCGGCGAGACCACTATCTCGCCGGGGGCGGGAATCTCGCTCACCCCGGGCGGCGGCTCGGCCGTGGTCTTCTCGCCCGCGTCGGGCTGGATCTCGACCCCGGAGATCCGCTCCCCGTGGTACTCCGTCCCCGCGCCCCGCACCAGCAGCGTGTGCTCGCCGCGCTCCTCGACCGAGGCGCCGAAGATGGACCGGGCGTCGTCGCGCTCGCCCCTGCCCTGGAGGACCTGGGGGACGGACGCGGCCAGCAGCAGAATCACCACGCCCAGGGCGATACCGACCGTGGTGAGCGCCGTGCGGGTCCAGGCCGAGGCGCCGCCGGTCACCGAGAGCCGGAGGCCGAGCCGCAGGTCGCGCGCCCAGGCCCGGACGCCGGCGCTCATACCGCACCCGCCATGTCACGCACGCGGCCGTCCCGCACCACGACCTCCCGGTCCGAGTAGGCGGCGACGCGCGTCTCGTGGGTGACCAGGACGACGGCGGTGCCCGCCTCCCGCGCCGCGGCCACCAGCAGACCCATCACCCGCTCGCCGTTGAGCGAGTCGAGCGCGCCCGTCGGCTCGTCGGCGAAGAGCAGCCGGGGGTTGTTGACCAGGGAACGCGCGACGGCGACGCGCTGCCCCTGCCCGCCCGACACCTGTCCTGGCCGTTTGCCCGCCAGGTCGTCGACCTCCAGCCGGGACAACAGCTCGGCCGCCTTCGCCTCGGCCGGTCGGCGTCCCACCCCGGAGAGCCGCAGCGGCAGCGCCACGTTCTCCAGGCAGGTCAACTCGGGGACCAGCTGGCCGAACTGGAAGACGAAGCCGAACTCCTCCCGGCGCAGCGCGCTGCGCGCGGCGTCGGTCAGGGTGAGCATGTCCCTGTCCCGGTACCTGATCTGCCCCTCGTCCGGGGGGACGATGCCGGCAAGGCACTGCAGCAGCGTCGACTTGCCCGAGCCCGAGGGGCCCATGACGGCCACCACCTCGCCGGCGGCGATGGAGAAGCCGGCGCCGTCGAGCGCGGGCGTGGCGCCGTAGGTCTTGCTCAGCCTTTCCGCCGTGAGCAGGGCGGGCCGGGACACCGCGGTCATGAGCGCACCTCCGAGGCGAGCCGGTCCAGCCGGGCCGCGGTCAGTTCGAGCCACCGCAGGTCGGCCTCCAGATGGAACAGGGCGTGGTCACAGACCAGTTGGTCGGCGAGGTCCCCGGCGAGCTTGCGTCGGGTGAGCTCCCGCATCAGCCGCAGGTGCTCGGCCCGCTGGGTGTCCAGCAGGTCGTCGGCGCTGCGGTCCGTCAGCAGGGCGAGCACGACCTTGTGGTAGAGGACGCTCTGGAGGTACGGCTCGGGCTTCTCCGGGCGGGCGAGCCACTGCTCGACATCGGTCACACCGGCTTCGGTGATCGCGTAGCGCTTGCGCTCTGGGCCCCCGTCCGTCTCGACTCCGTCGACCTCCACCAGGCCGTTCTTCAGGAGGCGGGACATGGTCGCGTAGACCTGTCCGTAGTGGAGGGGGCGGTCCTGACCGAAGTGCACGTCGAACGTGCGCTTGAGGTCGTAGCCGTGGCGGGGGCCGCCCTCAAGGAGGCCGAGCAGCGTGTGACTTATGGACATGCCGGCGACTATACACGCGATGTATACCCACCATGCATAGCCCTTGAGAGTGAACCCACCGGACCGCGGTTGCCGCCGCCCGCCCAGCGGGGAGACCCAGGCCACACGGCCGGG
The DNA here is from genome assembly GCF_900230195.1 of Streptomyces zhaozhouensis. Lineage (GTDB taxonomy): Bacteria > Actinomycetota > Actinomycetes > Streptomycetales > Streptomycetaceae > Streptomyces > Streptomyces zhaozhouensis. The sequence continues at coordinate 596,566 of NZ_OCNE01000002.1, forward strand.
GCACCGAGTCACCCTCGCGGCACGGAAAGGTGGCGACCAGGCAACGCCGCGCGCGCCACTGGCGTCTGATCCCCTAGCGTGACCACAGCGAGTACCGCGCGGGCCAACGGGTCGGCGCGCAGAGAAGGCCGGGGAGAAGTCGATGCCGCACAGCGCCGACGGGCGGAGCCGCTCCGTCGGTCACCCCCGAGGAGCGGCATGAGTGAACAACCCACGCCGGACGCCGAGTCGAGGCGCCCCGCCCCCGCCGAGCCCGAGACGACGGCCGGGGGACCCCCCGCCGGGCGGGAGCCGGAGGCCGGGGCCGCCGCGGGGGGCCCGCCCGAGGACGGCGCGCCGGCGCGGACCGCCACCGCCCGGCCCCCGGAGGCCGCGCCCCAAACGAGCAGCCCCGAGAATGACCGAAAAGCGCCCCCGCTCGGGGCGCGTGGCGCGGCCGGCGCCACCGGCCGCTGGCTGCTGCGCGTCGCCCGCCGCCCCTACTGGGAGCGCCCGCGCTCCAGTTGGCTGGTGCGGCGCTGGCCCGACCTGACCGCCTGCCTGGTGGCCACGTTCTTCTTCTGGCTGTCGCTGACCCCCTCGCTGGTGCCCCGCCCCTGGTACTACCAGGGCGCCATCGGCGGCATCACGGCCGCCATCGGGTACGGCCTGGGCGCGCTGCTGAGCTGGGTCTACCGGCTGTCGCTGCGCAGATGGGTGCCGGGCGAACGCGTCAGGGCCCGCGCGTGGCTGGCCTACTGGCTGCTGCTCCCGTGGACGGTGGCACTGATGCTCAGCCAGAGCGCCGACATGCAGCGGGAGCTGCGCCAGCTCCAGGGGATGCCGCCCACCCTGACGTGGCACTCGATGATGATCGTCCTCATCTCGCTCGCGGTGCTGGTGCTGCTGCTGGTGGTGGCGCGCGCCGTCCGGCTCTTCACCGGGCTGCTGACCCGCATGTTGAACCGTTTCGTCCCCTGGCCGGTCGCCGTCGCGCTCGGGCTGGCGATGAGCACGGCGATCGTGGTGATCGGCACCAGGGACGTGGTGTGGGACCGGGGCATCCTGGAGGTCGCCGACCGGATCGCCGCCGCGAAGGATCGTTCCACCGATCCGGGGGTGATGCGGTCCTACTCGCCGGTGGTCTCCGGCAGCCCCGACTCGCTGATCCACTGGGACGACCTCGGCAACAAGGGCCGGACCTTCGCGGGGACCACCCTTTCCAGCGACGAGATCTCGGACTTCACCGGTGAGGAGGCGCTGGACCCCGCCCGCGTCTACGTCGGCCGGGCCTCCTACGACGACTACGCGGACGGGGCCGAGCTGGCGGTCCGCGAGTTGGAGCGGGTGGGCGCGTTCGACCGCGAGGTGCTGGCCATCACGGGCACCACGGGCACGGGCTGGGTCAACCCGACCACGGTCGAGGCGCTGGAGTACATGCACGGCGGTGACACCGCCGTGGTCACCATGCAGTACTCCTACCTGCCGAGTTGGGCCTCCTTCATGGTGGACAGGAACGAGGCGGGCATCGCGACCAAGGCACTGGTGGACGCGGTGCACGCCCGATGGCAGCAGGAGCCGGACGAGGACCGGCCCAAGCTGTTGATCTTCGGCGAGAGCCTGGCGGTCTCGGCCATCGAGTCGGCCTTCGACGGTCTGGACGACCTGCTGGAACGCACCGACGGCGCGCTGCTGATCGGCCCGCCCGACTTCAGCCCGATCCACGACGAGCTGACCGAGCACCGGGACCCGGGCAGCCCGATCTGGCGGCCGGTCTACGACGACGGCCGGCACGTGCGGTTCGCCCAGTTCCCCGACCTCGACCTGACCAGGCCGTCGGCGGAGCCGTGGGAGTACCCGCGGGTGGTCTACCTCCAGAACGCCTCCGACCCGGTGGTCTGGTGGTCACCCAACCTGTTGTTCGAACGGCCGGAGTGGCTGAACGAACCGCTGGGGCCGGACGTGACCACCGCCATCGACTGGTTTCCCTTCGTCACCTTCTGGCAGACCACCGTGGACATGGCGGTCTCCTACGGCTCGCCCGCGCCGCACGGCCACCGCTACGGCTCCAACCCGGTCAACGCCTGGGCCGCCATCGCCCCGCCCGACGGGTGGAGCACCGTGGACACCGAACGGCTGGGCTGGCTGCTGGAGATCCGCCACCCGCCGAGGCACGGCTGGGCCGGCTGACCCCGCCCCTCCCCTCGCGGCCCCCTCCCGGCACACACGTCGAGGCCGCCTCCCACTCCTTGGGTTCTAGGGGTCGTCGCAACACCGCCTGGTTTCAGGTGGTGAGTAGATCACGTAGACGCTCGGCTGGGGTATCCCAGCCGAGCGTTTTGC
>NZ_OCNE01000031.1 GCF_900230195.1 Streptomyces zhaozhouensis
GAAACTGCGAGACCGAGTTCACCCTACATAGCCTCCCTCAATGCCGTCACTCTGTGTATCCGCAAGCGGAGGGGACCTACCCAACAACACCCCCATGAGGGCTTTGGAGGAGATACGCGCGGTAGCGCCCGAGGCATGCCTCGGGCGCTACCGCGCGTATCTCCTCCAAAGCCCTACCAGGCCCTCGGGGAGTATCGGAACGGGTTTTAGCGGTAGCGGGACGATCTTGATTCCGGTTCAGTGACGGGCCTGTTTTGGCTGGTCAGCGGGCCGTACGGTCCTCGCCATGCCTGTCGAGTACCTGTCTGCTGAGCAAGAGGCCCGCTACTGCCGGTTCGCCACGGAACCGTCGCCCGGCGAGCTGGAGCAGTTCTTCCGCCTGGACGCCAAGGCGCTGGAGCTGGCGCGGGTGAAGCGCCGTCCTGCGACGAAACTCGGGTGGGCGGTGCAGTGGGGCACGGTGCGGATGCTGGGCACCTTCGTGACCGAGGAACCCGCGGCGGTGCCGGCTTCGGTGGTGCGGTTCGTCGCCGAGCAACTCGACGTCGAGGAGGAGCGCTTCGCCGAGTACGGGACGCGCCCGCAGACCGTCTACGAGCACACGTGGGAGATCCGCGACGTCTACGGCTACCGGGACTTCGCCGCGGGCGAGGAGGAGCTGCGGGCGTTCCTGGCGGCGCGGGTGTGGTCGTCGTTGGAGGGGCCGCGGGCGTTGTTCGACCGGGCGGTGGTGTGGCTGGTGAACAACCGGGTGCTGCTGCCCGGGGTCACGACGCTGGCCCGGATGGTGGCCACGGTGCGGCAGGAGGAGAACGACCGGCTGCACGCCGCGCTGTATGAGGCGGTGCCGTCCGGGCTGCGGACCGAGATGGTCAGGCTGCTGGAGGTGCCGGAGAAGAAGCGGGTCTCGGAGCTGGAGCGGTTGCGGTTGGGCCCGATGCGGGTGTCGGGCAAGGCGATGGAGGCGGCGCTGGAGCGCACTCGCGAGGTGCGCGAGCTGGGCGCTGGCGCGGTCGACGTCGAGCCGGTCCCGGCCGCGCGGATGACTGGGCTGGCGCGGTACGGGCTGACGTCGAAGGCGCCGACGCTCAAGCGGCTGGAGGTCACGCGGCAGACCGCGACCCTGCTGGCCACGGTGCGGCACCTGGAGACCGCGACGGTGGACGACGCGCTGGACCTGCTGCACGCGCTGATGGCCACCAGGCTGCTGGCGAAGGCCGAGCGGCTGGGCAACGACGCCAAGCTCAAGGCGCTGCCTCAGCTTCGCCGGGCGGCGAAGAAGGTCGCCGCGGCGGTCGATGTGCTGATGACCACGCCGCCGGCGACGGAGAGCGGCGAGATGGTCTCGGTGGTGGACGCGTGGTCGGCGATCGAGCGGGTGGTGCCGCGCGAGCAGCTCGCTGCCGCGCTGGCCACGATCGCCGCGGTGGTGCCGGAGGAGGGCGGCGACGACGAGGCGGAGTGGCGGGCCGAGTTGGTCGCCCGCTACGGCACGGTGCGCGGCTTCATCCGCCTGCTGGTCGAGGTCATCGACTTCCAGCGCCGCTGCGGCCCGGAGGACCGGGCCATCCCGCGCAACTACATCTACACCTGCCTCAACGAAGCCCTCGCCGCGAGCGGGCTGACCGGGCCTGGCAACGAGCAGCTGCGATACACGCCCCACGACTTCCGAAGAATCTTCGTGACCGACGCCCTTCGCTCCGGCCTGCCCCCGCACATCGCCGCCCGCATCTGCGGCCACCGGACGGTCGACACGACCCTCGGCTATGCCGCGATTTATCCCGAGGACGTCATCAACCACCACCGGTCTTTCATCGCCCGCCGCCGGGCGCTGCGACCCGGGGAGGAGTACCGCGAGCCCACCGCCCAGGAGTGGCAGGACTTCCTCGCCCACTTCGAGCTGCGGAAGGTCGCCCTCGGCGTCTGCGCCCGTGACTTCGGCACCCCCTGCGTCCATGAACACGCCTGCATCCGCTGCCCTGTCCTGCGGCCCGATCCCGAGCAGATGCCCCGCCTGGAGGAGATCCACGCGAACCTGCTCGACCGGCTCCAGGAGGCAAAGGAACAGGGATGGCTCGGTGAGGTCGCCGCGATCGAGGCCAGCCTCGCCGCCGCCGAGCAGAAGCTCGCCGCCATGCGCGACCTCGCGGCCCGGGACACCACCGTCCACCTGGGCATGCCCGATCTCCGTGGCGTCGTCGCGCGCATCGACTCCGAGCAGCGAAACGAAGATGCGAAGCAGCAGCCCTGAGCACTACAACGAGGGGATGACCGTCTTCCTCTGTTCCAAGTGCGGCACCGCGATCACGCCGGAGCTGGCCGAGCTTGCCGCCGTCCCTGGCGTCTCAGACGACGAGCGCGACCGGGACAAGGAGACGCGCCGGGCGCCTTCCACCGTTCCGCAGGGCCACTACGCGATCGATCCCGAGCCCTGGGGACCTCCCTACGTGGTGCAGGACGATCAGGAGGACCCGAAGCCGGCTCAGTCGCGCGGACCTGTGGTCTGCCGCGAAGAAGGCTTCGTCATCTCGGCCGGCAGCCGACACACAGTGCTGGTGCACCCTGATGACGCCGCCGGTCTTCAGCCACTGCCCAACTGGGAGAACAGCAGTGGGTGCTGCGGACCGACAGGCGACGAGGGACTCAACCGAGCCTGCCCCTGCGGCGCTCCGGTCGCGACCCTCGCGGCCGACTGTTTCGGGCCCTTCGAACTGCACCTCGACCCCGTCCGGACCTACGCGTTCTCCCAGTAGGACCGCAAAGCGCGCGGACGACGTCCACGACACGCCCGACGGAACCCGTCCACCCAACTTCTTCACGACTACTTTCCGTGGTGGACGACGGCTCTCAAGCGGACCTGCCGCCGAGCTGGGCTAGTTCGGATAAGACCAGCTCGGCGCCCTCGGCCTGGCGCTGAACGCCGTGGTGCTGTTCAACAGCCTCTACATGGACGCCGCCGTCAAGCAGCTCGCCGCCGACGGCTTCCCCGTCACCGACGACCTGCTCGCCCGGCTCTCTCCGCTCCAGTACGACCACATCAACTTCCTCGGCCGCTACGCCTTCACGCGGCCGGCCGCGCCGGGGCTGCGGCGGCTGCGCGACCCGCACACCGACGATGACGACGGCGGGCGGGACTGAGCGTCAGGAGCCGGCCAGGGCGCTGATGAGGTTGCGGGCCGCCGCCTTCGTCAGCCGCTTGGTGGCGGTCGCGGTCCGCTCCCGGGGAGCGCGCGGCTCGATGCCCGTGCCCTTGACCACCTTGGTGAACTCGGCGTCGAATCGTTCCCGGCCGGCCTTCTCCGCGAGGGTGGCGAGGTACTTCAGCTGCGCAGCGGTGGCCGGTTCAGTCTTCGCCTTCGCCGCCCGCTCACGGCGCGGACCGTAGATCCGCTCGTTCTCCGCCTTGCGGGCCGCCTCGGCTTCCAGGCTGCGGCAGGTGACGTGCACGCGCTCGTACCAGGTCTGGGTGCCCGGTTTGCCGGTCACCGCCTCCCACAGTGCGTTCGTCGTCAGCGCCGACTCGTCCACGCGCTCGGTCAGGCCGGGCCCGACGAGCGCGTAGTAGCCGGTGTTGCCCCGGGGGAGGACGGTGAACCCGGCCGGGATGGCGTGCGCGGTGAGCCAGTCCCGACCGCACCCGCAGTGGCGGGCGTGGTAGCGGGACCACTTGCTCTCCAGCGGGGCGTACACCAGCCGATCACCGTAATACTTCGCATCTCTCTCGAATCCAGACACAAGCCGCAGTGTGCCATCGGTGCCCCGGGCACGACGTACCCGCGTCACTGGATGCCTGCTGACCCGCTCAAATGGCCTCGGAGCCCTAGGTAACGGAGGCTCTTACGCCCTCACGCAGCCGAATCACCGGGGTGGGCGACCGACGGCCTCCGGCCTAAGCGTCCGCTGCAAGGCGGTGAGTCTTGAGACGTACATGGCAGTCGCCACGACGGTAGCGAAGGCCAGGAGACGTAGGAGCATCGCCCACCAATCGTTCGGCTCCAGCGCGTACACCTCTTCTCCGTCGCCCACCCTGAACCCGGGCGAGCGCGTGTAATTGATGTGGTCTCGGGTCGCCCAGTTGAAGGCATCCCAGTACGCGTAGAGGGGAGACGTCAGCAGGGTGACGAGCCACAAGCCCCACCACGCATGGAGCCAGTAGGCCGGCGCCATCACGCCAGTTGCTGAGGGTGGGCTGGAGGCACGCCAGACGTCGTTGGCGATCTGTTTGGGCAGATAAAGGTTGCCGAAAGGGATGAACCACGAAACGGCGGCCATCGCAGGGGGGTAGCGCAGTCGTCCGGGGGCGAGCTTCTCGGTGGTGGTGCGCATCCGGACGAACCAATTCAGCCAGGCCACGGCCAAAACGACCGCGGTGCCGAGTTGGAAGAAGCCCCAGTAATGATCCTGATTTTCGTAGATCAATCGGTACTCGAAGCCGCCACTGTACGTGCCCATCATCAAAATGAACTGCGTGACGACGGGGCCGAGTACGGCCAGCGTGTACAGCACCAGGGCGACGTACACGGCGATGGTGGAGTTGCGCGGGCCGTTGCTCCCGTTGCGTTCCTCGGCCAGGGTGCTGGGTGACACCGGGGTTCCGCGCTGGGGCTGCCCCTGGTGGTCCGGTAGATCCGTGGCCGTGACGGGGGCGGTCACGGAGGCAGCGGGGCGGTGGCCGGGGGCGGTCAGGGTTTCGTCCTGCGGCGGCGACGCGGGGGACCGGACACCACTACCGGTCAACCCCGTGCGTGGGTCCTCTTGTTCAAGCAGTTGAGCCGCGTCCTGTCCGAGTCGGGCCAGGACTGGGGCGGGCAGCCACGGCCCCAAGTGCTGGAACTGTGTCTCATCCCGTGCCCGCAGCGCTGTGAGAGGCGGCCGGGCGGCAGGGTCCTTGATGAGGCAGTCCCGTATCAGGGGGAGCAGCGGCTCCGGGATGCCGCTGAGGTCCGGTTCCTCGTGCACCACCCGGTACATGAGGGCGTGCGGAGGCGCCTCGGATATCCCGAAGGGCAGGCGTCCGCTGGCGGCGAAGGCGAGGACCGAGCCCAAGGAGAAGATGTCGCAGGCGGTGGTGAGACGTTCTCCTCGCACCTGCTCGGGCGCCATGAACCCTGGGGAGCCGACGATCACGCCGGTGGAGGTCAGTCCGCCGTGGGTCGGGCCGTCCAGGGCGCGCACGATGCCGAAGTCGATCACCTTGGGGCCATTGATGGTGATCATGATGTTGGAGGGCTTCAGGTCGCGGTGGATGAGCCCGGCGTCGTGAATGTCGGCGAGTGCGTCACAGAGACCGGATGCCAGCCCGCGCACCGAGCGCTCCGGCAGCGGCCCATGGCGGGCAACCACTTCGGCGAGGGTCGGGCCTGGCACGTATGCGGTGGCGACCCAGGGCCGTTCGGCGTGCGGGTCGGCGTCCAGCACCGCCGCAGTCCACTCCCCGCCTACCCGCTGGGCGATGGCGACCTCCTCGGCGAACCGGAGGCGGAAGTCCGGCGACGTTGCCAGCTCCAGGCGGATCGACTTGACCGCCACCATCCGACCTCGTGGAGACCGAGCGAGGTACACCACGCCCATTCCGCCCTCACCTAGCCGACCGAGTAGCCGATAGCCCGCCACACGTACTGGGTCATCCTCACGCAGGGCCTGCACAGCGCACAGCCTCCCTCGGCAGAGCAATCTTGGCGCGCTAAGAACGCATCAGCTTAGACGAGACAGCTCACCACCACCTGGATAACCAAGGCCGAGGTGGCGATGATTCGGCTGATGTTTGTCAGACTGCCAAGCCGAACGACTCACCTCCCCCGGCTCCGCCTGCGCCCGCACACCCTGGCTTCGGCGGCATTACTTGCCTAACTTGCCTCAAAGGTTGAAACCAGTATGACCTGCATGAATGCTCGATAACACTAGATAAACCCATAGACCAGGCATGACCCACCTGTCCTACGAGCGCGACCTCGGGGCCCTCTACCTAACCGCCACGTCGGCCCACTGCTGGAGCGGGAACTCACCGGCACCCACCCGAGCGACACCGACCCCGACGCCGAGTGACTCTCACAAATGACCATCTGTGAGAGTTCTGCGACAGCCCCGGCCCCGCCACGTTTCCCCAGGTCACCGTTCGCAGAAGTCCCCTCAAAACCCGAGCATTGTGCGACGGGGTTCTGAGAGACTGCCGCCATGGATCTCACGCCCGATCAGGCCGCATCGGCGGTAGAACGTCACGACTGCCCGAACTGTGACGCGCCCGCCGGCAGCGCCTGCCGCACCCGGGGCGGGAAGACCGCCGCGAAGTACCACACCCCCCGCTTCGTCCTCGTCCCCGCACTCCGCGAGGAACTGGAGATCCCCGTCCCCACCGACCGGCTCCCCGGCCGACCCTGGCGGCAGGGCCCTGCGCTCGCCGCCGTGCCCGCGCCCCGCACCGAGCAGCCAATCCGGATCGGGTACGCCCGCACGTCCACCGCCCGCCAGGAGCTGGCCAGCCAGCTCGAAGCCCTCCGCCGAGCGGAGTGCCACAAAGTCTTCTCCGAGCAGATCAGCACCCGCGTCAAGGTCCGGCCCGAACTGGAGAAGGCCCTCGCACTGGCTCAGCAGTTCAAGGAGGCCGCGCCCCAGACGCCGGTCATCTTCACCGTCCACGAGCTCAAGCGCCTGGCCAGGAACGCGGCCGAGCTGATGACGCTGTCCGCCGAGCTCCAGGCCGGCGGCATCCAGCTCGAACTCCTCACCGGCCCGCTCACCGGCATCTACGACCCCAACGGCATGGGCGCGATGTTCTTCGCCGTGCTCGCCGTCGCCGGGCAGATCGAGCGCAACTACATCCGCGAGAAGACCCTCGAAGGCCAGGTCACCGCCGCGGCCAAGGGCAACCACGGCGGACGGCCGAAGGTCATCGACGACGACATGCTCACCTTCGCCATCGCGCTGAAAGACAAGGGCGTCCCCGTCCCCGAGATCGCCAAGAAGCTCACCATCAAGACCGGGAAGAACACCGGCAAGCACCCCTCGGTCGCCTCGCTCTACCGAGCGCTCGCCGAAGCCGACCAGGCCGCGGCGGACGACGGCCTGCCACGGCGGCCCAAGCCCGTACGCATCCGCCGCCCCGAGGACCCGCTCACCGCAGAGGAGATCGACCTCCGAGAACGCCTCCAGACCCAGCCCCACCCGAACACCGGGCTGCGGTAGCCGCGGTGGTCAGCGCCCAGGCACGGCGAAGGGCCCGCACCCTCAAGTGCGGGCCCTTCGCCGAGGGCCTTTGGGCCCCCGCCCCCTCCGAATTTGCCGTGCGCCGATGAGCCCTGGCCCCTCCGACTACCGCTAATTCCCGTTCGGATACTCCCCGAGGGCCTACCAGTGGCGCGGAGAGAAGATCCCCAAGTGGTTCGTGTGGTGGTGCCTGTTCGACCTCCAGGACGGCCGGTGTGCCTGCTGCCCCGCCCCCGCCCAGAGCATCGACCACGACCACCGCACCGGCGCCGTGCGCGGCCTACTGTGTATCTCCTGCAACCGGCGGGAACCCGAGTGCGCCGACGCAGAACAGCGATGTGCCTACCGGCACTTCCGCTGTCTGCGCGCCTACCGACAGGCCCCGCCCGCCGCTGGGCTCGGGTGGATCAGGCTCGGGCCCGAGAAGTTCCGCCACCGGGCCGACTCGGAGCGACCTAACCCCTCTCTGGGCAGCGGGTTCCTGTTCTGAGCACCTCGCTGGGTCAGCGCTGCTCTCCCAGGGCACGGCGCAGAAGGGCGACGAACGAAGACTGCAACGGCTTGTGCTCGTTCAGAGAGGCGATCAGGTCGGTGACCGCCGCGGACTGGATCGCGGGAGCCCACCGACTCAACAGTTCCATAAGCGCCGGTGTGCTCTCGGCGTAGACGACGTCATAGGTGTCGGGCCCCGACACTTCGATCCGGTACTTGGGCAGCTGAGGCTCCAGACGATCGTCCACCCAGATCTCCAACCACATCGGAGCCAGGTCGCGCCTCGGGTAGCTGGTCCATGGGGAGTAGCCCGCCTCCTTGACCACCTTGTCGCAGTCGTCGTGGGGGTCGACACCAGGGCGGTCGAACACCGGGTCGGACTCCAGCGAAGTCCAGGTTCCCTTGGTCGTGAACAGGAACGGCGATGAGGTCATGGCTGCACGGTAGAAGCTGAAGAGCAGCGTGGTGGCTTTGTTCACGACTTCCGACGGCAGATGTCGACGACTCCGGGAGGCACCCGCTGACCGGTGAAGCCGATGTTCACGAGAACGGGAGACACCTGCCGGCACTGCCGGTCACCCTCGACATGCCCGGCAAGATCGCCGACTTCCTCCGCGCCGCCGAGCGGGCCGCCCTCGACTCCGGCGTGACCGTGCGGCGCGGCCAGGGCTACACCCTGCGCGTCAGCACCACCCCGGCCATCCACCGCCAGCTTCTCGCCCACTGCCAGCCCTTCGACGGCGCCCAAGGCACCCCGGCCGTCCCCGCCCAGCGCAAGGCCCGCCGCGAGTACGAGAACCGGGTCAGCACGCTCACACCCTGACCATGATCGTTCTCAGCGCCAACCGCTGTACCGATGTTCCCCGAGGCCGTACACGATGGGGCCCGCACCGGTCGGTGCGGGCCCCACTACTTTGCTGTCGAATCAGTCGGCGATCAGTGCGGCGGTGACGAATCCCTGGGCCTGCTCGTATGTCCACTCCCCGCCGACATCGCGGGTCATCGAGTGGCGCAGGCACTCAGCCGCGTCTTGCAGGGGTACCGCACGCTCAATCATCACGTCTGGAGTGGAGACGTTGCGCAGAGCATGGGCTACGAGGCTGACGGCGATCTCGGGGCTCGCCTCGTAGACGCTCTTGAGCGCCTGAACGACGTCGACGTAGAGGTCGCACAGCGGCAGATCCCGAGGAGAGATCTCGTGGTAGTAGCGGAGGTTGGCCTCCAGGGCGATACGGATAGCCCCGGTCACACCGGGCGGCAAGCTGCTCATGGACCGATCCCATCAGTTCCCACGAACGTGTGATGGGGGATCAGCCAAGACTCCCGGCCTCGGGGCCGGTGACCCCGCCGGCGGCCAAGAGCACCGCCCACGCCACCATCGCCCGCGCCCTCAACCGGCGCCGGGAACCCGCCCTCGCCGACGAGCACCGCGAGGATGCTGAGCGCTACCGCTGCCTCGCCCAGAGCGGACGGTCCTACGCGGCCGCACTGCGCGGCGAAACCAAGGACTGACCACACACACCAACCCAGTGGGCCCTCGGGGCCGGCGTAGTGCCGGCCCCGAGGGCCCACCGCCGTTGATCAGGCCGCACGTTCGACGGGCGCGACGTAGGCCGCGGTCACATCCTCCTCGTCGGTCGGCTCGCGCCACGGCCCGGTGTCCTGGCCCCGGTGCTGGCCGGCGCGCGCGGCGCCCAGCCCTCGCGATACCAGACCGCGCCGGACAGTGCCGGGGGGCGCGGGGTCTGGGGGCAAGGCCCCCAGCAGCCACCGGGCTCAGTTTCGATAGTCAGCGATCAGCGCGGCCAGTACGCGCGACTGTCCTCCGTTGGAGGGGGCCCTCTTGGTGCTGCGGAGGTGGTGGGGATTGCGCCGATCAGACTGGGCGGGTGGCCCCGTAGAAGTCCGCAGTTGGCATGGCATCGTCGAGCGGTTGCACGGAGACATCGCGGCCGGTGCGGGGCGCGTGGAGGACGTGGCCGTCGCCGTAGTAGAGCGCGACGTGGTAGATGCCGGTGGTTCCGCCGTTGGTCCAGAAGACCAGGTCGCCGGGTTGGAGTTGGTCGCGGGACACTGGAGTGCTGGCGGTGGCGGCGTACTGGTCGGCGGCGACCCGGGGGAGTTGGGTGGCTGGCCACCAGGCCATCTGGACCAGGCTGGAGCAGTCGAAGCCCTTGGTGATGGAGGCCATGCAGCGGCCGTTGGTGTAGCCGTTGACCCCGTCGCAGAATCCGTAGCCGGGGCCGGAGGGGGTGCCGCCGCCCCAGGAGTAGGGGGTGCCGAGGTAGGCGGCGGCTCGCTGTACGGCGCCGGTGCCGGCACCGTTGCCCGAGACGGGCGGGACCGTCCACTCGGATGCCTTGGCCAGGATCTTCTCGATGTACTCCTGGGTCTCCTGGTACGGCGGAACGCCCCCGTGGTCTTGGACGGCGCCCCATCCGGCGTTGTAGCCGGCCAGTGCCAGGGCGAGTGGGTCGCCCGCCAGCCCGGAGTCGTGTGCCTGGGCGAGGAGGGAGCACATCAGCCGCCCTTGGGCCATCACGGCATCGCCTGGGTCGTAGGGGGAGACGCGGCCGTTGCCGTCGTCGTCTCGCCCCCAGGTCGCCCACGTCCCGGGCATGAACTGCGCCGGCCCCTCGGCTCCAGCGGGGGAGACCAACGGGTTCTCCAGGCTGAAGCCGGACTCCGCCCAGAGCTGGGCAGCCAGGACAGCAGCGGGCAGACCGTCGCACTGCTCGGCCGCCTGTGCAAGCCACGGCTCGAACGGTGCGGCCTCGGGTGGAAGCTGTGGAACGCCACCGAGCGAGGAGGGCGGCCCCGAAGCGGAAGCCGCGACGGCGCCCACACCGACGACCACGCCGACGGACGCCAGCATGATGCCGGCGGCACCGACGGCGGCCATGCGGTTTGCTCTCCCCATGCTTACCCCCATTTCAGGTGAAGCGCCGTTACCTGGCCGTCAAGTCGCTTGACGGCCGGCTCTGTTGGCGGGTTGTCTCCTCAACCTGACACCGGTCGCGCTCGGTTCAATGCACGTGCAGTGAACCGTCGCAAGCGGCCAGTGGATTCGACGACACCAAGGCGCACCACTTGTGACACAGAGGCATGGTAGCGTCACGCTCGCGAACACTTGAACTATTTGGGGGGATGGGGGAATGGCCCCTTTCGCGCCATCCAATGCGTCATCGGCCCACCCTCAGCCGCAGGCAGCCGCACCCGCGAGTTACTGCGTCATCGGCGCGCACGGCGGCGCGGGTGTCAGCACGGTGGCGTGCTGGCTGAGGGGGGACCAGACGACGGTCTACGAGTTCAACGTGGCCGGTGGAGTACCACCGGGCTGTATGCCGGTGGTGGTCTGCCGCTACACCGCGCAGGAGATGCTGCGGCTGACCACCTACCTGGCCTCGTGGCCGACGGGGGGCGTGCCGCGGCCGTGGCTGGTGCTGATGCGGGACGCCCCGTTGCCGCCACCTCGCCCCGCGCGTTTCCGGCGCCGGGCCCTGGGCGCGCGGGTGCTGGGGGTCACCGAGGTCCCGTACCTCGTTCCCCTCCGTTCCGTTGATTCCCCCGAAGAGGGGCTGACGTTTCGAGTTGTGGCACAGGCCGCGGTGAGGCTTCGCCGCGACCTGGGTCTGTAGGGAGGGAAACCGTGGAATTGCTCGCATCCGTGGCGTCGGCGGTGGCCGACGCCACGGTCGCTGCCGAGGACTGGGACCCGGCGCCCGAGGCCCCCGAGGGGTTGGAAGGGCTGATGCCCCAGTGGATCGGCTGGGCGAAATGGCTGGCGATCGGCCTAGGCATCATCGGCCTGATTGCCTGCGGAATCATGATGATGATCGGCCGCCGGAATCGCTCGCACCTGGCCGCTGAAGGCGCCTCGGGCCTGCTTTGGGTCGTCGGCGGGATCTCCGTCGTCAGCCTGGCCGGCGGCGTCGTCCCGTTGATGCTCAGCTAAGGGGGACGAGATGGCGTTGGACTTGCAGCGCACCGCCCGCCGGCGGATGCGCATCGTGCTCATGGTCGCGGCCGGCCTGGTCGTCCTCACTGGCGGTGTCGTCGTCGGCGTGATCGCCGGCTCCTCCAGCGGAGACAGTGACTCTGGTAAGGCTGGCGCGGAAGCCAGTTCTCACGACGAAGGTGGTCAGGAGACTGGCTCGGATGATCAGCCGGAACCTGGTCCGACCCGCACAGTCGAACCATCGGAGGACTACACCGCGCCGGACGAGTGGGTGCGGCTCCCAGCTGCCAGTGGGGAGACTGACGGGCTGCCGACCGGCTGGCCACAGACTCCCGAGGGCGCCGTGGCCCTGGTGGCTGCCAGCAGCCGCAATTCGTGGACGTGGGACGAGGAACAGATCGCTCGTGGTATCAGGGCGTATACGAGTGATCACGAGCAGGATGCCTTGCTGAGCATGGTCGACGGCAGCGCAGCTGGTATTCGTGAACTGGTGGGTCTTCCTCCCTCTGGTCGGCCTCCCGAAGATGCCTCGTTGTCGGCCACGGTCATCGGCGTGCAGTGGGAGGAGATGTCCGAGGATGAGGTACGCGTGAGCGCGCTCGTCCGGATTGTTTTCACTCCGGGGGGAGGGGTCGACGTTCGCACTCAGGTGCACTCGACCGTCAACGATGCCGTGTGGGAGAACGACGACTGGAAGGTACGCACGGTGTCACCCGAGGTGGTACAAGGTGCCCCTGAAGCCGCGGAGTTGGGTAGTCAGGAGTTCATCGACGCTGGGTGGATCGCTCTTCAAGAGGGTGATGTGCGGTGAGGCGCTGCGGCGGCCTATTCACCCTCTTCGTCCTCGCCTTGGGCCTCGCACTGTGCTCGGTCCCTGCTGCGGCATCCACTCACGCCTCGCCAGTTCATGAGGTAGCCAGGCCCGCTGATCTGGATGTCAGTGCCTGCGCCCAGGCAGTCCTCCCCGGGTGGGGGCTCATTTCCGGTTCTGCGGCTGACTGTGTGGGAAGCGGCCTCGAAAGCGGTGCCGGCGCCGCTGGAGAAGCCGTGGTAGATGCCGTCTCAGGCGTGCTGGGACCTGCTGCCGAGTCCCTGCGGCAGTTCACGGCGGAGCTGATCGTCGAGGGGTTGACGTGGTGGCTGGAGGAGGAGTCGATCTCGTTGACTGGTCTGAGCTATCTCGGCGACGCGGACGACCCGGGCCCTCTGTACGTGATTTGTCTGGGGATCGGAGTGGTGATCGCGACGCTGCTGGCCATCGCCCAGGGGTTGCGCATGATCATCACTAGGAAGGGCGCGCCGCTCCTCCAGCTGGTCAAGGGTCTTTTCCTGCACGCTGTCGTCGTGGCGGTGGGGGTGGCGGTGATCGACAGCCTGTTGACCGCCTCGGACGCCGTGACGGAGGCCATCGTCGACACGGCGTTCGTCTCGGCGGAGGAGGCTCCCGAGCAGGTCACGGCCGTGCTGCTGCCGCAGATCAGCAACCCGATCGGGCTGTTGGCCGTCGCGGCGATCGTCCTGTTGCTGGGCCTGTTGCAACTGGTCGCGCTGTTCTTGAAGCAGTCGGCGCTGCCCATTATCGCCCTGGTGCTGCCGATCGCCTCCTCCGGCCAGGTTGGGGAAGGCGCATCCCGTCAGTGGCTCCCGAAGCTGGTCACGTTGCTGTTCGGGATCATCCTCTACAAGCCGATGGCGGCGCTGATCATCGCGTTGGGCTTCGCGCAGCTGACGGAGGAGGGGGACGGCTGGGCGGGGTGGGTGCGTGGCCTGGTGACCCTGACCCTGTCGATCCTCGCCCTGCCGACGCTGCTGGCGGTCTTCTCCAACTTCGGGGTTCAGGTGGGGAGTTCGGTCGCGTCGGCCGGCGGGTTGGCGCCGGCGGTGATGTCGGCGGTGTCGATGGCTGGCTCGCGCGGCGGCGGTGCCCCGGTGGGCGGCGGTCCGGTGACGGCCGTCGATCATGCCGAGCGGATGGGCCGCGACGGGCCGGCGGCCAGCGCTCCGGCCGCCGGCGGGCCTGCGTCGCCTCCTGGTCGTGACGGAGGTCCGGGCCGGGACGGGTCGGGTCGGGATGGTGCGGCCGCCGTGCAGCAGGCCAACCAACCACATCAGGAGAACGGGCCCCGCAGCGGCCAGGAGAACGGCGCTACCGTTCCTGGCCAGCAGACCGGGGACGCCTCGACGCCGGCGGCGCCGCAGCCGCCCGGTGGGCAGCCCGGCGCCCCGGCGAGCGCCGGGCCGGCCCCGGCCCCGGCTGCCGCCGGCGGTGGAGTGCGGGTCGCGATGATCGGCGCGGAGGCCGCGAAGTCGGCCGTCGACAGCGCGGCGCGCGACGCGTCTGGCGCGGGGAACGACGGGAACGGGGGCGGGGCGGATCGTGGCCGTTGATCAGCAGCACGGGCTGTACGGGGGGTGGCGGCGTGCCACCGGCGGCGGGATCGGCTCTCTGGGGCCGGGCCCGTCCGCCGCGGTGGTCGGCGCGCTGTTGACCCCACCGCTGGCCGTCACCGTCCTGGGCCCGACGTCCCTGTTGGTGACGCTGCCCGTGGCGCTGCTTCTCCTGGCGCTGGTGGTGTGGCGCCGGCATGGGATGCCGGTGCTGTCCTACCTCGCGGCGCGGGCGCGCTGGCAGTTGGGGGCGTGGCGTGGGGAGACGGACTACCGCGCGACCTATCTGCCGGCCCTCCAGGCGCTGGATCTGCCGGGCGTGGCCGCGCCCACCCGCCTGCTGGCGGTCGAGGGCGTGGCCGGCGGCCGGCAGAGCGTGGGTCTGGTGTGGAACCAGCGCACCGGAACGATGTCCGGCACGCTCCTACTGTCCCCGGCGGGGATGCTCCTGGCTCCCTCTGCGGACGTGACGTCCTCGGTCTCCTCCTGGGCCAGCACGTTGGCCCGGCTGGCGGAGGAGGACATGATCCAGGCCGCGAGCGTGACGGTGCAGGTCACCCCCGCCAGCGGCCGGCCGGTGGCCGCCCATGTCGCCGGCCGGCTCGACAAGGGGGCCCCGACGGCGGCGCGGCAGGCGGTGACCGAGCTGGTGCGCCAGTCCCCTCGGGCCAGTGCGCAGCTGTTGGCGTGGATGACGCTGGTGGTCGACCCGGCCCGCGCCGCCGACCGGCCGGACGGGCCGGAGTTGGCGGCCGCCGAGACGCTGCGCGCGATCGACGCGGTGGACCTGACCGGCACCGGGGCCGACGTGCTGCGGCAGGCCACGCCGGATGACATCAAGCGCCTGGTGCTGGGCGGCTATCGGCCGGCCGAGGCGGACGCGCCGGCCAGCCAGATCGCTGAGCTGATGTGGCACGAGGTCGGGCCGGCGGCAGCGACGGACGGGTGGACGACCTACCAGCACGACGGCTCGATCTCGGCCTCGTGGGTGCTGCGGGAAGCACCAAGGCGGCCGGTCCCCTACAGCGCGCTGCTGCGGCTGCTGGCCCCGGGCCGCTACGCGCGCCGGGTGACCCTCGCCTACCGGGTGCTGCCCACGGAGGAGGCGGCCAGTGTGGTGGAGCGGCAGGTCAACGCGACGGAGGTGCTGGCGGAGTACCGGCGGCGTACGCAGCGGGCGGCCACGCACCGCGAGCGGGTCGACGCCGAACACGCGGCCCGCACCGCGCGCGAGGAGGCCGTGGGCGCGGGGATGGTGCAGTGGTCGATCTACGTGACCACCACCGTCACCGACCCGGCCGACCTACCCGCCGCCCGCAAGGAGGTCACCAAGGCCGCGGGCGCCGCCGTGCTGCGACTGCGGCCGGCCTACGGCGGGCAGTCCGCCGCGCTCGCCCTGGGCCTGCCGCTGGGCATCAACCCGCTGCTCTGATCTGACGACGAAGGGGGAGCCGCCGTGGGGGACAAGAGGAAAGAGGAGACGCCCGGGTGGCGGTTGAACGCCCGGGTCATCGCGCCTCGACGCGGTTGGCCGGGGGCCGGCCGCGGGCGGGCCAGCCACCTCGATCGCGGCAGCGTCTACCTGGGCACCACCAGTCAGGTCGCCGGCCTCAACCCGTATGTGCTCGGCTCGGGCCTGCCGCCGGAGGGGGTGCCGATCGGGCCGGACCTCCTGACGAACGAGTTGGTGTGCATCGACCCGGCCGGCTGGGTCGGCTCCCTCATCACCAACCCCGGCGTGTGGATCATGGCGCAACCCGGCGTCGGCAAGTCCGCGGTCTCCAAGCGGCTCGCACTGGTCTACTGCGCCTACGGCCACCGCATCGTCGTGCCGGGAGACGTCAAGGGCGAGTACACCGGCCTGGTTCAGGCGTTGGGCGGTCAGGTCGTGCGCATCGGGCGCGGCCTGGACAAGCTCAACCCCCTCGACTCCGGCCCGCTGCGCACCCGGCTCCCCGACCTCGGCGCGGCGCAGCGGGAGTCGCTGCTGGCGGAGATCACCGGGCGGCGCGCGGAGCTGCTCCAGGCGCTGCTGGCCACCCACGTCGGGCTGGGCCGCCGGCCGACCGCGCCGGAGACCCGCGTCGTCCAACAGGCCGTCCACCTGGTCTCACAGCGGCTCCTGGGCGGCCAGGACCCGATCGTCCCGGACGTCGTCGCCGCCCTGCGCGACGGGCCCGACGAACTGCGCGGCGCGCTGCTGGTCGACACCGAAGAGGAATACCGGGCCCTGGCCCGCGAGGTGACGCTCGCGCTCGAAAACTTGTGCTCCGGGCCGCTGGCCGGCCTGTTTGACGGACCCACCTCTCACCCCCTCGACCTACGAATGCCGGCGCTGAGCGTGGACCTGTCCTCGCTGCTGACCGCCGGTGACACCGTCGTCTCCGCCGGCCTCCTGGCGACCTGGGCCTACTCCTACGCCGCCGTCGACTCCGCGCGCGCCGTCGGCATGATGGACCAGCCCCTGGTCCTGCCGCTGGATGAGATGTGGCGCGCGCTGCGGGCCGGCCCCGGCATGGTCGACGCGTTCGACGGCATGACCCGCCTCAACCGCTCCAAGGGCGAGGTGTCACTGATGATCACCCACTCGCTGCGCGACCCCGAATCCCTCCCCACCCCCGAGGACCGGCAGAAAGCCGCCGGGATGATGGACCGCTGCGACACCGTCATCCTCGGCGCGCTCTCCAAGGGCGAGCTGGAGAGGGTCAGCGCCCAACGCCCCCTGACCGACGCCGAGATCGCCCTGATCTCCTCGTGGTCCTCCAGCTCCAACACCGGCCTGGACGGCACCAGCCAGCGGCATCCCGGCCGGGGCCGGGTCCTGATCAAGCTCGGCACCAGACCGGGCACCCCCGCCCAGCTCCATCTCACCCCCCGCGAGCTGGAGCTGTTCGACACCGACGCGGCCATCCGGAGGCGGTCATGACCACCAACCAGCCCGGCCCGGGGGCAGCCGGCAACGGCGCCCCCATCGCCATCCTCGCCGTGATCTTCGGCGGTGGCGCGCTGTTCGCCGGCGGATGGCTCGGCGGCACCCTGGGCGCTGCTGTGGCCGGCGGCGGCTGGGACCCGCCGCCGTTCTCCCTCGCGTCCGCCCGGGACTTCGTCACCGGCGGCCCGTCCCAGCTGTGGCCCGAGGCGCCGGGCGCGGCCGTCGGCGGCGCCGTGGTCCTGCTCCTGGCCGTGCTCCTCGGCGGCGGCCTCGCCGCGTGGCGGATCTACCAGCGGTTCTCCCGGCCGCGGGGTCTGGCCAACCGGCGCGACGTCCAGGCGCTCACGCCACGGCAAGCGGCGAAGCGGGCGCGCTCCCTGCGGCCCTCCTTGAAGGGGGTGCGGGAGGTCGCGCCGGCCGACCGGGGCCTACTGATCGGTGACCTCGACCCGGGCGGGCCGGAACTGCGGGCCAGCGACGAGGACACGGTGCTCGCGGTGATGGCGCCGCGCGCCGGCAAATCGAGCGCGGTGGCGGTGCCAGCGGTGCTGGAGGCTCCGGGCGCGGCACTGCTCACCTCGAACAAGGCGGACGTCTTCGCCATCACCAAGCGGGCGCGGGGGAAGGTCGGCACCACGATGACGCTCGACCCGCAGGGCGTTGCCCACGTCGAGCGGGAGATGTGGGTGGATCTGCTGGCCGACGCCCGCCACATCGAGGGCGCGAGCCGGCTCGCTGGTCACTTCACTTCGGCGGCCGCCGACGCCCAGGCGAAGATGGACTTCTGGTCCCAGGCGGCCAGGAACACGCTGACCGCGTTGTTCCACAGCGCAGCGATCTCCGGCGCCACGGTGAACGACGTGCTGGCCTGGCTGGCGACACCGAGCGACCGGGCTCCGGTCAACGCCCTGAGAGGCCACAACGACGCGCTCGCCGATCAGTTGGCCTCCACGGTCGCTGGCGCTCCGGAGACCCGGGACGGCATCTACGAGACGGCCCGGCAGGCGGTGGCGTGCCTGCTCGACCCGCAGGTCGCCGCGTGGGTCACCCCGGACAAGCACCGTCCGCAGTTCGAGCCGCACAAGTTCGTCGTCTCGCGGGACACGCTCTACCTGCTGAGTAAGAACGGCGGGGGGAGCGCGGCCGGCGTCATCGCCGCCGTGACCGACATGCTCTTCCGAGCCGGAGTCGCTGCCGGGGAGGCAGCCGGGGGCCGGCTGCCGAACCCGATGCGCGCCATCCTTGATGAGGCCGCGAACGTCTGCAAGATCGACGACTTGCCGGACCTGTACTCCCACCTGGGCTCTCGGGGCATCACCCCGGTCACCATCCTCCAGTCCTACCGCCAGGGCGTGCGGGTGTGGGGGGAGCCGGGCATGGACTCGCTGTGGTCGGCATCCACGGTGAAGCTGGTCGGCGCGGGCACGGACGACGCGGCCTTCGCGGAGAACATCTCCAGGCTGATCGGTGAGCACAAAGTCCGGGAGACCTCTGTGTCCTACGGCTCCAGCGGCCGTTCGACCAGCACGCAGCGGCAGCGGGAGCGCATCCTCGAAGCTGCCCAGGTCCGCGCGCTGCCGAAGGGCCGGGGCCTGCTGCTGGCCACCGGCGTGCCCGTGGCCATGGTGAAGCTGCGGCCGTGGTACGCCGAGCCGTACGCCTCGGAGATCGGCCCGGACGCGGCCGCCGAGGAAGCTGCCATCGCGGAGCGCGCGGGGAAGAAGGCGCTCGCATGACCGTGGAGTCGCGCACCGGCGAGCAGCTGGCCGAGGACGTGGCGGACCTGACGGCCACCGTGCACGGGCTGGCTGCCCAGCTGGAGGAGACACAGCGGCTGGCCGAATCCCTCCAGGGACAGGGCGCGTTGCCGGCCGGCAACGCTGGCGGCGGGGCGGAGCAGCCGGCGGCGCCGCCGCTGATCCTCAAGCTGTCCGGGGAGAAGTACGACCAGGAGCTGGCCTCGCTGAGCATCTGGGTCGAGTACGTCCTGGTCCCCGTCTACCTGGCGGAGGTGTCCACCGCCGCGCCGTGGTGCGAACGCTGGTGGGAGCATGTGCCGGCCGTGGCCCGGCTGCACGCCCTGTGGCTGGCCTGGCAGGAGCTGACCACGCCGGAGGTCGGCGGCTACACCGGCCCCTCGGTGTGGGCGCGGGACCACCTGCGGCCGACGATGGATGACTTGCGCTCGCCGTCCGGGCCGTTCGCCGCGTGCACCACCAACACCTCCCGACAGCGCGAACGCATCCTCGAAGCCGGCCAGATCCGCGCCCTCCCCAAGGGCCGCGCCCTCCTGCTGGCCACCGGCACCCCCGTCGCCATGGTCAAGCTCCGCCCCTGGTACACCGAGCCCCACGCCAGGACTGTCGGGCCCGAGGCGGCCGCCGAGGAAGCCGCCATCGCCCAGCGAGCAGCGAAGAAGGCCCTCACATGACCGATACACCGCCCACAGCCGAGCAGCTGGCCGAGGACGTCGCCGATCTGACGGCCACCGTGAACGGACTGACCGCCCAGTTGGAGGAGACGCAGCGGCTGGCTGAGTCCCTCCAAGGGCAAGGCGCGTCGCCAGTCAGCAACGGCGGCGGAGCGGAGCAACCGGCGGCGCCGCCGCTGATCCTCAAGCTGTCCGGGGAGGAGTACGACCAGGAGCTGGCCGCCCTCGCCATCTGGGTCGAGTACGTCCTGGCCCCCGCCTTTCTCAACGAAATCTCCAGCAGCGCGCCCTGGTGCGAGCGCTGGTGGGAACACCTCCCTGCCGTGGCCCGACTCCACGCCCTGTGGCTGGCCTGGCAGGAGTTGACCACCCCGGAGGCCGGCGGATACACCGGCCCCTCGGTCTGGGCACGCGACCACCTGCGGCCGACGATGGACGAGCTGCGCTCACCCACCGGCCCGTTTGCGGCCTGCGCCACCAAACCGGGCAGCGCCAACCACTCCCCCCTCCGCCAACCCACCGTCCAGCCCCTCTCCCAATCCTCGACCTCTGGCTGACCAGCGCATCGCCCCCGACCCGGCACCGGATGGCAGCTACTGGATCGCGGACATGAACAGGAATGACAACGCGACCCATGCGGACCTATCATAATTTCCGAGGAGGGGAATGATGAAGAAACCGCACGAAGTGTCATCCATTGTAGATCAGATCCCGGCTGGAGAATGGTCTAGCGAAAGAGCTGCATCGTTCGAAGCCGCACTGGAGGCCATCAATCACGCGTTTGGAGCATACTCTGCGCTGATCGCAAAAGCCGAAGCACACGGAGCAGACGAAGCGCAAATCTCTCAGTTGAAAGCGGGCCGAGAGAGTTGCATCAGGGATCGAGAGGCGCTGTCGCCTGACGATATCGCCGCCGTGGCAGAAATTCGTCACCGGTACACGGTACTCACCCGCCGACTGAGAAGTGAAACGTGACCGACCCTGAAGCCGCCAGGTACATTTTACCCGAGGAAGAGAACACTCGGATATTTCGGGAACAGATTACGCCGGAGCTACTGAGTGGGCGAGAGACTCTCCCCACTCCGACCTTGGTCGTCCTCATGGCGCAACATGGGGCTGGGAAAACGACCACTGCCTCAGGCGTGGCCGATGTGCTCAATAAGCGCGGTGGTTTCGTAGACAACGACAGCGACGTCTACAAGCCCTACCACCCGCAGTACGCGTCCCTGCTGGAAGAAGACGACCAGAGGATGGCGCTCTACACAGGGCCCGACGGGCAACGCTGGACTCGCCAAACTCACGACTACGTCCTGAGGGAGAAGGTGAATACCCTCCTTCAGGAGACCGCGCAGTCGCCCGAGTTCCTCCAGGGGGTGTTCTCTCGGTATGGGGAGGCAGGATTCCGACGAGAGGTGATTGGACTGGGGGTACCGCTGCCACTGAGTCAGCAGGGAGTCTTCAATCGCTATTTCGAACAGGTGCAGGAGCGAGGCAGCGGCCGCCTCCCCGTACCAGAAAAGATGGAGCGCTCCTTCCAGGGAATTCTCGTAGTCGCCGAAAAGATTGACGAACTAAAGCTCGCAGAGCAGACAGTTGTTCAGCGTCGAGGCCCCTCTGCGCCGACGTACGCGAACACACGTGGCGCTGATGGCGAATGGAAAGAGGCACCCAATTTTCGGGGCGCCATAGAGAGGGAGCGCAATCGCCCCCTCTCAAATACTGAGGAAGCGGACTTCCTGCGCACACAGAGCAAACTCCGGCAGGGAATGGGGACACAGTGGAACACTGCACTTTCCCGCATCGAGGATCTCGCACTCCCCATCTTGAGCCACAAAGGACAGCAAGCGGTTGAGAAGATGCGCTCTGACCAGCAGCGAGCTGCGGCAGCGCACATACGCTCCACCACTACCGGTGAGCCCGCTCCACAGAAGTCGATCGCGCCCCAGGCAGGGAACCCGACCACGGGGCCCTTTCGCCCCAGGCCGAACGAGGGGCCTTCCAGGGGGCGATGACTTCATTTGAGTGATGCAACATGATGGGCCGCGCTTGCGAGTGCGGGCCATCACAGTCTGCGCGGCTGGGGTTCGAGCGGTTCTACGAACCCCGCACGCCCACGAACATCGAACTCGCCGCATAACCCCAACAACCCCGAACCACCCCAAAGCCGACAGAGATGCCTTGACGGAAGACATAGAGGCACCCCCCCCAGGATGCAGTCCGCTTGCTGACCGGTGGTCATAGACCGATGGACGGCCCGTCGCGGCGCTGCGGAGGCGGCTGGAGCGGTGGCCGGGTCTGGACACGGTGCAGCTGCTCCTGGCGCTGCCGCGCGAGGTCGTCGGCCGCCCGTCGGCGTTGGGTGTCCTCGACGGTGGCGCGGGCCGGGTCGTCGACGGCCAGGCGTCGGCGGGCGTCGTACTCCCGGCGTAGGGCGTCGGCGGTGGCGCGGTGGCCGGCGGCGACCTGACGGAGGTGGGCGGCCCGCTGCTGATGGTCCGCCACCTGCTGGGCGTCGGCGGCCTCCAGGGCCTCCCGCAGGACCGGGAGGCGGCCATGGAGGGCGGACACGGTCTCGGGGGTGAGTGGGCCGACTGGGCGAAGCGGATCAAGGAGGTCGCGGGCAGCGGCGCGGGCCTGCCGGTCGTGGTCGGCGGCGGCGGCGCGGGCCTGGGCGGTGTGCTGGTCGGCGGCGGTGATCTGGTGGGTGAGCCAGTCGGCGACCTCGCGCAGTTCCCCGCGCTGTCGGAGCAGTGCGGAGCGGCGGCGGGTCAGGCGGCGGGTGATCGGCTCCAGGCGGGCGCGGTAGAGCGCGGCCTGGTGGGCGTGCTGGTCGGCGGCGCGGGCGGCGGCGGCCGCCGCGTCGACCAGGGCCTCCAACGTCTGGAGTTGGGTGGTGGCGGCCGCGAGCTGGTGGGCGGCGGGGGCCTGGTCGGTGCCGGCGGTGGTGGCCAGGGTGCGGGCGCGGTCGGTGGCCGCGGCCGCGAGCTGGTCGGCGCGGTCGGCCTGCTCGGTGGCGGTGGCGGCGGCGCGGGGCAGGTGGGCGGTCGGCATGGCGCCGTGGGGCCGGCGCCGCCAGTGCGGCAGCATGCCCTCCTCCTGGTCCTGCTCGCCGACCGGGGCGGTGCGGCTGCGGGGGAGGGAGATGGCGCGGGCGGCGGCGGCGCGCAGCGCCTGGTCCTCGTCCGCGCGCACCGTCGGCTCGTGCGCATCGTCGGCGGGCATCGCCATGGGCGGCGCCGCCTCGGACACCGCGGCCACCATCTCGTCTGTGACCATGCTGTCGCCGGTGTCGCGGGCCAGGGTGCGGCCGTAGGCGGTCACGGCGCGCTGGAGCAGCTCCTCACCGGTGCGCGGCGTGCCGAGGCGGGCGGCCGCCGCAGCGTCCTCTGCCTCGGCGAGGGGGAGGAAGAGGTGGGAGGCGCGGCGGGCGCGGGTCAGCTCGGGGTAGAGGGTGTGGGCGTCGGCGTGCGCGCCGTAGACCAGGGCGACCTCCGAGGTGAGGCCCTGTGCGGAGGCGGCGGTCATCGCGTAGCCGAGGGTCAGGTGGCCGGCGGCGAGCTGGCGCGGGGCGATCCAGGCGGCCTCGGTCGTGGGGCCGTCGGGGGTGCGGCGGCGCCATTCCACCCGCGCCCCACGCCGCGCGTCGACCTCCCGGACGATGCCGCGGTAGCCGTTGAGCACATCCGGCCCACCCCCGCCGCCGGGTTGGCGGGAGCGGTAGTCGTTGCGGGTCACGCGCACCAGGTCGCCGACGGCGAGGGTGAGGTGGCCGCCGCCGGCGGTCCGCCCGAGGGCCCAGGTGCGGGCCGGCCCGAGTTCGCCGGCCGCGCGACGGCGGGCCTGGGCGGCGGCGTTGAGGGCGTCGACGTCCGCCCGGCGGGGGGCGAGGAGGAGCAGCTCGTCGACCAGGTCGTGTGGATCGGCCCACTCCTGGCGGGCGGTGTCCCAGGCGGCGACCATGCCGGCCAGCGCCTCGGTCGCGGTGGTGGTGGCGTGGACGTGGCCGTGGTCGGCGAGGCGGGCCAGGGCGGTGGTGCGGGCTCCGGTGCGCCAGTCGGCCAGCGCCGCCCGCTCCACCAGGTCCCGCTGCCGCCGGTTCTCCGACAGCTCCAGCCCGCCGACCAGCTCGTGGGCGCGCGCGAATCCGCCGCCGACACCCACCGCCTGGAGCTGCTGCGGGTCGCCGATGAGCACGAGTTTGGTGCCGGTGGTGGTGGCGTGGGTGGCCAGCGCGGCCAGCGCGCGGTCATCCACCATGCTGGCCTCGTCCACGACCAGGACGTCGACGTCGTCCAGGCCGGCGCCGCCGGTGATGGCGCGGGTCCAGGCCGCGACCGTGGCGGAGATGATGCCAGCCTCGGCTGCCAGGTTGGCCGCCGCGACGGCGGCCGTGGACGCACCGGCCACGCGTAGGCCGGCGGCCGCCCAGCCGGCCCGCGCCGCGTTCATCAGCGTGGTTTTGCCGGCGCCGGCGACGCCGATGACGGCGTCGACCGCGTGGCCGGTGGTCAGCAGCCGGGCCAGCACGGCGCGTTGCTGGGCGGACCAGGTCCAGCCCTGGGCGGCCTCGGCTGTCTCAATCGCCAGCTCGGCAGCGTCGGGGGTGAGCTGAGCGAGGCCGGCGCCCACGCCGGCGGTGGCGGCGTCCTGAAGCGCGGTCTCCGCGCCGAGGATACTGGTGTGGGTGTAGCGGGCCGGGTGGGACTCATGCGCCCGCGAGGAGTCCGGCAGGCGCACCGCGTGCCCCGGCACCGCGAGGACCTCGTCGACGAGCCGCTCCAGGTGCTCGCGGCTCTCCAGAGCCGGGACGGCGGCCGCGACCGCCGCCATCACCTGCGGATGCGAGACGGTTTTGCGGCTGGCGACCAGGCCGTGCTCCTCGTCCGTCCAAATCTGGGCGGCGATCTCCCCCGGCGACGGCACCCGCGGCCCGCCGTCGATGCCGGCACCCACCGCCGGCGGCGGGGGCGGGCCCGGCAGCGCGGCCGCCACCACCTCGTCGACATCGCCCACCACGGCCTGCCCCCGGGCCCGCCACGCCCTGCGGACATCCCCCGGCGCCACCTCCGGTTTGCTCTGCGCGGTGCGCGCGGCCGCCGCCTTGGCCTGGGCCGGCGTAGCGCTCTCGCCGGCGGCGGCCACCACCTGGTGGTGCCGGCGGGAGTAGGTCTCGCGCAGCTCCTCGGAGATGCCGGCCAACTCCCACACCCCCGACTCCGGATCACGCGTGAAGCGCGCCCCGAGCCGCTCACCCAGGAGCGCGCGGAGTCGGCCCTCCGCCAGCTCGTTGACTACCCTCGCGTGCCGGTGCAGGTCTTCGGCGCCGGCGGCGATCGTGCGCCACCGGCCGTCCTCGCACCGGGCCAGGTGCGCGAGCGTCACGTGGACGTGCAGGTGCGGGTCGCCGGGCGCCAGGGCCTCGCGCAGCGCCGGATCGCCGCCGGCGGGGACGGGCACGGGGCGCGCGGAGCGGTGCACCGTCGTCCACCCCAGCAGACCCGACGTACCAATCCGCTCAGCGCGCCGGCCGTCCCCGTGATGCCCGGTCATGCCGTAGGCCGTCCACTCCTCCAGCGCCCCGACGGCCTCCCGGACGGACTCCATCCACGCGGCCTCGATGGCAGCCGCGGTCGCCGGGTCGGCCAGGGCGTAGGCCACGCTGATGCTCTTGGGGAGGTCCAGGGTGACGTCGACGCCGCGCAGCCCGACGTCGATCCGGCGGCCGCGGTTGGCGCGGGCGTCGGCCAGCTCCTGGTCCTCGTAGACGACCGCGAGGTCGACGCCGGCGGCCGCCGCCAGGCGCTCGATGTCGCCGATCGGGATGCGGTGGGCCTCCCCATCCCGCACCACACCGCGCTCAGCCCGCGCCACACGGGCCGCCAGCCGCTCCCCGAGCAGCTCCTCCGGCGTCGCGTCGACGGTCTCGCACGCGGCCGTCACGGCGTCCAGCAGCGGCCGCGCCGGCAGTTTCGCGCGCGGGTCGACGGCCTTCTTGCGGGTGACCAGGCGCTCACCGGTGCCCGGGTGCACGCCGTCCATCAGGGCGCGGGCCGCCGCCGCGTCCACCGGCGTCCCAGGGGTGATGCCGACCTCGCTCAGGCCCGACCCGATCCAGACGAGGTCCCCCGCCGCGAGGCGGTAGTCGACCTGCCGATCCACCCCGGCCGGCTCCAGCTCCTCGTGCTCGGCATCGCACCCGCACTGGGCGGTCAGCCGGTAGTCGACCTGCTCCGGAGCGCGGATCGCCGTCACCCACCCCACACCCGCACCCCCCATCCCGTCTGTCTCGGGCGCCCCAGGCGGCCGCCGTATCGGAGATACCTGGGTACTACCACGCATGATCATGATCCTCAGTGACCGTAGCGGGTGATCCCTGCCTGACCAACCCTCGCGACATCCCTGATCCACTGGCGTCAGGCATCAGCCATTCATGCTCAGTAACTAGACACTGAGGGACGGTTTTTCGTGCGCGGAACGTGATCAGACGGATACCGTGCCGGGCATACGCCGCCCGCGCACAGGCTCGCCAGATCAACAAAAACGGAGATCAGGAACATAAAAAGCAGGGCCACGAAGGACACGTCTGGCTCGTCAAACCGCACGCTGATCATGCGATGAAGTGGGGGCCCAACTACGTTTCGGCCGCAGGACATCAGCGCTGTCCTCGTTGTCCGGACCGCATCTGTCCGCCCGGACAACGAGGACGCCCGTCCTGGACCTCGTGTCCGAGGTTCGCGGTTCGGTACGGTTCAGGGCTCGGTACGGCCCCAGCCCTGGTGTCCGGACACTACCCGGACAGTGTCCGGACAGTGCAGGGACACTGTCCGGACAGAGAGGACACGGGCTGTCATTCGGTATCCGGTTCGGTACGCGGTTCGGTTCGGTACGCGGTTCGGTTCGGTACGCGGTTCGGTTCGGTACGCGGTTCGGTTCGGTACGCGGTTCGGTTCGGTACGGACGGCGGTGTCCGGACTTCAGGACAGAAGGTTCCTCAAAGCAACACTCATTTTTCACCCGCCGAATCATTCTGCATTTTTAGAGCCAAGTTCAATCGCGGCACCGGGCAATGCTGAGTGATAAAGTGGGAGTGATAAAGTGGTAGCCTTCCATGGAAGCGGTGAGCTTCGCGCTCACTGGCGCGGTCCACATGACTGGACCCCCGTGCCCACCGTTCGGAGGGGGGACACGAGGGTCCGCCGACGTCACCGGACCTCAGTGGGCCTAACCCTGCCGGGGGTTGGGCCCACAGCTTCTACTCCCAGAACCACAGGCGCACCGCGTAGTACACGGCCTGTGCCCCCCGGGCAACGAGCGTGAGAACATCCCCCGCCCGCTGAAGCCAGGTCCTTGCCGGCACCGGACGCCCCTCATCCGAGGCGTGGTGACCAGTAGGCAACGTGCGTCACCTCCTCTCCTCAGTGAACCCGGCCGGAGTCCACCCGGGCGGCGAGGAGTGACGCCGTCGACATTACCACGAGAATGATCGGGGAAAGCCCGCAGGCGCCCCTCTCGAAACAGCCTGGCTTCCTATCTAGCTAGATATTCGTGTCGCCTGACCTGACAAACCCTTTTAGCGCCTTGCCTGTCTTCATTTGACTTTTGCTAAACACGCAGGCCAGGCCCCGCACGCGGCGGGTTAGCGCATGGGGAAGTCGCGGATGCGGGAGAGGTGGCCCTGCCACAGCAGGTCTACGACCCCGGTCGCGCCGTGCCGGTTCTTGGCGACGATCATGTCGATCTCGCCGACGCGGGGGGACTCCTTGTCGTAGTAGTCCTCCCGGTGCAGCAGGATCGCCGAGTCGGCGGCCTGCTCCAGCTCGCCCGATTCCCGCAGGTCAGACAGTTGCGGGGTCTTGTCGTCGCGGTTGGTGGTGGCCCTGGACAGTTGGGCGGCGGCGACCACCGCGATCTCGTACTCCAGCGCCAGGTTCTTCAGGCCGCGGGCGATCTCGTCCACCTGGTTGGTGCGGTTGGCGCCCCGGGTGGTGCTGGCCGGGGTGATGATCTGGGCGTAGTCGACCAGCAGCATCTCCGGGAGGCGCTGTTCCATCTGCCAGCGGCGCATCTGGGCCCGCAGCTGCGGCACGGTGATGCCGCCGGGCGGGACGACCAGCCGCAGCGGAGCCGCGACCACCCGCTCTCGCGCCTGGGTGTAGCGCTCGCGCTGGGTGGCGTCCATCCGGCCGGCGCGCAGGATGTGCTGGGGAACCTCTGCCTCCGAGGCCATCAGCCGCTCCAGCAGTTGGTTCTTGGTCATCTCCAGCGAGACCAGGGCGGCGGGGCGGCCGCAGGTCACCGCCAGGTGGCTGGCCATGGTCAGCAGCGCCACGCTCTTGCCCATGCCAGGCCGGCCGGCGACCAGGACCAGGTGGCCGGGCTGCACCCGGAGCATCTGGTCGAGGTCTCCCCACGGCAGCGGCAGCGGCGGCGTACCGCCGGCCTCCAGCGCGGCCTCCCATTCCCCCAGGGCGGTGCCCACCGGCTCATCCCAGCCGGCCGGGTCCGCCCCGACGTCCAGCGCGGGTAGCAGATCGAGGAGCTGACCGGCCGCGTCCGTCATGAACTCGCGCAGGTCGACGCCGCTGCCAGCGGCGCGATGGGCCATGCCCGCCACCCGGGTCGCCGTGGTCAGGGCCTGCCGGTACAGCCCCAGGTCACGGACCCGCTCCGCGTAGAACTCGATGTTGCCGGCGGACGGGGTCTCCCACGCCAGCTGGTGGACGTAGCCGGCCCCGCCGACCTTGGCCAGGTCGCCGCGCCGCTCCAGCTCAGCGGTCACCAACAGCACATCCGGCTGCCGCCCCTGGAGGTAGAGAGCGGTGATCACCTCGTAGATCGTCTGGTGCGCCGGCCGATACAGAGCCGCGCCCCCCAAGGGCTGGAGCGCGTCCAGGGCGGTGCTGACGGCGTCAGCCGCGCTCGCGCCCGGCTGCATCATCCCTCCGAGCATCGCGGCCTCGGACGCCTCGTCATACGGCGGCGCCGCCATCGGGTCGACCTGCGGAGACATCGAGTCGAACGGATCAGCCGGCATCGGTACGGTGGCCATGACACTCCCGTCTGTCACATATCTGGATGGTGGGTGTCGCGCGGGTCGTCTCGGGCAAGGAGACGGCCCGCACCTCGTTCAAGCCGCGGACTGGTCAGCCCACGTAGGCGTGCGCGGTACGCGCCTGACGCGGCCGGCACGCCCCACACCGGTAGGGCCGCAACCCCTCAGGATCATCCGGCGCATAGACCATGCCCGACCCATCACACTGGGCCTCCGGGCACACCCCACGACGCGCCTCCGCACCCTCCTTCGGAGCGCGCGCGGCCGCCACCGCCCTCCGGCACGCCGGAGCCGTGGCCGCCCGCCCGAGGTCATACCAGGACTGAGCCCCCGCATACCCCGCGATCACCAGCGCCGCCTCCAACCCGTAACTCGCCACCAACTCAGCAACCTGAGGCGCGAGCTGACGCCGCACAGTCGCCGGCGGCCGCCCCGCCGGCACCCCCGCACCAACCGCCCACGCCCCCAACACCTCGTCCTCGTCCTGGACGTGCCCCTGCTCCTGGTCACCGGACTCAGCAGCAGCGGGAGACTCGCCCGGCACGTCCTGCCGCTGCCCCGGCACCCCAACCTCAGCCAGCTGCTCGCCCTCGCGCGCAGCGCCCATCTCTCTCTCGCCCTGAGTCGCATGTGACGACGGAGCACCAGAGAGGGAAGAGCTTGTTAGAGAGACTTCTTTGGGGAGAGTGTTTTCGCTGGTCAGCGCCCTAGTCGCGCCGGATTTCCGTCCGGGTGGGACGGATTTCCGTCCGGGTGGGACGGATTTCCGACCATCGAAGCGACCTGGGGTTTCATCCTGTCGCCCCTGGTCGTTTCGATGGTCGGATTTCCGTCCGGGGTCATCTGTCGAGGTCTGCTGGACCCCGGCGTCGGTCCGGACGTGGGTGGGGGGAGTGGGTGGGTGCTCCCGCCAGTCCGGGCGGTAGGCGTCGAGCTTGTCCCAGACGTTGCGCCACCCTGTGTAGGTGTCCGGTGGGAGGTCGTTGACCTGGTAACGCCGGTAGGTGTTTTGGATGGAGCTGCGGCCGCTGGAGGTGACCAGGCGTCCCTCGTCCGGGTTCAGGACCAGGCCGTGCCTCGCCAGCAGCCGGAGGGCGTCCTTGACCATGGTGGGGCTGGCCGGCTTGCCGTTGACGCCGGGCAACAGCCAGCACAGCTGGTCGAGCGACATGCGGCGCAGGCCGCCGCCGGATCGGCGGGCGCTCTCCGTGACCATGGACCGGATCAGCAGGTAGAGGTGCAGCGCGGTGCGGGTCATCTCCGGGTGCAGCAGCACCCAGTCCCGGACCTGGGTGTAGGTCCAGTAGTCGGTGATATCGCCGACGAACTCAACCAGCTCGTCCTCGTCGGGCGGTGTGCTCATGAGGCCACCGCCTGGTGACGACCGAGGCGGACGATAACGGGGTAGGGCATACGAGCCTCCGGAGGCGGTGTCCTCCGGGGTCGGCCCGTAACCAGCAGCCCCGTAGTGGTGGTGGAGCGGGTGGGCATGGAGTCCTCTCCAGGCCCGGACGCGCCGGTCAGCATGGTGCGCAGGGTCACCTGGGCAGATCGCCAGGCATCCCGTAGCATCATGACGACCGGCACACTGCCGGACCAGCGTGGAGCCCGACCCCCAGATCTTGCCGGATGCGGGGGGTCGGGCTTTCGGGTGTTTTGGGCCATGATCGTAGCCCCTGGATCGGCTGGCGGCATGGCTAGGCGTTACTGATCTGCCAGGCGCCGGGGCGATAGACGTCCTCCATCACCATCAGCGGGCCGTCATCGTCGTGCCAGGTCGTCTGGGTAACCAGTACTGGCACGGCGACATCCCCCTCAGGGACGTTTACTTCGAGGGCAGCCAGCTCGTCGGCTCTGGCGTGCCGTGCCGACCGTCGCTCGGGAGACCGGGCGACGGTCTTGCCGGTCCTCTCCTGGTACATGGGCCTCCAGTCACCGAGAGGCCCGTCCGTCATGATCTCGGGAACGTAGTCCAGCGCCCTGGTGTGGATGTAGGTCAGGGCATAGGTCGCCGGGACCTCGTCCGTGCGGAAGACGCGACGTCGTAGCACAGCTTGCTCCCCAGGCTCCAGGCCCAGTTCGACCGCCACCGCAACATCGGTGCAGGGCACGACAGCAACAGACCGTCCGGAGACGGTCTCGCCATCGGCGAGATCGGGCCCACCTGAATCGAGTCGCGCTGCTCGCTGGGCTCCGGTGACCACAACCTTGGGTCGTGCTGTCACGACGGTGCCGCGACCGACGTGCGTCGTGATTAGCCCCTCGCGTTGCAGCACCTCGTACGCGCGGATCACCGTCGTCAGGTTGACCTGGTGCAGCCGCGCAGCTTCTCTCTGCGACGGCATACGAGCCCCAGGTTTCAGCTGGCCGTTGGCGATCTCCCCTCTGTAATGCCCAGCAATGTCCATGTATCCGGTCATTGCTCTACCTCCTCTTGCTGTGCAGCCAGAAAGCTTGATCCGACGCTATGTGTGTCAAGCAATCTAGTCAAGCGCTTGACGAGCGCCTGACGAGTGTCCTACCTTCCTGGAGTGGCCCCCGGGACAGAGCGGGGGGAGGTCGCCGGCGCCTTGGCAGTCCGGACGGTCCAGCTCCTGGGCCTACAACTGCTGGCTCGTGTCGGCGGAACGCGGCTCTTCGCCGCGAGGGGGCAACGGGCGGGTCTGAGTAGACCTCCAGTCGGGTGGCTCCGGCTGGGTGAGGGTGCGAGTCCCTCGCCGCTCGCGAGCGCCGCCACCTGGTGGTGCGGATAGGGAGATCGAGATGGGCGTCACCGTGCAGGACCGGCAGGCCGCCGCCACGGCGGCTGAGCGATCGAGGGCGGCGGCGGCCGCGTGGGACGCGCAGGTCGGTATCGCGCCGGCTGGCTCGACGCCGGACCCGGCTGCTGCGGCCCGGTTGTGCCGTAGCAACGCGGCCGCTTACCAGGAGATCGCGGCCGGTCAGGTCTGACGGGCCGGCGGGTTGTCTGGCCACCCCGCGTGGCGGGGTGGCTGGAGAGCTGGTCGAGCCGGATGGCCGCCGCTCTACACCATCTGTCACCTGCCCAGACATGGGCGCAGCCCCACGCGACTGGCACTCGCTGTGGGGCTGCTCGGTGACCCATCTACTAGGGAGACGATCACCGTGGACATCACGATGCACTACACGGGGCCCGAGGTCACCACCGGGGGCCTGATCCCGAGGCCGACGGCTGAGGACGACGCGTGCGTGCTGTGTGGGTACTGGCGCTGCCGGTGCGTGCAGCAGGTGGCGGACGTGGCGTGGGAGGAGGCGCTCGCGGCCCTCGCCGCCGACGTCGATGGCGAGCTGGAGGAGCTGGTCGAGGCGGCCCGGGTCGAGGCGCTGGTCGATTACGGCCGCCGGGTGCTCGGCACCGAGGTGGACGTCGCCGGCGTGGACGCGCTGGGCGACATGGTCGAGGCCGGGCTCATCAGCCCCGGGGAGCTGGCGGTGCCCGCCCCGGCCGTGCGGCTGCTCACGGCGGCCACGGCCTGGATCGGCGAGGACCTGGAGGACGAGGACGACCGGCGCGGCTACGAGCCGGAGGACGTGGTCGGGGCGCCGCGCTGCGGGTGGTCGACGGCCCCGGTCGGGCAGCGGATGCCGGACGACGAGGACGACGCCTGCCCCGGCTGCGGCTACTGGCAGTGCCGCTGCTGACCACCACCCCCACAGCAACCCGGATTTGACCTGGTGAGGGCCCCCGGCGCGGGGGCCCTCACCCGCGTGAGGAGGGACGAGATGAGCGAGACGCAGGAGATGACGACGGCGGTGCCGGCGGTGGCGTCCGGTGCCTGGACGGAGTGGGAGAGGGGGCCGCGTCCGGCGCGGGCGGGGTGGCTGCCGGTGGTGACGACGCGGGCCGCGCAGGCCCGCGCGGTCGACGCACTGGAGGACGCTCGCGAGGCCGCCGGCCGCTACCAGACTTGGTACGAGGACCAGGTGGCGCGCACGGCCCAGGAGCGGGTCTGGCGGGAGATGGCGGAGGAGCAGGCCGACCGCGAGGAGACGCGGGCGGAGCACGAGGGGACGTGGCGGGCGCGACTGGCCGCCCGCGTCGCCGATCTGGAGGCGGAGGCGGCGGACCGGCAGGCGGAGGTCGCCCGGCTCCAGGAGAGCGCGGTGGAGATGCTGCGGGAGCGGGACACGGCACAGGCCGAGGTGGCCGAGGCGCGCCGGTGGGTGGAGCGGATGATCGGGCTCCAGGCCGACCGGGCCGGGGAGCACGACCTGGTGGTGGTGCTGCGCTACGGCCGGCCGGTCGGCGTCTATCGGTCCACCAGCGAGGCCCAGGCCGCTGTCGACGCCGTGCGGAG
Source organism: Streptomyces zhaozhouensis (assembly GCF_900230195.1). Classification (GTDB taxonomy): domain Bacteria; phylum Actinomycetota; class Actinomycetes; order Streptomycetales; family Streptomycetaceae; genus Streptomyces; species Streptomyces zhaozhouensis. The sequence continues at coordinate 32,776 of NZ_OCNE01000031.1, forward strand.
CGAGACGGGCCCCTGGACGGACGGGGCCCGGGGCGACGACCTGACCACCCTGTCCTGGGCCACACGGAGCCTGGATCGGTGGCTGCGGGAGCAGGCGGGGCCGGAGACCTGGCCGCTGCTGGTCCAGGTGCTGCTGGGGCAGGCAGCCGGGGTGGACCTGGCTACCCGGCAGAGCTGGGGAGCGCTGTAGGGCCCGGTTCGGGGGCGCTGGTTCGAGTTTCGGAGACGCCGGTGCCCCGGTTCGGGGGCGCCGGCGTCCGGTCGTGAGAGGACTGGATGTGAGCATCACGCAGGCTCGTCCCGAGGTGCCGCCTGGGGACGTTTACGAGGAGACGCCCGAGGGCGTTTCGGGAGTGCCGGAGCCCGTTTCGGAGACGCCCGCCGTCGTTTCGGGGGCGCGGCTGGAGCGGGACGGCGAGACCGGGGCGACGGGGGTGGGAGGCCCGCCCGCCGGCCGCTCGGGGGCGGTCGTTTCGGAGACGCCCGAGGGCGTTTCGGGAGCGCCGTCCGCTGTTTCGGAGACGGCCCCGGCCGCTTCGGGGGCGGGGCGGGATCGGTCGCGTACCGCGCTTCAGTGGGGTGGCGGGATCGGCGGGGCGATCGTCGGCGCGATCGGGTTCAGCGGCTCCTACGGGGCGCTGCGGGACCTCGCCGAGCGCAAGGGGTTCGGCGAGTTCGCCCGGTTCTTCCCTATCGGGATCGACGCGGGCATCGTGGCGCTGCTCGCCCTGGATTTGTGGTTGGTGCGGGCGGGCCGGCCCTGGCCGGCGCTGCGCTGGATCGCCCACCTCATGACCCTGGCCACGATCTACTTCAACGCGTCCGCGGGTGAGCACACGATCCGGGAGGACCCCACGGCGGCCGCCATGCACGCCGCGATGCCGCTGTTGTTCGTGGCGGTGGTCGAGGCGTTCCGGCGCAGGCTGCTGCACGGGGATGACCGCCCGGAGGGCGTGCCCCTCTACCGGTGGCTGCTGGCTCCGTGGCGGACCTGGCGGCTGTATCGGCAGATGCGGCTGTACGGCCTGACCAGCTATGGCGCGTCGGTGGGGCGCCAGCAGGAGCTGGATGTCCACCGGGCGATGCTGGAGCGGGAGCATGGCGCCGCCACCCGCAAGCGGGTGCCTCAGGATCAGTGGGATCTGCTGCTGCCGCTGGAGCTGGCCCGCTACGGGCTGAGCGTCCAGGAGGCGCTGGAGCTGCCGGCCCGGGCCGCTGAGGACGCCCGGCGGCGTCGTGAGGCGGCTGCCGAGCGGGAGCGGCTGGAGCGTGAGGCGGCCGCGGAGCGGGAGACGGCGGAGGAGATCGCCGCCGCTGAGCGGGCCGCCGCGCGCGAGGAGGCGCGTCTGGCGGCCGATGGGCGGGTCCAGGCGGCTCAGGCCGCGCAGGCCGCTCAGGCCGGGCAGGCCGAGGTCGCCGCGCGGTCTCAGGTCGCGGCCGCTGAGCGCGCCGCTACCGCTGAGGTGGCCGCCGCTGAGGCCGCCGCCCAGGCTGCCGCCCAGGCCGCCGGAGCGGCGGACGTGGCCCAGGCCGAGGCGCGGCGTGAGATGGCCGCGCGGGAGGCTGCCGAGGCGCGGCGGGCCGCTGCCGAAACGGCTCGGGCCGCTGCCGAAACGGAGCAGGCCGCCGCCGAAAAGGCCCAGTCCGCTGCCGAAATCGCGGCCCGAGCCGCGCGGCTGGAGCGAGACCGGGAGCTGGATCAGAAGGCCGCTGCCGAGGCGCGGCGAGCCGCAGCCGAAGCGGAGCGGGACGCCGCCGAAGCGCGGCGGGACGCTGCCGAAATCGAGCTGCGGGCCGCCCGCCTGGAGGACGCCGCGCGGCTGTCTCCCCGGGAGCGCACCGTGCGCCGGGTGGCCCGGCTGATCCTCACCGAGGCCGGCGGCGCGCCCGAGGGGCTGCCCCTGGAGCGCATCGCGCAGGAGACCGGCGTGTCCTCGTCGGCGACCGCCAGCGAGTACCGCCGTGAGGCGGCCGCGCTCCTGGACTCCGGCTACCAGCCCGGGGAGGACGCCTGATGGCGCGTCGGCCGATCACCAGCCTGCGGGAGCCTGTGCCGGGCCAGATGGCCTGGGACAGCTCCGAGCCGCTGGTGCTGACCCGGTGCCCGGACCCGGAGCACCGGGACCGGGCCTGCGGGCACTGCCGGGAGTGCGACACGTGCGCCGACTGCCGGCGGTGCGCCGGCCAGGGGTGCGTGTGCGCGTGTGAGCGCGAGTGAGAGGTGGCGCCGGCGCCACCGGTGAGGGCCAGCCCGCTCGTATCGGGCTGGCCCTCGCCGCAACCGCCGGAGCCTGTGACCAGCGTAAACGCGCTGGTCGACTACGAGAGATCGGGAGTACATGATGACGGATCAGCAGCAGGGGCGGTGGACGGCGGACCATCTGGCCGACGCGTCCACGCGGCAGATGTGGCTGGAGCAGCGGCTCATGGCCATCCAGGCGTCGGCTGAGGGGCTGATGCGGCTGGCGCAGGAGACCGAGGCGGACCTGCGGGAGATGCCGCTGGAGGGCGACCGGATGGGCCAGGCTCGGGTGCGTGCCTGGCGGACGGTGCACCCGCTGCGGTCGGCCTACCGCCACCTGCGGTCCGCGAGCAGCGCGGTGCAGCGGTTCGAGGCCCGATACGTGCAGGTCACGGAGGAGCTGCCCCAGCGCAGGGAGATCGCGGCCAGCACGAGGGCCCGCCGCGCGGCGGCCCGTCGGCGGCGCCTGGAGCTGGCCGCCGGCAACGTCGAGCGGCTGGCGGACCGCCAGGGCGCGACCGAGCAACAGAGCGCCGGCGCCGGCGGGGGCTTCTTGCAGAAGAAGGCCCAGTGACCGGCGGTACGCGGCGGCAGCGGTCGGCCGCGAAGTCGGCGGCCTTGAGGGCGGCGAACTGGCAGCGGCAGCTGGAGGCGGCCGCGCAGACCGGCGACAACCGGATCATCGCGGCCGCCTACCTGTCGGTCGCCCGGGCCGCGCTCCCGGCCGATCACCCGCTGTGGCCCCACCTCGTGGAGTTGCTGCGGGCGGCCGTGGACCGGGCGATGGACGACTGAGCGTCGTCACTGTGCGTGACTCACATCGGGTGTGAGAGGTGGTGAGACGTGCGACAGACGCGCGCGTCACGCGCGCGTGTATCTAACAACAGGCCGTCACGTCAAGTGACGGCCGCGAATTCTTCAGAGAGCCAGAGAGAGGGTGATCGGGTGTGGGTGTGGTGCCTCGTATCCATCTGCCGGGACCGCTGAGTCCCCCCGGGGGCGGGGGCCCGGAGCCGCCGCCGAGGTTGGCGCCGGGGCTGCCGACGCTGACCCCGGGGGCGGGCGCGACGCTGCCGGCGCTGGTGCCGCCGCCGATCCCGCCGGTGCGTCCGGACCCGCCAGCGCCGCTGGCACCCGGGGGGCCGGCCGGTCCGGATGGTGGGCCGGTGGGAGGTGGGGACGGTCCGGGGCGGCGGGGGGCCGCCGGGGTGGGGATGGTCGCGGCCGCCGGGATCGCGGTGGCCGCCATGAGCGGCCTGGTGTCCACGGTGGAGCATCTGCGGGCGCGTGCCGAGCACTGGCGGGCCGCCCGCGCCAAGGCCGCCGCCGGCACCGGTGGGACGTCCAGCGGTGCCGGCGGTGGGGCGGTGGGGCATCGCTCCCCCGCCCTGTCCGGGGGCGTGCGTCTCCCCACCGCCGGCGGCGGTGGCGGTGGCCGGGGCGGTTTCGGGGCCGGCTCCGGGGGCGGGCGGGTGCCGTCTGGTCCGGAGTACGGCCGGTCCCGCACCGGCCGGAGCGGCTCGGGCGCCACCGGCGCTGGGGGTGGGACGTTCGGCCTCGGACGCGGCGGCGGGGGTACCTCGCCCTCGCTGGCCTCCGGTGGTGGCCGTGGCCGAGGGCCGTCGTCCGCGACCGGCCTGGGCTCGGTCGGCGCCGGGGCCGGCGGTGGTGGGCGGTCGCCCGCCACCGGGTCCAGGAGCAGCGGCTCCTCGTCCTCGTCTCCGTCCTCGCCCTGGTCCGGGGGGCGGGGTGGTGGCCGCACCGGCACCGGCTCGGGGGCTGGTGGTGGGTGGGGGGATCGGTCTCCGGTGGGGCCGCGCTCTCCTCACCACCACGGTCTGGGTGCCGGCGGTGGCCGGGTGGGGCTGCGGGAGTCCGGTCTGGGTGCGGTCGGGTCGGGGGGCCGGTCGGGGGCGCTGGCCGCTCTCGGGCGCCGCCTGGGACCCACGGGCCGGGCTGAGGCCGCCGGGGTACGGGCGGATGCTCGTGCTGATGCGTTGGATGCTCGGCACCGGCTGCGGGAGGCCCGTCACCGGGCCCGGGACACCAGCCGCTGGACGCGGGCCGGCCGGGCTGAGGTGGTCGACCGCCGGGCGGCGTCCCTGGAGAGCGCGACGGCCGCGTCGGCCCGGATGCGGGCCGCCCGCCAGGCGGCTCGGGAGCACCGCCGGACGGTGTGGTCTGAGCGGATGGACCGCTGGCGCGGCCGGCGGACCACGACCACCGCCGCGGCTCAGGCGGCCGGCCGGACGGCAGGACGGACGGCCGGCCAGGTGCGCACCCGCTGGACGACCACCCGCATGTCCTGGCAGTCCCGAACCCGCCGCTACACCACCACCGGCAGCTACGCCGGCGCGGGCGGGGGTGAGTCGTGGTGGGCGCGGCAGGCCCGCCGGGAGCGGTGGCAGGCCACGGCCCGCCAGCGCCGGGAGCGTCGGGCCCGCTCCCGGGCCCGTGCCTGGTACCGGCGCCACCACAACGGCGGCGGTGGGGCGTGGGGCGAGGGGGAGGGGTTGCGGCCGCCGCCCGGCTGGACCATGCGCGCCTCCTACGCCGCCTCGCAGGCCGGCCCGGCCCGGCGTCCCCGGCCGGAGCGGGCCGGGATCACCCGAGGGGTAGCGGCGCTGCCCCGGGTGCCGGAGCGGGCGGCCGGCCCCCGTCCCGGCACCACCGCACCCCAGCAGCACGATCAGCCGCCGCGTGAGCGGCACGACCAGGAGGAGCACGGCATGACCGCGACGGCGGTGGACCTGACCACCCCCACCACTCCGGCCCCGGCCGCCGCCGGCGGCGGCGTGTTGGGGGTGGTCGGCCAGGTGGACTCGGTGCAGTACGAGGGCGAGTCGGAGTTGTCGATCTACGACGTGATCGAGGCGGACGCCTCGATGGCTGAGGAGATCGAGGCCGGGGCTGAGCACGCCCGCCTGGTGGCGGAGCGGTGTGAGGTACTGATCGGCCACCTGGAGCGGATGCGCGAGGAGATCATCGCGCTGCGCGTCCCGGGCCTGCTCCTGGGCTGGGTCGAGCGCCTGATGGAGCGTGCCCAGACCGTGCAGGCCGCGATGGAGGCCGTGGCCGCAGGGGTGCCGGCGGCGGCGGAGGCGATCCGGGAGGCCGGCGAGCAGGCGGCCGAGGTCTACCAGCCGTCTGCGGATGTGACCCGGGACCAGGGCCACGCCGCGCCGGCGGCCGCCGACTACCACGACGACTGAGGAGAGAACACCACATGCAGATCGAGGAGAGCAGGGCCAGCCTCGTGGTCGAGCACCACACGGTGGAGATCACCCAGCACCCCAGCGGAGGCGGGGGTGAGGTGGGGGTCATGCGGGAGATCGGCCGCTACGCCTCCCTCACCGGCCAGCTGACCATCGCCTCCGGCGCGATGCTGTGGCTGTCGTCCGACCTGGACGGCGCGGTCGCCTACCTGGAGGACTGCGCTGAGGGCGTCGACGAGCTCGCCGAGCGGATGGCCGCCCTCGGGGTGACGGAGTCCATCGGCGCGCACCACGAGGCCGCCGAGATGATGCGGCAGGTCGTGGACGCCGTGCAGGCCGCCGCCGCCGAGGCCGCCGAGATGAGCCGCGAGCTCCAGCTAGCCCGCGAGGACCACGAGGCCGACTACGGCCCGGTCCACGACGAGATCCAGCGGATGCCGGCCCCCATGCCGGACCGGGGATTCCTCGCCAACCGCTAACCCACCCCGTTGAGGGCCGTCACCAGCAGCTGGTGGCGGCCCTCACCCACGACCAGGCCGAGAGGCTGGGAGGACACCATGATCGAGGAGCTGCGGGACGGCGCGGGCCGGCTCGCGACCATCACCACCGCCACCGCCCTGACCGTCGGCGCAGCGACCGGCGACCCCATCGACCTGACCGCCGTCACCGGCCTGACCGTCGCCGCCGGCACCACCCTCGGGGCACTGGTCACCTGCCGGGGCGAGGCCACCCCCCGCCGCGCCATCGCCCGCGTCGTCTACGCCATCCCCGGCGCCAGCGCGCTGGCGCTGCTGGTGGCTGGTCAGACCGCCACGGCTGTCCGCTGGTGGGAGCCGGTCGCGGTGCTGGTGTGGGCGGCCGGGACTTGGGTCCTGCGGCCGGGCATGGTCGCCCGCCGCATCCTGGGGCGCGGCCCCCAGGTGCACGAGCAGCTCCAGGAAGAGCTGGAGGATGTCGGCGGGGAGCTGGCCGTCCCCGAGCCGGACGGCGCCGATGTGCTGGGCCCGGACGCGGACCACCCCCTGGCCGCCTGGTGGCGCGAGCACGCCCTGGACCTCGCCCCGGGCACGTACCTGATGGCCCCGGCCCAGACCGGCCCGGACACCGCCCACGCCATCATCGCCTCCGGCGTGATGGGCGAGCCGGTGCCCGAGATCCCGGTCCCGAGGCTGTCCGCGCGGATGGACATCCCCACCGAGCGCATTCGGATCGGGCCCGTGGCCGGCCGGGGCGCCGGCGTGCGGCTGCTGGAGATCCTCCCCGAGGACGGCGGCCCGGTCGACGCGATCGACGAGTGGGCGCAGCTGCGCACCGGCCTGGTGCTGGAGGACATCACCGTCTACGAGGAGACCACGACGACGAGGGAGGTGACCTCATGATGGGCATCACCGCCACCTCGGGCGTGCGGCCGCGCCGGCTGACCGACATCGGCGAGTCGGAGCAGGTCGTCGAGCTGTCCCTGACCGCCCCCAAGCCGGGCACGAAAATGGACGCGGAGGCCCTGGCGGAGACGCTGGGCGTGGACGACCCGACGCGGCTGGTCATCCAGACCGAGCGTCGGCAGGTCCTGGTGCGGGTCTACCCCCGCTCCCCGCTCCTGGAGACGGTGCCGGCCACAGTCGAGGACCTGACCATGGACGCCCGGGGCCGCATCCGCATCGGCCGGTACTACGACGAGTCGCCCGTCACCTGGCGCCTGTGGGACCCGATCACCGGGTCCGCCCAGCGCGGCATCATCTTCGGGACCACCGGCGCGGGCAAGAGCCGACTCGCGCACGCGATCCTCATCGGCTGCAAGCGCTCGGGTATCACGACCCACCTGGCCGACCTCAAGAGCGGTCAGAGCGTGCCGGAGGCGGTCGGGCAGGTCGCCACCCACGTCACGACCCAGACCGAGACCATCCACATGCTGCGCGGTCTGGTGGCCCGCGCCCAGGAGCGCGAGCGCCGCTACGGCGTCGAGGGCATGGGCCGCAGCGGCTTCGTCCGCGATCACCCCGACCCGCTGGAGTACGGGATCGTGGAGGAGGCCAACCGCCTCCTGGAGCGCGGCGCTCCGTACCGGCGCGAGGCCGCCCAGCTGATCCGTGAGCTGGGGCGCACGGGCCGCTCGGTCGGCATCGGCATCATCCTCCTCGCCCAGGCCGGCCACCTGGAGGAGCTGGGCGGCAGCGACACCCTGCGGGCCATGCTCCGTGAGGGCGAGGTCATCCTCCTACGGTGGTCCAGCGGCATCATGTCGGGCATCGTCTCCGGCGGTCTGCTGCCGCCCGGCACCCGCCTCACCCTCATCCCCAAAGTGCTGGGGCGGGTCCCGCGCATCACCCGCTACGGGCAGACGGCCCCAGACGACGACACCGACGCCAACAGCCAGGGCTGCGGCTACCACCTCACCAGCGCCCGGCCGGAGGCGATGATGCGCGCGCTGATGATCGGCTCCCTCACGCCCCACCCCGGACACGACCCCGCGATCCTCGCCCTCTACGGGGATGGGCCGCCCCCGGGCCGCCCCATCCCCATCCCGGACACCCCGGTCCGGCCCACCCCAGGGGAGATCCCACCCGACCCCGACGAGGACCACGACGCGGACGAGGCCGGCTACGACGAGGAGGACCAGGAGCAGGAGCAGCCGGCGACGGCGGCGCCTCCTCCGGTGCCGGCCGGGCCCCGCACCATCGCCCAGCGCATCACCACCGCACTCGCCGCCGCCGGCGGCACCGCCACCACCGGCGACCTCCTGGCCGCCCTCGCCGCCGACGGCGGCCGGGAGGTCGGCCGAGGCTCCCTCGACAACACCCTGCGGGCCATGCGCCGCAAGAGCGCGATCACATCCGCCAGCGGCACCCACACCCTCACCAACAGGAGCTGACCCTCATGCCAACCGAGACCATCCACTACACCGCCGACGTCGTGCTCATCGCCGACGGTCAGGTGCTGCTGATCCAGCGGGGCTGGCCCCCGCACCAGGGCGCCTGGGCGCTCCCCGGCGGGCACGTCGACCCCGGGGAGACCTCCCTCCAGGCGGCCGTCCGGGAGCTGGCCGAGGAGACCGGCATCCAGCTGGCGCCCACCCAGCTGCGCGAGCTGGGAGTGTGGGGCGCCCCCGGCCGCGACCCGCGCGGACGGTACGCCACCACGGCCTACGTCGCGATGCTGCCGGAGCCGATCCAGCCGACCGCCGGGGACGACGCCACGGCCGCCGCCTGGTGGCCGCTGGACGCCCTCCCCACGCTGGCCTTCGACCACGCCGGCATCATCGCGGCCGCCGCCGGCGGCATCGACACCCTCACGACGGAGGACAGCTGATGGCCACTCACTCCTACGACACCGTGACCAGCACCATCCACCGCTGGCGCGTGCCCGCCCCGGAGGGCCGGGGCGCGGCCTGGCAGGACATCGACACCGCGCTGGAGATGGCCTGGCAGGTCTATGCCGAGCACCACGGCCTGGACCCCCGGGGGGACAGGCCCGGTGACTACTGCCGTCTGGCCGTCGTCGACGACGACATCGTCATCACCGTCGTCAGCGACCAGGTCACCGGCCACTGAGCCCCCGCTGCTGAGGCCGCCACCGACCTACCGGTGGCGGCCTCAGCCGTACCCCAGAGAGGACCGCCGTGGCCACCACGCACTCGCAGGCCGCCGCCACGGCGGCCGCACCCACCCCCACCACCGCCGCCGCCGCCGGGCCGGTCGGCGAGCTGGACCTGGAGACCCGCCTCGCCCTCACGGACGCTGGCATGACCGTCCGCCTCCAGGACGCCCTGCTGCGCCTCGGAGTCGACGCCGCCGCCCCGGAGACGGACGCCCGGCTGGAGGATGCCGGCACCGAGGCCCTGACCGCCTACGTCGCCCGCGCCCAGCCCACCCCGGCTTTCACCTACCGCACGCCCGTGGCCGCGCTCCTGGACCGCGCCGCCAGGCGCCTGGAGGCAGACGGCTGGTGCCGGGACGCCACCCGGGACGCGTCCGGGGCCCGCTGCCTCTACGGCGCCATCCACGCGGAGGCGAGCGCGGCCGGCGAGGAGGACGACGCCCTGGCGCTCCTCCTGGAGGCCATCCGCCGCCGCGACCCCCGCGCCCAGACCATCCCGGCCCACAACGCCGATCTGGCCGGCGCGGCCGCTGCCGTGCAGCTGCTCACCCAGGCCGCGCGGCTGGCCGACGCGCGCGGCCAGTAGAGACCCGATCTGAGAGGACCGACCATGACTGCGACGATCCGATCCATCACCCCCCAGCCCACCGACGTCCAGTGGACGGCCGCCCACGAGTCCGTGACCGTGGACCTGACCCGCGTCGAGGCCAAGGCCGGCGCCGTGCTCAGCGCGGTGAGCCTGCCGCTGGCCGCCGCCGCTGTGGCCGCGCCCGCGCTGGACCTCGCCGGCCCCGCCCTCGCCATGACCCTGGCCGGCCTCGCGCTCCTGGCGGCCGCGATCCTCCTGGTCCTGGTCGTCATCCGCCCCGCCGGCATGGTCGGCCGGCCCCCTGGCGGCTCCTGGCTCTACTGGGCCACGGTGGACGACCCGGACATCGCCCGCGACGTCGCCACCGACCACCGCGCCCTCCAGCTCGGGCGCCGCGCCCGCATCCTCGCCCACAAAATGAGGCGGCTCAGGCAGGCCGTCACCCTCCTCATCGCCGGCGTCGCCATCCTCACCGGCGCCGCCCTGCTGTCCCTGATCTGACCCGACCACCGAGAGGCCCCCGATGACCGACCCCACCACGAACGAGCTGACCGGCGTCGACGCCGACACGGTCGTCCAGGCCGGCACCATCGCCGGCGACGTCACCGTGCACGCCCCCGTATTCGAGGGCACCACCAGTGGCGTCACCATCGTCCAGGGTGACAACCACGGCACCATCAACCAGACGATCCATTGACACACCAAGGCCCCGGCCACCCCTCGCGAGGCTTGGGTTCTAGGGGTCGTCGCAACACCGCCTGGTTTCAGGTGGTGAGTAGATCACGTAGACGCTCGGCTGGGGTATCCCAGCCGAGCGTTTTGC
>NZ_OCNE01000013.1 GCF_900230195.1 Streptomyces zhaozhouensis
AATGTGGGGCATTCGTTGGCGGGTTCGGGTGTGGTGAGTCTGATCTCGTTGGTGCAGGGGATGCGGAAGCGGACCATTCCGGCGAGCATTCACTGCGACGAGGTGAACGACTACATCCGTTGGGACGATTCCCCGTTCTATGTGAACCGGGAGACCCGGGAGTGGCCCGAGCCCGAGGACGGTCGGCTGGTAGGCGCCGTCAGCTCGTTCGGAATGAGCGGCACCAACGCGCACATCGTCGTCGAGAGCCATGACACCGAGGCCGACATCTCGGCGCGAACCTCCGAGTGGCCGACGCAGCCCGCCTATCTGCTGGCGCTCTCGGCCAAGACCCCGGAGGCGTTGCGGCGGCGGATCGCCGACCTGGCCGACTACCTGGAGGCACGTCCGGGGATCGACAGGCATCAGCTCACCGCGATCAGCGCCGAACTCCTCGACGGACGGCACCACTTCGGCCATCGCTGCGCCGTGGTGGTCCGCGACGGGCAGGACGCGGCGCAGGCGCTGCGGCGCGCCCAGGAGGGAGAGTCCGGTCCCGGCGTCTTTCTCGCCACGGTGGGGCGGGCGTTCAGCCCCAGGCCGCCCATCCAGCAGTTGATCAGCGAGCTGGCGCAGCAGGCCGCGACCCTCACCGACCCGGCGAAGTACCAGGAGAACCTCCAGGTGCAGGCGGACCTCTACTCGCAGGGCTTCGAGCTGCGGGTCCCGCCCCGGCCGACCGGCCGGCTGCCGCTGGCGCTGCCCAGCTACCCGTTCCTCGCACGGGAGTTCCGTCCCGGCGGGCACGAGCGCCGCGAGGAGGCCACGGCCGAGGCGGCGCCCGCGTCGGCCATGCCGGTGACCGTGCCCGAGACCGGGCAGGCGCCGGGCCGGCCGTCGCGCCGAAAGGCCGCGCATCGCAAGCCCGCTCAGCCCCGGCCCAGGCCGCAGCCGAAGCATCGGGCCACGTCCCCCGCCAGGCCCAAGCCGACGGCCGTCGGGCTGTCGGCCACCGCCGACGCCCCGCCGGCCAGGACCGCCACGGTCGAGCGGGCGGCCGTCGCGCTCGCCGCGCCCGGCGCGGCGCGCGGCGCGGACGGAGCGCTCGGCAAGCCGCACGGCGTCGCGCTGTCACCGCTGGGGAGCGTCGTCACGCAGCGGCTCGACGCCGCCGCGACGGCGCGGGCGAAGCCCGACGGGCTGGTCCTCCCGCCGTTGCGTCCGGTGATCGAAACCGCCGAGCCCCTCACGGACGTCTCCGCGTCCGTGGTCGAGGCGCCGTCGGAGCGCACGAGCCCTTCCACTCCTCCGACCGGCGACGACGAGGAGGCGTACCGGGCCTTCGTCGGCGAGTTGGTGGTGAGTTTGGCTGCTGAGTTGTATGTGGAGCCGGAGGAGGTGGCGTTGGATATGACGTTCACCGATCTGGGGTTGGATTCGATTGTCGGTGTGGAGTGGATTCGTTGGGTCAACCAGCGTTATGGGTTGTCGGTTGAGTCGACGCGGATTTATCAGTATCCGACGGTTCCTGAGTTCGCTCGCTTTCTGTGGGGTGAGGTCGGGGGTGTCGTGGCTTCGGGGCGTTCGGTGGAGCCTGTGGAGTCGGTGGTGGCTGAGGTGGTTGGGGAGTCGGAGGCTCCGGTGGTCGCCGAGGTGGGGGATGAGGGGTATCGGGATTTGTTGGGTGAGTTGGTGGTGAGTCTGGCTGCTGAGTTGTATGTGGAGCCGGAGGAGGTGGCGTTGGATATGACGTTCACCGATCTCGGGCTTGACTCGATCGTCGGCGTGGAGTGGATCCGTTGGGTCAACCAGCGCTACGGGTTGTCGGTCGAGTCGACCCGGATCTACCAGCATCCAACCCTTTCGGAGTTCGGTCGCTTCCTGATGGGCGAGCTCGCGGAATCCGGGAATCCCGCCGGCGCCGCCGGGGGCGGCACGGCGGAGTTGGACGTCGAACAGGTTCTGGAACGGGTCTACTCCGGTGAGTTGAGTCCCGAACAGGCCGAAGAGCTTCTGACCGAAATTCACTGAGGGGGCGGCCGAGAATGGTTGAGAAGGAAATCCTGAGGGCTCTGCGCGAGAAGCGGATCACCCCGGAGCAGGCCCGTGAGGCACTGGCCCGCGCCGCCGCCGCGAAGCGGGAGGACGGTGCCGCGAAGCCGGAGGAGACCGCCGCCGCGCGGGACGACGCCGCGGCGGGCGCACGGGACGACGCCGCCCGGCGGCCCGCGCCCGACCCGGCCGGCCCCCGCGCCGAGCAGCCCCTGCGCGAGCCGATCGCCATCGTCGGCATGGCCGGCCGCTACCCGGGCGCCGAGGGCCGCGAGGAGTACTGGCGCCTGCTGGCCGAGGGGCGGCACGCCATCCGCGAGGTGCCGCCCTCACGCTGGGACGTCGACGCGTTCTACGACCCGGAGGTCGGCAAGCCCGGCAAGACCTACGCCAAGTGGCTGGGGATGCTGGAGGACGTCGACAGCTTCGACTCCCTCTTCTTCGAGATGCCGCCCGCCGAGGCGGCGCTGATCGACCCGCAGCACCGCCTCCTGCTGGAGGAGTCCTACCGGGCCTTCGAGGACGCCGGGTACGGCCGCCACAACCTGGGCGGCTCCCGGTGCGGCGTCTATCTCGGCATCGTCACCGGCGACTACGCCGAGACCAAGGCCCGCAGCGGCTACGACGCCCTCAGCGCCACCTCCAGCGGCGACGCCATGGCCGCCGCCCGGATCGCCTACCACCTGAACCTCAGGGGCCCGGCCGTCTCCCTCGACACGGCCTGCTCCTCCTCCCTGGTCGCCACCCATCTGGCCGTCCAGGCGCTGGCCAGCGGCGAGATCGATCTCGCCCTCGCCGGCGGGGTCAGCCTCTATGTCGCGCCCGGCTCGTTCATCGCGATGAGCGCGGCCGGGATGCTGTCGCCCGACGGCCAGTGCAAGGCGTTCGACGACGGCGCCGACGGCTTCGTCCCCGGCGAGGGCGTCGGCACCGTGGTGCTGAAACGGCTCAGCGACGCCGAGGCCGACGGCGACCACATCCACGGGCTGATCGTCGCCTCCGGCATCAACCAGGACGGCAAGTCGAACGGCATCACCGCGCCGAACATGGCCAGCCAGATCGACCTCGTCCGCGAGGTGTACACCCGCCACGGCATCGACCCCGCCACCATCAACTACGCCGAACTCCACGGCACCGGCACGAAGCTGGGCGACCCGATAGAGCTGGAGGCGCTGGGAACGGCGTTCCGCGGCTTCACCGACGAGCGGGGCTACTGCGCGATCGGCTCCGTCAAGAGCAACCTCGGGCACACCTCGGCCGCCGCGGGCGTGGCCGGTATGCAGAAGATCCTGCTGTGTATGCGGGAGCGCACCCTCGTGCCGACGCTGCATGTGCGCCGGCCGAACGCGCACTTCGACTTCGCCGCCTCCCCGTTCCACATCAACACCGAGACCCGCCCCTGGGAGCCGGTGGCCGGGGGACCGCTGCGGGCCGCGCTCAGCTCGTTCGGGTACAGCGGCACCAACGCGCACGCCGTGATCGAGGAGTACGTCCCCCGCACCCGCCGCGCCGCCGCGAAGGCCCCGCGCCTGTCCGCCGAAGCGCCGGGGCTGTTCGTCCTCTCCGCGCGGAACGAGGACCGGCTGCGGGAGTACGCCCGGAGGCTGCGCGCCGTCGTCGCCGAGATGACCGACCGCGCGGCCCGGCCGGCCGGGGAACGCCCGGTCCTCACCGACCTGCTGTACACCCTCCAGGTCGGCCGCGAGGCGATGGGCGAACGGCTCGCCGTCGTCGCCACGGACGGCGCCGACCTGCTGGCCAAGCTGGACCGCTTCCTCGACGAGGGCGCCGACGGCGTCGACGTGCACCGGGGAACCGCGCGACGCGGGCGCGGGTCCCGCGCGGAGACCGCGCCCGCGCCCGGGGCGGACGGCGACCGGGTGACCGACCTGGCGGCCCACTGGGCGGGCGGCGGCCGGGTCGAGTGGCGCCCGCTCTGGGACGAACTGTGGGGCGGCGGCGAGCCGCGCCGGATGCCGCTGCCGACCTACCCGTTCGAGCAGGCCCGCCACTGGGTCGCCGCGCCCGACGGGCCGCGCACCGCCGAGAGCGTGGCGCACGCCGCCGCTGCCGCCGCGCTGCACCCGCTGCTGCACGCCAACGTGTCGGACTTCGACGCCCAGGCCTTCCAGTCGACCTTCACCGGCGAGGAGTACTTCTTCACCGACCACACCGTGCGCGGCAGCCGGGTGCTCCCCGGCGCCGCCGTGCTGGAGATGGCGCGGGTGGCCGGGCAACTCTCCGGCGGGCACCGGGTCGCGCGGCTGCGCTCCGTGAGCTGGACCGCCCCGGTGGTGGCCGGCGACGCCGGCCGCACGGTGCGCGTGCGGCTGACCCCCGACGAGCCGACCGGCCGGAGCGCCGCGTTCGAGGTCGTGGACGACACCGGAGGCGCCCCGTGCGCCGAGGGCCGCGTCGACTACGCGCCGGACGGCTCCGCCGGGGCCGGGAGCGAGACGCTCGACCTCGCCGCGCTGCGCGGCGCGCTCGGCGCGGACCGCCGCGAGGGCGCCGACCTGTACGCGGCGATGCGGGAGGCGGGCCTGTCGTACGGGCCGGCCTTCCGGACCGTCGAGTGGGTGGAGGCCGGCGTCGGCCAGGCCCTCGCCCACTACCGCCTCGCCGCCGGCGAGAGCCAGGAGGGCGCCGGCGAGCAGGACGGCGTCTACGTCCTCGACCCCCGCGTCCTGGACGGCGCGCTCCAGACCGTCGCGGTGTTCGTGCCGGCGGGGGAGGGGGCGCGGGTCCCGTTCGCCGTCGAGGAGATCGAGATCCACGCGCCGCTGCCGCGCGCCGGGTTCGTCCACACCACGGCGCCCGACGGGGGCTCCGCCGGCCGGTTCGACGTGCGGATCGCGGACGAGGACGGCACGGTCGCCGTGTCCGTGCGGGGCCTGGCCGTCCGGCCCGCCGGCGACTCCGGCGGCGGGCCGGCGGGCGCCGTCGCCGACACGCTGACCTTCCACCCGGTGTGGGAGGCGGCCCCCCTGGACCTCGACACCGAGGCCGAGGCGGACGGCGCCGGGACGCTGCTGCTCGGGGGCGACGACGCGTTCAGCGCCGCGCTGCGCGAGCGGCACCGGGGGCTCGTGCTGGTGCGGGCCGGCGACGGGTTCCGTCGGCGGGACGACGGCGGCTTCGAGGTGGCGCCCGAGCGCGCCGAGGACTTCGCCGCCGTGCTGGCGAGCCTGCGCGTGGACGGCCGCGCGCCCGCCCGGATCGTCAACGCCTGGCCGCTCGGCGAGGAACAACCCGCCGCGCTCGACGACGCGGTCCGGCGCGGCTTCCGCGCCACCCTCGCGCTGAGCCAGGCCCTGATGGGCGCGGGCGGCCACGGCGCGGTGCGGCTGCTGTCCGTGCACCGGGGCGAGGCGCCCGCCCACGCGGCGGTCGAGGCGTTGCACCGCACCGTGCGGCGCGAGAACCCGCATCAC
Organism: Streptomyces zhaozhouensis; assembly: GCF_900230195.1. Classification (GTDB taxonomy): domain Bacteria; phylum Actinomycetota; class Actinomycetes; order Streptomycetales; family Streptomycetaceae; genus Streptomyces; species Streptomyces zhaozhouensis. The sequence goes on from NZ_OCNE01000013.1 coordinate 5,466, forward strand.
GTCTACACCGCCGTCGAGTTGCCCGCCACCGGCGACACCGACGCGGCCGACGAGGCCCGGCGGGTGTGGGCGGAGTTCGCCGCCCCCGGCGCCGACACCTGGGTGCGGCTGCGCCCAGAGGGCCGGCTGGTCCGGGCGTTCCGCGAGGTGCCCCCCGCGTCCGGGGCCGAGTCCGGGACCGGGGTCGCGCCGCGCGAGCGCGGCGTCTACCTGATCACCGGCGGCCTCGGCGGCGTCGGCTACCTCGTGGCCCGCCATCTGGCCGGCCGCTACCGGGCCCGGCTCGTGCTCGCGGGGCGCGGCGCGGCCGACGAGCCCGAGCGGGCGGCCCGGCTGGCCGCGCTGACGGCACTGGGCGCCGAGGTGCGGTATGTCGTCTGCGACATCGCCGAACCCGCCGACGTGGCACGGCTGGTGGCCACCGCCAGGGAGAGCTTCGGCGAGGTCAACGGCGTGGTGGGGGCGGCCGGGGTGGTCCGCGACGCGCTGATCCCCCGCAAGACGCCCGAGGACGTCGAGGCCGTGACGCGGCCCAAGGTCACCGGCACCGTGCTGCTGGACGAGGCGCTGACGGGCGAGGCCGGCGCCGCGCTCGACTTCTTCGTGCTGTTCTCCTCGCTCGCCTCCGTCCTGGGCAACGCCGGCCAGGCGGACTACGCCTTCGCCAACGGCTTCCAGGACCGCTTCGCCGAGACCCGCGAGGAGCTGCGGGCGCGCGGCGAACGCACCGGCGTGAGCGTCTCCGTCAACTGGCCGTTCTGGCGCGACGGCGGCATGGCCATCGACGAGGAGTCCCTGACCTGGATGGCCCGGACCGTCGGCATCCGGCCGATGGACACCGCCAGCGGGCTGCGGGCGTTCGAGGCCGCCCTGCGCGCCGGGCACCCCCAACTGCTCGTCGCCCACGGCGAGCCGGCCCGCGTCCGGCAGGCGCTGACCGCCTCGGCCGCCGGGGAGGGACGGGCCGCCGAGGCCGGGCCCCGCCCCGGGCCGCAGACGGAGGACGACACCGAGCTGCGCGAGCGCGCCGAGACCTTTGTCCGGGAGGTCGTCGCCGACCGCACCGGCATCGCGCTCGCACAGGTCACGGCCGGCGAGACGTTCGACGCCTTCGGGATCGACTCCATCCTCGTCATGGCGATGACGCGGCGGCTGGAGGAGTCGCTGGGCGAGCTGCCCAAGACGCTGTTCTTCGAGTACGAGAGCGTCGAGGAGCTGGTCGGCTACCTGCTGGCGCACAAGAGGGCCGAGCTGCTGCGGCTGTTCGGCGCCGAGCCGGACGCGCGGCCGGAGACCGTTCCCGGCCCGACCCCGGGGGACGCCCCCGCCGCCGGCCGGGCGCGCTTCCGCACCGCGCCCGCCGGCGCGGCCGCGCCGGCGGCGCCCGCGCCCGAGGCGGACGACGACCTCGCGATCATCGGCGTCAGCGCCCGCTTCCCGATGGCCGACGGCCTGGACGCGTTCTGGGTCAACCTCCGCGACGGCCGGGACTGCGTCACCGAGGTCCCCGGCGACCGCTGGGACTGGCGCGACCACTACGACCCGGACCGCACCCGGGTCGGCACCACCTACAGCAAGTGGGGCGGATTCCTCGACGGCGTCGACGAGTTCGACACGATGTTCTTCCAGATACCGCCCGTGGACGCCGAGCTGATGGACCCCCAGGCGCGGCTCTTCCTCCAGACGGCCTGGCACACCCTGGAGGACGCCGGCCACACCCGCGCGGACCTCGCCGACAGCAGGGTCGGCGTCTTCGTCGGCGTGATGTACGGCCAGTACGACCAGTACGAGGGCGAGATCAAGGGGCAGCGGGTGCCGCTGTCCACCTCCTACGCGGCCATCGCCAACCACACCTCGTACTTCCTGGACCTCGACGGCCCCAGCATGGCCGTCGACACCATGTGCTCCTCGTCGCTCTCCGCGCTCCACCTCGCCGCGCAGAGCATCCGCGCCGGCGAGTCCGACCTGGCCCTGGTCGGCGGCGTCAACCTCACCCTCCACCCGCACAAGTACCTTCAGCTGAGCCTCGGCAGGTTCACCTCCAGCGACGGCCGCTGCCGCGCGTTCGGCGAGGGCGGCGACGGCTATGTGCCGGGCGAGGGCGTGGCGGCCGTGCTGGTGAAGCCGCTGCGCAGAGCCGTGGCCGACCGCGACCACGTCTACGCCGTCGTGCGGGGCAGCGCGCTGAACGCCGGCGGCAGGACCAACGGGTTCACCGTCCCCAACCCGGGCGCGCAGGGCGACGTCATCGCCGCCGCCCTCGACGCGGCCGGCGTGGCGCCCGGCAGCGTCAGCTATGTCGAGACCCACGGCACCGGCACCTCACTCGGCGACCCCATCGAGGTGGCCGGGCTGACCCGCGGCTACGGCTCCGGGGCCGGCACCGAGATCGCCCTCGGCTCGGTCAAGTCGAACATCGGCCACCTGGAGGCGGCGGCCGGCATGGCGTCGCTGGTGAAGGTGCTGCTCCAGATGCGGCAGGGCGTGCTCGTCCCCTCGCTCCACTCCGACCCGCCCAACCCGTTCATCCGCTTCGAGGACACCCCCTTCCGCGTGCAGCGGGAGCTGCGCCCCTGGGAGCGGGGCGAAGGGCCCCGCCGCGCGGGCATCAGCTCGTTCGGGGCGGGCGGCTCCAACGCGCACGTGATCCTGGAGGAGTACCGGGCGCCGCTCGACGGGGCGGCGCCGCCCGCGCGGCCCGAGCTGTTCGTGCTGTCGGCCGCCGACGAGGAGCGGCTGCGCGAGCGGGCGCGGGCGCTCCGCGACCACCTGGCCGCCCGGCTGCCGGGCGCGCCCGGCGCCGCCGGCGGCGTGCGGGCGGCCGTGGTGACGCCGCCGCACCTGACGGCCGCCTCCGTGGCCTTCACGCTCGGGGCCGGACGCGAGCCGATGGCGGAGCGGCTGGCGCTGGTCGCCGACGGACTGGCCGACCTGGTCGGCCAGTTGTCGGCGTACCTCGACGGTGCCCGGCCCGGCCGCGTGCTGCGCGGCCGGGCGGCGTCCCGGTCCGGCGCGCCGGCGGCGCCGCCGACCGCGGGAGCCGACCGCGCCGAGCGCCTCGCCGCGCTCGCCGCCCACTGGACCGGCGGCGGCACGGTCGACTGGCGGGAACTCCACGCCGAGCACCCCCCGCACCGGGTGCCGCTGCCCGGCTACCCGTTCGCCAGGGAGCGTTACTGGGTGCCCGAGCAGCGCCCGAGGCGTCGGGAGGCGCCCACCCTGCACCCGCTGCTGCACCGCAACACCTCGGACGTCGACGAGCTGCGCTTCACCACCGAACTCTCCGGCGACGACTGGTTCCTGGCGTCCCACCGGGTCGACGGGCGGCGCGTCCTGCCCGGCGTGGCCTGCCTGGAGATGGTGGCCCAGGCCGTGCGGCGGGTCACCGGAACGGAACGCGGCGAGGGCGGCGTCCGCTTCACCCATGTGGCGTGGGCGGCGCCGGTCGTCGCGGACGCCGAGGACCCGGCCGCCCCGGTGACCCTCCATCTGTCGCTGCTGCCGGAGGAGTCGGGCGAGCTGTCGTTCGAGCTGTACCGCGAGGACCGGGCCGGCGGCGGGCGCACCGCGCACTGCCGGGGACGCGCCGAGCCGCTGCCCGCCGAGCGCCACGACGCCGCCGGAGTCCTCGACCTGGCCGCGCTCCGCGCCGCCGCCGAGGGCCGGGTGCCGGCCGGCGAGCTGTACCCGCGTCTGACGGGCGTCGGCATGGACTACGGTCCGCCGCTGCGGGCCGTCACCGAGGTGCTGCGCACCCCGGAGGGCGTGCTCGCGGAGTTGGAACTGCCCGCCGAGCACCACGCGGAGCGGGACGCCTACCTGCTGCACCCCGCGCTGCTCGACGCCGCGCTCCAGGCGGCGATCGTCCTGACGGCGCCCGCCGGCCCGCCGGCGCCGGGCGCCGCGCCCGCCGGCCCCCCGAGGCCCGAAGTGCCCTTCGCGCTCGGCCGGGTGGAGGCCCACGGGGGGCTCGCGCCCCGCATGGCCGCCTGGATCCGCCCCGCCGCCGGGGCCCGCCCGGACGACCGGGTGCGGAAGCTGGACATCGACCTGCTCGACGAGTCCGGCCGGGTGTGCGTCGCGCTGCGCGACGTGTCGTTCCGGGCCGTGGGCGAGCCGGGCGAGGCGGGGCCGGAGGCCGCCGGCTCGGTGGCCGACGACCGGCCGCTGCTCTTCGCGCCCGTCTGGCGGGAGCGCGCGGCCGGAGGCGCCGCCGCGCCCGTGGGCCGTCGCTTCGTGGCGCTGGCCGGCGCGGACGAGGCGCTGGCCGCCGAGGTCGCGGCCGCCCTGCCGGGGGCGCGCTGTGTCGCGCTGCCCACGGGCGAGGCCGACGCCGGCTACCGGGCCGCGGCCGGCGCGCTGCTGGAGCTGCTGAAGGAGGCCATGGCCGGCTCGTCCGACGACGAACGGGCCACCCTCGTCCAGCTGGTGGTGCCCGACACCGAGGCGACCCGGCTCCACTCCGGGCTTTCCGGGATGCTGCTGACGGCCATGGCGGAGAACCCGTCGCTGGCCGCGCAGACCGTCGAACCGGCCGACGCCGCCACGGCCGGGGCCGTGCTGGCCGCCCTCGCCGAGGGAGCGGCCACGCCGGACGTCCCCCGGCTGCGGCTGGCCGGCGGGCGGCGCCTGGCGCGCGAACTCGCCGAACTCCCCGTCCCCGCCGAGCCGGTCGGCGGCTGGCACGACGGGCGGGTGTATCTGATCACCGGCGGCGCCGGCGGCCTCGGCCAGTTGGTGGCCCTGGACATCGCGCGGCGCACCCGTGACGCGGTGCTGGTGCTCGTGGGCCGCTCACCGCTGGGCCCCGAGGGGGCCGGTCTCCTCGGACGGCTCGCCGCCGAGGGGGCGACCTGCCGGCACCTGCTGTGCGACGTGACGGACGCCGCCGCCGTCGACGCGCTGGTGCGCACCGTGCTGGCCGAGTTCGGCCGGCTGGACGCCGTCCTGCACTGCTCCGGCGTGCTGCGCGACGGCCTGGTCGCCGGCAAGTCGGCGGGCGACCTCCAGGACGTCCTGGCCCCGAAGACCACCGGGCTGGTCAACCTCGACCGCGCCACGAGCGAGCTGTCCCTCGACACGTTCGTCCTCTTCTCCTCCATGGCCGGCGAACGGGGCAACACCGGTCAGGCGGACTACGCCGCGGCCAACGGCTTCCTGGACGCCTTCGCCGCGCACCGCGCCGGCCTCGTCGCCGCCGGCCGGCGGCACGGCCGCACCCTCTCGGTCAACTGGCCGCTGTGGCGCGAGGGCGGCATGGGCGTCTCCCCCGAGGTGGCGACCCGCATCCGCGAGGCCACCGGCCTCGCCCCGCTGTCGACGGAGAGAGGTCTGCTGCTGCTCCACGCGGCGCTGGCCTCGGGCGAGCCGCGGCTGCTGGCCGTCGAGGGCGATCCGGCGGCGATCCGCCGCCACCTCGGGTGCGCCCCCGCCACCGGGGCGGAAGCGGACGCCGTCGAGGCGCCCGCGCGGCCGGCCGCCGACCGCGCGCCGGCGCCCGCGCCGGCCGCGCCCGCGCCCGCCTCCGCCACGACCGCGCCCCGCGCCGTCCCGGCGGACGAGGAGGTGACCGAGCGGCTCACCCGCCGGCTGAAGCACCTGCTGTCCGCCCAGCTCAAGCTCGCCCCGGAACGCATCGACGCCCGTGTCCCGCTGGAGGACTACGGGATGAGCTCCGTGCTGGTCATGGAGCTGACGGCCGAGTTGGAGAAGAGCTTCGGCGCGCTGTCGAAGACGCTGCTGTACGAGTACGCCTCCCTGGAGGAGCTGGCCGGCCACCTCGCGGCCCGTCACCACGACGCCGTCCTCGCGCTGCTGGGCCTTGCCGCCCCCGACCCCGCGCCCGCGGCGGACAGCCCGGCCGAGGCGCCCGCGGCGTACAGCCCGGCCGAAGCACCCGCCGGGGAGCGCCCGGCACCGGCGCCCGTCGGGCGCGGCGGCTGGCTCGCCCGGGCCAAGGCCGGCCCCCCGGCCGTCACCCGCCCGGCGCCTCCCGCGCGCGCCGGGGACGAGGCGGGCGGCGCCGGCCTCGACATCGCGATCGTCGGCCTCGCCGGCCGCTACCCGGACGCGGAGAACGTCGAAGCGCTGTGGCGCAACCTGGTCGCCGGCCGCGACAGCGTGACCGAGCTGCCGGCCGACCGCTGGGACCACTCCGCCTACCGCTCCGGCGACGGCCCCGCCCCGCGCGGCGGGTTCCTGGCCGACGCCGACCGCTTCGACCCGCTGTTCTTCTCGATCTCGCCCGCCGAGGCCGAGATCATGGACCCGCAGGAACGGATCTTCCTGGAGACCGTCCACCACGCGGTGGAGGACGCCGGTTACACCCCGGCGACCCTCGCCCGGGACGAGGTCTTCGGCCTGCGGAACAACGTCGGCGTCTTCGTCGGCGTGATGTACGAGGAGTACCAGCTCTACGGCGCGCAGGCGCAGACCCGCGGCCAGCTGTTCACCCTGAACGGCAGCCCGGCCTCCATCGCCAACCGCGCCTCCTACGTGTGCGGCTTCCACGGCCCCAGCGTGGCCGTGGACACCATGTGCTCCTCCTCGCTGGCCGCCATCCACCTCGCCTGCCGCAGCATCGCCGACGGCGAGTGCGACGCCGCCGTCGCCGGCGGCGTCAACCTCTCGCCGCACCCCAACAAGTTCCTGATGCTGGAGGGCAACGGGATGCTGTCGGCCGCCGGCCGCTGCGCCGCGTTCGGCGACGGCGGCGACGGCTATGTGCCGGGCGAGGGCGTCGGCGCCGTCGTGCTCAAGCCCCGCGCCCGCGCCGAGGCGGACGGCGACCACATCTACGGCGTCATCCGCGCCTCCGCCCTCAACCACGGCGGCAGGACCAACGGCTACACCGTCCCCAACCCGCAGGCGCAGGCCGGCGTCATCCGCCGCGCCCTCGCGCAGTCCGGGGTGCCGGGACGGGCCGTCAGCTACATCGAGGCCCACGGCACCGGCACCTCGCTCGGCGACCCGATCGAGATCACCGGCCTCAGCAAGGCGCTCGGCGAGCACACCGGGGACACCGGCTTCTGCTACATCGGCTCCGTCAAGTCGAACATCGGGCACTGCGAGAGCGCCGCCGGCATCGCCGGGCTCACCAAGGTGCTGCTCCAGATGCGGCACGGCCAGCTCGCGCCCTCGCTGCACGCCGACGTGCTCAACCCGCACATCGACTTCTCCGGCACGCCGCTGGTCGTCGCCCGCGACCTCGTCCCCTGGACGCGCCCCCGGCTGGAGGTCGACGGCGTGACCGTCGAGGCGCCGCGCACCGCCGGCGTCTCCGCGTTCGGAGCCGGCGGCGCCAACGCCCATCTCATCGTGGAGGAGTACACCCCCGCCGCCGACCGCACGCCGCCGGCCGCCCTCGCGGACCGCCCGCTGCTGGTGCCGCTGTCCGCGCGCACCGAGGAGCAGTTGACCCAGCGGGTCGAGGCGCTGCTTGCCTGGTTCGGCGCACGCCCGCGCACCGAGGCCGAGTCGCGGGACGCGGCGTTCACCCTCCAGGTGGGCCGCGTGGAGCTGGAGCACCGGCTGGCGTTCCTCGCCACCTCGGTCGCCGACCTCACCGCGCAGTTGTCCGGGTACCTCTCCGGGGACCCGTCCGTCTCCTACCACCGGGGGCGGGCCGACCGCACCAACAACGTCCTGGACGTCTTCTCGTCCGACGGCGAGCTGCGGCGGGCCGTGCTCTCGTGGATCGAGCAGCGCAAGTACGAGCGGCTGCTGGAGCTGTGGGTGCGCGGGCTGTCGCTGGACTGGGGAACGCTGTACGAGGGCGGGCCGCGGCCCGGCCGGGTCGGCCTGCCGGGCTACCCGTTCGCCAGGAACCGCTACTGGGTGCCGGGGGACGACGCCCCGACCACCGGCGCCCGGGAGGCCGCCGGCACCGCCGCGGCGCTCCACCCGCTGCTGCACCGGAACACCTCCGACTTCGCGGCGCAGCGCTACACCACCCGGTTCACCGGCCGGGAGCCGTTCGTCGCCGACCACCGGGTCGACGGCGTGACCGTGCTGCCCGCCGTCGTCTACCTGGAGATGGTCCAGCAGGCCGTCGCCGACGCCACGGGCGTCCCGGGCACGCCGGTGCGCTTCGACGACGTGGTGTGGATCGCGCCGCTCGCGCTGACCGGGGAGCCGGTCGAACTGCACCTCAGCCTCGTGCCCTTCGAGGACGGCGACATCGCCTTCCGCCTCCACCGGGACGCGGACGACGGCGACGCGCTCGTCCACTGCGAGGGCCGAGTCCGCCCGCTCACGGACGACGACGCCGCGTCCCGGCCCGCGGCGGTGGACCTCCCCGCGCTGCGGGCCGCCGCCGGCGAGCCGGTGGCGGCGTCCGCGCGCGAGCTGTACGCGCGGTTCGCCGCGCTGGGCCTGGAGTACGGGCCCACGCTGCGCGCCCTCGACACGGTGCGCCGCTCGGCCGCCGGCGAGGTGCTGGCCCGGCTGACGCTCGGCGAGCCCGCGCCGGCGTCGGCGGGGAGCTACGCCCTCCACCCGGCGCTGCTGGACGCCGCGCTCCAGGCCGCGATCGGCCTGCCGGGCGCCGACGCGGCGCCGGACGGCGGCCCCGGGCTGCCGTTCGCCGTGCGGCGCGTGACCTACCGCCGGGCGCTGGAGCCCGTGATGTGGGCGCTGCTGCGCCCCGCGGCGGACGGTCGGGTGGACATCGACCTGTGCACGGAGACGGGGGAGACCGCCGTCAGCCTGCACGAGGTCGCCTACCGGGCGGCCCCCGCGCCGGACGCGGCCCCGGCCCGGGAGCCGGAGGCCGACGGCGAACGGCTGCTGTTCGCCCCGGAGTGGGCGGACCGGCCCGCCCCCGCCCCGGTCGCGCCCTCGGACGACTACCGGATCGTGCTGCTCTGCGAGCAGCCGCCCGAGGTCTCCGACCACCTGCGCCAGCATCTGGAGCGGGGCACCTGCGTCGACCTGCGGGTCGAGGGCACCCTGGCCGAACGGTTCACCGCCTACGCCGCCGAGGTGCTGGACACCTGCCGGCGCCGGGGCGCCGGCGACGAGCCGGGCGGCACCCTGCTCCAGGTCGTGGTCCCGGCCGGCGCCGACGACGGTGCCCTGCTGGGCCTCGCGGCCCTGCTGAAGAGCGCGGGCCAGGAGAACCCGCGGCTGCGCGGCCAGGTCATCGGCCTGGCCGACCCCGCCGACCCCGCCGCGGTGCTGGCGCGGCTGCTCGCCGACGGCGAGGGCGCCGACGCCGCCGTCCGCTACGCGGCGGACGGCCGGCGCCTGGCCCAGTCCGCCGCGCCGCTGCCCGCCGCCGACGGCGCCGGGACGCCCGCGCCCTGGCGCGACTCCGGCGTGTACCTGATCACCGGCGGGATGGGCGGCCTCGGACAGGTCTTCGCCCGCGACATCACCGAGCACGCCAGGGACGCCGTCGTGGTGCTCACCGGCCGCTCGCCGCTGTCGGCCCGCGCGGCCGGCGGCCTCGACGCCCTGCGCCGCAACGGCGCGACCGTCGTCCACCGCCAGGCCGACGTGACCGACGGCGAGGCGGTGACCGCGCTGCTGGCCGGGGTGCGGGCCGAGTTCGGCCGGCTGACCGGCGTGGTGCACTGCGCCGGAAGGACCGAGGACCGGCTGATCGCCGCCAAGTCCCGCCGGGAGCTGGTCGACGTGCTGGCGCCGAAGGTCGCCGGCGTGCTCCACCTGGACCTGGCGAGCGCGGAGGACGACCTCGACCTGTTCCTGCTGTGCTCCTCGCTCTCCGGACTCACCGGCAACGTCGGCCAGTCCGACTACGCGGCGGCCAACGCCTTCCTGGACGCCTTCGCCCACCACCGCGCGGAGCTCGTGCGGGCGGGCCGCCGGCACGGCCGCACCGTCTCCGTCAACTGGCCGCTGTGGCGGGCCGGCGGGATGCGGATCGACGCCGAGCTGGAACGGGCCATGCGCCGCCGCACCGGCATGACGGTGCTGTCGACCGCGACCGGCCTGGCGCTCTGCCACGCCGCCGTGGCCAGCGGACGACCGCAGGTCGTCGCCGTCGAGGGACGGCCGGAGCCGGTCGCCGCCATGCTGGCCCGCGCCACCGGCGACCCGGCGCCCCCGGCGCCGGAGCCCGCCCCTGCCGCCGCCGGCGCCGAGAACGCGGCCCACACCGTCAGCGCCGGGAACGCGGCCAGCGCCGGAGGCCCCGGCGACCGGGAGCGCGCGCTCACCCTCCTGCGGGACGTCTTCGCGTCCGTGCTGAAGCTGCCGGCCCACGAGCTGGGCCCCGACACGGAGTTCGGCGACTACGGCGTCGACTCCATCCTCATCGTGAAGCTCACGGACCGGCTGGAGGAGACCTTCGGCGCGCTGCCGCGCACCCTGCTCTTCGACCACCAGACCCTGACGGCGCTCGCCGACCACCTCGCCACCCGGTACGCCGACCGGCTGCCCCCGGCCGCCGGCGCGCCCGCCGCGTCGGCGCCCGCCCGCACCCCGGCCGCCGGCGCGCCCGCCGCGTCGGCGCCCGCCCGCACCCCGGCGGCCGCCCGGCCGGCCGCCGCGCCCCGGCGCGTGTCCCGGTTCACCACCGCGCCGAGGCCGACCCCCGGCGGCGCCGCCGACGGGGACGGCGACCGGGGCGACATCGCGATCATCGGCACCTCCGGCTCCTACGCCCAGGCCGCCGACCTGGACGCGTTCTGGCGCAACCTCCGCGAGGGCCGGGACTGCGTCACCGAGATCCCCCGCGACCGCTGGGACGTCGACCGCCTCTACCACCCGGAGAAGGGCCGCCCCGGCGCCACCTACTCCCGGTGGGGCGGCTTCCTGGACGACGTGGCCGCCTTCGACGCCCTGTTCTTCCAGGTCTCGCCGCTGGAGGCCGAGACGATGGACCCGCAGGAGCGGCTGTTCCTCCAGAGTGCCTACGCGGCGATCGAGGACGCCGGCTACACGCGGCGCCTGCTGGGGTACGCCCCCGGCGCCGAGGTCCGGCGCAACGTCGGGGTCTTCGTCGGCGTGATGAACGAGGAGTACCAGTACTACGCGATCGAGGAGCAGGCCAAGGGCCACCCGGTCGTGGTCTCCGGCAACCCGTCCTCCGTCGCCAACCGGGTGTCGTACTTCTGCGACTTCCACGGTCCGAGCCTCGCCGTCGACACCATGTGCTCGTCGTCGCTGGTCGCCCTCCACCTGGCCGTCCGGGCCATCCGCGACGGCGACTGCGAACTGGCGCTGGCCGGCGGGGTCAACGTGCTGGTCCACCCGAACAAGTACCTGACCATCAGCAGGGCCGGGATGGCCGCGACCGACGGCCGCTGCCGCACCTTCGGCGCCGGCGGCGACGGCTATGTGCCCGGCGAGGGCGTCGGCGCCTTCCTGCTCAAGCCGCTCCACAGGGCCGTCGCCGACGGCGACCACGTGCACGGCGTGATCAAGGCGACCGCCGTCAACCACGGCGGCAAGACCAACGGCTACACCGTGCCCAACCCGGCCGCGCAGCGCGAGGTCGTCGCCACCGCCCTGCGGCGCGCCGGCGTCGCCCCCTCCGACGTCGGCTATGTCGAGGCCCACGGCACCGGCACCGCGCTCGGCGACCCGATCGAACTCTCCGCGCTGACCGAGGTCTTCGGCGAGGCCGTCGGGCCGCGCTCCCGCCCGATCGGCTCGGTGAAGTCCAACATCGGCCACTGCGAGAGCGCCTCCGGCGCCGCCGGCGTCCACAAGGTCCTGCTCCAGTTGCGCAACGGCGAGATCGCGCCGTCGCTGCACGCGGTCGAGCCCAACCCGCACATCGACTTCGCCACCAGCCCCTTCTACGTGCCCCAGGCCGCGGAGCCGTGGGAGCGGCCGAACGGCGGGGCCGGGGCGCGCACGGCGACCGTCTCCTCGTTCGGCGCGGGCGGCACCAACGCCCATGTCGTCATCCAGGAGTACAGGCCGGAGCCGGTGCCCGCCGCCGAGGCGGGCGCCGCCGACGGCGGCCCGGTGGTGGTCCCGCTCTCCGCGCACACCGCCGAGCGCCTGCGCGTCGCCGCCAGGCGGCTGGCGGACCGGCTCGGTGCGGAGGACGTGCCGCCGCTGGCGGACCTCGCCTACACGCTCCAGGTGGGCCGGGAGGCGCTGCCGGTGCGGCTGGCGCTGCTGCCCGCCTCCGTCGGTGAACTCCGGGCGCAGCTCGGCGCGTTCGCCGACGGCGCCCCGGTGCCTGGCCGTGCCGAGCTGGGCCGGCCCGAGGGCGCCGAGGAGGGGGACGCGCTGGTGCGCGCCATCGAGGCGGACGACGAGCTGCGCGCGGCCGTCGACCGGTGGCTGGAGCGCGGCAGGCAGGAACAGCTCGCCGAGTTCTGGGTCAAGGGCCTGTCGGTGGACTGGACCCGGCTGCGGCGCGCCGGCCGGCCCCGCCGGGTCAGCCTGCCGACGTACCCGTTCGACCCGGTGCGCCACTGGATACCCGTGACGCCGCCGCTGACCGCCGGCCAGCCGCCGGCCTTGGCCGCGACCGGGGCGCCGGCCCCGACCCCGGCTCCGATCCCGGCGCCGGCTCCCGTCGCGGCTCCGGCTCCGGCCGCGGCCGCCGCCCCGGCGGGTGAGGGCGAGGACGACGCGCTGCGGCGGTCGTTGACCGACTACCTCACCCGGACGTTCTCCGAGGCGTTGAAGATCCCGGCGGAACGGCTGTCGCCGACGCGGGGCTTCGACGAGTACGGGCTCGACTCCATCTATCTGGCGGCGATCAGCGAGCGCCTGGCGGTCCACTTCGGTGAGCTGCCGACCGCCCTGCTGTTCACCTACAAGAACCTGCGGGACCTCGCCGGCTATCTGCTGCGCGAGCACCGCCCCGAGGCCGTGGCCGCCGTCGGCGGCACGGCGACCGCCGGGCCGACCGAGCCCGCCGTGGCGGCGCCTTCCGCCCCGGCGCCGGTCGCCGCCGCTCCGGCCGCTCCCGTCGCCCCCGTCGCCCCCGTCATCCCGGCCGGGCCGCGGCCGGCGACCCGGGACATCGCGATCATCGGCGTCTCCGGGCGCTACCCGAAGGCCCCCGACCTGGCGGCGTTCGCCCGCAACCTCGCCGAGGGCGCGGACTGCGTGAGCGAGATCCCCGCCGACCGCTGGGACCACCGGGACTATCCGGAGATCGACTGCCGTTGGGGCGGCTTCCTCGACGACGTCGCCTCCTTCGACCCGCAGTTCTTCCACATCGCGCCCGGCGCGGCGGCCTTCATGGACCCGCAGGAACGGGCGTTCCTCGAGGCGGCCTGGAGCTGCCTGGAGGACTCGGGCCACACCCCGCACAGCATCGGCGACCCCGACGCCGGGGACGGCCGCGGCAGCGTGGCGGTCTTCGCCGGAGTCACGTTCAACCAGTACGGCCTCTTCGGCGCCGAGAGCATGGCGCGCGGTCAGACGATGCCGCTCAACGCGCAGATCTTCTCGATCGCGAACCGGGTGTCCTACCTGCTGAACCTCCGTGGCCCCAGCCAGTCCGTCGACACCGCCTGCTCCTCGTCCCTCTACGCCATCCATCTCGGCTGCGAGGCGCTGCTCAACGGCGAGGCGGAGATGGCGATCGCCGGCGGCGTCAACCTCACGCTGCACCCCAGCAAGTACGTCACCCTCCACTGGAACCAGCTGCTGGCCGCCGACGGCCGCTGCCGCACCTTCGGCGAGGGCGGCACCGGGTACGTGCCCGGCGAGGGGGTCGGCGCCGTGCTGCTCAAGCCGCTGGACGCGGCCGAGCGCGACGGCGACCAGATCCACGGCGTCATCAAGGGCACCGCCGTCAACCACGGCGGCCGCACCCACGGCTACTTCGTGCCCAACCCCGTCGCCCAGGCCGAGGTCGTCAAGGCGGCCCTCGACCGGTCGGGCGTCGACCCCCGCACCATCTCCTACGTCGAGGCCCACGGCACGGGCACGGCGCTGGGCGACCCGATCGAGGTGCAGGCGCTGACGGAGGTGTACGCCGCCTCCACCCAGGACACCCAGTACTGCTCGATCGGCTCCGTGAAGTCCAACATCGGCCACCTGGAAGCCGCGGCGGGCATCGCCCAGGTCACCAAGGTGCTGATGCAGTTCCAGCACCGGACGCTGTTCCCCTCGCGGCTGAACGCCGAGCGGATCAACCCCGGGCTGGACTTCGCGCGGACGCCGTTCCGGGTCCAGCTGGAGGCCGAGCCGTGGGAGCGCCCCGCGCTCCCCGACGGCTCCGGCGGTGTCGCACGGCGCCGCGCGGGCGTCAGCTCCTTCGGCGTCGGCGGCGTCAACGTCCATCTGGTGCTGGAGGAGTACCCGGCCGAGGCCGCCGCGCGGCGCGCGCGGGACGCGGCGGACGCCCCCGGCCCGGTGCTGGTGCCGCTGTCGGCCCGCACCGAGGACGCGCTGCGTCGCTACGCCGACCGGCTGGCGGAGTTCCTGGCGACCGGGCCGGCCGGCGGCCGACCGCTGCCGCGCCTGCGCGACATCGCCTACACGCTGCAACTCGGCCGGGTCGCCCAGACCCACCGGGTGGCGTTCCTCGCCTCCTCCCACGAGGAGCTGCGCGCGCTGGCGGCCGGCTACGCCCGCGAGGGCGCGGCGTCGGACGGCCGCCCCGGCCTGGTCGTCGGCCGGGCCGCCTCGGCGGCGACCGGCGAGCCGGCGCTGCCGGCCGACGGGACCTCGGCGCTCGGCGAGCTCGCGGAGCACTGGGTCGCGGGCCGGGAGATCGCGTTCGCGGGGCTGTACGGCGACACGCGCCCGGGACGGGTGTCCCTGCCGACCTACCCGTACGCCCGCGAGCGGTACTGGCTCTACGACCGCCCCGACCCCGCCCGCGACCGCGTGCCCGCCCCGACCACCGGCGAGGAACCGGCCGCCGTCGCCGCCGACCCGGCGCCGGCCGGTGACGGGTTCCTCGACGCGCTCGCCGAGGCGCCGGCCCCCGAACGGCTGGGGATGATGACGCGCCGACTCCAGCGCGAGATCACCGAACTGCTCGGCTTCGCCGAGGGCCGGCTGGCCGACGTGGACACCGGCTTCTTCGAGCTCGGCCTGGAGTCGGTGGCGATCCGCACCATGCAGGTCAGGCTGGAGGCGCTCACCGGCCGGGAGATCGACTACCAGCTGTTCTTCGACTACGCGAACATCAGGGAACTGGCCGTGCCGCTGCTGGAGATGGCCGGCCGGGCCGGGGAGGCCCCGGCGGCCGCCGAACCCGCCGCCGCGGACGCCGCGCCGGCCGAAGCCGCGCCGGACGCCGAGGCCGGGCCCGTCGGGCACCTCTTCTTCGACCGCCACTGGGCGGCGGAGGGCCCCGCACCGGACCAGGGGGCGGGGAACCCGGCCGTCCCGCGCACGGTCCTCGTCTTCGACGCCACCGGAGAACTGGCCGAGGCCATGGCCGCCGGCCCGGAGAACCCGGGCACCGAGGACGTCGTCCTGGTGACCGCCGGCGACGGCTTCGAGCGGAGCGGCCCGGGGGAGTACGCCGTCGACCCGGCCGAGCCCGACGACTACCTGCGGCTGCTCGCCGAGCTGGCCGAGGCCGGCCGGGTGCCGGAACTCGTCGTCCACGGCTGGTCGTTCGCCGACCCGGAGACCGACGACGCCTACGGTGAGCGCGTCCGCACCGGCTTCCACTCCGTGTTCTCCCTGAGCAAGGCGCTCCAGGCGCACGCGCCCAGGGAGTCCGTCACGCTGCTGTACGCCTACCCGGAGCGCGGGGGTGCCGCGGCGCCCGAGTACGACGGGCTCGGCGGCTTCTTCAAGAGCGTCGCCGCCGAGAACCCGCGACTGGCGTACCGCGCCGTGCGGGTCGCGGGCCCCGAGCCGACGCCCGCCGAACTGGCCGGCCTGCTCTGGCGGGAGGCGCGGCACGCGGAGCACTCGGCCGAGGTCCGGCTGGAGGCGTCGGCGCCCCGCAGGACGCTGACGCTGCGCGAGTCCGAGCCCGCCGGCTGGCGGGCGGCGGAGACCCCGCTGCGCGACGGCGGCGTCTACCTGATCACCGGCGGCGCCGGCGGTCTCGGCCGGGTCATCGCCCGGCACCTGAGGGAGCGGTACGACGCGCGGCTGGTCCTGACCGGCCGGCGCGCGGCGGCCGAACTCCCCGACGAGGTGCGCGCGGAGCTGCGGCTGCTCGGCGAGCACGCCCGCTACGTCCAGGGCGACGTCGCCCGCCGCGAGGACGTCGCGCGGATGGTCGACGAGGCACGCGCGCACTTCGGCGAGCTGAACGGCGTGCTCCACGCCGCCGGCACCTTCCGCGACGCGTTCCTGCGCACCAAGACGCTGGAGGACGCGACGGCCGTGTGCGCCCCGAAGATCGACGGCGCCAGGAACCTCGACGAGGCCACCAGGGACCAGAAGCTCGACTTCTTCCTGATGTTCTCCTCGATCGCCGCGGCGTTCGGCAACGCGGGCCAGACGGACTACGCGTTCGCCAACGGCGTGCTGGACCACTTCGCGGCCCGCCGCGCCGCCCTCGCGGCCTCCGGCGAACGGTCCGGCACCTCGCTCACCGTCAACTGGCCGTTCTGGAACGACGGCGGGATGGCCATCGACGACAAGACACGCAGGTGGGTGGCGGACCACCTCGGGATGGTCCCGCTGGACCAGGACGAGGGCATGGGGCTGCTGACGGAGGTCCTGCGCTACCCCGGCACCAACGTCGTCGTGGTCAAGGGCATGGTCGACCGGGTCCGCGCCGTCCTGGGCGTGCCCGCGAACGACCCCGGGGCCGGCACGGGCGACGCCTCCCCGGACGAGGCGCTCCCGGCGGACGAGGACCGACTCGCCGCGCTGCTCCGGCGGGAGCTGGACGAGCTCCGGCAGCTCGCCGCCGACGAGTACGGCGACTGATGCGCGCGACGGCCGAGACAAGGAACAACGGACCGATGACCGAGGATCGATCGACCATGGCGAAGGACCCCACGCGGTATCAGGGCCTGCTCAGCGAGGCGTTGACGGCCGTCCGTGACGTGAAGCGGCGGCTGCGGGAGCGGGCCGGCTCCGAGCCGGTCGCCGTCGTCGGCATGGCCTGCCGGTTCCCGGGCGGCTGCGACTCCCCTGAGGCGTTCTGGCGGCTGCTGACCGCCGGCGGCGAGAGCGTCGTCGACGCGCCGGAGGGCCGTTGGGAGCTGGCCGGCGGCGACGGCACGGAACCCGCGCGCGGCAACTTCCTGCACGGCGACGTGTCGCGGTTCGACGCCCGCTTCTTCCGGATGTCCCCGGCGGAGGCCAACTCCCTGGACCCGCAGCAGCGCCTGCTGCTCGAAGTCTGCTGGGAGTCCCTGGAGAACGCCGGCATGAACCCGCAGGCCCTGCGCGGCAGCAGGACCGGCGTCTTCGTCGGCCTCTCCGGCGCGAGCGAGTACGGGATGCTGCCCCGGGACGCGGCGAAGATCAACCAGTACAACGGCACCGGCACCTCGGCCAGCGCCGCCTCCGGCCGGCTCGCCTACGAGTTCGGCTGGCACGGACCGGCCCTCTCGGTCGACACCGCCTGCTCCTCCTCCCTGGTCGGCACCCACCTCGCCGTCCAGGCGCTGCGGCGCGGCGAGTGCACCATGGCGGTGGCCGGCGGCGTCAGCCTGATGCTGTCGCCCCACGTGATGACGACGCTGCGGCTGATGAACGCCGTCTCGCCCGACGGCCGAAGCCGCCCGTTCGACGCCGGGGCCGACGGCTACGGGCGCGGCGAGGGCTGCGGGATGCTGGTGCTCAAGCGGCTGTCGGACGCCGAACGCGACGGGGACACCGTCCTGGCCGTCATCCGGGGCAGCGCGGTGAACAACGACGGCCCCAGCAGCGGCCTGACCGTGCCCAGCGGCCGTGCGCAGCGCGAGGTCATCGGCGCCGCGCTGAAGTCCGCGCGGGTCGCCCCGGGGGACGTCGGCTACGTCGAGGCGCACGGCACCGGCACCCCGCTCGGCGACCCCATCGAGGTCGAGGCGCTCTCCCAGGTCTTCGGTCCCGGCGCCTCGGGAAAGGCGCGCCGCACGCCGCTGCTGGTCGGCTCGGTCAAGGGAAACATCGGGCACCTGGACAGCGCCGCGGGCGTCGCCGGCCTGATCAAGACCGTGCTGTGCCTGCGGCACGGGGTGATCCCGCCGCTGACCAACTTCGACACCCTCAATCCCCGCATCCGGCTGGGCGACGTCCCCGTCGAGCTGCCCCGGGACAACGTGCCCTGGCGGCCGGGCGCCGACGGCCGACGCGTCGCCGGCGTCAGCTCGTTCGGCTTCAGCGGCACCAACGCGCACGTGGTGCTCGCCGAGGCGCCGCCCGCGCCCGCCCCGGCGGAGCCGGAGACCCCCGGCACCTCCGTGCTGTTCCTGAGCGCCAAGGAGGAGTCCTCGCTGGTCGCGCTCGTCCGCCGCTACGACGCCCACCTCGCGGAGCACCCGGACGTCCGGCTCGACCAGCTCTGCCACGTCGCCAACACCTGCCGCGCGGCCTTCATGCACCGCGCGACCTTCGTCGCCGACAGCGTCGCCGGACTGCGCGAGGGGCTGCGGTCCGCGCTCGACCGGGCCGGGGAACCCGGAGGGCTCTACGGCCCCGACGAGGAGGGGCTCCGGCTGCGGGCCGGCTTCAGCCGCACCCCGTACCAGGTCCTCGGGGGCGGTACGGCCTACGCGGCGAAGACCTCCGACCAGATCACGCCCAAGCTGGCCTTCGTCCTCCACCCGGAACCCGGCGACGTGCGCGGCGCCGCCCGCGCGCTCGCCGCCCGCCACCCCGCGTTCCGCGCGGCGTGGTCGGAGTGCCTCGACCGGCTCGCCCCGCGGTTCGGCCCCTCGTTCGCCGACGCCCTGGCCTCCGCCCCGGCCGGCGGGGCGGAGGACGTCGAGGAGGCGTACTGGTTCGCGTTCCAGTACGCCGTCGCCCAACTGCTCGCCGCGTTCGACGTCCGCCCGGAGATCGTCGCCGGCGGCGGGCCAGGCCGGCTCGTGGCGGCGGTGGTGGCCGGCGTGCTGAGCCTGGACAGCGCCGTGGCGCTGCTGGCCGCCGCATGGGGCGCCCGTGAACTGCCCGCGGCCGCACGGGAGGCCGCCCTCGCCGACGCCCTGCGCGACGTTCCGCTGACCCGCCCCGACTGCCGCCTGGTCTCCGCGGCCACCGGCCGGGAGGGGCGCGGCACCGAGATCGCCGACGCCGCCTTCTGGGCACGCGAACTCGCCGCCCCGAGCGCGCCGGCCGCCGTACCGACCCTGCTCGACCAGGGCTATCGGCACCTCCTCGTGCTGGGCGGAGCGCCGGGCGCCGACGGGACCGGCGACGCCGACGAGGGGGTGCTGCGCTTCCCGCTCGGCGAGGGCGAGGGCGAGTGCGCGCGCCTCGCCCACCACCTGGCCGCGTTGACCTGTCTGGGCGCCCATGTGCGCTGGGAGACCTGGCAGGAGGGCCGCGTCTTCCCCCGACTGCCGCTGCCGACCTACCCGTTCGAGCGGACCCGCTACTGGATCACCCCGCCCGACCGGGACGCGGCCCCCGGCTTCCGCGACCTCGCGGCCCGCGCCGCCAGGGGCCACGGCCTCGACGGCGAACGCCTGGACCTGCCGGCCGGACCCACCCAGTACGAGTACGTCTACAGCGCCCGCAACTTCCCCGAGCTGGCCGACAACACCGGTGTCCTGCACATGGGTTACTACGTCGAGATGCTCACCGCCGCGCTCCGCGACGCCGAGCCGCGCGACCGGCACCGCGTCGAGCGACTGGAGTTCCTCGCCCCGCTGCGCGTCGTCAGCGGGGAGACCAAGCGGGTCACCCTGGTGCTGGAACGCGCCGACGAGGGCCGGCTCAGCGTCCGCTTCTTCAGCAAGAGCGACCTGCGCGACGGCTGGGTCCTCCACGTCCACGGCACCGTCGCCCCGGCGCCCGCCCGGCCGCCCGCGTCCACCGGCGAGGGGCCCGCCGGGGGCGCGCACGTCGACGCGGACGCCTTCTACCGGCCGCTGGAGGAGAACGGCTTCCGGTTCGGCCCGACCGTGCGCTGGGTGGACAGCGCCCGCGCCGAGGGTAACGGCGCGCTCGTCCACTTCCGCGCCCACACCCTGGACGACGGCATCCGCCCCTACGCCGTCGGCTTCCACCCGGGCGTCCTGGACAGCTGCGCCCAGGCGTTCAACTTCCTGGCGCTGCCCGCGGGCGAGGGCCGCACGTACATGATCCGCAGCCTCGGCGGCATCACCGTCGGCGACCCGGCCGCCGAGCCGCCGGCGCCCGGCGGCCTGCTCGCCCATGTCACCCTCGACGACCCGGCCGCCACCGCCGCCGCCCCGGACGGCGGCGAGATCAGCGGCGCGGTCCAGGTCCGCGACAGCCGGGGCGCGACGCTGCTGACCATCGAGCAGGCGGTGCTGAAGGAGTTCGACGAGTCGCTGCTGGCCGACATCCAGTCCGCGCTGGAGGCCGGCGCCGCCGGCGACCGGGCCGGCGACCCGGCGTTCCTGCTGGAGTACGCCGAGACCCCCGACGACGACAAGCCGGGCCTGCTGCTGGAGCGCACCCGCGCCCTGCTGGCCGCCGCCATGGAGGTCGAGGACCCCGCCACCCTGGAGGCGGACGCCAAGCTGGACGACCTCGGCCTGGACTCCCTCATCGGGCTGCGCTTCTTCAACAGCGTCCGCGACGTGTTCGGCGTCGAGCTGGGCATGGCCGACCTGATCGACGCGCACACCATCCGGGAGACCGCGATGCTCGTGCTGGGCGGGCTGCCCGGCAGCGAGGAACTCGTCGCGCGCCACGCCGCCACCCGGGAGCCGAGGGAGACGCCCAAGACCGGCCGCGAGCTGTGGATCCTGGGGCCCGCGCCGCGACCGGAGGCGAAGGTGCGGCTGTTCTGCTTCCCGCACGGCTTCGGCAGCGCCGACATGTACAAGGACTGGCAGGAGGCGCTCGGCCCCTCGGTGCACGTCGCGCCGGTCAAGCTGCCCGGCCTGGACGTCGAGCGCATGTCGGAGGAGCTGCCACGGGACATCGACGCGCTCATGGCCGCCATGGAGGAGTCGCTCTCCGAGGAACTGCTCGACCTGCCCGTCATGGCGTTCGGCCACAGCTGGGGCTCGCTCTTCGCCTACCGGCTGGCCCGCCGCCTGTCGGCCCACCCGAAGGCTCGCGTCGCCCGCCTGTTCGTCTCCGGCTACACCGCGCCCGTGCTCCCCAACACCAGCACGATGCGCATCGTCGAGGAGCTCAGGGGGCTCGGTTTCACCGGTATCCCCGATTTCGACGAGGTGACCGCCACCAAGTCCGAGGAGGCGGTGAGTCTGGCGTTCATCCGCGCCTGGGACCACGAGTCCGACTTCGTGGAATTCGCCCTGGAGGGCGCCCGGTTGACGCTGCCGGGTATGCTCGGCGCCTATCAGCTCGTCGAGCGTTTCACCCATGACCCGGCAGAGTCGTTCGACGTTCCCATCACGGGATTCCACGGCCTGGACGACAACAGGGTCAGCCTTGAGGAGATGAAGGCCTGGGAACGGGTCACCTCCGGCGCATTCGACCTGAACACCCTGGCGGGCGATCACGGGTTCATCGACACCGCACAGTCCGAGGGGCGGCTGACCGAGCTGCTCGGAACCGAAATAGCCGAATACATCGCAGGAACATCGCCCGCCGAAAGCGGCGGGGAACGGCGACGCGGCCTGACCGCCTGACGGGGCGCGGCGCGAGGAGAGGAAAGAATCTGTGGAACACGCCATAGCGGTCGACGCCGTCACCAAGAAACTCGACGGACGACAGATCCTGCGGGGGGTGACGTTCGAGGTCGGCAAGGGACAGGTCTTCGGCTTCCTGGGCCCCAACGGCGCGGGGAAGACCACCACCATCCGCATCATGCTCGGACTGTTCGCCCCCGACTCCGGCCGGGCCACCATCATGGGCCAGGACTGCGGCACCGACCGGGCCCGCCAGTACCTGGGCTTCGTCGTGGACGGCGACGGCCTCTACGACAACGCCACCGCGGAGGACAACCTCGCCTACTTCGCCCGGATCTACCAGCGCCCCGCCTCCAGGGAACGCATCCGCGAGGTGCTCGGCCTGGTCGACCTGGCGGACCGGGCGGACTCCCCGGCCGGCACGTTCTCCAAGGGAATGCGGCAGCGCCTGGCCATCGCGCGCTCCCTCATCCACGACCCGGACGTGCTGATCCTGGACGAGCCGACCTCCGGCGTGGACCCCTCCGCGCAGATCGAGATCCGTCAACTGCTGCTGGACATCGCCCGCAACCAGGGCAAGGCGGTGCTGCTCAGCTCGCACAACATGGACGAGGTGCAGCGCATCTGCGACCGGATCGCCCTGCTGTACAAGGGCGAGGTCGTGCTCTCCGGCTCGTTGGACGAGCTCTCCGCGCACATGGGCCGGGGCGGTGTCGTCGTCCGCACCGACGGGCCGGTGCCCCAGGCCGTGTGGGGGGCCGTCGCGGCCAGGCCGGACTTCGGGCTCGCCGGCGAGCCGTGGCGCGAGCCGGGCGCGCCGCTGGAGTTCACCCCGGCCGACCCCGCGCTGGTGCCGGACATCGTCCGCTCCCTCACGGAGGCCGGCGCGCGCATCACCGCGGTGGAGCGCGGCGGCATGTCCCTGGAGGAGATGTACACCTCGATCGTGCGGAGGGACCGGACCGCATGAGGCAACTGCTGGCCGTCACCGGCATCAATCTCCGCAACAACATGCAGTCCAAGGCGCTGATCGTCGTCTTCGTCGGCATCGGCGTCCTCCTGGTGGGCATCGCCGGCGTCGTCGCCGGGGCCTTCGTCCTCGGCCCCGAGGCCGACGACGGTGACTCCACCCCCGCCGAACTGGGGAACTCCCTGGGCCTGATCGGCTACGCGACCACCGTCGTGATCATCGGCGCCAGCTACTCGGTGCTGTTCTCGGTGCCGCTGACCCGCGACAAGATCCGCGGCACCCTGGAGTCGCTGCTGGCCACCCCGACCAGCGCCCGGCAGGTGTGGCTGGGCAAGAGCCTGGCGCTCTTCCTGCCCGGCGCGATCGTCGGCAACGTGCTGGCCCTCGGCCTGACCCTGGTCCTCGCCTACGGCTATCTCGGCAGCGGCGAGGTCGAGTGGAACGGCTGGCTGCTGCTGACCACGCACGTGGCCGTGCCGCTGGTCTACACCGGGCTCAGCCTCGTCGTCCACGTCGCCGGCCTGCTGGGCCGGGTCGCCAACGCCAACGTCCTCAACGTCGTCTTCCTGCCGGGCTTCACCGCCACCATGCTCAACCTCGCGGGACGGGGCGTGGTCGACGCCGGCTCCTCGGCGTTCCTCGCGATCAACGTCGGGGCGGCCGCCGTGCTGGTTCTGCTGGCCGTGGTCTTCGCCCGCAAGCTCACCAAGGAGAGGATCGTGCTCTCGTGCCGCGCCTAGACAGGGAACGCGTCAGCGTCGTCTTCCGCCGGGACTTCGGCGAGTTCGTGCGATGGCGTTCCTACCGCCTCGTGATGGTGCTCACCGCCGTGGCCGCCGTGGTCGTCATCAGCGGCTTCGTGGCGTTCCTGCGGTCCGACACCGGCCGGATCGACGGGACCGACGGGGACAGCATCCTGCCCGCCGCGACGGGGGTGGTGGTGTTCCTGCTGGCGATGCTGCCCCCGACGGTGTGTCTGCCGCTGTTCGCCACCGACACCCTGACCAGGGAGAAGAACAGCGGTGTCATGGAGGCGCTGCTGGCCACGCCGCTGACCCCGGCGGAGATCCGGCAGGGCAAGAGCATGGCGGTCTTCCTGCCGGCGCTGCCGGCGGCGCTGCTCGGCCCGCTGCTGGCCGTCGCCGCCGTGAACGTCTTCGTCTCCCTGCCGGTCAACGACGAACCGCTCGTGCCGGCCCCGTTGCTGCTCACCGTGCTGGTGCTGGTGCCGCTGTTCTTCCTGGCGCTGACCAATCTGACCATCGAGCTGTCGATGGTCAGCAGCCCGGAACTGGCGGTCTCGCCGTCCTATCTGATCGGGTTCGCGATGCTGGCGGGGGTGCCGCTCGGCGCCATCACCGAGGTGTTCGACCCGACGAGCTGGGGATTCCTCGGCGGCGCCCTGGTGGTCACCGCCGCCATGTGGGCCCTCGTGTGGCTGGGAGCGCGGTGGCTGACGACCGATCGCGTGGTGCTCTCCCGCTGAGAGCCGGCGGGCCCGCGCGAGACGAACGCCGGCCGCGCCCCCTCCCGGGGCGCGGCCGGCGTTTCCCTTCGGGCCTGTCTTTCGGGCCTGGTCTTCAGGAGAACGGGTCGGGTCTCAGGAGAAGGCGGGACCCGTCCGGATGAGGCAGTAGTCGCCCGGCACCGGCAGCGGCTGCACGATCGGGGCCGTGAGACCGGCCTGCGCGCACAGCGCCCGGAACTCCTCGGCGGTGCGCTCCTGCCCGCCCAGGTTGACCAGCATGTTCAGATCGGTCAGATAGTTGCCGATCGCCTCGGGCTGGGCCTGCTCGGGGAAGACGGCGTCCATGATCAGCAGTACACCGTCCTCCTTGAGCGCCTCACGGACGTTGCGGAGGATGCGCAGGCACTGCTCGTCGTTCCAGTTGTGCAGCACCGACTTCAGGATGTAGACGTCGCCGTGGGCGGGGACCGAGGCGAAGAAGTCCCCCGCCTCCGCAGTGAAACGGTCGGCGACGCCCGCGCGCCGCATGGTCTCCTCGGCCTCCGAGAGTCCGCTGGCCGTGTCGTACACGACGCCCCGCACCGACGGGTACTGGGCCATGATGGCCGACAGCAGCGTGCCGTCCCCGCCCCCGACGTCGACCACGGTGCCGAACCGGCCGAAGTCGAACTGGTGCGGCAGCAGTTGCGCGGTCATGCTCGACGCCTCGTGCATCGAGGCGTTGAAGTCCGCCGACAGCTCGGGGTGTTCGTCCAGATAGTCGTAGAAGCCGGTGCCGAAGTGCTGCGGGAACGTCGGCTCGCCGGTGCGGACGGCGTCCGCCAGGTTCTCCCAGGCCCGCACCATGTGCGGCTCGGTGAAGGACCGCACAAGCTTGTTGAACCCGCCGAACTGCCCCTCGCGGAGCATGTGTCCGCCGGCCTGGAGCTGGAAGACCCCGGGCGTCGCCTCGACCAGCACCCGCATCGCCGCCAGCGCGCGCAGCAGCCGTCGCGTCGCCCTCGGGTCCGTGCCCGCGGCGGTCGCCACCTGCTCGGCGGTCGCCTGGCCGTCGCCTATCGCGTCGAGAATCCCGAGCCGCACGGCCGCCCCCAGACACTGGGCGGTGAAGGTACCGAAGAGATGGCTGAACACCACACCGATCCCGTCCGGCGGCCCACCCGGCCCACCCGGCCCACCGGGCGGCGGTCCGTCGAAGCCGGGGGGAGGTCCGCCGGGTGCGCCGGGGGGAGGTCCGCCGGGCATTCCGGGAGGGGGTGCGCCGGGTGCGCCGGGGGGAGG
Source organism: Streptomyces zhaozhouensis (assembly GCF_900230195.1). GTDB lineage: Bacteria > Actinomycetota > Actinomycetes > Streptomycetales > Streptomycetaceae > Streptomyces > Streptomyces zhaozhouensis. The sequence goes on from NZ_OCNE01000013.1 coordinate 30,778, forward strand.
TCCGCCGGGCATTCCGGGAGGGGGACCGCCCGGCATTCCGGGAGGGGGACCGCCGGGCATCCCCGGTGGCGGCCCGCCGGGGACCCCGGGGGGAGGGCCGCCGAACGCCGGCGGCGGCGTGGGCGGTTGCTGGTCGTCGGATGGAGGTCCCTGCGGGATGGTCATGTCCCGTTCCCCTTGCTTTCGATGGTGGGTGACTCCTGCGTCCACGAGACGACAGGCCGGTTCCGAGTAGGGAATCCGCGACGCGGAGAAAGCGGTACCGGCGAGTCCATGAAGTTTTCCGCTGCCACCTCTCGGAGTTCGCCATGACGCCGTGTTGAGGGGCGGTGAAGGAGATGACTCACGCACCGGATCGCCCCGTTCACACCGGCGAGTCACGCGTATACATGTCAACGTCGCCGCGCTCGCCAGAAGGCGCGCGTCCTCAATGAGGTATGGCGCGATCGTAGCAGAGGGAAGTTCTCAACCTCGGGCGGAATCGGGGAGTTGACCGGTAGTGCAACGGCCCTTTCCGGAGCTTCTCGCCAACCGCTCCGATCCCGGTTCGCGAGCTGTTTGTTCCCGTTTGTTCGGAGATGAAGCCCGCGTGAAGGACTCGCGGGCAGAAGGAAAACGCGAATGCCGGGCCGGCGGCCACTCTTTGTCACGGGAGATCACCGAACCCGTCGGTATTCCATGGAATGCGAAAGGTCGCGTTCCGCTTGTCGCCGGGCGCCCGCTCGGGCCCGCTCGGCGCCCGGCGCGGCATCGCGGCGTCAGCCGTTGTGCAGGCCGCCGGCCCAGCCCCGCCATGATCCGTCGGTCATCTCCCGCGAGTGGTGGCGCGGTTGTCCACTGCGGTCGTGGCGGCTGGCACGTGCGCTGTCGTGGACCGAACTTGCTGGGCATCGGCCCGCTGATCACGCTGGCGTGCCTGTCGTCGCTGGTGGTGCTGGCCGCGCCGGGCGGTACGGCCGCGGTGACGGCCGCCATCGCCGCAGCCGCGGCCCAGCTGTATCTGCTCATCTGGCGGGCAAAACGGTGGCGTGACCCGGCCCGCGGCGTCGAGCTGCGCAGCGCCTGGCTGACACCGCTGCTGATGGCGCTCATCATCGTCTCCACCGACTGGAGTTGGGCGCTGCCGCTGGTAGGCCCGGCAGCAGCCTTGTTCGGCGCGATGGCCGCGATCAACACCTATGCCCTGGACGGCACGGCCCTGTGGCAGCTGCTCACCACACCGGGCGCCCTCAAGGCTGACGTGCGCGGGCGGATGGTGGCGTGGGCGCTGCTGTTCGGCCTGCCGTCCATCGCGCTGGCGGCCATGCTGTGGGCTGTGACCGGCTCGCGGTGGGGAGGTGCCGCCGTCGGCGGCGCCATCGCCGCGACCGCGGCGGGCTCTGCCGGGGCACCGCTGCTCGCCCTCGTGATGCCGGCTGTGGGCACGGACGCCCGCGATCGCATCTACCCGGGACAGCGAGCGGGCGATCCGACGGGCGGACAGATGACGATCTTCCCCGTGGTCCTGCTGGCCGCGCTCCTGCCCGGCGTCATCGGCGGCTCGTGGTGGGGAAGCGTCCTCGCCGCCGTCCTGCTGGCCGCCGTCGTCCTGGGTGTGTCACCCGCGCTCACGGTGCGTCTGCTCCAACAACGCGGCACTGGCCTGCTGGAGGCGATGACCTCCCGCGACACCGCGGCCCTGCGCTCAGCCGCCCGGACAAGAGGCCCACTCACCCGACCACGGGGAACCCGCTCCCACCATGGGCTCGGGGGCACTTCATGAGCTGCGCCGGGAGGACGGACGAGGACAGCACACCTCGAAACGGCCAACCCCGCTCGCCGTTCCCACCTGGCCGACGCCTCAACCAAGCGCCGCGGGCGGTACGCCTTCCGACTCCCTCCGAAGCGAGGGGTACGCGGGTGAGGTTCCGCACGGCGAAGACCACGGACAACCAGAGCGGTCGGGCGCGGGAGTGCGGCGCATCGCCGACCGGGGCAGCAGGGTCGCGCTGCGGACCGGGGCCGGTTACCTGACAGGACGTCGCCCCCGACGCATCTGGTCGCCACGGTCACCTGCGTAGGAGACCGTATCCGAAGCTACTTACGGCTATGACGCGGGCAAGAACAGCAACGGTCGCAAGTGCCACCTGGTCGTCGACACCCGAGGACTTCCCCTGCCGGCCATGGTTACACCCGCCGACCCAAGGACGCATCCGGCTTCGTCGTACTCCCACATCGTCGGGTCGTCGAAGGCGAGGTTCCTCGGCCTCGTTGCCACGGAGGCCTGGCCGGCCCGTTGTCCATCCCGCGACCGACTACGCCGGAGGAGATCGTCAGTTGGTGGCGAGAAGGTGCTCCAGCCAGTTGCGGCGTGCCGCGACAGCGGCCTTGCTGATCCGCGCCTCGGGGGCTTTCTGGTCGAAACCGTGGATTCCGCCGGGCCACACGTGCAGCTCGACTTCGCCGCCGGCCTGCCAGATCCGGTCGGCGTAGGCGAGGACCTCATCACGCAGGCACTCGGCGGAGCCGACGTCGAGGAATGTGGGCGGCAGGCCGCCCAGGTCAGTGGCGCGGGCGGGCGCGGCGTACCGCGGCACGTCAGGTCCGCCCTGGACGTCGCCGAGCAGCGCGCTCCAGGCGAACCCGTTGCGGCCGCGGTCGAAGAGTTCGAGGTCGTCCATCTGCAGAGCCGAGGCGCTGTCGTTGCGGTCGTCGAGCAGCGGGGCGATCAGCAGCTGGCCGAGCAAGCGGGGGCCGCCCTTGTCGCGCACGGTCAGAGCTAGCGCGGCGCCGAGGGTGCCGCCGGCGCTGAAGCCCGTGACGACGATGCGCTCCGAGTCGATGCCGAGTTCGTCCGCGTGGTCGGCGACCCACAGCAGACCGGCGTAAGCGTCGTCGATCTGGGCGGGATAGGGGTGCTCGGGCGCGAGCCGGTAGCCGACCGAGATCAGCGTGGCCCCGAACCGCTCGGCCGTCTCGAGTATCTGGTCGAGCCCGGTGCGGTGATCGCCACCGTAGAAGCCGCCGCCGTGTAGGAAGTAGAGCGCCGGCCGTGATGCGGACGCGCCGGAGGGTGTGCACACCAGCAGCGGGATCTCGGGGGCGCCGTCCAGGCCGGGCGCCGAAGGCTGGGAGACGGTGAAGCGCCCGCCATGGCTGAGGTCCTCAAGCGCCGCCACCGCGGCGTCGGTCTCCGCGCGGATCACCGACAGCTTCGCGAGGGTCATCGGCGCCAAGTCCGGCTCCTCCGCCAGGTAGGTGTCGTAAGCGACCCGGAGTTCGGCATCGAGAGGAACGGGAACGGCGGGCACGGTCTTTCCAGGTTCAAGATCCATACGCGTACGCTAGCGCCCCTGCTTCTTTCACATCATCCAGGTTTCAACACCTTGTCGATCACGCGGCAGGGTCGGGCGGATCGGCGGCGTGGGTCAGGCGCCGCCCTGGAACTGTGCGACACCGTCGAAGGCTTCCGACACCAGCCCATCGCCACCGACAGCCCTCCCAGCAGCGGACCGCTGGCCTTGATCCTGCACCTGGACGGCGAACTGGCCAGGGCCGAGCCCCAAGCGACTGTGCTACCGACGGTGCACACCGCCGCTCGCGTCACCCGCGGCGCCAGACGGATCTGGCTGCGGATCGCCGAACACTGGCCCTGCGCCCGAGACCTCGTCACCGCACCCCTTCCAGCCTCAGGTTTCCGCAGGTCGGAAGGGGCGCGGCGGTCGAAAGCGGTCAGATGTCTCGGAACGTCTCGATCTGCGCGCCCACCGAGTTCAGCCGCTCGGCGAGATCCTCGTAACCGCGGTTGATCACATAGACGTTGCGCAGCACCGAGGTGCCCTCGGCGGCCATCATCGCCAGCAGGACGACGACCGCCGGGCGCAGCGCGGGCGGGCACATCATCTCGGCGGCGCGCCAGCGGGTGGGGCCCTCGACCAGGACCCGGTGCGGGTCGAGGAGTTGCAGCCGGCCGCCGAGGCGGTTGAGGTCGGTGAGATAGATCGCGCGGTTGTCGTAGACCCAGTCGTGGATCATCGTCGAACCGTGCGCCGTGGCCGCGATGGCCGCGAAGAACGGGGCGTTGTCGATGTTCAGGCCGGGGAACGGCATCGGGTGGATCTTGTCGATCGGTGCCTCGAGCTTGGAGGGGCGCACGGTCAGGTCCGCCAGCCGCGTGCGGCCGTTGTCCGCCTTGTACTCGGGGCCGAGATCGTGGTCCAGGCCCATGCCCTCCAGGACGGCCAGCTCGATCTCCAGGAACTCCAGCGGCACCCGGCGCACCGTCAGCTCCGACTCGGTGACCACGGCGGCCGCGATCAGGCTCATCGCCTCGACCGGGTCCTCGGAGGGGGAGTAGTCCACGTCCCGGTCGATGTGGGGGACGCCGTGCACGGTCAGGGTGGTGGTGCCCACCCCGTCGATGCGCACGCCCAACTCCTCCAGGAAGAAGCACAGGTCCTGGACCATGTAGTTGGAACTGGCGTTGCGGATGACCGTGGTGCCGTCATGCCGGGCCGCGGCGAGCAGCGCGTTCTCCGTGACGGTGTCGCCGCGTTCGGTCAGTACGATCGGGCGGTCGGGGGAGGTGCCGGGGGTGACCGTCGCGTGGTAGACGCCCTCGGTCGCGGTGACTTCGAGGCCGAAGCGGCGCAGCGCCATCATGTGCGGCTCGACGGTGCGGGTGCCGAGGTCGCAGCCGCCCGCGTACGGGATCTTGAACTGCTCCATGCGGTGCATCAGCGGCCCGAGGAACATGATGATGCTCCGCGTCCGACGCGCCGCCTCCAGGTCGATCGCGTCCATGTCCAACTCGGCGGCCGGCGTGATCTCCAGGTCCGCGCCCTCGTTGATCCAACGGGTGCGCACCCCGATCGAGTTGAGCACCTCCAGGATGCGGAAGACCTCCTCGATCCTGGCGACCCGGCGCAGCACCGTGCGGCCGGAGTTGAGGAGGCTGCCGCAGAGCAGCGCCACGCACGCGTTCTTGCTCGTCTTGACGTCGATGGCGCCGTTGAGTCGACGACCGCCGACCACGCGCAGATGCATGGGGCCGGCGTAACCCAGCGACACGATCTCGCTGTCGAGGGCCTCGCCGATGCGGGCGATCATCTCAAGGCTGATGTTCTGGTTGCCTCGTTCGATGCGGTTGACCGCGCTCTGGCTGGTGCTGAGAGCTTCCGCTAGCTGTGATTGTGTCCAGCCGCGATGTTGGCGAGCGTCCCGAATGAGCTGTCCGATCCGGGCCAGGTAGTCATCGATCATGTCTTCGAGCCTATCTCACATATGAGATCCCTCATCTCGGGGTGCTCCATTCGGGTGGTGACACGCCGACGGGCCGTCCCCGCTTCGGAGTTCCCCCGGACGGGGCCCGGGGGTCGCCTGACCCCGCGCGGGGCCGGGAAACCGGCCGGTCGGCCCCCGAACCCCACGCGGCGCCGGCCCGCAACTTTCCGATCGCTCGGCCCGCCGGCGTGTCGCGCTGTCCGACGGGGCCGGACGGGTGTCTCGACGGGGGCCCGCCGGAGGCGGTCGGCCGCCCGCCTCCGGCGGCGGCCCCGCGGCGGGGCGGGCTCAGGCCGGCACCGCCCCGCTCCGGGCCGCCTTGTGCAGCCGCGCGCTCACCCGGGAGCCCGACTCGCGCCGCGCGGCGCGGCGCAGCAGGGGTATAGCGAGCAGAAAGCCGAGGATCGCCCAGCCGGTCAGTACCAGCGCCACCATGGGAAGCTCCCAGGAGCCGGCCGGCTCGGCCACCCGCGCCGCGTCCGGCAGCAGCGCCGCGCGCAGGCCCTGAGCCATCCACTTCAGCGGGAAGGCCGAGGCCACCTGCTGAACCACCGCCGGCAGCGAGGTGATCGGGAAGACCGCTCCCGAGGTGACCAACAGCCCCATCGTGGGCAGCATGATCAGTGCCAGCGCCTCGCGCGGATTCGGCAGCACGGCGCCTATCGCGGCACCCAGCGGCACCACGGCCAGCAGCCCGAGGGCGGTGACCCACAGCAACGTCAGCCACCCCTCGGCTCCGCGGGGCAACGGGCCGTCCGCCACCACCGCGGCGGCCAGGAGCAGCAGCCCCAGCGTGCCGACCGCGACGGTGACCACCAGCAGGCCGTTGGCGATCAGATAGGCCGGTATCCCCCCGGGGGTGGCACGCAACCGCAGCAGCGTGCCCTCCTCCCGCTCGGTCACCAGCATCTGCGGGAGATTGACCAGCCCGATCTGGAAGAGCAGATAGGCGGCGAAGCCCGCGAGCACCAGATGGGACATCGGCGTGGCCGTGTCGGCCACCTCCCCGCCGACATAGACGACCAGCAGCAGCGCCACCACCACATTGGTGAGATGGCCGGACATCTCCTTCGGGTTTCGCAGCAGATGGCGCAGCTCGATCCCGCCCCGGAGAAACCCGGCGCGCCAGTGCCGGCCCGTCGCCCCGCCCGCGCCGGCACCACTCGTCGTCCCCCTCATGCGGCCGACACCTCCCCGCTCACGGTCCCGTTCCGGTCCTCGACGTCCGCGCCGGACCCGGCGGCTCCCGCGCCGCCCTCCTCCCGCTGGACCATGTGCAGATAGGTGTCCTCCAACGTCGGCCGGCGCACCTCCAGGTCGGCGATCGGCCCCGCCGCGGCCCGATGCAGCTCCCAGACCAGCCGCGAGGGGTCGCGGGTGCGCTCGCGGTGGTGTGTCCCGTCGTCGCCCGTCCAGCGCACCTCGGCCCGCGCGGCGGCGCTCCTGGCCAGCTCGGCGGGGGTGCCCGAGGCCCTGATCCGGCCACCGACCAGCATCGCGATCCGGTCGGCCAGCCGCTCGGCCTCCGCCAGGTCATGCGTGGTCAGCAGCACGGTGACGCCCTCCTCGCGGGCCAACCGCTCCACCAGCGTATGGAACTCGCGTCGCGCCCGCGGGTCGAAGCCGGTGGTCGGCTCGTCGAGGAAGAGCAGCTCCGGGCGGCCCACGATGCCCAACGCGACGTCCAGCCGCCGTCGTTGACCGCCGGAGAGGCGCTCCACCTGCTGGTCTGACTGCTCGGCCAGGCCGACCAGCTCCAGCAGCGCCGCCGGGTCGCGCGGCCGGCGGTAGTACGTCGCGAAGTGGGACAGCAGCTCGGCCACCCGCCACCGACGATGGTCGCGCCAGGACTGGAGGACCAGCCCGATGCGGGCGCGCCAGGCGTCGTCGCCCCGCTCCGGGTCCGCGCCCAGGACGTCGACCTCCCCGCGCGAGCGCCGCCGGAAGCCCTCCAGGATCTCGACGCTCGTGGTCTTGCCCGCGCCGTTGGGCCCGAGCAGGGCGAAGACCTCGCCGCGGCGGATATCCAGGTCCACGCCGCGCAGCACGTCCCTGCCGCCGTACGACATCGCCATCCCTCGCGCCCGGATGACCGTGTCGGCCCCGCGCCCGGTCATCGCGCGGCCCCCCGCGCGGGCGCGGCGGCCGGGACGCCCGGCTCCGCGGCCGACGCCGCGCCGGCGGGCTCCCCCGCGGCACCGGGAGTCGCTCCCGGGGCCTTGCCGGCGCCCTCGACGATCGCCCGGAGCGCTGCCACATGCCCCTCGAAGGCGGACCTGCCACGGTCCGTCAGCCGCACCCGCGTGCGGCGCTTCCGCCCGCCGCCCTCCTTGAGGATCTCCAGGTATCCGGCCTCTCCGAGGGTGTGCAACTGCTTGGAGAGAGCCGAGTCGCTCAGCGAGAGGCTGTCGCGGACGAAGGCGAAGTCGGCCCACTCCGTGGTGGCCAGCAGGGCGACCACGGAGAGCCGGGTGGAGGGATGGATCAACTCGTCGAACCCCGCCGGGGTGCTCATCGGCTGTCCCCCTCGCGGTCCACGCGCTGGCCGTGGCCGCGCAGCGAGCCCGTCGACCAGCGGCTCGCGGGACCGATCACCAGCAGGAAGACGGCGGCGGTGACCGTCGCCTGCACCAGCCCGGCCCACACCGGCTCCAGCGGCGCTGCCAGCCGGCCGGAGAGCAGGATCGTCCCCCCGGTGACCAGCGCGCCGGCGACGAAGGTGGCGAACACCCGCCAGTTGTACCGGGTGTGATGGAGCCGCACCCGGCTGCCCCGGTGCGCGCGCCTGGCCAGCGCGGCCAGCAGCGCGACATACACGACGAGCGCCAGCAGCGTGCCCCACAGGGGCGGGTCGAGGCCCATCCCGGCCAGGAAAAGCCACAGCAGCCCGGCCGTGCCCCAGGTGGAGGAGTCCGCGCCCCCGGATACCGACCGCTCGACCTCGTCGTACACCCGCTCCTGCGGCACCCGCACCCGCTGGAGATCCCGCCACGCCTGCTCGGCGTCGATCGTCGTGCCCATGGCCGTCGCCTTCCCCTCCCGGGCCTCGGAGGTGACCCTCCGTGACCCCTCTTGACTTTCCTGCCGGGAAAGCTAACACTTACTTTCCGGGTAGGCAAGTCGGGGTTGATCCGGTTCGCCCCCGCGGTCGGAGGAGGTGATGGGTTAGGGTTATCTCGACATCGAGATATCTGGCGTCGAGGTCGGCGCCGAAGGACGCGAGGACCGCCTGGCGGCGCGCCTTCCGAGGGGCCTACTTAGGGTTCCCTTAGCGAGTGGTGGCCCGGCGCGCACGGCAGGATTGCGTCAGATCGTGCGAATCATGTGGTGAAGGAGACAGTCGTGTCGGCGAACAGCTTCGACGCTCGCAGCACCCTGCGGGTGGGCGACGAGTCCTACGAGATCTTCCGGCTGGACAAGGTGGCGGGCTCGGACCGGCTCCCCTACAGCCTGAAGGTGCTGCTGGAGAACCTGCTCCGGACCGAGGACGGGGCGAACATCACCGCCGATCACATCAGGGCCCTGGCCGGCTGGGACGCCAGCGCGCAGCCCAGCCAGGAGATCCAGTTCACCCCGGCCCGAGTGATCATGCAGGACTTCACCGGCGTGCCCTGTGTGGTGGACCTGGCCACCATGCGGGAGGCCGTGCGGGAGCTGGGTGGCGACCCGGCGCGGATCAACCCGCTGGCGCCGGCCGAGTTGGTCATCGACCACTCCGTCATCGCCGACAAGTTCGGCACCGCCAACGCCTTCCAGCAGAACGTCGAGCTGGAGTACGGCCGCAACCGCGAGCGCTACCAGTTCCTGCGCTGGGGTCAGACCGCGTTCGACGAGTTCAAGGTGGTCCCGCCCGGCACCGGCATCGTCCACCAGGTGAACATCGAGCACCTGGCCCGCACGGTGATGGTGCGCGGCGGGCAGGCCTACCCGGACACCCTCGTCGGCACCGACTCGCACACCACCATGGTCAACGGCCTCGGCGTGCTCGGCTGGGGCGTCGGCGGCATCGAGGCCGAGGCCGCGATGCTGGGGCAGCCGGTCTCCATGCTGATCCCGCGCGTGGTCGGCTTCAAGCTCACCGGCGAGCTGCCCACCGGCACCACCGCCACCGACCTGGTGCTCACCATCACCGAGATGCTGCGCAAGCACGGCGTGGTGGGCAAGTTCGTCGAGTTCTACGGCGAGGGCGTCGGCGCCATCCCGCTGGCCAACCGCGCGACCATCGGCAACATGTCGCCCGAGTTCGGCTCGACGGCCGCCATGTTCCCCATCGACGCCGAGACGATCAACTACCTGCGTCTGACCGGCCGCGACGCCCAGCAGCTCGCCCTGGTCGAGTCCTACGCCAAGGAGCAGGGTCTGTGGCTGGACCCGGCCAGCGAGCCGGAGTTCAGCGAGTACCTGGAGCTCGACCTGTCCACGGTGGTGCCCTCCATCGCGGGCCCCAAGCGGCCCCAGGACCGGATCGCCCTCTCCGAGGCCAAGGCCAAGTTCGGCGACGACGTGCGCGCCTACGTCCCGCACGCGGACGCCGACGAGGCCGGCAAGGAGTCCTTCCCCGCCTCCGACGCCCCGGCCGTCAGCAACGGCACGCCCAGCGACCCGGTCACCGTGACCCTGGCCGACGGCAGCACGTTCCAGCTGGACCACGGCGCGGTCACCGTCGCGGCCATCACCTCCTGCACCAACACCTCCAACCCCTCGGTGATGGTCGGCGCCGCCCTGCTGGCGAAGAAGGCCGTGGAGCGTGGACTGACCCGCAAGCCCTGGGTCAAGACCACCCTGGCGCCCGGCTCCAAGGTCGTCATGGACTACTACGACCGCGCCGGCCTGACGCCCTACCTGGACAAGCTCGGCTTCAACCTGGTCGGTTACGGCTGCACCACCTGCATCGGGAACTCGGGCCCGCTGCCCGAGGAGATCTCGCAGGCGGTCAACGAGCACGACCTGGCCGTGGTCTCGGTCCTCTCCGGCAACCGGAACTTCGAGGGCCGGATCAACCCCGACGTCAAGATGAACTACCTGGCCTCGCCGCCGCTGGTGGTCGCCTACGCGCTCGCCGGCTCGATGAAGGTCGACATCACCAGTGAGCCGCTGGGCGCCGACACCGAGGGGCGCCCGGTCTACCTGCGGGACATCTGGCCCACCGAGCAGGAGATCGAGGAGGTCGTGGCCTCGGCCATCGGCCAGGAGATGTTCGGCCAGAGCTACGCCGACGTCTTCGCCGGTGACGCCCAGTGGAACGCGCTCTCCATCCCGACCGGCTCGACCTTCGAGTGGGACGCGGAGTCCACCTACGTCCGCAAGCCCCCGTACTTCGAGGGCATGACCCAGGACCCGGAGCCGGTCTCCGACATCACCGGCGCGCGGGTGCTGGCCAAGCTGGGGGACTCGGTCACCACCGACCACATCTCCCCGGCCGGTGCCATCAAGGCGGACACCCCCGCCGGTCGTTACCTGACCGAACACGGCGTCGAGCGCCGGGACTTCAACTCCTACGGTTCCCGTCGGGGCAACCACGAGGTGATGATCCGGGGCACCTTCGCCAACATCCGGCTGCGCAACCAGATCGCCCCCGACACCGAGGGCGGCTACACCAGGGACTTCACCCAGGACGGCGCGCCGGTGTCGTTCATCTACGACGCGTCGAGCAACTACCAGGCGGCCGGCGTGCCGCTGGTCGTGCTGGCCGGCAAGGAGTACGGCTCGGGCTCGTCCCGCGACTGGGCGGCCAAGGGCACCGCGCTGCTCGGGGTGCGGGCGGTCATCGCCGAGTCCTACGAGCGGATCCACCGCTCCAACCTGATCGGGATGGGCGTCCTCCCGCTCCAGTTCCCGGCCGGGCAGACCGCCGCGACCCTGGGACTGACCGGCGAGGAGACCTTCTCGATCACCGGTGTGACCGCGCTCAACGACGGCTCCACGCCCGAGACGGTGAAGGTCACCACGGACAGCGGCGTCGAGTTCGACGCCGTCGTCCGGATCGACACCCCCGGCGAGGCGGACTACTACCGCAACGGCGGGATCATGCAGTACGTGTTGCGTTCCCTGCTGCGCAAGTAGGGGAGGCCGGCGGGCGGTTCGCGCTCTCGTCCGGGTCACCGCCGGGTCATCGCGACCCGGCGCCTCCGGGCGGCGGCGCGGACCGCGCCGCCCTCGGGACAATCGAAGAAGTCGCAGCTCAGCGCAAGGGCCGGCCGGTCGTTCGAAGTTCACTCGGACGTGGCCGGTCCTTCGCGTGTGTCAGGGAGATCTCAACTCGGAAAAGCCTCCCGGCGATCTTGGCTCCCGATCTTCCGTGCACGCGCCAAGTGGACTATACCTGTCGGGCACCGGCGGCCATTCCGTTCGGCTCCCAGAGGAAGACGAGGCTGCATATGACGTCCCATCTCAACCGCCGCTCCCTTCTGACCCGTTCCGCCGCCGCCGGCCTGCTGTCGGTGCCGGCCGTGAGCGCCCTGTCCGGCTGCGCCAGCGGGGGCGGTGACGACAACTCCGTCGAGCGGGGCGAGACCTCGGACGACAACCCGCTGGGCGTGGACCCGGACGCCGAGCTGGAGGTCGTCATCTTCGACGGCGGCTTCGGCGACCAGTACGCCCTGGACGCCGAGGCGATATACCAGGAGAGCTACGGCCAGGTCGCGCACACCAAGACCACCGAGATCCAGACCAGGCTCCAGCCCCGGTTCGTCCAGGGCGAGCCGCCGGACGTCGTGAACAACAGCGGCGCGGACGCCATGGACATCGCCGCGCTGACCCGCAACGACCAGGTCTACGACCTGAACGAGCTGCTGGACGCCCCCTCGCTGGACGACCCCAACGTCACCGTGCGCGACACGCTGATGCCCAGCACGGTCGAGATGGGGCAGTTCGGTTCGGAGGAGGTCTGGCGGCTCAACTACGCGTACACCGTCTACGGCCAGTGGTACTCGCGCACCGCACTGGAGCGCTTGGAGGTCGAGTACCCGCGCACCTGGGACGAGATGATCGCCGTCTGCGAGGCCGCCAAGCGGCAGGGGATGGCCGGCTGGACCTACGCGGGCGTCTATCCGTACTACTTCAACTTCACGCTCTACCCGTTCATCGGGAAGATCGGCGGCGGCGACGTCCTCAAGGCGATCGACAACCTGGAGCCGAACGCGTGGCGTCACGACGCGGTCAGGGCCGCCTTCGAGGCGTACCACGAGCTGGCCGCGCGGGGCTACATCCTCCAGGGCAGCCCGGGGATGACCCACGAGGAGTCCCAGGACGAGTGGAACGGCTACCAGGCGCTCTTCCTCCCCAACGGCTCCTGGGTGGAGAACGAGTCGCGGCGCAACACCCCGGACGACTTCGACATGGCGGTGGGCCCGCCCACCGGCCTGGACTCCTCGGACGCCATGCCGTTCGAGACGCTGTGGACCTCGGCGAGTGAGCCGTTCTTCGTGCCGGCAGACGCCAAGAACCCGATCGGCGGCCTGGAGTTCCTGCGGGTGATGCTCGGTCGGCAGTCCGCGCGCAACTTCACCGAGCTGGTCTCCTCCCTCACCTGCGTGCGGGGAGCGGCCGACGACCTGGAGCTGCCGCCCGGACTGGCCAGCGCCAAGCAGGCATTCGAGGCGGCGGGCGAGAACCTGCTCGTGCCCCGACTGCCCGACTGGTACAAGCAGTTGAACGACGAGGAGGTCGGCGGTGCCGTCGCCGCCATGATGGCCGGCGACATCGACCCCGACGAGGCCATCAACCGTTGCCAGCGCGCGGCCGACGCGACCGCGAGCGACGACTCCGTCCAGAAGTTCCAGCACGTCTGAGCGCGAAGGGGGCGGCATGGAAGACACAACGCAGCGGGCCGGCAAGGACGTCACCGGGAGCGGTGGGCGCGGGAGCGAGGACCGCCTGACCCCGGGGATGAGACTCCGGCTGGCCGTGGCGTTCGTCCTGCCGCCCCGCTTCACCCCGGACAGCGTGCGCTACGACCGGCGTTACCGCAAACTCGACCAGTACCGGTTCATCGTCTGGTTTCTCGCCGCGCCTCTCCTGGTGTACGGCATATTCGTGGTCTCGCCTTTCGTGCAGGCGTTCTTCTACTCGATGACGGACTGGACCGGATACAGCTCCAGTTACCGTTTCACCGGGTTCGAGAACTACGAGAGGATGTGGAACGACGACAAGTTCTGGGACGCCACGAGGAACAGCCTGCTGCTCCTGGTGGTCGCCCCGGTCGTGACGCTGGCGCTGGGACTCTTCTTCTCGTACATGCTCACCGCCGGCGGTCGGCGCAGGAGCGAGGCGGTGGCCGGGGTCACCGGCTCCGGGCTCTACAAGATCGTCTACTTTTTCCCGCAGGTGCTCTCGCTCGCGATCATCGCCGTGATCTGGGCGCGGATCTACAGCCCGCGCAGCGGCGCGCTCAACGCCGGCCTGGACGCCGTCGGTCTCGGCTCCTGGCAGCGCGAGGACTGGCTGGGCAGTTCCTGGGCGATCTGGTGCGTGCTGATCGTGCTGTGCTGGTCGTTCGTCGGCTTCTACGTGGTGCTCTTCTCGGCGGCGATGAGTTCCATCCCGAACGAGATCTACGAGGCGGCCCGACTGGACGGCGCGGGACGCTCGTTGACGTTCTTCCGGATCACCTTCCCGCTCACCTGGGAGACCGTCCGCACCGGGTGGGTCTACATGGGTATCCAGGCGCTCGACGCCTTCGCGCTGGTGAACGTGATGGTGCCGGAGCACGGCATGGACGTGCTGCCCAGCTACCTGTTCTCGAAGGCGTTCAGGGACGGACAGGCCGGCTACGCGACCACCATCGGGGTGGCGCTCTTCCTGATCACGCTGGTGTTCGCCGCGGTCATGATGCGGATCGGCCGCAGGGACCGGATCGAGATGTAGGCGGGCCCCGGGGCGCCGCCCGACGCCCCGGGCTCTCGCATTCACCACGCCAACCGCCTTTGGGAGCACCGCAGATGAGCGTCACCGAAACCACGGAGGACCGGCCGGTCGAGGAGTCGGAGCGGCCGCCGGAGCAGCACCGCGCCAGCGTCACCGGCACCACGTTGAACGTCTTCTCGCACACCTTCCTCGTCGTCTGGCTGGTGATGGCGGCGGCGCCGCTGGTGCTGGTCGTCCTCAACAGCTTCCGCCCGCACGGCGACATCGTCTCCGAGCCCTTCGGGCTGCCGACCAGCCTGGAGTGGGACAACTTCACCAACGCCTGGACCTCGGCCAACATCGGCCGGTACGCCCTCAACTCGCTGATCATCCTGGCCGGTTCGCTCACCGGCACGATGCTGCTGGGGGCGATGGCCGCCTATGTGCTGGCCCGCTTCGACTTCCCCGGCAACAGGCTGCTGCACCTGCTGTTCGTCGGCGGGATGATGTTCCCGATCTTCCTCGCGCTGGTGCCGCTGTTCTTCGTGTTGAACAACATGGGCCTGCTCAACACCCGCCAGGGCCTGATCCTGGTCTACATCGCCTACTCGCTGCCGTTCACGATCTTCTTCCTGGTCTCCTTCTTCCGCACCCTGCCGGGCGGGGTGCAGGAGGCGGCGATGCTGGACGGCGCCTCGCACAGCAGGACGTTCTTCCAGGTCATGCTGCCGATGGCCAAGCCCGGCCTGATCAGCATCGGGATCTTCAACTTCCTCGGCCAGTGGAACCAGTTCGTGCTGCCCAGGGTGCTCAACGTCGGCGACCCGGACGACGCGGTGCTGCCCCAGGGGCTGGCGGCCCTGATGGTGCAGCAGGGGTACGAGGGAGACTGGGGCGCGCTCTACGCGGGCGTCTCGCTGGCGATGCTGCCGGTGCTGACGGTGTACGTGGCGTTCCAGCGGCAGGTGCAGAACGGCCTGACGGCGGGCGCGGTGCGGTGACGGGTGCGGTTCCGGACTTCGGTCGATTGCCGCACGCGACCACCACGGAGGGCGCCGACTTCCTATAGTGGGCCCGGCGTCGCCCTCCGTCGCAGGTGGGACGGCCGTTGGGAGGCGAACCGCCGTCCTCGCGGGGCGGCGGGACGCTCGGTATGTGGGAAGTGGAGTGAGCCGTGAAGACTCCGGGATCGCAGTCCTCGCTGCACCGGGCCAATCTGGAGCGGGTGATCAGGGCGGTCCGGGCCGCCGGTTCGCTCACCCAGGCCGACATCGCCAGGACCACGGGTCTCTCGGCGGCCACGGTCTCGAACATCGTTCGGGAGTTGAAGGAGCTGGGCACGGTCGAGGTGCGCTCCACCTCGGCGGGCGGCCGGCGGGCCCGCAGCGTCTCGCTCTCCAGCGACGCGGGGATCGTGGTGGGCGTCGACTTCGGCCACTCCCATCTGCGGGTGGCCGTGGGGAACCTGGCGCACCAGGTGCTGGCGGAGGAGGCCGAGCCGCTGGACGTGGACGCCTCGGCGGACCAGGGCTTCGACCGGGCGGAGAAGCTGGTCGACCGGCTGCTGGCGGTGGCCGGGATGGACCGTTCCAAGATCATCGGGATCGGCCTCGGCGTCCCCGGCCCGATCGACATGACCAGCGGCACCATCGGCTCCACCGCGATACTGCCGGGCTGGCGCGGCACCAACCCGCGCGAGGAGCTGGCGGCCAGGACGGGCGTCCCGGTGCACGTGGACAACGACGCGAACCTGGGCGCGCTCGGCGAGTCCGTGTGGGGGAGCGGCCGGGGCGCGGGGGACCTGGCGTACATCAAGGTGGCCAGCGGGGTCGGCGCCGGGCTGGTGATCAACGGGCGCATATACCGGGGTTCGGGCGGCACCGCCGGGGAGATAGGCCACATCACCCTCGACGAGTCGGGCCCGGTCTGCCGCTGCGGCAACCGCGGCTGCCTGGAGACCTACACCGCGGCGCGCCACGTGCTGCCGCTGCTGGCTCCCGTGCACGGCACCGAGTTGACCATGCGGCGCGTCGTCCAGATGGCCCGCGACGGCGACCCGGGCTGCCGGCGGGTGATCGCCGACGTCGGCCGCCACGTGGGCACGGCGGTGGCGCAGCTGTGCAACGTGCTCAACCTCAACCGCGTGGTGCTCGGCGGGGACGTCGCCGAGGCCGGGGAGATCGTGCTCGGCCCGATCAGGGACTCCGTCGGCCGCTACGCCATCCCCAGCGCGGCCCGCCAACTCACCGTGGCCGCCGGCGCGCTGGGCGGCCGGGCCGAGGTGCTGGGGGCGCTGGCCCTGGTGCTGCGCGAGATGGGGGACGGAATGCTGCTCGGTTCCGGCCGGGCGGCTGAACGCGTGCCGCGGGGGCAGAACGCGGCTCGTTGAACCTTCAAGAGGTGAACCGAGGGAAGTGCGGGCGACGCCCCGGGGACACCACGCCGAGCGGCGCGCCAATTTCCCGCCGAATCCGGTCGGCAAACCTTCTCTTGCGGCCTGAGAGAAGATCTCGATTTGGTTGAAGCTGGATTTATGTATTGACGACAACAAGACGCCGGAGTTAGCTCTCCCCGGACCGATATGGCCGCCAAGTCGCGGCCCGAGCGGGAGGCTTGAGGAACGATGCGTCAACACAAGCGACTTGCCGGCGTCGGCGTCGCGTCCCTGTCCCTGGCCCTGGCGCTCACCGCCTGCGGGGAGGCCGGCGGTGGCGACGACGACGACAACGAGGGCGGCGGCGGGGACGGTGGCGGGACCATCGGCCTCCTGCTCCCCGAGGACCGCACCACCCGGTACGAGTCCTTCGACCGGCCCTTCATCGAGGGCAAGATCGGCGAGCTGTGCCCGGACTGCACGGTCCAGTACAACAACGCCAGCGAGGACGCCAACCTCCAGAAGCAGCAGTTCGACGCGATGCTCACCGACGGCGTCGACGTGATCATCCTGGACGCGGTGGACGCCTCGACGACCGCCACCTGGGTCGAGGAGGCCGAGGCCGAGGGCGTGCCCGTCGTCGCCTACGATCGCCTGGCCGAGGGCCCGATCGACGCCTACGTCTCCTACGACAACGAGCGCGTCGGCGAACTCCAGGGCCAGGCCCTGCTCGACGCCCTGGGTGACGAGGCCGAGGGCTCCCGCGTCGTCATGATCAACGGTTCGCCCACGGACCCCAACGCCGCCCAGTTCAAGTCAGGCGCCGAGTCCGTCCTGGAGGGCACCGCCGAGATCGTCTTCTCCCAGGACATCGACGGCTGGGACGCCGCGCTGGCCAACGAGGAGATGAACGCCGCCATCGACTCGCTCGGCGCCGACGGCTTCGACGCGGTCTACGTCGCCAACGACGGCATGGGCGCCGGCGTGATCAACGCCCTGGAGGCCGCCGGCATCAACGACGTCCCGGTGGGCGGCCAGGACGCCGAACTCGCGGGCCTCCAGCGGATCGTCACCGGCGTGCAGACCTTCACGATCTACAAGGCGCTCCAGCCCGAGGCCGAGATCACCGCCGAGATCGCCGTCCGCCTGCTGCGCGGCGAGGACTTCGCCGAGCTCACGCCCGACAGCGCGGACAGCCCGACCAACGACGGCATCCCGTCCACCCTGCTGGAGCCCGTCCCGGTGACCCTGGACACCATCGAGGACACCGTGATCGCGGACGAGTTCTACGCCCCCGCCGACATCTGCACCGCCGAGTTCGCCGACGCCTGCCAGGAAGCCGGCCTCGGCTGACCGTCGCACCGTTCGGACCCCGCCCCGCCCCACCACCGTCCCGGGGCGGGGCCGGCCGACGCAGCGCAAGGAGCTGACCCCACGCATGACCGCCGCACCCGTTCTGGCGTTGCACGGCGTCTCCAAGCGGTTCGGTGCCGTGCAGGCACTGACCGACGTCGACCTGGAGATCCGTCCCGGCCGCGTGACCGCCCTCGTGGGCGACAACGGCGCCGGCAAGTCCACCCTCATCAAGACCATCGCCGGGGTCCACCCGATCGACGCCGGCAGCATCTCCTGGAAGGGGCGGGAGGTGCGGATCTCCAAGCCCCACGACGCCCAGGAGCTCGGCATCGCCACCGTCTACCAGGACCTCGCCCTGTGCGACAACCTCGACGTGGTCGCCAACCTCTTCCTCGGCCGCGAGCTGCGCACCGCGCACATCCTCGACCAGGTCGCGATGGAACGCGAGGCCCGCGAACTGCTGGACACGCTCTCCATCCGCATCCCCAGCGTGCGCATCCCCGTCGCCTCGCTCTCCGGCGGGCAGCGCCAGGTCGTCGCCATCGCCCGCGCCCTGGTCGGCTCGCCCGAGGTGGTCATCCTCGACGAGCCGACGGCCGCGCTCGGCGTCGAGCAGACCGCCCAGGTGCTCGACCTGGTGGAGCGGCTGCGCGACCGGGGCCTCGGCGTCATCCTCATCAGCCACAACGTGGCCGACGTCCGCGCCGTCGCCGACGACGTCGCCGTGCTGCGCCTGGGACGCAACAACGGCGTCTTCCCGGCCGCCGAGACCAGCGGCGAGGAGATCATCGCCGCCATCACCGGGGCCACCGACAACGCGGTCACCCGCCGCAGCCTCCGCAGGGACCAGCAAGGTTCCGAGGCCGAGCCCGAGCAGAACACCGACGCCGAGGGCGCGGGGGAGGAAACCCGATGAGCGACAAACTCGCGCCCGACCCCCGCCTGTTGGTGCGGGAGCGGGGACTGGCCGGCTACCTGGAGGACTTCCGGCGCCGGATCACCGGCGGCGAGCTGGGGTCGATCCCGGTCATCGTCGGCATGATCATCATCGCGGTGGTCTTCGAGTCCCAGACCGGCACGTTCCTCTCGCCGCGCAACATCAGCAACATCTCCGTCTACATCGCCGGCCCCGGCATCATGGCCGTCGGCATCGTGCTGGTGCTGCTGCTCGGCGAGATCGACCTGTCGGTCGGCTCCATGGCCGGCCTCTCGGCGGCGGTCTGGGCGGTGCTCTCCGTCAGCCACGGGGTCAACGACCTGCTCGCCATCGTCCTGGCGATCCTGGCCGGCGCGGCCGTCGGCACCCTGCACGGGTTCTTCTTCGCCAAGATCGGGGTGCCCGCCTTCGTGGTGACCCTCGCCGGCTTCCTCGGCTGGAGCGGGCTCCAGATCTGGGTGATGGGCGACGAGGGCACCATCAACGTCCCCCGCGACAGCCTGGTGCGGGACTTCAACAACTTCTACTTCTCCGACATCTCCGCCGCCTACGGGCTGGCCGCCGTGCTCAGCCTCGGCTACCTGGGGGCGCTGCTCTTCCAGGAGCGCAGGCGCGAGCGGGCGGGGCTGCCCACCCGGCCGCTGAGCGAGATCATCCTGCGGGTCGGCCTGGTCGCGGTGGCCGCGTTCATCACCGCGTACACCCTCAACCAGCACCGCGGCCTGCCGTTGGCGCTGGTGATCTTCCTCGTGATCCTGCTGGCCGCCGACTTCATGATCCGTCGCACCACCTACGGCCGGCAGATCTTCGCCGTCGGCGGCAACGCCGAAGCGGCCCGCCGCGCCGGCATCAACGTGGAACGGGTCCGGCTGACCGTCTTCACCCTCGCCAGCGCGCTCGCCGCGCTCGGCGGCCTCTTCTACGCCGCGCAGGCCGGCGGCGCCTCGAAGAGCCTGGGCTCCGGCAACCTGCTGATGAACGTCATCGCCGCCGCCGTCATCGGCGGCACCAGCCTCTTCGGCGGGCGCGGCTGGATCTGGTCGGCGCTGCTGGGCACCCTCGTCATCCAGTCCATCACCACGGGCCTGAACCTGATGGGCATGGCCAGCGAGATCCAGTACATGATCACCGGTGCCGTGCTGCTGGTCGCCGTCGTCCTCGACTCGATCTCCCGGCGCACCCAACGCACAGCGGGTCGAACATAGGTCCTGTTCAGGCGAGGGGCAGGTCACCCGGGTCCGCGCGGACCCGGGTGACCCATCTCGCATCCTGAGAACTCCATCGGGCAGGCGGCGCACTAGACTCTCCGGGTGATGGGGGAGCGCCCAGAAACGAGGAGGAACGGTGTCGTTGCTGACCGGTGTCTCGGGACCACGTGACCTGGACGGGCTGACCCCCGAGGAGCTGGTCGAGCTGGCCGGCGAGATTCGCGCCTTCCTGATCCAGGAGGTCTCCAAGACCGGCGGACACCTCGGCCCCAACCTCGGAGTGGTCGAGCTGACCATCGCCCTGCACCGGGTCTTCGAGTCGCCGGCCGACCGCGTGCTGTGGGACACGGGCCACCAGTCCTACGTGCACAAGCTGCTCACCGGCCGCCAGGACTTCTCCGGGCTGCGCACCAGGGACGGCCTCTCCGGCTATCCCTCGCGCCGGGAGTCCGAGCACGACGTCATCGAGAACAGCCACGCCTCCACCGTCCTCGGCTGGGCCGACGGCCTGGCCAAGGCCAACCAACTCCGCGGCGTCGACCGGCACGTGGTCGCCGTCACCGGCGACGGCGCCCTCACCGGCGGCATGGCATGGGAGGCGCTGAACAACATCGCGGGCGCCAAGGACCGCCCCCTGGTGATCGTCGTCAACGACAACGAGCGCTCCTACGCGCCCACCATCGGCGGCCTCGCCAACCACCTCGCCACCCTGCGCACCACCGACGGCTACGAGCGCTGGCTGGAGCGCGGCCGGCAGGTGCTCAACCGCACCCCCGTGGTCGGCCGGCAGCTCTACGGCACGCTGCACGGCGCGAAGAAGGGGCTGAAGGACGTCATCGCCCCGCAGGGCATGTTCGAGGACCTCGGCATCAAGTATCTGGGTCCCATCGACGGCCACGACATCCAGGCCCTGGAGTCCGCGCTCCTGCGCGCCAAGCGCTTCGGCGGCCCGGTGATCGTGCACTGCCTCACCGAGAAGGGCCGCGGCTACCAGCCGGCCAGGGACGACCAGGCCGACCAGTTCCACGCGGTGGGTGTGATCCACCCCGACACCGGCCTGCCGGTCAGCGCCTCGGGCGCCGACTGGACCTCCGTCTTCGGCGACGAGATCGTGCGGATCGGGCGCGAGCGGCCCGACGTCGTCGCCATCACCGCCGCCATGCTGCGGCCGGTCGGGCTCAAGCGCTTCGCCGAGGAGTTCCCGGAGCGGGTCTTCGACGTCGGCATCGCCGAGCAGCACGGCGCGGTCTCGGCCGCCGGGCTCGCCACCGGCGGGCTCCACCCGGTCTTCGCCGTCTACGCCACGTTCCTCAACCGCGCCTTCGACCAGCTGCTGATGGACGTGGCGCTGCACCGCTGCGGCGTGACGTTCGTGCTGGACCGCGCGGGGATCACCGGGCCCGACGGCGCCTCCCACCACGGGATGTGGGACATGTCGATCCTCCAGGTCGTCCCCGGTCTGCGGCTGGCCGCCCCACGCGACGCCGACCAGCTGCGCGCGCAGCTGCGGGAGGCCGTCGAGGTCGAGGACGCGCCGACGGTGGTCCGTTACTCCAAGGGCAAGGTCGGGACGCCGGTGCCGGCCGTCGGCCGGATCGGCGGGATGGACGTGCTGCGCGAGGCCGAGAGCGACCGGCCCGACGTGCTGCTGGTCTCGGTCGGGGCCCTGGCCCCGGTCTGCCTGGAGGCGGCGACCCTGCTGGACCGCCAGGGGATCAGCACCACCGTCGTCGACCCCCGCTGGGTCAAGCCGGTCGACCCGGAGCTGCCCGCGCTGGCGGCCAGGCACCGCATGGTCGTCACGGTGGAGGACAACTGCCGTGCCGGCGGCGTCGGTTCGGCGATCGCACAGGCGCTGCGCGACGCCGACGTGGAGGTGCCGCTGCGCGACTTCGGCGTTCCCGACCGTTTCCTCGACCACGCCAGTCGAGCCGAGGTGCTCGCCGAGATCGGTCTGACGGGGCCCGACATCGCGCGCCAGGTCACGGGCTTTGTCGCCCGCATGGAGGGCCGGCTCGACCCGGCAAGCCTGGGCAGCGACTGAAGCCGGCCGGCCAGCGCGCCGGGGGGGAGCGGAGACGGAAGGAGGGCGACCCCCGAACGGGCCGCCCTACCGGAGTACTTCCCCCCCTGCCCCCCCGTTTCCCGGGGCGGGCGGTCTTCGGGGAACGTCAGCCCTGCGCGGCCGCCGGGTCGATCCAGGTGATCTCCCAGTGGTGGCCGTCCAGGTCGCGGAAGCTGCGGTCGTACATCGTCTCCGTGTCGACAGTCTCGCCGGCCGGGGTGCCGCCCGCAGCCAGGGCGCGGTCGACCAGCTCGTCCACGGCCTGCCTGCTGTCCGCGCTGAGCCCGATCAGGGTCTCCTGGTGGGTGGAGGTGTCGGCGATCTGCTTCTTGGTGAGGGCCGCGAAGGACTCCTCGGTCAGCAGCATCGCGTAGATCGTGTCACTGATGACCAGGCAGGCCGAGTTCTCGTCGGAGAACTGCGGCTTGAAGGAGTAGCCCAGCTCGGAGAAGAACTTCTTGGACCGGTCCAGGTCCTTCACCGACAGGTTCACGAAAATCATGGTGCTCAACGTGTGCGCTCCCTGTTCACTCGAGTCACCGCTTCCCCGCGGTGGCGTGTCAGAGAACATACCGGTGACCCAGTGAAAACTTATGGCTCGTCAGGTGAAACTTCGGCGAGGAGCTGACGGGGTCTCATGACCCCGGCGCCCAGGGCTTTCACCCGTTCCCGGAGGCCCCTGTCGGCGGTGACCACCCGGCAGTCCCTGCCCTTCCCCTCGCTCCGCACCAGGTCCACCACCGTCTCGTCGCCACTGCCCGGCGACGAGACCACCCGCACCCCAGCGACGGAGGCCACCCCGCGCGCCGCGCCCTCCACCACGAGCACCAACTCCTCGTCCCCGGCCCGGCCCGCCAGCCGGTCCCGCAGCCGCTCGGCGGCGCCCCGCCGGTCGCGCCACCAGCCGTCGGGCACCGAGCCCACCACGTTGGCCCCGTCCACCAACAGCAGCGGCGCCCGACCCGGGGCCACCGGATCGGGCGCCGCGCGCTCCGTCTCTCCGTCCGTCACGCCACGGACTCTACTCGGGCAGGCTCGCCACCCCCGGAGCCAGCAGCCGGCGCCCCAGCACCCGCTGGGAGACCCCGGCCCGGTCCAGGTAGGGGGTGACCCCGCCCAGGTGGAACGGCCAGCCGGCGCCGGTGATCAGGCACAGGTCGATGTCCTGCGCCTCGGCGACGACGCCCTCGTCGAGCATCAGCCCGACCTCCTCGGCGATCGCGTCCAGCGCGCGGGTCCGCACCTGCTCCTCCGACAGCACCCGGTCGCCGACCTCGAAGAGCGCCGCGACCTCCGGGTCCAACTCCGGCTTGCCGCCCGAGTGGTCGTACAGCGTCCGCTTGCCGGCGGCCACCACCCGGCCCAGGTTCTCCGAGACCCCGAACCGCTCGGGGAACGCCTCGTGCAGCGTGCCCGCCACATGGTGCGCCACGGCCGGGCCCACCAGCTCGAGCAGCACCATCGGGGACATCGGCAGCCCGAGCGGCGCCAGCGCGTTGTCCGCCACCTCGACGGGGGTGCCCTCGTCGATGGAGGCCAGCACCTCGCCCATGAACCGGGTCAGGATGCGGTTGACCACGAACGCCGGAGCGTCCTTGACCAGCACCGCCGACTTCCGCAGCTCCTTGGCGACGGCGAACGCCGTGGCCAGCGACGCGTCGTCGGTGCGCTCGGCCCGGACGATCTCCAGCAGCGGCAGGACCGCGACCGGGTTGAAGAAGTGGAAGCCCACGACCCGCTCGGGGTGCTCCAGCCCGGAGGCCATCTCACTGACCGAGAGCGAGGAGGTGTTGGTGGCCAGGATGGCGTGCTCCGGGACCACGGCCTCCAGGTCGGCGAAGACCTGCTGCTTGACGCCCATCTCCTCGAAGACGGCCTCGATCACGAAGTCCGCGTCCGCGAACGCGCTCGCCTTGTCCAGCGAACCGGTGACGTTGGCCTTGAGACGGTTGACCTGGTCCTGGTTGAGCCTGCCCTTCAGCAGCAGCATGTCCAGCTGCTCGTGGACCCAGCCGACGCCCTTGTCCACCCGCTCCTGGTCGATGTCGGTGAGCACCACCGGCACCTGGAGCCGCCGCGCGAAGAGCAGCGCCAGCTGGGAGGCCATCAGCCCCGCGCCCACGATCCCGACCTTGGTCACCTTGCGGGCCAGCGACTTGTCGGGCGCGCCCACCGGGCGCTTGGCCCGGCGCTGCACCAGGTTGAACGCGTAGAGCCCGCTGCGGAGTTCGTCGCTCATGATCAGGTCGGCCAGGGCACGGGCCTCGGCGTCGAAGCCGGCCCGCAGGTCCCCGTTGCGCACCTGGGCGATGATGTCCAGCGCCAGATAGGCCGCCGGGGCGGCGCCGTGCACCTTCTCGTCGGCGATCTCCCGGCCCCTGGCGACGGCCTGGTCCCAGGCCTCGCCCCGGTCCGGGTCCTGCCGCTCGACCTCGATCTCGCCGCGCAGCACGGCGGAGGTCCACAGCAGCGACTGCTCCAGGAAGTCCGCCGCCTCGAAGAGGGCGTCGGCGATGCCCAGCTCGTAGACCTGCGGGCCGGTCAGCATCCGGTTCTGGTTGAGCGCGTTCTCCACGATCACCCGGACCGCGCGCTCCGCGCCGATCAGGTTCGGCAGCAGCGTGCAGCCGCCCCAGCCGGGCAGCAGGCCGAGGAAGACCTCGGGCAGCCCGAACGCGCCCAGCGTCGCGGAGACCGTGCGGTAGTCGCAGTGCAGCCCGACCTCGACGCCACCGCCCAGGGCGGCGCCGTTGTAGTAGGCGAACGTCGGCACGCCGAGCCCGCCGAGCCGGCGGAAGATCGCGTGCCCGCTGGAGCCGATGGCCAGCGCCTGCTCCCGCTGCGAGATGACCTCGACGCCCTTGAGGTCGGCGCCCACGGCGAAGACGAACGGCTTGCCGGTCAGGCCGACCCCGACGATCTCACCGGCGTCCGCCTCGGCGGCCACCTGGTCGATCGCCGCGTCCAGGTTCGCCAGCGACCTGGGGCCGAAGGTGGTGGGCTTCTTGTGGTCGAAGCCGTTGTCCAGGGTGATCAGCGCGAACCGGCCCGCGCCGTGCGGCAGTTCCAGGTGGCGCACGTGCGCCTGGGTGACCACCTCGTCGGGGAAGCTCTCGGCCGCTCCGCGCAGCTGCTCAGCGGTACTCACTGTGACTCCTTCGCCTTCTCGCTCGACCGGGGTGCCGAAAGCGCGCTCACGCGCCCTCCCAGTGCGGGTTCTCCCAGATGACCGTGCCGCCCATGCCGAAGCCGACGCACATGCTGGTCAGTCCGTAGCGGACGTGCGGCTGGTCCTCGAACTGCCGGGCCAGCTGCGTCATCAGCCGCACCCCGGAGGAGGCCAGCGGGTG
Source organism: Streptomyces zhaozhouensis (assembly GCF_900230195.1). Classification (GTDB taxonomy): domain Bacteria; phylum Actinomycetota; class Actinomycetes; order Streptomycetales; family Streptomycetaceae; genus Streptomyces; species Streptomyces zhaozhouensis. The sequence goes on from NZ_OCNE01000013.1 coordinate 56,174, forward strand.
CCCGAAGGCGATCGCGCCGCCGTACTGGTTGACCCGGGGGTCGTCGTCGGCGATGCCGTAGTGGTCGAGCAGCGCCAGCACCTGGACGGCGAACGCCTCGTTGATCTCGAAGAGGCCGATCTCGTCGATCGACAGGCCCGCCTTGGCCAGCGCCTTCTCGGTGGCGGGGATCGGGCCGAAGCCCATGACCTCGGGCTCGACGCCGGCGAAGGCGAAGGAGACCAGCCGCATCTTCACCGGCAGGCCCATCTCGGTCGCGACGTCCTCGGCCGCCAGCAGCGAGGCCGTGGCGCCGTCGTTGAGACCCGCCGCGTTCCCCGCCGTGACCCGGCCGTGCGGGCGGAACGGCGTCTTGAGCGCCGCGAGGCCCTCCAGCGTCGTGCCCGGGCGCATCGGCTCGTCCGCCGTGGCCAGGCCCCAGCCCAGCTCGCCCTCGCCCTCGGTGCGCCGCACCGAGACCGGCACCAGGTCCGGCTGGACCTTGCCGTCCGCGTAGGCCTTCGCCGCCTTCTCCTGGCTGCGCACCGCGTACTCGTCGGCCCGCGCCTTGGTCAGGTGCGGGAACCTGTCGTGCAGATTCTCCGCCGTCATGCCCATGAAGAGGGCGGACTCGTCCACCAGCTTCTCCGAGACGAAGCGCGGGTTGGGGTCCACCGCCTCGCCCATCGGGTGCCGGCCCATGTGCTCCACGCCGCCGGCGACGGCGATGTCACTGGCGCCGAAGGCGATCGCGCCGGCGCTCGTGGTGACGGCCGTCATCGCGCCCGCGCACATGCGGTCGATGGAGTAACCGGGCACGGACTGCGGCAGCCCGGCCAGCAGCGCGGCCGTGCGGCCGATGGTCAGCCCCTGGTCGCCGATCTGTGTCGTGGCGGCGATGGCCACGTCGTCGACCCGCTCGGGCGCGAGCTGCGGATTGCGCCGCAGCAGCTCCCGTACGCACTTGACGACCAGGTCGTCGGCGCGGGTCTCGTGGTAGATCCCCTTGGGACCCGCCTTGCCGAACGGGGTACGGACGCCGTCGACGAACACGACGTCCCTAGCGGTACGCGGCACGATGCCCTCTCTCTCCACGCCGAGACATTGCGATCCTGCGCCCATGCTACTAGCGGGTAACCGTCAGGCAAGTGCCGCCCTCCGCGCGGGGCGCAGATCACAGTCGGTGAGGGCGGAGGGCCGCCCCGGCTGCCGCCCCGGGACGCCGGGTCAGGACTCGGAGAGGGCCTTCGCCAGCAGCCCGGAGGTCTGCGCGATCTGCCACTCCCTGGCGCCCAGCGCGCGCAGCGCGGCGCCGACCGCCTCCGGGCCGCCGTCGGCCGGCGGCTCCCAGCACAGCCGGCGCACCAACTCGGGGGTGAGCAGATTCTCCTGGGGCATCCGCAGCTCCTCTGCGTGCGCCGTGACAGCCGTGCGGGCCGCCGTCAGCCGGGCGGCGGCGACCGGGTCGCGCTCCGCCCAGGCGCGCGGCGGCGGGGGGCCCTGCGGCGGCTGCGCCGTCTGCGGCAGCTCCTCCTCGGGCAGCTCCCTGGCCCGGTCGATCGCCGCCTGCCACTGCTGGAGCTGGCGCCTGTTGGTGCGGTGGCCGAAGCCGGGCAGCGCCGCCAAGGCCCTGGTGTCCTTCGGCATGGCCTGCGCGGCGGCGACGATCGCCGCGTCGGCGAGCACCTTGCCCGGGGAGAGGTCGCGGCGCCTGGCCGTCTCGTCCCGCGCCTCCCACAGCTCGCGCACCACGCCCAACTGCCGCCGCCTGCGCACCTTGTGCACACCCGAGGTGCGGCGCCAGGGGTCCTTGCGCGGCGGCGGTGGCGGGGCGGCGGCGATGGCGGCGAACTCCTCCAGCGCCCACTCCAGCTTCCCCTGGTGGCGCAGCTCCTCCTCCAGCGCGTCCCGCAGGTCGACCAGCAGCTCGACGTCGAGCGCGGCGTAGCGCAGCCAGGGGTCGGGCAGCGGGCGGCTGGACCAGTCGACGGCCGAGTGGCCCTTCTCCAGGCTGTAGCCGAGGACGGTCTCCACCATGACGCCGAGCCCGACCCGGGCGAACCCGGCGAGCCGGCCGGCCAGTTCGGTGTCGAAGAGGCGGGTGGGGCGCATACCTATGTCGCGCAGGCAGGGCAGGTCCTGGGTGGCCGCGTGGAGAACCCACTCGGCGTCCGAGACGGCCTCGCCCAACGCGGTCAGGTCGGGGCAGGCGACGGGGTCGATCAGCGAGGTGCCGGCGCCCTCCCGCCGCAGCTGCACCAGATAGGCGCGCTGCCCGTAGCGGTAGCCGGAGGCGCGCTCCGCGTCCACGGCGAGCGGGCCCGAGCCCTGGGCCAGCGCGGAGACGACCGCGTCGAGTGCGGACTCGTCGGCGATCACCGGGGGGACGCCCTCCCGGGGCGTGAGCAGCGGGACCGGCGCGGGGCCGGCGGCCTCGGGGGAGGGCACTTCAGACGTTGACTCGGTGATCTGTTGGGCGTCGCTCACCTGTCAAGGGTAACTGTGCGCTCATGGAGTACAACGTGTCGCCCGCGCCCCCGGCGCACGCCTGGGGGCGCGCGCCGAGAGCGGGGGTCAGTGGATGATGCCGGTGCGCAGGGCGACCGCCACCATGCCGGCGCGGTCCCCGGTGCCCAGCTTGCGGGCGATCCGGGCCAGGTGGCTCTTGACGGTGAGCGCCGAGAGGCCCATCGAGACGCCGATGGCCTTGTTCGACTGGCCCTCCGCCACCAGCCGCAGCACCTCGACCTCGCGGCCCGAGAGCTCGCGGAACCCGCCCTGGTGGGCGGGGGCTCCGGGCCCCCGGCGGTGCATCCGGGCGGCGGCGCCGATGTGCGCCGCGCCGTGGCGGGTGGGCGGGCCGAGGTTGTTACGGGTGCCGGTGACCACGTAGCCCTTGACTCCACCGGCGAGTGCGTTGCGCACCGCGCCGATGTCGTCCGCGGCGGAGAGAGCCAGACCGTTGGGCCAGCCGGCGGCCCTGGTCTCGGAGAGGAGGGTCAGGCCCGAACCGTCGGGCAGGTGGACGTCGGCGACGCAGATGTCGCGGGGGTTGGCGACTCTGGGACGGGCCTCCGCGACGGACGACGCCTCGATCACGTCCCTGACCCCGAGAGCCCACAGGTGGCGGGTCACGGTGGAACGGACGCGGGGGTCGGCCACGACGACCATGGCGGTCGGCTTGTTGGGGCGGTAGGCGACCAGGCTTGCGGGGTGCTCAAGGAGAACAGACACCGGGCCTCCCGGGAAGTGGTGTGGGAAGGAACCCGACCCGTCGTAAGGTGAGGAGTCGGGGCGATCCGGATGGAAGGGTCACAGACCTCTTCGGCACGAAGCTCCGGCGCCTTTAGGGAATGATCACGAACCGGTGATTCCGCTTCACCGCCCTGACAGCCGGCGTGTCCCCGGGCGCCCCGGGGCGGGTCAGCTCGACCGCGGTCCGCGCCGGCGGGGCAGCGCCGTCACCGGGGCTCCGCTGGACTCCGGCGGCAGGCCTGCGCACTGCGCCAACAGCCCGCACCAGGCGAGGAGATGGCCCGCCGCGTCCCCGGGGTCGGCCGGGGTCCAGGAGGCGCGCAGCTCCAGCTCCGCCTTGCCCTCGCGCTCCGCGAGACCGCCGAAGAATGCCGAGTCCGCCCTGGTCACCGTGCCGCTGGGCAGGTCAAGCGGCAACGCCCTGGCGGAGAGCGCCTCGGTCAGCCAGGACCAGGCCACCTCGGGCAGCAGCGGGTCGCCCGCCACGTCCGGCTCCAGGTCGGCCCTCGCGAGCGTCACCACCCGGAACTCGCCGCCCCAGCTGTCGTCGCCGGCCGGGTCGTGGAGGAGGACGAAACGGCCGTCCGCCAGCTCCTCGCCGCCCTCGCTCACCGAGGCGCCCATCGCGTGCGCGTACGGGGCGAGGCGGCGGGGCGGGGGCAGCGGGGAGAGGGTGACCTCCGGCCTGGGGCGCACCGCGTCGAGCGCCGCCACCGCCTGTCGGAACGTGGACGGTGCCCCAGCCCCGGGGTCGCTCATCTCCGCCGACTCCTCCGCCGTGTGAGTGCGTGACGCTGCCATGGCCGGTAACCCTAGGCGCCCGAGCGGTCCGCCGCCGGTAGCCACACCCGGGGGAGCGGGCCCAACCGTGTGCCGTGCGAGACTTCTTCCGTGACTGTGACCGACTCCGTGTTTCTGAAGGCGTGCCGCCGTGAGCCGGTGCCGCACACCCCCGTCTGGTTCATGCGCCAGGCCGGCCGTTCGCTGCCCGAGTATCGCAAGGTGCGTCAGGGCATCCCGATGCTGGACTCCTGTATGCGGCCGGAGTTGGTCACCGAGATCACCCTCCAGCCGGTACGCAGGCACGGCGTCGACGCGGCGGTGTACTTCAGCGACATCGTGGTGCCGCTCAAGGCGATCGGCGTCGACCTGGACATCAGGCCGGGCGTCGGCCCGGTGGTCGCCGAGCCGTTCCGCACCCGCGCCGACCTGGAGCGGCTGCGCCCGCTGACGCCGGAGGACGTCTCCTACGTGACGGAGGCGGTGCGGCTGACCACGGCGGAGCTGGGGGACACCCCGCTGATCGGCTTCGCCGGCGCGCCGTTCACGCTCGCCAGCTATCTCGTCGAGGGCGGCCCCTCGAAGAACCACGAGCACACCAAGGCCCTGATGTACGGGGACCCCGAGCTGTGGGACGCGCTGCTGACGCGGCTGGCGGGGATCACCTCGACGTTCCTGTCCGTGCAGATCGAGGCGGGCGCCTCCGCGGTGCAGCTCTTCGACTCCTGGGTCGGGGCGCTGGCGCCGGCCGACTACCGGCGCTCGGTGCTGCCGGCCTCGAAGCGGGTCTTCGACGCGGTGGCGCACCACGGGGTGCCCCGCGTGCACTTCGGCGTCGGGACGGGCGAGTTGCTGCCGCTGCTGGCCGAGGCCGGCGCCGACATGATCGGCGTGGACTGGCGGGTGCCGCTGGACGAGGCGGCCCGCCGGGTCGGTCCCGGGTACGCGTTGCAGGGGAACCTGGACCCGGCGGTGCTCTTCGCGCCGACCGCCGCCGTCGAGGAGCAGACGGACCGGGTGCTGGCGGCGGCGAAGGACCTTCCCGGCCACGTCTTCAACCTCGGCCACGGGGTGCTTCCCGACACCGACCCGGACGCGCTGACCCGGCTGACGGCCTACGTGCACGAGCGGACGGCTCGTTAGGTCGCGACCCCGTCCCTGACGGGGTGAAGGACCCTCGCGGGCCGGGCGGCCGCGGCGGTCTGGGAAAGTAGTGCCATGCATGTGATCGTCGTCGGCGGCGGGATCTCGGGGCTCGCCGCCGCTCATCGGCTGTTGGCCGCCGGCGTGCGGGTGACCGTCGTCGAGTCGGACCGCCGTCTGGGCGGCAAACTCCACACCGGACAGATCGCCGGCGTCCAGGTCGACCTGGGCGCCGAGTCGCTGCTCGCCAGACGCCCGGAGGCGACGGCGCTGGCCACGGCCGTCGGGCTCGGGGACGCGCTGCGCCCGCCCTCGGTGACCAGCGCGGCGATCTGGACCAGGGGCGATCTGCGGCCGATGCCGCGCGGCCAGGTGATGGGGGTTCCCGACAGTGCCGCGGCGCTGGCCGGGGTGCTCTCCGACGCGGGGCTCGCCAGGATCGCCAGGGACGCGGAGCTGCCGCCGCTGCGGGTCAACGAGGACGTCGGCATCGGCGCGCTGGTCGCCGAGCGGATGGGCGCCGAGGTGGTGGACCGGCTGGTGGACCCGCTGCTGGGCGGGGTCTACGCCGGGGACGCCTACCGCATCTCGCTGCGGGCCTCCGTTCCCCGGCTCTGGGAGGCGGTGCGCGCGCACGACTCCCTGCTGGCCGCTGTCCGGTCGCTGCGCCCGGCACCCACGCCGGAGGCCGCGCGCTCGCCGGTGTTCGTCGGGATCGAGGGCGGTGTCGGGACCCTCGCCGCCGCCGTCGCGGAGAACGTCGCGGGGCGCGGGGCCGTGATCGAGACCGGGGTCGGCGTCACCGGGCTGCGCCGCACGGCGCGCGGCTGGGCCGCCGCGCTGGAGGACGGCCGCTCGCTGGTCGCCGACGGGGTGCTGCTCGCGGTGCCGGCGCCGGCCGCCGCGCGGCTGCTGGCGGCCGAGGCACCGGCGGCGGCGGGGGAGTTGGGGGCGGTGGAGTACGCCTCGATGGCGATCGTCACGCTGGCCTTCCGGCGCTCCGAGCTGGCCACGCTGCCGCGCGGCAGCGGCTTCCTGGTGCCGGCGGTGGAGGGGCGGACGATCAAGGCGGCGACGTTCACCAGCGCCAAGTGGGACTGGGCCGCCGCCGCCGACCCCGGCCTGTTCGTGCTGCGGACCTCGGTCGGCCGCTTCGGCGAGGAGGGGCCCCTGGCGTGGGACGACGCCGACCTGGTGCGGGTGGCGATGGACGACCTGGGCGAGGCGGCCGGGCTGCGCGCGGCACCCGTGGACAGCGTGGTCACCCGGTGGCGGCAGGGGCTGCCGCAGTACACCGTCGGCCATGACACCCGGATCGCGCGGGTGCGCGGCTATCTCGCGGCGCTGCCGGGGCTCGGCCTGTGCGGCGCGGCCTACGACGGGGTGGGCGTGCCGGCGTGCGTCGGCGGCGCCGAGCAGGCGGCGGCCGAGCTGCTGCGCACCCTGCCGACGGGGCCGCGCGGGGAGTCGGGAGAATAGGCGCCATGACGAACGCACCCGAGAAGCCGACCGGCAAGCGCGCCAAGGAGCTCAACGACACCATCCGCTACACCCTGTGGTCGGTCTTCCGGCTGCGGGACGCGCTGCCCGAGGACAGGTCGGGGCTGGCCGACGAGGTGGAGGCGCTCTTCGAGCGGCTGGCCGCCGAGGACGTGGTGGTGCGCGGCACCTACGACGTCTCGGGGCTGCGGGCCGACGCCGACGTGCTGGTCTGGTGGCACGCGCCGACGTCGGACGCGCTCCAGCGGGCGTACAACCTGCTGCGCCGCACCGGGCTCGGCCGGCGGCTGGAGCCGGTGTGGTCCAACATGGCGTTGCACCGGCCGGCGGAGTTCAACAAGTCGCACATCCCGGCCTTCCTCGCCGACGAGACCCCGCGCGACTACGTGTGCGTCTACCCGTTCGTCCGTTCCTACGACTGGTATCTGCTGCCGGACGAGGAGCGTCGCGGGATGCTCGCCGAGCACGGCAAGATGGCCAGGGGCTTCCCCGACGTGCGGGCCAACACCGTCGCCTCGTTCTCGCTGGGCGACTACGAGTGGATCCTGGCCTTCGAGGCCGACGAGCTGCACCGCATCGTCGACCTGATGCGTCATCTGCGGGCCTCGAAGGCGCGGCAGCACGTGCGGGAGGAGATCCCCTTCTACACCGGCCGCCGCAGGTCGGTCGCCGAGCTGGTCGCCGGGCTGGCCTGACGGGCCGGGCGGCGGTCGGTTCAGCCGCCGCCCCCGCCCCCGCCCCCGCAGCCGCCGCCCCCGCCGCAGCTGGAGCCGCAGCCGGAACCCCCGCCGGAGTCGCCGCCGGAGCCGGCGTCGGCCGTGCCGCAGCCGGCGGACCAGCTGGCGGACGAGGCGGAGTACGCCTGGCCGCTCTCGACCCCCACGTGCGTCAGCACGCGGCGCATCCCCATGTCCAGCACGGCGATACCGCCCAGCGCGACCATACCGGCCTTGCTCTCGACCAACGGGGGCCGTTCCTCGCGCAGTCGACGCAGCGCCTCGTAGCCGGCCGGGGGCAGCGCGCGCGACGGGGGCGCCAGCACGACGGAGCCGATCAGGGCCGTCGCGCCCAGCGCGAAGCCCAGCAGCGTGCTCGCCAGCCCGACGGCAGAGCCGGTGTCGACGTTGGCGAGCGCGAAAGGCGAGGCGAGCAGCGCGAGGCCACCCATCAGGCGCGCGCTGGTGATCGCGTGCCCCCAGGCGGCACGCTCCTCCGGCGGATAGACCAGCCCCCTGGCCACCAGCCCCCTGGCCACCAGCCCCTCGGCGACATCCCGCAGGGCGCGGGAGGTGAGGATCTCGGCCCGCACCCGCTTCAGCGGCACGCCCCAGCTCTCGCCGACGCTGCCCAGGGCGGCCCGCTCCAGCGGGTCCCTGGCCACCGGCCTGACCACCCGCAGCTCCTCGTTCTCCAAGGTCACCCGCCCGTCCTCCCAGAGGGCGACCAGCACCGTGTCGACGACCCTGCTCGGGCCGCCGGCGAGGAACGCCACCTCGGCGAGCGTGCCGACCCCTGGCTTCGCCGTCACCGGCACGCTCGGCCGGCAACCGGAGCGCCGCATTCCCGCCTGCACCAGGGACAGCAGCGCCACCACCCCGGGGACGATCGTCAACGCGAGCCAGACCATCACGTCCACCTCTCCTTCCGCCGCGCACGCGGCCTCATGCCGCCGACCGCCCGGCGCAGCGCGCCGGCTCGGCGGGTGGGCGGCTCCTGCCGCGCCAGCCAGCGGGTCAGCCGCCGGCGCGTCTCCTGTTCCAGCGCGAGGCCGGGCTCCGGGCCCAGCAGTCCCCGGACGAGGGCGAGCGCGTCGTGCCGGTAGCCGTCCGTCAGCGGCCGCCGGGCCGCGTGGGCGACGACGGCCGGGCGGTAGGCGGCGCCGAGGATCTCCGGCAGCTCGGGCGCGACCTTCGCCAGCACCCCGGCACGCTTGGCGACCAACGCGCGCCGCTGCACGTCCAGCCGGGCCGGGTGGAAGCCGGCGGGCGGCGGCGCGCCGGCCACCAGCGAGGCCAGCAGCGCGTCCTGCGCCGCGGCCAACCGCCGCCGCGCCGCGAGCGGTTCCGACGGCTCAGCCATGGCGCGCCGCCTCGCCGTCGACCACCGCGCGGATCGCCGCCAGCTCCCCGGCCAGCTCGCCCGTCGAGGGGAAGTCCGCGTCCCGCTCCAGCATCACGCCCGGCGGCGCGACCCGCGCGCACAGTTCGCGCAACACCTCAAGCACCCGGGGCGGAACGGGGTGCGCGTGGCTGTCGTGCCACACGCCGTCCCGTTCCACCCCGCCGGCGACATGGACATAGGCCAACGCCTCCAGCGGCAGGGCCGCCAGCGCCTCGGCGGGGTCCTCGCCGCGGTTGACGTGGTTGGTGTGCAGGTTGGCGACGTCGATCAGCAGCCGCACGCCGGTGCGTTCGACCAGTTCGCCGAGGAACTGCGCCTCCGTCAGCTCCTCGTCGGGCCAGGAGACGAGGGCCGCGATGTTCTCCAGCGCCAGCGGCACGGGCAGCGCGTCCTGCGCGATGCGCACGTTGGCGCAGAGCACGTCCAGGGCGTCGAAGGTGCGGGGCACCGGCAGCAGGTGGCCCGCCTCGACGGAGGGGGTTCCGGTGAGCCGGCCGCCCGACCTGACGAACGCGATGTGCTCGGTGACCAGCGGTGCCCTCAGCCGCTCCGCGACGGAGGCGAGCGCCACCAGCCGCGCGGGCGAGGGGCGTTCGGCCCCGCCGAGGCCGAGGCTCACACCGTGCGGCACCATGGTGGTGCCCCGGGCCCGCAGCAGCTCCAGGGCGGCGGGCAGCCGGTCGACGTGGACGTTCTCCGCGACGACCTCGACCCAGTCGATCCCGGGTAACGCCGCGATGGACTCCGCCAACTCCGGTCGCCAGCCGATCCCCAGGCCCAGCCTCGTGTCCGCCCCCATGGACCACCTCCCCAGTGCTCCGGCCCCCGCCGGCCGTCCGTGCACACGCTCATCCCCCAGACTGCGCGGGGCAATCGGGCGGTGCGCACGATTTGAGGTACTTCTGAGCTGGAGCTGAGGCGGAGTTGAGCTTTCCCGCCCGAACGCCGTCCGGCGCGTGTCCGAACGGCCGCCGGGCGACGCCCGGTCGGGGACCGGAAGGTGTCGGGAAGGGACCGGGGAGGGTCAGTCGCTGTCCGCGTCCCTGGCGAGGGCGGTCAGCCGGGAGATGGCGCGGAAGTACTTCTTGCGGTAGCCGCCCCGCCGCATCTCCTCGCTGAAGAGCCGGTCGAACGGCTGGCCCGACGCCAGCACCGGCACCTCCCGGTCGTAGAGCCGGTCGGCGAGCACCACCAGCCGCAGCGCCGTGGCCTGGTCGGGCACCGGTCGCACGTCGGTGAGGCAGACCATGCCCACCCCGTCGCAGAGCGCGCCGTAACGGCTGGGGTGCACGCGCGCCAGATGGTCCAGCAGGGTGCCGAAGTCGTCCAGCGTCGCGCCCTCGGTGGCCCGCGCCGCGGCGACCACCTCGTCCGTCGGCCGGGGCGCCGGCGCCTCGGGCAGGCCGCGGTGCCGGTAGTCCTCGCCGTCCACCCGCAGCGCCCTGAAGTGGGCGGAGAGCCCCTGGATCTCGCGCAGGAAGTCGGCGGCGGCGAAACGTCCCTCGCCGAGCTTGCCTGGCAGCGTGTTCGAGGTGGCGGCCAGCGCCACGCCCTCCTCGACCAGGCGCGACAGCAGCGAGGAGATGAGCACGGTGTCGCCCGGGTCGTCGAGCTCGAACTCGTCGACGCACAGCAGCTGGTGGCCGCCGAGGGTGCGCACGGTCTGCTGGAAGCCGAGCGCGCCGACCAGGTTGGTCAGCTCGACGAAGGTGCCGAACGCCTTGCGCTCGGGAGGCGCGGGCGCCGCGTGCCACAGGGAGGCCAGCAGATGGGTCTTGCCGACGCCGAAGCCGCCGTCCAGATAGATCCCGCGCGGCCCGGCCGGCTCGCTCCTGCGGGAGCGCGCGCGGAAGAGTCCGCGCCGTCCGCCCCTGGCCGCGCTCCCGCCGAGGGTGCCGGCGAAGTCCTCCAGCGCCTTGATCGCGGCGCGCTGGCTGGGCTGCGCGGGGTCGGGCACATAGGTGTCGAAACGGACCGCGTCGAAGCGCGGCGGCGGCACCATCTCGGCCACCAGCCGTTCGGCCGGCACCTGGGGCGAACGGGCGCTGAGCGCCGGCGGCTCGCCCTCGTGGCTGGTCGGCTGGGGTGCGCTGGGGGTGGACACGGTCTTCGATTCTACGCCAGACGGGTGGTCCCGGCCGTGCGGGACCGCTGTGCCAGACTGCGGCCCATGCGCCGGCTGTTTCCTCCGCCCTCCGCCCCCTCGGGCGCCACGTCCGCCGCTTCGCACGCCCCCGCGCCCCCCGGCGAGCTGCCCACGCCCGGTCTCGCCGAGCTCGCCGAGGCGTACGCCTACCCGGAGCCGGTCGCCGCCGACGGCTGCTGGGTGCGGGCCAACATGGTCGCCTCGGCGGACGGCGCCGCCCACCACGGCCACCGTTCCCAGCCGCTCTCGGGGCCGGCCGACATGCGGGTCTTCGGGGTGCTGCGGGCGTTGGCCGACGCCGTGGTCGTGGGTGCCGAGACCGTGCGCGCCGAGGGCTACCGGCCGGCCCGGGTACGCGCGGAGTTCGCGGAGCGCCGCGCCGCCGCGGGGCAGGCGCCGGCCGCCGCCGTCGCGGTGGTCTCCGCCGCCCTCGACCTGGACTTCGGCGCGCCGCTCTTCGCCGCCCCCGCGGTGCCGACCCTGGTGCTCACCGGAGCCGGGGCGCCGGCCGGGCGGCTCGCCGCGGCGGGGGAGGCGGGGGTGGAGGTGGTCGTCGCCGGTGAGGGCGCGACGGCGGAGCCGCACCGGGTCAGGGCGGAGCTGGCCGCCCGCGGGCTCACCCGGCTGCTGGCCGAGGGCGGGCCCCGGGTGCTGGGCGCGTTCGCCGGCGCGCGGGCGCTGGACGAGCTCTGTCTGACGGTCGCGCCCCGGATCGCGCTCGGCGCGGCGCCCCGGATCACCACCGGCCCCGAGCTGCCGTCGCCGCTGGACTTCCACCTCACCGACCTGCTGGAAGAGGACGGTTTCCTCTTCCACCGCTACCGCTCGGCCGAGCCGCCACGGCCCCCGGCGACCGACGGCTGACACCGGAGGGTCTGACAATCTGCGGAATGCGACGTTCCGCTTATTCTGGTGTGGGCAGACTGAAAGGGCGCGGCGCCGTGTCAGCACGGTGTTCCGCCGACGGGGAGCGCGGACCGGCCGACGAAGGGCGCAGAGCGTGATCACGACTGTCCTCATGATCGAGAAACCCCTGGTGCCCACCGACACCGAGCTGGTCACCACCCTGCACGGCGACGAGGAGCAGTCCTTCGTGGTGCTGATGCAGCCGCGAGGCGACCAGGACCAGCTGCTGCGGGCCCTGGACGACGTGGCGCTCGGCGAGTTGGGCGACGCCGTCAGGGAACCGAGGGAGCCGGTGGGCGGGGCGGCGGTGCCCCCGGCGATGCGGGGGCTCGAACTGTCGCTGGACGCGCTGCGCGACAGCGGCGCCGACGCCGTCGGCCAGCTGGTGGAGGAACGCCCCCTGGAGGTGCTGGCCTCCGTGGTCCGGGAGACCGGCGCGGACGAGGTGGTGGTGCTGACCGCGCCGCACTACGTCGAGGAGCTGTTCCACCGCGACTGGGCCTCCCGCGCGCGCCACCGGGTCGGCGTGCCGGTGCTGCGGCTCTTCGCGCACACCGAGTAGCCGGACGCCGAGTAGCCGGTCACCGGGCAGCCGGTCGCCGGGCTTGCGCGGCTTCCCGGGGAGCGGGTGCGAGAATCGGGCAGCCAACGCGTCTAGCAGGGAGACTGACGAATGACCACGGCGATCCCGCCCGGCATGGAACGACCGCACCTCATCGGCGTCGGCGGCGCCGGCATGTCGGGCATCGCCAAGCTGCTGGCCGGGCGCGGCGCCGCCGTCGCCGGCAGCGACTCCCGCACCTCGGAGACGGTGGCCGCGCTCACCGCCCTCGGCGTCACCGTGCACCTCGGCCACCGCGCCGAGCACCTGGCGTCCGACGCCAGCTGCGTGGTGGTCTCCAGCGCCATCCGCGAGGACAACCCGGAGCTGGCCGAGGCCGCCCGGCGCGGGCTGCCCGTGGTCCACCGGGCCGAGGCGCTGGCCGCGTTGATGGCCGACACCCGCGCCATCGCCGTCGCCGGCACCCACGGCAAGACGACCACCACCTCGATGCTGGCCGTCGGCCTCACCGCGCTGGGCCTCTCGCCGTCCTACGCGATCGGCGGGGATCTGGACGCGCCCGGCTCCAACGCCGAACAGGGCACCGGGGACCTCTTCGTCGCCGAGGCCGACGAGAGCGACCGAAGCTTCCACCACTACCGCCCCGACGTGGCGATCATCCTCAACGTGGAGCTCGACCACCACGCCAACTACGCCTCGATGGACGAGATCTACGACTCCTTCGAGACCTTCGTCGACCGGGTGCGCCCCGGCGGCACGCTGGTGATCAACGCCGACCAGGAGGGCGCCCGCAAGCTCACCGCCCGGCTCGCCGGCCGCCCGGGGCTCGAGCTGGTCACCTACGGCGAGGCCGAGGGCGCCGACGTGTGCGTGACCGGCCTGCGGCCCGACGGGCTGACCAGCGAGGTCACCGTGGAACTCGGCGGCCGCACGCTGACCTTCGGCGTCTCGGTGCCCGGCCGCCACTACGCGCACAACGCGGTCGCCGCCCTGGCCGCCGGCGTCGCCGCCGGGGTGCCGGCCGACGCGCTGGCCCGCGCGCTGGCCAGCTACACGGGGGTGCGCCGCCGGCTCCAGTTCAAGGGCGAGGCGGGCGGCGTGCGGGTCATCGACTCCTACGCGCACCACCCCACCGAGATGGTGGCCGACCTGGAGGCCATCAGGGCGGGCGCGGGGGAGGGGCGGGTGCTGGTCGTCTTCCAGCCGCACCTCTTCAGCCGCACCCAGGAGCTGGGCACCGAGATGGGCCGGGCGCTGGCCCTGGCCGACGCCAGCCTGGTGATGGACATCTATCCCGCCAGGGAGGACCCGATCCCCGGTGTGACCAGCGACCTGATCATCGAGGCCGCCCGCCGCCACGGCGCCGACGTCACCGCCGTCGCGGCCGCGACGGCGGTCCCGGACGCCGTCGCGGGAATCGCGGGACCCGGCGACCTCGTTCTCACCATGGGCGCGGGCGACGTCACCGAGCTGGGTCCGCTCGTCCTCGGGCGCCTCGCGGTCTGAGCGCGTCCGGCGTCACCCGGCCCCCACGGAAAGAACACGGAGGAGAACCATGGCCTACGAGGTCGAGAAGTCCGACGAAGAGTGGCGCGCCCAGCTGTCCGACGAGGAGTACCGGGTGCTGCGCCAGGCCGGCACGGAGCGGGCGTTCACCGGCGAGTACACCGACACCAAGACCGAGGGCGTCTACCACTGCCGGGCCTGCGGCGCCGAACTGTTCCGCTCGGACACCAAGTTCGAGTCGCACTGCGGCTGGCCCTCGTTCTTCGACCCGGCGGACAGCGACGCGGTCGAGACCAGGGCCGACGACTCGCTGCCCGGCCGGCCCCGCACTGAGGTGCTGTGCCGCACCTGCGGCTCCCACCTCGGCCACGTCTTCGCGGGCGAGGGCTACGACACCCCCACCGACCTGCGGTACTGCATCAACTCCATCGCCGTCCGCCTGGAGCCGACCAGCTAGGCCCGGCCGCCGGCGGCGCGTCAGCCGCCGGCCCCGGGCCGGGGGCGCGTCGCCGCGCGGCCTACGTCCGCAGCAGCACCTGGGCGCCGCCGGCCGGCAGCGCCAGCGCGCCGTCCGACGGCTCCGACCGCTCCTCGCCGTGGCTGGCGGCCAGCGTGGTGAACGTCCCCGGGCCCAGCGGCAGGGAGGCCGCCTCCGCCGCCAGGTTGACCGCGACGGTCAGCGGGCCGTTGTGCAGCACCAGCCAGCGCGCCGCCTCGTCCGCCTCGCAGCGCACCGCCGCCAGCGGCAGGTCGGGAGGGAGATGGCGGTGGCGCACATGGATCAGCCGCCGGTGCCACTCCAGCAGCGCCGCCTTGGCCGGGTCCAGGACCGGTTCGTCCCAGTCCAGCACGGAACGGTCGCGGGTCGCCCGGTCCTGCGGGTCGGGCACCTGGTCCGCCGCCCAGCCGTGGGCGGCGAACTCCCGCCGCCGCCCGTCCCGCACCGCCGCCGCCAGCGCCGGGTCCGGATGGTCGGTGAAGTACTGCCAGGGCGTGGTGGCGCCCCACTCCTCGCCCATGAAGAGCATCGGCGTGAAAGGCCCGCACAGCACCAGCGCCGCCAGCGGCGCCATCGCCTCGGGCCCCAGCAGCGCGGCGAGTCGGTCGCCCAGCGCCCGGTTCCCCACCTGGTCGTGCGTCTGCGCGTACCCGAGCAGCTGGTGGCCGCGCACCGTCGCCCGTTCCAACGGCCGGCCGTGCCGCCGCCCGCGGAACGACGAGTACCCGCCGTCGTGGAAGAAGCCGCCGGTCAGTGTCTTGGCCAACGCGGTCAGCGGGGCGCGCGCGAAGTCCGCGTAGTAGCCCTGGGCCTCGCCGGTCGCCGCGCAGTGCAGCGCGTGGTGGAAGTCGTCGTTCCACTGGGCGTGCACCCCGAGGCCGTTGGCGCGGCGGGGCGCGAGGGTGCGCGGGTCGTTCCGGTCCGACTCCGCGACCAGGAACATCGGCCGCCGCTCCGCCTCGGCCAACGCGTCGACGGCCGCCGACAGTTCGGCCAGCACGTGCTCGGCGCGGTCGTCGACCAGCGCGTGCACCGCGTCCAGCCGCAGCCCGTCCAGCCGGAAGTCGCGCAGGAACGCCAGCGCGCTGCCGACGAAGTAGGAACGCACCTGGTCGGAGTCGGGACCGTCCAGGTTGACCGCGGCGCCCCAGGGCGTGTGGTGGCGCTCGGTGAAGTAGGGCCCGAACTCCGGCAGCCGGTTGCCCGAGGGGCCCAGGTGGTTGTGGACCACGTCCAGCACCACGCCGAGGCCGTGCCCGTGTGCCGCGTCCACGAAGCGCGCCAGTCCCTCAGGCCCCCCGTACGGCTGGTGCACGGCCCAGGGCGCCACCCCGTCGTACCCCCAGCCGTGCACCCCGGGGAACGGGCAGACCGGCATCAGCTGCACGTGGGTGACGCCCAACTCGGCAAGGTGTGCCAGGTGTTCGGTCGCCGCGTCGAAGGTGCCGGCCGGCGTGAAGGTGCCCACGTGCAGCTCGTACAGCACGGCGCCCGCCAGCGCGCGCCCCGACCAGGCGTGGAGCCAGTCGAAGCGCGCCGGGTCCACGACGGCGCTCAGCCCCTCGGGGCCGTCCGGGAGCGCGCGCCCGCGCGGGTCGGGAAGCGTCTCGCCCCCGTCCAGCGCGAAGCCGTAGCGCGCGCCCGGCCCGGCCGGCGCCTCGGCCTCCCACCACCCCTCGCCGCCCTGGGCCGGCCGCATCGGATGCGGCCGGCCGTCCAACCGGAGCGTGACCTCACGGGCTCGTGGCGCCCAGACCTCGAACAGCATGGGTCCATGCTGGGCGCCACCCA
This sequence comes from Streptomyces zhaozhouensis, assembly GCF_900230195.1. Lineage (GTDB taxonomy): Bacteria > Actinomycetota > Actinomycetes > Streptomycetales > Streptomycetaceae > Streptomyces > Streptomyces zhaozhouensis. The sequence goes on from NZ_OCNE01000013.1 coordinate 72,362, forward strand.
CCCCGCAGGCCAGACCCCCCGCCGGGGAGTCGGGTGCCGTCAGTCCCGCACCAGGCAGTAACGATGCAGGGTGATCGGATAACCGGCCCGCGCGAACGAGGCGGCCATCCCCACGTTGCCCACGTCGGTGGCCGCGGCGATCCGTTCGGCGCCCTCGGCCACCAGCGTGTGCGTGCACTCGGCCAGCAGGTCGTAGCCGTAGGAGTGGCCCCGCTGCTCGGGCACCACGCCGATGAAGCCGACGCAGGGGCCGCTCGGGTTGTGCGCCGGCACCTGGACGCCGACCAGCTCACCCCCCTCGGTGTAGGCCAGCCGCAGCCACTCGCGCGGCGAGGGACACCATCGGATGAACGCCAACTCCTCGCGCGCCGCCGCCTCCGGGCCTCCACCCGTCTCGATGGCGCGCAGGGCGTGGTGGTCCCGGGTGTCGCTGTGCACCCGGGCGAGCACGTCGAGGACCACGTCGTCGTCGGGCTCGGGCCGGAAGACCAGCCGCCCGGGCCGCTCGGGCAGCCCGCACCCCGTCGTCCAGGAGTAGCGGAAGCGCTCGGTCAGCCGGCGGTACCCGGCCTCCTCCGCCGCCGCCATCCGGCGCTCGGCGGCCCGGCGCGCCGCCGGGTCGCCCCGCCAGCCGGGCGGGAGCAGCAGCTCGTACTCGGCGTCGAACGGGGTGGCACGCAGCAGCGCGACCCCGTCGGCGTGGTCCAGGAAGTCGAAGTGCTCCAGCACCTTCGGGAGTTCGTCGGTCGGCGCGCCCCAGTAGGCCGCGCGGGCCACCACCACGCCGTCGCGCAGGGCGACCCAGCTCCATCCGGGACGGTACTCGCCGCCGGCGGAGGCGAGTTCGAAGTGGTTCTTCGGATGCGACAGCAGGGAGCGGCCGACCAGGCCGTCGTCGGGCAGGGCGCGGGTGAGGGAGCGGAAGACGTCCGCGGTCTCGCCTTCGGCGAGCGGACGGATGACCAGTGCGGTCACGGGTTTCCCTTCGGGAAGGAACGCCCCGCGCTCGCCTCAGTCGCTGGGACGCCCGGTGCTGGACGGGCGGAGGCGCGGGACGCGACAGACAGTGGTGTCGTGGTGCATCGTCAACGCCTCCTTCCTCGTCCTGGCGGCCGCGTGGCGGCCGACTCGCTGGGCGTCGCCGACACCGTAGCCGACGCGGACGATTCTGGACAGCCGGGCGGCGCGTCACCGAGAATCCGAGGCATGACCACGCCCGACTCCGAGGCCCAACGCCCGCGCGTCTCCGACGCGGAGCGGGAGCGGGCCATGGACGTGCTCAAGGAGGGGGTGGCCGAGGGGCGGATCTCGCCGGACACCCTGTTGCGCCGCATCGAGTTGATCATGGCGGCCCGGCATCCGGAGGAGCTCGCCGAGGTGGTCGGCGACCTGCCGCACCGCGAGCCGGCGCCCCCGCACAAGGGGTGGCTGCTGGACTCCGTGACCCGGCTCTCCGCCTTCCACCACCGGGTCCGACTGGCCTGGCGCGCCGAGCAGTTGCCCCAGCTGGTGCTTCCGGCACCCGGACCCAGGCCGCTGGCGATAGGCCGCGCGGCCGGTTCCGGACTGCGCCTCAACGACTCCAGCGTCTCCCGCTACCACGCCCAGTTGCGCGGCACCCCGACCGGCTGGACGCTGCGCGACCTCGGCTCGGCCAACGGCACCTGGGTGAACGGGCGTCGGGTCGCCGACACCGTGCCGGTGCGGCCGGGCGACCAGGTGCGCTTCGGCGCGGTCTCCTACCGGCTGGCGGACCGGGAATCCGCGCGCTGACGGCCGTGCCGCCGGCGCCACGACGCCGGGGAGCCCGGGACGGCGAAGCCCCGACGGGCTCCGCCGTCCCGGGCGGGAGAGGTGAGCCGGCCTGCCGCCTTAGCGGGGGCTGAGAGGTGCGGCGGCAGGCCGGAGTACCGGGGCCGGCGGTCAGCCGGCCGTGTCCGGCAGGACCTTCTGGAGCACGGCCAACGCGGAGCCGCCGGTCGCCCGCGAGGCGGAGGCGTGGGCGTCGTGCCCCGCGTGGGCGTCGTGCGCGCCCGGCTCTCGCGCGCCGACGGGCGCGGTGAACTCCGTCATCGCCTCGGGCGTGGCCGCCGTGTCGCCGCCGGGGACGGTGACCTCGCCGTTCCCGCCGTCGAAGACGACGTCCGAGCAGCCGTAGAAGGTCTCCTCGCTGTCGGAGCGCTCCCAGACCGTGTAGATGATGTGGCGCCCCTCCTTGCCCTCGGGCAACTGGGCGTTCCAGTAGTACTCCGACTCGGCGTCACCCACCCCGCCCCGGTAGGGCGGGTCGGTCTCCGAGTGGAACGGCTCGTCCTCCAGGTCGTCCCAGCCCAGCGGCGCGTTCGGGTCCCAGCCGTCGACGGTCACGTACTGGTGGAACGTCCCGGGGTGGTGGGCCCACGGGTTGTAGGTGAACTCCCAGTCGGCGCCCGAGGTCAGATGGGTGGTGGGCCACTCCTCGCTCGGGATGTCGAAGCCGGAGAAGTCGTAGACGGTGGCGCCGCCGCTGCACAACTGCCCGTCGGGGATGAAGCCCTCGGTGCGGCCGGCGCCGTCGGAGCGCAGCACGGCGAACCAGTTGTAGAACCCGTTCGCGCCGCTCGCCTCCAGTGCGGCCGCGCAGGCCGGGTTGGTCGGCTCGACCGCGCCGGTCTCGCCGACGCTGTACTTCCAGCACAGATAGGTGCGGCTGCCGGGGTCCATCGGGGCGCCGTGGGCCGCGGCGCCGCCGCCGGTGAACACCACCGCGGTCAGGGCGGGCAGTGTGGCGGCCGCCGTGAGCAGCCCGATCCCGCGGAGTCCGCGCTTCCTCTGGTCGCTCATCGCGTTGCGTCCCTTCGCCGTGATGAGGTGGGGGTGACCGTGAAGGGGAGCGCCGCGTGGGTGGGAGCGCTCCCAGTTCTGGAAGGTAACGTGCGCCTCGGCCGCGTGTAAAGACGCGTGCGCCATCCGTTCGCGGCCGACGCCCGTGCTGGGGTGCGGCGTTGACGCGCGTGCGCGAAGGCGTCCCGGGTGGCGGCGCGGGGTGGCGCGGCGGTCCTCGGCCCACGCCGGCCGCCGCCCGGTCACGTATTCTAGGGAGCGCTCCCAAGGCGGCGGAGGGACAGGCGGCTCACTCTCCGTCCTCGGCGGCCACCAGCAGCGCCACCGGCGCGGCGGCGAACAGCGCCTCCAACCGCACCCGCCCCTCGTGCCGTCGCCCGTCGAGCGCGTCGTGCCAGACGCCGGTGGGGAGGGCGAGCGTCGCGTCGCCCCAGCCGCCCTCGGCGGCCAGGCGGTGGGAGAGCCGGGTGACGGCGGTGACGACCCGGCCGGCCCGGGCGAACGCCACGCAGTGGTCGGCGGCACCGCCCTCGGCCGGCAGCGGCCGGTAGTCGCCCCGGGCGCCGAACCACTCCGGGTGCGCGCGCCGCAGCCGCAGCGCCGTCGCGGTCAGCCGCAGCTTCGCGGTGGACAGGTCGTCGCTCAGCGCGGGCGGCGCGCCGTCCCAGGCGGCGAGACGGTCCGTGGGCAGCGGGGGCGTCACCCGGTTGTCGGGGTCGACGAGGGCCAGATAGTGGCCCTCGCTGCCCCGGTAGACGTCGGGCACACCGGGCATGGTGAGGTGCAGCAACGCGGCCCCGAGCACATTGGCCCGGATCGCCGGCGCCAACTCCTCAGCGAAGGCGTTGAGTCGCGCGGCCGGCTGGCCGCAGGGCCCGGCCAGCACGAAGCGCTCGACGGCCGCCTCGTACTCCTCGTTGCGTTCGGTCCAACTGGTGTGGAGCGCCGCCTCGCGCACGGTCTTCAGCTGGGCGGCCAGCAGCCGTTCGCGCTCCGGGGCGCCCAGCGCGAACGCCTGCTGCCAGGTGGTCCACGCGAGATGCGGGTCGGGCGCGCGCACCCCGGTGCCGGCGGTGGCCTCGGTGAGCTGACTGACCAACGCCGCCCAGTCCCTGGGCCGCTCGCTGAGCGTCGCCTGGGCGGCACGTACATCACCGCTGCGTTTGGTGTCGTGCGTGGACAACACCGTGCCCGTCAGCGGCCAGTCGCGCTGCGTCCGGGCACAGAAGGCGTGAAAGGCGGCGGGCGGCAGCGCGGGCGCGCCGGGGTCGCCGCCGACCTCGGTCGCCGAGAGCAGCGGCGCGTAGCGGTAACAGGCGGTGTCCTCCACGGCCTTGGCGCGCAGCGCGGAGGAGACCTGCGCGAAGCGCACCCGGAAGTCCGCGCGGTCGGCGTCCTCTCCGAAGCGGCCGAGCACCAGATCGCGCACCGTGGCCACGGCCGACGCCTCGGCCGGCACCCGGAACACCTTTCTGGCGCCGTCGGCCGCCGTGGCCAGCAGTGCCTCGTCGACGGGCGACGGCGGCGCGTCGGGGGTGACATAGGGGCGGTAGACCGGGAGCCTCACCAGCAGCTCGGTGATCGCGGTGCGCAGCGCCCACGGCGCGTGGTCGCGATGGCGCAGCCCGTCCACCGAGCGGCAGATCCGCAGGGCGACCCGCACCAGCCGCTCCCGTTCGGCGACCAGCTCGTGGTTGATCATGCGGTACGCCGCGCGGCGCACCGTGGCCTCCCAGGCGCCGCCCTGGTCGGGCGGGGCGCCGGTGAACGCCCGGTAGTGCTCGGTGAGTTCGGCCCAGCCGTCCGGGTCGACAAAGAGGGCGTCGAGGTGCCGCAGCGCGTCGTAGCCGGTGGTGCCGGCGATCGGCCACCGGCCGGGGAGCTGCTCGCCGGAGCCGAGGATCTTCTCCGCGACGATCCAGGCGCCCGTCTCCTCACGCAGCCGGGTGAGGTAGGCGCCGGGGTCGGCCAACCCGTCCGGGTGGTCCACCCGCAGCCCGTCGATCACCCCTTCGGTGAGCAGGCGCAGCAGCAGCGCGTGGCTGGCCCGGAAGACGTCGGGGTCCTCGACGCGGATCGCGATCAGGTCGCTGATGGTGAAGAACCGCCGGTGGTTCACCTCGCTGCGGCCCAGCCGCCACCAGGCGAGGCGGTAGTGCTGGGCGTCCAACAGATCGGCCAGGGGCAGCTCCTCGGTGCCGGGTCGGAGGGGGAGCACGTGATCGGCGTAACGCAGCGTAGCGTCGACCACTGACAGCCGTTCCCACTCCTCGCCGAGCGGCCCCCCGAGCACGGGCAGCAGCAGCCGGCCGCCGCCGGCGTCCCAGTCGATGTCGAACCACCGCGCCGCGGGCGACGTCGGACCGTCCCTGAGCACCTGCCACAGCGGCCCGTTCAGCCGGGTGTCGGCGGGCAGCGCCATGTGGTTCGGCACCACGTCCGCCACCAGCCCGAGCCCGTGGGCCCGCGCCGTCGCCGCGAGGCGCCGCAGTCCTTCCTCGCCGCCCAGTTCGGGCCGCACGCGGCCGTGGTCGATGACGTCGTAGCCGTGGCCGGAGCCGGGGACGGCGTCCAGCACGGGGGAGAGGTGCAGATGGGAGGCGCCCAACGAGGCCACGTGCGGCACCAGCCGCTCGGCCGCGGCGAACGGGAAGTCAGGGCCCAACTGGAGCCGGTACGTTGACGTGGGCACTGGCGTGGACGTCATGGAAGTCGCCTGCCCCGGGCCGGGCGCGGGCAAGCGCGGGGGATGTGGGATCTTGCTGCGTGGCCGGGGCGTGCCACAGTAGGCTTCCTTGATCCATCAGTGGCGTGGAAGGCGGTACGCGAGGTGGGCTCTTCGGGCCTGGAGCTGCCATCGGGCAACGGCGGCGAGACCGCCGAGGCGCCGGCGGGGGCCGTACCGGTGCCGCGCCCCATGGAGATAGGGGCCGACCTGGAGTGGAGCGCCGAGGACTGGTCGGAGGTCAGGCTGCGCGTGGAGCGCGCCGGCCGCGCGTACGTCTGGCTCAACCTGGTGGAGCAGCGCCTGCGTTCGGTGGTGGGCGCGGTGCTGCGTCCGGTGTACGAGCCGGTGCACGGCGCCGAGTGGGAGATGGCGGCGGCCGGCCCGACCGGCCAGGAGTGGGTGCAGCGGGCGGCGGCGCTGCGCGAGGTGAGCCGCCGCAAGGGACACTTGCTCGATCCTGCCGATGACACGGTGCTCGCCTTTCTGACCCTGCCTCAGTTGCGTGAGCTCATGGTGCAGCACTGGCCGTGCTTCGCGCCGTATTTCGACAACCGGCGCGAGGTGGAGCTGACGCTCGACGAGCTGGAGGTGGCGCGCAGCGCCGTCAGCCGCAACCGAGGCATCAACCGCGCCGTGCTGGAGCAGGCGGAACGCGGCTGTGCCCGGCTGCTGCGGCTGCTGGACTCCGGCGCGCCGCCGGGTGAGGGACGGTTGCCGGCGGACGTGGTGGAGCAGCTGGTCGGCGACCGGTTCACCGACGTGGCCGGGGTCCACCCGGACCGGGTGCGCCTCCAGCGGCAGCTGCCGGCCGAGGACCTGTTCGGCGGGGCGCGGCGACTGGACGCGATGGGCATAGGGCTGGGCCTGCTGGTGCAGAACTTTCCCGGGCGCCGGCTCGTGCGTCTGGCCGAGTCCGGGTGCCGCACCAGGCTGCTCTTCCTGAACCCGGCGAGCGGGGCCATGCGTCGCCGTGAACGCGAACTGGGCTTGAAGCGGGGCGAGTTGGGGCGCGCCGTGGAGACCAACATCCTTCAGGTCCGCCGGGTGCGCGCCCGGCTGCGGGACCAGGAGGCGTTCGAGATCCACGTGTTCGACGACACGCCCCGGTTCAGCGCCTACTTCGTGGACGGGGACGGCGCGGACGGGGTGGCGGTGGTCCAGTCGTATCTGCGGCGGAGCCGGGGCGTGGAGACGCCGGCGCTGGTGCTGCGGAGGGCGGGGCGGGAGCTCGTCGGCCAGGAGACCTCGGACGACGAGCTGAGTCTCTTCGAGACCTATCGCGAGGAGTTCGAGTGGGCCTGGGAGCACTCCAGGTCCGTCTCCTGACCTGGGCGTTCGCGCTCCCCGCCACGGATTGTCAGTGGTGCCCCCTATCTTCGTCACCATGAGTGAGCGAGTGGAGGCGGCGCCCGGGGCGGCGCCGCCGCGCGGGGTCGACGTCGGTGGTCGTCGGCGAAGGCCGGGGCCGGAGCCGCGGCCGGGCGGGCGGGAGCTGGTCGCCCAGCCACCGGACGGGCCGGGGCGCGGCCGGCTGACGGCGCGGCTCACCGGGGGGCCGGTCTCTCCCGGTGCCGCGGGGTGGCACCGGCGCGCGGTCCTGGCGCCGCTGATCCTCCTGGCCGAGACGGAGGCCGAGGCCGTCAGCGGGCCGGCGAGGGGGAGTCGGCGGGCCGGGTCAGTCGGTCGCCAGCCGGGCGTGGGTCTCCACGTCGTGGCGGGTGGTGCCGTAGCGCAGCTTCGCGCGCTGCCGTCCCTCGACGGCGTAGCCGGCGGACAGCGCGGTCCTGCAGGAAGCCTCGTTCTCCACCCGATGGCCCAACTCCAGGCGGAAGAGCCCCAGTTCCTCGAAGCACCAGGTGCTGAGCGTCCGCAGGGCGGCGCCCGCGACGCCGCGGCGCCTGGCGGCCCCGACGGTCCAGTAGGAGATCCAGCCGCCGTCGTGCACGTGGTTGACATGGGAGACCGCCACGTTGCCGAGCAGCGGCGTCTCGTCGCCCGGCCCCGCCACGACGGCCCAGGAGAAGGCGCTGCCGTCCTCCCAACGCTCGGCGTGGCGGGCGATCCAGCGTCCGGCCGCCGCGTCGTCGACCCGTCCCTCGTCCAGCACCGAGCCGAACTGCGCGTACATCCCCGGCTCGTTGAACGCGTCACGAACGGCTGCCAGGTCGCGCTCCCGCCAGGGGCGCAGCGTCAGACCGCCGGTGGCGGAGAGAAGATCCTTCACGGAGCCCAGGGTAGAGCGAGGCCGCCGGGCGCGCGGAGCCCGGTCGCCGTTCTGCGGGCCTGGTGCGGGACGCTGGCGCGGCTCTGCTGTCGGCGAATTCGCTCCGGGCCGAGCGGGGTGGGCCACCGCGCCCGCGCCGGGCAGGGTGGTGGCCATGAAGGTACTGGTGCTGGGCGGCACGGCGTTCGCCGGTCCCGCCCTGGTGGACGACGCGTTGGCGCGGGGCTGGGAGGTCACGACCTTCCACCGGGGCCGCTCGCCCGACCGGGCGGGAGTGCGCGCGCTGCGCGGCGACCGGCTGGCGCCCGACGGCCTCGGCGCGTTGGAGCGCGGGGAGTGGGACCTGGTCGTCGACACCTGGAGCGGGGCGCCCCGGGCCGCGCGGGACGCGGCGCGGCTGCTGGCCGACCGGGTGGGCCACTACACCTATGTCTCCTCGCGCTCGGTCTACCGCTTCCCCGCGCCCGCCGGCGCGGACGAGACCGCCCCGCTGGTGGAGGGTTCGCCCGACGCGGACGGCAGCTCCTACGCGGCGGACAAGCGCGGCGCGGAGCTGGCCGTGGAGCGGGAGACGGGCGCCGGGCGGACGCTGCTGGTCCGCTGCGGGCTGCTGCTCGGCCCCGGGGAGGACGTGGGTCGGCTGCCCTGGTGGCTGCGGCGGATCGCGCGTGGCGGCGAGGTGCTGGCGCCGGGGCCGGCCGAACTCCCCCTCCAGTACCTGGACATCAGGGACCTGGCCGCCTGGACGTGGGACGCGGCGCGGGACGGGCGGCACGGCCCGTTCGACCTGGTCAGCCCGCCGGGGGCGGCCACCATGGGCGAGCTGCTGGAGAGCTGCCGCGCGGTCACCGGCTCGGACGCGACCCTGCGGTGGGTGACCCCCGAGCGGGTGGCGGCCGCCGGCATCGAGCCCTGGACGGAGCTGCCGGTGTGGCTGCCGCCCGGGCCCCTGCACGCCGCGCTGCACGGCTCGGACGTATCCCGGGCGCTGGCGACGGGGCTGGTCGTGCGCCCCGTCGCGGAGACCGTCCGGGACACCTGGGCCTGGCTCGGCACGCTGCCTCCCGGCACCGCGCTGGGCGGGCGCCGCTCCCCGGTCGGACTGCCGGAAGAGAAGGAGGCCGAGGCGCTCGGCTGAGCGGAGGGCGGGCATCGGCCGTCGGGCGCCCGCCCCGCGGGGGAGGGCGGGCGTCAGGCGGCGCGGCGCCGCGCCGCCTGGTCCGGCGGGGTCACCGGCAGGCCGGCGGCCCGCCAGGACTGGAAGCCCCCGATCAGGTCGGTGGCGCGGCGCAGCCCCAGCGAGCGCAGCGAGGCGGCGGCGAGCGAGGAGGCGTAGCCCTCGTCGCAGAGCACGATCCAGCGCACCTCCGTGTCGACGGCCTGCGGGACGCTGGCCCCGCTCGCCGGGTCGCAGCGCCACTCCAGGTGGTTGCGTTCGATCACCAGCGCCCCGGGCACCGTGCCGTCCTCGGCGCGCTGGGCGTGGATCCTGGTGTCCACCAGCACCGCCCCGGCCCCCCACTCCCGGTAGGCCTCCTCCGCCGTCACGCGGTCCAACGCGGCCCGTGCCGAGGCGAGTCGGGCCTCGATGGTGGTGCGCCGGCCGGGTGTCCCGCCCCCGTGCGGGCCGGACCTTCCGGCCCTTCCGGCGCGTTCCGCCTCGTGTGTCCCGCCCATCCGCGCGGCCCCCTCAGTCGTCGACGCCGTCGGTGCGCACCAGCCGCAGGGCGCCGTCCCCAGTGTCGGCGTAGTACGACATGGTGGCCAGGGCCGGGGCGTAGGCGTGGATGCTCACCGCCGGTTCCGGTCCGGGGTTGGTCACCTGGTGCACGTGGCGCGGCCCGAAGGCGCGCACCGCCGGGGGCGTCAGACCGCGCAGCCGGGGCGGGCGGGGCGCTTCCGCGCCGGGCAGGGCGAAGGCGCGCTCGGTGAGTTCGCCCCTGACCACGCCGAACGCGCCGGAGGCGCCGCCGTGGTCGTGGATCTCGGTGCCCTGCCCCGGCAGCCAGGTCAGCAGCCAGACCTCGTGGTCGGTGCCGACGGCCAGCCGTCGGTACCAGCGTTCGGGCCTGGTGAAGCGGACCAGCGGCTCCCACAGCTCCCTTCGGGCGGCGAAGGCGCGCACGGTGGCGGCCAGTTCGTGGGGGGTGCGTGGGTTCTCGACGACGGCCGGCGGGACGGGCGCGACGGTGGACATGGGTGACCTCACGGTAGGACGAGGAGCGAGCGGGGACGCGTGCGGTCGTCGAGCGCGCGGCGGGGGCCGCCGTGCGGGGCACCGGCGGGTGCCCAGGCTCCGGGGCGATCCTCGGACGGGTGGCCGGCGGCTGCCGGCGGGGCCGCGCTCAGCGACGGCCGGGGCGACACAGCGCGCTGGCCACGCGGACGAGATCCACGTGGCACCGCGAGAAAAGGCGCTTGCTGGTCGGCATGGCGAAAGGAGTACCGCGAGAGGACGGCGGCGGTCAAGTGGGGCCCGTGCGAGGGGCGCTGGGGCGATTCCCCCGGAAGGCCGCGCGGCGAAGGACGCGGGGTGTGTTCCCGAAGCGAACGGCGGCGTCCGGGATATCGGAAAGTGGACGCCCGTCGTCCCGTGATGTGAGACGTGGGGCCGCAATCTTGACGTGCCCTGCGGGTACTGGCATTCTCACTTATCGTGAGCCAGGCTGAATTTCTCGTGACGCGGCTGCACGTCGACCTTCGGCGGCAGGCCAGCGCGATCTGTGCCGACGCACGCTGACCCTTCGAACTGACCCTTCGAACAGCGCCCAGCCGACGCTCCTCCCGACGCCGTTCACCCCGCACCGCCTCCCCGCGTGCGCGACGGGTGACGCCGGCCCACCGGACCCCGCTCGCCCGCCATTCCCCGCCTCGCGGACGGTTCTCCCGCGAGGCGCCGGGTGATGACCGGCGAAGGCACGACGGACACGCCGCCGTGCGTGGTTCCCGGTGGGCCGGGGAGTTTCGAAGGCTGCCGGGGACCGCTCAGGTCCCACCCGTCACAGAAGGCGTTTCCCACGGGAAAGGCAGTGCCGTTCCATGTCCCAGAGTTCACGCCCCCAAAGTTCCCGCGGGGAATTCGACATTCGTCAGGTAGGCGGCCGTATCGGCGCCGAAATCCTGGGAGTCGACCTCTCCGCGCCCCTCGACCCCGCCGTCGTCAACGAGATCAACGCCGCGCTCGTCGCGCACAAGGCGCTCTTCTTCCGCGACCAGTCGCTCGACGACGCGGCGCAGCTGCGGTTCGCCTCGCTCTTCGGCGAGTTGACCACCGCCCACCCCACCGTCCCCTCCGCGGAGGGCCAGCCCCACGTGCTGGCCGTCGACGGCGACGGGGTGCGCTCCAACCGGTGGCACACCGACGTCACCTTCCTGCGCACCCCGCCGCGGGTGACCACGCTGCGCGCCCTCGTGGTCCCGCCGCACGGCGGCAACACCCTCATCGCCAACAGCGCCACCGCCTACCGCGACCTGCCCCAGCCGCTGCGCGAGCTGGCCGACCGCCTCTGGGCCGTGCACACCAACGACCACGACTACGCGGAGCCGAGGACCGAGCGCGCCGCCGAGCACCGCAGGCAGTTCGTCTCCCGCCGGTACCGCACCGCCCACCCCGTGGTGCGGGTCCACCCGGAGAGCGGCGAACGCGGCCTGTTCATCGGCGGGTTCGCCCAGCGCCTGGTCGGCTTCGACGCCGACGACTCCCGCGATCTGCTGCGCCTGCTCCAGGGATACGTGACCCGCCCGGAGAACGTCGTCCGGTGGAGCTGGGCCCCCGGCGACCTGGTGGCCTTCGACAACCGCAGCACCCAGCACTACGCGCCGGACGACTACGGCGCCCTGCCCCGCCTGCTCCACCGGGTGACGGTCGCGGGGGACGTACCCGTCGGCGTGGACGGCCGACGCAGCCGTGTCGTCGAGGGCGACGCCGCGGAGCACTACACCCCCGCCTCGGCGGCCTGACCTCCCCGCGCCCGGCGCGGCCCCGGCGACAGCCAAGGGCCGCGCCGGGGCGACGACCCAAGGAAGGAAGGAGCCGAAGATGCGGCACCTTACCGCGCTCCCCGACCTGTCCGAACTCTCCGACGTGACGGTGACCCTGGCACCGGAGAGCCAGACGGCGGACGGCTCCGTGCCGCTGGTCGGCTATCTGGTGCTGGCCCCGGCGGGGACCCAACCCGCGCAGCTGAGCGAGCTGTTCGCCGCGCAGGTCTCGTCGGCGGCCGCCGCGAACCGGCCGGCCGCCGTGACCACCGAGGAGCCGGCCGCGCCCCGCGGCATCGTGGTGGACACCGAGGAGCGCACGGCCTCCGTGGACGGCGCGCCCCTGGAGCTGACGTATCTGGAGTTCGAACTGCTGGCGCACCTGGTGCGCCATCCGCACCGGGTCTACACCCGGGAGTCGCTGGTCGCCACGATCTGGGGCTACGGGCCGGTGGGTGACCAGCGGACCGTGGACGTGCATGTGGCCAGGCTGCGACGGAAGTTGGGGCCGGCCTACCGCGAACGCATCGTCACGGTGCGGCGGGTGGGCTACAAGTACGTGCCCCCGGCCGGCTGACCCCGGCGGCTTCGCGCGCGACGCCCCACCGGCACCGGCCGAGGGGGCGTCGCCCGCCGCTCAGCCCGCCAGGGACAGCGCGCCGCGCCGCCGCACGGTGGCCAGGTAGCGGTCCAGAACGACCCGGGCCAGCTCGGGGGCGGCACCCAGGACCGGGGCCACCAGGTCGGCGCCCGCCTCCCGCGCGCCCGTCAGAACGCGGTCCGGCAGCCGGCCCGGGGCGATCACATAGGGCGCGACCGCGACCCGGCGCACGCCCTGGGCACGCAACTCCCGCACGGCACGCCCCGGATCGGGCGCGCCCGCCGAGGCGTACGCCGAGACGACCGCGCCCCAGCCCGCCTCGGCGCGCCACCGCGCGGCCAACCGCTCCAGCGCGGCGCGGCCCCCGGGGTCGGAGGTGCCTGCCGAGGCCAGCACCACCCCCGTCTCGGCGCGCGCGGTCAGCGGGCCGCCGTTCGCCTCGGCCAACCGCCGTTCCAGCAGCCCGTTCAGCAGGGGGTCCGGCCCCAGCACCTCCGACTGCCACACCGCGAGACCTGGCAGCCGCGCCCTCTCCCGCGCCAGCAGCTCCGGAAGGTCGGACCCGGCGTGGAAGGCGTGGTTGAGCAGCAGCGGCACCGCCACCACCGCGCGGTGGCCGGCGGCCCGCAGCCCGCCCAGGGCGCCTCCCACCTCGGGCAGCGCGAAGTCCAGGAAGCCGCAGGCCACCTCGGTGCCCCCGGCCGCCGCCCGCACCCGCTCGGTCAGCGCCAGCACGGTCGCCGCGTGGCGCGGGTCCCGGCTGCCGTGGGCGACCAGCAGCAGCGCCGGGGGAGGAGCGCTCCGGCCGGGCCGTGTCACGACACCCTGGCCAGCAGCCCACGGGAGCGCAGCACCCGGCGTTCGAGCGGCGAGAAGAACAGCAGGTCGATCGCCACGCCCACCACCAGGATCAGGATGATGGTGGCCAGCACGCCCGACATGTTCTGCATGGTGCGGTAGTTCTCCATCAACTGCCCGAGCCCCGTGCCCAGATCGGGCGAGTGCACGATCAGCTCGGCCGCCATCAGGGAACGCCAGGAGAACGCCCAGCCCTGCTTCAGCCCCGCCAGATACCCCGGCAGCGCCGCCGGCAGCAGCACGAACCGCACGCTGCTCAGCCCCCGCGCCCCCAGCATCCGGCCGGCCCGCAGATAGAGCGGCGGGATCTGGTCGACGCCCGCGACGATGCCGTTGGCGATGGAGGGCACGGCGCCCAGCAGCACCACCGCGTAGATGGTGCCGTTGGTCAGCCCGAACCAGATGATCGCCGCCGGCACCCAGGCGATCGACGGCAGCGACTGGAGCCCGGTGAGCACCGGACCGATCGCCGCGCGCACCAGCTTCACCCGCGCCACCAGCAGCCCCAGCGGGGTGCCCACCGCGATCGCGATCAGAAAGCCGAGGAGGCCGCGCGAGACGCTGGTCCAGATGTACTCCAGCAGCGTGCCCTGCCGCCACATCTCGGCGAAGACCGCGCCCACGTCACCGGGGCTGGGCAGCAGGTAGTCCGGCTGCACGTCCGCCCAGTAGGTGAGCTGCCACGCCGTCAGCACCAGCGCGATCGCGACGATCGGCGGCAGCACCCGGGTGAGCAGGACCCGCCCGACCGGCACCCGGTCGCCGCCGCCCCCGCTCTCCAGCGCGTCCAGGCCGGCCTCCAGCCCCGCCAGGTCGCCCGAGGCGGTGGCGGGCCCCCTCCCCGTGCCGACGCCGGCGGCGCCCTCGTCCGTCCCCTTCGCCCCGGTGGCGGCCGTCTCACTGCTGGCCATGGCGGCGGATCTCCTCCCTGAGGCGCTCGGTGATCTCCACCGAGAGCGCGGACACCTCGGCGTCCTCGATGCGGCGCGGGTGCGGGATGTCCACGTGCCACTCGGTGACCACCCGCCCGGGGCGGGAGGAGAGCAGGACGACGCGCTGCGCCAGCCGGACCGCCTCCCGCACGTTGTGCGTGACGAATAGCACCGAGACCCCGGTCTCCGACCAGATCCGGGTCAGCTCCTCGTGCAGCACGTCCCTGGTGATCGCGTCCAGCGCGGCGAACGGCTCGTCCATCAACAGCAGTTGGCTGTCCTGCGCGAGCGCCCTGGCCAGCGCGACGCGCTGCCGCATCCCGCCGGACAGCTCGTGCACCCGCTTGCCGTGGGAGCCGTCCAGCCGCACCAGCGACAGCAGCCGCTCCGCCTCCTCGCGGCGCTCCGCCTTCGGCACGCCGCGCAGCCGCAGCGCCAGCTCGATGTTGCGGCCGGCGGTCAGCCACGGGAAGAGCGCGTGCTCCTGAAACATCAGCGCCGGCCGGCCGCCCGGCACGGAGATCCGCCCGGTGGAGGCCGCGTCGAGCCCGGCGGTCAGGTTCAGCAGCGTGGACTTGCCGCAGCCCGAGGCGCCGATCAGCGTGACGAACTCTCCCGGCGCGACGTCGAGGCTGATGTCGTCCAGTACCAACTGCTGCTTGCCCGGCCGGCCGAAGGACTTCGACACGTGCGCGAAGCGCACCGCGTAGCCGGCCTCCGACGTGGCGTCCTCGTCGACCGTGCTGTCGAGGGCGAGGGTCATCGGGAGTCACCTCCTGGGTGGGAAACGGATGAACGTGGCGGACGGGCCGCGAGGAGCGGTGGGCGACTCAGCCGACGCCCAGGCCGGCGTCGCCGACCTCCGGCAGGCCCTCGTCGGCCAGCACCCCGTTGAGGAGGGACAGGTCGTAGATGCCGCTCAGGTCGGTCTCCTCCAACAGGCCGACCTCCGTGGCGTTCTCCGCGCCCGTCCGCAGCGTCTCGGCCAGCGGGTCGTTCAGGAACTCGACATGGTCGAACGCCGGGTCCAGCACCTCGGCCGGCAGTTCGTTGCCGCCCGGCATCCGGCCCAGGGCCTCGTTGAAGAGCGTCTTGGCCTCGTCCCTGTGGTCGTTGATCCAGGCGTTGGTCCGCACCACGCCGCGCACCACCGCCTCGACGACGTCGGGGTGTTCGGCCAGGAAGTCCTGGGAGGCGATGACGTGCGTGACCACGTAACGGCCGTCGTCCCACAGCTCGCCCTCGTCGAGCACGGTCTCGGCGCCGCGGCTGACCAGGTTGGCCGCGGTGGGCTCCGGCACCCAGGCGCCGTCGATGTCGCCGCCGTCGAAGGCCGCCGGGATCTCGGAGTTGGCGATCCGCAGCACCGACACGTCGCCCCTGCCGCTCTGCGGGTCCACCTCGTAGCCCTCGTCGTTGAGATAGCTGAGCAGCGCCACGTCCTGGGTGTTGCCGAGCTGCGGGGTGGCGATCCGCTTGCCGGCCAGGTCGTCGAGCCCGTCGACCGTCTCCGGGTTGACCACCAGCGAGGCGCCGCCGGAGGCCGCGCCGGCCACCACCCGCAGGCTCTGGCCGCCGGAGCCCGCGTAGCCGTTGATCGCCGGGTTGGGTCCGATGAAGGTGAGGTCCAGGTCGCCGGCGTTCAGCGCCTCGATGGCGGAGGGGCCGGCGTTGAAGACCTGGGTGGCGATCTCGGTGCCGCCCAGCTCCTCGCGGATGGCGCCGTCGTTCCCCAGACCGATGACGCCGGTGGCGTGGGTGATGTTGGCGAAGTAGCCGATGCGCACCTCGTCGGCGGAGAGCGCGGGACCGCTCGCCGCGCCGTCGGAGGCCGGCTCCTCGTCGTCGGCCTCGGAGCCGTAGCCGCAGGCCCCCAACGGGACGAGCAGCAGGGCGAGGGCGAGCAGCGGCGCTCTCCGGCGGGAGCGGCGTGGCGTGGTGGGCATGGCGCGGGTTCCTCTCGGGGACGTGGGCTCTGGCCCACGCTTCGGGCGGCGTGCGGGACGGGAACGTGGTGCGGCGAAGCGGACGCGCGGGCGCGTCGACTCAGCCGGCACATCGCGCGATCCCGCCGTGGCCGGCGCCGAGTGCGCCGCTGCCGACCCGTCCGCCCTCCTTGGCGAAGGTCGAGAAGACGTCCCTGAGCATGGTCAGAAGTCCCACCCGTCGTCCGCGGCGCCCGGACCGGCGTCCGTCCCGGGCCCCGCCGCGGCGTCGGCGAACGCCTCGCCCGCCATGCCGGCGGTCAGCGTCGCGCCGTCGGCCGGGTCCAGCAGCAGGAACGAGCCGGTGGTGCGGGAGACCGCGTAGTCGTCCAACGCCAGCGGCTCGGCGGTGCGCAGCACCACCCGGCCGATGTCGTTGGCGGCCAGCCGACCCGGCTCCGGGTGCGGGGAGAGGTCGTCCAGGGTCAGCCGGGACGGGATCTCCCGCACGATCGCCTTGACGGTGCGGGTGGTGTGCTTCACCAGCACCCGGGCCCCCGGCAGCAGCGGGCGGTCGTGCAGATGGCAGACGGTGGCCGTCACGTCCTGGCTGGTCGGCGCGGTGGCGTCGGCCGGAGCCAGCAGGTCGCCCCGGGAGATGTCCAGGTCGTCGGCGAGGCTGACCGTCACGGACTGCGGCGCCCACGCCAGGTCGACCGACTGCCCCAGCGCGTCGATCGCGGTGACCGTGCTGGTCAGCCCCGAGGGCTGCACGGTGACCCGGTCGCCGACGCGCAGCACACCGGAGGCCAACTGGCCGGCGTAGCCGCGGAAGTCGGGGTGCTCCGGGGACTGCGGCCGGATCACGTACTGCACGGGGAACCGGGCCGGCTCCGCCGACGGGTCGTGGGCGACCGGCACCGTCTCCAGGTGCTCCAGCACGGTCGGTCCGCCGTACCAGTCCATCGTGGCCGAGGGCGTCACCACGTTGTCGCCGGCCAGCGCCGAGATCGGGATCGCGGTCACGTCGCGGACGCCCAGCGAGGTCGCGTAGCGGCCGAACTCCGCGGCGATCCGCGCGAACACCGGCTCCTCGTAGCCGACCAGGTCCATCTTGTTGACCGCCAGTACCACCTGCGGCACCCGCAGCAGCGCGGCGACCGCGGCGTGCCGGCGGGTCTGCTCCACCACGCCGTTGCGCGCGTCGACCAGGATGATCGCCAGCTCGGCCGTGGAGGCGCCGGTCACCATGTTCCGCGTGTACTGCACGTGCCCCGGGGTGTCGGCCAGGATGAACCGGCGGCGCGGGGTGGCGAAGTAGCGGTAGGCCACGTCGATGGTGATGCCCTGCTCGCGCTCGGCGCGCAGCCCGTCGGTGAGCAGCGCCAGGTCGGGCGCGGCCTGGCCCCGGTTGCGGGAGGCCAGCTCCACGGCGGCCAGTTGGTCGCTGAGCACCGACTTGGAGTCGTGCAGCAGCCGCCCCACCAGCGTCGACTTGCCGTCGTCGACGGAGCCCGCGGTGGCGAAGCGCAGCAGGGAGGTGGCGGATATCGCCGCCGTGTCGGCGGTCTCGGCCGCGGTCATCAGAAGTACCCCTCGCGCTTGCGGTCCTCCATGGCGGCCTCCGACAGCTTGTCGTCGGCCCGGGTGGCGCCGCGCTCGGTGAGCCGGGAGGCCGCGATCTCGACGATGATCTGCTCGACGGTCTCCGCCTCCGACTCCACGGCGCCGGTGCAGGACATGTCGCCGACCGTGCGGTACCGCACCCTGCGGGCCACCACCGGCTCGTGCTCCCCGGGCCCGCCCCAGTCGCCGGGGGCCAGCCACATCCCGTCCCGGCGGAAGACCTCGCGCCGGTGGGCGAAGTAGATCTCCGGGATCTCGATCTTCTCCCTGGCGATGTACTGCCAGACGTCCAGCTCGGTCCAGTTGGAGAGGGGGAAGACCCGCACGTGCTCGCCGGGCGCGTGCCGCCCGTTGTACAGCTGCCACAGCTCGGGCCGCTGCCGGCGCGGGTCCCAGCCGCCGAACTCGTCGCGCAGCGAGAACACCCGCTCCTTGGCCCTGGCCTTCTCCTCGTCCCGCCGGCCGCCGCCGAAGACCGCGTCGAAGCGGTTGCCCTCGATGGCGCGCAGCAGCGGGACGGTCTGGAGCGGGTTGCGGGTGCCGTCGGGCCGTTCGCGCAACTCGCCGCTGTCGATGAGGTCCTGCACCAGCGCCACGGTCAGCCGCAGCCCGTGCCGCGCCACGACCCGGTCGCGGTAGGCGAGGACCTCGGGGAAGTTGTGCCCGGTGTCCACGTGCAGCAGGGAGAACGGCGGCGGCGCCGGCGCGAACGCCTTGAGCGCCAGGTGCAGCATGACGATCGAGTCCTTGCCGCCGGAGAAGAGGATCACCGGGCGCTCGAACTCGCCGGCGACCTCGCGGAAGATGTGGACCGCCTCGGACTCCAGCACGTCCAGGTGGGAGAGGGCGAAGGGCCCGCCGGTCTCGTCGGTGACCGGGACTGCGGCCGTCATGGGGGGTTCCTCTCGTTCGACGGTTCGGTCTCGCGCGCCACGCGGCCCCGCGTGCTCCGTGCTCCGCGTCCGGGCGCTCACGCCAGCCCCCGGGCGGACAGCAGCGCGTGGAGCGCGTCGGCGGAGTCGGCGACGGACCGCTCGTGGGCCTCGATCCGCAGCTCGGGGTCGGCGGGCGCCTCGTACGGGTCGTCGACGCCGGTCAGCCCGGTCAGCTCGCCGCTTGCCTGCTTGGCGTACAGGCCCTTGACGTCCCGCGCGGAGCAGACCTCGACCGGGGTGGCGACATGCACCTCCAGATAGCGGGTGCCGGCAGCCTCGTGGTGCTTGCGGACCGCCTCCCGGCTGTCGGCGTACGGCGCGATCGCGGGGACCAGCGCCTTCACGCCGTGCGAGGCGAGGAGTTCGGCGACGAAGCCGATCCGCCGCACGTTGGTGTGCCGGTCCTCGCGGGAGAAGCCGAGGCCGGCGGAGAGGAACGCGCGGATCTCGTCGCCGTCGAGCACCTCGACGCGGTGGCCCTCGGCGGTGAGCCGCTCGGCCAGCGCCCGCGCGAGGGTGGTCTTGCCGGCGCTGGGCAGGCCGGTGAGCCAGACGGTGGCGCCCAGGTCTGTCCCGCTCATCTCCGTACTCCTCGTCTTCCGTCTCGTCTTCCGTCGCGCTGGGTGTCGTCGCGGGCCATCAGCCGTGCAGCCCGCACTCGGTCTTGCCGAGCCCCGACCAGCGGCCGGCCCGCGCGTCCTCGCCCTCGACGACGCGGCGGGTGCAGGGCGCGCAGCCGACCGAGGCGTAGCCGTCCTGGAGCAGCGGGTTGGTGAGCACGCCGTGCTCGGCGACGTAACGTTCCACGTCCTCCTGCGTCCAGCGGGCGATCGGCGCGACCTTGACCTTGCCCCGGCGCTCGTCCCAGCCGACGACCGGCGTGCGGGCCCGCGTCGGCGACTCGTCGCGGCGCAGCCCGGTGGCCCACGCCTCGTAGCCGGCGAGGCCGCGCTCCAGGACCGCGACCTTCCGCAGCGCGCAGCAGCGGTCGGGGTCGCGCTCGTGCAGCCGCGGACCGAACTCGGCGTCCTGCTCGGCGACGGTGCGCTCGGGCGTGAGCGTCAGCACGTTGACGTTCATCGCGGCGGCCACCGCGTCGCGGGTGCCGAGGGTCTCGGCGAAGTGGTAGCCGGTGTCCAGGAAGACCACGTCCACGCCCGGCCTGGCGCGGGAGGCGAGGTGGGCGACCACCGCGTCCTCCATCGACGAGGTCACGCAGAACCGGTCGCCGAAGGTGTCCGTGGCCCAGCGCAGCACCGTGAGCGCGTCGGCCTCCTCCAACTCGCGCCCGGCGTGCTCCGCCAGCGCGCGCAACTGCTCCGCGCGCGCCCGCTGCTCCGCGCGCGCCTGACCTGTGGTGCCGGTGTCCATCGCGGTCTCCTCAACCACCGTCGGTCGCGCCGTTGTCGGGGGACGTCGCGGCCATCCCGCCGGCCAGCAGGCCGAGGAACGACAGCCGGAACGCCCGGTTGCAGGCCGCGCACTCCCAGGACCCGGGGCCCGCCTCGCTGGGGCGCAGGTCCTCCTCGGCGCAGTAGGGGCAGTAGAACGGGGCGGCGCGTTCGCTCACTTCAGGTCCCCCTCGTCCGCGCGGGCCACCCACTGGGCGAAGCGCTCGCCGGGCTCCCGCTGCGCGGAGAAGGCCCGCACCACCCGCTCGACGTAGTCGGCGAGCCCGGCGGCGGTGACCTTCAACCCCCTGACCTTGCGGCCGAACGACGGGTCGAGGCCGAGCGAGCCGCCCAGGTGCACCTGGAAGCCCTCGACCTGCCGGCCGTCGTCGTCCCGCACCAGCTGCCCCTTGAGACCGATGTCCGCCACCTGGATGCGGGCGCAGGAGTTGGGGCAGCCGTTGATGTTGATGGTGAGCGGCTCGTCGAACCCGGGCAGCCTGCGCTCCAGCTCCTCGATCAGCCAGGAGCCGCGGGCCTTGGTCTCGACGATCGCCAGCTTGCAGAACTCGATCCCGGTGCACGCCATGGTGCCGCGCCGGAAGGTGGAGGGCCTGCTGGTCAGGCCCAACGTCTCCAACTCGTCCGCCAGCGGCTCGACCTGGTCCCGGGGCACGTCCAGGATCAGCATCTTCTGCTGGACGGTGGTGCGCACCCGGCCGGAGCCGTGCGCCTCGGCGAGGTCGGCGATCTTGGTGAGCGTGGCGCCGTCCACCCGGCCGACGCGCGGCGCGAAGCCCAGATAGAACCGGCCGTCCTTCTGCGGGTGCGCCCCCATGTGGTCGCGCCACTCGCCGGGCGGCTGCTCGGGCGCCGGGCCGTCGACGAGCCGGCGCAGCAGGTACTCGTCCTCCAGTACCCGGCGGAACTTCTCGGCGCCCCAGTCGGCCAGCAGGTACTTCAGCCGCGCGCGGTTGCGCAGGCGCCGGTAGCCGTAGTCGCGGAAGACGCCGACGACGCCCTCGTGCACGTCGGCGACCTCCTCCAACGGGACCCAGGCGCCGAGCCGTTCGCCGATCCTGGGGTTGGTGGAGAGCCCGCCGCCGACCCACAGGTCGAAGCCGGGGCCGCGCTCGGGGTGGACCACGCCGACGAAGGAGACGTCCTGGATCTCGTGGGCCACGTCCAGCAGCGGGGAGCCGGAGATCGCCGTCTTGAACTTGCGGGGGAGGTTGGAGTACGCCTTGTTGCCGATCACCCGGCGCTGGATCGCCTCGATGGCGGGGGTGCCGTCGATGATCTCGTCGGCCGCGATGCCGGCGACGGGGGAGCCGACGACCACCCGGGGGGTGTCGCCGCACGCCTCGGTGGTGGAGAGCCCGACGCCCTCCAGGCGCCGCCAGATCTCCGGCATGTCCTCGATGCGGATCCAGTGGTACTGCACGTTCTGCCGGTCGGTGATGTCGGCCGTGCCGCGCGCGAACTCCTGCGATATCTCGCCGATCACCCGCAGTTGCCCGGTGGTGAGCAGCCCGCCGTCGATGCGGACCCGCAGCATGAAGAACTCGTCGTCCAGCTCCTCGGGCTCCAGGATCGCGGTCTTGCCGCCGTCGATCCCGGGGCGCCGCTGGGTGTACAGGCCCCACCAGCGCATCCGGCCGCGCAGGTCGGCGCCGTCGATGGAGTCGAAGCCGCGCTGGGAGTAGATCGTCTCAATGCGTGTCCGCACATTGAGACCGTCGTCGTCCTTCTTGGTCTGCTCGTTGGCGTTGAGCGGGGTCATGTGCCCCGCGGCCCACTGCCCCTCACCACGGTGGCGGCCGGCCTTGCGGCGGGAGGTCCCGACGGGCTTCTGGACGGAGTCCGACATGGTCACGGTCTTTCTGTGGGCAGCCGAGCGGCTCCGCCCGGGGGCCGCCGCGACGGCGCGGCGGGCAGGGCAGAGTCGGGGGCGGCGGGGACGGTCGTCGGCACGGAACGGTGCCGGGGCGAGGCGGTGCCGGGTCGGCGCCGACGGCGCGGCGCGCGGGCGCTCGTTACGGGAGACAGATGGCGCTGGACATCCGACCGAGATCAACATGGCGACGGCTCACCAAGGCAATTCCCGCTCGCAACATGACGGCAGCGTTGCACGCGGTCACGCGCCCGTCCACCACTATCCAACATGCGGACGAGACCGTCTCGACAGTCGGACAGCAGGGGAGGGCGCGGGCCGCGGTGCCGGGACAGACCGCGGCCCCGGGGTGGGGGACGCCCGGGGCCACGGGTGGGGGTGTGGCGGCGGCTCAACAGCGCAGCAGGCGATCCACCAGGTCGCGGTAGTCGCGCAGCGCGGTACGTCGGTCCTCGGTCGTCGGTCCCGTCGGGGCCTCCTCGGACTGCCAGCCGTCGCGCAGCGCCCTGCGGCGGTGCGCCAACTCCTCGGTGAGCCGCGCCACCGCCTCCTCCAGCGCCGCGTCGGCGCGGGTGACCGACCTCGCCGGGTCGTCGACGAACCCGGCCACCGCCTCGCCCAGCTCCGCGCGCAGCGCGTCGGCGGCCTCGGCCGTGAACAGCGGCGCGGTGGCCAGGCGTTCCGGCTCGGGGGCCAGCGGGTCGAACGCCGGGCGCGCGGCGGGCGGTTCCGGGGCCTTCACCAGGCCGGCCGTGGGGGTCTCCCCGCGGTCGGAGGTCCGTTCGCCGGCGTCGGGCTTCTCTGGCACCCCGTCGGGGGGCGCGGGTCGCTCCGCTCCCTCGGGGGTGGCGCGTGCCGCGGGGGTGGCGGGATCGCCCTCGGGCGGGGGAGCGGGCTCGGAGGCGGACCCGGGCGCCGGCTTCTCGGGGCGGTCGTCGCCCTTCCAGGTCAGTCGCATCAGGACTCGCTCCCCGCGCCGGTGCCGCTCGCCGCGATCGGTGCCCCCGCGCCCGGAGCGGCGGTCGCCGCGGCCTCGGGCCGCTCGTCCAGCAGCGCGTCGAACAGGTGGCGCGCGGCCAGCAGCGCCGCCCGCAGGTCCTCGGTGCGCTCGGCGTCCCGGCCCGGCTCCTCCCGGCCGGCCAGCAGATGCACCTGCCGGTAGCCGTCCACGTCGCGCGGGTGGTGGACCGAGACCGCGGCCAACTGCTCGCCGTAGCCGTCGGACGGGTAGCCGCGCTCCCTGATCAGCTGGTTGATCAGCTGGTCGGCCTCGGCGATCGCGCCGGCGGGCGAGTCGACGAACTGCTCCTGCGCCCTGGCCCACCGGGACCGGTACCGCTCGTGCGCGCCGGGCGGCAGCGCGGCGGGGCGGAAGCGCCGGTGCCGTCGCAGCCGGTTGCCCAGCTCCCTGTGGGCGGCCTTGGTGTCCCCCTGGTGCCGCGCCACGGCCCTCTCGTACTCGGGGCCGAAGCGCCGCCGCAGCCCGGTGCCGCCCGGTGCCAACGTGGGCCGGACCAGCGCCAGCGCGACGGCGGCGAGGACCGCCACGCTCAGAATGATGATGATCAAGACTGTCATGACGTCCCTTTCGCAGAGATCCTCTCGGCGAGGTTGACATCCCAGCGCGTTACCGATTCGAGACCTGCCAAACCTCCTGGCGCGCAACGGAGTTGGCATGGCGGCGGGCCCCGGGCCGCTCCTCGTCCGGGCATCGGCCGCCGGCGCGGCGGGCGCTCAGCCGGCCTCCGCCACCGCCGCCCTGGCCACCACGGCGCCCAGGTCGCCGCCCGCCAGCGTGCCGAACGCCCCCGCCCGTTCGGTGCCGAGCCGGGAGGCGCAGAACGCGTCCGCCACCTCGGGGGGCGCGAACCGCACCAGCAACGCGCCCTGGAGCACGAGCGCGAGCCGTTCCGTGATCCGTCGCGCCCTGACCTCCACGCCCTCCAGGTCCGACAGCTCCGTCAGCAGGTCCTTGAGCGCGGCGTCCAGCCGCTGGTCCGCGCCGGCGGCCTGGCCCACCTCGATGAGATAGGCGTTCAGCGCGCCCGGCTCGCGGGAGAGCGCGCGCAGCACGTCGAGCGCCTGCACGTTGCCCGAACCCTCCCAGAGCGAGTTGAGCGGCGACTCGCGCAGCAGCCGGGGCAGCCCCGATTCCTCCACGTAGCCGTTGCCTCCCAGGCACTCCAGCGCCTCGGCGACCATCGGGGTGCAGCGCTTGGTGACCCAGTACTTGGCGGCCGGCACCGCCAGCCGCAGCAGATGGCGGTCGTGCGCGCTCCCGGCCGCCGCCGCGTCGGCGGCCGAGGCCAGCCGCAGCGCGAGCGCGGTGGCCGCCTCCGACTCCAGCGCCAGGTCGGCCAGCACGTTGCGCATCAGCGGCTTGTCGATCAGCGGGCCGCCGAACGCCGAACGGTGCGTCGCGTGGTGGATCGCGCGGGTCAGCGCCTGCCGCATCAGCGCGGCCGAACCGCCGACGCAGTCGATCCGGGTGGCCGCGACCATCTCGATGATGGTGCGGACCCCCCGCCCCTCCTCGCCGACCAGCCACGCGAGGGTCTCACCGTCGAACTCCACCTCGGCCGAGGCGTTGGAACGGTTGCCCAGCTTGTCCTTGAGCCGCTGGAGCCGGAAGGCGTTGCGCGTGCCGTCCGGCAGCACCCGGGGCAGCAGGAAGCAGCTCAGCCCGGCCGGCGCCCGCGCCAGCACCAGGAACGCGTCGGACATCGGTGCCGAGCAGAACCACTTGTGGCCGGTCAGGCGGTAGAGCCCCGGCTCGCCCGCAGGCTCTGCGCGGGTCGTGTTGGCCCGCGTGTCGGAGCCGCCCTGCTTCTCCGTCATGCCCATCCCGGCGAGCGCGCCGCCCTTCTCCACCGCCGTCGCGCCCAGCCCCGGGCGGTAGCTCCTGGAGGTGAGCAACGGCTCCCAGACGGCGGCGAGCTCGGGGGAGGCGCGCAGCGTCGGAACGGCCGCGTGGGTCATCGAGACGGGGCAGCCATGCCCCGCTTCGACCTGACTCCACACCAACAATCCGGCCGTTCTCCGCAACTGGCCGGAAGGGCGC
The DNA here is from genome assembly GCF_900230195.1 of Streptomyces zhaozhouensis. GTDB lineage: Bacteria > Actinomycetota > Actinomycetes > Streptomycetales > Streptomycetaceae > Streptomyces > Streptomyces zhaozhouensis. The sequence goes on from NZ_OCNE01000013.1 coordinate 97,341, forward strand.
GACCACGCGTCCGTCAGCCCGGCGCCCACGGCGCGCTCCAGCAGCGCGTGCCACGCCGGATGAAACTCCACCTCGTCGATCCGATGGCCGACCGCGTCGAAAACCCGCAGGACAGGAGGGTTCTCGTGGGCCAGCCTCCCCCATTCCGCGGCCTCGGCCGAGCCGGCGGAGCGCCCGAGCGCGCGCAGTTCCGCGGTGGCCTCCTCGGCCACCTCGGGCGCCACCTGGCGAGCGAAGCCCTCGACGAGCGCGGCGTCCGAGGAGAAGACGTCATGGCCGACGAGCGGCGGAACCTGGTTGGTGACCGCATGGGTGCTGGGCGTCATGGACCCACGTTAGGGGGAGCGGGTCGCCACGTCACCTCGACAACCCGCTCACCAGGGAGTACCGATCGCCGACTCCCCTAGTACAGTGGGGCGTTCGCGGCGAAGGCAGGGAGCGACACATGGAGTTGGAGCTGGATTCCGCAGGCACCCTCAGCGAGCTGAGCCCGCCTCCGATGGCGCTGGATTTTCGCCAGACCGGACCAACTGTGCCCCGGTTGATTCTGGGCAACCGGCTGCGTGCGCTCCGCGAGGCCCAGGGCATCACCGGAGCGGACGCCGGCCGGGAGATCAGGGGCTCGCACTCCAAGATCAGCCGCCTGGAGATGGGCCGCATCGGCTTCAAGCCCCGCGACGTGGACGACCTGCTCACCCTGTACGGCGTGTACGACACGGCGGAACGCGCCACCCTCCAGGCGCTGGTCCGCGAGTCCAACAGCCAGGGCTGGTGGCACTACTTCCACGACGTGGTGCCGAGCTGGCTGCACATGTATCTGGGCCTGGAGCAGGCGGCGACCGTGATCCGCGGCTACGAGCTCCAGTTCGTCCCCGGTCTGCTGCAGACCGAGGAGTACGCCCGCGCGGTGATCGGACTCGACCCGGACACGCCGGAGCGGCGGGAGCGGAAGGTCCAGTTGCGGATGGCGCGCCAGCAGGTGCTCCACCGCGACCGGCCGCCGACGTTGTGGGTCATCGTCGACGAGGCGGCGCTGCGCCGCTCCATGGGCGGGCGGGCGCTGATGCGCGGCCAGTTGACCCATCTCATCGAGGCGACGCGGATGCCGCACGTCACGGTCCAGGTGGTGCCGTTCGCCGCCGGCGCGCACTCCGCGATCGCCGGCCCGGTGACCGTGCTGCGCCCCCCGGGCGGGGAGTTGCCGGACGTGGTCTACCTGGAGCAGCTGACCGGCGGCGCCTACCCGGACAAGCCGAGCGAGACCGAGCAGTACCGGCACGTGATGAACCGGCTGGCCGTCGAGGCCCTGCCCCCGGAGGAGACCGAGCGGTTCCTGTGGGAGGCGCTGCGCGAGCTGTGACCCGCGGGGGCGCTCAACGGCGCCCCCCGGCGCCGCGCGACGCCCCGCCGAAGAGGCGGGCGACGGCGCGGAACGGCAGCGAGACGAGTGTGGCGAGTGCGCCGCCGACCATGCGGAACACGTCGGCGATGGCGCGGAACATGAGGGCCTCCCTCGATCGTCCTGGTAACGCTTCGGGCCTTCTCGGGTGCCCGGACGCCCCGGGCCGGAAACGGGTCGCCCCCTCCCGCCGGTCGTTCCGGCGTCAGCGGGCCGCGCCGCACCCCGGGGGGCCTGGGCCGGCCGGCGTCCCCGACCGGACGCCCCCGTACGGTGCCCGTCGAGGTGGGCGTATGGTCTGCCGTTATGAGTCCTTCGATCGCGACGAACACGCGCGTTGATCTCGACGGCCTGCTGGACTTCGTCCGCGCCAGGCACCGTGCCATCCTGCTGACCCGGCGGGCCGACGGTTCCCCCCAGGCGTCGCCCCTGACCTGCGGCGTCGACGACTCCGGCCGCATCGTGATGTCCACCTACCCGGAGCGCGCCAAGTCCCGCAACGCCCGGCGGGACCCCGAGGTCAGCGTGCTGGTGCTGTCGGACGAGTGGGACGGCCCCTGGGTCCAGGTCGACGGCACCGCGGAGGTGCTCGACGTGCCGGAGGCGGTGGAGCCGCTGGTCGAGTACTACCGCAACATCGCCGGGGAGCACCCGGACTGGAACGAGTACCGCCAGGCCATGACGCGCCAGGGCAAGTCCCTCATCAGGGTCACCCCGGTCCGCTGGGGCCCGGTCGCCACCGGCGGTTTCCCGGCCCGCCTGGCCAGGGACTGAGCCGGAGGGTCCTCGCCACCGCCATGTCCGAATCCCGCCAGTGTGCGGGGCCGCGCGCCCCGCACACTGGGGAGCGTGATGGACGACGACAGCAGGTACCAGGCGGTGCGCAGCCGTGACGAACGGTTCGACGGGGTGTTCTTCACCGCCGTCGTGACCACCGGCATCTACTGCCGCCCCAGCTGCCCGGCGACCACCCCCCGCCGCGCCAACGTCCGCTTCCTGCCCTCGGCCGCCGCCGCGCAGGGCGCCGGCTTCCGGGCCTGCCGGCGTTGCCGACCGGACGCCGTGCCCGGCTCGGCCGAGTGGAACGCGCGGGCCGACGCGGTGGGCCGCGCGATGCGGCTGATCGGCGACGGCGTGGTGGACCGCGAGGGCGTCGCCGGCCTCGCCGACCGCCTCGGCTACAGCGCCCGCCAGGTCCAGCGGCAGCTCGTCGCCGAACTGGGCGCGGGCCCCGTCGCCCTCGCCCGCGCCCGGCGCGCGCACACCGCGCGCGTGCTGCTCCAGACGACCCGGCTGCCGGTGACCGAGATCGCGTTCGCAGCCGGCTTCGCCAGCGTCCGCCAGTTCAACGACACGGTCCGTACCGTCTACGACCGCACCCCGAGCGCGCTGCGCGCCGCGGCCCCGGCCGGCGGCAGGGCCGGCGCGGCGGAGGGCGGCGGCACCCCGCTGCGGCTGGCCCACCGGGGGGCGTACGCGGCGGGCGCGGTCTTCGACTTCCTCCAGCGGCGCGCCGTCGCCGGCGTCGAGGAGGTCGTCGGCGCGCGCGGCGTCCGCACCTACCGGCGCACCCTCTCGTTGCCGCACGGCGGCGGGATCGCCGAGGTCGACGAGGCGCCGGGCGCGGGCGGCGGGCGCTGGCTGCCCTGCCGGCTCCAGCTGACCGACCTGCGGGACCTGAGCTGCGCGGTGGAACGGCTGCGGCGGCTCTTCGACCTGGACGCCGACCCCTACGCCGTGGCCGAACACCTCGGCGCGCACCCGCTGTTGGCGCCGTTGGTCGCGGCCGAGCCCGGCCAGCGCGCGCCCGGCGCCGTCAGCCCGGAGGAGCTGGCGGTCCGCGCGGTGCTCGGCCAGCAGGTCACGGTGGGCGCCGCCCGCGCCCTCGCCGGCCGACTGGTCGAGGCGCTGGGCAAGCCGCTCGGCCGGCCCGACGGCGGACTGACCCATCTCTTCCCCGAGCCGGAGGCGCTGGCCGAGGCGCCGCTGACCGAGCTGGGGATGCCCGCCGCCCGCCGGGGGACGCTGCGGGCGCTGGGCGCCGCGCTGGCCGACGGGCGCCTCGCCCTCGGTCCGGGCGCCGACCGCGACGAGGCGGAGGCGCGGCTGCTGGCGCTGCGCGGCATCGGCCCCTGGACGGCCGGCTACGTCCGGATGCGGGCGCTGGGCGACCCGGACGTCTTCCTGCCGGGCGACGCGGGCGTCCGCCACGGCCTCGCCCTGGTCGGCGGCGGTCCCGACGCCGCCGAGCGATGGCGGCCCTGGCGCTCCTACGCGCTGCACCACCTCTGGCGTGCCGTCGCGGGGCCGACGCGAGGCCCCACCCGCCCCACCGGCCACGCGGCCCCGGCGACCGGCGAGCGAACCCGGTGAGCCCAGCGACTCCATCGGCTCCAGCGAACCCAGCGACCCCAGCGAACCCATCGACCCCAGCGACGGAGAAGCCCATGCGCTACACCATCCACCCCAGCCCGCTCGGCGAGCTGCTGATCGCCGGCCCGCGCCCCGGCGTGCTGGCCTCGGTCACCGTGCCGGGACAGCGCAAGGGCGCGACCGTCCAGCCGGAGTGGGTCCGCGACGACGCGGCCTTCGGCGCGGCGACCGAGCAGTTCGACGCCTACTTCGCGGGCGAGCTGAAGGAGTTCGACCTGGCCCTCGAACCTCCCGGCACCCCGTTCCGGCAGCGGGTCTGGGCCGCGCTGGACGAGATCCCCCTCGGGGCGACGCTCACCTACGGCGCGCTGACGGCGGCGGCCGGGATGCCCGCGCGCTCGGTGCGGGCCGTGGGCGGCGCGGTCGGTGCCAATCCGCTGCTGGTGATCCGGCCCTGCCACCGGGTGATCGGCGCCGGCGGCTCGCTCACCGGCTACGCCGGCGGCCTGGACCGCAAGCGGCGGCTGCTGGTCCACGAGGGTGTCCTCCTCGACTGACCCGCGACGCCGGGCGAACGGCCGCCGCCCCGGAACCGTTTCCACGGTTTCGGGGCGGCGGCCGTCGGCGCGTCGGAGGGGAGTGGGCGCGTCAGGGGAACTGGCGCTCGATCCTGGCCAGCTTCTCCTCCAGGGTGTCCAGCCGGGGCGCGGCCGTGGAGAGCGAGCCCGCCTCCCCGTCGCGGCCCGCCAACGCCGGCCGCTGGGCGGCGGCCTCCAGCGCCGCGGGCTCGTGCGGGGCCGGCTCCGGCGGGGCCTGCTCGGCCGTCACCGTGGCGGGCAGCTCCCGCCGCCCCCGCCCGAACCGGGAACCGCCGATGGCGCGCAGCCGGGCGCGCTCCAACTGCCGCTGCTCCCGCTCCCTGCGCTTGGCCTCCTCCTTCTTGCGCCGCTCCTCGCGGACCTCGTCGACCGCCTCGTCCAGCGTGCGCACACCCTCCAGCAGCATCAGCGACCACGCGCCGAACGTCTCGCGCGGCGCCCGCAGCCAGCGGACGAAACGGATCTGCGGCATCGGCCTGGGCACCAGGCCCTGCTCACGCAGCGCGGCGCGGCGGGTCTGCTTCAGCGCCCGGTCGAAGAGGACGGCCGCCGAGAGCGACATCCCGGCGAAGAAGTGCGGCGCGCCGGCGTGGCCGGTGCCCCGGGGCGCGTGCACCCAGTTGAACCAGGCGGCGGCGCCCGCGAAGAGCCACACCAGCATCCGCGACCCCATCGAGGAGTCGCCGTGACTGGCCTCCCGCACGGCGATCACCGCGCAGAACATCGCCGCGCCGTCCAGTCCGAACGGCACCAGGTACTCCCAGCCGCCGGAGAGCTGGAGGTTCTCCCGGCCGAAGCCGACCAGCCCCTGGAAGGACAGCGCGGCGGCGACCCCGGCGCAGCAGAAGAGCAGCGTGTAGGAGGCGGAGGCGTAGATCCGCTCCTTGCGCCGCCTGCGCGCCTCCATCTTCTCCCAGGAGGAGTCCGGCTCGCGGTCCTCCTTGTCGGGCTTGCGGCCGCGTGTGAGCAAGGCCGTCGCCACCAGGAATCCTCCCAGGGCCACGGCAGCGGCCAACACCCAACTGAACTCCATGTCCGTCACCTTCACCGCGATGTGTGTCCCTCGACGGGGTGTGCGGGCGCACCTCTGCGGGCGCCGCCCGATCTCAGTTCACAGGGCGCGGTTGGCGAACCGCCCCTGGAAGAAAGCGTGATGCTACCCGAGTCACCGTCAGTTCCGATTCGGGCGGAATGGCACCAACGAGTGGTATTCCAGCGGAACTTGCCGCCCGTTGGTGAATGATCTGTTATCAGCCGCACGCCGGGCGGCGCCCCCCGGCGGACGTCAGGAGCCGGTCAGCCGCCTGACCCGCTGCTCGTCGCAGAGCCGGGGGCAGGTGGCGCAGGTGTCGGCGGGACGCAGAGTGTAGAACATGCAGCAGCTCGCGCGGTCCCTGGTGCGCAGCGCCTCCCCGTCCGGGCCCGCCAGCTCGCGGAACCCGGCGCCGGCGGCGAACGGCGCCGTGGCGCCCGGCAGCATCCGCGCCAACTCCCGAACGGCACGCGGCTCCTCGCCCAGCAGATGGCCGAAATACCACAGTGATTCGACGAGTTCGTCCGTGGCCGCGCCCCACAGCGCGCGGGCGCGGCGCCGCATCCGGGGCCCGAACGCGTCCAGCAGCGGCCCCAGATGGTCGGCCGCCGCCCGCCGCACCTCGGTGCGCAGGGCCGCCTCGTCGGAGGCCACCAGTGCTCCCGGGTGCCCGGCGAGCGGATCGCCAGGCAGGCAGGAGAACGCGGTCACCCGCACGGTCAGCCGCGTCGGGTCCCGGCGCAGCGAGACGTCCTCGGGCGCCAGGTGGGGGACCCGGCGGAGCAGGAAGTAGGGAACGGTGAAGAGCGCGGCGACCGGCCACGCGTAGCGGTGCAGCCCGAAGGTCGCCACCACGTCCGGCCGCGCCTCGGCGCCGTAGGCCGCCTGCGAGGCGCGGGCCTCGTCGGCGAGGAAGGCGTCCAGCGCCGCGCCGCCCTCGGCGAGCGCGTCGCCCCTGGTCCAGCCCGCGTCGGAACGCGGCTCGCCCTCGGTCACCAGGAGGCTGGGCAACACCTCGCCCATCCGGGCGTAGGCGGGCGTGAGCGGGGTCGTCACGGTCACGGCGGGAACGGTCATCGGGCCATCGATCCCTTGTTGGTACAGGTAAGCCTTACCTTAGCCGATCAAGCGGCCGATCAGGTCGAGGGGTTTGCGGCGGCGGAAACTGCGCCTAGGGTGCTGGAACCCACTTGATTCGGGGGCGAGAGGGATGGAGCGGGCAGATGGAACCCACCCCGGTGGAATCGGCCATTTCGGGGGTCGCGGCCATGGTGCCGAGGAAGCGGCCCGGACCTCGGCAGGCGCCGCCGCTCCGCAGTCCGCCGCTGCCGGTGCGCCGCTCCGTGCGCGCCCAGGTGCTCGCCGCGCTCCGGGACGCGCTGGCCACCGGTGAGCTGCGCGCCGGCGAGACCTACTCGGCCCCGCTGCTCGCCGAGCGGTACGGCGTCTCGGCCACCCCGGTGCGCGAGGCCATGCAGCAGCTGTGCAGCGAGGGGCTGGTCGAGACGGTGCCCAACCGCGGCTTCCGGATCGCCGGGCACAGCGCGCGCGACATGGCCGAGCTGGCCGAGGTGCGCGCCGCCCTGGAGGTCCCCGCGGTGCTGCGGCTGGCCGGAAAGCTGCCCCCGCAGCGCTGGGAGGAGCTGCGGCCGCTGGCCGAGGCGACGGTGAGGGTCGCCGCCCACGGTGACCTGGTCGGCTACGCGGAGGCCGACCGGCGCTTCCACCGCGAGTTGCTGCGGCCCACGGGTAACCGCCAACTGATCGCTGTGGCGCAGGAGTTGCAGCGCAAGACGCAGTGCCCCACCGTTCCGGGCCGCCCGCCGGGCGCGCGCGAGCTGATCGCCGACGCCCGCCAGCACGGCGCGCTGCTGGACGCCCTCGTCCGCGGTGACCTGCCCACCGTCGAACGCCTGGCCCACGCCCATGTGACGGCCTCGCCCACGGGACCGCTCGCCTAGGGCCGAGCCGGGCTCCCGTGTTCCCGCCGCGAGCCAGTCACTTCTCCGGCGTCGGCGTCGGCGGCGCGGTCGCCTCCCGCGGCGACTCGACCGGTACCTCGGTCGGCAGTTGCGCGGCCAGCCAGTGCGGGACGTTCCCCAGCAGCCGGTGGAGCCTGGCCGCCTCGGCGCGCAGCCGGGCCGCCTCCTCCGGCGGCTGGACCTCGGCGAGCGCGACCAACGCCGGCGCGATGCCCACCAGAAAGCCCAGCTCCTCGCGCAGACGCAGGGATTCCGCGAAGCCGTGGCGGGCGGCCTCCAGGTCGCCGCCCTTCAGCGCGAGCGCCGCCAGATGGCGCCAGGTGTAGGAACAGAGCAGCGCGTCGCCGCGGTTGAGCGCCTCGTTGTGCGCCCTGCGGTAACCGGTCTCGGCGGCCTGCGGGTTGCCGCCCACGTGCTCGGCCATCAGCCCGCGCCGGAAGTCGAGCAGCGGCCGGCCGGGGGAGTCGGGGGCCAGCAGCGCGGCCGCCCGGCCCAGCGCGGCCCGCGCCTCGTCGGCCCGGTCCCGCACTCGCAGCAGCGTGGCGGCGTAGGCGAGATAGCCGCGCTCGCAGGCGGCGGTCCCGCGTTCCTCGTCGTTCAGCGGCATCTTCTCGGCGGCCCGCACCGCCTCCTCGGCGCGCTCCCAGCCCTGGCCGGTGAACATGCACCGCTCCACCAGCAGCCGGGCGCGCAGCAGCGCCGCGCGGGGGTCGTCCGCCACCGTCGGGGTCAGCAGCTCGGCCGCGTCGTCCCAACAGCCTCGGGACCGCAGCCGCCATACCGCACTGTCGAGCGCCGTTCCGCTCGCCGTCTCCAGAACCGGATGTGCGGTATCCGCCACATCGCCCTCCCAGCGCGTCGTTGTGCTGTTGGCCACATCTGATGTGAGTGCATCTCAGCACGCGGGACGGTGCCCGGCCAAGGGGGGAGCGTGAAACAGTTCACAAGTTCTGGCGCGCGCCGGAGGATTGAGGCGAAGACGGAGGTGGTATGCGGTTCGGTTGGGTGCGGAATCGGCCATTCCAGGGCCGATCGGCGTGGCGCGTTCCCGACGTCGGGTTCAACCCAGCCGCAGCGCCAGCAGAAAGTCCACCGCGTCCTCGAGCCGCCCCAGGTCCCTGCCGGTGAGCTGCTCGATCCTGCCGATCCGGTAGCGCAGCGTGTTCACATGGAGATGCAGCCGTGCGGCGCAGCGGGTCCACGAGCCGTCCTCGGCGAGGAACGCCTCCAGCGTCGGCAGCAGTTGGGAGCGGTGCCGGGTGTCGTACTCGCGCAGCGGGGCCAGCAGCCGGTCGCTGAACGCCTCCCGCACGTCCTCCGGGACGAACGGCAGCAGCACCATGTGCGAGGCCAGCCGCTCGTGGCCGGCCACCGCCACCGCCTCCGGCCTGGCCTCGGCCAACCGGCGCGCGTGCCGTGCCTCGCGCAACGCCCCGCGCAACCCCTCGGCGTCGGGCACCGAGGAGCTGACCCCCACGGTGAGCCGCCCGCCGCCGAGCCCGGCGGCCAGCGGATGGCGGAGCGTGGCCTCGAACGCCTCCGCGCGCAGCGGGCCGGCCACCTCCGCCTCCTGAAGCGGGCAGACCGGCACCAGCGCGACCGCCTCGCCCCCGGCGTGGGCCACCGCCGCCTCCGGCTCCGACGCGGTCGGGTCGCAGAGCGCCTCCTCCAGCACCGCCCTCGCCACCGGGCCGGTGTCGAAGTCGGCGTCCGGCCAGTGCAGCCGGGCCACGACCAGCTGCCAGTCCAGCCCGGAACGCCCCGGCAGCAGCACCGGCGCGGCGATCCGCAGCCGGGCCGCCACCTCGGCGGCCGGCGCCTCAGAGCCCAGCAGCTCCACCACCTGCTGGGCCAACCGCCGGCGCACGCCCCTGGCGGCCTCCCCCCGGTCGCGCGCCGCCGCGACCAACTCCGCGACCCCCTCCAACAACGCGCGCCGCTCGGCCGGCCACTCCGCCGCGTCGGCGCGGACGGCCAGCAGCCAGTCGGTCAGCAGCGTCCGGCGCGGGTCCTCGCCGGCCGCCGGCGGTTCGCCGCGCACCGGGAAGAGCGAGTAGACCGCGTCCCGGCGCGCCACCCGGCGCGGCTCGGGCCCGGCGCCCGGCGCCTCGGCCAGCCGCCCCGCGGCCAGCTCGGCCGCCACCCCGGGCGGCAGCGGCCCCGCCCCGGAGTCGGCGACCTCGCGGCCGGTCGCCGTCAACAGCCAGGCCGGCAGGTCCAGATCGGAGCCCAGCAGACCCAGCACCGCGCGCGGCCCCCCGCCGGCGGGCCCGGCGGACATCAGCCGGCGGTGCCGTTCCACCACCGCGGCCAGGTCCCCGGCGCGCACGGTCGACACCCGCCGCACCACGTGCTCCGTCAGGTCGGCGAAGCCGACCTCCTCGGCGACCGCGAAGAGCGGCAGCCGGTGGCGGGCGCAGGCCGCCGTCAACTCGTCCGGCACGGAGCCGAACTCGGCCTCCCCGGCGGCCAGTCCGGCGACCCCCGCCGCCGCCAGCACCCGCACGAAGGGTTCGGCGTCGTCCCCGCCGCGCCACCAGGCCAGCCCCGTCAGCACCAGCTCGTCGCCGTGCAGATAGCGGCTCGGGTCGCGCAGGTCGGTCGTCATCACCCCCCGCACCGGCCGGTCCAGCTCCTCCCGCCCCCACAGCAGCCGCAGCCCGAGCCGGTCGGACTCCAGCAGGGCGCGCAGTCGCATCTCGCCTCCTCGCGCGGGCGCGGCCGACGACACCGCGTCGGACGGCACCCGGAACGGCTCTTCGTAGGAATCTACAAGAACGGTAGTGCCGCCAGTCGTGCGCTTCGGCCCTTCCGTGACTGCCGCCCGCCACCCCCGCCGGGCTGTACTGGAGGGCCGAGGGTCCGTCGGCGACGCCGTGCCCGGCCCGCAGCGGAAGGAGCCGAACCGGTGGAGTTCCTTCGCCCGGCCACCTGGCGGGAGGCGTTGGCCGTCAAGGCGGCGCACCCCGAGGCGGTGCCGCTCGCCGGCGGCACCGACCTGATGGTGGAGATCAACTTCGACCGGCGCCGCCCCGAGCGGCTGCTCGACCTCTCCCGCCTCACCGAACTCCGCGACTGGCACCGGGAGTCGGACACGGTCCGGATCGGCGCCGGCGTGCCCTTCCACACGGTGATCGACCGGCTGGCCGCCGAACTGCCCGCCCTGGCCATGGCCGCCCGCACCGTCGGCTCCCCGCAGATCCGCAACCGCGCCACCCTCGCCGGCAACCTCGGCACCGCCTCGCCCGCCGGCGACGCCCACCCCGCCCTGCTGGTCGCCGGCGCCGACGTCGAGGTGGCCAGCGCACGCGGCACCAGGACCGTCCCGGTCGAGGAGTTCTTCCTGGGACCCAAGCGGAACGCGCTCGCCCCCGACGAGCTGATCCGTTCCGTCGCCGTCCGCACCGCGACAGGACCCCAGCAGTTCGCGAAGGTCGGCACCCGCAACGCCATGGTCATCGCCGTCTGCGCCGTCGCCCTCGCCCTGCACCCCGACACCCGCACCGTGCGCGCGGCGATCGGCTCCGCCGCGCCGACCCCGCTGCGGGCCCGGGAGGCCGAGAAGTTCCTGAACGGGGTACTGGCCGAGGGCGACCACTGGGCCACCGGCCGCCCGCCGCCCCCGGCCGCCGCCACCCGGTTCGCCGCCCTGGTGGCCGCCGCCTGCGCGCCCGTCGACGACGTCAGAGGCAGCGCCGACTACCGCCGCCACGCGGTGCGCGTCCTGGCGCGCCGCACCCTGGACCGCGCCTGGCGCGCCCGGACGAGCACCGAAGGAGCACCGGCATGAGGCTCACCCTCACGGTCAACGGGCGCGAGCGGAGCGCCGACCACGTCTGGGAGGGCGAGAGCCTGCTCTACGTGCTGCGCGAACGGCTCGGGCTGCCCGGCTCCAAGAACGCCTGCGAGCAGGGCGAGTGCGGCTCCTGCACCGTCCGTCTCGACGGCGACCTGGTCTGCTCCTGCCTGGTCGCCGCCGGTCAGGCCGAGGGACGCGAGGTGCGCACCGTCGAGGGCCTGGCCGACGCGGACGGCCGGCTCGCCCCCCTCCAGGCCGCGTTCGTCGAGGCCGGCGCGGTGCAGTGCGGCTTCTGCACCCCCGGACTCCTGCTCGCCGCCGAGGAGTTGCTGGCCCGCGTGCCCCGCCCCGCCGACGCCGACATCCGCGAGGCGCTCGCCGGCAACCTCTGCCGCTGCACCGGCTACGAGAGCGTCCTCGACGCCGTCCGCCTCGCCGCCGCCCGCGCCCCCGCACCGGCCGCCGACCCCGAACGGAGGCCCTGACCATGGGAGTCGTCCCGCCGCCCGCCGGACTCACCCAGCGCGGCGACACCGCGCCCGACGCCTCGGGCGGCATCGGCGAGTCGCCGCACCGCCCCGACGGGGTACTGAAGGTCACCGGCGACTTCGCCTACGCCTCCGACCTGTGGCACGAGGACATGCTCTGGGGGCACACCCTGCGCAGCCCGCACGCGCACGCCGAGATCCGCTCCGTCGACACCGCCGAGGCCCTGGCGCTGCCCGGCGTCCACGCCGTGCTCACCCACGCGGACCTCCCCGCCGCCACCCACTACGGGCTGGAGTTCACCGACCAGCCGGTGCTCGCCGGCGACCGGGTCCGCTACCAGGGCGAGCCCGTCGCGCTCGTCGCCGCCGACCACCCGGAGACCGCGCGCCGCGCCGCCGCCCGCGTCCGGGTCGAGTACGCGCCGCTGCCGGTGGTCCACGACGAGGCCACCGCGACCGCCCCCGACGCGCCCGTCCTCCACCCCGACCGCGACGACCACCACGCCGCCCACGTGCCGCACCCCAACGTGGTCCACCGCCAGCCCGTGCTGGCCGGCGACCCGACCCACGCGGTGGCCGACGTCGTGGTGCGCGGCGACTACACCGTCGGGATGCAGGACCAGGCGTTCCTCGGCCCGGAGTCCGGGCTGGCCGTGCCAGCGGAGGACGGCGGGGTCGACCTCCATGTCGCCACCCAGTGGCTCCACGTCGACCAGCGCCAACTCGCCCCCGTCCTCGGCCTGGAGCCGGAACGCGTGCGGCTGACCCTCGGCGGCGTCGGCGGTGCCTTCGGCGCCCGCGAGGACCTGTCGATGCAGGCCCACGCCTGCCTGCTGGCGCTGCGCACCGGCCGGCCCGTGAAGATGGTCTACAACCGCCACGAGTCGTTCTTCGGCCATGTGCACCGCCACCCGGCCACCCTCAGCTACGAGCACGGCGCCACCCTCGACGGCCGGCTGGTCTACGTGAAGGGCCGGATCGTCCTCGACGGCGGTGCCTACGCCTCCTCCTCGCCCGCCGTCGTCGGCAACGCCGCCTCCCTGGGCGTGGGCCCCTACCGCGTGCCGCACGTCGCGATGGAGGCCCTCGCCCTCTACACCAACAACCCGCCCTGCGGCGCGATGCGCGGCTTCGGCGCGGTGCAGGCGTGCTTCGCCTACGAGGCGCAGATGGACCGGCTGGCCGTCGCCCTCAACATGGACCCCGTCGAGCTGCGCCGGCGCAACGCCCTCACCCAGGGCGACACCATGCCCACCGGCCAGCCCGTCGACGCGCCCGCGCCCGTCGCCGAGCTGCTGCGTCTGGTCCGCGACCGGCCGCTGCCGCCGCCGCGCCCCTGGGAGGTCGACGGCGGCGTGGACCCCAGGGCGCTGCCCGGCGGGCTCGCCCGCTCCAGCCTGGGGGAGGGGATCGTGCGCGGCGTCGGCTACGGAGTCGGCATCAAGAACGTCGGCTTCTCCGAGGGCTTCGACGACTACTCGACCGCCCGGGTGCGGCTGGCGGTCGTCGGCGGGGAGCCAAGCGCCACCGTGCACACCGCGATGGCGGAGGTCGGCCAGGGCGGGATCACGGTGCACGCCCAGATCGCCCGCACCGAGCTGGGCGTCAGCCGGGTCGGCATCCTGCCGGCCGACACCTCCGTGGGTTCCGCCGGCTCCACCTCCGCCTCCCGGCAGACGTACATGACCGGCGGGGCCGTCCGCCACGCCTGCCTCGCCGTCCGCGCCGAGGTGCTGCGGCTGGCCAGGGACCGCCTGCGCCGGGGGGAGCGGGTTGACTGGCGGGGCGACGAGGCCGCCTGGAACGATCCCGGGCTGCGGCTGGTCGGCGGCGAGGTCGTCACCCCGCGCGGCGAGGTGCTGGCCGCGCTGGCCGACGTGCTCGGTGACGAGGCGATCGAACGGGAGCTGGAGTTCCGCCACCGCCCCACCCGGCCGTTCGACCGCGCGACCGGGCAGGGTCCCGGTCACGTCCAGTACTCGTTCTGCGCGCACCGCGCCGTGGTCGACGTCGACGTCGAGCTGGGCCTGGTCCGGGTCGTCGAACTGGCCGCCGCCCAGGACGTGGGCCGCGCGCTCAACCCGCGCGCGGTGCGCGGCCAGATCCACGGCGGCAGCGCCCAGGGGCTCGGCCTCGCCGTGCTGGAGGAGGTCCTCGTCGGCCCCGACGGCACCGTCCGCAACCCGTCGTTCACCGACTACCTGATCCCCACCATCCTGGACACCCCGCCGATGCCCGTCGACATCCTCGAACTCGCCGACGAGCACGCCCCGTACGGGCTGCGCGGGGTGGGCGAGGCGCCCACGCTCTCCGCGACGCCGGCGATCGTCGCCGCGATCCGCCAGGCGACGCGCCTGCCCCTCACCCGCGTCCCCGTCCGCCCCGAGCACCTGACCGGAACCTGAGACGAGGGGCCCCGGGCACCGCGCACCGGGGCACGCACGAGGAACGGAGGCCGCCGTGCTGGACATCGCCACCGAGCTCGACGCCTGGTGCCGCCAGGGGCGGGCGTTCGCCGTGGCCACCGTCGTCGCCGTCGAGGGCAGCGCGCCACGGGGGCCGGGCGCCGCGCTCGCGGTCGACGCGGAGGGCGCGGTGCTGGGCGGGGTCTCCGGCGGCTGCGTGGAGGGCGCGCTGTGGGAGGAGTGCCGCGAGGCGCTGCGCGCGGGCACGCCCAGGACGGCGCGTTACGCGGCCGACCCGGATGACCCGTTCGCGCCCGCGCTCACCTGCGGCGGCACGGTCGAACTGCTGATCACCCCGGTCGTCGGGCCCCGACGCGCCACGCTGGCCGAGGCGTTGGCGGCGGTCGCCGGGGGCGGCGCGGTGACGCTCCTGCGGGCGCTGCCGGGCGGGGGAGCGGGCGGCGGCGCGCTGCTGTGGCGGCCGGGGGCGCCGGATGCGGGGCGCGGCACGCTCGGCTGGGGCGCGGGCATCGACCGGCTGGCGCTCGCGCGGGCGCGTGCGCTGCCCGGCGGGCGCGGGACCGTGCGGCTGCCGGGGGGCCGGCGGGCCTGGGCGGAGCACCGTGCGGCGCCGCCCCGGCTGCTGATCGTCGGCGCGGTGGACTTCGCCGCCGCGCTGGCCCACGCCGCCACGCCGCTCGGCTACCGGGTGACGGTCTGCGACGCGCGGCCCGTCTTCGCCACCGCCGAACGTTTTCCCGAGGCCGCCGAGGTGGTCAACGACCGGCCGGACCGCTGCCTCGACGGGCGGCGGCTGACCGGGCGGGACGCGGTGTGCGTGCTCACCCACGACCCGAGGTGGGATGTCCCGGCGCTGGTGCGGGCGTTGCGCGGCCCGGCCGGCTACGTGGGCGCGATGGGGTCCTGGCGCACCCACGAGGACCGGCTGCGCCGGCTGCGCGCCGCCGGGCTCGGCGAGGGCGAACTGGCCCGGCTGCGCTCGCCGATCGGCCTCGACCTCGCGGCCCGCACCCCGGCCGAGACGGCCCTGGCCATCGCCGCCGAGATCGTCGCGGTGCGGCGCGGCGGCAGCGGCGTGCCGCTCACCGGCAGCGGCCGGCCGCTGCACGGCGACGGCACCCGTACGTCCCTCGCGCCGCCGCTACGGCTCGACCTCGACGCCGTGGCGCAGTAGCGCCTCGCCCGGCTGGTTCACGGGCTGGGGCGTGCCGCTCAGGTCGAGCACGAAGAGCGGCAGCCGCAGCCGGTCGGCCAGCGTCCTGGCCGGCCCGCCGTACCCGGCCAGCGAGAACGCCACCGGCAGCGCCGAGCCCAACTGGCCGTGCAGCCACAGCACCTCCAGCTCCCCGCCCTCGGTCGGCGCGGTGGAGGCGTTGACCAGGCCGACCACCGAGGGGCCGCGCAGATCGAGCCCCGACGCGGTCCTGGGCACGGCCGTGCGCACCCCGGAGAAGCCGAGCCAGCGCAGAAAGTGAGCCGCGCAGGCCACCGCGTCGTAGCCGGTGCGGATGGTCAACGGGCGGAACGGGCCCCGCCGCGCGCCGGGCCCCGCCGGGTCCTCGGCCGGCCCCGGGGCGCCGCGCGCCGCTCTGCGCCCCTGCGCGAAGTCACGGGCCGCGCTGCTGCCGGGCGGCCCCGGCGTGCGCGACCCGGGGCGCACGCCGTCCTCGGGCGCCTCGTGCGCCGGCGGCTGCTCGGCGTCCGGGGGAGCGCCCTCCGCGTCCTCCGCGCGCGCCTGCTCCGTTTTGGCCGAACTCGCCCCCTCCGGCGCGGCGTTCTCCCCCGACGCCCGCACGGCCGCCGGCCGCTGCCCCCCGTCCTCGGGCGGCCCGTCCCAGGCCGGCCCCGCCACCCGGGGAGCGGCCGGCGTCAGCCGCACCATCGCCCCGCAGGCGCAGTCGAAGCCGGGGCGGGGCCAGTGCCCGGAACGCCCGCAGGCAGGGCACTCCAACTCCGTCCAGGCGTCCGCCCAGGACCGGTGCGCCACCCGCACCGGCGCGCCGTCGCCCGCCACCGGGAGGGTCACGGGCGCGCCGCAGGCGCACGGGTACTCGGGCGGGACATAGCGGTGCTCGCGCCGGCACACCGGGCATCGCAGCAACACGCTTCTGGCCATGGGCGCTCCCCCAACCGAACCTGATGAACGGACTCTCACACGCCCCCCGGCGGCTGGTCGAGTCCTGGCCACTTCGGACACCGCTTCTCAGCCCGTGACAGGGCCTCATTGTTCATCGGAATGTGACACGCGATCTAGCCCTCCGTATGGCGTGATGCGCGGACAGTGATATTTACTTTCCCTGCGGGGTTCTTCACCTTCTGACGCGTGTGAGCAGGAATCCCGCACGTTTCGGGTGGCTTTCTGAATGACGGGTAAACGGGCTAGGGGAGGGTTGGGTGGCAGGAGAAGCTGAGACGGCCGGACGGATGCGCACCGCACCGGTGGCCGGGCTCGACCCCCGGGTGACCACGCTGCGCGCCGCCGTTCACCGGCTGCGCCGCGAGTTGGGCGGGTACCGCGTCGCGTTGGCCGACCGCGAGGTCGCGATGGAGCGCCTGAGCCGGCTGGACGAGCTGTCGCTGGCGGGCGTTCCCGACGTCGAGACGCTGCGGCAGGCGCTGTTGGAGATCGCCGCCGCGCTGGGCTCGGTGAGCGCGCTGGCGCCGGCGGTCGCCGAGTTCCGCCGCGCGCTTGAGCTCTTCGGGGTCCCGCGCTTTCCGCCGGAGGAACCGCGCTGGGGCACCCCGCCGGGCGTGTGGCCGAAGGCCAGCCGCTGAGCCCGGCGTCCTCGGGTCCGCCGGCAACCGTCAACGGGGGACGACGCGCCGCGAGTTCGGGGGAACGGCCGCGAACGGCGGCCCCGACGCTCCGCGGTGGGGCCGCCCGCCGCCGCGCCCCTCTCCGCCGGCCGTGCGTCCCCGCCGCGGGGGCGACTTGCGGCCAAGTGGGGCGACGTGACGGGGAGCGCCCCCACGGCGTGGCGATCACGCCTAGTGTGGGCGCGTGCGACTGAGACTTGAGTTCTCCACGGAGCCCTTCGACCTCCGCGAGGCGCCGCCCCACGCGCTGGTCGCCCGCGAGGTGGTCGGCGAGGCCGGCCTGGAGGCGGTGGAGGTCGGCCCGTTCGGCAACAGCGCCGAGGGCGATCGGGACGCGGTGATAGACGCCGTCCACGTCCTGCTGCGCCGCGCGTTCGCCGCAGGCGCCACCCGGATATCCGTCCAGGTCGACGCCGTTGACGCGGGGGATGCCGTCGACGGTGGCGAGGGAGTCGAGGCCGGCTCGCCGCCGCCCGCCGACGGGGAGGGGTCCCGGTGAACGCGGGGGAGGGCGGGCGTCGCCGGCCGTGGGGGCCGCCCGGGGCTCCCGAGGGGGCGGAGGCGGCGGACGAGCTGCCGCCGTCCGAGGAGGAACGCTTTCTGGCCGCGCTCGGACCGTTGTTGACCGCCATCGGCGGGGAGTTGGTCGATCCGCTGGAGGCCGGCGAGGACGACGTGCCGCTGTGCTGGGACGGGGCGGCGGTGGCCGCCGTGCGGCTGCCGCTTCTGTCGGACTCGCTCGACCACCTGCTGGACGACCTGCGCCGCCGCCACGGCCGCCCGCTGGCCGAGCTGGACCGCAGGACCAAGCAGCGGATCGTCAGCAGCCTGGAGCGGCGCGGCGCGTTCGCCCTGCGGCACGGGGTGGAGACGGTCGCGGCGGCGCTCGGCGTCAGCCGGTTCACCGTCTACAACTACCTCAACCGGACCACCGGCGGCTGAGCCCGGAGGGCGCCTCGACGCGGACACGCGCTCCCCGACTTCAACAAACTGTTGACACCCGGGGGCGGGTGCGGCTTACTGGATCGATGACCTCGCCTGCCCATCCGGGGCTGACCTGGCTCAATCACGCGGGCGCCGGCGCCGTCCGGGACTCCCTGCACGCCGTCTGCGCCTCCCGCGCCTGGACCGAACGACTGCTGCACGCCCGCCCGTTCGCCCATCTGGACGCGCTGCTCAGCGAGCAGGACGCGGCCGTGGCCGACCTGACGGCCGAGGAGTTCGAGGCGGCGGTCGCCGCCCACCCGCCGATCGGCCGGCCCCGGCCGGGCGACCCGGCCTCGACACGGGAGCAGGGCGGGCTCGCCGACGCCGACGACCAGCTCAGAGCCGAGCTGCTCGACCTCAACCTCACCTATCGGGAGCGGTTCGGCCGCACCTTTCTGCTCTGCGCCACCGGTCTCTCGGGGGAACGGATGCGGGACGCGCTGCGTGCCCGGCTCGCACACGAGCCCGCCCGTGAAGCCGCTGTGGCCCGCGGCGAGTTGGGTCGGATCAACCGGCTGCGGCTCACCCGCCTCGCGGAGAGCGAGGTCACCGTCTCCACCCATGTGCTGGACACCAGCCTGGGCCGCCCGGCCGCCGGGATCGCCGTGCGGCTCGCCGTCCGCGACGCCCGGCGCGGGGACGCGGAGGGCTGGCGGCCCCACGGCGAGGGGCGCACGGACGCCGACGGGCGCCTGGCGACGCTGCCGGCGCTCCCCGGCGGCGCGGTGGCCGCGCGGCTGACCTTCGCCGTGGAGCCCTATCTGACCAGGGGCGGCACCGGCGCCGCGTTCTTCCCCGAGGCCACCGTGGTCTTCGCGGTCACCGTCGGCGAGCGCTACCACATCCCGCTGCTGCTCAACCCGTTCGGCTATTCCGTCTACCGAGGGAGTTGACCACGATGCCGGTGCTCGGGCAGAACCAGTACGGCAAGGCGCAGGTCCGGCTGGTGCGCGTCGCCAGGGCGACCAGGACCCATCGGCTGACCGATCTGACCGTCTCCGTCGCCCTCTCCGGCACGCTGGACGACGCCCATCTCGTGGGCTCCAACGCGTCGGTGCTGCCGACGGACTCGATCAAGAACACCGTCTACGTCCTCGCCAGGGAACGCGGCGTCGCCTCGCCCGAGTCCTTCGCCGCCGAGCTGGCGACGCACTTCGTCGCGTCCCAGCGCCCCGTGCGCCGCGCCGTGGTGGACGTCGAGGAGCACCTGTGGGAGCGGCTGGGCGACCACTCCTTCGCGCGGTCCGGACGGGAGACCAGGACCGCGCGGGTCTGCCGCGAGGGCGGGCGTTCCGAGGTGCTGAGCGGGCTGACCGGGCTGACGCTGCTCAACACCACGGACTCCGAGTTCCACGGCTTCGCCACGGACCCGTACACCACGCTCGCCGAGACCACCGACCGGGTGCTCGCCACCGAGGTGACCGCCCGCTGGCGACACCGCGCCGAGCGGCCGGAGGAGATCGCCGAGACGGACTGGAACGCCGCCTACGCCGACGCCAGGCGGCGACTCCTCGCGGCCTTCGCGGGGACCTACTCCTACTCGCTCCAACAGACGCTCTACGCCATGGGTTCCGCGGTGATCGAAGATCTTCCCGGAGTGCTGGAGATACGGCTGTCGCTGCCCAACAAGCATCACTTCCTGGTCGACCTGAGTCCGTTCGGAGTGGAGAACGGGACCGGCGACGGCGCCGTCTATCTGGCCGCCGACCGCCCCTTCGGCCTGATCGAGGCCACCGTGCTGCGCGAGGGTGCCGAGGAGCGCATCCCGACCGGACCGGCCGGCCCCTGACCGCCTCGAACGCCCGCCTCCGCGCACCCGCCCTCGCACCCGCCCCACGTACCCGACCCCGCGCACCCGCCCTCGCGCCCCCCCACCCCGTTCCCCGACTCCAGGAGCGCCCCGTGACGGACAGCCAGACCGACCGGTCGCCGCGTGTCCCGCCGTCCGAGCACCCCTCGTGGGTGATCGAGAACTGCGCCATCGCGACCATGGACGACGATGTGGAGTACACCAGTGGTCATCTGGTGGTCGGCGGCAACCGGCTGCTCGCCGTCGGCCCCGGGCCGGCCCCCGAGCGGTACCGCTCCGCCGCGGCCCGCGTGCTGGACGCGACCGGGCAGCTGGCCACCCCGGGACTCGTCAACACCCACCACCACTTCTACCAGTGGCTGACCAGGGGCCTGGCGCAGGACTCCCACCTCTTCGACTGGCTGGTGGAGCTGTACCCGACCTGGGCCAGGATCGACGCGCCGATGCTGGGCGCCGCCGCCCGCGCCTCGCTGGCGATGATGGCGCGCGGCGGCGTCACCACCGCCTTCGACCACCACTACGTCTTCCCCGCCGGCGCCGGCGACCTGCTCGGCGCCGAGATCGAGGCGGCCCGCGAGCTGGGCGTGCGCCTCACCGCGGCCAGGGGCTCGATGGACCTGGGCGCCTCGGACGGCGGGCTGCCCCCGGACTTCGCGGTGGAGAGCACCGAGGCGGCGCTGCGCGCCACCGAGGAGGCCGTCGCCGCCCACCACGACCCGGCGCCCGACGCGATGCTGCGCATCGCGGTCGCGCCCTGCTCCCCGTTCTCCGTCACCACCGAACTGATGCGTGAGTCGGCCGCGTTGGCCCGCCGGCTGGGGGTGCGGCTGCACACCCACGGCTCCGAGACCGCCGAGGAGAGCGCGTTCTGCCGGGAGCGCTTCGGGATGGGCCCGACCGAGTACTTCGAGGAGACCGGCTGGCTCGGCGAGGACGTGTGGATGGCGCACTGCGTGCACATGACGGACGCGGACATCGCCGCCTTCGCCCGCACCGGCACCGGCGTCGCGCACTGCCCCTCGTCCAACGCCCGGCTGGCCGCCGGCATCGCCCGGGTCCCTGAGCTGCTGGCCGCCGGCGTGCCCGTGGGCCTCGGCGTGGACGGCACCGCGTCCAACGAGGCGGGCGAACTGCGCACCGAGCTGCGCAACGCGCTGCTGGTGCAGCGTCTGGGGCCCTCGCGCGAGCGGGCGTTGAGCGCCCGGCAGGCGCTGCGTCTCGGCACGCTCGGGGGCGCCGAGGTGCTGGGGCGCCGGGAGGAGCTCGGCTCGCTGGAGGCGGGGAAACTGGCCGACGTGGTGCTGTGGCGCCTGGACGGTTTGGGCCACTCCACCATCGAGGACCCGGTGGCGGCCCTGGTGCTCGGCCCGCCGGCGCCCGTGGCGCTCTCGCTGGTCAACGGCGTGCCGGTGGTGGAGGACGACACGCTGCTCACCGCCGACGAGGCAGCGGTCGCGGCGGAGGCGCGGGCCCAGGCGCGCCGCCTGGCCGCACGCGCGGCCGGCTGACGGAAAGTTCACACGGCCTTAAGGCGCCGCAATGGCGTCCCGCGCGCCGTTGCCGCAGGATGCCGGGCCATGACCATCGACGAGAGGCACCACGACCGCCGCCGGCTGCGGCAGTTCCTCGACGGAAGGGCACGCGCCGAGGGCGTCGAACGCCGGGTGCTGCTGCGGCTGTTGGCGGCCGGCGGGGCGCTGGGCGCCGCCGGCGCCACCCTCGGCGCCGCGCGCCCGGCGCGCACCGCCGACGACCCGGCGCCCGGCATCCTCAAGCCGCTGCCCGAGGACGCCTTCACCGTGCACGGAACCAACGCGGAGACCCGCTGGTCCGCGCTGCGGAACACCGGCTTCCACACGCCCAACGCCCTGTTCTTCGTGCGGAACCACACCGCCACCCCCGTCCTGTCCGCCGACGACTGGCGGCTGACCGTCTGGGGTGACGGGGTGCGCGCGGGTTCCGTGGAGTTCGGCCTGGACGAGCTGCGGTCGCTGCCCGCGACCGAGCACACCGCCGCCGTGGAGTGCGCCGGCAACGGGCGCGGTTTCTTCGCCTCCCAGCAGGGCGAGACGGTCTCGGGCACCGCCTGGCGGCTGGGCGCCATCGGTGTGGCCCGCTGGCGCGGGGTGCGGCTGGCCGAGGTGCTGCGCCGGTCCGGGCTGCGTCCGGAGGCCGTCGACGTCCAACCGCGCGGCCTCGACGCCCCCTACGAGGACTCCTCGGGCAATCAGCTGGGCCGGGTGCGCCGCCCGCTGCCGCTGGCCAAGGCGCTGGACGACGTGCTGCTGGCCTACGAGATGAACGGCGAGCCGCTGCCGCCCGACCACGGCAGTCCCGTCCGGGTGGTGGTGCCGTCCTGGGTCGGGATCGCGTCGATCAAGTGGGTCGGGGACATCGAGGTCTCCACCGTTCCGCTCTACTCGCCGTGGAACACCGACCTCTACCGGCTCTTCGGGCCCGGCCATCCCGAGGGCGGCTCGGCGCCGTTGACCCGGCAGACCCTCAAGAGCGCCTTCGAGCTCGACTGGGACGCGTCGCTGACGGCCGGCGTGCCCCAGAAGCTCACCGGGCGCTCCTGGTCGGGCGCGGCGCCGATCCGGTCGGTCGAGGTCAGCGTGGACGGGGGAGCGCGCTGGCGGCCCGCACGCCTGCGGGACGCGCCGCGCGCCGACCGCTGGGTGCGCTGGTCGGTGCCGTGGACGCCCACCGCCCCGGGGCCCGCGACGCTGCTGGCCAGGGCCACCGACGCGACCGGCGCCCGCCAGCCGGAGCGGACCGCCTTCAACGAGCAGGGCTATCTCTTCGACGCCGTCGTCCACCATCCGGTGCGGGTGACCGCCGCCTGACCGCGCGCCCGGTCGACGCCCCCGCGCCACGGGGGCGTTCAGCCGTCGTCCGCCCCGCCCAGCGGGGTCAGCACCTGGGTGACGGTCCGCTGGTAGATCACGGAAGACCGGAAGTCCACCACCTCGCGCCGGGCGCTGACCCGGTCCATCAGGAAGGCGTGCAGGTCCTCGATGGTGGGCACGGCGACATGGATCACGAAGTCCTCGTCGCCGGAGACCACCAGCACCGACAGCACCTCGGGCAGCCCGGAGAGATAGCCGCGGAAGCTGGTGATCACCTCCCGGCTGAGCGGTCGCAGCCGCGCGAAGATCAGGGCCTGCAGCGAACGGCCGAGCGCCCTCGGGTCGACGGCCGCGTGGTAGCCGGTGATGATCCCCCGGGCCCGCAGGTTGCGCACCCGCTCCAGACAGGTCGAGGGCGCGATGCCGGTCAGCCGCGCGAGCTCACGGTTGGTGAGCCGTGCGTCACGCTGGAGATGGCCGAGGAGCGCCGAATCAGTGTCGTCCATGGTCGCCATTCTGCGGCCAACTCCGAACAGAATTCGGTCAGTCCTCCACGCGGGCGTACTTCGGGCTAGGTTCGTGGCCCGCCGCCCCAACCGTGGAAGGGGACACCATGCCGCCCACCACCCTCGCCGTCGACCACTACGACCGGCTGCTCGCGGAGCACTACACCTGGATGTTGGGCGGCGACCTTCCGGATCTCGTCGCGGGGCAGCGGGCGCTGCTCGCCGAGTGGGGCGTGCTGCCGGACGGCGCGGGACGGCGGGCGGTGGACCTGGGCTGCGGGCCGGGGCACACCAGCCTGGCGCTGGCCGCGCTCGGCTTCGCGACGGTGCTCGCCGTCGACCTGAGCCGGCCGCTGCTGGAGGAGTTGGGCCGGCACGCGGCCGAGGTGCCGGCCGTGCGGCCGGTCCACGCCGACCTGCGCACCGCGCTGCGCGAGCACGTCGGCCGGGGCACGGCGGACGCGGTGGTCTGCCTCGGCGACACGCTGACCCACCTGCCGACCAGGGGCGACGTGGCGGCGCTGCTCAACGACATCGCCGCCGCCCTCACTCCCGACGGCACGGTGGTGCTCTCCTACCGCGATCTGACCGTTCCGCTCACCGGGACCGACCGTTTCCTTCCGGTACGGGCCACGGAGGATCGGATCATGACGTGTTTTCTGGAGTACCCGGACGACTTCGACGACTACACGGTGGTCGTCCACGACCTGGTGCACGTCCGTGAGCGGGTGGGGGAGGACTGGACACTGAAGACCGGGAGTTACCGCAAGCTGCGGGTCTCCCACGAGTGGGTGCTGCGTCAGTGCGCGACCGCCGGACTGCGGGTGGTCGACGAGCGCGCGGGGCACGGCGGGGTGTCGCGGACGGTGGTGCTGCGGCTCGCCGGCTGAGCGGCCGGCGAGCCGGCGGCGCCCCTCAGTCCAGCAGCCGGTAGGCGGGCAGGGTCAGGAAGTCGACGTAGGACTCGTCGAGCGCGATCTCCATCAGCAGGTCGAAGGCGCGCTCCCAGCCCCCGGAGACATAGGCGTCCTCGCCCACCTCGTCGCGGATCTGCACCAGTTGGTCGGCCGCGATCTGGCGGACGTAGGAGTGGGTGACCCGCTCGCCGTTGTCCAGCAGCACCCCGGCGTTGATCCACTGCCAGATCTGCGAGCGCGAGATCTCGGCGGTCGCCACGTCCTCCATGAGGTGGAAGACGGCGACCGCGCCCCGACCGGCCAGCCAGGACTGGAGATAGCGGGTGCCGACCTGGACGGCGTTGCGCAGCCCCTCGACGGTCGGGCGGGCCGGGACGGAGCCGATGTCCAGCAGTTGCTCGGCGGTGACCCGCACCTCCTCGCGCAGCCGGTCCTTCTGGTGGGGGCGCGCTCCCAGCACCGCGTCGAAGGCGCCCTCGGCGACCGGCACCAGGCCCGGGTGCGCCACCCAGGAGCCGTCGAAGCCGTCGGCCGCCTCGCGCTCCTTGTCCGTGCGCACCTTCTCGAAGGCCACCTTGTTGACCTCGGCGTCCCTGGACGGGATGAACGCGGCCATCCCGCCGATCGCGTGCGCGCCCCGCTTGTGGCAGGTCCGCACCAGCAGTTCGGTGTAGGCGCGCATGAAGGGGGCGGTCATGGTCACCGCGTTGCGGTCCGGCAGGACGTAACCCTCCCCGCCGTCCCGAAAGTTCTTCACGATCGAGAACAGGTAGTCCCAGCGGCCGGCGTTCAACCCGGAGGCGTGGTCGCGCAGTTCGTAGAGGATCTCCTCCATCTCGAACGCGGCGGTGACCGTCTCGATCAGGACCGTCGCCCGCACGGAGCCGTGCGGCACGCCCAGGGTCTCCTGGGCGAACACGAAGACGTCGTTCCACAGTCGCGCCTCCAGGTGCGACTCCAGCTTGGCCAGATAGAAGTACGGGCCCTTGCCCATGTCCATCAGCCAGCGGGCGTTGTGGAAGAAGTAGAGCCCGAAGTCGACGAGCGCGCCGGGGATCTCCCGACCCCCGACCGTCAGATGGCGCTCGTCCAGGTGCCAGCCCCGGGGGCGGGCGACCACGGTCGCCAACTCGGCGTCGGGGAGCAGCGCGTACCGCTTGCCGCGCTCGTCGGTGAAGTCGATGCGGCGGCGGTACGCGTCGGCGAGGGAGAGCTGGCCGCCGATCACGTTTTCCCAGGTGGGGGAGAGGGCGTCCTCGAAGTCCGCAAGCCAGACCCGGGCGCCCGAGTTGAGGGCGTTCACGGTCATCTTGCGCTCGGCGGGGCCGGTGATCTCCACCCGCCGGTCCTGGAGCGCGGGCGGCGCCGGGGCGACGGACCACTCGCCCTCCCTGACCTCCGCCGTCCCCGGCAGGAAGTCCAGCCGGCCGGTGCGGGCGATCTCCGCGCGGCGCTCGGCGCGGAGGGCCAGCAACTCGTCCCGGCGGGGGGTGAACCGCTGGTGCAGCTGTGCGAGGAAGTCCAGCGCCTCGGGGGTGAGCACCTCGTCCTGGCGCGGCACCCGGTGCCGGGCTTCCACGGTGACGGCTGACATGGGAACTCCTTAGTGACGGTTCCACCTCTGGGGCAGCAAAAATGGATAGTAGTTTCTACATCGTGGAAGATCAACGATGGGGTGGCGGCCCGCTCAGTCGTTCCAGGTCGGCGGGGTGGTCGATGTCCTGTGGGCTGCCCACGTCACCACACTCGACCCGCGTCAGCCGGCCGGCGCGCGCCCGCAGATAGTCGCGCGCTCCCCGATCGCCCCGCGCGCCGGCCGTCACGCCGGCGAAGTGCCCGGCGCCCACCAGTACGGGATGGCCGCGCGCGCCCCCGTAGGTCGCCGCGGCCAGGACGTCGGGGGAGTCGCACGCCGCCGCCACGCGGGCCATCGCCGCCGCGCCCACGAAGGGCTGGTCGACCAGGGCCACCAGGGCCGCGGTGGGCGGCCGGGGCGTGGCGAGCGCCGCGAGGCCGGCGCGCAGCGAGGAGCCCATGCCCGACTCCCACGCCGGGTTGCGTACCACCCGGCACCCGTCGAGAAGCGCTTCCGCCAGCACTTCGTCCGCCCCGGCGCCCACCACCACGACCACCGGCGCGCAGCCGGCCGCCCGCAACGCCTCGGCGGCCCACTCGACCAGCGTGCGCCCCCGATGGCGCAGCAACGCCTTCGGGCGCCCCCCGAGCCGCCGCCCCCCGCCGGCCGCCAGCAGCACCCCGGCCACCGTCCCGCTCACGTGTCGCCGCTCAGGGCGTGGGTCCCGCCAGGGTCAGCCCGCCGTCGACGGCGACGATCTGTCCGGTCACCCAGCTCGCCGAGGGGTCCGCCAACGCGACGACCCACTCCGCCACCTCCTCCGCCGTCCCGCGTCGGCCCAGCGGAATCGCCGCCGCCTCCGCGCGTTTGATCGCGGCCACCTCCTCGTCCGGCAGGCCGGAGGCCGTCAGCGCCTCCGACTCGGTCGGGCCCGGGGCGACCCCGTTGACACGTATGCCCGCCGGGGCCAGCTCCAGTGCCCAGGTGCGGGTGAGATGGTCGAGCGCCGCCTTGGAGGCGCCGTAGTGCGCGGCGCCCGCCGAGGGGCGTTGGCCGTGCACGCTGGAGACGTTGACCACCGCGCCCCCGTTCCTGGTCAGCTCGCCGAGCGCGGCCCGGGTCAGCAGCGTGGGGCCCAGCACGTTGGTGGCCAGCAGGGCGTCGATCCGTTCCGGGGCGGCCTCGGCGAGCGACATCGCGGCGAACACGCCCGCGTTGTTCACCAGCGCGTCGAGCCGGCCGAAGCGCTCCACCGCGACCCGCACCGTCGCTTCCGCGGCGTCCGGTTCCCGGGCGTCGGCGACGAGGGTGGTGATCCCGGGCGCGGCCGCCGCCGTCTCGGCCAGCCGCTCCGGCCGCCGGCCGGTGATCAGCACCCGCGCGCCCCGTTCCGCCAGCGCCACCGCGACGGCCCGGCCGATGCCCGTCCCGCCGCCGGTCACCACGGCCGCCCGGTCGTGCCACGACATTGTTCGATGTTCGTCGATCATAGAACGAACGTATCATCGAGTTCGGGCCGCCCACGACCAGGAGGCAACGAGAACGTATGAAGACCACGCACCACCCCGCCGTCGCACAGTTGTCACTGCCGACCGTGCTCTCCGCCCTCGGGGACCCCGTGCGGCTGCGCATCGTCCGCTCGCTCGCCGACGGGCGTGAGCTGGGCTGGGGAGAACTGACCGTGCCCGTCGGCAAGTCGACGCTCAGCCACCACCTCAAGGTGCTGCGCGCCGCCGGTGTCACCAGGACCCGGGAGGAGGGCACCCGCTGCTATGTCCGGCTGCGCCTGGACGACCTGGAGCAACGCTTCCCCGGACTCATGGCGGGGGTGCTGCCCGCCGTGGTGGCCGAGGCCGGGGAGGAGTGACCCGGGCGGGCCCAGGGGGCCGCGCCGGAGCGCGCTACTCCTCGCCCTCCGGCGAGGTGGCGAGCGCGGCGCCCAGCTCGGCCGCGACCTCGCGCAGCAGCGGCGCCAGCTTCTCCACCGCCTCGTCCGTCAGCCGCCCGGCCGGCCCCGAGACCGATATCGCGGCGGCGGTCGGCGCGTGCGGCAGCGCCACGGCGATGCACCGCACGCCCGTCTCCTGCTCGCCGTCGTCGACGGCGAAGCCCCGCGCGCGCACCGCCCCCAGCGCCCGGAGGAACGCCTCCGGCGTCGTCAGGGTGCGCTCGGTCGCCGCCGGCATCCCGGTCCGCCGCAGCAGCGCCCGCACCTCGTCGTCGTCCAGCCCGGACAGCAGCGCCTTGCCGACGCCCGTGCAGTGCGGCAGCACCCGCCGGCCGACCTCGGTGAACATCCGCATCGAGTGCCGGGAGGGCACCTGCGCCACGTAGACCGCCTCGTCGCCGTCGAGCAGCGCCATGTTCGCCGTCTCGCCGGTCTCCGCCACCAGCCGCGCCAGATACGGGCGCGCCCAGGTGGTCAGCGGACGCGCCGCGGCCTCGCCGAGCCGGATCAGCCGAGGGCCCAACGCGTAGCGGCGGTTGGCCTGTTGACGGACATAGCCGCAGGCCACCAGCGTGCGCATCAGCCGGTGGATGGTGGGCAGCGGCAGCCCGCTGCTGGCGGCCAGCTCGCTCAGCCCGGTCTCGCCCCCCGCGTCGGCCATCAGCTCCAGCAGCGCGAACGCCCGCTCCAGGGACTGCACCCCACCGCTCCCGGCGGAGGACCTGCGCACCTCGGACGGCGACACGGCGCTTCTCCTCCAGCGGACTGACGACACGGGCTGCGGTCATCCGGAAGCCTACCGGCCCTTGACGGTTCTCCCCCGGTCGGCCGACCATCGAGACCGGCGGCTCCAACAGAACGTTGAAGCGTTCCGCCGTCAGCGTCCTTTCGGGGGTGGCCGGTTGACCAGCGATGTCGCCCCCGGGAACGCGCCGGTCGACCTGCTGCTGCGCTCCCGCCGGGTGGTCACGCCGGAGGGCGTGCGCCCCGCCGCCGTCGCCGTGGCTGACGGGCGGATCGCCGCCGTGCTGCCGCACGACGCCCCGCCCCCGCCAGGCGCCGCCGTCGTGGACCACGGCACGGCGGCCCTGCTGCCCGGACTCGTCGACACCCACGTGCACGTCAACGATCCCGGCCGCGCCGACTGGGAGGGCTTTCCCACCGCCACCCGGGCGGCGGCGGCCGGCGGCGTCACCACCCTGCTCGACATGCCGCTCAACAGCCTGCCGCCCACCACCCGCCCCGCCTGGCTCGCCGCCAAACGGGAGGCGGCGCACGGCCGCGTCCACGTCGACGTCGGCTTCTGGGGCGGCGCGGTCCCGGACAACCTCGCCGAGCTGCGCCCGCTCCACGACGCGGGCGTCTTCGGCTTCAAGTGCTTCCTGTCGCCCTCGGGCGTCGAGGAGTTCCCGCCGCTGGACCCCGGGCGGCTGGAAGCCGCGATGACCGCGATCGCCGCCTTCGACGGGCTGCTCATCGCCCATGCCGAGGACGCCGCACACCTCGCCGCCGCGCCCGCGCCCTCCGGCCCGCGCTACGCCGACTTCCTGGCCTCCCGGCCGGCCGCGGCCGAGCACGCCGCCGTCGCGCGGCTGTGCGGGCTCGCCGCCCGCACCGGCGCCCGCGTCCATGTCCTGCACCTCTCGGCCGCGTCCGCGCTGCCGCCGATCGCCGAGGCCAAGGCGGCGGGTGTCGCCGTCACCGCCGAGACCTGCCCGCACTTCCTGACCCTCACGGCCGAGGAGATCCCCGACGGGGCCACCGCGTTCAAGTGCTGCCCGCCCATCAGGGAGGCCGCCAACCGGGAGGCGCTCTGGGCCGCGCTCGCCGACGGCACCCTGGACTGCGTGGTCTCCGACCACTCGCCGTGCACCGCCGACCTCAAGGTGCCCGACTTCGGCCGCGCCTGGGGCGGCATCTCCTCGTTGCAACTCGGTCTCCCGCTGGTCTGGACGGCCGCCGCGGCGCGCGGTCACGACCTGGCGGACGTGGCCCGTTGGATGGCCACCGCCCCCGCCCGGATCGCCGGGCTCGGTCACAAGGGCGCCATCGCCCCCGGCCGCGACGCCGACCTCGCGGTCCTCGACCCGGAGGCCACTCTCACCGTCGACCCCGCCGCCCTCCACCACCGCAACCCCGTCACCGCCTACGCCGGCCGCACCCTGCGCGGCGTCGTCACCGAGACCCGGTCGCGCGGCGTCACCGTCACCGCGGGGTCGGGACGGCCCGTGGGGCGGCTGATCGAGAGGAGTTGAACGACGTGCCCGAGTCGCCGGAACGGACCACCCCCACCGTCTTCCCCGGAGCCGCCGCGCCCTACGGCGGCGGAGACCCCTACGCCGACTACCGCGCCCCGGACCCGGCCGCGCTGCCCTTCGCCCGGCTGCCCGACCTCGCCGACCGGCGCGTCGGCGGCTCGGTGACGGCGGCCAGCGACGAGTTCTTCGCCGAACGGGAGAACCTCCTCGTGCCGGGCCCGGCACGCTTCGACCCCGACGCCTTCGGCCACAAGGGCAAGATCATGGACGGCTGGGAGACCCGGCGCCGTCGCGGCCGGTCAGCCGCCCGCCCGCACCCGGAACCCGAAGCGCACGACTGGGCGTTGATACGCCTCGGCGTGCCGGGACTGCTGCACGGTCTCGTGGTGGACACCGCGCACTTCCGGGGCAACCACCCGCGCGCGGTGCGGGTCGAGGGCGCCGAACTTCCCGCCGACGCCGAACTCCCCGTCGACGCCGACGCCGACGCCGCCACCACGCGCACCCCCGCCGCCGAGTGGACGGAACTGGTGCCGGTCACCGAGGTGGGGGGCCACGCCGCGCACGCCTTCCCGCTGCCGGCGGCCACCCGGCGCCGCCTCACCCACCTGCGGCTGAGCCAGTACCCGGACGGCGGGATCGCGCGGCTGCGGGCGCACGGCGAACCGCGCCCCGACCCGGGGTGGTTGGCCGCCCTCGGCACCTTCGACCTGGTCGCGCTGGAGAACGGCGGGCTGGTCGAGGACGCGTCCGACCGCTTCTACTCACCGCCGGTCCACACCGTCCTGCCGGGCCGCTCCCGTTCGATGGAGGAGGGCTGGGAGACCCGCCGCCGCCGCGACACCGGCCACGACTGGCTGCGCTACCGGCTCGCGGCGCGCGGCGTGCTCGCCGCCGTGGCGATCGACACGGGCAACTACCGGGGCAACGCGCCCGGTTGGGCGGAGCTCGCGGTGTGGGACGGGCGGCCGGGCGAGCCGGCGCCGAGCGACCCGGCGCGCTGGCGGCGGGTGCTGCCGCGCACCCGGCTGCTGCCCGACACCGTGCACCGCTTCGTGCTGCCGAACGACACCCCGCCGGCCACCCACGCCCGCCTGGACGTCTTCCCCGACGGCGGCGTCGCGCGGCTGCGGCTGTACGGCACCCCCACCGAGGACGGCTGGCGTCAACTCCGCGCGCGCCGGGGCGCGCACGACCATTGACGGTTTCGCTCCCGCGCGCCCCGGCGCCGCCCCGGCGTGAGGTGGTCACGGCGTCGGGGTCCTGTGAACTCCTGGGAAAATCCTCGCCCGCACGGTTGACGCGCGTCATGCTACGCGCGTCACACTATTGGCATGGGCATGAATCACGCGTCAAGGACGGCCAGGGCGGCCCGAGTCGGCTCCCTCAGCGCCCTCCTCGCAGCACTCCTGGTCGGCGGCCAGAGCGCGGCGACCGCCACCCCCCACCCGACCTCCCCTGCCCCCACCCCCACGACCGTCGCGACGTCCCTTCAGCCGTGGGCCGTCGGCGACATCTGCTACGGCGCCCTGCCGTCGCAGGCGCACGACACGCTCGACCTGATCGAACAGGGCGGCCCGTACCCGTACCCGCAGGACGGCGGCGTCTTCCAGAACCGCGAGGGCCTGCTGCCGAGTCAGCCGACCGGCTACTACCACGAGTACACCGTGGAGACCCCCGGCATCGACCACCGTGGCGCGCGACGGGTCGTCACCGGTGACTCCTCCCAGGAGGACTACTACACCTCCGACCACTACGAGTCGTTCGACCTGATCGACTACGGCTGCTGAGCCGACCACCGCAGACCACGTCCCCCCACGGCGGCGCCGGGACCGTCCCCCACCGGTCCCGGCGCCGCGACCCTCCCCTCCGGAGGCGCGGGCGCCCGCCGCTCAGGCGGCGCCGGGCGGCGGGGCCGTCGAACCGCGGGGCGTCAGCGCGAAGCCGATGCCGCGGAGGTCGCCGGGGCGCCGCCCCTCCGCCGCGGCCCGCAGCGAGCGCGCCGCCCGCGCGCCGTAGGCTCCGATGTCCCGACTCAGCGCCGTCAGCGGGGGGTTGACCAGCGCGCACAGCGCCGAGTCGTCCCAGGCCACCACCGACACGTCGGCCGGCACCCGCAGCCCCAGAGCCTGCGCCGCCGCCAGCCCGGAGAGCGCCATCACGTCGTTGTCGTAGACGAGCGCCGTCGGCCGCCCCTCCCCGGCCAGCAGCTCACGCGTCGCCGCCGCGCCGCCCTCGCCGCTGTAGTCCGCCGTCACGGTGCGGCCCACCAGGCCGCGCTCGGCGACCGCCCGGGTGAACGCCTCCGTCCGCAGCGAGGTGTGCCGCAGCCGGTCGGGGCCCGAGACCCGCGCCAGACGCCGGTGGCCCAGCTCCGCCAGGTGGGCCACGACCAGGGCGACCGCCGCCGTGTCGTCGCTCCACACGGCGGGCAGCGTCCCCGTGCCCACCGGCGCGCCGATCACGACCGTCGGCATCCCCAGCGCCTCCAGCACCGGCACCCGCGCGTCGTCCACCTGGAGATCGACCAGGAACACCCCGTCCACCGCCCGCCGCGCCCACCAGGCCCGGTAGAGCGCGATCTCGGCGGCCTGGTCCTCCGCCATCGTCAGCAGCAACGGCGTGGTGTCCGTGGCCAGTTCGGTCTGGATGCCGGAGATCAGCTGCATGAAGTAGGGCTCGCGCCCCAGCGTGTGCGCCGGGCGGTCGATGACCAGACCGAACGCCCCCGCCCGACCGTCGGACAGCGCCCTCGCCGCGCTGCTCGGCTGCCAGCCCAACTCCTCGGCGATGGCCAGAACGCGCCCCCTGGTGGCCTCGGAGACCCCGGGGCGCCCGTTCAACGCGAACGAGACGGCGGCCTTGGTGACCCCGGCCCGAAGGGCGATGTCCTGCATGGTCGGGCGTTTCAACGGACCTCCTCGCGGCCGCGCGCCGGGCCGGTGGGGTGGGCGCGGCGCGGCCTCCGCCATGATCCCCCGTTCCGCGTCCGGCCGGTCGGCCGCCCCGCCGAACGGGCGGGCGCCCGCCCGCGGGGGAGCGGGCGCTCGGCGGGAACGGGCCCCCTGGCCCCCCACAGGCGAGTGCCGGCGCGCACGCCCCGGCGCGTGGAAGCGTGTCGATGCGCGGGGGCGTTCACCAGGCCGTGACGCCCGCCGTTACCCGTCGCTTTCCCCGGCGTCCGCCGCCCCGTCACCGGCGCTTCTCCCGACCTTCCCCGGTGCGCCGCCAGCAGGTGGGCAGCCCGCCACCCGTCGGCGGGGTAGGGCACAATCAAGCCGATGAGTACCTACCGTGAGCGTGCGCACCGCCAGACGGCGCGGGCGTCCGTCCTGCGCGCCATCGCCAGCCGGGAGCGCTCCTCACACCTCTCGGCGCCCAAGGTGCCCACCGTGGGGATCGACATCGGCGGCACCAAGGTGATGGCCGGTGTCGTCGACGCCGACGGCGCGATCCTGGAGCGGGTCCGCACCGAGACGCCGGAGAAGTCCAAGAGCCCCAAGGTGGTCGAGGACACCATCGCCGAGCTGGTGCTCGACCTCTCCGACCGGCACGACGTGCACGCGGTGGGCATCGGCGCCGCCGGCTGGGTCGACGCGCAGCGTTCGACGGTTCTGTTCGCGCCCCATCTCGCGTGGCGCAACGAGCCGTTGCGGGACGCCCTCGCGGCCCGTCTCGCGGTGCCGATCATGGTGGACAACGACGCCAACACCGCCGCCTGGGGCGAGTGGCGCTTCGGCGCGGGCCGGGGCGCCGACCACCTGGTGATGATCACTCTCGGCACCGGCATCGGCGGCGGGATACTGGAGACCGGCAAGGTCAAACGGGGCGCGTACGGCGTCGCCGGCGAGTTCGGCCACATGCAGGTGGTGCCCGCCGGCCATCGCTGCCCCTGCGGCAACCGCGGCTGCTGGGAGCAGTACAGCTCGGGGAACGCGCTGGTCCGCGAGGCGCGCGAGCTGGCGGCCGCCGACTCCCCGGTGGCCCACCACATCCTGGACCGGGTCCAGGGGCAGATCGGGGACATCACGGGCCCCCTGATCACAGAGCTGGCCCGCGAGGGCGATCCCATGTGCGTGGAACTGCTCCAGGACATCGGACGTTGGCTCGGTGTGGGCATCGCCAATCTGGCGGCGGCGCTCGACCCGGCGCGCTTCGTGGTCGGCGGCGGGGTCAGCGACGCCGACGAGCTGCTGATCGGCCCGGCCAGGGAGGCGTTCCGGCGCCAGCTGACCGGGCGCGGGTACCGACCCGAGGCCACCATCGTCCGTGCGGCGCTGGGGGCGGACGCCGGCATGGTCGGCGCCGCCGACCTGGCCAGGCTGGTCGCCCGCCGCTTCCGGCGGGCCAACCGCCGCCGTGCCGAGCGGGCGCAGAGCCCGCCCTTCGAGCTGCGGCTCACGCCGCGCGGTCGGGTGGGTGAGCAGTGACGACGCCGAGCACCACCCCACCCGGCGGCGGCACCCCCGAGGTCCCCCTCCGGCCGCCGCACCGGCCCCGCCACCGCTGGCTGGTGGCCCTGATCGTGCTGCTGCTCATCGCCATCCCCGCCGGCTACATGGTGCAATCCGCCTATGTGAGCCGGGAGAGCGGCGAGGACAAGGCCCGTTCCGCGTCGGCGCGCACCCTGGTCTACGAGTGGCCGAGCAAGGTCCAGCGGCGCATCTACGACGTCCCGATCCCCGGCGGCTCCGCCTATGTCGGCCACTTCGAGACCAACGCCTGGGACCGCAGCGCCATGTACGTGGAGTTCCGCTGCTCGCCGAGCCAGCTCAGCGGGTTCCTCGAGGAGTTGGGCACCAGCAGGGCCGGCCTCGTCGAGGGCACCGTGACCATCCCGTCCCAGGAGGCGGGGACCGTCGGCTGGGCCTTCGACGACCCGGGCCGGATCTACGCGGGCACGATCGTGCGCCAGTCGGAGCACGAACCCGAGGTGGCGATCACGGTCGACCTCACCAAGGAGGAGCGACCGCGGGTCTTCGCTTACTCCGTCACGGAGCCGTGAGCGGCGCGCTCGCCGGGATACTCCGCGCCGTGGGGCGCGGGGAGTTCCCGGCCCCGGACGGCGGGGTCACCGTCGTGCCGCAGCCCAGCGCCAGGGACGCGGGGGTGCTCGGGATGAGCGCGCACGCGGTGGTCTACGCGGACGTCGATCCGGACTGGGTGCGCGAGGCGCTGGCGTCCGCCTCGCCCGACCCGCTGGCGGCCCCGTTGGGCCCGGCGTTCCTCGTCGCGCTGGGCGCCCACACCGGGCGCCGCGTCAACATCGTCGACATGTTGACCGTCGCGCCGGCGCTGTCGGGGCCGCCCGTGCTGCCGCTCACCGAGGTCACCGAGAGCGACCATCCGCGGGTGGTCAGGGCTCGGGCGTTCCGCGACGCGGTGCGGGTCTGGACGACCGACGGCGGCCTGCTGGTCCTCGGCCGCGGGGTGGCCGGCCGCTGGGAGATCGCCGTCGAGGTCGAGGGGGCGGCCGGCGGGCGCGGGCTCGGACGGGCGTTGGCGCTGGCCGGCCGGCAACTGCTGCCGGCGGGCGAGCTGCTGTGGTCCCAACAGCCGCCGGGGAACGCGCGCAGCGTCCGCGCCTTCCAGGCGGCCGGCTTCCGCCCGGTGGGCGGGGAGGCCCTGCTGCTGGCCGAGTGAGCGGCCCCGCCCCGCGGTCGGGACGGACTGTCAGTGGGCTCGGTTACGTTGTGTGTCCATGGCGCTCGCGGGCGTCGCGGCGAGGTGCCGCGCCACGGCGGACGGAGGGGGCAGCGGTGAGGGCGGGGCAGAAGGAGGGAGGGGCGCGGCGCGGCGGCGCCCGCGGCGCGGGGAGGCACCGCCCGCCCCGGAGGCGGGGCCGGCCGCCGTCCGGCCGTCGCGGAACGGCTGGACGCCCCGCCGGCGTACCTGGACACCGGCGCGTTCCGCGTCCTCGCGCCGGCCGTCCCGGGCACGGCCGTCCACGGGGCGCGTCGTCACCGGAGGCGTCACACAGCCGGCTGAGCCGGGCCACGCGACGCCCTCCGGCGGGGCGACTACTTCAGCCGTTCCTCGGCGAGTTGGGCGGAGACGCGCTCCAGCAGCGGGCCCGCCTCGTTCATGCTGCGGGTCGGGTCGGGCTCCAGCGCGCTCAGCGCGTAGGCGGCCTCGATGCCGGCGTCGGCCAGCGCCCTCTTCTCCAGGGTGAGCCGGCCGCAGACGGCCAGGACCCGCTTGCCGGCGGCACGGGCCTCGGCGGCCACGCCGGCCGGTGCCTTTCCCCTGAGCGTCTGCTCGTCCAGCGACCCCTCGCCCGTGACCACGACATCGGCCGCGGCCAGCGCCTCCTGGAAGCCCAGCACCTCGAGCAGCACCTCGATGCCGGGGCGGAAGGCGGCGTTCAGGCCGAGCAGCGCGCCGAAGCCGATGCCGCCGGCGGCGCCGGCGCCCGGGGCCTTGGCCAGCTCCTCGACGCGGGACCCCTCGGCGCGCGCCAGCACCTCCGTGAAGTGCGTCAGCGCGCCGTCCAGGATCTCGATCTCCAGCGGGTCGGCGCCCTTCTGCGGGCCGTAGACGCTGGCGGCGCCCTGGGGGCCGGTGAGCGGGTTGTCCACGTCGCTGGCCAGGACGAACTCGGTGTCCTTCAGCCGGGGATCGAGCCCCGACAGATCGGCGCTCGTCAGCTCCCGCAGCGGCGCGCCGCCCCAGGGGATCGGGTCGCCGTCCTCGTCCAGCAGTCTGGCGCCCAGGGCGGTCAGCATCCCGGCGCCACCGTCGGTGGTCGCCGAGCCGCCGACGCCGAGGATGATCCGGGTGGCCCCCGCGTCCAGCGCGGCGGCGATCAGCTCCCCGGTGCCGTAGGTGGTCGCCGTCATGGGCGCGAAGGTGCTCGGCGGGAGGAGCGAGAGACCCGCGGCCTGCGCCATCTCGACCACGGCGGTCCGGCCGCGCAGCGCGAAGCGCGCCGCGACGGACAGGCCCAACGGGCCGGTGACCTCCACCTCCACCGGTTCGAACCCACCGGCGACCGCCGCGTCCACCGTGCCGTCGCCGCCGTCGGCGACCGGCAGGGCGGTCACCTCGGCCTCCGGGCGCGCGCGGCGGATGCCGGCGGCGACATGCTCCGCCACCTCCGCGGCCGACAGCGAGCCCTTGAACTTGTCGGCGGCGATCAGCACACTCCAGCTCTGCGTCATTCTGAGGTCCCTGTGGTCGTTGCGGTCGAACACGGACCCTATCCGCCGTCGTCCCCGACCACCATGGTCGCTGGGCACGGCGCCGCGGGCACCCGCCTCACCGCTCCCGACCGCCCCGGCGGAGGGAGCGGGTCAGGAACCGCCGGCGCGCAGTCGCCGCCAGACGGCCTTGGCCGCGTTGTGCCCGGACATGCCGTGCACCCCCGGCGCCGGCCAGGTCGCGGAGGAGCAGAGGAAGACCCGGGGATGCGGGGTGGCGTAGGGGCGGGGGCCGATCTGCGGACGGAAGAGCGTCTGGGTGCCGGAGAAGGCGCCGCAGGCGATGTCGCCGCCCACGTAGTTGGCGTTCCTCCGGGCCAGCTCCGGGGGCCCGGCCACCGACCTGGCCAGCACCAGGTCGCGGAAGCCCGGCGCGAACCGCTCGATCTGCCGCTCCACCGCCTCCGTGAGGTCGCCGTCCCAGCCGTTCGGCACGTGCCCGTACGCCCAGTAGACGTGCTTGCCCTCGGGGGCGCGGCTCGGGTCGAAGAGCGTCGGCTGCGAGGTGACGAGGAACGGCACCTCCGGGGCCTGCCCCCGGCGCGCCGCGTCGACCAGCGCCCGCTCGATCTCACCGCTGGTGGCCCCCAGATGGACCGTGCCGGCCCGCCGCGCCTCGGGCGAGGTCCACGGCACCGGCCCGTCCAGCGCGTAGTCCACCTTGAACGCGGCGGCGCCGTAGCGGAAGTGGCGGTAGGCGCGGCCCAGCCCGGCGATCCTGGCCAGCGCGGTCGGCGAGGTGTCGAAGACGTAGGCACGCGCCGGCGGCAGCTCGTCGAGCCGCCGCACCTCGACCCCGGTGTGGATCTCGCCGCCGAGGTCGCGCAGATAGGCGGCGAGCGCGTCGGCGATGGCCTGCGATCCGCCCCGGGCGATCGGCCACCCCACCTCGTGCGCCGCCAACGCGAAGACCAGCGCCACCGCCCCGGTCGCCGGGGTCGAGGACGGCGCGACGACATGCCCGGCGAGCCCCGTCATCAGCGCCCTGGCACGCTCGTCGGAGAACCGCCGGGTCAGCCACGACACGGGCGGCGTCCCCACCAGCCCGAAGCGGGCCAGCAGCAGCGGGTCGCGCGGCAGCCCGTCCCAGGGCACCTTCAGGAAGTCGCCCGCCAGTGTCTCCCAGCGCCCGAGGAACGGCGCGAGCAGCCGGCGGTAGGCGGCGGCGTCGCGCGGCCCGAAGCTCGCCGCCGTCTCGCCCACGCCCCGGGCGAGCACGGCGGCGCTCCCGTCGGGGAAGGGGTGCGCCAGCGGCAGATCGGGCTGCACCCACTGAAGTCCGTAGCGGGCCAGGGGCATGGCCCGGAACGCCGGCGAACCGACGCCCATCGGATGCACGGCAGAACAGGGGTCGTGCCGGAAGCCCGGCAGCGTCAGCTCCTCGGTCCGCGCCCCGCCGCCGACCGTCTCCATGGCCTCGAAGAGCGCGACCGACATCCCGCGCCGCGCCAGCTCAACGGCGGCCGTCAGCCCGTTCGGCCCGGCCCCCACCACGACCACGTCACGCAACGCAGGCAACGTACGGCTCTCCCCTCAACGGTGAGCGACAGGCGGACCAGCACCCCGAGGATACGCCGCCACCGCCTCGGAACCGTCGCACGGTCAACACGCTCAGGCCGACCACCAGTTGTTCTCCGGAAGCGGTCGCCACGGGCCGGCACGCCGCGCCGCGCCGCGCGGGAGCGTCCGCCGGCCGGCGGACCCTCCCCACCGCGCTGCCGGGGGGCGGCCCCGCCGACCGAGCGGCCCGCGCACACCGCGCACCGGGCCGCGCGCACACCGGCGGGCGCCGCCCGTGTGCGCGGGGCGCGCGCGTCCTCAGCCGGCGACGGGGCCGTCGGGAGCGCCCGGCGGCTCCTCGTGGGTGCGGAGCAGGGCCACCAGGCGGTCGGCGGTCGCCCGGTCCCTGGCGGCGGTGAACGGGACCGCGTTGGCACCGGCCAGGCGGAACCTCGCGCCGGAGCGCGTCGCCTGCGCGCCCCCGGCCTCCTCGACCAGCAGCAGTCCGGCCGCGTGGTCCCAGGCGTTCTCCCAGTCGAAGACGATCGCGTCCGACTCCCCCCGCGCGACGGCCAGGTACTCCAGTCCGGCCGCGCCGCAGGGCCGCGGGGCGATGCCCTCCGCGTTCAGCACGCTCAGGGCGCGCTTCTGCCGTGGCGAGGTGTAGTCGGGGTGGGAGTGGGCGACCCGCAGCGGCCGCCCCGGGGCGGGGGAGCCGGCGTCGAGGCGTTCGCCGTCGCAGTAGGCGCCGGCCCCGCGCCAGGCGTGCGCGAACCGGCCGGTGGCCGGCGCGTGCGTCCAGGACCCCAGCAGCTCGCCGCGTTCGGCCAGCGCCACCAGCGTGCAGAAGCCGGCCTCCCCG
Source organism: Streptomyces zhaozhouensis (assembly GCF_900230195.1). Lineage (GTDB taxonomy): Bacteria > Actinomycetota > Actinomycetes > Streptomycetales > Streptomycetaceae > Streptomyces > Streptomyces zhaozhouensis. The sequence continues at coordinate 136,669 of NZ_OCNE01000013.1, forward strand.
CGCACGAACGGCCGGGTGCCGTCGACCGGGTCGACGATCCACACCGGCGCCTCGCCCTCCAGCGCGGCGTAGACGGTCGGATCGTCGTGCACCGCCTCCTCGCCCACCACCACCGAGCCGGGCAGCAGCTCGGTCAGCTCCGCCGTGAGTACCCGCTCGGCCTCCCGGTCGGCCACGGTCACCAGGTCGTGGGGTCCCGACTTCTGCGTCACCTCGTGCGCCGCCAACTGCCGCCAGCGCGGCAGGATCTCCTGGGCCGCGACCCGCCTGACGGCCTCGGCCACCCGCTTCACCAGCTCTTCTCCATCCACCCGCCCATCGAACCACGCCCCGGCCGCCCGCCCGGCCCCGGGCCGGGACCGTCCGGCCGCGACCCCGCCGCCGCTCACGCGATCCCGGCCCGGCGCAGCTCGCTGACGACCGCGCGGTGGTGGCGCGGGGAGACCTCGCCGGCCGCCGTCAGCAGGATCGGCACCAGCGCCTCCGGCGCGGGGCGGGCCGCCTGCGCCGCCTCCTCCGCCGTGCGGGAGCGCACGATCGCCCGCAGCAGCGCCACCGCCTCCCCGTCCAGCCCCCGCGCCCCCAGCGCGGCGGCGACCGCGCCCACCTCGGCGGCCGGCCGCGCGGCGCCCTGCCGCAGCAGTTGTCCGCACTCCTCCTCCCGGCCGGCGAGGTCCAGCGCCTCGGCCACCGCCGCCAACGGCCCCGGGGGCAGCGCGCCCGCCTCCCACAGCAGCGTGGCGTTCTCCGCCTCAAGCCCCGCGCGCTCCAACGCCGCCAGCAGCAGCGGCAGTCGGACGGCGGGCCCGCCGACGACCTCGGAGAGCAGGCCGTGGGCCGCACCGCTCCGGCCCTCCGCCCGCAGCGCGCCCAGCCGCGCGGCGGCGTCGGCCGCGGCCGCCAGGTCGTCCTCGGTCACCCGCTCCGCGAGGGTCGGCCGGTGGTCGCGCAGGGCGCCGGCGAACCGGGAGCCGCTGGGCGGCGGGGGCGGCGGGGGCACGGCGACCGGCGTCGGGGCGGGAGCGGCGTCGGGGGCCCGTTCCGGGGGCGCCTCCCCCGAGGGGTCGATGCCGGCGAACCGGGCGCCCCCTCGCGGCCGCCGCGCCGGCCTTCCACGCCGGCGTGCCAAGGCTTCGCGCGCCCCCTCGTCCGCCGGCGGGCGCGCGGCGGGCAGGGCCGTGAGCCGGGCGTGCGCCTCGGAGCGGCGGCCCCGCACGCGTTCGCTGTCGTCCCGCGCCCACGCGGCCAGCGCGGCCAGCCGTTCCGCCTCGCGCTCCCGGCCGGTGGCCCGCGCCGCCTCCTCGGCGCTGGTCAACGCGCCCAGCCTGGCGTCCAGTTCGCGCGCCGACCGGTCGAGCTGGGCCAGCAGCACGGTCAACGCCTCCCGGCCGCCGGGCAGTGCGTCCCGCGCCCGCACCGCCGCGCCGTAGCGCGCCCGTAAGCGCGCCGCCGACGGCTCCGCCGCCGCGCCGCGCACGGTCAGGTCGCGCAGCAGGTCGGCCACCGCGTCCCAGGGCGGCAGCGCCCCGCCGGCCAGCCAGGCCGCCAGCTCGGCGGCGTTTCTGCGCCGGAAGACCGCGAGCCAGCCGGTCGCGGGATCGAGCACCCCGACCAGCGCCCGCAGCTCGGAGGTGAAGGCCGCCAGGGAGTCGGCCCACTCGCGTTCCGTCGTGCGCACATCAGGCATGGGCGTACTGAACCCAAGCCGTGTTACGGGGCTTGTTACCTCGGCGCTACAGAACGTTTTCGGCGTCGGCGCACGGAAGGCCGCCCGGGGCGCACGCGCTCCGGCGCGCACGCCGGCCCTCACCGGCCGACGGCATATCCCTGCATCCCCCGGGGGTTGGCCGCGCCCGAGAGGACCCCCGTCTCCGGATCACGCCCCACCGCGCTCAGCCGCCCCTCCGACCAGGGCTCTCCCACCGTGACCCGGTGCCCCCTGCGCCGCAGTTCGGCGACGACCCGCTCCCCGATCCGGGACTCCACGGTCACGCTGCCCGGTTGGCCCGCGCGCGGGAAGAACGAGCTGGGGAACGCGTCCTGGTGCCAGTTGGGCGCGTCGATGGCGCCCTGGAGGTCCCAGCCGCCGCGCACCGGCGCGCGCAGCGCCAGCGCCAGGAAGAAGTGCGCCTGCCACTGGTCCTGTTGGTCGCCGCCCGGGGTGCCGAAGGCGAGCACCGGCCGGTCGCCGCGCAGCGCCAGCGTCGGGCTGAGCGTGGAGCGCGGCCGGCGGCCCGGCGTCAACGACGCGGGCAGCCCCTCCTCCAACCAGGTCATCTGGAGCCGGGAACCCAGCGGGAACCCCAGCTCGGGTATGACGGGGCTGGACTGGAGCCAGCCGCCGCTCGGCGTCGCCGAGACCATGTTCCCCCAGCGGTCGACCACGTCCACGTGGCAGGTGTCGCCCCGGGTCTCCCCGTCGGCGCCGACGGGCGGCTCGCCGTCGCGCGCCACCGTCGGCTCCCCGGCCCCGGCGGCCCGCGCGGCGTGCGCGCCCGGCGCCAACAGGCGCTCGACCAGACGCGGAAGCCGGGGCGCACGCCCCTCAGGCGCGCCGGGGCGCAGCTCAAGCGACGCCTCCTGTCCGACCAGCCGCCGCCGTCGCGCGTTGTAGTCGGGGGAGAGCAGCGCCTCCAGGGGCACCGGCGCCGCGTCCCCGTACCAGGCCTCACGGTCGGCCATCGCCAGCTTGCTCCCCTCGATCAGGGCGTGCACATAGTCCGGCGTTCCGTAGTCGGAGGCGGTCATCCCGCCGTCCAGCAGCGCCAGTTGCTGGAGCAGCACCGGGCCCTGACACCAGGGGCCGACCTTGCAGAGCGTCCAGTCGCCCCAGCGGTACCGCACCGGCTCCTCGTAGCCGGCCTGCCAGCCCGCCAGGTCCTCCCCGTCCAGCACGCCGGCGTGCCGCTCGCCGGAGGAGTCCATCGCCGGCCGCCCGGCGTGGGCGACGATCGCCTCGGCGACGAAGCCCTCCCGCCAGATCCGCCGGGCCGCGTCGATCTCCGCCTCCCGGGTCCTGCCCTCGCCGGCGCTCTCCCGCAGCAGCCGCCGCCAGGTCGCCGCCAGCGCGGGGTTGCGAAGCAGGGCGCCGGGCGCCGGGGCGCGCCCGCCGGGCAGATAGAGGGCGGCCGAGCTGGTCCACTCCCGCTCGAAGAGCTCCCGCACCGACGCGACCGTGGCCCCGACCCGTTCCACCGCCGGGTGGCCGCCCTCCGCGTAGCCGATCGCGTACCCCAGCACCTGCCCCAGGCTCCGGGTGCCGTGGTCGCGCAGCAGGGTCAGCCAGGCGTCGAACGCGCCCGGCACCACCGCGGCCAACGGGCCGGTCCCCGGCACGAGCGCGAGTCCCAGCCCGGCGTAGTGGTCGATACTCGCCCCGGCCGGCGCCGGCCCCTGCCCGCTCAGCACCCGCACCTCCCCGCCGGCCGGGGCCAGCAGGATCGGCACGTCGCCGCCGGGCCCGTTGAGGTGCGGCTCCACCACCTGGAGGACGAACCCGGCGGTCACCGCCGCGTCGAAGGCGTTGCCGCCGTCCTCCAGAACGGCCATCGCGGACTGGGACGCCAGCCAGTGGGTGCTGGAAACCATGCCGAAAGTGCCCTGGAGCGTGGGCCGTGTGGTGAACATGCGCGGAGCATACGTGCGGGTCGGCGCCCCGCAGTAGGGCCTCGCGCCCGGCCGGAGCGGGCGGTCCGCCACGCCCGCACCGATAACCCGTGGCGTGCGTCCGCTCTCCCGTGCCAGGGTCGTCGGCCATGACGACCACCGCGGCCGACCAGGCGCGTTGGCAGTTCGACTTCGCCTGGTCCTTCTTCGACTACCACCTCCAGCGGCTCGCCCCCGAGGACTTCCTCTGGGAGCCCGGCCCGCTGGTCTGGACGATGCATCCCACCGAGGACGGCGGCTGGCGCCCCGACTTCGCCGAGGTCGAGCCCGACCCGATCCCGGTGCCCACCATCGGCTGGGTCAGCTGGCACCTCGGCTGGTGGTGGAGCGTGGCCTGCGACCACGCGCGGGGGCGCACGCCCCGGGCGCGCGAGGAGATCCTCTGGCCAGGGCCGGGCGAGCCCACGGTGGCCTGGCTCCGTTCCCTCCACGACACCTGGCACGACGTGCTGGCACGCGCCGACGAGGAGGACCTCGCCCTCCCCGCCGCCTACCCCTGGCCGGCCGACGCCGGCCTCACCCGCGCCCACCTCTACTCGTTCGCCGCCGTCGAACTGACCAAGAACGCCGCCGAGATCGGCCAGCTCCGCCTCCTCCGCGCGGCCCGCTGACGGGCGCCGCGGGAGCCGTCGGGCGGTGTCGGACGCCAGGAGACGCTATCCGACCAGCCGGGTCGACTCCGGCACCTCGATGCCGAACTCCGCTTCCAGCACCCGACGCAGCTCCGTCTCGTCCGTCAACTCCCGTACGGACACCCCTCCTTCGTCGTCCGTCACGGTGAGACGGAGCGCGTCCAGGGCGAGATGACCCCACGCCGTGGTGCGCCGGGCGGTCGGGCGTGAGCTGAACGGGGAGCGCGGGTGGGTCGCCACGTGCCAGTTCATGACGGTCAGGTCCGCCGGGGTGAAGGGCTCCACGGTGAACGTGTACTGGTCGACCCAGTCGCCGTTCACCAGGGCCCGCAGCGTCCACAGCTCCAGCGGCCCGTCGCCCTCCGACCTGACGAGCCGGTGGCGGCGCGCCCCGGCGCGCAGTTCGACGTCGTCCCGCAGCGGCACCGCCTCCAGCAGCCCGGCCACCTCGCCGTACCCGACGTCGGCGAGGTGGGGCAGCGGCTCGCCCGGGACGCGGACCAGCAGCACCGCGTGGGTGCGCGGGCGTCGTTCGACCCGCTCGGCCCCCACGACCACCCGCGCGGCCAGCAGGGTCACGGAGAAGCCGAGCCGTTCGAGGGCCATGGCCAGAAGCGTGTTCTGCTCGTAGCAGTAGCCGCCCCGGCGCCGGCGCAGCAGCTTGTCGACGATGTCGTCGGGTTCGAGCGAGGGGACGACGCCGGCCACGGCGTCCAGGTTCTCGAAGGGGAACGCCCGCAGGTGCGCGGCGTGCACCCCGCGCAGGGTGGCGACGTCGGGGCGCGTCGCCCCGCGCCAGCCGATCCGGGAGAGATAGGCGTCGATGTCGAGGCCGGTGTCGTCACCGGCCGCCTGGGCGGACTGCTCGGCTGTGCTCATGCCACGAACGTAACGAGGCGGCCCCCGCGCGGCGTTGACCCGGGGACCGAACATGCCCGGCTGCTGGTCCTACGCCGGGGGTCCCGGTCCTGCCGTCGCGCGGCCCCGGCGGCGCGGCGGGGCGACCGGGCGGGAACCCCGTCCGGGTTCTGGACCCGGGGGTGGGGGAGGGCTACCTTCAGTGTTGGGAGCGCTCCCATGGAGTGTGCGGGCAACGGGACACCCGCACGCGCCGTGGTCGCCGGCCGCATCGTCCCCCAACGAGCAGGAGTTGGACATGACGCCTCCCCCCACCCGGACCCCGGCGCGCCGCGCCGCCACCGCCTCCCCGCGGACCACGCGCCGCGGGCGGCGCGGCGCCGTCGCCGCGGCCTGCGCCCTGGCGTTCGCCGCCACCGGAACGAGCGCCGCGCTGGGCGGCCAACCCGCCGCGGACCCGGCGGCGTGCGCGACGGACGGATTCTGCGAGGACTTCGAGGCCATGGACGGCGGCGCCCCGACGGGCCGCTGGGCCGTGGAGACGCGCGACTGCTCCGGCCTCGGCTCCGCGACCGTCGACACCGAGGCGGGGCGCGACGGGGGCGGCGCGCTCCGGATCGACGGGGCCGACGGGTACTGCAACCACGTCTTCGTCGCCACCGAGCTGGCGGACGTGGACACCGCGAGCGGCCTCTACGTCCGCTTCTGGGTCCGGCACACCACCGCGCTCCCGCAGCAGCACGTGACCTTCCTCGCGATGGAGGACGTGGGCGACGGCTCCCGCGACCTGCGGATGGGCGGGCAGAACGCGGCGCTCCAGTGGAACCGGGAGTCCGACGACGCGACCCTGCCCGCGCAGAGCCCGGCCGGCGTGGCGCTCAGCGCGCCGCTGCCGGTGGACCAGTGGTCCTGCCTGGAGTTCCAACTCGACGGGACAGCAGGACTGTTGGAGACCTGGCTCGACGGCGAACGGGTCGAGGGGCTGGTGGTGGACGGCGAGCCGACGCAGGACGTCGACCAGCAGTGGCTCAACCGCGGTGACTGGGCGCCGGACGTGGTCGACCTGCGCCTCGGCTGGGAGAGCTACGGCGAGGGCGCCGACACCCTCTGGTACGACGACGTGGCCGTGGGCACCACCCGCACGGGCTGCTGAACGGGCGTCAGGCGCACGGCCGTCCGGGGTCCGTGACGGCACACGGTCCCGGACGGCCGTTCCCCGGCGGGCGACGGCTCCCGGACAACGGATCGATGGTTTCTGGCCCATCGCCCGTCGCTAGATGGACAGTTGGGCCATGCGGACGTCCGGTCACCCCTGGAAGCGGGCAGAATCAGCCACATAGGCCGATCCGCGGCCGGGTGAAGGGACATGATGGACCAGACCGTGGCCGACCCGGCCCATCCCCACGTCCGTGACCTGCGCGGTGAGCCCGGCGACGGGCCTCTCTCCCTGTGTTGGCCGGCCGGCCACCGGGTGGTGGTGAGCGGCCTGCCGGGATGCGGCAAGTCCACGCTGATGCGGCGCGCCCACGGTCCGGGCGGTGCCGGGGCGGGTGTGCGGACGATCGACTCCCAGGACGTCAGGGAGCGTTGGGACCTCCGTCTGGGGCATCGGCTGCCGTACGCCGTCTACCGCCCGCTGGTGCGCCTGGCGCACTACCTGAGGCTGTGGCTGGCGCTGCGTCAGGGCGCGGCCGTGCTGGTGCACGACTGCGGGCGGCTGCGCTGGGTGCGCGCGTGGCTGGCCTGGCACGCGTGGCGCCGCGGGCAGCCCTACCACCTGCTGCTCTTCGACGTCCCCGCCGAGTCGGCGCTGGCCGGTCAGCGGCGGCGCGGACGTGCGGTCTCCGGATACGCGTTCCGTCGTCATCGCCGGGCGCTGGCGCGGTTGTTGGCGCGGGTGGAGGGGGAGCGGCTGCCGGCCGGCTGCGGTTCGGCCGTGCTGATCGACGCGCCCACCGCCGCCCGCGCGCGCCTGTGCTTCGTCGACCCGGACGAGGCGACGCCGGTCGGAGCCTTTCCCCGGGTGGACCGCTTCTGACCGTCCGCCGGGGGGCCGCGCGGTCGGCAAACGATCGGCAAAGCCCGTCCGAAACCGGCCCACGCCGGTCACCGAACGTCGGGGCGGCTCTCCGGGGAGTGCGCGGCCCGAGGGCCGGGGCACCCGGCATACGGCGCGGTCGAACGGCCGCGGGCCGCGGTCGGGGCGCGCTGCGGTCCGGCGCGGCGGTCGCACGGCGCGCGGTGGTCGCACGGCGCGCGTGCGCACGAGGACTCCGGTGTGCGGGCGACGGGGACTCCGGGGCGTGCGCGCCCCGGCGCGGCAGGCGGGGAGCCGCGCGACCCGGGCCAGGGGGCTCAGTTCCCCAGCCCGTAGAGCCGACGGGCGTTGCCCCCGAAGACGGCTGCCCGCTCCTCGGCGGTCAACGCGGTCGTCAACTCCCGTGCCGCGCCCAGCACGTCGGCGTACGAGGCGGCGGCGAGACAGACCGGCCAGTCCGAGCCGAAGAGCACCCGCTCCGGCCCGAAGGCCGCCAGCGCGACCTCCGCGTAGGGGCGCAGCGCCCCGACCGTCCAGCCGCTCCACTCCGCCTCGGTCACCATGCCGGAGAGCTTGCAGCTCACGCCAGGCTCGGCCGCCAGCTCGCGCAGCAGCCCCGCCCACGGCTCCCGCGTCCCTTCGGCGATGGGCGGCTTGGCGAGGTGGTCCAGCACGAAGCGCAGCCCCGGCAGGGCGCGCACCGTCTCGACGGCGGCGGGCAGTTGGTGGGGGAGCACCAGCAGGTCGTAGACCAGCCCGGCCTCCTCGACCGCCGTCAGCCCTTCGCGCACCTCGGGCCGGCACAGCCAGCGCGGATCGTCCTCGCCCTGGACCAGGTGCCGCACCCCGACCAGGAACTCGCCGCCCGGCCCCGAGCGCAGCCGGGCCAGGTCCTCGGCGACCGCGGCGGCGCCGCGCGTCAGGTCGACCCAGCCGACCACCCCGGCCACCAGCGGCGTCCGCGCGGCGACGGCCAGGAAGTCGACGGTCTCCGCCAGCTCCGGCAGCACCTGCACCAGTACCGTGCCGACGACCCCGGCGTCCGCCGCGGTCGCCGCCAACTCCTCGGTGCCGAAGGGGCGGTGCAGCTCGGCCATCCCCGCCTCCAGCAGCCAGGGCTGGGGCCGGTGGGCCGGGTCCCACAGATGGTGGTGGGCGTCGATCACGCCGTCCTGACCGGTCACTCCGTGCTCCCGCTCTCCTCGGCTTCCTCGGACGGGCCCGCCTCCAGGCTTCGCCACAGCTCCTCGGGGATGCCGGTGGCGGCGTGGGCGACGTTCTCCGTGATCTCACGTCCGTTGCGCGCCCCGAGCAGCACTCCGCTCACGGCCGGATGGCGCAGCGGGAACTGGAGGGCGGCGGCCGGCAGCGGCACGCCGAACGCGGCGCAGCGCGCGGCCAGCGCGCGCGCCCGGCGCACCAGCGGGTCGGGCGCCGGCGCGTAGTCGAAGGTCGCGCCGGCGCGCGGAGCGGCCAGCAGCCCGCTGTTGAAGACCCCGCCCACCAACACGCCCACCCCGCGCGCCTCACACGCCGGCAGCAGCTCGTCGGCCGCGCTCCGGTCCAGCAACGAGTAGCGGCCCGCGACCAGCACCACGTCCAGCTCCGCCTCGTTGACCAGCCGGGTCAGCATCCCCGTCTGGTTCATCCCCGCGCCGACGGCGCGCACCAGCCCCTCGGCGCGCAGCTCGGCGAGGGCCGGGTACGCCTCCGCCAGCGCCTGCTCGCCGTGGTCGTCGGGGTCGTGGAGCAGCACCAGGTCGAAGGCGTCCAGGCCGGAACGTTCCAGCGACTCGGTGAGCGAGGCGCGCACCCCCTCGGCGCTGAAGTCCCACCGCCGGGCCAGGTCGGTCGGCGCGCCGTGGTATCCGTCGGTGCCCGGCGGGGAGTACCCGGGGCGCAGCAGCCGTCCGACCTTGGTGGAGACCACCACCTCGTCCCTGGGCCGGTCGGCGAGGAAGGCGCCCAGCCGCCGCTCGGCGACGCCCAGCCCGTAGTGCGGCGCGGTGTCGAAGTAACGCACGCCCGCGTCCCAGGCGGCCTCCAGCGTCGCCTCGGCGTCGGCGTCAGATACCGGGGTGAAGAGTCCGCCGAGCGGCGCGGTGCCGAGCCCGATCCGGCTCACGGTCACGCCCGAGCGCCCCAGCGTCACCGATCCGCCGGCGCCCGTCACCGTCCCACCGCCGGCGTGCGCTCCGGCGCGGGGGCGGCGAGAGGGAGCGGCGCCGTCTCGTCCGCCTCCTCGGCCTCCGCCTCGACGGCGCGCTGTGCCTCCAGGTGGCGGTGGAGCCAGTGCTCAGTGCTGCTCACGTGCACCAGCGCGGTGGCCTCGGCCAGCGCCGCGTCGCCCGCGGCGAGCGCGTCGTAGATGGCCTCGTGCTCGGTGAGCGTGCGCGCGGAGGCGTGCTCGTCGACCAGCGCCCGCCAGATCCGGCCGCGCAGCGTGCGCCCGGAGATCCCGTCCAGCAGCGAGACCAGCGTCTCGTTGCCGGTGGCGGCCAGCACCGCGCTGTGGAACGCGGCGTCGTGGTGGACCAGCAGCTCGACGTCGTCCCTGGCGGCGCGCATCGCCTCCAGCTCGCGGGCGACCACGGCCAGCGCCTCCGGCGTCATCCGCCGCGCCGCGAGTCCGGTGGCCACCGGCTCGAAGAGGCGCCGGGTCTCGGTGAGTTCGAGCAGGGTCTCGCCGTGCAGCAGCTCGACGGCGACGGCCAGCCCCTCCAGCAGCAGCCTCGGCTGGAGACTGGTCACATAGGTGCCGTCGCCCCGGCGGATCTCCAGCACCCGGGCGACGACCAGGGCCTTGACCGCCTCACGCATCAGGTTCCGCGACAGGCCGAGCTCGGCGGCGAGCTGCTGCTCGGGCGGCAGCTTGGCACCCGGGGGCAGCGCGCCGGACCGGATCAGCTCCCGGATGCGGGCGATGGCGTTGTCGGTCAGCGACATCTGCTCAACCTCGCAGGGGAATTCGGACGCGAGGACCCTAACAGAAAGATCCCACCTTCGGCGAGAGGGTGTGATGTCCGTCGCCCACAGAGGCAGTCGACTGAATCGATAACCAGCGGTTTTGTCAACAGGGCTGGACGTTACGGGCCGCTGCCCCTATCAATAGATCCCATGTCTAGGCTCTCTCCGGCGACGTGACGCTCCCGGCGAGGGGCCAGGACCCGACCCAGACCACCAGCAGCCCGGCAGGCACCATGACTGAGCAGATCGTCTCGTTGGACGTCACGGACGTCCGGTTCCCCACCTCGCGGGAGCTGGACGGCTCCGACGCCATGAACCCCGAACCCGACTACTCCGCCACCTATGTCACGGTCCGCACCAGCGGAGGAGCCGAGGGCCACGGCCTCGCCTTCACCATCGGCCGCGGCAACGAGGTCCAGGCCGCCGCCGTCTCCGCGCTCGCCCCGCTGGTCGTCGGGCAGTCCGTTCCCGAACTCCTCGACGACCCGGGCGCGTTCCACCGGAGGCTGGTCAACGACGGTCAGCTCCGCTGGCTCGGCCCGTCCAAGGGCGTCATCCACATGGCGGCGGCCGCCATCGACAACGCCGTCTGGGACCTCGCCGGCCGGCTCGTCGGCAAGCCGGTGTGGCGGCTGCTCGCCGAGATGAGCCCGGAACAGCTCGTCTCCCTGGTCGACTTCCGCTATCTGAGGGACGCCCTCACCCCCGAGGAGGCGCTGGACATCCTCCGCGCCGCCGCCCCCGGGCGCGCCGAGCGGACCGAGCACCTGCTGGCGCACGGCTACCCCGCGTACACCACCACCCCCGGCTGGCTCGGCTACACGGACGAGAAGCTGGTCCGGCTCGCCAAGGAGGCGGTCGCCGACGGCTTCCGCCAGATCAAGCTCAAGGTCGGCGCCGACGCCGAGGCCGACGCGCGGCGGCTGCGACTGGCGAGGGAGGCCGTCGGCCCGGACATCCGCATCGCCATCGACGCCAACCAGGCGTGGGGCGTCACCGAGGCGATCGAACGACTGCGCCCGCTCGCCCCCTTCGACCCCTACTGGATCGAGGAGCCCACCTCGCCGGACGACGTCCTGGGCCACGCCGCGATCCGCCGCGCCGTCGCGCCCATCCGCGTCGCGACCGGCGAACACTGCCAGAACCAGGTCGTCTTCAAGCAGCTGCTCCAGGCCGAGGGCATCGACATCCTGCAACTCGACGCCTCCCGCGTCGCCGGCGTGACGGAGAACGTCGCGATCCTGCTGCTGGCCGCCAAGTTCGGCGTCCCCGTCTGCCCGCACGCCGGTGGCGTCGGCCTGTGCGAGATGGTCCAACACCTCGCCATGTTCGACTATGTGGCGGTGAGCGGCACCACCGAGAACCGGGTCATCGAGTACGTCGACCACCTCCACGAACACTTCACCGCTCCGGTAACTCTGCGTGATGGACACTACCTCGCGCCACTGACACCCGGCCTCGGCGCCGAGCTGCACCCCGCCTCCGTCGCGGACCACCGCTACCCGGAAGGACCCGTGTGGAGGGAGTCCCGATGACCCAGGACCCGAGCGCCCCCGACGGCGGGCTCCCCTTCGCCGGGCTCTCCGCCCTGGTCACCGGCGGAGCCTCCGGCATCGGTCTCGCCACCGCCACCCTGCTCGCCGAACGGGGCGCGCGGGTCGCCTGCCTCGACCTCACCGCCGAGGTGCCGGAGCCGCTGCTCGGCCTGCGCGCCGACGTCAGCGACGACGCCTCGGTCCGCGCCTCCGTCGCCACCGCCGCCGAGGCGTTCGGCGGCCTGGACATCGTCGTCAACAACGCCGGCATCGGCGCCGCGGGCACGGTCGAGGACAACCCCGACGAGGAGTGGCACCGCGTCCTGGACGTCAACCTGCTCGGCGTGGTGCGCGTGACCAGGGCCGCGCTGCCGCATCTGCGCCGCTCATCGGCGCCCGCGATCGTCAACACCTGTTCCGTCGCGGCCACCACCGGGCTGCCCGACCGCGCGCTGTACTCGGCGACCAAGGGCGCGCTCTTAGCGCTGACCAGGGCCACGGCGGCCGATCTCCTGGCGGACGGCGTCCGCGTCAACTGCGTCAACCCCGGCACCGTCGACACCCCCTGGGTGGGCCGGCTGCTGTCGGCCGCCGACGACCCCGCGGCCGAGCGCGCCGCGCTGGAGGCGCGCCAGCCGACCGGCCGGCTGGTCGCCGCCGTCGAGGTGGCCGAGGCCATCGCGCACCTCGCGGGCCCCTGGTCCTCGGCGGTCACCGGCACCGCCCTCCCCGTCGACGGCGGGATGCACGGCCTGCGGACCAGACCGACCCGTTGAACGCGGGGACCCCCCGCGCACCGCGCGCTCGGTCGCGGCGCCCGCCGCTATTCCGTTGCGGCCGACCGCCGTCCGCCTGTCTGATGACCCGCATGGCCGCAGCCGGGAATGCACGCACCGACCACGTCGCGCGGAACCGAGCCCACTGGGACGAGGAACGCGCCGCCTACCACGCGCCGTTGGCCCGCGCGCACTGGGCACAGCGGGAGCCGACCTGGGGGCTGTGGGCGACGCCCGAGTCCCGGGCGCGGCTGATCCCCGAGGACATCGCGGGCCGGGACGTGGTCGAACTCGGCTGCGGAACGGGCTATGTGTCGGCCTGGCTCGCCCGCGCCGGGGCGCGTCCGGTCGCGGTCGACGTCTCCGCCGCCCAGTTGGCCACCGCGCGGGAGCTGCGCGAGGAGTTCGGCCTCGCCGTTCAGCTGGTGCTCGCCGACGCCGAGCGGGTGCCGCTGCGCGGCGGCCGGTTCTCGCTGGTGATCAGCGACTACGGCGCCTCCCTCTGGTGCGACCCGCACCGATGGATCGCCGAGGCGGCCCGGCTGCTGGAGCCGGGCGGGCGGCTGGCGTTCAGCCGGCGCTCCCCGTTCTTCGCCGCCTGCCGGCCGGAGGAGGGCCCCGCCGGCGCCCGGCTGCTGCGGCCCTACTTCGGATCGTCGCGCCTGCCGCACGGCGGCGGCGTCGAGTTCACCCTGTCGCACGGGGAACTGGTCCGTCTGCTGCGGGAGAACGGCTTCACGGTGGACGACCTGATCGAGGTCGCCGCGCCGGAGGCGGGCGCGCGCGACTACCCGGAGGTGACCGCCGCGTGGGCCAGGCGCTGGCCGAGCGAGGAGCTGTGGAAGGCCACCCTGACCGGGTGACCCGCCCGCCCGCGTTCTCTCAGCTCTCCCGCCAGCCCAGCTTGATCAGCCGGTTCCTCGCGTCCTCCGCGACCTCCGGGTCGGCGACCACGTCGTAGTGCGCGGCGACGATCCGGCTCCGGGAGGCGAAGTCCCGTCGGCCGCCGGTCATCGCGTGGCCGGCGAAGCCGAAGACGGCACCGAAGAGCGCGCCGTAGACCACGCCGCTGACGATCAGCAGCAGCACGCTCGCCCCGCCGCCGGCGAAGAGCGAGAGCAACAGGCCGATCAGCAGTCCGAACCAGGCCCCCGCGCCCGCGCCGGCGCCGGCCGCCCTGCCCCGGGTCAGCCGGCCCAGCACCGTCTCCACCATCCGCAGGTCGGTGCCCACGATGGCGGTGCGCTCCACCGGGAAGTGCTCGTCGGAGAGGAAGTCCACGGCGCGCTGCGCACCCGGGTAGTCGGGATAGGACCCCACCACCGGCCGGCCGGCCGCCGCGTCGGCTTCCTCGACCGGGACCTGCTGGAACATCGACGTCCTGGACATCCGGAGGGCTCCCTTCACCGTGCTTCCCCGCCCGGCGCTCCGCCGGGCGTCGCCTCGCCGGCCCCCGTGCCGCCGAGCCCTCCGGGTACCCGGTCGCCCGGCCGGCTACCCGGCCTCGGGCAGGGCGGGCAGGGAGTAGCCGAAGGCGAGGGGAACGACCTGGGTACCGGGCTCGTAGACATAGCCCCCCGCGCCCGTCAGCCCCGCGAGCTCGCCCGTGCCGCTGCCGGGCATCACGGTGAACTCGCAGGTCAGCGACTGGTCCGCCGCGAAGGTGCCGTGCTCGGCGAGCACGAAGGAGCCGGCGCGCCCGTCCAGCCTCCCGGTCACCAGCTGCAGCCCGGAGAAGCCGCCGGTGCCGTCCGGGAAGTAGGTGATGGCGTAGGCGCTCAGCCCCTCGCCCTCGATGCCTCCCGCGTAGCTGTTGCGCACCGTGGCGTTGGCCAGTTTCGGGCCCTCCGCGCCCTCCGGGGAGAGCTGGTGCTCCTGCCAGTCGGCGTGGCGGAACGTGCCGGCGATCCGGACGGCGTGGGCGGCGAGGGCGCGGTCGATCGAGGTGGTGGACATGTTGATCTCCTGGGTTGGCCGACATGACCGTTCCATGTCGTGCGCCGACCACTCTGTTCGCCGTACCTGACATCTTCTGTCAGGTACGGCGTCACAATGGGGGATGTGCGCGCCGACCGACTGCTCTCGTTGATCCTGCTGCTCCAGAACCGGGGACGGCTGACCGCCCCGGAGCTGGCGGCCGAGCTTGAGGTGTCGGTGCGGACCGTCTACCGCGACGTGGAGGCGCTGGCCGGCTCCGGCGTGCCGGTGGTCGCCGACCGGGGGCCGGCCGGCGGGTTCCGGCTGCTGGAGGGGTACCGGACCCGGCTGACCGGACTGACCGACGGGCAGGCCGAATCCCTCTTCCTGGCCGGGGTGCCGGGCGCCGCGCGGGAGTTGGGGCTGGGCGCCGAGCTGGCGGCCGCGCAGCTGAAGCTCCGCGCCGCGCTCCCCGCCGAGCTGGCCGAGCGTGCCGAGCGGGTCGCGGAACGCTTCCACCTCGACGCCCCCGGCTGGTTCCGGGAGAGCGAGCCCGTGCCCCAACTGGCCACCCTCGCCCGCGCCGTCTGGGAGCAGTTGCCGGCCCGCGCCCACTACCGGGGCTGGCGCCGGGAGGGGGAACGGGAGCTGTGGCCGCTCGGCCTGGTCCTCAAGGGCGGGATCTGGTACCTGATGGCCCTGCGCCGCCGTCCCGGGGAGGAGGAACGGCAGGTGCGCGGCTACCGGGTGGCGCGCTTCACCGGGGTGCGGCTGGGGGACGAGCGCTTCGAGCGCCCGGAGGGCTTCGAACTCGCCGCGCACTGGGAGGAGTTCACCCGACGCCTGGCGGCCCACCGCTTCCACGGGGTGGCGCGGCTGCGGATCTCGCCGCGTGCGGCCCGGTTGCTCCCCATGTTCTTCGGCGCCGCCGGCGTCGAGGCCGTGGCGGCGGCGGGACCCGAGGACGGGCTGGGCTGGCGCGTCGTGGAACTGCCCGTGGAGTCCCGGGCGATCGCGGTCGGCGACCTGCTGCGACTGGGCGAGGACGCCGAGGTGCTCGGGCCGCCCGAGCTGCGCGCCGCCGTCGCGGAGGCCGTTCACGGGCTGGCTCGTCGGTACGCGCGGGAGACGGCGGACGGCTGACCCCGTGATCTGGCCGGAACCCGTCGGTGCGACAGTGCGCCAAACCGGCGCGAACCGCGCGACGAGCGCCCGGCGTTCCCGCGTATGCCCCCGTGCGTTGCCGCACGAAGGGGCTCGTGTCGTTCACCGTGCGCCGGTAGATTCCCGGCCATGGATGACGAAGCGTTTCTGTTCGTGGCCGCGGTGACCGGCACCGCGTTGGTCGCCCTCGCGCTGGGTGCGGCGCTGCGCGGCCGGCTGGCCGCCCGCGCCCGGCGCCGGCGACAGAACTTCTTCGGGCTCCCCGACAACTCCGAGTGCCTGCTGGTCGTCGGCCTCGACGCCACGGCCGACGGCGCGGTCTCCCGTGGCGACGTGCTGGCCCTGATGGAACTGTCCGCCGTGGTCAGGGACTCCGGTGCCACGGCCCAGCTGGTCTCGGGGGAGGGTGCGCAGCAGAGCCTGGGGGAACGCACGGAGTTCTGCCTCGGCGGACCGGTCGCCAACCGGCGCACGGCCGCGCATCTCGCGAGCCTGCTCCCCGGCGTGCTGGTGGACACCGAGGGGGAGGGGCCCGACCGCGGGGCGCTGCACATCGGCAGCGAGCGCTACCGGTTGGAGCCCGGCGTCACCGAGTACGTCCTGCTGGCCCGGCTCACCGCCGGGGAGGGGGAGCGCCCGGTCTTCCTCGTCTGCGGCCAGCGCGCCGTCACCCACCAGGCGGCCACCCGCCATCTCGCCCGGCACCATGTGCGGCTGGCGCGGAAGCACGGCACCTCCGGCACCTTCTGCCTGCTGCTCAAGGTCGCCAACTCCCAGGCATACGGCGCGGATGTGGTGGAAACGGTCGCCGATGTCACCAAGGCGGCCACCAGTCGGCCATCGAAGCTCACCACCAGTAAGGAACTCTGACGCGGTGTGACGTAGCCTGTGCGGGCGGGGACGGACGCCTCCGTGGAAAGGGAGTTCCTGGATGGGCGACAGCCGGCCGATGTACCAGCGCATCGCGGACGATCTGCGTCGCCAGATCGACGAGGGGGCACTCCGGGTGGGGGCCCGCATCCCCTCCCGGGCCGAGCTGAAGCGTACCTACGGGGCCAGCGACCAGACGGTGGACCGCGCGGTCCGGGTCCTCAAGGCGGCGGGGTACGCCACCGGTCAGTTCGGGCGCGGGGTCTTCGTCAGCGACCGGGCGCCCATCGGCGCGCTGCTGCGGTCCACCGACACCGTGGACTCGCCGCTGGCCGCCGGGGTGACCGCGCTGGTCGGCGAGTGGGCCGACCAGCCGGAGATCACCTGGGAGGCCGTCTCCACGGCCACGGTCGCCCCGCCCGGCATCGCCGAGCGGCTCGGCGTCGCCCAGGGCGAGCGGGTGATGTGTACCCAGTACGAGTACCTGGCGGATCGCCGCCCGCTGCAACTCGCCACCAGCTGGGAGCCGTTGGCCCTCACCGAGAACACCGACGTGGCCTACCCGGAGCGCGGCCCGTACGCCAGGCGCGGGGTGCGGGGCAGGTTCGCCGCCATCGGGGTGCGGGTGGTGCGGGCGCGGGAGGTGGTCGGCTCCCGGCCGGCCACGGGTGCCGAGGCCGAGGCGCTCGGCTGCTCCCCGGGGCAGTGCGTCACGGCGGTGGAGCGCACCCACTACGACGCGGACGACCGTGCCGTCGAGACCTCCGACACGGTCGTCCCGGGGGACCGATGGCGGCTGGAGTACGTCATCCCGTTCGGCGGCTGAGGCCGCCGGGACCACTCCCGTCCCGGCCCGTCAGGTCTCGGCCACCTCGGCGAAGACCTGCGACAGCTCCGGTGCGCCCGCCTCCGCCCACTCCCGGCCCACCGCCGTCACGTCGACCCGGCGGCCCGAGGCCATCACGACCACGGGCCGGCCGTCGGGCCCCGGGCCCCAGCGGGCGCCGGGCACGCAGCGCACGATCACCGTGCCGAGGTAGAGGCCGGCGTCGTTGCCCAGCCACGGCAACTCCTCGGGGTCGTCCCGCCATCGGGGCTTCAGCTGGTCCAACGCCTCAAGGGAGACCGGGGTGTCGGCCAGGACGAGCCCCGCCCGCTGCGCCCGGTCCCGCAGCAGCTCGCACTCGGCGAGCAACGCGGCCACCCCTTCGGTGTCCGACCAGGCGTCGGTCACGGTCGTCGTCCGCCTGCGCCAGTTGTCCAGGAAAGGGATGTTCATGTCCCAAGGGTCGCACTCCGGACACCGAACGGTGGCCTCGGCGCGCGGTTCGCGCCACCCTCCGTTCACAAACTCCGCTCGACGCGGGGCCACTTGGCGGGGCGGGCCGGCGGCGGCGACCACCCGGCCGCGCCCCGGGAGAGGCTCAGTCCGCCTCCAGGGCGAGGTCCACGACCACCGGCGCGTGGTCGGAGGCGCCCTTGCCCTTGCGCTCCTCCCGGTCCACATACGCGTCCGAGACGGCGGCGGTGAACGGCGCGTTGCCGTAGACCAGGTCGATCCGCATCCCCCGGTTCTTCGGGAAGCACAGCTGCCGGTAGTCCCAGTACGTGAACGGGCGGTCGTACTTCAACGGCCGCGGCACCACGTCCGTCAGCCCCGTGCCGCGCAGCTCCGTCAGCGCGGTGCGCTCCGCCTCGGTCACGTGGGTGGCGCCCTCGAACCGCGCGATGTCGTAGACGTCGTGGTCCGTCGGCGCCACGTTGAAGTCGCCGAGCACCGCGAACGGCGTGCGGCCCGCCGCGTCCCGGGCGACGGTCTCGCGCAGGGCCGAGAACCAGGCCAGCTTGTAGGCGAAGTGCTCGTGCCCCACCTCGCGTCCGTTCGGCACGTAGACCGACCAGACGCGCACCCCGCCGCAGGTGGCCGCGACCGCGCGGGGCTCGGCCGAGCCGTTGAACGCCGGGCCGCCGGTGAGGCCGCGCGTGACGTCGGTCAGCCCGACCCGGGAGAGGACGGCCACGCCGTTCCACCGGCCGTCGGCGTGGACCGCGGCCTCGTAGCCCGCGGCGCGCAGCGGCTCGGCCGGGAAGGCGGCGGCGTCGCACTTCAGCTCCTGGAGGCAGAGCACGTCGGTCTGGCTCCGCTCCAGCCAGGCGAGCAGCCGCTCCAGCCGCACGGTGATCGAGTTGACGTTCCAGGTGGCGATGCGCATGACGGCTCTCTCGGGGATTCGGTGGTCGCTCGGGGATCGCGAGGGGGGGCGGGGTCAGGCGAGGGTGACGGACTCGCCCGGCGCCAGCCTGGCGTACTCGGTGGAGCCGACGCCGGGGCCCTGGGGGCCCATGTTCCGCCCGTAGACGGTGAGGCCGACGTCGGAGAGCAGCCCGTCGTGCACGGCGAAGGCGCGGCGCGGGGCCAGCTCACGGACGTAGTCGACGACCTCGGAGAACTTGCTCCAAGGGGCGGCCAGCGGCAGCAGCAGCGTCTCCACGGGCCGGCCGGGGACGGTGAACGCGTCCCCGGGGTGGAAGACCGCGCCGTCCACCAGGAAGCCGACGTTGGCCACCCGCGGGAGGTCGGGGTGGATCACCGCGTGCAGCTCGCCGTGGACCTCGACCGAGAAGCCGGCGATCTCCAGGACGTCTCCCCGACCCACCACGCGCACCCGCCCGGGGAAGGCGCCGTCCAGCCGCTCGGCGACGGCGCGCGGCGCGTGCACCAGCAGCCCCGGGTCGGCCTCCAGCGCGGTGCGCAGCCGGCCCTCGTCGAAGTGGTCGGGGTGCTCGTGGGTGATCAACAGCGCGTCGGCGCCCACCGCCGCGTCCGGCTCGCTGAACGCGCCGGGGTCGATGACCAGGGTGCGCCCGTCCTCGGTGAGCCGCACACACGCGTGGCCCTTCTTGGTCAGCTCCATGCCGCCATTGTGCACGGGAGCACTGACAGCCGCCGGGGAGTCCCCGACGGCTGTCAGCGAAGAGTGTGGCGGGCCCCGCCGGGCGGTGTCAGGACTGGGCGCCGGCGCGGGCCTCGCGACGGTTGTCGCGGAAGGCGAAGACCCGGCGGCACATGGCGAAGAGCGGGATCACCGCGCCCAGCACCAGCTGGAGCGAGCAGGCGGTCTGGAGCATCAGCAGCCCGCCGGGCGCGTCGAAGGCCCAGGCGGTGAGGAGCGCCATGCTCAACACGATCCACGAGAGCATCGCGACGGCGAGCGTGCCGCGCGGCTTGGGGTACTCGACCCGGCTCACCATCAGCCACGCGACGCCGCCGATCGCCAGCAGCGTCGGGGTGAAGGGCAGTTCGAGCAGGACGATGGAGACGACCGTGAGCGCGCCGAAGGGGCTCGGCATCCCCTGGAAGACGCCGTCCGGCATCGTCACACAGGAGAATCGGGCCAGCCGCAGCACCACGGCCAGCAGCACCACCGTCGCGGCCAGTGCGGAGAGCGGTTCGTGGACGTCGCCGACCACCATGCCCCAGACCAGCACGAAGTAGGCCGGGGCCAGACCGAAACTGATCAGGTCCGACAGGTTGTCGAGCTCCGCGCCCATGGGCGAGGAGCGCAGCTTCCGCGCCACCAGCCCGTCGCAGAGGTCGAAGACCGACGCCAGCAGCATCAGCAGCACGGCGGTCGCCGCGTTGTTGCGCACCACCCCGGCGTCGCCGCTGTTGGTCAGGTGCGGGATCAGCACGCCGGTGGTGGTGAAGTAGACGGCGAGAAACCCGCAGGTGGCGTTGAGCAGGGTCAGGGTGTCCGCTATCGACAGCCGCATCGACAACGACATCGTGTCATCGTCGTCGTCGACGTCCTCCTCGGCGCCGGCCCAGCGTCGGGTGAACTTGCGGTCAATCACGGTCAAGACGTGTCACTCCCGCCGTCGTGCGTTGACCGACCTCGACGGCCGGCTCGATGCCCTCGGGCAGGTAGACGTCGACGCGGGAGCCGAAACGGATCAGCCCGACCCGCTCGCCCTGCTCGACCTTGCAACCCTGGGGCACGTACGGCACGATCCGGCGGGCCACGGCTCCGGCGATCTGCACCATCTCCAGGTCGCCGAGCTCGCTGTCGAAACGCCAGACGACGCGCTCGTTGTTGTCGCTCTCCTTGTCGAACGCGGGGACGTAGCCGCCGGGGATGTGCTGCACGGAGGCCACGGTGCCGGCGACCGGCGCGCGGTTGACGTGCACGTTCAACGGGCTCATGAAGATCGCCACCCGCGTCCTGCCGTCCGGCCAGTCGGTGATGCTCTGCACCACCCCGTCGGCGGGGCAGATCACCCGGCCCTGGCCGATCTCCCTTTCCGGGTCGCGGAAGAACCACAGCATTCCGGCGGCCAGCGCGGTGGTCGGCACGGCGACGGTCGCCCAACGGGCGGAGCCGCGCGCCTTGACGAGGCTTACGGCCGCGGTGGCGACCGTGGGGAGCAGCCAGGCCGACGCACCTCGGGCCAGACGTACCCGGCCGCTGGGCAGAGAGGAAGAGCGGAGAGGCATGAGAGACCTTCGTAGCGGAGAGTGCCGCACCCGTCAGAAGCGAAGCGGCTTACCTCCGATGCTATAGGCCCACGGCGGTAACTCGGCAAGCCAGCGGGCTCATCGGGGCTGCGCGGTGGCCGCGGGGCGCCGTCGTACGGGCGGATGAAAGGGATAATCCGCGCGGCCTTCCCGGGGCTTCAGGTCAAGATCGTCTTTGCTTTTCCGGTGCTTTCTTCACCGAGGGGCCACCGCGAGTGACATCCCGTGTGGGCTTGGTCACGCGCTTCTCCGGCGCGAGGCGCGGGGGAGAGGGCGGGGCGCGCCGCGGGAAGCCGCGCCCGGGACCCATGGGTTTCGGTCACGCGCGGATCGCTCTGCGTCGCCGTGCGCTGCGGCTTTGCGCAGGCGGGGCGGGTGCGGCGGCGGGCGGCGCGCGGTGCGGGGGCAGGGGGCGTGGGCTCCGCCGGGGTCGCGCCCCCGGGGGGCGGCGAGGGGGCGCGACGGGTGTGTGAAGGGGTCTGACGTGGCGATCCCGTGGGGAGGGTGACCCCGGCCCGCCGCGCGCTTCCCTCATCATCTGGTAAAAATCCCGGGCTTCGGCGTGGTGCGGTCCCCGAGGCCGCCGAAATGGCCGGAATGCGACGGTGACCGCCCGGTCCCGGGGCGCGGCCACCGCCGGCGGGCTACGCCTCAGGGGGCGTGAAGACCGAGGTGCGCCGCAGCCCGGCCGCCCGGCCCGCCCCGGCGACCACGAGCGCCATCTTGCGGCTGGCCTCGTCGATCATCTCCTCGCCCAGCATCACCGCGCCCCGCGCCCCGCCGGCGGCGGAGGTCGCGTGGGCGTAGGCGTCCAGGATCAGCTCCGCGTGGTCGTAGTCCGCCTGCGAGGGCGCGTAGACCTCGTTGGCCAGCGCGATCTGGTCCGGGTGCAGCACCCACTTCCCGTCGTAGCCGAGCGCCGCCGAGCGGCGGGCCGCCTCGCGGAAGCCCTCCGGGTCGCGGACCTGGAGGTAGGGGCCGTCGATCGCCTGGAGGCCGTGGGCGCGGGCCGCGAGCAGGATGCGCATCATGATGTGGTGGTAGGCGTCGGCCGGGTATCCGGGCGGCTGCTCGCCGACGACCAGGGTGCGCATCGCCAGGGACGCCATCATGTCGGCAGGGCCGAGCACCAGCGTCTCCAGTCGGGGCGAGGCGGCGGCGATCGCCTCGACGTTCAGCAGCCCCCCGGCGTTCTCCAGCTGGGCCTCGATGCCGATCCGGCCGACCGGCAGGCCCACCGTCCGCTCGATCTGGGTGAGCAGCAGGTCGAGCGCCACCACCTGCTCCGCGCTCTGCGTCTTGGGCAGCAGCAGGCAGTCCAGCCGGTCGCCCGCGCCCTCCACCACGGTGATCACGTCGCGGTAGGTCCAGTGCGTGGTCCAGTCGTTGACGCGCACGACGCGGGTGCGCGCCCCCCAGTCGCCCTCGTTGAGCGCCTTCACCACCAACGCGCGCGCCCCCTCCTTGGCCGCGGGGGCGCAGGCGTCCTCCAGGTCGAGGAAGACCATGTCGGCGGGGAGGCCCTGCGCCTTCTCCAGAAAGCGCGGGTTGCTGCCAGGCACCGCCAGGCAGGAGCGGCGCGGTCGGGGGGCGGGCGCGGTGGTGTCGGTCATCGGGGCTTCCTCCGGCGAGCGGCGCGAACGGGAAGGACGGGCGGGGCCCGCGCCGTTGACCCTACGACGCCTCCGCGCGCGTCCCGTCGGCGCGGGGCCGCCTCAACCCCGCTGGTCCAGCGCCCGTTCGATGGCGCGCATCACCTCGGGCAGCGGCGCGTCCGTCCTGGCGACCGTGACCAGCACCTCCCCGTCCGTGGTCGCCCGCGCGGCGGGCGGGCGCTGCCCGGCCGCCGACGGCAGGTCGCCGAAGGCGCGGCGCACGATGGTGAAGGCGTGGTCCAACGCGCTCTCCACGTCCCCCTGTCCGTCGCTGCGCAGCCAGCGGCGCAGCACGTGGTTGTGCGCGGTGACCACGGCCGAGGCGGCGACCTCGGCGAGCAGCGGCTCGTCGCCCAGGTGGGAGTGGTCGTCGTAGCGGGCCAACAGGTAGCGGGTGAAGAGGCGTTCGTACCGGGAGACGGAGGCGATCTCCCGTTCGCGCAGCGCCGGCACCTCGCGGGTCAGGCGGTAGCGGGCCACCGAGAGGGAGGGGGAGGCGGCGTACATCCGCATCACCTCCTTGATCCCGCGGCAGACCGTGTCGATCGGGTTCTCCTGCGCCGGCGCGCCGCGCAGCACGGCCTCGACCCGCTCCAGCGTGTCGTCGTGGTCGGGGAAGATCGCCTCTTCCTTCGAGCGGAAGTGCCGGAAGAAGGTCCGCCGCGCGACCCCGGCCGTCGCGGCGATCTCGTCGACCGTGGTCGCCTCGTACCCCTTGGTGGCGAACAGCTCCAGCGCGGCCGACGCGAGGTCGCCACGCACCTTCCGCCGCTGCGTGGAGTGCTGGCTGCGAGCGGACTTCACCGTGCGAGACATGCAAGGGAACGTACTCCATCCCCCGTGCGCCGTGCTCGGACACCGGCCGGTGAACGGCGTGGCCGGCCGTCGCCCCGCGCTCGGGTCGCCGCGCGGGGCGGGGCGCACTACCGTGGAACATAACGCATCAAAAAGGGCGTAACCGCGCGTGTTCGGGAGGTTGCTGTGAAGGCGGTCGTGTACCAGGAGCCCTACTCCGTGACGGTCGAGGACGTCCCGGACGCGCGGATCGAGGACCCGAACGACGTGGTCGTGCGGATCACCACGGCCGCGATCTGCGGGTCGGATCTGCACATGTACGAGGGCCGCACCGGCGCCGAGCCGGGCATCGTGTTCGGTCACGAGAACATGGGCGTGGTCGAGGAGGTCGGCCCCGGCGTCGCGCGGATAAGGAAGGGGGACCGGGTGGTCCTCCCGTTCAACGTGGGGTGCGGCTTCTGCCGCAACTGCCTGGCCGGTGACACGGGCTTCTGCCTCACGGTCAACGAGGGCTTCGCCGGCGGCGCGTACGGCTATGTCTCGATGGGCCCCTACCGGGGCGGGCAGGCCGAGTACCTGCGGGTGCCGTTCGCCGACTTCAACTGTCTGAAGCTGCCGCCCGGCGAGCAGTTCGAGGACGACTTCGCGCTGCTGGCCGACATCTTCCCCACCGGCTACCACGCCACGGAGCTGGCCGACGTCAGTCCGGGCGAGACGGTCTGCGTCTTCGGCGCGGGGCCGGTCGGCCTGATGGCCGCCTACTCGGCGCAACTGCGCGGCGCCTCGAAGGTGTTCGTCGTCGACCGGCAGCCCGACCGGCTGGCGCTGGCCGAGCGGGCGGGCGCGATCCCCGTCGACTTCTCGCAGGGCGACGCGGCCGAGCAGATCAAGGAGCTCAACGGCGGCGAGGGCACCGACAAGGGCATCGACGCGGTCGGCTACCAGGCCACCGCGCGGGAGGGCGAGGAGCAGCCGGCGCTCGTGCTCAACACCCTGGTCGACGCGGTGCGCGCGACCGGCGCGCTGGGCGTCGTGGGGCTCTATCTCCCCGCAGACCCCGGCGGGCCGACCGAGAGCGCGAAGAAGGGCGAACTGCTCTTCCGGATGGGCGGGTTCTTCGAGAAGGGCCTGCGCATGGGCACCGGCCAGGCGGACGTCAAGCGCTACAACCGGCAGCTGCGGGACATGATCATCGCCGGCCGGGCCCAGCCCAGCTTCGTCGTCTCCCACCGGCTGCCCCTGGCCGAGGCGCCCGACGCCTACCGCCACTTCGACAACCGGGACCCGGGCTGGACCAAGGTGCTGCTGAAGCCGGACCTGGCCGCGGCCTGAACCGGTGGCGGCCCAACGGGCTCCACCGCCCCCAGAACCGGCGCGGGCGACCACGGCTCCCCACCCCTTCCGTGGGCCGTCGCCGCCCGTGCCGCACCTCGGCCCCGCCCCGGGCCGGTCAGCCCCGGGGCGGGGCGCTCGCGCGCTCCGGCTCGGTGGGTCAACGCCCGTCGGAGCAGAGGGCGTTGTCCACCATCTCGCGGGCCGCCTCGCTCTGGGCGGCGTTCCGCTCGGGGTCGCCGAAGCGCACCGTGAAGATCGCCGAGCTGGCCGCCGTCGCACCGTCCTCGGTGACCGCGCCCTCGGACGCCGTGCCGAACGACGTCCCGCCGTGGAACCACAGGCCCGCCTCGTCCTCGCCGCACCGCGGGGCCCAGGCCAGGCCGAGCCCGTACTCGGCGCCGTCCCCGAACTCCGGCGCCGGAACGGTGCGCCGCATGTCGGCGAGCCGTTCCTCCGACAGCAGGGTGCCGTCCATCAGCGCCCGCAGGAAGGTGTTCATGTCGTCCGGCGTGCTGATCAGCGCGCCGTCGGCGCCGGCGTCCGTCCCCAGGGTGGTGTCGGTCAGCTCCTCCTGCCCGGGGAACTGGACGTACGCGTGGGCGGTCGGCTGCGGCACGTAGGCGGAGCTGCCGGGGGAGAGCGTGCGCTCCAGGCCGAGCGGGGCGATGATCCGGTCGTGCGCCTCCTGCTCCCAGGAGTGCCCGGTGACCTGCTCGATGATCATGCCGGCGAGCACGTAGTTGGTGTTGGAGTACGCCCACCGGGTCTCGCCGGCCGGGTCCTCCGCGTCCGGCAGCCAGCCGGGCGGCTGGGTCATCGCGAGGGCGACCATCTCCTCGGCGGTCATCTGCGCGAAGCGGCCCTCGTGGTGGCCCTCGGGCGTCAGCGCCTCCGGGTCGCTGAAGACCACGTCGGTGTAGTTGGCCAGTCCGCTGGTCTGGCGCAGCAGGTTCTCCACCGTGATCCGCGAGCCGTCGTTGCCCTCGCCGGTCACGACGCCGGGCAGCCACCGCTCCACGGTGTCGGAGAGCGAGACCTTCCCCTCGTCGACGAGTTGGAGCAGCACCGTGGAGACGAAGGTCTTGGTGTCGCTGCCTATCCGGTAGTACGGGGACCACGGCACCGGCTGCTCGCCGCCCAGTTCGGCCACCCCGGCACGCGCCCGCTCGGTCCGGCCGTCGGCGGCGCCGACCTCCACCGTCAGCCCGGTCGCCCCCGTCTCCACCACGGCCTCCGCGTCCCGCTGCAGCGGGGACTCCGCGCCGGCCTCCGCGCCGCCGCGGGGCAGTCCGAACGCCGATCCCTGCGGCGCGACCACCATGGCCGCGCCCGTGGCCAGCACGCCCGCCCCCGCGGTGAGCGCCCACGCCTTGGTCATCCGTCCGCCGAACCGCGCCATGAGTCCATTCCTCTTCTGTCCGTGCCGTGCGGCGCCCTCCCGGGCCCCGCCCTTCCGTGTGACACCACGTTAAGAAGACGCGGGGCGGCGAACCATGCGGTCCGCCCGCCTCTCCCAGGTGGTGTTAACCCCCCGTCCGTGGTGCTGGTGGGACCCGTCGGCGCGTCCGGGTGGGGCGGGTTGCCGCTTCGGCAACGTCGCTTGGGCGGCGGTGCGGCGCGGGGCGATGCTCGGGGCGACCGTCTCCGCGAACCGACCCAGGAGGCCGCCATGGCGCCCCGTTCCGTGACCTCCCCCGCCGCCGCGCGGCGCCGCCTGCTGGAGCTGCCGGGCGGGCGGGTGCATCTGGTGGAGCAGGGGGAGGGGCCGCTGGTCCTGCTGCTGCACGGCTTCCCCGAGTCCTGGTACTCCTGGCGCCACCAGCTGCCGGCGCTCGCCGCCGCCGGCTACCGGGCCGTCGCCGTGGACGCGAGGGGGTACGGCCGCTCCTCGCGGCCGGCGTCCGCCGACGCCTACCGGGCGGTCGCGCTGGTCGGCGAGACCGTGCGGCTGGTCAGGGAGTTGGGCGAACGGCGGGCCGTCCTGGTGGGACACGACTGGGGGGCGACGCTCGCCGGCCAGGCGGGACTGCTGCGGCCCGAGGTCTTCCCCGCGGTGGCGCTGCTCGGCGTCCCCTACACCCCGCCGGGCGGGCCCCGGCCCTCGCGGGTCTTCGCCGCGATGCCGGGGGAGGACGAGTTCTACGTGCCCTACCTCCAGCGCCCCGGGGTGGCGGAGGCGGAGATCGAGCGGGACGTGCGGGGGTGGCTCGCCGGGTTCTACACCTCGCTCTCCGGCGGCCGGGCCCCGGCGGAAGGGCCGGGCCCGTACTTCGTGCCGCGCGGCGGCGAGATGCGCGCGCGCTTCACCGGGGGGCCGCTTCCCTCCTGGCTCGCCGAGGAGGAACTGGACGTCTACGCCGGCGAGTTCGAGAGGACCGGCTTCTTCGGCGCGCTCGCCCGCTACCGGAACATGGACCGCGACTGGGAGGACCTGGCCGCCTGGGAGGGCGAACCCCTGCGCCAGCCGACGCTCTTCGTCGCGGGCGCCGAGGACGCCTCGCTGCGCTGGCTGGCGGAGGCCGTCGACGCGTTCGAGCAGACCCTGCCCGCGCTGACGGGCAGGCACCTGCTGGACGGCTGCGGCCACTGGGTGCAGCAGGAGCGGCCGGAGGAGGTCAACGAGCTGCTGCGCGGATGGCTGGCCGACGTGACCGCGGGGTGGGGGACGGGCCGCCCCTGACGCGTCACGCACGGGGGACGGACCGTCCCTGACGCGTCACGCACGCGGGACGGGCCGCCCCTGACGCGTCACGCCGGTGGTGCGCCGGCCCGCACCGCTTCGCCGACCGCCCGCACGGCGCGCGCGACACTCTCCTCCGTGGCCTCGGAGGACGGCTGCTCGGAGTCGTGGACGAACGCGGTGGCGCCACGGCGGCTCCCGACGTAGTCGACGAGCCCGTGCTCGATCTGCGTCCGCAGCGCCCGTTCGTAGCCGTGGCGCTCCCAGGCGCCGGAGTCGGCGCCGGCGATGGGCACCAGATGTGTGGTGAGCCGCTGGAGCATCGGGCGCGGCCCCGCCTTGGTCGTGTAGGCGAAGGCCCAGCCGTTGACGAAGACCCGGTCGATCCATCCCTTGAGCAGCGCCGGCATGGACCACCAGTACACCGGAAAGACCAGGACCAGATGGCTGGCGCCCTCCAGCCGGCGGTGCTCGCGGGCGACGTCGGCGGGGTGGCCGCCCTCCCGGTAGGCGAGGCGGTCCTCGGGGGTGTACCTGGGGTCGAACCCCTCCCGGTACAGGTCCGCCACCTCGACGGGCCCGGGGGCCAGGGCGGAGGCGAGGCGTTCCGCCACGTGGTGGGTCAGGGAGGCGGGGTCCGGGTGCGCGGTGACCAGCAGGGTCCGCGCGTCGTGGTCGGTCGCGTGCGTCATGGGGACCACGGAACACGAGAAGGGCGCGCACTCCCATGGGTGTGCGACCGCGATGCCTTCGCGCGCGTCCGGCCGGCCCCTTCCGGTGGCGCGACGCCCTCCCCCGCCCCGCGCGCCGCGCGGGGCGGGGGAGGTGCGGGGTCGCGCGCGCCTCAGATCTGGTTGGCGCCGCCGTCGACGTACAGGTTGGCGCCGAGGACGAAAGCGCTGTCCCGGGAGGCGAGGAAGGCCACCGCGGCGGCGGCCTCCTCCGGGTCCCCGACCCTGCCGATCGGGAGCTCGGACCCCATCTGCGCCTTGTAGGCGGCCGCGTTCTCCTCGCCGACGAGTTCGGTGACGCCGGAGGTGTCGATCGGCCCCGGTGAGATGGCGTTGACGCGGATGCCCCGGCCGGTGAGCTCGTTGGCCCAGGTCCGCGCGAAGGAGCGGACGGCGGCCTTGGACGCCGCGTACACGCCGAACGCCGGCGCGCCGCGGTCGGCGGCCGTGGAGGCGTTCAGGATGACCGAGGCGCCGTCGTTGAGGAGCGGCAGCGCCTTTTGCACGGTCAGCAGCGTGCCCTTGACGTTCACCGCGAAGACGCGGTCCAGCTCCTCGACGGTGACCTGCTCCAGTGTCGCGAACGACGCGGTGGCCGCGTTGGCGAACAGCACGTCCAGGCCCCGGCCGCGCGCGCTGACCGCCTCGTAGAGCCGGTCCAGGTCGGCCGGGTCGGTGATGTCGCCCGGCACCGCGGTGACCGAGGGGCCGATGGTCTCCACCGCCTCCTTGAGCTCGGCCTCCCGCCGGCCGGTGATGAACACGTGCGCCCCCTCGGCCACCAGCCGCGCCGCCGTCGCCCGGCCGATGCCCCGCGTGCCGCCGCCCGTGACGACGGCCGTCCTGCCTTCGAGCGTTCCCATGGTGTGACCCCTCCCGTATTCTGTTCCGGTCGGAACGGAACACAACTCTAGCACTTCTGTTCCGGTCGGAACGGAAGGGTAGGGTGGGGGCGTGGAAGCGACGGGGAAGGCGCCGATCGGTCGGCCGCGCGGGTTCGACACCGAGGAGGCCCTGGAGCGGGCCATGCTCACCTTCTGGGAGCGTGGCTACGACGGGGTCAGCCTCAGCGACCTGGCCCGCGCCATGGGCATCACCAAGACGAGCCTGTACGCGGCCTTCGGCAACAAGGAGGACCTGTTCCGGCAGGCCGTGGAGCGCTACGCGGAGAGCCGGGCCTCCCACGGCCTCCGGGCCCGGGAGGAGCCCACCGCCCGGGAGGTGGCCGCCGTCTATCTCGCGGCCTCCGTCCTGGCCGCCACCCGGGACGACTGTCCGACCGGCTGCCTGGGCGTGCGGGCGTCCCTCGTCGCCAACCACCTCGGGCCGCGCGCCGCCGAGGCGCTCGCCGCGTGGGGGGACCGCAACCGGGCGGACTTCCGGGACCGCTTCCAGCGCGCCGTCGACGAGGGTGACCTGCCGGCCGGCACCGACCCGGACGCGCTCGCCCACTACCTCCTGACGGTGGCGAACGGCATCGCGGTCCAGGCGGCCGCCGGCGCCACCCGCGAGGAGCTGCGACGGGTGGCGGACGCCGCCCTGGGCGGCTGGCCGCGCGACTGACCGCGGCCGCGCGCCGGGGCGTGCCCCCGGCCGGGGTCAGCCCGCCTCGGGGAGCCGGTAGACCGAGACGTGCGAGGGCGAGTCGGCGGTGAACTCGGCGCCCTCCCAGTCGGCGTGGCGTGACTCCAGGGCGAAGCCGGCGAGTTGGGCCATCAGGTCCAGCTCGGCCGGCCAGGCGTAGCGGTGCTGGCTGCGGAAGACCCGGGCGCCGCCCCCGTCGTCGACGCGGACGTGGTGGGAGACCAGCCGCTGGCGCAGCACGTCGTAGGAGTCGAGGGCCAGGTAGTCGTCGCGGGTGCTCCAGACCACGCCGTCCTGGCCCGGCGGCAGCTTCCGCAGGTCGGGCACCCCCAGCTCGATGACGAACCGCCCGCCGGGCGCCAGGTGGCGGGCGGCGTTGCGGAAGCACTCGACCTGCGCGGACTGCTCCAGCAGGTTGGAGATGGTGTTGAAGACCAGATAGACCAGTCGGAAGGTGCCGGGCGCCGTGGCCGTCGCCATGTCGCCGACCACCACCGGGACGGTCTCCTCGTCGACCTTCTCGCGCAGCCGCCGCACCATCGGCCGGGACAGCTCGATCCCGGTGACCGGTACGCCGCGCTCCGCGAGCGGCACGGCCACCCTGCCGGTGCCGACGGCGAACTCCAACGCCCGTCCGCCCTCCGCCAGGGCGGCCAGCCGCTCGACCGTGGGCCCCAGCACCTCGGGCGCGAACATGCCCGTGCCGGGGGTGTCGTAGCGCCGGGCGGCGTCGTCGTTCCAGATCTCGTCCTGCGGGATGTCGTCGCGCATGGTGCCAAGGATCCCGGAAGCCGGGGCCGTCGTCGACGCATTTCGACGACCCGGGGCGCCGGGCGTCCGCGCGAGGACGCGAGCCCAACGCGGCGGCCGGCCGGGGGAGTTGGGCCCCGGGTCGGACATCTCCCGCAAAAGCGGGCTTGACAACGCCGCATTCGAACCGGTGTTCTATTCGTACGAACGCGGCGAGGAGGCCACCATGCGCTGGAACCAACTGGGCGAGGGAACGCCGTCCGCGCCGTCCGCGCTCTTCGGGACGGACGTGGTCAGCCGGACGATAGACACCCCCGAGTTCCGCGGGGTGACCTTTCACGAGGTGCGGGCGAGGTCGATCATCAACCGGGTCCCCGGGGCCTCCCGGATGCCCTTCACCTACACGGTCAATCCCTACCGGGGCTGCACCCACGCCTGCGTCTACTGCTTCGCGCGCAAGACCCACAGCTATCTCGACCTGGACACCGGCGCCGGCTTCGACTCCCAGATCGTGGTCAAGGTGAACGCTCCCGAGCTGCTGCGCCGGGAGCTGGCGGCGCCGCGCTGGCGCGGCGAACACGTCGCGATGGGCACCAACGTCGACACGTACCAGAGGGCCGAGGGCCGGTACCGGCTGATGCCGGGGATCATCGAGGCGCTGCGGGACCACGCCAACCCGTTCTCCATCCTCACCAAGGGCACGCTGATCCTGCGCGACCTCCAACTGCTGCGGGAGGCCGCCTCCGTCACGGATGTGGGGATCTCCGTCTCGGTCGGCCTGGTCGACGCCGAGCTGTGGCGGACGGTCGAGCCGGGCACCCCGGCGCCGGAGCGCCGGCTGGACGTCGTCCGCACCCTCACCGAGCACGGCGTCCCGTGCTCGGTGCTGATGGCCCCGGTGCTGCCGTACCTCGCCGACTCGCCCGCCCAACTGCGCGCCACCGTACGGGCGATCGCGGCGGCCGGCGCCACCTCGGTGACACCGCTGGCGCTCCATCTGCGGCCGGGCGCGCGCGAGTGGTTCATGGCCTGGCTGGCCGAACGCCACCCGGGGCTGGTGCGGCGGTACGAGGTGCTCTACGCGGGCGGCGCCTACGCCCCGCGCTGGTACCAGCGGCGGATCACCGGCCAGGTGCACGAACTGGCCGCCGAGTACGGCATCGGTCCGGCCCGCGCCGGGGCGCACCGTTCGCCGCGCGCCGCGCGCGCCGAGGCCCCCGAGCCGGCCGTGGAGCCCGACCCGGGGGTCACCCAGCTGACGCTGCTGTGAGCGGGGCGCTCAGGGCTGCGGCGTCTCGCCCGTGAAGGGTTCGAGCGCGCGCCGGATCCGTTCCTCGCTGGCCGACTTGTCGACGCCGAGATCGCTGAGCAGCCCCGAGCCGTCCTCGAACTCCAGCTGGGCCAGCAGCAGATGCTCGGTGCCGACGTAGTTGTGGCCCAGGCGCAGCGCCTGTCGGAAGGTCAGCTCCAGCACCTTGCGGGCGGCCACGTCGTAGGGCACGAGGGAGGGCGGGTCCTCGGCCGGCGCCGGCAGCGCCGCGCGCGCGGCCTCCCGCACCGTCTCCAGCGTCATGCCCTGGTCGGTGAGCACGGCGGCGCCGATCCCCTGCGGCTCCGAGATCAGCCCCAGCGCCAGGTGCGCCGGGGTGACCTCGGCGTGCGAGGACTCCCTGGCCGCCTCGTGCGCGGCCATCACCACGCGCTTGGCGCGAGCGGTGTAGCGGGCGAAGCCCTCGCCCGCGTCCGCCCCGCCCGCCTCGGCGTCCGCCGCGGTCGGCGCCTTGGGGACGAAGCGCTTCTGGGCGGCCTGTCGGGTCACGCCCATGCTCTGGCCGATCTCGGTCCAGGAGGCGCCGGAGCGCCGCGCCTGGTCGACGAAGTGGCCGATCAGATGGTCGGCCAGCTCGCCGAGGTGGTCGGCGGCGATGACCGCGTCGGACAGCTGGTCGAGGGCGTCGGTGTGGACCTTCTTGATCGCCTCGATCAGGTCGTCGAGGCGTACCGGCTGCGCCGGGCGCTTGGCTTCCGTCATGTCGTCAACCCTAGGTTGACAGTCCCGCCGCCGTCAACTTCGGGTTGACACCGCGTTCCCGTGCCCGCCCGTCGAACGCCCCCGTCGAACGCCGCCGTCGAACGCGGGCGGGAACCACCCCGGTTCGAGTGACGCTGAGCGAGGTGGAAGGCTCCCAGTGGGTAGGTCCCACCCACGGGGCCGCGACGAGGCAGGGGAGTGTGGACCATGGCGCAGATCGAGGTCGAGGCGGCGCGGGATATCGCGGCCAGGCCGGAGGAGGTGTACGCGGCGCTCGCCGACTACCGCGAGACCCATCCGAGGCTGCTGCCCGAGGAGTTCACCGACTACGAGGTCAGGGAGGGCGGCAGCGGCGCCGGCACCGTCGTCGCCATGAAGCTGCACGCCACGAAGAAGCGCGTGCGCGCGTGCGTGGTCGACGTCAGCGAACCGGAGGAGCGCACCCTGGTCGAGACGGACCGTCAGTCCACCCTGGTCACCACCTGGACCATCACCCCCGAGGGCGGCGACGACCGCTGCCGGGCGACGGTCCGCACGGTCTGGGAGGGCTCCGGCGGCATCGGCGGGTTCTTCGAGCGGCTCTTCGCGCCGCGTGTGCTCAAGGGCGTCTACGAGCGGCTGCTGGAGAACCTGGCCGCCGAGGTCGAGCAGGAGGCCAAGTCCTCCTGACGCACCGAGGGGGGCGGGCCCGCGCGGGCCCGCCCCCCTCGCCCGTGCCGGAGAACCCGGGCCGGAGAACCCGGGCCGGGCGGAGGGCTCAGGCCAGATGGAGGGCGAAGCCGGTCGTGCCGGGCCGCTCGCGTCCGGGCCTCAGCTCCATGGTCCTGGTGTAGTCCTCGTCCGACAGCCGTCGGTACGGCAGCGGCTCCTCGGTGAAGAGCCCGGCCAGCCGCTCCCGGTAGGCGGCGGTGGCCGCCCGGTAGCCGGCCTCGTCCAGGTTCACCGCGCTGGCGATCGTGAACGGTTCCAGCACCGACATCCCGGTGAAGAAGAAGACCCCGTGCTGGAGCGGGAAGAGCGCGTCCGCCAACGGCCCGTGGATGCCGCGCTCACTCAACGCCGACTCGGTCGCCCCGTAGGTGACCGACAGCAGCACCCGGCGCCCGGACAGCGACCCGTTCCGGTACTGCGGAACGTCCTTCCCGTACGCGAAGCCGCCACTGAAGACGCGGTCCAGCCAGCCCTTGAGGATGGCCGGCACCGAGAACCACCAGAGCGGGAACTGGAGGATCACCGCGTCCGCCCGGAGCAGCCGCTCCTGCTCCGCCCGCACGTCGGCGGTCAACGAACCGTTCTCGTAGGCGTGTTGGGACGCGGCTCCCACGTCGAGCCGGGCACCGGCCGGGTGTTCCGGGTAGTCGTCGGCGTCCGTGACCGCCCTCCACTTCATCGCGTACAGGTCGGATATCTCCACCTCGTGCCCGGCGGCGCGCAGTTCGTCGGCGGCGAAGCCGGTCAGCGAGGCGGTCAGCGAGCGCGGGTCGGGGTGCGCGCTGACGATCAGCACCCGCCGGCCCCCCTCGGCGGCGCGTGCGGTCGGTTCTCTCGATTCGGTCATGCCGTTCATGACCACAGTTCTCGCAGCTCGCGACGGGGGTAGCCAGTACCCGGCCGGACCGGAGGACCCGCGTTCCCGGTACCGCGGGGACCACCCTCGTCGCGCGTCGCATACTGGGAGGATGGCGACCGAGACGGTGCGGGACAGCGGACGGGAGCTCGGGGCGTTCCTGCGCGCCCGTCGCGGGCGGTTGGCGCCGGAGAGCGTCGGGGTGGACCCAGGCCCCCGCCGCCGGGTGCGCGGGCTGCGCCGCGAGGAGCTGGCGCGGCTCGCCGGGATCAGCGTCGACTACTACGTGCGGCTGGAGCAGGGCAGGGCCAACCAGCCGTCCGCCGAGGTGCTGACCGCGCTGGCCCGCGCGCTGCGGCTGAACGCGGTCGAGCGCGCGCATCTGGACCTTCTGGCCCGCCCCCCGCGCCCGGTGACGGCCGAGCCGTCACCGGCGCCCTCGCCGCCGGCAGGCGTCAGCGCCGAGCTGCGTCGGGTGCTGGACGGGATGCCGGGCCTGCCGGCCGTCGTGCTGGACGAACGGCTGGACCTGCTGGCCTGGAACCGACTGGGCGGCGTCCTCTTCGGCGGCCTGGACGACCCGGACGGCCGGGACCGCAACCAGGCGCGCCACCTCTTCCTGGACCGGCGCGCCGGCACGGCCTTCCTCGACCTCGACGAGCGCCGGCGGGAGTCCGTCGCCCTGCTGCGCCACGCGGTGGGCCGCTACCCCGGCGACTCCCGACTGGCCGCGCTCATAGGGGAGTTGAGCGACGGGAGTGCGGAGTTCCGCCGGCTCTGGGCGGATGGCGAGGTGCGGATGTGCGGGGCGGGGGCCAAGCGGTTCGGGCACCCGCTGGTCGGCGTCCTCGATCTCGACTACGCCACGCTCCACGTGCCGCCGTTGGACGGCCGGCTCGGCCAGCAGCTCCACGTCTTCAGCGCCGACGAGGCCACCCCCGCCGGCGCGGCGCTGCGCCGCCTCGCCGAGGAGGTGAACGGCGCACCGGACGGCGTCCGGGGCCTGGCTGGCGACCCGGCCCGGAGGTAACGTCTCCCCCCATGACCAAGATCCTCATCTCGGCCGACATGGAGGGCGCGACCGGGGTCACCTGGCCGGCCGACTGTCTGCCGGGCACGCCCGAGTGGCAGCGCTGCCGGCCGCTGCTGACCTCGGACGTGAACGCGGCGATCGCCGGGTTCTTCGCCGGGGGCGCGGACGAGGTCCTCGTCAACGAGGCGCACATGACCATGCGGAACCTGCTGCTGGAGCGGCTGGACGACCGCGCGCAGCTGCTGACCGGCCGCCACAAGGACCTCAGCATGGTCGAGGGCGTCCAGCACGGCGACGTGGACGGCATCGCGTTCGTCGGGTACCACACCGGCGCCGGCGACGACGGGGTGCTCGCCCACACCTACCTGGGGAACTCGCTGACCGGCGTCTTCGTCGACGGGGTGCGCGCCAGCGAGGGCCTGCTCAACTCGCTGGTCGCCGCCGAGTACGGCACCCCCGTGGTGCTGGTCACCGGCGACGACCTGACCTGCGCGGACGCCCGGGGCTACGCGCCGGAGGCGGTGGGCGTCGCGGTCAAGGACCACGTCTCCCGGTACGCGGCCGTCTGCCGCACCCCGGCCAGGACCGCGGCCGACATCACCGAGGGCGCGACCAGGGCCGCCGCCCTGGCCGTGCGGCACGAGCCGGCGGGGCCCGCGCCGCGCCGCATCGAGATCGACTTCGACGCCGCCCAACTCGCGGGCGCCGCCGCCCTGGTGCCCGGCGTCGAACAGACCGGCGAACGACGCGTCGCCTACACCGCGTCGACCATGTACGAGGGAATCCGGTGCTTCAAGACGGTCACCACCATGGTGTCCGCCGCCGTGGAGGAATGGTATGGCTGACCACCCCGACAGGGCTGACCGCCCCGACCCGGCCGCGCCCGCGGCGGACGAGGAACCGGGAGACGCGGGCGCGGTGGACGCGACCGCGCTGGAGGAGGTGGTCCGCTTCACCTCCGACCTGATCCGGATGGACACCACCAACCGGGGCGGCGGCGAGGGGCACGAGCGGCCGGCCGCCGAGTATGTCGCCGAGCGGCTCGCCGAGGCCGGGCTCGACCCGGTGCTGCTGGAGAAGAGCCGGGGCCGCACCAACGTGGTGGCCAGGATCGAGGGCACCGATCCGGAGGCGGACGCGCTGCTGGTCCACGGGCATCTCGACGTGGTGCCCGCCGACCCCGACGAGTGGCGGGTCCACCCGTTCTCCGGCGAGGTCAGCGACGGGGTGGTCTGGGGCCGGGGCGCGGTCGACATGAAGGACGCCGACGCCATGGTGCTCGCGCTGGTGCGCGCCTGGGCGCGCGCCGGCATCCGGCCGAGGCGCTCGGTGGTGCTCGCGTTCACCGCCGACGAGGAGGACACCGCCGCCTACGGTTCCGGGTTCCTGGCCGACCAGCACGCCGACCTCTTCGCCGGCTGCACCGAGTCGATCGGCGAATCCGGCGCGTTCACCTTCCACCCGGGGGACGGCCGCCGGATCTACCCGCTGGCCGCCGGCGAGCGCGGCACCGCCTGGATGACGCTGACCGCCAAGGGGCGCGCGGGACACGGCTCCAAGATCAACGCGGAGAACGCCGTCACCCGGCTCACCTCCGCCGTCACCCGGATCGGCGAGCACCGCTGGCCGGTGCGGCTGACCGAGACCGTGCGCGCCGGGCTGACCGAGCTGGCCGCCCTGCACGACGTGCCGCTGCCCGACCTCTCCGACGCCGACCCGGACCGGCTGGCCCGCTCCGTCGACGAGCTGCTGGAGCGGATCGGCCCGGCCGCCGCGCTGGTCGCCAACACCGTGCGCAACAGCGCCAACCCGACGATGCTGGACGCCGGTTACAAGGTCAACGTGATCCCGGGCAGCGCCTCGGCCCATGTGGACGGCCGCGTACTGCCGGGCACCGAACGGGAGTTCGCCGCCACGCTGGACCAACTCACCGGCGAGGACGTCGAGTGGGACTTCCTGCACCACGAGATCCCGCTCCAGGCCCCGGTCGCGGCGCCCACCTACCGGGCACTGCGGGAGGCGCTGCTGCACTTCGACCCCGGCGCGCACGTGGTGCCCTACTGCATGTCGGGCGGCACGGACGCCAAGCAGTTCTCCCGACTCGGCGTCGAGAACTACGGCTTCATGCCGCTGAGGCTCCCCGAGGGCTTCGACTACCAGGCGATGTTCCACGGCGTCGACGAACGGGTGCCGGTCTCCGCGCTGCGCTTCGGGGTCCGGGTGCTGGACCGGGCGATCCGCGCGCTCTGACGGGGCGTCAGGACGCGTTCGCCCTCTGGCCGGTTCCTCCGCACATGGATGAGGATGTCTCCCATGCCGCAAGCACCGTACGGAAGTTGGCCCTCACCCGTCGACGCCGCGCTGGTCGCCGCGCGTGACGGAAGCCCCGACGCGCTGGGCGTGGTCGGCGACGAGATCTGGTGGACCGCGCCGCGGCCGGCGGAGGGCGGGCGCCGCGCCCTGCTGAGACTGCGCCCCGGAGAGCGGGAGCCGGTCGACGTGCTGCCCGCGCCGTGGAACGTGCGCAACCGGGTCCACGAGTACGGCGGTCGGCCCTGGGCCGGGGCGGTGCGCGCCGAGGGCGGTCCGCTGGTGGTCTTCACCGACTTCGCCGACCAGCGCCTGCACGCCGTCGAACCCGACCGGGCCACCCCGCCCCGGCCGCTGACCCCCCTCTCGGCCATCGGCGGCGGGCTGCGCTGGTGCGACCCGCTGGTGCTGCCGGAGCGCGGCGAGGTGTGGTGCGTGCTGGAGGAGTTCACCGGGGAGGGGCCGAGCGACCTGCGGCGGCTGCTCGTCGCGGTGCCGCTGGACGGCTCGGCGGCCGAGGACCGTTCCGCCGTGCGGGAGTTGACGGACGACGCGCACCGCTTCGTCACCGGCCCCAAGCTGTCGCCCGACGGCGCGCGGCTGGCGTGGCTGGCCTGGGACCACCCCCGGATGCCGTGGGACGGCACCGAGTTGCTGGTCGCCGACGTGGACGGGGAGGGCCGCCCGGGCCGCCCGCGCGTGGCGCTGGGCGGGCCGGGTGAGTCGGTGGCCCAGGTCGAGTGGGACGGCGACGGAACGCTGCTGGCGCTGAGCGACCGCGACGGCTGGTGGCAGCCCTACCGCCTGGACCCCGCCACCGGCTCGGCCGTCCGGCTCTGCGGGCGCGCCGAGGAGTTCGCCGGTCCGCTGTGGAAGATCGGCGCCCGGTGGATGGCCCCGCTGCCGCACGGCACGCTCGCCGTGCTGCACGGGGTCGGCACCGCGCGGCTGGCCGTACTCGACCCGACCACGGGGGAGCTGGCCGACGCGGTCGGGCCCTGGACGGAGTGGGCACCGTCGCTGGCCGTCTCGGGGGAGTCGGTCGTCGGCATCGCCGCCGGCCCGTCGCGCCATCCCGAGGTGGTCGCGCTGGACACGGCGACCGGCCACTGCCGGGTGCTCGCCGAGCGCCACCGCGACCCGGTCGACCCCGGCTATCTGCCCGAGCCCGAGGCACGGGTCTTCACCGGGCCCGACGGACGCGAGGTGCACGCGCAGGTCTATCCGCCGCGCCATCCCGACCACACGGGGCCGGCAGGCGAGGCGCCGCCGTACGTGATCTGGGCGCACGGCGGACCCACCGGGGCCGTGCCGCTGGTGCTGGACCTGGAGATCGCCTACTTCACCTCGCGCGGCATCGGCGTCGCCGAGGTGAACTACGGCGGTTCCACCGGCTATGGCCGCGCCTACCGCGAGCGACTGCGCGGCCGTTGGGGCGTCGTCGACGTCGAGGACTGCGCGACGGTCGCCCGCGCGCTGGTCGCGGAGGGGCGCGCGGGCGGGCTGGCGATCCGGGGCGGCAGCGCCGGCGGCTACACGACGGCCGCCTCGCTGAGCGACCCGGACACGGCGGAACTGTACGCGGCGGGCGCGATCAGCTATCCGCTGCTCGACCTGGCCTCCTGGGCCGGCGGCGGCACGCACGACTTCGAGTCGCGCTACCTGGAGTCGCTGGTCGGCCCGCTGGCCGAGGTGCCCGAGCGCTACCGCGAGCGGTCCCCCGTGTACCGGGCGGAGCGGATCGTCGCGCCGTTCGTACTGCTCCAGGGGCTGGACGACGTGATCTGCCCGCCGGACCAGGCCGAGGCGCTGCTGGCGGCCGTCGCCGGGCGCGGGGTGCCGCACGCCTATCTGAGCTTCGCGGGCGAGGGGCACGGGTTCCGCAGGGCGGAGACGGTGGAACGGGTGCTGGAGGCGGAGCTGGCGCTCTACGCGCGGGCGTTCGGCTTTGTCCCTCCCGGGGTGGAGCCGTTGCACCTGTCGGTCTGACCCCGGCCCCGGGCGGGTGGTTGCGCGCGCGGTGCCCCGCGCCCCCTCGCCGCCGGTGGGCGCGGGGCACCCGAATGGCGGAGTGGGCGTGGGGGCGGCACAGTGGGGCGTGAGGCATGAGAACGAGACGATCCCTGATCGCCCCCGCGACGAGGAGAGGAACGAACCCATGGCCATCGCCGCCGACATCATGAACCCCGGCGCGCAGTGGATTCCCGCCACGGAGAGCCTGGACCGCGCCGCGCAGCTGATGCGCGAGCTGGACGTCGGCGCGCTCCCCGTGAGCGACGCCAACGAGCGCCTCTGCGGCATCGTGACCGACCGCGACATCGTCGTGCGCTGCGTCGCGGCCGGGCTCGACCCCGCCCACACCACGGCGGGCGACCTGGTGCGCGGCACCCCGCGCTGGGTGTCCACCCTGGCCGAGGAGGACGAGGTGCTGGCCGAGATGGTCGCGCACCAGATCCGCCGGCTGCCCGTGATCGACGAGAACAAGCGGCTCGTCGGCATGATCAGCGAGGCCGACCTCGCCAGGACGCTCGCCGACGACCAGGTCGCCGAGTTCGTGGAGCGCGTGTACGCCTGAACGCGCCCCGAGCCCCGCGCCGGGCGCCCGCGTACCCCCGCGGGTCCGGCGCACGCGGCGCCCGTCCGCCGCTCCCGGCGGGCGGGCGCTTCGTTTCACTCGCATCCTGGGGACATGACGACCCAGCCCCCGCGCGACCCGCGCGCCCACGCGTTTCTCACGCCCGGCCGGATCATCATGCTGGTGGTCGCCGCGCTCACGTTGATCTTCATCTTCGGCAACACCCGGCAGACGAAGATCAGGCTGCTGGTGCCCGAGGTGACCATGCCGCTGTGGCTGGCGCTGCTCTTCACGCTGCTCATCGGGGCGCTCGGCGGCCTCTACGCGGCGCGTCGCCGCTGACGCCCCCCTTTCCCCCGGCGCGCCCGATACGCGCCCGTTGCCCGACCGGACAGGCGGGGGCGCCCGGGGCGCCGCGCACCGTTACGGGCGCGGTCCGGGCGTGCCCGGGTCGCGAAACGGGCGTTCGGCGGGTCGGACGGGCCCGGTCCCGGCCCCGTTGACCAGGGGGCGTACGGTTGCCCGCGAGGGGAGAAACGGGCAGAAACGGGCGCGATCATCGAGGAACTCCCCCTGTGCCTCGCCGCCCGACCCCGGTACAAATCTCCGTACGGGCCCACTCGGGCACCGGGCGACGAGGAGTGGACGAGGCGGGAGGCGGGCATGGCGGCCGTGGAGCGGCAACGCGCCATCGTACGGGCCGCCCGCAGGGCGGGCTCGGTCGAGGTGACCGCGCTGGCCGACGAGCTGCGGGTGGCCAGGGAGACCATCCGCCGCGACCTGCGGGTACTGGAGGCGCACGGCCTGCTGCGCCGCACCCACGGGGGCGCCTACCCCGTGGAGAGCGCCGGCTTCGAGACCACGCTCGCCGCCCGCTCCACCCGGCACGTGCCCGAGAAGCGCCGGATCGCGGCGGCGGCGGCCGAACTGGTCGGCGACGCCGAGACCATCTTCGTCGACGAGGGCTTCACCCCCCAGCTCATCGCCGAGTCGCTGCCGCGCGACCGCCGACTCACGGTGGTCACCGCGTCGTTGGCGGTGGCCAGCACCCTGGCGACCGTCGACCAGTTCAGCGTGCTGCTCCTGGGCGGCCGGGTGCGCGACGCCACCCTGGCCACCGTCGACCACTGGGTCACCGACATGCTCGGCGGCTTCGTGATCGACCTCGGCTTCATCGGCGCCAACGGCATCTCCCGCGAGCACGGCCTGACCACCCCCGATCCTGCGGTGGCCGAGGTCAAACGACGGGCCGTGGCGGTCTCCCGACGCCGCGTCTTCGCCGGTATCCACACCAAGTTCGGAGCGGCGAGCTTCTGCCGCTTCGCCGACGTGTCCGACCTGGACACCGTCGTGACCAGCCTGCGCCTCCCCGCAGCCGAGGCGCAGCGCTACGTCCTGAAGGGGCCGCAGGTCATCCGCGTCTGACCCGCGCCCCGCCCGACACAACCGACCCGGCCGGCGGGTGGGGCGATCCCGCACGGCCGACATGACCCCAGGAGCCCCCCTCATGTCCCCAGGAAAACGACGCAAACGACGCGTCCTGCTGGCATCGGCGGCCGCCGGCGCGCTGCTGACCTCCTGCGCCGGAGCCGGCGGCCCCGGCTCCGGCGGCAAGAACAGCATCAACGTGCTGATGGTCAACAACCCCCAGATGATCACGCTCCAGGAGCTGACGGCCGAACACTTCACCGCCGAGACCGGCATCGACGTGCACTTCACCGTGCTGCCGGAGAACGAGGTCAGGGACAAGATCGGGCAGGACTTCGCCAACCAGTCGGGCCAGTACGACGTGGCGACGATCTCCAACTACGAGACGCCGATCTACGCCAGGAACAACTGGCTGGAGCCGCTGGACCCGTATCTGGCCGAGGACACCGACTACGCCGCGGACGACATCCTGGAGCCGATCCAGACCTCGCTCACCGGCGACGACGGTCAGGTGTACGCGCAGCCCTACTACGGCGAGTCCTCGTTCCTGATGTACAGGACCGACGTCTTCGAGGAGCACGGGCTGACCATGCCCGAGCGACCGACCTGGAGCGAGGTCGCGGAGCTGGCCGCCGCGGTCGACGGCGCCGAGGCCGACATGAAGGGCATCTGCCTGCGCGGGCTGCCCGGTTGGGGCGAGGTGATCGCCCCGCTGACCACCGTGGTCAACACGCACGGCGGCACCTGGTTCGACGCCGACTGGGAACCCCGCCTGAACGCACCGGAGTTCGTCGAGGCGACCGAGTTCTACGTCGACCTGGTCCGCGAACACGGCGAGTCCGGCGCGGCCCAGTCGGGCTACGCCGAGTGCCTGAACAACATGGTCCAGGGCAACACCGCCATGTGGTACGACGCGACCGCCGGCGCCGGCTCGCTGGAGGCCGACAACTCGCCGGTGCGCGGCGACATCGGCTATGTCGCCGCCCCGGTCGAGGAGACCGAGAGCTCCGGCTGGCTCTACACCTGGGCGTGGGGCATCCAGCAGGCCTCCGACAAGCCGGACAAGGCATGGGAGTTCATCTCCTGGGCCTCCAGCGCCGAGTTCGAGGAGCTGGTCGGCGAGACCCTCGGCTGGGAGAACGCGCCCGCCGGCAAGCGGGCCTCCACCTTCGAGAACCCGGAGTACCAGGAGGCCGCCTCCGCCTTCTACGAGGTGACCAGGGACGCCATCAGCGAGGCCGACCCCGTCAGCCCCGGGGTTCAGGAACGCCCCGCGCCCGGCGTGCAGTTCGTCGGCATCCCCGAGTTCTCCGACCTCGGCACGCTGGTCTCCCAGGAGATCAGCGCCGCCATCGCGGGCCAACAGAGCGTCCAGGACGCCCTGGACGCCTCCCAGGACATGGCCGAGTCCGCCACCGAGAGGTACCGCGAACGATGACCACCACCGAAGAAAAGACCGCCGTCGGCCCCCGCCGACCCCGCGCCCCCCGTCCGGGCCCCGGCCGGGCCAAGGCGTGGGCGACCAGGGCACCGCTGCTGCCCGCCCTGGTCTTCCTGATCCTGGTCACCCAGCTTCCGTTCGCGGCCACACTGGTGATCTCCCTGTTCGAGTGGAACGCCCTCTACCCCGAGGACCGGGCGTTCAGCGGACTCGACAACTACGAGTCCGTGCTCGGCGAGTCCAGCCTGCGCAACGCGGTCTTCACCACCGCGCTGCTGACCGCCACCGTGGTGATCGTCAGCCTGCTGCTTGGCCTCGGCCTCGCGCTGCTGCTCGACCGCAAGTTCAAGGGCCGGGGCCTGGTGCGCACCATGGCGATCACCCCGTTCCTGGTGGTTCCCATCGCCGCCGCGCTGATGTGGAAGCACCTGCTGTTCAACCCCGAGTACGGGCTGCTCAACGGGATGCTGGGGAAGTTCGGTGACCTCTTCGGCTTCGAGGCGCCGCAGCCCGACTGGATATCCGACATGCCGCTGCTGGCCGTCGAGATCTCGCTGATCTGGCAGTGGACCCCGTTCATGATGCTGATCCTGCTGGCCGGCCTCCAGAGCCGCTCGCCGGAACTCTCCGAGGCCGCCAAGATCGACGGCGCCGGCAACTGGCAGGTCTTCCGCTATCTGACCCTGCCCCACCTGCGGCGCTACCTCGAACTCGGCGCGCTGCTCGGCTCGATCTACGTCGTGCAGAACTTCGAGGCCGTGTACACGCTCACCGGTGGTGCCCTGGACACCGCCAACCTGCCGTTCGTCATCTACCGCGAGTTCTACAAGGCGCAGGACTACGGCGTCGCCTCCGCGGCCGGGGTGCTGGTCGTCCTCGGCTCCCTGCTGATCGCCGTCTTCGCCCTGCGCGTGGTGTCCTCGCTCTTCCGGGAGGAGGGGAGCAGGGGATGACTCAACTCACCGCTCCTACCGCTAAGTCGACGTCCCGTCCGGCGCTCGCGAAGGCCGCGAAGCCCAGGTCGCTGAAGAACGCCGCGCTGGCCCTGGTGGCCTGGCTGGGGGGCCTGGTGCTCTTCCTGCCGGTCGCCTGGATGGTGCTGACCTCGTTCCACAGTGAGCCGGACGCCGCCAGCAACCCGCCGGCGATCACCGCGCCGCTGACGCTGGACGGCTACCGCGAGTTCTTCGACAGCGAGCCCTGGCCGCCGCTGATCAACTCGATGACCGCCTCGCTGGCCTCCACACTGCTGGTGCTGCTGCTGGCGCTGCCGGCCGCCTACGCGCTGGCGATCCGGCCGGTGAAGGCGTGGCGCGACGCGCTGTTCTTCTTCCTGTCCACCAAGATGCTGCCGATCGTCGCCGGCCTGCTGCCCATCTATCTCTTCGCCAGGAACGTCGGAATGCTGGACAACGTCTGGCTGCTGGTACTCCTCTACACGTCGATGAACCTGCCCATCGCGGTGTGGATGCTCCAGTCCTTCCTGGCCGAGGTCCCCGTCTCGGTCATCGAGGCGGCCCAACTCGACGGCGCCCGGCTGCCGGTGGTGCTCGGGCGGGTCATCGCCCCCATCGTGCTGCCCG
Source organism: Streptomyces zhaozhouensis (assembly GCF_900230195.1). GTDB lineage: Bacteria > Actinomycetota > Actinomycetes > Streptomycetales > Streptomycetaceae > Streptomyces > Streptomyces zhaozhouensis. The sequence goes on from NZ_OCNE01000013.1 coordinate 181,107, forward strand.
GCATCGCGGCCACCGCGCTGATCTGCTTCATCTTCAGCTGGAACGAGCTGCTCTTCGCCCGGGTGCTGACCGGGGTGGTGGCGGAGACCGCGCCGGTCTTCCTCACCCGGTTCATCACCAGCCAGGGACTCTTCCTGGCGCAGCTCTCGGCCGCGGCCGTCGCCATCTCCCTGCCGGTGCTCGCCGCCGGCTTCGCCGCCCAGGACAAGCTGGTCCAGGGCCTGTCGCTAGGAGCAGTCAAGTGAAAGCCGCACTCATCGAATCCGTAGGCAAGGTCAACGTCACCACCGTGCCCGACCCCACCCCGGGGCCGCGCCAGGTCGTGGTGAAGGTCGCTGCCTGCGGCCTGTGCGGCACCGATCTGCACATCCGCCAGGGCGAGTTCGCGCCCACGCTGCCGGTGGTCCCGGGCCACGAGTTCGCCGGCGAGGTGGTGGCCGTCGGGACCGAGGTCACCGAGCGCGCGGTGGGCGAGCGGGTGGCGGTCGACCCCTCGCTCTACTGCCACGAGTGCCGTTACTGCCGCACCGGCCACAACAACCTGTGTGACCGCTGGGCCGCGATCGGCGTGACCGTGCCCGGCGGCGCGGCGGAGTTCGCGGTGGCGCCGGTGGCCAACTGCGTGCCGCTGCCCGACCACGTCGCCACCGAGGACGCCGCGCTGATCGAGCCGCTGTCCTGCGCGGTGCGCGGCTACGACGTGCTGCGCTCCGCGCTGGGCGCCCGGGTGCTGATCTACGGCTCGGGCACCATGGGTCTGATGATGCTGGAGCTGGCCAAGCGGACCGGTGCCAGCGGCGTCGACGTCGTCGACATCAACCCCGACCGGCTGGCGACCGCCGCCGCGTTGGGCTGCTCGGAGACGGCCGGCAACGCCGACGAGCTGGACCGGCCCGACGGCTGGGACATCGTGGTGGACGCCACCGGCAACGCCGCCGCCATCCAGGACGGCATCGGGCGCGTCGCCAAGGCGGGCACGTTCCTCCAGTTCGGCGTCGCCGACTACGCGACGACCGCCGTGATCGAGCCGTACAAGATCTACAACCAGGAGATCACCATCACCGGCTCGATGGCCGTGCTGCACAGCTACGAGCGGGCCGCCGACCTGTTCGCCGCCGGGGTGCTCGACCCTGCGGTGTTCATCAGCGACCGGCTCCCGCTGGACGACTACCCGGCCGCCCTGGACCGCTTCGCGGCGGGCAAGGGGCGCAAGATCGTGGTCCGGCCGTAACGCTCGGCCGACCGCGCGCCGTGGACGCTCGCACACGTGGGTGAGCGCGTCGGCGATGGTCGTCGGGGCGGCGAGGTGGCTTGACTGGTCGGCATGACCGTTCTCGCCGCGGGCGCCGCCCTCGCGACCCTGACCATGGCGGCCGTGCTCGCGGGCACGTTCCTCGCCTTCTCCGTCGCCGTCCTGCCGGGCCTTGGCACCCTGGGGCCCGCGCGGGCGGTGGCGGCGATGCGGGGCATGAACGAGAAGATCCTCAACCCGCTCTTCCTCGTCCCCTTCGTGGCCCTGCCCCTGGCGGCGGCGCTCACCGCCGTCGCGCTGTGGACGTCCGGGCACCGCGCGGCGGCGCCGGCGTTCGCCGCCGCCGCGCTGGTCCATGTCCTGGGCGTCATCGCCCCGACGGCGGCGGTCAACGTCCCGCTGAACGAGGCGCTGGCGGCCGGGCCGGCCGACACGGCCGAGCGCGCGGCCGCGCTGTGGGCCGCGTTCGCGCCCCGCTGGGCCCGCTTCAACGCGCTGCGCGCGGCGGCCTCGACGGCGGTCGCGCTGCTCGTCGGTGCGGGACTGCTGTGGTGGCGCCGGTGACCCCCGCCGGTCGTGCGGACGACCTCTCGCCTCAGGCCGGCGTCACGGCCGGCAGAGCAACTCCCCGTGGGGGACCAGGAACCAGCCGTCCGGGTCGGCGCCCCAGGCGTGCCACGCCGTGGCAGACTCGCGCAGCTCCCGCTCCCGCGCGAGCCCCAGCGCCCGCGCCCGTTCCGCGAACGTCGAGGCGACCGTGCGCTCCGCCCACAGCCCGCTCCACCACGAACGGTCGCCCTCGGTGGCGAAGCACCAGGCCGAGGCGGAGGGCGTGACCTCGGAGAAACCGGCCTTCCGCGCCCAGGAGAGCAGTCGGCGCCCGGCGTCCGGCTCGCCGCCGCTGGCCGAGGCCACCCGCCGGTAGCGCTCCCGCCAGGCGGCGAGGCCCGGCACCTCGGGGAACCAGCTCATCGCGCCGTAGTCGGCGTCGCGGACCGCGACCACCCCGTCCGGCCGGCAGACCCGGCGCATCTCGCGGAGCGCGCCGACCGGGTCGGCCAGGTGCTGGAGCACCTGGTGGGCGTGGACCACGTCGAAGGAGTCGTCGGCGAAGTCCAACGCCAGGGCGTCGGCCGTCCGGAACCGCACCCCGTCCAGGCCGCGCCTGCCCGCCTCCGCCCGCGCCTCGGCCAGCACGCCCTCCGCACGGTCCACGGCGACGACCCGGCCGGGCGCCACCCGTTCCGCGAGGTCGGCGGTGAGCGTCCCAGGACCGCAGCCGACGTCCAGCAGGTCGAGGCCGGGGCGCAGCCGGGGGAGCAGGTAGGCGGCCGAGTTCTCCGCCGTGCGCCAGCGGTGGGAACGGAGCACGGAGTCGTGGTGGCCGTGCACATAGCGGGCCTCGGGCGGCTCCTCGCCGGGGGAGGGAAGCGGGTGTCGGGGCATGGCGCCCAGCCTGCCGGATGTCTCGCATCGTGAGCAACAGCGTTTCGAATAGCGGGCGCCATCGCTGGATCGGCCCAACGTCCGGGCCGCCCGGATGGGCCCGCGCCGGGGGCGGTGGTGCCCTGGGGAGGAGGCGGCAACCCGGACGAGGCGGGGAGCGGGCGCGGCCTGAGGCCCGGAGCCCCGGACAGCGCGGAGACCTGGAAAGCGGAGGCCAGATGACCGACCGGACCGAGGAGCCCACCCACCGGGACGACCCCCGCCCGCTCTACCGGCGACGCCCGTGGCCGCGTGACTTCACCGACCGGCTCACGGAGCCGCTGCCCGGCCTCGGCGCGATGCTGCGCGCCGCGCGCCAGGGGGCGCTGCGCCCCGGCGCCTCGGCGCGGTACGCGGCGGCCGGCCTGCCCTTCGCGCCGGAGCCGGTGCCGCGGACGGAGCCGGGAACGGTCGCCGTCAGCTGGGTCGGCCACGCCAGCTGGGTGCTGCGGATCGGCGGGCTGACGGTGCTCACCGACCCCGTCTGGTCGAAGAAGATCCTCGGGACCCCGCCCCGGCTCACCCCGGTCGGCGTGGAGTGGTCCCAGCTGCCGCCCGTCGACGCCGTGGTGATCTCCCACAACCACTACGACCACCTCGACGCCCCCACCGTCAAGCGGCTGCCCCGCCTCACCCCCGTCTTCGTCCCGGCCGCGCTCGGCGACTGGTTCCGCCGTCGCGGCTTCCACCACGTCACCGAGCTGGACTGGTGGGAGTCCGCCGAACTCCCCGCGCCCGGCGGCCCGGTCAGCTTCGACCTCGTTCCCGCCCACCACTGGTCGCGGCGCGGACTGCGCGACACCTGCCGCACCCTGTGGGGCGGCTGGGTGCTCTCCGACGGGCGGGGGCAGCGCGTCTACTTCGCCGGGGACACCGGCTACGGACACTGGTTCGGCGAGATCGGCGACCGCTACCCCGGCATCGACCTCGCGCTGCTGCCGATCGGCGCCTACTCCCCGCCCTGGCTGCTGCGCGCGGTCCACACGGACCCGGAGGAGGCGGTTCGCGCCTGCGACGACCTGGGCGCGGAGCGGATGGCCCCGATGCACTGGGGCACGTTCTCGCTCTCCGCCGAGCCGCCGCTGGAGCCGCTGGCCCGCGTCCGCGCCGCCTGGCGCGCCGCCGGGCGGCTGCCCGAGGACCTGTGGGACCTGCCGGTGGGCGGCGCGCGGGTGCTGGAGTGACGGGGCGGGGGAGCGGACCGGCCCGGCGCGGTGCCGCTCAGCGCGCGCGGCGCAACCGGGGCAGGGCGGCGATCAGCAGCGTCAGGGCGACGGCGGCCAGCACCCCCTGCCACGGGTGCGGGAAGAGCGCCCCGCCGACCACCCCCAGCAGGCCGTAGACGCCCGCCCATGCCACCGTGGCCGGCAGGTTGCCGCGCAGATAGCGGCGTGCCGGCATCCCCGACAGCAGGCAGGCCAGCATCACCGGCAGCCGGCCGGCCGGCACCAGCCGGGAGACCAGCAGCACCGTCGCCCCGCCGCGCTCCAGCCGCCGCTGCGCGCCGGCCAGCGTGGCCGGCGCCACCTGCCCCCTGATCCGCTCCAGCCAGCGCGTGCCGCGCGCGCCGAGACCGTAGAGCGCCGCGTCGCCGAGGAAGGCCGCGCACGCCGCCACCGCCCAGACCAGCAGCGAGGTCGGCACCGGATCGCTGTGGTGGACGGCGACCACGGCGGCGGAGCTGACCAGCGCGCCCGTCGGCACCACCGGCACCAGCGAGCCGAGCAGCACCAGCGCGAACAGCGACGGATAGCCGATGGCCTGCTGCGCCGCCTCGGTGTCCACGGTCTCCTCGGCCGCCCACGTCAGGCCCGCCAGGACCGCGGGCGTCGCGCTCACCCGGCGGCCGCCAGCCGCACGCTCTCGCCGTGCCGCAGCCGGTGCACCGCCACCCCGGGCGCCAGTCGCGCCGCGTGCCGGACGAACTCGTCGCCCGGCGCGTGGAACTCGTGCGGTCGCACCGCCGCCATCCCCCACGGCCAGTACGTGCCGTAGTGCACCGGGACGGCGCTGCGCGGACGCAGCCGGGCCAGCGCCTCGGCGGCGCGCTCCGCGTTGAGATGCCCGTGCCCGAGCCCCGGGCCCCAGCCGCCGACCGGCAGCAGCGCCGTGTCGACCGGGCCGACCTCGCCGGCCATCCCGCGGAACAGGTCGGTGTCGCCGGCGAAGTAGGTGCGGCTCTCGCCCTCCACGACGAACCCCAGAGGCGCGACCCGCCGCCGGGCGAACGGCAGCCGGCGCCCGTCGTGCGCCGCCGGCACGGCGCGCACCGCGACCCGGCCCACGGCGAGGCTGTCGCCCGGCGACAGCTCGCGCGGGTCGAGCCGTGCGGCGAGGCGCCGCAGCAACGGGACGGCCCCGAGCGCGCCCGTGGGCAGCAGCAGCGGGGTGCCGGCCGGCAGCCGGGCCAGCGAACGCAGATGGAGGTGGTCGCTGTGCAGATGCGAGACCAGCACCGCGTCCGCGACCAGGGCCGCCCTGGGCGGCAGCGCGCCACGGCGGCGCCACAGATGGGCGCAGCGCCGGGTCAGCAGCGGGTCGGTCAGCAGCGTGGTGCCCGAGTCCCGCACGGTGGCCGTGGCATGGCCCCACCAGGTGATCTCCACGGACACGGAACTCTCCTTCGCCGACGCCTCTGCGCTCAAGGGTGCCATCGCGGGCGACCACCCACGCGCGCGGTCCGGGCGCGTGGTGCGTGGGGAGGGCGGGGCGTGTGCCGACAGCGGTGCCGGACCGGCCAGGTGGGTGGCCGGCGCGGGCCGCGCGGTCGGCGCATCGGTGAGGATGGAGCGGAGAGCGGCGACGGAACGACGGACGGTGGTGCGGCGGATGGGCCGGTGGCGGAGCGCGGGGGCCGCGTTGCTGCGGGTGTCGGCGGTGTGGGCGGTGGCCACCGCCACGCTGGTCGTGCTCTCACTCGTGCTGCCCGCCTTCCGGCTCCAGTCCGCCGACGGCGACAGCCTCACCCGCGTCGGGCTCACCGCCGCGCTCTGCGCCGGCTTCTTCGGACTGCTGAACGCCCTCGTGTGGCCCTGGCTGGTCCGCGCGCTGCTGCTCGTTCCGGCGCTGGCGCTGGGCTCGTTGGTGTTCCTGCTCAACGGCGGGCTGATGCTGCTGGCGCTCAGCGCCGTGCCAGGCCGGGGGCAGGCGGGGGCCGGGACCGCCGTGGTGGTGGCCGCCGCGACCTCGGTCGCCTCGTCGGCGACGGGTGCGTTCCTGGCGCTGCGGGACCAGGGCGCGACGCGGCGGCGGCTGCGGCGGATGGCGGGGCTGCGGTTCGGCCGGCCGGCGCCCGCGCCCGCGCGCCGCACCGCCGGGTTGGTCTTCCTCCAACTCGACGGCATCGGCTACCACGTGCTGCGCGAGGCGACGGCGGGGGAGCGCCCGTTGATGCCGACCGTGGCCGGGCTCCTCGCGCGCGGCCACCGGCTGGCCCCGTGGCGCACCGACTGGTCCAGCCAGACCGGATCCTCACAGCTCGGCATCCTGCACGGCAGCAACGCCGACGTGCCCGCGTTCCGCTGGTACGAGAAGGAGACCGGCGAGGTGCTGGTCAGCAACCGGCCGTCCAGCGCCGCGACCCTGCAACGCCGGGCGCAGTCGCGCACCGGCTCGCCCGGCCTGCTGGCGGAGGACGGCGCGAGCCGGGGCAACCTCTTCACCGGGGGAGCGGGGCAGGCCGCGCTGGTGCTCTCGGTAGCCGCCCGCCGGCGTGCGGGCCAGCGCTCGCGCGCCGGGTACTTCGCTTACTTCTCCGACCCGGCGCACGCGGCGCGCACCGCCGGCGCGTTCCTGGCGGAACTGGTGCGCGAGGTCTGCCAGTCCACCCGCGCGCGCCTGGCGGGGGTGCGCCCACGGGTGCGCAGGGCCGGGCTGTACCCGCTGATCAGGGCGTTCGCCACCGTGGTGCAGCGGGACGTGGTGACGGCCGCCGTGGTGGGCGACATCCTCAACGGACGCGGCGCCGTCTACGCCGACCTGGTCGCCTACGACGAGGTGGCCCACCACTCGGGGCCGCGCGGCCGGGACACCCGGCAGGTGCTGGCGCGCCTCGACCGCTGCGTGGCGTTGATCCTCCAGGCCGTCGCGCACGCCCCCCGCCCCTACCACCTGGTGCTGCTCTCCGACCACGGGCAGAGCCAGGGCCCCACGTTCGCCGCCGCGTTCGGCCGCTCGCTGGAGGAGCTGGTGCGGATCGGCTGCGGTCGCCCCGTCGTCGGGACGCCGCGTCGGGAGGAGAGCGGCGCCGAGGCCAGGGGGGTGGCCAGGGCCGCGCTGCACCGGCCCGAGGAGCCGGCCGAGCCGCCGACGGAGCGCCGCGCCGAGCCGGGCGGCGCGACCGCCCCCGTCGTGCTGGCCTCCGGCAACCTCGGCGTGGTCGCCTTCCCCGACATCCCCGGCCGCGCGGGTCGGGAGGCCGTCGAGCGCCGCTACCCGGCGCTGCTGGAGACCCTGGCCGAGCACCCGGGCATCGGGTTCGTGCTGGTCGACGACGAGCGGCACGGCCCGGTCGTGCTGGGCGCCGGCGGCGCCGAGCACCATCTGGCGAGCGGCAAGGTGCTGGGGGCCGACCCGCTGCTGCCGTTCGGTCCCGGCGCGGCGGACGCGGTGCGACGCACCGCCGGCTTCGCCAACTGCCCCGACCTGGTGATCAATTCGGCCTGCGACCCGGCGACAGGGACGGTGCACGCCTTCGAGGAGCAGCTGGGGTGCCACGGCGGGCTGGGCGGCGAACAGAGCCTGGCGTTCCTGCTCGCGCCCCCGGCGCTCTCGCCGCCGACGGCAGAGGGCGAGCTGGTCGGCGCCGAGGCGGTCCACCGGGTGCTGCGCCGCTGGCTGGCGGAGGCGGCCGCGCACCCCGAGCCGGCCGCCCACGAGGCGCGTCGGGCCGACCGGCTCTAACCTGGGGGCGCACCACCCCGGGAGTCAGCGCAGTCAGAGGAGGGCCCGCCCATGGCGCCACGGCCGTTGAACGAGACACAGATCGGTGAGGTGCTCGGCGGGTTGCCGGGCTGGTCGTTCGGCGAGGACCGGCTGGTGCGCCAGTACCGGCTGGACGGGCACCTGGAGGCGGTGGCGCTGCTGGTGCACATCGCCACCCTCCAGGAGCGGCTGGACCACCACGCCGACCTCACCGTGACGTACGACAGCCTCGGCGTCTCGGTCAACACGCACAGCGTCGGCGGCAAGGTCACCGAGCTGGACACCCAACTGGCCACCCGCATCGAGGAGATCGCCGCCGGGCACGGCGCGCGCTGAACGCGGGGACGCGGCGGGCCGCCCCCGGTGTGAGAGGGGCGGCCCGCCGCGCGTTCTGCCCGGCCGCTCAGTCGTCCAGCCGTTCAGCCGTTCACCGTGCGGGACGGTTCACTGGGGCATCAGCACGCCGTCGATCAGGTAGACGGTGGCGTTGGCGGTCTGGACGTTGCCGCAGACCACCGAGGCGTCGTTGACCTGCCAGGACTCACCCTCGTCGCTGACGGCCACGGTCCCGCCCTGGAGCGTCTCGACGTCGCCCTCAGTCAGGTCCTCGGGCGCCAGCCGCTGGGGCACCACGTGGTAGGTGAGCACGTCGGTCAGCGCCGCCTCGTCGGCCAGCAGCGCGTCCAGGTCCTCCTGGGCGATGCCGGCGAACGCGTCGTTGACCGGTGCGAACACCGTCAGGTCCTCCGTGGTGTTGAGCGTGTCACCGAGGCCGGCCGCCTCGACGGCGCTGACCAGCGTGGACAGTTCGGGGTTGTTGCCGGCGGCGGTGGCGACCGGGTCCTGGGCCATCCCGTCGAAGCTGCCGGCGCCGTCCTCCGGCACGGCGGAGCAGGCGGGACCGAACGGCTCGGCGGCCATGTCGCCGGAGCCGTCCTCCATTCCGCCGTCCTCGTCCGTGCCGTCGTCCACGCCGTCCTCGGCGCCGCCTTCGGACTCCTCCTCGGGCGCGCTCTCCTCGCTGCTCTCGTTCTGGTCCGAGTCGTCGTCGGAGGAACAGGCGGCGAGCCCCATCGGCAGCGCGGCGACGGCCACCAGGGCGACGGCGGTGCGGCGGACGCGGTTCACTCGGGTGATACGCATGGGGGTTAACTCCCTTGTCGACAAAGCTGTCGGTAGTTGTCTCGGGTTGTTGTCGAGTTATCGATTGCTGTCAGCGGTTGTCGGCGGTTGTCGCCGCGCGGAGCGGTCAGTCCACCCGGACCACCACCGAGTGCCGTCCCGTGGCGCCGTCGGGCACCGTGCCGACGCGGTCGGCGGTCTGGGTCTCGCCGCCCCGGTCGGTGGCGCGCACCTCGACCCGGTGGGTGCCGGGCGCCGGCGTCCAGCGCCAGTGCCACTGGCGCCAGGTGTCGACCGAGTCCTCCTCGGCCAACTCGGCCTCCTCCCACGGCCCGTCGTCGACCCGCACCTCGACCCGGTCGATCCCGGTGTGCTGTGCCCACGCGACACCGGCCACGGCTACCGGCTCGCCGGCGCGCGGGCGGTCGACGGCGCGCGGGGTGTCGATCCGGGACTGGGTCTTGATCGGCGCCTCCCTCGCCCAGTCGCGCCTGACCCAGTACGGGTCGAACGCCTCGAAGGTGGTCAGCTCCAGCTCCTCCAGCCACTTGCAGGCCGAGACGTAGCCGTAGAGCCCCGGCACCACCATCCGCACCGGGTAGCCGCGGTCGAGCGGCAGCGGCTCGCCGTTCATGCCGACCGCCAGCAGCGCGTCCCTGCCGTCGAGCACGGCGGCCAACGGGGTGCCCAGCGTCATGCCGTCCACCGAGCGGGCCACCAACTGGTCGGCCTCGCCGCCCTGTTCCGGAGAGCGCACACCGGCCTCCGCGAGCAGCTCGGCCAACGGGACGCCCAGCCAGGTCGCGTTGCCCACGTACGGGCCGCCGACCTCGTTGGAGACGCAGGTCAGCGTGATCCGCCGCTCCACCAGGCCGCGCGCCAGCAACTGCTCGAAGTCCAGCTCCAGCGGACGCGCCACGCCGAGGCCGTGCAGCCGCAGCCGCCAGGACGACACGTCCACGCGGGGTACCCGCAACGCGGTGTCGACCCGGTAGAAGTCGCCGTTGGGAGTCTGGAACGGTGCCACGCCCGGCACGTCGAGCGCGGCGCCGTCCGGCAGCGGCGGCGCGGGCGAGACCGGCTCGGGAAGGCGCAACGCCGCCCGCTCGGCGGCGACCTCGGCGGCGTCCGCCGCGTTCCGCCACCGGGCGACCAGCCCCGCCGTCAGCGAACCGGCCACCAGCGCGCCGGCCGTGGCCAGGAACCGCCGTCGGCCGCCCCCCGGGGTGAACACCCCGGAGCCGCCAGGCCGTTCCAGCCAACCGACGAGCACGAAGAGCACCGCGCCCGCCACCGCGCCGGCCAGCAGCGCCGGCAGGAAGTCCCCGCCGCCCGCGTCCGGCCGCTCGGCGGCGGCCAGCGCGCCGACCCCGCCCATCGCCAGCGCGCCCACCGCGACCAGCCGCCGCCAGCGCAGCGCCAGCACCCCGGCCACGGCGGCCAGCAGCGCCAGCACCGTCAGGATGCCGAGCCGCAGCACCAGTTTGTCCTGGTCGCCGAAGGCGCGGATCGCCCAGTCCTTCACGGGCGCCGGCGTGCGGTCGATCGCCGCGCCGCCCACCGCGGTGACCGGACCGGCCTCCCGCCGCACCGCCAGCACGGCCAGCGCCTCGGCGGCGGCCAGCGCGGCGACCACGGCCAGCAGCCCGGTCAGCGCGGCGAGCGCGCCCTGTCTCCCTCGGTCTCTCACACCCCTGCTTCGTGGGCGGGGGCGGTGCGGATGGGGTCGGAGGGAAAGAAAAAGAACTCTCCTCGCGGACCCATCCGCCGCGCCTCCGGCACCGAACATCCGGGGAGCGCCCCGCCGTGGGCGGGAGGGGGCGTGGCGGGGCGACGGCCCGCGCCGGTGCCTGCCGGCCGAGATCCGGCGCGGCCCGGTCGCCCTCCTCGCCGAACGCGGCGGACCCGTCCCCGGGGGCGGGCGCGGGAGCTCGCCCGCGCCCGGGTCCCCGGCCCCGTCCTCACCCCGCTGACCGTCTGCCGGTGCCACCGCGCCGACGCCGTTCTCGCCGGCGTGGTCGCCACGGCGCACCACACCTATCGGCCGGCGACGCCCTGTTCAGCCGGCGACGCCCTGTTCAGCCGGCGAACTCCATCACCGCCAGCGGCTCGGACGTCGGCTGCGGGGAGCCGCCGGCCGGTTCGACGGTGATGCCCATGCCGGTGGCCTCGTCGAGCCGACCGTCCATCAGCATCGCCTGCTCGTCGGCGCCCGCCTCCAGCAGGCCGGCCGGCCGCATCGCGCCGTGGTCGTCGAACCACAGCTGGTAGACCCGCCCCTCCGGCGGCGCGGGCAGCCCAGAGGCGAGGAACGCCACCCGGTCGTGGCCTGGGGAGACCACCACCGTCGCCGAGCCTCCGCCCGGCACCGCGCCCGTCGTCATCCGCGCGTCCGGCGCGGAGAGCACGGCCGTCAGCTCCTCCGCCAGGCGTTCGGCCCTGGCCTCCCGTTCGCGCGCCTGCTCGGCGCTGTGCCACTGCCACGCCGTGGTGCCGCCCAGCAGCAGCGCCGCGAGGCTCGCGGCCAGCGCCAGCGGCGGCAGCCCGCGGACGGCGCGCCGCACCGCGCCGCGCGGCGGCTCCTGGCGGACCGTGCCGATTCGCTCCAGCACCGCACGCCGCATCGCCGGCGGCGGCGCGGTGCTCATCGCGGCGCCCAACCGGGCGGCCGTCTCGGTGAGTTCGGCGACCTCGCGGGCGCAGGACGCGCACCGTTCCAGATGCCGCTCGAAGCCGCGCCGCTCGTCCTCGGGCACGGCGTTCACGGCGTAGGCGCCGCTGAGCGTGTGCGGTTCGACATCGTGCGCGGTGTTCACGCCGTCACCCCCAGGCAGTCCCGCAGCCGGATCAGTCCGTCGCGCAGCCGTGTCTTGACCGTGCCGAGCGGCAACGACAGCAGCTCGGCGACCTCGCGGTAGGTCAGCCCCCGGTAGTAGGCCAGGGTCACCGACTCCCGCTGGCGCGGCGTGAGTCCGTCGACGCAGCGCCGCACCTGTTCCCGTTCCAGCCGCGTCTCGACCTGCTCCGTCACCTCGTCGAACGGCGGGGTCCGATCCAGCAGCGCGGCCCTGTGCTCGCGGTCGGTGGCGGCCTGCGCGGAACGCACCCGGTCCACCGCCCTGCGGTGCGCGATGGTCATCACCCACGCCATCGCCGAGCCGCGCTCCCGGCGGTAGCGCGGCGCCTGCCGCCAGACCTCGACCAGCACGTCCTGGGCGACCTCCTCCGACTGCGCGGGGTCGCGCAGCACGCCGCGCACCAGCCCCAGCACGGGGCCGGCGACGGCGTCGTAGACGGCGGCGAACGCCTCATGGTCGCCCTTGGCGACCTCGCCGAGCAGCGTGGCGAGCTCGGGCGTCCGGGGCTGCTCCTGCCCGATCCTGGCCGGTCGTCTCACCGCGCCGCACCTCCGCGGCGCACGCGCCGGGCAGGGCGGGGCGGGTTGGGTGGCTCGGACGTCATGGGTCCTCCGGGGTCGGGCGGCAGGCGTTCGCTCCCCTCATTCGTCGCCGGGGCCCTCCCGGATGGGTCGGTCCGCCCACGTGGGTTGTCGGGTGCGCCCCGGTGTGTGGTCGCTCGCGCGGTTCCCCGCGCCCCTGTGCTGCCGGTGGGCGGCTTGGGGGCGCGGGGAACCGCGCGGTGCGTCCGTGGCGGGTGGCAGACGACTACGGTGCCGCACCGGCAAGGCGGGTTGTCGTCCTCGGCCCGCCCCGGAGGGGCTCAGCGCCAGTTGGCCTCGTCCGGGTCGGTGCCGACCCGGTGCGGGGTGTCGAGGGCCGCGACGGCCGCGAGGTCCTCGTCGTCCAGCGAGAAGCCGAAGACGTCGAAGTTCTCCGTGATCCTGGAGGGCGTCACCGACTTCGGGATCACCACGTTGTCCAGCTGGAGGTGCCAGCGCAGCACCACCTGCGCCGGGGTGCGGCCGTGCTTGTCGGCGATCCGCCGCAGCTCGGGGTCGTCGAGCAGGCCCTTGCCCGAGCCCAGCGGGGAGTACGCCTCGGTGAGGATGCCCAGCTCGCGGTGGAGCGCGCGGGACTCGTCCTGCTGGAAGTTCGGGTGCAGCTCGATCTGGTTGAGCGCGGGAACGATCTCCGTCTCGTCCAGCAGCCGGCGCAGGTGCGGCGGCTTGAAGTTGGAGACGCCGATCGCGCGCGCCCGGCCGTCGGCCAGGATCTTCTCCAGGGCCTTCCAGCTCTCGACGTACAGGTCGTGCGCGGGCGCCGGCCAGTGGATCAGATAGAGGTCGACATACTCCAGGCCCAGCTTGGCGAGCGAGGTGTCGAACGCGGCCAGCGCCGTGTCGTAGCCCTGGTCGGTGTTCCACAGCTTGGTGGTGACGAACAGCTCCTCGCGCGGCAGCCCCGAGGTGGCCAGCGCGCGGCCGGTGCCCTCCTCGTTGCCGTAGACGGCGGCGGTGTCGATGCTGCGGTACCCGGCGGCCAGCGCCTGGCTCACCGCGACCTCGGCCTGGTCGTCGGGGACCTGCCAGACGCCGAAGCCCAGCTGGGGCATCCGGACGCCGTTGTTGAGAGTGACTTCGGGGACGGGGACGCTGCTACTCACGTTGCGTTTTTGTCCTTCTCTGATCAAGAGCGATCGTTTGGGGTGCCTCTCCTGGCTATCACGACCCTGCCTACCCGAACCAGGACAGGAGCTACCTTGTTCCCTCGGAGGCCGTGTCGGGCGACTCGTCGTCCACGAGGCCCAGACGTTCGGCGCCGCTGTACACGTTCATCGACGCGCCGCGCAGAAAGCCCACCAGGGTCATCCCCGTCTCCGCCGCCAGGTCGACCGCGAGCGCCGAGGGCGCGGAGACCGCCGCCAGCGTCGGGATCCCGGCCAGCACCGCCTTCTGGACCAGCTCGAACGAGGCCCGGCCGGAGACCAGCAGCACGGTGCCGCTCAGCGGGAGCGCCCCCGAGGTGAGGGCGTGGCCGACGATCTTGTCCACCGCGTTGTGGCGGCCCACGTCCTCCCGCACGTCCAGCAACGAGCCGTCCGCCGTGCACAGCGCCGCCGCGTGCAGTCCGCCGGTGCGGGCGAAGACGCGCTGCGCGGCACGCAGCCGGTCGGGCAGCTCGGCCAGGACCGCCGGGTCCAGGCGCGGGCCCCGCGGCAGCGGCAGAGGCCAGCGCGCGGTGGTGCGCACCGTGTCCAGCGAGACCCGGCCGCACAGCCCGCAGGACGAGTTGGTGAACACCCGGCGGTCCAGTGACACATCCGGCCCCGGAACCCCGTCGGCCAGCCGCACGTCGACCACGTTGTAGGTGTTGGCGCCGTCCGGGCCCTCGGCCCCGGCGCAGTAGGCGATCCGCGCCAGCTCGGCCGGGTCGGCCAGCACCCCCTCGCTGACCAGGAAGCCGGAGGCCAACGCGAAGTCGTCCCCCGGGGTGCGCATCGTCACCGCCAGCCGGCGCCCGTTGACCCTGATCTCCAGCGGTTCCTCGCCGACCAGGGTGTCGGCGCGCGCGGAGACCGCGCCGTCCCTGACGCGGATGACCCGGCGACGTTCGGTGACCCGTCCCATGCCCGCCATGATGGCACCGCCACCCGCCCCGGCGGCAGCGCCCCGGCGCCGCGCCGGCGGGACACGCCGGCCCGGGTGCCGGCTCAGCCCCCGCCGGGCGTCGCGTCGTTCCCGTGCGGCACCGTCCGCCCGGCGTTCAGATGGTGGCCCAACGCGACCAGCGCCGCGTCCGGTTCGCCCGCCAGCAGCGCCTCCACGATCGCCAGATGCTCGGCGGCGGCACGTGCCACCCGTTCCGCCGTCAGGGGGTCCCGCGCCCGCGCCGGGCGCAGCCGGACCAGCGTGGACTCCAGCGTCTCGGTCAGCCGGGGGTTGCCGGAAGCGGCCAGCAGCGTCCGGTGGAAGTCCTCGTCGTACCGCACGAACGCGGGCCCGGGTCCGGGCGGTGCGGCGCGCAGCGCCCGCCACCGGTCCCGCAGCGCGAGCAGGGCCGCCCGATCGTGCGCCCCGGCGCGCGGGCCGGAGGCGCGCGCCACACCGCGCAGTTCGACGGTGGCCCGCAGCTCCACCAGATCCGCCAGCTCGTCCCCGCTCAGCCGGGCCGGGTAGTACCCCTCGCCGCGCCGCTCGACCAGTCCGTCGGCCGCCAGCCGCACCAGCGCCTCCCGCACCGGCGTGCGGGAGACCCCGAGCCGCGCCGCGAGCCGCACCTCGACCAGCCGGTCGTCCGGCGCGAGCGTGCCCGACCACAGCAGGTCACGCAGGTGGAGATAGGTCTCGGCCCGGCGGTCCCGGCCGGCCCTGGCCCCGGAGACCGCGGCCGGGGGCCCCGGCGAAGCCGAAGGGGAGCCGTCCATGGGGGGCGACCCTAGGAAGCGTGTGTTACCCGCGCTTTGAGCGCGGATCACCGGCACGTTAAGCGCGCCCCACGCGTCACCGCGCGTGGGCCGGCGCGGGGGCCCGGCCCACGGACACCCGTTGACGGCGGGTCCCGGCGCTGCTGCACTGGAACGCGTGAAGCCCACGCGGCCACTGGTCACCCGCGACCACATCGACTTCGGTCGGGTGTGGTCCGCGGCGTGTCGCCGCGTCGCCGCCTGACCACTCCGGTCAACGAGCAGGCCACGCCGGGGCGTTGAAACGCCCCGGCCCCCCGCATTCCGCGCGCGCCGCCGCGCCCGCCCCGCCCCAGCTCTCGCCGCGCGTCGCCCCCGCGCCGCGGCCGAAAGGCGTGATCCCCCATGCCCGTCGAGTTCCTCGGCATCGCCGCCACCCACGACGGCTCGGAGACCGCACCCCGCTCCGGGCCCGCCTTCGACCCCGACTACACCCTGCGGCTCGCCCGCGCCCACGAGGACCACGGCTGGGACCGGGTCCTCTTCGCATACGGTTCCGGCACCCCCGACCCCGCCACGGCGGCGGCCCTGCTCGCCTCCCGCCTCGACCGCCTCCAGATCCTGCTGGCCCACCGGCCCAACCTCTCCCACCCGACCTACGCCGCCCGGGTCTTCGCCACCCTCGACCGGATCAGCGGCGGCCGGCTGACCGTCCACTTCATCACCGGCGGCAGCGACCACGAGCAGCGGCGCGAGGGCGACACCCTGCCGAAGGACGAGCGCTACGCCCGCACCCGCGAGTACATCGAGATCGTCAAGAAGGTGTGGACCCGCACGGAACCCTTCGACCACGAGGGCGCGCACTACCGCTTCCACGACTACGTCAGCGACGTCTTCCCCGCCCGACTGCCCCGCCCCGACGTGTCGTTCGGCGGCTCCTCGCAGGCCGCGCTGGCGGCGGGCGCGGCCGAGGCGGACATCTACTGCCTGTGGGGCGAGCCGCTGGAGCGCACCGCCGAGCAGATCGCCGCCGTCCGCGCCGCCGCCGCGGCGGCCGGCCGCGCCACCCCGCCGCGCATCCAGGTCGCCTTCCGGCCGATCATCGCGCCCACCGAGGAACTCGCCTGGGAGAAGGCCCGCCGCACGCTCGCCGCCATCCAGGCCGGCGGCCCGGCGGGACGCCGGCGCCCCGGCCCCGACAGCCGTCCGGAGAACACCGGCTCCCAACGGCTGATCGCCATCGCAGAACAGGGCGAACGCTACGACCGCGCCCTGTGGACCGCGCCGGCCGCCGCCACCGGAGGCGCCGGCAACTCCAACGCCCTCGTCGGCACCCCCGAGACCGTCGCCGAGGCGCTGCTCGACTACCACGACCTGGGCGTCGACATCATCTCCGCGCGCGGCTACGACCTGCTGGGCGACGCCATCGACTTCGGCCGGCACGTGATCCCGCTCGTCCGCGCCGAGGTGGCGCGCAGGGACGCCGCCCGGACGGCGCCCGAGGGGCACGCGGACGGCGCCTTCCCACCGGGGGCACCGGCGGCCACCCCTTGACGCTCCTCGTTCCCGAGCCGGACAATCCGACGGAAGGACCGCCCCGGGGGCGGCCCTCGCCGAACGGACGGAGCGCTCGATGGCGGACGGGACGACGCGGGCGCGGTGCGCGCCTGACGCGCCCTCCGCTCCTCCGCACCGTTCCCGACCCGCCGCGGACCCCGCGTGCTCCGCGCTTCCCGCGCCCAGGCTGCTGACCTGCCGGCGCCACATCGATCTGCTGCGCGTCTCCAGCGCGGTCTGAACACCGCCGCACGGAGCGGTCGCGGGGCACGCGCCCCGCGACCGCCCACTCTCCTGCCCGCCTGCCCTCGCGTCCCCCGTGCAGAAACGTCCTAGGGAGAGCCATGCCCGCACCGCTGCCGAACTCGCCGACGAACACCCCCTGTCGGGTCCGCGAACGCATCGGCACCGACGCCAAGAGCGGCCACTACCCCGCGCCCCACCGCTACCGGCTGCACCTCACGCTCGCCAGCCCCGACGGCCTGCGCGTGGCGATCACCCACGCGCTGCTCGGTCTGGACGACGTGCTCCCGGTGACCCTGCTGCCCGCTCCGCACGAGGCGGGCAACGGTCGGACCGCGCTCGACGCCGCCTACGCGGCCACCCTCCACGGCCACACCGGGCCCGGCGCCAGCCCGGCGCTGACCGACAGTTGGACCGGGCGACTGGTCAGCAACCACGTGCCGGACATCCTCGCCGACCTCAGCCTCCGCTTCCGCGCCCCCGACCGTCCCGCGCTGCGCCCCTCCGCGCTGGCCGGTGGCATCGACGCGTTGACGCTGCGTTGCGAACGCGGCATCGGCGAGGCCGCCCAACTCGCGGGCGAGGCGGGCGCGGGAGAGGCGGGGGAACGGGCCCTGGAGACGTTGCTGGCGACGCTCACCGCCTTCGACCGGCGGGTGGCCGGCGCGCCGTTCGTCCTGGGCGACGAGCTGACCGCCGCCGACGTCGAACTCTGGGTCGCCCTAGTGCGGTTGGACACCGTCCACCGCTGTCACCTGGGCGCCGACGCGGTCCACCGGATCGCCGACCATCCGGCCCTGTGGGCCTACGCCCGCCGCCTCCTCACGCACCCGGCCTTCGGCGGCAAGCTCCGCCTCACGGACCTGACCCGCCACCACGCCCACCACTGCCGCGGCCTCGAAGCCGCAGGCGCCGCCGTCCCCATCATCGACTGGACGGCCGCCCGCGACGCGCTGACCCGCTGAACGCGGCTCACGGGCGGAAGAGCCGGACGCGGGAATCCGCGCGTTGCGCGGGGAGCGCGGGTGCGAGCACCTGGTACTGGAGGGTGCGCAGGGCCTCCGCCGCCGCTTCCGGGGCATCGCGCACGGCGGACTTCAGCTGCGTCAGGCGCCAGTCCCGGAGGTGGTCGTCCAGGACGGTTCGCCAGTGTGGCGTGGTGGCGATCTCGAACTCGCGCTTCAGGAAAAGCAGAACATCCTCAAGCGAGGGGCGAAGCCGGTGTCCGCCCACCGGGAGGTGAAGTTCGGCCGAGCGAGGCATCCGGTTCTTCCGCAGGGCCTTCCGGGGACGTCCGCTGTCGGCGAGGCGAAGCAGGTAGGCCACCTCGTCGCGGTGGGCGTGGACGTGGATGTGCGCGCCGGGTGGATCGTCGCCCGCCCGTTCGTACTCGAACCGGAAGAGCGGATCCGGCACACCGTCGTAGAGCACCTTGATCTCGGACCGGTCCGCTGCCAGGAAGGTGCTCGTCCCATCCCAGCAGCAGTCGTACATCACCAGCAGATTGATCCGCACCTCCGCTCCGATGCGCACGGGAATGGAGCGTAGAAGCCTGTCGTCCCCCAGTGGCTGGAGCCGGATCTTCCGTCCGGGCTCCAGGGTGACGGCGTGAAAGAGCGGGGTGTCCTCGCCGAGGACACCCCGCGTCAGGGCGGACAATCGGTCGGCGAACTCGCGCGCCAGCTTGTCGAGGGTGGAAACCTCACTCATCCGACAAAAGGTAGTCGAGTCCTTCGATTGTGTGCCAAATCAGCAGTTGCTCCATGGTCAACGCGTAGGCATCCGCGCGCTCGCGAAGCTGCTCGTACGAGAGGCCGGCTCGTTCGAGCAGTTCCTCGCGCTGTCGCAGCGCCTCGGTCCGGGTCATGTGGATCACCGTGGGCATCGCCAACCCCCTTTGTTTCTCCCAGTGAAGCAGGGCGCGCTGACAGCGCCCGGCGCCGCCGTCCGTACCGTCACTCGAAAGGGTCATCCGCGTTCCCTCTACCCCGGGCTGCGGGCAGGTACCGGCGCCGAGGCCCCGTCACCCGTAAGAAGGGCGACATTCGAGGCGCTGTGTTGACGATCCGCTCGCTGGCGGGCGCCCGGAAGTTCGTCTTCCAAGAATCTCCCACTGGGCTCCGGGAGGCCCCCGCCAACGCGCGGCCCCCGCCGGGGGAGACGAGCCCGGCGGGGGCCGGCGTTCCCGCCGACCTCAGGGGATGTGCCGCCCCGTGATCGCGCGGGCGATCACCAGGCGCTGGATCTCGCTCGTGCCCTCGAAGATGGTGTAGATCTTCGCGTCGCGGTACATCCGCTCCACCGGGTGTTCGCGGCTGTAGCCGGCGCCGCCGAGGATCTGGACGGCCTTCTCGGTGGCGGAGACGGCCAGTTCGCCGGCGCGGAGCTTGGACATCGAGCCCTCGCCCGCCGTGAACGGCTTCTCGTTGCGGCCCATCCAGGCCGCGCGCCAGATCAGCAGGCGCACCGCGTCGATCTCCGTGCGCAGGTCGGCCAGCGCGAAGGCGATGGACTGGTTCTCCACGATCGGGCGGCCGAACGCGACGCGTTCGCCCGCGTAGTCGAGGGCGTACTCGTAGGCGGCCCGCGCGATGCCCAGGGCCTGGGCGCCCACGGTCGGGCGCGAGACCTCGAAGGTGGCCATCGCCGCCTGGCCCTTGCCCCGGCCGCCCTCGCGGGCCTTGGCCAGCCGACGGTCCAGCCGTTCCTTCCCGCCCAGCAGGCAGGAGCCCGGCACCCGCACGTCGTCCAGGAAGACGTCCGCGGTGTGCGAGGCGCGCAGGCCCAGCTTCTTGATCTTGCGGTTGCCCTCCAGCCCCCCGGTGCCCGGCGGGACGACGAACGCCGCCTGTCCCCTGGAGCCGAGCGCGGGGTCGACGGAGGCCACCACGACGTGGACGTTGGCGATGCCGCCGTTGGTGATCCACGCCTTCTGGCCGCTGATCACCCACTCGTCCTTCGCCTCGTCGTAGCGGGCCCTGGTGCGCATGGACGCCACGTCGGAGCCCGCCTCGGGCTCGGAGACGCAGAAGGCCGCCACCTTCGGGTCGTCGGCGTCGCCGAAGCACTGCGGCACCCACTCCACCAACTGTTCCGAGGTGCCGGCCGCGAAGATGCCGGCGACCGCGAGGGAGGTGCCGAAGAGGGCCATGCCGATGCCGGCGTCGCCCCAGAACAGCTCCTCGTTGGCGATCTGGAGGGAGAGCCCCGAGGGGTCCCCGAACATCTCGGCCAGGGACTCGAACCCGTACAGGCCGATCTTGGCGGCCTCCTGGATCACCGGCCAGGGGGTGTCCTCGCGTTCGTCCCACTCGGCGGCGGCCGGGCGGACCACGCCGGAGGCGAAACCGTGGACCCATTCCTTCAGGTCGCGCTGTTCCTCGGTCAGATCGAGGGAGAACCCGGTCACGCGCGCTCAGCCCTTCGGGATGTCGAAGAGGCGGGTGAGCCCGGAGGCGACGCCGATGTCACCGGCGATCCGCACCTTGCGGGTCATGAACATCGTGACCGGACTGCCGTTGCCGGAGACCAGTTTGAGGAAGTCGGCGTCGCCCATCGTCAGGGTGACCCGGGGGTTGGCGGCGTGGGCGCCCTCGCGCGCCGTGCAGGTGCCGTCGGCGATGCTGGTCTCCCAGGTGGCCGTCGACTCGCCGGTGACCTCCCAGCGGATCACGGCGTTGAGCGAGCCCGCGTTCTCCGGGCGGAACTGCCGTTCCATCCTGCTGAACACCTCGCTCAGCACCCGTGCGCGCAGCTCCCCGCGCATCAGCGCGGTGATCTCCTTGGCCGGCGTCCGCTTCACCAGCTGCGCAAACTTTTCGGGAGTGACCTGCTCGAAGTCGAGCTCGCCGAGTTCGGAACCGCTGTCGGCCATGGTTCGTCCGTCCTTACCGAAGTCGCCAGGCGCCGCTGGCGCGACCTCACTTGCTGTGACAACCCTGTATCTACTCTGAAGTAGACTTACTCGGAAGTAAGATTAATATCGGCGTGGGTAGGCTGACAAGAGTGACCACTGAGAAGACCGGGCGACGAAGACTCCCGAGAAGCGTGCGCGAGCGTGAGATCGTCGACGCCGCGCTGCGGGTGTTCGCGCAACGCGGCTACCACGCGGCCGTGGTGGACGAGATCGCGGATCTCGCGGGGATCTCCAAGCCGATGGTCTATCTCTACCTGGGGTCCAAGGAGAACCTCTTCGTGGCCTGTGTAAGGCGCTCGTCCCAGGCGCTGGTGCGGGCCTTCCGGGAGGCGGCCGACAGCGGCGACGCGCCCGAACTCCGGCTCTGGCGCGGTCTTTCCGCGTTCTTCGCCTTCGTCGCCGAGGACCGGGACAGCTGGGTGATGCTGCACCGCCAGGCGCCCGAGCAGAGCGAGGCGATCACCGCCGAGCTGGCGCAGGCGCGCGAGTCGGTGATGCGGGAGGTCGCCGACCTGGTGCGGCGCGGCATCGACGAGGGCGGCGCCGACGACCGACTGGGCGAGGTGGACGTGGACTTCGTCGCCCAGGCGCTGGTCGGCGCCGCCGACTCGCTCACCGACTGGATGGAGCAGCACCCGCGGGAGGCCCCCGACCGGGTCGCGCTGCGGCTGATGAACATGATCTGGATCGGGATGCGGGACGTGCTCGGCGGCGAGATGTGGTCCCCGCCGGAGTGAGCCGACGGCGAGGCCACGCTACGGCGGCGTGACCTCGCCGGCCAGCAGCAGCCTTCCGCCCTCCCCGACCAGGTGGAACGCCTGCCCCTCGGGGAGCTCGGCGGCCCGGAACGTCGGCCGCGACGGGAGCGGTGCCGGGGCGCGGAAGCGGACCCGCGCGGTGAACGCCTCGGGCAGCGCCTCGTCCAGCGCGGCCAGCGCGCGGGCCGTGGACCACATCCCGTGCGCGATGGGCCGGCGGAAGCCGAACGGGCGGGCCGTCAACGGGTACAGGTGGATCGGGTTCCGGTCGCCCGAGACCCGCGCGTAGCGCCGGCCCAGGTCCGCCGCCAGCGGCCAACTCTCCTCGCGCGTCGGCGCGTTCAACTCCCGCTCGGCCGGCCCCGGACGGGCGCCGCGCCCGGGCCCGCCGGCGCCGCCGTGCCGGTGCAGGTAGGTGCTGGCAGAGCGCCAGACCTCGGCGCCGTCCTCGTCGCTGACGGTTGCGGTGACGGCGAACGCCGTGCCCCTCGGGTGCGGCGCGCCCGGCGCGGCGCGCACCGCCACGCTCAGCCGCTCCTCGGCGGTGAGCGGGCGGAGCTGGGTGATCTCGTTGGCCAGATGGACCAGCCCGAGCGGCGGATGCGGGAAGTCGCTCGCCGTCAGCAGCCGCATGGCCAGCGGGAACGCCGACAGATGCGGGTAGGTGGCGGGCAGTCGCCCCGCCGTGGCGGGGGCCGGGAAGCCGCAGACCCGCGCGTACTCGCGCAGCCGCCCCGGCTCGCGCGGCACCGGGGTCAGCCGCAACGTCCGCGCCGGAAGCGGCCGTTCCGGGTTCCGTCGGCGGGGGAGCAGCGCCCTGGCATACGAGGGGAGCAGGCCGGGCGGGTGGAGGTGGGTGAGGTCGGTGGTCGGCATCGCGGCGCGCTCACGCCCCCAGCAGGGCCTGGCCGCAGACCCGCAGCACCTGGCCGTTGACCGCGCCGCTGGCCGGCGCCGACAGATAGGAGACGGCCTCGGCGACGTCGACCGGCAGCCCGCCCTGGGACAGGCTGTTCATCCGGCGGCCGGCCTGCCGCACGAAGGCCGGCACCGCCGCCGTCATCCGGGTCTCGATGAAGCCGGGGGCCACCGCGTTGACGGTGATGCCGCGCTCGGCGACCCGGGGCGCCAGCGCGCCGACCAGGCCGACCAGGCCCGCCTTGCTGGCCGCGTAGTTGGTCTGCCCCACGTTCCCCGCCAGCCCGCTGATGGAGGAGGTGCAGACGATCCGGGCGCCCGCGCCGAGGTCCGGCAGCAGGGCGTCGGTCAGCCGCTCGACGGCGATCAGGTTGACGTCCAGGACGCTCCGCCAGCGGTCGGCGTCCATCCGGCCCAGGGTGCGGTCCCTGGTGATGCCCGCGTTGTGCACCACGATGTCGGGGGCGCCGCCGGTCTGCTCCGCGCACCGCTCGCGCAGCCGTGCGCCGGCGTCGGAGGCGGTGATGTCCAACGGGACGGCCGCGCCCCCCAGTCGGGCCGCCAGCGCGCGCAGCGGTTCGAGCTGCCCCGGGGTGTCCAGCGCCAGGACGCGGGCGCCGTCCCTGGCCAGGGTCTCGGCGATGGCGGCCCCGATACCCCGGGCCGCGCCGGTGACCAGCGCGGTGCGGCCGGCCAACGGGCGTTCCCAGTCGGCCGGGTGCGCGCCGGGGTCGTGCGCGGCCAGCCGGACCGTCTGCCCGGAGACATAGGCGGACCTGGCCGAGAGCAGGAAGCGCAGCGTGGACTCCAGCGACTCGGCGCGCTCGGCGCCCGGCGCCAGCAGCACCAGTTGCGCGGTGGCCCCGCCCCGCAGCTCCTTGCCGAGGGAGCGCACGAAGCCGTCCAACGCGCGCCGCGCCGCCGCCTCCCCGACCGTGGCCGCGTCCTCGGGCGCCGCGCCGACGACCACGACGCGGCCGCCGGTGGCCAGCGCGCGGACGCGGGGCTGGAAGAAGGCGCGCAGTTGGTCGAGTTGGGCGGCCGAGGCGATACCGGTGGCGTCGTAGACCAGTGCGGCCGGCCGGTCCGAATCCTCCTCCACCCGGGCGTCGCAGGACTCCAGCACGGCGCGCAGCGCCTTCTCCGCGTGGCCGCCCTCGGCCCGGCCCAGCACCACGGGCCCCGCGGCCACGGGGGCGCCGGGCCGGTGACGGGGCAGTGCGACGGGGCGCGGCAGTCCCAGGCGGCGGACCACCCGGGCGCCCACCCGACCGGTGGCGAAGGCGAGATAGCGATCGGCCATTGATTTCCTCCCTACTCCCGGGTAAGTCTACTGGCACGTTAAACGGCCGGACGTGCCCACCACAAGGGAGGCGCCGAGGGCATCATCGTCGCGTGACCGTGCCTTCCCGCGCGGTCGACCGGCACCGGACAGCATCGTTAAGGAGCTACCAGCATGACCCCGACAGGGCGCAGGGTGGCCGTTCTCGGCGGAAACCGCATCCCGTTCGCCCGTTCCGACGGCCCCTACGCCGCCGCCTCCAACCAGGAGATGCTCTCCGCCGCGCTCGCCGGCCTCGTCGAGCGGTTCGGGCTGCGGGGCGCGCTGCTTGGCGAGTTCGTCGCGGGCGCGGTGGTCAAGCACAGCAGGGACTTCAACCTCGCCAGGGAGACGGTGCTCGGCAGCGCGCTGGACCGGCGCACCCCCGCCTTCGACGTGCAACAGGCGTGCGGCACCGGCCTGGAGGCGGTCATCCTCGTCGCCAACAAGATCGCCCTGGGCCAGATCGACGTCGGCGTCGCCGGCGGCGTGGACACCGCGAGCGACGTGCCGCTGGCGCTCAACGACCGGCTGCGGCGCGTGCTGCTGCGCACCCGCAGGGCCAAGGGTGT
Organism: Streptomyces zhaozhouensis; assembly: GCF_900230195.1. GTDB lineage: Bacteria > Actinomycetota > Actinomycetes > Streptomycetales > Streptomycetaceae > Streptomyces > Streptomyces zhaozhouensis. Next base: position 205,477 of record NZ_OCNE01000013.1, read on the forward strand.
GGGGGGCAGGGCCCGCGCGCTCGCCGGGCTGCGCCCCGGGCAGTTGGTGCCGGAGATCCCGCGCAACGCCGAGCCGCGCACCGGGCTGTCCATGGGCGAGCACGCGGCCCGCACCGCCGCGGAGTGGAACATCACCCGCGAGGCGCAGGACCTGCTCGCCGCCACCAGCCACCAGCGGCTCGCCGCCGCCTGGGACGACGGGTTCTTCGGCGACCTGGTGACCCCGTTCCAGGGGCTGGCCCGCGACCAGAACCTGCGCCCGGACAGCACGCCCGAGCGGCTCGCCAGGCTCCGCCCGGTCTTCGGCCTCGACGGGCCCGAGCCCACCATGACCGCGGGCAACTCCACCCCGCTCACCGACGGCGCGGCCACCGTGCTGCTGGCCAGCGAGGAGTGGGCCAGGGAGCGCGACCTCCCCGTGCTGGCCTACCTCACGCACGCCCGCACCGGCGCGGTCGACTTCGTCGACGGGCCCGACGGGCTGCTCTCCGCGCCCGCGCGGGTGGTGCCCCGGCTGCTGGAGGCCGCCGCGCTGGACCTCGCGGACGTCGACTTCGTCGAGATGCACGAGGCGTTCGCCTCCCAGGTGCTGGCGACGCTCGCCGCCTGGGAGGACGCCGAGTTCGGCAAGCGCCGGCTGGACCGCGGGGGCCCGCTGGGCACGGTGGACCGGGCACGACTGAACGTCCACGGCTCCTCGCTCGCCACCGGCCATCCGTTCGCCGCCACCGGCGCGAGGATCGTGCCCACCCTGGCCAAGATCCTGCACCGCGCGGCGGCCGAACGCCCCGAGGGCGGCGAGCCCGTGCGCGGGCTGGTCTCCGTCTGCGCGGCCGGCGGCCTGGGGGTGACCGCGTTGCTGGAGAGCTGAACGACCGGCCGGGCGCGGCCGAGCGAGAAGAGACCGGAGCGGGAGCCGGGCGGTACCGGGCAGTGACGAGGCGAAGTGGGAAGCGGGAGCACACATGAGCGTCAGGCGGGATATGAAACGCGCGCGGGCGCGCGGCCGTTGGGCCGAGCGCGCGGTGCCGGAGCTGGTCACCGACAGCGAGGGCGAGGTGCGCACGGCCAGGACCCCACCGCTGGTGGAGCCGCCGACCGAGGGCTCGATAGCGGACATACCGTTCACCAACGCGGCCCAGGACCCCGACGCGGAGGTGATGCGCCGCAAGGTCGACGGGCGGTGGGTGCCGGTCACCGCCGCCGCGTTCGCCGCCGAGGTCGGCGCCGTGGCCAGGGGGCTGGTGGCGGCCGGCCTGCCGGTCGGCGGCCGCGTCGCGCTGATGTCCCGCACCCGCTACGAGTGGGCCGTCCTCGACTTCGCCGTCTGGGCGGCCGGCGGCCAGAGCGTCCCGGTCTACCCGACCGCCTCACCCGACCAACTCGCCTGGCAGCTCGCCGACTCGGGCGCCACCCAGCTGGTGGTGGAGACCGCAGAGCACGCCGGGATCGCCGAACGCGCCGTCGCCGAGCTGTCCGCGCGCCCGCGCCTCTGGCGGCTGGACGAGGGGGCGCTGGAGGAGCTGACCGAACTCGGCCGCGCCACGCCCGAGTCGGAGATCACCGCACGCCGCGCCGCGCTCACTCCCGACACCCCGGCCACCCTCACCTACACCTCCGGGACCACCGGTCGCCCCAAAGGCTGCGTGCTCACCCACGCCAACCTGGACGCCGAGACCGCCAACCTCACCGAGCTGCTGATCCCCGTCTTCGAAGAGGTCACGGGCGAGCAGCCGACCACCCTGATCTTCCTGCCGCTGGCGCACATCCTCGGCCGCACCATCCAGATCGCCTGCGTCCGGGGCCGGGTGGTCATCGGCCACTGCCCCAGCGTGAAACCGGACGAGCTGCGCCCCGAACTCGCCTCGTTCCGGCCGACGTTCGTCGTGGGCGTGCCGTATCTCTTCGAGAAGATCCACGAGACGGGCCGGGCCACCGCCGAACGGATGGGCCGGGGCGCCTCGTTCGAACGCGCCGACCGCGTCGCGGTGGCCTGGGCGCGGGCCGAGCTGGACGCCTACTACGGCCGCGGTCCCGGACCCGGGCTCGGGCTGCGCGCCGCCAAGGCCCTCTACGACGTGCTGGTCTACCGCCGTGTCAGGACCGCGCTCGGCGGCCGGCTGCGGTACGCGATCAGCGGCGGCTCGCCGCTCGACGAGCGGATGAGCCTCTTCTTCTTCGGCTGCGGCGTGCTGATCTACGAGGGCTACGGCCTCACCGAGACCACCTCGGCCGCCACCCTCAACCCGCCGCTGACGCCCCGCTTCGGCACCGTCGGCCAACCCGTGCCCGGCACCGCCGTCCGCATCGACGACGACGGCGAGGTCAGGATCTCCGGCGGCATCGTCTTCGGCTCCTACTGGGGCAACGAGGAGGCGACCGACGAGGCGCTGAGCGACGGCTGGTTCCACACCGGCGACCTCGGCCGGCTGGACCGGGACGGCTATCTCACCATCACCGGCCGCAAGAAGGACCTGCTGATCACCAGCGGCGGCAAGAACGTCTCGCCCAGCGTGCTGGAGGACCGGCTGCGCGGCCGCCCCCTGGTCGGCCAGTGCATGGCGGTCGGCGACGGCCGCTCCTACATCGCCGCGCTGATCACCCTCGAACCGGAGGCCAGGGAGCACTGGCTCGCGGTCCGCAAACGCCCGCTCGACACCCCCGTCGCCGAACTCCGCGAGGACCCCGAGCTGTTGGCGGACCTGCAACGTTCCGTCGACTACGCCAACGAGGCGGTCTCCCGCGCCGAGTCGATCCGCAGGTTCGTCGTGGTCGACGGCGAGTTCACCGAGGAGAACGGGATGCTGACGCCGTCGCTGAAGATCCGCAGGCGGGCGGTGGCAGCCGCCTACGCCGAGGAGATCGAGGCGCTCTACTCCTGACCTGGACGACCTGGACGACCCGGACGACCCGGACGACCCCGCGCGCCGGCGCGCGGCGCGCGGGAGGCGCGCCGCTCTGTGCGCGTTGTGTGCGGAAGCGCGCCCCACTCGGCAAGGGTCTTTCGCCTCGCCTCCACCGCGGGGGCACCCGTTCCGTTTGCGCCGAGTCCTGGTCGAGTCTGAAGTGGGTTGATGAACAGTCCAGTTGACGCCCTGACTCGCCCGCTGTGATGGCCTAACATTCGGCCGGGGCTCACGCACTGTCCCGGAGGTGCCCCTGACGGTGATCTATTGCGTGCGAAGGACTGGGCATGGCTGAGCACGGCACGGACACTCTGGCCTGGCGCAAGAGCAGTTACAGCGGTGCCTCCGGCGGCGACTGCCTGGAGGTCGCCCGGGTCCGAGGGGGGCTGGTCCCGCTTCGGGACAGCAAGCGGGCGGGCGGACCGGTCGTCGCGGTGTCGATAACGGCCTGGCGGGCCTTCGTCGGCGCGGTCGACCACGACGGCCCGTGCGACCACGGCTGACCACGGGGGCGGTCGACCACCCCTCGCCGACGGCGAGCGTGGTCAAGGGGGGCAACAATATGCCGTGAGAGGGCGGCGTTTGTCATTCGTTCGGTGGAACGGGCGGCGTAGCGGGGCAGTCGGGAGGGCGGCGACCAGAAGGATACGGTCGTGCCAGACGACGTGCTCAACGCCTTCCCGTTCTTCCCCCGCCACCGGGCCGTTCCCCCGCTGACCCTCCGGCAGCCGGCCTGTGGCCGGTGCGGTCGGGCGCTGTGGCCCGACGTCACCGTGCCCGGCCGGCCGCCGGTCTGGGCCTGCCCGTTCTGCGGCACGCCCGAGGGCAGGTTCTGGCATCCGCACCACGGGCGTCGCTGCCCCCACGGCTATCCGTGGCCGCTGCTGCGCGACACCCCGGCGCGGCTGTTCATCTGCTACTGAACGGGTCCGCTACCGCCGGCCGCCGGCCCCGACCGGCAGCGGCACGTCGGACCAGTCCATGTCGGCAGCGAGGTAGAAGCCCGGGTGGGAGGGCTGGTTGTAGGTGGTCTGCTGGCGGGCGACCTCGACGCGGTACTGGGGGTCGTGCATCAGGGTGTACAGCTTGTGGTCGGTGACCTCGGTGCTGGTGTAGATCCGGATCGCCGAGCTGTCGGTCGTCGGCAGCAGCACCTCCTCGCGCCAGTCGCCCCAGACGTCGGCGACCAGCGACGGGTTGCCCTTCCACCAGTTGTTGGTGGTCGTCCCCTCGGCGGTCAGCAGGGTGCCGCGCCGCCAGTCCTCGATGGTCGGCGTCACATACTCCTCGGTCAGCGCCCCGTGCATCTGCTGCGTGGTGAGGTCGGCCGCCCAGCGCACGCTCTGGTTGGCGCCCGGGTTCGGCGCGTCGATCCTTTCGCCCCGCGCGGTCCACAGCCCGACGGGGTCGGCCGTGGCGTCCTCGGCCGAGTTGGACCACACCTCAAGTCCCGGCAGCTCCGGGTCGATGTCCCCGACCATCGCCCGCGTGGTGTCGACCCCCGTGTAGCCGCCGAAGAGCACCTCGCCGGTCTCCGCGTCCCGCATGGCGTACCCGTAGGGCGCGCTGGTTCCCCCTTCGTGCGAGGTGAAGATTTCGAGGCCGGGGTTGTGGGGGTCGATGTCGGTGACGTGCATGGCGTCGCCGTGGCCGAGGCGGGCGGTGGTGTCGGGGGTGTCGC
>NZ_OCNE01000007.1 GCF_900230195.1 Streptomyces zhaozhouensis
GAGTCGGTGCGTTACGCGGACGCGGTGTCGGTGATGGAGGAGCAGGGGGTGCGGACGTTCGTGGAGATCGGCCCCGACGCCGTCCTCACCGCGCTCAACCGGCGGATCCTCGCCGACCGGCCCGGCACCCACACCGTCACCCTGCAACGAGGCGACCGCCCCGAGGAGCGTGCCCTCGTCGAGGGCCTGGCCGCGCTCCGGCTCAGCGGCGCGGACGTCGACTGGGAGGCGTTCTTCGCCGGCACCGGCGCCCGCCGGGTCCCGCTGCCCTCCTACGCCTTCCAGCACCGCCGGTACTGGGTGGAGGCGCCGGCGGCGACCGCCGACCCCACCGGGCTCGGCCTCGACCGCGTCGCGCACCCGCTGCTCGGCACGGCGCTGCCGCTGGGCGACAGCGGCGAGACGCTCCTCACCGGCACCCTCTCCGCCCACACCCACGCCTGGCTCGCCGCGCACACGGTGGGCGGCGAGCCCGTCGTCCCCGGCGCCGTCCTCGCCGAGCTGGCGATCCGCGCCGGCGACGAGACGGGCTGCCCCGTCGTGGAGGAACTGACCCTGGACGAGCCGCTGGTGCTCCCCGCCGGGGGCTCGCTGACGCTCCAGTTGAGGGTGGGCGCCGCCGACGCCGACGGCCGGCGCGCGCTGACCGTGCACTCCCGGCTCGGCGACGCCGGCGCCTCGTGGCTGCGCCACGCCCACGGCCGCCTCGGCGCCGGCCCGCTCACCGCGGGCCCGCCCGCCACCGGGCCGAACGCCGCCCGCGACTGGCCGCCCGCCGGCGCCGAGCCCGTCGACCTCGAAGCGTCGCGCGCACGCCTCGCCGCCGAGGGCACCGCCCACGACCAGGGCACGGCCGTCCTGACCGGGGCCTGGCGCCACGCCGGCGGACTCCTGGCCGAGGCGCGGCTGACGGACGAGGCGGCACAGAGCGCCGACGCGTTCGGCATCCACCCCGCGCTGCTCGACGCCGCCCTGCGCCCCGCGCTCGGCCCGCTGCCCGCCACCACCCGCTGGACCGGCGTGCGGCTGCACGCCACCGGCGCGCGGGAGGTGCGCGCGACGCTCACCCCGCGGCCCGAGCCCGGCAGTTACGCGCTGCGGCTGACCGACCCGGCCGGCCAGCCGGTCGCCGACGTCGCCCGCCTGACCCTCGGCACGCTCGCCCCCGAGGCGCTCACCGCCGCCAGGACCCGCGACCACGACGCGCTCTTCCACGTCGCCTGGACGTCCAGGCCGCTCGCGCCCGCGACCCTGCGCTGGGCCGAACTCGCGCCGGACGCCGGCGCGTCCGAGCTGGCGGCCCTCGCCGCCGCCGTCGCGGCCGGCGCCGAGATCGACGCCGTGCGGGTACGCCTCGCCTCCCCCGCCGGCGCCGCGCCCCCCGAGTCGACGCACGCCACCGTCGGGCGGGCCCTGGAGCTGGCGCGGCTCTGGCTGGCCGAGGACGCGCTGCACGGCGTCCCGTTGACCGTGCTCACCAGCGGCGCCGTGTCCACCGCCGACGGCGAGGACCTCACCGACCTCGGCGCCGCCGCGGCCTGGGGCCTGCTGCGCTCCGCGCAGTCCGAGGCCCCGGGCCGGATCGTCCTCGCCGACGCCCCCGACCCGGCGGCGCCCGGCGTGGAGGCCGCCCTGTCCGCCCTGGTCGCCTCCGGCGAACCCCAGGGCGCCGTGCGGGAGTCGGCGCGGGTGCTGCTGCCCCGGCTGGTGCGCCAGGAGCGGCCGGCCGCCACGGCGGCACCCGACTGGGACCCCGAGGGCACCGTGCTGGTCACCGGCGGCACCGGCACCCTCGGCGGGCTGTTCGCCCGGCACCTGGTGCGGGCACACGGCGTCCGGCATCTGCTGCTGCTCAGCCGGCGCGGCCCCCAGGCGCCGGGCGCCGCCGAGCTGCGCGCCGAACTGGCCGCGCTGGGCGCCTCGGTGACCGTCGCCGCCTGCGACGTCTCCGACCGGGGCGCCCTCGCCGGCGCGCTCGCCTCGATCCCCGCGGCGCACCCGCTGCGCGGCATCGTGCACACCGCGGGCACCCTCGACGACGGCGTGATCGGCGCGCAGACCCCCGAGCGGCTGGCCCGGGTGCTGCGGCCCAAGGCCGACGCGGCCTGGCACCTGCACGACCTGACCCGGGAGACGGAGCTGACGGCGTTCGTGGTCTTCTCCTCGGTCGCCGCGGCCGTCGGCGGCCCCGGCCAGTCGACCTACGCCGCCGCCAACGGCTTCCTCGACGCGCTGGCCCGCCACCGGGCCGCCCGTTCCTCGGCCGCCACCTCCCTCGCCTGGGGCCTGTGGGCGCAGGCGTCCGAGCTCACCGGAAACCTCACCGAGACCGACCTCGCGCGGATGGCCCGCGGCGGCTTCCCCCCGGTGGCCACCGCGCAGGGCCTGGCCCTCTTCGACCTCGCCCTGCGCGGCGGCCGGCCCGACACGGTCGCCACCCCGCTGGACCTGGCCGCGCTCCGCGCACAGCCCCGCGTTCCCGCGCTGCTCGGCGCCCTCGTCCCCGCCCCGCGCCGGGGCGCCGCCCACGGCTCGGCCGCCCAGGGCCCCTCGCTCGCCGAGCGGTTGACCGCCCTGGACGACGCCGGGGAGCGCCACGACGCGGTGCTGGCCGCCCTGCTGGAGGAGACCGCCCGGGTGCTGGGCCGCTCGGGACCCGAGGGCATCGCGCCCGACCGGCTCTTCCCCGAGCTGGGCCTCGACTCGCTCACCTCGGTCGAACTCCACGACCGGGTCTCGGCCCTCACCGGCCTCACCCTCCCGGCCACCCTGGTCTTCGACCACCCGACCCCGGGCGACCTCGCCGCCCACCTGCTCACCGTGCTGGCCCCCGACGACGCGACGGATCCGGCCGCCGACACCGTCGACCACGCGGCCGACATCCGCCTCGACGACGACATCAGGCCGGCAGCCGAGGTGGTCCGCACCGTCGACGACCCGCGGGAGATCCTGCTCACCGGGGCCAGCGGCTTCCTCGGCGCCTTCCTGCTCCGCGACCTGATGCGCACCACGCGCGCCCGCGTCCACTGCCTGGTGCGCGGCGCGGACGAGACAGCCGCCCGCGCCCGGCTCCGCGACAGCCTGGAGTGGTACCGGGTCCTGGACGACATCGACGAGGAACGGCTCACCGTCGTGGTCGGCGACCTCGCCGCGGAGCGACTCGGGCTGTCCGAGGAGCGGTTCGACACCCTGGCCCGCACCGTCGACGCGGTCTACCACGCCGGCGCCTCCGTCCACTGGCTCAAGCCGTACCGGGCGCTGCGCGACGCCAACGTGCGCGGCACCCGCGAGATCCTGCGGCTCGCCGCCCGGCACCGCACCGTCCCCGTCCACCACGTCTCCACCGTCGGCGTCTTCGACGGGCCCGTCACCCCGGGTGTGCCGCTGCGGGTGACCGACCCGACCGGCCCGGCCGAGGCGCTGCCCAGCGGCTATCTGCGCAGCAAGTGGGTCGCCGAGCAGGTGGTCGACCTGGCCAGGGAGCGCGGCCTGCCCGTCTCCGTCTACCGCGTCGACGTCATCTCCGGCGATCAGAAGAACGGCGCCTGCCAGACCCGTGACTTCGTCTGGCTCAGCCTCAAGGGCCTGATCCAGGCCGGGTCGGTGCCCGCGTCCTCCGGCGGCCGGTTCCACCTGCTGCCCGTGGACTACGTCAGCGCCGCGATCCTGGGCGTCTCCACCCGCCCGGCCGGCGCCGGCGGCACCTACCACCTGTTCAACGACAGCTCGTTGAGCCTCGCCGACTGCGTGGGCCACCTGCGGCGGCTCGGCTACCCGCTCACCGAGGCCGAGCCGGAACGCTGGCGGGAGGCGGTGCGCGCCGACCGGGACAACGCGCTGCTGCCGCTGCTGCACGCGTTCGAGCTGATGACCACGGACACCGACGCGTTCTACCCCGTGCTCGACACCGGCGAAACGGAGGCCGCCCTGGAGGGCACCGGCATCGTCTGCCCGCCGCTGACCGGTGAACTCTTCGCCAGGTACGTGGAGTTCTTCGTGCGGGAGGGACACTTCCCGCCGCCCCCGGCGCGGGGCTGACGGCACGGCGAACGGGCCGCCGGCCGCCCCCTCGGGGGACGGCCGGCGGCCCGTTTCGCACGGGGCTGGGTCAGAGGATCTCGGTGCCCGGGTCGAGGCCCAGCAGCACCCGGCCCTGCACCTCCAGATTGGTGTGCACCTGGGCCAGCGCGTGCAGCGTGAAGCCGAGGATGTCGCGGTGGTACCGCTGGAACGGGACGCTGCGCTTGATCACCGAGGCGCCGCTGAGCGCGTACAGCAGCTCCACGGCCTCCTTCGCCATCTCGGCGGCGAACGCGGTCTGTCCGCGGACCCGCGCCTTCTCCGCGTTGGTCGGCGCGCCCCCGGCGTCGGTGCGCTCCTGGAGCAGCGCGATGACCCGCCCGTTGAGCGCGGCCCCCGCCTCGATGCGGTTGGCCGCCGCCGCCACCTGCTGCTGCGTCAACGGGTGCTGCCGCTGGTCCTCCCACGAGGTGTAGGTGATGCCGCGCCCCGGTATCCGCTCCAGGAAGTGCTGGTAGGCGCCGCGCGCGATGCCCGTGGCCATCGAGGCGTACAGCGCCATGATGAACGAGACCAGTCCGTACTCGCGCCCCGGGATCCCCGCGTTCCACCGCTCACCGGTCTCGCCGACGGTGGCCCCGCCGTAGGAGACGGTGCGCCGGAGCGGGACGAAGACCTTCTCGGCGACGGTGGTGGCGCTGCCCGTGCCGCGCCCGGCCGAGACGTCCCAGTCGTCGACGATGGACAGCTCCCGCATCGGGACCAGCGCGAAGACCTCCTCCTCGCCGCCGTCCTCGTGCTCGACGACGGAGGCCAGACAGTTCCAGTCGGCGTGGTGGCAGCCCGAGTTGTAGCTCCAGCGGCCGTCGAGCACATAGCCGCCGTCGACGGGCCTCAGCCGGCCGGTCGGAGCGAACCCCAGCGACACCCGGACCGACCCGCCGTCGAAGACCTCCTTCTGCGTCTCGTCCGGGTACAGGCCGGCCATGACGGCGCCGGTGAGCCAGATGGTCATGTTCCAGCCGGACGACGGGCAGGCACTGGCCACCTCGCTCACCACCTCGGCGTGCTCGGCCAGCGGACGGCCGAGGCCGCCGAAACGTTCGGGCACCGCCATGCGGAACACCCCGGCCTGGTCGAGAAGCCTGACCGTCTCCCGTGGCACCTGGCCACGTTCCTCGGCCTCCGCGCCGTGCGCCGCGATCACGGGAACAGCGGCGCGGACCAGGTCCAGAACCTCTGCCGTCTCCTGACGATCAGTCATGCGTCCCTCCGAACCGGTTGAGCCCGTGGATATCCGGGCTTTCCCCTCGGAAACTAGCCAGTTCCGCGCACCGGCCGGCCATCGCCCGGTCACTGCCCGGTCACGCGAGCGGCCGCCCGGCGGCGGGGACGGCGACAGCGGCGCGGTACCGGTCAGGCGGGTGGTCGTCCCCGGCCCGGTGGCGGGTCGCTCGCGCGGTTCCCCGCGCCCTTCGGGCGCCGGTGGGCGGCCCGGGCGCGCCGGCAGGGCGCGCGCGTCAGTCCGCCGCGTCGCGCAGCGCCCGCGCCTCGCCCGCCTCCGGGAGGCCGAGGCGGGTGAAGATCTCCTCCGCCTCCGTCAGATGGACCGCCGCCTCCCCGCCCTGCCCCAGATCGGCCAACGCCCGGCCGAGGGCGACCAACGCGTGCCCGCGCACCCGCTCCGAGCAGCCGTCCGACGCGCGCGCGACGCCCCGCGCCGCCGCGTCCGCCGCCTCCGTCGGGCGCCCCAGGGCCCGCAGCGTGTCCGCGAGCAGATGGTGCGCCTGGGCCTCCCGTTCCCGCAGCCCGAGGGTGCGGCTCAGCCGCAGGCACTCCATGTACCGCCCGACGGCCTCCTCGTAGCGCCCCAGCTCGTGCAGCGAGAGCCCCAGCACGACCAGCGCGTACGCCAGCCCCTGCGAGTCGGACGAGGCCCGCAGCGTCGCGACCGCCTCCTCGCACACCGCCCTGGCCTCCTCCGCCCGGCCGCCCCGCAGCCTGGCCAGCGCCGCGTTCAACGTCGCCACCAGCTCCCCGGAGCGCTGCCCCAGCCGGCGGGCCAGCGGCGCCGCCTCCTCCAGATGCTCGGCGGCCTCCTCGTAGTCGTGCGCGAAGAGCGCGATGAGACCGAGGTCGTTCAACACCTGGCAGAGGATCAGCAGATCCTCCGTCGCCCGGCAGTTGATCTCCGCGATCCGCAGGTGTTCCCTGGCCTCCGTCAGCAGCGTGCGCTGCACCGCGATGTTCCCGCACAGGAAGTGCGCCCGGCCCACGGTGTGCTTGTCGTCCAGCGCCTCCGCGGCCTCCGCGAGCGCGGAGGCGGCCTGCGCCAGCCGTTCCCGCTGCACGTGGGGGCCGAAGGCGGTGAGCGCGATCAGCAGGCCGACCGCCTTGCGCACCGTGTCGGCGCCCACCGGCTCGGACGCGGCGGCCAGCGCGGCGCGCGCCTCGCGGGCCACCTCCAGCACGGCCGTGAACGCGCCCCTCGCCTCGGTCGCCACCCACTCGCGCGCCGCGCACGCGTCGTCGAAACGCATCCCGCTGCTGCGGCTCGGGCCGATCGCGTGGCTGATCCGGTCGCCCGGCACCACGTGCCGGAACGCGTGCGCCGTCGTCGCCACCAGGAAGTCGATCAACCGGTCCAGCGCGCACAGCCGTTCGGCGGCCGACGTCTGCTGCTGGCCGAACGCGCGCAGCAGCCCGTGGCACCGGTAGCGCCCCGGCTGCGAGGTCTCCAGCAGCGAGGCGTCGACCAGCGACTCCAGCTGCGCCTCCGTCTCGTTCTCGTCGAGCCCCAGCACGGCGGAGGCGGCCGGCAGCCCGATCTCCGGGTCGCAGACGGTGGCGATCAGCCGGAACGCCCTGGCCTGCTCCGCGCTCAGCTGCTGGTAGCCGATCTCGAAGACCGCCTCGACGGCCAGGTCGCCGGCGCGCAGCTCGGAGAGCCGGCGGCGTTCGTCGGCCAGCCGGGCGCTCAGCGCCGCCGCGCCCCAGTGCGGCCGGGACGCCAGCCGGGAGGCCGCTATCCGCACCGCCAGCGGCAGCAGCCCGCACCGGTGGACCAGCTCCACCACGGCCGACAGGTCCCGGTTGACGCTGGCGGGTCCCGCGACCCGCTCCACCAGCGCCACCGCCTCGTCCGTGCGGAAGCCCGTCAGGTCGACCCGGGCCGAGGTCGGCAGGCCCCACAGCCGGGCCCTGCTGGTCATCAGCACCGCGCAACTGGCCGTGCCGGGCAGTATCTGGTTGATCTGGGCCGTGTCCCGCACGTTGTCCAGGACGATCAGCACCCGCTTGCCGTTGAGCAGGGAACGCAGCAGCCCGGCGCGGTCGTCCACGTTCTCCGGCACGGCGCGCGCGGCCACGCCCAGCGCGGTGAGGAAGCTGCTCAGCACCAGTCCGGGCGCCGTCGCGTCGTGCTGGGTGCCGCGCATGTCCGCGTAGAGCTGGCCGTCCGGGAAGCGCTGCCGCACCTCGTGCGCCGCGCGCACGGCCAGCGCGGTCTTGCCGACGCCGCCCATCCCGGTGATCAGCACCACCGGCGGCGCGTCGTAGCGGTGGGTGACCAGCGCCCGGGTCAACGTGCCGAGCGCGGTGACCCGACCGGTGAAGTCGACGGCACCGTTGGGCAGTTGGGCGGGGACCGGGGCGCCGACGGTGAACGCGGGCGCCTCGTCGCCTTCCGCGGCGTGGGCGGCCCGCTCCCCGGCCTCGGACGCGACCGGCTCGGGGGCGATCGCCCGCCACGGCTCGGCGGCCTCCTCGACGGGGAACGCGGCACCGGACTCCGCCGGGGCGAGGGCGACCTGTTCGCGCCCGCGCGCCTCCGACTGCGGTGTGGCGGGGTCGTCGAGGAGCAGCCGCTGGTAGAGGTCGCGCAGCTCCAGGCTGGGCTCCACGCCCAACTCCTCGACCAGGCGCTCCCGCAGCCGGTGGTAGGCGGCCAGCGCGTCGGCGAGCCGACCCGTGGAGTGCAGGGCCCGCATGTGGAGCGCGTGAAAGCGCTCCCGCAGCGGGTGGGCGCTCGCCAGCGCGCCCAGCTCCGGCACCGCGAGCGCCGGAGCGCCCTGGCGGAGCAGCACCTCGAAGTGCTCCTCCAGCAGCGTCAGTCGCAGCTCCCCGAGGCGCTGGCGCTGCTGCTCGGCGTGGGGACCCGGCACCCCGGCTAACGGTTCGCCGCGCCACAGCGCGAGGGCCTGCCCGATCTGCTCGCCGGCCTTCGCCAGGCGTCCCGCCGACCGGTGCTCCACCGCCTGGGACGCCAACTGCTCCGCCCAGAGCGCGTCCACGTCCCTGCGGGCCAGCGCCAGTCGGTAGCCGTCGCCCACGGAGATCAGGGTTCTCGGCTTCGTCCGGCTCTCCGCGAGGGCCTGCCGCAGCCGCCAGGCGTAGGTCCTGATCGTGGCCGGCGCGGAGTTGGGCGACGTGGGGCCCCACACCGCGTCGATGAGTTCCTGGAGCGAGGCGGCCCGCCCGGCACGCAGCAGCAGCACCGCGAGCATCGCCTGTTGCTGCGGTGAGCCGACGCTGATGCTCTGCTGCCCCCGAGAGGCTCCCACGGGGCCCAGCGTGGCGAACCGAACTGTCTGGGACATGTCTTCCTTTCACGGGGCGCGTGTCCTGGCGCGCCTCGCATGGTGTCTCCTGCCCACGGCGGCGGGCGAGTTGGCCTGGGACTCCCGTGTCCGGTCAACGGGTCGGTCGGGCTGACCTGTGGGGGATGTCGCGTCCTGGAAGACGGTCGTGCGGGTCCCTCCCCTTCTCGGCGTGCCCTTCCGACGAGTGCCCTCGTCCGCCGCCCCCGTCGACCGGGGTCCCCGCGCCCGTCGTCCCGCCGACGCGAGGACGCCGACCGTCCCGGGAAGGGGGCGGCCTGGCGGGCCGATCGAGGACACCTGCCCGTGTTCGGCGAACAGATGACGCTTTGTCGACTACCGTACCAACCAACAATATGTCACTCGGCGCCACAGAGACGTTGGGTGACAGCGTGTGACAATGCGGGCGGCGCCAACCGGACGTGAGCGCGCCGCCCCCGCCGTTCGTCGCGCTCCGTGGCGAAGCCCCACGGGCGGCCGGAACACCGCCGGCGCGGCCCGGGGCGGCGGGCCCGGCTATCCGGCGCTCGTCACGTTCGGGCGGCTCCGGGGGGTCTGCTAGTGTCCGGCGCGTGTTCACCGAGGCGCGACGGACGGGACTGCGGGACGCGCTGGTGGCCGCGGCGGAGGGGGACCCGCGTGTCACCGCCGCCGCGCTCGTCGGTTCCGCCGCCGTCGGCCGGGAGGACCGCTGGTCGGACATCGACCTGGCGCTGGCCGTCGCTCCCGACGCGGACTTTGGGCGGGTGGTCGCCGACTGGACCGCGCGGATGGCGGCCCACGACGTGGTCGACCGGCTGGACCTCCCCCTCGGCGCCACGCTCTTCCGCGTCTTCCTGCTCCGCGACACCCTTCAGGTGGACCTCTCCTTCTGGCCGGCCGCCGAGTTCGGGGCCACGGGGCCGAAGTGGCGGCTGCTCTTCGGCGCCGCCAACGAGGAGCTGCCGCACGTCCGCCCGCCCCGGGCACGCGACCTCGTCGGCCGGGCCTGGCTCCACGCGCTGCATGTCAGGTCGAGCCTCGCGCGCGGGCGCGGCTGGCAGGCCGAGCACATGCTGAGCGGGATGCGGGAACAGGTGCTCGCCCTGGCCTGCCTGCGCCACGGCCTGCCGGCCGTCCAGGGCCGGGGCGTGGACGACCTGCCCGGGGAGGTCACCGGACCGTTCGCCGAGACGCTGGCCCGCTCCGTCGCCCCCGACGAGGTGGGCCGCGCGTTCGCGGTGACCACGCGGGCGCTGCTGGCCGAGGTGGCGCTGGTGGACGCCGCGCTCGCCGCGCGCCTGGACGAGACGCTGCGCCGGCTGGGCGGGCTCGCCCCCGGCTGAGGCGCCCCGGCCGTCGCGCGGCCCGGCGGCCCGGCGGCCCGGCGGCGCGACCGGTCGACGGCGCCCGCGCCGCGCTTCGTTGCGCTGGGCGTTCGCGCGGTGACACTGGGTCGCATGGTGTCACGGGAGAGCGAGCCGCCGGACGACCCGACCGCCGGCGGGATGCCCAGCCCCTCGGCCGGGCTGCCGCCCCTCGACGAGCGACAGGTCGAGGTGCTGCGCCGGGTGGGCCGGGAGTGGGGCGAGGCGGCCGGCGACCCGGCCGCGTGGCGCCGCGCGCTGCCCGTGGAGCCGAACCTCGGCGGCTTCCCCGCCCCGGCCGAGATCCGGCCCGCCGCGTTCGGCCGGCACGTCCGCGTCTCCCCCCTGGGCGACGCGCCCGACCTCCCCCGGCCGGACGCCATCGAGTGGGAGGGGAGCGAGGGCGCCGGGGGCGGGCGCCGCGCCCGCCTCGCCCACCTGCTGCGCCGCGCCGTGCTGGGGATGCCGCTGCGCAGCAGCGCCATCGCCAGGGAACGGCTGCCCAAGCGCGTCGCGCTGCCGGTGCTCTCCGCCGACGCGCTCTCCGCCGTCGCCTACGGACCCGAGGCGCTGCTCGCGGTCCTCGTCCTCGCCGGGACCGCCGGCCTCGTCTACGCGACGCCGCTCGCGGCCCTCATCGTCGTGCTGATGGTCTTCGTCGCGCTCTCCTACCGGCAGACCATCCGCGCCTACCCGCACGGCGGCGGCTCCTACCTCGTCGCCAGCGCCAATCTCGGCCGCACGCCGGGACTGCTGGCCGCCGCCGGGCTGATGACGGACTACGTCCTCACCGTCTCCGTCTCCGTCGCGGCCGGGGTCGCCGCGATCGGGCCGGTCCTCCCGGTGGCGGAGCGTTCGCCCGTGTGGCTCGGCGCCGCCGTGATCCTCGTGCTGCTCGCCGGCAACCTCAGGGGCGTGCGCCAGGCGGGCCGGCTCTTCGCCGTGCCCACCTACGCCTTCGTGCTCGCCGTGCTGCTGCTGGTGGGCGCCGGGCTCTACCAGGCCGCCGGGAACGGCTTCACCCCCGAGCCGGCCGCGCCCCCGCACGCCACCGAGGCCGTCACCCTCTACCTGGTGATGCGCGCCTTCGCCTCCGGCTCCACGGCGATGACCGGCATCGAGGCGATCTCCAACGCGGTGCCGATCTTCCAGCCGACGGAGTGGCGCAACGCCCGCACCACGCTGACCTGCATGATCCTGATGCTGATCACCCTGTTCACCGGC
Source organism: Streptomyces zhaozhouensis (assembly GCF_900230195.1). Classification (GTDB taxonomy): domain Bacteria; phylum Actinomycetota; class Actinomycetes; order Streptomycetales; family Streptomycetaceae; genus Streptomyces; species Streptomyces zhaozhouensis. Next base: position 11,189 of record NZ_OCNE01000007.1, read on the forward strand.
ATCATGACGCTGGTCCACCTCACCGGCGTGACCCCGAACCACCACGAGACGCTGCTCTCCCAGCTCGCCCACCACGTCTTCGGCTCGGGGCCCTGGTACGTCTTCGTGCAACTGGCGACCGCCGCCGTCCTGTTGCTGGCGGCGAACACGGCGTACAACGACTTCCCCCGGGTGCTGTTCCTGCTGGCCCGCGACTGGTACGCGCCCCGGTCCTTCCTGCGCCTCGGCGACCGGCTCGCCTTCAGCCACGGGATCATCCTGCTCACCGCGGCGGCGCTGCTGCTCTTCGTCGCGTTCGGGGGCCGGACCTCCGCCCTCATCCCGCTGTACGCCGTCGGTGTCTTCCTCGCCTTCACCCTGTCCCAGGCCGGGATGGTGGTGCACTGGCACCGCACGCGCGACCGCCACCGGCGGCGCAGCCTGCTGCTGAACGCGGCCGGCTGCGCGCTGGCCGGCGTCGTCTTCGTGGCCGCCGTGGTCACCAAGTTCGCGGCCGGCGCCTGGGTGGCGATCCTCGCCATCGGGGGCTTCCTGCTGCTGACCACCCGCATCCGGCGCCACTACGACCGCGTCGGCGAGGCGCTGCGGCTCCACCCGGGCGCCCTCGAACTCCCCGCCACCGCCTGCTCGGTGCCCGCGGCCTCCGGCCCGGCCCCCGAGGCGGAGGGCGGGGGCCGGCAGGAGGACGACCGGGGGGACACCGACGAGTCGGAACGGGAGGAGGCGCCCGAGCAGATCCACCATCTGTCCATCGTGCCCGTCGCCGTCCTCGACCTGGCGGGAATGCGCGCCCTGGCCTACGCCGCCGCCCTGCGCCAGCCGGTCCTCGCCCTGCACGTCAGCCCCAGCGACGAGGAGGCGGACCGCTTCCGCGACAACTGGCACCAGTGGGGCGACCATCTGCCCCTGGAGGTCGTCGTCACCCCGTACCGCGCGATCATCGCGCCGATGATCCACTACATCGAGGCACTCCACCGCCAGCGCCCCGACCTGACGATGACGGTGATCCTCCCCGAGATCGTCCCCCGGCGCCGCCGCCACCGGCTCCTGCACAGCCGCGTCGCCGGCCGGCTGCGCCGCTCCCTGCGCGCCCTCCCGAAGGTCGTCGTCACGACGGTCCCCTTCCACGTCTGAGGCCCGGCGCCCCGCACCTCAGACCGGTGTCGCCGCCGGTCCCGCACCCGGCGCGGAAGGAGACCGCCGTGAGCCTGGTACGCCCCACCGACCCCGACTTCCTCGTGAGCCGGCCTCGACCGGAACCCGGACGTCCGCACCGCCCTCGCCCGCGGTCTTCGTGCTGGCGACCGGCGGCATCTCGACGGTCACGAAGCGATAGCCCGCCGGACGCCGCCCGCCGTCCCGGGGGAACCGCGGGACCCGCCCTACGGCTCGGACAGCCGCCGGTTCCACCAGCCGGCGCCCGGCTCCAGAGGGGCGCCCGGGTCGGGGAGGGTGCGGCGGGCGAACTCCTCGTCCACGCGGGCGAGCAGCGCCCGCACCTCGCGGCGCGGGCGGGGCGGCAGCGCCCGCAGCAGCGCCTCGACGGTGTCGCGGCCGTCGAGGGCGTCGTCGCAGGGGCAGTTCACCACGTGCGGGTAGAGCACCCGGCCGGGCGCCCGCAGCGGCCGGGCGAACCGGGCGAGGGAGTCCTGGAGGCAGCCGGGCCAGAACCGTTCGGCCTCCAGCCGGTGCACGGCGGCCCTGGTCGCGCCGCCGAGCCCGGGGAGTTCGCTGAAACGCCGGGGGGCGCCGCCCCGGGGCGTGCGCCGCTGTCGGGCGCGCGAGGCGCCGGGCGGCCTACGCGGCATCGCCCTCGAAGATCGCGGTCATGGGCCCCATGATGCGGCGGAACGGCTGGTCATACAAGCTGTGTATGATGCCGCTTCGGGCGCGCGACGCCCACCCTCTCGACCACCGATCGAACCACTCTCTGCTTGACGCAGGGCTGGCGCGACCGTAAGGCGGCCGGATACTCCCCTCCGTGAGTTCCGGTATCTACCGCAGTCCAGCGCACGTGGACAGCTCTCGGCGCGCCCGCGGCGGCGCGCCACCAAGCGGCGGAAAGGCGAGGCCGTGGCGTCCACGGTCACCCCGCGTCCGGCCCGGCGGCCGGAAGCACGTCGGCCCGGTTACGGGCAACTGCTCCGCACCCCCGGAGCCTGGACGTTCCTCCTCCCCGGCTTCGCGGCCCGGCAGCCGTTCGGGATGCTCACCCTCTCCCTGGTGCTGCTCGTCCAGCACACCACCGGCTCCTACGGCGCCGCCGGCGCGGTGGCGGCCGTCACCGGGACGTCGATGGCGCTGGCCGCGCCGCTGGCCGGCCGGTTGACGGACCGGTACGGGCAACGCGCCGTGCTGGTGCCCTCCGTGCTCGCGCACGCCGCGGCGGCGGCGCTGCTGCTGGTGCTCGCCCTCTCGCACGCGCCGCTGTGGGCGCTGTTCGCGGTGGCCGTGCCGACCGGCGCCACCGTCCCGCAGATCGGGCCGATGGTGCGCGCCCGCTGGAGCGTCGCCCTGCGGGACTCGCCGCTGGCCTCCACCGCGGCCGCGTTCGAGTCCGTGACCGACGAGTTCACCTTCGTCATCGGCCCGCTGCTGGCCACCGCCCTGTGCACCGCCGTGACACCGGCCGCCGGGCTGGTGGCCGAGGCGACGCTGACCCTGGTCGGCGGGTTGCTGTTCGCCGCCAGCAGGCGCACCCAGCCGCCGGTGGACCGGGCGGCCGGGAGCCGCGGGAGGCGGGCGTCCGCGCTGCGCGTCCCCGGCGTGCGGGTGCTGGTCGTCGCCTTTCTGGGCGTCGGGTGCGTCTTCGGCGGGATGCAGGTGTCGCTGGCGGCGTTCACCGAGGCGATCGACCGGCCGGGACTCAACGGCGTCCTCTACGGGATCTTCGCCGCCGGCAACATGCTCTCCGGCCTGGCCTGCGGCGCGATCGCCTGGCGCGTCGCCCCGCGGCACCGCCTGCTGACCGGCTACGCGGCGCTCGCCCTGGCGGCCTCCGCGCTGTGGGCGGCGGACTCGGTGCTCCTGCTCGCCGCGCTGGGCCTGGTGGTCGGGGTGTGCGTCGCGCCGGTGATCGTCACCGGCTTCACGCTGGTCGGCGACATGGTTCTCGGCGCCCGCACCGAGGCGTTCACCTGGCTGTCGGGCGCGGTCGCCCTCGGCCAGGCGGCGGCGGCCACCGTGGCGGGGCAGTTCGAGGACCGGCTGTGGGACGGCGCCGGGTTCCTGGTGCCGATGATCGGCGTGCTGCTGGCGTTGGTCACCCTGCTGGCCGCGCGCTCCCGGCTCCACCCGTCCCCGGACCTGTCCCCGCGCCCGTCCCCGGTCGGGACGGGGAGCGTGCGCCCCGTGGCGTGACCCGCACCCGCCGGGACCGGCGCGACCGGGCGAGCCGCCCGATCCCGAACGCCGCCGCGTGCACGCCCGCGATGGCCAGCGGAAACGCCAGGGCACCGGTCAGGGCCCCGCGCGCGTCGACCTCGCGGAGCACCCCGGCCCGGCGCGACGCGCGCCGGGCCCAGAGCGCGTACGGGGCGACGACCAGCGGGGCGGTGACCACGCCCGGCGTGTAGCGGCCCAGGGCGGCGCTCTGCGCGACGTGGGAGACCGCGTGCAGCCCGAAACCGGCGACCACGGTCTGGAAGAACGGCGAACGGCCCCCGGTCCTCGCCCCGTCGGCCGCCGCGCCGCCGACCACCAGGCCCATCAGGCCGATCGCGGTGGCCGCGTGCGCCGGCGTCACGCGCAGCGCGGACCACACCCGCTCGGGCACCTCGGGATGCCGCGCGCGCAGCCGCTCCACCTGGGCCGCCGCCCAGCCGGGCATCGTGGCCAGCTCTTCCAGATCGTGTACCGCGAACGCGGCCAACAGCCCCCAGGCGACCGCCGGTGAGATCTCCCCCGGCCGCCCACTCCGCTCCGTCAACTCCCGCCTCCCGACGGCCCGCCGCGCGGCGGGCGGCGCCGGGCACCACCGTACGCCCGTCAGGGGCGGGTCTCGGGCACGCCCCGGTCCGGGACCGGGGCGATCAACGTGTCCACGTCCTGGGCGGCCAGCGCCTCGCGGGCGGTGGCCGGCAGCCCGGTGTCGGTGACGATGGCGTCGAAGTCCTCCAGGCCGGCCACCCGGTAGGAGCCGAAGGAGCCGTACTTGGCGCTGCCGCCGACCAGCACGGTGCGGGCGGCGACGGCCATCGCGGCACGTTTGACCTCGACCTTGGCCGCGGAGGGCGTGGTGACGCCGTGCCGCAGATCCCAGGAACTGGTGGAGACGAAGGCGATGTCCAGGGCGAGTTGGCCGAGGGTGGCGGCGGCGAGCTGGCCCACGGCGGAGCGGTTGGCGGGCTCGACCCGGCCGCCGGTGTGGATGACCTCGACGCCGGGGACCGCCATCAGGGAGTTGGCCGAGGTGAAGTCGTTGGTCACCACGGTCATGCCGCGCCGCTTGGCGAGATGCGGGACGAGCGCCTGGCAGGTGGTGCCGGCGTCGAGGTAGACGGTGGTGTCGTCGTGCAGGAAGGACGCGGCCAACTCGGCGATGGCGAGCTTGGCGGGGGTGTCCATGGTGCTCTTGTCGACGAAGCTCGGCTCCTGGTGGAGCTGGCCCGCGATCCGCACCCCGCCGGGGACGGACACCGCGCGTCCCTGGCGTTCCAGCGCGGCGATGTCCCGACGGACCGTCATGTGCGAGACGGCCAGCAGCTCCGTCAGCTGGTGCACGCTCAGCACGGCGTGCTGCCGCAGCAGGGTGATCAGCAACTCGCGGCGCTGGTCGGGGATCAGCGGGGTGTCGCGGCCCTCCTCGGGCGGCATGGTGCCTCCAGTCACGAACGCCGGGCGGGGGGAAGTGCGACGCCGCGGTGTCCGCCGCCCCGGGGGCGGCGGACACCGGGCTTCGTCATATCAGGCCGAAACCGTACAGCAGGTAGACCATCGCGAATCCGGTGACCCCGGAGAGCGCGGAGGCCACTCCGACGGACCGGATGCCCTGGCCGACGGTCAGGTTGGAGAGCGTGACGGTGGTCCAGAAGCCCGACGAGTTGGCGTGCTTCATGATCTGCGCGCCGGTGCCGCACGCCAGGTAGACGGCGAGCATCGAGATGCCGAGCCCCTCGGCCAGCGGTTCCATGATGGCCGCCGCCGTCATGACGCCCAGGATGTTGGAGCCGGTGATCGTGCAGATCGCGGCGGCCACCAGGAAGGGCACCAGGATCGGGGAGAGGCCCCAGTCGCGGATCATGTCGGCGACGGACTCGGCCACCTCGGTGTCGCGGATGATCGCGGCCAGCGCGCCCCCGACGCCGGTGAGCGCCACGGGCAGGGCGGCCAGCCGCAGTCCGGCCTCGAAGAGGTCGTTGACGGTCTCCTTGTGCCGCCACTTCGCGCGGAAGAGGGGCAGCGCGGAGAGGCAGCCGAGGAAGAGGGCGATGGTCGGGTTGCCCAGGAAGGCGATGACGCCGCCGACGGCGTTGTCCAGCTCCCACAGGTCGATCGCGTAGGAGCTGGTGACGATCAGGACGAGCGGCAGCAGGACGGGCAGCAGCGAGGGGAGCAGGGGCGGCAGCCCGTCGTCCTCGGTTCCGTCGCCGGTGCCGGCCCCGCCGCCGCCGGGGGAGCCCGGCTTGCCGAGGTGGGCGACCAGCTCGGGCAGCGGCTCCACATGGGTCTTGATGGTCAGCAGGTACAGCGTGGCGACGATGATGCCGGGCAGCGCGACGAGGGTGCCCCACAGCATCGCCTCGCCGAACTCGACGCCGAGCAGGCTGGTGGCCGCGAGCGGGCCGGGGCCGGGCGGCACCAGCGAGGTCATCACGTAGGCGCCGATGTAGAGGATCGGTCCCAGCCGCATCATCGAGGTGCCGGTGCGGTGCGCCAGCGCGGAGACCACCGGGATCAGCATCACCACGGCGGTGTCGGCGATCAGCGGGATGCCCAGCACCACCGAGGCGATGGCCACCGCCCACGGCACACGCTTGCCGGGGAAGAGCCGCAGCGCGCTGAGGGTGATGCGTTCGGCCGCCCTGCTCAGCTCCAGCATCTTGCCGAGCACACAGCCGAAGATGATCAGGAGGCCCACTTTCGCGAGGGTGCTCCCGAACGCCTCGGTGACCAGGTCGACGGTGCGCACCCCGCCGGTGCCGAGTGCCAGCCCGAGGACGACCACGATCATGAAGAGCGTGGCCACCGGATGGACCTTGTATCGGGCGATCAGCAGCACCAGCACCGCGATCGCCACCGCGAACGCGGTGAGTGTGTAGACGTCGGACATGGCGAACCTCTCGGCGGCCGGGACCACGGGGTGCGGACCGGGGGACGGGGTGGGGGCGAACGGGGGACGGGGGTGGCGCGCCGGTGGGTCAGGCGCGGGGGAGTGAGCGGCCGGCCCGCCAGGCGGCCAGCAGTTCGGGGTCGGGCCGGTCGAGGTCGTCGAGGGTGAGCAGCGTGCCCTCGGCGACGTCGCGGGCCAGGCGGCTGCCCGCCGCCAGGTAGAACGGCGCGGTATCCGCCGGCACCTCGTCGACGGCGTGGAGCACGGGGGCGACGCCGGTGACCTCGTGGTGGTGGCCGTGCAGGGTGAGCGTGGTGCCGGCGGGCAGGTCGGTGGCGGCGCGGCCGGCGAGCACCGCGTGCTGGCGGGGCGGGCGCGAGGAGACGCCGGCGCCTTCGCGCACCGCGCGGCGCAGCGTGGCGGGGGTCTCGACGCCCATCGCGTGGAACGGCAGGTAGAGGCAGCCGTAGCGGCCGTCGCGGCTGACCAGGTGGCCCTTGGCGCGCAGGGTCTCCCAGGTCTCGTCGTCGTGGGTGCGCACGACGGCGAAGACGCCGCCGGCGAAGCTTGCCTCCTCCGGCAGGCGCAGGACGCTGAAGACGTCGAGCACGCCGTCGCGGTCCCGGACGCCGCCGTGCTCGCGGTGGGCGTAGACGTCGGCCAGCTCGGAGACCCGGGCGACCGGGTAGCGCAGGGCGGGGGTGTCGGCGGTGAAGCCGGTGGCGGAGGCGACCACCGCCATCTCGCAGTGGTCGGCGGCGGCGGAGCGCTTGAGGCCGGCGACCGCCTCGGCACGGGCGGCGAGGGTGGCCGGCACGTCGTCGCCGAGCCGCAGCAGCGCGCCGAGCCCCGGCGCGGGGAGGGTGGTGCCGAGCTGGGTGACCGTGCCGGCCTCCGGGTCGTAGACGAGGTCGTACTCCCCGGACTTGCCGAGCGCCAGGATCTCCAGGCCCAGCCCGGACAGCCGCTCGTACCAGAGGATCAGGTTGGCCGGCTGGTCGCCCTCGGCGGGGGTGTAGACCAGGCCGCGGTCGGCGGCGAGCGTGGCGAGGGCGACGCCGGCGACGGAGTCCACCTCCTTGCTGACCATGGCCACGTGGCGGCCGTCCAGCAGGGCCCGGCGGGCGGCGCGATGGCCGGCCGCGGGGCTTCCGGTGGCTTCGACCAGGATGTCGTAGTCGGCGCCGGCGAGCAGGTCGATCTCCCCGACCACCGCGATCCGCCCGGACCTGGTGATCTCGGCCACCTCCTCGGGGGTGCCGGCGGTCACCAGCTCGTCCGCGCCGTGGCCGAGGGAGCGCGCCAGCGCGTGCACGCCCTCGGTGTCCCGGTCGCACAGCACGGTGGGGCGCACCCCGTCCGTGCGGCGGGTGGTGGCGAGCAGCGTGCGGGCGAAGCCGCCGCACGCGCCGGTGAGCGCGTAGCCGACCGTGCGGTCCTGCGACGCGGTGCCGGTGGGGGACGGGGTCATCGGGTGCCTTTCGACGAACTCGGCGGAGCGGGCCATCACGCTCTTGAAGCGGGAACGTAACTCTGATTAACACCTGCGTCAACTGTAGTAACATAAATTCACAGCCTGGTGGTTCCGGGGCGGCAAGCCGTCTCCCGGCGCCCACGAGGCGGCCGTGGGGCGGCGGCGAGCCGCACACGCCGCACGGCGCGAACGACGACCTGACACGACCACCACGAGGGAACGGGTGACGCATGGCCACATGGGGCGGGATCGCCGACGACTTCACCGGCGCCACGGATCTGGCCGGCAACTGGGTCGCCCGCGGACTGCGCACCGTGGTGACGCTCGGCGTCCCCGACGCGGCCGACCGGGCGCGCCTGGCCGAGGCCGACGCCGTGGTGGTGGCCCTCAAGTCGCGCACCGCGCCGGTCGAGGAGGCCGTCCGGGACTCGCTGGCCGCGCTTGAGGCGCTGCGCGCCCTCGGGTGCGTCCGCTTCTACCAAAAGTACTGCTCCACCTTCGACTCCACGCCGGCCGGCAACATCGGGCCCGTCGCCGACGCGCTGCTCGCGGCGTTGGACACCGGCCTGGCCGTCGTCGTGCCGTCGTTCCCCGCCACCGGGCGCTCCGTCTACCGGGGGCACCTCTTCGTCGGCGACCGGCTGCTCTCCGACAGCTCGATGCGCCACCACCCGCTCACGCCGATGACCAGCTCCGACGTCCCCGGGCTGCTGCGCCCGCAGACGGCGCACCGGGTCGCCTCGGTGCCGCTGCCCGTGGTGCGGGCGGGGGCGCCGGCGCTCCGCGCCGAGCTCGACCGCCTGCGCCGGCCGGGCGCCCGGGTGCTGGCCGTGGTCGACGCCGTCGAGGAGGACGACCTCGCGGTGATCGCCCGCGCCACCGCCGACCACCCGCTGGTCACCGGGGGCTCGGGGCTGGCGCTGGGCCTGCCCGCGGACGGCGCCCCCGCGCACGCCGCGATGCCGGTCGAGGACGGCCACCCGCTGATCCTGGCCGGCAGCGCGTCGACGGCGACCCAGGGCCAGATCGCCCACGCCCGCCGCGCCGGCGTGCCCGCCCGCAAGCTGGACCTCGACGCCCTGCGCGCCGACCCGGAAGGCGCCGTCGACGCGCTGGTCGCCGAGGTCACCGCCCACTGGGCCGACGCCCCGCGCGCCCCGTTCCTGATCCACGCCGTGGAGAACCGCGACGACATCCGCCGGGACGACCCCGCCGACGGTCCGCCCGCCGGCGAACTGGTCGAACGGGCGCTGGCCGACTGCGCCCGCCGGCTGGCCGCCGCCGGCGCCCGCCGGCTGATCGTGGCCGGCGGCGAGACCTCGGGCAGCGTGGTGCGCGCCCTTGGCATCCGCCGCCTGGAGCTCGGCCCGTCGCTCGGCCCCGGCGTCAGCTGGGCCCACGGCGTCGCCGGCGACGGACGCGCCTACAACCTCGCCCTGAAGTCGGGCAACTTCGGCGCCCCCGAGATCTTCACCGACGGCTGGCACGCCCTTGCCTGAGGTGCCCGCCCCCTTCCACCGCCCCCACCGAGGAGTCCGAACCATGACCGACCCGCGCACCGACCTCGTGACCGCGGGCCGCAGGCTCACCGAGGCCGGCCTGAGCCCGGGGTCCTCGGGCAACCTCAGCGTGCGGATCGGCGACCGCGTGTACATCACGCCCACCGGCGCCGCGCTGGACGCCCTGGACGCCGGGGAGCTGGCCGTCCTGGACGCCGGCGCGGCCCCCACCACCCCGGTGGCGCGGGCCCACCGGGCGGGGCCGCCGCCGTCCAAGGAGTTCCCGCTGCACCTGGCGCTCTACCAACGCGATCCCGAGGTGACCGCCGTCGTCCACCTGCACAGCGCGCACGCCGCCGCCCGCTCCTGCCAGCCCGCCTGGTCCCAGCGGAGCGCGGTGCCGCCGCTCACGCCGTACTTCGTGATGCGGGTCGGCCAGACCCCGCTGATCCCCTACGCGCCCCCGGGCGACGCCGACCAGGCGCGCGGCCTGGCCGACCTCGACTTCCCCTTCCGGGCCGCGCTCCTGCAGAACCACGGCCCGGTCACCTCGGGCCGCGACATGGCGGCGGCGGTGGCGGCCGCGGTGGAACTGGAGGAGACCAGCCGCCTGCTGCTGCTTCTCGGCCAGCATCCGCACCGCGTCCTCACCCCGGCGGAGGCCACCGCGCTCGCCGCCCGCTACGGCAGCCACTGGACCCCGGCGCCGCGCGCCTGAACGCCCCCCTCGCCGGCCGCCCCCGGCCGGGCGCGCGCTCGGGGGCGGCCGGCGGTCCGCCCGACTCGGCGCCCCCGCCCGCCCGTTGCGCCCGACCGGCGCCCCTCGTCACCCCGGTGGCTGGCAGGATGAGGGGCGCGGGGAGACGGTGCACACGACAGCTGAGCGTAGGTCGACATGAGTGGTCAGGCAGCGGAAACGGCGGGCCGCGCGCCCGCGACGGGCGACGGCGGGGAGAGGCCGGGCGCGGGGATCGGGGCGCGCACGGGGGCCGTTCTGGTCTTCGGGTCCTCGGCGGCGGTGCTGGTGGTCGAGTTGGTCGCGCTGCGGCTGCTGGCGCCGTACGTCGGGCTGACGATGGAGATGAACACCACGGTGATCGGCATCGCCCTCACCGCCATCGCGCTCGGCGCGTGGGCCGGCGGACGGGCGGCGGACGTCGTGGCGCCGCGCCGGGCGCTGGGCCCCCTGCTGGCGCTCTCGGGCGTCGTCGTGGGGCTGACCCCGAGCCTGGTGCGGCTGGCGGGCCTGTCCGAGGGCGCGCTGGCGCTGCTCGTCGGCGGCCTGTGCCTGTTCCTGCCGGCCGCGTTGCTGACGGCGGTCACCCCGATGGTCACCAAGCTGTTGCTGGTCGACCTGGAGGTCACCGGCACCGTGGTCGGCCGGCTCTCCGGCATCGGCACCGCCGGGGGCATCGCCGGCACCGTGCTGACCGGTTTCGTGCTGGTCTCGGTCGTGCCCGTCAGCGTCATCCTGATCGCCCTCGGCGTGCTGCTGCTGCTGGCCGGCGTCCTCGTCGACGCCTCGATGCGGGAACGGCGGCGGCGCGGGCAGCGCGTCCTGCTGGCGGGCGTCGCGGTCGGCGGCAGCGTCGCCGCCGGCGTGGCGGTGCCCGACGGCTGTGACGTGGAGACCCGCTACCACTGCGCCGTGGTCGAGGAGGACCCGGACCGGGAGGGCGGCCGCACCCTCGTCCTCGACGGGCTGCGGCACTCCTACGTCGACGTCGACGACCCGGAACACCTGGAGTTCGCCTACGTCAAGGCCATCGCCTCCCTCGTCGACACCGCGTACCCCGCCGGGGAACCGCTGGACACCTACCACCTGGGGGCCGGTGGGCTGTCCGTGCCGACCTATCTGGAGGCGGTGCGTCCCGGCTCCACCAGCGTGGTCTCCGAGATCGACCCCGGAGTCGTCGAGGTCGACCGCGAGCTGCTCGGCGTGGAGACCGGCGAGCACCTCCAGGTGCGGGTGGAGGACGCGCGGCTGGGTCTGCGCGCGCTCGACGACGACTCCCGCGACCTCGTCGTCGGCGACGCCTTCGGCGGCGTCAGCGTGCCGTGGCACCTCACCACCCGGGAGGCGGTCGCCGACATCGGCCGGGTGCTGCGCGCGGACGGCCTCTACACCGTGAACATGGTCGACCACGGCGAACTCGCCTTCGTCCGCGCGGCCGTGGCCACACTGCGGGAGGAGTTCGCGCATGTCGCGGTGGCGGCGGAGCCCGGCGCCTTCGAGGGCCGGGGCGGCGGGAACTTCGTGGCGACCGCCTCCGAGGCGCCCTTCGACACCCGGGCGTGGGGCGAGCGGGTCGCCGCGCGCGGCGGCGACTGGCGGGTCGTGGACGGCGCCGAGCTGACCGGGTGGATCGGCGAGGCGACGGTGCTGACCGACGACTTCGCGCCGGTCGACCAACTGCTCACGCCGTACCCGCAGCGCCGCTGAGCCGCACTCCGACGCGGGCCCCTCCCGGTGGAGCCGAGGCGCCGGGAGGGGCCGAGCCGCTACCGGAGGTCAGACGGGCCAGGCCAGCAGGCTGGCGGTCAGCTCGTCGATCGGGACGGGGGAGTCCCCGTTGACCAGCACCTCCGCGACCAACCTGTTGTCGTCGGAGCCGGGCAGGTGGCCCTGCCAGTGGTGCGCCGCGTGGAGCCGGCCGCCGTCGTGCACCGGCGAGGAGATCGGCCACGACTTGGCGCGCGCCCACTCCTGACCGGGCTTCCTGTGGTTGCGCGCGACGCGGAGCTGGATCTCCTGGCCGCGCTTCAACCCCTCGGCGCGCACCGCGAAGTCGAGGCTGAACAGGTGCTCGCCCTTCAGCAGGGTCTGCGCCAGGTCGCGGTCGGACCAGCCCTTCCCCGGCGCCCACACGCGGTCCCAGGTGATCGTGTACCACTCGCCCGGTGTCAGCGTGACGCCGGACTTCCGTTCGAAGTAGGTGTGCACTGGGGTCTCCTCTGGGGTCGAGCCTCCCGGGCTCCAGTCGGCCGGATGCCTCAGTCGTTCGGCGACCCGCGAGCGGATGTCGCCGATGGAGACTCCGGGGCCGCGCGGGTCGATCTTCCCCGGCTGCCACTCCAGGTGGCCGATGACCGAGGTGGGGCCCTTCTTGCCCCAGCCGTGGGCGCGGCAGATCGCCGCCGAGGCGCGGACGATCGCCTCCACCTGGGCGGCCGGCCATGGGTCCTTGTTGTCGCCGAGGTTGACGCACTCGAAGCCGTAGAAGCGGGCGTTGCCGTCGGTGTTGGCCTGGTTGTCCGGCGGCAGCGCGCGCTCCTCGATGACCGCCTGAAGCACGTCGCCGTCGCCGGAACCGGCGTGGTTGGCCCGGCCGTGCCCCACGAGGTGCACGGTGCCGTCCTTGGCGATGACGCCGTGGCACAGCGGTCCCGGCAGCGTCGAGTGCCCGTCGTAGCAGAGGCGGACGGAGGCGTCGGTGCCGGTGGTCACGGTGTGATGCACCATCACCCCGTGGACCGGGCCCCAGGCCCCGACGTGGTTGCGGTTGTGGGTGCGCCAGCTGCGGTACTCCACCACGCGGACACCCTCGGCCTTCAGCGCGGCGACCAGACGGTCAGCGGACAGCGGGGTCGCCACGGGACACCCCCTCGGTCGGGGTGGGCGGATGCGTGCACACGGGTACCTCCTCCGGACGGGGCCGATGTGAGCGAGGGCGGTGCGGGGCGCGCGCCGACGATCGGCGCGCACCGGTGAACGGGACCACGGGGAGCGGCCTGAGCGCGTCCCCCGCCGGCGCGGGACGGGTGCCGGCGGCGCGCGCGCTCGCCGTGCGGGTGCCCCGCGCGGCCTCCGGGCGCCACCACCGGGTCACTGCTGCGGACGGAGGACCGGGCACCGCCGGCGCCGGTGATCTGATACCGCCCCATACCGCCCCCGCGAGTGTCGGACGGATACCTGCCCGCACCGGAACCGGGCCAACCCTCGGGCGCGCGGGCCGCGGGGAAGGGGAGCGGGCGTTCCGCCCCGGCACGCACGCGGCAGACTGACGGCATGGGAGACAGGGTGAGTCTGCGCGTCGTCACCTCCGACGACTGGCCGCTGTGGCGGGATCTCCGCGTCGCCGCGCTGACGGACGCGCCGCACGCGTTCCGGGCCCGGCTCGCCGACTGGGAGAGCGGCGGCCGGGAGCAGTGGCGCGCCCGGCTGGCCACGCCCGGCGCCCACCACGTCGTCGCGGTGCGCGACGGCCGGCCCGTCGGCATGGTCAGGGGCGTCCCAGGCGACGGGCCGAGGAGCGAACTCAGGTCGCTGTGGGTCGACTCCGAGGCACGGGGCGCGGGGGTGGGGGACCGGCTGGTCGCCTCCGTGACGGCCTGGGCCCTGCGGTCGGGCGCCAGGACGCTGAGGCTCGCCGTGGTCCCGGGCAACGAGGCCGCGCTCGCCCTCTACCTGCGCCACGGCTTCGTCGCCGTCGGGGCGCCGGGGGAGCCGCTGGCCGACGGGGTGACCAGGGAACGCGTGCTGGACAAGGCGCTGCGCTGAGCCGCGCCGGGGCGCCCGCCCCCGACCGGTGCCGGGGGCGGGGGAGAGCGGTCAGCGCCGCGGCTCGGCGCGGGCCGCCTGCCGCTCCTTGACGCGCGCGGCCTCCTTGCGGACGTCGGCCTGGGTGGCGCGCTCCCGGACCAGCCACTCCGGCTCTTCCCGCTTCAGCGCGTCGATCTGCTCCGTGGTGAGGGGCTCGGTGACACCGCCGCGCGCGAGGCCCGCGATGGAGACCCCCAGCTTCGAGGCGACCACCGGCCTGGGGTGCGGCCCGTCACGGCGCAGCTCCCTGAGCCACTCGGGCGGGTCGGTCCGCAGGGTCCGCAACGTGTCGCGCGAGACCACGCCCTCCTGGAACTCGACGGGCGTGGCCGGAAGGTACACACCCAACTTCTTCGCCGCGGTCGCGGGCTTCATGGTCTGGGTGTTGTGTTGCGACGTCATGCCGACCAGGGTAACGAGCGGGTGCGACACCTCCGCACGCCACCGGATAGCCTTGCCAGGTGACAGGCGCCGAGGAGTCCCCTTCGTTCCGGCTCGCCTACGTTCCGGGCGTGACGCCGACCAAGTGGGTGCGGATCTGGAACGAGCGGATGCCGGACGTTCCGCTGGTCCTCACGGGCGTGCCCGACGCCGAGGCGTCCGACCTGCTGCGGGAGGGCCGCTTCGACGCCGCCCTCGCCCGTTCGCCTTTGGACCGCACGGGCCTGAGCGTGATCCCGCTCTACACCGAGACGACGGTGGTGGTGGTCCCCAAGGACCACGTGGTGACGGCGGTCGACGAGGTGGCGGTCGAGGATCTCGCCGAGGAGGTCGTCCTCCACCCCCTCGACGACACCCTCGCCTGGGAGCGGCCGCCGGGCCGCCCGGCGGTCGAGCGGCCCGCCACGACGGCCGACGCGATCGAGCTGGTGGCGGCCGGGGTGGGGCTGCTCGTCGTTCCCCAGTCGCTCGCCCGCCTGTACCACCGCAGGGATCTCACCTACCGCCCGCTCTCCGAGGTGCCCGTGTCGGGCGTCGGGCTGTGCTGGCGGGAGGACAGGACGACCGAGCTGATGGAGCAGTTCATCGGCATCGTCCGGGGGCGGACGGTCAACAGCTCCCGCGGTCGGCCCACCCCGCCCCAGCCGAAGGCGAAGGCCGGGGGGAAGGGGAAGCCCAAGGGCGCAGCCGGCGGTGACGCGCGGCGGACCCGGGCCGGCGGGTCCAAGGCCGGCGGCTCCAAGACCGGCGGGTCCAGGGCCGGTTCGTCCGGCGGGACGGGCGGCCGGGGCCGGCCCCGGCGCGGCTCGGCCGCCGGCAAGCGCCGCGGGCCCCGGCGCGGCTGAACGCGGCGGAACGCGGCCGTGCGTCGGCCGTCAGGCCCTACGGGCGAGCCGCCGGAGCGCCGCCGGGCGCACGCCCGCCGGCGAGGGACGCGCGGAGCTCGGCGGCGGGGAACGGCGTGCGCTTGCTCCGGGTGAGGAGTCGGTGGTGGAAGTCGTCCAGGACCAGGGAGTGCGCCGCGTGCCGGTCGAGGAGCGCGCCGACGTCGGCCGGCACACCGTCGGGACGCCGCCCCGCCAGCCACGCGCGCAGGAAGTCCCGGTGTCCCTCATCGCCCCGGAGCGCGTCCGGCAGGTGGTGGCGGAGCAGTCGCCCCATCACGTAGGAGCGGTCGTACCCGAGGTGGTCGGTGAGGAAGTCGGCCTCCCGCGCGGAGAGTTCGAACTCGCGGCTCGACGCGAGGCCGAAGTCGGCGAAGTACACCCGCCGGCCGTCGGTGAGCAGATTGGCGAAGTGCGCGTCGAAGTGGACCAGTCCCCGCGCGCTCATGAACTCCGTTCCCCGCAGCAGCTCCTCCTCGACCCACCGGGGGGACGCCGCGTCCGGCCGGGCCGCGTCGCGCCGCTCGTCCAGCCAGCCGGCGAGCGTCCGGGGAACGTGTTCCAGGAAGAGCACTAGGCTGGAGGTGGAACGGCCGATGGCCTCCAGTCGGTCGCGCACCGCCGGCGAGCCGTCCCAGTGGGCGACGGCCCCGTCGACGCCCCCGAACTCGTCGGCGAAACCGGCGGGAGGACGGTCCGGCAGCACCCGCCAGTGGTGGAGAAGGGGGAACCCCCCGTACGCGTCCTCCAGGACCCAGCCCGTGGTCATGACGTGGGTGGCCAGCTCCCGCCAGGCGCCGAACCCCGCCGACCCCGCCCCGTACTGGTAGGGGAGCGGAAGCCCGAAGAGGTTCGCCGTCGACCGCAGATGCTCCGGCCGCAGCTCGACGTCCGTCAGGGGCACCCGTTTGACGAACACGGGCCGCCCCTCGACCTCCGTCTCCGCCGACCTGCCGCCGATACCGGAGCCCCGCCCCGGCGCGGCGGCCACCATCTCCGCGAGGCGCCGGTCGCCGCACAGCGCGAGCCTCGTTCCCACGGCCGTGTGCGCGGCCACCCGCGCCCTGAGCTCCGACGCGCTCTCGCCCTGAAGGGGCCCCCGCGGAACGTCCGTCGTCATGCGTCGATCATGCCAGGGCGGGTCGGTTCACCGGTCCCGCCTGCCGCCGCTCCGCGCCGTCCGCTCCGCGCCGGCCGTCTGGCCGGCACACGTCCAGGTCCGCGAGGCGTCGTCCGCGACCGGTGGGGGCGCTGGGCGGGGCCTCGCTCCCTTTCTGGCAACGGCTGGGTTCCGTCTTCGACAGGGGCGGGCGGGGCTCAGGGCCTCGGCCGGGCGTCGATCTCGGCGATCAGGGCCTCGACGCGGGCGCGGATCTCGTCGCGGATCGGGCGGACGGCCTCCACCCCCCGGCCGGCGGGGTCGTCCAGGGGCCAGTCGCGGTAGTGCCTGCCGGGGAAGACGGGGCAGGCGTCGCCGCAGCCCATGGTGATGACGTAGTCGGACGCCTGGACGGACGCGGGGGTGAGCGCCTTCGGCCGCCCGGCTGAGATGTCGACGCCCACTTCGCGCATCGCCTCCACGGCGGCGGGGTTGACGTGTGCGGCGGGCAGCGAGCCGGCGGAGCGGACCTCGACGCGGTCGCCGGCGAGGTGGGTGAGGAACCCGGCGGCCATCTGGGAGCGGCCGGCGTTGTGGACGCAGACGAACAGCACGGAGGCGATCGGCGCCGCCGGGCGCGGGACAGAGGGGGGCATCACGCTCGTTCCTTAGCGGACTCGGTTTCGTATCAGCCCGTGCTGGCATCAGCCCAAGCTGATGTGAGAGTATCAGCGCATGTTGACATCAGTCGAGACTGATCTGTTGCGGGTGCTGGCCGACCCGCTCCGGCTGCGGATCGTGACGCTGCTGGCGCGCGAGACGCTGTGTACCACGCACCTGGTGGAGGAGACCGGCGCGAAGCAGACGAACCTGTCCAACCACCTGCGGGTGCTGCGCGAGGCCGGGGTGGTGGAGACCGAGCCGTGCGGCCGGTTCACCTACTACAGGCTGCGGCCCGAGGGCATCGAGGCCCTGGCCGGGCAGTTCATGAACCTGGCCGCGACCGCCCGCGCCACCACGGAGAATAACCGGAAGCGAGCCTGCCCGTGACCACCGCCGAGACCCCGCCGGCCCCTGAGCGGGCCGCGGCCCCGGACGCCGACGAGGCCGGGGTCGTCGCGAGGCTCTCCACGCTCGACCGCTTCCTGCCGGTGTGGATCATCGCCGCCATGGCCGCCGGCCTGTTCCTGGGGCGGGCCGTGGACGGGCTGGACGACGCCCTGGCCGACCTGGAGGTCGGTGGGATCTCCCTGCCCCTCGCGATCGGCCTGCTGGTCATGATGTACCCGGTGCTGGCCAAGGTGCGCTACGACGCGACCAGCCTGCGCACCGTCACCGGCGACCGCCGCCTGATGGCCCTGAGCCTGGTCATCAACTGGGTGCTGGGGCCGGCGGTGATGTTCGCCCTCGCGTGGATCTTCCTGCCCGACCTGCCGGAGTTCCGCACCGGGCTGATCATCGTCGGCCTGGCCCGCTGCATCGCCATGGTGATCATCTGGAACGACCTCGCGTGCGGGGACCGGGAGGCCGCCGCCGTCCTGGTCGCCCTGAACTCCGTCTTCCAGGTCCTGGCGTTCGGCCTGCTGGGCTGGTTCTACCTCGACCTGCTGCCCGGCTGGCTGGGCCTCGGCGAGGGCGAGAACCTCGACATCTCCGCCGCCGAGATCGCCGTGAACGTCGTGGTCTTCCTCGGCGTGCCGCTGATCGCCGGCTTCGCCACCCGCCGCATCGGCGAGCAGCGTCTCGGGCGGGAACGCTACGAGACCAGGGTGCTGCCCCGGATCGGTCCCTGGGCCCTGTACGGGCTGCTGTTCACCATCGTGCTGCTCTTCGCCCTCCAGGGTGACGCCATCACCTCCGCGCCCTGGGACGTCGCCCGGATCGCGCTGCCGCTGCTGGTCTACTTCGTGGTCATGTGGTGCGGCTCCTACGCCCTGGGGCGAGCCGTCGGGCTGTCGTACGCGCGCACCGCCACGCTCGCCTTCACCGCCGCCGGCAACAACTTCGAGCTTGCCATCGCCGTGGCCATCGGCACCTTCGGCGTCACCAGCGGCCAGGCCCTGGCCGGTGTCGTGGGCCCGCTCATCGAGGTACCCGTCCTGGTCGCGCTGGTGTACGTCTCGCTCGCCCTGAGGCGCCGGTCCCCCGTCGTACGGGACTGACGCGCGTGCGTCGGTCCACGCGGCGTCAGTCGAGGGTCGGGCTGCGGCGCTCGATCAGCAGGACGTCGCGCCAGACGCCGTGGTGGCGGCCGAGGCGTTCACGGCGGCCGACGACGTGGAACCCGGCCCGGGAGTGGACGGCGAGGCTGGCGGTGTTCTCCGGGAAGATCCCGGCCTGGATCGTCCAGATCCCCGCCGCCTCGGTCGAGGCGATCAGCGCCCCGAGCAGCGCGCCCGCCACGCCCCGGCCGCGGGCGTCGGGGCGGACGTAGACGGAGTGCTCCACCACGCCGGCGTAGGCGGGGCGGGACGACACGGGGCCGGCGGCGATCCAGCCCAGGACCAGGGCGTGGGCGTCGTCGAGCGCCACGAAGCGGTGGTCCGGCAGTTTCCCGGCGTCGAAGGCCGCCCAGGGGGGCGCGGCGGTCTCGAAGGTGGCGTCACCCTCGTCGATCCCGGCCTGGTAGATGGTCAGTACCTCGTCGGCGTGGCGGGACGTCATCGGAGCGATGGCGGCCCCGGGGGCGCTGCGGCGGTTCATGCGAAGGCTCCTGGTCGGCCGGGGAGGTGGCGGAAGGGGGGCGGCGCCCGCGCGGGGCGGCGCGCCGCAGCCGGGTGAGCACATACTTTGCGTCACGGGCGGCGCCACGCAGGGAGTTGGAGGCGAAGCCGCGCTGGAACTCGATGCCGACGTAGCCCAGTCCGGGGACGGTGGTGGACACGCCGAGGCGCTGCAGGGGCCGGTGTCGGTCGTCGAGTGCGGGGGTGCCGGTGAGATAGGGGTAGCGGTGGCGGTAGCCGGTCGCCCAGATGACCGCGTCGACCGTTTCCCGGGTGCCGTCGGCCCAGATCACGCCTTCCTCGGTGAGGGCGTTGAACATCTCCCGCCGGTCCACGCCGCCCTTCTCCAGGGCGTTCCGGTAGGTGCCGTCGTCCAGGACGGAGACCGGCAGCCTGGCCAGTTGCCGTCGTATGGGGGCGATGTCCAGGCCGGTGTACCGGGTCCACCAGTGGATGTCCCGGCCGAGTACGCGTTGTGCCATCCATCGCACGGGGGCGCGGGAGGCCAGGGTGACGCGGGCGAGCGGCGCGAGGTCGGCGGCGATCTGGATCGCGGAGTTTCCCGCCCCCACCACGAGCACCCGTGCGCCCTCGAAGTCCACGGGGGAGCGGTAGTCGGCGGAGTGGAGCTGCCTGCCCGCGTAGCTTCGGCGGCCTGGCAGATCGGGGGAGTGGGGGTGTGTGAAGGCGCCGGAGGCGGCGACCACGGCCCGCGCCGACCACTGTTCGCCGTTCCCGGTCTCCACGGTGAACGCGTCCCCGCTGGTGGGCCGTACCGCGGTGACGGGGGCGTGGGTGCGGATGTCGGCGTCCAGGCTCTTGGCGACGGTACGGAGGTAGTCGGCGACCTCGTCCCGCGTGGGGTAGCGGTCGGGGTCGCCGGGGAAGGGGTGGCCGGGCAGCGCGGAGTACCGGGCCGGGGAGAACAGGGTCAGGCTGTCGTAGTACGACGGCCACGCCCCGGCCGTGTCGCCGCCCGCCTCCAACACCAGCGGCCGGGACCAGCCGGTGCGGGCGGCGACGGCGGCCGTGGACAGTCCGGACTGCCCGGCGCCTATGACGAGGAGGTCAACGTGTTCCATGGGGACGGCTCCCGCCGTAAAGAGTGCGTTGGTGAGGAAGGGCCGAGATCGCGGAGCCCGGGCCCCCGGGCCGAGAGGGTCGGGAACGCGGCCGGGTGCGGCCGGTCGAGCGGAAGGCGGCCGGCGGTCGTCAGTCCGTGGTGCGCAGGTCGAGCATGGCGGACATCGCGGCCACCACCGCGGGGGCGACGGCGTAGTAGACCCAGGTGCCACGGCGTTCGGAGGTGAGCAGTCCGGCCTCCCGCAGCTTTTTCAGATGGTGGCTGACGGTGGGCTGGGAGACGCCGACGTCGGCGATGTCGCACACGCACGCCTCGCCTCCGGGGTGGGAGGCCACCTTGGAGAACAGCCGCAGCCGCACCGGGTCGGACAGCGCCTTGAACATGGCGGCCATCCGTTCCGCGTCCTGTGCCGACAACTCCCCGGCCGTCAACGGCGGGCAGCACGGCGCCACCGCGTCGTCCCCGCCGAGAACCGGCGGCTCCACCGCGCTCTGTTTCGACATGGTTCTATATTGACGTCCGCCGATGCCGCATGGCAAGCTCCAGGATATCGACGAACGTCGAAACAGTGAGGGAGCGCAGACCATGCCGAAGCCCGCAGGCCCGCCCGTCGCCGTCATCGGCGCCGGACCCGTCGGCCTCGCCGCCGCCGCCCACCTGATCGAGCGCGGCATCCCGCCGCTGGTCCTGGAACGCGGCGGGCGCGCGGGCGCCGCGGTGCGCGAGTGGGGGCACGTGCGCCTGTTCTCCACCTGGGCCGAACTCCTCGACCCGGCAGCCGAGAAGCTGCTGGCCCCGACCGGCTGGGTCCGCCCCGACCCGAGCGCCTACCCGACCGGCGCCCAGTGGGCGGGGGACTACCTCCAGCCGCTGGCCGACGCCCTCGGCGAACGCGTCCGCTACGGCACCACCGTCACCGGCGTGGCCCGCGCCGGACGCGACCGCGTGGTCGACTCCGGCCGCGACGCCCAGCCGTTCACCCTGCACCTGACCACCGCCGACGCGGCAGAGGAACGACTCGACGCCCGCGCCGTCATCGACGCCTCCGGCACCTACGCCACCCCCAACCCCCTGGGCGCAGACGGCTACCCCGCCGCCGGCGAGCGCGCCCTGGCCGCCCGGGGCCTCGTCACCTACCGCGTCCCCGACCTCCACGACCCGACCGTCCGCGCCTCGTTCGCCGGCAGGCGCACCGCCGTGGTCGGCACCGGGGCCTCCGCCTTCACCGCCCTCGCCGGCCTGGCGGACCTCGCCAGGACCGAACCGGGCACCCACACCGTGTGGGTGGCGCGCCGCGGCGTCTCCGACGCCACCTTCGGCGGTGGCACCGCCGACCAGCTCCCCGCCCGCGGCGCCCTCGGCCTGGCCGCCAGAGCCGCCGTCGACGACGGGCACGCCGACGCGGTCACCGGCTTCCGCACCGCCGCCGTCGAACGCCACGCGGACGGGACGGTGCTGGTCGCCGACGACGGCCGCCGCACCCCACCCGTCGACCACGTCGTCGTGCTCACCGGACTGCGCCCCGACCTCACCTTCCTCTCCGAGGTGCGCCTCGGACTGGACGAACGCCTCTCCGCCCCCGTGCGGCTGGCGCCGCTGATCGACCCCAACCAGCACTCCTGCGGCACCGTCTACCCCCACGGCGTCGACGAGCTCTCCCATCCGGAAGAGGGCTTCTTCCTCGCCGGGACGAAGTCCTACGGCCGCGCCCCCACCTTCCTCGCCCTGACCGGCTACGAGCAGGTCCGCTCCCTCGCGGCCGCCCTCGCCGGCGACACGGAGGCCGCACGGCGCGTCGCGCTCACCCTCCCGGAGACCGGCGTCTGCGGAGGCGCCGGACTCTTCGACCAGGCCGCCCCCACCGCCACCGGCGACGGCTGCCGCGCCCCCGCGCGGCCGGGGCGGCCGGCCCAGGCCGCTGACCCGTGCTGCCAGGGGTGATCGGGGCCGGGCTTTCCCGGCCCGCCGCCCCCGGACCGCGGGCGCCGTGCCCGGCCCGGGGGCGGCGCCGGTTCACCACCGGGCGACGACCGGGGTGTCCGGTGCGCGCTGGCGCCACGCCTCGGCGAGGCGGGTGAGGCGGGCGGGGGCGGCGATGCCGCGCACGGTCGCGATCCTCCCGGCCACGAGGTCGAACGTCACCGCGCCGACGACCGTGCCGTCCGGCACGAAGAGGAGGGCGGGAGCGCCGTTGACGAGGGCGTAGTGGACGGCGGAGACCCCGCCGGCGAGCCGCTGCTTCGCGGGCGTGGGCCGGAAGCCGGACCGCGCGACGGCCGCGACGCGCTGCGGGGTGCTGTACCGCAGCAGCCTCGCGGACAGCCCGGCGCCGTCGGAGACGGCGGTCGCGTCGTCGGTGAGCAGCGCCACCAGGCGTTCGGTGCGGCCCGACACGGCGGCGTCGAAGAACTCCTCGACGACCCTGCGGGCCGACGCCGGGTCGACCTCACCGCCGGGGCGCGCGACGGTGACACGGCGCCGGGCGCGGTGGAGGTGCTGCTGGCTGGCGGAATCGGTGATGTCGAGGATCCCGGCGATCTCGGCGTGGCTGTGGGAGAACGCCTCGCGCAGGACGTAGACGGCGCGCTCCAGCGGAGACAGACGTTCCATCAGGGTCAGCACGGCCAGGGAGACCGACTCGCGCTGCTCGAACGTGTCGGCCGGTCCGAGCAGGGGGTCGCCGTCGAGCAGCGGCTCCGGCAGCCAGGCGCCGACGGCGCGTTCGTGGCGGGCCCGCGCCGAACGGAGCCGGTCGAGGCACAGGTGGGTGACCACCTTGGTCAGCCACGCCTCCGGCACCCTGATCCGCCGCCGGTCGGCGGCCTGCCAGCGCAGGAACGCGTCCTGCACGGCGTCCTCCGCGTCGGCGGCGGAGCCGAGCAGCCGGTACGCCAGGGAGGCCAACCGGTCCCGGCTGGCCTCGAACCGGCTGACCTCGAAGCGGTCGTCGGCGGCGGAGTCCACGCGCATCACCCTAACGAGACGGCCGCGACGCCGCGTTCGCCGCGGAGGCGTCGGACGCGACCACCGGGTGGCGCCTGCGCCGGGGCAGGCCGAAGGTCGGGTGCGAGGTGGTCCACAGCGACGTCCTCAGGATGCCCGCGAACTCGTTCCGCTCGCCCAGAGCGTCCAGGCGCTCGCGCAGGCGCGACGCCGCCGGGCGGCTGGTGACATGGAAGGCGTGCTCGGCCACGCCGGGGACGCCGTGGTCGGCGACGCGGCTGCCGAGCGCGTACAGGAGGGTGTCGTAGCCGAGTTCGCCGCCCCCGTCGGCGTCGGCGACGGTGACGACCCGCCGCTCGGGGGCGACGGCGGTGACCCGGGCCAGGCGCAGTCGTATCCCCGTGCCCGCGAAGACGTCGGTGAGCCGTGGAGCCTCGATCGTCCGACCGGCCGCGAACTGGTGCAGCCGCATCCGCTGGACGAACTCCGGCTCGGCGTTGACCACGGTGATCTCGGTGCCCGCGGGGGAGAGCCGACGGGCCAGGGTCCCGGCCGCGTAGGCCCCGGCGTAGCCGGCGCCGAGAACGACGATGCGGTGCTTCATGGGTGCTCCTGTCGGTGTGTGAGCTTGCTGGCGGTCCTGCTGTCGGTGACCTGAGCGGGACAGCGCCCCGATTCCTGACAGAAGCGGCATGTGACGTGCGTCACGGGAGGGGTCATGCGCCCGGGTGCGGCCCGCCGGGCCGTCACCAAGCCGCATCCACGGACGAGTTGGTCACCGGGCGGAACGCGTCGGGCGTCGCCGCCGGCCCGCGCGCGGCGCCACGGATCGCGGCCCTGACCTGGCCGCGTTCACGGTTGCCGGCCGTCACGGTGTGCGACAGGATGGCGCCATGGCGGAGGGGACACTGCTCGACGGCCGGTATCGCTTGGAGCACCGGGTCGGCCAGGGCGCCACGGGGGTGGTGTACGAGGCGTTCGACACCGAGTCGGAGGGCCGGGTCGCGGTCAAGGTGCTGCACGACGAGGGCAGCGAGGCCGCCAACTCCTGGACCCTCCGGCGTCTTCAGCGTGAGATCGGAGCGCTCCGCCGCATCAGCCACCCCAACGTCGTCAGCCTCCGCGACACCGGGCTCGTCCACGAGCGGCCCTACCTGGTGATGGAGTGGCTCGGCGGCGTGGACCTGGTCGCACTGCGCGAACTGGCCGGTCCGCTGTTCCACTCGGCGGCCGGCGCGTTGGCGCGACAGCTGGTGGACGGCCTGGCGGCGACCCATCGCGCCTCGGTGCTGCACCGGGACGTCAAACCCTCGAACGTGCGCGTCACCACCACCGGCCGCGCCGTCCTGTGCGACCTGGGACTGGCCCGCCTGAGGGACGCGACCTCGCTCACCAGGGCCGGCCAGGTCATGGGCACACCGCGTTACATGGCCCCCGAGCTGATCCGGGGCGAGCCCCCCACCCAGGCGTCCGACTTCTACGGCATAGGACTGTGCCTGCACGAACTCATCGTCGGCAGGCGGCCGTTCGACCACCGGGAGGACATCGGGGCGCTGCTGCTCTCGGTGTTGGACGAGGGGGTCACCGCGCTCGACCCCGCACGGTATCGGGACCGCGTGCCGACCGGCCTCATCGAGCTGGTCAACGGCTGGTGCGACCGGGACCCGGAGCGCCGCCCGACCTCCGCCGCGCTGATCGACGGCCTGCTCCCCGCGGTGCCGCCCGGCGCGGCGGCCTCCCGGTTGCGCGACCTGATCGCACACGCCACGGCCCGGCGCGAGTCGGGACGGGGAACCACGGACGCCTGGGCACGGGTGAGCAACGCCGACACCGGCGTGACGCTGCGCGGCTCCGACCTCGTCACCCATGCCGTGGCGGGCGCCGAGGCCGTAAGCCTGACCGCGCGGAACACCCCCGGGGCCCGCGACCGCCGCCCGCCGATGCTCTCGCTGGGCGACGTCACCCAGGCCCTGGTCCTGCACCGGATCACCCCGCGCAACGCGGCCTCCCGGCTGCGGGAGGCGGTGGGGATGGCGCAACGCGGCGAGTCCCGGGAGGCGTTGGACCTCCTGGCGACCATCGGGACGGTGGGCGCCGAGCAGTTGGGCCCGGGTGATCCCACCACCCTGACCGCCCGGTTCTGGCAGGCGGTCTGCCTGGCACGGCTCGGGTCGAGTGAGGAGGCGCTCGCGCTCCTCGCCACCGTCAACGCGCACACCGGGCCGGCGGTGCCGCCGGACGACGGCGAGCCGCCGCCCGCGCCGGAGCGGGCCGCGCCCGCGCCGGAGAAGAACGAGAAGGGGGATCCCGGATGACCGAGAACCGCGTCGAGGTGTGCCTCGCGCCCGACGAGGACAGCGGCGGCGAGCCGACCGCTGTGGAGGACGAACTCCGTTCGCTGGTCCGCTGGTTGCGCACGGACGAGAGTCTGGCGCACGGGCTGGTCAGCCGGCTGGAGGCGCGCCGGCCCGCCGGCGGGGACGAGATGGGCGCGGCGCTGGACGTGGTGGCGCTGGTGCTGGGCTCCGGGCTGTCGGCGGGCGCGTTGGCCGTCTCCGTGCTCCAGTGGCGGGACGCGCGGCGCTCCAGCCGGCCGCTGGTGGTGAGACGCGGGGCGTGGGAGGTGCGCATCCCCCCGGGGCGGCCGGCTGACGAGGAGACCCTCGCCCGGCTGGTCGCCCTGCTGGAGGCGGCCGACGCGGTGGACGGGAACCGGGCCGGGGACGGCGGGGAGCCCGACGGCTCCGGCGAGGGGCGGTGAGCGCGCAGGGCCCGCCGGACCCGGCCGCCTCCCGCGCGGTGCTCCTGGGCGGGGCGCGCTACGAGGAACTGGCCCAACTCCCCGCTGTCCGCGCCAATCTGCGGGACCTCGCCGGCGCGCTGCGGGACCCGCTGCTGTGGGGGCTGCCCGACCGGAACTGCGTCGAGGTGTGCGACCCGGGTACACCGTCGGAGCTGCTGGATCCGGTGCACCGGGCCGGCGAGGAGAGCACCGACACGCTGCTCGTCTACTACGCGGGGCACGGGCTGCGCGATCCCGACTCCGCCGACCTCTATCTGTCGTTGGTCGGCTCCCGCCCGCACACCGGCTACACCGCCGTCGCCTTCGACCACCTGCGCGCCGCGGTGCGGCAGGCGAGGGCGCGGCGCCGGGTGCTGATCCTGGACTGCTGCTTCAGCGGCCGGGCGGCGAGGACCCTGGACGGCACGGACGCGCTGGCGGCGCGGACCACCATCGACGGGGCCTATGTGCTGACCGCCTCGCCCGGGGACCGGACGGCGCTGGCGCCGGAGGGCGAACCGCACACCGCGTTCACCGGCGAGCTGCTGCGGCTGCTGCGGCAGGGCGTCGCCGGCGGGCCCGAGATGCTCGACCTGGACACGCTGTACCGGGAACTGACGGGTCGGCTGCGGGCGAAGTCGAGACCGGCGCCGCAGCGCAGCCAGGAGAACGACGTCGGGCGGCTGCCGCTGGTCCGCAACCGGGCCCTGGCGGGGCCGGACGCGCCGGCGGGCCCCGTGGTGGACGCCGATGTGCGCACCGCCCTCACGGCCGCGGGGCTGCGGCTGGGCCGGACGCTGCGCGCGGCGGGCCGCAACCGGGACGCGCTCACCGTGCTGCGCCTCGCCTTCGACGAGCGCGACGGCAGCGACCGTGACACGACCTTCGCCCTCCAGCTGGAACTGTCCGAGCTGCTGGCCGAAGCCGACCGCGCCAAGGAGGCGATCGAGGTGTTGGAGCAGGCCTTCCACCAGACCCGGCGGACGACGGGCCCGGAGGCCGTGTTGGTCTGTCGCCGGCTGGCCGAGCTCCTTCAGGAGTCCGGCAACTACGTCCAGGCGTGCGAGGTGCTCAAGCACGCCCTCGACCTGGTCGACGCCCGCTCCGGTCGCGGCTGACCCGGCGCCCGGCGCGCCCCCGCGCCCGGCGGCGAGGGGCCGGTCAGCGGGGTGCCCGGGGACGCGGGGGATTCCCGCCTGCGGCCGCGCAGCGGTCGGCGAGAGCCAGCAGGACGTCGCGCAGTTCGGGTGGGTCGATGACGGTGAAGGGGACGTCCAGGCTGAGGAGGAAGCCGGCGAGGTCGGGCAGTGAAGGACCGCCGGTTTCCAGCACGCCGTCCTCGTGGAGCAGCCCCGCGGAAGGTCCGCCAGTCGGTGCGGAGGGTGTCCCAGGCGAGCAGATACCAGCGGTGCCCGGTGTGGACGAGCTGGTGCGGTTCAGCGGCGCGGGTGCTGGTCGCTCCGTCATGGCCGCGGTAGTCGAAACGCAGCTGCTCGTGGTCGCGGATGGCCGCGGCGACGGCTGTGAGGGTGCCGGGGGCGACGGTGGGGCCGCGTCCGGTGACCGAGACCGCGGCCGTGCGCAGTGCCTCGATCCGGTGGCGGAGTCGCGGCGGCAGCGTCCGCTGGAGTTTCGCGAGCGCGCGCGGCGCCATCTCGTTGATGCCGGTAATGGTGCCGTTCGCGGCGGCGTGCAGGCTGACGGCCACGGCGACGGCCTCGTCGTCGTCGAGGAGCAGGGGAGGTATGGCCGTGCCAGCGCCGAGCCGGTAGCCGCCTGCTGTTCCGGAGGTCGAGGGGATCTGGTAGCCGAGTGTGCGCAGACGGTTGATGTCGTGGTGGACGGTTCGTCACCGCTTCCGTGGTCGACCCTTTCGGCAACATCCTCGGTCTCATGTACAGCCCGCGCTACCTGGCGCTCCTGGGCGCGGCCGGAAAGGCGTGACGTCACTCTTCGGCACAGCGGCGAGCGAGCCGGGCGGCGTGGTCGGGGCGGGTGTTCCCGGCATCGTGCGCCCAGCCGCTCGCGGCCGTCGCGGAGCGCTGAGAAGCCGGCTGGGGAACGGAACGGGCACCCCGCCGGCGAGGTGCGGGAGGGCAGTGCCGCGGCTGGCTCTGGCGCGGGGCGCGGAGCCGTGGCGGCCGGACCCGCCGGACGCGGGGCGCGTCGTGGCGGAGGGGAGCCGTGAACGACTTGTTCCACAGGGGACCGCTGCCGGGCGTTCCGGGAGGAGCGCACCCGCTCGGTGGGACGGCGGCTCGCCGCGCCCGCCGCGGGGGAGCGACCGTGGGCCCGGCTTGCCAGGAAACTGAAAATCGTTATCATTAAGCGTGCTCAGTCGGGCACGCCGCGAGGAACCGGTGTGCTGACGCGGACCCCGCGGCCCGGGGCGCTCGACCCTTGGAGGCGGCCAGCGCGCCCCGGGCCGCGGCCTGCCCTCTCTCCCGGGGCGCCGCGCCCGGGAGCGGGGGCGGCCGCGCCGGCTGTGACGCTCACGCGCACCAGCGGTACCTAGCGAGTAGGGGCGAACCCGCCATGAGGGACATGACGAAGGACACCGTCACCACGTATCTGCTGACCAATCGGGCTTTCGTCGCCCCGACCGTCGCGGAGGCGGTGGGCGCGCTCGGCCTCGGTGGCCGACGGCGGCTGCTCGACGCGGGCACCGGCGCGGGCGGCGGGCTCGTCGCCCTGGCCCGCGCGGCCGACCCGGAGGCCCGAGTCACCGGCGTGGACCGGAACGCCGACGCCCTCGCGCTGGCCGCCGCCCACGCCGAGGCGGAGGGGGTCGCCGACCGGGTCGAACTGCGACAGGCCGACCTGCTGGAGACGCTGGAGGAGGCGGCACGGCCGGGCGCGGGCTTCGACGCGATCTGGGCGAGCGACGTGATCTGGCCCGGCAACTTCCCCGACCCCGAGGCCGCGGTGGCCGCGCTGGCGGGAGCGCTCAACCCCGGAGGGGTGCTGGGACTCTTCAGCAGCGGCTACTACCAGGCCACGTTTCTGCCGGGCCACTCCTGGGTGCAGCAGAAGCTGCGCGTGGCCTCGCAGTTGAACTGGGGCATCCCCGGAGACGGGCCCACGCACAACGAGCGGCTGGCGCACTGGACGCTGGCGAGCGGGCTGCGCGAGCCCCGGCTGCGGCTCATCCCCCGGGTGGTCTTCCCCCTGGCGGAGGACCCGACCGCGCGCCCCTATCTGGAGCGGGTGGTCTGGCCCGAACTGCTCGACGCCGCCCGGGGGCGGGGCAGGGAGGCCGGGATGAGCGAGGAGGAGCTGGCCAGGGCCGCCGCGCTGATGACGCCCGGCCACGACGACTACATCCTCGACGAGCCCGGATACCACCTGCTCCACCCCATGCTGCTGGTGACGGCGAGGCGCGGGGGCTAGTGACCTCTCCTCAGCCCCGCCGCCCCGTTCGCCTCCCCGGGGCCGGCCGGGGCCTCAGCGGTGGAGGACGCCGATCTCCGGGGAGCCCGGGACCCCGCCGGCACTGATCATGCGGCTGCTCAGGCCCGCCTCCTCGGCCAGCGCCTCCAGCGTGAGATTCTCCCAGGAGTACGTGTCGCTGGTGCTGCGGACGAGACGCCCGTCGCGGAACACCTTCCACTCGGTGCGCCAGCGCATGACGTCGTCCGCGACGGGCTCGGCCTCCGTCCACCACTCGTAGGTCTGCTGACCCATCGTCTCGCGCAGCATCCGGAAGGGGGGAATCGGCCGGGTGGCGCCCGCGCCCATCAGCTCCACGACGATGGGGCCGCCAGGGGGGAGACGCGCGGTCACCATGCGCCACAGCTCCCCCCGTTCCTCCCGGGTGAGATGCCCGACCACGCCGAAGAGCACCACGGCGCTGACGCGGGCGGGAAGCGCGACGTGTTGGACGGGCTCGGCGAGGACGGTGACCCTGCGGCGCAGGTCCGGATCGCCGAAGACGCGGCTGGTGAGCATCGCGCGCATCGGTGTGGAGGGCTCCACCGCGATCAGGGAGGCCGTCGGCAGCGTCTCGGCGATGACGGAGGTGACGCGGCCGGTACCCGCGCCGATCTCCACCACGGGGCCGTGCCCGGTGTCCACTCCGGACAGTGCCGTGGTCAACGGCCCCGCGCTGGTGGCCACATGGCGGGAGGCGACCATCTCGTAGAACTCGGCGGATGCGGTGTAGTAGTCGGCGACCACGGCGCGGTCCTCTCGTCTCGGGCGTTCCACGGCTCGGGCTCAGGGCGTGCTGGGCCAGGACCGGGCTGGGCGGAGCGCGGGAAGGTCCAGCTCGCGGCAGACGGCCTCGGCGACGCGCTCCCGCTGGGGCGCGAGGAAGAAGTGGCCGCCGGGGAACACGCGCACCCGGGGGGCCTCGGGCGCGACCTCGGCCCAGGTCATCGCCTCGGCCGGCCCGCACTCGGGATCGTCCTCCCCCACGAACACGCTCACCGGGCAGGGCAGCACGCGGGGCGCGATGGGTCGGTACCGTTCGATCAGCCGGTAGTCGTTGCGCACGTAGCGCAGCACCGTGGCCCGCAGCTCGGGGTCGGCCATCACCTCGCGCGGGGTGCCGCCGAGGCGCACCATGTCGTCGACGAGCGCGTCGTCGCTCCTGAGATGGACGTCCCCGCCGGGCGCGCGCTGCGGCGCGGGCCGTCCGGAGGCCAGCAGGCGAACGGGGGCCGGGTGGCCGGTCCGCTGGAGTTCCAGGGCGACCTCGTAGGCCACGGCGCTGCCCATGCTGTGGCCGAAGAGGGCGTAGGGCCGGTCCAGGACGGGGGCCACGGCGGCGACCACCTCGCGGGCCAACGCGTCCATGGTCTCCACCAGGGGGTCGTGAAAGCGGTCCTCCCGCCCCGGGTACTGGACCGTCAGGACCTCCACCTCCGGCGGCAGCAGGCTCTGCCAGGGGCGCAGCGAGGACGCCGCGCCTCCCGCGTGCGGCAGGCAGACCAGGCGCGTCCCCGCCCGGGGGCGGCGGGAGGGGCACCTCAGCCAGGGGCCGAGACCAGCGTGTTCCAGCGCCATGAGTTCTTTCCTGTTCCCTTCCTTGTTCCTGGTCTCTCCCGACCCCTCAGAGGGGTGCGCGAAGTATTATGAACATGGTTGTCATCACCATGCAAGCAGAGGCGAGTCGAGGCGCGTGTATTCGCGAGTGCGAATTGTGTCGGATGGGTTGTCCGGCTCGCCGGAACGTCACCACGAAAGGTGGGGGACACATGAAGGAGTCCGACGCGCGGGAACCCGGCCGCCAGGCGTTCCCGGTCCCGAGGGGCTGCCCGTTCGCGGCGCCGGAGAGCTACCGCGAGTGGCGCGAGAAGGGGCCGGTGACCCGGGTGACCCTGCCCACGGGGCGCGCGGCGTGGGTGGTGACCGGCTACCACGAGGTCCGCGCGGTGCTGGCGGACCCCCGGGTCAGCGCCGACGTCCGGCACCCCAACTTCCCGGCGCTGGTCGAGGGTGAGCAGGAGGTGGGTGCGCGGGCCAGGCCGTTCATCCGGATGGACCCGCCGGAGCACACGCGCTTCCGCCGGATGCTGCTGGCGGAGATGACGGTGCGCAAGGCGCGCCGGATGCGGCGGGACATCCAGCGCGTGGTGGACGAGCGGGTCGACGAACTCCTCGCGTTCGGCCCGCCGGCCGACCTGGTCAGGGACTTCGCCCACGCCGTCTCCAGCACGGTGATGTGTGAGCTGGTCGGTGTGCGGCGGGCCGACCCGGCCTTCCGGCGCGTCACCGGGACGCTGGGCTCGCAGGTCTTCGGCGGCGGGGCCAGCACCGCGCAGGGGGCGAGCGAGGGCATAGGGGCGCTGTCCTCGGTCGTCGACGACCTCGTCGCGGAACGGGCCGCGCGGCCGGGGGAGGACCTGATGAGCCGGCTGGTCGCCGAGCAGCTGACCCCGGGGCTCGTGACCCGCGAGGAGCTGGTCACCACCCTCGCGATCCTGATCGTCGCCGGCTGGGAGACCACCACCAACCAGATCGCGCTCAGCGTGCTGGCCCTGCTCCGGCACCCGGGGCTGTGGGAGCGGCTGCGCGCGGACTTCTCCCTGCTGCCCGGGGCCGTCGAGGAGCTGCTCCGGGCCCTCTCCGTCGGGGACTCGATCGCGCTGCGCACCGCGACCGAGGACCTCGACATCGGCGGACAGGTCATTCCCGCCGGAGAGGGGATCATTCCCTTGCTTGCGGCAGCAAATCATGACCCCGCGGTTTTCGAAGAGCCCGGAAACATTGATTTCGACCGTGCCGAGAAAAGGCATGTCGCATTCAGCTACGGCGTTCACCAGTGCGTCGGTCAGAACATCGCGCGCCTGGAACTCAACGTGGCCGTCGGCACCCTTGTGGACCGCGTTCCCACCCTCAGGTCAGCCGTGCCCTGGGAGGAGATCCGTTTCCGGCACGACGGCATCGCGTTCGGACCCGAGCGGCTGCCCGTCACCTGGTGACCCCCGTTCGTTCCGCACCTCGCAGCACGCCGAGGTGCGGAACGAGCGTGCGGTGCGGCGGCGGGGGACGGTGCAGGGCGAGACCGCTCTCCTCGGCCAGCCGCTCCAGACCGACGGTGTACCAGTGGTAGTGGTCCCGCACCTCGCGCACCAGCCGCTCGCCGTCGAAGACCCGCCACGTGGTGTCCAGCCGCATCCGGTCCTCGCCCGAGGGCTCACCGGCCATCCACCACTCGTACCGCAGCCGCCCCAGCGTGGCGCTCCGCAGCCGGGTCGGGGGCATCGACACGGGACTGGTCAGGCCCATCACCTCCACGACGATCGGCGCGCCGGGGGGCAGGCGCGCGGCCAGCCCCCTGAGCAGGTCCCCGCGCGCGCCAGGGGGGAGGTGCCCCAGCACCCCGCACAGCACCGCCCCGCACAGCCGTTCGGGCAGCACCAGTTCGTGTGCCGCCTCGGGCAGCACCGTGACGCGTGCGGCGAGGTCGGCGCGCTCGGCGAGCCTGGCGGTCAGGATCGCGCGCATCCCGGGGGCCGGCTCGGTGGCCACGATCTCGCAGTCGGGGAAGGCGTCCGCGATCTGCCGTGTGACCAGGCCGGTGCCCGCTCCGACGTCCAGCAGGGGGCCGGCCGAGGCGTCGAGGCCGCTGAGCGCGGCCACCACCGCGGGCCCGGTGCGGGAGGTGTGCTCCCCCGCGCCCAGGTCGAAGAACTCCGCGGGCTGGTCGTAGCCGGCGCCCGGCGGGTCGTCGACGGGGGACGCGCCGGGGGAGGGGGACGGGGCGGGCCGCTCGCCGAGGAGGTCCCGGGCGGCGAGCGGGGTGGGCGTCGCCGGACGCACCAGCTCCGGCGGCCCCAGCCTCGCCATGAGGTCGCGCCACATGGCGAAGACCGCCAGATCGTGGCCGGCCGCGCGCAGCGGGTCGCCCCCCGCCCCGATCGCGTCCGCGAACTCCGTGAGCGCGATGCCGAACGCCTCCGGCCACCACGCGGAGAAGACCTCGTCGAAGCGCGGCGGGGGCGCGTCGTCGAGCGTCTCGCTGACGGGCAGCGCCAGCCCCTCGGCTCCCGGCCCGGCCCGGAAGACCAGACGGTGCCCCTCGTCCCTGGGGGAGTGCAGACGCGGCTGCCACAGCACCGGGCCGTGGGTGTCCGCCAACGTGAGCACCCCGCCCTCCGTCCCGACGCTGACGCGGTGCCAGAACAGGGCGTGGTTGTCCCGGTCGCCCGGATGGAGCTGATGGTGCACGCGGAGCGTCAGCGGCACGCCCCGGACGGCGCCGTGCAGCAGCCGCACCGGCGCCTCGCCGTCCGCGGCGGCCCTGACCTCCTCGGGGACCGGCGCGGGGTCGCCCAGCCGCCAGGGGCGCAGCCCGCCCAGTGCCCGGCCGAGGATGTCCAGCAACGGGGCCAGCACGTGCACGGGCGACGCCGCGTCCACGAAGAGGACCCGTTGCCTCGACCGCAGCCCCGCGGCGGCCCGCAGGAACCGCCGCACGGACGCCACATGGGGGTAGTGGGTGTTGACGCGGAACTGCCGGCCCGCCGTGCGCGCCAACCTCAGCGAGTCGGCCAACTCGTCCGGGTGCAGGGGGTGTTCCTGGAGCACGTGCACACCGCGCCGGAGCAGGGCCTGGCCCAGTTCCGTGCCCGGGCCGCCCATGACGGCGGAGGGCACCACCACGCACGCGGCGTCCACCTCCTCGGGGAGGTCGTCCACCGCGCTGTGGCAGGGCACCCCCAGTCGGTCCGCCGCTTCCCGCGACCGCGCCCCGCCCCGGGAGAGGACGCCCACGAGCGTGAAGGCGGGGTGGGCGCGCACCGCGTCGAGGTAGAAGCGGCCGAAGTTGGTGCCGGCCACCACGGTGCGCAGCGGCCGGTCGGGGCCGGGGGGCGGGCTCACAGGGCACCGTCCTCGAACGCGCCCACGGCCGGCGCCCCGTCAGGGGCGGCGGTGGTGAACCGGGCGAACTCCGCGGCGCCCGTCCTCTCCAGGGCGGCCAGCACCCCGGCGGGGCGCAGCACCCGTGCCGCGAAGTGGAGACCGGGCGCGACCCGGTCCGCCAGCACCTCCCCGACGGTGACGGCGGCCACCGCGCCCGTGAGCCGGTAGCTGTCGTCGGCGCGCACGACCACCGTGCGGGACCACTCGGGCCCCGACAGCTCCACGACCAGCCGGTAGTACGGGGCACGGCCGGCCAGGTCGATCGCGCCGGCCCTGATGATCCGGTCGACGGCCTCCTGGCGCCGCGTCTCGGTGTCCACCGGCAGCGTGGGCAGCGCGGCGAACAGGGACCGGATCTGTCCGCCGGGGAACACGTTGTACCACCGGGCCTCGGCCAGCCGCAGGTCGGCCGCGAGGCGCTGGACCTCGGCGGTCAGCAGCGGCTGGGTCGTCACGCGTCCGGGGAAGAACGGGACCTCGGCGTCCTCCTCGACGCGCAGCGCCTTGTCCTGCCTGCGCCCCTGCCGCCACATGGCCAGCGCGTGCCCGTAGGGCTCCCCGTCGGGGCCGCCGTCCCGCAGGGAGAGCAGGATGTCGGCCGCCACCGTGCGGGTGGCCCTCTCCAGTCCCCCGGCGTGGACGGTCAACGCGGTGGGAGCGGTCGCCCCGGCCGGGCGCGTGTCGAGGAGATGACGCGGCAGCAGGCCCGAGAGCCCGGGGACGGTGCCCGCCGAGAGCACGACCCGACGGCCTTCGGTCGGGACGCCGGCGTCGCCGAGGGCCTCGGCCACGGGGTCGTCGCCGAGGACGTCGACGTAGTCGGCGCCGGCGGCGAGGGCGGCCCGCGCCACCGTCTCCTTGAGGAGATAGCTGGGCCCCGCGCAGTTGAGCACGACGCGCTGCCCGCGGCAGAAGGCGGCGAGCGAGGCCGGGTCGGTGGCGTCCACGGCGGTGACCTCGACGTCCCGCCAGGCGGCGTCGACGTGGACGGCCCCGGGGTCGCGGGCCCCCAGCCGCAGGGGCCGGGACCTGGCGCGGGCCAGCAGGGCGACCGCGTGGCGGCCCACCTCGCCGGAGGCTCCCAGAACGGCGATCATGACGTCATCCCCTCGAAACCCTCGTAACCCTCGATCAGTTCGGTCAGATGGCGGAAGACCGTGGGCACGTTGTCGCCGGTCATGCAGGTGAAGTGCTCGCCCGGGATGTCCCGGGTGCGCAGTTCGCCCAGGCAGATCTTCGCCCAGTGGTCGGTGATGGTGTCGGCGCTGCCGGGGAACGGGTAGGCGCCGTTGTGCCGCAGGAAGGTGATGTCCCCCGCGTAGGGCTCGGCACGGTGCCGGCTGAGTGCGAACGTGGACTGCTGGTAGGTGCGCAGGGCGCGCAGCAGGCCCTCGGGCTGGTAGGTGCCGGTGAGTTCGGGCGGCAGCGCCTCGACCATCCGCCTCACGCGGGCCATCCTGGGCAGCGACTCCATGGCGGCGAACGCCTCCCCGACGTCGGCGTACTCGCCGTCGAGCGAGGCGACGGACCCGTCGGAGATGGCGTCGGGGGAGCGTTCCAGGACGGTTCCCACGGCCGCGCCCACCCGGTCCTGGTCGGCGGGGAACCCGACGTGCGCCAGGTCCATGCCCATCATCAGGCCGAAGGAGTACTCCGACAGCAGCTCGTCGTCGATCCGGAAGGTCGGGCTGTGGCTGCTGATGACGGTGAGGCCGCGCACCTCGGCGCCCGAGTCCCCCAGCACGCGGGCGACCTCGGTGGCGATGACGCCGCCGACGCAGTAGCCGACGATGTCGAACCGGTCGTGCCCGGTGTCCAGCAGGGCCCGCGCGTAGCGGGCGGCGAGACGGTCGATCAGCCCGGTGGCGTCCGCGTTGAGGAAGGCGTCCAGCTCCGGTATCTCCAGGCCGAGCAGGGCGTTCTCCCCGGTGGTCGCGGAACGGAGCCGGGTGATC
The DNA here is from genome assembly GCF_900230195.1 of Streptomyces zhaozhouensis. GTDB lineage: Bacteria > Actinomycetota > Actinomycetes > Streptomycetales > Streptomycetaceae > Streptomyces > Streptomyces zhaozhouensis. The sequence continues at coordinate 47,257 of NZ_OCNE01000007.1, forward strand.
AGCGGGCGGTACGGCAGCAGGGTGCCCGTACCGGCGTGGACCAGCACGGTGGCGGGCCCCGGCGCCTCCCGCAGGGAGACGACGGGCGTGGCCTCCGCCGCCGCGTCGCCGTCCTCGCCCGCGCCGACCTCCCGCAGATAGGCCGCGAGCCCGGCGACGGTGGGCCGGCGCAACAGGTGGCGCAGGACGACCTCCCACTCCAGGTCCCACTCGCCGTTCTCCACCCCCGCCAGGCCCTCCCTCAGGCGCCCCACGATCCGGGCCACCAGCAGGGAGTCGCCGCCGAGCGCGAAGAGGTCGTCGTCGCGGCCGATGTCCTCCTGGCCCAGCAGCTCCGACCACAGCCCGGCCAGGGCGCGTTCCAGGTCGTCACGCGGCTGCCGCGCTCCGGGAGCGGCGGGGTCCTGCTCGGCGGCCTCGGCCCAGTGCTCCAACAGGGCCCGGTCCACCTTGCCGTTGGCGGTGCGGGGCAGGTCGTCGAGTATCTGCCAACGGGTGGGCACCGCGTACTCGGGCAGCCGCTCCTGGGCGTGGCGCGTCAGCTCCGCCGGGGTGAGGGGGGCCCGGTCCGGCTTGGGCTGGGCGAAGTACAGCCGCTGTCCGAACGCCTCGGCCACCGGGCCGGGGGAGGGGTACGCGGCGGCGATCCGGCCCGCGTCCGCGGTGAGGAGCCCGGCCCACTGGCCGGAGTCGAGGAACGTCCGCTCGTCCGCCTCGCGCAGGTCGGTGAACGGCCCGGCGTGCTCGGGCAGGAACTCGGTGGAGACGCGCACCGACGGGTCGTCGTCGTCCGTGTTCTGCACCAGGACGAGCCAGCCCCCCGGCGCCACCAGGGCGGTGAGCCGGCGCAGGGCGGCGGGCACGTCGCCGAGGTTGTCCAGGACCCCGACGCACACCAGCACGTCCACGGAGTTGGGCGGGAACCCCTGGGCGCGTGGGTCGGCGTCGGGGTCGAAGGACGCGGTGCGCACCCGGGGGTCGTCGGCGAAGCGGCGTTCCGCTTCGGCGCGCCGCTGGGCGGAGGTGTCCGTGGCCAGGTAGTCGACCGGGGCCGGGGACTCCCCGAGGGCGGCGAGCACCGCGCCGACCGCCCCTCCGCCGCGGAGCCCGACCTCCAGGACACGCGCCGGCTCCGGCCCGGTGTGGCGCTGGACGAGCGTGGCGACCCCGGCGGCCAGGACATGGTGCAGCACGCGTGCGGGCGCGTTCTCCCGGTAGGCGGCGGCCAGCGCCTCGTCCGAGGCGCCGGAGAAGGGGAGTTCCGACGACTCGTGACGGCCCGTCAGCAGCCGGGGGAGGGCGCGTGCGCTGGCGCGCACGGTGGCGAACAACTCGCCGCTCCACCCCGCCTCGCGTTCCAGCGACTCGGCGCGCTCCCACCGTTCGGCGGTGGCGTCCTCGCCCGGCGCCCGCAGGTCCCGGTACGCGCCGTCCGGGGTCCGGGTGAGCAGCCCCGCCTCGACGAGCCCGCGCAGCCATCTGCGCACCAGGCGCCGGCGCGCGGGCGGGACCTGGAGGGCGGTGCAGACCCCGGCGGCGTCGACCGGGCCCGCCGCCTCGGCGAAGGCGGGCGCGAGTGCCTCGGCGGTGGAGTGGAGCGCGGCGTCGGCCAGGGCGGCGCGGAACGCGGAGAGCCGGTCGACATCCACCCCGGCGAGCGCCTCGTCCATGGCGCGGTCGGCGGCCCGGCGCCACTCCTGCCCCGGGGCCGGGAGCACCGCGTGCCGCGCCGGCTCGACGAAGGCGGCCAGCGGACGCGAGCCACCCGTCGTGGCGTCCCCCCGGCCGCCGGCCACCACCACGGCCGCCGCGCCGACCGCGGGCAGGCCCTCGACGACGGACTGGATCTCGCCCAGCTCGACGCGGTACCCGCGGATCTTGACCTGCTGGTCGTCGCGCCCGAGGAACTCGATGACGCCGTCGGGGTGGTAGCGCCCGAGGTCACCGGTGCGGTAGAGCCGTTCCCCGGTGACCGGGTGGGTGGGAAAGCGCGCGGCGGTCCGCGCGGCGTCCTTGAGATAGCCCTGGGCGAGCCCGGCACCGCCGATGTACAGCTCGCCGGGCACCAGGTCGGGGCGGGGACGCATCGCCTGGTCCAGCACGTGGAAGGTCTGGTTGGTCAGCGGTCTGCCGTAGGGGACGCTGGGGCGTTCGGCGTCCTCGGGACGCACCGCGTGGTGGATGGACCAGATCGACGCCTCGGTCGCGCCGCCCAGGCTGTGGACCTCGGCCCCGGGGGCCCAACGGGCCACGGCGGCGGGCAGCCGGGGCGGGATCCAGTCACCGGAGAGCAGGGCCAGCCGCAGCGAGGGCAGCGGGGGGTCGTCGGCCCGCAGATAGTCGTGCAGCATCTGGAGCTGGCCCGGAACGGAGTTCCAGACGGTGACGCCGTCCTCGCGGACGATCTCGGCCCAACTGGAGGGGTCCCCCCGGCGTTCGGGGTCGGCCAGGACCATCGACGCCCCCAGGCTCAGGGGACCGAAGACGTCGTAGACGGACAGGTCGAACCCGAGCTGGGCGAGGGCAAAGACGCGGTCCTCCGGGGTGAGCCCGAAGCGGCGGTTGATGTCGGCGACGGTGTTCAGGGCGGCGGCGTGGCCGATCATCACGCCCTTGGGGGCGCCGGTGGAGCCGGAGGTGTAGATCACGTAGGCCAGGTCGTCGGGGTCGGTTCCCGCGTCGTCGAGGGGCTCGGCGGAGGGCGGACAGGAGTCCACCGGGATCACCGGCACGTCCTTCGGCCACTCGTGCCCGGCGGCGAGCCAGGACTGGGTGAGCACCGCGGCGACCTCGGCGTCGGCGAGGATCGCCTCGCGGCGGAGCCTGGGCTGGTGGGTGTCGAGCGGCAGGTAGGCGGCGCCGGCCAGCAGGGTGCCGAGCGCCGCCGCGGGCTGCTCCCAGCCCTTCTCCAACGAGAGCGCGACGAGGTCGCCGCGGCCGACCCCGGTCGCGCGGAGGGCGCGGGCGATCCCCTGGGCGCGGGCGAGAAGCTCCCCGTAGGTCAGGGACCCCCCGCGCGTGCGCACGGCGACCCGGTCGGGGAGACGCCGCGCGGTGTCCACCACCCCGTCCTGGAGCCGGGCACGGGGCGCGGGAGCCGTCGTGTCGTTGGCCCGCGCGCGGACCGCCTCGGTGCGTGCGGGAAGCGCCACGCGGGCGGGGGACCGCCAGGCCGCGGGGTCGTCGGCGAGGGTGGTCACCAGCCCGGTGAACGCCTCGAACATGTCCTCGGCCGTGGTGCCGGCGAGGACCCCCTGGCGCACGTCCCAGCTGAGCGCGAGCCCGCCGGCGCGCTCCATCACCTGGCAGTCGAGCCAGACCTGGGGGGTCTGTGTCCTGGCGTAGCGCACCACGCCCTCCGGCCGCCTGGTGGTGGCCGAGCCGAGGGTGCTGGTGAAGACGACCGGCATCAGCAGGGGCCCGGACCGGCCGGCCCGGCTCATCTCGGCGAGCACCTGGCTGCCGGTGAACAGCCCGTGGGAGAGGTCCTCCAGCAGCGTGGCGCTCAGGGCGCCGGCCCGCTCCGCGAAACCGCTCTCCTCGCCCAGGTCCACGGCGAGCAGCTCCACCGCCGTGAAGTCCCCCACCAGCTGGTCGACCTGTTCGTGGAGGGGAAGGCGGGTGAAGGTGGGCACGTTCAGGGTGAAGCGCGGACTGCCGCTCCACCGGCCGACGACCTCGGCGTAGGCGGCGAGGACAGCGGCCGAGACGGTCAGCCCGTGGGCGGCCGCGTGGTCGGTGAACGCCCGCGCCCGGTCGGGGGGAAGGAGCGTTTCGAGACGGGTGAAGGGGCCGGGGCGTTCGGCGGTGGGGGCGAGGGGCAGCTCGGGGGCGTCGGGAAGGTCGGGAAGCCGGCGCAGCCAGTAGTCGCGGTGGCGGTCGTACTCGGAGGTCAGGCTCTGCTGGCGGCGCGTCAGCACGTAGTCCCGGAAGCCGAGCTCCAACGGCCGCAGCGGCCTGCCGTGGTAGACGTCCTCCAGCTCCGCGAGCACCAGCAGCAGGCTGGCGTAGTCGACGATGAGCTGGTCCATGGACAGGTGGAGCACCAGGGCGTCGTCGCAGTGGGTCAACCGCACGGCGAACAGCGGCGGTCGGTCGGTGGGCGGGACCCGGGTGGCCAGCTCCTCACGGACCTCGGCCAGCCGCGCGTCCACCGCGGCGGGCGGGGCGCCCTTCAGGTCCCGCCGGTCGAGAGGCGGTTCGGGGAGTTCCGCGAGGACCTCCTGCGACCCGTCCGGGTGCACGGCGGCACGCAGCATGTCGTGGCGGCGGACGACGGCCCACCACGCGTCGTTGAGCCGGTCGGGGTCCGTGTCCGCCGGGTAGGCCATCTCGAGGTAGACGTGGCAGGCCACCCCGCCGTAGCCGTACGCCTCGCCACGCCCCACGAGATAGGCGGCCTGGATGTCGGTGAGGGGGAAGGGGGCGTGGGCCGCGGCGCGGTCGGGGACGACGCGGGCCGCGCCCGCCCGCGCGGTCAGGTGGGTCAGCACCTCGTCCCGGTGGGCGCGCAGCAGGGCGCGGCGTTCCTCGGTCAGCACCCCCCGGGGCGCGCGGAAGCGGAGCTGGCCGTCCTCCGCCCAGAGGCGGATGCCGTCCTTCTCCAGGTCGGAGACGATCTGCTGGGCCTTCATATGATTCCGCTCTCTTCCTGGAGGGGCGTGGGCTGACGGCTGTCGACCTGGGTGGCCAGGTCGGCGAGGGTGGAGGCGGCGAGGAAGGCGCGTACGGGAACGTCCACACCCAGCGCGGCGTTGACGGCGGCGACCAGGCGCAGCGCGGTGAGGCTGTCCCCGCCCTCCGCGAAGAAGTTGGCGTACCGGTCGGTGACCTGGTGTCCGAGCGCCTCGGCCCACAGGGCCGCGATCTCCTTCTCGGTGTCCGTGCGGGGCGGGCCCGACGGCTCCTCCTCGGTGGCGGCGGCGACGAGGCGCGCGGCGTCTGGCAGGCCGTCCGGGGCCAGCGGGAGGCGGTCGGTGACGCCGATGTCGGTGGGCACCGCGTGGGGTGGCAGCGTCGCGCCGACGTGCCGGGCCAGTGCGGCGGCGTCGACCGCCGCTCGGGCACGGGGCACGACCAGGGCGCGCCGCCGTCCCCCGGACTCCGCCGCGGGGGGCGGCACGACCGCGTGGGCCACGGCGGGGTGTGCCTCCAACACGGCCTCGACCTCGTCGAGTTCCACCGGGCGTCCGCCCACGGCGACGCGGCGCGGGGAGGGGCCCAGCAGCTCCAGCGTCCCGTCGGGGCGGAACCGGCCGCGGGTCCCCGTGCGGTACCAGCGTTCCCCGCCGTGGGTCACCAGCGCCGGCGGGCGGTCGTCGGCGTCCTCGCGCACCCCCCACGGCGTCCCCGCGCCGCCGAGGTGGACCTCCCCCGTGACCCATTCGGGACAGTCACCACCGAGGGCGTCCACCACGCGGAGGCGCTGGCCGGCCAGCGGCACCCCGCGCGGGAGGCCCGACGCGGGCGTGGCGGCGTCCTCGGTGACGAGCAGCGCGGCGTCGAGCGGGGCGCCGGGGACGGCGGCGAGGGCGAGGAGGCGGCTGTCCGCGCCCGCCTCCTCGCGCAACCGCGCGGGCAACGCCAGGGAGGGCCGGTCGGCGTGGACCAGCACCCGGCGCGGTCGGAGGGGGGCGCCGTCCCGGCCGTCCGGGAGCCCGTCCGGCAGCCGGTCCAGCAGCGCGTCGAGCTGCCAGGAGGTCCCGTTCCAGACGGTGATCCGGTGGCGGTCGATCAGCCGCCGCCACACGTCGGGGTCGGCGGGCGCCTCGGTGTCCGGCACCACGAGGGTGCCGCCCGCGCCCAGCAGGCCGAAGACGGCGAACAGGGCCGGCGGGCCGGGGAGTCCGTGGGTCAGCAGCCCTCGGTCGTCCTGGTCGACGCCGAGGCGCGCACGCAGCTCGGCGAGCACGTCGACCAGCGCACGGTGACTGTGTGTCACCCACCGGCGGGGTGTGCCGTCGCCTCCGGCGCGCACCCGGAGGGCGGGCGCGTCGGGGTCCTCCGTGTCGACGGGCGGAGGACTGTCGCCGGTGGTCAGAAGCCCGGTCAGCGTGGCGACCTTCCAGGGGCCCTCGGGCCAGGGCAGGTCGGTGACCACGAGTGTGGCGCCGACGGCCTCGCAGTGGGCCCGGCGCTCCCCGTCGCCCGCCTCCGGGGCGAGGGCCGTGAACACCGCGCCGGCCCGCAGCGAGCCGAGCGCGGCGAGCACCTGGTCCTCGGCCGTGGTCAGGGCCAGCACGACGGTGTCGCCGCCCCGCACACCTCGGGAGGCCAGCGCCGCGGCCAACCGCAGGGCGCGGCCGGCCAGCGCCCCGTAGCTCACGGAGCGGTCCGGCAGGACCAACGCCGTACGGCCGGGGGCGGCGGCGGCCCGCCGGAAGACGGCCGCGTGCAGCGTCTCGTCGGGGGCGGCGGCCCGCGGGGCGGTGAAGGCCGCACGCCGGGCGCGCTGTTCCGCGGGCGGCGCGACCGGGAGCGGACCGGACCACTCCTCGTCCACCAGGCGGTCGAGGAGTCCGCAGTAGGTGTCGAACATGGCGTCGAGCACGCCGGGCAGGAACAGTTCCTCGACGGCGTCCCAGCTGACGACGATGCCGCCGGCCGCCTCGGTGACCTGGTTGTCCAGCATCACCTGGGGGGTCTGGGAGATGCCGAAGACCTTGGCGGGGAAGGAGTCGGAGAGGTCCTTCACCTCGCGGTCCCCGACCCCGACGGAGCTGCTGAAGACCACGGGCATGGCCGCCTCGACCGTTCCCGTGCGCCGCGCGAGTTCCTGCATCAGCCAGATCGCGGACTCCTCGCGGTGGTCGAGGTCCTCGCCCATCACGCGCTGGAGCCGGTGCGCGGCGGTCAGCCAGTCCTCGTCCGGCGCCGGGCGGTGGCCGATGAGGGAGACGGAGGTGAAGTCCCCCGCGACGCGGTGGATATGGGGGTGGACGGGCAGCCTGTTGAAGAGCGTGAGGTTGACCGTCACCCCGCCGCGGTCGCTCCAGGCCGCCAACACCTCGACGTAGCACAGCAGCAGCACCACGGACGGGGTGAGCTGGTGCCGGGCCGCCCGCGCGCGCAGCCGTGACCAGCGGTCGGCGGACAGCGGCCGGGCGCGCCGGGTGAAGCGCGGACGGGCCAGGGCCGAGGGGTCCGCGGCCAGCGGGAGTTGGGGGGCGCGGGGGAGCACGTCCAGCCGTTCCAGCCAGTAGGCGCGTGCGCGCCGGACCGCCTCCGCGTCGGGCACCACCTCCAGCACGTAGTCCCGGAAGGACACGTCGATCGGCGGCAGGGGCGCCTCCGGATCCTGGTAGAGGGTGTCGAGTTCGCCGTAGAGCAGGATGATCGACGCGCCGTCCAGGGCGATGTAGTCCAGCCCGACCGCCAGCCGGGTGCGGGTGCGCCCCCGGTGCGGATAGCGCACCGCTCGGATGTCGAACAGCGGCCAACGGGTGGGGTCGAGCACGCGGTGCGAGGACTCCTCGCGCAGCCGGTCGAGCGCCGCGGTGGCGGCGTCCTCGGTGGCGACCTCGGTGACGGCGATCCGCACCGGCGGCACCGTGGGGAGGATGCGCTGCCTGCCGTCCTCGTCGAAGACGGCGCGCAGCATCTCGTGCCGCTCGACCAGTCGCCGCCAGGCCCGTTCCATCCGGTCCAGGTCGACGTCGTGGCCGTCGAACTCGCTGTAGTGGTAGGTGCCGACGCCGCCCAGCGGCAGGCGGTCGTCCCGCCCGATCCAGAAGGCGCGCTGCACGTCTGTCGGCGGGAACGGCTCGTGCCGCCGCCCGGGGTCGCCCTCGGCCAGCACCTCGCCCACGGCGCGGCCGCGCACCAGGCCGGCGGCGAAGTCCTTCAGCCGGGGGTGGGCGAACAGCCGCGCGATCCGGGCCCCGCCGACCCCGGCCCCGCGCAGGGCGACGATCACGCGGGTGGCCAGCAGCGAGTCGCCGCCCAGCGCGAAGAACGAGTCCGCGCGACCGATGTCCGCCACGCCCAGCACCTCGGACCACACGCGGGCGACGACGCTCTCCACCCACCCCGAGGGCGCCGCGCCGGCCCCCGTGACGCGCTCCCCGGCGGCCAGTTCGGCTGCCGCGGCCCGGTCCGGCTTGCCGTTGCGGGTCAGCGGGAGGGCGTCCACGACGGTCACGCCGCCGGGCACCATGTAGGCGGGCAGGCGACAGCGCAGCGCCTCCAGCACCCCTTCCGGCGCGGCCTCCCCGGCGGCGACGAGCGCCAGCCTGGCGGGCGCGCCGGTCACCAGCGCCACCGCCGCGTGGACGTCCGGGTGCGCGGTGGCCGCGGCCTCGACCTCGCCGAGTTCGACGCGGTGGCCGCGCAGCTTGATCTGGTGGTCGGTGCGGCCGAGGAACTCCAGGACCCCGTCGTCGCGGTACCGTGCCCGGTCCCCGGTGCGGTACCAGCGTCGCCCGGCGTGCTCGACGAACCGCTCGGCGGTGCGCACGGGGTCGGCCCGGTATCCGGAGGCGAGGCCGGCTCCGGAGATCCACAGTTCCCCGGGGACCCAGTCCGGGCGGTCCCGGCCCCTGGAGTCCACGACGCGCGCGCTCATGTTCGGCAGCGGCACACCCCAGGGGACGGAGGACCACGCGGGGTCCACCTCGTGCACCTCGAAGACCGTGGAGTGCACGGCGGCCTCGGTCATGCCCCCCAGCGCGACCAGCCGGGCGTCGGGCACCAGCGCGCGGAGCCGCCCGGGGAGGTCGAGCCCCACCCAGTCACCGCCCAGCAGCACCAGGCGCAGCGAGGTGCCGGGATCGGTGCCCGACTCGGCCGCCGTCAGCAGCATCTCCAGCAGGGCGGGGACGCAGTTGACGACGGTGACGCCCAGGTCGCGCACCAACGACGCCCAGTGCGGAGCGTCACGCCCGGCGTCCTCGCCGATCAACACGACGGAACCGCCCGCCGACAGCGGACCGAAGAGGTCGTAGACCGACATGTCGAAGTCCAGCTCGGCCAGCGCCAGACCGCGATCGTCCGGCCCGACGCCGAACCGGGAGTTGATCGCCTCCAGCGTGTTCATGGCCGCGCGGTGGGACACCTCGACTCCCTTGGGCGTCCCGGTGGACCCCGAGGTGAAGAGCACGTAGGCGGGGGAGTCCACCGGCTGGTCGAGCACCGGTTCCGCGGGGACCACGCGGTCCGCGGACTCGATCGGCAGCACCTCGACGGAGCCGTCCGCCACGCCGCGCCACCGCTCCCGGTGCCGCTCGTCGGTCAGCACGGCCGCCGCCTCGGCGGCGGCCAGGACCAGCGCCGCCCGCCGTCCCGGCTGTCCGACGCCGAGCGGCACATAGGCGGCGCCCGTCCCCAGGACCCCCAGGACGGCGGCGACCTGCGCGGCTCCGCGGGGAAGGCTGACGACCACCCGGTCGCCCGCGCCCACCCCCCGCGCCACCAGCAGCGCCGAGATCTGCGACGCCCAGCGGGCCAGGCAGCTGAACGTCCGGGACCGGCCCCGCTCGTCGACCAGGGCCACGCGCTCGGGGTGCCGGGCGGCGGCCCGGTGGAAGCCCTCGTGGAGACGCCTCTCCGCCAGGGGCGTGGCCGTGTCGTTGACCCGCTCGCGCACCGCGCGCTGGCTGTCGGGGAGGGGGAGCGCCACCGGCAGCCGCCAGTCGCACCCCTCGTCGAGGAGACTCTCGACAAGCGTCCGGTAGGCGTGGAAGGCCGCGGGGACCACGCCGGGGGCGAAGGCGTGTGCGCGCACGTCCCAGTTGAGGAGGATCCCTCCGTCGAGTTCGGTGACCTGGGCGTCGAGCCAGACCTGGGGCCCCTGGGAGACGATCCAGGCCGGCTCGCCGAAGGTCTCCCGCACCGCCTTGTCGTAGACCTCGCCGAGGCCGAGGGCGCTGGTGTAGACGACCGGGGCGAGAACCGGCGTGCCGCCGCCCGCCCGGGTCAGGTCCCGCAGCACCTCGACGCCGGAGTAGGAGCCGTGCGCGATGGCGGAGCGCAACCGTGACTGGAGGTCGGCGGCCTGCTCGGCGAACGGGCGGGTGGCGCTCAGGTCGACCTCCAGCAGTATCGAGCTGCTGAAGTCGCCCACCAGCGACTCGGCGTCGGGGGCCGCCCCGTCACGGTGGAAGAGCGGGAGGTTGAGAAAGAACCGGGGCTCGGCGCTCCACGCGGCCATCACCTCGGCGAAGGCCGTGGCCAGCACGGCGGTGGGGGTCAGGCCGTGCCGGCGGGCCGCGAGGCGCAGCCGTTCGGTGCGCTCCGCGTCGAGCCGGTGGTGCAGGCGCGTGGTGCGGCGGAAGCGTTCCTCCGAGGACCGCGGACTCAGCGGGTCGACCACGGTGGGCAGCGCGGGCGGCGCGCTGAACGCGGGAAGCCGCTCGCTCCACCACGCCCGGTCCCGCTCCCGCTCCTCGGACCGCTCCGCACGGGTGCGGCGGAGGTAGTCGCCGTAGCGGGTGACCAGAGCCGGGAGTTCGGCCGCCGGGTCGGCGTAGAGCCGCTGGAGGTCGCTCAGCAGCACCCTCATGCTGGCGGCGTCGGCCGCGATCATGTCGAGGTCGAGATGCACCCGGGTCGCCCCCGCCGGGAGCAGGGTGAGCGCGACGTCGAACACCTCGCCGCTCTCCACGTCCATGCGGCGGTGGGTGAGGCGGTCGCGCAGCTCCGCGAGGAACGTCTCCGCCTCCTCGGCCGTGCGGTGGCCGAGGTCGTGCACGGTGACCGCCCGCTCGGGCACCGCGTCGCCGACGCGCTGGCGCCCGTCGTCCAGCACGGTGACGCGCAGCGTCTCGTGGCGCCGGCGCAGCGCGGTGACGGCGGCGCTCAGCCGCGCGGGGTCCACGCCCGACCCGCTCAACTCGGCGTAGAAGTGGGCGCCCACGCCGCCCAGCGGCTGTCCTTCCTGGCGGCCGATCCAGTAGGCGTGCTGCATCAGGCCGAGCGGGAAGGCGTTGTCGCCCGCCGTGTCGCTCTCCGCTCGTCCCGCGGGGCCCCGGGCGGATGCCGTCCCGCTCTCGGCCGGTGGCGGCCGGCGGGGCGTCTCCGCCAACAGGCGCGCCCAGTCGCCGACCGTGGGCGCGTCCGCCAACTGCTCGAAGCTCACCGCGAACCCGTCGCGACGCCACTCGGCGCTGAGCCGGATGAGGCCCAGGGAGTCGAGGCCCAGCTCGAACAGGTCGTCCTCGGGACCGATGTCGTCCGCCGGTATGCCCAGCAGGGCGGCGACCGTCGCCTGAAGCGAGGGTTCCGCCGTCGTCGCCCGTTCGGTCTCAGATGCGTCGGTCACGGGTGGGGAACGCCTCCTTCGCGAACGGCGGGTACGGCCGGTCCGCTGGATGTGGGTCGTGGTGCTCACGGAGCGGGAGGGGCCCGCGCTTCCCGGAGCTTATGTAAAGATGATAATCATGTTCAAGAGGGGTGGGTGATCTCGCCGCCGAACGCCCCCTGGTGAGAGGGAAGGAGCCGTTCAGGATGGACAGCGCGAGGTCTCGACAGGCCCCCGGAGACGCGCCGGACTGGCAGGGCTGGCCGCCGGAGGCCGCCTCCCGGTACCGCGACGCCGGCTACTGGACGGACGAGTTGCTCGGTGACATCGTCCGGCGGCAGGCGGCCGCCCGCCCCGAGGCGACGGCTCTGGTGGACGGCGAACGCCGGTGGAGCTACGCCGCCTTGGAGCGGGAGATCGCGGCGGTGACGCGCGCCCTGCACGGGCTCGGGCTCCGGCGCGGCGACCGGGTCATCGTCCAACTGCCCAACGTGGCCGAGTTCGTGCTGGCCTGGTTCGCCCTGCAACGGCTGGGCGCGGTGCCCGTCCACGCGATGCCCGCGCACCGTCGCTCCGAGATCGACCACCTCGCGCGGGTGACCGGGGCCGTCGCCTACGTCGTGCCGGACCGCCATGCCCGCTTCGACCACCGGTCGTTGGCCGTGGAGATCCGCGAGGCCCGGAACGCCGTCCGCCGGGTGATCGTCGTCGGTGACGCCGGCGGCCACCCCGACCTGGTTCCCTTCGAGGCACTGCGGCAGGACGACGGTCCCCCTCCCGGAGGGGAGCCGCCCGACCCCGGCGACCTGGCGCTGCTGCTGCTCTCCGGAGGCACGACCGGCACTCCCAAGCTGATCCCGCGCACGCACCGGGACTACGCCTACAACGCCAGGGCGGCGGCCGAGATCTGCCGACTCGGCCCCGAGACGGTGTACCTCGCCGTGCTGCCGATCGCCTTCAACTTCACCATGAGCTGCCCCGGCATCCTGGGCACGCTGCGGGCGGGCGGCACCGTCGTCCTCGCGCCCAACCCCAGCCCGGCCACCGCGCTGCGGCTGATCGAGCGCGAGCGCGTCACCCTCACCGCCGTCAACCCCCCGCTGGTGCCCCACTGGTTGGCCGAGGCCGAGGAGACCCGGCCGGACCTGACGAGCCTGCGCGTTCTCCAGGTCGGCGCCGCGCGGCTGCCGGACGAGTGGGCACGGCGGATCGGCCCGGAGCTCGGATGCCGTCTGCAGCAGGTGTTCGGCATGGCGGAGGGGCTGCTCAATCTGACCCGGCTCGACGACGCGGAGGAGATCGTCTGCACCACCCAGGGCCGCCCGATCTCCCCCGGCGACGAGGTGCGCGTCACCGACGAGGACGGCCGCCCCGTACCCGACGGCGCGGCGGGGGAGTTGCTGACCAGGGGCCCCTACACCCTCAACGGCTACTACCGCGCGCCCCGGCACACGCGCGCCCACTTCACCGAGGACGGCTACTACCGCACCGGTGACCTCGTCCGGCGCCTGCCCAGTGGCCATCTGCGGGTGGTGGGACGGGTGAAGGACCAGATCAACCGAGGCGGGGAGAAGATCGACGCCACCGAGGTCGAGGAGCACCTCCTGGCCCACCCCGCGGTGGCCTCCGCCGCCCTGGTGGCCGCCCCCGACGGCGAACTCGGGGAACGCACCGTCGCCTTCCTGGTCTGCGCCGGCCCCCCGCCCAGCGCCCGCGACATCGCCGCCTTCCTCCGCGAGCGGGGCGTGGCCGCCTACAAGGCCCCCGACCGCGTGCGGAGCCTGCGGGAGATGCCGCTCACCCCCGTCGGCAAGATCGACAAACGGGCGCTGCGCGCCCTGACCCACCATGCCGCCCCCTGAACGCCCGCCCCGGCGCACCCCGCGGAGCGGAGGCGAGAGGCCCGTGCGCGTAGAGGTACGACCCGAGACATGCGTCGGGGCCGGGCAGTGCGTGCTCGCCGCCCCCCGTCTCTTCGACCAGGGCGAGGACGACGGGCTGGTCGTCCTTCTGCGGGCCAGGCCCGGCCTCGAGGAGACGGCCGAGGTGCTCCGCGCCGTGGACGACTGCCCGGCCGGCGCGATCACCCTGCACGACGACTGAGCGCACGCGAAACGCGGCGCCCTCCGACGCGAAGCCCCCGGCACGACGGAAAGCACGACGGAAAGCACGACCGAAAGAGAGACACCCATGGAGCCCCTGGCGAGACGCACCCTGCTGCGCTCCGGCCTGCTGGCGGCGGCGACCGCCGTCGCCGGCCCCGCCCTGCTGACCGGATGCGGCTCGGGAGGGGACAGCTCCGCGCCCACCGGCGCGGGACCCCGACGCGGCGGCACCCTGCGGGCGGCCTTCACCGGCGCCGGCGCCGGCGAGACGCTCAACCACTTCGTCGGCGGGACGGCCCTCGACATGGTCAGGGCCCGCGCGTTGCACGCGACCCTCGGCGACCTCGACCCGTCGGCGCCGGACGGCGTGCGGTACGGGGTGCTGGAGACCATCGAGGTCGACGAGGAACTGAGCGCCTACACCCTGCGCCTGCGCCGGGGCCTCACCTTCAGCGACGGCTCGCCGCTGACCGCGCGTGACGTCCTGTGGTCGCTGAGCTCTCCGGCCGACGACCCGGCGTCGCTGCCGGTCTACAGGAACCCGGCGAGCACCTTCGACTTCGGCGGTGCCCGGGTGGAGGACGACCACACGCTGGTGCTGCCCACGCGGGCGCCCCTGGCCGACGGCCGCATGGTGCTGTGCCAGGGCAACTACCTCGTGCTCAAGGAGAACAGCGACTTCTCGCCGGGGACCGCGACCTCCGGCCCGTTCCGACTGGAGGAGTTCGCCCCGGGGGAGGGCTGCCTGCTGACGCGCAACGAGGCGTTCTCCCACCCCGAAGCGGACGAGGCCCCCTATCTGGACGGGCTGGAGCTGCGCTCCCTGCCCGACAGCGACGCCCGCGCGGCGGCGCTCACCGGTGGCCAGGTGGATCTCGCGCACGACCTGTCCCCGGTCACGGCCAGGACCCTGCGCGGCGACGAGCGCTTCACGGTGACCAGCACCGACCCGCCCTACGTCTCCGGTCTCTTCTTCCGGATGAACCTGGCCCACGAGCCGTTCCGGGACCCCCGGGTGCGCACCGCCTTCAAGCTGGCGGCCGACCGCGAGGCGATGGTGGAGTCCGTCTTTTTCGGCGACGCCACGGTCGGCAACGACCTGCTGGGGCCCGGCTTCCCCGACTACGCGGACGAGATCGAACAGCGCCCCTTCGACCCCGACCGGGCGAGGCGGCTGCTGCGCGAGGCCGGAGCCGAGGGGATGCGGGTGACCCTCACGACCGGCCCGGAGACGCCCGGCATGGTGGAGGTCGCCACGCTCTACGTGGAGAACCTCGTCGCGGTGGGGGTGGAGGCGACGCTGGAGGAGCTGCCGGCCGGGCAGCTCTTCGCGGACTACCCGGCCTACGCGCGACTCCCGCTGGCGGCCAGCTTCTCCGTGCCCACTCCGGCGCTGCCGCTCTACCAGATGTCCTACGGCGCGCGGAACCCGGCGGCGCTGGGCTGGGACCGGCCGGACGTGGACGAGTTGGTGGCCACGGCCCGCGGCACCTCGGGGGAGGAGTCGGCGCGGGCCGGACTGGCCGCCCAACGCACGCTGTGGGAGGAGGGCAACACCATCGCCCCCGTCTTCAAACCCTTCACCACGGCGCACGTGCCGGGGGTGGCCGGCGTGGCCGACGACCTCTTCGAGCAGTTCCCCGGTTTCAGCCGGGCCACCCTCTCGTGAGCTGGAGCCTCTTCCTGCTGCGGCGACTGGCCGCCCTGGTCCCCACCCTGGCGGCCCTGTCGGTGCTCGTCTTCGGCGCGACGGAGCTTCTGCCGGGCGACGCGGTCGGCGCCGTCGCGGGCCCGGACGCCACCGAGGCCGAACGCGCCGCCGTCCGCGAGCGGTTGGGGCTCGACGACGACCCCGTGACGCGCTACCTCCGGTGGGCGGGGGGCGCGGTGCGGGGGGATCTGGGCACGGCCTACACCGGCGGGCGGGCGGTGCACGAGCTGATCGCCTCCCGCCTGCCCCACAGCCTGCTGCTGGCCGGCCTGGCGCTGGCGGTGACGGTCCCCCTCTCGATCGCCCTGGGCCTGTGGGCCGGCAGCCGGGCCGGACGGCGCGCGGACCGGGCCGTCTCGACCGGGGTCCTGCTGGTCGCGGGGCTGCCGGAGTTCGTCACGGCCACGGCCCTGTGGTGGCTGCTCGCCGGCGAGCTGGGCCTGCTGCCCCGGGTCTCCCTGGTCCCCCTCGGCGGCAGCCCGCTGGACACGCCGGAGATCCTGGTCCTGCCCGCGCTGACGCTGGCCGCCACCGGCGTCGCCGTGGGCACCCGGTTGGTCCGCTCCGCGAGCGCCGAGGCCGTCGCCTCGCCCTGGATCGAGGCCGCCCGGCTGCGCGGGGTCGGCGGGGCACGCCTGGCGGTACGTCATGTGCTGCCCGGCGCCCTGGCGCCCGCCACCCAGGCGTTCGGACTGATCACCGGCGCGCTGGTGGGCGGCGCGATCGTGGTGGAGACCGTCTACGGCTACCCCGGCATCGGACTCGAGCTGCAACAGGCCGTGGCGCACCGGGACATCCCGCTGGTCCAGGGCATCGCGCTCGTCCTGTGCGCCGCCACCCTGGCCACGGTGCTCCTGGCCGACCTCGCGGCCAGGGCGCTCGACCCGCGGCGCGGGAGCCTCCGGTGAGGCCCGCCTCCCCGGGAACGGGTGCGCGCGAGGCGCTCGGTCCGCTCGCCTGGTGCTGCGCGGGCGTCTGCCTGCTGGTCCTCGCGGTCGCGGTGCTCGGGCCGCCGCTCGCCCCCGGTTCCCCCACCGAGCAGGTCGGGCCTCCGTTCGCGGGGCCGGGGGCCGGCCTGCCCCTGGGCACCGACTTCCTGGGGCGCGATCTCGCGGCCCGGCTGCTGCACGGCGGCTGGGTGGTGCTGGCGCTGGCCGTCGGCGCCACGGCGCTGGCCACACTGCTGGGGGCGGGGGGCGGGATCTGGCTGGGACTCGCGGCCGGGCGCGGCGGGGAGATCGTGATGCGCGCGGTGGACCTGCTGGCGGTGTTTCCCCCGCTGCTGCTCATGCTGCTGCTTGCCACCGGGGCGCCGGCCGGCGACCTGGCCGTCCTGGTGGCGGTGGGGCTCGCCGCCACGCCGTTCTCCCTGCGGGTGACCAGGGCGGCCACCCGCCGGGTGGCCGCCACGGGCTACGTGCTGACCGCGCGGGCCCGGGGCGACGGCTGGACGGCCGTCGTCCGCTACGACGTGCTGCCCAACATCGCCGGCACGGTGCTGGCCGACGCGGGGATCCGGTTCGTCGCCGCCGTCCATCTGACCGCCACGGCCGGGTTCCTCGGCCTGGGACGGGGGGCGCCGGACGCGAACTGGGGGCGCATGATCCGCGAGAACCTCCCGGGTGCCGCGCTCAACCCCCTGCCCGTCCTGCTGCCCGCCGCGCTGCTGGCGGCGTTCGCGGTCGCGGTGAACCTGCTCGCCGACCGCGTCGCCGAACGCGTCGCGGGCCTCGACACCTCAGGGAGCGACGGGTGAGAAGGATGGACGAGCCGCACGAGCTGGCGAGGGTCGACGGCCTGTCCGTCGGGCGCGACGCCGGCGGCCCGGCCGTGCTGGACGGGGTCGACCTGACGCTCCGCGCCGGCGAGGTGCTGGCGCTGGCGGGCCGTTCCGGCTCGGGGAAGACGACCCTCGCGCTGAGCCTGCTGGGTCGGGTGCGCGAAGGACTCGGTGTCCGCGCGGGGACCGTGCGGGTCGCCGGGCACGACCCGTTCACCCCCGGGGGGAGGGCCCGGGTACGCGGCGGGCTGGTGGGCTTCCTCGGCCAGGACCCGGCATCGGCGCTCAACCCCGCGCGACGGCTGGGCGGTACGTTGCGCGAGGCCGCCGCGATGACCGGCGCGGCGGGCTGGCGCGCCTCGGCGCGCCGGGAGCGGGAGCGGCGCGTCCGCGAGGCGCTCTCGGAGGTCGACCTGCCGGCGGACCCGGCCTTCCTGAGGCGCTATCCCCACCAGGTCTCGGGCGGCCAGGCGCAGCGTGTCGCCCTGGCGGTCGCCACCATGGGGAACCCGCGGCTGCTCGTCCTCGACGAGCCGACCAGTGGGCTCGACCCGGCCCTCGCCGAGGACCTGGCGGCCCGGCTGAGCGCGCGCCACCGCGGGGCGGGCGGCGCGATGCTGCTGGTCAGTCACGACAGGTCGCTGACCGGGGCGCTCGCCGACCGGACACTCCGGATCGAGGGGGGCCGGCTCACCACCCCTCGCCGTCCCGCGCTCGTCCGCGAACCGGGCCCACGGCCGCGCGACGCGCGTGCCCAGGCCGACCGGCCGGCCCTGCTGGAGCTCGTCGGCCTGCGGGCCACCCACGGGCGGCGCGTCACGGTGGAGGGGGTCTCCCTGGACGTCGCCCCCGGCGGCTGCACGGCCCTGGTCGGGCCCTCGGGGTCGGGGAAGACCACGGTCGCCCGCTGCCTGCTGGGACTGCACTCCTCCTGGACCGGCGCGCTGCGGCTGGCGGGCTCCGACCTGGCGACGGACTTCCGCGGACGCTCCCGGGACCAGCGGCGCGCCCTCCAACTGGTCGCGCAGGACGCGGTGGCGGCACTCAACCCACGCGAGCCGGTCCGCAGGGCCCTGCTGCGGCCGTTGGGCGGAAGGGAGGCCACCGGGGAGGAGGCGGAGCGGCTGCTGTGGCGGGTCGGTCTGTCGCCGAGGTCGCTGGGGCGGCTTCCCCACGAGCTGTCAGGCGGGGAAAGACAGCGCGTCAACCTCGCACGGGCCCTGGCCGCCGACCCCCTGGTGCTGGTGTGCGACGAGGTGACCTCCGCCCTGGACACGGAGACCCGCGACGCCGTGCTGGACCTGCTGACGGAGCTGCGGCGGGCCGAGGGGCTGGGCGTCGTGCTGATCACCCACGACCCGGAGGTCCGCGCGACGGCCGACCGCGTCGTGACCCTCGCCGAGGGCAGGATGGCCGGCGCCGGGCGGGCCCTCGCCGGGGACGGGGGGCACCCCTGAGACCGGCTTCCGGTCAGGGCCTCCCGAACGCGGCGCCGGCGGACTCCGGCACCAGGAACAGCCCCACACTGCGCAACTTCTCGCGGGTCTCCTCCAGTTCGCGCTCCGGGTCGGACTGGCCGACGACACCGGCGCCCGCGCGCAGCCAGGTCCGACCGTCCCGCCGGTAGACGCTGCGCAGCACGAGCGCCGCGTCGAGCGTCCCGTCGCCGTCGGCGACGATCACCGCCCCGCTGTACAGCCCTCGTTCGGCCGGCTCCGCGTCGTCTATCCAGGTGCAGGCCCGCGCCTTGGGGATGCCGGACGCCGTGACGGCGGGGAAGAGCGCGGCCAGGGCGTCCCAGCGGGTCTTCCCCTCGGCGAGGCGGCCGGTCAGGTGGGAGGCGAGGTGCTGCACGCTGCCCCGCTCGCTGACGGACATGAAGTCGTCGACGCGGACTGAGCCCGGGGCGCAGGCGCCGCGCAGTTCCTCGGCGGCCAGTCGCACGGAGACGGCGTGCTCGTAGACCTCCTTGGCGTCCCGGTACAGCTCCGCGCGCCGGTCCTCGTCGGACGGGTCTCCCCGCAACGCCCGTGTGCCGGCGAGGGGTTGGGCGTGCACGGTGCCGTCCGCCGTGACCCGGGTGACGATCTCCGGGCTGAAACCGGCGCTCTCCCACCCCCCGGAGCGCAGCAGGAACGAGCGGGCCGGGGCGTTGGCCCGTCGACCGACCAGGTAACTGGCGGGCAGATCCACGGGTTCCGTGACCGGCACCCGTCGGGAGACGATGACCTTCTCCATGAGCCCGGCGTGGATGTCCTCCACGGCGGTGGCGACCCTCTTCCGGTAGTCGTCCGCCCCGTGCCCCTCCAGCTCCGTCGGCACCCGTTCCTCGACGGCGCCGGGCACGAGGGCGGAGGCGGCCGCCAGCCTGGCCTCCAGGGCGTCCAGGTCCCGCGCGGACCCGGCCCGGAGCCGCGCGGTGCCGTCCGGGGGGAACCTGACCTCCCGTCGTGGCAGCACCAGGCGGAGAACGGGCTCGGTCACGGGCCGGTCGCCGTGCAGCAGCCGGCTCAGTTCGTAGGTGGCCCAGCCGTAGGCGGGCTGGGCCGTCGCGTCGAGCACCCGGCCGAGGGCGGCCAGCGGGGAGGGGCCGTGCGGCACCTCGACGGGCACGCCCCCGACGGTGACCGAGGGGCCGTCCGCACCGATCTCCGCGACCGCGGCCTCCCCCTCGGCCCAGATCACGTCGCCGTTGTTCTCGTAGAGCAGGTAGGGCTCTTTCGACGCGGCGGACAGCGCCACGGCCGTCGTCAACGCGGCCGCCGCGTCGAAGGGGATCTCGCGTGCGGCGTGGCGGGGGAGTTCCGCGAGGGCGGGGGAGGGGGCGCCGTGGGCTGAGGTCGGGAGGGCGGCGGGCACGGGGAGGGCGTTGTCGCGCGTCATGGCGGTACTATACGCAAACGGCAATCATTTCCAATAAGGATCCATCAAGGTGAGGTGTGCGATGCGTCAGGCCGGCCCGACCGGCGGTCCCGGCACCGTCGAAGCGGCGACCGCCCGCGCGGGGGCGGACCGTCGTCTTCCCGTGACGGTGCTCTCCGGCTTCCTCGGCGCCGGCAAGACGACCCTGCTGAACAGCGTGCTCGGCAACCGCGAGGGCCTGCGGGTCGCGGTGATCGTCAACGACATGAGCGAGGTCAACATCGATGCCGCCCTGGTGCGCGACGGAGGGGCGCTCTCCCGCACCGAGGAGCGGCTGGTGGAGATGACCAACGGGTGCATCTGCTGCACGCTGCGGGACGACCTGCTGGAGGAGGTGGACCGGCTGGCGCGGGCGGGCCGCTTCGACTACCTGTTGATCGAGTCCAGCGGGATCTCGGAACCCATGCCCGTCGCCGCCACCTTCTCCTTCCCCCGGGACGACGGGGCGACGCTCGGTGACCTGGCCCGGCTGGACACGATGGTCACCGTGGTGGACGCGGCGCACTTCCTCCCGGAGCTGGAGCGGGGGGACGCACTGGTCGAGCGAGGTCTCGACCAGTACGAGGAGGACGAGAGGACCGTCAGCGACCTCCTCGCGGACCAGGTCGAGTTCGCCGACGTGCTGGTCCTCAACAAGGTCGATCTCGTCCCGGAGGCGGAGGCGGACCGGTTGGCGGCCGCGCTGCGTCGCCTCAACCCCGCCGCGCGGGTGCTGCGCGCCACCCACGGTCGCGTTCCGGTCGGCGAACTCCTCGGCACGGGCGCCTTCGACCTCGCGCGGGCCCAGGAGGCACCGGGTTGGCTGGCGGAGTTGAACGGCGACCACGTGCCGGAGACGGAGGAGTACGGGATCTCCAGCCTCCTCTTCCGCGCCGCGCGTCCCTTCCATCCCGAACGGCTGTGGCGCTTCGTCACCGAGCGGATGGACGGCGGGGCGTACGGCGCGATCCTGCGCTCCAAGGGGTTCTTCTGGCTGGCGACCCGCCCCGAGGTCACGGGGCTGTGGTCGCAGGCGGGCTCGGTGGCGCGGTTCGAACCGTCCGGTGTCCGGGCGGCGCCCGAGGAGGGGGGCCTCTCCGACGGGCAGGAACTTGTCTTCATCGGCACCGGGTTGGCCCACCAGGAGCTGCGCGCGGCGCTGAACGCCTGCCTGCTGGACGAGGAGGAGTCGCGTGCGGGGCCCGCGTCCTGGGCGCGTCTGCCGGACCCCTTCCCGGAGTGGGACGCGCCGCCCGCGCGACACGAACACTGAGGGGCGCCGCCGGAGGGCCCGGCCTGGCCGTCGCCGGGTCGGCCTTCGGGGACGTCCCGCTATAGGCTGCTGGCGGCCAGCACGCCCCGTCTCGACGGCGGGGGTGCCCGCCTGGTCGACGCGCCGCGCGTACTCGTGCTCAGGCCGGCCCCGCTTCACCGTCCCTTCGCAGGCAAGGACGCCGCCGTTGAGCCGTACCCCGCGGGTGGATCCACCGCCTGAGCGCGTCACCGTCGAGACGGAACAGGTGAGGCGGCTCGTCGCCGCCCAGTTCCCGCGGTGGGCCGATCTCCCGATCCGGCCGGTGTCCGACGGCGGTTGGGACAACTGGACCTTTCACCTCGGCGACGCCATGCTGGCCCGCCTTCCCAGCGCGGCCGAGTACGCCCTGGCGGTCGACAAGGAACAGCGGTGGCTCCCCGTGCTCGCTCCCCGACTGCCGCTGCCCGTTCCCGTTCCCCTGGCCCGGGGCGGGCCCGGCGCGGGCTACCCGTACGCGTGGTCGGTCTACCGGTGGCTGGACGGCGAGCCGGCGCGCGCGGACCGCGTCGCCGACCCCGTCCGGTTCGCGGTGGACCTGGCGGGCTTCCTGGCGGCGCTGCGCGCCGTCGACACCGCCGGCGCCCCCCGGCCGGGCAAGCACAACTGGTTCCGGGGCGCCTCGCCGCGCGCCTACGACGGGCAGGTCGGGCGGGCGCTGTCGACGCTGGCCGGTCACGTGGACACCGGCCTGGCACACGAGATCTGGCAGACCGCGCTGGCCGCTCCCCGGGACGGCGTGGACACGTGGTTCCACGGCGACGTCGCCTCGGGCAACCTGCTACTGCGCGACGGGGAGTTGGCGGCCGTCATCGACTTCGGGACCTGCGGCGTCGGCGATCCGTCCTGCGATCTCGCCGTCGCCTGGACGCTGCTGGACCGGGAGGGCCGGCGGGCGTTCCGCGCGCGGCTCGCCGTCGACGAGGCCGCCTGGGCACGCGGGCGCGGCTGGGCCCTGTGGAAGACGCTCGTCGCCTGCGCCCAGGGCCTGGAGCGCGCCGACGAACAGGCTGACGCACGGGCCGACGACGCGCGCCGCGTCCTCGACGAGATCTGCTCCGACTACGCGGAGGGCGGCTAGCACTCCCGTGTGACGTCGGCCCTCCCGGTCCTTCCATGACTCGGCGCGTGAGCGCACGCGGCTGACGTGTCGTCGACGCGTGCCCGACCACGGTGCCATTCCCCCCCGGCGGGGAAGGAGACGGGGATGAGGGATCCCGAGATCATCGCGTCGTTCGGCGGGCAGGGCGAGGTGTCGCTGACCGTTGTCCATCATCCGGCGCGGGTCGTGGCCATCGCGCACGAGTACGGCTACGTCCTCGACGACTACGCCATGACGGTGCGGCCGACCCGTTTCCGGATGCGCTTCGTGCGTGACGACAGCGAGGACGCTCGCCGCCGCGCCGCCTGGGCGGACCATCACTACCGCGCCTCCGGCGCCTGGTGGGCCTCCTGCTGGCCCACCCCGCCACCCCCCGCCGGTGTCTCGCCGGAGGACGCTGCCGCCTACCGCATCGCCGTCCACGAACAGCGGCACCACCCCTGGCGCCATCCGCTGCTCGCCTTCGGCCTCCTGTTGTTCCTCGCCCTCGTCGGAGCGTGGGCGCTCGCCGACGTGTCGATGCCTCTCGCGGTGCTTCTGCCCGTGGCGGTCGCGGGACTCGGCGGTTGGCTTGTGGTCTGGAGCGGCAGGAAAGCGCGCGCGGCTCTTTCCACGCACGCCGCGACACTGGAACGGTTCGAACGCCAGCGCGTCTACCCGGCCCACGGACTGCCGGGGGAACGCTGAGGCACGCCTACTTCGAGTCCCCGCCGCCTTCCGCCGAACCCGGTCATCTGCTGAGTAGATCCATCGCAACAGAAACATCTGTTGGACAGAGATCAGGGCACGTTCGAGGATGTTCGCGCGGTGGCACAGCCGACGTGGCAGAGGATGCGCTACCGCCCTGAGCGGAGGCTGAACGTTGAGCGAAGAGACCGAAGTGGTCGTGGTCGGCGCGGGCCAGGCCGGTGTCGCGATGAGCGAACACCTGGGAGCCCACGGTGTGCCGCACCTCGTGCTGGAGCGCCACCGCGTCGCCGAACGGTGGCGATCGGAGCGATGGGACTCCCTGGTCGCGAACGGTCCCGCGTGGCACGACCGGTTCCCGGGGCTGGAGTTCTCCGACGTGGCGCCCGACGGCTTCGCCGCGAAGGACCAGGTCGCGCAGTACTTCTCCGCGTACGCGGAGAAGATCGGCGCCCCGATCCGTACCGGGGTCGAGGTGACCTCGGTGCGCAGGCACGTGGGCCGGCCCGGTTTCCGGATCGAGACGTCGCGGGGTGGGATCGACGCCCGGTTCGTCGTCGCCGCGACCGGACCGTTCCAGCGGCCGGTGATCCCGCCCGTCGTCCCGGACGGCGCGGTCGCCGCGCAGACGCACTCCAGCGGGTACCGCAACCCGGCGCAGTTGCCACCAGGCGCGGTCCTCGTCGTCGGAGCCGGCTCCTCCGGTGTGCAGATCGCCGAGGAACTGCGCCGGTCCGGCCGCCGGGTGCTCCTCTCCGTCGGCCCGCACGACCGTCCTCCGCGCCGGTACCGGGGGCGTGACTTCTGCTGGTGGCTCGGTGTGCTCGGGCTCTGGGACGCGGAGACACCGCCCCGGGGGGCCGCGCACGTCACCATCGCGGTCAGCGGTGCGCGCGGCGGCCACACCGTGGACTTCCGCGCCCTGGCCGCCGACGGCATCGAACTCCTCGGCATGACCACGGCGTACGAAGGTCGCGGAGGAGGAGGCGAACGAGGTGGCGCCGACGGGGAACGGCGCCTTCTGAGCCGGCCGCGCCCTGAGTCGGGAGTTCCCGGGCGGTCGCGGCGCGGGCCTCACCCCGCGCCGCGACCGCCCGGTGCGGACGTGCCCGCTCTCGAACGCCGCGTGGCCCGTCAGCCGCGCACCAGCCCGAGGATCGAACACGGCCGTGCCTGCCCCTCGGCCCCGGTGAGGCGCCTATCGGTCCTCGGGCCGCAGCGCCGCGTTGACCTGGTGGGGTGCCAGGAGGAGCTCACCGATGGTCCGGAGGGCGTCATCGTCGAGCTCGTCCTCGTAGAGGTCGGTGAGGAGTGACCGCACCGTCGCCGGGAAGTCGGGGAACGTCCTTGACGGCTCGTCTTCTTCGGCGTCCCACTCCAGGAACGTGCCGTCCCCGGTGGAGAACAGCGTCGTCGTCCCGCATGTCCACAGCGGCACCAGATCCGCGCGGGCGGAATGCCCGATCACCGACCAGGACGGTCCCCCCACCGCCTGCGCGCGATACTCCAGATCGGGATGCACGACCTCTCCGCCCCGGGTAGCGATCGTGACCACGGCTTCGGGGAGTCCACGGGCGCGGACACGCTCGGCGAGATCCTCGACGGTCGGCTGCATACCCGCCAGGCTACGACGACCGACCACGCCTCCGCTCCTCGCGTGCGCGCTCCGCCCCCGGCCGCGGGCCCCGGCACGGGCGGCACCGGCCGCGCCTTCCCCCACCACGGCCCGGCGCCAGGCTGTCACGGAACGCTCATGGCGCCGAGTCGGGGCGCTCAAACCGGATGCCTAGGGTGTCGATTCCAGGCCCCGCCCGGCGCCACCGGTCAACCGTCGGGCGGGCCACCACGGAAGGGAATTCGTATGCCACGCCCCG
Source organism: Streptomyces zhaozhouensis (assembly GCF_900230195.1). Lineage (GTDB taxonomy): Bacteria > Actinomycetota > Actinomycetes > Streptomycetales > Streptomycetaceae > Streptomyces > Streptomyces zhaozhouensis. The sequence goes on from NZ_OCNE01000007.1 coordinate 71,965, forward strand.
GCCTCCGCCTTCGGACAGCCCTGCTCACACCTCCTCTCTCCCTGCTCCTCGCGGCGCCGCAGGCCGCCGCCGCTCCGGCGACCGCCGCATCGTCAGGGCATCCCCGCGCCGCGACGGACCTGCCCTACGACGTGCGCGACTACGACGTGGACATCGCGTACACGCCGGAGTCCGAGACGCTCAGCGGCAGGACCACCCTCACCGCCACGGCCGGCCCCGAACTGCACAGCATCGAGCTGGCACTGCGGCTGACGGCGACCTCCGTCACCGTCGACGGCGCCCCCGTCGAGAGCTTCCGACAGACCGACGACACTCTCCGCGTCGACCTTCCCGGTCCACTGCCGGACGGGCACCGCTTCACCGCCGAGATCACCTACGAGGGAGTCCCGGGGGAGAGCCCGGCCTGGGTCCCGACCACGGACGGCGGCTCCGTGACGGTCACCGGCGCCTCGGTCGGCACCTGGTTCCCCGCGCACGACACGACCCGGGACCAGGCGCTCCTGCGGGTGAGGGCGACCGTGCCGTCCGACTGGGTCGCCGTCTCCAACGGCACGGCGACTCCCCCCGAGGCGCGAGGGGACACGGCCGTCTTCGGGTGGAGCACCTCCCACGCCCTGTCGCCCGAGAGCGCCGTCCTGGGAATGGGGCCGTGGGAGACGGAACGCTCCCGCCTGAGCGACGGCACGCCCGTGACCAACGTCTACGGCGCGGGGCAGAAGGAGCGCATGAAGCCGCTGGCCGACCAGGCGCCCCGGATGGTCGACTTCCTGGCCGGCGCCTACGGTCCGTACCCTTTCGACACGTTCGGGGGCATCTATGTGGAGGCGTTGAGTGAGGAGACCCCGTTCTACGCGCCCCAGGGCCGCGTCGTCTTCCCGGCACCGGACTGGGCGGACGAGAGCGTCCTCGTCCACGAACTCGCGCATCAGTGGTTCGGGGTGTCCGTGGGCGGCGACGGAAGCGCGAGCGCTTGCCTGGGCGAGTGCTTCGCCACCTACGCCGAGTGGATGTGGGCGGCTGATCAGTCGGGTGTCGACCTCGACGACCGCTACCGGGACGGAATCAGGGAGCACCAGGACGACGAGGCGTGGTGGAGCGGCACCATCGAGTCCGGTGCCGCCACGTACACCAAGTCCCCGTTCATGATGCACGCGTTGCTGCACTACGTCGGCGAGGACGCGTTCCGGCGACTGCTGACGCGTTGGCCCACGGAGAACGCCCACGGCGTGCGCACCTGGCACGAGTTCGAGGTGATGGCCGGCGAAGAGGCGGGCCGGGACATGACGGGGTTCTTCGACGCCTGGATACGCGGCCGGTCGGAACCCCCGTCCTCCTATCTCTGGCCCGGGACCCTGACACCGCGTTCCCGGTGAGCGGCACCCGGAGGAGCCGCCTCCCGCGTCATCACGACGGCGGAGCTGCCGTCGGACCGAACGCGGGCCGTGTCCTCCCTCCGGGGGGCGCGCGGGATGAGGGGGAGACCGCCCTCCCCGTTGTCGCGTGGGGTGTCAGTCGGACGCGCGGTCGTCCACGGCGCCGGGGTGGAGCGCCGGGCCCCGGCCGGGAAGGCCAGGGCGGGGCGGTCCGTCCGCTCGGCGTCGCGCACGTCCCGCCGCTCCGGTCACGGGGCGCGTTCGCCCGACCCGTGCCGGACGGCCCGAGGAGAGGCGCCGAGCTCCCGCCGGCAGGCCTTGTTGAACGCCTGGAGGTCGGGAATGCCGACCTGGGCGGCGATCGCGGGGATGGAGAGGGTGGACTCGCGCAGCAGGTGCCGGGCGCGGGCGATCCGGCGCCGGCGGATGTAGGCGACGACCGTGTCGCCGGTGGCCGCGCCGAAGATCCTGGTCAGGTGGTTGTGGGAGACGCCGGCCGCGTGGGCGACGGCCGGCACGGTGAGGGTCTCGGCGAGGCGGGCTTCGATGTACGCGATCGCGGTGTCGACCGCCGGGTGCGGGGCCTTCCCCCGCCCCTGGGGCGACGACCGGGGCGGGGCGAGATGGGCGACGCGCCACAGGACGGCCCAGATCTCCGCCGCGGCCCGGACGGGGGTGCCGGGCCAGGCGGCTACGGCCTGGTGCATATGGGAGGAGAGCAGGGGCAGTTCGGGTCCCGCGTCCTGCATGACGGGCACGGTGCGACGCTCGCCGACGTCCGGCAGGCGCAGATGCGCGAAGAGGTGCTGGCATCGGGAGCGATACCGGTAGCGGACGGTCGTGGCCGGCGGCACGAGGCTGATCCGACCGGGGCGGATGGCGTGCTGCGTGCCGTCCACGGTGAGATCCGCCTCGTACGGGTACAGGTGCAGCTGCCACAGGTCGGGCAGCCGAAAGACGTCGACGTGCCCGGCCGGGCCGTGGAAGCCGACCCCGACGCTCGTCACCACCGGGGGTTCGGCGAGGCATACGACGGTCTCCCGCATGGTGAGAATCTACCAGCGGAGAGGGAACCGGACCCACGCGTGGCCGGCGGTACCCCGCCTACCGTGGTGCCATGACGACGACAAGCGCACCCAAGCTGCTCACGTCGGTGCAGATGGCACACTTCGTCTCGCACGGCTCGCTGCGGCTGGACGCCGTGGTGCCACCGGAGCTGAACGCCGAAGCCATGGAGGTCCTGCGGGAAGGCATCCGGGCGGCGCCCCACGGCACGCCGGTCACCCTGGCGTACCCCGAGGGGTCCTTCGTGCGGCGGCTCATCGAACTGGACACGCTGGCCGGCGTGTTGCACAGCCTCGTGGGCCCGGAGCCGCACATCGACCACCACGCCGTGCACGTGCGCCAGCCACACGAGGGTCAGGCGCAGCCGCTCCACGCGGACGCCATCATCGACGTGCGGCCGGACGCGTTCGACGTCCAGCTCATGTACTACCCGAGCGAGGTGACCCTGGAGATGGGCGGCACGCTCAGCGTGCCCGGCAGCCATCTGCGGCGCACGAACGAGAGCGACACCGGCCGCTACCAGAATCTGCGGGGCCAGAGCCGGCTGGTCTGCCCGGCGGGGACCGTGGTGTTTATGCACCACGGGCTGTGGCACGGCGGCCGCCGCAACGACAGCGACACCGCGCGCTACATGTTCAAGATCCGCTTCAACCCGACGGTGCGGCAGCGGCGCCTCTGGGACACCTCCGACCTGGAGGACCCGCGGGTGGCGGCGGAGCTGGACGTCCACTTCCCCTGGTACGAGCACGCGACCAGCCGCCTGGAACGGTACAACCGCGTTCTGCTGTGGCGGGCCCTGACCGGCGACGAGGACTTCGACCTGGAGCACTGGGTCACCCGCGTCTCCAACCGGCCCCGGGGGGCCGCGGCATGAGCGCCCCGCGTCCCGTCCCCGCGTCCACCGTCCGCCAGCGGTTGCTGGTGCTGTACCTGTCGACCTCCGCGCTGGACTCCGAGGTCGTCGGCTGGTCGCACTACGACGGCACCGGCCGCACCTCGCCGACCACGGGCGACGGCGAGGAACCGCCCTACGCCACGGGCGTGGCGGCTCTGTGCGACGGCTGGCGGCTGATCCAGGCGGCCCAGCTCATCCCGCCCTACCCCGGACAGGAGTACGAGGTGTCCTATCTCAAGCACGAGTTCTTCTTCGAGAAGCTCGTCGACCTCGGCGACGGCCGGTAGCGCGGGTTGGCCGGGTCCCCCGCACCGAGGTGAGGGGGACCCGGGAGCGGTGCCGGTTCAGCGCGCCGTCAGGCGGCGGCGCCACAGGAGGAACGCGGTGCCGGCGAGCAGCGCCGCGAAGGTGAGGACGAGCACGGGAAGCGCGGCACTGCCGGTAACGGCCAGCGGGCCCCTGCCGCCCCCGTCCGGGGAGCCGCCGTCGCCACCACCGAGGCCGCCACCGCCACCGGAACCGCCGTCGTCGTCGCCGTCGCCGGTGCCGGGGGACGGGGTGAGCCGGCCGTCCTGACCGCCGGTGTCGCCACCGGTGTCGCCGCCCGTGTGACCGCCGCCGTTCGGGTCCCTGCCGTCGTCGGGGTCCGCGGGGTCGTCACCCGGGTCGCCCGGATCGCTCGGGTCGCCCGGGTCCTCCGGCCGCTCCGGCGGGGCCACCCCTTCCTCGGTGACCCACTTCGACCCGTCCGCGTACCGGGTCACGGTGAAGCTGTCCAGCGTGTCCCCGATCTCCCCCGGCGCCGCCCGGTCGTCGCCCTTGTGGGCGATCACCGAGCGGTACGACAGGCGCTCGCCGTCCACCGTGATCGCCTGGTACGTGGACGTCTGCTGCGCCCGGACGACCTGGGTGGCGCCGTTGCGCGTCCAGACGTTGTCGTCCTCCGGCTGGAGGTCGTAGAACTTCGAGCCGGCGTCCGCCACCACGTACACCGGGCCCGTGGTGAGGCCGGGGGTGTCCGTCGCGTCGTCGTCCACGTGGCCGCGCGCGTAGGTGTGGTCGTGGCCCGCGAGCACCAGATCGACGTTGTGCTCCTGGTAGACGGGCAGCCACGCCTCGCGGATGTCCGGCTCGTCGCGGCCCGCGCCGGCGGAGAACACCGGCTGGTGGTGCAGGACCACCGTCCAGGTGCTGGGGTTCTCCTCCAGCACCCGGTCCAGCCAGACGGCCTGCATCCGCACCCAGATCTCGCGGGCCTCCGCGCAGTCGAAGTCCGCGAGCCCGGCGGGGCGGACGAGTTCGCAGATGTCGTCCCGGTTGGCGTTGAGCACCACGAACCGGACGTCCTGGTGGTCCACGTGGTACACGGTGTCCCGCAGCGCCGCCGCGAGATGCTCACCGTACCGGTCGGCGTCCGCTCCGGCGTCGGCCGGCGTCGGTCCGTTGGCCGGGTAGACGAAGCTCGCCCGGTTGGTCTGGAGCAGACCGTTGCCGGAGTTGAACTCGTGGTTGCCGACCGTCACCAGGTTCAGCTGGGAGGCGAGGGCGGCGGGGTTGGCCGCGAACCAGGTGTTCCACTCGCCCTCGTGGGAGTTGTCGATCAGGTCCCCGGCGTACAGGGCGGCCCTGGCGTCCGGGTACTCCTCGTTCGCCCGTGCCGCGATGGCGGGCCAGACGTCGCCCAGGCCCTGCTGGTTGTCGCCGTAGTAGAGGAAGGTGAACGGCTCGGCGCCGGCGGCGGCCGTGGTGAAGGCGTGCCAGGGGCTCCACGCCCCCTCGCGGCCGACCCGGTACGCGTAGCGGGTGTCCGGTTCGAGGTCGGTGAGGGCGGCCGTGTAGCCGGTGAACGAGGCATCGCCGACATGGGCCTCCGTCAGCACCTCGGCCTCGACCGTGCGTACCTCGTCCGTCTCCTCGGCGCGGAGCTGGACCGTGCCCGACTCCGCCCGGCTGCGCCAGGTGACCCGCTGCTCGGTGGCCGGGTCGGCGGCCGGGGTGAGGACCACGCGTTCGGGGGTCTCGTCCGGGGCCGGAGGCGCCGTGTCGCCGAGCGCCACGTCGAAGATGTGCATGACGCCCCGGTCGGAGCCCTCCGGCAGCAGCACCGCCTCGACGGCCAGATCCGGGTCCACGGCGACCGGCGCGGTGGCGAAGACCTTCGCCTCGGTGGTGTCCTGCCCGCCGTCCGCGTCGTTGCGGCCGGGGACGGTGACCACGGGGACGTTGCCGAAGCGGTAGGAGGTGCCCGGCGTCCAGTCGGTGAACTGGACGGGGACCTCCTGCGTGGAGCCGTCCGCGTAGACGACGGTCGCCGTGCCCTCGGCGGGGCCGTTGGTGGCCAGGCCGAGGAAGGACACCGAGGCGCCCCGCCGTCCGCCCAGGTCGACACGCTGGCCGTGCGGTACCCAGTTGTCGGGCTCGCCCGCCCGGGTGTCCGGCCAGTGGAAGACGGTGTCGGTCTCCGGCACCGTCAGCGCGGCACCGGGGGCGGCTCCCGCGGCGGCCAGGCGGTCGCGGGGCAGGCTGTTGCCGGAGGCGTCCAACATGCCGGTGGCGCCGCGACCGTCCGCCGTGGTGCCGACGTTGTTGTACGCGTCCTCCTGAGCGCCGTACGAGGGCGGGACGTCGTCGGCCCCCGTGCCCCAGCTGCCGGGGGTGGCGCCCATGGTGAAGTCCAGGGTGCCGCCTGTCCGGGAGAACGACTCCGGGAGCCAGGAGGCGGTGGAGTCGGTGCCGTTGACGGCGAGGGACTGGACGTAGCGCCGGTCCGATCCGGCGCCCGGGGCGTCGATGGCGATGACGCGGTCGCCGCCGGCGCTGTCGATGAGCACCCGCGGGAACATCGGCGAGGAGACGGCCAGGTCGGCGGTGCCGTACACCGAGGGGTGCAGGCCGATCGACGCCCAGACGTACCAGGCGGAGAGCGCGCCGAGGTCGTCGTTGCCCGGCAGACCGCTCGGCGAGGTGTCGAACATCTCGTCCGCGGCGCGGTACAGCACATCGGTGGTTCCGGCGGGCTGACGCAGCCAGTTGTAGATCCACGGCGTGTGGAAGACGGCCTCGTTGCTGAGGTAGGCGTACGGGGTGTCGTACACGCCGGCGTCCAGCTCGGTGAAGAAGGTGTCGAGCTGTTCGGTGACGGCCTCGGTGCCGCCCCGGCGTTCGATCAGGGACGCCAGGTTGTGCGGTACGAGCCAGCCGTACTGGTGGCCGGTGGACTGCTCGAACTGGTCACCGCGCTCGCCGAGGTTGAAGTCCCGGTCGAAGCCGTCGCGTCCGCGGGGCCTGATGTGCTCGCTCTCCGGGTCGAAGACGTGTTGCCAGTGCTGGGCCCTGGTCATGAACCGGCGGTGGTTGTCCTCGTCTCCGAGCCGGGCGGCGAGTTGGGCGATCGCGAAGTCGTTGATCGCGTACTCCAGCGTCTTGGAGGTCGCGACATCGCCGTTGCGGTTCTCCACCCAGCCCAGGCCGGCGTACTGGTGCAGATGCGCGCGGTTGCTGTTGTCGGCGGGCAGTGTCTGGGTGGCGACCATGGAGGCGAGCGCCGCCTCGCGGTCGTAGTCCGTGCTGCCGAACGCGTCGATCGAGGCCAGCATGACCTGGAGGCCGTCGCCACTCATCTTCTGCTGCGAGACGCCGTTGTGCGGCCAGTTGGGCCAGCGCCCGGTCTGGGTCGCCAGGTCGGTCAGGGACTGGTTGATGTCCGAGCCGACGTCGGGGAAGAGCAGCGCGATCAACTGGGCGTGGCCGCGGTAGCTGTCCCAACCGGAGTAGGTGGCGTACTGGTGGCGGCCGTCGGCGACGCGCCGGACGGTGCCGTCGTAGCCGAGGTACTCGCCGTTGACGTCGTCGTAGAGGTTGGGGTGCAGGAGCGCGTGGTACAGCGCCGTGTAGAAGACGGTGCGCTGGGCGTCGTCGCCGCCGCTGACGTCGACTGTGGCCAGGGCGTCCCGCCAGGCCGAAGCGGCCTCCGCGCGCAGCTCCTCCGCGGCGCGGTCGCCGGCCTCGGTGGCGGCGTTGAGCGCGGCGTTCTCCACGCTGACGTAGGAGATGCCGACGCGGGCGGTGACCTCGGCGCCGCGCGGGAAGGTGACGAAGGCGCCCGAGCCGTGACTGAACGTCGAGTCCGCCTCGGTGCCGCCCGGCGTGATGTCGGAGCCGCTCCAGGTGCCGTGCGAGGCGAGGGGGGTGTCGAAGGTGGCGGAGAAGTGCACGCGGTAGCTTCCGCCGCCGCACACGGTGCGCGTCTCGGTCCAGCCGGAGACGGTGTCGCCCTCGACGGTGACCGCGCTGGCGCTGGAGCCGTTGTTGGAGCCGGCCACGTCGAATATGAGGGTGGCGGAGTCCCGGTCGTCGGGGAAGTCGAAGGTGGCGACGCCGGTGCGGGGGGTCGCCGTCAGGCTGACGTCGGTGCCGTTGTCGAGGCCGACCGCGTAATGGCCCGGCTCGGCGTGCTCGTTGTCGTGGGAGTAGTCCAGGTAGTAGTCGCGGATGCCGTCGGCCGGCGAGGTCGGCAGCCCGTGGTCGGCGGTCAGCCGGCCGGTGTACGGCAGGACGGGCATGTCGAAGGCGCCGTTGTTGCCGGCGCAGCCGGTGCCGGAGAGCCGGGTGAGGCCGAAGCCGCGCAGCTGGTCGGCGTCGTACTCGTATCCGCCCCAGTTGTCGCCGCCGCGCGTGTCGTGTGTGGTGGGGGTGAACTGGACCCTGCCGAAGGGCAGCGTGGCGCCGGGCCAGGTGTTGCCGTAGGCGCTGTTGCCCTTGTTCTGGGTGGTGTCGTGGCGGGTGCCGATGAACTGGTCCACCGCGTCGAACGGGCTGAGTCGCGCGGTGTCGCCGCCCCGGTCGCCTGCGCTGGAGCCCGGTGCCGCCGCGACCACGCCGAGCCCGGCCACCAGGGCGGCTGCGACGGTCGCCGAGACGGTTCTCTCTCTGACGCTCTGGTTCCGACGCCGTCGGAAACGAAACATGATGCCTCTTCACTGCTCGGCTGCCCGGGGCGGTGCTCCGACACCGGGCCGCGCCACCGGGAGTTGGGGGCAGCCCTCAGCTCCGGGACCGCCTCAGAACCGTTTCTTTCCGTCGCGAACAGTAACTTGATTGCCCATGAACGGCGGATGATCGTCTCTTTGTTGGCTGATCCGCGTCCAGGGTCGGCGACACGGAGGGGCGACGCGTCGCCGTGCCGTCAGGAGCCGCCGACCACCGTGTCGGCGATGTCCTGCAACCGGGGCAGGATCTCGTGGATCGCGTCGTCGTCGGGCTCCTCGCCGATCCAGCCGGTGACCTGCCGGCGAGTGGTCACGATCGTGGCGCGCCGGATGTCGCCCGATGTCCACACCTCGATGCGGGGTGCCTCCTTGGTGTCGACGTAGAGCACGGGGTCGTCGGCCGGCGAGTCGAGCAGCGTCCGCACGTGGAACGCGGTGATCGCGGGGGCGGGGGCGAACTCCATGGGAACCTCCGGAGTTTGTGGGGCCGGGATAGTGCTTCTGCTCTCTTCCGGGGCGTCCACACCCCCGAGCGCCCGGGGAGTGCGCGCGTCGGCACGCCGCCGATCCCTCGCGGCCGCCACCGGCCCGGTCGCCGCCGCTCCGTGCCGGCCCTGACCCGCGGCCGCGGTGCGGACCGTGTTCCCCGTTCCGGTGGCTATCCGGGCGTTGTTCCGAATCCGTCGGCCTCCCGCTCTCGCCAGGCCAGGAGCCTGCGGTAGGCCGCCATGCCGTCGGGGACCCAGTCCCACTCGGTGAGCCGCTGATCCAGTTCGCCTTGGGTGAGGAACGCGTGCCACGCGACCTCGGAGGTCTGCGGGTTGACCGGCTCCGCGCAGCGCGCCTCGTAGACGGACGACCACCAGGCGTGCTCCGGGGTCTCGTAGAGGAACGTGAACAGCGGCGTGGGAGCCGGCAGGCCCGTGACGCCGAGTTCCTCCTCCGCCTCGCGCAGCGCCGCCGCGTCATAGGATTCGCCCGCGCCCACCACCCCGCCGACGAACATGTCGTAGAGCGAGGGGAAGACCAGCTTCCCGGCGGTGCGGCGGTGCACGAAGAACTCCCCCGCCGTGTTCCGCACCAGGACGCACGCGCAGCGGTGACGCAGCCTGCGGGCGTACACCTCGCCGCGCCTGGCCTGCCCCACCACGCGGTCGTGCTCGTCCACGGTGTCCAGCAGTTCGTCCCCGGAGGGCGGTGTCGGATCCTCCATGTCGCCATCATTCCCTCACGAGCCGGTGGGCGACCGCCCGCGCACGCACCGGTCCCGGTACGCAACGGATCGGGTGCGTGGGCGGCATGTGACCGGCTCGTCAGGTGTCCATGTCCCCGTTCTTGGCGCTCCATTCGATCAGCGGATGCAGGACACGCATCAGGCTGGCGCCTTGTTCGGTGGGCCGGTACGTGATCAGGACCGGCGTCGTCGGCACCACGAGCCGCTCGATGAGTCGGTGACCCTCCAGCTCACGCAGCCGCTGGGACAGAAGGTGGTTCGAGATTCCGGGGATCCGCGCTCGGTAGTCGACGAATCGGCGCGCGCCCCGCATCGCCGCCAGGAGCACCGCGGCGCTCCACTTCTTGCCCACGATCTCGACCGAGCGCTGAAAACTGCGGCACACGTCGTCGTCGATGTGTTCATAGCCCGCTTCCGGGCGGCTCTGACCCGCGGTGGCGGAGGAATCGTCGGGCTGTCGAGGACCGGTCATACGGTCATGATACTGGAGCGTGTCACTTTTGATGACTTGGTCATGTCCCGCTTGTTGCTCGTGATCATCGCCGTGCAGCCTTGGCCCATGAACGCACACACCGTACGGGCGGTGGAGGAGGCCGTCGACGTGATCCGAGGGCTGTGGGCCACCGACGAGACCGGGCCCCTCCGTGTCACCGCGGAGTTCTGCACCGTGAACGGCGCGAAGCGCGGCCCGGCACCCGCCCATCGCATCCCGATCCGCGTCGGTGCCCACAAGCCGCGGATGCTCCGGCTGACCCGCAGGATCGCCGACGGTTGGCTGCCCTCCCCTGCATTCCTGCCCGAGGGCCCGGCATCGCTGCGCGCGATGAACGAGCAGATCGACGAGGCCGCCTCCGCCGCGGGGCGAGAGCCCGCGGCGGTCAGCCGCCTGCTCAACCCGAGCGGCCGATGCACGTCCGGCGCCGGCGGCGGACTGTTGCGGGGGACTCCCGGCGACTGGGCCGAACAGATCGCCGACCTCGCCCTGCGGCACGGCGTATCCGGGGTCTTACTCGCCTCGGACGAGCCTGCCGACCTGAACCTCCTCGGTCACGAGGTCGCGCCCCGCGCCCGCGAACTCGTCCAGTCCGAACGCGTGACGTGATGCGGTGGGCGCGCGGCGGGTCCGATGACGGAGCCGCGACAGCGGCGGCGCCGACGGAGCTGTTCGGACGCCGCGAGGAGACCGCGGCTCTCGACGGGCTGCTCTCGCGGGCCCGCGGCGGGAGCGGTGGCGCGCTCGTGGTGTGGGGCGAGCCGGGCATCGGCAAGTCAGCTCTGCTTCGCCACGTGCACGGCCGGGCCGCGGACTTCGTCCGGCTGAGACACACGGCCACCCGGCCCGAGTCGGACCTGGCTTTCGCGGGGCTGCACGGGCTGCTGCGACCGCTGGCCGATCGTGTCGAGCTGCTGGCGACGGCCCAGGCCGCCGCTGTGCGTACCGCGCTCGGGCTGAGCGGTGAGCCGACGGACCGCCTGGTGGTCGGGGCGGCCGTGCTGTCGCTGCTCTGCGGACTCGCCGAGCGGCAGCCCGTGCTCGTCGTGGTGGACGACGGGCAGTGGCTCGACGAGGCCACCGCGCTGTGCCTGGGGTTCGTCGCTCGACGCGTAGGGGCGCATCCCGTGGTCGTCGTGCTCGCCGATCACAGCGATCCGGCCGCCCGGCCCTGGGAAGGCGTGGCCGACGTGCGGGTCGACGGCCTCAGCGACGAGAGCGCGCGGCAGCTTGTGGCGGCCGTGGCGCCGCTCACCGACCAGGCGACGACGCGGAACATGGTCCGGGACGCCGGGGGCAACCCGTTGGCGCTGCACGAACTGGCCACGCTCGGGGGCGACCTCGACGACGCCGAGCAACGCCGGAAGCGAGGACGACCGCCCGTCGGGCCGCGCCTGCAGCGGGCTTTCCGCGCCGGGATCGAGGCCCTGAGCCCTCCGGCGCAGTTGCTGACCGTGCTCGCGGCGGCCGAGGAGCACGGCGACCGGCTCACGGTGCAGCGGGCCGGCCGTGCGTCGGGTGCCGGTGACGCCGTCTGGGAAGAAGTGACCCACGCGGGCCTGCTCCATGTGGCGGGCAACCGCGTCGGTTTCCGGCACCCCGTCGTGAGCAGAGCCGTCTACGAGGGCTGCGGCGCCGCGACGAGGCGCCGGGCCCACCGCGCCCTGGCCGCCACGATGCCGAAGGAGGCGGAGGAACGCGCATGGCATCTCGCCGCCCTGGCCCACGGAGGCGACGAGGACGTCGCGCGGCTCCTCGAACGGACCGCCGCCCGCGCCCGGCTCCGCGGGGCCACGAGCACGGCGGCACGGGCGTGGTGGCGGGCCGCCGAACTGTCGGCCGCACCGATCGACGCCTCACAACGCCTTGCCGAGGCGGCCAGGGCTTCCTGGGACGCCGGGTGGGCAGCCACGGCGGAGCGCCTGCTCGATGACGCGGAACGGCTGGCCCCCGGTGCTCACGTCGCCCGGCGGAGCCGGGGTCTGCGGGGGATCATGGAGTTCGCCCGAGGTATGCCCGAGATGGCGCACCACTTCCTGGTCACCGACATGAAGCGCGTCCGGGAACGGGGAACGGTGCTGGAACTGGGCACGCTGGCCATGCGCGCCGCCTGGTCCGTCGGACGCGGCGACCTGCGGGACGGAGCGCTGGAGCTGCTGTTCCAAGGCGACATCGAGGGCCGGCCCGGACTACCCGGCACGCTTGCCTGGTGGAGCGACGACGTGTCTGCCGACGCGGCGCCGACGGACACCCCCGACCTCGGTGATGCCGCCGCGCGGGCCCGCACGACCATCCTGCCGTTGCTGCCACCGACACCCCTCGCCCTGGCCTGGGGGATCGACAAGCCGATGGCGGACGCGCTGCGCCGCCGGTTACCGCACCTGCGGCGGCGCGACGAGCGCGCTCGGCTCGCCGCCGCCCTGGCCCAGACCGCGATGCTCGACAACGCTGCCGGCCGCTGGCCGCAATCGGAGTCCTCGGCCGCGGAGGGACTGCGGCTGGCCCGGGACCTGGGTGCCGACCACATCGCCTCCCACTGCCGCACCAGCCTGGGCTGGCTCGCCGCGGCGCGTGGTGACGAACGCGCCGTCGCGGAGACCACCGCCAGGACTCTGGAGACGGCACTCCCGCAGGGCGTCCGCGCGCTGAGCGCCGCCGCGTACTGGAACCGCGGCATGGCCTCGCTGTTTCACGAGCGTCCAGCGGAAGCACTGGACATCCTGGTGCGCCTGACCGAGCCGGGCCATGGCGCGGAACACCCGACCTTCGCGCTCCTGGCCGCTCTCGACACGGCCGAGGCGGCCGTGCGCGTCGGCAGAAACGACCTCGCGGACGAACGGGCACGGGTGCTCGAAGCCTGGGCACGGCGCACGGGAGCGCCGTGGGCCCGCTGTGCCGCGCACGTCACGCGCGGGCTCCTCGGCGGCGCTCGGGCCGAGGGCGCCTTCCGGGCCGCACTCGACGTGCCGGGCGCCCGGTCCCACCCGCTGCTCTACGCGCGCGCTCAGTTGTCCTACGGCGAGTGGTTGCGACGGGGCCGCCGGCGGACCGATGCGCGCGTCCGGATCGGCGCCGCCTTGGAGGCGTTCGACCGGCTCGGTGCCGAGCCGCTGCGCCAACGCGCGCGGCGCGAGCAGGACCTCACCGGGCCGCCGGGACGCCGGGGAAGCTCGGACACCGGGGCGATGAACCGGCTCACCGCCCAGGAGAGGCGAGTCGCCCAACTGGCCGCCGAACAGCTGACGAATCGCGAGATCGGCGTACAGCTGCGGATCAGCCACCGCACCGTGGGCCACCACCTCGGGAACGTGTTCGCCAAGCTCGGCATCAACACCCGAACCGAGCTGAGCCACCTCCACGCCGGTGGTGAGCCGCCGTGAGCGCGGGGAGGCCGCGGCGGAGCGGGCGCGCGACGCCTCCGGCGGAAACGACGGATCGCCCGCCCGATTCGCTCACCGGCCCTGATTTGTAGCGTCGCTGACGTTGTCCCGCGGACCCGCGGCGAAACGCCGTGCGACGCATGACGAGAGGTCACCTCATGCCCACATCCGAAACCCTGCCCCACGCGCGCCACTACATCGACGGGCAGTGGCAGGACTCCGGCTCCCGCGGCGAGTCACGCAACCCCGCGACCAACGGCCTGCTCGGCACCTTCGCCGACGGCGGTGCGCGGGAGGCGAGGGCCGCCGTGGCCGCGGCCCGAAGGGCCTTCGACTCCACCGCCTGGTCCCGCGACCGCCACCGGCGTGCGGCGGCGCTGCACGAACTGGCCGACCGGCTGGAGCAGCGCAAGGACGAGCTGATCACCCTCCTGGCGCGGGAGAACGGCAAAATACTCGCCGAGGCGGCCCTCGAAGTCGAGGGCACCGTGCCCAAGCTCCGCTACCACGCGGCGCTTTCCCTTACCGACCACGGCAGGGCCGGGGAAGTGCGACCCGGCGTGTACTCGATGACCCTGCGCGAAGCCGCGGGCGTCGCCGCGGTGATCGTGCCGTGGAACTCACCGGTCATCCTCTCGGCGCGATCCTTCGCACCCGCCCTGGCGGTCGGCTGCACCGTGGTCATGAAGATGCCGGCGCAGACCGGCCTGGTCAACGGAGTGCTGAGCGAGATCGTCGCCGACACCCCGAGCCTGGACCCGGGCGTGTTCAACGTCTTCACCGAGAGCGGCAACGCCGGGGCTCCGGAGCTGGTCTCCTCCCCGGACGTCGACGTGATCAGCTACACCGGCTCCACCGCGGTCGGCCGCGTGATCATGGAACAGGCCGCCCCGACGCTGAAAACACTGTCCATGGAACTGGGCGGAAAGACGCCGATGCTCGTCTTCGACGACGCCGACCTGGACGCCGTCGTGCCCGTGCTCACCAAGGCCGTCACCATGTTCGCGGGCCAGTTCTGCATGACGGGCAGTCGGATACTGGTCCAGCGCGGCGTGGCCGACGAACTCCGGCGGCGGCTCGTCGCCGCCCTCGAAACGGTCCGGGTCGGGCCCGGCGACGACCCCGCCAGCGAGATGGGCGCCATGATCGACGAAGGAAACGCCCAACGGGTCGAACAGACCGTGGCCGCCGCGGCCGACTACGCCACCGTCCTCGTGCGGGGCAGGCGGGATCGGGCGCTCCTCGGCCCGTCCCTGATCGAGGTCGCCGACGTGTCCTCGCCGATCGTGCAGCGCGAAGTGTTCGGGCCGGTCGCCACCTTCGAGGTGTTCGACTCCGAGGCCGACGCCGTGGCGCGTGCCAACGCCACCGAGTTCGGCCTGGCCGCGAGCGTCTGGACCCGTGATGTCGACCGCCCCCTGCGCGTCGGCCGCGAACTGCGGGCCGGGACCGTCTGGACCAACACCTGGGCCATGGTCCACGACCAGTTCGAGGAGGGCGGCTTCAAGCAGTCGGGAGTGGGCCGTCTGAACGGCATCCGCGGGATCGAGGAATTCCAGGAGACCAAGCACCTCGTGCGTGTGGCACCGCAGCTCTGACAGCTCACGACGGCGGAATGAGAAGCGATGACCGAGACGGACGACGTCGGCCCGGCCGACGTCACCCTGCTGACCGCGCGCGCTGTGGAACCCGGCTACGAGCAGGAATTCCGGGACTGGTTCGGGCGGGTGACCGACACCGCCTCAGCGTTTCCCGGACACCTGGGGGACGGGTTGTTCCGGCCCGCCACGGCCGCCGGGGCGTGGGTCCTGATCCACCGGTTCCGCGACCAGGAGTCCGCGCGGCACTGGACGACGTCACCTGAGCGGGCCGCACTGTTCGACTCCTGCGAGGGCCATCATCAGAGCGAGGTGGCGCGTCGCGAACTCTCCGGCATGGAGACCCTGTTCACCACTGCGCACGACACGCCCACGACGGCGCCGCCTCGGTGGAAGATGGCGCTCGCCGCGTTCACGGCCGTACTTCCGATCTCCCTGATCGGCAACGGTCTCCTGGGGCCGGCGCTCAGTGCTTGGCCGCTTGTGGCGCGGGTGCCGCTGCTCGCGCTGCTGTTCAGCACGTTGATGACGTATGTGATGATGCCGGCCGTGACCCTCGTCCTTCGCCGTTGGCTCTATGCCGCCGCCTCAACCGCGCGCGGGGGACCGACGCGATGACGCGGCCCCCGGGGCGGACCGCGCCGTCCTGCGGCTCGGCTTTCCGCGGGACGGTTCCATCGTCTGACGCGGCAGTTCCAGGGCCTGGTCCACGCCTTGGTCGGCCAGGTGGACGAGGTCGACGACGTGGTCGACGTCCGTCTCGTCTCCCGTACGGAGGATGATGTCCGCGATCTCCGGCACGGTCGACTCGGGGCCGGGTCGAACGCGGGACCCCGGACGGGCAACGCTCCGCGCCACGCACGGGTCGGGCATGGTGCGCAGCTGCCACGGAATCGTGTCCGTGTCCGTGTCTGTGTCCGTGCGGGGCTCTTCGCGATCAGGGGGGTGGACGTGCCGGGCAGGTCGAAGAACGCGAGGACGTCCGCGGGCCTCGGGTCCCGCGGCAGTGCCTCTCCCGGGGTCATTGATGGGAGTTCATCCGGTCGGGGCGGGACGGATGCTGCCGATGACCTGTTTCAGCGGCCCGTGTGATCGCCTCGAGTACCCGGTGGCGATCGAGTGCGACCGCGAAATCCGGCGCATCGGCGGTTCCGTCGTGGAGGTCGGCGGCGAACTGGGCGTAGAGACGGGCGACCCCCGCCGCGGGTGCGTCGAGTCCCAGGTCGGGAGCCGCATAAGCGGGAGGGACCTGTAGCACGTGGACGGGCTCGCTGCCGCGGCGCAGCGTGAGGGTGAGATCGGTGAAATGGAGGTAGCCCGACGCCGACTCCACACGCACACTGCCCTCGGTGCCCTGGATCTCCCACACCGTCGCCGGGCCGGCAGACTGCCCGGCACTGTAGTGCAGCGAAGTGACGATCCCGCCTTCGAGAACGCCGGCGACGACGATCTCGTCCGGCGCGTCCTTCGGGAGAGACGCGCCATCGGAGAGGCGGACGCCGTCACCGCGCTGATTGGCGACGACGGCGGACAGACGCTCGAACGTGCCGAGCACGCGCGCGAGCGGTTCGAGCCCGTGGCCGAGCATGATGCTCAGAAGCGTGGCGCCGTGCTTCGCGTGAGCCATGTACTCGACCGGCGGGTCATATCGGCCGACCCACATGTCGTCGGTCACATGCGCTCGGATGCTCGTGCTGAGCGGCTTGCCGATCACGCCTTGCGCGATGAGGTCGCGGAGGAAGAGGATCGGCGGGTGCAGGCCGCCCTGCAACCCGACAACCGTCCGCAGCCGCCGCTCGCGGGCAAACCCCTCCAGCGCTTCGGCCTCCGATAGGTTTCTTGCGAGCGGCCATTCGCAATAAACCATCTTGCCCGCGGCCAGCGCGTCGGAAACAATCTGCTTGTGGTCCGGCACCTTGACCGCAACCACCACCAGGTCGACCTCCGGTCGTACGACCAGAGCCTCATGTGTGTCGAAGGCGAGATCGGCGCCCAGCCGACGAGCGGTCGCGTTCGCGCTCTCCATACGAGTCGTACTGACGGCGCGGATCTGGAAAGCGTCGAGCGCCTGCAGCGCCGGGACGTGAGCGATTCCGCCCCAACCCCGTTCGGCACTGGCCCCGACAAGGCCGACGCCGATCCGGGTATTCGCTGAATTCGTCATCAGGATGCTCCTGCCGTGTGCAGCCCCGGCAACGCGCTCCGGGCCGCGTCACGATGATTCGTTTCCGGACAAATACGTGGGCACTCGGGCTCACCATGGCGAGCGGGCGATTACAGCCGTTCGCGTAGCGGCTGCGGGGTTTGAGCCCGAGTGCCCCAGGCGCAGGTTCTACCCGTGAGCCCAGTGGGCCTCGAGTTGGCGCGCGACATCGGCCGGACGCTCTATCATCGGCCAGTGCGAGCTGCGCAGCTTGAAGACGGCACGTGCGCGTGTGGCATTCCCGAGCTCGTCGGCGAAGCGGTGCGGAAGAAACGGATCGTCCAGGCCCCAGATCACCAGCGCTGGTGCGGTCACGTTGCTCAGACCCGGCTTCCACTCCGCCCCGACCTCGATCGCCGAACGGTAAAGGGCAAGAATGCTTGCTCTCATAGTGGCATCGAGATGCCGGACCGATTCGTTTGCCGCGTCGCGCGGCATCTGCGCCTCGTTGAGGCTTGCTGCGAACGCCTCGAGGTCGAGGTCCGCCATCCATTGCTCGCCCTCGCCTGGCGTTTGCCAGATCTTGGCAAGATAATGCCACGGATATTCCGGATCGATTGGTCCGCTGATGCCTGTCCAAGTCCGCACCAGATCCGGTCGGATAGACGCGAGACGGCCCGTGAGCAGAGATCCCCAATCATGACCGACCAGGTCGACGGGTTCGCCGATCTCTTCGATCCTCTTCACAAGCCAGTCGAGATACTCTTCTTTCGTCGACGTGAATCCCGCTGGCAGGGGTACGCCGAACCCGGGGAGATCGATCGTCACCACATCTTCGCGTTGAAGATAGGGGCGGACGGTGTCCCAAAGCCGGTGGGTATCAGGTACACCATGGACGAGGACTGCGGGCATTTCGGATTCTCCGCTTGTTTGTTGTCGTGGTGGAACGGCCGGTCGGCCGCGTCAGGGAAGAAGGATGACCTTGCCGTGGGTGTGGCCCGTGGCGACGAGGCGATGAGCGTCCGCGGCCTCGTCGAGTGGGAAGCTCCGGCCGATGCGTGCGGTCCATGCGCCGGCCGCGATCAGATCCAGGGCTTCCTGGACAGGGCCGCGGTCGCGGTTCCCGCTGCCCCCGGGGCTGAACGCGACGCCGTGTTGTGCGGCATCGCGGTCGGCGAGCGTCACGATCCGGTCGGGGCCGCCGAGAAGATCGACGAGGGCGGGAAGGAGCCCCTTGCCGGCGGTGTCGAGCGCGGCGTCGACCCCGCCAGGAGCGGCGGCACGGATGCGGTCGACCAGGCCCGGACCGTGGGCGACAGGGGTCGCTCCGAGACTCCTGACGAAGTCGGCGTTGGCAGTCCCGGCGACGCCGATCACCGTCACACCGCGCTGTCGCGCGAACTGCACGGCGGCGCCGCCCAGAGCACCGCTCGCGCCGGTGACCACGAGCGTTTCACCCGGGCGCAAGTGCAGAAGCCCGAGAGCCCTCGCCGCGTTGTCGGCGCCGATGACGGTAGCCGCGGCCTCCTCGAAGGAAACGCCGTCGGGGATCGTCGCGAAGTTGCCGCTGACCGTGTACTCGGCGTAGGAGCCCTGGGTGGCGGAGTCCGGCCACCCGGCGACGCGGTCGCCGACCACGCCCTCGTCGACGCCCGGGCCGACCGCCTCGACGACGCCGGCGAACTCGAATCCGATGATGGCGGGAGCACGCAGGCGGAACGCTCCGGCTCGTGCCTGGATCTCCGCCGGGTTCACCCCGGCGGCGTGAACCCGCACCAGTACTTGACCCGGACCCGGCACCGGTCGCGGAGCCTCCGCGACCCGCAACACGGAGGGTTCGCCGAACGAGGTGATGACGGCGGCTCTCATGGTGGTCCTTCTCGTTTACAAGGGTCGTTTGCTCGCACTGTTCAGAACAGTGTCAGGTCAGGAAGACCGGAGGATTCTCGCCCCGCAGGCGGTAGTCGGGCCGGGGCCGTTCGAGGCGGATCGATTCCAGCACGGTGTACGCGTGGTACTTGGTCTGGGTGGTGGCTCCCGCCAGCCGTTCCCACCAGAGCCGGCCGTCGCTCGTCTCCTTCTCGAGGACGTGGCGGGTGGTGTAGTTCGCCATGGAGCTGATCCAGTTCTCGGTGCCGACGAAGATCCTGTTCCAGCCGGTGCCGGTCACGATGTCGGCGAGCGCGTCCGAGCGGCTGAACCGCTCGACCGCCGCAGTCGCTCCCTCGAGCACGTCGGCGAAGTACTCCACGCACAGCTTCACCTGCTCGTAGGTGCCGTAATGCATGTGGTGCCCGCCGACGAAGTAGTCGAAGTCGTATGCGAGGATCTGGGACTGAGCTTCGTACCAGCCGGAGATGTTCTGCGAGGCGTCGCAGTGCATGAATGTGACGCTTCCCGGACTGACGATGTCGACGGCCGTGAGCACCTTCTGCCGGGGTGCGTAGATGAAGATGTTGCCGGGGCAGTGGTTCTCTCCCTTGTAGGAGAGCTGCAGGCTCACGCCGCCCACTTCGAGGACGAGTTCGTCGTCGAACGTCCTCGTCGGCAGGGGCCGCTTCGGGTCGGGGAAGCGCTCCAGGAGTTCCTTGGTGATGCGGTGGGCGACGATCTCGACGTCGGGGCCGAACACGGAGGCCGCGCCGATGTGATCGGCGTGCCAGTGGCTGTAGATGACGTGGGTCACCGGTCGGTCGGTGACGTCCTCGATCGCCGCCAGCATGTTCTCGCCCAGCGTCGGGGGCGCGTCGATCGCGACCACGCCCTCCTCGGTCACCACGAACGCGGCGTCGTAGCCGGCACTGGTGACCCAGTAGAAGCCGCCGCGCAGTTCTTCCACGTGGTAGCCGTACTTCTGGAAGTGCTCGCTCTGGAAATACGGGGGGTAATAGCCCTCGGGGTCCAACGGGTCGTCCGCCCCCGCGCGGGGGAATCCGTAGTGGTCGATCCCGTAGAAGCTGGGGGTTTCTTCGACGCTGATGGGTATCTGACTGCTCTGGCACATCGGCGGGAGCCTCTCTGTGTTCCTGGGAATCTGTCGAACGGGTGGTCTGTCCCGGTCACGTGAAGCGAAGGACCGCCTTGGTGACGCGGCCTGAGCCCGCGTCCTCGAACGCGGTGTTGATATCGGCGAAGTCGTAGAAGGACAGCAGCCGGTCGATGGGGAACCGGCCCGCTCGATAGAGCTGGGCAAGGTCGTTGATCAGGAGCGACGAGACGGCGTCGCCCTGGATGATGCCCTGAAGCGACTGTCCGAGCGTGAGCCGGCCGGCGTCGAGCACGGCGCCCGCTCCTTCGTGGAACGCCACGAAGCCGAATCGACCCATCGGTGCCAGGGCGCCGACCCCGGCGTCGAGGTTCTCCGCGCGGCCGCTCGTGTCGAGGACGTACTCCAGACCGCGTTCGTCGACGGCGCGGAGCGCGCGAGTCAGATCCCCGACCCGGTTGGGGTCGACGAGGTGCGTCGCTCCGAGATCGCGGGCCAGCCCGAGGCGGCCGGCGTCGACGTCGACGGCGACGATGGTGGTCGCCCCCGCGACATGTGCCGCCATGACCGCCGCCAGGCCCACCGCTCCCACGCCGAGGACCGCGAAGGACGCTCCCGCCGGCACGGCGAGGGCCTTGAGCACGGCCCCCGCGCCCGTCTGCAGCCCGCACCCCAGCGGAGCCATGACGTCGAGGGGCAGATCGCGGGGGACCTTGATCGTGTTCCGTTGGTGCGTCAGGGCGTGGGTGGCGAACGAGGACTGGCCGAAGAAGTGACCGTGCGGCTCGGCACCGTGGGCGACGTGGAGACCGTTCGAACCGTCCAGGCGGGCACCCGCGAAGTTGGCCGCCCAGACGTTGTCGCAGTAGGCCGCGTGCGAAGACATGCACGGCTTGCAGCGGCCGCACGAGTGGTAGGAGAGGACGACGTGGTCACCGGGCTCGACGGTGGTGACAGCGGCCCCCACGCGTTCGACGACTCCTCCTCCCTCGTGCCCCAGCACCACCGGCAGCGGCGTCGCCATGCGCTGCGCCCGCACGTGAGCGTCGGTCGCGCATATCCCGGTCGCGACGACGCGGACGAGCACCTCGTCGGGCCGCGGGTCCTCGATCTCGATGTCGCGGAATGCGAAAGGCCCGTCCCGCGCCTCGAGGACGGCGGCGCGCGCGGAGGTGGTCATACGCCGTGAGCCTGCCGCGAAGCGCCGCGAGCGCCATGGTGACGAGGAACTGACATCATCAACGACTCCCTGATCGGGGTTGTGGGCCTCGGGAACCCTTCAGCGGGTCCGAACCTATGTCGGCCGCCCGTACGCGCGGATCGGTCGCCGTATCCGTCACGGGCCCGGCCCTGCGAAGGCTGCCGCCATGCGGCCCCTGGTGTCCGCGACCTTGATCGCGGACACCAGGGGCTGACGGGTGGGGCGTCTCTGTCGGCCGTCCGTGCGTCTCCGGCAGCGGTGCACGGTGCCACGAGGCGGGGTGGCCTCACTGCCGGACGCCGGTCCGAGCGGCTTGTTCGACTCGGGCGACGAGTCGGCTGTTGTGGGCAGCGTGAGGGAATCCCGGGGTGTGGTGGGTGCCGTTAGTGATGTCGCGGGCCAGGCTGGCGTAGACCTCGCCGACGTTGAGGGAAGCGCCCGTCCAGATGTCGGCGGCGGTGGGGCCCGTGCCGGTGGCGACGAGGCTGTCGGGCGCGGTGAAGTCGACGTTCGACGAGAGGGTGAGGTCGCCGACCTGCACGCCTGCGGGGTGGTCGCCGGTCAGGTTCAGCCAGCCCTCCGATCCGCGTACTCTCAGGCTGAAACGGGCGTCGGCGGCGGGTACGCCCGCCAGGATCTGCACTCCGACCGGCGCCCCCGAGGAGGTCTTGGCGATGGCGTCCAGGTGATCCGGGACCTCGCGGACGGAGATCGCGCCGGTGTCCACCAATCTCACCTGTGGCCAGAGGAGTTCGGTGCGGGCGTCGATTTCGGTGATGTCGCCGAGAACGGCTTCGACGACATCCAGGACGTGGCCCGCGGCGATGGGGAGAAAGCCGGCTCCGGACGCCGCCTTGTCGAAGTACGCGTACGCGCTCACCGATTCCGGGCCGTTGCCGAAGGTCGTCGCGTCGACTCGTGCCGAGAGCAGCCGCCCGAGCCGGCCCTGAGCGATGATCTCCGCCGCGCGGCGTACCGAGGGGTTGAGCCGGCCCTGCAGGCCGATCGCGGTGTGCAGTGAGCCGGCCGCCTCAGCCATCTCTTCGGTCTGCGCGACGGTCGTGCCCAGCGGCGACTCCGCGTACACGGCCTTGTTCGCCGCGAGGGCCGCCAGGACGAGCTCGCGGTGAGCCGGGACCTTCACCGCGACGGTGACGAGGTCGATCGAAGGGTCACCGATGAGCGCGTAGGGGTCCGCGAACCAACGCTCGGCGCCGAACGCCTCGGCAGCGCCGCGCGCGCTCTCCTCGTGCCGCGTCGCCACACCGGCAAGGTGGAAGTCGGGCTGTGCCGCCAGCGCGGGTATGTGCGCTGCCCCCGCCCAGCTCGCCTTCGTGTCCGCGCCGATGATGCCGACACGGATGAGATCGCTTGACATGATGTGGTGTTCCGTTTCTTTCGCTGCGGCAGAATCTTGTTTGCCTCGCCCGGTTCGCCGCTCGATGCCCGGGCTCGCAGTGCTGACTCGGCGGATGGCGCGGGGCGATGGGCGGCTTCGTGCTTCTCTCACTGGTCGATGGCGGCCATGTCGGGCTCGGCATGGCGTTCGCCGGACGCCGGTGTCAGGTTGTTCAGGCGGGTGATCTGGCCTGGGGTGAGCCGGATGCCGTCGGCGGCGCTGTTCTCCTCGAGGCGGTCGCTACGTTTCGTCCCCGGAATGGGCGCGATGCCGTCGCCTCGCGTGAGCAACCAGGCCAGAGCGACCTGCGCGGGGGTGGCCTCGACTTCGTCGGCGACCTCGCGTACCTGGTCGACGATGCGCAGGTTGCGCGTGAGGTTGTCGCCGGTGAACCGGGGATTGGAGCGACGCCAGTCGGTGGCGTCCAGGCCGTCGAGGGTGCCGATGTCGCCGGCGAGGAAGCCGTGTCCCAGCGGTGAGTAGGGAACCAGTCCGATGCCGAGCTCACGCAGCGTGGGGAGCACTTCGGCCTCGGGATCTCGTGCCCACAGCGAGTACTCGCTCTGGACGGCGGCCACGGGATGGACCGCGTGGGCCCGGCGAATGGTCGCCGCCGCCGCCTCCGACAGTCCGATGTGGAGGACCTTCCCCGCCTCCACCAGCTCGCTGAGCGCCCCCACCGTCTCCTCGATGGGAGTGCGGGGGTCGACCCGGTGCTGGTAGTAGAGGTCGATGCGGTCGGTTCCGAGCCGCCGCAGTGAGCCGTCGACCGCCGTGCGAATGTTGGCGGGGGTGCTGTCCGGGCCCGGCCGGCCGGTGTGGGAGACGAGGCCGAACTTGGTGGCGAGAACAACGTCGTCCCGGCGGCCCTTGATCGCGCGACCCACCAGTCCCTCGTTGACGTAGGGCCCGTACACCTCGGCGGTATCCAGATGGGTGACACCGAGGTCGACGGCGCGGTGAATGGTGCGGATCGACTCGGCTTCGTCCCGACCGGCGCCGGTGTAGTACGCCGACATCCCCATGACACCCAGGCCGATGCGCGAGACATCGAGCCTGCCGAGAGACGTGGACCGCATCTGTTGTCCTTTCCTGAACCTGCCCGCCGGCCCCGCGTGTCCGCGAGGGGCAGGCCTCAGCGCCGCAGAAGGGTGCGTAACGGGGGCGATGGCACATCGCGCCGCTGTTGCTTACGCGCTCGGTCGGCAGCGAAGAGAACTTGACGCGTCAAGTTCCACTCCATCGAACTTGACGCGTCAATAAGTGGGTCTAGGATGTCCTCATGGCGAGCACGGCAGATGACACGAACGGCCAGCGACGCCGGCGTCCACGGACCGGGTCCGAGACGGCGGCGCTTGCCGGAGAAGGCTCCGGCTCGGGGGAGTCCACTGGTGCGGTTGCCGAGACGCGATGGCTGAACGGCGACGAGCTTGCGGCGTGGCTGGCCAACTCCGCGATCATGATCAGCCTGCCGGCTGCGCTGGATGCGCGCATGCAGCGCGAGGCCCAACTGACCTTCTTCGAGTACATGGTGCTCTCGGTCCTGTCCGAGCAGCCGGATCGCACCATGCAGATGAGCGCCCTGGCCGCGCGAACGGCGGCGTCACTGTCGAGGCTGTCCCATGTCGTCGGTCGGCTTGAGAAGCGCGCACTGCTCGCACGGAACCGGATCCCCGGCTCCGGAAGGCGCACCGCCGCGACGCTGACCGAGGCCGGGTACGAGGTGGTCGTGGCAGCGGCGCCGGGACACGTCGCCGCGGTCCGCGAGTACCTGATCGATGATCTCGAGCCCCAAGAGCTGGCGGCACTGCGCCGCATCGGTGCCGCGGTGGACGCGGCCATCAAGCGCGACCGACCCGACACGGGCTCCGCGGCTTCCCCTCCGTCAGAAGCACCGACGACCCGCAGCGGACCGAGGCGTACCGCGGACTGACGGAGAAGCGGCGCCACCGCTGTCTCCTGAGCTCGACGCGCGCCGTACCGCGGCCGTTCCGCTCGTCGCCCACGCGACTCGCTCCCTGCCCTGAAATGTTCGCCGGTGTCCGTCTTCGGCGCTGCGAACGGTCCCCAACACGGGAACGCGTGGCCATCTCCGAGTGGTGCGGTAGTCCCTGACCGGAAACGACGAAAGGTCCGTTGAGCTGGGAGGAAACCTCCCGCTCAACGGACCTTCGACACCGTCGGGACGGCGGGATTTGAACCCACGACCCCTTGACCCCCAGTCAAGTGCGCTACCAAACTGCGCCACGTCCCGGTGCCCGTCTGATCTGGGGCTTTGCCCTCGATCAGCGCGCGGTAGAACCATACCGCATGGGCGGGGGTGCTCGCTCAACCCCGGGTGGGGGGCGGGGGAGAGGCGGTGCCGGGCGGTGCCGTCACGCGGCACCGGGCTCGCGCCGGGACGCGGTCCCGGCCCGCCGGGGGGCGGCCCGCGTGGGGTCGCCCGAACCCCGGACAGGCCGTTGACGTGCGGGGACGCGCGCCGTAGCTTGCCGCAGTCGATCATTGGCCGGCCCGAGGCGGGCGCGGCCGGGAAGGGAGGTCGGCCGTGGCGCTGACCGATCTGTCGTTGGAGGAACTGCGGCGTTACGACTCGGGGCTCTCCGCGCCCCCCGACTTCGCCGAGTTCTGGTCCGGGACGCTCGACGCCGCGCGGGCGGCGGGGGAGGGCGTGGAGGCGGTGTACCGGCCGGTGGCCGACTCGCCGCTGACCTCGGTCGACGTCTACGACGTCCGCTTCCCCGGCTGGGCCGGCGAGCCCGTCGCCGCCTGGCTGCTGCTGCCGAGGAACGCCCCGGGCCCGCTGCCGGCCGTGGTCACCTACCAGGGCTACAGCGGGGGGCGCGGGCCGCACCTGGACCGGCTGCTGTGGAGCGCCGCCGGCTACGCGCACCTGGTGGTCGACAGCCGGGGTCAGGGCCACGAGACGCCCGACTCCGACCCCTCCTCGGCGCCGCAGTGGGTGCGCGGATTCATGACGCGCGGCATAGCCAGCCGCGAGGAGTACTACTACCGGCGGCTGATGACCGACTGCGTGCGCGCGGTGGAGGCGCTGCGCGCCCACCCGGCCGTCGACCGGGACCGGGTGGTCGTCTCCGGCGGCAGCCAGGGCGGCGGGCTGACCCTCGCGGTGGCCGGGCTGCTCGGGGACGCGGTGGCCGGGGCGCTGGTGGACGTGCCGTTCCTGTGCCACTACCGGCGCGGGGCCGACATCGCGGGGGCGGGACCCTACCCCGAGCTGGTGAGTTACCTGGGCGCGCACCAACGGGTCGAGCCCGCGCGGGTGTTCGACGTGCTGGCGTACTTCGACGGCCAGCACTTCGCCGCGCGGGCGACCGCCCCCGCGCTGTTCAGCGTGGCGTTGATGGACCCGGTCTGCCCGCCGTCGACGGTCTACGCCGCCTACAACCGCTACGCGGGGGAGAAGGACATCACGGTCTGGGAGTTCTCCGACCACGCGGGCGGCGGCTCGGACCAGCAGGTGCGGCAGCTGGCCTGGCTGGCCGGGCGCGGGCTGGCTCCCACCGGCTGAACGGCGACGGAACCGGGGCTCCCCGGACGGGGACGGAACCGGGGCTTCCCGGACGGCGACGGCGGGGTGAACGCCCGCGGAACGGTGCCGCGTTCCCCCGCGGGGAGCCCCGGAGCCGCCAGGACCCCTGGACAGGGCCACCCGATCACCTGTTTTAATTGCCCTATTGCGAGTTGTTCGCAATAACAACCGATGTGACGCTCGGCAGGGGTGTGGTGATGACGGTCCGCAGGCGGGTCCGTGACGGTGCCGTGGCGGGGGCGGTGGCCGCGCTGGTCGCCGTCGCCGGCTGCTCGACGCCCGGCGACGCCGACGGCGGCGACTCCGCCGGCGGCGGCCGGGACAGCGTGGTGGTGGGCATAGCCAACGAGCCGGAGACGCTGAGCCCGCTGCTCGGCTACGGCAAGGACGGCAACTCCAAGATCTTCGACGGGCTGCTCCGCCGCGACGAGAACCTGGAGCTCCAGCCGGCGCTCGCCGCCGAGCTGCCGGAGGTCGGCGAGGACGGGCTCACCTACCGCTTCCCGCTCAGGGAGGACGTCACCTTCAGCGACGGCGAACCGTTCACCGCGGCCGACGTCGTCTTCACCTACGAGACGATCCTCGACGACGGCACCAACAACGCCGCCAAGGGCGAGCTGGACGCGGTCGAGAGCGTCGAGGCCGCGGGCGACCACGAGGTGCTCTTCACCCTGAAGTACCCGTACGCCGCGTTCACCGAGCGCACCGTGCTGCCCATCGCCGCCCGGCACGTCGCCGGCGAGCAGGACGTCAACACCGGCTCCTACAACACCGAGCCCGTCGGCACCGGCCCCTACACCCTCACCGACTGGTCGCCCGGCGAGCGCATCTCGTTGACCGCCAACCCCGACTACTGGGACGGCGCCCCCGAGGTCGAACGGGTCACCATGGCCGTCATCCCCGACGACGACGTGCGCGCCACCCGGCTGCGCTCCGGGGACCTGGACGCCGCCGTCCTCCCGCCCAACCTCGCCGAGGGCTTCGCCGGCGAGGACGGGATGACCACCGTCACCGCCGAGAGCGCCGACTTCCGCGCCGTGACCCTGCCCTCGGACAACCCGGTCACCGGCGACACCGCCGTCCGCCGCGCGCTGGACCTCGCCGTCGACCGGGAGTTGATGGTCGACAGCATCCTGCTGGGCGCCGGCCACCCCGCGCACAGCGCGATCCCCACCGCCAGCCCGTGGTTCGCCGAGGGCACCGAGCGGGCCCACGACCCCGAGGAGGCCGGCCGCCTGCTGGACGAGGCCGGCTGGGAACTGGGCGAGGGCGACGTGCGGGAACGGGACGGGCAGCGCGCCGCGTTCACCCTCTGGTACCCGGCGGGCGACCGGCTGCGCCAGGAGCACGCCCTGGCCTACGCCTCGGACGCCAAGGAGATCGGCGTCGACATCACCGTGGAGTCCGGCTCCTGGGAGGTCATCGACGGCCGTCTCGCCGAGGACGCCGTCCTCTCCGGCGGCGGCGAACCCACCGACCCCGACTTCCAGCTGTACAACCTGCTCCACTCCGAGCTGGCGGGGAACGGCTACAACAACATGGCCCACTACCGGAACGACGCCGTGGACGAGGCGCTGGACGCCGGACGGCGCAGCGCCGAGCAGGCGGAGCGCGAGGCCGCCTACGAGGCGGTGCAGCGCGAGCTGCTGGAGGACCCCGGCTACACCTTCCTCACCCACGTCGACCACGTCTACGTGATGGCCGACGCCTGGGACGGGGTCACCACCCAGGTCGAGCCGCACGACCACGGACTGGGGCACGGTCCCTGGTGGAACGTGGAGGACTGGCGCGTGCGCCCGTGACCGTGCCCTGGCCGGCGGTGGCGCGCCTGGTGGGGCGGCGGGCGCTGGCCGCCGTGCCGGTGCTGGTCGTGGTGACCCTCGGGATGTTCGCCGTCGCCGCGGCCTCGCCGTTCGACCCGGTGCGGCGCTATGTCGGGGAGAGTTCGGGCGCCTCCCAGGAGACGCTGGACGCGCTGCGCGAGAACCTCTCGCCCGACGGCACCTTCGTCGAGCAGTGGTGGAGCTGGCTCACCTCGGCGCTCGGCGGCGACCTCGGGCAGTCCCTGGCGCTGCGCCAGCCGGTCTCCCAGGTCATCGCGGAACGGATCGGCTGGTCGCTGCTGCTGTGCGCGGTCGCGTTCGTCGGCTCCGTGCTGCTGGGCACCGCGCTCGGCGTGCTCGCCGCGCGGCGGGAGGGCGGCTGGCTGGACCGGACCGTCACCTCCCTCGGCTACACCCTCCAGGCGGCGCCCCCGTTCTGGCTGGCGCTGCTGGCGATCTGGCTCTTCGCGCTCCAGCTCGACGTGCTGCCCGCCGGCGGCCTCACCGAGGCGGGCGAGGACACCGTCACCTCGGGCGGCCTGCTGAGCCATCTGGCGCTGCCGGCCGCCGTGTTGACCGTCTCGCAGCTGCCGTGGTTCGTGCTCTACGTCCGCCAGGGCGTCACCGACGCCCTGCACGAGGACCCGGTGCGCGGGGCGCGGGCGCGCGGGGTGAGCGAGCGGACGGTGCTGCTCGGCCACGGGCTGCGCTCCGGGCTGCTCCCCGTGCTCACCCTGGTCGGCACCCGCATCCCCGAGCTGATCACCGGGGCGCTGCTGGTGGAGACCGTCTTCAGCTGGCCGGGCATCGCCTCGGCCACCGTGCGCGCGGCCACGGCGACGGACTTCCCGCTGCTGGCCGCGCTCACCGCCCTCTCGGCGCTCGCGGTGCTGGCCGGCAACCTGCTGGCCGACCTCCTCTACGGGCTCGCCGATCCGCGCGTCGACCTGAACGAGATGTGACCGCCATGGCACAGGAATCCGCCCCGACCACCGCCGCGGCGCCCGCGTCCGCCGGGGCCGGCTGGCGCCCCGTGGGCGACGCGCGACGCGGCACCCGCCGGGTGCGGGCCGTGGTCTCCTGCGCGCTGGTGGGACTCGCGGCGCTGGCGGTGCTGCTGGTGCCGGTGTTCTTCCCGCTGGACCAGCAGGCCGTCGACCTCACGGCCAAACTGCTGCCGCCCTCCGGCGCGCACCCGTTCGGCACCGACGACATGGGCCGGGACCTGCTGCTGCGCAGCGTCTACGGGCTGCGGGTCTCACTGCTGGTGGGGCTCGTCGCCGCCCTGGTGGCCAGCTTCATCGGGCTGGCGCTCGGCTGTCTGGCCGGGGCGGTCGGCGGCTGGTTCGACCGGGTGCTGATGCGGGTCGTCGACACGTTCACCGCCGTGCCGCACCTGCTGATGGGTGTCTTCATCGTGGCGATGTTCCGGCCCGGCGTCTGGCCGGTGGTCGCCTCCGTGGGGCTGACGCACTGGGTCTCCACCGCCCGCATCGTGCGGGCCGAGGTCCACTCGCTGCGCTCCCGGCCGTTCGTGGACGCCGCGATCTCCGGCGGCGCCTCCCGGCTGCGGGTGGCCGCGCGCCATCTGCTGCCGGCCGTGCTGCCGCAGGCGGGGCTCGCGGCGGTGCTGATGGTGCCGCACGCGGTGTGGCACGAGTCGGCGCTGTCCTTCCTCGGGCTCGGCATCCCCGCCCACCAGGCGAGCCTGGGCACCATGATCAACGGTGCGCGCGGCTCGCTGTCGGCCGGCGACTGGTGGCCGACGCTCTTCCCCGGGCTGTTCATCGTGGTCACCACCCTGGCCGTCGCCGGAGTCGCGGGACTGTGGCGCGAACGGATCAACCCACGCCGCCGATCGGAGCTGGTCCTGTGACCGAGGCACCCCCCACCACCCGCCCCGCGCCGCCCGCCCGGCGGTCCCCGGAGGGCGAGCCGCTGCTGAGCGTGGCCGGCCTGTCGGTGCGGTTCCTGATGCCGGGCGGGCGCGACGTGGCGGCCGTCGAGGACGTCTCCTTCGACCTGGCCGCCGGCGAGTGCCTGGCGCTGGTGGGGGAGAGCGGCTGCGGCAAGTCCGTGCTCGCCTCCGCCCTGCTGGGGCTGCTGCCGGCCAACGCCATGGTCCGGGGCGGCGCCCGGCTGGCGCCTGAGGGACCGGACCTGCTCACCGCCGACCAGGCGACGCTCTCGCGCACCGTGCGCGGTCGCCGCCTGGGGCTGATCCCGCAGAGCCCGTCGGCCCACCTCACCCCGGTGCGCACCGTCCGCTCCCAACTGGAGGAGACCGTCAGGGAGATCACCGACGTCCCCCGCTCCAAGCTCAGGGCCGCCGGGGAACGGGCCGCGGAGCGCGCCGCGTTCCCCCTCGACCACCTGGACCGCCACCCGCACCAGCTCTCCGGCGGCCTCGCCCAACGCGCCGCCACCGCGCTGGCGTTGGTCGGCGACGCCCCGCTGCTGATCGCCGACGAGCCGACCACCGGGCTCGACCGCGACCTGGTCGACCGCACCGTGGACGAGCTGCGCCGCCATGTCGACGACGGACGCGGGCTGTTGGTGATCACCCACGACCTGGCCGCCGCCGAGCGGATCGCCGACCGGGTCGCCGTGATGTACGCCGGGCGGATCGTCGAACTCGCCCGCGCCGACGCCTTCTTCGGCTCTCCCGGCCCCCGGCACCCCTACGCCGCCGGGCTGTTGGACGCGCTGCCTGAGCGCGCGTTCACGCCGATCCCGGGGATGCCGCCCGAGCTGGACGCGCTGCCCGCCGGCTGCGCCTTCGCGCCCCGCTGCCCGGCGGCCACCGACGCCTGCGGCGCGCTTCCCGCCCTGGCCGGCGGCGTCGCCTGCCACCACCCGAGGGAGGCCGCCCGTGCTTGAGCTGGAACGCATCACCGCCGGCTACGACCGCCGCGCCCCCGTGGTGCGGGAGCTGTCCCTGGCGGTCGCCGACGGCGAGGCCGTCGGACTGCTCGGCCCGAGCGGCTGCGGCAAGTCCACGCTCGCCCGGGTCGCCGCGCTGCTGCACCGCCCCTACGCCGGCACCGTCCGGCTCGCCGGCCGCCCGGCCGGCGGCTTCCGCTTCCGCGCGCCCCGGGAGCAGCGCACCGCCGTCGGCCTGGTCTTCCAACAGCCCCGCCTGGCCGCCGACCCCAGGATGACGCTCCGCCAGCTGATCGCCGCGCCCGCCCACGCCACCGGCCGGGGCGACGAGCTGGCCGGCCGCGTGGACGAGTGGGCCGCGACCGTCGGTCTCACCACCGAACTGCTGACCCG
The DNA here is from genome assembly GCF_900230195.1 of Streptomyces zhaozhouensis. GTDB lineage: Bacteria > Actinomycetota > Actinomycetes > Streptomycetales > Streptomycetaceae > Streptomyces > Streptomyces zhaozhouensis. The sequence continues at coordinate 103,372 of NZ_OCNE01000007.1, forward strand.
CCACCCCCACCAGGTCAGCGACGGGCAACTGCAACGCGCCTGTGTGGCGCGGGCGTTGCTGCTCAGGCCGGCGCTGCTGATCTGCGACGAGATGACCGCCATGCTGGACGCCTCCACGACGGCCGCGCTGGTCGCCGTCGTCGAGGAGTACCGCGCCGCCTCCGGCGCCGCGCTGCTGGCCGTGGGCCACGACCGGGTGCTGCTGCGCCGCTGGTGCGACCGGGTCGTCGACTTCCCCGCCGTTCAATCGAACCGGTCGGAGACGGCGCCGACCAGCAGCCCCAGCACGAGCAGCACCACCGAGGCGAAGACCTCGTAGCCGTCGAGGAACCCGATCCGGTGCACCACGGTCCACAGGTCGAACCAGTCCAGGAAGTAGTGCGCCAGGCCGCCCGCGCCCTGGGTCAGCAGCACGAAGCTGAGGAAACCGAGAATCTTCTGCATGGCCGGCACGCTAGGCGGGCCACCCGTCGCGCCGCGTCGGCCGAAGGTCGCCGGCGGACGCGACCTTGGTCGCCCGCCGTCGACGAAGGTATCGACTCCGCGGGGGAGGGCACCGCGCCGGCGCCCCCGCGGGTACCTTCGGGAGCTGTGACGGCACAGGAACGGGGCACGCGCGGCGGCCGCGAGGAGGGGCGCCGGCAGCTGACGGTCGACCTGGCCATGATCGGGCTGGCCGCCGTCACCACCGTCCTGACCTCGGGCGTCCTGGCCGGCGAGACCCACGAGAACCCCGATGTCGTCGTCCTCGACCAGGTGGTCGCCGCCCTCGCCTGCGGCCTGCTGTGGTGGCGCCGCCGCCACCCGCTGGGCGTCGCCCTGGTCATCCAGGTGCTGGCGCTCCCGTCCCACGCCATGGCGGGCCCCATGCTGGCCTCCCTGTTCACCGTCGCCGTGCACTGCCGCACCCGCACCCTGGTGTGGCTGCTGGTGCTCAAGCTGCTGCTGATGCCGTTCAACGTCGCCCAGCGCCCCGAGTCCTCGCTCTCGGACACCGCCTCCGTCGCGATGATGCTGGTCGTGATGACCGCGGTGGTCTCCTGGGGGCTGTCGGTGCGCTACCGCAGGCGGCTGCGGGCGACCCTCTACGAGCAGGCGCAGCGCCGCACCAGGGAGGCGATCGCCCGGGAGATGCACGACGTGCTGGCGCACCGGCTGTCGCTGCTGAGCGTGCACGCCGGGGCGCTGGAGTTCCACCCCGACGCCCCCGCCGAGCAGGTCCGCGCGGCGGCGGCCGTCATCCGGTCCTCCGCGCACCAGGCGCTGGAGGAGTTGCGCGACGTCATCGGCGTGCTGCGTGAGACCCCCGAGGGCGCGGGCCCGCCCGGTGACGGGACGGAGCCGGCCGGCACGACCAGGCCGCAGCCGACGCTGGACGACCTGCCGCGCCTGGCCGACGAGTCGCGCGGCGCCGGCACCCCGGTCCGGCTCGACCGGCGCACCGCGCCCGGCCAGGACCCGCCGCCGGCCGTCGGGCGCACCGCCTACCGGGTGGTGCAGGAGGCGCTGACCAACGTCCGCAAGCACGCGCCGGGGGCCGAGGCGCTGGTCACCGTCGAGGGCGGCCCCGGCGAGGGGCTCACCGTCCGGGTCGGCAACCGGCTGGCCGCCGGGCCCGCCCTCCGGGTGCCGGGCGCCGGCGCGGGGCTGACCGGTCTGGAGGAGCGGGTGACGCTGGCCGGCGGCCGGCTGGAGCACGGCGGGGACCGGGATGGCTTCCGGCTCACCGCCTGGCTACCGTGGCCCCCATGACGATCAGTGTGCTGCTGGTGGACGACGATCCGCTGGTGCGCTCGGGGCTGCGCCTGATGCTGGGCGCGGCCGAGGACATCACGGTGGTCGGCGAGGCGGCCGACGGCTCCGAGGTGCCGGCGCTGGTGGCCGCGCACCGGCCGGACGTGGTGCTGATGGACGTCAGGATGCCGGGGCTTGACGGACTCGCCGCCACCGAGCGGCTGCGCCGTTCCGACGACGCGCCCGAGGTGATGATGCTGACGACCTTCCAGGCCGACGAACAGGTGCTGCGCGCCCTGCGCGCCGGCGCGGCCGGCTACGTGCTCAAGGACACCCCGCCCCGGGAGATCGTCGACGCCGTCCGCCGGGTCGCCGAGGGCGAGCCGGTGCTCTCCGCCGCCGTCACCCGCCGGCTGATCGCCCAGGTGGCCGGCTCGGGCCGGGAGCGCCGCGGGGCGCGGCGCCGGGTCGACGCCCTTCCCGAGCGCGAGCGCGCGGTGGCCCTGCTCGTCGGCCGGGGCAAATCCAACGCGGAGATCGCCGCGGCGCTCCACCTGTCGGTGCCGACCGTCAAGACCCATGTCTCGCGCCTGCTCACCAAGCTCGACCTCGCCAACCGCACCCAGATCGCGCTGCTGGTCCACGACGCCGGCCTGCTGGACGACGCGCGCGGCTGAACGCCCCCGCGCCCGCCGGCGGGTGAGGGTCCGGCGCGCGGTCCGTGACCGTTCCGCGCCCTCCGTTTCGCAGTCGTGACAGTGGCGATATGCAAATTGCAAGTTACCTATTGCGGACTGAACTTGGCAGTGCGACAGTGAGTAGGAAGCGTTTACCCCGGCGTGACCCGTGGCCGAACGCGGGGGGATCATCCCTTTACGTTCGCGTGTTGGCGGGTTCAGTGTGCGCATCTGTAGAGAAAGGCAGCGCTCATGTCTCCCCTCACCGCCGCGGCCCCCGAGCGTTCGCCGCGATCCGCCGTCGCCGGTGAGGTCGGCTTCCGGCTCCCGGCAGGACTGAGAGCCGCCGGCCAGGCGCGCCGCCGGGTCCGGGTCACGCTCGCCTCCTGGGGCGTGCCGGAGGAGACCGCGCGCACCGTGGAGCTGGTCGTCTCCGAGCTCGTCGCCAACGCCGTGCGGCACACCGCGAGCGCCACCGTCGGCGCGCGGCTGTGGGACGACGGGGACGTGTTGGGCGTCGAGATCACCGACGAGCACGCCGGCGCCGAGGGGCCGCGCCGCCGCGCCGCCGCCGAGGAGGACGAGTGCGGACGGGGCCTGGCCCTCGTCGACGCCCTCACCCTGCGCTGGGGCGTCGCCGCCGAGGGAACGGGCGCCGGCCAGCGTGTCTGGGCCGAACTGCCGCGGGCAGACTGGGAGATGGACGCGGCGACCGGCCGCGCCCCCCGACGTTCCGCCGCATCCGTCACCCCCGCCGCCCCCACCGAGCAGAGGTCCTGACGCCACCCCATGGTTTCCCTCACCCAACCCGCCTCCCGCCCGCGTCATCTGCGGGCCCTGCGCAGCCGCCGCCCTGGCTGGCTGGAGAGCGACGTCGTCGAGATGCCCAGGGAGGACGGCCTGCGTGTGCTGGGCGCCCTGCCCCGGCCCGGCGCCATCTTCTCCGTGGGCCCCAGCTGGTGGTGGCCGGTGCCGACCGGCTCCCAGACCGGCATGTGCTGGCCGGCGCCCGCCCGTTACCTCACCGACGTGCGGCTCGCCGTCGCGGCGCCGCCCGAGTGGGCCGGCGAGGGCCTGTGGGCGCCCCGGCTGATCCACTGGCCGCACCACGGCATCCCCTACAGCCAACCGCTGATCCTCTTCGTCTCCATGTGCCGCCTGGCCGGGGTCGACCCCGTCGCCACCACCAGCCCGGCCGGCGACCTCACGGCCAACTAGGCCGTCTCGTTTGGACCTTCGCGGGGGCGCGACGCCAGCTACGGCACCTCGCTGCGTTACCGAATCGCGCGAATACGACCAAGTATGAGCTGCGATCCGGCGCCTTGCGATGCACCGCATCTGACGCCGCGCCCTGATCCACGAAGATCCGAACGAGGCGACCTAGGCCCTGTCCGGGCGATCTTCTTCGGCCCGCGGAGAGGGACCCTGGCCGGCCAGCCGCGCCACCCACTCCGGCAGCGGTTCGGCCCGCGCCAGCCACGGGGCCGGCACCCCCGCCGTCCCGACCCGCGCCGCGACCACCCCGCCCGTGATGGCGCAGGTGGTGTCGACGTCACCCAGCCCCTCGGCGGTGCACCACAGCGCCCCGACGAGGTCGTCGAGATGGCGCGCCGCCGACCACAGCGCGAACGGCACCGTGTCGTCGGCCCGCATCCGCCGCCCGCTGCCGAGCACGGCGGCCGCCTCGGCCGGCCCGGTGTCCGACGGCAGCGCCGCCGCCCGTGCCACACCGTCCCGCACCCGACCCGGCGGCGTGCGGGCGGCCACCCCGCGCAGCAGCGCCGCCGGCTCGACCGGGGCGCGCGCCGTGACGGCCGACGCCGCGGCGAGGGCCACCGCGACCGCGCCCGCCACCCCCTCCGGGTGGCGGTGCGTCACCTCGGCGGCGAGGGCCGCCCGGCGGGCGGCGACCGCCGGGTCGCGCGCGCACAGCGCGCCCAGCGGCGCGGCGCGCATCGCCCCGCCGTTGCCCAGGCTGCCCTCCCCGCCGAAGAGCGCCCGCGAGCCCGCCCGCCAGGCCGCCGGGTCGGCCGCCAGGCGGGGCAGCAGCTCGTGCATCCCCGCCGCGTAGCCACGTCCGTCGTCGGCCAGGTAGGTCCGGCCGAACTCTCCCGCCACCGCGTCCTGCGCCACCTCGCCGTCCGGCCAGGCGGCGCGCAGCAGCGCCGCCGCCAACGCCGTGTCGTCCGTCCACGGCCACCGCGCCGCCTCCGGCACGCGCCGCGCCCGGATCAACGCGCGCGCGTCCCCGCCCGCGCGCAGCACCGGGAACCAGGTCTCGCCGAACGCGTCCCCCAGCGCCAGGCCGCGCAGGCTGTCCAGGGCCGCCGTCCTCGCCTCACGCATTCCCCCATCATCCGCCCCGCGCCGCCTTGCCGGCCAGCCGGCGGCGGGAATCCCGGAGGCGCGGCCGGCGTTCCCTCGGAACATGAGCACCCCGCCCGACCCCGTGCCGCCGCCCCCGGCCCTCGCCGCGACCCGCTGGTCCGTGCTGGACCGCGCCCTGGTGCGCGCGGGGCGCCCGCCGGCCGAGGCGCTGCGCGGCACGGTCGCCTTCGCGCGGGAGGTCGAACGGCTCGGCTACCACCGGTTCTGGGTCGCCGAGCACCACGCGGTGCCCGGCGTCGCCGGCGCCGCGCCCACCGTGCTCGCCGCCGCCGTGGCCTCGGCCACCTCCCGCATCCGGGTCGGCACCGGCGGGGTGATGCTACCCAACCACCCGCCGCTGGTCGTCGCCGAGCAGTTCGGGGTGCTCGCCTCCCTCTTCCCCGACCGGGTCGACATGGGGCTCGGCCGGTCCGTCGGCTTCACCGGCGCGGTGCGGCGCGCGCTGGGCACCGAACGCGAGGCCATGGACGACTTCGCCGCCCAACTCGGCGAGCTGCTCAGCTACTTCGACGGCACCGGTCCGGTGCGCGCGGTGCCCGCGCGGGGGCTCGACGTGCCCGCGTTCGTGCTGGCCGGCCGCACCGGCGCCGACACGGCGGCCGACCTCGGCCTTCCGCTGGTGCTCGCCTCCTCCGCCGACCGGGAACGCACCCGGCAGACCGCGGCCCGCTACCGGGAACGCTTCACGCCCCGCGCCGCCGGCGGCCGCCCCCGGCTGCTGCTCGCCGTCAACGTGGCCGTCGCCGCGACCGAGGAGGAAGCCCGCCGCCGCCAGCTCCCCGAGGCCTGGGCCGTGGTCCACTCCCGCACCCGCGGCGACTTCCCCCCGCTGCCGCCGCCGCCGGAGGTCGCGGGGCGCCGGCTGACCGAGCGGGAGGAGCGCTACCTGGGCGAGGCGCTGGCCGGGCAGGTCAGCGGCACCGAGGCGACCGTCGCGGCCCGGCTGGCCGACCTCGTCGCCGCGACCGGCGCCGAGGAGGTCATGGTCACCTTCGCCACCCACGACCCCTCCGAACAGCTCGACTCCTACCGCCGGTTGGCCCGCGCCGTCGGCGTGGGCGGCGCCGCGGCGTAGCGCCGCGCGGTCAGCCGACGACGCCCCGGGCCAGCCCCATCGCGACCAGGTCCTGCGGGCGCAGCCGCAACAGGTCGGCGACCTCCGCCACCACGGCCGGGTCGGACGCGTCGCGCTTGAGCACGGCCGCCGCCGGCTCGGGCGCCAGCACCGAGTAGTAGCTCTCCGGCGCCACCCAGGTCCGCTCCGGCGCGGTCAGCGCCACCGCGCCCCCCGAGCCGCCCTCGCCGACCAGTAGCGTCGTGACGGGCACCCGGCACCCCGCCAGCGCGGTGATCGTCTCGGCGATCGCCGCGCCGACGCCGTCCCGTTCCGCCGCCTCGTCGTTGGCCGCGCCCGGGGTGTCGACCAGGGTGAGCACCGGGACGGACAGCCGGTCGGCGAGGCGGATCAGCCGCGTCGCCGACCGGAACCCCGCCGGGGTGGTGCGCGTGCCGAGCTGGGCGACGTAGCCGGCGCCGCGCCCGCCGCTCTCCCCGAAGCCGACCAGCAGCCCGGGATCGACGCAGGCCAGCGGCGCCAACCGGTCGAAGGCGGCGGCCAGATAGGCCCGCGCGCCCGGCCGGTCCGCCGCCCTGGCCCTGGCCACCGCCTCCCAGCCGGTGCGCGGGGGATCGGCCCCGCGCGGCGGCGGGGGCGGGGGGACCGGCCCCCGGAGCGGCCGGGTCAGCAGCGCCAGCCACCCGGCGACCGCCCCCGGCAGCTCCTCGGCGGGCACCAGCGCGTCGACCTGGCCGGCGGCGGCCTGGGCCTCGGCGGTGTAGGCGGCCGGGTCGGCGCCCGGCGGCCGCACCCGGGCGCCGGAGAAGCCCACCTGCACCCCGGGCAGCGCGAGCCGCACGTCCGCGCCCGCGCCCAGGGTCGCCCAGGCACCGCCGGTCACCGGTCCGGCCAGCACCGCCAGATGCGGCAGCCCGGCGTCCCGCAGCCGCACCATCTCGCGCGCGATCACCTGGAGTTGGGTCAGCGCGTGCATCCCCTCCTGGACCCGGGTCCCGCCCGAGGCCAGCAGCGAGACCACCGGCAGCCCCAGGTCGCGCGCGGTGCGCAGCGCGGCGCCGATCCGTTCCCCCGCCGCCCGGCCGATGGAGCCGCCCAGATAGCCGAACTCGAACGCCAGCACCACCGCCTCGCTCCCGCCGACCCGCCCGACCCGCGCCAGCACCGACTCGGGGGCGCCGGAACGCTCCGCCGCCCGCCGCCTGCTCGCGGCGTGGCCGGGCCAGTCGAGCGGCCCGTCCGCCGGCCCGACGCCGTCCCTGGCCGGCAGCGGCGCCGCGCCCGGCGCCAGCAGCTCGAGCAACTCCCGCGCGGGGCGGGCCGCCTGGCTCACGCCAGCTCCCGCTTGAGCACCTTGCCCAGCTCGTTGCGCGGCAGCGCCGCCAGGAACCGCACCTCGCGCGGCCGCTTGTGCGCCGCCAGCTGACCGACCACGTGCTCGCTCAACTCCTCCAGCGTCGGCGGGTGCGCGGCGTCCCGGGGCACCACCCAGGCCACCACCCGTTCCCCCAGGTCGGCGTCGGGCCCGGCCGTCACCGCCGCCTCGGCCACCTCCGGGTGCGCCAGCAGCACGTTCTCGATCTCGCCCGCGCCGATCTTGTAGCCGCCGCTCTTGATCAGGTCGGTCGAACGGCGCCCCACGATCCGGTAGCCGCCCGTCGAGTCCCGCGTCGCGACGTCCCCGGTGCGGAACCAGCCCTCCGCGTCGAACGCCCCGGCCGTCGCCTCCGGCTGGTTGAGGTAGCCGCTGAAGAGGTTCGGGCCGCGCACCTGGATCTCGCCGACCGTCTCGGCGTCCCCCACGTCCAGCGGGCGCCCCGCCTCGTCCACCAACCGCACCTCGACGCCCGGCAGCGCCACCCCGACCGTGCCGGTCGCCGGCGGGCCGTCCGCGCGGACGCTGGTGTTCATCAGCGTCTCCGTCATGCCGTAACGCTCCACCACCCGGCGCCCCGTCGTCCGCCAGATCCGCTCGTGGTCGGTCAGCGGCAGCGGCGCCGAGCCGGAGACCAGCAGCCGCGCCCCGGCCAGCGCCTCGGCGAGCGCGGCGTCGCCCTCCGCCGCCCCGGCCAGCCGGTGGTACATCGTCGGCACCCCGAAGAGCACCGTGCCGCCCGAGGTCAGCGCGGCACGCACCCCGTCCGGCGAGAAGCGGCCCAGATGGCGCACCGTCCCGCCACGCCGCAGCGGGCCCAGCACGCCCAGCACCAGCCCGTGCACGTGGAAGAGCGGCAGCCCGTGCACCACCACGTCCGCCTCCGTCCACGCCCAGGCGTCGGCGAGCGCGTCGAGCGTGGTCGCCACGGCCCGGCGGGAGAGCAGCACGCCCTTCGGCGGCCCCGTGGTGCCCGAGGTGTAGACGACCAGCGCCGGCTGCTCGGGGTCGACGGCGGGCGCGGCGGGCGGTTCCCGGTCGCCTCCCGGCGCCTCGGCGGTCACCGTGACCACCGGCAACCCGTCGAGCGCCGGCGGGAGTTCGGCACCCGGCTCGGCCAGCACCAGCGAGGGCTCGCTGTCGCCGACCACGTGGGCCAGCTCCCGCGCCCCGCCGCGCGGGTTCAGCGGGACCACCGGGACGCCGGCCAGCAGCGCGGCGACGACCCCGACGGCCGTGCCGGGCGTCGGGGTCGCCCACACCGCGACCCGGGACTGGTCGCGCAGCGTCTCGGCGAGCGTGAGCGCCGCGGAACGCAGCGCCGGGTAGTCGAGTATCTGGTCACCGAAGTGCAGCGCGGGCTTGGCCGGAGGGTCGTCCAAGGCCGGGAACAGGCAACTCATCCGCTCATGCTAAGCGCGGCGCGGCCTCCCGAGGAGGCCGACCTGAGGTCGTGGCGGGGGCTACCCGCCGGTCACCTCGGGGAAGAAGTTCTGGAACGCCTCCGTGGAGTCGCCGAGCGCGCGGGCGTAGGGCGCGTCGAAGTACCAGATGAGGAAGAGCAGGAAGGTGATCAACGCGCTGAAGAGCCCGGCCAGCAGCAACTCCCTTCCGGAGCGCTGGATCTGGAGGGTGAAGACCATGCCGACCGTCACCGCGGCGCCCGCCAGCAGCCCGACCCACACCACGGCCGGCATGGTGGACTCCGCGCTCTGGCCGCGCCCGGCCCGCGCCTCGTCGACGTCCGCCGCCTCGTCGAGCAGTGCCTGGTAGGCGGTGACCTCGGCGAGCGTGGTCGGCTCGCGCTCAGCGACGGTGCCGCGCAGCGTCCCCAGCAACTCCTCGCCCTCGTCCGTGAGTTCGTTCTCCTCCAGCATGTGGTCCCACTCCGGGCCGACGGTCTGCGCCACATAGGAGTCGACGGCCGCGCGGATCTCCGCCGCGTGCTCGTCGGGGAAGACGGCGGCGCGTTCGGTCATCTCGTGCAGTCCCTGGGCCTCCTGCCGCACCCACTCGTCGGCGGCGGACCGTTCCTCCCAGACCCCGGCGATGGCCAGGCCCAGCACGATCGCGTAGACCACGCCGATCATCATCGTCATGTACTCGATGACGTCGGGTGTCTCGCTCGGGTCGTCCCCTCGCGCGCTCTGCCGCCGCTGCCGCAGCACGGCGACGATCAGCACCACCGAGCAGGTGGCGAGGACGGCGAGGGTGAGGACCAGCCATTCGGACATCGATCGGTCTCCCGGGGGCTACGAGACGCTGGGACGGGCACGGGAACGGGGGCGCAGCGCCGCCGCCGCCAGCACGGCGGGCGCGACGACCAGCAGCATCCGACTGACCACCGACTGCTTCGGGGCGGGCGGCGGGGGGTCGGGCAGGGTGCGGACGGCCGCCGACAGCGGCAGGGCGGCCGCCGGCGGCGGGGGAGCGGGCTCCTCGGGCTCGCCCGGCGGCGCCGGGTCGTCCGGCGGCCGAGGGGGCTCGGGCTCCGGGACGGCCGGGGGGCGGGGGAGCGCCGGCTCCGGGTCGTCCGGCGGCGCGGGCGCCTCGGGCGCGGGCGCGGCCGGGGGCTCGGGGGCCGGCTCCGGCGGGGGCTGGGGCTCCTCGCTCGGCGGCGACGACGGCTCGCTCGGCTCGGGCGGCGGGGGAGTCGGCTCCGGCTCCGGGGTGCGGCAGTCCCAGAAGACCGGCTCACCCGCGATCGCACACGAGTCGCCCGGCCGCCCGGCGGCCGACGCCTGGCCCTCGAACCCGGCCACCAGCGACACGGCGACGCCGAGGGCGCCGAGGGTGCTCCACCACGTTCGCTGCCCACTTGTCACGGGGCGATCCTGACGTCTCACCCGTCGCGGAACGGCCGTTGCGCCAGCTTTTCGCCTTATCCGGTGAACCGATCAACCCCTGCGGGGGGCCGCTCGCTCTCCCGTACGGACAAGTCGCGGACGTGGAAGGCGAGTTGAGCGGCCGACGGCGCCGGCCACACGTTCAGTCGCCCCGCGCGGCCGCGAGCAGGCGCGCCGGGTCGTCCAGCGCCGTGCGCACGGCGAGGCCGGCGGCGCCGCGCAGCGGGCCGTCGGGGCCCAGGGGCGAGGCGGTCACCGGCAGCGGGGTCTCCCGGCCGCCGGCCGCCACCGCCGTGCGCCGGCCCAACTCCCGCCGCAGCGGCGGCAGCAGCCACGGCGCCAGCCGGGTGAGGGTGCCGCCGATCACGACCCGGCGTGGATCCAGCAGGTTGACCGCGCCGGAGAGCGCGATGCCCAGCGCGGTGCCGGCGCGGCGCACCGCGCGCAGCGCGGTCGGCTCGCCCGCCTCGCAGCGCGCCGTGAGCGCCCCCAGCCGCACGCCGGGGCCGGGCTCGATGCCGGCGGCGCGCAGCACCGCCTCCTCGCCGGCGTAGGTCTCCAGGCAGCCGCGCCCGCCGCAGCCGCAGGGCGGCCCCTCCGGCCGCACCGGCACATGCCCCAGCTCGCCGGCGAAACCGTGGGCGCCGCTGAGGAGTCGGCCGTCCAGCACCACGCAGGCGCCGATGCCGATCTGGGCCGACACGTAGACGAAGCCGTCGGCCGCCGGGTCGCCGCGCGACCACAGCTCGGCGAGCCCGCCGAGGCTGGCCTCGTTGTGGACGGTGACCTCGCCGAGGTCGGCGGGGAGCAGCCCGGCCAGCTCGACGTCGCGCCAGCCCAGGTTGGGCGCCCGCAGCACGGTGGTGGTGCCCCGCGGCACCAGCCCCGGCACGGCCACCGCCAGCCCGGCCGGGCGCAGCCCGACCCCGTCCGCCTCGGCGCGGGCCCGGCGGGCCAGCGCCCGCAACTCGCCCAGCACCGCGTCGGGCGCGCGGTGCTGGGCGCGGAACTCCTTCTCGACCCGGACCCGGATCTCGCCCCGCAGGTCGGCGGCGCAGACCGCGAGGTGGTCCACCCCGATCTCGGCGCCGAAGCCGCACGGCCCCCGGTCGGTCAGCCGCAGCTGGCTGCCCGGCCGGCCGACCGAACCGGAGCGCCCCGGGCCCTCCTCCACCAGCAGCCGGCCGCGCAGCAGCGTCTCCACCAGGGTGGAGACCGCCGCCCTGGTCAGCCCGATGCGGGTGGCCACCGTGGCGCGTGAGAGCGGCCCCTCGGCGGCGAGCGTGTGCAGGACCCGCGAGAGGTTGAGCTGACGCATCGCCGACTGCGGCGTGGGCGCCGGTTGGGCCACCTGGACTCCCGTGCTGTCGAGCGGGCGTTGACCGTGCGGGCCGGCTGCTCAGTGGCGGCGCAGCAGCGCGTCCGCGTCCGCGAGGGTCGCCCCCAGCCGCTCCAGCGCGGCCTCGTCCCTGGGGACGGCCGGCAGCGAGGGCCCGCTGGCGGTGTCCCAGTCGCGCGCCACCGCGGCGGCCTCCCGGCCCAGCAGCAGCCCGGCGGCCTGCGCGGCGGCGCCCAGCGCCACCAGCTCCTCGGCCACCGGCACCCGCACCGGACGCCCCGAGAGCCGGCGGACCGTCTCCCGCCACGCGGTGCCCCTGGCCCCGCCGCCGATCAGCAGGATCGGCGCCTCGGGGTCGGCTCCCTCGTCGAGGACCAGGTCGAGCGCCTTCAGCAGCGCGAAGACCGCGCCGTCGTAGGCCGCCTGGAGCAGTTGGCCGGGCGTGGTGTCGTGCCGCAGCCCGTGGACCAGGCCGGAGGCGTAGGGCAGGTCGGGGGTGCGTTCCCCGTCGAGGAACGGCAGCACCACGGCCTGCCCGCCGGCCTCCACCGCCTCCCGGTCGCGGCCCAGCAGCGTGGCGAACCGGTCGACGGCGAGCGTGCAGTTGAGCGTGCAGGCCAGCGGGAGGAACGCGGAGCCGGCGTCGGCGAAGCCGGCGACCGTGCCCGTCGGGTCGGACGGGCGGCGCTCCGAGACCGCGTAGACCGTGCCCGAGGTGCCCAGGCTGAGCACCGGGCTGCCGGGGGCGAGGCCGAGGCCGAGCGCCCCGGCCATGTTGTCCCCGGTGCCGGCGGCCACCGGGATGCCGGCGGGCAGCGGCAGCCCCTCGGTCACCGTGCCCGCGGCCTCGCCCGGGGCGACGACCCGGGGCAGCAGCGCCGGGTCGAGGCCGACATGGGCCAGGACGCCCTCGTCGTAGCTCTCGGTCGCCGTCGACCACCAGCCGCTCCCCGAGGCGTCGCCCCGGTCGGTGGTGCCGGCCGTCACCGGCTGCCCGGCGAGCCGTCCGGTGAGGTAGTCGTGCGGCAGCCGCACCGCCTGGGTCGCCGCCGCGGCCGCCGGCTCGTGCTCGGTCAGCCAGGCCCACTTGGTCACCGTGAACGAGGCGGCCGGCACGCTGCCGACCCGCTCCGCCCACGCCCCGGGGCCGCCCAACTCGGCGAGCAGCCGGTCGCGTTGGGGGGCCGAGCGGGTGTCGTTCCACAGCAGCGCGTTGCGCACCGGGCGGCCGTCGGCGCCCAGCGTCACCAGCCCGTGCTGCTGGCCGGCGACCGCGACGGCCGCCGCGCGCCGCGCCGGCTCGCCGCACTGGGCGAGCGCCGCGGTCAGCGCCTCCCACCACACCTCGGGGTCGCTGTCGTGCTCGGCGGTCACCTGGTGCGGGGCCTGGCCCCTGGCGACCACCGCGCCGGTGGCGGCGTCCACCACCAGCACCTTGGTGGACTGGGTCGAGCTGTCCACACCGACCACCAGGGGGCCTTCTGCTGCGGTCATTGCGCTCGGTCCTTCCATAAGCCACGGGCGAGGGGGGTTCCTAAGGCGGGCCCTCGCATACTAATTTGTTAACAGCCATGACGAAATACTGGGGAGCCGAGGAGCCGCCATGTCATTCCAGCCCACCCCCGAGGACAAGTTCAGCTTCGGTCTGTGGACCGTGGGCTGGCGGGGTAACGACCCGTTCGGCGACGCCACCAGGCCCGCGCTGGACCCGGTCGAGTCGGTCAACCGGCTGGCCGAGCTCGGCGCCTGGGGCGTCACCTTCCACGACGACGACCTGATCCCGTTCGGCGCCTCGGCCGACGAGCGCCAGCACCACGTCAGCCGCTTCCGGAAGGCCCTGGACGCCACCGGCGTCGTGGTGCCCATGGTCACCACCAACCTCTTCACCCACCCCGTCTTCAAGGACGGCGGCTTCACCTCCAACGACCGTGACGTCCGCCGCTACGCGCTCCGCAAGGTGCTGCGCAACATCGACCTCGCCGCCGAGCTCGGCGCCCAGACCTTCGTGGCCTGGGGCGGACGCGAGGGCTCGGAGAGCGGCGGGGCCAAGGACGTGCGCGCCGCGCTCGACCGCTTCAAGGAGGCCTTCGACCTGCTCGCCGACTACGTGGTGAGCAAGGGCTACGACCTGCGGTTCGCGATCGAGCCCAAGCCCAACGAGCCGCGCGGCGACATCCTGCTGCCGACCGTCGGCCACGCGCTGGCGTTCATCGACCGGCTGGAGCGGCCCGAGCTCTTCGGCGTCAACCCCGAGGTCGGACACGAGCAGATGGCCGGGCTGAACTTCCCGCACGGCATCGCGCAGGCGCTGTGGTCGAACAAGCTCTTCCACATCGACCTCAACGGCCAGACCGGCATCAAGTACGACCAGGACCTGCGCTTCGGCGGCGGCGACCTGCGCGCCGCGTTCTGGCTCGTCGACCTCCTGGAGGCGGCCGGCTACGAGGGGCCCAGGCACTTCGACTTCAAGCCGCCGCGCACCGAGGACATCGACGGCGTCTGGGCCTCGGCCGCCGGCTGTATGCGCAACTACCTGATCCTCAAGGAGCGCGCCGCCGGGTTCCGCGCCGACCCGGAGGTCCAGGAGGCGCTGCGCGTCGCCCGCGTCGACGAGCTGGCCAGGCCCACCCTGGACGAGGGGGAGGGCTTCGAGGAACTGCTGGCCGACCGTTCCACCTTCGAGGAGTTCGACCCGGACGCCGCCGCCGAGCGCGGCATGGCCTTCGAGGCGCTCGACCAGCTGGCCACGGACCACCTGCTGGGCGTGCGGAGCTGACCAGGAGGTGCCGCCGTCCCCGCTCCCGCGCCGGGAGCGGGGACGGCTATCTCTCGGGGTAGAGGCAGAACTCGTTGCCCTCCGGGTCGGCCAGCACCAGATGGTCCGCGTGGCGGGTCAGCACCCGCGCGCCGAGGCCCGTCAACCGCTCGGCCTCCGCCCCGACGTCGGCGGCCAGCACGTCGGGGTGGACGCGGTTCTTGCCGACCGCCGGCTCCGACACCCGCTGGAACCACAGCCGTGGCCCGCCGCCGTCCACCGGCTCCACCAGCACCGTGGGGTCGTCCTCCGGCCCCTCGAAACCCAGCGCCCGCAGCCGGGCCAGCTCCGCGTCGTCGTACGGCGCCACCGCGTACCCGTCCAGCGCCGCTGCCCAGAAGCGCGCGACGGCCGAGGGGCGCGCCGCGTCGAAGACGAAGTCGTGAAGTCGTGCCACGCGCCCCATACTTGACGCCCGCGCGCCCCGGCGCCAGCGGGTATCGCCCCGGGCGCCCTCAGAGCCGGCCGGCGGTGCGGGCCAGCGCGGCGAGCGCGAGGGAACGGCTGTGTGCCGGCCACGCGAGGTGGGTGGCCACCTCGGGCGCGTCCGACAGCGGAACGGCCGCGTGCGCGGACCACAGCCAGGAGACGGCGGAGACCGGGAAGACGGCCGCGGCGCGTCCGAGCGCGATCAGCTGGCCCAGCTGCGTCTGGTCGTGGATCTCGGGCCCCGGCCCCGGCGGACGCCCGTCGGGGCCGGGCCAACGGGCCAACGGCAGACCGGGGATGGCGCCGACCTCGGCCATCGACAGGCTCGCGCGGGCCGCGAGCCGGTGCCCGGCGGGCAGGACCGCCACCTGCCCCTCGGTCGACAGCCGCTCGCTGTCGAACCCGGCCAGCGAGCGGGGCGGCACATGGATCAGCGCCACGTCGGCCCGCCCGTCGCGCAGCATCTCCTCCTGCTCGCAGGTGCCGCTCGGCAGCACCTCCACCTCGGCCGCGCCGGGCTCGGCCGCGTAGGCGTCGAGCAGCTTCCGCAGCTGTTCGTGGAACGCGCCGGCCTTCACCGCCAGCACCAGCCGCTCGCGCGCGCCCCCGTCCGCGCCGGCGCGTCGCGTCCGGCGTGCGGCGGCCCGCGTCATGGCCAGGGCCGCGCGCCCCTCGTGCAGCAGCGTCTCCCCGGCGCCGGTCAACGCCACGCCCCGCCGGTCGCGCGTCAACAACCGCACGCCCAAGCGCCGTTCCAGCCGCTGGATAGCCCGGGACAGCGGCGGCTGGGCCATGCCGAGCCGCTCGGCGGCCCGGCCGAAGTGCAGCTCCTCGGCCACGGCGACGAAGTACCGCAGCTCGCGGGTCTCCAACGGGGTGTCGTCCATGGTCCCAACGTAGCGGTGATACCGGTCGGGTATCACCGCCCACCGCATCGGTATTGGCGGCGCCCCCCGCCGCCCGGCCACGATCGCCCCATGCACACTCCTTCCACGCCGCCCGGCGGCACCTGGACCCTGGGCGACCTCACCGTCACCCGTCTCGGCTACGGCGCCATGCGGCTCGCGGGTCCCGGCGTCATGGGCCCGCCCGCCGACCACGAGGGCGCCCTCGCCGTCCTGCGCGAGGCCGCCGACCTCGGGATCACCCACATCGACACGGCCGGCGCCTACGGCCCCCGCGTCACCAACCGGCTGATCCGCGAGGCGCTGCGCCCCGTGGCCGGGACGCCGCCGCACATCGTCACCAAGGTCGGCGCGGTCCGCGACGCGCGGGGCGGCTGGCCGCCCGCCCGGCGCCCCGAGGAACTGCGCCGCGCCGTCCACGAGAACCTCGCCGACCTCGGCCTCGACGCCCTCGACGTCGTCAACCTCCGCCTCGGCGACGCCACCGGCCCGCGCGAGGGCTCGCTCGCCGAGCCCTTCGAGGCCCTCGTCGCGCTCCGGAGCGAGGGCCTGATCCGCCACCTCGGGGTGAGCAACGCGACGCCCGCACAGGTCGCCGAGGCCCGCTCCCTCGCCCCGCTGGTGTGCGTGCAGAACCAGTACCACCTCGCCGACCGCCGGGACGACGCGCTGATCGACGAACTCGCCGCGGCGGGCATCGCCTACGTGCCCTTCTTCCCCCTCGGCGGCTTCACCCCGCTCCGGTCCACGACCCTCGAAGCCGTGGCCGCCCGGCTCGGCGCCCCGCCGATGTCCGTCGCCCTCGCCTGGCTGCTGCACCGCTCGCCGAACATCCTGCCCATCCCCGGCACCTCGTCCGTGGCCCATCTGCGGGAGAACGTCGCCGGCGCGGGACTCGTGCTGCCCGAGGCGGAGCGCGCCGCACTGGACGGCATCGCCGGCTGACCGGCGGCGCGCCCGCCGCCTCAGCGGCGCCGCCGGCGCACGGTCAGCGCGGCCAGCCCGGCGACGACCAGCGCCACCCCGCACCAGCCGACCGGGGCCAGCCGCTCGCCCACCACCGCCACCGCCAGCACGGCGGCCACCAACGGCTCGAAGAGGCTGAGGGTGACCGCCGTGCTCGCCCGCACCCGGGCCAGCCCCGCCCCGAAGAGCAGATAGGCCAGGCACATCGGCACCACCGCCAGATAGCCCGTCACCGCCAGCCCGCGCGCCGACCCCAGCAGCGGTCCGCCGGTGACCGCCAGGACGGGCAGCAGCACCAGCGCCCCGAGTCCGAAGAGCGCGCCCATGGTCGCCCGCGCCCCGTGCCCGCCCCGTATCAGCCGGGAGGCGCAGTAGGAGTACCCCGCGTAGCCGGCTCCGGCGACCACGCCCAGCACCACGCCCGCGGTGGGCCGTTCGCCGCTCACCGCGTCGCCGCCCCCGGCCAGCGTCAGCACCGCGCAGCCGAGTCCGGCGGCCACCGTCGCCGCCCACCAGCGGCGGCTCAGGGACAGCCCCTCGCAGCAACGTTCCAGCAGCGCGGCGAAGACCGGCGCCGAACCGATGCTCACGACCGTGCCGACGGCGACCCCCGCCCAGGCCATCGAGGTGTAGAAGGCGAGCGGGTAGACCACGATGCCCGCCGCCCCGCACAGCGACCACAGCGGGGAGCCGCGCCGCACCACGGCCCAGGCCGAGCGCCAGGCCAGGGCGACGGTGAGCAGCCCGCCGATGCCCATCGTGGCGGCGCCGAGCGCCAGCCCCGAGGCGCCCTCGGGCGCCAGGGTCGCGGCCGTGCCGGTGGTGCCCCACAACCCGGCGGCCGCGAGCACCAGCCAGGCGCCGCCGGCCAGTCGGGGAGCGGGGGAGGGGAGAGGAGAGGAAGCGGGGGCGTCGCCCGCGCCCGTGGAACCGGGAAGCCCGGAGGAAGACGTCATGGGATCAGGTGTCCTGTTTCCGTTGGAATCCTACGAGGGACCAGCGGAGGGCACACTCGACGAGCCGGCCGCGCCTCGGCGCCCGGCGGAGAAGAAACGGTGAGCCGTGCCCTCAGCGGGCGAACGGCGGCGGGGTGACCCGGTTCCAGTAGGTCGGCATGGCAGCAGGCTAACCCGAAAGAGGGACCCGGCGACACCAGTCGGCGATCAGCGCGGCCACCTCGGCCGGCCTCTCCTCGTGCGGGTAGTGGCCGACATCGGGCCACACCACCCGCGCCGAGAGCGGGTGGGCGGGCAGGGACGCCTCCCAGGCGGCGGCCCCGGCGTCGGTGTGCAGCGCGAACGCCGGGCAGCGCCGCCGGGCCAGGAACTCCTCGGCCTGCGCCCGCAGCCCGAAGGCGTCCGGCGCCAGATACATCCCCGCGCGGTACTCGGCCAGCACCCGCGGGGCGGCCGCGCCCAGCAGCCGGCGGTGCCGCTCCGTGAGCTCCGGCGGGGTGGCGGGGCCACGCGCGCGGTCCGCGAACCGCTCCGCCCACGCGGCGCCCTCGCGCTCCAGGGCGGCCTGCTCGGCCGCGAGCCGCTCCCGGGTCGCGGTGCCGCCGAAGCCGGTGGCGACGGTGCCGGTGGCCCGCGTCAGCTCCGGGTGGTCGACGGCGAGCGCGGTCACCACGTGGCCGCCCATCGAGTGCCCGACCGCGACCAGCGGGCCGGTGCCCGTGGCGGTGAGCCAGGCGGCGAGGTCGGCGGCGACGAGGCGGGGCGTGTGCCGCCCGGGGCTGGGCGGCGTCGCGCCGTGCCCCGGCAGGTCGGGCGCCAGCACCCGGTGCCGCCGCGCGAGCCCGTCGACCACCCCGGCCCACTCGTGGCGGTCCCCGCCCCACCCGTGCACCAGCAGCACCACGGAGTGCGCGCCACCGGCGGCCGGCGGCCCGGTGTCGAGGGCGGCGAAGGACGGTGGACGGGCGGCGGCGGACACCGGCGACTCCCGGGGCGGACGGCGAGGGCGGGCCCGACGCCGCGCCGGGAGGGCGCGGGCGGGGCGAGGCGGACGGGCAGGCCGGTCAGGCGTCCCCGTCGCCGTCCTTGCCCTTGCGGCGGAACCAGCGGCGCTTGCGCGGCTTGTCCCCGCTCTTCTTGCGTGAGCCCTTCTTGCGGCCGGAGCCGTGCACCCAGCCGGCCGGCGGCTCGTCGGAACGCCAGGGCTGCGGGGCCGGCCCGCCATCCTTCCAGCGCTCGCGGAGCATCCGCGTCCTGGCGGTCGGCTCCCGCACCTCGGCGCCGCGTATGAAGCTCTCGTCCAGGACCAGGTTGTCCCAGTCCTCCTCGCGCGGAGTGTCGTCGCCTCCGCGCGGCTCCTCCTGATCCGAGGGCCCCGTCCCCATGAGCTGCCTCCTCATACCCGTTGGTGCGCGGAGTCCAACGCCAGGTGAACGCCCGAGGCCGCCGCCGGGTTCCGGCGGCGGCGTTCGGGACACGGTACAGCAGGTGACCTCAGGAGCGGCGCTCCGCGGACTCCGTCTCGTCCTGCCCGGAGGTCTTCCCCTCGGCCTCGGCCTTGAGCCGCTCGGAACGGGTGGCGTAGAGGCTGGTGACGGTCGTGATGATCAGCACGCCACAGATCACGCTGAGCGAGAACATGGTGGAGATCTCCGGGGTGTGGACGCCGGACTCGTGCAGCGCGTGCAGGATGAGCTTGACGCCGATGAAGCCGAGGATCACCGACAGGCCGTAGGAGAGGTGGACCAGCTTCTCCAGCAGCCCGCCGATCAGGAAGTAGAGCTGGCGCAGGCCCATCAGCGCGAAGGCGTTGGCGGTGAAGACGATGTAGGCGTCCTCGGTGAGGCCGAAGATCGCGGGGATCGAGTCCAGCGCGAACAGGATGTCGGTGCTGCCGATGGCGAGCATCACGATCAGCATCGGCGTGATGAGCCGCCGGCCGTTCTCCCGGATGAAGAGCTTGGTGCCGTGGTACTGGTCGGTGGCCGGGAAGCGCCGCTCCACCATCTTGAGGAAGCGGTTCTCCTCGTACTCCTCGTCCTCGGCGTTGGCCTCCTTGATCAGCTTCCAGGCGGTCCAGATCAGGAACGCGCCGAAGATGTAGAAGATCCAGGAGAAGCTCGCGATCAGCGCGGCGCCCATCGCGATGAAGCCCGCGCGCAGCACCAGCGCGATCAGCACGCCCACCATCAGCACCCGGGCCTGGTACTGCGCGGGGACGGCGAACTTGGTCATGATCAGCACGAAGACGAAAAGGTTGTCCACGCTGAGCGACTTCTCGGTGACATAGCCGGCGAAGAACTCGCTCGACGGTGTGCCGCCCTCGAAGACCGCCAGGCCGATCCCGAAGAGGACCGCCAGCACCACCCAGAAAATGGTCCAGATGCCGGCCTCCTTCAGGGAGACCTCGTGGGGTTTGCGTCCAAAGAAGAAGTCCACGGCGATGAAGGCGCACAACACCACCACGGTGAGCACCCACATGGTCAACGAGACGTCCACTCTTCCTCCGGTCCTCTGCGCGCGGCATGACGGGCTTCCGCGCGGCGTGCCGTCGCGGCTCGGCCAATAGTAATGGAACGGTAAAGTGGCGTGTCCGGGTATGCCTCGCTTACGGGCGGAAGTGCCTTTGCCCGCCCGTGACTCGGCGTCCTCGGGTGGGGCGCGAAGGGCGCCCCACGCCCTCTGGGGAGGGTGCCACGGGCGGCCCCCCGCCCGGCGCTCCGACCGCGTCGTCGGCGGGTCGTGGGGTGCGGTGGCCGGCCGCCGGCCGGTCGAAAGGTGACCGAGGTCACCCACGGGGCGGTCAACGCGGGTAAATCCCGCGGTTTCGGGTCGGGTCCGGCTAGGAGGGGGACAGCGGGAGCTCCGCCCACACCTCGTGCCCGTCGCCCGCCTCCCGCGGCCTGACCCCCCAGACCTGCGCCAGCGAGCAGACCAGCAGCAGCCCCCGGCCGCCCTCGTCGTCGTCCGCCGCCCGTCCGGGCGCGCGGCGCGGTCCCGCGCCACCGCTGGCGACCGCGACCCGCAGCAGCGAGCCGGCGAGCCGCACCTCGCAGCCGACGCTGTCGCTGTCGGTGTACCGGAGCGCGTTGGTCACCAGCTCGGAGATGACCAGTTGGGCGCTGTCGCAGGCGTCGCTCGGGGCGCGCCACTCGGCGAGCTGCTGGCGGGTGAGGCGACGCGCCTCCGCCGCCGAGGTGGGGACGGCGGGCAGCCGGAACCGCAGGCAGTCGCCGGGCAGCGCGGAGCCGTGGCGTCGCGCCTGGGGTGGGACATGCGGGGAGGAAGCCACGGAACCACTGTGCGGCGCGCCCCTCGCATCCGGCAAGAGGCATCCTGCAAATTACAGATTCATCCGTTGCACTCTGTTGCTCCCGGTGACCGCGTGGCAGACTTTTCCCTCCACGGACCGAAGTTGGCGGGAGACAGAGGTTGTCGGGGGAGGGGCAGTGGCCGGTGGCCAGGGCGGTGGGGCCGCCACCGCGTTGCGCGTGGTGCTCGGCCGCCGGCTCCACGACCTCAGGGAGGCGGCCGGCCTCACCTTCGAGGACGCGGGGCGGGCGCTGGACGTCACGCACGCCACCGTCCGGCGCATGGAGAAGGCCCAGGTCGGGCTGAAGATCCTCTACGTCGAGAAGCTGCTGCGGATCTACGGGGTCACCGAGCAGGAGGAGGTCGACGCCTTCCTCGCCCTGGTCCGCGAGGCCAACCGGCCCGGCTGGTGGCACGGCTACCGTGACGTGCTGCCCGAGTGGTTCAGCGCGTTCGTCAGCCTGGAGGCCGAGGCCGACCTGATCCGCGCCTACGAGCCGCACTACGTCCCAGGACTGCTGCAGACGGAGGCGTACGCCGCCACCGTGCTCCGTTCCGGGCTCCCGCACGCGCCCGTCGCCGAGATCGAACGGCTGGTGGCGGTGCGGACGGCCCGTCAGGAGATCCTGCGGAGGCAACGGCCGCCGCTGCTGTGGATCGTGCTGGACGAGACGGTGCTGCGCCGTCCCGTCGGGCCGCCGGGGCTGATGCGCGGCCAGCTCGGCCGGCTGATCGAGGCGGTGGCCTCGTCCCAGGTCAGGCTTCAGATCATGCCGTTCGCCGCGGGGCACCACCCGGCCATGTACGGCCCGTTCCATCTCTTCCGGTTCCCCGTCCCCGAGCTGCCCGACGTCGCCTGCGCGGAGAACCTGGTCGGCGCCGCCTACTACGACCAGCCCGCGGATGTCTCGACCTTCCGCGAGGCGCTGGACCGGATGTGCGCCCAGGCCGCGCCGGTGCACCGCACCGAGGCCATCCTCAGCGGAATGCGCAAGGAGCTCTGAGCCATGGAACGCGTGTACAACGGGATGCCGGCGACTCTCCTGGGCACCGAGGGCTGGCAGAAGCCCTGGAGCGGGGGGAACGGCGGCAGTTGCCTGGAGGCGCTGCGGCTGACGGACGGCCGGGTCGCGCTGCGGCAGTCGACCGACCCCGAGGGGCCGGCGCTGATCTGTTCGTTCCACGAGATGGCGGCCTTCATCCGGGGAGTGAAATCGGGGGAGGCCGACTACCTCCTGGCCTGATCTCACCGGATGGGGGAGTGACGTCGCGGTGCCCGCGTACGAGGGGTGCGGGCACCGCGACGCGCACGGCGGACGCGTGCCGCCGACCGGTCGGTCCCCGGGCGGCCAGCCCGGGGACCCCCGCCGGTGTCAGCGCGCGGCGAGCCGCACCGCGAAGCGGAACTCCCTCGGCAGCAGGTGGTACTCCGGCAGCGGCCCCGGGCCGCACGACTGGCTGCCCATGCCGTGGTGGGCGTGGTCGAGATGCACCCAGACCGTCTCCGAGGGCACCAGGTCGCTGGTGTGGCGCGCCGCGTCCAGGTGCTCCGGCGTCCAGCGCCGCGCGGTCAGCGTGAACGGCTCGTCGACGGCGGTCACCCGCAGCGTCGGCGCCCCGTCGGCCGCCAGCTCGGCCCACCTGACGTCCGCCCTGGCGCCGTTCTCCTGCGGGCGCACATACGGGGTCTGGAGGGCGTCCACGGTGGCGCGGTGGCGTCCGAGCGCGGCCGCCTGCCGGGTGTCGGGGTACGCCTCGCCCGGCCCGCCGCCGAACCAGGTGACCGTCCCGTAGGCGGCCGGCAGGCCCAGCCGCAGCCCCACCTTCGGCAGCGTCGACCGCCAGGGGCCCTCCGGCTGCACGGTGACGGTGAGCAGCAGCTCGTCGCCCACGGCCCGCCAGTGGTAGGTGGTGGCCAGTCCGACCTCGGCGGCGGCCGGGGCCACCCGGGAGCGCACGGTCAGGCCGTCGTCGGCGAGCGCGACGCCGTCCAGCCGGTGGCGCATCCGGTCCAGGCCGAGCGCGCGCCAGACCTCCGCGTGGCGTTCGTCGTCCTGCCAGGAGGCGCCCAGGTCGTTGTCGGTCGGCGCCCGCCACACGTCCAGCCGCGGCGCGTGCGGCACCGCCAGCCCGCCGAGCCGCAGCAGGGCGCCGTCGCGCGCGTCGAAGAGCGCGGGGCCCAGCGCGATCCCCTCGTCGGTCCGGCGCGGCGCGGGCCCCGGGGTCGTCGGCGCGGGCTCCACCGCCCGCTCGCCCACGGCCCGTTGGGCCCAGGCCACGCGGTGGCCGCGCGCGGCCCACGCGGTGTCGGCGGCCAGCGCGGCGCGCACGGTCCACACGCCGGTGCCCGGCCGGTCGGTGCCCGGCCGGCCGGGCAGCTCGACCCGGGCGGAGGCGCCGGGACCGAGCGGCGGCACGGTCAGCGGTCCGCCGGCGACGGACTCGCCCTCGACCTCGTAGACCCACTCGAAGGCGAACGCGCCCAGGTCGGCGAAGTCCTGGTCGTTCCTCACCTCCACCACGCCGGCGACCGGGTCGATCTCCATCAGCACCGGCTCGATGACCTTGCGGTACTCCAGCAACCCGGGCGAGGGCGTGCGGTCGGGGAAGAGCAGCCCGTCGCAGACGAAGCTGCCGTCGTGCAGCTCCTCGCCGAAGTCGCCGCCGTAGCCGAAGTAGGGGACGCCGTCCGCGGTGGTCTTCGGGAAGCCGTGGTCGATCCACTCCCACACGAAGCCGCCCTGGCACCGCTCGTGCTCCCGGAAGAGGCGCTGGTACTCGGCGAGCCCGCCGGGGCCGTTGCCCATCGCGTGCGCGTACTCGCACAGCAGGAACGGCGAGGAGCGGCGGTGGGCGTCCAGCTCCGGGTCCTCCAGCGCCTCCTCCTCGCGGCGGCCGATCAGCTCGACCTCGGCGTGCGGGGCGTACATCCGGGAGTAGAAGTCGCTGTCCCTGGAGGTGTGGTCGTTCTCGTAGTGGACCGCGCGCTCCGGGTCGCGCTCCCGGATCCAGCGGGACATCGCGCCCAGGCCCTCGCCGGCCCCGCACTCGTTGCCCAGCGACCAGACGACCACCGAGGGGTGGTTCTTGTCGCGCTCCACCATCCGGCGGGCGCGGTCCACCAGCGCCGGGGTGAACCGCTCGTCGGCGACCGGGTTGCCGCGCCAGTCCTCGAAGTCGCAGAAGCCGTGGGTCTCCAGGTCGCACTCGTCGACGACCCACAGCCCCAGCTCGTCGCAGAGCTGGAGGAAGGCCGGGTGCGGCGGGTAGTGGCTGGTGCGGACGGCGTTGATGTTGTTCCGCTTCATCAGCAGCACGTCCTCGCGCATGGTGGCGAGGTCGAGCGCGCGCCCGCGCTCGGGGTGGAACTCGTGCCGGTTGACGCCGCGGAAGAGCACCCGGCGGCCGTTGACCTTGAACAGCCCGTCCTCGATCGCCACGGTGCGGAAGCCGATCCGCAGCTCGACGCGTTCCCCCTCGGTGACCAGCTCGCCGGTGTAGAGCCGGGGCGTCTCCGCCGTCCACGGCTCGACCGGCACCCGTGCCTCCTCGCCGGTCGCCAGGTCCAGGCCCAGCTCCGGCACGAGCACCCGGCCGGCGGGGGAGGACTCCACGCGCAGCACGCCCTCGCCCGTGGCGTGGTCGAAGCCGGCGTGCACGAAGTGGTCCTCGACCGCGCCGGCCGGCCGGTGCAGCAGGTTGACCTCCCGGAAGATGCCGGGCAGCCACCACATGTCCTGGTCCTCCAGGTAGCTGCCGGCCGACCACTGGTGCACCCGGACGGCCAGCACGTTCCCGGCGCGGCGCAGCAGCCCGCCGACGGCGAACTCGTGCGGCAGCCGGCTGCCCTGGAAGACGCCCAGCTCCCGCCCGTTGAGCCAGACCCGCGCGCAGGACTCGACGCCGTCGAAGCGCAGCACGCTCTCGCCGTCCTCGGGCCACTCCTCGGGCAGGTCGAAGACGCGGCGGTGGTCGCCGGTCGGGTTCTCCGTCGGGACCCGGGGCGGGTCGACGGGGAAGGGGTAGCGCACGTTGGTGTAGGCGGGCGCGCCGTGGCCCTGGAGCACCCAGTGGCCGGGGACGGCCAACGGGTGCCAGCCGGCCGCCGCGTCGGGGCGGAAGTCCTCGGCGGTGGCGAACGCGGTGTCCGCGCCCTCGGCGGTGTCGGAGAGCCGGAAGTCCCAGGTGCCGTCGAGGGAGAGCCGGGCCGCGTCGGAGGCCGGCCGCCAGGCCCGCGGCGGGAGGTCGCCGTGGCCGGGGGAGAAGTCCTCGTAGTAGGGGAGCGGTGCGTCCTCGGGGCGATTCCGCATGTGTCTCCTCGCGTCCGCGACGACCAGCCCGTCGCATGTTGATATGTGTGCCCTGCTGTTGGAAGACGCTAGAACGGGGAGCGTCGTCTCGACAACCCCCGCCGGGTAAGCGCTTCCTGCGTCGCCGTCTGCGCACTTGCCTCCCGCGCCCCTCCGGGCGGCCGCCCCGGAGGGCCCACCGGCCGCGCCCGCGCGGCGCGTTGCCGCGTGCCGCCACCGCTCGTTGGACACGGTGCTCGGCCAATCCACTTGGCATGGACAGGATTTGGGTGGGGTAAGCCCTGGGGCACCACCCGTCCCCCCACTGATCAATCGGGAGGTTCCATGAACGTACGCCGCTGTCTGGCCACGGTCGCCACCGCGGCCGCCGTGCTCGGCGTCACCGCACTCACCCCCACCTCGGCCCAGGCGGACGCGTCCCCCACCGCGGCCGCCGAGTACGTGGCCGTGGGCGACTCCTACTCCTCGGGAGTGGGCGCCGGCTCCTACGACGACGCCAGCGGCGACTGCCGCCGCAGCACCGTCGCCTACCCGGAGCTGTGGGCGGACGCCAACGGCCCGTCCTCGTTCGCCTTCACCGCCTGCTCGGGGGCGGTGACCACGGACGTCATCAACGACCAGCTCGGGCCGTTGAGCGCCTCCACCACCCTGGTCAGCGTCAGCGTGGGCGGCAACGACGCGGGCTTCGCCGACACCATGCAGGTCTGCGTGCTCCAGGGCACCGACGCCTGCGTGGCCGCCGTCGCCGAGGCCAACACCTACATCAGCGACACGCTGCCGGGGCGCCTGGACGCCGCCTACGAGGCGATCAGCGCCGCGGCGCCCAACGCGCAGGTGGTGGTGCTCGGTTACCCGCGGATGTACGAGCTGGACGGCGGCTGCGCCCTCGGCATCAGCGAGGAGTCGCGGGCCGCCATCAACAGCGCCTCCGACAACCTCAGCGCCGTGACCGGCGACCGCGCCGCCGCCCACGGCTTCACCTACGGCGACGTCCGGTCGGCGTTCACCGGGCACGAGATCTGCTCGGACGACGAGTGGCTGCACAGCGTCACCGTGCCGGTGGGCGACTCCTACCACCCGACGGCGGCCGGCCAGTCCGGCGGCTACTACGCCGTCTTCGAGTCGCTCGCCTGAGCCGCGACTCCCGGCGCCACGGCCGCCGTTCGGGACAGCTCCCGGGCGGCGGCCAGCGCCGTCACCGGGTCCGTCTCCCCGGGCCCGGCCGGCCACCAGCGGCCCCTCTCCTTGCGGTAGGGCCACCACCGGCCGGCTCCGTGCCGCAGCTGCACCTCGCCGCCCGCGACCGTCCAGCGCCCGCCGCCCGCGCGGGGCGCCGCCCCTTCGCCGGCCTCCGCGAGGGCGCGCGTCAACTCCTCCTCGGCGCCCGGGTCGGGCGCGGGGGGCGCCTCCAGCACCGCGAGCGCCGGCGCACCGCCGACCCGCCAGGCGCGCACCGCCATGGCCAGCTCCACCCCGCGCCGCCCGCAGCCGGCGGCCAGCCGCCGGCTCACCGCGGTCGGCGGCTCACCGCCCGCCGCCAGCCGCACGGCGTCCTCCCACAGCCCCGGCACGGGCTCCGGCGCGCACGGCGCCTGCCCCGGCGCCAGCGCCAGGGCCAGCAGCCGGTGCGCGCGCCGTGCGGCGTCGGCGGCCAGGAACTCCAGGGCGGCCGCGTCCAGTTCGCCCCGGTCGTCGGGGACCAGCCCCGGCACGGACCCGGGCCCGTCCACCGCGGGCGGCGGCTCCGGCAGCGCGGGCACCTCCCGCGCGTACGCCTCGGCCGCCGGCACCCCGGCCTGGCCCCTCGGGGCCGCCGCCGGCCGCGTCGAGCGCCGCCGCAGCCGCGCCAGCAGCTCCTCGCGCCCCATCCCGCGCAGCAGCAACAGCAGGAACGGGTCCTCGTCCAGCAGCCGCGCCGTCTGGTAGCACAGGGCCGCCGTGTGCACGCAGTGGTCCCACTCGTCGCACTCGCAGGTCGGCTCCAACTCCCCGATGCCAGGCAGCAGGTCGACCCCGGCGGCCGACGCGTCCGCGACCAGCGCCGGCGGCAGCTCGGCGTCCAGCAGCGCCGCCAGATGGCCAGCCTCCCGCGCCGCCGTGCCCAGCAGCCGCTCCCACTCCGCGTCGTCCAGCCGCCGCAGCAGCACGTCGGCCCGGCGCGCCTCGCCGCGTCCCGTCCGCACCACCGACGTCAGCCGCCCCGGCCGCACCGACACCGCGCCGACCGCGCCGGCGCGCGCGTGCCGGCGTCCCTGCCGCAGCTGGGCGCCGTCCAGCGCGCCGTCCTCCAGCGCGCTCAGCCACGACCGGCCCCACCAGGTCACCGCGAACCCCCGGCCGTGCGCCGGCGGCAGCGGGGCCAGCACCCTCTCCTCCTCGGTCATCGCTCGCTCCCCTGCTCGCCCGTCACCCGCTCCGCCCCGCCGGCCGGTTCCCGGCGCAGCGTCACCAACTCCGTCAGCGCCGCGTCGTCCAGCTCGGTCAACGCGGCCTCGCCGCCGCCGAGCACCGCGTCCGCCAGCGCCTGCTTGCGCCGCAGCAGCGCGGCGATCCGGTCCTCGACCGTGCCCTCGGCGATCAGCCGGTGGACCTGCACCGGCTTGTCCTGCCCGATCCGATAGGCCCGGTCGGTGGCCTGTGCCTCCACGGCCGGGTTCCACCAGCGGTCGAAGTGGATCACGTGTTCGGCCCTGGTGAGGTTGAGCCCGGTGCCGGCGGCCCGCAGCGACAGCAGGAAGACCGGCGCCTCGCCCGCCGAGAACCGCCGCACCAGCTCCTCCCGGCGCGCCACCGGCGTCCCGCCGTGCAACAGCAGGCTCGCCACGCCGCGTTCCGCCAGCCGCGCCTCCAACAGCCGTGCCATCCGCACGTACTGGGTGAAGACCAGCGCGCTGGAGCCGGCCGCCACGACGTTGTCCACCAGTTCCTCGAACGCCTCCAACTTGCCGGACCTGCCGGCGAGTCGCGGCTCGTCCTCCTTGAGGTACTGCGCCGGATGGTCGCAGATCTGCTTGAGCGAGGTGAGCAGCCGCAGCACCAGGCCCCGCCGCGCCACGCCCGCGCTGCCGCGCACCTCGGCCAGCCCCTCGCGGACCACCGCCTCGTACAGTCCCGCCTGTTCCGCGGTGAGGGTGACGGCCCGGTCGGTCTCGGTCTTCGGCGGCAGCTCGGGGGCGATCCCCGGGTCGGACTTCCGCCGGCGCAGCAGGAACGGCCGCACCAGCCGGGCCAGTCGCTCGGCCGCCGCCGGGTCGCCCCCGTCCTCCGCCGCGTCGGCGTACCGCCGGCGGAAGGCGGTCAACGGCCCCAGCAGCCCCGGGGTCGTCCAGTCCAGTACCGCCCACAGCTCGGAGAGGTTGTTCTCCACCGGGGTGCCGGTCAGGGCCACCCGGGCGGCGGCCGGGACGGTGCGCAGTTGCCGGGCGGTGGCGGAGAACGCGTTCTTCACGTGCTGCGCCTCGTCCGCGACCAGCAGCGACCACTCCACCTCGGCCAGCCGTCCGGCGTCCCGCCGCATGGTGCCGTAGGTGGTCAGCACGAACGCGCCGGGCGCCAGCCCGGACAGCTCCCGTTCGCTGCCGTGGAAACGCCGCACCGGGGTGGCGGGCGCGAACTTCTCGATCTCCCGCTGCCAGTTGCCCAGCAGCGAGGCGGGCGCCACCACCAGCGTCGGGCCGGCCGTCGCCGGCGTGCGCTGCCGGTGCAGATGCAGGGCGATCAGCGTGACCGTCTTGCCGAGCCCCATGTCGTCCGCGAGGCACGCGCCCAGCCCGAGGGAGGTCATCCGGTCCAGCCAGTCGAGGCCGCGCCGTTGGTAGTCGCGGAGCGTCGCGCGCAGCGCGGGCGGCTGCGGCACCGGCTCGCCGACGGCGCGCTCCGGGTCGGCCAGCCGGTCCCGCAGCGTCGCGAGCCAGCCGGTGGCCTCGGCGGTGACCGGCTCGCCGCCCGCCTCCGTCCGTCCGGTCAGCACGGCGCCCAGCGCCTGGCCGACCGGCATCTTGCCGTCCTGCCGCTCCCGTGCGCGGCGCAGCTCCTCGGGAGCGAGCAGCACCCACTGGTCGCGCAGCCGCACCAGCGGACGCCCCGCCTCGGCGAGCCGGTCCAACTCGGCGCGCGTCAGCGGCGTCTCGCCCACCGCGAAGCGCCATTCGAACGCCAGCAGCGCGTCCGGGTTCAACAGCCCCGGCACCCGGCCGCCCCCGTCGCCGTCCGTGTCGCGGGCCGGCCCGATCGCCGCCCTGGTGGTGAGGGAACGTGCCAAGTCCCGTGGCCAGTGCACCCGCAGTCCCGCGGCGCGCAGCGCGTCGGAGGTGGCCTCGCCCAGCAGTTGGCCGACCTCCTCGTCCGCGAGCTCCAGCGCGTCCGGCACGCGCGCGGTCAGCAGCGGCGAGAGCGCCTCCCACGCGGCCGCCGCCCGCCGCAGGGTCAGCAGCGCGTCCCGCCGCGCGCCGGGACCGAAGTGCTCGGCACCGGGGCCGTCCTCGGCCCACAGCGCCGAGGCGTCCACGACCACCGCGGGGTCGGCCAGGCTGTGCGCCTGGAGCACCGCGCGGAAGCGCGCCTCGTCCGGGGCGGCGTCGCCGGCCGGCGCCTGGAGCTCCATCCGCAGTGAGAGCCCGACCCCGGCGTCGTGGCCGGCCGCCACCTCGCCGGCCCAGGCCCGCCGTTCCGGCACCCGCACCGGCTCCCGCGCGGCGAACGCCGGGGAGCCGGCGGCGAGCGCGGCGGCCGGGGTGCGCGGCAGGCCGTCGGCGACGGCGTCCAGGAAGGTGCGCAGCAACGTCGCCGGCGACGGCAGCAACGGCCCGCCGTCCGTGTCGGGTTCGGGCAGCGGAACGGCGTGTGCGTGCGGCGGCATCGCCTCGGCCAGCGCGCGCAGCCGCTCGGTGTCGGCGGCCTCCAGCGGCCCGAGTCGCCACGCGTCGTGGTCGCCGGCGGTCACTCCCGGCAACAGCCTTCCGCGCGCGGCGAGTTGCAGCGCCAGCACGGCGGCGGCCCCCCAGAAGCGGGCCGCCGGCGTGGCCGTGCGCGCGGCCCGCGCCCTGGTCAGCGCCGGGAGCGCGGAGCCGACCGGCAGGGCGACGGCGGGAACGGCGGTGACCGCGACCGCGCCGTCGGGGGTGGGCAGCGCCACCGTCACCTCCTCCACCGGCAGCCCCGGCACCTCGGGCGCCGAACCGTCCGGCGACCAGAAGGCGACCCGGGAGAGCCGAGGGGGATCGGCCGGCAGCACCGTGGCGGCGAGCTCCAGGAGGGCGGTGACCTGCGACGGGGTCGGCGGACTCGCTGACACGCGGCTCCTCAAATTTGACTAGTCGGCGGGCGACGGCCGAGGGTACCCCAACGAGAGGGGCGACCGGAAACGCCGAAGGAGGCCCAAAACGGCCCGAGTCGCTCCGGGGGGTGTCGCTGGGTACACCCCCACTCGGGGGGTTGCGGCCATAGTGACCCACCGTGAGCGTCTCCTAGACTGAGCGCATCATCCCTTATCCCGTACCGGAGTCTCCATGCCTCAGCCCACCGCCGTCGTGCCACCGTCGCGCTCGGCGCCGTCCTCGGCCACGCCCGACGCCGGCGAGTTCACCCCGTTGTCGCGGCAGGTCAAGGCAGAGCGACTGCTGGAGCGCCGACTGGGCTGGTACGCCGTCCACCTCGGCGTCAACGCCCTGGCGCTCGCGCTGGTGATCACCGCCGTGCTGCTCTCCGGCGACTCGTGGTGGACCGTCCTGCTGGCCGTGCCCATGGCGCTGTTCTCCACCCGCACGGCGTTCATCGGGCACGACGCCGGACACTCGCAGATCGCCACCAGCCGCAAGGTGAACCGGCGGCTGGGGCTCTTCCACGGCAACCTGCTGCTGGGCATGAGCTCCGCCTGGTGGAACGACAAGCACAACCGCCACCACGCCAACCCCAACCACATCGACAAGGACCCGGACGTCGGCGAGGGCGTGCTGGTGTGGACGGAGGGGCAGGCCGAGAAGCGCACCGGCTTCGCCCAGTGGCTCACCCGCAACCAGGCGAGGCTGTTCTTCCCGCTGCTGCTGCTCGAAGGCATCGCGCTGAAGGTCGCCAGCGTCCAGATGGTCGCCTCCCGCGAGGGCTGGGAGGGGCGCGGCCGGGCCCGGGCCGTGGAGGCCTCGCTGCTGGTCGTCCACTTCGTCGCCTACGTCGCGCTGCTGGTGACCGCCATGGGTCCGGGCAAGGCGCTCGTCTTCGCGCTGATCCACCACATGCTCTTCGGCCTGCACCTGGGCGCGGTCTTCGCGCCGAACCACAAGGGCATGGAGATGCCCGACCCGGACGTCCGCTGGGGCCACCTGCGCAAGCAGGTCCTGACCTCGCGGAACGTGCGCGGCGGCCCGTTCACCGACTGGATGATGGGCGGGCTCAACTACCAGATCGAGCACCACCTCTTCCCGAACATGCCGCGCTCCAACCTGCGCAAGGCCCAGCCGCTGGTCCGCGACTACTGCCGCTCCATCGGCGTCTCCTACGCCGAGACCAGCCTGCTGGACTCCTACCGTCAGGCGCTCACCCACATGCACAGCGTCGGCGCCGACCTGCGGGCCGACCGCCGCGCCGCGCGCCGGGGCGAGAAGGGCTGACCGTCGGGCGCCCGTCGGGCGGTGAGGGCTGAGCGCGAGGGTGCCCCGGCGAGGCCGGGGCACCCTCGCGTGGAACGGTGGACACTGGAGAGACGTTGACACAGTGCCGCGGCGACCCTCGCCGTGGTGAGGAGGAGGTGCTGATCATGAGTAGAGGCGCGAAGGTCGCGATCGGCGCGCTGGGCGCCGGGGTGATTCTCTGGTGGCTGACCAGTTTCTGGATCGCCCTGCTGGTCATGGTGGGCATCCCGGTCGGCGCGTACTTCCTGCTGGACTCCTCGCAGCGCACCCGCCTGCGCCGGGTGGGCCGCAAGGAGCTCGGCCGCTGACCCGCGACGTCGCTGAGCGCGGCGCGGGGCGCCTTTGAGGGACGCGGGGCACGGCGCGAGCGGCCCCGGACGGACGTGCGGCCGACCGCGCGCCGCTGCCTCGGCGCCCGGCGGACGGTCGCGAGCCGGGCCGGCGGGTCAACATCGCTTTGTCGACCTTCCCGCCCCACTTTTCACGGCGTTTTCTCGGCGTCTTCCCGCCGTCTTTCCGCCACGCTCACCCGGGGTCCCGGCCCGCCGCCGGGGCCCGCCACCGCGTGCCACGGGCCCTTCGGCCCGGTGAGCACCCCCCGCCCGTGCCGAGGAGGCGCGGAAACGGTACGGTCCCTTCCGGATAGCGGTGGGGGTCAGACGGTTGCTCACAACCGCTCGCTGGGGAAGGCTGACACCGCAGTCGCCTTACGAGAAGGGGGAGCTGGGGATGGCACTGAGCACCACGCTCGACTGGCTGTTGGACGACCTGGCGCAGCGACTGCCGCGTGTGCGGCACGTTCTGCTGCTGTCGAGCGACGGACTGGTGACCTCGGTGAGCCGAGGGCTCCGGCGCAGCAGCGCGGAGCATCTGGCCGCCGTCGCCTCCGGACTGCACAGCCTGGCCAAGGGGGTCGGGGACCACTTCGGCTGCGGCGATGTGCGGCAGACGATGATCGAGTTCGACGACGGAGTGCTCTTCGTGACCTCCGCCGGCGACGGCAGCTGTCTGTGTGTGCTCACCGGGCCCGACGCGGACGTGGGGCAGGTCGGCTACGAGATGACGCTGCTGGTCAACAAGGTGGGCGAGCACATGGGGCTGGCGGCGCGCGAGGCGCTCTAGCCGTTGTGACCGGGGAGGTCCCGGGGGCGGTCGGCGGGGCGGTGCGGCGTGCCGTGGCGGGGCGCTCACCGGGACGCGGGCGGCGGACCGTGATCTTCTGGTTACTCAGGGTTGCGCCTACGGGTGGGCGCGGCTAGGCTGACTACCGACAGTAAGCGATGCCTGCTGGAGGTAGTCATGCGTCTTGGGAGCCCGTCCCCGTCCGACCTCTCGCCCCCGCGGTTCCCCCCGCGCGCGCTGGTGTTGTCCCCGGCCGAGACCCGCGGCCCCGGCCGCGCGGCGACGACCACCCGCGGCCTCGGCCACGCCCGCCTGCCGCGGCGGGACGCCGGGACGACGCCCCCGAGCGGGGCGGGAGGCGCACCGCCGGGGAGGACGGTGACGGGGCACGCGGTCCTCGCGGCGCCCCCGGCGCGGGGCGCCACCGCGACCGGGCGTCGTCAGGAGCCCCGCGCGGCCCGCCTGTTCGACCACCCCCTCATCACCCGCGTCCCGGCTGCGCCCCGCTCCGGCGTCACGGAGGACCTGGCACGGCACCGCAGGCTGGTCCGTCACCGACCGTGGCGAGTCCCGGGCGGCCTGGCGCCCGCCCGCCGCCCCGGGCGGTGGGAGCGTGCCGCTCCCCGGGCGCGCCGCCGGGCCGGCCCGCTGCCCCGGCCCCCGGTGGGCCGGCGGCTCCCGCGCCACCCGGTGAGCGCGGCGGCCGGCGCCCAGTTGCTCGGCGTCAGCACCGCCCGCTTCTCCCGCCTGGCCAGGGGCGGTTGCTTCAGCCCCTGCGAGTTCCTCCTCACCGAGCACGGCGTGATCGCCTGGCGCTATCCGCCCGTCGAGCTGCTGCGGCTGGCGCGCCGCCGCCCCGCCCTGCTGACCGGCGCCCTGCCCGAGGGGCTGCGGCACACGCTCAGCAGGGGACACGACTGGCGACCGCGCCGATGGCGGGCCCGACGCACCGGGCTGCTCGTCGGGCAGGCGGCCGGCCCCTGGGAGGCGGCGGCCGTTCCCGCCGCGGTGCTGCCGCTCGGCGACCTGCGCGCCGCCGTGCCCGACCCCGCCGAGCGGGCCGCGCTCGGCCGGCTGCGCCCGCCCCTGGTCGCGGCCCGGCTCGCCGCCGGCCCGTGGCGCACGGTGCGGCGGCTGCTCACCGCGCACGACCCGGAGGAAGCCGGCTGGTACCGGGAGCAGTTGGAGGCCGCGCTCCGCCTCGCCCGTCAGCGCCCGCTGCCCGCCGTCACAGCGCCCCGACGTCGATCACCTTGAGCACCGCGCGGCCCTCTGCGTCCGAGGCGGTGAGGTCCACCTCGGCCGAGATGCCCCAGTCGTGGTCACCCGCCGGGTCGGCGAAGGTCTGCCGCACCCGCCACAGACCGTCCTCCGGGTGCTCCTCGATCGCCAGCAGCCGGGGTCCCCTGGCGTCCGGGCCGGTGCCCAGCTCGTCGTACTCCTCCCAGTAGCCCTCCAGCGCGGTGCGCCACGCCTCGGCGTCCCAGCCGTCGTCCCCGTCCAGCTCCCCCAGCTCCCTGTAGCGGTCCAGCGCCGCCAGCTCCACCCGGCGGAACATCGCGTTCCGCACCAGCACCCGGAAGGCCCGCGCGTTCGCCGTCACCGGCCGCACCTGGTCGGCCCGCTCCCGCGCCTCCTCGGCGTCCTCCGTCTCGGGGTTGGCCAACTGCTCCCACTCGTCCAGCAGACTGGAGTCCACCTGACGCACCAGCTCGCCGAGCCACGCCGTGATGTCCTGGAAGTCCTCCGACTTCCGGTCCTCCGGCACCGTGTGCTCCAACGCCTTGTAAGCGCTGGCCAGATACCGCAGCACGATGCCCTCGGTCCTGGCCAGCTCGTAGAGCGAGACGAACTCGGAGAAGGTCATCGCCCGCTCGTACATGTCGCGGACGACCGACTTCGGCGACAGCGGATGGTCGCCGACCCAGGGGTGGCTCCTGCGGTACAGGCCGAAGGCGTGGAAGAGCAGCTCGTCCAGGGGGCGGGGATAGCCGATGTCCATCAGCCGCTCCATCCGCTCCTCGTACTCGATCCCCTCGGCCTTCATCGCGGCCACGGCCTCGCCCCGCGCCTTGTTCTGCTGGGCCGCCAGGATCTGCCGGGGGTCGTCCAGCGTGGCCTCGACCACCGAGACCATGTCCAACGCGTAGGAGGGGGACTCCGGATCGAGCAGTTCGAACGCCGCCAGCGCGAACGTCGACAGCGGCTGGTTGAGCGCGAAGTCCGCCTGGAGGTCCACCGTCAGCCGCACCGTGCGCCCCTGCGCGTCCGGTTCCGGCAGCCGTTCCACGATCCCGCCGTCCAGCAGCGAACGGAAGATCGCGATGGCCCGCCGGATGTGGCGCAGCTGCTGCCGGCGCGGCTCGTGGTTGTCCTCCAGCAGCCGCCGCATCGCGGCGAACGGGTCGCCCGGCCTGGCGATCACCGCCAGCAGCATCGCGTGGGTCACGCGGAAACGCGACGTCAGCGGCTCCGGGTCGGCCGCGATCAGCTTCTCGAAGGTCTGGTCGCTCCAGTTGACGAAGCCCTCCGGCGCCTTCTTGCGCACCACCTTGCGGCGCTTCTTCGGGTCGTCGCCCGCCTTGGCCAACGCCTTCTCGTTCTCCACCACATGCTCCGGCGCCTGCGCCACCACGAAGCCGGAGGTGTCGTAGCCGGCCCGGCCGGCGCGCCCCGCGATCTGGTGGAACTCCCGCGCCCGCAGCACCCGCACCCGGTTCCCGTCGTACTTGGTGAGCGCGGTGAACAGCACCGTCCTGATGGGGACGTTGACCCCGACACCGAGGGTGTCGGTGCCGCAGATCACCTTCAGCAGACCCGCCTGCGCCAGCTTCTCCACCAGCCGCCGGTACTTGGGCAGCATCCCCGCGTGGTGCACCCCGATGCCGTGCCGGACATAACGCGACAGGTTCCGGCCGAAGCGCGTCGTGAAGCGGAAGTTGCCGATCAACGAGGCGATCTCGTCCTTCTCGGCGCGGGTGCACATGTTGATGCTCATCAACGCCTGGGCCCGCTCCACCGCCTGCGCCTGGGTGAAGTGCACGATGTAGACCGGCGCCTGACGGGTCTCCAGCAGCTCCGTCAGCGTCTCCGTCAGCCCCGTCGTCCGGTACTCGTAGCTGAGCGGCACCGGCCGGGTCGTCGAGCGGACCACGGCGGTCGGCCGCCCGGTGCGCCGCCCGAGGTCCTCCTCGAAGCGGGTCATGTCGCCGAGCGTCGCCGACATCAGGACGAACTGCGCCTGCGGCAGCTCCAGCAGCGGGATCTGCCAGGCCCACCCCCGGTCCGGCTCCGCGTAGAAGTGGAACTCGTCCATCACCACCTGGCCGACGTCCGCCTGCGCCCCGTCCCGCAGCGCGATCGACGCCAGCACCTCGGCGGTGCAGCAGATCACCGGGGCGTCCGCGTTGACGGAGGCGTCGCCGGTGAGCATCCCGACGTTCTCCGTGCCGAAGAGCTTGCACAGCTCGAAGAACTTCTCCGAGACCAGCGCCTTGATCGGCGCCGTGTAGAAGGTCACCTCGTCCCAGGCCAGCGCCGCGAAGTGCGCCCCCGCCGCCACCAGCGACTTTCCCGAGCCGGTGGGCGTGGAGAGGATCACGTTGGCCCCGGAGACCACCTCGATCAGCGCCTCCTCCTGGGCGGGGTAGAGGGTGATCCCCCGCTCGTCGGCCCACGACGAGAACGCGTCGAAGAGGGCGTCGGGGTCACTGTTCTGCGGCATCTGATCGATAAGGGTCACCGTCCCATACTGCCCGCACCACCCGCCCCGGGCAGAACCGACCGTTCGACCGAAGATCACATGGCGCTACGCTGTCGGGCCAGACGACGACTCAACGGGGAAGAAAAGGCGGGGGAGTTCAACCATGATGGGACCTGCGCACTCGCTGTCCGGCGCGATGGCCTGGCTGGGTGTGGGGGCCGCCGCTGCCGCCGCCGACCACGCCATGCCTTGGCCGGTGCTGGTGGCCGGCACCCTGATCTGCGCGGGCGCCGCGCTCGCCCCCGACCTGGACCACAAGTCGGCCACGATATCCCGCGCCTTCGGTCCCTTCTCCCGCATCCTCGCCGGCGTGATCGACAAGCTCTCCAGCGCCGTCTACAACTCCACCAGGGGGCCACGCGACCGCCGCCGCAGCGGCGGCCACCGCACCCTCACCCACACCTGGATCTGGGCCGTCCTGCTCGGCGCCGGCTTCTCCGGCGCCGCCATCCTCTTCGGCCGCTGGGCGGTGCTCTTCACCCTCTTCGTGCACATGGTGCTCGCCGTCGAGGGCCTGCTGTGGCGGATGGCCCGGGTCTCCAGCGACGTGCTGGTCTGGCTGCTCGGCGGCGCGACGGCCTGGATCGTCGCCGGCGTCCTGAACGAGCCGGGCAACGGCTCCAACTGGCTCTTCACCGACGAGCCCTACGCCTGGCTCGGCCTGCCCATCGTGCTGGGCGCCATCGTCCACACCCTGGGGGACTCCATCACCATCTCCGGCTGCCCCATGCTCTGGCCGCTGAAGATCTCCGGCCGCCGCTGGTACCCCCTGGGCACCCCGAGCTTCATGCGCTTCCGCGCCGGCGCCTGGGTGGAGAACCGCGTGCTGATGCCCGCGTTCGTCGTCATCGGCGCCGTGAGCGGCGTCGCCGCCGGCCTGCTGACCCCCTGACGCCCCGCTCCTCCCGCGCACGCGGGGGCCCGGCCCCCTGCCGGGGACCGGGCCGGGCCGAGCCGGGCTCAGCCGTGCCAGGACCGCCACAGCGCCGCGTAGGCGCCGTCCGCCGCCACCAGCTCGTGATGACTGCCCAGCTCCGTGATCCGGCCGTCCTCGACCACCGCGATCACGTCCGCGTCGTGCGCCGTGTGCAGCCGGTGCGCGATCGCGATGACCGTCCGCCCGTCCAACACCCGCCCCAGCGAGCGCTCCAGGTCGCGCGCCGCCCGCGGGTCGAGCAGCGAGGTCGCCTCGTCCAGCACCAGCGTGTGCGGGTCGGCCAGCACCAGCCGCGCCAGCGCGATCTGCTGCGCCCGCGCCGGCGTCACCGTCAGCGCGCCGGAGCCCACCTCGGTCTCCAGCCCGTCGGGCAGCTCCCGCACCCAGCCGTCGGCGTCCACCGCGCCGAGCGCCTCCCACAACTCGGCGTCCGTCGCGTCCGTCCTGGCCAGCAGCAGATTGTCGCGCAGCGGGCCGACGAAGACATGGTGCTCCTGGTTGACCAGCGCCACCCGCTCCCGCACCCGTTCCGCCGTCATCTCCGACAGCCGCGTCCCGCCCAGCGACACCGATCCCGTGCGGGGACCGTAGATACCGGCCAGCAGCCGTCCCAGCGTCGACTTCCCCGCCCCCGACGGCCCCACCAGCGCCAGCCGGGTGCCGGGCGCCACGTCCAGGCTCACCTCGTGCAGCACGTCCACGTCCGGCAGATAGCCGAACCGCACGCGCTCCGCCAGCAGTTCACGCCCCGCCGGCCGAAGCGCGGCGTCGCCGAGATCCTCCTCGACCTCCCGCACCCCCACCAGCCGTGCCAGCGAGACCCGCGCCACCTGGAGCTCGTCGATCCACCGCAGGATCATCCCCACCGGCTCGATCATCAGCTGCGTCAGCAGCGCGCCCGTCGTCAGCTGCCCCACCGTCAGCCAGTCCTCGAGCACGAACCAGCCGCCGATCATCAGCACCCCGGCCAGCAGCGACGCGTGGTACAGGTTGATCCCGGGGATCAGGACCGACCGCAGCCAGAGCGTGTACTCCTCCCAACGGGTCCACTGGCGCACCCGGAGGTCCGACAGCGCGACGCGCCGCCCCTCCAGCCGGTGCGCCTCGATGGTCCGCCCCGCGTCCACGGTCTCCGCCAGCGCCGCCGCGACGGCCGCGTACCCCGCGGCCTCCGAGCGGTAGCCGGCCGGCGCCCGCCGGAAGTACCAGACACAGACCGCCAGCAGCATCGGCAGCGCCACCAGCAGCGCCAGCGCCAGCGGGGGCGCCGTCACCACCAGGCCGCCCACCAGCAGCCCCGCCCAGACCACGGCGATCGAGATCTGCGGAAGCGCCTCCCGCATCGCCGTGGAGAGCCGGTCCACGTCCGTGTTGATCCGGGCCAGCAGGTCGCCGGTGCCCGCCCGCTCCAGCACCCCCGGCGGCAGCCCCACCGAGCGGACCAGAAAGTCCTCCCGCAGATCCGCCAGCATCCGCTCACCGAGCACCGCGCCGCGCAGCCGCACCATCCGCACGAAGACGGCCTGCACCGCCAGCGCCACGGCGAAGAGCGACAGGTTCCGCGCCAGGTCCAGCTCCCGCTCCCCGTCGGCGAGGGCCTGCACCACACCGCCCAGCACGTAGGGACCCACCATGGAGGCCACCACGGCCGTGGCGTTCACCGCGATCAGGATCGCGAACGCCCGCCGGTGCCGGCGCAGCAGCGCGCGCACATACGTGCGCACCGTCCGGTCCCCGGCGACCGGCAGTGTCGTCGCGTTCTCCGCGTCGGCCGGGTCGTAGGCGGGGGGTGGCACGCCGATCATGCGGACTCCTCGGCAAGTTGAACGGTCTCGGTGTCACGCGTCACGACGGCCCGGTACGCCGGCGCCGCCCGCAGCAGTTCGCGGTGCGGCCCCACGGCCGCCACCGCGCCGTCACGGACGAAGACGACCTCGTCCGCCTGGTCCAGCATCAGCGGGCTCGACGTGAAGACCACGGTCGTGCGCCCGGCGCGCAGCTCCCGAAGCCCCCGCGCGATCCCCGCCTCGGTGTGCGCGTCGACGGCCGACGTGGGCTCGTCGAGCACCAGCACCTCCGGGTCGGTGAGCAGCGAACGCGCCAGCGCCAGCCGCTGCCGCTGGCCGCCCGAGAGCGAACGGGCCCGCTCGGTGAGCACCCCCCGCATCGGCTCCCCGCTGCCGTCCGCCGTCGCCCGGGACAGCGCCTCCAGCACGTCCTGGCAGTGCGCCGCGCGCAGCGCCGCCTCGGCGTCCACCCGCCCGGAGGCCGGCACGTCCAGCAGCTCGGCCAGCGTGCCGGACAGCAGCACCGGGTCCTTGTCCTGCACCAGCACCGCCGCCCGCGCCCGCTCCAACGGGATCTCGTCCAGGGCGACATCCCCCAGCAGCGGGGAGCCCTCCTCGCCCGGCACCGCCGGGTGCCCGCCGAGCCGCTCGGCCAGCCGCTCGGCGTAGTCCGGCGCCCCGCACACGACGGCCGTCAGCCGGCCGCGCACGGCCCGCAGCCCGGTGGCCGGGTCGGTCAGGTCGCCGGTCGGCCCGTCCGGGGGCGCGTCCTGTGACGGGGGCCGCCCGGCCCCCTCGCGCTCCTCCCTGAGCAGCCCCAGCACCCGCACGGCACGGCGCGCCGAGGGACGGGAGAAGGTGAAGGCCATCGCCGTCTCGGTGAACAGACGCAAGGGGAAGAGCAGGAAGGTCACCGCCCCGTAGACGGTCACCAGCTCGCCCGCCCCCAGCCGGCCGTCCCTGGCCAGCGTGGCTCCCTGCCAGACGACCGCTATCAGCAGCAGCCCCGGCATCACGACCTGCACCGCGTCGATCAGCGACCACATGCGGGCGTTGCGCACCGAGGCCGCCCGCATCTCCTGCGACGCCCTGCGGTAGCGGTCCAGGAACAGCTCCTCGCCGCCGATGCCGCGCAGCACCCGCAGCCCCGCCACCGTGTCCGAGGCCAGCTCGGCGGCGCGCCCCGACTTCCCCCGTTCGAACTCCGCCCGCCGGATCGCCGCCGGCAGCAGCGGGAAGACGCTCAGCACCACGGCCGCCACGCCACCGGCGACCAGCAGTCCCAGCCGGGGCTCGTACCAGATCAACCCCCCGCAGACCGAGACGGTGACCACCACGGCGGCCGCGAAACGGGAGAAGGACTCGACAAACCAGCCAATCTTCTCGACGTCCCCCGTGGAGACCTTCACCACCTCGCCGGCCGCCACCCGCCGGGTGAGCACCCCGCCGAGCGCGGCCGTCTGGCGCGCCAGCAACTGCTGCACGCGGGCGGCGGCGGTGATCCAGTTGGTGACGGCCGTGCGGTGCAGCATCGTGTCGGCGAAGGCCATCACCAGCGCGACCACCAACAGGAGCGCGCCGGTCACCAGCAGCCCGCGCCCGGACTCGTCCACCACGGCGTCGATCGCCGTGCCCATCAGCACGGGCAGCGAGGCGATCATGCCCATGTGCAGGGTGCCCCAGCCCAGGGCCTTGGCCTGGCCCCCGAGCTGGCAGCGGAACAGCCAGACCAGAAAACGAAATCCCGACCTCACGTCCGGTCGGCCGGGGTCGGTATGCGGAAGATCGCGAATCTGCATGACATCCCAGAGTCAGTGCGCGTCAGAACTGGACAACCTTGCAAGAGTCCCGGCCGGAGACGTCGAAAATCAACGGGTTTTCCCCGGCTGCCCGGAGCGTGTCACGGCCGTCCCGGCCCGCCCGACATGCCCGTTCCGCGCACCGGGGCCGGGCGCCGCTCCCCGGAAGCGGAAGGAAGTGCGCTGGCTGAAAAGCGATGATTCCGCTTGTGTGTGACGGACTTTCCAGACGCCGGCGTACGCCCCGGGGCGCGAACGCCCTCGCGTGGATGCGATCATGACGTAATGCGCCCAGCTCCAGGCGAGGTCCTGCACTTCTCGGAGGACCCGGACATCCGGATGTTCCGCCCCCATGTCTCCGTCAGCTCCGGATCGTGGGAGGAGCTCGTCTGGGCCGTGGACGCCGAGCGCGCCCCGGACTACTGGTTCCCCCGGCAGTGCCCCAGGGCCATGGTCTGGCTGCGGCCCAGCAGCTCACGGGGCGACCGCCAGCGCCTGATAGGCGACGGCGGCGGCCACCGGGTGCACGCCATCGAGTACGGCTGGCTCTCCCGCTTCCTGGAGGTCGAGTTGTACGCCTACCGGCTGCCGGCCGGTCCCTTCCGGCCGTTCGGCGCCGACGGGCACGCGCTGGTCGCGCGCGAGCGGGTGGAGCCCCTGGGCAAGCCGCTTCCGGTGGGCAATCTGCTGGCCCTGCACCGCCGGGCCGGCATCCAGTTGCGGCTCTACGACAACCTCTGGCCCTTCTGGGACGCGGCCGTCGACAGCAGCCTCGGCCACAGCGCCATCCGGATGCGCAACGCGCGCCCCCGCCCCCAGCCCGCGCGCCGCTCGGGGCCCCCGCACGCGCCCACCGCGATCTCCTGACCCGGAGGCGCGCCCGCGCCGCCGCGCGTTCACGCCCCGAAGACGGCGACGCCGTGATGGCGTCGGGCAACCCTCTTTGTCCGTCCGGGAGTTCACAGGACGGAAGCCGATCGCCTGGACGGGGCCCCCGTGCGCCCACTCCGTTTGAGAAAAGACCGCGCCAACGGTTGACGAGGACATGCTCTGCTTCCACTATGAGGGGCAACCGCAGAGATGGGAGCGCTCCCATTGGTTTCGGGCGCATTTCCCATCTCGGCGGGTCGCCGACCATGGAACGAAAGGGCCGACTCATGCCACCCCGCAGGGCTTCCCCGGTGCGTGTCGACCTCCCGGGTGCCGTGACAGGCGCCCGGGCCGCCCACTCCTCCCCCCGGGGGCGGAGCCGGCCCGCCCCGCGCCGCGCCGACCGGCGTGGTGGCGGATCGTCGACCGCTCCCCGGGGCCCCGGGCTTCGGGAAGTGAACGCGAGCGTCGCGGGCGTCCGGCGCGGAAGGGCGCCGCGAGCAGGCTGAGGAGCCGGGTCGCCGTCGTCAGCGGCGGTGACCGTGACCCGCTGCCCGTCGTGGTGTTGCCGCTCCGGACCCCCTGCGGGAGGGGGTGTCCGGCGGGCCAGTGGGGAGTCGGTCGTTTCGCCCCTGTCGGGGACGGGCGGGGGCGAAACGACCGCGACCAGAGCCCGGTTCCGTCTCCGGGCTCGCACAGGAAGTGAAGTCGGCGGAGGTTCTCGTGTCGTGGAGTGCGTTCCCTCGCTCCAACTCGTCAAGTCAAGGTCTTGACGGGGGCATGGTGTCTCCGCACCATTGAGCTGCCGCCGCCGGGTGGGAGCGCTCCCAGTTCGACCGTCGAGCGCCCCTCGGGTGAACGTCGGTCACCACCCGGCGGCGGTTCACCCCTCGGAACTGGAACGAGCCGCCGATGCCTCCTCGCCCCGAACGCGCGACCGCCCACGCGCGATGCCGCCCGCCCCGCCCCCGGGGGCGCGGGGGCGCCGGGGTGAGGCGCGGGGGCGGCCGCGCCCCCCGATCGTTTCCTGTTCAACCAACTGCTACCGTGCGGGAAGTCGCCCCGAACGCGCTCCCGCGGCGTCGCCCGGATCAGCCGCCGGGCGGTCCCCACCCGGCCCCCGCCGGCCGCGAGGCGCGGCGCGTCCGGGTGCGGGCCCCCCACCTGACGGCCCGTGAGGACGACGCTCCGGCAGG
This sequence comes from Streptomyces zhaozhouensis, assembly GCF_900230195.1. GTDB lineage: Bacteria > Actinomycetota > Actinomycetes > Streptomycetales > Streptomycetaceae > Streptomyces > Streptomyces zhaozhouensis. The sequence goes on from NZ_OCNE01000007.1 coordinate 146,599, forward strand.
GATCGTCGCACGCACGGCGGTGGTGAGGCCGTGAACGGCGTCGAACCGCGGTCAGCCATACAAGGAGAAGTCCATGGCAGTGCAACAGCCTTCGCGTCCCGTCAGCCTCGCCACCCCGGAGGCCGAGGACGCCGACGTGCCGTCCACGGCGCTCAGAGTGCTGGCGGTCGTCAGGATCGCGACCGGAATGGTGTTCCTGTGGCCGTTCCTCGACAAGGCCCTGGGCCTGGGGTACTCGACGCCCTCGGAGAACGCCTGGGTGCGTGGCGGGTCGCCCGCCGAGGGGTATCTGTCGAGCGTCACGGTCGGGCCGCTGGAGTCCGTCTTCCAGTCCTGGGCCGGTGCGGCCCTCGTGGACTGGCTCTACATGGCCGGCATGGGGGGCCTGGGCGTGGCGCTCGTGCTGGGGATCGGGCTGCGGGTCACGGCGATCGCCGGGCCGCTGCTGATGCTGACGCTCTGGCTCAGCATGTACCCGCCGGCGCGGCACGCCTCCGACGGAACGCCCACGATGTCGACGAACCCGCTCTTCGACCAGCACGTGGTCTACGCGGGGGTCATGGTCGCCGTGGCGCTCTGCTCCGCCGGCCGGGTCTACGGCCTCGGCGGCTGGTGGGAGCGCACGCAGCTGGTGCGCTCCTTCCCGTGGCTGCGCTGACACGCCGTCACGGAAGCGACCGGGCCCCCGTGGCCCGGTCGTCCCCGAACTGCGGGCGCGTGGGGAGAGGATCGAGCCTCCCCACGCGCCCGCGTCATGTCACGGGGCGTTCCCGCGAGGGTGCGTCTCAGAGGTCGACGTCCGAGCACGCGTAGAAGGCGTTCCCGGTGTCGGCGACGTTCCACACGGAGAGGATCAGGTGCCGGCCGGACTTGTCCGGCACGGTGCCCTGGTGGTTCTCCGTCTCGCCCGGCTGCGCGCCGTCCAGCGAGACGCTCAGGAACGGCTCCGGCTCCAGGTCGGCGCGGGTCAGCGGCTGCGTGGGGTCGTAGCTGTCGTTGGTGATGTAGTAGTCGAACGTGGAGGTGCTGTGGCGCACGGTGAACGTCCAGCTGAACGTGGCCGACTGCCCCGGCGTGAGGTCCGTGGCGGGCCAGTCGCCGCCGCGCGGGTCGTCCAGCGGGGCGAACGGCGTGTTGCCGCCCGCGCAGATCGAGCCGTCGGCGGGGCCGGCGCCGGGGAAGCCCTTCGGGCCCTCGACGCTCTGCGGCTCCCACTGGATGGCGCCGCAGTCGCTCACCGCGCCCTCGGCGCACAGCTGCTGACGGCTGGGCGGGGACGTGGTGTAGCCGTGGGCCGAAGCCGTGGTGCTGGTGGCGAACACCGTCGCCACGGCGAGTCCGGCGCCGGTCGCGGCGGTGAGGATCGTCTTTCGCATACTTCGCTCCCGGATGTCGTGGGGGAGGAGCGCTCCTGGGGGGAGTAGCGCGGTCTAGACCAAGGGGGACGTTACTGCGAGCTTTTCGTCATGTCCAGACCAATGAATCGTGAGGGGTGGCCATGTCCATCGCGTCCGTCAGATCCGTCAGTCCCGTCCCGTCCGTCACGCCGGTGAACCGGTCGCGCCCCCGGGGCGGCGAGGCGGCCGGCCCCGACCGGCCCGCGCGCGGCGCCGCCTCGGGCCCCACGACGCTCCGTCAGGTCGCCCGTGCCGCCGACGTGTCCATGGCCACCGTCTCCCGCGTGCTGGCCGGAAACTATCCCGTGGCTCCCCGCACCCGCCAGCGCGTGCTCCGCGCCGTCCGGGAACTCGACTACGTCGCCAACAGCCACGCCCGCGCCCTGCGCGGCCACGCGACCCCCACCGTCGCCCTGGTCCTCGCCGACCTCAGGGACGAGGCCGTCGCGCGGATCGCGCAGGGCGTCGAGGAGGAGGCCGCGCGCCACGGCCGCAGCTGCCTCATCGGCACCACCAGGGGCGACCCGGAGCGCGAGCGCTCCGTGCTGCGCGCGATGCGGCAGCACGGAGCGGGCGCGGTCATCCTCATCGGCGGAGGCGCTCAGGAACGCGGCCACCAGGAGGAGTTATCGGCCATCGCCGGCTCCCTGGCGGCCGCCGGCTCCCGCCTGGTGTTCTGCGGCCGCCCCACCCCGGACGCCGCCACCCCCGCCGCCGTCGTCGAGTACGACAACGAGGGGGGCGCGCACGCCGTCGTCAGCCGGCTGCTGGTGGAGGGCCACCGCCGGGTGCTCTTCCTCGGCCCGGCCGCCGGGTCGACCACGGCCTCCGGCCGACTCGCGGGCTACCGGCGGGCGTTGGCCGACTTCGACCTGCCGTTCCGCCCCGAGCTGGTGGTCGGCGGCGGCCTCGGCCGGGCCGAGGCCCGCGACCGACTCGCCCGCCGGCTGGTCGGCGGCTCCGACTTCACGGCCGTCTTCGCCGTGACCGACAACGCCGCCTCCGGCGCCCTCGCCGCCCTGCGCGAGGCCGGCCTGCGCGTGCCGGACGACGTCTCGCTCGTCGGCTACGGCGACGCCGACTGCGCCACCGACCTGCGGCCTGGGCTGACCACCGTCCACGTTCCCTACACCGAACTGGGCCGCACCGCCGTGCGGTCGGCACTCGGCGAGGACGCGCGCGCCGCTCCGCGCGCGCCGCTCGGCACCCACGTGGTGCTCCGCGAGTCCACCGCCCCGCCGCCGCGCCGCCGCCCCGGCTGAGAGGCGGGCGGCACCGCCGGACCGGCGGTGCCGCCCGTCACCTCCCCAGCACCGCCATCGCCGCGTTGTGGCCGCCGACCCCGCTGACCCCGCCGCCGCGCACCGCGCCCGCGCCGCACAGCAGCACGTTGCGGTGCCCGGTCGCCACGCCCCACCGCTCCGCCTGGTCCGCCGGCTCCCCCTCCTCCGCGCGGTGGGGGAAGGCCAGGTCGCCGTGGAAGATGTGGCCGCCCGGCAGCCGCAGCTCGTCCTCCAGGTCGCCCGGGGTCCGCACCTCAAGGCACGGGCGCCCGTCGGCGTCCACGGCCAGGCAGTCGGCCAGCGGCTCCGCGAGGTGGGTGTCCAACGCCGCGAGCGCGTCGGCCACCAGCCGCTCGCGCGTCCGCTCCCGGTCCGCCGGGTCGCCGGAGAAGAGCCGCGCCGGGGTGTGCAGCCCGAAGAGCGTCATCGTGTGGTATCCGTCGGCCGCCAGCGCGGGGGAGAGGATCGTCGGGTCGGTCAGCGAGTGGCAGTACACCTCGCTCGGCGGCACGGTCGGCGGCCTCCCGGCCGCCGCCTCGCGGTAGGCCGTCTCCAACTCGGCGTAGCCCTCGGCCACATGGAAGGTCCCCGCGAACGCCTCCCTCGGGTCCACGGCCGGGTCGCGCAGCGCCGGCAGGCGGCGCAGCAGCATGTTCACCTTCAGCTGGGAGCCCTCGGGCGCCGGCGGCCCGGGTTCGCCCAGCAGCCGGGCCAGTTCGCTCGGCGAGGCGTTGACCAGCACCGTCCCGGCCCCCAGCACGCCCTCGCCGGCGTCCGTCCGCCACGCCACCTCGGCTCCCCGCCCGTCCGTGGCGATCCCCGTCACCTCGTGGCCCGTGGCGATCTCCGCCCCGGCGGCGACCGCCGCCTCCAGCAGCGCACCCGTCACCGCGCCCATCCCGCCCACGGGCACGTCCCAGTCGCCGCTGCCCTGGCCGATCACGTGGTAGAGGAAGCAGCGGTTCTGCGCCAGCGACGGGTCGTGGGCGTGCGCGAAGGTGCCGATCAACGCGTCGGTGAGTACCACACCGCGCACCAGGTCGTCGGCGAAGGTCTCCTCCACGGTCTCGCCCAGCGGGCGCTCGAAGACCGCCGACCAGACCGCCTCGTCCGCCACCCTGGCCCGCAGCTCCGCGCGGCTGGGCAGCGGTTCCGTCAGCGTCGGGAACACCCGACCGGCAAGCCGCCCCGTGCGGGCGTAGAATGCGCGCCAGGCGACGTACTCCCGTTCGTCGCCGGTCAGCCGCGTGAACGACGTGCGCACCCGCTCCTCCCCGTCGCCGACGAGCAGTCCCGTCGGGGCGCCGTCCCGCACCGTCGGCGTGTAGGAGGCGAACGGGCGCCGCCGCAGTTCGAGCCGCAGCCCCAGGTCCTGGACGACGCGCCGCGGCAGCAGGCTGACCAGGTAGGCGAACCGCGACAGCCGGGCCGCGACCCCGGGGAACGGCGTGCCGGAGACGGCGGCGCCCCCGGCGGCGTCGAGCCGCTCCAGCACCGCCACCCGGCGGCCGGCCCCGGCCAGATAGGCGGCGGCGACCAGTCCGTTGTGGCCGCCGCCCACGATCACCACGTCATACCGCGAACGACTGGGCATGGCTCTTGGTAACACGGCCGCCGTCGTCGGGCCAGCCGCCCGACCGCGCCCGGGAGCGGTCGTACGCTGGTGGATCGCCCTCCGCCCCCGGCTCCCCGACGCGGACGCCGGGGAACCGTCACACCGTCGAAGGAGCCCATTGCCCCACCTCGCACCCCCGGCGCCGACCACCCCCGCGACAGGTGACGACGCCGAACCCAAGCCTCCGCCACAGCTCCGTCGCATCCTCCGCCTCTTCACCCCCTACCGCGGTCGCCTCGCCCTCGTGGGGCTGCTGGTGGGCGCGTCCTCCCTGGTCGCGGTCGCCTCCCCGTTCCTCCTCCGCGAGATCATCGACGTGGCGCTGCCCGAGCGGCGCACCGGGCTGCTCACCGCCCTGGCGCTCGGCATGGTCGCCGCGACCCTGGTCAGCAGCGTCTTCGGCGTCCTCCAGACCCTGATCTCCACCACCGTGGGCCAGCGGGTGATGCACGACCTGCGCACCGGCGTCTACGGCAAGCTCCAGCAGATGCCGCTGGCGTTCTTCACCCGGACCCGCACCGGCGAGGTCCAGTCCCGGATCGCCGGCGACATCGGCGGGATGCAGGCGACCGTCACCTCGACGGCGACCTCCCTGGTCTCCAACCTCACGGCCGTGACCGCCACCCTCGTCGCCATGGTCGCGCTGGACTGGCGGCTGACGCTGGTCTCCGTGGCGCTGCTGCCGTTCTTCGTCTGGATCGCCCGCCGGGTCGGCCGGGAGCGCAAGCGGATCACCGCCCGCCGCCAGGGGCAGATGGCCGGCATGGCCGCGATGGTCACCGAGTCGCTGTCCGTCAGCGGCATCCTGCTCGGCCGCACGATGGGGCGGGCGGAGACGCTCACCGAACGCTTCTCCGCGGAGTCGGAGAAGCTGGTCGCCCTGGAGGTGCGCGCCAGCATGGCGGGGCGGTGGCGGATGGCCACCATCGGCATGATCATGGGCGCCATCCCGCCGCTCCTCTACTGGTCCGCCGGCGCCCTGGCCCAACTCGGCGGGAACCCGCCGTCGATCGGCACCCTGGTGGCCTTCGTCGGCCTGCAACAGGGCCTGTTGCGCCCCGCCACCTCGCTGCTCTCCACCGGCGTCGACATCCAGGCGTCGCTCGCCCTCTTCCAACGCGTCTTCGAGTACCTCGACCTCCCGGTGGACATCACCGAACGTCCGAAGCCCGTGACGCTGGAACGCCCGCGCGGCGAGGTCGCCTTCGAGCACGTCACCTTCCGCTACGACCCGGCCGCCCGGCCCACCCTCGACGACGTCGACCTCACGGTGCCCGCCGGCAGCTCGCTCGCCGTGGTCGGCGCGACGGGTGCGGGCAAGTCCACCCTCGGCTACCTGGTGCCCCGGCTCTACGACGTCACCGGCGGGCGGGTCACCCTCGACGGTGTCGACGTGCGCGACCTGTCGTTCGCGTCGCTGGCCAGCACGGTGGGCGTGGTCTCGCAGGAGACCTATCTGCTCCACGCGTCGATCGCCGAGAACCTGCGGTTCGCCAAGCCGGACGCCACCCAGGGCGAGCTGGAGGAGGCCGCCCGCGCCGCCCAGATCCACGACCACATCGCGGCGCTGCCCGACGGGTACGCGACGGTGGTGGGGGAGCGGGGCTACCGCTTCTCCGGCGGGGAGAAGCAGCGCCTGGCGCTGGCCCGCACCATCCTGCGCGACCCGCCGGTGCTGGTGCTGGACGAGGCGACCAGCGCCCTGGACACCCGCACCGAGCACGCCGTGCAGCGCGCGATCGACGCGCTCGCCGCCGGCCGCACGGTGATCACCATCGCGCACCGGCTCTCCACGGTCCGGGACGCCGACCAGATCGTGCTGCTGGACGGCGGCCGCGTCCTCGAACGCGGCACCCACGAGCAGCTGTTGGCACTCGACGGCCGCTACGCCGCGCTGGTCGCCCGCGAGACGACGCCCGGCGGGACGGCGCCCGGCGGGACGGCGCCCGGCGAGGCGGCGAGCGGCGGTGCCGCCGCCCGACGGGACGGCCCCAGCGTGGAGTTGACCCCCTGACGCTCCTTGCCCCCTTGCCGTTCGCCCCCGAGGGCGGGCCCCCACCCCCTGCGGGGCCGCTCAGGCCCCCGGCGCCGGGGTCGCGGAGTCGATCAGACCCTGGAGCGTGGCCCGGGTGCTCGTGAGCGCGGCGATCCGCTCGTCGTGGGCGCGCAGGTGGTCCACCAGCAGGGGCACCGCGCACGGGTCGAGCCGGTCGTGTTCGCGGACGCAGGTGAGCAGCTCGTGGAGTACCCGTGCGGGGAGCCCGGCGGAGAGCAGCACCCGGATGTGCCGGACCTGCTCGACGGCGGAGGGGGCGAAGAGCCGCTGACCGGTCGATGAACGCGTGGCCTCGATCAGACCCAGGTTCTCGTAGTGGCGCACCATGCGCGGGCTCGCCCCGGTGCGTGCGGCGAGCTCACCGACGCGGAGACGGGCGTTCTCCGAGCTTGCCCTTGCCACCGGTGTCAACTCCTATGGTCGCCGCCATGATGTTCTCGCTCACCCAGTTCAATGGTAGGCCGGCCACCGTCGAGGACCTGGCTCCTTTGGCCTTCGCCGGCCACGCCCACTTCACCGCCTTCCAGGTTCGCGACCACGCCGTCCGGGGGCTGGATCTCCACCTCGACCGCCTGCGCACAGCCAGCGACACGCTCTTCGGCCGGAGCCTCCCGGACGAACGGATCACCGCCTATCTGCGTGCCGCGCTCGAAACCGCGGGCCCCGACTGCTCGTTGACGTGCTACCTGACCACACGCCCCGGGGAGTTCGCGCTGGCCGGGGATGCCGCCGTGCTCGACGTGCTCGTCAGGGCCACCGACCCGGTGCGGGCCCCGGTGGGCCCGGTCGCGCTCGACCTGGTACGGCACGAGCGCCACCTGCCGGGGGTCAAGCACGTGGGTGAGGTGGCCAAAACCCGTTTCATGCGACGGGCTCACGCGAACGGGTTCGACGACGCGGCCTTCGAGGACCGCACCGGCCGACTCAGCGAGGCGACCATCTGGAACCTCGCGTTCTGGGACGGCGAGTCCGTGATCTGGCCCGACGCGGACCGGCTGCCCGGAGTGACCATGCGGATACTGAGTCGCCGCCTGCGCGCCCGTGGTGTGCCCCAGCGGACCCGCGCGGTCCGCCGCGCCGACCTCGACGGGCTCGCCGCCGTGGTGATGAACTCGTGGTCGCCCGGCGTTCCCGTCTCCCGTATCGGGGACCGGAGGCTGGTCGACGACCCGGCGTTCGTCACGCTCCTCGGTGACGCCTACGCCGACGAGCCGCCGACGCGACCCTGAGAGCGGGGTCTGTCGGCCGCGGGCCGCCGCCCCCGCCGCGGCGCGTTCAGCGCAGCCGGCCGGCGGCCGCGAGGTCGTCGAGGACCGCGTGGTCGACGGGCGCGGTGCGCTCCCGGTCGGCGAGGGTCAGCCAGGCGATCTCCTCGATCTCGCTGCTGGCCGTGAGCGTGCCGGTGTAGTCGGCGGTGTAGCAGGCCATGGTGACCAGCGTCCCCTCCGGATGCCCGTGCGCCTGCGCGGTGTAGGTCCCGACGTGGCGCGCGGTGGCCGGATCGATGGCGACCGTCAGCTCCTCGCGCACCTCCCGGCTGAGCGTCTCCAGATCGCTCTCGCCCGGGGCACGCTTGCCACCGGGAATGTAGAACACATCCTTTCCCTTAGAACGTGCGCCCAGAATCCTCCCCTCCTCCAGGTGCACCCATGCCACGGTGTCGATCGTCGTGCTCACCGTCTCCCGCCCTCCGGCCGTCGTCGTCCCGCCCCGCGGCAGCGCGGGGCGGCGGCGGGACGATGGTGCCACGGGCCGGGGCCGTCGAACGCGGCGGGCCGCCTCAGCGGACGGTGGGGCGCACCGCGGCCCGCCGTTCTGGCGGGAAGACGCAGAACTCGTTGCCCTCGGGGTCGGACAGCACGTCCCAGCCGTCGCCGGGCCCCGCGCCGCGCCGGAGCAAAGTGGCGCCCATGGCCAGCAGTTCCTCGGTGTCGCCCCGGACGTCGAAGTGCATCCGGTTCTTGCCCGACGTGGGCGCGGCCACCGGGTTCAGCCAGATCGAGGGCCCCTCGCCGAGCGGGTCGCGGATGTGCACCGGCCACTGGGGCGGCCAGGGGCCGTCCTCCCCCGCGGGATGGCGCCGTTCGTACCCCAGCGCCGCGCACCACCAGTCGGCGAGCGCCTGGTGGTCGACGGCGTCGAGCGCCAGCTCCTTGAACCGCGCCGGCGGCACGGGGCGCTCAGTCCGTCAGGTCGCCCTGGGCGACCACGTGCTCGGGCCTGATCCGCACCAGCATCTCCCCGGGGGCCGCGTTGCGCTCCCCGAACTCCGCGGCGCGCTCCTCGCCCATGTAGCGGGCGGCGATCCTGGTCGCCCACGCGCGCAGCTGCCCGGCGTCCTCGCCGCACTCGGCCCGGCCGCGCAGCAGGACGAACGCGAAGGGCTCGCGCTCCTCATCCACGCAGAACGCGACCCGCCCGTCACGTGCAAGGTTGTTCCCCTTGACCGTGTTCCGGCCGGTGGTCAGCACCACCTCGTCGCCGTCCAGCACGAACCAGACCGGCGCGACATGGGGGCTGCCGTCCTCGCGCACGGTCGACAGCTTGCCGGTCCTGGTGCCCGCGGCGAGGAAGGCCCGCCACTCACTCCGCTCCATCGTGTGCGCCATACGTCCATCGTGGGGGATCCTCCGGGACGCGGCCACCGGCGGGCAGGCCGTGCGGGTGAGCGGAGGCCAGCAGCCGCTCGGGGCCGGTGCCCACCCGCACCGAGAGCCAGAAGTCCTCGCCGCCGTCGTGGCGCCCCGGCTCGAAGGCGACATGGGCGAATCCCGCGTCCGGGGTCGCCGAGGCGGCCAGCCGGGCCAGCTCGGACTCCACCGCGGCCCACTCCTCCAGCGGGACGTACTGGCGCATCACCGAGTGCCACACCACCGTCCAGGTGCCGGGCTCCACGTCGAGGGTGGAGAGGAACTCGGCCGCGCCCGAGCCCTGGACCGTCGCCGGCACCTTGGCCGCTATCCGCAACGCGCCCTCCAGCCGCTCCATCCGCGCGCGCTGGTCGGGCCAGACGTAGGCGCGCAGGGTCAGCGAGCCCTCGGCCGACAGCGGGTCGATCGGCGAGGGGTCGCAGCCGCGTCGCTCCACGATCCGCAGCGCCTGGTGGCGCTCCGCGCCGGCGCGCAGCCACGCCGGCACCTCGGGCGCCCAGGTGTCGGTCAGCCGCACCGCCGAGTCCGGCGGCCCCCAGGAGAAGCCGTCCGCCTCGTAGCGGAACTGCTCGGCGCGCAGGTTCAGTCCGCCGCTCGACCCCAGCTCGAAGAGGCGCACCGGCGTCTGCGGCGTGGGAACGGTGTGCAGCAGCGCGGCGATCAGCAGGTGGGAGCGGCCGACCTCGTTGGTCTGCGGCGGCCTGGCCAGCCAGTCCCGCAGCCAGTAGCGCTCCTCGGAGAGCGCGGCCCGAAGCGCCGGCCAGGCCGCGTCCGGGCGCGCGGGGTCGAACGTGCCGCCGGCGCTGGGCAGGTGCGCCGCCAGCTCGGGGGCGCGACCGGTCAGCGCGAGCGCGTGGGCGCCGCCCAGCAGCCGCAGCGGCAGCACGTCGTCCACGGCCGCGTCCTCGTAGCCCGCGACCGCGTCGACGCTCGGCCCGTCCTGCTCGATGTCCCGCGCGATCCGCTCCAGCAGCGCCGCGTAGAGCGGCGAGCCTTGGCGACCGCAGGACCCCGCCTGCTGGCGAAAGACCCGGGCAACGTGTTCACGGGGCATCGGTACTCCTTTTTGGGGGTCGCCAAGATCATGGGGTCCGTCGGGGTCCGAAGGGAAGGGGCATCGGGACAGGAGACCCGCAGGAAGGGCCTGCTCGTACTCCTGTGCCCCAATTGCCGGTGATCATGGCAACCCCGAACCGGGCCCCCGCGGGCGCACACGGGTCGGATGGTAAGCGCCTTCTACGATGGCGGCATGAGTGTTGAGCGCATCCTCGTCTACAGCCGCACCACCGGGTTCCGGCACGACTCCATCCCGGCCGGCGTCGCCGCGTTCCGCGAGCTGGGCGCCGAGGCCGGCCTGACCGTGACCGCGACCGAGGACCCCGAGGAGCTGGCCGCCGGCCTGCCCGGCGCGCGCGCCGTCGTGTTCCTCTCCACCAGCGGCGAGGTCCTCACCGACGAGGGGCGGCGGGCGCTGCGCGCGTTCCTCGCCGACGGCGGCGGGTTCCTCGGCGTGCACGGCGCCTCCACCACCGAGTACGACTGGCCCTGGTTCGGCACCGACGTGGTGGGCGCCGTCTTCGACGGCCACCCCGCCCTCCAGCCCGGGGTGGTCGCCGTCGAGGACCACGACCACCCGGCCACCGCCCACCTGCCGGCCCGCTGGGAGTTCGTCGACGAGTGGTACAACTTCACCAGCAACCCGCGCCCCCGCGTCCGGGTGCTGGCCACCGCCGACGAGACCAGCTACGAGGGCGGCGGCATGGGCGCCGACCACCCGCTGGTCTGGTGCCACGAACGGGCCGGCGGCAGGTCGTTCTACACCGCCCTCGGCCACACCTCCGAGTCGTTCACCGACCCCGCCTTCCGCGCGCATCTGCGCGGCGGGCTGCGCTGGGTGCTCAACACGCCTGGCGTTAAGTCGAGTTGACCCCGCCCCGGGGAACGCTGCCACGATGGGCGCCATGTCCGTGCTCACCCGTGTCCGGGGCGACATCACCGCCCAACGAGTCGACGCCGTCGTCAACGCGGCCAACTCCTCCCTGCTCGGCGGCGGGGGAGTGGACGGCGCGATCCACCGGGCCGGCGGCCCCGAGATCCTGGCGGCCTGCCGCGACCTGCGCGCCGGCCACCTCGGCGGCGGGCTGCCCACCGGCGAGGCCGTGGCCACCACCGCCGGCCGGCTGCCGGCCCGCTGGGTCATCCACACGGTCGGCCCCGTCCACTCCGCGACCGAGGACCGCTCCGCGCTGCTGACCTCCTGCTACCGCTCGTCGCTGCGGATCGCCCAGGAGCTGGGCGCCCGCACGGTCGCCATGCCAGCGGTCTCCACCGGGGTCTACGGCTGGCCCCTGGACGACGCCGCCCGCCTCGCGGTGGCGGCCGCCCACGAGGCGGCGGCGGGCGGCGCCTTCGACGAACTGCGGTTCGTGCTCTTCGACGAGCGGGCGTACCGGGCGTTCGACGCGGTCGCCCCGCGCGACTGAGCCCGGCCCGGCGCGCCGGGCCGGGCTCAGTCCGGGGGGACCAGCTCCGCGGCGCGCCGGGCGGCCGTCGCGGGCAGCGGGTCGTCGGGGGCGTCGGCCAGCAGGTCAAGGACGGTGTCCGCCAGCTTGATGACGTGTTCGTCGCCGTGCTCGGCGGCCCGCGCGAACACCTCCCGCGCCCCGGTCTCGGCCGGCTCCACCGGCTCCGGGCCGCCGTCCGGGGCGTACGCGGCGACCACCGCCGCGCTCGCCGACCAGGCCGCCGCCACGCTCGGCCGCCACAGCGCGGGCGGCAGCGCCGGAAGCACCCGCAGCACCGCGTTGGGCGCCGTCACGGCGTGCACCAGCATCACCGGCTCGCCCCGCGCGTGCCCCGCGTAGTACCCGGCCGCCGCGCGCACCAGCTCGGCCAGCGCCGCCCGCGCCTGTCCCGGTTCCCCGGGCGGCGTCCCCGGCCACGCGGGCAGCCGCGTCAACTGCCCCAGCCGGTGGCCGATCCCGCCCGAACGGTCCGCGACCGGCTCCACCGAGGCCAACGCCCCCGCCGCGCCCGCCGCCACCGGCGCCCCGACGACGCCGGACGGCAGCGGCTGGTGCCGCGCCGCCCAGTACCCCAGCCCCTCGGCCAGCTCGGCGAGCCTCGCCGCCGAGGCCCCGTCGGCCAGCAGCGCCCGCACGGCGTGCCCGACGCGGATGACCGGATGCGTCGCCCCGCCCGCGATCCCCGGCAGCAGCCTCGGCCACCACACCGTCAGCACCTCGGGCCAGGGCCGCTCCGCCAGCCGCTCACCGAAGTACCGCGCCCAGTCCGTCAGATACCGGGCGTCGCCCAGCCGTTCGCGCCAGTCGGCCTCCGTGATCCGGCCGCTCCCGGCCGGCCGGTCCTCCAACTTCTCCCGGTAGGAGTCGATCCACCGGTGCACCCGGGCGCCCTGCCCGTGCCGCACCAGCGCCTCGACCGCCATCGGCGCGTGGTTGCTGAGCCAGCCGCGGTACTCGGGGCCCGCCCGGTGCAGCCGCTCCCACGCCTCGTCCAGCACGCCGTCCCGCGCCCGCCGCGCCCCGCCCGTGTCGTGCCCGCCCGTGTCGTCCATGCGCGGCACGCTACGGACCCGCGCCGGGCGCGGGCATCGGCCGCGGGACCGGACGCCGCGCGGTCCCTCGGGCCTACTCCTCCAGGAGGACCACGTCCAGCCGGCGCGGCCCGTGCACGCCCTCCACCCGGTCCAGCTCGATGTCGCTGGTCGCCGAGGGGCCCGAGATCCAGGTCAGCGGGCGCGCCGGATCGAGCCGCCGCAGCCCCTGCGGCACCGAGTCCACCACCTGGTCCGGGACGACCACCACGCACACGTGATGGTCCGGCACCAGCGTGATCCGCCGCCGCCCCTGGTCCGGGCCGGCGTCCAGCACCACCGTGCCGGTCTCCGCGATCGCCACCGCGCAGCCCGTCACCACGCTGTCCACCCCGTCCAGCCGGCGCGCGGTGTCCGCCGCCTCGTCGGGGACCCGGCGCACCTCCCGCGGCACCTCGGCCAGCCACTCGGGCGGCAGCCCGGCCGGCACCACCACGCTGGCCGCGCCGCGCTCCGCCAGCAGCCGCGCCACCAGCCCCGGCAGCTCCTCGGGCGTCGAACGGTGCACCAGCGCCCGGTAGTCGGCGAGGTTCTCCGCCAGCAGCCCGACCGCGTCGGCAGGTTGATGGCTGTCGAGATAGCCGCGCTCCAGCGGCTCCCGTTCCGGGTCCTCCTCGCGCGGCACGTCGGCCAACGCCCGACGCACCCGCCCCAGCACCACCTCGCGCGCGTTCACCGGCCCGCCTCCCCGCTCTCGCCCCTGGTCCTGCGCCACCACGAACGGAACGACTCCGGCGGCAGCGGCGGCATGTCCCGCGTCCGCGACCACGCCGCGCCCGGCCCCGGGAGCCGGCGCGGCTGGAGGCGCCGCATCCGCCCCGCGACCCGCTGCCCCGCGCGCAGCGCGCCCGGATGGTCCAGCGCCCAGCGCGCCGCCCGCATCGCGGCCCGCTCCGCCGCGTGCCCGCGCGCCGGCCGGATCCGCACCCGGCTGCCGCGGACCGTCGCCTCGCCGCCCTCCACGACCCGCTCCCGCAGCCGCACCAGCACCTCGGGGATGTCGATCGCGACCGGGCAGACCTCGTAGCACGCCCCGCACAGCGACGAGGCGTACGGCAGCGAGGCGTCCAACACCGTGTCCACGCCTCGCAGTTGCGGCGTGAGGATGGCGCCGATCGGCCCCGGGTAGGCCGAGCCGTAGGCGTGCCCGCCGGCCCGCTCGTAGACCGGGCACACGTTCAGACAGGCCGAACACCGGATGCAGCGCAACGCCTGCCGTCCCACCTCGTCGGCGAGCGTGTCCGTGCGCCCGTTGTCCACCAGCACCAGATGGAACGTCGAGGGGCCGTCCCCGTCGGAGGTGCCCGTCCACATCGAGGTGTACGGGTTCATCCGCTCCGCCGTCGACGAGCGCGGCAGCAACTGGAGGAAGACCTCCAGGTCCCGCCAGGTCGGCACCACCTTCTCGATGCCGACGACCGAGATCAGCGTCTCCGGCAGCGTCAGGCACATCCGCCCGTTGCCCTCGGACTCGACCACCACCATCGTGCCGGTCTCCGCCACCATGAAGTTGGCGCCCGAGATCCCGACCTTCGCGTCCAGGAACTTCTGCCGCAGATGCAGCCGCGCCGCCTCCGCCAGGTCCGCAGGCTCGTCCGTCAGGCCCTCCGGCGCCGGCCGGCCCCACTCGCCCATCCGCTCGGTGAAGATGTCCCGGATCTCCCGCCGGTTCCGGTGGATCGCCGGCACCAGGATGTGGCTGGGCAGGTCGTCGCCCAACTGCACGATCAGCTCCGCCAGGTCCGTCTCGAACGCCCGCACCCCGGCCCGCTCCAGCGCCGCGTTCAGCCCCAGCTCCTGGGTGGCCATCGACTTGACCTTGACGACCTCGCGCTCCCCGGTCTGAAGGACCAGGCGCGTCACGATCTCGTTGGCCTGCGCGGCGTCGGCCGCCCAGTGCACCTGTCCGCCGGCGGCCGTGACCGCCGCCTCCAACCGCTCCAGATAGCTGTCCAGATGACGCAGTGTCCGGTCCTTGATCGCGGCACCCGCCGCCCGCAGCTCCGCCCAGTCCGGCAGCTCGGCCACCGCGCGCGCCCGCTTGTCGCGGATGGTGTGCGTGGCGTGCGTCAGGTTCGCCCGCAGCCGCTCGTCCCGCGTGGCCGCCTCCGCGGCCCGGGGGAACGCCGGCATCCCCAGATACGTCCCACCGCTCATACCGCCGCCTCCCGGGCGCCGTGCCTCACCACCGCGCCTCCTCCGTGCTGGCCAGGATCTCCGCCAGGTGCACCGGCCGCACCCCGGCGCCCAGCCGGGAGAGCGTGCCGCCGATGTGCGTCTGGCACGAGTTGTCGACCGTGCACACCGCCTCGGCGCCCGTCGCGATGATGTGCCGGGCCTTGTCCGCGCCCATCGCCGCCGAGACCGCCTCGTTCTTCACCGCGAACGTGCCCCCGAATCCGCAGCACTCCTCCGCGCCCGGCAGGTCCACCAGCCGCAGCCCCCGCACCGCCTCCAGCAGCCGTCGCGGCCGGTCGCCCAGGCCGAGCATCCGCAGGCCGTGGCAGGTCGGGTGGTACGTCACCGTGTGCGGGTAGTAGGCGCCGACGTCCGTCACCCCCAGCACGTCCACCAGGAACTCCGTCAGCTCCACCGTCCTGGGCACCACCGACTCCGCCACCGAGGCCAGCCCCCGGTCCCGGCCCTCGGACATCGCCCGCGCCCCGATCCTCGGGTAGTTGTCCCGCACCATCGCCGCGCAGGAGCCGGAGGGCGTCACGATGTAGTCGTAGCCGTGGAACGCCCGCGCGTAGCGCCGCACCAGCGGCTCGGTCTCCCGCCGGTAGCCCGTGTTGAACTGCGGCTGCCCGCAGCAGGACTGCTCCTCGGGGAAGTCGACGCTCACCCCCAGCCGTTCCAGCAGTGCCACCACCGCCTGCCCGGTCCGCGGGAAGAGCGTGTCGTTGACACAGGTGACAAAGAGCGCGACCCGCATCTCAGCCCCTTCCGTCCTCGGCGATCCGCCGCGCCGCCGCCTCCCACACCGCGGCGTCGCCGCGGGGGGTGAAGCGGCCCAGCGTCTGCGACGCGGCCACGCACGAGCGTAGCCGCGAAAGCCCGCCCCGCACCCGTCCCGCCGCCCTCGCCTGCACCAGCACGTTCCCCAGCGAGGCCGCCTCCGTCGGCCCGGCGACCACCGGCAGCCCGCAGGCGTCCGCCGTCAGCTGGCACAGCAGCGCGTTCCGCGCGCCGCCGCCCACCACGTGCACCACCCGCACCTCGGCGCCCGCCAGCCGCGCCGCCTCGGCCACCGCCTCGCGGTGGGCGAGCGCCAACGAGTCCAGCACGCACCGCACCATCGCCGCCCGGCCCGCCGGCTCCGGCTGGCCCGAGCGCCGGCAGGCCGCCGCGATCCGCGCCGGCATCCCGCCCGGCGCCAGGAACTCCTCGTCGCCCGCGTCCACCACGGGCCCGGGGCCCGGCAGCGCCGCCGCCTCCTCCAGCAGCGGCCCGAGCGCCGGCTCCTCACCGCCGCCCGCCCACTCCCGCAGACACTCCTGGAGCAGCCACAGGCCCATGATGTTCCGCAGGAAGCGGACCGTGCCGTCCACGCCCAGCTCGTTGGTGAAGTCGGCCCGCCGGGCCGCCTCGCTCACCACCGGCGCCGGCAGCTCAAGGCCCGCCAGCGACCAGGTGCCGGTCGCGACATAGGCGAAGCCGTCCCGCGTCGCCGGCACCCCCACCACGGCGGAGGCGGTGTCGTGCGAGCCGACCGCCGTCACCGGCACCGGGCCGGTCAGCCCGCACTCCGCCAGCACCTCCGGCAGCAGCTCCCCGGCCGGCTCGCCCGGCCGCCGCAGCGGCGCGAAGAGCCCCAGGTCCACGCCGACCGCCTCCGCCACCTCGCGGGCCCACCCGCCCGTGCGCGGATCGATCAGCCCGGTCGTGGACGCGTTGGTCAGCTCCGTGCCCGCCACCCCGGTCAGCCAGGAGGAGACCAGGTCAGGCATCAGCAACAGCCGCCGCGCGGCCGCCAGTTGGGGGGAGCCCTCCAGCGCGGCCAGCTGGTAGACGGTGTTGAACGGCAGCGCGCGCAGCCCCGTCGCCCGGTACATCTCCTCCGGGGGCAGCAGCCGCCCCACCCGCTCGGCCACACCGGCCGTGCGCCCGTCGCGGTAGTGCACCGGGTTGCCCAGCAGCGCCCCGGACGCGTCCAGCAGCCCGAAGTCCACCGCCCAGGAGTCGATCCCGACCCCCGCCAGCCGGCCCCCGGCCCGCCGCCCCGCCTCCCGCAGCCCGTCCAGCACGCCCCGGTACAGGGCCAGCACGTCCCAGTGGAGCGTGCCGGCCACCCGCACCGGCCGGTTGGGGAAGCGGTGCGCCTCCACCAGCTCCACGCCGCCGCCCGCCGCCACCCGGCCGAGCATCACCCGGCCACTGGAGGCGCCGAGGTCGACGGCGGCGAACGGCGCGCCGCCCGCATCGGGGAACCCGGACTGATCAGCGGACACGACGCACCTCACCACACTCGCGGACGACTTCGAAGGAAACGGACGGCGGACGCCGCCCTCAGCGCAGGAACGCCGCGGCCACCCCGGCGTCCACGGGGATGTGCAGCCCGGTGGTGTGCCCCAGGTCCCCGCCGGTCAACGCGAAGACCGCCGCCGCCACGTGCTCCGGCAGCACCTCGCGCTTCAACAGCGTCCGCTGCGCGTAGAACTCGCCGAGACGCTCCTCCTCCACCCCGTACACCGCGGCCCGCTTCGCGCCCCAGCCGCCGGCGAAGATCCCGGAGCCGCGCACCACGCCGTCCGGGTTGACCCCGTTGACGCGGATGCCGTGCCCGCCCAACTCGGCCGCCAGCAGCCGCACCTGGTGCGCCTGGTCGGCCTTGGTCGCGCCGTAGGCGATGTTGTTGGGCCCGGCGAAGACGCCGTTCTTCGACGCGATGTAGACGATGTCGCCGCCCAGGCCCTGGTCGATCATGACCCGCGCCGACTCGCGCGAGACCAGGAACGAGCCGCGCGCCATGATGTCGTGCTGGAGGTCCCAGTCCGCCACCGTCGTCTCCAGCAGCGGCTTGGAGAGGGAGATGCCGGCGTTGTTCACCACCAGGTCCAGGCCGCCGAACGCCAGCACGGTCTCCCGCACCGCCGCCGCCACCTGCTCCTCGTCGGTGACGTCCACCGTCACCGCCAGGGCGCGGTCGGGGCCTCCCAGCTCCTCCGCCACCGCCAGCGCCGCCGCCGCGTCCCGGTCGGCCACCACCACGCAGGCGCCCTCCGCCGCCAGCCGCAGCGCCGTGGCCCGCCCGATGCCCGAGCCGCCGCCCGTGACCAGCGCCACCCGCGCCGCCAGCGGCTTCGGCGGCGGCATCCGCCGCAGCTTGGCCTCCTCCAACTCCCAGTACTCGATGCGGAACTTCTCCGACTCCTCGATCGGCGCGTACGTCGAGACCGCCTCCGCGCCCCGCATCACGTTGATCGCGTTCACATAGAACTCGCCCGCCACGCGCGCCGTCTGCTTGTCCTTGCCGAAGGAGAACATGCCCACGCCCGGCACCAGCACGATCGCCGGGTCCGCGCCGCGCATCGCCGGCGAGTCCTCGGTGGCGTGCCGCTCGTAGTACGCCCGGTACTCCTCCCGGTACGCCTCGTGGAGCTCGCCCAGCCGCTCCACCACGCGCTCCAGCGGCGCGTCGGCCGGCAGGTCCACCACCAGCGGCCGGACCTTGGTGCGCAGGAAGTGGTCGGGGCAGGAGGTGCCCAGCGCCGCCAGCCGGGGGTGCTCGGCGCGCGCCAGGAAGTCCAGCACCTCGGGCGCGTCCGTGAAGTGCCCCACCGCCGGCCGGTCGCGCGTCGCGACCCGCCGCGCGTGCGGCGCCAACGCGGCCGCCCGCGCCCGTCGTTCGGCCTCCGGCAGCGGGCCGAAGCCGGGCAGCGGCGCCCCGAACGGCTCCGCCGCGCCGCGCTCCGCCAGGAACGCCTCCGCAGTGCGGATGAGGTGCAGTGAGTTGCGCTCGCACTCCTCGCTGGTCTCCCCCCACGCGGTGATCCCGTGGCCGCCCAGCACGCAGCCGATCGCCTCCGGGTGCGCCCGCTTCACCTCGGCGATGTCGAGGCCCAGCTGGAAGCCGGGACGCCGCCACGGCACCCACACCACGCTCCCGCCGAAGCACTCGGCCGTCAGCGCCTCGCCGTCCGCCGCGCAGGCCAGCGCGATCCCCGAGTCCGGGTGCAGATGGTCCACGTGCGCCGCCTCGACCAGCCCGTGCATCGCCGTGTCGATCGACGGCGCCGCCCCGCCCCTGCCGTGCAGGCAGAAGTCGAACGCGGCGACCATCTCGTCCTCGCGCTCCACCCCCGGGTACACCCCGACCAGCGCCCGCAGCCGCTCCAGGCGCAGCGCCGCCAGCCCCTCCTCGCGCAGCGTCCCCAGGTCGCCGCCGGAGCCCTTGACCCACATCAGCTCCACCGGTTCGCCGGTGGCCGGGTCGGTCGCCGAGCCCTTCGCCGAGGCGTTGCCACCGGCGTAGTTGGTGTTCCTCGGGTCGGCCCCCAGCCGGTGGGAACGCGCCAGCAGCGCCGCCACCTCCGGGTGCGTCGCCCCACTCGTCTCGTCGGCACCCATCGTCACGCCCCCCAACCGGCCTGCTGGCCGCCCTGTCGCTCCGCCACGATCCGCTCCGCCCAGCCCGAACGCCGGTAGGCCGCCATCGGCTCCGGGTCCAGCCCCCACTCCTCGCGCAACGCGCGCAGCAACGGCCGCACGTCGGTGTGGTAGGCGTCCATCAGCACCTCGTTGGCGCCCAGCACGTCACCCTCGGCCTGCGCCGCCGCGAGCGCGTCGGCGTCCACCGACAGCGCCTTGGCCGTGGCCTCCTGCACGTTCATCACCGAGCGGATGATCGCCGGTATCTTCGGCTCGATGTTGTGGCACTGATCCAGCATGAACGCCACGTCCGGCGTCAGCCCGCCGCCGCGCACCACCTCGTACATGATGCGGAAGAGCTGGAACGGGTCGGCCGCGCCCACCATCAGGTCGTCGTCCGCGTAGAAGCGGGAGTTGAAGTCGAAGCCGCCGAGCTTCCCCTCCCGCAGCAGCGTCGCCACGATGAACTCGATGTTGGTGCCCGGCGCGTGGTGCCCCGTGTCCACCACGACCCGCGCCTTCGGCCCGAGCTTGAGGCAGTGCGCGTAGGCGGTGCCCCAGTCGGGGACGTCGGTCATGTAGAACGCGGGCTCGAAGAACTTGTACTCCAGCAGCATCCGCTGCCCCTCGCCCAGCCGCTCGTAGACCGCGGCCAGCGCCTCGGCCAGCCGGTCCTGCCGGGTGCGGATGTCGTCCTGGCCCGGGTAGTTGGTGCCGTCGGAGAACCACAGCTTCAGGTCGGTCGAGCCGGTGGCGTCCATGATGTCCACGCACTCCAGCAGGTGGCCCAGCGCCTTGCGCCGCACGACCGGGTCGGGGTGGGTGACGCTGCCGAGCTTGTAGTCGTCCTCCTGGAAGACGTTGGAGTTGACGGCGCCCAGCCGCAGCCCCCGCTCGCGCGCGTGGTCGGAGAGCGCGGCGTAGTCGTCGACCCGGTCCCACGGGATGTGCAGCGCGACGGTGGGCGCGACCCCGGTGTGGGCGTGCACCCGCGCCGCGTCGTCCAGCTTCTCGAACGGGGTGCGCGGCACACCTTCCTGCGCGAAGACCTTGAAACGGGTGCCGGAGTTGCCGTACGCCCAGGAGGGCGTCTCGATGGCCTGGGAGGACAGGGCCGCCTTGACGGCGGGGGAGGGGGTCATGCGATCAGGGCTCCCGTAGCGCTGAGGGGGACGGTTCGGGGGAACGTTCAGGAGACGGCTATGAATCGTTTCACAGTCACCGTCGACGCTAAGAGCCGGCGCCGAGCGCTGTCAAGGGAGCGGCCCAATCCCGCAACCGCTCACCTCCTCTTTCTCGGAACGGTCCGGCGCGCGCCCGCCCGCGCCGGCGGCCCTTGACGCCGCGCGCGCCCCGTCCCATGCTGGCCCCCACTCGCATGAAACCTTTCACAGGGAGTGTCCCGTGCAGCGCGTCTGCTTCCTGCTCAAGGTCCGCCCCGACCGCGTCGAGGAGTACCGGCGCCGCCACGCCGACGTCTGGCCCGAGATGCGCGAGGCGCTGACCGCCACCGGCTGGCACAACTACTCCCTCTTCCTGCGCGAGGACGGGCTCCTCGTCGGCTACCTGGAGACCGAGGACTTCGAGGCCGCCCAGCGTGCCATGGCGGCCACGGACGTCAACGACCGCTGGCAGGCCGAGATGGGCGAGCTCTTCGAGCCGATGGACGGTCAACGCCCCGACGAGGCGATGAAGCCGCTGACCGAGGTCTTCCACCTGGCCTGAGCGGCACGCCCCCGCCGGTGCATACCATGGCCCGGCTACGCGGGACACGAGACGAACGGAAGACGGACATGGCGCACACGGTCGGCATCAAGGAAGTGGCCAGGGCCGCCGGGGTCTCCGTCGGGACCGTCTCCAACGTCATCAACCGGCCCCACATGGTCGCCGAGGAGACCAGGGAACGCGTCCAGTCCACCATCGCGCGCCTGGGCTACGTCCGCAGCGAGTCGGCCCGCCAACTCCGCGCCGGGCAGAGCCGGATCATCGCGCTGCTGGTGCTCGACATGGGCAACCCGTTCTTCGTGGACGTCGCCACCGGCGCCGAGCGCGTCGCCCGTGCCGACAAGCTCGGCGTGATGCTCTGCAACAGCGCCGAGAGCTCGGCCGAGGAGGCCGACTACCTGTCCCTCTTCGCCGAACAGCGCGTGCGCGGCGTGCTGTTGACCCCGGCCGACATGTCCGGACGCAACCTCACCGAGTTCCGCAGGCACGGCATCCCGTTCGTCTTCGTCGACCGCGTGCTGCCCAGCGCCGAGGGCTGCTCCGTCTCGGTCGACGACGTGCGCGGCGGAACGCTGGCGGTCCGGCACCTGCTGGACCAGGGGCATCCCGAGGTCGCCTACGTCAGCGGGCCGATGTCGCTCAAGCAGTGCCGCGACCGCGAGGAGGGCGCCAGGGCCGCGCTCGCCGACGCCGGGCTGCCCGCTGGCGCGCTGCGCCACATCGAGGCCGACCGGCTCGACGTGGCCTCCGGCCGCGACGCCGGTGCCCGGCTGCTGGGCCTCGCGCCCCGGCCGACCGCCGTCTTCTGCGCCAACGACCTGCTGGCGCTCGGCGTCCTCCAGGCGTTGTTCGCGGCCGGGGTGCGGGTGCCGGAGGAGATGGCGATCGTCGGGTACGACGACATCGAGTTCGCCGCGGCCGCCGCCGTGCCGCTCACCTCGGTGCGGCAGCCTGCCGTCCGGATGGGGCAGCAGGCCGCCGAGCTGCTGCTGGAGGAGACCGGCGAGGACGCGGCCCGCCACCGGCACCAACGGATCGTCTTCGAACCGGAGTTGATCGTCCGCGAGTCCAGCCTGGCCGCCCGTCGCTGAGCACCGATGCCGCCGGGGCGTGGCGCGCGCGGTTCAGTGCCCCACCCGGCGAACATGGATGCCATGACCCACACCAACGACCGCTTCGACAGCCGCGTCCTCGACCTCACCACCGGTTCCCGCGAGGTCGTGCACGACCTGACCTCCGAGTGCGCCGCCTACCTGCGGGAGGTCGCCGACGGCCGGGACGGTCTGCTCAACGTCTTCACCCCGCACGCGACCTGCGGCATCGCCCTGATCGAGACCGGCGCCGGCAGCGACGACGACCTCCTGGCGGCGCTGCGCGACCTGCTTCCCCCGGACGACCGCTGGCAGCACCGCCACGGCGCCCCCGGCCACGGCCGCGACCACGTCCTCCCGGCCCTCGTCCCGCCCCACGCGACCCTCCCCGTCCTCTCCGGCCGCCTGGCCCTGGGCACCTGGCAGTCCGTCTGCGTCGTCGACACCAACGGCGACAACCCCCACCGCCAGGTCCGCCTGACCTTCCTGGGATAGCCGAGCGCTTCCCCCGGGTGACGCCGCCGGTTCTCCGCACCCGGTGCGACGCGGGGCGGGGAGGCGACGCGCGACACAGAGCTGGGAGCGAGCGAGCGACCGTATGACGGGTGCGGCAGGCGCGTGCGGGGAGTGCGGCGTCTGTCACGGCTGAAGGCGGCCACCAGCTCGCCGGAGCGTCAGCGGAACGATGTGCTGGCCGCCGCCGCATCCGTTGGGGGCCGTCGTCGGGTGGGCCGACGACGGGGGGTCTCCGGGGCCACGGACCCGTTGACGCGACTGCGGCTGGGTGCCTGGTTGCCGGGGGAGCGAGGCCCGCACGACGGCCTCCGCTCTATGCCTGCGACGCGTGCCTACGCCAACTCAACGCGATGGCTTGGGACTTCACCGATACGGCGCGTGCCGCGCCGCGCGACGACGAGGGGCGGGCGCGGGAGCCCTACCGGCCGGCCGGCGATTCCTGGGTGCCCTGGCCCACCCGGGGGCGCTGGCGTTCCCGGGCCCGCACGACCTTCGGCACCCGCTTCTGGAAGGGGTGCCCCCAGTGACCCACCACAACCCGCACGACCCGCACGCCGCGTCGATCGTGAAGGCCGCGGACCGGGTGTTGATCCAGGAACGAGGGCCCGGGGTGCCGGAGGGCATCTACGGCGCGGAGTGCATGAGTTGCGAGGCCCTCTCCCCGCCCTCCGGCGACGACTCGCTCCCCGTGGCGGTCTGGGCCGTTCAACATTCCCAGGACCACCCCGAGCAGACGCTGTTCCTGGCCCGGACGGAACGCCATTGGCGCGTCGTTCCCCGCGCGGACGCCCCGCCGCCTACTGCGCCGTCCGGCCCGGGGCCCGTGGGGCCGGCGTTCGTCGGCCTGATGTGCCTGCTGACGGCCCTCTCCGGCCTCCTGCCGGCCCTCACCTCCTGAACCGTTCCCTGACCGTTCCCTGACCGTCCCCTGTTCGACCGATCCAAGGAGAGACCGATGCTGACGACGATCAACCGTTCCCCGATCCCGATCACCTTCCACGTGCTGGCCACCACCCAGACCCATCACGTGCTGATGGTGCGCGGCACCCGGGGGACGGTCAGGAAGGCTGGGTGCTGCCCCACGGGCAGGTGCGGGAAGGGCGGGACATCATCTGAACATGAGTATTTCCTACCTGAACGGCGCCTTCTGAGCGGCAGTCTGCGCGGTGCTCGCCGTACTGCTCGCGGCGCAGATCATCGACGAGGCTTCCGGTTATCGCGTCGGCTGAGCAGGAGGCGTGCGCCGTACCCCCGGAGGGAAGGGAGTGGTGCCCGGACGAGGCGACGGTGTGGCCCAAGGGGCCGTCGCCCGCTGTGGCTACTTGGTGTAGCGAGTGGCGAGGGCGGGGGACTGGCCGTTGAAGGCGGCGAGGTCGGCGGCGAACACGTCCTTCAGGAGCTGAGGGTCCTCGACGCCGGGGGCGCTGACGGTCTCGCCGAGTTCCAGGCCGCGCAGGGCGCCGGTGACGAGGTCGTCGGCGCTCATGCGGGGTACGGCGCTCATGTCCAGGCCCTGGGAGGAGTGGAACTCTGTGGCCACCACGCCGGGGCAGACGACGCCGACCGTGACGCCGGAGTCCGCGACCTCGGCGGCCAGGGTCTGGGTCATGGCGACCAGGTAGGCCAGAGTCCCCGCGTATACGGCCCGGCGCGGCACGACCTCGGGTCCCGCCGGTCCGGAGAAGGCGATCATGCCGGCGACGTTGAGGATGGTGCCCGTTCCGCGCTGCTGCATGGGGCCCACCGCGGCGCGCATGAGCTGGGTGGGGGCGAGGACCTTGACGTTGACGAGTTCGCGAGCCTTGTCGGCGGGCAGGTCGGCCAGCGGCATGTAGTGGGAGACGCCGGCGTTGTTGACGAGCACGTCCAGCGGCTCGGTGGCGCAGAGCGCCGCGAGGGTGTCGATGCCTTCTTCGGTGGAGAGGTCGGCGGTGACGGTGCGGACCGTGGCCTCGGGGCGGGCGGAGGCAAATGCGGCGAGGCGCTCCTGGCGGCGGCCGACGATGATCAGGTCGTAGCCGTCGGCGGCAAAGCGCTCGGCGAACGCCTTGCCGATGCCGGAGGTCGCGCCGGTGACGAGGGCGAGCTTGCTCATGGGGGTGTTTCCTTTCGGGGCCCGGCTCAGGCGGCCGGGGCGGTGGAGGCGCGGTGCAGCCAGGTGAACTCGCTGCGGTACCGCTCGGCGACGGGTCCGGGCCGGCCGTCGCCCAGGTCATCGCCCGTGGGGGGGTGTCCCTGGCGGTTGAGGAACCAGGGCGGGAACCGGTAGGAGGGTCGGTAGGCGGCCAGCTCCGCGGTATCCAGGTGCGGGTTCGTGCCGGGAAGGACGGGGTGAGGGCGTTGGAGGTGATGGCGGCCCTGCGACCCACCCCGTCCACCTCTTGGGCGCGCGGCACTGCGAGCGGCAGGAGGAGACAAGGTCGGCCTCGGCCCCGTTCACGTCGATGCGCCATTCGATGATCAGCGGCAGCTCGGCCAGCGCCCGGTCGCCGGCCACGTGGACGGTGGGCGGGCCCAGCCGGTGCACGGCGATGTCGCCGCGGTCGTCCATTGCGCGGGTCCGGGTGGTCAACTCGGCGCCGCTGCCGGTGAACCAGCTCATCTCGATGTGGCTGTCTGCGCTGTAGGAGGCAGCTATCTGCTCGTACCAGCTGCGGTCCCGGCTCTGGCGCTCACGCAGGACCAGCGGGATGACCTCGGTGATGCTCGTGTTGGCCACCGGGTCAGCCGTTCAGGCGGGACAGCAGGGCGGACAGACCGCGGGCCCCGGACAGGCCCCGCTCGGTGAGGTTGCCCGGGGCGGTGCCAGCGTCGAGTACGGTTCCGGGCGAACAGTTCCCTCCTGCGGCACACCGGTCAGCGCTTCGAGAGAGGCCGGGCGGCGGGCCCACACATGCAGAAGAAACTCGGCCCCGGCGACCGCCCGGGCCCTGGGCAGGCCCATCGCCCAGCCCGATGAACCCGACGACGGGAGTGCCCTGGGTGCTCGTGTTTCGCTCATGCAGTCAGCATGTGCACCATTCAGATCATTAGGTAGTGGACCCGTCTTCCTGGGACTATCAGTACCAGGAAAGGTAAAGACAACCTTTGCCACACTGGCGGCATGTCCTCAACCGAACTCGGCGAAGCCCTGCACGCCTGGCGCGACCGCGTCACCCCTGAGCAGGCCGGCCTTCCCGCAGGTGGCCGCAGACGCGCACCGGGGCTGCGGCGCGAAGAACTCTCCCACCTTGCCGGGATCTCCGCCGACTACATCGTCCGCCTCGAACAGGGGCGCGCCACCAACCCCTCGCCCCAGATCATCGAAGCCCTCGCCCGCGCCCTGCGCCTGGGGAGCGGCGAACGTGAACACCTCTTCCGCCTCGCCGGACTCGCCGTCCTCGGCCCCGGCACGGTCCCCCGCCACATCACCCCCGGTGTCCACCGCATCCTCGATCGCCTGCGCGACACCCCCGTTGCAGTCTACGACGCCACCTGGACCCAGCTCCTCTCCAATCCCCTCTACACCGCCCTCATAGGAGAGTGGACCGGCCCCGACCTCAACGCGGCCTGGCGAGCCTTCGTCACCTCCACCACCCGCGTACGCCACACCCCTGAATCCAACGGTGCCCTCCAGCAGCTCCTCGCCGCCGACCTCCGCCGCACCGGCGCTCTCTACCCGGACGACGCCGCGCTCACCGACCTGATCACCCAGCTCCGACGGCGAAGCGCCCGCTTCGCCGACCTCTGGGACACCGGCACCACCGCCGAGCACCAGTCGAACCGCAAAACCATCGACCACCCCACCGTCGGCACCCTCACCCTGGACTGCGACGTCCTCCACGTCGCGGGCAATCACCTGCGCATCATGGCCTACACGGCCGAACCCGGCACCGAAGACGCCGAACGCCTCGCCCTGCTCTCCGTTCTGGGAACTCAGACACTCAGCGGCTGAGACCCGCACGGCACCACATGCTCCCCGAGACCGCCCCCCTGTCGGCAAACGAACGATCGAGTGCCCCTCGGCGCACTCCAGCACAATCCGCGAGCGCCGGGCCAGAGCCTGGGCCGTCGAACGACGACGCAGCCAGCCCTCCAGCACGGCCCGCTGGGCTCGGCGTTCACCTCCGCCGTGTCGACGTCAGGTCCGCGGCCTGCTGATGGGACAGCAGGCTGGCGACGGCCTGGACAGTGTCGCTCATGTACTCGCGGCGGCCCAGGTGGCGGGCCAGGGCTCGCCAGCGACGAGCGTTGACCTCGAATACTTTCCGATCCGTGGAACAGGTCAACGAGTGAACCCAGCAGTCGTCGCATCAAGCGTCGTGCCAGTAAAAGGTCGATCTGTGTGTGGGGCACACGTGGACCTATTCAGCATGGCGCGGATGAGTGCCGCGACGCGCGAGCGTGCCCACCATGATCAGGAGCAGGCCGCATGCCGCCACGATGCTCCATCCGGGCAGGCTCGCGCCGGCATACTGCTCCGGCCGTGCGTCCGTGAGCAGGCTTCCGGCAATCGCGATGCCGAGCGCGGTCCCCACTTGCCGTGCCGCCGAGGCGGTGCCGCCTGCGACGCCAGCACGCTCGGGCGGGAGCCCGCTGACGGCGGTGTTCGTGATCGGCGCGTTCGCGCATCCGATCCCGGAACCGACCAGCAGGTACGCCGCCACCAAGGCGAGGGGCTCGCCGCTCTCGACAGCGATCAGAAGGCACGCTCCTCCAGCGGCGGGGAGTGCTCCCGCGCCGATCAGCGGTCTCCGGGGGCCGTTTCGACTGACGAGGAGGCCCGACACCGGCGCGAACACGGTTGCGCCGAGCGCCATCGGCAGGGTCAGCGCGCCGGCGTCGATCGCCGCCCACCCCCATGATTCCCGCACGATTCTCGTCGTCAGGAGCAGCGTCATGCTGAACGCGACGAACACCGCGACGGCCCCCAGGATCGCGCCCGTGAAGCTCGGTATGCGGAACAAGCCGGGGTCGATCAGCGGGTCCTGACGTCGCGACTCGACCCGGATGAACACCCAGACCAGCACAACGAGTACCACGATCCCCGAGAGCACCCACCGGTCCTGCCAGCCGCGACCGGGTCCCTCGATCAGCACTCCCACCGCAATGCCCAGGATCGTGGTGAGCAGCAGTTGGCCGGGGACGTCGAAGCGGCGGACCTTCTCTCCCCGCGTCTCCGGGACGACGAGCGCGACCAGAACCAGCACGATCAGGACAAGAGGAACGTTGATCCAGAACAGAGCGCGCCAGTCGAACACGGCCAGCAGCACACCCCCCGTCAGCGGACCCGCCGCCATGCTCAGACCGAACATCGCGCCCCACACCCCGATCGCCCGCGCTCGCTCCCTGGGATCGCGCATCACGTTCACCACGATGGCCAGGGCCACCGGGCTGAGCATCGAGGCGCCGACTCCCTGAACGGCCCGGGCGACGATGAGCATCGGCAGCGTTCCGGCCACCGCGCACAGCAGCGAGGATGTCCCGAAGACGCCCAGGCCGATCCGGAGGACCCGCCGCCGGCCGAACCGATCCGCCAGCGCCCCGGCGGTCACGAGCAGACTCGCGAAGACCACGGTGTAGGCGTCGACCACCCACGACAAAGCGCCCGCGTCGACTCCGAGTTCGGTTCCCATGTGCGTGAGCCCGGTGGTGACGATCGTGGTGTCCAAACCGACGAGGAACAGTGCCAGAGCGCAGATCACCAGCACCGACCAGCGACGCCCGACTCCCAACGCCGACACGTTCAGTGTTTCTGTCACGGAACCCTCGCATCCACGATCATGTCGGAACTGCTCTCCGGCAATCCTGTTCAGGCGCTAGCATGACGACCTACGCTTTTTGCGGAATCCGCAAAGCACGGGAATGGGGCTTCCGCATGGACGCCGAGACCGCGAAGGTCCTAGCGGCGATCGGCCCTCGTCTGCGGTCGATCAGGGAAGTGCGCGGACGTTCACTCGCCAACGTCGCCGAGGCCAGCGGCCTCTCGCTCAGCGTGCTGTCCCGGGTGGAGACCGGGCACCGGCAGCCCACGCTCGATGTCCTCATCCCCCTCGCCCGGGAGTACCGCATCGCCCTGGAGGCGATCATCGCCGCCCCGGCAACAGGAGATCCCCGCCTGCATCTTGAGCCGCGACGGCATGCGGGCGGAGGCGTTATCGTCCCCCTGACCCGGTACCCGGCGCGAGTGAACGCGTTCAAGCACGTCCTCGGTCCCCGCGAACCACGACTGGTCTCCCACCCGGGGCACGCATGGCTGTACGTGCTCAACGGAACCCTCAGGCTGATCGTCGGTGCAGACGACCTCACTCTGTCACCGGGCGAGACCGCCGAGTTCGACGCGACGACCCCGCACTGGTTCGGCCCCGAAGACGGCACTTCCGTGGAAATCCTGCACCTGTTCGGCCCCAACGGGGACCAAGCCGTTCCCCGCCTCGAACACCGGCTCATCTGACCGCGCGGGAAGGCGCCATCCGTCCTTCTCGCCAACCGTCCGGACGCATACACAGCGCCGAACTCGGCGCCGGGCCTTGGGCGCCGGAGGCAGACGCAAACCGGTCTTCGAGGGTGGGGGCCACGTTGGTGCGCCTGCGGGGACGGCGCCACTCACGACGTACTGGCCCGCTGATTCCGCGTCGACCGTTCCATCGGCACAGATGCGATCAGTGAAGCGCGCCCGTTCCTGACCGACCGGGGATGCGGTGTCCCGCCTCTGGCCGGCTGCTGCGCTCCCTCGCGGAGATCATCGACCGCCTCGGTACGGACGGCGCCCTGGGATCATCGACGGCTCCGCGCCCGTGGACTCCCCGAAGCCGTGCTGGCACCCCACCAGGTCAACGCGGCACCGCGGCCCGAGGACCGATAGGCGCTCCACCGGGGCTGCGGCAGAACGATGCGCACGGCCAATCCCACCAGACGCATACGAACACAGGGACAGTGATCGCGACGGCGTTCCTGGTCATCGGTGGCGAGCCGCGACTGACGTTGCTGCACCACGGCCCCACGTCGGGGTACCGGGCAAGACGTTGGCAAACGGACTCGGGTGCACCGGAGAGACGCCCTGCACTTCTTCTGACGTGCGGTTGGGCCGGGTGGCCACAGGGGCCACATGCGCGCCACGCAACTGCTAAAGGAAATCGAACGGCTCAACCACGACGACAGCGAAGCGGCGGCGGACACCGGGGCCACCCGGTGAGTGCGGGCCGACTATATTCCCGTTCGTGGACGACGATCACGGGGAACTCCTCGCGGACAGGTACCAGTTGACCAGCCTCCTCGGCCGGGGCGGGATGGGCGCGGTCTGGCGTGCGTATGACCTGCAGTTGGGGCGGGACGTGGCCGTCAAGGAGCTGCGTCTCCCGGAACATCTGGGAGCCGAGGAGCGGGCCACCTGGATGGCCCGGCTGGATCGGGAGGCGAGGGCGGCGGCGCGGCTGAAGCATCCGGGGATCGTGACCGTCTACGACCGGATCGCCGGAGTGGACGGGCGGCCGTGGATCGTCATGGAGCTGGTGACCGGGGGATCGCTGGACGACCTGCTGCGGCAGGGGCCGCTGTCTCCCGAGCACGTCGCCGAGCTCGGGCGGCAGGTCGCCGCCGCGCTGAGCACCGCGCATCAGAGGGGGATCACCCATCGGGACATCAAGCCCGCCAACATCCTCATCGAGGACGGGCGGGCCGTCCTGACCGACTTCGGTATCGCCGGCCTGGAAGGCGACGCCACCCTCACGGCCACCGGCATGATCATGGGAACGCCCGCCTTCATGGCGCCGGAACAGGTGCGCGGCCTGCCGGCCACCGCCGCGTCCGATCTCTGGTCCCTGGGGGCCACTCTCTACACCGCCGTGGAAGGACGCCCGCCCTTCGCGGGGTCGGCCCCGAGCGCCGTACTGGTCGCCGTCGTCACGGAGACCCCCGCCCCCGCCGTACGGGCCGGGCCCCTCACTCCCACCCTGGAGGGCCTCCTCCACAAGGAACCGGCCCAGCGCCTGTCCATGGAACAACTCCTGGCCCAGTTGGACCGGATAGCCGGCCAGCCGCCAGCCCCCCACCCGCTCCCTGCGGACCCGGCCCGATGGCCCACCGCCCCTGCACAGCCACCCGCCGTACCATCTCCCCGCATCCCAGCGCGGTCCCCGGCGGCCACGCCCGCGGTGGACCGCCGCCGCCTCTACCGTCGCGTCACGTGGACCGGTGCGGCCGTCGTCGCCGTCGTGGCGTCCTCGTTCCTGGCCAGGGACTCAGGGGACGCGGAATACCAGGACAACCGCGAGGTGGCCGAAGCCATGGGCCATCCGCCGGACTTCACGGTGGACGCCAGGATGCGTGGCGGCGGCGACTGGGCACGCGTCGTCTACGCCGGAGGCCCCATCAGCGGCGACCCCACCCCCGGACAGTGGGACGGCATGGCGGCATGGCTGGAAGGAGCCCCGGGCGTCGAGACGGCCGGCATCCCCAGCACCAACCCCACCTGCATGACGGACACGGTCGGATGCGTCTGGGGCATCGACCGCAGAGACGGCTTCAGCGAACCCACCATCCTCAGCGCCACAACCCGGCAACAGGACGGCGAACTCGTCCTCGAGATCGAAGTCGGGTCCTGGAACTGAACCAGCGGGGAACGTGCAGAAGGGCAGGGCAGGGTAGGGCATGTGGCCGTCTGGGGCGCCGGCCTGGAGATCGCGGTGACTGACCGAGGCGCGTGGTAGGCCCTCCCTCGCGGGGATCGGTCGATAGCGCCCGCCCAGCGGAGCGAGCGGCCGAGATCACCGACGAGCAGACGAAGCCGCTGCAGCGTCCCGCGCTCCCCGGTGCGCAACCTCATCCGAGAACTCGCCCCTGGCTTCGCACCCACCACCAGGGTCACCGGAGCGACTCCTCGTGAAGCAGGTCGTCCCGCCGCTCGGGCGTGGCATGGCGTGGCGGTGGTCCTTGCGAGCCGGCCGGGTACTCCTCCAGCGGCACCAGCCCTCTCTCCCAGGCGGACAGGACCGGCTCGACGACGTGCCACGCCTCCTCGGCCTCGTCGCCGCGGATGGACAGGGCGGGGTCGCCCCGGAAGACATCCAGCAGCAGACGGCCGTGGGCCGGCAGATCCGGGGCGTCCATGCGGGCGGTCAACGAGAGTGGGGTGAGGGTTTCGGGACGGGACCCGGTCGCGGTCAGTTCCATGGTCAGGCTCTCCGGTTCCAGTCCGAAGCGCTGCACGTTGGGAGGGATGTCCTGGTCCTGCCCGAACGGCGGGTGTGGAACGGAGCGGAAGCGCACCGCGACTTCCTTGCGGTTCCTGCCGAGGGCCTTGCCGCTTCGCAGCCGGAACCGCGGTGCCCGCCCACCGCCAGCTGTCGAGTTCCAAGGTGATCTCGGCGAAGGGCTCGGTCCGGCGCCGCGGGTCGGCCCCGGCCTCCTCGGCGGGCAGCCTGGGGCGTGGTCGGGTAGGGCAGCAGAGCCATCTCTCTGGCGTTCTTGATGGCCTTGGCCATCGCGCGCTGCTGTTGGACGGTGAGCCGGGTGACGCGGCGGCTGCGGATCTTCCCCCGGTCGGAGATGAACCTCCGCAGCAGGTCGGTGTCCTTGTAGTCGATGTACGTGATTCCCGCCGCGATCAGCGGGTTGGGGCGGGGCGGGCGTTCCTTGCCTCGTCGGGTCTGCTTGCTCATGCTCGATCGCCTCCTCGTCGTGGTGTGGGGTGCCGGCTCACCAGCCGGACTTGGTCACTCCGGGCAGCTCCCCGGCGTGGCCCATCCGGCGCAGGTTGATCCGGGAGAGCCCGAACGCGCGCTGCGCGACATCTTCCGCTTGGGCACGGCCAACTGAAGTCATCTCCTCGTGGACGCGGATGGTCAGGGGGCACGGGGGCCCGTGGCCCTTATTGAACATGATTGCCGTTTGCGTATAGTAGCCCCCATGGCTCGCAACGACATCCGCCCGGTGATCAAACTCCGCTCCACCGCTGGCAGCGGGTACACCTACGTGACACGCAAGAACCGCAGGAACGACCCCGACCGTCTCCAGCTGCGCAAGTACGACCCGGTCGTGCGCCGGCACGTGCTTTTCCGCGAGGAGCGGTGAGTGCCCGGATAGTGGGCCGATCTTTCGATGAACGTCCCCGCCTGACCGGCACGGTGCTGCGTACGTTGCTACACGACCACGGAGTCAGGGAGTTCCTCCATGCCCCGCCTGTGTGTCGGGCTACGGGTGTCAGCCGGACGGCGTGCTGTTCGTGCCGGTGTTCGGGACGGTGATCCGGCCCGCGCGCAACTCCAGGACTCGGTCGGCCGCTCGGAGGGTGGCCTCTCGGTGACTTATCAGCAACGTGATCCGGTCGCTCGCGTGTGTGCGCAGCGCGGCGGTCAGTGCGGCCTCCGCGTGCGCGTCGAGATGGGCCAGCGTCTCGTCCAGGACCAGCACTCTCGGCTCGACCAGGAGGGCGCGGGCCAGGGCGACCCGGGCGCGTTGCCCGCCCGAGAGACCGGTGCCGCGTTCCCCGACAGGGGTGTCCAACCCGAGCGGCAGCCCGGCCGCCGAATCCAGCAGCCCGGCCGTATCGGCCGCCGCGCGCAGCCGGCGGGACGGGGCGTCGGGCGAGGCCAGCGCGATGTTGTCGGCGATGGTCCCGGTCAACAGGTCCACCCGCTGCGGCACCGCGGTCACCAGGGCGCGGAGGTCGGCATCCGCCAGGTCGCGCAGATCCACCCCGCCCAGGGTGACGCGTCCACTGTCAGGGTCCCACAAGCGCAGGGCCAACTGGACACAGGTCGACTTGCCTCCACCGGAGGGGCCGGTCAGGGCGACGGTCTCCCCGGGGCGCACGGAGAAGCTGACCTCGGACAGGACCGCGTGCCCCTCGGGCTGGTGACGGAAGGCATTTAGGGTGCCGGTCGGCGGATGGGTGTGATGTGTCCGGGGCTGTCGCGGCGCCGGGAAAATGGACATGGCAATCATTGTCGTCTACGGTGAGGCGGGTCGATTGGTAGCCAGATCCTTCGGGGTGATCCGCCTTGGGGCGCCGACGGAGCGAGCGGCAGTCACACGTCATGCTCGGTGCACGGGCAGCTCGACGACGTGCGGCGGTCGAGGACGTGCTGGCCGACTGCGGCGAGTTCGTTTCGGCGCGACGGCTGCACTCCCTCACGGTCGCCCGAGGAATGAGGGTCGGCCTGACCACTGTGTATCGGGCCCTCCGTGACATGGAGATCCACGGCCGTGCGGATGTGGTTCTCGATGAAAGGGGCACGCGTTACTTCCGGACGCGGGCCCTCGACGGGCACCGGCACTACATCATCTGCCGTGCCTGCGGCACCAGCAGAGCGCTCGACGCGGTGGTGCTGGAGGACTGGGTGCGGCGCGTGGGCGCGGACTCGGATTACGCGGCCCTCGAACATGTCGTCCAGCTCACCGGAGTATGCGCCCCCTGCCGGACGGACCCGACCATTGGGGAATCCGCACGGGGTGAGCCGGTCACCGCAGCCGAGTCCGATCTCGATGCCCCCGGGCAAGAGGGGGCGGCCTCTCCTGCCTCGCTGTCATCCCCCCGGTGCCCTGCCGGGCCCCCCGTGGGCTACCGCGATGCCACGTGGAAGGGCTTCTCTCACGCCGCCTCGTGAAGGCGGGAAGCGTCGACCTCTAGGAAGTGCTGTGACCGATCCGTACGCCCATTCCGCGCCGTTCATCGATCCCATGATCGCTGGCTTCTGGGAGCAGATCGGGCATTCGCTCGCCGCCGAGCTCACGCGGCTGTCCGCCCTCGATGGCCCCGTGATCGACCTCGGCGCCGGCGCGGGGCGTGGGACGCGGATCGCTGCGGCCGCGCTTCCCGAAGCTCCGCTTCTCGCTGTCGAACCATCGGCGGCCATGCGCACGGCCCTGTTGGCGCGACTGATGGATGATCCAGCGCTCGCCGCCCGCACAACCGTGATGGCTGAGGGAGCGTTGGAATGCCCCTTTCCCGAGCGAGCACGGGCTGTCCTCGCGATGAACATGATCGGGCACCTGGCGCCCGACGAGCGTCGCTCGTTGTGGGCGAGGATCACTACATGTCTCGATCCGGCCGGGACGGTGGTGGTCAACAACCCACCTCCCACGGTTCCCGCGGCGGTCCCGCGCGTGGCGGGGGCGACGGTGCGAGTGGGCACGTATGACTACCGAGGATGGTCCGAGGCTGAGCCCGCCGGTGACCAGCGTGTGCTCTGGCACATGACTTACGAGACGCTTCACCAGGGCCGCGTCGTCGCCCGCGTGGAGGTGGAGTACGACTGGTGGGTGGTCACGGACGAGGAACTGCGGGCCGAGTGGGCGGCCTGTGACCTTGTCCCCCGGACGCTCGGGGACACGGACATCCGGGTGCTCGATCATCAGACCTCCTGACCTCGCGTCAGGTGACGCCTGCCCGGTATCGAGGCGTCGAGGCGGTTCGCCGGTATGAGCTTGTCCCGGCTGGCAGGCGCGGCGGAAGGTCACTCCGGACAGGCGCGGGCCCTGGGTGCCTCGTGCTGGATCAGGGGCGTGCTTCGCTCGGAAGGAGCGCCCTGAGGAGGGCGCGCAGAGCGTGGCTGGATGGATCAGGCGGTGGCGGCTGGCCGGTGGTTTGGGCCTTGTAGCGTGCCAGCGCGGGGAACTGCTCGGGGGTGATCTTCGCTGTCAGGCGGTCGCGTTGGGAGGGGTGGTGGACCGGCTTGAGCGGATGTTCCGCGAGGAGTTCGCCGAGGATCAGGTACCAGCAGGAGCGAAACGCGGACATGGCCTCGCTCGGAGGGAGCCCGGCCTCAAGAAAGTCCTCGACACACGCGTCGGCGAAGAAGAAGGCGTTGTGGGCGACAAGTTCGCCTCGGATCAGGATGTGGAGCACCCAGATGTGGTCCGCCATGTAGTCATGGGCTTCTGTGAAACGGGTGAGGAGGCGGGCCCCGGGGTTCTCACCCGGGACGGTCACCGGCAATCCGTCCGCCACCTGCTCGAGGATCGCCACCAGCAGGTCCTCACGTCCGTCGACATGGCGGTAGAGCGAGGTCGCCGCGGTCCCCAACTCGGCGGCGACTGAGCGCATGGACAAGGCCTCCAGTCCATCCCGCTCGATGAGCCGCCGCCCGGCGGCGACGACAGAGGCCGTGGTCAGGCCCGGCCGGGGGCGTCGCTGCTGTGTCATGGGCCTCATCGTTGCACGGGCCGCTCAGAAACCGGCAAGCTTGCCAGCCCGGCTAGGTTAGGCATACCTTACGCGAACACTGTACGCATCGGGTGGGGAGGGCGACATGACTGAGGCGGGGACGGGTTCCCTCACGGAAGGTGGCCGGCGTGTGGCGCGGCCGGGGCGCGTACTGGCCACGGTTTGCCTGTGCCAGTTGATGGTGGTCCTGGACATCAGCGTGGTCAACGTGGCGCTACCCGAGATCGGCCAAGACCTGGGCTTCGCGCTCAGCGAACTTTCCTGGGTGGTGAACGCCTACACCCTGGTCTTCGGCGGCCTGCTGCTTCTCGGGGGCCGTATCGCCGACCTCTTCGGGCATCGCCGGGCAGTGATCGCCGGGCTCCTGCTTTTCGGCGTCGCGTCTCTGCTGGGTGGCTTCGCCCAGACGCCTGGGCAGCTGGTCGCGGCTCGGGCCGGGCAGGGGCTCGCGGCGGCTGTGCTGGCTCCCATCAGCCTCACCGTCATCATGGTCACCTTCGAGGAGGGTGCCCCACGGCGCCGGGCGCTGGGGAGCTGGTCCATGGTCGCCATATCCGGCGGCGCTCTCGGGGTATTGCTCGGCGGCGTGCTGACGGACCTGCTCGACTGGCGTTGGGTGATGTTCGTCAACGTTCCGTTGGTGGCTCTCGCGCTGCCGTTGGCCCTGGCCTCCGTGCGCAACGGGGGCGGCGGTTCTCAGCGGCTCGATCTCGGTGGGGCGTTGCTGGGTACGGCGGCCATGACCGTACTCGTATTCGGACTGCTGGAAACCGAGAAGCATCCGTGGGACTCTCTGCGCACCCTCGGAACTCTGGGGGCCGCGTCCGTTCTGGCGGTCGGCTTCGTGTTGTGGGAGCGGCGCTCGGCCGCGCCGCTGGTCCGGCTGAGCGTGTTCGCGACCCGCACCGTCTGGTTGGCTAACCTTCTGGCCCTACTGGTGGGGGCGGCCACGGTGGCGGGCTTCTACTTCGCCTCCCTCTTCCTGCAACACGTGCTGGACTATGGCCCGCTCGCAGCCGGCGTGGCGTTCCTGCCCTTCTGCGGTGGTGCCGTCCTTGGCAGCTTCGCGGCCTCGCGGCTCGTGGGGCGCGTCGACGGGCGGCTGCTGATCGGCGGCGGCTTGGCCATGGGCGGCGTCGGGCTGCTGTGGTTCGGGAGTCTGAGCCCGGAGTCCACCTTCCTGAGCGGGTTCCTCGGTCCGTCGCTGGTGGCCAGTGTCGGCATCGGGCTGAGTCTGATGGCCAATACGGCCATGGGCACATCAGGGGTCGCCAGCGGCGAAGCTGGCCTGGTCAGTGGCTTGTTGAATGCCAGCAGACAGTGCGGCGGCAGCATCGGCCTCGCGGCGCTCTCCACCCTCGCTGTGACCGTCACCGGCAACGCCTCCACCGCCGATCCCACGGCCGCTCTGGCCGCGGGCTATGCGAGGGCCTTCCTCGTTGTCGGGACATGCGCCCTGGCCGCGGCACTGCTCGCGGTGTGCCTCGTGCCTCGGCCCGGTGCGTCCGAGACGGAGAAGCCCTGACCTTCCCACCCACCGATCAGCGGCGGGGCCACCACTGGTCTCCCGCCTTCTCAGGAGGTTCGCATTCCATGTCACCCCCCGACGCGGCGGGTCACCAGGAGGACCCCAACGCCGCTTCTCATGGGCAAGCCGCGCTCGGCGACCTGTTGGCGCCGGTGCGTTCCCGTCTCATACTCGCCTGCTTGTTGGAGGTGATCGGTGCCTGCGCCAAAGTGGTGCCGCTGATCGCGCTTGTGGAACTGGCACGCGAACTGCTGCGCGACCCTGTCAGGGAGGAGCGGGTCTGGTCCGTTGTCGCCATTGCCGCTGGGGCGCTTCTGCTGCGCCTTCTCGCCAGTGGTGCCGCGCTGACCGTCACTCACCTGGCCGACACCGCCTTCCAGCTCGACGTCCGGCGACGCGCGGCCCGGCGATTGGGCCACGTGCCGCTGGGCTGGTTTACCGACCGGTCCTCGGGGCGGGTCAAGAAGGCTCTCACAGACGATGTCGCCGACCTTCACCACTTGGTGGGCCACGCCTACCTCGATCTCACCACCGCGATCGTGGCGCCATCCGCGGCCCTGGTCTACCTCCTCGCATCCGACTGGAGGTTGACCTTCTTGACTCTGCTTCCCGTCCTCGTGGGGATCATCCAGTACGCGTTCATGATGCGCGGCCAGGGGGAGCAGATGGAGCGCTACCAGCGTTCGATCGCCGATGTGAGCGCCGCGGCTGTCGAGTTCGTGGACGGTATCGCCGTGGTCAAGACGTTCGGGCAGGCCGGGCACGCGCACACGCGTTTCACGAGCGCGGCCGAGTCGTTCGTCAACGACTTCTGGAACTGGGTCAGGGGCATGTTGCGGGGCTCCACCGTAGCCGAGTTGGCCCTGGCACCGTTCACCACCCTGCTGGCCGCCCTGGTCGCGGGCGCCGCGTTCGTGCAGGCCGGCTGGGCCGAACCGGCGGACGTCCTGCCGTTCCTGGTGGTGGGGGTGGCTGTGGCCGGCCCCTTCCTGGAGTTGAACTACGCCTACCAACACCTCGTCAGCGCCCGACACGCCGCCGGCAACATTCAGCGGCTGCTCAGCACCGAGATTCTCCCGCCGACCGCGGACACGCCAGCTATCCCCGTCGACGCCCGCGTGCGCTTCGCGGGGGTCCGCTTTGGCTACTCCGACGACACCGAGGTGATTCGTGGAGTGGACCTGGACCTGCGACCCGGAACGGTCACCGCGCTGGTTGGCCCCTCGGGTGCTGGGAAGAGCACGCTGGCCTCGCTGCTGGCGCGCTTCTGGGACCCGACGGAAGGGCACGTCAGCATCGGCGATGCCGATCTGCGGGAGATGGAGCAGCACACCCTTTACCAGCACGTGGGGATGGTGCTTCAGGACATTCGGCTGGTGCGGGACTCGGTCCGGGAGAACATGCGATTGGCTCGGCCGGACGCCAGCGATGAGGAGGTGGTCGCGGCGGCCCAGGCAGCCAACATCCACGAGCGGATCATGGCGCTGCCTCGTGGCTATGACAGCGTCCATGGAGAGGACGCCAACCTCTCGGGAGGCGAGGCCCAACGCGTCGCGATTGCTCGGGCACTGCTCGCCGACACACCGGTGATCGTCCTGGACGAGGCCACGGCCTACGCCGACCCCGACTCCGAGACGGCCATCCAGAACGCGCTCTCCCGACTGGCCGCCGGTCGCACCCTGTTGGTCGTCGCCCACCGGTTGCGCACCGTAACCGGGGCCGACCAGATCTGTGTGCTGAACGAAGGACGGATCGTGGAGCGCGGCGACCACGAGTCACTGCTTGCCCGAGGGGGGCTCTACGCGGAGCTGTGGGGCGCCCAAGAAGCACTCGCCGAAGGACGGACACCGTGATCCGAACACTGTTGAGCCTCGGGGACCGGTCGGGAGCCCGGCCCATTCGCACGAATCTCATCAGCCTGGTGATCGAGTCAGTGCTGGCCGGTATCGGTTACGCCTGTATGGTCCCGGCGTCGGAGCACATTCTCTCCGGCCGGCCACAGGACGCCTGGCCCTGGATCGTGGCCGTCGCCGTGCTCTTCGCCTGCTACTCCGTGGTCCGCTACCGCGCCCAGCTGGCCGCCTATCGCGCCGCCATCGGCCTGGCCGAGCAGCTCTTCCGCCGGCTTGGCGACAAGGTCTCCGCTCTCCCACTGGGCTGGTTCTCCGACCCGCGTCGGGTCGGCGAGCTGAGCCAGCTCTCCAGCCGGGGCATCGTCGACGTGATGGGCGTCCCCGCGCATCTGCTGCGCCCGGTGGTGGCCTCGGTGGTCACGCCCGTTACCTTGCTGGTCGCCATGTTCCTCTTCGATTGGCGGCTCGCGCTGGTCGCCCTTGTGGGCCTCCCCCTGGTGGCCGTCGTGGGCCGCTGGGCCGGCCGGCTGGTGGCCCGGCTGGATCGCGTGCAGAAGACGGCCACCACCGCAGCGGCCGGCCGTGTGGTGGAGTTTGCTCAGGCCCAGGCCACGCTCCGTGCCGCTGGCCGGACTGCTTCCGGGCACCGGCAGTTGGAGAAGGCCCTCGCCGAGCAGAGCGCGGCCCAGCGTTCCACCACCGTGATCGCCGCGCCCGCGCTGCTCTCCACCAACCTCGTGATCCAACTGCTCCTGGTCGCTCTGCTCGCGACGGGCGCCCAACTGGCCCTGGGCGGTGAGCTGGGGACTGCCGAGCTGGTGGCGCTGCTGGTGCTGGGTGTCCGGTTGGTCGAGCCATTGATGACAGCGGTGGAGAACGGGGCCGCCCTTCGTATGGCCGGCAACGCCATGGCGCGGTACCAGGAGATTCTGGCCACGGCGGAGTTGCCCGCCCCGCATGCCACTCCCGCGGGAGAGGGACCCGTCGAGCCTTCCGTCGAACTGCGCGAGGTCACCTTCGGCTACGGCGGCGAGCCAGTCCTGCGCAACGTGAGTCTTGTGGCGCGACCGGGCACGATGACGGCGCTGGTGGGGCCTTCAGGCTCTGGCAAGACCACGGTGCTGCGGCTGATCGCCCGGTTCTGGGACGTGGACGAGGGCACGGTGTCGATCGGGGGCAGGGACGTACGGCAGTTGACCACCGAGGAGCTGATGCGCCACATCGCGTTGGTCTTCCAGGATGTCTACCTCTTCGACGGCACCATCGAGGAGAACATCCGGATGAGCAGGCCGGAGGCGAGTGAGGAGGAGCTGCGCGAAGCGGCCGAACTCGCTCGCGTCACTGAAGTCGTGGACCGGCTTCCCGATGGCTGGCGGACGCGCGTCGGCGAGGGCGGCGCGGCTCTCTCCGGCGGAGAACGTCAGCGGATCTCGATCGCTCGCGCCTTGCTGAAGGACGCGCCGATCGTTCTGCTCGACGAGGCGACGGCGGCTCTGGACGCCGCCAACGACGCAGCCGTGGTGGCCGCGTTCGACTCACTGCGTGCGGACCGCACCCTGGTCGTGGTCGCGCACCGGCTCCCGACGGTGCGCTCGGCCGACCAGATCGTGGTGCTGGACGGCGGTCGCGTGGTGGAGGAGGGGAGCCACGAACAACTCTTCCGACACGGCGGTCGGTACCGGGTCTTCTGGGAGGAACGCACCCGCTCGGTGGGGTGGCGGCTCACCTCGCCTACTCCGGGGGAGTAGGTGGCGGCAGGGGAGAGACCAGGCGGCGCGGCCGTCGCGCCGCACCCGACGCGGGACTCTGCCGCCTCGCCCTTCCGCACGTCGGCCGTCAGGCTCTCGGGGAGAGCGCTCGGATACGGCGAGCGTTGCGTTCGCCAACTGACCAACCGCGCCTTCACCCTGGACACCGCCGGCAGCCAGTGGCCGGCCCCGCCAAGGCCGCCGCTCCCCTCCCCT
This sequence comes from Streptomyces zhaozhouensis, assembly GCF_900230195.1. Lineage (GTDB taxonomy): Bacteria > Actinomycetota > Actinomycetes > Streptomycetales > Streptomycetaceae > Streptomyces > Streptomyces zhaozhouensis. The sequence continues at coordinate 187,629 of NZ_OCNE01000007.1, forward strand.
CGCCGACTACTCGCTCTTCGGCCACCGCCTCGAGGCCCCGCTGGGGCCGCGGCTCGACGCACGGATTCCGTACGGCTCACCGCACCAAGTTCCGCCCTGCCCAGCCTTCACACAACACGGAGAGAGATGACCAACGCCGCACCCGCCGCCGAGCCGGAACTCATATCCCACCCGGCCCACGCCCAGCGACGGATCTTGCGCGTCCTGGTCGCCTCGCAGATCCTCAGCGGCGCCGGCCTCGCCGCCGGCGTCACCGTCGGCGCCCTCCTCGCCCAGGACATGCTCGGCACCACCACCCTCGCCGGACTGCCCAGCGCCCTGCTCACCGCCGGCTCCGCCCTCGCAGCCATCGTCGTCGGCCGCGTCTCCCAAGCACGCGGCCGTCGCCCCGGCCTCGCCACCGGCTACCTGACCGGCGCCATCGGCTCCGCCGGCGTCATCACCGCAGCCGTCCTGGACAGCCCCGTCCTGCTGTTCATCGCCCTGTTCGTGTATGGCGCCGGCACCGCCACCAACCTCCAGGCCCGCTATGCCGGAGCCGACCTCGCCGCCCCCGGCCACCGCGCCCGCGCCGTCTCCACCGTCCTGGTCGCCACCACCCTCGGTGGCGTCGCCGGACCCAACCTCGCCGCCCCCGCCGGCACCTTCGCCGAACACTTCGGCATTCCCCACCTCGCCGGACTCTTCGTCATTTCCGGCGCCGCCTACGCCTTGGCAGCACTCGTCCTCGCCCTGTGGCTGCGCCCCGACCCGCTGCTCCTGGCCCGCGCCGTCGCACAGGCAAGGGAAGCCGACGCCGCGGCCAACCCGGCCGCCGACGGCGGTGACGCCGACACCAGCGAGGGCACAGGAGGCGTGGTGCTTGGCGCGCTGGTCATGGTCCTCACCCAACTCGTCATGGTCGCGATCATGACGATGACACCGGTCCACATGCACGACCACGGCCACTCCACCGCCGCCTCCGGCCTCGTCATCGGCATCCACATCGGCGCCATGTACCTGCCCTCGCCTCTGACCGGCTGGCTCGTCGACCGCTACGGCCGCATGAAGATGGCCGCCGCCTCCGGTATCACCCTCCTCACCGCCGGCATCCTCGCCGCCGCAGCCCCCGGTGACTCCGTCGCCCTCCTCGCACTCGCCCTGGCCCTGCTCGGGCTCGGCTGGAACTTCGGCCTCGTCTCCGGCACCGCGATCATCACCGACACCGTCCCGCTCGCCACCCGCGCCAAGACCCAGGGCCTGGTCGACGTCTCCATCGCCATCGCGGGCGCCACCGGCGGCATGGCCTCCGGCATCATGGTCGCCGCCACCAGCTACCCCGCCCTCGCCCTCACCGGCGGCGCCCTCTCCCTCGCCCTCCTGCCCGCCGTCGCCGCCACCGCCTACCGCCGATGAACCCGACGAACCCCGACGTCCCCGCGCCCGGCATCACCGTCGACGGAACCGGACTGCGGAAGACGGCAGTGATCCCCGAGATCGCCAAACGGGGGAAGCGGGCCCTGGGCCTGCTGGCCTACCTCTACGGCCCGGGAATCCGCGGCCCGCACACCGCCCCGCACCTGGTCGCCTCCTGGGACGGCCACGCACCGGACCCCGGCCGACACCCGAATGCTTGAGGTGGAAGCACAGGCGGGCCCCGCGATCGGGGCAGGTGGAGCGGTAGCCCAAGGCCGCGGCCATCGAGGCGCGCTTCCCGTTCAGGTGGCGCCGCGGGAGCGAAAGTCCGCCCTCGGGGCGCGTAGGTGCGGCGGATCTGAGGGAGAGGCATTCGGGACGCCACCCTCGAACAACTCGACTGCCCCAACTCGACGTGCCTCCGCCAGTCGAGACCGCGTTAAGGGAGGAAGGGAGCAGCCGGGAGATCCCTGTCTCGGTGGACCGGCTGGGCCTCGCCCCGGCCGCCCGGGCAAACTCGGCTGACCTCTTCTTCTCCGGCCAACTGCTTCAAGGCATATGCGGGCGGCCACGGTGTCGCGCCGCGCTCGCTCCAGTGGGGGGAGCTCCCATCGTGCCGGACAGCTCGCGTAGCCGCTCCCGCAACTGCGCCTTCCGCTCTGCTGTTCGGCGGCGCGGAGTCGAGGAATGGCGCTGCTGCTCACGGGTGGCGCAAACACACGGTGTAGCTCAGCTCTGGCAAACCCGCATCAAACCTGATCCATATGTCATCGCCGCAGAACTTGTCGGGGTCGTCGTAGTAGGTGGGTGCTCGCCTGGTGACATACATGGCGTCGTCGCTGCCGCAGTCGGCGAACTCGTAGGAACGATCACCTTCCGGGCCGTAGCGGTGCAGGCAATCGCCGGGCTCCGCGTAGCCGACGTCGCCGGCACCGTAGTTGATCGACAGGCACAGCACCACGTCGAGTGACTGCCAGGCGTCCACCGTGAACGCATGGCTGTGCGTACCTGGCCGGGATCGGTCACAGCCAGCGTCGTCACTCGTTCCTTCCAGGCGTTCGACGACGGTGAAACTTCCGTTGGCGCACTCCGTCTCGGACCAGCGGGAGTAGCCGCTCCCCGTGACTCCATCCACGCAGTCTCCCTCACGCGCGTGGTAGGCGGTGGCGCCGTCCTCGTGGAGATAGGTCAGGCACAGCGTGAGGTCGTCCTCGGGGTAGGTCGAGGTCAGGTCGTTGAGGGGTGTTCCGTCGCAGGCCGCGGGGTCGGCAGGGCCGTGGATGACTCGCAGGGTCTCGAAGGCCCCGTCTTCGCACGTCGCCATCGACGTGAGGTCCACGTCCCGCATGGTCCCCTGGTTCTCGAAGCAGTCGCCTTCCTCGGCGTTCCGGATCGCTGGGCCGGCCGTGACGGCCGTGTCGCCGGGGTCGGTGTCGTCGTCCTGCTGAGCCTGGATGTTGATGAAGATGACTCCCGCCCAGGCGAAGACGATCAGGGCCAGGACGCTGGCCGCTATGAGGAGTCGCCTGCGTGAGCGGGTTCCGCGGCGGGGATCAGGCGGTTGAGGCGCGGGCCGTGGGGTCTGGGTGAGGGGTGCCGGCTCGGGGGCGGACATGATCTGCGGTGGCACGAGTGGCGGCTGCGGCTGCGGCGGCGCGCTCGGGGCGTGGGGCGGGGCTTCGGCGGTGTCGTTCGTGGCGTTGATGTGGCGGCTCAGCTCGGCGCGCTGCCGTTCGGTCAGTCGCTGCACCACCTCGGGCCACGGGGAAGGGGCTTGGGGGCCGGCTTCGGCTTCGGCTTCGGCTTCGGCGGAGATGAGTTCCAGGAGCCGCGTCGGGTGGGGGCGTTGGGTGTGGTCCTTGGCCAGGCACGGCTCGATGATGCGTCGTAGTGGGTCCGGGAGCGGGGTGAGGTCGGGTTCGGTATGGACGACGTTGTAGAGGATCTGTGGGATGTCCGGTCCCTCGAAGGGGTTTCTCCCGGTGTGGGCGACGAACAGCATGACGCCCAGGGAGAACACGTCGGTGGCCGGCGCAAGGGCCTGTCCCCGGGCCTGTTCCGGCGACATGAACCCGGGGGCTCCGATCACGGAGCCGACGTGGGTGAGCGTGGTGGTCATGGTGTTGTGGTGGGCGGTGGCAGCGCCTTCCACCGCCCGGACGATGCCGAAGTCGATCACCTTCGGGCCGTCCTCGGCGAGCAGCACGTTGGAGGGCGACAGGTCGCGGTGGACGAGGCCGGCGTCGTGGATGTCGCGCAGGGCCGACGCCAGTCCGGCGGCCAGCCGCAGCACCGCGTCCTGCGGCAGGGTCCCGCCCTCCTCCAGCACCTCCCGCAGCGACGGGCCATGCACGAACTTCGAGGCCAGCCAGGGGATGTCAGCGTCTGGATCGGCGTGCACCACGGGGGCGATGGTCTCGCCGGCCACCTTGCGGGTAGCGGTCACCTCGCGCCGGAAACGTCGGCGGAACTCCTCGTCGCCGGCCAGGTGAGCGCGCACCATCTTGATCGCCACCAGCGCGCCGTCCGGCCCCGTGGCCAGCAGCACACGCCCCATCCCGCCCTCGCCCAGCACGACGCGCGGCCGATAGGGGCCCAACGCACGCGGGTCAGATGCCGCCAACTCCTCCACAGTTCCCCTCCTCAGCGCGGGCTTCCGCAGACCCGCTCAGTCCACTTCGAGACGCCAGGGAAGACTAACTGCTCTCGACAATCGGGTAGTTGGAAGTCGCGACCGGTGGGTATGGCTTCGCTCTGACGGCGCGGGGCGCGAGGCGCGCGCCGTCCGGTCAGGATCGGAAGGCTCGCCAGGCGTCAAAAGGGTTGGACACGGGGGAGGACGCGGTGCGGCGGGTCCGCGTCGGCGACGACGTGCTCCGCGAGACCGAGCAGCCCGCCGTCCCCGAGTGGGAAACGGCGCTGCTGAGGCCGGCGTTCCGAGGTGGTGTGCCCGGGGACCTCACCGCGGTGCTCGTTGATGGCGACGGTAGCGGCCAGCACGGCGGAGAACAGCGCCGGATCGTTCCGGCCGCGACCGCACTTCGCCGCTGCTCGGGCGCTACGGCGTCCACTCGTGCGCGTGAGCGGAGACGAACTCGGCGAAGGCGCGCGGCGGACGTCCGGTCAGTTCGCGCACCGCGGTGCTGACCCGGTCCTCCCGTCCCTCCGCGATCCCGCGCTCGACGGCGGCGAGGGCGTCGGCGAACTCCGCCGGCATCCCGGAAGCACGGTAGGCGGCGGCCTGTTCCCGTTCCGTGACGCGCTCCACCCGCACCCGTCTGCCGGTTCGCGCGGTGAGGATCCGCGCGGCCTCCGGATAGCTCATCCCCTGCGGGCCGGTGATCAGGTAGTCGCTCCGAGCGTGCACCCCCGGGTCCGCCAACAGTGCGGCGGCACTGGCCGCGACGTCCCGCGCGTCGACCCACCCCAGCCTGCCGTCACCGGCCGCGGTGCGGATCTCGCCGTGCCGGCGGACGCGGTCGGCCAGGGGGTGCGGGCGCAGGAAGTTCTGCATGAAGCCGGACGCGCGGAGCACGACACCTCCGGGCTGGGCCCGGACCTGAGCGGCCATCTCCACGGCGCTGGGCGCGTGGGGCAGCACGATGGCGGAGCCGAGCAGCACGAGGCGCCGGACGCCGGCCCGTCGCGCTCGGCGCAGGAAGGGCTCGACCAGCGGCAGCGGGTCCACGCTCTCCACCGGAGGAAGCAGGAAGACCCGGTCCCTCCCGTCGAGCGCGGGGCCGTGGGTGGCGGGGTCGTGCCAGTCGAAGCGGATCGCGTCGGGGTCGGCCGCGTCCGGGTTCCTGCTGGCGGCGCGCGTCGGCACACCGGCGGCGCGAAGCTCCCGCACCAGCGCCTTCCCGGTCCTGCCGGTCCCTCCGGTCACCAGGACTCCGGGCATCAGGCGTTCTTCCCTTCCGGCTTCCCTTCCCGCTCTTCTTCCCGCTTCCCCTCCAGCGCGTCGAGCAGCTCGGCGAGCCTTCCGGCGGCGGCGGCCGCCGCCAGCGGGCTCCAGTAGTCCCGATACAGAACGATCAGCCCGTCGCGGACCGTGAGCACCACGACGTAGTCCAGGCGGTAGGGCCGGGAGGTGGCCACGGCGCGGCCGGTGGCCGTCCACTCCACCACGACGGTGTCCGTCTGGTCCGTGGGCCGCACGGTGAGCGCGGCCAGCTCCTCCACGTCCATCAGCCTCGGATAGTCGGCGAGGTAGGCGCGCACCTCCTCGCGTCCGCGGAGAACGCGAGGAGAGCCCTCGGCCGCGAAAGGGAACTCCGCGATTCCGTCGGGCGCCCACAGGTCCGCCACGGCGTTCATGTCCTTGGCCAGCGTCAGGTCGATCATGCGGCGAAAAGTCTCCTCGGGAGCAGCGGGCACCATTCCTCCTCGTGGTCGGGAACCGGCCAGGCCACCCTGCACGGCGGATCCGCGGGCGCGGAACGGACAGTTGAGCCCCGGACCAGCGGGGTGAGGCTCGGCCGCTCCGCGCGTGTCAGGATGGAACGGTGAGCAGCCAGGAACTCGCGGACTTCCTCCGCCGCCGCCGCGAGGGCCTGCGGCCGGAGGACCTGCCGGCCGAAGTCGCGCCTCCCGAGGGCTGGCGTGCTCGCCGCACACCCGGGCTGCGCCGCGAGGAGGTGGCCGCCCTGGCGCGGGTGTCGGTGAGCTACTACGAACGACTGGAACGCGCGCGGGCGCCCCGGCCCTCACCCCAGGTGCTGTCCGCGCTGGCGACGGCTCTGCGGCTCACCGCTGCGGAGCGGGACCATCTGGCCCGCCTGGCGGGGCAGGTGCTGCCGGCGCGGACCGACGGCGCGCGGCGGCGCGTACCCGAGGAGGCCCAACGGCTGCTCGGCGGGCTTGACGGCATCCCCGCCTACGTCGTCGACGCCCGGCAGGACATCGTCGCGTGGAACGGCGCGGCCTCGGCTCTCCTCACCGACTTCTCCCTTCTCGCACCCGAGGAGCGCAACGTCACGCGTCTCGCGGCGAGATTCCGTGACACCCTCTGCGCGGGCGCGCCCGGTACGGAGTCCGCTTTCTCGCTGCAGGTAGCCGCCGCGTTGCGCGCGGCCGGCGTGCGGTACTCCACGGACCGCGCGCTCGCGGAGCTGGTCGACGAGTTCGCGGCCCGCGACCCGGACTTCGCGCACGGTTGGTCTCAGCACGCCGTGCATCCCGTCCCCGGCGTGCGGAAGACCGTGCGTCACCCGGCGCTCGGCGAGCTGGAGCTCGACCGGCACACCCTCGGCCTGCCCGGCTCGGACCTCTCCCTGGCGCTGTACACGGCGGAGGCCGGCAGCCCCAGCGCGGCCCTGCTCAGGAGCCTTTGAGCACGCACCCGACGGCCCGCGGCCGCTCCCCTGGGGGTGCGGCGCGCGTGGCCCGAGCGCGGGGCGGCCTGGCGGTACCGGTGCGGGGGCGGACGAAATGCCCGCCCCCTCGGCCACTGCCCGCCCCGGTCTCAGCGGATCGGCTCCAGCAGCCGGTCGAAGTCGCTGCCGTGGTGCGCCCAGTGGGCCGGGTCCGCCGTGTGCGCGGCGAGCTCGGCGTCGGTCAGCAGGCAGGACTCCAGGAGCGCGCGCAGCGCCTCCGTGTCCAGGCCGGGTGAGGTGAAGACCAGGTGCTGGCCCCGGTCGCCGAGCCGTGGGTGCCAGTCGACGAGGGCGGCGGCGCGGCGCGCGCTCGGGACGTCGGGCCAGGCGGCCTCGGGGAGCGTGGCCAGCCAGGGGCCGAGGGCCTCGACGCACAGCGCCCCGCCCGCCGCCTGCCAGGACAGCAGGGTCTCGCACCTGTCGGCCAGCCAGAACCGGCCACGGCTGCGCAGGGCCCCGCAGGCCAGGTCGGGCAGGGCGGCGTAGAGGCGGCCGGGGTGGAAGGGGCGGTCCGCGCGCCACACGAGCGTGCTGACGCCCGCCGCCTCGCCCTCCTGCGGGAGCAGCGCGGTCGCCGGATGCACGCGGGCCGCGGCGGCCGACGCGTCGAAGCCCGTCGTGACCTCCCGGAGGAACGCGGGGTGGCCGGGGCCGGTGAGCCGGGCCAGCGGATGGAGTTGGGTGAGCAGCGCCCGGTCGGCGGCGTCCGGCGGGGCCTCGCCCTCGACGAGGGCGAGCAGGGGCGCGTACTCCAGTTGGCGCGCGAAGGTGTCGCCCACCGTCCGCTCGTCCTCGCGCGCGGCGGCCAGGCCGGCCCCGGCGAGGTCGTCGCCGTTGGCCAGGCAGGGGTGCACGAGCGCCGGGTCGACGGCGGTCACGACGCCGACGAGCGCGAGCCGGCCGTCACCGGCCGTGCTCAACAGCTCGGCGACGGACCGCGGTTCCACGGAGTCCCACAGCTCCACGACCGCCAGCGCGCACAACTCCCCGCCGTCGGCGAGTCGTTCCAGCTCGGGCAGCAGGTCCTCGCGCAGCGCGCAGCAGGCGCAGTCGTTGACCAGCGGCGCGGGTCCCGAGGTCAGGACGCCGCTGTGGTCGCGCAGGGTGCGGTGGAGCGTGCCGGCCGGCGCGGTGGAGAAGTCGTGGTGGAGCGCGACGCCCCGGGGCACCGCGCGGAGGAGGGCGTCGACCGTGGCGCGTCGGGCGTCGGCGTGCAGTCCGGCGACGAGGACGACGGGGAGCGTCACCGTGTCTCCCGGCGTTCGTAGCGGCGGCGGAAGCGTTCGACGCGGCCGGCGGAGTCCACGATGCGGAGTTGGCCGGTGTAGAAGGGGTGGCTCGCCGAGGAGATCTCGACGTCGAAGACCGGGTAGACGTTGCCGTCCTCCCAGGCGACGGTCGGCGCGTCCGTGCGCGCGGCGAGCGTGGAGCGGGTGAGGAACGCGAAGCCGGCCGCCCGGTCGCGGAAGACCACGGGGCCGTAGGCGGGATGGATGCCGGAGCGCATGGGGACGGGGCCCTCCTTGGGGGACGGGAAGCGGAGGGCCCCACTATACAGACATGGAAATCATTTCCATCTAGCGGTGGCCGATGTTGGCGAATTGCATAGTTCTGCAATTCGCCATAGAGTCGTACCCGGTTCTCCGGACGGGCGAGGGACGGGTAGGGGAGAGACATGCCGGTGCCGCTGTACCAGGCGAAGGCCGAGTTCTTCCGGATGCTGGGGCACCCGGTGCGGATTCGGGTGCTGGAGCTGCTGCAGGACGGGCCCATGCCCGTGCGCGACCTGCTCGCCGAGATAGAGGTCGAGCCCGCCGCGCTCTCCCAGCAGCTCGCCGTGTTGCGCCGCTCCGGGATCGTGACCTCCGCCCGCGAGGGGTCCACCGTGGTCTACGAGTTGGCGGGCGGGGACGTGGCCGAGCTGATGCGCGCGGCCCGTCGGATCCTGACGGAGATGCTGGCGGGACAGCACGCGCTGCTGGCCGAGCTGCGGGAAGCCGAGGTTCCGTCCGCGTGAGCGCCCCCGCAGCGCCGGGTGCCGCCCGGGTCCGCTCCCTCCTGCCCTCCCGCGCCGACCTGACCGCGATGGGGCGTTCCCCCCGCCGCGACCTGCTGGCCGGGCTGACCGTGGCCATCGTCGCGCTTCCGCTCGCGCTCGGGTTCGGCGTCTCCTCGGGGCTGGGCGCCGAGGCCGGCCTGGCGACGGCCGTGGTCGCCGGTGCGCTGGCCGCCGTGTTCGGCGGTTCGCACCTCCAGGTCTCCGGCCCGACCGGCGCGATGACCGTGGTCCTGGTGCCGATCGTCGCGGCGCACGGGGCCGGCGGTGTGCTGATGGTCGGTCTGCTCGCCGGACTCCTGCTGGTGGCCCTCGCCCTGGCGCGGGCGGGACGCTGGATGTCCTACGTGCCGGCCTCGGTGGTGGAGGGGTTCACCCTCGGCATCGCCTGCGTGATCGCGCTCCAGCAGGTGCCGGGCGCGCTCGGTGTCGCCGACGCGGAGGGCGAGCGGGTGCTGGCGGTGGCCTGGCACGCCGTCGGGTCGTTCGTGCGGGACCCGAACGTGACCGCCGTGTCGCTGGCCGCCGGTGTCGTCGCGGTGATGCTGGCCGGTGCGCGCTGGCGGCCCTCCCTCCCGTTCTCGATCATCGCGGTGGTGGCCGCGACGCTCGTGGCGGAGGTCTTCCACCTGGACGCCGCCGCCCCGATCGGCGACCTGCCGGCGGGGCTGCCCGTCCCCTCCCTCGGCTTCCTCGACCTCGGCGCCCTGGGGGCGCTGCTGCCCTCCGCGGTCGCGGTGGCCGCGTTGGCGGCCCTGGAGTCGCTGCTCTCGGCGCGGGTCGCCGACGGCATGACGACCGGTCAGCGGCACGACCCGGACCGCGAGCTGTTCGGCCAGGGCGTGGCGAACATCGCCGCGCCGCTGTTCGGCGGCGTGCCCGCCACCGGCGCGATCGCCCGCACGGCGGTCAACGTCCGCACGGGCGCGGCCTCCCGGCTGGCCGCGCTGACGCACGCCGCCGTCCTGACGGTGATCGTGTTCGCCGCGGCTCCGCTCGTCTCCCGCATCCCCCTCGCGGTCCTGGCCGGCGTGCTGGTCGCCACGGCGATCCGCATGGTGCATGTCGCCTCGCTGCGCGCGACGGCGAGAGCCACCCGCGCCGACGCCGTCGTCCTCGTGCTGACAGCGCTCGCCACGGTTGTGCTGGACCTGGTGTACGCGGTGATCCTCGGCCTGCTGGTCGCCGGCGTGCTGGCGCTGCGTGCCGTGGCCCGGCACGGGAACGTCGCCCGGGTCGAGCTGCCGGTGGCGCGCGAGGAGGAGCGCACGCGCTGGGACGGACGGATCCTGGCCTACCGCGTCGAAGGACCGCTGTTCTTCGCGGGCGCCCACCGCCTGCTCCGGGAGCTGTCCGAGGTCACCGACGCGCGGGTGGTGATCCTGTGCCTGGCACGGGTCAGCGCGGTGGACGCCACCGGCGCCCTGGCCCTCAAGGACGCGGTGCGGGCGCTGGAGCGGCGTGACATCGCGGTGCTGCTCTCCGGGGTGCGCCCCGAGCAGCGGCAGGCGCTGCGCGCGGTGGGCGCGCTCGCCCCACCGCCCTTCGGCCCACGGGAGTGCGCCACCACCGCCGAGGCGTTCGCCGCCGCTCGCGCGCGGTGGGAACGCCCGGGGGCGGTGCCGGCGCCTCCCGCCTGACCGCGGTCAGAACCGGGTGAGGAAGTCCCAGGTCTCGTTCGGCAGCCACGAGTCGCCGCCGTCGCCGGGCGCCCCGTCCCGCGGTGCCGCGATGTGTCCGCCGTCGAAGGCGGCCCAGACGACGGGGTGGTCGGCCGAGCAGCCGGTGTAGGCGGTGGTGACGTGGGTGAGGCTGCCGGGCGCCGGTGCCGGCGGCTCCTGCGCGTCGCAGCCGTTGTTGCGCACGAACGTGTCCCGCAGCGCCGCGTGTCCGTCGCTGTCACCGACACCGTGCGCCCCGAAGTAGGCGACCGGCTCGGTGCCGCCGTCGCACCCGCTGACCGGGCCCGGCGAGCCGTAGGCGGCGACCGCGCGGAAGACGTCGGGGCGTGAGCAGGCCAGGGAGTAGCTCATGGCGCCGCCGTAGCTGAAGCCGACCGAGAACCGCTGGTTGGTCTCGACGCAGAGGTTCTCCTCCAGCGTGCGGAGCAGTTCGTCGACGAAGGCGACGTCCTGGCCACCGGTGTTGGGCCACGCGTTGTCCAGGCCCTGCGGTGCCACGAAGATGGTGCTGTCGCCGGCCAGCCGCTTCAGCCCGTAGTACGCCCAGGTGCCGGTCTCCACGGTCTGGCCGGTCGCGACGTCGGCCGCCGTTCCGCCCCACCAGTGGAAGCCCAGCACCAGCCGGTGGGGGTGGTCGTTGTCGTAGGTGTCGGGGATGTCGAGGATGAACGAGCGGTCCTGGCCGCCGCTTTGGACGGTGTGGGTGCCGTCGGTGAGGCCGGGGTCACTGCCGCATCCGGCCGTGGCCTCGGAGGTGCCGGGCGCGGTGGCCGGGGCCTGGTCGGCGCTGGCGCCGAGCGCCGAACCGCCGGTGCCCAGGGCCAGCAGGGCGGCGACGATAACGGGGACGGCGGTGAATCGGAGTTTCATGAAAACCCCTTCCGTGTCGCTGACATGGGGATGTCGATTTCCTTTCGGCGCGGGAAGCGGGAAGCGGGAAGCGGGAAGCGGTACGGGACGACGCCTTTCGTTGTCGACGCGCCCCGAGCGGAAACGCGCGCGCGTCGCAGTGCTTTCCGGTTCCGGTTCCGGCCCCGGTTCCGCTTCCGCAGGAACCGCGGCTAGGCCGCGTTCAGGGCGTCGAGGACCGCGTGGTAGGCCTCCTTCTTCTGGTAGTTGGTGTCGAAGAGCAGCGGGGTGTCGTCCGCGCGCCAGGAGTGCCGGTCGGTGAAGCCCCAGATGGTGATGCCGGTGCAGCGGGAGACGGCCAGGCACGCCTCGGTGACCTGGCGGTAGGCGTTGGCCTGGGCGCTGCCGGAGCCGCCGATGTCGAGTTCGGTGATCTCGACGTCGACGCCCAGGTCGGCGAAGCGCTGCAGGTTCGCCTGGTAGCTGGAGAGGTCGGAGTTGGCGTCGAGGTGGCTCTGGAAGCCGACGCAGTCGATGGGCACGCCGCGGTTGAGGAAGTCCTGGACCATGGCGTAGATGCCGTCGCTCTTGGCGTTGATGCCGTCCGTGCCGAAGTCGTTGTAGCAGAGCTTGGCCTGGGGGTCGGCGGCGTCGGCGGCGCGGAAGGCCTCCTCGATCCAGCCGTCGCCGAGTTGCTGCTGGAGGTTGGACTGGCGGCGGCTGCCGTCCCACTCGAACGCCTCGTTGACCACGTCCCAGGACGAGATCTGGCCCGCGTAGTGGCCGGCGACGCCGTCGATGTGGTCGAGCATCGCCCGGCGGAGGTCGTCGCCGCCCAGACCGTTGACCCAGGAGGGCTGCTGGGCGTGCCAGACGAGGGTGTGGCCGCGCACCTCCATGCCCTGCGCCTGGGCGTGGGCGACCAGTTGGTCGCCGCCGCTGAAGTCGAACTGGCCGCGGTTGGGCTCGGTGGCGTCCCACTTCATGACGTTCTCCGCCACCACGCTGTTGAACTCACGGTTCAACGTGGACGCGTAGTCGGCCTCGCCGAGGAGGTGCGGCGCGACGGCGGCGCCGTAGTACCGGCCGCTCTGCTCGGCGGCCCCGCCCAGCGTGTCCGCCGCCTGGGCGGAGCCGGCGAAGACCAGGAGGCCGGTGGCCGCCAGGCCGGTGCTGGTCACGGCCGCGAGCGTGGCCCGCACGCGGTGCCGGGCGCGCCGTCTCGGGGAGGTGCTGATCATGGCGATCTCCTTCGTTCGGGGGCGGTTCACGGGGTGGTGAGGTCGAAGCGGGCGACCCGGACGCTGCCGCCCAGCGCTCGGGTGGCGTGGTGGAAGAGCGCGAAGCGGTAGCCCAGGAAGAACTGCCAGGCGTGGTGGAGAACGAAGCCCGGGCCGAGATCCGTGAAGGCGGACCCGTCCGCGCTGTGGGAGAAACGGGCCTGGCGGCCGGAGCCGGGGGTGATGTCGACGGTGACGCGCAGCCAGAGGCGGGTGCCGGCGACGGCCGCGGTGGCCCGTTCGGTCCCGGTGGAGACGGTGTTCCAGTCGCCGTCCATGCGGATGTCGTCGACCATCGCCAGCCGGGTGGCGCCGCCTTCGCGGATCAGGCCGATCCAGGCGGAGGAGTCGCGCAGCACGGCCAGGCCCGCCCGGTCGCCGTCGGTCATCCCCTCGTGCTCCAACTCGACGGTCGCGGTGGAGGTGGGGCCCTGAACGCGGTGGGTGAGGGTGTTGCGGGCGGAGTAGAGGTCGTCGGTCACGGTGGCGGTCGACAGGGTGAGCCCGTTGCCGACGGCGAAGCGGTCGTGGTCGGGGTTGTGGTTCCACTCCCACCGGGGAGCGAGCGTGGGGCCGTCGAAGGTGTCGGGGCCGGTCATCGGCCGCGGTTGACGCGGGGGCGGGGGAACGGCGGGCTCCGGGTAGGAGGAGCCCCAGGCGCCGTCGACGAGGTGGAGCGCGGGCCAGCCGTCCGCCGTCCAGCTGACGGGGGCGAGCGCCGGGACCCGTCCACCGGGGTAGGCGTCCACGAACGCGAGGTAGTACCAGTCGCCGCCGGGCGTGTCGACCAGCCCGCCCTGGTGGGGCACGCCGCCGCCCGGGATGGGCCCGGGCAGGTCGAGCAGCAGCTCCCGCAGCTCGTAGGGGCCGAAGGGGGAGGGGGCCTTGAGGATGTACTGGCCGTTGGCCGGGCGGGTGAGGAAGATGTAGTAGTCGCCGTTGATCCGGTAGAACCTGGCTCCCTCCAGCGTGCCGATGTCGGAGGGGGTGTCGAACACCTGCTCGTTCCTGACCTCTTCGGTCAGGTCGTCGGAGAGCTGGGCCACGGAGATGCGCGTGTTGCCGTACGCCACGTACGGGGTGTCGCCGTCGAAGAGCAGGCCGGCGTCGTAGTAGGCGCGGGGAAGCGTGGCGACCTTCTCCCACTCGGCCTCGACGTCGGTGGCCGTGTACACGTGGCTGAGGGAGAAGTCGGTCTGTCCCAGCCAGTAGAAACGGCCCTCGCTCGCCCGGTGGTTGAGGGTGGAGGCCCAGATCCCGGCGACGTAGGCGCGGCCGCCCTCCATGTCGTACTTGGCGCCGAAGTCCAGGCGCGGGACGGAGTGCCCCGCGAACTCCCAGTCGACCAGGTTCCAGGAGCGCAGCACGGGCGCGCCGGGGGAGTAGTGCATGGTCGAGGCCGAGTAGTAGAAGGTGTCGCCGACGCGGATGACGTCGATGTCGGCGAAGTCCTGCCACAGGACGGGGTTGTCGAAGAGCGCCCGGGGGCGGAGCCCGGCCGGGGGCGCGGGGGCCGTGGTGGCCGCCGCGTGGGGGGACGCGGCGCTCCAGGGGAGCGCGGCGGCCAGGCCGAGGCCGGTCGCCCCGGAGAGCAGGCCGCGACGGCTGGGGCGGGGGGTGGGGGACATGGCGGAAGTCCTTCCGGAAGCGGCTCGTGGGGGGAGGGACCGCTGCGGTGCGCGCCGGGCCCGGGAGGCGCCAACCGCGCACCCACCAGGCCAAGTTCGAGATGTCGAACCGTGTTCCATGGCGCGAACAGAGAATAGGAAGGGGTTTCCGGCGCGTCAACGCGGTCCGTCGAATTTTTTCGAAACGCCTTCCGCGGTATGGCCGTGGATTTCCCTCGTCCTTCGAGTTCAGGCCCCGGAAAACGAAACCGTGGCCGGCCGTCCCGAAAAACTTCCAAAACCCCGGACGGCCGGAGGGTGCTGTCAACCGGACACCGCGTTCACGGTCCCGGGAATGCCATGACGACGTTTTCTGCCCGCCTTTTTCCCGTCCTCGGGTGGAAAGGGTTGACGCCGGCGCGCCGCTCCCTAGGATCACCTGATGTCCGGTGGGACGTTCACCGGTCGAAATGCCGAACGCGCCGGGGTGCGGCTCTCGTTCGCCGGCGACCGCGGCACCACACCCGCCATCCGATCCGTGAGGGAGTCCCCCTGCCATGTCCTCAGCGGAACACCGCCCCCGTTTACGCTTCCTGACCGCCACCCTGACGGCGCTCCTCGGGGTGACCCTGGCGCTGGTGGCCGGGCCGGCCTCCGGCGACCCGGCGCCCGCCGCCGCGCCCACGGTGGAGCCCCGGGCCGAGCTGCCCACCACCTTCCAGTGGTCCTCCACCGGCCCGCTGATCTCCCCCCACTCCGGGCTCGGTTCGGTCGCGGCCAAGGACCCGTCCGTGGTGCAGGACCAGGACGGGAGGTGGCACGTCTTCTTCACCAGGGTCGACACCGCCGGCGACTGGGGGCTGGCCCACACCAGCTTCACCGACTGGTCCCAGGCCGGTGCCGGCGCGCAGACCGACCTGGAGGCGTCCTCCGCCATCGGCGGCGGCTACCGGGCGGCACCCCACGCGTTCTACTTCGCGCCCCACGACGAGTGGTACCTCGTCTACCAGACCGGGCTGCCCTCGTTCTCCACCACGACGGACATCAACGACCCCGGCAGCTGGTCGGCGCCGCGCAACTTCATGGACAGCGTCCCGGACGTCGTCGAGGAGAACATCGGCAACGGCAACTGGCTGGACTTCTTCGTCATCTGCGACGACTCCATGTGCTACCTGTTCTCCGCCGACGACAACGGCCACGTCTACCGGTCGGAGACCACCCTGGCCGACTTCCCCAACGGCTTCGGCAACACGCGGATCGTCCTGGAGGACTCCGGCAACAACCTCTTCGAGGGCGGCGCCGTCTACCAGGTCGGGGACACCGACACCTACCTGCTGCTGTGGGAGGCGATCGGCTCGGACGGCCGGCGCTGGTACCGCTCCTTCACGGCCGAGGGACTGGACGGGCAGTGGCAGCCGCTGGCCGACACCCAGGACAACCCCTTCGCCCGCAGCAACAACGTCTCGTTCGAGAACGGCGACGCGTGGACCCAGGACATCAGCCACGGCGAACTCCTGCGCACCACGCCCGACCAGACCATGGCCATCGACCCCTGCGACATCCGGCTGCTCTACCAGGGCCTGGACCCCTCCGCCGGGGGCGAGTACTCCCAACTGCCCTACCGGCTGGGTCTCGCGACCAACACCACGGGCACCTGCTGACCGGCGGTCCCCCTCACCGCGAGGCGCGCAGCCGCAGCGCGTAACGCGCCGTCAGCGCCACCGGGCCCGTCGGCTCCCGCGCCAGCTCCGCCAGGGCGCGGGCCGCCGTCGGGCCCGGGATGTCGGTGAGCGCCTGCACCAGACGCAGGCGCGCCGGGGCTGCGACCGCGGGCTCCGCGAGACGCCCCACGATCCCGGTCGCGATCCGGTCGGCCACCCCGGGGTGGTCCGCCAACGCGCCGAGCGCGTCGGCGGCCTCCACCTCGCGGGTCTCCTCCACCAGCAGGTCGAGCAGCGCCGGGATCACCTCGCCTGCGCCGCGCGCCCCCAGCGCCAGCGCCGCGTGCCGGCGCACCACCGGGGCGTCGTCGGCCAGCGCGCGGCGTAGCAGCGCGTCGGCCTCCTCACCCGCGCTCCCCTCACCCGCCACCTCGGCGAGCGCCCGCACCGCGCGCTCGCGCACCTCGGCGGCGGGGGAGCGCAGCGCCTCGCCCAGCGCCGCGAGCCCGGCACCGCCGGACCGGGCCAGCGCCCAGCGCAGCGCGCCGGCGACATGCGGGTCCCGCTCTCGCAGCACCGCCTCGACCAGCGCCTCCGCCGGCACCGTCTCCACCGACGACAGGGCCGCGCGCTGCCGACGCCCCGCGCTCGGCGAGCGCAGCGCCTGGAGCAGCGCGACCGTCCGCAGCACGTCGTCCCAGCCGGCGGGCCCCGCCGCGCCGATGCGCCGCAGCCGGGTCAGCAGCTCCGTCTCGCGCGCGAGACGTTCCCGCGTGCGGTCGATCAGGTCGTCCACCAACCGCCCCGGCGCGAAGTCCGGGTCGTCCAGCGCCCGCCCGACCTCGCGCAGCGAAAGACCCAGCGACCGCAGGCTCTCGATGTGGAAGATCCGCCGGACGTCCTCCTCCGAGTACTCCCGGTAGCCGCCCTCGGTGCGCCCGGTCGGCCGCACCAGCCCCAGCTCCTCGTAGTGCCGCAGCATCCGCGCGCTGACCCCCGCGCGGCGCGCCACCTCGCCGATCAGCACCCCGTGACGCCTCTCATCCCGCCTCGTCCCCCGGCGCGGACGCCACCAGGCGCCTGGCCTCCTCGATCGCGAGTGCGAAGCTCGCCTCCGGGTCGCGCGCCAGCTTCCGCGTGGCCAACGCGTGCACCCGCGCCGCCGGCTCCGCCCCGGTGCTCGCGGCCGCCAGCACGGGCTCGCCCGCCTCCCCGAGCGCGATCAGCGCCCGGCTCAGACTCAACTGTGTCTCCCGCGTCCCGCGCCCCAACTGGCCCCCCAACTCCACGGCCAGCGCAGGGCGTTCCGTCTCGGGCGCGAGCCCGACCGCCGTCCGCCACGCGGTGCGCGCCACCTCGTCGTCGGCGTCCCGCAGCAGCGCCGACGTGATCGCCGGCCAGGCCGAGACGTCCCCGATCTTGGAGAGCGTGTGCAACGCCTGGCTTCGCGCCCGCGCACGGTCCGAACGCAGCTCGGCCACGAGCGCGGGAACGGTCAGCGCCGCCGGATGACGGGTCAGCGCCCAGGTCAGCGTCTCCCGCACGAAGAACTCCGGCTCCACCGCGCACCGCTGCACCAGCCCCGCCACATACCGGTCGTCCGGCGCCGAACCCACCGCCATCGCCGCCCGCATCCGTATCTGCGCGTCGTCGTGCGCCAGCGCGCGGAAGGCCGGCGACCCGGCCGCCCCCCGTTCCACCATGGTCATCGGGACCACCTCCTCCGGCACAGTGAAGACCTTGCCACCGTGTCAGAGTCAAACCCGTTCCGCCCGCCCGCGCCGTTCAGCCGTCGTAGTCCAGGGTCAGTGCCTCCGAGTCCGGCACCGCCTGGCAGGTCAGCACGTACCCGGCCGCCACCTCCGCCGGCTCCAGCGCGAAGTTCCGCCGCATCACCGCCCGCCCCTCGACCACCCGCGCCCGGCACGTGCCGCACACCCCGCCCCGGCAGGCGAACGGCAGCTCGGGGCGCGCCCGTTGCGCCCCGTCCAGCACCCGCCCGCCCGCCGGCAGCGCCACCGTGCTGGCCCGCCCGTCCAGCACCACCGTCACCCGGCTCGTCGGACCTTCGGGCCCGGCCGGCCCCGCCGCCCGCCGCGCCGGGGGCGGCTCCTCGTCCGCCGCGTGGAACAGCTCCCCGCGCACCCGCTCCGGCGCCACCCCCAGCCGCGCCAGCGCCTGACGCGCCTCGACCACCATCGGCAGCGGCCCGCACAGCCACCACCGGTGCGCCACGCCGGGATCGAGCAGCGCCCGCGCCAACAGCGCCAGCCGGGGCCCGTCCAGCCGGCCCGACAGCACGTCGACCTCGCGCGGCTCCCGGGAGAGCACGTGCACCAGCTGGAACCGGGTGGGGTGGGCGTCCTTCAGCTCCGCCAGCTCGTCGGCGAACATCACCGTGTCGCTCGCCCGGTTCCCGTACAGCAGCGTGACCCGCCCGCCCGGGGAGCGCCGCAGCACCGACGCGGCGATCGACACCATGGGCGTGACGCCCGAGCCCGCCGCCACCAGCACATGGTGGTCGGGCACCGACAGATCGGGGGTGAACGTCCCCGACGGCGGCGCCACCTCCACCTCGTCGCCCGGCGCCGCGCTCTCCACGAACCACGGGGAGACCAGACCGCCGGGCACCCGCCGCACCCCGATCCTGGGCGGCGCGCCGGCCTCCGCGCAGAGCGAGTAGGAACGGCGCTCCTCCCGCCCGTCCACCCACCGCCGCACCGTCAGCCACTGCCCCGGCGCGAACGCGAACGCGTCGGCCAGCGCCTCCGGCACCGCGAACGTCACCGCGACCGCGTCGCCGCACAGCCGCTCCACCCGCGCGATCCGCAGCCGGTGGAAGACCCCGCGCCGTGACGCCGGGGCCGCCGAGGCGGGCGCACCCATCAGACCTCCCTGAGATGTGCGAACGGTTCCCGGCAGGCACGGCACCGCCACAGCGCGGTGCACAGCGTCCCGCCGCTGCGCGAGACCTCCTCCGTCCCGCGCGCCCCGCAGCGCGGGCACGGCACGGCCGGCCGCGTCGCCGACAGCGTCAGCGCCACCGGCCCGCGCGCGGGCGCCGCGCCCGGCGGCGCGATGCCGGCGGCCGCCAGCTTCCGCCGCCCCGCCTCGGTGATCCACTCCGACGTCCACGGCGGCGACCACACCGTCTCCACCTCGACGCGCGCGAAGCCCGCGCCCCGCAGCGCCGCCGCCACGTCGGCCCGGATCTCCGCCACCGCCGGGCAGCCCGCGTAGGTCGGCGCCAGCCGCACCACCACGCCGCCGGCGCCGTCACACGCCACGCCGCGCACCATGCCCAGCTCCGCGACCGTCACCACCGGCAGCTCCGGGTCCGGCACCCCGCCCGCGGCCCGCCACGCCAACGCCTCCGCCGCCGTCACCACGACGCCCCCGGATGCGCGCGCGCCACGCCCTGCAACTCGGCAAGCAGCACCGGCAGATGGGCGGTGTGCACGCCCGCCCGGCCGCCGGAGCCCCCGACCGGCACCGGCACCGGGAGCGGCACCCCCGCCTCCCGCGCCACCCGGCCCCAGTCCGCCGCGCACGCCGCCCGCACCGCGCCCGGCGCCACCCCCAGCTCCGCCCCCACCGCGTCGTCCCAGACCTCCGCCAGCCACGGCCCGGCCTCTTCGACCGCGCGCCCCAGCCGGCCGCGCGACACGTCGGTGCCGTCGCCGAGCCGCACCACCCACTCGGCGGCGAACAGCCGGTGGTAGGTCACCTCCGTGACACCCCGCTCCGCGACCGCCGCCAGCACCGGGTCCGCCGCGCCCCGCAGCCCGTCCAGCACCGCGAGCCGCGCTGACGACAGCGCCAGCATCCGCAGCGCGGTGAACGCGAAGTCGCCGCGCGGGAGTTCCGCCAGCCGCAGACAGCGGAACTCCGCCGCGGCCCGCCGGTACGCGAAGTCGTCCTCGCCCCGCCCGCTGCCGTCCACCTGACCGGCCCGCGCATACAGCAGCCGCGCCTGCCCCAGCAGGTCGAGACCGACGTTGGCCAGCGCCAGCTCGATCTCCAGCTCCGGCGCGCACGTGACCCACTCGGCCAGCCGCTGCGCGCCGACCAGCGCGTCGTCGGCCAGCGCGACGCAGACCCGCGCCACTGCCGCGCCGTCCGCGCCGGGCGGCGGCTCGACCGCCACCCCGTGCAGCGGGTCCTCGAAGCCGGTGCCGAACGCCCAGCGCGCGTCGCCCGGCCCGTCCCCTTCCCCGCCCGTGCCGTTCACCGCGCACCGCCCTTCGCCGTCGGCTCCGCCGCGTCAGATGTGCGGCACGTCATGGGGAATCTCGTAGAACGTCGGATGCCGGTACACCTTGTCGCCGCTCGGCGCGAAGAACGGGTCCCGCTCGTCGGGCGCCGACGCCGTCACGTCCGCGGAGCGCACCACCCAGATGCTGACGCCCTCGTTCCTGCGGGTGTACAGGTCGCGCGCGTGGGTCAGCGCCATCCGCGCGTCGGCCGCCCGCAGCGAACCCACGTGCACGTGGTTCAGCCCGCGCTTGCCGCGCACGAACACCTCGAACAACGGCCAGCCGCCGTCCACCGCCTCCGTGCCGCTCACCGCGCCACCCCCGCCCCGTCCGCGCGCCGTGCGCGCCGTTCCGCGTGCGCGGCGGCGGCCTCCCGCACCCACGCGCCGTCCTCGTGCGCCGCCGTGCGCCGGGCGATCCGCTCCCGGTTGCACGGCCCGTCACCGCCGATCACCCGCGCCAGCTCGGCGAAGTCCGGCGTGCCGAAGTCGTAACGGCCGCGCTCCTCGTTCCACCGCAGCTCCGGGTCGGGCAGCGTCACCCCGAGCCGGTCCGCCTGCGGCACCGTCATGTCGACGAAACGCTGCCGCAGCTCGTCGTTGGAGTGCCGCTTGACGCGCCACGCCATGGAGCGCTCCGAGTTCGGCGACGCCGCGTCCGGCGGACCGAACATCATCAGCGACGGCCACCACCAGCGGTCCACCGCGTCCTGCACCATCTCCCGCTGCGCCGCCGTGCCGCGCGTCATCGTCCACAGCAGCTCGTACCCCTGCCGCTGGTGGAAGGACTCCTCCTTGCAGACCCGCACCATCGCCCGCGCGTAGGGGCCGTAGGAGGAACGGCACAGCGGCACCTGGTTGCAGATCGCCGCGCCGTCCACCAGCCAGCCGATCACCCCGACGTCGGCGAACGTCGCCGCCGGGTAGTTGAAGATCGACGAGTACTTCTGGCGCCCCTCCAGCAGCCGCCGCGTCAGGTCGTCCCGGTCGGCGCCCAGCGTCTCCGCCGCCCCGTACAGATACAGCCCGTGGCCGGCCTCGTCCTGGACCTTCGCCCACAGGATCGCCTTGCGGCGCAGCGAGGGCGCGCGCGTGATCCAGTCGCCCTCCGGCTGCATACCGATGATCTCCGAGTGCGCGTGCTGCGCGATCTGCCGCACCAGCGTCGCCCGGTACGCCTCGGGCATCCAGTCGCGCGGCTCCACCCGCCGGTCCGCGGCCACCGTCTCCTCGAAGTGCGCCCGCAGCTCCGGCTCGTCCGCCTCCGTGGTCATCGCCGACCTCCCGTCGGTTCCGTTCCGTCGTCCACCTCGACGCGCCGCACGGTGCCTCACCGCCCCCGGAAGGCGGGCCGCTCCCGGGCGAGGAACGCCGCCACCGCGCCCGCGTGGTCCCCGGTCGCGCCCAGCCGGGTCTGGGCCGCCGCCTCCCGCGCCAGCGCCGCCGGCCAGTCCGGCTCGGCCGCCTCCCGCAGCAGCGCCTTCACCTCGCGGAACGCGGCCGTCGGCCCCCGCGCCAGCTCCCGCGCCAGCGCCAGGGACTCCTCCAGCGCCGCGCCCCTGGCCACCACCCGGTGCGCCAGGCCCCATGCCAGGGCCTCGGCCGCCCCGAACCGGTCGCCCAGCAGGAAGAGCCCCGCCGCCCGCGAGGGCCCGACCGCCCGCGCCAGCGACACGCTCAACCCCGAGTCGGCGGCCAGCCCGACCCCCGCGAACGCCGTCGCGAACGTCGCCCCCTCGGCCACCACCCGCACGTCGCCCGTCAGCGCCAGCCCGAGCCCCGCGCCCACGCAGGCGCCCTCCACGGCGACGACCAGCGGCACCTCCACCGCGAGCAGCGCGGTGACCAGCGGGTTGTACTCCCGTTCCACGCAGGAGAACGCCTCCTGGGCGCCGCCCCGCAGGGCCGCCGCGTGCTCCTTCAGGTCCTGCCCCCGGCAGAACGCGCCACCGCTGCCCGCCAGCACCACCGCCCGCACCGCTTCCGCCGCCGCGACCTCCCGCACCGCCGCCAGCAGCGCGCGTCTGGTCGGCGCGTCCACCGAGGGGCGGCACAGCTCGATCACCGCCACGTCCCCCTCGCGGCGCGAGACCACACGCGGCGGCTCCGCTTCCCCGGCCGTGATGTCGATGCCCATGCTCATCCCTCCGTTCGTGAGGTCCGCCGCCCGTGCCCCGCGTCCGCCCTCACAGCTCGGCCACCAGCAGCGCCGGCCGCTCCACCCGGTCGGCGACGAACCGCAGGAACCCACCGGCCACCCCGCCGTCGCACACCCGGTGGTCGAACGTCACCGACAGCTGCGTCACCCACCGCACCGCCAGCTCCCCGTCCACCACCCACGGCCGCCGGACGATCCGTCCCATCCCCAGCATTCCCGCCTCCGGGTGGTTGATGATCGGCGTCGACCCGTCCACCCCGAACACCCCGTAGTTGTTCACCGTGAACGTGCCGCCCGTCAGGGCCGCCGGCGCCAGCGTGCCCTCCTTCGCCGCCCCCGTCAGCTCCCGCAGCCGCGCCGCGAGCGCGGCCGTCGTCAGCCGCTCGGCGTCCCGCACCACCGGGACGACCAGCCCCCGTTCGGTCTGCGCCGCGACGCCGAGGTTCACCCCCCGCAGCCGCACCAGCTCCCCGCGCCCGGTGTCGACCCGCGCGTTCAGCTCGGGGAACCGCGCCAGCCCCGCCAGGCACACCCGCGCCACCAGAGCCAGCAGCCCGATCCCCAACTCCGGTGCGGCCGAACGCAGTTCGTCCCGCACCGCGACCAGCTCGGTCGCGTCGACATCCACCCACGCCGAGGCGTCGGGGATCTCCCGCCGGCTGCGCGCCACCCGTTCCGCCATCGCCCGCCGCACCCCGCGCAGCGGCACCCGCACCTCCCCGTCCGGGGCGCCCTCGGGCTCCGCGAGGGCCGGCTCCCGCGCGGCGAGCGCCGCCTCCACGTCGCGCCGGCGCACCACCCCGCCCGGCACCCGGGCGGCGAGCGCCCCCAGGTCCAGCCCGTGCTCCGCCGCCAACCGCCGCACCAGCGGCGAGATCGCCCGGGGAGCCCCCGCCGTCCCGCCACCCGCCGGCGCCCGCTCCGGCGCACGCGCCCCCCGGCGCGCCCGCCCCCGGCGCGCTCCGCCGCTCCCCGGCGCCGTGCCGTACCCGACCAGCACCGGCCCCGACGCCGACGGGCCGCCCCCGCCGCCCGCCTCCGCCCCGGCCACCGTCTCCGTCTCCGTCTCGGCCACCGTCACCAGCGGCTCGCCCACCCCGACCCGTCCGCCCACCGCCGCGTGCAGGGCCACCACCCGCCCGCCGAACGGCACCGGTACCTCGACCGCCGCCTTCGCCGTCTCCACCTCGGCCACCACCTCGTCCACCGCCACCACGTCCCCGACGGCGACCCGCCACGTCAGGACCTCCGCCTCCGTCAGCCCCTCGCCCAGATCCGGCAGCCGGAACTCCCGCCCGGCGCCGCCCGTCACGACGCCACCTCCGACACCTCGTGCGTCCGGTCCGGCTCGTCGTCGAACTGCAACCGGAACACCGCGTCCAACACCCGCCCCACGCCCGGCAGATGCGCCGCCTCCACCACCGGCGGGGGATACGGCACGTCGAACCCGGCGACCCGCAGCACCGGCGCCGCCAACGAGTGGAAACACCGCTCCTGCACCCGCGCCGCCACCTCCGCCCCCACCCCCGCGAAGCCCTGCGCCTCCTGCACCACCACACACCGGCCGGTGCGCCGCACCGACGCCGTCACCGTCGCGTCGTCCAGCGGCACCACCGACCGCAGATCCACCACCTCCAGCTCGACACCCTCGCCCGCCGCCGCCCGCGCCGCCTCCAACGCCACCGGCACCGCCGGCCCGTACGCCACCACCGTCGCGTCCCGCCCCGGCCGCCGCACCACCGCGCGCCCCAGCGGCCCCGCCGCCCGCGCCGCCCGGTCCAGCTCCCCGCGCGCCCAGTACAGCCGCTTCGGCTCCATGAACACCACCGGGTCCGGATCCTCCACCGCGTCCCGCAGCAGCCAGTACGCGTCCTCCGCCGTCGCCGGCGTCACCACCTTCAGCCCCGGCGTGTGCGCGTAGTACGCCTCGCTTGAGTCGCTGTGGTGCTCCACCCCGCCGATCCCGCCGCCGAACGGAATGCGAATCACCAACGGCAGGTTCATCCGGCCCCGCGTCCGGTTACGCGCCTTCGCCACATGGGAGACGATCTGCTCGAAAGCCGGATAGGCGAAAGCGTCGAACTGCATCTCCACGACCGGCCGGAAACCGCCCATCGCGAGACCCACCGCCAGTCCCACAATTCCCGCCTCGGCGAGCGGCGTGTCGAAACACCGCTCCTCCCCGAATTCCGCCGTCAACCCGTCAGTGATCCGGAAAACCCCGCCCAGCGGCCCCACGTCCTCGCCGAAGACCAACACGTCCCCGTCGGCCCGCATCGCGTCCCGCAGTGCCCCGTTCAACGCCCCCGCCATCGTCACCGCCGCCATCTCAGCGCCCACCCCCCTCGGCGTCGGCCGCCAACTCGGCCGCCAGCAGGGCCTGTTGCTCCGCCAACTGCGGCGTCGGCTCGGCGAAGACATGACGGAACATCTCCAGCGGGTCCCCCGCCATCTCCCCGCCAAGCCGCTCCCGCATCCCGCCCGCGACCCGCTCCGCCTCCTCCTCAGCCGCCGCGACATCGCCGTCCGCCAGCAGCCCCCGCCCCCGCAGATAGCGCTCCAGCCGCGCCAGCGGATCGGCCGCCCGCCACCGCGCGACCTCCTCCTCCGCCCGGTAGCGGGTCGCGTCGTCCGCGTTGGTGTGCGCCTCCACCCGGTAGGTGTGCGCCTCCACCAGAAACGGCCCCCCGCCCGCGCGCGCCCGCCGCACCGCCGACGCCACCACCGCCAGCGTCGCCACCAGGTCGTTGCCGTCCACCTGCTCGGACGCCACCCCGTACCCCACGCCCTTGAACGCCAACGCCGGCGCCGCCGACTGCCGCGCCAGCGGCACCGAGATCGCGTAACCGTTGTTCTGCACCAGGAACACCACCGGCGCCCCCAGCACCCCCGCGAAGTTCAACGCCTCGTGGAAGTCGCCCTCGCTCGTCCCCCCGTCACCCACCAGCGCCAACACCACGCCCCCGCGCCCCCGCCGCCGCAGCGCGTCCGCGAGCCCCACCGCGTGCACCGTCTGCGTCGCCAACGGCGTGCACTGCGGCGCCGTCCGCCACGCGGCAGGGTCGTAGCCGCAGTGCCACTCGCCCCGCAGCAGCGTCAGGATCTCCACCGGGTCCAGCCCCCGCGCCAGCAGCGCCACCGAGTCCCGGTACGTGGGAAAGAGCCAGTCCTCCTCGCGCAGCGCCAACGCCGACGCGATCTGACACGCCTCCTGCCCCCGACTCGACGGATACACCGCCAGCCGCCCCTGGCGCGTCAGCACCGTGGCCTGCGCGTCGAAACGCCGCCCCACCACCATGCGCCGAAAGGCGTCCACCAACAACGCGTCCGCCGGCAGTTCATAACCCTCGGGCGCCGCCAGCGGAACGCCGTCCTCGGCGACCGCACGCACCGGGGAGAACGAGGGAAGTAAACGCTCGACCGTTCCACGAGAAGTCTTTGACGACATGCGCGACACTCCCAGCCCGAGAAGACCAGACTCAGAAAATGGTCCCCCCGCGGAACAGCCGCTACAAGACGCCGGAATACGCCCGGGACAACGCGCGACGTATTGCCGGAACGACCCCGCGCCGCCGCACACCTGTCCACCCGGGAAGCCGCGCGGGGGCGGCCCGCCGGACGAATGGCCAGCCGCGCCGCCCGCTCAGGGACTCCCGGCCCCCAACTCCTGCGTCCCCACCACCGGCAGCAACTCGAACCCGGCCACCGCCGCCGTCCCCGGCACCGGCGTGAACCACAGCAGCCGCTGCCGCCCGTCCTCACTGGCCAACGTCAGGCAGTTCACCTCCAACACCCCCAGCGAGCGGTGCACGATCCGCTTCCGGTCGCCGCGCCGCACCGCCACCTCCCGCCGCGCCCACAGCGCGGCGAACTCCTCCGACCGCTCCACCAGCTCCGCCACCAGCGCCCGCACCTCCCCGTCACGCGCCGCCCGGCGCCCCACCGCCGCCCACAGATCCGCCACCATCACCCGCGAGTGATGCGCGTGATCCGCCTCCGGATACAGCCGGCGCGCCTCCGGGTCCGTGAACCAGCGGTACACCTGGCAGGCCCCGCCCGTCTGCTCGCCCACCAGCGCCCGGGCCAACGCGTTCTGCACCAGCACCACGTGCAGATCCGTGATCACCATCGCCGGCGTCCCCGCCAGCCGGTCCAGCAGGTCCAGCATCCCCGGGTGCACATGCGCCGCCGGGCCCCCCGCGGCCGGCAACGGCCGCCCCGCCAGGTGGTACAGATGGTCCCGCTCGTCCCGCGACAGCCGCAGCGCCCGCGCGAACGCCGCCAGCATCTGCTCCGAAGGCTGCGCCCCGCCGCCCCGCTCCACCTCCGTGTAGTACTCCACCGAGGCGCCCGCCAACGCGGCGACCTCGTCACGCCGCAACCCCGGCACCCGTCGCCTGGGCCCCGTCGGCAACCCGACGTCCGAGGGCCGCACCCGGTCCCGGCGCGACCGCAGGAACGCCCCCAACTCCCGAAGATCCATCCCCCCAGTCTGCGCCCCGCCGCCCCGCCGACCCAGGGGACGCCAACCCCCCGGTCGACGTCCACTGGCCGCCGACGCTCCTCCCGCCCACGCTGGAGAACGACAGGTCAGTCCCCACCAGCCACCGAAACGAGGCACCCCCATGAGCACCACCCCCCGCGCCGGCCGCCGCATCGCCCTGGTCACCGGGGCCAACCGGGGACTGGGCAGGGCGGTCGTCACCGCCCTCGCCGCCACCGGCACCGACGCCGTCCTCACCTACCGCTCCCACGAGAGCGAGGCCCGCGAGGTCGTCGAGGCCGTCCGCGCCCAGGGCGCCACCGCCGTCGCGCTGCACCTCGACACCACCCGCACCGACACGTTCGACGACTTCACCGACGGCCTGCGCCGGGCCGTCCACGCCACCTGGGGCCGCGACACCCTCGACGTCCTCGTCAACAACGCCGGCTTCTCCGGCGACACCACCCTCGGCCACACCACCGGGGAGGAGCTGGACCGCCTCTTCGCCGTCCACGTCAAGGGCGTCTACCTCCTCACCCAGGCCCTCGCCACCGCCCCCGAGGGCACCGCCCCGCTGCTCGCCGACGGCGGACGGATCATCAACGTCTCCAGCGGACTCGCCCGCTTCGTCACCCCGCCCTACGCCGGGTACGCCGCGATGAAGGGCGCCGTCGAGGTCCTCACCCGCTACTGGGCCCAGGAGCTCGGCCCGCGCGGCATCACCGTCAACACCGTCGCCCCGGGCCCCGTCGCCACCGACTTCGCCGGCGGCTACCTCCGCGCCAGCGAGGACATCCAGCGCGCCATGAGCGAGCGGACCGCCCTGGGCCGCGTCGCCCACGCCGACGACATCGGCCCCGCCGTCGCCGCCCTCGCCGGCGAGGGCGCCGGCTGGATCACCGCCCAACGCGTCGAGGCCAGCGGCGGGTTCCGCCTCTGACCGTTCCCCGCCACCCCCTCGACACGGGTAAAGCCGCAGGCGGAGCAGGGGTTGGGGGTTGCTACCGTGGGGCGATGCCCACCGAAGAAGAGCTGTTCGCCTCCGTGGACGCCCTCCTGCGGGAGGAGCCCCAACTGCCGCCCCCCGGCGAACGAGCCCGACTGAGGGAGGCGGCCGGCGTCACCCAGGCGCGGCTGGCCGCCGTGCTGAAGACGACGCCCCAGGCCGTCAGGAACTGGGAGAACGGCCGCAGCGAGCCCAAGTCCCCCCGCCTCGAGGCCTACCAGCGGCTCCTCGCCGGGTGGGCGGAACAACACCCCGCCCACCCCGCGCCCCAGCCACAGCCCCGGCCGAGGCCCGAGGCGAAGCCGCGTCCCGTCCCGGAACCCGCGCCCCGGCGCCGACCCGCCGCGCGCCGCCCCGCGCCGGCCGCCACCTCCCGCCCCGCCGTCGACCCGCGCTTCCCGAACGGCCCGCTCGCCGTGCTCGACGGCGACGGCACCGCCCACGCCGCCGGCGGCGTCCTCCTCGACTGCCCGGCGACCACCCTCCCGCGGCTCGTCGAGTGGACCCTCGACGCGTCCGGCCTCGGCGCCCCCCGCCTCCACCGCCACGGCACGGACGCCGACCCGCTGCTCGTCCTCACCGCCGACGCCGCCACCCGCCTCGGCCTCCCGGAACGCCTCACCGACCGCCGCGCCCTGCGTCTGCCGGAGGACCACCCCGCCGTCACCGCGCTCACCGACGCCGGCTGGCGCCTGACCCGCCGCGGCTTCGGCCCCTGGGCCCGCGTCCACCGCCCCGCCGAGGGCAACCAGCGCCGCTGCGTGCAGTTCGCGATCCTGCCGTGGAACGCCCTCGACGAACGCTCCTGGCCCGGCCTCGCCGAACTGCCGCCCCCCGACATCGCCCGCGCCCTCGGCGTCTACGCCCGCCGCGTCCTCACCCCGCGCGGCTCCACCGCCGTCACCGGCCTGGAGCTGATGACCGCGCTGCGCCCGCCGACCCGCGCCGTGCGCGACGAGGCCACCGGCGGCTGGGTCTCCGGCCACCACGCCGGCAGCCTCGGCACCCGCCCCGTCGACCCCGCGCCGCCCGAGGCCACCGCGGAACACCCGGTCGTCGTCACCTCCGGCTGGGAGGGCGGCTTCCTCGACGAGGAGGCCTACCAGTGGGTGCGCCCCGTCGACCTCCTCACCGACGAGGAGTGCCTCGAGCCCTGGGCGATCGGCCTCGACCTCAACACCGCGTTCCTGGCCGCCGCCGCCCGCCTCGTCGTCGGCCTCTCCGGCCCCGAGCACGTCGACGCCCCCGCGTTCGACCCCAGAACCCCCGGCTCGTGGCTGGTCGACCTCAGCCACATCGAGCTGGACCCCCGACTGCCCTCCCCGTTCACCCCCGACGGCACCCGCCCCACCGGCCCCGCCTGGTACGCCACCCACACCGTCGCCTACGCCGCCGAACTCGGCCACCCCGTCACCCCGGTCGAGGGCTATCTGCGGCGGGAGACCGGCGCCTATCTCGACCCGTGGCACGACCGGCTCAAGGACGCCTACGTCCGGACCCTCGCCGACCTGGGCGTCACCGCCGACCTCGACGAGGCCGCCTTTCTCGACGCCATGGCGCGCCACCGCGACGCCGACCCGGCGCTGGCCGCCGTGCTGACCGCCATCAAGGCCACCGTCAAGGGCGGCGTCGGCAAACTCCGCGAACGCCCCCAGGGCAGGCGGCACCGCGACGGCGAACGCTGGCCCGCCCTCGAACGCCCCACCTGGCGCCCCGACATCCGCGCCGCCGTCATCTCCAAGGCCCGCGTCAACATGCACCGCAAGCTCCGCAGAATGGCCGAGTTCACCGGCCGCTACCCGCTGGCCGTCCTCTCCGACTGCGTCGTCTACCCCAGCCCGGGCGACAGCCCCCTCGACCTGCTGCCCCGCGACGCCACCGGCGCGCCCCGGGCCGGCACGTTCCGCCTCGGACCCACCCCCGGCCGCGCGAAGCTCGAAGGGGTCCAGGAGATGGCCCGCGTCGTCGACCTCATGGAGCAGGGCTACAACCCCGCCCGCCACATCAAGGGCGACGGCCACGACGCCGTGCTGGACGCGGGGGAGTAGCCCGTGGACGAGATCAGCGACGCCCTGGCCCGCGCCGACGCCGAGGCGTTCACCCGCCGCCCGCCCCGCACCCTGCGCGGCCAGATCACCTACCTGATCCGGCAGTTGGGCAGCGCCCGCGCCGTCGCCGCCGAGATCGGCGTCACCGCCGACTCCGTCAACCGCTACCGGCGCGGCGCCCGCAGAAACCCGCCCCGCGCCGTCACCGAACGCGTCGAGGCCGCCGTCCGCGCCCGCTGGCAGCCCCGGGTGCGCGCCCGCCGCCGCCGACGCGCCGCCACCACCGGCGGCATCACCGTCGAGACCCGCGCCCGCTTCGGCTACACCGCCCCCGTCGGCACCACCGACGACGGCCGGCTGCGCCGCCTCACGGTCCATCTGCCCGCCGAGTACGCCGACCGCCTCTTCACCGCCCGCGAAGCCGGCGCCGGCGACGACCAACTGCGCCGCATCGTCGCCGAGGGGCTGCGCGACATCTACTTCCGCGACGGCGGCACCCGCGCCCCGGACCTGACCGACGTCGCGCTGACCGACATCGACTACATCGACCTGGAGTTCTGACCCGGCGCCCCCGCCCCGCGCGGCCCCCGCCCGAATCGGCCCCGCGCCGCGCCGGGGACGCGCACGGCCGGGCGCGTACGCCCGTACCTACCCGGCCGTGCGCGGGCCGCCGCCCGCCCCGCCCGCACCACGTCTGGAACGAGCCCACCGTGAGAGACCCGGCCATCCGCCGCCGCAGGACGGCGCTGTTCCTGTTCTTCCTGATACCCGGCCTCTCCCTCTCCTCGTGGGTGACCCGCACCCCCGACATCAGGGACCAACTCGACGCCTCCACCGCCCAGATGGGCCTCGTCCTCTTCGGCCTGTCCGTCGGCTCCATGCTCGGCGTCCTCGCCTCCGGGGCGCTCGTCGCCCGCCACGGAACCCGGCCCGTGATCGCCGCCGGCACCTCCCTCGTCGGGCTCAGCCTCCTGGTCGTCGGCGCCGGCGCGCTGCTGGCCTCCGCCCCGACCGTCACCGCGGGACTGCTGCTCTTCGGCGCCGGCATGGGCGGGGGAGAGGTCGCCGTCAACATCGACGGCGCCGAGGTCGAGCGCCTCACCGGCCGCACCGTGCTGCCCACCCTCCACGGCTTCTTCAGCCTCGGCACCGTCGCCGGAGCCCTCCTCGGCATCCTGTGCACCGCCGTCGACTTCCCCGTCGCCGCCCACCTCGGCGCCCTGGCCGCCGCCGTCGCCGCCCTGTTCGCCTACGCGCTGCGCGCCATCCCCGCCGGAGTCGGCAGAACCCGCGGCGGCACCGGGCGGAACGAGCCCCCCGCACCCACCGCCGGCCCCCTCCACAAGGACCGGCGGCTGCTGATGATCGGCGGCATCGTCCTGACCATGGCCCTCGCCGAGGGCGCCGCCAACGACTGGCTGCCGCTCCTCATGGTCGACGGCCACGACATGGACCCCGCCCTCGGCTCCGCCGTCTACGCGGGCTTCGCCGCCACCATGGCCCTCGGCCGCTTCTCCGGCGCGTTCCTCATCGACCGCCTCGGCCGCGTCACCGTCGTCCGCGCCAGCGCCCTGTCCGCCACCCTCGGCCTCGCCGTCGTCATCTTCGCCGACACCGCCGCGCTGGCCGGCGCCGCCGTGCTGCTGTGGGGGCTCGGCGCCTCCCTCGGCTTCCCCCTCGCGCTCTCCGCCGCCGGCGACTCCGGCCCCGACTCGGCGGCCCGCGTCAGCCTGGTCGCCATGATCGGCTACCTCGCCTTCCTCGTCGGCCCGCCCGGCCTCGGCTTCCTCGGCGACCACCACGGCCTGCGCGCCGCGATGACCGTCGTCCTGGCCGCCGTCGCCACCGCGATCTTCCTCGCCCCCGCCGTCAACACCCGCCGGAGCACACCTACTCCGTCCGGTGACCCCGGACCCGCCCCCGCCGACCGGCCCGACACCCCGTCCTGACCAGCGGCGCCCGTCGCCGCGAGAGCCCCGGCGGCCCCCGCCCACCCCGCGCGGCCCCGCCCCGCCACCGCAAACCCCTGCGCGCCGCACACCCGTTGCGTCAGGATGAGCACCATGCAGACAACACCCCAGGGCGACCCCGTGTGGACGCCCCAGGACCAGCGGCTGCCCGCCGACCTCGTGGAGCGGGTCAGCCGGGTCCTGCGCCACGTCGGGCTGCCGCTGGCGCACGAGAACGACGACGTCGGGGTCTTCCTCACCCGGGGCGACGGGCAGCCGATGAACGCGCCGGAGCCCGCCGACCACGTCGCCCTCTCCTGGCACACGCCGCCCGCCCTGTTCGACGCCGCCGACCAGGAGGGCGGCGGCGGGCCGACCGCCCGGCTGATGTGCGCCGTCGACGACGCCATGGAGGCCACCCTGCGCGAGGTCCTCGCCGCCGCCGGGCTGCACGTCGCCCCGCACCCCGCCACCGAGACGCTCGCCGTCTGGCCCGCCCCGCCCCGCTGACCGCGCCGCCCGGTCCCGGGGAGGGCGGGGTTTCGACGGGCCGGCGGCCCGGCCCGTCCCGCCCTCACGCCGAGGAGAAGTCCTCGGGCGACGCGCGCAGCTTCCGCCGCAGCGCCCAGTGGATGCGGCCCCCCTCGGTGTGCGCGTCGTAATCCTCCTCCAGCCGGTTCAGCAACGGGCCGCTCCGACCGAAGTCGTACACGTCCTCGAACGCCTGCGCCTGCGCCATTCCGTCGAAACTCGCGGCGAGCCTGGTCAGCCCGAAATACGCGGCGCCCTCCGCGGCGGCCGACAGTTGCGCCTGACGCAGCACGGTGACGGCGTGGCCGACCCCGCCGTTGCACACCAGGTGGTGGACGGCCAACACGGCGGCCAACTCCCGCTCCCCGCGGTCCGTCGTCTCGTATCCCGGCATCGTGACGCGGTTCCATATCGCGTGGGTGGGGTCCTTCTTCGCCGTGTCACGCGGAAGATCGGGTTGCGTCATGACGGAATCCTGGCACGCCCGCACCCGCCGCAGCCCAGCGCCCCCGCACCGCAACTCCGGGGCCCCGCAAGGCCGTTGCTCCGCCCGCCCCCCGGCCCGCCGCGCCGCACGAATAGCACGCACCGAAATCCGTGACAACCCCTAGCGGCCCGTGGAACACCTTCACGAACGCGCCCCCCACCCCTTTCCGCATATCGCTCCCGGACCACGGAAAAGGGGTCCCCCTGGAAACGGGAACAGTGGCCGATGACGCGTTGTCACCCCCGAAAGCCGCTGCTACGGTTTCCCGCATGTCTGACCCCGCCCCACCCTGAACGGGCGACATGCGCGTGAACGGAAACCGGCGGGGAACCACCACGCCGCGCGCCGCACCACCGCGTTCCCGTGGCCGCCGCCGAACGCCGCTCCCACCCGCCCACACGCCGGTGGAAAACAGGGGGAAACAACCGATGCAGGACCTCGAAACGATCGCCGAACGCGGCAAGGAATACGAAAAGCTCATGGCGGGCGGCGGCGACGGAATCCGCTGGCTTCCCTACCTCATGTTCTTCGCCAACGGCGACTACACCTCGCCGGTCGTCAACACCGACCCCGGCGGCTTCCGCGTCAGCCACGGCCCGGCCGGCCCCTGTTCCCTGATGGGCGACCTGCCCGACGGCGAGGTCAGCGTCCTCCTCGGCGGCTCCCCGGCGTTCGGCTTCGGCGCCAGCGCCGACGAGGAGACCATCCCCTCCCACCTCGCCACCGGCCCCGACGCCGTGCCCTGGCTCAACCTCGCGTGCAACGGCTTCAACTCCACCCAGGAAGTCATCCTCTTCCTCCTGCACCGCCACCAACTCCCGGCCGTCCGCGACATCGTGGTCCTCTCCGGCCTCAACACCCTCGTCCTCGCCGGCCTCCCCGGCGCCGACCGCGACTACGGGCAGTTCTTCTTCTCCGGCGAGTTCGCCCGCCGCCTCGGCCTGCCCGAACCCGCCGAACCCCGCCCGCTGCGCGCCCGGTTCACCAGCGCCACCCACCGGCTCCTGGGACGGGGCGACGACACCGAGCCCGCCGAACCGGAGATCCTGCCCCCCGGGGAACGCATCGACCTCGCCGTGCGCACCGTCGCCCGCGACCTCGACCGGCTCACCGAACTCGCCGCGCCCACCGGCGCCCGCGTCCACTTCGCCCTCCAACCCGTCTCCACCTGGACCGGCAAGCCCTACACGGACGAGGAACGCCAACTCATCGAGGAACGCGGCCGCCTGTGGGACGGCCTGTTCTCCCTGGTGCTCGACCCCGAGACCCACGAGGCGTACGCGCGCGGCCTGCGCGCCGCCTGCGAGGAACGCGCCCTCCCCTTCCTCGACCTCAACCCCGAACTCGGCACCGGCCCCGCCGCCGACCAGTGGCTCTTCCTCGACCTGGTCCACCTCACCGACCAGGGCAACCGCACCACGGCGGAACTGCTCCGCACCCGCCTCGGCCTCGCGGACCCCGCGCCCACCCCCGGGCCCTGACGGCGGCGCACCCCATGAGCCAGCACGACGACACGCCCCGGCCCGCAGCCCCCGCACCGACGAAGGAGACCTCCGATGTTCCGCAGGATCGCCGCGTTCTTCCGGCGCCGCCGCCAGCAGAAGCGGCGCCGCAACGACAACACCATCTACCCGATGAACTGACCCCCCGGGCGGAGCCCGCCATACCGGACCACCGCGCGCTCTACCTCCGCGCACTCGACCCCGAGGGCCCCCTGCCCCTCGACCCCCGCACCCCCCGCCACCTGCGGGCCGCCCTCGGCGACCCGCCCCCCGACAGCGACCCCACGCCCGACCTCGACGCCCTCACCGCCCGCGCCCGCGCCTGGAGCGCCGAGACCACCCGACGCTTCACCACCGTCCTCGCCCCCCTCACCGGCGCACACCGGACACCCGCCGCGCGCTGCGTGCTCCTCAACACCGCCCCCCTCGCCCTGACCACCGGCGCCTGGCTCCAGTGGCTCACCAGCGCCGGCAACGCCGAGACCGAACCCGCGCTGCGCGCCCTCGCGCTCTACGCCTCCGACCTGGGCGTCGGCCTCCCCGACGCCCACCGGGGCGCCGACTACCGCGCCCTGCTGGCCCGCCACCACCTGGAACCGGCCACCCCCGGGTTGCGGCTGGCCGCCAGCGAACACCTCATCACCGCGAGCTTCCGCCTCCCCGGCGTCCTGCTCGCCATGAGCCGCCTCCCCGACCACTTCCGGCCCGAGATCCTCGGCGCCGACCTGTGCCTGCGCGCCGCCGGCCTCGCCCCGCCGCTCGCCGCGCTCACCGGCCACGAGCTCGACGAACCCACCGCCGACGCCCTGGACCCGGGCGCCGCCCGCGCCGGCGGCACCGCGACCGGCCTCGCCCTGTCGACCGCCGCGGCCCGCGCCCTGCTCGCCGAGCCCCACCCCGACACCGCGCCGCGCACCGCCCGCCGGCTCCACCACGGCCACGCCTGGGCCCTGCGCGAACTGGCCCGCTGGAGCGAGGACCTCCTCGCCGAGACCGCCCTCACCCAACACCCCGACTACGGCGTCTGGCGCCTCATCCACACCCGCGCCCGTCCCGCGGCCGTCTACCACTCCGGCTACACGCTCGCCGGCCGCCCCCTCGCCGACTGGTTCCAGCACCTGGACGACGGGCCGGGACCGTTCCTCGACGCCCTGGCCCGCAGCCCCCTCGTCCGCCCCGGCCGTCCCGACGCGAGCCCCCTGGTGTGCGGCCTCATCGACGCGCGGGGCCCCATGTTCCGTGTCTTCACCGACGACGAGACCGCCACGCTCCGCCGCTGGATCGCCCGCCTCCCCGAGCGTGACCGGCTGCGCGCGGCCACCCCCGGCGGCACCCCCGCCGCCGACCGCGCCCTCGCCGACGCCCGCCACCGCTGGAACCTCCCCGCCGCCACCGCGCCGGAACCCGAGGCCGAGCCGGCCGACGCCCCCCACCCCGACGACCCCGCCGCGTTCGACCACCGCTCCCCGCGCGCCGCCTACCACGCGCTGCTCAGCCGCCGCACCTCCCCGGCCCTGCGCCGCTTCGCCCACGACTACACCACCCGCTGGCTGACCCGCGCCCGCTACCGGCTGCGCCACGCCCCCGGCCAACTCCCCGCCCGCTGGGACCGCGTCAGCGGACTGCGCGACTGGCTCGCCACCGCCCACGACCGGCACGCCGAACAACTCGACCGCGCCGCGCCCCCGCTGCCCACCCGCGAGGAACTCGTCGACTCCACCCTGCAACTCGCCCCCCTCATCATGATCGACGGCGGCTGGCTCCAGGGCTTCACCGACCACCACCACGCCTCCGCCCCCTCCGGGCACTTCCTCTTCCGCACCTACTGGGACGAACTCGGCAACGGCGAGAGCGAGTGGAACCACCCCCGCATCTACCGGGAACTGCTCGCCGAGATGGGCATCGAGCTCCCCGCCACCGACGCGCCCGAGTTCAGCGCCTGGCCGGGCTTCCGCGACGCCTCGTTCGCCACCCCCGTGTACTGGCTGAGCATCAGCCGCTTCCCGCAGACCTTCCAACCCGAGATCCTCGGCCTCAACCTCGCCATGGAACTCTCCGGCGTCGGCGGCGGCTACCGCAGCGCCTCCCTCGCCCTGCGCCACCACGGCTACAGCACCCAGTTCGTCGACCTGCACAACACCATCGACAACGTCGCCACCGGCCACTCCGCCTGGGCCGTCGACGCCATCGACAACTATCTCGCCGACCTTCCGCGCCTGGTCGGCCCCCACCAGGAACAGGCCGTCTGGGAACGCGTCCGCGTCGGCTACCGCTCCCTCAACCCACCCACCACCGCCGCCGCCCGCCTCTACGCCGCGCTGCGCTCCCGCCGCGGGCGCGCCCGCGCGGCCGGCGCCCGCGGCGGCGCCCCGGGCGCCACGGGAACCACCCGAGAGAACAGGTGACCCATGACCAGCGCCCTCGGCATCTCCGCGTTCTACCACGACAGCGCCGCCGCCCTCGTCGACGACGGCACGATCGTGGCCGCCGCCCAGGAGGAACGCTTCAGCCGGCGTCGGCACGACCCCGCGTTCCCCGCGCTGGCCGCCGCCTACTGCCTCACCGAGGCCGGCACCAAGCTCGACGACCTCGACCGCGTCGCCTACTACGAGGACCCCCGCCGCAAGTTCCACCGCGTGCTGTGGACCCAGCTCGGCACCGCGCCCCGGGGCTTGTCGACCTTCCGCCGGGTGCTGCCCGAGTGGCTGGCGTGGAAGCGGCGCGCCGCCGCGACCGTCTCCGACCGGCTGCGCGACCTCGACCTGGGCGCCGTCCCGCCCGTGGTCTGCTACCGGCACCACGAGTCCCACGCGGCCTCCGCGTTCCTGCCCAGCCCCTACGCCTCCGCCGCCGTGCTGTGCGTCGACGGGGTGGGGGAGTGGACCACCACCTCGCTGTGGCGCGGGCGCGAGGACCGCGTGGAGCCGCTCGCCGAGCTGCGCTTCCCGCACTCCCTGGGGCTGCTGTACTCGGCGTTCACCTACTTCTGCGGCTTCAAGGTCGACTCCGGCGAGTACAAGCTGATGGGGCTGGCGCCCTACGGCACGCCCCGCTACGCGCCCCTGATCCGGGAGCGGCTGGTCGACGTCAAGCCGGACGGCTCCTTCCGGCTCGACACCCGGTACTTCGCGTTCCTGCTGGGCCGGGTGATGACCGGGCGCGCCTTCGAGGAGCTCTTCGGCGGCCCCCGCCGCGAGCCCGAAGCCCCCCTGACGGAGCGCGAGTTCGACCTGGCGGCGTCCGTGCAGCTGGTCACGGAGGAGATCATGCTGCGGCTGGCGCGCACCGCGCGCGAGCGCACCGGCGAGTCCCGGCTGTGCCTGGCCGGCGGGGTCGCGCTCAACTGCGTGGCCAACGGCCGCATCGTCGAGGAGGGCGTCTTCGACGAGGTGTGGGTCCAGCCGGCCGCCGGCGACGCGGGCGGCGCCCTGGGCGCCGCCCTGCTGGCCGCCCCGGCGGCCGGCGGCCGCACCCACCCGGCGCGCGGGCGGGACGCGATGCGCGGCGCGCGTCTCGGCCCGGCCTTCGACGACGACGCGATCCAGCGCTACCTGGACGACAACGACCTGCCCCACACCCGGCTCGACCCCGGGGAGCTCTCCCGCCGGGTGGCCGCCGAACTCGCCGAGGGCCGGGTCGTCGGCTGGTTCCAGGACCGCATGGAGTTCGGTCCCCGCGCGCTCGGCTGCCGCTCCATCCTCGGCGACCCGCGCGACCCGGCGATGCAGTCCGTGATGAACCAGAAGATCAAGTTCCGCGAGTCGTTCCGCCCGTTCGCGCCCGTCGTCCTCGCCGAGGACGCGGAGGAGTACTTCCGGCTCGGTCAGCCCAGCCCCTACATGCTGCTGGTCGCCCGCCTCACCGACGCCCAGCGGCGCACCGCCCCCGGCCAGGAGGAGGCGCGCGGGCTGGACCGGCTGCGCGCCACGCGCTCCACGATCCCGGCCGTCACCCATGTCGACCACTCGGCCCGCCTCCAGACCGTCGACCGCGCCGACCACCCGGTGCTGCACCGCCTGCTCGCCGACTTCAAGGCGCTCACCGGCTGCCCGGTGCTGGTCAACACCTCGTTCAACGTGCGCGGCGAGCCCATCGTCGCCACCCCCGAGGACGCCTACCGCTGCTTCATGCGCACCCGCATCGACAGCCTCGCCCTCGGCGGCTTCCTGCTGCACAAGGCCGACCAGCCCGAGTGGACCGAGAGCGGCGACTGGCGCGAGGAGATCCCGCTCGACTGAGCGCCGCCCCGTCGACCGCTCCCGGCCACCGTCTCCGGTCACCGCCACCCCGAGAAGAGGAACCCGCCGATGCCCACCCTGCGACGCCTCGCGGCCGGCCTGCTGCTGCCCGTGCTCTACGTCCTGGTCGTCGTCCCCGTCGGCCTGGTCACCCGCCTCGTGCGCGACCCGCTGCGCCGCCGCCCCGACCGGGCCGCCACCAGCTACTGGATCACCACGGGACCGGCCGAGGGCCCGGGGGGCCGTCACTCCTGAGCCCGCTCCAGGTCGGCGAGCAGCCCGACGGCGGCGGCCATGTAGCCGGCGATCCACCGGTCGTGGACGCGCTTGATCGGCAACGGAGACAGCGACAGGTGCCGCTCGCGCCCCACCCGGCGCCCCGCCACCAGCTCGGCCCGCTCCAGCACGCGCAGATGCTGCAACACGGTGGTGCGGTCCAGCTCGGGCAGCGCCGCGCACAGCTCGCCCGTGGTGCGCGGGGCCTCTCGGAGCACGTCCAGCATCCGCCGCCGCGCCGGCGAGGCGAGGGCCTTGAACACACGGTCGTCCTCGGCGTCCTTGTCGACCGAACCAGTCATGTTGTAAAAATACAACATGACATCGCAGGCGTCAGCACTCACCGAACTGTCCTTCACCGTCTCCGGCCGCATCGCCCGCCCCCGCGCCGACGTCTACGAGGCCGTCGCCGACCCCGCCCAGCTCTCCCGCTACTTCACCACCGGCGGCGCCCGCGGCCGCCTCGCCCCCGGCGCCGAGGTCACCTGGGACTTCGCCGACTTCCCCGGCGCCTTCCCCGTCACCGTGCTCGAAGCCGACCCGCCCCGACGCCTCGTCATCGCCTGGGACGCCGAGGCCGACACCACCGAGCACGGCACCACCCGCGTCGTCTTCGAGTTCACCCCCCTCGACTCCGGCGCCCGCACCCTCGTCACCATCACCGAGACCTCCTGGCGCCTCACCCCCGAGGGCGCCAGGTCCGCCTTCGGCAACTGCGAGGGCTGGACCGGGATGCTCGCCGCCCTCAAGGCCTGGACCGAACACGGCATCAACCTCCGCGAAGGCTTCTACCGTTGACATCCGCCCCGACCGCCCACGCCACCGCGCCCGACGGCACCCGCATCGCCCACCAGCTCCAGGGCGAGGGCCCACCCCTCGTCCTGCTGTCCGGCCAGCAGAACAACCACCGCTGGTGGGACCCCGTCCGCGCCGACTTCCACACCACCCACGCCACCCTCACCCTCGACTACCGGGGCACCGGCGACAGCGACAAGCCCGACCACCCCTACACCACCGAGCTCCTCGCCTCCGACGTCGTCGCCGTCCTCGACGCCCTCGACATCGACCGCGCCGACGTCTACGGCACCTCCCTCGGCGGACGCGTCGCCCAACAACTCGCCGCCCGCCACCCCCACCGCGTCCGCGCCCTCGTCCTCGGCTGCACCTCACCCGGCGGCCCGCACAGCGTCCGACGGGACCCCGCCACCGGCCGGGCCCTCGCCCAGCCCGACGCCCGCGCCGCCCGCGACGCCCTGCGCGCACTCATGTACACCCCGGCCTGGCTGGCCACCCACCCCGGCCCTCACCACACCCTCGGCGACCCCGCCATGCCCGCCCACGCCCGCCGCCAGCACCTCGCCGCCAGCAACCGGCACGACGCCTGGGACCTCCTCCCCGACATCAAGGCCCCCACCCTCGTCGTCCACGGCACCGACGACCTGCTCAACCCCACCGCCAACGCGCCCCTCCTCGCCTCCCGCATCCCCGACGCCCGCCTCCACCTCATCCCCGGCGCCCGCCACGCCTACTTCGAGGAGTTCCGCGACCAGGCCGGCCCCCTCGTCCTGGACTTCCTCAACGAGGCCGCTCGGCCATGACCACCACACCCGCACCGCTGTGCTCGTCCGCCGGCAACCGCAACTCCGCCACCGTCCGCAGCCCCGCCCCCTCCACCAGCGCCACCATCTGCTCCGGCCGCCACCTGTATGTC
Source organism: Streptomyces zhaozhouensis (assembly GCF_900230195.1). Taxonomy (GTDB): domain Bacteria; phylum Actinomycetota; class Actinomycetes; order Streptomycetales; family Streptomycetaceae; genus Streptomyces; species Streptomyces zhaozhouensis. Next base: position 228,178 of record NZ_OCNE01000007.1, read on the forward strand.
GTCCACTCCACGGGCACACCCCCGTAGGCCTCGGTGCGCCGCAGGTCGCCGTCCCCGACATGCGTCCCCGTGAGGAGGAACCCGCCCGGCCGCAACGCCCGCGCGAACCTTGCCAGCACCTGCGGCAGCACCTCCCGCGGCAGGTTGAACAGCGACCACCAGCCGAGCACCCCGCCCAGCGACGCCTCCCCGAGCTCCAGCTCGGTCGCCGACGCCACCTCGAAACGGCACTCCGGGTACCGGCGCCGCGCGTTCTCCACCATGCGCGGCGACAGGTCGACGCCCGAGACGTCCACCCCCCGCTCCGCCAGGTACCCGGTCACCGTCCCCGGCCCGCACCCCACGTCCAGCACGGGCCCCACGCCCTCCACCGAGGCGGCGAACGCGTCGACCGCCGCCCTCAGCCACGGATGGCGGCGGATGTCCCCCATCCCCGTCGTGTCCACCAGCCGGACGTAGGCGTCGGCCACCCGGTCGTACGACTCCCGCACCACGTCCAGATCGGCCGGCCGGTCGACGGGACGCTCCACGCGGCGGTCTTCACGGTCTTCACGGTCCTCAGGCATCGGGCCACCCTAAGCCGGCCCGGACCGCTCGGGACGCGGACCCCCGACCCGCGGACCGGCCCCGACGAGCGGACCTTTACCGATCGGTGTACCGTAGTGGAGGTTTACAGATCGGTATAACCCCGAGGAGGCCCGAGCGATGCCCCTGCCCGCCACCATGCGCGCGATGCGGATCACCCGCCACGGAGGACCCGAGGTCCTCGAACGCGCCGACGTCGCCGTACCCGCCCCCGGCCCCGGCGAGGTCCTCGTCAAGGTCACCGCCGCCGCCCTCAACAACACCGACCTGTGGACCCGCCAAGGCGCCTACGGCCGCCCCGACGACCCCCACGCCCCCTCCGGCTGGCGCGGCCCCGTCGCCTTCCCCCGCATCCAGGGCGCCGACGTCGCCGGCCATGTCGCCGCCCACGCCCCCGACGTCGACCCCGCCCTCCTCGGCCGACGCGTCGTCATCGACCCCGCCCTCTACGACAGCGACGGACCCCACGCCCACCCCGTCGGCCTCATGGGCAGCGAACGCGACGGCGGCTACGCCGAATACGTCACCGCTCCCGCCCACCACGCCCACGACGCCACCCACTCACCCCTCACCGACGACCAACTCGCCTCCCTCCCCACCGCCTACGGCACCGCACTCGGCATGATCGAACGCGGCGCGCTGCGCGACGGCGACACCACCCTCGTCACCGGAGCCTCCGGCGGCGTCGGCCTCGCCCTCGTCCAACTCGCCCGCGCCCGCGGCGCCCACGTCATCGCCCTCACCAGCGCCGCCAAGACCGAAGCCGTCCACGCCGCCGGCGCCCACACCGTCCTCGACCGCGCCCACGACCTCACCGACCAACTCCGCACCGCCGCCCCCCGAGGCATCGACGTCGCCCTCGACGTCGTCGCCGGAGACCTCCTCAACGACCAGCTGCCGCACCTCCGCGAAGGCGGCCGCTGGGTCGTCGCCGGCGCCCTCGGCGGCTACCGGGCGGAGCTCGACATCCGCCGCCTCTACCTTCACAACATCCGTCTCATCGGTTCCTCCATGCACACCCCCACGCACTTCGCCCGCCTCATGGACCTGGCACGCGACGCGGCCGTCCGCCCCGTCGTCGCCGCCACCTTCCCCCTCGAACAAGCCGCCGACGCCCAACGCGCACTCGCCCGCCGCCACCACACCGGCAAGATCATCCTGCGCCCCTGACCGGCCCCCGAGGCACCCGCCACCGGTCCCGCAGGCGTGCGTCGCGAAGCCCCCTCGGGGGGCGGCAGGGCACCGGTCAGTGGACGTGCGTGCTGTCCCCGCTGATCACGATGGCCTGGCCGTCGCGGAGGGGCCGGTGGGCGACGCCCTGCTCCCGGTAGCGGTCGGCGAGGGCGCTCAGCACCTCGGATTCGGGGTGGCCGGGCGAGGCGACGTGCGGCACCACGACGTAGTCGAGAAGGGCCAGGCCGTCGAAGCGCGGCGAGGCACGGTAGGCGGCGGTGACGGCGCTCGGGTCGTCGCACTGTTCCAGCCCGTGCAGCCCGGGGGCGAGGACGCACACCCCCGCGCTGTAGCCGGCGTAGACGACGGCATCCCGTCGCAGCAGTGCGGTCAGGGCGCGGTCCGCGCCGCTGCGGGCCAGCGCGTGACGCAGGACGAACACGTTGCCACCACGGACCCAGACCATCGGAAACCGTGCGAGAACGGCGGCGACCCGCTCCGGAGGCTGGTCGAAGTAGGCCCGCAGGTCGAGTTCGACCGGCCGCAGGCCCAGTGCCGTGAGCGCGTCGATCTCGCGCTCGACCGCGGCCCGGCGCGCGGCGGGCGGCAGGGCGTCGACGGCCTGGGCGATCACGGCGACCCGCGCCGTGCCGGGGCTGTCCAGCAGGGCCAGCAACCGCTCCGGGTGGTCGCCGGTCCGCCAGGAGGAGAGATACATGCGCACCCCCGCACCGTAACCGCCACCGAGTGACCCCTCGGACGCTCACCTCGCGGACCGCGGACCGCGGACCGCGGACCGGGGCGCCGCCCCGTCGTTACGACGGAGGCCACGCCCGGCATCCCCGGTGCCGAACCGGCCTCAGACCCGCACCACCACCTTCCCCCGCACATGCCCCCGCTCGACATGCGCGTGCGCCCGCGCGAGCTCCTCCAACGGGTAACTCCGCTCCACCCGCGGCGTGTACAGGCCACGCCGGCCCAGCTCACCCGCCTCGGCGAGCAGCGCCGAGTCGTTCTCCGCGTTCGCCACCCGCACACCCAGCCCCGGCGCGTTGGCGTGATCGGCGACCGTCACCACCCGCGCGGCATCCCCCACCAGCGCGACCAGATCCCCCAACGACCCCGAAGCCGCCGTGTCGAGCACCGCATCGACACCCCCCGGCGCCAACGCCGCCACACGCTCCCCCAAACCGGCGCCATACGTCGTCGGCACAGCCCCCAGAGAAGCGAGGAACTCCCGATTGCGCGCACTCGCCGTCCCGATCACCGTCGCCCCCCGGGCCACCGCGATCTCCACCGCCGCACTGCCCACACCCCCGGCGGCCCCCTCCACAAGCAGCGTCCGCCCCGACAACGAGCCGAGCAGCCGCAACCCGCCCATCGCCGTCACCGACGCCAACCCCGCGCCGGCCGCCTCCTCGTCGCTCCACCTCTCAGGCGCGTGCGCCCAGGCCGACAGCACCGCCAGCTCCGCCGACGCCCCCGTCACCCCACCCAACCCGAAGACCCGGTCGCCGACCTCCACTCCCTCCACATCCGCCCCGACCTCGTCGACCACCCCCACCGCGTCCCGCCCCGGAATCGCCGGCAGACCAACCGGCAGAAACTCCCGCACCGCGCCCGAACGCACCTTCCAGTCCACGGGGTTCACCCCGGCCGCCGAAACCCGGACCCGCACCTCCCCGGGCCCGGGACGCGGGGCCGCCACCTCCTCCACCACGAGAGTCTCCACACCGCCGTACTCGTGAAAACGAACCGCACGCATGACCGACCGCCCTTCCACCCGACCGAACGAGCCGCCCGGGAAACTCCGGTGACACGGGAAAACCCCCGGTCACCGCCGACATCCACCACGCTAGAAGCTCACACCGGTGTCAGCGGCAAATCGCCCCGCCCCCCGCCCCACCACACGCGAACAGCCCCCGACACCCCCGGAACCGAACTACGCCTCGCCCGCGCCGCCCTCCGGGCACTGCGTCAGGACCTCCTCACCCACGCCTTCGCCCTCCGACCGCTCCCGCCCTCCCCGTCACCGGCCCGCCCCTGCACCGCCTGCCGAGACGCCTGCACGCCCCCGTCCCGCACCGCCCCGGCCCCGGCCCCGACCACGGCGCCGCCACGGCCACCGGCCGACGCGGCGCGCGGGCCGGCCCCGCCGTGGAAGCGCGACGGCGGATCAGCCCGGCACCCCCGCGCCCCGCGGCACCCCGAACCACTGCTCCAACGCCTCCGCCAGCCCGGCCGTCGAGGTCGGCGCCGGCGCCCCCACGTCGACGGCCCAGGCCGTGAAGCCGTCCGGGCGTACAAGGACCGCCGCCAGCTCCGGGCGGGACGGGCAGCGCGCCGTCAGAGCGTCGACGCGACCGGCGTACCCGGCGGCGAGGGCCCGGAGCCCCGGGTCGTCGGCGAGGTCGAGCAGCAGTGCCCGGCCGCCGTGGAGATGGTCCGCGAGGCGGCTGCCGTCGGCGAGTGCGAGGTCCGGGGCGCTGCGCCCCGTCAGCGGATGCCCGCCCGGTGACGCGTACCGCACCCCGCCGCCGTTCAGCCGCGCGGTGAGGTATGTCGTGCCCTCGACCGTTCCCGCCAGGTCGCGGACGATCCCGCGCAGCGCGCGGGAGCGCGGGTCCGGACGCATGGCCGCGACCTGCGCACGCGTCCAGTCCAGGACCCCCGCGCCGACCGGATGCCGTTCCGCGGTGTACGTGTCCAGCAGCCCTTCCGGCGCCCGGCCGGCGATCACCGCGGCGAGTTTCCAGCCTAGGTTCATCGCGTCCCCGATGCCCAGGCTCAGCCCCTGACTGCCGAACGCGGAGTGCACGTGCGCCGCGTCGCCCGCCAGCAGCACCCGGCCCCTGCGGTACTCGGTGACCTGACGGGCGTGGTCGGTGAAACGGGTCGCGGTCCGCACCCCGGTGATCGTGACGTCCAGCCCGGACACGCGGCGCAGCCGCGCCTGGAGGTCCTCGGCGGTGACCGGCGCGTCCCGGTCGGCCGGCGGACCGTCGAACTCGACCGTCACGACGCGGCCCGGCATCGGCCCGTGGGTGTAGACCCCGGCGTCCGTGGCGAACCAACCGACCTCCACATCCTCAGCGCCGGTCATCTCCACGACCGCCTGGTGACACGTGATCTCCGGGCGCGTGCCGGGAAACGCGAACCCCCCGAGCTTGCGGACCGTGCTGCGGCCGCCGTCGCAGCCCACGAGCCAACCGGCGCGTACGGCACCGCGGTCGGTGTGCACGGTGACGGCCTCTCCGTCCGCGTCGAAGCGGGTCAGCTCCACTCCCCGGCGCACGTCGACGCCGAGTTCCTCGGCCCGCCGGCCGAGCAGCCGCTCGATGTCCTGCTGCGCCACGAAGGCGATCTCGGCGGCGGGCCCGGCGTCGTCCAGGCCCGGCTCCGTACGGTCGACGAGGCCGGCGCGCAGCATGATCCCGGCGAAGTGTCCGACGATCCCGAGCCCCCGGCCCGCGACGCCGTCCCCTCCGTTCCGCTCGCGCACGAACGCCTGGAGACGGTCCATCGCCCGCCGCTGCGCCTCGGCCAGCGCGGGCAGCATGCCTCTGCGGTAGAGCGCCTCGGCGCTGGGCGTGGTGATCGCCCCGCCCTTGATCGTCGCGTCCACTTCGGTGAGGCGTTCCAGGACGGCCACCCGCGCGCCCCCGAGGCGGAGCTCGCAGGCCAGCATCAGCCCCACCGGGCCGCCTCCGGCCACCACCACGTCCACGTCATAGTCCATGGCGCCGACTATGACCGAGGGCCCGGCAGGCCAAAAAGCCGCCGCCACGTCAAGGGACCGGTGACGGCGGTCGACACGACGGAGCCCGTTCACGCGCCCGGCACGGGCAGCAGCCGGTACCCGTCCGCGCTCCGGATCACCCGCCCCGCGCTCGGCGGCGCGAAGTGGGTGCCCAGCATCAGCGTGCCGGTGTCGGCGAGCCTTCGCAGCAGGGCGTGGCGGGTGGCGCGGGCCCGCGTGGCGTCGATGTCGACGCAGGCGCCGATGTCGGGGTGGGCGAGTTGGACGGGGTGGTGCACGCAGTCGCCGGTGATCAGCGCCCGCTCGCCCCGGCTGGTCAGTTCGACCGCGAGGTGCCCGGGGGTGTGGCCGGGGGTGGGCAGCAGTCGCAGGCCGGGCAGGAGGGTCCCGGGGGCGGCGTCGGCGTCGACGAGGTCGAGGAGTCCCGCCTTCTCGACGGGGAGTACGGAGTCCCGGAACATCTGCCGGCGGGGCTCGTCCATGGCGTACCCGGCCCAGAACGCGCGTTCCTTTCGGGAGACCACGTGGCGGGCCCGGGGGAAGGTGGGCACCCAACGCCCGTTCACCCGGCGGGTGTTCCAGCCCACGTGGTCGGCGTGCAGATGGGTGAGGACGACCAGGTCCACGGAGTCCGGGGGGAAGCCGGCGGTGGTCAGACGGGTGAGGTAGTCGGTGTCGAGCCCGTGCCAGGCGGGGTTGGCGCGGCGTTTGCCGTTGCCGATCCCGGTGTCGACCAGCACGCGTCGGCCGTCCACGGCGAACGCGAAGGTGTGGCTGTTCAGGCGCGGCACGCCCGCGCTGTCGGCGAAGTCCGGCCGCAGCCACTTCTGTGCCGAGACGATCTCGGGGGTGGCGTCGGGGACGGCGGACATCGCGACGGAAACGATGCGGCAGGACGTGCGCCGTCGCGACCCGCTCAGTCGGTTCCGGATGTCTGCCGAGGACGGGGGGAGTACACCTGGTGCCAGTGCTCGGCCGAGCGGACCAGGTCGTCGATGACATGGCGGAGGAACTGGCTCGTGTTCTCCAGTCGGGCACCGGCAGGGGTGGTGACACCAAGCTTCCGGGCTCCGGCCGCGCAGGCTTCGGCGATCCGGATCTGGTTGCGCGCGCCGGCCATGATGGAGGTGAACACCGCGTCGTCCTCGATGACGTAGCGCTCGGCGCGGCTGCGGGGGTCGCGCTCGCGCTTGACGAGTGCCTGGTTCTCCAGATAGCCGATGGCCTTGGAGACGGAGGCCGGACTGACCCGCAGGCGTCGCACGAGGTCCGCGGAGGTGAGGCCGCCGCTGTCGGTGCTGAACAGCGCGGCGAGCACCTTGGCCATCATCTGCGGGAGCCCGGCCTGAACCATCAGCTCCACGCTCTGCGCGCCCACCTCGTCCACGATCCGCGGATCGCGCCCGCCGAGGTCGTTCCCTCCCGGCGGGGTCGCCCGCGCGGGGGTCCTGCGCTGACGCATGTGCCCCGCGCCCACTCGGTGCGCCGCCTCGGCGTGGTAGCCGCGCGGCCCGCCGTTGCGCGTCACCTCGCGGGTGACGGTAGAAGTCGGCCGCCCGATGCGGCGGCCGATGGCCGCGTAGGTCAGCTCCTCGCGCAGCCCCGCGGCGATCTGCTGCCGGTCCTGGAGCGTGAGTCGGTCGCCGGGCATCGGGCGTCCCTCCCCTGTTCGACGTCCGGACCAGCGTAATGCAACGCTCCTGTCGTTGCATTACCTGGCACTCGTCATGCAACGATTTGCCTCGCCTGCCTGCAGCGATGCCGTTGCTTCGCGTAAACGTGATTGACGAATCGGTGTATGCAACGCAACTATTGCCGAACCATGAAAGCCGGCTGGAAACCCATCGACGGAAGCGAACCCATGACCACCAACCTCGGTCCCCCCGCCCTCTCGGCGACCGCGGTACGCAAGGCGTACGGCGACCACGAGGTGCTGAGCGGCATCGACCTCGACATCCCCCCGGGATCGGTCTTCGCGCTACTCGGCCCGAACGGCGCGGGCAAGACCACCATGGTGCACATCCTGTCCACGCTCATCCGCGCCGACTCCGGCGACATCCAGGTCGCCGGCCACGACGCGGCCCGCGCCCCGGACGCGATCCGCGCCGCGATCGGCGTCACCGGCCAGTTCTCCGCGGTTGACGGCTTCCTCACCGGCGAGGAGAACCTGCTCCTGATGGCCGACCTGCACCACCTGCCCCGCCGGGAACGGCGACAGCGCGCCACCGACCTGCTGGCACGATTCGACCTCGTCGACGCGGCCCGCAAGCCCGCGGCGACGTACTCCGGTGGGATGCGCCGCCGCCTGGACCTCGCGATGACGCTCGTCGGCCGGCCGCGGGTGATCTTTCTCGACGAGCCGACCACCGGCCTCGACCCGCGCAGCAGACGGACCATGTGGGACACCATCCGCCGGCTCGTGACCGACGAAGGCGTCACGATCTTCCTCACCACCCAGTACCTCGACGAGGCCGACCACCTCGCCGACCGGATCGCGGTGCTGCACCAGGGAACGATCGTCGCCCAGGGCACGGCACAGGAACTCAAACGACACGTCGGCGGAGGCCACATCACCCTGCGGTTCGCCGACGCACGCGACCACGACCACGCCGCCCGGACCCTGAACGTCACGTCCCGCAACGATGAGGCGCTCACCCTGCAGGTCGCCAGCCGGGGCGACATCCGGTCGCTGCGCGCTCTCCTTGACCGGCTCGACCGCGCCTCGCTCACCGTGGAAGAACTCCAGATCCACACCCCCGATCTCGACGATGTCTTCTTCGCGCTGACGGGCGACCCCACCGCGGAACAGGAGCCCGTCCGATGAGCACCGGCACCCACGCCTTCACCGATTCGATGACCATGCTGCGCCGCCAGTTGCGGCACATGCTGCGCTACCCGACGCTCACCCTCACCGCCGCCGGGGTCCCGGTGGTCTTCCTGCTGCTGTTCGTCTACGTCCTCGGAGGCGTCCTCGGCAGCGGCCTCGGCGGACCGTCGGGTGGCCGGGATACCTACGTGAACTACGTCGTCCCCGGCGTCATCCTGATGACCGCCGCCACCGCGGCCCAGGGCACCGCGATCTCGGTAGCCCTCGACATGACCGAAGGCATCGTCGCCCGGTTCCGCACCATGGCCATCGCCCGGGTCTCGGTGCTCACCGGGCACGTGCTGGGCAGCCTCGCCCAGACCCTGCTGAGCATGACCATCGTCACCGGCGTCGCACTGCTGGTGGGCTTCGAGCCCACCGCGGACTTCGGCGAATGGCTCGGCGTGATCGGCGTACTCGTGCTCATCGTCCTCGCCATCACCTGGCTGTCCGTCGCGCTGGCCATCATGGCCAAGAACGTCGCGGCCGCGAGCAACATGCTGACGCCACTGATGATCCTGCCGATGATGGGCAGCGGATTCGTCCCCACCGACTCGATGCCCGCCGGGCTCCAATGGTTCGCCGACTACCAGCCGTTCACCCCGTTCATCGAGACCCTGCGCGGACTGCTGATGGGCACCCCGATCGGCAACAACGCGCTGCTCGCCATCGGCTGGTGCGCCCTGATCGCCCTCGGCGGCTACCTGTGGGCCAAGAAGCTCTACAACCGTGAGCCCACACGATGAGCGGCTCAGACGTCGGCCATCGACCACCTGGCTGCACCGAGCACGCGCGTTGTTGACAGGCCCAGGCCCTGATCATGGCGAGGGCCCCGTGCGCGGGGGAGGTGTCGCATCCGCACCGCACGGAGGCCTTCGTGTCGCACCGCACACAAGTCGCTCAAACCGCCGGCGGCTCACCCTCCCGTCGTGGTCCCCCTGCGCCTCCCGGCGGCCGGCTGCCCGCGCGGCTGCCCACGGCCGAAGCCGGGGCGCCGTCACACCTCTGTACCCCGCTGAAGCGACAGGCTTCGACAGAGGGCCACGGAGCCGGCCCCGGGCTCCGCGGCCCAGCCGGCCCGGCTCCTCGAAAACCGCCTCAACCCCGCCCCGACACACCCGAGTTGGCGGACCACCGCGGGGACTGCACCACAGCCCGGGGCCCGCCCCGGCCCAGTGGGAGTAGGCCGGCGTTGGCCATGTCCGCTCACACGGCGTGGAGGAAGGCGGGCTCGACATCCGGGGCCTTCTGACCGAGGAAGTGGGGGATGCAGGCGACCATCCCCATCAGCGGAACCGAGCGAGAATGTCCGAGGTCCAGCCATTGAATCGAGGGACCGCAGGTGCCGGTTGCGTAGGAGGGCAGTACTCTGCTCCGGCGTCAGCCGGCGTTCCCCACCCCGGCGGTGGTGTACGCGTTCGCGTACGGGCAGGCTCTCTTCGGCGTGTGCCAGCAGCACACAGTGGTCGACATACCTCGTCTGCGGCCAGCTCGCCCGCCCCATCAGCACCACGATGTCGAACTCGGCCCGCGCCAGGTCAAGCGCCTCCCGAGAGCGGGGCGTCGTCGAAGTCCACGCGGGAAGTCCATGCGGCCCGGCGTGCTCGGCACCCGTGAACTCAACACCACATCAACTTCTGCGTTCTTTCACTCTGCTGAGATTCCAAGCGTGGCTCCTGAGCGCGGTGAGGGTGTCCGGATGGTCTTCTCCAAGGACGCGTGCCCGGTCGATGGCGATCTCCGCGAAGAGGTGTGCCGCTTCGACGTGGTTCCCAGCCCGCCCGAGGTTCCAGGCGTGGCCGCTGCGGGACTGCAGGGTGTCGGGGTGCTCCTCTCCGAGGACACGTGCGCGGTCTGCGGCGACCTGGACGAAGAGACGTGCGGACTCGGCGTACTCTCCGGCTTGGCCGAGGTAGTAGGCGTGGCTATGGCGCGACTGCAGGGTGTCGGGGTGGTCCTCTCCGAGGACGCGCGCGCGGTCCGCGGCGACCTGGGAAAGACGTCGTGCGGCTTCGGCGTTGTCCCCATCCCGAGCGAGACGACGAGCCTGGTCGTGGCGGACGGTGAGCGTGTAGGGGTGGTCGGGGCCAAGGGTGCGGTCAGCGGCAAGTTGCGTGGCAAGGCGTGTGGCCTCGATGTGTGCTTCGACGCGGCGGAACTCCTGAGCGTGGTTGTGGCGGGCGTTCAGGGTGTCGGGGTGGTTGTCTCCGAGAGAGCGTGTGTAGTCGGAGACAACCTCAGCGAAGAGGCGGACGGCTTCCTCATGTTTGCCGAGTTGACCGAGGTAGTAGGCGTGGTTGTGGCGGGACTGCAGGGTGTCGGGGTGGTCGTCTCCGAGGACGCGTGCGCGGTCCGCGGCGACCTGGACGAAGAGACGTGCGGCCTCCGCGTGCTTTCCCGCTTCGCCGGCGTGCAGTGCCTCTTCGTGCCGGCGGGTCAGTTCTTCCGCGGTGGGGGTGTCGTGGGTGGGGTCGGAGTGTTGGGTGTACGGGGCGGTGGGAGTGGTGGCCCGTTGGTGGATGAGGGTGGTCACCTCGGTGGGCCAGAGGGCGGTGCCGGGGGCGTCGTCGGGTGGGGCCCAGTGCGAGGTGATCTGGTCGAGTAGTTGGGGGAGGGCGGGTCGTTCGTCCGGGGTCTTGGCGAGGCAGGCGGTGATGAGGTCGTGGAGTGGGCCGGTGATGGTGTCCAGGCGTGGTTCCTTGTTGATGACGCGGTGGAGGATCGCCAGCGGCGCACCGCCGCCGAAGGGGTCGTTGCCGGTGGCGGCATAGGCGATCACCGCCCCTAACGCGAACACGTCGCTTGCTGGTCCGACCTGGCCGTCTTCGGCTTGTTCGGGAGACATGAAGCCGGGCGTCCCGATCACCATTCCGGTTCTCGTCAGGGAGGAGCCTTCCAGGGTGCGGGCGATGCCGAAGTCGATGACCTTCGGCCCGTCGGAGGCCAGCAGCACGTTCGAGGGCTTGAGGTCCCGGTGTAGCAGACCCTTGGCATGGATGGCCTGCAACGCTTCGACCAGGCCGGCGGTCAGCCCCCACACAGAGTCTTCCGGCAGCGGGCCGGTCTCGGTGACGGCGAGGGCGAGGTCGGGGCCGGGGATGTAGGCGGTGGCGATCCACGGCGGGTCATCCTCCGGTCCGGCGGCTACGACCGGGGCGGTGAATATGCCGCTGACCGCCTCCGCTGCCGCCACCTCCCGGGCGAACCGGGCCCGGAACTCCCGCTGTGCCGCCAGGTGCGGGTAGATGACCTTCACCGCGACCGAGCGGCCCCCTGGCGACCGCCCGAGGAACACCTCACCCATCCCGCCGGCGCCCAGGCGGCCCCGCAACACGAAACTACCCACCCGCTCCGGATCCCCCGCGCGCAACGGTTCCACCCGAACACCCTCCTCCGACACCGAAACCCTGCCCACACAGACAAGTTGAACCCTCTACTCAACCACCGCCAGCTCGCCCTGTCCCCCGCTCCGGGCCACACCTCACATCTCAGGCCTGCCGCCGCCCCGCTGCCCGGCTGGCGCCACGAACCCTGCCCCTCCGGCATCGGCATCGGCGTCCTCGCCCCCCACGACGCGTTCGCCGCCACCTACCCCACGTGCACCGGCGAGACGGACGACATCCTCGACGACGCCACCCATCACCTTGACACCGGCACCCCCGCCAGCGCCCTCCTCAGCCTCACCGCCGCCTACCACGAGACCCCCGAACGCCTCCCCGACCTCCATCTCCACATGGGCCCGCACCTACGACGCCCTCGACCGGCCCCCTCCTGCGCGCCCGCCTCGACGCCCTGCGGAACCAGACCCGATAGCCCACCGGCGGGCGCCCCGCAGCCCACCGGCGGGCGCCCCGCGTACCACCGCGCCATGGCCGACAGCGACCCAGAACCTCATCGCCCGGGAATGTCAGTGCCGCGGTCCATACTCAAGCCGCGGCGCCACCCGGGCACCGCGGCACGACAGGAGCACTCCATGGCCGAGGTACTGGTCTTCCACCACGCGCACGGGCTGACCGCCGGCGTGCGCGGCTTCGCCGAACAGTTGCGACGGGCCGGACACACCGTCCACGTGCCGGACCTCTACGAAGGACGGGTGTTCGCCAGCCTGGAGGAGGGCGCCGCCCACGCCGAGAGCATCGGCTTCGACACGCTCACCGGGCGCGGAGCCGCCGTCGCCGAGGAGCTGCCCCCGGAGCTGGTCTACGTCGGCTTCTCGCTCGGCGTCCTACCGGCGCAGAAGCTGGCCCAGACCCGCCCCGGAGCCAAGGGCGCGCTGCTCCTCGAAGCGTGCGTCCCCGTCACGGAATTCGGCGCGACCTGGCCCCGCGACGTCCCCGCACAGATCCACGGCATGGACGCCGACCCGTTCTTCGCCGGAGAAGGCGACGCGGACGCCGCCCGCCAACTCGTGGAGATAGCGAAGGACGCGGAACTGTTCCTCTACCCGGGCGACAGACACCTGTTCACCGACAACAGCCTGCCCTCCCACGACGAACAGGCGGCGCCCCGAGTCGAGCACCGAGTGCTCGACTTCCTCGACCGCGTCGGGTAGCCAGCCGAACACCCCGACCCGCCGGCGGCGCCCACACGCCCCCTCAGGAACACCCCGCAGCTCATCCCCACCCCACCCCGGCACATACCGACGCGCTACCCCACGAACTCGCAGATCACCGACCGCGACACCTGACCCACCACATCCAACCCCTCCCACGACCCCGCCCCCGCGATCCGGTCGCTCTCCTCCAACGCCCTCCGCCCCAGCCGCTCCCACTCCGTCGAATCCGCCAGCAACTCGACCCGCAACATCGCCTCCAGAGCCGCCGTCCGCAACCGCTGCGTCTCCCGACCCATCTCATACGGCGCCCCCCTCGGCCAGCCGCCCCTCCTGCATGGCGAACCAGTGACCCACCTGGTGAGGTGGCCCTCGCGGGCGAGGTATTGGCGGGCGGCGGCCACTCCCCGCTCGAAGGAGGCGCTGCCACGCCCTTTGGTGGGTGTCCTGGCGGCCGGGAGGACGCCGAATGCCGTGGGCCCCGCGCCTTCCGCGTTTCCCGCGTCTTCCTCGCGGGCCGTCCCGGGGGCCGCTACGGCCTTCCCTGGCGCCACGGCGGGCGCGACCTCGGGCGGGGTGACCCGGAGTTGTTCCAGGAGCGCCCGTTGGCCGGAGAGGAGCCTGGCCCATACCGCGGGCTGGGTCTGCTTGGTCAACCAGCGCCCGACGTCCATCCCGTGGACCGTCACTCCCGGATCGACGTGGACTGGGCCGCTTTCCTCGGCGAGGAGGCCGTGCAGGGCGGCGTAGCGGCGTTGCCATAGGGGGTTCCAGTCCGGGTTCCAGTCGGGGGCGATCCCGGAAGCGAGGCGTAGGTCGCGAACATCACCACCTGGCCGGTGCCGTGCCACAATGACAGGCGGACCGGATTCGTCGTCGAGCGCACCCCCAAGTTCCACAGCTGCGGGTCCTTTTGGAGAGATCAGACGGCCACCGCCGGCCCGGTGTGCCCGACCCGCCGCCACTCCCGCACCGTCTGGGACAGCAGATCCAGCGTCGGCACCACCACCAGAACGCGCCCACACGGCAGCATCTCCCTCGCGGCGAACGCCGCCATGAAAGTTTTTCCCGTACCACACGCGGAAATGACCTGCCCCCGAAACCCGTTTGCAGGAATTCCTCCCGGAGGGATATCGAAGCCGCGCACAATGGCGTCAACAGCCTCGATCTGATGATTCCTGAGATCGCGTCTCGACATAGCCACGGTACTCGCGCGGGGTGCGGCCGGTGCCGTCGCCCGTCTCCGTCGGGTCCCGCCGCTCGGCGTCGGGGTCGGTGAGTTCGGGGTCGGTGGTCGGGGTCTTCGGCCGGTTCTCCTCGGGAACGGTCATGCCGTCGTTGCTCCCTCGCGCGTTCGGGGCCGGTGTGGGACGAGGGCCGCGAGTACCTGGCCGGCCGCGTTCCACACCGGCCGCGCCGCTCGGGGCGGCGGCGACGGCGCGGACGCGGCGCGGCGGGGGGGGGTGCCTCTATGTCTCTCGTCAAGGCGTCCCTGTCGGGTTTGGGTGGTTCGGGGGTGTTGGGTTATGCGGTGAGTTCGATGTTCTTCGGTGTCCGGGGTTCGTAGAAGGTGCCGTCTCGGAGCATGGCGAACAGGACGCTGATGCGTTGGCGGGCGAGTCGGAGGAGGGCTTGGGTGTGGGTTTTGCCGCGGGCTCGCTGTTTGTCGTAGTAGGTGCGGGAGGCGGGGTCGGCGTTCATGCAGGCGAAGGCGGAGAGGAACATGGCCCGTTTGAGCTGTCGGTTGCCGCCTCGGGGCGCGTGTTCGCTGTGGATCGAGGTTCCGGACGATCTGGTGGTGGGGGCGAGGCCGGCGTAGGAGGCGAGGTGGGCGGCGGTGGGGAAGTTGGTGCCGTCGCCGATGGTGGTCAGCAGGATTGCGGCGGTCCTGACGCCGACGCCGGGCATCGAGGTCAGGACCTGGGAAAGAGGGTGGGCCTCCAGCAGGCTGTTGATCTGGGCTTCCAGGGCCCGGCGCTGTTCGTGGACGGCGGCGAGCGAGCGGGCCAGGGACGGGATCACGATGTCGAGGGTGCCGGTGCCGGGAACGGTCACGGTCTGCTCGTCCAGGGCGTCGAAGACATCGTCGATCAGCCGTGCGGCCATGCGCGGGGCCTTGGGGCGGATCAGCTCGACGAGTCTGCGTCGGCCGGCTTTGCGTAGGGCGGCTGGGGATCCGTGGCGTTCCAGGAGCCAGGTGACGGCTTGGTGGTCCAGGCGGGGTCCCAGGACGCGTTCCAGGCTGGGGTGGAACTGGGTGAGTAGGCCGCGTATCCGGTTGCTGGTGCGGGTGGCCTCGGCGGCGAGGTCTTGGTCGAAGCCGGTCAGCACGGTCAGTTCGGCGGTGATCTCGTCGGTCAGTTCGAGTGAGCGCAGGGTGTGCGGCATTGTTCGCGCGGCGTCGGCGATGACGGCCGCGTCCTTGGCGTCGGTCTTGGCTTCGCCGGGGTAGAGGTCGGCGATTCGTCGCATCGCCAGGCCGGGCAGGTAGGCGACGCGGCAGCCGGCGTCGCGGGCGATGGCCAGCGGCAGGGCGCCGATGGAGGCGGGCTGGTCCACGATGACCAGGACGGTGCCGAACTTCGCGGTCAGCTTGTCGAACACGGCCCGCAGCTTCGGCTCGCTGTTGGGCAGCTGCTTGTCGAAGACCTTCTTGCCGGTCGGGGTGAGCCCGTGCCCGTGGTGGGCGGACTTGCCGACGTCCAGGCCGAGGAACACGCCCACGTCTTGGGTCTCGAACATCGCGGCCTTTCAGGAGGTTTGACGGTGCCGGCCTCGGCTCGGGTGTCGTGCTCGCGCATCCACGTTATGCAGACCTGCCGCCCGCGAATTGCCAGGCATTGCGCCGGGCCGGACGGTGGCCGGACCTCTCATCAGCGTCTCCGACGAACACCCCCGGACCCGGTGACACCACCCCCCAGGTCATGCCGTCGACAGGGGGACACAGTAATGCCGGGCCCGGAGGCCAGCGGTCCCATTGCAGGACCGCCAAAAACATAACGGGGGGGGGCGTCCCCGCCCCGAGGGGCTTTGGTGGCGCGGGGAACGGCGGGCGTCAGCCCACCGGCACCGGTGCGGGCTCGGGAGCGGGCGCCGGGGCCGGCTCGGCGCGGGGCGCGGGGACGGGAGCCGGTTCCGAGTCGGGCGCCCTGCGGCGGAGGGCGTGGAACAGCAGGCCGGCGGCGGCGGGGAGCGCCACCAGCAGGCCGCCGGCGACCAACGCGGCCCGTGCGCCCATGAGTTCCATCATCAGGCCGACCGTGGGCGGACCGACGAGGCCCCAACCGGTGCTGAGGCTGCGCCAGACGCCGAGCACCCGGCCGCGCATCTCGGGCGGCGGGTCGGTCTGGAGCACGGTGGCACCGGCGGTGTCGGAGACGGACTCCACCACGGCCATGGGGATCACCAGCAGGATCAGCAGGCCGAGGGTGGGGGTCAGCCCGGCCGCGATCTGGAAGACCGCGCCGATCGCGGACATGGCGGCGACCAGGCGGACCGAGGGGCGTTGCAGCACCCCGGCGAGGAGCGCGCCGACGATGCCGCCGACGGCCAGCGCGGTGGAGACGGTGCCGAAGGCGCCGGGACCGCCGGCGAGCGGGCCGGTGACCAGGACGGCCAGGGTCAGCGCGTAGTTGCGGCCGAAGACGGAGCTGAGCGCGGTGATACCGGCCAGCAGCACCAGCTGGGGGCGGCGACGGAAGAAGCGCAGCCCGGCGCGGGCGCCGCCGTCGTTGGGCTTTCCTGCCGCCTCCGGGGCGGCGGGCGCCGGCGCGTCCTCCGGTTCCTCGGCCGCGCGGTCCACGAGCCGGAGGAAGGGGATGATCGCCGCGACGAAGACGAACGAAAAGCCGTTGGCGACGAACGCCGAGGCGGTTCCGAAGAGCACCACGGCGCCGCCGGCCAGCGCGGTGCCGGCGAGCCGGCCGACGCTGTGCACGGCGGAGCCCAGGGCGATCGCCGAGGGCACGTCGCGGCGCGGCACCAGGTCGTTGCCGAGCAGGGCGCAGGCCGGTCCGTCGACGGTGCTGATGACGCCGGTGACGGCGGCCAGGAGCAGCAGCGCGGGCACGTTGAGCGCGTCGAGGGCCACCAGCACCGCGGTGGTGAAGGCGACGAGGCCGAGGGCGACCTGGCTGAGCGCGGCCGTCAGCTTGCGCGGCCAGGCGTCGACGACGGCGCCGCCGGCGAGGCCGAGCAGCAGCCCGGGGCCGGCCTGCACGGCCAGGGAGAGGCCGGTCATGGCGGCGGAGCCGGTGACCTGGAGCACGAGCAGGTTCTGGACGGTGAGCTGCATCCAGGTGCCGGCGTTGGAGACCAGGTTGGCCACGGACCACCAGCGCATACTGGGGTGCCGCAGGGAACGCCACGGGTTGTGTCCCCGGGCGCGGCGGAGTGTGGGCATGAGGGTTCCCTGTGCCCCGGTCGGGGCGGCTGACGTGGGGAGGCGACGGGCGTCGGTGCCCGTGGAACGGCGCGATCCACCGTGGCAGACGGCGGGGCGGTCGGGAAGACCAAGATCGTTCCCAGGGGCGGCCGGAAGGGGTTCCGCCGTGTGGGCACGGGGTTCTCGGGGTTTGGTGGGGTTGGTCACAGAGCGGGGGCGGTCACCCTCGGACCCCCTTTAATTACGCCTTGTAGCTATTTGTTCGTATTCAGTGGGGGTGCCTGGGGACGTGGCCACGGAAGGGACAGGCCGCCGAAGGGAGCGGACATGGAAGGCAGCACCGGCACGCCGTTCCGGCACGCCGTCGTCACCGGCGGCGCCGGGTTTCTCGGGTCGCACCTGTGCGAGGCGCTGCTGGCCGGCGGCACGGAGGTGACCTGCGTCGACGACCTGTGCACCGCCCACCCCGACCAGACTCCTCGCGAGAGGGTAGGGGTTGAATTCATGGACCTGGTGGTGAGACTCTAGACCAGAAAATACACAGTGCATCACCTTGATGCATCACCAATGGAAACACGTTCATGCCCACGCGTGACAAGCTGTCAGGTCGCTCTCTATACGCGCCCATCGCGTGATAGCATGGGTCGGGCTTGGCCCCTTTACGTAACCCTCTCTGGTCTCCCCCTTCGATGTGCGGTTGAACTCATCAGCGTCCCCCTCACCCGCGCGTCACCCGACGAGGGGGAGAGTGGCCCGAACCTCCAGTCCCTGCACAGTGCATCACCAGCACGCAGCACCCTCCCCGTAGCCAGCTTCTCTTAGAGTCCCGCTTGCGGGACTCTGCCTTTTCGCGCTTGCGCGAAAAGGCTTCACTGCATTTCGCATTCCGCTTGCGGAATGCTTTTCCCGCGCTTGCGCGGGAAAACGCGCCGCCGCT
>NZ_OCNE01000030.1 GCF_900230195.1 Streptomyces zhaozhouensis
GAAACTGCGAGACCGAGTTCACCCTACATAGCCTCCCTCAATGCCGTCACTCTGTGTATCCGCAAGCGGAGGGGACCTACCCAACAACACCCCCAGTAGGGCTTTGGAGGAGATACGCGCGGTAGCGCCCGAGGCATGCCTCGGGCGCTACCGCGCGTATCTCCTCCAAAGCCCTACTGGGAGACCTCCCACGCCCGCGCCTACGAGGTCCAGGTCTCGGAGAACGCCCAGGACTGGACGCCGGTCCACACCGTGACCGACGGCGCCGGCGGCGTGGAGACCGCGGAGGTCGACGCCACCGGCCGCTACGTCCGGGTGCTGGGCACGGAACGCGGCACCGGATGGGGTTACTCGCTCTACGAGTTCGGCGTCTACGCGTCCTGACGCGACCCGCCGTTCCTCCCCCGCGACGGCCCCGGCCGCCCCTCTCGGGCGCCGGGGCCGTTCCACCGCCCGCCGCCGCCTCCGGAACTCGGCCGCGTCGAGGCCGGGCCCGGTCCCGGACCGCCGTGCCGAGGGCGGCGCCTTCCGCGCCCGCCTCCCGTTCCCCGCGGCCGGTCAACTCCCCCGGCACAGCCGGGACTCCAGCTCCCGGGGCAGCGGATAGACCCGTTCGGGCGGGAGCAGGCGCCGGGCCCTGGCCGGTTGGCCGTCGCGGACCAGGGCGGCGGCCCTGCGGACGCGGGGGGTGAGATCCGTCAGCCCGACCAGCCACTTCTCGTCGAAGGTACGGATCAGAGTGCGCCCGATGCCGACCTGGATGCTGTAGCGGTTCTCCGCCGCGCCGCGCAGCGTGCGTTCCGGGTCCCACTGGACGTGGACGGCGGCACGGTCGAGGGCCGCGCGATCCCGGGTGGTGGTCAGCACCGCGCGGGACAGGGCCTCCTCCCAGCCGCTTCGGGTGACGCGGACCGCGAGGACGCGTTCCTGACCTGGTTTGGTGGCCCAGTTGCTGCGGTGCGCCAGCCACGTGAGCGAGGGCTTGATCCAGGTCATCCGGTGGAAGGAGAACGGCGCGACGAAGTGCCCGGCGCGCAGCGCCGGTTCGGCGATCGCCGGTGCGTAGGCCTGATAGACCACGATCGTCTCGCGGTCGTAGTCGGCGCGGATCTGATACTGCGGTGCCATGGCCCGGACGCTGCCACCCGCCCCACGCCCGCGACGAGCGGTTTTCGCGGCGAACAGGTCGCACAACGAACGGTCAACGCCCGCCGAGCGCTTCGAGCGACCACGCGGTGACACCCTCCGGTCCCGTGGCGACGAAGGTCCCGCCGCGCGGGGTGAACGACGCGACGGTCTGCTCGGCCCCGGTCCACAGGATCGTTCCGTCCATGCCGTCGAAGAGCACGGCCGACTCGTCGTCGGCGAGGAACACCACCGGGCGGCCCCGGCCGGCCCGCGGCCAGCAGGCGCGCGACGCCAGCGCCGCCCAGGGCAGCGAGGCGTCGACGCCGAAGGCGGGGTCGGCGACCTGGACCGTCGCGCGTTCCCCTCCCGCCGTGAAGAGGCAGGCCGTGGGCCGGTCACCGCCGGCCGCGAGCAGCCCTGTGCCGTCCGGGGAGAACGCCAGCGCGTGCACGGCCGAAAGGCCGGTATCCCAGGTCACCGCCCCTGCCTCGCCGCCGAGTTCGCGGACCGAGACCGCCCCGTCCGGCCGGGCGTGGGCCAGTCGCCGGCCGGTGTGGTCGAGCGCCACCGGCCCGCTGACCCCGTCCATGGTCAGCAGCACGCGGCCGGTCGCCGCCTCGGCGACGACCGCCGTTCCGGCGACCGGGCTGCCGCCGGCGAGCAGCCGTCCGTCGCCGGACTGGCCGAGCCTGACGAAGTCGATCTCGGCGTCGGGGGGTTCGGCGTCGGCGTCGCCGCCGTCGATCGCGAACCCGCTTCGGCGCACCCCGTCGCGTCCGTAGGTCACCGGCCCGTCGCCGCCACCGCCGAGATCGGCGAAGCCGACCGTCACCCGGGCGCCGTCCGGGCTGAAGACGGCGTCCACCGCCATCGACTGCTCGGTCAGCGTGACCAGCCGCGTGGGTTCCTCCGGCTCCGGGTCCGGGTCCGGTGCCAGGAGCAGCACCTCGCCGAGGTCGTTGTTGCCGGTCGCGCCGGCCGCGGCCAGCACCACGCCCAGACCGTCGGGGCAGGCCACCGCGGTGGCGTGGAACTCGTCGTCGAGGCGGCACAACAGCCGGTGCGGGGACCGCGGGTCGCGGGAGGAGGCGGACACGGTCGGCGATCCTGCCACGCGCGGCCCGCGCGCTCCCGGTCGGGGGCCGCGGGTAGGTTGGGGAGCTTCGGACGTCGACGAAGGGATGCGTGATGAAGGTCCTGATCGCCGGAGGTGCCGGGTACATCGGCAGCACGGTCGCCTCGGCCTGTCTGGACCGCGGGATCACCCCGGTGGTGCTGGACAGCCTGGTCACCGGGCGGCGGGAGTTCGCCGAGGGGCGCGCGTTCTACGAGGGGGACATCGCCGACGGGCCTCTGGTGGACCGGATCTTCGCCGAGCATCCGGAGATCGGCGCGGTGGTCCACTGCGCGGCGCTGATCGTGGTGCCCGACTCGGTGACCGACCCGATCGGCTACTACCGGGCCAACGTGGCCAAGAGCCTGGAGTTCACGGGGCATCTGCTGCGCAACGGCTGCCACCGGCTGGTGTTCAGCTCCTCGGCCTCGATCTACCGGGCGGGCGAGGATCTGACCGTGGACGAGGGGTCGGCGATCGAGCCGCTGAGCCCGTACGCGCGGACCAAGGCGGTCTGCGAGGGAATGTTCGCGGACATCGCGGCGGGCACCCCGCTGCGGGTGCTCTCGCTGCGCTACTTCAACCCGGTCGGCGCCGATCCCCAGTTGCGCACCGGACTGCAACTCCCCCGGCCCAGCCATGCGTTGGGGCAGATGATCCTGGCGGGAGAGGAGGGGCGGCCGTTCCGGATCACCGGGACCGACTATCCGACCAGGGACGGCTCCGGGCTGCGGGACTACGTCCACGTCTGGGACCTGGCCGCCGCGCACCTGGCCGCGTTGGACGCCTTCGACGGGCTGTTCACCGACGGCACCCGGTCCACGGCGATCAACCTCGGCACCGGAACGGGCACCACCGTGCGCGAACTGCTCGCGGCGTATAACGAGGTGAGCGACCGTCCGATCGAGGCGGTCGAGGCCGAGCGCCGTCCGGGCGACTCCGCCGGCGCCCGCACCCGCGGCGACCGGGCCGAGAGGCTGCTCGGCTGGCGGGCGCGGCTGCCGCTGACCGACGGCATCCGGCACTCGCTGCGGTGGGCCGCCGCGCGGCCCACCGTGCTCGACGAGAGGTCCTAGTCCGCGTCGGGCCGACGACCGATCAGCACCGTCGCCTCGCGTTCCGCGCAGTGCGCGACGCGGGGCGTCAGGCCGCCGGAGCGCAACGCGTCCAGCAGCGCGGGTCGTTGACGTTCGCCGGACTCCACGAGCAGGCTCCCGCCGGGTGCCAGCCAACGCGCCGCGTCGGCGATCACCCGGCGCAGCACGGTCAGCCCGTCGGCGCCGCCGTCCAGGGCGGTCGCGGGTTCGTGCACGCGGGCCTCGGTGGGCAGCAGGGCCACGGCGTCGGTGGGCACGTAGGGCGCGTTGGCGACCAGTACCTCCACCCGGCCGCGCAGCCGCGCCGGCAGCGGCGCGTAGAGGTCGCCCTCGTACACCGCGGCCGCCGGGCCCAGATTGAGTCGGGCGCAGGCCACCGCCCGCGGGTCCAGGTCGGCGGCGTGCAGTTCGACGCCTTCCCAGGCGGCCAGCAGGGCGACGCCCACGGCGCCGGAGCCGCAGCACAGGTCGACCGCGACGGCGGGTGCGGCGGCGAGCCGCACCGCGCGTTCCACCAGGAACTCGGTGCGGCGCCTCGGCACGAACACGCCGGGCCCGACCTTGACCCGGTGACCGGCGAACTCGGCCCAGCCCAGGACGTGTTCGAGCGGTTCGCCGGCGGCCCTGCGGGCGACGGAGGCGGCCAGCGCCTCGCCGTCGCCTTCGGCGCCCGCCAGCAGCAGCGCGGCCTCGTCCTCGGCGAAGACGCAGCCGGCGGCCCGCAGCCGGGCCACGACGGCGGAGGGCGGGGGAAGGAAGGGCAGGGAAGAAGCGGAGGAGGGGGAAAGGGGTGGAACCGACATCAGAGCCTCTCAAGCGCGTCGGACGCCCCCTGGCCCCCGGCGGCGCTCACCGCGTGGGAGCCGCCCCGCCCCGGGGTGGGAGTGCCCGTGCCGACCGAACGGTGATCGGGCTCACCTCCCTCGTCTCCCAGGGTGCTTCCGCACCCGCCGCCTGTGAAGTCGCCGACCACCCTACCCGAGGCGCGCCCGGGGCCGCGGCACGGAGCGGGGCCGGCGCGACGCGCCGGAGAGCGTGCGGCGGAGCGGGCGCGGTCGGCCGAACGCCCCCCGGCGGGCCGTCCGTCGCCCTCCCCGTCAGTTGCTCTCCAGGTAGAAGATGCCGTCGTTGAGCCCGGGGCCCGCGGGGCCGCCGAGGTCGTTGATGACGTGGTTGATGATGCCGAGCTGGCCCAGCGAGACGATCACCATGCTGGTGAAGTCGAACCCGTCCCCCGCCGGCGTGGCGATGGCCCGTTCCGTGGTGATGTGCGCGTCCTCCAGCATCAGGCTGTAGACGCCGAGGCCGTAGGCGGTGTGGGCCGTGGTGCCCTCGGCGACCACGTAGGCGGTCCAGCCCTGTTCGTCGCCGTTCATCCAGGCGGCCTGGTCGGGCGGGTCGTAGGGCAGTTCGCACTGGTAGAAGTAGGTGCGCCCGTGGTCGCCGTTCCAGATGACCTGGTGGCCCTGGTAGTGCTCGACGAAGAGGCCGTAGCCGGTGACATGGTCGCCGTTGACGACCAGGCCGTTGCGGGCCGTGTTGACGTCCCAGCCGACGCCCTCGCCGTGGTCGCCGCGCCAGAGCCAGACGTGGTCGATCACCGTGTCGTGGGCGTGCACCAGGAGGCTGACCTCGGCGGATCCGGGGTGCGCGCCGCCGATCCGGCAGAAGACGTCGTGCAGATGGATCGGGTTCTCCTGGTGACGGGCGGTCGAGCCCTCCTCGCCGACCTCGATCAGCACCCGCGAGCCGCCCTCGCCCGCGTCGACCAGGAGGCCGGCCAGTTGGACACCGTCGACGTCGGCGACATGGATCGCGTCGACCCCGCCCTCGGGGATCAGGGTGGCCATGCCCAGGCCGAGCACGACGGTCCCGGGGTGGGTGATCTCCAGGGTCTGGTCGATCCGGTGGACGCCGGGGGTGATCATCAGGTGCCTGCCCTCGGCGAGCGCGGCGTTCATGGAGGCCGCGTCGTCGCCCTCGTGCGCGACGTGGAACGCGCTCAGCGGCAGCGAGGTGCCGGGCGTCGGCCCGTCGGCCCAGGTCGTTCCCCGGGAGTCCTGGCGCGCGTCGGGTACGAACACGGCGTAGTCGTCGCCGTCGAGATAGAGGTAGGGCTTCTCCCTGACCCACGGCGTGGTCTCCACGACCGTGTGCGAGGGGTCCGGGAAGTGGTGCGGCGGGGCGCCCTCGACGCCGACGAAGACCATGTTCCACACCGAGCCGGCCCACTCGCCCAGCTCGCTGTTGCGGGTCAGCCACTGCTGCTGCGAGCCGGAGACCACCCGGTCGACCTTGCTGTCCGCGAGGAACCCGCCGCTGGCCCAGCCGTCGTAGCCGTTCCACAGCGGCATCTCGCCCCTGATGTGGACGCGGCGGATCGGTGCCGCCTGGGAGACCGCGTAGCGGTTGTAGCCGTCCCAGGGGGTGACGGAGAGGTTCTCGGTGGCGCGCCAGAAGTTGTGGGTGGCGTTGCCGTCGAACCAGTCGGCCTCGACGCGGACCCAGCCGGTGATGTCGACGTCGTCGGGCGAGCGGCCGAGCCCGGCGACATGGGTGTAGTAGCCGATGTTGACGTCCAGGTCCTGGTAGTGGCCGGGCTTGAAGAGGAAGGCGAAACGCCCGGAGCCGAACTGCGCGGTCTCCTGCTGGGCGAAGGCCGCGTCCAGGGTGGCCTGGATGTCGCCCACGGGCATCGAGGGGTCGAAGACCGTGACGTGGGGGCCGAGCACGGGGTCGGTCCGGGTGATCGGCGTGCCGGTGGGCGCGGTCGCCGGGCGCCGGGGCGGGCCCTGCGGCGCGGGGACGGCGCCGGCCGGTGCGTGGGAGGCGCCGGCGGTGGCGACCACGGCGGCGGCCAGGCCGGCGAGCGTGGCGCGGCGGGACACGCCGCGGGGACCTCGGGGTGCGGGAGGCTGCGGGGGCGGGAGGGAAGGCACGGGGACTCCTCGGTCGATCAGCGTGGGGGAAGGGGGGTGGGAGAGCGCTCCCTCGCACGGGCCCGCCGGACGGCCGCGCGGTGGTCGGTGGAGGGGCGCGGTGGGAGGCGACGGTGACGGCGCGGCGGGGCGCGGTGGCCGGTCGACGCGACGCGCGACCGGCCACCGTTCACTGGTCACAACCAGTGCACCGGCCACCCACCGGGGACCGGACCGCCGGGTGGGTCAGGGCAGTTCGTGGTTCTCGTCGAGCACGGCGCCCTCGTCCGGGTGGAACTGGTCAAAGCCACGGGTGTCGCACTGGAGGCCGCCGTTGATGCAGTGCTCCACCATCGCGGCCAGCGTCCGCTCGTCCCAGTTGTTGAAGAAGTCGTAGTGGAAGCTGTATCCCTGACCACTGGCCAGCCGGACGTTCGAGGTGTCGCCGCTGACCGGGAACGCCATCTTGAACTCGATCATCGGCACCGCCACCGGGTGGCTGGAGGGGCAGACGTCCTGGTTGTCCTCGACCACCGGGTAGGCCATGTGGTCCTGGTGGTTGGGCGAGTCAAGGTGCCGCCCGTCCCAGCAACTCGGGGCCTGGTAGCGCACGTTCAGCTGGCTGCCGGGGGCGCAGTAGTCCGGGATGTCGTCGTTCTCGTAGTCGTCACCGCACTCCCAGCCCTTCTCGGTGGCGTTGATGAAGTCCTCGGCGGACTGCGTCGGGCTGCCCACCACGTAGCGCAGACCGGTCGGGAAGGGGCGCACCGACTCGTGGTCCCTGATGCCCGACTTGTAGTAGATGACCTGGGGCCCGCTCGGCCTGACCTCCTCGTCGCCGTTGTACATGGTCGGCATCCAGTACGCCGACAGGTCCGCCGGAACGACGCAGGTGGTCTCCCCCTGGTCCAACGAGTCCAGGTCGCTGAACGCGTCGGTGGTGGTGTTCCCCATGAACGTGTGGTTGTGCGACTCGCCCGGGAGGCCGGGGAAGACGATCGGGTCGTCGTCCCCGGTGTGGCTGACCGAGCAGTTGGCCTGGAACTCGCGGTGCTCGGCGAACGGCGCGTCCGGGTTGGGCGGGATGCCCTCGACCGGCTCGTCGACCGGGATCCACTCGCCGGGCGGCGGGTCCATCGCCGTCCGGTGGCCGGAGTGGTCGACCTCGCTCGCCGCGGTCGCCCCGTCGCCCGGCGCGGCGACCGCGCCCACGGTGCCCAGCCCGGCCGCGACGAGCGAGAGCACGGCAGCCGCTAACGTGCCGGAGAACAGGGCCTTCTTACGTTTCATGCGGACCTCCGGGTCGCTCGGTGGCGGGAGAGCCGGAGAGCGCTCTCCCGCCCGGCAGTGTTGCCGCGATGACGAGAACGTGTCAATGCCCGGCGAGCCGCCCCGCCGGACCGGAACTTTCCCGGAACCCGCGAGCGCCGGCCCACGCTCCCGGGCGCCCGGAGGCATTCGGGTGACGGAGGAGGGCGGAGTCGTCTAGGGTGGCGGTATGCATTTTCTTGAGATCTACGGCTGAACGGGCCGGGGCAGGCCCCCGACTCCGTCCGCGCCCTCTGAGCGCGCCCCCGCCCGGCAGTAGGGCGGTTCTGCGGCGCGCCGGCGCGTGATACCCCCGTTCACCAGATCTGAGATGAGTTGTCCCGCATGTCTTCTTCCTTCCACCTGCCTGCCTCCGCGCCATCGGGCCAGGGCGCGTCCTCGACCGCACACGCTCCGCTCTCCCCGCGCACGCTCGACCGCCCCGCCCATCTGGCGATGGTCGGCATCCCCGCCATCAGCCATGTGCTGCCCAGCCTGGAGATCATCCGCGAGCTGGTGGCCCGGGGCCACCGGGTGACCTACGCCAACGACCCGCTGATGGCCGAGCGGATCACGGCCACCGGCGCCGAGTTCGTCCCCGTGGAGTCGGGGCTGCCGGTCGCCGACAACGACTGGCCCGCGGACCCGATCGCCGCGATGCGTCTCTTCCTCGACGACGCGATCCGGGCGCTCCCCCAACTGCGCGCCCACTACGACGCCGACCCGGCCGACGCCTATCTCTACGACATCGGCGCCTACGCCGCACGCGCCCTCGCCGAGGCGCAGGGCCGTCCGCCGATCCAGCTCTCCCCCACCTATGTCGCCTGGGAGGGGTACGAGGAGGAGGTCGCGGCCCAGCTGTGGCGACTGCCGGGAGCGGACGCCTACCGCGAGCGCTTCACCGACTGGCTGGCCTCCTGCGGGGCCACCACGCTGGACATGGACCGCTTTCCCGGCCGCCCGGACCGGGCGTTGGCGCTGATCCCCCGGGCGATGCAGCCCCGGGCCGAGGACGTGGACACCTCGACGGTGACCTTCGTGGGGCCGTGCTTCGGCAGGCGGCTGGGCAGCGGCGAGTGGCGGCGCCCGGCGGGTGC
The DNA here is from genome assembly GCF_900230195.1 of Streptomyces zhaozhouensis. Taxonomy (GTDB): domain Bacteria; phylum Actinomycetota; class Actinomycetes; order Streptomycetales; family Streptomycetaceae; genus Streptomyces; species Streptomyces zhaozhouensis. Next base: position 8,663 of record NZ_OCNE01000030.1, read on the forward strand.
GCGCCGGGTGCTGCTGATCTCGCTTGGCTCGGCCTACACCCGGCAGGTCGCGTTCTACCGGCGCTGCCTGGAGGCGTTCGGCGGGCTGCCCGACTGGCACGTGGTCCTGGGCATCGGCCGCCACACGGACCCGGCCGAGCTGGGTGAGGTACCCGACAACGTCGAGGTCCACTCCTGGCTTCCCCAGCTGTCGGTGCTGGAGCAGGCCGACGCCTTTGTCACCCACGCCGGGATGGGCGGCTCGTCCGAGGGACTGGTCACGGGGGTGCCGATGATCGCGGTGCCCCAGGCAGTTGACCAGTTCGGCAATGCGGACCAACTGGTCAGTCTGGGCGTGGCGCGTCGCCTGGACACCGAGGAGGCGACGGCGGAGCGGCTGCGTGCCGCGTTGCTCGAACTGGTCAACGACCCCGAGGTCGCGGCGCGTTCGGCGGAGCTGCGGAAGCAGGCGGTCGCCGAGGGCGGCACAGCGCGGGCGGCCGACCTGATCGAGGCCGCGGTGCGCTGAGCTCCGGTGGCGGTCCCGGCCGGCCCGAGCGGGCCGGCCGGACCGTCACCGCCCTTCGGGGCGCGCCTCGTTCACCCCGAGACCGGGCCCTGGAAGCGGAGCTCTCCGTGGTGGGCGCGGTAGAGGTAGGCGACGGGCCCCTCCCCCGCGTAGGCGCCCTCGGCGTCAAAGGCGAGGTCGCGGGCGACGCCCCGGTAGCGTCCGGCGAGGAGCTGTTCGAGCAGCACGCCCCGGGTGACGCCGGCGCGGCTTTCGACTGTCTCCCGCAGGGTGAGGACGAGCAGTTGGGCCGCGTCGTACGCCTCGGCCGCGTAGGGCTCGGCGTCCCAGCCGAAGCGGTCGCGGTGGGCGCGGCCGAAGCCGCTGGCCCTGGGGTCGGCGCGCGGGTCGGTGTAGGGGGCGAGGAAGAACCAGTCGTCGGGCTGCTGGCCGGTGTGCAGGAAGTACTCCGGGCCGATGGCCCGTTCGGTGGCCAGGCCCACGCCCGGGTAGCCGTTGGTGCGCAGCGCCCGGGAGAGCCGGCCGGCGCCGTCGGCCCGGCCGCACCAGACCACGGCCTCGGTGCCGTCGGCGGTGAGTTCGGCGGCGAGGGCGTTCAGGTCGGCCTCCGTGCTGTCGAGTTCCCTGGCGACCGGGGTGAACCGCTCGCGGTCCAGGGAGCCGTGGAGGGCGCGGGCCACCCGGCCGCTCTCCTCGCCGGCGGCGCGGTCGTCGAGGACGACGACCCGGCGGGCGCCGCGCTCGGCCAGCACCTCGCCCGCGGCGAGCCCGGCGAGCGCGGCCGGCGGGCGGGCCACGAGCAGCGAGCCGTATCGCTCGTGGTCGTTGGGGCCGGTCAACGACAGTGCGAGGAGCGGGAGTTCGGCGGTGGCGTAGGTGTCGCCGACGGCGGGGAGCACCGCGTTCTCGGTGGGGCCGATGACGGCCATCACCTCCTCGTCGGCGACCAGGGCGCGCGCCGCCTCGCGGGCCAGCTCCGGGTCGCCCGCGTCGTCGAGGGGACGGACATCGAGGTCGAAGGGGAGGTTGCCGAGGCGGTTCAGCTCGTCGACCGCCATGTTCAGGCCGCGCTGCTGTCCGCTGCCGGCGGCGGCGCCCGTGCCGCTGAGGTTGGCCTGGAGGCCGATGGCGTAGGCGCGGCGGCCGGCGCCGACCGGCCCCTCGCCACGCGGCTCGGTGCGCAGCAGCAGCCCGGCACCGACGCCGGCGACGGCCAACGCGCCCGCGCCGCCGAGCAGTCGGAGCGCGCGACGCCTCCCGGTGGGGCGCGGTCGTTCGGGCTGGGCGGCGTCGGAGGGGGCCTCCGGCGCGCCGGGCTCGGGGGGCTCCGCCTCGGGTAACTCCTCCGCGCCCCGGGTCAACGCCGGTGTGTCGGGGGCGGATCGGCCGGGAACGAGGGGAAGCCCCTGGTCCGCGGGTTCGTGGGAGGCGGGCCTGGGCAGCGGCGCCGCGTAGCGGGCGGCGACCTCGCGCGCCAGGGGGCCTGGCAGCCAGCCGGCGCCCACCGGCGGCGCCATCTCCCGGGCCAGGTCCAGCGCGGAGGGGCGCAGCAGCGGGTCACGGTGCAGGCAGGCGCGGACCACCTCCAGCAGCCCGCGTGGCACGTCGGCGAGCTCGGGCGGGTCGAAGGCGGCGCGGCGTAACAGCTCGCGCGGACTCCCCTCGCCGAACGGCCCCCGGCCGGTGGCGGCGTAGGTGAGCAGGCAGCCGAGGGCGAAGAGGTCGCTGGGCGGGCCGACGGGGATGGCGCCGCCCACGGCCTGCTCGGGCGAGAGGAAGCCGGGCGGCCCGATGCGGGTGCCCGATCCGCCGAAGCCGGTCAACCTGGGCCCGTCCAGGGTGAGTTGCACATGACCGGGCCGGATGTCGCGATGGCAGAGGCCGGCGGCGTGCACGGCGGTCAGCGCCTCGGCCAGCAGGGCGCCGAGGGCGCTGACGGTGCGCGGCGGCAGCGGCCCGTGGGCGGCGAGGGTCTCGTCGAGGGTGGGCCCGGCGACGTAGGGGTAGGCGGCCCAGACGGTGCCTCCGGCGGTGTCCGCCGCGGCGACGGTGACCAGGCGGCGGGCACCGACATGCCGGGCGGCGGCGACGTCGGCCTCGAAACGGGCGCGGAAGGCGGGGTCGAAGGCGTAGGCGGGGCGGATCAGCTTGAGCGCGACGGGCTCGCCACGCAGCGAGCAGGCGAGGTAGACCACGCCGCTGCGCCCCTCCCCCAGCCGGCGGAGCAGCAGATAGCCGCCGACGCGGCGCGGATCGGTCGGCGTCAGCTCTCGCATCGCGTCAACCCCCGTGAGACGTCCGGCCGTTGCCCGTCGCGGTGCGGGTGGGTCGGCTGGCGACGACACGGTCCCCTGCTCGGTCGAGGCACCCGTCCCTCCCCACGCTTCTCCGACGCACCGCGCCTTCCGCTGCCCCCAGTTCTCCCTCTTTCAGCACCTTAGCGTGCTCCGGCGGGCACCGGCAGTGTTCGGGCCGCTTGGGAGGCATCGTGGCGTAAGGGGGAATTGCGGAGACTTGCGCGCGCCCCCTGCGTGCGCCGGTGTGCACCGGCGCACAAGGCTGGGAAGGCTTGTCGACATGTTGAGAGAAGCGAGCGATGCCTTCCCTCCGGCTTCCGGCTATCTGGACACCGCCTCCCTCGGCCGGCCGCCGGCCCGTTCCGTCGCCGCGCTGGAGGCGGCGGTGCGCGAGACGGCGGCCGGACGGCCCGACCAGGCGGCGTACTTCCGCGCGACGGAGGAGAGCCGGGCCGCGTTCGCCGCGCTGGTCGGGCTCGGTCCGGAACGGGTCGCGGTCGGCGGCTCCGTCGCCGCCCACGTGGGGCTGATCGCGGCCGCCCTGCCCGAGGGGAGCGAAGTACTGTGCGCCCACGGGGACTTCAGCTCGCTGGTGACACCGTTCGCGCTGCGCGTGGGGCTGCGGCCCCGGCAGGTGCCGCTGGCCGCGCTGGCGGAGGCGATCGGCCCCGAGACCGCGCTGGTCGCCGTCTCCTCGGTGCAGTCGGCCGACGGCGCGCGCGCCGACCTCGCCGCCGTGACCCGGGCCGCCAGGGCGCACGGCGCGCGGACCCTGGTGGACACCACGCAGTCCACCGGCTGGCTGCCGCTGTCCGCCGACGCCTTCGACTTCACGGTGTGCGGCGCGTTCAAGTGGCTGCTCTGCCCGCGCGGCACCTCCTTCCTCACCGTTCCGGCCGACGGCGGTGGGCTCCGTCCGCTGGGCGCCGGCTGGATGGCGGCGGCCGATCCGTCGGCCAGCCTCTACGGCCCGGTCACCGCGCTGGCCGACGACGCGCGGCGGTTCGACACCGGGCCCGCGTTCTACACCTACGCGGCCGCCGCACCCGCGCTCGCCCTGGTGCGGGAGTGGGGACAGGAGGCGATCGGCGCGCACGACCTGCGGCTGGCCGACCGGTTCCGCGCGGGACTCGCGCGGCTCGGGCTGCCGACGGGGCCCGGCGGCTCGCCCATCGTCTCGGTGCCGGAGAGCCCGGGGGCGGCGGAGGCGCTGGAGGCGGCGGGGGTGCGGATGTCGCGCCGGGCCGGCCGGCTGAGGTTCTCGTTCCACCTCTACAGCGGGGAGGAGGACGTGGACACCGCCCTGGCTGCCCTCGCGGCGGCCGGCTGAGACGGAAAGCGGTGGTGGGGCGGAGGCTCAGGCGGCGGCCAGCGCCTCGCGACAGAGTCGGTCGGCGAGCCGGGTGGTCTGGGGCAGCCGCACCTCCCTGGCCAGTCGGAGGGTGTGGGCGCAGGCGTCGTCCACGGTGGTGCGGTGGCCGGGCGAGACATACAGGGGCCTGACGCCGTCCCTGGTGCGCAGCACCCGGCCGACCTCCTCGCCCGTCGCCGGGTCCAGCAGCGAGGCGGTGGAGCCGCGTTCCGGCGCCGGCCCCGGGGACGCCTCGCGCACCGGGGGCGGCGGCGCGTTCTTGGCGACCCCGATGGTCGGCAGGTCGGCGAGGACCCCCAGATGGCTGGCCAGCCCGAACCGGCGCGGGTGGGCGAGTCCGTGCCCGTCGCAGACCACCAGGTCGGGCGCGACGGCCAGCCGTTCCAACGCGGCCAGCACGGTGGGCAGTTCGCGGAACGCCAGCAGCCCGGGCACATAGGGGAAGTCGACGCGGCCCACGGCGGTGGCGCGCGCGACGACCTCCAGGGAGGCGGCGTCCAGCGCCACCGCCGCGGCGGCCACCAGGTCGCGGGCGTCGTCGTAGGCCACGTCGACGCCGGCCACCACCGTGCCGGACGCCCCGGGCACGGGGCCCGAGGAGTCCAGCACGGTGTGGGCGCGCAGCCGCAGCTGGCAGGCGACGGCCTCGGCCTCGGTGGCCGGCGTGGTGTGCGGACGGGTGAGGGGGAACGTCATCGGGATAGGGGGCGCGGACCGCTCAGCCGAGGTCGACCCGGGGGTAGAGCGGGTGCTTGTCCAGCAGGTCGGCGGCGCGGCCGGCGACCTCCTTGGCGACGCCCTCGCCGAGGACGTAGGTGGCCTTGGAGGGCTTGCCGCTCTTGGCGGTGCCGGGGGTGGTGCGGCGCAGCACGCTGTCGATCAGCTCGGCTACCTCGTCGAAGCCGTCGGCGGTCAGGCCCCGGGTGGTCAGCGCCGGGGTGCCCAGCCGGATGCCGGAGGTGTACCAGGCGCCGTTGGGGTCGCGCGGGATCGCGTTCCGGTTGGTGACGATGCCGGCGTCCAGCAGCGCGCCCTCGGCCTGGCGGCCGGTGAGGCCGTAGCCGGAGACGTCGAGCAGCGCCAGGTGGTTGTCCGTGCCGCCGGTGACCAGCCGGGCGCCGCGCCGCGTCAGGCCGTCGGCGAGGGCGCGGGCGTTGTCCACCACGCGCTGGGCGTAGTCCTGGAAGGCGGGCTGCCTGGCCTCGGCGAGGGCGACGGCCTTGGCGGCCATCACGTGCGGCAGCGGGCCGCCGAGCACCATCGGGCAGCCGCGGTCGACCTGGTCGGCGAGGGAGTCGTCGCACAGCACCATGCCGCCGCGCGGGCCGCGCAGGGACTTGTGGGTGGTGGTGGTGACGATCTGGGCGTGCGGCACCGGGTCGAAGTCGCCGGTGAGGACCTTGCCGGCGACCAGCCCGGCGAAGTGCGCCATGTCGACCATCAGCGTGGCGCCGACCTCGTCGGCGATCTCGCGCATGATCCGGAAGTTGACCCGGCGCGGGTAGGCGGAGTAGCCGGCGATCAGGATCAGCGGGCGGAACTCGCGGGCGGCGGCGCGCACCGCGTCGTAGTCCAGCAGCCCGGTCTCCGGGTCGGTGCCGTAGGAGCGCTGGTGGAACATCTTGCCGGAGATGTTGGGCCGGAAGCCGTGGGTGAGGTGGCCGCCGGCGTCCAGCGACATGCCGAGCATCCGCTGGTCGCCCAGCGCCTTGCGCAGCCGCTCCCAGTCCTCCTCGCCGAGGTCGTTGACCTGGCGCACCCCGGCCTGCTCCAGCGCGGGCAGCTCGACGCGCTGGGCGAGCACCGCCCAGAAGGCGACGAGGTTGGCGTCGATGCCGGAGTGCGGCTGGACGTAGGCGTGCTGGGCGCCGAAGAGCTCACGGGCGTGCTCGGCGGCGATGGCCTCGACGGTGTCGACGTTGCGGCAGCCGGCGTAGAAGCGGCGGCCGATGGTGCCCTCGGCGTACTTGTCGCTGAACCAGTTCCCCATGGCGAGCAGCACGGCGGGCGAGGCGTAGTTCTCGCTGGCGATCAGCTTGAGCGAGGCCCGCTGGTCCTCGATCTCGGCGCCGATCGCGTCGGCGATCCGGGGCTCGACGCCGCGCACCACGTCGAGCGCCGTGCGGAAGGCGGTGGACTCGGGGGTGGCGGACATGTTCTCCGTGGTCACTCATGGCCTCCTAGGCAGACGTCGCGACGGCCCAGGCGCACGGCTCCACATCGCATCGCTGGGGTCGCTTCCCGATGGTTGGGCCCATCTCGTACGCGCCAGTCACGACCCACCGGGAGCGTAGCATCGCGGACCGACACCGCCGAGGGCCGCCCCGGGCCGCTCCCCCGGGTGCGGAGGGCGGCCGGCTGGGGCACCGTGGGAGGTCAGCGGCACAGCCACGGGAGGTCAGTGTGTCCGACCACATCTACCGGGTGACCGAGATCGTCGGTTCCTCGCCCGAGGGCGTGGACGCGGCGATCCGCAACGCGATCGAACGCGCCTCGCGCACCCTGCGGCAGTTGGAGTGGTTCGAGGTGACGCAGGTGCGCGGGCACATCGAGGACGGGCGGCCGGCGCACTTCCAGGTGGGGCTGAAGGTCGGCTTCCGGCTGGAGGACCCGGGCTCCTGAACGGCCGCGGTCCGCGCCCGCGCGGCGGGCGCGCGTTCAGCCCCGGTCGGCCGTCTCCGTCCCGCGCGTTCCGTCCGGGGCGGCCGTGTCCGTCCCGTCCCCGTCGAGCAGGGCGCGGGTGGGCGGGTCGGCGCCCTCCCGGGCGCAGGTGAGCGCGGCGCACCGGGCGCAGCGGGCGAGGACGCCGGCGAGGACGGCGGGGTCGGTGGGGACCGCGCCGCGGGCGGCGAGGTCGTCCAGCAGCGCGGACTGGAAGGCGTCGCCGGCGCCGACCGTGTCGACCACCGCCACCGCGGGCGCGGGCACGTCGACACGGTCCGCGGCGGTGAGCCCGAACGCGCCCTCCGCTCCCCGGGTCACCACGACCAGCTCGGGACCGAGCGCGCGCAGCGTCTCGGCGGCCTCGCCGACCGCCAGGTCGGGGTAGAGCCAGGCCAGGTCCTCGTCGCTGGCCTTCAGGACGCGGACCTCGCCGGCCAGCCGTTCGGCGAGCGCCCGGTAGGCGGTGCGGTCGGGGAGCACGGCGGGCCGCACGTTGAGGTCGGCGACGACAAGGCGGCCCGACGCACGCTGGGCGGCGGCCAGTTGGAGGACGCGGGAGGCGCCGGGCTCGACGGCGACGGCGAGCGAGCCGGTGTGCACCACGGCGGTGTCCTCGGGCAGGTCGAGCGCGGACGGCGCCCAGGAGGTGAGGAAGTCGTAGTGGGCGGAGCCGTCCCGCGCGAGGTAGGCCAGCGCCACGGTGGTCCTCGCCGGCCCGCCGGTGGGCAGCCGCACCACGTCGACGCCGGTGCCGGCGAGATGCTCGGCGACCAGGGCGCCGGGCGGGTCGTCGCCCCAGCTGGTGAGGAGGGTGACGGGGCGTTCCAGGCGGTGCAGGCCGACGGCGACGTTCGCCGGGCTGCCGCCGGGAACGGCGCGCGCCTCCCGGGAACCGGTCCGCCACAGAAGATCCACCAGGGCCTCGCCGACCACGGCGACCCGAGCCGTCACGTGCACGCTCCCTCCGGCCGGCCCGACCCTCGGGCGCGGCATCGGCCCATCCTGCGCGGCGGACGCCGGGCCGGGCAAGTGGCTGACCTGGCGCGGGGACCGACGGCCCGGCGCGTCAACCCGTCGCGCGTGTGGGGGATGTCGCGGCGTGGGCGCCGCGCCCCCGGGTACGGTGACGCGCAGTGGCGTGAGGGCGCGGCCGGTGGGGGCCGGGCCGCCGGCCCTAGCGAGGGAGTGGCGTGGCGACGGGGTTCACCGTGGACATAGCCAGCGCGGACGGGATGCGCACCGCCGAGTGGACCGTCGGCGAGGAGTTCCTGATCCGCCGGAACGGGCGCGGCGAGGACGCCGAGCCGGCGGCCCGCGTGCGGCTGCTGGCGCCCGAAGGGCAGGAGACCACGGCGGAGTTGGCGGCGTCCCTGGCGGCGCGCCCGGTGACGGTCGCGGAGGTCGAGGAACGGCTGCGGCTGCGCGGCGGCGGTCTGCCGCACCCGGTGCTGGCGCTGACGGACCAGGACGGGACGGCGCTGGCGACCGTGCTGCCGGAGGAACGGGTGCCCTGGCCACGGCGGTTCCGGGTGAGGGACGCCGAGGACCGGCCGCTCGCGGAGATCCGTCACGCGCCGGCGCGGTTCGGCCGCCGCTGCGAGTGGCGGATCGAGCCGGCCGACGGCGGCGATCCCTATGTGGGGCGGCGGGGTTCGGTGGGCGGCTGGCTGGTCTTCGCGCTGGCGTTCCCGCTCTGGCTGGTGATCTTCCTCGGCTGCCTGCTGCTCTCGCTGGTGACGTTCGGTCAGGTCTCGGAGATGGTGGTCTGGGGCTATCCGCGCAGCGTGATCTGGCGGCGGCGGGGCGCGCCCCCGGGGTCGCGGGCGCTGACCTTCGGTCATCTGCGGACCGACTACCACCACGATCCACGGCAGTTGGACCGCCGGCTGGCCTACGCCCAGGCGGCGCTGCACTACTTCGACGCGATGCACCACGACTGACGGTCCGTCACCCGCCGTGCGCACGGGGGCCGTCGGGGCGCACGCGGCGTGCGCGTTCCCCGACGGCCCCCGTCGTCTCCGGGCGCGGGTCACCGGCCGGACTGGAGCGCCCCCCAGGTCGCGGGGCCGACGACGCCGTCCGCGTCCAGGCCGCGGTCGGCCTGGTACTCCTTGACGGCGGCGCCCGTGTTCGGGCCGAACTGGCCGTCCACGTCCACGGTGCGGCCGAGGGCGGCGGTCAGGGCACGCTGGAGGCGGGAGACCGCCTCGCCAGAACTGCCCTCGCGCACCGTGGTGGTGGCGCCGGCGGACAGCAGCGCGGTCCAGGTGCGCGGGCCGACGACGCCGTCGGCGTCGAGGCCCTTGGCGGTCTGGAAGCCGCGCACGGCCGCCGCGGTGCTGGGGCCGAACTGCCCGTCGACGGTGCCCGCGTTCTGCCCGTTCTGGTTGAGCAGGTACTGGAGCGCGGTCACCTGGGCGCCGGTGGAGCCGTCCCTGAGGGTGTCGTAGGCGGGGAAGTCCAGCGCCGGAGGACCGGGCTCGCCGGGGTCGCCGGGGTCGCCGCCGACCAGTTCCATGTAGTAGTCCCAGTCCCAGTGGGGGCCGGGGTCGGTGTGGTCGTTGCCCGGCACCTCGACATGGCCGACGATGTGCTGCCGGTCCAGCGGGATGCCGTGCTTGTCGGCGAGGTGGCGGGTCAGCGCGGCCGAGGAGCGGTACATGGCGTCGGTGAACCAGGAGGGCTCGTCCACCCAGCCCTCGTGTTCGATGCCGATGCTGTACGGGTTGCCCGACCTGGCGTGCCAGGCGGTGTCCCGGTCGCGGACGGACTGGGTGACCTCGCCGTCCGAGGAACGGATGGTGTAGTGGGCGCTGACCTGCGCGTCCGGGTTCTGGAACCAGGCGATCGAGCCGGCGTAGGAGCCCTGGGTCACATGGATGACCACGGTGTCGATGGCCTCGGTGCGTCCGGTGGCGAAGTTGGCCGAGTGGGCGGGGGCCCACAGCGCCGGCGGGTAGTCCTCGCTGAGGGCGCCGATGTCGGCCCCGGCGTACTCCCCGCGTTCGGGAGCGACCGTGGTGGGGTCGACGGTGACCGTTTCCTCGCCTCCGACGACCGCACTGAGCCCGTCGGCGAGCAGTTCGTAGACCGTGTCGGCGTAGAGCCTGGCGGTGGCGTCCTGCTCGGCGCCGCCGTAGCGGGCGACGACGGGGTACCAGGCGTCGAGGTCGGCGCGGTCCGGGGCGGTGAGGCCGAGCGCATCGGCGTACGCGCGTAGAACGGCCGCGCCGCCCTCGATGTTGGCCGCCGTGTCGGTCCGCAGCTCGGCCGCGTCGAGGCCGGTGGCCTCGGCGGCGGCGTCCAGGGTGCGGTGGCCGGGGTTGTCGACCAGGTGCATGACGCCGTAGCCGCGGGCGTGGCTGGGGGCGCCGTCGTGGTCGTTCAGCCTGGTCTCTCCGTAGCCGACGGCGACGAGCAGGTCGCGGGGGACCTGGTAGGCGTCGGCGGCCTCGGCGAAGGCGGCGTTGACCGGGTCGGACGCCCGGTCCTGGGCGGCGAGCGCCGGGGTCGCCGCCGTGAGCAGGCCGGCGAGGGTCACGCCCGCCAACGCCAGGGTGCCGTGTCTGTGGGGGGCAGATCGTCGAAACACGCTTCTCCGTTCGCGGTCGCGGATGCCGGCGCCCTCGTGGGTGCGGACGCGCGGCGGAACCTACCCTCATCCCGAGCCATGGCCATGTCAATGACGCGCGTCGACTCACCCGCCATCAACTCCGCCGGTGCGTCGTCCGGGTGACGTCGCCTCACCTCCCGACCCGACCGCCCCGAGGGCTCGCCGCCGGGGCCCGGTGTGTCCCCTCGCCGTCCGCCGGGCCCCGGCGTGAGCATCGAGGTCGTCGCGCGTTCCCTCGCCCATCCGTGGCCGCGCGGACTCTTGACCTGCCCTCCGGCCGGGAAGCGTTCGCAGAGCGCCCCGGGCGTCCGCGTACGCGCACGGGCGCCGGGAGAACGCGCCGCGCGGCAAGGCGCGCGGAACGCAGGCACGCACTCGCACAAAGGAGCAGACGTGGAACAAGGAACGCCGACCACGCCCCCACGCGCCGACTTCCACACCGCCAGGGACGGGGTGCCGATCGCCACCTACCACTGGGCGCCCGACCACGGCGGACGACCGCACGCGGTGGTCCAGATCGTGCACGGCGCCGCCGAACACGCCCTGCGCTACGACCGGTTCGCCCGCGAGCTGGCCGCGCACGGCTACGCCGTGGTGTCCTCCGACAACCGGGGCCACGGCGCGACGGCCGCGCACACCGGCGGGCTGGGCGCGGTGGGCGCCTCCGGCTGGCGCTCGACCGTGGAGGACCTGCGCGCGGTGGGCGACCGGGTGCGCGAGGCCCACCCGGGCGTGCCGCTGGTGATGCTGGGTCACAGCATGGGCTCCCAGCTGGCGCGGGACTTCGCCCAGGAGCACGGCGAGACGCTGCGCGGGCTGGTGCTCAGCGGCACCTTCCGTTCGCTGCCGGGGTGCGAGCCGACCGGGGCGATCGCCGCGCTCCAGGAGGAGATCGAGCACGGCGGCCGGGACGCCCCCTCGACCTTCGTCCCCGACCTCTTCGCCGCCTTCAACGACCCCTACCCCCACCGCACCGGTTTCGAGTGGCTCAGCCGCGACCCGGCCGAGGTGGACGCCTACGTGGCGGACCGGCGCTGCGGCTTCGCCTTCGGCGCCGGGCTCTCGCTGGACTGGGTGCTGGGCGTGCGCAAGATCAACGATCCCGAGCAGCAGGCGCGCGTGCCGAGGGACCTGCCGGTCCATGTGGCGGTCGGCGAGCAGGACCCCTGCCACAGCGGGATGAGCCTGGTCTACGAGCTGCTGGAGGACTTCCGTTACCACGGCACCCGGGAGCTGACCTGGCGCGCCTACCCGGAGGCCCGGCACGAGATCCTCAACGAGACCAACCGGGACGAGGTCCAGGCCGACCTGCTGACCTGGCTCGACGACCACCGCTGAGCCGGCGCGTGGCGGGAGCGGGCGTCGACATTCGGACAGTTGTGTGCGCGGACGGCTTGATGAACCGTCAACTACCGTACGGCGTGCGAGGATGCGGCCCTGTTGTACAGGTACGAGGAAGAAGAGAGGTTCGCATGGCCGGAGCCGAGGACGTCACCACCCGTGAGGTGGACGTCAACGTGCCCAGCGTCGCACGCATATACGACTACGCCCTGGGAGGGAAGGACAACTACGCGGTCGACCGCGAGGCGTTCGACCAGCTGGAGAAGACCGCGCCCAGCACCCGCCCCCTGGCGGTCAACAACCGCCGCTTCCTCCAGCGGGCCGTGCGGATCCTCTCCGAGGACTACGGCATCCGGCAGTTCATCGACCACGGCTCCGGCCTGCCGACCCAGGACAACGTCCACCAGATCGCCCAGCGCAGCGACCCCGACGCCAAGGTGGTCTACATCGACAACGACCCGATCGTGCTCGCGCACGGCCGGGCGCTGCTGGAGGAGAACGCCAACACCGCCGTCATCCAGGCGGACTTCCGCGACACGGACGGGATCTTCGGCCACCCGGACCTGGTGCGGCTGATCGACCCGGACGAGCCCGTCGCGGCGCTCTTCGTCTCGGTGCTGCACTGCATCCCCGACGAGGACGACCCGACGGCACTGGTCCACAGGGTCGCCGACCGGCTGGCGCCGGGGAGCTTCCTGGTGATGAACCAACTGGTCAGCGACGACCCGGTGTTGCGGGACGAGGCCACCGCGTTCATGAACGCGGCCACCCAGGGGAACTGGGGACGTGTCCGCGAACAGGCCGACGTGCGCCGCTACTTCGAGGGACTTGAGCTCCTCGAACCGGGGCTGTGCGAGATCAGCACCTGGCGCCCGGACAGCGACCTCGGGCCCAAGCAGCAGACCGAGGAGTGGATCGAGTACGGCGGAGTCGGCCGCAAGCGCTGAACGCCGCCTCAGGCGCCGGGCGCGGCCGGCGCCGAGCATGACCGCGGGCCGGGGAGGTGCTCCCCGGCCCGTTGCCCGTGCCCGCGTTCCGTTCGTGCCCGCGCCTCGCGCGCGAGGGCGTCCGGCCTCGCGCCGGGGCCCGCCTCAGGACGGCCCGCCGTTCCCGTCGAGCCCGGTCAGCACCCGCTCCAGGGTCTGCGGCGTCCTGCCGTGCGGCTCGGCCGTCGCGCACAGGCTGTCCATCACGGCCAGGTAGTCCTCGACGTCCTCCCGCTTGTCCAGGTAGAGCGCGCTGTTGAGCTGCTCCAGATAGACGATGTCGGGCAGGTCCGGCTCCAGGAAACGCAGAATGGTGACCGGTCCGCCGGCCGCGGCCAGCCCGCCGATCCTGAACGGCGCTATCTGGAGCGTGATGTTGGGCCGTTCGGCCATCTCCCGCAGATGCCGGATCTGTGCTCGCATCGCCTCGACGCCGCCCATCGGGCGGGTCAGCGCCGCCTCGTCGACCACGGCCCACAGCCGCGGCGCGCCGTCCCGCAGCAGCAGCTTCTGTCGCTCCAGACGGAGTTCGACGCGTCGGTCGACCTGACGGTCCGTCGCGCGCGGGTTGCCGAGCCGGATGCAGGCCCTCGCGTAGTCGGCGGTCTGGAGCAGACCGGGCACGAACTGGACCTCGTAGGTCCTGATCAGCGAGGCGGCCTCCTCAAGGCCGATCATCGTCTCGAACCAACTGGGCAGCACGTCGCCGTACTTCTGCCACCACCCCGGCGAACTGGCCTGCTTGGCCAGGGCGAGGAACTGCCCGCGCTGCTCCTCGTCCCGCACTCCGTAGAGCGTCAGCAGGTCGGCGATGTCCCGCTCCTTGGCGGCGACACGCCCCAGCTCCAGACAACTTATCTTGGCGTGCGAACCACGGATGGCGTCTCCCGCCGCCTCCCGCGTGATTCCACAGCCCTCCCGGAGTCGACGCAGATGAGTGCCGAGCACGATCCGCAGAACCGTGGGCCCACCCCTCGGATGAGTGAGCAGGTCCCTCACCGAATGGGCCGGTCCCTGGTGAGCTGACGTCATGTGGGTTCCCCTGAGCTGTTGAATTAGCGCTCAAGTGTTGCACTGTTCGGACGGGGCGTACAGTCGCCCCGACCACACCCACGGTGACACATGGGGCCCTCACCACGGGCGAAGCGCTCGCTCGGGGGACGGGACCGGCACCGGCCGGCCCCGTCACGTCAACCGTTGTCCGAACGGTCCGCCCCCGGGGGCAACCTCGTTCAGTCCACGAGGTCGTCGAAGTCGCCGTCCCTGGCGCCCCGCACGAACGCGGTCATCTCGGCCTTCGTGTAGATCAGCGCCGGACCCTTCGGATCCCGCGAGTTCCGCACCGCGACACCTCCGTCGGGCAGCCCCGCCACCTCGACGCAGTTGCCGTTCGGGTTGCTCCGCGCGCTCTTCCGCCAGCTCACACCGGGGATCTGAGTGGCCGACACACCGTTCACGAACTCAGGCATCCGAACTCCTCGGCTTGTGGGGTGCCTTCACCGCCCACCGTCGTTCCTCGGGGCGGCCTTCCCCGATAGTGCCCCAACTCCTAGTGTTCTTGCATCCGTTCTTGCATACGTTCTTGCATCTGTTCTTGCGTTCGTTCTTTCAGATGTACTTGCAGGGATACTCTGAGTACCCCAGGATAGACTCTGCGGAGTCACCGCCAGGGTCATCTTGAACACCCGCGGAGGTCGGTTCATGTCAGCTCTCCCCTACGCCTCGATGGCGCCCCTCGCCGCTGCCGGGCGGCGGGCCACATCCGCGGACGTGGCGGGCTTCGCGACGTTCCCCCTGGCGGGCGAGCCGGGCGCACCCAGATCGGCGCGCGCGCTGACCCGCGCGACGCTGACCGACTGGGGACTGGGCGAGCTGGTCGGCGACACGACGGTGGTCGTCTCCGAGCTGGTGACCAACGCCCTCCGCTACGGCCTGCCGGCCGGCACCCGCCCGAGCCCGCTGCCGCCGGCCAGCGAGGAGCAGCCCCTGCTGCTCAGCCTGGTGCACTGCGAACGCTCGGTGCTCTGCGCCGTCTTCGACCCCGGTCAGGACGTGCCGCTGGTGCGCAGCCCCAGCCCCTGCCAGGAGTCGGGACGCGGCCTGCACGTGCTGGAGGGCCTCGCGAGGAACTGGGGCTGGACGACGCCCGACCGGCACGGCAAGGCCGTGTGGGCACTGCTGGCGGCGGAGGAGCCGGTCGACGAGACGTCCACGACACCGCAGTGGGAGCCGCTGAGCCGACTGCTGTTACTCCTCGAACTGCTGAGCGGCCCCTCCTGGTTGAAGGCCCTCGGCTCCACCTCAGGCGCGGTCACCTCCCGCGCCAACTAGGCCGCGCGGCACGCCCCAGCCGCGAGCCCCGGCCCGTCCGGGCGGCTCCGATATGCGGAAACACCACCCCGGGAAGCTTGGTATGGTGGACACACCGCAGCGGCCGGAGCGCCGCGCGCACCTGTTGTCCGGGTGGCGGAATGGCAGACGCGCTAGCTTGAGGTGCTAGTGCCCGTTTAAGGGCGTGGGGGTTCAAGTCCCCCCTCGGACACCACATCTTCCCAGGGCTGACCTGTGGGTTCTCTGCTGCCGGGGCCTCTTGGAGGCTCCGGGTGAGCAACCGCGTGGCCAACGGAAACGTTCCTCCCGTATCAGGCGGTCGACCGGCTGTCCGCAGGTGGCCCTTCGGACCCGTCCGGACCCGTCCGGGCACGCGGGGCGCCGAAGGTCCGTCGGGTGTCGAGGTCGTGGGTGCCGGGCTGTCAGTGGCTGCTTCTACTGTCGCCTCATGGGGAACTACTTCCAGACCGTCGTCGATCTCGACGCCACGCAGACGGACGCCCGGGCCCTGGCGGACAGCGGGCTCGACTGGCTGGTCGGCGAGGGGATAGTCCGGGCCGAGCTCACCGACTGCGTTCTCGGGGCGCCGTCGGGGCATCCGCCCGGCCCCTCCTGGGCCAAGGCGGTCGTTCAGGAGGACTGGGAGCCCAGCGACGGACTCGGCGTCGAGACCGGCCGCACCGTCTTCCACTGCGGCCAGGGCGACCCCCGGTTCGCGGTGTGCCCCCACTGTGCGGGGCGGGCGGATTTCTGCACCGACCGGCTGGAGGAGATCGAGGGCGCGTGGGAGCCCTTCGGCGAGGCCATCAGCGACTGGAGCGACACGGGCAGCGCGGCAGTCGTCTGCCCCCGCTGTCGGCGTCCCGGTGACCTGACCGCGTGGACCTGGTCGGACGGCTACTTCGCCTTCGGGTATCTCGGTTTCACGTTCTGGGACTGGCCCGACTTCAGCCCCGGCTTCCTCGAAGGTCTCTCACGCGCGCTCGGGGGGCATCGCACGGTCCTCATGGCGGGCAAGCTCTGAGGGAGCCGGAGTTCGCCCGATCACGGGCCGAGGCCCGCCGGGCCGCCCGCCCCGCCCCGAGCGGCGGCGTGCGTCCGCCGGTGCGGAAGGTGCGGAAGGCGGGCCCGTTGCACTCCGCGGCGACGGGACCGCAGGTCCTGCCTATGATCAGGCCCCATGGCACTGGAATGGGAACAGATCATCGTCGACTCCGCCGACCCCGTCGCTCTCGGGCGCTGGTGGGCCGAGGCCCTCGGCTGGGTGGTGGTCGACGAGACCGAGGAGATCATCGAGATCCGGCCTGAACCGGACCGGATGCCCGGTCTGCTCTTCGTGCCCGTCCCCGAGGGCAAGACGTCGAAGAACCGGCTCCACCCCGACTTCCGCCCCGACGACCAGGAGGCCGAGGTCGCCCGGCTGCTCTCGCTCGGCGCCCGGCGCGCCGACACCGTGCGGGACGGGCAGCGGTGGGTGACCCTCCTCGACCCGGAGGGCAACGAGTTCTGCGTCCTGGGCCAGCGGAAAGGCTGAGGGCGGCGGGCCGTCCGGGAGGAAGCGTCGGTACAGGACACATCCTGTCCGCTCCCGGGGGCATCGTGGCGTGCGAGCCGTCCGGAAGGGCCATCGCCCCGGAACGGACGGCGACCCGCTGTCATCCCCGAGGACAAGGACCAGGTCATGTCCGTCACGACCACCACCCATCTGAACTTCCGAGGCACCGCGCGTGCGGCGCTGGACTTCTACCAGTCCGTCTTCGGCGGGCGCACCGTCGCGATCACCTACAGGGACGCCGGCAACGTGCGCGACGAGAACGAGGCGGACTGGATCACATGGGGCGAGGTGGTCGGTGACAACGGCTTCCACGTCATGGCCTACGACGTGCCCTCGCAACTGCCCTTGAGCCGGGGGGAGAACCCGTTCTTCGTCTCCGTGCGCGGTGACAGCGCCGAGGAGATCAGCGCCCTGTGGGCCAAGCTCGCCGAGGGCTCGACCCTCGTGCACCCCCTGGAGCCCTCGCAGTGGGCGCCGCTGTACGGGATGCTCACCGACCGGTTCGGCGTCACCTGGGTCCTCGACGTCGCCGCCCCATACAACGGCTGATCCGGCCCGCTTCGCCGAGACCGCGGACGTCCGCGCCGACACCGCGGACGTCCGCGACCACCGGGACGGTCCCCTCCTGGCGTGCGTGGTTCAGTCGGAGGCGGCGCCGTCCAGGGCCGTGTCGGGGATCCAGGAGCCGTGGATGCCGGCCGTGACCCGGCGTGGCAGGTGGACGGTGGCTATCCGGTCGAGTCCCGAGGCGTCGAGGACGAGCAGCTGGGAGGCGTTCTGCTTCAGGTCGGAGACGACGGTGAGCAGATAGCCGTCGTCCTCTCCGGTCGCCCCGGCGGCGGGGACGAAGACCGCCTCGCTGGGCAGCCGCGCGTCTCCCGCCTCGTGCAGGAGCCGCGCGCCGGTCATCCGGTCGTACTTGACGATGCCGTAGCCGCCGAAGCCCTTCTCGTCGGGAAAGGAGACGGCGTACTGGTAGCGGTTCTCGGTGCCGGCGAACGCGTCGTTGAGGGTCGGGAACTCGATCGCGAGGTCGTCCACCGTCTCCTCGCCGACGGTCCCCGCCGCCAGGTCGATCACCCAGCGACGGGCGAAGGAGCGGACGACGGGCTCGGCACCCCGGTCGGGTGCGCCGACCCACCAGTTCCAGGAGAGCCGGAAGCCCTCGCGGTCCACGGTGGGCGCCTCCAGCACGACGCGGCCCCTGGCGTCCTCGTAGGCGTTGGCCACGTGCAGCGCGCTGCCGGGCTCGACGGGGAACCAGCGGACGCGCGCCGCGCCGTCGCTGCCCCGGGGCATGACGCCGATGCGGGCGGGCTGGCGGTCGTCCCAGCCGTAGGGGACGCCGGAGTGCTCGGTCGCGTCGAAGGTGACCGTGCCCTCGATGAACACCACGTGGTGGTCGGTGAGGGCGAAGTCGTGCTTGAGGGAGGCCGTGGCGCCCGGCACCTCGGCGCTGTGGATGACCTGGCCGTGGGCGTCGGCGACGTAGTAGAGCAGATACGGCGGGAAGGGCGAGGAGCCGAAGAAGTGCAGCTCGCCGGTGACCGGGTCGGTCCTGGGGTGCGCGGTCATCGCGCCGCGCAGCCTGCCGTCGAAGTCGTGGGCGCCGACGGTGTCCAGCTCCGGGGTGAGCGCGAAGGGGAAGTTCGCCTCGCACAGCGCGAGAAGGCGGCCGGCGTGCTCGACGATGTGGGTGCCGGCGGTGCTGGCGGTCAGGTCGGGGCCGTTCTCGGTCATGTAGGGGGCGCCGTCGAGCGCGGGGGTGCGCACCCAGCGGTTGCGGTACCACTCGGCTCGCCCGTCGCGCAGCCGGATCCCGTGCACCATGCCGCTGCCCTTGAACCAGTGGGCGGGCGTGACGCCGGGCTTGGGGTTGTGGCCGTTGCGGACCAGTCGCCCGGTCAGTTCCGGGGGAAGGGTTCCCTCGACGGGGAGTCCGGTGGCGGAGATCTCGTCGACCGCGGGCTCGAAGTGGCCGATCAGGTAGGGCTTGCTGGTCATGGGGATGCCTCGTCTCGGAGTGTGTGATCGGTGGGGAGGGGCCGGGGAGGTGTGAGCGGACGCCGGAGCGACGGGGTCAGGGCGCGCGGGCGGGCGACCGCGCGACCGCCGTGGCCGGCGGACCGGGGTCGGGGGCGGAGGTGCGCCGGACGGCGACGAGGGCCAGGAGCGCGGCGGTGGCGATCACCGCCGCACCGATGCCGAACGCCAGGCGGTAGCCGGCGGTCAGCGCCTCCAGACGCGGCAGGTGGGTCGCGAGGTCGGCGGTGCGGGAGCCGGCGAGGGTGGCCAGGACGGCGAGACCGACCGCGCCGCCGACCTGCCGGGTCGTGTTCACCAGACCGCCGGCCACCCCGGCGTCCGCCGGGCGGACGCCCCCGACGGACACCGCGGTGAGCTGGACGAACGCGGCGCCCAGGCCCAGGCCGATCAACACGCTGGGGCCCAGGACGTCGGCGGCGTAGCCGCCGTGCGGGCTGATCCGCGACAGCCACAGCAGCCCGCCCGCCTCGACGAGCAGGGCACCCGCGACCGCGGCCCTGGCGCCGACCCGCCGGGCCACGCGCGGGGACAGCGTGGACCCGATCATGTTCGCGGCGGCGAGCGGGAGTTGGCCCAGCCCGGTGGCCAGTGGGCCGGCGCCGAGCACCTGCTGCTGGTAGAGGGGGAGGAAGAAGAACAGCGCGATCCACACCGAGCCGAGCAGCGCCATGAGGATGTTCCCGGCCACGACCTGTCCCCCGGCGAACAGCCCCGGCGGAACGAGCGGATCACGGTGGCGGCGCTCGACGAGGGCGAACGCCACGAGGGACACGGCGGAGAGCGCGAAGGCGCCCAGCACCCGCGCGTCCGTCCAGCCCCAGGCACGGGCGGTGGTCAGCCCCCACACCACGGCGGTCAGGGAGAGCGTGACGGTGAGGGTGCCGGCCAGGTCGAAGCGCCCACGATCGGCCGCGGGCACCCGCGGCAACCGCAGGGCGCCGGCGACCAGCACCAGGAGCGCGCCCGCCCCGGTGACGTGGAAGATCCACGGCCAGCCCCACGCCTGGGTGAGTGCGCCGCCGAGCAGGACCCCGGCTGCGGCTCCCGCTCCCGAGACCGCGCCCCACACCCCCAGGGCCCTGCCCCGGGCGGGGCCGGGCGGGAACAGGCTCAGCACCAGGGCCAGCGCGGAGGGCGCGATCGCGGCCGCGCCCAGCCCCTGCACCGCCCGCGCGGCGATCAGGACGACGGGCGAGGCGGCGAGCCCCGCCGCGAACGACGAGAACGCGAACACCGCCATGCCCGCCAGCAGGACCCGGCGGCGGCCCAGCAGGTCCGCGACGCGTCCGCCCGCCAGGAGCAGCACGCCGAACGCCAGTCCGTAGGCGTTGACCACCCAGGTCGTCCCGCTGTCGGACAGTCCGACTCCGGCGCGGATCTGGGGCAGGGCCACGTTCACGATCGACGTGGCGAGCATGACGGTGAACTGCGCTCCGGCGAGGACCGCGAGCGCGGTGCCCGGATGCGCGGTCGCCCGCTGCGTATGAGTCATGTGTGGTTAACCACTCACTCGAAGGTCCGAAAGAAGGGCGGGCCGCGCGGAGCGCCCGCCGAAACCGAGGAAGGACGAGGGAGAGCAGCCCTCAGTGGTGCCGGATCCCCCTCGACAGCGTGCGCGTCCACGGCGCGTCCACCGCGTCGGCCCCGGCGGAGACGATCAGATGGCACAGCATCCCGCGGGCGAAGAACTCCTGCACCTGCTCCTCGGCGCCGCCGGAGGCACCACGCACGTACTCGACGAGACGGGCGTACCCCTGCCGGACGGCCTCCCGCACGGCCGGCTCCGACACGGCCGCGGCCTGGGCGTGCAACTGGATCAGCATCAGGTCGTTGTCGCTGATCAGCCGGGCGTACGCGTCACCCATGACGGACAGCACGGCTTCGGGACCACTTCCGCCGGCCTGGGCGACACTCCGCTCCAGACTGGCGCGCACCCGCACGAAGCAGTGCTCGACGACCGCGACGAACAACGCCTCCTTGCTGGGGAAGAGCCGGTACACATACGCCTGCGAGATGCCGGCGGCCCTGGCCACCTCGGTCGTGGTGGTCCCCCAGTAGCCGCGCGCCGCGAAGGCGCTCAACGCGGTGCGCAGCACCGTCTGGCGACGCTCTTCGGCGGTGGACAGGTGACGCACGCTCCCTTTGCTCATGTGAGTAGTCAACCACTCATCAACGCCGAGCGTCAACCACGCTCGCGCGGCCCCACACGCGTGGGGCCGGCAGGGCGCCGGTTCGTACACTGACGAGGGTGGAAGCGCGCACGGCCACCAGAGTCGCCGCACGTCCGGCGCCCGCCCTGCGGCGGTACGTCGGCTCGTACGTCGGGTTCGACCTCCGCGGGTTCCCCGCGGGAGTGCACTGCGGCCCGCCGGGCCGCGTGCTCACCACGGTGATCAGCCTGTCCGACCCCCTGGAGATGGCCGCGGGCGTCGACGACGGCTCACCGGTGACCCGGTTCGGCAGCGTGGCCGGCGGTCTGATGTCCCGGTCCGTCGCGATCCACCACGACGGAAGCCAACAGGGCGTGCAGGTGTCGCTGACCCCGCTCGGGGCGCGGGCCGTCTACGGCGTGCCCGCCGCCGCGCTCGCCCACCAACTGGTCCCGCTCGACGCGCTTCTCGGAGCGCTCGGCGTCGAGCTGGTCGACCGGCTCCGAGCGGCGCCGACGTGGGCCGCGCGGTTCGCCGCGCTGGACGATGCGCTCCTGCGAGCCGTCGGCCGCGGCGCCGACCGCGTCCCCCCGGTGCGCCCCGAGGTGGCCGAGACCTGGCGCCGCCTCGTCGCCGCGCGGGGCCGCGCCCGGGTCGGGGCGGTCGCCGCGGAACTGGGCTGGAGCCGTCGGCATCTCACCGCGCGGTTTCACGGCGAGGTGGGCCTGTCGCCGAAAACCTTCGCCCGGGTTCTGCGCTTCGAGCACGCGCACGAGCTGGCGACGGCGCGCGACCCGCTCCCGTGGGCCGAGGTGGCGACCGTCGCCGGCTACGCCGACCAGGCCCATCTCGTCCGGGACTGGGGCGAGCTCACGGGCCGATCGCCGACGGCCTGGCGTCGCGGCGAGGTCCTCCTCGGGAGCGGGTAGTCCGCCGACCGGCCGCCCGTCGCGTGGGCTTCTCGTTCCCATTTCTTCAAGACCCCCCGCTCGCCCTTCCCTGACCATCGGGGCATGGAACTCGTCAACCACCCACGCCACGCCGTCGATCTGCGGACCACCCCCGTGCACCTCGGGCTGGGGTCGACAGCCAAACCCATCGAGGACTTCGCCTGGAGCCCGGAGGTGCTCCAGGCCTACAGCGCCGCGGTCGCGGCGGACGGCGCCGAGGGCCGGCTGGTGACGCTCTTCGACGGCGAAGGCCCCGGCGACCACTGGGAGCGCCACCCCTCCGGCGACGAACTGGTCGTCTGCCTCAGCGGGTCGGTGACGGTCACCCGCGACATCGACGGGGTGTCCGACAGCGTGGTGCTCGGGCCGGGCGAGGCCACCGTCAACCCGGCCGGGGCATGGCACGCGGTCGACATGGCGGGGCCGTCGTCCATCCTGACCGTCACCCCCGGCCTCGGCACCGACCACCGCCCCAGGACCGACACCCGCCCGACCGAACACGCCGGCACGCCCGGCCCCCAAGCGCCCTGACGACACAGGCCGCGTGCCTCGGCGCGGCCGGCAACCCGGCGGAGCGGCGTCGCGGGCGTCGCGGGCGTACAGCCGGATGATCGTCGAGGTCGCCGGGGTCTCCTGCGCACGACCGACCACATCCGCCAGCGCAGCGGCGGTGCCGCCCTTGTCGCCGAGGTGAGCGACACCTGTCTGCCGACCGGGGGCACATAGCCGTTCCGGCGGCGGCGCCTCGGCCACCGCGGCAAACCTCACCGGCCCCCTGACGTCTCCGGCGATCTCTGGAAGACTGACGCGGTGTCAGCACTGAGGGACCCACGGTGGCAGCGGCGATTACGGACGGCTCTGTACCTGGTGGGGGGAGGGGCCACCGTCGGGCTCGCCGTCCTCATGATGCGCATCGGCGTCAGCCGGGGCGACGCGGTGGCCGGTGTCGTCGGGCTCTTCGTGGCCCTCGCGACCGCCCTCGGCGGCCTGGCCAGGGCGCTGAGCGGGGAACCGGCACCGCCGCCCGATCCCCGGGAGATCGCGGACGACCTGGCGCGGGCCCTGAGGGCGCAGTGGCTCGCGGAGGCGGAGTCCCGCCGGGTGCGCGATCCGCGCGTGCTGCCGCTCTCGTGGGCGGCCACGCGACGCGACGTCGGCGCGGACCCGGAGGACGCGGCCGGGTCGCCGGTCGGAGGCCGGGTGGTACGGCTGCGGCTCGACGGGCGGCTGGACGGCCGGTTCGACGAGGCCGTCGGCGGGCTCGCCGACGGGTACCGGCAGATCGCCAGCGGGCGCCTGGTCGTCCTCGGCGAACCGGGCGCGGGCAAGAGCGTGTTGGCGCTGCTGCTCACCCTCGGCCTGCTGGACGACGCGCACCGGGAGCCCGGCGGCCCGGTGCCGGTGCTGGTGTCGGCGTCCTCCTGGGACCCGATCACCGAGTCCCTCGACGACTGGCTGGTGCAGCGGCTCGCCGAGTCCTCCTACGCCGGCCGCGAGGACATCCCGCGCACGCTGCTCCGGCACGGGCTGCTGCTGCCGGTCCTCGACGGGCTCGACGAGATCCCCGAGTCCTCCCGGCGCAGCGCCGTGCGCGCGCTGAACCACGTGCTCGGCCAGGAGCGCCCCATCGTCGTGACCTGCCGGGCAGCGGAGTACGAGGACGTGATCAAGGCCGGGTCGCCGGTGCTCGGGCGAGCCCCCGTCGTGGAGATCGCGCCCGTCGCCGCGGAGGACGCGATCCGGTACCTGGCGGACGTGTCCTGGCCGGAGGAGACCGACTGGGCCCCGGTGTACGCACGACTGCGGGCCGTGCCGGACGGGCCCCTGGCCGCCGCGCTGTCCACGCCGCTGATGATCTCCATGGCGCGCACCGGGTACGAGCGGCTCCCCGGCCGGCCCGCCGAGCTGGTCGACGAGGAGCGCTTCGGCAGCCGGCACGCCGTCGAGGACTATCTGACCGAGCGGTTCATCCACGCCGCCTACGCGTCGGCGGGGTTCCCCTGGGCTCCTCCCGACGAGCCCGGGGAGGAGGCGGCGCGGGCCAGGCGGCGGCTGTCGTTCCTCGCGCTCTACCTGCACCGGCATCGCGAACGCGACCTGGCCTGGTGGCAGTTGAGCGGGCGGCTGCTGTCCGTCTGGGCGGCGCCGGCCATCGGCCTGGCGTTCGGCGCACTCCTCACGATGGTGGCGGCGCTCGTTCTGAACCTGTCGGGGGCGGAGGGCGTCGACCTGGTCAGCGGCTGCGCCCTGATCGGCGGGTGTTTCGCCCTGCTCACCATGCTCATCTGGTATGCCACGCCCAACCGCCCCCCTGGCCGGCTGTCGTTCACCCGACGCGGCGCGCCGCTGAGGCTACGCCGGGGCTTCGCGACCGGGTTCGCCGTCGCGGCCGTGCCGGCCGCGGTGACCTGCGGGACGGCCGTGCTGGTCGCGCTGTCCAACCCGTCGGCCGAAGCCTGGGCGACCGTCCTGGAGTTCGTCGTGCCCGCGCTGGCGGTCACGGTCATCGTCGGCTGCGGCGTCGCGGTCCACGAGAGCCTGAACGCGCCGCCCGAGCACGCGGGCCGCGCCGATCCTCTCGACTCGCTGCGCGCGGACCGCCGTTCGACACTCGTCGGGGCGCTGGCCGCGGGCGTGGTCGTCGCCCTCGGGACGTTCCCCGTGCTGGTGACCCTGCGGGTGCTGGCGGCGCTCCTGGGCACGGCGGTGGGTGGTTGGGCCGGCGAGCCGGGGCTGACGGACCTGGTCATCTACGAGACGCACCGCGAGGCCGAGCGCTTCGGCCACTGGGAGGGCGGCGTGTACACCACGCCGGGGCTGCTGATCGTCCAGTACACCCTGCTGCCCGGCGTCGCCGCCGCCCTGCCCATCCTGCTGTCGCGGGCCTGGACCCGCTTCGCCCTGCTGCGTCTCGTCGCCGGGGCGCGCGGCCAACTGCCGTGGCGGCTCATGCGGTTCCTGGCCGACGCCCACCGTCGCGGGGTGCTCCGGCAGTCCGGAGGGCAGTACCAGTTCCGGCACATCAGGCTCCAGGAGTCCCTGGTGGAGCGGCCCTCCGGCGCCGCGCCCCCGTCCGGCGCGTTCACCGTGCGTCCACGCCGGCGCGTGCCCGGCTCCGCGCGCCTGGCGGCCGGGGCGGCCTCGGTGGCGCTCGTGGTGCTGCTCCCGACGCTTCTGGCCCATCCCGACGACGACGCGACGGCCACCGTCATCACGGAGTTCTCCGCCGACTCCCTCTCCTTCGAGGGCGGTCTGCTGGTGGCCCGGGAGGGAGAGAGGAGGCACGGGTGGGACGCGACCACCGGACGGCCGGCGACCGGCCCGCTGCCGGACGCCACATACGTGGACCCCCGAGACCGTCTGCCCGCCGACTTCCTGACGGCCGTCGCCGAGGGCGGTTGGTACGCCACGCTCACCGACCTGCGCACCGGCGCGTTGCTGCACGACTACGCGCGGTGGGACTACGAGGAGAGTCTGGTCTCGCGGCTCACGCTGGACGGCGGGGAGCCACTGGTCCTCGCTGTGGAGTGCGCCAACGGGCTGTCCTACGTCGTCGACGCGCGCGACGGCGCAAGCTTCACGCTCCCGTCCGCCCTGGGCGCCAAGCTGTGCGACGAGGTCGGATGGGCGTCGGCCGTGCTCAGCCCGGATCGCACGACGCTCGCCCTGTGGGGCATCGAAGGCTTCTGCGGTGTCCAGCTGGTGGATGTCGCGTCGGCGAAGGGGATCGGCAGGATCACCGCCTCCTGCCCGGACTTCGAGTGGAGCAGCCCCGGGTCCGTGGCGTTCAGTCCCGACAGCCGCACCCTGGCGACCGGCCATGGCGACGGCACCGTACGGTTCTGGGACGCGAGGAACGGCCGTTCCCGGGGCGAGCCGCTGACCGGCCACGCCCCGGACGCGGTCATCGCCCTTCTGGCGTTCGACGAGGAGGGCGAGCGGCTCGCCACGCACAGCCCGGAGGACAACACGATCCGGCTGTGGGACATGCCGGCGTTCTGAGCCGCCGGGGGCGCGGGGCCGCCGGGCGGGCGGAGGGCGGCTCGTCGGACGGCCTCGGCCCGGCCCGGCACCGCTCAGGTGAGGGCGCGCACCACCCAGCGGACCGCCGCCGTGACGGCCTGCCATATCCCGCCGAACAGCCCCGCCGACGTGGCCAGGTCGGCGGCGTTGGCCGCCGTGTCCGTGGCCGCTTCCGTGCGGCCGGCCCCGGCGCGGCACCGGGGGCAGGACCGGGGCCAACGGCGCTTGTCCGCGCCGCAGTTCTTGCACATCGCCATGGCCCCATCGTCCCCTACCGTCCGTCGGCCGGGCGGCCCGGTGGCGGGCGGGCCGCCGCCCGGGTGCCCGCGCTACTCCGCGCCGGCCGCCTCCGCCGCCGCGCGCGTCTCCTCCGCCGCGGCGCGTTCCGCCGCCAGTTCGGCGGCGGAGGCCGCGGGTACCGGGGTGGCCAGCGGGCCGAAGGAGTCCCGCAGGTCCGGCTCGCTGCCCTCGCCCCACACCCAGGCCAGAGGCGCGAGATGGGGGGTGACGCCGAGGGGGCCGCGCAGCAGGGGACGGTGGCCCGCGTCGGTCGGCCACTCCACGCCGCCGGTGGCGGTGCGGGCGGGAACCAGCCAGTGCTCTCCGGTGCGGTAGCCGCCCCCGGCGGCGAAGTACACCTCGACGCCGTCCTCCAGCGGCAGCCAGCGGCCCTCCTCGACCGGCAGGGCGCCCTCGTGCAGCCGGGCTCTGCCGCGCCCGCCGCCGGAGTGGTCCCAGCGCCGCAGGTACGGGTGGAGGTCGGGCCGCCTGCCGACCGAGGCCGGCGGCTCGGCCGACAGCCGCACCCGGCGGCCCGGCAGGTCCAACTCCTCGACCCGCGCCAGCGGCAGCGCGGCCTGCCGGTCGGCGGCAGCGGTGTCCAGCAGCTCGACCCGGTCGCCGACGTCGAGCGACAGCTTGTCGTCGGCGCCGAGCGAGCCCAACCGGAGCCAGGAGCCGTCCACCTCGTCCACCGGGAAGGTGACCGAGCCGTTCTCCCTCGACCACTTGAAGGTGGCCTCGCCCGCGGGACCGCCCCGGTGCACCTCGACGCGGTAGAGCTGGTTCTCCAGGCCCCGGAACCTGGCGTCCGGCCCGACCAGGCACGGGTCCTCGTCGGCGCGGGCGGGCCGTTCGGCGCGCGCGGCCAGCGCGGAACGGTGCGCCGCCTCCTCGTCGGCCCAGCGTCGGAAGGCGGCCCTCGCCTCGTCGGGGCCCGCCTCGGCGTCCAGCCCCAACTCCCCCGCAGGCAGCGGCAGTACCTGCCAGACGACCTTGACCCGCGCGGTCGTGTCGGGGGTGGCGGCGCCCAGCGCCACCTCGCGCAGCCGGGGGTCCTCGGCCGCGGTGACCAGACGTTCGAAGACCCTGAGGTAGACCAGGTAGGGGTAGCCGGTGGGCAGCCGGTCGGCCGGGTTCTCCCGGTCGAGGTGGGCGCCCGGCTGGTCCCAGTAGGTCCATTCGGCGGGCTCCTCCCGCGCCTGCGCGCCGCCCTCGGCGCTCCCCTCCGCGCCGTCGTCCGGCACCGGGATGCCGGCCCGGGGGCGGTCGGCGTCGACCTGGATGCCGTCGACGTAGTAGCGGCCCCCGCCGATGGTCAGGGTGTCCAACTCGCCGCTGGAGCCGACCAGATGGATCTCGAAGCCGACCGCCCCCTCGGGGCCGGCGTGGCGCCCGACGAGATCGACGGTGGCGGTGCGCGCCTGGTGGAGTTGGATCGCGGCCTGCTCGTTGACGTCGGCGTCGAGTTGGACACGGCCCTGCTGGGCGACGACCGCCGAGTAGTGCCGCTCCGGCTGGAAGGTGATGCGGGACAGATCTGCGTGCATGGAGATGCGTTCCCCCCTGGGGCGGGCTGCGGACTGCGCTCGGGACTGTGCGGTGGGTGCCGGGTACCTGCTGCCGGGTGCTGGGCGCGGGTGCGGAACGGGCTCAGGTGGCGAAGAGGATGCCGGCATCGGTGCCGGCGGGGGTGTGGTCGGCCAGTCGGGACCACAGGTTGTCCTCGCGTTGCGGCTCGAAGAGGTCGTGGAACACGCCGAGTTCGGCGCCGTCGTCCGCGCCCCGCCGGATTTCCTCAGGACCGCCGTCCGCCAACCGCGCGTAGTACGGCGTGCCGTAGCGTTCGCTGGCGAACCACGGCCGCACCGGCCGGTCGGCGCTCTCCGGCAGGCAGCGGAACCGGCGCGGGGTGCGCGAGCCAGGCGGCACGTAGCAGAACCGCAGATGGCCGACCTGCCGGCGGGCGACGTGGAGTCGGCCGGTGAGCAGGCTGTTCTCCGCGACGCGCACGGCGTGGGCGTGGATCTCGCCGATCACGGTGGTGCGGCGCAGGTGCAGCACCGCGTGGGCGTGGCGGCAGTCGGGTGCGGCCAGCGCCGGCAGGTGGTGGGCGGTGGCGTCCAGGACGCTGTCGCTGATCCGCAGCGGCGGCGGGTCGGTGCCGACCTCGTCGCCGATGACCTGGATGGCGCCGAGCACGCTGCGCGCGATGTCCACGCGGGCGGTGGTGCGTTCGAGCACCAGGCTGGGCTCCTCAGGGTGGTGCGGCGCGCACCCCGCTTCGAGTGACCAGCCGGGTACCAGCGTGCAGTGACGTACCGTCAGCGAGCCGAGCGGGCCGCTGACATGGATGCCCCTACCGGTGACCAGCAGGCCGTCCAGGGTGACGTGCGGGGCCTCCCCCGGCGGGCAGCCGTCGTCTGCGTGGATGTTGAGCGCGTCGGGCCGGTTGCTGTACCAGTCAAGGAGGCGCAGCACCGGACGGGTGCCCTCGGCGGCGCGCAGGTGGAGCCGGTCGCCGGGTTCCAGGTCCAGGTCGAACTGCTCCTGGTAGGCGCCGCTGTCGGTGATCTCGATGATCGCCTCGGGCCCGCAGCGGCCCGCGCCGCGGTCCTCGCGCCAGCGGGCGAAGGCGTCCATGACCCGCTGGTGCGGCTGGCCGGGACCGACGGGGTAGCGGGTGGCGTCCGGCGTGTCGTGGCGGACGCGCGGGTACTCGCCGCCACCGAGGTCGTCGGCGAGGGCGTGGTGGTAGCTGACCCACACGCCGTGCCGGGGCGCGGTGCGGGCGCCGAACGCGATCCGCCCCAACTCCGGGTCCACGACGACCTGTCCGCGTCGGGCGCGGTAGCGCCAGTCGGAGAGGTCGGCGACGACGAGCTCGTCCGCCTCGACGGGCTCCGGCCGCCCGTCGCGCCAGATGGTGAGGCTCTTGCCGGGTCCGTAGTAGTCCAGCGGCCGGTCGGCCAGTTGGCGGCGGCGGACGAACGCGGGGACGTGGTCGAGGGTGGCGAGGTGCGCGGCGGACACCTCGGGCTCGGGCCGGGTCACCAGCGGGGTGTCGTTGCCGAGCACGGAGAAGGTGTAGAGGTTGCGGGCGCGGTCCACGCAGTAGGCGGGCGCCCTGGTCACGGAGTGCGGGCGCAGCCGCCACACGTGCAGGCCGACGCCGGTCGGGGCGTGGCCGCCGGCCCGGTGGCGGGAGGCGGCCCGGCGCACGTCGACGGTCCTGGGCAGCTCGTCGAACGGGGTGCCGGCCAGGCCGAGCGCGGCGCCGTCGCGCAGGTCGGGCAGCCGGCCGCGCGCGGCGCGTTCCGCGCTGGTGGCGGGGGTGTGCAGGCGGACCGGCTGGTGGTGGGCGACCAGTCGGGACAGTTCGACGGCGCGGGCGGGCCAGCCGGCGACCGAGTCGGCCAGCTCCTCCAGGAGGGGCAGCGTTCCCTTGCGGCGGCGGTAGCCGAGGGTGGCGGCCACGTCGCGGCGCGGCGCCAGCGCCTCGGCGAGACGGCGGCGGGAGGCGTCGGAGAGGGCCTCGTGGGAGGCCGGCAACCGTTCGTACCCGGGCAGCGGGCGGTAGCCGACCAGCTCGCCGAGGTAGGGCAGCGCCCAGGGGGCGGCCGTCTCGACGAAGAGGTCGCGGTGGTTCTGCTCGACGCCGGTGCGGATGAGGTCGGCCTGCTCGGCGATGACCGCGAGCAGGGCCCGCAGCGGCTCACCGTGCTCGGCGTCCCGCAACCGGTGCCAGCGGGGCAGCAGTTCGGCGAGCGCGTCCGGCTCCCTGGTCACCTGGGCACCTCCGTGAGAATCAGCGAGTCGGGCAGTTCGGGTGCGAGCAGCACGAGTTGGGCCGGCCGGATGCCGCGGAAGACATGGACGACACGGCCGGCCGGCAGCCGGGACGTGTCGGTGATGTCCGGGTTGAGCCGCAGCAGTCGGGCCAGGGTGAGCCGGTGGCGGGCGGCGACGGAGGTCAGTGTCTCCCCGGCCTCGTCGGTGACCCGGTAGGTCTCCTCGCGGTACTCGGCGAGGCGGGCGGGCACGGCGGCGGGAGGTTCGTCGCGCCTGCCCAGCAGGTCGAGCAGCTCCGCCGGCGTCGTCGACGGCGGGAGACCGGCGAGCCGCTCCACGTCGACCCAGTCGACTCCGGGCACGGAGTGGGCGATGGCCAACACGTCGGAGAGCACGACCGGTTGGCCCAACTCGCGCCCCGCGAAGCCCAGTTCATGGTAGAGCGCGGCGCGGAGCCGGGGCTCGACCAGCCGCCAGGCGTGGTCGGGGGCGACCCTGACACGGGCCGCGAGAAGCAGCGGTACCCGCTCGCGCGGGTCGACCAGGACCGGCGCGTGGGCGTCGCCGTGTTCGGCGAGCGAGACGCGCAGCGCGCGCAACACCTCGGAGTCCTCGGCGAGTTCGCCGTCGCCCGCGCCGGCGACCGTGAGGTGGAGTGCGGTGCGGCGGCCGTCGAAGAGCTCGGTGGCGACGGCACGGTCGATGCCGGCCCGGGAGCGGGCGAAGTCCTCGTAGTCGCGGGTGGAGACCAGCCGGTCCAGCGTGGAGACGGCGAGCGGCACCCGGTGCCGGCCGGCGGGCAGTCCGCCGGCGCTGGGCAACTCGGCTCCCGGGGCGGCCAGTTCGTCGCCGTCCTGGTCCGCGCCCCCGGTGGCGGGCACCGGGTTGGTGACGCCGGTGACGCCGAGGGGGCGGGTGAGGGCCTGGGTGACGGCGTCGGCGGGCACGTTGCCGGCCTCGCCGACGCCGAAGCGGTAGGCGGCCCGCACGTTCCCCTCGCCGGTGGGCAGCCGCGCGCCGTGCCTGCCGTCGCCGAAGGTGACCGTGGTGCGGCCCTCGGCGTCCGTGCCGAGCACGTAGACGCGTGCCGTCGGGCCCCGCCCCGCGAGGCTGTCCACCCGGCGCCACAGCAGGCCGTCGACGCGGATCTCCAGCGTGGGGCTCGCGCCCAGCGGGCTGTCGTCCGGCAGCCAGGTCAGCGGGGACCGCCAGAGCGCGAACGTCTGGTGGGGCACGGCGCTGTCGCCGCTGCCGACGGCCTCGTCGCGGCTCTCGCCGTGCGAGGCGGGCACCACGTTGCCCTGGACGCGCACGGTGTCGCGGCGGTAGGTGTGCGCGAGCTCGGCGGTCAGCGTCAGCACGGTGTGCACCCGGTCGCCGGGCAGCCGGGGGTCGACGGTGTGCTCCACCGCGCCGACGACCGCGAGTTCGGTGGCGGTGACGCCCTCGGCGCCCGGGACGTCGGTGCGTTCCCCGCTGACGGCCAGCACCCGGCCTGGGCTCAACCCCTCGTAGAGCTCGGCGAGTTCGATGGTGTCTCCGGCCACGTCGGCGCCCAGCGGCTCGCCGCCCGGGGGCAGGGACTCGGCGCCGGCGTGCACGACGGCCCCCCTGATGTGCGACAGCAGCGTGTCGTGTGCGTCCAACCACGGGTCGGCCAGGGTCAGTTCGGTACCGCGCCCGGTGATGCCGAACTCGGCGTAGGCGGCGGTCCTGGTGCCGGTGACCCGGGTGCTGACCCGGGCCAGCCCGGCGTCGCCCGGGATGCCGTCCTCCGCGCCCTTGCCGGGGCGTTCGACCACGATCCGGCTGCCCACCGCCACGGTGTCGTGCACGGCGTCGAGCCGCAGCACGTTCCTGGTCTCCGGGTCGGCGGGGGTGGCGATGCCGATCTCGACCGCGGCCGGTTCGGTGCGTGCGACATGACGTGCCGTCACCTGATAGTCGCCATGGGGGCCTTGCCGCTCGTCCCCGGGGGCGAGGGTCCAGGTCAGCGGGCCGGCCTCGGCGCCGTCCACGGTGACGGCCAGCTCCCCGCCGGCGCCCGGCGCGGTCACGGTGACGGTGCGCGCCGGGAGCCCGGGGCGCAGCTCGGCGACGGTGTCCGGGTACCCCTCCGTTCCGCGCTGCGTCAACTGAACGCTTCCCGGGCCGAGTTCGAACGTGGTGGAGTCGGCCGGCAGGTTCACCGAGTGCTGCCGGGCACCGCCCGCGTCGGCGTGGGTGAACTCGGCCCTGACGGCGGTGCCGCCCGCGGTGTCGTGGACGACGCGCACGGTGGTCAGGGTGCCGCCGGTCAGCGGCCAGTCGGACTGCCGCACGGTGCGTCCGGCGCCGTCCTGGACCGGCAGTTGGGGCGCGGTGGCGCCGAACGGCGCGGCCCGCACCCGCATGACCGCGATCTCGCGCAGGGTGTCCGGTTCGACGGGCACGGCCAGCGCGGCGTGCCGCCACGCGGCGTGCAGCGCCGCCCGGTCGCCGCCCGCGCCCCGGGGCGCCAGCAGCCGGGCGGCGAGCCCGGGGTCCGGCCGCCCGGTGGCGGGCACGAGTCGGCGCCCGGCGGCCGGCCCGCGCAGCGCGGGCAGCAGGGCGCCGAGGGCGGCCAGCGCGTTCGCCGGGGCGCCGGCCGGCGCCCCGGGCGCCGCGGGGCCCAGGGCGGCGGCGCGGCGCGCGAGCTGGGCGAGGGCGGCGGCCAGCCTGGTGAACCAGGCCGCCACCTCAGGGTGGGGCTCGGCCAGCGCCACCGCCTCGGCGGCGCGTTCGAGCGGGTCGGCGAGCCGGGTCACCAGGGCCTGGTAGCCGGTGAGTTGGTCGAGATCGGCGCGGAGCGGCGCGAGTACCCGCGCGTCGAAGTCCTCGACCAGGCCGCTGAGCGGGGGCGGAAGGGGATGGTCGGGGCCCGGCTCCTGCCCCGGTCCGCCGGGCGGGGCGGTGATCCAGCGCCGCACCTCGGCGACCAGCTCGGCGGGCGTGGGCGGCGGCGCCTCCGGCAGCCGGATCGCCGTCACGCCCTCGGCCCGGTCCACCCTGACGCCCGCGACGGACAGCAGCGAGGGGGCGCCCCGCCCGAAGACGAAGAGCAGCCGCTCGCCGACCGCGAGGGAGTGGCCCGTGCCCTCGACGAATATCTCGGAACGCCCGCGCAGAAGCTCCTCGGTCAGCAGGGCCGGCCGGCGACGGCGCACCGCCAGCGCGTTCCACTCCGCCCTGGCGACCAGGTCGCGGTCGGTCTCGAAGGTCTGCGCCCGCTCGTCCTCCCCCCGCGAGCCGGTGGGGACGCTGTGACTGCGCGCGCCGCGCGGGATCAGGACCTCGGTGCCCGCCGGCCCGGTCCTGGAGTCGGCCTCGACGGTGTACGCGAGATGGGTGGTGGCCGCGACGCCGGGCCGCGGCCGGTAGCCGACCAGCCGCCCCAGCAGGGCGATCGAGCGGTGCTCGACCGCGGTGCGCAGATAGGACTCCTGGGCGGCGCGTTCGCCGTGGAACGTCAACGTGTCGCCCAGCACGGCCCAGGCGTCCAGCAGGGCGAGGGCCGGGTCGTCCGGGGTGCGCACGGTCAGCTCGCGCAGGGCGGGGTACGCGGGTGAGGCCAGCCGGTCCAGCATGGCGGCCAGCAGCGTGCCGTGGTCCCCGACCCGGAGGTCGAGGACGGAGCGGCCCGGGGGGTTGTGGATCGGCGCGGGGGCGCGTCGCTCGTCGTGCGCGCCGGTACGGCCGGGGTCGTACCCCCGGTCGCCTCGCTCGCGGGGTCGTCCGGTCATCGCCGGTCACCTCCTGGCGTCAGCTCGATCGTGAGCCGGCCGTTCTCGGGCAGATCGGGGTCGTTGTCGCACTGGGCGACCTCCAGCGGTCCGAGCCGCAGCACGCCGTCCTCCCGTTCCCCCCGTGGCGGGTGGAACTGCCGGTGCAGCCGCGTCACCCGCGCCGCGCGCACGCCCCGGACGGCGGCGGCAGCGGCGACCAGGCGGCTGAGCCGGACGGGTTCGCCGAAGGTCAGCGCGTCCGGGTGGAAGAAGCCGAGCCGCCCGCCGGGCAGCGTGCCGGCGCCGAGCACCCGGTAGAGCTCGTCGACGATCTGGCCGTGCTGGTGGCCGGGCGCGGCGCAGACCGCGAGGGCCACCTCCAACGGCACCGGACGCGCCGGCCCCACCACCACGTGGTGGCCGATGCGGCGGACCGGTTCGAGGGCGGCGGCCACGGCCGCCAGCAGCTCGGCGGGCTGTTCCGCGGGGCCGAGGCCCCGGGCGTCGACGGCGACGTGCGCCTCGTGGCCGGCGCCGGTGAAGCGCAGCTCGGCGGCGGCCCTGGCCACCCCGGGCACCCCCGAGGCGAGCCTCGCGTAGTCGGCGGCGGTCACCGCGCGCAGCGGTTCGCGGCGCGGGGCGAGCGGGGCCCGCCGACGGATGTCGGCCAGCGACTCGGGCTCGGCGCCGCCGACGGCGGGCAGCGGGTTGCGCACCTCGACGACGGGGAACGGGCGGCGTCCCTCCGGGCTCCCGGCGTGCGGCCCCTCCTCCGGACGGGCGTCGAGCACCAGATGGCGGATGGCCCCGGCGCCCACGTTGCCCGCCGTGCCGCCGCCGACCCGGTAACGCAGCTCAAGTCGGCTTCCCGGCCTGGGTCTCGCGCCGTAGGCGCCGTCGCCGAAGCGCAGCGCGAGACGGCCGTCGTTCTCCAGCTCGCCGACGAAGTGGTGGTCGCGCGAGGGCCCCGACCCCTCGGGCCTCGGCGCGCCCCACGGCCCGCTGTCCAGCAGGTCGCGGCGCGGCTCCCACAGCTGGCCCCTGCCGCCGTCGTCGGCGAGCTCCCACAGCCGGATCGCCGGCAGCGCCGCCGCCGGGGCCGGCGGCAGCGCGGCGGCGGGGCCGTGCAGCGCGGGGTCCTCGGGGAGCAGCCCGGCGGCGTAGGGCGGCCCCCAGGCGCGGGTCAGCTCCCACACGACGCGCTCGTCGAGGACCCGCCCGGCGCGGGCCCGCGCGGTGAGCACGGCCAGCCGCTTGAGCTTGCCGCCCAGCAACCGCTCCCTGCGGTGCAGCAACTCGGCGAGTGCGCGCGCCGGTTGGCGGTGCGGCTGGAGGCGTTCCACGGCAGGCGCCCCGAAGAGGGTGGTCAGTTCGGCGATCTCCGCCTCGTCCAGCCCTTCCCGGTCGCGGGCGGAGCGCCACAGCTCGACCAGCCGCGTCCTGACCCGCTCGGGCACCCCGGCCAGCGCCGCGGCCTGCCCGGCCGCGATGTGGCGCGGGTCGGGGAAGGGCACGGTCTGGGCGACGGGCTGACGGCGCGGGCGCGGCCGGAAGGCGGCGGGGATGCCCGGGTAGGTGGTCTGGGCCAGCAGCGTCTCCAACGCCTCCGCCTGGGCGGGCGCCGTGCTCGGGACGACCCGGGCGCCGCCGCTCCGCCGCCCGGCCGACTCCACGTCCAGGCCGGCGCGCCGGGTCGCCTCCGCGCCCACCAGGCGGAACAGCTCGCCGACCTGCGCGGCGTCCAGCGGCCTCCCGTGTCCGGTCTGCCGGCGCAGCGCGTTGATCAGCCGGGCCGGCGGGTTGCCGGGCCCGGTCGCGGGGTGGTCCGCCTCCGCCGCGCGGTCGTGCGGCACGGTGGGGTCCGGGGGAACGGTCACCACCTCCGGTGCGGGGCCGTCGAATCCGGGCTCCGGGTGGGTGCGGCCGTGGTCGACGGCCAGGACGTTGCCGCGTGCCAGGGCCACGTCCTCCAGCGGCCCGCGGTCCGGGCCGCCGCGCCCGGCCACGTGCAACGGGAAGGTCAACGCGTCCTCGGCGGACCACCGGACCTCGACCACCGGCTGGTCAAGCAACTGGTCAACTGCCGGGGTGACGGAGGTCAGCCTGACCACCTGCCGGTGGGAGGGGTCGGCGTCGCCCGGGGTGCCCGAGTGCGGGCCGCGCACCTCCTCGAAAAGCAGCAGGTCGCCGGGGCGCAGCGCCAGCCGACGCCGTCTCCCGCCCCCTCCTTCCCGTTCCCGCGGCGGCTCCTCCCCGTCCGGCGAGCCGTGCCCGTCCCGCGTCCAGGCGTCCCTCAGGGTGGCGGAGGTGCTGCCCCTCGGCAGGACCTCCACCTCGCCGTCCCAGGTCCACAGGGAGATGGCGTTGTGTTCCGGGCGCAGTGTCACCGGCCGGGGGTCCAGCGGTTCGAAGACCTCGACCGCGCCGTGCTCCTCCAGCTCGGCCAGCTCGTCGAGGGTCAACACCGTGCGCGGAGCGGGGCGTTGGTCGAGCTCGGGGGCCCGCGTCTCGACGGCGGCGAACCGGTACTCCCCCGGCCCCAGCGTCGCCTCCTCCCGCACCCGCAGCACCACGAGGGCGCGGGCCGAGCAGCCGTCGTGCACCGGGTAGTCGACCAGCCTCGCGTGGCGGCGCAGCGAGACCCTGCTGCGCGCGGTGTCCAGATACGCCTCGGTGGCCACCGCGTCCTGCTGGTAACTCAACTGGTCAGCCGTGTAGGCCAGCAGCTCGACCAGTGTCACCCCGAGGTCGGCGGGGTTGCGCTCGACCCAGTCCGGCGCCGTCAACGCCACGCGGTCCAGCAGCAGTCG
Organism: Streptomyces zhaozhouensis; assembly: GCF_900230195.1. Taxonomy (GTDB): domain Bacteria; phylum Actinomycetota; class Actinomycetes; order Streptomycetales; family Streptomycetaceae; genus Streptomyces; species Streptomyces zhaozhouensis. The sequence continues at coordinate 45,123 of NZ_OCNE01000030.1, forward strand.
GCGGAAGGACGCGTAGTCCCTGGCGACGTGGTCGGACGCCGGGGGCGGGGCGAGCTCGGCCCTCGCGGGCGGCTCCTCCCGGTGCGTCTCCGGGTCGAGGGGGCGGGGGCGCTGCGGCGCGAAGGTGAAGTCCGCACCGTGGTAACGCTGGTCGAGCCCGGGTAACGGGTCGGTCCCCGGGCGGCCGAACGGGTCGGGGGCGACCAGCGAGACCCGGTAGACCGAGGTGTCGCCCGCCTTGTTCAGGCGCACGTGCAGCCGGTCGTCCAGCTCCGGGTCCTCCTCGCGTTCGACCTCGACGCCCAGCGCCTCGACGCCGGTGATCCGCCGCCCGCCGTCGATCCGGACGTGCTCGGGCCCCAGGCCGTGCGGGGCCTTGCCGAGGAACGTCACGGTGAGCGTCAGCCCGTCGTCGCCGACCTCGACGCCGTCCACCCCGTCGCACCCCGGGGTCGCCCTGATCCGTCCGCGTCTGCCGGACGCGCGCGCGGTGTCGCCGCTCATTAGAGGACCATCCTTTCTGCAGCCCTCACGGGTAGGGTTGTGACCTCTTGGTCCCGGCGGGTGCATGGCCATCGTCGCGAGCCGTTCG
>NZ_OCNE01000036.1 GCF_900230195.1 Streptomyces zhaozhouensis
AAACGCTCCCGCAACCCCGCAAGATCACCTTCAACGGCCACGGTCCTCGCAACTCCCACAGATCGCGGGTGTTGCGAGGACCGTTAGAACCCAAGCTACGCGCGCCGGGGCCCCTCGCCGCGCGGCGTCAGCGAGGCGTCAGCGAGGCGTCAGCGAGGCGTCAGCCCTGCTTCGGCGGCTTGCGGACGCTCAGGTGGAGTTCCTTCAGCCGGGCCTCGCCGACCTCGTTGGGCGCGCCCATCAGCAGGTCCTGCGCGTTGCCGTTGAGGGGGAAGGCGATGGTCTCGCGGATGTTGGGCTCGTCGGCCAGCACCATCACGATGCGGTCCACGCCGGGCGCGATGCCGCCGTGCGGCGGCGCGCCGAAGTGGAAGGCGCGCAGCATCCCGCCGAACTCCGCCTCCACCTCCTCGCGCGAGTAGCCCGCGATCTCGAACGCGCGGTACATGATCGCCGGCTCGTGGTTCCTGATCGCGCCGGAGGACAGCTCGATGCCGTTGCAGACGATGTCGTACTGCCAGGCCAGGACGTCCAACGGGTCCTGCTTCTCCAGCCCTTCGAGTCCGCCCTGCGGCATCGAGAACGGGTTGTGCGAGAACTCGATCGCGCCGGTGTCCTCGTTCCGCTCGTACATCGGGAAGTCGACGATCCAGCAGAAGCGGAAGACGTTCTCCTCGAAGTGGCCCGCGCGCTTGGCGGCCTCGACGCGGACCGCGCCCATGATCTTCGAGACCTCGTCGAAGGCGCCGGCGCCGAAGAAGACGGCCGTCCCGGGGCCGGCGGCAAGCCGCTCGGTGAGCGCCGCGACGTTCTCCTCGGTGAGGAACTTCGCGATCGGGCCGGTGAGCTGGCCGTCCTCGCCGACCCGCACCCAGGCCAGGCCCTGCGCGCCCTGCGCGACCGCGAACTCGCCGAGCTGGTCGAAGAACTTGCGCGGCTGACCCGCCGTGTCCGGCACCGCGAGCGCCCGCACGTGCTTGTCGGCGAACGCCTTGAACCCGGAGCCGGCGAAGACGTCGGAGACGTCGACCAGTTCGAGCCGGGCCCGCAGGTCCGGCTTGTCGGAGCCGTACTTCAGCATCGCCTCGCGGAACGGGATGCGCGGGAACGGCGAGGTGACGTGGCGGCCGTTGCCGAACTCCTCGAACAGCTCGGTCATCACCCGCTCGATGACCTGGAAGACGTCCTCCTGCTCGACGAAGCTCATCTCGACGTCGAGCTGGTAGAACTCGCCGGGCGAGCGGTCCGCGCGGGCGTCCTCGTCGCGGAAGCACGGCGCGATCTGGAAGTAGCGGTCGAAGCCGGCGACCATCAGCAGCTGCTTGAACATCTGCGGCGCCTGCGGCAGCGCGTAGAACGTGCCGGGGTGCAGGCGCGACGGCACCAGGAAGTCGCGCGCGCCCTCGGGCGAGGTCGCCGAGAGGATCGGCGTGGACATCTCGGTGAAGCCCTGCGCGATCATCTTGGTGCGGATCGCGGAGATCACCTGCGAGCGCAGCATGATGTTGCGGTGCATCCGCTCGCGGCGCAGGTCGAGGAAGCGGTACTCCAGCCGCCGCTCCTCGTTGACCCCGTCGTCCGCGTTGATGGTGAACGGGATCTGGTCGGCGGCGCTCAGCACCTCGACGCCGGCGACCTCGACCTCGACCTCGCCGGTGGCCAGCTCCGCGTTGACGTTCTGCGCGCCCCTGGCGACGACCCGGCCGTCGACGCGCAGCACGGACTCCTTGCTCAGCGAGCTGAGCCGCTCCTGGACCTCGCCGGCGCCGGGGGCGTCCGGGTGGACCACCAACTGGGTGATGCCGTAGTGGTCCCGCAGGTCGATGAAGAGGATGCCGCCCAGGTTCCGGCGATTGTGCAGCCAGCCGGCCAGCCGGACATCCTTGTCGATGTCCGCCGAACGCAGTTCGCCGCAGGTGTGGGACCGGTACCGATGCATCGTGAGTCCAAGTCGTCAACGAGATTCCGGGGGAACGGCCTCAGACTACCGTTGCCCGTGCCGGTGCCGCCCCGGCGTATCCGGCCCGGGAAAGGCGGCGAAATCGGCGGAAACGGCATAGATTCGCGTATATGCGCACCGAGGATGTGCTGGCCGCCACCCGCGTCGGCACCTGGGCCTGGGACGACGCCCGGGGCGTGGTCACGGTCGACGCGGTCGCCGCAGAGCTGCACGGGTGGCCGCCCGAGCCCGCGAAGCTGACCGAGGCGGCCGTGCGGGCGCGCGTCCATGTCGAGGACTTCGCCAAGATCGAGCGCGTGCTGGCGCTGGCGGCGAGCGAGGGCGGCGGGCGCGCGGTCAGGGAGGTCGAGTACCGGCTGGTCGACACGAACAACGAGGTCACCTGCCGGCTGCGCAGCCGGATGCGGATCATCGAGCCGGACGAGGAGCCGGGCGGCGGGGGCGGGACGCGGGCGGCCGTGGTCGGCACGGTGACCCGGGTGCAGCCCACGGACCGGCGGGAGCCGGGCGGCGACTGGGAGACGGCCAGGGCCAGGGAGGCCTTCGTGCTCCGCACCGGGCAGGCGCTCTCCGAGGCCAACAGCGTGCGGGAGGTGCTGCGGGTCGTCGCCACCCTCTCCATGCCCGGCTTCTCCCCGGACGGGGTCGCCGTCTTCGACCGCGAGGGCGACCGGCTGCGGCTGCTCGACTACCAGGGGCGGCCGATGGACTTCTACCACCTCGGCTTCCCGATGCCGATGAACACCGCCTATCCGGGCACCGAGGTGATGCGCACGGGCCGCGCGGTCTATGTCTCCTCGCCTGAGGAGTACGCCAGGCGCTACCCGAGGATCTGGCCGGTGATCGCGCCGCTCCAGCGCCGCGCCTGGGCCTTTCTGCCGCTGGTGGTGGCGGGCCGCACCATCGGGGTCTGGCTGGCGGCGTTCGACTACGCGCTGGACTTCGACTGGGAGGAACGTTCCACGTTCTCCAGCATCGCCCGGATGGTGGCGCAGGCGCTCTCCCGCGCGACGCTCAACGACACCGAGCGCGAGCTGTCCGCCGACCTCCAGCACGCGATGGCGCCGAGCCCGACGCCCCGCGTGCCGGGGCTGGCGATCGCCGCCCGCTACGTGCCGACCGGCGCCGGGCTCCAGGTGGGCGGCGACTGGTACGACGTGATCCCGCTGCCCTCCGGCCGGGTCGCGCTGGTCATCGGGGACGTGCAGGGGCACGACGTGCGGGCGGCGGCGGTGATGGCGCAGCTGCGGATCGCGCTGCGCGCCTACGCCTCCGAGGGGCACCAGCCGGACGCGGTGCTCAGCCGGGCCTCGCGGTTCCTCGCCTCGCTCGGCGAGGGCTCCGGGGGGCCGGGCCCGCGCGGGGCCGGCGGCGCGCCCGGTGTGGGGAAGGCGGAACCGGGCGGGGAAACGCCGGGGGAGGCCAGGTTCGCCACGTGTCTGTACGCGGAGGCCGACCCCGCCTCCGGGACGTTCGACATCGCGCGGGCCGGGCATCCGGAGCCCGCCGTGCTCTTCGACGACGGCGCGATGCAGCCGCATCCGACGGACGGCGGGCCGCCGCTGGGCGTCGAGCCGTCCCTCGACTACCCGGTGACCAGGCTCAGCCTCCAACCCGGCGAGACGCTGCTGCTCTGCACCGACGGGCTGCTGGAGACGGGCGGGCGCGACCTGGACGCCGGCTGGGAACGCGTCGGCCGGGCCGTCGCCGGGGTGCCGGGCACGGGCCTTGAGCAGGTGGCCGACGCGCTGCTGGAGTCGGTCGACCAGGTGGAGGCCGAGGCCGAGGGTGGGCTCGGGGCCGGGGAGCGCGCGGGGGCGCGCCCGCCGGGGGCGCACGGCAACGAGGACGACATCGCGCTGCTGCTGCTCCGCCGCGAGGTGCCGCGCGGCCAGGTGCCGCGCGGCGCGTTCCCGGTGCGCCGCTTCGTGCTGAACGTGGGCCAGTCCGAGCCGGCCCGCGTCGCCCAGGCGCGCCGCCAGCTGGGCACGTTGCTGCACGACTGGACGGACCAGGACGTGGTGCACGGTGCGGTGCTGCTGCTCTCCGAGGTCCTGACCAACGTGCTCACCCACACGGACGGCGACGCGCTGACGGTCGCGGAGGTCGGTGGCCTGGTGGGCGACCGCACGCTGCGGGTCGAGGTGACCGACGCGTCCGACGCGCTTCCGCAGCGTCGGGAGCCGGGCGAACTGGCCTCCTCCGGAAGGGGGTTGCTGCTGCTGGAGGAGCTGGCCGACGCGTGGGGCGCGCAGCCGAGGGGGGCGGGCAAGACGATCTGGTTCGAGCTGGGCGAACGCTCGCGGACGCCCTGAGGCCGGGGCCCGCGACGCCGCGCGGGCGTCTCCCCCTGCCCCGCGACGCCCGCGGCGCGCGTTCAACGCCCCCGTGGCGCGAGCAGATGGTGGCCCCGGCTCGTCAGGCGGTGGAGCACGTGCGCGCCGTCGCGCCTGCTGTCGACCAGGCCCGCGTCGCGGAGCACCCGCAGATGGCCGCTGACCGACGGCGCGGGCATCCCGAGGCGCGCGGCGATCGAGCCGGTCGTCGAGGCCGTGGCGAGCGCGCCCAGGACCCGGGCCCGGCTGGCGCCGAGCAGCGCCGCGAGCGCCTTCGCGTGCCGGACGGCCTCCGGCGGCGTCCGGGGCGCGGGGGAGACCGGGTAGACCACGACCGGCGGCAGCGCGGGGTCGGCGACGGCGATCGGTGTGGTGTGGCAGAAGAACGAGGGGATCAGCCGCAGGCCACGCCCGCGCAGCCGCAGGTCGAGGTCCACGGGATAGGGCGCGGTGAGTACCGGGTCCCGCCAGGTGAAGGGCTCCAGTTGGCTCAGCAGCGCCACCAGTCCGCCCTCCAGCGCCGCCGCGCGCCGCTCCGCGTCGGCGGCGACGGTGGCGGCGACCCGGCTCCAGTCGGGCGCGATCAGCCGGGTGTGGACCTGGAGCACGGCGTCGGCGACCCGGTCCAGTAACCGCCGGTCACCGGAGGCGAGTCGACCGGTCCACGGGGGCAGGTCCCGGTGTCTGGCCGCCTCGCGCAGCTCGCGGGCGAGCCGGGCGGCCGAGGTGGCGCGCAGGGTGTCGAGGGCGGCGGACATGCCCTCCTCGGACTCGGTGGGGGTGAGGAAGTCGGGGAAGTAGGGGGCGTCGGCCGGCGCGAGGTCGTTCAACAGCCGGCAGGCGGCCCGGAGATCGTCCCCGCCCCTGAGCCGTTCCGCCGCGCGTCGCCGCCACGGCCGGAGCGGGGGCGGCAGCCGGCGCGGGGGAGTGGAGAGCACATGGAGCCCGAGGATGGCCTCCCACATCGGGTCGGCGGACTTCGCCAACTGCACGTGGCGGAAGTCGCGGTCGCTGAAGTGGATGCGCAGCACGCCGGGCATGGGCCGATGGTGGCCCTCCGCACCCGCGTCCACAAGGGGTGTTCAACGGGGGTCGAAAAGCACCGCCCCCCGGGGCGTTGTCGTGTACCTAACATTCCGGTGCCGTGTCCGGCCCTTCCCCTACCCGCTTGCCCTTCCATCCCCGGATCCCCCACCACGGAGGTCGCGTTGAAGAAGTCACCCCTGCCCGGCCCCTCGCGCAGACGGCTGTTCGGGCTCGCCGGCGGAGCCACCGCAGCGACCCTGCTCGGCGGCGCGGGCGTGCTCGCCTCGGCGACGGGCGCCCGCGCGGCGGACGACGGTTTCGGGCTGCGGATCGTGGAGCGCGGCGAGGACGACCCCCGGATGAAGTACTACCGCTTCGCCACCGACGAGATCGGCTGGGACCCCGCGGTCAACGTCCTGCTCCCCGACGACTACGCCAGCGGACGGCGCTACCCGGTGCTCTACCTCTTCCACGGAGGCGGCATCGGACAGGACTTCATGTCGTTCGACAGGGCCGGCATCCGCGAGCTGACCGCCGGCCGGCCGCTCATCGTGGTGATGCCCGACGGCGGCCCCGCCGGCTGGTACAGCAACCCGGTGCACTCCAACGCCGGCCCGCGCAACTGGGAGTCCTTCCACATCGGGCAGTTGCTGCCCTGGATCGACGCCAACTTCCGCACGTACGCCGAGTTCGACGGGCGCGCGGTGGCCGGGTTCTCCATGGGCGGCTTCGGCGCGCTCAAGTACGCGGCCAAGTACTACGGCCACTTCGCCTCCGTCAGCTCCCACTCGGGCCCGGCCAGCCTCCGCCGCGACGCGGGGCTGGTCACCCACTGGGCCAACGTCTCCTCCGCGGCGGCCGAGCTGGCCGGCGGCAGCGTCTACGGGGTGCCGCTGTGGGACGAGGGCCGGGTCAGCGCCGACAACCCGGTGGAGCAGGTCGCCCGGTACGCGGGCAAGCGGGTCTTCCTGGTCGCCGGCACCAGCCCCGCCCCCGTGGACTGGGCGGACTGGGTCACCGAGACCCAGGTGCTGGCCGGCCAACGGGAGTTCCGCGACCGGCTGAACGACGCCGGCATCGGCCACGAGCAGTACGAGGAGCCAGGCGGGCACCTCTTCCGCGCCGACGTGTTCCGCCGCGACCTCGACGGCATCGTCGCCCGCCTCCGCCGGGCCTGAGCGCCGCCCCTCAAGCGCCGCCGACACCCCACGTACCCCACCAGGACCCCGACGGGAGACACCCATGAGAAGGAGAAACATCCCGACCGCCCTGGCGACCGCCCTGGTCGCCGGCGCCACCCTCGCCGCCCTGGCCACCCCGGGCGTGGCGCAGGGCGCCCCGGCGGCCGCGCCCGCCTCGGCCACGGACTCCGTCGCGGTGGCACCGTTCGCCACCACCGCCGGCACCGCCGTGGTCAGCGGCCGGAACGAGCCGGGCACCCGCTTCCACGTGGAGGCCACCAGGACCCGCGCGTCCAGGACGCTGGAGATCGACTACCAGGTCCAGGAGACCGGCTACTGGTGCGGCCCCGCCGCCACCCGCATCGCCCTCTCCGCGCGGATCGCGCCGCCGAGCCAGTCGGCCCTGGCCGTCCAACTCGGCACCCACGTGGGCGGGACCGACCACATCAGCCAGGTCACGGGCGTGCTCAACGCCAACCTCGGCACCGGCTGGTACGAGACCAAGGAGATGCCCAACGACCCGCCCACCCAGGCCCAGAAGGACCTGCTGTGGCGCGACATCGTGCTGGACATCGACAACAACTACCCGCTGGTGACCAACATCGTCGCCCCGCCGGGCAACCAGCCTCCCGGCTACCCGCCGGGCCAGACCATCTACCACTACTTCACGGTCATCGGCTACGACGACGTCAACAGGACCGTGCTGATCGCCGACCCGGCCAGCTTCGGAGGCAACCAGATCTACTGGCTCTCCTTCGAACAACTCGCCTCCCTCATCCCCCCGAAGGGCTACGCCGCCTGAGGCGCCGGGGCTCCGACGCGGTGACGGCCCCGAACCCCCGACGCCCGGGGCCGTCCCGCCACCGGAACGCCCGCCGGCGCCCCGTTCAGGACGGGTGCCCCCGGTCGGCGCCGGCCTCCCGGTCGCCCAACAGCACGGCGAACCCGTCGAGATGGCGCGCCAGGCCGTACTCGAAGAGGGCGTCCAGGTCGGGGGCCGCGTCGTCGGAGAAGGCGGCGAGCAGCGGGAAGCGGCCGCTGGTGAGCAGCTCGCGGCGGCGCGAACGCTGCGTCTCGGACCAGCGGTTCAACGACATGCCGGTGTTCCGCTCGGCCTGTGCCTCGTCGGCCTTGGACACCGCGATGGTGACGACGAACGCGTGCAGGGTGAGCGCCTCCTGGAGCCGGACGTCCAGCGACAGGTCGAGCCCGTCGAGCGCGCGCAGCGTCCACTCGGTGTGCACCAGCATGTTGGGCACCAGGGCGGGGCGGGTGAAGGAGATGACGGGCGGCAGCCACAGGTGGCGCCGGCACAGCCGCCACTGCTGACGGGCCACGAGTTCGAGCTTGGCGCGCCAGCCCGGCGGTCCGGGCTCGGGCAGCGTGAGGTCGCCGAAGACCAGGTCGGCCATCTGCGTGAGCAGCTCCTCCTTGCCCGTGACATGGCGGTAGAGGGACATCGGGCCGAGGTCGAGCTCGGCGGCGAGCCGGCGCATCGTCAGGGCCTGGAGCCCGTCGGCGTCGGCGAGGTCGACGGCGGTCCGCAGGATCCGGGCCCGCGGCGGTTCCTGCCCCGCCGCCTCGCCCCGGGCGGGCGCGGCGGCGCGGCGGGCCGGGGCCGCGCGTTCCCGGCCGGCGCCCTGGCTGACCACCGTGCCGGAGCCGACGCGCGCCTCGACGAGCCCCTCCTCCCGCAGGACGGCCGTGACCTTGGTGGCGGTCGCGATCGCGACGCCCCACCGCCGCGCGATGGCCCGGATGGACGGCACCCGGTCCCCGGGCGCCAGATCGCCGCTGGCGATCCGGGACCTGATCTCCGCCGCGATCACGCGGTAGGGCGGCTCGGTGTGCTGCGCTGACGGCACTCTCATCCTCCGCTGACGTCGACCCGACGCCCCACCCTGCCACAGCGAGTGGACTAGTGCACTATGCCTGGAGCACTAGTCCACTCTTGGCCCGTGATCCCTGGTTTCCTGGGGTGTCTGCTCCGTACGTTGTATTCCGAGCACGCCGGAGAACGGCGTATCGAGGTAGGCGTACAGAGGAAGGACGCATGGAGAATCGGGACATCCTCATCTCGGGCGGGGGCATCGCGGGGGCGACCCTGGCGTACTGGCTGCGCCGGTACGGGTTCCGGCCGACGGTGGTGGAACGGGCCCCCGCCCCCCGCACGGGCGGCCACTCGATCGACATCCGCGGCACCGCCCGCCAGGTGATCGAACGCATGGGGCTCGTCGCGCCGGTCAAGGCCGTGCGCATCCCCAGCCGGGGCATGGCCTTCGTCAACGAGGCGGGGAAGCCGGCGGCGCGGATGAGCTCCGAGTCGTTCGGTCCCTCCGGCGGCCCGGTCGCCGAGTGGGCGCTGCTCCGCACCGACCTGGCCCGCATCCTGTACGACGCGATCAGCGACGACGTCGAGTACGTCTTCGGCGACGCGATCACCGAGGTGGAGCAGGACCGGGACGGCGTCACCGTCGCCTTCGAGAAGGGCGAGCCCCGGAGGTTCGACCTGCTCGTCGGCGCCGACGGCGTGCACTCGGCGGTGCGACGGCTGACGTTCGGCCCCGAGCACCGCTACGTGTGCGACCTCAACTCCTACCTGGCGCTGTACTCGATGCCCTCGCACGTCCGCCTGGACGGCTGGCAGTTGATGTACACCGTGCCCGGCGGCTCGGGACGCACCGGCAGGACGGTGGCCATGCGTCCGGTGGCCGACCCGGACAGGGCGATCGCGGGGTACTTCTTCCGCTCGCCGGGACTCCGGTTCGACCGGGGCGACATCGCCGCGCAGAAGCGCCTGGTCGCCGACCGCTTCGCGGACGTCGGGTGGCACACCCCGCGGCTGCTGGAGCAGCTGGAGGACTCGACCGACTTCTTCTTCGACCGGGTGGAGCAGGTGCGGATCGACACCTGGTCGAAGGGGCGGACCGTACTGCTGGGGGACTCCGCCTACTGCGCCTCCCCCATGTCCGGGATCGGCACCAGCCTCGCCCTGGTCGGCGCCTACGTGCTGGCCGGCCAACTCGCCCGCGCCGGCGGCGACCACCTCGCGGGCGCGGCCGGATACGAGGCGGGGATGCGCGAGTTCGTCGACCGGGCGCAGGAGTTCGCCCGGACCTCGGGCGACGGCGGCCTGATGCCCGACTCGCCCGGCCGCATGTGGCTGCGCAACCAGTCGGTGCGGATGGTGCGCCACCTGCCCCGACGCCTCGTCGCCCGGGGCCTGGAGAAGGTCGCCGACACCGTCACGCTCGACGACCACGCCGGCCCGAACACCCCATCCACCACCCACAAGTAAGGAAAAACACCATGCGGATCAGCAGCTTCCTGTGGTTCGACGGCCAGGCCGAAGCGGTCGCGACCTACTACACGTCCCTGTTCGCCGACTCCGGGATCCGGGACGTCCAGCGGGACCCGGAAGGCCGCGTCACCACCGTCGACTTCACCATGGACGGCCAGGGGTACGTCGCGCACAACGGCCAGCCGCGCTATCCCCACAGCCGCGCCTTCTCCCTGTACGTCGAGGTCGAGACCCAGGAGGAGCTGGACGCGCTCTGGGCCAAGCTCGTCGACGGAGGCGAGGAGGGGCCCGGCGGTTCGCTCGTCGACCGGTTCGGGGTGACCTGGCAGGTCATGCCCACCTGCCTGCGGGAACTGCTCCGCGACGCCGACGCGGAGGTCGCCGACCGTGTCCTCGACACCCTGCACGCCATGACCAGGATCGACATCAAGGCCCTGGTCGACGCCCACGCCCAGCGATGACCTTCTGAGGGAAGTACCACCATGCACACCCGTCCCCCCACCGCCCCGCACGCCCGACCACCCACCGTCCGGCCGGAACGCCGGCGCACGCACGCAGCGTTGACCCTGGCCTGTCTGACGACGCTGTGCGCGGAACTGACCTTCACGGCCGTCGCCGTCCCGAAGGCCTGGCTGCTGCTGCCGCTGCTGGTGGTGATGTACGGGGCGGGCGTGCTGGTGATCCGCGAGGCGGTGGTCAGGGTCGGCGTCGGATGGCCCGGTCTCGTGCTGCTCGCCCTGGCGTACCAGGTGGCCGAGGACGGGCTCGGCCTCCAGGCGCTGACCAGCCCGGAGATGTACGACGTCACCGACTGGAGCGTGCGGTCCCTCGGCGTCAACTGGTCGTACTGGGAGTCGCAGATCGGCGTGCACGTCGCGCTCAGCGTGCTGCTGCCGGTCATGCTCGCGAACCTGCTCTTCCCCGAGCTGCGTGACCGCCCCTATCTGGGAGGCCGCGGCCTCCTCGTCGCCGGCGCGCTGGCGGTCGTCGGGGTGCTGGGGCTGCGTGGCCTCGTCTCGGCCACGGAGGACCCCGGCTACCGCACCCCCTGGGGGTGGACCGTGGCGTATGTCCTCGTCATCGCGGTGCTGGCCTGGCTGGCTCTGCGGGTCCTGCCGCGTTACCGAGGGTCGGGGAGGGTCCACGGGCGGCGGCGGGCGCCTCGCCCCGTGGTGGTCGGAGCGGTCTCGGGCTATCTGACGACGGCCTTCCTGACCACGCTGATGCCGTTCGGTCTCGGCGACGACATGCTGATGGGCGACCTGATGTCGACGGAGTCCCGGCTGCTCGTCGGGGCCATGACCGCGGTCCCGTTCGCCTGGGTGGTCGCGCGCTGGCGGGGATCGGCCGACTGGTCCGACGCCCACCGCCTGTGGCTGGCCGGCGGCATCCTCGTCTCGCACACCGCGTTCATGATGCCGGCGTCGCTGGCCAGCGTCTTCCTGGGGCTGGGCACCATCGTCCTGGAGGTGGTGCTTCTGGTGGCCCTTGCCCGGCGGGTGCGGCGGCGCTCCCCCGTGCCGGAGCCCCGGCGCGGGTGAGCGCCCGGCACCGCCGGCGCGCGTGAGACGTGGTCGGCCGCGGCCCCCGCACTCTGGCCCGGCCGACCACCCCTTCCCAGCCGCGCCCCGCAGGCCGGTCAACCGTCGTCGGCGCCTCGGGTCAGTCGCCGCATCGCGAGGCGGTGCAGCTCCGGGGCCTCGTCCCCGGAGAACAGGTCGGCGACGACGACCGGCACGGCCCCGCCCCCCGGGCGCACCGCGCGGAGCAGCTCGGCCCCCTTCGCGGCGACATCGCGGACCGCCGGGTCGCTGTCGCTCCGGGCGGCCTTCTCCAGAACGGGGACGCACTCCGGCCAGCCGGTGTCGACCATCGCGAAGACGGACGCGGCGCGCACGTCGCACTCCGCGTCCTCGGCGGTCGCCGAGAAGCGCCGCAGGAACGCGGGATCGGCGTCGGCGCCCAGCGGAGCGCCGATGCCCGCACGGCGCACGGCGAGCACCCGGTCGGCCGCGTTGTCGATCTCGTCCAGCAACTCGGCGAGCGTCCACGGAACCAACGCGCCCTGGACGAGTGTGGCGACCGTACCGATCGCCTCGGGACCCAGGACGCTGTCCACGGCCAGGCCGCAGAGGTCGGGATCATCGCGCTCGTGGTACAGGACCGAGAGCCCGGGGAACCCCGCTTCCAGGATGACGCGTCGCACGGTGCCCGCCCGGCTCGACTCCTCGCGGACGAACGTCCAGCCGTGCAGCCGGGCGACGGCCACCACTTCGTCGGCGGCATGCGGCTGGCGGAGCACGAACCGCCGCGTCCGGTACCGCTGTTGGGCGATCATGACGCGCCACGGTAGCAGCGGGTCCCGGACGGCCCGCCTCTCCCGCCCGGTCCATCGGGCCACTCCCGCTGGGTGGAACTACCGGATCGGCTCGCCCGGCAGGCTCAGATAGGTGTGCTGAAGTGCGGACAGCGCCGGGTGTTCGGCCGGCAGCTCGGTGTCGTCGACGGCAACGCCTCGCCGAAGCCGGCGAGTTGCCAGCAGGACCCGCACGTGGCGCACCGCCTTCACCCGCAGCGGGAGCAGTGACACCGGGCCCGCCGGGCGGGTGGTCACCAGCTCCTGCGGGCCGGCCGAGAAGGGGCGCCCCATCCAGAGTGCGGGTTCCAGGGTCTTCGACCTCGCCGGAGGCGTCGACGGCGGTGGGACGCCAGCCGCAAGGCGGTCGCCGCACTCCTCGCCGGCCTGCCCCACCAGTTGGTTTCGGTGTGGCGTTAACCGATGCGTGGTGGGCGCGGGCGGCCGTCCTCAGCGCCGAGCAGGACGGCACCCTCAGCGTCGTCCGGCGGGTCCGACAAACCGACACCACCGCCTCCGCCGCACCACTCCACCCGCGCACCGCGCTCCACCAAGCCGCCCTCGCCTTCGAACGCGCCACCCGCGGCCGCGTCCACGCCGACCACCGGGCCGGCCGCGCCCTACGCGAACCGACACCCAGGGCACCACCGCCTGGCTGATCCGCACCGCCCTCGCCGCCACCACCAACAACAGGCAGCCGCTCACCTCCACCAACACCGCCGCAGCCAGGGCACGTACGTGCCGAGGACTCCCACGCCAGCGCCCCCCCACGCAGCGCCGCCGTTGAAGCGAGTCAGCCCCTCAGCCCCACTCCTCCGCCGCTTCCAGCGCCAACTCCCAGGGGAACGCCTCCGGATCGCCCTCGCCCGGCTCGTTCGGCACGAACCCGCCCGGCCCGTACAGCACCCGTGTCCCCGCCCCGCGCAGCACGTCCAGCGACCGGGCGAACTGCGGATGCGCCCCGTATCCGGTGTTGACGCACGGCATCACTACCAGCGGCAGCCGTTTACCCACGGCCTCGACCGCGACGCCCGCCGCCCACGTCGGGGTCAGGCCGAGGGCCACGGCGTTCACGGTGTTCAACGTGCCGGGGGCCAGCACGATCACGGAGGCCGGCGGCCAGTCCGAACGTTTCCACGGCACCGAGTGAACGGTCCGCACCTCCCGGCCGGTCAACGCGGCCAACTCCGGCAGCCGCCCCTCCACCTACCCGGCCGCGGTCGGCGTCAGCCCGAGGCACACCTCCCACCCCCGCCGCCGCGCCTCGCGCACCGGTCGGTCGATGTACTGCACGGGCGGCGCGGCACAGCCGATCAGGTAAAGCACACGACTCGTCATATGGCAAGTTCATCACGGGTTCGCCGTGATCCGCTCGGCGGTTGGGAGGCCGCGCCTCGCGGTAGCTTCCGGATGGCCGCACAGAAACGGAGAACGGTATGGCCGAGCACGGCTGAGCGGAAGCGCGCCCCCGTTCCGCCGGTTGGTCGCCGGGGAAGGGGGGCGCGTTTGGCGCTTCGGTTACGGTCGGCGTGCGAACAGCTCGTCCGCGGCGGCGATGAACGAACGCCACTGAGCGGCCCCCACGGTCACGAGCCCGGACTCACGGTCCTTGGTGTCTCGCAGCCCGACCGCGCCGTGGAGGTCGGCGACCTCCACGCAGTTCCCCGTTCCGTTGCTGTAGCTCGAAGTGAACCACTGTGCGCTGTCCGGTAGTTCAGCCTTGCTCATATTCCCTTGCCACCTCAGCCATCAGGCGCTGCGACGCCTGTTCGTCAAGGGCAGCATCCCAGATTCCTTGGAACGCGGCGTCATACTGTTCGACCTCCTTCGGCTTGTCCAGGTACAGGTTCCCGGTGTACCCGTCCGCGTAGACCGTGGGCGGCTCCGTCTCCTTCCCGTCACCGGTGAGCGGGAAGCGCAGGATGCTTTTCCTCTCCCGCTCCGGGGGAACGCCCCAACCTCGCCTCGCCAAGTGATCGGAGTAGACCGATGCCGCAGACCGTTTCCGACCAGGTGCCGGCCCTGTCTCCCGTACTGCCGGGGCCCGCAGGCCCGTTGGGTGTGCGGGCGACCTCGGTGGCCACGACGCGCGCTCACCACATGCTGATGGCGCGCGACCCGCACACCGAGGACGGCTGGCGGCTCCCGAGCTGCGCGGTGCCGCCGGGCGACCGCCCCGTGCGGGCCGGCGAACGCGCGCCCGTTCCGATCAACGGCGACCGGCCGGCCTGGCCGGAGCCGGACGCCGTGGACCAGCCCGCCTGACGCTCCCGGCGCTGTGCGCCGTCACCCTCGCGCCGCTTGCGTTCCTGCTCCTCGGGGCTGCGTTCACCGGCGCGCTGGTGCGGCGCATCGCCGAGGCCGACCGCGACACCCCACCGCCCCACCGCCGTCGTTCGGAAAGTTGACCCGCCATGCCCGAACTCCTCGCCCCCGAGACCGTGATGACCTGGGGCCCGCGCCGTCTCCCCGTTCCCTATGTCGCCCACTGGAGTGCCGAATGTTCCTACGGGCAGCGGGTGACGATGCGGCCGGACGCGGGCGGGATCTGGTACCTCGACGAGTCGCCCGCCGACCGCGACGCCTTCGACATGCTTTGGGGCCGCATGGGTGAGGCGCCGGGTGAGGGGCGCCCGAACTTGGGCGCCGTTCACCCGGTGCGGCAACGCCGGGCGCAGGCCGAGCGGTTGTGCCAGGTCTGCGGCCGGACGGCAAGCCACACCCGGGACGGCTGGCTGTTCCTGATGAACCACGACGGCTCGAACGACTACGAGGGCGCCACCAAGCCTCCGGTCTGCCTGCACTGCGCGGCCCTGGCCACCCGCCACTGCCCGCACCTCACCCGCCCCGTCGCTGTCCGCTCCCGCCGCCCGAAGATCTGGGGCGTCTTCGGCACCCTCTACACCCCCACCCCCGGCACCTCGCGGCTCACCGCCCACGTGGACGAGTACCTGCCCTACGGCCACCGCGCCAGCAACTGGTTCCGCGCCTCCCAACTCGTCGTCGCACTCAAACGCTGCACCGTTGTGAACCTCGACGCGGAGCTCGCGGCGCTGATCGGTTAGCCGTGCCAGCCTTTCGGCTTGCCGAGTCTCGTCGCTCGGCTGGCCCGCGTTCATGAACGACTCCGATCACTCATCTCTCGGAGGTCTCATGCACCAACCAACTGCCTACGCCACCTTCGAGGACGCCTACCTTGGCGTTCTCGCTCACATCGTCGGCTCGTCCGAATACCGCAATGCCCCCCGGGGGGAACAGCAGTCACGAGTGTCTTGGCCTGTCGTTCCGCCTCGGCGCCACCGGCAAGGTCGAGGTCACCGAGCGGGCCATCATCGTGGAAGGCTTGGACGAACCACCGCGCTACCACCTCCAACACACCCACGGCTACCAGTGCCACGACCGCGCCAAGCCACACCACCACCGACGCCACGGCCGCGCCGACATCGGCTGGCCGACCCCCTCCCGGGACGGGACACCATGAACGACTTCACCACCTGGCCACCACTGTTCGTCGTGGACGTCGAGGGCAACGGCGCCAACCCACCCGACCTCGTCGAAGTCGCCGCCCTCCCCGTCCGCCACGGCCAACCCGACACCACCACCGCCGGACACTGGCTCATCCAACCCCCGCGCCCCGTCACCTCGTTCGCCGCCCGCGTCCACGGCATCACCGACCAGCAGCTCGCCGACCAGCCCAGATGGGAAACGGTCGCGCCGCAGGTGCACGGGCTGCTCGGCGAAGCATGGATCTGCGCCCACCACGCGCACGTCGACTACCAGGCGCTCGCCCGCCACCTCCCCGACTGGCGCCCGGCCGGCGTCATCGACACCCTCCGCCTCGCCCGCGCCACCTACCCCGACGCCCCCCGACACACCCTCGACGCCCTCCTCACCCACACCGGCATCGACCTCACCCACGCGCCCGCCCAGCGTCACCGCGCCACGTTCGACGCCTACGCCACCGCCCACCTGCTCCTCGCCATGGCCACCCACTACGACGACTGGGACGCACTGCGCGCCGCCGCCGTGCCCCCCGGCCTCCCGGGGGACCGACAGCCGACCGAAGACGCCCCCGGACTGTGGTGAACGCGGATCGCGTCCGGCGAGAGGACCTTCCGACCGTACGCGGAGGCTGGCTCCTGGGCATCGATCGCGGTGCCCTGGAGGTGGGGGAGGCGGGCGGCGTCCAGGTCGTGGATGGTCACTTCGTAGCGCTGGGCGGTCTGGTCGGTGGTGCCGCGGCCCGACCAGCCGCTGGCGGCCGGGCCGTTCGGAGCCGGCCAGGGGCCGTCCGAGTCGTCCCGCCTAGCTCTTGGGTTCTAACGGTCCTCGCAACACCCGCGATCTGTGGGAGTTGCGAGGACCGTGGCCGTTGAAGGTGATCTTGCGGGGTTGCGGGAGCGTTT
>NZ_OCNE01000005.1 GCF_900230195.1 Streptomyces zhaozhouensis
TCCACAACCGGCTCGACAGACGCCGCAGTGACGAGACGCGGAACGAGAAGCACACCGCCCCGAAGCGCGAGCTGCGGCTCACCCACGGCCACCGCGGCGGTGAGGTGCCGGTCGCCGGCGGCGAGTTCGGTGTCGGTGTCGAGCAGCACGACGCGGTCCGGGTGCTCGGTCCCCGCCGAGCGCGCCAGGCCCCAGACGGGGGCCGCCGCCAGGTCCGTGACGTCCTCGTCCGGGGCGGCGGCGACCGCGCCCCCGGTGACGACCAGCAGCTTCGCGCCGTCCAGACGCGGTTCGGCGAGGAAGCGCCGGAGCAGCGCGAGGAAGGCGGCGGTCGTCCGGTGCGCGGCGGCGGGCGGCGCGTCCGGCGCGTCGGCCGGGCCGGTCAGCGACGCGACGCGCACCACCAGGACGTCGGCATCCGGCAGTTCGGCAGGCGACTCGGGCCAGCCGACCTCGGCGAGGCGGGGCTCGCTTCCCCCGGGGGCCGGGGACTCGACCGGCGTCCACGCGAGGTCGTAGAGCCCCTCGGGCCGGCGGGCGGTGGCGGCGGCGAGCCGTTCGGGAACGATGGACCGCAGCGTGAGCCCGTCCAGGGAGAGCACGGGCTGGCCTGCCGGGTCGACGGCGGCCAGCGCGTAGCTGTCGGGACCGGTCGGGGTGACGCGGACGCGCAGCGCCGTGGCGCCGGTGGCGCGCAGCGTCACGCCGGCCCAGGCGAACGGCAGCCGGATGCCGTCGGCCTCCGCTTCGGCGGCGGCGTGCAGCACCAGCGGGTGCAGCAGCGCGTCGAAGAGCGCGGGGTGCAGCCCGAACCGCTCGGCCTCGGCGTGCTGCCGCTCCGGCAGCGCCACTTCGGCCCACAGCTCGTCGCCCGTCCGCCACAGCGCGGTCAGCCCCTGGAACGCCGGGCCGTAGCCGTAGCCCAGTTCGGCGAGCCGGTCGTAGGCGTCGTCGACGGGCTCCGGCTCCGCGCCGGCCGGCGGCCACTGCGCGGGGGCGGCGGGCGCCTGGCCGGTGGCGGCGCCGCCGAGCACGCCGGAGGCGTGGCGGGTCCACGGCTCCGGCTCCTCGGCGCCGGTGTCGGGCCTGGCGTGGACGGCGAAGCCGCGTCCGCCGGCCGGCTCGGGGGCGCCGACGGACACCTGGACGCGCACGGCGCCGCGTTCCGGCAGCACCAGCGGTGCCTCCAGCGTGAGTTCCTCGATCCGCTCGGTGCCGATGTGGTGGCCGGCGGCGAGGGCGAGTTCGAGGAAGGCGGTGGCCGGCACGAGGACGGTGCCGCCGACGGCGTGGTCGGCGAGCCAGGGGTGGGTGTCGAAGGACAGCCGTCCGGTCAGCAGCAGGTCGTCCCGGTCGGCCACGTCCAGCGTGGTGCCCAGCAGCGGGTGGTCCGCCGGGTCGAGGCCGAGTCCGCGGGCGTCGGAGCGGCCGGCCGGCGCCAGCCAGTAGGGCGCGCGCTGGAAGGCGTAGGTCGGCAGGTCGACGCGGCGCCCGCCCGGGTGGAGCGTGGCGCCGTCCAGCGGGGCGCCGTTCGCCCAGGCGAGGGTGAGCCCGGCGAGCAGCGTCTCCGGCTCGGGGCGCCCGGCGCGCAGCAGCGGCACGGCGGCCACGGCGTCGCCGAGCGCCGAGCCGGCGAGCGGGGTGAGCACGGCGTCGGGCCCGGTCTCCACAAGGACGGTGGCGCCCTGGCGGGAGAGTTCGCGGACCGCGTCGAGGAACCTGACGGGGCGGCGGATCTGCTCCGCCCAGTAGCCGGGGTCGGTCAGTTCCCCGGGGGTGGCGAGCGCGCCGGTGACGGTCGAGACGAGCGGGACGCGCGGGGCCCGCGGGGCGAGTCCCTCGACGACCTCGCGGAACTCGTCGAGCACGTCGTCCATGTGCGGCGAGTGGAACGCGTGGCTGACGCGCAGCCGACGGGTCTTCCGCCCCCGGGCGCGCCAGCGCCCGGCGAGCGCGTCGACCGCGTCCGCGTCGCCCGAGACGACGACGGCGGCGGGGCCGTTGACGGCTGCCAGCGCGAGACGGTCGCCGAACTCCGCGAGATCCGCGTCGAGTTCGGACTCCTCGGCCTCGACGGCGGCCATCGCGCCGCCCTCCCGGGCGGACTGCATCAGCCGGCCGCGCGCGGTGACCAGGCGGGCGGCGTCGGCCAGGTCGAACACGTCGGCGGCGTGGGCGGCGGCGACCTCGCCGATCGAGTGCCCGGCGAGCAGGTCGGGGGCCATGCCGTGGTGCTCGGCGAGACGGAAGAGCGCGGTCTCGACGGCGAAGAGCGCGGGCTGGGTGTAGGCGGTCCGGTCCAGCAGCGCCGCCTCGGCGGTGCCCTCCTCGGCGAACATCACCTCGCGCAGCGACGTGTCCAGGTGCGGGTCGAACGCGGCGCACACCTCGTCGAGGGCGGCGGCGAACACCGGGGACGCGGCGTACAGTTCGCGTCCCATCCCGGCGCGCTGGGCGCCCTGCCCGGTGAAGAGGAAGGTGGTGCGGCCGGCCCCGGCCGCGCCGGCGGAGCGGACGGCGGGCGAGGGCGCGCCGGTGGCGAGCGCGTCGAGCGCGGCGCGCAGTTCCTCGGGGGTGGCGCCGGTGAGGACGGCGCGCTCGGGCAGCGCGGTCCTGGTGGCGGCCAGCGACCAGCCGACGTCGGCGGGCCGCGTCCCGGGGTGCGCGGCCAGATGGGCGCGCAGCCGTTCCGCCTGGGCGGCCAGCGCCTCGGCGCTGTGCGCGCTGAGCAGCCAGGGGCCGAGGGTCTCGGGGGCGGTCTCGGGCTCCGGCGTCGCGGGCTCCGTCTCCCGGGGCGCCTCGATGACGACGTGGGCGTTGGTGCCGCTGATGCCGAACGAGGAGATCCCGGCCCGGCGCGGCCGGTCGGCGACGGCCGGCCACTCCCGCTCCTCCGTCAGCAACTCGACCGCGCCGCCTGACCAGTCCACCATCGGCGAGGGCTCGTCCACATGCAGGGTGCGCGGCAGCACGCCGTGACGCATCGCCTGCACCATCTTGATGACCCCGCCGACACCGGCGGCCGCCTGGGCGTGCCCGATGTTCGACTTCAACGACCCCAGATACAGCGGGACCTCGTCACGCTCCCGGCCGTAGGTGGCCAGCAGCGCCCCCGCCTCGATCGGATCACCCAGCCGGGTGCCCGTCCCATGCGCCTCCACCACGTCCACCTCGGCCGGACGCAACCCCGCGTCCGCCAACGCCGCCCGAATGACCCGCTCCTGGGACGGACCGTTCGGCGCCGTCAACCCGTTGCTGGCACCGTCCTGGTTCACCGCCGAACCCCGCACCACCGCCAGCACCCGGTGCCCGTTGCGCCGCGCGTCCGAAAGCCGCTCGACGACCAGCAGCCCGACCCCCTCCGACCAGGAGGTGCCGTCGGCCGCCGCCGCGAACGACTTGACCCGCCCGTCGGGCGCGAGCCCGCGCTGGCGGGAGAACTCGACGAACATCCCGGGCGAGGACATCACGGTCGCGCCGCCGGCGAGGGCGAGCGTCGTCTCGCCGGAGCGCAGCGAGCGGATGGCCAGGTGGAGGGCGACCAGCGAGGAGGAGCAGGCGGTGTCGACGGTCACGGCCGGGCCTGTCAGGCCCAGTTGGTAGGCGATGCGGCCGGAGAGCACGCTCGGCGTGGTGCCGGTGAGGACATGGCCCTCGACGGCCTCGGCGGCCTCGTGCATCCGGGGCCCGTACTCCAGGGCGGTGGCCCCGACGAAGACCCCGGTGCGGGTGCCCCGGAGCGCGGAGGTGTCCAGCCCGGCGCGTTCCACGGCCTCCCAGGCGGTCTCCAGCAGCAGCCGCTGCTGTGGGTCCATGGCCAGCGCCTCGCGGGGCGAGATGCCGAAGAACTCGTTGTCGAACAGGGCGGCGTCGTCGAGGAACCCGCCCCAGCGGCCCCCGCCCTCGCCGTCCGGCGGCGCGGGGTCCCAGCCCCGGTCGTCGGGGAGGCCGGCGATGACGTCGCCGCCCTCGGCGACGATCCGCCACAGCTCCTCGGGCGAGGAGACCCCGCCCGGGTAGCGGCAGGCCATGCCGACGATCGCGATCGGCTCGTCCGGGGCGGTGGCGGGCGTCTCCTCCGTCTCGTCCCGGCCGGCGCCGGCCAGCATCGTGTCCAGGCGGGCGATCAGGGCGGCGGGCGTGGGGTGGTCGAAGAGCAGCCCGCCGGGCAGGCGCAGGCCGGTGGCGGCGGCGAGCGAGTCGCGCAGCTCGACGGACATCAGCGAGTCGAGGCCGAGCTCCTTGAACGTGGCGTGCGTCTCGACCCGGCGGCCCTCGGGGTAGGCGAGGACGGCGGCGACCCGCTCCAGCACCACGGCCGTGGCGTCGGCGCCGACCATGCGCCGCCTGGGGGGCCGCGCGTCCCGGCCGGGGGCGGCGGGGCCGGCCCCGGTCAGGCTGGCGGCCCGCGCGGTGCCGTCGATCCAGTAGCGGTCCCGCTGGAACGCGTAGGTGGGCAGCGGCACGCGCGGGGCGGCGCCGGCGCCGGCGCCCGCGGCGTGCACGGCGGCCCAGTCCAGGCGGGTGCCCCGGACGAAGGCGGCGGCGAGGGCGGCGAGCAGGCGTTCCCGTTCTGGCTTGCCGGCGCGCAGCACGCCGAACGCCTTCACGGCGTCGGGGTCGCGCACCGAGTTGTTGGCCATGGTGGCGCAGACGGTGTCCGGGCCCAGTTCCACCATGGTGGTGGCGCCCTGGGCCTCCAGCGTGCGGACGGTCTCCAGGAAGCGGACGGGGCGCCGCACCTCCTCGACCCAGTAGTCGGGGTCGGTCCACTGGCCGGGGACGACGGGTTCGCCGGTGACGGTGGAGACGGCGGCGATCCTCGGCTCGTGGTACTCCAACTCGTGGGCGACCCGGCCGAACTCCTCCAGCATGGGGACGATCAACGGCGAGTGGGAGGCCATCGGGATGGGCAGCCGGCGCACCCGGCGGCCCCGGGCCGCGACCTGCCCGGCGACGGCGGTGACCCGTGCGTCGGCGCCGGAGAGCACCAGCGCGAGGGGGCCGTTGATGGCGGCGACGGCGGCCTCGTCCTCGTGGCCCTCCAGCAGCGGCAGCACCTCCTCCTCGCTGGCCTCGACGGCGACCATGACGCCGCCGGGCGGCAGCTCCCGCATCAGCCTGCCGCGGGCGGCGACCAGCTTGGCGGCGTCCGGCAGCGACAGCACGCCGGCGACGTGCGCGGCGGAGATCTCGCCGATCGAGTGGCCGGCGACCAGGTCGGCCGTCACGCCCCAGGAGGCGACCAGCCGGTAGAGCGCGACCTCGACGGCGAAGAGCGCGGGCTGGGCGTACGCGGTGTTGTCGATGCCGTCGCCGGTGGCGACGACCTCGGCCAGCGGGCGCTCCAGCAGCGGGGTGAAGGCGTCGCAGATCTCGTGGTAGGCGGCGGCGAACTCGGGGAACGCCGCGCTGAGTTCGCTCCCCATGCCGGCGCGCTGGGAGCCCTGGCCGGAGAAGAGCCAGGCGGTGCGCCCCGGCCTGGCCTCGCCGGTGACGACGGTGCCGGCGAAGCCGCCGTCGGCCAGCGCGCCGAGCCCGTCGAGCATTCCGCGCCGGTCCTCGCCGAGGACGACGGCGCGGTGTTCGAAGACGGTGCGGGTGGCGGCCAGCGCGCGGCCGACGGCGGCGGGGTGCGGGGCGCCCCCGCCGGCGCTCTCGCCGTCGAGGGCGTCGCGCAGCCGCTCCGCCTGGGCGTACAGGGCCTCCTCGCCGCGCCCGGAGACCACCCAGGGCAGCAGGGGCGCGGCGTCGTCGCAGGGCGCGGGGGCCTCGGCGGCGCGGGGCGCGTCGGGGCTCTCCGCGAGCACGACATGGGCGTTGGTGCCGCCCATGCCGAACGAGGAGACGCCCGCCACCAGGGGCCGCTCGGGCGCGGGCCACTCGGAGTGGGTGTCCTGGACGGCCAGGCCCCACTCGGCCAGCGGGATGTCGGGGTGGGGCGTCTCGAAGTTGAGGCTCGCCGGCAGGGCGCGGTGGCGCAGCGCCAGCACGGTCTTGACCAGCCCGGTGATGCCGGCGGCACCCTCCAGGTGGCCGATGTTGGTCTTCACAGAGCCGACCCGCAGCGGCTGGCCGTCGGCGCGGGAGGCACCGAGGGCCGCGCCGAGCGCGGCGGCCTCGATCGGGTCGCCGACGGGCGTGCCGGTGCCGTGCAGTTCGACGTACTGGACCAGCGCCGGATCGACGCCCGCCCGCTCGTACGCCGCGCGCAGCACCCGCTCCTGGGCGTCGCGGCCGGGAACGGTCAGGCCCGGGGTCGCCCCGTCGTTGTTGACCGCGCTGCCCCGGATGACGGCCAGCACCGTGTCGCCGTCGGCACGGGCCCGGCTGAGCGGCTTGAGCACGACGGCGGCGCCGCCCTCGCCCCGGACGAAGCCGTTGGCGCGGGCGTCGAAGGTGTAGGTGGTGCCGTCGGGCGACAGCCCGCCGAACCGCTCCTCGGTGACGGCGCCCTCGGCGAGGATGTTCAGGTTGACGCCGGCGACGAGGGCCGACTCCGCCTCCCCCGAGCGCAGCGACTCGCAGGCCAGGTGGACGGCGACCAGCGAGGACGACTGGGCGGAGTCCACGGTGAGGCTGGGGCCGTGCAGCCCGAGGTGGTAGGAGACGCGGTTCGCGATGACGCCCCGGTTGACGCCGGCCATGCTGTGCTGGGTGATGGCGCTGGCGCCGTGTTGGTAGAGCAGGGCGGCGTAGTCCTCACGGAGGGTGCCCACGAAGACGGCGGTGCGGCTGCCGCGCAGCGCGGCGGGCACGATGCCCGCGTCTTCCAGCGCCTCCCAGGCGAGTTCGAGGACGAGCCGCTGCTGCGGGTCCATGGTGACGGCCTCGCGGGGCGCGACGCCGAAGAAGCCGGCGTCGAAGGTGTCCACCGAGTCGAGAAAGCCGCCGCGCCGCATTCCCGGCGGCGTGCCCTCCGGCTCGGGCTCACCGGTCGCGGAACGCCAACGGCCCTCCGGCACGGGGGTGATGGCGTCGGCACCGCTGCTCAGCAGGTTCCAGAACGCCTCGGGCCCGTCGGCTCCCGGCAGGCGGCAGGCCAGTCCGACGACCGCGATCTCCTCGTCCTCGCCGCCGTGCCGTGCGGTGGTTGCCGACTCGTGCTGATTCGTCATCTCGCTCGACTGCCTTTCCGGCCGAATTGCCAGGACCTCTGAGCAACCGCTGAGCAGCGGACGCAACTCGCGGGCCGATCGTAGGCAGGGCGTTCTCTCCGTTTCGTCAACGGCCGACCTCGAACGAATAATTGCTTTTGTGGAGGCCGGAGGATTACCGGGCGATGAGTGTGCGGCAGAGCGGCCCCGACTAGCTTCCGTAGCGGAAACCCGAACGCCGACTACCGAGAAGGCAGGTCGACTCCGCCATGTCCGATCACGTGGAAACCATGAAGAAGCACCTCGCGCAGTATGCCGACGCGTTCAACTCGGGCGACTTCGAGACCATGGACGCCTTCTACACGGAGGAGGCCGTGGCCGTCTGGGAGCCGGGCAAGCCCCTCACCGGCCAGGCGCGGCGGGACTTCCAGCGGGAGTACCTCCTCCGCAAGCCGCGGATGACGGCGACGCTGCGGGAGAGCTTCGTCACCGACGACACCGCGCTGCTGATCGTCGACTGGGTCATCGAGATCCCCACCGACGGCGCGCCCGAGCGGGAGCAGGGCGTGGGCGTGGACGTGCTGCGCCTGGGCGACGACGGCGTCTGGCGCTACGCGGTCGACGAACCCTTCGGCCAGGAGTCCTGAGCCCTCGGCGAGACCTCGGTCAGCACGGCGTCGCACCGCACAGACCCAGTCCACAGTCACCCGCGCAGAGAGGCGGACCCGCTCCGATGATCTACAACCTCGAAACCGACTTCGACCGTTCGAAGCCGGACCTCACCGACGACCAGTACATCCAGAACGAGATCTTCATGCAGGCGTTCAACTCCGGTGAGGGCGCGCTGTTCGACAGCCTCTACCGCGAGGACTCGATCTCGAACTTCTCCGGCAAGCAGCTGACCGGGGAGGCCAGGCTGGCGTTCTTCAAGGAGTATCTCGCCACCAAGCCGGTGAGCCTGGCGACGCTGACCAAGTGGTACGTCGCCGGCGACGTGGCCCTGATCAAGGTCGAGTACATCATCGACAACCAGGGCCCGGACGGCCGCTCCCGGGTGGAGGGCTACTGCACGGACGTGCTGCGGCGCGGCGAGGACGGCCGCTGGCTGATGGCCATCGACCGCCCGGTGGCCACCACCGGCCGGCCGCCGTCGCAGTAACGGGCCGCCTCCGTCGGGCGGCCCCCGGCGCCCTCCTGGGTTCTCCCCCCAGGGGGGCGTTCGCGCTGCCCGCCCCGCCACGGCGGTGCCAAGGCCGCCGCTCACCGGCCGCCCACCGCCCGGTCATCGCGCGCCGGCGGGCACCCGTCGAACCGCCCCGCGACCGGGGCCGGAGCCGATTACCGGGACAAGACCGCGAGTTTCCCGGGCGAAGAATCGCCCCGCATAGCGTGACGGCACATCGCAGGTCCCGTATGACGAGGGGAAGCCCCACATGGCCACCGAAGCAGAACTCGCCTCCGTTCTCGACGGAGTGCGCGCCGCAGTGCCGGCACTGCGCCGGAACGGGCAGGAGAGCGAGCGGCAGCGCTGGATCGTCGAGGAGAACCTCCAACTCCTGGAGAAGGCCGGCACCTTCCGCGCCGCCGTCCCCGAGAGGTTCGGCGGTCTCGACCTGGACGTGGCGGGGCAGTCGCGGCTGATCTCCGAGATCGCGCGCGGCTGTCCCTCCACGGGCTGGCTCACCATGGTGTGGCTGACCAGCACGTGGTGCGTCAGCCTCTACCCGGACCGGGCGCAGGAGGAGGTCTTCGCCGGCGGCGACACCCGGGTGTCGATCGTCTTCGCCCCGACCGGGACGCTGACCCCGGAAGAGGGCGGCTACCGGCTCAGCGGGACCTGGCGCTACAACTCCGGTGTGGGGGGCGCCGACTGGGACCTGCTGGCCGCGATGGTGGAGACGCCCGACGGCTCGCACCAGGAGCTGGTCGCGCTGGTGCCGACCGGGGAACTCGCCATGGAGGACGACTGGCACGTCTCCTCAGGCGCCGCCACCGGCAGCCGCACGGTGAGCGCGGACGGCCTGTTCGTCCCCGCGTACCGCACGGTGTCGCTGGAGGAGGCGATGGTCGCCGCCACCGGTGACCGCGCCAACACCGGGGCGACCGGCCGCAACTACGGTCTGCTGGGCTACATCCTCTCCGGGGTGGCGGCGACGCTGATCGGCATCGCGCAGGGCTCCTACGAGCTGTTCCTGGAGCGGCTCCCGGGGCGCGGCATCACCTACACCGACTGGACCGACCAGCGCCAGCACCCGGTCACCCAGCAGCGGTTGGCCGTCGCCGCCAACAAGATCGAGGCGGCCCGCGCGCTCTCGGACCGCTGGCACGAGGTGCTCCAGCGCGCCGCCGACGCGGGCGGGCAGCCGACCGACGCGGAGAAGGCCGTGATCCGCGGGCAGACGGCCTACGCCGGGCAGCTGTCCAAGGAGGTCGTGGAGCTGCTGTACGCGGAGAGCGGCGGTTCCGTGATCCGCACCGACGTGGACCTCCAGCGCTTCCACCGGGACATCCAGGGTTTCTCCCTGCACGCCCTGGTGCAGCTCGGCGCCAACCTGGAGGTGCAGGGCCGGGTCCTGCTGGGGCTCGACCCCGGCACGTACTTCCTGTGACCGGCCGGGGGCGCCGCACGGAACCCGGACCCTCGCCGGCCGTTCCGCGTGGCGCCCCCGCGCCGAAGGGCCGGGGCCCGGGACGCGTCGGACGCGTCCCGGGCCCCGGCCCTCTCCGTGCGGCCGACTACGCGCGGCGGTCGGCGCCCCGGAAC
The DNA here is from genome assembly GCF_900230195.1 of Streptomyces zhaozhouensis. GTDB lineage: Bacteria > Actinomycetota > Actinomycetes > Streptomycetales > Streptomycetaceae > Streptomyces > Streptomyces zhaozhouensis. Next base: position 9,862 of record NZ_OCNE01000005.1, read on the forward strand.
AGCTCGAACATGCTGGCGAAGCTGTGCGCGCCGTGGCCTCCCGCGACGGTACGGCCCATCAACGCGTGCAGGAAGCGCGGCAGTTCGGCGTTGACCCCCTGCGACTCGCTCTCGTGCAGCACGTGCCCGATCGCGCCGAGGTTCACCTCCATCGTCGCGTCGTTGGCCGGGTAGGCGCGGTCACCCGCGTCGATCTGGCCGGCGTAGTCGGTGGCGAAGAGCTTGACGGTGTCGACCCACGCGGTCGCCCACGGCAGGAACTCCGACGCCTTGACGCCGGCGGTGTCCAGCAGCGCCGCGCCCTGGACGAAGCTGCTGAGCAGCCCGTACATCACGCCCAGCAGCGCCACGTCGTAGAGCGCGGCCAGCCCGTGGTCGGCGCCCAGGTAGGTGGTGCCGCCGCCCAGCACGGCGAGCGCGTCGGCGTGGCGCCGGTAGACGTCCTCCGGCCCGGCGTGGAAGAACACCGCCTGGGGACCGCCGACGCCGGCGGGGACCGCCATGATCGCGCCGTCGAGATAGTCGAAGCCGTGCTTCTCGGCCCAGGCGGCGTTGGCCCTGGCCTGGTCCGACGAGCCGGACGACAGGTTGACCACCACCCGCCCCCTGAGCTGGTCGGCGACCGGGTCGAGAACGGCGTGCAGCACGTCGTTGTCCGTCACGCAGACGACGACCAGCTCGGCGGCGGCGACCGCCTCGGCCGGGCCGGGCGCGACGACCGCGCCCCGGGCGACGAGGTCGTCCGCCTTGCCGGCCGTACGGTTCCACACCGTCGTCGGGTGGCCCGCTTCGAGGAACGTGGCGGCCAGCGCCCTGCCCATCAGTCCCAGACCGATGGCCGTCACCGGTGAACGGTCCTTGTCCGCCATGAGTTACTCCGTTTCCCAGGGGGGTGAACACTGCCGGGTCAGCAAAGCAAGGGCGGAGAACCGGACGGTCACCGCCCGGTCACCGCCCGTCCGGCGGGCGGCGCCGCCCCGGACGCCGCCCGTCACCGACCCGGTCGGTCGGGCGCGGACCCCGGGGTGGCGAAGCGGCCGTCGACGAACAGCAGGCCCTCGCCCCCGGTGAACCGGCCGGCGCCCAGCACGGTGCCGACGAAGATCGTGTGGTCGCCGAAGGCGTGCGCGGCGCTCAGCTCGCACTCCAGCCAGGCCAGCGAGCCGCCCAGCAGCGGCGCGCCCGTCGCGGCGCCCGGCTCCCAGGGCACGCCGTCGAACTGGGCGGCGCCCAGGGTCCGCTTCTTGTCGGCGAAGTGCCGGGCCAACTGCTCCTGCTCGGCACCGAGGATGTTCACGGCGAAGCGTCCGGCCGAGGTCAGCGCCCCGTGCATCACGGCGCCGTGCCCGACGCCGCACAGCACAGACGGCGGGTCGAGGGAGACGGAGCTGAACGCGTTGGCCGTCATGGCGTGCGGGTTCTCCCCGCCGACGGTGATGACCGTGACCCCGGTGGCGAAGCGCGCCAGCACGGCGCGGAGCACCGAGGGGGTCAGCTCGTCGTGGGCGGGCGGGCAGGCGGAAGCGGCGTCGAGGTCAGCGGGCGCGGAATTCATTCCGTATTCTCCGATCCTTTTCGCGGGGCAGCTCAGGCCCTGCCACTGGCGAAACGAGGGCCCGCGCCCGCCAACGTACCGACGGGCGGACGGCGTTCACTCATTTCCCGGTAATCGCCCGGTCCCCCGGGGAGGCGGGCGGGGAAAAGATTCCGCGATGACCGGCCGCTGACCCGGATGACTCAATCTGATGCCATGGAAACGACGAACTCAGAAACCGGCGCACCGGAACTGGCCGAACCCCATCTGCGGCAGTTGCTGGGCGCCGCCGGCCTGGCCGTCGAGTATGTGCGGGCCGAGGGCAACACCCTCTATCTGCGCGGCGAGGAAGGCGAGGAGATTCCGGTCACGGATTTCGCCGGCGGCTACGGCTCCGTGCTGCTCGGCCACTCCCACCCCGACATCGTCCGGTGCGCCAGGGAACTGCTGGACGCGGGCACGCCCGTGCACGCCCAGTTCTCCCGGCACCCCTACGCCAACCGGCTGGCCGCCGAGCTGAACCGGATCGTGCACCGGGAGCTGGGCACCGAGGAGCCGTACTTCGCGATCTTCGCCAACACCGGCGCGGAGGCCGTCGAGGCCGCCGTCAAGCACGCCGAGATGGACCGGGTGATGCGACTGGCCGACCTCAGGGGGGAGTTGGCGAAGGCCGCCGCGTCGGCGCGGGCCGCCGTGGACGCGGGCACCGCCACCGTCCCCGAGCGGCTCCGCGCGCGGTTCGGGATCGTGGGTGCCATGGACGACGCCACCGCGCTCCGCGAACTGGTCGCGCACGTCACGCCGTTGAACGAGGCGAGGCTGGACCGGCGCCCGCTCTTCCTGGCGCTGGAGGGCGGTTTCCACGGAAAGCTGGGGCTGAGCGTGCAGCTCACCCACAACGAGAGCTACCGCGCGCCGTTCCGGGGCCTGGCGGCGCAGGCCAGGTTCGTGCCCCGGGAGAACCCGGAGGCGCTGAGGGAGATCCACGAGCGGGAGCGCGGCGCGGTCTTCGCGTTGACCGTCTCGGGCGGCCGGGTGGACGTCGTGGAACGGGAGTTCCCGGTGTTCTGCGCGTTCCTGGTGGAGCCGGTCCAGGGCGAGGGCGGCATCCATGTACTGAGCGGGGAGTTCGCCGGGGAGATCCAGCGCTTCTGCGCGGAGATCGACTGCCCGGTCGTCGTCGACGAGATCCAGAGCGGCATGGGGCGCACGGGCACGCTGCTGGCCTCCTCCCCGCTGGGGCTGCGCGGCGACTACTACGTGCTGGCCAAGACGCTCGGCGGCGGCATCGCCAAGACGTCGGCGATGCTGGTCCGACAGGCCAGGTACCGGCCGGAGTTCGAGATCGTGCACAGCTCGACGTTCGCCAAGGACAGCTTCTCCTGCACGGTCGCGCTGAAGGTGCTCGAACTGCTGGAGGCGGACGACGGCGCCGTCTACCGCGCGGCGCGGGAGCGCGGCGCGGCGCTGCGGGCCGTGCTGGACGGGGTGGCCGCCGACTTCCCCGAGCAGGTGCGGGAGGTGCGCGGCGCGGGGCTGATGCAGGGCCTGGAGTTCCACGACCAGTCGGCGGCGGCCTCCGACTCGGTGCGGGAGCTGGCCGCCACGGGGCTGTTCGGCTACTTCCTCGCCGGGCATCTGCTGCGGGAGCACCGGGTGCGCACGTTCCCGACCGCGAGCGCCCTCAACACGCTGCGCTTCGAGCCGTCGGTGCGGCTGTCGGACGTCGAACTGGACCGGCTGGACGTCGGGTTGCGGGACGTCTGCCGGGTGCTGGCCGCCGGCGACGGCGCGCGCCTGCTGGGCCGGGCGGCCGTCGCCGGCTGACGCACGGCGCCGGGACGGCGGGCCGGCGTGACGGCGGGCCGGTGTGAAGACGTGACGGCGTGAAGACGGTCGGCGTGGAGACGCTCGGCGTGGAGACGCTCGGCGTGGAGACGCTCGGCGTGGAGACGGGAGAAGAGCATGGAGTTCCGACTGCTGGGACCGATCGAGGTGAACGGAGCGTCCGGCCCGGTGCCGTTGGGCGGCACCCGGCAACGTGCGGCGTTGGCATACCTGCTCCTCCACGCCGGCCAGGTCGTCTCGACCCGACGGCTGCTGTCCGCCGTCTGGGCCACCGACCGTCCGCCGGACACGGCGCGGAAGATCCTCCAGAACACCATCTGGCGGCTGCGCCGCGCGCTGGCCGCCCCGGGCGAGGAGCAGCCCCCGGAGCTGCTGACCCGGGCGCCTGGCTATGTGGTGCGGGTGGCACCGGAACAGATCGACCTGGTGCGTTTCGAACGGCTCGCGGCACGGGGCAGGTCGGCGCTGCTCGCGGGCGACACCGGGCGGGCCAGGTGTGCCCTGCGTGAGGCACTGGCGCTGTGGCGCGGCCCGGCCCTCGCCGACCTCGTGGAGGAGGGCACGGACTGGCCGGAGCTGGCGGCGTTGGAGCAGAGGCGCCTGGACGCCATGGAGGACCGCTTCGAGGTGGAGCTGCGCAGCGGCCAACCCCGTTCCGTGCTGCGGGAGATGGAGGGCTACACCCGGGCCGAGCCGCTGCGGGAGCGGGCGGCCGGCCAGCTGATGCTGGCCCTGTACCGCTGCGGCCGGCGGGCGGACGCCCTCGACGTCTACACCCGCACCCGCTCGGCCCTGTCGGAGGGGCTGGGCCTGGAGCCGGGACACGAGCTGCGCCGGCTGCAACGGGACATCCTCGCGCAGGACGCCTCGCTGGACGCTCCGGCGGCGGCCCCGGTGCCACCGGCGGCGGTGGCTGAGATCCTGCCGGTGGCTGAGGTCGTGCCGGCCGCCCCGGCCGACGGCCACGCCGACGCCTTCGGCGGGCGTGGAGATGGGGACGGGGACGGGAATCGGTACGGGGAGGGGGACGGGCAACGGGGCGGGGAGCGGAGGAGCAGCGTGCTGCTGGTGCGGTTCACGCTCGGGCGGGGGACGGACCCGCTGCCGACGCGCGAGGTGGACCAGGCGCTGGACGCGGCGTGCGAGCTGGCGCGCGAGGAGATCGTGCGCGCCGGGGGGACCGCGGCGACGGCGATCGGTTCCGAGGTGCTGGGCTTCTTCCAGGACGCCCCCGGTAGAAGCGACTGCGCGGAGCGCGCCGACGCCTCGGCGCGCGCGATCCGCGACCGGCTCCGGGACGGCCCCGCCGGCCTCGCGGTGCGGGCGGCGGTGGCGACCGGCGCCGCGTTCGTGCGCCGCTGGCCGCCGACGGCGGCCGGGGGCCGCGCGCCGTGGATCGGCGGCGACCTGGTCGACCGCGCCGAGGCGCTGCTGGCCGACAGCGGGCCGCGCGACAACCCACCGGACCACGAAGCTCCGTAGTCGGCCAACCCCGCCACTCATGCACCGCGCAGTTCCCCGCGCCCCCGACGGGGCCACCGAACCACCCCAGGGTGCACGCACACCCAAGCCGCCCAACGACAGCGCAGGGGCGCGGGAAAGCGCGCGAGCGACCGGACACGAGTGGCAGACGACAACCCACCCGAGCCGCGACCCGCCGAGGATCACCCGTCGTGGCAGACCGCGCCCCGCCGGTCCCGCGCGCGGCGCACCAACGGCGTGGCCGGGGTGTCCAGCCGCCGGGTCCGCACGACCTCGGGGCCGCTGTCGACGCCGGGCAGCCGTTCCAGCGTGAGGGTCCCGCTGTGCCGCAGTCCGCTGCCCCAGAACGGCCGGCGCCGCAGCAGTTCCGCCGGCCGCGCGCCGACCACCAGGAACAGCGGGACGTCCCGGGAGACGGAGGCGAGGCGTTCGACCAGGTTCAGCACGGAGTCGTCCGCGACATGGGCGTCGTCCAGGCTCAGCACCAGCGGCCGTTCCCTGGCGAGCAGCACCAGCAGGTCGCACCAGGCGTCCAGCGCGTCCGCCTCCGCGTCCGGGCACTCCCGTTCGCGCAGCATCCGCCACAGCAGCCGCTCCGCCGTCTCGCCCCGGCCGGCGACGCGTCGTACCAGCTCGGTCAGGGCGCTGTCGGCGAGTCCCGAGTCGCCGAGGCCGCAGCAGGCGCGCACCACGTCGGGGACCGACCAGCGGGCGCTGCCGCCGGCGCGGACCCGGACGAGGCGGACCACGTCGTCCTGGACGCCGTCGAGGAAGTCGGCGAGCAGCTGGGTCTTGCCCGCGCCCCGTTCGCCGAGGACCGTCACCAGGTGCGGGGCGTCGTGGTGGCGGGCGCGGGTCAACAGGCTGCGGAGGATGCCCAGTTCGGCCTCGTAGCCGCGGGCCGGGTCCGGCAGCCCGGGAACGGCCGCCGGCGGGGTGGCGCGGGGTTCGGCGACGGCCCGCACGTGCGGGCGGTCCGTGGGGCGTTGCGGCACCAGCCCGGCGGTGCGTTCGACCGCCTCGCCGCTGAGGTGGATCTCGCCGGTCGGCACGCCGGCGAGCAGCAGCCGCGCCTGGTCGACGAGCCGGCCGACCACCAGCACGGGCGCCGCCGGGTCGTGCGGGTCGCGGCGCACCAGGGCCTCGCCGGCGGACACCACCGCGCGCCAGGACGACCCGGGCGAGCCGAGCCGGCCGCGCAGTGCCAGGGCGGCCCGCACCGCGTCGGCGGAGGCGCCCTCGGCGTCCGGCCGCAGCCCGAAGACGGCGACCGAGACCCGGCCGAGCGCCCCGGCGACCACGCCGCCGAACTCCTCGGCGTACTCGGCGACCGTCGTCGCGGCACGGTAGAGGGTGCGGGAGGAACGGGGGTCGTCGCCGGCGTCCTCGGCCACGTCCGCGCTGACCAGCAGCACGGCGACGGACCTGCGTTCGGTGCCGGGCGAGTGGCGCGGCACCCGCTCGGCGCCCGGCGGCGGCGCCTGGGCGGGCACCGAGGGCGCCTCCCGGGGGGCGGCGGGAGCGTCCCGAACCGGCGTCGGTTCCGGTTCGAAGGGCGGCGGGGCGGTGCGGGCCGGGGGGCGGAGCGAGGGGTCGTGGGTGAGGATGTTCTGCTGGAGCGCCTGGAGTTCGCGGGAGGGTTCGAGCCCGTGCTCCTCGACCAGCGCCCGGCGCACCCGGCTGAAGACGTCCAGCGCCTGCGCCTGCCGGCCGCAGCGGTACAGCGCCAGCATCAGCTGGCCGCAAAGCCGTTCGCGCAGCGGCTCCTCCTCGGCGAGCGCCACCAGTTCACCGAGGACCGCGTGGTCGTGGCCGCTGCGCAGCTCGGCCTCGAAGCGGTCCTCCATCACGTCCAGGCGCAGCCGGCTCAGCGCGGTCAGCTCGGGCCAGTCGGTACCGGCCTCCACGAGGTCGGCCAGCGCGGGGCCGTGCCACTCCGCGAGCCCGGCGCCCAGCAGCCGCGCGGCCTCCTCGGGCCGCCCGGAGGCGAGGGCCGCCCTGCCCTCGGAGACCCGGCGGTTGAACCGGTGCAGGTCGACCTGGTCGGCGGGGACGCGCAGCACGTAGCCGGGCGCCTTGGTGACGAGTGCGGGACCGGTTCCCCCGTGCTCGGCCGTCTCCTCGGTGAAGAGGGCGCGCAGCCCCCACACCGCGTTCTGCACGATCTTGCGGGCCGTCGTCGGCCGGTTCTCCTCGGGCCACAGCGCGCTCAGCAGTTCGCTGGTCGCCACCACTCTGTTGGCCCGCAGCAGCAGCAGTCCGAGGACCGCCCGCTGCTTGTGTCCTCCCAGTGTCAGCTTGCGTTCCCCCACGGACGCTTCCAACGGTCCAAGTACCCGGAATTCCACTGCCTCTTCCCGTCTGTCAGTTCGAGCGGTCGGCGATGGCGTTTCGTGCGTGCGTCGCCCCTGCGCGGTCGGGCGGAGGCGGATGGCGCCTCCGGTGGATGCGGACCGCGGACGCGGGGCGGAAGGCGGTCTTCGGCGGCGGACGGCTGTGGCGTTCGTCGGGATCTCCGGGGCGTCGGCGTCGTCGTGGCCCCGCGGGGACCGTCGGCGGGCGGGGGGCCGCCCCGCGCACCGGCGACACACCGCCGACCACGTTTCCTGACGTCAGGATGGGCCACCGCGATCTACGCCCGATCGACGCTCGGTGTACGGCCGAACACCGGGGCGCGGGCCCGCCGTTCGGGGGCGTCGCGACCTGTACGGGGCCGCACGTCCCCGGCGCGTCCGGCGGTCGGCCCCGGGGGGCGAGGAAGCATAGATTCCGCATAGATCGTCTGCTGACACGATCTTGGCGATCGAGACAGCACGCAGCGACGAGGAGAGGCACCATGCACGCCACCCGAGCCCACCGACGCGGACGTCGTCACCCGGCCGCGCCCGGCGGGCTGCCATGCGCGGCGGCCGCGCTGGTTCTGACCGCCGTGATCTGCGGCGCCGCCCTGCTCCCCCACGGGACGGGCGCCGCACACACGGCGTTGAGCGCCGTGTCGACCGGCAAGGACTGGAACAACACCGGCTGACCGACTCCGGCCCCTTCGGGGGAGCCCGCGCCCTGCGGGCTCCCCCGAAGGGGCCGGTTGTGCGGGCGGGAGGCGGGTCCGGTTCTCCCCGGGCCCGCCTCCGTCGTGCCGTCACCTTCGAGGCGGCCGGCTCACTCCTCGACGTGGATGGCCAGCACCGGGCAGACGGCGGAGGCGTGCCGCACGTCGTCGGCGTCCCCCTCGGCCGGTTCCACGGCGAGCAGGACGGCGACGCCGTCCTCGTCCCGCTGGTCGAAGACCTCGGGGGCGGCCATCACACACTGGCCGGAGGCCACGCACTTGTCCTGGTCGAGGGAAACCCTCATGAACTCTCCTCACATGTGCCGGGCGCGCCCCGCGGGCGGCCGGGGTGGTCGCGGCGGGGAGCCGGGGCCCCGCCGGGGTCGGACGGCTACCAGCTGACGGGGAGTTCGTAGACCCCGTAGACCGACCCGTCGTGCTTGAACGGGAGCTCCTCCAGCTCGGCGGCCAGCCGGAGGGTGGGGACGCGCCGGTACAGCGTCCCGTAGACGATCCGCAGCTCCAGCCGCGCCAGCGGCTGGCCGAGGCACTGGTGCGCCCCGTAGCCGAACGCCACGTGGTGGCGGGCGTCGCGGCGGATGTCCAGGGTGTCGGGGTCCCCGGGGAACGCCGAGGGGTCGCGGTTGCCGATGTCGTTGGCGAGGATCACGCCCTCCCCCGCCCTGAGGGTCTCGCCCGCGATCTCGATGTCCTCCAGCACGGCCCGCCGCCGCCCGCTGTGCGTGATGTGCAGATAGCGCAGCAGCTCCTCGACCGCGCCGGAGACCAGCTTCTCGTCGTCCGTGTCGCGCAGCGCGGCCAGTTGCTCCGGGTGACGCAGAAGCGCCAGGGTGCCCAGCGCGATCATGTTGGCGGTGGTCTCGTGGCCGGCGATCAGCAGCAGCACGCCCATCTGGGCGGCCTCGCGGCGGGTCAGCTCGCCGCCGCCCACCCGTTCCGCGAGCCCGGAGAGCAGGTCGTCCTGGGGCGCGCGGAGCTTCTCGCCGAGCAGGCCGTCCAGATAGTCGGTCAGCCGGCCGAGCGCGGCGGACCGTTGCTCCTGTGTCACCTCCCGGTTGATGATCGTCTTGCTGTTCTCCTGGAAGAAGGCGTGGTCGGCGTAGGGCACGCCGAGGAGTTCGCAGATCACCATCGACGGCACGGGCAGGGCGAACGCCTCGACGAGGTCGACCGGCCTGGGGCCGGCGAGCATGGCGTCGATGAGTTCGTCGACGATCCGCTGGATCCGCGGGGCCATCGCGTTGACCCGCTTGACGGCGAACGGGGCGGTGACCATGCGGCGGAGGCGGGCGTGCTCCGGGTCGTCCATCAGGATGAAGCCGATGCTGTTGCCCCGCGGCGGCACCGGGGCCCCGCTCGGGTATCCGGGACGCGTGATGTCGGCGCTGAGCCGCGCGTCGGCCATCAGGGCGCGCTGTTCGGCGTAGCGGGTCACCAGCCAGGGTGTGCTGCCGTCCCAGAGCCGGACGCGGGTGAGGGCGCCCTCCCGCTGCCGTTCGCGCAGGGGCGGCGGCGGGTCGAACGGGCAGCCGCTCGCCCGGGGCATGGGGAACTCGGGCGGTTCCTCGGAGAGCGCCGTCGGGGGGATGTTTCCGGCATGTGCGGTCATGACGTCCCTTCGTCGGGTGGGGAGGGAGGTACGCGGAAGCCGGGTGGTCGTGTGCCGGGGGCTCAGGCCCGCCGGCCGATGTCGCGTCTGCGGCGACGCGCCTGCTTGGGCATGTTCCAGCCCAGGACCCCGGTGACGACGCCCTCGCGCCGGTAGACGGCGACGAAGCGGCCGGCGGCGACGTCGCCCTCCGGGAAGGTGACCTCCGCGTCGGCGGAGGGCAGGCCGTGGACCTGCACCCGGGCGTCGAACTGGTCGGTCCAGAAGTAGGGCACGGGGGTGTAGGGCCGCTCGTCCCCCAGCAGCGCGCCGGCGACGGCGAGCGCCTGCTCGGCGGCGTTGGCGCGGTTCTCCAGCCGGACCAGGGCGTCCAGCGCCCGGTGGTGGAAGCGGGCCACGTCGCCGGCGGCGTAGACCCCCTCGGCCGCGCGGCAGTGGGCGTCACAGACCAGCCCGCCCTCGACGCGCAGGCCGCTGCCGTCGAGCCAGGCGGTGTTCGGCTCGGCGCCCACGGCGACGACCACGACGTCCGCGGGCAGCGTCTCGCCGGTGGCGAGCCGCACCCCGCTGACCCGCCCGCCGGCGGCGGCCAGCCCCGCCACCTCGGCGCCCGGCCGCGGCCGCACGCCGTTCGCGCGGTGCGACGCCATCAGCCGGGCGGCGACCTCGGGGCCGAACCGGTCGGTCATCGGGGCCGGTTGGGGCCCCACCAGCGTCACGTCCAGGCCGCGGCCGCGCGCGGTCGCGGCCACCTCGGCACCCAGCACGCCGTCGCCGACCACGACCAGCCGCGCCGCCGTCCGCAGCGCCGCGCGCAGGGCCAGCGCGTCGTCCACGGTCCGCAGGGTGTGCACGCCGGCGATCCCGCGCTGCCCCGGCAGCTCGCGGGCGCGCAGCCCGGTCGCGACGACGATCCGCTCCGCCCGCAGGGCGCGCGCCGCGGCGGTGTGCACGGTGCGGCTCCCGACGTCCAGCGCGACCGCCGCCTCGCCGAGCAGCAGAGTGACGTCCCCCTCCGTCAGGGCCGAAGGCCCGGGTAACCGGATGCGCGCGGCGTCCCACTCGCCGGCCAGCACCTGTTTGGACAACGGCGGCCGGTCGTACGGCGGATGGGGTTCGGCGCCGAGCACGGTCAGGGCGCCCCGGTAGCCGCGCCGGCGCAACGCCTCGGCGGTCGCCAGGCCGGCGGCGGAGGCGCCGACGACGAGGACGCTCGCGGGGGCGCTCAAGCGAGGCACCCGGAGGGCGCCCGGCCGGCCGGGCCCGTGTCCGCGCCGGGGTCGGTCACGGGGGCGAGCCAGAGTCCGACGAGCGCGTCGACGAGCGCGGTGGTGTGCGCGTGCCAGTCGACGCCGTCGGCGGCGGTCCCGTGCGTCGCGAGGATCCGCTCGCGCTCGGCGAGCGAGTGGGTCAGCAGCACCCGCGCCATCTCGCCGCGCAGCAGGTGGACCCGGGGCGGGAGCGAGGGCAGGCAGCGGTTGAGGCCGTCGAGTGCGCGCAGCAGCGAGGGCCGGCCGAACGCCTCGTCGAGCACGGTCTCGCGCAGCGCGGGGTCGGTCATCGTCTGGACGGCGAACCGCGCGTACCAGGTGGTCCCGCCGAGGGTGGCCAGATACTCGGTGCCGGGCCGCACCAGGCACAGGCACCAGTCCCGCACGTCCGTCGAGTCGCCGATCTCGGCGAGCATCCGGGTGCGGGCGGTGTCGATGCGGTCGGCGTGCCGGCGCACTATCGCCCGCACCAGGCCGTCCTTGCCGCCGAAGTGGTAGCCGACGGCGGTGTTGTTGCCCTGCCCCGCCGCCTCGCTGATCTGCCGGCTGGAGACCGCGACCACGCCCCGCTCGGCGAACAGCCGCTCGGCGGCGACCAGTATCGCCCGCCGCGTCTCGCTCGCCCGGTCGCCGCGCGCGCTCCCGTCGGCCATGGGCAGGCCACCGCCCTCTCCGTCTCGACTGCCTCGTCGTCCCGGTCCGCCTTCCAGTGAAGGCGCGCGCCAACGGGTAAGTCAAGCGCCTGACTTAAAACCGACGGGCACCCTTGCGCGGCCCTCGCGGACGCGCGGGAACCGCGAGGGCCGGCGGACCGGGCGTCGGCACCACCGCCGCGCCCGTCGGGCACCGGGGCGGGAGCGACCTCAGCGGTGGCCGAGCACGTTGACCACCCGGCCGTTCGGGTCGCGGACGAAGAACCGCCGCACGCCCCACTCCTCGTCCCGCAGCGGGTGGACGATCTCCGCTCCGCGGTCCCGCATGAGCGCGTAGGCGGCGTCCACGTCGTCCACCTCGACGCTCATGTCGGGGACGACCGGCGCGGTCTGGTCCTCGGTCATGAAGCTGACCTGCGCACCGGGGTCGGACGGGGAGGCGAGGGTCATGATCCAGCCGTGGTTCATGACCTCCCGGAAACCCAGCAGGCCGTAGAACTCCCGGTTCTCCGACGCGTCCTGGGACGAGCTGACGTTGGGCACGACTCGGCGGACTCTCACTGGTGACTCCCCACGGTGCGGACGGAATCTCGGCGCACCCCAGCCCTACCACGCCGCGCCCGCGCCGCGAGGGCAGGGGTGGACGCTACCGCGCCTGCTCGGCCGCGGCCCGTTCGTGGGTGCGCACCCGTTCCAGCAGTGCCTCGCGCTCGGCCTCCCCGGACGCGTCGCCGCCGAGGGCGTCGAGGCGGTCGGTGGCGGCCAGCAGGTCGCGCGTCTGCTCCAGGGGGGGGAACCCAGCGGCTTCACACGGCGGATGGCCATCAGCCGGGACCCCGACCTGGTGGTCGTCGACCTGTCCGCCGCCCATGTCTGGGACGCCTCCGTGGCGGCCCTCGACGCCGTCGAGACCAGGTACGCGCGGCGCGGCAAGACCGTCGAGATCGTCGGCCTGAACGAGTCCAGCGCCCCTCTCCACGACCGGCTCAGCGGCGAACTCGCCGGCGGCCACTGAGCGTCGACGCCACGCGCGTGGGGCACCCGGCCGGCGGCCGGGTGCCCCACGCTTACGGCTCGGACGTCTCAGGCCCCGCGTCCCGGGCGGGTCAGGCGGTAGCCGCCGAGCGCCGCCAGCGCGCCGAGCAGCCCGCCGCCGGCGGTCCACAGCCAACGATCGTTCCACCAACCGCCGTTCCAGCCGTCCTCCGGCTCGGGCACGGCGGCCAGATAGACGCCGTCGTCCCGGCCGCCGTCCCGCTCTTCCTCGCGGACGATGTCGGCCGCCTCGGCGCTCACCGTCCCGGCGGCGCCCACCGGGAGCAGCGGACCGGCCAGGTCGCCGCCGACCGCGACGGAGCCGCCCGCGTCCTCGGCGGTCACCTCGACCGAGACGGACACCGGCAGGCCCAGGTCGCGCTCCGGCAGCTCCGCGACCGAGAGCCGCAGGTAGTACGCGCCGGGCAACGGCGTGTCCGACCAGGGGTCGGCCCACGAGCGGACCGCGCGCGGGGCGCACTCCAGGGTGAGTGCGGCGTCCGCCTCCTGGGCGGTGGCGCTCTGCCGGCCCGAGGCGCACGACTGGTGGCGCCGCAGCCCGTCGTAGACGTCGAGCCGCCAGGTGACCGGGCCGGTGCGGGTGTCGGCCTCGGGCAACGTCACCTCCGCCTCGGCGCTCACCCGCTGCCCGGCGCCGGCCGGGAAGACCCAGTACAGGTAGTCGCCGGTCGACGCGGAGGCCGTCGCCCGCCGCCCCTGGTCGATCACCGTGGCCGTGCGGAACGCGGTGCCGGCCTCGGTGGCCTCCGTCTCCCCCGAGTCGTCGGCCCGCGCCGTGCCCGCGCCGCTCAGCGCGACCGCGGCCGTCAGCAGCGTCACCGCGAGCCAGCGGCCCGCGCGGCCCGCGCGGGTGGTGATCCCGTCTGCGTCGTACCTCATGCCGTTCCCCTCAACGCCGTGACCACGCGCTTGAGCACGCCGCCCAGAAGACCCGCCACCAGGCCGACACCGGCCAGGAAGAGCACCGGCGCCCACCCCCTGGCCAGGCCGAACGCCGCCGCGTCGGGCGACTCGTCGGCCGCCGAGACCACGTCCACGGCCAGCTCGACCGGCAGGCCCGGTGTGCGCACCACGGAGTCGGGCGCGGAGAACGAGTGGCTGAGCACCAGGCAGACCGTGCGCCGGTCCTCGCCCGCGTCCCCCGAGTCCCCGGAGTCGTCCGCGTCGTCGTCGGGCTCCTCGACCGGCCAACGGAGCCCGGTGGAGAGCACGTCGGTGCGTCCGGTGCCGGCGCCCGTCCCGCGCGTCAGCTCGCGTCCGTCCTCGTCGAGGGCGCGCAGCAGCACGCCGTAGTCCCGGTTGACCTGCCGGTCGGCCGTCACGCTGGCCGCCACCCGCAGCTCCTGCCCCGCCTGCACGGGCACCCGGTAGGCACGGTGTTCGCCGAACTCCTCGCGGTCCTCGTAGACGCCGACGCCGAGCCAGGGCGCGTCCCGGCACTCCTCGGCGCCGTCGACGGCCGTGGGGTTCTCCACCGGCAGATCCGCGCGCCGCACCAACTGTTCGACCTTCTCGGCGAGTTGGTCGGCGTCCTGCACCGCGGTGTAGGTGCCGCCGGTGGCCTCGGCGATGCAGCTGAGCTGCTCGCGCACCGCGTCGTCCCGCGTCAGCCCGAGGGTGTCCACCACCAGGTCGGTACCGCTGGCGGCGAGTTCGTGCGCCACCAGGCAGGGGTCGGGCTCCCCGCAGGAGTCCTCGCCGTCGGTGATCAGCACCACCCGGCGGCTGCCCGGACCGTCGCCCAGGTCCTCGTTGGCGCCGCGCAGCGCGTAGCCGATCGGGGTCCATCCGGTGGGGCGCAGCGTGGCGACCGCCGTCTTGGCCTCGGTGCGGTCGATCGACTCCACCGGGTAGAGCTGCTCGCTGTCCCGGCAGCCGACCTCCAGGTCCTCGCCCGGGTAGGTCGCGCCCAGCGTGCGGATGCCGAGGTGGGTCTCCTCGGGTACGGCGTCGATCACCTCGTTGAACGCGCGCTGCGCCGCGGCTATGCGGGACTCACCGCCGCCCATGTCGCGCTCGTTCATCGAACCGCTCACGTCCAGCACCAGGTTCACCCGGGGCGGCTCGGGCTCCCCGCGCGACTCGGCCACGGCGTGCGGCGCGAGGCCGCCCGCGACGAGCGCGACGAGCAGCCCGCCCAGGGCTCTCGTCAACCATCTTCTCAAGATCATCCGCCGATGCTATTGATCGGGGCGCCCGTTGACGAACTGACCGTCAACTCAGCCTCAGGTGCGGCGGGTTGCCGCCGCGATCCGACGGGCGGCGGGGCGCCGCCGCGCGCATTGTCCTGACCGTGCCCCACTGCTACGTTGCCCCTGCGTGGGAGCGCTCCCCCGGGGCCGTGTGCCGGCCGTGGACCGTGGGACGGCCCCTGTTCCCCCTCGCTTCGCCTGTTCCTCCCCGTTTCCCCGTTCGGCGCGGGGGCGCTCCGCGCTCATTCCTCCCATGACGAAGGAGCCGTCATGCACCTCCGAAGACCGCACGGCCTGCGGGGCCTCGGCGCCGCCGCACTGGTCGTGGTGTTGGCCGCGCTCTCCCTGGTCGCCCTGCCGGCGTCCAGCGCCAGGGCCGCCTCGATCGACACCAACGCCTGGTACGTCCTGGTCAACCGGCACAGCGGCAAGGCACTGGACGTCTACGACCTGGCGACCGAGGACGGGGCGCCGCTCGTCCAGTGGTCCCGCAACGACGGGGCCTGGCAGCAGTGGCAGTTCGTCGACTCCGGGGACGGCAGCTACCGGCTGCGCTCCCGGCACAGCGGCAAGGTGGTCGAGATCGCCGGCGCGTCCACCGCCGACGGCGCCGACGTGCGGCAGTGGTCCGACGACAACGGCGCCCACCAGCGCTTCTCCGTGGCCGACTCCGGCGACGGCTATGTGCGGCTGCTCAACCGCAACAGCGGCAAGGCGCTTGAGGTCTGGGAGTGGTCGGCCGCCGACGGCGGGCGGCTCTCGCAGTACTCCGACCTCGGCGGCGCCAACCAGCAGTGGTCGCTGGTGCCGGTGGCCGCGAGCTGCGGCGCCGGGACCTACCACGCGGAGGTCACGCGGAGCGGCGACACCTGGACCGCCCGCCGGGGCGGCGGCACCGTCTACACCGGCGACAGTATGCGGGACGCCGCCCAGGCGGCGGTCGACGCGCTCACACCGAACCGTTCCACGAGGGAACGCGTGGTGGTGCGCGGCTCCGGGACGTTCCAGGCCAACACCCGTGTCTCGCTGCCCAGTCACACCGCGATCGACGTGTGCGGCACCATCGACGTCACGGGCGCCACCGCGACCGACCACGCGCCGATCTACTCCCGGGGCACCACCGACATCGAGGTCGGCCACCTCACCCTCACCGGCGCCCCGCTCTACGGGATCTTCCTGCGCGACGCGAGCGACGTGGTCCTCGGCGAGATCGACATGCGGCTGACCGGCGGCCTCGGCGTGCGCGTCGACAACCACGGGAACCGCGCCGAGCGTGCGACCAACGTGCGCGTCAACAGCCTGTACGTCTCCGGGGCGGGCAGCCACGCGCTGGAGACCTACGGGGTCGACGGGCTGAGCGTCGGCACGGTCACCGCGCGGGACGTCGGGGAGTCAGGCGTGCTGCTCAACGACACGATCAACGCCTCGGTCAGCCGCGTGGACGCCGAGAACGCGGGCGGCGGCACCGGCTACGCCGCGTTCCGGATGGCCAACCGCAACGGCCGGATCGCCGACGGCTACCCCACCAACGTCCGCGTCGGCGAGGTGATCGCGCGCGGTGGCGGGCGCGGCGTCTTCTGCGTCTCGGAGAGCGGCGGCGCCGTCATCGACCGGATCACGCTGACCCACACCGGCAACAACGCGATCCTGATCGAGAACTGCTACAACGTCGACATCGCCGCCCAGGGCGGCACGGTCACCGGCGGCGGCGAGGTCCGTCTCGCGGCCCGCTCGGAGTTCCCCAACAACCGCGACATCACCCTGCGGAACCTCACGCTCAACGACACGGCGCTGCGCGAGAGTCCGTGCGGGCAGAACATCAGCTACCAGAACCTGACCCTCAACAACAGCAGCCGCGACACCTGCTGAGACGGCCCCGCGCGGCGCCGGGCCACCGCCCGCCCCGGCGCCGCGCGGTCCGGCCCCCGTTGTCAGTGGGGGCTGAGAGCATCCTCGGCATGAGACTCGTGCGCACCACCCCGCCGCGACCGGTCGATGTCGCGGCGCTCTTTCCCCCGCTGGCTCCGCTGGCCCGCGAGGCGACCCGGCTGCATCCGCGCCCCGGGTCCCCCTCGGCGCGCGACAGCTCGGTCGGCGGGCCGCTGCTGTGGCCGGCCGACGAGCCGTGGCCGCACTGCGCCACACCGCATCCGGACGCGAACGAGGTGCTGCGGCAGGTGCGACAGGAGCGGCGCGCCCGGAGGGACGGCGCCGCGGGCGGGGTGGTGTGGGAGCCGGAGGCGGCCCCCGCGGAGGACGACGAGGACATCGAGTGGCCAGAAGGACCGGTCCCCCTGCTGCCCGTGGCGCAGTTGTTCCTGCGGGACGTGCCCTTCCCGCGCCCGCACGGGCGGGCCGACGCCGATCTGCTCCAGGTGCTGTGGTGCCCCTTCGAACACCCGGAGACGTACCTGCCCGGGACCGCGCTGTTCTGGCGGTCGTCGGCCGACATCACCGACGTCCTGGTCGCACCGCCGGAGCCGACCCGGGTGGAGTTCGACTTCCTCGTGCCGGAGCCGTGCGTGCTGGCGCCGGAGCGGGTGGTCGAGTACCCCGGCCCCATGGAGTTGGACCGGGAGCTTCGGGAACGGCTCGCCGACCCGGACGCGTGGCGGGCGGCCGGCGCCGGGGTGGACGGCGCCCCCGCGTCCCATCCGGAGTCGTTCTACCACCGTCAGCTGTCCGTCGCCCCCGGCTGGAAGGTCGGCGGCTGGCCCTCGTGGGGGTACACCGATCCGGTCCCCCGGCTCTGCCCCGCCTGCGGTGCGGGCATGGACCCGCTGCTGACCATCGCCACGTTCGAGTGGGACGGCGACCAGCACGGCTGGGTCCCGTACGAGGACCAGGCCACCGCTTCCGACGCTCGGGGCGCGCGCGTGGATCCCCGGCGGCCGACGGCGGTCCAGATAGGCAGCGGCCACCGGCAGCAGCTCTACGTCTGTCCGGTCGCGCCGGAGCACCCGCACGTCGAGCTGATGCAGTAGCCGACCGAACGGCCGCCGTCCGCGCGCGGTGCCCCGGGGGTGCCGCGGCGTCAGTTGCCGACGCCGAGCCCCGCCATGAAGGCGGACGGGTAGCGGTCGCCCCGGGCCGTGCCGCGTGGGACGGCCTGTTCGATGGCCGCGAGGTCGTCGGGGGTCAGGGTCAGCTCGGCGGCCGGGAGGGCCTCGGTGAGCCGCTCGCGGCTGCGGGCGCCGACCAGGGGCACGATGTCCTCGCCCCGGGAGGCGACCCAGGCGATGGCGAGTTGGGCGACGGTGCAGCCCTTCGCGGTGGCGACGGCGCGCAACGCCTCGACGAGGGCGAGGTTGTGCTCCACGTTGCCCTCGGCGAACCGGGGCACGTGCGCGCGGGCGTCGCCGGGGCCCGCGCTGTGGCCGGCGGACCAGTGGCCGGAGATCAGCCCCCGGCCGAGCACGCCGTAGGCGGTCATGCCGATGCCCAACTCCCGGAGCGTCGGCAGCACTTCCGGCTCGACCGCGCGGGAGAGCAGCGAGTACTCGATCTGGAGGTCGACGACCGGGTGCACGGCGTGGGCGCGGCGGACGGTGGCCGCGTCGACCTCGGAGAGCCCGAGGTGGCGGACGTGGCCGGCGTCGATCAGTTCCTTGACGGCGCCGACGGTCTCCTCGAAGGGCACGTTCGGGTCGGCCCTGGCGGGCCGGTAGATGTCGACGTGGTCGGTGCCCAGCCGGGTCAGGGTGTGGGCGAGGAAGTTGCGCACCGCCTCCGGGCGGCCGTCCTGGCCGGCGAACCGCCCGTCGGGCGCCATCAGCACCCCGAACTTGACGCTCAGCGTGTACTCCTCGCGCCTCCGGCCGCGCAGTGCCTCGGCCAGCAGCAGCTCGTTGTGTCCGGTGCCGTAGAAGTCGCCGGTGTCGATGAGGGTGACGCCGGCGTCCAGCGCGGCGTGGACGGTGGCGACGCTCTCGGCGCGGTCGCTCGGCCCGTAGGCGCCGGACATGGCCATGGCGCCGAGGCCGAGCGTCGCGACGTTCGGGCCGCCGTTGCCCAGGGTTCGGGTCCGCATGAGGTGCTCCTTCTCGGTGGTGGCGCGGTCTCGCCGCGTGTTCCGGTCGTCACCCTGCCGGAGGCGGCGGGCGGGCGGGAGCGGAGCGTCGATCGTGGGAGCGGCGCTCCCTGGCTGGGGGCGCGCCGGGCGCGGGAGGATGGCCGCATGGAACGTGAGCAGTTGGCCGACTTCCTGCGCCGGCGTCGGGAGGCGATCCGTCCGGCGGAGGTCGGGGTGGCCGAGGGGCCCAGGCGGCGGACCCGTGGCCTGCGGCGGGAGGAGGTCGCGATGCTGGCGGGGATGTCGGTGGACTACGTGGTGCGCCTGGAGCAGGGCCGCAGCAGTCAGCCGTCGACGCAGTTGCTGGGCGCGTTGGCCAGGGCGCTGCGGCTGTCGGACGACGAGCGGACGCACCTCTTCCATCTGGCCGGGCACCGTCCGCCGCCGGCCGAGGGGGTGGCGCGGCTGGCGCGGGCGGGGCTGGTGCGGATGCTGGACCTGCTGGACACCCCGGCGATGATCCTCTCCGACCTGGGCGAGGTGCTGGCGCAGAACCGGATGTCGGTGCTGTTGACGGGTGGGCTGACGGGTTTCGAGGGCGAGCGGCGGTATCTGGCGTACCGGTGGTTCACGGAGGGGGCGGGCGACGGTCTTCCGCCGGAGGAGCGGGAGCGGCACACCAGGGAGCTGGTGGCGGACCTGCGGGCGGCGGCGGGGCGGCGGGCGGGTGATCCGGAGGTGGAGCGGCTGGTGGCGCGGCTGCGCGAGGCGAGCGGCGAGTTCCGGCTGCGGTGGGCCGAGCACGAGGTCGCGGTGCGACGGGCGGACCGCAAGACGGTGACGCACCCGGAGGTGGGACGGGTGGTGATGGACTGCGAGACGCTGGTCACGCCGGACCAGCGGCAGTTGCTGCTGGTGCTGACGCCCGCGGACGACGAGGCGCGGGAGCGTCTTGAGCTGCTGCGGGTGGTGGGCGTGGAGGAGTTCCCCGCCGGCCCCGCGGGCGCGGCCGGGCGGTGAGGGGCAGGCCGGGCGGGGTCAGCGCTCGGGCCGTCGCCGCGGGGCGTCCCCGGCGGGTGCGCGGGGCAGGGTGAGGGTGAACGCGGCCCCGCCGTCCGGGCGGTTGGCGGCGTTGAGGGTGCCGCCGTGCAGGCGGGCGTTCTCGGCGGCGATGGAGAGGCCGAGGCCGCTGCCCTCGCTGCGGGTCCTGGCGGCGTCGCCCTTGGCGAAGCGGTCGAAGACGTGCGGCAGGGTCTCGGGCGCGACGCCGGGTCCCTCGTCGGTGACGGTGACGGTCAGCCGCTCGGCGTCGGCGCGGGCCCGCACCTCGACGGCGGGGCGGGGTCCGCCGTGGCGCAGGGCGTTGCCGACGAGGTTGGCGAGGACGACGTCGAAGCGTCGGGCGTCCAGCCGGGCCGTGGTGGCGTCGGGCACGTCGACGCGGACGAGGTGGTGCCAGTGGCGGGCGGCGAGGGTTCTGGCGACGAGTTCGCCGACGTCGCACGCGTCGGCGTCCAGCCGGGCGGCGCCGGCGTCGAAGCGGGAGATCTCCATCAGGTCCTCGACCATCCGGGCCAGTTTGCGGGTCTCGTCGGCGACGAGGGAGAGGGCCTCGGCGGTCTCGGGGCTGAGCTCGTCGGACGCGGCGTCCTCGTCGAGGACCTCGGTGACGGCGGTCATGGCGGCCAGCGGGGTGCGCAGCTCGTGGGAGACGTCGGCGGCGAACCGGCTGGCCCTGGCCTCCATGGCCCGCAGGGTCTCGGCGTCGGACTGGAGGGCGCCGGCCATGGTGTTGAACGTGCGGCCGAGGTCGGCGAGTTCGTCCTCGCCGGTCACCTCGATCCGGGTGTCCAGCTCGCCGTCGGCCATGCGTTCGGCGGCGGCGCGCAGCCGGCGGACCGGCCGCAGCACCCGGCGGGCGGCGAACAGCGCGGCGACGGCGGCGAGCAGCACGGCGGGCACGGCCCCGGCGCGGGCGGCGGGGACCAGGGTGGCGATGTCGGCCTCCTGCTCGGCCAGGGAGAACGAGGCGTGGACGACCACGCCCGTGGTCCGGTCGCCGTCGGCGGCGGAGCCGACGGGCAGCGCGACGGCGAGCCACATCTCCCCGTCGTGCCGGAAGCGCTGGGTCAGCGCGGTGGTGGCGGCGGGTGCCCGTTCGCGGAGCGCCTCGGGGAGGACGGGCGGGGTGCCGTCGCCGGTGACGGGGGCACCGTCCTCGTGGGTGACGGCGGTGCGCCACTGCCGGGCGCCGGCGCCCTGGTCGAGTTGGAGGGCCAGGGCCCGCAGGTCGGTCTCGGCCGGCGCGGCGGGCAGGTCGGGCGCGAGGGCCTCGACGCGGGCGCGCAGGTCGGTCACCGCGCTGTCCTGGGCGCGCTCCAGGATGGCGGCGCGTGCCTGCCGGAAGGTGACGGCGGCGGTGGTCAGCGCGCTGAGGACGGCGACCAGCAGAAAGGCCGCGACGATCCGCGCGCCGAGGCCGCGCGGCGGCAGGCGGCGGAGCGCGCCGCCGGGGGCCGCGCGGCTCACAGCGGGCCGAACCGGTAGCCGAAGCCGCGCACGGTCTGCACGTAGCGCGGGGCGCGCGGGTCGTCCTCGGTCCTGGCGCGCAGCCGCATCACGCAGGCGTCGACGAGACGGACGTCGCCGTAGTAGCTGTGTTCCCAGACCTCTTCCAGGAGCTGCCGCCGGCTGAAGGTGGTGTCGGGTGAGGCGGAGAGGAAGAGCAGCAGCTTGAGTTCCGAGGGCGCGAGCGGGAGGGGGCGGCCGTTCTTGGTGACGCGCAGCGCGGCGCGGTCGATCTCCAGGTCGCCGTGGACGGTGCGGGCCGGCCCCTCGGGCGTGGGCTGGGCGGGGGCGACGCGGCGCAGCACGGCGCGCATCCGGGCCTCGATGACGGCGACGGCGGCGGGCTTGACGACGTAGTCGTCGGCGCCGGCCTCCAGGCCGACGACCACGTCGATGTCGTCGCCGCGCGCGGAGAGGATCACGATCGGCACCTGGCTGGTCTCGCGCACCCGGCGGCAGACCTCCAGGCCGCTGATGCCGGGGAGCATCAGGTCCAGCAGCACCAGTTCCGGCGGCGCGGCGTGCAGGGCCTCGACGCCGTCCTCCCCGGTGGCGACGGCCTCGACGAGGTGGCCGCGGCGCCGCAGGCCCAGCGACACACCGCGCCGCACGGCCGGGTCGTCCTCGATCAGCAGGACGCGGGTCATGGCGAACGCCTTCCTTTCGGCGGGTGTCGTGGTCTCGCCCGTTTCCGGTGGGCGGGTGTTCAGGGGAGCGCGCCGTCGGCGGCGCGCGGGGTGACGGTGCCGTCCTCGGCGCAGACGACCTCCCAGGGGGTGGGGCCGCCGTGCTCGTGGACGCGGACGACCACGCCCTGGGCGCGGCCCCCGGGGGCGGCGGCCGCGGTGCAGACCAGTTGGCTGACGGCGACGCTGTCCAGCTCGGCGATCGCCCAGGGCAGGCGGAGCTCGACGGCCCCGTCGCCCCGCTCGGCGACGGCCCGTTGGCCGTCGGCCGGCACCCGGGTGGTGAGGCCCCTGGCGCGCTCGGCGGCGTTGGGGCCGGCGAGCAGCGCGTCCAGCGCCGACTGCGGGTCGCTCTCGCCCCCGTGCGGGCGGGTGGCGGGCCAGACGCCCTGCCGGTGGGCGAAGTAGAGGCGGGTCACCTCGGAGCTCTCGGCCCCCGGGCCGACGGAGGCGGGCGGCCCCGCCTCCGTCGGCCCCGTCTCGGAGACCCCGCAGCCGGCGAGCGCGGCGGCGGCCAGGGCGCCGGCGGCGCACCGGGCGCGCCACGGCCGGCGCGGCCCCCGGCCGGGGGCGGTGTCAACGGCCACGCGTCGCCTCCTCGTCGCTCCGCCGGGCGCGGGGTGCCGGCGGCGCGGGGTCGTGGTTCACAGGGTGGTCAACCGTTCCACGTCGACCGTTCCGGCGCCGGCGTCGGGGCGGGGTACGGCCAGCCACAGGGCGGTGGCGGCCAGCGCGGCGAGGCCGAGCGCCAGCCAGCCGCGCCGCCCCCTGGCCCAGCCGGCGCGGAACCGGACGGGGTCCTCCACCCAGCGTCTGGACAGTATCGCGGCGGTCAGCGACAGTCCGAGCGCCAGGGTGGTGCGCCCCCACCCGCCGGGCCCTTCGAGCGTCGTGGGCAGCAGCGCGTAGACGGGCCAGTGCCACAGGTAGAGGCCGTAGGACACCTCCCCCAGCCGTCGGGGGGCGCGGGCGCCGAGGAGCCGGCCGGCGCCGTGGTCGGGGGCGGCGGCGAGGAGCGCGATCAGCAGCGCGGCGGCGAGGGAGTGCAGGAACATGCCGCCCCGGTAGAGGCCGGGGGCGTCGTGGCCGTCGAGCAGCAGCCAGCTCAGGAGCAGCCCGCCGGCCAGCGCGGCGCCGAGCGCCCGTGCCGCCGGGCGCGGCACGCGGCCGAGGGCGGCGCGCGCGGGCGCGGTGGCGGCGGCGGAGCCGAGCAGCAGCGCGAACGCCCTGGTGTCGGTGCCCTCGTAGGCGCGGGTGGTGTCGACAGCGTGCGCGAGGTGTGCCATCAGCGCCACCGAGAGCAGGGCGCCGGTCACGGCGAGGGCGGCGACGGCGCGTGGCCCGAGGCGGCGCGCGAGGAGGGCGACGAGCAGCGGCCACAGCAGGTAGAACTGCCACTCGACGGCGATGCTCCACAGCGGGGCGAAGAGCCGGGTCTCCGAGGAGCCCCAGTAGTCGAGCCGCTGGCCGATGTAGTGCCAGTTGACGCCCTGTCCGGCGACCCAGGGGGCGTCCGTGAGCGCGAACCGCAGTTGCGCGGGGGAGCCGAACGCCCAGGCCAGCAGCGGGGTCGCGACGAGCACGACGGCCAGTGCCGGCAGCAGGCGCCGGGCGCGGCGGCCCCAGAAGGCGGGCAGGTCGATCCGGCCGTGGCGCGCCGCCTCCTCCAGGAGGAGGCCGGTGATCAGGAAGCCGGAGAGCGCGAAGAAGAGGTCGACGCCGAGGAAGCCGCCCCCGAGGTGCCCCGCGTGGAAGAGCACGACCGCGACGACGGCGACTCCGCGCAGTCCGTCGAGCGGGGCGATGTGCGGGCGGGCGCGGTGCGGGGGGTGCGCGGGCGGGCCCTCGCGCGCGTGCGTGTTCCTCGGCTCTGCGGGCTCCTCGGGGCCGGGCGGTGCGGTGGGGGACGACGCGGTCATGGGTGCTGTCCTCGGGTGGGTGGGCGGCGGGCCCCCGCGCGCCGTCGGGGGACGTGCGGCGGGGGCCGGCGCGGGCCGGGGTGGTGAACGGGGGTCACTCGCAGCCGAGTTGGGAGAAGCGTTCGTCGGCGGTCCAGGAGCCGGTCGCCCACTCCTCCGGGGCGGCGGGGGTCGTGTCGTGGAGCGCGCCGAGGCGTTCGCCGAACCAGGTGGCGAAGGCCGCCGCCCCCTGCTGGCAGGAGTGGATGCCGTCGGCGGACCGCATCGCCGCCCCGGCCTCGGGGTCCGTGCCCCAGAGGTCCGCGGCGTCCAGGAAGTGCACGCCGCTCTCGGCGGCGGCGGCCACCGCCTCGGCGGACTCCGGCGCGGTGGCCATCTCCTCGGCGTGCGGCGCGAGGAACTCGTCGACGGTCACGGGCGGGGCCGTGACGAGCAGCAGTGCGGCGCCGGCGTCGCGCGCGGTGGTGGCCAGCCGGGTGTAGGCGTCGCGCTGCTGCTCCGGCGTGCCCCAGTCGTAGGTGGTCAGTTGGTAGGCGATGACGTCGGGTGCGAAGGAGTCGACGCGGGAGCGCAGCGACTCCCAGGTGGCGTCGGCGAGTTCGGCGACCTCATCGGAGGCGACGACGGTGCCGCCGCCCGTCGAGGAGAGGTCCTCGAAGGTGACGCCCGAGGCGTCCATCGCGGCTTCGAGGGCGGGCGCCTGGACGCCGGCGACCGAGTCGCCCAGCCACAGCAGCCGGAGGTCGGCGCCCTCCTTCCCCGGGGCGCTGGAGGCGCGCTCCCGCTCGTCGTCGCCCTCTCCGGAGCCGCAGGCGGCGAGCAGCACTCCGGCGAGGGCGGTGGTCAGGGCGACGCCGACGCGCGTGCGGCGGCGCGAACGGGGCGGGCGGCGGGTGTCGGCGCGGTGCGCGGGTTCGAGGTGCATGGCCCTCACGGAACCAGCGCCGGAAGCCGGGGAGCGCCGCCGTCACGGTCTCGTCATGGAACGCGGGAACGCCCGTCACGCGGCCGCGCGTGCGGGACGCCGGCGCCCGCCCGGGGGACGACGGCGCCCGCACGCCACGGGGTCAGTCGTCGCCGGCGGGCCCGGAACGGCCGAGCACCCCGCGCGGCGCCAGCGCCAGCAGCAGAGCCAGCGCGAGCGCCACCAGCGCCCCGCCGGCCCACAGCGGCCCGACGTCGCCCAGCGCGGTGCCCAGCGTGGGCGCCGCCAGCGGCGGACCGAGGGCCGCCCCGACGTTGAGCGAGGCCGTGGCGTAGGCGCCGGCCATGGTGGGGGCGGCCGCCGCCGCGTAGAGCACCCGCGTGATCAACGTCGTGCCCACCGCGAACGACAACGCGCCCTGGACCAGCACCAGGACGCACAGCGCCCACGGCCGGTCGGCCAGCAGCGCCGTCGCCGGCCAGCCGAGCAGCAGCGGCGGGCCGGCGCACGCCAGCACCGCGCCCGGCCTCCGGTCGGCGAACCGGCCGGCGACGGTGACCCCGGCGAACGCGCCGGCGCCGAAGAGCACCAGCACGGCCGAGACCCACAGCGCGCCGAGGCCCGCGGTCTCGGTCACCACGGGCGCGAGAAAGGTGAGCGCGCCGAACGTGGCGGCGTTGACCAACGCGCCCAGCGTCATCACCGCGACCAGGGCGGGCCGCGCCAGTTGCGCCAACTCGCGCCGCAGCGCGGGGCGTTCGCCCGTTCCCCGGCCGTCGTCCGCGGGCAGCCCCCGCCGGATCCCGAGGGCTGCCGGCAGGCAGCAGAGCGCGACGGCGAGGAACGTCGCCCGCCAGCCGAGCAGCGCGCCCAGCGCCGCGCCGCCGGGGACGCCCGCGACGGTGGCGACCGTGGTGCCGGAGAGCAGCACCGCCAGCGCGCGCCCCTTGCGCTCCGGCGGGACCAGCGAGGCGGCCACCGTCAACGCGACGGCGAGGAACCCGGCGTTGGCGAGCGCGGCCAGGAACCGGGAGGCAAGCAGCAGCGGAAAGCTGGTGGTGACCGCGCCCACCAGGTGGGCGGCGGCGAAGGCGAGCACGAACGACAGCAGGCTCGCGCGCCGGGGCCAGCGCCGGGCCGACGCGGCGACCAGGGGGGCGCCGATCACCATGCCGACCGCGAAACCGGAGGTGAGCAGCCCGGCGCGGCCGACGGTGACGTCCAGGTCGGAGGCGATGTCCGGCAGCAGGCCGGCGAGCATGAACTCCGAGGTGCCCATGGCGAAGACGGCCAGGGCGAGCAGATAGAGGGGAAGAGGCATCGGGTGGGCTCCGGGGTGAGGAGAGAAACGGGAGACGTCTTCTCGTCACCGCGGCCAGCCCCCTGGGCAGATGCGGTGGTTCAGCGGGACAGGGGGCCGACGGCGTGACCGAGAGCCCCCGACCTGTCCGACTCGGGACTCGACATGCCCGCACGCTACCCCACCTTCGCGCACGCCGGGGGGCGGGCCGCCCTCCGGGGAGTACCCTGCCGGGGTGAGCAGGGACCCTTCCGAAGGCGAGCGGCGCCCCCAGAACCAGGGCCCGAAGGCCGCGCCCCGCAACCGCGCCGCGCTGATCGCCGCCGCCCGCCACGTCTACGCCGAGCAGGGGCTGGGCGCCCCGCTCTCCGCCGTCGCACGCCGCGCGGGCGTCGGCCAGGGCGTGATGTACCGACACTTCCCCGACCGGGACGCGGTGGCGGCGGCCGTCCTGGAGGAGAACGTGCGGCAGGTCGAGGGGGCCGCCGCCGCGCCCGGCGCCGATCTCGCCGGGGCGCTCGGGGTGGTGACCTGGCATCTCACGGAGTCGGCCGCGTTCATCAACCTGCTGCACCTGGACGTCGCGGGCGGCGGGGAGCCCGTCCACGGCTACGCCCACGACCTGTCGGCGCGCGTCGAGGTCGCCCTGCGCCGGCTGCTGCCGCCCGGTCACCGACTCGCCCCGGACGGCGCCCTGATGCTCGCCGTCAGCATGGTCTCGGGCGCCGTCGTCGGCGCCGCCAGACAGGACCGCGAGCGACGCGCGCTCGCGGCCTGGCGGCTGCTCGCCGTCGAGGTCGGCCCGGTGCGGCCGTTCCCCGCCTCCGCGGGGTGAGCCGGTGAACGGGCCCCGGGTCAGCCGCCGTTGGACTGGCGGGTGCCCTCGGCCAGCGCCTCGAAGGTGTAGAGATAGCCGCCGGCGGGCCCGCTGACGGTCAGGTAGGCGGTGGTGCCGCCGGGGGTGATGGCGAGGTTGGTCGCCGAGGTCAGCCCCTCGTCGCCGGCCGGGATCTCGATCGTCGCCAGGTGCCGACCGTACCTGTCGTACACGAGCACGGCGGGGCGGCCGTGCAGCCCCTGGTAGAGGTTGCCGTCGGCGTCGACGGCGATCGAGTCGGTCTGCGCGAGGCCGCCGTCGACGCGGAGCGCGGTGTGGGAGGCGGCGACGCCGCCCTCCGCTTCCCACTGGAGGTAGGAGACGCGGTTCTCGGTGAGCTCGCTGACCCACAGCCCCCGGAAGTCCGCGTCGAAGGAGATCCCGTTCGGCGCCGCGAGCCCGTCGGCCAGCACGGTCGCCTCCCGGCCCTCCCGGTCGACACGGACGACCCGGCCGACCGACTCGCCCTCGGCCAGTCCGCGCGAGTCGCTGAGGTAGAGGTGGCCGTCGGGGTCGAACGCGATGTCGTCGGGGTGCATCGGCGCCCCGTCGACCTCGCCGGCGAAGAAGACGCGGGGGTCGCTCCCGTCGGGCTCGGCGCTGACGATCTCGCCGTGGGCGAAGTCGCTGAGGTAGAGCCGCCCGTCGTGCGGGCTGAACTGCGCCGAGGTGTAGGCGCCCCGGTCGTCGGTCAGCAACCGCTCCGAGGTGCGCGCCTGGAGGTCGACGCGCAGCACCTTGGGCGCGCCGGCCGGCGCGGTGACGTCCACGACCAGCAGCCTGCCCTCGGCGTCGAACGTCGGGCCCTCCAGCAGCGTCATCCCGGTCTCCGGGTGCGTCTCGGTCAGCCGCAGAAACCGTTCGGCCTCCACGGTGGCGGCGCCCGTCCCCCCGTGGTGCGCACGGCCGTCGGCGGGTGCGGGGCCGTCGGCCGGCTCGGTGCCGCATCCGGTCAGCGCCAGCGTGGCGACGGCCGTGAGCGCGGCGAGGCGGGGCAGCGGGAAGCGTGGCATGGGGGGTCCTTCCGTCGGCTTCGCGTCGCGCGGGACCGCCGTCCGCGACGGCCGCCCCACTACCGGACAGCGTTGTCCGGTTACTGCTACGGTAAACGTCGGCCGGCCACCTCAGCGCGCCGCCCCCTCCCTCCCCCGGGGACGGGGCGGCGCGGCAACACTCCCCCAGAGATGGGGCGTTCAAAGATGAGGCGTTCAGATTGACGACGCGTCAGGCACCGTCGCCCGAGGAACTGGCCGCGCTGAGAGAGCGTTACCGAAGCGAACGGGAGCGCCGCGTGCGCCCCGACGGTGCCGCCCAGTACCGCGCGGCCGAGGCGGAGTTCGGGTACTTCGCGGCCGACCCGTACGCGGGCGAGGCGGTCGAACGGCCGCCGCTGCGGGACGAGGTGGACGTCGCGGTGGTCGGCGGCGGCTTCGGCGGGCTGCTCGCCGGGGCGCGGCTGCGGCAGCGCGGCGTGCGGCGGGTGAGGCTCGTGGAGCGCGGCGGGGACTTCGGCGGCACCTGGTACTGGAACCGCTACCCGGGCGTCCACTGCGACGTCGAGTCCCATGTCTATCTGCCGCTGCTCGACGAGACCGGCCACGTCCCGGAGTGGAAGTACGCGCCAGGCGAGGAGATCCGGCGCCACGCGGTGCGCGTCGCGGAGCGGTACGAGCTCTACGCCGACGCGCTGTTCTCCACCTCCGTCACCTCGCTGACCTGGGACGAGAACGCGGACCGCTGGCTGGTGGCCACCGATCGGGGCGACGCGTTCCTGGCCACCTACGTGATCACCGCGACGGGCACCCTGACCGAGCCGAAGCTGCCGGGCATCCCCGGCGTCGAGGAGTTCGCGGGCCACACCTTCCACACCTCGCGCTGGGACTACGGCTACACCGGCGGCTCCCCGGAGGGCGGCATGACCGGCCTCGCCGACAAGCGGGTGGGCATCGTCGGCACCGGCGCCACGGGGGTGCAGGTCATCCCGAAGGTCGCCGAGGACGCCGCGCACCTGTACGTCTTCCAGCGCACGCCCTCCAGCGTGGACGTGCGCGCCAACCGCCGCACCCCCCCGGCCGAGGTCGGCGCGGACCGGCCGGGCTGGGCCCGCGCGCGCCGGGAGAACTTCCTGCGGCTGGTCTCGGGCGAGCCCGAGGAGAACGACCTGGTCGACGACCGCTGGACCGCCTCGGCCGCGCTGCTGGAGAAGCTGCTTCCCAGCTTCCGGCGCCCGCGGGAGCGCCGGGAGTACGAGGCCGCCTACGAGCGCGCCGACGCCGCCAAGATGAACGAGCTGCGCGCCCGGGTCACCGCGTCGGTCGAGGACCGGGAGCTGGCCGAGGCGCTCAAGCCCTGGTACCGCTACGCCTGCAAACGCCCCACCTTCTCCGACACCTACTACGCCGCGTTCAACCGGCCCCACGTCACCCTCGTCGACACCGCCGACACCCACGGCATCGAACGGCTCACGAGGAACGGGGTGGTGGTCGGGGGGACCACCTACCCGGTGGACTGCCTGATCTTCGCCACCGGGTTCTCCGTCGGCGCCTCCGACATCCACACCGGCAGACTCCCGGTGCGCGGCCGGGGCGGCGCCGACCTGCTGGAGGTCTGGCGGGAGCGCGGGCCGCGCACCCTGCACGGCTTCACCGCGCACGGCTTCCCCAACCTGATCCAGCTGGGGTCGCTCCAGAACGCCAGCAGCGTCAACTTCACCCATGTCCTCGACGAGCAGGCCGTCCACGCCGCGGCCCTGGTCGCCGCCGCGGAGGAGGCCGGAGCGCTGATCGAGCCGTCCCGCGCCGCCGAGGACGCCTGGCTGGCGACCCTGGCCAGGGACGCGCCGGACCACGCGTGGTTCCACGCCGAGTGCACCCCCGGCTACTACAACCGCGAGGGCCGGGGCCGCCCCGACGGACCGACCGCCTACCCGCACGGCGCCGTCGCCTTCCACGCGCTGCTCGCCCGCTGGCGCGCCGAGCGGATCGACGAGGTGCTCGTCCCGAGGCGGGCGCGGGAGAGCTGACCGCCGGAGGCCACCACGCGCCGCGCCTCCCCGGGAGTCGACCGGGGAGGCGCGGCGCGTCGGGCGGGGCGGGCGTCAGCCGCCGGCGACACCCGTGATCTCGTTGGGGGCCGCCGAAAGCTCACCCGTGGTGACGATCTCGCCGGACTCGATGTCGACGGCGTGGATCTCGTTGGCCTCCGGGTCGGTCACATAGGCCGTGTGGTCACGGACGAAGAGCGCGGGGCGCGGCTGCTGCCACTCCAGCGGCTCCTGCCACTCCCCCAACACCTCGACCTGGTCGGTGACCTCCCCCGACTCGGGGTCGATCACGTGTATCCGGCCGTCCGTGCCCAGCACCAGCGCCTCGCCGTGCGGGCCGCGCGCCAGCGAGCGGAAGGTGTAGCTGGTGCCGAGGTCGACCAGCTGAAGCTCGCCGGAGGCGGTGTCGATCAGGGAGACCCGCTCGGGCCGCTCCAGCTCGGCGTCGGGGTCCTGCTTGTAGTCGCCGAGGACCACGGCCGACTCCTCGCTGCCGGCGACGTTGCCGATCCTGCCGTACTCGTCCGGGGCGTCGATCTTGGTGAACGCGCCGTCGTGGTAGACCAGGGCACCGTTCTCGCAGCCGACCAGGACGGCCTCGTCCTGGGCGACGGTCTCGCCGTGCACGCCGGGGCAGTTCTCGTCGCGGGCGACCTCCTCGCCGTTCTCGTCGAGGACGGCGGCGCCGCTGCGCTCCTCCTCGGTGCCGAGGGTGACGAGCAGTTCGCCGGACTCCAGCTCGACGGCCACCCCGTGGTGGGCGGCGGCCGAGGTGTAGCTCTCGGTCTCGGGCAGCCCCTCGCCCAGCTGCTCCGGGTCGAAGATGGTGACCTCGCCCGTGCCGTCGGCGAAGAGCACGGTCTTCCCCGCGTGGCGCACCACGTGCCCGGGCTTCTCGCCGGGGAACTCCTCGTCGGTGAGCCGGGCCTCGGCGGCGTTCAGCACGCGGAAGCCGGTGGAGGTCGAGACCAGCACGTGGTCGGCGTCGCCCGCGGGGTTGACCCGGTTGAAGCCCTCCAGCGGGATGTCCTCGACGACCTCCAGCGTCTGCCCGTCGAGGACCTGGAGCCCTCCGTCGTAGGTGAGGACGAGGGGGTCGGTGACGGAGTGCTCGGGCGCCGCGTCCTCGGACGGCGCCGGGCTGTCGGAGCTCTCCGCGTCGTCGTCGGAGGAACCGCAGGCGGTGAGGGTGAGCGCGAGCGCGGTCAGCGGGGCGACCGCGAGCGCGCCTCGGCGGAGTCGGCGGGGACGGGGACGGTGGGACATGGTGTTCTTCCTTGTCTGACGGACGGGCGGCCCGGCGGCCGGGCCACCGGTGCGTTCCGGGGGTCTGTCCTTGGCTAGAGGTCGGCGCCGAGCGCGTCGACGATCGCCTCGGTGTTGGCGCGCGTCATCTCCAGATAGGTGGCCGCGCCCTCTCCCTCGGCGGTGAGGGATTCGGAGTACAGGGGGACGACCTCGACGTCGAGCCCCGCCTCCTCGGCGAGCACCTGGGCGAGCCGGTCGGGCTGCGAGGAGTCGGCGAAGATCGCCGGCACCCCGTTCTCCCGCACGGCGCCGGCCAGGGACTCCAGGTCGGAGGCGCTGGGTGAGGCCAGGGTGGTGCCGCTGGGTATCACGGCCCCGACCACGCGGAAGTCGTGGCGGTCGGCGAGATAGCCGAAGACGTGGTGGTTGGTCACCAGGGCGCGGCGTTCGGCGGGCAGGGTGGCGAACCGCTCGGTCATCCACGCGTCCAGCTCCTCCAGTTCGCCGACGTACTCCTCGGCGTTGGCCCGCACCCGGTCGGCGTCCACCCCGTCGACGTGCGCGATCACGCTCTCGGAGATCAGCTCGACGGCGGTGCGCATCCGCACCGGGTCGGTCCAGAAGTGCGGGTCGAACTCGCCCTCGGAGGCGTCGGAGGCGTAGGGCAGCGGGTCGGTGCCCTCGGCGACGGCGAGGGTGGCCACGCCCGCCTCCTCGGCGGCGGCCACGTTGCGGGCGACCCCCTCCTCCAGGCCGAGCCCGTTGTGCACGACCAGGCCGGCGCGTTCCAACTCGGCGGCCTGGCGCGCCGAGACGCCGAACGAGTGCGGGTCCGCGTCGGGCTTCATCAGCACCGTGACCTCCGCCTCGTCGCCGACGATCTCGCGGGTGACGTCGCCGAGGATGTTGGTGGTGACCACCACCCCCTCGCCGTCCCCGCCGGAGGCGGAGCAGGCCGGCAGTACGGCGAGCGCCAGCAGTGCGGCGGCGGCCGTCGCGACCGCGCGGCGCCTCATCGGCCCGTCTCCACCATGACGTCGGGCGCGAAGTCGAGGGCGAGGGTCCTGGCCAGGCGGAGGTCGTCCTGGTGGTCGATCTCGTGCACGACGCCGGCCGACGGGTCGTTGACATAGGCCCGCGCGGTGTCGACCTCGATGACGGGGGCGGGTTCCCCCTCGCCCGGCGGCCGCTCCAGCAGGGGGGTGCTCGCGGTGACCCGGCCGTCGGCGAGGTCGTGGGCGCGCAGTTCGCCGTCCTCGGTGAGGGCCAGCAGCGTCGCGCCGTCGCCGACCGCGTTCACCGCGAGCAGCGGGCCGGTCTCGACGCGGGTCCAGGAGCGCGCCGCGAGGTCGAGCGCCCAGGCGCCGTCCTCCCCCGCCGTGGCGGCGAGGGTGTCGCTGCCGGGGCGGTGGGTGAACGAGGTGGCGCGCGCGGCCGGTTCCGTGCCCTCCGGGTAGCCGATCTTCTCGCCGGTGAACGTGTCGTCCTCGGCGGAGACCAGCAGCGCGCCGTCGGCGCAGGCGAAGGCCACACCGCGCCGGGTGGCGGCGGCGCCGCCGGCCTCGGGGCAGCTCTCGTCGAGGGTGGCGACGGTCGCGCCGTCGGCGTCCCTGACCTCGATCCGCTCGGGGGCCTCGCCGCCGGGCGCGGCGACGGGGACGAGCAGATGGCCCTCGTGGGGGACGGCCACGCCGGCCGCACCCTCTGTCTCCAGTGCGGTCGGCTCGCCCACGGCGCCCTCGTCCTCCAGCGGCGCGCGGTCCAGCAGCCGCACGGTGCCGTCGTCCAGGCTCAGCACGGTGCGCGCGGTGTCGGCGTGCACGGCCGCGAGCCCCGGGGCCTCGACCGTCCCGACGGCGCGGGGCGCGGTCCTGTAGTGGTGGACGTGGTCCCCGTGGTCGACGGTCCAGCCGCCGCTGTCCACGACACCGACCTGTCCCTCCGGGCCGGCGAGGTAGGCGAACCGGCCGTCGCCCAGGGCGCGTTCGACGCCGGGCGGCGCTTGCAGCGCGGTGGTCTCCTCGGTGGCGAGGTCGAGGACCGCGCCCTCGCCGGTCTCCGCGTCGGCCAGGACGAGGCGGGTCTGGGTCTCGGCCGTCTCCTCGGCGCCCTCGACATAGCCGTGCGGGGTCTCCTCGGCCGCGGGCTCGGGTTCGTTGTCCGTCTCGCCGTTCCCGCAGGCGGCGGTGAGAAGGAGGAGCGCGCCGACGGTGGCGGCCGCTCGCGTGCGGTGGTGTGCCTTCACTGCTCGTTCCTTGTTCGCGTGGGCAGGTCCTTGGGGGCGGCCGCCGGCCCGGCGGCGGGGGCGCGCGGCCGGTTGACGACGGCCGAGCAGACGGCGGAGACGAGGAACGCGGCGACCGCGACGGCCGCGATCGTCGCGCCGGCGGCCGTGCCGGCGTGCCAGGAGATCAACAGCCCCAGCACCGTCGAGCCGGCCCCGACGAGCGCCGCGCCCACCATGACCAGCGGAATCCTGGCGGCCCACAGCGAGGCGGCGGCCGGCGGCGCGATCAGCAGGCCGAAGACCAGGAGCGTTCCGACCACGTGGAAGGACGAGACGACCGCCAGGGTCATCAGCCCCAGGAGCACGGCGTGCGCCAACCCGGGCCGCAGGCCGAGGGTGTGGGCCTTGCGCGGGTCGAAGGCCAGCGCGACGAAGGAGCGGTGCCCGACGGCGGCGACCACGGCGGTGATCCCGCACGCGGCCCCCAGCAGCCACAGGTCACCGGTGCGCACGGCCAGCACGTCGCCGAAGAGGAAGCCGGTGAGGTCGACCGCGAAGGACTCCGAGTGCGACACGATGATCACGCCGGACGCCAGCATCCCGGCGAAGAGCAGCCCGATCCCGGTGTCCCCGGAAAGCCTCGGCAGCCGCCGCAGCGAGGTGACGCCGAGCGCCATCGTCCCCGCGCTCGCCGCGGCGCCGAGCAGCGGGCTCACCCCGGCCATCGACGCCAACGCCACCCCCGGCAGCATCCCGTGCGCCATGGCGTCGCCGAGGAAGGCCAGCCCGCGCAGCACGACCCAGGTGCCGACCACGGCACAGATCGCGGACACGAGAAGCCCACCCCACAGGGCCCGTTGCACGAAGGACACCGTGAAGGGGTCGAAGAACCACTCCATGCCGAGCACCCTACAATGAAAACGATTATCAGACGCAAGGAGTCCCCAACGTGACCTGCACCTCTTCGACCGACCGCCCCGACGACCTCGCCGTCCACCGGATATCCGCCGGCTACGGCGACCGCCTGGCGCTCACGGAGGTCAGCGCCCGGCTGCCGGGCGGCCGGATCACCTCCCTCGTGGGCGCCAACGGGGCCGGCAAGTCCTCGCTGCTGGCCGTCCTCGCCGGGGTGCTGCGCCCGACCGCGGGCGAGGTCACGGGGCTCGGCCCTCGCCGCCCGGCGCTGGTCGCCCAACGCAGCGCCGTCTCCGACGCGTTGCCCCTCACCGTGCGCGAGACGGTCGCGATGGGCCGCTGGGCCGACCTCGGGCCGTGGCGCCGGGCCCGCCGCGCGGACCGGGAGCTCGTCGAGGAGTGCATGGAGCGGCTGGGCGTCGCGCCTCTGGCCGGGCGGCAGCTGGGCTCCCTCTCGGGCGGCCAGCGGCAGCGCGCGCTGGTGGCGCAGGGGCTCGCCCAGCGCCCCGAGGTGCTGCTCCTCGACGAGCCGACGGCGGGCCTGGACGCCGAGGCGCGCGAACGGATCGCCGCCGCCCTCGCCGAGGCCGGCGCGGCGGGGACGACCGTCGTGCACGCCACCCACGACCTGCACCTGGCGCTCGACGCCGACCACTGCCTGCTGCTGGCCGACGGCCGTCCGCTCGCCGAGGGCCGCCCGGCCGAGGTGCTGACGCCCGAGGCCCTGCGCCGCGCGTGGGGAACGCCGGAACTCCCCGCCGCCCGCGCCGCCGAACGGGCCTGACCGGCCCCGGCACCCGATCGGCCGGGCGACTCACGCGCCCGATGAACGAACCTTCGCGCCATGTCGGACCTAGGCTGACAAAGAGTCAGCAAACGTACCTCCGCCGGCTTTCCACGCCTTCCGCCCGCTCCGGCGGCTTCGTTGCCCGCCTCCCTCCCGGGGTACCCGGCGGCGGACGGGGCGCTCCGGCCACCGGCCGGTGCCGTCCGACCCCCTGCGCCGGCCACGGCCGGCCGACGCGAAGGAACCACGACGATGGACGACAGCAATCCGCTCAAGCGGGCCGCCGACAAGATCAGCGAGGCCCTGCGGCCGGCCGCGGGCCCTGAGGACGGCGTTCCCGGCAAGCCGGGCCCGGAGTCCCCGCAGGTCGACGAGCCGACCTCGCCGCGCGGCCCGCTGCCCCCCAAGCCCGACCAGACCGGCCCCGAGCCCGTCTCCCCCACCGGCCAGGCCACCCGGCTCGACCAGGCCCGGGTCGCCCAGGGCGGAGACCGGCTCACCAACGCCCAGGGCACCCGGCTGCCCGATTCCGACCACTCGCTGAAGGCGGGCGCCAGGGGGCCCGTCCTGTTGCAGGACCACCATCTGCGCGAGAAGGTCATGCACTTCGACCACGAGCGCATCCCCGAGCGCGTGGTGCACGCCAGGGGCGCGGCGGCGCACGGCGTCTTCCGGGGCTACGGGACGGCCAGCGGCATCAGCCGCGCCGCGTTCCTCGGCAAGGACGTGGAGACGCCGGTGTTCGTGCGCTTCTCCACGGTGCTGGGCTCGCGCGGCTCCGCCGACACGGTGCGCGACACCCGGGGCTTCGCCACCAAGTTCTACACCTCGGAGGGCGTCTTCGACCTGGTGGGCAACAACATGCCCGTCTTCTTCATCCAGGACGCCATCAAGTTCCCCGACGTGATCCACGCCGGCAAGCCGCACCCCGACCGCGAGATCCCGCAGGCCCAGAGCGCCCACGACACGTTCTGGGACTTCGTCACCCTGCACACCGAGGCCACCCACCACACGCTGTGGAACATGTCCGACCGGGGCATCCCGCGCTCCTACCGGATGATGGAGGGCTTCGGCGTCCACACCTTCCGGCTGGTCGACGCGGAGGGCGGCACCACGCTGGTGAAGTTCCACTGGAAGCCGAGGCTCGGGGTGCACTCGCTGGTCTGGGAGGAGGCCCAGCTCCTGGGCGGCGTCGACCCCGACTTCCACCGCCGCGACCTCGCCGACGCGATCGAGGCCGGCGCGTACCCGCAGTGGGAGCTCGGCATCCAGACGTTCCCCGACACCCCGGAGCAGACCTTCGAGGGCATCGACCTGCTCGACGCCACCAACCTGGTCCCCGAGGAGCTGGCGCCGGTCCAGCCCGTCGGCCTGCTGACGCTCAACGCCAACCCCTCCAACTACTTCGCCGAGACCGAGCAGGTGGCCTTCCACGTCGGGCACCTGGTGCCCGGCATCGACCTGACCGACGACCCGCTGCTGGCGGGCCGGCTCTTCTCCTATCTGGACACCCAGATCAGCAGGCTGGGCGGCCCCAACTTCCCGCAGCTGCCGATCAACCGGCCGCACGCGCAGGTCAACGACATGCTCCGCGACGGGATGCACCAGACGGCGGTGCACCGGGGCGTCGCCCCCTACCGGCCCAACTCGCTCGACGGCGGCTGCCCCTTCCTCTCCGGCGCGGACGAGGGCGGCTACGTGGAGACGCCG
The DNA here is from genome assembly GCF_900230195.1 of Streptomyces zhaozhouensis. Taxonomy (GTDB): domain Bacteria; phylum Actinomycetota; class Actinomycetes; order Streptomycetales; family Streptomycetaceae; genus Streptomyces; species Streptomyces zhaozhouensis. Next base: position 46,794 of record NZ_OCNE01000005.1, read on the forward strand.
GTGCGGGTCGAGGCGGCGCGCAAGGTCCGCGAGGCGCCCGAGTCGTTCGCCGACCACTTCAGCCAGCCGCGCCGCTTCTGGCTCAGCATGTCCCCGGTGGAACGCGAACACATCATCGGCGCCTACACCTTCGAACTCGGCAAGTGCTACGAGCAGGCCGTCCGGGAGCGCGCGCTGCGGGTGCTGGTCACCGTCGACGCCGAGTTGGGCGCCCAGGTCGCCGCGGGCCTCGGACTGCCGGTCCCCGACCCGATCGGCGACGTGCCCCGGGTGTCCCCCAGCCCGGCCCTCTCCCAGGTGGGCGGCGACTGGCCGGTGGACGGCCGGGTCGTCGGCGTCGTCACCGACGGCACGACCGGGGTCGACGACGTGCGCGCGGTGCGACAGGCCGTGCTGGAGGCGGGCATGGTCCCGCTGGTGATCGCGCCGACCGGCGGGCGGATCGGCTCGGGAGAGAACGCGCTCACCGTGCAGCGCACCTATGTGACGGCGCGCTCCGTCGAGTTCGACGCCGTCCTCGTCGCGGGGACGCCCGGCACCGGCGACGACGCCGGCGGCGCCAGGGACGCCAAGGCGGCGGCCGGCCGGGGCGGCACCACCGACCCGCGGGTCGGACTGCTGCTCGCCGAGACCTACCGCCACGGCAAGGCCCTCGGCGGCTGGGCGGGCGCCGACGCGGCGCTCACCGCCGCCGGCGTCCCGACCGACGCCCCCGGCGTGGTCCTCGGCCCCGACGGGCCCACCACTCTCCGCGACGTGATCACCCTCCTCGGCACCCACCGGGTCTGGTCCCGCTTCGAGGCGACGGCCTGACACCCCCTCCGGGGCGGGCCCGGGGCGGGCGCCGGGCCCGCCCCGGGCTCACCGCGAGCGGGGACCTACCCGCCCCGGAGCCACACCCAGCGCTGTTCCCAACGTCTGTAGGGACACGGTCGCTTCTGTGCGCAGCCTGCCGAAGCGCCCCGTCGCGCCTAGGAACCTTGGGTGCGAGCCCTCAGAGCTGTCCCGTACTGCCGCGAGGCCAAGGCTCCTGCCGGGGCGGCGCCGACGCTGCCGGCAGAGCGCAGCAAACGTCCGGGGCCTCCGGTGAGGATGCGGCGTGTCGCCGCCACCGCCACAGGACGTCGGCGGCCCCCGGAACGGCGGGCGCGGGCCGCAAGGGCCGGCTGTGGAACCTTCCGCTGGAGGACCGGGCACTGCTGGCCGCGACTCGTTGGCGCACGCACGTGACCACACGGCAGCTCGCTCCGCCGTTCGGGGTGTCGAAGTCGGCGACGGGCCGCGTCCTCGACCACCTCGGAGCGATGCTCGCCCTCCAGCCTCGCAAGCGGTTCGCCGAGGACACCGTGTTCCTTGTGGACGGCACGTCGGTCTCGTCGTCCCCTCACCGCCGCGAACGCGGCCAGACCGAACTGTTGGACAGGAAAGAGGAGCACGACAGGACCAGAAGCAGGTCCGCGTCCGCGTTGAGCACGTCTTCGCCCGGATGCGCGATCTCGCCCTCGCCGGATAGCCGAGCGGCCCGCACGGTGGCCCCCACGCCCGAGGCGACTGGAAGATCATCTACGGAGCAGCTCTCAGACGAAATCCCGAGCACCGTCGCGGGAGTTACCCCCCAGCTCGGAAATAAACCCACCATTCGAGCCCAGCGTCACCGTCCGGCCGCACTATGCTACGGCCGTGGTGGTTGGAGAAGACGCTCAGCTGAAGGGCTTCTCGGGGGCCCGGCGCGCAAAACAGTGGCTTGAGGGCACCATGAGGATCAGCGGTGCCTACGCCAACACGGACTCACCCGCGTGCGGGCGACGGTTGACCCTGTCGTGGCCGCACGGCGGACAGACTTTCTCTTTTGACCTGGGCGGCACCATGCGTGGCGCGCCCTACCAGCACGACATGTTCTGTGCGGAGGTCAAGAACTACACGCAACCCGGCGACCAGGGGACCCACTTCGACGAGTTCCTCGCCAAGTGCTACGTCGCTGCGCAGACGAACCATCTGCTCAGTGATCACTTCATGTGGATCACATGGTCGCCCTTCCGAGTGAGTTCGTGGTCAACCCTCAACTCACCGGAGCAGGTGGAGAGCGCGGTTCTTCAGAATCGCGTCCGTGTCCTGGGCACCACAGGTGAGGAAGAAGCCAGAGACCTGCTCGACAACGACCTCGCCAAGTCCGTCGCCGACCGGCTCTGGTTGATCGTGCTCTCGGCGAAGCAGGAGACCCTCGTGCCGCTCAGAGACTGGGTTTCCATCGTCGCCGCCGAACTCACCCGCAAAGGAGAACCGTGGTGAGCCAAGTCGAGAGGTCCATCGCAGCGGCCATGGACGAACCGGATGACAGAAGGATGTTCGCGCGGGTCAAGAGCATCGTCGCCCACCACCTGCGTGGCATGGACCCCAGCGTGAACGTCACCACAACGGAGTTCTTCAACCACACGCATGTGCCGGACATGGTGCTGAGGTGGCCCGACCGTCCACAGGCGGCGCACCGCTTCGTCTACCTGCGGACCACCTCCAACCAGGAGGAACTCGAGGACGACTCGCGAAAGCTACCGCACGACAAACGACCGGTCCTCCTGGCTCTCCAACAGTTCTCCCCCACACAGCACGGGGAGAGAACGGCAACAGCGAGGGACGCCACCACACTTCTGCTGGACGCCCCGGCCTTGCAGAGTCTCCAACCGCCGCGTGAACCTCCCGGGATCCCCCACCTGGTGTCTCGGTCCGTCCTGGAAGGGGGGCGAGGGGCACTCAACCGTTCCTCGACCGAGAGGTTCCTCCAGACGATGACTCGTGGAGCGAACGGCGCCCGGGAGGGACAGGACGAACCCACTCGTGCAGCGGTGGAGGCAGTCTCGGAGCAGATGACGGGCGAAGTGGCCGACCGGATGTCTTCATTCCTCGCTGCTCTCTGGCAGGGCGGCGGCGCCACCCTCGCTACGTTCCCCGTGGCCCAGCGTGTCGTCGGCCAACTCGACGAAACCGCCCTCATGTACCTGCTCCAGTCCGAGACCATCCGCGATACCGCGTTCTGGAACCGCGTGGTGCGGCTCATCAGCCTCCCCGTGCTGTTGCGGACGTCCGTGGACGCTCCGGAGAACCTCCAGCAACTGATGCGAGAGGCAGTCCGCCAGTGGCCGAGCCGCACCTGCATGGTGACCACCCGGGCCACGGACCGCGGATCCAATGCCTGGCGGTGGCGGCTGGAGTCCGGACAACTGATCCTGGAGACGCCCAGATTTCATCTTCGTACCGCGCAGACGCGCAAGTCTCTTCCCCGGCAGGAAGGGCAGAGCCTCCCGCGACTCTCCGAGGTCCAGGCGCGGGCCGACCGCTTCGGGCTTCCGCTGACCTCGCTGGGCATGGTCGTGACGGACCGCCGCATCGGATACGCCGGCCCCGGTGACGACATCTCACGTGACAGCCAGCTCATGAACATCGGCCACGCTCTCGAAGGGTCTGAGAGCGTGCTGGAGGCCGTGACGCGGGTACCGGCCGGCGCCCTGCTCGAATGCTCCTTCCGAGAGGGGGTGGCCAGTGCCCGAGGAGCGCGCACGCAAGTGCAGCTCGACGCGCTCCTCCGCACCACGGCCCGCCTGCTGACGGAACTCACCGAGGAGGAGTCGGAAATGCTGGACGAACTCCTCGGCCCCGAAGAAGCCCCGTCCCAACAGTTTTGGAGCCAGACCAGCTTCGACGACCTGTGACGAAACAGTCGTGATCGACCTCTCGCATAGGGAAGTGCGGCACCCGCCCTTTCCCCCGTCGCCCGATGCGACGGCCGCCTCACCGCGCGGTGGCGACGAGGGCGTAGCGCTCGTCGGTGACCGGTCCGCCCCACAGCGCCTCCTCACCCGTGAGGTCGTCCACCCGGCACGCGCGCACCAACGGGCGGACCGCCGCCGCGAGCGCGGCGGCGGAGACGCCGTGGGGCCAGGGCAGCCCCTCGGCGCCCGCCACATACGGGGTGCCGGGCCGGCCGGACTCGCGCCATCGGCCCTCGACCAGCACCAGCGTGCCGCCGGGGCGCAGCCGCGCGACCCACGCGGCGAGGGCCGCCTCGGGGTCGGGGAGCGTCCACACCAGATGCCGGGCGAGCAGCGCGTCGAACCGTCCCTCCCGCACGGGCGGCCGGGCCGCGTCCCCGACCAGGAAGTCGGCCCGGTGACCGGCGGCGGCGCACTTGGCGCGCGCCGCCGCCACCATGCGCGGCGCGAGGTCGATCCCGACGACGCGGTGGCCGGCCCCGGCCAGCAGCAGGCTGAGCGAGCCCGTCCCGCAGCCGACGTCCGCCACCGCGGCCGGAGCGGCCCGCTCCGGTATCCAGCCGGCGAGCCGACTGGCCCAGGCGTCGCGGGTGCGCGGCGCGCGCAGCCCGTGGTCCGGCTCGTCGTCGAATCCGGCGGCGGCGCCGTCCCAGTACGCGGCGACGGCGGGGCCCAGTGCGTCCATGCCGGCGATCCTGCCAGCCCCCACTGACAGCGCCCCGGCCTCGCGGGCGTTCAGAGGGAGAGGACCATCCCCTCGCGCGCGGCCAGGACCTCCCCGCCGTACGCGGCGGCCGCCTCCGCGACGGAGCGGCCGCGCTCGGCGCCGGGCCAGAAGTGGGTCAGGAGCAGGCGTCCGACCCCGGAGTCGGCCGCCCAGCGGCCGGCCTCGGCCGCGCTGAGCAGGTGCGGGTCGGTGCGCCCGCCCTGGAGGGTCGCCCCCGCCACCAACAGGTCAGCCCCGGAGGCGAGTTCGCCGAGTGCCGGCGCGGGGCCCGCGTCGCCGGTGTAGGCCAGCGTCAGCCCGGGGGCCGTCAGCCGCACGCCGGCGTGCGGCACGTGGTGCGGGAGCGGCCGCCCCTCCAGCCGGAACGGCCCGACCTCGTGACGGCCCGGGAGCGGGTGCGGGGCGAGGACGTCGTCGAGCGGCTCGGTCGGCTCCAGGGCACCCACCCGCGTGAGCACGCCGGGCGGGCAGTACAGCGGGGTCCGTCCGGCGCGCCGCCCACCGAAGTGCAGCGCTCGGCACAGCGCGCTCAGGTCCGCGCAGTGGTCGGGGTGTTCGTGGGTGATGACCACCGCGTCCAGGGCGTCGGCCGGACACCGCGCCAGCAACCGGGGCAGCGTCGCGTAGCCGAGATCCAGGGCCAGCCGGAAGCCGTCGACCTCCAGCAGGAACCCGCTCGCCGCCCGCCCGGCCTCCGGCCAGGCGCCGCAGCTTCCCAGCACCGTCAGCGCGCGCACCGGCACATGCTCGCACGCTGGCGGACCGCGCGCCCCGGCGGGCGGCCCGCGCGGGGGGCGCGCGGAGTCCGCACGGAGTCCGCACGGAACGGACCGCCGTCAAACCGGGTGCGTGCGCCGTGGCGGGCGGCGAGCATGAGAGGGCGGGCCCAAAGCGCGTCCCGCGGCGAACGGAACGGGAAGGGCGCCCTCTCATGGGAGACGACCAGGTGTTGCAGGACGATCCCCACCGCGAAGTGGTGCGCGTCGGCGACACCGTCCGCCGTCCCACGTACCCGTGGACGCCCGCGGTCCACGCGCTCCTCGGACACCTGGAGGCCGTCGGCTTCCCGTACTCGCCCAGGGTGAGGGGGATCGACGCGCGGGGGCGGGAGGTGCTCACCTATCTGGAGGGCGAGTCCGGCCCTCAGGGCTGGGCCGGGGTGGTCGACGAGACGGGCCTGGTCGCCCTCGCCCGCCTGCTGCGCCGCTACCATGAGGCCGTCGCGGACTTCCGGCTGCCCGAGGGGCTGAGCTGGTGCACCGGGGAGGACGGGCCGCACGCGGGTGAGGTCGTCTGCCACGGCGACTTCGGCCCCTGGAACATCGTCTGGCACGGCGCGCGGCCCGTCGGCGTGCTCGACTGGGACCACGCCCGGCCGGCCCCCGCACTGCACGACGTCGCCTACGCGTTGGAGTATGTCGCGCCCTTTCGGGACGACGCGGAGTGCACACGCTGGCTGCGCCACCCGGAGCCGCCGGACCGGCGCCGCCGGCTGGAGATGTTCGCCACCGCCTACGGGCTGACGTCCGCCGACGGGCTGGTCGACGCGGTCATCGAGGTGCAGCGGGAGACGAGGGCGCGGGTCCTTCGGCTCGCCGAGCGGGGCGACCAGCCGCAGGCCCGCTGGGTCGCGGAGGGCCATCTGGCCGCCCTCGACGAGCGGATCGCGTGGAGCCGCGCCCACCGCGACCTCTTCGCATGACCCCCTGCGGGCTCCGGCCCGCGCACCGCGCTGACCGGCCCGCGCACCGCGCTGACCGGCGCGCGCGGCGGCGCCCCGAGGCGCTCGGCCACGGCGGGCCCCCTCCTGCCGCGCCGACGGCCCCGCCGCACGCGCGCCGCCGGGCGGGTCAGAGGTCGAACTCCGCGGGCGGGAGGTCCAGCGTGTAGCACGCCTCCCGCACCAGGGCCTTCTCCGTGTCGTCGAAGTCGCCGTCGGCGCCGCCGATGACGATGCCGATCTGGACCACGGCGCGCGCCTCGGCCGGCTTCTTCTTCGCCTTGGCGACCTCCTGGAGCAGGCCGACGCGGCCGAACTCGAAGTCCGCCTCCAGCTTGTCGACATACTCCTCGAAGCGCCGGCGCAGATCGTCGGCCGGGAAGTTGCGCAGCACCTCGTTCGTGGTGATCAGCTGGGCGACGCGCTGACGCTCGGCGGGCTCCACGGAGCCGTCGGCGGCGGCGACGAGGGCGCACATCGCCATGCTGGCGTCCCGGAACGCCCCGCTCTTGAGGTCGTTCTTCTTCGCGTTGAGCTGCTCCTGCATCGTGGCGGCCGACTCTTTGACGCGGTCCCACAGGGCCATAGGAAACTCCGGTGTCCTCGGATACGGATCGACGGCGGTGGCGGGACGGGACCCGCCACCGCACATGTTCTACAGCAATGTAGAACTTCCTGTCTCAGCAGGGTCGTTGATCCGCGCGCCGGGGACCGGCCGGCGGGAGGTCACTCCTCCTCGCCGCCCTCCTCCTCGGCGGCCTCGGCCTCGCCGCCGTCACCGCCGTCGTCGTCGAGCATCTCCGAGACCGCGTAGCCGGCCACCGCGCCCACCGCCAGACCGGCCGCGCCCGCGGCGACGGCCGTGCCGATGCCGGGCCCGGAGGAGTGGCCGTGGTGCTCGCCGTAGCTGTCGTCCTTGTAGGCGTGGCCGCCGCCGTAGGGCGCGCCGGGGCCCGGCTGCCCGTAACCGGGGTGGCCGAAGCCCGGCTGCCCGTATCCGGGCTGCGCGAAGCCGGGGTGCCCGCCCTGGTGGGGCAGCTGGGCCATGCGGCCGGCGTGGTGGTCGAGCAACTGCCGCACCCAGGCGTCGACCTGAGCGTTCCAGTCGGTCTGGCCCACGCTGTCGTGGCCGACGGCGTGGCGGTTGACCGTGTCGTATCCCTCGGTGAAGAAGCCGCCGCGCCGGTCGGCCTCCCAGATGACCTCGACGCCGGCGGGCGAGGCCAGGAAGGTCAGCTCGATCTCGTTGGCGGCCCCGGCGTAGGCCGGCGCCGGGGACATCTCGATCTCCTGGTAGAACGGGAGCTGTTGGCCGCTGCCGTGGATGTGGCCGAGCTCCAGGTCGGCGGTGGTGAAGCCGAAGCCCAGCTGCCCCAGCGCCTCAAGCACCGCCTCCTGCACCGGCAGCGGGCGGACGGCCAGCGCGTCGAGGTCGCCCTTGTCCTTGGCCCCGGCGACGCCCAGCTCGGTGCGGACGCCGAGGACGATCCCCAGCGGCTGCCCGTACAGCTCGGTGACGGGGGTCTCCCACGGCAGCTGCACGGCGAACGGCACGCTCCGCCGCTCCTCCTGCCCCAGCCGGAACCCGCCACCGACGGTGAAGCGCTCGAAGACCACGAACCCCTCGGCCTCGCCGTCCTCGTACTCGGCCTCGACCCTGGCCACCAGCTCCAGGGTGATGTGGTCGATCTCCACATCGGACTGGCCGCCCTCCAGGTGCACCTGGCCCCGCAGCGGGCCGCCGGGGAGTGCCGCACCGTCCTCCAGAACGGTGTCGACCGAGGGGCCTCCCACGCCCAGGGCTCCCAGCAGACGTTTGAACACCATCGCGGTGCTCACTTCCTCTCGTGACGATGATCTGATGACCCGCCGTACCGCACACGGTCACTCACGGGTCGTCACCGCAACTCGTCACCGGACCGAAGAGTTCCGCGCCCCGCCGCCACCCGCGTGAATCCAGCCGTTCTCAGCCAACGGCCACCGCCTTCGCCGACGGCCGTCCTCCGCGCGCGCCCCCCTCGTGACGGCTCGTCACCGTCGTGTCACGCGAGGCGCGGAAAGGGTGAGCGGCCCGCGCTTCGCCGGTGTGAAGGCCCGCACGCGCGGGCAAGGCTTGACCGAGTCGGCAGGTACTCATGTGATCCGATGAACGCACCGGTACGGAGGGGGCGTCGGGCGAAGGGTCCGGCGTGGGAGCGGGGAGAGCTCGGCGGTGGTGCACGCACGCTTCCCTCGTGGTCAGGGAAGGGGTGTGCGTGAAGCACTTCCGGCTGCTCGTACTGGGTAACGGCATATCCGCGTACGGCAGTTACCTCAACATGGTGGCGCTGAACGTCTTCGTCTACGACGTCACCGACAGCGCGTTGGCCGCCGGGCTCTTCATGGCCGTGCGACTGGTCGTCAGCGTGGCGGCGGGCTTCGTAGCCGGACGGCTCGTCAGCAGGTACGACCGTAAACGGCTCATCATCCTCGCCGACCTCTGCCAGGCCGCGACGCTGCTGGCGCTGCTGCTCACGCCCGAGGCAGGCCGGATCACGCTGCTCTACGGGCTGGCCGTGGTGACCGGCAGTTGCGCGACGCTCTCCCAGGTGGCGCTGCGCAGCAGCGTCCCGGAGATCGTGGGCGCCGAGCACCGCACCCGCGCCAACAGCTGGCTGGTGACCGGCCGTTCGTTCGCGATGATCGCGGGCTTCTCCTCGGCGGGCGTCGTGGTCGCGCAGCTCGGCTACACGGCCGCCTTCGGTTTCGGCGTGAGCACCTTCCTGATCTCCGCCTCGATCCTCGCGGCGCTGCCGATCCGCACCCGGGCCGCCGACGCGGGCGACGCCGAGGACCCGGACGGCGCGGCGCGCTGGTCGGTGCGGCTGCTGCTGGCCACCGCGCCGGTGCTGATGGCCATGATCGCGTTGCGGGCCGTCGACGGGCTCGGCTCCTCCTCGCACAACGTGGCGCTGCCGGTCTACTCCGACCTGCTGGACCCCGACCATCCCGCGACGTTCATCAGCCAGTTCTGGGCGACCTGGGCGGTCGGCGTGATCGCGGCCCAGCAGGTGCTCACCCGCTACACCGCGCGCGGCCGGCGCACCCTGGGCGAGCGGGCCTTCGCGCTCAGCGCGTGCGTGATGTCGGCCGCGTTCATCGTGGTCTTCAGCGGGCTGCCGACCGTCCCCACGCTCGCCGTGGCGCTGGTGGCGGGCGCGGCGGACGGGGTCTCCGAGGTGGTCTACGTCTCCCGGCTCCAGTCCGTCCCCGACGAACGGCGCGGCCGGCTCTTCGGGCTCTCCGCCTCGGCGGAGAACGCCGGGTTCGGGCTGGGGATGCTGGTCAGCGGCTCGCTGCTGGAGGCGTTCTCGCCGCTGACCGTGGTCGCCTCGCTGCACGGGCTGGCCATCGTGCTGTGCCTGGCGCTGCTGGTGGTGCTGGTGGTGCGCGCGCGCCGGGAACGGCCGCCGGCGGCGGACCCCGGCCCCGCCCCGGGCTCGGAACCGGAACCGGAACCGGAACCGGAGAGAGAACCGGAACCGGGACGGGAGTCGGAACGGCCGGAACAGGAGACCTCGCGGCGGGGCGGCGGCGACGCCGTCCGGGAAGGGCAGGGCTGATGGACGGCGACACGTGGGACCCGCGGATCGCGGTCATCGGGACGGCGTTCCGGCTGCCGGGCGCGGACACCCCCGAGGAGCTGTGGCGGGTGATCCGCAACGGTGAGGACCGGTTCACGCGCTTCACCGACGAGGAGCTGCGCGCGGCGGGCGTGCCGGAGGCGCTGTACGGGCGCGAGGACTTCGTGGGCGCCTCGGCGGTCCTGGAGGACATCGACGGGTTCGACGCGCGTCACTTCGGGATGAGCGCCCGCGAGGCCGCGCTCACCGACCCGCAGCACCGCATGTTCCTGGAGTGCGCCCAGCACGCGCTGGAGAACGCCGGCTATCCGAGGGAACGCGACGGGAACCGCACCGGCGTCTTCGCCTCCACCGGCTTCCACCTCTACCAGTTGCAGACCTACCTCCTCAACAACGTGCTGCCGAACGAGGACATCGCCGACTGGCTCGCCGGGCTCCAGGTGCTGGTGGGGAACGCGACGGACTTCCAGGCCACCCGCGTCGCCCACCGGCTGGACCTCACCGGCCCCGCCGTCAACGTGCAGACGGCCTGCTCCAGTTCGCTGGTCGGGGTGCAGTTGGCCGCCCAGTCGCTGCTGGTCGGCGACTGCGACCTCGCGCTGGCCGGCGCCGTGGCCGTCCATGTCCCGCAGGTGCTCGGCTACCACTACGTCAAGGGCTCGATCCTCTCCCCCACCGGCCGGCTGCGTTCCTTCGACGCGGCCGCCGACGGGACGGTCGGCGGCACCGGCGTGATCGCCGTGGTACTGAAGCGGCTGGACCGCGCGCTGGCGGACGGCGACACCGTCCACGGCGTGATCAGGGGCTGGGGCATCGGAAACGACGGCGCGGACAAGAAGGCGTACGCCGCGCCCAGCGCGCGCGGGCAACAGGACGCGATCCGGCGCGCGTTGCGGCACGCCCGGGTCGACGCCGGGACCATCGGCTATCTGGAGTCGCACGGCACCGGCACGCTCAAGGGCGACCCGATCGAGCTGGCCGGCGCGGGCGCCGCCTACCGGGAGCACACCGACCGCACCGGCTACTGCGCCCTCGGCGCGGTCAAGGCCAACATCGGGCACCTGGACGTGGCCTCGGGGCTGGCCGGCCTGGTCAAGGCGCTGCTGGTGCTGGAGCGTGGGGTGATCCCGCCGATCGCCGGGTTCACGGAGCCCAACCCGCGGCTGGGGCTCGACGCGAGCCCGTTCTACGTGCCGCGTTCCGCCGAGCCCTGGCCGGAGACGGGCACGCCCCGGCGGGCGGGGCTGACCTCGTTGGGGATCGGCGGCACCAACGTGCACCTGGTTCTGGAGCAGGCGCCCGAGCCGCTGCCGCGCGCCGGCGCGGCGCCGGCGCCCGACGTGCTGCTGGTGTCGGGAAGCAGCCGGGAGGCGCTCGTCGATAACGCGCTCGCCCTGCGGGACGTCCTGCGCGCCCGCCCCGAACTGCCGCTGGCCGACGTGGTGACCACCGCGGCGGTGGGCCGCGCCCACGGGCGGCACCGGCTCGCGGTGCGCGGGGCCTCCACGGCGGGGCTGGCCGAGGCGCTGGACGCCGGGCTGGCCGAGGCGCCGCCCGAGCCGGTGGGCGAGGAGGACGCCCGGGTCGTCTTCCAGTTCACCGGGCAGGGGGCGTTGCGGCCCGGGGTGGCGACCGAGCTGTACGAACGGTTCGCCGTCGTGCGGGAGGTGCTGGACGCCGGCGAGGAGGCGCAGCTGCGCATCACCGGCGAACCGTTCCTGCCCCGGCTGCTCGCCGACGTGGGCGACCCGGCGGACCCGGCCTGGCCGGCGGCGACCGCGCAGGTGGCGCTCTTCGCGCTCCAGTGCGCGCTGGTGGGACTGTGGGAGGAGGCCGGGGTCACCCCGCACGCGGTCACCGGGCACAGCGTCGGCGAGTACGCCGCGCTGTACGCCGCGGGAGCGCTCTCCCTCACCGACGGGTTCGCGCTGCTGGCGCACCGGGGGCGGTTGACCCGTGACGCCTGCCCGCCGGGGGCCATGGTCGCGGTGTCGCTGACCGGTCGGGAGGCGCGGGCGGAGGCGGCCCGGCACCCCGGGGTCGAGCTGGCGGTCTCCAACGGGGAACGTTCCCAGGTGCTGGCCGGCCCCGTGGCGGGGATCGCCGCGCTGCGCGCCCGGCTCGGTGAGCGGAACGTGCCGCACGAACGGCTCGCGGTGGACCGGGCCTTCCACACCGCCCTGACCGAGCCGATGCTCGCGCCGTTCGCCGCGGTGCTGGAGAAGACCCGGTTCACGCCGGTGCGCACGACGTTCGTCAGCGCGCTCGACGGATCTGCGCACGCCCCCGGCTGGGTGCCGGACCACGACCATCTCCTGCGGCACGCCCGCGAACCGGTCCGCTACGACGCGGCGCTGCGCGCCGTCGCCGACACCGGCCCCGGGGTGCTGCTGGAGATCGGGCCGCACACCACGCTCAGCGCTCTGGCCCGCCACGCCCGGGCGGGCGTGCGGGCCGTGCCCTCCCTGCGTCGGGGTGCCGGCCTCGGCGCGCTCTTCGGCGCGGCCGCCGCACTGCACTGCGCGGGGGCGGACGTCCGCTGGGAGGCGTTCCTCGCCGGTAGCGGGGGGCGGCGCGTGCCGCTGCCCGGCTACCGCTTCCAGCGCCGGTCCCACTGGATCGGCTCACCGCCCAGGCCCCCCGCACCGCCGGCGCCCCGGCCCCCGGCGAGAGAGGAAAGCACGATGACGACGGACAGCACGAGGACCGCGCCGCCCGGACCGACCGCCCCGGCGGCGTCCGGCGGGCCGATACTGGAGGGCATCCTGGCGGTGCTCGCCCGCAGCCTCGGCGAGGACCCCGCCTCGGTGCCCGTGGACACCACCTTCTTCGACCTGGGCGCCGACTCCCTGCTGATGATCAACGTGCTGCGCGAGATCGAGCAGGAGCACGGGGTGCGGGTGACGATGCGCGAGCTGTTCGAGGAGACCGGCACCCCGCGGCTGCTCGCCGAACTCATCGCCGGCCGGCTGCCCGCCGCCGCGCCCGTTCCGCCGCCGCCGGCCGCACCCCCGACCGCGGCGGCGCCCCCGCCGCTGCCGCCGCTGCCCTTCACCGCGCCGCCACCCGTGCCGACCCCGCACGTACCGGCCCCGGGCGTGCCCGCACCGCCGCCGCCCGCGCCCGCCGCCGCGCCGGCCGCCCCGGCGGCGGACGGCGAGTTCGTCACGCGGCGCGAGCTGGAGGAGCTGTCGCGGCGCGTCCAGCAGATGTCCCAGATCCAGCTCCAGATGCTGACCCAGCTCACCCAGCTGCTCACCCTCCAGAACGCGGCGAACGCCCCCCACGCCGCGCCCCGGACGGACGACGGGGAGTCCAGGTGAACGACCAGGGCAGTCGCATCCGCGACCTCGACCGGGACCTGGCGGCCATGACCGCGCTGGCGCGACGGGTCACCGAGCAGATGAACGCCGTCGCCGACACGGGACCCGAGGCCGGCACCGGGGCGCCGCCCCGGGAGCACGGCCCCCGCGTGGAGGTCGCCCAGGGCGGCGGGATGGTCCGCGCGGGCGCCCCCCGCGCACAGCAGGAGCACCTGGACGACCTCGTGCGCCGCTACACCGCCAGGACCGCCGCCTCCAAGCGGCTGACGCAGCGCCACCGGCGACGGCTCGCCGACAGCCGGGCCGTGGTCGGCTTCCGCCGCTCGACCAAGGAGATGCTGTACCCGGTGGCGGCGGCGCGGGCCGCCGGGGCCCGGATCGAGGACATCGACGGCAACGTCTACACCGACATCACCATGGGCTTCGGGGTGCTGCTCTTCGGTCACGAGCCGGAGTTCGTCCGGGAGGCCGTTAACGCCCATCTCTCCCGCGGCATCCGGCTCGGCCCGCGCAGCGCGGAGACCGGGGAGACAGCCGAACTCCTCGCCGAGCTGACCGGGTTGGAGCGCGTCGCGTTCGCCAACTCGGGCACCGAGGCCAACGCCGCCGCCATCCGGCTGGCCCGCGCCGCCACCGGCAGGGACCGGATCGTCACCTTCCAGGGCGCCTACCACGGCCACGCCGACCAGGTGCTCGGCCGGGTCGCCGGCCGGGACGGCTCGGCCCGCACCGTCCCCGTCTCGCGCGGCATCCCGGACAGCGCGGTCGCCGAGCTGAGCGTGCTCACCTACGGCAGCGAGGAGGCGCTGGCGGCCATCGAACGGGACGCCGGGCGGATCGCCGCCGTCGTCGTCGAGCCCGTGCAGAGCCGCAACCCGGCGCTCCAGCCCGTCGAGTTCGTGCGCCGGCTGCGCGCGCTGACCGCGCGCCACGGCATCGTGCTGCTCTTCGACGAGATGCTGACCGGCTTCCGCCCCGCGCCGCGCGGCGCGCAGGAGCTGTACGGGGTCACCCCGGACCTGGCCACCTACGGCAAGCTGCTCGGCGGCGGCTTCCCCATCGGGGCGATCGCCGGCCGCGCGGACATCATGGACGGGGTCGACGGCGGCTGGTGGAGCTACGGCGACGACAGCGTCCCGCCCGCCGACACCACGTTCTTCGGCGGCACCTATCTCCAGCACCCGGTGTCGATGACGGCCGCCCGTGCCGTGCTCACCCATCTCAGGGAGCAGGGCCCGGAACTCCAGCGCCGGCTCAACGCGCGCACCGCGGAACTGGCCACCGGGCTCAACGCCTTCTTCGAGGAGGAGGAGTTCCCGCTGCGGGTGCGGTGGTTCGGCTCGCAGTTCCGCTTCGAGCACCACGCGGACATGGAACTCCTCTACTACCACCTGATGTTGCGCGGGGTGCACGTCTGGGAGTGGCGGAACTTCTTCCTCTCCACCGCCCACACCGACGAGGACGTGGCGCGGGTGGACGAGGCGGTGCGCGGCGCCCTGCGCGAGCTGCGCGCCGGCGGCTTCTTCCCCACCGACCGCCCGCGCACCCACGTGCCCGCCACGACGCCGGCCGCCGCCACCGCGCCCGCCCCGGCGACGCGGCCCGCGCCCGCTCCCACGCCGACACCCGCGCCCGCGCCCGCGCCCGCCCCGGCGGCGCGGCCCGCCGGCTCCCCCGGGCGGCGCGCCGACTTCGGGCTCTACTTCTTCGGCGACTATCCGCAGGACGAGACGGAGAACGCGGCGGAGGGCCGGGGCCGGTACGAGGTGCTGATGGAGGCGGCCAGGTTCGCCGACCGGCACGACTTCTCCTCGCTGTGGATGCCGGAACGCCACTTCCACTCGTTCGGCGGTCTCTTCCCCAACCCCGCCGTGCTGGCCGCCGCGCTCTCCCGGGAGACCGAACGGGTGCGGCTCAACGCGGGCTCCGTGGTGCTCCCGCTGCACGACCCGATCCGGGTGGCGGAGGAGTGGTCCATGGCGGACAACCTCTCGGGCGGGCGGATCGGCCTCGGTGTCGCCAGCGGCTGGAACGCCGACGACTTCGTCTTCTTCCCCGAGCGCTTCGGCCGGCACAAGCAGGAGATGTACGAGCGTCTCGAGCAGGTGCGGACGCTGTGGCGCGGCGACGCGCTGCGCCGCGCCACCGGCGACGGGGAGCGCGAGATCCGCCTCTTCCCGCGCCCGGTGCAGGAGATGCCGCCGTGCTACACGGCCGTGGTGGCCAACCCCGAGTCCTACGAGCTGGCCGCCCGGCACGACCTGGGCATCGTCACCAACCTGATGACGCAGGACGTGGCCCAGCTGCGGGAGAACATCGCCCGTTACCGCGCCGCCAGGGCCGAACACGGCCTGGACCCGGAGGCCGGGCGGGTGGCGGTGCTGCTGCACACCTACATCGGCGAGGACCACGAGACGGCGCGCGCCGAGGCGTTCGAACCGATGGCGCGCTACATGCGCGCCTCGCTCGCGCTCTTCAGCGGCGTCACCAACAGCCTGGGCCTCCACGCCGATCTGCGGTCGCTGAGCGAGGACGACCTGGACGTCGTCTTCCGCCGGGCCTACGGCCGCTACTGCGACCAGCGGGCGCTGATCGGCGACGTCGAGTCGGTGCTGCCGGTCGCCGAGGCCGTCGCCGACGCGGGCGCCGACGAGATCGTGGCGCTGGTGGACTTCGGCGTCGCGGACGCGCTCCTGCGCGCCGGACTCCCCCGGTTGGACGCGCTGCGCCGCCGCCACCGGGAGCGTCCCGCGCCCGAGGCGGACGCGCCGCTGTCGCCGGGGCAGGAGCGGATCTGGTTCCTGGAGCGGCTGTTGCCGGGGCGCACCGCCTACAACGAGGTGAAGGCGATCCGGCTGAGCGGCCCGTTGGACACCGGCGCGCTCCATGTGGCGCTGCGCCGGCTGGTGGAGCGCCACGAGATGCTGCGCACCGTCTTCCGGCCGGCGGGCGAGTCCGCGGTGCAGCGGGTGCGGGCCGTGCCGGCGCCGGACTTCGAGGTGGTGGACGGCACCGCACGGCCCGAGGCGGCCGTCCGGGAGGCGCTGGCGGCGGAGAGCTCCCGCCGTTTCGACCTGGAGCGCGGGCCGCTGTTCGTCAGCCGGCTGGTGCGCACGGCGGCGGACGAGCACGTGCTGGTGCTGTCGTTCCACCACATCGTCGTGGACGCGGCGTCGGCGACCGTGCTGAGCCGGGACCTCTCCGCCTTCTACCGGGCGGAGCGCGACGGGACGCCGGCCGGGCTGCCGGCGCTGGGGCGGCGTTACGCCGACCACGCGCGCCGGGCGCGGGCGGCCCAGGACGGGCCTGAGGCGGCGCGCGACCTGGCGTACTGGCTGCGGGCCCTCGGCGGTGGGCTGCCCGTGCTGGAGCTGCCGACGGACCGTCCGAGGCCGGAGCGGATGACCTCGGAGGGCCGTGCGGTCTTCCACTCGTTGGGCCCGGAACTCACGGGCCGCGTACGGGCGTTGGGGGCCTCCCGGCGGGCCACGCTCTTCATGACGCTGCTGGCGGGCTGGGCCGCGATGCTGCGCCGGGTCACCGGGCAGGAGGACGTGGTCGTGGGCGTTCCGGTCTCGGAACGCCCACGGGGGGCCGAGGAGTTGGTCGGCTTCTTCGTCAACACCCTGGCGGTCCGGGTGGACCTGACGGGCGATCCGGGGTTCGAGACGCTGCTGGACCGGGTGCGGGGCGTGGCGCTCGACGCCTACGACCACGCGGGGACGCCGTTCGAGCGGGTGGTGCGGGAGCTGGCGCCGCCGCGCGGGACGGACCGGACGCCGGTCTTCCAGGTGTGCGCGGAGTTCCAGTCGGCGGAGCCGTTCCGCTTCGACCTGCCGGACGTCGAGGCCGTCCCGTTGGACGCGGGCCCGGACAAGGCGCTGACCGATCTGACGGTGTACTTCACCGACGGGCCCGAGGGCGTGCGCTGCCATCTGGAGTACAACGCCGACCTGTTCGACGCGGAGACCGTCGACGGCTTCTTCGCCGTCTTCCGTGACGTGCTCGCCGCCGCGACCGCCGAGCCCCGGGCGCCGCTGTCGCGGCTGGCGCCGCCGGCTGCCGAGGGCGACCCGGTGCCCGAGGAGTGGGAACGCGGCCCGGTGCGGCCCGTCGAGGAGACCACGGTCCACGCCTGGGTGGCGCGGCGCGCGGCGGAACGCCCCGATCATCCCGCGGTGGTGGCGGGCGAGACCGTGCTGAGCTACGGGGAGTTGGAGGCACGCGCCGAGCGGCTGGCCGGCGCGCTGCGCGCCCTCGCGCCCGGCGACGGGTCAGGCGGGGTGGTGGCGGTGTGGCTGCCGCGCTCGGTCGACCTGGTGGTGGCGCAGCTCGCGGTGTGGAAGACCGGCGGCGCCTATCTGCCGCTCGACCCCTCGCTCGGCACGGCGCGCGCCACCGACGTGGTCGCCGAGAGCCGGGCGTACGCGGTGGTGAGCGCGGGAGCGGGGGTGCCGCCGCTGCGGCCGCCGGGGCCGGTGGCCGTGGTGGCGCCGGACGCCGCCGCCCCCGAGGGCGGCACGCGGCCCGCGTCCGCGCCGGGCGACGGCGCGTCACCGGCCTGTGTCCTCTACACCTCGGGCAGCACCGGCGTGCCCAAGGGCGTGGTGCTCACCCACCGGGGCCTGGTGGATCTGTGCGGGTGGCACCACGCGCGCTTCGGGTTCACCGGCGAGGACCGGTCGGCGGCGGTGTGCGGGCAGAGTTTCGACGCCCTGCTGCTTGAGGTCTGGCCCGCGCTGACGGCGGGCGGGACGGTGGTGGTGGCCGACGAGGCCGTCCGCACCGACCCGCCGGCGCTGGCCCGCTGGTACGCGGAGCGGCGCGTCGCGTTCAGCATCCTGCCCACGGCCCTCGGCGAGCAGTTGATGCGGCTGCCGGCCGGCGACCAACCGCCCCTGCGGCACCTGCTGTTGGGCGGCGAGCAGCTGCGGGTACGGCCCCGGGCCGAGGCCCGGTACGAGGCGGTGAACGTCTACGGCCCGACGGAGACCACGGTGCTGTGCGTCGCCGAGACCGTGGCCCCGCCGACGGACGGCGCGGACACCGGGCCGATCCCGATCGGCCGGCCGGTCGACAACGTCCGGCTGCGGGTGGTCGACGACGCGGGCAGGCCGGTGCCGGTCGGCGCGGTCGGCGAGCTGCTGGTGTCGGGCCCCGGGGTGGCCGACGGCTATCTGCACCGGCCCGACCTGACCGGGGAGCGCTTCCGGGAGGAGCCGGCACCGCGCCACTACCGGACCGGGGACCTGGTGCGCTGGACCCCCGCGGGGCGGCTGTCGTTCGTGGGCCGCGCCGACGACCAGGTGAAGATCCGCGGTTTCCGGGTGGAGCCGGAGGAGGTGGCGCGGGTGCTCGGCCGGCTGGCCGGCGTGCGGCGGGCCGCCGTCGTGGGCCGGGTCAGGGACAACGGCGAGACCGTGCTGGACGCCCATGTGGTGCCGGTGGCGCCGGTGGAGGGCGGGGCCGACGGGCACCGCGCCCTCGCCGGCCGGCTGGCGCGCGAACTGGCCGACCGGCTCCCGGAGTACATGGTGCCGCGCGCCTGGAACGTGCTGGCCGCGCTGCCGCTGTCGGCCAACGGCAAGCTGGACCGGGGGCAACTCCCGCCGGCCGGGCTGCGGCTCGGCGTGGGCGGACCGCCCGCGCCGGAGCGGGTTCCCGGGCCGCCGTCACCCGCGCGGGGCGGGCGGCTGCGGGAGATCTGGGGCGCCGAGTTCGATCTGGCGCCGGAGGCGGTCGACCCCGAGGTCTCGCTCTTCGACCTGGGCGGCCACTCGCTGACCGCGATGCGGCTGGTCAACCGCTTCCGCGAGGAGTGGGGCGTGGAGTACCCGCTGTCCCGGCTCTACGAGGAGCCGACGCTGCGGGCGGTCGAGACGTTCCTCGACGGCGGCGCGGACGGCGGCGCGGACCCCGGCGGCGCGGACCCCGGCGGGGGCGCGGCGGCCGCGCCCGGGCGCCGGGTGGTGCGCGCGGGGCCGGCCACCGAGCAGCAGGCCAGGTTCGCCACCCGCCACGCGGAGCACGCCAGGCCGCAGGTCTACAACGTGGCGCTGCGGATCGACCTCTCCGGCACGTTGGACGAGGAGGCCCTGGCCTCCGCGCTGCGGACGGTGGCGGAGCGCCACGAGTCGCTGCGCACCCGGCTGGTGCGGGAGGCGGACGGCGGCTGGCGCCAGGAGGTGCTGGAGCCGGTCCCGGTGGCGCTGCCGGTCGACGACCTCACCGACCGCCCCGAGGCGGAACGCGAGGCGCTGGTCGGTGAGATCGCGAGGCGCGCGGCGGAGACCCCGCTCGACCCGTACACCGGCGACGTGCTGGCGCACCGGCTGGTGCGGGCCGGCGCGGACGCCTGGACGCTGGTGCTGGTGCTGCACCACTGCACCTGCGACGGGTGGGCGGTCACCGTGCTGCTCAAGGAGGTGGCGGCGCTCTACCGGGCGGCGCTGACCGGGGCCGACGACGGCCTGTCGCCCGAGCCGCCGCAGCAGTTGGAGTACGCGCGGTGGCAGGCGGAGCTGTTCAGGACCACCGGCGAACGGCGGCTCGCGTACTGGCTGGAGGAGTTGGCGGACGCGCCGTTCCGCGCCGGACTGCCGCTGGACCGGCCCCGGCCGGAGACGCTGAGCGGCGCGGGCGGCGTGGTGCCGTTCACCGTGCCGGCCGACGTGTGGAAGGCGGTGGAACGGTGGGCCGCGCGGCGCGGCACCACGCCGTTCGTGGTGACGGCCGCCGCGCTCGGCCGGCTGCTCGGCGGCAAGGCGGAACGGCCCGACGTGCTGCTGAACATCTCCTACGCCGGGCGGGAGAGCCGCGCGTTCGAGTCGTTGGTCGGCTGCACGGCCACCGGCTTCACGCTGCGGGTCCGCGACGGCGACGGCGGCTCGTTCGCGGCGCTCGTCGACCGGGTCGCCGGCTCCGTCGTGCGCGGCATGGAGCAGGCGATGCCGGCGCGCCGGGTGGCCCCGGCGATGCGGGAGCGCACGGGCGTGCCGATGCCGGACGCGCTGGCCCTCGGCCTGGCGTACGAGAGTTCGCTGGACACCGGGATGGACCTGCCGGGGCTGACCGCCACGGTGGAGGACGTCGCGCCGGACGCCTCGCGCGCGGAGTTCATCATGGTGCTCGACCCGGCCGGCGGCGAACTCGGCGGCGTCGTGGAGTACTCGGCCGACCTGTGGGACCGGGAGACCGTCCGGACGTGGACGGAGGAGTACGTGGCGCTGCTGCGCGAGAGCGTCGAGGAGCCGGCCGGGGAGGTGACCGGCTGACCGGCGGGGCGGGGCGCGCGGGCCGGTGCGGCCGGCGCGCCCCGCGCGGCGTTCACAGGAACGCGTGCCCCTCGCCCCGGTAGGTGGGTGCCTCGCCGTCGATCCGGTCGCCCGCGACCAGGTGGAAGGAGTCGACGCGCTCGGCGAGTTCGCCCGCCTTGGCGTGGCGGAACCACACCCGGTCCCCGACGCGCAGCCGGTCGGCGGCGGGCCCCAGCAGCGGGGACTGCACCTCTCCCGCGCCCTCCATCCCGCGGTAGCGCAGCCCCGGCGGGAAGACCGGCCGGGGCTGCCGGTCGGCGCCCGGCGGTCCCGAGGCGATCCAGCCGCCGCCGAGCACCGTGGCCACCCCGGGCGCGGGGCGGCGCACCACGGGCAGCGCGAACCAGGCCGCCGGGCGCGGTCGGAACGCGCGGTAGCCGTCGAAGAGCAGCGGCCCGTAGAGGCCGGACCCGGCGGCCACCTCGGTGACGGCGGGCTCGGCCGCGGTGCGCTCGACGCTGCCGGTGCCGCCGCCGTTGACGAACTCCAGGTCGGCGAGGGACCGCACGGCGGCGACCGCGGCGGCCCTGCGTTCGGCCAGCTCGGCGACGGAGGCGCGCTGCATCGCCCGCACGGCCAGGCCGCGCAGCGGCGAGCCGGCCGGGGCGTCGCCGACGCCCGCGGTCTGCGACTCGTAGGACATCATGCCCACCAGCCGGAACTCCGGCCGGTCGGCCACGGCGCGGGCCAGCGCCAGCGCGCCCCGCGGCGTGCGGACGGGAGAGCGGCGGGCGCCGATGTGCAGCCGGTCGCCGAACAGCCGCAGCGAGGCGTCGAGTTCGAGGCAGACCCGGACCGGGCGGTCGGCGGAGGGCCGTGCGGTCTCCCGGACGAAGTCCAGGTGGTCGACGGAGTCGACCATCAGCGTCACGCGTCGCGCCAGCCGCTCGTCGGCCGCCAGCCGGCGCAGCGCGGCGCGGTCGGCCGTCGGGTAGCCCACCACCACGTCCTCGACGCCCGCGACGCCGGCCCCGTCCGGGGCGTCCTCGTCCGTCGCCAGCCACAGGGCCTCCGGCAGGGTGAACGCCAGCACGCCGGCGAAGCCGCGCCGCGCCAGCACCCGCCGGGTCAGCTCCCGGCAGCGCAGCGACTTGCTGGCCACCCGGATCGGCTTGCCGAGCGCCCGGCGCGCGAGGTCGTCGGCGTTGGCGTCGTAGGCGTCGAGGTCGACCACGGCGAACGGCGGGTCCAGGGCGGCCGTGGCGCGTTCCAGGCGTGCACGGGTCTCGCCGTCCGCGGCCTGCTGCGGCATAGTGACGGGTGCGCTCACCCTGACCCCCAGTCTCGTCCGTGCGGCCGTCCGAACCCGGTCGGCCGGGTGTGGACCACCGTAGCGGCGCCGCCGCGCGGGGCAACCCCCGCGCGGGGCACGGAAACACGCGCACCACCTCCCGGGGTCCGCACGGGCGCGGACGGCGCGAGGAGAGGGGACGGCGGATGGGCGTCGCTACCACCGAGGCCGACTGGCGGAACTGGTCCCGCACCGCGAGCGCGCGCCCGGTGCGGGTCGAACGGCCGCGCACGGTCGAGGAGTTGCGCGAGGTCGTGCGGCGGGCGGTGGCCGAGGGGCTGCGGGTGAAGGCCGTCGGCAGCGGCCACTCGTTCACCGGGATCGCGGTCGCGGATGGCGTGCTGGTGCGGATGGACGCGCTGGACGCGCCGCTGCGGATCGACCGGCGCTCCGGGCTGGTCACCGTCGAGGCGGGCATCCCGCTGCACCGGCTGAACGCGGTGCTGGCCGCGCACGGTCTGGCGATGACCAATCTCGGCGACATCGACCGGCAGACCCTCTCCGGCGCCCTCTCCACCGGCACCCACGGCACCGGGGCCCGCTCCGGCGGGCTGGCCGCGCAGGTGCGGGCGCTGGAACTGGTGCTGGCGGACGGCTCGCTGGTGCGCTGCTCGGCCGGGGAGCGGCCCGAGCTGTTCGCCGCCGCCCGCGTCGGGCTGGGGGCGCTGGGCGTGCTCGCCACCGTCACGCTCCAGTGCGAGCCGGCCTTCGCGCTGCGCGCCCACGAGGGGCCGATGGGGCTGCCCGAGGTGCTGGACGGCCTCGACGCGCTGCTCGCCGCCAACGAGCACTTCGAGTTTTACTGGTTCCCGCACACCGACCGCGCGCTCACCAAGCGCAACAACCGGCTGCCTCCCGGCGAGCGGCCGTGCCCGCTGGGGCGGGCACGCGCCTGGTTCGACGACGAGTTCCTCTCCAACACCCTGCTGGAGGGCGTCAGCCGGCTGGGCACGGCGGTGCCGGGGGCGATCCCCCGGCTCAACGCGCTCAGCAGCCGCGCCCTCGCGGCCAGGACCTACAGCCACGCCTCGCACCGGGTCTTCACCTCGGCGCGGCGGGTGGTCTTCCGCGAGATGGAGTACGCGGTGCCGAGGGAGTCGGTGGCCGAGGTGGTGCGGGCGGTCCACCGCTGGGTGGCGGGGAGCGGCGAACGGGTCGCCTTCCCCGTCGAGGTGCGGTTCGCGCCGGCCGACGACGTGTGGCTCTCCACCGCCTACCGGCGGGAGAGCGCCTATGTGGCGGTGCACCAGTACCACCGGCTGCCGCACGAGCGGTACTTCCGCGCCGTGGCGGCGATCGCCGACGCGGTGGGCGGTCGCCCGCACTGGGGCAAGCTGCACTGGCTGGACGCGGCGGCGCTGCGCGGGCGCTATCCGCGGCTCGACGACTTCCTGGCCGTCCGGGACCGGCTCGACCCCGGCGGGGTCTTCGCCAACCCCTATCTGGACCGGGTGCTGGGCCCGGCCCCGGCCGCCGGCTGAGCGCCACCGGCCGGGGCACGCGCGAGGACGGCGGGCAGCGCGTCCGCCGGGTCGTGGCCGGCGGTGAGTTCCCGGGCGCGCCTTCGCGCCAGGCGGGCCCCGGGGCCGAGGGCCCACGTCCACCAGTGCCCCAGCCGTTCCTCGTCCAGCCGCTCGCCGGGGATCACCGCGGGCCAGCGCAGGGCCCTGGCCTGGGCTGTCATCTTGGCACCGGCGCTCACCGGGTCGATCGCCACGGCCGGGACGCCGACGCGCAGCGCCAGCACCAGCCCGTGCAGACGGTCGGTGACGACGACGTCGAGGCGCTCCAGCAGGGACAGCAGTTCGTCCGGCGTGCCGGGGAGCGTGCCGTCGCGCGCGTCGAGCCGCGTGTCGAACGGCACGGGCGCGCAGCGCGTGTCGTTGAGCCAGCCCGTGACGGTCTCCGCGACCCGGCCGTGCAGCCGGCGCGCGCCGTACTCGTGCTGGCCTCCGGTGAGCAGCAGCCCGGCCACGGGGACGGCGGGGCGCGCGGGCGCGCGGGCCGCGAGGTCCTCGGTGGGCGGGCCGGCGCCGTCGCGGGCGAGGATCCGGTGGAAGCCGGCGACGGCCGGGTCCCGCGGATCGAGCACCGAGGTGCCGACGGCCACCCGCAGGCAGTGGCCGAACCGCTCGTGCAGCCAGGCGATGTCCTGGCCGTGGAGCGGCCCGCAGACGAAGACCAGCCGGGTGTAGGCGGCCGGGTCGGCGTCCGCGAGGGAGAGCGCGCCGGGCCGGAAGCCGGGGCTCCAGGCGACGTCGTGGGGCTGGCCCGCCCGGTCGAGCACGGCCTGGACCCGGTGCAGGGCCAGGATGTCGCCGGCGGTCGCCTCGCCGTGGAGGAGACTGAACCAACCGGTCACCAGGGTCCGTTCCATCGCGGCCGGGTTTCCCGTCCCCGACGGCCGAAACCGGCTCCCGGCGTCGGCGTGCGTCAGATCCGGCCGTCGGTCAGCCGGGTCAGCGGGCCGGCGTTGCTCCGGAACGAGCGGCGGCCCAGGGCGAAGGCGCCGGCGGCCAGGCAGACGGCGCCCACGGCGGTGCCGGCGGAGACGCCCTTGTGGTGCCGGGCCGTGGTCCAGGCGCTGGTCGCGCCGGAGGCCGCGTGGTGCGCGGCGGAGGTGACGGCCTGCCGGCCGCCGGCCAGTCCGGCGGCGGCCGCGCGGCCGGCTCGGCCGGCGGTCTCGCCCGCCGCGCGCGCCGTCTCCCCGGCGGACTCCTCGGCCCCCTTCGCGTGCGCCGCGGCCTGCTCGGCCTCCTCCTTGGCGACTGCCAGCCGGGTGCCGGCCTTGGTGCGGTTGTCGTCCGTGCGGTTCTTCCTGGCTTCGCTCTTCGCAGTCATGACGCTCGGGTAACCGCGCAAATCGCTCTGAAACGTGGCCCGTTGACCCGCTTCGCCAACTCCCCCGACACCGGGGCGCGTTGGGGCGCGATCACTTCGGGGGACGCGGGAGGCCGCGTGGGGGGCCCGAGCGCCTCACCCTGGCCCTGTTCGTCACTAACTGCCATAATGCCACTTAATGTATCGCGCTCGACGGAACCGGAGCCCGAGATGACGACGACCAGACGCCGCGGCGGCGCGATGAGCGAGGTGCGGCGGCGCCGCCTTCGGCTGGAGATCTCGCGGGAGGCTTCCCGGCTCTTCTGGCGGCAGGGCGTCGAGGCCACCAGCGGCGACCAGATCGCCGAGGCCGTCGGCCTGTCCACCCGCACCATCTGGCGCCACTTCCGCACCAAGGAGAGCTGCGCCGAGCCCATCGTCGCCCGCGGCGTCGAGCGGGGGGTGACCCTCCTCCGCGCCTGGCCCCCGCACCTCTCCCTGGAGGAGCACGCCGCGGCCGAACGGACCGGGCACGTCCGCGAGGCCGGCGCCGACGCCCTCGCGGACGACGACCGGCTGGCCATGCGCCTGGTGGTCCTCGGTGAACGGGAGCCCGCCCTGCGCACCGCGTGGCTGATGGCCTGCGACCGGATCGAGCGGGAGCTGCGGCCGGTCATCGCCGAACGCCTCGGGCTCGCGGCCGACGACCGGCGGGTGCGGCCACACGCCGCCGCGGCGGCCGCGGCGCTGCGGGTGCACAACGAGCACGTCGCCGTCGCGCTGCTGGCCGGCGGCGACCCACTCCGGCGCCTCGACACCCCGGCCCACCTCGCCCGGGCCGTCCGCACCGCGACCGGCGGGGCGGTAGGGGACGCGATCGCCCGCCGCCCCGGGCACCCGCCCCCGTGAGAACAGGCGCCGGGCCGCGCCATAATCCTCCGATGCGCTCCTCCCCCTCACCGCAACCCGCCCGCCGCTGGGCCCGCGCCGAACGCCTCGACGCCGACCGGATGGCCGAGGCCCTCCACGAGCGGACCGGCGTCCGACTGACCGTGGAGGGCCCCTGCCCCGGCGGGCAGGTGGGCGCGGCCTACGTGCGGTGGCCCGACGGCCGCCGCTCCGTGCTGAAGTGGCGCCCGCGCGCCCGCGTCGCCGACCTGGTGGACGGCCCGATCGCCGTCTCCGAGGCGCTGCGGGCCGCCGGCTGCCCCGTGCCGGCCACCGAGCTGGTCGAGCAGGTCGACCACGCCGTCGTCACGGTCCAGGAGCTGCTGCCGGGCAGCACGCTGGACCGTCTGGACGCGCACGGCCTCGAACAGGCACTGGCCCTCAACCGGGCGTTCGCCGGGCGGCTGGCCGACCGCCCCGACATCCCGGCGATCGCGCTGTATCTGCGCGAGGACGGTCCCGGCTTCTGCCTGCACGAGCCGCTGCGCCGGCACGGCGCCCGCGCCGCCGCGCTGGAGCGCTGGGTCACCGCCGTCGGCGCCGCGCACCCGCCGGCGATGGAGGGCGAGGACGCCGTCCACCTGGACTACCACCCGGGCAACATGCTGGCGGTGGACGGCACCCTCACCGGCGTCATCGACTGGGACGGCGCCGGACGCGGCCACCACGGGTTCGACCTGGTCACCCTGCGGTTCGGCGTGCATGTCGAGGGGACGGGCCCGGGGGTGGAGGACCGGCTGGACGAGGTGCTCGACGCGCTGCCCGAGACGGTGCTGCGGCCGGCCTGGGCGCACATGAGTCTGCGGATGGTCGACTGGTCCATCCGCCACCACACCCCGGCCGACGTGGAGCACTGGCTGGACCTGGCCGCGCGCCGGACGGACTGAACGCGCTCCTCCCGCGGCATCACCGCGTCGCGGCGCCGCGAAGGGCACGCGAACGGCGGGAGGCCGACGGCGGCGGCCGTTCCCCCCTCCGCTCCGGGGCGGGCGGCGCCCGCCGGTGACCGCCGGACGCGGCAGGGCGGGACCTCCCCCGTGTGCGCCGTGCGCCGACCCGGCTGTCACTCGATGACGCCCGAACCGTTCACTTCGTGACAGCCAGCCGGGAGGCCAGCTCCCTGGCCGCCTCCCGCCCCGCGCGGTTGGCGCCGACGGTGGACTGCGAGGGGCCGAAGCCGATCAGCCACACCCGCGGCTCGTCGACCACGCGAGTGCCGCGCAGCGTGATGCCGCCCCGCGCGTTGCGCAGTCCCAACGGGTCGAGATGGCCGAGCGCCGCCTTGAAGCCGGTGGCCCACAGCAGGGTGTCGACGGCGGTGAACGAGCCGTCGGCCTCCCGGACCCCGAGGGGCTCGACGGCCGTGAACATCGGGCGCCGCACCAGCGCCCCGCGCTCCTCGGCCGCGCGGGCGTACGGGGTCCAGGCCAGGCCGGTGTAGGAGACGACGCTGCCCGTCGGGCGCCCCGCCGTCACGTCGGCGGTCACCCTGGCGATGACCTCGCGGCCCTCCACCTCGGGGCGGAACGCGCCCTCGCGGAAGACCGGTTCGCGGCGGGTGTACCAGAAGGTGGTCGCCACCCGGGAGACCTCCTCCAGCAGTTGCACCGCCGAGATCCCGCCGCCGACGACGGCCACCCGCCGCCCCGCCAGCTCCTCGGCCGAGACGTAGTCCCGGGTGTGCAACTGCCGGCCGGCGAAGGTCTCCTGCCCCGGGTAGCGCGGCCGGACCGGGTTGTTCCAGGTGCCGGTCGCGTTGACCAGGGCGCGGGTGCGCCACCGGCCGGCGGTGGACTCCACCAGCAGCTCGCCCTCCGGGTCCGTGTCGGCCCGGCTGACGGCGGTGACGGTGACCGGGCGGAGGATCGGCGGACGGGTGGCGCGCTCGAACGCGTCGAAGTAGCGGGGAACGGCGTCCCGGCTCGGCTCGGCGGGGTCGATCGGCGGCTGGGGGAAGTCCGGCAGGTCGAAGATGCCGTTGACGGTCGCCATCCGCAGCGACTCCCAGCGGTGCCGCCAGGCGCCGCCCGCGCCGGACTCGGCGTCCAGCACCACCACGGTGCGGTCCGCCTCCGGGTCGGTCAGCGCGCTGGCGAAGCCGCGCCGCCCGAGGTGATAGGCGGCCGAGAGGCCGGCCTGGCCGCCACCGACGACCACCGCGGTGGCCCGACGCTCGGCGCCGGGCTGGACGAGGGCTCCCATCAGCCGAACTGTACCGACCGCTTGGCCAGCCCCATCCAGAAGCCGTCGATCACGCTGCGCTGCGCGGTGAGCTCGCCCACGGCGTCCGCCGCCCCCATGGCGACGAAGAGCGGCGCGAAGTGCTCGGTGCGCGGATGCGCCAGGGCGCCGGCGGGCGAGGCGTGGGTGAAGTCGAGCAGCGCGTCCGCGTCGCCCGCCTCCAGTGCCTCGTGCCCCCAGTCGTCGAACTCGGCGGACCAGGCGGGCACGCCCTCGTCGCGCAGCGCCGCGAGGTTGTGGGTGAAGAAGCCGGAGCCGACGATCAGCACCCCCTCGTCGCGCAGCGGCGCCAGCCGTCGGCCGATCTCCATCAGCCGCCCGGGGTCGAGGGTCGGCAGCGAGATCTGGAGCACCGGGATGTCGGCGTCCGGGTACATCTCCACCAGCGGCACGTAGGCGCCGTGGTCCAGCCCCCGCTCCGGCACGTCCCGCACCGGTGTGCCGGCGGAACGCAGCAACGCCCGGACGTCCGCCGCGAGTGCGGGGGCGCCGGGCGCCGGGTAGCGCACCCGGTAGTAGCGCTCGGGAAAGCCCCAGAAGTCGTACTCCAGCGGCACGGTCGCGGTGGCGCCGATCGCCAGCGGGGCCTCCTCCCAGTGCGCCGAGACCATCAGAACGGCCTTCGGCCTCGGCAGTGCGGCCGACCAGGCGGCGAGCTGCCCCGGCCAGAGCGCGTCGTCCGCCAGCGGCGGGGCGCCGTGCGAGACATAGAGCGCGGGCATCCGGGCGGACGTGGGTATGGCGGTCACGGGGCCCTCCGACGGTCTCATTGAAGCTTCAACTTCTTGCGTCGAGAGTACTCCAGTGAGAGCTCCGCCGGGCCGCGCCGGCGAGGCCCCCGGTCGCCCGGGGGCGTCGCCGTCCGTGACCCGGCGGGTGGTTCGGTGGTTCAGCAGGTGCCGTCGGGGAACCGGACGCCGTTGTCCGCGCCCGCGACCTCGCTCACCACGCTCGGGACGCAGTCCGCGCCGTCCGGCGCGTAGGAGTAGGGGATGTCCACGGTGGTGGTCGACTCCGGGTCCGGCCCCGCCGGGTTGGTCTCGTCGCCCGGCTCGGACCAGGTCACGTTCTCGAAGACGTTGCCGTCGACCTGCCAGTAGCCGGCCTCGTCCGTGTAGAAGGTGCCCAGGACGTCCTTGGAGTCCTGGAAGTAGTTGTTCTCCACCCGCACCCGCGCGCCGGCCCGGGAGTTGATCCCGGACTCGTGGACGCTCACGTAGTGGTTGTTGAAGACGTGCCCGACGCCGCCGCGCAGCAGCGGGGTGCGGGAGTCGATGTTCTCGTACAGGTTGTGGTGGTAGGTGACGAAGCCGTTGGAGGTGTCGCTCTCGCTGGAGCCGACCAGCCCGCCGCGCCCGGAGTCGCGCAGGACGCTGTGGGAGAGCGTGACGTACTGGGTGTTGTTCTTCATGTCGAAGAGCCCGTCGTAGCCCTCGTCCTCGCCGCCGGACGCCTCCAGCGTGACGTGGTCGACCCAGACGTTGCGGACGTCCTTCTCCATCCCGATGGCGTCGCCGCCGTTGGAGGTCGGCGAGCCCGACTTCTTGACGTTCCGCACCGTCACGTTCTGGATGATGATGTTGCTGGACTCCCGTATGTGGATCCCCAGTTGGTCGAAGACCGCGCCGTCGCCGACGCCGACCAGGGTCACGTTGCTGATCTGCTTCAGCTCGATCACGTCGTCGGCGGTGTTGCAGCTGTCGCCGGAGACCTTGCTGGTGTTCCCGTGGTTGATGGTGCCCTCGACCTCGATGGTGATCGGGGTGTCCTCGCTGGCCCGCGAGCAGAGCGCCTCGTGGATCTCGGTCCCGGTGCCGGCCCGGACGGTCTCGCCGCCCTCGCCGCCGGTGGTGCCGCCGTTCTCGCCGGCGTAGCCGCTGGCCGTGCCCGTCACCGAGGTGGACGCCTCGGCCGACGCCTCGGGCATCGACAGCGCGACCCCGCTCGCGGCCACCACGGCCAGCAGCGTCGTGGTCACGCCGACCCGCGGCGATACTCGTGTCCTCATGGTTGGTCCGCCTTTCGCGCGTTGTGGGGGGTGTGGCGGGGGTCGCTCAGTCCGTGACCCGGGCGCCGCCGAAGGTCACCACGAGGCTGCCGTCCTCGGCGAAGGACCAGTCCAGGTCGCCCGCGTAGGCGCCGCAGGAGGCGCCGTTCTCGCCCGACCAGAACTCGTTGGAGCCGTCGACGTCGCCGATCGTGCGGTCGTTGGAGCCGCTGTCGCACGAGACGTTGTCGCGGAAGACGGAGGAGCCGCCGTCGAAGTTGAAGTTGCGCTCCTCGCTGCCGATGCTCACGTTGCCCGAGACGGTCATGGAGCCGGTGTTGCGGTTGTAGGTGAACCCGTGCTTGCCGTTGCCGTGCGCGATGTTGTCGCGCAGCACGTGGTCGACGCCGATGTCCTCGCCGCCCAGCTTGTAGCCGTTGCGGTCGCCGTCGCCGGCCTGGGAGCCGTCGGAGAGCGTGCCGTTGTCGTAGGCGAGCGAGTTCTCGATGGTGACCGCGCCGATCGCGCCGGTCTCCGACTTGGTGTAGAGGTCGTAGCCGTCGTCGATGTTGTGGTGCGCGACGGTGTGTCGGAAGACGTTGCCGGGCCCGACCGTCAGCTTGGGCGCGAAGCCGTCGGCGTCCTCGCCGTCGGAGTCGACGTTGTCGTGCGAGACGGCGCTGAGCACCAGGTTGTTCGAGGGCCACTCGCTCTCGGGGGTGTCGGAGGTGGCGCGGGAGAGCTGGAGCCCGGAGTCGCGGTTGTGGCGGGTGACGGTGCGCTCGATGACGTTGTCGCTGCCGCTGACGAAGATGCCGTTGTCGCCCGCGTGCTCGACCGTGATGCCGTAGAGGTGCCAGAAGGAGGCGTTCAGCGCCAGACCCCGGTTGGCGGAGTCCTCCTCCTGGGCGGAGAAGTCCAGCACCGGGGTCTCCCCCGGGTAGGCCGACAGCGTGGTGCGGGCGTCGGCCGTGCCGTCGCTGCCCGGCGCGATGGTGACCGTCTCCGCCAACGCGTAGGTCCCGTCGCGCAGATAGACCGTCCCGCCCGCGGTGACGCGCTCCAGCGCGGCGGTGAGCGTGGTCGGGTCGTCCTCCGTCCCGGCGGCGTCGGCGCCGCCGTCCGGCGAGGCGTAGAGCGCGTCGGCCGCCAGGGCGGGCGCGCCCGGCTCGTCGGCGCCTGCGCCGGCGGCCGCGCCCAGCAGCCACGCCGCCATCACGCCGGAGAGCGAGACCGCGAGGGCGACGCGCCGGCGGCGGGCGGGAACACGGACCAGAGACATGGGCTCATCTCCTCAGAACCGGGGTGGGGGGTGCCTCGGCGGAAACGACGACCCCGCGGAAACGGGGAAGGGGTGGGGCCAGCCACCCGCGGCTCCCCGGTCCGCCGGCGCGTCGGCCGCGCGGGTTCTCGTCGCCGGGCGCACGGCACGGACCGCGCGACCCGGCGTTGACCGGTGGTGTGGAACGGCGGGGACCGAGCGGCTCCCTGGTGGGTTTCGGCCTCGCCGCGCAAGCGCTTGCCGTCACGGTCGGGGGTTCCCGACCTGGTCAGGGGCACTTGGGGGAACAGCGTAGGAGCGGGAGGCCGAACAATTCCGGGATGCGCGTGGACAATAACGATCCCACGCGCCCCTCCCCCGCCGGGGACACCGCGTCAACTGCCCGGGAACGGCCCCCCGTTCGCCCCGGCGGGTCGTTCAGTCCAGGTAGCGATAGGCGGAATAGGTCAGATAGCCGGCGTCGCCCCCCTGGTAGAAGTCGCGCGCGTCCTCGGGGCTCAACGGCAGCCCGGCGCGCAGCCGTTCCACCAGGTCCGGGTTGGCGATGAACGCGCGGCCGAAACTGATCAGGTCCGCGCCGAGCCCCAGCCAGCGGTCGGCGTCGGCGCGGTCGGTCCGCTTCGGGCCGCCGGGCGGAACCGGGTTCATGATCAACGTGCCGGGCCAGGACTCGCGCAGCCCGAGCAGCACCTCCTCCTCGCTGGTCGCGACGAGATGGACATAGGCCAGGTCCAGCCGGGCCAACTCGGCGAGCAGCGTCCCGTAGAGCCGGGGCACGTCCTCGTCCGCCACGCCCCAGGTCGTCGACCCGGGCGAGAGCCGGATGCCGGTCCTGGCGGCGCCGACCGCGTCGACGGTGGCCTCCGCCGCCTCCACGGCGAACCGGACGCGGCCCGCCACCGAGCCGCCGTAGCGGTCGGTGCGCAGGTTGGCGTTGCTCGACAGGAACTGCGAGATCAGATAGCCGTTGGCACCGTGCAGTTCCACCCCGTCGAAGCCGGCCTCCACCGCTCCCCTGGCCGCCTCCGCGTACGAGGCGGCGTGCTCCGGGACCTCGGCGGTCTCCAGCGCGCGGGGAACGGGCGCCGGCCGGGGGCCGTTCGGGGTGAAGACGTCGCCGACGGCGGGCACGGCCGAGGGTCCCACGGGCCATGAGCCGGTGGTGTCGGGGTGCGAGACCCGGCCGCCGTGCATGATCTGCGCGAAGATCCGGCCGCCGTTGGCGTGCACGGCCTCGGTGACCTGCCGCCAGGAGGCGACCTGCGCCCGGGTGTGCAGTCCCGGCGTGCCAGGGTTGGACTGGCCGACCAGGCTGGGCTGCACGCCCTCGGAGACGATCAGCCCGGCGCTGGCCCGCTGCGCGTAGTAGCCGGCCATCGACGGCGTCGCCAGCCCGCCGTCGGCGGCCCGCGCGCGGGTCATCGGGGCCATCACGACGCGGTTGGGAAGGGCCAGCTCGCCGAGCCGGTGGCGGGAGAAGAGGGCTGAGCGGGATGACATCGTTTCGGGCTCCTCACGGTCGCCGCGTTCCCAGATCTTGGGCGGCGCGGCTACGCTAAAAGCTCACATCCATGTGAGGGGCAAGTCCGGGGCGCGGTCCATCTCACCGGGCGGCGCCCAGGCCCCGGGAGGGCGGAACGTTGCGGATCGGCGAGTTGGCCGCGCGCACCGGCGTGAGCGTGCGGTCGCTGCGGTACTACGAGGAGCAGGGCCTGCTGAGCAGCGCCCGGAGCGCGAGCGGCCAGCGGCACTACACCGAGGGCGCGGTCGGCCGGGTGGAACTCATCCAGCAGCTGTACAACGCCGGCCTGTCCAGCAGGACCGTCGCCCAGCTGCTGCCGTGCGTGGACGCGCCCAGCCACCGGGCGACGGACGTGGCGCTGGAGAAGTTGGCGCGCGAACGGGACCGGATCTCGGCCCACATCGACGAGCTGGCCGCGACCAGGGACGCCCTGGACGCGGTGATGGAGACGGCGCGCGCCTACCGCACCGGGCAGTGGCCGCCACAGGGCGCGGGCGACTGCGCGGCGCGGCGGCGCGCGGGATGAGCCGGGGCGGCCGGGTGGGGTCCCGGGGGGCGCGGGGTTGACTTCGGGCATGAGGATGCGCAGCAGTTTTCCCGCCGCCGTGGTCGTCGCCGTCGTCGCGTGCGCGGCGCTCGCGTCGTGCTCTTCGGACTCCGACTCGGACCCGGAGGGGGGCTCGGGCTCCGGCTCCGGCGGGGCGGGCGCCGAGTCGTCGGCGTCCGAGACCGACGAGGACGGGGCCGGGGCGCCGGAGGAGGAGACCGGGGACGGAGACGGGGAGGGAGACGGGGAGGAGGCCGCGCCCCCGCCGTCCGGGCCGTGCGCGGAGGGGAGTTGTGAGGTCGAGGTGGTCGTGGGGGATGTCCTCGAGGTCCCGGAGAGCTACGGCCTCGGGCCGATCGAGGTCACGGGCATCGCCGGCGACACGGTCGACATGGTCGCGCCCGTGACGGGTTCCGGCTTCAGCCTGGCCGGCTGTTCCGGGGGCGGCGGGGTGACCTCCCACGGCGGCGGTGGCGTCGGGATGAGCTGCGACGTGGGGACGGCCGCCACCGTCAACGACGCGATGGGCCTGGAGGTCGTCGAGATCACGGGCGACGGCGCCGTCCTGCGGATCGAACCCGCCGGGTGAGGCGCCTCCCGGCCGGCCGGGTCGGCGCGACCGGCCGGCCGGGTCAGGAGAAGAAGACCAGGTTGACGATCGCCACCGTGCCGATGGCCACGATCAGCCCGCGCATCAGTCCCGGGGGCAGCCGTCGCCCGACGCGGGCGCCGACCACGCCGCCGAGGGTGGCGCCCACGGCGATCAGCGCGACGGCCAGCCAGTCGATCGAGTCCCAGGCGACCGCCATGAAGACCACGGCTGCCACCAGGTTGACGCCGGTGACCAGCAGGTTCTTCACCGCGTTGACGGACTGGAGGGACTCGCTGGTCAGGATGGACAGCAGCCCGACGACGAGGATGCCCTGCGCGGCGCCGAAGTAGCCGCCGTAGACGCCGACGACCAGGGTGCCGCCGAGCAGCGCCGCGCGCCGGCCGGACGAGGGGCCGGCGTCGGCGGCGCCCTCCGGGTCCTCCGCGGCGCGGCGGGCGGCCGCCCGCTGGACGAACGGTCCCGCGACGACCATCACCAGGCCGGCGGCGATCAGCACCGGGACGATGGTGCGGAACGCGTCGTCCGGCAGCACCAGCAGCAGCGCCGCGCCGACGATCCCGCCGCCCAGGGAGGCGGGCAGCAGCACGCGGGCGAGGCCGGCGTTCCGGCGCAGCTCGTGCCGGTAGCCGAGGGTGCCGGAGAGACCGCCGCCGACCAGGCCGATGTTGTTGGAGATGTTGGCGACCAGCGGCGGGTAGCCGCAGAGGACCAGCACGGGGAACGAGACCAGCGTGCCGGAGCCGACGACCACGTTGATCATCCCGGCCCAGAAGCCGGCGCCGAGGATGGCGGCCCACTTGCCGCCGACGGCCGCCGCCTCGACCAGGCCGGCGTCGGCGATCACCACCGGCCGGCCCGTTCACCCGCCGCGGCTCCCCCGCCGCACCCGTGACCGCGCGTCGCATCCATGGCCCCAGGCTAGGACCCCTGGCGAGCGGCCCCGCGAGCGGCCCGGGTCAGGCGCCGGCGTGGTGGGGGGTGGCGTGCGACGAGCCGAGCAGCGCGAGTGCCCGCGCCGTGGGCCCGTCCGGCTCGGCCTGGTAGACGACCAACTGCCGGCCGGGGGCGTCGCGGACGTCGAACGTGAGGGAGGTGAAGGAGAGCCTGCCGACCTCCGGATGGTGCAGCTCCTTGTCGGTGCGCGACTTGTCCCGGACGATGTGCGCGCCCCACAGCGCGGCGAACTCGGCGCTCCGGCCGGCCAGCGTCGCGACGAGGGCGCGCAGCCGGGGGCAGTCCGGGTCGATGCCCTCGGCCTGGCGCAGATGGCCGACGACCACCCGCGCGGTCAGCGACCAGCGCACGTGGAAGTGCCGGGCGACCGGGTCGAGGAAGACCATGCGGGCGAGGTTGTCCGGTCTCCTGAACGGCGCGTGCAGCGCCTCGGCGAGCGGGTTGGCGGCGAGGATCTCCAACGTGCGGTCGATGACGAACGCGGGAGCGCCGGCGAACCCGTGCAACAGCCGCCGCAGCGCCGGCGGGACGGAGTCCGCCGGCGGTGTCGAACGGGGCCCGGGGGCGGTGCCCGCCAGCCGGTGGAGATGGTCGCGGGCGTCGGCGTCCAGCCGCAGGGCGCGGCCGAGCGCGTCGACGACCCGCGCCGACGGATGGCGCTCGCGGCCCTGCTCCAGGCGCGCGTAGTAGTCGACGTTGACCCCGGCCAGCACCGCGACCTCCTCGCGGCGCAGCCCCGGCACCCGGCGCGGGCCGTGGGAGGGGATGCCGCTCTCCTCCGGGCGCAGCCGCGACCTGCGGGCGCGGAGGAAGGGACCGAGCCGGTTCTCACTCATGCGTCGAGGGTAGGGCGCGCCGTCGCGCGCCGCCTGGGTGTGGCGCACCCAGGCGGCGAACGCCCTGGTCCCGGCGGTGCGTTCGGCCGAGACTCGGTGCGGACCCGGGGACGCGCCCCGGGCCGCGACGAGGGGAGCGGGGAGATGGCGGAGCGGGACGCCGGATGTCAGGCGCTGGAGGCGCGGCTGAGGAGGTGGGAGGACGGTCAGGCGCTGCGCGGGCTGCTGATGCGCGGCTGGCGGGCGTTGGACCACAGGGACTGGGACGCCTGGATCGCGCACTGGGCCGAGGACGCGGTCTTCGAGTTCGGCCCGTGGGGCGAGACGCGGGGCCGGCGGGCGATCAGGGAGCGGGTGGAGGAGGCCGAGGCCGACTACCCGACGATGCAGCACCACATCCTCAACCTGCATGTGGAGGTGGAGGGCGACCGGGCGACCGGCATCGGCTACATGTGGTTCGTCGCGGTCACCGCGCCCGGCCGGACCGGCACGCCGTACGCGATGGGCGGCCCCTACGACTGGGAGTTCCGCCGGGGCGCGGACGGCCGCTGGCTGGTGACGCGCCAGCGGTTGGGGCTGTGGTGGACGAGCGGCGAGGACACGGGGGACCGCTTCGCCGCTCCGCCGGGCGCTGCCGGCGGTCTCACCCCGTGAGGTCCGCGAAGCGGGCGAACTCCCAGGGGTCGTGGGCGCTGAGGACGGTGACCTCGTCCGGGTGGTCGCGGCGGAGGCCGCGCAGTCGGTCGCGCGTCCCGACGCGCGCCGCGACATCGGTCTCCGCTCCCTGCTGGACGGGCTCCAGGGCGGGGTGGGGAAGGGGCGGGGTGCGCTCGATCTCACCGTGGTACATGTACGCGTCGCCGGCGTGGAAGAGCCATCGTCCGTCGCCCTCGCGCACGGCGACGCCCGCGTGTCCCGCCGAGTGGCCGGGCAGCGGCACCAGCAGCAGTTCGGACGCCAGTCCCCGGGGCCGCGCCACTCCCGGGAAGCCGAACCACTCCCCGCCCCCGTCCTCGGACGCGGGCGTGAGCATCGGGCCGTGCGCCCGGTGGGCCGGCATGAAGCGGTCGAGGCTGTGCCCGTGGTGCGCCGCGGCGGGGTCGGTGACGGCCCGGTACTCGTCGGGGTGCAGGTGCACCCGTGCGTGCGGGAAGTCGGGCAGTCCTCCCGTGTGGTCGCGGTGCAGGTGGGTGAGCACGATGTGCCGCACGTCCCCGGGCGCGTACCCGAGGCGGACGACCTGGCGCAGCGCGCTCTCCGCGCGGTCCAGCGCGGGCTGGGCATAGGCCACCCAGTCGGCGCCCAGCGAACGGCGGGGGTGCCGCAGGTCGGCGGTTCCGAGGCCGGTGTCCACCAGGACCAGCCCGTCGGAGTCCGTTTCGAGGAGCAGGCAGTGGCAGACGACGGCGCGTGCGCGGGGCGCGGGGTCCGTCGCGGGTTCCGCCGGAAGTGGTGGAATCTTCCGGAGCGAACCGCAGTTGAGGTGGTGGACACGCATGAGGCCCCCTGGAGTCGGGTCGGCGGGGTGTGCGCCACGGACGTTAGGAGGAGCCCTCGTGACTCACCAAACGGTGGGACACACGCCCACCGGGGACGGGGACGGTCCGCTGGCGGACTGTCCGGACAGCGCCCTCGTTCCGCCGGGCTCCGAGCCGCGCTGCCCCGTCGACATCACCCTCGCCACGCTCGGAGGCCGGTGGACGCCGCTGGTGGTCCGCGAGTTCCTGCGTCGCGGCCAGGCCAGCTACTCCGAGCTGTCCGCCGCCCTGCCCGCCCTCTCGGACAAGGTGCTCTCGGACCGGCTGGCCCAGTTGACCGGCGCGGGCGTCGTCGAGCGCCGTCGCACCCCCGGTTGGCCTCCCCGCGTGCGCTACGTGCTCACCGCGCAGGGGCGGGCGCTGGAGCCCGTGGTGCGGGGCATGTGGGAGTGGGGCACGGCGCGACGCGAGGCTCTCGCGCGGGCGCCGGGCCCGTCAGACTCCGTCTAGGGCCTTCGACAGGACGGTGCGGATGTGGAGCGGGTCGGCGTCGCGGTCGTCGAGGAGGATCGCGGCGCAGAGGCCGTCGCACAGCGCGACGAACGCCTCGACCGCGTCCGGGTCGTCCGTCCGCGTGCGGGCCAGCGCCGCGACGTTGTCGCGCCAGCCGCGCGCCGCCGGGCGCAGCGCGGGGCGGCGCGCCGCCAGCGTCGACAACTCGCGCTCCGCCAGGGCCCGTTCGCGTCCGGGGCCGGAGGAGTCGGCGATGAGCAGGGCGAGCCCGCCGAGCGGGTCGTCGTCGGCCTCGACGAGCCGGCGGATGTGGTCGGTGTAGGCGTCGGCGATGCTGGTCAACGCGGCCACCAGCAGGTCGTCGAGGGTGGCGAAGTAGTAGAGCGTGAGGCTGGTGGTGATCCCCGCCTCCCTGGCGACGGCCCGGTGGGTCACCCCGGCGGCGCCGTCGCGGCGGACCACGGTGAGCGTCGCCTCGATGATCTGGGCCCTGCGGCGTTGGCCGCGCAGCCTGCGCCCGTCGACCGTGCCCTGCTCGTCCGCCATCGCCCTCACCGCTCGTCGAAGCCCGCCGGGGTCGAGGCTATCGGCTCCGCGCCGGGGGCGGGTTGGCCGATCGGCCGGATGTGGCGCAGCGCGCGGAGGCAGACGAGCGACGCGGCGGCGACGGCGGCACCGGCGACGAGCGCGGCGGTGTTGAGGCCCCCGGTGAACGCGTCCCGCGCGTGGGCCAGGGCGCCCGGGGGCAGCCGTTCCGCCACGGACACCGCGCCGGGGAGGCTTTCGGCGTAGGGCCGCGCCTCGGCGGGGGCCAGGCCGGGCCGTTCCCCCGCCGACGTCCGGTAGAGCGCCGTCGCGAGGCTGCCCAGGAGCGCGACCCCGGCCGCGACCCCCAGCTCCTGAACGGTCTCCGACATCGCGGCGGCCGACCCGGCCCGCTCCCGCGGTGCCGCGCCCACGACGATGTCGGTGCCCAGCGAGGCGATCGTTCCGAGGCCGAGGTAGAGGAAGCCGAACCCGACGACCACGCTCGTCCGGCTGTCGCTCCCGGCGAGGGCGAGCAGGGCGTAGCCGACGAGGGAGAGGGCGAGGGCGGCCGCCATCACCCGCCCCGGCGGAACGCGCGTGGCGAGCAGCGGGGCGCCGATGCCGCCGACCAGCATCGCGAGCGCGGGCGGCCCCATCCACAGGCCGGCGGCCGTGGGCGAGAGCCCCGCGACGAGCTGGAGGTGCTGGGTGACCAGGAACATCATGCCGCCGAAGCCGGCCAGACCGACCAGCAGCACGCCAAGCGCGGCGGAGAAGGCGCGGTCGGTGAAGAGCCGCACGTCCAGCAGCGGTCTCGGCAGGCGGAGTTGGCGGCGCACGAAGACGACGGCCGAGGCGCCGCCGAGCAGCGCGGCGACGAGCGCCTGTCCGTCGGGGCCCTCGGCCGCGACATGCTTGACGGCGTAGACGGCCGGCAGCACGGCCGCCAGCGACAGGGCGACGCTCCACGGGTCGAGCCGGCCGGTGGCCGGCCGGCTCTCGGGGAGCAGCACGGGCGCGGCGACCAGCACCACCACCGCGACGGGCACCGCGAGCAGGAAGACCGCGCCCCACCAGAGGTGGGAGGAGAGCACGCCTCCCACCGCCGGACCGGCCGCCATGCCGAGCGCGAACATCGTGGCCCAGGCGCCGATCGCCAACGCCCGCTGCCTGGCGTCCCGGAACATGTCGCCGATGAGGGAGAGCGTGGACGGCATCAGCGTCGCCCCCGCCACGCCCAGCAGCGCGCGGGCGAGGATCAGCCAGAGCGCGCCGGGGGCGAACGCAGCGAGCACCGAGGCCGCGCCGAACGCGGCCATGCCGACGCGCAGCAGCCGCCGGCGCCCGACGCGGTCGCCGAGGGTGCCCATGGTGATCAGGAACCCCGCGATCAGGAACCCGTAGGCGTCCATGATCCACAGGGTCTCCGTCGCGCTCGGCCGCAGCTCCGCGGTGAGGCTCGGAACGACCAGGTACAGCGCCGTGACGTCCAGTCCCAGCAGCGCGGTCGGCAACGCCAGGACCGCGAAGCCGGCCCACTCGCGCCTTCCGGCGCGCGACGACGGTTCCGCCATCTCACCCTCCCACTTAGTTGAACTCACGTACTAGTTGTACCATCGTTCAACAATGAGCGTGTGGGAGGTGCCGGGTCATCAGGGGACGGACGCCGAGGGGACCTCGGACGGGGACCTAGCGTGCCGCGGAGTCGCTCAGCAGCCGCAGCGCCAGGTCCTTCAGCTCCTGGTCGGCCTCGCCGGCGTCGCCGGAGTCGAAGGGCGGGGCCGGGTCGTACTCGATGGCGAGCTGGATGGCGCGGGCGGTCCGCTCGTCGGTGAGCTCGGCCGCCAGGTGGAGCGCCAGGTCGATGCCCGCCGAGACCCCGGCGGCGGTGAGGATCCTTCCCGAGCGGACATAGCGCTCCGGCACGTAGGTGACGCCGTAGGTGTCCTCGATGTACTCCGCCGACGCCCAGTGGGTGGTCGCCCGCCGGCCCGTCAGCAGCCCGGCCGCCGCGAGGATCAACGACCCGGTGCAGACGGAGGTGGTCCAGCGGGTGCGCCGGTGGACGCGGCCGATCCACTCCCGCAGCCGCGGGTTCTCGATGGCGCCGACCGTTCCTTCCAGACCGCCGCCGGGAACCAGCAGCACGTCGAGCCGGTCGACCTCGTCGAGGGACGCGTCGGCGAGGACGGCGACGTCGCGGGTGTCGGTGCGGACGGGGCCGGCGTGCTCGCCGATCATGGTGACGGAGGCGCCGGGCAGCCGGGAGAGCACCTCGGACGGGCCGGTGGGGTCGAGCAGGCTGAACCCCTCGTAGAGCAGCACACCGACGCGGGGGCCCGCCCCGCCGCCGGAGGCGGGCAGGGGCGCGGGCTCGGGGGCGGGCGCGGAGGGGCGTGCGCCGGCGGCGGCCGGCGCGGCGCCGGCGAGCACGGAGCCCGCGGCGGCGGCGACGGTGGCGCCGAGCAGGGCGCGGCGGTCGGTGCGGCGCGGCACGCCGGTCTTCTGGGTCGTCATGGCACGGAAGCCTGGCGCGGCGGCGGCTCCCGTGGGGTCGGCGTGTCCCTCATCCTGCGCAACGTGTCCCCGGTCGCGCCGTAGTGGTCGAGCAACGCCTGGCGCAGCACCGTAGCCGAGCCGAAACCGCAGCGGCGCGCCACGGCGGCCAGCGGCAGCGAGCTGGCGCGCAGCAGGTGGACGGCGGCCTCGGCGCGCGCGGCGCGCACGGCCCTGGCGGGGGTGACCCCGAGGTGGGCGGCGAAGAGCCGGGTGAGGTGGCGTGGGCTGACGCCGGCCCTCGCGGCGAGGGCGCGGGGGCTGAGGTCGTCGGTGAGGTGCCCCGCGACATGGCGCAGCAGGTCGGCGACGGCGCGGTCCCTCGGCGGCGGCGCGGCGAATGACGCGCTCAACTGGGCCTGGTCGGCCGGTCGGTGGACCCAGGTGACCAGCTCCCGGGCGACGGCGCGGGCGAGGACCGGGCCGTGGTCGTCCTCGACGAGGGCCAGCGCCAGGTCGAGGCCGCTGACCACGCCCGCCGAGGTGAAGACGTGGCCGTCCCTGACGTACAGCGGCGTCGGGTCGACGGCCACCGCCGGATGGCGCTCGGCGAGCGCCCGCCCGTACCGCCAGTGGGTGGTGACCCGCCGGTTGTCCAGCAGACCGGCGGCGGCGAGCACGTCGGTGCCGGTGCAGACGGAGGCGACCCGGCGCGCGCCGCGCGCCAGCCGCCGCACCTGCGCGACCAGCGCCCCGTCGCGCGCCGCCGTCTCGCTGCCGGCGCCGCCGCTGACCAGCAGCGTGTCCACCCGCCCCGGGACCTCGGCCACCGCGCGCAGCGCGCCGACCCGCAGCCCGCAGGAGGTGCGGGCGGCACGGCCGCCGGGGGTGGCGACCTCGACGGTGTAGGCCGGCGCGGCCCGGTGCGCGTTGGCGATCTCGAAGGCACCCGCCGGGCAGGCGATGTCCAGGATCTGGGCGTCGTCATAGGCGACGATCAACACCCGGCGTTCCTCGGCCCGTTCCTCCACCACGGCTCCTCCCCCGGACGGGCCCGGCCCGCCGCTGGTCGTTGGAGCGTAGACCGGCGGCGGGTCCGGGTGCCGGTCAGGGGCCGAGGAGCAGCGCCAGGGGCGCGTCGGGGTCGGTGACGACATGGCGCAGCAGGACGGTCAGGTCGTCGGCCCAGGCGACGACGGTGGCCGGCTCGAAGAGGTCGGTGGCGTACTCGAAGGTCACCTCCAACCCGGTCTCGTGCGGCACCAGGACGACGTAGAGCGCGTTCCTCGCCACACCGGGGAGGGGCAACGGGCGGACGGTCGCGGACAGTCCGGGCAGGTCGAGGGCGGGGGGCGGGGTGGTGACCACGGTGAAGAGCACGTCGGGGAAGGCGCCGGCCGAGGTGCCGGGGGCGACGAGATCGGCCACCTCCGCCAGCGGCAGCTCCTGGTGGTCGAGCGCGGCGAAGAGGGCGGAGCCCAGGCGCCGCGCCAGCTCGCCGACCGTCCCGGCAGCCGTGAGACGGGCGCGCAGCGCCACCGCGTCCCCCAACAGACCGACGACGTCCGCGCGTTCGGGGTCCAGCCGGTTGGCGCTCGACGCGTTGAGCACCACGTCGTCACCGCGCCCGGTGCGGCGGGACGCCCACACCGCGAACGCGGCGGCGAGCACGGCGTAGGGCGTGGTGCCCAGCCGGGTCGCGGTCTCGGGCAGCGCGCGGGAGAGCGCCGCCTCCAGCGTGCGGGTGTGCAGGGCGCCCCGGCCGGAGAGCACGGCCGGACGCGGCCGGTCCGCCGGCAGCGCGAGATCGAGCCGCGCCCCGGCCAACTCGGCGCGCCAGAAGCGTTCCAGCTCCGCCCTGCGCTCCCCCGCCAGCGCGGCCTCCGCGCGTGCCATCGCCGGGAACTGGCCGCCGGGCGGCGGGAGTTCGGCTGCCCCCGGGTCCTCGGCGGCGTGCGCGAGCGCCCCGAGGTCGCGCCAGATCACGCCCAGCGACCAGCCGTCGCAGACGGCGTGGTGGAAGACCGTCAGCAGGGTCCAGCGGTCCGGCCCCGTCCTGGCCAGCCGGAAGCGGAAGAGCGGCGCGCGCTCCAGCGCGAACGGGCGGCCGGCGTGGCGCAGGCACCACCGTTCCACCTCGGCGTCCGCGACCAGCGCCCCCGGGTCCAGCTCGTCGACGGGGAGGTCGACCGGGACCCGGTCCAGCACCTCCACCAGCGCACGCCCGTCCCGCACCACCAACCGGGAGCGCAGCGCCGTGTGGCGTTCCACCAGCGCGGCCAGCCAGGCGCGGAGCCGCTCGGGTCGCACGGATCCGCGCAGGTCGACGCGGTGGGTGACGTGGTAGCAGCCGGCGTCGGCGCGCTCGTGGTGGCGGCGCCACAGGCGGCGTTGGACGGCGTTCATCGGGACGGTCTCGGTCACCTCCCACCGCCGGTCCGCCCCGCGTGCGGCGATCCCCCTGACGGTGGGGGTGCGGAAGAACTCGGCCATGGGCAGGGTCAGTTCCAGCTCCCGCGCCATGCGGTGCAGCAGGCGCACCGCGCTCAGCGAGTGCCCGCCGAGCGCGAAGAACGAACGGGTCACCGGGACGTGCGCCACGCCCAACTCCTCGGCCCACAGCTCCCGCAGGGCCTTCTCCAGCGGGGTGGCCGGCTCGTCGTCCTCGGCGCCGGACGCCGGCTCCGCCTCCGGTTCCGGCAGCGCGTGCCGGTCGAGCTTGCCGGAGGCGTTCACCGGCAGCCGCGCCAGCCGCGCCCAGTGGCGCGGCACCAGCGGGTCGGGCAGGCGCGCGGCCAGCGCCTCGCGGCAGCGGGCCAGCACGTCCGCCCCGTCCTCGCCCGGCGCGGGCACCACGCAGGCGAACAGCTCCCGGGCGCCGTTCCGGTCGCCGCGCGCCACCACGGCGGCGTCGGCCACCCAGGGCAGCGCGGTCAGCGCGGCGCGCACCTCGCCCGGTTCGACCCGGTGGCCGCGGATCTTCGTCTGGTCGTCGATCCGCCCCCGGTACTGGAGGGTGCCGTCGGCGCGCCAGCGCGCCAGGTCCCCGGTGCGGTAGGCGGAGGCGCCCGTGCCGTCGTCGAGGAAGGCGGCGGCGGTCTCCTCGGGGCGGCCCAGATAGCCGGCGGCCACGGGCACGCCGCCGACGTGGAGTTCGCCGACGGCGCCCAGCGGCACCGGCCGGCCCGCCGGGTCCAGCAGCCGGAGGCGGGCGCCGCGCACCGGGGTGCCGATCGGCGGCCACGGGCCGGCCCCGGGGTCGACCCGGTGGGAGGTGACGATCACGGACGCCTCGGTCGGTCCGTACTGGTGGTACAGCGCGCAGTCCGCGTGCCGGTCGAGGAAGCGGCGTACGCCGTCGGTGAGTTGAAGCGCCTCGCCGGCGGAGAACAACTCCCGCAGGGTGGGCAGCCGGGGCTCGGTCTCCAGCAGGTGACGCAGCGGCGTGCTGGGCAGGAACATCCGCTCCACGGCGTGGCGCCGCACCGTCTCGGCCACCTCCCCCGGGTCGCGGCGCGCGGCGTCGTCGATCAGCACCAGCGCGGCGCCGGCCGCGAGGGTGGTGAAGACCTCCTGGACGTGCACGTCGAAGACCGGCGCCGTCCACTGGAGGGTGCGCAGCGCGGGGTGCGCGTCGAGATGGGCGAGCACCAGGTTGACGGGGCCCCGGTGGGGCACCACCACCGCCTTGGGGCGACCGGTCGAGCCCGAAGTGTGCAGGCAGTAGGCGGGGTCGTCGGGCCCGGCGGGCTCGGGGGGCCCGGGGGCGTCCGGCGTCCCGGCCGGCTCCGCCTCGTCCCCGTCGACCGGCACCAGCGGCACGTCCCCGGCGAGCGCGGGGTGCGCCCCCAGGGTCGCCGCGTCGCCGAGCAGGGCGCAGGGGTCGCCGTCGGCCAGCAGCCCGGCGAGCCGGGGCGTGGGCGCCGACGGGTCGAGCGGCAGATAGGCCGCGCCGCTGGTGAGCACGCCGAGCAGCGCGGTGATCAGCTCGGGGCCGCGCGGCAGCAGCACGGCGACCCGCCGGCCCCGGCCCGCGCCCGCGGCCCGCAGCCGGCCCGCCAGCCGTTCGACCCGTTCGGCCAACTCACCGTAGCTGACGCGTAGTTCGCCGTGGATCAGGGCGGTCGCCCCGGGGGTGCGGCGGGCCTGGCGGGCGAAGAGCCCGTGCAGGGTGTCCTCGACGACGGGCGCCGGCTCCTCGAGCCGTCCGAGCCGGGCGAGCGCGGCGCGCTCGGCCTCGGGGACGGCGGTGAGCGCGGCGAGCGGCGCGGCCGGGTCGGCCAGGGCGCGGCGCAGCAGCGCCTCGACCCGGTCCAGCAGCC
Organism: Streptomyces zhaozhouensis; assembly: GCF_900230195.1. GTDB lineage: Bacteria > Actinomycetota > Actinomycetes > Streptomycetales > Streptomycetaceae > Streptomyces > Streptomyces zhaozhouensis. The sequence continues at coordinate 91,645 of NZ_OCNE01000005.1, forward strand.
GCCGCACCGTGGCCGCCTCCAGCAGCGCGGTGTCGTACTCGACGGCGACCCGCAGGCCGCCGGGATGGTGCGTCAGATAGAAGCTGAGGTCGAACGGGGCGCGGTCGCTGGGCACGTCGAGCAGCGTCGCGCGCGGGCCCGGCGGGTCGAAGGCGACGGCCTCCTCGTTCTCGTACTCGACCAGGACCTGGAAGAGCGGGTTGCGGCCGGGGTCACGGGCGGGGTTCAGCGCGCCGACCAGTTCGTCGAACGGCACGCCCCGGTGGTCCAGCGCCTCGGCGCCGCGCTCCCGCACCCGCCGCAGCAGGGTGGGCAGGTCGGGGTCGCCCGTGAGGTCCAGGCGGAGCGGAACGGTGTCGAGGAAGAACCCGACGTGGCCCTCGGCCCCCTCCGGGCGCGCCGAGACGGCGGTGCCGACGACGATCTCCGACTGCCCGGCGTGCCGGGCGAGCACCGCGCCGATGGCGCCGGTCAGCGCCATGAAGAGAGTGGCGCGCTGGGAGGCGGCGAACTCCCGTACCGCACGGACGAGTTCGGCGTCCCAGGCATGGCTGACGCTGGCGCCGGCGCCGGTTCTGACCGACGGCCTGGGGTGGTCGGTGGGCAGCGCCCACTCGGGGGCGCCTTCGAGGCGTCGCCGCCAGTGGTCGAGTGCGGCGGCACGTTCCCCGGCGTCCGGCTCCGCCCGCTCCGGCGCCTCGGGCAGCGGCGGCAGCGGCGCGAGGCCGGTCTCGGTCTCGGTCTCGGCACGGTAGAAGGCGGCCAGGTCGGAGACGAGGACAGCCGTCGAGGCGGAGTCGAAGACGAGGTGGTGGGCCATCAGGAAGAGCAGATGGCTCTCCTCGGAGAGCCGCAGCAGCCGCGCGGTGACCAGCGGCCCCTCGGCGGTGTCGAGCACCCGGCCGCGCTCGGCGGCCAGCGCGACGGCGACGGCCCGGTCCACGTCGAGCCCCAGATGCTCCTCCACCGGGCAGTCGAACGGCATCCGGGCGCGCACCTCGCGGTGCGGCACGCCGTCCTCCTCACCGAAGACGGTGCGCAGCGCGGGCTGCCGCTCGGCGACGCGGTCGAGCGCGCGGCGGAACGCGGGCACGTCCAGCGGTCCTTCGAGGTGGACGGCCTTGGGCTCGTGGTACATGTGCGTGCCGGGGTGCAGCCGCTCCAGAAACCACACGCGCCGCTGGGCCGGCGTCAACGGCAGCCGTGGCGGCGGCTGTTCGACGGTCGGGGCGGTGGCGGAAGCGGCGCTCACGGGCGGGGTCGGCGGGGGCGCGGTCGACGGCGGGGCGCCGCGGGCGGGCCTCGGCTCGGCGGCCAGGTCCCGGCGGAGGCCGTCGAGAAGCGGCAGCGCCGCCAGCACCTTCTCCTTCTCGACGCCGAAGTCCACGAAGCAGGCGATCTCGTCCGCCCCGGCCGCCAGCAGCCGGCGCCCGGTGGCCAGCGCCGCCTCCCGGTCGCCGATCAGCGCGCGCGTGTCGCAGTAGTCGGCGTAGGCCCGGCCGAGCAGGAACTCCACGTCCTCCTCGGGCGAGTCGGCCAGGTCGACCTCCATCCCGAGGCTGTTGGTCACCTGGTTCAGCAGCGCGAGCGAGGAGCGCAGATAGCGCACGAACGGGCGGTGCGCCTCCGCCCTGGCGCGGGCGTCGTCCTCCGCCAGATAGGTGTGCATCAGCACGACGACGCGCCCGCCGGCCGGGTCGAGGCCGTGTTCGGCGCGGGCGGCGCGGTAGCGGGCGATGTTCTCCGCCAGTTGCTCCACCGTCTGGGTCATCAGGTTGGTGACGACGCCCAGGCCCTCGGCCGCGGCCCTGCGGTAGCTGTCCGGGTTGCCGACCACGGCGGCGTACATCGGCGGGTCCGGCTGGACGGGCGTGGGATGGAGCCGCACGTCGACGGGCCGGCCGTCACCCGAGGTGGTGGTCACCGCCTCGCCGGCCCACAGGCTCCGCACGGTCGCCAGGTGCTCGTACATCACCTCGCGGTGCCGCCCGAAGTTCTGCGGCGCCAGCGCGAAGTCGGTGGCGTGCCAGCCGCTGGCGAAGCAGAGGCCGACCCGGCCGCCGGAGACGTTGTCGACGACCGACCACTCCTCGGCGACCCGCACGGGGTGGTGCAGCGGCAGCACGACGGAGCCGGCGTGCAGCCGGACCCGGCTGGTCCTGGCCGCCAGGGCGGCGGCGAGGACGGAGGGGTTGGGGAAGAGCGCGCCGAACGAGGCGAAGTGCCGCTCGGGGAACCACAGCGCGTGGAACCCGTTGCGGTCGGCGAACTCGGCCGCCTCCATGATCAACGCGTACTTGTCGTGCGCGTCGTCCTGCGGGTAGTCCCCGAAGAAGTAGAGGCTGACGTCGCAGGCACCCGCCGGCACGGGCGCGGGCGGTGCGGCGGCGGGTGCGGGGACGGGCACGGGGGCGCGCTCACCCGCAGGCGCGGACGCGGGCGCCGGCACGGACGCGGGCGCCGGCACGGATGCGGGCGCCGGCGCGGACGCCGGCGCGGACGCCGGCGCGGGCTCCGTCGACGCGCCGCCCAGCAGGTCGAGTTGGCGGCCGATCACCTCGCCGACCTGGTCGGCCAGCCGCTCCATCAGCCGCAGCTGCCGCGCCAGCAGCGCGTGCGGCGCGTGCGGCCCGTCGGGTGACGCCTCGACGGGCGGCCCGGGGGGCGACGGAGCCGACACCTGAACGTCCGCCGGGGCGGCCGCCGGGGCTGGTGCCTCGGCGGAGGCGGAAGCGGAAGGTCCGGTCGGGACGGACGCGGGACCGGGCCGCGCGGGCGGGGCCGGCGGGACGGGTTCGGCCGAAGCGGCCGGGCGTTCCGCCTCGGCGGCGAGCCGGGCGGCCAGCGCACGCGGGGTGTCGACGGCCTCGAAGAGCTCGCGCACCGGGACGCGCACCCCGTGGCGCCGCTCCAGCGCGGCCGTCAGACCCATCAGCGAGAGCGAGTCGGCGCCCAGCGCGAGAAAGGAGCTGTCCGGGGCGACCTCGGCCACCGGTCTGCCCAGCTTGCCGGCGGTCACCTCGCGTACGGACGAGAGCAGTTCCTCGGACACCGGCGGGCGCGGTTCCCCGGATGCCCCCGACCCCGCCGGCGCGGGCGCCGGCCCCGCTCCCCCGCGTGTCGCCGCGAAGGGCACCGCCGTGCGGCGCAGCGGGTGACCGGGCAGCGGGACGCGGCCGACGTCCGGGACCAGCGAGGGCCAGTTCAGCTCGGCGCCCGCGCGGTGGAGCGCGCCGAGCGAGGCCAGCAGCCCGGCCGTCTGCTCGTCGGCCGTGTCACCCGCGCCCTGCCCCCGCAGCCAGCGGCTCTCCGGGTCGGCGGCGCGGCCGAGCCCGGTGAGGGCGTCGCCGGCGCCCGCCTCGACGAAGTCGCGGTGGCCCCGCCGCGCCGCCGTGGCCAGCACCAGGTCGAAGCGGACCGGTTCGCGTCCCTGCCGGCACAGGTGGTCGACGTCCACGCGCCAGCCGACCGGCCGGTGCAGGCCGTCCGTCGCGGTGACCAACGGCAGGCGTAGCGGCCGGAGCGCGACCCGTCGGGCGAGCTCGCGGAAGGCGCGCAGCGCCGGTTCCATCGCGGCGGTGTGATAGGCCCGGTCCACGGGCAGCGCGCGGTGCGGCACCCGCTCGTCCACGCAACGGCGCGTCAACTCCCCCAACGCCGCCGGGTCCCCCGCGACGACCTGCACGCCGGGGCCGTTGCACGCCGCCACCGTCGTGCCCGTCGCCTCGGCGAGGCGCCGCGCGGTGGGCGGGTCGGTGAGCAGCGCGAGCATCCCGCCGGGGGGCGCGTGGTCCCGGGTCGCCCGGCCGCGCCACGCGGTCAGCCGCAGCCCGTCGTCCAGGGAGAGGGCGCCGGCGGCGTGCAGCGCGGCGAACTCGCCCACGCTGTGGCCGAAGACCAGCGCCGGCTCGATCCCGGCGGCGCGCCAGGCGGCGGTCAGGGCCGTCTGGTGGGCGTAGAGCGCGGCCTGGGCCAGCTCGGCGGGCAGCGGCTGGTCCGCGTCGCCGACCAGCAGCGGTTCCAGCAGCTCGCCGTCGAACTCCCGCGCGTACAGCGCGCCGCAGCGCTCCAGCGTCCGGCGGGCCGCCGGATGCGCGGCCCACAGCCCGGCGGCCATGGCGCGCCGGGCGCCGCCCTGCCCGGGGTAGGCGAAGGCGACCGGTCCCGCCTCCCGGCCGGCCTCGGGCACCGAGGCGCGCAGGGAGCGCGCCAGCTCCCCGGCGGTGCGGCCGACGGCCACCGCGCGGGCGGCCCGGTGCGGCCTGCCGTGTGCCAGGGTGGCGGCGACCTCGGCGGCCGCCGGCGCCGGCCGCGCGGTCAGCCGCGCGACGAGTCCCGCGACCGACTCGGCCAGCGCCGCCTCGTCCACGGCCGAGACCGGCACGAGCAGCGGAGAAGCGGCGTCCGGCGCGGGGGCGCGCTCGGGCGCCTCCTCCAGCACCACGTGGGCGTTGGTGCCGCCGACGCCCAGCGCGCCGACCCCGGCGCGACGCGGCGCCCCCTCCGGGGCCGGCCAGGGCGCCACCGCCCGCACCAGGGTCAACGGGCCGTCGTGCAGGGGGAGTTCGGGGTTCGGTGTGGCGAGCCCGACGGTGGGGACCAGGGTGCGGTGGCGCAGCATCAGCACCGTCTTCAGCAGCCCGGCCATGCCGGCACAGCTGTCGAGGTGACCCACGTTGGGTTTCACCGAGCCGACGGCGACCGTTCCCTCCGGGCCGTCGTCTCCGGTCAACGCCTCGCGCAGCGCGGTGAGTTCTATCGGGTCGCCGAGGGCCGTCCCGGTGCCGTGGGCCTCGACGTAGCCCAGGGCCGACGGCGGCAGGTCGGCGCGGCGCAGCGCCTCGCGGACGACGTCGACCTGGCCGGCGACGCCGGGCGCGGCGAAGCCGGCCTTGGCGGCGCCGTCGTTGTTGACGGCCGAGCCCCGGATGACGGCGTGCACGGTGTCGCCGTCGGCGAGCGCCCGGTCGAGGCGCTTGACGAGGACGACGGCCACGCCGTTGCCCCCGACGGTGCCGTCGGCCTCGGCGTCGAAGCTGCGACATCGCCCGCTGGGCGAGAGGATCGACCCCGGGTGTCCCCGATAGCCGGTGTGCTGCGGCAGATGGACGGCGGCGGCGCCGGCGAGCGCGAGGTCGACCTCCCCGTCCAGCACGGCGCGCGCGGCGAGGTGGACGGCGACCAGCGCGGTGGAGCAGGCGGTGCGCACCCCGATCGCGGGGCCGGTCAGGCCGAGCCGGTAGGCGACGCGGGTGGCCAGGAAGTCCGGTTCCCGGCCGATGGCGTCGGCCATGCCGGCGCCCGGGTCGTCCGGGTCGGGGTCGGGGCCGGCCAACGGCCGCTGGTGGTCGTAGAGATGCATCCCGGAGCCGGCGTAGACCCCGACCCGGGCGGCGGCGGGCGTGGCCGCGTGTCCCGCGTCCTCCAGCGCGCGGTGGCAGCACTCAAGGAAGAGGCGGTGCGCGGGGTGGGTCGCCTCGGCCTCGGCCGGCGTCATGCCGAAGAACGCGGGGTCGAACTCCTCGACGCCGTCGATGACCCCGCCGACCGGCACCCGCGCGGGGTCCGCGCGCTCCTCCGGGGTGAGCCCGGCGGCGGCCAGCTCCGCGTCGTCGAAGACGCGCACCGCGCTGCGCCCGTCGCGCAGCAGCTCCCAGAACTCCTCGGGTGTCGACGCCCCGGGGAAGCGCAGCGCCATCCCGACGACGGCGACCCGGCGCGCCGCGTCGTCCTCGGTCCGGTCGGCGGGCGCGGCGGCCGTCTCCACGGTCGCCGCGGCCGCTCCCGGGCCGTCCGCGAGCCGTGCGGCGAGGGAGGCGACGGTGGGGTGGGCGAAGAACGCGGCGGCCGGCGGCACGGCGCCGAGCCGTTCGGCGAGCCGGGCGCGAAGCCTGGCCAGGCGCACGGAGTTCAGACCCAGTTCCCAGAACGGCACGGTGTCGTCCACCGGTCCGTCCAGCAGGGCCGCCAGTTCCTCGCGCACGGCGTCGGCGACCGCGCCGGGCGCGGGCGCCGGATCGGCGTCGAAGTCGCCGGCGAGCAGGCGTTCCCGCAGCTCTCCCCGGCGGACCTTGCCCGCCGGGGTCCTGGGGAACTCCCCCTCCGCGACCGGCACCACGCGGGCCGCGGTCAGCCGCAGCCGGGCGTAGAGCGCCGCGGCGGCCTCGCGGGCGATCCGTTCGTCGTCGGCGCCCCGGCTGACGAGGAAGACGGCCAGCTCCTCGGTGCCGGTGTCGGCCCGGGGGATCCCGCAGGCCGCGATCCCGTCGCGGGGCAGCCCCAGGGCGACGGCGAGGACCTCCTCGACCTCGTGGCTGTAGACGTTGTGGCCGTTGATGATGATCAGGTCCTTGCGGCGGCCGGTGATGACCAGCTGCTCGTCGGCGAGGAACGCGAGGTCGCCGGTGTCCAGCCAGTCGCGCCCGCCGGGGAAGGCGGCGGCGTCCGCCTCCGGGTCGTCGACATAGCCGGGCGTGACCCGGGCGGGGGCGTGGACCTGGAGCCGGCCGACGCGCCCCGGGCGGGTCGGCTCGCCGGCGTCGTCGACCAGCCGCAGGGTGACGCCGTGGGCGGGGCGACCGCAGGAGACGAACGTGACGGCCTCCTCGTCCGGGGTCCCGGGCCCGGCGACGACCAGGTCGCCGGCGAGGCTGTCCTTGCGGAGCCGGTGGACGGTGCCCGGCCGGTCGAGCCGCCCGTGGGTGACGCCGGTGACGGTCTCGGCCATGCCCCAGACGGGCACCACGTGGCGCTCGGTGACGCCGAACGGCGCGGTGGCGTCGAGGAAGCGGCGCATCACCGGCCAGGCGACGCGTTCGCCGCCGCAGACCAGGGTCCTGAGCGCGGACAGGTCCCAGCCGGCGTCGGGCCGTTCGGCCAGCGCGTCGACGAGGAGCTGGAAGCCGAAGGTGGGCGCCCAGCCGTGGGCGGCGCGGTGCTCGGCGAGCAGGTCGAACCAGCGCGTCGGCTCGGCGAGCACCCACTCGGTGGGGGCGTGCACGTTGGTGGAGCCGGTGAAGACGGCCAGCAGGTGGTAGAGCAGGAAGGCGCCGCTGTGGTCGACGGGCAGCCAGTTGACCAGGGTGTCCTCGGGGCGCACGTCGAGGACGCGGCGGGAGCTCGCGGCGAAGTCGGCGAGCCCGGCGTGGGTGAGGCGGGCGGCCTTCGGCGCTCCGGTGCTGCCCGAGGAGAGCATCAGCAGGGCGGTGGCGGCGGGGTCGGGCGCCGGCTCCCCGTCGACGGGGTGGGCGGTGAGCAGGTCGCGGGCGGCGGCCGTTCTCAGCGCCGGATCGGTGCGGGTGAGGTGCGCGAGGTCGGCGGGGTCGAGCAGGACCAGCGGGCGCGCCAGCAGCCGGTCGACGTGGCGCAGCCGTTCCCGCGCGGGCGAGTCGGGGACGGGACGGTCGGCGATGGCGACGGGCCTGGCGCCCCGGAGGAGGCAGCCCCAGAAGGCGGGGAAGAACGCGGCGAGCGGCAGCCCGCACAGCACGACGGCGTCGCCCGGCCGCACCCCGGCCTCCCGCAGCCCGCCGGCCAGGCGGCGTGCGGCGTCCAGGAGTTCGGGATAGGTGAGGCCGGTGCGCGTCCCGTCGTCGGCGACGGTGACGACGCGGCCGGGCCCGGTCTCGGCGGCTTGTAAAAGGGCGCGCACGGCGTCCGGCGCGTCCTCGCGCGTCCGCTCGGGCTCGGGCCCCCGGCACTGTGCCTGTCCTCGGACGCGCTCCATCGGCGTTTTCCCCATCTCTCGTGCTCGCGGTGGTCTCTCGCGGTGTCGGTGGTCGCGCGCCGGTCAGACGCGGGTGGTGGCGGGCTCCCGCGGGGCGGCGGCGCGCCGGCGGGTGGTGAGAAGCAGCAACACGAGCGCCCCGCAGAACGCGGCGCCGTGGAAGAGGCCGACCACGGTCACCGCCGGCCACACCTCGAGCGCCGCCGCGGCGACGACGGTGCCCAGCGCGAACCCGGACTGCTCCGCGGTGGCCGAGAGACCGAAGAGCCGGCCGCGCTCCCGGTCGGGCACGGCCTGGAGGCGCGAGGTGTAGACGATCTCGGTCCAGCCGTCGGCGAAGCCGGCGCAGGCGGCGGCCAGCACCAGCCCGAGGGCGGGCAGCCCGAGGAAGGCGGTGAGGAACGCGACCGACATGGCGCAGGTGCCCAGCGCGAACGCCCGCGTGCTCCAGGCGCCCTCCCCGGCGCGGCGGCGCAGCACCAGGTGGGCGAGGACGGTGCCGACGGCCCAGGCGGCCCAGAACTGGGTCATGAAGACCGCCGGCGCGTCGGCGTGGTCGGTGTTGGCCACGACGGGCAGCGCCACGTTGTGCGAGGAGGAGGCCAGCGCGTCCAGGCCGCGCAGCAGCACCAGCCCGAGCAGCAGCGCGGGCAGCCCGGCGAGCGCGCGGCGGCGGCGCACCGGCCCGGTCTCCCCCGCCCGCCCCTCCGGCGGCTGCTGCTCCTCGGCGCCGGGCGGCAGGTCGGTGCGGGGCCGCAGCAGGACCAGGGCGACGGCGGAGACGGCGAAGCTGGCGGCGTTGAGCGCGAACGCCAACGGGTAGCCGCCCCAGCCGATCACCGCGGCCGCCGAGGCGAAGCCGAGCACGGTGGCCAGCGAACGGGCCGTCACCAGCATCCCGTTGACCCGCCCCCTGGCCTCCTGCCCGACCATCACGGGGACCGCGCTGCGCAGCGCCACGTTGAAGCAGGTGTTGCCGGCGCCCAGCACGACCACGGCGCAGGCGACCGCCGCCAGCGGGGTGGCCTCGCCGCCGATGGCCAGCGCGGCCATGGCCGTGGCCTGGGCGAGGTCGGCGCCGATCATGGTGGTGCGGCGGCCGATCCGCGCGGTCAGCGCGCCGGCCGCCAGCCCGGCGGCGAAGCCGGCGCACAGCCGCAGCGCCATCAGCAGGCCGACGCCGAAGGCGGTGCCGGTGACCTCGTAGGAGAAGAGGGAGAGCGCGATCAGGTTCAGATAGTTGCCGTAGGACGAGACCGCGTAGGCGCACGCGAGCAGCCTCAAGCGCTGGTCCACTGCCGCCACCGTGCCCCCATGTCACCCGAACGTGTTGCTCCGCTTCCCCGGCGCCGAGCTTAACCAGCGGCACACCGTCGAAGTCCAGCACGACATGGCCGCAACCCGACTTCTCTGATGGCGAGTTGACGCCACGCATCCCCGCGGAACGCCGGGGGCGCGCGGCGGGCGGAACGCGCCCTTCCCTTTTCGGCCGTTCCGGGAACTCGCGCGGCACGGACGACGTTCTCCGGGAACGCGAGGCGTTACCACACCGGTACGCGGCGAGTGAGAGAGTCGGGAGTGCGCCGATGGCGATGTGGGACAAGATCAAGGACCAGGCCATGAGTCAGGCCAAGAACCTCCAGCAGTCCAAGAGCGGCGCGGGCAAGACGTCGTCCCCCGGCGGGAGCGGGAGCGGCGGCTCGAAGGCCAAGCTGGTGAGCGCGCTCAAGGCGCAGCTGACCTCGCTCAAGGGCGAGTTGAAGTCGGGCGGCTTCCGGGACGCCAGCGTCGCGCTGTGCGCGCTGGTCGCCGCCGCCGACGGCCGCGTGGACCCGGCGGAGCGGCAGCAGGTGGAGCACCTGATCCTGACCAACGACGTCCTCCAGAACTTCCCGGCCGACCAGCTGCGCGCCCAGTTCACCAAGCACGTGGACGCGCTCGGCTCCCGGTTCGCGGACGGCCGTTCGGCGGCGATGGCGGACGTGGCCAAGGCGGCGAAGAAGCCGCAGGAGGCGCGGGCCGTGGTGCAGATCGGCATCGTGGTCGCCGGGGCGGACGGCTATGTGGCGCCGGCCGAGGCGGCCGTGCTCCGGGAGGCGTGCGTCGCCCTGGGCCTCTCCCCCGCCGAGTTCGAGCTCTGAGCGCGCCCGGGTCACGCCGATGACCGGCTCCGACACGGACGAGGCGCCCGCGCTGGTGCTGGAGACCCGCGCGTCGGACTCGCCGTTCGTGGCGCACGTGTGGCGCGGCCGCAGCACGCGGGTCGACCGGATGACCTCCGTGGCCACACCGCACTGGGAGCTGGTGGTCCACGCGCGGGAGGGGCGGGTCCACGTCGGCCTCCAGGGCCCCGAGTCGCGCGCCAGCACCGCCCCCGTCCCCCAGGACGCGGAGTTCCTCGGGATCACCTTCGCGCTGGGCGCGTGGATGCCGCACCTGGCGGTGAGCCGGCTGCTCGACGCGGCGGCCGAGCTGCCGAGCGCGACGCGCTCCTCGTTCTCTCTCAAGGGCTCGGCGTGGCACCTGCCGACCTTCGACAACGCGGAGGCGTTCGTGCGGCGGCTGGTCCGCGAGGACGTACTGACGCGCGACCCGGTCGTCACCTCGGTGCTGGCCGGCGGCGATCCCGGGGTCTCCGCGCGCACCGCGCAGCGGCGCTTCCGGGCGGCCACCGGGCTCAGCCGGGAGGCCATCCGCGGGATCGAGCGGGCCCGGCGCGCGGCGCTGCTGGTCCAGGACGGCGTGCCGGCGGCGGAGGTGGTCCACCGCCTCGGCTACTTCGACCAGCCGCACCTGGCCAGGTCGTTGGCCCGGTACGTGGGCCGTACCGCCACCCAGCTCAGCGCGCGGACCCCGGCGGAGGCGATGTCGCTTCCGTACAAGACCGGGGCCGCCGGCGCCGCATAACCTCCGGCGCGTGGCCGTGGGGGCCACACGTGACCCCGGGCCCGGCCCGGGGAGAGAAGAGAGGTCTCACGCCGTGCGCAAGCTCGTCTCCTGCCTGTTCGTCTCCCTCGACGGCGTCGCCGAGTCGCCCGACCAGTGGCAGTTCGCCTTCGACGAGGAGATGGGCGAGGCGGTGACCCGTTCCCTGGAGGGGAACGACACGGTGCTGATGGGCGCCACCACCTTCACCGAGTGGTCCGGGTACTGGCCCTCGGTCACCGAGGGCGAGGACGCCGGCTTCGCCGACTGGATCAACGGCGCGCCCAAGTACGTCGCCTCCACGACGCTCACCAGCGTCGACGAGTGGCCGGGCAGCCGCCTGCTGGAGGGCGGACTGGCCGAGGCGGTCGGCGCGTTGAAGGAGGGTGAGGGCGGCGGGATCTCGGTCGCCGGCAGCCCGTCCCTGGTCGCCTCCCTGCTGGAGGCCGGCCTGCTGGACGAGCTGGTGCTGCTGATCCACCCGGTGATCGCCGGCGGGGGCCGCCGGAAGCTCTTCGCCGACGACGCCCCGCTGAGGAAGCTGACCCTCGTCGAGGCGCGCCCCACCGGCAGCGGCGTGATCATCGCCACCTACCGCCCCGCGCGCTGACCGGTGCGGGCCCCGGCGCCCCGGCGCGTCCGGGGCCCGCGTCCCACCAGCCGGGCAGCGACTTCCGCGCCTCGGGGCGTTGTGGCAGACTGCGCGGCAAGGTCACGAGTGACAGCGTCGATGGGCCCCGGCCCGCTGTCCGGCAACCCTCCGTCGCGGCGGGGTGCCCCGGGTGATGACCGGGCCGTGGACAGCAGGGTCCATGGCAAGTGCGGCCCAGGGGAGTTTCTCGTGCGTCAGCGAATGCGGTAGGAGCCTTCGGCTCCGCCTCCGCCCGTTCCCGTCGCGGCGCGCCCCGTCGCGACCCTTGCCCGTCGCGTCCCGCCGGAGACATCGTCATGCCCACGCACACCGCGTCCCGCCCTGCCGTCACGCCCGTCCCCCCGCAGCCGACCCGCTCCGCGCCCGGGAGCGCGGCCCACCCGCACGCCGTGCTCAGCGAGGCGGTGACCGCCCCGCTGGCCGGCGGCGGCGAGATCGGCTACGCGGCGCTCGACTATGCCGCGAGCGCCCCCGTACTGCGCCGGGTGTGGGAGGAGGTCGCCGCCTACGCCCCCTACTACGGCAGCGTGCACCGGGGAACGGGCCATCTCTCCCGGCTCTCCACCGAGCTGTTCGAACGCTCCCGCGCCACCGTCGCCGCCTTCCTCGACTGCCGGGCGGACGACCGGCTGCTCTTCACCCGTTCCACCACCGACTCGCTGAACCTGCTGGCCGCCGCGCTGCCCGCGGGCACCCGGGTCTTCGTCTTCGAGACGGAGCACCACGCGGCGCTGCTGCCCTGGGCACACCACGGCCACCCGGTCCACCACCTTCCGGCGCCCGCCGACCCCGAAGGCGCGGTCCGCGCCGCTGAGGAGGCGCTCGCCGAGGCGCCCGAGGGGCCCAAGCTGCTGTGCGTCACCGGCGCCTCCAACGTGACCGGCGAGCTGTGGCCGGTGCGCCGGCTGGCCGCCGCCGCGCATCGGCACGGCGCCCGGATCGTGCTGGACGCGGCGCAGTTGGTGCCGCACCGGGCGGTCAGCGTCGCCGAACTCGACGTGGACTGGGTGGCGTTCTCCGGCCACAAGCTGTACGCGCCGTTCGGCGCCGGTGTCCTCGCCGGCCGCGCCGACTGGCTGGACGCCGCCGCGCCCTATCTGGCCGGCGGCGGGGCGACCCGCGTCGTCGCACGCGACCGGAGCGGCGGGCTGCGGGTGAGCTGGGCCGAGGGCGAGGCCCGCCACGAGGCCGGCTCGCCCAACGTCATCGGGGCACTGGCCGTCGCCGCCGCCTGCCGCGCCCTGACCGACGGCGGCGGGTACCCGGCGCTCGTGGCGCGGGAGACGGAGCTGCTGACCCGGCTGCGCGCGGGGCTCGCGGCGCTGCCGGGGGTCACCGAACTCTCCCTGTTCGGCGCGGACGCGGAACGGGTGGCCGTCGTCTCGTTCACCGTCGAGGGGTGGGAGAGCGGGGAGTTGGCGACGGTGCTCTCCGAGCGGTACGGGATCGGGGTGCGGTCCGGGATGTTCTGCGCGCAGCCGCTGGTGCGGCGGCTGCTCGACGCGGACGACGGGTCGCAGGACTGCGGCGGCACGCTGCGGGCGCTGCGCGCCAGCTTCGGCGCCGGCACCCCCCGGGAACACGTGGACCGCCTGGTCGGCGCGCTCGCCACGTTGGCCCTGCCGGGCACCGGAAGGTCGACCACCCGCCCCGACCACGTGCGTCCGTAGGCGCTCAACGCGGTGGGCCGGTGAAGGGGCGCGGGGAACCGCGCGGGCGCCCCCCACCGGGCCGGGGACGACACCCCGCCCGAGACACCCTCGAAGGGGTGTCGCCCCCGTCCCCCTACCGGTGTTCGACCGTCAGCTCGTGGATCTCGACCTCGCCGTAGTTGTCCTCGTCGCAGGGCGAGGAGTTCTGGCAGTTGGCCTGCGTGTAGGCGCCCGCCTTGAAGTAGTTGGTGGAGTCGGAGTGGTCGAGGGTCGTGGCCAGCTCGCCGTTGTAGTGGACCTCGATCTCCCCGTCGGAGACCACGTACGTGATCTCGAAGACGGTGCCCAACTCGTACTCGTCCGTGAGCAGGTGGTGGTGTCGGGTGTCGCCCTCGGTGATCCACAGCTCGTCGTCCTCCAGGCGCACCACCGTCACGTCGTCGTCGCCGCCGTGGATCTGCGCGCCGACCACCCACGGCCGTTCCTCGGGGAGATGGGTGAACGCCTCCCGGACCGTCATGATGTGGGTGCCCGAGGTGGAGGACCACTCGGTCTCGTCCTCCCCGCCCGGCTCCATCTCCCGCAGCTCGGAGCGCGGGTAGCTGGAGCCGCCCGTGGTGACGCCGTCGACCGGGGCGCGGAAGCGCACCGCCTCGCCCGAGGGGGTGACCTCGAAGTACGGGTCGTGGGAGAAGCCGTCCAGCTCCGGCTGGAAGATCTCGGTGGGGTCCTCGTCGTCGCCGATCGGCAGCGTCACCTTCCAGTCGTCCAGGTCCAGGACGTCGGACGGGAGTTCGGCGTCGCCGTCCACCCCTCGCGCCGCCGGGGAGGCGCCGTCGGCCGCCCACACGGTGGTGGCGGCGACCGGCGCCGCGACCAGCGCCGTAAGGGCGGCGAGCGCCAGCGGCAGCCCGCGGCGGCGACCGGTGGCGTCGGCGGGACGGGTGGGGCGGGTGGGGCGGAAGGGCCTCACGGGGTTCTCCCTCTGGTCCGGGTGCGGTGCGGGCGCGGTGTCCCGGGGGAAGACTAGGAACGGCGTCCGGGAGGGGGCACGGGCCCGGCGGTGATCCGGTTGTGGCCGCGTCGTGAAGACCGCCGGGTAGGTGGCCCCGGGCGGCACGCCACGGCAGTAGGTTCTTCCCGTGCGTGCGCGGTGTGCGCACCGGTGCGCGGGGTGAGGGGGAAGGGTGCGTCCGGGAGACGAGTTAGCCGGCAAGTACGTCCTGCGGGAGGTCATCGGGAGGGGGCGCGGCGGCCATGTGTGGCGCGCCCACGACCGGTGGGCCGGCGGGGATGTCGCGCTCAAACCCGGACAGCCGGGAGCCGGTGGGGCGCTCCCCTTCGAGGCGTCGCTGGGGGAGCCGCGCGCCCTGGCGAAGTTCCGCGGCCACCCGCACGTGGTGACGTTGTTGAACGTCGTGGAGGCGTCGCCCGACGCGCCGGCGGGAACGAGCCACTGGCTGGTGCTGGAGTACATGCCGGGGGGCGGACTCGACCGCGGGCGGCTGCTGCCGCCCGAAGAGGCGGCCCGGGTCGGCGCCCAACTCGCGGACGCCCTGGCGGCGTTGCACGAGGGCGGCATCGTGCACTGCGACGTGAAGCCGGCCAACGTGGGCCGCGATCACCGGGGTACGGCGAAGCTGCTGGACTTCGGCGCCGCCTACCGCTTCCGGGACACGGCGACCGTGACCGTCAACGGGCCGTTCAGCTTCACCCCCGACTACGCGGCGCCGGAGATGGCCAAGGGGCACATCCCCCGGCCGGCCTCCGACGTCTTCAGCCTCGCGGCGACGGTGCACGCGCTGGTGACCGGCGCCCCGCCGCGCGGCGACGCCGCGCCGGACGACGCCACCACGGCCCGCACCGGCGAGAGCCGCGCGGGCGAGGGTCGCACGGAGGAGGACGACGAGGCGCTGCGGCGGTGGCGCGCCGAGCAGGGCGTGGTCCGGGTGGACACCGAGCGCGTCGGGCCGTTGGCGCCGGTGTTGGAGGCGATGCTGCGCCGCGACCCGGGCGCCAGGCCGGACGCCGCCGAGGCGGGCCGGCTGCTGGCGGCGGTCGCCGGCGAGGAGTCGACGTCCGGGGCGCGGACGGCGGGTCCCGGCCCGGACGCGACGACGGGCGAGGGGCCGCCCTCCCCGCGTCGCCGCTGGCCGTGGGCGGTCGGCGCCGCCGGCGCCGCCGCCCTGCTCGCCGCGCTGCTGGTGGTGGTCGACGGCGGCGGGGACGACGCGGAGGAGCCGGCGGCCCCGACCGCCGGCGAGGCGGGGGTCATCGGCGACCCGCGCACCGCCGACCTGTGCGCGCTGGTCGACGTGCCGGCGCTCAGCCAGCTCGGGGACGTCCGGGTGGACACGGACTTCGGCAACTTCGACCAGTGCGAGGTCATCCTCAACGAGGAGGGCGGGGGCGAGGGCCAGTCGCGGGTCGACGTCTCCCTCCAGGTGCGGCCCGGGGCGCCGCCCGAGGCGAGCCGGGTCACGCGCGAGATCGGCGGGCTGGCCGTGGTGCCGGGCGAGCCGGCGGCCGACGAGTGCCGGATGACGCTGGTGCCGCCGGGCGCCGAGGAGGAGGAGCGGGTGCTGCTGCTGCGCGCCACCGAGGAGGACGACCCGGTGGCCGGCGGGGCGGCGATGCTGTGCAACATCGCGGACACAGCGGCCAGGGGCGTGGCCGCCGTGCTCGCCGAGGGCGCGGTGCCGCGACTGCCGGCGGCGCGCGCCGAGGAGTCGCTGGTGTGGGAGAGCGCCTGCGGGCTGGTGGACCGGGAGGCGCTGGCGGCCGTTCCCGAGCTGGTCGGGGACGAGCCCGAGGTCGGGCTCATGGAGTGGTCGTGCGAGTGGGCCGACGACGACAGCGGCATGGAGGCGAAGGTCTCCTTCCACCGCGACCAGCCCGACTCCCTCCCGGACGGCGAGTGGCGGGCCTTGAACGGCTACGACACGCTGATCGCGGCGGGCAACGAGCCGGAGACCTGCTCCGCGTTCGTCGCGTACCGCGAGTACGGCGGGCAGGACGCCGACACCTACGCGGAGACGGTGCGGCTGTATGTCCGGGGGCCGCGCGCGATGGACGAGTTGTGCGGCGGGGTCACCGAGCTGGCCACCCAGGTGAGCAGGCGGCTGCCGCCGGCCGGCTGACCGGGAGGGGTCACGGCGCGGCCGGGCGAGACTGTGCCCACGACGCGACGAGACGTGAGGAAGGGGGCGCCGCGATGCGCCACGACCGTCCGCCGAGCCTGGCCAGGCTCGGCCAGGGCCAGGGCACGGCCGGCTCCCCCGCCGGCCCCGTCGTGCCCGGCACCCTGCACGCCAGGAGTCTGACGGGGAACCTGCGGGTCGCCCCCGACGCCGGGCGCACCATCAGCTTCGGGCGGGCCCTCGGCCCGGAGAACGCGCTGACCGTGGGTCGCGAGGACACCGGCGTCAGCCGCCGCCACGGCGAGGTGAGCTACCACGACCGGAGCTGGTGGCTGCGGAACACCGGCCAGCGGCTGATGCGGCTGCCGCGCGGGCAGTTGGTCCACAGCTCGACCGACCCGGTGCCGCTGGCCCCCGGGTACACCCCGGTCTTCGTGCGCGGCTTCGGCTACCGCGAGCACCTGGTCGAGCTGTACGTCACCGACCACGGCGACTCCGGGCCCCGCGCGCGGGACTCGGCGGAGACCGTTCCCCCGCGCCGCTGGCCGCTGACCGACGCGGAGCGGCTGGCGCTGATCGTGCTCGGGCAGGAGTATCTGCGCTACGACCTGGAGCCGAGGCCGTTGGTCTACCGCCGGGCGGTGGAGCAGCTGCGGGCCCTCCAGCCGGAGTACGGGTGGACCGAGCGCCGGGTGCAGGAGCGGGTGAGCGCGGTCCGCCGCCGGCTGGACCGCAGCGGCCTGGTGGAGGCAAAGCTGCTGCGCGAGGCCGACGACGACGCCAGCGACGCCACGCTGATGCACAACCTGCTGCGCGAGTTGGTGGACTCCACGACGCTGGTGCCGCCGGATCTCACGGCGTTGGAGCTGGCCCTGGACGCGCTCGACGGGGAGGCGTAGCCGGCACCGGCCCCGCGCGCGGCGACGGGCGCGCCCTCATCCGGTCGCGCCCTCATCCGGAGGCGCGCGCGGGGGCGGGGGCGCCGGCGAACTCCTCGTCCAGCAGCGCGGCCAGCGCGCGCAGCGCGGGGACGGCCCGGTCGGTGCGCCAGACCAGGCCGAGTTGGGACGCCTCGCCCAGCCCCGCGACGGGCAGGTAGCGGACGTCGCCCCGGGTGGCGCGGTCGGCGAGCGGCCGGCAGACGAGCAGGGCGTGCTCGCCGGCGGCCACCAGGGCCAGGCCCTCCTGCACGGTGCTGATGCCCGTCGTCGAGCGGATCGGGGCGCCGGCCGGGGTGGCGCTCGGCACCCGGGCGGCGCGCCAGTAGTCGGGCGCGTCCCCGGTCGGGTGGAGCAGGTCCAGGTCCGCCAGCGCCTCGACGGGCGCCGTGTCCGCCCGCGCCAGCGGGTGCCAGGAGGCGACGGCCAGCAGCCTGTCCTGCGGCGGAAAGCGGTAGCCCACCGTCAACCGGGGCTCGCGCATGGGCAGTTCGACGATCACGGCGTCCAACTCCCCGCCGAGCACGGCGGAGAACGGGGAGCCGAGCGGGATCTCGCTGAGCGCGATGCCGACCTCGTGCTCGGCACGCAGCCGCCGGAACGCCTCGGTGACCTCCTCGTAGACGCTGCCGTGGAACCCCACGCGCAGCTCGCGCAGCGCCGCCCGCCTGGCGCGCTCGTGGGCGCCGGCGATCACGGCCGTGAGCGTCTCGTAGGCGGGACGCACCTCGTCGACGAACTGGCCTCCGAACCGCGTGAGCGCCACCCGTCGGCTGGTGCGGTCCACCAGCCGCACGCCCAGCCGTCGTTCCAGGGCCGCGACCAGCTGGCTGACCCGGCTCTGGGAACACCCCAGGCGCTCCGCCGTCCGCCCGAAGTGCAACTCGTCGGCGAGCGTGAGCAGGCACTCGATCTGCTGGACGTGCACCGGGTTCATCGCCGCGCCTTCCGCCGGATCATCGATCAGCCTAGCTCATCGATCCGTTGAGAACTTCGGCGTTGTTCCCGGTCACGGGCGCTGTTTGGCTGGACGTCATGGGTTCGCACACGCCGGCGGGGAACGCCGGCCAGGACACGACGCGCACCACCCGCCGGCAGTGGGTCGCGGTCGCCGTGTTGTCGTTGAGCACCTTCGTGGTGGTCACCTCCGAGATGCTTCCGGTCGGTGTGCTGACGCCGATGGCCGAAGGGGTGGGCACCGGCACCGGCGCGGCCGGCCTCAGCCTGACGATCACCGGACTGGTCACCGCCGTCACCGCGCCGACGGTGCCACGGCTGCTCGGCGGCCAGGACCGGCGCCGGGTGCTGGCCGTCGCCATGGTGGTCCTCGCGGTGGGCAACGCGCTGACCGCAGTCGCCGACGGCTTCGGCGCGCTGGTGGTCTCCCGCGTCGTGCTGGGGCTCGGGATGGGGGCGGTGTGGGGGCTGGCCTCGGCGGTCGCCGTCCGGCTGGTCGCCGCGCGCGACACGGCGCTGGCCGTCTCCCTCGCGGTCGGCGGCGTCGCGGCGGCCTCGGTGGTCGGGGTGCCGTTGGGCACGGCGGTGGGCAACGCCCTCGGCTGGCGCGCCGCGTTCGCCTCGCTCGCCGGCGCGGCGCTGCTGCTGGCGGCCGCGCTGCCGCTCGTCCTCCCCGGGCTGCCGCGCCCTGCGGCGCCGGGCGGCGCGGACCCGCGCGAGGCGCCCGCGCCGCTGTGGCGCACCCCGGCGGTGGCCGTCGGCCTGGTGCTGATCGCCCTCCTGGTCACCGCGCACTTCGCCGCCTACACCTATGTGCGGCCGGTGCTGGAGGAGGTGACCGGCCTGTCCCCCACCCCGATCGCCCTGATGCTGCTGGTCTACGGGGTGTTCGGGCTGGCCGGCAACTTCCTGGCCGGGGCGTGGGCCGCCCGGCGGGCGCGCGCCACGCTGCTGACGCTGACCGCCGGCGTCGTCGCCTCCGTCGGTCTGCTGGCCCTCCTCGGCACGCTGACGGCCGTCACCGGGGCCGGCGTCGCGCTGTGGGGCCTGGCCTACGGCGGTGTGTCGGTGGCCGGTCAGATCTGGATGACGCAGGCCGCGCCCGAGCGGACGGAGCAGGTCACGGGCGTCTACGTCGGGATCTTCACCGCCGCCATCGCGCTGGGCGCGTTCCTCGGCGGACTGGCCGTCGAGGCCATCTCCCTCCCCCTCCTGCTGGGCGGCGCGGCGGCGCTCGCGGCCGTCGCGCTGGCGGTCGGGCTGCTGGGCCCCGGGCCCGCGCCCCGCGCGCGGGGCGGCGGCGCGGCGGCCGGCGCCCCGGTGACCACCCCGGATGAGGAATCTCTCATCTCCCGTTCATGACAGGGTGACCCCGCCGGCCGCAGGCTGAGGCCATGGCCTTCTCCCACCGGCTGGCGGTGCTCGCCGCCGTCGTCCTCATCCCCGTGACGATCGCGGGGGCGAGCCACGTGCTCGGCGACGACACGCCGTCGCCCGACGTCGCCCCCGACGTCCGGCTCCAGGACCCGTCGGACCCGGCGCCCTCCGCGTCGGCTCCCCCGTCGGAGCCGCCACGGGAGGATGTCGCGCCCCGTCCCCGAGCCACCGAGACCTCCCTCCATGACGACGAACGACCGCCCGGTGCGGGGCAGGACGCCCCGGACGACGACGACCGCTGGGACGACGACGGGGACGACGAGGACGACGGGGACGACGACTGAGGAGGGGTCCGGGGAGCGGGCACGGCGCCCGTTCCGGATCGGGGCCAGGTTCCGCATCCTGCTGTGGCTGGTGGTGCTCATGGCGGTGTCGCTGGTCACCGTCGTGGTCATCGTCCGCTCGGTGCTGTGGGGCGACATGAACGACCGGGTCCACCAGATCCTCGGCCAGGAGACCGCCGAGTTCGGCAACTTCGTGGAGTACGGGCGGGACGTCCGCACCGGTGAGCCGTTCTCCGACCCCAGGACGCTGCTGAACGACTACCTGGAGCGGCAGTTCCCCGAGCCCGCCGAGGAGTTGCTGGGCTTCGTGCCGGGCGAGGAGCGCGACACCCTGATCCGGCAACCGCGCGAGATCAGCGCGCGGCTGCCGCTGCACGAGGACCCGGCGTCGGTGGAGCGGATCATCGCCGACGAGGCGCGCTCCGGCACCCTGCGCCGGCCGCAGGGCGACGTCCGCTGGGCCAAGGTGAACATCGACCACGCCGGCTCCGACCGGCCGGCCGCGTTCCTCGTCACCTACCACCCGGCGAACGCGGAGGACTCGGTGCGGAACGTGGTGCGCACCCTCGTCCTGGTCTCCGGGATCGCGCTGCTGATGACCTGCGTCGTCGGCTGGTGGGTCGCGGGCGGGATCCTGGCGCCGGTGCGGCTGGTGCGCAACACCGCCGCCCAGCTGACCGAGCAGGACCTCGCCCGACGCATCCCGGTGCGCGGCTCGGACGACGTCTCCGCGCTCGCCGAGACCTTCAACGCGATGCTGGACCGGCTGGAGCGGGCCTTCGCCACCCAGCGCCGGTTCGTCGACGACGCCGGGCACGAGCTGCGCACGCCGATCACCATCGTGCGCGGCCATCTGGAGCTGATGAGCCAGGACGAGGGACCCGAGGCGGCGGCCGAGCGGCGCGAGACGCTGCGCCTGGTCAGTGACGAACTGGACCGGATGAGCCGCATCGTGGAGGATCTGCTGACGCTGGCCACCTCCGAGCAGCCGGACTTCACGCGCCCCGAGCCGGTGGAGCTGGCCGAGCTGACGGCCGACGTCTTCGTCAAGGCGCGGGCGTTGGGCGAGCGGCGCTGGGAGCTGGCCGAGGTCGCCGAGGGCGAGGCGGTGCTCGACCCCCAGCGCGTCACCCAGGCGATGGTGCAGTTGGCGCAGAACGCGGTGCGCCACACCGGCCCGGGCGACGTGGTGCGCGTCGGCTCGCGGTGGCGGGACGACCGGGTGGAGCTGTATGTCGCCGACAGCGGGCCCGGGGTCGCCGACGACGAGGCGCCGTTCGTCTTCGACCGCTTCTGGCGCGGCGCCGACCGCCGGGGCGGCGGGGCGGGGCTCGGGCTGTCCATCGTGCGCGCCATCGCCGAGGGCCACCGCGGGCGGGCCGGGCTGAGCCCGACGCCCGGCGGGGGCGCCACCTTCACGCTGACACTGGAGAGCGCATGAACCGGGTGCTGATCGCCGAGGACGAGGAGCGCATCGCCTCCTTCGTCCAGAAGGGGCTGCGGGCCAACGGGTTCACCACCACGGTCGCCGCCGACGGGGACGCCGCGCTGGCCCACGCGCTGAGCGGCGGGTTCGACCTGATGCTGCTCGACATAGGGCTGCCGGGTCTCGACGGGTTCTCGGTGCTGCGGCAGATGCGGGAGGCGCGCGTCGGGGTGCCGGTGATCGTGCTGACCGCGCGGGACTCGGTGCGGGACACCGTGGCCGGCCTTGAGGGCGGCGCGGACGACTGGATGACCAAGCCGTTCCGCTTCGAGGAGCTGCTGGCCAGGGTGCGGCTGCGCATCCGCACGGCGGCCGGCGCCCCGGAGGCGACCGTGCTGCGCAGCGGTGACCTCAGCCTGGACCTGCGGACCCGGCGCGCGCATACCGGCGGCGCACGGGTGGACCTGACGGCCCGGGAGTTCACCCTGCTCGAACTCTTCCTGCGCCACCCGGGGCAGGTGCTCTCGCGGGAGCAGATCCTCTCCCAGGTGTGGGGCTACGACTTCGACCCGGGCTCCAACATCGTGGACGTCTACGTCCGGGCGCTGCGCCGGAAGCTGGGCGGCGGCTGCGTGGAGACCCTGCGCGGGATGGGGTACCGGCTGCCGACCCCGGGGCCTGAGGGGCGCTCCGGCTGACCGTGGGGCGGGCGCCGGACGCGGCGACGCCCGCCGGATGAAGGCCCTCTCATCCGGGGTTCACCGAACCCTCAGCGGCCGTTCCCAGACTGGCCTGGTGTCCACGCTCACCGTTCACTCCGCGTTCTCCGCCCGCCGCTCGCTCGCGCTGGGGCTGTGCCTCGGCCTCGCGGGGCTGCTGGCGGTGCCGGCGAACTTCCCCGGCCTCGGCGCCGACGCGCGGTTGACGCTGGCGGTCTTCACGCTGGC
This sequence comes from Streptomyces zhaozhouensis, assembly GCF_900230195.1. Classification (GTDB taxonomy): domain Bacteria; phylum Actinomycetota; class Actinomycetes; order Streptomycetales; family Streptomycetaceae; genus Streptomyces; species Streptomyces zhaozhouensis. Next base: position 113,729 of record NZ_OCNE01000005.1, read on the forward strand.
CACCTGCGCCTGGGTCGCCACCCCGCTCGACGACACCCAGGTGGCGCTCGGCGCCGGCCTGGTGCTCACGGTGGGCGGGGTGACCGCGGCCGAGGCGTTCTTCGCGACCCTGGGCGATCCGACCATCTGGCTGCTGATCTGCGCGTTCGTGCTGGCCGCCGCCGTCGCGGAGAGCGGGCTGGCCGGGCGGCTGGCCGCCTTCCTGGTGGGCGGCGCCCGCACGGTGCGGCAGTTGGCGCACCTGACGACGGCCGCGCTGGTCGTCTCGGCGTTCGCGGTGCCGGCGACCTCCGGGCGGGCGGCGCTGGCCCTGCCGGTCTTCGTGGCGCTGGCGCGGGCGTTGGCCGGGCGCCGCAGGGTGGTGGTGGCGCTGGCGCTGCTCTTCCCCACGGTCATCCTGTTGTCCGCGGTCGCCACCCTGATCGGTGCCGGCGCCCATCTGATCACCGTCTCGGTGCTGTGGGAGGCCACCGGACAGCGGATCGGCTTCCACCAGTGGCTGCTGCTGGGGCTGCCGTTGGCCGTCGTCTCCTCCCATCTGGCGGCCGAGGTGGTGCTGGCGCTGACGACCCGCCGGGAGGACCGGCGGCTTCCGGTGCGGATCGCGCCCGCCGACATCGAGCGGTGCGGTGAACGGCCGGTGACCGGGCCGCTGACGCCGGTCGAGCGGCGGTGCGCGGCGCTGCTCGGCGCGGTGGTGGTGCTGTGGTCGGCGGAGCCGCTGCACGGGATGTCGCCCGCGCTGGTGGCGTTGGCCGGCGCCGTGGCCGTCACCGCCCCGGGCGTCGGCGCGGTGACGCTGCGGGCGGCGCTGGCGACGGTGCCGTGGTCGTTGCTGCTGTTCATGGCGGCGACGATGGGGATGGGCGTGGCGCTGCTGACCTCGGGCGCGGCCGAGTGGCTGCTGGGCTGGCTGCCCGAGGGGGCCGTCGCGCCGTGGCTCTTCCTGGGCGCGGTGGTGGCCTTGAGCACGGCGGCCCACCTGGTGCTCCAGTCGCGTTCCGCGCGGTCCGCCGTGCTGGTGCCGCTGGTGGTGGCGGGGGCGGTCGGCGCCGGGGTGGACCCGGTGTCGGCGGCGCTCGCCTCGACCGCGGCGGCCGGCTTCTGCCACACGCTGCCCGCCTCGGCGAAGCCCGTGGCGCTCTTCGGTGACGTCCCGGACGTCCCGACCTACACCCCGCGCGACCTGCTGCGGCTCTCCGCGGTGCTGGCACCGCTGACGGCCGCGCTGGTCCTGCTGTTCGCCCTGGCCGTCTGGCCGTTGTTCGGCGTCGCCCCGTGAGGGGGCGGTTCTTCGAGGAGAGTCCCATGGTGTTTCCCTACCGGATCGTGGTCGCCCCCAGCGGGTTCAAGGAGTCGCTGTCGGCGGCCGACGCCGCCGAGGCGATCGCCGCCGGGCTGCGCCGGGCGGCGCCGGGCGCCGAGATCGACCTGGTACCGCTGGTCGACGGCGGCGAGGGCACGGCCAGGGCGCTGGCCGCGGCGACCGGCGGGCGGCTGGTGCCGGTGGCCGCGACCGGGCCGACGGGCGATCCGCTCCACGCCGAACTGGCGGTGCTGGGCGGGACGGCGGTGGTGGAGATGGCGTCCGTCGCCGGACTCTCCCTGGTGCCGGCAGGGCTGCGCGACCCGGGGCTGACCACGACGCGCGGCGTCGGCGAGCTGGTGCGCGCCGCCCTGGACCTGGGGGCGCGCCGGGTGCTGGTCGGGTGCGGCGACTCGGGCACGTCCGACGGCGGCGCGGGGGCGCTCCAGGCGCTGGGCGCGCGCCTGCTGGACGCCGGGGGGCGCGAACTGCCGCCGGGGGGCGCGGCGTTGCGTCACCTGGACCGCATAGACCCGACGGGCCTGGACCCGAGGCTGGCCGGCACGGAACTGGTGGTGGCGTGCAACCCGTTCAACGTGCTGTGCGGGCCGCGCGGGGTCGCCCGGGTCTTCGGGCCGCAGAAGGGAGCCGGCCCGGCGCGGGTCGAGGAGCTGTCCTCGGCGCTGGAGCGGTGGGCCTCGGTGCTGGCCAGGGACGTGGCGCCGGCCGGGCTCGACCTGCGGTCGGGGGCGGGCACGGGCGCCTCGGGCGGGCTGGGGGCCGGGCTGGCCGCGCTGGGCGCGCGACTGCGGCCCCGGTTCGAGGTGCTGCTGGACCACTCCGGCCTGGACGCCCGGCTGGCGGCGGCTGACCTGGTGGTCACGGCGGAGGGCGCGCTGGACCGGGAGTCCTCCCGGGGCAAGGTCCCGGGCGAGGTGGCGCGCCGGGCGAAGGCGTTCGGGGTGCCCGTGCTGGTGCTGGCCGGCACCATCGGGGAGGGCGCGCGGGAGGCCACGCGGGTCGGCGTCGACGCCTGGAGCGGCATCCTGCCGGCGCCCGTCGGGCTGCCGGAGGCGCTGGCGCGCGGCGGGGAGTTCCTGGCGGACGCGGCGGAACGGGCGCTGCGGATGGTGCTGTTGGGCGGCCGGCTGGCCGAACGCGCCGTGCGCTCCTGAACGCGGGGCCGGTCGGCGCGGGCACGGGGGGCGTCCGGACGGCGACTGTCGGTGCGGGCTGCTACGGTCCGAACCGTGCGCACTTCCCGGGCGGCTTCCGGCGCGGGGTGCGGGCAGAGAGGGGCGGCGCGGGGCGCATGAGCGGTCAGTTACGGATGAGGGCGGCCGACCTGGTCGGCCGTGACGCGGAGTTGGCCGTCGTGGCGGCGACGCTCCGGGACGCGGCCGGCGGCCGGGGCGGCACGGTCTTCGTCACCGGGGAGCCCGGCATCGGGAAGACCCGGCTGGCGGCCGGCGCGCTGGAGCTGGCGCGCGGCGCCGGCATGGCGGTGCTGCGCGGCAGGTGCACCACGGTCGGCCCCGCGGTGCCGTTCCGTCCGCTGACCGAGGCGCTGTTGGCGCTGGCCAGGACGGGCGAGGCGCCGCCGGCCGAGGTGCTGGGCCCCTATCTGCCGGTGCTGGGCCGGCTGGTGCCGGAGTGGTCGACGGGAGGGGACTGCGACGACTCGCCGGTGGTGCTGGCCGAGGCGGTGCTGCGGCTGGCGTCGGCGCGGGGCCGGGCGCACGGCTGTCTGCTGGTCGTGGACGACCTGCAGGACGCGGACCCGGAGACGCTGGCGGTCATGGAGTACCTGGCGGCGAATCTCGCCGGGCAGCCGGTGGCCCTGTTGGCGACGGTGCGCTCCACGCCGTCGGCCGCGCGGGAGTTGACGGAGGCGGTGGCGCGGCGGGGGGAGGCCGTCCCGCTGCCGCTCGGCCGGCTGGGCGCGGCGGAGGTCCACGCGTTCACGGCCGGCTGCCTGGGCGTTCCGGCCGACGCGCTGCCGCGCGAGGTGTCGGCCGAGGTCTTCGCCGACAGCCACGGGATACCTTTCGTCGCCGAGGAGCTGGTGCGCGCGATGATCGCGGCCGGGCGGCTGGCCGGGGGCGGCGGCGGGTGGCGGCTGGTGCCGAGCGAACGCCCGTCCGTGCCGGTGACGTTGGTGCGGGTGGTGGCGGAGCGCGCCGGGCGGCTTGGGCCGGGAGGGGTGCGGGCGCTGTCGGTGGCGGCGGTGCTGGGGCGTGCCTTCCCGCTGTCGGTGCTGCGGCAGTGCGCGGGGCTGCCGGAGGAGACGCTGCTCGGGGCGGTGCGCGCGGCGCTGGCCGAGGGGCTGCTCCAGCCGGACGAGGAGCACGGCCACGGCTGGTACGCGTTCGCGCATCCGCTGGCCGAGGAGGCGCTGCTGTCGCTGCTCGGCCCGGCGGACCGGACGGAGCTGTCGGCGCTGGCCGCCGAGGCGGTGGCGGAGCTGTACCCGGGGCTGCCGGGCACCTGGTGCCTGCTGGCGGCGCGGCTGCGCCGGCACGCGGGCGAGCCGGGGGCGGCGGCCGGCCACTATCTGGAGGTGGCGCGCCGGGCGTTGGCCGGCAGCGGCCCGGGGACGGCGATCACCGTGGTCGACGAGGCGCTGGCGATGCTGGGCGACGCGCCGTTCGCGCCGGTGGGCGCCGGGGTGCACCGCTCGTTGCTGGAGACGCTGCTGCTGGCGCTGGCCGACGACGGGCGCTTCGACCGCGCGGTCGGGGTCGCCGACCGGCTGCGCCGGGCCGACCTGGCCGCGGCGCCGGGCGCGGACGCCGCCCGCCGGGTGGAGCTGCACGTGCGGCTGGCGTGGGCGGCCGAGGTGGCGGGCCGTTGGCAGGAGGGCCTGGCGCAGGTCGCCGAGGCCAGGGCGCTGCTGCCGCCGGACGCCGGCGGGGCGGAGACCGCCGGGATCGACGCGGTGGAGGCGTATCTGACGGTCTCCGACACCCGCCCGGGGCACATCGCGCACAGCGCGCGGCTGGCGCGCCGCGCCATCGAGGGCGCGTGGCAGCGGGAGGACCCGGCGCTGGCCTGCCAGGCGTGGTACGCGGTGGGCGCGGCGGGCCGGGGCCGTTCGCTGGCCGCCTCCGACCGGTGCTTCCGGGAGACGCTGCGGATCGCCACCGCCCACGAGTTGAACGGCTGGCGCGCGCACGGGCTGTGGGGTCTCGGGGGCAACGCCTGGCTGGCGGAGGCGGAGACCGACGCGCTGACCTACGCGTGGCACGAGGCACTGCGGACGGGATGCGTGTCCCTGGCGCACAACGCGGGCGCGCTGCTGGCGCTGGACGCGGCGCTGCGCGCGGACTTCGCGCGCGCGGAGCAGCTGGTGGACGGCGCGTTGGACGAGACGCGGCGGCTGAAGCTGGCGTCGGTGACGCGTTATCTGCTGATGGTGCGCGCCGTGGTCGCCGCGCACCGGGGGCGGCGGACGGGGATGCGGGCGGCGCTGGCCGAGTTCCGGGCCGACGGTGGCGAGCGGTCGATGGAGGCGCCGCTGGCGCGGGGGCTCGGGGAGCTGTTCTGCGCGCTGTTGGAGGAGGACCGGCCCCGGGCGACCCGGCTGGCCGCCTCGGTGACGGCCGTGGCCAGGGCCGACGAGGAGGAGTTCTTCCATCTGACGGGCCCGCACGGGCTGGTGCTGCTGCTCGACGTGCTGGACGGCCGGGCGGGCCGCGCCGAGTGGGAGCGGATCACCGCGGGGCAGGCCGGCAGGCTGCGGTGGAACCGCCAGTTCGGCCGGCTGGCGCTCGCCGTGCTGGAGGGCAGGGAGGGCCGGGCGGAGCGGGCCGAGGCGGCGACGCGCGAGGCGTGGGCCGACGCGGAGCCGTTCCCGGTGGCGCGGTGGTTGGGGACGCGGCTGGTGGCGGAGGCGGCGCTGGCCGACGGCTGGGGCGAGCCGCGCCGGTGGCTGGCCGAGGCCGAGGAGTTCTTCCACCGGGCCGGGGTCATCGCGGTGGCCGGCGCGTGCCGTTCGCTGCTGCGGGGCGTGGGGGTGGTGGTGCGGCAGCGCCGCGCCGGCACCGACCGGATACCGGAGCCGCTGCGGGCGATGGGGCTGACCACCCGGGAGTACGACGTCTTCCGGCTGCTGGTCGACCGCCCGGGGAACAAGGCGCTGGCGGCGCGGCTGCACCTGTCGGCGCGCACGGTCGAGAAGCATGTGGCGAGCCTGCTGTCCAAGACGGGCACCGGGGACCGCCACCGGCTGTGCGAGTTCGCGGCCGACTTCCTGTCGTCGCCGGCCGGCTCCGGGGAGCGCGGTCAGCCGGCGGACGGCGAGGCGGTCCCCCCGTAGGGCGCGGGGCGCCGCGTGGGGGCGCGGCCCGGTGCCGGGAGGCGCCCCCGCGCGTGGTCAGCCGATGCCGACGTTGACGCTGACCGAGGTGGTCCCCGGTTCGTTGTTGAGCACGACGGTGACGACGGCCGCGCCGACGGTGGCGCCCGTGAGGATCGCCAGCCGCACTCTCGCCCGCCGGGCCGAGCGGGCCTCCGAGGACTCGTCGGCCTCCTCCGTCGCCGCCTCCTCGTCCCACGGCTCGTTCGACTGTTCGTCCGCCACCTGGTCACGCTCCTTCCGTTGTCCTGGTTTCCGTTGCTCGGTCGTGGTGCCGGGTGCCGCGCCGGGCCCCGGGTCGGTCGCCCGTGCGGGACGGGACGCCCTCGCCGTCCCCCGCCCGCAGGCGGAGCACCGAGGGGACCTCGGGGCCGAGGGCCAGCCGCAGCAGGCCGTGGCCGATGCCCGCGAGGCCGTTCAGCAGGCCGGGCGTCGGCACGCCGTCGGGCGTGCCGCAGCGCGGGCCTTCGCGTTCGATGGCGTGCAGCAGCCGGGTCACCGCGGGGTGGGCGGGCGGGCCTTCGCCCCTCGTGTCCGCCACCAGCGGTTCCAGCAGGCCGAGTTCGCCGTGGCAGAGCGAGTGGTCCGGTCCCGGCGCCCGGTCGGCGAGCCGCTCGCGGTGCGCGGCGCGCGCGGCGGCCGAGCCGCCGGCCAGCAGCGTGCCGGCGAGGCCGGCGCACCAGCCGAGGTCGGCGGCGGGGGGCGCGGCGGCGGTCGGGCGGCCCAGCGCGAGGTCGACGCCGGCGCTCCCCCGCAGCAGGCCGGGCGCGGCCGGGGGCGTGGCGCGTTCCAGGCGCGCGGTGAGCGCGGCGGCGAGCGCGGCGGCCCCCGGCGTGCCCCGGGCGCGCAGCGCCTCGGCGCCGAGCAGGGCGCCGGCGAGGCCGTCGGCGAGGTCGGCCGTGTCGGCGCGCGCGGCGGCCGAGGCGAGCGCGGTCCGCGCGTCGGGCAGCGCGGCGGTCAGCTCCTCGCTGTCCAGCAGCCGCGCCAGCCGGGCGGTGGCGTAGGCGAGGCCGCCGACGCCGTGGAACCCGCCGGGCCCGACGGCGTCCGCCAGTTCGGGGTGGGCGGCCAGCAGCCGCAGGGTGGCGGGCAGCGGGCGGGTGACGGCGTCGGCCGCCGCCGTCAGGTAGCGGTCGCGGCCGGTGGCGCGGCCCAGCTCGGCCAGGAACAGGGCCGTGCCGGGGTAGCCGTCGGCGAGCGCGGCGCCCTGCGGGTGGAGGAACCAGCGGCGTGCGCCCAGCAGATGGAGACCGGCCCAGTTGACGCGTGCCCCGTCCGTCCTGGCCAGCGCGAGCAGCCGGTCGCCCACGTTCTCGGCGAGCGCGCTCGCCCATTCGGCCCCGGGCGGCGCGCCCACGGCGGTGCCCGGCGGCACGGGCGGCGTCCCGGGGTCGGCGCGGTGGCCGGCGAACGGCCGCGTGGTGGCGAGGGAGGCGCGCACCACCCAGTCCTGGAAGCCGCGTTCCGTCTCGTCCCAGCCGCGCAGCGCGGCGACGGCGGCGGCCAGTCCCGGGCCCGGCAGGACGTCCGGCACGGTGCGGCCGGTCGCGGTGCGCACGTCGGCGGAGCCGGGGGTGGTGGTCAGCAGCGGGATGTCGCCGTCGAGCAGCTCGGCCAGCTCGTGGTCGGCGAGCGCGGCGGGGCGGGGGCGTCCGGTGTCCTCGTGGAGGGCGGCGAAGGCGCGGCGCCTGGCGGCCAGGGTTCGCAGCGCCTCGGGTGCGGTGGCCTCGGCGAGCAGGTCGGCGTACTCCTGGCTCGGGCGGACGACCAGCCGGGTGCGCTCCTCCGCGAAACGTATCAACGGGCCGTCTTCGGCGGTGAGTTCGGCGGCGTGCGCGGACAGCAGGCGGTGTGCGGCGCGGAAGCCGTCGCGCAGCGCGCCGGCGTGGTCGGCCGGCACGGGCGGGGCGTGCGGCGGCGGGAGGGTGGGGCGGTTGGGTCCGCCGGGCCAGGGCAGCCGCCCGCGGACCAGCCGCATCCGGTCGGTGCCGGCGTCCTCCCAGGTGGGGAGGTGTCCGGGGGTGAGCTGGCCGGCGTGGGCGCCGACGGCCGAGCTGTCGATGGCGCCGGCCTCGCCGAGCAGCGGCTGCGGCAGCACGGCGGTGCGGTGCGCCGACTCGGCGAGGGCGTCCGCCGCCGGGTCGGGGCCGCCGTCGGTCAGCGGCGGGGCCGAGGGGTGGAAGAGGGTCTCCACGTCGACCACCACGGGGTGGCCGCCGGCCGCGATGACGTTCTCTGCGTGGATGTCGACCGCGCGGACGGCCTGGAGCAGCGCGAGTTGCGCGCCGGTACGCGCGTAGAAGGCCGCGACCTCGGCCTCGTGGGCGCAGGGCGCCGGGGCGACGAAGCCGGCCCAGCCGTAGCCGTCGCGCGGCAGCAGCTCGACGGCGCGCGGCGCCAGGTCCGGGCGCCGGCGGGCGAACCATTCCAGCAGCTCGTTCCACCGGGCGTGCGCCCCCAGGGGCCGGGGCTTGTGGACCAGCCGGCGGCCGTCGGCGAACTCCAGCAGCGCGACCGTCCGGCCGCCGGCGTGCGGGTCGCCGAGCCCCAGGCGGACCCGGGTCGGCGCGCCGGGGACGGCGTCGCCGGCCAGCAGGGTGGCGGCCAGGGCGGCGCGGTCGGCGCGCCACCGGCCGAGCAGCTCGACGGCGACGTCGACGGCGGTCAGGCAGCGTCCGCCCCACAGCCGGCCCAACACCGGGTGTCCCGCGAGGAGTTCGGTGAGGGCGGGGCGGGTGGCGAGGGCGCGCAGCGCCTCGTCGAAGCGGTCTGTGGGCGTGGCGCCGGTCAACTCCCCCGCCGCGCGCGCCTTGTGGACGTGGCCGACCAGCGTGCGCGCCCCGGCCGTGGCGAGTTGGGCGGCGAGCCAGCGGCGGGTGCCGGCCCACACCGCGCGCGCGTCGGCGTCCCGCGCGGCGGGCGCGGCGGCGGCGAAGGCGGCGTCGGCCGCCGCCAGCAGCGGCGCCAACGGCGGCGCCAGCAGCCCCGCGAGGTCCTGCGCCGGGCGCGGGGCCGGGGCCGGCGGCCGCGCGGGCGCCGCCGCGAGGGCGCGCTCGACGTACGCGGCCCAGGGCGGCGGCCCGTCGGTGGCCCGCTCGTCCTCGTCGCGGGCCGGCAGCCACCACGGGGCGGCAACGCCCGTCCCGCGACGGGCGTTCGGCGGCGCGGTGACTGGGTGCATGGGACGACTCTTTCAGAACGGGCAGGGCCGGTCATGGGGGAAACTCCCCCAGTTTCTCCACAGCCGGAAAGCGCTAAGGTGAGGCTAACCTAAGTTGAGGATCGCTCCTCGGCTCGCAGGACACCGCCGTCCGCCCCGTCTCCGCGCTTCCCCCAGGAGGTCCCGGTGTTCCCTCCGTCCGCCCCCGTCCCCCAGGCCGCCCCGGACCAGCCCCCCGCGCCCGGCTGGCCCGAGGAGGACGCCGACCGCTACCGCGCCGCCGGCCACTGGCGCGGGGAGACCCTCGGCCGGGTGCTGCGCGACCGCGCCGTGGCCCACCCCGACCGGGTGGCCCTGGTGGACGGGCCGCGCCGCTGGAGCTACGCCCGGCTGGACGCCGCGGTCGACCGGATGGCCGCAGGACTCTCCGCCCTCGGACTGGTCCCCGGCGACCGCGTCGTGGTGCGCCTCCCCAACGCCGCCGAGTTCTTCGAGCTTCTGCTGGCCCTCCTCCGGCTCGGCGCGCTCCCGGTCCTCGCCCAACCGGCCGACCGGGACGCCGAGTTGCGCAACCTGTGCGCCTCCGCCGAGGCCGTCGCCCTGGTGGTCGGCGACCAGGGCGACGGACACGACGTCCGCACCCTCGCGAGCCGGGTCCGCCGTCGGGTGCCCTCGCTCTCCCACGTGCTGGTGGCCGGCGAGCCCGGGGCGCACACCCCGCTGGACGCCGTACCCACCGACCCGGTCCGCCCGTCGCACGGGCCGAGGCCGTCCGATCCCGCGCTGCTGCGCCCCTCCGGCTCGTCGACCGGCGCGCCCCGGCTGGTGGCGCGCACCCACGACGACCTGCTGCACCAACTGCGGACCGCCGGTGAGGTCTCCGGCGTCGACGCCTCCGCGGTCTTTCTCTGCGCCCTTCCCGCCGGTTCCACGCTGGCGCTGAGCGCCCCCGGCGCGCTCGGTACCCTGTGCGCCGGGGGGCGCGTGGTGGTCTGTCCGCACCCGGCGCCGGACACCGCGTTCCCGCTGATCGCGCGGGAGAGGGTCACCCACACCACGCTCGTCCCCCCGCTTGCCGGAAGCTGGATCGCGGCCGCGACGACCACCCTGCACGACCTGTCCTCCCTCCGACTGCTCCAGGTGGGCGGCGCCCCGCTGGCCGAAAGGACCGCGCGCCGGGTCGCGCCGGCGCTGGGCTGCGCGCTGCAACAGCTCTACACGACGGCCGAGGGGCTGGTCAGCGCGACCCGGCTGGACGACCCGGTGGAGACCGTGGTCACCACCCAGGGCCGCCCGCTCTCCCCGGACGTCGAGGCCCGCGTGGTGGACGGCGACGAGGCCGAGGTGCCGCCCGGCGAGCCGGGGCAACTGCTGCTCCGCGGCCCGGCCACCGTCCGCGGCTACTGGCGCGCGCCGGAGGAGGGCCGCTTCGCCTTCACCCCCGACGGGTTCCACCGCACCGGCGACCTGGTGCGGCGCACGGAACGCGGCGACCTGGTGGTGGTCGGCCGGGTCAGGCGTCAGATCAACAGGGGCGGCCAGCAGTTCGCGCCCGAGGAGGTCGAGAACCACCTGCTGGCCCACCCGGCCGTGTACGACGCGCGGATCGTCGGCGTCCCCGACCCGTCGCTCGGCGCCCGGGTCGGAGCCCAACTCGTCGCACGCCCCGGCGCGACACCGCCCTCCCGGGATGTTGTCCGGGCGTTTCTGCGGGACCGCGGCCTGGCCGAGTACAAGATCCCCGAGCGGGTCGAGTGCCTGCCCGCCCTCCCGCACGCCGATCCACCCCCCACCCCCCGGGCCCTGACGGGGACCGCGCCGGCGGGCCGACCCTGAGGCCGCCGGCGGGAGGAGACCCGAACATCGGCGAACTCCCGTACCCGGCAAGTCCGTTCACGCCAGGCCCACGCCATGGAACTGGCACACGGAGGGGCCCAGACGCCCCGTACCGCCACCCCTCCGGGGGACGCGTCCGCACCCCCGCCCCGGCTACGGTTCCCGGGTCGCGCACCGGTGCACCAGGCGACGTCCCGGCCCGCGCCGCCCGTCGGCGACGCGGTGCGAATATCCGTACGAGAAGGGAAGAACTGTGCCCATGGTGTTCGAGAACGGCGGTCCTTCGGACCGCATCAGCGGTGTCACGTGGGTCAAGAGCGCCGCGAGCGCGGGCGACGGCAACTGCGTCGAGCTGGCGGCGCTCCCGAACGGCGAGGTCGCGGTCCGCAACTCCCGCTTCCCCCAGGGACCGGCGCTGGTGTACACGCCCGCGGAGATGCGGGCCTTCGTCTCCGGGGTGCGGTCGGGCGATTTCGATTCGCTGCTGTGACGACCCGGTGAGGACCTGAACCGCCCTGCCCCGCAGGGCGGTTGCGCGGACAGCCGCACTTCCGTCGGGGATACTGAACGTCGACATCCCTACCACGGAGCGTGCCCATGTCCGTTAGCGGTCCCAGCCGACTCACCGTCGCCGCCTCCGGCGACCCGTGCGCCACGCGCTGGGGCACGCCGGAGGCGGCGCAGCGGGTGCTGGGCGAGAGCCTGCGCCAGCTGCGCCACGACGCCGGGTTGACGTTGCGGGAGGTCGCCGAGCCACTGCGGGGCTCGGAGGCCAAGGTGAGCCGGCTGGAGCGGGGCGCCGGCTCGCCCAAGGAGCGCGACATCGAGGACCTGATCGTCTTCTTCCGCGTCCCCGACGAGAAGGCCAGGGAGATCCGGGCGCTGCTGCGGCAGGCCAGGGAGAGCCCCTGGTGGTCGCAGTTCAGCGACGTGACGCCCAGCTACCTGCGCCGGCTGATAGGGCTGGAGGGATCGGCCGCCGGCATCCACACCTACGAGAACCACGTGGTGCCCGGCCTCCTCCAGACCGAGGAGTACGCCAGGGCCGTGATCAGGGCGGCGCTGCCGCAGGCCGACCTCATGACCGTGGAGCGGAAGGTCGAGCTGCGGGTCTCCCGGCAGAAGGTGCTCCAGTCGGCGCAGCCTCCGATGGTCCGCGCCCTGCTGGACGAGGCGATCCTGCGCCGCCCGGTCGGCGACTACGGCGTGATGTGGCGGCAGTTGCGCCATCTGCGGGAGGTCGCGCGGCGCCCGTCCGTGCGGCTGCGGGTCGTGGAGTTCGAGCAGGGCACCGGGCGCGTTCCGCACTACCCCATCACCCGGCTGCACTTCGGGGACGGCGGGCCTTCCGAGCTGGTCTACGTGGAGCATCTGGAGAGCGCGACCTATGTGACGCGTCCCACCGAACTGGAGCGCTACCGCAGCCTGTTGGAGGAGGTCGGCGAGGCGGCCTCCGGCTGGGAGCGCACCGAGGAGCTGCTGACCGGGGCCATCGAGGAGTACCGGCGCAAGGACCTGGGGGACCGGCGGGCCCGCGGCCGCGCGCGGTGAGCGGGGTCAGGTCGCGGCGACCCCGCACCAGCCGGTCCACTCGTCGGTGCGCTGCGGCGGCTGGAGCCGGTCGTCCGGGCGCCAGTGGCGCACGTCGGTCAGCCCGGGATCCAGCAGCCGCGTCCCGGCGAAGTACCCGGCCACGTCGGCGCGTTCCCGCACCCTGCCCCAGCGGCCCCCGGTCAGCTCGGCCATCAGCGCGGTGATCCGGCGACGGACCAGCGCGTCGTCGCTGACCAGGTGCGAGAGGGCGACGAAACTGCCGGGTGGCAGCCGGGCGCTGACGTCGGCGACCAGTTCGGCGGGGGCCTGGGCGTCCGTCAGGCAGTGCAGCACGGAGCCGAAGAGCGCCGCCGTGGGCTCGGCGGCCAGCAGCCGGCGGACCCCGGGGTCGGCGAAGACGCGCTCCGGGCGCGTGATGTCGGCCCGCACGACCAGGGTGTCCCGGTCCTCCTCCAGGACCAGCCGGCCGTGGGCGACGGCCATGGGGTCGATGTCCACGTAGACCACCCGGGCGCCCGGCACGTGCCGCCTGGCGATCTGGTGGACGTTCTCCCTGGCCGGCATCCCGACGCCGAAGTCGATGTACTGGGTGACCCCGTGGTCCCTGGCGAGCACCCGGACGGCGCGCTCCAGGAAGGCCCGGCAGTTGCGGACCACGGCGACGCTGCTGGGGGCGAGGGCGAGCAGCCGGGCGACGGCCTCCCGGTCGGCCCTGTAGTGCTCGGCGCCGCCCAGCAGGTAGTCGTGCATTCGCGCGACGCTTGGCGTGGTGGTGTCGATCCGCGCGCTGATTCCCCGCCTCCCGTTCCCTCACCGCTCTCACCGGGGCAGGCCCACCGAGGGCGCCGTGGGGGCCGACTGTAGTGCACGTCCCCGCCCGATCTCAGGTGTTCACGGGGGGAGTTGGCGGGCACACCCCCGGGGCGCGCGACGCGGCGGGGGGCGCACGTCGTGGGCCGCGCCGTGGCGGCGTCGTCGAAGCGCGCCTCGGCCCCCCGGCAAGGTGACAGGGTGTGTCACCTGCCGCGGGGAGAATCGCCACCATGCAGAAGACCTCCGCACGCCTGCTGGCCCTGTTGTCACTGCTGGGGACCCGTCGCGACTGGCCTGGCGCCCTGCTGGCCGAGCGGCTCGACATCAGCCTGCGCACCGTGCGCCGCGACATCGACCGGCTGCGCGAACTCGGCTACCCCGTCTCGGCGACCAAGGGCCCCGAGGGCGGCTACCGCCTCGCGGCCGGCGCCGACCTGCCCCCGCTGCTGTTCGACGACGAGCAGGCCATCGCCCTCACCCTCGCCCTCCAGATCGCCGCCACCACCGAGGGCAGCGGCCACGCCGAGCCGGCCGCCCGTGCCCTGCGCACCGTCCGCCAGGTGATGCCCGCCCGGCTGCGCAACCGCGTCGACGCGCTGCGGGTCACCGCCGTCGAACGCCCCACCGCGCGACCGGCCGCGCCCGTCGGCGGCGACGTGCTGCTCGCGCTCAGCGCCGCCGCCCACGCCCACGAGGTCCTGCGCTTCGACTACGGCCCGGGGGAACCCGACCGGCCCCCGCGACGCGTCGAGCCCCACCACGTCCTCACCCGGGACGGGCGCTGGTACCTCGTCGCCTTCGACCTCGACCGCCAGGACTGGCGTATCTTCCGCGCCGACCGGATCACCCCGCGCGTCCCGAACGGGCCCCGCTTCAGCCCGCGACGACTGCCCGGAGGCGACGTGGCCACCTTTGTCACCGGCCGGTTCCGCGGCGCCACCGACACCACCGGCGACTGGCCCTGCACCGGCACCGTCGTCCTCGCGCTGGGCGCCGCCGCGCTGGCCCCCTACGTCCGGGACGGCGTGCTGGAGGAGATCGGCCCGGACCGTTGCCGCCTCACCCTCGGATCGTGGTCCTGGACCAGCCTCGCCGCCGACATCGCCCGTTTCGACGTCGACACCACGGTCGTCGGCCCGCCAGAACTGACCCACGCGTTCGCACACCTGGCCCGCCGGTGCGCCGCCACGACCGGCCAGGCCACGTAGCGGAACGCGGGAGCACGGGAGCACGGGCTCGAGAGGACGCGGGAACAGGGGAACGCGGGAGTGCCGGACAGAAAACGCGGGAGTGCCGGACAGAAACTGACCGCTGCGCCGGGCAGCATCCCCGACCATGGCGCACTCCTCCTCCGCACCCGTCCCCGCCGCCTCCCCCCGCGGGAGGCCGCGCGGCCTCCGTCCCCTCCCCGCCGCGCCGGTCCGCCGTGTGACCGACCGGGAACGCCGCGCGCGGCTCGCCACGAGGCACGCGCTGGCCCCCGCCCACCGGGTCGGGTCGCCGTCGGCCGTCGCGCGGGCGATGACCGTGCTGCACGCGACGGAGCCCGCCACCGTCCCGCTGTCCTGCCACGCCCGGATGCACTCGCTGACGATCCGGGAGGTGGACCGCGCGCTCTTCACCGATCGCGGCCTCGTCAAGCAACTCGCCATGCGCCGCACGCTGTTCGCCTTCCCGCGCGACCTGCTCCCCGCCGCCTGGGCGGGCGCGTCCGCCCGCGTCGCGGCCGTCGAGCGCGCCCGCGTCACGCGGGACGTGGTCGCGGCCGGCCTCGCCTCCGACGGGGACGACTGGCTCGACCGCGCCCGCGGCGAAGTCCTCGCCCTCCTGGCCGACCACCCCGACGGGCTGACCGCACGCGAGATCCGCGGCGCCGTACCGAGGATCGACGTGCGGGTCGCGGTGCGGCCCGGCGATCCCTGGACGGCCTCGCGCGTCCTCACCCAGCTGGGCGCCACGGCCGACCTGGTCCGCGGCACCAACACCGCCGACTGGTACGTCTCCCGCCCCCGGTGGACGCGCACCCGCGACTGGCTGGGCGACACGCCCGCGCCGATGACCGCGGCGGACGGCTACCGGGAGATCACCCGCCGCTGGCTGTACAGCTTCGGTCCGGGAACGGAGGACGACCTCGTGTGGTGGCTCGGCGCCACCAGGACGATCGTCCGCGAGGCGCTCGCCGCTCTCGGCGCGGTGCCCGTCGCCCTGGACACCGGGGCGATCGGCTGGCTGCTGGCCGACGACGTGGACGAGCTCGCCGATCCGGGCCCCTGGGCCGCGCTGCTGCCGGTGCTGGACCCGACCGTGATGGGGTGGCGGGCCCGCGACTTCTATCTCGGCCCGCACCGGGAGCCGCTCTTCGAACGCCGCGGCAACGCCGGGACGACCGCCTGGGTCAACGGCCGGGTGGTGGGCTGCTGGGTGCAGGACGAGGCGGGCCGGGTGCGCGTGCGCCCGCTGGAGCGGTTGTCGGCCGACGAGGAACGCCTGCTCGGCGCGGAGACCGAGCGGCTGACCGCCTGGCTCGCGGGCTTCCGTGTCCCCACCGGCTACGTCTCACCCGCGATGAGGCCCTGAGCGCCGCGGCCCCGCCCCGGGCCTGCGCGGGGCCGCCGGCCGCGACGCGCGCTCAGGCGCCCCGGCCGGCCCGCGCGGCGTCGTGGGCCTCGCGGGCGTCGAGCAGTTCGTCGACGTGCGCGCGCACCCAGTCGCAGACCTCCTCCAGCGGCTCCAGCAGCCCCCGGCCCAGGGGTGTCAGCCGGTACTCGACGCGCCGCCCCCCGGCGCCGTGCTCCTCGGAGCGCGCCACCAGCCCGTCGCGTTCCAGGGCACGCAGCGAGGCGGTCAGCACCTTGGGCGTGACCCGCCGCAGCGGCACCCGCAGCTCGGAGAAGCGGCGGGGCCCTCCGGCCAGGCAACGGAGCACCATGAAGCCCCACTTGTCGCCGACCCGCACCGGGCTGAGCGTGCTGGGGCACACCTCGTCGAACAGGTCGGCGGGCAGGGGTTCCCTCATGTCCCCGGACGATAGCCGGTATCCGGGAGGTAACCACCACCCCCGCTAACGTCCTGGCCACCGGCCGGCGCACGGGCGTCGGCCCGGACGAGAGGAGTCGCGCGATGCGGATCGTGGTGTTCGGGGGCGGCGGGCGCGCCGGGCGGGCGACGGTGGCCGAGGCGCGGGCGCGGGGGCACGAGGTCACCGCCGTGGTACGCGATCCACGGCGGCACCCGGAGCTGCCCGCGACGCGAACGGTGGCCGGCGACGTGACCGTCGTCGAGGACGTGCGGCGGGCCGCCGAGGGGCAGGACGCGGCGATCAGCGCGGTGGCCGACCTGACGGTGCCGGCCGACGCGTTCTACACCGGCGCCGCCGACGCCCTGACGGCCGGGCTCCGCACGGCGGGGGTGGGGCGGCTGCTGGTCGTCGGGATCGCCTCGGTGCTGCCGGGGAGGTCGGGTGCCCCGCTGATGGACGAGCCCGGCTACCCGCGTGAGCACCGCGCCTTCCTGCTCGGGCACGCGGCGGGGCTCGCCCGGCTGCGGGAGGCGGCGCTGGACTGGGTGTACGCGGCGCCGGCCGGCGACTTCGACCACGAGGGCGGGCGGACGGGACGCTATCGGCTCGCGGAGCACGGCGCGGCCGAGGACCGGATCTCCTACGCCGATCTCGCGGTCGCCCTGCTGGACGAGGTGGAGAGGCCGGCCCACCACCGCGCCCTGCTGGCCGTCGCGGGGGACGGCGACCGCTGAGCCCCTGCCCTGCCGGTCCCGCCGGGCCCGCGACCGGATCGGCGGGACCGGGCCCGTGCCGTCAGGGCCGCCGCGCCCGGGGCACCGGCGGGCCCTCCCCCGGGCTCCGGTCGCGGACCAGCACCCCGACGGCGACCAGCGCCACCACCCCCAGCACGCCGCCCAGGGTGAGGGCGGAGAACCGCAGCCGCCCGTCGCCGAGCTGGAGCAGCAGCGCGAAGAGCGGCGAGAGGCAGAGCAGGAGGGAGGTGGTGATGGGCTCGGTGTGCCGCACCCCGACCTGGAGCGCGCAGAGCGGGACCCCGACCCCTATCACCGCGACCACGACGCCCGGGACCAGCGCGGCCTCCAGCCCGGGGCCGCCCTCCAGGGCGACCAGCGCCCAGGACGCCGCCCCGATCAGTACGAAACGGGTGGCCAGCGCCGTCCCGGGGGCGCAGCCCGCGTCGTTCAGCCGCTTCATGTAGAGGATGCTGGCGGCCGACCCGGCGGCGCAGGACAGGGTGAGCCCCAGGCCCCAGGCCGCGTCGCCGGCCCCGATCTCGCCCAGGCCGCTGCGCCCGCTGAACGAGCCCCACATCAGCACGCCCAGCAGCCCGCAGATGGCCGCCGAGACCACGATCTCCGCGCGCAGCACCCGGCTCCGCCGGCGCAGCAGCGGGCCGGCGAACACCGTGATGACCGGGCCGAGCGCCAGACTGACGACGTTGACGATCGCCGGCTCCAGATGGTCGAGGGCGTAGAAGGTGCTCAGCCAGGTGACGGCCGTCGTGACGTTGAGGGCGACCAGGTCGGGGCGGTGCCGCGCCCACGCGCCGGGCGCGGCGGGGCGCAGCCGGCGGCGGGCGGCGTCGGCCGCGGCGAACACGGCCACCGCCAGGGTGAAGGCGACGGCGGCGACCGCGGCGGGGCTGACCACCTCGAAGCGGTTGCCCGCGTAGACGTCCATGGCGGCGGCGAGCACGGCGTAGACCAGCAGCGGCAGCACGCCCCGCCGGGGCCCGGCGCCGGCGAGGCCGGGGACGCCGGGTGCGGCGGGCGCGGACGGGGAAGCGGTCACACGGCACCGTCGCCGCGGAAGGTGGCGACGATCCCCCGGGCGGTGAGGAACGTCAGCCAGCGACGGACGGCCTCGGGGTCGTCGGTGGCCTGGTGGAGCCCCGGCGGCACCCGGCCGGCCGCGACGTCGAGCACGGCGCAGGCCAGCGGCACGGAGACCAGCCGCGCGGTGGCGGACTCCCGGGCGTCGCCCACCGTGTCCAGGCTCCACTCCCCCGACCAGTCGGTGCCGTCGTCGGTGTGGACGCTCAGCCGCACGGACATCACGACTCGGTCGCGGTCAGCGTCCGTGCCGGGCTGGCGGGCCGCGAGCCGCTCGGCGAGGGCGGCGACGCCCGCCTCGTCGGCCTCGGCCAGCTCGGCGAGGACCGGCTTCCACGCCGCGCTCCAGCCGTCAGGCCGCAGCGTGCCGCGCGCGAAGCTCTCCAGCCGCCAGGTGGCAGGCAGCCCGTAGGTGGCGAGGAACGGCAGGCTGTCCCGGCCGGGATGGGCCTCGAACGTCTCGTCGCCGACGGTCAGTCGGCGGGTGTCCTCCCAGGGCCGGGCGACCAGTCGCGGCAGCCCCTCGGCGATCGTCCGGGCCGGGGTGAGCAGCGCGGTCAGCGCCTCGTGCGGCGAGCGGTCGAAGCGGTGGCGGAAGGCGTCGGGCGCCGCCGGGCCGCTTCCGCTGTGGGAGGCGAAGTCCGCCACGGCGGGGCGGTCGCCGAGGGTGGCCCGCGCGGCGCCGACCAGGTCGTGGGCGAACAGGTGGTCGACGCCGGGGGCGAGGCCGACCTCGGTGAGCAGCACGGAGCCGCGCTCGGCCGCCCGCCTGGCGTGGGGGGTGAGCCCGGGGTCCGCGTAGCCGGGGCTGACGAGATGGGCCGCGCCGGCCAGCGCCGCCTCGGCGAGCGCGGGATGCCCGGCGGCGGGCAGCATCGCGACGACCACGTCGCCGGGCACGATCTCCCGGGCGAGGGCCCCGGGCTCCAGGGCGCGCGGCTCGGCGCCGCCGGTGAGGCCGAGCCGGTCCAGGTGGGACTCGGCCCTCGCGACGGTGCGCCCCCACAGCAGGGTGGCGGCCTCGTCGCAGACGAGCCCCAGGCCGCTGCCGGTCGCACGGCCCGTGCCGATCCAGTGCACGCGGCCGGTCGGTGGGATCAGGTCAGCCATCGGTCCTCACTCGCGGGTCGTGCGGTGGTGTGGAGCGGTCATCCCCCGGGGCGGGGCGACCGGACGAACTCCCCTCGGCGCGCGGCGCCTTCCGCCCACGCGCACCCGCGTCCCTCGCCGCTCCGTATCCCGCGCCCCGCTTCCCGCGCATGGCACCACTCCCCTTTTCCACGCCCGTCACCAGCGGGAATCCCGCCGGGTACCGGACGTTGGGCAGAATGCGCCGGGACACGAAAGGGTGTCAAGGAATACCCGGCGCCAACCCCTGGGAAGGCGAAAGGAATTGACTGTTGCCGATCGGATAAGGCTTCGCTTTATCGGGACCCAACCGATCAATCGATCGAGATAACCAGCAGTCCGACCAGCACCCCCACAAAAGACCACCGCCGATGTGATCTGACTCACCGTCACCCGGGGAACGCGCACCGTGGAACGCGGCTCCACCTCAGGGAGCACCCTCACCAACCGCCCCACCCTCGCCCCAGTCCTCCGCTTTCACTTTCGAAAGCACCCGAAACCAGGGGAAGGGTGCCGCGCCCCACCTCCGCACCCCTCGACGAGGCGCCGCCGCGCTCCCCCGCCCCCGCACGCCCGAGGGGCCCGCGCACGGGGGAGTTCCCCCGTGCCACGGACCCCTCGGGTCGGCGCGGCGCGGTCCGCTCAGGCGGTGGCCGGCGGCGGGTCGGCGGCCGGGGGCTCCTGGCCCCCGGCGTCGCGGCCGCGGCCGCTCAGCTCGCGCCAGACGGCGAGCACCACCAGCAGCGCGGCGACGATCCCGAGGCCCAACGGGATGGCCATCCGCACCAGCCAGAGCATCTGGGAGTTGGAGTCCGCGTCGTCGGCCCGCTCCTTGGTGCCCTCCTCGGTCCCCTCGACCGCCAGCGCGTTGACCGGCGCCAGGTCGACCGGCCCCTCCGGCCCCTGGATCTGGGCGACCACGGCCTGGTCCAGCGAGCCGTTGAGGACCGCGCCGGTCTCGGAGTCGACCCACGCGACCCGCGAGACGCTGGCGGCGTAGGTCAGCGGCACCTCGTCGGGCAGCTGCCCCAGCAGCTCGGGCGGCGGCTGCTGCTCGGCGGGAAGGGTCTGGGCTATGCCCGCCAACACGTCCTTGGGCAGCGCGGCGGGGAAGCGCTCCGTCATGGCCGGGTCGGCCAGCGGCCCCGCGGCGTCCATCGTGTAGACGTAGGCGGTGCGGCCCTCCACGTCCTCGGTCCGGTCGTAGACGGCCGGCACCTCGGTGGCGGTGGTCGGGTCCCAGAAGGTGTAGTCCTTCTCCTCCGGGTCCAGCGGCCAGGAGATGACGAGCCCCTGGTGCTCCTCCGCCTCCGAGCCCTCCGGCGCCTCGACGTTGACCAGGTCCTTCCGGTCCACGGCCCAGCGGTGGCTGGTGGTGGACAGTTCGGTGCCGTCCTCGCCGGCCACCGTGACGTCGTCGGTGACGACGGCGGTCGAGCCGTCGGTCTCCACGACCTTGACGTGGCGGTCGAGGCTGATCGGGACGTCGCGGAGGAAGGCGTTGGCCAGGTCCCCGCTCTCGATGGCGGCCGCGTTGAGCAGCGTCGCCGATCCGGTGTACTCGAAGGTGGTGTCCGTGTCGTCCGGAAGCTGGTGGACGGACGGGTAGACCACGAGGCGGGTCACGACCGAGGCGGCCACCAGCACGGCGGCCGATCCGGACAGGACCCAGGTGCTTCTGCGCATGGCATCTCCCGGTTACGCGCACACGACATTGTGCGACGGCTGGGTCAACCTATGGTCGGCACCAGTGCGGGTCAATAAACTTCCGACAACAGGTGAACGACTGTTCACCCCGACTCGCGCCCCCGTCACCGCCCCCGCGCCCCCGGCGTCCGGAACGCGCCGTCCCGTTGACGCCCCTCCGGCACCGTGCCAGCATCCCGACTGAGAGCGCTCTCCGGCTCAACTCGCCCCCCGCGGAAGGCGCGTTGCCCGGCGGTCGCCAGCATCCCGCACGGACTCCCCCATCCCCCACCGGAAGGTCCAGGCGATGTCCCTCGTGCCCCGCGTGTTGACCGGCGTGATCGCGTTGCTGCTGGGCGCCGGCGCCCCCACCCTGGCCGGCGCCGCGCCCGCGGACACCGGAGGACCGACGCCCGCCGCCTCCGCCAAGAAGGGCGTCAGCGCGACACCGGTCGCCGGCGCCTCGGAGGCACTCGCCGACGTCGACGTCTCCTGGCACTACGGCTGGGCGTCGGGACCGCGGGGTGTCGCGACGCCCGAGGGCGCCGAGTTCGTCCCGATGATCTGGGGCGCGGACTCCGTCACGGACGAGGCGCTGGCCGAGGCGGCGCGGGAGGGCGAGCAACTGCTGGGCTTCAACGAGCCCGACCTCCCGGAGCAGGCGAACATGTCGGTGGAGCAGGCGCTCGACCTGTGGCCGCGGCTGGAGTCCACCGGGCTGCGCCTGGGCGCGCCGGCGGTCGCCTACGGCGGGGACACCCCCGGCGGCTGGCTGGACCGCTTCATGACGGGCGCCGAGGAACGGGGGCTGCGCGTCGACTTCGTCCCGGTGCACTGGTACGGCTCGGACTTCGGACCGGACGCGGTGGAGCACCTGCGGGGCTATCTCCAGGCGGTGGCGGACCGGTACGGCAAGCCGGTGTGGCTGACCGAGTACGCGCTGATCGACTTCACCGGCCCGACCCCGCGCTACCCCGGCGAGCAGGAGCAGGCGGACTTCGTGCGGAACTCGACGGCGATGCTGGAGGAGCAGCCGTACGTCGAGCGCTACGCCTGGTTCACCCTCTCCACGGGCACCCACGCGACCGGGCTCTACGAGGGGACGACACCCAACGCGAGCGGGCTGGCCTACCGGGAGGCCGGCTCCTGAGGCGCCGCCTCACGGGCGCCAGTACCCCAGCGCGTGCAGCCGGCTTCTGGGGATCCCGACCTCCCGGCGCAGGAAGGAGGCCAGCGCCCGGGTGGTGACGGTGTCACACGTGACCCAGGCGTAGACGTCCGCCGGGTCCCGGACCAGCGCGGGCAGCTCGGCGCGCACCCGCCGCACCAACCCGGCGCCGCCGTCGACCCGTTCGACCAGCCGCAGCTCGTGGCGGTCGGGATCCAGCCGGAAGGGCAGCACCCGGTCGCCCAGGTGCGGGGTCTCGAACCAGAGGGTGGCGGGGGTGTCGGGGTGGTCGGCGAGCAGGGAGACGACGGCGGGCAGCGCGGCGGGGTCGCCGACCACCAGCAGCCGCCCCGGGGCGGGCGCCGGTCGGGTGTAGCCGGAGCCCTGGAGGGTCGCGTCGACGGTGTCGCCGGGGCGCGCGCTCCTGGCCCAGTCGCTGGCCGCGCCCGAGTGCAGCGCGAACTCCAGGCTCAACGCGCCGGCGCGCGGGTCCGGGTCGACCAGGGTGAACGCGCGCTGGTGCGGCTTGCCGCCGCGGTCGAACCAGAGCCTGACCCACATCGTCGGGTGCGGCGGAACGGCCGCGAGCAGCCCGCCGTCCGTGACCCGCACCCGGCGGTAGCGGTCGGTGATCCGCTCCACCCCGGTCACGGTGAACGTGAAGTCCCTGCCGCGGAACAGCCTCAGGACCGCCCCCTCCCAGCCGTGCCCCATCGCTCGCGCCGCCTCTCCGTGCCGACAACCGGCGCACCCCGCACCGTGAAGTTAGGCTAGCCTAAGCTAAGTTCACGGTGCGGGATGCCGGCCCTCCCCGGCCTCCCCCGTCAGCGCCCGCGCGGCGGCCAGCAGCGCCTCGGGGTGGTGGATCAGGTCGGTGTTGTCGGCCCACTGGTCGACCGCGCCGGTCAACGGCCAGGCGCGGACCGCCGGATCGGTCAGCGTGCCGGCCAGCGCACCGGCGAGGCGCTCGGCGTGCAGCACCCGGTACGGACGGCTGTGGTAGTCGCGCGGGGTCGGGTCGACGTGCGGGGCGAGGCCGGTCGCGTTCTGCAGGCGCGCGACCCGTTCCCACGCGCGGCCCAGCGCCGCCTCGCGCTCCGGGTAGTCGTCCGCGCGCTGCGCGGCGCGCAGGTCGGGCGTCAGCTCGCGGGCCACCGGCAGCCGGGCGAAGGCGCTGCCCAGCCACTTGCTGTAGGGCGCGTAGCGGCGGGCCAGCAGCAGGCACAGCCGCATCAGGTCGCGCACCAGCCGGCCGGCCACCACGGCGGAGCCCAACTCGTCACCGACCTCGGCGCAGCGGCCGACGAACGCCTCCTCCTGGGAGACCCGCTGCCACTGGCAGGCGAGTTGGTAGCGCCAGAGCTCGTCCGGGTACCAGTCCAGACGGCGGCGCGCCGCCGTCAGCGTGCCGAGTCCGTCGTGGAAGACCGCGCCGCCGGTGACCTCGGCGAGCCGTTGCTGCGGCATCGCCAGCCACTCCACCGGGGTGGGCGGGTCGCTCACCCCGCCAGGGCCGAGCTGCCGCCGCAGCCAGGCGTCCACGGTGGTGACCGTCACCCGGTGGTCGACCGGCCCCTCGGTGGGGGTCATCAGGCCGACCGGATCGGTCTCGGCCCGTTCGAAGTGGGTGGGCCAGCCCCTGACGTGCTTGGGCAGCCGCCGGGCGAACAACTCCACGAGCTCCGGCGCGCGTTCCGCGTCCGCGGGCGCCAGGAAGAGTTCCAGGCGGGGACCCCACTCGTGGTCGGCGGAGCGGGCGGTGTCGAAGCCCAGCACCTCCGAGCCCGCGCCCACGCGGGCGGCGGCGTGCGGCAGTCCTGGTCGCGCCTCGGCCAACAGCGGCGCGACCGCCTCGTGGTAGAGGACGCGGGAGAGTTCGAGGCCGGGAAGGAAGGCGGCGGGGGGTGTGGTCATGGCGCCACTCTCACCCGGCGCGCGGGCCCGGGCCAGCGAATTAGGCCGGGCCCGCGTCGCGCGGCCGTTCAGTCCTCGACGACCCGCTTGCCGTCCGCGTCGCGCACCACGGTGAAGGCGTCGACGACCGTGCCCTCCTCGGTCCTTGACTCGTAGCGCAGGCTGTCGGTGGTCACGTCGACGACCTGGTAGGTCTGGGTGTCGCCGTGCTGGACGCGGACCTCGGCGCCGGCCGCTTCCCAGTCCTCGGGGCTGGGCTCGTACATCTTCGGTCCGGCGACCGAGACGACGTAGGCGGGTCCCGTGGTGACGTCGGGGTCGTCGGTGCGGCGGTCCAGCAGGTTGCCCCGGCCGTAGGAGTGGTCGTGGCCCTGGAGCACCAGGTCGACGTCGTGCTCCTCCAGGACGTCGAGAAACGCCTCGCGCACGGCGAGCCCGCTGCGGCCCTCGCTGTTGGCCATGACCGGCTGGTGCAGGGTGACGACGGTCCAGCGGTTCGGGTTGTCGCTCAACACCCGCTCCAGCCAGACCTTCTGGTCCTCCAGCCAGTCGACCGCGTCGAACCAGGGCGCGTTGGTGTAGTTGCTGTTGAGCGAGACGAAGCGCACGCCCTGGTAGTCGGTGTAGTGCGCGGTGCCGTCCAGGTCCTCGTCGTCCGGGCCGTTTCCGGCGCCGGGGAACTGGCGGGTCCAGTGCGCGGACAGCTCCCAGCCGTCGTACTCGTGGTTGCCCGGCGTGGCGAACTGCGGGTGGGTGGCGGTGTGGCCGGTGCCGAAGGCGTCGAACCACTCGGCCCACTCGTCGTCGGCGTCGGCGTTGTTGACCAGGTCGCCGGCGTGCACGGTGAACGCGGCGTCGGGGACGGCGGCCCGCGCGGCGTGGACCAGCGGCGCGGCGCCGGTGGTGATGTCGTTCTGGATGTCGCCGAAGTACAGGAAGGAGAACGGGTCCCCCGCCGCGCCGGCGGTGCGGAAGGTGATCCACCCGCTCCATTCGGTGCCGTCGCCCACGCGGTAGCGGTAGGCGGTGTCGGCGGTGAGACCGGTGAGGTCGGCACGGTGGTAGTGGCCGCCGGCGACCTCGCCGGTGGCGACGGCCGGCACGGTCACGGCGGTACCGCCGTCCGCCGGCTGGTACTCGACGGCGGGCGCGGCCGAGGCGGCGTCGGCGCGCCAGGTCAGGGTGGCCGCGGTGTCGGGGGTGGCGGTCGCGGAGAGCACGATCCGGTCGAAGCCTCCCGCCTCCGTGGCACGCGCGTGGTCCTGCGCGCCGGCGGGTGCTCCGGCCAGGCCGGCGAGCACCAGCGCCGCGGTCGCGGGCAGCGCCGACCTGCGGGCGCCGCGCGGCAGGCGGCGCGGCCGTGCGGTGGATGTCATGCGGACTCCTCGTGGGGCGGCGATCCGTGAGGGCCGGCCCGGCGGCGCCGGGAGGGCCCCCGCCAGCCTGCCCACCGCACCTGGCATGTGCGTGAACGCCAGGCCAACGTCACCGCCCCGGAGCAACGTCACCACCCCCGGCCGGCGTCGCCGCCCCCGCCCGCACGCGCCGCGGTGGCGGCCCGGCCGGCCGCCACCGCGGTCACCCGGCCGCCGTCACCCGGCGAGCACGCCGGCCAGCGCCTCGGCCGTCGCCGGGTGGGCCGTCACCAGCGCGCCCGCCGGTCCCGCCGGGGGCGGCGCCTCAGCCCACTCCACCGGCAGTCCGAGCAGCGCCGTCCACGCCTCGCATCCGGCCGGGTGGGCGGCCAGCAGCCCGCCCGCCGGCCCGGCGTCGGGCGCGAGCCGCGCCGGCGCGGTCGCCGGCGGCGCCTCCCACGGCGGCACCAGCGCGTCCAGCGCCGGCAGCGCCCCGGGGAAGGTCCGGCCCGCCTCCCGCACCAGCACCGGCAGCAGCTCCGCCGCCTCCCGCCGCAGCGTCATGATCAACCGCGGCAGCCAGGGCAGCAGCACCTCGTCCGGCAGCCGGCCGAACGCCCCGGACAACTGCTCCACCACGAACGGCGCCAGCGAGGGCACCGGCTCCAACGCCTGCACGAAACCGCTGACATAGCGCGGGAACGACGGCACCACCAGCGGGTTGGCCAGCAGCTCCGCGCACCGCTCCCGCAGCTCGGACAGCGGCAGCAGGTCCAGCCGGTGCTCCGCCGCCCACAGCAGCGCCGTCCGGTCCGGCCGCGCCGGATGGCACTGCCGCACGGCCAGCTCCAACTGCGCCCGGTCACAGCCCAGGGCCAGCGCGAAGCCCTCAAGGCCGAACAGGAAGCCCAGCATCGCCGCGACCTGCCGCGCCCCGACCTCCTCGTCGGTGAACGCCGTGGGCAGCAGCGTGCAGTAGTGCGCGTAACCGGTGGTCACGAAGGTCTCGGCCCAGGGCGGCGGCCCCGCCTCCGTGGTGCGGTAGTACGCGAGCAGCCGGCGTATCCGGCGCAGCACCAACGGCGCGCCGTCCACCGTGCGTTCGGCCGCCAGCAGCGCCACGGCACGGGCGCCGAGGTCGTCGACCAGCCGGCCGGGGCCGAGGTAGACCAGCGCCTCCTCGACGGCCTTCAGCGCGGTCGCCGCCGTGGCGTCGGGCTCGCGCACCGCGCGCCGCAGCCGCTGCTCCAGCACCTGCTCGACGGTGACGCCCTCGTAGCCGAGCTGCACCAGCGCCCGCTGCTCGCGGCCGAGCGCCAGGTCCCAGCTCTCCTGGATGGCGCGCTCCCCCAGGGTGCGGTCCCCCATCACCGGGCGGACCACGTCCCCCAGCAGGCGGCGCAGCATCCACAGCACGTCAGAACAGGGCCGCAGCTCCGGTCTGCCGGCCAGGTCCAGCAGGGCGCGCTGCTGGGTGCGGGCGGTGAGGTTGAGCCCCAGCGGCTCCAGCCGGTCCAGCACGTCGCGCGCCAGCGGCGGCAGCGCGTCGTAGCCGACCGTGCCGATCCGGTCCCCGCCCAGCAGAATCCCGCACAGCCGGCGCACGTCCCGCTTGCCGGGGACGGTGTCCTTCTCGACGCAGGTGACCGCCGCGTCCTCGAAGTCGTACGGCGTGGGCCTGGCCCGGCCGCGCATCCCCGCCAGCAGCACCGAGGTCTCGAAGACGGCGATGGCGTCGGCGGTGCTGGCCAGGTAGCCGTTGCGGCGGGCGAGCCGGACCAGGTCCACGCACCAGCCGCGCAGCTCCTCCTCGTCCAGCGCACCCGGCACGGGCGACCGGTCCAGGAACGGCGACAGCCGGTCGCCGCCCGCCTCGCCCGCGCCGCCCGGGGAGGGGGCGCGCTTACGGGCCTTCGGCTTCCCGCGCCCGCTTTGCTGACCCGCCAGCCGGAACGGGGTCAGCCGCTCCGCCGTCAGCGTGCGCGACCAGGTGGCCGCCGCCAGCGAGACGGCGCCGGGGGCGAGGCCGAACTGCGCCTCGATCGCCGAGTGGCTGGAGGGGATCAGCCCGTACCGCCAGGCGGTCCCGGTGCGCTCCGGTATCGGGAACGGCTCCGCCTCGGAGGCGAGGCCGAACTGCTCGACGCGGCTGGCCGCGTGGAACGCCCCGCAGACGTGGAGCGCGGTCGCTGGGTCGGCGCCGGAGGAGGCCAGATGCTCCTTGATCCGGGTCCACATGTACCGCTCGCGGTCCTCGTCGACCGCCAGCCGCGCCCGCCGCTCGGGCCGCAGCCTGCGGAAGAGGCTGCCGATCATCACCATGACCTGGCGGTACGTCCGGTAGTCCGCGCCGGCCAGCGGCTGCTCCACGTACTGGTCCCACCACTCGGACCAGTGCCTGACCTTCCCGTGGTGCAGCAGGTAAGCCTCCAACTCGGCGAAGCCGGGCCGCAGCCGGCCCACGCCGACGCCGAGGGCGTCGCCGTGCAGCCCCGCCGCCTCCTCCGGCTCCTGCCCCTCGCCGTCCGCCGCCGGATCCGCGCCCGGGGGCTCCTCCCGCTCCCGCCACTGGAGGACGTGGTCGGCCGACCGGTCCACCAGCACCAGCTCGACGTCGGGGGTGTCCAGCGCGTAGGCGATGGCCTGGTACTCGGCGGACGCCTCCGTCAGGGGCGCCACCACGCTCAGCGGCGCCCAGTCGGAGGGGAAGCCGTCCAGCTCGGTGGCGAACGCCTGGAGCGCGACGGGCAGCCGGCAGTTGCGCAGCTCCTCCAGCAGCGGGGCCAGGTCCTCCGGCAGCTCCAGGTAGATCACCCGGGGCTGCTTCTCCGCCAGCCGCCTGGCCATGGCCAGCGCGGAGGCGGGTGAGTGGTGGCAGACCGGGAAGATCTCCAGCTCCTCGGCGAGCGCCCGGTCGACGTCCTCGACCATCCCGGCCAGGATCTCCGGCACCGCGTCGTCGGCCCCGGCGAACTCCTCGGCCGCCGCCCGCAGCCGCTCGCGCAGCGGGCCGAGGTCCCCGGCGGGCCCGGCGACCGGGCCCGCCGCGACGGGGGCGCTCACGACAGCGTCGCGATCGCCTCGCGGCCACCGTCCAGGAAGTCCCGCCAGGGACCGCCCTGTTCGCCCTCGCTGCGGGGCTCGACGACGCCGTGCCAGAACTTGTTGAGGATCGCCAGGTCCTCCGGTGCGCGCCGGGCGAGCGAGCCGACCAGCGAGCTGGCGAGCGTGTGGGCGCCCAGCTCCTTCTCGCCGAAGAACTGGCTGTGCAGCACCGCGTCCTCCAGGACGCCGATCTGCTCGGCGGTGGAGAGCGCGGACTCCAGCCGCTCGTCGTCGCTGGCCGCGTTGGCCGCCGCCGCGCGCAGGTCGGCGAAGCTCTGGAGCAGGATGTCCAGCAGCGTCGGCGGCACCTCCACCTCTATCCGGTGGCGGCGCAGCAGCTCGCTGGTGCGGAACCGGACGATCTCCGCCTCGCTGCGCTTGTTGGTCACCACCGGCACCCGGACGAAGTTGAACCGGCGCTTCAGCGCGGACGACAGGTCGTTGACGCCCCGGTCCCTGCTGTTGGCGGTGGCGATGATCGAGAACCCGGGCTTGGCGAAGACCGTGTTCTCCCCGTCGGCGCCGTCGAGTTCGGGGATGGAGACGTACTTCTCGGACAGGATCGAGATCAGCGCGTCCTGCACGTCGCTGGTGGAACGGGTCAGCTCCTCGAAGCGGCCGATCACGCCGGTCTCCATCGCCGTCATGATCGGCGAGGGGATCATCGCCTCGCGGGACTGTCCCTGGGCGATGACCTGCGCGACGTTCCACGAGTACTTGATCTGGTCCTCCGTGGTGCCGGCGGTGCCCTGGACCACCAGCGTCGAGTTGCGGCAGATCGCCGCGGACAGCAGCTCCGCGAGCCAGCTCTTGCCGGTGCCGGGGTCGCCGATCAGCAGCAGGCCCCGGTCGGAGGCGAGGGTGACGATGGAACGCTCCACGAAGGCGCGGT
The DNA here is from genome assembly GCF_900230195.1 of Streptomyces zhaozhouensis. Taxonomy (GTDB): domain Bacteria; phylum Actinomycetota; class Actinomycetes; order Streptomycetales; family Streptomycetaceae; genus Streptomyces; species Streptomyces zhaozhouensis. The sequence continues at coordinate 142,857 of NZ_OCNE01000005.1, forward strand.
CGCCGAACCACTTCTGGGGGATCTCGCGGTCGAGCCCGTCGGCCCGCTCGGACCCCAGGATGAACAGCCGCACCATCTTCGGGCTCAGTCGCCAGGAGAACGGCTTGGGCGCGTCGTCGACGGACTCCAGCCAGTCCAGCTCCTCGGCGTACTTCACCTCGGCGGGCGCGCGCAGCAGATTGTCGGTCATCGGGACTCCTAGGCGAGGAAGTTCTTGAGTTCGAACACGAGCTTGCGGATGTGGCCGGAGATCACCGGCGTGCCCAGCTCCTTGAGGTGCTGGCGGAACGTCGGGTTGACGCTGCCGCGCCCCGAGCTGTTGACGGAGCCGACCGGTATGAGGCGGGCCCCCGAGCGGTGCACCGCCCGGAAGTCGTTCATCAGCGCCGGGTTGTCGTAGAAGTCGGAGATCCACACCAGCACCGTGTTGTCCGGGTCGGTGATCTTCGGCCGGGCCAGGGCCATCGCGGCCGTGCCGTCGGTGCCGCCCCCGAGCCGGGTGCGCAGCAGTACCTCGAAGGGGTCGTGCACCCAGGGCGTCAGGTCCAGCGCGCGGGTGTCGTAGGCGACGAGGTGGACGTCGACCTTGGGCAGCCCGGCGAAGATCGAGGCCAGGATGGTGCAGTTGACCATCGAGTCCACCATCGAGCCCGACTGGTCGACGACGACCACCAGCCGCGCCGGCGTCGTCCGGCGCGCCGTGTGCCGGTAGTAGAGCCGGTCGACGTAGAGCCGCCGCTGCTCGGGGTCGTAGTTGGTCAGGTTCTTCCAGACGGTGCGCTGGACGTCCAGGTTGCGGAAGACCCTCTTGGGCGGCACCGAGCGGTCGATGGTGCCGGCGCTGGTCTTCTCCACCTGGGTGCGCAGCACCTCGGCCACCTCGTCGACGAAGCGGCGGATCAGCGCCCTGGCGCTGGCCAGCGCGGTGCCCGAGAGGTTGTCCTTGTCGTGCAGCAGCTGCTCGATCAGCGACATGCTCGGCGTGAGCGCCCGGGCGCGCGCCGGGTCGGCGAGCACCTCGCGCAGATGCATCCGCTTGACCAGGTCGCCCTCCAGGGCCGACAGGTAACCGGAGAGCTCGCCCCGTCCGCCCTCGTCGCCGCCCAGCGCCTGCCGGCACCATGAGGCGTCCCGCTGCCAGTCGTTGAACCGGGCGGCGGAGACCGCGCCCGTACCGGTGGCGAACGTGTTCAGCAGCAGCTTGGTGACCAGGGCCGCGCGGCGCACCGAGCGCTCCGGGTCCTCCTCCGCGCCGCCCCCCTCCGCGCCGTCCTCCTCCCGCCCGCCGCGCAGCGCGGCGAACTCGTCGGCCAGCTCCGGGAAGCGCTGGATCAGGTTGTCCACCGAGACGCCCGGGTCCAGCAGCGCCGGCGGGAGTCCGAGGTCCTCGGCGACGGCCACGCCCGCGCTCTCCAGCGCGGGCTGCTCCTCGCCGTCGAAGAGGCGGGCCAGCAGCCGCCAGTACAGCACCTGCCGGCGGTTGCCCATGGCCCGCGCGTGCGCCGGGTCGCCGGCCCGCGGCGCGCTCGTCTCGTGCTCGGTGTCGGTCATGCGCGCAGCAACCGTCCCGCGCGCTCGCGCAGCACCGCGAGCGGGTCGCCCCACCTGGCCTCGGACTTGGCGGCCTTCGGGTCCGTCGGCCCGTCCGCCCAGTCCCCGGTGTGCACCTCGACCTCCTGCCGCCGCACGGTGGCCCGCACCCCGAGGGGCCGCAGCGTCCAGCCGTCGGCCTCCCAGCACAGCAGCCCCAGGCACGCGGTGGACGCGCCCACCAGCTGCGGTGTCAACGGGCCCGCCGCCGGCAGGTGCTCCACGTCCAGCCGCAGCGCGTGACCGTCGAGCGTGAGCACGTCCTTCTTCACCCGGTACCCCTCCAGCCACACCGGCTCGGCGAGCTGCACCGGATGGCGCCGCAGCGGCGGCACCGGCGCGGCGACCGCGCCCGCCAGCTGGGTGCGCGCGGTGACGAACGGATCCGCCGGCTCGTCGAGCGCCACGGCGGACTCGTCCCACAGCAGCTCGCCGCCGCCCAGCGGCGTCAGCCCGGTCGCGCTCAGCGCCCGGCGCTCGGCCAACGCCCGCAGCAGCACGGGGAACCGGGCCAGCAGCCGCCACACCGTCGGCCCGGTCAGCGTCTCGACCTTGGCCGCGCCGACCCCGAACCGCACCAGCCGCGCCGGCCGGTCGCCGCCCTCCTCCAGCAGGGCGTGCACGACGAGCTGAACGGCGGTGGGATGCTCGTGCAGCTCGGCGCCCAACGGCAGCAGCCGGCCGCTCACCGGGGCCGCCGGCGCGTCCGCCGTCCGCAGCACGCCCGGCTGGCACAGCAGCAGCGCCGCCGCCCACAGGTCGGCCCAGCGCCGCACCGGCAGCCGCTCCCAGGTGGCCAGCGGCAGGCAGGCGCGCAGCTCGCCGGCGAGCCCGTCCAGCAGCACCGCGAGCCTCCGGGCCGCCGGCTCCGCCCACAGCGCCGTCAGCGCCTGGTCGACGCCCCGCAGGGAGTCGTCCGTGAGGCCCCGCCAGCCGACCAGCGCCAGCTCCCGCAGCCAGGAACGCGCCCCCTCCAGCAGCCGGTCCGGCAGCGGCTCCCCGCCGCCCGCCTCCGGCCACTCCGCGCGCTGACGCCCCAACGCCGCGTCCAGCGCGGCCAGTTGGCCGTCGTGCACCGCGCCCAGCAGCGCGGCCCTGGCAGCGGCCAGCACGACCAGCCGCTCGTCGGAGACGGAGCCGGCCCGGACCTTCTCGGCGGCCTCGGTGGCCGCCGCGCCAAGCGGCGACGCGGAGACCGTGCCGGCCAGCGCCGACACCGCGCCCGCCTGCTCCGGGGTGAGCCGGCCGAGCCCGCCGACCAGCGTCCGGTCGAAGCCGTCCACCGCCTCCAGCGCCTCGGACACCCCGTGCGGCTCGTTCGCCAGCAGCTCGGCGAGCTGAATGCCCAGCATCAGCGCACCGCCCCCGTCGCCGGGAACCACCGCAGCTCAGGCAGCGGCGCCGCGCTCTCCGGCACCTCCAGATAGGCGAGATGCCGCAGGAAGCGGCTGAACACCTCGGCCGCCGGGCGGTCGTGGTTGACCCCGCCACCGCGCAGCCGCGACGCCAGGTCGCCGTCCCCCGGCTCCGCCCGCAGATAGCGGCCGACCCGCTCCTCCCCGTACTGGAGGACGGCCTCCTTCACCAGCGCGTCGACGTGCTTGCAGCCGCCCGGCCGCGCGCCCCCGCAGGGCCGGTTGTTGTTGGTGCCGCAGCTGACGTCGTGGCTGCCGGCCTCGATCGCCGACACATAGACCCGGGCGATGTCGGAACCGCTGGACACCACTCCCTGCAACCTGCCGTCGGCCAGCTCGACGAACGGCACCTTCACCACCTTGCGGGGCCTCGCCCCCGGAACGACGCGCGCCGTCGCACGCCGCTCCCAGCGGATCGTCTCCGCGTTCTCCACCATCGTCTCTCCCCTGACTGTGCGCCGGGGCCGGGCCGTTTCCGCGCAGGCCCCATCAGCCCTCACGGGCAGCCGGAACCAGAGGAACCCCCAGCCCAGAGGGCCGTTGCGACCCTCTGTGGCGATCTGGGGAACAGCATGGCCCACACCACTGACAATCGCCGAAACGGCCGTGCCCGCCCGCCTCTGCTAGCGTCCGAGGCATGATCACGGACGGCTCCCCGACCCAACTCATCGACCTGGCCGCCTCGGTGCTCCACCCGCACCGGGTGGGGGACCGGCTCTTCGGCGACGTCGCCTCCGCGCTGCTGACCGCCGGCGGCAGCCTCCACACGGGCGTGTGCATCGACACCGGCTCGGGCACCGGCTTCTGCGCGGAACACGCGGCGATCGGCGCGATGGTGACGGCCCGCGAGTACCGCATCGCCCGCATCGTCGCCGTGTGGCGCAGCGACGAGGGCGTGCTCCACGTGCTGCCCCCGTGCGGCCGCTGCCGCGAGTTCATCCGGCAGATCGACCCGGCCAACCTGGACACCGAGGTCGTCCTGAGCCGCACGGAGGCCCCACCGCTGCGGGACCTTCTCCCGGCCCACGCGTGGCCGTCCCCGCTGGACTGAGGCATCGGGGACCGGCCGCGGCCGTCAGTCCAACTCCCGGTACTCCTCCGGCGGGTGAACCAGCTCGGGGTGGGTGGACGCGTAGCGGTCGCCGTGGATCACGCGCATCGCCCAGTGCCACGCCTCGTCATGGAAGACCAGGCCCCGGAAGGGCGCGTCGGCCGGCTCGTACGGGTAGTGCTCCCGCGCCACCGCCCGCGCCTCCTCGGGGGTCAGCCCGCCGTGGCGCGCCAACACCCAGGCGTAGCGGCGCCGTTCGGCCAGCAGATAGGCGACGTACTCCGTCTCGCTCCATGTCATCCCCGCCCCCTCACACGGGCATTCCACCACGGACCGGCCCCGTCGGGGCGTCCTCCGACGCGGTGTGCAGGACCAGGTCGTTGATCCCCGGCGTGCCCAGGGAGATCCGCAGGCCGTCCTCGCCCAACAGACGTGTCGTCAGGCCGTTGGCGCGCAGCCGCGCGGCCAGCTCCCGGGTGCGGGGGCCGGGCGGCAGCCAGACGAAGTTGGCCTGGCTGGGCGGAACCTGCCAACCTGCCGCCCGCAGCCCGGCGACGAGCCTGTCCCGCTCGCCGCGGGCCCGCTCCATCCGGTCGGCGAGCTCGTACTCGGCCCGCAGGGAGGCCACCGCGGCCGCCTCGGCGAGCGCCGTCACGCCGAACGCGGGGCGCAGCCTGGTCAGGGCGTCGACCATCGCCGGGTGCGTCACGGCGTAGCCGACCCGCAGCCCGGCGAGCCCGTGCGCCTTGGAGAAGGTACGGACGACCGTCAACCCCGGGTGCTCCGCGACGAGTTCGACGGCACGTGGCGCGGCGGGGTCGTCCACGTAGTCGATGTAGGCCTCGTCGAGCACGACGTGCACCCGCTCCGGAACGCGCTCCAGAAACGCGGCCAGCCGGTCGTGGGTGACGGTGGTGCCGGTCGGGTTGTTGGGCGAGCAGACGAAGACCAGCCGGGTGCGCGGAGTGATCGCGGCCGCCATGGCCGGCAGGTCGAGGGCGGCGCGGCGCAGCGGCACGGTGACCGTGCGGGCGCCGTTGGCCCGGATCGCCAGTGGATAGCCCTCGAAGGAGGGCCATCCCGTCACGACCTCCTCGCCGGGCGCGGTGGTGAGCCGCACCAACTGGTCCAGGAGGGGGGTGGCGCCGGGGCTGACGAACAGCCGCTCGGGCGGCACGGAGAGCCGGCGGGCGAGCGCCCCGACCAGGGCGGAGTTGGCGAGGTCGGGATAGCGGTTGATCCGGCGGGCGGCCTCGGCGAGGGCGGCGCCGACGGCCGGCAGCGGCGGCTCCGGGTTCTCGTTGGAGGAGAGCTTGTGGGTGGCGGCGAGCGAGGCGGGCTCGCCCGCGGCGTAGGCGGGAAGGGACAGGAACTGCTCACGCACGGTGGGTGGTCGGGAAGGCATGGTGGTTCCCTCCGCTCGGCGCGCCCGCCCCGCGCCGGGCGGTGCGGGGCCGGGTCGCGGCGCGTGGCCTGCTCAGGCGTAGTAGCTGAACTTCTTCGTCAGCGCGCGGACGGCCGGATCGGGGCCGGTCACCCCGGTGGCGATGATCTCCAACTGGGCGGCCTCGGAACCGGCCACCTCCGCGCGGTACTTCTCGAACTCGTTGCTCCAGCTCCGACCCCGGTCGGAGAAGACGGCATGGAGCAGCCCCTCCTCCCGGGCGGCGGCGGCGAGCTTCCCCACCTGGGCGGGCCTTCCGGTGAGCACGACCACGTTGTCGCGGATGGTGGCGTGCTCGTTGCCCGACAGGTCCGCCAGCCGCTCCGCGCCGTAGAGCGCGGGCCGCCGGGTCGCGAGGTGGCCCATGAGCACGGCCGTGGCGTTGGCGACGACGCCGGGCGGCAGGTGCTTGGCGACCACGAGGGCCGTGCGAAGTCCGGTGTCCTGCGGGGTCACTCGGGTTTCCTCTCGAAGACGATGAAGGCCATGGACGTCCCGCGCGCGAGGACCTGGACCACGTCGAGCCCGTGGTGCTCGGCGACCAGCCTGTTGGTCACCGCGAGCGTGTCGGGACGGCCCTGGACGATATCGCGCACCGCCGTCGTGTTGGACGTCGCCGGGAGGACCTCGTCGAAGGACTTGTCGATCTGGTCGAGGAGCCGCAGGGTCGCGGGCTGGTGGCACAGCCTGCGGTAGGAGTCGGCCTTCCCGCCGTCGGAGGCCACCAGGACCATGTCGGGCAGCCGGCTGAGGAAGGCGCCCACGGCGACCAGCTCCGGGTCGAAGAAGAACCCGCGCACCTCGGCGTAGGCGCCGGGGACCAGCAGCGCGTCCTCCTGTCGCCGCTTCACACTGTCCGCGGCGAGTTCGAAGGAGGGATAGCCGGAGAGCCGCTCGGCCAGCCCGGCGAAGTATTCGGTACCGACGGCGACGCTGCACGTGAGTCCTTCCGGCTCGTCGGCCAGCGTCGCGACAGAACGATATCGATAACGCGGCAGAAGCCTCGTGTGATAGGCCGCACGCACCGCTGTCTCGGTCATCGTTTCTCAGTTCTCCTGACGGTTTCGGAGGAAAGACGACACGGGGGGGGCGAAAGGCGGAAAGAAAGAGGGCGCGTGCGCTCAGGGAGCGTCGAACGCGACTCTGATCCCCAGGGCGAGCAGGACACCGCCGGTGAGGCACTCCAGTCGGGCGCGCACCCGGGGCCGGGTCAGCCAGCCGTGCAGCAGCCCGACCAGCGAGGAGGTCAGCCGCCACCAGACCAGCGCCACCCCGACGAAGGCGAACGTGAGCACGAACGAGGTGCGCACGCGGGGCTCCTCGGGCCCGATGAACTGCGGCAGGAGGGTCAGGAAGAGGACGGCGATCTTCGGGTTCAGCAGGTCGTTGAGCACGCCCTGCCGGAAGGCGACGGCCCGGGTGAGCGGCGCCCGGACCGTCCCGACCGAGGTGAGCGGCTCGGCGGCCGCCCGGACGGCCCGCCGCCTCCCGCGCCAGACGCCCCACAGGGTGCCGGCGCCGAGCCACAGGAGATAGAGCGCCCCGGCCAGCTTCAGCCCCGCGTACGCGGTCGCGGAGGCGGCGAACACGGCGGAGAGTCCGAGCGTCGACACGGTGGCGTGCACCAGCAGTCCGCTGCACACCCCGAGCCCGGTCCACCACATGGCCGAACTGCCGCCCCGCAGGCTGTTACGCAGCCCGAGCGCGGTGTCCGGCCCGGGAATGACCGTCAGCACGATCACGACAAACAGAAACGGGATCAGTTGTTCCGGCAATGCCACAGCCCATTCGACTCACTGCGCCCCCCTTTGGGCCACTGCGGCGGACCGGCCTTCGTGTACGCGGGAACGCACTGCACCCCACCCCGCGCATCACGGCCGCCCGCCCTTCTCCCCCAAACCCTAGAGGCGCCCGAGTTATCCCGACAATTACCTGATCGGGTGAAGCCGAATGAGCGTCGGAGAGGCCGCCCCGAAGCGGCGACAAAGGAAGGAAGAAGGGCGGGAAAGGGCGCGGCCACAGCCCGCCCGCCGCGCGTCCCCCGGGAACGGGGGCGGGGTCACACGCCTCGGCCGCCGGACCGCGCCTCCCTCTCCACGACGGCGCGGAAGGCGCCGGGAGGGCGTCCGGTGAGGCGCCGCACGGTGTCGGTGACCCGGTCCTCCGCGCCGTCCGCGACGGCGCGGTCCAGGCCGGCCAGCAGCGCGGCGAACTCGGCGGGGAGGGACGCCGCGAGCCGTGCGCGCATGTGCTCGTACGACAGGTTCCGGTGCGTCACGGGCCGGCCCGTGACCTCGGTGAGGATCGCGGCGATGTCGTCGTAGCCGAGCGCCTCGGGGCCGGTGAGGACGAGATCGGTGTTGGGCGCGCTCCGGTCCGTCAGGGCGCGGACGGCCACGGCCGCGATGTCCTCGGCGTCGACGAAGCCGACCCGGCCGTCCCCGGTCGCGGTCCGGATGACGCCCTCGTCGCGGATGCTGTCGGCGTGGACGTGCGCGCCGGTGAAGTTCTGCATGAACCACGAGGGCCGCAGCACCGCCCACTCCCCGAACAGGCCGGGCAGCGCCGCGTGCACCTGACCCACCGCCGGGCCGCCCTCGGGGATGGCCGAGGCGCTCAGCAGCACCGCGCGGCGCACCCCGGCGGCGCGGGCGCGCCGGAGGAACGCCAGCATGAGCGGCGCCGGGTCGGGGTCGCCCACGGGCGGCACCAGGTAGACGCGCTCGACGCCGTCGAGGGCGGGCCCGTGGGTGGTTGGCGCGTACCAGTCGAACGCGACCGGCTCGGCGCCGGCCGACGGGGCGGCCCGGCGGCTGGCGGCCCTGACCCGGTGCCCCTCGGCCGTCAGTCGCGCGACGGTGCGGCTTCCTGTGGTGCCGGTCGCGCCGATGACCAGCGTGGCGGCGGCGCTCATCGGCCGCCGCCGGCGAAGTCGGTGCCCGGCTGCTGGACGGCGAGCGGGTTCCAGTAGTCGCGGCAGGAGGCGATGAGCCCGTCCTCGACGGTCACCACGGCGACGTAGGACGCGTCGAAGGGCGCCCCGGTCTCCACCACGCGGCCGACGCCGCGCATCTCGACCACGACGGTGCGCGGGTCGGTGGTCTGGTGGACGCGCAGGTCGGGGAAGTCGCGCAGGTCGATGTGGTCGGGGTAGTGGCGCATGTAGGCCGCGACCTCCTCCCTGCCCTCCAGGCGCCGGGGCCAGCCTTCGGGGGCGAAGGGGAACTCCAGGACCCCGTCCTCGGCGAAGAGCGCCGCCCACGCGGCAATGTCCTTGTCGAGCAGCAGTCGCAGGCCGTGGCGGAACAGCTCCGCCGGAGAGGTCGGCGTGGGCATGGGTATCCTCCAGTGACGTATCCGGACCCGCGGTCCGGATCGAGAATACGGACCGAGGGTCCGCTTTTCAAGCGGACCGTGTGGAGGGAGCACCATGGCCGAACCCAGGGCCCGCAAGGATGCCGCCCGCAACAGGGAGGCCGTCCTCGCCGCCGCCGACGCGCTCTTCTCCCGTCGGGCGAGCCCGGAGGACGTCACCATGGCCGAGGTCGCGGCGGCGGCCGGCGTCGGAAAGGGAACGCTCTTCCGCGCGTTCGGGGACCGCGCCGGACTGCTCCGCGCGCTCTACGAGGCCCGGCTCGAACCGCTCAGGGCCGCCATCGAGAGCGGCCCGCCGCCCCTGGGCCCCGCGACACCGCCGCGCGAACGCGTCCCCGCCCTGCTCGACGCCGCGCTGTGCTTCAAGCTCGACAACCGGAGCCTCGCGATGGCCCTGGAGGAGAGCGGGGGCACCAGCCCGTACCGCACGGAGCACTACGCCCGCTGGCACGCCATGCTCCGTGACCTGCTGGAGCGGATCCCCGGCCTGGGCGACGGCGACTTCCCCGCGCACGCCCTGCTCGCCGCCACCCGGGCCGACCTCGTCGAGCACCTCGCGGGAGAGGGGCGGGCGCCACGCGAGAGGCTGCGGGAACGGTTGGCGCGCTACGTGGAGAGGTTCCTCGACTCCGGGGCGCCCGTGGAGAGGTGACCCGGGGGAACGGCGCGCCGGGGGCTCCGGTACCCGCCCCCGGCGCGCCGTTCCGCGGGGCTACGCGGCGCGGCCGTGGGCGACGCGGGAGCGGCGGGCCACGGAGTCGAGGGTGACGGCGAGGGCCAGGACGAGGCCGGTGATGATGAACCGGAAGGAGGAGTCCAGGTCAAGCAGCGTCAGGCCGTTGGAGATCGACTGGATCACCAGGATGCCGAGCAGCGCGGAAAACGCGCTGCCCCGGCCGCCGAAGAGGCTGGTGCCGCCGATGACGGCGGCGGCGATGGCGTTGAGGTTGACGTCGCCGGCGCCGGTGGCCTGGTTGGCGGCGGCGAGGCGGGCCGCCGCGATCATGCCGCCGAGGGCGGCCAGCGTCGAGCACAGCACGAAGACCGAGGTGTAGACCCGGCGCACGTTGATGCCCGCGCGCCGTGCGGCCTCCGCGTTGCCACCGACGGCAAAGACCGAGCGCCCCCAGCCGGTCCGCGTCAGCGCGTAGTGCAGCAGCAGGACCAGCACCACGAAGCTGACGAAGAGCCAGCCCACGCCCCGCGCCCGGTTGAGGTACCAGACGGCGAAGCCGAGGCCGAGCAGCACGGCGGCGCTGCGGGCCACCAGCAGGGAGGTGGAACGGGCCGAGAGGCCGGCGGCGCGGCGGGTCCTGGCCAGGCCGTAGCCGGTGGCGAAGAGCCAGCCGGCGGCCACGACCACCAGCACATAGGACAACCACTCGGGCAGGAAGGCGAGTTGGGCGAAGTGCACCAGGTCGGACTCGAACGGCAGGTTGATCGCCCCGGTGTCGCCGAGCAGCCACAACTGGATGCCGAGGAAGCTGAGCAGGCCGGCGAGGGTGGCGACGAAGCTGGGCACGCCGAGCCTGGTCACCATCTGCGCGTAGACCACGCCGATCAGCGCGCCCGCGCCGAGCGCCGCGGCCATGGACAGCGGCAGCGGCCAGCCGTGGCTGACGAAGGTGACGGCGGTCAGCGCGGCGGAGAGCCCGCTGACGGAGCCGACCGACAGGTCGATCTGCCCGACGAGCAGCACGCAGACCACGCCGAGCGCGATGATGCCGACGGAGGCGGACTCCATCAGCAGGTTGACCAGGTTGGCGCTGGAGAGGAAGACGGAGTTCAGCGACTGGAAGACCGTCCAGATCACGACCAGCCCCAGGACGATCGGCAGCACGCCGAGGTCACCGGAGCGTACGCGTCGCCACAGCCCGCCGGCCACGGACCTCCACCCGTCGCCGCGCCGCAGTCGTTCGTCGAGCAGGTCGAGCGGGGCCGCCGTCTCGGCCGCCTTGACGTCGGCCATCAGGCTTCCCCCTTCACGGAACGGGCGCGCCCCGCGCGGCGGGAGACCACGTTGTCGCTGGCGCCGATCATCGCGGCGACGATCTCCTCGCTGGGCGCCTCGGCGGCGAAGACGCCGTTGTTGCGGCCGAGGCGCAGCACCACGACGCGGTCGGCGACGGCCCGGACGTCCTCCATGTTGTGACTGATCATGATCACGCCGAGCCCGCGTTCCCTGAGGCGTTCGATCAGGTTCAGCACCTCGGCGGTCTGGGCCACCCCCAAAGCGGCCGTCGGTTCGTCGAGAACGATCACCCGGGGGTCGCCCAGCAGCGTGCGGGCGATGGCGACCGTCTGGCGCTGGCCGCCGGAGAGGGAGGCGACGGGCACCCGGACGGTGGGGATCTTCGCCGACAGCTGGCGCAGCAGCTCCCAGGACCTGATCTCCATCGTGACCTCGTCCAGCCGGGCACGGCGCAACTCGCGGCCGAGGAAGAGGTTCTGGATCACGTTCAGGTTCTCGCACAGCGCCAGGTCCTGGAAGACGGTGGCGATGCCGAGGGCGTGCGCGTCGGCCGGGCTGGCGACGGTCACCTCGCGGTCGGCGAAGGTGAGGGTCCCCGCGTCCGGGCGGTGGACGCCGGCGAGGACCTTGACCAGGGTGGACTTGCCGGCGCCGTTGTCGCCGACGACCGCCACCACCTCGCCGGGTGAGACGTCGAGGTCGACGTCGGTGAGCGCGGCGACGGCGCCGAAGTTCTTGCTGATGCCGCGCAGCGACAGGATGGGCCGCCCGCCCGGGGCCGCGGCCGGCTCCTTGACCGGGTCGTTCATCTCACTGCTCCCACTCGATGCCGGCCTCGGCGCAGGCGTCGGCGTACTCGGGGGTGCAGACGTCGGCCGCGTCGACCTGGTCGGACTCGGCCAGGACCTCGGGGAGGTTGTCCAGGGTGACGACGGTCGGCTCGAAGAGCTGGGCGGGGGTGTCGAAGAGTTCGAGCTCCCCCTCGGGGGTCTCGCCCTGGGCGAAACGGTAGGAGACCTCGGCGGCGGCCTCCGCGACGATCTTGATGGGCTTGGAGATGGTGTTGTACTGCTGTCCCGCGACGATGCGTTGGGCCGCCGCCACCTCGAAGTCGTTGCCGGTGACCGGCGGGATCGGGACGCCGGCGGCCTGGAACGCGGCGATCGCGCCGCCCCCGGTGCCGTCGTTGGCGGCGACGACGCCGGCGATGTCGTCCTCGAAGCGGTTGATCTGGCCGGCGACCCAGTCCTGCGCGTCGGACGGCTGCCAGCCCGGGGTGTCGAACTCGGCGAGCAGCTCGTAGCCGCTGTCGTCGACCGCGTTGTGGATGCCCTGCTTGATCAGCCCGGCGGCCGCGTCCGTGGGCGAGCCGTTGACCTGGAGGATGCCGCCCTCGGCGCCGGTCTCGTCGAGATGGTCGACGAGGGACTGCCCGATGGACTCGCCGATCGCCTCGTTGTCGAAGGATATGTAGTAGTCGGCCGGGGTGCTGGATATCGGCCGGTCGTAGGCGATGACCGGGACGCCCTGGGAACGGGAGGCGTTGACGACGCTGGCGGCGGCGTCGGAGTCGACCGGGTCGATGACCAGCACGTCCGCGCCCTGCGCCAGCGCGGAGTTGGCCTGCTCCTGCTGGCGGGAGGCGTCGGCGTTGGCGTTCTGGTAGATGACCGAGCAGTCCGCGCACAGCTCCTTGATCCGCGCCTCGAAGAGCGGGGCGTCCCACAGCTCGTAGCGCGGCGAGGCGATGTCCGGCATGAGGAAGGCGATGGTGGCGCTGTCCCCGCCGCCGCCGTCGTCGTTGGTCTCCTCCTCCGAGGCGCAGGCGGACGCCGAGGCGGCGGCGAAGGCGAGGGTCAGGGCGAGTGCGAGGGTGCGTCGGCTCACGGTGCGTTCCCTTCGGGCGGGTCAGGCTTGCAGGGGGTGGTTCAGCGAGAGCAGGGCGGCCGGGTGGGCGGGGTCGTCGGGCAGCCGGATCTCGGTCACCGCGACGTTCTCGACCCGGGGGAAGAGCCGCCGGTAGTGGGTGTGGGGCAGTCCCAGCAGCGCGCACAGTCCCAGGCGGAGCGCCGTGCTGTGTGCGACGACCAGCACGGTGCGCCCGGGGAAGCGCGCGCCGATCGCGCGGAGCGCGGCGCTCACCCGGGCGGCGACCTCGTCCGGCGGTTCGGCGCCGGGGAACGGGTGGGCGGCCGGGTCGGCGACGAACCGGCGCACCGTCTCGGGGTCGGCCTCGGCCCTGGTGCGTCCCTCCAGTTCGCCGAAGTCGGCCTCGCGCAGGCCCGGTTCACGCAGCAGTTCGACGCCGAGCGCCTCGGCGGCCGGGGTCGCGGTGCGCACGGCGCGGCCCAGCGGCGAGCTGACGACGGTGTCGACGCCGGCGGCGACGGCACCGCGCGCGAGTGCCGCGACCTGGCGCAGGCCGTTGTCGGTCAGGTCGGGGTCGGTGCGGGCGCCGGCGTAGCGGTTCTCGGCGTGCCAGACGGTCTCGGCGTGCCGGGCGAGCAGCAGCCGCGCGGGCGTCGGGGTGCTCATCGGGCCTCCAGGACCTCGGGGTTGGCGCAGTGCAGCGGCGCGTCGCCGCGCAGCCAGCGGCCGGCCTCGGCGGCGACCATGGTGGCGGCGCGACGGGCGGTGGCGCGGCTCGCGCCGGCGAGATGGGGGCTGAGGACCGCGTTGGGCGCCGAGCGCAGCGGGTGGTCGGCGGCCAGCGGCTCCTCGTCGAAGACGTCGAGCCCCGCGGCGAAGAGGTGTCCGTCGGCCAGCGCGGCGGTCAGCGCCTCGTAGTCGAGGAGGCCGCCGCGCGCGCAGTTGACCAGCACGGAACCGCGCGGCATGGCCGCCAGCGCGGCGGCGTCGATCAACCCGGCGGTCTCCTCGGTCAGTCGGGCGTGCAGGGAGACGACGGAGGAGGAGGCCAGCAGCTCCGGCAGCGAGACCAGGCGGGCGCCGGGCGGCAGCGCGGCCGGGTCGGTGTAGGGGTCGGCCACCAGCACCTCGGCGCCGAGCGCGTGCAGCGCCCTGGCGACACGCGCGCCGACCGCGCCGCAGCCGACCAGGCCGACGACCGAGCCCGCGATCTCCAGGCCGGTGGCGTCGTAGGCGTAGAAGCCGCTGTCCCAGCGCCCGGCCCGCATACTGTCCTGGGCGTGCGGCACCCGGCGCATCGCGGCCAGCATCAGGGCGAGGGTGTGCTCGGCGGTGGACTCGGCGTTGCGGCCGGGGGCGAACGTGACGCGCACCCCGTGGGCGGTGGCGGCGGCGAGGTCGGCGTTGACGGGGCCGCCCCGGGAGACGGCGAACAGCTCCAGCTCGGGACAGGCGGCCAGGACCCGTGCGGTCAGCGGCGCCATCTGGGTGAGGCAGACCCGCGCGCCGGCCAGCGCCTCGATCATCGCCTCCTCGCTCCCCGACGCCTCGTCGACCTCCGCGACGGGCCCGAACGGCACGTGCGGCCAGGGGAGTTCGAGTGTGCGCGCGTCCCAGGACGAGGGGCCGCTCTGGGCGTGCAGGGCTTCGAGGAGCAGGCTGTTGAGCACGAAGTCGTCGCCGGCGAGCAGGACGGGGACCGGTCGGCCTGCGGCCTCGTCGCGGGGGTGGCTCACGGTGGGTCCTTTTCCTTTCGGCCCGTCGGGGGGCCCGGCGGGTGGGGCGGTCGGCATCAGGGGCGTTCCTCGGCGAGGCGGGGGTCGAGCCAGCCGCGTTCCGCGAGCGCCTCCAGGAAGGCGCGGTAGCCGGGGAGCAGGGACGCGGTGCGGGCGGGGTCGGGGGTGAGCGTGCGGCGGACGCGGACCAGGCGGCGGGCGGCGGCCCGCAGGTCGCCGCCGACGGAGCCGGCGGCCAGCACGGCCATGCCCAGGGCCGGTTCCGGGGTCTCGGGCAGTCGGACGGGGAGGCCGAGCATGTCGCAGCGGAGCTGGTTCCACCAGTCGTTGCGCGCGGCCCCTCCGGTGAGGGCGACGGGCCCGTCGACGGCGCAGCCGGCGGCGGCCAGCAGCGCGAAGGAGAGCCGTTCGACGTGGGCGACGCCGGTGAGGACGGCGGCGAACGCGGTTTCGGGGTCGTCGCCCACGGCCAGCGGACCCTCCCCCAGAAAGCCCTCGGCGTCGGGGGCGACGAACGGGAACCGCTCGCCGCGCCCGACCAGCGGATAGCAGACCGGCACGGTCTCGACGCGGGCGGCGGAGGCCGTCAGCTCGGCGAGCGCCGGCTGGTCGGCGTCGGGGAAGAGGTGGCGCACGGCGGCGGCGCCGGTGGAGGAGGCGCCGCCGGGCAGCCACAGGTCACCGTGCGGGGCGCGGTGGGAGTAGACGGCTCCGGTGGGGTCGGCGGGCAGCCGGGCCTGGACGCCCTTGAGCGCGAGGGTGGTGCCCAGCACGGCGTTCCACTGGCCGATCTCCAGGGCGCCGGCGGAGAGTTGGGCGGCGCAGGCGTCCGTCATGCCGGCGACCACGGGGGTTCCGGCGGGGAGGCCGGTGGCGCGGGCGGCGGCGGGGGCGATGGTGCCGAGCACGGTGCCCGGCCGGACGACGTCGGGCAGCACGGCGGGGTCGACGCGCAGTCGGCGCAGCACCTCCTCCGGCCAGCGCAGGGCGAGCAGGTCGTAGCCGGTCTTGAGGGCGTGGCTGGTGTCGCTGGCGACGGGGTGGCCGACGAGGGCGGCGGCGACGACGTCGGGCTGGTGGGCCAGGCGCGCGCCGCCGTCGAGCAGCCCGAGGTCGCGCCACCACAGCAGCTTGGGCAGCGCCCAGGCGGGCTGCATCCGGTAGCCGAGGGCGGTCCACAGGTCGGCGCCGGCCTCCTGGGCGGTGGCGGCGAGCGCGGCGGCGCGGGTGTCGTCGTACATCACGCCGGGGGTGCGCGGGGTGCCGTCGGGGTCGGTGAGGAGCACGGTGCCGGAGGTGGCGCAGACGGCGAGCGCGCCGACGGGGCGGCCGGCCAGCGCCTCGGCGACCTCGGCCAGTGCCTCGGTGGCCAGCCGCCGCCAGTCCGCCGGGTCCTGCTCGTGCCGGACACCGTCCCGGTGGCTGGTCAACGGGCGTGCGGCGACCGCGAGTTGGCGCCCCGCCTCGTCGACGGCCAGGGCCCGGACGCTCTGGGTGCCGACGTCGACGCCGATCCAGACGGGCTCAGCCATGGTCCCGCCACTCCGCCCAGCGGGTCGCCGCGAGCGCTCTGGTGGCGAGGAACTCGGCGTGTTCCGCGTCGTGGAACCCCCGGACGCCCGTGTCCGGCGCGTAGCGGGCGCTCGGCCGGACGAGGGCACGGGCGGCGGTGGTCAGGTCGGGGTGGTCGCCGAGCGCGGTGGCGGCGAAGAGCAGGGCGCCCTTGGCTCCGACCTGGGTGTCCTCGGTGCGGACGGCCGGCACCCCGGTGATGTCGGCGATCAGTTGGCACCACAGGTCGCTGGCGGCGCCGCCGCCGCACAGGCCCAGCTCGACCGGGCGTCCCGGCGCGGCGTCCAGGCAGTCCCTGATGACGTGGGCGAGCCCCTCCAGCACGGCCCTGGCCAGGTGTTCCCGGCCGTGGGAGAGGAGCGCGCCGGTGACCAGACCGCTGGCCGCCGGGTCGAGGAACGGGGCGCGCTCCCCCGCCGGGGAGAGGTAGGGCAGCACGCGGAGCCCCTCGGCGCCGGGGGCGGCGCGCGCGGCCAGCGCGGTCAGCTCGGCGTGGTCGCGCAGGCCGAGCAGCGCGACGAGCCAGTCGAGGACGCCGGTGCCGGCGAGCGTGGGGAAGGCCCGCATCAGGCGGCCCGGGGCGCCGAAGTCGAGGGTGAGGCCGGCGGGTCGGGCCTCGGTATCGGGCGCCTCGACCAGCATCTCGGTGCACAGCGTGGTGCCCAGCACGCAGGTCGCCCGGCCGGGCTCCGTGGTGCCGACGCCGAGGGCGGTGGAGACGATGTCGTAGGGGGCGAGGACGACGGGGGTGGTGGGCGGCAGGCCCAGCGCCTCGGCGGCCCCGCCGGTCAGCTCGGCGATCTGCCGTTCCCCGGTGAGCAACGGGGGCAGCAGCCGGCGGTGCGCGGTCAGCCCGTAGGTCTCCAGCAGGGTGTCGGTGTAGGCGCCCGCGCGGATGTCGAGCCAGGGGGCCGACGCCTCGGACGGCTCCAGGCCGAGGACGCCGGTCAGCCGCAGGAAGAGCCAGCTGCCGCAGGTGAGCACGGAGTGCGCGGCGGCCAGCGTCTCGGGCTCCTCGTCGGCGAGGTGGCGCAGCACGGCGTTGGGCAGCCCGGCGTTGGTGAGCGAGGCGTTCACCCGGAAGGCGCGTTCCAGCACGCCGTCCTCGGCCCAGCGGCGGACGACGTCGGCGGCGCGGCCGTCGTTCCACAGCACGGCGGGGCGGACCGGGCGGTGGTCGGGGCCGACCAGCCAGGCGCCGTCGCCCTGGGCCGTCAGCGCGAGAAACCGCACGGGCCGGCCGGCGCGGGTGACGGCCTCCCGCACGGTGGCGACGACCGCGTCCCAGACCTCGTCCATGTCCTGCTCGGCGCGGTTCCTGGCGGGGTGGTGAACGGCGGTGTCGCGCCGGGTCACCACGCGTTCCCTTCCCTCGGCGTCGAAGACCACCGCCTTGATCACGGTGGTGCCGGCGTCCACACACACAGCGACCGGTCCGTCCGATGTCACCGTCCGGTGCCCCTTCCTGGTCATCGTCCTGGCCGAGCCCGAAGTGAGGCGTATTACAGGCAGGACCTCCGGTATTTCGCAACTTTTCACATCGATCTTGATGACACGTCACCACCGGGATGGTGAACGTCCAGGTGGGACGGCATGGTGGGAGATCTACCCCGATGGGCCAACCCCATTAACTTCACATGACTTAGCAGTGACGGGTCTCGTGGCGGGGAGTCAGCCGCGCACCACGTCGACGCGGGCACCGCGCGCCCGCAGCCCCCGGACCGTCAGCTCGGGCGTGCCGTCGTCGACGACGACGCGGTCCAGGTCGGCTATGCCCACCAGCCGGTGCTGGGCGCGGCGCTCGAACTTGGTGTGGTCGATCATCGCGACCGTCCGCGCCGCCGAGGCGATCAGCGCCCGGCGGGTGATCATCGTGCCCAGCGACTGGAGGTAGCAGAAGCCGTCGGCGACCGCCGTGGTGGACAGGAAGAGCACGTCGGGCCGCAGCTCCGACGCGGCCTCGGCCGTGGCCCGCCCCAGGAACGAGTCGTAGGAGGCGTCGTAGCGCCCGCCCAGGCCGATCAGCTCGATGCCGGGCTGGGCGGCCAACGCCCGCACCACCGGCAGGAAGTGGGTGACCACGGTCAGCGGCGCCCGTTCCGGGAGGAGCCTGGCCAGCACCAGCGAGGTGGTGGAGTCGTCGAGGGCGACGACCTGCCCGGACTCGACCTCGCTCGCCAACACCTCGCGCGCTATCGCCGACTTGGCCTCGACCTGGGCCTGCATCCGGTGCTCCAGGTCGCCGTGGAAGGTGGTGGTGGGCGCGCTGGTGGCCCCGCCGCGCACCTTGTGGAGGAACCCGCGCCGCTCCAGCTCGTCCAGGTCGCGGTGGACGGTCATGATGCTGACGGCGAACTCCCTGGCCAACGCGTCCACCCGGACGAACCCGGCCTCCGCCACCCGCCGCCGCATCGCCACCCGGCGCAGCTCGGGGTTGCGGCGGGCACCCTCGGCGGCGAAGGGATCGTTGACCACCTCACCAGCATCGCACGCGGGCCGGAACGCACCGGCCGCCACCAGCCGTTGAACACCAAGGGTGACCATTCCATGACTTACAGTGTTCGGCATGGTGTCGTCCGGCACCGTTCGGACGGATTGTGAGGGGGCGTCATGCGCGCGGTTGTGATGGAGAGGTTCGGGGGCCCCGAGGTGCTGCGGGTGGTCCGCGTCCCCGAGCCCCGCCCCGGCCCGGAGGAGCTGCTGGTCGACGTCGTCCGCGCGGGGGTGAACTGGACGGACGTGCACGCCCGCACCAACTCCTCCTGGGCGCCCGTGGAGTTGCCGCACGTGCCCGGGGCGGAGGTGGTCGGCAGGACCGCCGAGGGGCGCCGGGTCGTCGGGCTCACCCTGGCCGGCGGCTACGCGGAACGGGCGGTGGTCGACCGGCGGATGGCCTGGGAGGTGCCGGAGGACATCGGGGACGACGAGGCGATGCCGCTGCCGCTCCAGGGCCAGGCGGCCTGGCACCTCCTCTTCACGGTGGCCCGGATCCGCCCGGGACAGCGGGTGTTGGTGCCGGCGGCGGCCGGCGCGCTGGGGTCGATGGCGGTACAGCTCGCGGCCGAGGCCGGCGCCCGGGTCATCGCGCTGGGCAGCACGGAGGAGCGGCGCCAACTGGCGCTGGCCCTGGGGGCGGAGGTCGCGGTGGACTCGGCGCCCGAGGGCCTGGCCGAGCGGGTCCGCGACGCGGCGGGCGGCCCGGTCGACGTGGCGCTGGAGATGACGGGCGGCCCGGTGCTGCACGAGACCATCGCCGCCCTGGCGCCGCGCGGCCGGCTGGTGATCTACGGCTGCGTGGGCGGTGCGCCGACGGACCTGCCGACGCGGGCGCTGATGGACCGTTCGGTCACGGTCTCCACGTTCTGGCTTCCGCACCTGCGGGAAGCCGGCGCGGCGCTGCCCACCAGCATGGCCGCGCTCTACGACGCGGTCCGGCGGGGCACCCTGCGCCCGATGAACGGCGGCGTCTACCCGCTGGGCGAGGCGCCGGCCGCGCACCGGGCGCTGACGGCCCGCACCCACCTGGGCAAGTTGGCGCTCGACCCGTCGCGGTGACGCGCGACCCCTGTGGAGGGGACGCGAGTTGGGCTATGACTTACCGGTGTAGACCATTTTCCAGCCGAAGGGTCCGCCCATGCGTCACCGGAGACTCGCGTGCGTGGGGGTGGTGGCGGCGCTCGGCGCGCTGCTGTCGGCCTCCCCCGCCGTCGGGACCTCGACCACCGCGCCCGAGGAGGGGGTTTCGACCGCCGCCGTCGCCCCACGCCTCGCCATCGACGACGACTTCCCCGACCCCGACGTCATCGAGGTCGGCGACACCTACCACGCCTACTCGACCAGTTCGCGTCACGGCCGGGTGCCGCACGCGACCGCCCCCGGGCCCGACGGGCCGTGGACGATACGGGGCGACGTGCTGCCGGAGAAGCCCGCGTGGGCCGGGTCCGGCGGCTTCTGGGCGCCGGACGTCTCCCCACGGGCCGACGGCCGCTACCTGATGTACTTCACCGGCCCCGACACCGCCTCGGGGCGGATGTGCCTGGGCGCCGCGCTCGCCGACGGCCCCGAGGGACCGTTCACCGCGACCTCCGACCGCCCGCTGGTGTGCGACGCGGGTGAGGGCGGCGACATCGACCCGTCGAGCTTCGTCGACGAGGACGGCACCCGCTACCTGCTCTACAAGAACGACGGCAACGCGATCGGCCAGCCGACCGTCATCTGGCTCCAGCGCGTCGAGGCCGACGGCCTCACCCTCGTCGGCCCCCGCACCGAGCTGCTGCGCAACAACCTCCCCTCCGAGGACGGGGTGATCGAGGCGCCGGTGCTGGTCAAACGCGCCTCGCAGTACGTGCTGTTCTACTCGGCCGGCGTCTACTCCACCCCCAACTACCAGACCAGCTACGCCGTCTCGTCCTCCCTCACCGGCCCCTACACCCGCGCCTACCGCCCGCTGATGACCACGGGCAGCCTGGACGGCGCGGTCTCGGGCCCCGGCGGCGCGGACATCGGGGACGGCCGGATCTTCTTCCACGGCGCCCTCCCGGCAGGCGGGCGCGGTCTGTACGTGGCCGACCTGGGCTGGGACAACGACTACCCGGTGGTGCGCGGCAGCCGCGTCCGCCACGAGGCGGAGCGCGGGACGCTGAGCAACGCCAGCGTGCGCGAGGCGCCCGGCGCCTCCCAGGGCGCGGTCGCCGCCGGCATCGACCACGCCGACAGCGCGGTCGACATCCGCGTCTTCGCCGCGAGCGCCGGCACCCACACCCTGCACATCGGCTACGCCGCCGGCTACGGCGAGGCCCAGCACGCCCTGTCGGTCAACGGCGTCTCGGCCGGCGCGGTGACCTACCCGGACCGGGGCTGGGAGAACTGGACGGAGGTCGCCGTCGACGTCGAGCTGAACGCCGGCGCCAACACGGTGCGCCTGGGACACCTCAGCCGCTGGGCCGAGTTGGACTACGTCGAGGTCTCCTAGCCGGTGTCCGCCGACGCGCCGCCGGAGCCGTGGCTCCCGGCGGCGCGTCAGCCGTCCGCCAGTTCGCGGACCGCCGCGGTGACGCGCGCCCAGGACGGCTCGGGAAGCTCGTGCCCGACCCCGGGCAGCAGGACGAGACGCGCGTGCGGGATCCGGGAGGCGATCTCCTTCGCCGCGCTCGGCTTGATCAGCGGGTCGTCCGCCCCGTGCAGCACCAGCGTGGGCCGGCTGACGGCGCCGATCGCCGGGCCGTGCCACTGGGCGCCGACCTGCCGGCTCTGCGCCTGCTGGTCGAGTATGCCGCCGTCGGCGTTGCGCTCCGCCGCCTCGCGCGCGGCCCGTTCGTCGAAGGGCCGGTGCGGGGAGGCGAGGAGCCGGGAGACCGCGACCCCGGCCTCGACGGCTCCTTCCCTGGTGTCGGGGAACCTCAGCCTGGCGAAGCGGGCCAGGGTCCGTTTCCTGATGTAGCGCGCGGCCCGCAGGCCGGCGACGTCTCCGGGGACCGCCGCCATGGTGGTGAGCGTCCGCACCCGGTCGGGGTGCCGCAGCGCCACCCGCTGGACGACGCCCCCGCCGAGCGAGACACCCAGCAGATGGGCCGAACGCCACCCCAGGGCGTCCAGAACGGCGACGGCGTCGTCGGCCATGTCCTCGGCCGTGTACGCCTCGCCGCGCTTGCGGAGGAGCGCGGAGATCGGGCCGCGCGCCGCGGCGGGCGGGAGCCGGGTCGACTCGCCGCCGTCGCGCTGGTCGTAGCGGGCCACGGCGAAGCCCTCGGCCGCCAGCATCCGGCAGAGGCCGTCGGGGACCCAGTGCCGGTTGACGCCCAGGCCGGTGGCCAGCAGCAGCGGCTCCCCCTCGGCGCCCTCGGTCAGCGCGTCGAAAGCGAGCCGCACCGCGCCGTTCTCGGCCCAGCGCACCGGACTCCAGGTGCCCGTCGGGGATGTGGACATGAGGACCTCCCATAACTGCGATCAGTGTTCGCAGTTTCTAGGGTAGGCGATGCTGTGGAGGAACCGAGCGACGGGTGGAGTGGTGGACGAGGAACACGTGGTCGTCTGGGAACGGCCCGAGCGCGGCACGCGGGGACCCGCCGCCGTGCACAGCAGGACCGAGCTGGCCGCCGTCGCCGTCACGCTCGCGGACCGGGACGGCCTCGCCTCGCTGTCGACGCGCCGGCTGGCCACGGCACTGGGCACCGGCCAGGCGTCCCTCTACCGCTATGTGGCCGGCCGCGAGGACCTGCTCGACCTGATGACGGACGCGGTGACGGGCGAGATCGACCTCGACGCCCCGCTCGACGGCGACCCCGTCGCCGACCTCACGGCCCTGGCGGTCAGGACGAGGGCCGTCTATCTGCGCCACCCCTGGCTCTCCGACGTCCCGCCGGAACCGCTCAGGCTGGGACCCAGAGGGCTGGACTACCTGGAGTACGCGATGCGGGCGATGGCGGACGTGCGGCTGCCGGGGCGCGCCAAAGCGGAGGTCGTGGCGCTGATGAACGCCCTGGTCGCACAGTTCGCGCGGGCGGAGCCACGGGACGGCGACGGGGGCGATGACCGGCGGGCGGCACGGGCGGGCTACCTGGTCCGCGCCGCCACCGCGGGAGACCATCCGCACCTCGCCGCCGCGCTCGCCGAGGACGCCGACGTGAGCCCGCGGGAGACCACGGAGGAGCTGTTCGAACGGACCATGCGCCGGGTGATCGGCGGCCTGCTGTCCGGCGCCCGCTGAGCGCCCACGCCCCGGGCGGGGCGTGGGCGCCGCGTTCAGCCCTTGATCGTGAAGCCGGCGCGCAGCAGCGCCTCGTCGCGGGAGGAGGGACCGACCAGCAGCTCGAACGCCCCCGGCTCCACCACCCGGTTGCCCGCCGCGTCGACCAGGGTGCAGTCGGCGGCCGGGAGTTCGAGCGCGACGGTGGTCGACTCGCCGGGCGCCAGGCGGAGTTGGCGGTACCCCTTCAGCTCCTTGGCCGCCCAGGTCACCGAGGTCACCGTGTCGCTCACATACAGCTGCACGGTCTCCAGGGCCGGCCGGTCACCGGTGTTGGTCAGGGTCACCCGGGCCCGCACGGTGTCCTCGGCCTCCAGGACCGGGGTGAGCACCTCCAGGTCCCGGTATTCGACGGTGGTGTAGCTCAGCCCCTCGCCGAAGGCGAACGCCGGGCTCTGGGTGAGGTCGGCGTAACGCGTGCCGTGCTGCCCGCGCAACTGGTTGTAGTAGGTGGGCTGCTGGCCCACGTGCCGGGCGAACGAGACGGGCAGCCGGCCGCTGGGCTCGACGAGCCCCAGCAGCATCTCGGCCAGCGCCCGCCCCCCGCGCATCCCCGGGTTGGCCGCGTAGACCACGGCGGCGGCGTTCAGCGCCGAGGGCGGCAGCACCAGCGGCTTGGAGCTGAGCAGCACCACCACCAGCGGCTTGCCGGTGGCGGCCAGCGCGTCGAGCAACGCGACCTGGCCGCCGACCAGTTCGAGCGTGGCGGTGGAACGGCTCTCGCCGACCAGCTCGATCCGGTCGCCGACGACGGCCACCACGTGGTCGGCCGCCTCGGCGGCGGCCACCGCCTCGGCGATCAGCGCCTCGTCGGGCTCGGCGGGCAGCACCACGTCGGGGCGCGGCTGGCCGTCGGGGAAGAACGCGCCCTCGGGGTCGCGCCCGACGGTCAGGATGTCGGCGCCCCTGGCATGGGTGACGGTCCAGTTCTCGGGGGCCACGGCGCGGAAGCCGTCGAGCACGGTCTGGGTCATCTCGCGCGGGTGCCCGTCGGGCATCAGCCAGTCGGTCTGGCCCGAGGCGCCGGCCCAGTCGCCGAGCTGGGTGTGCGGGTCGTCGGCGTTGGGCCCGATCACCGCGACGGTGCGCGGCGCGGCGCCGTCGGCGGCGACGGCGCGGCCGTCCGCGTCGGCCGTGAGGCCGCCGTCCAGCGGCAGCGTCCCGTCGTTGCGCAGCAGCACCAGGGACCGGCGGGTGATCTCCAGGTTCAGCTCGGCGTGGGCGGCGGAGCCGATCACGGCGGCCTGGCGCTCGGGGTCGGGGTGGCGCGGGTCCTCGAAGAGCCCCAGCTCGAACTTGAGGGTGAGGATGCGGCGCACGGCCGCGTCGATGTCCGTCTCCGCCAGGGTGCCCTCGGCCACCGCGCGCAGCGCGCCCTCGTAGAACTGCGGGGTGGTCATCACCACGTCGTTCCCGGCACGCACCGCCTTGGCCGCCGCCTCGGTGTGGTCGGCGCAGATCAACTGCTCCCACACCATCCGCCCGACGTTGTCCCAGTCCGTGACGAGCGTGCCGGTGTAGCCCCACTCGCCGCGCAGCACCTCGTTGAGGAGCCAGTCGTTGATGGTGATCGGCACGCCGTCGATGGACTGGTAGCCGAGCATGAAGGTGCGGCAGCCCTCGCGCGCGACCCGCTCGAAGGGCGGCAGGAACCAGGAGCGCATCTTCCGTCTGCTGAGGTCGGCCTCGCTGGCGTCCCGCCCGCCCTGGGTCTCGGAGTAGCCCGCGAAGTGCTTGGCGGTGGCCAGGATGGCGGTGGGGTCGGTCAGTCCCTCGCCCTGGTAGCCGCGGACCATCGCGGAGGCGAACTCGCCGATCAGGAACGGGTCCTCGCCGAAGGTCTCGGAGACCCGGCCCCAGCGCAGGTCACGGGTGATGCAGAGCACGGGGGAGAACGTCCAGTGGATGCCGGTGGCCGCCGTCTCCACGGCGGTCGCGCGCGCGACCCGCTCGATCAGCGCCGGGTCCCAACTCGCCGCCATCCCCAGCTGGGTGGGGTAGATGGTGGCGCCCTTCCAGAACGAGTGCCCGTGGATGCAGTCCTCGGCGACCAGCAGCGGGATGCCGAGCCTGGTCTCGGCGGCCAACGCGTTGGCCTCGACGACGCGTTCCGGCGGGGTGTGCAGGATGGAGCCCACGTGCAGGTCGCGCACCAGGTGCTCGACGCCTTCCATGCCGGACAGCTGGAGCATCTGCCCGACCTTCTCCGGCAGGGTCATCCGACCGATCAGGTCGGCGACGCGCTCGGCGACGGGCAACGCGGGGTCGCGGTAGGGCGCAGGGGAGTTCACGGGGGTCCTTTCCCGAGGTGTCGCGGGCGGGGCGCGCGGCGGGCCCGCGCCCCGGGCCCGCACCCCGTCGTGCGGACGCCGCGCGCGGCGCTGTGAACGGGGGTCACCGTGACTCCCGGGGCGAACAGTGCGGACAACCGCGCTGGTGAGGCGCTGCGACGACGCTAGCACTGAAAACCTCCGGATGGAGGTTTTACTGGTTCCGGGACTCCTTCCGGTACTACTGTGCCCCGCATGACGAAGCCCCCCGCGCCCGCCGACCCAGCGCCGCGCCGCGGCCCTTACGCCAAGGGCGTCGAGCGGCGCAGGGAGATCCTGGACCGGGCGATCGAGGTCTTCGCCGAACGCGGCTCCGAGGGCACCTCGCTGCGCGCGATCGGCGACGCGCTCGGCGTCTCGCACGCGGCGCTGCGGCACTACTTCTCCTCGCGCGAGGAGCTGTTGCTCGAGGTCTACCGGTACGCCGAGGAACGTTCCTCCGAGCGGGACCCGGAGGCGCCGGGCGGCTCGGCGGTGGGGATGATGACGCACGCGGCCCGCCGCAACCGTCGGGTGCCGGGGCTGGTGCAGCTGTACTCGACGCTGCTGGCCCACGCGTTGGACGACGACCACGAGGAGTCGCGGGAGTTCTTCGCCGCCCGCTTCGCCGGGCTGCGCGCGACGCTCGCCGCGCGGGTGGCCGCGGGGCAGGCGCGCGGGGAGATCCGGGGCGACGTGTCGCCGGCGTCCGTGGCGGCACTGGTCATCGCCGCCTCGGACGGGCTCCAGGCCCAGTGGCTGCTGGACCCCGCGGTCGACGTGGAGGAGACCCTGGCGCTGCTGGAGTCGCTGCTGACGCCGGGGGGCGGTGGCGGGGAGGCGCCGGGAACGGGGCGGCCGGAGGCGGGCGTTCCCGGGGCGGGGGCGGCGGAATGATCTACCATGCGCGCATGGCCGCCCTCACCGACGCTCCCCCCGTGTCCGTGCCGACGGGTCGCCCGTCGTGAGCCCGCCGGCACCGCCCGAGCCCGACGACTACGTCCGGGGGGTGCGGGAGGGCTCGCGCGCCTGGATCGCCCGCACCGTCACGCTGCTGGAGTCCCGCCGTCCCGACCACCAACAGCGCGCGCAGGAGGTGCTGTTGGGGCTGCTGCCGCACGCCGGGCGCTCGCACCGGATCGGGATCACCGGCGTGCCAGGGGTCGGCAAGTCGACGTTCATCGACGCGTTCGGCTCGCTGCTGACCTCCACCGGGCACCGGGTCGCGGTGCTGGCCGTCGACCCGTCGTCGACCAGGACCGGCGGCTCCATCCTCGGCGACAAGACCCGGATGGAGCGGCTGGCCACCGACGAGCGGGCGTTCGTGCGCCCCTCCCCCAGCGCCGGCACCCTCGGCGGGGTGGCCAAGGCCACCCGGGAGGCCGTGGTGGTGATGGAGGCGGCCGGCTACGACGTGGTGCTGATCGAGACGGTGGGCGTCGGCCAGTCGGAGACCACGGTCGCCGACATGGTGGACACCTTCCTGGTCCTGGCGCTGGCCAGGACCGGGGACCAGCTTCAGGGCATCAAGAAGGGCGTGCTGGAGCTGGCCGACGTGATCGCCGTCAACAAGGCCGACGGCCCGCACGAGCGGGAGGCGCGCGGCGCGGCGCGCGAACTGCGCGGCGCGCTGCGGATGATGCAGCCCGTCGACCCCGACTGGACGCCCCCGGTGCTCACGTGCAGCGCGCGCGAGGAGGCCGGGCTGGACGAGGTGTGGGAACGGGTGCGCCGCCACCGCGGCGTGCTGGAGGCGTCGGGTCGGCTGAAGCGGCGCCGCGACGACCAGTTGGTGCGCTGGACCTGGTCGATGGTGACGGACGCGGTGCTCTCCCGGCTGCACCGGCATCCGGCGGTGCGTGAGCTGGCACCGCTGGTGGAGGCCGAGGTGCGGGACGGTTCGCTGACGGCGGCGCTGGCGGCGCGGCGGCTGGTGGCCGCGTTCACCGGGACGGAGGCGGAGCCGGAGGGCGGCACCCGGGAGCCGGGCGGCTGAGCCGACCGCGTTCCCGGTGTGCGCGACGAGTGTCAACTCTCTTCCCCCGTACGGTGGTTGCCTGGATGCTGTGCTCTGCACCTTCCGCACCATCCGCCACGACGAGGGAGTTGACCGATGCCCCCACCACCGGTTACCCGACGCACCGCGCTGACGCTCTTCGCCGCCACGGCCGGCGCCCTGCCGTTCGCCGCCTCGGCCGCCTCGGCCGCCTCGGCCGCCACCGCCACCCCGGCGGCACCGGCCGCGCCGGTACCGCGCGCCGATCCGGCGCGCTGCTATCTCGGTTCGGCGCTCACCGAGATCGGGGTGGCCACTGCCGACCCCGCCACGGGCGCGCTGACGCTGGACGCGACGGTGGCGGGCAGCCGTTCCGCCTTCCTGGCCCTCTCCCCCTCCGCCGAGGCGCTGTACTCGGTGATCGACGAGGAGGGCGGCCGGCTCGACGCGTTCGCGCTCGACGCGGAGGGCTCCGTGACGGGGACGCTGGGCTCCGCCGGGGGGCTGGGCGCGGGCCCCTGCCATGTGGCGGTCCACCCGGACGGCGGCCACGCCTTCTCCGCCAACTACAACGACGGCACCGTGGCCGTCGTCGCGCTGCGGGAGGACGGCGCCCCCGGCGAGGTGACCCAAATCGTCCAGCACACCGGCTCGGGTCCCGACCCGGACCGGCAGGAGGGCCCGCACGCGCACATGGTGCTCATCGACCGGGGCGGCGCCCGGCTGCTCGCCGTCGACCTGGGCAACGACTCGGTGTACGCCTACGCCTTCGACGCCGAACGGGGCGAGCTGACCGAGGAGCACAGGTCGCCGATGCCCCCGGGCTCGGGCCCCCGGCACATGGTGCTCCATCCGGACGGCCGCACGGCCTATGTGCTGGGCGAGTTGGACTCGACGCTCACCGCCTGCTCCTACGCCGCCGAGACCGGTGAGCTCACGCCGGGCGCGGTGGTCTCGCTGCTGCCCGAGGGCGCCGACCCGGCGGGGAACACCGGGGCGGAGGTCGTCGTCACGGCCGACGGCCGCTTCGTCTACGCCTCCAACCGGGGCGACGACAGCGTCGCGGTCTTCTCCGTGGCAGGCGACGACGAGACCGCGCCCCGGCTGGTCGGGCACGTGGACAGCGGCGGGGCGACGCCCCGCCACATCAGCCTGGGCGAGGGCGACGGGCATCTGTATGTCGCCAACCAGACGGCGGGAACGGTCGTCGTCTTCGCCAGGGACGCGGAGAGCGGCGAGCTGACCCGGGTGGGAGAGCCGCTGCCGCTGTCGGGCGTGGAGTGCGTGCTGCCGGCCGCCTCCGTGCTGGGCTGACCGCCGGCGCGCGCCCCGGAGCTCGTCACGCGAACCGGGGCGCGCGTCGACCGGCACGCGCGGTGGTGCACGCCGGGCCATGCGCGGGCGGGCGGCGCCCCGGGTCAGCGCGGCGTCAGCACGTAGGAGACGCCGGCGCGCGCCGGGAGTTCGACGACGCCGTCCCGGTCGGCGTCGAGCACGCCGGCGCCGCCCAGCGAGTCGGTGACGCGGCACCCGTCGGCGACCAGCGCGCCGCGCACCAGGACGGCGCCGTCCCGTCCCGCCGTCAGCACCGCGCTGACCGGCCGGCCGTCGGCCCAGCCCAGGTCGACGGTGAGGTCACCGGCGGCCCGCAGCCCCGTGACCGAGCCGTCGGGCCAGGCGGCGGGCAGCGCCGGCAGCAGCTCGACCTCGTCGCGGTGACTCTGGAGCAGCATCTCCGCGATGCCGGCGGTCGCGCCGAAGTTGCCGTCGATCTGGAACGGCGGATGGGTGTCCCACAGGTTGGGCAGCGTCGACTCCCGCAGCTGCTGGGCCAGCATCACGTGCGCGTGGTCGCCGTCGCGCAGCCGCGCCCAGAAGTTGATCTTCCACGCCTTGCTCCAGCCGGTGCCGCCGTCGCCCCGCGCCCGCAACGTCACCTCGGCCGCCGCCGCCTCGGGCGTGCCGGGCGCGATCTGGTCGGACGGGTGCAGCGCGTAGAGATGGGAGACATGGCGGTGGTCGTCCCCCGGGTCGTCCAGGTCCGCCTTCCACTCCTGGAGCTGCCCCCAGGAGCCGATCCGCAGCCCGGGGTCCAACCGTTCCAGCGTGGCGGCCAGTCGACCGCGCCACTCGGGGTCGGCGTCCAGGGTCTCGGCGGCGGCGAGGGTGTGGGTGAGGACCTCGCGGACGATCTGCTGGGACATCGAGGCGCCGGCGGTGAAGTCGCCGTGCTCCGGCGAGTAGCTGGGGCTGACGACCAGCAGCCCGTCGCGCGGGTCGGTGTGCAGGGTGTCCAGCCAGAACGCGCTGACCTCGCGCAGGACCGGATACGCCGTGCCGGCGAGGAAGTCCTCGTCCCGGGTGAAGCGGTAGTGGTCCCACAGGTGCCGCGTCAGCCAGGCGGCGGCCTCGGGGAACCAGAACGCGGTCGCCCAGTCGTGCACGCCGGTGAAGCCGTACGGGTTGGTCTCGTTGCCCACCACCCAGCCCCGCGCGCCGAAGAGCAGCGCCGCCGACTCGCGGCCCGGGGCACGCAGCGCGTCGACGAACGTGTGGAGCGGCTCGACGGTCTCCGCGAGATGGGTTACGTGCGCCGGCCAGTAGTTCATCTGGAGGTTGATGTTGACGTGGTAGTCCGCTCCCCACGGCGGCGCGGTGGAGTCGTTCCAGACGCCCTGCAGGTTGGCCGGCAGCGAGCCGGGGCGGGAGGAGGCGATCAGCAGGTAGCGGCCGTAGGCGAAGTACAGCGTCTCCAGCGCGCGGTCGGCCGCCGAGCCGTTGCCCGCGTAGGCCGCCAGCAGCGCGTCGGTGGGCACCTCGGCCGGCATCCGGCCGCCGAGGTCGAGCGCGACCCGGTCGAAGAGCGCCCGGTGGTCGGCAAGATGGTCGGCGCGCAGCGCGTCGTGGCCGCGCGCCACGGCGGCGTCCACGGCGGCGGTGACCGGGGCGTGCGGGTCCTCACCCCGGTAGTCGGGGTGGCGTTCGGCGTAGTCGGTGCCCGCGCCCAGCACGAACCACGCGGCGTCCGCGTCGGCGACGGTCACCGTCCCGCCCTCCTCCCGGCGGCTCCCGCCCTCGGTGACCACCTGGACCTGCGCCTCGAAGCGGAGCCCGTTGTCGGCGAGCGCGCCCCGCACGGTGATCCGTCCGTCGACCGCGGTGGCCTCGGTGTCCTCGTGCGGGCCCCCGTAGCCGAGGGTGAACGCCACCTTCCCGCCGCGGTCGGCGGAGATCCGCCCCACGATGACCCGCGCGGGATGCGAGGCGAAGTACTCGCGCACGTGCGCCACCTCCCCGACGCGGTAGCTCACCCGGGCGACGGCCTCGGCGAGGCTCAGTTCGCGCCGGTAGCCGTCGGGGCGCTCGGGCGTCCCGGGGAAGTCCAGGGTCAGCTCGCCGAACGTCTGGTAGGCGCCGTATCCGGTCTTCGGCTGCCCGAGCAGGGCGACGACCTCCTCGGGGTCGGCGCCGCCCTGGGCGTCCAGGATGTCCCGCACGGTCCGCAGGGCGTCCGGCCTCGGCTCGCGCCAGTTCCCGAAGTCGTAGCCGGGTGTGCCGGGACCGCCGGTCCACAGGGTCTTCTCGTTGAACGGGAGGCGTTCGCGGGCGACCGTCCCGTAGACGGTGGCGCCCATCGCGCCGTTGCCGATCGGCAGCGTCTCGCTCTCCCAGTCGCCCGCCGGGCGGTCGTACCAGAGCGTCAGCTCCGGCGCGGCGGCGGGCGGCCGGGCGGCGGCGGCCGGGGAGACCCCGGCGACGCCGAGCGCCGCCGCGCCTCCCACCGCCGTCCTGATGACCGTCCTGCGGTTGATCCCCTGCTGCATGAAGAGCCTCCTGGGGCCGACGCGAACAACGCGGTGCCGGGCCCGGACAGGCTAGACATCCCACCCCTGGGCGACAAGACCGGCGACCGGAACCGATCCCGCGCCCCGGGGCGGGCAACTCCCCTGAGCGACATGGGATGTGTGGACGGCGCCGGGCGCCCGAGGGGGCGCCGTGGCCGTTCCTCTCAGGCGACCAGCCGGGTCGCGGTGCGAACGCCGGGGCTCGCCTCCGTCACCGCCTCGACCAGCGCGTCCCCGGCGGCGGCCAGCGCCGCGTCGTCCATCGCGCCGAGCGCGTCCAGCACGAAGAACGCGCGGGTCGTGGCCAGCGTGAGCTGGGTGCGGGTGCACTGCCGCCAGTTCCAGCGGCGACAGGTGACCCCGAGGTCGTCGCGCCAGACCGGCTCCCCCGGACCCGGTGACTCCACCACCGGCTCGCCGCCGGCCGTGGTCACGAACTCCTCGTCGCCGGCGGCGCGTTCGAGCCGGGGCGCGCCCCGGTAGTGGTCGAGGTCCTCACCGCCGACCGGAACGGCGTGGGCGATCGAGACCGCGTTGTAGAGGTCGGTGAGCCGGTTGATCCTGGGCAGCCCCGCGGGAACGCGGCGCAGCAGGGCGTCGGCGCTGGGGCGGGTGCGCCGCGGCTTCATCCCGGCGGCGCGGAACGCCTCGTGCCAGGCGACGACATGGGGGTCGTCCTCGTACGAGCCGTGCGCGTAGCGCTCGGTGACGGCGCGTTCGGCCGCGGCGAGCCGCCGCTCGCTGACCTCGTCGCTCGGGCCGGGCCGCAGCCCGTCGGCGACGATCAACAGCGCGCGGTAGTCGGGGCGCAGCGCGGTGATCTCGGGCGCCACCGTGGCCCGCGCCAGCCAGTCGTCGAGGGCGGTACCGGGGTGGGGGGCGGGAAGGGACACATCGCTCCTGGTGCGTGGGACGCTGACGGCCCAGCCTCTCACGAGGGCCGGGCGTCCCCCGCGGAGCGACCACCGCCCGGTACCGGTCCCGACGGCGGAACCGCGGCCGGCTCGTCAGTCCTGCGGCCAGGCGGCCGGGAAGAGCCGGCGCCTGGCGGCCCCCCAGAGGTAGTTGGCGCCCTCCGAACCCGCCGTCCCCGGCGCGCCGCCGAGGAACCGCTCGGCCAGCGCGGCGTGCCGCGCCCGCCACAGCGCGGCCGACTCGTCGAAGGTCAGCAGCGCGGCACGCACCCGTTCCACCAGCGCGGGCGGGCGGCCGCCCGCGCGGAAGGCGTCGAAGGCGTCGGCCACCGAGGGCCCCTCCAACCGGGCGCGCAGCCGGGCGCGGTCGGCGTCCGTGAAGCCGTGGGTGCGCAGCAGGCGCTCGTCGCGCAGCCCGCACAGGAACTCGACCTCGCGCCACTGCACCGACTGGAAGCCGCTGGTGTCCCCCAGCTCCACCCGGATCCGGCCGAACGCCTCGGGGGCCATCGTGGCCAGGGCGTCGAACTGGTCGCTGAGCACGCGCATCGCCGTCGGCAGCGGGGCGATCCGGCGCAGCGCCGCCTCGCCGTCCCCGTCGCGCAACGCCCGCCCGGCCTCCTCCAGATGGCGCAGCATGATCGCGAACCATATCTCGCACGACTGGTGCGTCGCGAGGAACAGGGTGCGGTCCACGTCGTCCTCGTCGACCCTCGCCACCTGGAGCAGTTGGTCGAGGCGCAGGATCTGGCCGTAGGTGAGCGGGGGTTGGTCGAGCAGGTCGGCCCCGTTGCCGGTGTCGTTGACAGTCATGTCCCCCAGCATCGCAGGTGGGGCGGGCGGGGTGACCGGTCGTGTGAGCGGGTGCCCGGTTGATGCAACGGGTGTTGAGCGCGGGACGGCTCGGTGCTCGGCCGGCGCGCCCGTCGCGTCGCGGAGGAAGGACGACCGCGCCTCGCCCGGGGCGCGTCGCCCCCTCCGGCGGGTGAACGTCCGCTCGGGGCGGCCGTTCAGACCGGCTCGGGGCGCCCCTCGGTCAGCGCCTGCTCGACGTTCCTGGCCATGGCCGCGAGGGTGCGGACCACGTCCGTGTATTGGTCGGGGCTGACGCCGGTCAGCACCTGCGCGCGGGTGCGCTGGACCTGCCGCGTCAACGCGCCGTGGACCGCGCGCCCCTGCTCCGTCAGCGCGAACGGTCCGCCCCCGCGCGTCTGCGTGATCCACCCGCGCCCGGTCAGCTCGCCGAGCGACGCTTCGAGCGTGGGCGCGCCCTCCTCCCAGAAGGGGGCCAGCGCGGTGCGCAACGCCGCCTCGTCGTGCGGCTCCCGGGCCAACGAGTTGAGCACCTGCCAGTGCCGTCGGCTCACCGAGTGGTCGGCGAGGGTGGTCTCCAGCTGGTCCTCCAGCAGGTTGTGCAGGTGTTTGAGCCAGTAGCCGATCGGCCTTTCCTTCTCCACGCTTCCCCTCCGTTTCCCGAACCCCCGGTGCATGTCACCTTACATGTAAGAACACATGGAACGGGTATCCTCTCCACCGTTTGCGCGCCGGCGTGACGGATGAGGCGACCGGCGGGTCACGACGGGACGGAAGGGACGGGACGTGGCGATGGCTCCGGAGCGGGGCGGTGCGGAGGAAGGCGCGGGAGAACGGGAGTTGGTGGCGATCGAGGGCGCGATGCTCGCGCTCTCCCGCGCCCGCTCACGCCGCGCGCTGGCGCGGCTCGGCCGCCGGCGGAACGCGCCGCCCGGCCGCCGCCCCGACCTGCCGAACGCGGTGTTCGAGCTGCTGGACACGGTGGCCGCCGCGACCGGGCACGGGGCGGGGCCCACGGTCGGCGAGCTCGCCCCGCTGCTGGGGGTCGACCAGCCGCGCGCCAGCCGGCTGGTGAGCCAGGCCGTCGCGGCGGGAGTGCTGCGCCGGGGCGCGGACCCGCGCGACGCGCGCCGGTCGCCGGTGGCGCTGACGTCCGAGGGGCGCCGGACGCTGACGGGCGTCAGCGCCTTCCGCCGACAGGTGCTGGCGGAGGCGACGGCCGACTGGCCGGCCGCCGACCGCCGCGAGCTGGCCCGGCTGCTGCCCCGGCTGGTCCGGGACATGGCGGCGGTGACCGAAGCCGACCCCGTGGGGCGCGCGGGCGGCTGACGCCGAGGGGACCGAGGCGCGCCCGGGGCGCGCGGTCAAGGACTTCGCGCCGGCGAACAGTTGGCTTGATGCGGACCGGGCGGAACACCCGGCCGCCACGGTCCCGCCCGCCGCGCGCGGGGCGACCCCTTCGGGGGCGGCGCGTCGGCCGGCGGAGCTCGCGAACGGGACGGTCGAGAACCGGCCAACGGTTCCCGGCGCACGGCGCATTCTCGGGGGACGAGTGTCAGACCTCGACTCTAGGGTGGCCGCACATCACCGAGAGTGACGATCGGTCCGTCCGAGAGAGGCGATGCCATGCGTCCGTTCCCCCGTCTCCTTCCGCGCCGCCCACGCCGTCCAGCCGCCCGCCACGCCGCCGAGCACGGTCCCGAGGTCGAGGTGTCGGCTTCCGAACGCGAGCTGTTCGGCGGTCAGCTGGTCTACGACACCTCCTGGAGCCAGCACGAGGGCTCGCGCTACCAGCTCGACCTGCGCACGATGATCCTCGGGATGCCGAGGCTCGTCGGGCGCGCGGTCGCGCTCGCCTGGCAGGCGGACCGGCGCGCCACCGCGTGCGTCGCCGTCGCGGAGGTGGTGAGCGGGATCAGTCAGGCGCTCGGCCTGCTCGGCGTCAACTGGCTGCTGGCCACGCTGCTGGCCGGCGGCGAGATGACGGACCGGCTGCGGGACGCCGTGCCGGTGGCGGCGCTGCTCGGCGCCGTCGCCGCGCTCGGCGCGCTGTGCACCGCGCTCTCCACGCTGGCCATCGGCCCGCTGGAGCCCAAGGTGGAGCGCCTGGCGAGGGAGCGCTACCTGGAGCGGGCCTACGAGGTGGAGATGGCCGCCATGGAGGACGAGGACTTCCACCGGCTGCTGGAGTCCGCGCAGTACGGCGCCTCGTCCGCGCGCAGCATGATCCGCCACGCCGTCTCGGTGATCGCGGCGCTGCTCTCCCTGGCGGCGGCCGGCGCCGTGCTCACGACGCTGCACTGGACGCTGCTCCCGATGCTGCTGGTCATCGTGCTGCCGCGCGCCCTGGCCACCCTGACGGTCGCGCGTCGCCGGTACCGCAGCTTCCACCGCTGGGTACAGCACAGCAGGGGCGCGGGGATGCTCGCCCGGCTGATGACGGACACGGACGCGGCGGCCGAGGTCAGGGTGCACGGGGTCGGCCCGTTCATCCTGCGGCACTTCCGCGGCATGTCCGCGAGCCAGGAGGCCGAGCAGGCGCGGCTGGCCCGTCTCGCGGCGCGCACCGACCTGTTGGCCGCGTTCTGCGCGGGCGTGGCGGCGCTGGCCACCTATCTGCTGCTGGCCGGGCTGCTGTGGACCGGCTCCATGGCCCTGGCGGCGGCGGGCACCGCCGTGCTGGCCATCCGGAGCGGCACCGCCAACCTGGACGGACTGATCCGTCAGATCAACTACCTCCACGAGGAGTCCCTGTACGTGGGCGACCTCGACCGGCTGATCGCCGAGTCGGAGCAGCACCGGATCCCCCGGGGCGGAGCCCCGCTGCCGAGCCCGGTGCGCGCCGTCGAGTTCGACGGTGTCTCCTTCAGCTATCCGGGCGGCAGCGCCGGCGAGCCGGTGCTGCGCGACATCTCGCTGACCCTGCCGGCCGACCGCGGCGCGGTGGTGGCGCTCGTCGGGGAGAACGGCTCGGGCAAGAGCACCCTGGCCAAGCTGCTGTGCGGGCTCTATCTCCCCGGCGCCGGCACGGTCCGGTGGAACGGCGTGGACGTGCGGGAGCTGGACCGCCGGGAGATCTTCGGCCACTGCGCGATCGTCCACCAGGACCACTTCCGGTGGCCGATGACCGCCCGGGTCAACACGGTGATCTCGCGCACCGACCGGCCGGTGGACGAGGCACTGCTGGCCGCGTCGGCGGCGCACGCCGGGCTGGGCGATCTGCTGTCCGAGCTTCCGCGGGGCTGGGAGACCCTGCTCTCGCGCACCTTCCGCGGCGGGCACCAGCTCTCCGGCGGGCAGTGGCAGCGCCTGGGCATCGCCAGGGCGCACTACCGGGACGCGCCGCTGCTGGTGGTGGACGAGCCGACGGCGGCGCTGGACGCCAGGGCCGAGGCGCGGGTGTTCGCGCAGATCAGGTCGCTTGCCGACCGGGGACGGACGATCGTGCTGATCACCCACCGGATGGCGTCCGTCCGCCACGCGGACGTGGTGCACGTACTGCACCGGGGGCGTCTGGTGGAGTCCGGGACCCCGGAGGAGCTGCTGGCCGACGAGGACGGTCACTACCGGGCGCTCCACGACCTCCAGGCCGCCCAGTTCCGGCCGGTGCCGGGGCAGTCGAAGGAGCGGTTGCCGTGACGGCGGTCGGCGGGGGGAGGGGGACGCGGGCCGCCTCGCCGCGCGTCCCCCTCCGAGGCCCGCGCCCCGGGTCGCTAGATGCCGAGGAGGTCGACGAGGTCGTCGGCGTGCTCTTCCTCCTCCTCCAGGATCGACTCCAGGAGCCGCCTGGTGGTGGGGTCGTCGTTGCCGAGCCAGCGGATGATCTCCTGGTAGGTGGAGATCACGATGCGCTCGGCCAGCAGGTTGTCCTTGAGCATCCCCTTCAGGTCGCCGTCCTTGGGCGTGGTGTAGTCGGTGGTGGCGCGCTGGGCCAGCGTCTGCGGGTCGAAGTCCGGGTCGCCACCGAGCTGGGAGATGCGTTCGGCGGCGCGCAGCGCGTGGTCCAGCTCCTCCTTCGCGTGCTCGGTGAACTCGGCCGACACCTGGGCGCGGTCGATGCCGGTGGCGGCGATGGCGTGGCGGGTGTAGCGCAGCCAGCACACGACCTCGGTGGCGACCACGTCGTTGAGCACCCCGATGACCCGGTCGTGGTTGAGCCCGTAGGTGTCGGTGACCGGCCCTGCCTCCATCCGCGCCCTGGCCTCGTCGCGGATCCGGGTCACGTCGAGGACGAAGTCGTCGGTCATGCGGGAGTCTCCTTCGTGCGGCGGGTGAGCCCCGGCGCCTGCGGTCAGCGCGGCGTTCTCCGTCCGGACAGTAGGCAGCGGCCCCGGGTGGTGGCGCCCGGCACACGCGGGGTGCCACCGGCCGCTACCCCAATGGCCCAGCCGCCCCGCGGCGGGTCAGGGCCGCTCGGCCGGCTGGTCGCGCGGGCACCAGACGGTGCCCCGGCCGGCGACCCGGCCGTGGGAGAGCGTGGTGCCGCACCGAGGGCAGGCGCCGGAGGGCTCGTCGCGGCGGCCGGTCAGCCAGGAGCGGCGCGGCGGCACCCGCCCGGCCTCCACCGAGACGCGCAACACCTGGCGCAACGACCGGCTGAGCCGGCCGTGTTGCCCGCGGTCGAGCCGGTCGGTGCGGAGGGCGGGATGGATGCGGGCGTGCCAGAGGATCTCGTCGGTGAGGAGGTTCCCCAGCCCGGCGACTCGGGACTGGTCCAGCAGGGTCGCCTTCAGTTGGCGCGGGCGTCCGTCCAGCGCCTCGTCCAGCTGCTGGCGCGTCAGGGAGAGCGCGTCCGGCCCCTGGTCGGCCAGGAGCCGGTCGACCGCGCCGGGATCGGGGGCCAGCCACAGCCCCTTCAGCTTGCGCTGGTCCCGGAAGCGCAGCTGCCCGCCGTCGTCCAGCCCGAGCAGCACCCGGTCGTGGGGGGCGGTCGGCTCCTCGGGATCGACGCACAGCAGCCGGCCGGTCATCCCGAAGTGGAAGAGCACGGCCGGCCCGCCGGTGTGCATGATCAGCCATTTCCCGTGCCGCTCCGGCGGCTTCACCCGGGCGTCCCGCAGGCTCCTCCGCAGCCGCCCGGCGGTCAGCCCGCCGCGCAGCACCCCGGCGTCGGTCACCCGGACCCCGGTGATCCGCCGCCCGGTCGCGCAGTCGTCCAGTACCCGCCGATACGCCTCGACGTCCGCCAGCTCCGGCATACCTCCGACGCTAGGGCCGGCGGACCGGAGGTGCACGGCGAGCGTGCCCTGGCGGGTTCCCGACGCGGTCCTCGGGCACGTCCGGCGCCCGGTAACCCGCTGCCGTCGGGGACACCCCGTGCGCCACAATGGCGCGATGGGCGAGGAGTGCGGACGGGACGACGACGGGTACGCGGAGCTGGTCGCCGAGGGGTTGACCGCACCGTTCGAGGGGTGGGACTTCGGCCCCTGGCAGGGGCGCCTGCCGGAGCCGGAGAGCCGGCTTCCGTGGAGCTACCGGGAGTTGGTGGGCGAACGGCTGTCCGCGGCCCGTTCGCTGCTCGACCTCGGCACGGGCGGCGGCGAGTTCCTCTCCTCGCTGGCGCCGCTGCCCGCGCGAACGGCGGCGACGGAGGAGTACCCGCCGAACGTGCCGGTGGCCAGGCGACGACTCGCGCCACTGGGCGTCGAGGTCGCCGTCCCGGAGGGCGACGACGCGCTGCCGTTCGCCGACTCGTCCTTCGACCTGGTGCTCAGCCGGCACAACTCCTACGACCCGGACGAGCTGCGCCGCGTCATGACCGACGACGGGGTGCTGGTCACCCAGCAGGTGGGCGGCCGGGACCTGGAGGAGGTCAACGCGGCGCTCGGTTCTCCCCCGCACACGTACCGCGACTTCTGTCTCGACTCGGCG
Organism: Streptomyces zhaozhouensis; assembly: GCF_900230195.1. Classification (GTDB taxonomy): domain Bacteria; phylum Actinomycetota; class Actinomycetes; order Streptomycetales; family Streptomycetaceae; genus Streptomyces; species Streptomyces zhaozhouensis. The sequence goes on from NZ_OCNE01000005.1 coordinate 181,374, forward strand.
GTCGAGGAGCTGACCGAGGCCGGTTGGAGCGTCGAGTGGCGGGCGGAGACCCGGGTGGCCGAGGCGCTGGCGGACATCGGCGCGCTGGTGCTCTTTCTGCGGATCACCCCCTGGCACGTGCCGGACTTCGACGTCGAGAGGTACGACACCGCGTTGCGGGCGCTCCACCGGGAGATGCGCGCGGGCCGACCGCTGGAGGTGGGCTGTCACCGTTTCGCCCTGGTGGCTCGGCCGCGCTGAGCCACGGACGGCGACATCCGACGGGTGGATTTCGCGAAAAGCCCACGCGGCCCCTCCCCGGAGGGCTAGGCTTTCCCCAGCAGACGAGGAGTAGCACCTCAACTCGCCTTCCTGGCGCGCCAACTGATCATGTTGGCGGACAACCAGCCCCGGATGGCGGCGAACCGCCCGGCCTGTCCGTCATCTCGCCATCTTGGCGTGCCTACTTCGGCGCCCGATCGTCGGCTCCCCCGCTCTCCTCGACGGACGACCGACCTCCACCGCACGGGGACGGACGTGACGCCACACCCACGTGTCACCGCGCGGGCCTCCCGCGTCGGTGGCCAGACCACCGGGAACGCGACGGCTGCCGGGTCTTCGGCCCTCGGCCCGTTCCGGGCGAAGAGGTGGACCTGGTCGGGCGTCAGGGGCGACGACGCCCGGCCGCGTTCCTCGCCCTTCGCCGGACCGGTTCGCCCAGGCGTTCCGCGACCCGACCGCCGAGGACCGGGCGGCGGCGCCTCGGGCGCCCGGACCGCGCGGAGCCCGAGGCGGCCGTGCGTCCCGCCGGAGAAGGGGCGAGCATTCCTGATCACAGCCACGCGAGAACGAGACACGTGCCGCAGGCCCCGTGCGGCGGAAGGGCAGGCCCAGTGAACAAGACAGCCCCGTGCGCGCGGCGGAGGGCGGAGCAGCCCGAAGACGCCGTTGCCCCTACCGCCGCGGCGGCGCGTCCCCCGGCGAGGGCCTGATGGCGCGCGACATCACCCGCCACCTCCGGGAGGGCGTCGACGCGTGGCAGCGCGCCCGCGACCTCGCCGCACGCGGGAAGGCCGCCCGCGCGGGGCTCGCCTACCAGCGGGGGGCCAACGCGCTGCTGCTCTACCGCACCCTGCTGCGCCGCTCCGAGGCGGACGACGGCCGGCCGCGCGGCGCCGAGGGGGACGCGGCGCTCTTCGCGCTGGGTGCCCTCACCCGCGAGGGGGTTCCGCTGATGGCGCGCGCCAGGGCACCGAGGTTCGCCAGCCTGCACGCCCGAGCCGGGCTGGCGGCCGCGCACCTGGCGGACCCGAGCGGTGGCGCGCCGGAGGCCGTCGCCGCGACGCTGGCCGTCGCCCCCGAGCCGCTCCCCCGCCTGGCGCCCGAGCGGGAGCCGCCGGTGGGCGCGGCGGAGCGGATCGTCGGCGCCGCCTCCTCCCGGCTGCTGATGGCCGGGCTGACGGCGGATCACCCCGCCGTGCTGGCCAGGGAGCGACACCGCTGGCCGGTCGCGGACGAGGAGCCGCTGCCGTTCGCCAGGGAGCGGCGCCGCTTCCGGGGCGCGCTGCTGCCCGGCTGCGCCGGCCTCGGCCAACGGGCGGAGGCCGGGCGACTGGCGCGCGAGGGTGCGCGCACGCACCGGGAGTTGCGCCGCGCGCTGCCCGCGCACGCGGCGGAGCTGGAGCGGGTCGAACGGGAGCTGGCGACGATCCTGTCCCGCCTCGGGGAGGAGTGAGCCCGCCGCCCGCCCCGAGCCCCCTTCGCCCGCCGGGCGCCCCCTTCCGCCTTTCGTCGAAGGGGCGGCTCCCCGCCCCCTCGGCGCCGTCGACGGGACGTCGCCGAGCGGACACCCGGGGCAAACCCACCCGGAGCCCGCCTCCGTTTCGGCGGACTGGCATTAAAGAAGCGTTAAGATTGCCGGATTCTGGCAATGAAAAAGTCGCCTTCGAAGTGTCATCATCAAGTCACCAGCAGAAAGCGGTGGTCACGGGAGCGACGCTCCCGAGGATGGTTGCCTGATGTCGGCATGACGGCGTCAGAAACCGACCACGGCGGGGTCTCCCGGCAGGGTGTGCGACGGCGACGTCGTGTCCGGGGGGCCGCACCCGCCGTCGCCGCGGGCGGGTCCGGCGCGCGCCGGGGGGCCGGGCCGGGCCCGCCGCTGGTGCCGCCCAGGGGGTGGGCGGCGAGGGGGGATGGGCGCGGCCCCGCGAGGGGGCCGGCCCGGCCGGGTCGGACGCCCGGCGTGACCGGACGCGGGCCGGGAGGGGCGGACGGGGGCAGGTCCCCGTCCCCGGGCTCGGGTGGGGTCCGAGTGACGCGGGCGTCCGACGGCGGCGGCGATCGGTGGGGGCCGAACGCCGGCGCGTGGCCGGGGCGGGGCCGCGTCGAGCGCGCCTGAGCGGACGGGAGTTGAGCGGCTCCCGTCCGCCGGGGTCGGGAGGGCGCCGCCGACCGGCCGTGGCCGCCGGGGCATCCGGACGCCCGGGCTCGGCCGGCGCCGGGGCACACGGCCCGGCTCAGGGAAGGCGGCGCGCGGACGTCACAGCTCCTGCTCCGGCCAGCCGAGGAGCCGCGCGCCGATCACCGCCGTCTGGAGGGTGTAGCGCTGGAAGGAGTCGGAGGGGTCGACGCCGGTGAGCTTCTCTATCCGCTCCAGCCGATAGGTGAACGCGCGCACGCTGAGCGACAGTCGACGGGCCGCCTCGGCGGAGACGCAGCCGGAGTCGAAGTAGGCGTTCAGGGTGCGGACCAGCTCGCCCGCGCCGCCGCGCGCCCCGCGCAACGGCCCCAGCACGGTGCGCACCAGATCGGCCATGGCGTACCGGTCCCGGGTCAGCACCGGGAAGACCAGCAGTTCTGAGGCGCGCAGCACGACGGGCTCCAGCTGGAGCCGGTCGGCCAGCTCCAGCGCGCTCAACGCCTCCTCGTACGACTGCACCACCCCGCCCGGCCCCGAGTGCGCGCGGCCGATGGCGACGCGGCAGCCGTGCTCGGTGGTCCCCTCCATGGCCAGCGCCACCCTGGCCTGCTCGGCGAAGTACTCGACCACGTCCGGCTGGTGGCCGGGAGCGACGCAGACCAGCCGCGCGTCCTTGGTGGTCAGCAGCACCCGACGCGGACCGAAGCGGGTGGTCAGCGCGGTCTCGACCCGGCGGGTCAACGGGTCGGTGTCGTCGTGCGGCTGATCGCCCCTGGCGACCGCGACGGTGTGGGTGTGGGCGAGTTGGAGCCCGAAGCGTTCGGCGCGCGCCGACAGGTCGGCCAGATCGCTGCGCCCGTGCAGCAGGTCGTCGATGAACTCGCGGCGCGCCGCCTCGTCCCGGCGCACGGCCACCAGCTGGGCGCGCTCGTATCCCTCGGCCAACGCGTCCACGGCCTGTTCGGCCGCGGCCAGCACACAGGCGGCGGCCGAGCGCACCCGGCGCACGCCCGAGGCGTCACTCGCCCCCGGCAGGTCGGGCCACGCCGTGCGGGCCGCCGCGAGATGGGCGCGGATCACCTGGCGGAGCCCCAGCCCCTCACGCGCCGCCCGCTCCCCCAGCTCCCGCAGCTCGTGCACCTCGCCCCTGGTCAACCGGCGGCCCGTCGTCGCCACTTCGGCCAGAATCTCGGCATAGCCGTCCAGATAGTGTTCCGGCACCGCGCGGTACGCCATGGCTCCTCCCCCGTCCCGACCGTGACCCCCCGGGGGCGCACCGGCGCGCCCAGCCTAGTCCGCCCCTCGGCTCCGGTGCCCGGGGGCGACCAAGGGGCGCACGTCGCTCCGCGCGCGCCCTACCTCACCACGGGTGAATGGCCCGACACTCGTCCGGGGCGGAACGTCCGGAACGTCCGACGCGTCACCCCGTTCGGGACAACCATGCGGGACAACTTCGGGACAACCACGCGGGACGACCCGGGCCCGACGCGCGGCGCGCCGGGCCCCGGACGAACGCCCCGGACGGACACCCCGGGCACGAGCTCCGAAGACCGAGAGACAGGGAAGAGGCGAGGCGATGCGGGTGCGCACGGACAGGCACGGTGGCCGCGACGACCAGTGGGGGACGGAACGCAGCGGACGGCGGGCGATGTCCGTGACGCGCGCCTGGGTGAGGGCGGCGCACCCCGTTCCGGTGGTGGTGGTCACCGTGTGGACGGGCTGTCTGGCCGTCAGCGTGGGGCACTCGGCGGCCTCCGGCGCACTGGTCACCCTCGCGGTGCTGACCGGGCAGCTCTCCGTGGGCTGGCTCAACGACCTGGTCGACGCCGCCAGGGACGCGCGGGCCGGGCGGGCCGGGAAGCCGGTGGCGCAGGGGAGACTGGCCCGCGCGACGGTCGCCGCGATGGTGCTCGGCTCGGCCCTGTCGGCGACGGCGCTCACCGCGCTCTGCGGGCGCGCCGCCGCGGTCGCCCATCTGCTGGCGCTGCTCTCGGCCTGGGTCTACGACCTGGGGGTGAAGGCCACGGCCTGGTCGGTGCTCCCCTACCTGGTCTCGTTCGGACTGCTGCCGGGCGTGGTCACCTTCGCACTGCCGGGAGCTCCGGCGCCCCCGGTGTGGCTGGTCGTCTCGGGGGCGTTGCTCGGTTGCGCGGCGCACTTCGTCAACACGCTGCCCGACCTGGCCGCCGACGCCAGGGTCGGCGTGCGCGGACTGCCGCACCGGCTGGGGCCCGCGGGCAGCAGCGTCGCCGCCGCGGTGACGCTGCTCGGCTCGGCGCTGGCGCTGGCCGCCGCGCCCCGGCTGGGGGGCGAGCTGCGGCTGCTGGCGCTGGCCGCCCTGCTCGCCGCCGCCCTCGCCGCCGTCGCCGGACTGCTGTGGCTCGGAGTGAGGGGCGGCGGCGCGCGGTTGGCGTTCCCCACCGTGCTGCTGGTCGCCGCGCTGGAGATGGGGCTGCTGCTGATCGCGGGCACCTCGGTGGGCGCCGCCGGCTGAGGTTCAGCTGACGGCGCCCACCGAGGCGTTCATCCGGGGGCTCCGCCCCTTCCGTTCACCCCTTGACGGCACCCTGCATGATGCCGCCGACGATCTGCCGGCCGAAGACGATGAACATCACCAGCAGCGGCAACGTGCCCAGCAGCGCGCCCGCCATGATCACCGACTGGTCGCGCACATAGCCGGCGCTCAGCCGGGTCAGCGCGACCGGCACGGTCAGGTTGGCGTCGTCCAGGGCGATGTACGGCCAGAAGAAGTCGTTCCAGGCGTGCACAAAGGTGATCATGAACAGCACGGCCATGGCCGGCCGCGCCACCGGGAGCACCACGCTCCAGAAGATCCGCAGCGCGTGCGCCCCGTCCACCCGGGCGGCCTCCACCAGCTCGTCCGGGAGCGCGTCGGCGAGGTACTGCCGCATGAAGAACACGCCCACGGCGCTGACCAGCGTGGGGAAGATGACGGACGGCAGCGAGCCGCCGAGCCCCAGGTCGCTCATCAGCATGAACAGCGGCACCACGCCGAGTTGGGGCGGGACCATCATGGTGCCGATCACCAGCAGCAGCAGGATGTTCCGGCCCCGGAAGCGCAGCTTGGCGAACGCGAAACCCGCCAGCGTGGCGAACAGCACGGTGGAGGTCGCGATGACGGTCGCCACCACCAGGCTGTTGGCCATCGCCGCGCCCAGGCCGGCGTCCTGCCAGGCGGCCTTGAGGTTGGTGAAGAGGTTGGGCCCCGGCAGGAACGGGGGCGGGCTCTGGGTGACCCGGGTGTTGTCGGTGGACGCGGCCACCATGGTCCAGTACAGCGGGAAGAGCGAGAGCAGCGCGGCGAAGCCCAGCAGCACGTAGGCCAGCGGCCCCCCGTGGTGCTGCCGCCCGGCGCCCTGCCGGAAGCGCGGGCGCCGGCGCGCGCCCTCGGTGGCCGTCGCGCTCTCCGTCTCCTTGACGATCGTGGTCATCTCGGGGCGCTCCAGTCAGGCTCGGCGGGACAGCACGCGCCGTAGCACGCGGTGCAGCACGAAGAGAAGGATCAGCAGCAGGAACATCGCCCACGCCACGGTGGCGGCCCGGCCCATCTGGTAGTTGCGCCAGCCCTCCTCGTAGAGGAGCAGACCCAGCGTCTGGTACTGGTTGTCCGCCCCGCCCGTCACGCCGTTGACGCCCTGCCCGAAGATCAGCGGTTCGCCGAAGAGCTGGGTCGCGCCGATGGTGGACAGCACGATGGTGAAGACGATGGTGGGCCTGATCCCGGGGATGGTCACCCGCAGGAACTGCTGCCAGCGGGAGGCACCGTCGATCGCCGCGGCCTCGTACCGCTCGGCGGGGATGGCCTGCATCGCGGCCAGGTAGAGCAGCGCGTTGTAGCCGGTCCAACGCCAGATCACCATGCAGGAGATGGCGATCTGGGCGGGCCACTTCTCGCTCTCCCAGTCGATGTTGTCGAAGCCGAACAGGCTCAGACCCCAGTTGATCATTCCGAAGTCGCGCTCGAAGAGCATGGTGAAGACGAGCGCCGCCGCGCCGACCGAGGTGGCGTACGGAGTGAGGGCGGCCACCCGGAAGAACGCCGAGCCGCGCAGCCGGTAGTTGAGGAGGTGGGCCAGGCCCATCGCCATCAGCAGCTGGGGAACGGTGGAGATCACGCCGATGGTGAACGTGTTGGCCAGGGCGTTCCAGAACCGGTCGTCACTCCACAGCGCGGTGTAGTTGTCGAGCGACAGCCACTCCATCTTGTCCATGGTGGCGAGCTCGACGCGGTGCAGGGAGACCCAGAAGGTGTAGATCAGCGGGTAGGCGCTGAAGGCGGCGAAGATGACGAAGAAGGGAGCGATGAAGGCGTAGGGCGCGACGCGGAAGTCGAGGCGGTGCGGCAGGTCGCGCCAGCGACGCCGCTTCCCGGCCCCGCGCTCGGACGTGGTGGTGGCCACGGCAGGGCAGGTCCTTTCCTAGGGTGGCGCGGGTTCCCCGGGGGCCGGCGGGCGGCCCCCGAGGCGGGCGCGGACGGGGTGTGCTAGCCGATGGCCCGGGCGATGTTGTCCTCGGTGGCGCTCCAGGCGTCGTCCGGACTGCGGCCCTGGGACTCGATCAGCTGGAGCCCCTGGGTGAAGGCGTCCTTGATCGTGCCGTCCTTGCGGCCGAGCACCTGCTCGTCGGGGATCTCCTGGGCGGCGGCGCCGAAGATCTGCCCGATCGGGGCGTCGTTGAAGTACTCGGAGGTCGTACCGGTCACGCCGTCCGACTCGATGGCCGCGTCGGAGGACGGGAAGTTGCCCAACTCCTGGAAGATGTACTCCTGCTGCTCGGGCGCGGTCAGCCAGGCCACCAGCTCCATGGCCTCGTCCCGCACCGGGCTGTCCTCCACCACGGAGAGGAACGAGCCGCCCCAGTTGGCGCCGACGGGAGCCCTGGCGATGTCCCAGTTGCCCGCGTTGTCCGGGCCGGCCTTCTCGCTGATGTGCGCCAGCATCCAGGCCGGACAGACGGCGGTGGCGAACGTGCTGTTGGCCAGGCCCGGGTCCCATTCCGGCTGGTACTGCCGCAGCGCCGCCGTCATGCCGGAGGTCGCGGCCTCGGTGGCCAGGTCCCAGGCGTCGAGGACCGCCGGGTTCTCGTCGTAGATCAGCTCGCCCTCGGCGTCGTAGAACTGCTCGGGGCTGCCGTAGACCATGGCGTTGAAGAGCCCGGAGGAGCTGTCCATGTAGGAGAGGTCGGGGTCCGGGGTGTTGGCCATGAACTCCTCGCCGACCTCGACGTAGCGCGCCCAGTCGCCCTCCCAGAGCGCCGCCACCTCCTCCCGGTCGGTGGGCAGCCCGGCCGCCTCAAACATGTCCTTGCGGTAGCAGACCGCCATCGGCCCGATGTCGGTGCCCAGGCCCAGCACCCGGCCGTCGGGCGTGGTCATCTGGTTGAGCTTCCAGGGCAGGAAGTGGTCGGTGCCTGCGGTCTCGGAGAAGTCGGCGAAGCTGTCGGCCCGGGTGTCGACGATCTCCTTGGCGCGGCCGATCTCGATGCCCTGGATGTCCTTCAGTCCGCTGTCGGCGGCGAGATGCGTCTGGAGCGCGGTGTAGTAGGTCTGCTCGTCGCCGGCGACCTCGGCCTCGATCGTGACGCCGGGGTTCTCCTCCTCGTAGCGGTCGAGGATGCCGGTCTCCTCGAAGCCCATGACCCCGAAGAGTCCCATGGTGATGGTGACGTCACCATCGTCGGATCGGCCGCCGCCTCCGCCGCTGCTGGTCGAGCACCCCGCGACCAGCGCGAGGGGCAGGGCCGCGGCGACGGCGACCCCCCAGCGGGAACGGAAGCGCTTGCGGTTACTGCCCATGCGGTCCTCCTCGCGCCGGGGCCCTCGCCTCGGACGCCGTGACAAGCCCGTGCCGGGTGGTGAGGAATCGACTCCCGAGACGGGTGGGAGCGGTCCCATAGCTGTGGAGCCTGACGCCCGAGCCCAGGCGGTGTCAAGAAGTGAACGGAGAACTCCCGCGTAACTCGGCGGCGTTGACGCCTCCACTGACGGGGTGTCGGCTACCGGGGGACGGCGGGTGACCGGAACGCGCGGTGTGCCCTGCGGGGCCGCGAGCGGCTACTCCGTGGGCAGCGCCGGCTCGCCCGGCGGGCGGTGCGGAAGGACCCGGGTCACGTAGTCCTCGGTGGCGACGTCCATCCCGACGTCGCGCTGGGCGCGTTCGGAGAGTGTCAGCCGGTGCTCCAGCAGCTCGTGGTAGATCTGCGCGGTGTCGATGCCCTCGCGCTGTTCGCGCGGCACCCCGCGCACGGCCGGGCGGAAGACGTCGCGCACCCAGCGGTGGGCGAGCACCTCGGGCCGGGCGCCCAACGGATCGCCGGGGGCGTAGTCGTCCTGGCCCGCCATCCAGGTCTCCAGGTCGTTGAGGAGGCTGCGGGCCTGGTTCTCCTCCGCGTCCAGGCCGGTCAGCCGCAGCAGCTGCCGCTGGTGGTGGCCGGCGTCGACGACCTTGGGCAGGAAGGTCACGTGGTCACCGTCCGGCGAACGCTGGATCTGCATCTCGGCCACGTCGAAGCCGAGCTCGTTCAGCCGCCTGATCCGGCGGTCGATGTAGTGCTTCTTGTCGCGGGGGTAGACGGAGGTGCGGGTCAGCTCGTGCCACAGCTCGCCGTAGCGGGTGACGATCTCCTCGCCGAAGAGCACCGGGTCCACCGAGGGGTGGAGCGAGCCGCCGGCCTCCAGGTCCATCAGCTCGCCGGCGATGTTGACCCGGGCCACCTCCAGGTCGTACTCCCGCTGCCCCCGGGTCAGCCGGGGCTGGATCTGTCCGGTCTCGGCGTCCACCAGGTAGGCGGCGTAGGCGCCGGCATCCCGCCGGAAGAGCGTGTTGGACAGCGAACAGTCGCCCCACGCGAAGCCGTCCAGATGGAGGCGGACCAGCAGCACGGCGAGGGCGTCCAGCAGCCGCTTGATGGTGGTCGGCCGCATGGTGGTCTCGAACATGGAACGGTAGGGCAGCGAGCCCTTCAGCTGACGGGTGATCAGCACCGGTTCCAACGGGCCGCCCAGCGCGTCCGTCCGGCCGGTGACCACGGCGACCGGGTCGACGGCCGGCACCGCCAGCCGGTCGAGGTCGCGCAGCAGCCCGTACTCCCTGACCGCCGCCCACTCCCCGACCTCCTTGACCGCGAACACCTCTCCCCCGGCGCGCGCGAAGCGCACCACGTGCCGGGAGATGCCGCGCGGCAGGGAGACCAGGTGCTCCTCGGGCCAGTCCACCAGGGAGACGTCCCACGGCAGGTCGAGCAGTGTCGTGGGGTGCTCCGGGTCGGTGGCGGTGATCTGGAGTTCCATGACCCCAGTCTGCTCCATGCGCGCCCCGCGCCATGGACCGGCCGCGCCACCGACCCGGAGTCGGCGTTCGCCCGGGACGGTCACCAGATCTCGGCGACCCACTCCGGGTGGTCGACGAACGGGTTGCGGTTGCCCTGGAAGTCCTCGTACACCGCGTCGTTGCGGGCCTGCTCCTCGGCGCTCGGCGGGTCCTGCTCGTGCCACTCCAGCAGGGTGCTCAGCTTGCCGAGGTAGGGGACGGACCCGTTGCCGGTGCTGTCGTTGACCTCCAGGTCGGCGAAGCCCTCGCCGCCCTCCCAGCGCACCGCCATGTAGAAGGCCATGCGGGCGATGTCGCCCTTGATCTCGTCCCTGGGCTCCCAGGAGTCCTCGTCGGTGTAGTTGCCGGGGGCGCGGGGGGACTCGGTGCCGCCCGCGTCGAAGTCCTTGTTGCCCCGGTCGCTGTTGACCTGGACGTCGCTGGGACGCAGGTGGTGCAGGTCGGTGCCGGGGCCGGGCGAGGTGCCGAAGTCGCCGTGGGACTGCGGCCAGACGTGCTCGCGGTTCCACTGGCCGACGTTGCCCCCGTTGGCGTCGGCCGCGCGGGAGTCGCCGGTGTACAGCAGGACCACGCTGTCGGGGTCGGCCGGGTCGCGGTCGGTGACCTTGAGGGCGTCCCACACCTCGGAGTAGGTCAGGGTGGTGACGTCGGAGCTGATGATGCCGTGCAGGGCGTCCTTCAGCGGTTGGCCGGTGAGCCCTTCCGCGTCCGCGTAGTAGGCGTCGTCGAAGTCGGCGACGCCGGGCGCGGGGGACGCGGCCGGGTCCGCCGTGGCGGAGGAGGCGGAGAGCAGCGGGACGGTGAGGGCCGCGGCCAGGGCCGAGGCGGCCAGCGCGCGGCGGGCGGGGATGGGACGCATGTGGGGGGACTCTCCTCGGTGCGGTGGGGACGCCGGTGGGGCGGCGGTCCCGTGCTGTCGTGCGATGGTTCGGACGAAAGGATTCTTCTCCGTCCGCGCCCGGTTGACGCGCGTCACCACCATTTCGTCATGTTCTTGTCATCACGACGCGGGACTCGGCCGGTCCCGGCCACCCCGGGGCCGACACGGCGGCACGCCGCGCGGACCGCTCCCCCGATCCCGGCGCACGGCGCGGTAGGCAGACCCCATGTGGGAGATGATGTCGGCCGGCCTCTGGGGGCTGGTCGCCGGCTCGGCCCTGCTGCTCGGCGCCGGGATCGGCTACGGGACGCGGGTGCCTGGCTGGCTGACGGCGTCGGTCATGGCGTTCGGCGCCGGGGTGCTGCTCTCGGCCGTCGCGTTCGAGCTGGTGGGCGAGGCGTACCGGCAGTCGGGGCTGCCGCCCGCCGTGGTCGGCACGCTGTTCGGGGCCCTCGCCTACACCCTGGGCAACCTCCGGCTGGCCAGGCGCGGCGCCCGGCACCGCAAGCGCTCGGGGCACAACGCCGCGCGCCGCCAGCCGTCCGAGGCGCAACAGGCGGGCTCCGGAACGGCGTTGGCGCTGGGCGCGCTGCTGGACGGGGTGCCGGAGACGGCGGCGATCGGCGTCAGCGTCCTGGACGGCGGGACGGTCAGCACCGTGACGGTCGTCGCGGTCTTCCTGAGCAACGTGCCCGAGGGGCTCTCCAGCGCGGCCGGGATGCGGCGGGCCGGCCGTCGGGCCTCCTATGTCTTCGGGGTCTGGGGCGGCATCGCGGCGGTCAGCGCGCTCTCGGCGCTGCTGGGGTACGCGGTGCTGGGGCGCTTCCCCGACGCGGTGGTCGCCGCGGCGACGGCGGTGGCGGCCGGCGCGATCCTCGCGATGGTCGCCGACACCATGGTGCCGGAGGCCGTGGACGACGCACGGCTGGCCGTGGGGATGATCCTGGTCTGCGGCTTCCTGGTGTCGTTCGCCCTCTCGCACTCCTAGAGGCACCGCCCGGGGCATGGCGGGGCCCCCGGGAGGTGCCCGCTGGCTACGCTGGCAGGACATGATCACACCGTGACCGCCCGCAGAGCGCGCCACGGGAGGATCGGTCCACCAACCGCAGGAGGAGCAGTGTCGGCCGCCCCCCATCACACCCTCAACGACGACCACGCGCTGCCCGCCGTGGGCTTCGGCACCTATCCGCTGGACGACGCGGAGGCCGAGCGCTCGGTCGCCGACGCGATCGGCCAGGGGTACCGGCTGATCGACACGGCCGTCAACTACCGCAACGAGACCGGGGTCGGGCGCGGCATCGCCGCCGCCGGGGTGCCGCGCGAGGAGCTGGTCGTCACGACCAAGCTGCCGGGGCGTCACCACGGGTACGAGGAGACCCTGGCCTCGTTCGAGGAGTCCAGGAACAGGCTCGGGCTGTCCTATGTCGACCTCTACCTGATCCACTGGCCCAACCCCAGCGTCGATCGCTATGTCGACACCTGGCGGGCGATGGCCAAGCTGAGGGAGGACGGCCTGGTCCGTTCGGTCGGCGTCTCCAACTTCACGCCGGCGCAGCTCACCCGGCTGCGCGAGGAGACCGGGGTGGTGCCCGCGGTCAACCAGATCGAGCTGCATCCGCTCCTCCCCCAGGAGGAGGCGCGGGCCTTCCACGCGCGGGAGGGCATCGTCACCGAGAGCTGGAGCCCGCTGGGGCGGGGCAGCACGCTGCTGGAGGACGGGCGGATCGGGGAGATCGCGCGGGCGCACGGGGTGGGTCCCGCCCAGGTGATCCTGCGCTGGCACCTCCAGCTCGCGGCGGTGCCGATCCCGAAGTCCGCCGATCCCGAGCGGCGGCGCGGCAACATCGATATCTTCGGGTTCTCGCTCGACGCCGAGGAGATGGCCGCGGTCGCCGACCGCCCACACCGCCGGTTGGGCGGCGATCCCGACCACCACGAGGAGATGTGAGCCGGCCGGTGACCCGACCCGGAGACCTGCGCACGCGGCAGCCACAGCGCCGCTCCGCCCGGGGTTTCGTCGAGCGTTCCGTCCCGACCGGAGCTTTCCGGTCGCGGACCATTCAACAGGGGAGTTGAGCGAAGATGACTGGTCAGGCTCAGATCGGAGTCACCGGGCTGGCGGTGATGGGCCGCAACCTCGCCCGCAACCTCGCCCGGCACGGCCACACCGTCGCCGTGCACAACAGGACGGCCTCCCGGACGCGGGAGCTGGTGAAGGAGTTCGGCGACGAGGGCGCGTTCGTCCCCGCCGAGTCGGCCGAGGAGTTCGTCGCCTCGCTGGAGCGGCCGCGGCGGATCGTGGTGATGGTCAAGGCGGGCGCCCCGACCGACGCGGTGATCGACGAGTTCGTGCCGCTGCTGGAGCCCGGCGACATGATCATGGACGGGGGCAACGCGCACTACGAGGACACCCGGCGCCGCGAGGCCGCGCTGCGGGAGCACGGCCTGCACTTCGTGGGCTGCGGCATCTCCGGCGGCGAGGAGGGCGCGCTGCACGGGCCGAGCATCATGCCGGGCGGCTCCCGGGAGTCCTACGAGGCGCTGGGGCCGCTGCTGGAGAGCATCGCGGCCCAGGTCGACGGGGAGCCCTGCTGCGCCCACATCGGCCCGGACGGCGCCGGACACTTCGTCAAGATGGTGCACAACGGCATCGAGTACGCCGACATGCAGCTGATCGCCGAGGCCTACGACCTGCTGCGCCGGGTCGCCGGCTACGAGCCGGCCCGGATCGCGGAGATCTTCCGGGGCTGGAACGAGGGACGGCTGGACTCGTATCTGATCGAGATCACCGCGCAGGTGCTGGCGCACACGGACGCCGCCACCGGCAAGCCGTTCGTCGACGTGGTGCTGGACCAGGCGGAGCAGAAGGGCACCGGGCGGTGGACCGTCCAGTCGGCGCTCGACCTGGGCGTCCCGGTCTCCGGGATCGCCGAGGCGGTCTTCGCGCGCGGGCTCTCGGGGCACGCGCGGCTGCGCGAGGCGGCCCGCGCGCTGCCGGGCCCCGAGCGCCCCGAGCTGCACCCGGACGACGCGGCACGCTTCGCCGACCAGGTCGAACAGGCGCTCTACGCCTCGAAGATCGTGGCCTACGCGCAGGGCTGGCAGCTGATCCAGGCGGGCAGCGAGGAGTACGGCTGGGACATCGACCTGGCCTCGGTGGCCGCGATCTGGCGCGGCGGCTGCATCATCAGGGCGCGGTTCCTCAACGGCATCCGCCGCGCCTTCGGCGAGGGTGAGGCGCCGGTGACGCTGCTGACCGACGAGCTGTTCGCCGACGACCTGCGGTCGGCGCAGAACGCGTGGCGCCACGTGGTCGCCCGCGCCACCGAGTTGGGCGTCCCGGCGCCCGGCTTCTCGGCGGCGCTGGCGTACTACGACGCGCTGCGGGCGGAGCGGCTGCCGGCGGCGCTGATCCAGGGGCAGCGCGACTTCTTCGGCGCGCACACCTACCGGCGGGTCGACCGGGAGGGCAGCTTCCACACCCTCTGGGGCGAGGACCGCTCCGAGCAGAAGGGCTGAGCGCGGGACGGGGGCGCCGGCCGGGTCCCGTGGACCGGGAGGCGCCCCCGTCGGAAGCGGGCGGAGCCTAGCGGCCGCGGGTGAGCCGCACGGTGTCCCGGTACCAGGCGCCGCTCTCCTTGACGGTGCGTCGCTGGGTGTCGTAGTCCACCCGCACGATGCCGAACCGCTTGTCGTACCCGTAGGCCCACTCGAAGTTGTCGAAGAGCGACCAGGCGAAGTAGCCGCGCACGTCGGCCCCCTGGGCCCTGGCCTCGGCGACGGCCGCCAGATGGCCGGCGAGGTAGGCGACGCGGTCCTCGTCGCGCACCTCGCCGTCCGCCGCGACGGTGTCGTCGAAGGCGGCGCCGTTCTCCGTGACCACCAGCGGCACCCCGTACTCGCGGTCCAGACGCAGCAGCAGCCTGGTGAGCCCGGCGGGCACGATCTCCCAGTCCATGGCGGTGCGCGGCAGCCCGAACGGCACGGTGCGCACGACCGGCAGGCCCCGTTCGTCCGTGGTCTCGCCGTGCTCGTCGGTGCCGGTGAACTGGTGGCTCGTGTAGTAGTTGACGCCGAGCAGGTCCAGCGGCTGCGCGATGGTGGCGAGGTCCCCCTCCTGGACCGGCAGGGTGACGCCGACCGAGGGCAGCTCGGCCAGCAGGTCCTCCGGGTAGCGGCCGTGCACCAGGGCGTCCAGGTAGAGCCGCGCGCCCAGGGCGTCGGAGCGACGGGCCGCCTCGCGGTCCTGCTCGCTGTCGCTGGCAGGGGAGCCGTGACCGAGGTTGAGCACGATGCCCAGGCTCAGCTCGTTGTCGGCCTCGGCCGCCGCCGCCCGCATCCGCTGGGCGGCCATCCCGTGGCCGAGCAGCAGGTGGTGGACGGCGTGCAGGGCCTCGGAGAAGTCCCTGCGGCCGGGGGCGTGGACGCCCTCGTGGTAGCCGAGCATGGCCGAGCACCAGGGCTCGTTCAGGGTCGTCCAGTTGACCACCCGGTCGCCCAGCGCCCGGTAGGTCAGCTCCGCGTACTCGGCGAAGCGGTGGGCGGTGTCCCGCTCCGGCCAGCCGCCGGCGTCCTCCAGCTCCTGGGGGAGGTCCCAGTGGTAGAGGGTCGCCCACGGGGTGATGCCGTGCTCCAGCAGGGTGTCGACCAGCCGGTCGTAGAACGCGATGCCCTTGGCGTTGACCGGCCCCCTGCCGCCCGGCTGGATGCGGGGCCAGGCCAGCGAGAAGCGGTAGCTGTCCACGCCGAGGCCGGCGATCAGCTTCACGTCCTCGGGCATCAGCCGGTAGTGGTCGCAGGCGGCGTCGCCGGTGTCACCGTTGGCGACGGCTCCCGGCACGCGGCAGAAGGTGTCCCAGATGGAGGCGGTGCGTCCGTCCGCCTCGGTGGCGCCCTCGATCTGGTAGGCGGACGTGGCGACGCCCCAGGTGAAGTTCTCCGCCAGCTCGGGGAAGGCGCGGGGCGCGCCGAGGGGTGTGGTCGTGGTCGCGTGGGTGGTCATGGTGCTCGTGGTCGCTCCTGTCAGTGGTCGGCGTGCAGCCAGCAGGCGACGGTGCGCCCCTCGTCCTCCGGGACCGGCCCCAGCGTCGGCACCCGCTGGTCGCAGGGCTCGAACGCCTTGGGGCAGCGCGGGTGGAACGCGCAGCCCGGGGGCATCGCCGTCAGGTCGGGGGGCGATCCGGGGATGCCGGTGAGTTCCCTGCGCGGTCCGTGGAGCGCGGGGAAGGAGTGCAACAGGCCATGGCTGTAGGGGTGGTGCGCGGTCTGGTAGATCTCCTTGGCCGCGGCCTCCTCCACGATCCGCCCGCCGTACATGATCGCGATCCGGTCGGAGAACTCGATCAGCAGCGAGATGTCGTGGGTGATGAAGACCACGGAGAAGTCCAGCTCGTTGCGGAGCCGCGTCAGCTGCTTGAGGATCTGGCGCTGCATCACCACGTCGAGGGCGGTGGTGGGCTCGTCGAGGATGACGATCTCGGGGTCGAGCGCGAGCGCCATGGCGATCATCACCCGCTGCCGCATCCCGCCCGAGAGCTGGTGCGGGTAGCTGCCGAGCCGGTCGGCGGAGATGCCGACCAGGGAGAGCAACGAGGCGGCGCGCTCCTGGCGTTCGGCCGCCGACATGTCGGGGCGGTGCGCCCTGAGCACGTCGGTGAGCTGGGAGCGGACGGTGTGCACCGGGTTGAGCGAGTTCATCGCGCCCTGGAAGACCAGCGAGATCTCGGACCAGCGGAACGCCCGCAGCTGCTCGGGCTCCAGGTCCAGGATGTCGAGGGACGCGCCCTCGCGCGGATGGTAGGTGACCTCTCCCCCGGTGATCACGCCGGGCGGCGAGAGCAGCCGGGTCACGGCGTAGGCCAGCGTCGACTTGCCGGAGCCCGACTCGCCGGCCAGGCCGAGCACCTCGCCGCGGTGCAGGGTGAGGTTGATGTCGCGCACCGCGTGCACGGCCTTCGCGCCCAGCCCGTAGTTGACGTTCAGTCCGGAGATCTCCAGGACGGGTGGGGTGCTGGTCATGCCGGGTTGTCCTTCCGGGGAGAACGGTCCGGTGCGGCCTTTGTCGACTTGTCCGGGGCCGGCTCGTCCGGGGCCGGCTCGTCCGGGACCGTCTCGTCCGGGGCCGGCGGTGCCTGCGCCGGCACCGTGGGCGCCGCGTCGCGGGCGACCGCCGTCACCGGCTGGTCGCGCAGCACCGGGGTGAAGCCGACGCGCATCCGCACGGAGCGGTCCGTCTTGTCGTTGCGCAGCCTGGGGTTGATGAACTCGTCGATGCCGTAGTTGATCAGCGCCAACGACGTGCCGAGCAGCGCGATGCACAGCCCGGCGGGGACGAACCACCACCAGGCGTCCTGCGCCAGCGCCTGGTTGCTCTGCGCCCAGAACAGGACGGTGCCCCAGTTCCACTCGGAGATGTCGGCGATCCCTATGAACGCCAGCGTGATGTTGGAGAGCACCGCGAAGATGACCGTGCCGATGAAGCCGGTGGCGATGACCGGCGTCAGGTTCGGCAGCAGTTCGAAGACGATGATCCGCCACGTCGACTCGCCGGTGGCGCGCGCGGCCTGGACGTAGTCGCGCCCGCGCAGCGAGAGCGTCTGCGCCCGCAGCACCCGCGCGCCCCAGGCCCAGGAGGTCAGGCCGATCACGGCCGCTATGGTCAGGTCGTTGGTCTCCGGCAGGAAGCTGGTGATGATGATGATCAGCGGCAGCCCGGGGATGACCAGGAAGATGTTGCTCAACGAGGAGAGCGCGTCGTCGCCGAAGCCGCCGAGGTAGCCGGCGGTCACGCCGATCAGCACGCCCAGCACGGTGGCGAGGATGGCGGCGACGAAGCCCACCACCAGCACGCCCCTGGTGCCCACCAGGATCTGGGAGAAGATGTCCTGCCCGGTCTGGGTGGTGCCGAAGGGGTGGTCCCACGACGGCGAGGCCATGATCTCCTCGCCGCGCGCCGAGGGGTCGTAGGGGGCCAGCATCTCGCCGAAGATGCCCAGGAGTACGAAGACCCCGAGGATGGACAGGCCGACGATCGTCTTGCCGTTGCGCAGGAAGCGCAGCCGGTCGCGGCGCGGGGCCGCGTCGGTCTCGGCCGCCGCGGCGACGGCCGAGTCGGTTGCCTGGAGCGCCATGACCGTCACGCCTCCCTTCGGGTTCGGGGGTCGAGCAGCAGGTAGATGAGGTCGGCCACCAGGTTGGCGGCCAGCACGGCCAGGGTGATGATCAGGAAGACGCCCTGCATCAGCGGATAGTCCTTCGCGCCGACGCCCTGGAAGAGCACGTAGCCGATGCCGGGATAGGAGAAGACCATCTCGACCAGCAGCGTGCCGCCCACGATGAAGCCGAGCGAGAGCGCGAAGTTGGAGATGCTCGGCAGGATCGCGTTCCTGGCGGCGTAGGAGAACATCACGCGCCGCTCGGGCAGCCCCTTGGCCTGGGCGACCAGCACGTAGTCCTCGGCCGAGACGGAGACCATCATGTTCCGCATCCCCAGGATCCAGCCGGCGATGGCGCTGACGATGATGGTCAGGGCCGGCAGCGTGCCGTGGTAGATGGTGCTGGAGATGAACGGCCAGTCGAAGGCCGGCACCAGGCTGTTGTCGTAGCCGCCGGAAGCGGGGAAGATCGACCACTGCACGGCGAAGAGCGCGATCGCGATCAGCCCGAGCCAGAAGTACGGGATGGCGGAGAGGAACGTGGTGACGGGCAGCATGTTGTCCACCCACGAGCCGCGCTTCCAGCCGGCGTAGACACCGATCGCGGTGCCCAGCAGGAAGCTGAGGATCGTCGTCAGCCCCATCAGGCCGAGCGTCCACGGAAGGCTCTGCCCGATGATCTCGGAGACCCCGGTGGGGAAGTAGGTGAACGAGGTCCCCAGGTCGCCGCCGAGCAGGTTGCCCCAGTAGTCGAGGTACTGCCGCCAGACGGACGCCTCGTTGTCCAGGCCGAAGAGGGTGCGCAGCGAGTCGATCGCCTTGCTGTCCAACTGGCCCTGGTAGCGGGTGATCAGGGACTGCACCGGGTCGCCCGGCATCAGTCGGGGGATGAAGAAGTTGATGGTGATGGCGGCCCAGGCGGTGAAGAGGTAGAAGCCCAGGCGCTGGATCAGATACCTCACGCCGACGCCTCCCGGGGCACGGCCTGCTCGGGGGCGTCCTCGGCGTAGAGCCAGCAGGCGGCCCACTGGCCGTCGGCCAGGTCGAAGCGGGGCGGCACCTCGCTGGCGCACCGCTCCATCGCCTTCGGGCAGCGCGGGTGGAAGCGGCAGCCGGAGGGCGGGGAGATCAGGCTCGGCGGCTCGCCGGCGGTCTCGCTCTCCTCCTCCTCGACGACGACCTCGCCGCCCGCCGGGTCGACGGCGGCCTCGGCCCTGGCGTGGGCGTCCGCGACGATCCGGTCGGGATCGGGCGCGGAGGAGGTCAGCAGCTGGGTGTAGGGGTGGGCCGGGCGCTGGGTGACGGTCTCGCTGTCGCCGCCCTCGACCATCCGGCCCGCGTACATCACCAGCGTCTCGTCGGCGAAGTACCGGGCGGAGGCGATGTCGTGGGTGATGTAGAGGATGGCGAGGTCGAGGCGTTCCTTCAGGTCGCGCAGCAGGTTGAGGATGCCGAGCCGGATGGAGACGTCCAGCATCGACACCGGCTCGTCGGCGAGCAGCACCGCCGGGTCGGCGGCCATGGCCCTGGCGATCGCGACGCGCTGGCGCTGACCGCCGGACAACTCGTGCGGGAAGGAGTCGAGATAGCGCTCTGGCGGGGTGAGGTGGACCCGTTCCAGCAGCGCGGCCAGCGCCTTCTCCAGGTCGTCGGCGGTGCGCCCGGCGCGGTCGTGGATCCGCAGCGCGCGGGTGAGGTGGTAGCGCACGGTGTGCGTGGGGTTCAGGGAGCCGAACGGGTCCTGGAAGATGAGCTGGACCTGGCGGCAGTAGGCGCGGAAGGCGCGGCCCTGGCCGACCCTGGTCGGCTTGCCGTGGAGCAGCAGCTCGCCCGAGGTGGTCGGGTAGAGCTGCGCCAGCAGCCGGGCGATGGTGGACTTCCCCGAGCCTGACTCGCCCACCACGGCGGTCACCGAGCCGCGGCGGAGCTTCAGGGAGACGTCGTCCACCGCGTGCACGACCGGGCGGTTGCGGTCGGCGAAGTTGCGCAACGTACGGCGGACCGCGAAGTGCTTGCTGATGGCGCGTGCTTCGAGCACCACCTCGCCGTCCGGCGGCGGGCTGGTCGCGGTGCTGGGGGGATCGGGGCTCTTGGGCATGACGGTTGGGTTCCTGTCGTACGTCGGCGAGGTGCCCGCCCCCGCCTTCCGGGGCGTCGGTGTGCGGCGGGGGCGGGCGGGCTGGGTGGCCTCTTCCTGGTGCCGGGCGTCAGCCGTCGGCGGGCTCCAGGTTGAGCACGACCTCCAGGGCGTTGCGCTGCGTGGGCTGCGGCGGGGCGTAGGGGTCCTCCTCCGACGGCCAGCCGACCCAGTTGCGCGTGCTGTACTCGGCGCCCACGGGCGAGGCGACGGTCGGGATCATCGGCACCTCCTCGACGAAGATGCGCTGGAGCTCGTTCATCGCCTCGGTGCGGGTCGCGTCGTCCGTGGCGTCGGCGTACGCGCGCAGGGCCTCGCCGGCGTCCTCGCTGGCGAAGCGGCCGAAGTTGCCGCCGGGGGACGCCTCGCCGATCGGCTTCAGCAGCGCGTCGTCCATCACGTGCTGGTAGCCGTCGTAGGGGGTGGCTCCGCCGTTGGTCCAGTGCAGGGTGGCGTCGAAGCCGCCCGCGTCGACGGAGTTGCGCCAGCCGTCGACGGTCGCCGTCTCGACGGACGCCTCGACGCCGATCTCCGCCAGGTTGTCGGAGATCACCGACAGCGAGGTCAGGTAGTCCGACCAGCCGGCGGGGTCGACCAGGGTCATGGTGACCGGCTCGCCCTCGGGCGTGCGCAGGGTGTCGCCCTCGAAGGTGTAGCCGTTCTCCTCCAGCAGGGCGCGGGCGCCCTCGACGTCGCGCTCGACGGTCGCGCCCTGGTAGTCGGGCGCCAGGAAGGACTCGCCGGCCGGCAGCGGGAGCCCGGTCGGGCTGTCCACGACGGGGAACGCGCCGGCGTGGCCCTGCTCGTGGATGGCCTGCCGGTCGATGACCATGTTCATCGCCTGCCGCAGCACCACGTCGTCGAACGGCTCGCGCTCGGTGTTGATCCACAGTCCGTGGATGCCGAGGCCCGTCGGGAACCACAGGTTGTGGTTCTCGGGGTCGTGGGAGAGGTAGACGTCCTCGAAGTTCGGGATAAAGACGTAGGACCACTCCAGCTCGCCGTTGGCCAGGGCGGTGGTCGCCGCGTTGTTGTCGTTGTAGCCCGTGTAGCGCAGCTCCTCGACCTCGGGGAGCTCCTGCCAGTACTCGTCGCGCCGGGTGAGGGTGACGGTCTGCGGGGTGAAGGTCTTGAGGGTGTAGGGGCCCGTACCCACGGGGTCCTGGTTCTCGAAGGTCTCCGGGTTGTCGACCTCGGACCATATGTGCTCGGGAACGATGTAGGTCTGGAAGATCTTCACCTGGTTGACGAACTGCGGGGACGAGAAGGTCAGGGTGACCTGGTTGCCGTCCTGGGTGATCTCCTCGAACGGGATCGCGCCCGCGTTCAGGCCCGCGTGGTCCTTCAGCAGCTGGAAGGTGAACGCCACGTCCTCGGCGTCGAACGTCTCGCCGTCGGACCAGGTCGCGCCCTCACGGACGGTCAGGACCAGCTCGGTGTACTCCTCGTTCCAGCTCCACTCCTCGGCGAGCCAGGGCTTGCCCTCCTCCTCGGGGGCGATGCCGTTGGTCATCACCAGCGGCTCGTAGACCATGGCGCGGTAGCCGAGCGAGGCGCCGGCCGAGGTCTCCAGCAGCGGGTTGCTGTTGTTGGCCTGCGGTCCGTTGGGCATCCCGACGGTCAGCACGCCGTCGCCGCTGCCGCCGCCCTTGTTGTCGCGGTTGCTGTTGGCGTCGGAGCAGGCGGCCAGCAGCGAGAGCGACAGTACGACTCCGGTCGCCAGTGCGAGGTTTCTGCGGGCTCGTGGTTGGACTCTCACGGAGGGCTCCCAGGGTGGTCTCTTGACGGGGTGGTGGAACGGTGCGCGGAACGTGGGGGGCGTCAGCCGGGCGCCGAGGACCGGATGACGAGTTCGGTGGGCAGCACGAGGGCGTCGGGGCGCAGCGCCGTGGTGCCGCTGAGGTGGTCGAGCATCCGCCGGGCCGCGGCCTCGCCCATCGCCTGCATGGGCTGGCGGACGGTGGTGAGCGAGGGCTCGGTGTAGGCGGCGATGGGGATGTCGTCGAAGCCGATGACGGCGACGTCGTCGGGGACCCGGCGGCCCGCGGCGCGCAGCGCGTGCAGCACACCGGTGGCGCTGAGGTCGTTGTGGCAGAAGACGGAGTCGAACGCGAGGCCGTCGGCGAGCGCGCGTTCGATCACGTGCTGGCCGCAGCGGACGGTGAAGTCGCCCTCGAAGGTGCGCGAGGCGGGCTGTCCCACGCCGTGTTCCGTGAGCACGTCGGCGAAGCCGCCGAGCCGGTCCCGCACGCAGCCGAAGTGGGCGGGGCCGGTCACCACCAGCGGCGCGCGGCGCCCGGAGGTCAGCAGGTGGTGGGCGGCCGAGGCGCCGCCGGCGCGGTTGGTGGTGGAGACCGAGGGGAACGCGGCGCCCTGGCCCCGGTCGTCGACCAGCACCAGCGGCAGGCCCTGGTGGTGGAGGGCGGCGATGGAGCCCCGGGTGTTCTCCGGCTCGATCACCAGCACCCCGTCGAAGGCGCGGGCCGAGACCTGGCTGGTGAACTGGGCCATCGACTCCTCACCGCGGTTGCAGGTGAAGAGCAGCAGGCCGTAGCCGGCGGCCTCCAGCGTGTCCGCGACGCCCTGGAGCACCTCGGCCGACCAGGGCCAGGTGAGGGACGGGACGAGCATGGCCAGCGTGCGGCTGTTCCCCCTGGCGAGGCCGACCGCGCGGGCCGAGGGCACGTAGCCCAGCTCGGCGATGACGGTGCGGACCCGTTCCGCCGTCTCGGAGTCCACCTCGCCCTTGCCGTTGAGCACGCGCGAGACCGTGGTCTTGCTGACGGCCGCGTTGCGGGCGACATCGGCGATGGTGACACGCATGGGGAAGGCTCCTCGGCACGCTGAGCAGGGGCTGCCGCGGGCTTTCGGCGGCAGCGCCGACACCGGTCCCGGAACCGGTTCCGGCGATGTTGCGTGGGAGTTAATCGCGCGGGCGGAGTGGCGTCAATACGTCGCGCCAACATCTTTTGACGGGCGTTCAAGGCCCGTTATGTCTTCAAGAGGTGAACGCGGAAAACCTTTCACCGCCGCTGACCTGGCCCGGACGCGTCATGGTCACATAACCAGCACCCGCTCCCACGCGTCGGCCATCCGACGGACTCGGTGCCGACGGCGGCCCTGCCAACCCGCGCCCCGCCGCCCAGGCTGGCAGCGTGCCACTCCGGGGGACGGAACCGCCAGGCCCAGGGAGCACGATGCAGATCGGTTACAAACTGGCCGCCGAGGCCTTCGGCCCGACCGAGCTGGTGCGGCAGGCCGTGCTGGCGGAGCGCGCCGGCTTCGACTTCGCCGAGATCAGCGACCACTACCACCCGTGGCTCGACGTACAGGGCCACTCCCCCTTCGCCTGGTCGGTGCTCGGCACCATCGCCGCCAGGACCGAACGGCTCGGCCTCGCCACCGGGGTGACCTGCCCGACGGTGCGCTACCACCCGGCGGTGATCGCCCAGGCCGCCGCGACCCTCGCGCTGCTCTCGGACGGGCGGTTCACCCTCGGCGTCGGCTCGGGCGAGCGACTCAACGAGCACGTGGTCGGCCTGGAGTTCCCCGACTCGGTGCAGGTGCGCCAGCAGTTGCTGCGCGAGGCCCTGGAGATCATCGGCCTGCTCTGGCAGGGCGGCTACCGCTCCTACGAGGGCGAGCACCTGCGGCTTGAGGACGCCCGGATCTTCGACCTGCCGCCCACCCCGCCGACGCTCGCGGTCGCGGCCGGCGGGCAGGACGCGGCGCGGCTCGCGGCCGAGCTGGGCACGGCGCTCTTCGCCACCGAGCCGAGGCCCGAGCTGGTGAACGCCTACCGCGAGGCGGGCGGCGACGGCCCCCGCTACGTGGAGATGCCGGTCTCCTACGCGACGGACGCGCAGGAGGCGGCGCGCGCCGCGTTGAGCACCAACCGCTGGGCGGTCACCGGCTGGAAGGTGATGAGCGAGCTGCCCAACCCGGTCAACTTCGACGCGGCGACCACCACCGTCCGGGAGAGCGACATCCGCGAGCAGTTCGCCTGCGGGGCGGACGTGGACCGCTACCTGGAGGTGGCCCAGCCGTTCGTCGACGCCGGCTTCGACCGGCTGGTGCTGATGAACGCCGGCCCCGACGCGGACGCCTTCCTCGACTTCTACCAGCGGGAGTTGGAGGGGCCCCTGCGTGAGCTGGCGCCCCGCGGGCGGTAGGCGCACCCCGACGGCGCCCCGGCCCCGGGCCGTGCCCGGGGCCCGGCGCCGGCTCAGCCGGCCGTGCCGGTGCGCCACAGCACCTCGCCGTCGGCCGACCTGATCCGCGCCTCGCCGTCCGCGGCCACCACCAGGACGGCGCCCGCGTTCCCCTCGGTGGGCGTGGCCCACAGCGCCGCGCCCTCCGCGTCCACCAGCACCAGCCGGCCGTCCTCCCGGAACTCGGCGCGCCCCGCCTCGCCCCCGGCCTCGCCGGCCTCCCAGACGACCTCCTCCCGCGCGTTCCTGAGCCGCAGGTCGGAGTCCTCCTCGAAACGCAGCCTGGCGCTGCCCGAGCTGATCACCTCGCCCCTGCGCAGCACCACGGGCGCGGCCAGCTCCCGGTCCCGGGGCGGCTCGCCCGGCACGATCTCGCCGGCGGCCAGCCGCCGCAGCGCCGTGAGCGAGGGAGTGAACGCGTAGAGCGCGCCCTCCGTCCGCACGAACGGGCGCATCGTCAACGACACCTGCTCGTCGCTCCCCCGCACGGGGAACGACGCGGAGCCGCCGCTGCCGATCACCGCGTCCCTGCCGACCGCCGGGTCGCGCACGGGGAAGTCCTCCGCCTCCACCCAGGAGCGCTGGACGAACTCGAACTGCGCCACCAGATCGGCCTGGTAGGAGACGAAGACCAGGCCGCGCGGCGCGTCAGCACCGTTCTCCGCGCCGCCGGTCGGATCGAAGCGCGCCCCGTACGGCACCCCGCGCCGCATCAGGCGGCGACCGTCCAACGCGCCCTGGAGCGCGACCGGTTCCGGGTCGGAGACGCGGGCCAGCAGGCCGTCGCGCGGGTTGGTCTTGCGCAGGTGGGAGCAGAGCGGCACGGCGCGGCCGTGCAGGTCGTCGCCGTAGGTGACGTCGTTGTCCGCGTCGGTCTCGGGGTCGGGGTGCGGATCGGCGTCCGGGTACTTGGTCAGCGGCGCGCCGGAGCGCCAGCGGCCCATCAGCCGGGCGGCCAGCCACTCGCTGCCGGCCTCCGGCGGGATCGCGTCCCGCGCGCGCAACTCGGCGGCCAGGTCGGCGGCCTGGGCCCACCAGCCGGGGACGTCCTGGGCGAGGCGCCGCACCACCTGGAAGGAGCCGTCCCGCATCCACTCGGGCAGCCAGTCCGGCAGCCGGTGGTCCTTGGGATGGCCGACCAGGAACTCGCCGGCCGCGACGATCCGGGTGCCGGGTTTGCCGAGCTGCTGGTCGGGGTCGTCCGGGTCGGGCTCGTCGAAGTCCCGCACCCCTGGCTGGCTGACGCCGTCCTTGAAGCCGAAGTGCTCCCGGCCGCGCAGGCTGCCGGCGAGGGTGCCGGCCGGCTGCTCGAAGACGACGGCCAGCCCGGCGTCCCGCGCCTCCCGGTGCTCCTCCGCCAGCGCGCGCTTCAGGTCCTCCGGGTCGTCGGCGGCGAGGGTGAGCACCGCGTGCACCGCCCGCTGGCCGTCCGCGCCGAAGAGCCAGTGCTCGGGGGCGCTCTCCCCCGCGTCGCCGAGCAGCGCGGCGCGCCGGGCCGGCCCCTGGAGGAACGCCTCCCGCGTGGTGCCCCGGGGCACGTCCGCGTAGGGAGCGCCGCCGATCAGCGTCTCCAGGCCGGCGTGGGTGAGGCCGACCGAGCGCCAGGTGGCGCGGTGGCGCTCCGGGTCGACGCCGGAACGGGCCCGCCGGGCGCGGCTGAACTGGCGGTTGAAGTCGGCCACCTCGCGGGTGGTGGCGATCCGGGGGCGCAGCCGGTCCAGCCACCGCCTGGCCGCCTCGGGTGTGTCGAATCCGAGCAGCAGCAGGTGGACGTGGTCCTTGCGGAAGCCCGCGAGGACGTCGCCCTGGATCTCGGTGCTCTGCCGCAGCGGCGGCCCGGCCGAGCGGGGCGCGGCGCCGGGCGCCGGCACCCGCGCGGTCGGCGCGGCGTGCGGGGTGGTGGGGGCGGTCGGCTCGGGTGGGTGGGGCATCGGCCCTCCGGAATGTCGGTGGAGCGGCTGGCCCGCGCGGAAGACCCCTCCGTCACCGTAGGTAGCCATCCGTCACGTCGGGGCGAAGCTACCGGCCCGGCGGGCGGAACAGTCCCTTCCACCGGGGAGTCCACCCCTTCGAGGGGGTCGTGCGCGCGGATCGCGTTGACGCTCGGGCGCGCGCCGGGGGTTTTCCGCGCGGCCCGGCCGGTTACTCGCGTGAGGCCGGCCACCGCACCGGCAACCGCAACCGCAACCGCAACCGTCGAACGACAGAAACGGTGGACCAGACGATGCGTATCGCGTTTCTCACCGCGCACGAGGGCGTCGAGCAGGTGGAGCTGACCGAGCCGTGGGAGGCGGTCGCCGCCACCGGGGAGACCCCGCAGCTGATCTCGACCCGTCCCGGCGAGGTGCGGGCGTTCCACCACCTGGACAAGGCCGACGCCTTCCCGGTGGACGGCACGGTGGCGGAGACCTCCCCGGACGCGTTCGACGCGCTGGTGCTGCCGGGCGGCGTGGCCAACCCGGACGCGCTGCGCGTCGACCGCCAGGCCGTGGCCTTCGCCCGCTCCTTCTTCGACGCGGGCAAGCCGGTCGCCGCGATCTGCCACGCCCCCTGGACGCTGATCGAGGCGGACGTGGTCGCCGACCGGACCATGACCTCCTGGCCGAGCCTGCGGACCGACCTGACGAACGCCGGCGCCCACTGGGTGGACGAGCCGGTCCAGGTCTGCCGCGCCGGCCGCAGCACGCTGGTGACCAGCCGCAAGCCCGACGACCTGCCGCACTTCAACGAGGCGATGCTCCGCGAGTTCGGCAAGGTCGCGGCCTGAGCCGGCACCGACCGAGCCCGCACCGCCGACGGAGGGCACCATGCATCTCGGATTTCTCAGCCCCCTGCTCCAACGCCCCGGCCCCTGGGCCTCGGTGTACGTCAACACCTCCCAGATCGCGGCGGACGCGGAGGAGCAGATCGCACTCCAGGCCCGCGCGGCCGGCGACCAGCTCGCCGGGCAGGGCGCCGACGAGGCGACCTGCCGGGCGGTGCGCGCCGCCTGCGCGGGCCTCGACCGGGGGGAGGCCGGCCACGCGCTCTTCGCCACCGAGGGTGAGGTGGTACTCGACGTTCCGCTGACCTCTCCCCCGCCCTCCCCTCCGTCCACGACCTGGGCCTCGCTGCCCCGGCTCGGGCCGATGCTGGACTACGGCGAGCGACGCCCGCCGACGCTGGTGGCCTTCGTCGACCGGGAGGGCGCCGACATCAGGTACCTCGGTACCCATGGCGGCGCGCGGCCGATGGAACGGGTCGCGGGCCAGGAGTGGCCGATCCACCGCACCGGGCGGGCCGACTGGTCCGAGCGCCACTTCCAACTGGCCGTGGAGAACACCTGGGAGGAGAACGCGCGGCTGATCGCCGAGCACCTCGCCGACGACGCCGCCGAGGCCGGGGCCGAGCTGCTGGTGCTCGCGGGCGAGCCCCGGGAGCGCGTCGCCGTGCTCGACCAGCTCCCCGAGCCGCTGCGGGAGTCGGCCGTCGAGAGCGAGTTCGGCGGGCGCGCGGCCGGCACCGACGAGGAACGGCTGGACGCGCGCGTCGCCGAGGCCAGGACCGCGCTCAGCGAGCGGCGGGCCGCGCGGCGCTACGACCGTTTCCTGGCCGGCCGGGTCGAGACCGACGAACGCGGGGTCGACGCCGTCGAGGGCGTTCCCGCGCTGCTCGACGCGGCGCGCGAGCACCGGATCGACACCCTGCTGGTCCGGCTGGACGGCCCCGACCTGCACCGGGACGTCTGGGTCGGCGCGGAACCCGATCAACTGGCCGCGCGCCGCTCCGAGTCGGCCTATCTGGGCGAGCCCGAGCCGCGGCCGGCGCGCGCCGACGACGCGCTGCTGCGCTCGGCGGCGGCCAACGAGGCCGAGGTGGTCGTGGTCGCCGGGCCCGTCCCCGAGGAGGGCCCCTTCGTGGCCCGCGACGGGCTGCCCGCCGGCGGCCTCGGGGCGCTGCTGCGCTGGCCCTACCAGGACGGCGTCCCGGACGGCGGCCATCGGCCGCCCGGGGACATCCCCACCGGCGGACCCCGCGCGCCGGGGTGAACGCCCGGGGCACGGGACATCGCGCGGGCGCTCGTTTAGGGCGCCCGCGCGCCGGGGTACCCGGGGGCGCGTGCGGAACGCCGCCCGCCGGGGGCGGCGCCGCCGTCGCGGGCGGAGACCGCAGGACAGGTGCGGGCGGAGACCGCAGGACCAGGCGCGATTCCCGGGAGGCAGCGCAGATGACAGCAGCGGACCAGTACCTTGCCGAGCTGGGCCAGCAGCTCCGGGTGGACGCGGTGCGCGCCACCTCGAAGGCCGGCTCCGGGCACCCCACCTCCTCGATGTCGGCGGCCGACCTGATGGCCGTGCTGCTCGCCCGCCACCTGCGCTACGACTTCGACTGGCCCGACCACCCCGGCAACGACCGGCTGATCCTCTCCAAGGGCCACGCCTCCCCGCTGCTGTACGCCGCCTACAAGGCGGCCGGCGCGGTCACCGACGAGGAGCTGGGGACCTACCGCACGCTCGGCAGCAGGCTGGAGGGCCATCCCACCCCCCGGCTGCCGTGGGTGGACGTGGCCACGGGGTCGCTGGGTCAGGGGCTGCCGATCGGCGCCGGGATCGCCCTGGCAGGTCAGCGCCTCCAGGAGGCGGACTCCCGCGTGTGGGTGATCACCGGCGACAGCGAGCTGGCCGAGGGCTCGGTCTGGGAGGCGTTCGAGCACGCGGGGTACGAGCGGCTCGCCAGCCTCACCGCGATCGTCGACGTCAACCGCCTCGGCCAGCGCGGCCCGACCCGCCACGAGTGGGACCTGGAGGCGTACGCGCGGCGGATCGCGGCGTTCGACTGGCACACCATCGAGGTCGACGGCCACGACCCGGCGGCGATCGACGCGGCCTACACGGAGGCCGCCGGCGTCACCGACCGGCCCACCGCGATCCTGGCGCGGACCCAGAAGGGGCGCGGGGTGGCCGCGGTGGCCGACCAGGAGGGCAAGCACGGCAAGCCGATGCCGGACGAGGCCGAGGCCGTCGAGGAGCTGGGCGGGGTGCGGGACCTGCGGGTCGACGTGCGCCGCCCGGAGGCGTTGACGGTGCCGCCGAGGCCCGGCGGCGGCCCGGTCGAGCTGCCCCGCTACGAGGTGGGCGAGAAGGTCGCGACCAGGAACGCCTTCGGTGAGGCGCTGGCCGCGCTGGGCGCGGCGCGGCCCGAGGTCGTGGCGCTGGACGGCGAGGTGGGCGACTCGACCCGCGCGGAGTTCTTCGCGAAGCGGCACCCGGAACGCTACTTCGAGTGCTACATCGCCGAGCAGGAGCTGGTGGCCACGGCCGTCGGCATGGCGGTGCGCGGCTGGCTGCCGTTCGCCGCGACGTTCGCCGCGTTCCTCACCCGGGCCCACGACTTCCTGCGGATGGCGACGGTGAGCCGGGTGGGGCTCTGCGTCTCCGGCTCGCACGCCGGGGTGGCGATCGGCGAGGACGGCCCCTCGCAGATGGGCCTGGAGGACCTGGCGATGTTCCGGGCGCTCCACGAGTCGACGGTGCTCTACCCCTGCGACGCCAACCAGGCGGCCCAACTGGTCGCGGAGATGGCCGAGGAGAGCGGCGTGCGCTATCTGCGCACCTCGCGCGGCGCCGATCCGGTGATCTACGGTCCGGAAGAACGTTTCCCCGTCGGCGGCAGCAAGCTGCTGCGGTCCTCGGCCGAGGACCGGCTGACCGTGGTCGCGGCCGGGGTGACCGTGCACGAGGCGCTGCGCGCGGCGGACGAACTGGCCGAGGAGGGCATCCCCGTGCGGGTGGTCGACCTGTACTCGGTGAAGCCGGTGGACGCGGCGGCGCTGCGGGAGGCGGCGGAGTCGACGGGATGCCTGCTCACCGTGGAGGACCACCGGCACGCCGGCGGTCTCGGCGACGCGGTGCTCGACGCCTTCTCCGACGGCCGGGCGGTGCCCCGGCTGCTGCGGCTGGCGGTCGACACGATGCCGGGGTCGGCGACCCCGGACGAGCAACTGCGTGCCGCGGGCATCGACGCGGGCGCGATCGCGACGGCGGCCCGGAGGTTTCTGGCCGGGTACGGCTGACCCGCGGTCGTCCGCGACCCGCTGGAGGGCGTCCGCGCGTCCCGCGCGCCCCCGCTACGCCGGCGCGGCGGGCGCGCGGGAGGCCAGCAGGCTCTCGCAGGTCTCCGTCAGGGACGGGAGCGTGCGCAGCGTGTGGCGGGAACGGGCCGCGAGGGCGGCCGTCGTGGGGACGCCGAGGTCGGCCAGGAGGGCGGCGAACCCGGGAGTGTGGCGCTCCCGCTCCCCGGGCGCCGCGTCCGCCGCGAGGATCAACTGGCAGCGGGCGTAGGTCGCCACCAGCCAGAACAGCACCTCGCGCTGGCGGCCGGCCCTGATCAGCGCGCGGCTGGCGTCGACGGCGATCGGCCGCGACGCCCGGCTGATGTCGGAACGGAACAGGAAGGGTGTGCGCGCGACGGCGCACGCCGCGTCGAACGCGTCGGCGAGCGCCGCCAGATGGGACTCGGCGCTCCCGGCGTCCAGCTCGGCGCAGCCGAGGGCGTCGAGCAGCGGCGGGTAGGCGTCCGACAGGCCGTGTTCGGCGAGCAGTTCGCGCACCCGCAGATAGCGCAGGCGGACCGTGGGGTTGCGCAGTCCCGCGACGAGCAGCGCGTGGGTGGTGATCCCGGTCGGGAAGAGCCAGCCGATCACGGTGTCGGGGTCGGGCGGCGCCGGGTCTGCGGGCAGCGCCGCGGAGCGGGTGAGGCCCTCGGTCGCGCGGCCGAGCGCGTGGCGGTAGCGGCGCCGCACCCACGCCGGTGCGGCGAACCGCTCGGCGACGGTGGCCCGCAGCCGGGTCAGCCGCCCGGTGGGGTCGGCGATCAGGGTGTCGGCGCGGAACGGGCCGGCCAGGTGGTAGTCGGAGAGGACCGCCTCCGGGTCCTCCAGCGCCGCGAGCGGCACCAGGCTGATCTCCACCAGCGCCCCCCGGTGGAGGAACTTGCCGGGCTTGGCGGGCGGTTCGGGGTCGGTGGTGACCACCATGACGTCGGTGTCGGAGCCGAGCGGCACCTCGGCGGAGTCCGGCAGTCCCACCGTCGACCCGGTGAAGTAGGCGCCGGCGAACCAGCGTTCCCGCGAGACGTGCCCGGCCACCCACGCGCGCGCGGCGTCGCGCGCCTCCCCCATCAGCATCCGGCCATTGTGCCGTCTCGGGACCCCGACCCCCGCGCGGGGCCCCGAGACGGCGGCACGGCGGGGCGTTCTCCGCCGTCGGCCGGTGGCGAGCCGTCAGTCGTGCTGTCCGAAGCGGGCCGCGGCCAGATAGTCCGGCTTGGGATCCAGCGCGGCGGCCAGCCGGAAGTGGCGCAGCGCCTCGTCACCGCGCGCCGCGCGCTGGAGCGTGCGCGCCAGCGCGAAGTGCGCGTAGGCGTTGTCCGGCTCGCGCTCCAGCACCACCGAGAACTCGTGCTCCGCCCTGCGCAACTGCGCGCCGAGGAAGAACGCGCGGGCGCGCAGCAGCCGGGCCGCCGTGTTCTCCGGGTGGGCCTCCACCACGCCGTCCAGCAGCTTGACGGCGCCGCGCGGGTCGCCGGCGTCCAGCAGCCGCTCGGCCGCGCGGTAGGAGATGACATGGGTGGCGGGTGAGGTCTGGTACACGGTGCCCTCCTTGCGTGGTGTGAGGAGCGCTGGTTCGGTGGCGGCAACACGCTCCCTCCCCGGGGTATTCCCGCTTTCCCCGGTCGGGCCGTTCACCCGGCCTCCGGCAAGGGGCTACGCTGAGTGACCGTGGCCGAGAACGAGACCCTCCCCCGCCGTCGCCGTCTGCTGATCCTCGCCATCTGCTGCATGAGTCTGCTGATCGTCAGCCTCGACGTGACCGCGCTCAACGTCGCGCTGCCCGACCTCGGGCGGGAGTTGGACGCCGACGTCTCCGGGCTCCAGTGGACGATGGACGTCTACACCGTGGTGCTGGCGTCCTTTCTGCTGCTGTCCGGTTCGATGGCCGACCGGCTGGGGCGGCGGCTGGTCTTCCGGATCGGGCTGGTCGTCTTCACGACGGGCTCGGTGCTGTGCGCGCTGGCGCCGGGGTTGGAGTGGCTGATCGTCTTCCGGGGGATGCAGGCGGTCGGCGGTTCGATGCTCAACCCGGTGGCGATGTCCATCATCACCAACACCTTCACCGACCGCCGCGAGTTGGCCCGGGCGATCGGGGCCTGGGGCGGGGTGGTGGGGATCTCGATGGCGATCGGGCCGATCGTCGGGGGCGCCCTGGTGCACTCCTTCGGGTGGCGCGCGATCTTCTGGCTCAACCTGCCGATCGGGGTGGCCGCCCTGGTGCTCACCACGCTCTTCGTGCCCGAGTCGCGCGCGCCCCGGCCGCGACGGCTGGACCCGGTGGGGCAGGTGCTGGTGATCACGCTGCTGGGCGCGTTGACCTTCGGCATCATCGAGGGCGGCAAGGAGGGCTGGTCCTCGCCGCTGCTGCTGGCGGGGGTCGGGGTGGCGGCGCTCGCGCTGGTGGGGCTGCTGCGCTACGAGCCGAGGCGGCGGGAGCCGCTGCTGGAGCTGGACTTCTTCCGCAGTGTGCCGTTCAGCGGGGCGTTCGCGATCGCCATCGCCTCCTTCGCCGCGCTGGCCGGCTTTCTCTTTCTCAACACGCTCTACCTCCAGGACCAGCGGGGGCTGAGTCCGCTGGAGGCGGGCCTCTACCTGCTGCCGATGGCGGTGACCACGCTGGTCTTCTCGCCGCTGTCCGGGCAGTTGCTCGGGCTGGTCGGCGAGCGGGTGCCGCTGGTGATCGCGGGGGTCGCGCTCACGTTCAGCGGGGCGTGGCTGTCGGGCGTCGAGACCTCGACGCCGCTGTGGGTGCTCTTCACCGGCTATGTGGTCTTCGGCGTCGGCTTCGGCCTGGTCAACGCGCCCATCACGCACACCGCGGTCACCGGGATGCCCAAGACGCAGGCCGGCGTCGCCGCGGGGGTGGCGTCGACCGGGCGGCAGGTCGGCTCGGCCCTGGGCATCGCGGTGGTGGGCACCGCGCTGGCCGCCGGCTCGCGCACCGCCGGATGGTGGATCATCTGCGGCTGCGGAGCGTTGGTGCTGCTGCTGGGGGCGGCGACGACGGGCGCACGGGCCCGCCGCACGGCCGAACGGGCCGGGCGGCGGGCCTGACGACGCGGTCCCTCCCGGCTCAGCGGAACGTGCGCGCCGCCCGCTCCACCCGCTCCCGGTAGTCACTCCACCAGGCGGCGTCCTGCTCCGGCAGGTTGTTCCCCCGGGAGCGCAGCCCGACCTCGCCGTCGATCAGCTCGCGCACGATGTCCGCGTGGCCCGCGTGGCGGTGCAGCTCGGCGATCACGTGCAGGGCGATCTGGTGGAGCGTGACATCGGCCTTCTCCGGCGACCACCAGGGGACCCGGCCCGGGGTGTCCGGCGGCGCCGTCCCGACGAACCGGTCGGTGTGCGCGGCGACCCGGCGCAGGTCGTCGAGGAGCGCCTCGCGGGACTGCTCGGGGGTGGCCCACATGTCGATGTTGTCCTCGTCCAGGTCGAAGACCCAGGACAGGGGCTCGACCCGCTGGCCGAAGACGGCGCCGAAGTAGCCGTGCTCCACGAAGGTGGCGTGTTTGACCAGGCCGAGGACGTTGGTGCCGGTGGGGGTGAGGGGGCGGCGGGCGTCGTACTCGGAGAGTCCTTCGAGCTTGAGCAGCAGCGAGTCCCTCGCCTCCCGCAGGTGGCGCAGCAGATGGGGACGGAGGTCGGCCGGATCGGCGGTGGTGGTGGTCATGCGGCCCACTCTGTCAGCCGCCACTGACAATCCGGCCGGACGCCTTCCGTCAGGCGGCCCCGCCGGCCGGCGCCGTCGTCCCCCGGGCCTCGAAGCGCGGAGCCGGGGACCAGCGGGGGGTGACCGGACCGCCGTCGATCAGCTCCACCACCGACTCGGCGACCGAGACGCCGAACTGGTGGACGTCCACGCTCATCGTGGTGAGCGCCGGCGAGGCGAGCCGGCACATCGTGGAGTCGTCCCAGGCCACCAGCGACAGCTCCTCGGGCACCCGGACCCCGGCGGCCTTGGCGGCACCGAGGCCGGCGATGGCCATCACGTCGTTGTCGTAGAGGATCGCGGTGGGCCGCTCGGCGCGGCGCAGCAGCTTCTCCGTCAACTCGGCGCCGGACTCCGCCGAGTAGTCGCCCTCGACGATCACCGGCTCGATCCCTGCGGCCCGGCAGCCGTCGACCAGGGCGGCCGTCCTGGCCCTGGTGTGCACCAGGGCGCCCGGCCCGGTGACCCGGGCGACGCGCCGGTGCCCCAGCTCCAGCAGCCGGCCCAGCGCCTCGCGCACCGGCCCGGTGTTGTCGGTGACGACGGCGGGCACGTCGGGGTCGCCGTCCCAGGCCCCCACCATGACGGCGGGGAGCCCGAGAGCGGCGAGGACGTCGGGACGGCGGTCGGCGACCGTCAGGTTGACGACGATGACGGCCTCGACGAGGTCCCGCTCGGCCCACCTGCGGTGGGTGGCGATCTCCTCGTCCTGGGTCGCGACCACGTGGAGCAGCACGGACAGGCTGCGCTCCGCCAGCTTCTCCTCGATGCCGGCGATGAACTCCATGAAGAACGGCTCGACACCCAGCAGCCTCGCCGGCCTGGCGAGCACCAGGCCGACGGCCTCCGACCGCCCCATCTCAGTCCCGCGCGGTGGTGTGCAGCGAGTTGACGGAGCGCAACACCAGCGGCGCGGTCAGCTCGGCGGGGTCGACCTCGGCCGAGGTGCGCACCTGGAAGGTGTGGCGCTCCCCGGCGAGCAGGCTGACCAGGGCCTCGTCCACGACGGCGTCCGGCGCGACCCGGTCGGCGAGCAGCGTGACGTCCCGCGCGAACGACGAGGCGGTGACCTCGACGCGGTAGCCGTCGGCGACGCGGGTCACCTCGGCGGCGAGCGCCGCCGGGTCGTAGGCCAGGTCGCGGTCCTCCTCGAACAGATGGAAGGAGCGGGTCTCGCCCACCGTCGCCACCAGTACCTCCCGTCGCGCGTCGGCCGGCTCCAGCAGCGGGTCGGCCACGTCCAACTCGGCGGTCCCACGGGCCGCCACGTCGAGGGAGATGGTAGCGCCCGCACGCACCTCGCCGTCGAACGAGACGCGTTCCAGGCGGAGTTCACCGGTCCACGGCGCGTCCGTGTCGTTGACGGCGACCAGCGCGGTCCGCCCCGACCTCGGCTGGAAGGTGAGCAGCCGGGGCGCGTAGGCGTGGCGCAGCCCGTAGTACAGCGGCTTGGGCCGCTCGTCGCCGTCGACGGCCGCCCAGGAGGTCACCGGCCAGCAGTCGTTGAGCTGCCAGACGAGCGAGCCGGTGGTGCGCGGCCAGTGCGACCTGAAGTGCTCGACGCCGAAGGCCACGGCACGCGACTGGTTGAGCTGGGTGGCCCAGTGCCAGTCCTCGAAGGTGGTCGTCTCGGGCAGATGGGGCGCCATGCCGCGCTCCAGCTTGCCGTTGCCGTCGTCCGCCTTCTGGTGCAGCAGGAACGCGGGCGAGGTGGAGGTCAGCGGACGCTCGGTGATCCAGTCGGTGAGGGTGGCCCAGGTGGGCGGGCCCTGGAAGCCGAACTCCGAGCAGAAGCGGGGGGTGTGGTCGCGGTAGGCGGTGTAGTCGACGCGGTTCCACACCTGCCACTCGTGGCGGGTGCCGTGGTCCTGGTCGTTCGGGTGCGTCACGGCGAGGTCGTGCCCCGGGCTGTAGGGGCTGCCGTCGGCGTACGGGCGGTCGGGGTCCAACTCGGCGACGACGCGGGGGAAGAGGTCGGTGTAGTAGCCCAGCCCCCAGGTCGCGCCGTTCAGCTCCTCCTGCCAGCCCCAGTCCATGTAGCCCCAGAGGTTCTCGTTGCCGCCGTTCCACAGCGCCAGCGAGGGGTGCGGGGTGAGGCGGGCGACGTTCTCCCTGGCCTCGGCCTCGAACTCGGCCCACAGCTCGGCGTCCTCGGCGTAGGCGGCGCAGGCCAGCAGGAAGTCCTGCCAGACCAGCACGCCGCGCTCGTCGCAGAGTTCGTAGAAGTCGTCCGACTCGTAGATGCCGCCGCCCCAGATGCGGAGCATGTTCATGTGGGCGTCGACCGCCTGGTCGATGCGGCGGGCGAGCCGCTCACGGGTGATCCGGGTCAGGAAGTGGTCGTCCGGGATCCAGTTGGCGCCCTTGGCGAAGATCCGGCGGCCGTTGACCACGAAGGTGAACGGGGTGCCGTGCTCGTCCGGCGTGGTGTCCACGGTGAGGGTGCGGAAGCCGACGCGGCGCGCGTAGGTGTCCAGCTCGGTCGCGCCGACGGTCAGCGTGACCTTGGCGTCGTACAGCGGCTGGTCGCCGTGGCCGACGGGCCACCACAGCTCGGCGTCGGGGACGTCGACGGTGACGGTCGCGGTGTCCGCGTCGGCCGGGACGGTGACGGTCGCGGTGCGCCCGCCGACGGCGGCGCTCAGGGTCAGTTCGCCGGCCGCGCCGAGGCCGGAGCGCTCGATGTCGGCGTGGACCGTCAGGCGGCCGGCGCCGTCCTCGGTGACGGAGGCCAGGGGGCGCACGCCGGCGAGGCGCGCGACGCGCCAGCGCTCCAGGCGCGCCGGCTTCCAGATGCCGGCGGTCTGGAGGTCGGGGCCCCAGTCCCAGCCGAAGCTGCACGCCATCTTGCGGACGGCGTTCATCGGGTGCGGGTAGGCGCGCGGGCGGCGGCCCATGCGCTGCTCGGCCTCCTCGGCGAAGGCCAGCGCGGAGCGGAAGGTGACGGACAGCTCGGCCGGGGAGCCGTCCACCAGCTCGCGCACGTCGTAGCGGTAGGAACGGAACATGTTCGCGGTCGAGCCCAGGGTGCGACCGGCGAACGCGACGGTGGCCACGGTGTCCAGGCCCTCGAAGACCAGGTCGACCCGCTCGTCCTCGGCGGGCGCGGCGGCCTCGACGGTGGTGGCGTAGCGCCAGTCGGTGCGGTGGAGCCAGACCAGGTCCTGCTCGACCCGGTCCCGGTAGGGCTCCTCGATCAGCCCGGCGGCCAGCAGGTCCAGATGGGTGCTGCCCGGCACCTGGGCCGGCAGGGCGCGGTCGGCGACGTGTTCCGGAACGGGACCTCCGATCGCCGTCAACTGCCAACCGTCGTGCAGGGCATGGCGGATCATCGTGATTACTCCCAGGTGGTGGCGGGCTCAGGCCCCGAGATTGTTATGGCGCCGAATTAAGTAAGTCAACAGCACCCCCTCCCCTACCCCGCCACACGCGCCCCCAACACCCCGCTATGAGGCGACATGTCGCCCGACCCGGCCGCAGCCCCTGTGATCCGGGTCACTTGGGCACGGGGGCGCGCAACCGGCATCGCGAAAGGTCCGGTTGGGGGGCGACGGCGGATCGCCGCCCCCAACCGGACCGGTGCGCACGGGACTTCCCCGCTCCCTCAGGAGCGGGCGACCTCGGGCCCCGCCCCCTGGAGCGGCACGGAGACCGGACGGTCGAACGCGTACCAGGACCCCGTGGCGTGGTCGTAGCCGCGCCCCAGGTCCTCCCGGGTGATGGCGCCCGGCGAGTCGGCCAGCGAACGGCCGCGCTCGTCCGGGTTGGGCGCCGCCTTCGCCAGCAACTGGGTGTAGGAGTGGCGCGGGTTGAGGATCACCTCGTCGGCGGGACCGCGCTCCACGACCCGCCCCCGGTACATCACCAGGATGTCGTCGGAGAAGTGCCGCGCGGTGGCCAGGTCGTGGGTGATGTAGAGCACCGCGAGGTTGTCCTCGCGCTGCAGCCTGGCCAGCAGGTTCAACACCCCGAGCCGGATCGAGACGTCCAGCATGGAGACCGGCTCGTCCGCGATCACCACCTGCGCGCCCGGCGCCAACGCGCGTGCGATGGCGACCCGTTGACGCTGGCCGCCGGACAGCTCGTGCGGCCTGCGGGGCGCCATCTCGTCGGCCGGGGTCAGGTTGACCCGCTCCAACAACTGCTCCACGCCCCGCCGGATCTCCTCGGCCCCCCTGGCCCGACCGTGCAGCTTCAGCGGCCTGGCGAGGTGGTGCTCGATGGAGTGGAACGGGTTGAGCGAGGCGAACGGGTCCTGGAAGACCATCTGCACGTGGTCGCGGTACTCCCGGTCGCGGACCTGGGTGCCGTCGTCCTTGGTCGCCACGATGCTGCCGCCCGTGGGCCGCTCCAGCCGGGCGATGGTCTTGGCCACCGTCGACTTGCCCGAGCCCGACTCCCCGACCAGCGCCACGGTGCGGCCCGGGGTGAGGGTGAACGAGACGTGGTTGACCGCGCGCAGGGTGGACCGACGCAGCCCGTTGCGGATCGGGTAGTCCTTGACCAGGTCGCGGACTTCGAGTGCCGTCATCACTGCGCCCTTTCGTTCGCGCCGGCCGCCGGCTGCCCGGACCGCGCCGACGACTCGCCGGTGCGGATGAAGGAGCCGCGTTCTCCCGTCAGGCTCGGGAAGGACTCCAGCAACTTGCGCGTGTACTCGTGCCGCGGGTTCGCGTAGATCTCCTCCGCCGGCGCGTACTCGACGATCTCGCCGGCGCGCATCACGGCGATGCGGTCGGTGAGTTCCAGGAGCAGCGGCAGGTCGTGGGTGATGAAGATGACCGCGAAGCCCAGTTCGTCCCGCAGCCTGATGATCTCCCGCAGGATGCCCCGCTGGACGACCACGTCGAGCGCCGTGGTGGGCTCGTCCATGATCATGACCTGCGGGTTCAGCAGCATCGCCATGGCGATCATGACCCGTTGCCGCATCCCGCCCGACAGCTCGTGCGGGAAGGAGTGCAGCCGCTGCGGGTCGACGCCCACCAGCGTGAGCACCTCGGCGCAGCGCGCCCGCCGCTCCGCCTTGCCCATGTCGGGGCGGTGGGTCAGCAGGACGTCGTCCAACTGCTCGTGAATGGAGATCACCGGGTTGAGCGAGTTCATCGCGCCCTGGAATACCATGGAGAGTTTGGACCAGCGGAAGGCCCGCAGCTCCTCCTTCTCCAGCGCCAGCAGGTCGATGTCCTGGCCGGCGCGGTCGTGGAAGGTGGCGGTGCCCTCGGTGACCTCGGCCGGCGGGCGGTGCAGCCGGTTGATCGCGTAGGCGAGGGTGGTCTTGCCGCAGCCGGACTCGCCGGCCAGGCCCAGGATCTCGCCCCGCCGCAGCGTGAGGGAGACGTCCTTCACCGCGTGCACCGGGCGCTCGGTCTGGTAGACCACGTTGAGCCCCTCGACCGTGAGGACCAGGTCCTCGCGGCGCTCGCCGGCGGCCGGCTCGGTCACCGCGGCGTGCCCCGCCACGGCCGACTCGGCGACGTCGCCCACGGCCTTGACCTTGCGGGGCTGGCGCAGCTTGGGGTTGATGATCTCGTCGATGCTGAAGTTGATCAGCGCCAGACCGCAGCCGAAGAGCGCGATGATCAGGCCGGGCGGAACGAACCACCACCACGCCTCGTACTGGAGCGCGAAGCCGTTCTGGGCGAAGTACAGCATGGTGCCCAGGGTGTGGCTGTTGGAGGCGCCCAGGCCGAGGAAGGAGAGGCCGGCCTCCGCGAGGATCGCCGCGATCACGGCGAAGACGAACTGCGAGGCGAGCAGCGGCAGCAGGTTCGGCAGGATCTCCACCGAGACGATCCGCCAGGGCCGTTCGCCCGCGACCTTCGCCGCCGCCACGTAGTCGCGGTTGCGCAGCGAGAGCGTCTGGGCGCGCAGCACCCGCGCCGCCGCCGCCCAGCCGGTGACGGCCAGCACCAGGGCGACGGTCCACCAGCCGCGGTCCTCGGGCGGCACGAAGCCGGCCACGACGATCACCAGCGGCAGGCCGGGGATCACCAGCATGACGTTGGTCAGCAGCGAGAAGCCCTCGTCGAGCGCGCCCCCCACGTAGCCGCCGATGATCCCGAAGATCGCCGAGAGCACGGTGGCCAGCACGCCGACCAGCAGGCCGATCTGGAGCGACCCCCGGGTGGAGTGCGTCAGTTGGGCCAGGACGTCCTGGCCGGTCTGGGTGGTGCCCAGCAGGTACTCGCCGCTGGGCTCGGTCATGCCGATCGGGTCGATCGCGTTGGGGTTGGAGAAGAACGCCGGGCCGATCAGCCCGAAGAGCGCGATCCCCAACACCAGGATGAGGCCGATGCCGAGCTTGGGAGACCAGCTCGGGAGCAGCGCGCGCAGACCGCTCTTGCCGCGGCGCGGTGCCGAGGCGATCGGGTCGGTCGTGCCCCCAACGGGCGGCGCGCTCTCTTCGGCGCCGCCGGGGAGCGGACTGAGATTGGTCACGATGCCGCTCCTGATCAGTTCTCGACTCGGGTACGGGGGTCGATGACGCCGTACAGGAGGTCAACGACCAGGTTGGCGGCCAGCACCGCCAGCGTGATGACCAGGAAGATCCCCTGCATCAGCGCGTAGTCGCTGTTCTGCACGGCCGACAGCAGCTGCGAACCGATGCCCGGGTAGGAGAAGACCTGTTCGGTGATGATCGATCCGGAGACGACGAAGCCCAGCGAGATGGCGAACCCCGCCACCGAGGGCAGCACCGCGTTCCGCGCCGCGTAGCGGCTCAGGATCCTGCGGTTGCGCAACCCCTTGGCCTGGGCGGTCAGGACGTAGTCCTCGGAGACCGTGGAGACCATCATGTTGCGCATCCCCAGCAGCCAGCCGCCCACCGAGGAGACCACGATGGTCAGCGCCGGCAGGGTGCCGTGCTCGATCACCGAGCTGATGAACTCCCAGTTCCAGCCGCTGGCCAGCGCCACGTCGTAGCCGTGGTTGAGCGGGAACCAGCCGAGGTTGGTGGAGAAGACCAGCACGAAGATCAGCGCCAGCCAGAAGTAGGGCACCGCCGAGAGCACGGTGGTGGCCGGAACCAGGGAGTCGAGCCAGGAGCCCCGCTTCCAGCCGACCACCGCGCCGAGCACCACGCCCAGCACGAACGACAGCAGGGTGGCGATGCCCACCAGGCCGATGGTCCAGGGCAGGGCCTGCCCGATCACGTCGGAGACCGGCGTGGGGAACGCACTGGTCGCGACTCCCAGCTCACCTCTGGCCAGATTCCCCAGATAGGTGAAGTACTGGTTCCACAGGGGCTCACCGGTGTCGGAGCCGAGCAGGGCCTCGTAAGCCTCGCGTGCCTCGGGGCCGACCTGGCCGCCGCGCTGCTGGAGCTTGCCCAGCAGCGCGTCGACCGGGTTGCCCGGCATCATTCGTGGGATGAAGAAGTTCAGAGTCAACGCCGCCCAGAAAGCGACGAGATAGAACCCCAACTTCCGGGCGTAGTACCTCATGGAGCAGCGTCACTCACCGGCGGGCTTCAGGTTGCGGAAGATCTCGGACTGGTCGGGGTGCGACCACACCGCCGGGAAGGCGTACATGTTCACGTCCGTCGGCCAGCCGGTGAACTTCCCGGCGTTGAACTGGCTGGTGGTGCCACCGGTCATGATCGGGATGTACGGCATGTCCTCCTCGATCTGGGCCTGGATCGTGTCGTAGTACGGCTGCCGCGCGTCCTGGCCGTCCTCCGGGTTCATCTGGGTGAGCGCCTCAAGGGCCTCGTCCACCTCGGGGTTGGAGTAGCGCGCCCACCCCGGGTTGGTGCTCTCACCGACCGGCACGGTGCTGGAGGAGTGGAAGAACTGGTAGTAGACGTAGTACGGGTCGGGGGAGGCACCCGGGTAGAGCGAGTCGATGGCGAGCTCGAAGTTGCCGGAGTTGCGGGCGTCGGTGGTCTCGTTGAACGAGGCCTGGTTGACGTTGACCTTGATGCCGGCCTCGTTGAGCTGCTCGGCCATCGTGTTGACCGCGGTGATGTAGTCGGTCCAGCCGGCGGTGACGCGCAGGCTCATCTCCAGCTTGACGTCGTCCTTGGCGTAGATGCCGTCGCTGCCGCGGGTGTAGCCGGCGGCCTCCAGGATCTCCTCGGCCTGGGCGACGTCC
The DNA here is from genome assembly GCF_900230195.1 of Streptomyces zhaozhouensis. Lineage (GTDB taxonomy): Bacteria > Actinomycetota > Actinomycetes > Streptomycetales > Streptomycetaceae > Streptomyces > Streptomyces zhaozhouensis. The sequence goes on from NZ_OCNE01000005.1 coordinate 223,397, forward strand.
GCCGTCATGCTGGCGGTGCGGTTCTCCAGCTGCGCGGAGGCATAGGCCGCGTCACGTTCGGGCAGGGTGTATCCCGGGGAGATCTCGCTCGCGGTGTCCTGGAAGGCGAGCGAGTTGAGGGTGTCGCGGTCCATGGCGTGGAAGATCGCGTGGCGCACGGCCGGGTCGGTCTGCGGACCCTCGCAGCCCAGGTCGGTGTTGGCGCAGGTCACCAACGCCATCTGGTTCATCGGGGTCGTGATGATCTTGTAACCGTCGTGGTTCTGCTCGAAGTTCTCCATGTCCGGCACCGGGCCGGTCTGGAAGTCGATCTCGCCGGCGGACAGCGCGTCGGCCGCGGCCTGGTTGCCGGAGAGGGCCACGAAGCGGATCTTCTTCAGCTCCGGCTCGCCGTCCCAGTAGTCGGGGTTGGCGGCGAAGGTGTACGCCTGCGGCTTGAACTCCTCGTGCACGAAGGCGCCGGTGCCGACCGGCTCCTCCATGATGTCCGTCTCCGGGTCCTCGATGCCGGACCAGATGTGCTCGGGCACGATCCAGGTCTTGCCGAGGAGCTGCGGCACGTCCATGTAGGCCGCCTCCTCGAAGGTGACCTTGACCTGGGTGGGGCTGACTATCTCGGTGTCGCCGTCGAAGCCGAAGCTGTTGAACGACGCGGTGTCGCGGACCAGGTTGAAGGTGAAGGCCACGTCCTCGGCGTCGAACGCCTCGCCGTCGGACCAGGTGACGCCCTCGCGGAGGTCGATGGTCAGCTCGGTGCCGTCGTCGTTCCAGCTGTACTCGGTGCCCAGTCGGCTGGCCGGCTCGTCCTGGCGCGCGACGTTGAAGAAGAACAACGTCTCGTAGATGGTGCCCTTGCCCCCGATCGAGTCCGGGGAGTAAGGGTTGTAGTTGCGCTGCCAGTCGCCGGCCTGGCCGGTGTAGGCGATCAACGTGTCGGGGTCGGTGGACGACCCCCCGCTCGATCCGCCGCAGCCGGTCGCGATCATGCCGAGGCTGACCGCCCCGATCGCCGCCGCTCGCGCGCGCCGCCACCTTGCGTGCAAGGACATTCTTGTTCCTCTCTTAGCCTGCCCCGAGATTGGGGCATGGGCGGAGTCTCCCAGGGGTATGTGATTGTTAAGCCGCCGAATTAACAAAGTCAACCCTCCAAAGACACGAACAGGCAACGACATGTCCGCACTTCGGAGAAGCCTGTTCGCCTCGGCGCCCCCACGATGAGCCATGGCTCCCCGCGTCTCCCCCGCCTGACGGTCCATACTGGCCAAAAGCTTCGTCAGCCAAATAAACTAAGGGTTGCGCAGTGTCACCTGCGCACCGCATACCGAAGTGGTCAACTCCCGTACGGGGTGCGAAGGATGGGGATGCAGTGAACGGACCGGCCGGAGCGACCCCGCACGCCAGCAGCAGAGCCGCCGTGCTCGACGTCATCCGCGCCGCCGGCACCATCAGCAGGGTCGGCCTGGTGAAGGCGACCGGGTTCACCGGCGCCACGATCTCCACCGTGGTCCGGCGCCTCATCGACGACGGCCTGGTGCTGGAGTCCGGGCGGGCGGAGTCCACGGGCGGCAAGCGCCGAGTGCTGCTCCAGCTCAACCAGTCCTCCCGGTTCGCCGTGGGTGTCCATCTGGACCATGCCGGCATCACGTACGTGCTCACCAACCTGGGGGGTTCGGTGGTCGCCCGGATGTCCCGGGCCGGGGTGGGCACCGACGATCCGCCGGTCATCATGGAGCGCATGGCGACGGAGGTCGACGCGCTGATCGACGGCGCCGGGGTCGACCGGAGCAGGATACTGGGCCTCGGTCTGGTTGCTCCCGGCCCCATGAACCAGATCAGCGGGGTGCGTCTGAGTCCACCGGCCATGCGGCACTGGGAAGACTACCCACTGGCCGGAGTGCTGGAGACCGCCACCCACCTCCCGGTGGTGCTGGACAACGATGCCACGGCCGCCGCGCTGGGTGAACACTGGTCCGGCGACGTGGGCGGTACCTCCACGTTCGCCGCCATCTACATGGGTACCGGGGTCGGCGCCGGCCTGATGGTCAACGGCATCACCTACCGCGGCGCCAGCGGCAACGCCGGCGAGATCGGGCACATCTGTCTCGACGTCAACGGCCCCGAGTGCTGGTGCGGGGCGCGCGGCTGCACGGAGACGCTGGCCGGCCCCGGCGCCGTGGTGGCCGCCGCGCGCGCCGACGCGGAGCTGGCGCGGACGGCCGGCCTCACCGACTCGCCCCAACGCCCGCGCTGGCTCGCGGACTTCGCCGCCGTCACCAGGGCCGCGCTGCGCGGGGACGCGCGCGCCAGGCTGCTGCTGGAGGACTCGGCCCGCTATCTGGCGGTGGCCGCCCGCACCCTGGCCAACGTGATGGACCTGGAGCAGCTGGTGCTGACCGGGCCGAGCCTGGCGATCGCCGGAAGCTTCTATCTCCCCGTTGTCCAGGAGGAGTTGAACCGCTCGTTCTTCTCCAGAGCCACCCACTCGGTGACCGTGCGGCTCTCCCACTCGGCGGCCACGGCACCCGCCATCGGGGCCGCGGCACTGGTCCTCCAGTCCGAGCTGGTGCCGCTGCGCGAGGGCTCGCGGCTCCCGGAGAACCTGGGCGAGGCCGAGCCGTCCGCCCAGCCCGCGGGGCGGTGACCCACGCGGGGGCGCACGGCGCGCGCCCCCGCGACCTCTCGGGATCGCACCACCCTAAGTAAAGAAATGTCGCGGTATCTCTTCTCTAACGGGTTAATTCCGCGAACGGGGCACATGACCCGGGTTCGTCGCGGGGACAGAACGATTCGTCCCCGCGATCCCAACGAACTGGAGAGCCTCCGTTGGCCACCTCCGACACCGTCCATCACTGCCCGTTCGACTTCTCCGAAGGGCTGGAATTCGACCCCACCCTGAGAAAACTCATGACCGAGGAGCCGGTCGCGCGCGTCACCCTCTCCTACGGCGAGGGCACGGCCTGGCTGGTCACCCGCTACGAGGACGTCAGGCTGGTCACCACCGACCGCAGGTTCAGCCGGGCGGCCGTCGCCGGGCGGAACTTCCCCCGGATGACGCCGGCGCCCATCGTCCAGTCGGAGTCGATCAACCTGCTCGACCCGCCCACCAGCAGCCGTCTGCGCCGCCTGGTGGCCCAGGCGTTCACCGCGCCCAGGGTCGCGGCCATGAGGCCGGCCACCCAGCGGATCGTGGACGGGCTGCTCGACGAGATGGCCGACCACGGGCCGCCGGCCGACCTGGTCGCGCACCTGTCGTCCCGGCTGCCGATGACCACCATCTGCGAGGTCCTCGACATCCCCGAGGAGGACCGGCCCGAGCTGCGGCGGCGGGCGATGGCCATGATGGCCACCGGCCAGGACACCAAGGAGGCCGCCGTCCAGGCCAAGGCGGAGCTGCGCTCCTACTTCGGCGAGTTGACCCGGGCCCGCCGCGCGGCGCCCGGCGAGGACCTGATCAGCCACCTGGCGACGGCACGGGACGGCGAGGAGCGGCTGGGCGACGACGAGCTGACCGTGATGGCCATGGTCCTCATGATGACCGGCCACGACACCAGCACCTACCAGCTGAGCAACATCACCTACACCCTGCTCACCCACCCCGAGGCGCTGGCCAAGCTCCGCGCCGAGCCGGACCGGCTGCCGAACGCGCTGGAGGAGCTGTTCCGGTACATCCCGTTCCGCAAGGGCGTCGGGATCCCCCGGATCGCGCTGGAGGACGTGCGGCTTGGCGACGTCACCGTGCGCGCCGGCGACACCGTGCACGTCTCCTATCTGGCCGCCAACCGCGACCCGGACCGCTTCCCGCACCCGGACGAACTGGACATCGACCGACCGCCGTCGCCGCACATGACCTTCGGCTGGGGGGCCCACCACTGCATCGGCGCGCCACTGGCGGTGATGGAGATCCGGGCGGCGATCGGCACGCTGCTGACCCGCTTCCCGGGACTGCGGCTCGCCGTCCCGCCGGAGGAGGTGCGGTGGAACGACGAGTCCATCTGGCGCTACCCGTATGAGCTCCCGGTCGCTTGGTGACCGGCTCGACCGAAGCGAACACCACCGAGAAAGCCATCGATACCGCGCCGGGCACCCCGTGCCCGGCGGCGGCAAGGGGAGGGGATCATGGCCGTTCTGTGCAGACCAGCGATCGCGGTACCTGAGCACGTACTCACCCTGGAGCAGACCCTCCAGCTGGCACGCGACATGCACGCCGACCATCCGCAACTGGGCCTGGCCCTGCGTCTGATCGAGAACACCGGGGTCCGCACCCGGTATCTCGTGCAGCCGATCGAGGACACCCTGCGCCATCCGGGCTTCGAGGAGCGCAACCGGATCTACGAGGCGGAGGCCAAGCGCCGGGTGCCGCAGGTCGTCTACCAGGCGCTGGACAACGCCGACCTGACCGTGCGGGACATCGATCTGATCGTCTATGTCTCGTGCACGGGCTTCATGATGCCGTCCATGACCGCCTGGTTGATCAACACGCTCGGTTTCCGGCCGGAAACCCGCCAGTTGCCGATCGCCCAGCTCGGCTGCGCGGCGGGCGGCGCGGCGATCAACAGGGCGCACGACTTCTGCCAGGCGTACCCGGAGGCCAACGCCCTCATCGTGGCCTGCGAGTTCTGCTCGCTCTGCTACCAGCCGACCGACCTCGGCGTGGGCCAGCTGCTCTCCAACGGCCTCTTCGGCGACGCGGTGGCGGCCGCCGCGGTGCGCGGGCGGGGCGGGAGCGGGGTGTCGCTGGAGCGGAACGCCTCGCACCTGGTGCCGGACACGGAGGACTGGATCTCCTACGGGGTGCGGGCCACCGGCTTCCACTTCCAGCTGGACAAGCGGGTGCCCACCACCATGAAGATGCTGGCGCCCGCGCTGCGCACGCTCGCGGACGACCACCAGTGGGACGTCTCCGGGCTCGACTTCCACATCGTGCACGCGGGCGGCCCCCGCATCCTGGACGACCTGTGCCATTTCCTTGACGTGGACCCGGAGATGTTCCGCTTCAGCCGGGCCACCCTGACCGAACGGGGGAACATCGCCAGCTGCGTGGTCTTCGACGCGCTGGAACGACTCTTCGCCGAGGGCGGCGCGGAGCAGGGGGCGAGGGGGCAGATCGCGGGCTTCGGGCCCGGCATCACCGCCGAGATGGCGCTGGGCAGCTGGGAGACCGGGGAGCGGCCCACCGTGGCGGGGCAGACCCGGAGGTCCGCCCCGCGCGCCTCCGTCGCCTGAGCGACGGGCGGGGCCCGGGGGTCAGCGGGCGGCGGTCGCCAGATAGGCGGCGGCGATGTCCGTGTGGGTGGGGAAGGCCAGCGGGGCGGGGCGGTTGAGCACCAGCCACTCGGTGGCCTCGGAGGTCGGCCGGGACGGCGGCAGTCCGGCGGCGTCCACGGGCGGGAAGAGCGCGAAGACGTTCAGATGGCGCTCGGTGCTGTGCACGTCGAAGAGGGTGACGTCCTTCGCCGGCGCGGTCAGGCCGGTCTCCTCCCACAACTCCCGGGCCGCCGCCTCGCGCCAGTCCTCGCCGAGCTCCATGTAGCCGCCGGGCAGGGCGAGTTCGCCACGGCAGGGCTCGATGTCCCGGCGCACCACCACCAGCCCCCGGTCGCCGTCCGTGGCCACCACCGGCAGCAGGGCGACGGCCACCGGCAGCGGGTTGGCCCACAGCGTCTCGCCGCAGCGCGGACAGTCCCTGGGCCAGCCCGCGACGGCCGCGTACCCGGCCCCGCAGTAGGGGCAGTGCGTCACGGTGCGGCCATAGGTGTAAGCCATCGGGCGTCGCTCCGCCTTTCGCTCTCTCGCCTGGGTCGGACGTCGCCCGCGTGCCCCGGCGGGGCGCACGGCGATCCGACGTTCCTCGTTCCGCTCGAAGTCGACATGTCGCCCGGCGCGTCCCCGCGTCCGGGACGTCGACTTGTCCCTGAGTGCCCTTGCCTCCTCAGCGCGCGCACGCACCGAGGCTACGCTGCCCGGCCGCCCTCGCCGGCCAGGGGGCCCGGCCGGCGCTTGACCCCGACGCCGCCCACGATCTCCAGGTCGAGGGGGCCGGGGTCGGTGTCGGCCGTCGGGCGCCAGAGGGGGCAGGAGACCAGGCCGGGATCGATCAGCTCCAGCCCGTCGAAGAAGCCCACGATCTGCTCGTGGCCGCGCAGGTGGTAGGGGACGGCGCCGGTCCTGTTGTAGCGGCTCTGCGCCTCGGCGAAGGCGGGGCGGCCCGTGACGGCGTCGTTGAGCGACAGCCGGCTGCCGGGGGCCAGCGCGTCCAACAGCGTGCGGACGATGGCGCGGGCCCGCGCGTAGTCGTCGACATGGCCGAGGACGCCGCTGAGAATCAGCCCCACGGGACGTCCCAGGTCCAGCCGTTGGTTGACGGCGGCCAGCACGGTGTCGGGTTCGCGCAGGTCGGCGTGGACGTAGTCGGTGGCTCCCCCGGGGCCGCTGGCCATCAGGGCGCGGGCGTGGGCCAGGACCAGCGGGTCGTTGTCGACATAGACGATCCGCGCGTCGGGGCGGCAGCGCTGGGCGATCTGGTGGGTGTTCTCCGCCGTGGGCAAGCCGGTGCCGATGTCGACGAACTGCCGGATGCCCCCCTCGACGGCGAGGTGGTGGACGGTGCGGCCGAGGAACTGCCGGGAGGCGCGGGCGACCTGGCGCACCTCGGGGAAGGTCCGGCAGTAGTCCTCCCCCGCGCTCCGGTCCACGGCGTAGTGGTCGCGGCCGCCCAGCCAGTAGTTCCAGATCCGCGCGGAGTGCGGCACCGTCGTGTCGATCATGGTCGCCTCTTCGGTCACGGCGCGGTTCTCCTGGTGGTGCACGGTGCTGGTGAGCGGGCGGGGACGGAGGGGGAAACGGGCCCGCGACCGAGCGGGGGCGCGGGGCGGACGACGGGGGACGACAGCACCGCATCATAGAGGCGCTGTGTCGACGCGTCGACAAATAGGCCCCGCCGGCGCGCTGTTGGGCGCGCGGGCGGCCGGCCGCGCGCCCGGGTCGGCGCCCCTGGGCCGTCAGTCGTCCCGCGTGGTCAGCACCCGCTCCAGGTCGTAGCCGACGGGCTCCTCCAACTGCGCGTAGGTGCACTCCTCGGGGAGCCGGTCGGGGCGCCAGCGGCGGAACCTGGTGGTGTGCCGGAACCGGTCACCCTGCATGTGGTCGTAGGCGACCTCGCAGACGCGCTCGGGGCGCAGCGGCAGCCAGCTGAGGTCCTTCCCCGCGCTCCACCTGCTGGGTCCGCCCGGCATCCGGTCCCGCTCGTGCGCCGCCTCCCGGGCCCAGTCGGCCCAGGGATGGCCCTCGGCGGAGTCCATCAGCAGCGGCGTCAGCTCCTCCATCAGCTCGGCGCGCCGCCTGGCGGTGAACGAGGCGCTGACGCCGACGTGTTGCAGCCGGCCCTCGGCGTCGTAGAGGCCCAGCAGCAGCGAGCCGACGACCGGGCCGCTCTTGTGGTGGCGCAGTCCCGCCAGCACGCAGTCGGCGGTCCGCTCGTGCTTGACCTTGACCATGGTCCGCTCGTTGGGCGTGTAGGGCTGGTCGAGGCGCTTGGCGACGACCCCGTCGAGGCCGGCGCCCTCGTACCGCTCGTACCACTCCCTGGCGACGGCGAGGTCGGTGGTGGCGGGGGCGAGGAAGAGCGGCGGGCCGGCGCCGGCCACGGTCTCCACCAGCAGCCGGCGGCGCTCGGCCAGCGGCTCCCGCAGCAGCGACCGCTCTCCCAGGGCCAGCAGGTCGAACGCGACGAACCCCGAGGGGTGCCGCTCCGCGAGCGTCCGCACCCGGGAGTCGGCCGGGTGGATGCGCTCCAGCAGGGCGTCGAAGTCCAGCCGGCCGTCGCGGGCGATCACGATCTCGCCGTCCAGCACGCAGCGCGGCGGCAGCCGCTCCGGCAGCCCCTCGGCCAGCTCGGGGAAGTACCGGGTGAGCGGCTTGGTGGAACGACTGTGGATCTCGATCTCGGGGCCGTCCCTGAAGACGAGGGCCCGGAAGCCGTCCCACTTCGCCTCGTAGTGCAGTCCGGAGGGGATGCGCGCGGCCGGCTTGGCGAGCATGGGCTTGACGGGGGGCATCACGGGCAGCTCCATGCTGCCGATGCTCCCCGCCCACCGGCGCGCGCCGCCCGCGATGCGCCGCCGTTCGGGGACGCGGGCGCCCCGGGCAGGACAGGACCCTCAGGACACGTACTGCGTGAGTATCGCCTGCACCTCGTAGATGTCGACGCCCTTGGTGAAGGTCTTCTCCAGCGGCGTCGGGTTGCTGGAGATCCAGATCTTCAGCTCGGCGTCCAGGTCGAAGTGGCCCGCCGTCTCGACCGCGAAGTGCGAGATGCTGCGGTACGGGATCGAGTGGTACTCGACCTTCTTGCCCGTCAGCCCCTGCTTGTCGATCATGATCAGGCGGCGGTCGGTGAAGAGCATCGTGTCGCGGATCAACAGGAACGCCGCCTGCACCCGCTCCCCCTGCCCGAGCAGCCGACCGTACTCCTGGTGCGCCTGCCCCGGGTCGATCGCGTGCGCGTTGCCGAACAGTGCCATAAGTGGCCCCCCACCGTGCGAAGTTACCTGCTTGGCACTGTACCCCGCCGCACTGACGGGCAGCAGGGGGCGCCGGACGGCCCCGCCCGGACTGCGCTTCCGGGCCCCGGCCCCTACCGTGGGAACCATGGCTGAGGCGACGGAGGTCACGGTCGGCGGACGCGCGGTGCGCGTGTCGAACCCGGGGAAGGTGTACTTCCCGGAGCGCGGCTTCACCAAGCTGGACGTGGTGGAGTACTACCGCTCCGTCGCCGAGGGCGCCCTCCGCGCGCTGCGGGACCGGCCCACCACGCTCCAGCGCTTCCCCGACGGGATCGACGGCGAGTCGTTCTTCCAGAAGCGGGCCCCCCGCAACATCCCCGACTGGATCCCCACCGGCCGCATCTCGTTCCCCAGCGGCCGGCACGCCGACGAGATCGCGCCGAGCGAGCCGGCGGCCGTGGTGTGGGCGGCCAACCTGGGCTGTCTGACCTTCCACCCCTGGCCGGTGCGCAGAGCCGACACCGAGCACCCCGACGAACTGCGGATCGACCTCGACCCGCAGCCCGGCACCGACTACGCCGACGCGGCCCGGGTCGCCCTGGAACTGCGGGAGCTGCTGGACGAGTTGGGGCTGACCGGCTGGCCGAAGACCTCCGGCGGGCGGGGAATCCACGTCTTCGTGCCGCTCGTTCCCGAGTGGTCCTTCCCGCAGGCGCGCCGGGCCGCGATCGCGCTCGGCCGGGAGCTGGAGCGGCGGGCGCCCGGCCGGGTCACCACCGCGTGGTGGAAGGAGGAGCGCGGCGAACGGATCTTCGTCGACTACAACCAGATGGCCAGGGACCGCACCGTCGCCAGCGCCTACTCGGTCAGGCCGCGCCGCGAGGCCACGGTCTCGGCGCCGCTGACCTGGGACGAGGTGCCCCACGCCCGCCCCGAGGACTTCGACCTGGTCTCCATGCCGGGGCGGTTCGAGGAGGTCGGCGACCTGCACGCGGAGATGGCCGACCGGCCGTGCCGGCTGGAGCGGGTGCTGGAGCTGGCCGAACGCGACGAGCGCGACCACGGCCTGGGCGACCTGCCCTACCCGCCCGACCACCCCAAGGCCGAGGGCGAGCCCACCCGCGTCCAGCCGAGCCGCGCCCGCGGAAAGCCCAGGCGCTCCTGACGGGCCCGGCTCACGGCTTGCGCGCGACCCCGCCGGCCTGGCCGACGTCCTGGGGCCCCTGGCCCGCCGCCGGGTCGGGCCGCCAGCGCGGCACCGGGACCACACCGGGCTCGGCCAGTTCCAGGCCGTCGAAGTAGGCCCGGATCTCGTCCATGGTCCGCAGCCGGTACGGGACGGCGCCCGAGGCGTTGTACTCGGCCTGGGCCGAGCAGTAGGTGGGGTCGGTGTCGGTGCCCTCGTTGATCGACACGTGGCTGCCGGGCGCGAGCGGGGCCGTCAGCCGGCGCACGAGCGCACACGCCTCCTCGTGGGTGGCGACGTGCCCGAGGATGCCGCTGAGGATGAGGCCGACCGGCTGCCCGAGGTCGAGGTGCGCGGCGGCGGCCTCGACGATGCGCTCGGGGTCGTGCAGGTCGGCCTCCAGATAGGCGGTGTGCCCCTCGGGGGTCGAGGTCAGCAGCGCGTTGGCGTGCATCAGGATCAACGGGTCGTTGTCGACGTAGGCGATCCTGGCCTCGGGATTGACCCGTTGGGCGACCTGGTGGGTGTTGTCGACCGTGGGCAGCCCGGTGCCGATGTCGAGGAACTGCGCGACCTCGGCGTCGCGGACCATGTACCGGATCGACCGGACGAGGAACTGCCGGGAGCCGCGTGCGATGTCCACGATGCCGGGGAACGCCTCCCGGTACTGGTCGCCGGCGATCCGGTCCACCTCGTAGTTGTCGCTGCCGCCCAGCCAGTAGTTCCAGATCCGCGCCGAGTGCGGCACGGAGGTGTCGATCTTGGAAACCGGCACGGGACGGGGGGTCGAGCCGTCGTCAGTCACGGGCGCCTCTCCTGCGGTGCGGCGGGTCTGCCACGCCCCAACGTAACCGTCCGGGCGGGCCGACCGGGCCAGGCTCACCACACGCGTGGGCTCCCCCGGGCCGGCCGGCCGTGGCGCACGGGTACCGGTTCAGGCGATGCGGCCCAGCTCCTCGGCGTGCACCGGATGGGCCAGCGGCTCCCCGGCCACGTGGCGGGCCAGCTCCTCCAGCACCACGTCGGCCAGCCGGTGCAGCTCGGTGCCCTGGGCGCCGGCCAGGTGCGGGGTGAGCCAGACGTTCTCCAGCGACCACAGCGGCGAGTCGGCGGCCGGCGGCTCGGGCTCGGTCACGTCGAGCACGGCGGTGAGCCGGCCGCTGACCAGCTCCGGCTCCAGCGCGGCATGGTCGATCAGCGCGCCCCGCGCGGTGTTCACGAGCACCGCGCCGTCGCGCATCAGGGACAGCCGGGAGGCGTCCAGCATGTGGCGGGTCTCGGCGATCGAGGGGGCGTGCAGGCTGACGAGGTCACTGGTGGCCAGCAACTCGTCGAGCGGCAACGGGACGGCGCCCAGCGCGGCGGCGTCCGCCGGGTCGAGATAGGGGTCGGCGATGACGACCTCCAGGTCGAAGGGGCGCAGCGCCTCGGCGACCAGCCGGCCGATGCGCGAGGCGCCGACCAGGCCGACGCGGCGCCGGTGGTTGCCGACCCCGGGGAACCGGCGCAGCAGGTCGACGCGGCCCCGCTCCTCGCGGAACGTGGTCATGGCGGCCGGCACGCCCTTCAGGGTCAGCAGGATCATCGCCAGCGTGTACTCGGCGACGGGCTGCGCGTTGGCCTGCGCGGCGGTGGAGACCTTCACCCCGCGGTCCCAGCAGGCGGGCGACAGATGGCCCTTGACCGTTCCCGCGGAGTGCAGCACGGCACGCAGCCCGGGGGCGGCGGCCAGCGCCTCCTCGTCGACGACGGGGCTGCCCCAGCCGGTGATCAGCACCTCGATCTCGGCGAGCCGCGCGCGGGCGTCCGGCGAGGTGAACTCGGTGAGCACCCGGCCGTCCCCGAGGTCGGCCAGCTCCCGCAGTCGGGACCACTGGGACGGGGTGAAGAGGCGGTCCGGGAGATCGGGGATCATGGCAAGGGCGACCTGGGGCAGTCGGGACTGCACTAGCTCCTCCGGAGGTGGGGCTGCTGTTGCGGGGCGGAGGTAAGCGATTACCGAGCCCCGTGCATGGTATGCGAAGGCCCCCGCGGGGCTTTCGGGGAGGCGACCACGTCCGCCGGCCCCCGGTGGACGGTCGCCCGCGAACGACCACCGCCCGGGGCCACACCCCGACACCGTCGACCACCCCCCGGCGGACGGTTGCCCGCGCAGTTCCCCGCGCCCCTTCTCGCCCGGTGGGCGGCTTGGGGGCGCGGGGAACTGCGCGAACACCCCGTGGCGGGCCGCGGACGACCACCCACTCGCCAGACGCGGGACCGCCGTCGCCCCACGGCGCCGGGGACCCGCCCCGTCAGGGGCGCGTCGCGGTCACCGTAGTCACGGCGTGGTCGAGCTCGGCCGGGGTGAGGTCGGCGCGGGCGGTGAGGCGGAGGCGGGAGACGCCGTCGGGGACGGACGGCGGGCGGAAGCAGCCGACGCGCAGGCCCCGTTCCCGGCAGTCCTCGGCCCACGCGACGGCCGTCTCCGGCGAGGGGGCGCGGACGGAGAGCACGGCGGCGTCCGGAGCGGGGGCGGTCAGCCCGGCCGTGGTGAGCCGGTCGTGCAGGGTCCGTGCCGTGGCCAGGGCGCGCGCCGCCAGGGCGGGCTCGGCACGCAGCAGCCGCAGCGCGGCGAGGGCGGCGGCGACGGCGGGCGGGGCCAGGCCGGTGTCGAAAATCATCGTCCGCGCGGTCTCCACCAGCTGCCGGATCACCCGCGCCGGTCCGAGCACCGCGCCGCCCTGGCTGCCGAGCGCCTTGGACAGGGTCACGGTCGCCACCACGTCCGGCGCCCCGGCGAGCCCGGCGGCGGCGACGGCGCCCCGCCCGCCGGGTCCGACGACGCCCAGCCCGTGCGCGTCGTCGACCAGCAGCGCCGCCCCGTGGGCGCGGCAGGTCTCGGCCCACGCGGCCAGCGGCGCCGCGTCACCGTCGACGGAGAACACCCCGTCGGTCACGCCCCACGCCGGCCCCCGGTGGCCGGCGAGTACCTCGGCGACGGCCTCGGGCGCCGCGTGCGGCACCACGGTCGTGGCGGCGCGGGAGAGCCGGCAGCCGTCGATCAACGAGGCGTGGTTGCCGGCGTCCGAGACCAGCAGGGTGCCGGCGGGGGCGAGCGCGGTGAGGGCGGCCAGGTTGGCGGCGTAGCCGGAGGAGAAGACGAGCGCCGCCTCGAAGCCGCAGAACGCGGCCAGTTCGGCCTCCAGCAGGGCGTGCGCCTCGGTGGTCCCGGTGACCAGTCGGGAGCCGGTGGCGCCGGCGCCCCAGCGGCGGGCCGCCTCGGCGGCCGCGCCGGTCACCTCGGGGTGGCGGGTCAGGCCGAGGTAGTCGTTGCCGGCCAGGTCCAGTGCGCGCGCGTCGGCGGGGCGGGGGCGCAGCCGACGGGTGAGGCCCGCCTTGGCGCGCCGCCTCGCGGCCTCGTCGAGCCAGTCCAGCACCCGCTCCGGGCGCGGGTGCGCGCTCACGCCGGCCGCGTCATGTCGCGCGTCCGGTCGGCGCGTCCCACCGTTCCCCGCAACGCCGTCCCCCCTCGTTCGCGTTGTTGAGTCCACATAACTCCGGTCCACGTTAGTGTCCCGGCGGGGTCGCGCAACATGGAGAGATGGACAGACGGGGGCCAAGTCCTCTTGTGGGGTTCCGCCTTGGACCTGGGGCTCCGGGTGCGTCAGGATCGAGAGCCATGGACCTCTTGGACCGGCTGGTCGACAAGGGGCTGCGCGGCGCGCGGCCCACCCGCGAGGAGGCGCTGGCCGTGTTGGCCACCTCCGACGACGAGCTGCTGGACGTGGTGGCCGCCGCCGGCCGGGTGCGCCGGCACTGGTTCGGCCGGCGGGTGAAGCTCAACTACCTGGTGAACCTCAAGTCCGGCCGCTGTCCCGAGGACTGCTTCTACTGCTCGCAGCGGCTGGGTTCGAAGGCCGAGGTGCTGAAGTACACCTGGCTGCGCCCCGAGGAGGCGGCCGAGGCGGCCAGCGCCGGGGTGGCGGGCGGCGCCAAGCGGGTCTGCCTGGTCGCCAGCGGCCGAGGGCCGACCGACCGGGACGTGGACCGGGTGTCGCGGACCATCGAGGCGGTGCGCGACAAGCATCCCGAGGTGGAGGTCTGCGCCTGTCTTGGACTGCTCTCCGACGGGCAGGCCGCGCGGCTGCGCGAGGCCGGGGCGGACGCCTACAACCACAATCTCAACACCTCCGAGGCCACCTACGGCGACATCTGCACCACCCACGGGTACGAGGACCGGGTGGCCACGGTGCGGGAGGCGCGGTCGGCGGGGCTGTCGGCGTGCTCCGGGCTGATCGCGGGGATGGGCGAGAGCGACGGCGACCTGGTGGACGTGGTCTTCGCGCTGCGCGACCTGGACCCGGACTCGGTGCCGGTCAACTTCCTGATGCCGTTCGACGGCACCCCGTTGGAGGGGACGTGGGAACTGACGCCGGCGCGGGCGCTGCGCATCCTGGCGATGGTGCGGTTCGTCTGTCCGGACGTGGAGGTGCGGCTGGCCGGCGGACGGGAGACGCATCTGCGGTCGCTCCAGCCGTTGGCGCTGCACGTGGCCAACTCGATCTTCCTCGGCGACTATCTGACCAGTGAGGGGCAGGCCGGCCAGGAGGACCTGGCGATGATCGCCGACGCCGGGTTCGAGGTGGAGGGCGCGGAGACCGACACGTTGCCCGACCACCGCGACGGGCTGGTGACGGTGCGCCGACGCGGTGTCGGCACGGACCTGCCGCCCAACGCCTGAGGAGTTCACGCTGTGTTGACGCCTGGCCACCTGGTGTGTACCCCCGCCGATCTGCTGGCGCTGGACCGGGAGCACGTGTGGCACCCCTACGGGCCGATGCCGGCCGCCAGCAGTCCGCTGCTGGTCGAGTCGGCGCGTGGGGTGCGGCTGCGGCTTGCGGAACCCGCCTTCGGCCAGCGGGAGTTGGTCGACGGGATGGCGTCGTGGTGGTCGGCGGTGCACGGGTACCGGCACCCGGTGCTGGACGCGGCGGCCAACGAGCAGCTGGGGCGGATGAGTCATGTGATGTTCGGGGGGCTGACCCATCGGCCCGCAGTCGAACTCGCCACCCGGCTCGCCGAGGTGACGCCCGGTCAGCTCCGTCACGTCTTTCTGGCCGACTCGGGTTCCGTGGCCGTCGAGGTGGCGCTCAAGATGTGCCTCCAGTACTGGGCCTCGCTCGGCAGGCCCGCGAAGCGGCGGGTGTTGACCTGGCGCGGCGGCTACCACGGCGACACCTGGCACGCCATGTCGGTGTGCGATCCGGAGGGCGGGATGCACCGGCTGTGGTCGGGGGCGCTGCCCCGGCAGGTCTTCGCCGACGCGCCGCCACCCGGCTTCGACGCCGCGCCGGACGCGGCCTATGTCGAGGGGCTGCGGACGCTGGTCGCCGCGCACGCGGGGGAGTTGGCGGCCGTGGTGGTGGAGCCCGTGGTGCAGGGGGCGGGCGGGATGGCCTTCCACTCCCCCGCCTATCTGCGGGCGCTGCGCGAGGTCTGCGACGAGCACGGCGTGCTGCTGGTCTTCGACGAGATCGCCACCGGTTTCGGCCGCACCGGACGGCTCTTCGCCGCCGAGCACGCGGGCGTGGTGCCCGATGTGCTGTGTCTCGGCAAGGCGTTGACGGGCGGGTACCTGACGTTGGCGGCGACGCTGTGCACGCCCCGGGTGGCCGAGGGCATCTCCCGGGGCGAGGTGCCGGTGCTCGCCCACGGTCCGACCTACATGGGCAACCCGTTGGCCTGCGCCGTCGCGCTGGCCTCCGTCGACCTGCTGCTGGCGGGCGACTGGGCGGGCGACGTGGCGCGGATCGAGCGCGGGCTGCGCGAGGGGCTCGCGCCGGCGGCCGGGCTGCCGGGGGTGCGCGAGGTGCGGGTGCTGGGCGCGATCGGCGTGGTGCAGTTGGACCACGGGGTCGACATGGCGGCCGCCACGGAGGCGGCGGTGCGCGCGGGGGTGTGGCTGCGCCCGTTCCGCGACCTGATATACACCATGCCGCCCTACGTGACCGAGGACGCCGACGTGGCGCGGATCTGCGCCGCCGCGGTGGCCGCCGCGCGGGCCGGGTGAGACCGTGGCGATACGCGGCGAACGGCCCTCCTCCGGGCGGGTGCTGGTGGTCAGCGGCACCGGGACCGAGGTGGGCAAGACGGTGGTGACGGCGGCCGTGGCGGCGGCGGCGCTGGGCGCGGGGCGACGGGTCGCCGTGCTCAAGCCGGCGCAGACCGGGCTGGCGCCCGACGAGCCCGGCGACGCGGCCGAAGCGGCCCGGCTCGCGGGCCCGTTGACCGCGCGGGAGTTGGCGCGCTTCCCCGAGCCGTTGGCCCCGGCGACGGCCGCCGCCAGGTGCGGGCTGCCTCCGGTGGGGCCGGCGGAGGTGGCCAAGGCCGCCGACGAGCTGGCCGAGGAGCACGACCTGGTGCTGGTCGAGGGCGCCGGCGGGCTGCTGGTCAGGTTCGACGAGACGGGCTCCACGCTGGCCGAGGCGGCCGAGCTGCTGGGCGCGCCGGTGCTGGTGGTGGCGGCCGCCGGCCTGGGCACCCTCAACGTGACGGCGCTGACCACCGAGGCGCTGGCCGCCCGGGGCCTCACGCTGGCCGGGGTGGTGATCGGCAGCTGGCCGGCCGCGCCCGACCTCGCGGCCCGCTGCAACGTGGCCGACCTGCCGAGGGTGGCCGGCGGCCCGCTGCTCGGCGCGGTCCCGGCCGGCGCCGGCGCGCTGCCGCCGGCCGACTTCCGCCGGCGGGCGGCCGACTGGCTGGCCCCGGTGTTAAACGGTCGCTGGCGGCCCGCCTCGCTGGCTACCGTGCCCTGATGCACGAACCACCACCAGAACTGGACACCTCCGCGCTGACCGCCCTGCTGCGGGAGCGCTGGGGTCTGGCGCCGGCCTCCCTGGAGCACGCGCCGGTCGGCTTCGGCGGCTACCACTGGACGGCCGTCGAGGAGAGCGGACGGCGGTGGTTCGTCACCGCCTGGGATCTCGCCGCCGGGCAGGCGCGGCTGCCGACGCTGACGGCGGCCCTGGACGCCACGGCCACGCTGGCCGCCCGGATCGACGGCGTCGTGGGGCCGGCCCCCGACCGCGAGGGGGTGACGACGCGCACGCTCGGCACCCGCTACGCGGTCGCCGTCTTCCCCTGGGCGACGGGCGCGGGCGGCGCCCACGGCGAGAGGTACTCACCGGCTCAACGCCGGGCGCTGCTGGGCCTGTTGGCCTCGGTTCACGGTTCGTCCCGGCTCGTTCCCGACGCCCCGTGCCTCGCCCCAGAACTGCCAGGACGCGCGGCGCTCGAACGGGCGTTGGACGAGCTGTCGACGCCCTGGACCGGGGGACCCTACGCCGAACCGGCGCGCGCGGCGCTGAGGGAACGTCATCCCGACGCCGTGCGCGCGACGTTGGCCCACTTCGACGCGTTGCTCGCCCGCACGCGGGCGGAGGGCGTGCCGTCGGTGCTCACCCACGGGGAGCCGCACCCCGGCAACGTGCTGTGGACCGAGGGGCGCCCCGCGCTGATCGACTGGGACACGGTCAGACTCGCCCCGGCCGAGCGGGACCTGTGGCAGGTCACGGAGGACCCCGCCGAGCTGGCCGCCTACACCGAGGCCGGCGGCGGCCCGGTCTCCCCCACGGCGCTGCGGCTCTACCGGCTGCGCTGGGACCTGGACGAGATCACCCTCTACCTGGCCCAGTTCCGCGCCCCGCACGACGGGGGCAGGGACAGCGCGGTGGCGTTCGACGGGCTCGTCGAGTCCCTGGACCGGGCGCTGGCGGAACGGGAACACGGCTGACCGGTACCCCCGGGCGGGGCGCGACGTGCCGCTCGCCCGGGGGAGCGTTCCGGGGCTACCCGTCGAGCCCGAAGAAGCGGATGGTCTCGGCGGCCATCCCGGACGCCGGCAGGTCGTGGCCGACGCCGGCGAGGCTGACCGCCTCCACCGGCGCGCGTTCACCCGCGTCGCCGTAGCGGGTCCTGGTCCAGTTCGGCTGCGGGCTGTCGGTGAGGGCCGGCGTCTGGCCCACGCCCAGCACGTCGGTCCACTGCTTGACCTCCTCGGCGAGGTTGTTGTGGTGCAGTATCGCGTCCTCCGTGCCGTGCCATAGCTGCATCCGGGGGCGTTCCCCGGCGTACCCCGGGTGGGCGGCGCGCGCGAGGTCGCCCCACTCCCCCGGGCTGCGGCTGATCTGTCCGTTGGCGCACTGGCTGTTCCACTCCGAGCCGTCGGTGGTCGCGAAGCAGCCGAACGGCACCCCCATGTAGGCCGCGCCGGCCCGGAACACGTCCGGGTAGTTGCCGAGCAGCACGTTGGTCATCATCGCCCCGGACGAGGCACCGGCGACGAACACCCGTTGGGGATCCGCCCCGTGATGCGACGTCACATACTCGACCATGGACCGGATGCCGACCGGGTCGCTGCCGCCTCCCCTGGTCAGTGCCTGCGGCGAGGAGACGTCGAAGCACTGACCGGAGCGGGTCGCGGACGGGTAGACGACGAGGAAGCCGTGCCGGTCGGCGAGCGAGGCGAACTCGGTGCCGGCGTGGAAGGCGGGCCCCGAGCCCGTGCAGTAGTGCACGGCCACCAACACCGCCGGGTTCGCCGGGGCGTTGTCCGGGACGTAGAGATGCATCCGCAGCCCGCTCGGGTTCTCCCCGAAGTCCGCGATCTCGGTCAGCTCGGCCGCCCGCGCCGGTGGCGCCGCGACCAACAACGTGGCCAGCAGAGGGAGTACGGCCGTCAGCAGCGCCCGCACGACGGCGCGCCGCCGACGGGTTCCGGTGGGGGGTGACGCGACTCTGGTGAACATGATTCCGCCCTTTCTAGACTGCGGATCGTGAAGGGTCTGTTACAGCGGTTGAGCGCACTCGACGCCGACGCGGCCGCCGCCGTCCGGGTCATCGCCCACTACCAGGCGCTGTTACACGCCGGCCCGGTCGATCCGGCGGTGCTGACACGTGCGACGGCGGGGCTGCTGGGCTGCCCGGCCGGGATGGAGCCGGCCGACGGCGGGCGGCTGCGGTTCGGCCCCGACGGCAGGGCGCTGCCAGGGGCGGCCGGGCGGGCGTCGGGGCAGATGGAGCTGCGCCCCTCCGGGCGGGTCTGGCTCGAACGGGCGGGCGGCGCGGGCCCGTTGGACGCGTTGGCGCTGGAGTGGATGGCCCTCGCCGCACGGGTGTCGGGCCCTTCCGAAACTCTCGCCTCGCCGAGGGCCGCCGATCCGGCCCTGGTGGAACGGGTACTTTCGACGCGGGACGACGCACGTGAACGCGCCCACGCCATGCGGCGGTTGGGGCTGCGACCCGATGTTCCGCTGCGAGCGCTGGCCCTGGCCGCGGGCCCCGGCGACGACCCCGGGGTCGTGGCGGTGACGCTGCTGGCCCGCTGCGGCCTGGCGACACCGGCGCGGGTGGCCACGGTCGGAGCGTTGGCCGCCGCGCTCCTCCAGCCGGGGGCGTCGGACCACGGGGGGTCACCGGCCCCCGCGCTACGCGCGGCCCTGACCGGGCGCGGCGGGGAGGGGGCCGTCCGCTGCGGCGTGGGCGACGCGGTGCCGCCGGAGTCGGCCGCCGAGTCCTGGGCGCGGGCCACCACGGCGCTGCGCTTCGCCGATGCCGGGGGCCCGGACGAACAGGTCGTCGACCACACCACGCTGGGCCCGTTGACGCTGCTGGCCGAGGTCCCGTGGGAACGGCTGCGCGCCGAGCCCGGGGTGCGCGCGCTGACCGCACTGGCCGAACGGGACGGCGGGCGTGGGGCGTTGGCGGCGCTCTCCGCGTACTGCCGCACCGGCTCGCTGCGCCGGGCCGCCGCTTCCCTCCATCTGCACCACAGCTCGGTGGCCGGCCGGCTTGCCGCGGCCGAGGCGGCCCTGGGCTGGCGGCTGCACCAGCCGGACGGGTTACTCAGGGCCCAACTCGCTTTGTGGGCCTGGCGCTTGCACAACCGGGGACCGTTCGCCCCGGGGTGAGGCGCCGTCATGTCGCCAGCCCCGCGCGGAGGGCGGCCAGCGCGTCCGCGTTGATCCGCCGCGCCACGCCCGAGTGGGCGACGGCGGCGCAGCCGTGGAACGTGCCCGGGTAGAGCCGCACCTCGGTCGGGACCCCCGCCGCGCGCAGCGCCTCGGCGAACGCCACCCCCTCGTCGCGCAGCGGGTCGAACTCCATCACGGCGACGAACGTCGGCGGCAGCCCCGCGAGTCGGCGGGCCCGCGCGGGCGCCGCGTACCCGGGCACGTGCGCCCCGCCGCGCACGCCAGGCCCCAGGTACGCCTCCCAACTCAGGTGCGCGTTACGGCGGTTCCACACCGGTGTGTCGGTGAAGACCCGTGCGCTGCCGGTGGCGAGCCGGTCGTCCAACGCCGGGCTGTGCAGGTGGAGATGGCACGGCATCGGCTCGCCGAGATCGCGCAGGAGCAACGCCGCCCCGGCGGCCAGCCCCGCCCCCGCGCTGTCCCCCCACAGCGCGATCCGCCCCGGGTCGACGCCCAGCGCGGCGGCGTGCTCCCCCAGCCAGAGAAACCCGGCGTACACGTCGTCAAGCGGCGCGGGATAGCGGTGCTCGGGCGCCAGCCGGTAGTCGACGGCGACGACCACGGCCGCCAGCTCCCGGGCGAGGCGGAGACTGAACTCGTGGTCCACGTCCGGCGAACCGAGGACGAAGCCCCCGCCGTGCACGCCGTACACGGCCGGCAGCGGACCCCGTCGGCCCTCCGGGGTGTAGACGCGCAGCGGCACCTTCGGATCGCCCGCCGCGCGGCCCGGGGCCAGCACCTCGCGCACCGCGACGCCCCGGGTGTCGACGCCCGCCGTCGCCGCCGCCAGCTCGGCTGCCTGGGCGGCTCGCGCGGCGGCCAGATCCGAGAGGTCCACGTCGGCCAACAGCGCGAGTGCGGCGGCCAGTTCGGGGTCGAGGGGGTAACCCACGCGGCACGCTCCTCCGCTCTCACCGGCGGCGCCGTGCCGCCACCCCGGGAACATCCCACGCCGGCGCGTCACCCCGAAAGCAGACGGGCGTCGGAGAAACCGCGCCCAGGGGCCAGACAAACGTGCGCACCGCAGGTCAGGCAGGGTGCCGGTGGGGTGAGACGAGGCCGGGCCGACCCGGCGACCGAAACGGTCCACCGGAAATTCTCGGATGGCTACCGGAAGCCTTGACGCCCCCGGAGACGGTTCCTACGTTCACCGCAGTCGCACCGGCACCGAGCCCGAGGGGAGGACACACCGCCGTCGAGAGCCGGCCGGGCCGGCCCCGCGTGGGACGGAGCGCGCACCGCGCCCCACAGCCCCCTCCACGCGCTCGGGCCGGCCCGGCCCACCCGGGTGGATCCGATCGCTCCGATCCCTTGTGCGAGGCCCGACGGATGTCTACGATTCCGGACGAACGTCAGTCGAATCGATTCGACTGGGTTCGATCCGCATCGATCGCGACGTCGCGATCCAGCCGTTCGAGAGGGGCGCCGATGGTCACCATCAAGGACGTCGCCCGGCACGCCGGAGTGGCGCCCAGCACCGTCTCCTACGTGCTCAGCGGCTCCCGCAAGATCTCCGACGAGACCCGCGCCGCCGTGCGCGCCGCCATCGACGAGCTGGGTTACCACCCCCGCGCCTCGGCGCGCACGCTGCGGCGCGCGCGGAGCGAGGTGCTGGTGCTGGCGGTGCCCCGTGAGCCGGGGAAGTACCGGGCGGTCGACGGCCGGTTCGCCATCGACATCGGCGACACCGCCCGGGAGCTCGGCTACGACCTGCTGCTGATGACCGACCCCGACGGGGTGCGCGGGCTGACCCGGGTGGCCCGCAGCGGGCTGGCCGACGGCGCGGTGCTGATGGCGGTGCGCGAGCGTGACCCGCGCGTCGCCGCGCTGCGGAAGCACGGCTTCCCCGCGGCGCTGGTCGGGCACGGCGACGAGAGCGAGGGGGACGACCCCCCGTGGGTCGACCTGGACTGGGCGGCCGCGGCCGGCCTCGCGGTGCGGGAGGCGGTGGCGGTCGGCCACCGCAGGATCGCCTACTGGGCCTCGGCCGACCACGAGTTCGCGGCGCGGAACGGCTACGCGCTGCGCGGCCTGGCCGGCGCGGAGGCCGCGGCCCGCGCGTCGGGCGCCGAGCTGGTGGTGCGGCGTTCGACGGTCGACCCGGAGGCGCTGCGCGCGCGGCTGGCCGAGGTGCTCACCGCGCGCCCCCGCCCGACCGCGCTGCTGGTCCAGCACCTGATCCCGCTGCCACTGCTGCTTGAGGAGATCGCCGCGCTGGGGCTGCGGGTGCCGGACGACCTCGCCGTGGTGCTGGTCGGCAGCCTGCCGGACGAGGCGGTGCCCCGGATGCTGCCGCGCATCGAGCTGCCGGTGGGGCGGATGGCCCAGGCCGCCGTGCGGCTGGTGGTGGACGCCGTCGAGGGCGCCGAACGGACGGCCGGCGACCACGAGTTGATCGCGCCCCGGATGGCGGACGGACCACCGGTCGCGGCACCGGACGGGTGAGATGACCCCCACGAACCCCCACGAAGGGGCGCGCCGGGAACGACGCGTCCGAGGAGCGAACGGACCTGCGAACGAGAGACTGATGCCAGCTAGCAACGCATGGACCCGCCGGTCGGCGGCGGCCGTCGGGCTGACGGCGGCCACCCTCGCCGCCGGGCTCACCGGCTGCGCCGCCGAACCCGACCCGGACACGGTGACGGTGCTCAACTCGGCGACCGACACGGCCGAACACGAGGCCAACCAGGACTTCTTCGACCGCTGCGCCGAGCCCCTGGGGCTGCGGGTGGAGCAGATCAGCGTGCCGGCCGACCAGGTGGCGTCCAAGGCGCTGCGGATGGCGTCGTCCGACTCGCTGACCGACATCCTGGAGTTGGACGGCTCCGAGCTGCCGCAGTTCGCCGAGACGGACGGCCTGCGGCCGATCGGGGAAGTAGGCGTGGAGACGGAGGGGCTCTCGGACAGCTCGGTCTCGCTGGGCTCTTTCGAGGACACCCAGTACGGGGTGGCTCGCTCGGTCAACTCCCTGGCGCTGATCTACAACACCGAGCTGCTGGCCGAGGCCGGCCTTGAGCCGCCCACGACCTGGGACGAACTCCGTACTGCTGCTGCGGAGTTGACGCGGGGCGACACCTACGGGATGGCGTTCAGCGCCAGCCCGGACGCGGACGGTGTCTACCAGTTCCTGCCGTTCTTCTGGTCGGCGGGCGGCGACGAGTCGCGACTGGCCGAGGGCGAGGGCGGCGCGTCGGCGCTGGCGCTCTGGAAGGAGCTGGTCGACTCCGGCTCCGCCTCGCGCTCGGTGGTCAACTGGAACCAGCAGGATGTCAACGACCAGTTTGTCTCGGGCCGCGCGGCGATGATGATCAACGGCCCCTGGCAGGTCCCGGTCCTGGACGCACAGGACGACGTGGACTGGGCGGTGGCGTCGATCCCGGTGCCCGAGGCGGGCGTCGACCCGCTGCCGCCGATCGGCGGCACGGTGATGACCGTGCCGAAGAACGACGACCGGGAACGGGAGCGCAACGCGGGCCGGGTGCTCAACTGCCTCAACTCGCGGGAGAACCAGCTGGCCTGGGGCGAGCGGGTGAACAACGTGCCGACCCGGGCCGAGGCCGCGGCCGCCTACCGGGAGCAGAACCCGAAGCTGGCGCCGTTCGCCGACCTGGTGGAGACCGCGCGCTCGCGCACGGCGGTGGTCGGCACTCGGTGGCCGGTGGTCGGCGACGCGCTGGCCGGCGCGTTCCAGTCCGTGTTGACCGGACGCTCCTCCCCCGAGGACGCGCTGCGGAACGCCCAGCGGCAGGCGGGTGAGGACGGATGAGCGCGACGACCGAGCGGACCCGGGCGCGGAGCCCGCGCGTGCGGGCGCTGTACCGCTGGCTGTTCGTGCTGCCGGCCGTGCTCTACATGCTGGCGTTCTTCGGCTATCCGCTGGTTCGGAACGTGCTGATGAGCTTCCAGGAGTTCACTCCGCGCACGTACTTCACCGGTGAGTCCCCGTTCAACGGACTGGACAACTGGCGGGCGGTCTTCGAAGACCCGCTGTTGAAGGACGCGTTCTGGCAGACGATGGTCTTCACCGTCGGCTCGCTGGTCGGCCAGTTCACCCTCGGGATGGCGCTCGCGGTCTTCTTCTCCCGGCGGTTCCGGCTCTCCGGCCTGGTAAGGGCGGTGCTGCTGCTGCCGTGGCTGGTCCCGATGGTGGTCTCGGCGGTGGTCTGGCGACGGATCATGGACGAGGACCACGGGGTGCTCAACAGCTTCCTTGAGACGGTGGGCCTGAGCTCCGACGGGGTGCCGTGGCTGTCCAGTCCGAGCGTCGCGCTGCTCTCGGTGATCCTGGTCAACATCTGGATCGGCATCCCGTTCAACATGGTGATCCTGTACGGCGGTCTCCAGGAGATCCCCGAGGAGCTGTACGAGGCGGCGGCGCTGGACGGCGCGGGACCGTGGCGGACGTTCTGGCGGATCACGCTGCCGATGCTGCGCCCGGTGGTCACCGTGGTACTGGTTCTGGGCTTCATGTCCACCGTGAAGATCCTGGACCTGGTGCTGGCGCTGACCGGCGGCGGGCCGGCCGACTCGACCCAGACCCTGGGCACGCTCACCTACCAGCTCTCCTTCCTGCGCCTGGACTTCGGTCAGGGCGCGGTGGTGGGCAACATCCTGATCGTGATCAGCGCGGTCTTTGCCGTGCTCTATCTGCGCGCCAACCGGGCCGACCAGGGCTCGGGGAGGTGAGGTGACGATGCGACAGCGGACAAGCCGTTCCCCGGTGGCCCGTTGGGGCAGCACGGTGGTGGCACTGCTGGTACTGGCCGTGATGCTCTTCCCCGTGTACTGGATGGTCTCGACGGCCCTCCAGCCGCACTCCTCGATCGCCTCGGCCGACCTGATCCCGACCTCGCCGAGCCTGGACAACTTCCGCACCGCGCTGGACAGCCAGGGTGGTTCGCTGGTCACCAGCCTGGTGGTCGCGCTGGGCGCCGTGGTGGTCTGTCTGGCGCTGGCGGCGCCGGCGGCCTACGGACTGGCGCAGTTCGGGCTGCGCGGCGGGCGGTCGATCGTCTTCGGCACGCTGATCACCCAGATGGTGCCGGGGATCGTGGTGGCCAACGCGCTCTACAGCGCCTACGCGGAGCTTGGACTGGTCAACTCCTATCTGGGGCTGATCCTGGCGGACGCCTCGCTGGGGCTGCCGTTCGCGATCGTGCTGCTGCGGGCGTTCATGGTCTCCATCCCCTCGGAGGTGGTGGAGGCGGCGATGGTGGACGGCGCCAACCGGTTCACCGCGTTCGTGCGGATCGTGCTCCCGATGAGCCGGAACGCGTTGATCACCTCGGGGCTCTTCGCCTTCCTCTTCGCGTGGGCGGACTTCGTCTTCGCGCTGACCCTCAACACGACGGACGACGTCCAGCCGGTCACCCTCGGGCTTTACCAGTTCATCGGGGCCCATGTGAGCGACTGGGGAGCGGTGATGGCCACCGCGGTGCTGTCCGCCATCCCGGCGGCGATCCTGCTGGTCGTCGCGCAGAGGTACATCGCCGCCGGGATCGCCGGCGGCTCCATCAAGTAGACGGGCCCCCCGGGGCCGATCAGCCCACCGGGGCGGGCGCTTGGCCCGCCCCGGTGCGACCACGAGTGGAACCACGATCCTGACGAGGGCCGAGAGCACTATGAGCACGACTGGTTCATCCGATTCCTCCCCCCGCCCCACCGACGACTTCCCCGAGTTCCCCGCCGGCTTCGCCTTCGGGGCCGCCACGGCGAGCTACCAGGTCGAGGGCGCCCACGACGTCGGCGGGCGGGGCCCTTCGATCTGGGACACGTACTGCCGCACCCCCGGCAAGGTCGCCGGCGGGGCGACCGGCGACGTGGCCTGCGACCACTACCACCGCTACCGGGAGGACGTGGCGCTGCTGCGCGACCTGGGCGTGGACGACTACCGGTTCTCGATCGCCTGGCCGCGGGTGCAGCCCACGGGCTCGGGCCCGGCCAACGCGGAGGGGCTGGCGTTCTACGACCGGCTCGTCGACGAGCTGCTGGAGGCGGGGGTGCGCCCGGCGGCCACGCTCTACCACTGGGACCTGCCGCAGGCGCTGGAGGACCTGGGCGGCTGGCGGGTGCGGGAGACCGCGGAGCGGTTCGCCGAGTACACGGCGCTGGTCGCCGACCGGCTGGGCGACCGGGTCACGCGCTGGATCACCCTCAACGAGCCGTTCTGCGCCTCGTTCGTCGGCTACGCGATCGGCCGGCACGCCCCCGGGGCCAAAGAGGGCAGGGGCGCGCTCGCCGCGGCCCACCACCTGCTGGTCGGCCACGGGCTCGCGGTGCGGGCGCTGCGCGCGGCCGGCGAGAGCGAGGTGGGGATCACCCTCAACCCGGACCGGCTGCTGCCGGCCACCGACTCGGCGGCCGACCTGGCGGCGGCGTGCCGGGCCGACACCCTGCACAACGCGGTCTGGTTCGACCCGATCTTCGCCGGGCGCTACCCGGAGCACGAGCGGGAGACCTGGGGTGAGCTGGCCGACGGCTCCTACCGGCGGGAGGGCGATCTGGAACTGATCGGCGCCCCGCTGGACTTCGTCGGCGTCAACTACTACCGACCGATCACCGTGGCCGACGCCCCGCGCCGCGAGGCCGACCCGGCGCTTCGGACGGCGGTGGACATCGGCGTCCAGGAGAGCTGGCGGGAGGACGTCCGGCACACCACCATGGGCTGGCCCGTGGTGCCCGAGGCGTTCACCGAGCTGCTGGTGGAACTCGACCGGCGGTATCCGGACCTGCCGCCGCTGTACATCACCGAGAACGGCTCGGCCGAGGCGGACACCGTCGCGGAGGACGGGCAGGTGCACGACGCCGACCGGGTCGCCTATCTGCGGGACCACCTGGGGGCGTTGGCCGAGGCGGTGCGCGCGGGCGTGGACGTCCGCGGCTACTACGTCTGGTCGCTCCTGGACAACTTCGAGTGGGCGTTCGGCTACGACAAGCGCTTCGGCATCGTGCGGGTGGACTACGACACCCTCGAACGCCTGCCCAAGGACAGCTACCACTGGTACCGGTCCATGATCGGTCACCACCGGCAGCGGCACGACCGGCCCTCGACGGCCGACCGACGACAGGACTAGGGAGAACCGAGCACCGTGAAGTTCACCGACGGCTACTGGCTGATGAGAGAAGGGGTGGCGGCCTCCTTTGCCACCTGGGTCGCCGACGCCCGGGTGGAGAAGGACCGGCTCACCCTGTGGGGCGCCACCGACCGGCGGAGGGGACGCGGCGCGACGCTGAACAGTCCCCTGATGACGGTGGAGTGCTTCTCCCCCGCCGAGGGGGTGATCGGCGTGCGTTCCACCCACCACGGCGGGCTGCGCGACCGGGGACCGCACTTCGGTCTGAACCCCGAGGAGGGCCACGCGGCGAAGACCCGCGCCGACGGCTCCACGCTGGAGTTGACCAGTGGTCCGCTGTCCCTGCGGGTGGACACCGAGGAGCCGTGGCGGCTCGACTTCCTGGCCGAGGGGCGCGTGCTCACCTCGGCCGGCAAGCGCGGCACCGGCTTCGCCACCTCGGGGGGCGAGCACCACAGCCTGACGCAACTGTCCCTGGGCGTAGGCGAGTTGGTCTACGGTCTGGGCGAACGCTTCACTCCGTTCGTCAAGAACGGCCAGACGGTCGACGTCTGGCAGGCCGACGGCGGCACGGCCAGTGAGCAGGCTTACAAGAACGTTCCCTTCTACCTGACCAACCGCGGCTACGGCGTCTTCGTCAACCACCCGGGGCACGTCTCCTACGAGATCGCCTCGGAGGCCGTCGGCAAGGTCCAGTTCAGCGTCGAGGACCAGTCGGTCGAGTACTACGTGGTCTACGGTCCGACGCCGAAGGAGATCCTGGAGCGCTATACCGCGCTGACCGGACGGCCCGCGCTGCCGCCGGCGTGGTCGTTCGGGCTCTGGTTGTCCACTTCCTTTACCACTGACTACGACGAGCAGACGGTCAGCAGCTTCGTGCGCGGCATGGCCGAGCGCGAGATCCCGTTGAGCGTCTTCCACTTCGACTGCTTCTGGATGCGGGCTTACCAGTGGTGCGACTTCACCTGGGACCCCGCGGTCTTCCCCGATCCCGAGGGGATGCTGACCCGGCTGAAGGAACGCGGGCTGCGGGTCACGGTGTGGATCAACCCCTACATCGGGCAGAAGTCCCCGCTCTTCGAGGAGGGCAAGCGCCTGGGCCACCTGGTCCGCACCCCCGAGGGCGACGTCTGGCAGTGGGACATGTGGCAGGCGGGCATGGCACTGGTGGACTTCACCAGTCCGCCGGCCAGGGAGTGGTACGCGGAGAAGCTGCGGGCGCTGCTGCGGCAGGGCGTGGACGGCTTCAAGACGGACTTCGGCGAGCGGGTGCCGACGGACGTGGTCTGGGCCGACGGCTCCGACCCGGCGCGGATGCACAACTACTACGCGCAGCTCTACAACGAGACCGTCTTCCAGGTGCTGCGGGAGGAGCGCGGCGAGGGCGAGGCCGTGGTCTTCGCCCGCTCGGCGACCACCGGCGGGCAGCAGTTCCCCGTCCACTGGGGCGGTGACTGCGAGTCCACCTTCGAGGCGATGGCCGAGTCGTTGCGCGGCGGCCTCTCGCTCGGCCTCGGCGGCTTCGGCTTCTGGAGCCACGACATCGGCGGTTTCGAGGGCGTCCCGACGCCGGCGGTCTTCAAGCGGTGGGTGCAGTTCGGCCTGCTCTCCTCGCACAGCCGGCTGCACGGCTCGTACTCCTACCGCGTGCCGTGGGAGTACGACGAGGAGGCGGTCGACGTCACCCGGGACTTCACCCGGCTGAAGAACCGGCTGGCGCCCTATCTGCTGCGCGCCGCCGAGCAGGCCGGGGAGCGGGGCACGCCGATGATGCGGGCCATGCTCCTGGAGTTCCCGGAGGACCCGTCCACCCACACGCTGGACCGGCAGTACATGCTGGGCGAGAACCTGCTGGTCGCGCCGGTCTTCAGCGAGGACGGCGAGATCGAGTACTACGTGCCGGAGGGCGACTGGACCCACCTGCTGACCGGCGAACGGGTCTCCGGACCCGGCTGGCGGCGGGAACGGTACGGCTTCGACAGCCTGCCGCTGCTGGCCAGGCCGGGGTCGGTCATCCCGTTCGGGGCGCACGACGACAGCCCGGAGTACGACTGGGCCGACGCCGTGACCCTGCGGGTGCACGCCCCCGAGGACGGTACCGAGGTCGTCACCCGGGTGCCGGCCCCCGGGGACAACCAGGCGGCCGTCTTCCGCACGGTGCGCAGCGGCGACACGCTGACCGTCACGGCGGAGGGCGCGCGTGGCCGCTGGTCGGTCGTGCTGGCCGGGGCCGACGGCTACGGCGAGCCGGTGGCGGTCGCCGAGGGCGCCGACACGGTCACCTTGCCGGTGTAGCGGCTGGCCCTGCCGGCCGGGTCGGAACGACCACCCGCCTGGCCGGTGCGGACCGTGGTCGCCCGCCACCCGCCAGGAACGCACCGCGCGGTTCCCCGCGCCCCCAAGCCGCCCACCGACGGTGAAGGGCCGCGGGGAACCGCGCGAGCGACCCCACACCGGGCCGCGGACCACCACCCACCCAGACCGGCAGGGTCAGTAGTCGTCTGCGGCCCGCCACCCATGCACCGCGCAGTTCCCCGCGCCCCCAAACAGGCCGCCACCTGCCGAACGTGAACCCGCACCCGACCCGACCACGCCCACCACACAGGGGCGCGGGGAACTGCGCGAGCAACCACACACCCGGGCTCACGCCGACAACCCACCGCCACCGCCCCACCACCGTCGTCGCTCCGCCCCCACCCTCCGTGAGGGGCACGTTTGAGCCGGACTCGACCGGGAACCCGCCGTTGTCGAGGTGATAAGACATGCCGGAAACGAGCCGGACGATCGCGAACACGCCCGCTCACCCCACCCACGAGCCCCCCGGTCACCAAGAGTGGCGGCCGGTGCTTGAGGGCCGCGCGGCCGAGCGCGCCCTCGGCTCCGTGCCCGAACGGGCCGTCTTCGGAGAGCAGCTGCCGGAGACCGACTGACCCGTGGGGCGACGCGGAGCGCGGGCCCCACCGCGGTGGGAGGAGACGCGGGATGACCGCACAGACGAAACGTACGGCGCGGGCGCTGCTCGACCGCTGCGGCCAGACCTACGCGGCGCAGGCCGGCATCCGGCTGCGGGACACCCCGGCGCCGCTCTACCAGACGCTGGTCCTCGCCCATCTGCTGTCGGCCAGGATCAAGGCCGACGTGGCGGTGGCGGCGGCCCGCGCGCTCTTCGACGCGGGGATGCGCACGCCGCGCGCCATGGCGGACGCCGACTGGCAGCGGCGGGTCGACGCCCTCGGCGAGGGGCACTACCGCCGCTACGACGAACGGACGGCCACCCAGCTCGGTGACGGGGCCCGGCTGCTGCTCGACCGCTACGGCGGCGACGTGCGGCGGATACGCGCGGACGCGCCGTCCCGGCTGCGGGAGTACCCCGGCATCGGCCCGATGGGCGTGGACATCTTCCTGCGCGAGGTGCAGGCGGTCTGGCCCGAGTTCGCCCCCTACGTCGACGACAGGACCAAGGAGGGCGCCGGCCGGATCGGGCTGCCCCGCTCGCCGAAGGCCCTGTCCGGATTGGTACGGCGCGCCGATGTCGCCCGACTCACCGCCGGGCTTGTCCGGGTATCCCTGGACAAGAGGTTGGCCAGGGACGTGACCGACCTGGCCCGCGCCTGAACCGCGCACGACTGGTCCTGGAGGCGGGAGATGACCGACGCCGAGGCTTTCGAGATGGACGCGCTGTGGGCGGACTTCCACCGCGCGGTGAACATGACCTCGCAGGAGCTGGCCGCCTGGCTGCGGGTGAGCGGCGCGGGCGAGGAGGCCGAGCGACTGCCGGAGCGCGCCGGTCCCGAACGGGGCCGCGGTGTCCTCGCCATCCTGCGGAAACGCCAGATGGACCTCACCGAGTCCGACATCGACCTGATGCGCGAGGTCGTGGACACCGTCAACAACGAACGGGCGGCCGGCCCCCGGGAGGACCGGCCCGAGCCCGACTGGCGTTACCAGCTGATGTCGCTGGGCCACGACCCGCTGCGCGCCGGCTGACCCACGTCGGCCGGTGCCGGACCGGTCCGTTCAACCGCCCTTTCCGGTCATCCGTCCGCCGGCCGCGGCCCCAGCCGGGCCCGGCCGGCCCGCGCGGCGCGCGCCGGCCGGGCGACCGCCCGCCACCACGGGTCGGCGGGCGGCGGCGCGGCCGGCTCCACGGAGCCCCCCGGCCGGGGCGCCGCGACCGGCACGCCCGCCTTCTCGGCGGCGGCGAGCGTCAGCTCCACCGGCTCGTCCCAGGAGTGCGGGCCCAGGTTGAACGTCCCCCAGTGCACCGGCATCAGCAGCCCGGCCTCCCCCTCGCCCGCCAGGTCGAGGTGGGCGCGGACGCCCTGCTCCGGCGTCATGTGGATGTCGGGCCAGAACCGCTCGCTGTACGCGCCTATCTGGATCATCGTCGCGTCGAACGGGCCGTGCTCCCGCCCGGTCTCGGCGAAGCCGGGGAAGTAGCCGGTGTCCCCGCTGTGGTAGATCCGGTGCTCGGGCCCCGCGACCACCCAGGACGCCCAGAGCGTCTGCCAGCGGTCGAGCAGGCCCCGGCCGCAGAAGTGCTGGCCGGGGGCGGCCGTCAGCGTCAGCGCGCCGACGCGGGTCGACTCGTGCCAGTCCAGCTCGGCTATCCGCTCGGCCGGCACGCCCCAGTGCTCCAGGTGCGCGCCGACCCCCAGCGGCACGGCGAAGACCGCGTCCCCGGCGACCAGCGCGCGCACCGTCGCCATGTCGAGGTGGTCGTAGTGGTCGTGCGAGATCACGACCGCGTCCACCTCGCCCAGCTCGGAGGGCAGGATCGGCAGCGGGTGCAGCCGCTTGGGGCCGGCGAAGCCGAACGGGGAGCAGCGTTCGCCGAAGACCGGGTCGAAGAGCACCCGGTGGCCGTCGATCTCGGCGAGCACACTGGCGTGGCCCAGCCAGGTCAGCCGCAGCCCGGAGGCGGGCGGCCCCGCGTCGTCGCCCAGCCACGCCGGCCTGGCCAGCGGCGGCTGGCGCAGCGGCGTGCGCCGGCCGCGGGCGTCGTCCCCGGCCATCGCCCGCAGCACGGCGGGGGCGTCACGGAGGCCGGTCATGCGGATCGGCCGGTCGTTGCGGAAGGCGCCGTCGCGGTACTGCGGCGAGCGGCGGATCCGCGCCAACCGCTCCCCGGTCGGCCGGGCGCCGAACGAGGCGGGGCGGAGCCGCGCCAACGCGCCGCCGAGGGACGCGCGGCGGGCGGGGGGCGTGCGGGGCTGGGACAACGCGACCTCCGGAACGCGGGTACCCGGAACGGGTATGTCCGTCAGCGTAGTTGATCGCTCGGACATTCCCCGGAGGGGTCCGTTCCGCCCGCCGGTCGGACGGTGTTTGCCGTGCGTCCCGGAGGCGGGCGATAGTGGGGGCATGACTGTAACCACCGTGGTCGTGATGGGTGTGTCGGGTGTGGGGAAGACCACGGTGGCGCGGCCGTTGGCCGAGCGCCTGGGGGTGCCGTTCGCGGAGGCCGACGAGTTCCACTCGCCGGAGAACATCGCCAAGATGTCGGCCGGCACCCCGCTCACCGACGAGGACCGCCGGCCCTGGCTCGAGTCGATCGGCGACTGGCTGCGGGAGCGCCGCCGCACCGGCGAGGGCGGCGTGGTGACCTGCTCGGCGTTGAAGCGCTCCTATCGCGACCTGCTGCGCGCCGGGGCCGAGGGCGAGGTCTTCTTCCTGCATCTGTCGGGCTCGCCGGAGCTGGTGGGCGAGCGGATGGCGCGCCGCACCGACCACTTCATGCCGCCGTCGCTGCTGCGCAGCCAGTTGGCGACGCTGGAGCCGCTGGGCCCGGACGAGCACGGGGTGGTGCTGGACGTCTCCCCCGGCGCCGACCGGCTGGTCGAGGAGGCGGCGCGGGCCGTCGGCCGGGAGGGCTGAGCCGCCGGGCGAACGATGACGCCCGCGCGGCGGCCCCGGGTGCAGCGGGGCGCGCCACGCGGGCGGACGGTCGCCTCGCGTCAGTCGCCGCCCCCGAAGGCGGCGTCGAACGAGGCGGTGGGCGGGGGATAGTCGTAGGCGCGCAGCCGCGCGAGCGCCTCGGGCGCGCCGGCCAGCCGGTCCATCCCGGCGTCCTCCCACTCCACGGAGATGGGGCCCTGGTAGTCGATGGCCCGCAGCAGCCGGAAGACGTCCTCCCAGGCCACGTCGCCGTGCCCGGCGGAGACGAAGTCCCAGCCGCGGCGCGGGTCGCCCCACGGCAGGTGCGAGCCGAGGCGGCCGTTGCGGCCGTCGAGCCGGCGGCGGGCCTCCTTGCAGTCGACGTGGTAGATCCGGTCCCGGAAGTCGTAGAGGAAGCCGGCCGGGTCGAGGTCCTGCCAGACGAAGTGGCTGGGGTCGAAGTTCAGGCCGAAGGCCGGCCGGTGGTCGACCGCTTCGAGGGCCTGCTTGGTCGTCCAGTAGTCATAGGCGATCTCGCCCGGGTGCACCTCGTGCGCGAACCGGACGCCCTCGGCGTCGAAGACGTCGAGGATCGGGTTCCAGCGGGTGGCGAAGTCCTCGTAGCCACGCTCGATCATCCCGGGCGGGACCGGCGGGAACATGGCGACCAGGTGCCAGATCGAGGAACCGGTGAAACCGATCACGGTGTTGACGCCGAACTTGGCCGCCGCCCGCGCGGTGTCCTTGATCTCCTCGGCGGCGCGGGTGCGCACGCCCTCGGGGTCCCCGTCGCCGAAGATGCGGGCCGGCAGGATGCCCTCGTGGCGCTCGTCGATGATGAGGTCGCAGACGGCCTGGCCCACCAGGTGGTTGGAGATGGCCCAGCACTCCAGGCCGTACTTCTCCAGCAGCGCCTTGCGGCCGGCCACGTAGTCGGGCTCGCTGAGGGCGCGGTCCACCTCGAAGTGGTCGCCCCAGCAGGCCAGTTCGAGACCGTCGTAGCCGAAGTCACGGGCCAGGCGGCAGACCTCCTCCAGCGGGAGGTCGGCCCACTGGCCGGTGAACAGGGTGAACTTACGGGACATGGGGTGCGTCTCCTTCCGTTGGGCGGCGGCGCTCACTCGGCAGCCGGGACGGGGGTGTGCACGGCGTTCTTCTCCGCGCTCTCCTCGATGGCGGCGAGCACCCGCTGCACCTGGAGGCCGTCGGCGAACGACGGCCTGGGCTGGGTACCGTCGGCGATCGCCTGCACCAGGTCCCTCGCCTGGTGGGCGAAGGTGTGCTCGTAGCCGAGCCCGTGGCCCGGGGGCCACCAGCCCTCAAGGAACGGGTGGTCCGGCTCGGTCACCAGGATCCGCCGGAAACCGCCCTCGCTGGCCGGCTGGTCGTTGTCGTAGAACTCCAGCTCGTTCAGCCGCTCCAGGTCGAACGCCAACGAGCCACGGGAGCCGTTGAGTTCGACGCGCAGCGCGTTCTTGCGGCCGGTGGCGAACCGGCTGACCTCGAAGGAAGCCAGCGCCCCCGAGGTCAGCCGGCCGCTGAAGAGAGCGGCGTCGTCGACCGTGACCTGGCCGAACCCGCTGCCGTCCGGCAGCTCCCGCTCCTTGACGAAGGTCTCGGTGTGCGCCGAGACACCGGTGATCAGCTCGCCGGTGAGGTGCTGCGTCAGGTCGACGACGTGCGCGCCGAGGTCGCCGAGCGCGCCGGAGCCGGCCAGCTCCTTGCGGAGCCGCCAGACCAGCTTCAGCTCGGGGTCGGCGCCCCAGTCCTGGAGGTAGACGGCGCGGACGTGGCGCAGCGCGCCGATCCGCCCGTCGGCCACCAGCTTGCGCGCGAGGGCCAGCGCCGGCACGCGCCGGTAGTTGAAGCCGACCATCGCCAACTGGCCGCGCTCGCGCGCCGCCTCGGCGGCGGCGACCATGGCCTCGGCCTCGGCGACCGTATTGGCCAGCGGCTTCTCGCACAGCACGTGCTTGCCGGCCTCCAGCGCGGCGATGGCGATCTCCGCGTGGCTGTCGCCGGGTGAGCAGATGTCGACGAGTTGGACGTCGTCCCTGGCGATCAGCGCGCGCCAGTCGGTCTCGGTGGCGGCCCAGCCCAACTTGTCGGCCGCCGCGGTGGCCTTCGCCCGGTCACGGCCGCACACCGCGGCCATGACCGGCGAGAGGGGGAGGTCGAAGGCACGCCCGACGGAGCGCCACCCCTGGGAGTGCGCGGCGCCCATGAAGGCGTAGCCGACCATGCCCACACCGAGTGTCGGGCTTGTGGAGGGGTTTGGCATGGAGAGATCCCTGTCAGTTGAAACCGGTCGGCAGGTACTGCTCGACGTTGTCCTTGGTCACGACGGCCGAGTAGAGCTGGATGAAGGACGGGATCTCGAACTCGGCGAGCCCGCCGATCCCCTTCGCCTGGGCGCAGGCCCTCGCCAGGTCGATCGCCGAGGCGGCCATCGTGGGCGGGTAGAGCACCGTGGCCTTGAGCACGGTGTTGTCGGCCTGGATGGCCTCCATCACGTGCTGGGAACCGGCGCCGCCCACCATGAAGAACTCGTCGCGGCCGGCCTGGTCGATGGCGCGCTCGGCGCCCACGCCCTGGTCGTCGTCGTGGTTCCACAGGGCGTCGAACTCGGGAACGGCCTGGAGCAGACCGGACATGACGTCCTGGCCCGACTCGACGGTGAACTCCGCCGCCTGGCGGGCGACCTTCTCGATGTTCGGGTAGTTCGCGAGCGCGTCGTCGAAGCCCTGGGTGCGCTGCACGGTGAGTTCGAGGTTGTCCGGGCCCGAGAGTTCGACGACCCTCGCCCCCTCCACGTCCTTGAGCTGCTCGCCGATGTAGTGGCCGGCGTTCAACCCCATACCGTAGTTGTCGCCGCCGACCCAGCAGCGGTACGCCTGGGGTGTGTCGAAGACGCGGTCGAGGTTGATCACCGGGATGCCGGCGTTCATCGCGGAGAGCGCGACCTGGGTCAGCGAACGGCCGTCGGCCGGGAGGATCACCAGGACGTCGACCTGGCTGTTGATCAGGCTCTCTATCTGGCCGATCTGCTGCGCCGTGTCGTTGGAGCCCTCGGTGATCTCCAGGGTGACGTCGTCGTACTCCTCGGCGCGGCTCCTGGCGTGCTCGTTGATCGCGCTGAGCCAGCCGTGGTCGGCCTGGGGGCCGGCGAAGCCGATGGTGACGTCCGGGCCCGACTCCTCGTTGGAGGCGGCCTGGTTCCGCTCCGAGCCGCCGCTGTCGTCGTCGTTGCTCTCGTTGCTCGTACAGCCGGCGAGGAAGACCCCCGCGCCGGCGGCGGCTCCGCCGAAGAGGAGGCCTCTGCGGCCCAGTCCTGAGGGCATGTTCATGAGGAGGAACCTTCCATGGTCAAAAAACGCGGTCAGTCAGAGTGGTGCGGGTGCCTAGGTGGTGTGACTGGCGGATCGACGCTGGAGCAGCACGGCGGCCACGACGATGGCGCCGGTGGCGATCTGCTGGAAGGCGCTCTCCAGGTTGTTCAGCACGAAGAGGTTGGTGATCAGCGTGAAGACGAGGACACCGAGCACGGAGCCGATGATGGTGCCGCGACCGCCGGTGAGGAGGGTTCCGCCGATGATGGCGGCGGCGATGGAGTTCAGCTCGTAGAGGTTGCCGTTGGTGTTCTGGCCGGAGCCGGAGAGCACGACGAGCATGAACGCGGCGATGCCGCAGCAGAGTCCGGACAGGGCGTAGATCATCAGCCGCTGGCGCTTGACCGCGATGCCGGCGAGCCGGGCCGCCTCGGCGTTGCCGCCGATGGCCACGGTGCGGCGCCCGAAGGTGGTGCGGTTGAGCAGCACCCAGCCGAGGGCGGTGATCACGGCGAAGATGATGACCAGCGGGGGGATGCCGAGGATGTAGGAGTCGCGCCGGCCGAGGTCGAGCACCGAGTCGACGGTGACCATCTGGGTGGAGCCGCCGGTGATCTCCAGGGAGAGGCCGCGCGCCGAGACCATCATGGCGAGGGTGGCGACGAAGGGCACCATCGGTCCGTAGGCGATCAGCACGCCGTTGACCAGGCCGCAGCCGACGCCGACCGCCAGGGCGCAGAAGATCATGCCGCCCATGCCGAACTCCTGGGTGGCGACCGTGGTGCACCACACCGAGGCGAGGGCGACGATGGCGCCGACGGAGAGGTCGATGCCCCCGCCGATCATCACGAAGGTCATGCCGACGGTGACGACACCGATCACGGAAGCCTGGGTGAGCACCAGTTGGAGATTGTTGGTGTCCAGGAACTGATCGCCCGCGGTGATCGCGCCGATCACGCAGAGGATGGCCAGCACGCCGAGCAGCGACAGCGTGTGCAGGTCGAAGAGCTTGCCGAGGACCAGCCTCGGCCCCTGTCCGGGCCCCTTGTCTCCGGTGGCGGCCGCCGGGGGCGGGCCCGGTGGCGCCGGCTTGTCGAGCGAGGCGGTCGCGGACGGTTCTGGGGTGGCGCCAGTGGTCACGCCTGGCTCCCTTCCATGACGAGGTCGAGAACCCGGTGCTCGTCGAGCTCCCGGGCCGGTGCGGTGTGCACCACCTGGCCCTCCCGCAGCACCAGCACCCGGTCGGCGAGCCCGAGGACCTCGGGTATCTCGCTGGAGACCAGCAGGACGGCGACGCCGTCGTCGGCCAGGCGGCGGATCAGGGTGTACAACTCGGCCCGGGCGCCGACGTCCACCCCTCGGGTGGGCTCGTCGAGCAGCAGGACCTTGCAGCGGCGGAGCAGCCAGCGGGCCAGCACGGCCTTCTGCTGGTTGCCGCCGGAGAGGGTGCGGATCGCCGCGTCCGGGTTGTCCGGCCGCAGCGACAGCTCCTTGATGTTGCTGTGCGCGGCATCGCGTTCGCCGGAGCGGTCCAGCCAGCCGCCCCGGGAGAAGCGGGGCAGCGAGGAGATCGAGACGTTGCGGGTCACGGACTCCAACATGAACAGCGCCTGCGCCTTGCGCTCCTCGGGGGCGAGCCCGAGGCCGGCGCGGACCGCGGAGATGACGCTGCCGGGGCGCAGCCGCTTGCCCTCGACGCGGACCGTTCCGCCGGTGGGGGTCCTGGCGCCGTAGAGGGTCTCCAGGATCTCGGAGCGGCCGGAGCCGACGAGGCCGGCCAGGCCGACGATCTCGCCGGGCCGGATCTCCAGGTCCAGCGGGTCGAACTCCCCGGCGCGGGTGAGCGCTTCGGCGACGAGCACCGGCTCGTCCGCCGCGGAGTCGAACGGTGCGGCGCGCCGCGGGAAGGAGTACTCGACGTCGCGGCCGGTCATCAGGGCGACGATGTCCTTGGTCGCGGTCTCCTTGGCCGGCAGGCCCCGGGCGACGGCGCGGCCGTCCTTGAGCACGGTGACCCGGTCGCCGATGCGGCGGATCTCCTCCAGCCGGTGCGAGATGTAGACGACGGCCACGTTGTCGGCGGTCAGGTTCTCCACGATGCGGAAGAGGTTGCCGACCTCGTCGGGGTCGAGCACGGCCGACGGCTCGTCCATCACGATGAGCCTGGTGTCGTGGGACAGTGCCCTGGCCATGCTGACGATCTGCTGGCCTGCGGAGGAGAGGTCGCCGACGATGGTGTCGGGGTGGATCTCCGGGTGGCCGAGCCTGGCCAGCAGTTCTGAGGTGCGGGTCCTGGCCTCGCCGCGGCGCACGAAGCCGGCGGTCGCCCTCTCGTGGCCCAGGTGCACGTTCTCGGCGACCGAGAGGTGGAGCACCAGGTCGAGTTCCTGGTAGATGGTCGAGATGCCCAGGCGCATCGCCGAGACCGGGTTGGAGAGGGCGACCCGCTCGCCCTGCCAGGTGATCTCGCCGGTGTCCGGCTGGTGGGCGCCGGCGACGACCTTGATCAGGGTGGACTTGCCCGCGCCGTTCTGGCCCAGCAGGCAGTGCACCTCGCCCGGCAGCACCTCCAGGTCCACACCGTCCAGGGCGCGGACCCCGGGGAAGGACTTGGTGATGCCGGAGAGGGTGAGTATCGGTGGTGGCGCGCTTGCCATGCTGGTCTCCTGGGCAACGGTGCCGGTGCGCGGACATGCGGGGGTAGGGCTGCGGCGGTGCCGGTGGTGCGCCGGCCGTCACGGGCCGGCCGGGCCCGCGGTGCGGCCCGGGGGTGGGTCGGTACGGCTCAGGTCGGGGTGTAGCTGAACAGGTGGTCGCTGATCAGGCGGGCGGCGCCGGTCACCCCGGCGACGGGCCCGAGTTCGCCGAGGACGATGGGCAGGTTCCCGGTGGCCAGCGGCAGGGACTGCCGGTAGACCTGGGTGCGGATGCTGGCGAGCAGGGTGTGGCCGAGGCCGGTCACCCCGCCGCCGATCACCACGAGCGCGGGGTTGAAGAAGCTGACCAGGGCCGCGATCACCTGTCCGGTGCGCGCGCCGCCCTGGCGGATGAGATCGAGCGAGGCGACGTCGCCCGCGGCGGCGGCCCCGGCCACGTCGGACGCGGTCAGCGCGCCGGCCGCCTCCAGCCGCGAGGCCAGCTCGACGGAACGGCCGTCCCTGGCCGCCTGTTCGGCGTCCCTGGCGAGCGCGGCGCCGCCGAAGTACGCCTCCAGGCAGCCCCGGTTGCCGCAGGGGCACTGCCGCCCGTCGGCCTCGACCTGGATGTGTCCGATGTCGCCCGCGCTGCCGGTGGCACCGCGGTGCACCTTGCCGTCGGCCACGACGCCGCAGCCGATGCCGGTGCCGATCTTGACGCAGATGAAGTCCTGGACGGAGTGGGCGACTCCGGCGTGCCGCTCGCCCAGCGCCATCAGGTTCACGTCGTTGTCGACCATGATCGGGCAGCCGAGCTCCTGGCTGAGCACCTCGCGGACGGGGAACCCGTCCCAGCCGGGCATGATCGGGGGCGCGACCGGCACGCCGTCGGGGAAGCGCACCGGGCCGGGAACGCCGATCCCGGCACCGTCGAAGTGCTCGGCCAGGCCCGCGTTCCGCAGCTTCTCCGCCATGGACAGGACCTGCTCGAAGACCGCGACGGGCCCCTCGCGGACGTCCATCCGCTCGGTGAGGTGGCCGAGGATCTCCAACTCGGGCCCGGTGACGGCCACATCGAGGGACGTGGCGCCGATGTCCACGCCCAGGAACCGCAGTTCCGGCGCGAGCCGCACGTTGTGCGAGCGGCGTCCGCCCCGGGAGGCGGCGAAACCGTCGCCGACCACGAGTCCCGTCTGGAGCAGTCGGTCGATCTCCACGGCCAGCTTGGAACGCGACAGCTCGATCTGGTCGCCGAGCTGCGCCCTGGAACTGGGGCCCGCGTCCCGCAGCAGCCGAAGCAGCCGCGCCTGGTGCGCGTTCGCGGGCCGAGCCGTCATGCGCCTCACGCTGCCCCTCCCGCCACCGTCGGCATCGATCCCCGACACGAGGTCCGTACCGGGCTTGCCGAGGGAATGTAGCAGCGTGAAGGCGGGCAGGGAAGAAGTTCTGCATGAATCGCTGAAACTTCTTCCTCGTTGAGGACAAAGCCTCGCGAGCCACCCCTCTGACCTGCGAAGTCCCCCGCCCCCCGCACGTCGCCCCGCAGCCGCCCCTCGCCGCGTTCCGTTTTCCCCTCCCCCGCGCCCTCCCGGGTCGGCGCCCGGACGGGCGCCACCGGGACGAACGGGCACTCAGCCGGGCGTGAGCGGCCCTTCGCGCGCCCGAACCACCCGAACGGTGGCGGGCGCGTCGACGCGTTGAGGAGCGCGGGGGCGCGCGACGGGGCTTCCGCTTGACGCGGACCCGGTCGTGAACGCCCGGTGTGCCCGGCGTGCGGCCCTGGTGTGCTCCGGTCACCCGGGGGCATCCGAGAGGGGGAGCGCCGTAAACTCACGGAGGGGGAACCGAGGACCAACGGGGGAGACGGAGCCGGGTTCCCTCGCGCCGCGCCAGTCCGCGACCACCTCCTG
This sequence comes from Streptomyces zhaozhouensis, assembly GCF_900230195.1. Classification (GTDB taxonomy): domain Bacteria; phylum Actinomycetota; class Actinomycetes; order Streptomycetales; family Streptomycetaceae; genus Streptomyces; species Streptomyces zhaozhouensis. The sequence continues at coordinate 263,922 of NZ_OCNE01000005.1, forward strand.
CATTCGGGAACACTGCCTATGCCTCGTACCGGAACGTCCCAGCTGCTCCGCGGAATGCGGCGGCCCCAGAGACCCGAGCAGAGCCGGCGCCCGCCGCTGGTCCGGGAGCTGCTGCTCGTCGGCGCCCTCTACTTCGCGTACAAGCTGGGCAGACGCGTGGCCAACGGGCAGTTCGACGACGCCTACGCGAACGCCGAACGCGTCTGGGACCTGGAGCGCGCGCTCTTCCTGCCCAGCGAGGCATGGGTGCAGGACATGGTGCTGCACAGCGAAGCGCTGATCCGCTTCATCAACGTCTACTACGCGACCGTGCACTTTCCGGCGACGGTGGCGTTCCTGATCTGGATGTACTGGCGGCGTCCCGGCTTCTACGTCTGGATCCGCTGGGTGATCACCTGGCTGACGGCCGGCGGCCTGGTGCTGCACCTGCTGGTGCCGCTCGCCCCGCCCCGGCTCTTCGACCGGGTGGACATGATAGACACCGGCATCGTCTACGGCCCCGCGGTCTACGACGAACCGGACCCGGACTCGATGGCCAACCAGTTCGCGGCCATGCCCTCCCTTCACGTGGGCTGGTCGGTGCTGGTCGCGGTCGGGTTGATCGTCGCCACCCGCAGCCGGTGGCGCTGGCTGTGGCTGGCGCATCCGCTGATCACGGTCACCGCCGTGGTGGCCACCGCGCACCACTACTGGATGGACGGCCTGGTGGCCTGCGCCATCCTCGGCGCGGTGGTCTACTTCCTGCGCCCGCCGCGTCGCACGCCGCTCCCGGTGGAGCCCGAGGCGGCCGGCCGCCGGGGGGTGAGCGCCGACGGCAGCCCGACGGCCACCGTCCCGACCACCGAGGTCACCGACGCCCACACGGCACCCGAGGTCGGCGCCGCGCGTCCCGGGCTGGCCAAGGAGAGACAGGAGTTGACCGGTCCGGATACGGAGCTGACCCCCAGGGACGGCTGAACGGACCGGGTGGGACCACCAGGTGGCGGGCGCCTCGGGGCGCCCGCCCCTTCGTTTTCCCCCGGAGGACGCCCGGAGAGCCGGGCCGGAAACGCCCGCTCGCCCCCACCACTTTGATCATTCCATCGTTGTTTATCGCTCAGAATCCGACGGTCAACGCAACGTTCAACGAGGGTCCCGACAAAACTCGACCAGTACCGGACGAGACCGTTCCTCGTACCGGCCCACACGTCACGTTCCGCTTTCACTCCCTTGCCCACGGCATTGTCGCGCCATATCGTGGTGCCCAACTTCCGTGTCCCAGAGGAGAACTGACGCGGATCACGGGTTTTCTCCGGGGAGGGGACGAGGAATGTCCGGACGTGGCCGCCACCGCCGCTATCGGCCGAGCGCGGTCTCCCGCGCCTCACTGACCGTGACGGCGGGCGGAGCAGGGTTGGCCCTTCCGCTGGTGAGCGCCAGCGGCGCCTCCGCGGCCCCCGTCGAGACCTGGGAGCTGGTCGCCGAGTGCGAGAGCAGCGGCGACTGGTCCATCGACACGGGCAACGGCTTCTTCGGCGGCCTCCAGTTCCAGCAGAGCACCTGGGAGGCGTACGGCGGCACGGAGTACGCGCCCCGCGCCGACCAGGCCACCAAGGACCAGCAGATAGCGGTGGCCGAGGCCGTGCTACGCGGGCAGGGCCCGCAGGCGTGGCCGACCTGCTCCGTCGAGGCCGGGCTGACCAGGGACGGCGCCGCGCCCGAGATCGACCCCGACGCCCGGCCGGCCGCCGAGAGCGAGCCGGCCGCGGAGGCGGCCGGCGACGTGCGCCCCGCCGCGGCGAGCGTCGAGGCCCCCGAGCGCTACGAGGTGATCAGCGGCGACACCCTCTCCGGCATCGCCGACCAGCACCGGGTCGCCGGCGGCTGGCGCTCGCTCTACGAGCTGAACCGCTCCACCGTCGGCGGGAACCCGGACCTAATCCTCCCCGGGCAGCGGCTCACCCTCCAGCCGGGCGAGGCCGCCGAGGACGCGGAGCCCGAGGTCCGGTCCGACGAGGTCCAGGGCGACCGCGCCGAGGAGCCGGCGCCCGAACCGGAACCCGAGCCCGAGCCGGAGCCAGAGCCCGAACCAGAGCCGGAGCCGGAGCCGGAACCCGAGCCGGAACCCGAACCCGCGGCCACCTTCCACTCCCCCGTCGACGCGGGCACCGGCACCGCCTACCGCGCCTCCGGCAGCTCCTGGTCCCAGGGCTACCACACCGGAGTCGACTTCCCCGTCTCCACCGGCACCACGGTGAAGTCCGTGACCGAGGGCCAGGTCGTCTCCGCCGGCTGGGCCGGGTCCTTCGGGTACGAGGTGATCGTCCGCCACCCCGACGGCAACTACAGCCAGTACGCCCATCTCTCGGCGATCTCGGTCTCCGACGGCCAGCCGGTCAGCGCCGGGCAGCGGCTGGGCCGCGCCGGCTCGACGGGGAACTCCTCGGGCCCGCACCTGCACTTCGAGATCCGCACCGGCGAGTCGTTCGGCACCGACATCGACCCGGTCGCCTATCTCCGGTCGAACGGGGTCAGCCTCTGAGGGGCCGGCGCGGCGGCGAGGGGTCGGGAGGGGTGGCACATCCGTTCCTCCCGGCAGGTTGGCCGAACTCGCCCCCGCGCGACACGAACTGACCGGCCGTGACCTCCCGGCTTTCGGAATCCCCCGGATCACGGTCGTCCGGAATGGCCTCGGGATTCACCGGGAAGAGGACCACGGTCGCGCCCGCCAATCGGGACAGATGCTCCACTAACCCCCCAGCAGGGGGAGGTTGCCCTTCCGTTTCCTTCCCTGAACTGGCACTCGGTCAGTAGTCTCGACCGTCGGGGCCAATGAGCGCGTATGCAGGGGACATTGGAGACGTCGATGGAACGACCCACCTGGGCGCCGCAGGGCATTGACCTGTCGGTGCCGAGCGTGTCGCGCGTGTACGACTATTACCTCGGGGGCTCGCACAATTTCGAGGTGGACCGGATCACCGCCCGCAGGGCCCTGGAGGCGTTCCCCGGCATCCCCAAGATCGTGCAGGCCAACCGCGCGTTCATGCGCCGTGCGGTGCGCTACGCCGTGGAGTGCGGTGTCACCCAGTTCCTCGACATCGGCTCCGGCATACCGACCTTCGGCAGCGTGCACGAGGTGGCCCGGCAGGCCGCGCCCGACGCCCGCGTGCTGTACGTGGACAACGACCCGGTCGCCGTCGCGCACAGCCGCGCGGTGCTCAGCGGGGTGCCGGGCACCGGCATCCTGACGGGCGACCTCCGCGAGCCGGAGGCCGTCCTCGCCAGCCGGGAGGCCCGCGAGCTGCTGGACCCGAGCAGGCCCACGGCGCTGCTGCTGGTCGCCGTGCTGCACTTCCTGGAGGACGAGGAGAAGCCGCACGAGCGGGTGGCGACCCTGCGCGACGCGTTGGCCCCCGGCAGCCTGCTGGTGCTCTCGCACGCCTCGGGCGACAACGGCCCGGTCACCGTGGAGCAGTGCGGCCGGGTCGCGGAGATCTACCGGGACGGCGGAAGCCGTCTGGTCATGCGGGCGGAGTCCGAGGTCGCGCGCTTCTTCGAGGGTTTCGAGCCGGTCGACCCGGGGCTCGTGCCGATAGGGCGGTGGCGCCCGGACGGACAGATCGAGGACGAGGATCCGATGGCGTTCAGCGGCATCGTCGGGGTGGGGCGCAAGGCGTGACCGAGACCGTTCCGACCCATCACCTTCCGCCGGACGGACTGCGGCGGTTCGCCACCATCTGGTGCCGCGCGCTCTACCCGGCCACCGCCACGTCCATGACCAAGCGCGAGTTCGAGGACCTGCTGGTCGCCCTGAGCGAGCGGCTGGCGATCGCGCTGCGCGCCCGGTCCTTCGACCCGAGCCCCGGCGTCTCCGTCGGCGAGGCGCTGGTCACCGCGCACTGCACCGCGCCCGAGGCGCTGACCCGCGCGCTCGGCGTGATCGACGCCTATCTGCTGCTCTACTGCGCCGACCCGGCCGTCCTCGGCCCGGACGAGGGCCGCAGCCGCTGCGCCAAGCTCCAGCACGCCATCGCCGCCGGCTTCGCCCGCGCGCTGCAGGAACGCACCCGCAGCGAGCAGGAGGCGCTGTCGGTCGCGGCACTCACCGCGCAGACGGAGATCGCCAACGCGCTCCACGAGAGCGAGACCCGCTTCCGCGCGGTCTTCCGCGACGCCGCGCTGGGCATCGCCATCGCCGGCATCGACGGGGAGATCATCGACACCAACGAGTCCTTCGCCCGCATGATGGGCAGCGCCTCGCCGCCGCGCCGGCGCAACGTCCTGGACTGGACCCACCCCGACGACTCCCCCGAGGTCTGGCGGCTCCAGCGCGAGCTGATGCGGGGCGAGCGCGAGCACTACCAGGTGGAGAAGCCCTACAGCCGCAGCGACGGCACGGTGCTGTGGACCAACCTCACGGTCTCCCTGCTGCGCGACGCCGAGGGCGAGCCGCGGTACATGCTGGTGATGGTGGAGGACGTCTCCGAGCGCCGGCTGCTGAACCTGCGGCTGCGTTACCAGGCGACCCACGACGCGCTGACCGACCTGCCCAACCGTTCGATGTTCTTCGAGCGGCTGGAGCAGGCGCTGGCCGCCGGCTCCTCGCAGAGCAGGGTCGGGCTGTGCTACCTGGACCTCGACGGCTTCAAGGCGGTCAACGACAGCCTCGGGCACGCGGTCGGCGACCAGTTGCTGATCGCGGTGGCCGAACGGCTCCAGCCGTGCGCCTCCGGGCCCGGCCAGATGCTGGCCCGGATCGGCGGCGACGAGTTCGTGGCGCTCTTCGTCGACCCGCCGACGGTGGACTCCGTGGCCGAACTGGCCCGCCGGGCGCTGGACGCGCTCGCCACCCCGGTGACCGTCGGCGACCGGGAGCTGATGGTGCGGGCGAGCATCGGCGTCGTCGAGGGCCCCACCCGCAACCTCACCTCGGCCGAGGTGCTGCGCAGCGCCGACATCACCATGTACCGGGCCAAGGCGGAGGGCGGCAACCGCTACGCGCTGGCCGACCCGGACTCCGACGCGCGCGCCATCAGCCGCCACCACCTCACCCACCACCTCCCGGCGGCGTTGAAGGGCTGCGAGTTCTTCATCGAGTACCAGCCGCTGGTGCGGATGGAGGACGGCAGCCTGGAGGGCGCCGAGGCGCTGGTCCGCTGGAGCCATCCGCGCCACGGGGTGCTGGGGCCCGACCGGTTCATCCCGCTGGCCGAACACACCGGCCTGATCGTGCCGTTGGGCCGCTGGGTGCTCCAGGAGGCGGTGCGCCAGGCCTGCCAGTGGCAGGTCCGCGGCATCGGCGGTCCGCGCCCGCTGCGGGTGAACGTCAACCTCTCCCCGCGCCAACTGCACCACCCCGAGCTGGTCGAGGACACCGTCGCGGTGCTGGAGGAGGCCGGGCTGCCGCCCAGCGCGCTGTGCCTGGAGGTGACCGAGACGGCGATGATAAGAGCCGACGAGAACGAGCTGCGGCCGCTGCGGGAGCTGGCGGAGCTGGGCGTGGGGATCGCGCTGGACGACTTCGGCACCGGCTACTCCAACCTCGCCAACCTGCGGCGGCTGCCGGCCAACACCCTCAAGCTGGACCGCTCGTTCACCCAGGGCCTCCAGCGCGACCCGGCCGACCCGGTGGACCTGAAGATCGTGGAGGGCATCGTCTCGCTCGCCCACGCGCTGCGGCTCTCGGTGACGGTGGAGGGCGTGGAGACCTCGACCCAGGCCGAGCAGCTCAGGGAGCTGGGCTGCGACTCGGCGCAGGGCTGGTTCTACGCGCGGCCCGGTCCCCCGGAGCGGCTGCCAGAGGCCGTCTGAGGCGGGGCGAGCACCAGCCGGCGCGGTGCCGCCGCCCTCGGCGGCGGCAGCCGCAGCGGCCCCGCGCCCGGGGTGAGGGAGCCGAGGACGGCGGCGGAGGCGGCGCCCGTGGCCGCCGGCAGGCTGCCGGGCAGCCCGTGGACGGTGAGGAAGCCCAGCAGCGCGAAGAGCAGCGCCTCCTTGGCCGAGGACGGCATTCCCTCGGCGTCCGTGGGCCGCACCTCGGTCGGCGCGGCGAGCGCCCGCACGCGGGCCATCAGCGTCGGGTTGCGCAGCCCGCCGCCCGAGACCAGCAGCTCGGTCAGGCCCAGCGTCCGGCAGGCGGCGGCGACCAGCTCCGCCGTCAACTCGGTGACGGTGGCGACCAGATCGTCCCCCGCCACCGCGCCGGGGGGCGTGAGGGAGGCGAGGTAGCCGCCGTGGAAGCGTTCCTTTCCCGTGGACTTGGGCGGCGGGAGCCGGTAGTAGGGCTCCCGCAGCAGCGCGGCCAGCAGCGGGCGGTCGACGCGGCCCCTGGCGGCCGCCGCGCCGTCCGTGTCCATCCGGCGGGCGCCGCCGCTGGTCTCGGCGACGGCGGCGTCGATCAGCGCGTTGGCCGGGCCGAGGTCGTAGGCGACGAGCCGGCCGGCGGCGTCCCTGGCGGTGATGTTGGCGATGCCGCCGAGGTTGAGCACGCCCCGGCCGGCGGCCTGGAGCAGCGTCTCCTCGGCGCCGCCGAGCAGCAGCGACGCGTCCAGCAGCGGCACCAGCGGAGCGCCGTGCCCGCCCCTGGCGATGTCCCTGGTGCGGAAGTCGGAGACCACGGGCAGCCCGGTGGCCTCGGCGATCCAGGCGGCGGCGCCCAGTTGCAGGGTGCCGCGCGCCCGGGGGCCCTCGACCCAGTGGAAGACGGTCTGCCCGTGCGAGGCGACCAGATCGGCCCGCCCGCCGGCCACCTCGGCCACCGCGCGGGCGGCCACCCGGCCGAAGAGGCGGCCCAGTTCGGTGTCCAGCCGGCAGACGTCCGCCAGCGTGGTCCCCGCCGGCGGCAGCGCCGCGACCAGCTCCGCGCGCAGCGGGGCCGGCAGCGGCTCGCTCACCGCGCCCAGCGGGCGCAGCACCACGCGCTCCCGCGCGCTCCCGGCGCCGGGCTCGGGGGCGGCCTCGGGGTCGCCCTCGAAGGCGAGTTCGGCGACGGCGGCGTCCACCGCGTCGTGCGAGGTCCCGCTGAGCATCCCCACCACGCGCCAGGGCCCGGTGGGCGGAAACGGCGTACGGTCGGCCGGTCGCGGCTCGGTAGGATGAACGCTGTCCATGGTGGTGTTTTGTCACCCTCCGTGACTCTTCATCGCCCGCTGATCACTCTCACCATTGGAGCATCCGAGGATGGCCCGACACCTCATCACCAGTGCGTTGCCCTACATCAACGGGATCAAGCACCTGGGGAACATGGTGGGCTCGATGCTCCCCGCCGACGTCTACTCCCGCTACCTGCGTCAGCGCGGCCACGAGGTGCTCTACATCTGCGCCACGGACGAGCACGGCACGCCGGCCGAGCTGGCCGCCAAGGCCGCCGGGCTGCCGGTCGAGGAGTTCTGCGCCCAGCAGCACGCGGTGCAGAAGGGCGTCTACGACGGTTTCGGGCTCGCCTTCGACTACTTCGGGCGCACCTCGTCCCCGCAGAACATCGAGATCACCCAGCACTTCGCGCGCCGCCTGGCCGAGCACGGCTTCATCGAGGAGCGCGCCACCCGGCAGGTCTTCTCGGTCGCCGACGACCGTTTCCTGCCCGACCGCTACATCGTCGGCACCTGTCCCTACTGCGGCTACGAGGCCGCCAGGGGCGACCAGTGCGAGAACTGCACCCGCGTGCTCGACCCGACGGACCTGCTCGAAGCCCGTTCGGCGGTCAGCGGCAGCACCGACCTGGAGGTGCGGGAGACCACGCACCTCTTCCTGCTCCAGTCCACGCTGGAGCCCGAGGTCGAGGCGTTCGTCGAGCGGCACGCGACGGAGTGGCCGACGCTGGCCTCCTCCATCGCCCGCAAGTGGCTGACCGAGGGGCTGCACGACCGGGCGATCACCAGGGACCTGGAGTGGGGCGTGCCGGTGCCCGCCGACGTGTGGCCCGAGCTGGCCGCCGAGGGCAAGGTGTTCTACGTCTGGTTCGACGCGCCGATCGGCTATGTCGGCGCCACCAAGGAGTGGGCCGACGCGGCGCCCGAGGGCGAGGAGCGCGACTGGCGCTCCTGGTGGTTCGAGGCCGACGACGTCCGGCACACGGAGTTCATGGCCAAGGACAACGTCCCCTTCCACACGGTGATGTTCCCCGCCACGCTGCTGGGCACCAGGGAGCCGTGGAAGCAGGTCGACTACGTCAAGGCGCTCAACTGGCTGACGTACTACGGCGGCAAGTTCTCCACCTCGCAGAACCGCGGCATCTTCACCGACCAGGCGCTGGAGCTGCTGCCGGCCGACTACTGGCGCTACTTCCTGATGGCGGCGGCGCCCGAGTCCGACGACTCGGCGTTCTCCTGGGAGCTGTTCTCCTCGGTGGTCAACAAGGACCTCGCCGACACCCTGGGGAACTTCGTCAACCGCGTGCTGTCCTTCTCCCGCAAGCGTTTCGGCGACGCGGTGCCCGCGGGGCACGGGCCGGGTGAGGCGGAGCGCGCGCTGGGCGAGGAGATCGCGGGGCTGCTGGCCGAGTACGAACGGCAGTTGGAGGCGCTCCAGTTCCGCAAGGCGGCGTTCGCGCTGCGCGCGCTGTGGAGCGCGGGCAACGTCTACCTGGAGGCGAAGGCCCCCTGGAAGGAGATCAAGGCGGACCCGGAGGCCGCGGCGCTGACGCTGCGCACCGCGATCAACCTGATCCATCTGTACGCGGTGGTCTCCGAGCCCTTCGTCCCGTTCACCGCCGCCGCGCTGCGCGAGGTCTTCTCCCCCGAGGACCCGGCGGTGGCGGAGCGCCTGGCCGAGCGCTGGGTGGACGCCGAGGCCGCCGGCGCGCTGGACGCGGTGCCGGCGGGGACGCCGTTCACCGTGCCGGGCGTGCTCTTCGCCAAGCTGACCGACGAGGACCTGGAGGGCTTCCGGGAGCGCTTCGGCGGCGCCGAGGAGGAGTGAGGCGGCGGCCCGCCTCCGCCGGCCGGGGTCAGCCCCGCTCGGCGGAGGCGGGCGGGGCTGACCCCGCGCCGCCCTCCCTGGCCTCGATCAGGTGGCGCACCAGGGAGACCAGCACCCGGGTCGCCGAGGCCGCCTTGCGGGCGTCGCAGGCGACCACGGGCACCCGGGGGTCCAGGTCGAGGGCGACCCTGACCTCGTCGGCGGAGTAACGCACGGCGTGGTCGAACTCGTTGACCGCGACCACGAAGCCGAGCCCCCGTCGCTCGAAGAAGTCCACGGCGGGGAAGCAGTGTTCGAGCCGGCGGGTGTCGGCGAGCACCACCGCGCCCAGTGCGCCGTGGCACAGCTCGTCCCAGACGAACCAGAACCGTTCCTGCCCGGGGGTGCCGAAGAGGTACAGGACGTGCTGGTTGTCCAGGGTGATCCGGCCGAAGTCCATCGCCACCGTGGTGGTCGCCTTGCGCTCGACGCCCTGGAGGCTGTCGGTGCCCGCGCTGAGCTGGGTCAGCAGCTCCTCGGTGCTCAGCGGCTCGATCTCGCTCACCGCCCCGACCAGCGTGGTCTTGCCGACCCCGAAGCCGCCGGCGACCAGGATCTTGGCCGTGGTGGGGAACGGGTCGGGTCCGTCGGCGCCCTCGGCGGCCGGGCGTTCCCCGCGGCCGTTGCCGCAGCGGTGGTCGGAGCCGTTCTCAGAGCCGTTCGCGGAGTCCACGCAGGACCGCCTCCAGCAGGTCTCGGTCAGTATGGGGCGCGCCGGGGGCCTCCGGCGCGTTGACGGTCACGGCGCCGCAGGCCAGCAGGTCGCTGACGAGGACCTTGGTGACGGCCGCCGGCAGCCGCACCTGGGCGGCGAGCTCGGCGACGGGGACCGGGCGCTGGCAGAGCGCGAGCAGTTGGCCGTGCTCGGGGCCCACCGTGCCGCGCCGCGCGGGGCGGCCGGTGGCCCGCACCAGGGTCATCAGGTCGAGGGCGGCGGCCGGGCGGGTCCGCCCGCCGCTCGCCGTGTAGGGCCGCACCAGGCGCCCGGCCGCCTCGTCGAGCCAGGCGCCGGTGCCCGCGTCGCGCAGCTGGTCCATGGCGGCGCCTCAACGCCCGACCGGCAGCCGCAGCGGGCTTTCCAGCACCGACCGCACGCTTCTGACCAGCAGGGTCATCTCGAAGCCGAGCACGGCGGCGTCGGCGTGGCGGTCGGCGAGCGCCGCCAGGCACGCCCCGTTGCCCGCCGCGCGGACGCTGAGCAGCGCCGCGTCCCACTCGACCACCACCTGGCGCACCGGTCCGCCGTCGGCGAACCGGGTGCCGGCGCCCCTGGCCAGCGCGTGCAGCCCGGAGGCGAGCGCGGCGAGCTGCTCGGCCGTCTCCCGGTCGAGTCCGTGGGCGGCCCTGACCGCGCCGTCGACGGTCAGCAGCAGCGCGCTGCGGGCGTGCGGAACCCGCTCCACCAGACCGGTCAACAGCCGGTCGAGCGCGGGTCGTTGGTCGCTGGGGGAATCGTTGGGGGAAGCGTTGTCCATCGCTGTCCGGTCTCCTCGGGCGGGTTGTCGGGGCGTGCGGGCGGCGGTCAGGTGCCGCGCGCCTCAGCCTCCTCGGCCAGGGTGGCGCCGCGCCGGAAGGCGGCCATCAGCCCCGGGTCGGGGGGCTCGACCTCCTTCTCCCGCTCGGGGCGCGGCGGCACGCCGTCCCGCAGCTGCGGCACCAGGTGCTGCTGGCGCACGCGCCGGGGCAGCGGCGGCCGGTGGTCGTGCCCGGCGCCCGGCGGCGGCAGATCGGGGGCGACGACGACCGGCGGCAACGGCACGGGCTCGGCGGCCTCGGCGGTGCCGGGCGCCGCGGGGAACCGCGCGGGCGTCAGCGGGGGGCCCAGGGCGCGCCCCGGGGTGAAGTGGCCCTCGGCCTCGTCGCCGAGCAGCTCGTGCGGCAGCACCAGGACCGCCTGCACCCCGCCGTAGATGTTGCTCTGGAGGCGCACGTCGATGCGGTGCCTGCGGGCGAGGGTGGCCACGACGAAGAGGCCGACCCTGCCGTCCTCCAGCAGCGCGGTGACGGGGTGGCGCTCGGTGCCGGCGAGCACCGCGTTCATCTGGCCCTGCTCGGCGGGCGTCATGCCGAGGCCGCGGTCCTCCACCTCGACGGCCAGCCCGGCCGTGACCCGCTCGACGCGGAGCAGGACCTGGGTGCCGGGGGCGGAGAACTCGGTGGCGTTCTCCACCAGTTCGGCCAGCAGATGGACGACGTCGGCGACCGCGTGGCCGCGCACCGTGCCCTCGACCGGGGGCACCAGCTTGACCCGGGAGTACTGCTCGACCTCGGCGACGCAGGAGCGCAGCACCTCGGACATCCGCACCGGGCGGCTCCACTGGCGGCGCGAGATGGCGCCGCCGAGCACGGCGAGGTTCTCCGCGTGGCGTCTGACGCGGGTGGCGAGGTGGTCGAGGTGGAAGAGCCCCTTCAGCAGCTCGGGGTCCTCCACCTCGTGCTCCAGCTCGTCGAGGTACTCGATCTGGCGGTGCACGAAGGACTGCATCCGGCGGGCCAGGTTGACGAAGACCTCGACGCGTTCGTCGGAGCCGACGCGCTCGTCGGCGAGCGCCACCGCCTGGGCGACGGCGCACTGGGCGGCGTGCCGGCTCGCGGCGATCTCGTGGCGCAGCAGTTCGAGCGGGGCCTCCCCCGGCTCGGTCGGCGCCGGCCCCTCGGGCGGTCTGACGCGTTCGCCGCGCTCCAACTGATCGAGCAGCGCCTGGAGTTCGACCCGGCCCCTGGCGGCCTGGCGGCGCAGGGCGTGGACCCGGCCGGCCTGCCGGGCGGCTTCGGAGCCGGCCAGCAGGGCCGCCCCCGCGAGCAGCGCGCAGGTCAGCAGCGCGCCCCCGGTGAGCGCCGGCCACAGCGCTCCCCCGGCGCCCGAGCCGTCCGCCGGCCGGCTCCGTAACACGTGGCCGACCACCAGCGCGGCGAGCGAGGCGACCGCGGCCGCCGGCAGGACCGCCAGCGCGAGCAGTCGGCGCCGGAACCCCGGCTCGCGGAGCGCCGAGACCCGGCCGGAGGGCCGGCCGTGGCGGGCGGTGCGGGCCACCTGGCGGAGCGGTACTGGCATGGGTGTCCTTATCGGCCGGTCATATCTGCCGAAGCAACGCTAGGCAGCAACAGGCGGGCGACCCGGCGCACTTCTGGCATTCGCCACCCCCCGCCAGCTCCCATCGGGTGAATCTGGCGAAGCGGCTTGACCGCGGTCCCCGCGCGGCGTCAACGCCCCTCGCCGAAACCCGAGACGCGGAGGGTCACGTTCAGCCTGCCCCGCACACCGAGCGCCGGGGGCCCGCTGCCCGGCAGGGTGCGCGGTACCCCGTGGTACGCCAGCCGCGCCGGCCCGCCGAAGACGAACGCGTCGCCGGAGCCGAGCGTCACATCCGTCCAGGGGCGGCCCCTGCCCTCCGCGTTCCCGAAGCGGAAGACGCAGGAGTCGCCCAGGCTGAACGAGACGACCGGGGCCGGGGAGCGCTCGTCGCCGTCCCGGTGCATCCCCATCCGGGCGCCGTCCGGATAGTGGTTGACCAGCGCGATGTCGTACGGCTCGGCCGGGGGCGCCTCCCCGGGCAGCGCCTCGGCCACCGCCGCCAGCGCCCACTCCCCCAGCCACGCGGGGAACGGCTTGACCGGGGCGCCGTCCCCGTCCACGGCCGTGCGGGAGTAGCCGTAGGGGTACCAGTGCCAGCCGAGGCTGAGCTGCCGGGCGGACATGGTGCCGTTCCCGACGCGGACCACCCGCAGCCCGGCCGGCGGCGCGGCCCACTCCCGGCAGGACTCCAGCAGCGCGCGCTGGCGCGTCTCGTCCAGCCAGTCGGGGAGGTGGACGGCACCGGGCGCGATCTCGCGCGCGGGGCGGGCGAACAGGTCGGACCGGTCGGGGGGTGGTCGCTCGCTCATGAGCCCATCATGCGGGCGCGGTCTGACATCGCGGCCGGCCCGTGCCGTAGGGTCGCCTGCGGTTCGGCCTCAGGGCGGGGCCGGCCGGGAGGAGGAGCGTTGACCGAGGTGCCGACGGAGCCGACGCTGGTGGCGGTGCGGAACTTCCGCGACGTGGGGGGCCTTCCCACCCGGGAGGGGCGCACGGTGCGCCGGGGCCGGCTGTTCCGCAGCGGACATCTGGCGCACGCGACCGACGAGGACCGGACCTTTCTGGGTTCGCTGGGGCTGCACACCGTCTTCGACTTCCGCAACGCGGCCGACCTGGTGCAGGACGGCCGCGACGTGGAGCTGCCCGGGGTGCGGAACGTGAACATACCGCTGGACGACCCCGCCGAGGGCGCCGCGTTCTGGGAACTGGTGCACAGCGGCGACCTGGCGCGGCTGCGGCGGGAGTTCGGCGCGGGCGGCGGCGACACGCGGATGCGGAACACCTACCGGACGATGGTCACCACCCGCACCGCGGAGCACGGCCGGGTGCTGGCCGCGCTCGCCGACGGTGACACCCCGGCCCTGCTGCACTGCGCGGCGGGCAAGGACCGGGCCGGGCTGGCCGTCGCCGTGGTGCTGATGGCACTGGGCGTGGAGCGCGAGACCATAGCCGAGGACTACCTCAAGTCCAACGTGGCGCACCGCCGCTACCGGGTGCGCCGGGAGGCGACGGCGGACGCGGCCCTGGAGGCCCAGGTGGCGGAGCTGCTGGCGCCGGTGTTCGACGCCAGGATCGAGTACCTGGCGACGGCCTTCGAGACCATCGACGCCGAGTGGGGCGGCACCGAGGGCTACCTGTCCCGGGGGCTGGGGCTCACCGGACCGGCCAGGGAACGGCTGCGCGCCGCGCTGCTGGAGTGACGTCCGGAGCGGGAACGGGCGCCCGCCGGGGCCTACTTGCTGCGCACCACCACGAAGTCGGCGAGCGCGGTGAGCCGGTCCCTGGTGTCCAGCGGCAGCGGAACGGCGTCCAGCGCGCCGATCGCCGTCTCGTACCGGCGCCTGGCCTCGTCGGCCGTCCACTGCCGGCCGCCCGCCTCCTCGATCAGCGCGGCCCTGGCGGCGAACTCCTCCTCGTCGAAGTCCTCGAACTCCTCGCGGCTCTTCTTCGCGTCGGCGGTGAGCAGCGCCGTCAGCCGCGCGGCGGCCGGCCCCTCGGCGGCCATGGCGGCGACCACGGGCAGCGACTTCTTGCGCTGCCTGAGGTCGCTCCAGGTGAGCTTGCCGGTGGAACGCGGGTCGCCCCAGATGCCCAGCAGGTCGTCCACGGCCTGGAACGCCAGTCCCAGATGGCGGCCGTAGGTGTCCAGCGCGTCGGCCAGGGCGTCGTCCGCGCCGCCGAGCACCGCGCCGATGGAGGCGGCGAACGCCAGCAGCGCGCCGGTCTTGTTGCCCTCCATGGTCAGGCACTCGTCGACCGAGACCCGTTCCCGGTGTTCGAAGGCGATGTCCTGGGCCTGGCCGTCGATCAGCTGGCGGCTGGCCGAGGCGAGCCGGCGGGCGCCGCGGGCGGCGATGGAGTCGTCACCGTCCAGGATGATCTCGCCGGCCAGCGCGAAGAGCGCGTCGCCGACGAGGATCGCCTGGGCGGGGCCGTGCACCTTCCAGACCGTGTCCCGGTGGCGGCGCTGCTCGTCGCCGTCCATCAGGTCGTCGTGGAGCAGCGAGAAGTTGTGCACCAGCTCCACGGCGACGGCGCCCGGCACGCCCACCTCGGGGGCGGCTCCGGCGGCCTCGGCCGACAGCAGCGCGAGCGCGGGGCGGACGGCCTTGCCGCTGTCGCCTTCGGCCGGCCGTCCTTCGGCGTCGATCCAGCCGAAGTGGTAGGCGCCCACGGTGTCCATGGGCGGGGCCAGCCTGGCGACCGCCTCGCGCAGCGCGGGAGTGGTCAACTCGCGGCTGCGCTCCAGCAGTTCGGCGACGGCATGGGGACGGGGGGCGGCCGGGTTCACGCGGACTCCTTAGCCGGTCGGTGGGGGGTGGACGCTCCCTGGACCGCCGCGCGCGCGGCCGTCAGGCCGCTGCGCACCGCGCTCTCCATGGTCGCTGGCCAGCCGGTGGCGGTCCACGCCCCGGCGAGGTAGAGGCCCTCGGCGCCGGTCACGGGACCGGGCCTGAGCCGGCCGACACCCGGGGTGGGCGCGAAGGTGGCCGTGCGCTCGCGGGTCACGAAGAAGTCGAGCAACCGCGCCTGGGCCGCCCTCGGCAGCAGTCGTTCCAGCTCGGGGACGTAGCGCTTGCGCAGCACCTCGGCCGGCTCCTGGATCTCCGCGCCGACCGCCGACTGGGAGAGCGCCAGGTACTGGCCGCCCCTGGCGGCCGGCAGCGTGTCCAGCCCCGAGGGCCCGGTGCGGTCGAAGACCCACTGGACGGGGCTGTTGACGGCGGCGAAGAACGGGCGGTCCAGGACCGGCCGGTCGTAGATCACGTGCACGTTGAGGATCGGCGCGGTGTCGATGGCCAGCAGCCGGTCGGCGTCGGGCAGCGCGCCCGGCGGCAGCAGCCGGTGCGCCGCCTGCTGCGGAACGGCGAGCACCACGGTCTCGGCCGCCAGCTCCTGGTCGGGCCGGTGCCCCTGGCCCGGCCGGCTGCTGACGCCCAGCCGCCAGCCGCCGCCCGGGGCGGCGCGCAGCGACCTGGCCCTGGTGGCCAGCAGCACCCGCACGCCGGCGCGGGCCAGCGCGGCGCGGGCCAGCTCGTCGTGGAGGGTGCCGAGCGGCACCCGCGGCAGGCCGATGTCGGCCGCGCCGTTGCCGCTGAGCAGCCCGGTGCGGAACACCTTGGCCGCCAGCGCCAACGAGGTGTCCTCGGCCCGCGCGTTGAGCGTCGCGACACCGATCAGGTCCCAGAGCGCGGCGACGGCGCCGGGGCTCTGCCCGGTCTCGCGCAGCCAGTCGGCGAACGAGCGGTCGTCCAGCGCCGGGTCGTCCGGGTCGAGCCGGCGCAGGCCCAACGCGGCGCGCGCGACGGAGGCGCGCTCGGCGAGCCCGAGGTGCGGATAGCGGGCCAGGCCGCCGGCGAGGTGCAGCGGGACGGGCAGCGCGTTGCGGGTGATCCGCCCGAGCCTGCGGCTGTCGGCGTCCAGCACCGGCACCTCAAGACGGCGCTGCACGGGCGCCAGCCGGGCGCCGCCGACGCGCTCCAGCAGGCCCCGGTAGGCGGAACAGCACCGCAGGTAGACGTGCTGGCCGTTGTCCACGGTCAGCTCGCCGACGGCCGACTCACGGCGGAAGGAGAACGCGAGGCCGCCCAGGCGCGGCCGGGTCTCGACCAGCGTGACCCGCCGGCCGCGTGCCGCCAGCACCAGGGCGGCCGTCGTGCCGGCGAGGCCGCCGCCGACCACGAGGGCGCGGCGGCGTTCGCCGCTCACCCGCGCTCCCGCAGCGCGGCCCTGCGGGCGTCGAGCCCGGCCAGGCCGCGGACGGCGACCAGCGCCTTCTGCGCGGTCGGCAGCGCGACGCGGCCGCGCAGCACGGCGTGCGGGTCGGCGGCGATGCGGTCCAGCAGACGGTGGTAGATGCCGGCCATGGCCGCGACGCAGGCGCCGGAACGGCGGTCCAGCATGGGCAGCAGCCGGAAGCCGTCGGCGAACAGCTCGCGGGCGCGCCGCACCTGGAAGCGGACCAGGCCCGGGAAGTCGGCGTCCTCGCGCGGCGGGTCGTGGTGGGCGCCGTCGGCGAGGCCGAACTTGCGCAGCTCCTCGTCGGGCAGGTAGCTGCGTCCGTTGCCGGCGTCCTCCCGGATGTCGCGGAGGATGTTGGTGAGTTGCAGGGCCAGTCCCAGGGTGTCGGCGTACTCCGGCGCCCGGTCGGCGTCCCGTACGCCCGGCACGGTACCGAAGACACCGAGGGAGAGGCGCCCCACCGCGCCGGCCACGCAGCGGCAGTAGGTGCGCAGTTCGTCCCAGGTCTCGTAGCGGCGGCCGTGGACGTCCATCAGCACGCCGTCGATCAGCTCGTCCAGCGCCTCCAGCGGGACCGGGTAGCGCCGGGCGGTGTCGGCGAGCGCCACGGCCACGGGGTCGGTGTCGTCCTCGGCGACCCGGTCGGTCCGCACCCGCTCCAGCAGCTCGCGGGTGGCGCCGAGACGTTCCTCCTTCCGCGCGGCGGGCAGCGTGCCGTCGCCGATGTCGTCGACGCGGCGGGAGAAGGCGTAGAGCGCGGAGAGCGCCCTGCGGCGCGGGGCGGTCAGCAGGCGGATGCCGTAGGCGAAGTTCTTCGCCTGGTGGCCGGTGACCGCCTCGCAGTACTGGTAGGCGGCGAGCACGGGCGCGGGCGCGGCGGGGCTCTTGGTCACGGGCTGGAGCCTCACGTTCCTCGTTGTCGCAGTGCGGTCGCCGCCTCGTACGCCAGGCGGGCCCGGCTCGCGCGGGGCGGGCCGGCCAACACGTCGTAGCCGGCCTGGGCGATGGCGTGTGCCGCAGCGTAACCCCCGCCGAGGAAACCCGCGAGCAGCAGCCTCAGCCGCCCGCTGACGCTTCCCACCAGGGGGGCTCCCTCGTCGAGCAGCCTACGTGCTCGCTCGGTCTGGTAGGCGACCAGGGTCCGGACGGAGGCGTTGGCGGTGGGCTGGGCCAGGTCGCGTTCCGTCACGCGGAATCGCCGCAGGGCGGTGGCCGGCAGGTAGACCCGGCCCCTGGCGAGGTCCTCGGCGACGTCCTGGAGGTGCTCGACCAGCTGGAGCGCGGTGCATATGGCGTCGGATCGGCGGATCCGCTCGGGCGTCGCGGTGCCGGTGACGGCGAGCACCAGGCGGCCGACGGGGTTGGCCGACAACTCGCAGTAGTCGAGGAGCTGGCTCTGGGTCTCGTAGCGGCGCACCCGCTGGTCGACGCGGTTGGCCTCGATGAGCGCGCGGAACGGCTCCGGGGTGAGGTCGGCGCGGCGGACGGTGGGAACCAGGCCGGCCAGCAGCGGGTGCCCGGGGCCGGGGCCGGTGGCGGCGAAGACCCGGTCGAGGTCGGCGGTCAGCGCGTCCAGCAGGGCCAGCCGGTCGTCGGAGCGGTCGCGGTCCACGCCCAGCAGCGTCGCGTCCGCCCCGCCGGGCGGCAGGTCGCCGTCGCCGATGTCGTCCACCAGGCGGGCGAAGCCGTAGACGGCCATCAGGTCGTCCCGCCAGGCGCGGGGCAGGAAGCGGGGGGCGACCGGGAAGTTCTCGTGGGCGGCCTTGGCCAGCGTCGCCGCCGCCGACCGGTCCCCGGCGGCGGTCACCACGCCGGTCCCGTCCTCACCATTGCCGTCATGCTCGTATTTCTACCTCGGGTCGCGGAGCCTTCCGTCTCCGGACACGCTACCCCGGCCGGCGAGGGGGCCGGCGCGGTGCGCCGGCGTGTGGCGGGCGGAGGCCGGGGCCGGGCCGGCCATCCGCCCGTCGCGGCCTACTTGTTGGTCTCCTCCTCGTAGGCCTTCAACACCTGCTCGGTGGGGCCGTCCATCATCAGCTCGCCCCGCTCCAGCCAGAGCACCCGGTCGCAAGTGTCCCGGATCGTCTTGTTGTTGTGGCTGACGAGGAAGACCGTGCCGGCCTCGGCGCGCAGCTCGCGGATGCGCTCCTCGGAACGGCGGCGGAACTTCTTGTCGCCGGTCGCCAGCGCCTCGTCGATCATCAGGACGTCGTGGTCCTTGGCCGCGGCGATGGAGAACCGCAGCCTGGCCTGCATCCCGGAGGAGTAGGTGCGCATGGGCAGGGTTATGAAGTCGCCCTTCTCCTGGATGCCGGAGAAGTCGACGATGCCCTCGTAGCGGTCGCGGATCTGTTGCCTGGTCATGCCCATCGCCAGGCCGCCCAGGATCACGTTCCGCTCGCCGGTCAGATCGTTCATCAGGGCCGCGTTGACGCCGAGGAGCGAGGGCTGGCCGTCCGTGTAGACCTTGCCGGTCTCCGGCGGCAGCAGGCCCGCGATGGCGCGCAACAGGGTCGACTTGCCCGAGCCGTTGGTGCCGATCAGGCCGATCGCCTCGCCGCGGTAGGCGACGAAGCTGACGCCCCGTACGGCGTGCACCTCGCGGACCCGGGCGTTGGGCTCGCGGCGGAGGATCCGGCGCAGCGCGGCCGTCGCGTTGCCGCGCTTGGCGGCGCCGTTGACGCGGTAGACGATGTGCAGGTCGTCGGCGATCACGGTGGGGACGCGGCCGTCGTCGACGACCTTGATGGGGGCGGGGATGTTCCAGTCAGCCACGGCCGTACCGCTCCTCCGCCTTCCAGAAGTACACGAAACCGCCGACGCCCACGACGACGGCCCAGCCGAGCGCCCACCACCAGGTGGTCATCGGGACGCTGTCATGGTAGTTGCCGTCGATCATCGCGTAGCGCACGAGGTCCATGTAGACGGCGGCGGGGTTGGCCGACAGGACGTCCGCCATCCACAGGGGCACGTCCTCCGCCTTCTGCACCATGTAGCGCAGCGGGAACATCACACCCGAGGCGTACATCCAGGTCCGCAGCACGAAGGGCATCAGCTGCACCAGGTCGGGGGTGGAGGAACCCAGCCTGGCCATGATCATCGCGAGACCGACGTTGAAGAGCAGCTGGAGCGCGAGCACCGGGATTACCAGAAACCAGCTCCAGCCGGGGAGGTGCCCGAAGCAGACCACGATGATCACCAACACGACCATCGAGTAGAGCAGTTGCTGGAGCTGTTGCAACGAGAAGGAGATCGGCAGCGAGGCCCGGGGGAAGTGCAGGGCGCGCACCAGCCCCAGGTTGCCGGAGATCGACTTGACCCCGGAGAGCACCGACTGCTGGGTGAAGGTGAAGATGAAGACGCCGATGACCAGGAACGGGATGTACTCCTGGTTGTCCATCCCGCCGCGCCCACCGATCAACATCCCGAAGATCAGGAAGTAGACGAAGGCGTTCAGCAGCGGGGTGAAGACCTGCCAGAGCTGGCCCAGCTTCGCCTGGCTGTACTGCGCCATGAGCTTCGCCTGCGAGAAGGCGAGGATGAAGTAACGACGACCCCAGAGCTGCCGCGCGTACTGCGGCAGCGAAGGTCGAGCGCCACTGACGGACAGACCATGACGGGCCGCGAGTTCTGCTAGGGGCACTTCGCGGGGGGACGCACTGTCGTGCGTGGTCTCACTCACCTTGGGAAACTTTCGTCCTCGCAGGGCAAAGGGCGGTAGGGGCCGCGCGAACGCTTCGGCCCCAGGATGGTCTCAGACCCGAGCTTGTCAGATAACAGGAGGTCGTCCCAGCCGGGTCAGCCGCCATACCGTACGCCAACGCATCGCCCTGCGTTGACCACACGGGGTACGCCAGCCCTCGGCGAAGCCGCCGAACCACGCCTTCAGCGCCGTCCAGGAGGGGCGCCTGACCAGGGTGAGCAGCATCCAGACGCCGAGATAGACGGGAATCAGGGGAATCGGCAGGTTCCTGCGGGCCAGCCAGACCCGGTTCCTGGCGACCATGCGGTGGTACATCGCGTGCCGGGAGGGCGCGGTGGTGGGGTGGTGCAGCAGCAGATCCGCGCGGTAGTCGATCGCCCAGCCCGCGTCGAGGGCGCGCCAGGCCAGGTCGGTCTCCTCGTGGGCGTAGAAGAAGTTGTCCGGGAGGCCGCCGACGTCGCGGAAGACGTCGGTGCGCACCGCGTTGGCGCCGCCGAGGAAGGTGGTGACCCGGGAGGAGCGCATCGGGTCGGAGGCGCGCAGCCGGGGGACGTGGCGGCGCTGGGTGACCCCGGTGTCGGGATCGGCGATCCGGAAGCTGACGATGCCCAGGCCGGGGTCCGCGGCGAACGCCTCTCGCACCAGGCGGACCGTTTCTTTGTCCGGAAGCAGCCCGTCGTCGTCCAAAAACAGCAGCACGTCGACGTCGGAGCCCGCGGGCCCGAACGCCTCGATGCCGACGTTCCTGCCTCCGGGAATGCCCAGGTTCTCCGGGAGTTCGACGCCGCGGACTCCCTCGGGGAGCGGGGGCAGCCCGGCGCCGTTGCCCACCACGACGACGTCGACGGCCTTGCCCTCCTGGGCCGCCACGGAGTCGAGCAGGGCGCGCAGCTCGGCCGGGCGGTCCCCCATCGTCAGCACCACGGCGCCGACGCCGAGGGACGCCGGGTCCGTCTCCGGGGCGCTCACCGCAGCCTGCTGGAGGCGAGGATGGAGACCAGGTGCAGCAGCGTCTGGAGCAGGGCGATCGCCGCCAGGAACGCCACCCCGAGCCGGGTGAAGAACAGCTCGCCGCCGATGGCGTCCGCCACCGCGACCACCAGGATCAGCAGCGACGCCTCGACGCCGCCGACCAGCCGGTGGAACTTGAGCGCGGCGGCCGCCCTGCGGGCCAGCGCCAGCCCGGAGGAACGCGGCGTGGCCGCCTCGTCCTTGACCGCGGGCAGCCCGCTGCGCGCCCTGGCGACGTCGACCAGGTCGGTCTCGGCCTTGATCAGGATGGCGCCGAGCGCGGCGAGCGCGCCGAGGAACGCCCAGAGCCAGTTGGCCGACTCCTCGTGCTGGCCGAAGAGGTCGGCCGCCCGCATCCCGAACCCGACGAGCAGCGCCGCCTCGGAGAGGTAGTGGCCGACCCGGTCGAGGTAGACGCCCGTGATCGAGGTCTGGCCGCGCCAGCGGGCGACCTCGCCGTCGACGCAGTCCAGCAGCAGGTACAGCTGTATCAGCAGGGCCGCCAGGACCGCGCCCGTCAGCCCGGGGATCAGCAGCGCGGCGCCGGCCGCCACCCCGGCGAGAACCATCAGATAGGTGAGCTGGTTGGGCGTGACCCGGGTGTTGACCAGGTGCCTGGTCCAGCGCAGGGAGATCTCCCGCATGTACAGCCGCCCGGCCCAGTGCTCACCGCTGCGGCGGTCCTTGACGCCGGCGGGGTGCACCACGGGTCGGAGTTCAGCTACCGATGGCTTTGACATAGTCCGCGTACGCGTCCCTGATTTCGTCGGTGGTCAGGTCGAGGTGTTCGAGGATGGTGTAGCGCCCGGGGCGGGTCTGCGGGGCGAACGCCACGGCGGTGACGAACTCCTCGGTGGAGAAGCCGATCTCGTCCGGCCGCACGGGCAGCCCGTGCCGCGCCAGCACCTCGGCGAAGAGCCCGCAGGAGTCCCCGTCGCCCCGCAGGTGCATGGCGAAGGCGGCGCCGAGGCCGACCTGCTCGCCGTGCGGGGCGGAGCGGCGCGGGTAGAGGATGTCCAGCGCGTGCGAGATCTCGTGGCAGGCGCCGGAGGACGGGCGGCTGTGCCCGGCGATGGACATGGCGATGCCGCCGAGCACCAGCGCCTCGGCCAGCACGGTCAGGAACTGGTCGTCGTCGCAGTCCCCCGGGTGCCGCAGGACGGCCTCGCCGGCCTGACGGGCGATGGCGGCGGCCAGCCCGTCGATCTGCTCGCCGGTCTCCCGGTGGGAGAGCTCCCAGTCGGCGATGGCCGAGATGTTGGAGACCGCGTCCCCGACGCCGGAGCGCACGTAGCGCCGGGGGGCGTCCCTGATGACCTCCAGGTCGACGACGAGCGCGATGGGCGCGGGCACCCCGTAGGAGCCGCGGCCCGCGTCGTTGTCCAGGGTGGAGATCGGGGAGCAGATGCCGTCGTGGGCGAGGTTGGTGGCGACCGCGACCATCGGCAGGCCGACGCGCGCCGAGGCGTACTTGGCGGCGTCGATGATCTTGCCGCCGCCGAGGCCCACCACGGCGTCGTAGTGGCCGGAACGCATGGCGTCGGCCAGTTGGACGGCCGCGTCGATGGTGCCGCCGGCGACCTCGTACCAGTCGGCGCCCGGCAGCGCGGGGGTCAGGCGCTCGCGGAGCGTGGCGCCCGAGCCCTTGCTGATGGCGACGGCCAGCCGGCCGGAGGACGAGATCCGCTGGTCGGCCAGGAGCCCCGCCAGGTTGTCCAGGGCCCCCGCCGCGATGTCGACCGAGACCGGGGACGGGATGAGGCGGGTCAGTACCGGCACGCGATCTCCCTGCCCCGGGCGAGGTCGTCGTGGTTGTCGATCTCGACCCAGCTGACCTCGCCGATCGGCGCGGTGTCGAGGTGGAAGCCGCGGTGGACCAGCTCCTGGTAGCCGTCCTCGTAGTAGAGCTGGGGGTCGCGCTCGTAGGTGGTGCGCAGCGCGTCGGCCAGCTCGGCGGCGGCCTCGGGCTCGATGAGGGTGACGCCGATGTACTCGCCGGTGGCCTCCGAGGGGTCCATCAGCTTGGTGATCCGGCGCACGCCCTTCTCCGGGTCGGCGACGACCTTCATCTCCTCGTCGGCCAGGTCCTTGACCGTGTCCAAAGCGAGGATGATCCGGCGGCCCTCGCCCCGGGCGGCGAGCAGGGTGCGCTCGACGGAGGCCGGGTGCACGGTGTCGCCGTTGGCCAGGATCACGCCCTCGGCGATGACCTCGCGGGCGCACCACAGGGAGTAGGCGTTGTTCCACTCCTCGGCCTTGTCGTTCTCCACGAGGGTGAGCTTCACGCCGTAGCGGCGCTCCAGGTCGGCGCGGCGCTCCTCGATGGCCTCCTTGCGGTAGCCGACCACGACGGCCGCCTCGGTCAGACCGACCTCGGCGAAGTTGGCCAGGGTGAGGTCGAGTACGGTCCTGGCGTCGCCGCCCTCCGGGTCGATCACCGGGACCAGTGCCTTGGGCAGGGTGTCGGTGTAGGGGCGAAGGCGCCTTCCGGCGCCGGCGGCCAGCACGAGGCCGATCATGCGGGTTCTCCTGACTCGTCGTGTACGGCTGGTGCCTGGGAGGAGACCCAGAAGCGGATGCTCTCCGCCAGCACCAGGAGCGCCAGGACCCCGGCGAGGGTCGCGAGCGCGAGAGTGAAGCCCTGGCCGCCGGCCCACAGGGCGGCGGCGACCGTGACCACCAGGGCACGGCCCTCGTGGCCGCCGGTGGCGTTGACCAGCCAGCGGGGAGGCGCCCCGGCGCCGCCCCGGAGGCGGTACACCGTGTCGTAGTGATGGTAGGCGCTCGCGGCCACCAGGCAGAAAGCCGCCGGCAACGCGCCGTTCACCTCGCTGTGGGCGGCCAGCAGCAGGATGGTCAGGTACTCGCCGGCCCGGAAGAGCGGCGGGAGCAGCCAGTCGAGGCGGCCGTCCAGCGGCAGCGCGGCGGCCCGGCCGGCGAGGAGCGCGTAGCCCACCGCGCCGAGCACGGCGAGCCAGCTGCCCTCCCCCACCGTCGGGGGCAGGGTGAGCAACAACACGGCCACCGCGAGCAGCGCGAGGGCGGGGGCGGGCACCGGCAGCGGCAGGCGGGGGCGGGCGGCGAGCGCCGCCAGCGGGCCGTTGTCGGCGAGGCCGGCCAGCGCCTCGGGCGCCGAGGCCGCCGAGCCGCGGCCGCGCAGCGAGCGCAGCAGCCGGCCGGCGGTGGTGTAGCAGGCGGCGAGGGTGCTGGCGACCAGCAGCACCACCAGGGTGGTCCTGGGGGTGGTCAGCGCCGTCAACACGGCGATGAGCAGCCAGCGTTCGCCGATCGGGAGCACGATCATGCGACGGGCCCAGACGGTCCAGCCGATGCGGTCGAGCCGGCCCGATATGGCGTTGGCCGCGCCGCCGCCCGAGGGGGCGGGCGGATGGGACTCGTTGAAGGCGAAGTCCACGATGTGCCGGCAGGTGCCCAGGATCATCGCGCCCAGCGCCAGCGCCCAGACGTCGTCGTCGGAACGGGCGGCGCCCAGCGCGAGGCCCGCGTAGAACGCGTACTCCTTGGCGCGGTCGAAGGTGGCGTCCAGCCAGGCGCCGAGCGTCGAGTACTTGAGCGCGTAGCGCGCCAACTGGCCGTCCGCGCAGTCGAGCACGAACGAGGCCAGCAGCAGCACGCCGGCGGCGACGAAGCCCCAGCGCTCGCCGGTGGCGGCGCAGCCGGCGGCGATCAGCGCGGTGAGCAGCGAGGCGGTGGTGACCTGGTTGGGCGTCAGGCCGCGCCGGGCGCACCAGCGGGCCACATAGCGGGAGTAGGGGCTGACGAGGTGGGTGGTGGTGAACCCGTCGCGCGACTTGACGGCGGTGCGCAGCCGGACGGCCTCGTCGTCGACGGCGGCGACGCGCTCCACGGCACGGGCGCGGGCGGCCTCGTCGACCGGGACCTCGGCGACGAGGGTGCCGAGCTCCGGCCGGTGCGGCTCGGCGCCGGCCTCGGCCAGCAGCACGGCGAGCCGGTCCACCGTGCGGTCCGCCTCGGGCGGGGCGACGAGCCCGCCGGAGGCGGCCTCCCGGTCGGCGCCGTCGCCGGCGAGCGCGGCGAGCGCGGAGGCGAGCGCCCGGCGGCCGGCGGGGGCCGCCGTCAGGGCGCCGGGGACGGCGGCGGTGGCGAAGCGCGGGTCGGTGAGGCCCAGGCGCAGGCTGTGTCGGTGGCCGACGAAGCGGGGGTCGACGAGGGCGACCCGCCGACCGGCGGGAACGGCCGCCACCGCCTCCGCCAACTCGCCCGGCGACCGGACCGTCGAGACGGTGAATCCCAACGCCCGCAACTCGTCCTCAAGGGAGGACCCGGGGTCGGGTGGTCCGGTCAGGATGGCGCTGGACAGCTGACTCACTCCTCGCGACAACTCCGCGCTCTGCGGCGGCATGTCGGCAGAGATTATCTGATGACCACCGCGCGGCAAGAACGGCGTTGGGGTGGGGAAACCCACGGTTCACTTAGGGCGTCCGACGAACACCGAATGTGACCCTACGCGATGCCACTGACACTGTGCGAAGTCACCCTGTCCGGGGCGGCCGTTAGGGTTTCCGCATGAGTTGGCTGATCACCGGCGGCGCCGGTTACATCGGGGCCCACGTGGCGCGGGCGATGGTCGAGGCCGGGGAGCGCGTGGTGGTGCTGGACGACCTGTCCTCCGGTGTCGCCGAGCGGCTGCCGGCCGGGGTGGCGCTGGTGCGCGGTTCAGTGACCGACGCGGACACGGTCGCCGCCACGCTCGCGGAGCACCGGGTGACGGGCGTCGTCCATCTCGCGGCGCGCAAGCGGGCGCCCGAGTCGGTGGCCGACCCGCTCCTCTACTACCGGGAGAACGTGGGCGGACTCGGCCGCCTGCTGGAGACGATGGTGGGCGCGGGGGTGCGGCGGCTGGTCTTCTCGTCGTCGGCCGCGGTCTACGGCTCCCCCGACGTGCCGCTGGTCACCGAGGAGACGCCCTGCCTCCCGGTGAACCCGTACGGCGAGACCAAGCTGGCCGGCGAGTGGCTGGTCCGCGCGGCCGGCCGGGCGCACGGGCTGCGTTCGGTCTGCCTGCGGTACTTCAACGTGGCGGGCGCCGCCTCCCCCGAGCTGGCCGACCGGGGCGCGGCCAACGTCATCCCGCTGTTCTTCGAGCGGATCGACGCGGGGCTGCCGCCGGTCATCTTCGGCGACGACTACCCGACGCCCGACGGCACCTGCGTGCGGGACTACGTCCACGTCGCCGATCTGGCGCGGGCGCACCTCGCGGCGGCGCGGGAGCTGGCGCGCGGGGGCCCGCCCGAGGGGGACCTGACGGCGAACGTCGGGACCGGCCTGGGCGTCTCGGTGCGAGAGCTGGCGGCGGCGGTCGCCGAGGCGACGGGGCGGCCGCTGACGCCGGTGGTCGAGGCCCGACGCGCGGGCGATCCGCCCCGGGTGGTGGCCTCGGCGGCGCTGGCCGCCGAGCGGCTGGGCTTCACGGCGCGGCACGGGCTCACGGAGATGGTCTCCTCGGCCTGGGAGGGGTGGCGGGCGACCCGTTGACGACACGCCGGCCCGCGCGTGCGGCCGGTCGCGACGCGGCGTGCGGCGCTGTGTGGATCCACCAGTACCGCAGGTCGGGCGCCTTTTCCACCCGACTGGTGAACGCGCAGGTCAGAGCACATGACAACGGTGTTCAGTGCCGCGTTGCCCGATACCCCCCGCCCGTAGTTCACTGGTCGGGAGCCTACGAAGAGGGGGCGGCGCGCATGGGCGCGGGACACGATCACGGCCGGCTGGGTGACGGCCACGGACACGGCGCCAGGGAGACCAGGGGCGCGGCCTATCGGGGGCGCCTGTGGGTGGCGCTCGGCATAGCCGGGCTGCTGCTGGTGGGGCAGCTCGTCGGGGCGTGGGTCACGGGCTCGCTGGCGCTGCTGGCGGACGCGGGGCATGTCGCGACGGACGCCGTCGGGATCGGGATGGCACTGGCCGCGATCCACTTCGCCAACCGGCCGGCCGACAGCGAGCGGCGCACGTTCGGGCTGGCACGGATGGAGATCCTGGCCGCGCTGGTCAACTGTCTGCTGCTGCTGGGGGTGGGCGGCTACATCCTGGTCGAGTCGATCAGCAGGCTGCGCGAGCCGACGGAGGTGCCGGGGGCGACGACGATCGTCTTCGGCGTGGTGGGACTCGCGTTGAACTGCCTCTCGCTGGCGCTGCTGATGCGCGGCCAACGGGAGAACCTGAACGTCAGGGGCGCCTTCCTCGAGGTGCTGGCGGACGCGTTGGGCTCGGTCGCGGTGATCGCCGCGGCGCTGGTCATCCTGCTGACCGGCTGGCAGCGCGCCGACCCGGTGGCCTCGCTGCTGATCGCGCTGATGATCGTGCCGCGCACGGTGAAGCTGGCCAGGGAGGCGCTGGAGGTGCTGCTGGAGTCCGCGCCGAGGGACGTGCGGGTGGCCGAGGTGCGCGACCACATCCTGGAGCTTCCGGGGGTCGAGGGCGTGCACGACCTGCACGTGTGGACGATCACCTCGGGGATGCCCGTGCTGACGGCGCACGTCGTGGTCAGCCCCGAGCTCCTCGACGAGGTAGGGCACGAGCAGACCCTCCACGAGTTGCAGGCGTGTCTGGGCAGCCACTTCGACGTGGCGCACTGCACGTTCCAACTGGAGCCCTCCGGGCACGCCGCCCACGAGGCGGGGCTCTGCCACTGAGCCGCCGGCCGGGCCCGCGGCCGCGCGGGCGGCGGTCACGGGCCCGGCGGGGGCGGGCCGCCGGCCACCCCGTCCAGGGGCAGGACGGCCCAGACGACCTTGCCGCCGCCGCCCGCCGCCCGCACCCCGCAGGAACCGCCCGCCTCCTGGGCCGTGGCCTGCACGAGCAGCAGGCCGCGCCCGCCGGTGCGGTGCCGCTCCGGGCTGGCGGCCAGCGCGTGCGGGCGGTAGGGGTGGCCGTCCTCGACGCGGAGCCAGACCCAACGGGCGTCCACGGCGACCTCGACGCCTATCGCCGGGGTCAGCAGCGCGGCGTGCCGCACCACGTTGGTGACCAGCTCGGTCAGGACGAGTAACAGCCCGTGCAGGCGGTCCCCGGTCAGCGGGGCGCCCCGGCGGCGCAGCAGGTCGCGCACCGCGTGCCTCGCCTGCGGCACCGACGCCTCCACGGGCGGGAAGGTGAACGCCCAGGCGCCCTGCCAGTCGGGGGGCGGCGGGTGCCCGGCCGCGTCGGCGGCGGGCGGGGCCGGTGACGATCTGTCGACGATGTTCGACACGTCCGTGCTCCTCGTCCTCGAAGTCTGCGCGCTCCCGGGGAAAACGACCCCGAAACGTGCGCGTCCGGTTCCTTCGCCGCCCGCTTCCGTCCGTTCGGGGGCGGAAACGCCGGCTCCTGGCGGGGTGTCGGCAGCGTGGCCGTCGACATACCCACTGTGTCGAGTGTTGGCATGTGCCAGCGCAACATGACGCGGTGCACGAAACTCACGAGAAAGCGGTCATATTCCGATCAACAGCCTTCGCTTTCGACCTAGTTGAAGGCTGATGCGATCGTTTGCCCCCGGCGCAACGTTTCACTCCGGGGAGCGTCACGGAGTCGGGCCGCTCGGGCGGGCGTTCGCGGGGGCCGAGCGGCGCTCACCCGTCCGGACGGGCGCACGGTGGTGAACGCGTCGAGAAGCAACGCACCGGCGCGAGCGCCGGCACAGAAGCACCACCGTGTCGCGAATATACGGAAGTTGAGAAATCGGACTGCCACACGGCGACCACCTGGTACCTTTCGGTACAGGCACTCCCATACATGCCTACTATCACGAAGTATAGGAATTGCCGCGAACCATAAGGAATGGGGCAGAGCCCTCTTCCAGGCGCCATTTCGGAGAGTGTTCGAGACGCTTCAGGGGCAAGGTCATCCCGACTTGATTCCCTGGACGTTGGAGTGCTGCTGTCATGGCTCTTCCGCAAGGTCCCCTGGAGCATCGCTACCGGGGGGAACACCCGGTGCGGACCCTCGCCTACCTCTTCCGGGACGACCGCCTCCGGCTCCTGGTCGCCGTCTTAGCGTTCGTGGTCAAGCACAGCCCCGTGTGGCTGCTGCCCCTGGTCACGGCCAACATCATCGACATCGTGGTGGAGCGCCGCCCGATCGACCAACTCGGCGGCAACACCCTGGTGCTGCTGGTCGTCCTGATGCTCAACTACCCCACCCACCTGCTCTATGTCCGGTGTATGCACGGCAGCGTCCGACGGGTGGGCACCGGGCTGCGGTCCGCGCTCTGCCGCCGGATGCAGGAGCTGTCGATCGGCTACCACTCCCGGGTCAGCGCCAGCGCGCTCCAGACCAAGGTCATCAGGGACGTGGAGAACATCGAGGTCTCCGCCCAACAGAGCGCCGACACGGGCCTGGCCGCCATCATCACGCTGACCGGCGGCCTCGCGGTGATCGCCTTCCGGGTGCCGACCGCGCTGCCCGCGTTCATCGTGATCGTGCCCGCCGCCGCCTGGCTGATCCGCCGGCTGCGCACCCGGCTGCGCAGCAAGAACGAGCAGTACCGCCGGCAGGTGGAACAGCTCTCCACCCGCGTCGGCGAGATGACCAGCCTGATCCCCGTCACCCGGGCGCACGGACTGGAGCGGACGGCCATCGGCCGGGTCGAGGGCTCCCTCAGCCAGGTACTCCGCGCCGGCATACGGCTCGACCTGCTCAACGGCCACTTCGGCGCGCTGGCGTGGATCCTGCTCAACGCGATCGGCATCGGATTCCTGGCGGGCGCCGCGTTGATCTCCTACTACGCCTGGCTACCGATCACCGCCGGTGACGTCGTGATGCTCAGTACGTTCTTCACCACCCTCACCGGGTCGATGACCATGCTGATGGGGCTGGCCCCGATCATCACCAAGGGCCTGGAGTCGGTGCGTTCGGCCGGCGAGGTCCTCCAGGCCCCCGACCTGGAGGAGAACACGGGCAAGACCCAGGTCGACGAGGTCAAGGGCGGCCTGCGGTTCGAGGGCGTGACGCACCGCTACGACGGGGACGGACCGGCCGCCGTGGTCGACTTCGACCTGACGGTGCCGCCGGGCGAGACCGTCGCGCTGGTGGGCGCCTCGGGCGCCGGCAAGTCCACGGTGCTCAACCTGCTGATCGGCTTCATCCGCCCCGGCTCGGGACGCATCCTGCTGGACGGGGCCGACATGAGCACCCTGGACCTGCGCAGCTACCGCCGTTTCCTGTCCGTCGTCCCCCAGGAGTCGGTGCTCTTCGAGGGCACCATCCGGGAGAACGTCGGCTACGGGATGCCCGACGTGGACACCGCCACCGTCCGCGCCGCGCTGCGGGACGCCAACGCGCTGGAGTTCGTCGAGCGGCTCCCCGAGGGGCTGGAGACCATCGTGGGCGAGCGCGGGGCGCGGCTCTCCGGCGGCCAGCGGCAACGCATCGCCATCGCCAGGGCGTTGATCCGCGACCCCCGCATCCTGGTGCTGGACGAGGCCACCTCGGCGCTCGACACCCGCTCGGAGGCGCTGGTGCAGGAGGCGATGGACCGCCTGATGCGCGGACGGACCGTCTTCGTCGTGGCGCACCGCCTGTCCACCGTGCGGAACGCGGACCGGATCGTGGTGATGGAGCACGGCCGGATCTCGGAGGTCGGGACCCATGCCGAGCTGCTGCGGCGCGGCGGGGCCTACTCCCGGTTGCAGGCGGGTCAGATCACCTGAGGGGTGCCCGACCCGCCCGCGGGGGCCGGATCCGGCTCAGCCGGGTCCGGCCCCCTCCGGCGCGCCCTCGGCCAGTTCCCCCTCGTCGAGCGAGAGCCACCTGGTCAGCCCCAACTCCCGCAGGAACGGCAGGTCGTGGCTGGCCACCAGCAGCGCGCCCCGGTAGGCGGCGAGCGCCGAGGTGAGCTGGCGGACGCTGGCCAGGTCCAGGTTGTTGGTCGGCTCGTCAAGCAGCAGCAGTTGCGGCGCGGGGTCGGCCAGCATCAGGGCCGCCAGCGTGGCACGGAACCGCTCCCCGCCCGAGAGCGTGCCCACCCGCTGGTCGGGCGCGTCCTTGCGGAAGAGGAAGCGCGCCAACTGGGCCCGCACCCGCTGCGGTTCCGCCGTCGGGGCCAGCGCCTGCACGTTCTCGGCGATGGTGAGCGCGCCGTCCAGGACGTCAAGCCGCTGCGGCAGATAGCGCAGCGGAACGTGCGCCAGCGCCTCGCCCCCGGCCGGCGCCAGCAGGCCCGCGACGGTGTGCAGCAGCGTGGTCTTGCCCGCGCCGTTCGGCCCGACCAGGCCGATCCGCTCCGGGCCGACGACCGCCAGGTCGGCGCGGGCGCCGTTGCGGAGCTCCAGCTCCCGCAGGGTGAGCACCCGGCGCCGGGCCGGCACGGCGGTGTGCGGCAGGTCGACGCGGATCTCGTCGTCGTCGCGGACGGCGGACTCGGCCTCGGTGAGCCGTTCCCTGGCCTCGGCGAGGCGCTCCTCGTGGAGGATGCGGTGCTTGCCGGCCGAGACCTCGGCGGCCCGCTTCCGGGCGCCCGCGACGATCTTCGGCAGGCCGCCCGTCTCGGCGGCCCGCCTGCCGGCCCTCGCCCGTCCGGCGATCTTGTCGTGCGCCTCGATCAGCTCCCGCTTCTGACGGCGCACATCCGCCTCGGCGGCGCGCACGCCCCGTTCCGCCGCCTCCTGCTCGACGGCGAGGGCCTCCTGGTAGGCGGTCAGCGTCCCGCCGTAGCGGACCACCCGTCCTTCACGCAGGTCGGCGATCTGGTCGACGCGTTCCAGCAGGTCGCGGTCGTGGCTGACCACGACCAGCACGCCGCGCCAGGCGCTCACCGCCGCGTTGAGCCGTTCCCTGGCCCGCAGGTCCAGGTTGTTGGTCGGCTCGTCGAGCAGCAGCACGTCGGGGCGGCGCAGCAGGAGCGCGGCCAGCCGCAGCAGCACGCCCTCGCCGCCGGAGACCCGGCCGACGGTGGCGTCCAGGTCGATGTGGGAGAGCCCGAGCTGGTCCAGGACCGCGCGGGTGCGCTCCTCGACGTCCCAGTCGTCGCCGACGGCCGCGAAGTGGGCCTCCGAGGCGTCGCCCGCCTCGATGGCGTGCAGCGCGGCGCGGGCCTCGGCGATGCCGAGCAGCCGGTCGACGGGCTGCTCGGTGTCGAGCGTGAGGGTCTGCGCCAGGTAGCCGACCTCGCCGTCGACGCGGACGGAGCCGGCGGCCGGGGTCAGCTCGCCGGCGATCAGCTTGAGCAGGGTGGACTTCCCGCTGCCGTTGAGACCGACGAGCCCGGTCCTTCCGGGGCCGAAGGCGAGCTCCAGGCCGTCGAAGACGCGGGTGCCGTCGGGCCAGTCGAAGACCAGCCGGTGGCAGGAGATGTGGGTGGTGCCGGTGGACATGAGCGCCTTCCGGGGGTGCGTGCCGGGCGTCGCCGACGCGGCGACGGGCCGAGGGTGATCAGCGGAACGCGAAGTGACACCGGGCCCGAGGGGACGCCGGGTGACGAGGAAGGCGGGGATGCGAAAGGGGGAACTGCCGAGAATGGTCAGCAGGAGCGTCTCCCGTGGCCTCCGAGGTCAACCGCTGAGAAGCATGGCGCTCGTGCCGCCGCGTGACACGCGGCGAGGAACACGAACCGACCGGGCTCGCGGTGTCATGGACCTCAGATCCTCAACGATGCTCCCGACATCGACGACAGAGACGCGGACGATTCTAACGAGCGCCCGGGAAGCGGGCAAACGACTGACGGCCGGCGGGACACCGAAGCGCCGTTCCCCGGGACCGGGACCCCGGGGAACGGCGCTTTCGGGCACTACTCGGTGGACGCGTGCTCAGCTCTCGCGCGCCCTGCGCGCCTCCAGCCGGGCGCGACGGGCGGCGAGCCGCTCGTCGAAGATCCGCGCCTCGGAGTCCAGCCCCCCGAGGAACGTGCCCAGCTCGTCCTGCGCCTTCAGCCCCTCCGGACTCAGCCCGCCGATCTCCATCACACCGAGGTACCGCAGCACCGGCTGGAGAACGTCGTCGAGATGGATGCGCAGGTTGTAGATCCCGCCGATGGCCATCCGCGCGGCGGCCCGCTCGAAGCCGGGAATGCCGTGACCCGGCATCCGGAAGCCGACCACCACGTCCCGCACCGCGCGCATCGTCTGGTCGGGCGCGATCTCGAACGCCGCGCGCAGCAGGTTGCGGTAGAAGACCATGTGCAGGTTCTCGTCGGTCGCGATGCGCGCCAGCAGCTTGTCGCAGACCGGGTCTCCGGACTCACGGCCCGTGTTGCGGTGAGATATACGCGTCGCCAGCTCCTGGAAGGCGACATAGGCCACGGAGTGCAGCATCGAGTGCGCGTTGTCCGACTCGAAGCCCTCGGACATGTGGGCCATCCGGAAGTTCTCCAGCTGGACCGGGTCCACCGCGCGCGTGGTGAGCAGGTAGTCCCGCAGCACGATCCCGTGGCGGCCCTCCTCGGCGGTCCAGCGGTGCACCCAGGTGCCCCAGGCGCCCTCGCGGCCGAAGATGGTGGCGATCTCGTGGTGGTAGCTGGGGAGGTTGTCCTCGGTCAGCAGGTTGACCACGAGCGCGGTGCGTCCGACGTCGGACACCTTGGACTGCTCCAGGGACCAGGGCTCGCCGCCCATCGGGCCGTCGAAGTCGCGCCCCTGGCTCCAGGGCACGTACTCGTGCGGCATCCAGTCCTTGGCCGCCTTCAGATGACGGTTCAACTCGGTCTCGACGACCTCCTCCAACGCATAGATCAGCCTGGCGTCCGTCCAGTCGCCCGATCTACCGGTGGGGTGGGCTGGGTCGAGGGTCACATGATCTCCCGCGCTGTTCCAAAGATACTTACGACACCGTAGGTTACGGTACCGTAGGTTGTTACTCGCCAGTCTGGCAAGGAACTGCGTGGCAACTCACAACGGAAACGGCCGGGACCCGAAGGTCCCGGCCGTCCTCGTGCCCGCCAACCGCCGTGCGGCGCCGGGGTGTTGTCAGCGGCGGCCCCGCTCGGGGCGCACCAGACCCGCCCGGCGCAGCGCGTCGGCCATGGCGCTGTTCGACGGCTCGGCGCCGCCGGAGCGCTGGCCTCCGCCGCCCGAACGCTGACCGCCGCCGGCGCCGCCCCCGCGCCGCGCGCCGCCGTTGCGCCGGTCGCGCTGCCGGGGCGCGCCGCCCCGCTCCCCGCGCTCCCCGCGCTCGCCCCGCTCCCGGCCGGCGCCCGGCTCGTCGTCGAGCCGCAGCGTCAGCGAGATGCGCTTGCGCGGCACGTCCACGTCCAGCACCTTGACCTTGACGATGTCCCCCGGCTTGACGACCTCGCGCGGGTCGGAGACGAACTTCCGCGACATCGCCGAGACATGGACCAGGCCGTCCTGGTGGACCCCGACGTCGACGAACGCGCCGAAGGCCGCCACGTTCGAGACCACGCCCTCCAGCGTCATCCCCGGCTCCAGGTCCCCGAGCTTCTCCACGCCCTCCTTGAAGCGGGCCGTGCGGAACGCGGGCCTGGGGTCGCGCCCCGGCTTCTCCAGCTCCCCGATGATGTCGGTGACCGTCGGCAGCCCGAAAGTGTCGTCCACGAAGTCGGCCGGGCGCAGCGCGCGCAGCGCCGGGCCGTTCCCCACCAGGGACGCCACGTCGCCGCCCGTGGTCTTCACCATGCGGCGCACCACCGGATACGCCTCCGGGTGCACGGCCGAGGCGTCCAGCGGGTCCTCGCCGTCCCTGATCCGCAGGAAGCCGGCGCACTGCTCGAACGCCTTCGGCCCCAGCCTGGGCACCTGCCGCAGCGCGGCGCGGCCCGTGAACGGGCCGTTGCCGTCACGGTGGGCCACGATGTTCTCCGCGAGGGTGGTGCCGATGCCGGAGACGCGGGCGAGCAGCGGCACGGACGCCGTGTTGACGTCGACGCCCACGCCGTTGACGCAGTCCTCGACCACCGCGTCCAGCGAGCGGGAGAGCTTCACCTCGGACAGGTCGTGCTGGTACTGACCGACCCCGATCGAACGGGGATCGATCTTGACCAGCTCGGCCAGCGGGTCCTGGAGGCGCCGGGCGATGGAGACCGCGCCGCGCAGGGACACGTCCAGCTCGGGCAGCTCCCTGGCCGCGTAGGCGGAGGCCGAGTAGACCGAGGCACCGGCCTCGGAGACCATCATGCGGGTGACACCGGCGTCGCCCAGACGGGCGATCAGCTCGCCCGCCAGCTTGTCCGTCTCGCGGGACGCCGTGCCGTTGCCGATGGCGATCAGCTCCACGCCGTGCGCCTTGACCAGCGCGGCCAGGGTGTCCAACGCGTCGGCCCAACGGCGCTGCGGCGCGTGCGGGTAGACCGTCTCGGTCGCCGCGACCTTGCCCGTGGCGTCGACCACCGCGACCTTGACCCCGGTGCGCAGCCCCGGGTCGAGCCCCATCGTGGCGCGGGTGCCGGCCGGGGCCGCCAGCAGCAGGTCGCGGAGGTTGGCGGCGAAGACGCCGACCGCGTCGTCCTCCGCCCGGGTACGCAGCCGGGAGCGCAGGTCGATGCCCAGATGCACCAGGATGCGGGTACGCCAGGCCCACCGGACCGTCTCCCCCAGCCAGGCGTCGGCCGGGCGGCCCCGGTCCGCCACGCCGAAGCGGTGCGCGATGGCCCGCTCGAAGGCCGAGGGCCCCTCGCCCTCCCCCGCCTCGGGCTCCAGGACCAGCTCCAGGACCTCCTCCTTCTCGCCCCGGAACATGGCCAGCACCCGGTGCGAGGGCAGCTCGGTGAACGGCTCGGAGAAGTCGAAGTAGTCGGAGAACTTGGCGCCCTCCGCCTCCTTGCCCTCCTTGACCCGGGAGACCAACCGGCCGCCGGTCCACATCCGTTCGCGCAGCTCGCCGATGAGGTCCGCGTCCTCGCCGAAGCGCTCGGTGAGGATGGCGCGCGCCCCGGCCAGCGCCGCGTCCGCGTCCGCGACGCCGCGCTCGGCGTCGACGAAGGCGGCCGCCGCCGCTGCCGGCGCCACCGAGGGGTCGGACAGCAGCCCGTCGGCCAGCGGCTCCAGGCCGGCCTCCCTGGCGATCTGCGCCTTGGTCCGCCGCTTCGGCTTGTACGGGAGGTAGATGTCCTCCAGCCTGGCCTTGGTGTCGGCGGCGCGGATGCGGGCGGCCAGCGCGTCGTCCAGCTTGCCCTGGGCGCTGATCGACTCCAGGATCGCCTCGCGCCGCTCGGTCAACTCGCGCAGGTAGCGGAGCCGTTCCTCCAGGTTGCGCAGCTGGGTGTCGTCCAGCGCGCCGGTGACCTCCTTGCGGTAGCGGGCGATGAACGGCACCGTCGAACCGCCGTCCAGCAAGTCGACAGCCGCCCTCACCTGCCCCTCCCGGACGCCCAGCTCCTCGGCGATCCGACCCTCGATGGACCGGCCTGCGACAGGCTCGTGCACGATCTCGCTCCGCTTTCCCGGCGCGCCCTGCGCCGCGTTGTGCATTCTGGCAGGAGGCACCGACAGTCTCCCGGAGAGGCACGCCGCTTACGATGCGGGCATGACAGCGAAGAGCGCGGGAGAGCGATCTCCCAAGGGGTTGAGGGAACGGCGGCGGCGCGACGTCCAGGACCGACTCCTCCACACGGGCCTTGAGTTGTTTCTCACCCAGGGCTACGAGGCGACCACGGTCAACGGGATAGCGCGCCGGGCCGAGGTGTCGGAGCGCACCTTCTTCCGCCACCTGGCCTCCAAGGAGGACGTGATCCTGGAGCCGCTGCGGGCCATGCACGTGGTGTTCCGGCAGGAGTTGGCGCGCCGGCCGGTCAACGAGCCACCGCTGATGAGCCTGCGCCGCACGGTCTCCTCGGCACTGCGGTCCGCGCCGCGGCGGGAACGGCACCTGGCGCTGCGCGCGCTGCGGGTGATGGGCAGGGACGAGACGGCGCGCTGGGTGGGCGTGCGGCTGGCGCTCGAGCAGCACGGCCGCGTCGCCGAGGCCATCCGCTCCCAGCGCGGACTCCCGGTGGACGACCCCCGACCCGGGCTGCTCACGGGCGCGTTCGGTTCGGCGACCCTCCAGGCGGCGTCGCGGTGGAGCCGGGATCCGCACGGCACCGCGCGTTCCCTGGAGCGTGTCGGCGAGTCGCACTACGCTCTGCTCAACACGGCGCTCGGGAGCGACTGGAGCACCCCCCTTTCCACCGACGGTCCCCCCGACGCCGAACACCAGCGCAAGCCCCGACCGGCGAGCTGAGGGTCCGTCAACTCAGCCACTCCTTCGAGTGATATGAACGGCACACGTGCAGCTGAATTCTTCACTGACTGCCACGCGTGAGGGGCAGGGTGCGAGACAAACACAGCGCAGTCACTCCCTGACTCCCGTGCGGCAACCGGAGGGTTCACGATGCTTACCAGGCTCACCAGCGAGGGGACCGGCACCCGACGACGCGGCCACAGCTGGCTGCTGACGGCCCGCCGGGAGGATCTGGCGCGCTTCCGGCGACTGGCCGCGCTGGCCATGCGGGAGTGGGAGCAGCCGCAGGCGGTGACCGAGGTGGTGCTGCACGGGGTCACCGAGCTGCTTTCCAACGTGGCCCGCCATGTCCCCGACCCGCACTGCCGGTTGGATCTCGGCTGGGACGGCGAGTCGGTGCGGGTCGCCGTGCACGACCGGCTGTCCACGCTGCCGACCATCACACTCCCCGACTGGACGGCCGAGGCCGGCCGGGGTCTGTGGCTGCTGCGCGAGATGGCGGACGAGCTGGGCTTCGAGACCACCGCCGAGGGCAAGGTGGTCTGGGTCCTGGTGCGCGGCGAGGACGCCCCGGCCTGACGCAGGGCGGCGTCGGCCCGTCACGCGCGGGTCCGGCGCCGCCCCCGTCGCCCCGGGACCACCGCCCGGCGGCCGGCCGGCGCCGTGCCGCGGCTCCCGCCGCCGGCGAGGAAGTCGGCCAGCGGCAGCGTCGCCGCGCCCACCGTGACCGCGTCCGGCCCCAGCCGCCCCAGCTCGATGGTGACGCGCCGGGCCGGATGCGGCAGCGCGCGGGACTCGGCGACGCGGCGCACCTGGGGTAGCAGCCGGGGGCCGAGCGCGAGTCCGGCCCAGCCGCCGATCACGATCCGTTCCGGGTTGAAGAGGTTGATCAGGTCGGAGACCCCGGCGCCGAGGAACTCCGCCGCCTCGGCGAGCAGTCGGCGCGCGTCCGGGTCGCCGGACTCGGCCGCCTCCCGCAGCCGCGACACACCGCGCTCGTGGTCGGCACCGCCGGCCGCACCCCCGCTCTCCGCCCAGCGCTCCAGCAGGCCCCAGGCCCCGACGTACGCCTCCAGGCAGCCGAAGGCCCCGCAGCGGCACCGCCGTCCGCCGAGGCGCAGCGTGGTGTGGCCGAACTCGCCGGCCGCCGACCCCGTTCCCCCGTACGGCGCCCCGCCCGCGACGATGCAGGCGCCCACGCCGGAGCCCCACAGCACGATCACGGCGTCCCGGCTGCCGCGGCCGGCGCCGTACCACGTCTCCGCCTGGCCGAAGGTGCGCGCGCCGTTGGCCACCCGCAGCGGCACCCGGGGCGGCAGGCCGATCGCGGCCCGCGACAGCGACTCCAACGGGACCGCGTCCCACCCCACCGTCGCGGCGTGCACCACGGCGCCGACGCCCGGCGCCCGCTCCACGATGCCGGGCACCCCGACGCCGACGCCCAGCAGTTCGTCCAGGGCGACCGCCGCCACCCGCGCCACGGCGGCGACGCCGGCGCCGATGTGGCCGACCACGGTGCCCACGTCCCGGCCGCCGTCGAGCAGCGGGAACTCGGCCCTGGCCAGCTCGGTCAACGCGACGTCGTAGAGCGCGACGCGGACCCCGGTCTCGCCGACGTCCACGCCCACCAGCCGGCCGCAGTCGGGCGCGACCCGCAGCAGGGTGCGCGGGCGCCCGCCGTCCGACTCGACGGAACCGGCCTCCGCCAGCAGCCCGTCGGCGAGCAGCCCTCCGGTGACGTTGCTGACCGTGCCGGAGCTGAGGCCGGTGGCCAGGCCCAACTCGTGGCGGCTCAGCGGTCCGTGGAAGTAGAGCTGGCGCAGCAGCGCCGCGCGGTTGGCGCGCCGCAGGTCGCGCACCGGGTGTTTCCTCGCCTCGTCGGCCATGCGTTCCCCCTAGGTGAAGATCAACCTACCGAACGGTGAGGCGCGTCGACCTCTCCTGAGCGCCGGGGCTGCACCCCCGCGCACGCCCGGCGCGGCCGGGAGCGACCAGGGCGGCACGGGGGAACGGAAGCGGCTCGCACGCCCCGGAGACACACCTGGGAGAGCGCTCTCTGAGTGTGTTATAAAGGCCACCATGAGCGACCGCGCGGCCAAGGGTTCCCCGACGCTGGAGGACGTGGCCAGGGAGGCGGGTGTCTCCCGCGCCACCGTCTCCCGCGTGATCAACGGGATCCGCAACGTCGACCCCTCGATCCAGGACGCGGTGCGCCAGGCGGTCGCCGCCACCGGCTACGTCCCCAACCGCGCGGCGCGCTCCCTGGTCACCCGCAGGGCCGACACGGTCGCGCTGGTCGTCTCCGGCGCGAGCGCCGACGAGGGAGGCGCGGAGGACGGGGGCGGCCCCGAGGCGCCGTTGGGGGGCCGGTTGCTGGCGGACCCGTTCTTCGGCCGGATCAGCACCGGCGTCGTCGACTGGCTGCGGCGGCGGGCGATGCATCCCGTGCTGATGCTGGCCGACTCGGCGGACGCCAGGAAGCAGGTGGTCAGCTACCTGCGGCAGGGCCACGCCGACGGCGCGCTGCTGGTTTCCATCCACGCCGCGGACCCGCTGCCGGAGACGCTGGTGGCCGCGGGGGTGCCCTGCGTGCTCTTCGCCAGGCCCCCGCGTCCGGTACCGGTCAGCTACGTGGACCTGGCCCACCGGGACGGCGGACGGCTCGCGGCCGACCATCTCGTCGCACGCGGCCGGCAGCACATCGCCAGCGTCACCGGCCCGCTCGACGTGCTCGCCAGCCAGGACCGGCTGGCGGGCTTCCGCGACGCCCTGGCCAGGCACGGCCACCCCTATGTGCCGTGCGAGGAGGGGAACTTCACCCTGGAGAGCGGCGAACGCGCCACGTCCGCGCTGCTGGACCGGCACCCCGAGGTCGACGGCCTGTTCGTCGCGAACGACCTGATGGCCCAGGGCGCGCTCCACGTGCTGCGGGAGCGGGGGCGCTCGGTGCCGGGGGACGTGGCCGTCGTGGGGTTCGACGACAGCAGCGCCGCGCTCTCCTGCCGTCCGGCGCTGACCACGGTGCGCCAGCCCATCGAGGAGATGGCCGCCGAGATGACCCGGCTGCTGCTGGACCGCCTCGACCAGCCGGGAGCGCGGCCGACCTCGGTGATCTTCGAACCGACGCTGGTGCGTCGGCAGTCCGCCTGACCGGCTGGCGCACCTCCCGGGCGGCGTGCGCCCGACCGTTCCGGGACCGGTCCGGAACCGCGTCCGGCCCGTTGACATGCCCCCGCACTGCCGCCAGTCTGCTGCGGAGAGCGCTCTCCCGGCTGGCCGGCACGGCTTCCCCGAGAGGCGCGACGGCCATCCCCCATGTGAGGAGCAGGTGTGCTGACCAGGAGAGAGACGTCCTCCCCGGCGTCCAGGAAGCGCCGTGGAAGGCCGGTCGCCGTCGTCGGCGCCGTGGTGGCGCTGCTGGGCGGCGCCTTCACGGCGGCGAACCAGACCGCGACCGCCGCGCCGACCGAGGCGCCGACGGTTTCCTCGACCGGGAGCGGGGACGCGGACCCCGCCCTGACCGCCGCCAGCGTCGTGGAGGTCACCGGCGGCGACGGCGACTGGCAGTTGACCGTGGACGGCGAGCCGTACGTGGTGGAGGGGCTGACCTGGGGCCCGCCGGCCGACCAGGCCGACAGCTACATGCCCGACCTCGCCTCCATGGGAGCCAACACCACCCGCACCTGGGGCACCGACGCCACCAGCAGGCCGCTGCTGGACGCCGCGGCGGCCCACGGCGTCCGGGTCATCGCCGGCTTCTGGCTCCAGCCGGGCGGCGGCCCCGGCAGCGGCGGCTGCGTCGACTACGTCAACGACCACGACTACAAGGGCGAGCAGCTCGCCGCCATGAACACCTGGGTGGCCGAGTACCGCGACCACCCCGGCGTGCTGATGTGGAGTGTCGGCAACGAGTCCGTGCTCGGCCTGCAGAACTGCTACGAGGGCGCGGAGTTGGAGGCCCAGCGGGTCGCCTACACCCAGTTCGTCAACGACGCGGCCCTGGAGATCAAGGCACTCGACCCGAACCACCCGGTCACCTCGACCGACGCCTGGGTGGGCGCCTGGGAGTACTACGAGGCCCACTCCCCCGACCTCGACCTGCTCCAGGTCAACGCCTACGACGCGGTCTGCGGCATACAGCAGGCGTGGGTCGAGGGCGGCTACGACCGGCCCTACCTCCTGACCGAGGGCGGCCCGGCCGGTGAGTGGGAGGTCGACGACGACGTCAACGGCGTTCCCGAGGAGCCGACGGACGTGGCGAAGGCCGAGGGGTACCGCGCCGCCTGGGACTGCCTGATGGACCACGAGGGCGTGGCGTTGGGCGGCACGCTCTTCCACTACGGCGTGGAGGAGGACTTCGGCGGGGTCTGGTTCAACCTGCTGCCGGGCGGGGAGAGGCGGCTCTCGTACTACGCGGTCGCCGACCTCTTCGGCGGGCAGGCCCCCGGCAACACCCCGCCGGTGATCACCGACCTGACCGTGGGCGGGGACCGCACCTCGGTCCCGGCGGGCGCGGAGTTCACGCTGAGCGCCTCGGTCAACGATCCGGACGGCGACGCGCCGACGTACGAGGTGCTGGTCAACAGCAAGTACATCGACGACAACGGGGCGCTGACGCCGGCCGACTTCCGCGACAACGGCGACGGCTCCCTCACGGTGAAGGCGCCCGGCCGCCCCGGGCCGTGGAAGATCTATCTGGCGGCGCGCGACGGCCAGGGCAACCTCGGCATCGAGGCAACGTCGGTCAACGTGGTGCCCCCGCCGGTCGACGGCACCAATCTGGCGCTGGGCGCCGAGACGACCGCCTCCACCTTCCAGGAGGAGGGGGACGG
This sequence comes from Streptomyces zhaozhouensis, assembly GCF_900230195.1. Classification (GTDB taxonomy): domain Bacteria; phylum Actinomycetota; class Actinomycetes; order Streptomycetales; family Streptomycetaceae; genus Streptomyces; species Streptomyces zhaozhouensis. The sequence continues at coordinate 305,848 of NZ_OCNE01000005.1, forward strand.
CGCGCCGTTCCTGCCGGAGCACGCCACGGACGGCGACGACGGGACCCGCTGGGCCAGCGACTGGTCGGCCCCGCAGTGGCTCCAGGTCGACCTGGGCGCCAGCACCCGCTTCGACACCGTCCAGCTCTACTGGGGGGTCGGAGGAGATACGTGCGAAACGGGCCACTTAGTTACGTTGCGTCATTTCTGGCTGCCGAGCGTATCCATCGCGTGATGACGGTCCGTGATGATCGTAGGCTTCCGAGCTCGGGGTAGTGTGCTGCCGATCATGTGATTGGTGGTGTGGTTGTGGCGTCGGTGGAGCGGACGGCGTATCCGCGCTTCAAACGGATCATCTCCGAACGTGAGCTGGCCCAGTTCTTCACCCCGGACGAGGCTGAGATCACATGGGCGGCGAAGCGGACCCATGAGCGCCCGGGATCGCTCCTCACACTGCTGGTGTTGCTGAAGTCCTGTGCCCGGCTGGGCTACTTCCCGGGCTTGGAAGAGATCCCGGTGGTGGTCATTGCTCGTGTCCGCACTGCGGCTGGTCTGCCGGAGGATGCGACGCCTGGCGTGGAGGAGCGGACGGCGAAGCGCTACCGCTCCTGGATCCGGGAATATCTCGGCCTGGTGCACGACCCTCTACGGGCCCGTGGCATCGCCGCTGCCGCTATGGAAGAGGCGGCGCCGGTCCGCGCCTCTGTGGTGGACCTGGTGAACGTCGCGCTGGAGGAGATCGTCCGCGCGGGTCTGGAACTTCCGGGCTTTTTCCACGCTGGACCGGATGGCGGGCTCGATCAGGACGCGGGTGGAGGGCGAGATCTGCGCCCGGATCGCCGAGCGGGTGGGTCCGGCTCGCTACCGCCTGGCCGGGCTGCTGGTCGTGCCGGACGGCGAGCGCCGCAGCCCGTTCGATGTGATCAAGGAGCCGGGGCGGCGGGCGACGTGGTCGAGGTATCGGCAGCACGGCGAGCGTGTCGATCTCGTGGATGGTTTCGGCGATGCGGCGAGCTGGGTCGAGGGCGTGGCCGCGGCCAAGGTCAGCGCGTTCGCGGAGCAGGCCCGGGTGCTGTCGATCGGCGAGATACTGGATGTCTCCGAGCCGCGGCGGACCGCGCTGCTGGCATGCGCGGTGGCCAAGGCCAGGGCGCGGGTGCGCGATGAGTTCGTGGTGATGCTCTCCAAGCGGATGGCCCGGCACGCCAAGCGGGCCCAGGAAGAACTGGCGGATCTGGAACAGCGTCACAAGGCGTCGACCGAGCAGCTTCTGGCCTCCTACAGGGATGTGCTAATAGTGCTCAAGGAGCACGCCGTCGGCGAGCATGCTGGCCAGAGCGGTCAGGGCAGTCTGGACGAGACGTTGGCAGTAAAGCGTGTCCGTGAGGTGGTGGAGGACGGCGGCGGTTTCGAGACCCAGCTCGCGGAGATCGAGGCGTTGGCGGCGTATCGGGGCGGGAACTGGACGCCGCTGGTGGAACGCTTCTTCCGCCCGGACCGGCCGACGATGTTCAAGCTCGCCCAGACTCTCACCTTCGTGGCCACCTCCCGGGACCGCAGTGTGCTGAACGCCTTGGAACACGCTGTCTCCCACCGGCACCTGACCCGTGACCTGATCCCCGCTGGCACGGGTGACGGCTCGGCCTTGGATCTGTCGTTTGCCTCGCAGCAGTGGCGCACGACGGTGTACGCGAAGGACCAGCCGGGGATGCTGGTGCGGCGGCACTTCGAGGCCATGGTCTTCGCCTACCTCGTCGAAGAGCTCCGCTGCGGAGACATCGCGGTGGTCGGCGCGGAGGACTTCGGCGACTGGACGACGATGCTCCTGCCATGGGACCAAGTGGAGTCGCAGATACCGCAGTTTTGTGAGCAGGCTGGCATCCCCCACGCCGCAGATGGCTTCGTGGACAACCTGCGGCGGCAGCTCACCCGGATCGCGGGCGAGGTGGATGCCGGGTATCCGGACAACGCGGACCTGACGATCGACCCGGCCACAGGGGTGCCCTCGCTCAAACAGCGCGTATCGGCCGCGAGCGCACCGCCTCCGCCGAGGTGCTGGAGGCCGAGCTGGACCAGCGGCTGCCGGCCCGGGGCCTCCTGGAACACCTCGCCCGGGCGGCGCACTGGACCGGCTGGTGGCACCGGTTCGGCCCGTTGTCCGGCTCGGATCCGAAGCTGAAGGATCCGCTGGCCCGGTACGTGGTCACTGCATTCACCTACGGCTCCGGACTCGGGGCAGCGCAAGCCGCCCGGCACATCCGCACCGTCTCGGCGCATGAGCTGGCCGCGATCGCCAAACGCCACTGCACGCCGAAGAATCTGGCTCGTGCCGGCGCCGACGTCGTCGACGCCCACCTCGACCTGGACCTGGTGCACACCTGGGGTGATGGGTCTGTGGCGGCGGTGGACGGCACGATGATGGACGCCGCGGTCGACAACCTCCTTGCCGAAACCTCGATCCGGTACGGCGGCTACGGCGGCATCGCCCACCATCTGGTCGCCGATACCTACGTCGCGCTCTTCTCCAGATTCGTGCCCTGCGGCGTGTGGGAAGCGGTCTACCTCATCGACTCCCTGCTCCAGAACCCCTCGGCGGCCCAGCCGGAGCAGGTCCACGCCGATACACAAGGCCAGTCGTTCCCTGTCTTCGGACTCGCACATTTGTTGGGGATCGACCTGCTGCCCAGGATCCGCAACTTCCAGGACCTCACCTTCCACCGCCCCGACCCCACGGCGCGCTACCGCCACATCGACCAGCTGTTCTCCACCGACCCGCGTACCGCCATCGACTGGGACCTCATCCGCCGCCACTGGCCCGACCTCATGCAGGTCGCCCTTTCGGTCAAGCAGGGCACCGTCTCCTCGGTGACACTTCTGCGCAGGCTGAACAACCGGTCGCGGAAGAACCAGAGCTACCAGGCCTTCCGGGAGGTCGGGCGCGCCGTGCGCACTGCCGTGCTGCTGCGCTATCTCTCCGATCCCGCACTTCGCGAGCAGATCCAGAGGGCGACGAACAAGGCCGAGGCCTACAACGGGTTCACCAAGTGGCTCCACTTCGGCAACGCCGGCTGGCTGACCAGCCGGGACCCGGAACTCCAGGACAAAGCGATCAAATTCCTCGACCTCGTCGCCTCCAGCGTGATCTTCTCCACCACCATCGACATGACCCGGACCCTTCGTCAGATGGCCCGCGAGGGCTGGACCCTGAACGCGAGTGACCTGGCGGTCCTCAGCCCCTACCGGCGCGAGAACGTACTCCGCTTCGGCGACTACACCACCGACCAACTCCACATACCCCCACCCGCCTACAACCCGACTCTCCACACCGCCGAGGTAGCGCGCGCAGAGACAGAGTTCCGCCGGTAACGTTCAATCCTGTTCTTTTGTCGGCGGGATCCCGAGTTCGCGGATGAACTCCGCGAGCGCGGCGAACACGTGGAAGACCAGGCGGCCGCCCAGAGTGCTGGTGTCCAGGGCCTCATGGAGCGATTGGAATCCGGTGCCGTGCTTGCGCAGGCCGGAGACGATGGAGATCAGGTCTTGGATAGAGCGGGCCTAACCGGTCGAGGGAGGGCACCACCAGGGTGTCGCCGGGCCGGAGGTAGTCGAGGCACGTCATCGGCGTCCTCCTCTGCTTCGCACACGATG
>NZ_OCNE01000009.1 GCF_900230195.1 Streptomyces zhaozhouensis
ACCCCACCGCCGACCGCGTCCTGGACCGGATGCGCGGCTTCGACGGACAGGGCCGCACCTCATGACCGTCCTCAAAACCTCACTCCGCAGCTTCTACGCCCACAAGGGGCGCATGGCGCTGTCGGCGGTCGCGATCGTGCTGTCGGTCGCGTTCGTCTGCGGCACGCTCGTCTTCAGCGACACGATGAGCAGTACTTTCGACCGTTTCTTCGGCAGGACGAGTTCGGATGTGACCGTCGCGGCCGAGGAGGAGGAGCATCGGCAGCAGACCGGCGTTCCCCGGACGCTTTCCGAGGACGTGGTGGAACGGGTGGCCGCCGTCGAGGGGGTCGCCGGGGCGCACCCCGCGGTGGAGTCGACCGATCTCACGGTGGTCGACGCGGCCAACGAGAACCTGGACTCGGACAGCGGGGCGCCCACGATCGGCGCCGACTGGGGCCCGGTCAACCAGCGGTTGATGGAGCTGGTCGAGGGCCGGGAACCGGCGGGCGCCGACGAGGTGTTGGTGGACGCGGACACCGCCGAACGGCGGGACGTCGCGGTCGGCGACGCGTTGACCGCGGTCACGGCCGCCGGCAGCCACGCGGTGACGGTGGTCGGGGTGGCCGAGTTCGAGGGGAGCAACCCGGGCGTCGCCTATCTGCTCTTCGAGCCGACGGCGGCGCGTGCCACGCTGCTCGGCGCACCGGACCTGGTCAGCTCCGTGGCGGTGGACGCGGCGGACGGGGTCTCCGACGCCGAGCTGAAGTCCCGGATCGCGGAGGAGCTGGGCGGTGGCTTCGAGGTCAACACCCGGGAGGAGAACCGGAAGGAGGCCATGGAGGAGGTCGGCTTCCTGGACGTGCTGCGGTACGCGATGCTCGGCTTCGCCGGGATCGCGGTGCTGGTCGGGATCTTCCTGATCGTCAACACCTTCTCCATGCTGGTCGCCCAGCGCACCCGCGAGATCGGCCTGATGCGCGCCATCGGGACCAGCCGCCGCCAGATCAACCGCTCCGTCCTCGTCGAGGCGCTGCTGCTGGGCGTCGTGGGCTCGGCGCTGGGGGTGGCCGCCGGGATCGGGCTGGCCGCGCTGATGCTCCGCGGGATGAGCGCGATGGGGATGAACGTCGAGGGCACCTCGTTGACGGTCGCCGCGACGACCCCCGCGATCGGGATGGCGGTCGGTGTGGTCTCCACGGTGCTGGCGGCCTGGCTGCCGGCGCGCCGGGCGAGCCGGGTCTCCCCGATGGCGGCGCTGCGCGAGGCGGGCACGCCGGGTGACGCGCGGGCCGGCCGGGTGCGGGCGGCGTTCGGCCTGCTGCTGACGGGCGGCGGTGCCGCCGCGCTGGGGATGGCGGCCGCCGCGGACGAGGCGTCGGACGGTTCGGCCTTCCTGGCGCTGGGCCTGCTGGGGACGCTGGTGGGCGCGGTGGTGGCGGCGCCGGTGCTGGCGTCGTGGATCGTGCGGGTGTTGAACGCGCTGGTGCTGGGCGTCTTCGGCCCGGTGGGCCGGCTCGCCGGGCGGAACGCGCGGCGCAACCCCCGGCGCACGGGCGCGACGGCCAGCGCGTTGATGATCGGACTGGCGCTGGTGAGCGGGCTCGCGGTGGTGGGTTCCTCGGCGGTGGCCTCGGCCTCCGACCAGTTGGACCGCACGGTCGGCGCCGACTTCATCGTGGACAGCAGGGGCCAGTCGATCGTGGAGGAGGCCGCGGACGTCGTGCGGGAGACGCCGGGTCTGACGCATGTCACGGACTACACCGGCGTGTGGGCGACGTTGACCACGCCGGACGGCGCGGAACGGGACGAGGAGCTGGTGGCTGCCTCGCCGACCTACGCCGGTGACCTGGTCTCCGAGACGGTCGAGGGCGAACTGGCCGACGCCTTCGCGCCGGGCGCGATGTCGGTGCCGGAGACCTTCGCCGAGGAGCGCGGGCTGTCCCTGGGGGACACGGTGCGCGTCGACTTCACCGGCGGCGGTTCGACGGAGCTGACGGTGGCGGCCGTGACCTCGGAGGACACGGTGATCGACCAGGGCGCCATGTATCTGGGCATCGACACGGCCCGTGAGCTGCTCGGCGCGGAGATGCCGAACAACATCGCGATGTTCGCCAAGGCCGAGGACGGCCAGGAGGAGGCGGCCTACGCCGCGCTCAAGGAGCGGATGGAGCGCTTCCCGCAGTACGACGTCGCCAACCAGGCCGACTACAAGCAGCAGTTGGAGGACGAGATCGGGGCGCTGCTGAACCTGGTCTACGCGCTGCTGGCGCTGGCGATCCTGGTGGCGGTCCTGGGGGTGGTCAACACGCTGGCCCTCTCCGTGATCGAACGGACCAGGGAGATCGGGCTGATGCGAGCCATCGGCCTCTCCCGGCGGCAACTGCGGAGGATGGTGCGGCTGGAGTCGGTGGTGATCGCGCTCTTCGGGGCGGTGCTGGGGCTGGGGCTCGGCATGGCGTGGGGGCTGACCTCGCAGCGGCTGCTGGAGCTGAGCGGGTTCCGGGTGCTGGAGATCCCGTGGTCGACGCTGGCCGTCGTCTTCGTCGGCTCGGCGGTGGTGGGCCTCGTCGCGGCCCTGATGCCCGCCTTCCGTGCCGGCCGGATGAACGTGCTGCGCGCCATCGCGGACTGACTCCGTCGGTTTCGGGGAGCGACGACCCACCTGACCGGTACCGCTCCGTTGTCGTCCGCACCCCGGTGGGGGCGGGGGAAAGACGACAACGGGCCTGGCCGGCCGGGTGGGTCGTCGCCTGCGTCCCGGTGCGCGGTCACTCGCGCAGATCCCCACGCCCCCGGCCGTGGCGAGCGCGGTCGATCAGACGCGGGTCCACATTGGGCCACTGACAGCCGCCCTGCGGACACGCGAAACCACACGGCACATCCATGGCGAGGGAACGACGACAACGCAGCAGCACCGACCAGGTGGGTTGTCGCCCTCCCGCTCAGGCGTCAAGCGTCAGCGCCCAGCTCCCGGCTGCGGTCCCGCGCCGCCTCCAGGGCGGCGATCAGCGCGGCGCGCACCCCGTGGTTCTCCAGCTCGCGGATCGCGTTGATCGTCGTGCCGCCGGGCGAGGTCACCGCCTCGCGGAGGGCGACGGGGTGCTCGCCGGTGTCCCTGAGCATCGCGGCGGCGCCCACCGCCGACTGGACGATCAGCTCGTGGGCCTTGTCCCTGGGCAGGCCGAGCAGGATGCCGGCGTCGATCATGGCCTCGACCAGGAAGTAGAAGTAGGCGGGCCCGGAGCCGGAGAGCGCGGTGGCCGCGTCCTGCTGGGACTCGGGGAGCCGCAGGGTGCGCCCGACGCCGGCGAAGATCGCGTCGGCGGCGTCCAGGTGGCGCTCCGAGGCGTGGGAGCCGCCGGAGATCACCGACATGCCCTGGTCGACGAGGGCGGGGGTGTTGGGCATCACCCGCACCACCGGGGTGCCGGGGGTCAGCCGGGACTCCACGAACGCGGTGGTGATGCCGGCGGCGGCGCTGATCACCAGCCGGTCGGCGGCGACGTGCGGGGCCAGTTCGTCCAGCAGCGCCGGCAGGTCCTGCGGCTTGACCGCGAGGATCAGCGTGTCGGCGAGCTTCGCCGCCTCCGCGTTCGGCACCGCCCGCACGCCGTGCCGGGTCCGCAGCTCCACCGCGCGGTCCTCGCGGCGGGCGGTGACCAGCACGTCGTCGGGGGCCCTGCCGGCGCCCAACAGGCCCACCAACAGGGCCTCGCCGATCTTTCCCGTGCCGATGACGGCGATCTTCCCTGACATTCCGTGCTCACCCGCTCCGCATCCACGTCCGCACGCGACGGCCGTCCGTCCCGACACCGCCGTCATCCTCGCACCGGGCGGGCGCCGGGCGTCGAATCGTCCGAGTGTCGGTCAGGAGCCGGCCGCGAATGCGTGACGATCGCGCGTTCTCAGTCGGTGGTGAGCTCGTTCGGTCGCGGAAGATACGTCAGCCGCACGACATAGGACTCCTCCACCAGGCCGTCGGGGAAGAGCGCGCCGACGATCGCCTCCTCCTCGGCGAGCACCGGGCGGGTCTCCACCTGGTCCAGCACGGCGAACTGGGAGTGCGTGGCCAGATTGGCCAGATGGGTGGCGATCGGCACGGTGCGGCTCCAGGCGACCTCGCGGTAGACGGGGCGGAGCGCGGGTTCGAGCGCGGCGAGGTGGCGGCCCACGATGCGGGTCACGTCGTGCGCGCCGTGCTGCGGCAGGCGTCTGCGCAACCGTTCGACCTGCTCGTCGATCCAGCCGACGGAACGGTCGTTGGTGTTCCACCAGAGCGCCAGGCCGCCCTCGGGGCGCAGCACCCGCAGCGCCTCGGGCAACGCGACCTCGGGCCTCGTCCAGTGCCACGCCTGGGCGTAGGTGACCAGGTCGACGCTGCCGTCGGCGAACGGGAGCGCGTCCCCGACCGCCCGCACCAGGGGCACGCCGGGGGAGGCGGTGGCGAGTTGGGCGGCCATGCCGTCGCCCGGCTCGACCGCGGTGACCCGGACGCCCCGCTCGCCGAGGCCGCGGGTGGCCTTGCCGGTGCCGGCGCCCACGTCCAGCGCGTGGGCGTCGGCCAACGGACGGCCGAAGCACTCCTCCAGCGCGTCGTAGAGGGCGGGCGGATAGTCGGGGCGGGCGGAGGCGTACTCGGCGGCGACGGCGTTGAACGAGGTGGCGAAGTCAGAGGTCCGCATGGCCTCAGCCTTCCCCAACGTCCCCCTCCGCACCGGGGTTCTTCGGGGTCGGGCGGTCCTCGGGACGGTGGTGCTCCCGGGGGAAGCCGCGGTTGTCGTACTCGCCGTTGGGCTGGGCCGGCCGCACGATGCGGACCAGGCGGTGCAGGGCGCGCATGGGAACTCCTCCACGGAGGTGGATCACGGAAACGGTCGGTAACCGCCGGAAACAGTCTGGAACGGTCGGGAGGGCGGGTGGAAAGGCAAGCGTGAAGACAAGCGGAAGGACGGGCGGCGGGGCGGCGAAGTGCGGCGGGGACCCGTCCGGTCGGTTCGGCTCAGTCGACCTCGCGCATCATCCGCTCGACGGAGCCGACGGAGGTGCGGACCTGCGCGAGTTCGTCGCTGTAGCGGCGGAGGATCTCCGTGTTGTCCTCCAGGAGTTCGGCGTACTTGGCCGCGAGCCTGCGGTACTCCTCCTCGCGGCCGGCCAGCATCCTGGCCCGCCAGGTGGCGGCGATCTGCCAGACCACGACGATCATCAGGACGAAGACGCCTCCGGTGCCCAGGGCCGCCGCCCAGACGGCGGCGGGTTCGCTGGCCGCCTGGGAGGCCAGGGTGTCGTTCACCGCGTTTCCTCTCTCTGCCCGGTCCGGCTGAGTGTCTCGGTGGCCAGGGCGATGCTGTCGGGGGTGAGCTGGTACACGAACGGGGTGACTTCGTAGAAGCGCATGGCCTTGCCGTCGTCCGAGAGCTCCAGCGTGCTGGTGACCAGCCCGGCGGCCTCCAGACGTTGGAGGTGCATGTGCAGCAGCGGCCGGCTGATCCCGGTCTCCCTGGCCAGCCTGCTCACGTAGTTCCGCTCGTGGGTGAGCGCGGCGACGATCCGCAGCCGGTGCGGGTTGTTGAGCGCGCCCAGCACCTTCAGCAGGTGGTCGCCGTCGGACACGGCGTCCGCGTCGTCCCGGGACACGCGTCTCCTCTCCGGACCCGACCGCCGCCGGACCGCCCCGGGGCGCCCGACGCCCCGCGCGGCCGACGTGGCCGTGCCGTTCTCATGCGACCAGCGTCCAGCGGCGCGCGGCACGCGTCAAGAAAAGCTGACACATGCCAGGGGCCGCTGAGGGTTCCCCCTGAAGCACCCCTGAGACAACGGCTCGGGGTTCTCCGGGGGCCGCGTCAACGCCGCTTGCGGCGCGCGGGGTTGCGGGAGCGCTTGGCCACCAGCCGGCGGTAGCGCTCCAGCGCCTCCTCGTGGGTGGCGCGCGCCAGCCGCTCCCCCGGCGCCTCGACCGCGCTGCGCAGGGTGTAGGCGAGCAGCACCCCGACGAAGCCGACCACGTTGATGGAGCGGAACGCCGCCTCGTCCACTCCCGTCTCCGGCGCCGGCCTGGTGTATCGCAGCCACTGGCGGGTGAAGGCCAGCGCCGTGCAGATGGCGAACGCGAGCGCGACCAGGGCGCCCAGCCACCCCGGCGTCTCGGCCCCGCTCATCCCGCCGTAGCCCAGGGTCAGCAGCAGCGCGCCGGCCGCGGTCGCCACCAGGGCGCCGGTGAAGAGGACGACGCGGCGCAGCCGGTAGCCGCCGGAGCGGTCCACCCAGCTGGTGCCGTAGAACCGGATCGACTCCGGGCGCGGCTCGCTCGGGGGCTGGGCCGCGCTCTCCGACGCGGGCGAGGGGGCGGTGGGCCGCACAGACTTGGACATGTGGTCGATTATCTCCGTGGCGACCGCGCCGGGTCACGCCCCCCACGGAAGTACGCTGTCCCACGGCGCACCGCGAGGGACCGACACGCCCCGGGTGCGACCGGTACCGAGCCACTCCGGGGGAGTCGCATGGCTGACGGCCGCGAGACCAGACCAGAACGGATCGGTGACTACGTCATCGAACGCCGGCTGGGCAGCGGCGGCATGGGCGTCGTCCACCTGGGCCGCACGGTCGCCGGCCGGCAGGTCGCGATCAAGGTGATCCGGCGCGAGTACGCGGAGAACGCGGGCTTTCGCGCCAGGTTCCGCCGCGAGGTGGCCGCCGCGCGGCGGGTCAGCGGCGCGTTCACCGCGCCGGTGGTGGACGCGGACCCGGAAGGCGACCCGCCCTGGCTGGCCACGCTCTACGTTCCCGGCGGCTCGTTGACGGAACGGATAGACCGCGAGGGCCCGTTGGCGGCGCGGGAGGCGGCGCGGGTCGGCGCGGAGCTGGCCGAGGCGCTGCTCGACATCCACCGCTGCGGGCTGGTCCACCGGGACCTGAAGCCGGGCAACGTGCTGCTCGCCGACGACGGGGTGCGGGTCATCGACTTCGGCATCTCGCGCGCGTTGGACGACGGACACCGGCTGACGGAGGACGGCGCGGTGCTCGGCTCGCCGCCGTTCATGGCGCCCGAGCAACTGAGCGGCGGCGGCGAGGTGACGGCGGCGGCCGACGTGTTCGCGCTGGGCGCCGTCGTCGCCTACGCGGTGACCGGGCACAGCCCGTTCGACACGGACGGCACGGCCGGCGGCGACCCGCTCGCGGTGGCCTACCGGGTGGTGCACGAGGAGCCCGACCTGAGCGACGTGCCTCAGTCGCTGCGGGATCTGGTCGGGTTGTGCCTGGTCAAGGACCCCGAACAGCGGCCGGGCGTCGCGGCGGTGCTGCGGATGGCGGCCTGGGCCGACACCCGCGCGCAGGCCGCCGGCGTGCGCGAGTCGCCGGTGTGGCGCGGCACGGGTCCGGCGGAGCCGGGCACCGGCGCGGGCGGAGCGGGCGCGGGCGAGCGGCGCGGCACGCGCCCCGGCGTGAACGCCGGCGTGCGCGACGGGGAGGGGCGCGGGGGGCGCTGGCGGCGCTGGGCGGCGGCCGCGGTGGCGCTGGTGGCGGCGGGCGCGGTGGCCACCGCGCTGTGGCAGTACCGGCCCTCCGACGACGGCGAATCGGAGGGCGGGGGCACCGGCGCGGCGCCGGAGGACCCGTCGACGCTCGAAGGCCCGGCGCCGGCCGACCCCTGGGAGGTCGACCTGCGGGACTGGGGCGTGCGCGACGCGCCCACCGAGGGCTTCGGCTGCGAACCGGCCACCGACGGCGGCGTGCTGTGCTCGGCCGCCGGCCAGTTCACCCTGCTGCTCGACGCGGACGGCGGGGAACGCTGGCGGTTCAACGGCCCGCGCGCCGGCGGTCCCTGGCCGAACGCGACGGTCGTCGGCGACAGCGTCATCGCCCCGTCGGACGGGGGCCTCGCGGCGCTCGACCCGGCCAGCGGCGAGGTGCGTTGGCAGATCGACGCCCCCGAGCTGGGCGACACGCTGGCCGTCGGCGACGAGGCGGTGGCGTTCCGCAACGGCGACAGCACGGTGCGCTTCTACTCCGCCGACGGGCCGGACCCGTTGGGGAGCTGGGAGGCGCCCGGCCGCTACCTCACCGACCTGCTCGGGCACGGAACCCGTTTCCTGGCCGCCAGCAGGGAGGACGAGAGCGGGCAGTTGCCGCGGCTCCAACTGCTCTCGGACAGCGGCCAGTCCCTGTGGCCGACCCCGCTGGCGCCGCCGGACGAGGTGCCGGGGCTGCTGCACGGGGTCGGGATGGACGAGGAGGCCGCGTACTTCGAGGAGTGGGACGTGGACCTGCCGGTGACCAACGCGGTCTGGCGGCTCGACCTCGCCACCCGCGAGTGGACCAGGACGGAGCTGCCGGAACCGACCGAGCCGCGCACGGTGTTGGCGGAGGGCACGCTCTACGCCTCCAGCCTCGGCGGTCAGCTCGCCGCCGTCGACCCGGCGGCCGGCGAGGTGCGCTGGCACCGGTCGACCGGCGCGCGGATCGCGTCCCCGCCGACGCTGGCCGACGGGGTGCTCCATCTCTCCGACGGCGACGGCGCGTTGCACCGGTTCTCGGCGGAGGACGGCGAACCGCTGGGCGCGGGCGAGCCGCACCCCGGAACGCCGGGCCCCGGCAGCGACGCGTCCCCACCGTCACCGGCGGTCGGCGACGAGGCGGTGTTCGTCCCGACGCTCGGCAACACGCTGTATGCGGTGCCCCGCCGGTAGGGGTTGGCGGGGCGAGCACGACAACCCACCCGGCCGTGAAGCTCCCGGCGCGCAAGGGGCGCGGGGAACGGCGCGAGCAACCCACCACGGTTGGCAGACGACAACCCACCCGGGCCGGCAAGGCCAGTAGTCGACTGCGCCCCGCCACCCAGCAAGCGCGCAGTTCCCCGCGCCCCCAAACCGCCCACCGGCCGAAAAGGGGCGCGGGGAACGGCGCGAGCAACCGCCCACCGGCGCGCAAGGGGCGCGGACGAACAGCCGCGCGGAGTCGGCGGTTAGCCGCGCCGCTCCAGGGCGTCGAGGTCGCGGACCGCGCCGCGGTCCGCGCTCGTGGCCATCGCCGCGTAGGCGCGCAGCGCCAGCGAGACCTTCCGTTCGCGCGCGACCGGCGCGTACCGCCCGTCCAGCTCGGCCCGGCGCCGCGCCAACTCGTCGTCGGCGACCTTCAGTTCCAGCGAACGCCCGGGGATGTCGATGCGGATCGGGTCGCCGTCCCGCACCAGCGCGATGGTGCCACCGGCCGCCGCCTCCGGCGAGACATGACCGAGGGAGAGCCCCGACGTCCCGCCGGAGAACCGCCCGTCGGTGATCAGCGCGCACTTGGCGCCCAGCCCGCGTCCCTTGAGATAGGAGGTCGGGTACAGCATCTCCTGCATCCCGGGGCCGCCCCTGGGGCCCTCGTAGCGGACGACGACCACGTCGCCCTCCTTGACGCGCTTGGTGAGGATCGCCTCCACCGCCTCCTCCTGGGACTCGACGACCACCGCCGGCCCCTCGAAGGTCCAGATCGACTCGTCGACGCCCGCGGTCTTCACCACGCAGCCGTCCTCGGCGAGGTTCCCGAAAAGCACCGCCAGCCCGCCCTCGGCCGAGTAGGCGTGCGCGACGTCCCGGATGCAGCCCTTCTCGGCGTCGGTGTCCAGCGTCTCCCACCGTTCGGACTGGGAGAACGCCTCGGCGGAACGGACGCAGCCCGGCGCCGCGTGGAACAGATCGACCGCCTCGGGCGACGGCGAACCGCCCCTGATGTCCCACGTCTTGAGCCAGTCGGCGAGCGTGGCGCTGTGCACGGAGTGCACGTCCTCGTTGAGCAGCCCCGCCCGGTACAGCTCGCCGAGGATCGCGGGGATGCCGCCGGCCCGGTGCACGTCCTCCATGTAGTAGCTGCCGTTGGGCGCCACCTTGGAGAGGCAGGGCAGCTGGCGGGAGAGCGCGTCGATCTCCTGGAGGCCGAAGTCCAGCTCCGCCTCCTGCGCGGCGGCCAGCAGGTGGAGGATGGTGTTGGTGGAGCCGCCCATGGCGATGTCCAGCGCCATGGCGTTCTCGAACGCCGCGCGGGAGCCGACCACGCGCGGCAGGACCGAGGCGTCGTCCTGCTCGTAGAAGCGGCGGGTGATCTCGACCACCGTGCGGCCGGCGTCCTCGTAGAGCGCGCGGCGCGCGGTGTGGGTGGCCAGCACGGAGCCGTTGCCGGGGAGGGAGAGGCCGATCGCCTCGGTGAGGCAGTTCATCGAGTTGGCGGTGAACATGCCGGAACAGGAACCGCAGGTCGGGCAGGCGTTCTCCTCGATCCTGGCCATGTCCTCGTCGGAGACGGAGTCGTTGGCCGCCTCCGACATGGCGCTGATCAGGTCCAGCTTCCGGACGGTGCCGTCCACCAGCGTGGTGGTGCCGGACTCCATCGGGCCGCCGGAGACGAAGACCGTCGGGATGTTCAGCCGCATCGCGGCCATCAGCATCCCGGGGGTGATCTTGTCGCAGTTGGAGATGCAGATCAGGGCGTCGGCGCAGTGCGCCTCCACCATGTACTCGACGGAGTCGGCGATCAGGTCGCGGGACGGCAGGGAGTAGAGCATCCCGCCGTGGCCCATGGCGATGCCGTCGTCCACCGCGATCGTGTTGAACTCGCGGGGAACGCCGCCGGCCTCCTTGATCGCCTCGGAGACGATCCGGCCGACCGGCTGCAGGTGGGTGTGGCCGGGGACGAACTCGGTGAAGCTGTTGGCCACCGCGATGATCGGCTTCCCGAAGTCCTCCCTGGCTACCCCGGCGGCGCGGAGGAGGGCGCGGGCGCCCGCCATGTTGCGGCCGTGGGTGACGGTTCTGGACCTCAGGCTGCCCATGATGATGCCTCTCCTCGCGAGACGGTGCGGCTACCCTCCCGAGGCTACGCCCGCCGGCCGCGTTCCGGGACGGCGATACCGGCATCCGGACAGGCGGGGGCTGCCCGAGGGCCCGGCGTTCCCTCGCACGGGGCCCCGTTCCGAGGCCCCGTTCGGCAGGGCGCCCGCCGTCAGCCCACGGGCGCGGGCGGGTCGGCCGGGTGCGGGGCCAGCAGCGGGAGGGGGCGGACGCCGGGCGGGGTGGCACGCTGGGCGGCGAGCCTGGCCTCGCACAGCTCGACGAGCTGGTCGTAGCCGTCCTTGCCCATCAGCTCGGTCAGCTCGGCGCGGTATCCGACGTAGAGCGGCTCCGACCCGCCGTGTGCCGCCGGTGCGCCCGTGCACCACCAGTGCAGGTCGTGACCGCCGCCGCCCCACCCCCTGCGGTCGTACTCGCCGATGGAGACGCACAGCAACTGCTCGCCGTCGGGCTGCTCCACCCACTCGTAGGTGCGGCGCACCGGCAGCTGCCAGCAGACGTCCGGCTTGGTCTCCAACGGCTCGCGCCCCTCGGAGAGCGCCAGGAGGTGCAGCGCGCAGCCCTGCCCGCCGGCGAACCCGGGCCGGTTGTTGAAGACGCAGGCGCCGAGGTGGCGGCGGGTGCGTCGTTCGCCGTCCTCGTCGAGCTCGACCCAGCCCTCGCGGGAGGAGCCCTCCGCGTGGAACTGCCACTGCTCGGGCGTGAGTCGGGCCACATGCCCCGCGACCCGCTCCTCGTCCTCCTCGTCGGAGAAGTGCGCGCCCAGCGTGCAGCAGCCGTCGCTGGCGCGCCCCGGCTGGATGCCCTGGCAGCCGCGGCCGAAGACGCAGCTCCAGCGGGAGGTCAGCCAGGTCAGGTCACAGCGGAAGTACTGCTCGGGGTCGGCCGGGTCGGGGAACTCGACCCACGCCCTCGGGTGGTCGAGCGCCACCTCGTCCCCGGCCGCCCGGCGCCTCGCGCCGTCCCACGCGCCGTCGGAACCGCGGTCGTCCGGGGCGCTTCTGTCCGGCTTCGCCCTCTTCGTCTTCGCCACAAGGCCCAGGGTAGAGGGCCGGGTAGCGTTGTCGGGCATGAGACTCGGAGTTCTCGACGTGGGTTCCAACACGGTTCACCTGCTGGTGGTTGACGCCCATCCCGGCGCCCGCCCGCTGCCCGCCTACTCCCACAAGACGGAGTTGCGGCTGGCCGAGTTGCTCGACGAGCGGGGGGCGATCAGCCCGGCCGGCGTGGAGCGGCTGGTGGCCACCGTCCGGGAGGCGCTGGAGGTGGCGGAGGAGCACGGCGTCGCCGACCTGCTGCCGTTCGCCACGTCGGCGGTGCGGGAGGCGGGCAACGCGGAGCAGGTGCTGGCGCGGGTGGCGGCCGAGACGGGGGTGGCGCTCCAGGTGCTGTCCGGGGAGGACGAGGCCCGGCTGACCTTTCTCGCGGCGCGGCGCTGGCTGGGCTGGTCGTCGGGGCGGCTGCTGCTCTTCGACATCGGCGGCGGCTCCCTGGAGATCGCGTTCGGCCTCGACGAGGCGCCGGACGCGGCGGTCTCGCTGCCGCTCGGCGCGGGCCGGCTGACGGCGGCCCGGCTGCCGGGCGATCCGCCCTCGTCGGCCGACGTGCGGGCGCTGCGGCGCGACGTGCGCACCGAAGTGGCGGGCGTGGTCGGCCGGTTCAGCCGGCTGGGGGCGCCGGACCGGGTGGTGGCCACGTCGAAGACGTTCAAGCAGCTCGCCAGGATGGCGGGCGCGGCGCGCTCGGCCGAGGGGCAGTACGTCCGCCGGCAGCTGAGCAGGACCGACCTGCGGGAGTGGAGCCAGAAGCTCGCCGAACTCCCGGTGGCCGAACGGCGGGAGCTGCCCGGGGTCTCCCCCGGCCGGGCCGGTCAGCTGCTGGCGGGAGCGCTGGTCGCGGAGGCGGCGATGGACCTCTTCGGCGTGGAGTCCCTGGACATCTGCCCCTGGGCGCTGCGCGAGGGCGTCATCCTCCGCCGCCTGGACCGGATGCGCGCTCCCTGACCCCCGCGCCCCCGGCGCCGTGAGCGCGCCGGGGTGCGGTTCCTTCCACCGAACGGGTCACTCCGTGCGTCGCCGCAGCGTCGCCGCGCCCAGCGCCAGGACCAGCACCGCGACGCCGCTGACCACCACCGCGTCGCGCACGTAGTCGCCGGTGACCTCCGCGCTGGCCAGCACCTCGTTCATGCCGTCCACCGAGTAGGACATCGGCAGCACGTTGGACACGTACTCCAGCACCGGCTGCATCGTGTCGCGCGGCGCGAAGAGCCCGCACAGCAGCAACTGGGGGAAGATCAACGCCGGCAGGAACTGCACCGCCTGGAACTCCGAGGCGGCGAACGCCGAGACGAAGAGCCCGAGCGCGGTGCCGAGCAGCGCGTTGAGCAGGGCCACCAGCAGCAGCAGCCAGGGCGAGCCGGCCACGTCGAGCCCGAGGAGCCACAGCGCGACGCCGGTCGCGACCGCCGCCTGCGCCACGGCGAAGAGGCTGAACGCGAGGGCGTAGCCGACGATCAGGTCGCCCTTGCCCATCGGCATCACCAGCAGCCGTTCCAACGTGCCCGAGGTCCGCTCGCGCAGGGTCGCGATCGAGGTGACCAGGAACATGGTGATCATCGGAAAGATGCCCAGCAGCGAGGAGCCGATGAAGTCGAAGGAATCGGGGTCCGCGTCGAAGACATAGCGCAGCAGCACCAGCAGCCCCACCGGGACCAGCAGCAACAGCGCGACGGTGCGCGGGTCCTGGCGCAGCTGGCCCAGCACCCGGCGGGTGGTGGCGAACGTGCGGGCGGGGCTCACGGCCGCACCTCCCGCCGGTCGGCGTCGGCCGCCACCAGGGCGAGAAACGCCTCCTCCACGGTCGCGACCCCGCTGCGCTCGCGCAGCGCCCGCGGCGAGTCCTCGGCGAGCACCCGTCCCTCGCGCATCAGCACCAGCCGTCCGCAGCGGTCCGCCTCGTCCATCACATGGGACGAGATCAGCAGCGTGGTGCCGCGTTCGTCGGCGAGCCGGTGGAAGAGACCCCACAGCGCGTTCCGCAGCACCGGATCGAGCCCGACCGTCGGCTCGTCGAGCACCAGCAGCTCGGGGGCGCCGAGCAGGGCGGCGGCCAGGGAGACGCGGGAGCGCTGGCCGCCGGAGAGGTCCCGGGTGAGGGACGTCGCGCGGGCGGCGAGGTCCACCTCGTCGAGCACCCGGTCCACCTCGGCGGCGCGGGCGGAGCGCGCGAGGCCGAGGACGGCCGCGAAGTACTCCAGGTTCTGCCGGACGGTGAGGTCCGCGTACACCGAGGGCGCCTGGGTGACATAGCCGAGGCGGGGGCGGAGCGCGGCGGAGCCGGCGGGCCGGCCCAGCACCTCCAGCGTCCCGGTGACACCCTTCTGCGCGCCGACGACGGCCCGCATCAGCGTGGTCTTCCCGCAGCCGGAGGGACCGAGCAGCCCCGTGACGCTGCCGGCCGGGACCTCGAAGTCCAGCCCGCGCAGCACCTCGCGCCCTCCGCGCCGCACGTTCAGCCCGTGGGCGCGCACGGCCGGTTGACCGGCGTCGGCGTGCCCGTCGCCGTTTTTATTAATCATGCGTTTAATTATTCTCCCGGGGGCGTCACGGCGTCAAGCCACCCGCCGCGCCCGTGCGCGTAGGCTGGTCGCCGTGGCAGATCCAGAACCCGTCGACGAGGTGAGAGTCGGGCTGTCGACGGCCTCCGTCTATCCGGAGAACACGGCGGCGGCCTTCGAGATAGCCGGCAGACTCGGCTATGACGGGGTCGAGGTCATGGTGTGGACCGACCCGGTGAGCCAGGACGTCGAGGTCCTGCGCCGGCTCTCCGACGAGCACGGGGTGCCGGTGCTCGCCGTGCACGCGCCCTGCCTGCTGGTGACCCAACGGGTCTGGTCGACCGACCCCTGGCGCAAGCTGGTCACCGCCCGTGCCGCCGCCGAACGCCTGGGCGCGGACACCGTGGTGGTCCACCCCCCGTTCCGCTGGCAACGCGCCTACGCCCGCGGCTTCGTCGAGGGGATCGCTCGACTCGGCGCGGAGAGCGGCGTGCGCTTCGCCGTGGAGAACATGTACCCCTGGCGCTACCGCGACCGGGAGATGCAGGCGTACGCCCCCGGTTGGGACGTGACGGACGAGGAGTACCCGCACCTGACCCTCGACGTCTCCCACTGCGCGACCGCCAGGGGCGACGCCCTGGAGCTGGCCGAGCGGATGGGCGAGCGCCTGACGCACGTCCACATCGGCGACGGTTCCGGCTCCGGCAAGGACGAGCACCTGGTGCCGGGGCGCGGCGCGCAGCCGTGCGCCGCCGTGCTGGATCGGCTGGCCGCCACCGGGTACCGGGGCCATGTGATCGCCGAGATCAACACCCGTCGGGCGACGTCGGCCCGCGAGCGTGAGGCGGACCTCGCCGAGGCGCTGGCCTTCACCCGGCTGCATCTGCGGCAGCCGGCACCCGCGCCGCCGCCCGGCGGGCGGCGCGCCGCCGAGAGGCGCGGGGAAGCCGGCCGATGAGCACCGCCTCGGGGCGGCGCCGGGGCCGGCCGTCGCGGGCCGAGAGCGAGAACGGCTCCCCGGGCGCCCGCGAACGCATCCTGGAGTCCGCCCGCGCCGAGTTCGCCAGGCGCGGCTACGACCTGGCCTCCGTCCGCGCCATCGCGCGCGGCGCCGACGTCACCCCCGCGCTGGTGCACCACTACTTCGGCACCAAGGAGCAGGTCTTCGCGGCGGCGGTCCGCGCGGCCGTCGAGGTCGCCGCGCGCGCCTTCGCGGCGGCGGAGCCGACCGGCCCCGACGGGTTCGGCGAGAGCTTCACCCGGCTGTTCTTCGGTGTCTGGGAGAACCCGACGACCCGCGGTCCGCTGCTGGCGCTCTTCCGGTCGGCGGCGAACAACGACACGGCGGCGGCCATCTTCCGCGGCGCCATCACCGACCATCTGCTGAGCCGGGTGGCGGGCGCGCTGTCCGAGCCGGACGCCGAACTGCGCGCCGAGCTGGCCGCGATGCAGCTCGTCGGCGTCGTGCTCGGGCGCTATGTGCTGGGCCTGGAACCGCTGGCCAGCACCGACGCCGAGGTGCTGATCCGGCGGCTGGCGCCGGTCGTCCAGCACCACTTCACCGGACCGGCCACCGCGTTCTGACGCCTCGCCGCGCTCCGAACTCCGCGTCCCCAACTCCACGCCCCGACCGCCGGGTTCCGACCACCGGGTCCCGATGCCTCGGCGCGCCTCGGGGAGCGCGCCTCGGGAAGCGCGTTTCGGGGAGCGCGCCGGCCCTCCCGGGACGGCCCGCTCAGACGGGGCTCGGCTGCGGAACGGGGTCGTCGCTCGGCGGGTCGGACGGCTCCTCGATGGGCGGGTCCGACGGCTCCTCCGGGGGCTCCTCGGGATCCTCCGGACTCTCACCCGTGCCCTCGACGGTGATCTGGGTGCCGGTGGGCTGGACGAACACGGACCCCCGCCAGGGGCCGGCGGGCTGCCGCGCCGTGTCGACCAGCACCTCGATCACCACCGTCTCCCCCGGCCACAGGGTCCCGGAGGAGCGGTCGAGCAGCAGCCAGTCGGCGTCCGTCGAGGCCGACCAGTCGACCGGGGAGCCGCCGGAGACCGTGAGGGTGAGCAGCGTGCCCGAGCCCGTCGTCGCCACGTCGACGAACAGCTCCCCCGGCGCGGGCGTGGTCGGCTCCCCTGCCTCGGAGCCCGCGCTCTCGCGGTCCTCGGGGGAGGCGTCGTCCGACGGCTCGGGGTCGGGGCCGGTCGGCTCCTCCCCCTCCGCCGGCTCGTCGGGGGAGGCGGGGCGCCGGCGCTCGCGCTCGCCGTTCGGCTGGCGGCCGGGGCCGCCGCCCTCCTCCACCACCTCGTCGGGGACGCTGGCCGACATCCCCTCCAGCTCGGCCGCCTCGCCCGTCACGGGGCCGCCCCGGTACGCCGCCCACAGCGCCAGCACCGGGGCGGCCAGGACCGTGGCCACCACCGTGCCGGTGACGGCGCGGCCGCGCAGCCGCTCGCGGCGCGCCGCGCGGTCCTTCTCCGGAAGCGGGAAGCCCCAGCGGTCCCACCGCGGCCCCGGCTGCGCGCGCGCCCGGCGCACGGCCAGGCGCGCGGCGTGCACGGCGGGCCTGGGAGCGCGCACCACCGCGAGCCGCGTCTGGCCGGCGGGGGCGGTGCCCGGCCAGCCCAACCCGGCCATCGCGCGCTGCGCGACCAGCCGACAGGCCGGGCACTCGTCCACGTGACGCACCAACTCCCGCCGCAGCGTGGGCCCGAGGAGCAGCCGCCGGTCGTCGCCGGAGAGCATGGCCATCGAGGGGCAGTGCGCCGAGTCGACCGCGGCGAGCGCGGCCGTGGTGCGCTCGACCTCGCAGTGCGCCGTGGTCAGCAGGGCGCGCGCCGCGTCCTCCGCGAGCCGCAGCACCCGGGCGATCTCGGCGGTGGTCAGCCGGTGCCTGACCGCCAACTCCAGCGCCTCGCGCTGCTCCTGCGTGGTGCCGGCCGCCTCGGCCCAGGCCAGCATCGCCAACTCCCGGCGCCGCTGGGCGTCCTCCCCGACGGCACGCGGACCGGCGCTCACGCCCTGCTCGCGCTGGAGCGCGAGCCGGCGCAGACAGGACCAGCGCACCAGCGCGTACAGCCAGGATCGCGCCAGCTCGGGCGCCTCCGGGCGCCGCCCGCGCTCCTGCTGCCGCTCGGCCAGCGCCAACGCCTCGCCCAACGCGGCGATGGCGGCGTCGTGCTCGCACATCACGGAGAGGCAGTAGGTGAAGAGCCCGTCCAGGTCGGCGTCGGCGTAGGCGGCGGGGCGCGCGCCACGTCGGGCACGCGGCCGGGGCGAGGCGGCGTGCTGGGGGCGTCGCCCGGTCAACGGTGAGGGCTGGGCGCGACAGCTGGTCATCACCTGGTGACGTTAGGCGCCCGACGGGCGACCGGCGGAGCCGGAGGCCCCAGGTTCCCCCCAACGGGTGATCCTCGCTGCCCCGAGGCGACGACCTGTGGTGACGCCGGGCCGCGCGCCCCTGCCCGAGGCCGTCCCGCCCGGCGCCTAACGGGCGTCGGCGGGTGGTTCGTTCGGCTGTCAGTGCGCGACGGTAGCGTTCCGCCCATGGCTCGAAAAAGTGACCGTCCGGCGTACCGCTGCACCGAGTGCGGCTGGTCCACGGGGAAGTGGCTGGGCCGCTGCCCCGAGTGCCACGCCTGGGGCACGGTCGAGGAGGTCGGCGGCACGCCCGCCGTGCGCACGGTCCCGGCGGCGCGCGTCGCCTCACCCGCGCTCCCCATCGGGCAGGTGGACGGCGCGGCGGTCACGGCCAGGAGCACCGGCGTGCCCGAGCTGGACCGGGTGCTCGGCGGCGGTCTGGTGCCGGGCGCCGTGGTGCTGCTGGCCGGCGAGCCGGGCGTGGGGAAGTCCACGCTGCTGCTGGACGTCGCGGCCAAGGCTGCCTCGCAGCCCCGCCCGACGCTCTACATCACGGGCGAGGAGTCGGCCGGCCAGGTGCGGATGCGGGCGGACCGCATCGGGGCGCTCGACGACCACCTGTACCTCGCGGCGGAGACGGACCTGGGCTCGGTGCTCGGCCAGTTGGACGCGGTCAGGCCCGGCCTGCTGGTGCTGGACTCGGTGCAGACCGTCGCCTCCGCCGAGGTGGACGGCGCGCCGGGCGGGGTGGCGCAGGTGCGGGAGGTCGCGGGGGCGCTGATCCGCGCGTCCAAGGAGCGCGGGATGTCCACGGTCCTGGTGGGCCATGTGACGAAGGACGGCGCCATCGCCGGCCCCCGGCTGCTGGAGCACCTGGTGGATGTCGTGCTCCACTTCGAGGGCGACCGGCACGCCAGGCTCCGCCTGGTGCGCGGGGTGAAGAACCGCTACGGAGCGACGGACGAGGTCGGCTGCTTCGAGCTGCACGACGAGGGCATCACCTCGCTCGCCGACCCCTCGGGCCTCTTCCTCACCCGCAGGGACGAGCCGGTCCCCGGCACCTGCCTGACGGTCACCCTGGAGGGCCGTCGGCCGCTGGTCGCCGAGGTCCAGTCGCTGACGGTCGACAGCCAGATCCCCTCCCCCCGGCGCACCACCTCCGGCCTGGAGACCTCGCGGGTGTCGATGATGCTCGCCGTCCTGGAGCAGCGCGGCCAGATATCGGCCCTGGGGAAGAACGACATCTACACGGCCACGGTCGGTGGCGTGCGGCTCTCCGAGCCGGCGGCGGACCTCGCGGTCGCCCTCGCCCTGGCCAGCGCCGCCAGCGACACCCCCCTCCCGAAGAATCTGGTGGCCATCGGCGAGGTCGGGCTCGCCGGCGAGGTGCGCCGGGTCACCGGTGTGCAGCGGCGGCTGGCCGAGGCTTCGAGACTGGGCTTCTCGCACGCCCTGGTGCCGGTCGACTCGGGCGAGGCGCCCCCCGGGATGCGGGTGCTTGAGGTCGCCGATATCGGGGAGGCGCTGGGTGTGCTCCCGGCGTATCGGGCGGAGTCCGCCGGGCGGCAGAGGGCACGCCGGTAGACTCGGCGGCTCAGATCGCGGTTTCGTCCCCCGGAGGAGTGCATGGCAGCCAGCGACCGGCCGGCGAGTCCCGGCAGGGCCGTGGGTGGCTCGGGAGCGGACAGCCTGCTGCGCGCCGCGCTCAGCGCGGTAGCCCCCGGCACCCAGCTGCGGGACGGCCTGGAGCGCATCCTCCGGGGCAGCACGGGCGGTCTCATCGTGCTCGGAGTCGACCGCACGGTCGAGTCGCTGTGCACCGGCGGCTTCGTGCTGGACGTCGAGTTCACCGCGACCCGGCTGCGCGAGCTGTGCAAGCTCGACGGCGCGGTGATCGTGGACCGGGACATCTCCCGCATCGTGCGCGCCGGCGTGCAGCTGGTGCCCGACCCGAGCATCCCGACCGAGGAGACCGGCACCCGGCACCGCACCGCGCAGCGGGTCTCCCTGCAGACGGGCTTCCCCGTCGTCTCGGTGAGCCAGTCGATGCGGCTGGTCGCGCTCTACCTCGACGGCCAGCGGCGGGTGCTGGAGGACTCCGGCGCGATCCTCTCCCGCGCCAACCAGGCGCTGGCCACGCTGGAGCGGTACAAGCTGCGGCTCGACGAGGTCGCCGGCACGCTCTCCGCCCTGGAGATCGAGGACCTGGTCACCGTCCGGGACGTGGCGGCCGTGGCGCAGCGGCTGGAGATGGTCCGCAGGATCGCCGTCGAGATCGCCGAGTACGTGGTGGAGCTGGGCACCGACGGACGGCTGCTCTCGCTCCAGCTGGACGAGCTGATCGCCGGCGTCGAGCCGGAGCGCCAGCTGATCGTCCGCGACTACCTCCCGGACGCCGCGGGCAAGCGCTCCCGCAAGGTCGGCACCGCGCTCGCCGAGCTGGACGGCCTCGGCCACTCCGAGCTGCTCGAACTGGCCCTGGTGGCCAGGGCCCTGGGCTACAGCGTGGCCCCCGACTCCCTGGACACGGCGGTCTCCCCCCGCGGCTTCCGGCTGCTGGCGAAGATCCCCCGGCTCCCCGGCCTGGTCATCGACCGACTGGTCGACCACTTCGGCGGCCTCCAGAAGCTGCTGGCGGCCAGCGTCGACGACCTCCAGGCCGTGGACGGCGTCGGCGAGACCCGGGCCCGCTCCGTCCGCGAGGGCCTCTCCCGCCTGGCCGAGTCCTCGATCCTCGAACGCTACGTCTGACCCGCACCGGGGGGAGGGCCGGACCGGCCGACCCCCGACGACGCACCGCCCTCTCCCGCAGCCGGCAGCGACGAACCACGCGCCGCCGCGACGTAGCCGGACGGTCCGGGGCGCACAAGGCACCGCACACCCCGGCGCATCCGGACCGTTCCCCGCCCAGAGCCCCGCCGGCAGGCGGCAGGCGGCGGCCCGAGGGCCTAGTCCTCGGCGAGCCGGAAGGACGTCTGGGTGACCGGGTGGCCGGAGAGCTGGGCCTCGGCGAGGTAGGTGCCGGGCGAGGCGGCGGGGCCGGGATCGGCGTCGCAGTCGGCCGACGAGTGCCGCAGGTCCCAGATGATCGTGTGGTCGGCGGTGCCGCCGGCGGAGACCGCCGTGGGCGAGGAGGCCGGGGTCTCGGGGCAGTCGGCGGAGGACCAGATCTCGTCGCCCGCGTCGTCGACGAGCGAGATCGTCAACGCGTCGTGGCCGAAGTCGACCCGGCAGGACGCCGCGCCGGTGTTCTCAGCCGTGAACCGCAGTTCGGGTTCCTCGCCCGGGGAGTAGTCGTTGGCGTCGCTGCGCAGCGAGAGCGTCAGTTCGCTCTCCAGGCATCCGGGAAGCCCCCCGGCCCCGCCGCCCCCGCCGCCGGAGTCGCCGCCGCTCTCGGAGCCGTCACCGCCCGCGCTATCGCTGTTCCCGCCGTCGTCCTGCCCCTCGGAGCCACCAGAACCGTCCGAGTCGGCCGAGCCGCCGTCGTCCCCTTCTTCGTCGCCCTCGTCCCCGTCACCGTCGTCCTCGCGGCCGCCGGGGCGTTCCTCGATCAGCGACTCCGAGGGCGTCGGCCCCGGGGTGATCGAGTCGGCCGGGCCCTTGCCGTCGTCCTGGCCGGAGGCGTTGGAGCTTCCGCCGCCCGTCGAACGCACCGCCCAGAAGACAAGCAGCAGCACCACGGCGAGCACGCACGCCATCACGGCCCTGCGGCGCCAGTAGATGGCGGAGGGCAACGGGCCGACCGGAGTTCGCAGTGATCCCACGCGGAAACCTTACGAGACTTCGGCCACACCCGAATGACCCACCCTCGGCTTGCCAGGACACCGTTCCGTATCAACACGCGCGAGGCGCGGGCCGCTTTGTGCCGTGGCCGGGCCGTGCCAGGATCGCCCTTGCCATGACTGCGACGACTGCGACTGACACAGCCCAGGGCGAGGCGTCCTCCGGGACCGACCCCGACGCCCTGCACGCGCCGGTGATCGAGTGGTTCCACCACAACGCCCGTGACCTGCCCTGGCGACGGCCCGAGGCCGGTGCGTGGGGCGTCATGGTGAGCGAGTTCATGCTTCAACAGACGCCGGTCAGCCGCGTGCTGCCGGTCTACGAGGAGTGGCTGCGCCGCTGGCCGCGCCCGGCCGACCTGGCGGCGGAGCCGTCGGGCGAGGCCGTCCGCGCCTGGGGACGCCTGGGCTACCCGCGCCGCGCGCTGCGGCTGCACGGGGCGGCGGCGGCCATAGCGGAACGGCACGGCGGCGAGGTGCCGACCGACCACCACCAGCTGCTGGCGCTGCCCGGCGTGGGCGAGTACACGGCGGCCGCCGTCGCCTCGTTCGCCTACGGCCAGCGGCACGCGGTGCTGGACACCAACGTGCGCCGGGTCTTCGCCCGTGCCGTCTCGGGCACCGAGTACCCGCCGAACGCCACGACCGCGGCCGAACGCAAGCTCGCCAGGCTGCTGCTGCCCGAGGAGCCGAAGACGGCGGCCCGTTGGGCGGCGGCCACCATGGAGCTGGGCGCGCTGCTGTGCACGGCGCGCACGCCGGACTGCGGGCGCTGCCCGATCCTGGAGCAGTGCGCCTGGCGCCGCGCGGGCTCGCCGGCGCACCAGGGCCCGCCGCGGCGCGCCCAGACGTATGTGGGCACCGACCGCCAGGTGCGCGGCAAGCTGCTCGCCGTCCTGCGGGAGCTGCCGGGGCCCGTGCCCCGCGCGGCGCTGGACCGGGTCTGGCACGACCCGGAGCAGCGCTCCCGCGCGCTGGGCGGGCTGCTCAGCGACGGGCTGGTCGAACGGCTCCCCGACGGGCGCTACCGCCTCCCCGGCAGCTCCTGACGGCGACGGCGAACGGCGGCGGCGAACGGGAGCACCGCCGCCGTACGCCGTGCACGCTCCCC
This sequence comes from Streptomyces zhaozhouensis, assembly GCF_900230195.1. Taxonomy (GTDB): domain Bacteria; phylum Actinomycetota; class Actinomycetes; order Streptomycetales; family Streptomycetaceae; genus Streptomyces; species Streptomyces zhaozhouensis. The sequence continues at coordinate 22,613 of NZ_OCNE01000009.1, forward strand.
CGAGCCTCCTAAGCCGCCTAAGCCCCCGAGGGCTCCTCCGCCGGCGCGAAGTCCCAGACGGGCACCTGGCAGAGCTCCTCCGTCCGGCCGCCCGCGGAGCGGTAGGTCGCCAGGGCCGCCTCGTTGTCCGCGTCGACCGGGACCCACATCCCGTAGCAGCCGTGGGCCCGCGCCAGCTGGCCCAGGGCGTCCACCAGGCCCCTGCCTATGCCCCGGCGGCGGTGGGACTCCGCGACGCACAGCTCGTAGAGCATCATCTCGGTGCCCTTGTCCGGGTGCGTCATCTGGACGCCCGACGCCATCCCCACCGGGCCCTCGGCATCGGTGGCCCGCGCCAGCAGCAGGTGGTGGCCCGGCGAGGCGAGGAACCGCTCCGCCCACTCCCGACGGGCCGGCCCGTCATAGAGGGCCTCGGCGCCCATCACCTCCTCGACCGTCTCGGCCTCGACGATCAACCAGTCACGCTCCGCCATGTGGCTCGACTCCTCCCTCTCTCAGCTGACCGCATCCCCCGCCGGGCGTCCCGTCACTCTCCCCTGGCGTGACACTCCCGCAGATGATCGTTGACCAGACCGCACGCCTGCATCAGCGCGTACGCCGTGGTGGGCCCGACGAAGCGGATGCCGCGGCGCTTCAGCTCCTTGGCCAGGGCGACGGACTCCGGCGTGGTGGCCGGCACGTCGGCCAGGCTCAGCGGCGCCTGACGGGCCGCGTGGTCGGGGGCGAACGACCAGACCAGCTCCGTCAGCTCCCCCTCGGACCAGCCGGCGAGCGCCCGCGCGTTCGCCAGCGTGGCGTCGATCTTCCGTCGGTTGCGGATGATGCCGGTGTCGGCGAGCAGCCGCTCGGCGTCCCGCTCCGTGAACCCGGCCACCGCCGCGATCTCGAAGCCTGCGAACGCCGCCCTGAACCCCGGCCGCCGCCGCAGGATGGTCAGCCAGGAGAGCCCGGACTGGAACGCCTCCAGGGAGATCCGCTCGAAGAGCGCGTCGTCCCCCCGGACCGGACGCCCCCACTCCTCGTCGTGATAGACCCGGTACTCCTCGGGCGTGCACCCCCAGGGGCAGCGCGCCAGCCCGTCGGCTCCGGTGACGACCCGCTTCTCAGTCATGCGGGCAGTCTGCCGCAGCCCACTGACAGTCGACCCGAACGGCCTCACCCACCCACCCGCCGGGGGCCGCCGCTAAGGCGACTCGCGCAGGTAGAGCGCCCCGCAGGTGTGGCAGAACGGTTCCGGGGTCCGTCCCCACTCGGCCTCGGAGAGGCCCCTGGCGTCGGGGCGCAGCACCCGGCCGCACATCGCCTCTTCCTCGCCGGGCCGCACCATGTGCCACGTCTTCACGGGCCAGGCGCCGGCGGGTCCGCCCGCCTCGTCGGCCTCGTCGACCTCGGCGTACTCGGCCCGCATCTCGTGCCGCATGGGCGTCGCTCCTCCCGGCGCTCGACGGTCGACCGGCTCGGCCAGACCCCGTACCCCCATCCTGGGCGGGATCGGCCCGGCCGGCGAGCGCAGCGGCCCGGAACGACGAACGGACGGGTGCCCCGCGACCCGAAGGCCGGGGGCACCCGTCCGTGTCAGGACCGAGGAACGCCTCAGTCCTTGGAGAGCTTCGGCCCGCCCTTGGCGGCCTGCTCGACCGGCGGAGCGTCGGGCAGCGAGGACTTCTCCTCACCCCGGAAGGTGAAGGTGCGGTCCTTGCCCTCGCCCTCGGTGTCCACCACCACGATGTGGCCGGGGCGCAGCTCGCCGAAGAGGATCTTCTCCGAGAGCACGTCCTCGACGTCGCGCTGGATGGTGCGCCGCAGCGGCCGGGCGCCGAGCACCGGGTCGTACCCGCGCTTGGCCAGCAGCTCCTTGGCGTCCGTGGACAGCTCGATCGCCATGTCGCGGTCCTTCAACCGCTCGTCCACCTGCGCGATCATCAGGTCGACGATCTTGATGATGTCTTCCTGGGTCAGCTGGTGGAACACCACGGTGTCGTCGACACGGTTCAGGAACTCCGGGCGGAAGTGCTGCTTCAGCTCGTCGTTGACCTTGGCCTTCATCCGCTCGTACCCGGTGTTGACGTCGCCCGCGACCGCGAAGCCGAGGTTGAAGCCCTTGGAGATGTCCCGGGTACCGAGGTTGGTCGTCATGATGATGACCGTGTTCTTGAAGTCCACGACCCGGCCCTGGGAGTCGGTCAGGCGACCGTCCTCCAGGATCTGCAACAGCGAGTTGAAGATGTCCGGGTGGGCCTTCTCGACCTCGTCGAAGAGGACCACGGAGAACGGCTTGCGCCGCACCTTCTCCGTCAGCTGGCCGCCCTCCTCGTACCCGACGTAGCCGGGCGGGGAGCCGAAGAGCCGCGAGACCGTGTGCTTCTCGCCGAACTCCGACATGTCGAGGGAGATCAGCGCGTCCTCGTCGCCGAAGAGGAACTCCGCCAGCGTCTTGGACAGCTCGGTCTTACCCACACCGGACGGGCCGGCGAAGATGAACGAGCCACCGGGACGCTTCGGGTCCTTCAGGCCGGCCCTGGTGCGGCGGATGGCCTGGGAGAGGGCCTTGATCGCGTCCTGCTGGCCGATGACGCGCTTGTGCAGCTCGTCCTCCATGCGCAGCAGTCGCGAGGACTCCTCCTCGGTCAGCTTGAAGACCGGGATGCCCGTGGAGGCGGCCAGAACCTCGGCGATCAGGTCCTCGTCCACCTCGGCGACGACGTCCATGTCGCCGGACTTCCACTCCTTCTCCCGCTGGGCCTTCGCGGTGAGCAGCTGCTTCTCGTTGTCCCGGAGGGAGGCGGCCTTCTCGAAGTCCTGCGAGTCGATCGCGGACTCCTTCTCCCGGCGCACGTTCGCGATCTTCTCGTCGAACTCGCGCAGGTCCGGCGGGGCCGTCATCCGGCGGATGCGCATCCGCGAGCCGGCCTCGTCGATCAGGTCGATCGCCTTGTCGGGCAGGAAGCGGTCCGAGATGTACCGGTCGGCGAGCTGCGCGGCGGCGACCAGGGCCGAGTCCGTGATGGAGACCCGGTGGTGCGCCTCGTAGCGGTCCCGCAGGCCCTTGAGGATCTCGATGGTGTGCGGCAGCGACGGCTCGGCGACCTGGATGGGCTGGAAGCGGCGCTCCAGCGCGGCGTCCTTCTCCAGGTACTTCCGGTACTCGTCCAGCGTCGTGGCACCGATCGTCTGCAGCTCGCCGCGGGCCAGCATCGGCTTGAGGATGCTGGCGGCGTCGATCGCGCCCTCGGCGGCGCCGGCGCCGACCAGGGTGTGCAGCTCGTCGATGAACAGGATGATGTCGCCGCGGGTGCGGATCTCCTTGAGGACCTTCTTCAGGCGCTCCTCGAAGTCACCGCGGTACCGGGAGCCGGCGACCAGGGCGCCGAGGTCCAGGGTGTAGAGGTGCTTGTCCTTGAGGGTCTCGGGCACCTCGCCCTTGACGATCGCCTGGGCCAGGCCCTCGACGACGGCCGTCTTGCCGACGCCGGGCTCGCCGATCAGCACCGGGTTGTTCTTCGTCCGGCGGGACAGCACCTGCATGACCCGCTCGATCTCCTTCTCGCGCCCGATGACCGGGTCGAGCTTGGTCTCGCGGGCGGCCTGGGTCAGGTTCCGGCCGAACTGGTCGAGCACCAGGGAGGTGGACGGCGTGCCCTCGGCCGGGGCGCCGGCGGTGGCCGCCTCCTTGCCGCCCGAGTAGCCGGAGAGCAGCTGGATGACCTGCTGCCGCACCCGGTTCAGGTCGGCGCCGAGCTTCACCAGGACCTGGGCGGCGACGCCCTCGCCCTCGCGAATGAGGCCGAGCAGGATGTGCTCGGTGCCGATGTAGTTGTGGCCGAGCTGGAGTGCCTCCCGGAGCGACAGCTCCAGGACCTTCTTGGCCCGGGGGGTGAAGGGGATGTGGCCGGACGGCGCCTGCTGGCCCTGCCCGATGATCTCCTCCACCTGCTGGCGGACTGCCTCAAGCGAGATCCCGAGGCTCTCCAGGGCCTTAGCGGCGACACCCTCACCCTCGTGGATCAGGCCCAGAAGGATGTGCTCGGTGCCGATGTAGTTGTGGTTGAGCATCCGGGCTTCTTCCTGAGCCAGGACGACAACCCGCCGCGCGCGGTCGGTGAACCTCTCGAACATCGATAATCGCTCCTCAGAGCGGTCAGGCAGTAAAGGGGTCGGTCCCCTCCCTGTCCTTCCGCAGCTTAGTCCCGCAACGGGGGACCGCTCATTCCGACTGTGTGGCTCCTGTCCCCGGCTCCGTGCCCCGAACAGGCGACAACAGCTCCAACCCGATAGTGCGAGACGATGTTCCCGCAGGCCACGACTGAGCGCCGAAGACGGCTACGCCGTCGGCGAACGCACCCCGGATAGCCGGTCGTGACCCACAATCCACCGCCCCCCTCATCCATTAGGGACTTCCTACCCCCTAAGGCTGACACTCCATGCGGCCCGGTACCCCGACATCCGCTACAGGCGAACGCGAACACCCTGAGCGGCGGTACGCGGGCGCAGCGTCACCGGGGAGTTTCCCGGCCGGGAATCCGGCGCCGGACATGCCTCGGGGGGCCGCACGAGGCGGCCCCCCGCACACGGGACCCGGCCTCCTCCCCCGCGCGCCGGCCGCGGGGACCGGTACGGGAGCACGGGAGACCGTCTGATGTCGGCAGGCCGACGAGGGAGCCCCTCAGACGCCGGCCTTCTCGTACGCCTCGCGGATGTTCGCGGGAACGCGACCCCGGTCATTGACCTCGAATCCGTTCTCCTTCGCCCACGCACGGATTTTCGCGGTGTCCTGGGTGGCGCCCCCGGCGGTCGCACCCGTCGCCGCTCCCCGGCCGCGCCCGCGCGCGGCACGGCCGCTGCCGGCCCGCCGACCCGCCTTGACATACGGGTCGAGGGCGTCGCGAAGCTTCTCGGCGTTTTCCGAGTTGAGGTCGATCTCGTAAGTCTTGCCGTCGAGGGCGAACGTAACTGTCTCGTCCGCCTCGCCCCCGCTGAGGTCATCGAGGAGAAGGACCTGAACCTTCTGTGCCACCGGGCTACTCCTCTTTCATAGTTCGGAATACCATTAGGACTGCGGATGTAATCAAACCGCCATTGCCGGGAAAACACAAACCCCGGGCCCTGATTAGCCGGTGGCGCATATGACACGGCGGGACGATTCGGACATAACACTCGCCGCTCGTCACATGAATCAGAGTTGCAGCAGCATCCGGCTGTTACCCAAAGTGTTGGGCTTCACCCGTTCCAGTCCCAGGAACTCGGCGACGCCCTCGTCATAGGAACGCAGCAGCTCGCTGTAGACATCCCCGTCGACCGGAGCGTCGCCGATCTCGACGAAGCCGTGCCGGGCGAAGAACTCGACTTCGAAGGTGAGGCAGAAAATTCGACGAACGCCGAGCCACCTGGCCGTCCCCAGCAGCTTCTCCAGCACCCGGCGGCCGACGCCGCGCCCGCGCACGGCCGGGTCGACGGCGAGGGTCCGCACCTCCGCCAGGTCCTCCCACATGACGTGCAACGCGCCGCAGGCCACCACGGCCGCGTCCTCGTCGCGTTCGGCCACCCAGAACTCCTGGATGTCCTCATAAAGGGTCACCGTCGCCTTGTCCAGCAGGATGCCGCGCCGGGCGTACGCGTCGATGAGCCGGCGCACCTCCGCGACATCCGTAGTCCTGGCGCGGCGCACAGTGACTTCCGTTGGGTTTTCCGACACAGCGGCGAGGTTATCGCCGGGGCTGGTCGCCGTCCTCTTCGGGGGAGGCCACCCGAACTCCGGCCACGTCGACCACCCGCAGGGCGCCGCGCAATGCCGCGACCTGCTCGGGGGACATCATGCCGAAGAAAGCGACGAGAGCGGCGGCCGGGTTGTCGCTCTCCGACCACGCGTCATTCATCAAAGCCGCCGAGTAGGCGGCCCGCGTGGAGACCGCCTCATAGCGATAGGCCCGGCCCTCCTGCTCGCGGCGGACCCAGCCCTTCTGATGCAGGTTGTCCAGAACCGTCATCACAGTCGTATAGGCGATCGAACGGTCCTGGCGCAGATCTTCGAGTACTTCTCGCACCGTGACCGGGCGGTTCCACTCCCACACGCGGGTCATCACCGCGTCTTCCAACTCTCCCAAAGGCCGAGGCACAGGAAGCACAATAGTGCCGCCGGGATAAAACGGGCGGCCCCGCGCCCCCGCCGTGCGGGGGTGGATCGGCTCAGTCGGAGGAACGCGCGGCCTCGCCCCGCTCGGGCTCGGCCTGCCGGGAGGCGGCCGTGGCGAGCGCGGCGTCGACGGCGGCGTCCTCCTTGTACTTGTTGGCGCCGCCCTGGCTGCGGACGATGGTGATGATCAGGAAGGTGAAGGCGACGGCCATCACCGTGGGGGCGAAGAGCGCGGCGACGTAGTCCACGGGAAGCGACCTCCTTGGGGGCTGCTCGGGTGAGTCAGCCTACCGACCGCCCTGTGCCGGCTTCGCCTCACTCCTCCCCTTCGGCGCGCTCCCCCGCGCCCGGCTCCTCGCCCTCTCCCTCCCCGCCCCCCGGGGACGGCGGCGGGGGCGCGGGGCGCCCCCGGCGCGGCGGGAAGACCTCCGCCGGCGTGGGCACCGGGCGGCGGGCCGCCGGACGCCGCGACTGCTGCTCACCGTTGTCGTCCCCGTCGCCGCCCGGGGTGGGGGAGGAAGCCTGAGACATAGCCATAAACCGACTTTAAGTACTAAACAGACAATCCACCGTCATTGGGGCGGCGTGTTCCGGCGAAAGCGGGACCTGCGGTCAGAGGACGACAGCGACGCTCAGAGTCGGGAGGCGTTCCGTTCATAGACCATCCGCAGGCCGATCAGGGTCAGCCAGGGCTCGTGCGCGTCGATCACCGTGGACTCCCGCAGGACCATCGGGGCGACGCCGCCCGTGGCGATGACGGTGACATCGTCCGGGTCGTCGGCCAGCTCGCGCGACATGCGCTCCACCATGCCGTCGACCTGCCCGGCGAAGCCGTAGAGGATGCCGGACTGCATGGACTCGACCGTGTTCTTGCCGATGACGTGGCGCGGCCTGGCCAGCTCCACCTTGTGCAGCTGGGCGCCGCGCAGCCCCAGGGCCTCGACGGAGATCTCGATGCCGGGGGCGATCGCGCCGCCCGCGTACTCGCCGCGCGCGGAGACCGCGTCGTAGGTGGTGGCGGTGCCGAAGTCGACCACGATGCAGGGGCCGCCGTACAGCTCGACGGCGGCGACCGCGTTGATGATGCGGTCGGCGCCGACCTCCTTCGGGTTGTCCGTGAGGATCGGCACGCCCGTCTTGACGCCGGGCTCGACCAGGACGGCCGGGATGTCGCCGTAGTACCGCCTGGTCACCTCGCGCAGCTCGTGCAGCACCGAGGGGACGGTCGAGCAGATCGCGATCCCGTCGATACCGTCGCCCAGCTCCTCGCCGAGCAGCGGGTGCATCCCCATCAGGCCCTGGAGGAGCACGGCCAGCTCGTCCGCGGTGCGGCGGGCGTCGGTCGAGATCCGCCAGTGCTCGACGATCTCCTCGCCGTCGAAGAGGCCGAGCACGGTGTGGGTGTTGCCGACGTCGATGGTGAGCAGCACGGTCAGTCGCCCCCCTCGGCGGTGTCGGCCTCGCGCAGGTCCAGGCCGATGTCCAGGATCGGGGCCGAGTGGGTGAGCGCCCCGACGGCCAGGTAGTCGACGCCGGTGGCCGCGTAGGCCGGCGCGTCGGCCAGGGTCAGCCGCCCCGAGGACTCCAGCTCGGCCCGGCCGGCGACCAGCCGGACGGCCTCGGCGGTCAGCTCGGGGCTGAAGTTGTCCAGCAGCAGCAGGTCGGCGCCCTCGGCGAGGACCGGCTCGATCTGGTCCAGCCGGTCCACCTCGACCTCGACCGGGACGCCGGGGAACTCGGCGCGCACCCGGCGGAACGCCTCGGCGACGCCGCCCGCGGCCACCACGTGGTTGTCCTTGATCAACGCGGCGTCCGAGAGCGACATCCGGTGGTTGACCCCGCCGCCGCAGCGCACCGCGTACTTCTCCAGGGCACGCAGCCCCGGGGTGGTCTTCCTGGTGTCCCGCACGCTGGTGCCGGTGTCGCCGAGGGCGTCGGCCCAGGCGCGGGTCGCGGTGGCGACCCCGGAGAGCCGGCAGAGCAGGTTGAGCGCGGAGCGTTCGCCCGTGAGCAGGTCGCGGGTGCGGCCGGTGACGGAGAGCAGCACCTGGCCCGGCTCGACGCGGTCGCCGTCGGCGACGTGCCGCTCCACCTCGAACTCGTCGGTGCAGACCACCGAGAGCACCGCCTCCGCGATGTGCAGCCCGGCCACCGTGCCGGCCTGCCGCGCGGTGAAGTCTCCGGTGGAGACGGCCTCCTCGGGGACGGTGGCCACGGTGGTCAGGTCGACGCCGTTGTCCAGGTCCTCCTCGACCGCGAGGTGCGCGATGTCCTCCACCCGCACCGGGTCCAGGCCGCCGGCCGCCAGCAGCGCGGCCAGGTCGGGGTCGAGGCCGCACTCCAGGGGGTCGAGGCCGAGCTCCTCGTCGTGCCCGTCGCCGCAGCCGCAGCCCGAGCCGCAGCCACCGCCGACCGGCTCGTCCGCCGGGCGGCTACCCAGCGGCAGCAGCGTCAACTCGACCGGCCGCGCGGGCGGTGTGCCTGGGGTTCGGGGACTGCTGGTCACGGCGAAGGCTCTCCTAGGGGACGACCGGGCCGTCGGGGAACGCGGTCGATTCGGTGGGGTGGACGGCGAGGTGGTGCCCCGCCGCTGAGGTGCGGAGGGCGGCCACCAGATGGTGCCGCCCACGGGCGTCGTCCGGCTCGGGGTGGTCCTCGCGCCAGTGGCAGCCGCGCGTCTCCGCGCGGGCCTGGGCGACGGCGACCAGCACCCGGGCGACCAGACGCAGGTTAGCCGTCTCCCAGCTGTCGGCGCCCGGCTCGGCCGGCTTGCGGTCCTCGGCCGGCGCGTCCAGCGCGGCGGCGGCCTCGGCGAGGCTGGCGCCGGAACGCAGCACGCCGGCGCCGGCCGTCATCAGCCGCTGGAGGGCGACCCGCGCCTCCGGCGACGGCAGCCCGGTGCCCGGGGGGCCGGGCGGCGGGGTGACGGGCGGGCCGGCGAGGGGGGCGTCCTCCCGCACGGCGGTCGCGATCCGCTCGGCGAAGACCAGGCCCTCCAGCAGGGAGTTGGAGGCCAGCCGGTTGGCGCCGTGCACCCCCGTGCAGGCCGTCTCGCCGCAGGCGTAGAGGCCGGGAACGGTGGTGCGGCCGGCCAGGTCGGTGCGGACGCCGCCGGAGGCGTAGTGGGCGGCGGGCGCGACGGGGACGGGCGCGGTCACCGGGTCGATGCCGTGGGCGCGGCAGGCGGCGAGGATGGTGGGGAACCTGCTCTCCCACATCGCGGCGCCGAAGTGCCGGGCGTCCAGGTACATGTGGTCGGTGCCCCGCTCCCGCATCCGGCGGGTGATGCCCTTGGCCACGATGTCGCGGGGCGCGAGCTCGGCCAGCTCGTGGCGGCCGAGCATGAAGCGCACCCCGTCCGCGTCCACCAGGTGGGCGCCCTCGCCGCGCACCGCCTCGGAGATCAGCGGCTGCTGCCCCTCGGCCTCGGGGCCGAGGAAGAGCACGGTGGGGTGGAACTGGACGAACTCCAGGTCGGAGACCTCGGCCCCGGCGCGCAGCGCCAGGGCGACGCCGTCGCCGGTGGAGACCGAGGGGTTGGTGGTGGCCGAGTAGACCTGGCCCATGCCGCCGGTGGCCAGCACCACGGCCGGCGCGCGCACCGCGCCCACCCCGTCGTGGCGGCCCTCGCCCATCACGTGCAGGGTGACGCCGGCGGCGCGGCCCTCGGCGTCCTTCAGCAGGTCGAGGGCGAGCGCGTTCTGCACGGTCTCGATGCGGGCGGCGCGCACGGCGGCGAGCAGCGCCCGGGAGATCTCGGCGCCGGTGGCGTCGCCCCCGGCGTGCGCGATGCGGCGCCGGTGGTGGCCGCCCTCCCGGGTCAGCGACAGCGCGCCGTCGGGGCCGGTGTCGAACGTGGCGCCCAGCGCGATGAGCCGGCGCACCGCCGCCGGCCCCTCGGTGACCAGGGCCCGCACCGCGCGTGCGTCGCACAGGCCGGCGCCGGCGACGAGGGTGTCCTCCAGGTGGCGCTCGGGGGTGTCGCCCTCGCCGAGGGCGGCGGCTATGCCGCCCTGCGCCCAGCGCGTCGAGCCGTCGTCCAGCCTGGCCTTGGTGACGATCACGGTGCGCCGGCCGGCGGCGGCGCAGCGCAGCGCGGCCGTCAGCCCGGCGACGCCGGAGCCGACCACGACGACGTCCGCCTCGATCGCCCAGCCGGGCGCCGGGGCCGGCAGCGGCCCCGCCAGGGCGGCGGGCAGCGGCGTGCGCCCGGTCACGCGGGGCCGCGCAGGGTCAGCCGGCGGTTGTCGATCAGCCGGGTGGTGCCGACCCTGGCGGCCACGGCCAGCAGCGCCTCGCCGGTGAAGTCGTCGGGGGCGTCGGTGAGTTCGGCCGGGTCGAGCAGCGCGAGGTAGTCGAGCGCGAGCGGCGGGTCGGCCTCGGCCGCCGCGGCCAGCTCTGCGGCGGCGGCGGCGCGGGCGCCGGCGGCGTCCGGGCGCGCGGCGGCGGCGGTCAGGGCGCGGGAGAGCGCCAGCGCGGTGGTGCGCTCGGCGGCCGAGAGATAGCGGTTGCGGCTGGAGCGGGCCAGCCCGTCCGGCTCCCGGACGGTCGGCACCGGCAGGATCTCCACCGGGAAGTCCAGGTCGGCCACCATCCGCCGCACCAGCGCCAGCTGCTGGGCGTCCTTCTCCCCGAACGTCGCCACGTCGGCGCGGGTGAGGTGGAGCAGCTTGGCGACCACGGTCAGCATCCCGTCGAAGTGCCCCGGGCGTGAGGCGCCCTCGAGGCGGTCGCCCAGCGGGCCGGCGGAGAGCGTGACCAGCGGGCGCCCCGACGGGTACATCTCGGCGTCCGAGGGCGCGAAGAGCAGGTCGGCGCCCGCCTCCTCGGCGACCCTCAGGTCGGCCTCCAGGGTGCGCGGGTAGCGCGCGAAGTCCTCGCCCTCGCCGAACTGGAGCGGGTTCACATAGACCGTGACCACGACCTGCCCAGCGGGTCCGACCCGCTCCCTGGCGGCGCGGACATTGGCCGCGTGGCCCTCGTGGAGCGCGCCCAGCGTCATCACGACCGCGCGGCGGGCGCCGTCGGTGTAGTGGGAGCGCAGCCGCTCGGCGGTGTGCGCCACGGTCACGGTCATCGTTCCGCTCCGTCCGGTCCCCGGCCGGTGCCCCGGCCGCCCTCCGCGTCGCCCGCCAGCACGTCGAGCAGCGCCTCCGCCGACTCGGGCCGCAGCAGGCCGTGGTCGAGGGCGCGGTCCGCGGTGGTGCGGGCCAGCGCCAGATAGCTGGCCAGGGCGTCGGGGGCGTGCTCCCGCAGCTCGGCGACGTGCGCCGCGACGGTGCCCGCGTCCCCGCGCGCCACCGGCCCGGTCAGCGCCGCGTCACCGGAGCGCAGCGCGTTGTCCAACGCGGCGCCCAGCAGCGGGCCGAGCATCCGGTCGGGGGCGGCGACGCCGAGGCCGCGCAGCACGTCGAGCGACTGCGCGACGAGCGTGACCAGGTGGTTGGCCCCCATCGCGAGCGCCGCGTGGTAGAGCGGGCGGTCCCGCTCCTCGATCCACTCGGGCTCGCCGCCCATCTCGATGACCAGCGCCTCGGCGGCCATCCGCAGCTCCTCGGGCGCGGTGACCCCGAACGAGCAGCCGGCCAGCCGCTGCACGTCGACCGAGGTGCCGCTGAACGTCATCACCGGGTGCAGCGCCAGCGGCAACCCGCCGGCGCGCAGCGCGGGTCGCAGCACCCCGACGCCGTGCCGGCCCGAGGTGTGGGCCAGCAGCTGGCCCGGTCGGATCGCGCCGGTCTCGGCGAGGCCGGCGACCAGCGGCGGCAGCGCGTCGTCGGGAACGGTCAGCAGCACCAGGTCGGCTTTGGCCAACACCTCGTCGGGGGTGACCAGCGGCACGCCGGGCAGCAGCGCGTCGGCGCGACGGCGGGAGGCGTCGGAGACGCCGGAGGCGGCCACCGGCTGGTGCCCGGCCAGCCGCAGTGCGGCGGCCAGCACGGGGCCGACGCGGCCGGCGCCGACCACGCCGACGCGCAGCCGCGCCGGGCGGTCGTGCGCCTCGGTGGTGCGGGACGCTGAGGCGGCGTTCACGTGGGTTCTCTTCCTGGTCGAGCGTTCCGGTCCGTCCCCGCGGTACCGGACGTCCCCCACATGCTACGGCTCCCGGTCGGCGTGCGGACCGTCCGGCTACTGGCCGCCGGCCCGCACCAGGCCCGCCTCGTAGGCGAGGACGACGGCCTGGACGCGGTCGCGGAGGTGGAGCTTGTTCAACACGCGCCCGACGTGGGTCTTCACGGTCGCCTCGGAGACGACGAGCCGGGCGGCGATCTCCGCGTTGGACAGGCCCTGCGCGATCAGCAGCAGCACCTCGCGCTCGCGGTCGGTCAGCAGGTCGAGCTCGGGGGTGCGGCGCTCCTGGGGACCGGGGAGCAGGGTGACGAAGCGGTTGAGCAGCCGGCGGGTGGTGGTGGGGGCGACGACCGCGTCGCCGCTGTGGACGGCGCGGATCGCGGCGAGCAGCTCGTCCGGCGGCACGTCCTTCAGCAGAAAGCCGGAGGCGCCGGCCTGGAGTCCGGAGAACGCGTACTCGTCCAGGTCGAAGGTGGTCAGGATCAGCACCCGGGGCGTGCCGGGCCCGCCCTCGCCGCCCTGGCAGATCCGGCGGGTCGCCTCGACGCCGTCCAGCCGCGGCATCCGCACGTCCATCAGCACCACGTCGACCGCGGTGGCCCGCAGCTGCTCCAACGCCTCGACGCCGTCGCCCGCCTCGGCGACGACGGCGATGTCGGGCTGGGCGCTGAGCACCATGCGGAAGCCGGTGCGCAGCAGCGCCTGGTCGTCGACGAGCATCACGCGGATCGGCATCGGGGCGGTCCTTCGCTGGGTAACGCTGCTGGAAGCTGCTGCGGGCTGGGGGAAGCTGGTAGAGGGGCGGGCGGAGGCCGGTGGAGACGGTCGTGGCGGGGCGGCGGGCCGGTCCTCACTGCCCGCCGTTGAGCGGCAGGGTGGCGCTGATCCGGAAGCCGCCGCCGGGGCGGGGCCCGGCGACGAGCAGGCCGTTGACCATCCCGACGCGTTCCCGCATTCCGATCAGTCCATGCCCCTGGCCGTCGGCACCGCGCCCCTCGTACAGCTCCTGCTGCGCGCCGCGCCCGTCGTCCTCGGCGAGCACGGTCAGCGCGTCACCGCCGTACTCCAGGGCGACGGTGGCCCCGGCGTCGGGGCCGCCGTGCTTGCGGGTGTTGGTCAGCGCCTCCTGCACGATGCGGTAGGCGGTCAGCTCCACGCCGCTGGGCAGCGGCCTGGGCGTGCCGGAGATGCGGAAGTCGACCGGGAGGCCGGTGTCCCTGACCTGGTCGACCAGCTCGCTCAACTGCTCCACGCCGGGCTGCGGCACGTAGTCCTGCGCGCTGACGGAGCTGTCCTCGGTGCGCAGCACGCCCAGCAGCCGGCGCATCTCGGCGAGCGCCTGGCGGCCGGTGCCGGAGATGGTGCGCAGCGCGTTGAGGGTCTGCTCGGGGGCGCTGTCCAGCACGTAGGCGGCGCCGTCGGCCTGGACGACCATGACCGAGACGTTGTGCGCGACCACGTCGTGCAGCTCCCTGGCGATGCGGGCGCGTTCGGCGGCGACCGCCATCCTGGCCTGCGTCTCCCGCTCCAGCTCCAGGCGGGCGGCGCGCTGCTCCAGCTCGGCGTAGTAGGCGCGGCGGGTGCGCAGCGAGTCGCCGAGCACCCAGGCGAGGCAGAAGGCGACGGTCAGGAACGCGCAGGAGATGATCATGCCCGCCAGCGACTGCTCCTCGGGCGCCGGCCAGCGCACGGTGGAGAGCACCGGGGCGGCGACGGAGGTCAGCAGCCCGAGGCGGGAGGCCCAGCGCTCGGGGCGGGCCGCCACGGTGAAGATGATCATCAGCAGGGCGAAGTTCGCCGGCAGCGGCGGCACGTCGACGGCCAGCTGGAAGAGGCCGAGCAGGATGGCCAGGCCGAGCATCTGGCCGGGCCAGCGGCGGCGCAGCATCACCACCGTGCCCAGGCCGATCAGCGCCACCACGGCGCCGGCCTCGGACCCCTCGTACTCTCCTCCCTCGAAGGGCAGAGCCATCACGAAGACGGAGGTGAACACGAGCACGAACGCCCAGCAGCCGTCGACCCAGGTCGGGTGACGGCGGAGAAAGTCATAGAGCCGGTTCACTTCACCCAGCGTATGCACTGGGAACGCCCGGGGAGTCAGCCCGGCGACCGATACATGAAGCGCTCAACTACTCCTCAAGGTGGACGGAGACCCTCACATGCCCGGCCCCGTGTCCGACCGGACGGCCGCCGAGGGGTGGCGCCCGGCGATGCAGCGCGCGCTCTACGGACCGCGCGGCTTCTACCGCGAGCAGCCGCCCTCGGCGCACTTCAGGACCTCGGTGCACGCCTCGCCGCGCTTCGCCGGCGCGGTACTCGAACTGCTGCTCAGGGTGGACGCCGCCCTGGAGCGGCCCCCCGAACTGGCGTTGGTCGACCTCGGCGCCGGCCGGGGCGAGCTGCTCGCCGGGGTGCTGGCCCAGGCGCCGCCGGAACTGGCCGGACGGCTGCGGCCGTTCGCGGTCGAGAAGGCGGACCGTCCGGCGGGGCTCGACCCGCGCGTGGTCTGGCGCGCGGAGCCGCCGGCGGACAGCGTGGGGCTGCTCTTCGCCAACGAGTGGCTGGACAACGTGCCGCTCGAAGTGGCCGAGACGGACGCGGCCGGCGTGCTCCGGCGCGTGCTGGTCGCCGAGGACGGGACGGAACGCGCCGGGCCCGCGCCGGACGCGGCCGAGGCGGCGTGGCTGCGGCGCTGGTGGCCGCCGTCCGGGCGGCAGGGCGAACGGTTCGAGATCGGGCTGACCAGGGACGCCGCCTGGGCGGGCGCGGTGGCCACGCTGGCGCGGGGGCTGGCCGTCGCGGTGGACTACGGCCACACGGCGGAGAACCGGCCGTTCGGCGGCACGTTGACCGGCTACCGCGCCGGGCGGATGGTGGCGCCGGTGCCGGACGGGCGGTGCGACCTGACCGCCCATGTGGCGCTGGACTCCTGTGCCTCCGTGCGCCCCGGCGGGCGGTTGCTCACCCAGCGCGAGGCGTTGCGCGCGCTGGGCGTGCGCGGGGCGCGTCCGCCGTTGGAGCTGGCGAGCGGCGATCCGGCCGGCTATCTCAGGGCGTTGAACGGAGCGGGCGAGGCGGCCGAGCTGACCGACCCGGCCGGGCTCGGCGGCTTCCGCTGGCTGCTGCACCCGGTGGGCGTCGCGGCGGACGGCCTGTTGTGAAGCGCGCCCGCTACTTGTCGATGTCGCCGACCACGAAGAAGAACGAGCCGAGGATCGCCACCATGTCGGCGACCAGCGTGCCGGGCAGCAGCTCGCGCAGCGCCTGGATGTTGTTGAACGAGGCGGAGCGCAGCTTCAACCGGTGCGGGGTCTTCTCCCCCTTGGAGACGAGGTAGTAGCCGTTGACGCCCAGCGGGTTCTCCGTCCAGGCATAGGTGGCGCCCTCGGGGGCCTTGAGCACCTTCGGCAGTCGCTGGTTGACCGGCCCCGGCGGCAGCTCGGCGAGGCGGTCCAGGCAGGCGTCGGCGAGGTCGAGCGCGTTCGCCGTCTGGTCGAGCAGCACCTCGAAGCGCGCCAGGCAGTCGCCCTCGGTCCTGGTCACCACCCGCAGCGTGTCGGCCAGTTCGCCGTAGGCGAGATAGGGCTCGTCGCGGCGCAGGTCGAAGTCGACGCCGCTGGCGCGGGCGATCGGCCCGCTCACGCCGTAGGCGCGCGCCGTCTCGGGGCGCAGCACGCCGACGCCCCGGGTGCGGGCCTGGAACACCTCGTTGCCCAGCACCAGTTCCGACAGGCGCGGCAGCCCGGCGCGCGCCTCGGCGACGGCGGCCCTGGCGCGCCCGGTCCAGCCGGCCGGCAGGTCCTCCTTGAGACCGCCGACCCGGTTGAACATGTAGTGCATCCGGCCGCCGGAGACCTCCTCCAGCACCCGTTGCAGGCCCTCGCGCTCGGTGAAGGCGTAGAAGATGGGTGTCAGCCCGCCCAGTTCGAGCGGGTAGGAGCCGAGGAACATCAGATGGTTGAGCACCCTGTTCAACTCGGCGAGCAGCGTGCGCAGCCAGACCGCGCGCTCGGGCACCTCCATGCCGAGCATCCGCTCGACGGCGAGCACCACGCCCAGCTCGTTGGCGAAGGCGGAGAGCCAGTCGTGGCGGTTGGCGAGCACCACGATCTGCCGGTAGTCGCGGACCTCGAAAAGCTTCTCCGCGCCGCGGTGCATGTAGCCGACCACCGGCTCGGCCCGCGAGATCCGCTCCCCGTCGAGCACCAGCCGCAGCCGCAGCACACCGTGGGTGGACGGGTGTTGGGGCCCGATGTTGAGCACCATGTCGGTGCTCTCGGCCGCGCCCCCGACGCCGACCGTGGTGTGCGTGGCCGTGCCGCCGCCCGGGGCCGCGCTCGCGTCCGTGCCGAACGTGGCCGCCGTCTCACTGTCCGCGCTGCCGGTCTCCGCCATGCGGCCAGTCTGTCACCAGGTCACCCCGGAAGTCTCCGGCGTCGCCCGCGCCAAGTGGCCCGCCCGACGCGCCGGGAACGACCTAAGCTTCCGGCATGGACGAGGTTGCGCGGGGGCCGGGCGGCGACGGCGGCCCCGGGTCGGCGGACGAGGGCTGGCGGCCGATCGAGGCGGGGGTGCTCACGCTGCGCCGGCTGCTGCTGGCCTGCTGGCTCGGGCCGTTGGCGCTGGCCGGCGCCGTGCTGCCCCCGGTGCTCGGCGCGCCGCTGTGGGCGCTGCTGGCGCTGCCGGTGCTGGCGGGCGGCGGCTGGGGCTGGTGGGCGCTGGAGCGCAACTGGCTGTCCTGGGGCTATCTGGAACGCGACGACGACCTGCTGATCAACCGCGGGGTGCTCTGGCGCCAGCTGACCGTGGTGCCCTACGGGCGGATGCAGCTGGTCGAGGTGACCTCGGGCCCGTTGGAGCGCCGCTTCGGGCTGGCCAGGCTCCAGCTCCACACGGCCGCCGCCGCGACCGACGCCACCATCCCCGGGCTGGCCCCCGCCGAGGCGGAGCGACTGCGGGACCGCCTGACCGAGCTGGGCGAGGCCCGATCGGCCGGCCTGTGAACCCGCCGGACGGGGAGTCGGGGAACGGGTCCGCCGACGAGATCCCCAGCGGCCGGGGCAAGCGGCTGCATCCGCTCACTCCCTGGCGCCGCGCCTGGGCGCCGCTGGCGGGCCTCTTCGCCGTCGCGCTCCAGAACGCGGGGGAGGTCCGCGACCAGGCCGAGGGCGCCGGGCTCGGCTGGCTGCTGCTCGGCGTCGCCGTCCTGGTCCTGGGCGCCACCGCCTACGGCTATCTCTCCTGGCGGGTCACCCGCTATCTGGTCACCGAGACCGAACTGCGCATCCGCACCGGGCTGTTGTTCCGCCGCACCGCGCATCTGCGGTTGGACCGCATCCAGGCGATCGACATCTCGCGCCCGCTGCTGGCCAGGGCCTTCGGCGTGGCCAAGCTGAAGATGGACGTGGTCGGCTCCGGCTCCCACGACGAGCTGGTGTTCCTCGCCGAGCGCGAGGCGACCGAGCTGCGCGCCGAACTGCTGGCCAGGGCCGCGGGGATCGCCCCCGAGGCCGCGTCCAGCGCGGGCGAGGCGCCGGCGCGCGAGCTGCACCAGGTGGACTCGCGGATGCTGGGCTGGTCGCTGGCGCTGCTCGGCAGCGCCTGGGGTTCGCTGCTCGCCGCGCTGGTGACCACGCCGTTGATCTGGCTGGCGACCGACAGCGTGCTGCCCGCGCTCGCGGTGCTGCTGCCGCTGCTGGCCGCGATCTGGCGCGGCAGCCTGGGGGCGTTCCTGACCCAGTACGGCTGGACGGTCAGCGAGTCGCCCGACGGGCTGCGGCTGGACCACGGGCTGCTGCAACGCGACCACGCCACGGTGCCCCCGGGGCGGGTGCAGGCCGTGAGGATCGTGGAACCGGTGCTGTGGCGCCGACGCGGCTGGCTGCGGGTGGAGTTGGCCGTCGCCGGGGAGGGCAACGAGGGCGGCATGTTGCTGCCCGTCGGCACGCGCGAGACCGTCCGCGCGCTGCTGGGCCGCATCCTGCCGGACGTCGACCTGGACGAGACGCTGGCGCGGATCGAGGCCGCGCCCACCCGCGCGCGTTGGGCCGTGCCGGTGTGGCGGGTCGGCTACGGCTACGGCGCGACCGACGCGGTCTTCGTCGCCCGCCACGGGCGGCTGCGCCGCACCCACACGCTGGTGCCGCACGCCAAGGTGCAGAGCGTGCGGCTGGCGCAGGGGCCGTGGGAGCGGCGGCTGGGCCTGGCGTCGATCCACGTGGACCAGGGCGCCAACGGAACGGCGACGGCGCGGCTGCTGGACGCGGCGCACGCGGCCGACGAGGTGGCCCGCCAGGCCGACCGCTCCCGCCTTGGCCGCCGCTCGGCGACGCCGGACCGTTGGCTGACCTAGATCGCCTCGTTCGGGCGCCGGGGCCAGGCGCCGCGTCAGCCGGACTGGCCGCCGCCGGCGGCGACGAGGTGGAGGAGGGCCTCGGCCGCCGACTTCACGTGGGCCGAGTCGCCGGGCAGCACGAACACGCCGCGGGCGCCCCAGCCGGGCGCCGCGTTGTACTTGGTCCCGTTGACCGTGAGCGAGACGGACTTGCCGCCCGTGAACCGGATCTTCTTGGCGACGACCTGGCTCACCGGGCCGCTGTCGATGGGCTGCCGCTCGGAGTCGAGCAGGGTGAGCGTTCCCCGGTCGACGACGATGAAGCCGTGTTGCGCGAGGGGCCTGAGCCCCTTGCCGATCTGGACCTGCTCGAAGACGTACTCGGGATCAGTCGTCGACATGGGGGGCTCTCCGCCTTCACTGGGGGCTGATGGTCAGCGTCTGGGCGATGTCGTCGGCCGTCTCCACCATCGTCTCGCCGAGCGTGGGGCTCGGCCAGGTGACGGTCAGTTCCACGAACCCACCGTCGGGGCCCGGGGGCACCACGTAGTAGGAGACGTACTCGATCATCGAACGTCGGCCGTCCTCCGCGGGTTCCTCCAGGATCAGCTCGTGCACCCGGCACGTCGGCCCGGCCGGCAGCTCGACGACGGTGACCAGCGGGTCCCGGAACCGGTAGGGCTGCGGCTGGACGGCCAGTCGGGCCATCGCCTCGGCGGTGCGGACCTCGGACGGCGTGGGCACCGGCGCGCAGAACGCGGTGACCGGCACCAGGGGGCGCGAGTTCAGCGGCTCGGGGGGCACGTAGACGGCGACGGGCGACGCCTCGCGTTCCACCGCGCCCTCCCAGATCGCCCTCAACTCCGGGTAGGCGGCCTCCGCGTAGTCCTGGCTGTACTCGCCGCCCCGGTCGGCGACGGCCTGCGCGACCCGTTCGGCCGCGTCCTCCTCCGCCATCTCCAGCTGATGCCAGAACTCCTCGGGGTGCTCGAAGGAGGCCACCCAACGGGTCGCCGCCGTCTTCGTCACCGCTATACCGGCCGCGTCGGTCACGACCTCTCCTCTCCTTGCTTGTCGAGGCGCGCGCCGTGGCCGCCCCCCGTGGCGCCCACCCCCTCCGGCGGCACCAGGACGTTGAGCTTCCACTTGCGGTAGGCGCCCCGCACCGCGTAGGCCGGGACGGCGATCAGGAACGCGCCGGCCAGCACGGGGTAGAACGGGTCCCACGCGAGGTCCCACACGAACAGGCCGTAGACGAGCGAGAAGATCCCGAAGGCCATCACCCCGGGGGTCTCGGCGGAGTAGGCGAAGAGGCGCTCCTGCCGCGCGTAGTGCTTCGCACGCCAGACGCCAGCCGTCCTGTCCTCCCGCTGCCTGCCGGGGAACGCCCTCAACTGCTTCTTCCGGATGCCGAGTCCGGCCTGCCGGCAGAAGTCGCCGAGCGCGACGAGTTGGGGATCTCCGGCGAACCAGGTGTCCCAGTGCAGAAACGCGTGCACCGTCTCCCTGTCGTCCACCAACGCCACGCCCCAGGGCCGCCCCTGGTCCTCCAGCACCACGGCCTCCCGCAGCCCGAGCACCGGGTCCGCCGGCGGCGGCATGAGCCGCATCATCCGCTGCGCGGTGCGCAGTTCGACGGCCTCTGCGGTGAGCCGCAGCGCGCTGCGGTCCAGGAACGACCGGGTGACGGGAACGCCGGGCCTGGGTCTCAGCTCCGCCGCGGCGACGGTGCGCCCGGCACGCGTCCCGGCCAGGCCCAGCACGGCCGCGGGAACGACGGTGACGAGGGCGATGATCAGGAAGGGCAGCGAGGCCATGGCGTTGCGCCACTCCGCGCCGGGAGGGGCCCAGGAGAAGAAGAACAGCAGCATGGAGGCGAAGGCCGGAAGGGCCCACACCGTCGTCGCCAACTCCGGCCCCGGCCGCAGCGGACCCGCGAACCCCGCCGCCCGGGGCGGCTCCTCCTCGTCCTCCGCCGCCACGTGGACGGGGATGCCGTGATGGCGCAGGAAGGGGGCGAGTCCGGAACGCTCGGCGTAGTCGGCGTCCCCGGGCCCCAGGGTGAACGGGGTCCAGGAGTCCGGCCTCTCCAGTGGCAGCGGCAATCCACCTGTCGGGAGCCAGCCCCCGAGGGGCAGACAGGCGACGGACTTGCCCGCCCCGTCCAGCAGATGGAGGCAGCCCCCCGACGCGCCGATCTTTCCGCTGCTCACACCGCCCCCGCCGGTGCGGGACGCGGCGGTGCAGAGCTTCCCCGGCAGATAGACCGCCGAGGCGACCCCCTCCGGGCCCAACGGCCAGGAGCGGGAACGCCAGCGCTGCCGCACCACCAGCCGGCCGTTCTCGACCGTGATCCGGGCCCGGCGCAGCACCCCCCAACGGACCAGGGGACGTTGCGCCGGGAAGACGACCGGCTCCACCGGGTTCATCGGGCCATGGCCTCGCTCTCGTCGTAGGTGAGGTCACCGGCTTCGGTGAAGTCGCCGACCAGCGGGTGGTCACCGTCACCGAGTCCCGGCCAGTTCCAGAGGGAGTCGACCCCCGTGACTCCGAAGAGTCCGATGTTGCCAGAGATGGCACCCGCGCCGGCGGCGCCGATCGCGGCGGAACTCGAAGCACCCAGTTCGCCAACCGTGACTCCCCGAGCGCTCGCCCGGCCCAGTGCCGCCAGGTCGTCCGCCGCATCCGCCTGCCCGAAGAACTGGTGAACCCCACCCCGAAACCCAACGCCGCTGAATGCGCCGCGCATCCCGGATATGCCCTGGCCCCAGTTGGAGCCGCTGCCCAGCACCCGCAGGTTGCCGGCCATCTCGCCGCCGAGCCCGCCGAAGGCGGAGCGGCCCCAGCCGAGCAGCCCGGAGGGGCGGGTGAACGTGGTACCGGCGCGGGCGGCCAGCGTCGCGCCGTCGCCGACGACGCCGGCGGCGATCGCGTTGCGGGCGGCGCGGTTGCCCGCGGCGTTCTGCATGACGCTGCGGAACGCGCCGAAGCGGGCGGTGCCGCCGGCGGCGCGCAGCATCGGGGTCACCGCGCGGCCGATGCCGAAGGTGACGATGCCGACCACGTCGAGGGCGAAGCCGACCCAGTTGCCCGAGAGGGCGTTGCCGACCATGGAGAAGACGGTGGCCACCAGCGCGATGGTCCCGAGGACGGCGGCCAGGGCCTGGCCGACGACGGGTATCCAGCTCACCAGCAGCGCGAGGACCCCGCAGATCGCGGCGATTCTCCCCGCCCACTCGCCGATCATGATCAGGAAGTCCTTGAGCCCGTCGAAGAACGCGCCCACGTGGTCCCAGAAGCCGTCCTTGAGGCCGTCGCCGCCGATGAAGTCGCCGATGGCGTCGGCGGCCCGCTGGGCGGCCTGGTCCTTGGCCTCGACGATCTCGGAGAGCCGGGTGCGCAGCCGGTTCAACTCGCCCTGTTGGTATTCGAGTTGCCCCTGGAGGTTGCTGACCTGGCGGTTCGCCTCCTCCTCGCGGTCCTCGGCGTCGTCGGCGTCCGAGTCGCCCGCGCGCTCCGCGTCGGCCTCGGCGCCCTCGATGCGCCCGCTGAGGCTGTCCATCTGCGCCTGGACCTCCTGGGCCTCGGTGCGCAGCGTCAGGCTCTCGGTCTGGGCGTCCTCCAGCGCGGGCCAGTAGCCCGCCAGGGCGTCGGCGGCGGCGTCGTAGCGGCCCCACGCCTTCCACACGTCGTCGGAGACCTCGGTCGACTTCTCGCGGAACGCGGTGCCGGCCTCGGAACGCCAGCCGTCCTCGCTGTCGGTGACGTCCTCCAGCAGCTCCTTGGCGCGCTGGATCGCGTCGGCCGTGCGCCGGTAGCGGGCGGCGGCCTCCTGGACCATCTCCCAGTCACCGGGGACCGGGTCGCGGCCGTCGTCGGTCAGCGGCTGCCAGTCGGCGGGACGTGTGCCCATCAGTTACCGCCCTGGAGCGCCTGGGCCAGCTCGGACTCGATCCCGTCGTAGCCCTCCGCGGCCTGGATGGCCTTCTCCGCGAGTGTGCGCAGGCCGTCCATGAGTTTCTCGCGATGAACTCCCCAGTTCTCCGCAAACTCTTCAAGTTCGTGCGCGAGGCCGTCGTGGCTCACCTGCTCCGCGTAATCGGACGCGGCGTCCTCGGCGTTCTCGAACTCGGTGGCTATCAGGCGCAGTTTCTCCCCGAGCTCCTGGACTTCGCTGACTGTGATATCGAGGTCGGACATTCCCCCTCCTCCTGCTGCGGACCCGGTCGGCCCTTAATCGGACCACCGGAAAGAAGCGGCGATGGCGTCGAACATCTGGACCTGCGCATCCGCCAACTCCTTCAGCGGTGCACTGAAAGTGAGGACCAGCCACGCGGTGGAGTGGGGAACCGGCAGGAAGAACTCCAGCAAGGTGTTGGGACGTGCCTTGTCCTGTCCCAGTTCCAGCGAGTCCTCGCTCAGTTCCTCCCGGCGACCGCGCACCGCCTCGCCCGAGGGAAGGGTCACGACGGAGACCTGCGCGCCCTCGCCGTACCGGTCCCGGATGCCGTCGGCCAGCAACGACACCGGCATCTGCCGCGGCAGCGACGGGTTCTCGGGCTCCGCGGTCACCATGAGGCTCGCGGGGATCGGAACGCCCATCACGGCCTCGGTCGCGAGATAGATCTCAATCGCCTCACGCTGCGAGGCGTTGTGGGTGACCTCCGTCAGCAAATCCCGCAACTCGTGACGCTTCACAGCGAACTCGTCACGGTTCGGATATGCCTTGTCGACCAGGATCTGGACGGCCCGCATCCGCTTCGGCTCCGAACGGAGCGGAATTCGGAACCAGTCCGTCGGAGTGATCATCCGGTAACGCTTCGGAGGGCCGCCCCGGCCCTTTTCGCCCTCCGTTGGGGAGATTTTCGCCGGCTGTTCATGCGCCGCAGCACCGCCGCCCTCTCTGTCGAACGCCACGCGTTCTTCCGCCCGTGCCACGCGGAACTCTCCCGTCAGATGAAACTCACGCTTGCCATTCTTCGCATCCAATCAGCCGGACGCGAGGAAGGGAAGCGCGGTTCCCCTCAGCCGATCTCCGTCAAACCGCCGCCCTCGTCGCGGTCGTCGGAGCCGCCGCCCTCTCCTTCCTCGTCGGAGTCCTCGCCCTCCCGGTCGATCAGGACCGGAGAACCGTGGTGCGACCAGACCCGCCACTCGCCGTCCTCCGCCCTGCGGAAGACGTTGGTGGCCACCACCAACCCGCCGACCAGCGGCCCCACTTCCCCCTCCGCCTCGGAGGGACCGCCGCTGAGGATGTTCTCCGTGCAGGTCACCAGCGCCGTGTCGCCCAGCACCGAGACCTCGACATCGGTGAGGAAGAACTGGATGTAGTCGGTGTTGGCCATGATCAACGCGTACGAACGCAGCACCTCGGCCCGCCCGTTGATCACCGGCCAGCCCGGGTGCACCACGCTGATGTCGTCGGTCAGCCAACGCTCCGTCAGAGCGTCCAGGTCGCCGCGCTCGATCGCGTCGTAGAGCGCCGTGTTGGCCGCCGCGACCGCCTCGATGTCGGTGCTCGCTCCGGTCATACCGCTCCCTCCCCGCCGTCGCCCACCCGGCGGTCCGCCTCGTCGATGGCACGGGCCACCCGGACGGCGTCCGCGCTGGCCCGTGCCTCGTGTACCCGCACAGCCCACGCCCCAGCCGCGGCGGCGAGCGCGGAGACGGCGGCGGTCGCCGCGTCGCGCTCGCGCGCGGGCGGCGGGGTGCCGTCGGGGCCGGCGAGCACCCGGCCGAGGAACCGCTTGCGCGAGGCCGCGACCAGCAGCGGGAACGGCAGGTCGGCGCGGATCCTGCCGAGCGCGGCCAGCAGCGCCAGGTCGTGCTCGGCCCGCTTCGCGAAGCCCAACCCCGGGTCGACCACCAGCAGCTCGGGCGCGATGCCGCCGGCCACCGCGCCGGCCAGGCTCTCCCGCAGCTCGTCGACCACCTCGCCGACCACGTCGGCGTAGACGGCCCGGTCGTTCATGTCCACGCTCTGCCCGCGCCAGTGCATCACCACGAACGGCACGGCCCGTTCCGCCACCAGCGGCACCATCGCGGGGTCGGCCCGGCCGCCGCTCACGTCGTTGACCATCCGGGCGCCGGCGTCCAGCGCGCGCCCCGCCACCGAGGCGCGGGTGGTGTCCACGCTGACCAACGCCCCCCGATCGGCCAGCTCCCGCACCACGGGCAGCACCCGCCGCAGCTCCTCGGCCTCGTCCACCCGGGTGGCACCCGGGCGGGTCGACTCGCCGCCGACGTCCACCAGGTCCGCGCCCTCGGCCACCAGATCGAGCCCCCGCTTGACCGCCGACTCCGGATCGAACCAACGCCCCCCGTCGGAGAAGGAGTCGGGTGTGACATTGACCACCCCCATCACCGCACAGCGGTCCCAGCGGGGCAGACCTGTCACCTGACCATGCGCGATGCTCATGGCCCCAGGGTAGGCGCAGGTGGTGGGCGCCCGACCGACCCTTCACCGGCCCCGGGCCCGCGTTCCCCGCCCTCCGAGGGGGAACAGGTCGGCCGGTACCGGCGCTGTTCCCCATGCCCCGACGGAGCGTCGGGCGGGCGCGGGTAGATTCGAACCCCCGGGCGGTGAGCACCCGAACGGGACCGGCGGCGCACGGGACACCGGAGCGCGCGCTCAGTCGGACAAGACCAGAGACGAGGGAGTGAGGCCGTGGACCGCATCACGCTGCGTGGAGTACGCGCACAGGGCTTTCACGGGGTCCTCCCCAGTGAGCGCGCCGAGGGCCAGACCTTCGTGGTGGACGTGGAACTCGGCGTGGACACCAGGCCGGCCGCAGAGGCGGACGCGCTGGAGCTGACCGTCGACTACGGAGTCCTCGCCGAGCAGATCGTCGCCGTCGTCGCCGGCGAACCCTGCGACCTGCTGGAGACGTTGGCCCAGCGGCTCGCCGACCAGTGCCTGACCCACCCGGCGGTGCGCGAGGTCACCGTGACCGTGCACAAGCCGCACGCCCCGATCACCGTGCCCTTCGAGGACGTGACCATCAGCATCGAACGGAGCCGAGCATGACCCCCAGCAACGCCGCCTCCTCCCCCGACCCCACCGTGCAGCCGGTACCGGCGTCCGTGGTCCGGCAGGTCGACGCGGCCGACTCGACCCTCCACAACCCGATGCGCGCCGTGCTCTCCCTCGGTGCCAACATGGGCAACCGGCTGGAGAACCTCCAGGGGGCCGTCGACGCCCTGGAGGACACCCCGGGCGTCCGGGTCAAAGCCGTCTCCCGGATCTACGAGACCCGCCCGTTGGGCGTCGCCGAGGGCGAGCAGTCCGACTACTTCAACGCGGTCGTCCTGGTGAAGACGACCCTGCCGCCCTCCTCGCTGCTGGAGCGCGCGCAGGCCATCGAGGAGGCGTTCGAACGGGTCCGCGACCTGCGCTGGGGGCCGCGCACCCTGGACGTGGACATCGTCTCCTACCAGGGCGTCGTCTCCGCCGACCCGGCCCTCACGCTGCCCCATCCCCGGGCCCACGAGCGGGCGTTCGTGCTGGTGCCGTGGCACGATGTCGACCCGGGCGCCGAGGTGCCGGGCCATGGACCGCTGCGCGAGCTGCTGCCCTCGGTCGACGACCAGGGCGTCGTGCTGCGGGAGGACCTGTCACTGGTGCTGCCCGACTGACCAGGGGCCCGGGGGGCTCGCCCGGGGACTTCCCGGGACGCGAACGAGATGGACGAGGGGCGCGCGGAGCGGTGAACCAACTGCGGATCGGCACGCTGGCCGGGCTGTTCGCGGCAGCGTTCGGCCTGTGCTGGGCGGGGGCCGGGCTCTGGGACTCGATGGACAACACGCTGCCCGCGGTCCCCCTTCTCGCGCCGGTCGTGCTGGCGCTGATCGCCGCGGTGCTGCTGGGCACCGCGCTGTCGCTGCGCGCGCGGTTGCGCGCCCAGCGCGAACGGCGCCCGGACGCGCGGCCGGTGGACCGGATGAGCGCCGCCCGCGCGGTGGTCTTCGGACAGGCGAGCGCGCTGGTCTCGGCGTTGGTGGCCGGGGCGTACGGCGGCTTCGGGCTCTTCCTGCTGCTGGAGCGGATGGAGGTGCCCAACCGCAGGGACCAGGCCCTGTACGCCGGGCTCGCCGTCGCGGCGGGCGTCGCGGTGGTGGCGGCGGCGCTGTATCTGGAACGGGTGTGCCGCCTCCCCGAAGGCGACGAGGACGACCCCACCGGCCCCATGGGCTCCCGGGCGTAGCCCCCGGCGGCCTCGGGGTTCCGAAGGAGCGCGGGCGACTGCGCGAGCGACCCGCCACACCGGAGGCCGCCGCCGGACAGAGCCTAGACCCCGCTCACCGTCTCCAACTCGACGTCCGACCGTTCGACCGAACGGGTGTCCGCGTCGATGGAGCGACGCAGCGCCTCGTGGAGGGTGCTCGGGGTCAGCACCCCGAGCAGCCGGTCCTCCTCGTCGAGCACGGCTATCCACCCCGCGTCGTACTGGAGCATCGTGCTGAACGCCGTCTTCAGCGACGAGCCCAGCCGCAGCCACGCCTCCATCCGCCGCGCGTGCTCGGCCACCGTGCCACCGCGCGCGGCGTCGCCCGGGGTGTCCCCCACCGAGACCCACCCGTGCAGCACGTCGTCCTCGTCGAGCACGACCGCCCAGCGCACCCCGTCGGCCCGCATCCGTTCCCGCGCGGTCGCCATCGAGTCCGCGAGGTGCACGACCGGCGGCTGCTCCAGGTCGCCGCGTTCCACCGGCGTCACCGAGAGCCGCTTCAGGCCGCGGTCGCTGCCGACGAACGAGGCGACATAGTCCGTGGCCGGCGCGCCCAGCACCGCCGCCGGCGAGTCGTACTGCTCGATCCGCCCCTCGCCGAAGACCGCGATGCGGTCGCCGAGCCGCACGGCCTCCTCGATGTCGTGGGTGACGAAGAGCACCGTCTTGCGGACCTCCTGCTGGAGCCGGAGGAACTCGTTCTGCAACCGCTCCCGCACCACCGGGTCGACCGCGCCGAACGGCTCGTCCATCAGCAGCAACGGCGGGTCCGCGGCCAGCGCCCGCGCGACGCCGACCCGCTGCCGCTGCCCGCCGGAGAGCTGGTCCGGGTAGCGGCCGCCGTAGACGGCCGGGTCGAGGCCGACCAGCTCCAGCAGCTCGCCGGCGCGCTGCCGCGCCGCCTTCCGGCCCCGGCCGAGCAGCACCGGAACGGTCGCCGTGTTGTCGAGCACCGTGCGGTGCGGGAAGAGGCCGACCTGCTGGATCACATAGCCGATGCGGCGGCGCAGCTTCACCGGGTCGACGCGGGAGATGTCCTCGCCGTCGAGCAGGATGCGGCCGGCGGTCGGCTCCTCCAGCCGGTTGACCAGCTTCATCGTGGTGGTCTTGCCGCAGCCGGACGGCCCGACGAGGGTGACCAGCTCGCCCTCGCGCACCTCGAAGTCGAGGTCGTCGACGGCCACGGTCCCGTTGGGGTAGCGCTTGGAGACGTGCTCGAACCGCAACATGTTCATGATTCTGTCAGGTTAACCGTCTAGGCTGCTGGAACATGAGTGCGGCAACCGCCCAGAGCTGTCTGGCGGCCAACGAGTGGATCTGCGGGGAGTACCTGCGCAGTCGCAGCGAGGAACTGACCGAGGCCACGGTCGACCACGTGGTGATCACCGCCACCTCGATCGGCATCGCGGTGCTCATCGCCTTCCCCCTCGCGCTGCTGGCCCGCCGCTGGCGGCTCGCGTCGGCGGGCATCCTGAGCGCCACCACGGTGCTCTACACCATTCCCACGCTCGCCATGTACGCGCTGCTGCTGCCGATGTTCGGCATCTCGGTCTCGCTGGTGATCTGCGGCCTGGTGCTCTACTCGCTGACCATCCTGGTGCGGAACATCCTCACCGGGCTCGACTCCGTTCCCACCGAGGCCCGCGAGGCGGCGATCGGCCTCGGCTACGGCAGGACCCGGCTGCTCTTCGCCGTCGAACTGCCGCTGGCGCTCCCGGCGCTGATGGCGGGGCTGCGGATCGCCACCGTCTCGGCGGTCTCACTGACCACGGTCGGCGCGATCGTCGACAACGGCGGCCTGGGGAACCTGATCTACGCCGCGATGGACAGCTACTTCAAGGCCCAGGTGCTGACCGCCTCGGTGCTCTGCGTGCTGCTCGCCGTCACCGCCGACCTGCTGCTGCTGGGGTTGCAGCGCCTGCTCACGCCCTGGACGAGGGCCGCCGGCGGCGGGCGGCGGCGCGTCCGCAGGGCCGCCGGGGCCGAGGGGCGCGACGCCGTGCTGGACAACCGGGCCACGGCCTGACGGGGAGCCCGAGATGGACGCGATCATCGACGCCTGGGCCTGGCTGACCACCGCCGACCACTGGTCGGGCACGGGCGGGGTCTGGCAACGCCTCTCCGAACACCTGGAGCTGACCGGCCTCTGCCTGCTGCTCTCGGCGGCCATCGCGCTGCCCCTGGCGTTCTGGCTGGGCCACGGCGGCGGGCGGCGCTTCGGCGGCACGCTGGCCATCAACATCTCCAACGCCGGCCGCGCGGTGCCCACGTTCGCCGTGCTGGTGCTGCTCACCATCAGCCCGGTCGGGGAGCACGGGGAGGCCCCGACCATCATCGCGCTGGTGCTCTTCGGGGTGCCGCCGCTGCTGACCAACGCCTATGTGGGGGTGGCGGAGGCCGACCGCGACGTGGTGGGGGCCGCGAGGGGCATGGGCATGTCCCCGCTCCAGCTGATGTTCCGGGTGGAGCTCCCCCTCGCCTACCCGCTGGTGATGACGGGGCTGCGCACCGCCGCCGTGCAACTGGTGGCCACCGCCTCGCTGGCCGCGCTGGCCGGCGGGGGCGGCCTCGGCCGGATCATCACCGCCGGCTTCGACACCAACAACACCCCGCAGGTCTTCGCCGGCGCCGTCCTGGTCGCCGGCCTCGCCCTGCTGGTGGAGGGCGCGCTCGCGCTGCTCCAGCGGCTGGCGGACCCGCGTCGCCGTCCCCGCGACGCGCGCCGGACCCCCGACGACGAACGGCCGGCGGCTTCCCCGGGCCGGGCCACGACCACACCCGAGATGGAGACCACGTGACCGCGACATTCCGCGCCGGCGCCGTTCGCCGCGCCCGGCTGCCCCTGGCCGGCCTCGCCGCACTCGCCCTCGCCCTCACCGCCTGCGGCGGGGAGAGCCTGGAGGAGAGCGAGTCGGGCGGCTCCTCCGACGGCGGCGACGGCAAGGGCTCGGTGACCGTCGGCGGCGCCAACTTCACCGAGGCGACGCTGATGGCCGAGCTCTACCGGGGCGTGCTGGAGGAGGCCGGCTACTCGGTCTCCATCACCAACGTGGACAGCCGCGAGCTGTACGAACCGGAGCTGGAGAGCGGCGGGATCGACGTGGTCCCCGAGTACGCGGCGACGCTCGCCGAGTTCCTCAACACCGACGAGAACGGCCCCGACGCCGAGCCCGTCGCCTCCTCCGACGTGGCGGACACGGTGACCGCGCTGCGGGAGCTGGCCGAGCCCCGGGGCCTGACCGTGCTGGACGCGGGGGACGCCGTCAACCAGAACGCGTTCGCCGTCACGGAGGAGTTCGCGACGGAGAACGACCTCACGACCCTCACCGATCTGGGTGAACTCGGTGAGCCGGTCCGCCTGGCGGCCGGTGAGGACTGCCCCCAGCGGCCGTTCTGCGAGCCGGGCCTGGAGAACACGTACGGCATCGACGTCACGGAGATCGTTCCGCTGGGCGTCGGAACCGTCCAGGGCAAGCAAGCGGTGCAGCGCGGCGAGGCCGAACTGGCGCTGGTCTCCACCACGGACGCGGTGCTGGAGGACTTCGGGCTGGTGACGCTGGAGGACGACCAGCGGCTCCAGCAGGCCGACAACCTGCTGCCCGTCGTCAACGCCGACAGCCTCGGCGGCGAGCAGGACGCGCTCGACGCCCTCGACGAGCTGACGGCGACCCTGACCACGGAGGACCTGAAGGAGCTCAACCGCCAGGTGGACTCCGAACGCCGCAAGGCGGAGGACGCCGCGCACGACTACCTGGTCGAGCGGGGGCTCGTCGGGTAGCCCCTCGACCGCCGGAGGGGCGGGGCCGGAAGGCGCCGCCCGCGCCGGATAACCGACCGGGCACAACCCGTCGGTCACCCTCCCGCGCGCCCGTGCGGTCACGGTAGGTTTCGACCATGGCACGTGGACGTCACCGTAGCTCAGCGCTGCACAAGGTGCTGCTGCCCGCCTCGCTGGCCGCGCTCGCCGTGGCCAGCGCCGCGGCGGCCTGGCTGGTCGGTGACGCGGCGCTGCTGCGTGCGCTGACCGCCGTCGCCGCGCTGGCGGCCGTGGTCGCCGCCGTCCAGCTGCGCCGCTGGGACCTGGCGGCCGGCCGGCAGGTGGCGCGCGAACGCGCCGGCCGCGCCGGGCTCAGCTGGAAGGCCGAGGAACGGCAGGCCGAGCTGGAGGAGGCCCAGGAGCAGGTCGCCACGCTGGAGGCCAAGGTCGCCGACAAACGCGCCGAGTTGGGCAAGCTCCGCACGGAGCACGCGGCGCTGCTGCGCCGCTACGCCACGGCGGAGAGCGAGCGGGCCAAGGCCCTGGAGGGCCGCCGGCAGCTGGCGCTTGAGGCGGCCGAGCCGGCCAAGGCACTGCCGGCGAAGGCCACCGACCACCGCACGGCGGACGGCGCGCCGACGGCGCTCACCTACCAGCAGGCGCTGGAGTCGCTGCGTCATCTCTCCCGCCACGTGGCCCGCCAACGCGGCGACCGCGAGCCGGTGCCGCCGCCGGCGGCGGGGCCGGCCGGTCCCGAGACGCCCCCGCGGCAACGCGCGGCCTCCCAGTTCGACTTCTTCGGCCGCGCGAAGCGCTGAGCCGCTGGCCGCAGCCCCCACAAGGGGCGCGGGGAACGGCGCGAGCAACCCACCACCGGGCCGAGGACGACAACCCACCCAGCCAGCCCCGACCGCTGTCGCCTGACCCCCGCCACCCATGCACCGCGCAGTTCCCCGCGCCCCCAAGGCCGCCCACCGACCGAGAAGGGGCGCGGGGAACGGCGCGAGCGACCCACCACCGGGCCGAGGACGACCACCCACGGCAACCGCCCAGGCACCGCTGTCGCCTGCCCCCCGCCGCCCCCTACCCCAGCGCTCGCTCGATCGCGCGGCGAGCGCGCCCGGCCGCCGCATCGTCACGGTCCAGCTGCATCGCCGCGTTCAACGCCAACCCCGCCGCGACGATCTCGAACAGCGCCTGGTCGACGTCGAAGCCGTCCGGCAGCTCCCCGTTCTCCACCGCCACGCCCAGGTCCGCCCGCAGCTGTCCGCGCCACCGCGACCACACCTCGGCCACCGCGTCGCGGACCACCCCCGGCCGGCCGTCGTACTCGCTGAGCGCCGCCGTCATCAGGCAGCCGCCGGGCAGCAGCGGCCTCTCCAGATAGCTCACGGAGTTGGCGCACACCGCGCGCAGCCGCCGCAGCCCCGCCGGTTCGGCCAGCGCCGGCTCGACCACCCGGTGCCAGAAGTCGACGAACGCCTTGTCCAGCGTCGAGAGCTGCAACGACTCCTTGGTGCCGAAGTGCTTGTGCACCCCGGACTTGCTCATTCCCAGCTCCTCGGCGAGCCGGCCGATCGTGATGCCGTCCAGCCCCTCCTCGGAGGCGATCCCGGCGGCCCGGTCGAGAATCCGGCCCCTGGTGGCGAGCGCTTCGGCCGCCGAGCGTCGTGGTGACATGCACCGAGGATAGCGTACGACCGTTCGCTATTGATTTGGCGAACGGTCGTACGCTAAATTCCTCGGCAGTCAGCGACGAGAACCACCGAGACGAACGAAGGAGCGCGGGATGCGCGTACGACGACTGGGCTGGGCCGGGCTGGAGATCGAGGCGGGCGGCGGACGGCTGCTGATCGACTACGTGCGGGACCTGACGCCGCTGTTCACCGGCTGGAGGCCGGGCACCGGCCTCGCCGCGCCGAGCGGGCGGGCCGACGCCGCGCTCGTCACCCATCTGCACCGCGACCACACCGACGCCGCCGCCCTCGCCGAGGCGCTGGCCCCGGGGGCGCCGGTGCTGCGCCCGGCGCCGGGCCACGGCGACGACGTGGACAACGTGACGACGCTGCTTGCCGAACGCGAACTCGCCGAGCGGCCGCTGGCCGTCGAGGTCGTGGACGCCTGGGACACCCGCGACCTCGGGCCGTTCCGCGTCACCGCGGTCCCCTCCGTCGACGGGCTGGGCGACCCGCAGCTGAACTGGGTGGTGGAGGCCGGCGGGCGACGGATCTTCCACGGCGGCGACACGATGTTCCACGGCTACTGGTGGCTGGTCGCGCGCCGGTTCAGCCCGTTCGACGCGGTGTTCCTGCCGGCCAACGGCGCGGTGGTCGACGCGCCGCACCTGCGCCCGCCGAGCCCGCTGCCCGCCGCGCTGGACCCGAGGCAGGCGGCGGCCGCCGCGGAGATCCTCGACGCCCGGCACGCGGTGCCCATTCACTACGAGCCGGAGCAGCCGGAGAAGATCCCGGGCTATGTGGAGGTCGCCGACCCGGCCGGGGAGTTCCGGGCACACGCCGGACACCGCGCCCATGTGCTCGCGGTCGGCGACTGGCTGGACCTCACCCGGTAACCCGCACCGCCCACCGCCCGAGAAGCGGCGCGGCGCCGCAGTCGACCGACCCCCGCCACCCGTGCACCGCGCGGTTCCCCGCGCCCCCGAGCCGCCCACCGGCCGAGAAGGGGCGCGGGGAACGGCGCGAGCAACCCGCCACCGAGTCGCACCCGACACCCCACGGCAACCGCCCGAGCACCGCGGTCGCCCACCCCCAAGCGCCCAGCGCGCCAAGCGCCAAGCGCCAAGCGCTACCGCGCGAGGATCAGGCTCATCGCCTCGGCCCGCGTCGCCGGGGTGCGCAGTTGGCCGCGGACCGCCGAGGTCGTCGTCTTCGCGCCCGGCTTGCGCACGCCCCGCATGGTCATGCACATGTGCTCGCACTCCATCACCACGATGACCCCGCGCGGTTCGAGGATGCGCATCATCGAGTCCGCGACCTGGGTGGTCAATCGTTCCTGCACCTGGGGCCGGCGGGCGAAGACGTCCACCAGCCGGGCCAGCTTGGAGAGCCCGGTGATCTTGCCGGAGGCGGACGGGATGTAGCCGATGTGCGCCACCCCGACGAACGGCACCAGGTGGTGCTCACAGGTGGACATCACCTCGATGTCCTTGACCAGCACCATCTCGTCGTGGCCCAGGTCGAACGTGGTGGTCAGCACGTCCTCGGGACGCTGCCACAGCCCGGCGAAGATCTCCCGGTAGGCCCTGGCCACCCGGGCCGGGGTGTCCCGCAGCCCCTCGCGGTCCGGGTCCTCGCCCACCGCGAACAGCAGCTCCCTGACCGCGTTCTCGGCGCGCTTCTCGTCGAACGCGCCGATCGCGCCCGGTGCGCGCTCCCCACCCGTCAACGACACCGGGTCAGTCATACCGTTCCTCGTTCCTCACGACGGATGCCCTCACTGCGGGGTCCACGCAACGGACCGCGCCCCTCACCTTAGAACGTGAGGGGCGCGGGGAGCATTCCGGGTCGAAAGGTGAAAGCGGGGTGCTCAGTCCTCGGGCCTGGGCTCGGGGGACTTCTCCAGGGAGGGCTGGCCGCCGCTCTCCACCCCGGCGCCGTTGGGCGAACCGTTGGCGGAGCCGTTGGCCATGCTGATCTCCTTGGTGGGGAAGCTGACCGGCGGCCTGGTCGAGGGGGCACGACGGGTGGAGCCCGTCCACGCCGGCCGCGGCGGGCGCTTGACCACCGGGCGGAAGACCTCGGCCAGGTCCTCCTTGTTGAGCGTCTCCCGTTCGAGCAGCGCGAGCACCAGGTTGTCGAGGACGTCCCGGTTCTCCACGAGGATCTCCCACGCCTCGTTGTGCGCGGACTCGATGAGCTTCTTGACCTCCTCGTCGACCAGCCCGGCGACCTCCTCGGAGTAGTCGCGCTGGTGGCTCATCTCCTTGCCGAGGAACGGCTCCGAGTTGTCGCTGCCGAACTTGATCGCGCCCAGCCGCTCGGTCATGCCGTACTGGGTGACCATCGCGCGGGCCGTGGAGGTGGCCTTCTCGATGTCGTCGCCGGCGCCGGTGGTCGGGTCGTGGAAGACCAGCTCCTCGGCCGCCCGGCCGCCCATCATGTACGCCAGGCGGTCCAGCATCTCGTTCCGCGTGGTGGAGTACTTGTCCTCCTCCGGCAGCACCATGGTGTAGCCGAGGGCGCGGCCCCTGGAGAGGATGGTCACCTTGTGCACCGGGTCGCTGTTGGGCGAGGCGGCGGCCACCAGGGCGTGTCCGCCCTCGTGGTACGCGGTGATCATCTTCTCCTTCTGGCTCATGATCCGGGTGCGCTTCTGCGGCCCGGCCACGACCCGGTCGATCGCCTCGTCGAGGAACTTGTTGTCGATCAGCTTGGCGTCGCCGCGGGCGGCCAGCAGCGCCGCCTCGTTGAGCACGTTGTTCAGGTCGGCGCCGGTGAAGCCGGGGGTGCGCCGGGCGACGGCCGACAGGTCGACGTCGGGGGCGACCGGCTTGCCCTTCTGGTGGACCTTGAGGATCTCCAGACGGCCCTGCATGTCCGGCCGGTCCACGGCGATCTGCCGGTCGAAGCGGCCGGGGCGCAGCAGCGCCGGGTCGAGGATGTCCGGGCGGTTGGTGGCGGCGATCAGGATCACGCCGCCCTTCACGTCGAAGCCGTCCATCTCGACCAGCAGCTGGTTGAGCGTCTGCTCCCGCTCGTCGTGACCGCCGCCCATGCCGGCGCCGCGGTGGCGGCCGACGGCGTCGATCTCGTCGACGAAGACGATCGCCGGGGCGTTGGCCTTGGCCTGCTCGAACAGGTCGCGGACCCGGGAGGCGCCGACGCCCACGAACATCTCGACGAAGTCCGAGCCGGAGATGGAGTAGAACGGCACCCCGGCCTCGCCGGCCACCGCGCGGGCCAGCAGCGTCTTGCCGGTGCCGGGCGGGCCGTAGAGCAGCACGCCCTTGGGGATCTTGGCGCCGACCGCCTGGAACTTCGCGGGCTCCTGGAGGAACTCCTTGATCTCGTGCAGCTCCTCCACCGCCTCGTCCGAGCCGGCGACGTCGTCGAACGTGGTCTTCGGGGTGTCCTTGGTGATGAGCTTGGCCTTGGACTTCCCGAAGTTCATCACCCGGGAGCCGCCGCCCTGCATCTGGTTCATCAGGAACAGGAAGACGACGATGATCAGCAGGAAGGGGAGGATGGTCAGCAGCATCCCGACGAACGGGTTCTGCGACTTGGGCGAAACGGTGTACCCGTCGGCCAGCTCGTCGTCCTGGAACTTCGACTGGAGGTTCCTCGCGAGGTCCTCGCCCTGGCCGTCGATGTAGTCGGCCTTGACCTTGTCGCTGCCCTCGATCTCCTGGCCCTCGGCCAGCTCGATCTTGATCGTCTGCTCGTCACCGGTGGTCAGCTCGGCCGACCTGACCTGGTTCTGGTTGATCGCCTGGACGACCTCGCCGGTGTCCACCTTCTTGTAGCCCTCGGAGGAGCTGAACACCTGCATCAGCAGAATCACGGCGAGGACGGCCAGAACGATCCACATCACTGGCCCACGGAAATAGCGCTTCACGTCTATCCATACGGGGCGGCGCGGCCCCGTCCCTCCTGCCACGTAGAGGCACAGCCGCTCCCGGACGGGCTCTGCTGTGCGCGCGGGTGTCCTAGTGTCGGCCGATCTGCGCCCGGCCTTGACTCAGCTGAGCTGTACAACGCGACGGTACCCCAGCACCACCGCTCGGCGCTGCCGGGCACCGGGCACGGATCGCCTCCCCCTGCTCAACGGAGGGGGGCCGATCCGGGTTCCCGTTCACTCGCCGTACACGTGGGGGGCGAGCGTACCGACGAAAGGGAGATTCCGGTACTTCTCGGCGTAGTCGAGACCGTAGCCGACGACGAACTCGTTGGGGATGTCGAAACCGACCCATTCCACGTCGATGTCGACCTTCGCCGCGTCCGGCTTGCGCAGCAACGAACAGATCCGCAGCGAGGCCGGCTCCCTGGAGCCCAGGTTGGACAGCAGCCAGGAGAGCGTGAGACCGGAGTCGATGATGTCCTCGACGATCAGCACATGCCGTCCGGCGATGTCCTCGTCGAGGTCCTTGAGGATGCGGACCACCCCGGAGGACTGGGTGCCCGCGCCGTAGGAGGACACCGCCATCCAGTCCATGGTGACCGGCGAGGACAGGGCGCGGGCGAGGTCGGCCATGACCATCACCGCACCCTTGAGCACCCCGACCAGGAGCACCTCCTGGCCCGCGTATCTGGCGTCGATCTCGGCGGCCAACTCACCGAGCCTGGCATCGATCTGTTCCCTGGTGATGAGCACCGACTCCAGGTCGGCCCCCAGATCTGACTCTCGCACCCGTGCCACTGCTCTCTACTGGCCTAACTGCCGTCGGCTTCTCGCTCTACTCCGCAGGGCGCCCCGGCGCGACCGCAGAACCGTCGGCCCACCTGTTCGCCTGCTGGAGGACAAGTCTGCCACCCTGCCTGCTCGCCTCGACGCGGCCCGGCAGATTCAGCGGACTCTGCCCGTGCCAGGCGGTGATCAGACGGTCGGTCTCCTCGATGTGCCGGGCGAAGAGCGAGCCCGCGGGAGCGCCCGCGGCGATCGCCGCGCGGCGCAGCACGCGCCGGCGCACGGCCGCGGGCAGGTCGCGGAGCGCGGCGACCTCCAGCGCGCCGTCCGGCCCCGTGGCGGCGCGCCGCGCCTGGCCGGCCCAGGCGTCCAACGCGTCCGCGTCGTCCCGGGAGAGCTGCGCCGTGCGCGCCAGGGCCTCGACGACGCCCCGGCCGAGCGCCTTCTCCAGCACGGGCAGCGCCTCGTGGCGCACGCGGGACCTGGTGAAGCCGGGGTCGGAGTTGTGCGGGTCGTCCCAGACGGGGATCGACTGGACCAGGCAGGCCCTGCGGGTGGTCTGCCGGTCGACGGCGAGGAAGGGGCGGCGGTAGCGCGGGGCGGCGGCGTCGGCGACGGGCCCGATGCCGGCGAAGACGGCGGCCATCCCGGCGAGCGAGCGGGTGCCGGAGCCGCGGGCGAGGCCGAGCAGCACGGTCTCGGCCTGGTCGTCCTTGGTGTGGCCGAGGAGGACGGCGACGGCCCCGTGGCGCTCGGCGGCGGCGTCCAGGGCGGCGTAGCGGGCGGCGCGGGCGGCGGCCTCGGGACCTCCGTCGTGGCCCACCGAGACGGCGGTCGCCTCCACCGGGTCGAGCCCCAACTCGACCAGCCGATCGGCGACTTCGCGGGCCCTGACGTCCGAGCCCGGCTGGAGGCCGTGGTCGACGGTGACGCCCCCGGCGCGCAGGCCGCGGCGCGGGGCCTCGAAGGCGAGCGCCGAGGCGAGGGCCATCGAGTCGGCGCCTCCGGAGCAGGCCACCAGCACCAGGGGCGGCGAGCCTGAGGGGGTGGGCGAGCCGACGTCGTGACGGATGTCGTGCAACACGCGGCGGACCGCCAGGCGTATCGCGGCGACCGCGGGATGGGGACCCATTCCGAATCACTTCTTTCCGCAGAGTGGCTGAGGGGGGACCCTCACGCGAGACTGTCACGCAGGGTGCGTAAATGGTGACAGAGAAGGGCTGTTACCCGAGCATCGCACGCCATCCCGGGGCCCACGGTCCCTCATACGAGTGATTCACCGGCACTACTGGAACCGTTCGGCCGCGCTTCCTCTCAGGCCGCGCCGCCCCCGGAGATCCCCTCGTACCCCTCCGGCCGCACCCGTGCCAGCCAGCGCTCGGGATCGGCGATCTCGTCCCTGGTCGGCAGGGTGTTGGGCGAGGTCCACACCTTGTTGAACCCGTCCATCCCGCCGCGCTCCACGACGGTGCGGACGAAGCGTTCGCCGTCCTTGTACTGCCGCAGCTTGGCGTCCAGCCCCAGCAGCCGCCGCAGCGCCCGGTCCAGCCGGCCGGCGCCGGCCTCCCGCCTGCGGGTGAACTTCTCCCTGATCTCCCCGACGGACGGCACCACCTCGGGCCCCACCGCGTCCATCACGTGGTCGGCGTGCCCTTCGAGCAGCGACATCACGGCCGTCAGCCGGTCCAGGATCTCCCGCTGCGCCGGGGTCTGCACCAGGTCCACGATGCCGCGGCCGCCGTCCTCCCCCGCCGGCTCGACCGGCGGCTCCTCGCGCGGGGTCTCGTGCGCGGTCTCCTGCCCGCCACGCCCGGTCAGCGAGGAGAACGCCTGCCTGATCCGTTCGACCAGCGTCGCCGGGTCCACGTCGGCCTCGGCGAGGAACGCCTGGATCTCGCTCTCCAGATGGTCGCGCAGCCACGGAACGGCCGTGAACTGGGTGCGGTGGGTCTCCTCGTGCAGGCAGACCCACAGCCTGAAGTCGTGGGGGTCGACGTCGAGTTCGCGCTCCACCTGCACGATGTTCGGCGCCACGAGCAGCAGCCGCCCGGCGCGCGCGCCGGGGCCGCCCGCCGGCAGCGCGGAGGTGGCGGGCGCGAAGGTCTCGTACTGCCCCAGCACACGGGAGGAGAGGAACGCCAGCAGCATCCCGACCTCGACGCCGGTGACCTTCCCGCCGACGGCCGTCAGCACCCCGCCGCCGGGAGAACCGGAGCGGCGTTCCCGCATCCGGGTCATCAGCGGCTGGAGCACCTCGCGGAAGCCGGCGACGTTGGCCCGCACCCAACCGGGCCGGTCGACGACCAGCACCGGGGTGTCGACCGAGCCGGAGTCCAGCCGCGTGTAGCCACGGACGTGCCCCTCCGCGGCGGTCGCGTGCGCCCGCAGCTCGGCGACCACGGCCCGCGCCTCGTCCCGGCCCACCTCGGGGCCGGGCCGCGCGAAGCGGGTCGCCGTGGAAACCGCGAGATTCCAGTCCACCAGGTCGGTACCGCCGAGGCTCGTCATGCTTCCCACGGTACGGTGCCCGCCCGAGAAGCGGATAGGGCTCCGGCCGGGGGCCGGCGACAGCGGCGCGGGGCGCGCCGGACGCGTTGCCGACCCCCCGGAGGGGTCAGGCGACCGAGAGGGAGGCCAGGGCGCTGGCCGCCGTGTCGAGGGCCTCCTGGGCCGCCGCGGCGTCCCGCGTGTCCGCCGCCATGAAGGCGAACGCGAGCACCCGGCCGTCGGCCGTCGTCGCGGTGCCGGCGAGCGTGTTGACGCCCGTCAGCGTTCCCGTCTTGGCGCGCACCACGCCCGCGCCGCCCGCGCCGTTCCCCTCGTCGTAGCGGTTGGTCAGCGTGCCGGTGAAGCCCGCGACCGGCAGGCCGGTCAACGCGGGCCGCAGCTCGGGGCGTTCGGGGTCGGCCGCCGCCGCGAGCACCGCCGTGAGCAGCCCGGCCGTGACCCTGCTCTCCCGGTCGAGCCCGCTCGCGTCGGCGATCCGCACGGATTCCAGCGGCGCGCCCAGCGCCTCCGCCCGCCCGGTCAGGGCCCTGGCGACGCCGCCGGCGGTCCCCGGCTCGTCGCTGGCCACCGCGGTCACCCGGGCCAGCGCCTCGGCCAGGTCGTTGTCGCTGTCGGTGAGCATCCGCTCGACCAGGGAGGCGACGGGCGCCGAGCGGTGCTCGGCCAGGTGCGCGGCCTCCTCGGGCGCGGTGGCCTCGCCGATCCGGCCCTCCACGTCGATGCCCGCCGTCACCAGCCGTTCGGCGAACGTCCTGGCCGCGTCCTTCGCCGGGTCGGTGGAACGCTCCGCGGGGCCGTGGGTGCTGTCGTCGAGACGGCCCGCGTTGACCTGGAGCGGGGTGATCGGCGCGATGTTGGTGTTGACGCCGATCGGGTGGGTCTCGGCGGCGTAGGCGGAGACGTCGTAGGCGACGGTGACGCTGTCCAGGTCGCGCCCGGCGAGCGCGCGGGCGGTGCGGTCGGCCAGCCCCTGGAGGTCGCTCGCGGTCAGCGTGGTGTCGCCGCCGCCGACCAGGAAGACACGGCCGGCGTCGGCGTCGACGACGGTGCGGGTGGTGAGCTGGTGGTGCGGGCCGAGGGCGTCGAGCGCGGCCGCCGCGGTGACGACCTTGACGGTCGACGCGGGGGCGCGGGCGCTGGTGACGCCGCGCTCGAAGAGCACGGCCCCCGAGGACACGTCGATCACCGAGCCGGTGGCCTCCTCCCCCAGGTCGTCGGCCTCGAGCAGCGGGGTGAGGACGCGGGTGAGCACCTCGGCGGAGGGTGCGGCGGCGCTGCCGTCGAGGGGGCTGAGCACGGCGGGGGCGGCCGGTGTGCCGCCGGCCAGCCGTTCCGCCGTCAGCTGCCCGCGTTCCAGCTCGGCCGCCTCGGCCTGGTCGCGTTCGGCGGCACGCTGCCCTCCGTCCCAGGGGCCCGTCAGCGCGACGAGGCCGGCGGCCAGCGCGAGGCCCGCCGCTCCTGCCCCGACCGCGAGCCGGCCCACGGAACGATGGCGACGTACCATCTGAGCTGCCCATCGCACGGTACCGACCAGCCCCTTTCGCATACCGATGGCGGCGTGAGAGACACTTAACCACCTGTCGCGTGTGTAGATCGGTTAAGGAGACCACCCAGTGGAGTTCGACGTCACCATCGAGATTCCGAAGGGATCGCGGAACAAGTACGAGGTGGACCACAAGACGGGTCGCATCCGGCTGGACCGCCACCTGTTCACCTCGACCGTCTACCCGGCCGACTACGGCTATGTCGACGGCACCCTCGGCGAGGACGGCGACCCGTTGGACGCGCTGGTGCTGCTGGACGAGCCGACGTTCCCCGGCTGTCTGATCCTGTGCCGCGCGATCGGCATGTTCCGGATGCGGGACGAGGCCGGCGGCGACGACAAGCTGCTGTGCGTCCCGGCGTCCGACCCGCGCATGGAGCACCTGCGGGACATCCACCACGTGAGCGAGTTCGACCGGCTGGAGATCCAGCACTTCTTCGAGGTGTACAAGGACCTGGAGCCCGGCAAGTCCGTCGAGGGCGCCAACTGGGTGGGTCGCACCGAGGCCGAGGCCGAGATCGAGGCCTCCCTGAAGCGCGCGGCCGACGCCGGCGAGAGCCACTGACGCCTCCGCACCCGGGCCGCCCCGTCACGCCGGCCCCGACGCGCCCGGTCGGCCTCGCCCCGGGCGCGTCGCTGTGCGAAACTCGCCGCAGAGCCCCGACCGGCTCCTGGACGAGGGTGCCGTACCCAGCCATGACAAGACGGCACAAGGAGTTGTCGTCGTCATGGCGTGGATCGTTCTCGTGGTCTCCGGCTGTCTTGAGGCCGTCTGGGCAACCGCTTTGGGCAAGTCGCAGGGCTTTTCCCGGCCCTGGCCGACGGCGGTCTTCGCCGTCGCGCTCTTCGCCAGCATGGCGGGTCTTGCCTATGCCCTGCGCACCGTGCCCGTCGGCACCGGCTACGCGGTCTGGGTGGCGATCGGGGCGTCCCTGACCGCCGCCTACGCGATGGTCGCGGGGGAGGAGGCCGTCACCCCGCTGCGCGTGCTGCTGCTGCTCGGCCTCGTCGGCTGCGTGATCGGTCTGAAGCTCACCAGCCACTGAGCCGGACGCGCGAGAGCACGGGAAGGCACGAGAAAAGGGGTCGGCCCCCGCCCGGTGGGACTCCGGGCGGGGGCCGACGCCTGTACGGGGACCCGTGGGTCAGACCAGCCAGCCCACGAAGTGGACGAGGCCGGCGAGCACGTTGGTGAGGAGGTCCATGGTGGTTCCTTCTGTGTGGAATGTCAGGGACAGCGACGACCGGGCGTGGGACCGCCGGGCCGCGCGTGCGGGGAAGGGCCGCGGTCCCTTCCCGAGCACCCCTTCAGCATCACCGGTCACACGGTGGCGCGTTGGCGTTATGCCCCGGACGCACCCCAACGAGCGACCACCCGGCCATACGTTCGTGCGACACCGGGGCGCCACCCGCCCGGGTCAGAAGCCCCTGGTGCGCTTGACGCCGCGGCGGCCGATCGGCGAGGTGAGCCCCGGCGTCTTGATGAAGAGCCTGGCCATCTCGCCGCCCAGGTTCACCCCGACCGCGATGGCCAGCGCCAGGGTGACGGCGCGCAGCAGGTTCTCCAGGCCGAAGTCCACCTCGCCCTGCGCGAAGCCCAGCAGCCCCAGGTAGAACGCGCTGCCCGGCAGCAGCGGACCGATGGCCGCCGTGACGTAGGGCAGCGAGGAGGTGAACTGGTACCGCGACTGGAGCTGCCCGAAGAGGCCGACCATCCCGGCGGCGACGGCGGTGGCCGCGAACGGCGACAGCCCCGCGACATCGTGCATCGAGCCGTAGACCAGCCAGGCGATCCCGCCGTTGACGGTGGCCGGCAGCACCGTGGAACGTTCCTGCTGGAGAAGCACGCAGAAGGCCAGGGAGAGCAGCAGCGCGGCGCAGAGTTGCACCGCGGGCCGGACCGCCCTGGTCATCACCTCGGGGTCGAGCCGCACCCCGGAGGTCTCCCCGATGTAGAGCACCGCCAGCACGCCGCACACGATGCCCACGCTGAGGTAGATCACCTCCAGCAGACGGGCCGAGGCGGTCAGGTAGTAGCCGGTCAGGCCGTCCTGCACCCCGGCGACCAGCGCCCGCCCCGGGATCAGCGCGAAGAGTCCGCCGGTGATCATCGCGGCGGCCTGCGCCTCGCCGTGCCCCGAGGTGTGGCTGGCGGCCCAGGCCACGCCCACCAGCGCGGGGGCCATCGCGGCGGCCACGAACTGGTAGAACTCGGGGAGCCCGCGCCCCGCCGCCAGCCAGGCGAGCCGGTCGCCGACCATCGCCCCTATGACCGCCAGCAGGAACACCTGCCAGCCGCCGCCCACCAGCACGCTCGCCGCGCCGGCCAGCAGCCCGGCGGCCATGGTGAGCTGCCACTTGGTGAACGGGTGCCTGTTCCGCCGCATCTGCGCCAGCCGGCGGTATGCCTCCTCCAGGCTGACCTCGCCCGAGGTGATGTCGTCCACCAGCCGGAAGACGGCGGCCAGCCGGGTGTAGTCGGTACCGCGGCGGCGCACCGTGCGGGTGAGCGAGACGGACGGGTCGACCAGCGAGGGCTGGTGGGTGATGGAGATCAGGGTGAACGTGACGGTGGCGTCGCAGCGGTCGAGGCCGTAGGCGTGGGCCACGCCGAACATCGCGGCCTCGACGTCCTCGGCGCCCTCGCCGCCGGCGAGCAGCAACTCGCCGATGCGCAGCGTCAGGTCGAGCACCCTCGGTACCGCGGGCGCGGCCTCGCCCTCGTCGGCGACGGGCACGCGCTCGGGCGCCGGCCGCTCGGCGACGGGCAGCCGCACCATGCTCCGCATCCGGTCCTGCCAGGGCGTGCCGCGCCCGAAGGCCGGGACGCCCTCGGCGGGCGTGAACTCGTTCTGGGTCTGCGGCCTCGGCGGCAGTTCGAGCCCCTCGGGGACCGCGAACTCGGAGCTGGGGTGGTCGCTCTCGGCCACCGGCAGTTCCAGGCCCTCGGGAACGGCGAAGCCGGAGGTCGTCTCCTGCTCCGACGGCTCCTCCCCCGCCGCCCAGGTGCTCTCCCCGGCCACTTCTCGCTCCCGCTCCCTCACTCCGTCCGGACATGGACCCGCCAAACGGGGCCCTCCGCGCAGCATAAGTGGATCTCGGGGCCGACCGCGCGCCGGCGCCCGCTGCGGCAGACGCCCACGCACGTCTCTGACCTGCGACGACATCGGGCGAACGGACCCGGTCCCGCCCCGTGAGCGGGGCGGATCACCCGGTGATTTCCCCCACAGCCGCCCGCGGGGCCCCGCAGGACCGCGCCGGGCCGTGCGGGGACGTCAGAAACGGTCGTCGCGGGTCGCGTTGGGACGGCCAGGCCCACGGGACGCCGCCGGCCCGCCCGGGTGGCGGGGCGGCGGCGTCGGCGGGT
Organism: Streptomyces zhaozhouensis; assembly: GCF_900230195.1. GTDB lineage: Bacteria > Actinomycetota > Actinomycetes > Streptomycetales > Streptomycetaceae > Streptomyces > Streptomyces zhaozhouensis. The sequence goes on from NZ_OCNE01000009.1 coordinate 66,915, forward strand.
CGGGCGGGGGAACGCGTCAGGAGCCGAGGCGGGCGAAACGCCGCACGGCGAGCGGGACGAAGACCAGCAGCATGACCAACGGCCACAACAGCGCCAGCGGGACCGGGTGCTGGGCCGCCCAGGAGTCACCGGTCCAGGCCGGGTTGCCGAAGAGCTCCCTGGCCGCGCCGGCGGTGGCCGACATCGGGTTCCAGTCGGCCAGGGCACCGACCCAGCCCGGCATGGTGTCGGGCGAGACGAAGGCGCTGGAGAGGAACCCCAGCGGCCACACCAGGATCTGCACCGTCTGCACCAGCTCGGGCCGGCCGGCGACCAGCGCCAGCCAGATGCCGGCCCAGAGCACGGCGAACCGCAGCAGGAGCAGCAGCCCCAACGCCGCCAGCACCTCGCCGGCCCCCGCGTTCCAGCGCCAGCCGACCGCCCAGCCGGCACCGACCAGCACCAGCAGGCCGACCGTGGAGTTCAGCATGTCGAGCAGACTGCGCCCGATCAGAATCGCGCTGGGGGCGATGGGCATCGAACGGAACCGGTCGAGGATGCCGCGGTTGATGTCGGTGGTCAGCTCCACCATGGTGGACTCCAGGCCGAAGGCCATGGTCAACGCGAGCATCCCGGGCACCAGGAAGTCGACGTAGTCGCCGCCGCCCTCGACGGCCATCCCGCCGCCGAGAAAGTAGGCGAACATGATCAGCATCATCACCGAGAACGCCTGGTTGGCCAGGAACCGCCCCGGCTGACGGGCCCAGTGGGCCAGCCCCCGCCTGGTCATGGTGACGGAGTCACCGGCCAGCCGGCGCGTCCGCCCGGGGCGGTGCGGCGCGAGCGCCCCGCGCCCGGGGGAAGCGGTCGTGGTGGTCGTGCTCATGCCGGCACCTCCTCGGTGTTCCGGTCCGTCGGGCGGCCGGTGAGGGTCAGAAAGACCTCGTCCAGGGTCGGGCGGCGCAGCGCGATGTCCTCGGCCTCTATCCCGGCCTCGGCGAACGCCGCCACCACCGCCGTCAGCGCGGCCATCCGGTCCTGGACGCCGACGCTCAGCAGCCGGCGGTCGGCGTCGACGACAACGGTCTCGCCTTCCGCGGAGGGCGCGCCCGCCGGCGCCAGCCGGGCGAGCAGCGCGCGGGCGGCGGGCAGCGCCCCGGCGTCCCTGAGCACCACGTCGACGCGGTCGCCGCCGATCCGGCTCTTCAGCTGGTCCGCCGTGCCCTCCGCGATCCGACGGCCGCCGTCGATGACCGTGATCAGATCGGCCAGCTGATCGGCCTCCTCCAGGTACTGCGTGGTCAGCAGCACGGTCGCGCCGCCGCCCGCGAGGGAACGGACCGCCTGCCAGACCTCGGCGCGGCCGCGCGGGTCGAGGCCGGTGGTCGGCTCGTCGAGGAAGAGCACCTCGGGCCGGGTGATCAGGCTCGCCGCCAGGTCGAGCCGGCGGCGCATCCCGCCGCTGTACTTCCCGACCGCGCGACGTCCGGTGTCGCCCAGGTCGAAGCGGGTCAGCAGCTCGTCCGCCCGCGCGGCGGCGGCCCGGCCGCCCAGGTGGTAGAGCCTGCCGAACATCTCCAGGTTCTGTCGGCCGCTCAACTCCTCATCGACGGCCGCGTGTTGCCCGAGCAGCCCGATCCGGTACCGGACCTCGTCCGGCTGCCGCACCACGTCGAACCCGGCGACCTCGGCCACTCCGCCGGTCGGCCTCAGCAGCGTGGTCAGGATGCGCACCGCCGTGCTCTTGCCCGCGCCGTTGGGCCCCAGCACGGCGTGCACCCCGCCGGCGGCCACGGTGAGGTCGAGCCCGTCGAGGGCGCTCTTCGCCTCCTCTCCCCTGCCGAACGTTCTGCGGAGACCTCGCACGCGGATCACGGCGTCGTCGTCCTGTGGGGACACCCGGACACCTCGCCTTCCCTGGGTCGACTAGTCAAACTTGATGAGTGGGTGGTCGAGGGTAACGCGATTAGTCAAGTTTGACTAATCGGTTCCGCCCGGCGGTCGCCTCGGGCCGGGGCCGCCTCAGGCCGGCGCGGCCTTGAGGGGCGCGGTCGCCTCGGGCCGGCGCAGCCGTGAGGGGCGCGGGGAACTGCGCGGTGCATGGGTGGCGGGGCGCGGACGACGGCGGACCCACGGCGTCCGGGTGGGTTGTCGGGTGCGGCCCGGTGACGGGTTGCTCGCGCGGTTCCCTGCGCCCCTTCAGGCACACCGGTGGGTTGTCGGGTGCGGCCCGGTGACGGGTTGCTCGCGCGGTTCCCTGCGCCCCTTCAGGCACACCGGTGGGTTGTCGGGTGCGGCCCGGTGACGGGTTGCTCGCGCGGTTCCCCGCGCCCCTTCAGGCACACCGGTGGGTTGTCGGGTGCGGCCCGGTGACGGGTTGCTCGCGCGGTTCCCCGCGCCCCTTCAGGCACACCGGTGGGTTGTCGGGTGCGGCCCGGTGACGGGTTGCTCGCGCGGTTCCCCGCGCCCCTTCAGGCACACGGATGGCAGACTGAACGCGTTGTCAAGGGATTCGGGAAGGGCACCACGGGATGTCGGTGATGCGGCTACTGGTCCTGGGCGCGGTCCGTCAGCACGGGCGGGCGCACGGCTACCAGGTCCGCAACGACCTGGAGTTCTGGGGCGCCCACGAGTGGTCGACCGCCAAGCCCGGGTCGATCTACCACGCGCTGAAGCAACTGGCCAAGGAGGGCCTGTTGTTGGCGCACGAGGTGGCGCCCAGCACGGCCGGGGGGCCGCCCCGGGTCGAGTACGAGGTGACGGACGCGGGCGAGGAGGCGTTCTTCACGCTGCTGCGGGCCGGGTTGCGCGCCCACAACGAGCGGTTCGACGTGCTCACCAGCGCCGTCGGCTTCCTCGTCGATCTGCCGAGGGCCGAGGCGATCGGACTGCTGAGGGAACGGGTCGCCGCCCTGGAGAGCTGGGCCGGCGAGGTGCGGACACACTGGGCCCCGGACAGTCCGCCGGCCGAGTGGGGGCACATCGGGGAGATCATGCGGCTGTGGACCCACCAGGCGGAGAGCGACGCCCAGTGGACACGGGGGCTGATCGAGCGGCTGGAGAACGGCGCCTACGTGATGGCGGGTGAGGGGGAACGTGAGGTGACGGTGCTCCCCGAGGGCGTGGAGAACCCCTACGCCTGAACCGAGCCGCCGCACGTCCGCCGTCGCCCCGGCCCCGGGGCCGGGCTCAGAGCCGGCCCCGAAGCCCGGCGAGCAGGTCGCGGCTGGCCTTCTCGTCCAGCGCGGCGTCGGCGAGCCGGTCGAGGACCACCTGGTAGGCGGCGACCTCCTCGCGCTTGTCCAGATAGAGCGCGCCCGTCAGCTGTTCCAGATAGACCAGGTCCGACAGCTCCTGCTCGGCGAAGCGCAAGAGCGTGAACGCGCCAGATTCGGCCACGTGACCCCCGTGATCGAAGGGGACCACTTGGAGGGTGATGTTGGAATACTCACTGAACTCCAGGAGCGCGCCCAGCTGTTCGTCCATCGCCCGGCGCCCGCCGTAGGGACGGCGCAACGCGGCCTCGTCCAGGACACAGTGCAGGTGGGGGGCGCTTTCGGAGACCAGCAGCTTCTGCCGGCCCAGCCGCAGCGCCACTCTGCGGTCCACCTCGCCGCGCGGCAGCTCGCCGCGGTGACCGCTGACCATCACGGCGTGCGAGTATGCCTCGGTCTGCAACAAACCGTGCACGAACTGGAGTTCGTAGGTGCCGATCCGCTCGGCCGCCGCTTCGAGCCCGACATAGGTCTGGAACCAGCTCGGCAGCACGTCGCTGTAGCTGTGCCACCAGCCGGCGCGGTTGGAGGTGCGGGCCAGCGAGAGCAGGGGCTCGCGGTCGCCGTCCTCGGTGACGCCGTAGAGAGTCAGCAGGTCAGCGACGTCGCGGGGCTTGAAGCTGACGCGCCCCAACTCCATGCGGCTGATCTTGGACTCGGAGGCACGGATCGAGTACCCCGCCTGCTCCCTGGTGACCCCGCAGGACTCCCGCAGCCGCCGGAGCTGGGACCCCAGCAGGATGCGGCGCACCATCGAACCGCTCGCCTCGGGACCGCTGGGCTTACTCGTCGGCCCCGCCATCCGTTGCATACTCATGCGCTGCGCCCTCCACTTTCGCCACCGATGCAGTCTGCCATCTCCAGGTGCCTTTTAGTGCCTGTCCGGTTACGGCCCATCAAAAATGTCCGTGCACGTGCATCCGCCCTTGCATTTGCCGTGAGCGTTGGGAAGCATGAGTCCTGCGAGCTGAGACACACAGCACGCGCATAACGGCCTGCCCGCCCTCCCGTGGTGCTGGTGGGACGGGGGTTGTCACGCCTGTCATCCCTCGGCTGAACGCAGTGCCGCCACCGCTATGCCAGGAGTGCCGACCCATGGGGACCGAGGCGACGCCCTTGCTCGACGCTTTAGGGCATCCGTTGCTGCCCATCGACCCGCGGAGCGTGTCGGGCGCGGCGGCGATCGAGCTGGCGCCACGCCCCGAATCGGTCGGCCGGGCACGGGACTTCGCCCGGGGGACGCTGCACTCCTGGCGGCTGGACGAGCAGTTCGACAGCGTCGCCCTCGTCGTCTCCGAGCTGGTCACCAACGCGCTGCGACACGGCGTCGACCACTGCGCGCCCGAGTGGGGCCCCCTCCAGGCGCGTCCGCGGCTGGAGCTCGAACTCATCCGCTGTACCGCGCGGTTGGTCTGCGCGGTACGCGACCCCAGCGAACGGGCCCCGAGGCCGGCGCACGCGGACAGCGCGGCGGAGTCGGGGCGAGGGCTGCATCTGGTGGAGTGCTTCAGCGACGACTGGGGATGGCGGCGCCTGCACGGAAAGGGCCGGGGGAAGATCGTGTGGGCGACCTTCCTGACCAAGAGCTAGACAACTTCCCTTCGGCGAGCGTCCCTTGACGTCCCGTCGACCGGTCGCGGACCGCTCCTCCGCGCTCTCCGCGCTCTCCGCGTTCCCCTCTCCCCCCGCGCCCCCGCGCCCCCGCGTTCCCCGACACCGTCGCGCACGGAGTCGCCGTACGACGGCGGCTCAGCCGATCAGATGGTCGAACTCACCGTCCTTGACGCCCAGTAGCAGCGCCTCCACCTCGGCCGGCGTGTAGACGAGCGCGGGCCCCTCGGGAAAGCGGGAGTTGCGCACCGCCACGTCCCCGCTGGGCAGCCTCGCGAACTCGGCGCAGGTTCCCTGCGAGTTGCTGTGGCTGCTCTTCATCCACGTCACCCCCCGCAACAGGCTGGCCGTCATGCCGTTGTAAGCGTCTGGCATGGATCTCTCCCCGGATCGTGCGAGTGGAACTCGGTCGCCGCTCCCCTCCCCCGAAGGTCCCCCCGGAGAGCCAACCGCTTCGGATCATAACGCCGTTCACTTGCATATGCACGGGACAATGCACGTGCACGACCCGGGGTCGCCGGGCGGTCACGGATGGTCCGGTTGCGATCCGTGAGCACGCGCGTCCCCTTCCGGTCGGTGGTTCGACGCAACGGGAGCGCACATGGTTGCTACGGTTCCGCTTTTGCTTGCCACGTGTTCTCGGCCGACCGGCGGCCGGCCGGCCGAAACCGCGTCAGAAGACGGGGTCGAGCAGTTCGTCGAAGGCGGAGCCCAGCCGCAGCCACGCGGATCTGCCGGCCGCGTACTCCGTGTCGTTGAGAAGGCAGGCGCCCAGCAGCCAGCGGACGCGGTCCGCCCGCAGACCGGGGCCCGTGAAGACCAGATGCTGTCCACGGTCCCCCACCTCGGGGTCCCAGTCCAGGGTCGCGGCGATCCGCCATTCCAGGGGGAGTTCGTCCCAGTCCGGCCAGGGAAGCGACGCCAGCCAGGGGCCAACGTTGTCCACCACCAGGGAGCCGCCGGCGGCGTCCCAGCCGAGCAGCGTGTCCGGCCGGTCGGCGAGCCAGAAGCGCCCACGGCTGCGCGGCGCGAGCGACGTCAGCCGGGGCAGCGCCTCGTACAGCCGCTCCGGGTGGAACGGCCGGCGCTGGCGCCAGACCACGGTGCGCACGCCGTGCTCCTCGGCGAGTTGGGGCAGTTGCGCGCTGCCCGGGTGCTGCCGCGCGGCCAGCGCCACCACGTCGACGCTCGTCCGGCCGTCCGCCGGCACCTGGTCGCGGATCGCCGCCGCGGGGAAGGCCGGGTCGCGGACGTCGACCCACCGCGCGGTCGGGTGCAACTGCCGCAGCAACGCGCGGTCGGCATCGGTGACCCGCCGCGAGGGGGCGCCCAGCGCGAGCAGGGGCGCGTACTCGACCTGGCGCGCCCAGGTCTCGGCGACGGTGCGGGTGTCGTCCTCGCCGGTGGCCAGGTGAGCGGCGGCCAGATCGTCCGGCGAGGTCAGGCTGGCACGCACCCGCGCGGGGTCGACGGCGGTGACCACCCCGGTCAGCCGCAGTTGGTCACCGCCGTGGGTGACCAGCGCCTCGGCCATGGCCTGCGGCTCGACCGAGTCCCACAGCTCCACCACGGCCAACTGGCAGGTGCCGGCCTCGGAGAGCCGGCGCAGCGCGGGGACGAGGTCGTCGGCGAGCGCGCAGCAGGCGCAGTCGTTGGGCAGCGACACCTCGCCGCTGCCCAACGGACCCTCGGCGTCCGAGATCACCCGGGTGACCAGGGAACGGCGGGCCCGCGTCAGGTCGTGGTGGAGGGCCAGGGCGCCGGGAGTCGCGCCCAGCAGGGCGCGCACCGCCGCGCCGCGCGCCTCGGCGTGCAACCCGGCGACCAGCACAACGGGAAGGGCGGGCAGGGGCATCAACGCTCCTCACGCCGGCCGTAACGCCGCTCGAAACGCTGCACGCGCCCGGCGGTGTCCAGCACCCTGGCGGTGCCGGTGTAGAAGGGGTGGCTGGCGGACGAGGTCTCCACGTCGACCACCGGGTAGGTGTTCCCGTCCTCCCACTCGATGGTCTGGTCACTGGTCGCCGTGGACCGGGTGAGAAAGGCGTAGCCGGCCGCGCGGTCCCGGAAGACGACCGGCCGGTAGGTGGGGTGGGTGTCGGCTCTCATCACGGCTCTCCTTCGCGTCGCTCGGGTGCCCACGCGGGTCCGCCCCTGCGCGGACCGCCGTCCGAGTACCCCGAGCCGGCCAAGGGTCCCCTCGGCCGGGATATGGATCGGCGAAAGGACCGGGCAACCATGCCACTGGTCACACTCTCACGGAACGGGAACCGTTTTCACCGGCGCGCTCCCCCGTGAGAGGGGCACCGGACTCCCGTGCGATTCGCCCGAGGTGGTCCGGGCACCCAGCGACCGGCTGAGAGGGGGAGGCACGCGCACGCTCACGGCACCAGGTTGTACAGCGCCGCCAGATACAGCGTGCCCATCGCGGCGAGCGCCACCACCCCGTAGTGCACCCTTGCCACCGGCCCCCACCAGCGCCCCGGCCAGGCGAGGCCGGCGCAGGCCACCGTGCCCAGCGCGGTCAACGCGGCGGTCGTCAGCAGCAGCGGGACAGCGCGCAGCAGCGTCGCGTCGCCCAGCAGGATCGTCTCGTTCATCCGGTTGCCGTCGGCGACGAGCAGCGCGAAGCAGATCGCCCCCGCGCTGACCAGCACACACGTCAACCAGCCGAGCCCCAGCGCCACCCGCGTGGACGGCTCGCCCGCGCCGCCGCCGCGCCGCCAGAAGGAGGGGAACGCCGCGCGCGCCGTCCAGTACAGCGCCGACAGCAGCAGCACTCCGGCACCGGTTCCCAGCAGGATCTGGTGCAGCACCGGCGACTCGTACCAGTCGAGACGTTCCCAGGCCGCCGAGGGGAACGCGCCGAGCAGCAGCCGCCCGTCGGCGAACGCCAGCGTCTCGTGCCCGTCCTCCTGCCGGAAGACCCCCTCGCCGACCGGCACCCAGCGCTGGCTGCCGATGTCGGGATCGCGGGTGGCGGGGCCGCGGGTGGTCAGCGTGCCGTCGTCGTGGACCTCGACCTCGACGGCCGTGGTCAGGGCGGAGGCCCGGGTGAGGTCGGAGGCGCTGGTGCGGAGCGAACGGTAGAAGCCGGACTCGGCGTCGCCGCCCGCCGCGCCGCCCACCGCGCGCGGCACCTCGGGCGCGTCCCACACCCGCTCGGCGACCAGGTTCTCCACCTCCTGGCCCGCCCACCAGGCGCGCCCCTCCTCGCCGTCGCCGTTGTAGGCGACCCAGACGCCGACGTCCGCGTCGGGCAGCAGCGCCATGTTGGCGTGGAACCCCGGCAGGTCGCCGTCCTTGACCAGCAGGCGGTGCCCGCCCCAGGCCCGTTCCTCCAGGGCGTGGCCCAGGCCGGGCAGCCGTTCGTCGTTGGCGAAGCGGCGACCGGTCATCGCCTCCACGGACTCCTCGCCGAGCACGCGGGCGGCGTCACCGTCCCCCGCGGCGTCTCCCGGTGTTCCGCCGTTCAGCAGGGCCAGCAGGAGCCGGCCCATGTCGTGCGCCGTGGTGACCGCCCCGGCGCCCGCGGGGCTCCACGCGCCGTACTGCCCGCGGGCGACGGCCTGTCCGTCGCCGTCCGGGCGGTGACCGAGGGCGAGCCGCTCCGCCATCGGTCCGGGCGGCGGCTGGGTGAACGTGCTGCCCTCCATGCCGAGCGGCGTCAGCACGTGCTCGTCGAGATAGGCGTCGAACGGCTGGCCGCTGACGCGTTCCACCAGGTGGCCGGCGAGGGCGAACCCGTAGTTGTCGTACGTGGCGACCTCGCCGGCCGGGCGGGTCCGGTCGGGCTGGTGGTCGGCGAGCGCCTCCGCCAGCCCCTCGGCGTCACCCGGCTCCGCGGCGCCCCTGCCGAGGATGGCGTCGTCGAAGCCCGCGGTGTGCGTCAGCAGGTCGGCGACGGTGACCGGGCGTGCGTCGTCCGGGTGCTCGGCGACGGTGAACGTGTCGAGGTAGGTGTTGACGTCCTCGTCCAGGTCCAGCCGGCCGGCCTCGACCTGCTGGTACACGGCGGTCGCCGTGAGGACCTTGGCGACCGAGCCCATGAAGAAACCGGTCCCCGCGGGGTCGACCGGGACGTCGCGCCCCGCTTCGGCCGTTCCGTACCCGCGGGCCAGCACCTCCCGGCCGTCGGCCACGACGACCACGGTGGCGCCGGGGATGTCGTACTCGGCCAACTGCCTCTCCAGCAGCGCGTCCAGCGCGTCTTCGAGCCCACGCGCCCGCTCCTCCCCGGACGGCAGGGGCGTGTTCAGCGGCGCGTGCGCCGGAGTGTCCGCCGGCGCGGCGGTCGGCGCCAGCGACCACGCCAGCGCCCCGAGTGCCAGTCCCGCCCCCAGCCCCCGGGGCGCCCACCTTCGCCGTCGCGTGCCCATCGGGTCGCCTCGTCCGTCCGTCCGTCCGTCGAGACGAGGCAACCAGCGCGCGCCACCGCGCCCCAGCCGCCCAGGCGGCGTTCCCGGGGTGTGTCCACAGCCACCGTCCGGGGTGTGCCGAGGTCACCCCCAGGACGTCGGCGCGGGCCGGAACCGGGCGCGGAACCGGGGCATCCGCTGCCCCTTCGGGTCGAGCAGCTCGATCAGGTCGATCAGCGCGTGCTGTATCTCCGTCAGTCGTGCCACGGCCGGCCGTGTCTCCTCGGCGAGCCCGTCGACGTCGGCCAGCAGCCCGTCGAACCAGCGCCGGAACTCCTCGTCGCCGTCCAGCCGCGCGCTGAACTCGGCGAACCCGAGGCACCGGCGCTCCCCAGGACCGCCCTCCGGATGGATCATCAGCTCGCCGATCGCGCGCTGGTGGCCACGGAAGAGCCGGAACGCGTCGCTTCCCGCGGTGCGGTTGAACGCCTTGTCGACGTCGAAGATCCGGGCCATGACGGCCCGGTTGGTGCGCGAGGGGCCGAGGTCGAGGAACCGCACGTCCCGGCGCAGGATCTCGACCCACCCCAGGTACTCGGCGATCACGAACACCGTGCTCCGCCGCGCGTACGCGCGCTCCTCCGCGTCACCCCGCCGCAGGAACGCGTCCACGAAGCCGCCGCTGACACCCGGCGCCTCGTCGATCTGCTGGCCCCGCAGGATGTTGAAGAACCTGCTCTGGAGGTCGTACGCCGCCCACGCCAGGGACATGCCGTAGGTCGCCATCAGCGACCGCTCCTCCGCACCGCGCAGCCGCCGCTGCGCCCAGTACCCCAGCACGCCCGTGAGCGCCGCGCTCCCCAGGGCCACGCCCGCCGACACCCACGTCACCAGACTCACGAAGCGACTCCCCCCGGTGGCAACGCCGTTCCCGCCCATCGTAGAGACGGACGGCCCGTTCCCCACCACGGTGGCGGGGAACGGGCCGTGCGACATGGCGGCGGTCGGGGCTCACATGTTGATCATGTGCCCCGCCAGCCCGTGGACCGCCTCCTTGACCGCCTCGCCCAGGGTCGGATGGGCGTGGATGTTGCGCGCCACCTCGTGGACGGTGAGGTCCCACTGCTGGGCCAGCGTCAGCTCGGGGAGGAGTTCGGTGACCTCGGGGCCGATGAGATGGCCGCCGAGGAGCTCGCCGTGGGTCTCGTCGCTGATCAGCTTGACGAAGCCGGCCGGCTGGCCCAGGCCGTGGGCCTTGCCGTTGGCGGTGAAGGGGAACTTGACGGTCTTGACCGCGAAGCCCTGCTCCTTCGCCTGGGCCTCGGTCAGCCCGAAGCTGGCGATCTGCGGCTGGCAGTAGGTGGCGCGCGGGATCATGGCGAAGTTCAGCTCCATGGTCTCCGCCCCGCCGATGGTCTCGGCGGCGATCACGCCCATCGCCTCGGCGGCGTGCGCCAGCATCAGCTTGGCGGTGACGTCGCCGATCGCGTAGATGTGCGGCACGTTGGTGCGGCTGACGCCGTCCACCTCGATCGCGCCGCGCTCGGTGAGGCGCACGCCGGTCGCCTCCAGGCCGTAGCCCTCGACGCGCGGCGCGAAGCCGATCGCCTGGAGGACCTTGTCGGTCTCCAGCACCTGCTGCTGGCCCTTGGCGTCGGTGACGGTGACCCGCACCGGGGCGGCGGGGTCGGAGTCGTCGATGGCGTCGACGCGGGTGGAGGTCATGACCTTGATGCCCAGCTTGCGGTAGTGCCGGGCCAGTTCCTTCGAGACGTCGGCGTCCTCCAGCGGCACCAGCCGGTCCAGGAACTCGACGATGGTGACGTCGACGCCGTAGTTGCTCAGCACATAGGCGAACTCGACGCCGATGGCGCCCGCGCCCGCGATCACGATGCTGCCGGGCAGGGTCTCGCTGAGGATCTGCTCCTCGTAGGTGACCACGCGGTCGCTGAGGCTGGTGCCGGGCAGCAGCTTGGTGGTGGCGCCGGTGGCGATGACGCAGTGGTCGAACGTGACGGTCTCCGAGCCGCCCTCGCTGAGCGTGACCTGGAGGGTGTTCGGGTCGGTGAAGGTACCGCGGCCCTCGTACTCGGTGATGCCGTTCTTCTTGGTGAGGTAGTGCACGCCGTTGACCCGGCCCTCGGCGACCTTGCGGCTGCGGCGGAACGCCTCCCCGTAGTCGAAGGTGACCTTGCCCTCCACGCGGATGCCGAAGGTCTCCGCCTCGTGCTGGAGGACGTGGGCCAACTCCGCGTTGCGCAGCAGCGCCTTGGAGGGGATGCAGCCGACGTTCAGGCACACCCCGCCCCAGTACTTCTCCTCGACGATCGCGGTCCGCAACCCCAGCTGGGTGGCCCGGACGGCCGCGGTGTAGCCCCCGGGCCCCGCGCCCAGGACGACGACGTCGTAGTGCTGCGTGCTCATGTGACCCTCACGCCTTCTCTCACGCTCTCGGGATGGTGGTCTGGCTCCTGCCCACCTCCATCACACCACGACGCGGATCGCCTCCCGGCGGCCACCCGGCGCCGACGAGGAGGCTCGACGGCGGTACCCGGGTGACCGGCGACGGGAAGCCGAGGGGCGGGGGACCGGGGCGGGGACCAGGACGGGGACCGGGGCGGGAACCAGGACGGGGGCCGGGGCGGGAGCCGGGGCGGGAGCCGGGGCGGGGAACCACCGGCGGGCGGCGGCCGGTGGCGCGGGTCAGGCCGGGATGGCCTCGGGCGCCGGGACCTGGGAGGTGATCCGGCCCTCCAGCAGCGCGCCGAGCCCGAGCACGGTGCAGAGCCCCGGCTCCTCGGCGACCGTCACCGAGACGCCCGTGTGCTGCCGGATCGCCTCGTCCAGGCCGGGGAGCCTGGCCGCGCCGCCGGTGAGCACGATGCCGCGCTCGGCGAGGTCGGCGACCAGGTCCGGCGGGCAGCGGTGGAGCACCGAACGGAGCGCGTCGAGCAGCCCCGTCAACGGGGCGCGCAGCGCCGCCCGCAGCGACTCCGGGTCCACCATCACGGTGCGCCCGAGGCCGGTGGCCACATCCCGGCCGTGCACCTCGGTGACCGCGTCGGCCGCGCTGGCCAGCGCCGTGTGCAGGGGGCGCACCGCCTGGCTGGGGAGCATCACCTCGTGCTGGTTGCGCAGGTGTTGCAGCAGCGCGCGGTCGATGGTCTCGCCGCCCATCGGCACCTTCTCCGCGGCGACGATGGAGCCCAGCGCCAGCACCGCGATCTGGGTGGTCGAGGCGCCGCACTGCACGATCATGGTGGCCTCCGGCTCCTCCACCGGCAGCCCGGCGCCGACGCCGGCGGTCACCAGCCCGTCGACCAGCTCCACCCGCCGCGCGCCGAGTCCCACCAGCGTCTCGTGCATGGCGCGCCGGGTCAGCGGGTCGGCGTCGTGCGGGATGCAGACGGCGGCGCGCAGCATCGGCTTGCGCCGCCACGCGCGCCGGTGCTTCGCGCCGACCATGGCGCGCAGCATCCGCTGGGCCATCTGGATGTCGACGACGGTGCCGCCGGAGATCGGGCGGACCACCCGGATGTTGGCGGGGGTGCGGCCGGCCATCCGTTCGGCGGGGGTGCCGACCGCGATCAGCGAGCCGGTTCTGGTGTTGACCGCGACGACGGACGGTTCGTCGACGATCAGTCCGGTCTGTCTGAGGTACACGCGGGTGCGGGCCGCCCCGAGGTCGGCGGCCACCGTGCAGCGGCGCAGGTGTTCAAGCGTGAGGGTCATGGCTCCAGGCTCGGCCGGCGGGCCGGGCGCCGCGCGTTGAACGCCGCCGACCGGGCGACGGGCGGGCGGCGTCCCCGACGCGCCGTCAGCCGGACGGCGCGTCAGGTGAACGGCGCGTCAGCTCACCGGCTCGACCTCGGCCGGGGCCACCGCCCCGTTCGCCCGGTGCGCCCCGTTCGCCTCGGCGCCACCCGCGTCTTCCCCGCCGTCCTCACCGCTGGCGCCTTCCCCGCCGTCCGGGGCGTCCGCGCCCTCCCCGCCGAACTGGGTGCGGTGCAGCTCCAGGTAGCGTCCGCCCGCCGCCAACAGCTCGTCGTGCGTGCCGCGTTCGACGATGCGGCCGGCCTCGACGACCAGGATCTGGTCGGCCGCCCTGACCGTGGAGAGCCGGTGCGCGATCACCACCGAGGTGCGCCCCGCCAGCGCCTCGGCCAGCGCCTCCTGCACGGCCGCCTCCGAGGTGGCGTCCAGATGGGCGGTCGCCTCGTCGAGGATCACCACCCGGGGCTGCGCCAGCAGCAGCCTGGCGATGGTCAGCCGCTGGCGTTCGCCGCCGGAGAGCCGGTAGCCGCGTTCGCCCACCACCGTGTCGAGCCCGTCGGGAAGCGCCGCGACCAGGTCGTCCAGCCGGGCCCTGCGCAGCGCGTCCCGGAGCGCGGACTCGTCGGCACCGGGCGCGGCCAGCGTCAGGTTGGCGCGGATCGTGTCGTGGAAGAGGTGCCCGTCCTGGGTGACCATCCCCACGGTCCGCCGCAGCGAGGCCGCCGTCAGGTCGCGGACGTCGACGCCGCCGACGCTGACGCTGCCGGCGTCCGCGTCGTAGAGCCGGGTGGCGAGCTGCGCGATGGTGGACTTGCCCGCGCCCGACGAGCCGACGAGGGCGACGAGTTCGCCGGCACGCGCGGTGAACGTGATCCCGTGCAGCACCTGCTCACCGCCCCGGGTGTCGAGCGTGGCGACCTCCTCCAGCGAGGCGAGCGAGACCTTCTCGGCCGAGGGGTAGCCGAAGTCGACCCCCTCGAAGCTGACGGAGGCGGGCCCCTCGGGCACCGGCCGCGCGTCGGGGCGCTCCTCGATCAGCGGCTTCAGGTCCAGCACCTCGAAGACCCGCTGGAAGCTGACCAGCGCGCTCATCACCTCGACCCGCGCGCTGGCCAGCGAGGTCAGCGGCGCGTAGAGCCGGGTCAGCAGCATCGCCAACGAGACCACGGCGCCCGCCTCCAGCTCACCGCGCAGGGCGTAGAAGCCGCCCACGCCGTAGACCAGCGCCAGCGCCAGCGCGGAGACCAGGGTCAGCGCGGTGATGAAGACCATCTGGACCATGGCCGACCTGATCCCGATGTCCCGCACCCGCCGGGCGCGCTCCGCGAACTCCTCCGACTCCTCGTGCGGCCGCCCGTACAGCTTGACCAGGGTGGCGCCGGGCGCGGAGAAGCGCTCGGTCATCTGTGTGGACATCACCGCGTTGTGGTTGGCGGCCTCCCGGGAGAGCCGCGCCAACCGGCCGCCCATGCGCCGGGCGGGCAGCACGAAGACGGGGAGCAGCAGCAGGGCGAGCGCGGTGATCTGCCAGGAGATGGTGACCATCACGCCGAGGGCGAGCAGCAGCATGACCAGGTTGCTGAGCACCCCGGAGAGCGTGTTGCTGAACGCGCGCTGGGCGCCGATGACGTCCGAGTTCAGCCGGCTGACCAGGGCGCCGGTGCGGGTCCTGGTGAAGAACGCGATCGGCATCCGCTGCACGTGGTCGAAGACCGCGGTGCGCAGGTCCAGGATCAGTCCCTCGCCTATCCGCGCGGAGAGCCAGCGGGCGACCAGTCCGATCGCCGCCTCCGCGACGGCGATGCCCGCGATCAGCAGGGCGAGGGTGACCACCACGCGCTCCTCCTCGCCGTCGGAGATCGCGTTCACCACCCGGCCGGCGAGCACCGGCGTCGCCACGGCCAGCAGCGCGGTCGCCACGCTGAGCAGCAGGAACCAGATCAGCAGCGTGCGGTGGGGACGGGCGAAACGGCCGATGCGGCGCAGCGTCGCGCGGGAGAAGGGGCGCTCGTCGTCCTGTGCGTAGCGCGCGTTGTAGAGCGCGTTCCAGGCGGTCATCTCCATGCTCATGACGGTGACGCTATTTCTTGAAGTTAAGTTGAGGTCAAGCGGTTTTCCCTCGTTCTACTGTTCGACCGCTCTACTGTTCGCCCTCGGGCCGCTCGGGGAGCAGGACGACCCAGAGCTGGCCGGGGGCGAGCGGAAACGGTTCGCCGTCGGTCGTCTCGAACGCGGTGCCGCGCCGTTCGTCCGGCCGCCGCCACTCGGCCGGCCACTCCCGGCCGTTCCGGAGCACCGTCGCGGTGCCGGAGCCGACGGTCTCGGTGTACGGGGTGACCGCGCCACCGCCGTCGCCGAACTCCGAGGGGCGGACCGTCACCCGCTGCAACACCACGGTGGCGGCGGAGAGTTCGGTCTCCTCGCCGTCCATGGCCACCGCCCAGGCGTCCGCGTTCCCGTCCCAGCGGAACGTGAACGACGCGTTGCCGTAACCTGCCTCGACCCGCTCCACGGGGGTGCCGCCGTCCGGCGCGTCACCGAAGGTGTGGCCGACGTCGGCGACCTCGTCGACCTCGGTCGCCTCGGGCGCCGAGGCCAGCAGTGCGGCGGGGTCGAGATAGAGGTTGTGCGGGGCGGCGCGTTCGGGGGCGCGTGTGTAGGCGTCGGGCGCCGCCTCGGGCGGGCGGGCGTGCAGCGGCGCCTCGTCGATCAGGGGCAGCAGGGCGCCCTGCGCCCCGGAGAACGCCAGCGCCGGCTCGTCGAACTGCCGCAGCAGCTCCAGGTCGGACTCCCGCGCGCTGCGCACCGGCCCGACGCGGTCGGGGAGTCGGCCGGCGTAGACGGCGACGAGGCGGCTCAGGCCGGCCTCGACCTCCTCGACATAGACGATCTGGGCGGCGTCGACCCCGGTGTGCGGGCGGGCGGGTGCCGCGTTGTCGATCTTCACGGCGAGGACCTGGCCCGGCTCGCCCGGCAGGCCGTCGAGCGGCGAGACGTAGGCGCCGTCGGCGTCGCGGTCCTCGCGGTTCTCCACCTGGCAGCCGACGAGCGACAGCACCCCGGCGGCCAGGGCGGCGACGGCCGCCCGCCCCACCCGCTTCGTCGTCACCCGACCACGATAGCGGCGCCGCCGGGGTCTCCGGGGGGGGCGCGAACGGGTCCGCGGGTCCGCCGGGGCGTGGCCGACCACGCGCGGCACGCCCGCGGTGCCCACCGAGCCCGGAGCGCCCGCCCGTCCTCCCGTCCTGCTCCGGTCCTCCCGCCCTACTCCCGTCCTCCCGTCCTACTCCCGTCGTCGTACGCGGGGCGGCGGGGCGCGGCCTACCGTGGTCGGGTGATTGCCAAGGTGGTGCGCGGGGCGGCTTCCGGGGGGCTGGCCAGGGACCTGGCACTGAGCGCGGCGATCGGCTGCCTGACCGCGGCCGACCTGGCGTCCAACGTGCCGGGCTCCCGCGAGGACGACGCGCTCAGCTGGCTGCTGCTCGGGGTGGCGGTGGTCGGCCTCTGCTGGCAGCGGCGGCGGCCGCTGCTCGCCGTGGTGGTGACGGGCGTCGGCTCGTTGGGCTGGACGTTGCTCGGCCATCTGGGCGAGTTGCTGAACCTGCCCTGGATGGTGGCGCTGTACTTCCTGGCCTGTTCGAGCGAGCGGCGACGCACCGTGGTGATCGGCGTGCTGGCGGCGGCCGCCTCCGGGATCGTCTCCGTGCTGGCCGGCCAGGAGGAGGGGCGGTCCATGCCGTCGCCGGTACTGGAGATGGCGATCCCGCTGGTGCCGCTGCTGCTGGGCGAGGTGGTGCGCGGACGGCGCGAGTTGACCGCCTCCTACGCGGAGCGAGCGCGCCGCGCGGAACAGGAGCGCGAACGCGAGGCCGCGCGCCGGGTGCGCGAGGAACGGATGCGGATCGCGCGGGAGATGCACGACATCGTGGCGCACACCGTCTCGGCGATGACCGTGCAGGCCGGGGTGGCGTTGGACGCGCTGGACCGCCGCCCCGAGCTGAGCCGGTCGGCGCTGCGGCAGGTGCGGGACTCGGGCCGGGAGGCGATCCGTGAGCTGCGCACCACGCTCAGCGTGCTGCGCGACGACGAGTCGACGCCGGTGGCGCCTGCGCCCCGGCTGGCCCAACTGCCGGAGCTGATCGCCAGGTTCCCCGGCGACCGTCCCCGGATCACGCTGCGCGGCGCGGAACTCCTCACCGGAGGGCGTCCGTTGCCGCCCGTCGTCGAGCTGACGGCGTACCGCATCGTCCAGGAGGCACTCACCAACGTGGTCCGCCACTCCCGTGCCGACCACGCCACGGTCGCGCTCTCCCTGGACGCGGAGGGGCCGCTGGTCGTCGAGGTGGTCGACGACGGCCCGGCCCGCGCGGAGCACACCGGCGCCGGCCTCGGCCTGGTCGGGATGCGTGAACGAGCCACCGCCATCACCGGCACCCTCTCCGCCGGCCCCCTCCCCGACGGCGGCTTCCGCGTCCACGCCCGCCTCCCGCTGGACGAACACGGGGGCGGGCGCGAGGGCGAGGGCGGGGGCGTTTCGGGGTCGTGATCCTCCCGACACGGGACGGCGCGCCTCTGGCCCCGCTGCCCTTGTGCGCCGCGTGGAATGCCGACGCGGTACCCGATGACGCCCGGAGGTTCGTGGTGCGGCATCTCCGCGCCCCAGCGGCATCATGGGCGGGTGACGGTGTGGAGGCTGGCGCGGGTGGCGCTGTTGGTGTCGCTGCTCGGCGGGGTCGGGGCGGCCGGACTGGTGGTGGGGCCCGAGGAGTTGGCGGCGCGGGCGTCCGGGCCGGCGGCGGGGCCGGTGTTCCTGGTGCTGTACGCGCTGGGGACGGTGGCGTTCGTGCCCAAGCCGGCGCTGAGCGCGGCGGCCGGCGCGCTCTTCGGCGTCGGGTACGGGCTGCCGCTGACGACGCTGGGGACGGTGGCGGGCGCGTTGCTCGGGTTCTGGGCGGGGCGCCTGCTGGGGCGGGACGCGTTGGGCCCGCTGCTGCGTGCCCGCCGGGTGGCGGAGCTCGAACGGCGGCTGACGGAACGGGCGTTCGTGAGCGTGCTGGTGGCGCGGCTGATTCCGGTCGTGCCGTTCGCCCTGGTGAATCTGGGGGCCGCGTTCTCCCGGATGGGGTGGGGACCGTTCGCCGGCGCCACCGCGCTGGGCACCGCTCCGGGTAACGCGGTGTGGGTGCTGGCCGGCGCGTGGGCGGCGACGCCTTCGGCGGGGTGGCTGTGGCTGCCGGCGGGGTGTGGCGCGCTGCTACTGGCCGGCGGCGCGCTGGCGCGACGGCGCTATGCGCCCGCGCGAGGGAGTGCGCGGCGGGAAACGGCGAGGAACGCGGCGGGCAACGCGACGAGGGAAGCGACGAGGAACGCGGCGGAGAAAACGCGCCGACCGGCTCTTCAGGACTCCTCGGCAACGGCCGATGGCCCGGGGGCGGGGCTGAGCGGTACCCGCGGCTGACACGACGGATCTCCCCTCGACGCGAAGGGTCACCATGGCGAACTGGACCAGCGACGAACTCGACACCATCGGCGGCGCCGAGGAACTGCGGATCGCGCCGCTGCACGACGACGGCACCGAGCACGGGCCGGTCACCATCTGGGTGGTGCGCCACGGCGACGCGTTGTACGTGCGTTCCGCCGGCGGACGCCGGGGCCACTGGTTCAACGCGGCGAGGGAGCGGCACGAGGGGCGGGTCCTCGCCGGCGGGCTGGAGCGGAACGTCCGCTTCGTCGAGCAGGGTGACGACGCGACGAACGAGGCGATCGACGCGGTGTACCGCGACAAGTACCGCGGCTACGGCGCCCGGTATGTCGATCCGATCGTCGGTGCGGACGCACGGGCGGCGACCCTGAGCCTGGTGCCGCGCTCAGCGTAGGGCCGCCTCGAACCTGGCGCGGCGCGCGGCCACATGGGCGTGCTCGCGCGGTGACCTGGCCACGCGCTGGGTGCGGCGCCGGGCTTGCCGCCGAGGCGCCGGGCCCACCTCGGACAGCCCGCCGGAGCGGGGCGCGCCCGCCGGAGTGGGGCCCGCCGGCCGGAGCGGGGTGTCGCCGACGCGCCCGGGCGCCGTTGACCGTTCGGGCGCCGTTGACCCGTTCGGGTGGGCGGCGGCGGGCGGGGTGTGGCGCCCGGGGGCCGGGGTACTCGGCCGCGCGGTCTCGGGGCCTGTGCGGGTGGGGTGTGTGGAGGTGTGGTCGGTTGACTGCTTCGTTGACGTCGCCCGGGGCGGCCTCGCTGGGACGGGTGGTGGTGATGCCCGGCGTCTACGCGCCCCAGTCCGACACCCTGATGCTGGCGGCCGCGCTGCGGCGCGAGGGACTGGTACCGGGAATGGACGTGCTGGAGGTGTGCTCCGGCAGCGGAGCGCTGGCGGTGCTCGCGGCGCGCGCCGGGGCGGCGGTGACCGCCGTGGATGTCGGGCGACGCGCCGTGCTGAGCGCCAGGATCAACGCGTTGCTGGCGCGGCGGCGGGTCACCGTGCGCCGCGGCGACCTGTTTGCCGCGGTGCCTGACCGTTCGTTCGACCTGGTGTTCTGCAACCCGCCCTATGTGCCGGCCCCCGGCGAGTCCCCGCCGGACCGGGGCGCGGCCCGCGCCTGGGACGCGGGCCGGGACGGGCGCGCGCTGGTGGATCGCGTCTGCGCCGGGGTCGCGCCCCGGTTGCGCCCCCACGGCGTGCTGCTGATGGTGCACTCCGGCTTGTGCGCCGCCGAGGAGACGCTGCTGCGTTTGGAGGAGGCGGGGCTGCGCGCCCAGGTGACGGATCGGGCGCGGATCCCGTTCGGCCCCGTGCTGCGCTCCCGGCTGCCGTGGTTGCGGCGGCGCGGACTGGTGCGGCCCGACGAGGAGACCGAGGAGCTGGTGGTGATCCGGGGAGAGAAGCGGTGACCGGCGGGGAACGGCCGCGCCGGGTGGTCGCGGAACGGGAGGGGCCGCTGCTGGTGGAGGGCCCCGTCGAGGTGGTGCTCGACGACGGGCGGGTGATGCGGCGGGACCGGTTCCTGGTGGCGTTGTGCACCTGCCGCCGCAGTCGGCGCTACCCGTGGTGCGACACCAGTCACCGCCGCCGCGCGCGGGGCACGGCGAGCGACGAGGCGAGCGGCGAGGCCCGTGACGGGGCGCGCGGCGCGGGGGGCGAACGGTGAGCCGGGGCCCGGAGCTCCCGGAGGCGCGCGGCGAGGTGTCGGCCGGCGTGCTCGAAGCGCTGCGCGCCGGCGCGAACGCGGGAGCGTGGCCGGACGCGAGGGCGGTGAACGGCGCGGAACCGTTCGGCGACGACCTCCAGTTGGCGCTCTACACGCTGTACGAGCTGCACTACCGGGGCTTCGACGGCGTGGACGACGCGCGGGAGTGGGACCCGGCCGCGCTGCGGGTGCGGGTCGCGGCGGAGGAACGGTTCCTCGCGGCGCTCAGGGCGGGCACCCGCGAACGGAGCGCCGCCACCGCCCCACGAACCGCCGTCGAACGGAGCGCCGCCGCCACCGCCTTGGACGCCGCGCTGGACGCGCTGCTGGTCGAGCCGGTGGGCGAGGCCCCCGGGAGCGTCAGCCACTTCCTGCGCCGCGAGGGGCTGCGGTGGCAGTTGCGCGAGTACGCGGCGGTGCGTTCGGTCTACCACCTCAAGGAGGCCGACCCGCACGCCTGGGTACTGCCGAGGCTGACCGGGCGGGCGAAGGCGGCGATGGTGGCGATCGAGTTCGACGAGTTCGGCGGCGGGCACGCGGAGCGTGCGCACGCGCGGCTCTTCGCCGAGCTGATGGAGGACCTCGGGCTGGACGCCGGTTACGGCCGGCAGTTGGACGCCGCCCCGGCGCCGGCGCTGGCCGTGGTCAACCTGATGTCGCTGTTCGGTCTGCGCCGGGCGCTGCGTGGCGCGCTGGTGGGGCACTTCGCGGCGGTGGAGATCACCTCGTCGCCGGGTTCACGGCGGCTGGCCGAGGCGCTGCGGCGGGTCGGGGCCGGGCCGGCGGCGGAACGTTTCTACGAGGAGCACGTGGAGGCCGACGCCGTCCACGAGCAGCTGGTCCGCCGCGAGGTGGTGGCCGGGCTGGTCGAGGACGCACCGGAGTTGGCCGCCGACGTGGTCTTCGGAATCGAGGCGACCGGGCTGGTCGAGGACGCCCTCGCCGGACATCTGCTCGACGCCTGGCGGGGCGGGCGGTCCGCGCTCCGCCGCCCGGCACCCGGCGCGGACCGCCCTGGGCTGACGGCCCGGGCCGTGGTGGCCTGACCCGGGCCGTCAGGTCGGTGGGCGGGTCGGGGACGTGCGCCCGCGTGCGACAAACCCGCGTGCGCCGGCGCGCGCCCCCGCCCCTCGGGGTCGCTCAGTGGAACTGCTCGGCCTCGGTCGAACCGGCGAGCGCCGTCGTGGACGAGGTCGGGTTGACGGCCGTGGAGACCAGGTCGAAGTAGCCGGTGCCGACCTCCCGCTGGTGCCGCACGGCGGTGAACCCGTGCCGCTGGGCGTCGAACTCCCGCTGCTGGAGGTCGACATAGGCCGTCATGCCCTGCTCGGCGTAGCCGCGCGCCAGATCGAACATGCCGTGGTTGAGCGAGTGGAAGCCGGCCAGCGTGATGAACTGGAACCGGTATCCCATCGCCCCCAACTCCCGCTGGAACTTGGCGATCTGGTCGTCGTCCAGCGCCGCCCGCCAGTTGAACGAGGGCGAGCAGTTGTAGGCCAGCAGCTGGTCGGGGTAACGGGCGTGGATCGCCTCGGCGAACTCCCTGGCCTGGTCGAGGTCCGGGGTGCCGGTCTCCATCCACAACAGGTCGGCGTAGGGGGCGTAGGCCAGGCCGCGGGCGATCGCCGAGGCCATCCCGTTGCGCACCAGGTAGAAGCCCTCCGAGGTGCGCTCGCCGGTGACGAAGGGGGCGTCGAGTTCGTCGACGTCGCTGGTCAGGAGCGTGGCGGCGAGCGCGTCGGTGCGGGCGACGATCACCGTCGGCACGTCGGAGATGTCGGCTGCCAGCCGGGCCGCGTTGAGGGTGCGGACATGCTGGGCGGTCGGCACCAGCACCTTGCCGCCCAGGTGGCCGCACTTCTTCTCGGAGGCCAGCTGGTCCTCGTAGTGGATGCCAGCGGCACCGGCCGCGATCATGGCCTTGGTCAGCTCGAACGCGTTCAACGGCCCGCCGAAGCCCGCCTCGGCGTCGGCGACGACGGGCGCCAGCCAGTCCACGGGGTCGCTCTCGCCCTCGGCGGTGGAGATCTGGTCGGCGCGCAGCAGCGCGTTGTTGATCCGACGAACCACCTGGGGAACGGAGTTGGCCGGGTACAGGCTCTGGTCGGGGTAGGTCTGGCCGGCCTGGTTGGCGTCGGCGGCGACCTGCCAGCCGGACAGGTAGATCGCCTGGAGACCGGCCTTGACCTGCTGCACGGCCTGCCCGCCGGTGAGCGCGCCCAGCGCGTGGATGTAGTCCAGCTCGTGCAGCTGCCGCCACAGCCGCTCGGCCCCGCGCCGCGCCAGGGTGTGCTCCTCGCGGACACTGCCGGCGAGCTGCACCACGTCCTGGGGGCCGTAGGTGCGCTGGACGCCCCGCCACCTGGGGTCGTTGGCCCACGCGTGGGCCAACTCCTCGGCGGTCCTGGGGGTATGGGTGGGTGTGGTCGGCTGAGCGCTGAGAGTCATGATCGCCTCCGCGGTGGAACTGCCCTGATGTGATCGGAGTGACCTCTGAGAGAGGCACGGCACTGAGTGCCGTGGAGGGTGGGGGCCCGCCGGTCCCCTCCGCTGGGTGGAAACGGTGAGCAATGCTGCCGGCGGGCTCACCGGCCGATGGCGGGGGACCGTGGCGTGGGTGGGCACGGTTCCCGGGTCCGCCGGGGCCGGTTCGCCGGGGTCCGGCGGGCCGTGCTCACACTGTGACGCTGGCACTGGGTGCCAGCAAGCGTGGATCGGTGCTAACTTCGAGAAGACTTCCGGCGGCTTTTTGCTGAACGTGCCAATCACGGACGGTTTCGGACGGTTCCCGGGCGCCCCGCCACCGGGGCCGCCCGGACCGCGCGCGACCCCGGGAACGTTCGACGAGGGCACCGACCGGGACGTTGACGAAGCTGACGGTCGAAGGAGACTGCGGTGGCCAAGGTCTACGCGGGACCACGGTTGCGGCGGCTGCGCGCGGAACGGGGGCTGCGCCAGGCCGAACTCGCCAGGACGCTGGGCATATCGCCCGGCTATCTCAACCAGATGGAACACGACACCCGACCGCTGACCGTTCCGGTGCTGCTGCGGCTGACCGAGACCTTCGGCGTGGACCCCGAGTTCTTCTCGGGGCGGGACACCAGCCGGCTCCTCGCCGACCTGCGCGAGGCCCTCGCCGACGAGGTCGACGGCGGCCGGGTGAGCCCGGACGACCTGGGCGAACTCGCCGAGAAGCTGCCGTCCGTCGCCGAGCTCGTGCTGGAGCTGGGCCGCCGCAACCAGGCCCTGGCCCACCGGCTCGCCGAGGCCGCCGCCGCCCGCGAGGGCGAACCGGGGCCGCCGGGCGCCCGGCGGCCAGACGACCCGAGAACTCCGCACGAGGAGATCCGCGAGTTCTTCTACCGCCGACGGAACTACCTGCACGAGACCGACCTGGCGGCCGAGGACCTCGCCGAGGAGATCGGCATCCGACCGGGCGAGGTGCTGACCGTGCTCGACCGCCGGCTCTCCCGGCACGGGGTGCGGGTCGCCACCCATCCCGGGCCAGAACAGCACCGCTACGACCCGGGCGCGCGGGTGCTCTACGTCTCCGGGAGGCTGCGGCCGGGGCAGCGGGCGTTCCGCATGGCCACCCAGCTGGCGCTGCTGGAGTACGGCACCGCGCTGTCGGCCCTGGCCGGCGAGGACTTCACGCCGGGGTCGGACGCCTGGTCGCTGGCCAGGATCGGGGTGGCCCACTACTTCGCCGCCGCGCTGATCCTGCCCTACCGCGCCTTCCACGCCACCGCCGAGGAGCTGCGCTACGACATCGAGCAGCTCACCGGCACCTTCGGCCTCGGCTTCGAGACCGTCTGCCACCGGCTGAGCACCCTCCAGCGGCCGAGGCTGCGCGGCGTGCCGTTCTCCTTCGTCCGGGTGGACCGGGCCGGGAACATGTCCAAGCGGCAGTCGGCGAGCGGCTTCCACTTCTCCCACGCGGGCGGCACCTGCCCGCTGTGGAACGTCTACGAGGCGTTCGCCGCGCCCGGCCGCATTCACGTGCAGATCGCCGCCATGCCCGACGAGCAGCGCTACCTGTGGATCGCGCGCACCGTGACCCGCCACCGCGGCGGCTGGGGGGACCCGGCCAAGACCTTCGCCATCGGTCTCGGGTGTGAGGTCCAGCACGCCACGCGGCTGGTCTACTCCGACGGACTCGACCTGGGCAACGCCTCGGCCGCCACCCCGATCGGCATGGGCTGCCGCGCCTGCGAACGGCTGAACTGCCCCCAGCGCGCGGTGCCCCCGCTGGGCCGCGCGCTCGCGGTCGACGAGAACAGCAGCACCTTCGTGCCCTATCCGGTGCGCCCGGACTGAAGAGCCCGGCACGCCCGGTCCGCGCGGACCGCGGCGCCGTCCGGTCGTGCGGACGGGGTGACCCTAGGCGGCCCCGTCCGCTCCGCCGGGTATTCAGGGGCCGTGGAGCCGGGGGTCGCGCAACAACAGCCAGGTGCCGAAGACCGTCACGGCCATCAGCCCGAAGTAGAGCGAGGCTGAGGCGCCCAGCAGCGCCCCGCCCGCCACGGGACCGGCGAAGAAGCCCAGGTAGCGCAGCTCGGCGAAGCCGAAGTAGGCGCCCTTCCTGGAGTCCGGGGTGATGTGGTGGATGACGGTGTCGGGCATCGGGAAGAGCACCGCCTCGCCCACGGTCCAGAACACCACCCCCAGGAAGAGCAGCGCCACATGGGTCTCCAGGCCCCGGAAGAGCAGCGCGGCCACCATGAAGGCGAAGGCCCCCAACAGCGCCAGCCGCTGCGGACTCATCCGCCGGGAGAGCCAGCTCGCGGGCCACTGCATGGCGATGGCCAGGACGGCGTTCAGCGCCAGCAGCAGCGAGAAGTAGGTGACCGCCGACTCGCCCCGCACCTCCTTGATGTAGAGCGGAAGGATCGACTCGAACTGGGAGAAGACCAGGAACAGCACCAGACCGGCCGCCACCACCCGGAGCAGCAGCGGATCGCGCGTCGCCGTCCGCCAGCCGGAGCCGACGCCCTCCGCCTCGCCCCCGTGCGCCTCGTCCAGCCGGCGCAGAACGGGGGCACGGGCGACCACCAGGACGAGATAGCCGGTGAACACCACGGCCGGGGTGAGGAAGATCATCCAGTTGGCCACCGCGTAGAGCGCCGCGCCACCGAGCGGACCCACGGCCGCCGCGACGCAGAGCGTCACATAGCGGATGCGGAAGACCGCCTCTCCCATGCCGGTCGCGGCCAGCGACAGCAGCTTCTTCGTCGCCGGCTCGGTGAGCAGCCGCCCCACCCCCAGCAGGCAGACCAGCACGACGATCAGCGACAGCTGGCGCGCCGCGGCCAGCGCCGCGTAGGCGCCGACGTTGAACAGCAGCCCGGTCTGGATCACCCGCACCCCGCCGAAGCGGTCGGTCAGCAGGCCGCCGACCGCGCCGCCGAACGACGAGATCAGCGCCACGCTCCCCACCACGAGCCCGATCCGCGCCTCGGAGAGCGAGGAGACGTCCGAGAGATAGAGAGCGAGGAACGGCAACGTCGCGAAGAACGCCAGCCCGTTCAACAGGCTGCCGATCACCAGCAGCCGCAGCGCCGGATCGGCGTGCCAGGCCGTCGACCGCCCGCCGGGCGCCCCCTCGGCCGCCCCTCCCTCCGCTCCGCCGTCCGTCAACGTCCCCCCTGTGTCTGCCATTTCTCCCCCCGGTGTGTCGAACGCCCCGTCAGTCCTGTGACCACGAGCGTCGTGGGTCGAACAACTCGATCGGATGGCGGGTCTCGCCATCCAGCGCCAGCTCGGCGAGGATCTCGCCGACCACCGGCACGAACTTGAAGCCGTGCCCGGAGAAGCCGCAGGCCACCGTGACCGCGCTGTACCCGGGGTGGCGGGCTATCACGAAGTGGTCGTCGGGCGTGCTGGTGTACATGCAGGTGACCGCGTGCGACAACGTGCCGGGCAGCGTGGGCAGATGACGCCCCGCGTGCGCGGCCATGGTCGCCACCTCGTCCGGGTGGACCGTGCGGTCGACGGTCTCGGGAGTGCAGGTGCCGTCGTTCGCCCGGTAGAAGGCGACCTTCGCACCGCCCTCCGGGCCGTCGATCGCCGGGAAGCCGTAGACCGAGGTGCCGTCGCGCTCCTCCCACACGTAGACCGGGTGCCGATCCGGCAGGAAGGGCTCCACGCCCCGCTCGCCTCGCGGGGTGAACCAGTACATGACCTGACGCTCGACGGCGAGCGGGACGCCCAGATCGGCCAGCAGCCCGGGAGCCCAGGCGCCGGGGCAGATGACCAGCTGGCCCGCCGTGTAGCTGCCGACGGCGGTACGCACCCGGACGCCGGCGCCACCCGGCAGCTCCTCCCAGGACGTCACCGGCTCGTCGAAACGGAGCTCGGCACCGGCCGCCACGGCCCGCTCGACGGCGGCGCCGACCGTCGCCTCCGGACGGACCAGGCCGGCCCTTCCCTCCCAGAGCGCCACCTCGTCCGCGTCCGGCGCCAGCGTCGGGAAGCGGCGCCTGATCTCCCGGGCGTCCAACATCTCGTGGGGCAGGTCCCAGGCCCGCGCCGAGGCCAGCGAGCCGGCCACCGTCCGGCTCTCGGGCGTGCCGACCATCAGCCCACCGCAGGCCATCCGCAGCTCCCGCCCGGTCTCCGCGGCCAACTCGTCGAACAGCTCGTACGAACGCAGCAGCAGCGGCACATACGCCGCCCCCTCGAAGTACGCCTGCCGGACGATCCGGGACCCGCCGTGGCTGGACCCCCTGTCGTGCGCGGGGCCGAAGCGCTCCAACCCGAGCACCCGGGCGCCGCGCGCGGCCAGCCGGTGCACGGCCGCGCTGCCCATGCCTCCGACGCCGAGCACGATCACGTCATAGCTGGTCGTCGACACGCCTTCTCCTCCTTCGAACGGTGGCTCGACCGCGCACGAGGGCCGGCTTCGAACCGTGGGCCGGCCTCGCGGGTCCGGACCCGGGGGCCTCGGACCCCGCGCCGCCGCGCGTCGTGGCCGCCTCGGCACAGCCGGGGCTCACCCGAGCCTCGTGTCACCGAGGGCGACCAGCAACCGGCGCAGCGCGTCGCTCAGCACCCGCTGGTCGGACGCGGGGAGCGCCGCCAGTATCCGCTCCTCGTTGGCCACATGGGCCATCACCGTGCGGTCCACCAGGTCGAGCCCCGGCGAGGTCAGCCGCACCCGGACCGCCCGGCGGTCCCCGGGATCGGGGCGGCGCTCCACCAGGCCCTTGCGCTCCAGTCGGTCCAGCCGGTTGGTGATCGCACCCGAGGTGACCATCGAGGAGAGCACGAGCTCGCTCGGGGTCAACTCGTGGGGGGCACCGGCGCGCCTGAGGGTGGCCAGCACGTCGAACTCCGCGTTCTCCAGGCCGTGGGCCGTGAAGACCGGCTTCATCCGCTTGAGCAGCAGGCTCGACGCGCGGTTGATCCGGCCGACCAGGGCCATGGCCGCCAGGCCGTCGAGGTCGGGGCGCTCGCGTGCCCACTGGGCGGTCAGCTGGTCCACGGCGTCGGTCTCGACGGGAGCTTCGACTCCGGGGGGCGCCGCGCTGTCGTTCATGGCTTCCGGTCCTTCTGGCTTCTCGTGCGGTGGGCTGGCGGATCGGGAGTGAGTGCCTGCCCGACGGCGACTATCTTAACCTTCAGCTACTTGCCGTGAGCAAGAGGGTATGCCAGAATACTCGAAGTTATTTCAGCGTTGAGA
Source organism: Streptomyces zhaozhouensis (assembly GCF_900230195.1). Taxonomy (GTDB): domain Bacteria; phylum Actinomycetota; class Actinomycetes; order Streptomycetales; family Streptomycetaceae; genus Streptomyces; species Streptomyces zhaozhouensis. The sequence goes on from NZ_OCNE01000009.1 coordinate 94,778, forward strand.
GACATGGCGGTGAGAGATCACGCCAGCGAGGGCTCCGAGGGGCCGGGGAGTGGGGGTGCCGGATGGGTGTCATCCGTGGTCGGGAGCGCGGCGACGGACGCTGGCGCCGTCTGCTGGACCGCCCCTGGGCCGTGGCGGCCCTGGCCGCGCTCGGCCCGGCGGCCTGGGGCACCACCTATGTCACGACGACGGAGCTGCTGCCCCCGGACCGCCCGCTGGCGGTCTCCGCCCTGCGCGCGCTGCCGGCCGGCCTCCTGCTGCTGGCGTTCACCCGCCGCCTCCCGCGAGGCCGTTGGTGGATGCGCGCCACGGTGCTCGGCCTGCTCAACTTCGGGGCGTTCTTCCCGCTCCTCTTCTACGGCGCCTACCGACTGCCGGGCGGTGTGGCCTCCACCGTCGGGGCGCTCTCCCCGCTGCTGGTCGCCGGGCTGGGCGTGGTGGTGCTGCGGGCCAGGCCGGGGCCGGGGACACTGCTCGCGGCGCTGCTCGGGCTCTCCGGCGTCGCCCTGCTGGTGCTGCGCGCCGACGCGGCGCTGGACGCCGCGGGGATGGCCGCGATGCTGTCGGCCACGTCGCTGATGGCGCTGGCCGTGGTGCTCGCGAAGCGCTGGGGGCGACCGCCCGGGGTCTCCCTGCTGGCCTTGACCGGCTGGCAGTTGACGGTCGGAGGGCTGGTGCTGGCGCCGCTGGCGCTCCTGGTCGAGGGCGCGCCCCCGGCGCCGACGGCAGGCCATGTCGCCGGGTACGTCTATCTCGGGCTGATAGGCACGGTCCTGGCCTACGCCCTCTGGTTCCGGGGGATAGAGCGGCTGCCGGCCTCGTCGATGTCCTTCCTCGGGCTGGCCAACCCGGTGGTCGCGAGCTTCGCGGGGCTGGTGCTGCTGGGGCAGTCGCTCACGGGCTGGCAGTTGCTCGGACTGACGCTGGTGCTTCTCGGCGTTCTCTGGGGACAGCGCGCGAGTCAACGCCCGCGCGTCATACCGGAGTCGGCGCCGTCCTCGCCGCCCGAACGGGAGGAGACCGGCGCGTCCGGCGCCCGGGCCACGGTCGCCCCCTGAGCCGTCCAATGATCTGATGAGAGAGGAGAGCCCGAGAGCCTACGACCGAGGACCAAGGTGAAGAGATGTCCGTGGTGAACGCGCGAGCCGCGCTGTACGAGGTCCTGGACGAGCGCTTCCGCAGCGGCAGGTGTGCGCACGGGGACCGGCAGTGGGAAGCGCTGCACCGGGGCTCCCGTTGGGCCGAGGGCCCGGTCTACCTCCCGGCCGCCCGCAGTCTGGTGTGGAGCGACATCCCCAACGACCGGCTGCTGCGCTGGGACGAGACGACCGGAGAGGTCGGTGTCTTCCGCTCCCCGGCCGGCCACCCCAACGGGAACACGTTGGACGGCCAGGGCCGGCTGGTCACCTGCGAGCAGGGGAACCGCCGGGTCACCAGGACCGAGCACGACGGTTCGGTGACGGTGCTCGCCGACCGCTACCGGGGCAAGCGGTTCAACAGCCCGAACGACGCGGCGGTGCGCTCGGACGGCTCGATCTGGTTCTCCGACCCGGAGTTCGGCATCGCCAGCGACTACGAGGGCCACCGGGCCGAGAGCGAGATCGGCGGGCGCAACGTCTACCGGATCGACCCGGACAGCGGCGAGGTCCGGCTGGTGGCCGACGGGTTCAGCGGACCCAATGGACTGGTCTTCTCCCCCGACGAGTCCCGGTTGCTGGTCTCCGACAGCATCGCCAACCACATCCGTGCCTTCACCGTCGGCGAGAACGGCACCCTGAGCGAGGACGGCGTCTTCGCCACCTGCGCGCAGGGGAACTTCGACAACATCCGGTTCGACGACGCCGGCCGGCTGTGGGCCGCCGCCATGGAGGGCGGGGTGCACTGCTACCACCCGGACGGCACCCTGCTGGGGCGGCTGCTGATCCCCGAGACGGTGGCCAACGTCCGCTTCGGCGGCCCCCGGAGGAACCGCCTGTTCATCGCCGGCACCACCACGATCTACTCGTTGATGATGAGCGTGACGGGCCTGCCGCCGCTGCCCGGGGTCTACCAGGCGCGCTCCGCCGACGGCTGACGAGGCGCCCCACCCGGCAATAGTGGCGCGAGCACCCCTCGGGATGGCGTAAGGTAGTGACCACGACGCGGGGTGGAGCAGCTCGGTAGCTCGCTGGGCTCATAACCCAGAGGTCGCAGGTTCAAATCCTGTCCCCGCTACCAGGTCGAAGGGCCCGGCACTCAGGTGCCGGGCCCTTCGCGTTGCCCACCGGGCCGGCGGCGCCGGTTTTTTCGCGAGCGTGCGGCGAGGACAAGCGGCAGACTGGGCGGTTGACCGTCCGACGAAAGGCACACCATGGCGAAGAAGGCCCCGCAGCCGAAGCGCGGCAACCCCCTCCAGGCGCGGCCGGGCTTCCGCCCCCTCACCGAGCCGGACGAGATCACGCCCGACCCCGAGGGCAACCGGGCCCAGCGCAGGGCGGCCGCCAAGGCCGCCAAGGCCGCCAAGAAGGGCGTCCCGTCGCCGGCCGTCGAGGAGGAGAGGACGAGCGCCGAGGAGCAGGAGACGGCCGCTTCCGAGTAGCGCACGGTCGGCCCGTTCCGGACCGTTTCCCGCCTGGATCAGCGGGCCTCTCCTTCGAGGTGAGACCGGGGGGAGGCGGTTTTCGACGGTGTTCCGACGTGAGGGTGCGCGAGTTCGATCGCGAAGTGAAAGGCGCGGAACGGCGGTCGCCGTCCGCGCCTTTTCGACGCCCGCCCCTCCGCCGCCTTCTGACCGCTCCGCGCGCGCCCCTCGCCCACCGCGCGTCCGGGTCCGACCACGCCCTGGCGCGGGCCCCGTCGACGCCGCCGGCGGCCGGCGTTCGGGTGGCGGCTCGCACGGGTGTCGCGGGTGGGAACGGGAGGGGTGACGGGGCGGGGCGCGGGGGTAGCGTCCGGGGTGCTGCTGCCCGGCGACTCCCTGGAGGACCCGATGTCCTTGACAACTCCCGTTCCATGCAAGGCCGTTGCTTCAGTCGCCACGTCGGTGGTGAGGTGAGCGATGACGGAGGAGAGCGAGTCCATCGGCCAGCGGCTGCGGCGGGCGCGGCTGCGCCTGGGGTTGACGCAGGCGGACGTCGCGGGCCGGCTGCGCCGGACGCAGAGCTGGGTCTCCAAGGTGGAGAGCGGCGACATCGAACTGGACCGGGCGAGTGTGATCAACGCGCTGGCCGGAGTGGTGCACATTCACCCCAACGAGCTGATCGAGCGCCCCTTCACCGGCAGCACCGCGGAGAACCAGTGGCGGGTCTCGGCCGCGATGACCCTGCGGGAGCTGCGGCGTTACGACCTGGCTCCGACGTTCGACGGCTCCCCCAGGCCCGCCGCCGCGCTCTGGCAGGCCATGCGCGGGCTGCACCGGCTGCGCGACGACGCCGACAACACCGGCATCCTCGACCACCTTCCCGACCTGCTCCGGGAGGCACGGGCGTTGGCCGAGCGGGCCACCGGCGGCGAACGCGAGGAGGCGTTCGCGGTCTACGCGGTGACCTGCAAGTTCGCCCACACCTCGGCCCACGCCCTGGGCCACCCCGAGCTGGTGACGCTGGCCGCCGAACGTGGCGCGTGGGCCGCCGAGCGCTCCGGCGACCCGCTGCTGCCCGCCGTCGTCGACTGGATGCGCGCCTGGGACATGTGGGCCACGGCCGACTGGGACGACGCGCTGGCGCTCGGCGACAAGGCACTGCGCGGGGTCGCCGACGCCTACGAACGCGGCGAGCCCGCGGCACTCCGGGTGTGGGGATCGCTGCAACTGCGCGCCGCCGTCTCCTCGGCCAGGGCGGGGAACGCGGGGGAGGCCGACCACCGGCTGGAGTTGGCCGCGGAGGCGGCGCGCCGGATGCGCCAAGCGCCGGAACCGGCGTTCGACCGCCACTCGTTGACCTTCTCCGCCGGCAACGTCGGCATCCACGGCGTGAACGTCGCGCTGGAACTGAGCCGTCAGGAGGAGGCGCTGCGCCGGCACGAACGGCTCGACCCGGCACTGGTCGCCGCCCTGCCGGCGTCCCGACGCGGCCACTACCGGATGGACCTGGCGCGCGCCTATCTCTGGTCGGGGCAACGGGATCTGGCGGTGGCCGAGTTGTCGGCCGCGGAGCGCATCGCTCCACAGCTGGTCAGGAACCATCCGATCGCCAGGGCGACGTTGCGCAGGATCGTCTACGGCGAGCGGAGCGGGGTGCGGGAGCAACTGCGGCGGATGTCGGCGCGGTTCCACCTGAGCGCCTGAGCGCCTGAGCGCCTGAGCACCCTGGGCGACGGGGCGGACGGGCAACCGGACCCGTGAGCCCGTGAGCCCGTGAGCCTGTGAACTGAACGCCTGGCCGTCCGGGGCGCTCCGGCGCCGGCGGTCGTCCGGGGCGGTTGCCCGGGGCGACCGAGGGACTGAGCGGGCGTGCGCGAGTGGTACGCGCCCGTGCGCCCGCCCCTGCGCTCCGATGGTGTTCAGGGTGTTGAACTGCTTGTATTCCTCGCCATCATGCCGAGGGTGAGGGCGCGGGTACGTTCGGTAGCGGTGACCCGCCGTAGTCACCGCTCGTCGCCGGAGGTGCCGTGTGCAGACAGACGTTCCCTTTCCCACGTGGCTGCCGACCGCCGAGCAGGGCCCCAGGCCGTTGCCGTGCGGCCGGTGGTTCGACGCCGTCGGCGCGGGCGGGGCGGAGGCGGCGCGGGCGATAGCGCGACTCGGCGAGCGGACCGGCCCGGTGATCCATCATCCGGCGGAACACACGATGTTCTGGCTGGTCCAGGTGGGGGCGGCCGACCTCTGGCGGCTGCCGGGCGTCACGGTGCTGGGCGCCGGCGAACGGCTCACGGTGCCGCCGCCGAGCCGCACCGAGGGGCCCTGCGTGCGGTGGCTGATCCCGCCGCACCGTCGCTGCCTGACCGACGCGGCCGCGCTCCACCACGTGCTGAAGGTGGTGACCGCGAGCGGCCACCGGACGCCGGACGCCTACCGCACGGTGGAGTGCCACACCGGCGCGCACCGGCTCTGCACGAAGGCGGTCGCGCCACCGCCGCCGGCCGGCATCCCGGTGATCTATCTGGCCTGCGACTGCGGTTGCCACGAGCGGGCCCTCGGGCCCGGACGCGGCAGCCTCGCGTCCTGACCGCCGGCACGGCAAGTGGTCCCGAACGGAGTCGACTTGATCAATCGTCAAGCGTAAGCCGCAACGGGAGAGACCGACTCTGGCCAGTTACCGCCTGTCGGGAAGTCGGCCGGCCCACGGCGGCCGAATTGTCAGACCCATACGCCAGCATGGGGGCATGGCAGACCTCGTCATCCACGATGAGTGGCAGCTCCCGGCGTGGACCGGGACGGTGGGGCCCGGTTGGGCGGCCCTGCTGCTCCGGCTGCACTGGCAGTTGCTCGCCCTCGCCCCCGACTACCGGATCGAGAAGTGCGAACGCGGCCTCGGCGGCCTGCGTGTGTGCGTCGCCGACCGTTTCGACGAGGAGGGGGACTTCGACGGTCAGTGGGCGGATCTCGCGACCCAGCTGACCGACGCGGCGGAGACCGCCTCCGAGCGCACCTGCGAGATATGCGGCGGCCCCGGCCGGCCGCGGTTCCGTGGCGGCCGGGGCGAGGTGTGGATCACCGCCCTGTGCGACGGCTGCTCCAGCGACCTCGTGCGCCGTGCCACACCCGACGGGATGCCGACACCGCCCGGCCTCGGACGCTGAGGAGTCGGGCGGATCAGGCCCGGGAAGGGGACGGCTCGCCGTGGGGCGCCGGGGGAAGCTACCCCGCGGGAGGCGTCGTCGTCAGGATGAGGGCGTTGTCCCCGGTGTAGCCGAGGCGGAAGGTGCCCTCCCGGCGGTTGACCGCCGGATAGACGTCGGTCGGTCGGCGGTCGACCGTGTCGCCGCCGATCCGGCCCAGCGGCACCAGCGTGCCGTCCGCCGAGCGGATCACCAGGCTCCAGCGGCCGTGCGGCTCCCGGACCGCGTCCGCGTAGGGGATGGTCAGCAGCACCCGGCCGGTGGGCAGCACCCGTAGCTGGATGGTGAAGTCGAGTACGTCCGGCTCCTGTTGGCGCACCGCGAGGGCCACCTCGGTCGGCGGCCCGTGCGGGGTGACGGTCACCAGCGCCGCCTCCTCGCCCAGGGTGATGTCGGCGACCTCGGCGTGCGCCGGCCGCTGCCAGGCCCGGACGGTGAGGTTGCCCTCCTTGGTGGTGTAGGGGATCCACGAGGTCACCCCGTGCTCCCCGACCGCCGGCGCGGCGCCGACCAGCGCGGCCCCCTCCACCCGGTGCGCGACCAGCCGCCGCGCCTTGGCCGCCGTCGAGGCCGTCACATAGGCGTCCCAACGCCCCTCCGCCAGCTGGTGTTCCGCCCTGCTGACGCGGCCGCGCCCCTCCCGGTCCAGCGGCAGCCGCACCTGCCGCCCCTCCGGGTCGTCACGCAGCCGCAGCACCAGGTCCCCCGGCTCGGCCGGGGTCAGCGCCAGGGTGAGGCCGTCCGGTGCGGCGACGCAGCGCGCCGCCGGCCGCGCCGGGGCGTCCGCGCTGGCGGCGACCACCAGCCGCCGGTCCGGACGGCGCCGGAGCCGGGTGCGCAGCCGCCGCAGCCCGCCGCCGCGCGGCCGCGCCGCGAACAGCTCCTCGTACGCCTCGGCCACCACGGCCGGCTCGTAACGGGCGGCGGTGGCCACGGCGTTCTCGGCCATCCGCGCACGCAGCGCGGGGTCGGCCATCAGCCGGCGCAGCCCCTCGGCCAGCCCCTCGTCGCCCTCGTCCATCGGGACCAGCACCCCGTCCTCCCCCGGCGTGATGATCTCGGCAGGGCCGTAGGGGCAGTCCCGCGAGACGACCGGCAGCCCGCACGCCATCGCCTCGACGATGGTCAGCCCGAACGACTCCCAGCTGGAGGAGACCGCGCCGATCGCGCCCTTCGCCCACTCGGTGTCGATCGGCGCGACGGCCCCCATCAGCCGCACGCGCCCGCCGAGATCCAGCCGTTCCACCTGCTCCAGCAGCGGTTCCCGCAGCGGGCCCCGGCCGTAGATCCGCAGCTCCCAGTCGGGGAAGTCGTCGCGCAGCCGGGCGAAGGCGTCGATCAGCACGTCGTAGCGCTTCTGGGCGACGAGCCGGCCGGCCGTCACCACCAGCTTGTTCTCGCCGGTGGACCGCGAGACGGCGGCGGCCGGCGAGGAGTTGGGGATGTGCCGGATGCGCGCGGCCGCCTCCGGTAGCGCCGCACGGTACGCGGCGGCGTCCGTGCTGGAGACGGGGGCGAAGGCGTCGAGCTGGGCGACGGCCGCCAGTTGCAGCTCCCGGTGCCCGGCCTCGTCGCGGACCGCGAGGGTGGAGTGCTCCTGACCGATGCGCAGGTAACGGCCGCGCACGCCGTAACGGGCCAGATAGACGTTGAGGACCGGCCGGGTGCTGATCACCACGTCGGCGTCCGTGTGCGTCAGATAGTCGGACATGCGTTGGTCGCTGAGCGCCGACACTCCGCCGACCGAGGCGGGGAAGAGCTGGCTGGGCTGCCCGGCCTCCGGCAGTGCGAGGTCCTTCGACCCCTCGCGCTGGTCGATCAGCCCGAGCAGCCGCACCCGCGGGTCGAAGTCGAGCCCCGGGGTGTCGCGGTGGCAGTAGAGGCTGGCCACGGTGACCTCGTGGCGTTCGACGAGCGCGGCGGAGAGGTTGGCCGCCGAGCGGATGGTGCCCCCGATGCCGTAGGCGTTGTGGAGCAGAAAGGTGATCTTCACGGTGGTCCGCCTGAGTTCCGGTGAGACGCCGCCGCCACGAGCGGGCGCGCGCGGCCGAGGGACGAGGAGTCGCCCGACGAGAGTGCCGAACGCGGCAGATGGTGACACAGCGGGACCGCGAGCCGGCGGTGGCGCATCCGTCAGCGCGCCGCCGTGCCACGTGGCGGCCGGGCCGTCGAAGCCGTCGGTGCACCGCGCGTTGGCGGCGTGCGCCGGCCCGGCGGGCCGGGCGACCGCCGCCGCCGGTTTCATCCTTACCGGTGACCCCGCGAACGGCGCCCCGGCGCCCAGCGCCCCCGACGCCCCCGCCGACGACCGGCTCCCCCGCCAACGACGCGCCCGCGGAACGGCCGCCCGCCGTCGGTCCGCCGCCGGCTCAGCCGCCGGGCGCGAGCCGCAGGCGGGTCAGGGAGTGCGAGCGGTAGTTGGTCGCCCAGGCCGGATCGGTGAGCCCGTGCGGGCGCAGCCTGGGCAGCAGCGCCGTGAGCGCCGCCGTCAGCTCCAGCCGCGCCAGCGGCGCGCCCAGGCAGTAGTGGACCCCCTGCCCCAGCGCGAGATGGGCCGTCGGCTCGGCCCGGTGGATGTCGAACCGGTCGGGGTCCCGGTGGCGGCGCGGGTCGCGGTTGGCGCACGCCAGCCCGAGCAGCACCGTCTCCCCCGTCGGCACGATGGCCCCGCCGACCTCGACCGGCTCGGTCGTGAAGCGGCGCAGCGCCGTGAGGTTGGGGTGGGCGAAGCGCAGGAACTCCTCCACGGCCCCCGGCAGCAGCGCCGGGTCGGCGCGGAGCGCCGCCCACTGCTCCGGCTCCCGGCTGAGCGCCCACAGGCCGGCGCTCAGGGTGTGCTGCACGTTCTCGATGCCGGCGCCCAGCAGCAGGAACGCGAGGGAGACCAACTCGTCCTCGGTGAGCCGGTCGTCCTCGTCCCTGGCGGCGATCAACGTCGAGAGCAGGTCGTCGCGCGGGGCGGCCCGGCGCTCGGCGACCAGCTCCAGCAGGAAGCGGTGCACGCCGCGCAGCGCCTCGGCCGCGGCGGCCGGGTCGGGCGGCGCCAGCAGGGTCGCGAGCCGGCCGGCGAACGGGCGGCGGTCCGCCTCCGCCACGCCGATCAGGTCGCACATTACGGTCAGCGGCAGCGGCGTCGTGAACTCGGCGACCAGGTCCTCGCGCAGCCCGTCGGCGAGCGCGTCGGCAGCCGACTCGACGGACTCGCGCAGCGCGGCGACCCGGCGCGGGGTGAAGCCGTGCGAGACCAGCCGGCGCAGCCGCAGATGGTCCGCGCCGTCCATGTTCAGCAGGTTGGCGTCGAGCGCGGGCGGCAACGAGAAGCCGCGCCAGGGGGTACGGGCGTGGCGTTTGCTGGCGGAGAGCCTGGGGTCGGCGAGCAGGGCTCTGACGTCGGCGTCGCGGGTGACCAGCCAGACGGGGGAGCCGTCGGGGAGCGCCACGTGATGGACCGGTGCCGCCTCGCGCAGCTCGGCGAGCACGGCGTGCGGACGGGCGGTGAAGGCGGCGGTGAACGGCCGCGGCAGCGTCGGCGACCCGGTCGGGCTGTGGATGCTCATCCGCCCCATTGTCCCGTCCTCCGGGCGCGGGGGGCCAGGGTGGTGAGGGGCGCGTGGCCGTGGTCGTCGGCGCGTCCGGGGGCGCGGGCCGTCGAGCTGCGGGCCGGGGCGCCCATGGCTAGCGTGAGAAGCAGCGCGCGCCGTGCGCGCGAGGCGCACGCGCCCTCGCCACAAGCCCGTCAGGAGGTCGTACCCATGGCTGCTCGACCCGAGGGTTTCCCGGAGGGCGTGCCCTGCTGGGCCGACGTCACCCTCCCCGACCTGGCCGCGGGGAAGGCGTTCTACGGGGAGCTGTTCGGCTGGACCTTCGACGAGGGCGCGGCCGAGTTCGGGCACTACACCCAGGCGTTCGCCGACGGCGCGCCGGTCGCCGGACTCGCCCCCGAGGTACCGGGCCAGGAGGTGCCGCCGGCCTGGGTGCTCTACTTCGCCTCGCCCGACCTGGAGGCGACCGCCACGCGGATCAGGGAACGCGGCGGCCAGATGCTGGCGGAGCCGATGGAGGTCGGCGACCTGGGCGCGATGCTGCTGGGCTGGGACCCGGGCGGGGTGCTCTTCGGCGTCTGGCGGCCGGGCCGGCACCGGGGGTTCGGCGCGGTCGACGAGCCGGGCGCCTTCGTCTGGTGCGAGGTCGTCACCGGTGACCCGGCGGCGACCGACGCGTTCTTCCCCGGCGTCTTCCCCCTGACCGGCAGGCGGATGGAGAACGACCCGGGCGAGGAGATGGACTACGTGGTGTGGAGCGCGGGCGACCAGATGGTCGGCGGGCGCTACGCGCCGTCGGACGGCGGAACCGCGGCCTCGCACCGGATCGAGGTCTACTACGCGGTCCCCGACTGCGACGCCGCGGTGGAGACGGTCCGGCGGCTCGGCGGCACGGTGCACAGCGGTCCGGTGGACAGCCCGTTCGGGCGGATGGCCGCGATCAGCGACCCGCAGGGCGCCTCGCTCTCGCTCATCGACGTCTCCACCACCAGGGGCGAGCCCCCGCGCATGGAGCCCTGAGCCCCACGCGTTAATGCGTGGAGGCGGCGTGTCGCCGTCGTTAGGCTGCCCCGATGCGATATCGGGGGCGGCGGCGCCCAGGCGCGTCGGCGGGTGAGAGAGTCCGACCTCCGGGACTCGGGCGGCCGTTCCACACCCTGTGGGCCGCCACCGCGATCAGCAACATCGGCGACGGCGTGGTGCTCGCCGCCGCTCCCCTGCTGGTCGCCTCGCTCACCGACAACCCGGCCCTGGTCGGCTGGTCCGTCTTCGTGCAGCAGCTTCCCTGGCTGCTCTTCTCGCTGCTCAGCGGGGTCTACGTGGACCGGCTCGAACGGCGGCGGCTGATCGTGGTGATCCATCTGACGCGCGCCACGCTGCTCGGTGTCCTGGCGGTCGCCGTCTGGGGTGACGCGGTCGGCATCCCGTTGCTCTACACCGTCGCGTTTCTCCTTGGCACCTGCGAGACCCTCGGCGACAACGCCTCGGCCTCGCTGCTGCCGGCCACCGTGCGCGGCGAGGACCTGCCGCGGGCCAACGCCCGGTTCGAGGTGCTGTTCTCGGTCGTCAACCAGTTCGCCGCGCCCCCGCTGGGGGCGGCGCTCTTCGCCGTGGCCGCGGCGGCGCCGTTCGGGATGAACGCGGTCACGTTCGTGGTGGCCGCCCTGCTGATCTCGACGTTGCGCCGCTCCATGTCCACACCGGTGCGCGCGCCGGCGCGCGCACCGGAGAAGGCGCCGGCGCCCGGGGGCGCGCGGCGCGCCGTGCTGGCGGAGATGGGCGAGGGGGTGCGCTGGCTCTGGGGCCAGCCGCTGATCCGACTGATCGCCCTCGTGCTGACGATGATGAACATCACGCTCTCGGCCGGCCTCTCGGTCCTCGTGCTCTACGCCACGGAGCGACTCGGCCTGAGCGAGATCGGCTACGGACTGCTCTTCTCGGCCATCGCGGCCGGCGGACTGGTCGGCGCGCTCCTCGCCGCGCGGCTGTACGAACGGTTCGGGCCGCCGGTGCTGCTGCGTGGCGCGCTGGTGTTGGAGACCGCGACCCATCTGGGGCTCGCGCTGGCCGGCACGGTCTGGGTCGCCGGCCCCGTGCTGCTGCTCTTCGGCGCGCACGACGCGGTCTTCCGGGTGACCGTTCGCACGCTGCGCCAGCGCGCGGTGCCGGACGAGCTGCGCGGGCGCGCCGAGAGCGTCTTCCTGACGTTCGCCAGGGGCAGCGGTGCGCTGGGGGCGCTGATCGGCGGCCCGATCGTCGCGGTGTTCGGGCTGACCGCGCCGTTCTGGATCGCGCTGGTCGTGATGACGGCCGTCACCGTGATCGCCTGGCGGCCGTTCGGCCCGCACCGGAGCGGGACGGCGCGTGGCGGCTCGGTCGGCGACGCCGTCGCAGGTCAGACTGGGCGCGGCGAGGGAGGGGAACAGCCGCCGCAGGAGGCGGCCGCGCCGGAGCCGCGCTGAGTGCGCGGGGGTTGTCCACAGGCTGTGGACGGCGGGCGCGTTCCGAGAATCACGTGCGGGACCGGTTGAGCGCGGGCCCGCGCTGGGGAAGAGTTCCCCCCTGGATCACCTGTCCGGACGGCATCACCCGGCGCCCGGACACCGCCAGGCACTACAGCAGGGAGTCAGCTGATCATGCGTCTGATGCGCGTCGGCGAAGCGGGACACGAACGGCCGGTGCTGGTCGCGCCGGACGGAGAGGGCCACTACGACCTGCGGCCGGTCACCGACGACATCGACGGCGCGTTCCTCGCCGCGCTCGCCGAGAACCCCGAGCTGCTGCCCGAACCGTCCCTGCTGCCCCGCACCGACATCGCCGGGGAGCGGGTCGGCGCGCCGGTGGCCAGGCCGTCGGCGGTGCTGTGCATCGGGCAGAACTACGCGGCCCACGCGGCCGAGTCGGGCGCCGAACCGCCTCGACAACCGATCCTCTTCTACAAGTCCCCCAACACCGTGGTCGGTCCCCGCGACGACGTGCTGATCCCGCGCGGCGCGCTGCGCACCGACTGGGAGGTGGAGCTGGCGGTGGTGATCGGCCGCCGGGCGCGCTACCTGGAGTCGGCCGAGGAGGCGTTGACGCACGTCGCCGGCTACACCATCAGCGACGACGTCTCCGAACGCGCCTACCAGCTGGAGGAGTCCGGCGGGCAGTGGTCCAAGGGCAAGAGCTGCGAGACGTTCAACCCGCTCGGCCCGGTGCTGGTCACCGCCGACGAGGTGCCCGACCCGCAGCGGCTGCGGCTGCGCTCCTGGGTCAACGGCGAGCCGCGCCAGGACTCCACCACCGCCGACATGATCTTCTCGGTCGGCGAGCTGCTGCGCCATCTCTCCCAGTACCTGGTCCTGGAGCCGGGCGACATCGTCAACACCGGGACGCCCGAGGGGGTCGCGCTCTCCGGCAGGTTCCCGTACCTGGCGCCGGACGACGTGGTGGAGCTGGAGATCGAGGGACTGGGCCGACAGCGCTCGGTGTGCCGGCCGGCGCCCTGACGCGGGCGCGTGCGCTGGGGGGTGCGACGGGCGTTCCCGACCTCACTCTTTCGAGGGAGTCTGGGGTGGGCCTGACCCGGTGTGGCGACGGAAAACCGCCGGTGGGAGCGGGTGTGGCGCGGTTGCGCGCCGTGTCGCACCCGGTGCCGCCTGGTTAGGTTGGCGCTTATGGCTGAGACCCCTTCGACGCACCATGTGATCCGCGTCCGCTTCGACGGTGGGCCCCGCCACGGCCGAACGGTCGACCTGCTGATCACCGGGCAGCTGCCGTTGATGTTGACCGCCGGCAGCGGTCCGGGGGGCGACGCGAGCTCCGGGCTCTACCAGCTGCGCTCCACGGAGGGCGGCGGCACCCGGTACGACTGGATCGACGACCTGCCGGCCAGAAGCTGACGGCCGGCGTCGGCCCGCCCCCGGTGGGGCGCGGCCGCACGCCGGCTGTCCCGCGCACGGGTGCGGACTGCTGACGGCCGTGCCGTCCCCCGCGCGGGGCCCCGCTTCTCGCACGGGCCCGGGGGAGACGCCGCTCGGACCTCGAACGGGCGGGGTCAGCCGGCCTGTTCGAGATGGGGGCGTATCTGGTCGGCCGTGAGCACGTATCCCGTCTCGGCATGGGTGACCGAGCGGGCGAAGACCATCCCGTAGACCTGGCCCTCCGTGGTGAGCAGCGGACCGCCCGAGTTCCCCGGGCGGACCAGCCCGCGCACGGCGTAGATGTCGCGGGTGACCACGTTCTGTCCGTGGATGTCCTGGCCCTGCGCGTTGGTCCGGCTGGCCACCGTCGCCGCCCGCAGGTCGAGGCCGCCGTTCTCCGGGTAGCCGGCGACCACGGCGGGATCGCCCCGGCTGGCGTCGTCGGCCAGCTCCAGCACCGGGGCCTGGAGTCCGGGGACGGCGAGCACCGCGACGTCGACGTTCGGGTCGAGGAGCAGCACCTCGGCCTCCAGCCGCTGGCCGACGCCCCCGACCTGCGCGACGACGACGCTCGCGCCGTCCACCACATGGGCGTTGGTGACCACGCGCTCCGGCGCGTAGACGAAACCGCTGCCCTCCTGGCCGCTGGAGAAGCCCGAGCTGGCGTTGATCTTGACCGTGGACTGCTCGGCGGCGACCGAGGCGGCCTCCGTGACGTTGTCCCCCGAGGGGGGTGGCACGTCCACGGTCGGGTCGTTCTCGAAGGGATTGAACACCTGGGGGAAGCCGGCGTCGCTCAGCGCGTGCGTCGCACGGCTGAACCAGGTGGGGGCCTGCTCGGGCATCCGGTCCTGGACGGCGCCGAGCAGCGCCGAACCCTGGACCTCCCGGTTGAGCCCGGGGGACGGCGTGGGCACCAGCGCGCTGGCCGCGATCCAGGCGACCAGCAGCACGCCCACCGCGTTGAACACCGCGCCGCCCGCGCCGTCCAGCCAGCGCCCGGGGGCCCAGCTCACCGCGTCTCTCAGCCGGAGGGCCAACGGCCAGGCGAGCGCCTGCCCGACCGCCGCCGGCACCAGCACCACCAGCAGCGCGACGACCGTGGCGGCGACCGAGCCAGGGGTCAGCTCGTCGACGAAGAACGGCAGCAGCCACACGCCCAGGGAAGCGCCCCCGACGAAGCCGGCGAGGGAGACGACGCCGGCGATCAGCCCGCGCTGGAAGCCGGAGACGGCCGCCGCGACCGCCGCGATCAGCAGCAGCACATCGAGCACGTTCACCCGGCAGCCCCCTTCGCCCCGTTCGTCGGTTATGGAACGGCCGCGCCCGGTCGGGGGTTCCCGGCGGCGCCTGGCGACCGCGACGGCCCCCGGATGTCGTTACCAAGTGGGCGATGATCGTAGTCGATCGGGGTGCGGTCGCGTCGGGCCCGGTCGGCGGCCGTTCCGCTCAGTCCAGGTCGAGGAGCGGGCCGGACGCGGTCAACCCCAGGTCGTCGCCGGCATGGGCGAAGAGCGCGAAGAGCATCAACGCGGCGCCGGCCAGCGCGATGTCCTTGAGGAAGTGGAGCTGGTCGCCCTGCCTGGCGTCCGCGTCCTCCCGCTTCCAGAACGGGTGCATCAGCACCGCCGTCGGCAGCAGGAAGACCGCCAGCAGCAGCGCGCCCACGTCCGGCCACAGCCCCAGCAGCACCAGCGCCCCGCCGAGCAGCTGGAGCAGGCCGGAGCCGAAGACCGCGAGCCAGGGGAACGGGACACCCTGCGCGCCGGCGTACTGGGCCATCGGCGCGGTCTTGGTCAGATGACCGACCGCGGAGTGGAAGAACAGCAACACGAACAGAACGCGGCCGACCAGCAGCACGACATCCACGGGCGCCTCCTCTGCAACCTGACGCCACCGTCGAACGCGTGCGATCACCGAGCAACCCGTAACGGTCGCTTTTCCACCCCCTCTCGATCCGACCGACGCCACGCGCGGTCGTTTACCGCCCCGTGGGCCGGGAAGGGGCCAAGACGTGCTCCGGACAAAAGGCACCTTTCCCACGGTAGTTGGGAAGCAACCGAAGGTCAGGAGAGCCGATCATGACGACCACGAGGACCCCGCACGCCCCCGCACGACGCACCGCGACCCGACCCGCCAATCGCGTGAACGAGCCGCGCCCCGGCGCCCCGCCCGCCCGACGTCGACGCTCCGCCTCCGCCCATGAAGACGCTCCGGACACCCGACGGGAGTTCGAACAGATCGCGGAATTGCCGGAAGGCGAGGAACGTGACCGACTCCGTCGCGAAGTGACCGCCGCATGGCTGCCGATGGCCGAACGCCTGGCCCGCGGCTATCGCGGGCGCGGCGAGAGCGCCGAGGATCTGACGCAGGTCGCCGCCCTCGGCCTCGTCAAGGCGGTGCGCGGCTACGACCCGGAGCGGGGCCACGCGTTCGAGAGCTACGCCGTCCCCACCGTCGTCGGCGAGATCAGACGGCACTTCCGGGACCATCTCTGGGGCGTGCACGTACCGCGCCGCACCCAGGAGCTGCGCAACAGGGTGCGCGGCGCGCGGGCCGAGCTGGACGGACGCGTCGACGACCGGCCCGTCGACGAGGGCGAGCTGGCCGAGGCCAGCGGGCTGAGCCGGCAGGAAGTGCGCCAGGGACTGGCCGCTCTCGACAGCTTCCGACCGCTCTCGCTCGACGCGGAGCTGGGACAGACCGGGGACGGTCACACCCTGGGTGACACCTTCGGCTCGACCGACCCCGGCTACGACCGGGTGCTCACCCGGGAGGCGGTCCGCCCCACCCTGCGGCGGCTCCCGGAACGCGACCAGCGGGTGCTCTATCTGCGGTACTTCCGGGAGATGACCCAGTCGGGGATCGCCGAACGGCTCGGTGTCTCGCAGATGCAGGTCTCACGGCTGCTCAGCCGCATCGAGCGCGACCTGCGCGAGAAACTGGCGCCGGTGACCGCCGACGCGGATGACCGCTGACGGACGGCCCTCGACGGACAGCCGCCGACCGCCGTTGAACGGACAGCCGCCGACCGCTGCCGACCGCCGCCGACCGCGGCTGACCGCCGCCGACCGCGGCTGACCGGGTGGCCGCGTCGGCTGACCGCCACCGACCGAGCGAGGGCGGGCGTCCGGCGGCGGGCATCCGGCGGCGGGCATCCGGTGGCGGCCGGCCAACGGCGCGCTCTCGCGGCACGCCCCGGCGCGCACGCCCTGCGCGCGCCGGGGCGTGCCAGGGTGTGCCGGGGTGCGCGCCTCAGACGTCCCGCCGCTGGAAGAGCGCCGCCGCCCCCAGCAGGGCCAAGCCCGTGTAGCCGGCGACCAGCGACAGCGAAGGCCAGCCGCCCAGCGAGCCGAGGGCCTCGGGCGCCGCGTCCGAGGACTGGGTCAGCTTCTGGAGCGCCGCGGTCGGCGAGACGCCGGCCACCCAGCGCTCACCGGGGCCGAAGAGCGGCCCGAGCATCTCCGGCAGCAGCAGCACGGCGAGCACCGAGGTGATCGCCCCGGCGCCGTGCCGGATCGCGGTGCCGAGCGCCAGCCCGAAGAGCCCGGCGACCGGGAAGGTGGCCGCCACCCCGAGGAGCGCCGGGAAGGGATCCCCCTGCGCGTAGCCGTCGTCCAGCAGGGCGTCGCCCACCAGGTAGGCGGCGGCACAGGACGGCAGCGCCACCGCGTAGAGGAACCCCGCCAGCAGCGTCGCCTTCGCCGCCAGCACGGTTCCCCGCCGCGGGGTGGCGGCCACCGTCGCCCGCATCGTTCCGCTGCCGTACTCACCGCAGACCACCAGCGCGCCCAGCACGGCGGCCAGCATCAGCGCCGGCACGGCGAGGGTGAGGCTGCCGCCGAGCACGGTGTCGTCCGGTTGCAGGCTTTCGGTCGCCGCCACGAACGCGGCTCCCGGGGCGGGCAGCAGGGTCGCCACCGCGGCCACCCAGAGCGTGGAACGCAGGCTGCGGAACTTGATCCACTCGGCGGCCAGCGCCTGTCGGAACCCGGTCCGCCCCTCGGGCACCGCCCGTTCGCGCGGGCGCACGGTCATGGTCTCGCCGCTCATCGGGGCGCCTCCCGCTCTCGCCGTTCCTCGCCCACGCCCCGGAACTCCGTGGCGGAGGCGACCATCTCCGTGTAGACCTCCTCAAGTGAGGAGCGCAGCGGCGTGAGTTCGCTCAGCGCCAGGTCGTGGTCGCGGGCCAGGACGCCGATGGCCTCCGCCGAGGGCCCGTCGGCCAGCCAGCCGCCCCGCGCGTCGGCGCTGACCCGCGCGCCCGCCCCCTCCAGCACGGCGCGCAGCCGCTCGGCCTCGGGCGAACGGACCAGGGTGCCGGAGCGGGAGTGCCGTTCGAGGAACGCACGCATCGGGGTGTCGGCCAACAGCCGGCCACGGCCGATGATGACCAGGTGCTCGGCCGTCAGCTCCAACTCGCTCATCAGATGGCTGGAGAGAAAGACCGTGCGCCCCTCGGCGGCCAGTCCGCGCATCAGGTCCCTGATCCAACGAATGCCCTCGGTGTCCAGTCCGTTGACCGGCTCGTCCAGCATCAGCACCTCGGGGTCTCCCAACAGGGCCGACGCGATGCCCAGGCGTTGCCCCATGCCCAGTGAGAAGCCCCTGGTGCGCTTGGCAGCGGTGGCCGGGTCCAGGCCGACCAGCTCCAAAACCTCGTCGACGCGCCGGCGCGGCAGCCCGTTGGCCGCCGCGAGCGCGGCGAGATGCGCCCGCGCGGAACGGCCACCGTGCACACCCTTGGCGTCCAACAACGAGCCGACGGCGCACAACGGGGCGCGCAGATCCCCGTAGAGGCGCCCCCCGATCCACGCCGTTCCCGCCGTGGGCGCGTCGAGGCCGAGGATCAGCCGCATGGTGGTGGACTTGCCCGCGCCGTTGGGCCCGAGGAACCCGGTCACGCGGCCCGGACGCACCGCGAACGACAGGGCGTCGACGGCGGTCCGGTCGCCGTAGCGCTTGGTGAGTGCGTGTACTTCGATCACACCGCCGACGCTAGGGCGACGCCGCGGGCCCGCCATCCGACGACGGGAGTCGCCCGCTACGACGTCGGGAGTAGTGCCGAGACGGTCGGGGACGAGTGTCGCCCGCCTAGTCGATCGAACCTGCCCGGACCAGGCCGGTCTCGTAGGCGATGACGACCAGTTGTGCACGGTCGCGCGCGTTCAGCTTGGTCATCGCGCGGCTGACATGGGTCTTGGCCGTCAGCGGGGACATCGCCAGCCTGCCGCCGATCTCGTCGTTGCTCAGCCCTGCCGCCACCAGCGCCATCACCTCGCGCTCCCGCGCCGTCAGCCCCGCGAGCCGGCGCGCGCCGTCCGCCAGCGGCGCGCGAAGGCGCGCGAACTCCTCGATCACCCGCCGGGTCACGGCCGGCGCCAACAGGCTCCGACCGGCCGCCACCGTGCGAATCGCCTCGCGCAGCTCCTCCGGCTCGACGTCCTTGAGCAGAAACCCACCGGCGCCGGCGCGAAGCGCCTCGAAGACGTACTCGTCCGCCTCGTAGGTGGTCAGCACCAGCACCCGGGTCAGGGCCAGTTCCGGGTCATCGGCAATCCTTCGGGTGGCCTCCAGGCCGTCCACACCGGGCATCCTGATGTCCATCAACACCACGTCCGGCCGCGTGAGCCGCGCCGCCCGCACCGCCGCCTCCCCGTCGGCCGCCTCCGCGACCACGACGAGGTCGTCGCTCAGGTCGAGCAGCGCGCGGAACCCGGCCCGCACCACGGTCTGGTCATCGGCGAGCACCACCCGCACCCGCCGGGACTCGTGCGCCGGATCGTGCGGGGAACGCGAAGTGGCCATGGGTGACAGCGTAGGCGCGGGCGGAAGGGCTCACGGCCAGGGCACCGGTGCCCCGACCTGAAGCGCCCGGCGCCCGACTCCACCGACCGCACCAGCTCAACCACCCGCCCCCTCGCCCCGCGCCGCCTCGCCGGGCCCCGCCGCCTCGCCCGACGCCGCCGCCTCGCCGGGCCCCGCGGCCTCCTCGGACCCCGTCGCCTTGTCCGGCACCAGGGCGAAGCTGATGATGTGACGAACGCGCCCGTCGCCGGCGGTGTGTCCGGTGCGGCGGGCGACCAGTGCCTCCAGCTCCTCCACCAGCGCGGTGAACTCCTCGGGCGTCGCCCACACCGCCCCCTGCCGGTAGGCGACGCCGTCGCGCGGCGGGTCGGCGTCGTCGCGGGAGAGATAACGGTCGAGGTCGGCCATCATCGCGCCGGTGAAGACGGTGAACGCCTGCCGGTGGTCCTCCTTGGTCATGCCGGCGCGGGCCTCCTCGTCGACGAGGGCCTCGTCCTGCCGGACCCGGTAGCTGCGTTCGACGGTGCCGCGGACGGGTCTCTCCTGCACCACCTCCAGGATGCCGGCTCGGGTCAGTGTCGCGACGTGCCGGTACATGCTCGCCGTCGAGACGTCCGGGAGGCGTTCGCGGAGCTGGGCGGTGGTCAGCTCGCCGGCGCCCACCAGCGTCTGGAGGATGCGCATCCGGACCGGGTGGAGGAGGAGATTCGCGGTTGCCATGACGCTATGGTCTCACATCTGATAACGTTCTCGTAGTTGAGAACGAACGCCCGACACGCCAGATGAGAAAGGCGGAGCCTTGCCCGACATCGACATGACGGTCACCGCGGACGACGGGACCTCGCTGGCCGGGACACTGACGCTGCCCGCCACGCCCGGCCCCCACCCGGCCGTCCTGCTGCTGCACGGTTCGGGCCCGCTGGACCGCGACGGCAACGCCCCGAAGCTGGCGATGAACCTGGCCCGACCGGTCGCCGAAGCCCTCGCCGCACGGGGAATCGCCACCCTGCGCTACGACCGCCGGGGCAACGGCGCCACCCCCGGCGACTGGCGCACCGCCGGATTCACCGACAACCGCGCGGACGCCGCAGCGGCCGTGCGCGCCCTCGCGGACCGCACCGACATCCGCGCCGACGCGGTCGCCGTGCTCGGCCACAGCGAGGGCGCGCTGCACGCCATGGCCCTGGGAAGGCGACCCGACGTGCGGGCGGTGGTGTTGCTGGCCGGCTTCGCCAACCTGGGCGAGGACGCCTTCCGTTGGCAGGGCCGCTCGATCGTCGGAAGCGCGCCCGCCCCGGCCCGGCTGCTCCGCCGGCCACTCGCGGCCCTGGGCAACCGGGTCCTCGCCCGGGTGAAGAGCACCCGCACGGACGTGGCGCGGGTGGCCGTCGCCAAGGTCAACGCGCGCTGGCTGCGGGAGTTGCTCGCCCACGACAGCCGGCACGACCTCGCCGCCCTCGGGGACCACGACGTCCCCGTCCTCGCCGTCACCGGCGACAAGGACCTCCAGGTCGACCCGGGCGACCTGAGGGAGATCGCCCGGCTGGTCCCCGGCGCCGAAACCCACCGCGCCCCCGACCTCACCCATGTGCTGCGACGCGACTCAGGACGCCCGACCATGGGCTCCTACCGCCGACTGCTGCGCCAACCGGTCGACCCCGAGCTGCTCGACCTCGTCGCCGACTGGCTCACCCGCACCCTGGACGCGGTCTCCGACGGGGCGCCCGTCGAGGAGCGGCCTTCCCTCTGACTCCCCCGCCCACCCGGCGAACACACCCGACAACGGTCGGCCCGCGCACCGAGGACGACACAGAAGTCCCTTCCGCGGCCGAAAGCTGACCTGCCACCACCTCCGGTGACCACGCCCCGGACTTCCACGGCTCTCCACCGACTCACCCAGAGGACGCTTCCGCATGTCCACTTCCCCCGCTTCCCCCGCCTCTCCCGCCTCCGCTTCACCCGCTTCTCCCGGGAGCGCGCCGGCGAACCCCGCCGGCCCCCGCGGCTACCGCGCCGACCTGATCCTCTTCATGGCCATCTCCTTCGGCGTGAGCTGGGCCTGCTGGGGCACGGCCATCGGCTTCGGCGGAGAGGCGGAGGCCGGGACGCCCACCTATCTCCCGTTCCTCCTCGGCGCGTTCGGCCCACTGATAGGCGCACTGGTGCTCCGCGTCCGCCGCCGGCGGCGCGGCGAACCGGTGCCGGAACACGCGGTCAGGTACCGCCCGGCGGCGCTGCTCTGGGCTCCGGCGCTGATGCTGGCGGCCTCGGGCGCCGTCATGGTCGCCGCGCTGTTCGGGCACGCGGCCGGCGACATCGCGTTGAGCTGGTCGGACGCCCAGGACGTGATGAACGACATGGGCGGCCCCGCCGCGTTCCTCGTCAGCATGATCGTCTCCGGCCCGCTCTCCGAGGAGCCCGGCTGGCGCGGCACGGCCTACCCGCGGATGCGCGCCACGATGGGCCGCTTCCAGATCGCCTTCGTGCTCGGCGTGATCTGGGCCGTGTGGCACATGCCGCTGTTCTTCATCGACGGCACCGTCCAGAACGACCTCGGCCTCGCCAGCCCGAGCGGTGTGCTCTTCGCGGTCGGCAACATCCCCATGGCCATGCTGGTCACCTGCGCCTACGACCGAGCCGGCGTCCTGGCCTCGATCGCCGTGCACTTCTCGGTCAACACGACGATGGTGCTGCTCAGCGTGGAGACGCCGGCGACCCTGGCCCTGATCATGGGCTGCCAGATGCTTCTCATCACCCTGCTCCTGCTCACCGGCCGCCGCACGACGACGACCGCCGCCCCGACCGAACCCGCCGAGACGGCCCCGTCCCTCCGCACCGAGGAACCCGCGAGGGCCTGATCCCCGCCGCCGGCTCCCCGGAACACCGGGGAGCCGGCGGCGTGTTCACGTCCGGGGCCGGGAACCCGACCTCGTGGAGTACGGAACGCCAGGCCCGGTACCCACGGACACCGGCGGGGCCACCGGCTCAGGCGCGGTGCGAACCGTCCGCCGGAGGAAGCCAGTCCCAGAAACCCTCCTCGTCGGGGACCCGGGTGACCTCGGCGCTGAACGAGATCGGTACGCCCAGTTCGGCCGCGCCGGCGAGCAGCGCGGCGTCGAGGGTGAGCAGCTCACGGTGGTGCACCCGACCGGAGATGTCCAGTGACACCCGGTACCCCTCCGCCCGCAGGACGCCGAGCTCGCCGCGCAGCGGACGCGCCCGCTCCACCACCGCGTGCACGAGCGGGGCCAGTTCCGCCCCACCGGCGGCACGCAGGGCCCAACAACCAGCGCCGTCACGGAAAGCCGGAACCTCGCCCGGCCTCCGCGCGAGATCGGGAACGACACCCAGCCGCCGGGTCAACACACCCGGATCGAGCTCGGAACCGGTGACCAGCAACGCGACGCCGAGCGAATCCCAGGTGGCGGTGTGAGAGGACATCTCTGACTCTTTCTAACGGGAGTTACTGCTGGGGTCCAGATGCAGGGAAATGCCCTGGGCACCGAGTCGACGAACACATTCGGCGCTGATCTCCAGATGAGCGACGCCACCGACAAAGCCGAAAGCCACGACCCTCACCTCGCATCCGGAGTCCTGGAGCTCCCGGAGCGCGTCAGCGTGAGCTTCGACGACCTCGGAGAGTTCCTCAAGCTGCTCCGCGAGGCTCTTCCCAGGCCAGGGACTGGCATCCAGCATCCACAAACCGGCGGAGTCACCGTCGTAGCCGCGAGGATCCGGTCCGGGAGCCTTCTTCCCGTGCGGAGTCAGCCCGAGGCGGGTGCTCACCACGTCAGGCTCGAGGGTGTCACCACGCACTTCAAGGGTGGCGGTCGCCGCCGTCCACGGGTACTCGCTCTGCGCATATTCCACTTCGTAACCCTACGCCTTCTTCTCTTTCTGCCCACTTCGCAATAGGACGACCGGCGGCTATTTGAGTTCACGGCAAGCGGCCCAGTGCACGTCGCCCATTCCCTCCGAGAGCAACTCACTCAGACGAGTTGGAGAGGGGACGGTCGCCGAGTTCTCGAAGACGCTGAACCCGCCCACCCCCTGGGGGGCGGGAGCAGCAAGAGTGTAGTCGTGGATGACATCGCCTCCCCGAAAGACCTCCACCGCATCCTGGGGGTAGACGCCTGCTTCCACGGCGACGCCGTCCAAGCCGTGCAACGCCTCGCCATGGTTGGCGTAGAAAGAAATGGTGGTTCCCTCTGGCACGACAAAGGTGCCTGATCCCGTTCTGAAAAAGCCATGACCGGCGAAGACCGTCTGGCCGTCCGGCCTTCCGCCTTGGAAGACCCGGGTTGCGTAGTAGTGCCCCTGCTCGGATGTGTACTGCCTACTGATCTGTTGCGGGTTGAGGTTTCTGAGGGCGTCCATGACGCCGTCCGTCAGCGGGCGGGAGTCGCCAGCGCCACGGGCAGCGCCCGCGATGTCCAGCATCGCGCCGTCCCAGGAACGGGCGATCGTGCGCATCCCCGACGACGCCATGCCGCGCGCACCGTTGGCCAGCCGCCCGAGCCCGCCGTTGGCCAAACCCTTCAAACCGCGAAGCAGGCCGCCCGCTGTCGTGATGCCCTTGAAGCCAGGAATGCAGTCAAGAGCTGCAAATGCGACATCGAGAAGTCCAGCTTCCCCTCTGGCGTACTTGATCAACGTGTCGGCGAGAACGACCAGCGCCGCCGCGAGGACCACCCAGGCCAGCGGGCCGCCGATGATCATGACGACGATGCCGAGTACCGCCACAATCACCTTGCAGATCTCGACCAGGGTGTCCCAGTTGTCGGTCACCCACTTGATGGCCTTCTCCCACCAACGCCGGTTCTGGATACCGGCGTCGGAGGCCTCATCGATGTCCCGGGCGCACTCGCGCGCCGCCTCCTCGCGCATCTCCTGGGCATCGAGCGCCAGTTGGCGCGCGGCCGACAGCCGCTCCTCCGCGTCATCGACCCGGCTCCGGGCGGCGCCGGCCGCCGCTTCGGCGGCCTGCTGATCACGGGTCGCCGCGCGGACGTCCGCCTCGTCCGGCGGCTCGACGTCGTCGCGCTCCCCCTCGCGTTGGAGCCGGTCGGCCTCGTCCCCGGCCCGCCCCACCCAGTCGGTGGCGTCCCCCAACGCAGACCGGGCGGAAGCCAGATCCGCTTGCGCGGTGATCGCGCGGTCCAACGCCCGGTCGGCCATGCCCTGCGCCGTCTGCAACTTCGGCCAGTACGTGTGCAGCGCCTGCGCGCAGAGGGAATACGAATCCTCCAGCTTCGTCAGGTTGTCCGGAACACCGTCGAACTCACGGCGGAACGCGTCGGCCGACAACCCCGCCCACTCCAGCATGGCGCGCTCGCCCGCCATGCCCCGGATCTTGCCGAGCGCCTCACCGACGTCGTCGGCGAACTCCTCCAACTCATCGGCCAGCTCCCGGACGCTGTCCGGATCACCCGGCGTCGGGTCCCGGTCCATGTCCACCGGTGACCAATCGGATGACCGCGCCACGATCCCCCCAAGGCCGCGTTCCCAACCCCCGCAGAACGCTACCGAGCGGACGTCCGGCAGGCAACGCGTCACACCTGCGATCGGCGCGGCCCTTGAGGGCCTTCAGGCCCCCGCTCCCGGCGGAGGAGTCTCCGAGAGCGCCACACGCCGTGGTGCCGCTGACAACGAGTGGACGGCGGCGGCGGAGACCGCGCTCGACGGCCCGTCGTCCGGGCCAGAGGCAGCCAGAGGAAGCGAGGCTCATCGGCGCAAACAAAAGGCCAGGTCACGCGGTACGTGACCTGGCCTTTGGCCGAGCCGCCTGAGGGAATCGAACCCTCGACCTACGCATTACGAGTGCGTCGCTCTGGCCGACTGAGCTAAGGCGGCGGGTGCGCCCGGTTGGGCGCTTGGCGGGGCCAGTCTACACAGGTTCGGGGGGTGCTTCGGAGGGCCGCCTGCGGCGGAGGAGGTCGTCGGTGGCCGCGCGGAGGGTGGTGAGGTGTTTGGACCAACGGCCGCAGCTCAGGCAACTGGTCAGGTGGTAGTCGAGCGCCAGCTCGGTGACGGTGGCGGGGAGGGGCGTCCCCGTGGCACGGGCCGATATCGCGGCGCGGTAGTGGTTGCAGGGCATGGGGTGATCATCCCAGGTCATCAGCACGTGGTGCCGTCATCGGGCACGGTATTCGCCAACAGGTAGTCGTTGACGGTGGAGTCGACGCACTCGCTCAGCCCGCCGTAGGCGGTGTGGCCGTCGCCTTCGTAGGTGAGCAGCACGCCCGAGGAGAGCTGGTCGGCCAGGCCCTCGGACCAGGCGTACGGGGTGGCCGGGTCGCGCGTGGTGCCGACGACCAGGATCGGGTCCGCGCCCTCGGCCGCGATGCTCACCGGCCCGCCGGACGGCTCGACCGGCCAGGCGGCACAGACCAGCGTCGCCCAGGCGAAGTCCGCGCCGAAGGTCGGCGACGCCTCCTCGTACGAGGGCAACTGCTCGCGGACGGCGTCGGCGTCCGCGTTCCCCGCCGGGCTGTCCAGGCAGCTGATCGCCGGGAACGCGAACATGTCGGTGTCGTAGCCGCCGCCCGGCGTCCGCCCGTTGTAGCTGTCAGCGAGGGTCAGCAGCTCGCCGCCCTGGCCGTCCTCGATGGCGGCCGCGAGGGCGCGGCGCAGGGTGGGCCACAGGTCCTCGGAGTAGAGCGCGTACGCGACGCCCGTGGTGGCCAGCGACTCGGTCAGCTCGCGCTCGTCGCCGCTCGGCAGCGGCTCGGCGTCCACCGCGGCGAAGAAGTCGAGGAGCCGCTGGGAGGCGTCGTCGGCGCTCTCCTGGCCGAGCGGGCAGTCGGCACCGGAGACGCAGTCCTCGGCGAAGGCCCGGAAGGCCGTCTCAAAACCGCCCGCCTGTTCGCGGTCGGTGCTCAGTGTGTCCAGCCTCGGGTCCATCGCGGCGTCCAGCACGAGGTGGCCGACGCGCTGCGGGTAGAGCCCCGCGTAGACGGCGCCGAGCTTGGTGCCGTACGAGAAGCCGACGTAGTGCAGCCGCTCGTCGCCGAGCGCCTGGCGCAGCACGTCCATGTCGCGCGCCGACTCGATGGTGGAGATGTGCTCCAGCAGCGCGCCGGAACCCTCCTGGCAGCCCCGCGCGAACTCCTCCTGCGCCGCCGTCAGCGCGTCGACCTCGGCCTCGTCGTCCGGCGTCCGGTCGACCAGCGTGTACGCGTCCATCTCGGGCCCCTCCAGGCAGGAGACGGGCTCGCTCTGGCCGGTGCCGCGCGCGTCGAGGCCGACCATGTCGTAGCGGGCGCGGACCTCGTCCGCGTAGATGAACTCGGCCGAGCCCTGCGCGAAGTCCACGGCCGAGGCGCCGGGGCCGCCCGGGTTCATCAGGAGGGCGCCGATGCGCTCGTCCTGGTCGGTGGCGCGGGAACGGGTGACGGTGAGCTGGATGTCGTCCGCCGGGTTCGGGTCCTCGTAGTCGAGGGGAACGGTGAGCGAGGCGCACTGGAACTCCGCCGCCCCGCAGCCGCGCCAGTTCAACTGCTGCTCGTAGTAGGGGAGCAGCTCCTCGGGCGTCTCCTCCGACAGTGGTTCGAGGGGTGGCGCGTCCGGCGGCTCGGTGGTCGACGAGCCGTCGGAGGCGTCCGCGTCGGGCGCCCGCTCCTCGGGGCGGTCGTCGTCGGACGAGCAGCCCGCGGTGAGCAGGGCGGTGGCGGTGAGAAGGGAAACGGCGAGGCGGCCGGTGGTGCGCATGGGTCCCCCGTGGTCGCTGGCACGGACTTCGGTGAGGGTACCTGTCAGCGCAGCGCCATCGTCATCGCCTCCACGGCCAGCAGGGGCGCGACGTTCCGGTCCAGGGCGCGGCGGCACTCCAGCACCGCCTCCATCCGCAGCAGCGTCCGCTCCGGGCGCGTCGCGGCGGCGACGCGGCGGGCGGCCTCCTCGCTCTCCCCGCCGGAGAGCCCTCCGGCGTGCCCCAACTGGTGGGCGAGCACGTCCCGGTAGAACGCGGTGAGGTCCGTCAACGCGAGGTCGAGCGCGTCGCGCTGGGTCCGGGTGGCTCGGCGCTTCTGGCGGTCCTCCAGGTCCTTCATCACACCGGCCGTGCCGCGCGGCAGCCGCTTGCCCTCGGTCGCGCCGAGGGCGGCGCGCAACTCCTCGGCCTCCTTCGCGTCCAGCTCCTCGGCGAGCTGCTTGGCGTCCTCGGCCGCCGCGTCCACCAGCTCCTGCGCGGCGCGCAGCGCGCCGCCCACGTCCGCCACCCGCTCGGGCAGGCGCAGCACCGACAGCCGCCTGGCCCTGGCGCGTTCGTCGGTGGCGAGCCTGCGGGCGCGGTCGATGTGCCCCTGGGTGGCGCGGGCCGCCGCGTGGGCGACCTCCGGCTCGATGCCGTCGCGCCGCATCAGCAGGTCGGCGACGGCGGCGACGGGCGGGGTCCGCAGCGGCGTCTGACGGCAGCGGGAACGGATCGTGGGCAGCACGTCCTCCGTGGAGGGGGCGCACAGCAGCCAGACCGTGCGCGGGGCCGGCTCCTCGACGGCCTTGAGCAGGACGTTCCCCGCGCCCTCGGTGAGACGGTCGGCGTCCTCCAGCACGATCACCTGCCAGCGGCCGCCGGCCGGGGAGAGCTGGGCGCGGCGGACCAGCTCCCTGGTCTCCTTGACGCCGATGGTGAGCAGGTCGGTGCGGACGACCTCGACGTCGGCGTGGGTGCCGACGAGCGAGGTGTGGCAGCCGTCGCAGAAGCCGCAGCCGGGCTGGCCGCCGAGGGCGCGGTCCGGGCTGACGCACTGGAGCGCGGCGGCGAACGCGCGGGCGGCCGTGGCGCGTCCCGAGCCGGGCGGGCCGGTGAAGAGCCAGGCGTGCGTCATCGACGACCCGGAGAGCTCGGGCTCCTCGCCGCGCCCGGCGGCCGTGACATAGGTGTCGGCGTCCCGCGCGGCGGCCGCCAACTGGTCGGCCACCCGCTCCTGGCCGACCAGGTCGTCCCAGACCGGCATCGCGCCCACCTCACCTCACCACTCGGCACTTCGCCACTCGGCCCACGTGGCGACCATTGTGCGGCACCGCACTGACAACGGCGGAACGCCCCGGGGGGCCGGCCCCGGCCAACGGCGACGGCCGGCGCCCCCGCGGGAGCACCGGCCGTACGGAACGAGACGACCTAGCGGCGGCGGCCGCCGTCCTCGTCCTCCTCGTCGCCCGGCCGGGGGCCGAGCAACTCGTCGGCCAGCGTGGGCACGTCGTCCAGCGGGGTCTCCTCGGCCCACGAGGGGCGTCCGCGCCGGGCGGCCGGCTCCTCGTCGCCGATGACCGGGAGCTGACGTGTCTCGTCGGTGGCGCCCGGGTCGTCGGGGCGAGGCAGCACGGCCGTCTCGTCGTCGATCCGGGGCAGGACGCTGGTCTCCTCCTCGACGCGGGGCAGCGAGGTGGTCTCCTCGTTGTCCGCACGCGGGGCGGTGGGCGAGTCCTCGGCGCCCGGCGCGCCCGGGTAGGCGTGCGGGATCTGGGCCGTGGTCTCGTTGTCCGCGGCGGCGGCCCTGGCCTCCTCGGCGCGCAGCAGCGCCTCCTCGGCCTTGCGCTGCTTCTCCCGGCGCCGCTCCTCGGCCTCGGCGCGGAGCCTGGCCTCCTCCTCGGCCTCGCGGCGGCGCCGCTCCTCCTCCTCGCGCCGCAGCCGCTCCTCGGCCTCCCGGCGCAGGCGCTGCTCCTCGGCGACCCTGGCGGCCTCCTCCGCGCGGAGCCTGGCCTCCTCGGCGAGACGCGCCTCCTCCATCCGGGCGCGCTCCTCCTCCTCGCGGCGCCGGCGCTCGGCCTCCTCGGCCTGCTGCCTGGCCAGCTCCTCCTGGCGCTCGCGCTCCAGGCGGGCCTCCTCCTCCTTGCGTTCGCGTTCGAGGCGGGCTTCCTCCTCCTTGCGCTTGCGCTCCTCCTCCTCGCGGCGGCGGGCCTCCTCCTCGGCCTTGCGCCTGGCCTCCTCGCGGGCCTGGATCTCGGCCTCGGAGAGCGGCAGCATCTGGTCGAGGCGGTGCCTGGCGGCCATGGTCACCGACTCGGCGTCCTGACCCGCGTCGATCACCAGGTAGCGCGCCGGGTCGGCGGCGGCCAGCGCCAGGAAGCCGCCGCGGACCCGCTGGTGGAACTCGCTCGGCTCCGACTCCAGCCGGTCGGGCGCCTCGGTGAACCGCTCCCTGGCGGTCTCGGGCGAGACGTCGAGCAGCACGGTGAGATGCGGGACGAGCCCGCCCGTGGCCCAGCGGGAGATCCGGGAGACCTCGACGGACGAGAGGTCGCGCCCCGCGCCCTGGTAGGCGACGGACGAGTCGACGTAGCGGTCGGTGATGACCACGGCGCCACGCTCCAGCGCCGGCGTGATGACGGACTGGACGTGCTCGGCGCGGTCGGCCGCGTAGAGCAGCGCCTCCGCCTGGTGCGAGAGGCCGCCGGAGGCGACGTCGAGCAGGATGCCGCGCAGCCGCTGGCCGATGGGGGTGGCGCCGGGCTCCCGGGTGACGACCACCTCGTGGCCCTTGCTCCTGATCCACTCGGCCAACGCCTCGACCTGCGTGGACTTGCCCGCGCCGTCGCCGCCCTCGACGGCGATGAAGAAGCCCTGCTCCGCCTGGGCGCCGACCGGCTCGGTCCCGCCGCCCACGGCGGTGACCAGGTCCTTGCGGAGCGGGACGCCCCTGCGGTCGTCGGTCCGGCCGAGCACGATCGCTGCCACCGGCAGCAGCAGCACGCCCACGACGGTCAGCGTGTACGCGGCGCCGCCGTGGTCCAGCACGAAGTCGCCGCGTGCCACCCGGTGCGGCCCGATCAGGGCGGCGGCCAGGGGCGTCACCAGCAGCGCCAGCGCCACGGCGAGCCGCACCACGGCGTGCAGGTGCTGGGTGAGCTGCGGCCGGCGGAACTCCTCGGTCTCCTGGTCGAGCAGGGTGTGCCCGGTCCCCGCCGCGACGCCGGCGAGGACGCCGGTGGCGGCCGCGGTGAAGAGCACCGTCGCGGCGTCCGAGATCAGGCCGACGCCGAAGAGGCCGAGACCGGTCAGCGCGATCGCCAGGGCGAACAGCCGCCGCCTGGAGAGCGCCGGCAGCGCGCTCGGCGCCAGCCGGACGCCGGCCACCACGCCGCCGGTGAGGCCCAGCGTCAGCAGCCCGAACGAGACGGGCCCGCCGCCCAGCTCGGCGACGCGCAGCACGCCGAGCGCGGCGGCGGCGGCGATGCCGGCGGCGACCGTGGCGCAGCCGAGGACCAGCACCGGGATCGCGCCCGTGCGGCCCTTGTCCGGCTTGGTGCCGGCGGCCGGGCGGCGCAGCCCCTCCAGCGGGGAGAGCGGCCTGCGGCCCTCGGTGGCCGGGAGGCGCAGGAAGTACAGGACGGAGATGGCGGCGGCGAAATAGCCGGCGGCCACGTAAGAGGCGAGCGCGGCCTGGTGGGTGTCGAACCAGTCGATGCCGGTGGCCAGCAGGTTGCTCACCAGGCCGGCGGCGACCAGGGTGACGGCCGCGACCGGCAGCGCCAGATACCCGCCGCGCAGCCACAGCCGGCGCAGGGCGTCGTGGTGGTCGGGCAGCGGCCTGATGGCGGCGCCCTCGGGCGGCGGCGGGGGCAGCAGCGCCGGGGCGACGCTGTCCCGGCAGGCGACCCAGACGCGCTCGGCGACGCTGGTCACGAAGATGGTGGCCAGCACGTAGACATAGGCGTTGTCCGGCACCCAGTCGATCCACAGCGGCGCGACGATCAGCAGCGCGGCGCGCAGCGCGTCGGCGCCGATCATCGTCCAGCGACGGTCCAACGGCCCGCTGGGCGCGAGCAGTCCGGCGAGCGGGCCGAGCAGCAGCACCCCGGCGAGGCCGGTGCCGAGCAGCCGCACGGCGAACGCCGCGGTGACGGCGAGCGCCAGCCCCCGGTACTCGCCGCCGAAGAGCGGCTCGCCCGAGGACGGCACGTGGAGGGCGGTCTGCACGGTGAGCAGCACGAGGACCAGCAGGGCGAGCGCATCGCCTATGCCGCTGGTGAAGTGCGCCTCCCACAGCCGACGCAGGGCTGGGACCTGCAACAACGCGCCGCGCGCGCGGTCACGGGAGTCCGCGGCGAGCGCCTCGTCGGTGGCGCCCGTGGGGGGGTCAACAACCTGGGGTTGCTCTGCTCGCGTCATGTCGGCCAGCGTAACCTTACGGAATCTGAGGAGGACCGCCCGGCCGAACACCTGCCCGGCCAACGGTCGTGGGAAGAACAGAGGTTACTCCGCCCCTCTGACAAAAGCCCGAGCGGTGGGCGGCGCCCCGGTGCCGCCGGACGCGCCCCCGGCGCGCCCCGCTCCACTCCGCGGCGCCCGGCACGCCCGGGGACCAGCGGTGATCCTCTTCCTCACGTCGCGCGGGACCGGAACGGCCGAACGGCCGCCCGTTCCCCGGGCGACCGTTCCGGAACCCCGACCCTCGAACGGGTCACTCGCCGGCCGTGTCCGCCGCCGTCTTCTTCGTCGCGGTCTTGGTGGCGGTCTTCTTCGCGGCCGTCTTCTTCGTCGTGGTCTTCTTCGCGGCCGTCTTCTTGGTCGCGGCCTTCTTGGCCGTCGTCTTCTTGGCCGTCGTCTTCTTCGCGGTTGCCTTGGCCGCCTTCTTGGCGGTCTTCTTCGCCGGCCCCTTCGCCCGCCGTTCCGCGAGCAGTTCGAAGCCGCGCTCCGGCGTGATGGTCTCCGGGTCGTCGTCCCTGCGCAGCGTCGCGTTGGTCTCGCCGTCGGTCACATACGGTCCGAAACGACCGTCCTTGACCACCACCGGGCGGCCGTTGGTCGGGTCCTCGCCCAGTTCCTTCAGCGGCGGCTTGGCGGCGGCCCGGCCGCGCTGCTTGGGCTGGGCGTAGAGCGCGAGGGCCTGTTCGAGGGTGACGGTGAAGATCTGGTCCTCGGTCTCCAGCGACCTGGAGTCCGTGCCCTTCTTCAGGTAGGGGCCGTAACGCCCGTTCTGCGCCGTGATCTCCTGCCCCGACTCGGGGTCGACGCCCACCACGCGCGGCAGCGCGAGCAGCCGCAGCGCATCCTCCAGGGTGACGGTGTCCAGCGTCATCGACGACAGCAGCGAGGCGGTGCGCGGCTTGACCGCGTTCTTCCCCGACTTGGGGGTGTCCTCGGGCAGCACCTCGGTGACATAGGGGCCGTAGCGCCCGTCCCGCGCGACGATCCGGCGGCCGGTCTCCGGGTCGTCGCCCAGCTCGAAGTCGCCGCTCGGCTTGGCCAGCAGCTCCTTGGCCAGGTCGACGGAGAGCTCGTCGGGCGGCAGGTCGTCGGGAACGTCGGCGCGCTTGCCCGGCTGGTCCTCCTGCCCCTGCTCCGGCGGCGCCTCCACATAGGGGCCGTAGCGCCCGACGCGCAGCACGATGCCGTCGCCGACGGGGAAGGAGGAGATCTCCCGGGCGTCGATCGCACCGAGGTCGGTGACCAGCTCCTTCAACCCGCCCAGGTGGTCGCCGTCGCCGTTGCCCGCCTCGGCCGCGGTGCCCTGCCCCTCGCCCTCGCCGAAGTAGAAGCGGCGCAGCCACGGCACGGCCTCGGCGTCGCCGGTGGCGATGCGGTCGAGGTCGTCCTCCATCTTGGCGGTGAAGTCGTAGTCGACGAGCCGGCCGAAGTGCTGCTCCAGCAGGTTGACCACGGCGAAGGAGAGGAACGACGGCACCAGCGCCGTCCCCTTCTTGAAGACGTAGCGGCGGTCCAGGATGGTGCCGATGATGCTGGCGTAGGTGGAGGGGCGACCGATCTCCCGCTCCTCCAGCTCCTTGACCAGCGTCGCCTCGGTGTAGCGGGCCGGCGGCTTGGTCGCGTGCCCGTCCGGGGTGATGGCCCGCGCGGCCAGCGGGTCGCCCTCGGCGACGGCGGGCAGCCGGCGTTCCCTGTCGTCCAGCTCCGCGTTGGGGTCGTCCGCGCCCTCGACATACGCCTTGAGGAAGCCGTGGAACGTGATGACCTTGCCGGTCGCGCTGAACTCGCAGTCCTGCCCGTCCGCGCTGGTCCCGCCGACGCGGACGGCGACGGACTGGCCGACGGCGTCCTTCATCTGGGAGGCGACCGTGCGCTTCCAGATCAGCTCGTAGAGCCGGTACTGATCGCCCGTCAGCCCGGTCTCGGCCGGCGTGCGGAAGCGGTCGCCCGAGGGGCGGATCGCCTCGTGCGCCTCCTGCGCGTTCTTCACCTTGCTGGCGTAGACGCGGGGGCGGTCGGGCAGGTAGTCGGCGCCGTAGAGCTGGGTGACCTGGGCTCGCGCCGCGCTGACCGCGGTGTCCGAGAGGGTGGTCGAGTCGGTCCTCATGTAGGTGATGAAGCCGTTCTCGTAGAGCCGCTGCGCCACCTGCATCGCGGCCTTGGCCCCCATGCCCAGCTTGCGCGACGCCTCCTGCTGGAGCGTGGTCGTGCGGAACGGCGCGTACGGCGAACGGCGGTACGGCTTGGACTCGACGGAGCGGACCGCGAAGGCGGTGTCGGCCAGCGCGGCGGCGAGCGCGCGGGCGCTCTCCTCGCTGAGCTGGCGCACCTGGTCGGGTCTGCGCAGCTCGCCGTCCGCGCCGAAGTCCCTGCCCTGGGCGATGCGCCGGCCGTCGACCGAGGTCAGCCGGGCGTCGAAGGTGCCGGCCTCACCGCCGGCCGCGAAGGTGCCGGTGAGGTCCCAGTACTCGGCGGAACGGAACGCGATGCGCTCCCGTTCCCGCTCGACCACCAGTCGGGTCGCCACGGACTGCACCCGGCCGGCGGAGAGCCGGGGCATGACCTTCTTCCACAGAACGGGTGAGACCTCGTAGCCGTAGAGGCGGTCCAGGATGCGGCGGGTCTCCTGCGCGTCGACGAGCAGCTGGTTCAGCTCGCGCGGGTTGTCGACCGCCGCCCGGATGGCGTCCCTGGTGATCTCGTGGAAGACCATCCGGCGGACCGGGACCTTGGGCTTGAGCACCTCCCTGAGGTGCCAGGCGATCGCCTCGCCCTCGCGGTCCTCGTCCGTCGCGAGGTACAGCTCGTCGGACTCGGCGAGCAGCTGCTTCAGCTTGCGCACCTGGTCGCGCTTGTCGCTGTTGACCACGTAGAGCGGCTGGAAGTTCTCCTCGACGTTCACCCCGAGCCGGGCCCAGGGCTCGCCCTTGTACTCGGCCGGCACCTCCTTGGCGCCGTTGGGGAGGTCACGGATGTGCCCCACGCTGGCCTCGACCACATATCCGGGGCCGAGGTAGCCCTTGATCGTCTTGGCCTTGGCGGGCGACTCGACAATGACGAGTCGGCGTCCGCCATCGGCGGTGTCGCTGGTGGGGGACAACTTCTCGCTCTTCTCTCCAGCCCGGGAAACGTGTCGACGGTGCGGAGTGTGACGGTACATCCCTGCTGCGTGTCAAATGGGAAAACCCCGCAACGCATCTCGAACGGTAACCCGAGAGCCGCCCGTCCCGCCGCCCGGTGACACCGGCATCCGGGGGCGCCGGGGGCGCGAAAGGGTGCGGACCGGTCGCCGCCGCTCAGTCGACCGGAAGCAGAAAGCCCTGCTCAACGAGGGGACGCAGCCACCCGGGCGCGGCGGCGCGCACTGTGTCCCGCTCCTCGTCGACGAGCTGGGCGATCGCGTCAAGCAACGCGCCCGCCGCGAGGCTTCCGTCACAGCTGCCGGCGAATCCGGCGCTGACGGTGTCCATCGCGGTGGCGCGCATCATGCCGTGGCGCTGACGCAGCACCACGTGCTCGGGGTCCTCGGCGCCCGGCGGGCCGAGCTGTTCCTGCGTCACGCCCTCGGCCAGCGCGTAACGGGCGGTCAGCAGCGCGCGGTCGTCGTGGGCGCGCAGGAAGTCCCGGCGGGCGAAGTGCGCGGGCACGGCGGCGCCGAGTGGCTGCTCGACGGAGTGCGGCCACTCCTCGACCAGCACGGAGGGGTCGGCGGCGCCGGAGCGGCGCAGCGTGATCCAGCCGAATCCGACGGAGCGCACCGAGCGCGACGCGAACTCGTCGAGCCACGCGTCGTACGCCGCCCGGTACTCGGCCGGGTCGCCTCGGTGGGCGCCGGCGTCGCGGAGCCACAGCTCGGCGTACTCGTTGACGTCCTGCTCCTGGCGCCGCACGATCCAGGCGTCGCAGCCGGGCGGCACCCAGGAGGCCAGCCGCTCGCGCCAGTCCTGGTCGGCGGTCTGCTCCCAGTTGGCGAGGAGCTGGCAGTAACCGCCCGGGGCGAGCCGCTCGCCGGCGGAGGACACCAGCGTGCGGCAGAGCGCGTCGCCCGGCAGCCCGCCGTCGCGGTAGGTGAGCCCGGAGCCGGGCGCCGCGGGCGAGATGACGAACGGCGGGTTCGAGACGATCAGGTCGAACGGCGGGTCGTCGGCGACCGGCTCGAAGAGGGAGCCCCGGCGCAGCGCGACCCCGCCGGGGGCCTCCTGCGGCCCCCGGCCGGCACCGGTGCCGAGGGAGAGGGCGAGGGTGAGCGCGGCGACGCGCAGCGCGCGGGGGTTGAGGTCGGTGGCGGTGACCTGTTCGGCGTGGCGGGTCAGATGGAGCGCCTGCACGCCGGAGCCGGTGCCGAGGTCGAGGGCACGAGCGACGGGCGCACGGACGGTGAGCTGCGCCAGCGTGGTGGAGGCCCCGCCGGCGCCCAACACCACGTCACGCCCCTGACCGTGCGCCCCCGCGCCCCC
The DNA here is from genome assembly GCF_900230195.1 of Streptomyces zhaozhouensis. Taxonomy (GTDB): domain Bacteria; phylum Actinomycetota; class Actinomycetes; order Streptomycetales; family Streptomycetaceae; genus Streptomyces; species Streptomyces zhaozhouensis. The sequence continues at coordinate 130,398 of NZ_OCNE01000009.1, forward strand.
GGCGGTCGCGCGCCCCTGGTCCGAGACGATCCACCAGTTCTCCCCCGCGTCCCCGGCGTAGGGCCGGATGTCGACGGTGGCCCGCAGGCGTGCGGCACCGTCCGGATCGGCCGGAGTCAACCAGCCGTCGGCCAGGGCCTGTTCGGCGGTGAGCGCGGGCAGCGCGCCGGTGACCCGGCCGGCGGGCGTCGCCTGGCCGAGGAGGAAGAGCCGCGTCAACGTGGCCAGCGGCCCCTCGTCCCCCCGGGTGGCGCGCTCGGCGGGCACGGTCTCGCCCCGCGCGAGCGCGGCGTACGCCGGGGCGCCCAGCAGGTCGAGCACGCCGTCGGGGGTGAAGGACGCGGCCAGCAGGTCCTCGCGCAGCCGCGCGATGCCGGGCCCGGGAACGGGAAGACCAGAGTTGCTCACCGGACCATTGTGAGCGCGCCGCCGGTCAGGAGTCGCCCTCGCCCTCCTCGTTCCCGCCGTCCTGCTCGTTCCCGCCCTCTTCGTCGGTGTTCTCCTCGGCGTCGCCCTCGGTCTCCCCGCCAGCCGCGCCCTCGGTGTCGCCCTCCTCGGCGCTCTCGCCGCCCCCGCCCGTCTCACCGGAGGCCGGCGGGCTCTGGCAGCCGTCCTGACGGGCCATCGCCTCGCCGACGTCGCTCGACTGGAGCTCGTTGAGCGCCTCGTCGCCGCTCTCCCCCAGCTCCTGAAGCTGGCCCGCGATGTCCTGGAGCCCCTCGGCGAACGCCCCCTGGTCGGAGGTGTCCAGTCCGTCGATGGTCTCCCTGAGCTGCCCGTAGGAGTCGGAGATGCCGCGCAGTTCGGTGACCGCCTCCTCGCGCAGCCGTTCGCCGTCGTCCACCGGCGGGTCGCCGGCCGAGTCGACGGCGTCGGCGAGGGCGCCGTAGGCGTCGGAGATGTGTTGGAACGCCTCCGAGTCGGCCTCCTGGACCTCCTCGGGGGAACGGCTGCCGTCGCTGGCCTCCGCGATGGCCGTGTTGGCCTGCTGAATCCTCTCCACCTGGGGCTGGACCTGGTCGCAGACGCTCTGCGCCCACTCGTCGGCCTTCTCGCCGTCGTCGCCGCCGCACGCCGTCAGCGTGAGGACCACCGCCGCGCAACCCGACAGTGCCACCGGGAGCTTCTTCATCACGTTCCTCGTCCCTTCGTGCCGCTCGGGCGGGAACTTACACGGCGCGCATCCCTCTTCCGAGTGACGGTCGGGGGCGATGTCCCGATGTGCAGCCATTTGCATCAGTCGCGTGGCGACGGCGCGTCAGGCGGTCAGCAGCGGCGCCAACACCCGGCGCAGGGACGCGTTGTCGCGGTGGTGGTGGGCCGTCATGCCCAGCGCCGCCGCGGCCCTCACATGGCCGGGCGTGTCGTCGACGAAGAGGCAACGACCAGCGGGAACACCGGCCCGCCCGGCCGCCACCCGGTAGATGCCCGCGTCGGGCTTGGCCACCCCCTCGCGGGAGGAGTTGACCACGGCGTCCGCCACCCCGGTCAGGCCGAGCGAGGCGAGGTCGGCGTCCAACCGGCTGGTGGCGTTGGTCACAAGGACGACGGGAACCCGCCGCCTGACCGCCGCCAGCAGCTCCCGCACCTCCAGGTCGACCGTCGCCGGCGTGTCGGTCCACTCCGCCACCAGGGCGCGCGCCCGCGCCAGCGACCCGCACGCCGGCGCGAAATCCTCGGCGACCGCCTCCCGCCACGCCTCGTCCGTCACCGTGCCGGTCACGGCGGGCAGCAGCCGCTCGGCCCGGAACGCCGTCCCGTGGAACGCGCCGGGCGCGAGCCCGTACGCCCGCTCCAACCGGGGCGCCAGGCCCGCGTCCCAGTGCCGCAGCACCCCGTCCAGGTCGCAGAGCAGGGCACCGACGGTGCCGTCGGCTGCCGGTGCGGTCACGGTGATCGTCCTCCACGGGGCGTCGCGGCGCGGCGGCCGGACCGCCGCCGGGCGTTCACCCTACGAACAGCCGCCGCCCGAAGGAACCCGCGAGCCGGGCGCGCACACCCTCTCTGGGATGCTGTCCCCGACGGAACGGAGGCCCCGGATGCGGTGGCGGGTGCACGGCGAACGGCGGATCTACGCCAACCCCTGGCTGAACCTCTGGCTCTACGACGTCGAACAGCCCGACGGCCACCGCTACGAGCACCATGTCGTCCGGCTGCGCCATCTCGCGGTCATGGCCATGCTCGACGAGCGACGCCGGGTACTGCTGCTGTGGCGGCACCGCTTCGTGACCGACACCTGGGCGTGGGAGCTGCCGATGGGGTTGGTGGAGGACGGGGAGAGCCCGGCGGAGGCCGCCGTCCGGGAGGCGGAGGAGGAGACCGGCTGGCGCCCGGGCCGGGTGCGCCCGTTGGTCTACAGCGAGCCCGCCGCCGGGGTCACCGACACCGAGCACCACGTCTTTCTCGGCGAGGAGCTCACGAGGATCGGCGAGCCGACCGAGACGAACGAGGCCGAACGGATCGAGTGGGTCCCGTTGGCCGACGTCCGGGCGATGGTCCGGCGGCGGGAGATCGTTTCGGGGGCCACCCTCGTCGGTCTGCTGACGCTGCTGCTCGACGAGGGTGACCCGCGCGGGGGTCAGGCGCCGACGTAGGCCGCCAGGTGTTCGCCGGTGAGGGTGGCGCGGGCGGCGACCAGGTCGGCCGGAGTGCCCTCGAAGACGACGCGGCCGCCGTCGTGGCCGGCGCCGGGGCCCAGGTCGATGATCCAGTCGGCGTGGGCCATGACCGCCTGGTGGTGCTCGATGACGATCACCGACTTGCCGGAGTCGACCAACCGGTCGAGCAGCCCGAGCAGTTGCTCCACGTCGGCCAGGTGCAGGCCGGTGGTCGGCTCGTCCAGCACGTAGACGCCGCCCTTCTCCCCCATGTGCGTGGCCAGCTTCAGCCGCTGCCGCTCGCCGCCGGAGAGGGTGGTCAGCGGCTGGCCCAGGCTCAGATAGCCGAGGCCGACGTCCACCAGCCGGCGCAGGACGGTGTGCGCGGCGGGGGTGCGGGCGTCGCCGGCGCCGAAGAACTCCTCCGCCTCGGTCACGGACATCGCCAGCACCTCGCTGATGTTCCGGCCGCCGAGGTGGTAGTCGAGCACCGCGGCCTGGAACCGCCTCCCCTCGCACTCCTCGCAGGTGGTGGCGACGCCGGCCATCATCCCCAGGTCGGTGTAGATGACGCCGGCGCCCTTGCACTCGGGGCAGGCGCCCTCGGAGTTGGCGCTGAAGAGCGCGGGCTTGACGCCGTTGGCCTTCGCGAACGCCTTGCGGATCGGGTCGAGCAGCCCGGTGTAGGTGGCGGGGTTGCTCCGCCGTGAGCCGCGGATCGCGGCCTGGTCGACGGCGACGACGTTCTCGCCGGCCGGGATCGAGCCGTGGATCAGCGAGCTCTTCCCCGACCCCGCGACGCCGGTGACCACCACCAGCGTGCCGAGCGGGATGTCCACGTCGACGTCGCGCAGGTTGTGCGCGTCGGCGCCGCGGATCGGCAGCACGCCGGTGGGGACACGGACCTTGTCCTTCAGGGCGGCACGGTCGTCGAGATGACGCCCGGTCAACGTGCCGCTGGCGCGCAGGCCCTCGACGGTGCCCTCGTAGCAGAGCGTCCCGCCGCCGGCCCCGGCGCCGGGGCCGAGGTCGACGACGTGGTCGGCGACGGCGATCGACTCCGGCTTGTGCTCGACGACCAGCACCGTGTTGCCCTTGTCGCGCAGCCGCAGCAGCAGGTCGTTCATCCGCTGGATGTCGTGCGGGTGGAGGCCGACGGTGGGCTCGTCGAAGACATAGGTGACGTCGGTCAGCGAGGAGCCGAGGTGGCGGATCATCTTCACGCGCTGCGCCTCGCCGCCCGAGAGCGTGCCCGAGGGCCGGTCGAGGGAGAGATAGCCGAGGCCGATCTCGACGAACGAGTCCAGCGTCCCGCCGAGCCCGGCGAGCAGCGGCCCGACCGACGGCTCGTCGAGTGCGCGCACCCAGGCGGCGAGGTCGCTGATCTGCATCGCGCACGCCTCGGCGATGTTGATCCCGTTGATCCGGGACGAACGGGCCGCCTCGTTGAGCCGGGTGCCGCCGCAGTCGGGACAGGCGGTGTAGGTGACGGCCCGGTCGACGAACGCCCTGATGTGCGGCTGCATCGCCTCCCTGTCCTTGGCGAGGAACGACTTCCTGACCCGGGGCAGCAGACCCTCGTAGGTCATGTTGATGCCCGAGATCTTTCGCTTGGTCGTCTCCCGGTGCAGAAGGTCGTGTCGTTCCTGATCGGTGTAGTCGCGAATCGGCTTGTCCGGGTCGAAGAAGCCGGACTCGATGATCATCCGGACGCTCCAGCCGCCCGCGGTGTAGCCGGGGATGGTGAACGGGCCCTCGTTGAGCGACTTGCTGTCGTCGAAGAGCTGGCTCAGGTCGATGTCGGTCGCCGAGCCGATGCCCTCGCAGCGCGGGCACATCCCGCCGTTGACCTGGAAGTCGACCCGTTCCTTCTTCTTGCCGTCGCCGCGCTCGACGGTGACCGCGCCGGCGCCGCGGACGGAGGGGACGTTGAAGGAGAACGCGTTGGCCGAGCCGATGTTCGGCGTGCCCAGTCGGCTGAAGACGATCCGCAGCATGGCGTTGGCGTCGGTGGCGGTGCCGACCGTGGAGCGCGGGTTGGCGCCCATCCGCTCCTGGTCGACGATGATCGCCGTGGTCAGCCCCTCCAGCAGGTCCACCTCCGGCCGCGCCAGCGTCGGCATGAAGCCCTGGAGGAAGGCGCTGTAGGTCTCGTTGATCATGCGCTGGGACTCGGCCGCGATCGTGCCGAAGACCAGCGAGCTCTTGCCGGAGCCCGAGACCCCGGTGAAGACCGTCAGCCGGCGCTTGGGGATGTCGACATCGACGTCCTTGAGGTTGTTCTCCCGCGCGCCGCGCACGCGGATCTGGTCGTGACTGTCGGCGGCGGGCAGCGGGGCCTCGGTGCCGTTGCTCATGACGGTGTCTCCCTCGGTGCGACCGCCGGCGGTCGGCGCCGCGCGGCGGTCACGTTCGCGAACATGGTCGGGCCGACCGCCCGGTCCTGCGCCCCGGGGGACGGTTCGGTCCCGGCGGAACGGTCGTGACGGCGGCCCGTGGTCGTGACGGTTCGGTGGTGTCGGCCGGCCGGGCGCGGAGCGGTCCGGCGGCGAACGGATGGGCGCGGCCACACCGGGTCCCCGGCGGAGGCGGCGACCGGCACCGGGGTCGCCGCTGGTCCACGACGTGCGTGGGCTCCTGGGCCGGGGGCCGAGGATAGCGCCTCGGCCGGCGGCTTCCCAGTCGATTCCCGCCGGGATCACGCCGCGACCCGGCCCGCGGCACCGTGCGATGCTGGCGGGCGTGGACCTCGACGACCTCAGGCGGCTGCGCCGCGCGCGCGACGCGATGGACCGCGACTACGCGTCCCCGTTGGACGTCCCCGCGCTGGCCAGGATCGCGCTGATGTCCTCGGGCCACTTCTCCCGCAGCTTCCGCGCCGCGTACGGCGAGACGCCCTACAACTACCTGATGACGCGCCGCGTCGAACGGGCCAAGGCGCTGCTGCGCAGGGGCGACCTGAGCGTGACCGAGGTGTGCTTCGCGGTGGGCTGTACCTCGCTCGGTTCCTTCAGCTCGCGCTTCACCGCGCTGGTCGGTGTCTCCCCGAGCGCCTACCGCGCCCGCGGGCACGAGGCGGGCGCCCCGATCCCCGCGTGCGTCGCCAAGTACCTGACCCGCCCGGTCAGGAACCCGCCCGCCGGGAGCACGCCGACCGGCGACGGGTGATCGTTCCCCGTACGGGGATCGGAAGCCGATCGGTCAGGATCGGAGAAGCGAAGTCGGACGGCGCCTCGTAGCGTCGTCGACATGAACATCAAGCTCGCACAGTGCTTCATCGCCGTCGACGACCACGACAAGGCCCTCACCTTCTACCGCGACGTCCTCGGTCTTGAGGTCCGCAACGACGTCTCGTTCGAGGGGATGCGCTGGCTGACCGTCGGCTCCCCCGGCCAGCCGGGCGTGGAGATCGTCCTGGAACCACCGCTGGCCGACCCGAACGCGTCGGAGGCCGACCGGAAGGCCGTCGCCGAGCTGCTGGCCAAGGGGCTGCTGCGCGGCGTGAACTTCACCACGGACGATGTGGACGCCACCTTCGAGCGCGTCCGCGAGGCGGGGGGCGACGTGCTCCAGGAGCCGATCGACCAGCCCTACGGCGTCCGCGACTGCGCCTTCCGCGACCCGGCGGGGAACATGCTGCGCTTCAGCGCGGCCGGCTAGCCGGCGCGGCCTCGCGGGGGGGCGATCGCCCCCGTGCCGACGACGGTGGCCCGGACCGTCGTCGGCACGGGGAACGCGCTCCCCGCCGGGCCTCAGCCAGCCGAGGGACCCCCCGTGGGGGAGCCTCCCGTGGGGGACGGTGCGGCGCCGGCGGACTCGGCGTCGTCGACCGCGATGCCGCGCCGCCGCGAGAGCTGCACCGCCACCACGATCACCGCGATCGCCAGCGCCGCGATCAGCGCCCGAAGCCCCGCGTGGGCGTCCTCGCCGTAGCTGAGGGTGATGACGGCGGGGGCGATGAGCAGCGCGACCAGGTTCATCACCTTGAGCAGCGGGTTGATCGCGGGGCCCGCCGTGTCCTTGAACGGGTCGCCGATGGTGTCGCCGATCACCGTGGCGGCGTGGGCCTCGCTGCCCTTGCCCCCGTGGTGCCCGTCCTCGACCAGCTTCTTGGCGTTGTCCCAGGCGCCGCCGGAGTTGGCGAGGAAGACCGCCATCAGGATGCCGGTGCCGATGGATCCTGCGAGATAGGCGCCCAGCGGGCCGATGCCCAGGCTGAAGCCGACCGCGATCGGCGCCATCACCGCCAGCAGCCCCGGCGTGGCCAGCTCGCGCAGCGAGTCCCTGGTGCAGATGTCCACGACCCTGCCGTACTCGGGCTGCTCGGTGTGGTCCATGATCCCCGGCCGCTCGCGGAACTGCCGGCGCACCTCGTAGACCACGGAACCGGCCGAGCGGGAGACCGCGTTGACCGCGAGTCCCGAGAAGAGGAAGACCACCGCCGAGCCGATGATCAGACCGACCAGGTTGTTGGGTTGCGAGATGTCGAGGCTGAGCGCGGCCTCGCCGATCACCTCGTTCGCCGTCAGCTCCGCGTCGGCGATGGCCTCGACGACCGCGTCCCGGTAGGAGCCGAAGAGCGCGGCGGCGGCCAGCACGGCGGTGGCGATCGCGATGCCCTTGGTGACCGCCTTGGTGGTGTTGCCCACCGCGTCGAGGTCGGTCAGCACCTGGGCGCCCTCGCCCTGGACGTCGCCCGACATCTCGGCGATGCCCTGCGCGTTGTCGGCGACCGGGCCGAACGTGTCCATGGCCACGATCACCCCGACCGTGGTCAGCAGCCCGGTGCCGGCCAGCGCCACGGCGAAGAGCGCCAGCATCAGGGTGCCGCCGGCCAGCGCGAACGCCGCGTAGACGCTCAGTCCGACCAGCAGCGCGGTGTAGACGGCGGACTCCAGGCCCAGCGAGAACCCGGCCAGCACCACGGTCGCCGGGCCGGTGCGCGAGGTCCTGCCGATGTCGCGGACCGGGCGGCGGGAGGGCTCGGTGAAGTAGCCGGTGAGCTGCTGGATCAACGCCGCCAGCACGATGCCGATGGCGACGGCGGTCAGCGCGAAGAGCCGGGGGTCGGCGTCGTGGGCGGCGATCTCGCCGTCGGTGACGCCGTCCAACTCCTGGAAGCTGTCCGGCAGATAGAGGTAGGTGGCCACGGCGACCAGCGCCAGCGAGATGCCGGCGGAGAGGAAGAACCCGCGGTTGATGGCGGTCATGCTGGTGCGGTCGGTGCGCCGCGGCGCGACCAGGAAGATGCCGGCCATCGCGGTGAGCACCCCGATCGCGGGGACCAGCAGCGGGAACGCGAGGCCGGCGTCGCCGAACGCCACGCTCCCCAGGATCAGCGCGGCGACCAGGGTGACCGCGTAGGACTCGAAGAGGTCGGCCGCCATGCCGGCGCAGTCGCCGACGTTGTCGCCCACGTTGTCGGCGATGGTCGCGGCGTTGCGCGGGTCGTCCTCGGGGATGCCCTGCTCGACCTTGCCGACCAGGTCGGCCCCGACGTCGGCGGCCTTGGTGAAGATGCCGCCGCCGACCCGCATGAACATCGCGATCAGCGCGGCGCCGAGGCCGAAGCCCTCCAGCACCTTCGGCGCGTCGGCCGTGTAGACCAGCACGACGCAGGCGGCGCCCAGCAGGCCGAGCCCGACCGTGAACATGCCGACCACACCGCCGGTGCGAAAGGCGATGCGCATCGCCTGATGGCGCACGGAGATCAGGTCCTTTTCCCCCGCCTCACGCGCCGCTGCGGCCACCCGGACATTACTCCGCACCGCCAGCCACATTCCGAGATAACCGGTACCGGCGGAGAATGCGGCGCCGACGACGAAGAAGAGGGAACGCCCGATCCGTTCGTTCCAGTCGTCCGCGGGGAGCAGCAGCAGGAGAAAGACGACAGCGAAGGCGAAGACCGCGAGGGTGCGCAACTGTCTGGCGAGATAGGCGTTGGCACCCTCCTGAACGGCGGCCGCGATCTTCCGCATGTTCTCGGTGCCTTCGCCGGCGGCCAGGACCTGTCGCACCAGAACGATCGCCAGTCCCAGGGCCGCCAGGGCGACCACGGCGATCAGCAGGACCAGGGTCCGGTTCCCACTGGTGAGTTCGACGGCCTCGGCTGCCTGTATGACATGGGGGTGTGCCATTCGTCCTCCTTGACGCTCAGGCGTGCTGCGGAAAACTGACAGACGTCGCCGGAGTGTAGAGAGAGATACGAGATCGACAAGGGGACGCGAAGCAGAACGCTCGCATCAGGGAGCGCACGGGCAAACATCACGAGGAGATTCCAGGACACACGCGGAAGATCCCTTTTCACCGGGGAAGGAAAAGGGATCAAGAAAACGAGCGGCGCCACGGATCCAGGAAAGACGGTGCCGAAAAAGAGAAACTCCTGGTCGACGCCCCTCACGGGGCCTCGACCAGGAGATCGACGAGGCGGAGCGGTCGGGGCGACCCGACGGCTCAGGGAAAGGTCGGCGTGGCGGTCGGCCAACTCATGCGGATCAGCCCGCCGTTGGCGGCCGAGAGAACCTCGACATCGTCCACGAGGCCGCTGATCACGGCCAGCCCCAGCTCGTCGGTGTCCTCGGCCGCCTCGCTGGCGGAGGACTCCCGGGGCGCGGGGACCGTGCTGGGCGCGTCGTCACCGACCTCGATCGAGAAGGACTTCTCGCCCTCGGTGAGCACGACCCGCACCGGGCTCGTCAGGCCGTGGATCGCGTGCAGCCCGACGGCGCGGCTGCACGCCTCCCCCACGGCGAGGCGCAGCTCGTCCAGCGCCGACTCGTCGACCCCGGCCCTTCTGGCGACCGCGGCGGCGACCAGCCTGGCGGTGCGCACATGCTCCGGGGACGCGCTGAAGCGGAGCTCGACGGTGGCCATGCCAACCCCCTCGGTGATACGGACAGACCGCCCCGGCCATGAAGCCGACGGTGCGTGGACCGTCGTGGCCGGGGCGGGTCGCTGATGATCTTTCGAACTGCTGCCGGGCGACCGGGCGCCACGTCTCAGTCGGTGGCCGTGATGGCCTCGTCGACGGACTCGTGGATCGGGAACACCTTGGTCAGGCCCGTGATCCGAAAGATCTTCAGAATGCGCTCCTGGTTGCACACCAGCCGGAGCGAGCCCTCCTGGGCACGCACCCGCTTCAGGCCACCCACCAGCACACCGAGCCCCGTGGAGTCCAGGAAGTCAACGCGCTCCATGTCCACCACGAGGTGGTGGTTGCCGTCATTGACCAGCTCCACAAGCTGTTCGCGCAGCTTGGGCGCGGTGTATACGTCGATCTCGCCGCCGACCTCGACGACCGTACGGTCGCCCACGGTTCGGGTCGAAAGGGACAGGTCCACGGATCGTCCTCCAGCACCTTGCTAACGAGCGGTCGCCCCCCTGGATCGGCAGCCGCCAGGGCATTCAACCACTTACCCCATGCCCAGCACGACGTCTTACAGCCATTGTCCGTCGGACCAGTGACACACTCGTTCCTTGTGCGCCACAACCAGCCACCCCCGAACGCCTCCGAGACCGACGGCCGCCGTCAGTCTCCGACGGCGGTGCTGGCACGGCTGAGCGCGCCCGGGGAGCGGTCGCGCCGCATCACTCATACGGAGCAGCTGCCCGGTCAGGATGAGATCCATGCCGACTGGCCGGATGGCATACGCCACGAGGTGCTGGACGCCGTGCGCGCCACCGGCATCGAACGGCCCTGGGCGCACCAGGCGGACGCCGTGGACCACGCCGTGCGCGGCACCTCGGTCGTGGTGTCGACGGGCACCGCCTCGGGCAAGTCGTTGACCTACCAGGTGCCGGTGCTGAACGCGCTGCTGGACGGCGCGTCGGCACCCAACCGGCGGGGCGCGACCGCGCTCTACCTGGCGCCGACCAAGGCCCTGGCCGCCGACCAGTGGCGCGCGATACGCGCCCTGGCGGGACCGCTGGGCACGGCCGTGCGGCCCGCGGTCTACGACGGCGACACGCCGAGGGAGGAGCGGGCCTGGGCCAGGGAGCACGCCAACCTGCTGCTCACCAACCCGGACATGCTCCACACCGGCCTGCTGCCGGGGCACCGGCGCTGGACCTCCTTCCTTCGGGCGCTGCGCTATGTGGTGATCGACGAGTGCCACGTCTACCGGGGGGTCTTCGGCTCACACGTGGCTCAGGTGCTGCGCCGGCTGCGGCGTGTCTGCGCCCTCTACGGGGCCGAGCCGGTCTTCCTGCTGGCGTCGGCGACCACCGCCGAGCCGGGCGCCTCGGCGAGCCGGCTGGTCGGCGTGCCCGTGACAGAGGTCACAGAGGACTCCTCCCCCCGCGGCGAGTTGGTCTTCGCCCTGTGGGAACCACCCCTGACCGAATCCGGCGGAGAGGGCGGCGCGCCGGCCCGGCGGACCGCCACCGCCGAGGCCGCCGACCTGCTGGCCGACCTGGCCGGGCGTGGCGTGCGCACGGTGGCCTTCGTACGCTCCCGGCGCGGCGCCGAGCTGATCTCGCTGATCGCCCAGGACCGCCTGGCCGCCACCGACCGCGCGCTGGCCGGGCGCGTCGCCGCCTACCGTGGCGGCTATCTGCCGGAGGAGCGCCGGGAGTTGGAACGGGCCCTGCACAGCGGCGAACTGCTGGGGCTGGCCGCCACCACGGCGCTGGAGCTGGGCGTCGACGTCGCGGGGCTGGACGCCGTGCTGCTGGCCGGCTATCCCGGGACCAGGGCCTCGCTCTGGCAGCAGGCCGGGCGGGCCGGCAGACGGCGGCAGGGCGCGTTGGCCGTGCTGATCGCCCGTGACGACCCGTTGGACACCTATCTGGTGCACCATCCGGAGGCACTCTTCCAGCGGCCGGTGGAGAGCACGGTGCTGGACCCGGGGAACCCGTACGTCCTGGCCCCCCACCTGTGCGCCGCCGCGGCCGAGACCCCGCTGACCGCATCGGACGTCGACGGCGCCGGCGCGTTCTTCGACCCCGCGGCCGCCGAGCTGCTGCCCCGGCTCACCGACCGGGGCCTGCTGCGCCGGCGTGGCGGCGGCTGGTACTGGACCCGCAGGGAACGGCCGGCCGACCTGGTCGACATCCGTGGCAGGGGCGGCGACCCGGTGCGCGTCGTCGAGGCGGAGACCGGCCGGCTGCTGGGCACCGTCGACGCGGAGGCGGCCCACACCGCCGTCCACGAGGGCGCCGTCCACCTGCACCGGGGGCAGACCTTCGTCGTCCGGGAGCTCGATCTCGCCGACTCCGTCGCCCTGGTCGAGGAGTCCAACCCGCCGTGGTCCACCTCCGCCCGGGAGGTGGCCGAGCTGGCCGTGCTGGAGACCGACGTCGAGGTGGCGTGGGGCGAGGCACGACTGTGCTTCGGGTCGGTCGAGGTCACCCACCAGGTGGTCTCCTATCTCCGGCGGCGGCTGCTGACCGGCGAGGTGCTGGGCGAGACCCGGCTCGATCTGCCGCCCAGAACGCTGCGCACCCGCGCGGTGTGGTGGACCATGACCGAGGATCAGCTGACGGACGCGCGGGTCACGCCGGAGATCCTGCCCGGGGCGCTGCACGCCGCCGAGCACGCCGCGATCGGGATGCTGCCGCTCTTCGCCACCTGCGACCGGTGGGACATCGGCGGCGTCTCCATCGCGCTGCACCCCGACACGCTGCTGCCGACCGTCTTCGTCCACGACGGGCACCCGGGCGGAGCGGGCTTCGCCGAGCGCGCCTTCCACACCGCGGCGCGCTGGCTCACCGCGACCAGGGACGCCATCGCGGCCTGCGAGTGCCGCACCGGATGTCCCTCCTGCATCCAGTCCCCGAAGTGCGGCAACGGCAACGAGCCCCTGCACAAGGCCGGCGCCGTGCGGCTCCTCGGTGAGCTGCTGCGCGGCGGGCCGAGCGGCTGACCCGGCCCGGCCGGCCGTCGCCGGATCGGGCACACCGGCGGGCGCCGCCCTCGCCCGAGCGGTGGCGGAATGTGGTCCTGCCGTGGCCTCGGTGGTGAGATCCGCGATCTCACCACCGAGGTGACAGCGGATCAGCCTGGCGCCCTGCGCCTCGGCCACCCGCCGCGCCGCCGCACAGGCGCGCTGCTGGCCCTCCGTCGCCTGGTCGGCGGCGGCGAGCGCCGCGAGATCCGCGGCATCGGCGGCACGCTGCCGGGCGGCCAGCGCCTGGTGGAGCGTCACCACGGCGACGAAGACGCCGCAGAGCGCCACGACCACCAGCGCCGCCCAGACCGTGGCGCCGCCCCGGTCACCCCGCTCAACGCGGCTCGACACGGGCCACCGCCCCACCGCTGACCGCGAGCCCGAACGCCGCCGTCATCCGCGACGGCGCCGAGACGGTGACCCGGTAGAGCTGTCCCTCCCGGCTGATCTCGACCCGCGCGTCCCCCGGCGCCACCTCGCGGGCGACCCGCACCACCTGCTCCCGCGACTCGCCCCTGGCGGCGGCCCGCGCCGCGCCACGCGCCGCGTCCTGACAGAGGGCCTGGGTCGTGAAGACGCCCAGGGCACCGAGCAGAAAGCCGAGAAGCACCATCAACGTGGGGATGGCCAGCGCGCTCTCGACCGTGACCGACCCCGCGTCACAGCGGGACGTCGAGCGCCCGCTGAACCAGCTCACGCAGCTCACCCCTCACCAGATCCGAGGAGAGCACCTGGTAGAGCACGGCGGCGAACCCGGCCGTGGCGAGGGTGCCCACGGCGTACTCGGTCGTGTTCATCCCGGCTTCGGGCCGACGCACGGAACGGCGCGCTCGCCGGTGCCAGGGGCGCAGGGGGCCGCGCGGCCCCGGAGGTTGGCGGGGAGGGCGGCGAGGGTGGGGGTGGCGGGGAGGGGTGGGATGAGGCATGGCTTGTTCTCCTCGGTGTCGCGACAGGTGACAGGCGTGTGGCGGGCGTCGACGGAGACCGCCGGCGGGCCCCGGCCCCGGCCGGGGGCCGCCGGCCGCACGTCCCGACACGAAGGTCGCCGGATGCGGGTGAGCCGGCTCATGTCCACTCCGCCAGCAGCCCGAGCAGCACGGGCGCCACCCCGAGCAGCAGAAAGGCCGGCAGGAAGCACAGCCCCAACGGGCCGGCGACCAGCACGGCGGCCCGCCGCGCGCCGGCCTGCGCCGTGCGTCTGCGCCGCGCCCGCGCCTCCGCGCCCTCGGCCGCGAACGCCCGCACCACCGGCGCGCCGCTGCCGCCCGCCGACTCCAGCCGCCTGGCCAGCCGGTCAGCGCCCGGCAGCACGGCCAACCGGCCCCAGACGACCGCCGGTTCGCCGCCGAGCCGCAGCTCGGCCGCCGCGCGCCGCAGCGCCTCCCCGACCGGGCCCCGCACGGAGGCGCCCACGGCGCCCGCCGCCGCGCCCGGCTCGGCCCCCGCCGCCAGGCACGCGGCGAGCAGCTCCGTGGCCAGCGGCAGCGCCGGATCGGGCGCCCCGCTCCTGCGGCGGCGCGCCGGCCACCGGCGACGCCGGCGCGGCCGGCCGCCCAACGCCGCCCTCCGCCGCCGCTCCCCGAGCGCCGCCCGGAGCTGACCCGCCGCCAACGGCAACAGGAGCAGCGCCAGCGCGAGGCTCAGCCAGCCACGCACCCACTCCGCGCTCACCGCGCCGCCCCCTCGGCCGAGCGCACCAGGGCGGCGGTCCACGCCATCCCGGCCCACTGGAAGAACACGCCGAGCGCCAGGCAGCACAGCCCCAGAGGGGTGCCGAACAGCACCCGCAGCGGCGCGATCCCCATCGTCGAGCCGAGCACCAGCCCGCCGAGCGGCAGCGCCGCCAGCACCCTGGCCGTGGCCCTCGGGCCCGCGAGCAGGGCGCGCAGCTCCTCGTCCTGGTCGCGCTCGGCCCGCAGCGCGGTCGCCACCCGCTCCAGACCGGCGGCCAGCGAGGCACCGCCCTGCACGGCCACCTCCCAGCAGGCGGCGACCCCGGAGAGCCCCTCGGCCCCCGGCCGCCCCGCCGCCGAGCGCAGCGCGCCCGGCACGTCCCCGCCGTATCTCGCGGCGGCCAGCGGCGCCGCCGCCAGCGGGCCCAACTCGGCCCGCCCGGCCGTGGCGAGCGCCGCGACGGCCGGCCTGCCGGCCTGGACCTCGCCGGCCAGCGCCACGCAGAAGTCCACGACCGCCTCGCGCCGCCGCCGGGCTGCCGCCGCGGCCCGGCGCCGCCGCCAGCCCCGGTCGACCAGCGGGACGGCCAGCGCCGAGAGCACCCAGGGGACGGGGGAGCCCGCCGCCAGAGAGAGCAGCCCACCGCCGGCGAGGCAGCACAGCCCGACCCGCACCGCCGCGGCATCCGGCCGCCACCGCGCCCGGGCGCGGTCCGGACGGACCGCGCCGCCGGGCGCCAGGGCGCGGCCCCGGGCGACCCGCAGGTCGACCCCGGCGACCAGCCACACCCCGACGACGGCGCAGAACGCCACCCCCCAGGGCGTCCACGACGCGCTCATCGGGCTCCTCCGCGCGCGCAGAGCTCGGACAGCCGCGCCCACCCCTCCTCGTGGACGAACCCGTCAGGGCCCCAGCGCGCCGCCGGGACGGTCCCCACCAGGCCGCCGGGCCCCTGCTCCAGCAGCTGGATCTCCGCCAGCCTGCGGCGCCCCGACCGCCGGTCCCTGACCAGGTGCAGCACCAGCGCCAGCGCGGCCGCCACCTGGCTGTGCAGCGCGGCCCTGGGCAGCCCCGCCGCGCCTCCGAGCGCCTCCAGCCGGGCCGGCACGTCCGCCGCCGCGTTGGCGTGGAGCGTGCCGCAGCCGCCGTGGCCCGTGTTGAACGCGGAGAGCAGCTCCGTGACCTCCGCGCCCCTCACCTCCCCGACGACCAGCCGGTCCGGCCGCATCCGCAACGCCTGCCGCACCAGGTCTCGCAGGGTGACCCGGCCGGCGCCCTCCTGGTTGGCCGGACGGGTCTCCAGCCGCACCACGTGCGGATGCGTCGGCCGCAACTCCGCCGAGTCCTCGACGAGCACCACCCGCTCCCCCGGCCCCACCAGGCCGAGCAGCGAGGCGAGCAGCGTGCTCTTCCCCGAGCCCGTGCCGCCCGTCACCAGGAAGGACAGCCGCGCGGCGAGCACCGCCCCCAGCAGCCGCTCCCCGCCGGGCGGCAGCGTGCCGGCCCGGCACAACTCGGCCAGCGTGAACGCCCGAGGGCGCACCACCCGCAGCGAGACGCAGGGCGAGCCCACGGCCACCGGCGGCAGCACGGCGTGCATCCGCGTGCCGTCCGGAAGCCTGGCGTCCACCCAGGGCCGGGCGTCGTCCAGCCGCCGCCCGGCCGAGGCCGCCAGCCGCTGGGCCAGCCTGCGCACCGAGGCGTCGTCGGGGAAGCGCACGTCCGCGCGCTCCAGGCCGCCGCCCCGGTCGACCCACACCTCGTCCGGGCCGTTGACCAGGACGTCGGTGACCTCCGGCGCGGCCAGCAGCGGCTGGAGCGGGCCGGCGCCGACCAGCTCAGAACGCAGCGCGCGCACCACCGACAGCACCGCCCGGTCCCCCAGCAGCAGCCCCTGGGAACGCAGCGCGGCAGCCACCCGGCCAGGCGTCGGCTCGGCCCCCTCCTCCGCCAGCCGCAGCCGCACGCTCTCCAGCAGCTCCGACAGCTCCGACAGCTCGGGCAGCTCGGACGACGGCGACGAAGAAGGCTGGTGAGAGGGCGCGGGCGGCTCAGAGAGCCCGGCCCGGACGGAACCGGCCGCGCCGAGGCCGGCGACCGCGGCGCGGTACTCCGCCCCGGTCACGCGACGGCCCCCGCACGCGGCTGGGCGCGGTCGAGAAGCGCCGTACAGAAGGCCGCCAGTGTCCCGCCCGGGTCGGCCCCCGGCGGCTCGCCCATCTCGGCGGCGACCGAGAGCCCCGGCTCGTCCGGCAGCTCGCCGGCGAGCGGCAGGCGCAGCATCCGCGCCAGCTCGTCCCCCGGCAGCGCGTCCCCCGGCCGCATCCTGGCCACCAGCCGCAGGTCGCGCACCAGCGCCCCGGCGCCGCCCACGACACGCCTTGCGGCCGTCATGGCCCGCAACTCACCGGGCACCACGAGCAGACCCAGGTCGAGCTGGGTGAGCGCCTCGGCCGCCGCCTCGTCCACGGCACGCGGCAGATCGACCACCAGCACTCCGCCGCCCCTGCGGGCCGAGGCGAGGACCGAGCGCATCGCCTCGACCGGGAGGCGGATGCCGCCCTCCCGGTCCCAGCTGAGCAGGCGCACCCCGTGCAGCAGCGGCAGCGCCTCGTCCAGCGCGGTCCCCGAGAGCCGACCCCGAGCGGAGAGCAGCGCCGGCCAGCGGGAGCCCGCCGTGCGTTCACCGCCGAACGGCACGTCGAGGCCGCCTCCGAGCGGGTCGGCGTCCACCAGCACGCTGCGCCGCCCCGCCCGCGCCGCCGTCACCGCCAACGCGCAGGCCAACGACGAGGAGCCGGCCCCGCCCCGGCCGCCCAGCACACCGAGGGTGAGAGTCGGCTGCCCGGGCCCCTCCACCGCGTCGGCGATCCGGTCGACCAGCCGGGTCTCGTCCCACGGCAGGTGCAGGACCTGCTCGACGCCGAGCGCCACGCCCCGCGCCCAGACCCGGTGGTCGTCCAGATCCCGTCCGACCAGCAGCACCCCGGGCCGCCGACCGGGCCCGGCGCGCTCGCCGGCGCCCAACGCCCGGTCGTCGCCGACCAGCACCAGCGGCGCGCCCCACCACTGCTCGGCCGTCGGCGGGGCGCCGTGCGCCACCTCGGCCTCGGCGCCCGCGACGGCGCACAGCCGCAGCAGATCGTCCAGCAACTCCTCGTCCTCGGTGAGGATCAGCACGGAAGCGCACTCCGTCATGGCAAAGCCCCCTGGCTTCAGGGCGCCGACCCCGTCGGCACCCTCCGAAACTTCTCGTCACCCAGCGTGACGCGTTCCGGGCCCTCTCGGGGAACTCACCGCAAATCTGTGGATAACCAGGCCCCTGTGGAAAACCTCCTCACCCGTTGGTGGAGACCACCGCGCGCCAACTCCCCCCAAAGACAACGGAAAAGAACAGCGGCAAGCGTCAACCGTCAGAAAAGTACGGAGAGTGAGCGCTTCGGTCACGCGCGAAGAGGGAAAGATGCCCGGGTGAACCCCCTCGCCCGGGGGCCGGTCGGGTGAGACACCCCTCTCCCACCTCTTCGCAAACACGCGAACGCAGGGCTCTGAGCTGGGAGTTTCCCCCGGAAGCGCCTTCGGAGAGGCGACGACCCCCGCCGGGGGGGAGAGCGGGGGTCGTCTTCCACGGCCGACTCGGGGGGGGAGGAGCCGGGCCGGGTTAGCACGGTCGCGAACGATCCGTGACTTCCATGGTGTACCCGAGAGCCTTCTCAGGCAAACCCACGCGCCCCAGCGTACGCCGAATGGCGGGCCCTTATGCTCGGGGCGTGGAAATCCTGCCGCAGCCCCGCACCGCCGCGTTCTTTGACCTTGACAAGACCGTCATCGCGAAGTCGAGCACGGTCACTTTCAGCAGGTCGTTCTACCAGGGCGGGCTGATCAACCGCAGGGCGGTGCTGCGCACCGCCTACGCCCAGTTCCTCTTTCTGCTGGGCGGCGCCGACCACGAGCAGACCGAGCGGATGAGGGAGTATCTCTCGGCCCTCTGCCGCGGATGGAACGTACAGCAGGTGCGCGAGATCGTCGCGGAGGCGCTGCACGAGGTGATCGATCCGATCATCTACGACGAGGCGGCCTCGCTGATCGAACGTCACCACGAGGCCGGCCGGGACGTGGTGATCGTCAGCACCTCGGGCGCCGAGCTGGTCGAGCCGATCGGCGAACTCCTCGGCGCCGACCGGGTGGTGGCGACCCGGATGGTGGTGGCCGACGGCCGCTACACCGGCGAGGTCGACTACTACGCCTACGGCCCCACGAAGGCCGAGGCCATCGCCGAGCTTGCCGTCTCCGAGGGATACGACCTGGCGCGCTGCTACGCCTACAGCGACTCGGTCACGGACCTGCCGATGCTGGAGTCGGTGGGCCACCCGCACGCCGTCAACCCCGACCGCGCGCTGCGCAAGGAGGCGACGGCGCGCGAGTGGCCGGTGCTGACGTTCGAACGGCCGGTGCGGCTGCGGCAACGGGTGTCGCTGGGCATACCGTCCCGTCCCGCGCTGGTGGCGACGGCCGCGGTCGCCGCCGCCGCCGCGGGCGGCCTGGTCTGGTGGTACGCCAACCGCCGCCGCGCCGCCGGCCGCGCCGCCTGACCCGGCGCGCGGGCGGCGCCGGGCTCCGCCCGGATCAGGCGGCGCCGCGTTGCAGCGCCTCGCAGACCGCGACCGACTCGCGCGCCCCCAGCTCGGCGGCCCGGGCACAGTGCGCGATCCAGCCGGCGACCCCCGCCCTGGTGCCGGCCAGATAGCCGTCCAGCGCGGCGAGATAGCTCTCCACGCCCTGCTCGGCGTGGCCGACCTCGACCGGGGCGACCGCCTTCGGGTCGAGGCCGCCGCCGACCAGCACCAACCGCGCCGCCGCGCGCGCGACCAGCCCGTTGTGGCTGGCGAACGGACGCAGCGCGACCAGTTCGCCGTGCACCACCGACGCCGTGATCAGAGCCGGCGCCGACGAGCCCGCCACCACCAGGCCGGCGAGCGCGTCCAGCCGCGCCGCCACCTCCTCGACGCCCGGCGCCGGCGGGAGCGCGTCGAGCCCCGGCTCGTCCACCGGCTCCCCGGCCAACCGGGGCCGGCCGATCCGCTCCCCCTCCGCCCCGCCCGTCGGGCCACCCGCCGCGACCAGGTGCAGCCGCGCCAGCACCCGCAGCGGGGACCCGCGCCAGACGCCCAGCGACTCGGTCGCCTCGGCCGTGGTCCGCAGCGCCGCGCCCACCGTCCTGGCCTCGGGTTCGCCGCCGAAGTCGCTGCGCCTCCTGACCTCCTCCAACGCCCAGTCGGCACCGGCCAGGGCGGCCGACGCGCGGGCGCCGCGCAGCGCGGCCTCGGAGGAGACCTCAGGGCTGCGGCGGCGCATCACGCGATGCTTGTAGACGGCGTCCACCGCCTCCCGCACGCCGGCCACGGCGGCCGGAACGCCGGGCAGTTCGGCCAGCCTGGCCAGGGGGTCGGTCTGCGGTTCTGTGGGTGCAGCGGGGCTCATAGCACCGAAGCCTAGGCGGGGTCCAGCGATCATCGGGGACTCGTTCGAGTGGATTTCCCCACTTCGCGTGTTCGGGTGTTCGCCCGACGCCACTACGCTCCTGAACATGAAGATCGCTTTCGTAGGCAAGGGGGGCAGCGGCAAGACCACGCTGTCCTCGCTGTTCGTCCGGCATCTCGCGGCGCGCGGCGTCCCCGTCACCGCGGTGGACGCGGACATCAACCAACACCTCGGCGTCGCTCTCGGCCTGACGGAGGAGGAGGCCGCCGCGTGCCCGCCACTCGGCGGCAGGCTGCCGTTGATCAAGGACTACCTCCGGGGCGAGAACCCGCGCATCCTCTCCTCCGAGACCATGATCAAGACGACGCCGCCGGGAGCGGGTTCACGGCTGCTGCGGCTCTCCGAGGAGAACCCGGTCTTCGACGCCTGCGCCACCGAGGTACCGCTGGACAAGGGCGCGGCGCGACTGCTGGTCACCGGCCCGTTCACCGCCGACGACCTGGGGGTCGCCTGCTACCACTCGAAGACCGGCGCCGTCGAGCTGTGTCTGAACCACCTGGTGGACGGGCGCGACGAGTACCTCGTGGTGGACATGACGGCCGGCAGCGACTCGTTCGCCTCGGGGCTCTTCACCCGCTTCGACATGACCTTCCTGGTGGCCGAGCCGACCCGCAAGGGGGTCTCCGTGTACCGCCAGTACCGCGAGTACGCGCGGGACTACGGGGTCGCGCTGCGCGTGGTCGGGAACAAGGCGCGGGATCCCGAGGACGTCGCGTTCCTGCGCGAGGAGATCGGCGACGACCTGCTGGTGACGTTCGGCCACTCGGACTGGGTGCGGGCCATGGAGCGCGGGCAGCGCCGGCCGTTCGCCGCGCTGGACGCGGACGACGCGCGGGCGCTGGGCGCCATGCACCGGGCGGCGGACGCCGGCTACCCGCTGCGCGACTGGGAGCGCTACACCCAGCAGATGGTGCACTTCCACCTGAAGAACGCCGCGAGCTGGGGCAACGACAGGACCGGGGCCGACCTGGCGGCGCAGGTCGACCCCGGGTTCGTGCTGCGGGAGGCGCCCAGCCCACTGCCGGCCTGAGCGCGCCCCGGCGGCGGGCGGTCAGCCGGCCAGGAAGGACTCCCAGCCGCCGGGCGGCGCCTCACCGACGCCGAGCCCGCGCATCCGCTCCAGCACCTCGGGGTCCTGGGCGTCCAGCCAGTCGACCAACTGCCGGAAGGAGACGCACTCGACCCCGTCCCTGGGGCAGATCTCGCTGATCACGTCGGCGACGGCGTCCATGTAGATGCCGCCGTTCCACTGGTTGAAGTGGTTGCCGATGATCAGCGGCGCGCGGTTGCCCTCGTTGGCCCGGTCGAACGCGGCCATCAGCCCGTCGTGCATCTCGGCCTGCCAGGTGGGCCACATCGCGGGGTCGCCGCTGCCCTCGCCCGACTGGTTGACCATGAAGTTGTAGTCCATGGAGAGCGTCTCGAAGGAACGTCCCGGCATCGGCACCGACTGGAGCGAGATGTCCCAGACCCCGTGCCGCTGCCGCGGCCAGACCTGGAGCGCGTTGCCACTGGAGTCGTAGCGGAAGCCCGACTCGGCCGCGGCGGGCAACAGGTTCTCCTGGCCCTCCAGACAGGGCGCGCGCCCGCCGATCAGCTCCTCCTCGTAGTCGAACGGGAGCGGTTCCTCGTCGGTGAGGCCGGTGGTGGTGCGCCAGTTCTGCACCATCCACTTGGCCTGGTCGATCTCGTCGATCCAGTCCTCGACGCTCCAGCTGGAGCCGCCGGTCGGGCCGCAGAAGTGGCCGTTGAAGTGGGTGCCGATCTCGTTGCCCTCGGTCCAGGCCAGACGGACCTGTTCCAGGGTGGCGGCGATGTGCTCGTCGGAGAGGTAACCGATGTCGGAGGCGCCGGGCTGGCGGCCCGGGGGCTCGTAGTTGAGGCGCTCACTCTCCGGCAGGAGATAGATACCGGAGAGGAAGTAGGTCATGTCGGCGTCGTATCGCTCGCCGATTTCCCGGAAGCGCGAGAAGAGCTGATTGTCGTCCTCTCCCGCACCGTCCCAGGAGAAGACGACGAATTGCGGCGGCTCCTCGCCGGGCGCCAACGGCTCGGGGTCGGGGGGCTGGTGGGGCTGGGGGCCGGTGTCGGCGGTGGAGCCGTCGCCGAGGAGCTGGGGCGCGGGGCCGGCGTCGTCCCCGCCGGAGCCCTCCTCGCCGTCCTCGCCCTCCTCGCCGGAGCCGCCCGAGGCGGACTCGTGGCGCTCCTCGCCCTTGTCGCCACCGTCGCCCCCTTCTCCCGACAGCGAGCAGGCTGTCATGCCCAGGGCCAGCGCACCGATGGCCACCAGGGTCGCCGTCCGTCTCGTCGTGTGTGTGACCATCTCGCGTCCTCCCGTTGCCAACGCAGGGTTTTGTCCGCTCCGTCCGATTCGCGGGGCAGCGCACCAAACTCTTCCTCTCAGCGTTAGAGATGTTTGTATGACAAGCGGTTCCCATGACTTTTTCCCTCCTTCGGATTAATTGCGCCGCTGAACGGGGTCTGGCCCTCGTACAGACCTTTGCGTCGCATTACTCTTCATTTACCAAGCCTTGAGAAAGGCCATAACTCCTGTAACTCCGGGGTTTTCGCCCCTCACGGACGGAGACGGAAGATGTCCGCCTGCGCCCCCACTCCCGATTCGACCCAGCCCGGGCCGTCCTCCTCGGCCGCCCCCTCCTCGGCGGCCGGAGGGTCGGGCCCCCGCTCACCGCTCGTTCGCCACCGCGCGGATCTCTCCGCCTCGGTCTCGGTCTTTCTGATCGCCCTGCCGCTCTCCCTCGGCATCGCGTTGGCCACGGGCGCGCCGCTCCAGGCGGGGCTCGTCGCCGCGGCGGTCGGCGGCATCGTGGTGGGGCTGCTGGGCGGCGCGCCGCTCCAGGTCAGCGGCCCGGCCGCGGGTCTGACGGTCATCACGGCCGATCTGATCCACCAGTACGGCTGGCGCACCACCTGCGCCATCACCGCGCTCGCCGGCCTCACCCAGCTCGCCCTCTCCGCGCTGCGGGTGGCCAGGTCCGCGCTGGTCGTCAGCCCGGCGATCGTGCACGGGATGCTGGCGGGCATCGGCGCCACGATCGCGCTCTCCCAGCTGCACATCGTGCTGGGCGGGGACCCGGAGAGCTCCGCCCTGGACAATCTGGCGGATCTGCCGGGCCAGTTGGCCGACCCCCAGCTGACCTCCCTCTCGGTGGGCGCGCTGGTGGTGGCGGTGCTGCTGCTCTGGCCACGGCTGCCGGGACGGGCGGGGGGTCTGGTGCGCAAGGCGGCGCCGGCGGCGCTCGCGGCCGTGGTGCTGGCGACGTTCCTCTCCTGGTCCCTCTCCCTGGACGTCTCCCGCGTCGACCTGCCGTCCTGGAGCAGCCACGCGCTGCCCCGGATGCCGGAGGGGCCGGTGCTCGGGCTGTTCGCGGCCGTGTTGACGATCACGCTGGTCGCGAGTGTGGAGTCGCTGCTGTCCGCGGTCGCCGTCGACAAGCTGGCGTCGGCCAGACAGCGGGCCGGCGGGCCGCGGGTGCCCAGGGCCGACCTCGACCGGGAGCTGCGCGGCCAGGGCGTCGCCAACATGGTCTCCGGCTCCCTCGGCGGGCTGCCGGTCACCGGTGTCGCCGTGCGCAGCTCGGCCAACGTGGCGGCGGGCGCGGTCTCCCGGCGCTCGACGGTCCTGCACGGTTGCTGGGTGCTGGTGGCCACGGGCCTGCTGGTGGGGGTGCTGGAGCTGATCCCGCTCGGCGCGCTGGCGGCCCTGGTGATGGTGGTCGGCGTGCAGATGGTCAACATCACGCACATCCGCAGCGTGACCCGTCACCGCGAGGTCGCGGTCTACGTCGCCACGGCGGTCGGTGTGACGGTCTTCGGAGTGCTGGAGGGCGTCGGGATCGGCATCCTGGCCGCGGTCGCGGTGGCGCTGCACCGGCTGACCCACACCGGCATCAGCCAGGAGCCGCTGCCGGACGGCGGGCACCGGGTGCGCGTGCGGGGGCAGTTGACCTTTCTCGCCGTGCCCAGGCTGTCGCGGGTGCTCGGGCAGCTGCCGGAGCGGGCGCGAGTGGTCGTCGAGCTGGAGGGCACCTTCGTCGACCACGCCGCGTTCGAGACGCTGCACGACTGGCGGGCGTCCCATCTGGCGCAGGGCGGCACGGTGGAGCTGCCGGCCGGGCTGGGGCTGCCCGGGAGCGCGGCGCCGTCCGCCGCCGCGCCGCACCGCTGCCATCCGTGGCAGTCCTGGCGCAACCACCGGGACGTCACCCACGACGGGGCGCCGATCCCCACGCCGTCGAGCGGTTCGCCGGATCTTCTCCTCGGGGGGCTGCGCGCCTTCCAGAGCACCACGGCGCCGGTGGTGCGGGAGGAGCTGGCGCGGCTGGCCCGCGAGGGACAGCGGCCCGGACAGCTCTTTCTGACCTGTGCCGACTCCCGTCTGGTCACCAGCATGATCACCTCAAGCGGCCCCGGCGACCTCTTCACCGTGCGCAACATCGGGAATCTGGTGCCGCCTCCCGGGACCGACTCGGGCGACGACTCGGTGGGCGCCGCCATCGAGTACGCGCTCACCGAGCTGGGGGTCAGCACCCTCACGGTCTGCGGGCACTCGGGATGCGGGGCGATGCGCGCGCTGCGGTCGGTGGACCGGGATCGCGGGGTGCTGCCCGACGGGCCGCTCGGCCGCTGGCTCGCCCACGCCAGGCCCAGCCTGGAGCGGCTGCGCTCGGGGCCGTCGGCCCGGCTCGACGACGGGGAGCACTTCGGGGAGACGTCGGGCGGCGGAGCACGCGGCGGGGAGGGGCCCGAAGAGGCGGAGTTGGAGGCGCTCTGCCTGGCCAACGTGGTGCAGCAGTTGGACCACCTCGCCGGGCACCCGTGGGTCGCCCAGCGGCTGGCCGAGGGCACGCTTCGGCTCCGCGGGATGTACTTCCATGTCGGGCGTGCCCAGATCTATGTGCTGGATCGGGAGGAGGGACGGCCCCCCGTCTTCACCGCCGTCCGGCCGGAGCGCGGGGGCGAGGAGCCCGAGCGCGGGGGTGAGGAGGTGCTGAGCGTTCCGGTGAACGGCGCGGCGGAGCCCGTTCGTCGCAGCGGTTGACCGTTCATCGCGCGGAGATCGAATGGCCTTGTCAAAGGAGGGTGGGACTGATGAGGTGTGCCGTGGGACACAACTGACGCCGCGCGGGTGACTGCCATGTGCGACGGGCGCTTGGCCGTCGGTCCCGGCCGACCCTCGTTCGCCCACGTCACCCCTCGGCAGTGGTGACATCGGCCGCTCACCGTGGCGGGGCGGACAAGGAGGCGTTGTGAGTAACGAGAGCCTGGCCAACCTCATGACGGAGACCCGGAGGTTCGCGCCCCCGGCCGAGGTGGCGGCGGCAGCCAATGTGACCGCCGCCGACTATGAGGCGGCGGCCGAGGATCGCCTGGGGTACTGGGCGGAGCAGGCTCGCCGCTTGACCTGGGAGCGGGAGCCCACCGAGACCCTGGACTGGTCCAACCCGCCCTTCGCCAAGTGGTTCGCCGACGGCCGGTTGAACGTCGCCTACAACTGCGTCGACCGTCATGTCGAGGCCGGCCACGGGGACCGGGTCGCCATCCACTTCGAGGGCGAGCCCGGCGACTCCCGGGCGATCACCTATGCCGAGTTGCAGCGCGAGGTCTCCCAGGCGGCGCACGCGCTGACCGAGTTGGGGGTGGCCACCGGCGACCGGGTGGCCATCTACATGCCGATGATCCCCGAGGCCGTCATCGCGATGCTGGCCTGCGCGCGGATCGGGGCGCCGCACTCGGTGGTCTTCGGCGCGTTCTCCGCCGACGCGCTCGCCACCCGGATCGAGGACGCGGACGCCCGCGTGGTGATCACCTCCGACGGGGGCTATCGCAGGGGCGCGCCCTCCGCGTTGAAGCCCGCCGTGGACGAGGCCCTGACCCGCCCCGGCGCCGCCCGCGTGCGGAACGTGCTGGTGGTGCGCCGCACCGGTCAGGACATCCCCTGGACCGAGGGCCGGGACCTGTGGTGGCACGAGACCGTGGGCCGGCAGCCGGAGGAGCACACGCCGGAGGCGTTCGACGCCGAGCACCCGCTCTTCATCCTCTACACCTCGGGCACCACGGGTAAGCCCAAGGGCATCCTGCACACCACCGGCGGCTATCTGACGCAGGTCGCCTACACCCACCACGCGGTCTTCGACCTCAAGCCCGAGACCGACGTCTACTGGTGCACCGCCGACATCGGCTGGGTCACCGGGCACTCGTACATCGTCTACGGCCCGCTGGCCAACGGCGCGACGGAGGTGCTCTACGAGGGCACCCCCAACACCCCGCACCAGGGCCGCTGGTGGGAGATCGTCGAGAAGTACGGCGTCACCCTGCTGTACACCGCGCCCACCGCGATCCGCACCTGCATGAAGTGGGGCGACGAGATCCCGGCCGGGTTCAACCTCTCCAGCCTGCGGGTGCTCGGTTCGGTCGGCGAGCCGATCAACCCGGAGGCGTGGGTCTGGTACCGGGAGCACATCGGCGGAGGGCGCACCCCCGTTGTCGACACCTGGTGGCAGACCGAGACGGGCGCGATGATGATCAGCCCGCTGCCGGGCGTGACGTTGGCGAAGCCGGGTTCGGCGCAGACCCCGCTGCCGGGGATCAGCGCGACGGTGGTGGACGACGACGGGAACGAGGTGGCCAACGGCTCCGGCGGCTATCTGACGCTGACCGAGCCCTGGCCGTCGATGCTCCGCACCATCTGGGGCGACGACCAGCGGTTCCTCGACACGTACTGGTCCCGTTTCGAGGGCCGGTACTTCGCCGGGGACGGCGCGAAGAAGGACGCCGACGGCGACATCTGGCTGCTGGGCCGGGTCGACGACGTGATGCTGGTCTCCGGCCACAACATCTCGACGACCGAGGTGGAGTCCGCGCTGGTGAGCCATCCCCGTATCGCGGAGGCGGCGGTCGTCGGGGCCACCGATCCGCAGACCACGCAGGCGATCTGCGCGTTCGTCATCCTGCGGGGCGGCGCTCCGCAGGAGGAGGGGCTGGTCGAGGAGCTGCGGGCGCACGTCGCCAAGGAGCTGGGGCCGATCGCCAAGCCGAAGCGCGTCCTGGCGGTGGACGAGCTGCCGAAGACGCGTTCCGGCAAGATCATGCGGCGGCTGCTGCGCGACATCGCGGAGGACCGCGAACTGGGCGACGTCACCACCCTGACCGACCCGGCGGTGATGGACCTGATCCAGAGCAAGCTGCCCTCCGCGCCCTCGGACGACTGACCGTCGGCCGCGCGCCCGTCTCCCTCCCCGTTTCCTCGGGAGGGGGCGGGTCTCGGACGGCGTGCCGCGCGCTGGAGCGTATAGGGGCGCCCGATCGTTGATCGGGCGCCCCTATACCATCTGTGGCATCCCTCCCGGGGGCGACGAGGTGTCGCGACGGACGCACCACCATGGGCACCACTACTGTCACGTGCACCTACCGCAACCACGCCAGGAGAGAAAGTGAGAACGCGATGAGCGCAGCCGACGAGGGGCGCAGCCTCGGAGAGTTGGTCGCCTCGGCGACCGGCGAGCTGTCCGGTCTGGTGCACGACGAGATCGCCCTCGCCAAGGCCGAGATCCGACAGGACGTCAAACGCGCCCTCTTCGGGAGCGTCGCCGGGGTGGTGGCGGCCGGGCTGGTCGTCTTCGCCGTGCCGCTGCTGAGCTTCGCGCTGGCGTTCTGGCTGCGGAACTGGTGGGACCTCCCGCTGGCCATCGCCTGTCTGATCGTCGCCGGCATCTATCTGGTGCTGGCGCTGTTGATGGCGCTGTGGGCGAAGCGCAAGCTCGGGAAGATCTCGCCGCCCGAGCGGTCCATCCGTTCCGCCAAGGAGTCGGCGACCGTGCTCTCCCACGCCAAGCCGCGCCCCCGCGACGGGGCATCCGACGTGGCCGCCGATCGGGCCGAGACCTCCGACGCGCGGGCCGTGGCCGGCGACCGCGCCGGCTCGTCCACATGACACACGCCGACCACTCCGGGATGCGTTCCTCGGTGATCCTCCGGGACGGACCGTGGACGCATCGCGATGTCGCGGCCAACGGCGCGCGGTTCCATATCGCCGAGACGGGCGAGGGGCCGCTGGTGTTGCTGGTGCACGGGTTCCCCCAGTTCTGGTGGACCTGGCGGCACCAGCTGACGGCGCTGGCCGAGGCCGGGTTCCGGGCCGTGGCCATGGATCTGCGGGGCATCGGCGGCAGCGACCGCACCCCGCGCGGCTACGATCCGGCGAATCTGGCGCTCGACGTGACCGGCGTGATCCGTTCGCTCGGGGAGCCGGACGCCGCGCTGGTCGGGCACGATCTCGGCGGCTATCTGGCGTGGACGGCGGCTGTGATGCGGCCCAAGCTGGTGCGGCGGCTGGCGGTCTCCTCGATGCCGCACCCGCGGAGTTGGCGCGCCGCGCTGCTGCGGGACCCCCGGCAGACGGCGGCCAGCCGCTACGTGTGGGGCTTCCAGCGTCCCTGGCTGCCGGAGCGTCAGCTGGTCGCGGACGAGGGGGCGCTGGTGGGGCGGCTGCTGCGGCAGTGGTCGGGGCCCCGTCAGCCGGAGCCGGCCGACGTGCTGGTCTACCGGCAGGCGATGTGCGTGCCCTCCACCGCGAACTGCGCGGTCGAGCCGTACCGCTGGCTGGTGCGTTCGCTCGTGCGTCCGGACGGGGTCCAGTTCAACCGGCGCATGAAGCGGCCGGTGCTGGTGCCCACGCTCCATCTGCACGGTTCCCTGGATCCCGTGGTGCGCACGCGCAGCTCGGCCGGGTCGGGGGAGTATGTGGAGGCGCCCTACCGCTGGCGGCTCTTCGACGGTCTGGGGCACTTCCCGCACGAGGAGGACCCGGCCGCGTTCAGCACCGAGCTGATCGACTGGCTGCGCGATCCCGAGCCGGACCGCTGAGGCGCGCCGGACCGCTGAGGCGCGCCGGCCCCCTGGCGGGCCGCCGGCCCCCCGGTGCCTTCCGCGGCGCCCCTTCTCCCGTCGTGTCCTCCCGTCGCGGGACGTTTCGTCAACGCACCGTAGACGCCTGGTCTACGGGCGGTTGACGGGGCCTCGGGGCCGTTGGCAACTGCCAGTCGCATACGCCCGTGGACTTCGCGGATCTGGGTTACTGACCTTGGAGCACGGGCAGGGACGTGTTATGGGCTGGACGCACGAATACCGTGACGTGGCACGTGAACCAAGCGGCAATGGGGCCGCCACCCGGGCGCGAGGCGCCGCTCGCGACTTCCGGGGTGGCCCGTTGCCCGACACGGCGATCAGATTTCCGGATATCCTCCGCCGTCGCGCGCGCTGGGTCAGCGCCCGCCTGCGGCACCCGCGCGGCTGAGCCCCACGCTCCGCGCCGAGCACTCGACACCTCACGAACCGAGCACCCCCACATCTCACCGAACGGCCGTCATGCCGGCGCGCAGCGCCCGGTGTTCACCGGCCGTTCGGCGGTACGCCCGCGGGCGGCCATCTCCCGTACCTCGTCCGAGGTCAGCGCGTACCCCGTGCTGTCCTCGTCGAGGGAGCGGGCGAAGACCACCCCCAGCACCTCGCCCTCTGGCGACAGCAGCGGGCCGCCGGAGTTGCCCGGGCGAATGGTGGTGTGGAGCGAGTACACCTCCCGGTTGACCATGTCGCCGCGGTAGATGTCCGGGCCCCTGGCCCGGTAGCGGTCCCGGACGCGGGCCGACCCGACCTCGTACGGGCCGCCCTCGGGGAACCCGACGACCACCGCGCCGTCCGCCGACTCGGCCGCCCGCGCGCTGAACGGCAGGGCGGGCGACGGGAGGCCCGGCACGTCGATCACGGCGATGTCGCGCAGCGGGTCGAAGAGCACCACCTCGCCGGGGAAGCGTTCCCCGAGCCCGCCGACGCGCACCAGCGGCGCGCCCACGCCGCCGACGACGTGCGCGTTGGTCATCACCTTCCCGGGAGCGAAGACGAAACCGGTGCCCTCCAGGGTGCGCCCGCAGCCGGGCGCCGAGCCCTCGATCCGCACCACGGAGCGCCAGACGCCGCTCAGCGCCGGCGCGTCGACCAGCTCCGGGTCGGGCGGCGGCACCCGGGTGATCGGCTCGGTGCCGATCGGCGCGGCCAGCCCCCGCGGGGCACCGGGCGCGAGCACCCCGCTCAGCTCTCCGGCCCACCCCTCGGCCTCGGCAGGCAGGGCGCGGGAGACCCCGAAGAGGACGCGGGAGGAACGCAGTTCGCTGCCGAGCGTGCCGGAGGTGACCAGCGTCAGCGCGGAGCCGAAGAGCCACGCGACGAGCAGCAGCGCAAGGGCGTGCACGAGCGCCCCGCCGGCCGCGTCGACGGCGCGGGCCGCCGGCCAGGTGACCAGCGCGCGCAGCCGGGCGCCGAGCAGCGTCGCGGTGGCCTGCCCGACCACGGCCGCCGAACCCAGCAGCACCAGCCCGGCGGCGGCGCCCGCGGTGCCCGTGCCCTCCGGCCAGAGCAGGGTCAGCGCGCGGGTCGCGAGCAGCACTCCGGTCAGCAGGCCGACCGCCGAGCAGACGCCGAGCAGCAGCCCCCGGCCGTAGCCGATGACCGCGAGCGAGCCGGCGGCCAGCAGCAGCGAGACGTCGAGGACGTTCACCCGGCCACGTTCTCACGGGGCCGGGCGTGGCTCACGCCGAGTGGTCCAACGGGAGCAGCCGCCCGTCGTCCCAGGGCTTCTCCCAGCCGCCGTAGTGCAGCAGGCGGTCGATCACCCCCGCGGTGAAGCCCCAGACCAGGGTGTCGGCGACCTCGAAGCAGGGCCCCCGGTAGCCGCTGGGGTGGAGCGCGGTGCCCCGGTGCGCGGGGTCGCACAGCCGCGCGAGCGGGACGGTGAAGACCCGCGCGGTCTCGGCCGGGTCCTGCGGGGCGACGGGGGTCGGCTTGCGCCACCAGGCCAGCACGGGGGAGACCACGAAGCGGCTGACCGGGATGTAGAGCCGGGGCAGCGTGGCGAAGATCCGCACGCCTGCCGGGTCGAGCCCGGTCTCCTCCTCGGCCTCGCGCAGCGCGGCCCGCCAGGGGCCGGCGCCCTCCGGGTCGCCGTCCTCGGGGTCCAGGGCGCCGCCGGGGAACGAGGCCTGGCCGGCGTGCTGGCGCAGGCTGCTGGCCCGTTCCAACAGCAGCAGCTCGGGGCCGCACTCGCCCTCGCCGAAGAGCACCAGCACCGCCGAGGGGCGCCCGCCGTCGGGCGGCGGCAGGAAGGCGCTGAGCTGGCGCGGCTCGATGGTGCGCGCGGCCTCGGCCAGCGGGCGCAGCCACGCGGGCAGCTCGTCCCGCGCCTCGGCGCCCGGCGGGTCCGCCGAGGGGGCAAGGGGGTCCGCCGAGGGGGCACGGGGATCCGCCGAGGGAACGCGGGGGCCTTTGACCCCGGGGCCGGGGCCGGCGGCACGAGGACGGGGGTCGGCGGGGTGAGGGCTGGTCAAGGGCGGGCTCCCTGGGCAGAGGTGGCGGGGCGGCGGGCGGACGCGGGCCGCGGGTCAGGCCCCGTCCGCCGGGGTGCCCAGGGGCGGTGCCGGCCGGCCCGGGTAGTCGGCCGGGGGCTTCAGCCGCTGCCCTGGCTGGCCGCCCATCTCGTACTTCAGCAGCTTCCGCGCCTTCTCCGGGTCGGTCTCGCCCTCACCGAACGACGGGCAGAGGTGCGCGATCGGGCAGGCGCCACAGGCCGGCTTGCGGCTGTGGCAGATCCGGCGGCCGTGGAAGATCACCCGGTGCGACAGGGTCGTCCAGTCCTTCCGGGGAAAGATCTCGGCCACTTCCGCCTCGATCTTCACCGGGTCCTCCTGCTCGGTCCACTTCCACCGGCGCACCAGCCGCTGGAAGTGGGTGTCCACCGTGATCCCGGGGCGGCCGAACGCGTTCCCCAGGACCACGTGCGCGGTCTTGCGGCCGACGCCGGGCAGGGTCACCAGGTCCTCGAGTCGGCCGGGGACCTCACCGTCGAAGCGGTCGCGCAGCGCGGTGGAGAGGCCGATCAGCGAGCGGGCCTTGTTGCGGAAGAAGCCGGTGGGGCGGATCAGCTCCTCCAGCACCGAGGGGTCGGCGGCCGCCAGGTCCTCGGGGGTGGGGTAGGCGGCGAAGAGCTTGGGCGTCGTCTGGTTGACCCGCAGGTCGGTGGTCTGCGCGGAGAGGACCGTGGCGACCAGCAGCTGGAACGGGTCCTCGAAGTCCAGCTCGGGGTGGGCGTAGTAGTACACCTCGCCCAGCGCGCGGTAGGTCCGGCGCGCCCGGCGCACCATGGCCAGCCGGCTCTCGCCCTTCGCGGCGGCGCCCCCTCGGCGGCCCGCCGGGGACGGGCTCACCCGCCCGGCCGCGCCCTGTTCGCCCTCAGCGGAATCCTGCCGTGCGTTCACCCGGGTGGCCCTCGCTTTCTCCCGCTCCACCGCACGCGCGCCCGCGTCCGCTGGCCACCCGGCCAGCGTAAACGGGAGGGCCGACATTCGCCCCGCCCTCCGGCCTTTCGCCCACCGAACGGGCCCCTGCCGTGGGCCGGTACGCACCGGTGCGTCAGACTTGTACCCGCTGGCCACGCCGGGACGTCCGGCATGATGAGAAGGTCAAATCGTTCCCCGGCGCCCGGCCGGGGGGCTGGAAGACCACCGGCCCTCGCGGCCGACAAGGAGAGGAACCCGTGGACGACGTACTGCGGCGTGCCCCGCTCTTCGCGGCACTCGACGACGAGCAGGCCGCCGAGCTGCGCGCTTCCATGACCGAGGCCACGCTCGCCCGTGGCGACACCCTCTTCCACGAGGGGGACCCCGGCGACCGGCTCTATGTCGTCACCGAGGGCAAGGTGAAGCTGCACCGCACCTCGCCCGACGGCCGGGAGAACATGCTGGCCGTGCTCGGCCCCGGCGAGCTGATCGGCGAGCTGTCGCTCTTCGACCCGGGCCCGCGCACCGCCACCGCGACCGCCGTCACCGAGGTCCGGCTGCTCGGCCTCGGCCACGGCGACCTCCAGCCCTGGCTCAGCACCAGGCCCGAGGTCGCCTCCGCGCTGCTGCGCGCGGTGGCCCGCCGGCTGCGGCGCACCAACGACAGCATGTCCGACCTGGTCTTCTCCGACGTGCCTGGGCGCGTCGCCAAGGCGCTGCTCGACCTCTCCCGCCGCTTCGGCGTGCAGTCGGAGGAGGGCATCCACGTGGTGCACGACCTGACCCAGGAGGAGCTCGCCCAACTGGTGGGAGCCTCCCGCGAGACGGTCAACAAGGCGCTGGCGGACTTCGCCGCCCGGGGTTGGCTGCGCCTGGAGGCCCGCGCGGTGATCCTGCTGGACATCGAGCGCCTGGCGCGGCGCTCGCGCTGACCCCTTCCCGTTCCTCCCGCGCGCGGGGCGTGTGGCGTCACGCCGCCGGCGCGCGGGGGGCTCAGCCGTGCGCCGGCGGCCTCCGCAGGCGTCCGCGTTCCCTCAGGTGGTCGAGTTGCGCGCGGACGGAGAGTTCCGCCGCCGGCCACAGGGCCCGGTCGACGGCCGCGTAGACCTCGGCGACCACCTGTTCCGGGGTGGTCAGCCCACGTTCCACCGCCGCCTCCACCTGGGCGAGGCGCTCCGCGCGGTGGGCGAGATAGTGGTCGATCGCGCCCTGCGCGTCGGCGAGCACCGGACCGTGGCCCGGCAGCACGGTGTGCGCGCCCGCCTCGCCCTCGGTGAGGGAACGCAGCCGGCGCAGCGAGTCCAGATAGTCGCCGAGCCTGCCGTCCGGGTGCGCCACCACGGTGGTGCCCCGGCCGAGCACGGTGTCGCCGGTCAACAGGGCGCCGTCGGCCGGCAGATGGAACGAGAGCGAGTCCCCGGTGTGCCCCGGGGTCGCGACCACCCGCAGCTCGATGCCGCCGGTGGTGACCACGTCGCCGTCGCCCAGTCCCTCGTCGCCGAGCCGCAGCGCCGGGTCCAGCGCCCTGACCGGGGCGCCCGTCAGCTCGGCGAACCGGACGGCGCCCTCGGCGTGGTCCGGGTGGCCGTGGGTGAGCAGCACCAGGTCGACGCGTTGGCCGCGCGCGGTGACCGCGTCCCGCACGGCGCGCAGATGCCCCTCGTCGCGGGGGCCCGGGTCGACGACGACGGCGCGCGCGGCGTCGGGCTCGGCGAGGATCCAGGTGTTGGTGCCGTCCAGGGTCATCGGGGAGGCGTTGGGCGCCAGCACGGAGGTCGCGCGGGCGGTGATCCGGCCTCTGGGCGCCGCGCCGCTGGGCCGTCCCGGGGGCGTCGCCGCGCCGGTCACCGGCCGCTCACCCGCTTCTCGAACTCCTCGTGGCCCGGCCAGCTCAGCACCACCTCGTCACCGACCAGGGTGGCGCGGGCGAGCACCGGCGCCAGGTCGTGGTCGGCGGCGCCGGCCAGCGCCTCCGCGGCCGTGCGGTGCGGCAGCAACTGGCGGAGGGTGGCGGCGGTGGGCGGCATCATCAGCATCTCGCCCCGTTCGAAGCCGGCGACCGCCTCGGCCGGCGACAGCCAGGCGGCGTGGTCGGCCTCCGTCGAGGCGTTCCTGGTGCGCTGCCCCGGCGGCAGGGCGGCGGCGTAGAACCAGGTGTCGTAGCGCCGGCTCTCGAACTCCGGGGTGATCCAACGCGCCCAAGGCCGCAGCAGGTCGCCGCGCGGCACCAGCGCTCGGCGGGCGAGAAAGGCGCTGAACGACAGCTCCCGGTCGACCAGTGCGCGGCGGTCGGCCTCCCAGTCGTCGCCGGTGACGTCGTCGACGAGGCTGTGCCGGTCGGGGCCGGCGAGCAGCACCCCGGCCTCCTCGAAGAGTTCGCGGAGCGCGGCGAGGACGGTCGCGGCGGGGGCGGGCGCGGCGGGGCGCGTGGCGTCGCGGGGGTCGACGCCGCCGTCACCGTCGCGGGGGTCGACGCCGCCGCCGGGGTAGGCGTACGCGCCGCCGGCGAACGCCATCGAACGGCGGCGGCGCAGCAGGAACACCTCGGGGCCGGTGGGGCCTTCTGCGGTGCCGGCGGCGTCGCGCAGCAGCAGCACGGTGGCGGCGGGGCGTGCGGGAACGGGGGTCAGCTCGCCCCTGGCCAGGGCGCGGATGCGCTCCGGCCACTCGGCGGGGAACCACTGTCCGGTGGCGGGCGTGTCTCCGCTGGTCGTTGCCATGGCGGGGATGCTACGCGCGAAGAGGGTGCCTCCGGCAGGGGTCACCCGCCCGGTGCGGCACCGCGGGCGCCCTCGCCCCGTCGTGAGGGCGACAGACCCGCCGGGCCGCGGAACGACCACCCAGCCAGCCAGGCCGGTGGTCGACCGCGCCCCGCCGGCAAGGCGGTCAGCGGCGGGGGATGCGCCAGGAGCCGGGGCCCTTCTCCCGGGGGCGGCGGGGCGGGTGGTGTTCCTCCTCGGGGCGGACGCGGTGGATCACGACCAGCCGGTCGGTCAGTTCCAGGGTGGCGACGTCCGGGTCGTCGTAGGGCAGCATCCGGTGGCCGCGTATCACCGACACGACCAGGTCCGCGCACTCGCGCGGCGAGCGGCCCGCCTCCTCGCTGGTGACGGGGCGTTCCTTGAGAGAGAGGCCCTTGCCGTGCTGGATCAGGTCCTCCATCACCGCGCCCGAGCTGGGGCTGATCATGGACAGGCCGAGCAGTCGGCCGACGGCGCTGGCGCTGGTGATCACCGAGTCGGCGCCGGACTGCCGCAGCAGCGGGACGTTCTCCTGCTCGCGGACGGAGACGACGATCCGGACCTGCTTGCTGAGTTGGCGGGCGGTCAGGGCCACCAGCACGGCGGTGTCGTCGCGTTGGGTCGCGATGACGACCTGCCGGGCCCGGTCGGCCCTCGCGCGCACCAGGACGTCGCTGCGGGTGGCGTCGCCGACGACGCCCGCGTAGCCGAGCGCGTTGGCCGACTCGACGACGGTCGCGTCGGGGTCGACGACGACCAGCTGGTCCTGGTTGAGGCCCCCGCTGATCAGCGTCTCCGCCGCCGAGCGGCCCTTGGTGCCGAAGCCCACGATGACGGTGTGGTCGCGCAAGTGCTTCCTCCAGTAGGAGAGCCGCCACTGGTCGCGGGTGCGCTCGGTGAGCACCTCGAGGGTGGTGCCGACCAGGATGATCAGGAACGCGACCCGCAGCGGGGTGATGCAGAACGTGGTCATCAGCCGCGCCCCGTCACTGGCGGGGACGACGTCCCCGTAGCCGGTGGTGGAGAGCGAGACCGTGACGTAGTAGAGGACGTCGGTGAAGCTGACCTCGTTGTCGTGGTTGTCGTGGTAGCCGCGACGGTCGAGCCAGACCAGCACCACGGCCAGCGCCATCACCCCGGTCGCGAGCAGCAGCCGGCGGGCCACCTGGACCAGGGGGCCGGCGGCGTAGCGCGGGAGCGAGACGCCGGGGGAACGGTCCTGGTAGACGGGCCGGTCGTCCGTGGGGGTGCTGGGAAGTCTCATGCCTCTGGGAGGTCGAGGAGGCGCACCTCGGCGTGGGCCTCGGCGCCTCCGGGCGGGATCACCGCCAGGGCTGTGGCGGCCGCGATGCCGCGCAGCATGGCCGGGCCAGCGTAGCTCAGAGGTCGGACGGTGGCGGGGTCGGTGCGGTGGACGACCGGGACCAGCCGGGAGTCGCGGGGGTGGCCCGCGACCGGTTCCGCCAGGAGCGCCGCGCGGTCCTCGGCGAGCGGCCGGTCGGTGAGGGCGCGCAGCAGCGGGCCGGCCAGGGTGAGCAGCCCGGAGACGGCGGCCAGCGGGTTGCCGGGGAGGCCGACCAGCGGGACCGCGCCGGGGAGCTCGGCCAGCAGCATGGGGTGCCCCGGGCGGACGGCGACGCCGGTGACCAGCGGGCGGGCGCCACGTTCGCGCAGCACGCGGCGG
This sequence comes from Streptomyces zhaozhouensis, assembly GCF_900230195.1. Classification (GTDB taxonomy): domain Bacteria; phylum Actinomycetota; class Actinomycetes; order Streptomycetales; family Streptomycetaceae; genus Streptomyces; species Streptomyces zhaozhouensis. The sequence goes on from NZ_OCNE01000009.1 coordinate 166,869, forward strand.
AGCAGGTCGACGGGGCCCGCGGCGGTGGAGCCCGTGGTGACGACGAGGTCGGCGCGGGTGGTGGCGACGGCCTCGGCGAGCGCCTCGGCGTCGTCGCCGAGGCGGCGGGTGACCAGCACCTCGGCGCCGAGGGCGGTCAGCCAGGGCCCGACCATGGGGCCGAGGGCGTCACGCACCCGGCCGTCGTGCGGCAGCCCCCGGTGGAGGAGTTCGTCGCCGAGGACCAGCACCTCGGCACGCGGGCGCGGCCGGACGGTGAGCCGGTCGTAGCCGGCGGCGGCGGCGAGGCCGAGGGCGGCGGGGGTGAGGGGCGCGGCCGACGGCAGCAGCGCGGCGCCGCTGCGGCACTCCTGGCCGCGCGGGCGGATGTCGGCACCCGGCTCGGGGGTGTGGCCGGTGAGCAGGGCCCGGTGGACGGCGCCGGCCTCGGAGCGGAGCACGGCGGTGGCGCCCTCGGGCAGGCGCGCGCCGGTGGCGATGGGGATCGCGAGGCCGTCGGTCAGCGGCGTGGCGAGCGGCCCGCCGGCCAGCGCGGGCGGCCCCTCGACCAGCCGCCAGGGCCCCGGACCCGCGACGGCCCAGCCGTCCATGGCCGAGGTGTCGAACGCGGGCAGGTCGGTGAGGGCGTGCAACGGGGAGGCCAACGTGTGGCCGCCCGCCTGCTCCAGCGGCAGCCCCCGGGGCGCGAGGGGGCGGAACGCACGGTGTGCGAGCTCCCGCGCGCGCTCCCACGCCGGGTGGTGCGCGCCGGTGTCGTCCCGTTCCCCCTCCTCGGCAGCGTGCTCCGGAGCGCCGCCGGGGGCGTCCTCCTCCGTCCGCGCGCCCCCCGACTCCGCGCGCCCCAGGCCGGGGGTGGCGCGCGCCCGGCGCCGTCCCGCGCCGTCGCGCCCGGCCGGGCCGTTGGCCAGGGCCAGCGCGTCGTCGAAGTCGTCGATCACGGCCGCGCCTCCGGCTCGGCCCGCTCCCGCGCCCAGTCCTCGGCGAGGGCGGCGACGCGGGCGGCGGCCTCGGCCGGGGGGAGCCCGGTGCGGCCGGCCGCGTAGCCGATGAGAAAGGTGGTCAACGGGGCCGCCGGGCGCGTGACGCCGTGCGCGGCGTCGCGGGCCGCGTCCAGCAGCGCCTTGGTGTCCACGTCGAGTTCCACGCCGAGTTCGGCCTTGACCGCCGCGATCCATTCCTCAAGCACCACCCCATGGTCGCCGATGGCGGCGCGGGCGACGGCGATGTCAGGCCAGGTGTCGCAGTCCAGCGCCGGGGGTCCCGGCAACCGGCGCAGCCGCAGGCCGCCGAGGGCGGCGCGCAGCGGCCGGCCGGCCAGCGCCGCCGGCGCCTCGCCGAGCGCGGCGAGCGCGGCGCGCAGCGCGGCGGCCCGGTAGACGCCGGTCAGCGGCTGGTCCCGCCCCCCGGGGTCGACCAGCAGCGCGCCGTCGGCGTCCGGCGGCAGGGCGGCGGCCAGCCGGGGCACCGTCGCGGCGTCGAGGAACGGCAGGTCGGCGGCGAGCACCGCGACCAGCGGGCGTTCGGTGAGCGCGAGGCCGGCCGCCAGCGCCGGCAGCGGCCCGCCGCCGGGCGGCTCCTCGCGGGTCCACCGGACCGGCCGCGCGGTGCGCCGTCTCGGCCCGACCACGACCGGGTCGGGGCCGCCGGCCGGGCAGCCGGCCAACACCCGGTCCAGCAGCGTCCGTCCGCCGACGCGCACCGCCGGCTTGTCGGCCCCGCCGAGCCGGCGCGCCGCTCCCCCGGCCAGCACCACCGCCTCGGGCGCCGCGTCGGGGTCCTGGTGCTCGCTCGCCGCCGTCATGGCCGTCACCGTAGCGCTCCCCTCCCCGTCGCGCCCCCGTCCAGGGCCCCGACCCCGCCCGGGCGCCCGGCCGTCGCCCGGCGCCCGGGGCGGGGTCGCCACAGGGGCCGCCGCCGCCTGGTGCCTGGGCGGACGGGTGGGGTCGGCCTCGCTGTGGAGGAAGGTCGGCGGACGAGGCCCTGGGCCGCCGCGCGCCGACCGGGTTCGTGCCGAGCGACCCGCGACGAAACGCGACGCTCTCCCCACAGATTGTTCGAACCGACCGGCGAAATGGCTAGCCGCGGTGACGCCCTGTGGACAGTCGGCCGCATATGCCGTGATATGGGGCCAGGACGTCCAGGGAGGGGAGGCTCAACGGGATGCCGGAGGACCAGTTGCCCAACGGGGGCGAACGGCCGCTCGACGCGATAGACGAGTCGATACTGCGACTGCTGCGGAACGACGGCCGCGCCTCGGTGCGTTCGGTCGCCGAACGGGTGCACATCTCGCGGGCCAACGCCTACGCGCGCATCAACCGCCTCGTCGAGGGCCAGGTGATCAGGGGGTTCACGGCCAGGATCGACCAGGAGCGGGCCGGGCAGGCCACCTGCGCCTATGTCACGTTGAAGATCGTCCAGAACAGCTGGCGCACCGTCCGCGAGCAGTTGGCCCGGCTGCCGGGGGCCGCGCACATCGCCCTGGTCAGCGGGGACTTCGACGTGCTGCTGCTGGTCCACACCGCCGACAACCAGCAGCTGCGCGAGCTGGTGCTCACCCGTATCCAGGCCATCCCCGAGGTGCTCTCCACCCGCACGCTGCTGGTGTTCGAGGAGACCGACCTGCTGCCCGAGCCGTAGGGCGGGGCGCGTCCCCGTTACGGTGGCCCCGTGCGCACGCGTGTCGAACGTCTGGCCTGGGTGACCACCCGCGCGGCCCGGGGGCGGGACGAGGACGAGCCGCTGGCCCTGGCCGCGCTGGAGCGGGCCGGGGTGCGGGTGGAGGTGGTCGACTGGGACGACCCCGGGGCGCGGTGGTCCCGTTTCGACCGGGTGGTCGTGCGCTCGGCCTGGGACTATCCGGAGCGCCTCGCGGAGTTTCTGCGGTGGCTCGACGAGGTGGACGCGGTCAGCGATCTCGTGAACCCGCCGGCGACCGTGCGGTGGAGTCTGGACAAGCGGTATCTGGCGGAGCTGGAGGGCGCCGGGATACCGACGACACCGACCGCGTTCGCGCCCCCGGGCGCCCCGGTGGCGTTCCCCGCCGGCCGGTTCGTCGTCAAACCCGCCGTCGGGGCCGGCAGTCGCGACGCCGCTTCCTACGGCCCCGACCAGCACGAGCCGGCGCGGGCCCACGTCGCACGGCTTCATGCGGCGGGCACGGTGGTGCTGGTGCAGCCGTTCCTCTCGTCGGTCGCCGCCGAGGGCGAATGGCCGCTGGTCTTCTTCGACGGGGTCTTCAGCCATGCCGCGAACAAGCGGGTGGCCCTCCCCCGCGCCGGGTCGATCGACGGTCTCTTCGCCGAGGAGACCAACACCGAGCACGTCGCCACCGAGGCCCAGCTCGCGGTCGCCCGTTCCGTGACGGACCTGGTCGCCAGGCGGCTCGGGACCCCGACCTACGCCCGGGTGGACCTGGTCAGGGACGACGCGGGGGCCTTCCGGGTGCTGGAGCTGGAGCTGAACGAACCGTCGCTCTTCCTGCCGCAGGGCGGCGCCGACGCCGTGGAACGCCTCGTCGCGGCGCTGCTGCGGTGGCCACCCGTGGGGCGCGGCCCGGGTCGCGCGGCGCCCGCCGCCGGGTGACGGTGGTCCCGGGGGCAGGCCACGCGCAGTGAAGGAGCGCCAACGATGAGACTCACCCTGACCCAGTTCGTCTCGCTGGACGGCGTGGTGCAGGGCCCCGGCGGGCCGCACGAGGACACCACGGACGGCTTCACCCGCGGCGGCTGGGTGGTCCCCTACGCGGACGAGGCGATGGGACGGCTGGTCAGCGGCTGGTTCGCGGAGGCCGACGCGTTTCTGCTGGGCCGGCGGACCTACGAGATCTTCGCCGCGCACTGGCCGCTGATCAGCGACCCGGACGACATCGTGGCCGTGAAGCTCAACGGCCTGCCCAAGTACGTCGCCTCCGGCCGGCTGCGCACCCCCTCCTGGCAGGGTACCGAGGTGCTGGGACCCGACGTCGTCGCCGAGGTCGCCGAGCTGCGGGCACGGCCGGGCCGCGAGCTCCAGGTGCACGGCAGCGGCCGGCTGGCCAGGACGCTGCTGGCGGAGGGGCTGGTCGACGAGGTGCGGCTGCTGACGTTCCCCGTGGTGCTGGGCGGCGGCCGGCGGCTCCTGCCCGAGGGCTCCCCGCCGGCCGCCCTGCGGCTGACCCACACGGAGGCCACCCCGACCGGAGTCGTGGTCCAGGTCTACGAGCCGGCGGGCGAACTGGCCACCGGCTCCTTCGAACTGACCTGACCCGGCCCGGGACGGCCCGCCGTCACCGGAGGGGGCCCGGGACGTCGCCCGCGTTCCGCGGCCCCGCCGGGCAGCGGCCGGCGGCACGCTCCCTGGCGTCGTCGTCGAGGAAGAAGTTGGGCCGCGACTCGACCTCGTCGTAGTAGCGGTGGAAGACCGGGGTGATCCCGCCGGAGAGCGGCGGGACGATCCAGCTCCAGTCGGTCGGCGCCGGGCGGCCCAGCCGCTCCTCGCGCTCCACATGGGTCAGGAAGTGCCGCGAGAGCGTGTGGTGGTCGGCGATCCTGACGCCGGCGCTCTCGAAGGAGTGCAGCACCGCGACGTTCAGCTCGACCAACGCCCGGTCCCGCCACAGCGTCGACTCCCTGCCGGTGTCGAGGCCGAGCAGTTCGGCCATCACGGGCAGCAGGTCGTAGCGGTCGGCGTCGACGAGGTTGCGGGCGCCGATCTCGGTGCCCATGTACCAGCCGTTGAACGGCGCCAACGGATAGTCCACGCCGCCGATCGACAGGCGCATGTGCGAGATCGCGGGGACGGCGTACCAGCGCAGGCCGAGCGCGTCGAACGCCGGCACGTCGGGGTGGCGCAGACGCACCTCGCGCACCTCCTCGCGCGGCACCTCCAGCACCCGCGGCGCTTCGTGCGCCACCTCCACCACCCACGGCAGGATGTCGTGGGCGCCGCCCGGCGCCCGCCAGCCGAGCCGGCGGACCGCCTCGGTGAACCCGACCCGGCCCGGGTCGCCGACGATCCCGCCGCGTTCGGCGCGGTAGCCGGCGTACCGGATCAACTGGTCGTTCCACACCCTCGGCGCCGGCCGGCCTGGCGCCTCCTGGGCGAAGACCGAGATCACCGGCCGGACGCGCCCCCCGTTGGTGGCCAGCCGCAGATGCTCCACCAGATGGCGGTGGATCTCCTCGGGCGTGCGGGCCGAACGCCGGTCCAGCACCCGCAGGTTGCGCCAGTAGAGGCGGCCGATGCAACGGGCCGAGTTGCGCCAGGCGGCCCGGCAGCCGAACTCCAGCTCGGCGGGCGTGTGCCGGTATGTGCCCGTGCGCGCGATCTCGGCGCGCACCGCGGCCAGCCGGGCCCCCAACGGGACCGGCTGCTCCGGCTCCTCCGCGTGGAACCGCCGCAGGAACGCCTCGGCCTCCTCCGGGTCGGGCGGGCGCCGGTCGCCGGTCGATGAGGCACCGGGAGCGGGGGACGCCGCCGCACCGCTCGCACCGTCGTACTGCATGGGCTCCCCGGTCTCGTCGCCAGGCGCGCGGCCTTCGGCACCGGTTCACCCTAGGCGGCCGACCGCCGCCCGGACCGCCGCGAACGGCACTGCGGCGCCCGGGAGTCGGGGTCCGCGCGGCTCCGCCCGAGGAGGACGCGGCGAGACGGACGCCCCGCCGGACACCCGTTCCCCGGGTGACGCTCTCCGAGAGCGGCGGGCGACGCGCCCTAGCCCCGGCCGAGTGGCGGGTTGCACAATCGTGCCCACCCGCACCGCGAGGAGTTGGCCGTCGATGACCCCTTCGCTCACCCGCTCCCTGCTGACCGAACGCCACCGCCCCACCCTGGAGCGCGCCACCAGCGCGCTGCGGGAACGCGGACACTGGTCGGCGTACTCCGACAACCCGCGCGACTATTCCCGCGAGGAGGGCGCCGCCGCGTTCGACTCGCTCACCGGCCGCCGGTTCGCGCTGGACCAGCCGGGCACCGACGACTGGGTCGGCGCCGAGGTCTCGCCCTACGGACCGGCGTTGGGCATCAGCTATCCACGCCCCGACCCGGACGTGCTGCTGCCCGCGATGCGGGCCGCGCTGCCCGCCTGGCGGGACGCCGGGCCCGAGCTGAGGGCGCTGGTCTGCGTCGAGATCCTCTCGCGGATCGCCGCGCGCACCGCCGAGTTGGCGCACGCCGTCATGCACACCACGGGCCAGGGCTACGCCATGGCGCTCCAGGCCGGCGGGCCCAACGCGCTGGACCGCGGCCTGGAGGCCGTCGCCAGCGCGCTGGTCGAGCAGACCAGGCACCCGGCGACCACGGAGTGGACCAGGCCCCGGGGCCGCCACGAACCGCTGCGCGTCACCTCCACGTTGACCCCGGTACCGCGCGGCGTCGCGCTGCTGGTCGGCTGCCGCACCTTCCCGACCTGGAACGGCTACCCGGGGCTCTTCGCCTCCCTGGCCACCGGCAACCCGGTGCTGGTCAAGCCGCATCCGCGCGCGGTGCTGCCGCTGGCGCTGACCGTGTCGACGGCGCGCGAGGCGCTGGCGGAGGCGGGGTTCGACCCGCAGCTGGTGGCGTTGGCCGCCGAGGGGGACGGAGAGCACAGCGCACGGGCGCTGGCGGTCCGGGAGGATGTCCGGATCGTCGACTTCACCGGGTCGGCCGCCTTCGGCGACTGGCTGGAGGAGAACGCCGGGCAGGCGCGCGTCTACACCGAGAAGTCCGGCGTCAACACGGTGCTGTTGGACTCCACGGACGACTACCGGGGCCTGCTGGCCAACCTGGCGTTCTCGCTCTCCCTCTACAGCGGCCAGATGTGCACCACCCCGCAGAACCTGGTGATCCCGCGCGACGGGATCGGGACCGACGAGGGCCCCAAGGGCTTCGACGAGGTCGTCGCGGACCTGGCCGCCGCCGTCGACAAGCTGCTGGGCGACGACCGGCGCGCGGCCGGGCTGCTGGGCGCGGTCGCCGACCCCGGTGTGCTGTCCCGGATCGCCGCGGCCGGGGAGACCGGCGAAGTCGCGCTGGCCTCCCGCGAGTTCACGCATCCCGACTTCCCCGGGGGACGGGTGCGCACCCCGCTGCTGGTGCGGCTGGACGCGCGGCGGCCCGGGGTGGAGAGGACGCTGCTCGCCGAGTGGTTCGGGCCGGTGTCCTTCGCCGTGGCCGTCGACTCGACGGCGGAGGCGCTGGCGCTGCTGCGCCGCACGCTGCGGGAGCGCGGGGCGTTGACCGTGCTCGGCCACACGACCTCGCACGAGGTGGAACGCGACCTGGTCGGGGTCTGTCTGGACGAACGGGCGCAGCTCTCGCTGAACCTGACCGGCGGGGTGTACGTCAACCAGACCGCCGCGTTCGCCGACTACCACGGCAGCGGAGGCAACCCGGCGGGGAACGCGGCGCTGGTGGACGGGGCGTTCGTCGCGACCCGTTTCCACTGGGCGCAGGTGCGCCGCCCCGCCTGAACCGTCGGCATCCTCGCCTGCCCTCTCCCGCCTCCCACCTGCCGATCCGCTGGCCGGATCGTTTCAGCTGGGGGGCGGGAGGCTCAGGCGGGGCGCCAGAAGCGCCAGTTCTCGTCCAGCACGTCGGCGTTGCGCTGCTCCCACTCGGACGCGGCGCGAACCGCGTCGGCGGGACAGTGCCAGGGGCGGCCCCTGGTCAACGGCCGCAGCCGCAACCGCGGGCCGATCCGCCCCGCCACCCGCCCGACCCTGCCGCTCCTGGTGTCCACCACGCAGGCGCCGTCGGTCCAGGCCATCGAAACGCTCCCTCGCTCTGACACAGCCGTCCCCGGTGCTGTAGTCGGCTCGTCGCCGAGCGCACCGGACTCCTCCGGTACCCACTGTGCGGGGTGTCGAGGGGTGCTCGGTGCGAGGTTCCACCGCATTGCGCAACGGACTACCCCTTCGGGGGATGGCGCGCGAGTGACCTTGCCGCGCCGTTCGATAACCCGTGGGACGCTGCCCGCCGGACGTTGCCCGCCGCGCTTCGCGGAGGGCGCGCGCCCGGGGGCGCCGGGCGCGGTACGCCGGGAACGCGCGGGGTGGGGGCGCGGGGTGCTGGGCGCAGGATGCCTCATCCCCCGGTGCCGCGTCCCCGTTTCCCGGGGATGCCGCCCGCGCGAGGGATGGCCCCGTTCCGGTGGGACGATCCGCTCTATACGCTCCCCGCCATGATTCGAGCGGTGGTGTTCGACGTGGGTGAGTGCCTGGTGGACGAGAGCCGGGAGTGGGCCGGTTGGGCCGCCTGGCTCGGGGTGCCACGGCACACGTTCTCGGCGGTGTTCGGGGCGGCGCTCGCCCGGGGGCTCGACCCGAGGGAGGCGTTCGAGGTCTTCCGGCCCGGCTTCGACATGGCGCTGGAGCGCGAGAAGCGCACGGCGGCCGGGGAGCCGGAGTGGTTCGGGGAGAACGACCTCTACCCGGATGTGCGCATCACCATCAGAGTCATGCGGCAGGCCGGGATGTGGCTGGGCATCGCCGCCAACCAGAGCCCCGCGACGACACAGGTGCTGCGGACGCTCTTCTCCGGCTACGCGGGGCTGGTGCTCACCTCAAGCGACCTGGGCGTCGCCAAGCCGGATCCGCGTTTCTTCGAGCTGCTGGTCGAGGAGTTGGAGGTGGCGCCGGAGGAGATTCTCTACGTCGGCGACCGCCTGGACCACGACATCGCGCCGGCGGCGTCGGTCGGCCTGCGCACCGCGCTGATCAGGCGCGGGCCGTGGGCGACCATCCAACGCGACCACCCGGACGCGGAACGCCTGCCGACGATGCGGATCGACGGGCTGCGTGAGGTGCCGGAGCGCGTCGCCGCGTTCAACGAGGCGATGGCGGCGGGGGCGGCGACAGGCGGCATCGCGTAACCGCTGGGCCGCTGGCCGTGGGGCCGCGGGGCGGTGGGGCGACAGCGGTGCGTCGTGGCCGCGGTGAGTTGTCGGCCTCGCCCCGGTGGGCGGTCACCCGCGCGGTTCCCCGCACCCCCGAACCGCCCACCGGGGTGAGGCGACACCGCGCGAGCCAGGGTGCTCCGCTGTTCGCGCCGGCTACCCGCCGGCCGGGTTGTCGACGTCGAACCACTCCGTGCCGCCGATCATGTACCCCCACTCCGTCTGCCCGCTGGAGGCGCTCGTCCGGAACGACCTGCCCTCGTCGTCGACGCGGAGCGTTCCCGACTCGTCGCCGCTCGACCAGTCGAGTTCGAGGTGCCAGGTCACGTCCCGGCTCTCCGTGCGCGCGTCGAGGTAGAAGACCACCGGCTCGTTCTCGTCGACGGACAGCGGCAGGTCGTCCTGGTCGGGGTCGGCCACCAACTCGGGCGCCCCGGCGTCCAGATCGAGGGTGAAGTCGGTGGTCCGCACGGGGCCGCCGCCGCAGCCGGCGTAGCCGCCGTAGAGCTCCCACGGCAGCGGGTCGCCGGTCTCCGTGACGTTGACCCGCAGGTCGTTGAGGACGACGGTGGAGTCCCCGCTGCCCTGGATGGTGAACTCCATCAGCTGGCGGTCCGCCACCACCGCGCCCAGCGCCCGTACCCAGCCGTGCGCCTTGCCCTCGTCCGGCGGAGGCGGCACCTCGGCCGGCGGCCGGTCGACGAGGTAGAGCGCGCCGTCGCAGTTCTCGAACGCGAAGGGGCGGGTGGTCACGTTCAGGGGTGCGGTGCCCGTGACCGGGTTTCTGACGTAGTCCTTCTCCGCGCCGCCCTCCCCTTCGGGCAGGAGCACGGCCAGCAGGACCGCCGCGAGGCCGGCGGCGAGGGCGCCGCCCGCGATCCACGGCAGCGGCGGCCGGGGACGGCGGGGCGCGGCGGGTTCGGCCGGCGCGGCGGCGGGTTCCGGTTCCGGGAGCGGGTCCGCCGTGCCGGCGGAGGGCGCGGCCACGGGCCGCGTCGGCGCCTCGGGTTCGGCCGGCCGGGGGCCTTTGCGGTCCCGCTGCCGGGCGAGGTCCGCGGCGATCCAGCGCCGGTGCGCCTCGGATTGCTCCTCCGGCGTGGCGCGGCAGACCCTGGCGAAGCGTTCCACGATCGCGAACTCCGGCGGGAGCGCCTCGCCCCGGCAGTACCGGTGGAGGGTGGAGGCGCTGAGGTGGAGTCTCTGTGCCAGCACCCCGTAGCTCAGCTTGGAACGGGTCTTCCACTCCATGAGCAACGCGGCGAGATCCGCCGTCTCCGCACCCGGCGTCAACGTCCCAACCCCTCTTCGGCGTCCCGTCCCGGCATTCGATCCGCTCACCATACTTCCAGCTCAGCCCCCTCGGGGCCGTCCCACCCCTCCGAACCGGCCGTGTCCGCTGGCTGGTGGGACGGGAAGCGGCACATGCTGCCTCTCGTCACCGACCGACAGACCACGGAAGGAACACCCACCATGAAGACCCGCGCACCGCACCGCCGTTCCCGCGTTCGGACCGCCGCCGTCGCCGCGCTCGGCGTGGCGCTGACGATGGCGTCCCTCACCGCCTGCCAGGACGACGACAAGGACGACGCGAACGCCTCGCCCTCCCAGTCCTCTTCCACCGACTCGGGCGACTCGGGCGACTCGGACGGCGCCGCCGAGGAGGGCGAGGACGGCACGGAGGACGCGGCGGGGGACGACACGGAGGGCGACGGCAACGTCTCCGTCGACCCCGGCGCCGCGGACGACGAGGAGTCGGGCGGCGAGCCGGAGGCCACCCAGCCGGAGGCCGGGGAGGAGCCCCGCGAGGTGTCCTCCGAGGAGGCGGCCGAGTTCCCGCCCTGCGCCGAGGGCGGCGTCGAGTTGAAGGTCACCCCGGTCGAACGGCCGATCAACCACATGCTGTTGACCGTGACCAACACCGGCGACGAGACCTGTGCGGCCTACCACGCCCCGCTGCTGCGTCTGGGCGAGGACGCCCAGGCGCCCGCGCCGCGTAACGAGGACAGCAAGCCGCAGAGCGTCATCGTGCTGGACCCGGGCCAGGTGGCGTACGCGGGGCTGCTGACCTCCGACGCCTCGGGGGACTCCGGCGAGGGGCACACGATCGACAGTCTCGGCGTGACCCTCACCGACCGCGACGACCAGCCCACGGGCGGGCAGATCGACGTGCCGCTGCCCGGCGGCGAGATCCACGTCGACGACGCGGCGCAGGTCACCTACTGGCAGTCGTCGCTGGACAACGCGCTCTACTGAGGCCCGAGGGGGGAGAGGCAACGGCGTCCGAGGCGGCCGAGGGCCGCGTCGGGCGCCGCCGCGCGTGGGCCGCCGGCGTTCAACGGGCGGTGGCGCGCCAGTGGTAGAGCGTCATGGCCACGCTGGTGGCCAGGTTGTAACTGGAGACCCCGGGGCGCATCGGCAGCGCGACCAGCGCGTCCGCGCGGGCGCGCACCTCGGGCGTGAGCCCGGCGCGTTCGGAGCCGAAGGCGAGCAACGCGCCCTCGGGAACGGTCAGTCCGCGCAGGTCCTCGCCCTCCGGGTCGAGGGCGAGCAGCGGCCCCGCCGGCAGCCGGTCCACCTCCGTCCTGCCCACCGGCACCGCGTAGTGCAGCCCGGCCGAGGAACGCAGCACCGTCGGATGCCAGGGGTCCACCGTGCCCGTGGTCAGCACCCCGGCCGCGCCGACACCCGCCGCCAGGCGCACCACGGCGCCCACGTTGCCCAGATGGCGCGGCTGGTCCAGCACCACCAACGGGGCGCCCCGCCCGGCCGGCGGCGGCAGCAGCGCGGGGTCGGCGGGCGCCGGCTCCGCCAGCGCGGCGACGCCCGTGGGGTGCGGCCTGCCGACCAGTTCCCGCAGGGTCTCGGCCGGGACCTCCAGCAGCGTGGCGGCGAGGCGTTCGCCCAGGTCGGGCGCCAGCCGTTCCGCCAGCTCCCGGGTCGCGGCGGGGTCGACGGCGAGCGCCAGCTCCACCCGGGCGCCGAAGCGCAGCGCGTGCTTGAGCGCGTGGAAGCCGTCCAGCAGCACATGCCGTGCGGACAGCGCCCGCCAGCGCGCGCCCGCCTCGGCCGGCGTCACGCGCGTTCGGCCCCGGCCGGGGCCGGCGCGGGAGCGGGCGCCTCGGTCGGCGGCGCGGGCCGCTCGCCGCGCCCGACCAGCCGCGCCACCGGCGCCGTGACGCGGCGGGCGATCCGCCCGGTCCGGTCGCCTGCCCACAGCAGGAAGACGGTGGGCAGGAAGACGGCGTCCATCGCGATCATCGCCAGCGAGAAGAACGGCAGCCCCAGCATCACCGCGATCCCCAGGTGCTCGCCCATCATCAGAAACAGCAGCACGTTCTTGGCGCGGCGGTTGAGCAGCGCGAAGGGGAACGCGACCTGCACGATGACCGTTCCGTAGGTCAGCGCCAGCACCAGCAGGCCGCTGCCGGTGATCAGGTCGCTCAGCTCGGGCCAGGCGTTGAAGTAGTCCAGCTTCAGCGGGTAGAAGACCGCCGTGCCGTCCTGCCAGCGCGAGCCCTGGATCTTGTACCAGCCGGCGGTCGCGTAGATGACGCAGACCTCGAACATGATCACCAGCAGGGCCGCGTTGTGGACCAGGTTGCCGATCATCCGGGAGACGATCCGGGGCTCGCCCGGCGCGTACCTGGTGACCAGCCACCAGAACGCGTGCACCGCCCACATCCCGGCGAAGAACAGCGTCCACACCAGGCTGTCCATGCTCCCGGTCACGACGGAGAGCAGCAGCGCGACGCCGAGCACCGCCCAGATCGCCACGCCCACCGGGTCGTGCGTCGCCGGCACCCCGGCCGCCGCGCGGCGGGCGCGGCGCCTGGCGTCCAGCGACCAGACCTGGCCGCAGCGGGTGAGCACCAGGTACATCGCCATCAGATGGATGACGTTGTCGCCGCCGTCGCCCATGAAGACGCTGCGGTTCTGCACGGCGAGCACGCCGACCATGAAGAGCGTCGAGCTCGCCCTGGTGCGCCAGCCGAGCAGCAGCGCCACACAGGCGAGGATCGCCAGGTGGTAGACGAACTCGAACCACAGCGCCGAGTCCGACCACAGCAGCGGGGTGAACGCCCCGGTGTCGTCGACGAACCGACTGGCCAGGTCGTAGCCCCAGGGGCTGTCCGGGCCGTAGAGCAGTCCGCGGTTCGGCCACTCACGCACCAGGTACAGCAGCATCGTGAAGGCGAAGCCGATCCGCACGATCGCCGTCTGGTAGGGGCCGAGCGCCCGGCGGGTGATGTTGCCGATGCCGCGCAGCAGCGCGCCGTCGAACTTCCGGCCGAGGTCGGCGAACGGCGAGGGCGGCGGGGGGCCCCCGGCGTTCCGGGCCCCGGGCCCCCCGGGGCCGCCGCTCTCGGCGGCCGGCGCGGAACGGGGCGGGGGGACTGTCATGGCCGCGCCTCGTTCCCGTCGGTGTCGTCGTTCGCGTCGGCTGCGGTGTCACCGTCTGCTTCGGTGCCGCCGTCGGCGTCCTCGGTCTCACCCTCGGCCTCGGCGCCGCGGCCGGCGGCGTCGCCGCTGGTGCGGACGTCGGCCGGCAGGTCCTCGGTGGTCACCGTCCACCAGCCCAGCTCCTCGGCGGTGGGCTCGGTGTCGAAGTCCTCGCTGCGCCAGTTCGGCGCGGGAACGCGGGTGTTGACCACCCGCAGCTGGATGCGTTCCACGGTGGTCAGGTCGAGCCGGTCACCGAGCCGCTCCAGCGCGATCCGGTGCAGATAGCTCGCCGAGACCTCGCCGCGCATCCCGACCGGTTCGCCGTCGTCGTTGTGCGACTTCTCGTAGAAGTCCCAGCCGCGACGGAGCATGTTCTGGTTGGAGTGGCTGGGCAGCGGGTTGTGCCGGATCTGGTCGATCTCCCAGGCGGTGAGGTCGATCCACTCGGTGGTGCTCGGCGACTGACCCGCGCCCTCGCGTATCTCCGCGCGGGCGTGCACGGCGGTGTTCCGCTGGAGCGGGTTGGGCGCGAAGAGCTTCCAGTTCTGCTCGAACTCCGGGTACATGTACGCGCGGACCGTGCCCCAGTGCTCCTCGCGCACCGTGTTGGACGGCGCGACGAAGAGGAAGATCATCGCCAGGTGCCAGCACGCGTAGACCGCGAGCGCGCCGATGGCCACCGCGACGACCGCGCGCGCCGGCAGGGACAACGCCCCCAGCCGCACGGACTCCAGCGAGTCGTCGTCCACACCGCCGGCGAGCGGGCCGCCACCGCGCGCGCGGTCGTCACGCGCGCCGTCGTCGGACGGCGTCACGGTGCTCGCACGCTCCTCGCCGGGCTCGCCCCTCGCCCCGGCGGCGGAGTCGGATGACATCATCTCGGTCCGCTCCCCCATCGCCGCCCTCGCGGCGGCACCACTCCACGCTTTCCACGCTTTCCACGTGATGACCCCAGCACCGTATCCCGTTCGGTACCGCTCGTGACACCGGAGTCTCCCGACCCGGGACCGGGCGGCGCGCGCGGCGCCGAGACCTATCGTGGGCCCATGCGCCGCGCCAACGAGACCTCGATCTTCACTGAGATGACCGAACTCGCCCACCGCACCGGGGCGGTCAACCTGGGCCAGGGCGTGCCCGACCTGGACTCGCCGCCCGAGCTGCTCGCCGGAGTCGCCGAGGCCGTACTGGCCGGCCGGAACCAGTACCCGCCGGCCGCCGGCCACCCGACGCTGCGTGCGGCCGTCGCCGACCACCAGCGCCGGCACTGGGGGATAGAGCTGGACCCGACGGCCCAGGTGCTGGTCACCACGGGCGCCACCGAGGCGCTCGCCTCGGCCGTGCTCGCGCTGACCGGGCCGGGCGACGAGATCGTCGCGTTCGACCCCTGCTACGACGCCTACCCGGCGGACGCCCGGCTGAGCGGCGCCACCCTCGTGCCGGTGCCGCTCACGGTCGACGGCGACGGCTTCGCGCTCGACGCGGACGCGCTGCGCGCCGCCCTCACCCCGCGCACCCGCCTGCTCGTCCTGAACTCGCCGCACAACCCGACGGGGAAGCTCTTCACCCCCGACGAGCTGACCCTGATCGCCGAGCTGTGCGTCGAACGGGACCTGACCGTGCTCACCGACGAGGTCTACGAGCACCTGGTCTACGACGGGGCCCGGCACGTGCCGATCGCGACCCTGCCGGGGATGGCCGAACGCACCCTGACCGTCTCGTCGGCCGGGAAGACGTTCAGCGTGACCGGCTGGAAGGTCGGCTGGATCAGCGGCCCGGCCGAGCTGGTGACCGCCGTCGCGTCGGTCAAGCAGTGGCTGACGTACGCCTCGGGCACCCCGTACCAGGAGGCGATCGCCGCCGCGCTGGGAACGGTGGACACCTGGGCGGCCGGGCTGCGGACCACGCTCACGGAGGGGCGCGACCTGCTGGCCGCCGGCCTCACCGAGGCGGGCCTCAGGCCGCTCCGCGCGGACGCCGGGTACTTCCTCCAGGCCGACGTGCGGCCCTGGGGCTTCACGGAGGGGCTCGCGCTCTGCCGCCGGCTGCCGGAACTGGCCGGGGTGGTGGCCATCCCGACCAGCGCGTTCCAGCAGGGCGTGGACACGATGCCGTGGCTGGTCCGCTTCTCCTTCTGCCGCCGCCACGATGCGCTGCGCGAGGCGGTCACCCGCGTGACGGCGGCGTTCGCCGGGTAGCCCTGGGGGCGGGCCGCCCTGACCGCGACGCCAGGCACGGGGAACCCACCACCGGGGCCCACGCCGACAACCCGCCTTGACAGCGCGGCACCGTGGCCGTCCGCCCCCCGCCACCCAGCATTCGCGCAGCTCCCCGCGCCCCCAAACCGCCCACCGGCGTGGAAGGGGCGCGGGGAACGGCGCGAGCAACCCACCACCGAGGCCAGGACGACCACCCACCCAAACCACGCACGTGCGTAGTCGACCGCCCCCCGCCACCCAGCACCCGCGCAGCTCCCCGCACCCCAAAACCACCCACCGGCGTGGAAGGGGCGCGGGGAACGGCGCGAGCAACCCACCACCGGGGCCCACGCCGACAACCCGCCTTGACAGCGCGGCACCGTGGCCGTCCGCCCCCCGCCACCCAGCATTCGCGCAGCTCCCCGCGCCCCCAAACCGCCCACCGGCGTGGAAGGGGCGCGGGGAACGGCGCGAGCAACCCACCACCGGGGCCAGGACGACGACCCACCCGAGCCACGCACGTGCGTAGTCGACCGCGGCCCCCGCCGGCGCGGCGTCAGCGCACCGTCGGGGCGTCGCCCTCGTCGCTGACCATCGGGCGGCCGGCGGACTGCCACGCGTGCATCCCGCCGTCCACGTTGAACGCCTCCACGCCCTGCTGCCGCAGGAACGCCGTCACCTGCGCGGAGCGGCCTCCGGCCTTGCAGATCACGTGCACGGGCCCCGCGCCGGCCAGCTCCGTGATCTCCGGCAGTCGCTCGACGACCTGGCCGAGCGGGACGTGAACGGCGCGCTCGACGTGTCCCGCGGCCCACTCCACCGGTTCGCGCACGTCCAACAGCAGACCCTCGTCCGGCACTTCGCCCGCGCCAACGGCGGGAACCCCAAAGCTCATGGCGTCAACCCTGCCACAGGACCGCGAACCGTCACCCGGTGAGCCTGGCCAGCTCGGCCTCCTTGGTGGCGATCTGGCGGCGCAGGCCCTCCGCCACCTCGTCCAGCAGCGCGTCCGGGTCGTCCTCGGCCATCCGCAGCATGGAGCCGACGGCGCTGTCCTCCAGCGCCGCCGCCGCGTCCGCCAGCAGCTCCTTGCGGCTGGCCAGCCACTCCAGGCGCGCGTACAGCTCGCTCGCGCCGGGCGCGAGCGGCTCGCCGTCCGGCGTGCCGCCGTTCTCCCACTCCTCCGTGAGCGCCCGCAGCTCGTCGGCGTCGCCGCGCGCGTACGCCTGGTTGACGCGGGAGAGGAACGCGTCCCTGCGTTCGCGCTCCGTGGGGTCGGTGGAGAGGTCCGGGTGGCAGCGGCGGGCCAGCTCGCGGTAGAGCTTGCGGGCCTCCTCGCTGGGGCGTACCCGGGGCGGCGGCTGGACGGACTGGTCCGTCATCATCGCGTAACCCTCGGGAGTGAACCCCTCGCCGTCGAGCCATCCGGAGAACAGTTCGGAGACCAGCGGCATCGGCGTCACGGCGGCCCTGGCCTCGCGGGCGCGGCGCTGGTCTTCGGGGTCGCCGGTGCGGGCGGCGACCGCCTCGGCGAGCTGGGCGTCCAGCTCCTCGATCCTGGCGTAGAGCGGGCCGAGGCGCTGCTCGTGCAGCCGGGAGAAGTTCTCCACCTCGATGCGGTAGGTCTCCACCGCGATCTCGAACTCGATCAGCGCGTTCTCGGCGGCCCGCACCGCCTGGGCGAGCCGCTGGGTCGCGGCCTCCGCCTCCGGCCCGCCGCCGTCGACGTCCGACCCGCCGCCGTCGACGTCCGACCCGCCGCCGTCGGCCTCCGACCCGCTCTGGGCCGACCCGTCCCGGGCCGCCTCCTCCGGCGTCGAAGCGTCCGGCGTGGTCCCCTCGCGCGGGGCCCCGTCGGACGGGGACCCGGCGGGCGCCGTCCCGTCGCCCGCCGCTTCGTTCCTGGCCGCGTCGTCCCTCGCCTCGTCGCTCACCGCATCAGCCTAAGCCGTCCGAACGCCCGCCCGGCCACCGTCCCCGACGCGGGCGTGCGACACGTCGCCTCCGCGCCCACCCGCCGTGTCAGGGGCCCATCCGGGGGCACTGGCCGCCGTCCACCAGATGGGTCTCGGCCCACCGGGTCAGCTCCGTCAGCGCGGGGCGCAAGCCCTGACCGGCCTCGGTGAGGCGGTAACTGACGCGCAACGGCGGCCCGTTGTGCACCTCCCTGGCGACCAGTCCGGCCTCGGCCAGCTCGCTGAGGCGGTCCGAGAGCATCCGTTCGCTGATGCCGGGGACCACGCGGCGCAGCTCGGCGAAGTGTCCCGGGCCCGCCATCAGCGCCGCGATCAGCAGCCCGTTCCAACGCTTGCCCAGCACGCCGAAGACCTCGTTGACCGCGTGGGCCGGCTCGCGACAGGCGGCCGACGCGGACTCACCACCCCCGGACCGCTCCTCACCCCTGGTAGCGCTCATGAGTTCAACCCTACTTGTGGGCTCCGGAAAGAGGTGTACTGTAGAAAAGTAAGCAGCTTCGCAAACACTGGCTGCCTCCTTGAATGTATCCCCTTACTCTTTGGAGAGTACGTCATGGCCACCCTCCTGCACATCGACTCCTCCCTCAACGGCGCCGCCTCGGTCTCCCGCGAGGTGACCAGGACCTTCCGTGAGGCGTGGGAGGAGGCGCACCCCGGAGGCACGGTGTGGTACCGCGATCTCGACGCGGCGCCCGTTCCGCACCTCTCGGCCGCGGGACACGTCGCGGCGAGCCTCCCGGCCGAGGAGCGCAGCCCGGAGCAGCGGGCGGCCCTGGAGCTGCGTGAGGAGCTGACCAGCGAGTTCGAGGCGGCCGACGCCGTCGTGATCGGCGCGCCCCTCTACAACTACGCCGTGCCGAGCACGCTCCAGGCGTACCTGAACCAGATCATCGTGGTGGGCCGCACCCTCGGCGAGAACTCGTCGGTCGCCGGCAAGCCGGTCACCGTGGTCACCAGCCGGGGCGGTTCCTACGCCGAGGGCACCCCGCGCGCCGGGCAGGACTTCAACGCGCCCTATCTGAAGCACATCCTGGCCGACTCCTTCGGCGTCGACCTGCGGCTGATCGTTCCCGAGCTGACCCTGGCCCGGATGGTGCCCGCGATGGCGGACCTGGTCGATCTGGCCGACGCCTCCCGCGCGAAGGCGCACGAGGAGGCGCGGGCCTACGCGGGCGCGCTGGCCGCCGCGTAAACGCTCCCCTGCCCTCCCCCGGGACGCCGGAGGTAACGGTCCTCGCAGGTTCTTGTATTCGGTGACCCCTCACGGCTTCGGGGAGCCACAATGAAGTTCCCGTCACGGTTCGTCCGAGAAAGGGAGCGCAGTGGACCCGACCCCCGGGACTTCCCCCTCTTCCCCGCCGCCGGGCGACGCCGACCCGTTGGCCGTCGGCGTCGCCAACGCCTCGCTGCTGGGCGGCGGTTACGCGCTGCTGCGCCGCCCGGGGCTCGCGCTGGGCGCGGCGCTGGTCTCGTTGGCGCTGGTCGGCTTCCTCGCGGCCTCGCCCTCCTGGTGGCGCGAGGTCCTGCTGCTGGCCTGGTGGGTGTTCGTCTCCGTACACGGCTGGTATCTCGCGGGCGGGCGGCCGGCGCGCGGGGCGTGGAGGGCGGAGGCGGGCGAGAGCGGCAAGGGCGGTTGGCTCAGGGGGATACGCCGGCAGCGGCTGCTCGCCCTCACCGCCGCCGTGCCGCTGGTGCTCTCCGTGGCGATAGCCCGGTTCGACGCCCACGCGATCGAGGGCGACGCCACCGCCGCCCACCGGGAGGGCGACTGCGAGCGCTCCCTGGCCCGCTCGGACGCGCTGGGCTTCTTCCACCGCCTCTACGACGCGCCCCTGACCTCCCGGGTGGACGACGAGGCCGAGGCGTGCGAACTCCTCGTCGAGGCCGAGCGGTTGCTCGACTCCGAAGAACGGGTCGCCGCCGCGGGCACGTTCGCCGACTACGCCGACCACGCGAGCGCGCTCTGGGAGGGCGCGCGCGACCGCGGTGCCGAGCTGTATCTCGCCGAGGCGCGGGACGGCCTGGACGCGGCCCTGGCGGGGGGCGACGTCGAGCTGCTGGCGGCGGCGTTCGACCAACTCGACGTGGTGTGGTCCCGGTTCCCCGAGCGCGGCGGCGAGGCGGAGGAGGCGTTGGACGGCTTCCTCGGCGCGCTGCCGACGGACGACGCCTGTGTGACGCGCGAGATCGCCGGCTGGCTCGACGCCACCGACGAGGAGGAAGAGGACGCGGCCCCGGACACCGCGCTTGGCCGGTCGGTCGGCGTCGTACCCGAGATCCAGCCCGCCGCGCTGGTCGGCTGCGGCGAGGAGCTGCTCTCGGACGAGCGGTGGGAGTCGGCGCGCGCCCAGTACCGGGGCCTCGTCGACCGCTACCCGGACCACGAGCTGGCCGGTGAGGCGGAGCAGGGGATCGAACGGGCGGAGACCGGCATCGAGTTGGAGGCGGTGCGGGCGCTGCTCGACGACGGATACGGCGGCGAGCCGGACTACTGCGACGACCCCGCGCCCTACCGGGGCGCCCCCGCCTACGACGGCGGCGGCCCGCACCCGGCGCTGCTCTTCAACGACGAGGAGGGCACCGGCGCCGGCCTCCCCGACTCCTGGCGCGCCGAGGGCGCGGAGGACGCGGTGCTGGTGGTCTGCCTCGGCACGGCGGAGATGGGCGCCGCGGTGGAGACCTGCCCCTACGAGTCCGACTTGGGCATCAACGGCTCCGTGGACGTCACCTTCCACGAGCTGCGGGTGCCGCTGCGGGCCTACGAGCTGCGGACCGGCGAGTTGGTCTCCGACAGCGCGCTGGCGGTCGGCGGCGCGAGCTGCCCGGCGGTGCTGACCTACGAGACCTACACCGGCGTCGGCATCCCGCCGTCCGAGGTCTATGTCGAGCCCTCGGACTCCGACCGCCGCGCGGCCTACCGCCCGCTGATCGAGCCGTAGGGTCGCGTCCGGGGCTCGCCCTGGTCACCACGCCGCCGAGGTGCGTCGGGAAGGCCGGCGGATCGGCCTCCGGCGCGCGGGCGGGCGGCGCGGAGACGGAAGGGCGGGTTCCGGCCAACTGCCGGAAAGCCACACCAACACCCCACGATCACCTCACCGCACGTCCCTGGCGTGCGGAAAGGCGCGTCCCTACGCTCGTCCGCAGCCCGCACAACGTTCGGCCGCGTCGGCTGCGACCCACCGCCTCTCGGCCGTGCCGACCGCCAACGGCTTCGACAGGAGGCCCTCTTGACCACGGAAGACGCGGACCCGACCAGCGCCCCAGGCCCGTCCCCGGCCCGTAGAAACGTGCTCCGTACCGGACTCGGTCTCGGGCTGGCGCTCGGCACCGGCGGGATCGCCCTCGCCCCGGGCGGCGCGGCGAGCGCCCACGCCGGCGGCACCCACGCCGGGGGCGGCAGTCCCGGGGGCGGCCTCGCGCCGGCGGCCGTCGGCGGCTCCAAGGTCAGGGACCTCACGGGGCCGAACGAGACCGGCCGGTTCGCCGCGCCCTGGACCGACCTCGGCATCCCGGTGCGGTGCCCGGACGGCACGATCCTGCTGGTGTGCGGCGACACCTTCGACGGCGAGGGCGTCGGCGACGACACCAACTGGCGCTCGCCCGTGGGGCTTCGCGCCTCCAACCCGGACCTGAACGCGCTGGTCGTCGACGGCGCCGTCGGCGGGGCGCAGGCCGTCGGGCTCGTGCCGGAGGGCCACGAGGGCGGGACGACCGCCATCCCCTCCGACGTCTTCGCCATCGGCGACACGCTCTACATGCACCTGATGCGCGGGGTGATCTTCCAGACGCACCACTCGGACTTCTGGCGCTCCACGGACAACGGCGAGACCTGGGAGTACCTGTGCCAGTGGCCGGGTGACCAGTACGGCGGCCAGTTCCAGCAGAAGACCTACGCGGTGGCCGACGACGGCTACTGCTACGTCCTCTCCTCCGTCTTCAACCGCGACATCCCCTCGGGCCTGCTGCTGCACCGCGTGCGCCACGAGTCGGTCGGCGACCCGGCGGCGTACGAGCCGTGGGGGTACGCCAACGGCGCCTGGGCGTGGGGGAACCAGCCGACCACGGTCAACGGCGTGCGCCGCCGGGGCGAGATCGGCTTCCGGGCGATGGAGGGCCGCTACATCCTGACCTGGCTCAACATGGAGCCGCTCGACATCCGTGCCCAGATCTTCGACCTGCCCACCTCCGACCTGACCGTCACGCCGGAACAGCCGATGATCCTGCCCACCGCCCCGGGGCAGGACCACGACAACGTGGTGGCACACCCGTACGGCGGTTGGGTCTTCCCCGGCTCGACCTTCGATGACCTGCACATCGCCGTGAGCCAGTGGTACGACCCCCAGAACTACCGGGTGATGCAGTACCGCATCCACGGACTGGTCACCTGACCACCCAACTCCCGTCTCGCACACGCCCGTCGGCCCTGCGCGTCGGCGGGCGCGTGCGCGTGCCCCGACATACCGTCAACCCATGCCGGAGCGCGCCGACTCGACGACCACCCGGCGCCAAGCCGGCGGCGGCGCCCGCCCGTTGGCCGGGCGGCGAGAACGGCACCGCCGTCGTTCCCCCGACGGGGTGACACGGCGCGGACCGGTCATACCGGCACGGGCGTCCCTACCACCGCGTCAGGCGCGTCACGAAGCGGAGGCGGGTGCGGTCGGCGGGAAGGGTGATGCGGGAGAGTTCGACGGTGCGGTCGTCGACGGCGACCGAGCGGGCGGTGAGGCGGATCACGGGGGCGCCGGGCGGCAGGTCCAACTCCGCGGCCTCGGCGCGGAAGGCCGGCCCGACACCGGTGACCTCCTCTTCGATGCGGCTCAACTCGACACCTACGGTCGCCAGTTGGTGCTGCGTGCCGCCGGGCCAGGGTTCGCGGGTCTCGTCGAGCAGCGCGGGATTGGCCGCGACCAGTTCGCTGACCAGGAACGAACTGGTCAGGTTGAACGGCGCCGACTCACCCGCGCGGCGGGTGCGGTAGACGCGTTCCACCAGCGCCGTGCCGGCCGGGACGTCGAAGGCACGCGCCAACTCCCCGTTCGCGACGGCCTCGTGATAGGTCGCGGTGAAGACCAGTTCGTCCGTGGGCAGCCCGGTGTCGCGCTCGGTCACTCCGGTGCCCGCGCGGACCCGGTGGTCGCGCCGGGCGCGGTCCTTCTCCCACTGGTGGCGCTCGTTGGAGCGGACCACCGCCCGGCGCGGGGCGCGGGCGAGCACGCCCCCTCGCCCGTCCGGGACGAGACGCCCCTCGGCCGTCAACGCGGCCAGCGCCGAGGCGACGTCGGCGTCCGTGCCGCCGCACTCCCGCGCCAACTCCTCGACGGGCGGCAGCGGCCGCCCCGCCGCCCAGTCCCCGGAGCCGAGCCGTCGCCGCAGCTCCTCGGCGATCTCCCGGTCGCTCCTCGCCATCGCGCGCCGCCTCTCTCCCACGCGGCGCACCCGAACGCCGCGACTCCGCCGCACCGTTCCGCGGCATTTGCCACAACCTATCCGTCGTTCCCCTGTTTCCTCCGCCCTCGCCGGCCGGGGAAACAGGTGTGGCACGGGGAGTTGGGGGAACGTCCGTGCGAGGCATACCCAGAGAGGCCAGCGCGACTGAATATCCCATAGGAATATCGCATTCCTGAGAGTCTCTGATTCATGAAGCGCACAAAGATACGGATGGGGTGAACCGCCTTGCGGCACCGTGGTTTTCAGCTCTACTCTCGTCTCCTCGCACACGCACGGAAGATCGCAACGGGGGAATCCAGTGACGGTCGCCTTGTCAAAGCGCAGGTTCCCGCAGGTCGTTCACCTCGGGAATTCTCATGAGTCTGTTCGGGCAGGGGCACGCCTTCCTTGACGCCCTGTCGCCGGGGGACCGCGCGGATCTGATCAATCTCGGCACCCCCCGCACCTTCGCCCGAGGCGAGGCCATGATCCGGGAGGGCGATCACAGCACCTTCGTCCTGGTGATCCTCGACGGCTGGTCGGTCGCCGAGGTGAACACCGACCGGGGCGCCCGGCTGATCCTCGCGCTGCGCGGTGCCGGCGACCTGGTGGGAGAGCTGGCCGCCGTCGACCACCGCCCGCGCAGCGCCACCGTGACGGCGCTCGGGGAGCTGAACGCCACGGTGCTCACCGGCGACCGGTTCCGCGGGTTCCTCTTCCAACGCCCGGTCGCCGCGGGGCTGGTGATGCGCCAGCTCAGTTCGCGGCTGCGCAGCTCGGACCAGGAACGCAGGGAACTCGCCTCGGGAACGGTGCTGCGACGCCTGGCCATAAGGCTGCTGGAACTGGTGGAGAGGACGGGACGCGAGGTGGAGGAGGGAACGGTCGTGGACCTCCCGCTGCCCCAGCACGACCTGGCGGCGGCGATCGGCACCGGACGGGAGGCGGTCGCCAAGTCGCTGCGGCTCCTGCGGGACCAGGACGTCGTCCGCACCGGGCCGAGACGGCTGATCGTCACCAACCCGCACCTGCTGCGGCTGCTGGCGGAACGCGGGGAACTGAACTGAGGGTCCGGCGGCGGAGCCACCACGCTCCCGGGGTGGGAAAGCGGAGGGCGGGGCGCCGTCCGGAAATGTTGTGCCGGGTGTGTAAACGGCTACATCGCGCCGGCGAGTGGGTGTCCACACTCGTTCAGGAAACGGCGGCCCGTGGAGGGGAAGGGCATGGGGGAGGACATGGGGAGGGCATTCGATGACGGGGAGCGAACCGGCCGGGAAACCGGCGGAGTTTCCCGCGACGACCGGGGGAAGCCGGAAAGGGCGCTCAGCCGGCTGGTGATCTCCGTGGACGCCCGCGGTTCCGGCCGGCTCGGAATGGACGCGAAGATCGCGCTGCGCGAGGCGATGTACCGGGCGTTCCACGAGGCGTGCGACCTGGTCGGGCTCCTCCCCGGGGAGTTACGCCACGAGGACCGGGGGGACGGCGTCCTCGCCACCGTCGAGCCGTCGTTTCCGGCGACCGACATGGTCGGCGTCTGGATGGACGCTCTCCACCAGGGCCTGCGCGCGCACAACCGGGCCGGCGGGGTGCCGCTGCGCCTGCGGGTCGCGATGCACGCCGGCCCGGTGGTGTTCGACGCGCGGGGCCTGGTGGGGCGGGCCGTCGACCTGACCTGCCGGCTCTGCGACAGCGAGGCGGCCAGGCGGGCGGTCGAAGAGGCGCGGGCCGACCTGCTGCTGGTGGTCTCCGACACGCTCTACCGCACGGTGGTGCGCGAGGGCGGCCGCTACATCGAGCCGGAGCACTACGCGCGCCGCCGCGTCGGCAACAAGGAGACCGACGAGTACGCGTGGTTTCTGCTGCCGGGACGCCCGACGCCGCTGCCGGAGTCCGCCCCGGAGTCCGCCCCGGGACCTGGCCCGAAGCGCGCCCGGGACGATGCGCCGGGGCGCCGGCCGGCGCCCGAGGGGGAAAGCGCGCCGGGGCACGCCGAGAGAAGCCCGCGCCCGGTGTTCCACGTGCGCGGCGACAACCAGGTGATCCAGGACAACGTGTTCCACGGCCCGTTCACCGGCATCCGGAAGTCCGCGGGGGCGGACCGCCCCGACCGCCCCGACGGTTCCGACGGTTCCGACGAGGGGGGACGGCCGCATGACTGAACGGGACGAGGACGAGGGCTCCCCGCCCGAGGCGGGGCGTTCGGCGGAGCCGGCGGAGGGGGCCGGCTCCGCCGACGACCGGGACCGCGACCGCGACCGCGACCGCGACCGGGACCGGGACCGCGACCAGCGGGAGGGCAGGGAGGGTAAGGGCGGTCGGGACGGGAGGGACAACCGGGAGGAGCGCGGCGACGAACCGTCCCCCGGGCCCGACCCGTTCCGCTCCGCCGTCGGCGACCTCGGCGACGGGGAGGACGGCGGCGGCGCGGCCACGGCGCGCGCGGCGCGGGCGAACCTCGCCCCCTCGCGCACCCTCGCCGTCGGCCGGGACAACCAGTACTTCGAGGGCAACTACTTCTTCGTCAACCAACTCGATCCCGCCTGGGCCGCCGGCCCCGCGCTGGCCGACGGGCCGGTCCCCGAGGAGGAGTTGGGGCGGTTGCGCGCCGTCTACCTCCAGGCCCCCGGCTACGCGCGGATGAAGCGACTGCTGCGCGCCCAGAGCCTGTTGGTGGTCTGCGGCGAGCCGGGCACCGGGCGCGGCACCACCGCGCTGGCGCTGCTCGCCGAGGTGGCGGCCGAGGGCGTCAACCGGCTGGACCCGGCGACCGATCCGCGCGCGCTGCGGGAGGAGCGGTTCCGCGCCGGCGCCGGCTATCTGCTGCGGCTGCCCGACGAGGACGCCGCCGACGCCCAGGTGACCGACGCGCCCCCGGGCGCCGAGGGCGGGCCGGGGACGGCGGGGCCGTTGGCGGAGATGCATCTGGACCGGCTTGGCGCCCAGTTGGCGAAGGCCGGCGCGTTCGGCGTGCTGGTGGTGGGCAGCGGCGAGCTGGCCGACCGGCTGCTGCGCGGCCGGCACGCGGTGGGCTTCGTCCCGCCGCCGGCGCGCGAGGTGCTGCGGCGCCATCTGCGGCGGCGGCTGCGCGACGCGCCCGAGGGGGCGCTGGACGCGGCGCTGGCGCGGTCCCGCGGCGCGGCGGTGCGGGGCGCGCTCGGCCTCGACGAGCTGCTGCCGGCCGAGGCCGCCCTGCTCGCCGACCATCTGGCCCGCCGCGAGCTCGGCGAGACGACGGACGAGGAACTGCGCGCGGCCTGCGCCGGGTTCGTGACGCGGCAGGCCCGGGTGTGGTTCGCCGGCGCGGACCGCCCCGGCCGGCTGCCGGAGGCGCTGCCCGCGCTGCGCACCGCGGCGTTCCGGATCGCGGTGGCGGTCTTCAACGGTTCTCCCTACGGGCTCGCCACCGAGGCCGCCGACCGGCTGGCCTGGGAGTTCGGGATCACGCTGGCCCCCGAGGAGCCGCCGGGGCGCCGGCTCTTCGGCACCCACGCCGAGCTGCGGCCGGCGCTGGCCCGCGCCCAGCTCGGCGACGGGGTCGTGGACCTGGGCCTCGCGCAGGTGCCGGCGCGGGTCGTCACGTTCCGGGGGAACGGGCTGGCCACCGCCGTGCTGCGCGAGGTGTGGGAGGGGCACCACTCCGCGCGCGGCCCGATCGGCCGCTGGCTGCGGGAGCTGTGCGACGACCCGCGCCCCGCCGTGTGGGTGCGGGCCGCGGTGGCCGCCGGGGTGCTGTGCTCCTGGGACTGGATCCACGGCTTCGGCGACATCGTGCGGCCGATGGCGCTCGGCGACCAGGAGGGCCCCCGGCTGGCCGTCGCCACCGTGCTCTCGCGCGCGGCCCACGCGCCGGGCGTGCGGCCGGCGGTGACGAGCCTGTTGAAGCAGTGGGCGAAGGGCCCCGACCCCGGGCTGCGGAAGGCGGCGGTCGTCGCCCACGGCTACGGGTTGGCGGCCGGCTCGGTGGCGGCCTCGCTCGACGAGTTGGGCAAGGCGGTCCGCCGCGACGAGGAGGGCGCGCTGCTGGGCGCCGTCTCGCTGAGCGTGGCCAGGCTGCTGGCGGGGCCCGGTCCCGAGGCGGTCGTCGAGCGGCTGGGCCGCTGGCTGCGCGACGGCCGCCGCCCCTACGCGGACCTGGTGCTGCTGACGGTGCTGCGCGCGATCCGCACCCCGACCACCTTTCTGTGGGGGCTGCGGGACAACGAGGAGTGGGAGGGGCGTTCCGACTGGCCGCTGGTGGGTGCGCTGGTCGCGGCGCGCCCGGAGTTGGCGGGGCGGCTCGCCGACCTGACGCGGTACGCGCTCACCACCGCGCGGTCCTCCACGCCGGCGCTGGACGCGCTGGGCAGCTGGGTGCGGCGGGCGGCGGCGGACGAGGAGCAGTTGGCGTCGCTCGCCGGCTTCCTGCCGCTGCTGGTGGCCGACGACCGCGACCGGGACCGGCTGCGGCACCTGCTGGACCGTCAGGTACGCGATCTGGACCGCCCGTTGGAGACGGAGGTCGCGCGTCGCCTGTGGCGTGCGGCGCGAGGAGGGAGTACCGACCGGTGAGTGACAGGGAACCCGGCGCGTTCGGCGGGCCGGGTCGCGAGGACGGGGACGGGGACGGGGATGAACGGGGAGAACGCGTCACGCCCGCCGGCCCGCTGCTGCGGGAGTGCCGGGTCCCCTACCGCCAGACCAGCGGGCAGGTGATCGCGGTGCTGCGCTACCGCAACGGCGGCCACTCGGTGTGGTGGCCCGACCGGCACGAGGACCACGCCAAGCCGCTGCTGCGAGGGCCGTACACGGTCTTCGAGGTCGCGACGGGACGCCATGTGAGCCGGTTCGACCTGACGCTTCCGGCCGCCGGTGACTCGGAGTTCTTCGAGGCCGAGGCCGCCGTGCACTGGGAGGTGCGGGACCCGCACCTGGTGGTCGAGCGGCAGGTGTGGAACGTCGCCGACCTGCTCGCCGACGAGTTGCAGGAGCATCTGCGGGGGATCTCGCGCCGGTTCGAGCTGACCCAGGCGGAGCGGGTGGACCGCGCGGTGCGGGACGAGTTGCTGTCCGGGCGGATCGCGTTCGGCGACGAGCTGGGGCTGCGCGCGAAGGTGCACATCTTCGTCGACCTGAGCTACCGGGCGGTCGACCAGCGGCGTCAGCACTCCGAGCTGGAGCAGGAGATGCGGGTCTCGCACCGCAGGGAGGAGTGGGAGTCCCGGCGGATCGCGTCCCGGGCGCGGGAGTTCGAGCAGATGCTCCAGCGGGGCGACATCGCGCAGATCGCCTGGTTCATGGCCAGCGAACCGGGGCGCGAGCTGGAGATCCGCAACCTCATCCGGCAGGAGCGGCGGGAGGACCACCAGGTGTCGATCGAGCTGTTCAGCCGGATGCTCGACAGCGGTCATCTGGAGCGGCACGACATCGGCGAGCACATGTACGAGGTCATCCAGTACCTGCGGGACAGGTCGGACGACGTGGTCGGCAACACCATGGACCGGGTGCTGACGGCGCGCGGCGGCCGGCGTGAACTCGGGCGCGGCGAAGGCGGGTCCGGCCGGCGCAGGCCGTTCTGGGAGGACGGGGACGGGGACGCCGCCGGGGGCGGGGACCGGGGGGCGGAGGGCGGCCGGGCGGACGCCTCGGGCCCGCGCGCGGGGGGCGTGCGGGAGGACGAGTGGGAGCCGTGGGACGGCGAGCCGGGCGACGGCCCCGGTCGGGCGCCCGACCGGATCTCCCGTTTCGCCGGCCGCGGCGACCGCGACGGCGGGCGCGCGAGTGACACCTTCGACGACTGGGACGCGCCGTGAGCGCCCGGCGCACGGCCCGGCGCGGGCGCCGGGCGGCGGCGCCGCTCGCCGCGGGGCTGCTGCTGGCGCTCGGCGCCTCACTCGCCCCGCCGGTCGCCGCGCAGGACGACGGCGAGGGCGCCGACCCGGGGGTCGCCCCGATCGACTTCACCATCGTCGTCGACCAGTCCGACAGCCTCTCCGAGGAGGATCTGCGGCGCGAGGTCGACGCCGCCACCACCATCGCGCAGGCCGAGCTGTCCGAGCGCTCCCGCGCCACCGTGATCGGCTTCGGCAGCGCGGAGGAGGAGGGCCAGGTCGCGGCGGTCGAGGCGTGCCAGGGCACCGAGTTGGACGCGGCGGGCCGGCAGCGGATCAGCGAGTGCGTGCGCGCGCTCGCCGACCCGAACCGCGAGGTGATCGGCCCCGGCACCGACCATCCCGCGGCGCTCGCGCAGGCCGTCGACCGGCTCGTCCAGGGCGACGAGGAGACGCCCAGGGTCGTCTTCCTGCTCACCGACGGACGGCTCGACGTGCGCGACAGCCTCAACTACGGCGGCAGCCCGGAGGCCCGCCAGCGGAACGCGCGGGACGCCCTCGGCGAGACCCTCGCCCGCGCCAGGGAGAACCGCGTCCAGATCTGGCCGTTGGGCTTCGGCGAGGACATCGACGAGGAGGCGCTGGCCGAGATGGCGGCGGGCGGCTATGTCGAGGGCTGCGCCGAACTCCCGGACGCCGTGCCGGAGATGACGGTCGTGGGCGCCTCGGGCGATCTGCTGGAGGCGTTGCAGCGCACCTTCGCCGCCGCGCGCTGCGCCGCCGTCGAGATCGGCGAGAGCGGGGTGCCGCCGGTGGACCTGGAGGTGACGATCCCGCCGATCGCGACCGACGGTTCGATCACCGTCGCCAAGGGCGTGCCGGGCGTCGACGTCACCTACTACGACCCGGACGGCCGGGAGGTGCCGGAGCAGGGCGAGTTCGACGGTTCGACGTTCGAGGTCAGCGGCCGGAACACGGCGGTCGAGGCGCTGCGCGTCAGCGACCCGAAGCCCGGCACCTGGCGGGTGCACCTGGCCCCGGGGGGCGAGGGCCCGCCGCGGGAGGCCGCGGTCAGCGCGATATGGCAGGGGCGGCTGCTCTCCTCGGTGACGGTCCAGCCGCCCTCGCCCAGCCCCGGCGAGCGGGTGCTGGTCGAGGCGCGGCTCCAGACCAGGGAGAACGTCACCATCGACGACCCGGAGCTGGTCGCCGGCATCCGGGCGTCGGCGCTGCTGACCGGCGACGGCTTCGCGCCGGTGCCGGTGCCGCTCGGCGACGAGGGCGCGGAGGGTGACCGCGACGCGGGGGACCTGGTCTTCAGCGGCGAGTTCACCGTGCCGGAGGAGGCGACGGGCCAGCTGGTCTTCACCAGCGAGATGGCGGCCCCCGGCGTGGTCGCCGACGAGCGCCCGTTCTACACCCGCGCCACCCAGGGGCCGCCGGCGGTCGACGCGCTGGTGACGTTCGACGAGGACGAGGCGCACCCCGGCGGCACCGTCGCGGGCACGCTGCGGGTGGGGAACACCGACGGTCAACCCCACGACCTGCGGCTGGAGTCGAGGGACACCGGCGAGGGCGGGGTGCGCGTCGCGCCGGCCGAGGTGCGGGTCGGGCCGGGGAGCGAGGAGTCCGTCCCGTTCACCGTGACGTTCGGGGAGGACGCGCCGCTGGGCAGCACCGGCGGGGTGCTGGCGGTCGTCGACGCCAGCGACGGGGACCGCGTCGTCCACGAGGCGTTTCTTGAGGTCACGGTCACCGCGCCGCCCACCTGGTGGGACCGGTATCGGTGGGCGGTGATCGCCGGCGCGCTGGTGGCGGCCGCGCTCGGCGCGTGGGTCGCCGGCTGGCGGGCCGCGACCCGGCGGCGCAAGCAACTCGGCGGTCACCGCGTCGCGTTGCTCCAGTCCGGCCACCGGATCGACGAGCAGCTGATCAGGGATAGGCCACGGGTCTTCCACTTCCGGGTGGAACGCGGCACCGGCGGCCGGCCGACCCTGGTCGTGGCGCGCTCGGCCGGCGCGTCGGTCTACGAGCTGCGGCGCGGGGCCGACGGCGCGCTGCGCCTCAAGCCGCCCAGGGGGCAGGAGCGCGCCGTCCCGGCGGGGGTCGGCCTCCCGGTCGACGACGACACCGAGGTCGTCGTGCGCTCCCCCGACCCGAGGACCACGGCGCCCGGGAGGCGCTCGTTCCTCGCCCCCCGCCCCGCGAAACGGCCACGACCGGCCGCCGGCCCCGGGGCGCCGGGGCCGGGGACCGACCACCGCACGGACTTCTGACCCGAGGGACGACAGATGAAGATCTACCAACCCATGCTCTTCGTCGGCCTGGGGGGCACCGGCAACCGGATCGGCGCCGAGCTGGAGCGCACACTGCGCCGCGAGCTGTGCGGCCCCGACGGCATGGCGCTGACCAACGGCGGCCAGCGCCAGCCGTTCGAACTGCCGCAGTGCACCCAGTTCGTCTACGCCGACTTCAGCGAGGCCGAGCTGTACCAACTGCCGCACCTGAGCGCCAAGGGACCGGAGGCGGCGGCCTACCGGAAGACGGCGCGCGCCATCCACGACCTGCTGCCGGCCGGGCTGAGCAGCTCGACGGAGGTCACGCGCGCGCTGCGGGTGGGCTGCCCCGAGGACATGTTGGACTGGCTGCCGCCGACCGTCGGCGAGCCCCGGGTCGCGCCGCTGAGCGCCGGCGCCGGCCAACTGCCGTCCGTGGGGCGGGCGGCGCTGCTCGCCACCCTGCGCGACGGGCTCGAACCGGTGGTGGCGCCGCTGCGCGAGGCGATCGGCGCCATCGCCGGGTCCGGGGGCGACCTGCGGGAGCTGGGCGGCGGCCACATCAGGGGCTGCGACGTGTTCGTGGCGTTCTCCGTCTCCGGCGGCACCGGCGCGGGCATCTTCTACGACCTGCTGCACCTGGTGGGCCGCGAGTTCCACCACGCGTTCCACGAGGCGCTGGAGGGCGTGAAGATCTACCCGCTGGTGGTGATGCCCTCCGCGTTCCCGCCGGAGGCGGGCGGCGGCCGGGAGGCGGAGCTGAACGCCGGCCGCGCGCTGGTCGACATCGCGCGGCTGGTCGACAGCCAGAACGCGCCCGAGGCGTCCGGGGAGGTCGGCGACATCGCGGCGGCCGGCGACCCGCCCGGGGTGACCTATCCGCGCGGCGGGCGCATCACCCTGCGCCCCTCCACCATGCAGACCGCCATCCTCTTCAGCAGGCCGGTCGGCCTCCAGCCGGAGGACCTGCGCCGTTCCGTCACCGCCACCGTGATGTCGCTGATCGGCACGGAGCTGGGCGACGACACCGCCTCGGGCCGCGCGGAGGGCGACTACCAGACGTTCGCCGCCCAGTTCGTCAACAGGGCCGTCGAGCGCTCCACCCCGTCCCGTTCCGGCGTCGGCTACCGGGGCATGTCGACCAGCCTGGCGGCCTCGTTGACCATGCCGGTCGACGACCTCGCCGAGATCGTCGCCGGGCGGCTGCTCGCCGCCGGGGTCAAGGGCATGGCCGAGGGGGCGATGCGCACCACGTCGGAGGCGAGGACCCGGGTCACCGAGCTCTTCCGCGCCGCCGGGATCGGCGCCCTGTGGGACCGCGAGCCGCTGCCGATCGCCGACCCGGACCCGCTGCCCCGGGGCAGCCGGAACATCGCGCAGGCGCTGCGCGACCGGCAGGACGACATGGAGGACGGGCTGCGCCGGCTGCGGCTCAACCTGGACCGCGACGTGCAGCGGATGGTCGAGGAGTTCCGGCCGGCGGCGGCGTTCCGGGAGAAGCTCGGCGAGTGGGGCCCGTTCCAGCTGGAGCAGGTGCTGGTCGGGCAGGCCGAGCACTCCGACCGGGTGGCGAGGGCCGGCCTGGTGGGGATGCTCGACAACCGGCGCAACCCGCCGGAGCGGCCGGAGCACGTGCAGCTCACCCCGCCGCCGATCCCGCCCGTCCGCCGCCCGCTCGCCGGCCTGGCGCCGGCCCGCTGGGGCGACGCCGAGGTGCAGGGCTGTGTCGCCGCGCAGAACGCCTGGTACCAGTACCGGGCGAACCAGCTGTGGCACGCGGCGTGGAAGGACTACGAGAACCGCTGGCGCCCGGCGTTGACCCGGAGCGTGCGGGAGGTCAGCGAGCTGGTGCGGGCGCTGCGGTCCCACGAGGAGGGCGAGAGCCGGGCGTTCGCCGAGCGGCGCAAGCACCTCTTCCGCGATGACCGCAAGGGCGTCTCCTACCTGCTGCCGCCGCAGAACAACCTCCGCTCCTTCTACGACGCGGCGTTCGAGCGGCTGATGCGGCAGCACGGGCTGGCCGAGGGCCAGGACGCGGCCAGGCTGCTGGAGCGGATGGTCGACCGGGACGTCTGGCGGGGCGCGTTCGGTCTGGCGCGTCAGTCGCCCGGCCCGGCGGTCGCGGAGATCAAGCAGATCGTCGAGCGACAGGTGAAGCAGCTGTTCACCACGCAGGACGTGGCGGACGGCCGGCCGCTGCTGCCCTCCCTGGAGGAGCTGCTGCGGGCGGCGGCCGGCGACGCGGAGGCCGGTTCGACCGTCGCGGAGAGCTGGCTGGTGGAGCTGCGTTCGCAGCTGGCCAGGCTGCTGCCGGTCGGCTTCGTGCCGGACGGCAGGGGCCCGTTGAAGATCCTCATCGTGCACCCGCAGACCGAGGCCACCTCGCGGATCAAGCAGTATCTGAGGACGGCGCTGAACCTGCCGCGCGACTCCGCGGCGACCATCGAGTTCCGGCCGGTCTCCACCGACTCGATCACGGTGGTGCTGCTGCGCAGCGGCATGAGCCTCACCGACATCTCGGAGGTGGGCCACGTGCTGCGGCTGTGGGCCGACGCCAAGGACCAGGCCCGGCGCGACGACGCGCTGGACTGGCGGCAGCGGCTCGGCTACCGGGACGACTGGCTGGCCAGCACGGAGGAGGACCGTCAGCGCATCCTGCACCGGCTGCTGTGCATGGTGTGGAACGACCGCGTGCTGCTCCGCGGCGACCCGGCCTCGCCGACCGCCGTCCGCTTCCGGCTCAGGGACGGCGGCGACGCGGCGATGACGCTCAGGCTGGGCGAGTTGGAGGACGACCTCTCCAGTTGGACGGGGCTGCTGCGGGCGTACGAACGGTTCGCGCTGCTGGACGAGGGCCAGATCGTCGACGTCGTCTGCGACCGGCTGATGCGCGCCCAGCCCGACGGGCTGACCACCTCCCCGGTGCCGCCGTCCCGGCTCTTCCGCCGGCTGGTGCACGAGGTGGCCCCCGACCAGCGGGACCTGGTGGCGGAGCTGGCGTTGGAGCGCGGCGGGCGCGTGGACTCCTGGCTCGCCCCGATGCGGGACTTCTGGGAGAAGACCTTCGAGGGCGCCCTCGACCTGCCGTTCCCCGGCACGCACCAGGGCTCGGCCCACAGCACGCTGCGGGAGCTGCTGCGCACCGCGGAACGCAGGGAGCGGCACCCCCAGGACGACGACCGCCGGGCCCGTCTCGCCGCCCGGCGCGAGGAGCGGGAGCGGGAGGAGCGGGCGCGCGAGGAGACGCGCGGGCGCGGGGAGGAGCGGACGGCTGCTGAACGGCCTTACGGGGAGCGGCCGTACGGGGAGCGGCCGCACGACGAAGGGCCGGGCGGCGAACGGCCGGGCGGCGGGCGCCGGCGGGACGACGGCACGGGCGGCTGGTACGGCGACGGCGACCACGGAGGCGGCGCCGGAGACGGAGACGGAGGCGGCGCGAGGCGCGAGGCGCGGGAGGCGACGCCGGCCGCCAACGGGTTCGGCGGCCGCGTCCCCCCGCGGCCGACCGGGCGGCAGCCGGACGAGGACGAGGGCTGGGAGCGGGACGCGGACCCCGCGCCGCACGGCGGCGCCAACGGGCATGACGGCGGCGGGCGTTCCACGACCGTGCCGCCGTCCTCCCCGTCCGAGTCCCCCTCCGACCAGTTCGACGACTGGGGGGCCGTGGACGGCCGCGGCGAGACGACGGAGGAGGGCTGGTGACCGTTCCCATCCACCGACTCGACCTGCGGGAGGACCCCGCACGGGCGGCCGCCGCCGTCGGGGAGGCGCGGCGGCGCGAGGCGGACCGCTTCCTGGTGCTCGACACCTTCGCCGGGCTCCCCGGCCACCAACTCCTCTACGAACGGCTGCTCGCGCACGACGCGGTGCCCACCCTCTGCGTGGCGGTCGGCGCCCCCGCCGACCCGGAGGACATCGCCGCCGGCCGGTCGGTGCTGCGCCGCCCGCTGCCGCTGCGCCCGCCGGGCGCCGGCGTCGTGTGGGTGCCCGACCCGACCTGCGGCGACGGCCGGCCGGAGGTGGAGGAGGCGCTCCGCCCGCTGGTCGACCTGCTCGCGGAACCGGCCGTCTTCGACGCCGTGTTGCTCGCGCTCTCCCAGGTCACGGAGGGGGTGGCGGTGCCGGCGCTCGACGTGCTCGAGCAGTGCCTCACGCCCGCGGCCAGGGGCCGGGTCTGGCGGGAGTCGATCGAGCGGCTGGTCGGGCAGGAGCCGCCGGTCGCGGCGTTCGTGGGCGCCGGTCTCGACGACGTGCCCGCCGCCCT
The DNA here is from genome assembly GCF_900230195.1 of Streptomyces zhaozhouensis. Classification (GTDB taxonomy): domain Bacteria; phylum Actinomycetota; class Actinomycetes; order Streptomycetales; family Streptomycetaceae; genus Streptomyces; species Streptomyces zhaozhouensis. The sequence goes on from NZ_OCNE01000009.1 coordinate 202,111, forward strand.
CGTGCCACTGGTCGAGGAGGGGATGCCGCGCGGTCTCGCCGGCCACGAGTGGCTGCGCGGCCGGCCGCGCGACCGGCAGGACGCGTGCACGGCGGCGCTGGACGCGGCGCGGGACGCGTTCGACGTGGCCCGGCATCCGCTCGCGCCGCTGACCGGGGCCGGAAGGCGCGTCGAACTCCCCTTGCGGCTGGAGGAGTTGGCGGACGCGCTGGACGCCTACCGGGAGACGGCCGTCGAGACGCTGCGGGAGGGCGACCTCAGGGACGACAGGTCCGACCAGCGCGGCCGGCTCTTCCGGCTCGGCGTCAACCTGCCGGAGACGACGGAGGGTTCGCGCGAACCGGTCGGCCCCGCGCTGCGCTCCTACACGGAGTCGCGGCTGCGCCGCGGCGTCTCGCTGCGCTCGACGGCCGCCCGGCTGGCCGCGCTCGCCCAGCGCGCGCACCCGGTCAGCAGCGCGGCGCGCGTCCCCCGGCTCGACGAGGTGTGTCCCGCGGCGGGGCGGGCGCGGCTGCGCGCCCCGCACCCGTTCCCGCTCGGCTCTCCCTCGCCCCGCGTGAACGCGCTGGAGAGCGGCGGCGTGGCGCTGCTCGCCGGGCTGTGGCCGGTCGCGGGCTGGGCGTTGGGCCCGGCCGTCGGCCTGGCGTGCGTCGGGGTGACGGCGTTCCTCGCCCGCGGCCGCCCCAACCGGGATCTCGACGGGCGGCTGGACGGCGGGGTGGTGGGCACCGAGGGGCGTCTCGCCGGTGGGGTCGCCGGCGGACTGCTCGGCGCGCTGGCCGGCCAACTCCTGGGCCCGCCCGTCTGGTTGGCGGGACTGGCGCTGGCGCTCTCGGTGCTCGGGGTGCTGTTCCTCGGGCAGCGCTGGTGGGTCGCCGGCGTGGACGGCTGGTGGGAGGCGACCGGCGCCGAGGAGTCGCGGGGGTGGCGCACGGGGATCGGCGAGGTGCTGGTGACGGCGGCGGCGCGGGACTGGTTCCTCCGCGACGCGCGGGAGCACTGCGCCGCCGTCGCCGCCACGGTGGCCGGCACGCTGCACGTGATGGCGGACGCGGCGGAACGGCACGCGACGCCCGGCCGCGCGGACCGCCCGCCGCCCACGGCGGACTGGGCGGAGCCCGACGACTGGGGCACGGGCGGCGACTTCGGGACGGGGCCCGAGGGGGACGGGGACGAGGAGTGGGCGAGCGGCGACTGGAGCGGCTGGGAGGAGTGGGAGCCGCGCGCCGCGCAGGGTCCCCCCGGCGACGGGCGGCCGAACGGTGGCGCGCCGCCGGAGTCCGGGATCGAGGCGGACCCTCCGCCGTGGCTGCGGCGGGAGGCGGGCGACGGCGGTGAACGGCTGGTGGAGACCGTCGCCGGCGACCTGACGGCCGGCGCCCTCCATGTGCTGGGCGGCCTCTGGGGAACGATCGAGGCCGCGCCGGAGAACCCGGCCACCGCGACCGTCACCGCGCGGATGACCGGGCTGCTGGACGACGAGGCCCGGCGGCTGGACGAGGACCCCGCCTCGCCGCCCGCGTTCGCCCCCGAGGCCGAGCGGCTGGAGCGCCGTCCCGGCCCGGCCGCGCTGTTCGGTCTCGGCGGGGAGCCGGCGCGGGCGCTGGTCGCCCGGCGCGCCGAGACGCCGGGCCAGCCGCTGTGCGGGCGGGCCCAGCGCAACGCGCTCTCCCGCGACCCGTCCGCCGCGCGCCGCGTCTGCTTCGCGCCGGAGTCGGTGCGCGGCGGCGGGAGCGGCGGTCCTTCGGACGGCTGGGACACGGCGGGCGAGGACATGGTGTGGACGGGCGGCGGCCGGTTCACCGGGGTGGCGCGGCTGCTGCCGCTCCGCCGCGGCTTCGTCGGCACCCCGTACGCGGACGGGGAGGAAGCCGGCCGGTGAGCCAGGGAACCCGACCCGAAGCGCACGAGCTGACGTACGAGACGCCGGGGGGCGAACCCGTGCGGTTCCAGGCGCGGTTCGGGCCCGACCGCCCGCTGCCGGACCGCGGCCCGACCCTGGGCCGGATGGTGCGGCTGGGGCGCGGCTGGGTGGTGCGCCAGTACCGGCTGCCGGCCAGGTCCCGTGGCGACCGGCGGGCGCGCGAGGCGCTGGAACGGGAGGTCAACGCGGCCGTGGCCGTCGAACGCGCCCACGGGCGCGGCCCGCACGCCGGCCTCTTCCTCCGCGTGGTCGGCCACGACCTCGACGCCGAGGAGCCGTTCGTCCTCTACGAGCCGCCGCCCCGGGGCGCGCCCCGGCTCACCGAGGCCCGGCTCAGCGGCCGGCGGTTCGACGAGGCCGCGCGCCAACTGGTGCGCGCGGTCCGGCTGTGGGAACAGGCCGGGCAGGTGTGCCGGACGCTGGCGCCCGACACGGTCTGGTGGCACGACGACGGCATCGTCATCGGCGAACCGTACGGCGCCGTCCCCGTCGGCCACCCCAGGGAGCCGTTCGGCCAGGCGCCCTGGGCCTCCCCGGAACAGCTCGCCGGCACGGGCCACTGCGACCCGCGCGACGACCTGTGGAGCGCGGCCCGGCTGCTCTACGCGGCGCTCGCCGGGCAGCCTGGCCCGCACGCCGAGCCGCCGCCCGACCTCGGCGCCTACCCGCAGCTGTCGGCGCTCCGCGACGGCCGCGCCTTCGCGCCGCGGGCGGCGGACCGGCGGCCCGTCGCCGAGCTGCTTGAGCTGTGGAACGAGCCCGACCCCGGGCCCGCCCCACCTCCCGGCCCGGCGCGCGGCGAGTACGCCCGGCGGGTGGGTGAGAAGCGCGAGCGCCTCGGACTCGGTCCCGGCCCCGCGCCGCGCGGCGAGGAGGCCCCGGGCGACGAGCCGTTCGAGGTCGTCTGCCCGTACTGCCTCGGGCCCGTCGCCTACGACCCGGGCGCGCTGTTCCTCCCCGAGGAGCAGGGGGAGTACGTCGCGTTCGACCCGGCCTCCGAGCCGGTGGAGCTGCGCCGCGCCGACATGCTGCGGCGGGCGTTCCAGCTCTGTCCCAACCTCAGCGGACTCGACGAGCACCATCTGCCCGTCCCCTATCTGACCAACGGCAGACCGCTGACCGTCGTCACCGTCGGCGGCTCGCTCACCGGGAAGACGCACCTGCTGACCTCGATGATCGGCGAGATCGAGGAGAACGGCCTGGAACCGTACGGGATCACCGCGGAGCCGCTGAACCCGGAGTGGCACCAGCGCTTCGTGCGGGAGCGGCTGCAACCGCTGCGCGACGGCAGGGTGTTGCCGAGGACGGCCTCCACGCGGTTCGCGCGGTTCGCCGACGGGCTGCTGCTGACGTCGCGCGGCCGGACCCGCCCGGTGATGTTCTTCGACCTCGCGGGGGAGGACCTGGAGAGCCACGACGAGGCGATGCGTTTCCTCGCCGGCGCCGGCGCCTTCCTCTTCGTCGTCGACCCGCTGCGCGCGCTGCGGCTGCCGGAGCTGGAGCGGCACCGCGAGCGCGTCGGCATCAGGGAACGCGACCTGGGCGACGAGGCGTTCGCCGCCGTGCTGTCCCGGGTGCCGCGCACGGCGGGCCTGATGATGACGCCGTCGGCCGTCGTCCTCAACAAGAGCGACCTGGTCCGCTTCGAACCGGCCGTGGCGTCCTGGCTGATGTCCCCGCCGCCGACCGACCGGCTGCCCGAGGCGCTGCGCGGGGAGAGCGAGGACGTGTACGCGTTCCTGCGACACCACGGCAGCCGCGCCTGGCTGCGTCCGTTCACCGACAGCGCGCGCTGCACGTTGCACTTCGTCTCCGCGACCGGCCGCGGGGAGCGCGGCGGCACCTTCCCGCACGGTGTGACGCCGCGCAGGACCCTGGCGCCGCTGCTGTCGCTCCTCGCGATGGCCGGGATGGTGGAGGAGACCGACCCCTGGGAGGTGGGGCTGTGACCACGTGGACCACGGACGGACGCCAGGGACGTGACGAACCGGCGGACACGGTGCGGCAGTTCGTGCTGCGCTGGGACGCCGAGCACCCGTCCGGCGGCACGGGCTTCGGCGTCGTCGCCGCGTCCGGGGGACGGGAGTGGGCGGAGTCGATCGCGCGCTCGGCGGGACCGACGCTGGAGGTCGCGGGCGAGAACGCGGTCCGGGGGCTGGTGCGGATCGAGAAGGGGGAGCGGGTGCTCCTCGGCCACCGCACCCCGGGCCGGGACGCGGGTGGCAGATCGGGAACGGTCTGCCACGTGCTGGTCGGCACGACGCGGCAGTTGCCGACGCGCCGCTGCCTGGCGCTGCACACGTGGGACTGGGAGCCCGCGCCCCTGGACGTGGCCTCCGTGCGGGGCGCGCTTCCGCCCGTCCCGACGGAGTCGCTGGCGGCGGCCGAGCCGGAGAAGCTCGCCGCGCTGCGCGCGCAGTGGGGCGAGCCCGAGGTGGCGAGGACGCTCGGCGCGCTCACCGCCGAGGTGCTGCGCGACCCGGACCGCCGTTTCTCGGTCCTCGACCGCTCGCTCGGGCGGGCGCCGCGCGCGGTGCTGGTGGGGCTGACCGACATGTTCGGGCCGGTGCTGGTCAGGCAGCAGGGCGGCTGGTCGTTCGCCACCCACGACACGGACGACGGCAAGCCGCTGCGCTTCGTCTTCCTCCCGGAGTGGCCGCACCACCCGCCGACGGGCGAGCGGCACGTGCGGGTCGACCCCGGGCGGGCGCGGAAGGACGAAGCCGAGGCGGTCGCGGGGGAGTTGGTGGAACGCCTGCTGGAGGGCGCCGATCCCGCGCGGCTCCGGGACCACCTGCGGCTGCACGCCGACCGCGAGGCGCCGAACCGGCCCGGGTGGCTGCTGCGGGCGACGGAACACGCGCTCGACCACCTCTCCTCCACGAACGCGAGGCGCCCCACCCGCCGGCCGCCCGCGCAGGAGCCGCCCGCGTTCGAACCGCCCATGCCCGAGCCGTCCGCGTTCGAACCGCCCATGCCCGAGCCACCCGCGTTCGAACCATCCGCTCCCCGACCGCACGACCCGCACGACCCGCGCGACCCGCGCGACCCGCGCGACCCGCGCGACCCGCGCGACGAGGCCGAGGCGCTGCTGGCTGAGCTCCGCCACATCGACCCGGCCGCCCCGGAGCTGCGGACGCTGCTCACCAGGGTCGACGAGGCCGAGGCGCACTGGCCCGAAGCGCTGCGGCGCGGGCTCTGCCTGGTGCTTCTGGAACGCGGCCTCCTCCTCGGGGCCCGGCTGGGCGGCACGGAGGAGGAGGACACGACCGCGGTGGTCGGCGTCTACCAGCGGTGGGTGCGCCCGTTCAGCCACGAGCACGAGGTGGTCGACCGGCTGAGGAACGTCGTCGGCGCGGCGTGGCGCTCCTCCCGCGACAACCCCCGGGCGCGGAGGGCCCTGACGGGGATCGTCGAGGACGGCTCCGGGTTCACGGAGGAGGTGTGGATCGCCCTGTGGCGCGCCACCCGGGACGAGCCCGCCGCCGAGGTGCCTCGGCAGCCGCCGCCCGCACGCGCGCCCGCGACCGGGAGCTGGTCCTCCCTCAAACCCGTCCCCACCGCGCCCGGTTACACGCCGCCGACCGCCGCCCCGCCCCCCGTGGCGGAGCCCCCGCGTCCCACGCGCCCGGTCCCGGAGCCGAGGCCCGAGCCGAGGCCGGAGCCGAGGCCGGAGCCGGAGGCGCCGGTCGTGCTCCACGGACGCGGCTGGACGGAACGCGACCGGGTGCTCCTGGTGGTGGGCCTGATCGGGCTCGCCTTCGTGTTCATCTTCGTGCTGCTGTTCCTGGCGACGAACTGAGCGGCCTCCCCGGTGGCCCCGGGGAGGCCGGGCAACTCCGTGCGACCGGCGCGCGCGACCGGCACGTTCAACCGGCGCGTGCGACCGACGCGTTCAACCCGCGCGTGCAACCGGCACGTCTAACCGGCGAGCAGGGCCACCGGGAGCAGCACGATGCCAAGACCGGACGTGACCAGGCCGAAGCGCACCCAGCGCAGCTTGCCGGTCGCGATGCGGCTGTTGGCCGCCAACGCCTTGGCCAGCCGGTCGCGCGGGGCCCCACCGGTCGCGGCCAGCGCCTCCCGCAACTCACCCCGGCGCGCCGCGCGGTCGATGTCGCCGAAGTAGGTCAACGGCTCGCCCGGGACCCACCCACCGGGCAGGCGCGGCGCGACGGCCAGCAGAAACGCGGTCAGCGCCAGGAACAGCGCGGCCAGCCCCAGCCACCACAGCACCTGCCCCAAGGTGCTCAACGCCCCCGGCGACCAGCCGCCGTTGGCCACCATCCCGCCGAACAGCCCGGTGCCCAGGCCGAGCGCGGCGACGAGCAGCGCCGCCTTGCTGTCGGCCCTGGCGATCTCCACCCTGACCTCGTTGAGCAACTGCTCCGCCAGCGGGACGGAGAAGTCACCGGGTGTCGTCATGGTCATCGCGATCCCCCTCCGGAAACGAGGCCCGCGTCGCTCGCGGCCCCGGCGTCCAGCGTGCGGCAGGGGCGGGCACCAGCTCCAGGGCGGCGGACGCACACCGAATGTGACCGATGACCCACAACCGCCGTGCGGCGGCGTCGCGTTCAGCCCCGTTCCGCGCCCGCCGCGATCCGGCTCAGCACCTCGGGACGGCGCAGCCACACCTTCCGCCGCGCCGTCTCCACCACCCCGCTCCGGCGCAGCTCCGCCAGCAGCCGCACGATGGCCTCACGGGAGGCCCCGACCGAGCCGGCCAGCTCCTGTTGGCTCAGCGGGACCGTCAACAGCAGCCCGGAGTCCGTCGGTTCGCTGTGCGCGCGCGCCAGGTCCAGCAGCAGCAGCGCCAGCCGCTCCCTGACGCCCGACGAGGCCAGCTCCAACGCCCTGCGGTCGCCCGCCCGCACCCGTTCGACCAGCAGCGCGCTCAGCTTCCGGTGCGCGTCGGGGCGGCGTGCCAGAAAGTCGAGGAACGCCTCCCGGCCCACCAGCACGCACTCCGCCTGCTCCAGCGTCGTGACCGTCGCCGACCGCGCCTGCCCGGTCAGCGCCGCCGACTCCCCGACCACATCCCCCGGCCGGCGCAGCGCCAGCAGCGCGACATACCCGTTCGGCGAGCCGGCGGTCACCATCAGCCGCCCGCCGAGCACCAGTTGCACGTGGGTGGAGGGCGTGTGCTCGTGGATCACCTCGGTCCGCGCCCGGTACCCCACCCGCGGCCCCAGCCCCAGCAGCTCCACCCGCTCCGGCTCCGCCAGCCGGGCCAGAAACGGCACACGGTCCTGAAAGAACGGAACCCTCTCCGTCTCCCCCGGCCGCGCGCCTCCAGGCGGCGTGCTCGCACCCATGGGCCCCCCGGCGCGTGGAACAGTGCGCACAGTCTATCCGGACGGGCCTCGCGACGCCGGTCAACGGCCGCCGGCGGGCGACGAGTTCGACCTCAGCGGACCAGGATCAGGCCGCAGCCGTGAGCCCGCGGCGCACTGGCTGGGCGACCTGGTCGCCGCACAACTGCGCGGGGCGGGGTGACCGCTCGTACCATGCGGGGCATGGGGTGGGTGGAGTTGCGGGGTTCTGTGGCGGTGAAGACGCACGGTGCCGAGGTCGAACTCGAAGCGCTGCGCGCCCGGTTGCGGGCGGCGAAGGCGCTGGACGGGCTGGTGGTACCGCCGTTGGGCGGGGTGGAGGTGTGCGACGGGCGGCTGGTGACGCGGTGGCCGCGGGGAGAGCCGGTCGATCCGGCCGTGCCGGAGCGGTATCCCTGGGGCGAGGCCGGGCGGTTGCTGGCCCGGCTGCACGCGGTGGAGCCGTCGACGCCGCTGCCCGCGGCCGGCGGCCCGGCGCGGGTGGCGCGCGCGGTGGGCAGGCTGCGGGCCGAGGTGACCGGCCCGCGCTACGCGGCGGCGGTGCGGCAGGTGCTGCGCGCGCACGAGCGCCGCGCCCCCGCCCCGCCGGAGGCGGAGCTGAGGCTCTGTCACGGGGATTTCCACCTGGGCCAGTTGGTGCTGCTCGCGGGTGCCGGCTGGCGGCTGATCGACGTGGACGACCTCGGGTGGGGCGATCCGACGTGGGACCTCGGGCGGCCGGCGGCCTGGTACGCGGCCGGCCTGCTGCCGCCGTCCGACTGGCAACGGCTGCTGAACGGCTACGGGTTGGCGTCCGTCCGCGATCCCTGGGCCCGAGTGGACGGCGCGGCACGCGCGTTCACCGTGCAGGGAGCCGCCCGCGCGCTGCTGCTCGCGCACGGCCGGGACGCCGAACTCGCGGCGGACGGCGTGGCGTTGGTCGATTCCTGCGGTCGGATCGCGGTGCTGTCGTAGGGTGGCCGGGACAGCAGATCGACCATGGAGCCGATGATGCAGTGTCCCAAGTGCGGCGCACCGATGCGCACGTTCAACCGAAGCGGCGTTCAGATCGAACAGTGTGACGGCTGCCGTGGAATCTTCCTCGACTACGGCGAGTTGGAGCACATCAGCCAGCTGGAGAGCCAGTGGGCCCCGCCTGGCGCCCCCGCGCCGCCGCCCCCGCAGCAGCCGCATTACCAGCAGGGTCCCCCGCCGCCCGGCCCCGGCTGGGGCGCGCCGCAGCACGGCGGTCACCACGGCGGTCACCACGGCGGCCACTACGGCCACCGCCGCAAGGGCGGTTTCTCGGGCCTGTTCTTCTCCTCCTGAGCCGACCCGCATCCCCCCCGGCCTCCGGCACCCCCGGACTTCCGGGGCTCCCCGCGCCTTTGGCGCCTCCCGAGCCCGGGGCTTCGCCCACAGCCGCGCCCGCCGGCTCGTCCGGACTCGCTCGGACTCGTCCCGCTCATCCCGCTCGTCCCGTTTTCCGGTGAGTGCCCGGGGGTGTCCCCTTCCGCACACGCGTACGGACACCCCGGCTCCGAACCGGTGAAAATTCGCGACTCGGCACAAGCAGGGCTTCCGGTGGGTGATGGTGTGAGTACGGAAGGTCAGTAGTCGCACCGACTGGGAGTGAGGATGGCAGGGAGCGGTCAGGGCGCGGGGTCGCGCCGCCCTCGGGGTGGGCTGGTGCCGGCGTGAGGGCGCGGGTCTCCCTCGGCGGCATCAGCTTCTCCGGGGTCAGCGGCTGGCCGGTGCCCCACCGGGGCACCGGCGGCAACGAGTGGGTCAACGGGCGGTGTTGGCTCTACTGCCGCCGGGAGAACATCAGCGTCCTGTGGATCGGTCCGATCCGCGCCCCCCGCGCGGACGGCGACCTCTACGCCTGCGGGCAGTGCATCGCGGAGCTGGTGCACATGGTCTACGAGCAGCAGCACCGCGTGGACGTGCCCATGCGGCACGGCCAGGGCCCGGGGCCGGGCCAGTCGGCGTACGGCCAGGTACCCCGCGCGGCGGCCGGTCGCGCCGAGGTGCCGAGCCCGGGTGAGTGGGGGAACGCGAACGGGTAGTTTCCCGCCCATGCGTGCTGTCACCATTCCCGAGCCCGGCGGTCCCGAGGCACTGGTCTGGGCCGAGGTCCCCGATCCGACACCCGGCCCGGGTGAAGTGCTGCTGGAGGTCGCCTCCAGCGGCGTGAACCGGGCCGACGTCCTGCAACGCCAGGGCTTCTACGACCCGCCGCCCGGCGCCTCGCCCTACCCGGGGCTGGAGTGCGCGGGCCGGGTGGCCGCGCTCGGCCCGGGGGTGAGCGGCTGGCGGGTCGGCGACGAGGCGTGCGCGCTGCTCTCCGGCGGCGGCTACGCCGAGCTGGTCAGCGTTCCGGCGGGTCAACTGCTGCCGGTCCCCGAAGGGGTGGGACTGCTCGCGGCCGGCGGACTGCCCGAGGTGGCGTGCACGGTGTGGTCCAACGTCTTCGGCGTGGCCGGGCTGCGTTCCGGCGAGACGCTGCTGGTGCACGGCGGGGCGAGCGGGATCGGGACGTTCGCGATCCAGCTGGCGAAGGCGTTCGGCGCGCGGGTCGCGGTGACCGCGGGCAGCGCCGAGAAGCTCGAACGGTGCCGGGAGCTGGGCGCCGACCTGCTGATCAACTACCGGGAGGACGACTTCGTCGAGGAGCTGCGGCGGGTCGGCGGCGCGGACGTGATCCTGGACATCGTGGGCGGCCGCTATCTGGCGCGAAACGTCGAGGCGCTGGCGACCGGCGGCCGGCTGGCCGTGATCGGCCTCCAGGGCGGCGCGCGCGGGGAGTTGCCGCTGGGCAGGCTGCTGGCGCTGCGCGGCTCCGTCAGCGCCACCTCGCTGCGTGCCCGGCCGCCGGAGGAGAAGGCGGCGATCGTCGCCGAGGTGGCCGCCCGGGTCTGGCCGCTGGTGGCCGAGGGGCGACTGCGCCCGGTGATCGACCGGCTGCTGCCGCTGCCCGAGGCGCCGTTGGCGCACGAGGTGCTGGAGGCCGGCGGACACGTGGGCAAGATCCTGCTGACCCCGACCGGCGAGGAGGGCGACCTCACCGCGCCGCGCCCGGCCTGACCCCGGACCTCGGCCCCCGAACCCCGCACGCCGCGCCCCGCGTTCCGGCCACCCGTCCGCCCGCACCCCCGTGCGTCCGAAATGCCCGACTGCTAGTGCTATGTCACGCTGGTCACATCGTTGACGGGATCACAGCGAAGGGTCGGGACTCGTGAGGCTGTGGGTGGGAATCGGGTTGGCCGGGGCGGTACTGCTGACCCTCGCCGCCTCCTTCTCCGCGTCGGCGTCCGCCGACGAGCGGGGCCGCGGCCGGGACGGCGAGCCGACCCCGGCGGCACCCGCCGACGAGACGGCCCCCGCCGACGGGATGCCTCCCGCGGACGAGACGCCCCCTGCGGACGAACGCGGCGCCCCGCCCGCGAACGGGTCCGCGCAGGAGCGCGCGAGCGGGTCCGCGCAGGAGCGCGGGGCCGAGACGGAAGCCGGGAACGACCCCGAGGAGCAGCGCGTCGCCCGCTGGCGCATCGTGGACCAGCCCTCCACCCGCTGGGAGGGCCGGGGCAGCGAGAGGCTGGCCCGCACCGGCGCGGGAACGGGCGGCGCGGTCTTCCCGGTACTGCCGCTCGGCGCCGGCCTGACCTGCGTCGGTCTGGGAGTCGGCCTCCTCGGCTACCGCCTGCGCCGCGCCTGACCACCCGCGCACCCCCCCGCCGCCACCCGGGCGCACACCCCGGCCCCACCAAGGGACTTACCACGTAACATACTCGGTAAGCAGGCTTGCCGGGACGCCCGCATACCCGGTATACATACGCGGTATGTCGATCCGTTTCGGGCTACTGGCCCTCCTGGACCGGGGGCCTCGCTATGGCTCCCAGCTACGTGCCGAGTTCGAGTCCCGCACCGGCACCACCTGGCCGTTGAACATCGGGCAGGTCTACACGACCCTCGGCCGCCTGGAGCGGGACGGCCTGATCAGACCGGAGGGCGGCGGGGACGCCAAGCAGCAGCTCTACGCCATCACCGACGAGGGGCGGCGTTCGCTCACCGAGTGGTTCAACCAGCCGGTCGACCGCACCCACCCCTCCCGCGACGAGCTGGCGATCAAGCTGGCGATGGCCGTCGGCACCCCCGGCGTCGACATGCGCGCGGTGATCCAGGGGCAGCGCCGCCACACCCTCTCCGCCATGCGGGACTACACCCGGCTCAAGGCCGACGCGATGAACGCCGACGGCTCGGCCCCCGACGACATCGCCTGGCTGCTCGTCCTCGAACAGCTGATCTTCTACGCCGAGGCCGAGGTCCGCTGGCTCGACCACTGCGAGTCACGGCTGGTGCGCCTCGCCGCCGCCCGGGCCACCCAGCCCCAGCCGCCGCCTCCCGAGGTGACCGAGACCGACCCGTCCGACGTCACCACCCAGCCGAAGGGGGCCTCCCGATGAGCCAGAACACCCGCACCCACGACATACCGCCGGGCGACCCCGGCACGAGGAAGGAGAGCCCCGCCGTCCTGGAGCTGCGGCAGCTCAGCCGCACCCACGGTAGCGGCCCCGCCGCCGTGCACGCGCTGCGCGAGATCAACGTGACCGTGCGCGCCGGCGAGTTCGTCGCCGTGATGGGCCCCTCGGGCTCCGGCAAGTCCACCCTGCTGACCCTGGCCGGTGGCCTCGACACCGCGACCGGCGGCCAGGTCCTCGTCGAGGGGCAGGACCTCGGCGCGCTCAACCGTGCCGACCTGGCCAAGCTGCGGCGGACCTCCGTCGGCTACGTCTTCCAGGACTACAACCTGATCCCGGCGCTCACCGCCGTCGAGAACATCGCGCTCCCCCGCGAGCTGCACGGCGTGCGCCACCGCGCCGCCCGCAAGGAGGCGCTGGCCGCGCTGGAGGAGATGGGGCTGGCCGAGGTCGCCGACCGCTTCCCCGACGAGATCTCCGGCGGCCAGCAGCAGCGGGTCGCCATCGCCCGCGCGCTGGTCGGCGACCGGCGGCTGCTGCTCGCCGACGAGCCGACCGGCGCGCTGGACACCGAGACCAGCGACGCCGTGCTCGCGCTGCTGCGTCGCAGGTCGGACCAGGGCGCGGCCGTGGTGCTCGTGACCCACGAGACGCGGTTCGCCGCCTGGGCGGACCGGGTGGTCTTCCTGCGCGACGGCGTCGTCGTCGACGAGTCGGCGTCCAGCACGGCCGAGACCCTGCTCACCGGAGGGGGAGCCCGGTGAAGGCCGGCAGCACCTGGCGGCTGGCGCTGCGCGTCGCCCGCCGTGACGCGCTGCGCGCCAAGGGCCGCAGCGCCCTGGTGGTGGCCATGATCGCGCTGCCGATCGTGGGCGCCGTCGGCGCCGACCTCGCGGTGCGCAGCGGCAACCTGAGCGTGGCGGACAAGCTGGAGCGCGGCATCGGGCAGGCGGACGCCAGCTACGAGCTGACCGGCTCGGACCCGATCGCGCAGGACTTCGAGGGGAAGTGGACGACGCTCGACAACGGCGCCTCCTCCGAGGAGATCAGCGCCGACGCGCCCGAGGTGCTCTGGGAGACGCCCGAGGAGCTGATCGCGCTGGCGGAGGAGGTGCTGCCGGAGGGGAGCAGCGCCCTCTTCGAGCGCACCGACTGGCAGCGCGCCACCACCGCCCACGGGGTGGACGACGCCGAGGTGGTGGAGACCGACCCCGGCCACCCGTTGGCCGAGGGCAAGCGGACGCTGCTCGACGGCGAGTGGCCGGAGAACGACGACGAGGTCGTGGCCAGCAGCGAGTTCCTCTCCGGCAGCGGCCTCTCGCTCGGCGACGAGGTGACGGTCAACGCCTGGGGCGAACCGCTGGACGAGGGCACCACCTTCACCCTCGTCGGCGAGTACGAGGCGCCCTTCGAGCTGGACGTCAGCGAGCTGATCGTGCGGCCCGGCGCCATGAACGACACCGCCAACGGCTGGGCCGTCGGGAAGCTGCTGGTCGACGTGCCGGGCGACACCGGCGTCGACTGGGAGCTGACGGAACGGGCCAACGAGGCCGGCTTCGTCGTCGTCTCCCGCGAACTCCACCTGAACCCGCCGTCGGAGAGCGTGCTGGCCCCCGAGGTCCTCGCGCTGGACTCCGGTTCCGGCGTGGACGGCACCGGGGTCGCCGTCGCCGTGGTGGCGGTCTCGCTGGTGGTCCTGGAGGTCTGCCTGCTGGCCGGCCCCGCGTTCGCGGTCGGCGCCCGACGCTCGCGCCGCCAGCTCGGGCTGGTCGGCGCCAACGGCGGCGAACGGCGCCAGATGCGCGCCATCATGCTGGCCAGCGGGGTCGTGCTCGGCGCGATGGCGGCGGTGATCGGCCTCATCGGCGGTATCGCGCTGGTGATGCTGGTCAAACCGCTGCTGGAAGGGCAGATGGGCACCCGGTTCGGCAGCTGGGACTTCCGCTGGCTGGAACTCGGCGGCATCGCGGCGTTCGCCGTGCTGATCGGGCTGATGGCCGCCGTGATCCCGGCCTACAACGCGGCCCGCACGCCGGTGCTCGCCTCGCTGACCGGCCGGCGCGGGGTGCGGCACAGCAGCCGGGTGCTGCCGCTGGTCGGCGGCTGCATGTTGCTCTTCGGCACCTCGCTCGCGCTGCTCGGCGGGCTGCTGCTGGGCGAGACCATTCCCGTGGCGGCGGGCGCCGTCATCGCGGAGCTCGGCCTGGTGGCCTGCACCCCGATGCTGGTGGGCGCGTTCGGCCGGCTGGCCCGTTGGCTGCCGCTGACCCCGAGGCTGGCGCTGCGTGACGCGGCCCGCAACCGGGGGCGCACCGCGCCCGCAGTCGCCGCCGTGCTGGCGGCCGTCGCCGGCACCGTGGCCGTCGCCACCGTGACGGTCAGCGACGAGGCGAAGATGCGCAGCGAGTACCAGGCGCAGCTGCCGGACGGCAACGCGGCGCTCATGGCGTACGACGCGGACGGCGCCACCACCCTCGACCAGGCCAGGACCTCGGCGGAACGCGAGCTGCGCGTCAACGAGCGGCAGGACCTGGCGAAGGCCGTGCCGGGACCGCTGAACTGCGAGACCACCGACGACGGGTGGAGCACCTGGACCTACTGCGGCGACGTCGGGCCGCTGCCGGCCGACGGTGCCGAGTGCCCGGCCTACACCGAGGACGCCGATGCGATGGCCCCGGAGGACCGCCGTGCCGCGTTGACCAGCCCGCTGTGTGACGGCGGCGGGGGCATCGTCGGCGGCATCTCCGAGCCCGTGCTGATCCTGGAGCCGGAGGCCCTGGCCCTGCTCGGCCTCGACGAGCCGGGCGCCGCCGAGGCGCTGGCCGCGGGGAAGGCGCTGGTCGCCCACGAGGACCTCCTCGACGGGCCGGACGACGTGCGGCTGGGCGCCTTCACCAAGGAGGCCGAGGAGTACGACGACCTGGGCCTGCCGGTCGACGCCCCCGACAGGGAGGTCACGCTCCCCGCGCACGTGCTGGAGGACGGCGACGACGCGCCGCTGGTGATCATCACCCCGGAGATGGCGACCGAGGCCGGCTTCGCCCCGCTGGACAGGGGCACCGTCTACGACCTGGACGAGACCCCGGGCGAGAGCGCCCAGCAGGCGGTCGACGCCGACATCGAGATGCTCGGCGGCAACGTGACGTTCCGCGTGGAGGACGGGTACAAGGAGAAGAACTCGCTGGCGCTGCTGGTGCTGGCGCTCTTCGCCACCGTGATCACCATCGGCGCGGCCGGCATCGCCACCGGCCTGGCGCAGGCGGACGCGGCGGCCGACCTCTCCACGCTCTCCGCGGTGGGCGCCACGCCGCGGCTGCGGCGGGCGCTGTCCGGACTCCAGTGCGGGCTGATCGCCGCGATGGGCGTACTGCTGGGAGCGGTCTCCGGGCTCATCCCGGCGGTCGGCCTCCGGCTGGTGGAGCACCGCGCCGACCTCGACTGGTGGCAGCCCCGGTGGGACGCGGGCGAGACGGCGCTGCCGCGCCCCGAGATGTTCATCGAGCTGCCGTGGATGACCTTCCTCCAGCTGATCGTCGTGGTCCCGCTGGTCGCCTGGCTGCTGGCCACGCTGCTGACCCGCTCGCGCGTGCCCCTGGCTCGGCGGATCGGGTGAGGGTCGTTGCATGATGGAGGTATGACTCAGCCGAGGAACGAATCGCCGCAGGAGAACGCCCAGGTCCTGGTCGTCGGCCCGGACGGGATGGCGCTGAGCGGCCCGGTCGGCCGGGACGGTGAGGAGGGCCACTCCGAGACACCGGTCACGGAGATGGTGGAGCAGCCGGCGAAGGTCATGCGCATCGGCAGCATGATCAAGCAGCTTCTGGAGGAGGTGAAGGCGGCCCCGCTGGACGAGGCCAGCCGGGTGCGACTCAAGGAGATCCACACGAGTTCGGTCAAGGAGCTGGAGGAGGGCCTCGCGCCGGAGCTGGTGGCCGAACTGGAACGGCTGTCGCTGCCGTTCACCAACGACGGGGTGCCCACGGAGGCCGAGCTGCGCGTCGCCCAGGCACAGCTGGTCGGCTGGTTGGAAGGGCTCTTCCACGGCATCCAGACGGCGCTGTTCGCGCAGCAGATGGCGGCACGGGCGCAGCTGGAGCAGATGCGCAGGGCGCTTCCGCCCGGCGCGCTGGGGCCGGAGGAGGCGTCCCCGGAAGACCCCCACCAGGGCGGCGCCCGCTCGGGCCCCTACCTGTAAGCCGACCGCACACGGTTCCCCGCGCCCCCGACAGGAAGGGGGTCGCGGGGAACCGCGCGAGCGGCCGGGCACCGGGGCGAGGACGACGATCCGCCCCGGCCCCGCGCGCGGGTGGTCGCGGTCACGTCCAGGTGATCAGCTTCTTCGGGTGCTCCAGCACCGCCGCGACGTCGCCGAGGAGGCGGGAGCCCAGCTCCCCGTCGATCAGCCGGTGGTCGAAGGAGAGCGCCAACGTCGTCACCTTGCGCGGCTTGATCTTGCCCTTGTGCACCCACGGCTGGTCCTTGATCGCGCCGAAGGCGAGAATCGCGGACTCCCCCGGGTTGAGGATCGGCGTCCCGGTGTCGATGCCGAAGACCCCGATGTTGGTGATCGTGACGGTCCCGCCGCGCATGTCGGCGGGGCTGCTCTTGCCCTCCCTCGCCGTGCTGATCAGGTCGCCGAGCGCGCGCGACAGTTCGGGCAGGGTCTTGGCGTGGGCGTCCTTGATGTTGGGCACCAGCAGCCCGCGCGGGGTGGCGGCGGCGATGCCCAGGTTGACGTAGTCCTTGTAGACGATCTCCTGGCGTTCCTCGTCCCAGGCCGCGTTGGCCTCCGGGTTCCGCCGCAGGCCGACCAGGAGCGCCCTGGCCACCAGCAGCAGCGGGTTGACCCGCAGCCCGGCCATGTCGGGGTCGCTCTTCAGCCGCTCCACCAGCCTGATGGTCCTGGTGATGTCGACGGTGACGAACTCCGTCACGTGCGGCGCGGTGAACGCGCTGTCCACCATCGCCTGCGCGGTGGCCTTGCGCACCCCGCGCACCGGGACCCGCCGTTCACGGATCGCCGCCAGCGACTGCGGCTCCACCGCCGGGCTCTCCCGCTCACCCTCGGCGGCGGGGAGCGGCTCGAACGCGGGAGCCGCCGGCGCCACGGGCGCGGCCGGCGCCGCCGACTCCGCGGCCGCGCGCACGTCGTCCCTGGTCACCACGTTGCCCGGCCCGGTGGGCGGCACGGCGGCCAGGTCGACGCCGAGGTCCTTGGCCAGCTTGCGCACCGGGGGCTTGGCGAGCACGCCGGAACGCCCGGGCAGCGACGCGCCGTTGGTCGCCGGCGGCGCGGCGGCGGCCGGCGGCGCCTCGGGGGCGGCGGCGGGCGCCGGGGCCGCCTTGCGGGGGCGCCGCCGGCTGCTGGCCGCCGAGACGCCGTAGCCGACGAGCACCGGCTCGCGCGCCGGCTCCTTCTCCCGCGTCTCGGGCTCCCGGGGCGCGGGCGTCGGCCCGGCCTCGGTCCGCGCCTCGGGTTCTGGGTCACCCCCGGGCCCGGTGTCGGACGCGTCGTCACCGCCGCCGGTGTCGACGGTGATGATCGGGGTGCCGACCTCCACCGTGCTGCCCTCGGGGAAGAGGATCTCGCCGACCAGCCCGTCGTAGGGGATCGGCAGCTCGACCGCCGCCTTGGCGGTCTCCACCTCCACCACGACCTGGCCGTCCGTCACCGCGTCCCCCGGCTGGACCAGCCACTTCAGGATCTCGGCCTCCGTGAGCCCCTCGCCCACGTCCGGCATTCGGAACTCGCGGTAGCGCTGTTGTTGTGCCGCAGCCATCGTCACGACTCTCCTCAGCCTCTCCCTCAGTACGCCAGGGCGCGGTCGACGCCGTCCAGCAGCCGGTCGAGCCCCGGGAGGTACTCCTCCTCCAGCCGCGCGGGCGGGTACGGCGCGTGGAACCCGCCGACCCGCAGCACCGGGGCCTCCAGATGGTAGAAGCAGCGCTCGGTGATCCGCGCGGCCACCTCGGCGCCGACGCCCTGGAAGACCGGGGCCTCGTGCGTGACCACCAGCCGTCCGGTGCGCTCGACGGAACGCTGGACGGTGTCGAAGTCGATCGGGGAGAGCGACCTGAGGTCGACCACCTCCAGCGACCTGCCCTCCTCCTCGGCGGCCTTGGCCGCCTGGAGCGCGGTGCGGACCGTCGGGCCGTAGGCGGCGACGGTCAGGTCGGTGCCGGCGCGGGCGACCCGGGCGCTGTGCAGCCCGTCGGGGATGCCCTCCGCGTCGACCTCGCCCTTCTCCCAGTAGCGGCCCTTGGGTTCGAGGAAGATCACCGGGTCGTCGCACTCGATGGCCTGGCGCAGCATCCAGTACCCGTCGGACGGGGTGGAGGGCGTGACGACCTTGAGGCCGGCGACATGGGTGAACAGCGCCTCGGGCGACTCGCTGTGGTGCTCGACGGCGCCGATGCCGCCGCCGTAGGGGATGCGGATGACGACCGGCAGCTTGACCTTGCCGAGCGCCCTCGCGTGCATCTTGGCCAGCTGGGTCACGATCTGGTCGTAGGCGGGGAAGACGAAGCCGTCGAACTGGATCTCGACGACCGGCCGGTAGCCGCGCAGGGCCAGGCCGATGGCCGAGCCGACGATGCCGGACTCGGCGAGCGGGGTGTCGATGACCCGCTCCTCGCCGAAGTCCTTCTGGAGCCCGTCGGTGATCCGGAAGACGCCGCCGAGCTTGCCGACGTCCTCCCCCATCACCAGCGTCTTGGGGTCGGACTCCAGGGAGGCGCGCAGCGCGGAGTTGATCGCCTTGGAGAACGCCATCTTCTCGACGGTCATGTCAGTTCCCCTCGTGGTCGGCGAAGGAGGCGAGGTAGCCGGCGAACTCGGCCCGCTCCTCGTCCACCAGGGTGTGCCCGTCGGCGTAGATGTGGTCGAACATCGCCATCGGCTCCGGGTCGGGCATGGTGCGGATGGACTCCCGCACCCGGCGGGCCAACGTGTCGCTCTCGGCCTCCAGCGCGGAGTGGAACGCCTCGTCGGCGGCGCCCTCGCGGTCCAGGTGGCGGCGCAGCCGCAGGATCGGGTCCCTGGCCTCCCAGGACTCCAGCTCCTCCTGGCGGCGGTAGCGGGTCGGGTCGTCCGAGGTGGTGTGCGCGCCCATCCGGTAGGTGAACGCCTCGATCAGCACGGGCCCCTGGCCGCTGCGCGTCTGTTCGGCGGCGGCGCGGGTGGCGGCGAGCACGGCCAGCACGTCGTTGCCGTCGACCCGCAGCCCGGGGAAGCCGTAGCCCTGGGCGCGCTGGTAGAGCGGCACCCTGGTCTGGCGTTCCGTGGGTTCGGAGATGGCCCACTGGTTGTTCTGGCAGAAGAAGACGACGGGTGCCTGGTAGACGGCGGCGAAGGTGAACGCCTCCGCCACGTCGCCCTGGCTGGATGCGCCGTCGCCGAAGTACGCCATCACGGCCGCGTCGCCGCCGTCCTTGGCGACGCCCATGGCGTAGCCGGCGGCGTGCAGGGTCTGCGAGCCGATGACGATGGTGTACAGGTGGAAGTTGTTGCTGTTCGGGTCCCAGCCGCCGTGGTTGACGCCGCGGAACATGCCGAGCAGCTGCGTCGGGTCGACGCCCCGGCACCAGGCGACGCCGTGCTCGCGGTAGGTGGGGAAGACGTAGTCGTCGGCGCGCAGCGCGCGGCCGGAACCGATCTGGGCGGCCTCCTGGCCCAACATGGAGGGCCACAGGCCGAGTTCGCCCTGGCGCTGGAGCGCGGTCGCCTCCGCGTCGAAGCGGCGGCTGAGCACCATGTCGCGGTAGAGGCCGCGGAGTTCCTCGTGGCTGATGGTCAGCGGGTAGTCGGGGTGCTCGACACGTTCACCCTCGGGGGTGAGCAGTTGCACCATCTCGGGGCCCTCGGCGGGCGCCGTCCGCGCGGCGGTCCCCCTCGGCGCGGCCTTCTTCGGGCTCGCCTTGCTCGCCGAGGTCTTCTTCGCCGCGCTCTTCTTGGCCGCGGTCTTCCCGGCGGTCGCCTTCTTCGCGGTCGCCTTCCTGGCCGGTGGCTTCCCGGTCGCGCTCTTCGTCGCCGTCGGTCCGGGCTTCCCCGACGTGGACTTACCGGCCGTGGGCTTCCCCTCGGCCGTGCGGCCCCGGGTCCGTCCCGCGGACGGGCGGTCGGTGGACTCCTGCGTGGTGGTGCTGCGCGCGGTGTCGCGCGATGTGCTCTCCACGGTCACTCGTGTTCCTCCGTCGGTCCGGCCCCCGGGGTCCGCCGGGCGACCAGTGCGGTTCGCCCGATCCGTACGGCGCACGGGGTGGGTGCGGCGGACGGAAACCGAGCGATTCCCTTGTTCCCGCTTCCCCGCCCGTTCTTCCGCCTCATGAGAGCACGGTATCCAGCCGGTCCACAAGCCGCGAAAGCAGCCCTGACCTGCGCATTTACCTGGATTTCCAAGTAACGTCACATCCGGGTCGAACGCGCTGGTCGAAGCCCTGCGGGGCAGCGGGTAACTCGCACGTTAACCCGCGCCTCGCCCTCGCGGGAAGGCGTGGGCGCCGCTCCTATGGAAAACTGACAAGGTGCCTGAAAACGGAGAAAACGGTGCGATCACCGTGTTTCTGGTGGACGACCACGAGGTCGTGCGACGCGGGGTCCACGAGCTGCTGGCGATGGAGCCCGACATCGAGGTCGTCGGCGAGGCCGGCACGGCCGCGGAGGCCCTGGACCGCATCCCGGCCGCGCGCCCCCGGGTGGCACTGCTCGACGTACGGCTGCCGGACGGCAGCGGGGTCGAGGTCTGCCGGGACATCCGTTCCCGTGACGAGTCGGTGCGCTGCCTGATGCTCACCTCCTACGCGGACGACGAGGCGCTCTTCGACGCGATCATGGCCGGCGCCTCCGGCTATGTGCTCAAGGCGATCCGGGGCAGCGAGCTGCTCTCCGCCGTGCGGGACGTCGCGGCCGGCAAGTCGCTGCTCGACCCGGACGCCACCCAGCGGGTGCTGCAACGACTGCGCGGCGACGAGAAGAGCGACGACGACCGGCTGGCACAACTGACCGACCAGGAACGACGGATTCTGTCCCTGATCGGCGACGGACTGACCAACCGGGCGATCGGCCAGGAGCTGCACCTGGCCGAGAAGACCATCAAGAACTACGTCTCGGCGCTGCTCTCCAAGCTGGGGATGGAGCGGCGCTCCCAGGCCGCGGCCTACGTGGCCAGGCTCCAGGAGCAGAAGCGACGCTGACGGCCGGCGCCTGCTCCCTACTCGGAGCCGCCGGCGCGCGGGCGGGGCAGCCAGGGGCGGGCGGGGGCGGACGCCTCCGGCTCGTGCACCGAGGCGTAGCGTGGCGCGAGCCGCAGATAGGTGGCCTCCGGATGGCGCGCGTAGCGCGGCGGGGGCGGGAACGCCTCGCGCACACGCTGGTCGGGGTGGGCGACGGTGGCGACACCCACCACCTGCGCCTGCCACGCCGCCGGCGCGCCCGGCCGCTGCCCGTCGTCGTTCGCCTCGTAGGCCAGCACGGTGCCGTCCCACGGGTGCACGACATCACCCGCGTGGGTCACCCGCAGCAGCAGCGTCCCGCCCGTCACCAGATGACTCGCCGGCAGCACCACCGGCATCGCCCGCCGCGTCGCGGCGGCCCGGCCGTGCGGCACGCGGGGCAGCAGCCGCAGCGCCCTGGTCAGCTCCTGACGTGGGGTGTCCTGGTCCGGCATGGGAAACATGGCTTCCACCCTGCCCGCCCGAGCCACCCGCCACACGGGCGGGAGGTCCCACGTCCCCGAGTCCTTGGTCCCGGACGGCCCGGCCGGCGAGCGGCACGGTGGCCGTCCGCGCACCGCGAGAGGCTTCAGCCCCCGCTGAACGCCCCCCGCACCGCGGCCGCGTGGCGGGTCCACCAGACGACCAGGGCCGACGCCGCGGGAAACTGCGGGTCGGCGCGCCGGTCCCCCCGTTCGTAGTGCCAGCGCAGCATCCAGAAGTCGTTGAGCCGCTCCCACCACACCCGGTGAACGGCGGCGGCCAGCTCGTCGGGGGAGGCGCCGGACGCGGCGCGATACGCGGCGGCGTAGGCCCGGATCTTCCCCAGGGCCAGACCGCCGTCCGGGCGAAGGTAGAAGATGCACGCGGCGCGGACCGCCTCCTCCGCGCGCGGCTGCACCCCCAGCCGGTCCCAGTCGACGATGGCGACCGGCTCCACGGGCCCCTCTATCCGGTACAGCAGGTTCAACGGATGGAAGTCGCCGTGCACCCACCCCTCCGTCGGCACCTCGGCCGGCCCGGGACGCAGATGGGCGTGGGTGCGCAGCAGGGCCCTGCGTTCCAGCAGCCGGTGCTCGGCCAGCTCGTCGAAGCCGGTGCGGCGCGGCCGCGCCCTGATGTGGGCCAGCAGCTGGTCGATCACGGCGTGGGTCTCGACGGGGGTGGCGGCGGCGCGGGCCTCGGGCCCCGGGCTGGGGGAACGCCCTATCACCTGCTCCAGGGCCCGGTGGACCCGGCCGAGCAGCGCGCCGAGCCGGTGGCTCTCGTCCGTGCTCAGCTGCGCACCGTCCCGGTGCTGGCCCTCGACCCAGGGGTGCAGCGCGTAGCAGCGGCCCGCGTGCACGGCCACGGTCCGCCCCAGCCGGTCCGCCAGCGGCGGGGCGACAGGCAGGCCGAGTTCGGCCAGGGCCGCGGTCGCCCGGTGCTGCCGGACCAGCGGGGCTATCGCCCCGGGATCACCGTCCAGGTGGTGCTTGAGGAAGTAGCGGCCCCTGGTGGTGGCCAGCCGGTAGCCGTGGTTGAGCAGCCCCTCGGTGAGCGGCTCGCAGCTGAGCGGCTCGCCGGCACCGTACTCGCCCAGCAGCTCGCTGAGGGTGGCGCGGGGAAGGGTGGGCCTTAACGGACTGGTGGGCTTCACGTCAGGGGGTGGCGTCGCCCTCGCTGCCGCCCCCGGGCACGCCCTCCGAGCCGCCCTGGTCAGCGCCGCCCGCGGGGTTCCCGGTCTCGCCGGCACCGCCGTTGTCCTCGCCGCCGTCGTCGCCCTCGGTCACACCCTCGGAGTCGCCGCCCTGGTTGGTCTCCTCCGGCGGGGTCTCCGGCTCGGTCTCCGACTCGGTGGGCTCGTCCGGGGTCGTCGGCTCCTCGGTGTCGGTCGGCGGATCGTCGTCGTCGCCGTCCCAGCCGCCGTCGTCGGAGCCGTTGTCGCCCCGCTCACCCCCGTTGTCCCAGCCGCTGTCGCCCGGGAGCTCCTCGGTCTGCGCCGGGTCCTCCGGCTCCTCCTCGTCGTCCGTCGGCTCCTCCGGCTCCTCCTCGGTGGTCTCGGAGGTCTGCTTGGGGTCGGGCTTGTCGCCGTCGCCGGAGTCGCGCTGGGCCGCGACCAGCACGCCGGTGCCGATGGCGACGACGGCGAGCAGCGCGAAGAGCAGGGTCTTGCCGCGGCCGCCCCCGCGCCGGGGCGGTTCCTCGTCGCCGCCGCGCGGGTCACCCAGCAGCAGCGGGGCGGTGAGCTGTCCGGTGGGCGGGGTGTTGCCGCCGGCCCTGGTCCCCGCGAGGGACTGGGTGCCCATCGGCGGGGTGGTGACGGAGGTGATCGCGCCGGTGTTCCACAGGCCGCCGGTGTGGCTGCCGTGCTCCGCGAGCGTCCTGGCCGCGTACTGCACCAGCCCGCGCATCTCCTCGGCGGTCTGGAAACGGTCGTCGGGCTCCTTGGCCAGCGACCGCATCACCAGGCCGTCCAGCTCCGGCGGCGCCGAGGAGACCTCGGAGGGCAGCCTGGGCTGGTCCTGAACGTGCTGGTAGACGACGGCCAGCGGGGTCTCGCCGACGAACGGCGGCCGCTGGGCGAGGAGTTCGTAGAGCATACAGCCGACCGCGTACAGGTCGGAGCGGGTGTCGACGGCCTTGCCCAGCGCCTGCTCGGGGGAGAGGTACTGGGGAGTGCCCATGACCATGCCGGTCTGGGTCATGGTCTGGTTGGCGCCGTGCAGGGCACGGGCGATGCCGAAGTCCATCACCTTGACGCTGCCGGTGTCGGTGATGATCACGTTCGCCGGCTTGATGTCCCGGTGGACGATGCCGTGGTGGTGGCTGTAGGCCAGCGCTTCCAGCACCCCGGAGACGATCGCCAGCGCCTGCTCGGGCGGCGGCGGGCTGTCCGAGCCGATCAGCAGCTCACGGATGGTGTGGCCGTTGACCAGCTCCATCACGATGTAGGGGACGACGTTCCTGCCGACCTGCTCCTCGCCGGAGTCGAAGACGGCGACCACCGCGTGGTGGTTGAGCCCGGCGACCGACTGTGCCTCGCGGGTGAAGCGGGCCTTGGAGACCGGGTCCTGCGCGAGGTCGGCGCGAAGCAGCTTCACGGCCACGGTGCGGCCGAGCCGCACGTCCTCGGCGGCGAAGACCTCGGCCATGCCCCCCTGGCCAAGGCGCCTGGTCAGCCGGTACCGTCCCTCACCGACAAGACCGTTGTTACCCCACAGCTCCGGCGCGTCGGGCACCTCGTCGCCGGGCTGGTCGGGCTCCTCGTCGCCGGGGCCCGCAGCGCCTCGCACCTGTGCCATCAGTCCTCGCCGTAGTTAGCTGGATCGCTCGGCCATCAAACCCGGTCCGGGGTCGCGCTGACAAGTTGAGCCCGTCGCCGCCGGTCACGGAACGGACAACGTCCTTGACGTCCCCTGGCCCTGGGGCAGACTGGGGACGTAGAACAGGTAGTTCGTATGATGCGCGGTGTGGCACGCCCAGCGACGGGGTGGTGCAGTTCAACAACGACACCGCCCTAGGGGGATCAGTCGGATGAGTGACCACGCGCAGCCGCCTGCCGACTACCCGGGTGGCCGCTCGGTCGGCGGTGGGCGGTACCAGCTGCGGAGCCAGTTGGGGACGGGCGGCATGGCCTCCGTCCACCTCGCGCACGACACCGTGCTCGACCGGCAGGTCGCCATCAAGACCATGCACAGCGAGCTGGGCCGCGAGGACGCGTTCCGGGAGCGGTTCAAGCGCGAGGCCCAGTCCGTCGCCAAGCTCGCGCACACCAACATCGTCTCGGTCTTCGACACCGGCGAGGACATGGTGGACGGCGCCCAGGTGCCGTACATCGTCATGGAGTACGTCCAGGGTGTGCCGCTGCGCGACGCCCTGGAGGAGGACATCGCCCGCTACGGCGCGATGCCGGCCGACAAGGCGCTCCGGATCACCGCGGACGTGCTGGCCGCCCTCGACATCAGCCACGAGATGGCGCTGGTGCACCGCGACATCAAGCCGGGGAACGTGATGATCACCCGGCGCGGGGTGGTCAAGGTCATGGACTTCGGCATCGCGCGGGCGATGCAGTCCGGGGTCACCGCGATGACGCAGACCGGCATGGTCGTCGGCACCCCGCAGTACCTCTCCCCCGAGCAGGCGCTCGGCCGGGGCGTCGACGCGCGCTCGGACCTCTACTCGGTGGGTGTGATGCTCTTCGAGCTCCTCACCGGCCGGCTGCCGTTCGACGCGGACTCGCCGCTGGCGATCGCCTACGCGCACGTCCAGGAGGAGCCGCCGGCGCCCTCCTCCATCAACGCCTCGGTGCCGCCCGCGCTGGACGCCATCGTGGCGCAGGCGCTGCGGAAGAACCCCAACGAGCGGTTCCCCTCGGCGGAGAACTTCCGGAACGCCTGTCTGACGGTGGCCAGTTCGCTGACGCAGGCCACCCCGCAGATCGACCCGAACGCGGCGGCCGCCTCCAACAGCGGCGCGGCGGTCTCCCAGGCGGTCTTCCCGCAGTTCGGAGCGCCGACGCCGCCGCCGTCCACCCCCGCCTCCCCGTACGCGCCCAGCGCGGCGGGCGGCGGCTACGGCTATCCGCCGCACCAGGCCCCCGGCACGGCCGGCCACGGCGGCCCGCCGCACCCCCCGCACTACCCCAACGCCACCTCGCCCGGTGGGCCTGCGAACGGCGGCGGCTCCGGCAAGGGCACCCCGTGGATGGTGGTGGTCGCCGCGGTGGCCGCCATCGCGCTGATCGCCACGGTGGCGATCGTCGTCGTCACCAACGGCGGGGACGACGACAAGGAGCCCGAGGCCGGCCCCAGCGGCGACAACAGCACCGAGGTCGCGGCCCCCGGCGGCAACGACGGGGAGTCCGAGGAGGAGCCCGAGCGCCGCTACAAGGAGGGCGACTCGGAGAAGACCATCGACACCACCGAGTGCACCCACGCCAACGACTACTGGGACCAGGAGAACAACGAGGGCGCCGTCGTGATGCCCGACTTCTACGACGTGCACATCGACTCGGTCAAGGAGTGCATCCGCGCCGCCGGTTGGTCCTACGAGGAGAGCCTCACCTACAAGGACGAGGTGCTCAAGGGCGACGGCATGGTGGTCGGCCAGAACCCCGAGGCGAACACCGCCTACGACCCCGAGGACGACGACTTCTACATCGAGTTGGTCGTCTCCACCGGGCTCGAACCCCTCAACTGACCCGGCTCCGGCCGGCGTTCCCCGGACACGGACCACGAGGCGGACGGGGCGGGCGTTTCACGTGAAACGCCCGCCCCGTCCGCTCCCCGTGCGGCGGAGAGTCCCGCTCACCATGGGGAGGCCAGTCCTGCCAGAATGCGGTCGGCCAGGTCGCGTTCGCCCTCGACCTTGACCTTCTCGGCGGCTCGCCGGCCGCGCAGCCGCCCGGTGACCACCCGGGTGAAGGTCTCCCAGTCCAGCGTGAAGGTGGCGACCGGGCCCAGCGAAGGGCTGCTGTCCACCGAGCCGTTGCCCTGCTCGTCCACGCGCACCGTGCGCAGGAACTCGACCGGGCCGCTGACGTCGAAGACCACGGCGGACTTGACCGGGGCCTGCTCGGCGACCACACCGGGCAGCCGCTGCAACAGCACGTCCCTGGCGACGAGGGCGGCGGGGGTGTCGAGAGTGACCGGCTGCTTCAACGCCCTCCGCAGATCCTGCTCGTGCACCCAGACGTCGGCGACGCGCAGTTGGAGGTACTGGCCGAGGGGGAGCTTGCCGTGGAGCGGGTGGGAGATCACGTCGGAGGCGTTGCGGCGCTCGTTCCGCAGATGGCGGGAGCGCCGGATGATGGTGTACTCCAGCTCGCTGGTCATCTCGGGGCCGGTGTGGTGGCGTCGCACGTCCACCTGCACCTCGTGGTACCTGCTGGTCTCGTCGGTGACGTGGTAGAGGTCGCGGGGCAGGCTGTGGATCGGCCGGGGGTCGCCCAGGGCCTCGCACTCGCCGCCGATGACATGGGAGACCGCGTCCCTGACCGACCAACCCACGCGTTCTGTCGGGCGGTTCCACTCCCCCTCGACCAGCGACGACACCAGCTCGGATATCGACTCGATGGACTGGGTCCAGGCATCGACAGACGGTTGCAGGCTCGGATGCACGGTCACGGGACCCCTCGTGGCGGTTTCGTCGCGGTTGGGTGTGTTCACACGGTACGCTGCGCCGGCATTGCCGGTGAATGCTTATCAGCAACGAATCCTAGGGCGAGTGAGGTGCCCTGAGCCACCGAGAGGACCCAGGCGGCGACGCCGTGCAGTGCGCCGCCGCCCGCCCCCGTGGACTCCACCCTGCCCCCCGCTCTTCACCGAACGGCCACAGCTCGTCGTCAGCCCTGCCACGGGCGGCCGGCGGCGGTGCCGCCGCGCTCGTCGAGAAAGGCGGTCATGGCGTTCGCCAACAGGAACGGGTCGTTGGCCGCGCAGAGTTCGCGGGCCGAGTGCATCGACAGGATGGCGGCGCCCACGTCCACGGTCGCGATGCCGTGCCGGGCGGCGGTGATCGGGCCGATGGTGGTGCCGCAGGGCATGGCGTTGTGGGAGACGAACGACTGCCACGGCACCCCCGCCCGTTCGCACGCGGCGGCGAAGACCGCGCGGCCCCGGCCGTCGGTGGCGTAGCGCTGGTTCACGTTGACCTTGAGGATCGGGCCCGCGCCGACCACCGGGTGGTGGTCCGGGTCGTGGCGCTCCGCGTAGTTGGGGTGGACGGCGTGCCCCGTGTCCGAGGAGAGGCAGAAGGAGCCGGCCAGCGCCCGCGCCCGGTCCTCCAGGTCGCCGCCCCTGGCGTGCACCGAGCGCGCCAGCACCCGGCCCAGCAGCGGGCTTTCGGCGCCGGTGTCGGACTGGCTGCCGTTCTCCTCGTGGTCGAAGGCGGCCACCACCGGGATGTGGTCGAGGTCCCGGCCGGCGGCCGAGGTCAGGGCGGCGACGGCCGCGTGCACCGACAGCAGGTTGTCCAGCCGGGGCGCCGCCACCAACTCCCGGTCCCGGCCGAGATAGGCCGGCGGCTCCACGCTGTGCGTCATCAGGTCGAAGCCCAGCACCTCGCCGGCGGCGACGCCGACCTCGGCCGCCAGGAACTCGATCAACTCCCCCTCGCGCGGCTGCCCGATGCCCCACAGCGGCGTCATGTGGCGCTGCCGGTCCAGCTTCAGCCCGTCGTTGACCCCTCGGTCCAGGTGGATCGCCAGTTGGGGAACGCGCAGCAGCGGCCGGTCCACATTGACCAGAACCTGTCGCCCGTCGCGCAGCGCGAGCCGCCCGGAGAGGCCGAGATCGCGGTCGAGCCAGGTGTTGAGCAGGGTGCCGCCGTAGACCTCCACGGCGAGCTGCTTCCAGCCGTGGGCGCCGGTGTCGGGGATCGGCTTGATGCGGAGGTTCGGCGAGTCGGTGTGCGCGCCGACGACCCGGAACGGGGTGGCGGCCCCGGCGCCCTCCGGCACGTACCAGGCGACGAGCGCTCCCCCGCGGACCAGATACCGCCCACCGGCCGCGCCGTCGAACGCGGCGGACTCCTCGACCTGACGAAAGCCGGCCTTCTCCAGCCGTGAGGCCGCGTTCGCCACGGCGTGGTAGGGCGAGGGCGAGCCCGCGAGAAAACCGAGCAGGTCGTCCGTGTGGTCGCGGTCAAAAGGAGCGTTCATGCCCTCAGCATACGAATGCCCTCGCCGGCCGGCCCGGGGACCGGTGGGGCGAGAACGACGACCGCCGCCCCGCTCCGAGGGGAGGGAGCGGGACGGCGGTGTCGGTGGGGGACAGGACGCGGAGAGGCCCGATCAGAAGGCGGCCTCGTCCAGGTCCATCAGGGAGAGGTCGGTGGCCTCGGCGGCGGAGCGGGCGACGGCGACCGTCGGCAGCACCGAGCCGGCGAAGTGCCGCGCCGCGGCGATCTTGCCCTGGTAGAAGGCGGTGTCCTTGGCCGGGGCCTCCGGCAGCTTGGCGGCGGCCACGGCGGCCCCGCGCAGCAGCAGATAGCCCACGACCACGTCGCCGGAGGAGAGCAGCAGCTGGGTGCTGTTGAGCCCGACCTTGTAGAGCGAGCGGACGTCCTTCTCCGTGGCGGCCAGGTCGGTCAGCAGCACGCCGACCATGGCCTCCAACTCGCCGGCGGCGCGGGCCAGCTGCTCCCTGGCCGCGGCCAGCTCCTCGCCGCCGGGCGCCTCGGCGAGGAACTTCTTGATCTCCTCGGCGAGCCCGCTGAGGGCCTGGCCCTGGTTGCGGACGATCTTCCGGAAGAAGAAGTCCTGACCCTGGATCGCCGTGGTGCCCTCGTAGAGGGTGTCGATCTTGGCGTCCCGGATGTACTGCTCGACCGGGTACTCCTGGAGGTAACCGGAGCCGCCGTAGGTCTGGAGGGACTCGGCCAGCTGCTGGTAGGAGCGCTCGGAGCCGTAGCCCTTGACGATCGGGAGCAGCAGGTCGTTGAGCGCGATCTCGGCGGAGGCGTCCTCGCCGGCGGCCTCCTTGGCCAGGATGTCGTCCTGGACGCTGGCCGTGTACAGCACCAGCGAGCGCATCCCCTCGGCGTACGCCTTCTGCGTCATCAGGGAGCGCCGCACGTCCGGGTGGTGGGTGATGGTGACCCGGGGCGCGGTCTTGTCGGTGAACTGGGTGAGGTCGGCGCCCTGCACCCGCTCCCGCGCGTACTCCAGCGCGTTGAGATAGCCGGTGGAGAGGGTGGCGATGGCCTTGGTGCCGACCATCATCCGCGCCATCTCGATGATCTTGAACATCTGGCGGATGCCGTCGTGCTTCTCGCCGAGCAGCCAGCCCTTGGCCGGCTGGTTGCCGCCGAAGGTCATCTCGCAGGTGTTGGAGACCTTCAGGCCCATCTTGTGCTCGACGTTCGTCGCGTAGACGCCGTTCCGCTCGCCCAGCTCGCCGGTCTCCCAGTCGAAGTCGTACTTGGGGACGACGAAGAGGGAGAGGCCCTTGGTGCCGGGGCCGTGGCCCTCGGGGCGGGCCAGCACCAGGTGGATGATGTTCTCCGTGAGGTCGTGCTCACCGGAGGTGATGAAGCGCTTGACGCCCTCGATGTGCCAGGTGCCGTCCTCCTGGCGGATGGCCTTGGTGCGGCCGGCGCCCACGTCGGAACCGGCGTCCGGCTCGGTGAGGACCATGGTGGCCGACCACTCGCGGTCGATCATCAGCTGGGCGATCTTGCCCTGCTCCTCGGTGCCCTCGTCGAAGACGACGCGGCCGAAGCTCGGGCCCGAGGCGTACATCCAGATCGCCGGGTTGGACCCCAGGACGTTCTCCCCGGCGGCCCAGATCAGGGAACGCGGGGCGGTCATGCCGCCCAGCTCCTCGCCGATGGACATCCGCCACCACTCGGCGTCCATGTACGCCCGGTAGCTCTTGCGGAAGGTGGCCGGAACGGGGGCGGTGTGGGTGTCCGGGTCGAAGACCGGGGGCGTGCGGTCGGCCTCGGCGTACGAGGCGGCCAGCTCGTTCTCGGCGAGCCGGGTGATCTCGGACAGGATGTTCCGAGCGGTGTCGGTGTCGATCTCGGCGAAGGGACCGCTGCCATAGACGGCGTCCCGACCCAGGACCTCGAAGAGATTGAACTCGATGTCGCGGAGATTGGACTTGTAGTGGCCCATGACGACGGCTCCGTAGCTGACGAGTGGATACCGGGCAGTAGCCCCATGATGCTACCCGCTGGTAATAAGAAGCAAGCGGAAACCGGTCAACTGTGAGTCAGTACTCTTTCTCGCATGTATGGCTACGACCAGTCCGGCTACCCCGGACAGCAGCCCTATGGCACCCAGCCCCCGCAGCCGCCGCCCGCGGACGGCTTCGGCGGTGCCTACCCCGGCGGCCCGGAGGCCGCCGAGGGCTACGGCGGTCAGCAGTACTACCCCGAGCAGCAGCAACAGCAGCCCCCGGCCGCCTCGGCCGCCCCCCAGGCACCGCCCACGCTGACCGACGCGCTGCGCGCGTACACCTCGGGGGCGATGTCCAGCGAGGAGTTCCACGACACCTTCCTGGCCGGCAAGATCTACTGCCCGCGCGGCGAGAACCCGGGCTTCCTCGCGCTGCACAACACCCAGCAGCCGGTGATCCCGCTCTTCACCTCGCTCAAGGAACTGCGCCGCTACGCCGGCAAGGAGTCGCGCTACTTCACGGTGACCGGCGGCGAGGTGCTGGACCTGCTGCCCACGGGATACGGCTTCGCGCTGGACATGGAGGGCGAGCACCGGCTGGTCCTGGACGCCAAGTCGGTCGAGGAGATGGTCGAGTACACGATGCGCCGCCTCTACGGCTGATCCGGCCCGCGCCGCCCCGGGCCGGAGGCGGGCGACTCAGGGGACACCCACCCCTCGACGAAAGTTGAGTCTTCAACTACCCTGGCCGCACGCCGCCGAGGAGGTCCCCATGCCAGCGATCACCGTCGAGAACCCGCTCACCCTGCCGCGCGTGGCCGCGCCCGCGGACGCCGTGGCGCGCCCCGTGCTCACCGTGACCACCGCGCCCACCGGCTACGAGGGCGAGGGCTTCCCCGTCCGCCGCGCCTTCGCCGGCATCAACTACCGCCACCTGGACCCGTTCATCATGATGGACCAGATGGGCGAGGTGGAGTACGAACCCGGCGAGCCGAAGGGGACGCCCTGGCATCCGCACCGGGGCTTCGAGACCGTCACCTACATCATCGACGGGATCATGGACCACCAGGACAGCCACGGCGGCGGCGGGACCATCACCAACGGCGACACCCAGTGGATGACCGCCGGCTCCGGGCTGCTGCACATAGAGGCGCCGCCGGAGCAACTGGTCATGTCCGGCGGCCTCTTCCACGGCCTCCAGCTCTGGGTCAACCTCCCGGCCAGGGACAAGATGATGGCCCCCAAGTACCAGGACCTGCGCAGCGACAGCGTCGCCCTGCTCACCAGCCCGGACGGCGGCGCGCTGCTGCGCGTCATCGCCGGCGACCTGGACGGCCACACCGGCCCCGGCGCCACCCACACCCCCATCACCATGATCCACGCGACCCTCGCCCCCGGCGCCGAACTCACCCTCCCCTGGCGCGAGGACTTCAACGGCCTCGCCTACGTCCTCGCCGGACGCGGCACCGTCGGCCCCGACCGCCGCCCCGTCCACACCGGCCAGACCGCCGTCTACGGCACCGGCACCTCCCTGACCGTCCGCGCCGACGAACAGCAGGACGCCCACACCCCCGACCTCGACGTCGTCCTCCTCGGCGGCCAGCCCATCCGCGAACCCATGGCCCACTACGGCCCGTTCGTCATGAACACCCGCGCCGAACTCCAGCAGGCCTTCGAGGACTTCCAGAAGGGCCGCCTCGGCACCATCCCCACCGTCCACGGCATGAACGCCGAAGGCCCCCGCAGCCTTGGGTTCTAGGGGTCGTCGCAACACCGCCTGGTTTCAGGTGGTGAGTAGATCACGTAGACGCTCGGCTGGGGTATCCCAGCCGAGCGTTTTGC
>NZ_OCNE01000017.1 GCF_900230195.1 Streptomyces zhaozhouensis
ATCTACGACCCCGTCGCCAACATCACCGCCGCCGCCAACTACGCCGCCGACCGCTACGGCTCCATGGACAACGTCGACAGCGCCTACTGACACACACGAACGACCGTCCCAGCCCGCCGCCGCTGAGGGTTGAGAGGTGGCGGCGGGCCACGACGTTCCCGGCGACCCGAGCGGGTCGCGGGGAGGGTGTCTGCCCTGACAGCGGGAGGTTACCCCGGATCTCGCTCATCTGAGCGTTTCGGCGATCAGACGTGGCGGGAGTCACGCCGGTCTCGCCGCCGGGGCGACCACCGCCCAGGGCGGCGAGGCCCGTGGTCGGCCAACTCCCGTCGCGGACGCACCGCGCGGCTCCGCGTACCCCAGGGCCGCCCACCGGGGCAGCGCCGGTCGGTCAGGGCATCTCGCTCAGGCGGCGGTCCGCGCGGTCGGGGGCGTAAAGGGACTCGACGACCATCGCCGCCGCGCCGGTCAGGCCGGCGCGTTCGCCGAGGCGGGACGTGACGACCTGGAGGTACGCCGTCGTCCTGGGCATCGCCCGCTGGTAGAGCGACTCCCGCACACCGGTGAGGAACGGCGGGCCCGCCAGGTCGCCGGCGATCACGAGGACGCCGGGGTTGAGCAGCGTGACCACCGTCGCCAGGACGCCGCCGACCAGCCGCCCGGCGTCGCGCGCCAGGCGCACCGCGTCCGGCTGGCCGACGGTGAGTTGCTCGCGCACGCCGGAGCCGGAGGCGGTGGGGACGCCGGCCGCCGTGAGCTGTTCCGCGAGGGCGCGCCCGCTGGCCACGGCGGCGAGGCAGCCGTAGGAGCCGCAGCGGCAGAGCGCGTCGGGGTGGTCGCCCAGCCGGATGTGGCCGATGTCGCCGGCGGCGCCGTCGAAGCCCCGGTACATCTCGCCGTCGACCACCATCCCGGCCCCGATGCCGGTGGAGACCTTGAGCAACAGAAACGCCGAGCAGTCGGGGTAGCCCTCGCGCTGCTCGGCGTACGCCATGAGGTTGGCGTCGTTCTCCACCAGCACGGGTATCCCGGCCGCGCCCGCACCGACCTGGGCGGTGAACGCGCGGCGCATGGTCTCCACGATCGGGTGACGGTCCCAGCCGGGCATCATCGGCGGCTGCACCACCTGCCCCAGCCGCGCGTCCACCGGGCCGGGAACGGACAGGCCGATGCCGCAGACGGCGTCGAGCGGGACGTCCGCCTTCTCCAGGAGCAACGCGAACCACTGGGCGAGCCGTTCGATGACCTCGTCCGGGCCCTGGTTGATCAGCAGCGCGCCCGAGTACTCGGCGAGCACGGTGCCGCCGAGGTCGAGCAGGGCCGCGCGGGCGTGACGGGTCTCCAGGTCGGCGCAGAGGACGACGGCGTGCTGGGTGTCGAACCGCAGCCGCACGGC
Organism: Streptomyces zhaozhouensis; assembly: GCF_900230195.1. Lineage (GTDB taxonomy): Bacteria > Actinomycetota > Actinomycetes > Streptomycetales > Streptomycetaceae > Streptomyces > Streptomyces zhaozhouensis. The sequence goes on from NZ_OCNE01000017.1 coordinate 1,397, forward strand.
GGGGCGTCCCCCGGTGGGGGCCTCCACGGGGTCGCCCGCGCTCTCCCGGACCCAGCCGGCGCGGAAGAGCTGGTCGAGGCGTCCGCCGACGGTCGATCGGGAGAGCCCGGTGACGCGTTGCAGCTCTCCCCGCGTGGTCGCGCGGCCGGTACGGATCAGCCGCAGAAGGTGACCCGCGCTCGACTGGTTCATGCCCGCTGCCTTCCCCTGGGGCGGATCTCTCACCCCCGGAAGCTTGTGAAGTAGATATTACAGCGGTACTTTTGCGTGTTAAGTAGACGTAACCCTACGGTACCTTCGACATAACACCGCGTGCCGTCGTGCCCCGGACGCCGGCGCCACCGTCCCTCGGAGATCACGTGGATCGCGCTGACCAGTCCACCAGCCCGCACACAACCGCATACAACGGAGCGCGCCGCGTACTCACGGGGAACTGGGTCGGCGCCTCCACCGTTCCCTCGCGTTCCCTCTATCCGCACCAGTGGAGTTGGGACTCCGCGTTCGTCGCGATCGGGCTGCGGCACCTGTGGCCGCTGCGCGCGCAGCGGGAGTTGGAGACGCTGCTGGCGGCGCAGTGGGACGACGGGCGGGTGCCGCACATCGTCTTCAACCCCTCGGTGCCGCTGGCCGCGTACTTCCCGAGCCCGGACTTCTGGCGCTCCTCGTCGGCCGGCGCCGCGTGCGGCGCGCCGCGCGGCACCGAGACCTCGGGGCTGGTGCAGCCGCCGGTGCACGCGCTGGCCGCGTGGCTGGTGCACCGGGCGGACCCGGCGTCGTCGCGGCAGCGAGGCTTTCTGCGGCGGGTGTATCCGAGGCTGGTCGCCTGGCAGCGCTATCTGACCGGCGCCCGCGACCTGGGGGGCCACGGGCTGGCGTCGATCGTGCACCCCTGGGAGTCGGGGATGGACAACAGCCCGTGCTGGGACCCGCCGTTGTCGCGGATCGAGCCGGTCGGCAGCGACACGTTCCACCGCGCCGACCTGGACCACAGCCGGGCCGACGACCGGCCGACCGACCTGGACTACGGCCGTTACGTGCGGCTCGCGGAGAACTACCGGGACCACGGCTACCGGGACCACGACTGCGGGCATCCGTTCGCCGTCGAGGACCCGGGGGTCAACGCGCTGCTGGTGCTCTCCGAGTACGCGTTGGCCGAGATCGCGGGGGCGTTGGGGCGTGACCCGGCCGATCACCTGGTCCGCGTCGAGGAGTTGACCAACGCGCTGGTGAAGCGGCTGTGGGACGAGGAGTCCGGCCTCTTCCTGCCGTTCGACGTGATCGCGGGCGAGACCGTGCGGGAGCACAGCGCGGCGGGGCTGATTCCGCTGGTGCTGCCGGGTCTGCCGGAGCGCACGGCGCGCGCGCTGGTGCGCACGGCGCGCGGGCCGCGCTTCGGCCTGGGCGACACGACCCGGATGGTGCCGAGCTACGACCTGACCGGCCACGCCCACGACCCGTCCCGCTACTGGCGCGGACCCGCCTGGTTCAACGTCAACTGGCTGGTGGAGCGCGGTCTGCGGCGCCAGGGCGAGTTGTCGCTGGCCAACGGGCTGCGCGCCGAGCTGATCCACCTGGCGGCGCGTTCCCACTACGCCGAGTACGTCGACCCGGTCTCGGGCGAGGCGCGCGGCACGCGCGACTTCAGCTGGACGGCGGCCGTCACCATCGACCTGCTGACCGGCGGCCCCTCAGCCGCCGCGCTGCCGGCGGAGGGGCGAAGGATCGCCGTCGCCGTGGACTGACCCGCCGCTCGCGGGGCAGGCCGTTGTCACGGGTGCCAACGCCCGCCCCCTCCCGTCATGCGCTTGAGGACCTCAAGGACCAAAGGAGTCGCGGTGATCCCGACGCACCACTGCCTGCTCGTCCGGGACGGCACGTTCGCAGCCGTGGGCGAGGGGGGTGACATCACCGGCGAGCGCGGCGTCAGTCCCGACGGCCTCTTCGCGCGGGACGCCCGCCACCTCAGCCGCTGGCAGCTCACCGTGGACGGAGTGGCGCCGACGGTGCTGGTGGCGACGCCGACCGGGCCGACCGGGGAGACGCCGGCGCGGGCGAGCGCCGTGCTCACCCAGCCGGCCGGCCGCTCGGACGTGCCCGGCATCACGCTCTTCCGGGAACAGACCGTGGCGCAGGGCGAGTTGGTCGACGAGATCCGGGTCGAGGGGAACGGCGCGCGGCCGGTCTCCGTGCTGCTGGCGCTCACCGTGGACGCCGACTTCGCCGACCAGTTCGAGCTGCGCGACGACCACCGCTGGTACCAGAAGCCGCACGCGGTGCGGACCAGGAAGAGCCGGCCGGACGGCGTCGAGTTCGGCTATCTGCGGCAGCAGTGGCACTCGCGCACGGTCGTGACGGCCGACCCGGCGCCCGACGCCGTCGAGGAGACCGGCAGCGGCGCGCGCCGGCTGTGCTGGCGGATCGAGCTGCCGCCGCGCGGCGGCACCACGCTGCGGCTGACGGTGACCGCCTACCCGCACGGCGTGCCGGTGCCGCTGACCGCGCCGCCGCCCGTGCCGGCGGCGCCGGAGCCGGTGGCGTACGGCGGCGGCGAGTTGGGGCGCGCCTGCGCGCAGGGCGCGGCCGACCTGGAGGCGCTGCGGATGCCGGCCCTCGGCCCCGACGCCGAGCAGCTGCGGGTGCCGGCGGCGGGGGTGCCGTGGTTTCTGACGCTGCTGGGGCGGCACGCGTTGATCACCTCGCTGCTGGCCCTGGACACCCACCCCGACCTGGGCCGCGACACCCTGCTCGCGCTGGCGGCGACGCAGGCGGCGGACGCGGAGCCGGAACGCATCGCACAGCCAGGGAAGATCGTGCACGAGGTGCGCAACGGGGAGCTGGCGTACTTCGGGCAGGTGCCCTACGGCCGGTACTACGGCTCGGTGGACGCCACCCCGCTCTTCCTGCTGCTGCTGGGCGCGCACGCGGAGCGGACGGGGGACGACAAGCTGGCGCACCGTCTGGAGCGCCGGGCGCGCGCGGCGGTCTCCTGGATGTTCGACCACGCGGGCCTGGGCGACCACGGCTATCTGCGGTACCGGGCCGACGAGGGCGGGCTGGCCAACCAGAGTTGGAAGGACTCCCCCGACGCCATCTGCTTCCCCGACGGCAGCCCGGCGCGCGGCACCATCGTGGCGGCGGCCCCGCAGGGGTACGCCTACGCGGCGCTGGTCCGCACCGCGGAACTGGCCCGTGACGTCTGGGGCGACGCGGCGTGGGCGACACGCCTGGCGGAGGCCGCCGAGGCGCTGCGGGCACGATTCCTGCGCGACTTCTGGCTGCCCGACGAGCGGTTCCCCGCGCTGGCCCTGGACGGCGAGGGCCGCCGGGTGGGGACGCTCGGCTCGGACGCGGGCCATCTGCTGTGGACGGGCGTGCTGGAGGGCGAGCGGGCCGACGCGGTCGCCGAACGGCTGCTGGCCCCCGAGTTCTTCTCCGGCTGGGGCATCCGCACGGTGGCCGCCGGCCAGGACGCGTACCACCCGCTCGCCTACCACCGTGGCGCGGTCTGGCCGCACGACAGCGCGATCGCCGCGCTGGGCCTGGCCCGCGCCGGCCACCACGAGCGCGCCGCCACGCTGACCGACGGGCTGCTGGCGCTGGCCGCCGCGCACGGCTACCGGATGCCGGAGGTGATCACCGGCTACGGCCGCGAGGCCCACCCCGTTCCGGTGCCCTATCCGCACGCCTGCTCCCCCCAGTCATGGGCGGCGGCGGTCCCGTTGGCACTCAGGCACTGCCGCGCGGCCCTGCCGGGGGCGACGGCAGCAGGTGGCTGACGTCCGCCCCCGCGACCGGACAGGGGCGCTCTCACGCCGACAACCCACCCAGCCACCAAGCTCCGTAGTCGACCAACCCCCGCCACCCAGCATTCGCGCAGTTCCCCGCGCCCCCAAACCGCCCACCGGCGTCACAGGGGCGCGGGGAACTGCGCGAGCAACCACACAGCGGGCTCACGCCGACAACCCACCCCGACCGGCAAGGTCGGTAGTCGCTGCCGTTACTACCCTCCCGACGTGGCCAACTCCGCGTCCGCCGCGACCGCGGCGTCCGCGTGGGGGTCGTCGAGCCAGCCGTCGGGGAGGGTGACCCGGTTGCGGCCTGAGGTGCGGCCCCGGGGGCCGTCCGCGCCGACCGGCCAGGGCTGGTCGAGGTCCAACTGGTCCAGCAGCGACGCCAGTTCGTCGAGCGAACCGGCGACGGCCAGCGCCCGACGCAGGTCGGAGCCGACCGTGAAGCCCTTGGTGTACCAGGCGACATGCTTGCGGAAGTCGATCACGCCGCGCGCCTCGTCCTCCTGCCACTCCCCCAACAGCCGCGCGTGCCGCAACATCACCGCCGCCACCTCGCGCAACGACGGCCGCGCGTACACCGGTTCCCCACCGGAGGGGCCCCCGCCGGAGGCGAACGCCGAGACCAGGTCGGCGAAGAGCCAGGGCCGGCCCAGGCAGCCCCGGCCGACCACGACGCCGTCGCAGCCGGTCTCCCGCACCATCCGCGCGGCGTCGTCCGCCGACCAGATGTCGCCGTTGCCCAGCACCGGGATCTCCGGCACGGCCTCCTTCAGTCGGGCGATCGCCGACCAGTCGGCCTCGCCGCCGTAGTGCTGGGCGGCGGTGCGGCCGTGCAGCGCGACGGCGGTGACGCCCTCGTCGACCGCGATGCGGCCGGCGTCGAGGTAGGTCAGATGATCGTCGTCGATGCCCTTGCGCATCTTGATGGTGACCGGCAGCCCGCCCGCGTTGCCGACGGCCGCGCGCAGGATCGCGCGCAGCAGCGGCCGCTTGTAGGGCAGCGCGGAGCCGCCGCCTTTGCGGGTCACCTTGGGAACAGGGCAGCCGAAGTTGAGGTCGACGTGGTCGGCCAGGTCCTCGTCGGCGATCATGCGCACGGCGCGGCCGACGGTCTCCGGGTCGACACCGTAGAGCTGGAGGGAACGCGGCTTCTCGGCGGCGTCGAAGTGCACCAGCCGCATGGTCTTCGCGTTCCGCTCCACCAGCGCCCTGGTGGTGATCATCTCGCTGACGAAGAGCCCGCGCCCGCCGGAGAACTCGCGGCAGAGGGTGCGGAACGGCGCGTTGGTGATCCCCGCCATGGGCGCCAGCACCACGGGCGGGTCCACCGTGTGCGGGCCGATCTGCAACGGCTGGGACATCGGGCGTTCCTCACGTTCCTCACTGCGGCGGCGTCGGGCCGCCTCCCGGCGGGCGGCCCTCCCATTGTGCGGCCCCGCGCGCCGAACGGCCGACGGCCGGGTCCCCGCAAGGGTCCCGGCCGTCGGCCCCGGTGCGTTCCCGGTGTGGTCCCGGTGCGTTCCGGTGCTGGTCAGCAGCCGATCAGGCGGGCGCCGAGGTAGCTCTCCACCTGGTCGAGCGAGACCCGCTCCTGCTTCATGGTGTCCCGCTCGCGGACGGTCACCGCGTTGTCCTCCAGGGTGTCGAAGTCGATGGTCACGCAGAACGGCGTGCCGATCTCGTCCTGGCGGCGGTAGCGGCGGCCGATGGCGCCGGCGTCGTCGAACTCGATGTTCCAGTGGCGGCGCAGCGCCGTCGCCAGCTCCTTGGCCTTCGGCGAGAGCTGCGGGTTGCGGGAGAGCGGCAGCACCGCGACCTTGACCGGGGCCAGGCGCGGGTCGAAGCGCATGACCACGCGCTTCTCCATCTTGCCCTTGGCGTTGGGCGCCTCGTCCTCCCAGTAGGCGTCGAGCATGAAGGCCAGCATGGTCCGCCCCACGCCCGCCGCCGGCTCGATCACGTAGGGGATCCAGCGCTCGCCGGCCTCCTGGTCGAAGTAGCTGAGGTCCTGGCCGGAGGCCTTGCCGTGGGCGCCGAGGTCGTAGTCGGTGCGGTTGGCCACGCCCTCCAGCTCACCCCACTCGGAGCCGCCGAACCGGAAGCGGTACTCGATGTCCGCGGTGCGCTTCGAGTAGTGCGACAGCTTCTCCTTGGGGTGCTCGAACCACCGCATGTTCTCCTCGGCGAGGCCGAGGTCGCGGTACCAGTTCCAGCGCTGCTCCATCCAGTAGACGTGCCACTGCTCGTCCTCGCCCGGCTTGACGAAGAACTCCATCTCCATCTGCTCGAACTCGCGGGTGCGGAAGATGAAGTTGCCCGGGGTGATCTCGTTCCGGAACGACTTGCCCATCTGCGCGATGCCGAACGGCGGCTTGCGGCGCGAGGTCTGCTGCACGGCCGCGAAGTTGGTGAAGATGCCCTGCGCCGTCTCCGGCCTGAGGTAGGCGATGGAGGCCGAGTCCTGGGCGGGGCCGAGGTGGGTGGCCAGCAGCCCGGAGAACTGCTTGGGCTCGGTGAAGGCGCCCTTGTTCCCGCAGTTGGGGCAGTTCACGTCGGCCAGGCCCTGCGCCGGCGGGTGCCCGTGCTTGGCCTCGTACGCCTCCTCCAGGTGGTCGGCCCGGAAGCGCTTGTGGCAGGAGGTGCACTCGGTGAGCGGGTCGGTGAAGGTGGCCACGTGGCCGGACGCCTCCCAGACCTCCGTCGCCAGGATGACCGAGGAGTCGATCCCCACCACGTCGTCACGCGAGGTCACCATGGCCCGCCACCACTGGCGCTTGATGTTCTCCTTCAACTCCACGCCCAACGGGCCGTAGTCCCAGGCGGCGCGCTGTCCGCCGTAGATCTCACTGCTGGGGTAGACAAAGCCACGGCGCTTGCTGAGGCTGACGATAGTGTCGATCTTGTCGGCGGCCACGGTGCTCTCTTCAGGACGAGGGGAGACAGGGAATCGCCTCAGGTTACCGGCGTCTCCCAGGGCGTCGGCAAATCGGTTGGCGGGTATCGGCCCACGGGGTGCGTTACCGGTGGATAGAGGGCCGTGACCGGGAGTTCCCGTTCGCCTCAAGATCTCTTTCGTTCACCCACTTGACCCATTTGACAATCGTTTCCACCGAACTTGAAAATGGCTGTCATGACCGGACGACGTCGCTCCCGCAGCCGAATAGCCATCGCCGCTCTCGCCGCCTCCAGCCTGATCGGGCTGAGCGGCTGCGGCCTCTACGACGACGAGAGCGACGGCGGCGGGGGCGGGTCCTCCGACGGCACGCTGGACGTCGTGGCGTCGTTCTACCCCATGACCTATCTCGCCGAGCGGATCGGCGGGGAGCACGTCTCGGTCAGCACCCTCACCGGCCCCGGGGTCGAGCCCCACGACCTGGACATCAGCCCGCGCCAGACGGCCGCCGTCGCCGACGCCGACCTGATCGTCTACCTCAAGGGCCTCCAGCCGGCCGTGGACGAGACCGTGGAGCAGTCGGCCACCGGCGAGGTCGCCGAGGCGACCGGCTTCACCTCCCTGGAGAGCCACGGGACCGAGGAGGAGGACGGGCACGACCACGGCGAGGACGAGGGCCACGACCACGACCACGAGCACGAGGGCGAGTCGCCCGAGGAGCACGCGGAGCACGCCGACGAGGGCCACGACCACGGGGACGAGGGCCACGCCGAGGAGGAGCACGCCGAGGAGGAGCACGACCACGGCGAGGACGGGCACGGGCACGACCACAGCCACGACATCGACGGCATGGACCCGCACATCTGGCTCGACCCGACGAAGTACGCCCAGGTCGCCCAGGGCGTGGGCGCCTCGCTGGCCAACGCCGACCCGGACCACATGGCCGACTACGAGCGCAACACCGCCGAGCTGGTCGAGGAACTGACCGCACTGGACCAGGAGTTCACCGAGGGCCTCGCCGAGGTCGAGGGCGGGACGTTCATCACCACCCACTCGGCGTTCGGGTACCTGGCCGCCCGCTACGGGCTGCACGAGGAGTCGATCACCGGCCTCGACCCGGAGGCCGAGCCCAGCGGGGCGCGGATGCGGGAGCTGCGGGAGGTCGCCGAGGCCGACGGGGTGACCACGGTCTTCTTCGAGACGCTGGTCAGCGACGACACGGCGCGCACCCTCGCCGACGACCTGGGCCTGGAGACCGCGGTGCTCGACCCGCTGGAGGGAATCACCGAGGACTCCCCGGGCGCTGACTACCCCGAGGTCATGCGGGCCAACCTGGAGGCGCTGCGGCAGGCCCTCGGCGCCGCCTGACCCGGCACGCCGCGGGGTCGCCGAGGTCGGGGCGGGCCCGCATCGTGAGAAGCGGGGGCGGCGGGGCGCCGGGAGGCGGACCGCCGCCGGGACGGCACGAGGAAACGGCACGAGAAAGCGGAGGCGACCCATGGAGCGCGAGGCCGAGCCCGTCATAGGGCTGGACGAGGTGTCCGCCGAGCTGGGCGGACGCCCCGTGCTGCGCGGCGTCAGCCTCACCGTCGGGCGCGGCGAGGTGGTGGCGCTGCTCGGCGCCAACGGTTCCGGCAAGTCCACCGCCGTGCGGGCCGTCGTCGGCCAGGTGCCGGTCACGGAGGGCCGGCTGACGCTCTTCGGCACGCCCGTGCGGCGCTTCTCCGACTGGTCGCGGGTCGGCTACGTTCCGCAGCGTTCCACGGCCGCCGGCGGGGTGCCGGCGACCGTGCGGGAGGTCGTGGCCGCCGGGCGCCTGGCGCGGCGCCGGCTGCGCCCGATGCGGCGGGCCGACCGGGAGGCGATCGACCTGGCCATCGAACGGGTCGGGCTCGCCGAACGCGCGGGGGAGCCGGTGGACGCCCTCTCCGGCGGGCAGCACCAGCGGGTGCTGATCGCCAGGGCGCTGACGGTAGAGCCCGAGCTGCTGGTGATGGACGAGCCGCTGGCCGGCGTCGACCTCGACAGCCAGCGGGTGCTGGCCGAGACCCTGCGTTCCCAGGTGGAGGGCGGGGCCTCCGTGCTGCTGGTGCTGCACGAGCTGGGACCGTTGGCGCCGCTGATCGACCGGGCCGTGGTGCTGGGGCACGGGCGGGTCGAGCGAACCGTCGACAGCCCCTCGCGGCTGCCGGAGGACAGCCACCCCTGCCATCCGGCCGACGCGCTGGAGCCCTCGGCCGAACCGTCCCTCCAGACCGGGATCCTGTGATGACCACCACGCTCGCCGGCTCCGGCGTCCTCGAACTGCTCGACTACCCGTTCATGCAGCGGGCGCTGCTCTCCGCCGTGCTGATCGGCCTGGCGGCGCCGGCCGTCGGGATCTACCTGGTGCAGCGCCGGCAGGCGCTGATGGGCGACGGCATCGGCCACGTGGCGCTGACCGGCGTGGCCCTCGGCTTCCTGCTCAACGCCAGCCCGGTGTGGATGGCGGTCGCGGTCTCGGCGGTGGGCGCCGTCGCGATGGAGCTGCTGCGCGCCTCGGGGCGGGCGAGGGGCGACGTGGCGCTGGCGATGCTCTTCTACGGCGGCATGGCCGGCGGCGTGATGATCGTGAACCTGGCGCCCGGCGGCTCGACGGCCAACCTCACCTCCTACCTGTGGGGGTCGGTCACCACGGTCTCGCCCGCCGACATCACCGCGATCATGGTGCTCTCGGCGCTGGTGCTGCTGGTCACGCTGGGTTTGCGGCGGCAGCTCTTCGCGGTCTGCCAGGACGAGGAGTTCGCCCGGGTCACCGGGCTGCCCGTGCGGGCGCTGAACCTGCTGCTGGCGGTCACGGCGGCGGCGACCGTCACGGTGGCGATGCGGGTGGTGGGGCTGCTGCTGGTCAGCGCGCTGATGGTGATCCCGGTGGTGGCGGCGCAGCAGCTCACGCGGGGCTTCGCGGCGACGCTGGCGCTGGCCGTGGGGTTCGGCGTGACGGTCTCGGTGGCGGGCACGACGACGTCCTACTACGCGGATGTGCCGCCGGGCGCGACGATCGTACTGCTGGCGATCGGGGTGTTCGCGCTGGTGTCGCTGCTGGCGCTGCCGCTGGCCCGCCGCAGGGCGCCTGCCGGCGGAACGCCTGCCGGCGGGGCGGGGGCGACCACCCACCCGGCCGGTACCGAGGCGTCGTCGGCCGCCGCCCACCGCCCGTGAAGGGGCGCGGGGAACTGCGCGAGCAACCCACCACCCGGGCGAGGACGACCACCCACCCAGGCCGGCAAGGCCGGTAGTCGGCCGCCGCCCACCGCCCGTGAAGGGGCGCGGGGAACTGCGCGAGCAACCCACCACCCGGGCGAGGACGACCACCCGCCCAGGCCGGCAAGGCCGGTAGTCGGTCGCGGCCCGGGAAAGCCGTGGAAGGGGCTACCCTGGGCCGGCAGGGGATGCTAAGCACATGGCAGGGAGGTACCCGTGGGGACGGCAGAACCGCCGGTTCGCGGACGTTCGACCAGGCAGCGCGCGGCCGTGGCGGCCGCCCTGGCCGACGTCGACGAGTTCCGCAGCGCGCAGGAGCTGCACGACATGCTCAAGCACCGGGGGGACTCCGTCGGGCTGACCACGGTCTACCGCACGCTCCAGTCGCTCGCCGAGGCCGGCGAGGTCGACGTGCTGCGCACCAACGACGGCGAGGCCGTCTACCGCAGGTGCAGCACCGGGGACCATCACCACCACCTGGTCTGCCGCTCCTGCGGCAAGGCGGTCGAGGTCGAGGGCCCGGCCGTGGAGCGCTGGGCCGACACGATCGCCGAGGAGCACGGCTTCGTGGACGTCGACCACACCGTGGAGGTCTTCGGCACCTGCGGCGACTGCGCGCGGAACGCCGGCCGCGTCTGAGGCCCGTCCGGCGCCGACCGGCGCCGACCGCGGCCGTCCCCCGTTCAGCGACCAGCGACCAGCGTGCGGCGTTCAGCCACCGGATCCGTTCAACGAACGGACGACCCGCCGCCCTCCATCTCGCCCTCCATCTCGCGCGCGATCTCGTTGGGGATGGCCCCGCCGAAGCGGCGGTCGCGGGAGGCGTACTCCAGGCAGGCCCTCCACAGGTCGCGGCGGTCGAAGTCCGGCCACAGCACGTCCTGGTAGACCATCTCGGCGTAGGCGCTCTGCCAGATCAGGTAGTTGGAGATCCGCTGCTCGCCCGACGGGCGCAGGAAGAGGTCCACGTCGGGCATGTCCGCGTGGTACAGGTAGCGGGCTATCGTCTTCTCGTTGATCCGCTCGGGGCTCAGCCGCCCCTCCCGCACGTCGCGCGCGAGCCGCGTCGTCGCGTCGACGATCTCCGCCCGGCCGCCGTAGTTGACGCACATGTAGAGCGTCATGGCGTCGTTGTCGCGCGTGACGTCCTCGGCGTGCTTGAGCTGGTTGATCACGGACTTCCAGAGCTTGGGCTCGCGGCCGGCCCACCGGACCCGCACGCCCAGCTCGTTGAGCTGCACGGTGCGCCGGGCGATCACATCCCGGTTGAACTCCATCAGAAAGCGCACCTCGTCGGGCGAACGCTTCCAGTTCTCGGTCGAGAAGGCGTAGAGCGACAGGTTCTTGACGCCCAGCTCCAGACAGCCGGCGACCACGTCGAGCACCACGCTCTCGCCGATCTTGTGCCCCTCGGTGCGCGGCAGCCCGCGCTCCTTGGCCCAGCGGCCGTTGCCGTCCATCACGATCGCCACGTGCTGGGGGACCAGATCGGACGGCAACCGCGGCGGGCGGGCCCCGCTCGGGTGGGGGTCGGGGGCGCGATAGTCGCGACGCTGCCGGGACAGTATTCCGCGGCGGCTCATGGGGCACTCCAGTGGTCGGACGGTCCTGCCGCGAGCGTATCCCCTCCGCGCCGCACGACCGAACCGGACGAACGGTCGGGCCCCGGAGGCCCGTTGTCCCTTCGGCTGGGCCTCCGCGCCCCGCCCGCGCCCCGTCAGCCCTTCTGGACGAAGCGCAGCGAACGCAGCCCGCGCTCCAGGTGCCAGTGCAGATAGGCGGAGACCAGCCCGCTGCCCTCCCTGACGTGGCGCCGCTCGGCCGCGTCCGCCGTCGCCCAGTCCCCGGTGAGCAGCGCGCCGAGCAGCAGCAGCGCCTCCGGCGAGGGCACCACGCTGCCCGGCACCCGGCAGTCCACGCATATCGCGCCACCCGCCGCCACCGAGAAGAAACGGTTGGGCCCCGGCAGCCCGCAGCGCGCGCAGTCGACGAAGCTCGGCGCGTAGCCGCCGACCGCCAGCGAGCGCAGCAGAAACGCGTCCAGCACCAGGCTCGGCGCGTGCTGCCCCGCCGCCAGCGTCCGCAGCCCGCCGACCAGCAGCAGATACTGCTGGACGTTGGCCTCGCCCTCGTGGTCGGTGAACCGTTCCGCCGTCTCCAGCATCGCGGTCCCCGCCGTGTAGCGGTCGTAGTCGGAGACGATGGAACGGCCGTACGGCGCGATCGACTCGGTCTGGGTGCACAGCGGCAGGCCACGCCCCACGAGGGTGCTGCCCCGCGAGAAGAACTGCACGTCGACGTGGCTGAACGGCTCCAGCCGCGCGCCGAACTTCGACTTGGTCCTGCGGACCCCGCGCGCGACCGCCCGGACCCGCCCGTTGCCCCGGGTGAGCAGGGTGATGATCCGGTCTGCCTCGCCCAGCTTCTGGGTGCGCAGCACGATGCCGTCGTCGCGGAACAGGCTCATGCCGCCCATTGTCGCCCGGCCCGGCCGTCGGTCGGCCGGCCGGGACCCGGCTTCCCGCCGTCGCGCGCCCCGCCACGACGGCCCTCGTTCAGCGGAGCGCGCCCGCGCGTACCGCGCGCTCCTGGGGGATGGTGAGAGGGTGAGCCCTCTCGCCCTGCCGCGCCGGCGGCGCAACGAGCGGGAGACGCCGTCCGACGTTCCCGCGCTGGACCCGCCGATCACGGTGGGGCGCTGGGACGTGTCCTGGACGCTGCCGGCGGCGCTGCTGCTGCTGATCGTGGTGGCGGACTGGCGGGCGCCGGAGCACATGCGGATCGTCACCTGGATCGGCCTGGTGCCGGCGTTCGCCGCCGGGATGTGCGGCGTGTGGACGACGGCCGTGTTCGCCGTGGTGTGTCTGGGGACGGTGATCGGGCTCGAACAGTCGCTTGACCACCGCTACCCGATGGGCGGCAGCGAGTTTCTGCTGGTGGTGACGGCCTGCGTGCTCTCGGTCCTCGCCTCGGCGCTGCGGCTGCGCGCCAACCGCCAGGTGCGGCGGCTGGAGGACGCGGCGCAGGCGACCCGGCTGGCGGTGCTGCGGCCGATCCCGCCGAGAATCGGCGGGGTGCGGACGGCCAACGTCTATCTGGCGGCGGAGCGCGCGGCCAAGGTCGGCGGGGACTTCTTCGACGTGCAGCCGACGCCGTTCGGGCCGCGCGTGCTCCTCGGCGACGTGCAGGGCAAGGGCACCAGCGCGGTGGACGCGGCGGCGGCGCTGCTGAGCGCGTTCCGCGAGGCGGCCTACTACGAGGCCGACCTGGCGGTGGTGGCGGAACGGCTGGAGCACCGCGTCCGGCGGCAGAACCAGTATGTGTCGCTGCTCGGGGAGGCCGGCGAACGGTTCGCCACGGCCGTGCTGGTCGGGCTGCCCGCCGAGGACACCGGCTGGCTGGAGATCGTCAACTTCGGCCACGAGGCGCCCTATGTGATCACCGACGAGCGGGTGTGGGCACTTCCCGAGGGGGAGGGCGCGCCGCTCGGCCTGACCGAGCTGACGGGGCGGCTGCCACCGGTGCGGCGGGTGGGGTTCCCGGCGGAGGCCACGCTGCTGCTGTACACGGACGGCGTCAGCGAGGCCAGGGACCGGAGCGGGGCGTTCCTGCCGCTCGCCGAGGAGTTGGAGCGCGCCTCGGACACCTCGCCACGCGGGGTGGTGGACCTGGTGGAGAACGCGGTGCTCCGCCACACCCGGGGCCGGCTCACCGACGACACCGCCGTCCTGGCGGTGTGCCGCGACCCCGACCCGCCGCCGGGCGGGCTCGCGCTGGACTGAACCGGCCGACTCCCGGACAGGGCCCGCCGTGGCGGGGGGACTACCCGGGGTGATGGTGCGGTGGGTGGTCCGGCTACTCTCCTGCCCATGTCAGCTGTGGGAGGCCGCGGGAGCGGTCCGAGACCCGGTCGCCGACGCGGCGCCGTGCCGGCGCTCGCGGTCGCTTGCGCCGTCGCCGTGGTGGGGGCCGCCGGATGCACGCTCACCGAACGGGCCGGGCCCGGCGGCGACGTGCTGAACGCGCTGGACGAGGTGCGCTACGAGTCGCCGCCCCCGACCGGACTCACCTATGTGGACGCGACCAGGGCCAACGAGCTGCGTACCGAGGACGCCGACCGGTTCGCCTTCGTCGCCGGGCTCGGCACCCCGCTGCTCAACCTCAGGGACCTGCCGGCCGAACGCTACGGGCTGGTGCCCGAGGACGCCGAGACCACGGTGACGGTGGACTTCGGGGCGCCGTTCGGGCACTGGGACGGCGCCTTCGACGCGGCGGCGATCGTCGGCGAGCTGGAGGCCGACGGCTTCACCGAGCGGGAGACGGACGCGGGCACCGTCTGGATCAACCACGACCGCGGGCTGGGGCTGATGGTCGAGGAGGACCGCATCCGCTGGGGCGACGAGCAGCTGGACCCGGCACGTACCGAGTCCTCGGGCGAGCCGCTCGCGGCGCGGGACACCTACCGCGACCTCGCGGCCTGCCTGGGCGACGTCTACCGCGCGGACTTCGTGCAGGCGAGCGAGGGCGCGGCCGTCCCCGTCTACGCCGTCGGCCACCGCGCCGAGGCGGCGGACGAGACGTCGACGGTGCTGTGCGCGGTGACGGAGGACGACGCGACGGAGGAGGCGGCGCTGGAACGGCTGCGGGAGGAGGTCGAACGGGCGACGACGCGGTACGCGGGCGCGGAGGTGTCCGCGCTGGACGGGGAGGGCGGCTCGGCCGGCGTCCGGGTCACGGTCCCCGACCGGCCCGAGCAGCGTCCCGGCCGCCTTCTCGCCGGCGACACGGACCTGACGGACGCGCTGCGCGAGCTGTGACCTGGCGGTCGGCCCTCCCGGGACGCGACCGGCACCCGACGTCCGCGTGACCGGTGCGGCAGCGGGGCCGACCACCCCGCCACCCACGCACCGCGCCGTCCACCGGGCCGAGGACGACAACCCACCTGGACCGGACAGGACCGTGGTCGACCCCGCCCACGCCGCACCTGCGGCTATCGCGCCGGCGTGACGAGCCCGGACTCGTACGCCGCGATGACCAGCTGCGCGCGGTCACGCGCGCCCAACTTGCCCATCACGCGGCTGACATGCGTCTTCGCCGTCAGCGGCGACATCCGCAGCGACGCCCCGATCTCCGCGTTGTTCTGGCCCCGGCCGACCAGGACGAGCACCTGGCGTTCGCGGTCCGTGAGGCGGGCGAGCGCCGCCGCCGTCGGTGCCGGCGCGTCGGGCGCGCGCAGGGCGCGGGCGATGAGCCGGGCCGTCGGGCCCGGCGACAGCAGCGCCTCCCCGCCCGCCACCGTGCGGATCGCCGCGAGCAGGTCGGCCGGCCGCGTGTCCTTGACCAGGAACCCGGACGCCCCGGCGCGCAGCGCCGCCAGCACGTGGTCGTCCGTGTCGTAGGTGGTCAGCACCAACACCCGCAGTCCGGCGAGCCGTTCGTCGGCGGCGATCCGCCGTGTCGCCTCGATGCCGTCGAGGTCGGGCATCCGGATGTCCATCACCACCACGTCGGCCGGGGTGGCGCGGGCCAGTTCGACGGCGGCGCGTCCCGTGCCGGCCTCGCCGACCACCGTCATCCCGGGTGTCGCCGAGACCAGCATCGCGAAGGCCGACCGCACCAACTGCTGGTCGTCGGCGAGGATCACCCGGATCCCGGGTACGCCGTCCGTGGTCACGGCACGTTTCCCTTCAGGGGCAGTTCGGCGGTGACCTCGAAGCCGGGGCCGCCGTGGGCGCGTGGCCCGGCGTCCAGTGTGCCGCCGACGCCCCGGGCGCGTTCCCGCATCCCGGTCAGGCCCAACCCGGGGCCGTCCGGCGGGCGTTCCGGTCCCCCGGCGCGCGGCCCCTCGTCGACGACGGTCACCCGCAGGGTGTCCCCGTCCCGCCGCACCGCGACGGCGACCCGGGTTCCCGGCCCGGCGTGCCGGACCGCGTTGGTGAGGGCCTCCTGGACGACGCGGTAGGCGGCGGCCCCGACCAGCCCCGGCACCGCCCCGAGGTCGGGCGCCACGGTCGAGTCGACGACCGCGCCCGCCTCCTCCGCGATCCGCACCAGGTCGGGAATGGCGTCGATCCCGGGCGGCGGCCCACCGGGCTCCGGCTCGTCGCCGCGCAACCCGCGCAGGGTGGAGCGGAGTTCGGCGCGGGCGTCACGGCAGACGTCGGCGATGCCTTCCAACGTGCCGGTGACGGCCGGCAGGTCGGCCCTCGCCGGTTCCACGGTGAGCAGGTGGGCGGCGACCGAGGCGCGGACCCCGATGACGGTGACGCTGTGCGCCAGCAGGTCGTGCAGGTCGCGCGCGATCCGCAGCCGTTCCTCCGCGACCCGGCGCGCGGCCTCCTCCTCACGGGTGCGTTCGGCGCGCTCGGCCCGTTCCCTGGCGGCGGCGAGCAGTCGGTGGTGCAGCCGCGCCGCCTCCCCCACCGCGAGCACGCACAGCAGCCAGCCGGAGATCCGCAGCAGCTTCAGCGCCGAGCCGCCGCCGTTGCCCTGCCAGACGACCAGCACCGCCACCAGCACCCCGCCCGCCAGCACGAGGGTCCGCCACCGGGGGCCTGCGGCGGCCGCCGTGTAGGCGCCGACGGCGGTGGCGGCGAACGGGGCGGCGTGCTGGTAGTCCAGCCGGTGGTAGACGGCCGCGAAGGCGAGCGACAGCACCAGCGTGCCCAGCGGGGCGCGCCGCCGCCACGCCAGGGGCGCGACGACGGCGCCCAGCAGCGCCAGCGCGAGTCCGTCCGTCGCCCGCCCGTCGTGCGGCAGCAGCACGGCGATCGCGCCGCAGACCGCGGCCAGGGCGCCGGCGAGCAGGGCGTCGGCCCGGAACTCTCCGAGCCGCGCGGGAAGTTCGGCAAGTCGCCGGACGGCCGACACCACGGAGGTCATCCGGCCATCATCCGGCATCGCCGCGCGGGACCGATCCGACGGGCACCGCGTCCCCCGCCGCCCGCCGGCCCGGCGCCACGGGCCGCCGGCCCAGCGGCCCCGGCCACCACACCCGCCGGTCCAGCAGCCAACTGGCCGAGGTGACCAGGTAGGTGCGGACGAGGAACGTGTCCAGCAGCACGCCGACCGCGACCACGAAGCCCATCTCCGCCATGACCACCATCGGCATCCCGGCCAGCACGCAGAACGTGGCCGCCAGCACCACGCCGGCCGAGGCGATCACCCCGCCCGTGGTGCGCAGCGCGTCGAGCGCCGCCGTCCTGGTGTCCGCGCCGTTCAACGCCTCCTCGCGCATCCGGTGCATCAGGAAGATGCCGTAGTCCACGCCGAGCGCCACGCAGAAGACGAAGGAGAGCAGCGGCACCTGCGCGTCCAGCCCCTCGAAGCCGAGGACCGGCCCGAAGACCAGCCCGCCCAGGCCCATGGCCGCTCCCCAGGACGCGACCACGGCCGCCAGCAGCAGCAGCGGCGCGACCAACGCCCGCAGCAGCACCGCGAGCACCAGCAGCACCACC
The DNA here is from genome assembly GCF_900230195.1 of Streptomyces zhaozhouensis. GTDB lineage: Bacteria > Actinomycetota > Actinomycetes > Streptomycetales > Streptomycetaceae > Streptomyces > Streptomyces zhaozhouensis. Next base: position 18,781 of record NZ_OCNE01000017.1, read on the forward strand.
GCCAACACCAGGGGGATGACGAGGAGTTGGTCGCGGGAGGCGGTGTCCGCCAGGTCCATGGTCTGGGCCGTGGGGCCGCCCACCAGCGCCCGCGCCTCCGGCAGCCCGGCCAGCCGTTCGCGGAGCGCGTCGACCGTGCGCTGCTCGCCGTCCGACTCCGGCGGGGCGGTCGCGAAGACCTGGATCTCCCGCCAGCCGCCGCCCTCCCGCCCGGGTTCGGCCTCCGCGACGCCGTCCGTGGCCAGCGCCGCCTCCCGCGCCGCCTCGGCGTGGTCCGCGTCGGCCAGCACGGTGATCGGCTGCCCGCTGCGCTCCGGGAACGCGTCCGCCACCAGCTCCATCGCGCGCACCGAGGCGGGCGTCTCGGTGAAGTTGTCCTGCTCGGCCAACGGCCCCGGCAGCCGGAGCGCCCCCAGCGACAACGCCCCCAGCAGCAGCGTTCCGCCCACGAGCACGGTGGCCGGACGGCGGCTGATCGAGGAGCCGAGCCGGGCGAAGAACGTGTCGCGCCCCGTCGCCCGCGACTCACCGTGGCGCGGCACCAGCGGCCAGAAGACCCGGCGCCCCAGCAGCACCAGCAGCGCCGGCAGCAGTGTGACCATCACGGCCAGCGCGCAGAGCACCCCGACGGCGCCCACCGGGCCCAGGCCGCTGCTGCTGTTGAGGTCGGCCGCGGTGAGGCAGAGCAGCCCAAGCGAGACCGTCCCCGAAGAGGCCAGCAGCGCCGGGCCGCAGCCGCGCAGCGCCGCCGCCATCGCCTCGCCCGCGCCGGGCAGTCGGCGCAGCTCCTCCCGGTAACGGGCGACCAGCAGCAGGGCGTAGTCGGTTCCCGCGCCGAAAATCAACACCGTCATGATCGAGCTGGACATGGTGGTGACGGTGAGGTCGAACCACGACACCAGCCCGTTGACCAGTGCCATCGCCGCGACCGCCGCCACCCCGACGGCCAACAGCGGCACCAGCCACAGCAGCGGGCTGCGGTAGGTCAGCACCAGCAGCAGGGCGACGATGCCGGCGGTGGCGAGCATCAGCGTGACGTCGATCGACTCGAAGACCGCCTCGGCGTCCACGCCGAGCGCGCCGGACCCGCCCAGCGCGAGGGTCAGCCCCCCGGGCGGGTCGCCGATCAGCTCCCTGATCCCGTCGACCGCCTCGGTCCGCTCCTCCTCGCCCAGCTCCCCCAGCGAGAACGGGTGCAGCGCGGTGCCCCCGTCGTCCGAGACGACCCCGGCGTCCCGCGGGTCGCCGGCCGCCAGCCCGAAGAGCGCGTCGACCCGCCCCAGCCGGCCCTCGACGAGCGCGCGATCCTCCGCGGTGAGTCCGCCGTCCCGCTGGGCGACCAGCAGCAGGTCGGTGGTGTCCCCGCCGGGCAGCAGCTCCGTGAGCCGCGCGACCTCGGTGGACTCGGCGCTGGCCGGGAGGTACTCCACGCCCTCGTCCTCGGTCGACTCCCCCAGCTGACCGGCGAGGGGCAGCGCGAGGGCGACGACCAGCAGCCACAGCCCGAGCACCCCCCAGGCCAGCGGGGAGGAACGGGACGGGCGCACGTCGGATCGACCCATGGCGGGGCTCCTGAGTGAGAAGGGGGAACGCGGCGACGCGCCGCGACCGTTCCAGACTCCCGCCCCGTTCCGCCGCCCTCGTCCCCCCGAGGACCGGTCTTCCCCCACTCCCCGGGCGGGCCCGTCGGCTCGCCGTACTCCCCCGGGAGTACGCCCGCCCGACCGGCGGGACCATCTCGCATCGTGGGACATGGGAGGCGGCGCGCGCCGACCCGGCTAGGCTGGTCGCCGCGATGCGAATCTGGACGCTTCTCCTTAGCCGCCGCGGCGAGGGTCCCTAGGCCACGACCGACCCCCTCCCCGCGGAGTTCGGCGCTGCCTGTCGGTCATCCCACCGTTCCTCACGCCCGACCGCGCCCCAAGGAGCCCGTCGCCCATGAGCACGTCGCCCGCGAACCAGCCCACGCCGCAGACCAACGCCACCGGCACCCAGCGGCCCTCCGGGATGCCGATCCACCGCTACCGCCCGTTCGAGGCGGTGGACATCCCCGACCGCACCTGGCCCGGGAACCGCGTCACCCACGCCCCCCGCTGGCTCTCCACCGACCTGCGCGACGGCAACCAGGCGCTGATCGACCCGATGTCGCCGGTCCGGAAGCGCGCCATGTTCGACCTGCTGGTGCGGATGGGCTACAAGGAGATCGAGGTCGGCTTCCCCTCCTCCGGCCAGACGGACTTCGACTTCGTGCGCTCCATCATCGAGGAGGACGCGATCCCGGAGGACGTCACCATCTCGGTGCTGACGCAGGCCAGGGAGGAGCTGATCGAGCGGACCGTCGAGTCCCTGGTCGGCGCCCGCCGGGCCACCGTCCACCTCTACAACGCGACCGCGCCCACGTTCCGCCGGGTGGTCTTCCGGGGCGGCAGGGAGCAGGTGCGGGGCATCGCGGTCGACGGCACCCGGCTGGTGATGGAGTACGCGGAGAAGCTGCTGGACGACCGCACGACGTTCGGCTACCAGTACAGCCCGGAGATCTTCACCGACACGGAGCTGGACTTCGCGCTGGAGATCTGCGAGAGCGTGATGGACGTCTGGCAGCCGGCCGAGGGGCGGGAGATCATCCTCAACCTGCCGGCGACGGTGGAGCGTTCGACGCCCTCCACGCACGCCGACCGCTTCGAGTGGATGGGGCGGCACCTGAGCCGCCGCGAGTTCGTCTGTCTGTCCGTGCACCCGCACAACGACCGGGGCACCGCCGTCGCCGCCGCCGAGCTGGCGCTGATGGCGGGCGCCGACCGGATCGAGGGCTGCCTCTTCGGGCAGGGCGAGCGCACCGGCAACGTGGACCTGGTGACGTTGGGGATGAACCTCTTCTCGCAGGGCGTCGACCCGCAGATCGACTTCTCGCAGATCGACGAGATCCGCCGCACCTGGGAGTACTGCAACCAGATGGAGGTCTCCCCGCGCCACCCATACGTGGGGGACCTGGTCTACACCGCCTTCTCCGGCTCCCACCAGGACGCCATCAAGAAGGGCTTCGACGCGATGGCGGACGAGGCGAAGGCCACCGGCCGGCCGGTCGACGAACTGCCCTGGGACGTGCCCTACCTGCCGATCGACCCCAAGGACGTGGGCCGCAGCTACGAGGCCGTGATCCGGGTCAACTCGCAGTCCGGCAAGGGCGGCGTGGCCTACGTGCTGAAGTCGGAGCACGCGCTTGACCTGCCGCGCCGGATGCAGGTGGAGTTCTCCCGGACCATCCAGGAGAGGACCGACGCCCAGGGCGGCGAGCTGACGCCGGCCGCGATCTGGGAGATCTTCTCCGACGAGTACCTGCCCGGCGGCCCCGGGGCCGCCGGCTGGGGCCGGATCGCGCTGCGCGACGTGCGGACCACCAGCACCGGGGACGGTGAGGACGCCCTCACCGTGGACGCGGTGGTGGACGGCACCGAGACCACGCTGACGGGTGCGGGCAACGGGCCGATCGCCGCGTTCTTCGACGCGCTGGCCGGCACCGGGGTGATCGAGGACGACATCCGGCTGCTGGACTACGTCGAGCACACGATGAGCGAGGGCGCCGGCTCCCAGGCCGCCGCCTACATCGAGTGCGCCGTGGGCGACCGGGTGCTGTGGGGCGTCGGCATCGACGCGAACATCGTGCGCGCCTCGCTCAAGGCCGTGGTCTCCGCCGTCAACCGCGCGGCCCGCTGAAGTCAACACCGCCTGACAGCGGGCACGGGCTCCGCACCGGGTCGGGGCGGACGTTTTCCGCCCGCCCCGACCTGCGCCTTCCCGGCCAGGGAACGGTCGACCCCGGTCACTTCGTCACGCACTACTGACGGCACCCGCCGACTGTGGTTAACATCACGGACGCGGCGATGTCGCCAGCGGGTAACGGAGGTACAGCGTGGTGCACTCCCGGTTGGCCGGGGTCAGGACTGTCTGGCGGGTCACTGACGACGGGGATTTCTTCTGCGCCGACTGCGGCGGCGACCGTCGTTACCAACGCCTGGAGGGCAGGCGGCGGTTGACGGTGCTGGCCGTTCCCGTGCTGCGCCGGGGCGCCGCCGAGCCGGTGGTGGAGTGCGTCTCCTGCCGGGCCCGGTTCCCCGAACGGGCGCTCACGCAGCCCACGACGACCCGGCTGGCGACCCTGCTGCGCGAGGCGGTGCACTCGGTGGCGCTCGGCGTGCTCGCGGCCGGCGGCACGGAGTCCGAGCCGGCGCGGCGGCTGGCGCTGGACGCGGTGCGGGACGCGGGCTTCCCCGACTGCTCGGAGGAGCGCCTGCTGACCCTTCAGGCGACGCTGGCGGCGCGCAGTCTGTCGCTGGTCGCCACGGAGATCGGCGAGACGGTCTCCGTCCTGACGCCGCACCTGTCGACGCCCGGCCGGGAGAGCCTGCTGCTGCGCGGCGCGCGGATCGCCCTGGCCGACGGCCCCTACCGGGAGGCCGAGCGGCGGATGCTGACCGCGGTGGGCGAGGCCCTGTGGCTGCCGAGCGCCGACACCGAACGCCTGCTGGAGGCCGCGGCCACGGCCAGCAGCTGAGGCGGGCCCGACCGCGGGGACGCCGAGGCGTCAGAAGCCGAGGCGGCGGAGCTGCTTGGGGTCGCGCTGCCAGTCCTTGGCGACCTTGACGTGCAGGTCGAGGAAGACCGGCGTGCCCAGCAGCGCCTCGATCTGCCGCCTGGCCTTGGTGCCGACGTCCTTCAGCCGCTGCCCCTTGGGGCCGATCACGATGCCCTTCTGGCTGGGGCGCTCGATGTAGAGGAACGCGTGCACGTCCAGCAGCGGCCGGTCGGCCGGGCGGTCCTCGCGCGGCAGCATCTCCTCGACGACCACGGCGATCGAGTGCGGCAACTCGTCCCGCACGCCCTCCAGCGCCGCCTCCCTGATCAGCTCGGCGATCATGACCTGCTCGGGCTCGTCGGTGAGATCACCCTCCGGGTAGAGCGGCGGGCCCTCCGGCAGCAGCGGCACCAGCAGGTCGGCCACCAGCCCGACCTGCTCCCCCGACACGGCGGAGACCGGCACGATCTCCGCCCACTCGATGCCCGCCTCGCGGCCCAACTGGTCGACGGCGATCAGCTGTTCGGTCAGCGTCTCGCGGTCGGCCAGGTCGGTCTTGGTCACCACGGCGACCTTCGGGGTGCGCTTGACCTGCGCCAGCTCCTTGGCGATGAAGCGGTCCCCCGGGCCGATCTTCTGGTCGGCCGGCAGACAGAAGCCGATCGCGTCGACCTCGGCCCACGTCGTGCGGACCACGTCGTTGAGCCGCTGCCCCAGCAGCGTGCGCGGCTTGTGCAGCCCCGGGGTGTCGACCAGCACCAGCTGCGCGTCGTCGCGGTGCACGATGCCGCGCACCGAGTGGCGGGTGGTCTGCGGCCGGTTCGACGTGATGGCGACCTTCGTGCCGACCAGGGCGTTGGTCAGCGTGGACTTGCCGGCGTTGGGACGACCGACGAAGCAGGCGAAGCCGGAGCGGTGCGGGGCTGCGGCCTGGCCGGCCGTGGGATCAGGGGAGTTCATCAGGCGGTGATGGTCCCACGAAGCGTGCCGTCCGGGCCAGCCAGCAGCAACGGCGTTCCGGCGCCGCCCAGGTCGCGCACCGCGGCCACATCCGCCTCCGGCACCGTCTCCGCGCCGGAGACCACGGCCGCCGCCTCCAGCGAACCGGCGCCGCTGGCCACCGCCATGGCGACGGCGGTGCGCAGCGCGCTCAGCCGCAGCGAGTCCAGCGCGACGGTGCTGGCCACATAGGTGCGGCCCATCTCGTCCCGCACGGCGGCGCCCTCGGGGGCGCCGTTGCGGGCACGGGCGCTGCGCGCCAGCGTGAGGATCTTGCGGTCTTCGGGGCCGGGTTCGTCGGGACCCGCCGCCGGGGAGGCAACGCCATCGGTCATACCGGTGAGCTTAAGCCGTGGCCCGCGCGTCACCGCCACCGGTCAGGCGGTCACAGCCGGGTGGTGCCCGGCTGGTCGGGGCTGGGCGCGGGGGTGCCACCGCTGGCGACCTCGGCGAGCTTGGCCACGGCGCGCTCGGCGAGGGGCGCCAGCTCGTCCTCGTCGTTCGCGTCGCGGCCGGCCTGCGCCACCCGCACCAGGTGCGGCCCCACCCGCGCGACCACCACCTCGACCCGCACCGGGGTGCCGGCGCCCTCGCCGTCCAGGGAACGCCGGTAGCGCAGCGCGGTCGACTCGTCGCCGAGCCCGCCGGGCGCCTCGCCCGGCTGCGCCTCGTAGGCGACCGTGACGGCGTTGCCCGCCGGGCCCTCGTCGGCGTGGAAGGTCTCGCAACGGCCGGCCGCCGCCCGGAACTCGGCGAGCGCCGCCCGCGCCTCCCCCGCCGAGCCGTGGTCGGTGGCGGTGGTGGTGACGAACGGGCCGGTCTCGGTCTTGGCGAAGCCGGCGCTCTGGCTGCCGTCGACGGAGCTGTCGAACAGCTCGCGGCAGCCGCGTTCGCTCGGCTCCGGAACGCCGAAGCCGCGCTTCTCCGCGGCCTCCTCGCTGTCGCTCGCCCACCCCTCGGGGAAGTCCACCGGGTCAAGCAGCGCCTCCCGCAGCCGGGCCTCGCCCAGCGAGTCGGCGGCGGCGGGCTGCCCGGGGGCCAGCGCGAGGCTGAGGGTGGCGAGCCCCGCGACGGTGACCGTCCTCAGATGAGCGTTCATCCCCCCATGGCGCCACCCGAACGGCCCCCCTGCCACCCTCGCTGACCCGTTCGAGTGACGGGGACGGGTGCGGTTGCGCGGGAGCCCGCGCGAACACCCGACGCGGACCGGCAGACGACAACGAGCCGACACCGCCGGGGACCTCGCCCGCGCCATCGGCAACAGCGCACCAACCCAGATCCTCAGCGGGGGCGCCTTCTGGGACAGCCTGGTCGGAACGATCAAAGGCCCCTCAGCGCTGGACCACCTGAAACCACGTGTCACGCGACAGACTTGGGAGATTGTTCCTGCCGACAGGCGTCGGCCCGCTGTGGGTGGGCTTCGAGAACGCCTGGCGCGACGCCGGCCACGACCAGCCAGGGGAAGCCTCGTGAACGAGCATGAGCTGATCACCCGCCTCGACGGCTCCGAGCATGTCTCGATCAACATCAACTCCGACGGTCGCCTACTCGTCGCGATCAGTCACGAGTTTGGCTACCGGTTGGCGGAGATACGAGGCCATGGGGTAAGCGTCACGCTGATCTTCCAGCGAGACGACAGCGAAGAGGCGCGGCATCGAGCCGCCTGGGCGACCTACCTCTACCGCACCACCGGCGCCTGGTGGACCCCGTGCTGGCCACCCCACCTCCAGAACCAACCAGACACAGTCACCCCGGCCCAGGCGGGAGCGGCCCGGATCGCGATCCACCGCTTCCGGCGCAACGGCACCGCACCCCCACGTGCCGTGCTGCTGATCGGCGCGGTCGCCGCCCTGATCGGAGCCGGCTTCGCCCTCGACACCCTGTGGCTGGCGCTGTCACTAGCAGCCCTCGCCGTCCTTCTCATCGCCCTCGTCCCCGTGGCGGGGCGGTGGGTCCTCAACGGACACCAACGCCAGCTCGGACTCGTCGAACGGTTCGAGGCGCAGCGCTCCTACCCCTCCCCCGATGCCGCGAGGGAGGTCTGATGCACGTCGCGCTCGTCGTCCCCGGACGGGCGCTCCGGGGCGCACGACGGAGGGCTCGGGAACCGTCGTCGCTGCACGCACCCCCCGGAGGGGCTACTCGTCGCCCCCCGCGGCCTCCGGCGGGCCGCTGGCCACCGGCTCGACCAGTACCCGTTCGATCCGGTTGCGGCGGCCCGACGGGGACTCCGCCGTCAGCCGCAGCGCCGCCAGCGCGGGTCCTTCCACGTCCAGCGGCTGCTCCTGGGAGACGTCGACGACCGCCCGCGCCCCGGCGATCGGCACCCGCCCCAGCGCCTTGGCCAGCAGCCCGCCCACGGTCTCGACGTCCTCGTCGTCGAGCCGCAGGTGGTACAGCTCGCCGAGCGCGCCCAGGTCGAGGCGGGCGGTCACCCGGTAACTGCCGCCGCCCAGCTCCTCGACCGGGGGCAGCTCGATGTCGTACTCGTCGGTGATCTCCCCGACGATCTCCTCCAGGATGTCCTCGATGGTGACCAGCCCGGCGGTCCCGCCGTACTCGTCGATCACCACCGCCACGTGGATGTGGTCGCGCTGCATCTCGCGCAGCAGGTCGCCCGCGTTCTTCGTGTCGGGGACGAACGTGGCCGGCCGCATCACGGACTCCACGGACTCGTTCTCCGACTCCCGGCGGACATGGGTGCGGCGCGCCAGGTCCTTGAGGTAGACGATGCCGACGATGTCGTCGTCGCTCTCACCGGTGACCGGTATCCGCGAGAAGCCGGAGCGCAGCGCCAGGCTCAGCGCCTGGCGGAGCGTCTTGCCCCGGTCGATGGAGACCAGGTCGGTGCGGGGCACCATCACCTCGCGCACCAGGGTGTCGCCCAGCTCGAAGACCGAGTGCACCATCCGGCGCTCCTCGTCCTCGATCAGCGACTCCCGCTCGGCGAGGTCCACCATGGCGCGCAGCTCCGCCTCGGAGGCGAAGGGCCCCTTGCGGAAGCCGCGGCCTGGGGTGACCGCGTTGCCCAGGATGATCAGGGCCTGGGTCAGCGGGTTGAGCACCCGGACCAGCGGGACCAGCACGAACGAGGCGGCGATGGTGGTGGTCAGCGGGTGCTGGCGCCCGATGGTGCGCGGCGAGACACCGACCGCGACGAAGGAGAGCAGCACCATGATCCCGAACGCCACCGACAGCGCCGGCAGCAGACCGTCGAACGCCTCCAGGCAGGCGTAGGCGACGAGCACGGCCGCCGCCATCTCGCTCGCCACCCGCAGCAGCAGCGCCAGGTTGAGGTAGCGGGTCGGGTCCTTGGCGACCTCGGCGAGCCGGTCGGCGCCGCGCCGCCCGGCGCGCGCGGCCTCCTCGGCGCGGTAGCTGGTGATCACCGCGAGGCCGGCCTCGGCGCAGGAGGAGAGCCAGCCGACGGCGAGCAGCCCCACGACGGCGACCAGCAGGGTGCCGGTCATGTCAGCGTGGGGGCCGGGGAGGGCCCGGAGAGGCCGCGCTCGGCGCGCCAGCCGTCGACGATGGCCTGCTGGAGTCCGAACATCTCGGCGCGCTCCCCCGGCTCCTCGTGGTCGTAGCCCAGCAGGTGCAGCAGCCCGTGCACCGTGAGCAGTTGCAGTTCGGTGTCCATGGAGTGCCGGGTGGGCGCCGCCCGGCCCTGCTCCGCGGCGACCTCGGGGCACAGCACGATGTCACCGAGCAGGCCCTGCACGGGCTCCTCGTCCTCCTTGGCCGGCGGCCGCAGCTCGTCCATCGGGAAGGACATCACGTCGGTGGGGCCCGGCAGGTCCATCCACTGGAGGTGGAGCCGCTCCATCGCCGCCGCGTCGACCGCGATCACGGACAGCTCGGAGAGCGGGTGGATCCGCATCCGGGCCAGCGCGTAGCGGGCGATGTCGAGCAGCGCGTGCTCGTCGAGCGGCTGGCCGGACTCGTTGTTGACCTCGATCGCCATGATGCGGGGCGGCTACTTTCCGGTCCGGTGGTCGTAACGGTCGTACGCGTCCACGATGCGCCCGACGAGCTTGTGGCGCACCACGTCCTGGCTGGTGAGCCGCGAGAAGTGCACGTCGTCCACGCCGTCCAGGATCTCCTGCACCTGGCGCAGACCGCTCTGGGTGCCGCCGGGCAGGTCGACCTGCGTGACGTCCCCGGTGATCACGATCTTGGACTCGAACCCGAGCCGGGTGAGGAACATCTTCATCTGCTCGGTGCTGGTGTTCTGCGCCTCGTCGAGGATGATGAACGCGTCGTTGAGCGTCCGTCCGCGCATGTACGCCAGTGGGGCGACCTCGATGGTGCCGGCGCTCAGCAGCCGGGGGATCGAGTCCGGGTCCAGCATGTCGTGCAGCGCGTCGTAGAGCGGGCGCAGATACGGGTCGATCTTCTCGTAGAGCGTGCCCGGCAGAAAGCCGAGCCGCTCGCCCGCCTCGACGGCGGGGCGGGTCAGGATGATGCGGTTGACCTGCTTGGACTGGAGGGCCTGGACGGCCTTGGCCATCGCCAGGTACGTCTTGCCGGTGCCGGCGGGGCCGATACCGAAGACGACCGTGTGCTGGTCGATCGCGTCCACGTAGCGCTTCTGGTTGAGCGTCTTGGGGCGGATCGTCTTGCCGCGGTTGGACAGGATGTTCTGGGTGAGCACCTGGGCCGGGCTGGCGTCCTCGCCGCCGGTGCCGCGCAGCATCGCGATGGAGCGCTCGACGGCGTCCTCGGTGAGCGGCTGGCCGGTGCGGAGCACCAGCATCATCTCGTCGAAGAGGCGCTGCACGAGCCGGACTTCGGCCTCGTCTCCGGTGGCGCGGATCTCGTTGCCCCGCACATGGATGTCGGTGGCGGGGAAGGCCCGCTCGATCACGCGCAGCAGCGTGTCGCCCGAGCCCAGCACGGTGACCATCGGGTGCTTGGCCGGAACGGTGAACCGCGCGGTCGCCTCGTCGGTGGGGCTCGGCTGGTGTGTGGGTGTCTGCGTCATGGGCGGCCCGGACGGACCTGCTCATCCCTCTCTGCGCTGGGGTGCCTTGGGTCCCAGAGTACGACGGGAAGCGGCCGTTCCCCCAGGACATTACGGAGCGCGATCCGCCTGCCGCGCTGCGGTGTTGACCACCCGGCCGACCCCGCGGGACGCCGCCGCCGCGCGACCCCGGCGTCACTCCCCGTCACCGCTCAGCCCCGGAAGCCGAGGGTGGGGACGGCCCTGCGGCGGGGGCCGGCCGCGGTGGCGGCCGGCAGCAGGCCGGCCAGGAACGCGTACCGCTCGACCAGCGGGTGCCCCTCGGGGGCGGCGCCGGCCGGTGTGAGGGCCTGGGCGTGCCGCCACCACGCCTCGATCTCGGCCCAGCCGGGCGCGGAGAGCGAGCCGCCGAACTCCCGCACCGAGAGGGAGGCCGTCAGCCCCGCCAGGGCGAGCCGGTCGGCCAGCGGCCAGCCGGCCAGCGAGCCGGTGACGAAGCCGGCCATGAAGACGTCCCCCGCGCCGGTGGTGTCCAGCGCGTCCACGACGATCGCGGGCACATGGGCGCTCTCGCCGGTGCGGGCGTCCACGCCGTAGGCGCCGTCGGCGCCCATGGTGACCACGGCCAGCGGCACCCGCTCGGCCAGGGCGTGGGCGGCGGCCCTCGGGTCGTCGGTGCGGGTGTAGCGCAGTGCCTCGGCCGCGTTGGGCAGGAACGCCTCGCAGTGCGCGAGGTCGGACAGCGCCGCGAGCTCCCATCGGCCGCTCTCGTCCCAGCCGGTGTCGGCGAAGAGGAGCACCCCGGCGCCGGCCGCGTCCGCGATCCACTCCTGCGGGCGGTCCGGCGCCAGCGAGGCGACGGCCGAGCGCGCCTCCGGCACGCTCCCGGCCGTCGGCTCGGCGGCCGGCGGCGGCGCCTCGTGGCCGTGCGAGACCATGGTCCGCTCGCCCTCGTAGGCCATGGAGACGGTCACCGGGGAGTGCCAGCCGGCGGGGGTCCTGGAGCGGGAGAGGTCGATGCCCTCGCCGCGCTCCAGCGTCTCCCAGCAGTACTCGCCGTACTTGTCGTCGCCGAACGCGGCGGCGAGGCTGGTGCGCAGGCCGAGCCGGGCGAGGGCCGTCGCCATGTTCGCCACGCCGCCGGGGCTGGAGCCCATGCCCCTGGCCCAGGACTCGGTGCCGCGCACCGGCGCCGAGTCGAGGCCGGTGAAGACGATGTCCAGGAAGACCGTGCCGGTGAGGAAGACGTCGCAGGCCGGGTCGGCGGGCCCGCGCACGGCGGCGAGCGGGTCGATCGGGCAGCGCTGCGGGGGCTCGTTCTCGGGGGTCACCTGCGGCTCCGGGCTGGGTCGTGGACATTTCTACGGTACGTTCCGGCCCATGAGGCTCACGATCATCGGCGGCGGTGGGTTCCGTGTCCCCCTGGTATACCGGGCGCTACTGACAACGGCGGGTGACGGTTCATCCGTTCGCTGTAGCGAGGTCAGACTCCATGACACGGACCCCGTGCGCGTGCGGGTGGTGGCGCGGGTCTGCGAGGCGCTGGCGGAGGGGGTGCCGGGGGCGCCGGCGGTGCGGATCGCCGGGACGCTCGACGAGGCGGTGCGGGACGCGGACTTCGTCTTCCACGCGATCCGGGTCGGCGGCACCGGGGGGCGGGTGCGGGACGAGCGGGCGGCCCTGGACGAGGGGCTGTTGGGGCAGGAGACGGTCGGCGCGTCCGGGGTGCTCTACGGGCTGCGCACGGTGCCGGTGGCGCTGCGGGTCGCGGAGCGGGTCGCCGCGCTGGCGCCCCGCGCCTGGCTGATCAACTTCACCAACCCGGCGGGCATGGTGACCGAGGCGATGGCGAGCCGGCTCGGGCACCGCGTGATCGGCATCTGCGACTCGCCCGTCGGGCTGGTGCGCCGCGCCGCGTGGGCGGCCGGGGTCGATCCGGCCGAGGTCCGCTACGGCTATGTGGGCCTCAATCACCTGGGCTGGCTCAACTCCCTCAGCCACCGGGGCGTCGACCTGCTAGCCGGACTGCTGGCCGACGACGCGGCGCTGGCCGGCTTCGAGGAGGGCCGGCTCTTCGGCGGCGAACTGCTGCGCGCCCTCGGCTCGTTGCCCAACGAGTACCTGCACTACTACTACCTGGCGCGGGAGACCAGGCGAGCGGTGGCGGAGGCGGAGCAGACGCGGGGCGCGTTTCTCGCCGCCCAGCAGGGGGCGTTCTTCGACGAGGCGGCGCGCGCACTGGAGAACGCGCCGGCGCTCTGGGAACGCACACGCCTGGAGCGCGAGCGCACCTATGGCGCCGAGCAGCGGGCGGCCGGCGGCGGGGGCGAGCGGGACAGCCGCGACCTGGAGGGCGGCGGCTACGACGGCGTCGCCCTGGCCCTGATGCGCGCCATCGCCGAGGACCGCCGCACCCGGCAGATCCTCAACGTGCGCAACGCGGGCACGGTCCCCGGGCTGCCGGACGACGCGATCGTGGAGACGGTCTGCGAGGTCGACTCCCAGGGCGCGCACCCCGTTCCCGCGCTCTCCCCCGGCCTCGCGGAGCTGGGACTGATGCTCCAGGTCAAGGCCGTGGAACGGGCCACCATCGAGGCGGCGTCGACCCGTTCGCCCGAGCTGGCCCGGCACGCGCTGGCGCTCCACCCGCTGGTCGACTCCGCCCGGGTCGCCGCACGGGTGCTGGCCCGCGCGGGCTGGCCGGACAGCGCGTGACGGCTCGGCGGGCCGGGGCACGCGCGGTTCAGGCCAGGTCGGCGCCGGTCAACAGGCCGGCCTCGTAGGCGACGATCGCCGCCTGCACCCGGTTGCGCACCCCCAACTGGGCGAGGATCGCGCTGACATGGGTCTTCACCGTTCCCTCGACCAGGTGCAGCCGGCGGCCGATCTCCGCGTTGGACAGGCCCGTGCCGAGCATCGCCAGCACCTCCCGCTCCCGCTCGGTCAGCCGCCCGACGCGCTCCCCCGCGCCGCGCACCCGGGTCGAGCCCGCCTCCCGCAGCCTGGTCATCAGGCGGCGGGCGATCCGGGGCGAGAGCGCGGCGCCGCCGGCGGCGACCGCCCGCACGCCGGCGATCAGCTCCCTCGGGTCGGACGCCTTCAGCAGGAAACCGGCCACCCCCAGCTCCCACGCGCGCTCCAGATAGGCGTCCTCGCCGAAGGTCGTCAGCATCACCACCGAGGTCTCCGGGACGGCGCTGCGCAGCTCGTCGGCCGCCGCCAACCCGTCCATCCCCGGCATCCTGATGTCCAGCAGCGCGACCTCGGGCCGGTGCCGCCTGGCCAGCTCGACCGCGGCCCTGCCGTCCGCCGCCTCCGCCACCACCTCGATGCCTTCGTCGCTGGTCAGGATGGCGCGCACGCCCGCCCTCACGATCGCCTCGTCGTCCGCGAGCAGTACCCGCACCGACACCTCCCCGCTCCGGGGCGCGCGGCCCCGCCCGTTCACCACCGGCTCGTTCGCCGTCGGTCCGTTCACCACCGGCCCGGTCACCACCGGCCCGGTCACAACCTGTCCTTGGCGACCAGCACATCATCGACGAAGCAGAGCCGGTACAGCGTCCCGCCGAACCGCCACAGCGCCTCCCTGGACCGGTAGTAGCGGCAGTCGGCGCCCTCCGGGGCCGGCGGCTCTTCGACGACCGGCGGCGGCGCGTCGATGCTCCGCGACGGCAGCGCCGGGGCCAGCTCCTGGCGGGTCTGCCCGAGGCGCATTCCGGCCACATCCGCGGGGTCGACGGCGGTGAGCGACACCGAGACCACGTGCAGTCCGCCGAACACCAGCAGCAGCGCGCCCCCCGCCAGCGCCGGCGCCAGCGCCGCCCGCCGGGTCCTGCCCCGCAGCCCGGCGCGCAGCGCGCGCCGCATCGCCCCGGTCTCGCCGGCCGCCGACTCGACCGGGCCGGGCGGGGGTTGCCGGGACGGGCCGGGCGCCGCCGGCGTGCCGGGCAGCCAGGCCGCCACCGCGAAACGGCCGCCGCCGCGCCGCACCCTCAGCGTCCCGCCAGCCTGCCGCACCCGTTCGTCCAGGCCGACCAGCCCCGTCCCGCTGCCCGGGGCGCCCGGCGGGTCGGCGTGCGCCGGGACCGGGTTGACGACCGTGACCAGCAGCGCGTCTCCCCGGTTGCTGACCCGCACGGTGACGGGTGCGCCCGGCGCGTGCTTGGTCGCGTTGGTCAACGCCTCCCGCACCACCCGGTGCGCGGCGAGCCTGGACAGCAGCGACGGCGACCCCGCGGTGCCGCGCTCCACCAGCCGCACCGGCAGCCCGGAACGGACCGCGCGCGCCACCAGTTCGGCGACCGTCTCGTCCTCCGGGTGCGAGGGGGGCGCCGCGTCCTCGCGCAGCAGCCCGATCGCCTCGTGCAGGCGCTCGGTGGCGACGGTGGCGCGCTCCCTGAGGTCGACGACGGTCGCGCGATGCGTGTCCGGCATCCCCGGGGCCAGCTCAAGGCCGCCGGCCAGCAGCGCGATCACGGACAGCTCGTGCCCGAGCGAGTCGTGCACGTCCTGCGCGATCCGCGCCCGCTCGCGGCTGCGGGCGCGCTCGGCGACCAGCCGCTGGCGCGTCTCCAACTCCTCGGCCCGCTCCCACCCGGCGCGCGCCAACGCGGCGCGCTGGCGCCACCAGGTGCCGATCCACCACGGCAGCAGCGCGCCGCCGCAGACCAGCAGCGCGATGGTCAACGCGTCCTGCGTGCGGGCCACCGTCCAGGACAGCAACAGGCCGGCCAACCCGACGGCGAGGAAGACCAGTTGGGCCCGCCACAGCTCCGGCAGCCGGCGACCGGCCAGCGCGCAGAGCACGACCGTAGCCGGCAGCGTCCACACCTGCGAGCCGAGCCACGGCGCGAACAGCACCAGCGAGGTCGCCAGCGCCAACGAGACCAGCGGCGCCGCGCGTCGGGTCAGCACCCCGGCCACCACGAGGGCGGCGGCCGCCGCCCACAGCGCGGCACCGGCCGCCGCACGCCCCGGGTCCAGCAGGGAGGGCACCAGCAGCAGCCCCGCGAGCCACCACGTACGCATGGCCGAATGCTAGGCCGCCGCCGGCACCCGAGCCGCCCACGCCCGCCACCGAAGAGGCCGCCACCGGCACCGTCGTCGTCCGCCCGCTCCGCCGATCGTCGTGTGCGCCGTTGCCGATCGACAGAGGCCGCGCACCGCCCTGGCTCCCTAGCGTGGCGCGCACATAGACGCCGGCGACCCAACGACCCAACGACCGAACGACCGAACGACCGAACGAGATGAGCGTGTGAGCCGATGATCACCCTTGACGGACTGTCCAAGCGCTACGGCGAAACCGCCGTGGTCTCCGCACTCTCCTGCGCGATCGCACCGGGCCGCGTCACCGGCTTCCTGGGACCCAACGGCGCCGGCAAGTCGACCACCATGCGCCTGATCGTCGGCCTCGACACCCCCAGCGCCGGCAGCGCGCTGATCGGCGGCCAGCCCTACGCGCGGCTGCGCCACCCGTTGCGCGAGGTCGGCGCGTTGCTGGACGCGCGCGCCGGGCATCCGGGGCGCAGCGCCCGCGCGCACCTGCGCGGGCTGGCCAGGAGCAACGGCATCCCCACCGGCCGCGTCGACCTCGTGCTGGAGGCCGTCGGGCTGAGCGAGGTCGCCGACCGCAGGGTGGGCACCTACTCCCTCGGCATGGGCCAACGGCTCGGCATCGCCGCCGCGTTGCTCGGCGACCCCGAGGTGCTGCTCTTCGACGAACCGGTCAACGGCCTCGACCCCGACGGCGTGGCCTGGGTGCGCCGGCTGACCCGCTCGCTGGCCGCCGAGGGGCGCACGGTGCTGGTCTCCAGCCATCTGCTGAGCGAGATGCAGGAGACCGCCGACCACCTGCTGGTGATCGGCCGCGGCCGGCTGCTCGCCGACGCCCCCGTCGACGAGGTGATCGCGGCCAGCTCGGGCAACGCCGTACTGGTCCGCAGCCCGGAACGCGACGCGCTCGGCACGGTGCTGGCCGATGCCGGGCTCACCGTGCGGCAGGCGTCGGGCGCCGACGGGCTGCTGGTCGGCGGCGCCGCCTGCGACACGGTCGGCGCGCTGGCATTCCGGCACGGGCTGCCGTTGCGCGAACTGAGCCCGCGCCGGGCCAGCCTGGAGGAGGCGTTCCTCGAACTGACCTCTGGCAGCGCCCAGTTCACCACCTCGGAGACCACCGACCGGACCACCCCCATCCCGCGGGAGCGCTGAAGCGATGACCACGACCACCACCCAGGCCCCCGTCCCCGCCCTGCCGCGCCTCGAAGGGTCCCCGACCGGCGGCGGCTCACGCGGCGCGTTCGCCTTCGAGTGGACCAAGCTGACCAGCGTGCGGGCCACCTGGTGGAACCTGCTCGCCGCACTGGTCCTCACCGTCGGCTTCGCCGGGATGCTCGGCCTGTCGGCCGAGGCCAGCTCCGCCAAGGGGGTCGCCGTCGACGAGCCGGCGCATCGCCTCGCCGCCCAGGCGTTCCTCGTCTCCCAACTGGCGCTCGTCGCGCTGGCCACGCTCGCGGTCACCTCCGAGTACGCCGGCGGCACCGCCCACGCCACGCTCCGGGCCGTCCCCCGGCGCGGCCGGCTGCTCGCGGCCAAGACCACCGTGGTGGCGCTGGTGGTCGGCGCGGCCGGGACCGTTCTCCAACTGGCCGGCGGGCTGACCGCCGGAGTGCTGATGGGCGGGGGAGGAACGGGCGGCGACGGTTCCCCGGCGGCCACCGCGCTGGCCGTGGGCGGCCATCTCGCGCTGCTGGCGGTGCTCTCCGTCGGCCTGGCGTTCGTGCTGCGCAGCGCGGCCGGCGCGCTCACCTCGTTGATCATGCTGCTGCTCGCGCTGCCCCAACTGCTCGGCGCGCTCGGCCCCGGCTGGCTGGCGACGGCCTCCGACCATCTGCCGGGCGTCGCCGGCGAGGCGCTCACCGCGCCGGACGGCGCGCCCTACGGCGCCGCGCGCGCCGTGCTGGTCCTGGTCGGGTGGGCGCTGGCGGCCCAGCTCGCCGCCCTCGTCACGCTGCGCCGCCGCGACGCCTGAACGGCGCCCGCCCCCGCCGGGTCACCCGGCCCGGGGCGGTACCGGCACCCGGCTGAGGTCGTCCGCCACGGTCAGCTCGCCGGCGAAGCCGGCCGCCCGCGCCTCCTCGGCGAACGCGGCCGGCTCGCGGTAGCGCTGCGAGAAGTGCGTCAGCACGAGGTGTCGCACCCCGCACTCGGCCGCGACCCGCGCCGCCTGCCCCGCCGTCAGATGGCCGTACTCCTCGGCCAGCGCCTCGTCGGCCGCCAGGAAGGTGGACTCGATGACCAACAGGTCGCAGCCTTCGGCGAGTTCCCACACCGCGTCGCACAGCCGGGTGTCCATGACGAACGCGAAGCGCTGCCCCGGCCGTTCCTCGCTGACCTGCTCCAGGGTGACCCCGCCGAGCCGCCCGGCGCGCCGCAGCCGCCCGACGTCGGGGCCGCTGACGCCGAGCGCCGCCAGCCGCTCCGGCAGCATCCGCCGGCCGGTCGGCTCCACCAGCCGGTATCCGAAGGACTCCACCGGGTGGGAGAGGCGCCGGGCGCTCAACGTGAACGCGTCCGTCCGTTCCAGCACGCCGTCCTCGGCGACCGGCGCGGGCCGCAGCTCGGCCGTCTCCTGGTAGGCGGTGGCGTAGCGCAGCCGCTCGAAGTACCGCTGTCCGCTCGCCGGGTAGTGCACGGGCACCGGGTGCGGCACCCGGTCCAGGTTGATCCGCTGGATCACGCCGGCCAGCCCCAGCGAGTGGTCGCCGTGGAAGTGGCTGACGCAGATCCGGGTCAGCGCGTGGGCGCTCACCCCGGCGAGGGTCAGCTGTCGCTGGGTGCCCTCGCCCGGGTCGAAGAGGATGCCGTCCCCGTCCCAGCGCAGCACGTAGCCGTTGTGGTTGCGCCGGCGCGTGGGCACCTGGCTGGCGGTGCCGAGCACCACCAGCTCACGGGCGGACATCGTCGGGCACCTTTCAGCCGGGCGGCCAGTTGAGCCCGCGCCCGCCCAGCACGTGGGCGTGCGCGTGGAAGACGGTCTGCCCGGCGCCGGAGCCGGTGTTGAAGACGACGCGGTAGCCGTTCTCCGCGACCTTCTCCTGGGCGGCCACCGCGCCCGCCTCGCGCAGCACGTCGGCGGCGACCTCGGGCGCGCCCTCGGCGAGTGAGGCGGCGTCCGGGTAGTGGGCCTTCGGGATCACCAGCACATGGCTGGGCGCCTGCGGGTTTATGTCCTGGAACGCGACGGTTGTCGCGGTCTCCCTCACCACCGTCGCCGGCACGTCGCCCGCCACGATCTTGCAGAACAGGCAGTCAGCCTGCGGCTCTCCGGCCATCCCCCGGGACCTCCTGGGCCTTGACGCTGGGCAGTGACCGAAGGATGGTATCGCCTCGGCGCGGGGCCGCCATGGTGCGTGGCCTCGGCGACCCCGGGGAAGCGCGGGACGAAAGCCCGTTCCTCGGCAGGCGACCGGCTGGTAGCGTGCACCGGTCACTCATTCCACCCTCAATGCGAGCAAAGCGAGCAGTCGCCCGAGGAGACCTCAGGAACCATGTCGACCAAGGCCGCACAGCCGCAGCGCGAGCAGTGGGGAAGCCGTCTGGGCTTCCTCATGGCCGCCATCGGATCAGCCATCGGGCTGGGTAACATCTGGCGCTTCCCCGCCGTGACCTACGAGCACGGCGGCGGCGCGTTCCTGATCCCGTACCTCGCCGCGCTGCTGACCGCCGGAATCCCGCTGCTGATCCTGGAGTACACGATCGGGCGGAAGTACCGCTCCTCGCCGCCCGGCGCGCTGAGAAAGCTGGCGAAGCCGGCCGAGGCCATCGGCTGGTGGCAGGTGGCGATCTGCTTCGTGGTGGCCACCTACTACGCGGCGATCCTGGCCTGGGCGGTGCGGTACACCGGCTTCTCGTTCGACCAGGCGTGGGGCGACGACCCCGAGGGCTTCCTCAACAACGACTTCCTGAAGCTCAACGAGACGCCGGGCGAGGTCTCCACCTTCGTGCCGGGCGTGGCCTGGCCGCTGGTGGCGGTCTGGGTGCTGACCCTGGTCGTCCTGGCGTTCGGCGTCCGCCGGGGCATCGAGCGGGCCAACATCGTCTTCATCCCGCTGCTCGTCGGCTTCTTCCTGGTGCTGGTGGTCAGGGCGCTCACCCTGGACGGCGCGACCGAGGGCCTGAACGCGCTCTTCACGCCCGACTGGGGCGCGCTGAGCGAGGGCAGCGTGTGGGTGGCGGCCTACGGGCAGATCTTCTTCTCGCTCTCCGTCGGCTTCGGCATCATGATCACCTACGCCTCCTATCTGCACCGCAAGTCGGACCTCAGCGGTTCGGCGATGGTGGCCGCGTTCGCCAACAGCTCGTTCGAGATCCTGGCGGGCGTCGCGGTCTTCGCGACGCTGGGCTTCATGGCGCAGGCGGCGGGCGTCGGCGTCGCCGACGTGACCTCAAGCGGCGTGGGTCTGGCCTTCGTGGCGTTCCCGCAGATCATCTCCGAGATGCCGATGGGCGCGCTCTTCGGTGTGCTCTTCTTCGTCTCCCTGGTGATCGCGGGCCTCACCTCGCTGATCAGCATCGTCCAGGTCATCGTCGCCGCCGTGCAGGACCGCACCGGTCTGGCCCGCGTGCCGGCCGTGCTGGGCGTGGGCGGGGCCGTCGCCCTGGTGTCGCTGCTGCTCTTCGCCAACGACAGCGGGCTCTACTTCCTGGACACCGCCGACCACTTCATCAACCAGTACGGCATCGCGCTGGCCGGCCTGGTGCTGCTGATCACGGTCAGCTGGGGCCTGCGCAAGCTCCCGGCGCTGCAACGGAACGCCGACGCGACCTCGTCCGTCGGTCTCGGCAGGTGGTGGCGGATCTGCCTCGGGGTGATCACCCCCGTGGTGCTGACCTGGATGATGGTGGACAGCCTCCGCCACGAGCTGGACGAGAACTACGGCGGCTACTCGACGGACTTCCTGCTCTGGGCCGGCTGGGGCGTCGCCGGCGGCGCGCTGCTGGTCGGCGTGGTGCTCGCCCTGGTCTTCCGCCGCAAGCCGGCCGCCGACCATCCCGAACCCGCCGACCGTCCCGACCCCGTGGACCCGCCGGAGAGGAGCTCCTGATGTCCGCCTCGGCCATCGTGATGATGATCGTCGCCATGCTGGTGGTGTGGGGCGGCCTGCTGCTCGCCGTCCTCAACCTCCGCAACCACCCCGACGCCGAGGAGCCGGACGCGGACGAGGTCCCGCACCAGCTCTGACGAGAACGACCTGCGGGCCGCCCCTCGGAGACGCGGGGCGGCCCGCCGTCGTCGCGCCGCACGGCGGGCGGCCTCAGTCGACCGGCTTGACCACCCGGGCGGGCGCCCCCGCGACCAGGGTGCCCGGGGGCACGTCACGGCTGACCACCGCGCCGGCGGCGACCACCGCGCCCGCGCCGACGGTCACTCCCTGGAGGATCACGGCCGTCGCCCCGATCCAGACGTCCTCCTCGATGACGATCGGGGCGAAGGACAGGTACGCGCGACGCTCGGCGAGCGGCAACGGGTGCCCCCCGGTGATGAGGCTCACCCTCGGGCCGATCATGACACCGTCCCCGACGCTGATCCCGCCCTTGTCCATGAAGGTGCACCCCTGGTTGACGAAGACGTTCTCCCCGAACGTCGTGTGCAGCCCGCACTCGGTGAAGAACGGCGGGTAGATCGTCACCGACTCCGGGAGCGGGCCGCCGAACACAACGGAAAGGAGTGCGGCGCGACCCTCATCGTCGCTGAAGGGCAGCACGTTCAGCCGGGACGTCGCGTCGGTCACCTCCGCGATGCGCTCCGCGTGGCGCGCGAACTCGGCTGTACTGACATACATGGTCTGCTCTGTACGGGTGGACATGGGGCGATCCCACCAGCGCGGGAAGCGAACGATCAAACAACTGCCCGCCCACGAGACACAACCAACAGTTGTGGAACTAGGCTGAGACCGTGGACGCCGAAGCCCTGCGCACGTTCGTCGCCGTCGCCGCGACCGGCCAGTTCCAGGCGGCGGCGGACGAACTCGGGATCAGCCAGCAGGCGGCCTCCAAGCGGATCGCGACCCTGGAGCGACGCCTCGGCGTCACGCTCCTGACGCGCACCCCGCGAGGCTCCCGACTCAGCCTGGACGGGCAGGTGTTCCTGCCCCACGCCCGCAAGGCACTCGCGGCCCTCGACCAGGCCGAGCGCTCCGTCCGCCCCGGCAGCCGCCCCCTGCGCGTCGACGTACTCCACCGACGCATCGCACCGGCCCAGGCCGTGTACCGGTTCTACCGCGCCCGCCCGGACACACCGCAGTTGGAAGCGGTCACCCTGGGCGACGAGAACGCGGCCGGGGCCGCCCGAGCGGTGCGGGAGGGAACGGTCGACGCGTCCTTCCGCGCCGTCCCGAAGGACCAGGTCCCGGCCGGCATCAGCGCCGAACGGCTGCTGGACGCGCCCCTGGAACTGCTGGTCGGGCCCGGCCACCCGCTGGCCGACGCGGACCGGGTCAGGCCGACGGACCTGGCGGGCCACCGGCTCTGGGTCCCCGGGATCAGACCGGGCACGGAGTGGGGGGCGTTCTACGAGGCGTTGTCCGAGTCCTTCGGCCTGAGCATCGACGCGCTCGGCCCCCACTTCGGGGACGAGGCCCTGATGGACGCGCTCGCCGAGTCGCCCTCCCTGGCCACCCTCGTCGGCGGCGGCGACCGTTACCTGTGGCCCGAGGCCCACGACCTGCGGCGCGTCCCGTTGCACCGACCGACCCCGGTGTACCCCCACATGCTGCTGTCCCGCACCGGCGACCGCCACCCCGTCCTGACCGCGCTCCGCGACCACCTGCGCGCGACGGGCCCCCGCCTCCCCGACGACGTGTGGGTGCCACCGGGTTGGGCGGAACGGACCTAACGCGCGACGTGCCGCACGAACGCGCTCCAGGCATCCGCCCCGAACGTCACCACGTCCACCCTGTCCTTGCTGTCCCGAACCGGCACCACACCCGGCACCCCGTCCCGGACCTCCACGCACTCTCCGCCGTTACCGCTGCTGTAGCTCGACGTACGCCACCGCTGCTCACTCACGGATTACCTCCTCGGTATGGCCAACGACCAACGGCGGGCCGTCCGTTCAGGACAACCCGCCGCATGGATGCAACGCGCAACGGACCTAACGCGCGACGTGCCGCACGAACGCGCTCCAGGCGCCCGCCCCGAACGTCACCACGTCCGTCCGAACCTTGCTGTCCCGAACCGGCACCACACCCGGCACCCCGTCCCGGACCTCCACACAGGCTCCGCCGTTGCCGCTGGTGTAACTCGACGTACGCCACCGTTGCTCACTCATGGAATCCCTCAGCCAGTTGGTTCAGGAGCACGATCGAACGTCGTGGGGCCAACGCATCGGCCTTCAACCGCTCGATCCTCCGGGCCGCATCGCTCAGACGAGCCTCGTCGTTGCTGAGCTGGCCGCCCATCACTGTATCGGAGTACAGGCATTCCTGGCCGTCTGATTGTCGGAGCACGATCATCGGGTCGGTCGACGGTGGGGCGCCCAGTTCGATGGGCAACACCTGAAGCGTCACCTGGGGCAAGGCGGCCATCGTCACCAGATGAGCGAGTTGGTCCCGCATAACGGCGGGGCCCCCGACAGGGATACGCAGGCAGCACTCGTGCAGGATCGCCCAGAACGACGCCGGGGTCTCCCCCGCGAGCACCTGCTGCCGCTCCAGTCTGGCCTTCACCTGCTGTGCGATCTCCTCGGCCGTGGCATCCGGCGCCCACGCCTCGAACACGGCCCGCGCGTAGTCCCCGGTCTGAAGCAGGCCAGGCACGAGCGTCAACGAATACTCGGTGATCCACCGCGCCTTCCGCTCCTGTTGGACGAACGGTTGGAACCACGCCGGGAGGCCGGTGTTCACCACCCGGGCCCGCAGCCGCGCGTACAACCCGTCCGTTCCCAGCGCGAGATCGCAACCCTCCACGAATCGCTGCGACGGAACGATCAACCCGGACTCCACTTTGGACACGTAACTCAGGCTGTAACCCGTGGCCTTGGCCAGATGCTCCTGAGTGAGACTGCGGCCCAGACGGCCCGCTTTGATCTCGGAACCGAGGAACACGAGATCGTTCAAACCGCTGCCGAGCTTCCCCGCCTCGTCCCCGTTGACCTGCTTCTTTGCCACAACTTCCCCCCATACCCGACCGGTTGGACTTGAATTTCGGCCAATGTATCCACTGCTCACGGCTTTGTATGTGTTCTGCTGAGAAAGTTCCCCCGCACGAGCGAGTCCGGACCGCCCGCAGGCCGGCCCGGGTTGTTCCCGAACAAAGTGGAGGCCCAGCCGTGATCTTCCAGTCCCACGCCGACTACCTCGCCCCGCACCTCGGACTCCCCGAGGGGCCGCTGCCCACCGACCCCATGGGCAGGAGGGCGCTGCCCGAACCCGAGCCCGTCGAGGGATGCGCGGAGTGCCTCCGCCTCTCCCACGGCAGGGACCGCGCCAAGTACCTGCGCGACTGGTCCTACGTCACCGACTTCAACATCTTCCTGCGCCAGCACCCGAACCACCAGCCGATCTGAGGCCGCCGGAGGCGCACCCGCGCCCGGCCGATAAATCACCGGCCCGGACTATCACACCCGTGATAGCTTCGCGCTCGTGGGATACATCGACGTCAACGCCGTTTCTTACGGGCTGCCGGACGGCCGGCTGCTGCTGGACGAGATCTCGTTGCGGGTCGGCGAGGGGGCGAAGACCGCGCTGATCGGGGCCAACGGGTCGGGGAAGACCACGCTGCTGCGGATGATCTCCGGGGACCTCGCGCCGCACGGCGGAGCGGTGACGCGGAGCGGAAGCCTCGGCGTCATGCGGCAGTTCACCGCCCGCGAGGGCGACCAGGTGCGGGACCTGCTGCTGTCGGTCGCCGACCCGCGCGTCCGCCGCGCGGCGGCGTCCGTCGACCGGGCGGAGGCGGCCATGGAGGCCGGCGGCGACACCGCGGCGCAGATGGCGTACGCGAACGCGCTGGCCGAGTGGGGCGACGCCGGCGGCTACGACGCCGAGGTGCTGTGGGACGTCTGCACCACGGAGGCCCTCGGTATGTCCTTCGACCAGTGCCGACGGCGCCCGGTCGACACCCTGTCGGGCGGCGAGCAGAAGCGGCTGGTGCTGGAGGCGCTGCTGCGCGGCACCGACGAGGTGCTGCTGCTGGACGAGCCGGACAACTTCCTCGACGTCCCCGGCAAGCGCTGGCTGGAGAGCCGTCTGCTCGAAACACCGAAGACCGTGCTGTACATCAGCCACGACCGCGAACTGCTCGCCCGCACGGCGGGGAGCATCGTCACGATCGAGCTGGGCGCGGCCGGCAACACGGCCTGGGTGCACCCCGGCGGCTTCGACGGCTACCACCAGGCCAGGGTCGAGCGGTTCGAGCGGTTCGACGAGCTGCGCAACCGCTGGGACGAGGAACGCGCCAAGCTCAGGGCGCTGGTGCTGATGTACAAGCAGAAGGCCTCGTACAACTCGGACATGGCATCGCGCTACCGCTCCGCGCAGACCCGGCTCGAACGGTTCGAGAAGGCGGGGCCGCCGCCCGCGCAGCCGCGCGAGCAGCACCTGGCGATGCGGCTGCGCGGCGGGCGCACCGGCAAGCGGGCCGTGGTCTGCGCGGGACTCGAACTGACCGGCCTGATGAAGCCGTTCGACCTTGAGGTCTGGTTCGGCGACCGGGTGGCCGTGCTGGGCTCCAACGGCTCGGGCAAGTCGCACTTCCTGCGGCTGCTCGCCTCCGGGGGCAGCACCCCCGAGCCGGAGCACGAGCCGGTGGGCGGCCTCCCGGTCGAGCCGGTGGCGCACGCGGGGGTCGCGCGCCTGGGGGCGCGGGTGCGCCCCGGGTGGTTCGCGCAGGTGCACGGAAGGCCGGATCTCGCCGGCCGCACGCTGGTGTCGATCCTGCACCGGGGCGACGAGCGCCGGGCGGGGCTGCCGCGCGAGGAGGCGTCGCGGGCGTTGGCGCGTTACGAGCTGGCGGGCGCGGCGGAGCAGACCTTCGACTCGCTGTCCGGCGGGCAGCAGGCGCGCTTCCAGATCCTGCTGCTCGAACTCGGCGGCACCACCCTGCTGTTGCTCGACGAGCCCACCGACAACCTCGACCTGGTCTCCGCCGAGGCGCTGCAACACGCCCTCCGCGCCTACGAGGGCACGGTGCTTGCGGTGACCCACGACCGGTGGTTCGCCCGGGACTACGACCGTTTCCTGGTCTTCGGCTCCGACGGCACCGTGTACGAGTCGGCGGAGCCGGTGTGGGACGAGAAGCGGGTGGTCAGACCCCGGGGGTGAGCCCTTGGGCCACGCGCGCCCCTTCGTGTCACACCCGTGATACTTTTTGGCCATGCCCGCCAGGATCGACCTCGCGCAGCGCCGCAGGGATGTCGTCGAGGCGGCCTTCCGCCTCCTGGTCGCCGAGGGTTTCACCGGTGTCTCACTGCGGAAGGTCGCCGTCGAGTCCGGCCTGAACATCGGTTCCGTCCGCCACTACTTCAGCGATCACCGCAGCCTTCTCATCGCGGCCGTGACCGAGGTCGGCGACCGCATGGGCGCGCGGCTCACCCGCCATCCGACCGACGCGCTGGCCGGGCTCACCGGCGAAGCGGCGGTGGAGGCGCTGCAGCGGCGGCTGGAGGAGCTGCTTCCGGTCGACGAGGAGCGCCGCGTCGAGTCGATCGTGCTGACGGAGTTCATCGTCGCCGCCCGGGTGCACCCGGCCTTCCGCCCGGTGACCGAGCGGATGGCCGCCGACCTGCGCCTGGCGGTCACGGACTTCCTGCGCGCGCTCCGGGTGCGGGACCCGGCCGAGGAGGCGGAACGGATCGTCGCGGTCCTGGGCGGTCTGGCCCTGGACTCGGTGACGCCGCACGGGTCGCTCGGCGTGGCACGCGTCCGCGCGACGCTGCGGGCGCATCTGCGGTCGGTGCTGACGGACGTCGCCGGTCATACCGCAGCGCGATAGCCGGTCCCGGCCCGGGTGGGGCCGTGGCACCGGCGGCGGGTCAGCTCCAGCGGCCGGTGCGGGTCAGCAGCAGGGCCGTGGCGGCGGGTCCGGCCGTCGAGGTACGCAGCACCGTGGGGCCCAGCCGGTAGGGGGTGGCTCCGGCGTCGGCGAAGGCCGTCAACTCCGCCTCGGTGATCCCCCCTTCGGGGCCGACCACCAGCAGCAGCGGCCCCCCGGCCGGCAGCGGCGCCGTGGCCAGCGGCAGCGTCGCGCTCTCGTGGAGCACGGCGGCGAACGAGGCCCCGGCGACCAGCTTGGCCACGCCCGCCGAGTCCAGCGGTTCCGCGACCTCCGGCACCCGCAGCCTGCGGGCCTGCTTCGCCGCCTCGCGGGCCGCGGCCCGCCAGCGCGTCAGGGACTTCGCGCCGCGCTCGCCCTTCCACTGGGTGACGCAACGGGCCGCCGCCCAGGGCACGATGGCGTCGACGCCGGTCTCGGTCATGGTGCTGACCGCCAACTCGCCCCGGTCGCCCTTGGGCAGCGCCTGCACCACCGTGATCCGGGGCGTCGGCTCCGGCTCGTCGCGGCGCTCCAGGACCGTCACCTCAAGCCGGTCCCGGCCGTCGACCTCCGCGACCCGGCCCAGCGCGCCGGCGCCCTCGCCGTCGCTGAGCACCAACTCCTCGCCGACGCGCAGCCGTCGGACCGCCACCGCGTGGCGGCCCTCGGCGCCGTCGAGGGTCAACGACGCCCCGGGCTCGGCGTGCGCCAGCGACCCGACGAGAAAGACCGGCGCGCTGCTCATCGACCGCCACCCATCGAACCGCTGGCCACCGAACCGCCGCTCACCGAACCGCCGCTCATCGGCCGTTGAACGCGTCCTTCAACCGCGAGAACAGGCCCTGCTGGCCCGGCTGGAACTGGCCGGTCGGCCGTTCCTCACCGCGCAGCTTGGCCAGCCGCCGCAGCAGCTCCTCCTGCTCGGGGTCGAGCTTGCCCGGCGTCTGCACCTCGACGTGGACGACCAGGTCGCCCCTGCCGTTGCCCCGCAGATGCGTCACGCCACGGCCGTGCAACGGGATGGACTGCCCCGACTGCGTGCCCGGACGGATGTCCACCTCCTCGCGGCCGTCGAGCGTGTCCAACGGCACCTGCGTGCCGAGGGCCGCCGCCGTCATCGGGATGGTGACCGTGCAGTGCAGGTCGTCGCCGCGACGCTGGAACGTCGAGTGCGGCTTCTCCTGGATCTCCACGTACAGGTCGCCTGGCGGGCCGCCGCCGGGTCCGACCTCGCCCTCGCCGGCCAGCTGGATGCGGGTGCCGTTGTCCACGCCGGCGGGAATCTTCACGTTCAACGGGCGGCGGGTGCGCACCCGGCCGTCGCCCGCGCAGTCCGGGCAGGGGTTGGGCACCACGGTGCCGAAGCCCTGGCACTGCGGACACGGACGCGAGGTCATCACCTGGCCGAGGAACGAGCGCGTCACCTGCGAGACCTCGCCGCGCCCACGGCACATGTCGCAGGTCTGCGCCGAGGTGCCGGGGGCGGCGCCCTCGCCGTTGCACGAGTTGCACACCGTGGCGGTGTCCACCTGGATCTCCCGGGTGGTGCCGAAGGCAGCCTCGTTGAGGTCGATGGACAACCGGATCATCGCGTCCTGGCCGCGCCTGGTACGCGACTTGGGCCCGCGCTGGGACGCCGTGCCGAAGAACGCGTCCATGATGTCCGAGAAGTTGCCGAAGCCCGCGCCGAACCCGGCCCCGGCGCCGCCACCGCCCGCACCCCCGAGCGGGTCCCCGCCCAGGTCGTACATCTGCTTCTTCTGCGGGTCGGAGAGCACCTCGTAGGCGGTGTTGATCTCCTTGAACCGCTCCTGCGTCTTGGGGTCCGGGTTCACGTCCGGGTGCAGCTCCCGGGCCAGCCGGCGGAAGGCCTTCTTGATCTCGTCCTGCGAGGCGTCACGCTGCACGCCGAGGACCGCGTAGTAGTCCGTCGCCACCTAGTTCTCCGCGAGGATTTGTCCGACGTACCGTGCCACCGCGCGTACCGCTCCCATCGTTCCGGGGTAGTCCATCCGGGTCGGTCCGACGACTCCGAGCTTCGCGACCGCTTCGTCCCCAGAACCGTAGCCGACCGACACAACCGATGTGGAGGTCAGGCCCTCGTGAGCGTTCTCATGGCCGATGCTCACCGTCATCTCCGAGCCCCTGGCCTCGCCGAGCAGGCGCAACATGACCACCTGCTCCTCCAACGCCTCCAGCACGGGGCGGATGGTGAGCGGGAAGTCGGTCGCGAACCGGGTCAGATTGGCCGTACCGCCGATGACCAGGCGTTCCTCGGTCTCCTCGACCAGGGTCTCCAGCAGGGACGAGAGCACGGTCGAGACCGCGCCCCGCTCCTCGGGGACGAACGCCTCGGGCAGCTCGGCGACCAGCCGGGGCACCTCGGAGAAACGTTGACCCACGATCCTGCTGTTCAGCCGGGCGCGAAGATCGGCCAGCGAGGTCTCGCCCAGCGGCGCCGGGCAGTCGATCATCCGCTGCTCGACCCGGCCGGTGTCGGTGATCAACACCAGCATCACGCGCGCCGGGGCGAGCGCCAGCAGCTCGACATGGCGCACGGTCGAGCGGCTGAGCGAGGGGTACTGCACGACCGCGACCTGCCGCGTCAGCTGGGCCAACAGCCGGACGGTGCGCGCGATCACGTCGTCGAGGTCGACCGCGCCGTCGAGGAAGTGCTGGATCGCGCGCCGCTCGGGGGACGACAGCGGCTTGACCCCGGCGAGCCGGTCGACGAAGAGGCGGTAGCCCTTGTCCGTGGGCACCCGCCCCGCGCTGGTGTGCGGCTGCGCGATGTAGCCGTCCTCCTCCAGCGCCGCCATGTCGTTGCGCACCGTGGCGGGGGAGACCTGGAGGTTGTGCCGCTCGGTCAACGCCTTGGAGCCGACCGGCTCCTCGGTGCCCACGTAGTCCTGGACGATGGCCCGGAGCACTTCCAGCCTGCGCTCGTTGAGCACGCCGCACACCTCCCGTCCGGCTCGTCGGTCCCTCGTCGCTCTCCTGGCACTCAGCGGCGCAGAGTGCCAACACTGCTCCAGTGTACGGCGGAGTAGCCCGCCCGGGGAACGAGCGACCGAAGAGAACCACGCCGGAATCCACGGGCAAAGCGGGACACTCGGCGCTACCGGGGCACTACGGGAAGTCGACCGGAACCCCGCCCAAGAACGGCCGGAAACGGACGGTCCGCCGACGTAGGGCGACCGGACGCGCCCCGCCCCGGGTGGCGCGGCACGGATGTCCTCCGCGGCCCGGCCCCCCGCGCACCACGCGAGCGACCCGCCAGGGCCGCGGCCGACACCCCGCCCGGGGCCACACACGCGAGACGCCGACCGCGCCCCGGACACCCCCGCTACCCTCACCCCCGTGAGCGAGGGAAACGAGAAGCACCCGTGGGAACGCCTCGCCGCGGGCGTCACGCGGCGGCGCCTCCCCGGCTGGGACGAGACGGTCGGCGCCGTGGCCGGCCCGGAGGGCGTGCTGGTCGTGGACGCCGGCCCCTCGTTGACCACGGGCGCCGCGCTCCGCGCCGAGGTGACGGAACGGCTGGGCCCACCGCGCTGGCTGGCCCTGACCCACCCGCACTTCGACCACGCGCTGGGCGCCGGCGGCTTCCCCGGCGTGGAGGTGCTGGCGGGAGGCCCCCTGCCGGGGGCGGGGATGGCCGCGGACGCGGTCGCGCACGGCCTGGACAGCGCGGAGGCGGAACGTTCGGCCGCCGCGCTGCCGACACCGGCCCGCCTGGTGACCGGGCGGCTGACGCTGGAGCTCGGCGGCGGCCGCCGCGCCGTGCTCGCGTCGCTCGGCCCGGCGCACGCCGGCCACGACCTGGTGGTGGCGGTGTACGACGGGGCGGCCGATCCCTCGGTGGTCTTCTGCGGTGACCTGGTCGAGGAGTCGGGGGAACCGCAGGCGGGACCCGACGCGGAGCCGGCGCGCTGGCCGGCCGCGCTGGACCGGCTGCTGGCGCTGGGCGGCGAGGACGCCGCCTATGTGCCGGGGCACGGCGCGGTCGTGGACGCCGCGTTCGTCCGCGCCCAACGGGCGTCGCTCGCCCGGCGCTTCGGGGTGGCGGACGGGCCGGTCTGACCGCCGGGTCGGTGCGCGGCGTGGTCGAATGGGGCCATGCGCGCGCGTTCCTATGACCCGGACCTGACCCCGCCGTGGAAGCGCCCGGCGGCGGTGCCCGAGGTGGAGGCCGAGCCGGGGCTGGTGGTGGAGGAGGTCACCACGGGCTTCTGCGGGGCGGTGATCCGCTGGGAGAAGACGGCGGAGGGCCCGACGGTCACCCTGGAGGACCGTTTCGGCGCGCACCGGGTCTTTCCGATGGTGGCGCGCGGCTTCCTGCTGGAGGGGCGCGAAGTCACGCTCGTGCGCCCCAAGGCGGCCGCCGGGGCGCGCGGGCCCGCCCGCACCGCCTCGGGCTCGGTCGCCGCGCCCCGCGCGCGGGCGCGGGTGGCGCGCGCGGGGCGGATCTTCGTCGAGGGCCGGCACGACGCCGAGCTGGTGGAGCGGGTCTGGGGCGACGACCTGCGGGCCGAGGGCGTGGTGGTGGAGTTCCTGGCGGGCGTGGACGATCTGGCCGCGGTGGTCGCGGAGTTCGGGCCGACGCCGGAGGCCAGGCTGGGGGTGCTGGTGGACCATCTGGTGCCGGGTTCCAAGGAGTCGCGGATCGCCGAGGAGGTGCGCGCGGCGCACGGCGAGGACGTGGTGCTGGTGGTCGGGCACCCGTTCGTGGACATCTGGGCGGCGGTGCGCCCCGCGGCGGTCGGCATCGCGGCGTGGCCCGAGGTGCCGCGCGGCCAGGACTGGAAGACGGGCGTCTGCCGTGCGTTGGGCTGGCCGGAGAACACGGGCGCCGCGTGGCAGCGGGTGCTGCGGAGCGTGCGGGACTACCGCGATCTGGACCCGGGGCTGCTGGGACCCGTCGAGCACCTGATCGACCATGTGACGGTCGGCTCGCCGGCCGGGCCGGTGGGTCCCTGACCCGGCGGGGGACGCGCCGCCGTGCGCGTGCGGACAGTTCGTGAGCGAAGACGCTCAGACCAGAAACAGGTCCTCGTCGAAGACGGTCACCACCACGACCACCATCAGCCCCTGACCGATCAGGTACTCGATGAGGATGCCGGGCGCGACCTGCGCCTTGCGGTTGTCCTCGTGGGTGCCGACCGGGGCGCTCGCCTTGTGGTACGGGTCCTGGGCCAGCTTGGCCAGACCGCGTTCCAGGAGCTTCTTGCGGTGCGGCGCCATCCGCTCGGCGGACTCGGCGGCCTCCGTCGTGAAGGAGATCCGCAGGTCGAACACGGTGCCTCCTCCCCGCCTCGCGGCCGTTCCCCGTCGATGCCGGACAATGGCGAGTATGCCCTCCGCCCTGCCCGAAGGCGACCCCGCGCCGCGTGACGGTTCCCTGCCGCCCGCCGCGCTGGCCAGCGCCGCCGAACGGCCGCTCGCGTTCTATCTGCACGTCCCGTACTGCGCGACCCGCTGCGGCTACTGCGACTTCAACACCTACACCGCGAGCGAGCTGCGCGGCTCCGGCGGGGCGCTGGCCTCGCGGGAGAACTACGCCTCGGTGCTGGCCGAGGAGATCCGGCTGGCCAGAAAGGTGCTGGGGGACGACCCGCGCCGGGTCGCCACGGTCTTCGTCGGCGGCGGCACCCCGACGCTGCTGCCGCCGGCCGACCTGGCGGCGATGCTGGACGCGGTGCGTCAGGAGTTCGGACTGGCCGAGGACGCCGAGGTCACCACGGAGGCCAACCCCGACTCGGTGGACCGCGCCGGGCTCGCGGCCCTGCGGGAGGCCGGCTTCACCCGCGTCTCGTTCGGGATGCAGAGCGCGAGCCCGCACGTGCTGCGCCTGTTGGAGCGCACCCACACCCCCGGGCGCCCCGAGCGCGCCGTCGCGGACGCGCGCGCCGCCGGGTTCGCGCACGTCAACCTGGACCTGATCTACGGCACCCCGGGCGAGAGCGAGGCGGACTGGCAGTCCTCGCTGGAGGCGGCGCTCGCCGCCGGGCCCGACCATGTCTCGGCGTACTCGCTGATCGTGGAGGAGGGCACCAGGCTCGGGCAGCGGGTGCGGCGCGGCGAGGTGCCGATGACCGACGACGACGTGCACGCCGACCGCTACCTCCAGACGGAACGCGTGCTGGGCGCCGCCGGGTTCGCCTGGTACGAGGTCTCCAACTGGGCGACCACGCCGGCCGGTCGCTGCCGTCACAACGAGCTGTACTGGACCGGCGCCGACTGGTGGGGAGCGGGTCCCGGGGCGCACAGCCACGTGGGCGGGGTGCGCTGGTGGAACGTGAAGCACCCGGGCGCGTACGCCCAGGCGCTGGCGGAGGGCCGTTCGCCGGCCGCGGGCCGCGAGCTGCTGGACGCGGAGGACCGGCGGGTGGAGCGCGTGATGCTGGAGCTGCGGCTGGTGGACGGGTGCCCGTTGGCGCTGCTGCGGCCGGCGGGGCTGGCGGCGGCGCGGCGGGCGTTGACCGACGGGCTGCTGGCGGAGGAGGCGTTCGCCGACGGCCGCGCGGCGCTGACGCTGCGCGGCCGTCTGCTGGCGGACGCCCTGGTGCGGGACCTGGTGGACTGACTCCCCCGGCCGACCGGGTCGGTCAGGTCGTCGGGTACATCTCGTCGATCAGGTGCTGGTACTCGCCCTCGACGACGGGGCGCTTGAGCTTGAGGCTCGGGGTGAGCTCGCCGTGCTCGATGTCCAGCTCGCGCGGCAGCAGCCGGAAGGACTTGATCGTCTGCCAGCGCTGGAGGCTCGCGTTGAGCTGCTCGACATAGCCGTCGACCATCGCGACGGTCCGCTTGTCGGCGATCACCTGGGCGTAGTCGCCGGAAACGCCGTTCTCCCCGGCCCAGGCCAGCACCGCCGGCTCGTCGAGGGCGATCAGCGCGGTACAGAACTTGCGGCCCGCGCCGATCACCAGCATCGAGGAGGCCAGGGGGCAGATGACCTTGAAGCGGCCCTCGATCTCGGTCGGCGCGACGTACTTGCCGACGGAGGTCTTGAAGAGGTCCTTCTTGCGGTCGGTGATGGTGAGATAGCCGTCGTCGGACAGCTCGCCGATGTCCCCGGTGTGGAACCAGCCGTCCTCGGTCAGCACCTCGGCGGTCAGGTCGTCCCTGCCGTGGTAGCCGTCCATGATGCCGGGGCCGCGCAGCAGCACCTCGCCGTCCTCGGCGATCCGCACCTCCAGGCCGGGCAGGGCCTTGCCCACGGTGCCGACGCGGTTGGCGTCGCGGCGGTTGACGAAGCTGGCGGCGGCGGACTCGGTGAGCCCGTAGCCCTCCAGGATGGGGACGCCGGCGCCGGTGAAGAAGTAGCCGAGCTCGGGGGTGAGCGCCGCCGAGCCCGAGACGCAGCCGACCATGTTGCCGCCGAAGGCGGCCCGGATCTTCGCGTAGACCAGCTTGTCGGCGATCCGGTGCTTGGTCGCCAGGGCCGGCGGCACGCTGGCCCGCCCGGTGCGGCGGCGGGTGTCCTGGGAGACCTTGGCGTAGTCCTTGGCGACCTCGGCGGCCCAGGTGAAGATCTTGTACTTCACCGCGCCGCCCGCCTTGGCCTTGGCGGCGACACCGTTGTAGACGCGTTCGAAAATGCGCGGAACGGCGCACATGACGGTCGGACTGACGATCGGCAGGTTCTCGATGATCTTGTCGACGCGACCGTCCACGGCCAGGACATGACCGACCTTGATGTGGCCGGCCAGCAGCACCTTGCCGAAGACGTGGGCCAGCGGCAGCCAGAGGTACTGGGTGTCCTCCGGCAGCATCATGTCGACCCGCTCGATGCCGTACCCCATGTACGACCAGGTGTCCTGCCGCAGCCGGACCCCCTTCGGGCGGCCGGTGGTGCCCGAGGTGTAGATCAGCGTCGCCAGCTGGTCGGGGCGCAGCGCGGAGACCGTGTCGCGGACCGCGTCCGGCTTCTCCTCCAGGTAGCGGGCGCCCCGCTCGGCCAGCTCGGCGAGGGAGAGCACCCAGCCCTCGGGGTCGCCCTCGGCCGGCACCGCGTCGTCGCTCTCGATCACCACGACGTGCTTCAGCTCGGGCAGCTCGGCGCGGCGCTCCCTGACCTTGGCCAGTTGCTCCGCGTTCTCGGCGACCAGCAGGCGGCTGCCGGAGTCGGCCAGGATGAACGCGGTCTCGTCCACGTTGGTCTGCGGGTAGACCGTGGTGGTCGCGGCGCCGGCACACATGATGCCGAGGTCGGTCAGCACCCAGTCCACGCGGGTGGAGGAGGCGATCGCGACCCGCTCCTCGGGGCGGATGCCCAGGTCCATCAGCCCGGCGGCGATGGCGAAGACCCGGGTGCCGGCCTCGGCCCAGGTGTAGGAACGCCAGTCGTCGGGCCCCTCGCCCGCGCTGGGCACCGGGTAGCCGTAGGCCCGTCGGTCCGGGGTGGCCTCGACCCGCTCCAGGAACAGGTGCGCCACGGACGGTGGCCGGTTCGCCATGGCCTGCTCACTCTCGCTCACGAATTCCTCCGGGTGCCGCACTGCAACGGGGGTGACCTGCGGGTAACTTTCCGCCGGGGCGAACAGACTAAGCGGCGCGGCCCTCTCTGTTAAGGGGGATGGTCCCCCGTGCTGTCGCGCCGCCGTTCCGCCGCGCGGTGTGCGCTGTGCGGTGCGCGGGCCCCGGCGGGCGGGGCCGCCGCGCCCCGCTCCCCCGCGCCTGGCCGCTCCTACTTCTTGCTCTTGGCCTCGCCGCCGCCGTCGGAGTCCGAGGAGAGGGCCGCGATGAACGCCTCCTGGGGCACCTCGACCCGGCCGACCATCTTCATCCGCTTCTTCCCCTCCTTCTGCTTCTCCAGCAGCTTGCGCTTCCGGGAGATGTCACCGCCGTAGCACTTGGAGAGCACGTCCTTGCGGATGGCGCGGACGGTCTCCCGGGCGATCACCCGCGATCCGATCGCGGCCTGGATCGGCACCTCGAACTGCTGCCTGGGGATCAACTCGCGCAACTTCCCGGCCATCTTCACGCCGTAGGCGTACGCCTTGTCCTTGTGGACGATCGCGGAGAAGGCGTCGACCTTGTCGCCGTGGAGCAGGATGTCGACCTTGACCAGCGCGGCGGTCTGCTCGCCCGTGGGCTCGTAGTCCAGCGAGGCGTAGCCCCTGGTCTTGGACTTCAGCGCGTCGAAGAAGTCGAAGACGATCTCCGCCAGCGGCAGGGTGTAGCGCAGCTCGACGCGCTCCTCGGAGAGGTAGTCCATGCCCTGGAGCGAGCCCCTGCGGGTCTGGCACAGCTCCATGATCGCGCCGATGAACTCGCTCGGGGCGATCAGCGTCGCCCGCACGACCGGCTCGCGCACCTCGTCGATCTTGCCGCCGGGGAACTCGCTCGGGTTGGTCACGATGTGCTCGGTGCCGTCCTCCATCGTCACGCCGTAGACCACGTTGGGAGCGGTGGCGATCAGGTCGAGACCGAACTCGCGCTCCAGCCGTTCACGGATGACCTCAAGGTGGAGCAGGCCGAGGAAGCCGACCCGGAAGCCGAAGCCGAGGGCCGCCGAGGTCTCCGGCTCGTAGACCAGCGCCGCGTCGTTGAGCTGGAGCTTCTCCAGGGCGTCGCGGAGCGCCGGGTAGTCGGAGCCGTCGATCGGGTACAGCCCGGAGAAGACCATGGGCTTGGGGTCCTTGTAGCCGCCGAGCGGCTCCGTGGCACCGTGGCGCTGGAAGGTGACCGTGTCGCCGACCTTGGACTGGCGGACGTCCTTCACGCCGGTGATCAGATAGCCCACCTCGCCGACGGCCAGGCCGTCGGCCGGGGCCATCTCCGGGGAGTTGACCCCGATCTCCAGCAGCTCGTGGGTGGCGCCCGTCGACATCATCTGGATGCGCTCGCGCTTGCTCAGCCGGCCGTCGACCATCTTCACGTAGGTCACCACGCCCCGGTAGGAGTCGTAGACCGAGTCGAAGATCATCGCGCGGGCCGGGGCCTCGCCCTCGCCGACGGGCGCCGGCACCTGGCGGACCACCTCGTCGAGCAGCTCGGCGACGCCCTCGCCGGTCTTGGCGGAGACGCGCAGCACGTCGCCGGGGTCGCAGCCGATCAGGTGCGCCAGCTCGGCGGCGAACTTCTCCGGCTGGGCGGCCGGCAGGTCGATCTTGTTGAGCACCGGAATGATCGTGAGGTCGTTCTCCATGGCCAGATAGAGGTTGGCCAGGGTCTGGGCCTCGATGCCCTGCGCGGCGTCGACCAGCAGGATGCAGCCCTCGCAGGCGGCCAGCGATCGGGAGACCTCGTAGGTGAAGTCCACGTGGCCCGGGGTGTCGATCATGTTGAGCACATGGGCCGTGCCGTCCTCGGCACCCCAGGGCATCCGGACCGCCTGGGACTTGATCGTGATGCCGCGCTCGCGCTCGATGTCCATCCGGTCGAGGTACTGGGCACGCATCTGCCGCTGCTCGACCACCCCGGTCAACTGGAGCATCCGGTCGGCGAGGGTGGACTTGCCGTGGTCGATGTGCGCGATGATGCAGAAGTTGCGGATGATGGCCGGGGCGGTACGGCTGGGCTCCGGCGCGTTCGAAGGGATCGCGGGCACGCGGGGTCCTGTCGGTGATGGCGGTGGGTCGCTTGGTCGCTCCCATGGTCCCATGCGCGGGAAGCCGGCTCCGATTGGGAAGGGCTCGGGGGGCGCTGGTACGCTGGCACACTGCCTCTGGTGTGGGACGGACCGCCGGGGGCGGAACCACGCTTCACCCGCTTCACCGCCGTCCCAGCACGACCGAACATCCGAAACGTTCGGGGCGCCCCGCAGGGGCCTCCGAAACTTCTCGAACCTGCAAAGGCTCTCATTCGTGGCGAACATCAAGTCCCAGATCAAGCGGATCAAGACCAACGAGAAGGCCCGGCTGCGCAACCAGTCGGTCAAGTCCGAGGTCAAGACCGCGATCCGTCGCGCCCGCGAGGCCGCGGCCAGCGGTGACTACGAGTCGGCCGAGGCCGCTCGCCGGGTCGCCGCCCGCAAGCTGGACCAGGCCGTCAGCAAGGGTGTGCTGCACCCGAACAACGCGGCCAACAAGAAGTCCGCGCTGGCCGCCCGGGTCAACGAGCTCCAGGGCTGACCGACTCCGCGCCCGGGGCCGAACGCGCCCCGAGCCCGGGTGGACGACGACGCCGGTCCGGCTCTCGCGGCCCCTCTCTCCGCGCCGACCGACGCTCACCGGCACCGCGCTGATCCCAAGTTCGCCACGCGGGTGCGGTGCTCACCGCCCGGACACCAACCGGCGGAGCCGGCAGGACCGGACAACACGCGCAACACGGCCGCACACGCGGCATTCGAGGGGCCCCGGCCGCCACCCCAGGCGGCCGGGGCCCCTCGGCGTGTGCCCGGTCCGGGGCTCAGCGACGGGCGTGGGCGATGGTGATCACCGCGTGCTCCAGGGCGTACGCCGGGTCGTAACCGCCGCCCTTGACCGCGGCGTCCGCGTCCGCGACAGCGCGCAGGGCGGTGGCGACGCCGTCGGCCGACCAGCCGCGGGCCTGCTGGCGGACGCGGTCCACCTTCCACGGCGGCATCCCCAGCTCACGCGCCAGATCGCCGGGGCGCATCCCGCCGGGCGCCGACGCCAACTTGCCGATCGCCCGCACCCCCTGGGCCAGCGCGCTCGTCACCAGCACCGGGGCCACGCCGGTGGCCAGCGCCCAGCGCAGCGCCTCCAGGGCGTCCGCCGTGCGGCCCTCGACCGCCCGGTCCGCCACCGTGAAGCTGGAGGCCTCGGCGCGGCCCGTGTAGTAACGGCCCACCACCGCCTCGTCGATGGCGCCCTCGATGTCGGCGGCCAACTGCGCGCAGGCCGAGGCCAGCTCCCGCAGGTCGGCGCCGATGGCGTCGACCAGGGCCTGACAGGCGCCCGGCGTGGCCGAACGGCCCAGCGCGCGGAACTCGCCCCTGGCGAACGCGACCCGGTCCGCCGGCTTGGTCATCTTCGGGCAGGCGACCTCGACCGCACCGGCCTTGCGGGCGGCGTCCAGCAGGCCCTTGCCCTTGGCGGCGCCGGCGTGCACCAGCACCAGACTGATCTCCTCGGCGGGCGCCGCCAGATAGTCCTTGACGTCCTTGATCGTGTCGGCGGCCAGATCCTGGGCCGCCCTGACCACCACCACCTTGCGCTCCGCGAAGAGCGAGGGGCTGGTCAGCTCGGCCAGCGTCCCGGGACGCAGCTCGGGGGCGGCCAACTCCCGCACGTCGGTGTCCGGGTCGGTCGCCTTCGCCGCGTCGACCACCTCGCGCACCGCGCGGTCCAGCAGCAACTCCTCCTGGCCCACGGCCAGCGTCACCGCCGCCGGCTGCCCCGTACTTCCGCTTCCCCTGCCAGCCATGCCGCCCAGCATCGCACGCGCCACTGACAGCGGAGACCAGGTCCACGTCGGCCGGTGCGCGGCGCGCGGGAGAATGGCGGGGTGACTGACGCGCGACTCATCCTGGTGCTGCCGGACCGCGAGGCCGCCGAGGAGGTGGCGGAGCGGGTGGCCGAGCTGCTGGAACTCCCGGAGGAGCCCGAGCCGCTGCGGGACGCGCTGGCCGGCGAGGACGACGCCGAGGACGCCCAGTGGCTGGTCGTCCTGGAGGGGCCGGTGGCCGACCCCGCGCCGCTGTCCGCCCTCGCCGAGGAGCACGAGGGCTGGCTGGAGCGGGAGTAGGACCCCCGGCCGACCCCGGGGCCCGTCGGCCTCGGCCCGCCGCCCGATCCGGCCGCCCCCGCGCGGGGGCTAGCCTCCGCCCCATGAGCGAGAACCCGAACACGCCCCGCACCGGCGCCCAGCGGCGGCGGGACCTCCAGACCCGGATGGAGCAGGAGCCGGACTGCTGGGTGGCGACGGCGGGCACGGAGGCGTCCGACGGGGGCGCGGCGCCGTGCATGGTGCCGCTCTCCTTCCTGTGGTGGGACGGGACCGTGCTGTGCAACACCCGGCGCACCAACCCGACCGCCCGCAACGTGGCGGCGAACGGGCGGGCGGTGATCAGCCTCGGCGACACCAGGGACGTGGTGTTGATGGAGACGACGGGCGAACTCCTGCCGGATGAGGCGCTGCCGCCGGCCGTGAGCGAGGCGTTCGTCACCAAGTCCGGCTGGGACCCGAGAGGGCGGGCGCCCTGGCGGTTTCTGCGCTTCCGCCCGCACCGGATCCGCGCCTGGCACGAGGAGCACGAGATCGAGGGCTGGGAACTGATGCGCGACGGCCGCTGGCTGGTCTGAGCCCGGCCGTCGCGGACCACCCCGCCGGGGCGGCCGGGGGCGGTCTCCACCACGGCCAGCGCGCCGTCGGTGTCGGTGCGCAGCACCAGGGCGCCGGCGTCGGTCAGGGCCGTGACCGTGTCGGGCGCCGGATGGCCGTAGGCGTTGTCCGCGCCGGCGGAGATCAGCGCCAGCCGGGGCCGCAGGGCCCGCAGCAGCGGCGGGTGCTGGTGGGCCGAGCCGTGGTGGGGGACCTTGAGCACGTCGACCGGGCCGAGGTCCGGATGGGCGGCCAACAGGCGGCGCTGACCGGACGGTTCGAGGTCTCCGGGGAGCAGCAGCGTCAGTCCGCCGGCGCGCAGCAGCAGGGTCACGCTGGCGTCGTTGTCTCCCAGCCCGGTCGCTTCCGCCGGCGGCCACAGCACCTGCCAGCTCAACTCGGGTCCCGCGCGGCGTCGTTCGCCCGGGACCGCGCGACGCAGCGGGACTCCGGCCTCGGCGGCGGAGCGCGCCACCCGGGCGGCCTCGACCGGGGACTCCCCCGCCGGCCCCGTCTGGATCGCCGCCACCTCCCGGCCGCGCAACACGCCCTCCAGGCCCGCCACATGATCGGTGTGGAAGTGGGTGAGCACCAGCAGCGGCACCCGGCGCACCCCGAGGCCGGTCAGGCAGCGGTCCACGGAGGCCGGATCCGGGCCGGCGTCCACCACCAGCGCCGTGTCCCGGCCCGCGGCCACCACCAGGGCGTCCCCCTGGCCGACATCGCACGCCACCAACCGCCAGGAGTCCGGCGGCCAGCCGGTGAGCACCCGGGTGAGGGGCGCGGGGCGCAGCACGGCCACCAGCAGCGCCAGGACGGCGAGCAGCGCCCACCGGCGCCGCCACGGTGAACGGCGGGCCAGCAGCACCACCAGCGCGGCGCTGACCGCGGCCAACAGCGCCGCGCCCCACCAGCCGGCCGGCCAGGCCAACTCGGGGCCGGGCAGCGCCGCGCCACCCCGCGCGACGGCCGCGATCCACCGGGCGGGCCAGCTCGCCAGCCAGGCCAACGCCTCCGCCCCCGCCGGCCACCACGGGGCCAGCACCAACAGCGCCCAGCCCAGCACCAGCACGGGTGCCACCGCCGGCTCGGCCAGCAGGTTGCACGGGACGGCGACCAGGCTGACCTGCCCCGCGAAGACGGTGACGACCGGGGCGCAGACCAGGTGCGCGGCCGCCGCCACCGCCAGGGCGTCGGCCAGCCGCACCGGAACGCCGCGCCCTCGCAGCGCCCTGCTCCAGCCGGGGGCGAGCAACAGCAGGGCGCCCGTCGCCAGCACGGAGAGCAGAAAGCCGAACGAGCGTGCCAGGGACGGGTCGTGGAGCACCAGCAGCAGCGAGGCCGCGGCCAAAGTCGGCAGCAGCGCGCGATGGCGACCGGTCACCACGGCCAGCAGCGCGATTCCGCCGCACAGCGCGGCCCTCAGCACGCTGGGCTCCGGTCGGCAGACGAGCAGGAAGCCCAGCAGCAACAGTCCGCCGCACAGCGCCGTGCCGCGCAGCGGCAGACCCAACCGGGCGGCCAGGCCGCCGCGTTCGCCCCGGGAGACGCTGCCGGGGGTGCCGATCAGCAGGGCGAAGAGCACCGCGAGGTGACCGCCGCTGACCACGATCAGGTGACTCAGCCCGGTCGCCACCACCGCCTCGTGCAACTCCTCGGGCACGCCGGAGCCGTCCCCGACGATCAGCGCGGGCAGCAGCGCCTCGGCGTCCGGGGGCAGCCCCTCGACCGCCTCGCGCAGCGCGGAACGCAGTGTCCCCGCGAATCGCTGGAGCGCCTCGGGCGCGTCGGTGACCCGGGGCGCGGACGCGCCGTCGGCGCGCAGCACCGCGCCCCACTCGCCGTCCCGGTGCGGCATCGGCTCGCCGACCCGGGCGCTCAGGCCCAACCGGGTGGAGGGCAGCAACTCCAGCCAGGGCTCCGGGTCCTCGGCCGCCACCACCAGCAGCACGGGCCCTGCCGAGGACCACTCCTCACCGGGGCCGGCCGTCAGCCGGCGCACCTCGGCGACGAGCAGGACCGGGCGCGTCGGCCGCTCCGGCCGGGCGGCGGCCAGGCGCGGGTCCTCGGTCAGCCGGACCTCGACGGCCACCTGCCGCCCGGTCAGCTCGGGCCAGGGGCCGGAGCTGACCGTCGCCACATGGCTGGTGGCGGCCACGGCGCCGGCCGCCGCGCAGAGCAACGCCAGGCTGAGCGCGGTCACCACCGGCCGTGGGCGGCGCCGCAGGGTAAGACCCAGCAGGGCGAGTCCGGCCAGGCAGCAGACGGCGGCGCCGAGGACGCCGGCCCGCGGGGGCAGATCCCAGGCGACGGCCGCCGCTCCCCAGGCCGCCACGGCGCCCGGCACCAGCCGCAGGTCCAACGGACCGCGCGCGGCGGGCGGCAGGGCGGACCGCCGGCCGCCCCGGGCGTCGGACGGACCCCCGGGCGGGGCCGCCGGCGGGTCGTCGACGACCGCGCGGAGAGGGCCGGAGGGCCGGGGGTGGTCGGGGCGGTGCGGGATGTCAGGGCGGTGCGGGAGGCCGGGGCGGTGCGGACGGTCGAGGGGATGGGGGCGGTCGGCGGAGTGGGGGTGGGGATGGGGGTGGTCGAGGCGGTGAAGGCGGTCGGCGGAGCGAGGGTGGTCGGGGTGGTGCGGGCGGTCAGTCGGAGGGAGGCGGTCGCGGGAAGGGAGGCCGTCAGAGGGTGACACGGTCGCGCAACTCCGCCAGCCGGCGCTCGCCGATGCCCGAGACCTCGCCCAGCTGGTCGACCGCGGTGAAGCCGCCCCGCTCCTGGCGGTGAGCCACGATCTCCCCGGCCAGCACCGGGCCGATGCCCGGGAGCGTCTCCAACTGCTGGGCGGTGGCCGAGTTGAGACTGACCGGGCCGGTAGGTGGGCCGCCGCCCGACCCGCCGCCCTCGGGTGTCGGCGCGGCGGCCGGGGCCGGCGTCTGTGCACCGACCAGCAACTGCTCACCGTCGATCAACAACCGTGCCTGGTTGAGCCCCTCGGCGTCGTCCGAGGCGACCGGACCGCCGGCGGCCTCCAGGGCGTCCGCGACCCGGGATCCGGTCGGCAGCCGGTAGAGCCCCGGCTCCCGCACCTCGCCCGCCACATCGACCACCACGACCGTCTCCGCGCCAGGCTCGCCGCCCGGATCGGCGGCGGTCTCCCCCGCGACGGAATCGTCCTCCGCCGCCCGCTCGGTCGCCAGCCCGGTCGTCGGCTCGTCGCCCGTGGTGGCCGGCTCGGTGACGGGGACGGCGCGCGCCCGCTCCGACCAGAAGTGATGGACGGCGAACCCGGAGGCGACGACCAGCACCAGCACCAGGGCGAGCCACGAGCGTGGTTCGAGGCCGCAGCGCCCCCGCAGCCAGGCCGGCATCCGCTCGGAGAGCGCCAGCCGTGCCCGCTGCCGCCAGGGCAGCGGGGCCGGCGAGGGCTCAGGCGACTCCGACAGCCCTCCGTGGGGGTCGTCGCTGTCGGGGGCACCGACGCGTTCCCCCGCCGCGCCCGGCGTGCCGGTGCCCGTGCCGTTGGCGGTGCCCGTGCCGGTGCCGTTGGCGGTGCCCGTGCCGGTGCCGTTGGCGTTGCCGTCGCCGTCGCCGTCGCCGACGATCTCGGTCAGACCGTCCGACGCCCCGAGCCCACCCGCCGTGCCCTCCCGTCGCCCC
This sequence comes from Streptomyces zhaozhouensis, assembly GCF_900230195.1. GTDB lineage: Bacteria > Actinomycetota > Actinomycetes > Streptomycetales > Streptomycetaceae > Streptomyces > Streptomyces zhaozhouensis. The sequence continues at coordinate 62,241 of NZ_OCNE01000017.1, forward strand.
ACGCCCACTCCGCCGGCCCATGGCCACGGCCGCGGCTCGGACGACGGGTCCAGTCGCGACCACGGCTCGGGCGGAGGGTCGAGACGGGCCGTCGTCGTCACCGGCGCCGGCGGCGCCTCCCGGCCGGTCGGGAAGAGATCCGCCGCGCGCCGCTCCACTCCGCCCGGCGGTGGCGCACCGGGCCGGCCGAGGCGCGGCCGACGCCGCACCGCGTGCCGTGGCCCGGCGCCACGCCCCGGCCCACGACCGCTCTCCCGCCCGTCGCCGGGCCCTCGGCGCCAGGCGCCCCTGTGGCGCCCCGGGCGCCCATCGAACTGCTGAGTCTCCATGGCCCAGGAAACTAGCCCGATTTCACACTCCGTGACCGAACAGGGGGAAATCTGTGGACAACCCGCCCCCTGTGGATAACCTCGTCACCCTCCGGAGTGAAACCGCGGAAACGGTGGCGCGGCGGGAACCGGCCCCGGCACCGCTCGCGTTCACCGAGGCGAGACCACCGCACCCAGCAGTCCGGGCCCCGTGTGGGCCCCCAACACCGCACCCACCTCGCTCACATGGAGGTCCACCAGCCCGGAGAGCCTTCCCCGCAGCCGCTCCGCGAGCTGACCCGCGCGTTCCTCAGCCGCCAGATGGTGCACCGCCACGTCGACCGGCCCCGCGCCCGCGTGCTCCACCGCCAGCTCCTCCAGGCGGGCGATGGCCCGGGAGGCGGTGCGCACCTTCTCCAACGGCTCGATGCGCCCGTCCGTCAGTTCGAGCAGCGGCTTGACCGCCAACGCCGAGCCCAGCAGCGCCTGAGCCGTGCCGATCCGGCCGCCCCTCCTGAGGTGTTCCAGGGTGTCGACATAGAACACCGCCCGGGTCGCCTCGGCCCGCTTCACGGCGGCGGCGACGGCCTCGTCCAGGGAACCGCCGGCGTCCACGACGTCGGCCGCGGCGAGGACACTGAAGCCGAGCGCCATGGCGATCATGCCGCTGTCCACCACCCGCACGGGCACCGGTGCCTCCCGTGCCGCCAGCACCGCGGCGTCGTGGGTGCCGGAGATCTCGGACGACAGATGAAGGGAGACGATGCCCGTGGCACCCCCCTCCGCCACACGCCGGTAGGTCTCGGAGAACTCGGCGGGGCTGGGGCGGGAGGTGGTCACCGGCTGCTTCTGCCCGAGCGCCTGCGCCAGCCGGCGGGCGGCGTGCTCCGTGCCGTCCTCCAGTGCCTCGTCGCCGAGCACCACGGTCAGCGGGACGACCCGCACCCCCCGTCGCTCGACCGTCGGTCGCGGCAGGTAGGCCGTGGAATCGGTGACGAGGGCGACGGGCATAGACCGGAGACTAGCGGAGCGGACCCCCCGGCTTCGCCTCGGACTCCCGGCGGCCGCCGCGCCGCCCCCGCCCTGCCGCAGCAGACAAACCTAGCCGCGCCGCTCCCCCTGCTCGTCACCCCGCGCGGCGCCGGGACGCTCCTCGCCCCCCGCGACACCCGAGCGCTCCTCGCCCGGCGCGAGACCGGAACGCTCCTCTGCCGGCGCGACGCCCGGAGGCTCCTCGCTCGGCGCCGGGACCCCGGCGCGCCGGCCCTCGGCCGGCGACCAGTGCCGCAGCGCCGTCGCCTCCAGCTCGATCTGCCGCTGGAGGGAGTCGAGGTCCGAGCCCTCGTCGTGCTGCGCGCGGTCCCTGGCCGCGTCCCGCAGGGACTCGGCCGAGGCGCGGATGCGCTCGGCCCGCTTCTTCAGCTCGGGGAGCCGGGCGCCGATCCTGGCGCGGTCCCGCTCGCCGCCGGCGACCAGCGCGTTCAGCTCGCCGTCCAGCCGTTCCGCGTGCCCGGAGAGCTGCTCGCAGAGCGCCAGCGCCTCTCTCAGCGACTCGTCCGAGGCGGAACCGGCCAGCAGCACGGACCTGGTGTTCTCCACGCTGGCGCGCAACTCCCTGCGCACCCGCGCCACTTCACCGACGGCGCCGGGCTGCGCCGCGCGCGCCGTCAGCGAGGCGTTGGCGGCACGCCGACGCAGCTCCTGGTTGGCCTGCCCCAGGCGCGCGCGCAGCTCGCGCACGACCCGTCGCACCACGACGACCGCCGCCGCGACGCTCATCGCGAACAGCACCAACAGGACGAGGACCCACTCCATGCCTCCAGAGTAGGCCCTCGCCCGGCGGAACCCTTCCGGTCAGCGGCGGTCGGATCCGGTCAGGCCCCGTCAGAGCCAGCCCGGGGAGCCGACCGGACTCCGCTCACGCCGGTCCGCTCACGCCGGAACGATGTTGACCAGCTTGGGTGCCCGCACGATCACCTTGCGGATCTCGGCGCCGCCCAGGGCAGCGACCACCGCCGGCTCCGCCAACGCCAGCCGCTCCAGTTCGGCCTCGCCGATCCCCGGCGCGACCTCCAGCCGCGCCCTGACCTTCCCGCGCACCTGGACCACGCACGTCACCGTCTGGTCCGCGACATACGCCGGGTTGGCCACCGGGAAGCGCGCGTGCGCCACGCTCGGCTCGTGTCCCAGCCGCCGCCACAGCTCCTCGGCGACGTGCGGCGCCAGCGGGGCGATCAGCAGCACCAGCGTCTCCGCCGTGCTCCTCGGCACCTCGCGCAGCTTGGTCACGTGGTTGTTCAGCGCCGTGATCTTCGCGATCGCCGTGTTGAAACGCAGCTGGTCCAGGTCCTGCCCGACGCCGTGGATCGTCTTGTGGGTGATCCGCAGCGTCTCGTCGTCCGGCTCCGCCTCGACGACGGAGACCTCGCCGGTCTCCTCGTCCAGCACGTTCCGCCAGATCCGTTGCAGCAGCCGGAACTGGCCGACCACCGCGCGGGTCTCCCACGGCCGGGAGACGTCCAGCGGCCCCATCGCCATCTCGTACAGCCGCAGCGTGTCGGCGCCGTAGGCGGTGAAGATCTCGTCCGGCGAGACCACGTTCTTCAGGGACTTGCCGATCTTCCCGATCTCCCTGCTGACCTGCTCGTCGCCGTGGAAGAAGGCGCCGTCGCGCTCCTCGACCTCGGCGGCCGGCACCGGGAAGCCCCGGGCGTCGCGGTAGACGTACGCCTGGATCATGCCCTGGTTGAACAGCTTGTGGTACGGCTCGGACGAGGAGACATACCCCAGGTCGAAGAGCACCTTCTGCCAGAAGCGCGCGTACAGCAGGTGCAGCACCGCGTGCTCGGAGCCGCCGATGTACAGGTCGACGCCGCCGGAGGCCACGCCCTCGCGGGGCGCCATCCAGTACGCGTCGATCTCCGGGTCGACCAGCTTGTCCCGGTTGCGCGGGTCCAGGTAGCGCAGGTGGTACCAGCACGAACCCGCCCAGTTGGGCATGGTGTTGGTCTCCCTGCGGTACCGCTTGGGGCCGTCGCCCAGGTCCAGGGTGACCTCGGTCCACTCGGCGTTCCGCGACAGCGGGGTCTCCGGCCGGGTGTCGGAGTCCTCCGGGTCGAAGGTGCGCGGCGAGTAGTCGTCGACCTCCGGCAGCTCCAGCGGCAGCATCGAGTCGGGCAGCGCGTGCGCCACCCCGTCCTCGTCGTAGACGATGGGGAACGGCTCGCCCCAGTACCGCTGCCGGCTGAACAGCCAGTCGCGCAGCCGGTAGGTGACGGTGCCCTCGCCCAGGCCGGTGGACTCCAGCCAGGCCGAGGTGCGGGCCTTGGCCTCGGGGACGCTCAGCTCGTTCAACGACAGCGAGTCGTTGGCCGAGTTGACCAGCGTCGCCTCGTAGGAGGTGAACGAGTCGTCCCAGGTGTCCGGGTCCGTGCCGCGCCCGTCCGTCGGTCGGACGACGCAGCGCATCGGCAGCCGGAAGGCGCGCGCGAACGCGAAGTCCCTGGAGTCGTGCGCCGGGACGGCCATGATCGCGCCGGTGCCGTAGCCGACCAGCACATAGTCGGCGACGAAGACGGGGACCCGCTCGTCGTTGGCCGGGTTGACGGCGTAGGCGCCGGTGAAGACGCCGGTCTTCTCCCGCGCGTCGGACTGCCGTTCCACGTCGGACTTGGCGCCGGCCTGCCGCCGGTAGGCGGCGACCGCCTCGGCCGGCGTCGCGTGCCCGCCGGTCCACTCCTCGCGGGTGCCCTCGGGCCAGGCCGCCGGCAGCACCTCGTCGACCAGCTCGTGTTCCGGGGCCAGCACCAGATAGGTGGCGCCGAAGACCGTGTCCTGGCGGGTGGTGAAGACAGTGACCGTGCGCCCCTTCTCCGCCTCCCCGATCCCGAACGCGATCCGCGCGCCCTCCGAGCGCCCGATCCAGTTGCGCTGCTGGATCTTGATGGCCTCCGGCCACTCCACCGTGTCCAGGCCGCTCAGCAGGCGCTCGGCATAGGCCGTGATGCGCATGTTCCACTGGCGCAGCTTGGACTTGAAGACCGGGAAGTTGCCGCGCTCGGAGCGGCCGTCGGCCGTGACCTCCTCGTTGGCCAGCACGGTGCCCAGGCCAGGACACCAGTTGACCGGGGCGTCGGAGGCGTAGGCCAGCCGGTACTCGCCCAGCAGCTCGGCGCGTTCGACGGCGGACAGCTCACTCCAGGGGCGCCCGTCGGGCGTCTTGCGCTCCCCCGAGGCGAACGCGGCGATCAGCTCGTCGATCGGCCGGGCGCGCCCCTCCTCGGTGTCGTACCAGGAGTCGAAGATCCGGGAGAAGATCCACTGCGTCCAGCGGTAGTACTCCGGGTCGATCGTGGCGAACGAGCGCCGCTCGTCGTAGCCCAGGCCCAGGCGCCGCACCTGGCGGCGGTAGGTCTCGATGTTGGCCTCGGTGGAGACCCGCGGATGGGTGCCCGTCTGCACGGCGTACTGCTCGGCGGGCAGCCCGAAAGCGTCGTAACCCAGCGCGTGCAGTACGTTGTGGCCGGTCATCCGCTGGTAGCGGGCGTAGACGTCCGTCGCGATGTACCCCAACGGGTGGCCGACGTGCAGCCCCGCGCCCGAGGGGTAGGGGAACATGTCCATCACGAACTTCTTCGGCCGGGCGGCCAGCTCGGCGTCGTCCGCCAGGTCTCCGGTGGGGTTGGGCGCCTCGAAGGTGCCGTGCTCCGCCCAGTAGTCCTGCCAGCGGGCCTCGATCTCGGTCGCCAGCGCCGCGTCGTACCTGTGTGTCTCGCTCATCGTCCTCGAAGTCCCCAAAAAGCGTCGTCGATCCTGCTGGCCCGGCGGCGCCGGCCGACGAACCGGCCGCGCCCGCCCACGAAAAAGCCCCTCGCACAGGAGGGGCTGGCCGCGCCGGCGTCGTCTCTACGTCGCTCAGCGCGGCCGGAGAAGAAGGAGGCGTACGGCACGCATGGCAGACAGGGTAGCGCACCGGGCTCCCTCCGGCGGATCCTCACCGGCCGGCCCCCCGAGGGACCGAAACGCCGTGGACCGGCTCAGGGCACCGGGAACTGGCGCCTGACGAACGCGTCGAACGCCCGGTCCGGCAGCACCCGGCGCAGCTGGATCGTGGTGCGCGCCAGCAGCCCGACGCGGTAACGGGCGCGGGGGCGGCGCGCGTCCGCCGCCCGGACGACGGCGCGCGCCACGTCCTCCGGCTCCACCACGAACGCACCAGCCAGCGAACGCCCCTCGCCCCGGAAGATCCGCTCGTAGTAGGCGGCGCCGCGCCGGCGGAACTCCCCATACGGGTCGCCCTCCGGCACCGTGCCCTCCGCCTCGTCGCGGAACCCCGCGACGAACCGTTCGCCGAAGCGGGTGCGCACCGGTCCCGGTTCGATCAGCGCGACCCGCACGCCGAACGGCGCGACCTCCAGCCGCAGCGCGTCGCTGAACGCCTCCAGGGCGTGCTTGGAGGCGTGGTAGTAGGCGCCGCCCGGCACCGCGTAGCGACCGAAGATCGACGAGATGTTGACGACGGTGCCCCGCCCCCGGGCCCGCATCGCCGGCAGCGTCAGCTGGGTGAGCCGGGCCGCGCCGAAGACGTTGGTCTCGAACTGCTCGCGCACGGCGTCGAGCGACGCCTCCTCGGCCGGGCCGGTGAGCCCGTAGCCCGCGCAGTTCACGAGGGTGGTCACCGCGCCGTGCGCGGACTCGACCTCGTCGACGGCCGCGGCCATCGACGACTCGTCCGTGACGTCGAGGGCGAGCGGTCGTGGGCCCTTCTCGGCGAGCGCGGCCAGCGTCCCGGGGCGGCGGGCCGTGGCGTACACGCGGTGTCCGGCGCGGTGCAGGGCGAGGGCGGTCGCCCGGCCGATGCCGGAGGAGCAGCCGGTGACGAGCGCGGCGCCCCGGCCGGTCGGCGCGGGTTCGGGCGGCATGGGTTTCCCCTCTCGGGTGGCGCGGTGCGGCGCGATGCGGCGCGGTGTGGGCGGGTCGAGTGGCGGGGGCGGCGGGACTCCGCGGTTCAGGGCGCGCGTTCCGACCGTACCGGCGGCGGGGGCGGCACGGGGTGCGGCGGGGCGGCCGGGCCGGGCCCTCCGTCCCCGGCCCGGCCTGCCTCCGCCAGCCCGATCCTGGCGTGCAGCCGGCGCAGCGGCCCGGGTGCCCACCAGTTGGCGCGGCCGGCGACGCGCATGAACGCGGGCACCAGCACGCCCCTGATCAGCGTGGCGTCCACGAGCACGGCGAGGGCGAGGCCCAGGCCGAGCAGCTTCACATAGGTGATGCCGGAGGAGAGGAAGGCGACGAAGACGACGGCCACCAGCGCCGCCGCCGCGGTCACCAACCGGCCTGTGCGTTCCAGGCCGACGGCCACGGCCCGGGTGTTGTCGCCGTCGCGGTCGTACTCCTCCTTGATCCGGGAGAGCAGGAAGACCTCGTAGTCCATCGACAGGCCGAACGCGATGCACAGCACCAGCACCGGCACGGGCGCGACGATGCCACCGGTGAGGATGAAGTCGCCGACGAGCCAGCTCAGATGGCCCTCCTGGAAGACCCAGACCATCGCGCCAAACGTGGCGGTGAGGCTGAGCGCGTTGAGCACGAGGGCCTTCAGCGGCAGCAGCAGTCCGCCGGTGAAGAGGAAGAGCAGGACGAAGGTGGCGGCGGCGACCAGCCCGAGGGCCAGCGGCAGCGCGTCTCCCAGCGCGTCCATGGTGTCGCGGAACTCGGCGGCGGGGCCGGTGACGTCGACGGGGAACGCGGCCTCGGTGGCCCGGACGGCGGCGACCATCTCGCGCGCCTCGTCGGTGAACGGACCGACCTCCGGCACCACGTGCACGAGGCTCGCCGAGCCGTCGTCGGCGACGTGGCGGGCCCCGGCGTCCGCCGGTTCGGCGATCCGGGAACCGTCGACGTAGGAGCCGGTGAGCGCGTCGACGCGGCTGACGTGCGGGGCCGTCGAGAGCCTGGCGGCGTAGTCGGCCAGTGCCTCGGGGTCGGCGTCGGGGCCGGTCGTCGGCTGGTGGGCGACGGCGCTGAGGCTCTCCGCCTCGCGGGTGGGGAAGTCCTGCCGGACGGCCTCGGAGACCTGGTGCGCCTCGGCGGACTCGGGCAGCACCCGGTCGTCGGCCTGGGAGAACTCGATGCGCAGGAACGGCGAACCGAGCAGGAGCAGCAGCGCGATCACGCCGGTGGCCAGCGGGATCGGGCGCCGCATCACCAGGGTGGCGAGCCGGTGCCAGAAGCCGGGCCCGGCGGCGGCCACCGGTGCGCGTCGCCGGAGCACGGGCAGCGCGTCGATCCGGTGGCCGACGAGGGCCAGCAGCGCGGGGAGCACCACCAGCGCCGCGGCGGCGGCGAAGAGGGTGACGGCCATGCCCGCGTAGGCGAACGAACGCAGGAAGTAGAGCGGGAAGACCAGCAGGCCGGCCAGGGAGAGCATCACGGTGAGCGCCGAGAACGCGACCGTGCGGCCGGCGGTGGCGAGTGCCGCGCCGAGCGCGTCCGGGACGGGCAGGCCGCGCGCCAACTCCTCCCGGTAGCGGCTGACCACGAAGAGGCTGTAGTCGATGGAGAGCCCGAGCCCGAGGCCGATGGTGACGTTCATCGCCAGGAAGGAGACGTCCGTGACCAGGGTGAGCAGGTAGAGGATGAGCGTCGTGCCGGGCACGGCGACGGCGGCGATGGCCAGGGGCAGTGCGGCGGCGACCAGGCCGCGGAAGACCAGCACCAGGATCACCATCACCACCGGGGCGATGATCAACTCGGCGCGCAGCAGGTCGCGTTGGGTCTGCTCGTTGGTCTCGACCGCGACCTGGGCCTCGCCGCCGACCCGCACGCGCAGACCGTCCCGGTCGCCCTCGTACCTGTCGGCGAGGGCGCCGACGCGTTCCTGGGCGCGGGTCTCGTCGCCGTCGATCCGGGCGAGGACCAGCGCCTCGGTTCCGTCGTCGGAACGGAGGGCGGCGGCGCGGTCGAGGCTCCAGTAGGACTCGGCGTAGGCCAGGTGCTCCTCGTCGGCCAGGGCCTCGGTCAGCGCCGTGCCGGCGGCGACCGCCTCCGGCCGGTCGACGCCCGCCTCGGTCTCGACCAGCAGCACCAGGTTGGCCTCGCCGGTCGCGAAGCGCTCCCCGATGACGGCGGAGGCGCGGGCGGACGCGGAGTCCGAGTCGGTGTAGCCGCCTGCGCCCAGCCGGTCGGCGACGCCGCCGCCCAACGCCCCGGCGAGCGCGGTGAACAGCAGCGCGGCGAGCAGTACCCACTTCTTGCGGCGGGCCATCAGCCGGCCCCAGGTGCTCAACATGTCTTCCCCCGTGTCGCGATGCCGGTGTGATGCTGTCGGTGGTGCCCGTCGGACGGTTCAGGAGGTCAGCGGCCGTTCGGTGGCCTCCGGGTAGCCGAGAGCGGCGGCGTGCGCGCACGCCCTGGCGACCACGGACCGGTCCCACGCCTGGTGCACGGTGGCTATCCGTCCCCACCGCAGGGTGAGGGTGTGGGTGCCGGTGTTCTCGAAGACGGTCCCGTCGTGCGCGGTGACCGGGTCGGTCCAGTGCACGACGACCGTGGCGCGCAGCGGCGAGCCGGTGACCTCGACGCGGTGGGCGCGCGGCCGGATCGAGGCGGTGAGCCGGAACATCCGGCCGAACCAGGCCCCGTAGGAGCGGCGTCCGACGCGGGCGCCGCCGAGGCAGCTGTCGCCGTCGGCGCTGTTGCGCACGTCGCCCGCGCACATGGCGAGCACCAGCCAGCAGCGCCCACGCGAGACGTGCCGGTAGAGCAGCGGCACGGTGACGCGGCGGACGAAGGAGTGGAAAAGGAACACGGGTCGCCCCCTCGGACGGATGGTGTGGGCCGTCTTGTCCGCCCCCGCCGCCCCGGGCCGCCCGGTGGTCGGGGCTACGCGGCGTCGCGGTCGGTGATCGGTGCGGCGTGGGCCTCCTCGGTGCCGCTGGCGGCGACCACGTCCAGCGCCCGCTGGAGGCGTTGCAGGTCCTCCAGGGTGCTGACCTCGGTGATCCGCCCCCAGCGCATCCGCAGGAACTGGTGGACGTCGTTGCGGTAGGTGGTGCCGTCCGGCAGCGGCGCGGTGATCACCGCGTGCAGCGCCACCGTGGTGCGCCAGGGCCAGCCGGCGACCAGCACCTGGCGCACGTCGAACGTGCCGCCGGGGATGAGGCGGAAGACGCGTTCCCACCACAGCCGCATCGCCGGCAGCGTGGTGCGGGTGCCGCCCAGGGCGTGCTCGCCGTGGAAGTGGTAGCGGAAGTCGGGGGCCAGCGAGTCCAGCACGGGCTGGTAGTCGCCCTCGTTGATCCGGCGGAAGGTGGCGCGGACCTTGGCGGCCACGATGGTGTGGTACACGGGGGTTTCCTTCGCTCGGGGTCGGGAGCGGGGCCCGTGCCCGGGTGGCGCTCACGACGGTCGGGGGGAGGACGGGGTCGAGGACAGATAGGAACCGAGCGGCCCCAGGCGTCCGTTGACCAGCCGTTGGCCGAGTCCTCTGGCCAGACGGGTGCGCCCGGCGGGGCCGCCGACCAGGGCGCGCAGCGCGCGCAGTCGCCAGTGTGTCAGCCCGCCGCCCGCCGGGCCGGTCAACAGGCGCGCCATCGACTCGATCGAGAAGAACTCCTGTGGCGACGTGGTCTGCGCGAACAGCCCGGACAGGCCCCTGGCGTGCGGTTCGCTGCGGGTGGCGGCGTCCAGCAGTTCGAGCACGTCGGGCGGGTAGTCGTCGAGGGTCGCGAAGTCGCAGGTGTACTCGTAGTACGGACGGCTGGCGGCGTCGCGGCGGCGCTGGTAGTCGGCGAGGGCCTCGGCCATCGGTCGGACGCCCGCGAGCCCGTCGTGGAGTGCGTCGGCGAGGAGTTCGGCGGCGCGGGTGGCCTCGGTGATGCCGGAGGCGGTGCAGGGGTCGCGGCTGTAGCCGGCGTCGCCGACGAGTGCCCAGCCGGGGCCGTGCGCGGTGCGGAAGAAGTTGGGCACCGACCCGCTCATCCAGCGTTCGGCGCGTTCGGCGTGGCGCAGCCGTTCGGCGAAGGCGGGGGCGATCTCCTGAAGGGCGGGCAGGAAGACGTCGTCGGCGCCGCCCGGCAGCCGTTTGAAGTCGGCACTGCGCCAGGCCATGCCGACGAGCACCAGGTCGTCGTTGGTGGGCCAGGCGAACGCGTAGCGGTGGCGGGCGCGGAAAGTGGGCACGTCCTTGACGGCGAGCCCGCCGAAGTAGCTCCAGTAGCTGGTCAGCAGGGGCGGGCGGGCGAGGTAGGAGGTGGCGCCGACGAGTCGCGCGACGCGGGAGCGGGTGCCGTCGGCACCGACCACGACACGGGCGCGTTCCTCCACGACCGAGCCCTCCCGGCCGCGTCCCCGGACGCCGACGACCGTCCCGTCCGGATCGGTGAGCAGCTCCTGGACGGAGACGCCCTCCCGCAGCTCGGCGCCGGCGGCGACGGCGGCGCGCACCAGGATGTCGTCGAGCACCCGGCGGCGCGGGGCGTAGGCGACGGTGACGCCGCCGGCCGGCGGCAGCGGCGCCATCAGGTCGACCGGGCCGCACTCCAACCCGTACTCGTGGATCGGCGGGCAGCCGGAGGCGCGCAACTCGTCGAGCAGGCCCCAGCGTTCGAGCCGCATGATGGCCGGCGGGTGCACCAGGTGGGTGGAGACCGGGCTGTCGCTGGGGAAGCTCGCCCGGTCCAGCAGCAGCACCCTGTGGCCCTGCCGGGCGAGCAGCATCGCCGTCGGCGATCCGGCGCAGCGCGCGCCCACCACGATCACGTCATACATCGCGCCTCTTCCCCCGATTCCCCCGCGCGGATTCCCGCTCCGCCGGGGAGTGATTTCGCAGCGAGGCTACTCAAGGGGGAACTCCCGACTCGACGGAACTGACCACTTGCTGTCATCGGGTTCCACGGAGAGCGGCATTCCGCATTTCCTATGTTGAATGCGAACTTCTACTTATGACAGAACCGCGACATAGGAAACCCACCGCTCACCCGGAGGTCGATCGACCGACCCCCTACACGACAGTATGTGAGCACATACACGCGGAGCGCTACGAAAAGTGCTGAACTCCGGCCTCGGAGGGGACTGACAGGGAGTTGCCACGGCGATTGACAGCCTTCGGCGCGGCCCCGGACGATGCTGACGATTCTTCGGTGAAACGCGGCACGGGGGTGTGCCGATCCCGGCGTCCGTCGCCGGCACCGCGCGCCTGTCCGTTCGCCACGTCGCCGCGCGGGGCGTTTCCCGGAAACGGAGAAAGTCCTTCCGCGCGACGTTTTCGAATGGCTTCCGCATTTCACCGTCGTGTACCGGCCGCCGTGAGGCGGCCTCGAAGACCATGGGGGTTTCATGTCTGTCGCACACACCACTCTGCTGTTCCCGGGTCAGGGCGCCTGGGCGCCCGGGCTGCTCGCGCGGCTGGCGGACCGCTCGGCCGTCGTCGACGAGGTCGTGGGGGCCGTCGCGCCGGTCGCGAAGGAGGAGTTGGGGGTCGACCTCACGGCGCTGTCGACGGACCGGACCTCCGATGTCCAGACGCTGCTGGAGACCTCGCCCGAGCTGCTCCAGGTCGCGATCTTCACCGCCTCGGTCGCCTCCGCGCGGGCGCTGCGCGAGGACGGGGTGGTGGCGCGTCTGCACATCGGCCACAGCTTCGGTGAGATAGCCGCGCTCACCGCGGCCGGCGTCTGCTCGGTCGAGGACGGCGCGCGGATCGTGGCCCGCCGCGTGCGGGCGCTCGACGCCCTGGCGGGTGCCGAGGGCGTGATGCTGGCGGTGCGCACCAGCCGGGAGCGCGCCGAGGGCCTGCTGGCCTTCCTCGACGACGCGTCGGTGACGATGGCCGGGGTCAACGCCGAACGGCAGGTGGTGCTCTCGGGCGGGACCGAGTCGATGCTGCTGGCACGCGAGGTGCTGCGGCAGGCGGACGTTCCCGCGGTTCGGCTCGACTCGCCGCACCCCTTCCACAGCCCGCTGCTGCGAGGCGCCGCGGAGGAGTTCGCCGCCGCCCTGGGTGACATCGCGTGGCACACGCCCGAGGTGCCGGTCCACTCCCCGATCCTGGGGCGGCGCTACGCCGAGGGCGACGACTTCGCGGCGCTGCTGGCGAGCCACCTGGTGACTCCGTTCGACTTCCCCGAGGCGCTGCGGACGGCGCGCGCGGAGGGCACCGAGCTGTTCGTCGAGTGCGGCGGCCGACAGGTGCTGACCGACCTGGTCGGCCGGGTGCTGGAAGAGGAGTCCGGGTGGACGGCGGTGGCCGTGGACGAGAGCGGGCGGCGCGGTACCTCGCTCGACGATGTCGCGCGGCTGGCCGACGGCGGCGAAGCGCGGCTGCGGGCCGCGGTCCGGCACCTGTTGGGCGACGACGCGACCGAGTTCGACCGGTTCTGGCGGGAGGAGGGGATCGCCGCGCTGCGCGCGATCCGGCGGTCCTACGACCGGTTCACCGGCCGGGAGTCCGTGCCGGAGGCGCCCGCCGCGCCGGGCGAGGAGCCGGCGGCGCCCGCCGTGAGGCCCGCGCCGCCCGTCGAGGAGCCGGCCGCGGCGGCGGAGCCCGCCCCGGTGCGGGCCGTCCCCGCGCCGGCCCCCGCGCCCGCGCGGGCGTTGGACCGGGCCACCGTCCTGGCCGAGCTGGCCGAGCTGTACGGGGCCGCGTTGGAGTACCCGACCGAGGTGTTCACCGAGGACGTGATGTTGGAGGCCGACCTCGGCGTGGACTCGGTCAAGCAGACCGACCTCCTGGGCCGTGTCGCCAAGCAGTACCAACTGCCGCCGCAGCCCGAGGAGTTCAACATCTCGGACTACGCCACCTTCGGCCGCGTCGCCGACATGGTGCTGCACGCCGAGCCCGAAGCGACGGCCGCGGCCGCCTGAGCCGGCGGCCCGACGACTCCCCGAGACCCGACGAGCGAGACAGGCATCATGCAGCGATTCAGTGGCAGGACCGCCCTGGTCACCGGAGGGGCCCGAGGCATCGGCCGGATCATCACCACCCGGCTGGCGGAACTCGGCGCCCACGTCATCGTCAACTGCTTCCACTCCTACGCCGAGGCCAAGTCCTTCCGCTCGGAACTCGCCGAGCGCGGCCTGTCGGTCGAGGTCCTCCGGGCCTCGGTGGGACGCAGAGCCCAGGTCGACCGGATGTTCGACGAGATCCGGCAGCGGCACGGGCGGTTGGACCTCCTCGTCAACAACGCGGCGAGCGGCAGCTTCGCCCGGGTCACCGACACCGAGGACGACGCGTTCGACCGTTCCCTCGACGTCAACCTCAAGGGCGCGCTGTGGTGCGCCCAGCGGGCGGAGCCGCTGATGCGGGCGGCCGGCGGCGGGGCGATCGTCAACCTCTCCTCGGTGGGCGCCGGGCTGACCGTCGGCAACTACGTGACGGTCGGCACCGCCAAGGCGGCGGTCGAGTCGTTGAGCCGCTATCTGGCGGTGGAGTTCGCCGCCGGCAACATCCGGGTCAACACCGCGTCAGGCGGGCTGATCGAGGGGGACGTCGCCAACCTCTTCCCCAGCCCGGAGGAAATGCACCGCCAGGTGGCGCGGAACACCCCGCTGGGGCGGCTGGGGCGGCCGGAGGAGCTGGCCGAGGTGGTGGTCTTCCTGCTCTCCGAGCAGGCGAGTTGGATCACCGGCCAGACCCTCGTCGCCGACGGCGGCCTCTCGCTGGGCGGCGCGATGCTCACCCCGCCCAGCCACTGGCACACCAGGGAGGAGCCGCGGCCGGCTGACACCACGCCCCCGGAGCGCCCGCGCGCCTCCCTCCATGTCGCCGAACCGGAGCGCGCGCCGGCGCCCACGCCGCAGCACGCGCCCCCGGCGCAGGCCCCGCCCGAGCCGGTGTCCACCGCCCCCGCCGTCGCCCCCTTGGAGGACGTGCCGGCCGCCGAACGCGCCACCATCGCCGTCGTCGGCATGGGCCTGGTGGTACCGGGCGCCAACAACCCCGAGGAGTTCTGGCGGTTGCTCGCCGAGGGCCCCGACCTGCTCGACGGGGACCGCCCCGACCGGTTCCGCAGCGAGGCGTTCTACTCGGCCGACACCGCGGCCGAGGACAAGACGTACCAGGTCCGCTCCGGCTACGTCGACGACTACGTCCCGCACCCCGCACTCGCCGCGGAGCTGGGCGCCGACCGCAGGGACACCGACTACACCACCCAGTGGTTCCGGCACGCCGTCCACGAGGCACTGGACGGGGTGCGGCTGCCCGCCGGCGACCGGCTCTCCTGCGTCATCGGCTACACCGCCGACGGCAACCAGCACCTGGAGGAGGCGCTGGTCACCGACAGCCTGCTGGAGGACCTGGACCGCGCCGGAGTCGCGGCCGGCTGGGGTGCGGCGCGCCGCACCCGGCTGCTCGACGAGGCCAGGAAGGCGCTGGAGGACCACTACCCGCTGCACCGCGCCCCGTTGACGACCCTGCTGCCCCACCAGGTCGGCAACCGCTCGGTCGCCGGACTGCTTCCGGACGGCACCGAGACGCTGATGGTGGACACCGCGTGCTCCTCCGCGCTGTACGCCGTGGACATCGCGATCAAGGGCATCTTGGAGGGCCGCCACGACGCCGCGGTCTGCGGCGGCAGCTTCGCCGTCGGGCCGCGCAACGCGGTGCTCTTCGCCAAGCTGCACGGGCTCTCCGTCAGCGGCCGGCTGCGCCCGCTGGACCGGGACGCGGACGGGGTGCTCTTCTCCGACGGCGCCGCCGCCGTCACCCTCAAGCGGCTGGACCTCGCCCGGCGCGACGGCGACCGCGTGCTGGGCTACGTCTCCGCCATCGGCACCTCGTCCGACGGCAAGGGCAAGGCCATCTACGCCCCCAACGCCGCCGGCCAGAAGCTCGCCATCGAACGCGCCCTGGCCAAGGCGCCCGACCCCGCGCGCCGCCCCGACTGGGTCGTCGCCCACGCCACCGGCACCCCGGCCGGCGACCTGTGCGAGATCACCAGCATCCGGCAGACCATGGCCGGCGCCGGGCCGACCTATGTGACCTCCAACAAGTCCCTGATCGGGCACACCGGTTGGGCCGCGGGCGTGGTCTCGCTGATCCAGGTGCTCCAGAGCTTCGAGCGGAACACCATCCTGCCGCAGCACCACTTCGCCCGGAGCCCCGAGGCGTACGGCCTCGACGACGCCGGGCTGCGGGTGCCGACCGCGCCGGTCGACTGGCCGGCCGACCCCGAACGGGCGCGGGTCGCCTCGGTCTCCGGGTTCGGCTTCGGCGGCACCAACGCGCACCTGATGGTGCAGGACCGCCCCGCGCCGCAGCCGCTCCCGCCCGGCCCCGAGGGGAACGGCGAGGAGGTCGTGGTCACCGCATGGTCCGCGCACGTCCCGGGGCTCGACGACGCCGACGCGGTGCGCGGCTGGCTCGACGGCACCGGCGCGGCGCCGGCCAACGGGTTCGGCGCCACCTACGACTTCGCCGGGATGGGGCTGCGGATGCCCCCGAAGGTGCTGCGCACCCTGGACCGCTGCCAGCTGATGGTGCTGCGCTGCGCCCAGGAGTTGAGGGAGTCCTTTGGCGAGGCGCTGTGGGACCGCCACCGCGCCCGCACCGGGGTCTTCCTCGGCCACATGGGCCCGACCCGGCACGCGGTGCTCTACGGCAAGCGCTGCCACCTGGACAACGCGCTGACCGCGCTGCGCCGGCTCCCCGCCGATGTCGCGCCGGACGAGGAACTCACCGCCGCCCTCACCGAGACGGTCCGCGCGGGCGTCCAGCCGTCCAACGAGGACTCGTTCCCCGGCATCATGCCCAACGTCATCTCGGCCCGGGTCTCGAACTACTTCGACCTCAACGGCCCCAACCTCACCGTCGACCTCGGCTTCGGCTCGGCACTCGGCTCCTTCGAGGTGGGCGCCCGCTATCTGCGCGCCCACGACGTGGACGTGGCCCTGGTCGGCGGCGTCAACGGCAACTCGACCCGAGTGCTGACCCGACTCGCCCGCGAGCTGCTGGGCTCGGCCGATGTCGAACTGGCCGAGGGCGCCTTCATGTTCGCGCTGACCCGGCGCTCCACCGCCGAGGCCGCCGGACTGCCGGTCCTGGCCCGGCTGGGCCGGCTCGGTCGGGACGCGGCCCGCGACGACCGGCCCACGTTCCCCGCCGGCGCCGCGCACCCGGGCCAGGACGCCCCGCGCTATCTCGGCGCCGACTCCGCCGTCGCGGTGCTGCGCGCGCTGCGCGCCGCCGAGACCGGCGACGTGACCCGCGCCGTGGTGGTCGCCGGAGACGCGCCGGGCGAGCCCGAGCTGTCCCTCGACCTGCGCTTCACGGACGGGGCGGCGGACGGGGCCGGACGGGAGACGGCTGACGGGGCGCCGCGCGACCTGGTGCGCCGCCATGTCTCGCGCTGGCAGCCGACCGCCGACGACCACGTCCACCCCGCCGTCGAACCGCTGCCCGCCGACGCCGTGGTGCTCACCGGAACGCCCGAACTGCTGGGCGCGCTGGGCACCGCGCCCGGCGACCCGCTGGTACTCTCCACGGTCCCGACCGAGGGCGTGCGCCGGCGCGTGCTCGACGAGATCAGCCGCGAGAGCGTGCGGGCCGCGCTGGGCGACGCCGTGGCGACCGTCACCCATCTGCGGCTGCTCACCGACCTGTCGGCGCCGGCCGACGCCGGGACGGCGCTGGACGCCGATCCCGCGCCGTACTTCCGGCTCCAGGACGCGCTCTTCCTCACCCTCCAGGCGTGCGAGCCCGCGCTGCGCGCCCGCGAGGGAACGGTGCTCGCCGCGTTCGCCCGTGCCTTCGACGCGGGGAGCGGGGTCGCCCACCCGTTCTCCGGACTCTTCACCGGGGTGCTCAAGAGCGCCGCGCTGGAGCTGTCCGGGCGGCGGGTCGCGGGGGTGCTCAGCACAAGCGACGAACTGCCGCGTCTGCTCACGGAGTTGGCGGACGAGTCGCGGTCGACGCAGCTACTGCCGGTCACCGTGCGCGTCGACGGGGTGCGCCACACCCTGGTCACCGACGAGGCACCCGCGCCCGCGCCAGGCCCGCTGCCGCCGCTGGGCCACGACAGCGTGGTGGTGGCCACCGGCGGCGGCCGGGGCATCACCTCCGAGCTGCTGAAGTCGGTCGCGGAGCGGTACCGGCCGGTGATCTACGCCCTGGGCACCAAGCCCGTCGCCGAACTCACCGACCGTATCGAGGGCTACGGCGGCCCCGACGCGCTGCCCAGCCGGGTCACCTTTCTGCGCGAGGCGATGGCCGCCGCCCCGGGACGCCCGGTGCGGGAGATCTCCCGCGAGTACGAGCAGCTGGCCGGCGCCGCCGAGATCCTGCGCAACCTCACCGCCATGGAGGCCCACTGCGGTGCCGGTCGCGTCCACTACCTGCGGGCCGACGTGCTGGACGCCGACGGGCTGACCGCCGCCTTCGACCGGATCGAGGCCGAGTCCGGCGCCGTCGACCTGCTGATCCACGCCGCCGGCGTCAACCGGGCCGGCGCGCTGGCCACCAAGCCGCTCGACCACTTCCGCGAGGTGCGGGCCGTCAAGGCCGGCGGGTACCTCAACCTGCGGCGCGCGCTGCGCGGCCGACTGCCAGGCACCTGGTGCAGCTTCGCCTCGCTGATCGGTCTGACCGGGCAGCTCGGCGAGACGGACTACGCCGCGAGCAACGACTTCCTCGGCACCGCCGCGCTCCACAACGCCACAGCCGGCCAGGGCGAGTTCGCCATCGGCTGGACGCTGTGGAAGGAGGTCGGGATGGCCTCCAGCGAGGTCCACCAGTCGTTCTTCAGCGACGGCGAGATGGCCAACGTGCTGACGCTGATGCCGACCGCCGAGGGCGTGCGGCACTTCCTCGCCGAGCTGGAGGCCGCCGAACGGGCGCCCGTCACCCACCACCTGGGCGACGTGGAACGCGCCGCGATGGAGCAGATGATCCCGGGCTACTTCGCCCCCCGGCGCGCTCCCGGGGAGGCCGCCGGAGCGAAACGGGCCGGCGGCAGGGGCCGGTTCTACATCGACCGGGTGGTCAGGAACGGGCCCCGCTCGCTGACCGTGGAGCGGCAGTTCGACGAGCGGGACGGCTACCTGACCGACCACGCGGTGCGCGGGGTGCCCACCCTCCCCGGCTGCTTCGTCACCGAACTGGCGGCGGAGGCCGCCCTGGAGCTGGTGCCCGACCTGCGGGTGGTCGGCTTCCGCGACATCACCTTCGACCACTTCCTGCGGCTCGGCGGCACCACCGACCGCAGCCCGCGCCGGATCACCGCCACGCTCGCGCGCCGCGAGGCCGGCCGCGCCGTGGTCGACGTCCGCGTCACCGGCGACGTGCTCGCGCCCGGCGGCGTCGTCCTGGTCCGCGACCGGCAGCACTTCGGCGCCACCGTGGTGCTCGCCGACGCGTACCCGAGCGCGCCGCGCTGGTCGCCCTGGCCGGCGGCCGAGGAGACGCCGATCCCCGACCCGTACCACGCGGAGGGCGCCTCCGTGCGGCTCGGCGGCGCGTTCGTCACCACCGCGGACACCCGGCTCCACCCGCTGGGCAAGCGGGCCCGCTACACCGCGCCGGTCGGTCCGGGCAGCGTCTACGAACGGTTCCTGGTGCCGGGGCTGATGCTCGACGGGATGGCCAGGCTCGCCGTACTCGAACTGGTCCGCGGTCGCTACATCCCGGTCGCCGCGCCCAGCGGCATCGGCCGGATCGACCTCTACCTCCCGGACAACGACGTGGAGTTGGGCGCGCGCGGCGTGGAGATCGAGCTGACCGCCACACCCAGGGGTCTGCTGCTCGACGGGTCGGGTCAGCCCAGCAGGTTCACCGCGACCCTGCCCGACGGGCGGATGGTGCTCCAGATGCGGGACGTGGCCGGCTTCGCGCTCGGCTACCTCGACACCCGCACCGGCCGCCACGTCGACCTGGCCACCGTCGAGAACGCGCCCGACGCGGCCGACGAACCCCACCGGATCGGAGCGTTGCCGCTGTGACCAGTACCTCCAGCCCCTCCCTGAAGCCCTCGTCGGGCCCCGCGCCCCGGATCGCCCCGGGACCGCGCGGGACGCCCGGGCTCGGCTCGCTCGTGCCCTACCGCCGGGATCCGGCGCGGTTCCTGCTGCGGCTGCAACGCGACCACGGCCAGCTCAGCCGGCTGCGGATGGGCCCGTACACCGTGCACCTGGCGACCTCGCCGGACGCGGTGCGGCGGGTGCTGACCGAGAACCAGTCCAACTACGTGCGCGGCAAGCTCTACGAGCAGTTCCGGCTGGTCATGGGCACCGGGCTGCTGACCTCCGACGGACGCGCCTGGCGCGGCCACCGCCGGGCGATGCAGCCGGCGTTCGCCAGGAGCGCGGTCGAGGCGATCGTGCCCAACGTCGTGCGCGCGACCGAGGAGATGCTGACCCGCTGGCGGGCGGCCGAACGGGCGGGCGAGCCGGTCGAGTTGGTCGCCGAGATGATGCGGCTGACGCTGCTCACCCTCAGCCGTTCGCTCTTCGGCTACGACATCGGGGCCAGGACGGCGCTGCTGAAGCGGGTCGTCGACGACAGCATCGAGGTGATGTTCCCGCACGGCTACGTCACGGAGATGCTGCCGGGCTGGCTGCCCACCTCCCGCAACCGGCTGATCCGGCGGAACCGCGCGATCTACGACCAGGTGGTCGCCGACATCAGGGCGCACCACGCGGAGACCGGCGAGGGCGAGCTGGTGCGCCTCGCCGAGCAGGCACGCGACCCCGAGACCGGCGCGCCGTGGACGGACCGGGAGATCCGCGACGAGCTGCTGACCGTCTACCTCGCCGGCCACGAGACCACGGCGACCGCCGCCTGCTGGACGCTGTACTCGGTGGCCACGCACCGTTCCGTGCGGGAGGAGTTGGAGGGCGAGCTGGCCACCGCCCTCGGCGGCGCCGCCCCGGAGGCGGGCGGGCTGCCCGCCCTGGAGTACACGCGGATGGTGATCGAGGAGAGCCTGCGGCTGTACCCGCCGATCTGGCTCTACCCCAGGGACGCCGTCGAGGACGACGTGCTCGACGGCTACCACATACCGGGCGGCAGCTCGCTGCTGCTGTCGCCGCTGGTCTCGCACCGCAACCCGGAGGTCTGGGCGAACCCGGAGGAGTTCGACCCGCGGCGCTTCACCCCCGAGGCGGTGCGGGAACGGCCGAGGATGGCGTACTTCCCGTTCGGCGGCGGGCCGCGGATGTGCATCGGCAACATGATGGCCATGCTGGAGCTGAAGATCATCCTGGCGATGGTCTGCCAGCGCTTCCGGCTGGAGCCGGTCCCCGGTGAACTGCTCGGCTACGGCGACTCGTTGATCTCGCTGCGGCCGACGGCCGAGATGTGGGTGAGGCCGCGCTCGCGCGGGGGCGCCGACCATGGGTGAGGCGACTGTGGACGCGGCGGCCTCGGACGAGGCGCTCCTCACGCCCGGAGCCGAGGCCCCGATCCTGCGGCACGTGCTCGGGCTCGCCCCGCTGCCGCCCGTGCCGGCCCCCGCCGCCGACGCCTTGGCGGGACGGCGGGTGCTGGTGCTCGGCGGCGACGCGCGGTTCCGGGGTTCGGTGCGGGCCGCCGTCGCCGAGCACGGCGGCGCGCCGGTCGACTGGGACGAGGCGGCCGGCGAGCCCGCCGAGCCCGGCGCGGTGGACGCCGTCGTCGACGGCGGGCTGGCGCCGGGAACTCCGGTCGCGGCGGGGAGTTGGAGCGCGGCGTTCGGGCGCACGCTGGCCGCGCTGCGGTGGCTCTACGCCGACTGGGCGCGGGAGACCGACGCGCGGCGGCTGTGCTATCTCGCGGTGACCTGGATGGGCGGCTCGATGGGGCTGACGGCCGCGCCCGACGCGCAGCCGCTCGGCGGACTGTGGGCGGGGCTGGCCAAGACGCTGCCCCGCGAGTTCCCCGCCGTCGACGTGCGGGTCGTCGACCTGGACCCGACGCTCAGCCCGGGCGGGCCGGCCGTCGCCGAGATGGTGGGCGGGCGGCTGTGGGAGGTGGGGCACGGCCCGTCCGGGCGGCTTGCGCTGCTGGCGCACGCCACCGAATCGGCCGGCGAGCCGGTCGAACTGGGCACCGGCGACACCCTGCTGATGACGGGCGGCGCGCGCGGCATCGGCTTCGAGTTCGCGCTGCACGCGGCGGTCCGCACCGGCTGCCGGGTGCTGGTCAGCGGGCGTGCCGAGCTGCCCGTCGACCGGCCGGTGTGGCTGACCGCGTCGGCCGAGGAGTTCGCCGCGTGGGAACGCCGCGCCTACGCCGAACGCGACCCGGCCGAGCCGCTGCCCGACGTGCGGCGCAGACTCGGCCGTATGCGCCAACTCCGGGAGATCGCGGCCAACCTGGAGCGCGCCAGGCTGGCCGGCGCCGAGATCGTCTACCAGCGGTGCGAGGTCACCGACCCCGCCCAGGTCGCCGCGCTGGTGGAACGCGCGGGCCCCGGGCTGGCCGTGGTGGTGCACAACGCGGGCCTCGACCTGCCGACGCGACTGCCGGGGAAGACCGCGGCGCAGGTGGAGCGGGTCGTCGGCGTCAAGGTGGACGGCTTCCTGCACCTGGTCGAGGCGCTGGGCGACCGGCCGTTGCGGATGCTCTGCGCGGTGGGCTCGCTGACCGGCCGCTACGGCGGTATGACGGGGCAGACCGACTACGCGGCGGCCAACGAGGGGCTGGCCCGGCTGGCGCTGCGCGCCGGGCACCGGCTGCCGTACCCGGTCGCCTGCCTCTCCTGGCCCACCTGGGACGGCGTCGGGTTGATCACCAACCTGGACGCGGCCGCCCGCTACATGACGCCGATCGGCGTGGCGGAGGGGGTCGCGGCATGGCTGGCCGAGATCACCGGCGGAGGCCGGGGCGAGATCTGCTTCATGGGCGGCATCGGACTGGTCTCCCCGCAGCATCTGCGGGGCATCGCGGTGCCCTCCGACTGGCACGGCCGCACCGCGATGCTCTCCCGGCGCTTCTTCCTGGGCGAGGTCGCCCACTACGCGCCGACCGCGCACGTCGTCACGGAGCACCGGCTCGACCCGACCTGGGCGACCTGTCTGACCGAGGTGGAGGTGGACGGCGCCCCCGCGCTGCCGCTCTCGTTGGCGGTGGAGTACCTGCGGGACGGCGCCGGCTGGCTGCTGCCGGGTGGCGAACCGGCCGTGGCCGTCGCCCTGTGCGACCTCGCCGTCCGTCCGGAGCGGCTGCGACTGCGCGGCCCGGCACTGGAGTTGACGCGCGAGGCCCGGCTGGACGCCGAGGTGCGCGACGGGCTGCGGACGGCCTCGGTGCGGTTGACGACGCGGGACGGCGGCGTCGTCGCCGAGGCGCGGGCGCTGCTGGCGCCGACGACGGGACCGTGGCCGGCCCAGGGGGCACTGGCCGCGGCGCCCGGCCCCCTCGTCGCCGCCGCGCGGTGGGAGGGGAAAGCGCCGCCTGGCGGCTACGCCTGGCCGGGGCGGCTGTGGGCCGTGGGCGAGCCGACGGCGGCCGACGGCGGGCGGCGGGCCGAGGTGCGGCCGGTCGCGGCGGCCGAGTGGTTCGCGCTGGTCGACCCGCCGCACCCGGTGCTGCCGGTGGCCGCCGTCGAGGCGGTGGCCGCGTTCTCACCGGTGGTCGGTGCGGCGGGCGCGGCGGGCGTCGGGCCCGCCGTGTGGCGTGCCGACCGGCTGTCGCTCGCCGCGCGCGGCGGCGAGGCCACCGAGGTGTGGCTGGCCGACGACGGCCGGGCCGCGCTGCGGGGCCCGGCCGGCACGGTCGCCGAAGTGCGGGGCCAGCGCTGGGAGTCGGCATGACCGTGCCGGCCGGGGTGCCGCCTGTCGAGATCTGGTGGGCGCACGAGGGGGACGCCGCGCCCGGGCTGCGGGCGTTGCTCGCTCCCCCGGAGCTTGACCGGCTCGACCGCTACCGGCTGCCGGCCACCGCCCGCCGCTATCTCGCGGGGCGTGCCCTGCTGCGGCTGGCGCTCGGGCGGCGGCTCGGACTGCCGCCCGAGCAGGTGCCGTTGGACTCCTCCTGCGCCGGGTGCGGGGGGCCGCACGGCCGGCCACGGCTGCCGGCGCGGCTCGGCCCGTGGAACGCTTCGGTCTCACACGCGGGCGTGCGGATCGGGGTCGCCGTCGGCCGCGGCCGGCTCGGCCTCGACGTCGCCGCACACGACGCGGCGCTCGATCTGACCCCGGACAGCGGTCTGGTGGACCGGGCGCTGGCACCAATCGAAGCACGCGCCCTGCTGCGGCTGCCGGGGCGCGCGCGCCCCGGCGCGTTCGCGCGCGTCTGGGCGCGGAAGGAGGCGGTGCTCAAGGCGTGCGACGTCGGACTGTCCCGACCGCCCTCCCGGCTCATCGTGACGCCGGCCGACGAGCCGGCGGACGTCCGCGCCGCCCCTCCCGAACTGCGCTTCGCAGTAGCGAACTTGACCCTGCGGGACCTGGAGCGGGCGCCGACGGGTCCCGGCTACGCGGTGGCACTCGCACACGAGTCCGCCGGACCGGACGGAGCGCCTCCTCCCCTGCGGACACGCGACGGGAGCGCGTTGCTTGCCACCGCCGCACGGACGAATCCGGCCAACCCGCCACACGGCACCCGAGGCGGAACCCAGGCTTCACCCGAGCGACGTTGACTCTCCACAGGACGTCCCCATAGGCTTCCTGACATAGTCGCCAGGCTTGTTTCACACGGGGGAAAGTGAGTGGCCTGACAGCGCGCCTGACCAGCTGTTCCGCCGGGCCTTCCGCCTGGGGCGGCGGCCCGTCGGGCTCTCGCGCTCTCCCATGTCCTGTCAGGGGTGCCCCTGCGGACGTGCCCGCGGCGCGTCCCTCCCGGGCCGGCGACGCCCTGACACGAACGGGGAATCGTGTTTGTCCTGGGCAACAGCAACGCGGAAAGCACGCCACTCGCCTCTCGTCCCACCGGCGCTCCCGGTGTGGAACGCACTCTGCTGGAGGCGACGGCGCTGATCGACACCGCCGTCACAGCCTGCCGGCGCCGGCCGACGGCCCGCTCCGCCGTCCGCCACCTCGACGGGTCGCAACTCCGCGCCACCGCGAGGCGGTTGATCGACGAAGCCGACCACTTCGTGGTGGTCACCACCAGTGGCCGACCGGACCTGACCACACTGCTCGCCGGCGGACTGCGCTCGCTGGAGGCGGCACGGGCACGCGGGGTGCCGGCCCGCGTGCTGTTGGCGCCGCGCGTGGTGCGCGCCTCCCGTGCACGGCTGCTCGCCCTCGCTGCCGACGGCTGCGAGATCCGGGTGGACGCGGGCGAGCCACGGGAGATCCTGCTGGTGGACGGCGTGCTGGCGCTGATCGTGCCCGCGCGGGACGCCGACGGTCAACGCCCGGCCCTGGTGCGCGACCCGGCCATGGTCGGCGTCACCTGCCAGCTGCTGAAGGGCACCTGGAACGCGGCCAGGCCGCTGCGCGACTTCCACGGCGCGGTCGCCAGGCTGCGCGCCGAACCGGCGCAGGACGTGCTGCGCTGCCTGCACGACGGCCTCACCGACGAGGCCGCGGCACGCCGGATGTCCGTCTCGCTGCGCACCTACCGGCGGAAGGTCGCCCAGATCATGGAGGAGTTGGGCATCACCTCGCGTTTCCAGGCCGGCCTGCGCGCCGCCGAGTTGGGCGTGCTACCCGCCGGCGACTCCTGAGGCGGAACCCGCCGGCCGACCGGCCGGTCGGCCCCGGAGGAGTGGCGGGGCCGCCGACGCCCCGAGCGGGCGGCACCCGGTGAGGACATGCGATGACACAGGGGGACTCGGCCATGCGCACCAACCACCCATCCGTTGACGACGAGAACGAGGAGCTGGACTCCGCGCTGCTCGAGGTGCGGGGGCTGCTGGACACCATCCTCAGCCGCCACCGCGACCTGCGTTCCAGCCGCGGTTCGATCACCCCGGTCCGCTGCGAGGGCGAGGCGCTGGCCGAACGGGTCGCGCGGCTGTGCGCGACGGCGAGACGCCACGTCGAGGTGATCCTCGCGCCCGCGAGCCTGCCCGGCCAGCCGTCAACCGACGCGCTGCACGACGCCCTCGCGCGGTACGAGGGGCCTGCGCTGGTGCGGGTGTTGACCGCGGAGACCGCCGAGACGGCCGACCGGGGCGGGCCCCGCCCGCCGGGCACCTGGCGCACGGCGCCGCTGCCCCCGATGCGGCTGCTGCTGGTCGACCGCGCCACGGCGCTGGTCCGCGTCGACTCGCCGCTCGGCCGGAACGCGGCGCAGGTCAACGACGCCACCCTGGTGGGCACGCTGCTGTCCCTCTTCGAGGGGCTCTGGCGGCGTTCCGCGCCGCTGGTGCTCCCCGAATGGGACGGCCGGGGCGACGCCCGGCTGACCCGCGCGGTGCTCCGGGCGCTGAGCGAGGGCGTGACGGACGAGACGGCCGCGCGCGAGCTGGGGATGTCGGTGCGGACCTACCGGCGCCATGTCGCGGAGATCATGGGCCGGTTGGGCGCCCGCTCCCGTTTCCAGGCCGGCGCCCTCGCCGCCGGCCTGGGGCCCCTCGGCAGCTGAGGGTGGCGAGGAGCACGCGCGGGCGCCGGCGGGGCCCGGCCCCGCCGTCAGCCGACCAACGCGGCGACCTCGTCCCGCAGTTGCGGCAGCATCTCGTGGAAGACGCCGGGGCACAGCGTGTCGCCGAAGTCCATGTGCCCGTAGATCTCCTGCGGGTCGATCGTGTACTGCCAGGCCGCGTGCGCGCACAACTGCACCAGGGCGTCCCACTGCGCGGCGGGCGGCGTGGCGCCGTCGTGGTAGGCGCCCTCGTTGGCTATGCCGATGCCGACGTCGTTCTGTCCCGACGTGTGGGCGCCGAAGACGAAGCTGCTGCCTCCGCGCAGCGTGGCGAGGCTGCGGTGGCGGCCCTCGGTGATGAAGCCGCCCCTGCTGACCAGGAAGTTGTAGCCGGTGTCCACCCAGCCGTTGCCGTCCATGTGCAGGTCCTGGACCCACTTGCTGTGCGCGTGGGCCTGGGCGCGGGAGAAGTCGTTGGAGTTCTCGCTCACCGTGTGGTGCACGATGATCATGCTGGGCGTGTAGTTGAGCGTGGATATCTCCCCGGAAGGCGGCCGCGCGGCCCAGGCGTCCGTGGCGTCGATGGGCGGCTCGGCCACCCGCGGCCGGGAGGAGGAACGCCCGGCGGCGCGGGCGACGCCGGGAACGGCGGCCGCCGCGGTGACACCGGCGGCGGCGGCGAAGAAGGTCCGGCGTCCGAGGGAGAGGTCACGTGCCATGGGGGACTCCTTGGGCTCTGCGGGGTCGCCGGGCGTCAGGGAGCGCCCGGCGGGGTGTGGGGGGCTGCGCGGCCGTGCGGAAGAAGCGGTGACGTGCGGGGGAGACGGAACACCCCGAAGGAACGGAGCGGGCGGAACGAACGAGCGGTGGGCCGGCGCCGGCGCCGGCCCACCGCGGGGAGCGAGCCAACAACCGTGTCAGGCGGTGTTGTTGGCGAGCGCCAGCAGCCGCTCCCTGGACCCGTTGAACTTGTTGCGGTCGACGCCGCCGGAGACGCCGGGCACCGAGCCGCGGTCGGTGTACTGCCAGGCCGTCCAGGTCGGGAAGCCGGCCGGGATGGTCGGGCTGCCGGTCGTCCAGTGGGCCACCCACAGCGGGGCCTTGGTGGACATCCCCGACCAGTTGCCGGTGCAGGTGTTCCACCAGCTGGCGGTCGTGTAGATCACCATGTCGCGGGTGGTCCTGGACTTGTAGGTGTTGTAGAAGTCGTTGATCCAGGTGCGCATCTGGGTCTGCGAGAGGCCGTAGCACTGCGCGCCGTACGGGTTGTGCTCGATGTCGAGCACGCCGGGCAGCGTAAGGTTGTCGCGCGACCAGGCGCCGCCGTTGGAGGCGAAGAAGTTGGCCTGGGTGGCGCCGTTCGACACGTCGGGGCGGGCGAAGTGGTAGGCGCCCCTGATCACGCCGGCACCGTGCGCGGCCGGGTAGTTGGTGTTGAAGCTGGAGTCCCGGAAGCTGGTGCCCTCGGTGGCCTTCATCCAGGCGAACTGGATGCCCGAGCCGCGCACGGAGGTCCAGTTGATGGCCCCCTGCCAGTGCGAGACGTCGATTCCCTGAACACCGGAGGTGTCCATCGGCTCGTTGGTGCCGCCGCCCCGGGCGTCCAGGTCACGGCCCTCGTGGATGGCGGTCCCCGCACCCATGAAAGCCTCGCCCTCGGCGAGCGTACCGACGGCGGCGGGCACCTCGCTCGGCCCGGCCGCCGCCTCGGAGGCGTCGGCGGCCGCCGACGGGGTGGTGAGCAGCAGCCCGAACACGGCGGTGAAGACACCACCCACGGTGGCCATGCGCAACCGCGCACGACGGGTGAGGGAACGGGAGAAGAGCATGACTGACTCCTGAGTCATCGAGGGGGATGGTACGGATCAGCTGCACTTGACGAGAGCACGTCACGTTGGGGCCAGTTTACGCACGTAGACCCGCCCCTTCGGAAGGGGCTTCGGCGCACCCCACCGGTCTAGCCCAGTGAAGAACCCGCCCAACTGCACCGACACACCCCCGTATCAGCGAACTTTCACCGCTTCGCCATCGCCCGCCACCTCGCGGCCACCTCATCCCCCTCAACCACCGAACCACGCACGGCGCATGACAGGCCCTCACCTATTCGGCGCCCGACCCGTCCCAGAACTCGCGCTTATTTCACGCCACCCAGGCGTGCGAGCGGCTCACCCGCCACCGCGAGAGAGGCAACGGGAGCACGGGACACCGACCCGACAGGTCCTCACTCCAGCAAGAACGGAGCCAGCCGCTCCAGGTCGTCCACCGCCGACGGAAGGTCAACCGTCAGCGGATGCAACAGCACGTGGTCGGCCCCCGCCTCCAGGTGCTCCCGCGCGCGTGTCACCACCGCCGGCGGCTCACCATGCGCCAGCAGCGCGTCCACCAGCGCGTCGCTCCCACCGTCCGCCAGGTCGGCGTCCCCGAAGCCAAGACGCCGATAGCTGCGGTCATACGCGTTCTCCACGCCCCCCTCGCTCCCCCCGCTCTTCTCGTGCTCCCCACCCTCCCTCAGCGCACGCCCGGAGCCACTGGCCCTGCGCACGGCCCGAATGGCCTCCCGCGCCAGCGCGGGCTCCGGCTCCAGACTCACCGCCAAGTGCGGCACGACCAGCGGCCCCTCTCCCACCACCCGTCTGGCGAACGCCGTATGCGCCACCGGCTGGAGGAACGGGTGCACACCGTCGACGCGTTCACGCGCCAACCGCAGCGCCTTCGGCCCGAGCGCCGCCAGCACCCGGGGATACCGCGCGCCCGGCAACGCGCGCGCCGCCACGGTGTCCAGAGCGTCGAGATACTCCCGCAGCGCGCGCAACGGCCGGGGCCCGCCCGCTCCGCCGAGCCCCAGCACCAGCCGGTCCGGGTACGCCTCGGCCAGCGTGGCCGACGCGGTGTGCGTCGCCGACGGCACCCGCGCCGCCACATTCGCGATCCCCGCCCCCAGCACCAATCGGTCGGTGGCCGCCAGCGCCACCGCGAGCTGGCTGAACACCTCGCGCCCCGCCACCGGCGCCCCCGCCGGCGGCTCCCCCGTCCAGAACGACCCGTAACCCACCCCCTCCAGCCTGCGCAGCTGCGCGCGCATGACGGCCACCGGCGTGGCGAGCAGCGTGGCCGGCGCGATCCACACCCCGAAAGGACCGAGTCGCGCCCTGGCCCGTTCCGCCGTCCACCAGCGGTCGGCCGCCCCGTCGAATCCCGCGCTCTCCATGCTCGTTCGCCCTCCCAGCCGCCGGCCGCCGGAAGCCCGCCAACCGAGGACAAAAACGGAGCCTACCTCCGTTTCCCGGGGAACTACCATACGGAGGCGACCCTCTGCTGCCCAGAGGGAAGACCGAACGGGGAGGTGGAGCAGTGCACGAGGCCAAGGGCCCGTCGCGCCGCGCCGACGCCAGGAGGAACCGCGAGCGGTTGCTCGCCGAGGCGCAGACGACCTTCGCCGAGCACGGGACGCGCGCCTCACTGGAGCAGATCGCCACCCGCGCCGGCGTGGGGATCGGCACCCTCTACCGCCACTTCCCCACCCGCCAGGACCTGCTGGAGGCACTGCTCGGCGCGCGCTTCGACACCCTGACGGCCACCGGCCGCACGCTGCTGGCGACGCGCCCGCCCGAAGCCGCCCTCACCGAGTGGACCCACGCCTTCGTCACCGCGACGACCACCTTCCGCGGCCTGACCGCCGAGGTCGCCAGGCCGCTGGACGACGAGACCACCCGGCTCCACGCCTCCTGCACCGCGATGCGCGAGGTCGGCGCCGAACTCCTGCGCCGCGCCCAGGAGTCGGGGACCGTCCGGGCCGACGTCTCCCCCGCCGACTTCTTCGTCCTGGTCACCGGCGTCGCCTGGGCCCACGAGCAGTGCGCCCCCGACGCGCCGGAGCGCGTCGCCCGACTGCTCGACCTGCTCTTCGACGGACTGCGCCGGTAAGCGGGGCACCAGCGACGGGGCGCGCGGGCGCCGGAAATCGCTTGCCCTCCCCCACGCGCGCCCCTAGGTTGTCTCGTTTGGATCTTCGTGGATCAGGGCGCGGCGTCAGATGTGGTGCATCGCAAGGCGCCGGATCGCAGCTCATACTTGGTCGTATTCGCGCGATTCGGTAACGCAGCGAGGTGCCGTAGCTGGCGTCGCGCCCCCGCGAAGATCCAAACGAGGCGACCTAGCCTCCGGCGGTGTGAACTCCGTGGAGGCTCCGCACTCACCGCTCTTCTCACGCGCCCTGTCGGCGCTGCTGACCGCCGTCGCCGAGACCCCCGACGAGGATTTCGCGTTGCCCTCCGGCTGCGCCGGCTGGCTGGTGCGCGACCTGGTCTGCCATCTGGTGATCGACGCCCAGGACGTGCTGATCACCCTGGCCACCCCGGCTGAGACGGAACCGACGGCGGACGCCGACAGCTACTGGCGCCTCCTCGTCGAGGCCCCGACCGGCGACGCCCCGCTCGACGCGCTGGTCCCCCGCCTCGCCGCCGCCTACGGCGACCCGGCGCTGCTCAGGGCCCACCTGGACGACGTCGGCTCCGCCGCCGGCCGCGCCGCCCGGCTCGCGGACCCGGCCGCCCGCGTCGGCACCCAGGAGATGGTGCTGACCGTGGAGGACTTCCTCTCCTCCTACGTGCTGGAGTGGACCCTCCACCACCTCGACCTGGTCGCCCACCGTCCGACCGCCCCCGGACCCGCCGCCGAACCGCTCTCCGCCGCGCGCGCCGCCCTGGAACGCCTCGCGGGCGCGGCGTTCCCCGCCACGCTCACCGACGCGGACGCGCTCACCGTCGCCACCGGCCGGCGCCCACCGACCGAGGCGGAACGGGAGACCCTCGGCGACCTCGCGGCCAGGCTCCCGCTCGTCCTGAGCTGAGCCGGCGCCCGGCCGCCGGGGCCGGCCCGGTCACGCCCCCGGCGGGGTCACTCGCTGATGCTCCACGGCATGACGATGCCGTACTTCCACACGTAGACCGCCAGCAGCGCCCCGCATATCACCAGACCGACCGTGGTCAGGATGATGTTCCGCCGCCGCACCCGGGGATCGAGCGCCCGCTGCGCGTACTCGGTGACCTTCCGCTTGGTCCACCGCAGCACCAGCTGCGCCCAGACGAACTCGGTGGCCCAGATCGCCATCCCCGCGAAGATCACCAGCCAGCCGGGGCCCGGCAGCGGCAGCATGATGATGCCGACCACCACGACCACCAGACCGACGATGAAGACGCCGACCTGCCAACACATGTGCAGTGGGCGCGAACCGCGCACGAACGACGGCGCGCGCGTACCGAGCGGCTTCTCGTCGACCGGAACCGGAACCGGAACGGGAACGGGCTCGGTGACCGCCCCCACCCCGCCGGGCGCGGCCGCGAGGTCCCCTTCGTTGCTCTGCGTATCGGTATGGGTCATCGCGTCGGGCAACTCCTCGTCAGCAACCGGCACCGTCCGCCCGACCCTGCCACCAGGACACCACCCGAGCAAACCCGGAACGCCCGCCCCGGACGCCCCGTACCTTCCCAGACGCCCGACCCCCCACAAAAGGTTGCGGACCACGGACGGTCATTTCCCGAAGTTGCGGCCTGCCGGGAGGGGAGAGGGGAAGAACGGGAAGGCGCGCGCGGCGGTGAGTGGCGGAACGACCCCGGGGTCCCGGCGACTGGCGACTGGCGACTGGCGACTGGCGACTGTACCTACTGGTATGTACAGTCGGGGCATGGACACTCGAAAGCGCCTGCTCACCGCGGCCCAGGAGCTGCTCTGGGAGCGGGGCTACGCGGCGACCAGCCCCAAGGTCATCCAGGCCGCGGCCTCAGCCGGGCAGGGCAGCATGTACCACCACTTCCACAGCAAGGAGGACCTGGCGATCGCGGCACTTGAGGAGAGCGCACGGTCGCTGCGGCACGACGCGCAGGCGGTGCTCTCCGGCCCGGGGACCGCACTGGAGAAACTGGAGGGTTACCTGCGTCGCCAGCGCGACAGCCTTCGCGGCTGCCGGATGGGGCGGATGACCTATGACGCCGACGTGCTCGCTTCGCCGGTGTTGATGGCACCCGTGACGAGAACGATGGACTGGCTGGTGGAGACGATCGCCGGTGTCGTACGTCAAGGTGTCGAGAACGGTGAGCTGCGCGACGACGTCGATCCGGAGGCACTGGCCTGCACCGTCGCCGCGGTCGTGCAGGGCGGCTACGTCCTCGCGCGGGCTCATGGCGACACCTCGCCCTTCGACGCCGCGGTGGACGGCGCCGTCGGCCTGTTGGAACGAGCCGCGGCGTGACCCTCCCGGAACATGCGACGTTCACCGGCCGGGTCAGCGCCAAGGCGCTGCGTGTCGCGGACGACGATTCGAGGCTGGTGGCCTACGAGGTCACGTTCGCCGCGCAGGCACGTACGCACTGGCACACGCATCCGCACGGGCAGCTCCTCCTCGTGACCTCCGGGACCGCCCGCGTCCAGCTCGAAGGAGCTCCCGTCGTGGAGCTCGGTCCCGGAGACTCCCGGTGGGTCCCGCCCGACACCCGGCACTGGCACGGAGCCGCGCCAGCCGGGCCGATGACGCACATCGCCGTGCAGGAAGCCGCGGCCGACGGCAGCACCGTGACCTGGGGTGAACCCCTCTCGGACACCACGTACCACGACGAACGACCCATGCCTTCGAAAGGGACCCTCTGATGTACGCCATGCAGTACTCCGTCCCGCTGCCCGCCGACTACGACATGCGGATCATTCGCGAGCGCGTCGCCCGCACCGGCCATCTCCTGGACGGATTCCGCGGCCTGAACTTCAAGGCGTATCTGATCCGCGAGAAGGCGAACGGGGCCGCGGGCAACGAGTACGCCCCGTTCTACGTCTGGAACGACATCGACGGGATGCGGGCGTTCTGCTGGGGCGAGCCCGGTTACTCCGCGATCGTCCGCGACTTCGGCCGGCGCCCCATCCAGGACTGGACCCTCGTCGGCCTCTCCGAAGGGCCTCGCGGTCTTGACCAGGCCCGCACGATGTCGCTCTCGACCCGACCACTGCCCGCCGGCGTCGCCCCCGTCGAGGTGATCGAGGATCTCACCGGGGACTTCCTCGCCTCGGGCGGCCCGTGGACCGTACGCAGGGTGGCCGCGGTCGACGTCACGACCTGGACCCTGCTGCTGGCCGAACTCACCGCCGACCAGCCGACGACGGACCACGGGGCCACCGGCTACGAGGTCCTGCACGTCTCACCGGGGCCCCGCGGCTGAGCCGGACGGCCCCGCGGCGCAGTGGCACGCGGGTCAGTGGAGGGGGAACGGTCCGAAGCGCCCCCAGGCCACGAAGATCATCGCGGCGAGAAAGACCAGGTCCCCGAGGAGTTCCCGGTACTCGGCCCGCCGGATGCGCTCGGTGACGGCACCGGCCATGTACAGGGCCATCCCCGAGGCGGCCACCGGCACGAGGACGGGCGCGATGTCGAACAGCCCGGGAAGGACCAGGCCGAGCCCGCCGAGGAGCTCGGCGGCCCCCATGAACCTCACGTTGCCGGGCGTGAAGTCCCGTGGCCAGTGCAGCTTCGCGGCGTACTTCTCGTACGGCCAGGTCAGCTTGACGACGCCGCCGACGACAAAGCCGGCGGCGAAGAGGCCGGCGACCACCCAGAGTGCGATGTCCATGGTTCCGCTCCCGCTCGCGATGACGCTTTCGAGACCGAGACGAGACGGCCTCCGCCGGTGTGACATCGCCTCGGGGCCGGCCCGCCGTGTCACAGCCCGGGGCGCCGCGTCGTCTCGTATCGGGAAGTCCACGGCAGGGAGGGGACGGAAGTGGGACGACAGAGCGCACGCGCCGGCGAACGGGTGGCCGAGTTCGAGGAGTTGCGTCCGACCCTCTTCGCCGTGGCCTACCAGATCCTCGGCAGTGTCGCCGAGGCGGAGGACGCGGTTCAGGAGACGTGGCTGCGCTACGCGAGGACGAGGGTCGAGCCGGACTCGCTCCAGGCCTATCTGTGCACCATCGTCACGCGCCTCTCCATCGACGTGCTGCGCTCGGCGCGGGTGCGCCGGGAGACGTATGTGGGACCGTGGTTCCCGGAGCCGCTCCCGACCGAGACCGGCGACGGCGGCTCGTGGCACGCGCACGGGGCCGTTGACCCCATGGCGGCCGCTGAGCTCGCCGACTCGGTGTCGATGGCGGTGCTGGTGCTGCTCGAACGGCTCAGCCCCGCTGGAGCGTGCGGTGTTCGTGCTGCACGACGTCTTCGGTTTCGACTACGCGCGGATCTCCGGGATCGTGGGCCGTACCGAGGGCGCGTGCCGTCAGCTCAGGTCACGCGCGCGGCGCCATGTCGACGCCGGACGCCCGCGCTTCGAGGCCGACCGCCGCAAGCGGTCCGAGCTCGCCGACCGCTTCCTCTCCGCGCTCCGGGACGGCGACGTCGAGGCGTTGGAGACCTTCCTGGCCGCCGACGTCGCCGCGCTCAACGACGGCGGCGGCATCGTCGGCGGCACCGGGGGGACCTACGGTCCCCGGCGCACCGCACGGTTGCTGGCGAACGCCGTCTCGCCGCTGCTCACCCTCGGGGCGACGCTCCGGCGGCGCGAGCTCAACGGGCAGCCCGGCGCGCTCGTTCTGGACCGTGGGGGAAACGTCCTCGCCGCGTGGGTGCTGGAGATCCTCGACGACCGGATCCAGACGCTCCGCTCCGTGACGAACCCGGAGAAGCTGGCGCATCTCGGGCCCGTCGGCGACCTCCGCGCGACCGCACGCGAACGCAACCGGGCCCGCCGGGACGCTCGGCGCGACACGGACTGAGCGGCGCGACGGCCGCCTCTCACCCGCCGAGGGCCGCCCGGACGATCTTCCGCACCTCCGCGTGCGGCGGAGGGGCGCACTCCCGTTCCGTGCAGAGCAGATGGACCGCGCCGGTGAGCAGCGGGGCGATGGTGCCCACGTCCGCCTCGCCGGCCAGGCGTCCTCGTCGCCGCGCGGCGGCCAGACAGGCGCGGATCGTCTCCGTACCCTCCCCCAGAAGCGGGATGCGAGCCGTTCCCGCCTCGCGCAGCCGGTCCCGCAGGGCGGGGCGAGCGATGATCAGCCCGACGATGGAGACCGTCACCGGTGAGAACAACCGCACCAGCGCTTCGGTGAGATGCTCGACGACATCGTCCTGTCCTGCGGATGCCGACAACGCGCTCGCCTGCCGCTCCCATCGGGCCGTGCGGTCGAGCACGAGACCGGCGAGGAACGCGTCGAAATCCGCGAAGTGCCGGTGCACCAGCCCTTTCGCGACGCCGGCTTCGGCGGCGACCGCCCGACTGGTCAACGCGCTCGGCCCGTCGCGAAGCAGGACGCGTTCGGCGGCGGCGAACAACTGCTGCTCCGCGTCCCGTATCGGCACTCCGGTGGGCACGCGGCTCTCCTTCCTTCGCGCGAACGCGCGTGTGCCGCCTGGTGGGCACCCGGCCACTCTACGTCGGGGACCATCCGCCGGTCACCGGGAACGTGACCCGTCGCTGGCTTTGTGGGCGTGCGCCCACTCATAATGGGCGCACGCCCATTCCATCCATCGGACGACAGGGAGCTCTCCCATGACGGACTCAACCCCCACCGACGTCCTGATCGTCGGTGCCGGGCCAGTGGGGCTCACGCTGGCGTGCGATCTCGCCCGCCGCGGCGTCGATGCGCGCGTCGTCGAGCGTGCCGACGCCCACCCGGTCGGGACGCGGGCTCGCGGGGTGCGCGCCCGCACCCAGGAGGTGCTGGAGGATCTCGGCGTGCTCGGCGACGTGACCAGGCACGCCGAGACGCCGCTCCCGACGCGCTTCTACGACACCGAGGGGCGGCTGGTGCGCGAGGCGACGCTCTACGAGGCACCACCTGTTCCGGGCGCCCCGTACCCGGGCAGCCTCATCGTGGGGCAGCAGTTCACCGAGGCCGCGCTGCGCGCGAGGCTGGCATCACTCGGCCGGCACGTCGAACTCGGCGCGGAACTGACCGATGTCGCGCAGGACCACGAGGGGGTCACGGCGTCGATCCGTGCCGGCGGAGAGCCGCGGGCGGTACGGGCGCGCTATCTCGTCGGCTGCGACGGCGCCGGCAGCACCGTGCGCAAGCTGGCCGGGATCAGCTTTCTCGGGGAGACCTGGGACCGGCAGCGCATGTTGTTCGGCAATCTCGGCGTCGACGGGCTGGACCCCGCGGTGGCGCACATGTGGGCCACCGGCACCGGCGGCATGGTGACCCTGTACCCGATGCCGAGGAGCCGCACCTGGTTCTTCACCGCGCCACTGCCGCCGAAGGACGGCCGGGACGACGCGCCCGTCACCCTGGAGACCGTCACCGCGGCGTTCGACCGGCACGTCGGGCTGCCCGGGGTGAGCTTCCGCGACGCCGTCTACCTCTCCGTGTATCAGGTCAACATCCGCATGGTCGACCGGTTCCGCCGGGGGCGCGTCTTCCTGGCCGGCGACGCCGCTCATGTGCACACCCCCGCGGGCGGCCAGGGCATGAACACCGGCATCCAGGACGCCTACAACCTCGGCTGGAAGCTCGCGGAAGCCCTCCGCGGCGCCCCGGCCTCGCTGCTCGACACCTACGAGGAGGAGCGGAAGCCCGTCGCCGAACGCGTGCTGGCCTCGACGACCGCACGCGGGAAGTCCTGGGCCGGCTCCGACACCGCGCGGGTATCGGGGCGCATCGTCGACGCCTTCCGGGGCCGCGACCCGTTCGCCGACACCAGCCAGCTCGCCCTCACCTACCGGGGTGGCAGCCTCGCCGTCGACTCGGCCTCCCAGATCGGGATCCGCGCGGGCGACCGCGCTCCGGACGCGCGCTGCACCAGCCCGGCGAACGGCGAACGCGTCAGGCTGTTCGACCTGTTCCGCGGCACGCACGTCACGCTGCTCGTCTTCGGCCGCGCCCCCTTCCCACACCTTCCGGCGGCGACGCGAAGCGCCGTGCGCGCCCACCGCGTCCTCGCCGCCGGCTCCTCGCCCGACCCCTCGGAACCGGCCCTCGTCGACAGCGCCGGTGAGGCGCACGACCTCTACGGCATCGCGGACAGCGGCCTCGTGCTGGTTCGTCCCGACGGCCATGTGGGGATGACGGCGGAGGGTCCGGATGCCGCCGCCGTGGCCGCGTACCTGCGAAGGATCACCGCCGCCGACCCGTCACACCCGGCCCCGTCCCGCGCGGAACGGTGCGCGACGCCGGTGCGCCCACGGACGAACCCCCGTGAGGGGTCCGACCACTTCAGGCTCTGAGACACCGCGGGGACGGTCCAGCAACCGTGCCCAGCGACACCAAGAGGCCGCCTCCCTCGCGGGAGACGGCCTCTGAGCTGTGGAGCTAAGGAGAATTGAACTCCTGACCTCTTGCATGCCATGCAAGCGCTCTACCAACTGAGCTATAGCCCCTTGCCTGGTCCGCCCGAGGTTTCCCTTCCGGGTTCCCCCTGGCGGCGATGCCTACTTTACACACTCCCCCGGGTCCTTTGCCAAATCCGTTGAGGGCGGCCGCCGGACGGGCGGGACAGGGGGCGGGTCAGACGCTCGCGAAGGAGTAGAAGCGCTTCAGAGCGCAGTGTTCGTCCAGGAGACGGCCGTAGATCGGCTCGCCCTCCAGCTCGCGGTAGACCTCGATCGGGTCGCCCTTGATGATCAACGCGCGCGCGCACTCCACGCACCAGTACTGGTAGGCGACGTTCACCGGCTGGAGGTCGCGCACGATGGGCGTGCCAGCGCCGCACCAGTCGCACTTCCTGCTGTGTGCACCCATACGGTCAGCTCCACCCTCGGTTGTGGGCCGTGCACACGAGGCATACCCCTCCGTCGCCGCCGGGTCACTCGCCGGAGCGCCCGCTGCCCGGCGTGTCCACGATTCTGCCATGTCACGGGCTTTCCGATAAGCCGCTTGATCCCGCCTCCCCGACAAGGAGACGGGATCGAGACCAGCGAACCCCCCGCGTCGCCCGCCGTTGGGCGGGATGTCACCGGCCCTTCCCGCCCGCGCGAGCGGCGCGGGATCGCCCCGGCGCGCCCGGGAGGATCACCCCCCGGCGGTCAGTTCCTCCAGCACCGGCACCAGCTGTTCGAGGGCGTGGGGGATGGACAGCGGGGTGTTGGCGGCGAACGGTTCACCCACCTCGGGGTCCATGACGGTCGCGCGGCCGTCCCGGACGGCCGGCAGCGTGCGGTACAGCGGGTCGTCCTCGATCATGGAGGCGTCCACGCCGATGACGGTCATCAGCATGACGTCGGCGTCGAGGAGTTCGAGCCGTTCGTGGGAGACCGAGACGGAGAACGCGTCGGTGGCCTGCTCCTGGACGGCCGGGTTGTTCTCGAAGCCCAGCGCCTCGACGAACTCCACACGCCCGCCGCCCCGCACGTAGGCGCCCCAACCGCCGCTGTAGAGGCTGCCGACGGTGATCTCCTTGCCGGCGAACTCGGGGTGCGCCTCGGCCTGCTCGGCGAACTGCCCCTCCAGGTCGGCGATCAGCTCCTCGCCACGCTCCTCGCGGCCCAGCGCGGTGGCGACCATCCGCGTCTGCTCCTGCCAGGAGATCTTGTACTCGTCGGCGTCCGCGTCCGGCACGCCGACGGTCGGCGCGATCCGCGACAGCTGCTCGTAACGCTCCTCGTCGCCGCTGGACTTGGTGTCGAGGATGAGGTCGGGGTTCAGCTCGCTGATGCGGTCGTACTCCGGCTCCAGCGTGCCGATGATCTCCGGCGACTCGTCGTAGAGGCCCTCCGCCCAGGGGCCGACGCCGTCGCCGCCGAAGGCGAGCCAGTCGCTGGCGCCGACCGGCTGGACGCCCAGCGCCAGCGCCGTCTCGGCGTCGCCCCAGCCGAGGGCGAGGACCCGCTGCGGCTCCTCGGGGACGGTGACGTCACCGAACTTGGTCGGGACCTCGACGGGGAACGCGTCCCCTGGCTCGCCGGACGCGCCGGACTCCGGGGACGACTGCCCGTCCTCCTCGTCCTCTCCGGACCAGGCGCAGGCGGTGGACAGGGTCAGGAGCAACGCCGACAGGCCCACTCCGGTGCGGGTGAGCCGGGAGCGCCGGCCGTGGCGGGAGACACGTGCGTACATGACGGTTAGGGTAGCCTAACCTCACTTGCTTTCGGCCGGGAGGTGCCGGTCGTCACAGTGATGCCGCCCCACGGGCACCACCATCGGCGTCCCGGAGAGCGGGTCGGTCAGCAGCAGGCAGCCCATCCCGAAGACCTCGGCCACCACGTCCTCGGTCAGCACCTCGGCCGGCGCGCCCTGGGCGACGATCCGCCCGTCGCGCATCGCCACCAGATGGTCGGCGTAGCGGCAGGCCAGGTTGAGGTCGTGGAGCACGGTCACCACCGTGGTGCCCTCGGCCCGGTTGAGGTCGGTCAGCAGGTCCAGGACCTCCACCTGGTGCGGCAGGTCGAGATAGGTGGTCGGTTCGTCCAGCAGCAGCAGATCCGTGTGCTGCGCCAACGCCATCGCGATCCACACCCGTTGGCGCTGCCCGCCGGACAGCTCGTCGACCGGGCGGGCCGCCAGCTCCGCCACGTCCGTGGCGACCAGCGCCTCGGCCACCGCCGTCTCGTCCTCGGCCGTCCACCGCCGGAACCAGCCCTGGTGCGGGTAGCGCCCCCGGCTGACCAGATCGGTCACCGTGATGCCCTCCGGGGCCAGGGGGCTCTGCGGCAGCATCCCGAGCCGCGCGGCCACCTCCCGGGTGGACAGCTCGTGGATCGCGCGCCCGTCCAGCAGCACCGCGCCCGAGGCCGGGGCGAGCAGCCGCGCCATCCCGCGCAGCAGCGTCGACTTGCCGCAGGCGTTGGGCCCGACGACGGCCGTGAACCGGCCGGGCGGCACCTCGAACGACAGCTCCCGGACGACCTCGCGCCCGTCGTAGGCCAGCACCAGCCGTTCGGTGCTCAGCGTGTGCCTGTCCGTCATCGCGCTCTCCTCCCGCCGCCTGCGTCCGCCTCGTTGCCCCGGTGCCGGCTCATCCACCGCGCCCCCTCCGGTTGGCCCGGGTGAGCAGCCACAGCAGATAGGGCGCGCCGATGATGCTGGTGACCATGCCGACCGGGAACTGGTTGGAGCCCAGGGCGTGTTGGGCGACCTGGTCGGAGACCAGCACGATCAGCGCGCCGATCAGCGCCGAGGGCAGCAGCGCCGGCGCCTCGCGCCCGAGCAGCCGCCGCGCGATCGGCCCCGAGACGAAGGCGACGAAGCCCACGGGCCCG
Source organism: Streptomyces zhaozhouensis (assembly GCF_900230195.1). GTDB lineage: Bacteria > Actinomycetota > Actinomycetes > Streptomycetales > Streptomycetaceae > Streptomyces > Streptomyces zhaozhouensis. The sequence continues at coordinate 102,161 of NZ_OCNE01000017.1, forward strand.
GCCGCCGCCGTCGCCACCCCGGTCAGCGCGACCGCGCAGCCGATAAGCGCAAGCCGTGCGCGCTCCACCCGGGTGCCGAGCGCGCTCGCCGCCTCGTCGCCGAGTTGCAGCGTGCCGAGCGACCGCGCCGCCGCCACCGTCATCGGGAGGAGCAGCGCCGCGGCGAACAGCAGCGTGCCGACGTGCTCCCAGGTCCTGCCGTTGAGGCTGCCGGCCAGCCAGATCCGCGCCTCCTGCGCGACCACGGCCGAGGAGCGCGTCATCATGTGCGAGACGACGCTGGTCAACGCGGCGGCCACGCCGATGCCGACGAGCACCAGGCGCTGCCCCGACACCCCGTTCCGCCAGGCCAGCAGGTAGATCAGCGTGGCGGCCAGCAGCGCCCCGCCCAGCGCGGAGAGCGACATCGCGGCGCCGCTCAGTCCGAAGGCCACGCTGGCGACCACGGCCGCCGCGCTGGCCCCGGCGCTGATGCCGATCACGTCGGGGCTGGCCAGCGGGTTGCGCAGCAGCGTCTGGAAGAGCGCGCCGGCCAGGCCGAAGCAGAGCCCGACCAGCAGTCCGGTCAGCACGCGCGGCAGCCGCAACTCGACGACCAGGTAGTACGTGCCGCGCGTCCCGCCCCCGCCGACGGCCTCGACCACCTCGCCGAGCGAGACGGTCCGGGTGCCGTAGAGCACGCTGCCGACGAACGCCGCGACCACCAGCACCGCCAGCACCGCGGAGACCAGGACCTCGCGTCGCTGCCGCGTCCGGCGCGTGCCGCGCACCGAGGCGCGGGCCGCCGCCACCCGCTCGGTGACCACCGCGCTCACAGCTCGGCCGCCTTCCAGCGCCGCACCAGCAGGATGAACGGAACGGAGCCCAGCAGCGCCGTCACGATCCCGACCTGCACCTCGGAGGGCCGGGCCACCAGCCGCCCGATCACGTCCGCGGTCAGCAGCAGCGCCGGGGCCACGACGGCCGCGTAGGGCAGCACCCAGCGGTAGTCGGAGCCGGTCAGGGTGCGCACCAGGTGCGGCACCACCAGCCCGACGAAGACGATCGGCCCGCACAGCGCCGTCGCCGAGCCGCAGAGCAGCACCACGGACAGCGCGCCCATGGCCCGGACGAGACCGACGCGCTGCCCCAGCGTGCGGGCCATGTCCTCGCCCAGCGCGAGCGTGTTGAGGAACCGCCCGCTCAGCAGCGCGCCGACGGCGCCCACAAGGATGAACGGCGCGGCCTGGCCCACGATGTCGGCGGTCCTGGAGAGCGTCCCGACCTGCCAGAACCGGTACTGGTCGAAGGTGTCGGTGTCGCTGAGCACCAGGGCCCCGGTGATCGAGCCGAGCGCGGCCGTGGTGGTGGCGCCCGCCAGCGCCAGCTTGACGGGCGTCGCTCCCTCGCGGCCCACCGCGCTCACCCCGTAGACCAGCAGCGCCGCCAGCAGCGCGCCGACGAAGCCGCACCAGACGTAGCCGGAGAACGAGGAGAGCCCCAGCCAGCCGATGCCGATCACCACGAACAGCGCGGCGCCCGCGTTGATCCCCAGCATCCCGGGGTCGGCCAGCGGGTTGCGGGCCACGCCCTGCATCACGGTGCCGGCCAGGCCGAGGGCGGCGCCGACCAGCAGCCCGGAGAGGGTGCGGGGCAGCCGCAGATGGCGAACGACCAACTGGTCGCGGTCGGTCGGGTCGTAGTCGGTGAGCGCGGTCACGACCTTGCCCGGCGGCACGCTCTCGGCGCCGAACGCGAGGCTCGCCGCACAGGCCAGCAGCAGACAGAGCAGCCCGACCAGCAGCCCGGCCACCAGCCTCGGCCGCCCGGTGACGCGGCGGCGCCCGGTCTCTCCGGTCTCTCCGGCCTCCCGGGGCGGGGCGGTCACCACGGCGGCGCCCCGGTGGCGGGCATGACGACCGCTGTGCTCCCTGCCGACATGCCGTTCCCCGCTGCTCGCCCTTGCCGCTACTTAGGCAAGGCTAGCCTATGCTTCGACGACGATCGGAGGGGGCTTGGGAGCGGTGGCCGGCCAGGTCTCCGGCTTCCACAGGCCGCTCTTGGTCAGCGCGCGCGAGCAGTGCCGGTAGACCTGGCGCGTGCGGATGACCAGCGCCATCCTGGGCGGCACCCCGTCGAGGGCGAGCTGGTCGAAGAACGGCGCGTCGCGCACCAGTTGCGCGGTGCCGTTGATGCGCAACGTCTCGCCGTGGCCCGGCAGGAAGAAGACGGTGCCCACCTGCCCGTTGCTCAGCACGTTCCGCCAGCCGTCGGCCCGCCGGTTCCCCGGGCGGTCGGGGATGACCAGGGTGGTCGAGTCCAGCACCTTGGCGAAGCCGGGCGGGTCGCCCTTGGGCGTCACGTCGCAGCTGCCGTCCGCGGCCGAGGTGGCGATCAGGCAGAACGGCGAGAGCGCCAGCCACTGACGCTCGAAGTCGCCCAGGTCGGACCGGACCTTGGCGATCACGATCGGGTGCGGGGGGCCGAGCAGCTCGGTGATCTCGTCCTCCGAGGTGACGGGCACGACCCCCGCCAACGGGTCGTCCACCACAGTCGTCGCCCGGTCAGGCTCCACGGCCGACCACCCCTCCTCGATCGGCAACAGGTCGCACACCCGCCCGAATCGTGCCGGACGAGCCGACACCACCCTGACACGGACACGCGACGGCCGGACACCCAGGTGCCCGCAACGGGGTCGCGCGACCACCGCGAGGGGGCGAAGGGGCTACGCGCCCCGCCGGGGGCTAGCCCCGCCGGGGGCTAGACGTCGTCGCCGATGACCGGCTCGGGGAGGGACCCCGCGTTGTGCTCCAGCAGACGCCACCCGCGCACGCCCTCGCCGAGGACGGACCAGCAGCAGTTGGAGACGCTGCCCAGCGCCTCCCAGCTCTCCGGCGCCAGACCCAGCAGCCGCCCGATGGTCGTGCGGATGGTCCCGCCGTGGCTGGCCACCACCAGCAGCCCGCCCGGCGGGAGCTTCTCCACCGCGCGCTCCACCACCGGCGCCGCCCGGTCCGCGACCTCCGTCTCCAGCTCGCCGCCGCCGCGCCGCACCGGCTCCCCGCGCTTCCACGCCGCGTACTGCTCGCCGAAGCGCTCCTCGATCTCCGCGTGCGTCAGGCCCTGCCAGTCCCCGGCGAACGACTCGCGCAGCGCCGCGTCGTACGACACCGGAAGACCGGTGACGGCGGCCAACTCGGCGGCCGTGGCCACCGCGCGCCGCAGGTCGGAGGAGACCACCGCGTCCGGACCCAGCCGCGCCAGCAGCCCGGCGGCCCGCCTGGCCTGCGCGACGCCCACCTCGGTCAGCTCGATGTCCGTGGTGCCCTGGAAGCGGCTCTCCAGATTCCAAGCCGTCTGACCGTGCCGCCACAGCACGATCCGCCGGCCGCCCGGGGCGCTCAGGAGGACTCACCGCCCGCCGTGTCGTCCGCCCCGGCGCCGGACTCGGCGCCCCGGCCCCTGGTCGCCACGGCGTCCTCGGGGAGCGCGATCTCCGGGCAGTCCTTCCACAGGCGCTCCAGGGCGTAGAAGACACGCTCCTCCGAGTGCTGCACATGGACCACGATGTCCACGTAGTCCAGCAGCACCCAGCGGCCGTCCCGCTCGCCCTCGCGCCGCACCGGCTTGGCGTCCAGCTCGCGCAGCGCCTCCTCTATGCCGTCCACGATCGCCCTGACCTGCCGGTCGTTGGGCGCGGACGCCAGCAGGAAGGCGTCGGTGATGGCCAGCACGTCGCTGACGTCGTAGGCGATGATGTCGTGCGCCAGCTTGTCGGCGGCGGCCTGGGCGGCGGCCCTGACCAGCTGGGTGGCGCGGTCCGTGGCGGTCACAGCTGCGGCAGTCTCCTCGGTGATCAGAGGTCGGTGCGCTCCGGCTGTCACGGGCGTCGGCAGTCCCGCGACCCGACCCTGGAACCCCAGGGTCTCATGCCGCACTGACAGTCACGGCTCATAGTCCTGCCCCAGCACCACCGTCACGTCCGCCGTCCCCGGACCGTCGCCCTCGGTGACCACGTCCTCCGGAAGGCCCAGGGTCCGCGCCGCGTCGAGGGCGGTCTCCCGGTGCTCCGGGACCTCGTAGAGGATGCTCGACTCCGTCGCGGTGTCGTCCACCACCCGGTTGTCGACCACCGTCAGACCGGCGCCGACCAGCGCGATCCTCGCCATCTCGCCCAGCGCGCCGGTACCGGACGCGTCCCTGACCCCGAAACGGACCGCGCCGCCGGACTGCGCATTGCTGACCGAGCCGCCCAGCACCTCGTGGACCAGGCCGTCGGCCGTCTCGTCACTGACCGTGCCGTCGTCCTCGACGGGGAGCGGTGCGGTGGTGTAGTCACCGGACTGCGCGTAGCCGGCGAGCGTGGCCAGGCTCACTCCCAACTCCTGCTCCGAGAGCGAGGGGTCGTGGATCTGGCGGAGGTTCTCCATGGCGGTGACGGCCCCCGAGTCGGTGGCCGGCAGCTTGTCCAGCACCGCCTCCATCACCTGCCCGAAGCGGACCAGCTGCGCGGACTGCGGCTCCTCGTCGGCGCGGTAGGTGGCGTAGGCGACGGCCTCCTGACCGGCCAGCCGCACCTCGTCGCCCGCCTCGACCAGCGGGCCCTCGTCGTCCTCGCCGCCGGGCACCTCGGTGTCGGTGGCGACGGTGATGCCGCTGACGAGGTCGACCAGGTTCGCCAACGAGGGGGTGTTCAGCCGCCAGGTGCCCTTGATCTCCGCGCCCAGCAGCGCGCCGACCGCGTCCCGCACCGAGCCGGCGCTCTCGTCGGCGACGGCCTGGCCCAGGGTGGTGGCGCCGCCGTCGGGGGTGACCGCGAGCTCGTTGGGCAGCAGCAGCGTGGTGCCGCTGCCGGCCGAGTCGTTGGCGACCAGCAGCGCGGTGGAGGTCTCCTCCGAGTCCACCGGCCACAGATGGACCACGATCACGTCCCGCGCCTCCGCGCCGCCCCCCGCGGCGCCCTCCTCGGCGTCGCCGCCCAGGAACGGCAGCCGGTCGGTCGACCACAGGAAGCCGACCCCGCCGAGCAGCGCCAGCACCAGCGCCACCACCAGCAGCCGCTTGCGGCTGCGCCCGCGCCGCTTGGCCTCCTCGCGGCGCTCGGTGCGGCTCTCGCTGAACTTCAGCCAGTCGATGACGTCCTCGGACTCCTCGGACTGCTCGTCGACGAAGGAGAACTGCTCGGTCTCGTACGCCTCGTCGGGCGAGGCCCGACGCTGCTCGGGAACGGTCGCCCGGGGCGGCGCGGTGTCCGCCGGCGGCACGGGCGCCTGCTGGCCGGTGTCCTCCACGGGCGCCTGCCGCCCCGTGTCCCACTCCCCCACGACCGGCGCCTGCCGCCCCGTGTCCCAGCCCTGCTCCGTGACCGGCGCCTGCCGCCCCGTGTCCCAACCCTGCTCCGCGACCGGCGCCTGCCGCCCGGTGTCCCAGCCCTGCTCCGTGACCGGCGCCTGCCGCCCCGTGTCCCAACCCTGCTCCGCGACCGGCGCCTGCCGCCCCGTGTCCCAGCCCTGCTCCGTGACCGGCGCCTGCCGCCCGGTGTCCCACTCCCCCGTGACCGGCGGCTGCGGGCCGGTGTCCTGGCCGGTGCCCTGCGGGTAGCCGTGGCCGGGTCCCTGGTAGCCGTAGTCGGGAGCCGGGGGCACCGGGCGCTGGGCGCCGGTGTCGGAGGCGTAGGGGCCCCACTGGTCGTGGTCGGACGGCGTTCCGCCGTAGCCCTCCTGGCCCTGGTAGCCGGGGTCCTGGTAACCGGGCTCCTGGTAGCCCTGGCCTCCGCCCCGGTAGTCGTGCTCCTGGTACCCGTAACCGCCGCCGTAGCCGTAGCCGGAGTGGTCCGCGGTCCCCTGGTCGCCGGCCTGGTCCTGCGGGGGCTGGTGGTACAGCGGGCGCCCGTACGCGTCATAGCCGTAGATCTGCCCGTACGGCTGCTGTCGGTCGTTCACCAGTGCCGCCCTTCGGTCCGTTCAGCGGGTGGGTTGCGACGGGTCCCGGTAGAGAGCGCGCTTGTTGATGTAGCGCACCACGCCGTCGGGCACCAGATACCAGACGGGATCGCCACGGGCCACCCGGGCCCGGCAGTCGGTGGAGGAGATGGCCAACGCCGGCACCTCGATCAGCGAGACGCCGCCCTGCGGCAACCCCGGGTCGGCCAGCACATGGCCCGGCCGCGTCACCCCGATGAAGTGCGCCAACGAGAACAGCTCGCCGGCGTCCCGCCACCCCAGGATCTGCGCGAGCGCGTCGGCACCCGTGATGAAGAACAGGTCGGCGTCCGCGTACTCGGCACGCAACTCGCGCAACGTGTCGATGGTGTACGTCTTGCCGCCCCGGTCGATGTCGATCCTGCTGACCGAGAACTGCGGGTTGGAGGCCGTCGCGATGACGGTCATCAGATAGCGGTCCTCGGCGGGCGAGACCGACCGGTGCCCCTTCTGCCAGGGCTGTCCGGTCGGCACGAAGACGACCTCGTCCAGGTCGAACCGCGCGGCCACCTCACTGGCCGCGACGAGGTGCCCGTGGTGGATGGGGTCGAAGGTGCCGCCCATCACCCCGAGCCGCCGCTTGCCGTCGGCTATCCGGTCTCGCATGGAGCAGACCCTAGCGGTCGCGGTTGAGCCGGGTGGTGATCCAGAGCAGCAACAACAGGCCAGCCAGCGCGCCACCACCGATGGCGTAGGCGTTCAGACTGTCGTGCGCACCTCCCTCGGAGGCGAGCGGGAGCAGTGCCTCGGTGACGGAACTGTCGGCGGTCAGAGCGTTGATCTGGGTCATGCGACGGCCTATCCGGGAACGGGACGCTGGGACGTAGGGTCATGGTATGCGGAGGCGGAGGCGGCAGCCTCTTGCCCCCACCCGTCCGTGCGGTTCAGGGTGGGCTGACGGCCGCATCACGGACGGAGGGGGCGGACATGACGGACAACACGGGGCACGGGAACGACGCGGACGGCCCGGAGCACACCCGCGGGGAGGGCGCCGAGGGCCGGGAGCGCCCGGGAGACGACGTGGCGGGCCGGTCGGAGGCGGGGGTCGAGTCCGCCGTGCGACGACCCGACGACGGGCGGCGGCGCTTCCCGGGGATCTCCTCGCGCGCCTATGAACACCCGGCTGATCGTTCGGCGTTGGTCGCCCTTCGGAAGTTGACCGGTTTTGACACCGTGTTCAAGGCGCTGAGCGGGATGGTGCCGGAGCGCAGCCTGCGGCTGCTGTTCCTCTCCGACTCGGTGCGGGTCGACGAGCGGCAGTTCGCGCATCTCCACGAGATGCTGCTGGACGCCTGCGCGATCCTCGACCTGGACCGCGTCCCGCCGCTGTACGTCTCGCAGGACCCGAAGCCCAACGCGATGTGCATCGGGCTCGACCAGCCGGTGATCGTGCTGACCACCGGCCTGGTCGAACTCCTCGACGACGAGCACGAGATGCGGGCCGTCATCGGTCACGAGGTGGGCCACGCCCTCTCCGGCCACGCGGTCTACCGCACCCTGCTGCTCTTCCTGACCAACCTCGCGGTCCGGGTCGCGTGGATCCCGCTGGGGAACGTGGCGATCATGGCGATCGTCACCGCGCTGCGCGAGTGGTTCCGCAAGTCGGAACTCTCCGCCGACCGCGCCGGCCTGCTCGTCGGCCAGGACCCCGAGGCGTCGATGCGCGGCCTGATGAAGCTGGCCGGCGGCAACCACCTGCACGAGATGAACGTCGACGCGTTCCTCGACCAGGCCAGGGAGTACGAGGCCGGGGGCGATCTGCGCGACTCGGTGCTGAAGATCCTCAACGTGCTGCCGCGCACCCACCCGTTCGCCGCCGTCCGGGCCGCCGAGCTGCACGACTGGGCGAGGACCCGGGACTACCAGCGGCTGATGGACGGCCACTACCCGCGCCGCGACGAGGACGGCGACGCGTCCGTCAGCGACTCGATGCGCGAGTCGGCCGGCCACTACGCGCGGACGGTCCGCACCAGCAAGGACCCGCTGATGCGGCTGGTCAACGACGTGGCGGGCGGCGCGAGCGACCTCGGCGGCAAGCTGCGGGACTTCGCGACCGGGCGTCGCCCCGGAGGCGAGACACCGCCTGATCAGTGACCCGCGCGGCGGCCGACCGCCCCGGGCCCCCGGCACCGCTGTCGACCGCCCCCGCCGCCGGGCACCGCGCGGTCCCCCGCGCCCCTCAGGCCGCCACCGGCCCTAGGTCACGTTCAACTGGCTAGGTCACGTTCAACTGGCCGGGGGTGAGGGCCGCGCAGAGGACGGGGCGGTCCTGCTCGGCGGTCAACGGGTCGATGCCGCCGGCCAGCCGCTGGGACGCCGTCTCCCCGGCCAACAGCGGCGCGTACGCGTCCGCCGGGTCGGCCTCGCAGGCCATCGGCCCGGCCAGGGTGTCCACCTGCCGCAGCACCACGTTGCGATCCCGCAGCTCCTCCTTGCCGAACTGGAAGCGCACCTCGCGCCGCACCCCGAAGAGCGAGGCCGGCGCCCCCATCGACTCCGAGGAGCGCAGGGCGTAGACGAAGACGTGGTGCCCGGCTATCTCCAGCATGTCGTCGGTCGCCTCGGTGAACGTGAAGACGCCGTCGACCCGCACGTGCGGGTCGGCCATCTCCACCCGGTCCTGGTCGAAGCGCACCAGCCAGTCCGTCGCCCAGGACGGGCCGCCTTCGCCGTCCATCGCCACGTCGAACTGGTCCTGCTGCTCGACCCCCAGCAGCTCGCGCACCTCGCTGCGGGAGCCTCCGACGAGGACGTCCGGGTTGAGCGCGCTGGCCGTCAGGTACTCCTTGGCGAGGGTCAGCGCGGTCATCACCTGCTCGCGGGAGAAGTGCGTGGTCGGCTTCGGGTCGGGCAGCTCAAGGCCGCCGGGGCCCACGCCGAACTCGCGGACCGGGCCCGTGCCGTAGAGCAGCTCCACGTCGATGTCGCCCGGCACCTCGCCGTCCGGCACCAGCGCCACCGTGCTGCCGGCGGGGCGGCCGGCGGCCAGCGAGCGCGGGGACTGGTAGGGGTTGTTGGCGCCCAGGTAGATCGCGGCGGCGAACGCCAACAGGATGATCATCGCCAGCGCCAGCCCCTGCTTGGGCACCGTGCGGACGATGCCCAACGGCTGCTCGGGCGCCCGGTCGCGCACGGCGACCGTGTGGTCCACCAGCCGCTGCTCCGCCGAGTACTCCTGGAGGCGCGCGGAACTGACGAACGAGTCGTCGAAGACGATCGATCGGTACTCCTCGTCCCCGGCTCCCGAGGAGCCACCGGGGCCTCCTTCGGGAGGGTCAGATCTCCCGGCCACCGCTCCAGCCTAGGACTCTCCCCGGGGTGCCAAAAGCCCCCTCGGGCGGCGATTTTGTCCGACCGGCGCCCAGGCGACCGCCGGCGTCGGAGGGTTGGGGCGCGCGAGCGGTGCTCACGGGCCCCCTTCGACCAGCTCCACGCCCCCCGCGAACGTCTCGCCGGCGGGCGTCCCCGTGGCCTGCGGCGCGCTCTGCTCGGGGCGGACGGTGGGCGGCGGCGCCGGCCGCTGCTCGCGGCTGGAGTTGGCGCGCTGGATCGCTATCAGGGTCAGCGCGATGACGCTCAGGCTCATCACCATCGCCAGCACGCAGGCCACCGGCCGCTGCCAGCGCATCGGCCGCCGCACCGGGCCCGCGGGCGCCGGAGGGCGGTGCGGGGGCAGCGCGGACCCCGGCTCCGCGCGCTCGTGCGACTCGACGGGATCGGCGGGATCGGCGGGATCAGGGAGATAGCGGGTGTAGTCGGAGCGGTCGAAACGGCCCTCGTTCTCCGGGGAGTCGGGGTCGTCCAGGCCCGCCAGCTCCTCCGGGTCGTAGGGGCCGTCCCGCTCGGCCAGCCCGTCGGCGTCCGCCCGTCCCTCGGCGCGCTCCCACGCCTCCGCCCCCTCGAAGCGGCCGAACGACCGGCCGCCCCCGGGGTCGAGGTCGGGGTCGCGGTAGAAGCCCGGCCCCTCGGGGTCGGCCCAGCCGGCGGCGGCCGCGCGGGACCGCTCCTCCGCGCTGGGCTCGTGGATGCGGGCGGCGGTCACGAACTCCTCGTCGAACACCACGGCGGCAAGGGCCTCGTCGGCCGCCCCCGCGTCCTGGCTGTCGGGCCCCTCGCCGTCCGGGAACGGCGGGCCTCCCACGTCGTCCGGCACCCTTCCAGCGTAGGGCGAAGAACGCGGCTTAGGGAGGCCCGAGGGGAATTCACCCCCGGGTGTGACCCTCTCCGGTCACCACATAGGTGGTCGAGGTCAGCTCGGGCAGCCCCATCGGGCCCCGGGCGTGGAGCTTCTGCGTGGAGATCCCGATCTCGGCGCCGAAGCCGAACTGGCCGCCGTCGGTGAAGCGGGTCGAGGCGTTCACCATCACGGCCGCCGAGTCCATCCGGGAGACGAAGCGCCGCGCGGCCGCCGTGTCCCCGGTGACGATCGCCTCCGTGTGGCCCGAGGTCCAACGGCGGATGTGCGCCACCGCCGCGTCCAGGTCGGGCACCACACCGGCGGCGATGTCGTAGCTCAGGTACTCGACCGCCCAGTCCTCGTCCGTGACGGCGGCCACCTCGATGCCCGCCTCAGCGCCCGCGCGGCGCCAGGACTCGTCGCCGTGCACCGTCACCCCGGCCGAGGTCAGCGCGGCCAGCGCCATCGGCAGGAAGCGGTCGGCGACCGCCTCGTGCACCAGCACCGTCTCCGCCGCGTTGCACACGCTGGGACGGTCGGCCTTGGAGTCGACCAGGATCTCCACAGCGCGCTCCAGGTCGGCCGCCGCGTCCACGTAGACATGGCAGTTGCCCGTGCCGGTCTCGATCACCGGGACCGTGGACTCGGTGACCACCGTCTCGATCAACGAGGCGCCGCCGCGCGGGATCAGCACGTCCACCAGGCCGCGCGCCGTCATCAGCTCGTGCACCGAGTCCCGGCTCTCGCCCGGGACCAGCTGCACCGCGTCCGCCGGCAGCCCGACCGAGGCCACGGCGTCCCGCAGCACGGCCACCAGCGCCGTGTTGGAGGCGTGGGCGGAGGAGGAGCCGCGCAGCAGCACCGCGTTGCCCGACTTCAGGCAGAGCGCGGCGGCGTCCACCGTCACGTTGGGCCTGGCCTCGTAGATGATGCCGACGACGCCCAGCGGCACCCGGACCTGGCGCAGCTCGAGCCCGTTGGGCAGGGTCGAGCCGCGCACCACCTCGCCGACCGGGTCGGGCAGCGCGATCACGTCCCGCACGTCGGCGGCGATCGCGGCGATCCGCTCCTCGGTGAGCGTCAGCCGGTCCACGATGCCGGCGGAGGTGCCGTTGGCCCTGGCCCGCCCGACATCCGCCGCGTTGGCCTCGACCACCTCGGCCGCCCTGGCGACCAGCGCGTCCGCGACGGCCGCCAGCGCCGCGTCCCGCGCGGTGCGCGGCAGCGGCGCGAGGTCGGCCGCGGCCGTCCTGGCGCGGCGCGCGGTGGCGAGGACGGCGGACTCGGACGAGGCGTTCACTGAGGGCGCTGTGCTGCTCATGCGTGTCACCCTAGCGGCCGGCACCGACAACGGGCGCGCCCGCGGCCTCAGTACGGGTGGACCCCGACCGGGTGCGCCGGCGGCGGGCCGTACCCCTCGGAGATCCGCTGCTGGTAGGTGTCCCGGCCGATGACCTCCAGGCCGACGATCTCCCAGGCCGGCAGCTTGGCGGTGCGACGGTGCTCCCCCCAGAGCCGCAGCGCCAGCGCGGCGGCGTCGTGCAGGTCCCTGGCCTCCTCCCAGTACCTGATCTCCGCGTGGTCCTCGGCGTAGCGGCTGGTGAGCAGGAACGGATGGTCGTCAGCCAGCCGTTCCAGGGCCCGCCGCACGTCGGTCAGCGGAACGGACCGCCCCGCGACGCTCAACGTGATGTGCCACAGCCGCGACGGCTGCTCCTCGGTGCTCCCCCGTGCTCGCTCCGCGTGCGCGGGATCGTCCCGCTCGCGGGCCGGCCGGCCTCCTTCGACGCTGGCCAGTCGTCTCACCGACAGCCTCCTGACATGGTGCGAAGTCGTGCTGCGTGTGCGGTCGGGTGCCGGTCCGGCACCACGCACGAGTGGACCAGCTCGCCCGCCCCGCCGGGTGCTTTTCCCGGAACCTTCGGTGGAAAGGCTGGTCTTTCACAGATCCGGCACCGGCCCGGCGAGCCTCCCGTGTACGGCCCCCTCAGGATGACTTATGCCCGCAACAGCACCAGGTCATCGCGATGGATCACTTCTCTTTCGTAGTCGGGGCCCAGCTCGCGCGCCAGTTCCCTGGTGGAACGCCCGAGCAGGCGCGGCAGCTCCCTGGCGTCGAAGTTGACCAGCCCGCGGGCGATGGCGCGGCCCGACTCGTCGCGCAGTTCGATCGGTTCACCGGCGACGAACTCGCCGATCACCCCGGTGATCCCGGCCGGCAGCAGCGAGCCCCCGCGCTCGGTGACGGCCCGCACCGCGCCGGCGTCCAGGACCACCGCGCCGCGCGGTACCGAGGCGTGGGCGAGCCACAGCAGGCGGCCGGTGGCGCGGCGCCCGGTCGGCCGGAAGTAGGTGCCGGTCGCCGCGCCGGACAGCGCGTCGGCGACCTGGCTGGCGGCCGTCAACACCACGGGGATGCCGGCCTCGTTGGCGATGCCCGCCGCCTCCACCTTGGTGACCATCCCGCCGGTGCCGACCCCCGCCCTGCCGGCGCGGCCCAGCTCGATGCCGGCGAGGTCGCCCGGCCCGGTGACCTCCGGGACGCGGCTGCTGGTGGGGCGGGCCGGGTCGCCGTCGTAGAGTCCGTCGACGTCGGAGAGCAGCACCAGCAGGTCGGCCTTGACCAGATGGGCCACCAGCGCCGCCAGCCGGTCGTTGTCGCCGAACCTGATCTCGTCGGTCGCCACCGTGTCGTTCTCGTTGACCACCGGAACCGCGCCCATGGCGAAGAGCTGGTCCAGCGTCCGGTAGGCGTTGCGGTAGTGCGCGCGGCGGCTGGTGTCGGTCGTGGTCAGCAGCACCTGCCCGACGCGGCGGCCGTAACGGGCGAACGAGGCGGTGTAGCGCGCCAGCAGCAGCCCCTGGCCGACGCTGGCCGCGGCCTGCTGGCGGGCGAGGTCCCGCGGTCGGCCGGTGAGGCCCAACGGCGCGAGCCCCGCGGCGATCGCACCGGACGAAACCAGTACGATCTGCCTCCCGTCCTGTTTCACCAGCACATCGACCAGCGCGTCCACCCGGTCGGCGTCCAGCCCGCCGGCCGCCGTGGTCAGCGAGGATGAGCCGATCTTGACCACGATCCTGCGGGCGTCGGAGACGTCCTGCCGTGCCGCTGTCATGGCACCTTCCTGTTCACGTTCGCTCTCCGGCCCGACCGCGCGGCGCGCGATATCCGGGGTCCGGCGCCCCCGCGTCTAGGGCGCCCCGCGGAGCGCGGGTGCGAGCCGTCCGGCCGCCGTGACTCCCGCACGACCTGGTACTTCCCGGGGCACGCCCGACGCCGGGCCGGTCTGCCGACCGTAATGTATGCCACCCCGCCCGTCGGGCGCCGTGCCGTTTCACCGGAGGCTCCCGTGCGCGGCCACCCACAAGGGTGAAATTCCCCGCCTCCGGGATGACCTCGGCCCCTCCGCGCGATAAATGGCTTGCCCACGGGTTCCGTGGGTTCCGCGCACTCCTCCCCGCCGCCCGCCCCGGGTGGTCTCCTCGCCCCACGTCCGAAGAGCGTCTCGTTCTCTCGCACGCCTCACACCGGAGCTGAACTTCCTGTGGCTGCTGGACCGTCTCCGCGCCGCGCCGCCCAAGGGCTCGCCCTGGGTGTGCTGCTGCTGCTTCTCTGCGCCCAGTTGGTGGGCGCCCAACTCCCCCACGCCGCGCTGCTGTGCGTCGCCGGCGCCGGGGGGCTCGCCCTCGATCTCGTGCTGCGCCGCTGGTGGCCGGCGGCGCTGGTGCCGCTCGGCCGGGTCCGCTGCGACGAGACGGTGCGCCAACTGCTGCGCGACCTGCTGGTGGTGCTCGGTCTCGCGCATCTGGCGGAGGTCTCGACGACCGTCAGGATGCTGGTGGTCGCCGGTCTGCTGGCCTGCTACGGCGCGCACTTCCTCACGAGGGGGCTGGCGGTGCTGGTGCGCCGTTCGCGGACGCTGCCGGTGCTCACGCGCAACATCGACGCCTCCGAGCTGCGGCTGAGCCCCGCCCCGCCCCGGGTGCTGACCGTCGCGCACCGGAGGATGCCGCTGTTCTCCGTGCCGGCCACGGCCGGGATGCTGGGGACGGTGGCCAGCGGCGAGGCGGTGTGGAGCCTGCTGGGCATCGGCTGCTCGCTGCTGCTCTTCGCCGGCGCCGCCGTCTGGTTGGCCGGCTGGCTGCTGCCGGGCAGACGGCCGCCGGCGACCGAGGAGGTGGTCGCCTGGTTCCAGCGCTGGCTGGAGTCCTACCGGCCCGATGTCGGCCTCTACTTCTCCGGCGGCAGCGGCACCGCCTACCAGGTCAACATGTGGCTGGGCGCCGTCGCGGCACTGGAGGGCAACGGACTGGTGGTGCTGAGGGAACGCGCCCTGGTGCCCCAACTGGCGCCGACCGAGCTGCCGGTGGTCTGCGTGCCGAAGGTGGTGCACCTGATGCTGCTTGAGCACTCCACCCTCAAGGTGCTGATCCACCCGGCCAACGCGCCCAAGACCTCCCAGGTGTTGCGCATCCCGACCATCAAGCACGCCTTCGTCAACCACGGCGAGAGCGACAAGCTCTCCAGCTGCAACCCGTACGCCAAGGTCTACGACGAGGTGTGGGTCGCCGGCCCGGCGGCGAGGGAGCGCTACGCGCTGGCCGACGTCGGGGTGGACGACCGGGACGTGGTGGAGATCGGCCGGCCCCAGCTCGCGCCGATCCACCCCTACACCGGGCCGCCGCCCGCCGACGGGCCGATCACCGTGCTGTACGCACCGACCTGGGAGGGATGGACGAACGACCCGGGCAACACCTCGGTGCTGCTCGCCGGCGAGCAGTTGGTCACCGCGCTGCTGTCCGACCCCCGGGTGCGGCTCCTCTACAAGCCGCACCCGATGACCGGTTCGGTCGATCCGCGCTTCGGCGAGGCCGACCGGCGCATCAGGGCGCTCGTCGAGGCGGCCGAGACACGTCGAGCGGCGCGCGCCGGCTCCTCCGCGCCGGCGCTCGCCAACCGCCGCGCGCTGCTGCGGCGTTCGACGGGCGCGTTGGCCGAACGAGGCGCGCTCACCGCCACCCGCGCGCCGGTGGACGACGCGGCCGCCGCGGAACTGGCCCGACGCACCGCGCGGTTGGAGGCCCTGACCACCGCCTGCGCGCGGCCGGGCGCCGACGACGCCGAGCGGATGCTGCGCGAGTCGGCTCCCGACGAGGGCCGCGCGGAGGCCGTGGCCGCCGCGACCCGAGCCTGGCGCGCCGCGTTCTGGGCGGCACAGGACTCCGAGGGCCATCTGGTGCTGACCGGGCCGCGCCCCGACCTCTACAGCTGCTTCAACCAGGCCGACCTGCTGATCTCCGACGTCTCCAGCGTGGTCGCCGACTACCTGGCCGGGGTGAAGCCCTACGCGGTGGTCAACACCAGCGGCCTCGACGAACGGTCCTTCCGCGCCGCCAACCCGACGGTCAGGGCCGCCACCGTGCTCGGCCCCGACGCGTCCGGGCTCCCCGCCCTGCTCGCCTCGGTCGTCGACCCCCGCCGCGACCGGCTGGCCGGGGCGCGGCGGGAGCTGCGGGAGTTCCTGCTCGGCCCGAGCGACCCCCCGTCCCAGGTCCGCTTCCAGCGGGCGGTCACCGCCCTGTGCGCGGCGGCGGAGGCCCGCAGGGCGCGCGAGGCCCTGCGAGGGAACGGGGAGCGGCAGCGCAGCGACGTCACCAGGTGAGCCGCCGGGCGCCCCGGCGGCCGACCGCTCAAACCCCTCCCGCACCGGGGCACGGCCTGAGGGGGCGTGCCCCGCGCCCCCCAGGCCACTAGCGCACCGTCGCCAGCCAGTCGGCGACCGCGTCCGTCAGCACCGTCAGCGCGGCCTCCTGCCCCGGCACCGCCCGCTTCGGGACCGCGAAGGAGTGGTCCGCCTCGGGCACCTCCACCGGGCGCACCCCCGCGGGGAACTCCGCCGGCCTGCCGAACGGGTCGCGCCCACCCTGCACCACCAGCAACGGCAGCTGCCCCAGCGGCAGTTCGTCCGCCCGGGAACGCTCGGGGCGGCCCGGCGGGTGGAGCGGGAAGGCCAGCGCCACCACCCCGCGCGCGCCCGTTTCGAGCGCCGTGCGGCACGCCACCCGCGCGCCGGCGCTGCGCCCGCCGACCACCAGCGGCAGCCCCGACTCCGCCAGCACGGGCATCAGCGCGCGCCACGCGGTGTCCAGCGTGCGCGGCGCCGGCGCCAGCTTCCGCCCCGCCACCCGCCACGGCTGCTCGACCAGCGCCACGCTCACCCCGTTCGCCGGCAGCGCGGCGGCCAGCGCCGCCAGGTCGCGCGCCTCGATCCCGCCGCCGGCTCCGTGCCCCAGCGCCAGCACACACCCGGCGTCCGGCGCGTCCCACCAGCTGATCCGCGCCTCGCCCGCCGGCGTCTCCACGGACTGCCGCCTGCTCGCCCCGCCGCTCGTCCTCGTCCTCGTCCTCGCGTCCATGGCGGCCAGTCTGCCGCGCCCCACGCCCCGCCCGGCCGACGGACACCTGCGGGACACCGCCGGGTCACCGACGCGCCCACTGCCGTTAGGGTTCGTGAGTGATGAGCGTTACCCCTCCCCACACCCGCAGCGACGAGCCTCAGGGGGCGTCATGACCGGATCGCCGCAGTCCCCACCCGAGCGGTCCGCCGAGCAGACCATGGCGCTGCGCCTGCCGAAGCAGGCCAAGGCGCCCAAGCAGCGCGACGCGTTCTTCGACAACGCCAAGTACCTGGCGATCGTGCTGGTCGCCATGGGCCACGCCTGGGAGCCGCTGCGCGCCGACTCGCGCGCGGTGACCGCGCTGTACATGTTCGTGTACGCGTTCCACATGCCGGCGTTCATCCTGGTGGCCGGCTACTTCTCCCGTAACTGGGACGGCCGCCCCGACCGGGTGCGGCGGCTGGTCACGGGCGTGCTGGTGCCGTACGTGCTCTTCCAGATCGCCTACACGTACTTCCTGCGCCACCTCGACGACAACGACGACAACTATCTGCCGCTCTTCGAACCGCGCTGGCTGCTGTGGTTCCTGGTGGCGCTCTTCATATGGCGGCTGACCGTGCCGCTGTGGAGGACGGTGCGCTGGCCGGTGCCGCTGGCGCTGGCGCTGGCCGCGGTGGCCACCGCCTCCCCGACGATGGGCGGCGACCTCCAGCTCCAGCGCGTGGTGCAGTTCCTGCCGTTCTTCGTGCTGGGCATGACGGTGCGCGCCGAGCACTTCCAGATGCTGCGCCGCCGGGCCGCCCGGCTGCTGGCGCTGCCGGTCGGCGCCGCCGCCGCGCTCTTCGCCTACTGGGCCGAGCCGAGGATGGAGTACGCCTGGTTCTACCACCGGGGCAGCGCCCAGGAGCTGGGCGAGCCGTGGTGGGTCGGGGTGCTGATGACGCTGGCGATCTTCGGCTGCTCGGTGCTGCTGACCTGCTGCTTCCTCGCGCTGGTGCCCGGCCGCCACGGCTGGTTCACCGCGCTGGGCGCCGGCACGCTCTACGGCTATCTGCTGCACGGCTTCCTGATCCGCGGCTCCGTGGAGTGGGGCTGGTACGACGGGGAGCTGATGGAGAGCACCCCGACGGCGCTGCTGATCAGCTCGGTGGTGGCCGCCGTCGGCATCTCGCTGCTCTGCTCGACGCCCGTGCAACGGCTGCTGCGCCCGGTGGTCGAGCCGAACATGCGCTGGTTCTTCCGTCCCGACGAGCCGAAGGGCGGCGCGGGCGGGAAGGACGCCGCGCCGAAGGCCGAGCCCGGGACGTCCACCGCGGCGAAGGGCGCCGACCCGGCCGGGAAGACCACGTCGACGCCCCACTGAGAACCCCCGCGGGGGGCGGCTACGCGCCGCCTCCCGCGCGTTCCCTGCCGATCTCCAGCATCCGGTCCACCACGCGGCTGGTGGCCAGCCCGTCCGACGGCTCGCAGAAGTCCTTCACGAACCTGGCGTACTTGCCGAGGTAGTCCCGCTCCACCTTGTCGATGTCCCGGATGGACCTGACCAGTTCCTCCGAGGTCTTGATCAGCGGCCCCGGCGCCTTCTCCGTGAAGTCGAAGTAGAAGCCGCGCAGCGTGTCCCGGTAGTGCTCCAGGTCGTAGGTGAAGAAGAGCATCGGCCGGCCCGAGTGCGCGAAGTCGAAGAGCACCGACGAGTAGTCCGTGATCAGCACGTCCGTGATCAGGTACAGCTCGGCGATGTCCGGGTACGCGGAGACGTCCCACACGAAGCCCTGCCCCGCGCCCGGGATGGCGTCCAGGATCTTGGGGTGCTTGCGGAAGAGGAAGACGTGGTCGTCGCTGAGCGCCCGCTCGGCGGCCGTCAGGTCGACCTGGAGGTCCAGCTTGAACTTCGAGGCCGTGTGCCGCTGGTCGTCCCGCCAGGTCGGGGCGTAGAGCACCACCTTCTTGCCCTCGGGGATGCCGAGCGTGGCGCGCACCCGCTGCGCGATCTTCTCCCGGTCCGGCCGGTGGAAGATGTCGTTGCGCGGGTAGCCCGCCTCCAGTACCTCGCCCTCGCAGCGGAACGCGTTCCGCATGATCGGGGTGGTGAACGCGTTCGGGGAGACCACGATGTCGAACTGGCGGAAACGGTGCGGCAGGCTCGCGATGTAGGCCAGGTTGGCCTTCGGCGTGCCCAGCAGGTCGGCGCCGATCTTCTTCAGCGGGGTGCCGTGCCAGGTCTGCACCACGCACTGCCCGTCGCGCCGCTCGTACCAGTCGCCGAGGCCGACGTTGGTGACCACGTAGCGGCTGCGGGCCAGCGCCTCGTACCACTCGGTGCTGTGCCACTCCACCGGGCGGACCCCGGGCGGCAGCGCGACCTGCTCGTCGGCGACCGACCACAGGTGCTCCACCTCGATGCCGCGCCGCTCGAACTCCTCGAAGATCGCGCGGGGGGAGTCGGAGAACTGCTTGCCGCCGAAGCTGTTGTAGAAGACCGTCTCGCGCAGCGGCTCCTTCTTGAACCGGGGCGTGTGCACCTGGCGCAGTTCCCGCTGCCGCCACGCGCCGCGCTCCTCGGCCTTGAGCACCGGGCCCGAGCCGAGGAAGAGCCGGTCGAAGTAGCGG
Source organism: Streptomyces zhaozhouensis (assembly GCF_900230195.1). Taxonomy (GTDB): domain Bacteria; phylum Actinomycetota; class Actinomycetes; order Streptomycetales; family Streptomycetaceae; genus Streptomyces; species Streptomyces zhaozhouensis. The sequence goes on from NZ_OCNE01000017.1 coordinate 121,307, forward strand.
CGGTTGACGGTGTAGGTGCGGCCGGCGACGCGCTTGCGCAGCGGCAGCGTCTCGTCGATCAGGTCGGCGCGCAGCTTGACCGGGGTGTCGGCGCCGTTGCCCCAGGCGTTCCTGTCGCGCAGCCACATGTACCAGCGGCCGGCGCGCAGCGGGAGCGTCGCGTCGTAGACCGCCATCCGGTCCGGGGTGATCCGCACGCGGAAACGGCCGTCGGCCCACTCCAGCGGCAGCACGTGCTCCTCGAAGCGCTCGCCGTGGCGCAGGATGAAGCGCTTGGTGTCGCCGGGGCCCTCGTAGTCGCCCTCGGCGACCAGCGCGCCGTCCTCCCAGCGCAGCGAGTCGACGACCGCCTGCCGCGCCCGGTCGTGCAGCTTCAACAGGCCGGGGCCGTCCGTGGTCACCGCGATCTCGCGGTTCGACGGGCGGGCGTAGCGGCCGGGCACGAAGCCCTCGCGCACGGTGGCGCGGCGGTCGCTGCCGTCGGCGAAGTCGATGTGGGTGACGAAGTCCTGGGTCTTCTGGTCGGCGCTGGTCGCGACCGTCAGGTTCTTCAGCGGGATGTCCGCGGTGTACCGGGCGAAGCCGACCTCGCCGTCCCCCTGCTCCAGGGCGTAGGCGTCGCCGGACTGCTGGCCCTTGCGGGCGATCCGCAGCTTCGTCGGCCGCTTGCCGCCGGCCGGGGCGCGCAGCCCCAGGCGCAGCGTCTCCCCGTCGACCAGCTCCTGGTCGGTGACCTCTGCCTCGGGCATCTCGACGGCCACCTGGAAGCGGCCCTCGACGAAGCTGGCCACCAGGCGGGCGCCGTCCCCCAGGTCGCGTGACTGGGAGTGGCCGGCCGAGCCGATGTCGACGCGGTCGACATGGCCCGGCACATAGCCGCCCGGCCGGGGCAGCGCCAGCGTCAGCCCCCAGGTGCCCGCCTTCCAGCGGCCCCTGGACTTCAGCTTGGCCGGGTCGATGACCAGCTCGAAGCCGGCGTTGTCGTAGTTGTGCAGCGCCTGCTTGGAGTCCCTGGTCGCCCGGGTCGCCTCCTCGGTGCGCAGCTTGACCGGCACCCGCCGGCCGCCCTTGGCGCGCAGCCACGCGAGCCTGGGCAGCGGCGCGTGCGCGCCGTCCGGGAGGTTGAGCACGTAGCCGAAGCCGCGCAGGACCAGCTTGCCGTCCTGCCACAGCACCTCGGTGGCCTTGGCCCGCACCGGCATCTCGCGCAGCCGCAGCCGGCTGACGGAGGCCGGCAGCCGCGCGGTGTCGGCGCCCGGTATCGCGACGGCCGGCCGCAGCCGACCGCGCACCGGGAACGCCGACGGGTTCTCCCGCTCGAACGCCAGCACCGCCAGCAGCTCGTCGACGCGCCGCTCCTTGGCCAGGTGCCACTTGATGCGGGCCACCGGCGGGAACTTCCGCAGCTTGTTCTCGTCGGCGCCCGCCAGGAAGGCGGTGACCTCCTCGAAGAACTCCTCGCGCTCCGCCCCGGTGGCCTCCGGGAGGAACCGCATCCGTCGCCGGAGTTCCTCCGGGATCATCTCTTCAGGCTTCGCGACCACGGACTCGTGCCTCTTCCTCTTACTGCGAACGATGGGCGGCGGGACGGACCCGCCGCACCGGATGCTGCTCGGACGGTCAAAACAGGGCGGACACGACTAGGACGTGCTCACCACGGCCGCCGTTCCCGCCTCGCCGAGGGCCTGGTTGCGCGCCTCGGCCCGCGCGGCGAGCGCGTTGACCGCCGCGTTGAACCGCTCCAACGAGGTGGGCTCGTCGGGACCGAGCAGGTAGTGCTTGAGCTCGACACGGTCCTGGGCGAGCGCGTCGGCGCCCGGCGAGGTGACGGCGTCCAGCAGCTCGTCGAGCTGCGCCGCGTCGTTGGACAGGATCACGGCGGCCCGCACTGCGGTGTTCTGCCGGCGGAACTCGTCCGCGCCCAGCTCGGCCGAGTCGGAGACCGCGTACGGCTTGCCGCTGGCGATCCAGTCGGAGACCACGCTGGAGATGTCGGAGACGAGCGCGTCCGACTCGTTGAAGCAGTCGAACAGGCGCGGCTGCGAGCCGGTGATCACCCGGTGCTCCCACCAGCCGAACGAGCGCCAGAACGCCTCGTTCCACTCGGCGAAGGCACGTTCCTCCACCGCCGCCTGGTCGGCCGGGGTCTGGGCGTCCCGGGAGACCGAGGCGTCGTCCCAGACGGTCGCCAGCTTCGCCGCGCTCCCGCCGCCCGCCTGCTCGACGGCGCGCAGCGTCGCCTGCGCCGTCGCGCGGTCGGCGGCCGTGCGCTCGGCCTCGGCGGCCCAGCGCGGGTCGGCGGCGCGCGCGGCGGCCGCCTCCTCGATCAGCGCGACGATCCGCTGGTGGGCGGCGCCGGCCGCCGGGTTGCGGGTGCCGGTGAACGGGTGCGGCTTGTAGATCACCCGCACCGGGCGCTCGGCGGTGAGCAGCTTGCGGACGATGTTCTCGCCGGCCAGCAGGAGCGAGGTGTTCCCCGGGTCGTCGGTCCAGCCCTCCCAGGTGGGGGCGTAGAGCACGGTCGGGACGCGCCCCTCGGGCCTGGCGCTCGCCGGGAGGATCGACGCCAGCTGCGGGCGCCCGACCTCGACGATGTCCTCGTCCCGCACGCCGACGTCGGCCAGCGCGTAGCGGTCGCGGCCTGCGCGGCCGGCGGACCACACCTCGTCGTACGCCTTGGCGTACGGGTTGATGCTGGCGATCTTGTCGCTGTCGCCGTGCCCGATGAAGACGTGCTTCATGGTGGGGACCCGCAACAGGTGCAGGTTCTTGCCGACGTTGGCCGGGTAGAGGCCGACGCGCAGCATGGAGAGGTCCATGTTCATCAGGTGGACCGCGCTCGGCACGCAGACCACCGGCACGGTGGTGGTGGCCAGCCGGTTGAGGATGGCCCGCTCCCGCAGGATCACCAGCGGCTTGCTGTCCAGCCGCTCCATGGTCTCCAGCCACATGTCGGCCTGGTAGACCGACTCCTTGGAACCGGAGAAGTAGAGCGCGGTCTCCGGCCGGTGCTCGCGCAGCCAGCCGTCGAACCACTCCAGCGCGCCCTCCGGGTCCGGCGGCAGCTTGGCGGCGCGCAGGTAGGGCAGCAGCGCCAGCAGGTACAGCAGCACCAGCGCGGGCGCGGCCACCGTCCCGACGTAGCCGGGGAGCGTCTCCTCGGTGAGCACCATCGCCAGCAGCCCCGCGAACATCGGGACCTCGGCGTGCAGCACCTTCTCGACCGCCCGGTGGGTCAGCCAGCGCGGGGCGCCGTCGGGCACCGGCATCGTCGACAGGTCGATGTTGCGGGTGGCGAACGGCAGCCGCCGCTTCCGCCGCAGCACGGTGACCAGCGCGGTGTGCGGGACCTGGAGCGCGTAGAACGCCAGCAGCCCGACGACCGCGACCTGCGCCACCGTCTCGTCCGTCCAGCCGGTGCGTGCCAGCAGCAGCACGAGCAGCAGCTGGCGGACGAGGAAGCGGACCGTCAGGCCGACCCGCGCCTTGCCCATCCGCACCAGCAGATAGCTGCCGCTGCGGTGCAGGTAGTGGTCGCCCAGATAGCTGAGGGCCGCCACGACGGCGAACGCGCCGGTGGCCGGCAGCAGTGCGGTGAGCAGCATCAGCGGGTAGCTGACCACCACGACCAGCGCCGCGAGCAGCTCGGCGCCGGACGTCACGCCGACGAGACGGCGCAGCAGTCCTGCCGTCATGCCACCCCCCCGTCGGCCTCGGAGCTGAGGGCGGCGGCCAGGGCGCGTTCGAACGAGCCGGCCTGCGTCGCGTCGGCGGTCGGGTCCTGCTGCCGGACGTCGATGACGTGCCCGGTCATGGCGGAGAGCAGCACGTCGAGCGAGGTGCGGGCCACGGCCTCCGAGGAGAGCAGCGTGCCGGCCGGCTCCTGCCCGAACGCCTTGGTGCGCATGGGGGTGGCGGTCCGCTCCGGGTTGACGCAGTTGACGCGGATGCCGTCGCCGGCCCACTCGTCGGCGAGCGCCTGGGTCAGGTTGACCATGGCGGCCTTGGTCGACGAGTACAGGCTGTACTCGGCCCGGCCCCGGGTGTAGCTGCTCGAGGTGTACAGCAGCAACTGGCCGCCGCTCTCCGCGAGGTAGCGGTGGGCGGCCCTGGCGATCCGCACGGGGGCCAGGTAGTTGACCTTCAGCGCCTCCTCGATGGTGGCGTCGTCGGTCTCGTCGAGCCGGCCGATGCGCAGCACGCCCGCCGTGTTCACCACGTAGTCGATCCGGCCGGTGTCCGCGTGCGCCTTGGCGAGAGCGGCGGCGACGTCCTCCGGGTTCTCCACATGGGTGCCGGTGGTCGAGCGGCCCAGCGGGTAGACGGTCGCGCCGTAGCCGGCGGCCAGGTCGGAGATGTCCTTGCCGATGCCGTAGGAGCCGCCGAAGACGACCACGGTCTTGCCGGCCAGACGCTCCCGGTAGGCGGCCTCGTCGGACTGCGCGGGGGCGGCGGTGGAGGCCAGCTGGAAGAGCTTGTCCGTGAGGAACACGTCGACCGGCTGGGTCACCTTCATGTTGAACTCGTCGCCCGGCACCACGTGGATCGGCACGTCCGGCAGGTACTTCAGGACCACGGAGCAGTCGTCGGTGGCCTGGAAGTTCGGGTCGTCGGCCGCGACCTCGTACGCCCGGCGGATCGTGGAGAGCCGGAACGCCTGGGGTGTCTGGCCGCGCCGCAGCCGGGACCGGTCGGGGACGTCGGTGATGAACTCGCCGTCCTCACCGTGCGTGCGGGTCACGATGATCGTGTCCGCGGACGGTATGGCGACGTCCACCGCCTGGTAACGCTCCAACGCGCGCACGCAGTCGGTGATCACCCGCTGCGAGAGCAGCGGCCGGACGGCGTCGTGGAAGAGGACGTTCCGGTCCTCGCCCTCGGCGAGGCCCTCCCCCAGGGCGTCGATGGCGCGCTGGGTGGTCTCGTTCCGCGTGCTGCCGCCCTCCAGGACGCGGCTGACCTTGGTCAGCCCACTCTTGGCGACGATGCGCTCCACGTCGGGCGCGTATCCGGGGGCCATCAGCACGATGACGTCGTCGATGTCATCGGCCTCCTCGAAGATGGCCAGCGTGTGCTCGATGACGGCCTTACCGGCGACCTTGATCAGCTGCTTCGGTATGGAAAGCCCCACACGCTGGCCCGTGCCACCGGCGAGAACGACCGCTGTGGTGTGCGGGGACGGCCCTTTGGGTTGCATGGTCAAGGAAGCTCCTGCCGGTATCAAGAAGTGTCGCCTACGCGAGGAGAAGGTTAACCCCCGTGGAAGCTTGACCCCTAAGCCGGACTAACCGTTGCCGACCGTTATCGCTTTGAGACAGCGTACCGTTACCCTGCGGGGCCCCCAAACGACGAACCCCGCAAGGGTTTTCCGAACTCTCCGTAACGCTCGCCCGAAACGCGCAAATCAGTCAAAGGGTCGGAATTCCTCGAATTCCCGCTGGGCGGCGTCCTTCCGCCTGGCCTCCCGGTCCCTGCGGCGCGCGGCCGCCGGTCGCAGCGGGTTCATCCGGTGATCCTCGCCACGCCTGCCCAGCATCTCCGCGCCGGCCGTGACGGACGGCTCCCAGTCGAATACCACCGCGTCGTCCTCGGGCCCGATGGCGACGCCGTCGCCCTCCCTGGCGCCCTGGCGCAGCAGTTCGTCCTCCACGCCGAGCCGGTTGAGGCGGTCGGCGAGATATCCGACGGCCTCCTCGTTGCTGAAGTCGGTCTGGAGCACCCAACGTTCCGGCTTCTCCCCCCGAACCCGAAACAAACCTTCACCTTCCGGGGTAACGGTGAAGCCGACCTCGTTAACGGCCTTGGGGCGGATCACCACGCGCGTCGCCTCCTCGCGCGGTTTCGCCGCCCGAGCGCTGGTCACCAGCTCACCGAGAGCGAAGGAAAGCTCCCGAAGGCCCTTTCGGGAAACGGCGGAGACCTCGAAAACGCGCAGGCCGCGCGCCTCCAGTTCGGGCCGGACGATGTCCGCGAGATCCTGTCCCTCGGGAATGTCGGTCTTGTTCAGCACCACCAGCCGGGGCCGGTCGTCCAACCCGCCGTACTGCGACAGCTCCTCCTCGATCACCCCGAAGTCGGTGAGCGGGTCGCGCTCGGTCTCCAGCGTCGCGCAGTCCAGCACGTGCACCAGCACCTCACAGCGCTCCACGTGCCGGAGGAACTCGAGCCCCAGTCCGCGCCCCTCGCTGGCGCCGGGGATCAGCCCCGGCACGTCGGCGACCGTGTAGACGGTCTCGCCCGCGGTGACCACACCGAGGTTGGGCACCAGGGTGGTGAACGGGTAGTCGGCGATCTTCGGCCGGGCCGCCGAGAGCACCGAGATCAGCGAGGACTTCCCGGCGCTCGGGTAGCCGACCAGCGCCACGTCCGCGATGGTCTTCAGCTCCAGCACCAGGTCGCGGCTCTCGCCCGGCTCACCCAGCAGCGCGAACCCCGGCGCCTTGCGACGCGGCGAGGCCAGCGCCGCGTTGCCGAGCCCGCCCCTGCCGCCCTGTCCCGCGACGAACGAGGTCCCCGGGCCGACCAGGTCCGCCAGCACCTCGCCCGAGGGGCTGAGCACCACGGTGCCGTCCGGCACCGGCAGCACCAGGTCCTTGCCGAGCGCGCCCGTCCGGTTCCCGCCGGCGCCCGGCTTGCCGTTGGTCGCCTTGCGGTGCGGCCGGTGGTGGTACTCCAGCAGCGTGGTCACCTCGGGGTCCACGACCAGGATCACGTCGCCGCCGCGCCCGCCGTCGCCGCCGTCGGGACCGCCGAGCGGCTTGAACTTCTCCCGGTGCACGGAGGCGCAGCCGTGGCCCCCGTTACCCGCGGCGACATGCAGCTCGACGCGGTCCACGAAGGTTGTCATGACGAATGCCTCCCGGCGATCGAACGGTGCCCGCCCTCGGCTGGGCACGGGGTGATGAGGCGCGGAGCGCCGGCGTCGGCGGTGCGCGACCTTCACGGTGCGCAACAACGCGAGGGGCGGACCGCTTCCCGGCGAGGGAAGTGCGGTCCGCCCCGGTACTGCTTCCGGTCGCGCCTTACTTGGCGACCGACACGATGTTCACGACCCGGCGGTCACGGTGGGTGCCGAACTGCACCGCGCCGGCCTGGAGGGCGAACAGGGTGTCGTCCTTGCCACGGCCCACGCCCTTGCCGGGGTGGAAGTGGGTACCGCGCTGGCGGACCAGGATCTCGCCCGCGCTGACCACCTGGCCGCCGAACCGCTTCACGCCCAGGAACTGGGGGTTGGAGTCACGGCCGTTCCTCGTCGAGGACGCGCCCTTCTTGTGTGCCATCTCGGTTCAGTCCCTTACTTCGCGGCCGGGGCGGGGATCTCGGTGACCTTCAGCTGGGTGTGCAGCTGACGGTGACCCATCCGCCGGCGGTAGCCGGTCTTGTTCTTGTACTTCTGGATGCGGATCTTCTCGCCCTTGTGGTGGTCGAGGACCTCCGCCTGGACCTTCACGCCGGCCAGCACCCACGGGTCGCTGGTGACGGTCTCGCCGTCCACCACGAGCAGGGTGGAGAGCTCGACGGTGTCGCCGACCTCCTTGGTGGCCAGCCGGTCGACCTCGATGACGTCACCCACGGCGACCTTCTGCTGACGGCCGCCGGTGCGCACAATCGCGTACACGCCAAACTCTCTCTCACTCGGTGCGGAGCCCCCGATGCCAGCGACGGGCGCGAGCCCGGCCTCTCCCGACCAGCGCGGCGCGGAGCCGGTGGCAGTCGTCGGGAGGAAGATGCTCAGAGGCATGGCGTGTCCAGTGACACGCCAGTCGCCAAGAATACGGACGGCGCAACAAGCCGGTCAAATCCGCCCGCCCGGCCACCCCGCCCGGTGGGGACGGGGTGGCCGGGCGGGGGCGCTTCCGGCGTGCGGCGGGACGCTCAGTCCTCGGACGGCGCGGCCGTCTTGGCCGCCGTCGCCTTCTTGGTGGCCGCCTTCTTCGTGGTGGCCTTCTTGGTCGTGGCCTTCTTCGCCGCCGTCTTCTTCGCCGGGGCGCTCTTGGCCGTCTTCTTGGTGGTGGCCTTCTTGGTCGCCGTCTTCTTGGCCGTGGACTTCGCCGTGGTCTTGGTCGCCTTCTTGGCGGCCGTCTTGCGCGGCGCGCGCCCGGCGGGCTTCTCCTCGCCGGCGTCCGCGGCCTCGGCCTTCACCGGCTCCGCCTCGCCGGACGCGGCCTCGGCGGCCTCCGCCGGCTCGGCGACGACCACGGTGACCACGGCCTCCTCGGCCCCGCCCGGCGAGCCGGCGGCCCTGCGGGCCACCCGGCGACGGGCCGGCGCGGGCGCCGAGCCGTTGACCGTCTCGGCGACCGACTCGGACGCCTCCCCGGGGGCGGCGGTCGCCTCCGCGGCCTCGCGGGAGACCACCAGCACCTCGGGCTCGGCGGCGGCACGCGGGGCGCCGGCCGGGACCGACACCTTGCGGCTGCCCCGGCGACGCGCCGGCTTCGGCTCCTCGGCCACGACGGGCTCGGGCGCCGGCTCGGGCTCGGGCGCCTTCTCGGCCTCGGGCTCGGGCGCCTTCTCGGCCTCCGGCTCGGAAGCCGTCACGACCGTGACCACGCCCTCCTCCGCGACCTTGGGCGGACCGGCCGGCGCGCTCACCTTGCGGGTGGCCCGCCGACGCCGGCGACCGCCCCGCTCGGGCTCCTCCTCGGGAACGGAGGAACCGACCCGCTCCACCGGCTCCGGCTCGCCGACGACCTCGGCGGTCTCCTCGGGCACGAGCGGCTCGACCGCGTCCTCGGAGCCGGCCGGCTCCGGCGACTCGGTGACGCCGGTCGGCTCGGGCACCTCGGTCGGCTCGGGCGCGTTCCCGCCCTTGCCGCGCCGGCGGCTCTTCTTGCCGCCGCCACCGCCGCCGCCGGCCAGGTGCGCCTGCTCCATGTGGACCAGGACACCGCGCCCGTTGCAGTGCACGCAGGACTCGGAGAACGACTCCAGCAGCCCCTGCCCCACCCGCTTGCGGGTCATCTGGACCAGGCCCAGCGAGGTGACCTCCGCCACCTGGTGCTTGGTCCGGTCCCGGCCCAGGCACTCCAGCAGGCGGCGCAGCACCAGGTCCCGGTTGGACTCCAGCACCATGTCGATGAAGTCGATCACGATGATCCCGCCGAGGTCGCGCAGCCGCAGCTGACGAACGATTTCCTCGGCCGCCTCCAGGTTGTTCCTGGTGACGGTCTCCTCCAGGTTGCCGCCCTGGCCCGTGAACCGACCGGTGTTGACGTCGATGACGACCATGGCCTCGGTCCGGTCGATCACCAGCGAACCGCCGCTGGGCAGCCAGACCTTGCGGTCCAGCGCCTTCATCAGCTGCTCGTCGACGCGGTAGGTGGCGAAGACGTCCACCTCTGAGGTCCACCGCTCCAGCCGGTCGCTCAGGTCGGGCGCCACGTGCGAGACATAGCCGTAAATGGTCTTCCACGCCTCGTCGCCGCTGACGATGACCTTGGAGAAGTCCTCGTTGAAGATGTCCCTGACCACCCGGACGGTCATGTCCGGCTCGCCGTACAGGAGGGTGGGCGCGTTGCCCTTCTTGGCCTTCTTCTGGATCTCGGCCCACTGCGCCTGGAGCCGCTCCACGTCCCGCGTCAGCTCGTCCTCGGTCGCGCCCTCGGCCGCGGTGCGCACGATCACGCCCGCGTCGTCGGGAACGATCTTCTTCAGGATCTGCTTCAGCCGCGAACGCTCGGTGTCGGGCAGCTTCCGGCTGATCCCGGTCATCGAGCCCTCGGGCACATAGACCAGGTAACGGCCGGGCAGCGAGATCTGGCTGGTCAGCCGCGCGCCCTTGTGCCCGATGGGGTCCTTGGTGACCTGCACCAGCACCGGCTGGCCGGACTTCAGCGCGGTCTCGATGCGCCGGGGGCCGTGACCGAGGCCCAGCGCCTCGAAGTTGACCTCGCCGGCGTAGAGCACCGCGTTGCGGCCCTTGCCGATGTCGACGAACGCCGCCTCCATCGAGGGCAGCACGTTCTGCACCTTGCCCAGGTAGACGTTGCCCACGTACGAGGAGGACTGCTCCTTGTTGACGAAGTGCTCGACGAGGACGTTGTCCTCCAGCACCCCGATCTGGGTCCGCTCGCCCTGCTGGCGCACCACCATCACGCGCTCGACCGCCTCACGGCGGGCCAGGAACTCGGCCTCGGTGATGATCGGCACCCGGCGGCGGCCCTGCTCGCGGCCCTCGCGGCGGCGCTGCTTCTTGGCCTCCAGGCGGGTCGAACCCTTGATGGACTGCACGCCGTCGGACGCCTCGGTGGGCTCGTCGCGCTTGCGGCGCGGCTCGCGGACCTTGACGACGGTGCGCTCCGGGTCGTCGCCCCCGGCGGCCGGCTCCGGCGAGTCGCCGCTGCGCCGGCGGCGGCGCCGGCGGCGCCGGGACGAGCCGCCGCCCTCGTCGGCGGAGTGCTCGCCGTCCTCGGCGCCCTCCGCGGCCTCGGGCTCGGACTCCGCTTCGGCACGGTCGTCGGCGGCGTCCTTGGGCCCGTCGTCGCCGTCGGACTCACCGGCGGCGGTGGCCGCCGCGCGCTCGGCCAGCTCGCCCCTGCGGCGACGCCGGCCGCCCCTGCGGCGGCGGCGGGCCGGGCGCTCGCGACCGCCCTCGTCGGCCGCGCCGTCGCCGGCCTCGGCCTCGGGCTCCTCGCCCGCGCCGGCCTCGGCGGCGGTCCCCTCGGTCAGCTCCTCGTCCTCCTCCGGCTCTTCCTCGGGCCCGGAGTCGGCCGAACGGTACGCCTCCTCGGCGGCGCGCTGCGGCGTCTGGAACATCGGCGCCTGGAAGACCGGCGCGCGGAAGACCGCGGTCGGGGCGGCCGGGGGCTGCGGCTGGCGCTCCTCCGGCTGGGCCTCGCCGGCCCGCTCGTCCGGCCGGGCGGCGGGCTCGGCGGGCGCCTCGGCCGCGCGGGTGGCGCGGCGGCGCTTGCGCGCCGGCTCGCGCTCCTGGGCGCCGTCGGCCTCCGCCTTCTTCCGCGCGCTCTTCTCCGACTCGGCCCGCTCGGACTTCTTCGGCTGCTCCGGCTGTTCGGCCTGCTCGGCCTGCTCAGTCTGCTCGGCCTGTTCGGTCTGCGCGGTCGAGGCGGCGGCCCGGGTGGCGCGGCGCCTGCGGCGCGGGGCCTCGGGCTCCTCGCTCGGCTCGGCGGCCTCGTTCCGCTCCTCGGCCTTGGCACCGGCGCGCTTGGCCTTCGCGCCCTTGGCGGTCTTCCCGGCCTTGGCGCTCCCGGTTTCCTCGGACGGCGCGTCGTCCGGCCCGGCCTCGCCCCGCGGCACGTCGTCCGGCTCGGCGTCGTCCGGCTTGGCGTCGCCCCGCGGCGCGTCGTCGGAAGCCGCCTGCCCCGGCAGGGTGTCCTCCGGCTCGGGGGCCGAGGCCGCCTTGGTCGCCCGCCGGCGGCGCGCCGGCGCCTCGGCGGTCTCGGGCTCGGCGGTGGGGCGGGTCGCCCGGCGCCTGCGGCGCGGCGGCGTGGGCTCCTCGGCCGCGGGGGCCTCGGGCTCGGCCACGTCCACCAGCTCGGCGACCTCCGGCACCCCGGTCGCCTCGGCCACGGGCGCGGTCTCGGCGGCGGTCACCGGGGTCTCGGCCCCGGTCGGCTCGGAGACCGGGCGGGTCGCCCGGCGCCTGCGGCGGGGCGGGGCCGGCTCCTCGACGACCTGCGGCGCGGGCGCGGGGACTGGCTCCACGGGGATCTGCTCCGCCGCCGGCTCGGCGGCGGTCTCGGCGCTCGACGTCGGCGGGCCGGCCGGGCGGCTGGCCACGCGGCGGCGCCGGCGCGGGGGGAGGGTGTCGCTCGGTGTGCTGTGGTCTTCGGTGCGATCCGCACCGTCCGCGTGGGCGGACTCGTGTTGTTCGGGCATTGCGGGCGGTTCTCCCGTCACGCTCCCGGGCGCCCCACCGGTGAAGGCGGGCGCCGCTCGGGAGCTGTCGTGTCACTCGCCGGTTCCGGGCCTGCCAGGTCCGGCTACGGCGAAAGTCTGCTGGTCGGTGCGCCGGCCGGAACTGTCGGGCCCGAGTGGCTCCCTGGACCAAGCGGTTCGTCGGCGCTGCGACGGCCTCACTGTCCGGCGGCTCCCGGCGCCGCCGCGGGTCGCTGCCCACCGGCCGTGGCGAGCACGGCTCGGGCGGCGTCGCGGTCGGGCGCGAACGGATCGAGCACCGTGGCGGTCTCCTCATCGAGCGGCCCCTGCGCCAGCCTGGTCACCGCTACGGGGACCGGCGGCGCCAGGTCGGCCACAGCGCGGAGACCGGACAGGACGTCGTCGGGTCGCACGGCAGGGGTGAGATGCCGTACTACCAGGCGCAGTATCGCACAGGGAACGGACTCGGGCCTATCGGACCCTCCCGGCTCCACGCTCAGCGCCGCGACGGCGCCCCTCGCGTCGAAGTCCCGCATCCCCTTCTTCGTCTGCCGGCGGACCACGACCTCCTCGGCGGCGAGGAAGGTCTCCACCGCCCGCCGGGCCTCGTCCGGCGCGACGCCGTCCATCCGCAGCCGCCACTCGGAGGCGGCCAGCCGCTCGGCGAAGTCGCCGGTCGCCGCGGGAACGGCCTCGACGATGTCGAGCCCGTCGGGCAGCGACGCGTCGAGGCGTTCCCGCAGCAGCTCCGGCTCCCTGGGCGCGGCGAGCGCGATCTCCAGGTACTCCGCCTCGCTGGCCGTGCCGGTGGGCGCGGCGTTGGCGTAGGAGACCCGGGGGTGCGGGGTGAACCCGGCCGAGTAGGCCATCGGCACCTCGGACCTGCGGAGCGCGCGCTCGAAGGCGCGCTGGAAGTCGCGGTGGCTGGTGAACCGCAGACGGCCGCGTTTGGTGTACCGCAGCCGCACGCGCTGCACCACGGGTGCCGGCGGCGGTCCTACGGGCTGTCGCTTGCCCAGTTGTCCTCAGTCCCTCGGTCGTTCAGGGCCGCGCGGGCCACGGGCGGTGGCGCGCGGCGGTGGGCCGTGTCGCGGGGGCCGCGTGCCGGCGCTGCGGCTGTTCCCCTGGAGCGGCCCTCCCCCAGGTTACGACGGGGAGGTGGGAATCCAGTACCTCAGCTTCTCCCCGCGCTTGTCCTCGAAGACGCCACCGCTGGCCTCGATGACCTTGCGGGAGGCGATGTTCTCCGCGTCGCAGGTGACGAGCACGGGATCGAAGCCGAGGCCCCAGGCGTGGGGCAACGCGGCGCGCAGCATGGCGCGTCCGTGGCCCCGGTTGCGGGCGGAGGGTCGGATGTCGTAGCCGATGGTGCCGCCCCACTCCATCAGCCGCGGGGTTAACCGATGGCGGATGGACAGCCTGCCCAGCCAGGTCTCGCCGTCGACGAACCAGAGCGTGGTGGACGGCACCATGCCCTGGGGCCTGGGCGTCTCGGGGCGCGCGTCGGCGATCAGGGACCTGACGTACTCGTCGAATCCGGCCTCGTCGGCCCAGCGGTCGCGCCAGACCGATATCTGGTGGCCGAGCATCGTGTCGTCGGACGCGCCGCCGCGCCCTTCACCGCGGAACTCGCGAACGGCCTCAAGGAAAGTGCTCCGCAGAGCATTGCGGGGTGTGATCAAAATGGACACCGCACCATCCTGCGACCGTGCTCAGCCCCCGGCAACAGTGCCTGCCGGCCCTCCGCCGGGCACGCCGCCATAACGCCAGGTCAGAGCGGGACTACGGAGAGCGCACTTTCCGGCGGCGCCCGCACCGGGCCGCCCCGGAAGCCCCCGACCACCGCTCCCGGCCGGTGGGCCGCCTCAGCCGAGGTCGTATCGCGTCTGCGCGTACTCCCCCTTGGCGAAGCCGAAGGCCCGGCTCGGGACGATCTCGAAGAGCAGCGCCTCGCCGGCCTCCTGGGTGAGCACCCCGTCACCGACCCCGAACGCCCAGTCCGGCCCGTACTTGTCCGCGTAGGCGTCGGCGAGGGCACGCAGCACGGCGGGCTCGACGACCCGGGCCGCCGTGCCCTCGACGACGACGTCCAGGCCCTCGGAGAGCAGGTTGCGGCCGGTGGTGAGCACCACGGCGGGGTTGGCCGCGAGATTGCGGGCCTTGCGCTCCTCCGCGCCGGTCACGAGGTACGCCCGGCCGTCGCGCCAGACCGCCAGCAGCGGGGTGACATGGGGGCGGCCGTCGGGCCTGACGGTCGAGAGCCAGTAGAGCTCGGCCGTCCGCAGCAGCTCGACGACGTCGGCCCACGGGGTGGGCCGCGCGCCGGGCTGGCTGTACTCGGGGGCGACGGTGGCGGTCGGCTCGGACACGGGCACGGGGTACCTCCGGGGATGGTGGACGTTGCCTTGCCCCGGTGGACCCGCGTCGCCCCGGAAACTCATCGGCGGCGCCCCGCCACGACGGGCGCCGTCCCGCGCCCCCTCTCCGGGGGACACGGGACGGCGCGCGGTGGGGGGAACCCGGGTGGTGACCGTGGGGGCCCGGGCCGATGGTGCGGGTCAGCCGCCCTGGGTGGCCGACGAGTGCGGCGGAACGGTCAGGGTGGTGCCGTCCGAGAACGTCACCGTCTGCTCGCTGTCGCCGTGGTTGTGCGCGGTGTAGGTGGTGGAGGAACCGTCGGAGAACGCCGCCGCGGTCGGACTGTCGGCCGTCACCGAGGTGTCCGGCGCCCCGACCGCGTCCAGCGTGTATATCCAGTGGTAGACGTGCGCCCAGGACTCGCCCGCCTCGGGCTCGCCGCTGCCGCCGCCGTCGCCGTCGTAGGCCGCGCGGGCCGCCGCCGGGTCGGCGAGCGCCTGGAACTCCCAGAGGATGTCCTTCCACTCCACCGGCGGGCCGCCGTTCTCCTCGACCATCTCCTCCAGGTTGCGGATGATGGCGTCCTTGTCCTGCGCGAGGTGGAGCGAGCCACCGGTCACCGGCAGGACGTTGATGCCGTGGATCTCCTCGGGGTTGCCCGTCCACCAGGTGGAGTGGGCGCCGCCGTTGCCCCAGACCATGCCGAGGGTGTTGTGCTGGTAGTCGGCCGGGAAGTTGGTCTCGTCGGCGTCGAACCAGTACTGCCTGATCGCCTCGGACTCGGTCGTCAGCAGGTAGACCCCGAGGTCGCGCAGCTCGGTGTCGCCCGTGGCCGAGCCCCAGAGGATCAGCCCCGCGGAGAGGTTGACCGACTCGGAGGACGACTCCTGGTTGTTGCCCGCGGCGAACCCCTGGTGCCCGGCGGCCCAGCTGTGGCCCGCGTACACGTCGAAGCCGCGCAGGAACGGGTAGCGGTCGTCGTCGCGCGCCGGGTTGGCCGCGTCGCCTATCAGCTCCTCGACCATGCCGCCCCAGGCGGACTCGGCGGCCCACTCCGGGTCGTACTGGGCGACGACGGCCGCCGCGTAGACGAAGTAGGAGTAGTGGAAGTGGTGGTCGTTCAGCTCCTGGTCGCTGCCGTAGGAGGCCGGGTAGCCGGTGAGCGTGCGCCACTCCGCGTCGTAGGCGAACTCGGCCGCGCCGCCCGCCGTGAACCACTCCTCGAAGCCGGCCTTCATGGCGTCGATGAGGGTGTCCCTGGCGGCGGTCTCACCTATCTGGTCGGCTATCCCGACCACCTGGGCGAGACGGCCGAACTGCTTGCCGCTCCAGTAGGTGTCACCGAACTCGACGGCCGCGTCGGCGGCGACCTCGTTGACCATCCCCGCGAGCTGGGCCTGGTCCGGGCCGCCGCTCTCGGGCAGCGTCGGCAGGACACCGACCACGTCCTGGGTGGTGGTGAACGAGGCGCCGTCGCGCACCCGCATCACGCCGCGCGGCGAGGTGTACTCGTAGTCGGTCAGCTCGTCGCCGGTGTGCTGCCACTGGTGCGGGTAGAGGGCCTGGATGGTGCCGGTCTCCTCGCCCTCCCTGGCCTCGGTCTCCAGCGTGTAGGTCGCGCTCATCCGCCCGCCGGCCTCGTCGTAGGACCAGTCGACGGTGGAGCCGGTGACAAAGCTGTAGGCGTACTGGGCGTAGAGGTCGAGCGCGCCCTGGTCGGGCAGCACGGCGACGGAGTAGTAGTCGTTGCCGCCCAGGTCCGAGCTGATGGTCTCGCCGGAGACCGTCCAGCCGCTGCCCCCGGGGGCGAACAGCGCGTAGTCGCGACCGTTGACCGTGACACCGAGGGTGCTGCCCTCGTCGGCGAAGACCTCGGGCGTCGCGCCGGCGGTGATCTCGGCGGCGCCGCCGGTGCCCTCGGCGTAGACGAACGGGCTGCCGTGGCCGATGGTGGCGCGGAAGGTCCGGCTGCCGTCCTCCCAGTAGGGGGTGACGGTCCAGTCGGACCAGCTGTCGGCCTTGGTGTCCGGCGAGTCGAGCCCGGCGAGGCCGAGGGTCAGGTCGGCCACGTGGGGGTAGTTGTAGCCGGCGCCGTCCACGGTCGCCTGTGTCTGGTAGCCGACCTCGAGACCGCCGGCCACCGCCTGGTAGCTCAACGGGTGCCCGTACATGGGCTGGGAGTGGGGGATGTCCGCGTACCGCTTGAAGACCAGCGAGGACCACCAGTCGTTGGTGGGCACCGGCTGGTCGGCGACGGCGTCCGTCACCTGGGGAAGAACGGGGTTGCCGTCGGCGTCCGTGGGGCCGAGTGCCCCTTCCGGCCTGGTGTCCGAGTAACTGCCGCTGCCGACCGGGACCTCGGCCGCGGTCGCCGACCCCGGGATCAGGGTGAGCCCGGCGACCGCCGTGGCCGCGGCCGTCAGGGCCAGGGCGAGGCGTCGGGGATGGGTGAGTGGCCGCATGAAAGGTCGTACCTCGCAACCAGTGGGGGAAAGGTGGCTGAGAGCGCTCTCTTGTGCGCTCGAACCTAGAGACCTGCAAAATTTGTGTCAATGGATCGACCGGAAACCGGAACCGGAGCCGCCGCTCCTGCCCGGCGGGTACCGACTCCCGGCACGGCGGCCGGAGTTGGCGTCTCAGGCGGGTCGGGTGGCGCTCCATGCCCACACTCCACCATCCACCACTGACAGTCACGATCCCCCGCGCACGAACGGGCGCCTCCACCGGCGAAAACGATCAGGAGTTCGACTGCATCGAAGCGGATGTCACCAAGAGTGACGACTTTCGGGCACCCCCTTCCCCGGCCGCCGCGAGCGGCCCTAGCGTGACTCTCGGTCACGAAAGTGTGCGGTTGGTGAAGGAGAGGGACATGTCGAGGAGACCACGGGTGGTCGGAGCCGGAGGCGCGGCGTGCGGGCGGGGGCGCGGTCGCCCGCCCCGGGGAGCGCTCACCCCCTCCCCGCGCAGCACGAGGGCCCGGACCCCGTCGGATGACGGGACCCGGGCCCTGGTGAGGTCCTCCGGCTCCGGAGGGCGCCGGTCGGGTGTGTCAGTAGGCGCTGTCGACGTTGTCCATGGAGCCGTAGCGGTCGGCGGCGTAGTTGGCGGCGGCGGTGATGTTGGCGACGGGGTCGTAGAT
>NZ_OCNE01000029.1 GCF_900230195.1 Streptomyces zhaozhouensis
CGTCGCTTTCGCCGCACTCGACTGCATCCCGGGGATGAAAGGCCTGACCACTCTAGGCGGCCTTGCCCGAGGACTTCGTGGTGGGCTGTCAGCTGCCCGCACCGGCTTGCGTGGCATTCGACAGGGAGCGCTAGGGCTGGGCCGGACGTTGAGGCGCAATGGTGTGGAGTGGGGACGGAAGCTGTTTTCACGTGACCCGGTGGATTTGGCCACGGGAGAAGTCGCGATGCCGGCTGTTGATGTCGATCTCCCTGGCATTCTGCCGTTGTCGATTGAGCGTTATCACTTGTCCACGTATCGGGACGGCCGTTGGTTCGGCCGTTCTTGGGCGTCGACGCTGGATCAGCGACTGGTGCTGGATGGCCAGGGGGTGCGCATGTTCTCCGCCGACGGCATGACGCTGCTCTACCCCATTCCGCTGCCTGACCCGGATGACCCGGTACTGCCAGTAGAGGGCCCTCGGTGGGGATTGTCCTGGGATGGACAGCCAGGGTCACCGATGAGTGTCCATCAGCGGGAGTATGGGCGCACTCTTCACTTTGCCCCTACTCCCGGCCGACCCGGCGGGGAACTGCCGCTGACCGCCATCGTGGACCGCAACGGCAATCAGATCCGTCTGGAATACGATCCGGTCAGCGGTGCTCCAACGGACGTACTTCACGACGGTGGCTACCACATCGGTGTCACCACTGACCAGAGCCGTGTCACCAAGCTCACGCTGCTGAGCGACCCGGAGCAACGGCTGCTGGTGCGGTACGGCTACGACGCTGCCGGGAATCTCGCGGAAATCGTCAACTCTTCCGGACTGCCCCTGCAGTTCACGTATGACGAGCAGTCCAGGCTCATTCGGTGGGAGGATCGCAACGGCACGTGGTACCGCTATGACTACGACGCCGATGGGCGTTGTGTGCTCTCCACCGGCACTGACCGGGCGCTGGAGTACCGGTACGCCTACGACCCGGAACATCACCGCACCACGTCCACCAACGCACTGGATCACACCACGACATACCAGTTCAACGACTGCTTCCAGCTGGTTGCGGAGACTGACCCGTTGGGCAGTACCACCCACCGGGAGCTGGATCGGTACGATCGCCTTCTTGCCGTCACCGACCCGCTGGGCCGTTCGACCCGCTACGAGTACGACGACACCGGCCAGGTCCTCGTCACCGCCCGCCCTGACGGGACCAGCATCCGAATCGTCTACAACGAGCAGGGCTTCCCCAGCGAAGTCACCGATCCCGACGGTGCCACGTGGCAGCAGGCATTCGACACACACGGCAACCGCGTTGCGGTACTGGACCCAGCGGGCAACCGCACGCGCTTCTCTTACGATGACCACGGCGGTATCGCTACGTATACCGACCCGTTGGGCAACACCACCCGCATCCGTTGCGATGCAGCCGGGCTGCCGGTCGCGATCACGGACGCTCTGGGCGAGACAACCCTGTTCCGACGGGACTCCTTCGGCCGGCCGCGTGAGATCACTGACCCGCTCGGAGCGCGTACCCGCGTGGATTGGTCCGTAGAAGGCAAACCGCTGCGGCGTCTGAATCCGGCTGGTGCGGTCGAGTCGTGGGAATGGGACCCCGAAGGAAACCTTCTCACCTACACCGACGCGGCCGGTGGCGTCACCTCCCACACCTACGGCCCATTTGACCTGCCCGCTTCCCAAACTGGCCCGGATGGCAACTGTCTCACCCTCACCCGCGACCCCGAACTCAACCTCCTGCGCGTGACCAACTCCCAGGGCCTGCACTGGGAGTATGCCTACGATCCGGCTGGCCGCCTGGTCGGGGAGACCGACTTCGACGGCCGGCGCCTAGTCTACGAACACGACGCTGCGGGACAGCTCACTGCCCGCATCAACGCGCTCGGTCAGCCGATCCGCTTCGAACGGGATGCTCTCGGCAGAATCACCCGCAAGGACGCTGATGGCCAGATCACGGAATTCGAATACGGTGCGATGGGACATCTGATGCGCGCCAGGGGCCCGGACGCGGACCTGGTGTTCGAACGGGACAGGTTCGGGCGCGTCACCCGCGAGAGCGTCAACGGCCAGTCGCTCACGCATGCCTATGACTCCGCGGGGCGGCGTACGCAACGGCGCACCCCAGCTGGTGTGCTGACAACGTGGACCTACGACGAGGCCGGTCGGCCAGCCGAACTGATCAGCGACGGCCGCGCCCTCACGTTCGAACACGACGCCGCCGGGCGCGAGACGGCTCGCCATTATGGCGAGGCCCTCACCCTGACACAGGCCTGGGACCCCGTCGGCCGCCTCATCGCCCAGTCGCTGGGCAGGCCGGAGACCACCACCGCCATCGCCCAGCACTCCTACACCTACCGCGCGGACAACTACCTCACCAGCGTCGAGAAGCATCTGACGGGCATTAGCGCCTTCACCCTGGACAAGGCGGGCCGGGTCACCACACTGCATTCTGCCGGGTGGACGGAAACCTACGCCTACGATG
Source organism: Streptomyces zhaozhouensis (assembly GCF_900230195.1). Classification (GTDB taxonomy): domain Bacteria; phylum Actinomycetota; class Actinomycetes; order Streptomycetales; family Streptomycetaceae; genus Streptomyces; species Streptomyces zhaozhouensis. The sequence continues at coordinate 2,475 of NZ_OCNE01000029.1, forward strand.
AAGCAGGCAACCAGACTCATGCCATGTGGCCGGCCGAACAGCCGGACGAAGAAGCGGTTGGTGCACGTACCTTCTCGGGCAGCCGCATCACGCGGGCCGGAGCCATCCGCTATGAATACGACACGGGCGGCCGAGTCACACTCCGCCAAAAGACCCGGCTCTCCCGCAAGCCCGACATCTGGCGATACACCTGGGACGCCGAGGACCGCCTCACCGGTGTCACCACCCCCGATGGTACGCAGTGGCGTTACCTCTACGACCCCCTCGGTCGCCGCATCGCGAAACGCCGCCTCGCCGAAGACGGCAGCGCCATCGCAGAACAGGTGAGCTTCACTTGGGACGGCGACACGCTCGTCGAACAGACCAGCACCTCGCCCGATCAGCCCAGGTTCGTCAGCCTCACCTGGAACCACCACGGACTGCACCCCATCACGCAGACGGAACGCACCGCGGACATAGCCGGACAGGACGAGATCGACCGACGCTTCTACGCCATCGTCACCGACCTCGTCGGTACCCCGACCCACCTCGTCAGCGAGTCCGGCGACATCGTTTGGGAAGCGGACGCCACCCTCTGGGGCGCTCCCCGACCCGGCCGCCCTCGGTCCGGTGCCGGCGCGCACACACCGCTGCGGTTCCCCGGTCAGTACGCAGACGCCGAAACCGGGTGGCACTACAATCACCACCGACATTACGACCCGGAACTGGGACGCTACACCAGCCCCGACCCGCTCGGACTTGGACCAGCGCCCAACCACTACGCCTACGTGGTCAACCCGCACATCTGGATCGACCCCCTCGGTCTTGCCGCATACATTCACACTTCAGTCTCCTACCAGGACTGGGGGACGAAGGGCGCCCACGTCCACATCGGAAATCGAGAGGTGCGAGTATTCCCGGACCACAACGGAGGAATAGCCGGTGAAGGAATTCGGCTCCGGACCGGGACAGCAAGCGATCGCGACGTACAGCGAGTTCTCGACGAAATCAGAAGCAACCCGGATTTCAGAGCCGATCTCATCAACAAGGCAACCTCCGCCCGTGACGCCATGAACAGGGGAGACTTCGGGATGAGCTCCAACCGGGCCCTGGAAATCCACTTCCTGATCAAGGCGCTGGAGAAGATGTGAGCGACGACCTCGACTTCTACGTCCGCACGGCGACTCGGGGAACGGTCTGCGGCCTGGGGGCGGGGTCCCTTCCCACGGAGTGGGACCTCGTACTCGGCGGCGACTGTGTGGACGATGTCCGCAAGGGGAGGATGCGCCGTGACTACGGCCTGCTCGAGGCTTCCTTCCTCAGACGGGAAGGCGAGTGGCAGTGCACCACCGTGTCGGTGCAGGTCCACCGGCTCGTCTGGGCAGAGGACGTTGTTCCACGGCGACTGCGCGAGGAACACGGAGACTTCCGGACGCACGTCCCCTTCGCTCTGCTCTCCGCCAGAATCACCGAAGCCGGCTTCGGCCTGGAAGAAGTCGGAGACCCCTCGATGAAAGGCTTCACGGCGTACCGGCTCTCCGGGACCTCTTCCGTCCTCTATGTCGTACGCACTCCCCCTGGCGACGGTGGCCCTCATCAAGGCGACGACGTATGGTCCCTCGCACTGAGCTTTCCCCGGTAACGGGTTTGTTCCCCCCTGTCGCGCGAGTGCCCCGGCGTCAGAAGCGGTTGACCGCCCGCAGCACCGGGGTGCCGGCCTGTTCCAGGACGGTCAGCAGCTTCTTGTTGTCGGTGGCGCGGATCTCCGTCCAAGTGCCGTCCGTGGTCAGCACGTCGATGCCCGGCAGTCCCGAGAAGCCCTTGGGCGGCAGCTCCTCCACGACGTAGATGCCGGGGAAGGGCGCCTCCATCGCGACGCCCCGCGCGGTGTGCAGGCGCAGGGCACCGCCGTCGTAGCTGACGAGGCCCGGCGTCTCGCCCATCCAGCCGGGCAGCGCGTGGTCTCGCGGGTGCGGGATGGCGGACACCGCCCGGTTCAGCCGGCGCCTGCCCCGGAGGTCCCTGACGGCCAGGGGCAGAAGAACGGGCAGACCGTAGAGCACGGCCCAGGCGCCGAGCGCCGCCAACGGCGGCACGACGAACGGCACGTCCCCGCTGCTGGACGCCCCGAACCCCATCAGCACGCCCAACCCGAGGAACACCCCGAGCGTCACGGCGATCGACCTGGCCGGCCCCCATCTGCGGTAGGTGACCGGATGCCGGGCCACCGCCCCGATGCCGCACTCCCGGATGTGGTCCAACGTGTGTCGGCGCCGCAGGTCCGACGGGAACTCGTGCCGTGGTGTCCTGGGGAGCGGTGGTCGGGTCACCTGTCTGCCTCTCCTGTCGTCGACTGTCGTCGCACGTGGGGGGGAACGCGCGCGGCGTCCGGTGAACGATGCCTTTCCCGTCGGCTCAGCCGGCGAACGCCCTCGGCCCGGCGCGCGTGCCGGCCTCCGGCGCCGTCCCGGTTGCCGCGTCGTTCTCCCGGGCCGCTTCCGGCTCGTCGGTCACCAGCCGCGACCTGCCGGCGATCAGCGCCACCATCATCGCGAGCTGCCGGTCCTGCTCCGGGTCCAGGCTGACGCCGACCGCCAGGATGCCGAACTCGGCGCCCGGGGCGTAGGACAGCGCGGAGGCCATGCCACAGCGGCGCGGTTCGCCACCGTCGCCCGGCACCGTCCCGCCGCCGGGGAGGGTCAGCGGTGGGCGGCCGATCATGCCGAGACCGAGCCCCATCTCGGTCTGGTACTTCTCGACATGCGTGAGGTGGTCCAGCTCCGAACCGCCGGCCATACGCTGCATCAGCGTCGAGGTGTCGAGCTCACCGCTGGTCGCGGGCAGCTTCATCGCCGCGACGAGGATCTGCCACAGGGCGGCCCGGTCCTCCCCCTCCGCCGGCACGCAGATGACGCCGTGCGCGAGGAACCCCTCGGTCCACAACCGGTCACGCCAGAGCATCAGCCCCTCGACGATCTCCCGGTGGCCCGCCGCCGGCATGTGGGGGAAGATCTCCGTCAACAGCCGCTCGTAGCGCCGCCGGGCCGCGCCCTGGTCGTCGCCGTCCTCCAGGAAGTTGAGCCAGTCCGTCGGCAGATACAGCTGCGCCGGCGGGCCGCCCCCGAGGACGTGTTCCCCCGGCCCGTCCGTCTCCTCGGCTCCGCCGGGCGCGTGCGACGCCACCGCACGCTCCGGCGCCGCCGGCCGTTCGGGTCCGCCGGTCGTCCGCGTCACGTTGCCCCCGGGATCGTGGTCGTCATCGTTCCGTCTCACGCCGGTGGTCAGTTCCGGACCGGCGAGTTGTTCCGCGACCAGCCGGTGAACATGCTGCCGGGGTCGAAGATGGTGCTCGCGTTCCCGAAGCCGTCCATGAAGCGGCCGGCGCCTGCGTTCGCGTTGGTCGCCCAGGTCAGCCCCATCGTGCCCGGAAGTCTGCTGGCGACGCTGCCGTTGCGCATCGCGAAGCCGAAGACGTCGTCGGCCGCACCCAGGTAGCGCAGCGCGCCCATGCCGACGAACGACCCGGCGCCGAACGCCAGGGTGGCGGCCGACAGCAGGAAGGCCGGGTCGGCGAGCGCCGCGCTGAAGCTTCCGGTCTCCCCCACCGCCGCACCGTAGTTGGCCACCATCGACACGGCGGCCAGCCCGAGGGCCACCACGCCGAGCAGCTGCGCGCCGGGGATCGGCAGCAGGGCCAGCAGGCCGGTGATCGTGCTGAGCAGGCCGGCGATGGCGCCGATCTTCGACAGGATGGGCGCCCACTCCGCGAGGATGTCGATCAACGCGGCGCCGATATCGTCGATGAGATCGGCGAAGCCGTCCATCAGGTCGCCGATCGCGTCGCCCAGGGAGGACCAGAAGCCCGGCTCGTTGGGGGCGATGTCCATGGCGTTCCGCAGCCGCCCCGCGATGTCCTGGCCGGCTTCCTCGTACTGGAGTTGGAGCCGCTGGGCACGGTCCCTGAACTCCTGGAGCGCCGCGTCCGCGACCCGGTAGGCGGCCTCCTGCCGCTCCCGGTCGTCCTCGACGCGCTCCTGCCGTTCGCGTTCGGCGTCGTCCTCGGGCTCGGGGTCGAAGGCCCCGGGTCTCGGCGGCAGCCCGTCGAGGCCGGCCTGGGCCGCGTCCCGGTCCGCCAGCGCGACGGCCGCGTCCCGCTCCAGCGCGTCGGCCTGCTGCTGGTAGTGCCCCATGTCGACGACCCAGTCGGAGATCGCCCGCCGGGCCATGCTGAACGACTGGTACGCCTCCTCCACCTTCGGCTGGAAGTCGTCCCGCAGCATCCGCCGGAACTCCCGGGCGGTGCGCCCCCGCCACTCGCCCTCCTCGGCGCCGGTCAGCACCGCGTTGACCTCGCTCAGCACCTCGGCGGTGTCGCCGAACTCCTGGGCCACGGTGTCCATGGCGCTCTGGTCGCCCCGACACGGTATGAACCCGAGCGCCGGGAAGTCACCCGCGCGCGGCTCTCGTGGAAACGTCCCCATCTGCTCTCCCCGTTACCGCTGCTACCGCCCTGACGCCCGTCCACCGGCGCGCGTCGCTCTCCGGCCGGCCCCGCAGGGCCGATGTCCCGGTGCCTTCAGGACCCGGACGCCGCCTCGTTGAGCTTCTCCGCCAGACTGAGGTCGATGTCGGCGAACTCCTGCTCGATCCGCGTCAGCGTCTCCGCCGCGCCCCGGGCGAACTCCCCGATCTTGCCGATCCCGTAGCTCCACTCATCACCGAACTCGTCCAGCCGGTCCGCCAGCGACCGCACCCCGGCGGACCCGGAGCCCACGGACTCGATGGCATCGGCCGGATCGTCGAGAATGTCGGTGATGTGGGTCAGGTTGCCGCGCACCCGGGAAAGCACTTCGCCGTCGATGTACAGGTCGCTGCCCGCGCCCATGGATCCCCCCAACGGGCCTTTGCCCACCTCGGCCCTCAAGTTGTCCGGTCGTGACCGTTCACCTGGCGCATTCTAACCACGAGGTGTCTGAACGCGACCGGGTGGACCCGCTCCGCACACGTCTCGCGCGACACGGAGGGCCGGCGACGGGCAGGCGGCCTCAGTCGCGCGCCGCGCAGAGCGCGTTGTCGATCAGCTCGGTGGCCGCGGCCTCCTGGGCGAGGGCGCTGTCGGCCGAGTCCTGTAGCTGGGTGGACATCGAGACGACGACGCTGTTCCGCCCGTCCCCGGTGACACCGATCCGCGTCCGGTAGCCGATCTGGTCGCCGCTGGGAATCCACACCGTGCCGCCGCACGACAGGGCGCGGGAGAAGATCCCCAGCCCGTAGCCCGCCCCCTCCCAGGGGGTGTCGTCCTCGCCCACGGGAACGGTTTCGGTCAGCTCGGCCCGCCCCGCCTCGTCCAGCAGCGTGCCGTCGAAGAGGGCACGGGCGAAGCGGTCCAGGTCCGCGGTGGTCGACACATAGCCGCCCGAGGCGTCGGCGTCGACGAGCGCGGTGGTGTCGACCAGTTCCTCCCCCGGCGCGAAGCGGGTGTAGCCGTGGGCGTGCGGCTCGGGCAGCCCGGGGTCGTCGCCGGGCCAGACGGTGTCCCGCATCCCGAGCGGGCCGAGGATCCGCGCCTCGACCTCGTCCTGCCAGGGCCGGCCGGTGGCCCGCTCGACGACCATCCCCAGCAGGACGTACCCGGTGTTGGAGTAGCTCCAGCCCTCACCCGGCGCGAAGTCCGGCGCGCCCCCCATGGCGGCGGCCACGACCTCCTCCGGGGTGTACGGCTCGTCGTGGTTCTCCCGGTAGCGCTCGGCGGAGCCGCCGCGCACCGGGTAGGCGCCGTCGTGGACGCCGGCGGTGTGCTGGAGGAGTTGCCGCACGGTCATCAGCCGGCCGTCGTGGCCGTTGCCCCTGACCAGCCCGGGAAGCCAGGAGTCGACGGTGTCGTCCAGCGACAGGCGTTCCTCGGCGGCGAGTTGGAGCAGCACGGCGGCCACCAGCGTCTTGTTGACGCTGCCGATCCTGAAGTGGCCGTCGGGGGCGACCGGTCGGTCGTCCCCGGTGTCGGAGACACCGGCGGCGACGCTCTCCGAGGCCCCGTCGGGTCCGGTCACCCGGGCCTGCACCCCCGTGACGCCGGTGGCGACGATCGCCTCGGCGTCGGACCGCAGCCGGTCCCCCTCGCCGGTGCCGCAGGCCCCGGCTCCGACGGCGGTCGCGCCGCATACGACCGCCGCGACCGCCGTCAGGCGCAGTCGGCCGCCGCTTCTCGTTCCCATGGTTCGCCCACCCCTCGATCGCCCCGCCCCGAACACCGCCGATCCTGTCGGCGCCCCCGGCCCGCGACCATCCGGCCAGCCCCCGCCCCCGGGTGGGGTCAACCCGAGCGCCGCGCCACTCCCGCACGCGCCGGGGGCACGGTGGGGTCTCGGTGGGTCCTCGGTGACTCCTCGGTGGGGTAAACCGAACCCTGCGTCCCCGTGGCCGCACGATCGATCTCGCCGCCCGCCACGAGCACGCTGAACACATGGCCGAGACCCACACCGCTCCCACGCCGGGAACCGCCCCCACGTCCGAACCCGCCCCCACGCCCGAAACCACCTTGACGCCCGAACCCGCCCCGCGGACGTCCCGTCCGGCGGCCGTCCTGCGGAAGCCGTTCACCGCCGACACATGGAAGCGGGTCGCCTACGCGCTGTCCGCACTGCCGGTGGGCCTGCTCTGTCTGCCGTTGGCGCTGCTCGGCGGCCCGGCCGACCGGGTGCAGCGCGGCCTGGCGCGCGCGTTGCTCGGCGTCGAGGTCGAGGCGCCCGAGCGCGCCGGGCCGGCGCGCGGGCTCGCGCACGCGGCGCTGTCCCTCCCGCTGAACCTCATCGCCGCGCTGGTCACCGTCTACGGCTGGTCACTGGTGCCGATGAACTTCGGCTATCCGCTGCGGCCGGACGCCCACCCCGAGACGGACTGGGGCGGGCCGACCCTCGCCGGCGCCTGGCTCACGCACGCCGTCCCCGGCGGGGTCACGTTCCTGCTGCTGATGCCGTGGATCGGGCAGGGGCTGGCCGCGCTCCAGGGCCGGCTGGTCGTCGCCCTCCTCGGCGCGGGAGGCGGCCGGGGCCCGGCCGTCGCCGGGGCGTTGCTGACCGCCGCGGTGGGCGGCGCGCTAGCCTGGCCGATCCTCCACCAACTGTGAGCCCGCCGCCCGCCCCCTTCAGCTGTGCGGCCGCCGCCCGCCCCCCTTTCCGTGACGCCCCTCCCGAACCCGAAAGCGAAGCCCATGGACCAGCGGCACGCCGAGCACCGCGCACGGCCCGGTCGGCCGCGCCCCGCCTGGCCCTTCACGCGCCGGGCGCTCGCCGCCGCGCTGTGCGCGGTGTGCGCGCTGCCCCTGGCGCTGCTGGGGCTGCCGCTGGTGCTGGCCGGGCTGCTGGTGGCGGGGGCGCTGTCCTGGACGACGTTCGGACTGTGGCTGATGGCGCTCACCGTGCGCGGCGCGCTCGCCCTCGGCGAGGCCCAGCGGGCGCTGAGCGGGGCGCTCCTCGGTCAGCGGATCGACCGGCCGAACGCCGACCCCTCGGGAGAGGGCGACGGTCCCCCGCGCCGGGGTGCCCTCGGCTGGCGCCGCGCGCGGCTGACCGAGCGGAACGGCTGGCGGGCCGTCGGGTACGCGCTCGCCGCGCCGTTCGCCGCGCTGCCGCCGGCCGCGGCCGTGGTGGTCGGCTACGTGTACGGGGCGCTGCTGTTCGCGCACCCCGTGGTGCGGCACTGGAACCACCACACCGTCCACCGCCCCGACGGAAGCACGTACCACGTCGGGTTGGAGGTGGCGGGGACGCAACTCGACACCTGGCCGCGCTGGTTGCTGCCGGTGGCGGTGGGCGCCGCGCTGCTGCTGGCGGCGCCCTGGCTGCTGCGGGTGGCCACCGTTCCGCATCTGCTGCTGCAACGGGCGCTCCTCGGGCCGGACGCGGCCGGCGACCGCGACCGCCGCATCGCGACATTGGAGGAGACCCGGGCCCAGGCTGTCGACGACGCCGCCGCCACGTTGCGACGCATCGAGCGCGACCTGCACGACGGCACGCAGGCGCGGCTGGTGGGGATCGGGGTGCATCTCGCGACGCTCCGGGAGCTGGTCGGGGCGGGCGCCGACCGGGAGCAGGTGCTGGCGGTGATCCGCACGGCGCAGGGCAACGCCTCGGCGGCCGTCTCCGATCTGCGGACGCTGGTCAGGGGCATCCACCCGCCGGTGCTCGACCAGGGACTGGACACCGCGCTCGCCACACTGGTCACCGACGGCCCGCTGCCCACCGAGCTGACGACCGACCTGTCGTTCCGGCCGCCGCCCGCGGTCGAGTCCCTCGCGTACTTCTGCGCCGCCGAGCTGCTCGCCAACGCGGCCAAGCACAGCGGCGCCTCACTCGTCCGGGTGGACGCCCGCACCCGGGGCGACACGCTGGTGCTGGCCGTCGAGGACGACGGAACGGGCGGCGCCGTCCCCGGCGCGGGCACCGGGCTCACCGGGCTGCTGGCCCGAGCCCGTACGGTGGACGGCACGCTCACCTGCGTCAGCCCGCCCGGCGGGCCGACCGTCGTCACCGTCGCGCTTCCCACCGGGGGGCCGCGCGCGTGAACCGACCCCGCCGTCCCGGGGGCCGGCGCCCCGCCCTCGGCGTCTCGTCCCCGGCGCCCCGTCCCGGGGCGCGCCGCACCAGCGAACGGAACCCCATGCGTGTCGTCATCGCCGAGGACTCCGCGATCCTGCGGGAAGGCCTCGTCCAACTCCTGGGCCTGCGCGGCATCGAGGTGGTGGCGGCCGTGGGCGACGCCGAGTCGCTGCTCACCGCCGTCGCCGAGGAACGGCCGGACGCCGCCGTCGTCGACATCCGGCTGCCCCCCGGCCACTCCGACGAGGGGCTGCGGGCGGCCGTCACCCTGCGCGCCGACCATCCGGGTACCGGGGTGCTGATCTTCTCCCAGTACGTGGAGACCCGGTACGCCGCGGAGCTGCTGGGCGGCGGCACCGCGGGCATCGGCTACCTGCTGAAGGAACGGGTGATGAACACCGACGAGTTCACGGACTCCCTGCGCCGGGTGGCCGCCGGCGGCACCGCGCTCGACCCCGAGGTGGTGGGCCGCCTCTTCGGCGCCGCCCGGCGCGCGGACGCGCTCGGCGCGCTGACGCCGCGCGAGCGGGAGGTGCTGGCGCTGATGGCCGAGGGCCGGAGCAACCAGTCGATCGCCGCCTCGTTCGTCGTCTCGGAGCGCGCCGTCGAGAAGCATGTCGCCAACATCTTCAGCAAGTTCGGGCTGCCCCCGACGGAGCCGGGGCACCGGCGGGTGCTGGCGGTGTTGCGTTTCCTCGAACACACGGCGTGAGCCGGTCCGTTCACGCCCCCGCCTGCCGCCGCTCGTGCCGCCGCTCGCGCTGCCGCTCCTGCCGCCGTGCCGTGAGGATGCCCGTCGTGAGCAGATACTGGGCGGCGAGGTAGGTCGCCATCACCCACAGGTCGGGCGCCGGCAGCTGCGGCCACTCCGCGATGTCCGTCGCGATCAGCGTGTCGGAGACCAGGAAGAGCGCCCCGCCGACGCCCGCGCGCACGCCCAGCGCGCTGGCCCGGTAGGCCATGGCGGCCAGCAGCAGCGAGTAGCCGGCCACGGGGATTCGCAGTTCGGCGGGGAGGTCGGGCCAGAGCAGGGCCACGGCGCCGACGAGCACCACCGCGTACCCGAGCCCGAGCGGCACCGATGCCCTCCGGCGGCCGAAGAGCGCCAGATAGCAGACGTGGCCGACGGCGAACGAGCCCATCCCGGCGAGAAACGCCGCGTCGGCGTCGACCAGCAGGAACACGTCGCCGCCCCAGCCGAACAGCACCGCGACGACCAGCACTTTGGGCGCGCCGGCGGCCGCCGCGTAGGCGGCGAGCAGCGGCATCAGCAGCGGCTTGGCGACGAGATGGCCGGCGTCGAACCCGAGCAGCAGCGACACCAGGTCGACCGCCGCGACCGTCAGAAACGCGCCACGCCACCCCCGCGCCGGGACACCGCCCCAGGCGTTCACCCGGAACGCTCCGCCCGCGCCGCCTCGACGGCCCGCGCCGCCTCCGGCTGCCACCCCGGCCCGCCGAAGACCCGCCCCGCCCGCTCGCGCCAGTCCCGCGCGGCGCGCACGTCGCGCGCGATGGCGGCGTACTCGTGGGTGGCGACGCGCAGCGGGTTGTAGGTCTCGATGTTCTTGGTGAGCCCGTAGACCGGCCGTTCCTCCTCGGCTGCCCAGGAGCCGAAGATCCGGTCCCAGACGATCAGAATGCCGCCGAAGTTGCGGTCCAGGTAGTCGCCCTGCGAAGCATGGTGCACACGGTGGTGCGAGGGCGTGTTCAGGACGAACTCGAACGGCCTGGGCAGCCGGTCCACCCGCTCGGTGTGGATCCAGAACTGGTAGACCAGGTTCACGGAGGAACAGAACGCGACGGCCGCCGGATGCACCCCCAGCACGATCATCGGCAGATAGAACGGCCACGACGTCAGACTGGTCCACGGCTGCCGCAGGGCGGTGGTGAAGTTGAACTTGCGGCTGCTGTGGTGCACCACGTGACACGCCCACAGGATGCGGATGACGTGGTGGCCGCGGTGCGACCAGTAGTAGAAGAAGTCCTGCGCGAGCAGCAGCAGCGGAAACGTCCACCACTCGAACGGCACCCGCAGCGGGGTCAGTTCGTAGAGGAGCGTGTAGATCGCGACGATCGGGATCTTCCACAGAAAGTCGAAGAACAGGCTGCCCAGCCCCATGCTGAGGCTGGTCGCGGTGTCCTTCGCCTCGTAACCCGCTTCCTCCTCGTCCGCGTGGAACCGGTAGCTGACCATTTCGACGACGGTGAGCAGCACGAACGCGGGTATGGACCACAGGACGACGTCGGGCAGGTTCGGCATGAAACGACCGTAGGTGCCGAACCGGGCGCCCGGCTATGCGTCGTTACTCACAAGTAAGTACGGCCAAAACCGACCCCCTTTTGGCACCTCCCCACAACGCCGCCCCTCGCACACCCCCGCCGACCTCGGCCCGCACCGCACGGCACCAGGGGGCCCATCGCGCCTCCGGCCCACCCCCCGCCCCCTCTCGCACACTGAGCAACCGTTCGAGTACAGTGACCGACCGGTTTCGTTGAGTTGCCTACTGGGGGCCCGTGAGCAGCGATCTCTACCTCGACTACGACATGCTCCGCGCGAACCGCGACAACATCCGCGGTATCGCCGAGCTGATGGAGGAGCCCTGCCGGGCCATGGCGGAGGTGGACGGCGCCTCGATGGGGGTCTCCAGGCTCGAACGGCGGATGGACGACTTCGGCGAGGAATGGGAGTACGGCATCTCGCAGTTGGCGGAGTTCGCCGACAACGCGGCCGACGGACTGGACGAGATACTCCGCTCGTTCCAGGCCATCGACGAGGGCCTGGAGGCGTGTCTACGCGAGGAGAGCACCGAGGGAGACGGTGGTGATCTGGCGGCATGAGCCTTTCCTTCCCCGTCACCCCCGCGCCCGCCCAGGCCGCCGACTACCCCGCGCTCGGTTTTGTCCCCTGCCCCGGCGACCCGCCGACCGCCGGCCGGGTGGCTCACCAGGTACGCCAAACCGCCACCGCGCTCGGCGATGTCGTCGCGCTCCTGCGTGGCACGGGCGGTGGGCAGTGGCGCGGCCGGGCGGCTGAGGCGTGGCGCGAGCAGTTCGACGACGACTTCAAGCCGAAGGTGGAGGCGGCCCACGAGTCCTTCGTGATGGCCTCCCGGGCGTTGGAGGACTGGGCGACGCACATGCCGCCCGCCCAGCGCGAGGCCGAACGCCTGGAGCACGACGCCCAGGCCCTGCGGAGTCGACTTGACCGTCTCCCCGGGCCTACGGCGCTGAGCGAGCTGCTCGCTCTGGAGGAGGGCGACGAACGCGACAGCGCGCTTGAGGAGAACGCGCGCGCCCAGCGGGACCGCGATCGCGTCGAGCAGGACCTGGAGGACGTGCGCCGGCGGGCCCGCGACCTGGCCGTCGAGTACACCCAGTACGGCGAGGAGATCGCCGACCGCCTCGACCGGGCCATGGACATCGCCCCGAACGAACCGGGGTGGCTCTCCAGCATCGGCGACTGGGTGGGCGGACTAGTCGAAGGCATCGCCGCCATCGCCGACAACGTGCTCCAGGCGGTCGGCCGCTGGATAGCGGAGAACGCCACGGCTTTCCGCCTGTTGGGTGACATCTGCGGGTTGATGAGCGCAGCCTTGGGGATAGCGGCCGTTGCCCTGGGAGCGCTGGCCGTCATCCCGATGTTGCAGCCCCTCGCCGGGCCTGCCGTCCAACTGGGGATAGCTTCGGGCGGTTTCGCCATCGCGGCGACAGCCGCCCATGGTGCGGCCAAGCTCGGCGGCGAGGAGATCTCCGCACGTACCTTCGCGCAAGACCTCCTCGGTATCGCACCTTTCGGATCCGCTTTTCGAGCGGGAAGCCTACTCGGCACGATCGGGCGCTCATGGGCCACTGAGGCCACCTCGGGGTTCGGCCTGATCGACTCCATCACGTCGCTGATCCAAAACGCGAGCACAGACCAAGCCGGGCCGGCGCCAGAGGAATCGGCCACCGTCGACGCGGTCACCCTCATGGAGGGATTCGACAGCGCATGGCAAGAACCATCCGCAGCGCACGAAGGCCACGTGACCACATGACACTGAATAGGATTCTCGCCGATTTCGACGGCCGCCCCACAGTGGACGTATGGCTGGCCGGCGATATTCACCTGCTGGACGACGTCATCGATGGCGCCTACGCCCGGGGGTATCACGTCCTTCACCGCGAGGTGGGATCGCGGGGCGCCATCCTGAAGTTCGCGCTCGACACCACCCCGCTCGGGCAGGCGCGCGCCATGAGGGCGCCCGGGGGGACCTCACCCGCCGCGATGTCGGCGGCGAAGGACGCCTGGGACCACGCGGAGGGCTACAACCCCGCGCCCGCGCGCTTCGTCATCGGGTTCTTCTTCCTCACCGCGGCGTCAGTCGCCTGGAACGTGCGGGACAACACCGCGCTGAGCGTCACCCTGTGGTGCGTAGCCGCTCTGCTGCTGGCCTTCGGTATCGCCATCGGCCCCATGACGCGACGCACGGCCCGCGTTAACCGGGAGATCGTCGAGAACTTCCACCAGCAGTCCGCCCTCGACGTCCCCCCGCCGCCTCCGCCTCCCCCCTACCGAGGCCCGACCCCACCGGAGGGGAACTGATGTACGTGTACTTCGACGTGCCGGGGGGCTTCTTCGAGTTCCCCAGTGGAATGTCGGTCGAGGAGACCCGTGCACATGTGGCGGCCCTGGATCCGCACCCCGTGGACGAGGAGGGGTTCCTCCACCAGAGGCCGCTCAACGAGGTGCACAGGGTGTCCGAGGCGCTCCACGAGCTGGGAACCGTCTACGCCGGAGCGACGCTCCGACTCGTCGACGCGGAGTTGTCCATGGCCAGCATCCTCGTCACAGCCCAGGCGTTCCCCTACGGAGACGACCCGGCGGTCGCCGCCGAGGGGGCCATGCAGTCACTCGTCGCCCTGCGCGGCGACTGGAGCGGCCGGGTCTACGACCTTCCCACGGGACCGGCCACCGTGGTGACGGGAAACCGCAGATACCGCCTTCCCGCGGACGTCGTCTCCGAGAAGACGCCCGACCACATCGATTTCGCCGAACTCCAGGCGTTCCTCCCCGTTCCTTCCTTTCCCTCCGTGACCGACCGGACCCCGTCGGACGACCAACGCCTGCTGACCGTCACCTTCAGCACCTCGGTGCCCCGCCACTGGCACGCCTACATGCCACCGGTCGTCACGATGCTGCGCAGCATCACCTTCTCGGAACGGCCGGAGCAGAGCCGTGGCGGGACCGGCGCCGAGAGCGTCGCTCCGACGCGGTGAGCGTCGGGCCGCCCAACGCGCCGCGCCGCGCCGCGCGGCTTCGCGCGTCAGCGTGCGCCCCGTTCGACGAAGTTCCCCGCCCAGGCCCTGAACTGGTCGTCGAGCGCTGCCCGTTCGGCCCAGAGCGCGTCCACGTCCTCCGGCGGGCCCAGCCCGAAGTGCTGGTGCAGCCAGTCGAGGAACTCGCGGTGCCCCTCGCTGTGTCCGCCGTCCCCGCTGCCCGCGCCCAGGAAGCCGAAGTCGGACATCGGCTCGCTGTCGAGGGCGAGCAGCCGGAACAGTTCCCTCAGGTTCCGCGCGATCACATACAGGTCGCCCTCGTCCCCGACGAAGACGACGGGCAGCGAGGCGAGATCGGTCCGCTGGTCGCAGCGCCACAGCGCGTAGTCGGAGCCCGAGCCGTTGGCCTGTGCGAAGGGGAGGAAGCGGCTCAGGAATGCGGGGTGGTCCGACCAGGTGTGGAGGCCGGCGTCCGCGCCGTACTCGCGGAGTTCGAAACCGTCCGAGTAGCAGACCGGACCGAGCCGTTCCTCGAACTCCTTGAGAAGATTCAGTTCCGGCAGGGGCGAATACGCGTTCCGCACCGCACACCACCGCCTTCGGGCGCGAGTCGCCGCCGCTGCCGTCCCGGCCGCCCTCCGGCCGCGTCCCCGGAACGGTACCCCGACGGTGCCACGCCCCGGGCAGTCGCCGGCGGACGACCGTGCGGGCCCTCTCTCGATCCGGCGCGCGGGTTGGCGCCGGCTCCGAGAGGGGGATGCCCGGGGCAGGAGACCACGAGGAGGACCGTGTGGCGGAACCCATCGACCTCGCCTACCCGTTCACCGGCCGCTGGCGCGTCCGCAACAGCCCCGCCAACCGGGTGCCCAGCCACGGCACGGCCTCCTTCGCCTCCTCGCACGCGATCGACTTCGTGCCCGTCGACGCCGGGGGACGCACGGCACCGATCACGTTCGACTCCCTCGTGCGCCCGGAACCGCCCGAGAGGTTCCCCGGTTTCGGGCGTCCGGTCCTGGCCCCCGTCGCGGGTGTCGTCGTCGCCGCGCACGACGCCGAGAGCGATCACCCGGCCCATCGCGGCCTGCCCTCGGTCCGTTACGCGCTGACGCAGCGCCGACGAGCGGCGGCCGGCTGGGTGGCGCTCGCCGGCAACCATGTGCTGGTGGAGACCCGTGGCGTTCTGATCGCCCTCTGCCACCTTCGGCGGGGCAGCGTCACGGTGCGGCGGGGGCAACGTGTCCACGTCGGCGACGCGCTCGGCCGCTGCGGCAACTCCGGCAACAGCACCGAGCCCCACGTCCATCTCCAGGCCGTCGACGACCGCGACATCCGGCGCGCCACGGCCGTGCCGCTGACGTTCCACGGACATCTCCCGCGCGACGGCGAGATCGTCACCGCGGACGCGCCCCACTGAACGCGCCGCGCCGGGACGAGCCACGCCGGGACGAGCCGCGACGGGGTGAGCCGCGACGGGGCGAGCCGCGCCGGGGCGCGGGCCGCCGGGGCGCGTTCACGACCGGGTGCGCCCCTCGGCCGCGTCGAACGCGGGCGCGAGCGGGGCCAGCGCCTCGCGCAGCCTGTCGGGCAGTGCGCCGGACGGGACGACCAGCCCGCCGGCGTCCCGCCCCTCGCCGGCCGGCGCGTGTCGCGTCGGCCGGAGCCAGCCCTCCAGCGCGACGCGCACCGCCGCGGCGACGCTTGCCGCGAGGACGCGGGCGGTGTGCGCCCCGCCGTCCCCCAGCCGTGCGGCGATCACCTCCGCGAGCGGGAGCTCGATGCCGGCGGTGGTGCCGAGGAAGGCGTCGCGCAGCGCGGGCCGGCTGGTGATCAGCAGCAGCGCGCGCTGTTCGCGCTCGCCGTCGCGCGTGTACTGCTCGACCACCGCCTCCGTGACGGCGTCGGCCAGGCGCGCGCCCTCGGGCCGGGCCGCGACCGCCGCCGCGACGCGCGCCTCCCGGTCCCCGGTCACGGCGGAGGCGATCGCCTGCTCGCGGCTGGCGAAGTAGTTGTTGTAGGTGCGCGGCGAGACCCCGGCCGCCTCCGCGATGTCCTCGACCCGCACCCGATCCGGTCCGCGCTCCACAGCCAGGCGCAGGGCCGCTTCACGCAACGCCTCACGCGTGGCCCGCTTCTTGCGTTCACGCAACCCCGGCGGCGGCGGCGGCGGTGGTGGTGTCGTCACGGGCGTCAGCGTTCCACAGACAACTGCGCGCACGCAAAGTTACCGGCCCAGAAAGATGCGCGTGCGTAAACTTGCGTGCGCGCATTTTCTTTGTCAGTCTCGACCCGACCGACACCGGCCGAGGCCCGGTCCGATACCGGCCGAGGCCCGGTCCGACACCGGCCGACATCCGACAGAGACCGACCAAAAGCGACGGAGAGGCGTCACCATGCGCGCAAGAGGAATGACCTACGACACCGGATTCGTCGTGCACGGCCAGACGTCCCGCGAGCGCTTCGACCCCGCGGTGGTCCGGCGCGAGCTCGCCATCATCCGCGACGACCTGCACTGCAACGCGGTCCAGATCATCGGCGGCGACCCCGACCGGCTGGAGCTGGCCGCCGCTGCCGCCGCCGAGCTCGGACTGGAGGTCTGGTTCACGCCCTACCCGCTGGAGCTGGACCCGCAGGAGATCCTGGCGCTGTTCCGCGACTGCGCCGAGCGGGCGGAACGGCTCCGGCACCAGGGGGCCACCGTCGTGTTCGTCGCCGGGGTCGAGCTGAGCGTGATGAACCACGGCTTTCTGCCCGGAGAGACCCCCGAGGAGCGGGTCGGGCACCTGATGAGCCGGCCCGAGCGGCGTGCCGAGGCGATAGGCGAGCTCGGCGTGCGCGTCAACGCGTTCCTCCGCGAGGCGGCGGTCGCGATCCGCGAGCGCTTCCTGGGCGAACTCACCTACTCGGCCATCCAGTTCGAGCAGGTCGACTGGGATCTCTTCGACGTGGTGACGTACGAGCTGCTCCGCTCCGCCGAGGTCGCCGACCGGTTCCGGGAGGCGGTGCGCACTCTGGTCCGGACCTCGAAGCGGCTCGCCATCACCGGCTTCGGCACCGCCGCCTACCGAGGCGCGGGAGACCGCGGTGGGCGGGTGCTGGAAGTGGTCGAGCAGGACCCGGAGACCAGGACCCCGGTGCGGCTCAACGGCGTGTACGAGCGCGACGAGGCCGGCCAGGCCGCGTATCTGGACGAGCTGCTGGAGATCTTCGAGACCGAGGGCGTGGACAGCGCGTTCGTGTTCCTCTTCTCCCTGCCCGGCTACCCGCACCGCCCGGACGGCGACCCCAGGGACGACCTGGACCGGGCCGGCCTGGGCATCGTCAAGCTCCTCGAAGGGCGCCGGGGGCAGACCTACCCCGACATGGAGTGGGAGCCCAAGGCCGCCTTCGCGGCGGTCGCCGAGCGGTACCGGAGGTGACGGGGGACGCGTGATCCACGGTGGCCCGCCCGGGTCCGGGCGCACGCACGCCGGCCCCCGGGTCCCCGCCCCGTGACGCGGCGCGGCGCGGCGCGGCCCCGCCGCTCGCCAGACGCCGGCGTGGCAGCTGTTCGACGACCGAACGGCGCGCCGGAGTCGGAGACGGCCGCCGGAACCGAAGTCGGCTCCCCCGCGCGGCCCGTTGTCCGCCCGGGGCCGCGCTTGCGCCGTTTCGCCCCTTCTCGGCTCTATCCTCCTCCGCAGCGGAAGGCACCACGCGTCGAGGGAAGGCAGGGCGACCGCCGATGGCCACGGAGACCGCCGCCAGCAGCACGACCGTCCGACCCCGCACGCTCGCGGAGAAGCTGAGCCTGGCGCGGGAGTCGCGGACGCCGCGCGGGGAGGAGCCCGCGTCGTTCGAGGTGTTGGCGCGGCGCATCACCGAACGCACCGGCGTCGACATCTCCGGCGCCTACCTGCGGGAGTTGACCACCGGCAGGTCGACCAACCCGGCGTCGCACCATCTGCGCGCGCTGGCCGACTACTTCGCGCTGCCGGTGGGGTACCTGGCGGACGACGACGCCGGCCACGAGCGGCTCGCCCCCGAACTGGCCCTGCTCGCCCGGCTGAGGCAACACGACGGCACGCGCGGGACCGAGGCCAGGGACGCCCCGGCCGGCCCCGACGACCTGCCCACGCTGCGACGGGTCCTGGACGGACTGCGGCAACTGGACACCGGCGACCCCGGCGACGGCGCCACCGCTCCCCGCGTCCCCTCGATCGGAACGGACCCGGAGCTGCTGGCGGCCCTGGCCGACAGCACCGTCCGCGAGATCGCGGCGAGGGTGGGTTCCCTCTCCCCGGAGAGCAGGTCGACCGTGCTCTCGCTGGTCATTCACCTGGGTCGCCTCCAGACGCCCCGGCGATGAACCACCGAGGGGCGGGCGCTCGCGCCAGTGACTCGCTCACCACGGGATGCCGGTGCCCCCCGCCCCGCCATGTCCCGCCCCGCCGCCTCCACCGCGTAGCGGCGGGGCGGGGCGTCGCGGTCGCCCCGGAGGCGGGATGGGTCGGTGCGACGGAACCCGGCCACGGCAGCGGCGGGCAGCGGCGGAACGCGGCCGCACCCAGACACGGCAGCGCCGGACAGCGGCAACGGCAGCGGCGGGCAGCGCCGGACAGCGGCGGGAGGAGACCCGCACCAACGGAACGCGGCCGCACCCGGACACGACGCCTGGCGGCCGCCTCCGGGCGTCAAGTCGACTGCCCGGCAACGGAGTTCGACGGGACAGAAAGCGCCTGCGCCGCGTATTGACCGCCCGCCGGGCTGTCGTTAGCGTGCCAGGCATCCGGGACCCCGCACGGCATTCGTGATACCGAACGCGCGACCGCGGCAGGGCGTGGCGAAAGGCCGACTCGCGGGCACGTTTGGGAGCGCTCCCAAACCGGCGGGCGAAGCGCGGGCGAAGTGGCCGGCGGGCGAAGTGCGGGCGAAGTAGCGGGTGTAGCACCAGGCAGGTCGGGACGAGCGAACGGACCTCGCGTCCGGAAGGGAACGTCATGACGGCACAGCAGGGTGGAACCGGGGACGGCCGCGAAGGTGCGGGGCGGCCGAGTCGCAGAACCGTGCTCGCCTCGCTCGGCGCGCTGCCCGTCGCCGCCGTCGCGGCGCCGGTGCTGGGCGCCTCGGGGGCGCGGGCGGCCACGCGGGCGGCGGGGGAGGTGGTGATCGACCCGTCGGCCGAGCGGCAGACGATCCGGGGCTTCGGCGGGATGAACCACACCCCCTGGATCGGCGACCTCACGGCCGCCCAGCGGGAGACCGCCTTCGGCACCGGCGAGGGGCAGTTGGGCTTCTCGATGCTGCGGATGCCGGTGGACGAGACGTCGTCGAACTGGGCCGGCGAGGTGGCGACGGCCCGCCGTGCCCAGGAGCTGGGCGCGACGGTCTTCGCCTCGCCGTGGAACCCGCCGGCGCACATGGTCGAGACGTTCGTCCGAGGCGACCAGCAGGACGCGAGGCGCCTGCGCCACGACATGTACGGGGCCTACGCCCAGCATCTCAACGACTTCACCGGCTTCATGAGGGACAACGGGGTGGACCTGTACGCCATCTCCGTGCAGAACGAGCCGGACTACGCGCACGACTGGACGTGGTGGACGCCGGAGGAACTGCTCCGGTTCATGCGCGAGCACGCCGGCTCGATCGACACCCGGGTGATCGCGCCGGAGTCCTTCCAGTACCTGAAGAACATCTCCGACCCGATCCTCAACGACTCCCAGGCGCTGGCCAACATGGACATCCTCGGCGCCCACCTCTACGGCACGCCCTACGGTGACTTCCCCTACCCGCTCTTCCAACAGCGCGGCGCCGGGAAGGAGTTGTGGATGACGGAGGTCTACCACCCGAACAGCAGCGACTCCGCCGACCTGTGGCCGCACGCGCTCGACGTGGGGGAGCACATCCACCACGCGATGGTGGACGCCGATTTCCAGGCCTACGTGTGGTGGTACATCCGGCGCAGTTACGGCCCGATGCGTGAGGACGGCCAGATCAGCAAGCGCGGCGCCAATATGGCGCACTTCGCCAGGTTCGTGCGTCCCGGTCATGTGCGCGTCGAGGCCACGCCCTCCCCGGAGGCCGACGTGTTCACCTCCGCGTACCGGGGCGGCGGCTCGCGGGTGGTCGTGGTGGCGGTCAACAAGGGCGGCTCGGCCGTGAGTCAGCCCTTCTCGGTCGTGGGGAGCAGCGCCACGACGGTGTCGTCCTGGGTGACGGACGCGGGCAGGACCGTCGCGGCGCAGGGCCGGGAAGGCGTCACCGGCGGCTCGTTCACGGCGGAGCTGCCGGGACAGAGTGTGTCGACCTTCGTGTGGGAGTAGCCCCCGCCCCGGGCAGACCACGGGGCGATCCGCGCGACGGCCCACCGTGCCGGAATCCGCGGAGCGGTCCCCCGTGCCGGACGGCTCACGGGCTCGCGGGGGTGCCCGGCTGGGCCCGGGGGCCGTCTTCGGGGGGCCGGCCGCGCCGCGAGGAAGGACATGCGATGCGTGACCACGGACTGGGCTCCTGGCCGGCGCGGTGCGCCCGCCGCGCCCCGGGCCACACGGCCCTCGTCCACCGGGACCGCCACACCAGCTTCGCCGCGCTGCGCGAACGGACCACCCGTCTCGCGCGGGCGCTGCGGGCCCGCGGCGTGCGGCCAGGCGACCGGGTGGCCTATCTCGGACCCAACGATCCCGCCTTCCTGGAGACGCTTTTCGGCGTCGCCGCGCTCGGCGCCGTCTTCGTCCCGCTCAACGCCCGCCAGGCGCCGCCCGAAACAGCTTTCCAGCTCGCGGACTGCGGGGCGAAGGTCCTGCTGTACGCCCCCTCCCACGCGGAGTTGGTCCGCGCGGCGGCTCCCCGTCGGCTGGGCCCCCGGTGGCGCGTGCGGATCGGGCCCGACTACGAGACGATGCTCGCGGAGTCCACGGCCGAGCCCCTGGACGAGCCCGTGTCACCGGACCAGCCGTGTCTGATCATGTACACCTCCGGTTCCACGGGCACCCCGAAGGGCGCGGTGCTGACCCACGCCAACGTCACCTGGAACGCCCTGAACGTCCTGGTCGACCTCGATCTGACGGCCGGGGAACGGGCGTTGGCCGTCGCGCCCCTC
Source organism: Streptomyces zhaozhouensis (assembly GCF_900230195.1). Classification (GTDB taxonomy): domain Bacteria; phylum Actinomycetota; class Actinomycetes; order Streptomycetales; family Streptomycetaceae; genus Streptomyces; species Streptomyces zhaozhouensis. Next base: position 23,385 of record NZ_OCNE01000029.1, read on the forward strand.
TTCCACGCCGCGGCGCTCAACATGCTGGCGCTTCCAGTGCTGCTGAAGGGCGGCACCTGTGTGCTCCTCGAACGGTTCGACGCCGCCGAGGTGTTGGCCGTGGTCGCGGCGCGGCGGATCACCTTCCTGTTCGGGGTGCCGACCATGTTCGAGCTGCTGGCCAGGGCGGACGAGTGGCCGGACGCGGACCTGTCCTCACTGCGCTCGCTCCTGTGCGGGGGCGCCCCGGTCCCCGCGGAACTCGTCGCCGTCTACGCGGAGCGCGGGCTCGCCGTCCGGCAGGGTTACGGGATGACGGAGGCCGCCCCCGGCGTGCTGCTGACCGGCCCTGACCCCGGCAGCGGCGGGGCGCCAGGAGGCGTGCCGCACTTCTTCACCGACGTGCGGATCGTTCGTCCCGACCGGCGGCCGGGCGAACCCGGCGACGTCGGGGAGCTGCAGGTCTCCGGGCCGAACGTCATGGCCGGCTACTGGGGAGCGGCCGGGCGGTCGGCGGCGTGTTTCGACGGTGAGTGGTTCCGCAGCGGCGACGCGGCCCGCGGCGACGCCCGGGGGCGGGTGCGCGTCGTGGACCGCCTCGGTGACGTGATCGTCTCGGGTGGGGAGAACGTCTACCCCGCGGAGGTCGAGAGGGTGTTGCTCGGCCATCCGGAGATAGCGGACTGCGTCGTGACGGGCGTGCCCGATCCGCTGTGGGGGGAGGTCCCGCGGGCGGTGGTCGTCCCACGCGACGGCGCGTCGCCCACGCTCGCCGGGATCTCGGCGTATCTCTCCGGCCGTCTTGCCCGCTACAAGGCGCCGAGGTCGGTGGTGCTCGTGGCGGAACTGCCGCGCACCCCGAGCGGCAAGGTCAGAAGGTCCGCGATCCGGGAGCGGCACGGCGGGCCGTGAGCCGCCGCCGGGTCGACGCGCGCCCGGTGGCTCGGGCGCCCTCTCGCCTGGCGCCCGAGCCACCGCGCCGGCCTCAGCCGCCGGAGATGCCGAAGAACGCGATCGCCTCGGCGGCCATGCCGCCCGCCGGCAGGGTGTGGCCCGCGCCATGGACGGTGATCGACTCGACCCACACGGTGCCCTCCGCGTCGGCGTGGTTCGCGCGTTCCCAACCCGGTTGCGGCTGGTCCGTGAAACTGGGCGTCTGGCTCAGCCCGTGCACGTCCGTCCACTGCTCGGTCGCCTCCCGCAGCAGGGAGAACGGCACCAGGTTGTCCTCGGTGCCGTGCCACAGCTGCACCGGCGGGCGGGGGCCCGCGTAGCCCGGGTAGGCCGCGCGTACCGCGTCGCCCCAGGTCCCCGGGGTCTCGTCCTTGCCGCCGTTGACGCACTGGCTGTTCCACGGCGGGAAGTCCGCCTCGTCGAGGAAGCAGCCGAACGGGACGCCCATGAACGCGGCGCCCGCCGCGAACACGTCCGGGTAGAGGGCGAGCAGCGCGTTGGTCTCCATGCCGCCCGAGGAACTCCCGGTCGCGAAGGTGCGGGAGGGATCGGCGCCGTACTGCTGGTGGGTGTAGGCGACCATCGAGGCGATGGAGACGGGGTCGCTGCCGCCGCCCCGGACCTTGGACGCCGGCGACCACACGTCGAAGCATGTGCCGAAGGCGGTCTGCTGGGTCGCCGTCGGATAGACGACGAGGAAGCCGTACTGGTCGGCCAGGGAGTTGAAGCCGCTGGACTGGGCGAAGCCCGGCCCGTCGCCCCCGCAGCCGTGCATGGCCACGACCACCGGCGGGCTGTCCTGGGTGACGTCGGGAACGTAGAGGTGCATACGCGCGCCTCCGGGGTTCTCGCCGAAGTCGGTGACCTCGACGAGCTGAGCGGCCTGTGCCGTCGAGGGGAAGGCGAGGGCCGCGGCGATGAGTAACAGGGTGCTGGCGAATGCGGTGAACGCGGCTCTTGCACGCGTCATCGGTGCCTCCTAGGTGAGTGCCCCCGCATGACGTTAGGCGCACCCGTATCGGTCGTCAATAATCTGACGAACCTTGCGGTCGCCCCCGGCTCACCCGGTCGCGACGACCACGAGTTCCCTCTCCGCACACGCGACGGAGGGGGCGACGAGTCGGCCGTGCAGGGCGCGGAAGCGCCGCTGGGCGACCACCCCCGGCCAGCCGGCCGGCAGCAGCGAGGCGGGCAGCCGCGGGTCCTGGCGCACGAGCAGCAGCCACTCGGCGGTGAGGCGCACCCGGCGGCACAGCACGTCGAGAGCGTCGTACGTCCCGTCCTCCCAACGCGACAGGAACGCCCGGTAGTCGGCCTCGATGGCGGGCAGGTCCCATGCCTCGCGGACGATCCGCGCCGGGTCGGTCCAGCCGGCGGCCTCCGCCCGGAACACCTCCGCGTGGTCCAGGAGATCCAGCTCGGCGAGGACGCGCTCGACGTCCGCCGTCCCCGGGGACACCCACACCCCGCTGCGGAGCGGAGCGAACCCCAGCCAGGCGAGTCGCTTGCGCAACGCGTGCCGGTCGGCCCGCCGCGCCTCGGGGACCGAGAACGACAGCAGCGTCCAACGACCGTCCCAGTCGCGGTCGACCACGTCGGTCGTCAGACGGTGCAGCCCGTCCCGCAGCACCTCTCCCCCGTGCCGCGTCAGCCCGAGGAAGACCCGGCGGCCCCGGCGGACCGTTCCCAACAGGTCGCGCCGCACCATCCGCGCCACGGCGGTGCGCGTCGCGTGCTCCCCCACGCCCAGCCGGTCCAGCACCGCCACCACGCTGCCCGTGGAGACGGCCACCCCGCGGTCCAGCACGTGGTCGCCGAACAGCGTCAGCAGCAGCGCCTGCGGGCGCACCACCAACTCGCCGCGCTCCCGCGCCTCCTCGTCACCCCGCATGTCCATCCCCCCAGCAGAGCACACGGCCTCCCGGCGACCGTCGGGACGTCGCGTGGCACGCCCGTCAGTCGCGTGGCACGCCCGTCAGCCGTCCCGACCGGCGGGGTCGGTGGTGCCGCAGAGCGCGTGGTCGACGAGGCGACTCGCGGCCTGCTCCTGGCGTACCGGGTCGTCGGGCGAGCCACCCAGGGCGGTGGTCATGGAGACGGTGACGGCACGGCTGCCGTCGGCGGTCGCCCCGTTGAGGGTGATGTAGCCGCTCTCGCCGCCCTCGTGGCTCCAGTAGTCGCCGCCGCACGACAACGGCCGTCTGACCAGGCCGAGGCCGTAGCGCCCGCCCGGCCAGAGCACCTGCGTCTCCTCGTCGACCGGTACGGTGTCCCGCATCTCGGCCAGTCCCGCCGCGGTCAGCAGCTCGCCGCCGAGCAGGGCCCGGAAGAAGCGGTTGACGTCAGCGGTGGTGGAGACGTAGCCACCGGGGTCGGGGACGATCACGCGGGTGACGTCGACCCGTTCGCCGGAAGGGTAGACCTCGTAGGCGTGGGCGTGGGGACGGCGGAGGGTGGGGGTCTCGCCCGGCAGGTAGGTGTGGTCCATGCCGAGTGGCCGCAGGATCCGGTCCTCGACCTCCTGGTGCCACGGGCGGCCCGTGACCTCCTCGATGACCATGTCGAGCAGGACGTAGCCGGTGTTGGAGTAGCCCCACCCTTCCCCGGGCGCGAAGTCCGGCGGGTGCCGCATCGCCCGCGCGACGATCTCCCGGTCCGTGTAGGTGTCGTACCGGTGCTCGTGGTACTCCTCCGGGGTGGCGAAGCCCGGGAGATCGTCGTGCAGACCGGCGGTGTGCTGGAGAAGGTGACGGATGGTGATCCGGCGCCCGTCGTTGCCGTTGCCGTCCACCAGACCGGGCAGCCAGTGGTCCACCGTGTCGTCGAGCGCCAGTCGCCCCTCGTCGACCAGTCCCAGGACCACGGTGGCCACCAGCGCCTTGCCGGTACTGGCGATCCGGAAGTAGCCGTCGTCGGGCACCGGGCGGTCGGTGCCGACCTCGGCGACGCCGCTGGTGGCGACCAGGTCCCGGTCGGCGCCGGTCGTCACCCGTGCCTGGACACCGGTGACACCCAGCTCCGTGAGGACGTCGGCGTCCCGGCGCAGGTCGTCCTGCCCGTACCCCGACGCCGTCGCGCCGTGCGGGTCGGCCCCCGGTCGAACGGCGACGGCCGCGCCGACGGTGAGGGCGACCGCGGCGAAGGCCGGCCAACGGCCCGAGGCGCGGCGACGCCGCGGCGGCGCGGGATGAGTGGGCGAAGGTGTGTGTGCCATGCCCCCGACGCTACGGAGACGCGCGGTCGCCGATCGCTACCACGGGCTCCCGAACGAGAGGTACAGCCACCTGTAGTGCCACCGGCCGCGCGGTTCCCTACAGTGCACGCCGGGAGCCTTCCCCTCCCGTACGACCACGGAAAGCGACGCGCGTGCTCGGTGTACTCAACGCGGCCCACGACCGGTGGCGCGTCACCTGGCGTGGCGGGCGTTACCTGCTGGAGAACCTGCTGACCACGACGGTGACGCTCGCCGCCGCGCCCCTGATGTGCGTTCCGTCGCTGGCGGGGCCCTGGGTCGAGTTCCATCGCCGGCGCGCGGGAAGCCTGTTGGGGCGGCCGGTCGAGCCGTGCCCGCACCGCACCCCGCGCGGCCTGAGGTGGCTCGCGACCCAGCTGGTCACCGGACTGCCGGCGGGCGCCCTCGCGCTGCTCCTCCTGGGCTGTCTGCTCGGCGTTCCCGTCCTCACCGCGTCGTGGTGGGCTCTTCCCACGACGCCGTGGCTGCCCGTGGTCAGCACGCCCCTCACCAGTTGGGGTACCGCGTTGTCCCTGGGCCTGACGAACGTCGTGGTCCTGGCGGCGCTGGCCGCCCTCGTCCTCCCGCCACTCGCCCGGGCCCACGCCCGCTGCTGCCTCGCGGTCCTGGCGGCGTCGCCCGCCGAGCGCCTCGTCGCACGCGTCACCGAACTCAGCAGGACGCGCGCGGACGTCCTCCAGGCGCACAGCGCGGAACTGCGCCGTATCGAGCGGGACCTGCACGACGGGACGCAGGCCCGGCTCGTGGCCATCGCGATGCGGCTCGCGGTGGCCGGCAGAAGCCTCTCGCGCGATCCCGAGGGGGCCGCGGTCCTGGTGCGGGAGGCCCACGCCGAGACCGAGAACGCGATGACCGAGCTGCGCTCCGTCATCCGCACCATCTACCCCCCGGTGCTGGCCGACCAGGGCCTCTCGGGCGCGCTCGGCGCCCTGACCAGCAGGTCGGGGGTGCCGACCCGCATCGACGTCGGCCCGCTCGGCGAGGTTCCCGCGGCGGTCGAAGCCGTCGCCTACTTCGTCGTCACCGAGGCGCTGGCCAACATCGCCCGGCACAGCGGGGCGACCAGCGCGTCCGTGCGCGTGGACCGCCACGGTCCGCTGCTGCGCGCGGAGATCGTCGACGACGGAACCGGCGGAGCGGATGCCACCCGGGGGTCCGGCCTGGACGGAATGCGGCGCCGCGCCGCCGCTCTGGACGGCACCATGAATGTCACCAGCCCTCCGGGCGGGCCAACCGTCATCACCGTGGAGTTGCCGTGCGCGTAGTGATCGCCGAGGACAACGTCCTGCTGTCGTCCGGGCTGAGGCTTCTGCTCGCCTCCGAGGGCTTCGAGGTCGTCACGATCGTGGCCGACGGGCCCGGCCTCCTCACCGCCGTCCGGACGCACCGCCCGGACGTCGCCATCGTGGACGTGCGACTGCCCCCGACCTTCCGCGACGAGGGCGTCCGAGCCGCGGTCCAGGCCCGCCGCGACCACCCGGGACTGCCCGTCCTGGTCCTGTCGCAGTACGTGGAACAGGAGTACGCGGGCCGCCTCCTCGCCGACGCCGGGGGCGGCATCGGATACCTGCTCAAGGACCGGGTGAGCCGCGTCGAGGAGTTCACCGACGCACTGCGCCGGGTGGCCGGCGGCGGCACCGCCATGGACCGCGACGTCATCGCGCAACTCCTCGCGGCACGGGGCGACCCCGTCGACGCCCTGACCCCGCGCGAGCGGGAGGTCCTCGCGCTGATGGCCGAGGGGCACGACAACGCGACCATCGGCCGACGGCTCGTCATCACGGACAACGCCGTGCACAAGCACATCGGCAACGTCTTCCACAAACTCGGCCTGTCCGTCGGCGACAGCGGCCACCGCCGCGTACGCGCCGTCCTGGCCTACCTCCGCCGCCACGGCGGCACCGCCCCCGCCCCCGCCCCGACGACGGCACGCCCCTCGGCGTGAGCGGGCGCCACGGTGCGGCCCTGGAGCGGCTGAGCCGCCAGACTCACAGCGGGCTCAGCCGTCCGGCGCGGCAGGGGCGTTGAGCTGCCGCTGCGGGGTGGCGGGGGTTGGGGAACACCTGTGGGACAAGACGTCTCGCCGGCTGGCGCTTGACGGTCTCCACCGACGGAATCGGCAGGCACCGACGCTGACCATCGGCACCCAGCACCTTCCGCGCCCGCGCGAAGAGCACGCCGCCTATCGCGAGGAGAAGCCGAAGTTGTTCGCACCATCTCCGCCCGCGCGTACAACACTGCGTGCGTCCGGCGACGTTGTTCTGATGCCACGGACCTCCTCCGCCCGCGCGGAGAGCACTCACTTCGAGATGTGCTCGGCACCCGCGTGCTCGATGCCCGGGCCCGCTGCCTGTGCCCCCTCATCGGCGGTACCTAGCCCCGTCGCCGAAGCCATCATGGGCGCCGTCCTCCTTCTCCGCCCCACCGCCGAGATGCCCCGCGCCACCCACTACGTGAGCGAGACGACCCTGATAGCCCACACACCTCACCTAACTCTGCGCGCAACCGCTGGAGTGAGCGTCGGGGCGTGCCGTACCTGCTGCTCTAGCAACAGTGACCTGGTACGGGTTCAGAGGTCTATGAGCGCCTGACGTACAGGCGTCACGTAGCGCCTCCGGAAAGTGCCGTCGGTGACTGGCGCGATTGAAAGCAGCCGGGTCAGTGGTGAAAACTGATCACACTCACACGTAGCGCGGTAGGTGCTGGGGGATCAAGGAGATGGCTTTCACCATGCGGTGGACCCGAAGGACACGCCTGGCTGGCCTGCTGGGCCTGACAATGCTGCTGGCCGCCACTGCTTGCGGTTCGGATGACACTGCACCGCCCGATCGGAATGGAGACTTAGCACAGCCGACCCCGGTCGTTGAAGGCTACGATCCGCCCCAACACTTCCATCAATCGTCTGCCATAGCGCTCCCCGAGGCAGCGGCCCATCTTTCAGGCGGCGGATGGTACGCCTCGGACACCGGAAAGCCTGCCGTCACCTTGCTGGGCATCCATGCCTACGTCGCTGTCCCGGACGGGCTTCATATCGTCGATGTCATCACGGGGGAGACCATCGACGTCATCGAACCTGAGCAGAGGCCACTCAGGACCAGTGAGAACACCCGGATTGTGGGGAACAGCGCCCATCCCCCACTGGTCACCGACGTGGGCGGCGCCCAGGCGGTTCTCGTTCCCTTTCTGGCCGAGATCACAGGCCAAGGGACGGCCGCGAGCCGGGACGTCATCGAGGTCGTAGCAGTGTCAACCGAGAACCAGGAGGTGCTGTGGCGGCATCTGATCGAGACCGCTGACTGTGGTGGTATGTCGGCTTACGACTGCGACATGACCGTGGTGGGTGCCAGCGATGGGGTCGCCGTCCTCGGAGTGGCCGACGACAACGGGACGCCTTTGGCCTCCTATGGAATCGACGTGGCCGGACCCACCACCAAGTGGGAGCTGGATGACTTCGCGGCCACCATGGTGACGGGGGAACTGACGGTAGGGGCCCTGTCCAGTGGGTTCCTCGAGTCCTACACGGTGGCTTACGAGACATCCAACGGAACGGAACAGCGTTGGATCGACGACGATGACACGTACGCGCTGTCCATGCAGCCCGCAGGTCCTCACTGGGTACTCACCACGAGCCCTTACGGCGCGAACGACAGGATTCGGCTCATCGACCCGCAGACCGGCGAACCCGTGCCGACCGAAGTGGACGGGCTCTCTGCCGGAATGCGCTGCGAGTACGACGGAAGCTCCGTTGTGGTGTGCTTCACCACGGATGACGGGCTCTCGACGGCCACTGCGGTCGCCTTCGACGCGCAGAGTGCGGAGGTCCTATGGAGCCTTCCCGACGAGAACGGAGGCCGTGTCGCCCCCACGGTCCGCTCTGCCTGGCATGGTCTTGTTTACGGCGAGACGTCCAACGGCCCCGTCATTCTCGACGCCCGCTCCGGCAGGGACGCTGTACTTGACCCCGGCATTGCCCCGCGAGTTGTAAACGAGTACGTGGGTGTTGCTCTTGCCGATTCAGGCGGCCTGCTCGCCTACCGAACTCGCGGCTAACCAGCCGCACTTGTGTTGAGCCGATCGCTGCCGAGCGTCTCAGAAACGATGGTGGACGGACTTGCCAAACGCGGGATCGGCTTCAAGGTCCTCACGGGCGCACTCGCGAGCATCGATCCCGAGTGTTCCAAGAAGTACGTCGGGCGGTCGATTGGGATGCCGGTCCTCCCCGCGCGAGCGGGGGTGTTCCGGCTCCGGCCACGAGTGCCGCACGTGGCGAGTCGACCTCCCCGCGCGCGCGGAGAGCACCCTTCGCGACCTGCGTCGTCAGAACGGCTTTGCCGTTTCTTGACGCTCCTTCCGGAAGCCGATCAGCGTCAGTCCGTCGAAGTCCAGCGGGTGTCGGCGACGCGTTCCCGCCGTGCGCAGTGTGAAGCCCTGTTCGTTGGCGTCGGGGTAGGCGAGGACCGCCGTGCCGTCGGCGATGCTGGCGCTGACCGAGGTCCACAGCTCGTCGCGGACGCGGGCCGAGACCGTGCCGACGTAGAGCTGCGGGGTCACCTCCAGCAGCCAGCGGCTGAGGGCGCCGCGCAGGTGGTCGGGGACCGCCGTCGCCGAGATCACGATCATGGATGCCACGGAGACGGCCCTCCTTCCGGCCCGGGACCCGGTGCCCCGCCACCGGGGCTCACGTCGCCAACCCGTGGTTGGTGCCGCCGGGAATGACACCGGCGATCGGGTCCCAGAGGTCGACAAGCTGCTCGTCCGGGTCCTCGGCCTCGTACTCCCCCGACGGGTCCAGCAGTTGCTGGATGTCCGCGACGATGCACGGCAGCAGCTTGAACAGCCGCAGCCCGTCGCGGAAGGAGCGGCGGGCCTGGGCCTCGGGGTCCGTCGACGCGTGGAGCGAGAACGCCAACGGAATCGTGAGCTGCGCCTTGTACAGGTCGGCGACGTCATAGACGAACGCCTGCTGATTGCCGCTGTGGACGTAACCGAGCGCCGGGGAGCAGCCGAGCGCGACGATCGCCGCGTGGACGATCCCGTACAGGCAGGTGTTGGCCGCCGAGAGCGCGAGGTTCACCGGGTCCTGATCCTCCCAGGACTCCGGGTCGTAGTTGCGGCGGAAGCGGCCGATCTTGTACTGCTTGGCGAGGAGCTGGTAGTGCGCCTTGACCCGCGCGCCCTCGAACCCGCGCAGTTGGAAGAGCGAGGCGTCGGCCGGGACCGTTCCGCTCCCGAAGCGCTTCGCGTACATCGCGCGGGCGACGCCCAGACGTTGTTCGTCGTTCGCCCAGGATCGGGCCTGACGCTCCAGCCAGTGCGTGCTGAGTGAGTCCGGGAGCGTCGCCGCGTAACAGCGGACACCGCCCGAGCCCACGACCAGCACGGTGGTCCCGTGGCGGGCCAGGGTCGACAGGGCTCGGGCAGTGATGGACGTACCGGGGCCGAGCAGCACGCAACTCAGCGCGGCCGTCGGCAGGTAGACGGTCTCGGTGCCGTGGCGTTCGCTGGTGATCTCGGCGCAGACGCCGGTGTCGTCCTGCTGCACCCGCACGACGTCGAGGTACAGGAACGACAGGGAGTCGGCGACGCGGGGCAGCATCGCGACGGTGGGTGCGGCCAGCCGGCGCCGCGCCTGGCCGGGAGTCTGACCGGGGTCGCGCGGTGGGGTGGCGGTCATCCGACGCTCCCGGCGGGCGCGACGGTCAGCAGGCCGCAGCCGTAGGACTTGGCGCGCCCGACGCCGGCGACGATGTGCTGCCGCAGCTGGTCCGCGTCCGTGACGACGGCGGTCCCGTCGAACTGGGTGCGGTGGTGCCGCATGTGCTGCTTCGCCGCCTCGCCCGAGGTGCCGCGCGGGCCGCGCACCGTGTCGACGGGGTGGGAGAGCACGCTTTCGACCTCCAGGCCGGCCGCGGTCGCCTTTCGTTGCCACCACTCGTCGGCGACCCGCCCGCTCAGCGGCACGACGGCCTTCAGCTGGTACAGCTCGCGGGTGGTCGCGCCGGGGCGGCGCACGGCGTTCGCCACGCAGCGGTAGCGAATCCGGCGCCCCGGCTTGAGCGCGTCGAGCAGCGGGTCAAGGGGCCTGCTCCGCAACGCGCCGTAGTCCTCGGGCAGGCGGGCGGAGTCGGGCTCGTGGGCGCTCTGGATCAGGACGGCGTACCCCTGGGGCGTGTCCTCGACGCGGAACAGCACGCCGAACTGGGCGCGCGCGTCGTCGCCCTCGGTCTCCGGGAAGAGGGACATCACGCGTCGATGCAGGTTGATCGCCGCTCTGCTGCTTCCCAGGTCGGCTTGGACCGCGCGGGAACGCGGGTTGAGCATGAGTCGGCTGAGCCAGACGGTCACGGGGTCATCCCCTCCTCGGACGGCACCCGTTGCTCCGCCAGGTGCTTCTCCAGCGCGGCGAGGTAGGGGGCGCCGAGCCCGGCGAACCGCTCCTCGGGAACGGCGACGGTACGGCGGTAGAGCGGGCGCACCCGGTAGGTCCGCCGCTTCGGGTGAAAGGAACGGGGGTCGTCGTTGATCGTGCTGGTCGGCCGCGCGGACTCGTCGGCCGGAGAGGACTCCCACTCCTTGGGCACCGGCAGCGCGTCCAGGGGCTCGTCGGAGAGGAAGACGAGGTGCGACGGCCCTGCGCCCTTGGCGCGTTCGGCCGAGACCGGCAGCCCGACCAGCTCCTCCAGCGCCCGGTCGCTCCGCGCCAGCAGCACAGGACCCTCGGGCGGGCAGGAGCGCCGACCGAGGTAGAACGGCCAGCGCGGTTCGCGGAGCGCCTCGGCGTACCGGTCCAGGGTCTCCGCGTCCGGCCCGCCGAGGGTGCTCGTCAGCGCGACGGTGAACGCGGCGTCGGCGAGGTAGTCGCGGTGGCTGAGCAGCGTGGCGGTCGCCCCGCCACGCTTCTTGCCCTCGGCGGTGGTGACGGTGTCGCGGTTCGGCAGGCCGCCGCCCACCGTGTGCAGGTCGGTCATCATCACGCCCGGCCGGTCCTCGCGCACGGTCAGCGAGAGGGCGGTCAGGTCGTCCAGGGGCTCGCCACGCTTGCGGCCGAGCGCGGCGGCGAGCATCCCGATGACGCCGGAACGCGTCGGGAACCTCGCGGTGTCCCGCTCGGTGAAGTGGCTCTTCTCGCCCCAGGACTGGAGCGGGCCGGCCAGCCGCAGCAGCAGACCGGGCCGGTCTTCGGCTTCCGAACTGGTCACGAGGAGACCTCACCGGTCTTCTCGCCCAGGGCGCCGCGGAGCGTGGCCTCCACCAGTTCCTCGATGCCGTCGTACCGGTCCCCCACGTGCTGGGCGTCCTCGTGCCCGATGCTGGTCCAGCCGGAGGTCAGCAGCCGTCGGCTGCCCAGCATCTTGTTGGCCTGCGCCGCGTACGCCGTCAGCCGGGCGACGGAGGGCTCCTCGAAGCCCTCACCGCGCGAGGACGTCACCGGCTTCTCGAAGGCGGCGGCGAAGGAGAGCGGGCGGTCGGCGCGGACAGCGAGATGGATGAGCCCGGGAGGGGTGTACGGGGCGGTGGAGTTCTTCTTGGCGCCGGGCAACGACTCGACGAACGTCGCGAGGAACGCACCGGTCAGCTCGCGCACGCTCGCGGGGTCGTCGCCGAGGTTGCCCGCCAGCTCCTCCAGGTCGAGGGTGGCGAAACGGTAGAACGTGCCGGCGCTGTACTGGCCGTGCCCCATGTGACCGCTGCCCGTGGCGTCGTTCCACTCCTGGCTGCTGTCGTCCACGGCCGAGAAGTAGTCGAACTCGACGTCGGTCTCGTGGGTGGTCATCGCGTGCGCGACCTGAACGGCGCCGTCCACACCGGCGTCGTCGACCTCGGCGAGCATCCGGCCGAAGAGGTTGATCACACCGTTGCGCGCCTTCAGCACACCGTCGATCGCCGCCTGGGGCAGCACGCTCTTGTCGGCGGGCTTCTTGATGTCCTTGGCGGACTCCAGCTTCTCGCGGTGCTCCTCGGCGATGTCCGCCAACTCCCGCACGGCGGTCTCCGGGACGTACACCAGCGCGTTGGTGAAAACCTTGTTGGGGACGACCGTCTTGGCGTCCTTCTTCGCCGTACCGCCCTCCGCTCCCTGCTTCTCCTTCGCCAGCTCGAACTTGATGCTGCTGCCGGCGGCCACGTGAGCGCCAGCTCGCTCGGCGAGGGGCAGCGGCCAACCGCGCGCCTCCGCCAACTCGCGCGTGACGCGCTCGCCGATCCGGCGTGTGCGGAGGGCTCGTTCGCCGATCTCCTCCTGGAACTTCTCCCGCGCCGCGCGCTTCCAGGACTGGCTACTCACCCGTGTGCGCTGGGCGTTGCCGTACTGGACGGTCTTCACCGAATTCGTATCGTCCCTGTTCAAGTTGGCGAAGGGAACCGACTGGATCACGTGAATGTCGATGAAACGGGCGGGACGAGGCGTTGCGGACACGGTCTTCTCCATGCTGATGGTGATGGCTTCGAAAGGTCTGGAAGGCGGGCACCGGGTGCGAGCCAGGGGCGTGAGGCCGGACTACTCCGGGGGCTCTTCGGGGGAGTCTCCGGTGGACTTCTGGTCCACGCCGGCCTGGTGCGCGTCGCGGTGACGCCGGCGGTAGAAGTCCTGGAGCCAGCGCCGGGCGATGCGCCCGGAGTGGTCCGGCCAGGCGATGAGGTCGGCCAGCAGCTGGGCCCAGTCGACGGGAACGTCGAGCTGACGCAGATAGAGAACGGACGCGGGCAGGCTCCGGTGAATGCCGCTGGCGCCCTGCCGGGTGAGCATGTTCAACCGGCTCTCTGCCGCGCTCTCCCTCATTTCCCCGTCCCTGCCAGGGACTTCCGCCACGGCCTCAGCGAAGGCGCTGCCCAGGCTGGGTCCCCAACGCTCGGGTTCCTCGGGCTCGGCCGGCCCGTCGGACTCGGCCTCGTCGCCGGCGCCGGTGGAGTCGGGGCCGCTGTCGGAACGCTCGGCGCTCGCTCCCTCCGGCGCCTCGTCCTCGTCCTCGTCATCCCCGTTCTCCGCGGCCCGGGGACGGGAAGCGATCAACGCGGCGACCGTGAAGTAGGCCCGCTGGGTGGCGTCGGAGGCGTTCTCCGGGAGCCATGGGGCGATGTAGCGGTTCATCGCGAAGGTGGCGCGGTTGTTGATGTCCTGCCGAAGCCCGGCTCGGAGCGCGACACGGGCGCCCGGGTCGGTGGAACAGATGTGGTCGATCCGGGTCACATACGCGACGAGCCTCTGACGGTGCTTCGCCGCCCGGTCGAGCTTCGGCGACTCGGTGGTGGTCAAGGTCTGTCTCCCCTCCTTCTTGGTCTTGTCGGTTCCTCTCAGCTCTTGTCAGCTGTCAGCTCTGCGTCTGGCCGTTCCCGGAAGATCGCCGCAGGCCGACACGTGCCTCGAACACAGCCTTGGCGCCGCGTTGGCTCCCGGTGACGCTGCGCGTGACCTCGTCGTAGGCGTTCTCAGCGAGCCGGAGAAAGGCCCTACGGGCGCCCTCGAAGTCGAAGCCTGTATCGATCCGTTCCGGATCGCGGCTCAACTCTCGGAAGACCGCCCAGAACTGGTCCTCCGCCGCGGCCCAGTACCGGGCGGCGGCAGGAAGCGTCCACGCGTCCGCGTCGCTCTTGGGATCGTCCATGTACGTCTTCCAGGCCCGCTTCAGCGCCCGGTCCAGTCGGTAGCCGTAGCTCTCGCCCAACTGCCGGAGCTTGGCGACCGGGTGGCCGGTCCGCGGGACCCGCTCCTCCACGAATCCGAGAACCGGCGGCGTGGAGCCGTCGACGAACTGCGTGTCCTTGGCCTGGCCGTCCTGCTCGAACCCAAGGGCACGCACCCGGAGTTCGACCTCCTCGGGCATCTCGGCGGCCGAGGCGAACACCTTCGGCCGCCTGGCCTGAGCCGAACCTCCCGGCTCTGCGAGCAGCAACGCGTCCATGTCCCGCCAGAGCGCGCGCCGCGAGTCCGCCGGGCGCGGGTAGCGGTTGCCCTGCTGGCTGATCTGCCAGATGAGGAAGTCGTCGTCCCTGGCCATGCGTCCCGCCCGGTTTCCCCAGGTGATGTACGCGTCGCGCACCAGGGTGGGCGTGCCGTGGTCGTCGCGCGAGTCGTCGTCCGGTACGAGCAGCAGCGCGTGTTGGGAGCGGCCGGTCAGCCGGGAGCAGGGCCCTACCGGCTCCCTCGGCACTGCGGCAGGATCCGGCAGCTCCGCCAACTCCCAAGGACAGTAGTCCTCGTCGAGCCGGTCGCGCGGGTCAGGCGGCACAAGCCCGGCCAGCAACGTCTCGAAGAGCGTCTCCCCCTGCGGGTGGTACGACAGAGCGGTCCGAAGCGGGCCCGCCGTCGCGCTGGCGGTCTTCTCCCCGTCCACCTCTCGGGCGGAGCAGCGTCCGGAGGGCCCCCAGTAGTGCCACACCAGCAGGTTGAGAACGGCCTCCGAAACCGTCGGCAGATCCGGCTTCGCGTCCGAGTTGTGGCGGAACCAGGCATGGTTGTTGCCCGCGGGCCGCGTCACGACCAGCTTGTTGACCCCGGCGGTTTTGGCCGGGTCGCACTGCTTCTCCAGCCTCGGGTCCTGCATCCACGGACGTCCCCCCTCGGGGTCGAACGCGAGGAAGCGGTGCGCATAGCGGTCGGCGTACTCCGCGATCCCGTCGACCGGCAGCCGACCGTCCTCCCACACCTGTTGACGCCGGTCGGCCCAGTCGTCCTCCGAGGTGCCCACCCTGTCCAGGCCGGTGACACGCACGGTCAGCGCGTACAGCACCCGCAACAGCGCGGAGTGCGCCGGCGGGTCCACCACGGCCAGCCCGGCGATCTCGTGGGCACGGCGCAACAGCTCGGCGAACCCGACGTGTTCGGATAGGTCATCCGTCGCGGAACCCTCCGCGGGTGGGACCCAACGCACGGGAATCCAAGGGGCGTTGAGCAGGCTGTATCTGACCGGGGACATCGTTTTCTCCTCATGAAGGTGGCGGGTTCCAGAACTCCGACGACGGGCGACGGCGGTTGCGTAGGCACTGCCGTCGCTCAACCACTCAGCTCAAGCCCGACGTGCGAGCTGGAGAGAACGCCGCTCCCGACCTCAACGCTCCAGACGCCGCCTGCAGCGGACGACGTCATGGGGAGCAGTACCAACTCCCGAAGCAGCGCCTGCTTCTCCCAGCTCTCCGGCCGTTTCTTCAGGCCGTCCGCCTCGCGCGCCCACTTGCCCGGGACCGGGGTCACGAACCGCATGAGCTGACGCACCGAGTCGCGCGTCGGCTGCTTGTCCCAGTCGCGTGGCAGGGGAACCCTCCCTTCCCTGTCCAGAGTGAGGCGGTCCGGTGACTGCTCGTAGAGGCAGAGCACCCGTCCGGTGTCCGCGCCGAGGCGGGTGGTCAGGAGGTCCTCGGTGACGCCGACGTCCCGCTTGCTCAGCCTGCCGAGATCGCCGTTCACGCCGTCGGGCGAGGCCACGTCGACCATGGTGGCCATGCTCTTCTCGACCATCTCCCGGGCGCTCCGGTCGAGATCCATGCCTTTGAGTTCGCTCCGCGCCGCCTCGTCCAGCCCGTGCGTGAAATCCTCCGCGTACACCTCGTCGACGAGGTGCTGGACGTCGTCGGGTACGGCGATCCGGCCATCGGGGAGCTGGTCGAGCAGGGCCACCGTGCGGATCAGCAGGCTCGGGTCGTAGACCGCGGTCATCGCGCCGGGGAGCCCCGAGGCGCTGGTGCTGCCGGCCGGGGCCAGGACCACCAGGGGTGGGCGGTCCTCGTCGGCGAGCCAGGTGGGCCGGCCGGACCGCCCTCGGGCGTGGCGGCAGCAGCGGCCGGCGCGTTGCAGGAGTTGGGCCAACGGCGCCAGGTCGCTGACGACGAGGTCGAAGTCCAGATCGAGCGACTGTTCGACGACCTGGGTGGCCACCAGGATCGAGCCCGGGCGGGCTTCCACCGGGGAGTCGCCCTGGTCGGTGCGGAGCTTGCCGTAGGCCGCTTCGCACTCCTCGCTGATCCGTTGGCGCTCGTGGGCGGGGAAGCGTGAGTGCAGCAGGCGGATGCCGCCGTCCCGTTCCGCCAGTTCGGGGAACGCCCCGCACAGGTCGCGATACGTCCGCTGCGCTTCGGCGACGGTCGTGCAGCAGACCAGCGCGGTGCCGCCCTCAGCCGGGACCGGGGCGAGTACCTCGCGAAGGACCGCCCGACGCCCGCCCTGCCGGGTGGGGTTGAGGTGCGGCTCCCTGACGTCCCAGGCCACCGTCCGGAGATCGACGTCGAGGGTGCGCCCACGCAGCGTTCCCGTGGGCCGTGGCTTCGTGACCTGCCCCGTTCGCACGTCCGCGAACAGCCAGCCCGGGTAACAGGGTTCGAACTCCAGCGGTTCCGTGAAGCCTGCGCCCCGGCGATAGGCCTCCACGAGGGAGCCGGCGGCCTGCCCGGTGAGTGTCGCCGAGAGAAGCACTACCGGCGTCCTCATCGCTCCGAGCCATTCGAGAAGGCGTACCAGATGCTGGTGCATCCAAGGCCCGTAGGCGTGCGCCTCGTCAACGATGAAGATTTTCTCCGACATCCCGAAGAGCCGGAGCGCGTTGTGCTTCACGGGAAGCATCGCCGCCAGCGCCTGGTCGATGGTCCCGGCACCGAGAGACGCCAGGATCGGCCGCCTGGCGCCACGCAACCAGCCGTCGGACTCGATGACCGTGGCCTTTGCCGCGCTGACCTCCTCCAACTCGGTGGGGGCGTCGAGGCCATCCGGCTCGTCGGCGGGGTCGTCGGTGTAGACAGGGCTGAGCCATGCCATGGAGTGGAGGAGGGTGAGCGCGCGTTCGCCCGACAGTGCGGTCTTGGCGTACTTCCGCACCCGAGGGAACATCCCGTCGGCCGTAGCCATCGTGGGCAGCGCGAAGTAGAGGCCCCGGGAATCCGCAGCGCGTCCCAGGACGGACGCGGCGAACAGAGCGGCCTCCGTCTTCCCGTCACCGGTGGGCGCGGTCACCAGAACGAGCCCCGGTCCCCGTTCCTCGACCAACGTCGGCAACTGCTCGACGATGTCCCGTTGGAGAGGGTTCGGCGAGAAGGGGAAGATCGCGTCGAAGCTTCGTTCGTCGAAGCGCGCTCGGCCGAGGCGACTTCTACCGACGGCGTCCTCGGCCTGGAGAACGGCACGCGCGAAGTGCGCGTCCAACTGCTCCGGAGCGCCGGCCCAGTCGGGTGGGGGGAGAAGCGCACGGACGCTCGACGTCTGGCTGGCCAACCAGTCGGAAACGACCACGAGCCCGGCGACGACGACGGCCAACTCGGCCGGCAGCCCTGCGGTGGGGACGGCGTCGGCCCCGAGGACCCGCCGCACTTCGCGAAGGTGGACGCGTCGTTGCTCGCGCCACCCCTCCTCACCCAACGCAGGTTCGCACTGGCTGTCCAGCAGCAGATCCTTCCGCTCGATCACGCCACCGAAATGCCCGTGGTGACCGCCGAGAAGCTGAGCCACCTGGTGGGCAACGGACCTGCGGCTCATCGTGTGTTCCGGGTAGCCGATCTCGGTCAGCAGACCGACCAGCGCCCAGTGGGTGGCCATCTCGTGCCGGAACTCGCGCCGCTTCTCTATCCCCGGACTGAAGCGGTAGAACGACTCACCGCTCAGCCGACCGAACGCGGCCGGGACCTGGGCTTGGAACGGTGGGGTGATCTTCCCGAGGTCGTGCAAGGCAGCCCAGAACGCCGTGACTTCGTGCGCCTCCTCAACCGTGAGACCGAGCGACGCGGCGATACGAGCCCGCATGGTCTCGCCCAACACGGTCTCCCACAGCACGCGGTAGACCGCCCCCGTATCCAGCAGGTGACACACCACCGGGTACGGCCTGTCCAGCCCGTGCTCCTTGCCCCACAGCCGGGAGTCCAGCACCGTGCACGTCGCCACTCTGAGTTGCTCGTCAGTCACGGGGGTATCGAAGCAAGCCCCACTGACAGTCGAGCCCCTCGAAGCGGGTTCCGGACGCGCACGGGCGCCCGACGGCAGCCAACTTCCGGCCATACAGGGAAAGATCACCATGTGGATGTCACCGCCTGGACGATCACACGGACTCTTAGTGACCAGCCATGAAGTGCCCAATCGCTGCGGACGAGCGCCGGAGGCGGTGTTCACCACCGCCGCTTTCGAGACAAACGCCAGGGAAAATCGACTCCTGCCGCTCACGTCCAGAAAGCATCTCTACCGCACGGTCGTTGCCGTACAGCTTCCGTGTGCGACAGGCCTCGCCGACGACGCACGCCACCCACACTTTGGAACCCGGCACGGCGCATCAAACGGCGCCTAGACTCACGGGCATGAGTAGCAGGACCGACCAGAGGCGTGCGGTCGCCGACGGCAAAGGAATGGCAAACCGCCTCTAACGCCGCAGGTCAAAAAGGGTGCTCTCCGCGCGAGCGGAGGTGGTCCGTGCCGGGCCTCTTGGTGCGCGGTGTGGTTACTGTGCTCTCCGCGCGAGCGGAGGTGGTCCGACGGCGTAGGAGGCGGCCATGTCCTCGCAGGTGTGCTCTCCGCGCGAGCGGAGGTGGTCCGGCCGCGCGGTCCTCTGGGCCCAGCGCGCCGACGTGCTCTCCGCGCGAGCGGAGGTGGTCCGGCAGCGAGGACCTTCGGTGAGATAAGGGTCGCGTGCTCTCCGCGCGAGCGGAGGTGGTCCGGGGATAGGCGGATGCCGCAGATCAGGGTGATGGTGCTCTCCGCGCGAGCGGAGGTGGTCCGGAGCTCGCAGGGTGGGTGAGCTGGCTGCGCAGGTGCTCTCCGCGCGAGCGGAGGTGGTCCGTCTTGGCCCTCCAACCAGTCGGCAACCTCTCCGTGCTCTCCGCGCGAGCGGAGGTGGTCCGCCCGCCGGCCGGACGGAGGGAACCTCCCCGGCGTGCTCTCCGCGCGAGCGGAGGTGGTCCGGCAGCGTGATCGTTGTCAGCGCTTCAGGGATCGTGCTCTCCGCGCGAGCGGAGGTGGTCCGGTGTTCATCTCGGGGCCGATGGCCGCCAGGACGTGCTCTCCGCGCGAGCGGAGGTGGTCCGCCCGCGCCGACCGGGCGCTGGCCCGCCAGCTGGTGCTCGCCGCGCGAGCGGAGGTGGTCCGCGGACGGCGGCCGGTACCTGGCGCAGGTCGTCGTGCTCTCCGCGCGAGCGGAGGTGGTCGAAGACATCGCCGTAGAACCCGATGTCGCTCGGGTCCTCCAGGTAGGTGTGGCTGACGTGGTTCTCCAGCAGCACGACCTGCATGTCGGACGGCCGGTTCCCAGAGGGTCGGAAGATCCGCCGCCGATCACGGCTTCGGCGTGCTCCTTGGTCTGGAACAGCCCGTCGATGACGCCCGGTCGGAACCCGCGACAGTACGAGATGTCCTCCTCAAGACCGATCAGGTCGACGAGGTCCTGCGGCAGCCGGTCTTCCAGTACGCCCCACCAGCGCTGCTTCTTGCTCTCGCCAGCGAGCGAAAGCCATCCCTCACGGGGCCCCCGGGTCGGTGACCCCGTAGAGGACCCGGAGCGTCTTCAGCCCAGCGGCCTGATCGGGCTGCGGGCGCGAACGCACGAGGCACTCCGGAAGCCGTGCGCGGAAGCGGCACTCAGAGGCCAGGGCGTTCTTTCCAGGGGCCGTCCTGGTACGTGTGGTCCTCGCCGCTCAGGCGAGTTGCTCCGGCGGCAGAGGTCGCCAGGGCAGGGCGGTGCGCCAGTCGGAACCGCCGGCGGCCCAGTCGTTGACGACCGAGACGAGGAAGTCCAGCCCCCACGGCTCGGGTCGGCGCTCCACCCGGGCGGTGCAGTGCGCGAGCGGGCCACCCTCGCGGTACTCCACGGTGTGGCTGCCGTCGTCCTCCAGCCGCACCTGGAGGTACGACTGCTCGGGGTCCGGAGCGTCGGCCCGTTCCACGATCAGGAACCGGAAGCGGTGGTTCATGTCCGCCAGTAGATCCCCCAACCGGTCGGGAGAGGGATCATCCCAGACGGTGCCGTCCCACTCGATGGCGCGGATCCTCGTCACGCGCGGTTCACTTCCCCCGCAGCCGCTCGTCCGCGAACGCCCGCAGCTCAGCCAGATCGAGCCGCCGCGCACCCTCGACGCCCGCCCCGGTCAGGACGAGGCCACCGTCCCACTCGACGCGCCACACCTCGTGACGCCGGTTCTCGAACTCGACGAAACTCCCCGGCGAGCCCTCCAACTCCCCCAACTCGTGGTGGAACATGGTGTGCCGCGCGAACCCCCTGGCACTCCCCCGGCTACGCGCCTGAGTCCTGGTGTTGTCGAACCGCATCTTCAGGTAGGGAACGGGCTCTCGGTCGAGGACCCAGGGATCGATCTGCCTCTCGCGTGCCTCCGCCTCCGCCTCATCCTCATCACCGGCGAATTCCAGCGCATACGCGGGGAAAACCACATAGACGAAGGGATTGAGTTCCGGGTTCTCGTACTCGTAGTGCCGGTGGATCTCTGGGGGGAGCGACACCAGAACGTCGAAGGAATAACCAGGTGCAGAGAAACCACTCACCGGGTTCAGAGGTCGAGTGGGCACCGCGAGTTCACCGGAGTGTGCCCGGATGAATTTCGCAACCGCCTCGTCCATACGCGTGTCACGCTTGCCCCGATAATGCGACTGAAACAGCACCCCACTGCTCGCGTCAACCACCCCGGAAAAGTTCAGACCAGGAGCCGGAGACCATTCCCAAGCGTCCGGAACTCCGTCCAGGGCAGCGACGTTGGGGAATGCCTCGACCGCATTCTTCAGGTCCATAACAAAACTCCTGTCAACTGCACACATAGTTCGGTCCCACGTCCTGCCGGTACGTGGTGTTCAAGTTAGCACCGCCCCGGGAGTTCTGGCTTCTGGTCATCGGCTCCAGGTTGTCGACGTCGTTGTAGAAGTCGTTCCGTGTCGCACGGTCGGTGTTGTATCCCTCGCGATTCCAGTGCTCGACGACGGGCTCTCGGTGTTCGTAGGTCAGTTCGTCGGTGGGCACGACACGCCCCCGACGGTCACGCCAGGTGAGCTGGTCGCGCGGGATGCGGTTGCCGCTGGCGTCGACCGGGGTCTGATTACCGGCCGCGCGGCCCTCGTCCGTCCACCGTGCCGCCATCTCGTCATGGGTGGACTGACGGTAGCCGCTGGGGTATTCAGTGCCCCGATTGTGCTGCTGGGGCGGTTGACTGGGGTCATGCGCGTAGCGGCCGTTCGACGGGTTGCGGTAGAGGCCGAGGGGGTCGATCAGCCACAGCGGGTTGGGAACGTAGGCGTACTGGTTGGCGTCACCGGCCAGACCGATCGGGTCGGGGGAGACGTAACGCGCGGCGTGCGGGTCGTAGTAGCGGTTGAGGTTGTAGTGCCAGCCCGTTTCCGCGTCCGCGTACTGGCCGGGGAACCGCAGCGGGCAGTCGACGGCACTCCGCTCGGTGGTATCAGAGAAGCGGGGGGCGCCCCACAGAGTGGTGCGGAGCTGCCAGTCGATCTCCCCTTCGGGGGAGACCAGCTCGGCCGGGGCGCCGGAACTGTCCGTGATCACCGCGTGGAACGAGCGGACGGGCGTCTGGTCGGTCGTTCCGCCGCCGCTCACGCCGCGCTGTGCGATCGGTCGGTGGGTGCCCTGGGCGTAGTCCCAGCTGATGACCCGGCCGTCGTCGGTGCTCTGCTCGGCCAGCCGCGTGCCGTCCCAGGTGAAGGTGACGGTCCGGGTGACCTCTCCCTCCTCGTTCAACCGCTGCTTGGCGATCCGCCGGCCGGCGGCGTCGTACTGGTAGCGCCAGTGTCCGCCGTGGGGAGTCCGGGCCTCGACCAGGCGACCGTCCTCGTTCCAGTGGTATCGGCTGATCCGGCGCTGCCCGTTGAGCAGCCGCTTGAGGGTGCGGATCAGCCGGCCCTGGGAGTCGTACTCGTAGGTTGTCCGGCCGGCGCGGCGCAGTTGGTTGCCGAGGAACTCGGTGGGCAGGTCGGCCGCCGGGCCGTCGGCAGAACCGTTTTCGCCAGAGGTGTCGTTCTCGCCGGGGCGGTACATGTTGCCCGCCGCGTCGTAGGCGTAGGTCTCGGTCCAGTCGTCGCCGCTCAGGGAGGTGACCCGGCCGGCGGCGTCCAGGGTGAACTCGCGGCTGCCGGTGGTCAGTTCCTCCACGGTCGTGAGCAGCCCGTCCGCGCGGTAGCCGAAGCGTCGGCGTTGCACGAGTGCGTCGGTGCCCTCGGTGGGGCGTGCGGTGACGGTCTGTTCGGTGACCCGGTTGTGCGCGTCCCACTCCTGGGTCAACGCCAGGGTGTCGTCGAGTTGCCGCAGCACCTCGCGACTGGAGGCGTCGTAGCCGAACCGCAGGTGGTGCTCGCCGGCGGTCAGCCCCTCGGGGCGGCCCGTCGCGTCATAGGACCAGGTGGAGACCGCGCCGGCGGGTGTGCGGCGCTCGATCGGGCGGCCGAGCAGGTCGTAACGGAACGTGGTGGCCTGACCGTTGACGGTCTCGCTGAGCAGCCGCCCCATCGCGTCGTACTCGCGTGAGACCAGCGCGTCCGGGCTCTGTGAGCGGATCTGGTTGCCGAGCGTGTCGTAGGCGAAGGCGAACTCCAGGCTTCCCGCCCGTTTGTGTGTGACCCGCCCGATCGCGTCCCGCGTGTAGACGATGGTGTGTCGTCCGTCTTCGCTGCTCCGCTCGACGAGCCGGCCCACGGCGTCCATGGCGTACGCGATCGTGCGGCCGGTGAAGTCCGTCTCCCCGACCAGCCGGTTGGCCTCGTCGTACCGGTAGGTCCACTGCCGGCCCTGGGGGTTGGTCACCGCCGTGAGGTTCAGCTCGGTGTCGTAGCTGAAGGCGTAGGTGGTGCCGTCGGGCTCGGTACGGCTGACGGCCTGACCGAAGAGCCAGGGCTCCATGGTGAGGGTGGCGCCGTCCGGCGAGGTGTGCGCCAGGAGTTTGCCCCGGCTGTTCCACTCCCAGGTCTCCCGCGTCCCGTCCGGCCTCTCCGCCCAGGCGGCACGGCCTTCCAGCGTCCAGCCGTAACGGGCGCGCTGCCCCGAGGGGTTGACCGTGGCGCGGATGCGGCCGAAGGCGTCGCGTTCGTGCAGGGTGGCGTTGCCCAACGGGTCGATGACGCGAAGGGGCAGGCCCGCGGCGTCGGACTCGACCCGGCTGGTGTGGCCCAACGGATCGGTGACCGTCGTGACCTCGCCGTGGTCGCCGTAGGTGTAGCGGGTCTCCGCGTTCGTCGGGTCGACGGTGGACACGAGGTTGCCCGCACTGTCGTAGCGGTGGTGCCAGGTGCCGGCCTCGCCCTCGGTGACCGTGACCGGCAGGCCCAGCTCGTTGTGTTCCGCCGTCAACGAGCCGCCGTCGGGGCGCGCCAGCGACGTCAGGTTGCCCATCGCGTCGTAGGTGAAGCGAGTGACGTGCCCCAGCTCGTTGATCTGAGCGGCGAGACGGCCCTCCTCGTTCCACTCGTTGCGCAGGGTGTTGCCCAGGGGGTCACTGGCCTCGATCAGCCGGAACCGGCCGTCGTGGCGGTAGCGACGGGTGTGGCCGAGGGAGTTGGTGAACCAGGTGGTGTGGCTCGGCTCGTCGTAGGCGATGTCGCAGTCCAGCACCCCGTCCTCGCCCCGGCCCGCGACACAGCGACCGGCCTCGTCGTACGCGAAGCGGTACCAGTGCCCCTCGGGATCGGTCCAGGACAGGACCCGGCCACGGTCGTCGTAGCCGTAGACCATCGGTCGCGGCGCGGACCCGTGCACCTCTTCCAGGTCGCCCCGCACGTCGTAGGCGAAACGGCGCAGCCGGGTACCGTCCTCACCCGCCTCGGGATCGCGCAGCCGCAGACCGACGACCCGGTCCGCCACGCAGTCGACGTCCATGTGGTAGCCGCCGCCGTGCCGCACGGCCAGGGGAATCCCGGCCTGGCCTCGGTCGATGGTGATGTCGTTGCCGTTGCGGTCGGTGATCCGGGTCAGGTAGAGGGTGAAGTTCTCGGTCCCGTGAGGAGCCTGGTGCAGGGGCGTGAAGTGTCGGACGCGCCCGGTGCCCGGGTCCGTGATCCGGATCCCGCCGTTCGCGTCCCCGTCCCAGTCGAGGGGAAGGTACGGCCCCTCAAGCGGCGCCTGGACTGTCCCGGGCCTGGGCGCGGGATAGCGGAGGATCATCCCGTCCTCGGTGGCGTAACGGACGCCTTCCTCGTCGATCTCCAGACGCTCGTCCAACGTCGAGGTCCACGAGGTGCCGAAGAACCGCCCCCACTCGTACCCGGAGACGTGCGTCCGGCGCAGCACCAACGGCAGCACGCCGGGGAGGTCCGCGTCGGTCTCCAGCATCAGGACCTCGCCCGAGGCCATGTCCACCGGGTCGCCGTTGAGGCACCGGCCCCCGGGGGGAGTGTCGCGCGGCGCTGGTATGTCGTCCGCGCCCCGCAGTCCGCCACGACCGAGGTTGCGCAGGCCACGCCCCGCGTTGCGTAGCCCTGCGGCCAACCCTGCGGCGGTGGTGATGCCCTTGAAGCCCGGGATGCAGTCGAGTGCCGCGAAAGCGACA
>NZ_OCNE01000051.1 GCF_900230195.1 Streptomyces zhaozhouensis
CACCGAAATGCTCCCCACCCCCGAACACACCTGGCTCACCGACGACCAACACCACCACTACACCGCCGAACTCCGCTTCGTCACCGTCGACCAGACCCAGGTGGAGAGCGACACCGCGCGCGGAAACGGGGACAGCTGATGCGTTCCTACGACGAGGCGATCCGGCGCCATGCCCTCGAACGCCCGCGGGCGCCGGCGGTGGTCACCCCGGGCGGCACGCTCGACTACGGCGAACTGCTGGCGCGCGCGGGGCGGTTGGCCCGGCGGCTGCGGGCGCGCGGCGTCGGTCCCGAGACGGTCTGCGCGGTCGCGCTGCCGCACGGAGCCGACGCCGTGGTGGCCATGGTCGCGGTGACCGGGGCCGGCGGCGCGTTCCTCACCCTGGACGTGGACGCGCCGCCGCCCCGGCTGGCGGCGCTGGCCGCCAGCGCGGGCGCGACACACGTGCTGACCACCTCGGCGCTGGCCGGGCGGCTCGTCCCGCCGCTGCCCGGCAGCCCGCTGCTGCTGGACGGCGCGGAGCCGGACGGGCCGGCGGACGCCCCCCGGCCGGCGCCGCCGCGGCCGGACGCCCTGGCCTATGTCAGCCACACCTCCGGCTCCACCGGCACGCCGCACGCGGTGCTGGTCGAGCACCGGTCACTGACCTCCTACCTCCGGGACTCGGCCGACGCCTTCCGGCTCGGCCCCGACAGCGTCACGCTCCAACTGGCGCCGCTGGGCTACGACGCGTCGATCCGGGACACACTGACCCCGCTGGTCGCCGGCGGACGGCTGGTGGTCCTGCCGCGCGCGACGCTGCTGCGGGCCGAGCCGTTCGTGGAGGCCGTGCGCGCCTTCGGGGTGGACGCGCTGCTGAGCGTCACCCCCTCGTTCCTCACCTTCCTGGCCGGGCACCCGGGCGCCGCCGAGGGGCTGGCCTCCCTGCGGCTGGTGGTCAGCAGTGGTGAGTCGCTCCGCCCCCACCTGGGCTCCGGCGGGCGGTCGTTGACCAGTGGGCGACTGGTCAACCAGTACGGTCCCACCGAGTGCACGATGACCACCACCCGGTTCGAGGTGCCGCACGCGCCGGACACCACGGCGGACCTGGTGGGCACCCCCGTCGCCGGCGCGCGGGTGCTGCTGCTGGACGGCGAGGGCGCCGAGGTGCCCGAGGGCGCGGTCGGCGAGGTGTACATCGGCGGGGTCGGCGTGGCGCGCGGCTACCGGGGGCTGCCGGCGCTGACGGCGGAGCGCTTCGTCCCCGACCCGTTCGCGACCGGGCGGGGCGCCCGGCTCTACCGCACGGGCGACCTGGGGCGGCGCGGCCCGGACGGCGTGCTGGAGTACCTGGGCCGCACCGACCGGCAGATCAAGATCCGCGGGCACCGGGTCGAACCGGCCGAGATCGAGGCCGCGTTGCTCACCCACCCGACCGTGGCGGGCGCCGCGGTGACCGCCGCCCACGACGCGCGCGGCCGGGTCTTCCTGCTGGCCCATGTCGTGGGCGCGCGGCTCGTCGAGGTCACCGACGCGGCGCTCCGCGCCCACCTGGGGCGCACGCTCCCGGCGCACATGATGCCCCGGCGGTTCGTGCGGGTCGACGCGCTGCCGACGACCCGCGGCGGCAAGGTGGACCGGGCGGCGCTGGCGGCCGGGGGCGGACGGTGAACGGGCCCGCGCCCTCGGAGGTGTGGGCGGCGGCGGAGCGGCTGTCCGGCCGGGTGCGCCGCACCCCGCTGCTGCCGCTGGACGGCTTCCCCGGGCTGCTGCTGAAGGCGGAACACCTCCAGCACGGCGGGTCGTTCAAGACCCGTGGCGCGGCCAACGCGCTGCTCGTCCGACGCCCAGGGCGGGTGGTCACCGGCTCGTCCGGCAACCACGGGCTGGCGGTCGCCGCGCTCGGCGGCGCGCTGGGCGCGGGCGTGACGGTGGTGATGGCGGCCGGCGCGGCGGAGGCCAAGGAGCGCGCGGTCAGGGCGCGGGGCGCCACCGTGGTCAGGGTCGCCGGCGGCGTGGCCGAACGCGACCGCCACGCGCGCGCGTTGGCCGAACGCACCCGCGCGTTCCTGCTGCCCTCCTCCGACCACGCGCTGGTGGTGGCCGGCCAGGGGACGGTGGCGCTCGAGGTGTTCGAGGACGCACCGGGGGTGCACACCCTCTTCGTGCCCACCGGCGGCGGGGGGCTGCTCGCCGGCGCCTGCCTGGCCGCCCTCGCCACCCGTCGGCGGGTGCGGATCGTGGGCGTCGAACCCCGCGACACCCGCCGCTACTTCCACTCGCTGGCGGCCGGACGGCCGGTGGAGCTGCCGCCGTCCCACACCGTCGCGGACGGGCTGCGCGCCCAGCGGCCCGGCCGGGTGCCGCTGCCGCTCGTCGGGCGGCGGGTCGACGAACTCGTCGGCGTCTCCGACGAGGAGGTCGTCGAGGCGCTGCGGCTGCTGCGCGACCGGGGCGTCGGCGCCGAGCCGAGCGGCGCGGTCGCGCTGGCCGGCGCCCTGGCAGCCGGCGCCCCCGCCGGCGCGGTGGCCGTCGTCTCGGGCGGCAACGCGCCGGGGCGTCCTTCGACCACGCCCGCCGGACGCGCGGGCGCCGCAGAACAGGTAAACGGGCCGCGGCCCACCCAAGTGAAGGAACGGACATGACCACTGCCGAGACCCCGACCACCCTGCCCGAGCTGGTTGTCGACCTCTTCCGCGAGGCGCTGGGGAACGACGGACTCACCGCCGAGAGCGACTTCTTCGAGGAGGGCGGCGACTCGTTGAGCGCGCTGCGGATCACCGCCGGGCTCGGCGAGGCGCTGGGCGTCGAGGTGCCGGTGGCGCTGGTCTTCAGCGCGCCGACGCCGGCGGAGCTGGCCGCCGTGGTGGCCGAGGAGACCCTGCCGGGCGCCGGGGAAGACCGTGGCTGACCGGGTGGGGCCGCTGGGTCCGCGCTGGCGGTTGTGGGGTCAGTTCGCGTTGCGGGGCGCCGGCTTCCCCGCCCACGAGATCCTGCGACTCGCCTCCACCCCCCTAGCCACCACCGCCGACCACCTCACCCCCCACCCACGCGACACACCCGACTGGAAAACCTACGAACACACCTACACCCAAACCACCCTTACCACCAC
>NZ_OCNE01000010.1 GCF_900230195.1 Streptomyces zhaozhouensis
ACCCCCTCCTCCTGCGCGACCGCCACCAGCCCCCGGTCCAACGCCTCCAACCGCGGACCCGACCGCTCCGCGACACCCGACCCCGCGCCGGCACCCGCGTCCTCGGCCACCGCACCCGGCGCCCCACCACCCCACAACCCGACCGACAACAGACCGGCCAGGGCGACGGCGGCCGCTCCGCGTACTCGTCTGGAACGTGGCATGGCGATTCCTCTCCGTGGAACGGGTCGTGCGCTCGTGCGAGGGCGTCCGCGGCGGCGAGGGGTGCCGCCACGGACGCCCGTCAACCGGCGGCGTCGCGCCGGTGGTTCAGCAGCTGTTGTCGGCGCTGTTCTGGAAGGTGACGCTGATCGACACGTTCTCGCCGCAGGGGTTCTCGGTGAGCGCGGAGTCGATCAGGGTGAAGTTGCTCAGGGTGATGTCGCGGTTGTTGGCGAACTCGGTGCGGGCCGCGAGCCGCACCTCGCCGCCGCCGGAGACGGTGCCCCCCTGGCTGGCGATGGTCACGTTGTAGCAGTTCTCGATCAGGATGGCGTTGTTGCCGGTGTCGGCGATGTCGACCCGGTCGATGACCGCGCCGCCGCTCTCCGAGACGCAGAAGATCCCGCGCCCGCCGCCCCTGGCGATCACCTCGCCGACGTGGATGTTGGTCTGGTAGCCGTTGAGCGCGCCGTTGCGGTTGGCCATCCGGAACGCGGCGTAGCCGGTGCCGGTCGCGACGTCGGTGGCGTCGATGGTCCCGATGTCGGCGTTGACCGTGTCGTTGAGCAGCAGCGCGGACTCGCCCACCGAGGAGGCGGTGATGGTGCCGGCGGTGAAGCCGTCCACGCCGTAGGTCTCCACGGCGTGGCTGCCGGCGCCCGAGATGGTGGCGGAGTCCAGGCTGACGTTGGTGGTGCGCTGACCGGTGTCGCGGTGGTTGTCCACGCGGATACCGAGTCCGCCGTTGAGTTCCATGGTGATGTCGCCCATGGCCACGTCGTGCGAGTTCTGCACGAAGATCCCGAAGTACGGGGCGCCGTGCATGTTCCCGACGTGGGGGATCGCCACGTTCCGCGCGTCGCGCACCCGGATCGGGGCGTGGGTGGCGGCCATCTGGCCGGTGACGTTGAGCGTTCCGCAGACCTCGAGGGAGGTGTGGCTCGGCAGGTCGAGCGACTGGTCGGCCGGCACGTCGCCGGAGCCGCGCACGACCACGGACTCGATGCCGGTGCGGCCCTCGGTCAGGCTGGCGACCCCGGCGCGCATGGCCTCCAGCATCGAACCCCCGCTGTAGCCGGGGGCGTTCCAGGTGTCGCCGTCCCGCGTCACCTCGGCGTCGTAGCTGCCGTCGCCGCAGGCCGACGGGGAGACGTCGGCGGCCCGTGGGGTGCCGCCGGCCTCGCCGGCCAGTGCGGTGGTGGCACCGCCGGAGCTGAGTAAGACCGCCAACCCGGCGGCCCACAGCGCGAATCCGCGCCTGCGGGGGAGTGCGGCTCTGCTTCCCATCGCTGACTCCTGAGTGGGGGAGGGGAGGCCCAAGGAACGCGCGCTGTGAATCGATTCATTCAATGCGACGTCGTTGGTCCTCCGGTGAGGGGTACTGGGGAGTGCGTGCTTGACGCGTGCGCCTTGGATGCGCTCGCGGCTTGGCAGTATGGCAACGGGGTGGGGGGCGGTCAATGACTCGGACGCGGGTGACGCCTATTGAAACGTTTGCGATGAACGGGGCGGCGCGGACCGTCGGGCCGGCTCGTGGGAGTTCGGCCGGCGACATGGCCCGCCGAACGTGGAGCCGGGCGACGCTCGCCGGCGGGGAGTCGCCGGCGGGCGACCACCACGCGGTGTCGGCCGGGGGCGGGTCGGAGTGGCTCGCGTCCCCGGGCGCGGTGGTCCGGCCAACCTCGGTGCCTTCGGTGGGCGGGTGGCGGAACGGGATCCCGGGGGTAGGGTCTGGGAGGCCGAAAGCGCTTTCTCTGGAGGCGATCCACCGTGGCTCCGCCGGTAGCCCCGCTCGAACACCGATACCGGGGCGAGCACCCGGTCCGCACTCTCGTCTGGCTACTCCGTCCCGACCGTTGGAAGATCGCCCTCGCCTGCGTGGTCTTCACCGTGAAGCACAGCCCGATCTGGCTGCTGCCGCTGACCACGGCCGCCATCGTCGACACCGTGGTGGACCATCTGCCGATCGGCAACCTGTGGTCCAGCGCGGGCATCGTGCTGGTGATCCTGCTGATCAACTTCCCGCTGCACCTGCTCTGGGTGCGCCTGATGTTCGGCAGCGTGCGGCGCATGGGCACCGGGCTGCGTTCCGCGCTCTGCACCCGGATGCAGCAGCTCTCCATCGGCTACCACAACCGCGTCAGCGCCGGCGTGCTCCAGGCGAAGGTGGTGCGCGACGTCGAGACCATCGAGCAGATGGTGCAGCAGACCACCGAGATGGGGCTGGGCGCCTCGACGGTGCTGATCGGCGGGCTGGTCATCATCGGCCTGCGGGCCCCCGAGTTCCTGCCGATCTTCCTGGTCGTGGTGCCGTGCGCCGCGCTGCTCGTGATGCGGATGCGGCTGCGACTGCGCAGCCGCAACGAGCACTTCCGGCGCGATGTCGAGCAACTCTCCTCGCGCGTCGCCGAGATGACCCGGCTGATCTCGGTCACCCGGGCGCACGGCCTGGAGGACAACGCGATGCGCCGGATGAACGGCACCCTGCGGCGGGTGCTGGACTCGGCCCTCAGGCTCGACCTGATCAACGGCCGGGTCGCCTCGGCCTCCTGGGTCTTTCTGAACATCCTCGGTCTCTCCTTCCTCACCGGCGCCGCGCTGGTCGCCTACTACGAGGTGTGGGACGTGACCCCGGGCGACGTGGTGATGCTCAGCGCGTTCCTCACCACCCTGACCAACTCGACGACCACGCTGCTCTCGCTCGTGCCGGTCATCACCAAGGGACTGGAGTCGGTGCGTTCGGTGGGGGAGGTGTTGCAGGCCCCGGCGCTGGAGGAGAACCAGGGCAAGGCCGAGGTCTCGTCCGTACGGGGCGCGTTCACCTTCGACGACGTCTCCTTCGGCTACGAGGACGACGGTGAACGGACGGCGGTGCGGGGGATGAACCTGGCCGTCGCGCCCGGCGAGACGATCGCGCTGGTCGGCGCCTCGGGCGCCGGCAAGTCCACGGTGCTGAACCTGCTCATCGGCTTCCACCGCCCCAGTCGCGGCCGACTGCTCCTCGACGGCGTCGACATGAGCGGGCTGGACCTGCGCACGTACCGCCGCTTCGTCTCGGTGGTGCCCCAGGAGTCGATCCTCTTCGAGGGAACCGTCAGGGAGAACGTCGCCTACGGCATGGAGGACGCCGACGAGACGGTGGTGCGGGAGGCGCTGGCGGCGGCCAACGCGCTGGAGTTCGTCGACCGGCTGCCCGGTGGGCTGGACGCCGTGGTGGGCGAGCACGGCGCGCGGCTCTCCGGCGGGCAGCGCCAACGACTGGCCATCGCCCGGGCGTTGATCCGCGACCCGCGCGTGCTGATCCTCGACGAGGCGACCTCGGCGCTCGACACCCGCTCGGAGGCGTTGGTGCAGGAGGCCCTGGGGCGGCTGGTCGCCGGGCGCACCACCTTCGTGGTCGCCCACCGGCTGTCGACGATCAGGGGCGCCGACCGGATCGTGGTGATGGACGGCGGGGAGATCGTGGAGACCGGCACCCACGAGGAACTGCTGGCACGCGACGGCGCGTACGCCGCGCTGCGGGCGGGGCAGGTGCGGTGAGCGGCGGGGCCGCCCGCCGGGCGGGTGCGTTCAGCGCGCCGCGCGGCGCTGGCGGGCGGCCTCGTAGAGGACCACGCTGGCGGCGTTGGCCGCGTTGAGCGAACTGGCCGAGCCCGTCATCGGGATGGAGACCAGCACGTCGCAGCGGTCGCGCCAGGCGGCGCTCAGGCCGCGGGTCTCGTTGCCGACGAGCAGCAGCACGGGGCCGGTCAGGTCGCACGCGTCGACCGGGACCGTGCCGCTCTCGTCGGTGCCGACCACGGTCACCGGCCGGTCCGCCGGCGCGGACCCGGCGAGCCAGTCGAGCACCTCGCGGTGGCCGGGGGCGCGCACCACGGGGAGGGCGAAGAGCGAACCCGTGCTCGCCCGCACCGACTTGGGGTCGTAGACGTCGGCGGCATGGCCGGTCACCACCAGACCGGAGGCGCCGAAGGCGTCCGCGGAA
The DNA here is from genome assembly GCF_900230195.1 of Streptomyces zhaozhouensis. Lineage (GTDB taxonomy): Bacteria > Actinomycetota > Actinomycetes > Streptomycetales > Streptomycetaceae > Streptomyces > Streptomyces zhaozhouensis. Next base: position 4,187 of record NZ_OCNE01000010.1, read on the forward strand.
CGGATCAGGCTGCCGATGTTCCCCGGGCTGGTGGGGCGGTCGAAGACCACGCCGAGGAAGGATTCGGCGGCCGGGCCCGCGAGCGGGATGCGGGAGAGGTCGTCCGGCGGCAGCTCGGCGACGGCGATCAGCTCCGGCGGCCCCGCGTCCTTCTCGCCCAGCTCGGCGAGCAACTCGGGCGCCATGGCCACGCGCTCGGCCGGCACCTCGGCGAGCAGCCGGCCGGCCCAGCCGGTCGGGGGGCGGTCGGCGTCGTGGAGCAGGGTCCTGACGCGCCAGCCGCGCTCCACCGCGAGCGAGATGGGACGCACGCCCTGCACCAGGAACTCGCCGGCCCGCTGCCGCTTGGTGCGGTTGGTCAGCTGCGCCTGCCACTGCTGGAAGGCCGCGTTCCTGGTCGTGATCCGCCGCACCGCCACCTGGTCCCGCCCTTGAGAAGTCCGCCTGCCGGGGGCCGAGGCTACACGGCGGCCCGGCCGCCGCGCCTCCCGCCCGCCGCCCCCGGCACGGGGGTCACTTCTTCTTGTCGTCGCCCAGCTTCTCCACCATGTCCTGCGTCTTGTCGACGGCCGAGTCGATCTTGTCGCTGTGCTTGCCGCCGGTCTTGCTGTCGACGAAGTCGCCGACCTTCTCCACGCCGTCCGCGATCTTGTCGCCGTGCTGCTCGGCGATCTCCGCGGCCTTGCCCTTGAGGTTCTTGAGGGCTCCGAACATGTGGGTCTCCCTTCCGCGCTCACCCGGAACTGCCTGGTCACCCATGATCCCATGCCCCGCGGCCGGTGCTCCACGCGCAGCCGCCGCCCGGCCGCCGGGCCCGCTACGACTCGTAGCCCTCGACCTCGCGGGCGGGGCGGGTGGTCGCCGTGTTCGGGTCGGTGCCGAACTCGTCCCGGGCCCGCCGCTGGCGCAGCAGGTCCCAGCACTGGTCGAGCCTGACCTCCAGGTCGTCCAGGCGCACCCGCTCCTCCGTGCCGAGGCCGCGCCCCGTGGAGCGGTCCCTGAGGGCGCGCTCCTCGGCGACCAGCTCGTCGACGCGGGCGAGGATGTCCTTGTCGTCCATGGGGTCAGCGTAGGTGCCCCCGCCGGGGTCGGCCATTCGGCCGGCGCCGGGCGGCCGGCGGGAAGGCCGCCGCTCAGCCGGCGGCGGCCAGCACACCGTCCAGGTAGGCGTTGCGGAAGCGCCCCTCCGGGTCCAGCGACTCGGCGAGACGCCGGAAGTCCGCCAGCCGGGGGTAGCAGGCGGCGATCGCGGCCGGCGTGGCCGCCGTGACCTTCCCCCAGTGCGGGCGGGCGCCCAGCGGCAGCAGCCGGGACTCCACCTCGGCCAGGACGGGGAGCACGGTCTCGATGTCCTTCACCCAGGTGAAGTGGACCGCCATCGAGTCCCGGCCCTCGGTGGGGCTCAGCCACAGGTCGTCGGAGGCGATGGTGCGCAGCTCCGCGGTCTGCAGCACCCCGGCGAACCGGTCCGCCATCCCGCGCAGCTCCCGCACCGCCTCGACGGCCCGCTCCCTGGGCAGGAAGAGCTCCGACTGCAGCTCCTCGCCGCGGCTCGGCGTGAACTCGGCCCTGAAGTGCGGCAGCCGCTCGTGCCAGGGGCCCGGCACCCCGCCCTGCTCGGTGCAGAAGGTGGCCGGCATCCCCGGTATCGGGTGCCAGGGGCCGGCGGCCGGTGTGCCGCCCAGCCAGCGCTCGCCCGGGTGCCGCGCCTCCTCGCGGTCGAGCCGGCGCTTGACCAGGACGGTGGCCCTTCCGCCGTGGAAGTCGGAGAAGACGCTGACGCTGTAGGCGCTCGCGGCGATCTCCGGATACCCGGCGACGACCGCGTCCAGCGGCACGTCCGTGGTGACCCACTGCGCCACCTCGAACGCCGGCTCCACCTCCAGGGTGAGCGCCGTGACCACGCCCAGCGCGCCCAGGTGCACCACGGCGCCAGGGAAGCGCTCCGGGTCGGCCGCGCGGCTCAGCGTGAACAGCTCGCCGTCTGCGCCGACGAACTCCATCGCGGTGACCGCCGAGGCCAGCCCGCGCAGCCCGTTCCCCGAGCCGTGGGTGCCGGTCGCCACCGAGCCGGCGACGGAGATGTGCGGCAGTGAGGCGAGGTTGGCGAGGGCGAGGCCCGCCGCGTGCAGCTCGGCGGTCAACTCGCCATAGCGCATTCCGGCACTGAGCGTCACCAGCCCGGCGTCGCGGTCGATCTCCACCCGGGGCGGCAGCCCGTCCACCCGCAGCAGGTCGCCCTCGGTGTCGGCTATCCGGTTGAACGAGTGTCCGCTGCCCAGCACATGGGCCCGCTGAGCACCGGCGACGATCCGGCGCAGCTCGTCGAGCGAACTCGGCCGATGGAGCCGCGCGGCGCCGAAGGTGATGTTGCCCGCCCAGTTCCGTGTCCGAGCCTCGCTTGTCCGCATGGGTCGACCGTAATACGAAACCCGCCACCGAGAGTAGTGGCCCTGGGGAGGATTCTCGCGGCGGGGCGTCCGGCACGTGCCCTACGTCGACCGGGGGAGCGCGCGCCCTTTGCGCCCACAACCCGGCCGGCGCGCGGCCCGTCTCGCATGGCGAGCGGGCCATTGACGCTCCCGGGGGGCCGTGCTTGCATCGAGTCATGCCCGGTGCCAGGACCCTGACCCGCCGCCGCTGCGTGGACCTCCTCCGCGTGGCCGCCGCGATGTGTCCCGTCTGTCGCTGATCCCGCCGACTCCCCGGTCCGCGCCGCGCGTTCCCCGTTCCCCCCGCCCACCGGCGGGTGGCGCCCGCGCGCGCCGCTGAGGCCCGGCCCTCTCCCTCCCCCTGCCGCCCGGCCGGCCCGTGGCCGGCGGGCCCCTCTCCACTCACGGCCTCCCCCGAGGCCGCTCATCGCGCGGTCGACCCCGCGCGCCCCCGCTCGCGTGGCGACCGCCGCGCGCCGGGGCGCGTGCGGGGCCCGTCGGCCGCCCGCCGTGAGGAGCGACGCCTTCATGTCCCTGACCTTCCACTGGTTCCTGCCCACCAGCGGCGACAGCCGTCACGTCGTCGGCGGCGGCCACGGCACCCCGGTCAACGCCGCCGGCGGCGACCGGCCGCCCACCGTCGACTACCTCGGCCAGATCGCCAGGGCGGCGGAACACGTCGGCTTCGCCGGCGCGTTGACCCCCACCGGCGCCTGGTGCGAGGACGCCTGGCTGACCACGGCGATGATCGCCCGGCACACCGAGCGGCTCAAGTTCCTCGTCGCCTTCCGACCGGGCCTGATCTCGCCCACCCTGGCCGCCCAGATGGCCACCACCTACCAGCGTCAGACCGGCGGGCGGCTGCTGCTGAACGTGGTCACCGGCGGCGAGAGCCGCGAACAGCGCGCCTACGGCGACACGTTGGACAAGGACGCCCGCTACGCCCGCACCGACGAGTTCCTCGGCGTGGTGCGGGGGCTGTGGCGCGGCGGGACGGTCGACCACGCGGGGGAGCATCTCCGGATCGAGCGGGCCCGGTTGACACGGCTGCCGGAGCCGGTTCCGCGGATCTACTTCGGCGGCTCGTCGGCCGCCGCGGGGCCCGTCGCCGCCCGGCACGCCGACGTGTATCTCACCTGGGGCGAACCGCCGGCCCAGGTCGCGGAGAAGATCGCCTGGGTGCGCGGTCTCGCCGAGGCGGAAGGGCGGCGACTCCGCTTCGGGGTGCGGCTGCACGTCATCACCCGCGACACCTCGGAGCAGGCGTGGGCCGAGGCCGGGCGGCTGCTCTCCGGCTTCGGCGCCGAGGAGGTCGCCGCGGCCCAGCGGACCCTGCGGCTCAGCGAGTCGGAGGGCCAGCGGCGGATGCTGGACCTGCACGGCGGCACCCGCGACAACCTGGAGATCCACCCGGGCCTGTGGGCCGGCATCGGCCTGGTGCGCGGCGGCGCCGGCACCGCGCTGGTCGGCAGCCACGACGAGGTGGCGGGACTGGTCGAGGAGTACCGGGCCGTCGGCGTCGAGGAGTTCGTGCTCTCCGGCTACCCGCACCTGGAGGAGGCCTACTGGTTCGGCGAGAACGTCCTGCCGCGCCTCGCCGCCCGTGGCCTGTGGAGCCGCCCGGGGCACCCCGCGCCGGAGCCGGCCGCCGCACCGGCCGTCCCGGTCGGCGCCCGATGACCGGCGGGGGGCCCGCCCCGGCCCGACACCCCTCCGAGGCAACGGAGTCCACCGCCACCCCCACCGAGGAGTCCTGATGGCCGTCGTCCTGTCCCTGTCCGGAAGTCCCTCGCCCACCTCGCGCACCGCCAGGCTGCTGCGCCACCTCGACGCGCGGCTCGCGCTCCAGGGGCACGAGGTGATACCGCTCGACGTCCGCTCCCTGCCCGCCGACGCGCTGCTCGGCGCGGACCCGCGCCATCCGGCGCTCGTCGAGGTCAACCGGCAGCTGTCCGGCGCCCAGGGGGTGGTGGTCGGCACTCCCGTCTACAAGGCGGCCTACTCCGGGCTGCTGAAGTGCCTGCTGGACCTGCTGCCGCAGTACGCGCTGACCGGGAAGACGGTGCTGCCGCTGGCCACCGGGGGCAGCTCGGCCCACGTGCTGGCCGTGGACTACGCGTTGCGGCCGGTGCTCTCCGCGATGGGAGCCCGGCACGTCACCCCCGGCTGGTTCGTGCTCGACCGGGACATCCAGAGCGACGCGGGCGGTGCCGTGACGCTGGCGCCGACGGCGGCCGAGCCGCTGGAGCAGCTGGTCGACCTGTTCTCCACGGAACTCGCCGCGCGCGGGGCGCGGTCGGCGGCGGTGGCGGGGCTGTCGGGCGCGGCCTACTGAGCGGCGCTTCCCGCGGCGGTGCGGCCGCGCCCCGGGCCTCCCGGGGCGCGGCGCACCGGAAGGCTCAGTCCCTGCCGAGGCCCCAGGCGTCGGCCAGCAGCCGGTAGGAGCGCAGCCGGGCGGCGTGGTCATGGGTGATCGTGGTGACCAGCAGCTCGTCGGCGTCCGTGAGGTCGCGCAGCCGGGCCAGCCCCTCGGCGACCCGGGCGGGCGTTCCCACGAAGCGGGTGTCCAACCTGTCCTGGACCAGCGCCCGTTCCTCGTCGTCGAGCACCAGGCCGGCGGCCTCCTCCGGGCTGGGGTAGGGGATGGCTCCCCGCCCGGTGCGGATCGCCCGCACCCAGGGCCCGTAGCCGGCCGACAGCCGCCGCGCGGTGGGCTCGTCCTCGGCGACCAGCACGTCGGCGGAGACCTGCACCCGCGGCTCGGGGTGCTCGGCCGTGGGCACGAACGCCGCGCGGTAGGCGGCCACCGTCTCCAGGACGGTGCCCGGACTCACGTGGTAGTTGGCGGTGAACGGCAGGCCCCGCGCCCCCGCGACCCGGGCGCTCTCGCCGCCGCTGGAGCCCAGCACCCACAGTTGGAGCGCCGCGCCCTCGCCGGGCACCGCCCGGACGGGGTGGCCGTCCGGGGTGCGGAACGTGCCGGCGAGCAGGGCGCGGATCTCGTCCACCTGCTCCCCGTAGTCGCGCGGCCGGGCGCCAGGCGGGCGCAGCAGCTCCTGGCGCGCCGCGAACCCCGGCAGGCTCAGCAGTTTCCCCGGAGCGAACGGCGGCGGGATCACCACCCCGTCCACCGTCCGCGTCGGCGGCGGTGGGGACGGCGGTGCCGGCGCCCCGCCGTCGCTCCGGGCGCGTTGCCCGGCGCGCCCCAGGCCGAGGTCGACGCGGCCCGGGGCGACGGCGTCCAGGGTGCCGAACTGCTCGACCACCGACAGCGCGGTGGGGAAGCCGAGTTGGACGGCGCCCGAGCCCACCCGGATGGTGCGGGTCGCCCCGGCGACCAGCCCGATCACCAGCGCGGGCTGGGAGCTGGCCACGCCGGGGGCCAGATGGTGCTCGGCCAGCCAGTAGCGGTGGTAGCCCCACTCCTCGGCGTGGCGGGCGAGGTCGACGGTGCGGCGCAGCGCGGTGGCGGCGTCCGCCCCGGAGCTGATCGGCGCCAGGTCGAGGACGGACAGCGGCACGGTCCTTCGGGTCACGGGACCCCCTTCGCGGTGGGGCGACACGGTGCGGCGGCAACGGGGGCGGGCTCAGCCGGCGTCGCGTCCCGCCGGGGCGGGGACGGGCCGGACGGCCTCGGGGCGGGGGAGGCCGTAGTGGTCGCGCAGGGTGCGGCCCTCGTACTCCTCGCGGAACAGGCCGCGGGCGCGCAGCAGCGGCACCACCCGCTCGGCGAAGACGTCGAAGCCGCCGGTCAGCCACGGGGGCATGATGTTGAACCCGTCGGCGGCGCCGTTCTCGAACCACTCCTGCATCTGGTCGGCCACCTGCTCGGGGGTGCCCACCACGACGCGGTGCCCCCTGGCGCCGGCCAGCCGGTGCAACAGCTGCCGCACGGTGGGGCGTTCGCGTTCGATGATGTCCAGGACCACCCGGAACCTGCTGCCGTTGCCGCGTTCGCCTTCGGTCTCGATCAGTTCGCGCGGCACCGGGCCGTCCAACTGGGCGGTGGACAGGCGCAGTCCGAGGATCCGGTGGAGTGTCTGGAGCGAGTACTCGGGCTGTGTCAGCTCGTTGAACTCGTCGTGCAGCGCCCGCGCCTCGGCCTCGGTCGCGCCGAGGAACGGACTGATGCCGGGCAGCACCAGCAGCCGGTCCGGATCGCGTCCCAGGGCGGCCGCCCTGCGCTTGACGTCGGCGTAGAACTCCTGTCCGCCGCCCAGTGTCTGATGGGCCGTGAACACCGCCTCGGCGTGCCGGGCGGCGAAGGCGCGGCCGTCCTCGGAGGAGCCGGCCTGCACGTAGACGGGGCGGCCCTGCGGGCCGCGCGGGATGTTGAGCGGCCCGCGCACCGTGAAATGCCTGCCGCGGTGCTCGACGGGGTGCACCCGGTCGGTGTCGGCGAAGAGGCCGGAGACCGGGTCGGCGACCAGCGCCTCGTCCTCCCAGCTGTCCCAGAGCTTCGTCACCACCTCGACGAACTCCCGCGCCCGGTCGTAGCGTTCGGCGTGCACCGGGTGCGCCTCCAGGCCGAAGTTGCCGGCCGCCTGGGGCGCTCCCGTGGTGACGATGTTCCAGCCGGCCCGGCCGCCGCTGAGGTGGTCGAGGGAGGCGAGGAGGCGTGCCAGGTTGTACGGCTCGAAGTAGGTGGTGGAGGCCGTGGCGATCAGCCCGACGCGTGCGGTGACGGCGGCGAGGCTCGCCAGCGAGGTGAACGGCTCCAGCCGGAACCTGCTGGCGTAGCGGACGTTGTCGGCCAGCGCCGGGCCGTCGGCCAGGAAGACGGCGTCGAACTTCTCGGCCTCGGCGCGGCGGGCGATCTCCTGGTAGTAGTGGGCGTCCAGCATCCGTTCCGGCGCCGAGCCCCGGTAGCGCCAGGCCGCCTCGTGGTGGCCGCCCGGGTAGACGAAGAGGTTGAGATGGAGCTGACGTCGCGTCACGCGCGTTCCCCGTTCGCTCGTTCCGTGCGGTTCTCCCGGGACTCCGGCGCCGGCGCGCGGTCGGAGGGCCCGGCCGGTCCGCCCCGGCCGTCGGCCGGCCCGGGGAGGGCGTCCTCCTCCGGGAGGCCGTCGAGCGCGGGGTCGAGGCCCAGCAGGGTCAGCAACCGGTCGCGCAGCGCCGCGTAGCTGGCGGTGCCGGGGCGGCGCGGGGCCGGCAGCTCGACGCGCAGGTCGGCCGCGATCCGGCCGCCGTCGAGCACCACGACGCGGTCGGCCAGCGCGATGGCCTCGTCCACGTCGTGGGTGACCAGCAGCACCGCCGGGCGGTGCCGGGCGCACAGCCGCCGCAGCAGCGCGTGCATCCGCAACCGGGTGAGGGCGTCCAACGCGCCGAACGGCTCGTCGGCCAGCAGGAGTTCGGGTTCGCGCACCAGGGAGCGGGCCAGCGCGACCCGCTGCTGTTCGCCGCCGGAGAGCTCCACCGGCCAGGCGGCCTCCCGGCCGGCGAGGCCGACCTCGGCCAGCGCGGTCCCGGCGCGTTCCGTCGCGCCGGGGCCCGGGAGCCCGAGCGCGACGTTGTCCACGACCCGCTTCCAGGGCAGCAGTCTGGCGTCCTGGAAGACCACCGAGACGTTCTCCGGCGCGGTCAGCTCGGCGTACCCGGTGACCTCGCGGTCGATGCCGGCGAGCACCCGCAGCAGGGTGCTCTTGCCGGAGCCGCTGCGGCCGATCAGTGCGACGAACTCGTCGGGGGCGATCTCCAGGTCCAGCGCGTCCAGCACCCGGCGGCCGGCGAACTCCCGGACCAGCGAGGCGATCCGGACGGCGGGTGCGGCGGTCAGTCCGCCAGGGTGCGTCGCCATGACAGCGCCTTTCTCTGGGCCAGCCTGACCAGGCCGTCGGAGAGCAGCCCGAGCAGTCCGTAGACCACCAGGCCGACGAGGATGACGTCCGTCTGGCCGTAGGTGCGCGCCAGTTCCATCATGTAGCCGATGCCGCTGGTGGCGTTGACCTGCTCGACCACCACCAGCGAGAGCCAGGCCGAGGTCACGGCGAACCGCAGCCCCAGCAGGAAGCCGGGCAGCGCGCCCGGCAGCACCACGTGCCGCAGGAAGCCCCGGCGGCTGAGCCGGAGCGTCTCGGCCAGCTCCACGTAGCGGCTGTCGATGGAGCGCAGCCCGTGGTGGGTGTGGATGTAGACGGGGACCAGCACGCCGAGCGTGATGGTGATGACCTTCATGGACTCGCCGATGCCGAACCACAGGATGAGCAGCGGGATCAGGGCGAGCGAGGGGATGGAGCGCTTGATCTGCACGGGGCCGTCGATGACGCCCTCGCCCAGCCGGCTGAGGCCGGCGACCACCGCCAGCAGCAGGCCGACGCCGACGCCGAACGCCAGCCCGGTCAGGGCGCGTTCGGTGGAGGCCGCCAGGTGCTCCTGGAGCCGGCCGTCCTCGATCAGCTCGCGGGCGGTGGCGAGCACGTCCCAGGGGGCGGAGAGGTTCCGCTCGTCGATCCAGCCGGCGGCCGAGCCGACCGACCAGACCGCCAGCAGCAGCAGCGGTCCGATCGCCCAGGCGAACGGGATGGGCCTGCCGGGGCCCAGCCGCCTGCCGCGCCGCCGCCTCGGCGGGGCCGGCCTGGGGCCCCCGCCGGAGCGCGGGCGCTCGGGACCCGCCTCGACGGCGGGCGCCGCGCGGCCCGAGACCTCGGTGCTCATCGGGAACCGCCCTCCTCGTCCGCGTCGGTGCCGGCCTCGTCTGCCGCGTCCGCCGCGCCGGTCTCGGCCGCGACCGCCTCGGCGGCGACCGTCTCGAAGCGCCGGTCGAAGAGGAGCTCCGCGTCGAACGGCTCGTTGCCCAACTCCTCGGCGAGCAGGTCGATGGTCTGCTGCTGGCGTTCGATGGCGCCGCTCCAGTCGGCGGGCAGGTCGGGGTGGCCGTTCTGCTCGACCAGATAGGCGCCGTCCTCCGGGGTGAGGCCCTGGTCGGCGACGTAGTAGCCGGCGATCCACTCCTCGGGGTGCTGGTCCACCCAGATCTGGGCGCGGGCCCAGATCCGCACGAACTCCCGGATCGCCGCCGCCTTCTCCGGGTCGCTCACGGACGCGGTCGGCACCCACAGGTGGGCGGGGTCGTCCCGCAGGCCGTGCGGCAGGAGGGTGCCGCCCTCCGCCCCGTACTGCTCGACATAGCGGCGGATGTGGACGGAGCCGAGCGGGGCCACCTCGACCTGGCCGCTGCCGAGCGCGGTCGGGTAGACGTCGCCGGTGCTGGGCAGCTCGACCAGCTCCACGTCCTCGGGGGCGAGCCCGGCGGCGGCCAGCACCCGCAGGATCAGGGCGCCCTGGGCCTGGCCCGGACTGAACGCGATCTTCCGGCCGCGCAGGTCGGACAGCTCCTCGATGTCCGCGCCCGGCGCGATCCCCAGCTGGTAGATCGGGTTGGCGAGGGGGTCCTGGCGGAACTGGGCCGCCACCAGCCTGGTGTCGAGGCCGGTCCAGTGCGCGTGGATCGAGGGGACCTCGGCGGCCGAGCAGACGTCCAGCGAGTCGGCGCGGAACGCCTCGGAGCACTGCGGGCCGCCGCTGAGGTTGGCCCACTCCACCTCGAAGGGGATCTCGTCGACGAGGCCGGAGAGTTCGAGGGCGACCTCGGCCTCGGGGGCGCCGATGGTGAGCTTGGTGTCGGGGGAGACGGTCTCGGGGATCGGGGTGTCGGCGAGTGCGGCGGCGTCGGCGGTCGCCGGGTCCTCCGCGCAGCCGGTGGCGAGCAGCAGGGGGCCCAGCAACAGCGCCGCGCCGAGCGCGGTGCGCCGTCGGCCGGCGCGGGAGCGGGACGGGGGGCGAGATGGAGGCATAGGTGGTTCCAGGGGTGAGGGAGCGCCACGGGGCGGCTCCACGCCGGGGCCGGCGTCGCGGAGGTGGAGGAGGCGGCCGGGGGCGGAGGAGGCGGCCGGGGGCGGGGAAGTGGCCGGTGGGGCGCGGCCGTTCGGAGGCGCCGCGCGGCCGCGCGGCGCGGGTGGGCCGCGCCGGGAGGCGGGAGGGACGCGACGGGGCGCGCGAGGGGAGGCGGAACGGGCGGGGGCCCGGCGCGCGGGGATCCGGCGCGGCCGGCCGAGCGGGCCGGGGGTCGGCGGTCAGCGACAGATGGCGGTGCTCACGCGCATCAGATCGACGGCGCGGCGCTCGGTGAACTGCTCGGAGGTCCGCATGACGGGGAACGTAGCGAACGCCAGAACGAAGGGTCAAGGCGTCCGGAACCGGCCCCGGGACGCCGTTCCCACGCCCGTCGTGCCGCCGTCACACCGGGGCAACGCGGGGCAACACCGTGACGTCCCACCCCCCGCCCCGAGCAGGGCGTCGAGGGGGCGCGGCGGCGGTTCGACCGGTGGGTTAAATCGGCGTGACGTCGTCCGCGGAGCGGACGGCCCGCCGCCGCCCGCGCACCGGGACCGCGGCGCGGGGGATTGGTCGCACCGCCCGGAGGGCACGTTCCGACTGGTCGGTTCCGTGATCCGCGGCCCCTGTGCCCGAGACGAAAAGCGCATTATCGTCCTCTCTGGCCGCATTGCAGGTTCACCCCCGGGAGGCCCCGACCATGCCCGAACCTCTGGGCGTTCAGCTCTACACGGTGCGCGAGGCGCTCACCGCCGACCGCGACGCCGCACTCCGCCGGATCGCCGACATCGGGTACACCGCCGTCGAACCCTACGACCCCACCGACGACCCCGAGGGCTTCCGCGCGCTCGCCGACGAACTGGGCCTCACCGTGCCCGCGATCCACGCCGTCGCCCTGCTCCGCGAGGACGAGCCGGGGCGCGTGCTGGACGCCGTCAACACCATCGGCACCGAGCTGGCCATCATCCCCGCCGGGATACCGCAGGAGGACTTCACCACCCGCGACGGCATAGCCCGCGCCGCCGACCTGCTCAACGGGCTCGCCGAGACCGCCGCCGGGCACGGCCTGCGACTGGGCTACCACAACCACTGGTGGGAGCTGGAGCCGGTGATCGACGGCCGGCACGCCCTGGAACACCTCGCCGAACTCCTCGACCCCGCCGTCTTCCTGGAGGTCGACACCTACTGGGCCGCCCTCGGCGGAGCCGACGTCCCCGCCCTGCTGACCGCGCTCGGCGACCGGGTGCGCGCCCTGCACGTCAAGGACGGACCGCTGACCAGGGACGGCGCCCATCTCGCCGTCGGCGCCGGGGCGATGCCCGTGCCCGAGGTGCTCGCCGCCGCGCCCGAGGCGCTGCGGATCATCGAACTGGACAGCTGCGACACCGACCTCTTCGACGCGCTGGCCGCCAGCCGCGCCTACGTCACCGCCCTGGAGCCCGCATGAGCACCGGCCCCGTGGGAGTGGCGGTGGTCGGCGCCGGAGTCATCAGCGGCGCCTACCTGAAGGCCCTCACCAGCTTCCCCGACGTGCGTGTGCTGGCCGTCGCCGACCTGGACACCGAACGCGCCACCCGGGTCGCCGCCGAGCACGGCATCCCGGTCGCCGGCGACCTCGACACCGTGCTGGCACTGCCCGAGGTCGAGATCGTCGTCAACCTCACCGTGCCGGCCGCCCACGCCCAGGTGGCGACGGCCGCCGTCGAGGCCGGCAAGCACGTCTACGGCGAGAAGCCGCTGACCACGGAACCGGCGGACGGCGAACGCCTGCTGGCCGCCGCGGCCGCGCGCGGGCTGCTGGTGGGCAACGCGCCGGACACCTTCCTCGGCGCCGGCATCCAGACCGCGCTGCGCGCCGTGCGGGCCGGGCACATCGGCACCCCGATCGCCGCCCACACCGCCGTCCAGAGCCTCGGCCCCGAGGGATGGCACCCCGACCCGGCCTTCTTCTACCAGCCGGGCGCGGGCCCCCTCTACGACGTGGGCCCCTACTACCTCACCACCCTGGTCGCCCTCTTCGGCGGCGTCTCCCGGGTCGCCGCCACCGCCCGCACCGGGCGCGGCAGCCGGACCACGGGCTCGGGGCCCAGGGCGGGCGAGGAGTTCCCCGTCGACGTGGCCACGCACGTGAGCGCGCTGCTGGAGTTCCACTCCGGGCCCAGCGCCGCGTCCGTCTTCAGCTTCGACTCGGCGGCGCCGCGCATCATGTTCGAGGTCGTCGGGAGCGAGGGCGCGATGGCCCTGCCGGACCCCAACACGTTCACCGGGCCCGTGCGGGTGCGGTCCCACGGCTCGGACGACTGGTCGGAGCTCCCGGTCAGCGGCACCACCGCCGGTCGCGGCATCGGTGTCCTGGAGATGGCCCGCGCGCTGAGGACCGGTCAACCCCACCGGGCCTCCGGCGAGTTGGGCCTGCACGTGCTGCGCACGATGGCCGCGGTGCTGGACTCGGCCGACGCGCACGCCTTCGCCGGGGAACGGGCGGACGCCCCGCTCCCGGCGCCTTCGCCGCTGCCGGCGGAGTGGGACCCGTACGTGGCCGAACTGACCTGACCGGCCGGGCGTCGCGGACGACCACCGGCCCGGCCGGTCCGGCTCGGTGGTCGTCCGCGGCCCGCCCCTCGCCCTGCGCGCGGATTTCCGCGCCCCCGACGCCGCCCACGGGCGTGGCCGCGCGATGTCGTCGCGGATGTTCCCCCGGCGGCGATGAGTTTCGGGAGGCGCCGCGGTCTACCCGTCGTCAGTCAGTCGCGAACGATGGCGAGGAGCCCACATGCGGAAGATCAGCCCGTGTCTCTGGTTCGACCGGCAGGCCGAGGAGGCCGTCGAGCTGTATCTGTCGGTCTTCGACGACTCGCGGGTCGTCCACGTCGAGCGCTACGGCGAGGCCGGCCCCCGTGAGGAGGGCTCGGTGATGACCATCGAGTTCGAGCTGGCCGGCCAGAGCTATCTGGCGCTCAACGGCGGCCCCGAGTTCGTCTTCAACGAGGCGATGTCGCTGTATGTCTCCTGCGAGGACCAGGAGGAGATCGACCGCTACTGGTCGAAGCTGACCGCCGACGGCGGTCAGGAAGGCCCCTGCGGTTGGCTGAAGGACCGGTTCGGCGTGTCCTGGCAGATCGTGCCCAGGGTGCTCAACGAGCTGATCGCCGACCCCGACCGGGCGAAGTCCGCCCGCGTCACCCGCGCGATGTTCGGCATGGGCAAGCTCGACATCGCCGGCCTCCAGGCCGCGGCGGCAGCCGGCTAACGCCGAGCCCCGGCGGGACCCGCGGGACCCGGCTCGCCGTACTGGAGGGCCCGGGTCGGCAGGACCACCCGGCGCGGGGCGGGGGCCCCGGCCGCCGCCCCGCGCAGCCGGTCCAGCAGCAACCGGCCGGCCTCCCGGCCCAGTTCGTCGCTGTCGTAGGACTGCACCGAAAGCGGCAGCCCCACCATGTCCGCCAGCTCGAAGTCGTCGAACCCGGCCAGCGCCACCGCACGGCCCGCCCGCCGCACCGCCCGGAACGCGCCGATCGTGTTGCGGTTGTTGGAGCAGAACAGCGCCGTCGGCGGGTCCGGAAGCGCCAGCAGCTCACCGGCGGCCTCCTCGGCGCCCGCCACGTCCACCGGCCCCTGCCGCACATACCGCTCGTCCACCGCGACGCCGGCGGCGGCCAGCGTCTCCCGGTAGCCGCGCAGCCGCTCCACGCTGGTGTGCACGCTCGCCGGCGGCCCGAGGTAGCCGACGGCACGGTGGCCGAGGGCCAGCAGCCGTTCCGTCGCGTCCACCGCCCCGCCGTGGTCGTCGACCAGCACCTGGTCGGCGGCGAACCCGACCGGCGGGCGGCTGGCGCAGACCACCGGCACGCCCTGCGCCGCCGCCTGCGCCAGATGCCGCTGGTCGGCGCCGGCCGGCACCACCACGATCCCGTCGACACGGCGGCCCACCAGGTCGGCGACCAGGTCGCGTTCGTTCTCCACGCTCTGCCGCGTGTTCCCTATCACCGTCTTCAGCCCGTGCGCGCCGACCACGCTGTCCACGCCGAGCGCCAGCCGGGAGTAGAACGGGTTGGCCAGGTTGGTCACCACCAGCCCGACCAGTCCGCTGCCGCGCCCCAGCCGCAGGCTGCGGGCGACGGTGTTGGGCCGGTAGCCCAGCTCGGCGACCGAGGCCAGCACCCGCTCCCTGGTGGCGGCCGAGACGCGGTCGTCGTCCCGCAGCACGCGGGTGACCGTCATCGCGCTCACCCCGGCGCGCTGCGCGACGTCCCGCAACGTCGGTCGCGTGCCCGGGGAGTTGGCCGTCTCCGGCATGGCGTCCGCCGTCCTTTCTCCCGCCGCCGGGGTCACCCCCCGGCCGCGACCAGCGCCGCGCCCAACAGCGGCGCGTCCGCATCCCGTTCGCTCGGGCCGATGGTAACCACCCGCGCCGCGCTCCCCAGACCCGCGCGCAGCGCCGGCCCCACCAGGTCCCAGGAACCGGCCATCGAACCCCCGACCACGAGACCCGTCGCCCCGAACGCGACCAGCCCAGGCGCCAGCGCGCGCCCCAGCGCGGCGAAGCCCTCGCGCACCACCCGCCCGGCCCGCTCCTCGCCCGCCCTGGCCCGCGCGGCGAGCGCCCGCACGTCAAGACCCGGCTCCCCGCCGTACCGGGCCAGCAGCGCGCGGCGCGAGACGGTCTCCTCCAACGGGCGGCCCCCGATCGTCAGCAGGTCGGCCCGCCCCTCGGGCGGCACCCCGGGGCCCGAGGTGACGAGCGCGCCGTCCGCGAGGAACGCCGAGCCGACGCCCGTGCCCAGGGTGATCCCCACGCACCGCCGGTGGTGCCGGGCGGCTCCCGCGTGCCACTCGCCGAGGAGGAACGCCTGCGCGTCGTTGACGAAGGCCACCCGCCCCGGCGGTCCCGGCAGCCTCTCGGCCAGCGCGCGGCCCACCGCCACCCCGCGCAGGCTGTCGAACTTGCCGACGCCGGTGAACTGCCCCACGCCGCGCGCGTAGTCGAAGGGCCCGGGGACGGCCACCCCCCACCCGGCGCCCGCCGCCACCGGGCGTTCCCCGGCCAGCGCCCGCGCACAGCCGACGACCGCCGCCAGGATCTCCCCGGCCGACCCCCGCCCGTCCAGCGGGGCGCGCCGCCTGGCGGCGACCCGGGCGGCGCCGGGCGCCACCAGAGCCGCCGTCACATGGGTGCCGCCGATGTCGAGCACGGGCACCGGCGGCGCGTCGTCGACCGGGCTCAACGGACCAGCGCCTTCACCACCCGCGCCCCGCCCGGCGCCGGCCGCAGCCGGTAGCCGCCCACGGCGGCCGGCACGGTCAGCGTCTCGGAACGCGCCAGCGGATGGGTGTCGCCGGACTCGGTGACCACGGTCACGCCCTCGCCGTCCACCACGTTCAGCACGTGGAAACGCCCGTCCGTGTGGTCCTCCGACACCGCGTCGCCGTCCAGCGTCACCCGCCGCACCTCGTAGAAGACCTCGTCCAGCGCGCCCAGCAGCTCCTCGTGCCAGCCTGGCCCCTCGCGCAGCCGCCGGGGCGCGGGCACCAGCTCCTCCGCGACCCGCGCGCCGCGCCGTGCCGACTCCAGGTTGTCCAGGGCGTGCCGGTACGGCAGCGGGCGCGGCCGGCCGTCGGCGTCCGGCCGCAGCCAGTCGTAGAACCGCAGGCTGTAGAGGTACGGCGTGGCACTGATCTCCAGCACCACGTTGCCGGCGCCGCTGGCGTGCGGGGTGCCCGCGGGGATCAGGTACAGCTGTCCCGGTTCGGCGGGGAACGTCAGCACGTGGTCCTCGGGCCGCATCGGCACCCCGTCGCGCGCGGACGCCGTCACCTCGGCGCGGAACCGCGCGTCGTCGAAGTCCTCCCGCACGCCCAGGAAGACCCGCCCCTCGGGCGCGCCGCGCGTCACGTAGTAGGTCTCGTGCTGGGTGTAGGACCAGCCGAACCGCTCGCGCATCGCCTCCTCGCGCGGATGGCAGTGCACGGAGAGGTCGCCGCCGCCCTCCGTGTCCAGGTAGTCGAAGCGGATGGGGAACGACGTGCCGAACACGGCGTGCGCCCGCGCGCCCAGCATCTCCTCCGGGTGGCGCACGCACAGCAGCTGGAACGGCACCTCCACCTCGCGCCCGGGTCCCTCGCCGACCAGCACCCCCGACTCGGGGGCGATCAGCTCGTAGCCGAGGGCGGTGTTCCGCGCGCCGGGACGGAAGCCGAGCTCGCGCTGCGCCCAGTGGCCGCCCCACGGCGTGGAGTTGAAGTACGGCCGGGTGCGCACCGGCCGGCGCGCCAGGGCGGCGAGGGTGGCGCGCAGCCCCTCGCCGTCCAGCCAGCAGGGGGAGGCCGGGTCCTGCACGTCGAGCCAGCCGTCGACCCGGTCGACCAGCGCGTCGCGGTGCCGGTCGAGCATCGGCCAGTCGGCGTAGAACAGCCGTCGGGGGTCGGCGGGTTCGCCCTTCGGAAGCCCGAGGTGGGCGCCGACGCCCGCGCCGACCGCCGCCTCCGCGTACCGCTTGGGCAGGTCGACGTACCAGAGCACCCGGTGCGCCACCAGCGCGGCGCCCGGCCCGTACACCAGCGTCAGGCCCTCCTCGGCGGGGGCGCACTCCGGGGGCGCGTCGAAGAGCGCGTCCAGCGTCGCCTCGGCGAGCCGGGGGAAGTAGGGGTCGTCGGCCTCCGGCGGCACGGTGCGCGCCCGCACCACCTCCGGCGGCGCGTAGCGCTCGCGCACGTCCCGGGGGGTCACGGCGCGCCCCGCCGCGCGGAGTTCCGCGGTGAGGCGGTCGACGACGGCGGGCCAGTCGACGGTGGGCGGGCCGTCCAGGGCGACCACGGCCGTGGCGTCGGGCAGGCGTTCGCTCACCGCGCGCCAGCCGGTGACCAGGTGGGCCGTCGGGGCCGGGGAGTAGCGCGGATCGAGGCGGTACACGGTCTCTCCTAGAGGATCCTGGGGGCCGGCCGGTCGGGCCGGCCCCACGCGGTGGTGGTGCGGGGCGTGGCTCAGGCGGGGCGCAGCAGCACGCCGACCGTGCCCAGCGTCGGGACGGCCACGGTCAGCCGCCCCTCGCCGTCCGGGGACAACTCCCCGGTGGTCTCGCCCAGATAGGTGGCCGTCCAGGCCCCGGCGACGGGGAAGAGCGGCGTGAGCGGACACTCCAGCGGCTCCTCGGCGAACGACTGGAGCCGCAGCAGCACCGCGCCGTCCCCCTCGGTGACGGCGCCGACCAGCCGGACGCGCGCCTCGCCGACCTCGACGAAGCCGAGGGTGGCGACCGCCGCCGCGTCCGAGGCGGCGGCGCGCGCCCGCACCGGGTGCAGCGGCCGGCTGGTGGCGGCGGCGGTGCGCGGCCCCAGGTCGGCGGCGCGCGCGGTCGGGGCGCACGCCACGCTGTAGCGGAACGGCAGGGTGAACGCCTGCGCGCTGGGGAAGTTGGTGTCCCACAGGTTGTTGTGGATCCAGGAGAAGACCGTCGCCGGCTCGTCCTCCTCCAGCGTCCTGGGGAACGGCGCGTAGGGCAGCGCGATGTTGCCGAACTGCACCAGCGGCGCGTCCTGCGTCGACCACGCGACCGTCAGCTCCTCGTCGGCCAGCGTCACCCAGCGCCGCACCGCCCGCATGTGCGGGGCCGACCCCGGCACCACAGGCAACCCGTCGCCCGTCACCCCGCCGGACGCCTCCATCCGCACCCGCGGCGCGTCCAGCGCGAACGGGAAGGCGAAGTAGGCGGACTCCTTGCCGAGGGTGGCGTCCTTGTCGACGGTGTTCTCGATGTCCAGTCTGGCGACGCCGTGCGGCAGCGTCAGCGTGGTGCGCACCGAGAGCGCGCCCGCCGGGCGGGTCTCGTAGACCAGCACCTCGGCGACCTCCGTCGTGCGCCGGTCGATCAGCGCGGCCGGCGGCGCCACGGCGCGGGCGCCCAGGTGCTCCAGCCGGTCGGAGGCGGTGGTGCGGCTGGAGTTGTGGTTGAACGCGCCGGCCGTGGTGTAGCTGTCGTGCAGATAGCCGTTGAAGCCCACCAGCGCGTCCTGGTCGACGAGTTCACGCCCCGTCGCCAGGTCCACCACCGAGGCGATCGCGGCCCGCGCCAGGTCGACCGTCACCCGCAGCGCCTCGTTCTCAAGCACCGTGGCGTCCGGCCTGGCCAGCGCCCTGGCGGCGGTGGCGGCCGGGTCCTCGCGGTCGGTGCCGCCGGTCGGGTTCCAGCCGGTGGCCGACTTCACCGTCCCCGCCTCCCCGCCCCCGTCCGCCGTCTCGTCGAGCACCCGCACGTCCAGCCGCACCGACCCGGCGGCCGGCACGTCCGCCACCCGCGCCCGCAGGAAGCGACCCGCGTCCCGGTGGGTGTCGTTGACCTGCGCCCGCTCCTGGTGGGCCAGCCGCGCGCCGGTGCGGGCGTCGCGGATCTCCACCGGCCGGTCCAGGTCCACCGTGGACTCCGGCAGGAACATCTCGGCGACCTCGGTCCGGGTGAACGAGCAGGTGTTGACCACGTGGAACGCGGCGGCCACCCCCGTCGGCGGCGCCAGCCGCTGGCCCAGCCGGGCGGCGGCGCGGTTCAGCAGCGCCCTGCCCTCGTCGTGGCCGCGCCTGGCCTGCCCGTACTTCCAGTGCCACTGGTCCTCGCCGGAGTGCCCGTGGTCGTGGCCGTGGGTCCACGGGTCGCCCGCGCCCCAGGTGTGCTCGTCGAAGAGGGAGACCGCCTCGTAGACCGGGCCGGCGCCCTCCGTGTCGTCGGCGGCGTCGGCGGCGCCCAGCAGCCCGGCGAAGGTGCCCAGCGTCTGGGCGTCGGCCACCTCGCCCTGCGCGGTGCGGGCCAGCGACAGCGGCATCGCGCCCGAGCCGACGCCGTCCACCCACCAGTCGGTCCAGTCGCCCTCGTAGGTCTGGATCCCGTCGCCCAGCCGCGCCTCGGCGTCGGCGAAGAAGTCCTCGTTGCGCGACAGTCGCAGCCTCGGGTACGCCCAGGTCTCGTTCCAGCGCCGCACGGTGTCGGCGATGATCCGGCGCGGCGGGGCGTTGTCGCCGAACTTGCCCTGCACCCGCAGATGGAGCACGTCCCACGGGTACGGCTCGCGGCTGATGGACTCGGCGTCCATCGCCCAGCCGAAGATCCCGCCCGGGTAGGGGTACGGGTTCTCGGCGAGCGAGGTCAGATACGCCGGAAGCAGGTCGTCCACGCTGCGGTAGTCGCTGTCGAAGCCGAGCAGCGGCCCCTCCATGTAGGCCAGCCCGTGCGGGGTGTCCGTCATCCACACCAGCAGGCTCCGCCCGCTGGGCGCGCGCCAGCGGAAGAGCCTCGGCAGGTGCTCGCCGCCGACCAGGTGGGGAACGGAGCGTCCCGCCCAGTTGTGCGCCACCGACAGGTAGCGCACCCCCGCCGAGGTCAACGCGTCGATCATCCCCACCACATGGCCGGGCACGTCGGTCTGCATCGCCGAGGTGAAGCGCACCCCGTGGCGCCGCGACACGTCGCGGGCCAGCCGCAGCAGCTCGTGCAGCTCGTCCGTCGAGCAGGTCTCGCTGTGCAGGTTGAACGGCATGGCCGTCAGCTCGATCCGGCCCTGGCGCACCCGCCGCACGAACTCCTCGACCTGCTCGGCCGGCCGCGCCTCGGCCCACTGCCGGAACGACCACAGCGACTCCACGCACCAGCGGAACCGCGACTCCTCCGGCCAGTCGTCGGTCTGGCCGGTCAGCTCCAGGCAGGAGTCGAGGAACGACAGATGTTCGGCCAGCACCCGGCCCTGCGGGTCGGTGTAGCCGATGTCCAGGTGCGAGTGGTGGATCAGGTGAACGGTCCACCGCCGCTGCCGGGTCAGGGTCACCTCGACCCCGCCCGACGTGTCGGGGCGGCCGACGGTGACGCGTTGGTCGGCCTCGACGGCCGGCAGCAGCAGCCGCACCGAGCCGCCGGGGCCCGGCTCCCGCACCACCGGCAGCGCGGCGCCGCCCGGCGTCCGCACCGCCAGCGGGCCGAGGCCGGGGGCGCCGGCGGCGGGGGTGACGCGCAGCGACTGGAGCAGCCCGCCGTCCTCGGCGCGCTTCAGCAGGGGTTCCACGGTCAGCCGCACGGGGACGCCGCCGAGGTCGCCCTCGGCCGAGACGACCCGCGTGCGCAGGCTCTCGCGTATCCGGTCGTTGTCCCACGCGGTGGCGCGGACCAGGGCACGGGTGGTCATGACACTCTCCAGGGGGAGTAACTCAGCACGGACGGGAGGTTCTAGGGGCCCTAGCGGGCGCTGGCGGTGATGCCGCGCAGGAAGAGCCCGCGGAAGACCAGGAAGACCAGGAGCGTGGGCACCGAGACGATCAGGGCGCCGGCCAGGATCACCGGCGGCCCCGAGGAGGCGTAGGCGCTGTTGAGACTGGTGAGGGCGGCCATCACCGGCTGCACCTCGGGACTGCGGCTGAGCGTGATGCCGAAGAGCAGGTCGTTCCAGACGGCGGTGAACTGGAAGATGAACGCCGCGCCCAATCCCGGCAGCAGCAGCGGCACATGGATCTGCCAGAACAGCCGCCGGAAGCTGGCGCCGTCCAGCATCGCCGCCTCGGTCACCTCGGCGGGCAGCGTCGCCATCTGGTTGCGGATCAGGAAGAAGGCGAACGGCACCGCCCAGGCCGCGTAGATCAGCATCAGGCCGAGCCGGGTGTCGTAGAGGT
The DNA here is from genome assembly GCF_900230195.1 of Streptomyces zhaozhouensis. Lineage (GTDB taxonomy): Bacteria > Actinomycetota > Actinomycetes > Streptomycetales > Streptomycetaceae > Streptomyces > Streptomyces zhaozhouensis. The sequence continues at coordinate 25,097 of NZ_OCNE01000010.1, forward strand.
TGGCGTCGGCGTAGAGGCCGAAGAGCGGCGCGAGGAACATCTGGAGCGGGAAGACCGTGCCGGAGTAGATCACCCAGAACCACAGCGCCGGCCTCGGAACGGGCAGCACCACCACGGCGAACGCGGCCATCGCGGCCACCACCACCCCGGCGGCGCCGCAGACCACGGCGTAGAACAGGGAGTTGAGAAAGCTGTCGCCGATGGCGGCGTCCCGCCAGGCGGTGGTCATGTTGTCCCAGAGCGCCAGGTCGCCCGGCAGCCAGCTGGGCTCTCCCGGGTAGGACTCGGCGGGGATCATCGCGTTGACCAGAAGCAGGTAAAGCGGTACCAACCACAGCAGGCCACAGGTCAACAGCAGGACGGTGCGCAGGGAGCGCGTCACGCGCGTGCGGGTGTTCATCGGTGTCGTCACCCCTCAGGACCGTGCCGACTCGGGCATCTGGCGGCGGAGATAGATCCAGGCGGAGGCGACCACCACCACCGTCAGCACCAGCGCTATCGCCGAGCCGTAGCCGACGTGGAAGAGGCGGAAGGTCTCGCGGTACATGGTCAGCGCGAGGGTCTCCGAGGAGCGCGAGGGGCCGCCCTTGGTGAGGATCCAGATCATGTCGAACGCCTTCAGGCTGTTGACGATCGCCATGCCGACCACCACCACCGTCACCGCCTTCAGCTGCGGAAAGGTGACGTGTCGGAACAGCCGCCAGCCCGTGGCGCCGTCCAGCGCGGCGGCCTCCAGGGTCTCCCTCGGGATGGCGCGCAGCCCGATGGCGAAGAGCACCACGTTGAGCCCGGTGCCCTGCCAGGTGCTGGCCACGATCATCGCGATCGTGTTGTGCGGCCACTCCAGCAGCCAGGGGTGCGCCAGCGAGTCGAGACCGACGGCGCGCAGCACCTGGTTGACCGCGCCGTCGCTGGTGAGCATGAAGTTCCACAGCACCGCCGTCGCCGCGCCGGAGATGGCGTAGGGCAGCACCACCAGCAGTTGCACCACCCCGCCCAGCCGCATCCGGTGGGTCGCCACGGCGATCAGCAGGCCGAGCAGCACCGGCAGCAGCAGCGTGCCGACCACCCACATCAGGGTGTTCAGCAGCGAGCGGGAGAAGATCGGGTCCTCGGCGAGCCGGACGTAGTTGTCCAGCCCGACAAAGCTCCGCTCGAAGCCGTTGTCCTCGAAGAGGCTGCCGTAGACGCTGCGCAGGAACGGGTAGACCAGCAGCACCCCCACCAGCGCCAGCGCCGGCAGCAACCAGGGAACCGGGGTCAACGGGCCGCCCAGTGCGCGCCCCTGCTTCCCGCCGGGGCGGGGGGAGCGCACCGGCACCCGCACGCGGGGGCGCGGTGAGGACGCGCGCGGGGCGCGCAGGGTCTCGCTCACGACTTCTCCGCCTCCCGCCAGACCTGCCAGGCGTCGTCGGCGCGTTCCTGCATCGTGGCGAGCGTGGACCGGGCCGACGACGGGTCGAGCAGAAAGCCCGCCAGGTCGTCCACGGTCGCCTCGACCAGCTCCGGCGGGCCCAGCTCCCAGAAGCGGTTGAGCATCCGCGTCCCCCGCTCCCGCACGCTCGCCACGACGCCGTCCAGCAGCGGGTTGGCCGGCGCCACCCCGGGGTTGGGCGAGCCGTCCTGGAGGGTGGAGCTGAACGCGTCGGCCACCTCGGGACGCAGCCACGCCGCCGCGGCCTCCAGCGCCTCCTCGCGGTCGGGCCCCTTGACGGTGCACACCAGCGCGCTGGACTCGAAGATCACGGCGGGCGGCGCGTCGGCCTCGGCCATCGGCAGCACGAACGCGTCGATGTCGCGGCCCGGTTCGCCCCCGGCGTTGATCAGGTTCGGCGTCATGAAGGTGCCGCCCGGCATCATCCCGAGGCCGCCGCGGACCACGGAGGCGGCGGCGTCCACGTGGTTGGTGTCCAGCGCGGTGAACCAGTCGTTCTCGGCGAACTCCGCGATCGTGTGCAGCGCCCGCTCGGCGCGCGGGTCGGTGTAGCGCTCGCGGCCGTTCATCAACCCCTCGTAGAAGTCGGGGTCCTGGCGGCTGAGCACCTCCATGAACCAGATGAACGCGGGCCACCGGCCGTCCGTGGTCGCGTGCAGCGGGGTGATCCCGGCCGCCTTGAGCGTGGCGCAGGCGTCCAGGAACTCCGGCCAGGTGGTGGGGGCCCGGAGGCCGAGGTCGGCGAAGACCTCGGTGTTGTGGAAGAAGACCCAGTAGGTCAGGTTCATCGGCAGCCCGTAGACGCGGTCCCGGTAGGTGAAGGCCGACCGCAGCGTCGGGTCGACCCACCCGGCGGACTCCGCGGCGTCCCACGCGCCGGTCAGCTCCTCGATCCCACCGGTGCGGGCCAGGTCCATCAGCCGGTAGCCGGACCAGTACTTGAGCATGTCGGGCGTCTTGCGGGTACGCAGCGAGGACTTGACGATCTGCTCGAACGACTCCATGGACGGGATCACCTCGGGAACCAGCTCGATGCCGGCCACCGAGCGCATCGCGTCCCCGGCCCGGACGAGCGGTTCGCGCCAGTCGTTGTTGTCGCCGTGCAGGGCGACCTTGCCCGCCGGCTGGCTCATCGCGGAGCCGCAGGCCGTGGCGAGCAGACCGGCGGTCGCGGCCGTCAGCAGGGTGCGTCGGGCGATCGGTGGTGGGCGGTGGAGGGCGTGGCTGCGTGCAGGCATAAGCGGCTCCCGAGCTGAGTGTTATCGTTAACACATGCCGAGCAGCTTGCTGCCGCCGTGACCGGGGTGTCAAGAGTCGTGCAACGGGCGACTGTCAGTGATTTACCGTGATTGACGGTGGCATGGAGTGATCGGTGCCGACATGCCGGGAGGGGTGGCGCGGCCGGGGCACGGGGCCCGGCCGCGCCACCCCTCCCGGGTGGTGACCGATCGGAGCTGACGCCGCGTCAGCCGAGTGAGCGGCTCAAGCCGGCGTTCTCCAGCGTGAGTTGGACCTGGCCCAGCTTCTCGTCGCTGAGCTGGGCACCGGAGCCGCAGAGCGCCTCGTCGAGGTAGCGGGCCACGGCGGTGTCCACCGGGTGGTGGTTGAGCGTCCCGTCCTCGGCGAGGGTCTGGTAGTGCGTCACGTTGTAGCCGATGGCGGCCTGCCGCTCGCCGTCCTCGCTGGAGAACGCGAGCGTGCTCGCGCCCCAGGCGACGCCGTCGTGCCCCCAGAACTTCCCGCAGGAGAGGTTGATCTCGTACAGGCCCAGACCGTAGGCGCCGACCTGCTCGCCGTTCCCGTTGGTCATCGGCACGGTGTCCAGCATCTCGGACAGCTGCTTCTCGGGGAGCAACTCACCGCTGAAGAGGGCCCGTTGGAACTCGTTGAGGTCCGTCATGGTGGAGACCAGCGCGCCGGCCGTGCCCGCCCAGGACATGTCGTACTCGGTGTAGTCGCCGGGCGGGTCCTGGGTGCCGTGCAGCGGGTCGTAGAGCCGGGCGTGCGGGGTCGGCAGCTCGGGCGAGTCGGGGAAGAAGGTCTCGCTGAGCCCGGCCCGCTCGATCACGTGCTCGGTGACGTACTCCTCGGCGGAGACGCCCGTGACCTCGCCCAGCAGCATCCCGGCGAGGATGTAGTTGGTGTTGGAGTAGGAGTAGCGCTCGCCCGGCTCGCCGGTGGAACGGGCGGAGAGCCCCATCTCCACCAGCTCCTCGGGGGCCAGCTCGCGGTAGCGGTGCTCCTCCAGGCTCTCCGGCGACAGTTGCCGCAGCGACGGGAAGGCCACCTGCACGTAGTCGCCGATGCCGCTGGTGTGGTTGAGCAGCATCCGCACGGTGACCTCCTCGGCCAGCGCGTCGGGCAGGGTGCCGGCGGGCAGGTGGTCGGCCGCCGGCGCGTCCAGGTCCACGGTGCCCTCGGCGACCTGCTGGAGCACGGCGACCGAGACGAAGGTCTTGGTGACACTGGCGATCCGGTGCCAGGAGTCGGCGTCGGCCGGGGTCTCTTCGGTCAGGTCGGCGACGCCGGCCGCGCCGGTCCACCGGCCGTCGCCGTCCTGGGCGGCGCCGTAGGCGCCCGGAGCGCCGGCGGCGGGTATCGCGGCGATCGCGGCGTCCAGGCGCGGTGCGTCGGGGGCCGCGGCGGGCTGGGCGGTGGCGGTGGGAACGGTCAGGGCGCCCAGGCAGAGCGCGGCCGAGGCCGCGCCCGCCGTCCATGCGGCGCGCTGCGGGCGTCGGGAGGAGGCGGTCACGCCTGCTCCTTCCTGTTGTCGGTGGCGGTCGTGTGGCATGAGCCGGTCCATTCTGCCCAGTTCGGGAAGCGAACCGCCTCCTGCCGGAGGGGGATTCGCGTCGGGAGCCGACTCGGCGGATCGATCGACCCCCGGGCGCACGGCTCCTCAGCGCGGAGTAGGCCAACGTGTCCCCGCGCGCCGGGTGTTGGCGCGGGCCGGCGCGGCGCGTCCGCGTGCCGGGGCGGGGCACGGACCCGCGCGGGGACGCGACGCCCCCGGCCGCTTTCGGCGCCCGCCGGCCGCATAGGTGGCCCCTCGCCGGGGTACTCGGCGGCGGCACATCTGTCGGTGCCCCCTGGAGGTGGAGCATGAGCCGGACCCGCGTGGTGATCGTCGGAGCGGGATTCGCCGGATACCGGGCCGCCCGGGCCCTGAACCGGACCGCGCGACGACGCATCGAGGTGGTGCTGCTCAATCCCACCGACTACTTCCTCTACCTTCCGCTGCTGCCCCAGGTGGCGGCCGGGGTCCTGGAGCCGAGGCGGGTCAGCGTCTCGCTGACCGGAACCCTCCCGCACGCCCGGCTGGTGCTGGGCGAGGCGACCCGGGTGGACCTCGACAGCCGTACCGTGCACTACTGCGACCCCGAGGACCGGCCCGGCGAGCTGGGCTACGACATGCTGATCCTCTCCGTCGGCAGCGTGAACCGGCTGTTGCCCATCCCCGGTGTCGCCGAGCACGCCCACGGCTTCCGGGGCCTGCCGGAGGCGCTCTACCTGCGTGACCACGTGGTCCGGCAGCTGGAGATGGCGGCCCACGAGCCCGACCCCGAGACACGCCGGGCCAGGGCGACGTTCGTGGTCGTCGGCGCCGGCTACACCGGTACCGAGGTCGCCGCGCAGGGCGCGATGTTCGCCGACGCGGCGATGCGCGCCGAACGCCCGGGGGAGTGGGTCAAACCGCGCTGGCTGCTGCTGGACATCGCCGACCGGGTCCTGCCCGAGCTGGACGAACGGCTCAGCCGGACGGCGGACCGGGTGCTGCGCCGCCGGGGCGTCGACGTGCGCATGGGCACGTCCGTCAAGGAGGCCACCCGCGACGGGGTGCTGCTCGACGACGGCGAGTTCGTCCCCTCGCGGACGCTGGTGTGGTGCGTCGGGGTGCGTCCCGACCCGCTGGTGGCCGACCTCGGCCTGGACACCGAACGCGGCCGGCTCGTGGTGGACAGCCATCTGAACGTGCCCGGCCACCCCGAGGTCTTCGCCGCGGGCGACGCGGCCGCCGTGCCCGACCTGACCCGGGAGGGCCAGTTCACCCCGATGACCGCGCAGCACGCCTGGCGGCAGGGGAAGACGGCGGCCCGCAACGTGGCGGCCCACCTCGGCCTCGCGGAACGCCGCCCCTACGAGCACCACGACCTGGGTTTCGCCGTCGATCTCGGCGGGGTGCAGGGCGCGGCCAACCCGCTGGGCGCGGCGCTCTCCGGCCCGCTGGCCGGGGCGGTGACCCGCGGTTACCACCTGATGTCGATGCCGGGCAACCGGGTGCGGGTCAGCGCGGACTGGCTGCTGGACGCGGTGCTGCCCCGGCAGACGGTGCAGCTGGGCATGGTCCGCTCGGGGTCCGTCCCGCTGGACACGGCGTCGCCGGAGCTGGCCCGCGTCTTCCGAGCGGACCACCCCTGACCGCGGACCGCGCCCGGCAGCGCGGAGGGCGCGGAGGGCGCGCCCGGCGCGGCACGGGCGCCGGGCCGCGCCGCCATGCCTCGACCTGCCCGATCACCTCGGGCGGCGTTGCGGTCGGGCTGGTGTGCGGTGTCGAGGGCCGGTCCTGCAGACCTGCTGCGCCGTACCGTCGCCATCCGTTGACCCACTCGGACGCACACGCCCGCGAGATGCCCGTCTCGGCGGCGACGTGGGCGATCGGTCGAGTCCGACACCGGGCGACCAGACGGCGCCGTCCCTCCGGGCTGAGTGGAGCGTTGCGATGCACCATGAACACGTCCGTTCTCGTGGGCGGCGGGTCTCACGCCGCGGTCGCACGGTCGCGCTGTGTCTCGCACAGCTGCCAGATGGTGTTGCGGGTGGTGCCGTCCAGGACCGCATCGGGCCACGGGGTCGGCTTGGCCTTGCTGTTGAAGTAGGTCCCGCTCGCTTCACGCACCTCGGGGCTGGAGGCGAGGTACACGCTGGAACGGGTAGCCCTCAGCAGTGCCCGGTGGCCGTAGACGACGGGCATCGCCAGCCGCAGCAGCGGGACGATCGGGCGGGCCAGCGGTGGGTAGGTGCCGACGGTGAGGTTCCTGTTCATCGAGGTGTAGGCGTGTCCGGGGTAGGCGACGTTCAGCGTCACCGGTGTGGCCGCGAGTTCCTGGTCGAAGCGGTAGCTCATCGCCATCTGCGCCAGCTTGGTCTGGTTGTAGAACGACAGCCCGACATAGGACTTCTCGCCCTGCAGGTTGTTCAGGTCGATCCGGCCTCGGGGGACGCCGCCGGTGATGTTGATGACCCTGGCCTGCCCGGACGCGGCCAGGGCCGGCATCAGCCAGTGGGTGAGGCAGAACGGCGCGGCCACGTTGACCGCGAACGCGGTCTCGATGCCGTCCTCGGTCAGCTCGCGGCGGGATCGGGTCGCTCCGGCGTTGTTGATCAGCACGTCCAGGCCGCTGGCCCGGTCGCTGGCCTCCTGGGCGAGGCGACGGACGTCGCGGAGCCGGGACAGGTCGGCCGTGATCGCTGTGACGTTGTCATTCCCGCTGGTGTGACGGAGATCCGCCACGGCAGCGGCGGCGCGGTTCTTGTCCCGTCCGACGAGGACCACGTGGGCGCCGAGTGCCGCCAACTGCCGGGCGGTCTCCTTGCCGATGCCACCGGTGCTACCTGTCACCAGCACGGTCTTGCCTTCCACTGTCACCACTCCACTCGTTCGATGTGTCACCTGGCGACATGATAGTCACCGAGTGACGCAAAGTAGACTGGGGGCATGAAAGAGGGACTGCGTGAACGCACCCGCCGAGCGGTACGGGCGGAGCTCGCCAAGATGGCCATCGACCTGTTTGCCCGCCAGGGCTTCGACGAGACGACCGTCGAGGACATCGCCCAAGCGGCCGGCATGACCAAGCGCAGCTTCTTCCGCTACTTCCCGACCAAGGAAGACGCCGTCTTCGAGGGCATCGACCTCACCGGAGAGAGCGTCGTCGCCGACATCGCGGCACGACCAGCGGACGAAGGCCCGTGGGAGTGCCTGCACCAGGTCCTGCGGGCCTGGCAGGAAGAGATCCACGCCAGCGAGCAGGCACTCGCGACAATCCGCCTGATCGAGGCAACACCCGCCCTGGCCGGACGACTCCACCAGCGCAGAACCGAATGGCGCCGGCGAGTCAGCAACGCGCTCCAGGACCGGCCAGGGGCGAGTCTCGACCCGTACACCGCGGACCTGCTCACCAACGCCGCCACGGCCGTACTCGACGCGGTATCCAGCCAGTGGGCGCGATCAGACGGGAACGCGGACCGCCCAGCCCTGCTGGACCAGGGGTTCTATCAGGTCCACGTTGATCTCAACTCGCGGCAGGAGTGATACTCGCCTCCCCGTCATCAATGTCCTGCCCCGCAACATCTAGCCGCCCCTGGCCGCGGGTGCCCCGTGCAGCGCGACCACCGCCGCCACGAGCCGCGACGGGGGCGCCGCCCCGTGCAGTCGCACGTGGGGGGAGCGATAGGGCGGGAGCCGGTCGGTGTCCAGGCAGACGACCGGCGTGCGCAGCGCAGCCGCCAGTTGGGCGGGGCCGGTCGCGCAGGCGACCAGCGCCGTCGCGCCGGCCAGCACGCCGGCGAGACGGGGCAGCCCGGTGCGCCCGCCCAGGTCGTGTCCGTGCCGGCCGGCGACCCGCCGGGTCAGCTCCCGTTCGTCGGCGTCACCGGTCACCATCACCCGGTGCCCGGCCTCGGCCAGCGCGGCGACGGCCCGTTCCGCGCCGGCCGGGGACCAGGAGCCGCCGCCCGGGTGGACCACCAGGTAGGGCGCGGGCCCGGTCAGTTCCCCGGCCGGCTCGTGGCCGGTGACGGCGAGCGCGCCGCTGTCGCCCGGGGGCGCGGGAAAGCCGGCCACCCGCGCCAGGTCGAGGGCGGCCTCCGCCTCGTGGCGACGCTCCGCCCTGCGGTGGCGCAGTTGGAGCAGCGGGTCGGGGCCGGGCTCGCAGTCGGCGGCCACCCACGGCACCCCTGCCATCCTCAGCAGCAGCGCAGCCGGCAGGGGGCTCTGCCCGGCCGAGGAGAAGACCAGGGCCCGCTCGAAGCGGCGGGCGGCCAGCCGTTCCACCAGCTCGTTCACCGTGGAGCGCCGCACCCCCGGCGGCGAGAGGCAGACCTCGGGCGCGTCGTAGACGCACACCTCGTCCACGCCGGGCAGCAGCCGGCCGGCCGCCGCGCCGCGCGGGCCGCACAGCAGCGTGGTGTGTGAGGAACCCGCCGCCACCGCCCGGACGGCGGGGCCGGTCAGCAGCACGTCGCCGGCGCCGTCGAGCCGCACGAGCAGGGTGCGGGGGGCTGTGCTCATGGCCGCCCGGGTTGCCCGATCGGGCCGGCGCAAACGGCCCCCGCGCCGGTGCCGTCGCACCGGGCGGCCGGCCGCCCCACCCGGGGGGCGACCGGCCGCTCGGCCGACGGTCTCCGCCGGCCCGCTATCCGCGGGCCTCGGCGGTCTGCGGCTCCCGCCGTGGCGCGGCGGAGGCCGCGGTGTCCGGGGGGACGGTCTCGCCGATCTCCGCGCGCACCCGCTCACAGGCGCGGTTGAGCAGCCGCGACACGTGCATCTGCGAGATGCCGAGCTGGGCCGCGATCCGGCTCTGCGTCATGCCGTGGAAGTACCGCAGATAGAGGATGTGCCGCTCCCGCTCCGGCAGCGCGCGCAGCGGGCTGCGCACCGCCTCCCGGTCCACCACGCGGTCGAAGCCGGGCTCCGGGCTGCCCAGGGTGTCCAGCAGCGAGTAGTCGCCGTCGGCGCCCGGCAGCTCGGCGTTGAGGGACAGCGTGCTGTAGCTGTCCAACGCCTCCAGCCCGGTCTTGACCTCGTCCTCGGTCAGGCCGCTGTGCTCGGCCAGCTGCGCCACGCTCGGTCCCCGGTCGTCCAGCCGGAAGCTGAGCTGCCGCGCCGAGGCCCGCACCCGGTTGCGCAACTCCTGCGTCCTGCGGGGCACGTGCAGTCCCCACATGTGGTCCCTGAAGTGGCGCTTCACCTCGCCCACGATGGTGGGCACGGCATAGCTCTCGAACGGGCGCCCCCGGCTCGGGTCGTAGCGGTGAACCGCCTTGACCAGTCCGAGCGCCGCTACCTGTTCCAGATCCTCAAGCGCTTCGCCCCGGTCCCTGAACGTGCGGGCCAGGCGGTCGGCCATCGGAATCCAGGCGCACACGACTTCCCGGTACAGCGCCTCGCGTTCGGGGCAGGGCGGCAGTTCCGCGATGCGTTGGAACTGCCGGCTGGTATCCGGTGCGTCGTCGTGCGGATGGCGTTTTCTACGGGGGCGTGCTGGCGTATTCATTCCATGCTCTCCCAGGTGAGGGTGGGCGTGTGCTTCCGCTCTGAAACTCGCCACGGGAAGAGACCGCTGTTTCTCAGTCTGCACGTGAAAACGCCGGACCACATCTCGGGAAGACGCGGGAAGGTGAGGGAAGGGGAGAGCGCGGTGCCCGCACCGGGAAAAGCCGGGGAACGCCGGGAAAACGACCGACGGGCGGTTATCGGGCACGTCGACCGGTTACCCGCCGAGGGAGCGGAAAACCCGCGAGAACCAGCGAGAACCAGCGAGAGAGGAGACGGCCGTGACCTATGGCGACTTCATGGCCACCGTCAGGGAACGCGGCGCGTACGCCGCGGACGAGGCCGAGCGGATCGTGGACGCGGTGATCGCCACCCTCGGCGAACGGCTGCCGCCCGCCTCGGCCGGGCACCTGGCCGACCAGTTGCCGACGCCGCTGGCCGACCTCATCGACGACTCCGGGGCGGCGGCCCGCACCTGGGGCGTCTCGGAGTTCGTCGTCCAGGTCGCCGAGGAGACCGAGCAGGACGAGGAGAGCGCGGAGCAGGACACCAGGGTCGTGTTCTCGGTGCTCGCCGACCAGATCTCGGGCGGCGAGATGAACAAGCTGATCAGCCAGCTGCCGTCCGGCTACGCCGACCTCTTCGGCCACGCGGAGCTGAGCTGACCCGGCCGGGCTCCGGCCCGGCCGGGGCGGGCGCTCACGGGTGGCGCCACTCGTCCGTGGGCAGCGACGAGGCCCCGATCGGGCCCATGCGCAGCATCCCGCCGTCCACCGGCCAGGAGGCCCCGGTCACATAGCTGGCGCGGTCGCCGGCGAGGAAGGCGATCACCTCGGCGACCTCCCGCGCGTCGCCGGGGCGCCGCAGCGGGATGCCGGGACGCTCCAGGGCGTGCACGTCGACGTCCCGGTAGCCGTTCATGGGGGTGGCGATCTCGCCGGGCGCGACGGCGTTGACCCGGATGCCGTGCTCCGCCAGCTCCAGCGCCAGCACGGAGGTCAGCAGCCCGAGGCCGCCCTTGGACGCGCAGTAGGGGCCGGTGCCGACCCTGGGCTGGGTCTCGTGCACGCTGGTGACGTTGACGATCGCGCCGCCCTCGCCCTGGGCGATCATCCGGCGCGCGGCCCGCTGGGACAGCACCAGCGGACCCAGCAGGTTCACGTTCAACACCCGCTGTACCTCCGGGAGTTCGACGTCGAGCAGCGGGTGGGCGCCGCCGGTGCCCGCGTTGTTGACCAGGATGTCCCAGCGGTCGAACCGCGCGGCCAGCTCCTCGACGACGTCGGCGGCCTCCTCGGGCCGCCGGAGATCCACCTCGGCGGTCTCCGCCCGCCGCCCCTCGGCGCGCACCTCCGCCGCGGCGGCCTCCGCGCCGGCCGCGTCGCCGAACCACGCGATGCCGACGTCCACGCCCTGCCGCGCGAGGGCGACGGCCGTGGCCCGGCCGATGCCCGAGTTCGCCCCCGTGACCACGGCGACGCGTCCCGCCGGCTCGTTGTCCTCGCCCATGTCGCTCTCCTCGTGTTCGCGTGCGCGGTGCGCCCCGCGCGTCGAGTCTCTACCCTCGCGCGGGCCGCGTGAGCACGGTGCGTGGGGGCTTGCGGAGGCGCGCGGAACGGGCCGGTCGCGCCGGTTTACGCCGTGGCGGGGTGGATACTCGCCGCGTCATGAGCGATCAGTTGCCTTCCCAGGCCGAGGGGGAACGCGACCCGGACCTGCCCGACGGGGCCGACCCCGAGGACGAGCGGGAACGCAGCGGTCAGGACTTCCCGCGCCGGACGCCCTCCCAGGCGGAGGGCGAACGGATGGACGACCGCGACGACGAATGACGCCGCCGCTTGGCTTTCGAGGTCTCTGACCCTCGCCCCGGCGTGTGGTCTCTCGCGCCGTTCCCCGCGCCCCTCGGTGCGGGGCAGCGCGCCGTCAACCGCGGGAGGCCGGGCCGACGAGTTCGGCGAGGACGTCCTCCATCGTCACGAATCCGAGCAGCGTGCCGCGTTCGTTGACCACCGCCGCCAGATGCGTCTCCGCCGCCCGCATCGCCGTCAGGACGTCGTCCAGCCTGGTGTCGAGCCGCACCTGCACCACCGGGTGCAGCGCGCGGCGCGGGAACGGGCGGTCCCGGTCCCGGTCGGGGGCCGCCAGCGCGTCCTTGACGTGGAGAAAGCCCAGCACCGTGCGACCAGGCCCGGTCACCGGCATCCGCGAGTACCCGGAGGAGGCCGACGCCGCCTCCAACTGGCGCGGAGTCACCCGGTGTCCCACCGTCACCATCCGACCCGTCGACACCATGATCTCGGTGACCGTGCGACTGCCCAACTCCAGCGCGTCCCGCAGTCGTTCGCTCTCCTCGGCGGCCAGCAGCCCGGCCGCGTTGGAGTCCGCGACCATCTCGGCCAGCTCCATCTCGGTGAAGACCGAGGTCACCTCGTCCCTCGGCTCCACCCGCAGCAGCCGCAGCAGCAGGTTCGCGAACGAGTTGATCCCGAAGATCACCGGCCGCAGCGCCCTGGTCAGCGCCACCAGCGCCGGCCCCAGCAGCAGCGCCGTGCGCTCGGGCGCGGCCAGCGCGATGTTCTTCGGCACCATCTCGCCGAAGAGCATGTGCGCGTAGGTGGCCACCGACAGCGCGATGGCGAACGAGATCGGGTGCACCAGCCCGTGCGGCACGTGCGCCGCGTCGAAGAGCGGCTCCAGCAGGTGCGCCATCGCCGGCTCGGCCACCGCGCCCAGCACCAGCGACATCGCGGTGATGCCCAACTGCGCCGTCGCCATCATCGCCGACAGGTGCCGCAGCGCCCACAGCACCGTCGTCGCGCCCCGTTCGCCCGCCTCGGCGCGCGGCTCGATCTGGTCCCTGCGGACCGAGATCAACGCGAACTCGGCGCCCACGAAGAACGCGTTGACCAGGATGGAGAGCGCGCCCAGCGTCAGTTGCAGCGCCGTCATCGCGGCTCACCCCCCTGCGGCCGGGCCGCGTCCGGGGGCGCGGTGACCGCGACCCGTTCCGCGCGGTGGCGGGCCGTCAGCAGCACCGTCAGCCGCCAGCCGCCGACCTCCACCGTGTCGCCCTCCTCGGGGATCCGCGCCAACTCGGTGGCCAGCAGCCCGGCGACCGTCTCGTAGGGCCCCTCGGGCACGGTCAGCCCGATCGCCGCCAGTTGGTCCAGCCGGGCGCTGCCGCCCGCCTCCCAGCGGCCCGGACCGGTCCGCGCCAGGTCGGGGGTCTCCTGCGGGTCGTGTTCGTCGCGCACCTCGCCGACGACCTCCTCCACGATGTCCTCCAACGTGACCACGCCGGCCGTGCCGCCGTACTCGTCGACCACCACGCCCAGCGAACGGGTGCCGCGCAGCCGCTCCAGCAGCCGGTCGACCGGCAGGCTGTCGGGCACCAGCACGGCGTCCGTCAGCAGTTCGAGCACCGGGGTCCCGGCGCGCCGGCCGCGTTCGACGGCGAGCACGTCCTTGATGTGGACCGTGCCCGCCACCTCGTCCAGCCCGTTCTCGTAGACGGGGAACCGCGAGAGCCCGGTCTCCAGGGTGAGCGCCGCCGCGTCGGCCGCCGTCGCCGTCGCCGGCAGCGCCCGCACGTCGACCCGGGGCGTCATCACGTTCTCCGCCGTCAGCTCCGCCAGGTGCAGGGTCCGCACGAACAGTTCGGCCGAGTCCCGGGGCAGCACCCCCTCGGCCGCCGAGTGCCGGGCGAGCGCCACCAGCTCCTGCGGGGTGCGGGCGGAGGCCAGCTCCTCGGTCGGCTCCACGCCGAACGCCCGCACCAGCCGGTTGGCCATCTCGTTCAGATGCCGGATGAACGGGGCGAACGCGGCGGTGAAGAGCCGCTGCGGCGCCGCGATGGTCCGCGCGACCGGCACCGGCCGGGAGATCGCCCAGTTCTTCGGCACCAGCTCGCCGACGACCATCAGCACCACCGTCGAGAGCACCACGCCCAGTCCCACGGCCACCGTGGACGCCAGCGACGGCGACAGGCCCGTGCCCTCCAGCGGGCCGCGCAGCAGCCGCGCCACCGAGGGCTCGGCCAGCATCCCGATCACCACCGAGGTCACCGTGATCCCCAGCTGGGCCCCGGAGAGCTGGAAGGTCAGCTGGCGCACGGCGCGCACCGCGCCCGCCGCGCCCTTCTGCCCCTCGCGCGCCGCCCGCTCCAGCTGCCCACGCTCCACCGTGGTCAGCGAGAACTCGGCGGCGACGAAGACCGCGCAGGCCAACGTCAGGGCCAGCGCCACACACAACAGCACCACTTCCGTCACCGGGTCATCCTCTCCTCGGATCGGCTCACACCGTCGGATGTTCCGCGTTTGCCCCCTTCGCGCCCGGGTACTCGGCGCGGCGCCCACGCGTCGGACCCGCGTGGCGCGATCCGTGCAGCGAGGAGCGGCCCCGATGGATGTGGACCCCTTCGTCGCGGCCGAGCCCTCGGCCGACGGCAGCGAGCTGCTGGTGACGCTCGGCTCCGGACGATCCGTGCGCGTCGTGCCGACCGTCCCGGTGCCCGGCGTGCTGCGGCTGCGCTCGGCCGGGACCGGCACCGGGAGGCGGAGCGACGACAGCCCCATGCTGGTCCCGCTGGAGGAGCACCCGGCCACCCTCACCCGGACGCCGGACGGCGTGGAGATCAGCGGCCCCGAGGTGCGGGCCCACTGGGACGCCGGGGTCGCGGACGGGGTGGTGCAGGGGCTGCGGTTCGGCACGTTCGCCCGGTTCGCCTCGCCGGAGGCCGACACCCTTCCGCACCCCGCGGGCTACCGGCCGGCGACCGACGGGCAGCCGGCCGGATGGCTGGAGACCGTGCGGCTGGCGCCGGACGCGGCGGTCTACGGCGGCGGCGAGAGCTACCAGGGCATCAACCTGCGCGGGCGGCGGCGCCAACTGCGCAACACCGAGCAGAACCGGGACGGCGGCCGGGACTCGGCCTATCTCAACATCCCGCTGCTGTGGTCCGACGCCGGCTGGGGTCTCTTCGCCCCCACGGGCGCCCAGGTGGTGGCCGACATCGGCGCCACCCACTCGGAGGCGCTGCTGCTGCGGATCGACGGCGAGGACCTGGACCTCTTCCTGATCGCCGGCGACGCGCCCACCGTGCTCGCCCGCTATCTGGCGCTCACCGGCCGGCCGCGCACCCTGCCCGAGTGGGCGTTCGGGGTGTGGATGAGCCGCAGCTCGTACTTCACGGCGGACGAGGTGGTGGAGACGGTCGACGCGCTGCGCCGAGCGGACTGCCCGGTGGACGTGGTCCATGTCGACGAGTGGCTGGACCAGCGGGTGCTGGACGATCCCACGTGGTCGACGGAGGCCGACCGCTCCCGCTTCCCCGAGGGCTGGGCACGGCGGCTGGCGGAACGCGGGGTGCGCCTCAGCCTGTGGATCAACCCCTATGTGCGGCGGGAGAGCCCGCTGGGCCGGGAGCTCGCCGCCCGGGGCCATCTGGTGCGCGACGCGCGCGGCGAGCCGGTGGCCGTCGCCGACAAGGCCAGCGCCTCACTGATCGACTTCACCCATCCGGAGGCGCGCGAGTGGTGGTGCGAACGGCTGGCCGCCACGCTGCGCACCGAGCACAACGCGGCGGTGCTCGCCGACTTCGGCGAGGAGATCCCCGACGACGCCGTCTTCGCCGCCGGCTACCTGGGCGCCGACTGGCACAACACCTACGGGCTGATCTATCAGGACACGGTGCACGAGGCGGGCCGCAGGGCACGGGGCGGCGACTTCGTCGCGATCTCCCGCTCGGGGACGGCGGGTTCGCAGCGCGACCCGGCACACTGGGCCGGGGATCTGCCCTCCACCTGGTCGGGAATGGTCTCCACGCTGCGCGCCGTGCTGTCCATGGCGCTCAGCGGATGCTCGGTCGTCACGCATGACGCGGGCGGCTACTGGACGCCCGCGTCCTACCACCGGGCCGAGGAACTGCGGGCGACGATGACACCGGACGCGGTGGAGACCGACGTGGACCCGGAGCTGTACGCGCGCTGGGCGCAGTGGGCGGCGTTCTCCGCGCTGACCCGCTTCCACGGGGTGGGGCGGCGCGAACCGATCGCCTACCCCGAGCCGTTCGCGTCCGCCGCGATCGCGGCCTGCCGGCTGCGGAAGCGGATGCGGCGCTATCTGGTGGCCTCCGCCGAGTCGGCCGTCGGCGGGCTGCCGTTGGTGTGGCCGATGCCGTTGGCGTTTCCGGGCGACCGGGCAGCGCGGGACGCCTGGGACCAGTATCTGCTGGGCAGCGACGTGCTGGTCGCGCCGCTGCTCGAACCGGGCGGCGCGCGGCGGCTGTGGGTGCCGGAGGGGGAGTGGACCGGGCTGGTCGGCTGCCCGACGCTGACCGGGCCCGGCTGGCGCGAAGTGCGCTGCGACATCGAGCAGTTCCCCGCGTACGTCCGCGCGGAGCGCGGACCCGGGGCGGTGCTGTCCTGACGGACGGGGCTGGCCGACCACTCACGTGCGTGGCTTGTGTGGGTGGTCGTCCTCGCCCCGGTGGGTGGTTGCTCGCGCGGTTCCTCGCGCCCCTGCTGCGTCGGTGGGCGGTTTGGGGGCGCGGGGGACTGCGCGGGTGCTGGGTGGCGGGGGTTGGTCGACTGCGGTCCTGGCTGGTTGGGTGGGTTGTCGTCCTTGCCCCGGTGGTGGGTTGCTCGCGCAGTTCCTCGCGCCCCTTCGACGTCGGTGGGCGGTTTGGGGGCGCGGGGAACTGCGCGGTGCGTGGGTGGCGGGGGTTGGTCGACTACTGGCCTTGCCGGCCGGGGTGGGTTGTCGTCCTCGCTCCGGTGGGTGGTTGCTCGCGCGGTTCCTCGCGCCCCTGTTGCGTCGGTGGGCGGCTTGTTGGGGGCGCGGGGAACTGCGCGGGTGCTGGGTGGCGGGGGTTGGTCGACTACTGGCCTTGCTGGCCTGGGTGGGTGGTCGTCCTCGCCCCGGTGGGTGGTTGCTCGCGCAGTTCCCCGCGCCCCTTTCACGCCGGTGGGCGGCTTGGGGGCGCGGGAACCGCGGGTGGCACCGGCGAGGTGGGCGGCCGGCCGCTAGGCCACTTCGTGGCCCAGCGTCTCCGACAGGTGATCCAGCAGCCGCAGCGCCGCCTCCGGGATGACCGTTCCCGGAGGGAAGACCGCGACGGCGCCCGCCTCGTGGAGGGCGGGGACGTCGGCCGGCGGGATCACCCCGCCGACGACGATGCCGATGTCGTCACGGCCGGCCGCGTCCAGCTCCTCGCGCAGCGCCGGCACCAGCGTGAGGTGGCCGGCGGCGAGCGAGGAGACCCCGACGAGGTGGGTGTCGGCCTCGACGGCCTGCCGGGCGACCTCGGCCGGGGTCTGGAAGAGCGGGCCGACGTCGACGTCGAAGCCGAGGTCGGCGAAGGCCGTCGCGATGACCTTCTGGCCCCGGTCGTGGCCGTCCTGGCCCATCTTGGCGATCAGGATGCGCGGGCGGCGCCCCTCGGCCTCGGCGAAGGCGTCGACCCGGGCGCGCGCGGTCTCGATGGCGGAGGAGGCTCCTGCCTCGTGTCGGTACACCCCGGAGATCGTACGGACATCACCGGTGTGCCGGCCGTACACCCGCTCCAGGGCGTCGGAGATCTCGCCGACGGAGGCGTGCGCGCGGGCGGCCGCGACGGCGTGCTCCAGCAGGTTGCCGTCGCCCTCGGCGGCGCGGGTGAGGGCGCGCAGGGCGTCCTGGCAGGCGGCCTCGTCGCGGTCGGCGCGCAACCGGCGCAGCTTCTCCACCTGTTGGGCGCGCACCGAGGTGTTGTCGACCTTGAGCACGTCGATGGCCTGGTCCTCGGCGACCTGGTACTTGTTGACGCCGATGACGGGCTGCCGCCCGGAGTCGATGCGCGCCTGCGTGCGGGCCGCGGCCTCCTCGACGCGCATCTTCGGGATGCCGGCGTCGATCGCCCTGGCCATGCCGCCGGCCTGCTCGATCTCCCGGATGTGGCCCCAGGCGCGGCGCGCCAGGTCGGCGGTGAGGCGTTCCACGTAGGCCGAGCCGCCCCACGGGTCGATGACCCGGGTGGTGCCCGACTCCTGCTGCAGCAGGATCTGCGTGTTGCGGGCGATGCGCGCGGAGAAGTCGGTGGGCAGCGCCAGCGCCTCGTCGAGGGCGTTGGTGTGCAGCGACTGGGTGTGGCCCTGGGTGGCGGCCATCGCCTCCACACACGTGCGGGTGACGTTGTTGAAGACGTCCTGCGCGGTCAACGACCACCCCGAGGTCTGCGAATGGGTCCGCAGCGACAGGGACTTGGGGTTCTCGGGACCGAACTGGTCGACCAGCCTGGCCCACAGCAGCCGGGCGGCGCGGAGCTTGGCGATCTCCATGAAGAAGTTCATGCCGATGCCCCAGAAGAACGACAGCCGCGGCGCGAACGTGTCCACGCCCAGACCCGCGGCCTGCCCGGCGCGCAGGTACTCGACCCCGTCGGCCAGCGTGTACGCCAGCTCCAGGTCGGCCGTGGCCCCCGCCTCCTGGATGTGGTACCCGGAGATGGAGATCGAGTTGTAGCGCGGCATGTTCCGGGAGGTGAACGCGAAGATGTCGGAGATGATCCGCATCGAGGGGCCCGGCGGGTAGATGTAGGTGTTGCGGACCATGAACTCCTTGAGGATGTCGTTCTGGATGGTCCCCGCCAGCTTCTCCCGGGGCACGCCCTGCTCCTCGGCGGCCACGATGTACAGCGCCAGCACCGGCAGCACCGCGCCGTTCATGGTCATCGACACCGACATGCGGTCCAGCGGGATGCCGTCGAAGAGCTGCCGCATGTCGAGGATCGAGTCGATCGCCACCCCGGCCATGCCCACGTCGCCCGTCACACGGGGGTGGTCGGAGTCGTAGCCGCGGTGGGTCGGCAGGTCGAACGCGACGGACAGGCCCTTCTGGCCGGCGGCCAGGTTGCGCCGGTAGAAGGCGTTGGACTCCTGGGCCGTGGAGAAGCCGGCGTACTGGCGGATCGTCCACGGCTGGTTGACGTACATCGTCGGGTACGGGCCGCGCAGGAACGGGGCCGTGCCCGGATAGGTCTCCAGGAAGTCCAGGCCCGCCAGGTCCTCGTCCGTGTACAGCGGGCGGACGTCGATGCCCTCGGGGGTGTGCCAGGTCAGGTCGCTCACCGCGTGCCCGGTCCGCTCCTTGACGGCCGCCGCCCACACCTCGCCCTGCCCGGGGCCCGCCGGTGGCGGGTCACCCAACTCGACGGTGGAGAAGTCGGGGATCTCGATCATCACGCCACTCCCATCGTTTCCAGCGCCGTCTGGAGCACCGCCACGGCATCCCCGCCGGCGAAGACCAACTCGTCGACGCCGTCCGGCCGTTCCGGCAGCCGCCCGGCCAGGTAGACCCGCCGCGCGCCGGCCGCCGCCAGCGCGCCGGCGACCTCCGCCGCGTCCTCCGCGTAACCGGCGTCGGCCCCGCACAGACACGCCACCGAGGCCCCGCTGTCGGCGAAGACCCCGGCCACCGTCCCGGCCTCGACCGGCCCCTCGGGGCGTACCGGCTCGATCCCGCCGGCCTGGAACAGGTTGGCCGCGAACGTCGCCCGCCCGGTGTGCGCCGCGACCGGCCCCAACGTGGCGAGGAAGACCCGGGGGCGCCGCCCCGTCGCCGCCAGATGCGCGTCCGAACGCGCCCGCAGCGCCTCGAACGCGTCGTCCCGCCGCACCGAGGGCAGCCCGCCGCCCGCCCGCGCCGGGGCGGGCTTCCGCACCACCGGCTCCTCGTCCAGCAGGGGGAACTCGCTGACACCGGTGACCGGCTCCCGCCGGGTCGCCAGCCGCCGCGACCGCTCCCGCCAGGTGCCGGCGATCCGCTCCTCCACCAGCCCCGAGCCCAGCGCGGCCGCCATCCCGCCGGCCGCCTCGATCTCCCGGAACCAGGACCAGCCCGCCTCGGCCAACTCCCGCGTCAGCGACTCCACATACCAGGAGCCGCCCGCCGGATCGACCACCCGGCCCAGGTGCGACTCCTCCACCAGGATCACCGACGTGTTCCGCGCGATCCGCCGCGCGAACGGGTCGGAGAGCCCCAGCCCCTCGTCGAACGGCAGCACCGTCACCGCGTCCGCGCCGCCCACCCCGGCCGCCAGCCCGGCCACCGTCGTGCGCAGCATGTTCACCCACGGGTCGCGCCGCGCCATCATCACCCGCGAGGTCACCGCGTGCTGCCGCTGCGCCCCCGCCTCGCCGCCGGCGCCGCACACCTCGGCCACCCGGCCCCACAGCCACCGGGCCGCCCGCAGCTTCGCGATCCCCAGGAACTGGTCCGCGTCCACCGCGTAGCGGAACTCCAACTGCCCCAGCGCCTCCTCGACGGACAGCCCGCCGTCCACCAGCGCCCGCACGTACGCCACCCCGACCGCCAGCGCGCACCCCAGCTCCTGCCCGGCCGAGCCGCCCGCCTCGTGGAACGGGGTGCCGTCCACGACCAGCGCCCGCACCCCCGGATACCCGCGCGCGCACTCCACGGCCAGCGCCACCGCGTCGTCCGACGCCACGCGCTCGCCCGTGCGGGCCCACACCCCCAACGGGTCGGCGCCCAGCACCCCCAGCGCCGCCTCGGGCGCCACCCCGCGCGCGTCGAGCAACGCCAGGAACGCGCGCGCCGCCTCGGCGTACCCCGCGCCCGCGTCCAGCACCACCGGCGCCAGGTCGAGCAGCACCCCGTCCAGCGCCTCGGGCAGCTCCGCCACCGGCACCCCGCCCGCGCCGACCGCCACCCACAGCGCCGCCACGCCCAGCTCCAGATCGGTGCGGAGCGCCTCGTTCAACCGCGCCGCCACCGGCTCCACGTGGTGCTGCCTGATCTCCCAGCCGCCCATCAGCTGCCCCTCGGGCCGCCCCCCGCGCAGGAAGGGCGCGGCGCCGGGGAAGCCGGCCCCGCCCGCGGGCGCGTTCTCCGCCGTGTACAGCGGCAGCGTGCGCACGCCCTCCTCCAGCCGCGTCGAGAGTCTCGACTCGGCCTCCTCACCGGAGAGTTCACCGGCGCCGGCCTTCTTCAGCACCCCGGCCGCGAGGGAACGCCACCGCTCGCGGTCACCGGCGGGGAAGCCCGCGGCCAGGGTCAGGTCGTCCTCGGAGGGTACGGTCAGCTCCATCGTCACGCGCTTCCGCTCGAAGGGTGGGGTGGGAACGAGAGGCAGGGCCGTTCCCCGCGCGGGAGCGGCGGCTGAACGGTAGCCGAACGGCATCGTGGAACGGTCAGGGCGGAGGCACCACGCGATCACAGCGGGCTCGCGAGGTCGCCACGAGCAGGGAGTTGGGCAGGTCGTTGGCGTCGATCCAGGCGCGGGTCGCCGACGCCGAACGGCCGTGGCGGCGGTGGCGGTCCACCAGCCGCGCGTCGCGCTCCGCCTCCGGCGCGTCCACGTACCACAGCCGGTCCATCCACGTCCGCGCCTCGCGCCAGCCGGGGGCGTCCAGCGCCAGGTAGTTCCCCTCGGTCACCACCAGCCGCGCCCCCGCCGGCACCACATGGCGGGCGGCCACCGGCTCGTCCAGCGTCCGGTCGAAGTCCGGCACGTAGACCGCCTCCCTGCCGGCCGCCGCCACCAGCCTGGCCAGCAGTGCCGCGTAGCCGAACGCGTCGAAGCTCGGCTCCGAGCCCTTGCGGGAGCGCAGCCCGAGCCGGTCGAGTTGGGCGTTGGAGAGATGGAAGCCGTCCAACGGCACATAGGCCGCCACCTCGCCGAGCGCCGCCACCAGCGACCTGGCCAGCGTCGACTTCCCCGCGGCCGGCGGGCCGGCCAGGCCGAGCACGGCCCGGCCGCGCTCCGGTACCAGGGCCAGGGCCTCCTCGGCCAGTGCGGTGGAATGCATGGCCATCAGCCTAAGTTAATGACCGTTCGCGCGTCAGTACGGCCGGTCGGGCAGCCTCGCGGCGGCCGGGTCGCGGTCGGGGCGCGCCCCGCGCCACGAGGGCTGCCGCAGCCGCCCCTCGCGCGTCCAGGCACGGAAGGCCACCTCCCCGACCAGCCGGGGCTCCACCCAGCGCGCGACCCGTGTCCGCGCGGTCGGCAGCCGCTCGGCGAACGGGCTGTCCGCCCTGGAAAGCCCCGCCAGCCTGAGGTCCAGATCGGCCAGCACCGCCTCGCTGAAGCCGCTGCCGACGTGACCGACGTAACGCAGCCTCCCGTCCTCGTCGAACGCGCCGACCAGCAGTGACCCGACGGTTCCCGCGCGATGACCCGACCCCGGCTGCCAGCCGCCGACGACCACCTCGATCGTGCGCACCAGCGGCGTCTTCACCCAGCGCGGGGAGCGGCGGCCCGGCTGGTAGGGCGAGTCGAGCCGCTTGGCCATCAGCCCCTCCAGCCCGTGCGCCTCGGCCACCCGCAGCAGCGCCTCGGGGTCGGCCTCCGCGCCGGGGTGCGAGGGCGGCACCGCGATCCGCCCCGAGGGGTCGGTCGGCAGCGCCTCCAGGGCCGCGCGGCGCCGGCGGTAGGGCAGGTCCAGCAGCCGCTCGCCGTCCAGCATGAGCAGGTCGAACGCGAAGAAGACCACCGGCACCTCGGCCAGCAGCGCGCGGCCCGGGTGGCGTCGCTGGTGGCGGCGTTGCAGCCGGCCGAAGTCGGGGCCGCCGCCGGGGCCGAGCGCCACGATCTCCCCGTCGAGCACGGCGCTGCGGCCGGCCAGCGGGCCGGGGCCCGCCTGGGCGAGCTCGGGGTAGGTCGGGGTGAGGTCGTTGCCGTTGCGGCTGGTCAGCCGCGTCTGTCCGTCGGCCGCCACCCGCAGGCAGCAGCGGTAGCCGTCCCACTTCCACTCGTAGGCCCACCGGGCGCCGGTCGGCGGCCGGCCGTCGACCGCGAGCATCGGCGCGACGGCGTCGGGGACGGCGGGGGGCGGCTCGGTTTCCTTGGTCACCGCCCCAGTACACGCGGCCGGCGGCCCCTCGACCACCAGCCTTGCCGGCCGGGGCGGGGTGTCGGCGTGCGCCCGGTGGGTGGCTGTTCGCGCGGGGAGGTCCTGGTCGGTGGTTCTCCTCGGCCCGGTGGCCGGTTGCTCGCGCCGTTCCCCGCGCCCCTTCGCGGTCGGTGGGCGGTGCGGGGGTGCGGGGAACGGCTGCGGTGCGTGGGGCGCGTGGTCGACTACGGGACTGGCTGGTCCGGGCGGGTGGTCAGCCGACGGGGGTCCAGGCGAAGTCCACCTGGTCGCCGGCGTCGAGCTGGAACTGGCAGCCGCCGACCGGGGTCGCCGTTCCGTTGACGGAGATCAGCCAGAAATCGTCCGCGGTCTGGCTCTGGCCGTCGATCGTGGTCACCAGGTAGTCGTCGAACGACGTGTACCAGACGCCGTCCCAGTCGAAGCCGTTCGCCGCCGCCGCGTCGTCGAGCGCCGCCGTCGGCGTCGCTCCGGGGGTGGCGTGGGCGCCGTTGTTGGTGCCGTCGCAGAGCTGGGCGCCGCCGGTGGCCGGGTTGACCACATGGCCGTCGGTGGCGACGTCGCCGTCGAAGAGGACGCCGTCCGGGCCGGTGACCGTCAGCGAGACGGTGATCTCCGCCGCGGCCGACACCCCGCCGCCGGCCTGGGCGGCGGGGGCCGCCGCCAGCAGGGCCAGGCCCAGGGCGGCGGTGACGGCGAGCGTGCGTCTGTGGGCGGTGTGGGAACGGGACATGGCTGATCTCCTCATGAGCGGAAGGTGTGGAACGGGGCGGAAGTGGCTTGGTGGGCGCGGCGGTTCAGTCCGCGCGGCGGCGGTGGCGGGCCACCGCCCACAGCGCGGCCCCGGCCGCCAGCAGCGCGGCGGCCCAGCCGACCAGCGGCAGCGCCGAGGTGCCGGTGCTCGCCAGGTTGCCGCCGGTGGAGCCGCCGGTGGCGAGGCCGCCGTCGGAGCCGTCGGAGTCGCCGAACGTGCTGCCGCCGTCCGAGAGGTCGCCCGAGGTGGACGCCGGGCCCGGCTCGTTGGGGTCGCCGCCCGGGGGCAGGTCGCCGTCCGCGTCGCCGCCGGCGCCGCCGTCCGCGCCCGTGTCGGCACCGCCGGAGTCGCCGCCGGAGTCGCCGCCGGAGTCACCGCCCGAGGGGCCGCCGGCGTCCGCGCCGCCGTCCGAGCCCTCGGCCGCACCCTGGGTGCCGCCGCCGGAGCCGTCGTCGGGGGCGCAGTCGATCACGCCGGGCGCCGGGGAGGTGCCGGCGCCGTCGATCTCGCCCAGCGGCACCTCGGCGAGCGCCGGTATGACCTGGGCGGTGGCGCGCAGCGCCATGCCGTCGATGACCGGGTCCATGTAGCCGACGCCGCCCCGGTCCTCGGCGGGCGCGGCGCAGCCGGCCTGGAGGGTGCGCAGCCAGGCCAGGCCGTCGGCCGCCGCCTGGTCGCGACCGCCGGCGAGCAGGGCCTGCACGGCCAGCGCGGTGGAGTTGGAGTTGGGCGCGCTGCTGGTGTTGTAGCCGAAGCCGCCGTTCTCCTGCTGCTGGCCCTCCAGCCAGTCCAGCGCGGGCTCCGCCTCGGCGCCCTGGCCGGCGTCCACCAGGGCCTGCACGGCCATGCCGGTGGAGTCGGTGTCGGCGGTGCAGCGGTCCGGGGCGCGGCTCAGCGACAGCGGGAAGCCGCCGGTCTCGCAGCGGGTCGAGGCCAGGAAGTCGACGGCCAGGTCGGGGAGTTCGCCGCTGCGGCGCAGCGCGAGCACCGCGAGGGACTGGCTGAACTGGTTGGACATGTCACCGGTGGGCGCCGCGTCGGTGAAGCGGCCGTCCTCGTTCATCCGTGCCAGCAGCATCCCGGTCAGGTCCAGGCCGCCGAAGTCGCCCGGGTCGCGGTGCTGGATGGAGGCGACCAGCGCCAGCTTCGCGGTGCCGCCCGCGTTGACCGCGTCGGCGCCGCCGCGCCGGGCGTAGGCGCTGGCGTGGGCGGCGAGCCAGTCGGTGGCGCGGTCGGCCGCGTCGCCGGCGGTGCCGCTCGCGGCGAAGCCCATCACCAGGTCGGCGGTCAGCCCGTGGTCCTCCGAGGCGTGGGTGCCGTCGGTGAGCTGCTCCACCGACCAGGCGGCCGCGGCCTCGGCGGGGGTGTCCAGCTCGGGCGGCGCGTCGGCCACGGCGGCGACGGGCGCCAGCAGCGAGCCGGCCAGCACGGCACCGGAGGCGAGCGCCGCCGCGCGGTGCCACGGTCTCCCGCGCCGGCTCCCGGTGTCCTGGTCAACGACGGTGTGGGTCATCGGTGTTCACTTTCCTTCTGCGGGGATGCGGTACTCGGTGCCTGGTCGGGGACCGCCCGGCGGGCGGTCTTCGGGGTGCGCGCGGGGGCTGGCCCCCGGGCGGCCTCCGGCGGGGTGAACGAGACGGGCGCGTCGAACGCGGCGCGCCGCGCGGCCCGGCGCAGCGTCACCAGGACCGCCGGGCCCAGCACAGCGATCGCCGCCGCGTTGGTCAGCGCCCGGCCGGTGTCCCAGCCGAGGCTGGAGGTGGCGAGCGTGTAGAGGGCGAAGGTGCGGAGGTTGGTCAGCGGACCGGCCTCGGGGTCCATCGACAGCTGGGTGCCGTCGTCCACGGCGAACGGCCAGAACCACAGGTTCATGAAGAAGCCGAAGGCATAGGCGCTGACCACCCCGTAGCCGGCGAGCAGCACGATCTCGGCACGGCCGGTCACCCGGCGGGGCAGCAGCCCGGCGCCCAGGCCGACCCAGCCGGCGGCCATCATCTGGAACGGCAGCCAGGGGCCGACGCCGGCGGTCAGCAGCGCGGAGGCGAAGAGCGAGACGGTGCCCAGGGCGAAGCCGAAGCCGGGCCCGAAGACCCTCCCGGCGAGCACCAGCAGGAAGAAGACCGTCTCGATGCCGGCCGTGCCGGCGCCCAGCGGACGCAGCGCCGCGTTGACCGCCGCCAACACCCCCAGCAGCGCCAGGGTCTTGGGGTCGATGCCGCCCTCGGAGATCTCCGCCAGCACCACGGCGAGGATCACCGGCAGCAGCAGCACGAAGAGCAGCGGCGCCTGGTCGGCGTGGGCCACCGGCTGCGGGTCGGGCGGCACCAGCAGCGGCCAGCAGAACATGGCGAGCCCGATCAGGCTGGCCAGTCCCAGTACCAGTGCGGCGCGCGGGCCGACCCGCAACGCCGTGGCGTGGCCCGGGAGTTCGAGGTGACTCACGACACCACCCCCGTACCGTTCAACGCCCCTCGTACCTGATCGACCGTCAGCCATGGCTCGGGCCGCAGCACCTTGGCGACCTGGGGTGCGAACGAGGGGGAGGAGCAGACCACTTCGGCCGTCGGGCCGTCCGCCACCAGGTCGCCTTCGGCCAGCACCACCACCCGGTCCGCGGTGGCGGCGACGAACTCCACGTCGTGGGTGGCGATCATCACCGTCCGGTCTCCGTCCGCGGTCAGTTCGCGCACCAGGGCGCCGAACGCCCGCTTGGCGTCGTAGTCCAGCCCCCTGGTCGGCTCGTCCAACAGCAACACCCTCGGCTGGCAGGTGAGTTGGATCGCGAGAACCAGGGCGAGCCGCTGCCCCTCGGAGAGGTCGCGCGGGTGGGCCGCGTCCTCGACTCCGGGCGCCATCCGCTCCAGCAGGGCGCGGCAACGGCCCGGCGCGGCGGACGACTCGGCGTCCGCCTGCGCGCACTCGGCCGCGACCGTCTGGAGATAGAGCAGGTCGGCGGCGCTCTGCGGGACGAGACCGACCAACTCCCTGGCCTCGGCGGGCTCCCGCTCGCCCGGGTCCTCGCCCGCGACGCTCAGCGTGCCCGCGCGGCGCGGGCCCGAGCCCTGGAGCGCCCACAGCAGCGAGGACTTGCCGGCGCCGTTCCGCCCCATCAGCGCCGTCACCTCGCCTCCGAAGAGGTCCAGGTCCACCTCGCGTACCGCGACCTTGCGGCCGTAGGCGACGCTGACGCCCCTCGCCGCCAGCGCCGCCGGCGCGGCGGGCCGCGCGGCGGGCGGGGGCGGCGGACGCTCGGCGAGCCGGCGGCGCAGAGCGGGCGCGTGCCGCCGCGCGTCCCGCACCGAGAGCGGCGGCGGGCTCCACCCGGCGACCCGGCCCAACTCCACGACGGGCGGCGCGACTTCCATCTCCGGCAGCAGCTCCCGTGGGGCGCCGTCGCGGACCGTGCCGTCGCCCGGCAGATACAGCAGCCGGTCGGCGTACTGGAGCACCCGCTCCATCCGGTGCTCGGCGATCACCACCGTGGTGCCCAGGTCGTGCACCAGCCGCAGCACGGCGGCCAGCACCTCCTCGGCGGCCGTGGGGTCCAGCGCGGAGGTCGGCTCGTCCAGCACCAGCACCTGCGGATGGGTGGTGAACACCGAGCCGATCGCGACCCGCTGCTGCTGACCTCCGGAGAGCGTCCGCAGCGCGCGGTGCCGCAGCTCGGCGATGCCCAGCAGGTCCAAAGTCTCCTCGACCCGCTTGCGCATCACCTCGGGCGGCACGGCCAACTGCTCCATCGCGTAGGCGAGTTCCTCCTCGACCGTGTCGGTGACAAAGCCGGCGAGCGGGTCCTGGCCCACCACGCCGACGAGCGAGGCGAACTCCTGCGGCGGGCGTTCCTCCGTCGACTGGCCGGCCACGGTGACCCGCCCCGCCAGCCGGCCGCCGGTGAACCGGGGCACCAGCCCGTTGACCGCGCCCAGCAGCGTGGACTTGCCCACGCCGGTGCGCCCGGCGACCAGACACAGCTCGCCCTCGGGCAGGTGCAGCCGCACGTCGCGCAGGGCGGGGCGGGTGGCGTCCGGGTAGTGGAAGGTGACCTCGTCGAAGTCGATCACGCCGGCACCTCCGAGCTGGGCGGGGGCGGGGTGAGATAGCCGGGCAGCAGCCCCAGCAGGATCGCCGCCAGCGGCAGCGCCGAGACCTCGGGCCAGCTCAGCGGCGTCAACGACGGGTAGATGTCGGTGGGATCGATCTCGGTCGCCAGATGCATCACCAGCGCGGCGGCCAACCCGCTGCCCACGGTGAGGAGTTCGGCGCCACGCCAGCGGTCGGGCCGGTAGCCGGTGCGCCGCACCCGCCGCCCGCCGGCCGCCAGGCCGGCCACCGCGACGGCCAGCCCGCCCAGCAGCAGCGGCAGCCCCAGGGCCGCCGGCGCCGAGCCGTCCAGCAGCCCGTAGAGCCCCGCGCACACCCCCAGCAGCCCGCCGATCACCAGCGTCCCGACCAGCGCGCGCCGCCCGCCGGCCACCGCGCCGGTCCGCCCGTAGCCGCGCGAGGACATCGCGGCGGCCAGCGCCAGTGAACGGCTCAACGCGTCCTCCAGCACCGGGATCAGGATGCCGCGCACCGCGCGCCGCCCCTTGCCGACGCCGCCGCGCAGCCGCCGCGCGCGGCGCACCCGGCCGACGCTCTCGACCAGTTGGGGCGCCACGCTCAGCGCCACCACCACGGAGGTGCCGATCTCGTGCAGCGCGCCCGGCAGCGTCTTCAGCAGCCGCTTCGGGTTGGCCAGCGCGTTGGCCGCGCCCACGCATATCACCATGGCCGCCAGCCGCAGTCCGTCATACGCCCCACCGAGCACCTCCTCGGCCGCCACCGGGCCCAGCAGCCGGATGCCGGCGGCCACGTCGGGCAGCGGGATCTCCGGCAGGGTCACCAGCACCGTCTCGCCGCCCCCGCCGCCGAAGACGATGCGGAAGAGGACCCGCACCACCACGATCACCGCGCCGAAGACCAGATACATCCGGAACGACAGCGCCCACGGCGCGTCCCCCCTGCGGCGCGCCACCACCAGCCCGGCGACCGCGATCAGGCAGGCCAGCAGCAGCGGGTTGGTGGTGCGGCTGGCGACCACGGCCAGACAGAGCGCCCACAGCCACCAGGCGCCCGGGTGCAGCGCCCGGGGCAGCGGCCCGGTGCCGCGCCGGACGCCCGGCACGGTCGCCGTCACCGTTCATCGGCCGGTCGCTCGTCGTCCGGGGCGCTTGCCCCGGCGACGGCGGTGGCGCGGCGGCGCCGCCACGCGGTCAGGCCGCCGGCGCCCAGCAGCGCCACCAGCAGGCCCAGGGTGGCGACGGTGCCGGCGGAGGGGCCGCCGGAGTCGTCGCGCGCGGCCGACTCCTCCTCGAACTCCTCGTCGGCGCCGCTCCATTCGGCGTCCTCGGTCGGCATCGGCGCCGCCTCGGCGTCCCGCCCGTCGTCGGTGTCCTCGTCCGGCTCCTCGGCCGGCTCCTCCTCGCCCTCCGCGTCGTGCTCCTCTTCCTCCGCCGCGTCCTGGCCGTCGGGGGTCCCGCTGTCGCCCTCTTCCCCCGCCGTGGCGGCGCCGGGGCCGTCCGGCCGGTCGCCGGGGTCCGCGCCCGAGCCGGAGGCGCCGCTGTCGCCGCCCGCGCCCCCCGGGCCACCGGGGGCCGAACCGCCCTGGTCGGAACCGGAGTTCGCGTCGCCGCCCGCACCGCCGTCGCCGCCGCCGGGGCTCCCGCCCTGGCCGCCGGAGTCGCCCGAGCCCCCGCCGTCCGAGGGCCGCTGCGCGGCCAGCCCCGGGGCAGGGGCCGTGCCCTCCTCCTGGTTCAACGAGAACGACCAGCCGTCGAAGCTGCCCTCCGGCGGGGTGCGGTAGGTCGCGCCGCGCTGGCTGTAGGTCCAGTTCTCGCCGTTGCCCGCGTGCCAGTACGACCAGTAGGCGGTCGACGGCGGGGTGTCCACGCACGGCTCGCTGTCCACGCCGGGGCGGCCGTTGATCCGGCAGATGAACGCGTCGCCCCAGCGGTTGGTCCCGGCCACCGTGAAGCCCGCGTTGCGCAGCGCCGCCAGCCCGTCCGCCTGCGGTCCGTGCGCGCAGCGCACCACCCGGCCGCCGCCCAGCTCGCGGAAGTCGACGACCACGGTCACCCCCGAGGCGTCCGGGCAGAAACCGGGGGAGCCGGCGGCCGGCCTGGCCAGCCCGGGGGAGGCGGCGGAGGCGGGGGAGAGCGGGGCCAACAGGGCGGCCAGCAGCGCCAGCAGCGCACCGAGCGCGGCCGCGCCGACCGGGCGGCGTGCCATCGAGGGACCTGACCTTTCCCAGGCCCGAGGCACGAAGCCCCGTCGCACGCCCGGACATGAGAAACCCCGGCGCACGCGCGACGCGAGCGGCGGGGGTCGGCCAGCCGGGGGCTGTGGACTCCACGCTGCGAACCATGACAGTGAGAAGTGAGAACCACGCGGCGGCCGGGCGATCCGACTCACGACGCCCCCCGGGGACGCCGCACACGGTTGCAGGTCAGTGCCGGAATCTCACCGGACTTCCCCCGGACCAGACGCGTTCGATTGTCCATCCGTCGTCGACGGAATCTCCATAAGAGTAGAGAAGAAGCGTTCATCTGACCAGTCTGGGAACGCCCGTCCGGCCGCCCCCGGAGAACCGCACGGCGGGCCGCGCACGCGGAGCGGCGTCCCCGCCCGCCGGTCGGCCGGGCGGGAAACCGCTTGCCGCGCGGAGCGGGTGGGCGCTGGGATGGCGGGATGGATGACACGAGCCTCGCCACGCTGCGCGCACGCTACGACCGGGTGCTGCGCCGCGACGCCGGCCCCGACGAGCCGGGCGCCCGGGTGGAACGCGTCGGCGCCGTGGTGCGCCAGACCAGTGGCCGCGGCGGCTGGAGCGGGGTGGTGTGGTCCCGGTTCGGCTCGGCGGCCGAGGCGGACGCGGCCATCGCCGCACAGCTGGACCACTTCGGCGCGTGCGGGCTGCCCTTCGAGTGGAAGCTCCACGAACACGACCAACCCGCCGACCTCGGTGCCCGGTTGACCGCCGCCGGCTTTCTCGCTGAGGAGTCGGAGACCGTGATGGTCGCCGAGGTGGCGGCGCTGGACCGGAAGCCCGTCTGGCCCGAGGGCCTCACCGTGCGGGAGATCACCGACCCGGCGGAGCTGGCCGGCGTGCTCGACGTGCATCGCCGGGTCTTCGGCGGCGACCAGGAGCCGCTGCGCCGCCGGCTGACCGCCCAGCTCACCGAGGCGCAGGACACGGTCCGGCTGTCGCTGGTGTGCGCGGGCGAACTCCCGGTCTGCGCGGCCCGGTTGGAGCTGGACCCGGGGTCCGGCTTCGCCGGCCTCTGGGGCGGCGGGACCCTCCCCGAGTGGCGCGGCAGGGGCGTCTACCGGGCCCTGGTGGCCCATCGCGCGGCGCGGGCCGAGCGGGCTGGCGCCCGCTGGCTGCACGTCGACGCCTCCGCCGAGAGCCGCCCCATCCTGGAACGCCTCGGCTTCCGCCCACTGGCCGTCACCACCCCGTACCTGAGTCCTCGTTGAGAGGACGGCCTGGCGCGGCCGGAGCCGAGGCGGTACCGTCCGAACGGACGCGTCCTCACCCGCCCCGCGCCAACGACCGGGGCCTCACGGGGGGTTGAAAGGTGCGTGCCCGATGACGTACGGGCTCGTCTCCGCGACAGCGGTCCTTCTCTACGGCGGCACGGTCTCCCTGCTCGCCCTCACCGCCACCTTCGCCCGGCGCGCCACCCTGCGCAGGGACGCCCGCGCCTCCCTCGCCGTCCTCGTGCGCGCGGGACGGCCGGAGGGGGCGTCCGAGGGGGCGGAGGCGGACGGTCCGTAGCGGGGGCGTGCGGCGAGCGTGTGCCCCGGCCGGGGACCGGGGCCCCGCGTTCAGAAGGCGGCGGCGGTCCCGAAGAGCGCGGGGTGCGCGGCGGCGCGGTCGGGCAGGGGCGGGAAGCCCCGCCGGCGCGCGTCGTCGTCCGCCGCGCGCCAGGAGTCGACGTCGTCCCAGTGCGCCACCAACACCAGCGGGAAGCGGGCGTCCGGGGCCACCGCGCGATGCAGCCGGCCGTCACGGAAGCCGGGCGCCCGGGTCAACGGCTCCGCGTGGTCGCGCCAGAGCGGCAGAAAGGCGTCGACCCGTTCCCCCGGCAGCTCGAAGGCGTTGACGAAGGTGACCTCCGGCCCCGCGCCGGAGCCGTCGCCCGGCGCGGTGAACTCGGCCGCCACGTCGTACCACCCGCCGTACACGGTGGCATAGCCGCTCGTGGTGGCCGCCGAAGCGGTGAAGGCGGGGTGCGCCAGGGCCTCGTCCCTGGCCTCGACGCTGTCCCAGTGCGCCACGTTGACCAGGCCGAACGGGGACTCCGGGGAGAGGCGGCGGTGCAGTCGCGCGTCGCGGAACCCGGGAGCGGTGCGGATGAGCCCGACGCGCTCGCGCCAGCGTGCCACGGACTCGTCGATCCGTTCCTCGGGCAGTTCCCACACGTCGATGAGGGTGCTTCCGTTGTCAGTCACCGCGCCATCCTGAAACCTCAACCGCGCGTGAAGTCAAGCCGGTTCCGGCCGCGCCGCCGACCCGCGCCCGGACACCCCCGACGGGCGCGCTACCCCCCGCCCCGCGTCCGCGCGGCCAGCGCCAACGTGCGGCGCGCGCCCGCGACGACCGCCGCGTCGACGAAGCGGCCGTCGGGGAGGGCGAGCGCGCCGGCGTCCGTCGCGGCCGCCGCCGTGATCTCGTCGGCCGCCGCGACCTCCTCGGCGGTGGGGGCGAACGCCTCCTCGATCACGGGGAGTTGACGCGGATGGATGGCAGCCCTTCCGAAGAGGCCGAGGGCGCGGCCCCGCGCGCAGGAGGCCGCGAGGCCCGCCAGGTCGCGCACGTCCGGGTAGACGGACTGGGCCGGCGGTTCGAGGCCGGCGGCCCGCGCCGCGACCACCGCGCGGCCCCTGGCCCAGGCCAGCCCCGCCTCGTCGGCCACGCCCAGCTCCGCCCGCAGGTCGGCCTCGCCGAGGGCCAGCCCGGCGACCGCCGGATGCCCCTCGGCGATGGCGAAGGCCCGCTCAAGCCCCACCGCGCTCTCCAACAGCGGCCAGAGCTCCGGCACCGCGTCGCCGGCCCACCCGGCGACCGCCGCCAGCTCCTGGGGCGAACGGGTCTTGGGCAGCCGCAGCCCGGCCAGCCCCGGGAGCCCCGCGAGCCGTTCGACCTCGCGCCTGGCCAACGGCCCGTCCAGCGCGTTGATCCGCACCTGCACCGGTACCGGCTGGCGCTCCGTCAGCAGCTCGGCGGCGGCGTCCAGGGCGCGCCCCTTGCGCTCGGGGGCGACCGCGTCCTCCAGGTCGACGATCACCACGTCCGCGCCGGAACGCAGCGCCTTCGCCACCACCTCGGGGCGGTCGCCCGGCGCGT
Organism: Streptomyces zhaozhouensis; assembly: GCF_900230195.1. Classification (GTDB taxonomy): domain Bacteria; phylum Actinomycetota; class Actinomycetes; order Streptomycetales; family Streptomycetaceae; genus Streptomyces; species Streptomyces zhaozhouensis. Next base: position 57,812 of record NZ_OCNE01000010.1, read on the forward strand.
AGAGCCAGGTCAGTGCCACGGCGGGCGGGGTCGCACGGCTCTCGGCGGCGTTCACAGCGTGCCCTCCGCGCGCAGCCGGGCGATCTCCTCGGCGGGAACGCCCAGTTCGTCGAGGACCGCGTCGGTGTCGGCGCCGTGCGGCCGGCCGGCCCAGCGGATCGCGCCGGGCGTCTCGGAGAGCCGGAAGAGGACGTTCTGCATCCGCACCGTGCCCAGCTCCTCGTCCTCGACCTCGGCGATCGTGCCCAGCGCCCGGTACTGCGGATCGGTGAAGACGTCCCGCACGTCGTGGATCGGGGCGATCGCCGCCTGGGCCTCCTCGAAGGCCGCGATGACCGCGTCCCGTTCGTGGCGGGCGATCCAGGAGCCGACCGCCGCGTCCAGCTCGTCGGCGTGCGCGGCGCGGCCGGAGCCGGTGGCGAACCACTCCTCCTCGATCAGCTCCGGCCGGCCGACCAGCCGCATCACCCGCTCGGCGATCGACTGGGCCGAGGTGGAGACCGCCACCCAGTGCCCGTCGGCCGTCCGGTAGGTGTTGCGCGGCGCGTTGTTGGTCGAACGGTTGCCCGTGCGGGGCTGGACGTAGCCGAGCTGGTCGTACCAGAGCGGCTGCGGGCCGAGCACGGTCAGCAGCGGCTCGATGATCGCCATGTCCACGACCTGGCCGTGCCCGGTGGCCGCCCGGCCGGCCAGCGCCGTCATCACCGCGTACGCCGTGGTCAGCGCCGCGATCGAGTCGGCCAGCCCGAACGGCGGCAACGTCGGCGGCCCGTCCGGCTCCCCGGTGATGGCGGCGAAGCCGCTCATCGCCTCGGCCAGCGTGCCGAACCCGGGCCGGCGCGCGTACGGCCCGAACTGGCCGAAGCCGGTGACCCGGGCCAGCACCAACCGCGGGTTGACCGCGTGCAGTTCGTCCGGGCCCAGGCCCCAGCGCTCCAGGGTGCCGGGCCGGAAGTTCTCGATCACCACGTCCGCGTCGGCCGCGAGCCGCAGCAGCAGCGCGCGGCCCTCGGGCGTGGAGAGGTCGAGGGTGACGTTGCGCTTGTTGCGGCCCAGCAGCTTCCACCACAGGCCGACGCCGTCCTTGTCCGGGCCGTGGCCCCGGGACGGGTCGGGCCTGCGCGGGTGCTCGACCTTGATCACCTCGGCGCCGAAGTCGCCCAGCAGGGTGGCGGCCAGCGGGCCGGCGAAGAGGGTGGCCAGGTCCAGCACCCGCAGCCCGGCCAGCGGGCCCGGTCGCCCGGTCCCGGGCGCGGCGTCGGTGGCGGGGGCGGCGTCGGTGGCGGGGGCGTGCGGCGGGTCGGTCACGGGCTGGTGCGCGGGAGCGTTCACGAGGCGGTCCAGGTGGTCGGCGCGGTGCTGTGCAGGAGATCGATCTCGGCGCGCCCCGGCATCGAGGCCGAGGCGCCGGGACGGCTGACGGAGAGCGCGGCGGCGGCCGAGGCCCAGGACATGGCCCCGGGCATGGGCCGGCCCTCGCCGGCGGCCACCGCCAGCGCGCCCACGAAGGTGTCGCCGGCCGCCGTGCTGTCCACCGCCCGCACCCGCACCGCCGGCACGCTGACCGGCTCGGAGACGCGGGAGGCGTACAGGCTGCCGGCCGCGCCCAGGGTGATCACCACCTCGGGCACGAGATCCAACAGCGCGCGGGCGGCGGCCAACGGCTCCGAGGTGCCGGTCAGCGCGGCCGCCTCGTGCTCGTTGGGCACCAACAGGTCGACGAGCGAGAGCAGTTCGTCGGGCAGCGGACGGACGGGCGCCGGCGTGAGCACCGTGCGCACCCCGTGCGCGCGGGCGGCGCGCGCCCCGGCGAGCACGGCCTCGGACGGCAGCTCCAACTGCATCAGCAGCGCGTCGGCCGCCGCGATCCTGGCCTCGTCGCCGGCCGCCAGGCCGGTCACGGTGCCGTTGGCGCCCGGTACCACGACGATCGCGTTGCCGCCCTCGTCGTCGACCACGATGTGGGCGACGCCGCTGGCGCCCGGCACCGTGCGCAGCCCCTCGACGTCCACGCCCGCCTCCGCGAGCGCGGCGCGCAGCCGGGGCGCGAACGCGTCGTCCCCGACCGCGCCGATCATGGTGACGGCGCCCCCGGCACGGGCGGCGGCGATCGCCTGGTTGGCGCCCTTGCCACCGGGCAGGGTGCGGAACTCCCTGCCGGAGACCGTCTCCCCGCGGCGCGGGGCGACGGCCGTGTAGGCGACCAGGTCCATGTTGGTGGAGCCGAGGACCGCGACGGTGGTGGCACGGTGTTCGGTCATGATGCCTCCCGGGACGTGGCGTTCTCCGCCGCTTCGGACGCCGTGGCGACCTCGCGGGTCAGGGCGGCGAGCCGGTCGAAGCCGACGCCGTCGAAGTCGGCGACCGAGCTGGCCAGCCGGTTGCGCAGCGGCGCCGTCCAGCGGGTCGGCAGCGCCTCGGGGGAGCCGGCCAGCGCGCCGGCGATCGAGCCGGCGGTCGCCCCGTTGGAGTCGGTGTCCAGGCCGGCGGCCACCGCACGGCAGATGGAGCCGCCGAAGTCGCCGTCGGCGTGGGTGAGCGCGGCGGCCAGCAGAGCCGCGTTGGGCAGCGCGTGCACCCAGTGGTGGTCGGCGAAGTGTGCGTGCAACGTGTCCACCGCCGCGTCGAACTCCCCGTGCGCGCGGGCCGCCTCGACGCCCAGCCGGACGGCGCGCGCGTAACGGGACTCGGGCGGCACCACGTCCAGCCCGGCCGCCAGACAGGCGTGCGCGTCGGCGGTCCCGGTCATGGCGACCGCGACGGCGGCCGCCACGAACATCGCGCCGTAGACCCCGTTGGCCGTGTGGGTCAACACGGCGTCCCGGTGGGCGAGTTCGGCCGCCCGGCCGGGGTCGCCCGGGTGGGTCCAGCCGAAGACGTCCGCCCGGATCTGGGCGCCGATCCACTCCCGGAACGGGTTGCGGTGGGTCGCCGTCGCCGGCGGCTCGACGCCGGCCAGCAGATTGCGGTAGGCGACCCGCTCGGCGGTGAAGGTCCGTCCGGCCGGCAGCTCGTCCAGCCAGAGCGAGGCCACGTCGGACGTCGTGAAGCCGGTGCCGTACCGGCGCAGCAACAGCAGGTTCAACAGGGGGTAGTTGAGGTCGTCGTCCTCCGGCGCCCCGTCGATGTTCTCGGCCAGCGAGGTGGGGGCCGAGCGACGGTTCCACGGGTGGGCGGCCAGCAGCGAGGCCGGCACGCCACGGGCGGTGAACCAGTCGCGCAACGGCCAGTTGCCCGTCGCCCGCCCCAACTCCCTGATGGCCGCCAGCGGCAGCTTCTCCACCGGCTTGCCCAGCACACACCCGGCGGCCCGTCCCAGCCACGCCGCGTGCAGGCGCTCCGTCGCCGGAGGCGTCGAACGCGCCGGCGGCGACGGCCAGTTACGGCAGGCGGCGCGGATCGCCGCCAGCCCGGTCGGCTCCCGCTCCGCCCAGGGCGAGGGCAGGGCCGCCAGCTCGTCCAGCAGCTCGCCGGCCAGCGCGCGCAGCGCCGGCGGCGCGGGCCGCGGCGAGGCGCCGGCCCGCTCCGGCGCGCGATGCCCCCCGGCCGCAAGCCAGCGCCGTTCCACCGCACCGCTGTCGCGTCCGTCCTGGGCCGCCTGCGCCAACTCGTGCCCGACCAGATCCTCCGGCTGCACCCAGGTCAGCCGCAGCGCCGGTCCCCCTGGCGCGCCGGCCATCAGGCCGCCTCGATCGCGCGGAAGAACTCCTCGTGCGCCCGGCGGCGCTCCAGGTCCCGCGCGAACACCTCGCGCGCCACCTCCGCCAGCGCGACCGCCGGGGCGTGCAGGTCCAGCCGGCTGGCCCGGCCCACCTCCGCGCTCCACTCCTTGGGCACCGCGCGCTCCCCGCGCAGCGCCCCCACGATCGCGCCCCCCATGGTCGCGATCGAGTCGCAGTCCCGGCCGTAGTTGACCGCGCCCAGCACCGTCCGCCGGAAGTCGCCGCCGCCGACCAGCACCATGCCCAGCGCGACCGGCAGCTCCTCGATGGCGTGCAGCCGCGAGGGACGCCGCGCGCCCAGCGAGGGCTTGCGGTACTCGGGGCCCACCGTGTCGAACGGGGCGACCGCCGCGCGCAGCGGCGCCAGCGCCTCCTCCCAGTCGTCGAAGCCGGACGCCACCTCGCAGACCGCCTCGATCGCCGCCCGCGTACCGTCCTTGGCCAGCGCCAGCGCCGCCTCCACCACCGACCCGGGCGTGGCGCCCGGCCGGCAGGCGGCGGCGACGGCGGCGGCGAAGACCCCCGCGGCCTCCCGCCCGTAGCTCGACTGGTGCGCCCCGGCGACATCCAGCGCCTCGGCGTAGGCGGCGGCCGGGTTGGTCGCGTTGACCACGCCGACCGGCGCCATGTACATCGCCGCGCCGCAGTTGACGATGTTCCCCACGCCGGCCTCGCGCGGGTCCACGTGGCCGTAGTGCAGCCGCGCCACGATCCACTTCTCCGCCAGGAAGATGCGCTGCAACGGCAGCGCCTCCGCCTCCAGCTCGGGAATCCACCGGGGCGTGCCCATCAGGTCGGGCACCAGGTGGTCGGCCACGGCGTAGGCGTCCAGATGGTCGCGCACCCGCTCGTAGACCCGCACCAGCGCGTGGGTCATCAGGGTGTCGTCGGTGACGTGTCCGTCGCCCTTGTGGTACGGGGCGATCGGCCGGGCGGTGCGCCAGTCGTCCCGGTGGAACGGCTCGACGATGCCCCGGACGCGACCGCCGTGCCGCTCGACGATCGCCTCCGGCGTCCAGCCCTCGACGGGCCCGCCCAGGGCGTCGCCCACGGCGGCGCCCACCAGCACCCCCGTCGTGCGCTCGGCCAGGGACGGGAGCGGGGTGACCGGCTCGTACGGGTTCATGCGCGGAGTCCTTCCGATGGTGAGGCGTCGTGCTCGTCGTGCTCGTGGTCGACCGGGCGCCGATCGCCGGTCGGGGTGTCGGGATCCGGCGCCAGACAGGGCGCGCTCTCCAGGAGGGCGGCCAGCTCCACCAGGTCGGTGCCGGCCAGCCGCGGCAGCGCGCACCCGGCCAGCGAACGGCAGGCGTCCCGCCAACTGGCCGGCAGCGCCTCCGCGCCGCCCACCACCCCGGTCAGCGCGCCCGCCAACGCCGGCGCCGAGTCGGCGACCCGGGAGAGGCAGGCCGCGCTCGGCACCGCCTCGGTGACCGCCCCGGCCGCCGCCGTGGCCACCGCGAGGGCCACCGGAACGGTCTCGGCCGCCGCGATGCCGTAGCTGTAGACGTGGTCGACGATCTCGTGCTCCAGGACCGGGACCAGCGCGAACGCGTTCCCCGGCAGCCCGGGTCTGGCGGCGGCGGCCGACTGCCCCAGCTCCACGGCGCGCAGCGCGTTCCGCCGGATCTCGGTCTCCTCGGGCAGTTGCGCCAGTGCCGCGGCCACGCAGCTCTCCATCCCGCCGCCGCCCAGCGCCACCGCGACCGCGGCGGCCACCGCCCGCGCGCCGTGCACCCCGTCGCCGTCCTGGGTGTACCGGGCGTCGAACTCGGCCAGGTCGGCCGCCGCCTCCGGCCGGCCGGGATGGACCACGGCCAGCACGGCGGCGCGCACGCAGGCAGCGTCGTCGAAGTAGTGCGGGTTGTCGTGGCCGGTCGCCGGCGGGCGCAGCCCGGCCGCCAGGTTCCCCAGCCCGGCGCGGACCGAGATCCGCGCCCGCAGCGGGATGTGCGCCGCCTCGATCTCGTCGGCCTGCTCGGCCGCCGCCGCCACCTCGTCGGCCAGCGCGTTCCACGCCAACGCCAGCGCGGAGCGCACCCGTTGGTCAGCCGACAGGTCGCTGCCGCCGGCGCCCGTCGCGGACAGCACCGCCTGGGCGGTGAACGCCGCCCACTCCGCGTCGTCCGAGGGGCCGAGACGCAGCGGGTCCGGCGGCTGGTTCAGCGCGATCGGCACCGGCAGCGTCGTCGTCGCGTTCTGCTCGGCGAACGTGTCCAGCTCCCTCGTCAGCCTGCGGGTCCAGTCCGGCAGCCGGGTCGCGCGGTGCCGCCCGGACGGCCAGCCGGCCGCGTCGCCGGCCGCGATGCCGAGCAGCAGCCCCTCGATCCTGCGCGGCGTCCCCGCCGCGGCGCGCGCGCTCACGCGACGGCCCCCGCGTCGCCACCGGAAGGCGGCGTCAACCGCTCGGCCACATCCAGCACATGGCGCCCCGCCATCGACGGCAGGCAACTGCCGCGCACCGGCCCGATCGCCCCCGCCCACTCGGCGGGGATCGCGGACTCGCCGCCCAGCGCGCCGGCCAGCGCACCGGCCACCGCCGCCGTGGTGTCGGCGTCCCGGCCCATGTTGACCGCCGTGATCACCGCCTCGCGGAAGTCGCCGCGCGCCGCCGCGAACGCGCCGAACGCCAGCCCCACCGCCTCGGGCGCCAGATCCGTCCACGGGTAGCCGCCGATCACCGTCGCCGAACGCACCGCGCGCTCCACCGACAGCTGCGTGGCCAGCGGGTCACGCCGCGCCCGCCGCGCCGCCGACACCGCCCGGTGCAGCGAACGCGCCGTCCACGAGTCCTCGGGCACCACCGAAAGCGCGGCCTGCACCACCACGTCGGGCCCGTGCCCCACCATCGCCGCGGCGACGCCGGCCGCCACCGCGCGCCCGCCGTAGATCCCCTCGCCGTCGTGCGAGACGGTGCCGTCGATCGCCACCAGCCGGGCCGCCTCGCCCGGCCGCCCGGCGGCGAAGACCCCGAACGGCGCCGCCCGCATCGCCAGCCCGTCGCTCCACGCGTGCCGGTGCTGCGCCGAGATCGGCGCGGCCAGGCCCCGGCGCAGGTTCTCCAGCGTGCCGCGCTCGCTGAACCCGGCGCCCCGGAACGAACCCTCGTCCCGGTCGGCGATCCACACGTGCCAGGCCGACTCGACATGGGCCACGGTCAGGCCCGAGCCGTGCTCGGCCAGCAGCAGCCCGGAGAAGATGGCGTACTCGGTGTCGTCGGTGCCGGCCGGCTCCTCGCGGACGAAGCCGTCGATGCGGCCCCAGCGCTCCCTGATCTGCGAGGGGGTCAGGTTCTCCGCCGGCGCGCCCAACGCGTCCCCCACCGCCAGGCCCAGCATCGCCCCCCTGGCCCGGTCCCTCGGGCCCTCGGGGGAGTGCGGCCCGGGAGGGGGTACGGCCTTGAGCCTGCGCGGCCCGTCCTGGTGCCCGGCGGCCTCCGCCGCCGGGTTCGGCTCGGAAACGGGGTCGAGGCTGACGCTCATGTGTGTCGTGCTCATTTCTTCGGTCGTGCGGGTGCCGCCCGGCGAGGGGCCCGGCCGCCTGCGACGCCTGACGGGGTCAGGGTCAGCGCTGGTAGCGGTCGAGGATTCGTTGGCCGTCGCCGGTGAGCTTCCCGCGGAGCTTGTCCAGATCGATGGCCCCGCTGTAGTACTCCTGGAGCGCGGGGGTGGCGATCTTGTCCTTCCACTCGGGATAGCCGCGCACCCCGAGCACCGGGGAGGGACGCAGCTCGTCGGCTATTCGGGTCCCGGTGCGCCAGCCGTACTCCTCGGTGGCCAACGCCGGGTCGGCCAGGGCCCGTTCGCTGGTCGGCAGCATCCAGTCGCCCAGCGCCAGGTCCACCTGGTGCGCGGGCTCGGTGACGAACGAGACGAAGTCGGCCGCCGCCTGCTGGTGGTCGCTCTCCTCCGCGACCGAGAGGGTCTGCGGCGCCACGCCCTGCGCCAGCCCGTGCTCCTCGCCGCCGCTCGGCATCGGCAGCACCGTCCAGTCGAAACCGTCGGGGGCCTGCTGCGCGACCTGCTGCCGGAAGGAGAAGTTCAGCGGGAGCATGGCGTACCGGCCGTCGTAGAACCCCGGCAGCGTGTCGGAGCCCGACATGCCCAGGCTGCTGGCGGCCGCCGTGCCGTCCTCGTGCACCTGCCGGTTGATCAGCGCGGCGACGGAGGAGTCCGCCGCGTCGTAGCGGACCACGTTCTTGCCGTCCTCGCGGGTGAACACCTCGCCCCCGGTGGAGAGCGCCAGGTTCACCGTCTGGGTCACCGGCTCCTTCATCGACCAGGCGACGCCGTAGGTCTCGGCCTCGCCGTCGCCGTCGGAGTCGCGGGTCATCGCGGCGCTGGCCGCCTCGAACTCCTCCCAGCTCCACGGGTCCTCGGGCGTCGGCACCCGGGCGCCCGACTCCTCCAGCAGCGCGCTGTTGACCACCAGCACCCGCGGCTCCTGGAGGAACGGCACCCCGTAGATCCCGCCGTCGTACTCGGTCGTCGACCAGGCGGCCTCGGGCACGTCGGCGCGCAGCTCCTCGGGGAGCAGTCCGGTCAGGTCGGCGAGATAGCCGCCGTTCGCGAAGTCGGTCAGGTCCGAGGCGTCGTTGTGGATGATGTCCGGCGCCTCGCCGCCCTCGAACGAGGTCAGCAGATGGTCGTGGATGTTGTCCCAGGAGCCCTGCACATACCGGACGTGGACGTCGGGGTTGGCCGCGTTCCACTCCTCGACCAGCGCCTTGTTCGCCTCGACCGACTCGGCCTGCCAGGCGAGGCTGAGGAAGTCGAGCGTGATCCGCCCGTCGTCCCCGCCCCCGCCGCCCGAGCAGCCGACGGCGCCCAGCAGCGTCAGTGCCAGCGCGGCGCCCAGCGCCCTGGCCCGGCCGGCGGCACTCACGCCTTCACCGCCCCGGCCAGCATCCCGCTGACCAGCCGGCGCTGGAGCAGCGCGAAGAACAGCAGGCTGGGCAGCGTCGCCAGCAGCGCGGCGGCGGCCAGCGGGCCCAGGTCGGCGACGCCCTCGGCGCCGATGAAGTGGGTCAGGATCACGGACATCGTCTGCTTCTCCGGAGACTTGAGCAGGACCAGGGCGAAGAAGAACTCGTTCCACGCGGTGACGAAGGAGAACATCAACGTCGCGACCAGCCCCGGCGTCAGCAGCGGCAGGACGACGTGCGTCAGGGTGCGCAGCCGGCTCGCGCCGTCCATCGCCGCCGCCTCCTCCAGCGAGAGCGGCACCGCCTGCACGTAGCCGCGCAGCATCCACAGCGAGAACGGCAGGTTCCACACCACGTAGACCACGACGAGGCCGGGCAGCGAGTTGATCAGGTGCAGGTTCCGCAGCACCAGGAAGAGCGGGATGATCACCAGCACGAACGGGAACATCTGGCTGACCAGCACCCACACCGTGCCGGCCTGGCTGATCCGGGAGCGGTAGCGCACCATCACATAGGCGGCCGGCACCGCGATGGCCACCGCGATCACCGCCGAACTGGTCGCGACCAGCGCGCTGTTGAGCGCGGACCGCAGCAGCGGCTGGGCGTCGAACGCGGCCCGGAAGTTCTCCAGGGTGGGGTGCTCGGGTATCCATGTCGGGTCGATGGAGCCCAGCTCCTGCGGCGACTTCAGCGCCGTGGACAGCAGCCAGACCAGGGGGAAGCCCAGGAAGACCAGGTAGCAGACCAGCGCCAGGTACTGCCCGGCGCGCCCGGCGCCGCGGGCCAGCCGGCGCCTGGTCGGCGGCCGGGAGACGTGGGGGGTGGTGGTCATCGGGCGTCCTCCTTGAGCCTGCGGCGCAGGAACAGCACCAGCAGCACCGCGATCAGGGCGACCATCGCCAGTCCCATCGCCGCCGCGTAGCCGTACTGCCCGTACTTGAACGCCTCCTCGTAGGCGAAGAGCATCGGCAGCCGCGTCCGGCCGCCGGGACCGCCCTGGGTCAGCACGTAGACCAGACCGAACGAGTTGAAGTTCCAGATGAAGTTGAGCGCGGTGATGGCGAGCACCACCGGCCGGATCGCCGGCCAGGTGACGGTGGTGAACCGCCGCCAGGCGCCGGCCCCGTCCAGCGCGGCGGCCTCCCGCAGCTCGGTCGGCACGTTCTGCAGGCCGGCCAGCAGCACGACGGTGGTCTGCGGCATCCCCGCCCAGACGCCGACCGCGATCACCGAGGGCAGCGCCAGCGACAGGCTGGTCAGCCAGTCCACGTTCGAGTCGATGATCCCCAACTGGCCGAGCGTCTGGTTGAGGATGCCCGCGTCCTGGTGGTAGACCAGCCGCCACATGATGCCGACCACCACCTCGGGCATCGCCCACGGGACCAGCGCCAGCGTCCGCGCCAGCCAGCGCAGCCTGAGGTTCTGGTTGAGCAGCAGCGCCAGCCCGAGGGCCAGCAGGAACTGGAGCGAGGTCACGCACAGCGCCCAGACCAGCCCGATCCGGAAGGAGTCCCAGAAGAGCGTGTCGTGCCGCAGGTCGGTGAAGTTCAACAGGCCGACGAACTGGGTCGGCTCGGTCCGTCCCGCCTGCGCGTCGGTGAAGGCGAGGGAGACCGCGTAGAGCAGCGGGCCCACGCTCAGCACCAGGATGGGTATCAGGGCGGGCAGCAGCAGGAACCAGGCGCCCCGGTCCAGGCCCAGGGCGCGCTTGCGCTGCGCCGGGGTCCTGGGGGGCGGGGTGCCCCGGTTTCCCTGCCCCGGGACGGCCTTGGCCCGGGAGGGCAGCAGAGTCATGCGAACCTCATCGCTTCGGTGGCGCCCGCCGGCGCGGTGGACGCGCGTACGACGAGACGGGGACGGGCGGTGCTGGTGCGGGTCGGGACGCCGCGCGTCCCGCTCGCGGTGGCGCGGGGCGCCGGCTCGCCGGGCGCCCCGGGCGCGCCCGGGGCGTCGGAGGCGGACCCGGCCTCGGGCGCGGGGGGTGGGTCGGGCGGCGTGCCGCCGTGGCCTTCGAGCCGGTCGAGCAGCAACTCGGCGGCGCGCCGGCCGCGTTCCGAGGAGCCGAGATCCACGCTGGTCAGCGGCGGCCAGCCGAGCTTGGCCAGCTCGCTGTCGTCCATCCCCGCCACCGCGAGGTCCTCCGGTATCCGCAGGCCCCGGCCCAGCAACGCGTGCGAGGCGCCGAGCGCCAACTGGTCGTTGGCGCAGAACACCGCGTCGGGCCGCGCCGGCAGCAGCCGCTCCATGGCGCGCGCGCCGGCGTCCACCCCGAAGTCGGTGTGGGCCACCAGCTCCGGGTCGTGCGGCAGGCCGCACTCGGCGAGCGCGGAGCGGTAGCCGCGCTCCCGGTTGTGCCCCGGCACGGTGTCGGAGGGGCCGTTGACGAAGGCGATCCTGCGGCGTCCGACGGCGTGCAGATGGCGCACGGCCAGGGCCGCGCCGGCGACCGAGTCGGCGCGCACGCTGTCCACCGGGACCCCGGGCGGCAGCGAGCCGATCACGACCACGGGACGGGCGGCCTCGACGAGCGCGTCGATGTGCGCCTCGGTGATCCGGATGGGCACCAGGATCAACCCGTCGCTGGTGCGGTCCCGCAGGCTGCGCAGCACCGCCAGCTCGTCCTCGGCGACGGCGTCCGTGGAGTGCAGCAGCAGGCGGTAGCCGGCCGCCTTGGCCACGCCCTGGATGGCGCGGACCATCGCCACGTAGACCGGGTTGCCGATGTCGGGCATCGCGAAGGTCAGTTGGCGGGTGCGGCCCCCCTTGAGGGAACGCGCCACCGCGTTGGGGACGTAGCCCAGCTCGGCGGCCGCCCGGCGCACGCGCTCGGTCGTGTCCCGGCGTGCGCCCTGCCCGTTGAGCACCCGGGAGACGGAGGCGATGGAGACGCCGGCGCGCTCGGCTATGGACACGATCGTCGGCTGACCGCCGTTCGGCATGTCCCGCCCCCTTGAGGTGTGTTCGTCGCTCTGGTGCCGCTTCGCCCGGGGCTCTCCCTCTTCCGCCGGTATCGGGGAGTTCGGGTAAACGTTTCCAGGCGCTGGAATCGTTTACAGATGGTGGTGGTGTGGCCCTCTCTCGTCAAGAGGTTGTCGGCTGTGATCCATTTCTCAGGGGATCGCCGAGAAGTATGACGGTTGTGTGGGGGAGTTGTCGCCTCGATGTGGAGGCGCGCATGAGTGCGCGCCGGCGCGCGTTGTCCTCCGGTGGGGGAGGTGCGCGCCGGCGCGGGGTGGGGCGGGTCAGAGCCAGCGGGGGAGCGCCGGTGGTGCCTCACCGGCGTGCGTGAGGCGACGCGCGCCCCTGCCGGTGAGCCAACGCACCAGATCGGCCTGGGCGCCGGCGACCTCGGGGCCCGAGCCGTCGCCGAGTACCAGCGGCGCGTCGCGGTCCTCGGGGCGCAGGGTCAGCGAGACCGCCTCGCCCCGCCGCCGCCAGCCCGCCACCACGTCGGCCGCCAACCGGTCCAGCAGCGCGGGCGGCAGGTCGCCGAAGCCCGCGCCGTTCGCCAGGTCCACGGCGTGCACCCACACCTCCCTGGTCCGCATCCACGCGGTCTCGCGCGCGGGGACCGTGCGCCCCTGGGCGGTGACCACCTCGGCGTCCCAGGCGGCCGAGGGCAGGTCGCGCCAGGCCACGTTGAGATGGACCTCGCTGTGCGCGAAGAGCGCGCGCAGCGCCCGCGGGGGCTGGCTCGCGCCCCGCTCGATCTCCCGCGCCCGCTGCTCGGGCGAGGCGTACATCGGGGTCTCCACGCCGGTCTCGGCCCAGGCGACCAGCCGCGTCAACGCCCGCGCGTTGTAGCCCACATGGGCCACCAGCGCCGCCCTGCTCCAGCCCGGCAGCAGGCTCGGCCCGGCCAGTTCCGCGTCGTCCAGCAGCGCCAGCCGGCGGGCGAAGAACGCGGTGCCGAGCCGCGCCAGCGCCAGCTCGGCGGCCGGCGCGCCCGGCGCGTCCTCACGCAGTCCGGCGCCCTGCCGCCGCCGCAGCTCCTCCCTGGCCCCGGCCAGCCCGTCCGTACTCACGTCGGCCCCCCGTTCCCGCCGCGAGCCCGCTCGTGCCGGCCGGCCTCGCGCGCCGCACGCCCGTTCATGCCGCGCCGGTCGCCGTCGGGGCCTCGGCGACGGTCGGGTTGCGCAGCGTGCCCAGGCCCTCGACCGTGGTGGTGAGCGTCTGACCCGGCGTCAGATAGCGCGCCGGCTTCCTGGCGTGCCCCACCCCGCCCGGGGTGCCCGTGGCGATCACGTCGCCGGGACGCAGGGTCAGCACGGTGGACAGATGAGCGATCAACTCGGCCGGACCGAAGACCAGATCGTCGGTCGCCGCCCGCTGCACCTCCTCGCCGTCCACCGCCGTCACCAGCTCGGGGCCCGGGGAGAACTCGTCCGGGGTGACCAGCTCGGGCCCGAACGGCGTGCTCGCCTCGAAGGACTTGCCCGGCAGCCACTGGAGCGTCCGGTACTGCCAGTCCCGCATCGTCACGTCGTTGAGCACCGCGTAGCCGGCGATCGCCGCCTCGGCCGTCGCCGGGTCGGCGCGCCGCACCGTGGCGCCCACGATCACGGCCAACTCGCCTTCCCAGTCGACCTGTTGCGATTCCGGCGGCAGCAGGACCGGGTCCTCGGGGCCGACCAGGGCCTCCGGATACTTGGTGAACACCGTGGGAGCTCCCGGCAGTTCGCGGCCCATCTCCAGAATGTGGGTGCGGTAGTTCAGCCCGACGCACAGGATCTTCCCCGGCCGGGGCACCACCGGCGCCAACTCCACTTCGGCGCGCGGCCGTTGACGCCCTTCGGCGGTCGCTGCCCGCTCCAGCCCGCCGGCCGCCAGCAGCGCGCCGACGTCCTCGTACTCCAGCTCGGTGACGGTCTCGCCCGTCACCCGCACGGCCCTGGTGCCGCCCTCGGGCAGTCGAATGGTCGCCAGCCTCATCGGTCTTCTCCCTCGATATGCGTGCGCGCGAAGCCAAGCCGTTCCATCACCGGCGCGTCGGAGAAACGGAACAGGTCCAGTGGCCGACCGCCCTCGGCCCCGACCCACCAGGGCACCCAGGAGGGCACCACGAACAGGTCGCCCTTCTCGACGGTGTGCTCGACACCGTCCAGCGCGACGCGCCCCCGTCCCTCGAACACCTGGAAGACGCTCGCGCCGACCTCCCTGCGGGTGGCCGTCCTGGCGCCGGCGCGCAGCCGGTGGAACTCGGCCCTGATGGTCGGCATCACGTCGCCGCCGGTGGTCGGGTTGACGTAGCGGACCGCCGCGTGCCCCTGCTCCACGGTGGCCGGCTGGCCCTCCTCCTCCAGCAGCAACTGCTCGGTGAGGGCCCGGTCGGTGTGCTCCCAGCGGTAGGCGGCGAGGGGGGAGGAGACGGTGTCGGCCAGCCCCGTCAGCGGACGCAGCCCCGGGTGGGACCAGAGGCGTTCGCCGCGCGAGAAGCGGGGGGTGGAGTAGTCGGTCACCCGGTCCGAGCCGAACTCGAAGAACCCCACGTCGGTCTGGTGCGCGAACGGGATGTCCAGGCCGTCGAGCCAGGCCATCGGCCGGTCGGTCTCGTTGTGGTGGCCGTGGAAGCGCCAGCCGGGCGTGAGCAGGAAGTCGCCCCGGCTCATCCGCACCGGGTCGCCGTCCACCACCGTCCACACGCCCTCGCCCTCGACGACGAACCGGAACGCGTTCTGCGCGTGCCGGTGCTCGGGCGCCGTCTCCCTCGGACCCAGGTACTGGATCGCCGCCCACAGCGTCGGGGCGGCGTAGGCGTGGCCGGCGAGTCCCGGGTTGGCCAGCGCGATGGCCCGCCGCTCCCCGCCCCGGCCCACGGGGACCAGGTCGCCGGCGCGCTCGGCCAGCGGGTGCAGCCTGGACCACCGCCACACGTGCGGCCTGGCCCGGGGCGCCGGGGTCATCGGCATCAGGTCGCCGAGCTGCGTCCACAGCGGGATCAGGTGCTCCGACTCGAAGTCGTCGTAGAGCCGCCGCAGTTCGGGCGAGTCCTCGCCGCTCATCGCGTTGTCTACCGACGCGTGGTCGGTGGGCTGTTCCTCCACGGTCATGTGCCCTTCCCTCTCTCGCGCCGCCGCCACGGCGCTCGGGGCGCCACGGTAGGAGCGCGGCGGAAGACGGGGACGGTCGCCCGTCGACGATTCTGTCATGGCGAACGCTGCGCCGCGTCGGAGCGCGGCCACCCGACGCGGTCTGCCGATCCCTTGCCGGCCGCTCGTCCCGCATAGCAGAATCGACCGGGTGGAGGAACCCGGGCCACCCACCGGGGTTCCTAGGGTGCGAGGCCGTGAGCGGGCCCCGCTCATCAGCGTCCGCCGGCCGTCTGGGCCGCCGGGCGGCGGCGGCCGGAGGAAAGGCACGGCACATGAATGTTCTCGTCGTCGGCGCGGGGATCGGTGGTCTCACCCTCGCCCTGGAGCTGCACCAGGCCGGTGTGCCCTGCCGGGTGCTGGAGGCCGTGCCCCGGCTCGCGCCGATCGGCGCCGGGGTGAACCTGCTGCCGCACGCCGTCCGGGTCCTGGAGCGGCTCGGGGTCGCCGAGCGGCTCGCCGCCTTTGGCGTGGAGACGGCGGAGTCCGTCTTCTTCAACCGCTTCGGCCAGCTCTGCTACCGCGAGCCGCTCGGCCGCCGCGCCGGCTACGACCACCCGCAGCTCTCGCTGCACCGGGGCGACGCGCAGCTCGGCCTGCTCGCCGCGGTCGAGGAGCGGCTCGGCCCCGACGCGGTCCGACTCGGCCGCCGCGTCGTCGCGTTCGACGACGACGGCGAGCGGGTCACCGTCACCGTCGAGGACGCCGCCACGGGGCGGCGCACGACCGAGAGCGCGACCGTGGTGATCGCCTGCGACGGCATCCACTCCGCCGTCCGCGCCCAGCTCTACCCGGAGGAGGGCGAGCCCCGGTACTCGGGCGTCACGATGTGGCGCGGGGTCACCCCGTGGCGGCCGTTCCTCAGCGGTGCCAGCATGGTCCGCGCCGGCTGGTTGGCCACGGGAAAGATGGTGATCTATCCAGTGCGCGAAGAGATCAACCCGGCGGGTGACCAACTGGTCAACTGGGTGGCCGAGGTGGAACGTCCCCGCGATGCCACCCGCGACTGGACCCGCGCCGGCCGGCTGGAGGACTTTCTGGACGTCTTCGCCGACTGGCACTTCGACTGGTTGGACGTGCCCGCGCTGATCCGGGGGGCGGAGTCCGTGCTGGAGTACCCCATGGTCGACCAGGACCCGCTGCCGCGCTGGACGTTCGGCGGGGTCACGCTGCTCGGCGACGCCGCCCACCCCATGGTGCCGCGCGGGTCCAACGGCGCGGGGCAGGCGATCCTCGACGCGCACGCGCTGCGGCTCGCCCTGGCCGGCCACCCGGGCGACCCGCGCCGCGCCCTGGCCGCCTACGAGGAGGAGCGCCGCCCGGCCACCACCCGGGTGGTCATGACCAACCGGGTCCATCCGCCGGACACCATCCTCAAGGAGGTCCACGACCGCACGGGGGACCGCCCGTTCGAACGGATCGAGGACGTCATCAGCCACGAGGAGATGGCCGCGATCTCCGACCACTACAAGAGAGTCGCCGCTTATGACAAGGATCTCGTCAACCGTGGGGGATGACCCCTCGGGGGCGCCCGCACGCCGGACCGCGGGCCGGGCCCCGGCCGGCCGGAGCGCGGGCGCCAACTGGTCCACCACGCCCCCGCCCTACAGCCTGGGCTCGGTGGACAACGCGCTGCGCCTGATCCACGCGCTGGACGAACGAGGCGAGCTGCGCGTCTACGAGGCGGCCGAGCTCCTGGGCGTCGCCCGCTCCACCGCGCACCGGCTGCTGTCCACGCTCTGCTTCCGCGGCTTCGCCACCCAGCGCGGCGACAGCCACGTCTACCTGCCGGGCCCCGCGCTCGCCGACGCGGGGCTGCGGGCGCTCTCCCGCCTCGACCTGCGCCAGGTCGCGGGGCCGCCGCTGCGGGCGCTGGCCGACGAGACGGGCGAAACCGTGCACCTGGTGGTGCTGGAGGGCAACGGCGCGCGTTTCGTGGACGGCGTCGAGTCCACCCAGCCGCTGCGGGTCGGGCTGCGCGTCGGCATGGTGCTGCCGGCGCACGCGACCGCCGCCGGCAAGTCGATCCTGGCCGCGCTGCCCCCGGAGCGGGTCACCGACCTCTACCCGCGCGGCGTGCAGACCCTCACCGACCGCACGCTGGCCAGCCTGGAGGAGATCCAGCGCCACCTGACCACGGTCGCCCAGGCCGGCCACGCCACCAACCACGGGGAGAGCGCCGACGACGTGGCCGCGGTCGGCGTGGTCATCCGCGACCAGGCCCGCCACCCCGTGGGCGCCCTCGCGCTCGCCGCCCCGGCCGAGCGGCTGCTCCCGGCCCGCATCCCGCTCGTCGCCCAACGGATGCACCGCGCCGCCGCCACCATCGGCGGGCATCTGCTGCCGGGAGCCACCACGGGGTGAACGGGCGCCCGGCGCGGCGGAGTCCGGCTGGTCGGGTTCTCGTGGTCAGGTCGCGCTGGTTGCTGTCCCTGGTCAGGTTCCACTGGTCGGTGCCACTGGTTACTACCGCTGGTCACTGCCCGTCAGGTTCCACTGGTCGGGACGCGCTGGTCGGTGCCACTGGTCACTGCCACTGGTCGGCACGCCTGGTCAGCCGGTCTCGGGGCCGTGCCCGTCGGTGGTCGCGCGGAGCGCCGCCGCCAGCCGGTCGCGCACCTCGGTCTGGGCGGCGATCCGGGCGTCGAGCACGGCCAGTCGTTCCCGGGCGACGCGCAGCCCCGCCTCCGAGGGCGGCGCGGTGGCCATGTCGCCGTCCAGGCACGGGAGGAACGTCCGCACGTCCTCCAGCGTGAGGCCGGCGTCCAGCAGCAGACGGATGTTGCGCACCCGGAGCACGGCACCCGCCGCGTAGACGCGGTAGCCGTTGGGAGCCCGCTCGGACGAGAGGAGCCCGGCCCGCTCGTAGTGGCGCAGCGCCCGCGCGCTCGTGCCCGTCGCCCCGGCCAGCTCACCGATCCGCACCCCGACCACCTCCGGGGCTACTCGTATCACGCCACGACCGCCCCTCCGTCGACGGGGAAGACCACTCCGGTGACGAACGAGGCGCCGGGCGCGGCGAGCCGGGTGACCGCCCAGGCCACCTCCTCCGGGCGGCCGATCCGGCCCAGCGGGGTGGCCGCCAGTTGCCACTCGCGCACGGCGGCCCGCCGCTCGGGCGTCAGACCCTGGTGCTCGCCGATCGGGGTGTCGACCGCGCCGGGGGCGACCGCCACCACCCGCACTCCCCGGGGCGCCAGCTCGACGGCCCAGCTCCGGGTCAGGACCTCCAGGGCGGCCTTGGTGGCCGCGTAGATCCCGTTGCCCGGCCAGGCCCGCTGTCCCACGGACGTGCTGACGTTGACGACCACCCCGCCTGGCCCGCCCTGCGCCGCGCACAGCAGCGGCAGCGCCGCCTGGGTCAGCAGGGCGGGGGCGATCAGGTTGGTGGCGAGCTGGTCGGTGACCGCCTCTGTCGTCAACGCGCCGAGGGCGCCGCCGCGCACGACGGCGGCGTTGTTGACCAGTACGTCGCAGCGTCCGTGCCGCTCGGAGACGGCGCGGACGATCCGCTCGGGGGCGCCCTCGGCGCTGAGGTCGGCGGGCAGCGGCGTGATCCGGTCGTGCCCGGCGGCGGTCTCCTCAAGGGGCCCGGGACGCCGGCCGACCGCGACCACCCGGGCTCCCTCGGCGGCGAACGCGCGGGCGGTGGCCCGTCCGATGCCGGTGCCGGCGCCGGTGACGAGGACGGTCCTGACGCGGGACGGTGTGTCGTTGTTCATGCGGCGATCGTCCAACCCTGCCGCCAGCGTCAAGGTCAAGCGCCGGCCGGCCGGCAGGCAGGCAGGTCCGGGGCGGGGCGGCGGAGTTGACCTCAACAGCACATGAGGTTGTTCGCTGGTGGGCGGTGGGAGCACCCGCCGCGGGATCTTCGGAGGAGCACCGTCATGAGCACCGAGTACACCGACGTCCCCACGCCCGAGGACGAGGCCGCCATCCGGCGGCTGGTCGCGGACGCCTCCGCGTACCAGAGCGACGTCGCACGTCTCCCGCCGCTGCACACGGCCGACGCCACCGTGGTCAACTTCGGCGGCCGACGGGTCGTCGGCCGGGAGGCCCTGGAGGCGGCGATGCGCCAGGCACTGGCCTCGTCGCTGGCCGAGGTGACCACCACCGTCGAGGTCGAGTCGATCCGGCTGATCCGCCCCGACGTGGCGGTCGTCGCCTCGGTCAAGCACGTCCACGACGGCCGTTCCGCCGAGGGCGACGGCGAGGGGGCGACCCCCCTGCCGGCGAGCTCGGGCCGGCTGACCTATGTGCTCGTCCGGCAGGAGGGGGCGGGTACGGCCGGGGACTGGCTGATCAGCGCGGCGCAGACCACGCCGATCCTCGGCTGAGGGCGTCCGGGCCCGCGAGCAGCCGGCGGCCGTCCGGCCCGGAGTCGGCGGCCGCCGCGCCCGCGTCCCACGGCGGGGCCCGGCCGACCGGCCGGGCCCCGCCGCCGCGAGGTCGCCCCCGCCGCGAGGTCGCCCCCGCCGCGGGGGTGCGGGCGGGGCGCCGTGGGGTTCACGGCGCCCCGCGCCTCACGGGCGCGGCAGCTCGTGCGGCTCCGGGTGGTCCAGGGCCGGGTCGTAGGCGCCGACGCCCGCCGCCAGGGAACGTGCCTCCGCCGGGAGGCCGGCCCAGGCGCGCACCGACTCGACCGCGAGGGCGCGGTCCTCGTCGGAGAGCAGGCTGATGTTCGCGCCGTGGTTGGCCCCGGGGGCCACCAGGCTGTGCGCCTGCCGCTCCGCGGAGTCCGCGCGGAACGGCTTGGCGGCCCACGGGTCGGCCTCGCCGTTGACGAAGAGCAGCTCGGTGCCCGAGTGCGTCACCCAGCCGTCGACCCAGGTCATCGCCCGGTCGTCGAACGCGGGCAGCTCGACCTCCGGCGGCACGAAGGCCGCGGAGTACTTCAGCTCCGGATACTCCAGCAGGTCGTCGAGGTGCTCGGTGGAGTACAGCGGGTTCCCCAGCTGGGTGGCGGCCTGGTAGTAGTACGGCACCATGGCGGCCAACTCGTGGTCGGCGCCCCAGCCCACCATCCCGTCGATGTAGTCGTACAGCTCCTGGGTGGACGCGGTCGGCTCCGGCACGGCGGCGCAGTCCGCCTCCGAGCCGTAGTACTGCCAGAACGTCCACCGCAGGTTCAACGGCCCGACCTCGAAGGACTGCTCCACGCCGCCGACGTTGGTGAAGGTGGCCCCCACCTCCTCGGCCCACTCCTCGTGCAGCGGCACCATCTCCTCGCGCCGCAGCAGGACCTCGCGCTCCACGGCCTCCAGGGCGGAGCGGCACTCGGCGGTGCCGACGGTGGCCAGCGCCTCGTCGTAGGGCCCGGTGTCCTCGCGGTCGGTGTTGCTGGCCGCGACATAGGCGACCGTTCCGTCCATGTCGTCCGGGTAGTGGTAACGGTAGTACGCGGCCGTCATCCCGCCCTTGCTGCGGCCGTGGGAGATCCAGTTCCGGTCGTAGATCTCCGACAGCGCCTCGTGGACGCGGTGCTGGTCGCTGGCGGCCTGGTAGATGTCCAGCGCGTCCCAGGCGTCACCCTCGGGGACCGACTCGCCGAAGAAGCGGTGTTCGAGGCCGACCTCGTTGGCGTCGAGCAGTTGCGTCGGCTCGCTGTAGGCCGGGTCGGGGTTGAGCCAGTAGCCGTTGGTGTGGAACACCGTGGGCCGGTCCTCGCCCGTGTGCAGCACGGATATTCGCTGTTCGAAACTGCCAAGGCCGGGCCTGCGGTGGTCCACCGGCTGTTCGAAGCTCAGCAGCAGAAACCTGTCGCCGTTCTCCGCGGGCTTCTCCTCGATCAGGGTCATCCCGGGAATCGCGGCGATGCGCTCCGCGATGTCCTGCTCCTGGGCCTGAGCGACGCCCGTCGCCGCTCCCCCCACAGTGGCTGTCCCGGCCAGCACGGCCACCGAGGCCAGCCACCCCGTGGTCTTTCTCATGCATCATCTCCTCGTCGCCCCAAGGGCTTTCTGTGCCCTCATCAAATCATAGCTATAGCAAATTAATTGAGGGTGGACGCGAAGTGTGCGGGACGGGGGAGGACCGGGCGGCGGTCGCTCACGGCGCCCCCGGGGGCGGCTACGCTCGGGAGGTGTGACCACACCAGCAGTCGCCCCCCGGGACCCGCGGGCCTTTCTCGCCGCCTTCGCCCGCCGTCAGGCGCCCCGCGTCGCGGAGTTGCCCTGCGGCTTCGTCGTGGCGAACGACGCGTTGCCGCACTCGCGCGCGGACAACCAGCTTCTCGTCGAACGGCCCCTGCCCGACCCCGCCGCGCTGCCCGCGCTCGCCGACCGCGTGCTGGCGGGGCTCCCCCACCGCCTCGTCACCGTGCTCGACGAGGGCGCCGGTGAGGCGGCCCGCGGGCCGTTGACCGCCGCCGGCTACGCGCACACCGCCGAGCTGCTGATGGTCCACCGGGGGCCCGTACCCGCGCCACGGCCCGGGGGGCCGCGCGCCGGGACGGTGGAACTGGAGGCGTTGCGGGCGCCGTTGACCCGCAGATGGCGCGGCTTCCTGCCGGACGGCGACGAGGAGGCCGTCCGGCAGCTCGTCGAGCGCCGGGCCGTGCGCCCTCGCGGGGCCGAGACCGTCCACTTCGTCGGCTCCCGGGCGGAGGGCGGCGAGGTGGCCGCCTGGGCCGACCTCTATCTCGAACCGGCCGCCGGTCTCGCCCAGATCGAGGACCTGCTCACCGCCGAGGAGCACCTCGGCCGGGGCCACGGCCACGCGGTGGTGGCCGAGGCCCTGCGGTTGGCGGAAGCGGCCGGCTGCGCCACCCGCTTTCTGATCGCCGAGGCCGAGGACTGGCCCCGACTCTGGTACGGGCGGTTGGGCTTCACCACCGTCGGCCGCGTCCACACCTTCGAACGCGTCTGAGAACCGGTCCCGGCTCCCGCCGCCGACGCCGGAACGGGCCGGACGTCAGCTCGCGGTCGTCAAGGTGCCCTCGCCCGCGGGCCGTTCGTCCGCCGGCGCGTCAGCCGGGGCCTTCTCGGACCCGATCGGCCGCACATGGCGCAGTCCGCGCAGCGCCAGCCAGGCGCAGACGAGCATCAGGGCCCCGCTGACCATCGTGGTGACACCGGCACCGGAACTGAACGCGTCCCGCGCCGTGTCGAGCAGTCCCTGCCCCGCGTCTCCCGGCAGCTCCTCGGCCACCGCGACCGCGCCCGGCAGGCTGTCCTCGGCGAACTCGGCCGCCCCGTCCGGCAGTTGCTCGGGGCTCTCGCCCTCCATCCGGGTCCGGTAGACGGTGGCTCCCACACTGCCGAGCACCGCGATGCCCAGCGCCATGCCCAGCTCCGTGGCGGTCTCGGAGAGCGAGGAAGCCGATCCGGCCCGCTCCGGCGGCGCGGAGCCGAGTACCAGGTCCGTGCCGAGCACCATCGCGGGCGAGAGCCCGAGGGTGCCGATCAGCAGCCCGGCCACCGACCACGCCAGCGAGCCGGCGTCCACCGACATCAGCGCGTACCCCCCGGCGGCCAGCACGAAGCCGCCCGCCACCACGTGCCCCGGCGGCACCCGCCTGGCCAGCGTCGGGGCCAGCACCGAACCGACGATCATGCCCGCCGTCATCGGCAGCATCCACAGTCCGGCCCGCAGCGTCGACATCCCCTGCACCATCTGCAGGCCCTGGATGAAGAAGAGCAGCACGCCGCCCGAGGTGAACGTGGCCACCAGCAGCAGCGTCAGCGCCGCCGTGAACGAGCGGTTCGCGAAGAGCCGGATGTCCATCAGCGGCGCGGGCAGCGACCGCTGCCGGCGCACGAAAAGCAGCCCCATGAGCGCACCGAACACCAGCGAGGCCAGCGGCAGTGTCGAGAGACCCTCCTTGGCCAGCTCCTTGATGCCGTAGACCAGCGGGATCATCGCGGCCAGCGACTGGCCGACGCTGACCGGGTCCAGACGCCCCGGGCTGTCGTCGCGGTACTCGGGCAGCAGCAGCGGCGCGGTGATCAACAGCACCACCATCACCGGAACCCCCAGCAGGAAGACGGAGCCCCACCAGAAGTGCTCCAGCATCACCCCGCCCAGCACCGGCCCCACGGCCGCCCCCGCCGAGAAGCAGATGATCCACACGCCGATCGCCATCGATCGCTGGCGCACGTCCTTGAACATGTTGCTGATCAACGCCAGTGTGCTGGGCATCAGGGTCGCCCCGGCCACGCCCAGCAGCGCCCGCACCACGATCAGCATGAGCGGCGACGAGGCGTAGGCCGCCGCCACCGACGCCGCGCCGAACGCGGTGGCGCCTATCATCAGCAGCTTTCTGCGGCCGATCCGGTCGCCCAGCGTGCCCATCGTCACCAGGAAGCCCGCGATCATGAACCCGTAGATGTCGAGGACCCACAGCAGCTCGCTGCTGCTCGTTCCCAGGTCCGCGCTCAGATGCGGCGCCGCCAGGTGCAGCACGCTGATGTCCAGGGCGAGCAGCAGCGTCGGCAGGGCCAGCACCCCCAGCCCCACCCACTCGCGCGTCCCGGCTCTTCCCCCGGTCTCCTCGACCGTCATCACACGGCCCTCCCCTCACATCGGTCTCAACACTCACCCTCTCAGGCGCGAGAACCGGCCTCGCGACCGGCAGATCGGGTCTAGCGACGGGGGAGCCGTGCGTTATTCCCGGGCGCCCGGAGGTGAGGGGGGTGAGGGGGCGCCGGCGGGCCGCACCGACCTCGTCGGGCGGCCGGTCGGCGGGGGCGCGAAAGGGACCGGCCGCCCCCGGAGGGAGGGGCGGCCGGTCGGGGGGCGGTCAGCGCACGGTGCCGCCTCCGGTCTCGATGAGGTTGAGTAAGTCGTCGGCGGCCTTGGCGACCCGCTCCGGTCGGCGGGTCAGCAGATCGCCGCGATCGCCCCAGCCGGGCGAGACGTGGTAACGGTCGCCGCTCATCCGCAGGGCGACCGTGCGCCCGCCGGTGAAGCGCACCCGGTGGGCGCTGACCTCGCTCACGGGCGCCTCGTCGATCAGGGTGCCCTTGCTGTTGCGGAGGGTCAACGTGTCGGTGTCGACGAGCAGTTGCCCGTGCTGGGCCATCGGCCGGACCCCCTTGCCGATCTGCACCTCGCCGAACTCCCGTTCGCCGTTGGGTCCGTAGACACGTCCGTCGGCCATGACGCCGCTCCTTCCACGCGTTCCCGGGCGCCGGCGGTCTCGGCGCCGCCGGTCTCCGCGCCCTCGGGTGTCCTCGGGTACCCGGGGCGACGCGTCCCTAACGGGCGCGAGGCGCGCGACACGTGTCCCGAGCGGTGCTACTCGCCCGAGGGCCCGGGGAGTTCGACTCCCTCGGCGACCGGGGCGCCGAGGGCCCCGGCGGCGTCTCACCGCCCCCACGGTGCCCCGCCCCCCCGCCCATCCGCCGTTCACCCGCGCCGGGTCACCCCTCCTCGTAGGCCGCCGGGCCCAGGGACAGGTAACGCAGATACTCCCGGTAGTCCAGCGGGTCCCCCGTGAAGCGCTGCCGGCTCGGCGGGGTCCCCCTGACCAGTCGGTCCCCCTCCGGGCGTGACCAGTGCGCGCCCTCGCCCTTGGTCAACTCGGGCAGCGCGGCGACCAGTTCGGGAACCAGCCGAGTCGGCACCTCAGTGGTCAGCAACCAGCTGTCGCCGCGTTCGGCCGAATCCAGCACCCGTCCGCCGACCGTCGCCAGCCGGCCGGCCACCGTGTGCAACGTGTCCGACGGGATCTCCAGCTCCACCGACTGACACGGCTCGTACACCCGCGTGCCGGCCTCGCGCAGCGCCCGCATCAGCACGACCGGGGTCAGGCCCCGGAAGTCGGCGGCGACGCTGTTGGGGGAGTGCCAGCCCACCCGGTACAGCGTGACCAGGCAGTCCGTCACCTCCCAGCCCCGCAGCCCCTGGCGCAGCGTGTGCCGGACCGCCTCCTCGACGGCCAGATGGAACGCGCGGGGCAGCGCGCCCCACTCCACCCGCCGCTCGAACCGCAGCCCTTCGCCCGCCGCCAGCGGCTCGACCCGCAGCCCGACGGTCGCCCAGAAGTCGTTCGGCCCCCGCTTGCGCAGCTCGGTCAGGGACGTGCCGACGCCCGCCGGCCGCTCGAAGTAGACCGGGGTGACCGGCGAGAAGACCGCCTCCACGCCGAAGTCCCGGCGCAGCCGCTCGCCCAGCACCTCGCGCTGCACCGCGCCGTGGAGCAGCACGCTCAACGTGCCGTCCCGCGCGGTGCGCGTCCTGATCAGCGGGTCCTCGTCGGCCAGCGCGGTCAACGCCGCGTGCAGCGCGGTCCGCAGCGCCGGCGACGCCGGTCGCACCACCGTCTCCAGACTCGGCGGCGCGAAGCGGGTCCGCGCGTCCGAGCGCGGCGGGTCGCCCAGGCGGTCCCCGATGCGCACCCCGGGCAGCCCGTGCAGCCGGCCGATCTCTCCCGCGCGCAACGGTGTCTCGCCCCGCCCGACGGACCACCCATCCGGGGCGACGACCTCCAGCCGGCTGATCCGGCCGGTGAACTCGCCCCGGGCACCGTCCGGTTCGCGCCGCCGGAAGGTGACCCGACGCCGCGCCCGCAACCGCCCCTCGAACAACCGCAGATAGGCCACCTTCTCGCCCTCCCCGGTGCGCTCCACCGCGAAGACGGTCCCGGAGGGCGCGGCCGAGTCCCCGGCCTCCGGGAGACCGACCCAGGCGGTCAACGCCTCGGTCAGCGCCCCGACCCCCTCGCCGGTGAGCGCCGAGCCGGCGAGCACCGGGTGGGCGCGACCGGCCGAGACCGCCCCGGCCAGCAGCGCGGAGAGCTCCCCGGCCGACGGCGGCCGGTCGTCGACCAGCCGCGCCAGCAGCGCGTCGTCCCGCTCCGCCAGCGCCTGACCGACCTCGGCCCGCACGGCGGGGTCGGCCAGGGAGCGCGCCAGGGCCCGCGCGCCCCGCGTCCCCGGGTCGGTGACCGTGGTCAGCGGGACGGCGGTCGGCGTCAGCCGCGCGCGGATGTCGGCCAGCAGCGCCTCGGGGCGGGCGCCCGCCCGGTCGATCTTGTTGACGAACAGCAGCGTCGGCAGGCGTGCCGCGCGCAGCGAACGCATCAGCACCCGCGTCTGGGCCTGCACGCCCTCCACGGCGGAGACCACCAGCACGGCCGCGTCGAGCACGGAGAGGGCGCGTTCCACCTCGGCGACGAAGTCGGGGTGGCCCGGGGTGTCCACCAGGTTGACCTGGCGTCGCCCGACGCGGAAGGCGGCCACCGCGCTGCGGATGGTGATGCCGCGCTCGCGTTCCAGCTCGCCGGAGTCGGTGCGGGTGCTGCCCTCGTCGACGCTGCCGAGACGGGCGACGGCGCCGTTGTCGAAGAGAAGGCGCTCGGTCAGGCTGGTCTTGCCGGCGTCAACATGGGCCAGCACGCCGATGTTCAGAGTGGGGAAGGGCACGAGTGTCCTCGGAGATCAGAAAGGAACGAGTGGGCGCTTCTACTGCTCCGAAGTGACGCCGCATCTGCCTCTCCTGTCCGCCGGATGTGTCCGCGTGCCGGGCCGCCCGGGACGGGCGCCTCCGCCGGGCAGCGTACCCAAGGAGACCGGCGGCGCCAGCGAATTGACGGCCCGGCGGCGCGTGGGGTGAACGGGGCGGGCGCGCGCGGAGGTTCGCTGGTTCGGGTACGGGCGGTGCACCTAGAGTGAGGGGACGCCTCGCGCGGGGCGTCGCCGTGCGGCGTGCCCGAGGGCACCGCCGGCGCCAGTCGGACGGGGAGTCGGCCGGGAATGGTGTACCAGGTTCCACCGGAGACAGCGCACTTCGTCGACCGGGAGGACGAGCAGGCCCTGGCGTTCCGGGCCGTCGCGGAGTGGAAGAGCGCGGCCAGGCCGCTGTGCCTGGCGCTCAGCGGCCTCGGCGGCACCGGGAAGACGGAGCTGGCCTACCGGCTGGCCCGCGGGCTGCGGGAGCGCTACCCCGACGGCGTCCTCCATGTCGACCTGGACGACCTGCGACGCGGCGGGGTCGTCGAAGTCACCGACGCGTTGGGCCAGTTGCTCGGCGCGTTGGACGTGGAGGGCCGCTGGCTCGACCAGACGCTGCGCGACCGCAGCCGCCAGTACTGGGACCGCACCGACGGCCGCCGGCTGATCGTGCTGATCGACAACGCCAGGTCCGCGGCCGAGGTGGTGCCGCTGCTGCCCGCGTCCGGCGAGAGCCTGGTCATCGTGGCCAGCCACGGGCCGCTGCCCGACCTGGAGAGCGGCTCGGCCGTCGAGCTGCCGCTGGCGCCGCTCGGCGACCGGGACGCGGCGGAGCTGCTGCGGCTGATCGTGGACGACCCCCGGCTCGCGACGGAGCCGGAGGCGGTGGACGGGCTGCTGCGGCTGTGCTCGGGACTGCCGGCCGCGCTGCGGGTGGCCGGGCAGTGGATGCGGCGCCACCGCAGGCGCCCGCTGGCCCGGCTCCTCGCCGAGCTGGAAACCGAACTCACCGACCGGGGGCTGCCGATGGTCGAAGCGGTCTGGGACGCCGCCTACCGTTCCCTCGACGGGAACGCCGCGCTCCTCTACCGGCTGGTGCCGCTCTTTCCCGGCGGCTCGCTGACCGGTGAGGGCGCGGCGGCCCTGCTGGGGCGGGGCCGGGACGCGGCCGACGACGCCCTGGACGCGTTGGAGACGGCGGGCCTGCTCGACCCCAGGGGCGAACGGACCAGGCTGCCCGACCTGTTGCGCGGCCACGCGGAGCGCCGCGCGCGGGAGGACGGCGACGAGGCGGAGCGCCGTGCGGCGGCGACCCGGGTCGTGCGCTGGTACCTGCGGCAGGCGCAGCGCGCCGACCTGCTGGCGGCCGGCGCGCGCCTGACCCTGGCCGCGCGGGCGGAACCGGTGCCCGGCGCGCCCGACGCGGACTTCGGCGGGGGCGCGCCCGCCGACGCCTACCGCTGGCTGGAGGCCGAACGGCACGCGCTGCACGGCGCGGTCGCCCAGGCCGCGCGGCTGGAACTGCACGACGAGGGATGGGCGCTCTGCGAGGCGCTGTGGACCCACTTCCTCGACCATCCGCACCACGCCGACACGGCCGACTCCTTCACCCTCGGCGTCCAGGCGGCGCAGCGCGCGGAACATCCGCCGGCGCTGGTGCGGATGCGCAGCCAGCTGGCCCGAGTCCGCTGGGAGCAGGGGGAGTTCGACGCGGCCGCCGAGGAGCTGACGCGGGCTCAGGCGGCCGCCGAGCTGCTCGACGGCAGTGAGCTCCACCGCAAACTCGCCGCCTCGGTCGTCGAGTTCAGGGGAACGCTGCACGGGCGACGCGGCGACTGGCAGTCGGCGGCGGCCGACTTCGCCGAGGCGCGGAAGGCGCACCGCGCCATCGACAACGCCTACGGTGTGCTGCTCGGCACCTACCGGCTGGGCGAGGCGCTCGCCGCGCTCGGCGAGCTGGAGCGCGCCGAGGAGCTGCTGACGCAGGCGTGCCGCACGGCCGAGGAGTTGCGGCGGGAACGGCTCGCGTCCCGCGCGGCCTTCGCGCTCGGCGGGGTGCTGCGCCGGCGCGGCCGGCCGGCCGAGGCCGCCCCGCTGTACGCGGCGGCGCTGGACGCGGCGCGCGCCCGCGGCGCGGACTTCGACGAGGCGCGGGTGCTGCACGCGCTCGCCGACCTGGCGGAGGAGCGGGGCGAGGCGGAGGAGTCCGCCCGCCACCGGGCGGCGGCGAAGGCGATCGAGCGACGCAGGGGGGCGTGACCCGGGCGGGCGGCTCGGGGGCGCGGACAGCCGCGCGAGTGACGTCCACGTCTCGCGGTCGACGACGCACCCCGCCCGCCGGCTCGCTTGTCGCCCCCGCCACCTCCGAACGAGGCGACCTACACCGTCCGGGACCGTTCCTCGGCGCCCGCCTCGCGCAGCACGCACGGAAAGGGAAGGTCGCCGATGACCGCCGTGAACGGGCCGCGGGCGTGCGGGCGTTCGGACAGCAGCACGTGCGCGGCGGCCAGCGCGGCGGCCGGGTCGGTGTGGAGGAGGCGGCCGTCGGCCGCGTGGGGCGACAGTTCCAGGGCGAGTGTCCGGCCGCCCCTGGCCCTGACGAGCGCGAGCTCGCCGGAGAGCAGCACGCCCGCCGTGGCGCACCCCGGGTGGTCGCGGAGCGCCGCGTCGATCCATCCGTCGACCGTCCACGTGGCCCGGTGCGCCCCCGCGCCGCGTTCCGCGCACGCGCGACGCCGGTAGAGCAACCCCGCGCTCTGCACGTGCCGTTGCCCGGCCACGCCCCACTCGGCCGCGAACAGCCGCACCGGACCGGCCCACCACGTCGGGTGCCGTTCCACGGCGACGCGCTCCCCCTCGCCGGCCTCGCCGGCCTCCCCGGCCCGGCCGGTGACCCCGCGCACCGCGCGCACCGCGAACGCGGCGGGCGCGCGGTGCGGCGCGGTGGGCACGGGCAGCGTCTCCGGCTCCGGCGGCGGCCCGACGGGCGTCAGGCCCAGCAGTGCGTACAGCTCCCGGCGCAGCGCCGCCAGCACGCCGCCGCGCCGGGCGAACGCCGCGTCGGCCGCCGCCGCGACGCCGGGGGCGACCGGCCCGGAGAGCAGCGCCGGCAGCGCCTCGGCCGTTTCGAGCCGGGGCGCGGCGGCCAGCAGCCGCGCCGTCGGGCTTTCGGGGATCAGCTCGTGGCCGCCGTCGTAGGCGGCGAGCACCCGCCGCCCGAGCGCGGCGGCGTAGAGCGCCGTCGCACCGTGGTCGGTGACCACCGCGTCCGCCGCCACCAGCAGCGACGCCCACTCGTCGCGCGGTCCCGGCAGCAGCAGCCCGGCCTCGCGCGCGGGGGCCAGCGCCTGCGCCAGGTCGAAGGAGCCGAGGCGGCTGCGTTCGTTGGGGTGGGGCACCAGCGCGACCTGGTAGGCGTCGTGCGGCAGCAGCCCCGACAGCTCGGTGGCCAGCGTCGGGCGGCGGGCCAGCAGCGACTCGGGGCCCCAGGTCGAGACCAGCGCCACCAGGCGGCGCGCGCCCGTGCCCAGCGCCGCGCGGTAACGGTCGCGGTGGGCGGCCGAGGCCAGCAGGCGCTCCAGCGTGGGGTCGCCGACGACCACGGCGCGCGTGGCGGCCTCGGCGCTCGCCCGCGCCAGGCGGGTGAGCTGGTCGGGGTGGGCCAGCAGTTGCCGGTCGGCCCTCGGCGCGCCGTCGACCAGCAGAAACGCGGGGTCGAGCCCGGAGGCGACGCCGGGCGTGCCCTCGCCGGGGAGCGACTTGCCGAAGCCTGCGCCGTGCGGCAGCAGCGCCAGCGTGCCGTCGAGGGCGCCCAGGGCGCCCTTGGGGCTGGCCGCCACGATCAGGTCAAACCTGTCCCGGCCCGCCCGTTCCCACGGCACGGTCCGCGCGCCGGCCCGCTCGACGGCGGTCAGCGCCTCGGCGTCGAAGTCGGAGCCGGGCACCAGCGTGAAGCGGCGGGCGATCCGGTCGTCCCCCGCGAACACCGGCAGAACGTCCAGCAGCCGGTGGAGGGCGGTGGCGGAACGGGCCGCGAAGAGCACCGTGCGGGCCGTGCGGCGGTTGTCCGCCGTGGCCGTGCCGACGGCGGCCCGCGGGCTGTCGCCGCTGGTCACCGGCGGTTGCATGGGTTGTCCGACGGCATGGCTCGATCGTACTCGTCGAGGGTGGGAGGGTCAGCCCGGCAGGGAAGGATTGTCGGCATGACGGAGTGGGGAGTGGCGTTGATCGCGGCGGGGGCGGCGCTGTTGGCCAGCCTGATCAGCGGGGTCTTCGCCCGCTCCGCGGGGCGGCGGCAGGCCGCCGCGATGCTGGAGACGGTGCGGATCACCGTCGAGCAGCAGCGGCAGGAGCGGGCGCTGGCGGCCCGCCGGGCGACCTATCTCCGTTTCCTGGACGCCGCGGAGACCGTGCTGCTGGCCCGCAGGACCGGCGGCTCCACGGCCGAGGACCGCGCCGCGCTCCAACGGGCCATGGGCGCCGTCCAGTTGGAGGGGCCGGCCGCGACGGAGGCGGGCGCGCTGCTGGAGGCGTTACGTCGCGAGCGCGGTCCCGACGAGCTGGAACGGGCCAGGTTCGCGTTCATCACGGCCGCCCGTGAGGCGCTGCGCGCGGCCGAGCACCGGACGGAGTGAGCCCCCGGCCCCCGGCCCCCGCGTCGCGACGCGGCGGCCGGGGGCCGGGGCGCACCGGCGGGTCAGACCTCGACGATCAGCTTGCCCCGGTTGGCCGCCCGGTTGGTGTACAGGTTCTGGTAGGCCGTCGGGAAGCTGTCGAAGCCCTGGTGCACCGTCTGGTCGAAGACGATCTCCCCGCGCCTGACCGCGCCGCCGACGTCGCGCCGCAGCTCGGCCAGGTTCTCCTCGGTGAACCACTCCTCGGCGAAGATGCCCCGGATCGTGGTGCGCGGGAACATGATGTACGGCAGCAGCCGGGGGCCCGCCCAGTCGCCGTTGACCGTCGTCGACCACTGCCAGCAGACCGCGACCCTGCTGTACGGGCGCAGCATCCGGAACGCGGCGTCCGTGATCGAGCCCCCGAGGTTGTCGAAGTAGCGGTCGATGCCCTCGGTCGTGGCCAGCAGCGCCCGGTGGGTCTCGTCCACGTCGTCGCCCTGCCGGTAGCGCACCACCGCGTCGAAGCCGAAGCGTTCCAGGTAGCCGACCTTCTCCTCGGAGCTGGTGGTGCCGATCACCCGGCCCGCGCCGGCGCGCTTGGCCAACTGCGCGGCCAGCGTGCCGATCGCGCCGCTGGCGCCGCTGATCAGCACCGTGTCCCCGGGTCGCACGTCGAGGAACTTCGTCATGGTGCCCCACGCCGTGATGCCGGGGGTGCCGAGCACGCCGAGCGCGGTGGTCAGTGGCAGCGCCGCGTCGTGGTCGGCCGCCTCCAGCCGGCGCATCGCGGGCAGCCGCAGCGGGAAGCGGCCGTGGCGCCAGACCCAGGCGCGCCCGTCGCTGACCAGATGGGTGCGCCACCCGCCGAAGCCCTGCACCAGGTCGCCGACGGCGAACCGCGCGTCGGGCCCCGCCTCCAGCACCTCCAGGATCGAGTCGCCGCCGACGTGCTCGCCGAGCGGCGTCTCCTGCGACAGGCCCACCAGGTAGGGGTCGACGGAGACCCAACGGGTGCGCAGCAGCATCTCGTCGTCGCGCAGCGCGGAGACGTCCAGCTCCTCGGTGACCTTCTCGTAGATGCGGTCGGCCTCGGGGATGCCGGGCACGTGCTCGCGGACGACCCACTTCTCGCTCTTCACTCAGGCGCTCCTCGGTGCTCTGGTGGCGGCCGCGGGCCGCCGGGCTGGGGGAAGGGTGCCGTGCCGCTCGGGCGGGCCGACCGGCACGACGAGCTGCCGGGGCGGCGGCAGGCTCCGGTCGATCTCGGCGGTGAACTCCCGCCCGTCGTCCCGGCAGATGAACTGCGTGACCTGCCGCCCGGCGGCCACGGCGCGGATCAGGCCGCCCACGGTGACCCACACACCGGACATGTAGAAGTCGGCCAGCCCCGGCAGCACGGGACCCAGCCGGTTGATCTCGCGCTCCAGGGTCTCCCCGCCCTCGTCCATGAACGGCTGCCAGCCGGGGAACGCCCCGTTGTGCGAGGCGGTGTAGCGCACCTGCGTCAGCGGCGTGGAGACGTCCCGCACCGCGATCGACTCGCGCAGTCCGGGGAAGCGTTCCTCCAGGAACGCCTCCAGCGTGGTCCGCACCCGGCGCTTGGCCGCCAGGTACGGCTTGCCGTGCCGCACGGGCAGCGTGTGCAGCACCTGCCCGCGCCGCACCCGGCTGGACTGCTCGGGGCCCTCGCGCAGCTCGCGCCAGGGGGCCGCCTCGGAGAAGTAGGTGGCGTACACCACGCTGGTCTCGTCGGGCGACAGCTCCGGGTAGTGCCGGTCGCGGAACTGGATGTTGACGCTCGGGTGCCGCATCCCGGTCAGCTTCTCCGCGACCTCCGGCTCCAGCAGATAGGTGGTGCAGGGGTCGGCCTCGGGGAAGCGGCGGCGCAGCCCGAGGAAGAGGGAGACATAGCCGGGGGAGAGCATCCCCGGCTCGTCGATGGTCTCGGTGTACAGCCGGCGGTAGGTGTCGTTGAGGTACCGCCCGCCGAGCATGTCGACCACGGCGCTGCGCATGTCGCAGGCGGCGACCACGATGTCGGCCCGGAACTCCCGGCCGTCGCTGAGCCGCACGCCCACCGCGTGGTCGTTCTCGACCAGGATCTCCTCCACCCTGGCGTTGTAGGTGATCTCGCCGCCGAGCCCGAGATAGCGCCGCTCGATGGAGCGGGCGAGCCCCAGCGAGCCGCCCTCCGGCACGCCGGCCGAGTGGTTGGCGTGCGAGGCGAGCTGGAAGTAGAACGGCAGCACCGGGAACTCGGGGTGCTTCTCGTAGAGGACGTGGTTGAACGCCTCACGCAGCAGCGGATGCCGGAACCGCTGCGAGTAGTCGGTCATCAGCTCGGTGATGGACCGCCGGATGGAGTTGAAGTAGGGCAGGAACGAGGCCATCATCCGCCACCGCTCCAGCCGGCCCATCATGCCGACCGGTTTGAGGAACGGGTAGACGGCCAGGGCCCGTTGGAACGTCCGCAGGTTGCGGCAGAAGTGCCGCACCTGGCGGGCGTCGGCCGGCGAGATCTCGGTGAGGTGCCGCTCCAGCCGGTCCGGGTCGGAGTAGAAGTAGACGGCCTGCCCGTCGCGGCCGCGCACGATGTTGAAGACGTCGAACTGCCGGATCTCCTTGCCCTGGATGGCGCCGAGCTCCAGCCAGATCTGGTGCATCTCGTTGCCGGGGCCGCTGCCCAGCAGCCAGGAGACGCACCAGTCGAAGGTGAAGTCGCCCCGGTCCCAGGAGGTGCACGAGCCGCCCGGGATCTCGTGCATCTCCAGGATGTGCGTCCGGTAGCCGTTCATTCGGGCGTAGGCGCCGGTGGCCAGGCCGCCCAGGCCGCCACCGATGATGATCATGCTTTCGCGCCGCTTGCGCTGTGGCATCCTGCTGGTTTCCCCTCTTCTCGCGCTCCCTCGCACGCCGCCGGTCAGGCGGGGGCGTGGTCGGAGCCGGTCAGCGAGTCGGTCGACGTGTCGGTCAGGGCGGAGCGCACCAGCGCGGCGGTGTGCTCCACCCAGCCGGCGTCCAGCAGCTCGGCGTGGCTGCCCGAGCCGCGCAGCACGACCGACGTGGCCGTGGTCGCGCCGTGCCAACTGCCGCCGCCGCCGGGCGCGTACAGCTCCTCGTTGTCGCGTTCGCTGATCACCGTCAACGCGGCGTCCACCGTCCCCGTGTTCGGCGTCCGACTGGCGAACTCCAGGTAGTCACGCGCCTGTTGGCGGGTCTCCTCGGCCACCTCGCGGGAGCCGGTGTGGCGCCGCAGATGGTCGTGCAGCTCGTCGTCGAACGCGTCCAGCACCTGCTCGGTCATCGGGAACGCCGCCGCCTGCCGGGGCGAGTCCACGATCACGATCCGGCGCACCGTCCGTCCGCGCGCCCGCAGCTCCCCGGCCACCTCGAAGGCGAGGTTGCCGCCCAGCGAGTAGCCCAGCAGGTCCAGCGGGCCGTCCGGGGACAGCTCGACCACGCGGTCGGCGTACCGTGCCACCTTGTCGTCGCCGGCCAGGTAGTTGAAGCCGACCAGCCGCCACTGCGGCAACTGCTCCGCCAGCCGGCGGTAGACCAGCCCGTGCCCGCCGGCCGGCGGGAAGCAGAAGAGCGTCGGCTCCCGCTCGGCGTTGAACGCGAGCCACGGGTGCGACTCGCCCAACCGGCCGGTGACCACGGCCTCCAGGGTCTCGGCCATGCCGTGCAGCGTGGTCACCTTGAACAGTTGGCTGACCGGGATCGTCACCCGGAACTCGACCTGGAGCGCGTGGATCAGCTCGATCAGCCGCACCGAGCTGCCGCCCACGGCGAAGAAGTCGTGGTGCAGCCCGACGCGCTCCACGCCCAGCAGCCGCCGCCAGTGCGCCGCCATCCGCTCCTCGTACAGCGTCTCGGGCGCCTCGTAGGGCACGGTGTCCCCGCCGGCCGCCGGAGCGGGCAGCGCGGCCAGGTCCACCTTGCCGTTCGGGGTGAGCGGCAGCCGCTCCACCTCCACCAGATGGTCCGGGAGCAACTGGGTCGGCAGCGCGGCGGCCAGCCGGCGGCGCAGCGCCGCCTCGTCCGGCGCCGCCTCCGGCGCGCGCTCCCCGTCGGGCGCGGTCGCCGACCAGTAGGCGCAGAGCGCCGACTCGCCGGCCGCGTCGGCGCGGACCGTCACCACCGCCTGGGCGACGCCGGGAGCGGCGAGCAACTCGGCCTCGATCTCGCCCGGTTCGATGCGGTGACCGCGCACCTTCAGCTGGGCGTCGGCGCGGCCGAGCAGCCACACCAGCCCGTCCGCGTCCCAGGTGGCCAGGTCCCCGGTGCGGTAGCGCCGCCGGCCGTCGCCCAGCAGATCGGACCTGAACCGCTCGGCGGTCAGCTCCGGCTCGCCCACGTAGCCGAGGGAGACCCCGCCGCCGCCGACCCACAGCTCACCGGTGACGCCGGGCGGCACGGGCTCGCCGCGCTCGTCCAGCACCCACAGCGTGGAGCCCGGGAAGGGCCGCCCGATCGGCACCATCCGGTGCTCGTCCATGCCGTCGGTCGGGCCCTCGAACCAGCAGCTGTCGACGGTGGCCTCGCTCAGACCGTAGGAGTTGACCACGCGGGTGCCGGGGCCGGCCAGCGCGACCAGCCTGCGGTACTCGCCGATCTTCCAGGAGTCGGAGCCGACCACCAGCAGCCGCAGGAAGTCGAGCCGTTGACCGGTCGACTCGCAGTAGCCCGCCAGGGTCCGCACCACCGCGGGCACGAACTCGGCGCAGTCGACCTGCTGCTGACGCATCGTCCGGTACAGCGCCTCGGTCTGGAAGAGCAGCTCCCGCTCGACCAGCACCAGCCGCCCGCCCGAGCCCAGCGCCCGCACGACGTCCCCGAAGAACACGTCGAACGAGGGCGAGGCCAACTGGAGATGGGTCGAGACCTCGCTTTCCAGCCGGTAGGCGTCGCGCCAACCCCCGTACGCCGACGCCAGGTTGCCGTGGGTGACCGCCACCGCGCGGGGGCGGCCGGTGGAGCCCGAGGTGAAGACGATGTAGGCCAGGTCCTCCGGAGCGTGCCCCTCGTCCGTGCCGCCGGCCGGCCCCGCGTCGCCCGCGGGCCCCGACTCCAGCGCCGCCAGCGCTGCCGTGGTGCCCGGCAGCCCCTCCGGGGCCGTCTCGCCGACCAGCGTCACGTCGACGCCCGCCGTCGTCACCATGGTCGCCAGCCGTCCCGCGGGATAGCCGGGGTCCAGCGGCACGCAGGCGCCGCCGGCCCGCCACACCGCGAGCAACGCCACCAGCAGTTCGGGCGACTTGGGCAGGCAGAGCCCGACCGCCGAGCCGCGCCCGACACCCAGCTCCCGTAGCCGGGACGCCAGGGCGTCCGCCCGCCGGACCAACTCCCCGTAGCTCAGGTCGCGCGCCGCGCCGAAGCCGTCCGGCAGCGTGACCGCCGTCCGGTCCGGCTCGCGGACCGCCCACTCGCGCACCAGCTCGGGCACCGCCCTGCCGGCCACCGAAGTCGCGGCGTCGGCACCGCTGAACTCGCCCAGCAGCCGCAGCCGTGCCGCCGGCTCCAACATCGGCAGCGAGGTGGCGCAGCGCTCGGCGCCCGCCGACGTCAGCTCCTCGACCAGCCGCGTGTAGTGACCCGCCATCCGCGCCACCGTCTCCGGCAGGAACAGGTCCGAGTTGTACTTGAGCACGCAGTGGAACCGGCCGTCGGCCGCCTCCTCGTACGCCGACAGCGTCAGGTCGAACTGACCCTCCTCCTCGGGGAGTTCGATGTACTCCAGCCGGTAGCCGTACTTCTCCGTCGCCACCTTGTGGTGGAGCAGGATGAACATCGCCTGGAAGACCGCCGACCGGCTCGGGTCGTGGCGCAGCCCCAGCCGCTCCACCAGCAGCACGAACGGGTACTCCTGGTGGTCCAGTCCGCCGAGCACCACCGTGCGCACCCGCTCCAGCAGCTCGGCGACCGTCGGCTCACCCGACAGGTCGAGCGCCAGCGGCAGCGGGTTGACGAAGTAGCCGTAGACCGAGCCGAACTCCTCCTGGGTCCGCCCGGTCACCGGGCTGCCCACCACGATCCGCTCCTGGCCCGCGTAGCGGTGCAGCAGAAGGTAGTACCCGGCCAGCAGCACCATGAACACCGTGGTGTTGTGCTCCCTGGCCAGCTCGTGGACCCGGGCGCTCAACGCCTCGTCCAGCTCGAAGAACTCCGAGCCCCCGTTGTGGGTGCGCACCGCCGGCCTCGGCCGGTCGGTCGGCAGCGCCAGCTCCGGCGTCCCCGCCGGCAGCCGCTCCCGCCAGTAGCGGTACATCCGCTCGGCCTCGGGGCCGGCCAGGAACGCGTTCTGCCAGTTGAGGAAGTCCAGGTAGTGGGTGGTCGGTTCCGGCAGCGTGCCGGGCCCGCCGCGCCTGAGGTCCTCGTAGAGGGCCAGCAGCTCCTCGATGAAGGTGAACGTCGAGATCGCGTCCGAGATGATGTGGTGGACCGCCTTGGTGATGATCCACCGGTCGTCGGCCCGCCGCAGCAGCCTGAACCGGACCAGCGGGTCCCGCTCCAGGTCGTAGGGCTTGCGGTACTCGCGGATGATCAGCCGGTAGATCGCCTCCCACGGCTGGTCTCCCACGTCGAAGACCGCGCTGTCCTCCCGCGCCGAGGGCGCGATCCGCTGCACCGGACTCCCGTCCTCCACCACGAAGTTGGCCCGCAGCTGCGGATGGCGCGCCAGCAGCCGGCGGAACGCCTCCAGCATCAGCGCCGGGTCCAGCTCGGCCCGCACCTCGACGGCGCCGCCGATGTTGTACGCGAAGCCGTCCGGATCGAGCTGCTTGAGAAACCACAGCGCCTTCTGGTTCTGCGTCAGCGGGTAGCGCTCCGGGTCGGTGAAGACCTCGACGGCCGCCTGGCCCCCGCCGTCGGCGCCCTCGGCCAGCCGTGCCACCAGCTCCTCCCGGAGCTGGCCGACCAACTCGCCGACCGTGGAGCCGCTGAGCAGCGCCACCACCGGCAGCGTCACGCCCAACTCGGCGCCCAGCCTGGCCCGCAGCTCCATCGCCAGCAGCGAGTCGAGGCCCAGCAGGTTCAGGCCCGTCCCGTCGTCCAGCCGTTCCCCCGGCACCCGCAGCACCGCGCCGACCACGGACGCGAACCGCTCGCCCAGCAGCCGTTCCCGCTCCGCCTCCCCGGCAGCGGCGAACTCCTCGACGAAGGCACCCGGTTGCCCGGCCGTCGACGCCCCCTCGGACACGGTCGCGCCGGCGGCCAGCTCCTCGACCAGCGGCGGCGGCGCCGGATACCAGGACAGGAACGTCGGCCAGTCCGCGACCGTCGCCACCAGCAGCTGCGCCACGTCCTGGCCGATGATCCGCTCCAGCACCGCCATCCCGGCCGTCGGCGACAGCGAGGTCATGCCCCTGGCCTGCCGGTAGTGCTCGACCAGCCCCAGCTCCTCGATCATGCCGGTCGCCCACGGACCCCAGTCCACGCTCAGCGCCGGCAGCCCGAGCGCCCTGCGGTGGTGGGCCAGCGCGTCCAGGAACGCGTTGCCCGCCGCGTAGTTGGTCTGGCCCGCCGTCGGCAGCCAGGCGGCGACGGAGGCGAAGAGCACGAAGTGCTCCAGCGGTTCGTCGGCCAGCCGCCGGTGCAGCGCCCAGGCGCCCAGCACCTTCGGGTCGTGCACCGCGCCGAACGTCTCCCGGTCCATGCCCGGCAGCAGCGTGTCCCGCACCTCGCCCGCCAGATGGAAGACACCCCGGATCGGCGGCAGCGCCGCCGCGCGGTGTCCCTCCAGCCACGCGCCGAGCGCCGCCTCGTCGGTCAGGTCCAGCGTCACCGGGGTCGCCTGCACCCCCAGGGCCTCCAACTCGCGTAGAAAGCCCACCCGTTCCGCCGTGCGCGGGTCGAGGCCCGGCTCCCGCCAACGCGACCGCTCCGGGAGCGGGGAGCGGCCAAGCAGCACCAGCCGGCGTGCCCCGCGCTCCGCCAGCGTCCGGCACAGCAGCCGGCCCAGCGCGCCGAAGGCGCCCGTCACCACGTAGCAGCCGTCGGCCCGCAGCCGCAGGGGCAGCGGCCGGGTCAGCTCGGCCGGGGCCAGCCGGCAGCCGAACCGCCGCCCGCCGCGCAGCGCCACCTCGTCCCCGGCGCGCTGCTCGGGGCCGGCCAGCAGCTCGGCCAGCAGCGCATCGGCCTCCTCCCCGGGGCCGACCGCGCCCGCCCCGTCCAGGTCCACCAGCAGCCCCGGCCACTCCGTCAGCTCCTGGTAGCGCAGCACCCGGGTCACGCCCCAGGCGCGCGCCCCCAGGGGCGCCACCGGGTCACCGGGGCGCACCGCCTGGCTGCCCCTGGTCACCACGTGCAGCCGCCCGGCGCGCCCCTCGTCCAGCAGCGCGCGCGCCAGCGCCACCAGCGCGAACGGCCCCTCGGCCGCCCCGCGCGCGACGGCGGCGCCGGTCTCGGGACCGCGCTGGTCCAACGCCCACAGGTCGACCACCGCGTCGAAGGCGCCGCCCGCCTCCGCCAGCAGCCGCGCCAGCCCCTCGGCCGACCCCGGTACCAGCGTCGACTCGCCGGCCATCAGGTCCGTGCGCCCCACCTGCCCCGGACGCACCAGATGGCAGTGGCCGCCACGCTCGGCGACCAGCTTGGCCAGCGCGTCGCCGACCCCGCCCTGCGCGTCGGCGAAGACCAGCAGCCGCCCGGGGCTGCCCACCGACTCGCCGTTGAGCGGCGGGAGTTCGTCCCACCGAGGGGCGCAGAGCCAGCCGTCGACGGTGCCGGTCCCGACCGCTCCGGCGGCCCGCTCCACGTCGGCGGCGCGGAAGCCGGTCACCGCGCCCAGCGGGTCGCCGTCGTCCGCGTAGACGGTCAGGTCGCCCACCAGCAGCTCGTCCGTGGCCTCCGTGACCACCACCCGCACCCACAGCGGCTGGTCGCCGGCCGGCGTGAGCCGCACCTCGTCGATGGCCACCGGCAGGCGGACGGCGCCGCCCTCCCGCGGCGGCTCGTCGGCGAGCGCGTGCGCCAGCAGCGCCTGGAAGCACGAGTCCAGCAGCACGGGGTGCAGCTGGTGGTCCACCCCGCCGCTCACTTCCTCGGCGGTCTCCTCGCCCTCGGCGGCACGGCGGGCCCCGGCGGCCGCCGGCAGCCGCAGCCTGGCCAGCGCCTCGCCTGGCCCCCGCCACAGCTCCTCGATGCCCTGGAACGCGGGGCCGTAGTGGTAGCCGTGCCCGGCCAACCGCGCGTAGACCTCTTCCCCGGCCTCCCGACGGAAGCCGCGGACCCGTTCGGTGTCCAACGGCGGTGCGAGCGGCCGGGGTTGGCCGCTGCGCACGGTGCCGGTGGCGTGCGTGGTCGGCTCGGGGCCGCCCGTGGAGACCACGTGGAACGTCGGGGAGTCGGGCGCGAACGTCAGCCGCGTCCTGGTGACCCGCTCCTCCGGGAGGAAGAGCGCCTTGCGCAGCTCCAGGTCGGCGACGGCCGTGTGGGTGCCGCCCGTCAGGGCGCGCACCGCCTGCGCCGCCATCTCCAGATAGCCGGCGGCCGGGAAGAGGGCCCGGCCCTCGATCCGGTGGTCCCGCAGATAGGGCGCCCGCTCCAGGTCGAGCGCGGCCTCCCAGGCCGGGGAGGCCCCCGCCAGCCGGCGGCCGAGCAGCGGGTGGTCCAGCTCCCCGAGCCGCACCCGGGCGACCGGGGACGGCTCCGTCCAGTACCGCTCGTGGCGCCACGGATAGGCGGGCAACGCGACGGGTCGGCCCGACGGGTGGAGCGCGTGCCAGTCGATCCGCACGCCCAGCGTGAAGAGTTGGGCGAGCGATCGGGCGAACCGTTCCGGCTCGTTCTCACCGCGGCGGATGGAGGGCAGCGCCTGCCCCCTCACCTCGCGGCGTGCCAGGCACTCGCGGATGGAGTGGCCGAGGACGGGGTGCGGGCCGATCTCCAGGAAGAGTTCGAACCCGTCGTCCACCAGCCGGTCCAC
This sequence comes from Streptomyces zhaozhouensis, assembly GCF_900230195.1. Lineage (GTDB taxonomy): Bacteria > Actinomycetota > Actinomycetes > Streptomycetales > Streptomycetaceae > Streptomyces > Streptomyces zhaozhouensis. The sequence goes on from NZ_OCNE01000010.1 coordinate 98,484, forward strand.
CGCCGCCTGGAACCAGACGGTGTCGCGGACGTTGTGCCACCAGTAGCCGGCGTCCAGTTCCTCGCCGCGCGCCACGGCGCCGGGCGACGCCGTGAGGTACAGCGGCACCTGGGCCCTGCGCGGCTTGAGGTCGGCGAGTGTCTCGCGCAACTCGCCCTCGATGGCCGCCATCTGGGCGCTGTGGTACGGCACGTCCACGTCGAGGAAGCGGGCGAAGACGCGTTCGGCCTCCAGCTCCCCGGCGAGCGCGGCGAGCGCCTCGGCCTCCCCGGCGAGGGTCACCGAGCCGGGGCTGTTGACGGCGGCCAGGTCGATCCGGCCGTCGTACCGCCGGGCGCGGCGGGCGGCCTCGGCCTGCGGCAGCCCGACGGCGAGCATCCGGCCGGTGCCGACGAGCCGGTGCTGGAGCCTGCTGCGGTGCACGGCGACGGTGACGGCGTCGGCGAGGTCGTAGACCCCGGCCTCGTGGAACGCGGCGATCTCACCCGTGCTGTGGCCGACGATCGCGTCGGGGGTGACGCCCCGGGAGCGCCACAGTGCGGCGAGCGCCGTCTGGAGCGCGAAGTTGGCGGGCTGGGCCAGCCAGGTCTCCGCCATCCGGGACGCGTTCTCCTCGGCCAGCAGCTCGTCCCGCAGCGACCAGTCGACGAGCCGGGAGAACGCGCGGTCGCAGCGGTCGATCGCCTCCCGGTAGACCGGCTCCTCCGCGTACAGCCGGCGGCCCATGGCCCACCACTGGGGGCCCATGCCGGTGAACACCCAGACCAGTCGTCCGGACAGCCCCTCGCGCCGCTGGCCCGTCGCCACCAGCGGGTGCGGCTCGCCGCGTGCCGCGGCGGCCAGCGCCTCGTCCAGTTCCTCGGGCGAGGAGTAGGCGACGGCCATCCGGCGGTCCAGGTGCTCCCTGCGGTGCGCCAACGTCCAGGCCACGTCGCCGACCTGACCACCCGTCAGCTCGGCGCGCACGGCGCCGGCCAGTTCTGGCAGCGCCTCGTCGGCGCGGGCGGTCAACGGCAGCACGGCGTAGGCGGGGCGGGCTTCCTCGGCCGTGGCGGGCGGCGTCCGGCGCGGGGGTTCCTCCAGCAGCACATGGGCGTTGGTGCCGCCGAAGCCGAAGGCGTTGACCCCGGCCCTGGCGGGTCCGGTGTGGGCCGGCCACGCGGTGGGCTCGGTCGGGATGCGGAAGGGCAGGGAAGCGCCGTCTATCTCGGGGTTGAGCCGGTCGAGGTTGATCTGCGGGGGTATGACGCCGTTCTTCAGCGCGAGCGCCGTCTTGATCAGCCCGGCGACTCCCGCGGCCGACTCGGTGTGCCCGATGTTGGCCTTGACCGAGCCGACGTAGGGCGGCTCCGCCCCCGGCCGGCCGGACCCGGCCGGCGGGCGGCCGATGGCCAGCGCGCGGGCCAGCGCGGCGGCCTCGATCGGGTCGCCGACCGCCGTGGAGGTGCTGTGCGCCTCCACGTACTGGAGGTCGCCGGGGGATATCCCCGCCCCGGCGCAGACCCGTTCGATCAGCCGCACCTGGGCGTCGGCGCTGGGAACGGTGATGCCGGGCGTGTGCCCGTCCTGGTTGACGCCGCTGCCGATGATCACGGAGTGGATCGGGTCGCCGTCGGCCAACGCGTCGGACAGCCGGCGGATCGCCACCAATGCCACGCCCTCGGCGCGCACATAGCCGTCCGCCGACGCGTCCCAGGGCCGGGAGAGGCCGGCGGGGGAGAGGAAGCCGCCCTTGGTCTCGGCGATGGTGTACTGCGGTGCCGAGTGCAGCAGCGTGCCGCCCGCCAGCGCCAGACCGGTCTCGCCCCGGCGCAGGCTCTCGCAGGCCAGGTGCACCGCGACCAGCGAGGAGCTGCACGCGGTGTCGAGTGAGAGGCTCGGGCCCCGGAAGTCGAAGCAGTACGAGATCCGGTTGGAGACCATCGTCATCATGGTCCCGGTCGCGGTGTGGGCCGCGAGGGTCTCGAAGTCCAGGTCGGCGAACTGCAGGATCTTGTAGTCCAGCGTGAACGCGCCGACGAAGACGCCCACCTCGGTGCCGGCGAGCCGCCCGGGGAGCTGGCCGCCGTCCTCCAGCGCCTCCCAGGCGACTTCGAGGAGCTTGCGCTGCTGCGGGTCGAGTTGGGCGGCCTCGCGGGGGCTGATGCCGAAGAAGGCGGGGTCGAAGGCGTCGAAACCGTCGATGTACCCGCCGCGCCCGCCGACCAGCCGGCCCGGCTTGGAACGGTCCGCGCTGCCCAGGGTGGCCACGTCGTAGCGGTCGCGTGGCGTGGGGGTCAGGCAGTCGCGTCCCTCGAGGAGGTTGCGCCAGTAGGAGCGGTGGTCGTTGGCCCCGCCGGGGAAGCGGCAGCCGATGCCGACGATGGCGAATCTGTCGGATTCGGGGTCGTGATCGCGCTCGGGCTCGGAGGAGGAGGGGACGGGGAGCGAGTTCTCCATGGTGATCCTTCGGGGATGACGCGGAGGTGGGTCAGCCGGAGGAGGGGGGACCGCTTGTCCTCACGCGATGCGGCACGCGAAGACAACACGCCAAAAGAACCGGAATTGTCCGACGGAACTTTCCTCTGGTCGTGAGGTGATGTGATCGTGTGCCCTCATCGTAAAGGCGCGGTGTTTCCGTGGTGAGGTGAACAGAGTCATCGGCTCGCGCCGGCGCACGGTGAATTCGCCGGCGCATTTCTCCGCCCGGATGCCTCTGACGTGCGACGATGCTGCCGCCCACGGGGAGCGCCTGGGGGCGCACGTGCGTGCGCCACCTCACGAACAGGCGAACAGGGGAAAGTGTTTGCGATTCTTTTTCGCCGCGGGGCGGGAGGGCCCGAAACGCGCGGTGCCGACGCTCCCGCGCACGTGTCTGCGCCTTTTTCTTTCGGGGTTGCCGCGTGCGCGGAGAACGCGCACGCATTCCGGTGAGAAATGCTCGACCGGCACCGGATTCCGATCGTTTTTCTTCTTTCCCGCGCCGGTCGCCCCCGGTGTCGAAAAGGAGCCGGTGCCCGGAAAGGGGAGTGCGCCGACCACGCCCTGAGGTGCGGTCGGCGCGGAGGGGCGGCGGTACGCGGCCCCTCGGGGGTTACTTGCTGGTCATGCTCCACGTGCCGTCACCGGTCGCGGCGGCATCGGTGAGGGCGGCCCACGGGTCGGTGTCGACCTTGAGGGCGTCGAGGAGGTAGGCGGAGACCGCGTCGGCGACGAGGGCGACGCGGGCGGGGTCCTCGTCGGTGGTCTCGGCGACCCTCTCGCCGGCGAGGCCGCCCAGGGTGTGCTCGCCCTCGGCGAGGGTGAGCAGGCTCATCGGGGAGGGGCTGAGGTGGTAGGCGTCGGTGAACCACTCCGGTCCCCGCGTGGAGAGCGAGGACTGGTCCCTGCCGCCCGCGACGACCAGGGTCGGCGCGGTCAGTGTGGAGTAGTCCGGCCTCATGAACGGCAGGTGTTCCGCGGCGAACGGGGTGAGCGTCTCGCCCGTTCCGGTCGCGGCGAGGAGCGCGCCGGCCGAGACCGCGGGGTGTGAGAAGTCCTCGCCGGGAACCCCGTCGGCGTCGAGTACGCGCGCGCCCAGGAGCGCGCCGGCGGTCTGGGCGCCCCAGGAGTGGCCCACGACGGAAAGGCGGCCCCGGTCGGTGCGGGGGCCGAGGTCGCCCGCCCGGAGCAGGATGTCGTCGAGACCGTCGAGAACCGCGTGCAGGTCGGCGATCCGGACGCGCCAGACGGTGGCGAAGCGCGGGTCGTCCCACCCGATGCCGTTGCGGCGGGAGTCCAGGTGGGTGGGCTGCACGACGACGAACCCGGCGGCCGCCCACCGGTCGACGAGGGGTTCGTACCCGTCCATGGACCACGCGTTGCCGTGGGAGAACACGAGGACGGGGAGGTTCCGTCCGGAGAGCGGGGCGGTGACCTTCACCGCGAGGCCGACGGCGCGGCCGGGGGCGGGGACGGTGATCGGCTTGACGGCGGTGACGGGCCGGTCGAGGGCGATGGAGGACAAGGGGGGCCTGCGCTTTCTCGCGGAAGAACGCCCTGCCATACTTTGGCGGAGCGATGTTCCGCCAACTTAGCGGAACAGTGTTCCGCGAGTAAAGGGAGGCCCCGTGCCGGAAACGACCGGAGTGCGTCAGCAGCAGGCGCGGCGGACGCGCGCCGCCGTGCTGGCGGCCGCGGCGGCGGTCTTCGTCGACCAGGGCGTCCAGGCCCCCGTCCGGGACATCGCCGAACGCGCCGGTGTCGGCGTCGGGACCGTCTACCGCCACTTCCCGACCCGGGCGGACCTCGTCACCGCCGTCTACCGGCACCAGATCGACACGTGCGCCGCACTCGCGCCCCGGCTCCTGGAGGAGTCGGCCTCCCCGTACAGCGCCCTGACGTGCTGGGTGGACGCGTTCGTGGAGTTCCTGGTGACCAAGCACGGCCTCGGCGCCGCCCTCGGGGCCGGGGACCCGGGGCTGGAGAACCTGCACGCCCTCATGCTCGACACCCTGGTCCCGGCCTGCGCCTCGCTGCTCGAAGCCTGCGTCGCCGCCGACGAGGTCGGCCCCGACCTCACCGCCTACACGCTGATGCGCGCCATCGGGAACCTCTGCATCACCGGTCCCGACTACGACCGGTCCGACGCCCGGAACATGGTCGCCACCCTCCTGGTCGGCTGCCGTCGCGCGGCGGCGTGAGGGGGCGCGCCGGCCCGCCCGCGCGGGGGCTCAGGCGGTGTCCGCCGGGGCGGTCGCCAGGGGGCGCTCGGCGGTGGGCGGAGCGCCGGGGGCGTCCGGGGGCGCGAGGCGGTGGATGACCGGGCCCGCCATGGCGGTGGTGAGAACGGCCATCAGGACCATCATGGTGAACAGCTCGGCGCTGATCACCCCCAACTGGCGACCGATCTCCAGGACCACCAGCTCGGTCAGCCCCCGGGTGTTCATCAGCGCGCCGAAGACCGTCGCCTCGCGCCAGCCCATGCCGAGCGCGCGTGCCGGGAGGGTGGCGCCGGCGAGTTTGCCGACCACGGCGACGGCGACGACGAGCGCCAGCGCCGCCGCGTCGGCCGGCCCCAACGCGCCGACGTCGACGGAGAGTCCGGTCACCACGAAGAAGACCGGCAGCAACAGCCCCGAGACGCGCTCCAACGGCGGTTCCAGCGACTCCCGTTGCGACGGCGCGAGGTCTCTCGGCATCACCAGGCCGAGGGCGAACGCCCCGAAGATCGCGTGGATGCCGATCCAGGTCGTCGCCACGGACGAGAACAGCACGCCCGCCACCACCAGCGCCAGCACCGTGCCGCGCGCGGCGAACCAGCCGCGCGCGGCGGCCCGTCGCAGCAGCGGGCGCACGCACGCGCCGAGCACCAGTCCGTAGACCGCCGTCAGCCCGACCACCCGGAGCGTCTCGCCCCCGCCCTGGCCGCCGCCCGACTCCACGAGCGCCACCACCAGCGCCAGCACGCACCAGGCGATCACGTCGCCGATCGCCGCGCAGGCCATCGCCGTGCCGCCGACCCGCGTCCTGGACAGCCCGCCGTCCCGGATGATGCGGGCCAGCACGGGGAAGGCCGTGATGGCGAACGCCGTTCCCAGGTAGAGCGCGAACGTGCCGGGGGAGACGCCGTCGCCCGCGTACGAGGAGTGCAGCCACCCCGCCGCGCCGAGCCCCAGCAGGAAGGGCACCACCATCGACAGCCCCGCCATGGTGCCCACCGCGCGTCCCCGGCCGCGCAGCCGCGTCAGGTCCAGCTCCCAGCCGGCGAGGAACATGAAGAGCAGCAGGCCGAGTTGGGCGATCGCGGAGAGCAGCGGACGCGCGTCGTCGGGGAAGAGCAGTCCGGGAAGGTCGCCCGGCAGCAGCCCCAGTACGCTCGGACCCAGCGTGATCCCGACGGCGATCTCGCCGACCACCGGCGGCTGGCGCAGCCGCCGGGCCAACGGCACCACGGCGGCCGAGAGGAGCAGCACGATCGCCAGATCGGCCATGACGACCGATTCGGCCGGCAGACTCTCAGCGAGGGACATCGCACCTCCAGGGCGGGGGGAACGGGCGCGCCGGCGTCCGCCGGGCAGGCCGATTCTGACGAAGAGTCGCCGCCTCATCGACGCCCTTAAGCGGGGGCCGAACCACCCCGGCCCGCCGCCGGCGCGGGGAGCATCAACGCGCGTCGCCACCAGGGAGTTTCACCGGCCGCTTAAGGAGGTCGCGGACGGGCCGGCGCACTCGTTACCTTCCTGACCAGGCCGGGTGGGGCCTGGCCGCGGGCCGGGGCTCCGCCCGTCTCCGGCCGTCCTCCCGGCGCCGCCCACGGACGTGACCGCGCACCCGACCCAGGACCCGGAGATGACCATGACGGTGCCCCTGTCCAGCGCTCGGCCCACCTCGGGTGTCGCGCCCCACGACTTCCGGGCCCTGATGGCCGGATTCCCCACCGGCGTGGGGGTCGTGACGGCCTATCAGCCCGACGGCCGGCCGATCGGGATGACCTGCTCGTCGATATGCAGCGTCTCCCTGACCCCCTCGCCCACCCTGCTGGTCTGCCTGCGCAAGGGGAGCCCCACCCTGGCCGCCCTGCTGAGCAGCGGCGCCTTCGCGCTCAACCTGCTCCACGAGGGCGGGCGCGCCACCGCCGAACTCTTCGCCTCCGGCGACCCCGACCGTTTCGACCGGGTCGCCTGGCGGTCGGGCGAGGGCTTCGGCGGTCCGCACCTGCCGGCGGACAGCCATGTGACGGCGGACTGCGAGATCAGCCAGTACAACGCGATCGGCGACCACGAGGCCGTCTTCGGCAAGGTCGTCGCCGTCACCGCGGAGGACGCCGAGCGCGCCCCGCTGCTCTACGGCCGGCGCCGGTACGCCGTCTGGCCTGCCGGCTGAACGGCGCGCCGCCGGCCCGTTCCGCCGTCCTCTCCCTCCATAATACGCCCTTTGTCACGGGTCGTTCGGAGAGGTGCGCCCGCCCGTTATTGCGGGGTGGGCGCACACGGCAACCCACGTCTTGTTTCCGGGTGCCGGCATTCCGCTTCGATGGTGTTTCCTTCGCTTGTGGAAACATGCGCAAGCCGTAGGTCCCGCGCCCGCCCGCCGCTGCGCCGTGCTCGTTCCCTCTGGCATCGGTCAAGGCCAGTGCCTCGCCATGGAAAGAAAGCAAGTGGGCGTTTCCCTCGGTCTCTTTTCGCCTGGGAAGTCATAGCTATCGGGTTAACCTACTCTCCCTTCTGATAAGGTGTTTGTTTCGCCCCCCATACCCAACACTCGAACAACGAGGTAATCTCTCGTCCCACTGGATCGGTGCGGACGGGGGAATTTCGCATGGAACGGCAGCGGATTAACGTGCGTTTCAGCAGTCGCGATTTGGCGTCGACGACCGTGGGCACGCGGGCGAGACCGGTGCTGGAGTCCGCGTTCGCCCTCGACGCGCTCAGGAGACGCGGGGGCGGCGGCCCCTTCGCCGAGTGGCGACAACGCACGCTGGCCCGGCTGGGACCGCGCGCCCAGAGGTTGTTGGCGCTGCCGACCGCGCTGCGGTCGCTGCCGGACCTGCTGGCCGCCGCCGAGGCCGATCCCCTGGAGAGCGCCGGGCGGCGCGACGGGGTGGCCGCCGCGCTGCGGGAGTTCCGGGGCGTGGCCCTGACGCCCTACTGGGGCCGGATCGCCGCCCGGCTGGAGATCGACTGCTCGGCGCGTGGCCGGCTCCTCCAACGCGGCGGGGTCGGACTGCTGCTCTCCACGCTGCATCCCGCCGTCACCTGGTCGTCCGGGGTGCTGCGGATCGACGGTGGAGCCTCCGGTGGTGAGATCCGGCTGGACGGGCGCGGTCTGCTGCTGACGCCCTCGCTCTTCCTCAACGGCCGCGCGCCCGTCGTGGTCGACCCGCCGGGGCGCACCACGGCGCCCACGCTCGTCTACCCGGTCGTCCTGGCGCCCGCCGAGATCGCCGCGCTGTGGACGGAGAGCGAGGAGAGTCCGGTCGAGGCGCTGGGCGCGCTCGTCGGCCGCACCCGCGCCGCGATCATGCAGACCCTGACGGACGCCTGCAACACCACCGAACTCGGGCGCCGCGTCGGCGTCTCGGCCGCCGCGGCCAGCCAGCACGCCGCCGTGCTCAGGAGCGCCGGCCTCATCACCACCCACCGCCGTCTGAACAGCGCGCTGCACACCCTCACCCCGCTCGGCATGGCGCTGCTCAACGCGCACGCCCGCGTCCCGGAGCGGGCCGCCGCCGGCGGGCGGGCGCCGCAGTCCGGCTGAGGCGCCTCGCACGGTCATTGCCGGCGCGGCGGACGGGGGGGGCGACAGACGGCGGCACGCGCGGCACCATGGGGGCGAGACACTCGCACGAACGACGTGACGAGGAAGGGGGCGGCGGGGATGGCGCGGGCCGAGGCGCTGGTCGTCGGGGGCGGGGTCAGCGGGTTGACCACGGCGGTGGTGCTCGCCGAGTCGGGCCGGCCGGTGCGGCTGGTCAGCGACCGGGCGCCGGAGCACACCACCTCGGCGGTGGCCGGGGCGCTCTGGGAGCCCTACCTGGCCGAGCCGAGGGAACGCGTCGCCGACTGGGCGTTCGCCACCCTGCCCGAGCTGACCGAGCTGGCGCGCCGGCCGGCGGAGACGGGGGTGCGGCTGGTCGAGGGGGTCAAGGCCCAGCGGACGGCCGACCCGGTGCCGCCCTGGTGGCTGCCCCGACTTCCCGGAGCGCTCCGCCCGTTGGGCCCCGACGAGGTGCCGCGCGGCTACCGTTCCGGTTACGCCGCGACCATGCCGCTGCTCGACATGCCGACCTATCTGGCCCACCTGGAGCGGCGGTTGGTCGCGGCCGGCGGCACGGTCGAGCGGCGGCGGCTGACCTCGCTCGCCGAGGCGGACGCCCCACTGGTGGTCAACTGCTCGGGGCTGGGCGCCCGGGAGCTGGTACCGGACCGTCAGCTCCGACCGATCCAGGGTCAGTTGGTCGTGGTGGAGAACCCGGGCGTCGAACGGTGGCTGGTGGTCGAGCCGACCGACGGGGAGGAGAACGTCTATCTCTTTCCGCAGCCCTTCGGCCTGGTCCTGGGGGGAACCGCGCTGCGCGATCGCTGGGCGACCGCGCCGGACCCCGAGTTGGCCGCGCGCGTCGTGGCGCGCTGCGCCGAGATCCATCCGGAGATCGCCACCGCCCGGGTCCTGGGGCACCGCGTCGGACTGCGGCCGGCCAGGCCCGCCGTGCGACTGGAGGCGGAGCGTGTCCGCGACGGCCGGCTGGTCGTGCACAACTACGGGCACGGCGGCTGCGGGGTGACCGTCTCCTGGGCCTGCGCCCGGGAGGCCGCCGGGCTGCTGCCGCCCGACTGACCGGGGGCGCGCGGCGCGGGCCCGGGGCGCCCGGTCGCCCCGGCGGTGTCGCGCTCCGGGGGCGTGCGGCGGACCACCCTCGTCAGCCCCACGCCCAGCAGCACCACCGCCATACCGAGCACCACCCGGGGGCTCAGCGGCTCCGCGAGCAGCCACGCGCCAAGACCGAGGGAGACGACCGGCAGCAGATAGCCCACGGTGGCGGCCGTGGTCGGCCCCTCGTCCGCGATCAGCCGGAAGTTGAGCAGGAACGTCACCCCCGTGCCGAGCGTCCCCAGCACCAGAAGCGCCAACAGGCCGCTGGCGTCCGGCCCTTGGCCGGCCGTCGCGCCGCCGGCGGCGAGCCCGGGCAGCGACAGCGCGGTGGCCGCCGTCAGTTGGGCGGCGGAGAGTGCCACGGGGCCGGTGCCGACGCCCGTCAGCCGCCGCGCCATGTAGGCGAAGGCCAACGCGTAGCTGACCGCGGCGCCCAGCAGCGCCAGCGCTCCCCAGCCCACCAGCCCGGTCGCGCCCCGCCACGGCGCGAAGAGCAGCGCCGTTCCCGCCAGGCCGAGCAGCAGCCCGCCCAACCGGGCGCCGCCCAGGCGCCGTTCGGCGCCCAGCGCCAGCCCGAGCAGCAGCGACCAGAGCGGGGTGGTCGCGTGGATCACCCCGGCGACGCCGGAGTCCACCGTGCGCTGGCCGAGGCCGAAGAGCAGGAACGGCAGCGCGTTGCAGAAGAGCGCGGCCACCAGCAGCCGGCCCCAGACCGCCGCCGACGTCGGCAGCGCCTGCCCGGCCGCGCGGGCCGCCACCAGCAGGACCGCCGCCCCCAACAGGCAGCGTCCGAAGGCGATCTGGGCGGGAGTGAGACCGTGGTCGAGGCAGATGTCGATCCACAGGAAGGCCGAGCCCCACAGCAGTGCCAGCAGGGCCATCCTGGCGGTCGTTCGGTGGCGGGCGGTGAGCGAGGACAACGCGGGCCTCCTGGGCGGCCGGTCGGGGTGTGACGGGCGACGGGGCGGGAAACGGCGACGGGAACGGGGGCGGCAACGACGATCGCAGGGCACACTGCCAAGAACAAGCGAATGTTTCACCGGCAACCGTTAAGCTGTCCTACATGCTCGACGTGCGACGCCTCCAGGTGCTCCGTGCCGTGGTGACCAGCGGTTCCGTGACGGCCGCCGCCCAACACCTCGGCTACACCCCCTCCGCCGTCAGCCAGCAGCTCGGCGTGCTGGAGCGGCAGGCCGGGACCCGGCTGCTGGCCCGGGTCGGGCGCGGCGTCCGGCCGACGGCCGCGGGGCGGCTGCTCGCCGAGCACGCGGAACTGATCAGCCGTCAGCTCGCGGTCGCCGAGACCGCGTTGGCCGAGCTGCGCGCCGGTCGCTCGGGGAGTCTGACGTTGCGCTACTTCGCCAGTGCGGGCGGTCCCGTGGTCGCGCCGGCGCTGGCGGCCTTCCGTGCCGCGCACCCGGGCGTGCGCGTGACCCTGCGGCTCGACGACCCCGGCGAGTCGCTCGACGAGGTGGCGAGGGGAGCGGTCGACGCGGCCCTCGTCGTGCGCGACCCGGGCGACAGGATGCCGGGCGTGGAGTCGCGGCAGGTGGCCCAGGACCCGTTCCGCGCGGTGCTGCCGCGCGGTCATCGGCTCGCGGGACGGGAGGAGTTGGCGCTGGCCGATCTCGCGGGCGAGCCCTGGGTGACGGGGGAGTGGCCGGTCGGCCCCTGTCTGCGGCGGGTGCTGGACGCCTGCGCGGCCGCCGGTTTCAGCCCCGATCTGGCCGTGGAGAGCGAGGACTACCCGACCGCCCAGGGCTTTGTCGCGGCGGGCCTCGGGGTCGCCGTGGTCCCGGCGCTCGCGCTCGGCACCCCGCATCCGGGGGTGGTCTCCCGTCCGCTGTCCCAGGGGCCGGGGCGTCCCGTCTGCCTGGCGGCGGCCGAGGCGACCTGGGAGCTGCCGACGCTGGCGACGCTGGAGTCGGCGCTGCGGGGCGCGCTCCGGGAGGCCGGGGCGGTCGACGCTTGCTGAGGGGGTGTCAGTTCCCCTTTGTCGAGCGGAAGGTAGCTTTCCTGTTCGACCCGGACCGCACGTTGGCGGCAAGATCGTCCCGACCAGCCAGGGGCAGTTGACCCGCCCGTGCGGCCGGGCGCCTCCCGGCGACCCGCCGGGCGGCGGGTGACGAGGGAACGCCAAGAGGAACGACATGACCGGTGCCGAGCATGGCCGACAACCCGTCAGGAGACGCGAGATCCTGCGCGAGGCGGTGGCCGACGCGCTGCGTGCCGCCGTCGTCTCCGGCGAGATGGAGCCGGGGGTGGTCTACTCGGCGCCCGCCCTCGCCGCGCGTTTCGGCGTCTCGGCGACCCCGGTGCGGGAGGCGATGCTGGAGCTGGTCAGGGAGGGCATGGTGGACTCCGTGCCCAACAAGGGGTTCCGGGTCACCGAGATCTCCCCGCTCGACCTCGACCACATCGTGGAGCTGCGGCTGCTGATCGAGCCGGCCACGGTCTGGCGGATAGTCCCCGACGTCCCCGAGGAGCACCTCGCCACTCTGCGGGCGATGGCCCAGCGGATCATGGACCACGCGGCCGCCGGCGACCTGCTCTCCTACAGCGAGGCCGACCGCCGCTTCCATCTGGCGCTGCTCGCCTACGGGGGCAACCCGGCGCTCGTCCAGACCGTCTCCCAACTGCACGCGAGGACACGGCTGCTGGGGCTGTCCTCGGTGGCCAGGCGGGGGCGTCTCGGCGCGGCGGCGGAGGAGCATCTGCGGCTGGTCGAGCTGGTCGCCCTCCGCGACCGCGACGGGGCGCGGGCCCTGATGCGCGCCCATATCCAGCAGATGCGCGTGGCGGGCACCGACGCGGACGCGGAATCGCGGTAGGTGCCGGCCCTCGGCCCGCGGGGTCTCGTGGCGGCGGCCGGGACGGAGTCCCCGCCGGACAGGTCCCTCGCCGCCCCGCCGGGGGCGAGGGGACGTGGCGGGCCCTGTTTTTGGATCTGGAAGTCCAGAACAGGGTAGAGTCGCCTCCATGGCACGACCACGCATGTTCGACGAGGCCGCGGTGCTGGACGCCGCGGCGCGCGAGTTCCGCGTCCACGGCTTCGCCGAGACCTCCACGGAGCGGCTCTGCGAGGCGGCGGGCGTCCGCCGCAGCAGCCTCTACAACACCTTCCGCTCGAAGGACGACCTGTTCGTCCGCGCCCTGGAGCACTACGTCTCCACCATCGCCCGGCTCCAGGCGGCGATCCTGGAGGACGAGGCGCTGCCGGGTGCGGAGCGACTGCTCTCCCTGGTCGATCTCGTCATCTCCGAGGAGCGGGAGGCGGCCGAGCGCGGTCACGCGGCGGGGTGCATGGTCGTGCAGAGCCTCATGAGCCCGAACCTGCGCGCGCGGGACGAGCGCGTGGCGCGCCTCCTCGACCGCGACCTGCGGGCGCGGACCTCCCTCCTGGAGGGCGCGATCCGGGCCGGGCACCTCGACGGAACCGTCTCGCCCGCGCTCGGGCCCGGTGACGGCGCGATGCTCGTCAACACCGTGATCTCCGGGCTGCGGGTGACCGCGCAGACCGGCGCGGACGCCGGGACCCTCCGGAGGATCGCCGTCGCCGGACTGCGTTCCCTGCTGGGCTGACCGCGCCGCCCGCGCGCCGCGACGGGATTTCCCCTGCCCTGGTTTTGGATATTCAAGTACAGAAAGGTCGGTCCCTTGACCACAGCCACAGCCACCTCGCCCGCCCCGGCGAAGGCGGTCCCACCGACGGTCTACGTCCTCGCCGCCGGTGTCTTCGCGATGGTGACCAGCGAGTTCGCCGTCGCGGGGCTCATGCCCCAGCTCGCCGCCGGGCTGGACACCGGCATCGCGCGGATCGGTTACCTGGTGACGGTCTTCGCCGCAGCCATGGCCGTGGGCGGCCCGCTCCTGGCCTTCGCCCTGCTCGGGGTCGCGCCCAGGACCGCGCTCGTGATCGTGTTCGCCGTCTTCCTGGTCGGCAACGTGATGGCCGCGCTGGCGACGGGCTACCCGATGATGGTGGTGGCCCGGATCATCAGCGGGACGGCCTCCCAGGCGTTCTTCGGACTCGCGGTGTCCATGGGCGTGCGGCTGGTCGGCGAACAGGTGCGCGGACGAGCGGTCGCGGTCGTCATGAACGGGCTGATGCTCGGTACCCTGCTCGGCCTGCCGCTCGCGACGTTCGTCGGCGGCCGGTTCGGCTGGCGGGCCGCGTTCTGGGCGATCTCGGCGATCACCCTGCTCGCCGCCGTCCTGACGCTGGCCGTCGTGCGGAACCCCGCCTCACCGGCGGACGGCGGCGTGCGGCCCGCCGCGTCGGCGGGCGCCGAGCTCGCCGTGCTGCGCAGCCCGCAGCTCCTGTGGGCGCTCGCCTCCAGCACCCTCATCATCGGCGCGGCGTTCTCCGCGTTCAGCTTCCTCACCCCGATCCTCACCGAGGTCTCCGGCTTCTCCGGGGGGTCCGTGCCCGTTCTCCTCCTCCTCTACGGCGCGGCGACCCTGGTCGGAAACCTCGCTGTCGGCAGGCTGGCCGACCGCCACACGGTCTCCACCCTGCTGGTCGGGACCGGGCTGAGCGTCGTCTTCCTCGCCGGGTTCGCGCTCTTCACCGACGTTCCGCCGCTGGCGCTGGCGTGCGTGCTCGGTATCGGCCTGGTCGGCGTCCCGATGAATCCGGCGATGGCGGTGCGCGTCCAGCGCGCGGGAAGCACCGCGCCCCTGGTGAACACCGTGCACGGGTCGTTCATCACCCTCGGGGTCATCATCAGCTCGGCCGTCGGCTCCGCGCTCATCCCCCGGTACGGCCTGCGCGCCCCGGTCGTCCTCGGCGTCGGCCTGGCGGTGCTGGCCGTTCTGGCGATTCTGCCCGCCCTGGCCAGCCCGTACCTGCGGCGCGGGACACCCCAGGACGCGCCGGCGGCGGCGAAGCCGCCGCACGCCCTGCGGGGGGCGTCCCCGGCCGACTCGGGTCGCTAGCCGGGCGGGAGGGCCGCGGACGACGGCGGACCCGGGCTGTCCCGGTGGGTGTCGTCCGCGGCCCGCTACCGGCTCAGTTCAGCGTGGCCAGGGCCTCGTTGAACGTCGCCGAGGGGCGCATCACGGCCGCCGCCTTCTCGGGGTCGGGAAGGTAGTAGCCGCCGATGTCGGCGGGGGAGCCCTGGACGGCGATCAGCTCGCCGACGATGGTCTCCTCCTGCTCGGTCAGCGTCTTGGCCAGCGGGCCGAACGCCTCGGCCAGCGCCGCGTCGTCGGTCTGCCGGGCCAGCTCCTGGGCCCAGTAGAGCGCAAGGTAGAAGTGGCTGCCCCGGTTGTCGATGCCGCCGAGCCGCCGGCTGGGCGACTTGTTCTCGTTGAGGAACGTCGCGGTCGCCCGGTCCAGGGTGTCGGCCAGCACCTGCGCCCGCGCGTTGCCCGTCCGCTGCGCGAGGTGCTCGAAGCTGACGGCCAGCGCCAGGAACTCGCCCAGGCTGTCCCAGCGCAGGTAGTTCTCCTTGACCAGCTGCTGGACGTGCTTGGGCGCCGAGCCGCCGGCCCCGGTCTCGAAGAGGCCGCCGCCGTTGATCAGCGGCACCACCGAGAGCATCTTGGCGCTGGTGCCCAGCTCCAGGATCGGGAAGAGGTCGGTGAGGTAGTCGCGCAGCACGTTGCCGGTGACGGAGATGGTGTTCTCGCCCCTGCGGATGCGCTCCAGCGAGTAGGCGATGGCCTCGACCGGCGCCATGATCTCGATGGTCAGGCCCTCGGTGTCGTGCTCCGGCAGGTAGGCGTTGACCTTCTCGATCAGGCTCGCGTCGTGGGCGCGGGTGGCGTCCAGCCAGAAGACGGCCGGGTCGCCGGTGGCGCGGGCGCGGTTGACGGCGAGCTTGACCCAGTCGCGCACCGGCACGTCCTTGGTCTGGCACATCCGCCAGATGTCGCCCGGCTGGACGGAGTGCTCCAGCACCACGTCGCCCGAGGCGGCGTCGACGACGCGGACGGTCCCGGCGGCCGGGATCTCGAACGTCTTGTCGTGGCTGCCGTACTCCTCGGCCTTCTGTGCCATCAGGCCCACGTTGGGCACCGAGCCCATGGTGGCCGGGTCGAAGGCGCCGTTGGCGCGGCAGTCGTCGATCACGACCTGGTAGATCCCGGCGTAGCTGCTGTCCGGGATGACGGCCAGGGTGTCGGCCTCCTCGCCGGCCGGGTCCCACATGTGCCCCGAGGTGCGGATCATCGCGGGCATCGAGGCGTCGACGATCACGTCGCTGGGCACGTGCAGGTTGGTGATGCCCCGGTCCGAGTCGACCATGGCCAGCTCGGGCCCCTCGGCCAGCTCGGCCTCGAAGGACGCCCGGATCGCCTCGCCCTCCGGGTGGCTCTCCAGGCCCTTGAGGATGCTGCCGAGCCCGTCGTTGGGGCTGAGCCCGGCGGCGGCCAGGGTCTGGCCGTGCGCGGCGAACGTCTTCGGGAAGAAGGCGCGCACCACATGGCCGAAGATGATCGGGTCGGAGACCTTCATCATGGTGGCCTTGAGGTGCACGGAGAACAGCACGCCCTCCGCCTTGGCGCGGGCGATCTGCTCGCCGAGGAACGTCCGCAGCGCCGCGACCCGCAGCACCGAGGCGTCCACGATCTCGCCCTCCAGCACCGGCACCGACTCGCGCAGCACGGTGGTGGTGCCGTCCTCGCCCGCCAGCTCGACGCGCAGCTCACCGGCGCTCGGCAGGATCGCGGAGCGCTCCGAGGAACGGAAGTCGTCGGCGGTCATGTGCGCGACGTTGGTCTTGGAATCCGAGGACCACGCGCCCATGCGGTGCGGGTTGTTCCGGGCGTAGTTCTTGACCGAGGCGGGGGCGCGGCGGTCGGAGTTGCCCTCCCGCAGCACGGGGTTGACCGCGCTGCCCTTGACCCGGTCGTAGCGGGCCCGTACCTCGCGCTCCTCGTCGGTGCCCGGCTCGTCCGGGTACTCCGGCAGGTCGTAGCCGCGCTCGCGCAGCTCCGCGATGGCCGCCTTCAGCTGGGGGATGGAGGCGGAGATGTTCGGCAGCTTGATGATGTTCGCCTCGGGCGTCTGGGCCGCCGCGCCCAGCTCGGCGAGCGCGTCGTCGATGCGCTGGCCGGCTTCCAGCCGCTCGGGGAAGCTGGCGATGATCCGACCGGCCAGCGAGATGTCCCGCTGTTCCACCCGGACGCCGGCGGTCGCGGCGTACGCCTCGATCACCGGCAGCAGCGAAAACGTCGCCAGGGCGGGGGCCTCGTCGGTTTGTGTGTAGATGACGGTCGAGTCAGTCACCGGGCGCTCTCCACTCCACGTCTGCAACATTGCTCGACATCAAGATATCCCGTCACCCCTCCGCTCCCGAAGCCGCTCCCGCCCTCTCAGCCATGGGCGGTGGTGAACGCCGCCCAGGTGAACGGCGCGTGCGCCACCGCCCCCGTCTCCCGCCAGCGCGCCAACTCCCCGCGCTGCCAGTCGTTGAGGGCGACCACCGGATCGGGCGCGTCGCCCGCCGCGTCCACGGCCAGGACCGCGCGGGCGATCACCGAGGTGTCCGGGGCCGCGCCCGGCGCGAACCTGCGCACGCCGGCGTCCGTCGGCAGCGTCCAGCGCGTGGAGACCACGTACTCCGCGCCGGCGTGGATCGCGGCGGCGACCAGCCCGGTCGGCTCGGCGAACCGCACCTCCCCGCCGCTCTCGCAGGCCACCAGCGCCACCCGGTTCGGCATCCGCCACGGCGTGGGCGCCTCGGGCCGGTGGCCGAGGACCAGGTCGGCCGCCGTCAGCGGCCGGTGCCCGCCCAGCGGCGCCGCCCGCCCTGTGGTGTCCGCGCCGCACCCCAGGTGCAGCCGCGCGTCCAGCCCGTGCTCGCCGGTGGTGACATGGCCCACATAGAGAAACCTGGCCGCGTCGGCCAGCAGCGGCTGGAGCACGTCCCTGGTCAGCCCGGAGCGGCGGAACGCCTCCGCAGGCGGGACCCGGGGCCGCAGCCGCTCGCCCAGCCCCGCGACCATCGCGACCAGCGGCGAGTCCTCGCCGACCGGACCGAGCACCGAGCCGAGACCGGTGCGCGCCGCCGGTCCCGGCACCCTCGGGTCGAGCGCGGCCACCACGGGACCCGCCGGGTCCCACGGCGAGACGACGCGCTCGGGGGAGTGGCGCACCGTCGCCGGCGGCAGCGCCGACACGTCCAGGTGCTCGACCAGCCGCTCACTGACGTCCACCCGCAGCGCCTCCCAGGGCACCTGCCCCGTGGAGGGCGAGGGCTGCACCCGCAGCCTCGGGCGGATGCCGCGCTCCAGCAGCAGGTCCAGCTCCCGCCCCAGGTGGTAGGGGATCAACGCGGTGGCCAGCCTGCCGAGCAGCGCCGCCTCCCGCTCCGGGTCGGTCAGCGGGCCCTCGCCCAGCGACCTGGTCAGCGCCCGCTCGATCGACTCGCCCGGCAGCGGCGACGGCAGCGCCGCCGCCAGCTCGGCCAACACCCCGGCGACGGCCGAGCGTTCGAAGTACAGCACCCTCGGCTCGTCCGGGGCGTGCTCCCACCGCCAGGTCAGATACAGGTCGTCCGCGTCCACGTACTTCAGCTGCACGGTCGGCTGAAAGGAGCCGTCGCACCCCTCGACCACCCCGAGATCCACCTCGGGCCCCCCGGACCTCGCCGTCATCGCACCCACCCCACTGTCGCCCACTCCGTTCACCACGCTCTGAGTTCGACGGCCGACCGGATCGGCCGGCCGTAGCGCCGCTCGCCGGCCGCGATCCAGTCGCCGAGACCGGGCGCCGCGTTCCCGAAGACCCGCAGCCTCGGCGGCAGCGCCAGCTGGGGCGCCGGGAAGCCACCCGCCGGGTCCGTGCCGCCCGCGGCCACCAGCGAGGCGGCGAACGCGCCGGCGGCGACCGCCTCGGCCGGCGCGGGGAACGGCTCCGGGAGCTCCGCGGCGACCGGGCCCGCGCCGATCCGCGCGCGCAGCTCCTCGGCGAACGGCGCGCCGACCGCGCCGACCGCGCCGGCCGTCGGCCGTTCGGTGTCCAGCGTCGCGGAGGCGGCCAGATGCTCCACCAACTCCAATGCGAGTCGCGGCTGTTCGGCCATCGTCAGCAGCCGCAGCGCGGTCGCCACGGCGGGCCGCGCGACCTCGGTGGTCCACCGTTCCCTGGTCGGACCCGGCGGGAACGAGTGCCGCAGCGCGTCGGTCGCCAGCGCCGCGGGAAGCCCCACGTCCAGCGCCGACGCCAGCCACTGGCGCCGCAGCGGCGCCAGCCACGCGAAGCGCAGCGAGGC
The DNA here is from genome assembly GCF_900230195.1 of Streptomyces zhaozhouensis. Taxonomy (GTDB): domain Bacteria; phylum Actinomycetota; class Actinomycetes; order Streptomycetales; family Streptomycetaceae; genus Streptomyces; species Streptomyces zhaozhouensis. Next base: position 117,038 of record NZ_OCNE01000010.1, read on the forward strand.
CAGGGCGACCCGCGCCCGTCTGGCGTCCACCCGCGCCGCCTCGTGCGGCGCACCGGAGTCGAAGCACAGCGCGCGGGCGACCAGATAGTGGCGGTCGGAGGCGCGGAAACGCAGCCGGCAGGCCGCCAGGTCGCCCGCCAGCAAGTGGCACTCGACCAGCCCCGCGACGTCCCCCGTCCGCTCCAGCACCCGGCTCGCGCCGCGCAGCACCCGCCGCGCCCGCCCGACCCTGCCGCCGAGGAACCACGCCAGGGCCAGCCCGAACCGGCAGGCGGCGACCCGGTGTTCTGCGCCGAGCGCCGCGTAGGCGCGCTCCGCCCGGCGCAGCCGCCGCCGCGCCTCCGCCAGCCCCCGCTGGCCGAGCGCCAGCCTGGCCAGGTTCTCCTCGGCCAGCGCGCGGGCCGCCGGGTCGCCGCCGAGCGCGTGGAAGTCCCGGGCCAGGCCCATGTGGCGCCCCATGGCCTCGGCGTCGCCGGCGCGCTGGGCGAGCACCGCGAGATTGGTGTGGGCGTGGCCCGCCAGCCGCGGCTCGCGCTCCTCGGCGACCGCCAGCGCGGCCCGCACCTCCGCCTCCGCCTCGGGGTAGCGGCCCAGCGCGATCAGCGCGCAGCCGCGCGTGTTGTGCAGGGTGAAGTCCAGCACGGCGCTGGCGGGTCCGGCTGTCGGCAGCGCGACGGCGGCGTCGCAGTCGGCCAGCGCCTCCGCGTTCCGGCCCAGCAGTTGGAGCGTCTGGGCGCGGTTGACCAGCACGCTGGCGCGGATCTTCGGCGTGCCCCGCTCCGCGCCCACCAGCTCCTCGACGCGGTCGCAGCCGGCCAGCGCCAGCCCCGCCAGCCGCAGCGACTCGTCCGGCGCGCCGCGTTCCTCGGCGAGCCCCGCGAGATTCGCCAGCGCGCGGCAGCGCAGGTCGAGCCCCTCCGCGTCGCCCTCGACGTCCTCGGTCGCGGCCACCACGCGCTCCAGCAGCCGCACGCCCTCGCGGTAGCGGCCCCGGTTCAGGGCCCGCGCCGCCTCGTCGACCAGCGGGGCGTGTGCCGACCAGCGGGGGCCGTAGCTCGCGCCGGTGCGCACCCCCAGCAACTCCTCGGAGCCGGGCTCCCGTTCACCCCCGCGCCGGGGCGGCGGCCCGCTCACCACGCGCGGACCGCCTCGGGCGCCCGGACGGGGAAGCCGTAGACCTGCTCGGCCCGCTCCATCCACGGCTCCAGCTCCGACGGTGTCCCGGGCACCACCCGGACCCGGGGCGGCAGCGCCAGCCGGGGCGCGGGAAACGCCGGGTCGCCGCCCGTGGCCAGCCCGAGGGCCGCCGCCGCGTAGGAGAGGCGGTCGCCGGTCAACGGCTCGTGGCGCGGCAGCGGCACGTCCGTCACGTCGGGCGGCGCGGACGCGCCCGGCGTGGGGACCGCGCCCTCCCGCGCGTCCGCGCTGAGCGAGGCGGTCGCCGTGAGGTGGTCCAACAGCGCCACGGCCAGGGTCGGCCGGCCCGCGTTGCGGGTCGCCAGCAGCGCCGCGCGCAGCGCCGGCGCCGCCGCGAGCGCCACCCAGCGCTCCCGGTCCCCGCCGGCGGCGAAGAACTGCCGCGCCGCCTCGGCGGCCAGCGCCGCCGGCACGGCCGTCGCCAGCGCGCGCTCCAGCACCGGGCCGCGTTCGTCGGGCGGCAGCGAGGCGGCCCAGCGGGCGTGCGCGTCGGCGCGCCACCAGTCGAGCGTCAGCGCCACGTGCCAGCCCTGCGACTCCTCGGCCAGCCGCCGCGCCGCCAGCACCTCGTCGTCCGCCTCGGGGAAGCGCCCCAACGCGGCCAGCGCGCCGCCCCGCACCTGGTGGAACGCGATCCGCCGGAGCGGCGTCGCCTCGGCGCCGAGCGCGGCGCGCGCGGTGTCCAGCAGGTCGAGGCCCGCCGCGGCACGCCCCGAGCTCACCGCGACGGCGGCCCGGCCGAGGCGGCAGGCGGCGAGCTGCGCCGCGTGCCCCTCACCGGTCACCAGCGCCTCCGCGCGGGCGAACCGCGCGTCCGCCGTCTCCCAGTCCCCGGCCAGATAGGCGTTGCGGCCCAGGCTCGCCAGCGTCGCGGCCTCGCCCCCGGCGTCGCCCAGCACCGCGAACAACTCGCCGGCCAGCGCGAAGCGTTCCTCGCTGGTCGAGGTGTCCCCCAGGGTGCCGGCCAGGTCCGCCAGCAGCACATGGATCCGGGGCGTCAGCGCCGGCACGCGCTCCTGGGCCAGGGCGAGGGCGGCCCGCCCGGCCGCGTCGGCCTCGGCGAGCCGGCCGAGCGCCGAGGCCACCGTGGCCCGCAGCAACAGCGCCCACACCTCCACGGTCGGCCGCTCGGCGTCGCCGAGCGCCGGCGACGCGGCCTCCACCCGGTCCAGTTCGGCGAGCGCCGCCGCGTGCCGGCCGGACTCCCGCAGCAGTGCGGCGCGCAGGTTCCGCGCCCCGAGCAGTTGTCCGAGCTGCCCGCCCCCGCCGCCCGTCCCGTCGCCGGGACCCGCGCCGCCGCCCCCGCCGCCGCCGTCGTCCCTGCCGTCGTCGGGTGCCTCGGCGACGACGCGTTCCAGCAGCGCGATGGCCTCGTCCGCGAGAGCCAGCGCGTTCCCGAGGTCGCCGGTGGACTCGGCGACGCCGACGCGGTTGAGCAGCACCCCGGCCCGGCAGACCAGCGTGTCCAGGCCGCCGCCGACGGTGCGCGTCGCCCGCTCGGCGGCCGCCAGCACCTGGTCGGCCTCCTCCAGCCGGCCCGCGAGCGCCAGCCGGACGCCCTCCGCGTTGAGCAGCGTGCACCGCCGCCAGCGCGGGGCCAGCGGCCACACCACGGCGGCGGGACCGGCCACCATGGACTCGGCCGACCCGACGGCGAACCGCTCGACGTGCGGCGCCTCCTCGCTCAACTCCGCGCTGAACGCGTGCGGATCGGCGGCGATCGCCCGGAACTGCTCAGCGCCCTCCGGGTTTCCGCAGGCGAGCGCCATCCTGGCCAGGTTGTCGCACGGGTAGGCGGCCAGCTCCGGGTGGTGGGCCAGCGCGATGTCCAGCGCGAGCAGCGCCTCCTGCTCCGCCTCCGCCAGCAGCCCGGTGAGCATGAACTGCCCGGTGCGCGCCCCGTGCAGCGAGAAGACCAGCAGCTGCGGCGGCGGCTCTGCCAGCTCCCCGGCGACGGCGAACGCCTCGTCCAGGTCGGCCTCGACGAGCTCGGGCAGCCCGGCGAGCGTCCGCGTCTGCGCGCGCGCCGTCAACGTGTTGACCAGCGTCAACGCGGCGTCCGTCCGCACGGCGGCGGGCACCGGCCGCTCCGTGGGGACCGACCCCTCCGCGCCGGGGAGCAGCCCGCGGCACAGCCCGATCGCCTCTCCGGACAGCCGCTCCGCCTCCGCCGCCCCGCCCGTGCCCTCGGCCACCCCCGCCAGGTTGGCGAGGCTGCGGGCCCGGTGCAGCAGTCCCTCGGCGTCCACGTCCGCGACCCGCGTCTCCGCCACCGCCTCCCGCAGCCGGGCGTCCGCCTCGGCGAACCGGCCGGCCGCGAGCAGCTCCGTGCCCTCGCGGTGCAGATCCCGCCAGCGGTGCCAGCGCGGCGACGAGGGCACGGTGGGCTTCAGGCCCAACGGCTCGTCCCCGTCCCGGACCTCGCCCGTCTCCTCGCTCATGCCACCTCCGGATCGACCAGCGCGGCGACCCGTTCGGCGAACGAGACCCCGCCGGCCGTCAGCCGCTCCTCCGCGTGCAGCAGCACCGGCTCCTGCCGCTCCGCCAACGCGTCGCCGTCCGGCGGCGCCTCGTCCTCCGGCGCGTAGCCGGGCGCCCAGACGGTGACCGTGCGCCGGGGCGCGGGCACCAGCAGCGCCGACGGCGGCACCTCGGCCGCGCCCCCGAACGCGCCGCCGTCCTCGGCGGCGTCGAGCGGGAACTCCACGGCGTCCGCGCGCGCCCGCAGCGTCGCGCGGCCGGCCCGTTCCGCGTAGGCCAGCGGCGCCCTGGGGACCGCCACATCCAGCAGCAGCCGCCCGTCGCGCCGCACCAGCGACCAGCGCAGCCCGGCCGCCGCGTCCACCACCCCAGGCGGCAGCCGCCGCCAGTCCAGCGGCCCGCCGCCGCTCATCGCCGTCACCCCGCCCGCCGGCTCGCCGCCGGCCGCCAGCGCCCAGCCGCCCCGGTCGGCCACCAGCGGCGCGGGCGCCGGCAGCTCGGCGCCGAAGTCGTCGGCGACCTCCGCCAGCCGCTCGGACAACGCCCTCGCCTCGGAGCCCAGTTCGGGATGGTCGGCGAGCGCGGCCAGCGCGTGGACCGCGGGCGCCGCCCGCCCCAGCAGCCGCGCCACCGCCTCCGGGTCGTCCAGCACCGCCTCCACGTCGGCGGCGACCACGGCCGCCTCCGCCGCCAGCAACGCCGCCGACAGCGCGGGCACCCCCGCCACATGCGAGGCCGGCCACCACGCGGCGAGCCAGCCCAGCCGTGCGAGCGCCGCCAACGGCTCGGCCAACGGGCCGCCCTCGTCCGCGAGTTCCACCTCGCGTTCGGAGCCCTCGGCGACCGCGAGCAACGCCTCGGACGCCGCCCCGTACACCTGCCACAGCCAGTCGGCGGCCCGCTCCGGGTGGTGCACCTCGGCCGAGGGCAGCCGCTGCCCGCCCGGGACATCCCAGGTCAGCACCGCGCCCTCGGCCTCCACCAGCGCCGTCCACTCCGGATGGTCCGGCACGGCGCCCACCCACAGCGTCCCCGCCTCGCGCCGCACCCGCGTCCAGGTCATCGCTCACCGCCGTCCGTGGCGGCGCCGCCCGCGCGGTCCAACTCCGCGCGCAGCCGGTCACGTTGATCCATGATGACCGAACGCAGCACACCGTCCAGCAGATCCCACAGGTCCTCGGCGGCCACCGGTTCTTCGCGCAGCTCGCGGCCGTGCACCCGCACCCACAGCCGCCGCAGATACGCCTCCCGCACCCGGCCCACCGACTCGCCGGGGCCCCCGCCCTCCGCGCGCGGCAGCCGCAACGCCCGGTGGACGAACGGCTCCCGGCGCCACCGCGCCGCCAGCCGCGCGCCCGCGTCGCTGCCCGCCTCGCCGCCCGGCGCCAGCGCCGCGCTGGCGCGCCGGCCCAGCGCCATCGTCACCCGCGTCTCCTCCCTGGCCAACTGCCAAGGCTCCGCCGAGCGTCGCACCTCCTGGAGCACCAACTCGGACAGACCCGGCATCGACTCGCGATGGAACGCCGAGGTGAAGCCCGCGAAGAGCCGCTCGAAGACGGAACGGTCGAACGGCGGCGGCAGGTTCCGCTTCGACGCGCTCTCACCCAGCGCCGGCGGCTCGATCCGCTCCCGCAGCGTCAACCCGCAGGCCAGCGCGGCTCCGGGCGGCAGCAGCGACACCGCGTCCGCCGCGCCGGCCCGCCCGGCGACCAGCCCGTCCAGCGCGGCGCGGTCGACGCCGCCCGCGACCCGGTCCAGCACCCCGTCCAGCGCGGCGGTCAACGCCGCCTGGTCCGGCGGCGGTTGCCCCACCGGGGCCCGGCTGGCCCACGCGTGGGCCAGTCGGGCCCGCAGCTCCGCCGCGCGCGCCGGGTCGGTGATGTGGCGCCGCAGCGCCGCGACCGTCAACTCGCCGGCGGACTCGCGTATCTCGGCGACCACCTCGCACGCCACCCGCTCCGCGTCCGCACCCGGCGGGCCGAGCGTCCCGGCCAGCTCGAAGCACCGCTGGAAGTACAGGTCCTGCGGGTTGCCCTCGGAGATCCGCAGCGTGCGGCGCGCCCGCTTCAGCCGGGTGAACCAGGCGGCGGTCGCGGCCAGCCGGGGCCCGGCCGCGCGCAGTGTGGCGCGCAGCTCCTCGGCGTCCTCGCCGCGCACCTGCCCCGCGGCGAACCGCGGGTTGAGCACCGGCCGCAGCACCAGCGGATCGAGCAGCAGCTTCACCGTGCGGGCCAGCGGCTGCCCCAATCCGTTGCTCAACGGCGCCAGTTCGGAGCCCAGCTCCGCCCAGACCTCGGCGATCAGCAGCGCCCTGGGCACGGTGGCCGGCGCCTCGGCGGTCAACGCTTCACCCGGGCACATGCCCGCATGGTAACCGGCCGGATCTGCGCGGTGATCCGACTTCCGGACCCCGGCCACCCGCCCGCGCACGGGCCGGCGGCCGGCCCCGCCCGTTTCTGTGATCGGTAGCGCCGACCGCCGGGGGACGGTGGCTCCCACAGCCGAACGGGAGGAGCGGGGAGATGCGGTACACGAACGGCGCGGACGGTGCCCAGGGGCGGATCACCTCGCCCTGGGGCACCCCGGACCAGCCGAACTGGCCGACGAGGGGACGGCGGGGGCCGCGCTGGGGGCTGCTGGTGCTGCCCACGGTGGTGCTGCCGCTCGGCATCGGCGCCCTGGTGATCGGCGGCGTGCTCGCGGCCCACCCGGACCCGGACATCTCCGTCCAGCCCGGGCTCGGCCTGGCGGTCACCCCCGCCCGCCAGTTGGCGCTGGTGCCCTACGAACGTGACGGCGAGGCCGGCGTGTTGGGCCCGTTCGGCGGCGACCTCTGGCAGAAGCGGCTCGTCGCCGTGGACCTGGCCACCGGCGAACGGGTGTGGGACGTCCGACTCTCCAGCGAACTGATATGGCAGGCGCGGGTGCTGGTCGCCGGCGACACCCACGCCTATCTGGCCACCGACGACGGGCTGATGATCGTCGACCTGACCGACGGCTCGGTGGCCGTCGCCCCGGACGAGATCCCCGGCATCGGCGCCGACCACATCGCCTCCGGCGCGGCCTACGGCTACGACAGCGCGCGCGGCGCGGTCGTCGCCATGGACGTGCGGGGCGCCTACCACACCATCCCCGTCGGGGAGTTGGCCGCCGCACCGGCCGACGAGTCGACCTCGGCCGCCTGGGCCGGCCGGCTCACGGACGGGCCGATGTCCGTCGAGAGCCAGGCGCTCACCGCCGAGGACGCGTCCGCCGGCGAGGCGGGCCACCTGACGCTGGAGCCCACCACGGACGCCGCGCCCAGCGGAGCGCTGCTCCTCGACGGGCCGGACGGCGGCCGGGAACTCGGCGGACGCGTGTTCCGCGAGCCGGAGATCCTGCTGGCCGACGGCACCCATGTCGCCACCGCCGCCCCCGTCGGCGTCGGCGTCGACCCCGGCAACGCCGCGGCCTCGGCCCCCACCGTCGAGGGGCTGCTCACCGAGGGGCCGCTCGCCGACAGCGGGCTGCTGCCGGACGGGGTCGCCGGAGAGCTGGAGGAACAGTTGGCGCGCGCCCTGGAGGGCGGGCCGGCGGCGCTGCCCTGGCCGCCCGACCGGGCGAGCCCCCGGGAGAACGCGGGAAGCGAGCCGGTGCCGCTGGCGCTCGGCGCCGAGCGCGGCCATGTGCTGGTGCAGGAGGCGGCCGACGCGGTCGGCGACCGCTACCGCCTGGTCGTGGTCTCCCTGGAGACCGGTGAGGTGCTGGCCAGCCGGACCATGCGGTCCCCGGCCGGACCGGCCCTGACCTCCCCCGACGGCGTCACCGTGCTGCCGGTGACGGACGAGGACGCCGAGTTCCCCGCGCACGACGGGCTGCTGCTGGTCGCCCCCGACGGCACGTTGACCGACGTCACCGTCGGCGGCACCGACTTCTTCGGCAACGTCGACTGACCCGCCCCGCGGCCCCACGAACCAGGACGAACGGAACGAGAGGACCCTCCCATGAAGTACCTGAACTGGCTGTTCATCGCCGTCGGCGTCGGCCTCACCATCCCCTACGTGCTCACCGGCCTGGAGGCCGACACCCCGATGCCCTGGCTCAACGGCTGGATGGTCGGCCCGATCCTGCTGGTCACCGTCGTGCCGATGCTCTTCTCCACCAGCAGGCTGCTGGACGGCGCGCTGGGCTCCGGCCCGCCGAAGGAGTTCCGTGACGCGCCCGTCGGCATCGGCACCGTCGTGAGCATGGAACGCACCGGCCTGACGGTCAACGACGCGCCGCAGATGGACATCCTGATGGACGTCAGCACCCTCGACGGCCAGTCGTTCCGGGGCGTCGCCCGGCAGTTGGTGGATCTGAGCGAGCTGACCCTGATCCGCCCCGGCACCATGCTGCCCGTGCGCTACCTGCCGGGCAGCAGCGACGGCCGCGTCGTGATCGCCAGCGACGCGCCGCCCGAGGAGATGCAGGACGCGATGAACCGGGTCCGGCTCGCCAAGGGCGAGATCACGCCCAAGCAGCTGCGGATCGCCGAGAACGGCTACGAGACCCGCGCCGTGGTCCTCCAGACGCGCCCCACCGGCGAGATCAGGGGCGAGCACGCCGTGGTCGCCTACACCCTGCGGGTCTCCCGCCCCGACGGCTCCACCTTCGACATCGCGCAGGAGAAGCCGATGCCGCCCAGCGTGGTGCCGCACGTCCAGCCCGGCATGGTGGTCCGCGCCCAGTACCTGCCGCACGACGAGTCGGAGGTGTTGGTGATCACGCCCGCCAACGCCTGACGGGACGGGTTCCGGGGGGACAACCGGGACCGCCCTGGGCAGGTATAGCGCACGCGGTGGCACAGGGGCGCGCGGCCGAGGCCGTCGGCGCCCCGCGACCGTCGGCGCACACCCCGGCGCCGGGAACCAGCCCGGCGACGGGGAGACACCCCACGACCAGGAGGCGCGGACCGATGACGAAGGAGCACACCCCGGGCACCGAGAACGCGGGCGGCCGGCACGAGGGGTGGGAGTTCGAGGACGACAGAGGGGTGCGGGTGACGCGGGACCGCCCGCCCCGCCGGATCGTCGCCTACACCCAGATCGCCGCCGCCCTCTGGGACGAGGGGGTGCGCCCGTTGGGCCACTTCGGCTCGCTGCACGACGGGCAGGCGCCGGATCCGGCCAAGTCCGGCCTGCTGCCGCTGGACGAGATCCCCTACCACGGTCCCGGCGGGGCGCTTCGGGTCGAGCGACTGGTCGCGACCAGCCCGGAGTTGCTCGTCGGCGTCACCTACGACGGCAAGCGGCTCTACGGCGTGGAGGAGCCGGTCGCCGAGGAGTTGGAGGCGCGCGTACCCCTGGTGGCCCTGGACGTCGGCCCCGGCCGCGGCCTGGACGAGGTTTCGGCCCGACTGGCCGCGCTGGCCGGCACGTTGGGCGCGCGGGCCGCCGTGCCGGCCGACGAGCTGGCGCGGCGGCTCGACGCCGCGCGGCAGCGGCTTCGCGCGGCCGCCGCCGGCGCGCCGGGCGCGCGGGTGCTGGCGCTCTCCCCGGCCGGGCCGGACGCGGCCTATCTGGCGCGCGCCACGGCCTGGCCCGACCTGCGCGCACTGGCCGAGCAGGGCGTGCTCCTGGCCACCCCGCCGGACGGGCCGGGTGCCAACTGGGCCACCGGCGACTGGTCCGACGCCGTCGCCCTCGACCCGGCGATCGTCCTCGGCGACGTGCGGGGGAACGCGGCCAGGCCGGCGGAGTTCCGCGACAACGCGGGCTGGCTGCGGCTCTCGCGCGGCGCGCGGGTGCTGCCCTGGAACCCGGAGCTGCCCCCGAGCGCGCTGGCCCAGGCCCGCTTCCTCGACACGGTCTCCGAGGCGCTGGAGTCCCTGACACGATGAACCGCCCCCGTGCGGCGCCCCCGACGACGCGGCCCCTGGGGGGCGCGGGGAACTGCGCGAGTAACCGCCCACCGGGGCGCGGCCGACGTCGGTGCCCGGCCACCCGGGCACGGTGGTCGCCCGCGCGTCCGCCTGCGGCGCCTGCGGCGGCGCGGCCCCTGGGGGGCGCGGGGAACTGCGCGAGTAACCGCCCACCGGGGCGCGGCCGACGTCGGTGCCCGGCCACCCGGGCACGGTGGTCGCCCCCAGCCCCGGCGGTCAGCCGGTCAGCCGGTCAGCCGGTCAACGCAGGCCGCGCAGATAGGCCCAGCCGACATCCGCGCTGTGCAGCGGGGTCACGTCCGGGGTGTCGTTCTCCACGATGTACTCCCGCACCGTGTGCGCGCGGAAGATCCGGGGAAAGTCGATCATGCCGGTGCCCGGGTCGGAGGTGTCGCCGGTCTCCGGGTCGCGGTCCTTGACGTGGAACTGCAGGACCCGCTGCGGCGCCGACCTGATGACGTCGATCGTGTACTGCTCGGGGTCGTCCACCCCGTCGCCGCTCTCGATGCCGGCGGTGACCGTCCAGTGGATGTCGATCTCCAGGTGCACCAGGCGCGGGTCCAGCTCGCCGGTGAGGATGTCCCAGGGCGTCAGCCCCCCGCCGAGGTCCTTGGTGAACTCGTGCGCGTGGTTGTGGTAGCCGTAACGCAGCCCGTAGCGGCGGGCCTTGGCCGCCTCGTTGTTCATCCGCTCCGCGAAGCGGCGCCACTCGTCGGCGTCGTCCGAGTCGAGGTAGGGGACGTTGAGGTAGGACTGGCCCAGCGTGCGGGCGTCCCGCAGCTTGGTGCGCAGCGCGTCCTCGTCCTCGCTGAGGTCGTTGTGGCTGGATGTCGCACGGATGCCCAACTCACGGTAGAAGTCCCGCAGTTCCTCCGCCGTACGGCCGAAGAAGCCGAGCGCCTGCTCGACCCTGGGGTAGCCGAGCCCGGCGATGTGGCGCAGCGACTCGTCGAAGCCGGGGTCGCCGTTGAGCGCGTCCCGCACGGTGTAGAGCTGGATGCTGATGCGGTTCCTCGGTATCCGTACCCGGCCCCAGCCGCCGCCGGGGCGGGCCTGGGCGGTGGGCGCGGCCGCCACGCCGGTGGCGGCGAGGGCGCCGGCGCCCAGCGCGCCGAGCGCGGCGCCGCGCAGCATCGCACGTCGGCTGGGGGCGCGTCCGGCGCGCGCCATCGCGAGGGCTTTTCGGTCGTCGAGTCCGTAGCACATGGGCGAAGTCCTGCCGTTCTTGCGGAGGTGCGAATCCTTCGTCGTACACGACGGGCGGGACGCCTGCACCGCGTTCGCCTCGGCCGACAACGTAGAAACGACTTTGCGCACAGTCAAGAGAAGGTTCTGTCCCTGCCGAGAAAAGTGCGGCGGCCCCGTGGGGCGTCGCGCGCGTCCCGTTCGCCCGTGGCGCGTCGGGGCACCTTGGCACCGCGGGACCCTGCGGCTAGCGTCGATGCGGCCCTGCCAGAGATCGACGGGAGTGCGACACGTGACCGATGAGCCGCAGACCACGCCGCCGACCCACGACGAGACGCCGGCCCTGGTGCCGCGCCCCCAGACGCTGCGGACGCGTCCGGGGGAGTACTGGACCCTCGGCCCCGGAACCGGGGTCGCGGGACCGGACGAGGTGACCGCGCTGGCGCGGGAGGTGCTTGACCTGTCCGGTGACCCCACCGGGCCGGGGCCCCGCGTGGAGCTGACGCTGGTGGACGAGGCGGGGCTCGGCGACGAGGGCTACCGGCTGACCGTCGACGAGCGTGGTGCCCGCGCGTCCGCCGCCACCGCCACGGGGCTGGTCTGGGCCGTCCAGACCCTGCGGCAACTGCTGCGCGACCGGCGCCTGCCGTTCGTGGAGATCGTGGACCGCCCCCGCTACGGCTGGCGCGGCGCGCATCTGGACGTGGCCCGCCACATGCAGCCGCTGTCGTTCCTCTACCGCTTCGTCGACCTGCTGTCGCTGCACAAGCTCAACACCCTGCACCTCCATCTCACCGACGACCAGGGCTGGCGCTTCGAGGTCACGCGCTACCCGAAGCTGACCGAGATCGGCGGGTTCCGCCGTGGCTCCGTCGTCGGGCACAACCGCGAGGGGCGCACCAACGACGTGCCGCACGGCGGCAGTTACACCCAGGCGGAGCTGCGCGGGCTGGTCGCCCACGCGGCGCGGCGCGGGGTGCGGATCATGCCGGAGGTCGACGCGCCGGGGCACATGCAGGCGGCGATCTCGGCGTACCCCTGGCTCGGCAACCGCCCGGACGAGCTGCTGCCGGTGCGGGTCGAGTGGGGCATCTCCCGCCACGTGCTCAACGCCAGGGAACGCACGGTGGAGTTCGTCCGCGACGTGCTGGACGAGCTGGTGGACGTCTTCCCCTGCGAGTTCGTCCACATCGGCGGCGACGAGGTGCCCACCGACGAGTGGCTGGCCAGCCCCGAGGCGAGGGAGCGGGCGGCGGCGGAACGGCTCGGCGGCCCCGAGGAGCTGCTGGGCTGGTGGGCCCGCCGGCTCGCCTCGCACCTGGCCGGGCACGGGCGCCGGGTCGCCGTCTGGGACGAGCTGCTGGAGCAGGGCGTTCCGGAGGGCGGAATCGTCTTCGCCTGGCAGAACGAGGAACGGGTCGCGCTGGCGGAGCGCGCCGGCCACGAGCTGGTGGCCGTTCCCCAGCAGCACACCTATCTGGACTACGCGGAGGCCGAGGGGCCCGACGAACCCCTGGCCATCGGCGGCGGGCTGCCGCTGGCGAAGGTCCACGCCTACCGCCCGCCGAAGTCGGCGCTCGGCGTCCAGGGGCAGCTGTGGAGCGAGTACCTGCCCACGCCGGCGGCCGTCGAGTGGCGCGCCTTCCCCCGGCTGGCGGCCATCGCCGAGACCGGCTGGTCGGCCGAGGACGACCGCGACCCCGCCGACTTCGACCGCCGGCTGCGCGGCCACCTCCCGCTGCTGGACGCTCTCGGCGTCCACTACCGGCCCCTCGACTGACCGCACCGCCCGCACCGCACCGCCCCGCCCCGCCGCACCCGGCCGGGCGGGGCGTCGCGTTCCGGCCGCGTCGGGCCTCCCCGGGGGGCGGGCGCCGTCGAGCCGAGCGTCCCTCCGACACGGGGGAACGTGCCGCGTGCGGCGCCCCTTCTCGGCTTCCACCTGGCTGTATACAGTGGCCGATGTTGTGAGCTCGTCCAGGCAACGGCGCCTGGCAGGCACCGTAAGGCGCACCGTGACACGCCCAGGGCCGCCCGGCCGCTTCCGGCCGTCCCGCGCGGCGGTTCACGTGATTGCCAGGACAGGAGTGGGTTCGTCATGCCGTTGCACGAGAAGTCGGAGGCCGTCTACGCCGAGGTGCTCGCCCGCAACCCCGGGGAGGACGAGTTCCATCAGGCGGTGCGCGAGGTCCTGGAGAGCATCGGCCCGGTCCTCGGCAAGCACCCCCGCTACACCGACGCCAAGATCGTCGCCCGGCTCTGCGAGCCCGAGCGGCAGATCATCTTCCGGGTGCCGTGGGAGGACGACCGGGGCGAGATCCACATCAACCGGGGCTTCCGCGTCGAGTTCAACAGCACTCTCGGCCCCTACAAGGGCGGTTTGCGCTTCCACCCCTCCGTCCGGCTGGGCACCGTCAAGTTCCTCGGCTTCGAGCAGATCTTCAAGAACGCGCTCACCGGGCTGCCCATCGGCGGCGGCAAGGGCGGCGCCGACTTCGACCCCAAGGGACGCTCGGACCGCGAGGTGATGCGGTTCTGTCAGAGCTTCATGACCGAACTCCACCGCCACCTCGGCGAGTACACCGACGTGCCGGCGGGTGACGTGGGCGTCGGCGGCCGGGAGATCGGCTATCTCTTCGGACAGTACAAGCGGATCACCAACCGCTACGAGTCCGGCGTGCTCACCGGCAAGGGCCTCACCTACGGCGGCGCCCAGGTGCGTTCCGAGGCGACCGGCTACGGCTGCGTCTTCTTCGTCCAGGAGATGCTGCTGGCCAGGGGCGACTCGCTGGACGGCAAGACCGTCGCCGTCTCCGGCTCGGGCAACGTCGCGATCTACGCCACCGAGAAGGCGCACCAGCTCGGCGCCCGGGTCGTCGCCTGCTCGGACTCCGGGGGCTACGTCTACGACCCCAAGGGCATCGACGTCGCGCTCCTGAAGGAGGTCAAGGAGGTCCGCAGGGAGCGGCTGACCGCCTACGCGGAGGCCGTGCCGGACGCGCGCTACGTGCCGGACCGGAGCGTCTGGGAGGTGCCCTGCGACGTCGCGATGCCGTGCGCCACCCAGAACGAGATCACCGGCAAGGAGGCCACCGCCCTGGTGGAGAACGGCTGCGTCGCGGTCGGCGAGGGCGCCAACATGCCCACCACCCCCGAGGGCATCAAGATCTTCCAGGACGCGCACCTCGCCTACGGCCCCGGCAAGGCGGCCAACGCGGGCGGCGTCGCCACCTCGGCGCTGGAGATGCAGCAGAACGCCTCCCGCGACTCCTGGAGCTTCGAGTACTCCGAGCAGCGGCTCCAGGACATCATGCGCGGCATTCACGCCAGCTGCGCGCGGACCGCGGAGGAGTACGGGATGCCGGGCAACTACGTGGCCGGCGCGAACATCGCCGCCTACACCAAGGTCGCCGACGCGATGCTCGCGCTCGGGCTGATCTGACGGCGGGACCCGTCCCCGGGACCGGGCCGCCGCGCACGGGCGAAAAGCCGGTGCGCCGCGGCCCGCTTCCCGCTAGCGTCCCCGCGCATGACCTCACCCCGTAGCCGTCCGCCCTACGTCGCGGACGAACGCACCCAACTGCTCGGCTGGCTCGACCTCCAGCGGGACATCGTCCGCTGGAAGGCGGAGGGACTGACCGACGAGCAGGCCCGCCGGCCGGTGCTGCCCGCCTCCCCGCTGCTGACCGTCGCCGGGGTGCTGTCCCATCTGCGCTGGGTGGAGCACACCTGGTTCGAGGTGATCTTCCTCGGCGGCTCGACCGAGGGGAACCCGCAGTTCGTCGACGAGCCGGAGGACGCGGACATGCGGGCCGAAGGCGTGCCGCTGGAGCGGCTGGTGGAGGAGTACCGCGCGCAGTGCGCGGTCTCGAACGCCATCGTGGCCGAGCACTCCCTGGACGAGACCGGCCGCCACCCCGACGTGTCCAGCTCCCCGGCCACGCTGCGCTGGATGCTGCTGCACATGCTGGAGGAGACCGCCCGCCACGCGGGCCACCTGGACGCCGTCCGCGAACTGGTCGACGGGCGCGTCGGCTACTGGTGAGCCGACAGCGCCCCGGCGCGGCCGCCGGCCCGGTCAGCCGTACAACGCCACGCGGTAGAGGGCCGCGAGCGCGTCGTCGAGGGGATGGGGCCGAGGCCTTCCGGAGGAGTCGAGTGCGTTCCACCGCTGGAGGTTCACCGCGACGGCCATCTGCCGTTCGCCGTCGGCACGGATCATGGCCAGCGTCCCGCCGCCCCAGACCGTTCCGCCATGACCCCAGAAGGCGCCCTGGCCGTGGCCTTCCATCGGGTGCAGGCCGAGGCCGTAGTCGATCGTCCTGCCGTCCTGGGAGACGACCGGGCCGACGCGCCGCATCTGCGCCAGCGACGACGGGCTGACGATCTCCCCGGCCAGTAGCAGCCGGTAGAAGCGGTTGAGGTCGGCGACGGTCGATATCAGGGAGGCCGCGGGACCCGCGTAGGACATGTCGCAGACGCTGTAGTCGGCCGGCGGGTCGATCATGCCGAACCACGCCTCGTAGAGCCGCGAGTGCGGTCCTTCGATGTGCGGTCCGACGGGGAACGCGGTGTCCCGCAGCCCGGCGGGCTCGATGACGTCGCGGGTGATGTGGAGCTCGGCCGCGGTGCCGGTCACCTCTTCCAGGAGTTGGGCGAGGAGCAGGTAGTTGGTGTTGGAGTACACCCCGGGGGCGCCGCCCGGCGTCCCGACGGGGGGCGCGGTGACTCCCCTCTCGATCAGTTCGAGGGGGTCGAACCGGGTGAACCGGTGGTCCTCCAGGCTCTGGGGCCCGGTGTCCGCGACGACGGGCATCCCCTTGAGCGAGGGGTAGGCGTAGGGGAGGAACTCGGCGAGGCCGCTGGTGTGGCCGATCAGCATCCGGACCGTGATCGCCTCCCCGCGCGCTCCGGGCACCAACTTCGGCAAGTACCGGCCGATCGGGGCGTCGAGACCGATTCGGCCGCCCTCGACCTGCCGCAGGACGGCCGCGGCGGTGAAGGTCTTGGTGACGCTGCCGACCCGGTGGCGCAGGTCCGCGGTCACGGGGCGGCCGGTGGCGACGTCGGCGACTCCGGCGGCGCCGCGCCAGACCTGTGCGCCGTCCCGCACCTCGGCGAAGAGGCCGGGCATCCCGGCGCGGTGGACGTTCTCGATGGCGGCGTCCAGTGCCGCCGGATCCAGGGGCTTGGTCACGTCACGCGTCCTCTCGTCTTCCTGTGCCCTCATTATGCACGCACCGCGTGCAACACCAAGTGCAATGGGTAGACTGGGGTCGACGAAAGGGGCGAGATGGCAGGTCGCAGGCGTTGGTCGAGCGAGGAGATCCTGGACGCGGCGGCGGAGTTGCTGCGCACGAGCGACGCGGAGTCGTTCAGCGTGCGCAAGCTCGCCGCGACCCTCGGGACCGACTCCTCCAGCCTCTACCGCCACTTCCGCAGCAGGACGGAGCTGCTGCGCGCGGTCGCCGACCGGGTGCTCCTGGCCTCCATGGACGGCTACCGCGCCGAGGGCGACTGGAAGCGGCGCATCACCGCGCTGGCCCTGCGCCTGCGGGACGCGTTCGGCCGGCAGCCGCAGCTCGCCGCGGTCTGGGGCCGCCACGCCTCGGGCGGCGCCGGTTCCCGGCTGGTCATGGAGGAGGTGCTGAGCGCGCTGCGCGCGTCCGGACTGCCCGACGAGCAGATCCCGGTGCGCTACCACCGGCTCGCGGTCCTCATCGCCTCGTTGATCGCCTCAGAGGCCGGCGTCAGCACCATCACCGGGGACGAACACGCGCAGGGGATGGAGCTGTTCCGCGTCGCGGTGCTCGGCGCGGACCCCGAACGCTTCCCGGCGCTGGCCCACTTCGCCCGCGACATCCGCCCCCTCGGGGCGGACCGCGGGGCCGCGTTCGAGGACATCCTCGCCGCCCAGCTCGCCGAGATCGAGGCCGCGGCGCGCCCGAGCTAGGGTCCGCCTCCCGAGGCGCCGGGCAGCCTGTCAGTTGACCAGTGGGCCGCCCACCACTGGTCAACTGACGCCCGGTCAACGGCAGCGGGCTGCCCACCACTGGTCAACCGGCAACTGGTCAATCGGCAACTGGTCGACCGGCAACTGGTCGGCCGGTCCGCCGGGCGCACGGCTGACAGGTCAACTGGTCAACCGTCCGGCCCGCTCACCCCTCGGCACGGCGTCCCTGCACCGAGTAGAAGAGGCTGGAGCAGGCCCGGAACGACGGATCGCACATCAGCTCCCGCACCGCCGTGACCTCCGCCTCCGTCATCCCGGCGGCCACCAGCCGGTCCCGCAGATGGTAGGTGTGGTGGACCTGGAGCCGCAGGCTCGCCGTCTCGGGGGTGCGCAGCTCGACGTGCGGGCGCGGGTCGATCTCGACCAGCCCGACCGCCCGCATCGCCGCCGCCACCTCCCGGCCCCAGCACGGGTCGGCGCCGGCGGCGCGCAGCGCCTCTCCCTTGGCGGTCAGGAAGCGCCGGTAGAGCCGCTCCGCCTCCGGGTCGGGGAGCAGCAGCGGTGCCTCCGACGAGATGTCGTACTCGTCGATCTGGAGCCAGCCGCCGGGCACCAGCGCCCCGGCGAGCCGGGCCAGCACCTTCTCCCGCTCCGGCAGGTGCTGGAGCACCAGCCGGGAGACGATCAGGTCGAACCCGCCCTCCGGCAGCGGGTCGTGGACCACGTCGTGGGTCAGATACCGCAGCCCGGGCGGGGGCGGCTCCGCCGGGGGCCGCAGATCGGTGGCGATCACCTCGCCCTCCGGCGCGACCCGTTCCGCCAGCCAGCGGGCCAGCGAGCCGCCGCCCGTGCCGATCTCCAGACAGCGCCAGCCCCGGGCGACCCCGGTCGCGGCCAGCCGGGGCAGCGACATCCCGTCGCAGGCGGCGGCCACCCAGCGCATCTGGTGGCCGACCCGCTCCGGGTCCTGCGGGAAGGCGTAGCCCGGCGCGTGCGTCGAGGCCATCAGGTCCACCGCCCGGTGCCGGCGGCCTCCGGACTGCCGGTCAGCTGCTCCAGCAGCGCGTGCCGGCGCACCTTGCCGGTCCCGGTGCGCGGGATCGTCGCGTCGGCGCGCGCGACCGGCTCGGCCAGCGGCGGCAGGTCGACGGTCGCCCGCTTGAACGCCTCCGCGTCGTAGCCGCCGTCGGCCGTCACCAGCACGGGCAGCGGGTCGCGGCCCGGAGGGGTGAGCACCACGCACTCCAGCAGCCAGGGCAGCCGGTCCTCCAGGACGTCCTCCAGCGCCAGGCAGCTCAGCCCCGGCGCGTGGTCCACCTCCCGGTCCAGCAGCCGCACCGCGCCGAGGCGGTCGCGGACCCCGATGTCACCGGTGTTCCACCAGCCGTCGCGCTCCTTGGCCTGCCAGCGTTCCTCCTCGCCGACGTAGCCGGGCGACCTGGCGCCGGTGCG
Organism: Streptomyces zhaozhouensis; assembly: GCF_900230195.1. Lineage (GTDB taxonomy): Bacteria > Actinomycetota > Actinomycetes > Streptomycetales > Streptomycetaceae > Streptomyces > Streptomyces zhaozhouensis. Next base: position 135,208 of record NZ_OCNE01000010.1, read on the forward strand.
GGCCAGCAGCAGTCCGGGCCGCCCGGCGGGCAGCGGCGCCATGGTGCCGGGGTCCACGACCCGCAGCCGGGTCTTGAACGGCACGGGGTGGCCGAGGTCGCGCGCGTCGGTGGCCCGGCCGCCGCGCAGCGAACGGCGGGTGTGGAAGCGGAAGGTGAGCGGCCCGGTCTCGGTCTGGCCCCAGCCCTGCATCCACACCGCGTCCCGCCGCTCGGTCCCGCCGAGGAACGCGCGCAGCGTCGGCGGGTGGACGGCGTCATAGGTGGAGACGAAGAGCCGCGTCCGCCGGAACGGGTGGTCGAGCCGGCCGGTAAGGGGCCGCAGCCGGTTGAAGACGTCCGGCAGCGCCTCGAAGACCGTCGGCGGGTGGTCCCGCAGGAAGAGGTCGGTCGCGTGGGGGGAGCGCGAGGTGACCACGGCGATCTCGCGCGGCGCGAGACAGAGCACGCTGGCCGTCCAGCAGAAGGTGCGGCCGTGCGCGTAGGAGCTGGCGTTGACCACCGTGTCGTCGCGCCGCACCCCGATCCTCGGGTAGCGGAACGACTCGAACCTGGCCAGCTTGTGGATGATCGTCCTGGTGGAGTGGCCGACCAGCTTCGGCACCCCGGTGGTTCCCGAGGTGTGGTTGATGACCAGCATGGCGTCGGCGTCCCTGCGGCGCGGCCCGGGAGCCCGGGCGCCGCGCACCTCGTCCACGGCGACGGCGCCCTCGGCCGGCGTGTCCAGCACCACGGTGCGCCCCGCGTGCCGGGCGGGGTCCTCGCCCGCGGCCCGGTGCCGCTCGAGCAGCGCCGCGGTGGTGACCAGCAGCCTGGGCGTCAACCTGACCAGCAAGGGGATCAGTTGACCAGTGTCCAGGTGCGCGGAGAGCTGGGCGGGCACCGCGCCCAGCCGGATCGCGGCGCAGGCCAGCAGGTCGTAGTCCCAGTGGTTGTCCTTGACGATGACCAGTCGGTCGCCGGGACGCAGCCCGGCGGCGGCCAGCCAGCCGGCCGTCTCCTCGACCAGCACCGCCAGTTGGGCCAGGTCATGGGTGACGGCGCCGGCCCCCGGCAGGTCGAACGGCCGGTCGAGGTGGACCAGGGTGGCCCCGCCCCTGCTGGCGCACTCGTCGAAGAGCGTCCCCATGTCGTCGGGTCGCAACGGTGAACTCCTCAGCTCTGGTGAAAAGGGACGGGGGGCGGCGCGGTGTCGCCGAGCCGCGCCAGCACCCGGGCGGCGGCCAGCGCCGCCGAGCGCACCGCGCCCTCGCTCGCCGGGCGCAGCAGCACCCAGTCCCCGGCGTACTCGACCGGCCCCGGCGGCCGCTGGTGGAAGGCCCCGCGCCGCCGCAACGCCGTCGGCGTCGCCTCCGGCAGCCCGTGCGGGAAGGCGTGCACCCACGCGTCGGTGCGGGCCGCGCGCAGCCCCGGGAGAAACCGTTCGCCCGCCTCGGTCAGCCGCTCCACGACCTCCTGCCGCGGCGCCTCCAGCAGCGCCGGCAGTTGGCGCGGGCTGGCGATCAGGCTGACCAGTCCCCGGCCCGGCGGCACCCGCCCCGGGTGCTTGGCGTGGTCGAGCACCAGGCCGGCCAGCGTCTCCTCCTCGACGCGCGGGGTGAGCAACGCGTAGAGCGAACGGCCGCCGCGCGGCGTCAGGGGGCGGCTGAGCGCACAACTCACCTTCAGCATGGGGGAGAAGGTGCACGCCTGGAGGAACGCCCGTTCCTCGGCGCGGGGGTTGGCGTGCAGCCGCGCCGCCACCGGTGCCGGCACCGCCAGCACCACGGCCCGCGCCGTCCAGGTCCGTTCGCCGACCTCCAGGCGGGCGCGCTCCCCGTCGACGGTCACCCGGCGCACCGGCGTCCCGGTCGTCACGTCGAGCCCGGCGGCCAGCCGGCGGGCCAGCAGGTCCATGCCGCCCCGGTAGGTGCGCCACGCGGAGACCGGCCCCACCTCCCGCAGCAGCCCCACGGCGGGCGCCGCGCAGGACCTGTCCGGGTCCCAGCCGAAGAACGCGCCGGTCAACGGCTGGAAGAGATGGGAGTGCAGCTCCGGATGGTAGCGCCGGGCGAACTCGGTCAGGGTCGACGCGCCCAGCGGCCCGTGCTCGGGGCGGTCCGGGTCCAGCTCCCGGCTGTGCCGGGCCGCCCACGCCAGGAACCGCGCCAGGTCCAGGCGCGCCCGCGGGGAGAGCCCGGCGCCGGTCAGCGGCGCCAGCGGCGAGCCCACGCCCGGGTGGGCGCGCCCCTCGCGCCAGACCCCGACCGCCCGGCCGATCATCGGCACGTCGGGCGGGCGCAGCCCGAGCCGCCGCACCAGCTGCCAGGTCGCCCGGTACCCGCGCGAGGAGATCTGCTCCGCGCCCTCGTCCACGGTGAAGCCGGCGCGGCGCAGCGTCCGCATCCTGCCGCCGACCCGGTCCAGCGACTCGAAGACCCGCACCGAACGGCCGGCCCTGCGCAGCTCGGCCGCCACGCTCAGCCCGGCGATGCCGGCACCGACGACGGCCACGTCGAGCTCCGCGCCGGAGCCCGCCGCGCTCATGCCGGCACCCCGGCGCCCAGCGCCAGGTTGACGACGATCAGCAGCGCGGTCGCGAGCCGGTGGGCCGCGAAGCCCATCCGGCGGGCGCGCATGATGTCCCCGAGGACGAACCCGGTGCGGTACTGCCGCGCCCGCACCGCGGTCACCGGCAGCATCGCCAGCACGAACCACCAGGGCGCGATCCCCGTGAGCGAGGCCCCGGCCGCGACCGCGAACTCGCCCACGGACAGGGCCAGTACGAACCGCGCGTTGCCCCGGGGCGAGGCCAGCGCCGCCACGGTGCGCCGGCCGACGGCGCGGTCCCCCGCGATGTCGTTGGTGTTGGAGTAGACCCCGAAGAGCAGCGGGCCCGCGCCGAAGAGCACCCCCTGGACCAGCAGGAACCCCGAGAACGAGCCGGTGACCAGCGCGTGCGGCGCGACCACGAGACCCGCGCCGAGGCCGCAGAGGAAGACCTCCTGGAAGCCGTGGTAGCTGATCTTCAGCCCGTAGGAGTACTGGAGCGAGACCACGAGCAGCGCCACGGTCAGCCCCAGCGCCCACACGGGCCGGTGCGGCGCGGCCAGCGCCGCCGCCCCCCACAGCGCGGCGCCGGCCGCGGCGCTGCCCCAGGCGAACAGGTGCGCCTGGCGGAGCGTCAGCGTGCCGGCCACCAGCGGCTTGCGCAGGATGTTGCGCAGCGGGTGGTCGGGGCCGTAGTTGGCCGCGTCGCTGCCATCGTGGTAGCCGGTGATGTCGTCGAGCGCGACCATCGCCATGACCACGCACACCTCGCCGACCAGGAAGAGCGCGAGCGCCGCCAGCGCGCCGGCCGGGAGGTCGCCCCAGGGCAGCAGCACGGCCGAGAGGGCGACGGCGATGCTCGGGTAGTAGTCGTAGACGTCCAGCTTTCCGAGCCGGGCGAAGGCACGCAGCCGGCTCTCGGTCGGCCGCGCGGGGGTCGGCTGCGCCGGGGAGGTCGTGCCGGTCAGGGACTGTGTCATCGGTGGGTGGACTCCGGGGTGGTGGAAACGGTGGGGGCGACGGTGGCCGGCCGTTCGGCGAAGCGCCGCACGGCGTCGGCGACCCGGCCCAACGCGGCGTCGGTCAGGCCCGGGTAGAGCGGGAGCGAGAGCATCCGGTCGGCGGCCGACTCCGCCCGCGGCCAACGCGCCCCCTCGGGCGCGAACGGACGGAACGCGGCGTGCCGGGGCAGCGGGCGCGGGTAGTACACGTGGCAGCCCACCCCGTCCTCGCGCAGCGCGCGGGCCAGCCCCTCGCGGTCGTCGGCGAGCACCGTGTACACGTAGCCGAACCGGCCGTCGCGGCCCGGCGGCGGGGTGCGGACGCCGCGCTCGGCGAGCGGAGCGAGCAACGCGTCGTAGCGGTCGACGAGTTGGGCCCGCCGCGCCAACCGCGCGGCCAGGCCGGGGAGTCGGGCGAGCTGCACGCGGGCCTGTACCTCGTCGAAGCGGCTGTTGTGGCCGACCACGCGGTGCCGGAAGCGTTCGCCCTCGGCCTGGCCGTGGTTGCGCGACAGCCTCACGCGCGCCGCGAGTTCGGCGTCCCGGGTCACCACGACGCCGCCCTCGCCCGGCATCCCGAACGTCTTCACCTGGACGAAGGAGTAGAGGCCGACGTCGCCCCACAGCCCGGCGGGCACCCCGTCGAGCACCGCGCCCTGGGCGACCGCCGAGTCCTCCAGCAACCGCACTCCGTGACGGGCCGTCAACTCGCGCAGGCGCGGCATGTCGGCCATCGTCGAGAACAGATGGGCGGGCACCACCGCACGGGTGCGCGGGGTGACGCGGCGCTCGGCGTCCTCGGGGTCCATGGTCAGGGTGACCGGGTCGACGTCCGCGAAGACCGGGACGGCGCCCAGCGCGACCGGGGCCGCGGCCAGCGGGGCGCAGCCCAGCGCCGGCACCACCACCTCGTCGCCCCGGCCGACGCCGAGCGCGGCCAGTGCCATGACCAGCGCGCTCGTGCCGCTGCCGCAGGCCACCACGTGGGCGTCGGACAGCTCGCGGGAGAGGGCGTCCTCCAGGGCGCGGGTGTGCGCGCCGAGGAGGAATCGCTGCTCCGGCGCGGTGCCGACCTCGTGGACCAGCCCCAGGATGCGGTCGCGCTCCTCCTCGAAGAGGCGCGGCGAGAAGAACGGCACGGCGTTCCCGCTCATCGGCCACCCCCGAAGGGGAAGTCGGCGACGGCGTCGCAGACCCGGTGCAGCTGGTCGAGCGTGAGGTCCGGGTAGAGCGGGAGCGCCAGGGCGTGCCGGCTGGCCCGCTCGGCGACGGGGAACGTGCCCTGGCCCGCCGCGAGTTCGGCGAAGCAGGGCTGCCGGTGCAGCGGCCTGGGGTAGTAGGTCTCGGTGCCGATTCCACGCGCGGCGAGATGGGCCGCGAGGGCGTCGCGCTCCTCCACCTCGACGAGATAGACGTAGAACACCCCGCGCTCGCCCGGCCCTTGGGGATGCGGCTCGGGCAGCCGGCGCACGCCGGGCAGGCCGCGCAGCCGCGCGCCGTAGGCGGCGGCCAGCTCCGCGCGGCGGGCGATCGCCGCGTCCAGCTCCGGCAGCTTGGCGCGCAGCACCGCCGCCTGGATGTCGTCCATCTTGCTGTTGATCCCGGGCAGCGCTGTCTCGTGCGCGATGCCCGGGAAGTGCGCCAGGGTGCGACCGAGCCGCCCGTGGTGGCGCAGCGCGCCGACGGTCTCGGCCAGTTCCGGGTCGTCGGTGAGGACGGCACCGGCGTCGCCGATGGCGCCCAGGGTCTTGCTGGGGAAGAACGACAGCACGCCGCCGCGCCCGTGCAGCCCGGCGTGCGTGCCGGACTGTCGCATCCCGATCGCCTCGGCGCTGTCCTCCACCACGGTCAGCCCGTGCTCCCGGGCGATCCCGCCGAGCGCCGCCATGTCGGCCTGCCGGTGGAAGAGATGGGTGGGCATCACGAAGCGGCTCTCCGCCGTGACCGCGGCCCGCAGCGCGTCCGGGTCCATGGCGTAGCCGACCGGGTCGATGTCCACGAACTGGGGGTGTCCGCCGGCCAGCACCACGGAGGAGGCGGTGGCGACGAAGGAGTACGCCGGCACCAGCACCCCGTCGCCGGGCCGCAGCCCGCACGCCCGCAGCAGCAGCACCAGCGCGTCGGTCCCGCTGTTCACCCCGAGCGCGAAGCGGGCGCCCGTGTAGTCGGCCAACTCCTTTTCGAGCGCGGCGACCTGTGCGCCGTGCGAGAACTTGCCGTCGTCGAAGACCTCGTTCAGGCGGTCCGTTATCGCGGGCCAGAGCCGGTCGAAGGTGGCGGCCTGCGAGAAGAAGGCGACCTCTTCGGCTATCGCGTGCGGGGAATTCCTCGAAACCAAGACAAGCCAACCCGGGATGAGAGGAGGTACGGGGGGACCCGGGCGTGCGGCGCGGGGCGCTCGGACCCGCCGGGGCCGCCCCAACGTATAGCTCGCACGGCCCCTCCCGTGTCGCCTCCGGTCTGATTCACCCTTTGAGGTATCAGCTGTTGGCATTACTTGACACCCCGCCGAAGCTGCTGTGAAAGTCACCCCGGTGCATTCCCCGGTGGGTCGCCCACGTCCCGCCGAAAGCGCCGTCGAGAACTGTGTCGAAGCCTCGTTCGAAAAAGTCTCGGGCTGATTCCACGCGACCCGAAGCGATTCGAACGCGCGTATTCCCTGTCCCCCTCACCGTCCCGTTCTTCGCGTTCTTCCGCACCCTCAGGAGGAAATGTGCGGCCCTTTGTCGTCGGGCTAGGCCGCTCGGGCGCCGGACTGCACGCGGCGTCACTGCTGCGCGCCGGCGCCGCGGGCGACGCCTGGTTCGCCGGGCCACCCCTGGCCCTGGACCCGCGTCCCGAGGCCGGCGCCCGGCTCGACGGGGTGCTCCGGGTCGACTCGCCCGAGCACGCCGCCAGCATCAGCGACCCGGCGGCCACCGTGGTGCACCTGTGCACGCCGCCCTCCCGCCGGGTCGCGGTCCTCGGCGAGCTGGCCGCCCTCGGCTTCACCCGGGTGCTCGTGGAGAAGCCGCTCGCCGCCGACCGCGCCCAGCTCGACCGGCTCGACGCGCTGCGTCGCCGCCACGACCTGCACATCGAGGTCGTCTCGCACTGGCTCTCCGCCCGACTCACCCACGAGCTGGCCGCGTTGGTCGCCGCGGGGGAGTGGGGACCACTGCGTTCCGTCAGCTTCCACCAGGACAAGCCGCGCCTGCTGCGCGGCCAGAGCGACGACGGGCACCCCAGCGCGTTCGACGTGGAGATACCGCACGCCCTGGGCGTGGCGCTCCGGTTGGCCGGCCCCGCCACCGTCACCCGAGCCGGCTGCCAGGACCTGCGGACCGAGACCGCGAGCCGCCCCCTGATGGGCGGCGCCTGGCTGACGCTGCGTCACGACAACGGAGTGACCAGTGAGTTGCGCTCCGACCTGACCGCTCCCATCCAACGCCGCAGTGTCCGGCTGCGGTTCGCCGACGGCGAGGCCGTCGGCCACTACCCGATCAGCGAACGGGACGACCACGCCCGGCTGACCGTGACCGGCCGCGAGCCGGCGATCTTCCGCGACGACGCGCTGGCCGCTTTCCTGCGCGACACCTACCGGCACTTCGCCACCGGCCGCCGGGTCACCTATCCCGTGCACCACGCCGTGGTGCGCCTGCTGTGCGAGGCGAAGGCACGCGCCGCCATCCCCACCGGCTCCCCCTCCCTGGAGGCCCTTCCATGACGTCCGAGCCCTGCCCGGGCAGCACCCCCTGGGGCGCCCCGCTGGCCGGCATCGGCGACGAGGCGGCGCCCGACGCCCCGGGACAGTGCGCCGCGCTCCGCCAACTCGGCTGGCACGCCATCGAGATCAGGTCGGTCGACGGCGTCGGCGTCGCCGAACTCCCCGCCCGCGCCTGCGCCGACCTCGCCGCCCGGCTCCACGAGTCCGACCTGGCCGTCGTCTGCCTGGACTCCGCCCTGGGCAACTGGGCCAGCCATGTCACCGACCCGCTCTCCGCCGACCTGGCCACCCTCGACGCCCTCGCCCGCCGCGCCGACGTGCTGCGCTGCCGCTGGGTCCGGGTGATGACCTACCCCGGCGGCGGGCTGGCGGCCGACCGCTGGCGCGCGCTGGTCCTGGAACGACTCACCCGGCTCGCCGAACGCGCCGAACGACTCGGTCTCACACTGCTGTTGGAGAACTGCTCAGGCTGGGCCGGCACCAGCGCCGAACGACTCGCCTGGCTGCTGGAGGAGATCGACAGCCCCGCGCTCGCCGTGGTCTTCGACACCGGCAACGGCGTACCCCACGGCTACGACGGACTCGCCATGCTGGGACGGCTGTTGCCCTGGGTCCGCCACGTGCAGGTGAAGGACGCGCGCCAGGCCGGCGGCCAGGTCCACTACACCCTTCCGGGACACGGCGAGGCCCGACTCCGGGAGATGCTCGCCCTGTTGTGGGCCGGCGGCTACCACGGCCCGCTCTCCCTCGAACCCCATCTGGCGCACCAGCCGCACAGCGGCGCCCGCCGCACCGCCGGCTCTGCCCCGTTCGTCGCCGCCGGCCACGCGCTGGCCGAGCTGCTGGCCGGCCTCACCCCGCCCACCCTCGGGGCCGTCCGTTGAACGCCACCGAGGCCGCCCTCACGCCCGACGAACACGCCCTGCTGCTCGACCTGTTGCGGCTGCCGACCGCCGGCCCGCTGGAGGCCGGCGAAGGCGACCCGCCGGCCGAGCTGTGGGCCGCCGGCCGCCGCTACGCGCGGGCCGCGCAGGCGCTGGGCCTGACCGTCCTCAGCCACGCCCCGCCCGAGCCGGCGGCCGTGCGCTCCGGGCCGCTGCCCGCGCCGGTCGCCGCCGGGCTCGCCGACCCCGCGTTCCTCGCCGGACAGCCCAGCCTGCTGCTGCGGTTGGGGCCCCCACTGCCGCGCGCCGCCACCGTGATGTGCAACGTCCACCTGGACACCGTGGCGGGCCGGGAGCCCGTCGGCTTCGACGGCGCCCGCTTCACCGGCCGGGGCGCCGTGGACGCGAAAGGGCCGGCCGTCGCCCTGCTGGCCGGGGTGCGGGCGGCCATGGCGCGGGAGCCGGCCGTCGGCCGCTCCACCGCGGTGCTGGTCCAGGCCGTGGCCGGCGAGGAGGGCGGCGCCCTGGGCACGATCGGCACCCGTCCCCTCGTCGCCGCCGGGCACGTCGGGCGGATCAACCTCTTCTGCGAGCCGACCGGCGGCCGGCTGCTCACCCGGGTCAGCGCCGCCGCCACCGCCCGGATCACCGTGCGCGGCGAGGACGCCGTCGACGACCGGCCAGGCGCCGGCCACAACGCCACCGTGCTGCTCGGCTTCCTCGCCCAACACCTCGCCCACGCGCTGGACTCGGGACGCCGCCCGGCCGCGTCCGCGCCCTGCGTCGCCGGGCTGCACACCGGCCACCTCCACAACCGGGTCCACGGCGGCGGCACCCTGCTGCTCAACCTCCCCTACCGGCGCGCCGCCGAGGGCGCCGCCCTGGAGCGCGCCCTCGCCGACGCGCTGACCGCCGGGCTCGCCGCGTTCCGCCGACGCTTCGCCGGCACGGCCGAGTTCGCCCGCACCGCGCGGGACGCCGCCGCGATCACCCGGCTCGACTGGGACAAACGGGGGCTGCCGACCCTGGAGAGCGCCGACCCCTGGGCCGAGGAACTGCTCGCCCGCGCCGGCGCGCGCCCCTGGCCGGCGGAGGAACCCCCGTTCACCTGCGACGCCCTCTGGCTCGCCGACCACCCCGACACCTTCACCGCGGTACTCGGCCCCGGCTCGCTCGACGCCAACCACGCCCACGCGGCGGGGGAGTTCGTCGACGTCGCCGACCTGGACGACTTCGCCGAGACCATCGCCCACACCCTGGTCGCCTTCGCGCGGGACCGCGCGGCGGCGACCCCGACCCCCGAGGAGAGCCGCCGTTGACCGCGATAGCCGGCCCCACCGTCACCGTTGCACACTCCCGACTCCACTCGGCCGTCGGCGCCTTCCTCGCCGGCCACGGCGTGCCCGAGGAGCGCGCGCTGCTCGCCGCCGAGGCGCTGGTCCACGGCGACCTCACCGGGATGGACTCCCACGGCGTGTTCAACCTGGCGCGCCTCTACCACCCGCTGCTCGCCTCCGGCCGGGCCCGACCGGACGCCGAGCCGCGGATCGCCAACGACCTCGGCGCCTGCCTGCTGCTGGACCACCGGCGGGCCCTCGGGCTGTGGGCCGCCGCCGAGTCCATGGACCTGGCCGTGGCCCGCGCCCGCCGCCACGGCGTGGGCCTTGTCTCGGTGCGCGGCGCCACCCATCTGGGCTGCGCCGGCTTCCACGCCGCGCGCGCCGCGCGCGCCGGCCTCGTCGGCGTCGTCGCCAGCAACTGCGGCGGCCAGCGGATCGCGGGACCCCCCGGCGGCCGGCCCGCGCTGCTGGGCACCAACCCGCTGAGCGTCGCCGCCCCCGCGCTGCCGGAACGTCCCTTCGTGCTGGACATGTCGACCACGGTGGTGCCCACCGGCCGGGTGCGGGTCGCCGCCGCCAACGGGCGGGAGGTGCCCGCCGGTTGGCTGGAGAACGCCGACGGCGCGACCGTCACCGACCCGGCCGCCTTCGACCGGGGCGACGCCCGGCTGCGCTGGCTCGGCGGCACCCCGGAGAACGGCGCCCACAAGGGCTTCGGCCTCGGCCTCGCCGTCGAACTGCTCGCCGCGCTGCTGCCCGGCGCGGCCGTCGGCCCGGTCCCCGAGGCGCTCGCCGGCGACGGCCGCCCGCACGGCACGGACGACGACATCGGCCTGCTGCTGCTGGCGATCGACCCCGACATGCTGCGCGCCGTCCCCGGGGCCTTCGCCGACGCCAGCCGCTCCGTCTTCGCCACCGTCCGGGACTGCCCGCCGCTGGGCGAGGAACCGGTGCGCTACCCCGGCTGGTGGGAGGCCGAACGTGCCGCGGAACGCCGCGCCCACGGCGTGCCGCTGCCCGCCGCGCTCCACAGTGAACTGACCGAACTGGGCCTTGAGTTGCCCGTCCTGGAGGCCCACCGATGACCCATGCCACGCCACGCCGCCTCGGCCTCGCCGGGCTCGGCGTCATCTCCCGCTACTACCTGGCCGCCGTCGCCGACAGCCCCGACTGGGAGCTGGTGGGCGTCTGCGATCCCCGTCCCGACGCGCCGCTCGGCGTCGCCGACCACCTGCCCGCCGGCGTCGCGCACCACGCCGACCACGGGGCGCTGCTCGCCGAGGCCCGGCCGGACGCCCTGGTCGTGGCCGCGCCCAACCACCTGCACGCCGCGATCGCCGCCGACGCGCTGCGCGCCGGCGTCCCGGTGCTGGTCGAGAAGCCGCTGGCGCTGGACGTCGCGTCCGGCCGCGAACTGGCGGCACTGGCCCGCTCCGCCGAGGTGCCGCTGCACACCGCGTTCCACCGCCGCTACAACGACCAACTGGCCGCCCTGGTGCGGCGGTTGCCCGCCGACGTGCCGGTGGACTCGGTGACCGTGCGCTATCTGGAGCGGATCGAGGAGCACATCGGCGACGACACCTGGTACCTCGACCCCGCCCGCTGCGGAGGCGGCTGTGTCGCCGACAACGGCCCCAACGCGTTCGACCTGGTCCGCCAACTCCTCGGCGATGTCAGGGTGGTGGAGGCCCAGGTGGAACGCGACGCGGCCGGCGTCGACCGGCGGGCGACGGTGCGGCTGTCCGCCGCCTCCGGCGCCTCGGCCCGGGTGGAGCTTGACTGGTCCCACCCGGGCGAGACCAAGGACGTCACGGTCCGCCTGGTGGACGGGACCGAGCTGCGCGCCGACCTGCTCGCCGGCTACGCCGGCTTCAAGTCCTCGCTGTGGCACGAGTACCGCCATCTGCTGGCCGACTTCGCCGGCATCGTGGCCGAGGGCCGGCCCGCCCACGCGGACGGGCTGCGCGCCCTGGAGCTGGTCGCCGACGCGTACGCCTCCCGCGCGGTCGCCGAGGGCGTGCGGTGAACGCGGTCCGGGAGAACGGCGCCAAGCGGCGGGTCACCGGGGTGCTGGTGAAGGTGCTGCTGCACGCCAGGACCGAACGGGGGATGCGGCTGGAGCCGTTCGCCAGTCGCTGCGTCCGCCGGGGCGAGGTGCACGAACTGGTCGTCACCGACCAGCCCGACGAGACGCCGGGCGCCAGGATCGACCGCGTCGGCTTTCTCGGCTTCGCCGAGATCGAGGCGGCCGGGGTCCTCGACCGGGGCGACGTCCTGCACATCGCGGGGCGGCGGGTCGGGACGGTGCTGGGCTTCGACGCCTGCCACTTCCCCAACCACTACAACATCCTGGTCCTGGCCCCGCGCCTGGTCACCGGCGACGACCTCGCCCTGACCCCGGAGTCCGCCGTGACCTTCACGCCCTGAGGATTGACGGGGTGCGACTCCCCGTCTGGCCGGTGCGGTTTCGTGTCGTGTGCGGCCCGCCACCCGGCCAGCGCGGACCGGCTCAGCCCCCGGCAGGGCTGATCGGGGTCAGGACGCCCGTCCGGCGTTCGACCGCCTCCGCCGCCGTCAGGCACAGGTCCTCGCGGTACATCGGGCCGATCAGCTGCACGCCCTGGGGTAGCCCGTCGACCACCGCGCCTGGCACCGACACGGCCGGCAGGCCGACCAGCGACGTCGCCGAGCACAGCCGCATCGCGCGGGTGACCCGTTCGAACCCCTCGGGTCCCGTGGACTCCAACCCCGGCTCGATCGGCGGCTCGGTGAAGACCGGTCCCAGCACGAGTTCGTGACGGGACATCAGCTCCGCCCAGGAGCGCCGGAGTCCCAACCACACGCCGGTCAGCCGCAGATACTCGGCGAGGTCGGCCGGCTTCGCGCGTTCCATCGACATCTCGATGTAGGCGCGGCTGTTCTCGGGGACCACCGGGCCGATGTGCGGCCAGGCCAGCGAGAACTCGGTCATGATCAGCCGGCCGTACACCTCCAGCGTCTCGGCCAGGCGCGGGACGTCGTCGATCTCCTCCACCGCGTGGCCGGCGTCCGAGAGCGCGTCGGCCGCCGCCGACACCGCCGTCTCGACGGCCGGGTGGACGCCCTGCCCGCCCGGGTCGCGCACCACCGCGACCCGCCACGGCGCCCGGGGCGCCGGACCGTCCGGCGGCACCGGGACGGCGCGCGGATCGACCGGGTCGGTGCCGGCCAACGCCTCGAACGCCAGCCGCAGATCACCCACCGTGCGGGCCAACGGGCCGTCCACCGGGATGAGTTGGGAGGCCAGTGAGGGGTCGTCCGGCCCCATGCGGTGGTCGGAGGGGAAGCGGCCGGCGCTGGGCTTGAGCCCGGCGACCCCGCAGAACGCGGCGGGCAGCCGCACCGAGCCGCCCGAGTCGTTGCCCAGCCCCAGGGGTGCCATCCCGCTGGCCACCGCCGCCCCGTCCCCGCCGCTCGAACCGCCAGGGGTGCGGCTCGCGTCCCAGGGGTTGCGCGTGTCGCCGAACAGCTCGCTGCGCGAGTGCACGCCGCCGAGCGCCAGATCCGGCATGTTGCTGTGGCCCACCGGCACCGCGCCCGCCGCCCGCAGCCGGGCCACCGGCGGGGCGTCCCGCCGCGCCGTGAACGCGCGGAAGCGCGCGATGCCGTGGGTGGTGGGCACGCCGGCGACGTCGATGTTCTCCTTCACGGTGAACGGGACCCCGGCGAGCGGGCCGAGGCGTTCGCCCGCGTCGCGGCGGGCGTCCAGGGCGGCGGCCTCGGCGCGGGCGGTCTCGGCCATCGCCTGGGTCACGGCGTTGACCTGCGGGTTGACCTCGGCGATCCGGGCCAGATGACTCTCGACGACCTCGACGGCGCTCAGCTCGCCGCTGCCGACGGCGGCTCCCAGCTCGTCGGCCGTGCGCTGCCAGAGAGTGTTGTCCATGTGCGCGTTCCTCGTTCCGATGCGGTTGTATCGGATGGTAGCGCGAGATGTGATGCGCGCGCATCGAATAAACTTCCCGCGCGGATCGGACCAGGGAGTCAGGGAGGGCGCGGATGCCGAAGCAGGTGGACTACGCGGAGCGCAGGGAACGGGTCGTCGACGCCGTCCACCGGCTCGCCGACCGGCACGGCATCGAGGGGGTGACCCTGCGCGACGTGGCGCGCGAGGCGGGCCTGTCGATGGGCGCGGTGCAGCGCGGCTTCCGGGACAAGGACGAGATGCTGGCGCTCGCCCTGGCCAGGGTGAGCGCACGCTTCGTGGAGCGGGCGCGCGCCGCCGCGGCCGAGCCGTCGCCTGGCGCGCTGGAACGGGTGCTGCTCGACGTGGCGCTGCTGGGCGAGGGGCAACGGGCCGAGGCGCAGGTGTGGCTGGCGTTCGTGGCCCGCGCGGCGGTGACGCCGTCGCTGGCGATGACGTTGCGCGACGGGCATCCCGAGGTGGCGTCGCTGCTGACCCGGCTGGTCGCCGAGGTCGCGGCGGGGTCCGGGGCGTCCGTGGACGCGGCGGCCGAGGCGCGGGCGCTGCTGGCGTTGGCGGACGGGCTCACCGTGCAGGTGCTGCTCGGGCAGCTGGGGCGGGACGAGGCGCGGCGGCTGCTCGTCGACAGGGCGCGGCTGCTGGCCGAGGCGACCCGCCCCGAGGCGGGGAAGAGGGCCGGGCCGACGGGGTGACCGCCGGCCCGGCCGTCGCGCGAGGGCGGCTCGCTCAGCCGAGCAGCTCGACGTCCAGCTGGCCGAAGTGGTACTGACGGACGGCCGCCAGCAGCTCCTCCTCGGTCAACTGGCCGTTGCCGTCGGTGTCGACCTGCTGGAAGGCCTCCTTGGCGGAGGTCGCGTCCAGGCCGAGGGCGGTCAGCCAGGCGGCGAACTCGTCGCCGTTGATCAGCCTGTCGTTGTTCTTGTCGGCCAGGCCGACAAGCCCGGAGACCACCGGGCCGAGCGCCCTGTTGAAGGCCGCCTCGCCCTGGGTGTACACCAGGTCACCGGCGGACCGCAGGAACTCGTCGCGGGAGACGGTGGGGTTGCCACCGCTCTGCGCCGACAGGTAGTCGAAGAGCCCGAGGAAGGCGTCCCGGAGCGCGCCGGCCTCCGTGGAGGTGGCGGACTTCCCGAAGGAACGCGCGATCCGCGCGGCCTCCTGCTCGAAGTCCTCGCGCTCCAGGACGCCGTTGCGGTCGAAGTCCCACTTGTCGAAGCGCTTGCTCAGGCGGGCGTCGATCACGGGGTTGGGCATGGGGGATCTCCTTGTCGGTTGCGGATGTGGAGAGTGCTCTCGCGAGCGGAGCGGCACGGGCGTTCCCGTGCCGCCCGGCGACCGGCGGCGCCCGGACGGGCGGGCCGGCGCCAGCTTGGCGTCGCCGGACGGTTCTGATCCCGTGCGGCGAGGGGGAGGGCCCGGCGCTACAGCAGCGTCACGCGTGCCCCGGCGGTCTTGCCGCGGGTGTCGAGCAACGCGCAGGGGGCCTGGGCGAGTTGGCGTGCCGGGTAGCAGGAGTGGTCCTGGAGCAGGATCGCGAGGTCGGCCCGCCCGAGCGCGGCGGACAGCTCGGTCTCCCGCCGCACCGGGACGCCGTCGGCGGTGAACTCGACCACCAGCGGGTCGTGGTAGGCGACCTCGGCGCCGGCCGAGCGCAGCAGCGCGGCGACGGGGAAGGCCGGGGACTCCCGGACGTCGGCGACGTCGGGCTTGTAGGAGACACCCAGCAGCAGGACCCGGCTGCCGGCCAACTCCCGGCCCTCGCGCCGCAGCACCACGGCGGCGCGCTCCACGACGCGCGTCGGCATCGCGGATATGACCCGGCGGGCCGCCGCCAACAGTTCGAAGGTGAAGCCCTGTTCGGTCGCGTGGGTGTCCAGGTAGCGGGGGTCGACCGGCACGCAGTGACCGCCGACGCCTGGTCCCGGCTGGAACGCGGTGTAGCCGAAGGGCTTGGTGCCGGCGCAGTGCAACACGTCCCACACGTCGATACCGGCTCGTTCACAGTAACGTGCCACCTCGTTCACCAAAGCGATGTTCACGTATCGGTGGGTGTTCTCCAGAAGTTTCGCCATTTCCGCCTCGCGGGTGCCGGCGGAAAGCACCAGACGGTCGACGAGCCGGTGATAGAAGGCCGTGGCGTGTTTCAGGCAGAGCGGCGTGTATCCGCTCACGATTTTGGGGGTGTTCCGCAGGCCGAATTGCGTGTTTCCCGGATCGATGCGTTCCGGGGAGTAGGCGAGATGGAAATCCTCGCCGGCCCGCAGACCGCTTTCCTTCTCCAGAATCTCGCGCAACAGCGTGTCGGTGGTGCCCGGATGGCTGGTCGACTCCAGCACCACCAGCGTGCCGGCCCCGAGGTGGCGGCCGACCGTGTGGCCGGCCGCCCGCAGGGCCGAGAGGTCGGGGAGGCCCGCCGCGTCCAGGCCCGTCGGCACGCAGATCACCACCGTGTCGCAGCCGGCCAGCGCCGCCGCGTCGTCAACGGCGGCGAAGCCGTTCGCCCGCATCGCGGCCACGGTCGCGTCGGGGATGTCGCCCACGTGCGAGCGGCCCGCGTTGAGCCCCTCCACGACCTGGGGCGCCACGTCGAAGCCCACCACGGCCAGGCCCGCCTCGCAGGCCCGCGCCGCCAGCGGCAGTCCCACGTACCCCAGGCCCACCACCGCCAGGACCGTGTCGCTCACCGGCTCTCCCTCTCCCACGTCTCGTCGGTCTGGTCACGCGTGGACACCACGCGTCGGCACCCGGGCGCGCGTGCCGCGCGGCCGGTCGGGCGTCCGGTCAGGCGCTGAAGGAACCGCTGCCCGGCGCCACGTGCGCGCCGAAGCCGGGCTGCACGGCCAGCCCAGGCGTCACGCAGAACGGGTCGGCGTAGATCGTCACCGGACGGTCGGTCCGGTTGGACAGCACATGGGCGTCGAGGGGGAGCTTGTGGCAGCCGACCGGGTTGTCGTACGTCGTCAGCGGGCCGAATTCGGTGCTGAAGACCGACACCTCGCCCTCGGCCGCGTGGGCCGGAAGCGAAAAGGCGGTGGCGGTCAGAAAAAAGGCCCCGACGAGGGTGCCGAGGGTGGTGCGGACGGAGGAACGCATGGATCAACTCCCGTGAATTGGTTGGACTGAGGAGATTATTTCGGATCCCGTGCGGCTCTCGCGCCACAGCGGGGGAAATGGGTCCGCACGGGCGACGGGCGGCACGGGTGTACTAGCCGGGTGGGCCCTTACAGGGCCTTCTCGCTTTGCGCACAGGGGAGTTGGCGTGTTATTCCGCGTGAGCGCCGGGGGACGTGTTTCCGCTTCGCAACAGAATGGCCCGCGAGTGTGTGCGAACACGTGCGGGTTGCTAGCCTGCCGCTGGTGAACAACTGCACGACACGGGGACACGGGGGAGTGCGATGAGCCATATGCAGGGCTGGCCGGGTCCGGCGGGCGCGCCGGGGCCTTCAGGCGGGCCGCAGAAGGCCGATCAGGGGCGGCGCCTGGGCATCCTGGCGCTGGTCGTCGTGCTGGTGACGGGACTCTCCTTCGGGCTGGCCGCCGCCACCGGGGCCGACGCCAGGGACAACGGGGCGATGGGCCCGGCTCCCGGCATGGGGGACATGGAGGGGATGAACCCGGAGGACATGCCGGAGCTGGAGGGGCTTGAGGACCTCGACGACCTGGAGTCCGACATCGGGGGCGACGGCGGCGACCTGGGCGGGGAGAGCGGGGACCTCGGGGGCGACAGCGGCGACCTCGGCGGCGACGACTTCGGCGGGGACAGCGGGACGACCCCCACCGAGGAGCCCACCGACCCGACGCTGGACCTCTACCGCTCGGTGAGCGCCGGCGACTGCCTGGCCACCTGGATGACCAGTGAGACCGAGTGGAGCAGCACCACGCCCGAGGTGGTCGACTGCTCGGCGGAGAACGCGGGCGTCTGGGTCTCGGCCACCACCGGCTCGCTGAGCGACTGCCCCACGGACGCCGGGCGTTCGTACATCTACTACACCTCGGGCGCCGAGACCGTGGCGCTCTGCCTGACCCGCCAGTTCGAGATCGGACAGTGCTTCCTCGGCTCCGGCACCAACGCCAACCTGATGAGCTGGGTCGACTGCGAGGGCGGCTCCGTCCCCTCGCCGTACGACAGGAAGTTCAACGTGCTGGCCGTCTACGCGACCAGCAACAACACGGGCGAGGAGTGCGCCGCCGAGGCGGGCACCCGGCAGTACTACTACTGGTCCATGGACGGGAACTCGACCCTGCTCTGCGCGCTGGAGATGAACTGATGGGGGCCGTGCGAGCCGGCACGGGCGCCGGGCAGCCGGGTAGGAACGAGGGGGAAGCATGAGTCAGCCGCCGCCACCGCCGGGTGCGCCCGGCCAGCCGAACGGACCGGGGTACGGCTACCCGCACGCGGCCACCCAGCCGGACTTCCGGCCCACGGCGCCGCCGGCGGGCGGGCCCCCGCAGCCGCCGCCAGGCGGCCCCGCGGGGCCGCCCCAGGCCGCCCCGCCGCCCGCCGCCGCGGGGCCGGGACCCGGGGGCCCGGGGTACGGCTATCCGCAGCAGCCGCCCCCGGGCCCGGCGGGCCAGGGCCCCGGCTACGGCTACCCGCAGGGCCCGGGCCCCGCGCCGGGGATGCCCGCGCCCTTCCCGCCCCCGCCGCCCCCGGGCGCCGGGGGGAACGTGGGCGCCGCCCTCGGGCTGACGCTCGCGGCCATGCTCGGGATGTTCCTCCTCTACGGCTTCCTCACCGGCATGGTCGTGGACTTCGAGGACCTCATGAAGGAGGCCATGGAGAACGGCGACACCGAGATCGACGTCGCCCAACTCACCTGGCTGGCACCGCTGGTCGGCGGGGTGATCGGCCTCCCGGCGGCCCTGATGGCCCGGGGGAAGGTCGCCCTCTACTGGCTGGCCGCCGGCGCGGCCGTGGTGGCGATGCTGCTGGGTGAGACCTTCGCCACGGCGGTGCTGATCTCCGACGCCTCCGACGGCGCCAAGAGCGCCTTCGAGATCTTCTTCGAGGACTTCTCCGACGTCTGGGAGGGCTGGACGGAGAACTCCCACGGCATGGTCTGGCCGCTGATGGCGCTGGCCCCCGCCACCGCCCTCTTCGCCGGGTACTTCCTGGGCGGCACCGGCAGCCCGAAGCACCCGGTGCCGCACCCGCCGCAGCCGATGCCCTACCGCTGAGGCGCGGCACACGCCACCGCACCGCACGCCCGAGGGGGCCGGCCGCACCGCCGGCCCCCTCGGGCGTGCGGCGGTGCGGCCGGCCGCGCGCCTACCGGCCGAACCGCACCGTGCGGGAGGCGCCGTGCGCGTGGCGGGTCGTGACCGTCACCCGCGTGCCGCCCGGCACCCGCCGCACCCGCACGCCCTCGTCCGCCTCGACCGGACGCAGCCCGCCCCCGCGCAACGTCACGGCGACCCGGTCCCGTTCGGTCGTCGGGTCCGCCACCGCCAGGCCGAGCGTGCCGTCGGACGCCCGCCGCAGCAGCACGGAGGCAGGTCCCTCCACCTCGACCCGGCCGACGCGATGACGCCCGGGGGCGAAGGAGTTGACCCCGAGCAGCCCCAACTCCCGGTGCTCGACGGCCTGGACGCGCTCCGAGTTGGCCAGCACCCGCAACGGCCCTCCGGCGTAACGGGTCAGCGCCTCCTCGGTGGCGCCCGGCACCAGCGCACACGCCAGACTCCCCGACTCGGCGGCCCCGGCGGGCAGTTCGGTGCCGAGCGTGAAGACCCGCCGGGTCACCGGGGTGTCCGGGTTGCCGGTGCGCACCAGGCGTCGGCTGCGGGTCACCGTCTCCCAGCCGACGTGCGCGCGGGCCGGTGCGAGAAAGGCGTAGCCGACGGCCCCGCCCGCGTCCCGGTCGGCGAACCGCAGCCAGGCCAGGGGCTGTTCGCCGCCGGGCCCCTCCCACGGCCGGCCGTCGGCGAGTCGCCCCGTGAGCGAGACCTCCGCGTCCGGGGCGGCGATCCTGCTGTCGACCGTCGTGGTCACCGCGCGCCCCTCCGGGTCCCGCACCCCGGCGGTCAGCAGCACCACCTCCTCGTCCAGCAGGAACCAGGAGCGGACTCCCGACGCGTTGCGGTAGACGACGAAGTCCTCGGGCAGCAGCCCCGCCTCCGCGTCCCGCCAGGCCACGTCGTCGGCCAGCACCAGGCCGACCGCGCCGTAGCCGTCCAGGGTGGCGCCGCCGGAGTGGGCGTTGAGGGAGCGCGGGAAGTAGACATAGGTGTTCTGCGCCTCGGAGGAGGCGGTGAAGCCGGCCTCCGGGTTGTCGTACCACGGGTTGCCGTACAGCTCGGGCACCGTCGCCCGCTCCTCGACGGGCGCGACGGTGCCGGCCAGCCGGTAGGGGGAGACGGTGGTCAGGTGGTCGACGCCGAACGCGGCCGACTGGTCCTGACCTGACAGATACAGGTGGTGCGCCCCGTCGCCCTGGAACCAGGGCATCAGGTTCTCGCCCGACATGTACTCGTAGCGGCTGATCCGCGACGAGCTGCGGGCCAGCGCGAACGCGTAGCCCGGCCTGCGGTGCACCGTGCGGTCCATCGCGTGGAACGCCAGGTGCCGGGAGTCCGGTCCGAGATCGGCCGGCGGGGTCGCCTCGTCGGCCAGGATCTCCGCGTAACGGGCCACGCTCACCGGCGAGACGAACGCGACCGGGTCGGGGGCCACCGGCGAGGTCTCGCGCAGATACCGCACATAGCCCCGGAGCGCGGCGGCCGCCGCCGGGTCCCCCACGGCGGCCGACAGGTCGACGGCGGCCTCCACCACCGGGGCCGCCGCCTGGTAGCCGCCGGTGGTACGGGAGACGGCCCGGCCCCTGACCGTCTCCATCATCCAGCCCTCGAAGACGACGGGCGCGAAGGAGTCGACCAGCCAGCCGCGCGCCGTCTCCACCAGCTCCGCCCCCGCCGCGTGTGCCGTCCCCTCCAGCACCCGGGACGCCTGCGTCACCCGGCCCAGCAGGCTCACCCCGTAGGAGCCGGTGTAGGCCACCGAGGCGTGCTGGAGGAAGGAGCCGTCGGCGTAGAAGCCGTCGGTGACGCCGTGGCGCGGCGCGTACGGGTCGATCGGGTCGAGCACGGTCGTCAGGTCGGCGACGGCCTTCACGATCCGCGCCTCGTCGCCGGTCACCGCGCCCTGCAGGACGCGGTTGACGGTGATGTCCGCCAGGTTGGCCCCCGTGTGGAAGCGGGAGTCCAGGTCGACGTCGCCGTCCAGGCCGTTGCGCAGGTAGGCGTCCATCGAGGCCACGTAGGTGCCGGTCAACTCCGGGGCGTGCGCGGCCGCTTCGGCGGCCAGCAGGACCAGGGTGCGGGTGACGTGGGTGGAGATACCGATCTCCCAGTGGAACCAGTTGCCGTAGTACCCGGCCGACTGGTCCCCGTAGTACCGCTCGTGCAGCCACGCCAGCCCGTCGAGGACGCGGCGCCGCACGGCCGCGTTCCCGCCCAGCTCGGGCGCGGCGTCGCCGGGGGCGACGGTGGCCAGGGCGATCTCGTAGAGGCGCTGGTAGGAGCTGTTCAACGCCGCGTCGTCGTCGCCCAGCGGCAGTCCGGCGAACAGCTCGCCCTCGCCCGCCGCGTCCCAGTCGGCCAGCCAACGCCGCGCGGCGTCGGCCATCGCGGCCAGCTTCGGCGCGACCTCGGGCGCGGCGTTGGCCTCGGGGGTGCCGGCGAAGGTGGCGACCGCGTTGGCCAGCAGCCTGGCGTGGTCGGCGGCCGGCTCCACCGCCGCGCGGCGGGGTGAACGGGCCCACGCGGGCGTCGCGTTGGCGGCCTGGGCGGCCACCGTCGCGGCCGGCAGCAGGGCGAGCAGGGTACGGCGGGACAGCGGCACGAGACACTCCCTGGCCGGGACAGCGGGGACGTGCCGCCATCCAAGCAAGCGGCCCCGGGCGCTGTCACCGGTCGGGACGCCGCGATCTTCGCGGTCCGCGCCCGCACAAGAGCCGGGGCCCCCACCCGCGACGGGCGAGACCCCGGCTCCCTGTGTCGGACTGACGGAACGTCAGCCGTTCGCTCTGATCGCGTCGTTCAACTCGTCCAGGATGCCCTCGGCCGCCTCCTGAGGACTCAACTCCCCGAAGAGCACCTGGTCGTTGTAGCGACCGAGCATCGGGTCGACGTCGCTGGCGCCGGCCGGGACGATCGGCGGCTGCGGGCCGACCTCCTGCTGAATCTGCTCGGTGAACTCCAACGCCCGCCGCTCGCTGTCGTCCAGCTGGGGCTCGATGGCCTCCTTGAACGCCGGGTTGCCGGGCTCGCCCCGGTCCAGGCCGAAGATGCTGCCCACGCGCGGGTCGTTGATCAGGAAGTCGATCAACAGCGCGCACTCGGCCGGATGCTTGGTGGTCGACGACATCGACCAGTACATCGAGGGCTTGAGGTACTGGTAACCCTCCTGGGTGTCCTCGTCGGTCGGCCAGTCCGCCAGCATCAGCTCCGCGTCCGGCGTCGCCGCCTGGAAGGTGCTGAACTGCCCGGCCGGGATGAAGCCCATCGCCGTCTTCTGCGTCACCAGGTCACCCTGGTCGAGCGGCAGGCCCTTGGTCTCGCTCACCTCGGCCACCGACGGGGCGGCGCCCCGGTCGATGAACTCCAGCATCCGCTCCCAGTAGGCGGCGAGCACGTCCGCTTCGAGGACCAGCTCGCCCTCGTCGTTGAACAGCTCATTGCCGTGCTGCCGCGCCCAGACCGTGACGCTGAACGAGTCCGAGACCCACGGGCTGAGCCCGTGCACCTCGCCGCCCGACGCCTCGCTCAACTGGGCGGCGGTGTCGATCATCTCGTCCCAGTCCCAGGTGTCGAAGTCCGGCAGCGGCACGCCGTACTCCTCGAAGAGCGTGGTGTTGACGAGGATGCCGTTGGCGGTGCCACCGGTGGGCACCGCGTACAGACCGTCGTTGACCTCGCCGGACTCCAGCACCTCCGGCGGGATCTGCGAGGTGTCGAGGAACTCGTCGACCCGGCCCAGGTCCACCAGCGCGCCCCGGTCCGCGTAGGCGGCGAGGTACAGCTGGTCGAACTGGGTGACGTCCGGCATCTCACCGGCCGCGGTGGTCGTGGCCAGTCGGTCCCAGTAGCCGTTCCAGTCGGCGAACTGGGGCTCGACGTTGATGTTCGGGTACTCCTCCTCGAAGAGCTCGATGGCCTCCATCGTCATCTGGGTGCGGGCGTCGGCGCCCCACCAGTTGAAGCTGATCGTCACGTCCCCGTCGGAGAGTTCCGGTTCGCCCTCGAACCCGTCCCCGATGCCGCAGGACGTGATGAGGACACCGGCGGCGGCGACGGCCACCGCCGCGCGCACGCGTCCTCGCACGTGTCCGGTCATGCTGTGCCTCCTGATCTCTGGTCGATTCCCGTGGTGGCGCGGCTACTTGCCGCCGGTGGTCGCGATGCCTCTGAGAAGGAACCGTTGACCGAAGAGGAACACCAGGAACACCGGGATCAGCGAGACCACACTCATGGCGAAGAGCGCGCCGAAGTCGGACTGGCTCTGCGCGTCGATGAACGAGCGCAGTGCCACCGGCACGGTCTGGAGGTCGGGCTTGGTCACGAAGATCAGCTGGGTGAAGAAGTCGTTCCAGGTCCAGATGAAGGTGAAGATCGCCGTGGTCGCCAGGGCCGGGACCATCAGCGGCAGCATGATCTGCCCGTAGATCCGCGCGTGCCCGGCACCGTCGATCCTGGCCGCCTCGTCCAGCTCCCTGGGGATGCCCCGGATGAACTGCACCATCAGAAAGATGAAGAACGCGTCCGTCGCCAGCAGCTTGGGCACGATCAGCGGCAGATAGGTGTTGATCCAACCGAGCTGGGCGTAGAAGACGTACTGCGGAATGATCAGCACGTGGATGGGCAGCATGATGGTGAGCAACATGGCCACGAACGCCAGCTTGTTCCCACGGAACTTGAGCCGGGCGAACGCGTAGGCGGCCATCGAGCAGGAGATGAGGTTGCCGATCACCGAGCCGAGCACCACGATGAACGAGTTCAACAGATAGGTGTTGAACGGGTACGCCAACGCGTCCCAGCCGTTGGGGTAGTGGTCGAAGTCGAACGTGTCGATCAGCAGACCGGGTTCGGTGAAGATGTCGGTGTTCGGGCGGAACGAGCTGACGACCATCCACAGCAGCGGATAGAGCATCAGCAGGGCCACCAGGACGAGCCCGGTGTGCTTGAGAACGCTGGTCGTCCGCCGCCGCCGGTCGGCGCCGGCGCGCCGTGCGTCCACCGGGGCGGGCTGCTTTTCCGTTGCGGCGTCAGTCATTGTAGAAGACCCAATACTTGGAGGCCCAGAAGTTCAGGGCGGTGAAGGCGCCGATGATGAGCAGCAGCAACCACGCGAGCGCCGATGCGTAGCCCATCCGGAAGCTGGTGAAGCCCTCCTGGTAGAGGTAGAGCGAGAAGAACAGCGTCGAGTCGTTCGGCCCGCCGGTGCCGTTGGAGACGATGAAGCTCTGGGTGAACGACTGGAAGCTGCCGATCAGCCCGAGCACCAGGTTGAAGAAGATGATCGGGCTCAGCAGCGGCAGCGTGATCGACAGGAACTGCCGCTTCTTGCTGGCGCCGTCCGTCGCCGCCGCCTCGTACAGCTCCCGGGGGATCTGCCGCAGCCCGGCCAGGAAGATCACCATCGGGGCGCCGAACGTCCAGACGTGCAGGATGATCAGCGTGCCCAGCGCGGTGTCCGGGTCGGCCACCCAGCCCCTGCCCTCGATGCCGAAGATGTCGAGGAAGGAGTTGAACAGCCCCTCGGCGCCGAAGACCAGCCGCCACAGCACGGCGATCGCCACGGAGGCGCCCAGCAGCGAGGGCAGATAGAAGATCGAGCGGTACAGCGGCAGGCCGCGCACTCCCCGGTCCAGCAGCATCGCCAGGCCCAACGCCACGGCCAGTTGGAGCGGCACGGAGACCAGCACGTAGGTGAACGTCACCTGGAGCGAGTTCGCCAGCCGGTCGTCGTCCAGCATCCGCCGGATGTTGTCGAGTCCGGTGAACTCCGGGTCCTGGAGCAGGTTGTAGTCCGTGAAGGCGAGATAGAGCGAGGCCAGCATCGGACCGAGGGTGATCCCGATCAGCCCCAGGAGCCAGGGGGCCAGAAAGATCGCCGCCGCCTTGTTGTCAGGCTTCTTGTCGGGGGTCGTGCCCTCAAGCTGCTGCCCGCCGCGCTTGCGCGACCGGCTCATCGACCTCAGCTCGCCGAGCGCGCTCATCGCACCCGTCCCGTGGCCTCGACCGGCCCCGCCGGCCCACCGGCGCGTGGCGCGTTATCTCGGCACCGGGGTGCCGGGGCGGCTGCCGCCGGCGGTTTCACCTGTATCGGATGCACGGGCGCTCCTCCTTGAGTGCGTCGTCCCGTCGACGTTGCCGAGGACCGTGGTCCTCCGTCGCACTGTTCAGCTGCGATTCCGTGGCCCGGCCGGCACCGGGTCCCGGACGGGACACAGGGTGTGCGGCTCTCCCGCCGGGAGGTGAACGATCACCCGATGGTGAGCGGCCACCCTAGTAATCGATTACTGCGGGGTCAATGGCCTGAAATAAGAGAGAATATGGAGAATTTTTCGGGGTCTCCTGACCGGGGCGGGGACGATCCGTCCCCGCCCCGGTGCGGGGTGGCCTCAGCCGTCCTGGTGGAGTGTGGCGCCCGGTACCTCGTACTCGTCGCGCCGGCCGCACATCCCGAAGCCGCCGAGCCGCGAGGGCACGGTGTCGAACGCCTCGGCGTCGGCCAGATAGGCCGGGTCGCCGGCCTCCAGCGCGTCGAGCTGGAGCCCCGTCCGCTCGGCCGTCGCCAGCGCGCCGGCCCGCCACAGCTCGCGCCAGGTCGGCACGCGGTGGCGCACCAGCTCGGCGGCGGTCCGCTGGAACTCCCGGTAGGGGCCGGGGTCGCCGGCCTCCAGGGCCGCGCGCAGCGGCCGGTAGCCCTCGATCGCCAGATCCCTGCGGCGCCGCGCGGCGGCCTCCGCCTCGGGACCCGCCTTGGCGGGAAGCCCCGCCGCCTCCGCGTACCGGTCCGGGTCGGCCAGCACCTCGGGCGGGAAGGTGAAGACCGCGTCCCCGGCCTCCGGCAGCCCGCTGTTCTGCATCAGCACCGTGATCCGCAGGTCACCGCGCTGCACCATCCGGTGCACCGTCCCCGGCGTGAACCAGGCGACGGAGCCCGCCTCCAGCGGGATCTCCCGGAAGCCGCCGGGGCCCAGCGTCTGCACCGCGCCCCTCCCGCCGGTCACCACGTACGCCTCGGTGCACACCAGGTGCAGGTGGGGGCTGCCGCCGCAGACGCCGTCCGCCGCCTCCCACTCGTAGGCGCTCAGGTGGGAGAGTCCGACCGCGCCCGGCAGCGGGCGCGGGAGGCTCACCACGGCAGCTCCCCGAGCCGGGCCGCGATCCGCTCCCGGTCCCAGGCGCCGTCGGCGACCAGCACGCGGTAGCGGAAGGCGAACGAGTCGCCGGGCGCCAGCTCGAACTCCTCGAAGAACGCCCAGGAGAACGCCACCGTCGGGATCGGCGTGGACCGCACGAACCAGTGCGAGGCGTGCACCGCCCGCTCCTCGTCCAGATTCTCCGGGGCGTGCGCGAAGACCAGCGTGGAGTGCGCGTCCACGTCGTCGTGCGAGGTGGAGAACGCCAGCCACGGGCCCTGGGTGCCCATCAGTTCCTGGCCCTCCTGCCCCTCCTCGGGGCCGAGCACCGCGCCGCCGGTGAAGTCCCTCGGGCCGCGCCACTGGAGACCGGTGTAGCCCGCCATCTCCCGGCCGGCCGTGGTCGGCGACCCGAAGGCCAGCGGGGCGTCGCGGACGTTGGTCAGGTCGATCGACCAGTCGATGGCGTAGGAGCCGGAGGCCGCGTCGACCGCGTGCACCGAGACCCCGCGCCGTTCCCTGGCCCACTCGGCCCCGCCGTTCTCGACCCAGGTCAGATCCTCGGCGATGTCCAGGCGCTCGTCGGTGGACTCCACCGCGCTGAAGCCGTCGTGCCGCATCGAGCCCACCCGGTCGTCGACGCGCTGGTAGCCGACCTCGGGGCCCAGATAGGAGTTGCCGCCCCAGAAGTTCTGCTCGGACAGGTGGCTGGCGGTCATCTGGAGGCCCTTGTGCCAGCGGTGGTCGTTGGGCCGGTAGCCGCTGACCAGGTTGCCCGTGAGGGTGCGCAGCGGGTGGATGTACGGCTTGCGCGACTCGAACGGGTCCGGGTCGGGACGGTAGACGTAGGAGAGCAGCTCCACGCCGCCGGAGGAGACGGCGATCCGCTCGCCGTGGGTGTGGGTGACCTGGATCGTCATCGCTGGGGCCTCCAGTCGGGGTGGTCGCCGTGCATGGCGGTGTAGTAGGGGTCGCCCTCGGCGATCTCCCCGGCGCGCACCGGCTCGCCGGTGAAC
This sequence comes from Streptomyces zhaozhouensis, assembly GCF_900230195.1. Lineage (GTDB taxonomy): Bacteria > Actinomycetota > Actinomycetes > Streptomycetales > Streptomycetaceae > Streptomyces > Streptomyces zhaozhouensis. Next base: position 162,012 of record NZ_OCNE01000010.1, read on the forward strand.
GCGGACTTGTAGAGCGCGGCGGCGAACTCCACGGTGCGGCGCGCGTCGGGACCACTGCCCGGGGGGCGCACGCCCGCGTCGTGCGCGTCCAGCACCACGCCGAGCTGCGCGGCGTGCGAGCTGGGCAGGTCGTCCTTGGGCGTGCGCCAGCGCGTCACGCGCTCCTCGTCGTCGAGACCGGGGCGCGGGGTGTACTTCCAGTCCGCGTTGCCGTGGCCGTAGAGGTGGGTCAGCTCGACCGTGGCCTCGGCGCAGTCGACGCGGATGGCGCTGACCTGGTCCGGGGAGAGCACGCTGTTGACCACGGTGGCCACCGCGCCGCCGGCGAAGCGGACCAGGGCGGTGGAGACGTCCTCGCTCTCGACGTCGTGCACCAGCCGCGCGGCCATCGCCCGGATCTCGCTCCAGTCGCCGAGCAGGTGGAGCAGCAGGTCGTACTGGTGGATGCCGTGGCCCATGGTCGGCCCGCCGCCCTCGGTCTCCCACCGGCCGCGCCAGGGCACCGAGTAGTAGGCGGTGTCGCGGTGCCAGGTGGTCTGGCAGTGCGCGACCAGCGGGGTGCCCAGCTCGCCGCCGGCGATCAGCTCCCTGGCGTGCACCGCGCCGGAGCCGTACCGGTGCTGGAAGACCACGGAGGCGTAGGCGCCGGACTCCTCCTCGGCGGCGGCGATCTCGTCGTACTCCGCGAGCGAGAGGGTCAACGGCTTCTCGCAGAGCACCCAGGCGCCGGCCTTGAGCGCGGCCACGGTCTGCTCGCGGTGCAGGGACGGCGGGGTGCCGATCAGCACCAGGTCGGGGCGGGCCTCGGCCAGCATGGTCGCGAGATCGGTGTACTCGCCGGCCCCCTGCCACAGCGAGCCGGCCGCCTCGCGGAAGGCGGCGAGTCGCGCGGGGTCGACGTCGACGGCGGCCACGAGTTCCACGCGGTCGGCGTGGGCGCGGAGCGCGGGCAGGTGGCTGCCCGTGACGATGCCACCCGTGCCGACGACCGCGACGCGCAGACGGGAGGGAGGTGAGGACATACGAGGGGCTCCTCGGTCAGTAAGCGCTTTCAACAAGGGGGACTCTAGGGATGAGTTATCGATCACACAAGACCCTCGTTTGGCTTTGCGCAGAGGCGGAGCCGCAGGGGTGGGCGCTCCGACCGATGTGCGGGTCGGTGGGTATGCGTGCGATTTTGGTGTGTGGGGCGACGGGGTGCAAGGGTTTCGGCCCCGGACTCCTGCCTCTCGTAAACGTCAACACCCTGCTGCCTCAGCGGATCCTCGCCGAGCCGACCTGGGCGAAGAAGCTGACGGATGAGGACCGGCGCGGCCTGGCCGCCCTGTTCTGGTCGAACATCAACCCGTAAGGGGCCTTCCGTCTCGACATGGACAAGCGCCTCGAACTCCCCCTGTCCGCCACTGTGCCCGGTCCTCGCCGTGCAGCCGATGACGCGTGTACCGCCGGGCTCTGATCACGAGCCTGGTCGAGATCTTCCCCCGGGGCGGATTCCGCCCTTGTCAACCTGGGTTGACAAGCGAGTGGTTGTCAATCTAGGTTGACAGCATGACCGAAGCAACGGATCTCGCCGAGCGGGCGGGGGATCGTGACCCCAGGGTCGGGCTGCGGGCGGTGACCGCGCTGCGGCGCCTGCTCGAACAGCTCGAAGCCGTCCAGGTGCGCAATGCACGCAACCAGGGCTGGTCCTGGCAGGAGATCGCCGCCGAGCTCGGGGTGAGCAGGCAGGCCGTGCACAAGAAATACGGGAGGCAGTGAATGTTCGAGCGGTTCACGGACGGCGCCCGCGCCGTCGTCAAGGGTGCGGTGGGGCGGGCCGAGCAGCGCGGTGACGCGCGGGTCGAGCCCGGGCATCTGCTGCTCGCGCTGCTCGACGCGCAGGGCACCAAGGGGGCGTTCGCGCTGACGGCCCTCGGCGTGCGGCGTGAGGCCGTGGTGAGCAGGCTCGACGAGGCGCGGCGGCGCGGTGGAGTCTCGGCGGCGGACGCCGAGGCGCTGGCCGGGCTCGGGATCGACGTCACCGAGATCGTGTCGCGGGTCGAAGAGGCCCATGGCGAGGGTGCGTTGGCGCGCGGCGGCCAGCCGGCGGGGTGGCTGCGCCGGGCGGGGTCGGGGCACCGGCCGTTCACCAAGGAGGCGAAGACGATCCTGGAGCAGTCCCTGCGGGTGGTCCTGTCTCGCAAGGAGAAGGCCATCGGCGACGAACACCTGCTCCTCGCGATGACGGCACGGCCCGGCATCGTACGGGATGTGCTCGCCGGGAGCGGGGTGACCTTCGACGGGGTGGAGCGGGTCCTCGGACAGGGCAACGCGGGCTCGGCCAAGGCGGGTTGAGAGCCAAGGTCAGGTCGGGGATGCGGCTGGCGAAAGCTCCGCGCCAACGGGAATCTCCACGGCGGTGCCGCTTCCCGGCCCTCTCCAGGGGGTCTACGACCCGTCCGGGCACGGCGCCGCCCCGTTCGCGTTCTTCGCCGGCATGGCCGAGTCCGAGCGCGAGTACATCCGGGAGAAGTCCCTGGAGGGCCAGGCATCCGCCCGCGAGTGCGGCCGACACGGCGGACGCCCCAAGGTCGTCGACGACGACATGGCCGCATACGCCCGCAGCCTGCGGGCCAACGGTGTGCCCGTCCCCGAGATCGCCCGCAGGCTGGTCATCACGGGCAAGAACTAGGAGTCCGGGGCCGTTTCGGGAGGTCCGTTGCCGCCCCGGCTCCCGCGCGCCCGGGGATCGCCGCGCCGCCGCCGGGCGGCGGGGCCGGGGAGGGGCCGGTCGGGCGTGCCGTGGGAGGGCGGGCGCAAGGCCCGTGTGTGCGGTGCGCGATCGCGTGCGGACACGTCGGCGGGGGCGGTCGCGCGGTTTCGCGCGCCGGTCGTGGGGGCGCGCGCGGCGCGCTCGGGGTGGTGCGCTCAGACGGCGGGCGGCGGGGCCGTGGAGTCGCGGAAGATCAGGTGGTTGAGGCCGGCGGTGTCCATCGGCGCGGCCGGCTCCTGCCCGTGCAGCAGGGACAGCAGCCGCTGGAACGCCGCCCGTCCCTGGCTCTCCCGGTTGACGCGGACCGTGGAGAGCGGCGGATGGAAGTACCGCCCCAGCTCGTCGTCGTCCCAGCCGAAGACGCTGACCCGCCCCGGTACGTCGACCCCCGAGCTCTGCAACCCCCGGATCACCCCGAACGCCACCCGGTCGTTGGCCGCGAAGACGGCCGTCGCCGGCGATCCGGCGATCACCTCGCGGGCGGCCCGCCAGCCGGAGCCCGCGCTCCAGTCGCCGTCCACCACCGCGTGCGAGACCAGCCCGCGCCGTGCGACGGACGCCTCGTACTCGGCGCGGCGGTTCACCGCGGAGGCGAACGTGCGGGGGCCCGCGACATGCACGAACGTGCGGTGCCCCAGGTCGGCGAGGTGGCCGATGATGTCGTCCGCCGCCTTGGCGTCGGCGAGCAGCGCGCGGGCCCGCATGTTGTCGTCGTACTCGCCGTCCACCACGATCGGCACCCGCTGGGCGCCGGGGGCGGGCCGCAGGTTCTCGGCGAGCGGGGTGAACGAGAGGATGCCGTCCACGTTCGCCGGTTGCAGCAGGGCGCCGATCCGCTCGGCGCGGGCGGCGGCGTCGCCCTCCAGGCCGACGACGTCCACCAGGTAGCCGGCGTCGTGCGCGGCGGCGGCGGCGCCGCTGAGCAGTCGGGTCGGCACGAACGAGGTGGTCTCCGGGAGGATGACCGCGATCCGGTTGGTCCTGCGGGTGCGCATCGAACGGGCCGCCAGGTTGGGCCGGTAGTCCAACTCCCGCACCGCGTGCGAGACGCGGCGCGCGGTGTCCGGGCGCATGGTGGGGTCCTTGCGGAGGAACCGGGAGACCGTCTGGTGGGACACCCCGGCCAGCCGGGCGACCTCGTAGATGGTCGGCCGCCTGTCCGCGTCGCGCGACTGCGTCGCGTGCTGCTCCGGCATCTGCGGTCCCTCCGGTGCTGCCGCGCGCTGGGGATCGCGCGGCGATACGGTGCGGTCTCTGTGGTCGGTCGTGCCCACCCAGTGTGCATTGTCCGATGCTCGTCAAACTCTTTCACGTCACCGGTTCCGTGACCGGTTCCGGGTTCGGCGGCGCAGGTCAGCGTCCCGGGGCGCGCCCCAACGGGCCGCCGGGGCAGAGGTGTTCGGGAGGCCGTGGGGCGGCCCGCGGGGTGCGGGGGAGGGCGAAGGGGCGGGTGGGGCCGGGATCTCTTTATCGATACAGGTGGCATGGGAAGGGTGCACCTCCGCACGCCCCGCCGTCTACCTTCGGGGCCCGAGCGCGCGATGTCCACGACGACGCGCGATGTCCACGACGACCGCGCGGCGCCGCCGCTCGACCCCCACGGCCGCCAACTCCCCGTGCCCGTCCGCTTCCCGCCGGCCCGCGGTGCGGCGTTGCCGCGGCCGGGGTGGGGGCGCGCGCCCCGCTCCGCGCGCCCCGGTACCGCGGAGGGGGCTCAGTCGGTGAGCACCGGCGTCTGCCAGTCGCGCCACTCCGCCAGGTTCCCCGACTTCGCGCCTGAGACCCGGAACACGTCGGGCGGGGACCCCGAGCTCAGCAGGAACGCCTGGATCGACCGCGTCAGCGGGCCGTTCCACTCCGCGCGGGAGGCGCAGTGGGTGCCGTCCTGGACGTCGGAGACATAGGAGATGTGGGAGCCCGCGCCCAGCGCCTCGTAGATCTCGGCGCCGCCCAGCGCCGCCACGCTGCCGGACCGCGCGCCCAGCCAGTCCACGTGCGGGTTCTCCATGACCAGCAGCCCGCGTGGCGCGATCATCCCCAGGATCTGGTGGGTGTCCACCGGCAGCGCGGCCGTGTCGCCCGTGTAGGAGCCGAACGCGTCGCCCAGCCAGGGCTGTTCACCGTAGGCGCTGTCCGGCGGCTGGCCGCCCTCGGCCGCCACCCCCCGGAAGATCGGCACCCCGGCGGTGCCGGACTCGATCGGCATGGTCAGCGCGATCCGCTGGTCGAACGCGCCCGCCACCAGCGCCCCCTTGCCGAACCGCGAACACCCCGTGACGCCGGTCGCGTCGGCCCGCAGCACGGTGCCGTCCGACTGCTCGATCACGTCGATGATCCGGCTGACGCCCCAACCCCACGCCTGGAGCAGCCCGGTGGGGCTGGTCGCGCCGTAGAGGTCGTAGAACGCGCCGCGCTTGGCGTTCCTCGGGGTGCCCTCGGCGCCGACGGCGTACGGGTCGTAGGAGATGACGGCCGCGCCCGCCGCCTTGATCGCGGCGGTGTCCGCGCCGAAGCCGCCGTAGACCACCACGGCGGGGAACGGGCCGGTGCCGCTCGGCAGGTCGACGGAGACCGAGAAGCCCGCACTCCGGCCCTGGTCCTGGACGTTGACCGTGACGCCGGTCGGGGAGACGGTGCCGGAGACGCTCTCCGGCGGCGCCGGCCGGTCGCCGTAGACGTGCCGCTCCGCGAGCTCCCTGATCTCCGCGCGGCGGCAGCGCCAGTCCTCGCGGCTGGTGATCCGGCTTCCGTCCAGCCGGGTGAACGGGTCGGGCAGCAACGCGTTCGACGGCCCGGAGCCCGGCTCGACCTGGCAGTCGGCGCCGTCGTCCTCCTCGGCGAGGGGGCGCGCGGCGGCGGCCGGGGGCGCGGTGAGCGTGCCGCCGGCCAGTCCGGCGACGGCCAGCAGCGTGGCCGCCAACCAGCGGCGGGGGCGATGACGAGACAAACGCATGGGGGTCCTACCTCCCGGAGGAAGGCACGCCGTCGAGGCGCCAACGTCCCGCCGTGGGGCGGGAGATGGAGAAGCTCGCTCGGCGGCGCACGCACGAAGGGTGTCGATGCGCCGAACCGCGCTGATGTCGTCGAAGCAGCCCCCAGGCCCCGCGATCGCGGCCCGGTACGTGAGCACCGTAGCGGCCGTCCGGCGGGCCGGACAAGGCTTCCCGGCGGGGCGGCGCCGGGTAAACGTCAACTGTCCGCCGCCGCGGGGGCGCCACCCGGCCCGCGTCGTTCCGCCTCTCCGCACGGGCACCGTGCTTTGCGGAGGTGACGGAGCGGCGATGCCGCGTTGACGGCGCGTGCCGTCGATTTCAGGACGGTTTCGCGGCGGTCCGGACCGTGAACGACGCAGGGGAGGGCCGGTGTTACCGGGGTCGGCGAGGTGCGGAGAACGGCTGGTTCCATGGGCAAGAAACCATGATCATTCGCGTCCGCGCACGATCCCCTGACGCATGTCTACGCTCCCTCCGTGCGAAGAGAATCTGCGAGAGAAGAGCGCCCGATACCCCGAAGTCGGCCGGGCCGCCGCGCGACTGGCGCGCGTCCCGGGCGCGGCAGGGCCGGCGTGGCCGCCGCCGTCGTGCTGGCCCTGGCCGGCGGGTCGCTGCTGGCCGCGCCCGCGACGGCGAGCCCGTCCGAGGGCACCGCCCCCGTCGAGAGCGGACAGGAACGCGAGATCACCCTGATCACCGGCGACCGCGTGCGGCTCGGCCCCGGGGGCGAGGTGCGCGCGGTCCTGCCGGGTTCCGGGCGGGAGGGGGTGGCGTTCGAGGTCTCGGAGACGGACGACGCGACGCTCGTCATCCCCTCGGACGCCCGCGGCCCGCTCGCCGAGGGGCTGGTCGACCTCCGGCTGTTCGACGTCGGTGAGCTGAGCCACCCCGCGTACGCCCGGCTGGTCGGCGACGGCATACCCGTGATCGCCTCCTACGGGGGCGAGCCGCCCGCGCGGCCGTTCGCCGACGAAGGGGTGACGCACCGCGCCGCGTTGACGAGCATCGACGCCGAGGCGATGACCGTCTCCCCGGAGGGTGCCGCCGGGGTGTGGGAGGCGTTGACCGGGCCGGCCGCGCGGGGCGCGGGGCTCGTCTCGCTCCGCCTGGACGCCCTGAGGTCCGCCGCGCTGGACCACAGCGTCCCGCGGATCGGGGCGCCGGCCGCCTGGGAGGCGGGCTTCGACGGCACCGGCGTGACCGTCGCGGTCCTGGACTCGGGGATCGACACCTCGCACCCCGACCTGGACGAGGGCAGGGTCGTCGGGTCGGCCGACTTCAGCGGCTCCGACACCACCGAGGACCTCTTCGGCCACGGCACGCACGTCGCCTCCATCGTCGGCGGCGCCGGCGGCGCGCTCACCGGCGTGGCGCCCGGCGCCGACCTGCTGAACGGCAAGGTGATGGACGACTCCGGCTTCGGTACCGACTCGGGCATCATCGCCGGCATGGAGTGGGCCGTCGCGCAGGGCGCCGACATCGTCAACATGAGCCTGGGCGGCGCCGACACCCCGGAGGTGGACCCGCTGGAGGAGGCGGTGAACCGGCTGTCGGCCGAGAGCGACACGCTGTTCGTCCTCTCCGCGGGGAACAGCGGACCGGGCCCCGCCAGCATCGGCTCGCCCGGCAGCGCCGACGCCGCGCTCACCGTCGGCTCCGTCGACCGGGACGACGCCCTCGCGCACTCCTCGTCGATCGGCCCCCGCGTCGGCGACGCGGCGCTGAAGCCCGACCTGACGGCCCCCGGCGTGGACATCGCCGCCGCCGCGGCCGAGGGCAGCTATCTGGAGGGCGGCGCCGAACCGGCGGGCGAGGGCTACATGCGCCTCTCCGGCACCTCGATGGCCGCGCCGCACGTCGCGGGTGCCGCCGCGCTGCTGGCGCAGCGGCACCCCGACTGGAGCGGCGAACGCCTCAAGGCGGCGCTCGTGGCCTCGGCGGCACCCGTCGAAGGGCAGACCGCGTTCCAGCAGGGGGCGGGGCGCGTCGACGCGGCCGCCGCGATCGGGCAGAGCGTCGTGGCCGAGCCGGTCTCCCTCAGCTTCGGCGCGCAGCAGTGGCCGCACGCCGACAACGCGCCCGTCGTCCGGGAGTTGACCTACAGCAACCCCGGCGCCGAGGACGTCACCCTCGACCTGGCGCTGCGCGCGACGGGCCCGGAAGGGGCCCCCGCGCCCGAGGGCACCTTCCGGCTCGGCGCCGACGCCGTCACCGTGCCCGCCGGCGGCACCGCGACCGTCGAGGTGACCGCCGACACCGCGTTCGACGAGGCGACACCCGTCGGCGCGTACAGCGCCTTCGTCACGGCGACGGGCGGCGGGCACACCGTCGGCACCGCCGGCGCGATCGCGTTGGAGGGCCAGTTCCACGAACTGACCGTGGAGGGCGTCGGGCTGGACGGCGCGCCGCACGCGGGCTGGTCGGCCACGCTGGTCGACCGTGCCACCGGCGAGTCGACGTCCCTCTTCCCCGAGGACGGCTCCGCCGTGCTGCGGCTGCCCGACGGCGGGGAGTACCTGCTGCTCGCCCACGCGAACGGCGACGACTGGGAGGCGCGCCACATCGCCGTGCTGGCCCCGCTGGACGGCGACGCGACGGTGACGTTCGACGCCCGACAGGCCGAGGAGATCGACCTGACCGTTCCGGACGGGGACGCCGAGGAGTTCTACGCCTTTAACGGCGTCGAACTGCCGGACCTGGGCGTCCGCAACGGCTGGGAGCGTCAGGGGAAGGTGCCGCTGCGCACCCAGCACATGGGGCCCGCGCTCGGCGACGACGAGCTGGTCGCCACCCACCAGACGTCCTGGGCGGCGGGCGCCTCGGAGTACCACGCCGAGATCCGGACCGCGGGAAGGTACTTCACCGGACACGAACACGCCTACACGCCCGAGGAGTTCGCCGAGCTGCGGCTGACCCTCGGCGCGCCGACCGGGGACACCACGGGCCGGCTCACGGTCGCCGCCGACCGCCGCGCCGGCCAGGGGCCGGAACGCGCCCTGCCGGCCGAGGCCACGCTGTATCTGAGCGCCGGCGACTGGAGCTACACCCTGGGCTTCACCGGGCCGGGCGAGGCGGGGTCCCTCACCGTCGCCGAACGCGCCGTCGAGGCGGGGGAGACCTTCACGGACACCATGGGCGTCGGGGTGTTCGCGCCTCCGCCGCCGGCCGCCGGCGCGCTGACGCGCGGCGGCGACCGGCTCGTCGTCGCCCTGACCACCGTCTCGGACGGCGCCGGCCACGCGGGGTACCTCTCCGGCGGAACGGGCTTCACCACCCTCTCCTACGAGGGCGAGGTCATCGGGGAGCGGGAAGACTTCCTGCGCGGCTGGGCGGACTTCGAGGTGCCGGCCGCCGAGGGCCGCTACGAGCTGACCACGACGGCCCTGCGCCCCGACGCGGGCGTGAGCACGGAGATCTCGGCGACGTTCGGCTTCACCTCCGGCTCCGTCTTGGGCGACGAGCCTCTGGAGCTGCCCGTCTCGCTGGTGCGCTTCTCGCCCGAACTGGCCCCGGACAGCACGGCCGAGGCCGGTCGGCCGTTCGACGTGCCGGTGACCGTGGAGGGCGCGGCGGCGCAGGACGGTCCCGCGTCCCTGGCCGTCCGGGTCTCCTACGACGGCGGCGCCTCCTGGGAGGAGACGCCGGTCGAGGGCGGCTCGGTGACGGTGGCCAACCCCGAGGCCGGCGGTTCGGTGTCGTTCCGGGCGGAGTTGACCGACCGGGACGGCAACACCACGGAGCAGACGATCCTCGACGCCTACCGCACCCGCTGAACCGTGCGCTGCCGCGTCGTCTCTCCTGGTACGGGGGCCGGGAGAGGCGACGCGGAGCGCCCTGGCATCCTGGGCGCATGATCGTCAGACTCGGCGAGGAGCGCGACTTTCCCGGCTTTCTGGCCCTGGCCGCCGAGGTGGAGCACTGGTTCGGCCCGATGGTCGACGAGCGCGGCTTCCACGACGCCGTGCGCGCCCACATCCGCCGTTCCCTGGCGCTCGTGGCCGTCGCCTCCGACACCGGACCACCGCTGGGCGGCCTGCTGTTCGGCGTCGAGGGGGCGACCCACCACGTGCACTGGCTCGTCGTCTCCGAGGGGGCGCGCGGGGCGGGGGCGGGGCGCGCGCTCATGGCGGACGCGACCCGGCGCTGGGTGCGCGGCCCCGGCACGCTGGAGGTGGTCACCTTCGGCACCGACCACCCGGGGGCCGTCGCCAGCGGGGCGCGGGCCTTCTACACACGGCTGGGGTTCACACCGGCCGAGCACGCGGCTCCCGGCCCCGAGGGCGGCTCCCGGCAGGTCTTCCGGCGGAACGTGGACTGAGCCGGCCGGGTCGCGGGTGCCGGAGATCCCGTGCGACGCGCGCTCTCCGGCGGCGGCGGAGGCCGGCGGAGCGACGCCGGAGCGCCCGCCCGACGCGGGCGGCGCGGGTCAGCGGGCCAGGCCGGTGCGCCAGGCCCAGGCGGCGACGCCGACCCGGTTCCGGGCGCCGACCTTCCGCTGGGCGCTTGCCACATGGGTCTTCACGGTGCCCGGCGAGATCAGCAACTCGGCGGCGATCTCCGCGTTGGTGCACCCCTGGGCCACCAACCCGGCCACCTCCGCCTCCCGTTCGGTCAGCGCGGCCCGCGCCGTGGCGGGCGCGGGGGAGGCGGTCAGGCCGCGCAGCAGGCGGACGGTGATCGACGGCGAGACCAGCGCCTCGCCCGACATCGCCGCCCGGATCGCCTCGACCAGCAGGGTCGGCCCCGACCGCTTCAGCAGATAGCCGGCCGCCCCGTCACGCAGCGCCGGATAGACGTACTCGTCGAGGTCGAAGGTCGTCACCACGATGACCCGGGTCTCCGGAACGGCGCCTGGCCCGTCGCCGGCCAACTGCCGGACCACCTCCAGGCCGTCCGGTCCGGGCATCCGGACATCGGCCAACAGGATGTCGGGGCGCAGCAGTCGGGCGGTCGCCAACGCCCCGGCGCCGTCGGCGGCCTCCCCGACCACGCACAGGTCGGGCTGCGCGTCGAGGACCAGCCGGAAGCCGTGCCGGATGGCCGCCTGATCGTCCGCGATCACGATGCGCGTCGTCACGTCGGCCATGCTGCCACGAATCTCGCCGTGACCCGCCAGCCCCTCGGGACGCGGGCCGCCGCGGTCAGCGTGCCGTCCAACGCGCCGACCTGCCGGGCCAGTTCGGCCAGCCCCGTGCCGCCACCCGCCCGTGGGCGGCCGGCGGCGTCCCCGGCCGCGCCCTTGCCGCCCGCCCCGTCGTCGGTGACGCTGATCTCCAGCTCGGCGCCCCGCCGCCGGGCCACCACGCGCACCCGGCCGACGTGTCGCGCGTGCCGCCGGACGTTGGTCAGCGCCTCCAGCACCACGCGGTAGGCGGCGCCGGAGACGGCGACCGACAGGCCCGGCGCGCGGGTCGCCGGGTCCTGCTCCAGCACCACCTCGGCGTCGTCGGCCGTGTGGAACCGCGCCACCAGCGCGGCCAGCTCCGCCAGCCCCGCCTCGAACGGCGGGGCACCGGCCGGCGCCCCGCCGTCCGCCGCGCCGAGCAGCAGCACCGCGTGGTCCAGCGAGGCCAGTGCCCGCTGCCCGGCTTCCTCGACCTCCGCCAACGCGGCCAGCGCCGCCCGGGGATCGCGCTCGCCCACCACCCCGCCGGCCTGTGCCCGTACCAACATGCCGCTCACCTCGTGGGCCACGAAGTCGTGGAGATGCCGCGCGAGCGCCAGCCGTTGGGCCCGCCTGGCCTCCGCCACCGCCAGCTCCCGGTGGCGGTCCAGCCGCCGCAGCGCCGCGCCCCCCGCCGCCGCCGCGAGCCCGGCCAGCGCCCAGCCGGCGCAGAGCACCGCCAACTCGCCCGCCGGCGAGGGCGGTTCCATCCGCAGCCCGAGCCGCGTCGGCAGCGCGCCGAGGGCCAGCAGCAGCCCGCCCGCCGCGGGCACCGCCCAACGAGCCGGCTCGGCCCGGACGACCAGCGTCAGCAGCGCCAACAGCCCAGCCGTCTCGACCAGCCACCACACCCCGGCCCGGTTCGGCGACGACCCGCCGTAGCCGAGCGTCGCCCCCGCCGAGAGGGCGACCACCGCCGCCACGGCCAGCCGCCCGGCCGGCACCCCCGCCGGCCGGCGGCCGGACAGGGCCGGCCACAGCAGCGCGGCGCCGACCGCCAGCGCCGCCGGCAGCGTGATCGACCAGCCCACGGCGCGGACGTCGTGCCCGGCCCAGCCCGCCACACCGCAGACAAGGGCAGGACCGACCCACGCGTGCCACCTCATCCGCCCAGCCTAGGGCCGCAGTTCCCCGCCTCTGCCGAAAGGGGGAGGCTCCCCCGCCGGCCGGGCGCCGTCTCCGCCGAAACGCCGATGTGCCGCCGCCCGCGCCCGGGACAGGCTGGCGGTATGCCGAAGAGACCGTTCCCGAACCCGTTCCGCTCCTGGCCTCGGCGGCGCCGGACCACCGGCGGCCTGCTGGCCGTGGCCCTGCTCGGCACCGGGGTGGCCGCCGGAGTGAGCGCCCACGGCTCGTCGCAGGCGCCGGACCGCCCCCGTCTGCTGGCGGACACCGACCGCGACGGCCGGCCGACCCACCGAGACGAGGCCGGCAAGGGTGAGTGGCACGACGACCGGGGTGCCCTCGTGCTGCCCAACATCGACGACGACGCCGGGCGCTGCCCGACGCTCGCCCCCGACGGCCAGCGCCTGACCGACGAGCGCCTCGCCGCCTGCCACGACGGGACGGACGACGTGGTCGCCGGCGTCGAGGACGCCGCCGACCTGGCCCCGCTCCGGCTGGCGGGCGGCGCCGACCCCGGCCCGGCCGCCCGCGCGACGCTCAGTCTGGACGAGGCGTCGGCCCGGCACGCCGGGCTCTTTCTGCGCGGCACCGGCCCCGACGGCGAACCGACCCACACACCGTTCCCGGACGGCGGCGAGCTGACGCGGGAACAGCTGGTGGACGGGGCGGACTTCGCCCTGGAGGTGCGCGACATCGTGCGCGACCCCGAGCGGTGGGACGGGTTCGTGGACGTCACGTTGACCATCGACGACCGGGGCGAGACCTATCGGGACCGGGTGCGCCTGCGGGTGGCGCCGCTGCTGCTCACCCACGACCTGCTGCCGGTGGAACGGATGCTGGTCTCGGACAACGGCACCACTCCCGAACAGGTGGAGCGCGAGGGTTACGACCCCGGGACACCCGCCGAGCCCCGCCTGCCCGGCGAGGCGGAGTTCCGCGCCGGGCTCGCCGAGGGTCTGGCCGAGGCCGGGGTCGACGATCGGCTGCTCGACTACCCCACGGGCGGCGACCAGTGGACGCGCGACCAGTTCATCACGGGCTACGCCATGGCGCCGGGGCCCGACGGGGAGCCACGACGGCTGAGCGTCCTCCTCCGCTCGGCCGACGTGATGCCGGAGGGCAGCAGCTCCGACTTCCCGCTGCGGGACGGCGGCCGGACGGCGTTCACCGTCTTCCGCGGCGCGGACACCGCCGTGCTCCAGGAGTTCACCGCCGACCGGGTGGGGGACGACGAGCACAGCGCGCTGTGGGGCTCGTTCAGCTCCACCGGCAACTTCCTGGTCGCCCCGCCCTACCGGACAGCCGCCGCGGACTTTCCGACCGGCCGGGTGCTCTACGGCTCGGACGGCGGACTCGCCGCCCCGGACCCGGCGTTCACGGGGCTGCTCGCGGCCCAGGGCGAGCAGGACCCGCTGGCCGTGGACACCAGCTGGCTGGGCGTGGGACACATCGATGAGTTCCTGTCCTTCGTGCCCGCCGACAACGAGCGGGGCTGGGCCGCGCTGGTCGCCGACCCCGACTGGGGCCTGCGCCTGCTCGCCGAGGTGGCGGAGGCGGGCGGCGGCGACCAGCCGCTGGTCCGCGACGTGGATCCGGAGCTGACGCCCTACCCCGGGCTGACCGTGGCCGCCGCCCTGGAACACCCCCAGCTGCGGGCCGGCACCGAGCTGGCGTCCGCCGGCGTGGACGCGGCGCTCGCGGTGCTGACCGAGGAACTGGCCCTCACCGACGAGGACATCGTCCGGGTCCCGGCCCTCTTCGAGAGCCTGGAGATCCCGGACTACCCACGGCAGGGCGTCGTCGCCAACCACCTGCCGGCGGTGGCCAACGGCGTCCAGCCGGGCACCGAGGTCTTCCTGGCACCCGACACGCACGCCCCGCTCGACGCCTCGGGCGCGGACGTCTTCCAGCGCGCCACCGAGGAGTCCCTCGCCCGGGTGGGTGTCCGGGTCGCCTGGGTCGAGGACTGGGAGTACGCGCACGGCGTGGGCACGGTCGGCGGCGAACTCCACTGCGTCACCAACGCGTTCCGTGACCTGACCGCCGTCGAGCCGTGGTGGCGCGAGAGAGCGCGGTGATCCCGGGCCGCCAGACGTGTCCCGGCGCCCGCTCAGGGCGTCGGGCCGGGGCGTGGACAGGGGCCGCGCCCCGGCCCCGCGGGCCCGTTGCGCACAGCTGGGGTTCGCACCGGCCGGGGAGGCGGCTCCCGGACCCGGGGCGGCTTTTCGGCGGGTCTTCCTGCGGGTCTTCCGGCGGAACGCGGACTGAGCCGGCCGCGTGAGCCGGAGCGCACGGGGAAGCTCTCCCCGTGCGCCGTCGCTCCCGCGTCGCCCTATAGCGCTCCGCTCCCTTCGCACTCGCGACGCTGGCGATGGAGCCCTGCGCGTGCACGCTAACCTGGGCGGGCTCGACGGCAACTCGACGCCGGAGAGCGACCCTTGCACGTTCGCAAACATGGGAGAAGAGAGTATGCGTGTTCCGCGGAGTGCCGCGCCGTCGGCGGGCGGCACCGGTGGGCGGCGGCGGTCCTTCCGGGCGGCCCGTGGGGCGGCCCTGGCGACCACCGCCCCCCTCGTGTTCCTCGCGGGCTGCTCCACGAGCGAGGGGGCGGAGGCGGCCGAGGACCCCGCGCCGTCCTGCACCCCGGGGGACTCCCCGCTCTCCGTCGGGGACGACGCCCCGCCGCGGGACGCGCTGCGCCTGCCCGAGCCGAGTGGGCCGCTCTCCGTCGGCACCACCCAACTGGCGCTCACCGACGAGGACCGACCCGACCCGCTCGCCCCGTCGCCGTCGCCCCGCGAGGTGCTCGTCCAGGTCTGGTACCCGACCGGGGCGACCGTCGACTCCCCGGGGTGTGAGGTCACCCGCTACACCGCCGGGACCACGGCGGCGGCGAACGAGGAGATGTACCTCTACCCCGAGGGTTCGCTCGACACGGTGCGGTCTCCCGCCCTGCTGGACGCCCCGGTCGCCGAGGCCGACTCGGCGGAAGGCCACCCCGTGGTGGTCTACTCCCACGGCCTCTACGGCTCCCTGGGCGACAACACCGCGGTCGCGCTCCAACTGGCCAGCGAGGGCTATGTCGTGATCGGTGTGGGCACCACCCACGAGTCCCCCGCCGTGGAGTTCCCCGACGGCCGCGTGGTGGGCACGAGCGAGCAGGCCACGCGGATGCTCAACGAGGACGACGTCACCCCGCTGATCGGGCTGCGCGCGGAGGACACCTCCCTGGTCCTCGACCGGCTCGCCGCGGGTGAGGACTTCCCCTCGGAACTGGTCGCCGCCGTGGACACGGAGACGGTGGGCGTCTTCGGCCACTCGGCCGGCGGGGCCGCGGCGTTGCAGGTGGCCCACGAACGGGACGAGGTCGCCGCCGCGGTGAACCTGGACGGCTTCGCCCGCCAGCCCGACGCCGACGCCGGCCTGGACGCGCCATGGCTCATCGTCGCCAGCGAGGGGCACACCGCCGAGACCGAGCCGAGCTGGCCGCCGTTCTTCGAGGTCTCGGCCGAGGGCCGGGTGGTGGAGATCGCGGGCGCCGGGCACCTGGCCGTGAGCGACGTCGGCAGCGACGGCTGGATCGACGGGATGGGCCTCGCCGAGACCATGCCGCCCGAGGCGTTCGCCCTCAACTACGGTGACCTCGCGCCGGGGACGATGCGCGTGCTGGCCGAGGGGGTCACCGCCTTCTTCGACACGCACCTCAGGGGCGGGGCGGGGGGCAGCGACAGCTTCGAGGAGTCGCTGGAGAACGCCCCCGAGATCGTGGCGTCGATCACCCCCTCCCGCTAGGCCCTGTCCCGGGGGCGTGCGGGCGCCCCCACCGAGGCCGGCCTCTGCGGCCGGCCCGCCGACTCCGCGGGGCGGCCGCGCGGTCAGCGGCCGCCGGGGGCGGGGGAGTGCCCCCGGATCCCGTCCAGCAGGTACCGGGTGCGGCGGTCGTAGTCGTCCCGTCCCGGCCGCTCGCCGTGCCGGAGGGCGAGGGCGTTGTCGACGACGAGCGCCTGGAGGTCGCCCGCCGTGAACTCCGGCCGCAGCGCGCCGGATGCCCGTGCCGCCGCGACGAACTCCTCGTTGGCCTCGCCGCCGACCCGGCAGATCTCCATGAGCCCCGGTGAATCCGGATACGTCCGCAACAGGACGTCGTTGAAGGCGGGCTGCCGGTACTGGAGGTCGCGGAGCGCGGTGAGGTAGTGGGTGATCCGCTCGCCGGCGTCGTCGATGGTCCGCGAGCGGTCGATGACGGCGGACAGCTCGCTCGCCACGACCTCCTCGATGACGGCCTCGATGAGGCCGATCCGCCCGCCGAACCGGTTGAAGACGGTGGCCTTGCTCACCCCGGCCGCCCTGGCGACCTCCTCCAGCGGCACCGTCAGACCCTGCCCCTGGAAGGCGCCGATCGCGGCGGCGCGGATCTGCTCCGCGTTGCGCCGGGCGTCGGCGCGCAGCCCGGGTCCCGAAGGCGTCGCACCGGCCATGGCCCTCACCTGCCTCCTTCTCGTGCGGACCGTGCGGACCGTGCGGACCGTAGGGACCGCTCCGACCGCTCCGACCGCTCCGACCGCTCCGACCGCGGGCATCGCATCACACGCGGGCGGGACTTGACTCGCCGAGTCAGTTACCTACGGTCGCAGACGGAAGAGAAACTGACCGGAGTGGTCAACTTATGGCCGGCCCACGGTCACGGTGGACGCCGTGAACGGCCGGAAAACGCCGTGGGCGCTCAGGAAGGGTGAGGAAATGATCGTTGTCACCGGCGCCACCGGTGGGCTGGGCGGCGCCACCGTCGCGCACCTCCTGCGGCGCGTGCCCGCCGACCGGATCGGGGTCAGCGTCCGCGACGCCGCCGCGGCGCGTCACCTCGCCGACCGTGGCGTGCGCGTGCGGCAGGGCTCCTACGAGGACCCGGCCGCGTTGCGTGACTCCTTCGCCGGCGCCGAACAGGTCCTCCTGGTGTCCGGCAACGACCCGGCCGCCGACCTGGTCGCCCTGCACCGGAACGCCGTCGGGGCCGCGGTCGAGGCCGGCGTCCGACGGATCGTCTACACGAGCCAGCAGGGCGCCGTCCCGGGCAACCCGTACCCGCCGTCGGACATCCACCGCGCCACCGAGGCGGTCCTCGACGACTCCGGCGTCGCCTGGACCGCGCTGCGCAACGGCGCCTACGGCCCGCTCGACCAGGTCCTCGGCCCGTGGCGGCGGACCGGCGTGATCGCCCAGCCGGCGGACGGCCCCGTGCCGTACACCGACCGGGACGACATCGCCGAGGCCACGGCGGTCGTACTCGCCGGCGACCGCGCCTTCGACGGCCCCGTGACCCTCACCGCGCCGACCGCCGTCACCCTCGAAGAACTCGCCGGCATCGCCTCCGGGCTCACCGGCGCCGCCGTCAGGCGCGTCGTCGTGGACGACGCGCGGTGGGTCGCCGACCAGGTCGCGAGCGGTGTGCCGGAGCGAATGGCCCGGCTCCTGCTGACCTGGTACCAGGCCGCCCGCACCGGCCACTTCGCCGAGGCCGGCCCGCTGCTGGGCGAACTCCTGGGGCGCGAGCCCCGCACCGCCGCCGACCGGCTCGCGGCCCGCCGAACCGCCTGAGGCCGGGGCCGCCGGCTGAGCGCCCGGTCGCCGGTCCGCTCACGCCCCGAAGGACGCGCGGCGGGCACGGGCCGGACCACCGCTCGCCCCGCTCGGCGTCCGCGCCCGGAACGTGCGGCGGTAGGTGTCCGGCGGAACCCCCACCGTGCGCTGGAAGTGGCGGCGCAACGTGGTCGCCGTTCCCATGCCGGTGGCCGTCGCGATGGCGTCCACCGTGTCGCCCGTGGTCTCCAGCAACTCCTGCGCCCGGCGTATCCGTTGGGTCAGCAGCCACCTCAGCGGCGTCGTCCCCGTCGCGGCGCGGAAGTGGCGCCCGAGGTGGCGCGCGCTCATGCCCGCGCGCCGGGCCAGGTCCTCCACGGTCAACGGCTGGTCCAGCCGCCCCATCACCCACGGGAAGAGCCCCTCCAGCGGTGGTGCGTCGGCGCCGGCAGCGGCGTCGTCACGAACTGGGCCTGCCCGCCGTCCCGTTGCGGCGGGACCACCAGCCGGCGGGCGAGCGTGTTGGCGACCGCGGAGCCGTGGTCGAGACGGACCAGATGCAGGCACAGGTCCATCGCGGCGGCCTTGCCCGCCGAGGTCAGCACCGTTCCGTTGTCCACGTACAGCACGCCCGGGTCGACCGTGACCCGGGGATGGCGCGCCGCCAGCACGGCGGCGTGCGCCCAGTGCGTGGTCGCCCGCCGCCCGTCCAGCAGGCCGGCCGCCGCCAGCACGAACGCGCCCGTGCACAGCGAGGCCACCCGCGCCCCCGCCTCGTGGGCGGTCCGTACCGCGTCGACCAGGGCGGCCGGCGGCTCCCGCGCGGCGTCCGCCCACCCGGGCACGATCACCGTGTCCGCCTCCGCCAACGCCTCCGCCAACGCCTCCAGCCCCCGGTCCGGCTCCATCAGGAACCTGGCCCCGCACGTGACCGTCGAGACGGACGCGTGGACGGTGTGAGCGCTCGCCCCGCGCTGACCGGAGCGATGGGCCGCCCCCACCGGTTTCTCACCGCCGTGGAGAGGGACGCCGCGAGCGACCCGAGGGCGACCCGGAGGAGTGCGAGGGGTGCGAGGGGTGCTCCGGCGAGTGCGCGGAGGGAAGCCGGCCGGGCGAGAAGTGGCTCTTCCGGCCCTCCTCGGCCGGCCGCGCCAGGCGGCGGGCGCACCAGCACCCGGGGTTCCGTCCGGCCGGACGGAACCCCGGGTGCGGAGGGACGGTTCGAGGAGCCTCGGCCAGCCGCGGGTGCGGTGTCAGGGGCCGACGTGGGGGGCGCGCGCGGCGGACGAGCCGTCGCGGACGAGCTCGCCCGTGAGGTTGCCGTTGGCTCCCGAGCCGAGGAACAGGACCAGCTTGGCGACGTCGTCCGCGTCGGAGAGACGACGGGTGGGCGTGCCGGCGGCGAGCCGCTCGACGATCGCCTGGGGGATGGGCGGTCGGCTGTCGGTCAACGTGAAGCCGGGGGCCACCACGTTGACGAGTATTCCGTCGCGACCGGCCTCCCAGGCGAGGCCGCGGGCGAGGCCGTGGAGACCCGACTTGGCCGTGCCGTACGGTCCTGGGCCGGGCACGCCCTCCTCGGCGACGCCCGAGGAGATCAGCACGATCCGGCCCCAGCCGCGCGAGCGCATGTCCGGCAGGACCGCCCGGACCTGGGCGGCGGCGCCGATCAGGTTGGCGCCGATCATGGCCTGCCACTCCTCAAGCGACACGTCCTCGA
Source organism: Streptomyces zhaozhouensis (assembly GCF_900230195.1). Taxonomy (GTDB): domain Bacteria; phylum Actinomycetota; class Actinomycetes; order Streptomycetales; family Streptomycetaceae; genus Streptomyces; species Streptomyces zhaozhouensis. The sequence goes on from NZ_OCNE01000010.1 coordinate 181,343, forward strand.
AGCGGATGCTCGGGTCCGGCGGACCGTCGCCGCCCCAGCGCACGGCGTTGGCGACGAGCACGTCGACCCCGCCCCAGGCTTCGACGACCGAGGTCACGGCCTCCTCGATGGTCGGCAGATCCTCCAGGTCGAGCCGGACGGCGAGGGCCCGTCCGCCGGCGGCCTCGATCTCGGAGACGACCTTCTCGGCCTTCTCCCGACTGCCGCGGTAGGTGAGGGCGACGCGGGCGCCCTCCTGCCCGTAGGCGCGGGCGGTCGCGGCGCCGATACCGGTCGACGCGCCGGTGACCAGGACCACGCGGTCCCTGAGTGCGGTGTCCATCGTGCGGGATGTCCTCTCGTGTAGTGGTGGGAAGGGGTTCGCGGCGGCGAGGCCGGGCTCCGCCCCGCGGAACGGTTCAGCTCGCCCGGGCCCCGGCCGGTACGCCGGCGGCCAGCGCCTCGACCGCCCGCAGGGCGGTGGCCCGGGACGCCTCGTGGGCATCGCGGAACTCCTTCAGGAACGGCATGACCGGGGCATGGGTGAGCTCCGTGTGCACGAACTCCACGTCCTCCAGGCCGAGTGCCGAGAAGTAGGCACGCAGATAGGGCTCCTGGAAGTCGAACGGCTGCCGGGGAGTGCCGGGGCCGTAGGCGCCGCCGCGGGCGCTGAGGATCACCGCGGACTTCCCCGCGAGCGGCAGCCAGGGCAGGGTCACCCGGTCGATCCACGCCTTGAGGGCCGCGGGGACGGAGAAGTTGTACATGGGCGTCCCGATGAGCAGGACGTCGGCCGCGAGGAGCTGGACGACGAGGGGGCGGGTCGCCGCCCAAGCCTCGGCCAGTTCCGGCGCGGCCGCCACCTCGTCCATGGCGGCGAGGTCCCGCACGCCGTTCAGGGAGGACCGGGTCGCCAGCCTCACCCGGGCCTCGTCGAGGGGGGCGACCGGCTCCGCCAGCAGGTCCCGATAGGTGTGGGTGCCTTCCGGATGGGCGGCCTCCCAGTGTGTGACGAAGGCCGCGCCGAGCTCCCGCGAGAACGAGTCGGTGCGGGCGCTGGCATCCAGGTGCAGCAGATGCGCCACAGCCATTCCCTCCCAGGCAAGATGATCTGATGTCGAGAACAGGCTAACCCAAGATAATCTCGAATCAAGACGATTTTGAAGCGTTGCTAGTCTGCTGGTATGTCCCTCACCCCCACCGGCGACCGGGCGTCGGCCGGCCGGCTCCACAGCGATCTGCACTGGCTGTTCGCCCGGCTCAAGCAGGGCCTCGCTACGGCGGAGGCGTCGGTCGTGCGCGAGCACGGGATGAGCCTGTGGGGCTACACGGTCCTGATGGCCGTCGTCGAGGCCCCCGTGCGGAGCCAGCTCTCGCTGGCCCAGGCCGTCTCGGTCGACAAGAGCAAACTCGTCCTGGTCCTCGACGAACTGGAGGCGGCCGGGCTGGTCCGCCGCCGTCCGGACCCCGCCGACCGCAGGGCCCGCATCATCGAGGTGACCGAGGAGGGCCGACGCGCCCTGGACGCCGCGCGTGCGGACGTCGAGGCGATCGAGACCAGCCTCCTCGCCGACCTGGACGCCGGCACCCAGGAGCGGCTGCGCACCGTACTGCGCGGGCTCGTCGGCGCGCCCGTGGCGCGGATCGAGGACGGACGGCAGGCCGACAACGCCTGTGCCGCGCCCCAGCACTGAAAGCCCTCCGGGCCGCGCCGCCCGAGCCCGCCGCCCGAGGCGGGGATCAGGCGCCCAGCGCGGTGACCAGGGGGAGGGGCCCGCCACGCGCGGGCCGCAGTCGTCGGAGGGACGGTGGACCACCGACCGACCGGCCGACGCGGTGCGCCGGAGCCGGAGCCGGACACGGACCGCCGCCGACGGCGACGGACGCCGCCGAGGCGTTCGGCCACGCGGTACGCGGCCTGGCCGGCTACGGCCCCCGACCGCCGCGCAGAAGGAAGACGTCCTCGTGGAACGCGAACACGGGCGGCCGCTCGCGGCCGTCCCGGGCCACGACGCGCTGGAACGCCGCCAGGACCGACGGCTCCACGGCGAGGGGATCGGCGTGGCCCAACATCCGGAGGAGCGCACGGAGGTTCCCGTCCTCCTCGGCGATCGTCCGCAGCCCGAGGCCGATCGGGCGGGTGGTGGGCCGGTACGACGCCGAGACGCGGTACCGCGTCCAGGGCACGTCCCGTTCCGCCAGCCACGCCGCGAACTCCTCGGCGTGCGCCATCCTCGGCCTCGCCTCGCCGTGCGAGACCCGCACGCCGTGGCGCAGCACATAGGAGTCGGAGCGGCGGCTGTGGAGGACGACCACGACGACGGGCGTCGGTCGGCTCCCGCGCGACCGGTCGATCAGGCCCCGCATGAGGGGCTGCCAGGGATGCAGGTAGTAGAGCACGTGGGACACCAGGACGAGCGACCTCGCCGGTGAGAGGTCCCACGCCAGCGGCGCGGCGTCGAGATGGGCCACCACCGGCACCGCCCGGTCCCCCCGCGCGCAGAGGCCGCGATGGGCCTCGACCAGCAGCCTCCGGTCGCGGTCGAGGAGTATCCAGCCGGTCGAGACCGTCAGGCGGTCGGCCAGCCGCCGGCTCAGGCGGCCGTTCCCGCAGCCGAGGTCCACCACCACGTCCCAGGCACGGGAGGGCAACCGGTCGGCGAGCACGTCGGCCACCCGGGAGGTCAACGAGGGGAAGGGGCCCGAGGACGAAAGCCCCTGACGGTAGGGGTACGCGTACTCTTCCGGCACACCGGAACCCCTACCCGCCGCGCCCGCGCCCACGCCCCCTTGTGATCACCCGCCCACGGCTGGTAGGTCTTGCCCGTTCAGCGGGTGTCGAGCCGGCAACGCGTCGACAGGTGACGAGCCGGCATCGTGCCGAGCCGAACAGGCCGAACGGAACACATCGGAAAGGCACTTCCCGAGACGGATCGGACCTCTCACCGTGACCCCAGGGCCGGGAAAGACCTGGCGCGGCCTGACCGCGTTCGCCGCCAGAAACGCCATCCCCCTCATGGCCGTTTCGCTGATCCTGACCATCCAGGCTTCGTCCCTCTTCGTGGCGGCCGTCCGCGCGTTCGCCACCAGCTACGTGGGGAGCTTCACGCAGGGCATACTCACGACGGTCGCCTTCGGTCAGATCACGACCGCGACCGTCCAGAGGGCCAGGCACAACCGGCGCATCGGGCGCATCTACGAAACCCTGAACGCGAGGGTCACACGCGGCCAGGATCTCGACTGCGAGGAACTCCGGGAGGCGTTCCTCGGCCTGCGACTGCTCGCCGAACTGCGTCGCAGCGGCTGGAGCACCCAGGTGGCCGCCACACCGTCGGAGTGCGGGGTGTTCGTGCTCGGTTACCAGTACCACGGGCACGCGATCGAGATATTCGACTTCGACTCCGCCTGCCTCACCGAGCTGGCCAGCAGGGCGGCGGAGGACCGGGGTTACCGGCAGCTGGTGCTGACACACGCGCTCTCCGCGTTCGTCCCCCACGGCGAACTCGACGCGCTGGCCTCGGAGATCGAGGCCAAGGCGGTGGTCAGGTTCCGGGTCACCTCCCGGTTCTCCGAGGCGGACGTGCGGCTGGAGCACAAGATCCGGGCGACCAGCCGGGACCGGTTGACCATCGTCAGCACCACGTCGCAGACCTCCGACTTCCTGACCGGGATCATCGCGAGAAACGGCAGGAACCTGGAGAAGGTCGAGATAGCGCACGTCTCGCCGCTCGCCGTCTCCCATCCCACGCTGCGCCGGCAGTCCGCCGGGGAAGCCCGCGTTCCCGCGGCGGTGAAGCCGGAGGGCCAGCAGATAGCGGACCCCGAGACGGACATGCTGCGCCGGGGCGTCCGGATCATCACCGGCCTCGACAAGCTCTGGAACACCCTGGAACTCCCCGCGGACACCGCCCTGTGCACGGTGGCGCTCACCCAGGCGCACCCGGGCGTGAAGATCCGCGCGCTGCGGAACCTGACGTACCTCCAGATCTTCCCCGGCCGACTCGACTACGCGGACAACCTGTACCGCTTCGGCTACGAACTGACCGACGCCCTGCTGATCGCCAGGATCAACGGGTTTCTGGACCGCTGGACGGCGGACCGGTCGGAACGGTTCCCCAGCCGCGCGGCCGTGGCCGCGCTGACCGCGCGAAGCACCAGCGAACTGGCCCGCTGGCTCCTCGCCGTCCCCGATGCCGCCCGGAAGATAGCGGACCATCGGGAGCAGTTGTTCAGCCTCCTCCCCGAACCCACCGCCAGAAACGTCGCGCAGGAGGTGCTCGACCGCTTCTCGGCGGGTCTCGCGGCCGTCGAGAACGCCGCAGTCGATCCCCCGGGAACGGGAGACAGCACGAGGGAACGAATGAACCAGCACCGACTCTTCGTCCGGCCGGCCCGTATCGACCATGCCGGTCCGAACGTCGTCATCGACAACGGGAATCGCCCGGCCCACGTGTCCGCCGGAGTCGTGGTGCGGCACGGCGACCGCGTGCTGGTGGTGAGAAAGACCAAACCCCCGAACGAGGGACGGTGGAGCATTCCGGCCGGCCACTGCGAATGGGGGGAGTCGGGCCTGCTCGCCGCCCGGCGCGAACTCCACGAGGAGGTCGGAATCGAGACGGACGCCCTCCAACTGATGTTCCGGGGAATGCTGCACGAGGGGCAGGAATGCCGTTACGGGGTCGCCGACCATCTCTGGTTCCTTTTCCGTCACACCACCCCCGAGATCCCCCGCATCCTGCTGTCCCGCTCCGAGTTGGAGGAGTACCGGTGGGTGGACAGGACGGGCCTGGACGACCTCACCGAGAAGACCCCCGCTTTCGCGCTGCTGTTGCGGAGCGTCGATGCCCTGTGAAGAACAGGTCGTCTGCGTCAGATTCCCGGGCTACGGAACGACGCGCAGGCTGGGGCGGATCGAGTCCTATTCCTCCTACGCCTACCGCGACTTCGGTATCGACCCCGACCTCTTCGGCCGCCTGCTGCACACCGTCGCCGCGCTGGCCGCCGAGGTCAGGATCGTGCTCGTCCCCAGCGGGGCCGGCGCCTACCTGCTGACCGACCTCGCCCGCAGACTGAACGTGGACCGCGAGGGCGTCGCCGACATCGGCGTTCAGGTGGTCGCGGGCCAGTCGAAGGTCATCCAGCACTGGCTCCGCCGGCACTCCGCGCACCGCTCCACCCTGGTCGACCACCCCACCGACCTGGCGGAGGCGCTGGGCGGCCACCGGGTCTGCACCCTGCTGCCCTCGCCCGACTTCGACACCACGGACTCGCTGTGGGCCGCCGCCGCACACCACTCGCGCGCCCGCGTCGCCTGCACGTTCAAGCACTTCTCCCGGCTCAACTCGCTCGGCCCCAACCTCCTCGACCTGCCCCGCCGGCTGGGCCTGCGCCAGTTGTCGACGGCCTCGCTGGGCTGGCAGGCCGCGGGGGCCCCGCCGATCATCGACGCGCAGACCGCCGACTACCTGGCGCGGAGCCGATGCGCCGTGTGGATCCTGCACACCGGCCACCCGGAGGACGTGTCCCGCGTCGTGCGGGGACTCGCGCCGAGCGGCCCCGCGAGACGTGTCGACACGGCCCGCTAGGGTCGGGTTCTCGCGGGAGAGGCCGTTCGTAGCGGCACCGGGAACGCGGGAAACGCTCCTGACGTGCGACGACTGGACGTGTCGAGGGCACGAAAGAGAAAGCGCGAAGCGGAAGGGGCCATGTCGGTTCCCTTTCTGGCCGCCCGCGGCGGCATCCGGCACACGCGCCTATGCCGCACCGCACCGCAAAGTCCGGAGGCGCGGCGGGAAAGCGTGCCGCGGCGAGACGATTAACTCAGCGCCGACGGCGGAAACAAGCGGAGGGCCACTTCGTCCGTGGCCGCACACCCAGGCAGGGTCCCCGCTGATCCGCCTTCTCGCCCAAAGGGGAAGAATTGATGGCAACGCAAGCCGCGCCGCAGAAAAAGCAGCTGACCGGACGTCGGGGCCCGGGGCGTCCGCTCTCCTGGCTGGCCACTGCCGCGATCCTGGCCACCACCGGGGTGGCGCTGTCCGGCGGGCCCGCCCAGGCCGCCCAGGGCGCCATGATCGTACCGGCCAGCGGAAGCATCACCGGCACGCCCAACGGCTACTGCGGCTCCGGCAACTCCCACGCCGGCTTCGACATCGCGGGCCCGACCGGCGCGTCCGTCGTCGCCGCCGCCGACGGGACGGTCCGGCAGTCGGACTGGGCGTCGAGCCCGGGGAACCGGGTGGTCATCGACCACGCGGGAGGCTGGGAGACCAGATACCTGCATCTGGACTCTCGCTCCGTCACCGCCGGTCAGACGATCAAGAAGGGACAGGTGCTCGGCACGATCGGCAGCACGGGCCACTCGACCGGGCCTCATCTGCACTTCCAGATCGAGCGCAACGACGTCGTCATAAGGGACGCCTCGCTGCTGGACGACTTCCGCTGCGGGACCACCGTCGCGCAGGGCAGGGCCATCAGCTACTCGTTCCCCGGCCTGCCCGCGAGCGACGCCTCGGGAACCTACCCCAAGCTGCGCGAGGGTGACCGCGGCGACGCGGTGACGCGCCTCCAGGAGCGGCTGACCGCGGCGGGACACCAGCTGGAGAACGACGGGGTGTTCGGTCCCCTGACGACCGCGGCGGTCCGGGCCTTCCAGTCGAAGATCGGCACCGAGGTCGACGGCGTGGTCGGGCCGAAGACCTGGGCCGCCCTGGAGACGGCACCGGCGCGTGGCGACAAGCTGCGCGACGGCTCGACCGGCACCGAGGTCCGGTACCTCCAGCGGGGCCTCAACGCGGCGCTGGGGCTGAGCCTTGAGGTCGACGGCAAGTTCGGGCCCGCGACGAGGGCCGCGGTGATCAGCTACCAGAGTTCGCGCGGCCTGGCCGCCGACGCGGTCGTGGGGCCGAACACCTGGAACGCGCTCAAGGGCGGGCGCTGACCGGTCGGTGACCCACAGCCGCCCGGCGGCTGTGGGTCACCGAACCACCGGTCCGGTCGGCCGCGAGCGCCCCGCCGTGTCCCGCTCCGTCGGGCCGCGGCGGGGCGCTCGTCCCGTCGGCCCCGTCATTCCCGTCGGCCCCGTCGTTCCTGTGGGGCCCGTCGGTCCTGTGGGTCCTGTGGGACGGACGGGCGTGGCGACCGCGTCCCGGCCGCCGCGCCGGCGGCCGCCGCGTCAGAAGTCGTAGTCGTCGATGTTCTCCGCGTCGAAGCGGGTCGGCGGGCCGAGGGTGATCACCCCGTCCGGCCCCACCGTGTACTCGCCCAGCTCGCCGGCCGTGAACGTCTCGCCCTCCGCGCCGGTGATGATGCCGGAGGCGACGGCCGCGCCCGCGTAGACCGCGAGCTGGCCGAGCTGGGTCGGGTCCCACAGCGCGAACTCGGTGACGGTTCCGTCGGCGATGAACTCCCGCATCTGGTTGGGGGTTCCGAGCCCGGTCAGGGCCACCTCGCCGCCGTACTCGGAGCCCTGGAGGTAGCGCGCGGCGGCGGCGATGCCGACCGTGGTGGGGGAGATGATCGCCCTGAGGTCGGGGTGGGCCTGGAGGAGACCCTGGGTCTCGCGGAAGGACTTCTCGTCCTCGTCGTCCCCGTAGGCGGTGGCGACCAGTTCGATGTCCGCGTAGTCGGGGTTCTCCGCGAGCTCGGTCTCCATGATCTCGATCCAGGCGTTCTGGTTGGTGGCGTTGGCCGTCGCGGAGAGCACGGCGATCTCGCCCTCGCCGCCGATCTGTTCGGCGGTCATCTCCAGCAGCGAGCGGCCGACCTCGTCGCCGTCGACCTGGCTGACGAAGACGTCGCGGCACTCGGGCGCCACGTCCGAGTCGAACGTCACCACGGTGGTGTCCAGACCCCGGGCCTGTTCCAGCGACGAACACAGCGCGTTGGGGTCGTTCGCGGACAACAGCAGGACGTCCGTGGCCTGTTGGCTGAGCGTGTTGACGTACGAGAGCTGGGAGGAGGCCGACGCCTCGGAGGGGCCGGTGTACTCGTAGGAGCCGCCCAGTTCCCCGGCGATCTGCTCGGCGCCCTCGCTACTGGCCTCGAAGTAGGGGTTGTTGACCGACTTCGGCAGCATCGCGACGCTCAGGTCCGACGCGTACTCGGCGTCGGGGTCGGCGGTCGCGTCGCCGGCGGGGGAGTCGTCGCGTTCCTCCTCGCTGTCCCTGGTGGTGCCGCCGCACGCGGCCAGGACGGCGAGGAGCACGCCGAGGGCCAGGGCCCTCGTCGAGGCGGTGCGGGCGCGGGTCCTCCCGCGAGGCGTGGGGTTCATGGCGTGCCATCCCTTCGTGTCGGCTCGGGTGCGGGACCCCGGGGGGCCGGGGCGGGGTGCGCGGGCTCCCGGGGCGGGGGAGCGGCCGGTGCGGCGCGGCGGGCGAGGCGTGCGCGCAGCGCGGCGGTGACGTTCGGCAGCAGCACCGAGAGGATCAGCAGGGTGCCGGTGACCACGGTCAACGCGTCGGCGGAGACCTTCGCCAGGCGGAGCGCGTTCTGGAGCGAGGTGAGCAGCACGACGCCGGCGACCACCCCGAGCAGCGTCCCCCGGCCGCCGTAGATGGAGACGCCGCCGAGCAACACGGCGGCGACGACGGTGAGTTCGAGTCCCTCGGCGTTGTCGGCGCGGGCGGTGGAGTAGCGCAGCGTCCAGTAGGCGCCGACCAGTCCGGCGACCGCGCCGGCGACCACGTAGAGCCAGAACTTGGTGCGCTCCACCGGGATCCCGGCGAACGCGGCGGCCGTGTCGTTGGCACCCATCGCGAACAGGGAGCGCCCCACCGGGGTCGCGTGCAGGACCAGGGCGAAGACCGTCACCAGCAGCAGGATCGGCGGCACCACGTTGGGCACCCAGCTGTCGCCGAGCGAGCCGATCGTCCAACGGGTGTACTCCCGTGCGAAGTCGGCGACGGCGGTGTCGCCCAGCAGCACATACGCCAGCCCGCGGTAGAGCGCCAGCGTGCCGATGGTGACGGCCAGCGAGGGCAGCCCGAGGACAGTGACCAGCAGTCCGTTGAACGCGCCCAACACCGCGCCGGCCAGCACCGCCAGCGGGATGATGGTCTCCAACGGCAGCCCGTTGGCCCATAGTTCACCCATCAGGGCACTGGTAAGGCCGACGGTACTGGCCACTGACAGGTCAATCTCACCACTGACCACGATCAGCGTCATGGGCAGAGCCAGCAGCAGCACCGGCGCCAGGTCGAGGATCAGAAACGTCGCGTTTCTGGTGGTGCCGAACTCCTCCACGGTGCCGGAGGCCACCACCAGGGTCAGCACGGTCAGGACGACGACCGCGGCGTCCCAGCCGGCGAGGCGGCGCGGAAGGCGGAGGGCCTCGCGCAGCGGGGCGCGGGTGGCGCGGGTCGGGGCTTCAGTGGACATCGGCGTCCCTCCTGCGGAGCGAGGCCGCCAGGCGCAGCGCGACCAGCCGGTCCAGGGCGATGGCCGCGATGATCAGCGCGCCGACGACCGCGCGTTGCCAGAACGGGTCGACGCCCAGCACCGGCAGGGCGTTGTTGATCACGGTCAGCAGCAGGGCGCCCAGCGCGGCGCCGAAGACGCTGCCGCTGCCGCCGAAGATGGCGACTCCGCCGACGACCACGGCCGCCACGATGTCCAGCTCCATTCCATAGCCGGCGGAGGCGTCGACCGTTCCGTAGCGGGCGGCGTACAGGACGCCGCCGAGCCCGGCGAGGGTGCCGGAGACGACATAGGCCCCCAGCAGCCGGGACGGGATCGGGATGCCGGCGAGCCGGGCGGCCTCCTCGTGGGAGCCGATCGCGTACAGGTCGCGGCCGGCGCGGTGGCGGCGCAGGAACTCCCCGACCGTCAGCAGCACGGCGACCGCGATCAGGAAGAGCCAGGGAATGCCGAGCACCCGTGCGGTGCCGAAGTCCAGGAAGCCGCGCGGGAGTTCGCCGGCGCTGATCCGGGAGCCGCCGGCCAGGAAGTAGACCAGTCCCCTGAAGACGTAGAGCGTGCCGAGCGTGGCCACCAGCGCCGGCACCCGGCCGTAGGCGATGACCACCCCGTTGACCGCGCCGCAGGCCGCGCCGATGCCGACGCCGACGAGGGCGGCCAGCGGAACGGGCAGCCCGGGGTGGTCGGCGAGCACGGTCGCCGTGCCGAACGCGGAGAGGCCGAGCACGGAGGCGACCGACAGGTCGATGCCGCGCCCGACCACCACCATCGTCATGCCGCACGCCAGCAGCAGGGTGAGCGCGGCCGACAGCAGGATGTCGCGGATCGACTGGGCGGAGAGAAAACGGGAGTTGGCCAGCCAGGTGGTGGTGACCAGCAGGACCAGTGCGACGACCAGGCCCAGCGCGCGGAACCGCAGCACCGCGTCCAACAGGGCGGCCCGGCCCTCCTGTTGACGTCCCCCCGGCGGCGTGGACGGGCGTGTGGTGACGGTCATGCGGGTGCCTCCTGACCGGTGGCGGCGCGGATGACGCTCTCCTCGTCGGCCGCCTCGCGGGGCAGGTCGGCGACCAGCCTGCCCTCGCGCATCACCAGCACCCGGTCGGCCATGCCAAGCACCTCGGGCAGTTCGGAGGAGATCAACAGGATCGCCACGCCGTCGGCGGCGAGTCGGGCGAGCAGCCGGTGCACCTCGGCCTTGGTGCCGATGTCGATGCCCCGGGTCGGTTCGTCGACGATCAGCACCCGGGGGGCGGTGGCCAGCCACTTGGCGAGCACCACCTTCTGCTGGTTGCCGCCGGAGAGGGTGCCGACCGGGTCGTCGAGGTCGCCGTATCGGGTGCGCAGCCGGCCGGCCCACTCGCGGGCGGCGCGGCGTTCGGCGCCGCCGACGAGGAAGCCGAAGCGGGAGAGCTGGCGGGCGCGCGGCAGCGTCGCGTTGCGCTGCACGGACGCCGCGAGCACCAGGCCCTGCTGGCGGCGGTCCTCGGGAACCAGGGCCAGGCCGGCGGCCATCGCGGCGCGCGGTCGGCCGCCCGGCAGGGTGCGACCGGCGACCGTGACCCGGCCCGCGTCGCGCCGGTCGACGCCGAAGACGGCGCGCGCCACCTCGGAGCGGCCGGCGCCGACCAGCCCGGCGAGCGCGACGATCTCCCCGGCACGCACGTGGAAGCCCACGTCCCGGAACGCGCCGGCCCTGCTCAGCCCCTCGACCTCCAACACCACGTCGCCCGGGGGGCGTTGCTCCCGTCGCCGCACGAACAGGGCGTCCGGCTCGCGGCCCACCATCTGCGCCACCAGCCGGTCGACGGAGGTCTCGGCGAGCGGCCCGGTGGAGACATGGGCGCCGTCCCGCAGCACGGTGACGCGCTGGCAGAGGGCGGTGACCTCGGCGAAGCGGTGGGAGACGAAGAGCACGGCGGTGGACTCGGCGCGCAGCGCGTTCACCACCGAGAACAACCGGTCCACCTCGGGACCCGACAGCGCGGCGGTCGGCTCGTCCATCACCAGCGCGCGGGTCTCCAGGGAGACCGCCTTGGCGATCTCCACGATCTGCTGGTCGGCGATGGACAGTCCGCGCGCGGGGCGGCGCGGGTCAAGCGGCACGCCGAGCCGCGCCAGCAGGGCGTGCGCCCGCTCGCGCATGGCGCGCTCGTCGATCCGGCCGAACCGGCCGCGTGGCTGGCGTCCGGCGAAGACGTTCTCCGCCACGCTCAGGTCGGGGAAGAGCGCCGGCTCCTGGTGGATGACGGCGACGCCGGCCGCCCTGGCGTCCTGCGGGCCCTTGAACTCGGTGCGCACGCCGTCGAGTTCGAGCACGCCGCGGTCGGGTTTCCGCACCCCGGCCAGCACTTTGATCAGGGTGGACTTGCCGGCGCCGTTCTCGCCGACGAGGGCGTGCGCCTCCCCGGCGTGCAACTCGATGTGCGCGCCGCGCAGCGCGGCGACCGCGCCGTAGCTCTTCCACACGTCGCGCAGGGCGACGACCGGCGGGGGCGGGGCGTCGCGCGGGGTTTCGTACCCGTGTTCCCCCCGGGCCGGGTGGCCCTCGGGGGTGGGGCGGGAGGCGGCCATGGACCCTCCACTCACTCGTGAATCGTTTCATGTGCGCGGCGTGGGACGACGCGCGGAGCGATCGTTGCGATGGATGGTGCGGGGGAGGCTGCGTCGGTCGTGAGGGACGGAAGCGGGTGGTACCCATGCTTCCCCCGGCGGGCCGACTCCATACCCGGCGGCCGTGGCGAAGAACGGCCGGCGTGCCGCGCGACGCGGCCGTGGCGCGGAACGGCGGGCGCCCGCCGCGTCCCCGGGGAGGGAGGGGGCGGGCGCCCGCCGCGCGGGAGTCAGGGCTTGCGGGCGACCAGTCCCCACTGGAAGAGCTGGTCCGTGGGCGGGGCGGCCGAGGTCGCGGGACGCCAGCGGGCGATGGGCAGCACGCCCGGTTCCACGATCTCCAACCCCTCGGCGGTGGCCGCCAGTTGAGCCTCGCTGCGCGGGTAGTAGGGCACGGCGCCGGAGGCCGCGTAGTCCTTGTTCAGCGCAATCATCACCGGGTCGTCGATGCTGTCGCAGGTCACCAGGTAGCTGCCGCTCGGCAGCCGCCGCATGTAGTCCTGGACCAGCTCGGCCGCCTCGTCGGGGCGGATGTGGCCGAGCATCGACAGCAGCATCAGGCCGACGGGGCGCTCCAGGTCCAGGGTGTGGCCGGCGGCGGCGAGCACCGCCCCCGGGTCGCGCACGTCGCCCTCCGCGTAGTCCGTGGCGCCCTCGGGGGTCGAGGTCAGCAGCGCCCTGGCGTGGAGGAGCACCAGCGGGTCGTTGTCGACGTAGACGATCCTCGCCTCCGGGTCGTACCGCTGCGCGACCTGGTGGGTGTTGTCGGCCGTCGGCAGGCCGGTGCCGATGTCGAGGAACTGGTCGATACCGGCCTCCTGGACCAGGTAGCGCACCGCGCGGACCAGGAACTCGCGGGAGGCGATCGCCAGCCCCTTCGCCTCCGGGTGGTTGGCCATCAGCTGGTCGACGAGGACCTTGTCCACCTCGTACCAGTCCTGGCCGCCGATCATGTAGTTCCACACACGAGCGGAGTGGGGCACCGATTGGTCGATCCGAGCGATCAGGGCCTCGCGTTCCTGATCGTCCTTGCCAACCTGTCGATCGTCCTGGGTCATCGTGCCGTCCCTTCCTCGGTGGTTCCGGCGGCCGGCGCTTCGACCGGACGCCTTCTCTCCGGCGACCTCGGCCGACGGTGCCGGTCCGACCGCCGAGGTGTCCCTGCGCTCTATCAAGCCACAGGAGGCGGCGCCTGGCACCGAGGCGTGGGCGGCGGGGTGTCCCCGCGGCGCTCGCCGCCCCCGGGGCAGTCGTCTCCGCTTCGCGGTTGCGAACGTTTCATGGGGGCGGTCCAGGCGTGCGCCGGCGCGCGAGGCATGGGGTGAACACGGAGGTATGGCGCCGGCGTCCGAGCGGGCTTGCGGAGGGCCGTTCCGCGCGCGCCCGGAGCCTCCGGGTGTCGCGCGGGTGTCCCGACCTCGCGCGCACCGGGCGTGACCGGGCGAGACCCGGGCTGAGCTGCGCCTTCCGCTCAACGGAAGAGGAAAGTCACGGATGGTGACCGGCGGGCACCCCTGGGCGACCTCCCCCCGGGCCTCCGGCGAGGTCGGAAATGACGCTTTCCCAGGTCGGGCGGGCCTCCGGTGGATCGTTACCGCCTCGGAATGCCTGCAGTGTGCATCTTGTGCACGGCTCGTGTAAGGCTAGACGACGTCGCAGGGCCCACCGGCCACCGGTTTGCGCGCCCCCGACACCGCCGCCCGGCGTGTGATACGCGAGTGCGGCCGCCCCCCGTCCCCGACTCCTGGAGCATCGTGCCGGCCATAGAAGCGACAGGCCTGACCAAGATTTTCGGCCGTAAACCACAACGTGGTGTGCGCATGTTGGCCGAGGGAGCCGACAGAGAGAGGCTGCGCCGCGAGGGACTGACCGCGGCGGTCATCGACGCCACCTTCGACGTCAAGCCCGGCGAGATCTTCGTCGTGATGGGGCTCTCCGGCTCCGGCAAGTCGACGTTGATCCGCATGATCAACGGCCTGTTGGAACCGACCGACGGCACCCTGCGGATCGACGGCGACGACGTCACCCACCTCTCCGCCGCCCGACTGCGCGAGGTGCGGCGCAACAAGGTGAGCATGGTGTTCCAGCACTTCGCTTTGCTGCCGCACCGCACCGTGGGGGAGAACGCCGCCTACGCGCTCCAGTTGCGCGGCGTGAACAAGGCCGACCGGGAGAAGGCCGGCGAGGAGGCCCTCGCCATGGTCGGCCTCGGCGGCTGGGGCGGCCACATGCCCTCCGAGCTCTCCGGCGGTATGCGCCAGCGCGTCGGCCTCGCCCGCGCGCTGGCCGCCGGCACCGACATCATGCTGATGGACGAGGCGTTCAGCGCCCTGGACCCGCTGATCCGCAAGGAGATGCAGGACCAGCTGCTGGAGCTCCAGTCCGACCTCGGCAAGACGATCCTGTTCATCACGCACGACCTCAACGAGGCCATGCGCCTGGGCGAGCGCATCGCGATGATGCGCGACGGGCGGATCGTGCAGGTCGGCAGCGCCGAGGAGATCCTCAACGAGCCGGCCAACGACTACGTCTCCCAGTTCGTCGCCGACGTCGACCGGACCCGGGTGCTCACCGCGGGCGCCGTGATGGAGCGTCCCGTCGCCGTCGTCGGGCCGAACGCCGGCCCCAAGGCCGCGCACCGCCTGATGCGCGAGCACCAGACGCAGGCGCTGCTGGTCGTCAGCAACGACCGCCAGGTGCACGGCGTGGTCTACGAGGAGGACATCGCCGAGGCCGTGCGCGCCGGCGCCGAGAAGCTGCCGCTGCGCGACGGCGAGGGCATCGCCCGGGTCAGCCCGGACGACTTCCTGGCCGACCTGTTCCAGCACGCCGCCGCGACCCGCGCCCCGCTGGCCGTCGTCAACGAGGCGGGCGCGCTGGTCGGCATCATCCCCCGGGTGACGCTGCTCAGCGCGTTGACCCCACCGAGCTTCGACGAGCCCGGTGCCAGTGGTGCCGAAGCCGCCCTGGAGACCACCGCGGGAGGCACCCGATGAACGAGCTGCCGCACATCCCCCTCGGGGAGCGCGTCGACGACGGCATCCGGTGGATCAAGGACAACATGTCCGGTCTGCTGGACGGCATCAAGGACTCGCTGGAGTTCATGGTCGAAGGGCTCAGCGACTGGCTGCTGACGCCGCCCTCGCTGGTGCTGGTGATCCTCTTCGCGCTCCTCGGGCTGGCCATCAGGTCCGTCCGCTTCGCGGTCTTCGTGCTCCTGGGCACGGGGCTGATCGTGAGCATGGAGCTGTGGGAGCCGGCGATGCAGACGCTCTCGATGGTGATCATCGCGACACTCATCGCGGTGGTCATCGCGGTCCCCGTCGGCATCCTCGCCGCCCGCAACAACACGGTCAGCGCCGTCGTCAGGCCGGTTCTCGACCTCATGCAGACCATGCCGGCGCTGGTGTACCTGGTGCCCGTGGTCATCTTCTTCAGCATCGGCTACGCCCCCGGCGTGGTGGCCACCATCGTCTTCTCGATGGCTCCCGGCGTCCGGCTCACCGAGCTGGGCATCCGGCAGGTCGACAAGGAGACCGTGGAGGCGGGCCAGGCCTTCGGCGGCACGCCGTGGCAGATCCTGCGGGGCATTCAGCTGCCGCTGGGGCTGCCGACCATCATGGCCGGCATCAACCAGGTGATCATGCTCGCCCTGTCCATGGCCGTCATGGCCGGCTTCGTGGGCGCCGACGGGCTCGGCAAGATCGTGGTCGAGTCGCTCTCCCGCGTCAACGTCGCGCAGGGCTTCGAGGCCGGTCTCGCGATCGTGATCCTCGCGATCTTCCTGGACCGGACCACCGGAGCCATCGGGCAGCCCACCGGGCGCTCGCTCGGCGCCTTCCTGCGCCGCCGCCGTCAGGCGGCCTCGCGGGCCGCGAACGAGCGGGCCGCCGACGCGGGGGCCACGGAGCCGCCGGCCAAGGAGCCGCGCGGCGCGGAAACCGTCTCCGCGGCCTGACGCCCGACATCCCCCCAGACGTAACTTCCCCTGTCGTCAAGAGAAAGAGACCCCATGAGAACCCCGACTCCTCGCCTTCGTCAGCTCTCCGCCGTGGCGGTCGCCGCCGGGCTCGGCCTCTCGCTGGCCGCCTGCGGCGGCTCGGACGACGACGAGAGCAACGGCGGCGGCGATGGGAAGTCCATCACCCTCGGCTACATCCCGTCCTGGACCGACGGTCTGAGCACCGCCTACCTGCTGGAGAACCTCCTGGAGGAGGCCGGCTACACGGTCGAGCACGAGGAGATCAGCGAGGCCGGTGTGCTCTACACCGCGCTCTCCGAGGGCGACGTCGACATGTTCCCCTCGGCGTGGCCCGAGGTGACCCACGCCTCCTACATGGAGCAGTACGGCGACCGCATCGAGGACATCGGCGCCTACTACGACAACGCGGTGCTCACCTTCGCCGTTCCCGAGTACAGCGAGATCACCTCGATCGACCAGCTGCCCGACCACGTCGACGAGCTGGGCGGCCAGATCGTGGGCATCGAGCCCGGCGCCGGCCTGACCGAGGTCACCCAGAACGAGGTCATCCCGACCTACGGCCTGGACGAGGCGGGCTACTCGCTGTCGACCTCCTCCACCTCCACGATGCTCACCGAGCTGGGCAACGCGATCGACCAGGAGGAGGAGATCGTCGTCACGCTGTGGCGTCCGTTCTGGGCCAACGCCGAGTACCCCGTGCGTGACCTGGAGGACCCGGAGGGCGCGCTCGGCGAGCCCGAGGCCCTGCACTTCCTCGGCAAGGAGGGCTTCGCGGACGAGTTCCCCGAGGTCGCCGAGTGGATCGAGGGCATCAAGCTCTCCGACGAGGAGTACGGCTCGCTTGAGGACCTCGTCGTGAACGAGCACGCGGACGACCCGGCCGCCGGTGTCGAGGCGTGGCTGGAGGACAACGCCGACGTCGTCGGCGCCCCGCCGGCCGCCAGCTGACGCGCGGCGCGCGGTCCCCGGCGCGGCCCCGGTCCGATCCCCGGACCGGGGCCGCGCCGTGTCCGCGGCCGCGCCGCCTCGGGCGCGCGGTGCGGCCGGACCCCGTTTTTGGGGCTCACGCCCCGGACTTCGCGCCCCGGACCTCGCGCCTCACCGCCCGCGCAGCGCGGGCGCGAACTCCGCGAGGTCCAGGTTTCCCGCCCGCTCGACCAGTCCGGGCCAGCGGTCGAGCAGCAGCCGGTGGTGCGCGTAGTCCGCGTCGAGCTCGCGCACGTACCGTTCGGCGTTCTCCGCCAGATGCCGGCCGATGCGCGCGTACCGCTCGTCGAACGGGATCAGGATCTCCTCGGCGAGCGCCGTGATCCTCGCCGCCCGGCCGGCCGGGTCGGCGCCCGGCAGCGCGCCGACCGCGCGGCCGATCGCCGCCCGCAGCTCCGCCGGGATCAGCTCCCCGCCCGCCAGGTCGGCGCGTCCCAGGGCGCCGGGCTCGTACAGCGGCCCGTAGCTGTTGAAGTAGTCGGCGAACCGGGCGACGCCCTCCCAGTACAGCCGCTTCTGCTCGGGCACGAAGCGCCCCGAGTGGTAGGCGTGGAAGACCGCCCTGGTGTGGTGGAGCGCCGGGATGCCGAGCGCCATCGCCAGGTCGAAGCCGAAGTAGTCGACGGCCAGGTTGTTGTCGCTGGGCACGCTCGGCATGAGTTCGTGCACGCGGGTGACGGCGACGTTGCCGCAGTCGGGGTCGGCGCCCTCGTTGGGCGCCAGGCGCAGCGTCCGCGCGTCTCGCCCGTCGTACACCTGCTCGGCCGGGAAGACCTCCTCGACCAGCGCGGGCACGTCCTCGGGGGCGAAGCCCAGGATCTCGTAGAGCCGGTGGACGATGCCGTAGGAACGCCCCGCGAGGTCCTTGACGTCGAGGTTCCACTCGCCGAAGTAGTTGCCGCCCACCACGCAGACCGGCGCGTCCTCGACGGCCGGACCCGCGCCCTCGGCCCCGTCCGCGTCGACGTCCCCGACGCGCCGGCCCAGGAACGCCAGCTCCACCTCGATCGGGAACCGGCCGGCGGCCTGGGGGACCTCCTCGTCCAGCAGCCGGGTGTCGGAGTCGCGCCGGTGCAGGGCGTCGGCCCCGAACGAGGCGGTCATCAGGAAGAGCTTGTTCATCGCGGTGCCGTAGTTGCGTCGCGGCGAGCGGAACATCTCGGCGACGGCGGCGGGTTCGCCCCGCAGCAGCTCGTCGAAGTAGGCGTGCTGCGCGTCCAGGGTGAGGTGGTGGACGGGCTGGTCCGGGCGGGCGCGGGCCAGCGCGGCCAGCGCCTCGGCGTTGACCGGCACGCTGGGTCCCCGGTCGGTCTCCGAGACCACCAGCGGGATCGACCTGCCGGCCCGTTCCCTGGCGAAGTCCAGCTCCCTCAGATAGCTGGCGGCGGCGCGGGAGCAGTCCCGGTTGGTGGGGATGAAGAACACCGAGGAGGCGAAGGCGGGTTCGGCGACCAGGTGCGGGGCGATTGCGTCCATCGTGGGTTTCTCTTCTTCGTGCGTGGGGTTCTCAGGCGTCGGCGGCCGTCCGGGTGAGGGTCGGCGGGGGTGACGGCGGAGCCGGTCGCGCTCAGCGCTCCGGCGCGGTGGCCCGGATGCCGGCGAGTACCACGCCGACGACGCGCTCCGCGTCCTCGCGGGAGAAGCGGCGCACCCCGCGGTTGACGATCAGATGCACCGGCCCGGAGATCATCTCGCCGAGGAACCCGCTGTCCACCGGGGGGAGTTCACCCCGTTCGACGGCGGTCTCCACCCGTCGCGTCATGGCGGCGACGCGCTGGTCGAGGATCCTGGTCAGCGTCTGGATGGTGGGGCTCTGGCGTCCGGGCTGGAGGGCGCGTTCCAGTGTCTGGCCGAACGGCGTCTCCAGGCCGCCGGCGAGGGCCAGCAGGAAGTCCACCAGGTCGCGGTGGATGTCTCCGGTGTCGGCGATCGAGGCGAGGTCCTCCGCGTAGCGCAGCAGCGCCTCGACCACCAGCTCCTCGCGGTCCGGCCAGTTGCGGTAGACGCTCGTCTTGTGCACGCCGGCGCACTCCGCGACCTCCTCGTAGCGGAAGCCGGCGATGCCGTCGCGGGCCACCAGCTCGACGGTCGCGTCGAGGATCCTCGTCCGCACCCGCGCGTTGCGGCCGCCGGGGCGGCGTGCCGGCTGCCGGTCAGCGGTGCCGTTGGCCATCGCCGCGTCCAACCTCTCCTCGTTGCCCGGGAGCTGATTGTGACCAGGGGCGGCGTTGCGGTGCAAGCGGGTAGTGAGTACGCTCGCTAAAAGCGACAGAGTGTTTCTTTTAAGGTCGGGCTGTCGCGGTCCCCGCCCGTCCGCCCACGTGACGCCGCCGCGGACCGCGCCCTCCTCCTCGCTTTCTCGTCTCCCCGAAGCCCCCTCGATCCCTGGAGTGCACCCGTGAAGATCCTCGTCTCCGGAGCCGGCGTCGCCGGGCTCGCCTGCGCGCGCGAACTCGGCACCCGGGGCCACGACATCACCGTCGTCGAACACGCCCCCCGACTCCGTGTCACCGGCACGCCCATCGACATCCGCGGCGACGCGATCGAGGCCGTGGAGCGGATGGGGCTGCTCGCAGAGGTCCGACGGCACCGCGTCCGGATGTCCGAGTCCGTCCGCTTCGTCGACGCCGACGGCACCCCCGTGGCCCGCATACCGATGTCCGAGGTCAGCGACTCCGACGACGACATCGAGCTGCTCAGGGGCGACCTCGTGCGGGTCCTCGCCGACGCCCTCCCGGCCGGCGTGACGCTCCGCTTCGACGACGCCGTCCGGAGCCTGGGGAACGTCGAGGGCGAGCGGGGCGTCGACGTGCTCCTCGCCTCCGGCCACACCGGCCGCTACGACCTGGTGATCGGCGCCGACGGCCAACACTCGGTCGTCCGCGACCTGTTGTTCGGCCCCGAGGAGAAGCACCTGCGCCACCTCGGGGTCTATCTCGCCCTCGCCGCCCTCCCCGACGAGCCCCGCACCGGCGGCGCCAACCTGATCCACAACGTCCCCGGCCGGATGGCCGGCGTCTTCCACTACGGGGGCGGGGCCGTCGCCGTCTTCCAGTTCCGCTCCGAGCGCCCCGACCTCGACCGACACGATCCGGAAGGTCAGAAGCGGGCCCTGCGCGAGGCGTTCGAAGGCCACCGCTCCTGGCGCATTCCCGAACTCCTCGCCGCGGCCCACGCCGACCCCGACTTCTTCCTCACCCCCGCGGGCCAGATCCACCTCCCCACCTGGCACCTGGGGCGCGCCGCCCTGGTCGGCGACGCCGGCTACTGCGCGGCCTACCTCTCCGGCCGCGGCACCTCGCTCGCCCTCACCGGCGCCCGCTTCCTCGCCGAGGAACTCGAACGCGCCGGCGGCGACCACGCCCTCGCGTTCGCCCGGTACGAGACGCGGCAACGGCCCTACGTCGACTTCGCCCAGGACAGCGTCCACGGCGGACGCGACCGCATCGTGCCCGCCACCTGGGAGGACATCGCCGCCCGCGACGAGGCCCTGCGCGCCGCCGGAGCCGGCGAGCCCTGAGCGCGGCGCCCCGCCCCGGCCCGGCCGACCGCCGGGTCCCGCACCCTCGACGCGCTGGAGAAGAACACCCCGTGAAAGTGATCTCGCGACACCCCGCCCCCCTCGCCCCGGAGCCCCGGGAAGAGGGCTGGAGCAGGCGGCTCGTCGGGTGGGCGGCCGTGCTGACCCTCGCCAACGTCCTCGCCGACGTGGCGATCGGCTCCCCGATGCTGGTCCTGCCGCAGTTACTCGAACACTTCGACACCGACCAGGCCGCCTGGCTCAACGCGAGCGCCATGCTGGCCGGCGCCATCTGGTCGCCGCTCCTCGCCAAGTGCTCCGACCTCTACGGCAGGCGACGCGTCCTCGTCTGCACGCTGGTGCTGGCCTGCGCCGGGGCGCTGGTCTGCTTCGCCGCGCCGAACGTCTGGGTCTTCCTGGCGGGGCGCTTCCTCCAGGGCGCGGCCTTCGGCGCGGTCTTCCTCACCGTCGCCCTCGCCCGCCAGATCTGCGCCCCGCGCGTGGCGATGGCCCTCATCGGACTCGTCACCTCCGGCTCCTCCGTCATCGGCATCGTCGAGCCGTTCGTGATGGAACCGGTGATCGACCTCTTCGGGCCCCGCAGCGTGTTCATGGCGGCGGCGGTGCTCGCCGCCGTCGCGGCGCTGTGCGTGCGCGCGTTCATCCCGGAGTCCCCGGTGCGCGGCACCGGCCGGGTCGACCTGGCCGGGGCGCTCCTGCTCGGCGGCGGCCTCGGCGGGGTGCTGGCCTACATCAGCCTCGGCGGCGACCTCGGCTGGCTGACCGGCGGCATGGTCGCGCTGCTGCTCGCGGGCGCCGCGGCGCTGGCGGGCTGGGCGTTCCACACGCTGCGGGTCGACGAGCCCGTCATCGACCTGCGGGCCCTCACCCGCCCGATCCTGCTGACGCTGCTGGCCCTGGTGCTGGCGGCCGGCTCCTTCCGGGCCACCCTCCAACTGGTCAGCATCGTCGCCCAGGTTCCCCCCGACCTCGGACTCGGCTACGGCCTCGGCGACCGGGACGCCGTCTCGATCCTGCTGGCCACACCCAACGCCGGCATCGTCGTCGGCGGCGTCCTCGCCGGCTGGGCCGCCGGCCGCTACGGGCCCGCGCTGCCGCTCCTCGCCGGCATCGGCCTCGGCACCGTGGCGACCCTCGCGATGCTGGCGGGCGTCTCCACGCTGCCGACGGCGATCGCCTGCGGTGCCATGGTCGGCATGGCCGCCGGCGCGATCGGCGCCTCCGGCTACAACATGGCGACCGGCGTCGCGACACCCGAGCGGCAGGGCACGGTCGCCGGCCTGGTGTCGGTCGTCCTCGCCCTCGGCTCGGTCGTCTTCACCTTCGCCGGGGGAGAGGTGCTCAAGGCGAGCCAGGTGCCCGGCACGCTCGCCGACGGAGCGCCGGCCAGCTCGGCGACCGGCGTCCACGTCTATGTCGCCCTGGCGGCCGGCCTCTTCGCCCTCGCCGCGGTGCCCGCGGTGCTGCTGGCGCGCGCGTCCGCGCGGCCCCGGGGCTGACCGGCCGGGTCCCGCCGCCTACCGCGACGGGCGGCCGGTCCCCTCGTCGGGGGAGACGCGGGCCAGGCCCGTCCGGTAGGCGATGACGACCAACTGCGCCCGGTCGCGGGCCTCCAGCTTCGTCATGGCCCGCTGCACGTGGGCGCGGACGGTGAACGGGCTGAGGAACATCCGCTCCGCGATCTCCTGGTTCGACAGCCCCGTCGCGACCAGCGCCACCATCTCCCGCTCGCGCGGGGTGAGCGCGGCCAGCCGCTCCGGCTGGCGCGGCGGGGCCTGGTCCGGCGTGGCCAGGAAGCGGGAGACGAGCGAACGGGTCGCGGCGGGCGACAGCAGCGTGTCGCCGTCGGCGATGGTCCGCACGGCGGCCAGCAGGTCCTCCGCGCCGATGCCCTTGCCGATGAAGCCGCCGGCCCCCGCGCGCAGCGCCTGGGCGACGTACTCGTCCGTCTCGTACGTGGTGAGGACCAGGATGCGGCTGTCGCGCAGCTCCGGGTCCGCGCAGATCTCCGTCGTGGCGGCGAGCCCGTCCATCTCGGGCATCCGGATGTCCATGATCACCACGTCCGGCCGCAGCTGACGGGTCAGCCGCACCGCCTCGCGCCCGTCGGCGGCCTCGCCGACGACCTCGATGTCCTCGGCCGAGTCCAGCAGCAGCCGGAACGCCCCGCGCAGCAGGGCCTGGTCGTCGGCGAGGAGGACCCGGACACACCCGGCGCCGGTCCGGCCTGGAGGCTGCGAGGTCATGCCGGACATCGTAGGCGCCGACGCGCCGACGCGAGCGCCCGGCCGCCCCGGGCGCCGGGGGCGCGGGAAACCGCCGGCGGCTCCCCGCCTCCCCGCGTCAGCGCCGTACGGACGGCGGCCCGGCCGGCCCCCGGAGCTCCGACGGCTGCGCTCGGGGGGTCGGGCGAACGCCCCGTGTCACGCCGTGGCGTCCGGTGGCTCGTCGGCCGGCGGGGGCGGTCCCGGGGGGCGGGAGGCGTCCCTGGCCGGGGGGAGGGGAAGGCGGGCGGTGACGAGGAAGCCGCCCTCCGGGCGGTGGACGGCGGTCAGGTGGCCGCCGACGGCGGTCGCGCGTTCGCGCATCCCGATCAGGCCGTAGCCGGGGGTGTGGTCCGGTGGCGGGACGGTTCCGGGGCCGTCGTCCGCGACCGTGAGGGTCAACTGGTCGCGGGACCAGTCCAGTCGGAGTCGGGCGGTGCCGGTGCCGGCGTGCTTGGTCACGTTGGTGAGGGCCTCCTGGGCGATGCGGTAGGCCGTGAGGTCCACCCCGGGAGGCAACGGCCGGGCCGTGCCCTCGTGTCGCACCGCCACCTCAAGGCCCGCGGTGCGGAAGGACTCCAGCAGGGTGGGCAGCCGGGAGAGTCCGGGCGCCGGTTCCTCGGGCGTCGCCGCGTCGCCGGTGCGGCGCAACAGGCCGACGGTGGCGCGCAGTTCGTCCAGGGCGTTGCTGGTGGTCTCGACGAGCTCGTCGAGGCTGGCGCGGGTCTGCTCCGGGCGGGTGTCGAAGAGGTGCGCGGCGACCGACGCCTGCGCGTTGGCCAGGGTGATCTGGTGCGCCACCAGGTCGTGCAACTCGCGGGCGATGCGCACCCGTTCCTCGTCCACCCGGCGGCGGGCCTCGCTGTCCCTGGTCTCCTCGGCGCGTAGGGCCCGTTCCTGGACGGCCGTCAGGTAGGCCCTGCGGTTCCGGGTCGAACGGCCGAGCACGCCGGCCATCAGCGGGACCGCCGCCATGGTTCCCATCCGGCTGGCGTCCTGCCACGAGAGGTCGCCGAAGAGCGGGGTGGAGGCGAGCAGCAGCGCCGCCGCGCTGAGCGAGACCGCGCCCGCCGCGCGCCGTTCCGTGGGCGCGGCGAGCGCGTACGCGTAGGCGGCGATCACGGCGGGCGCCACGATCGGCGGGCTGAGCAGCAGCCCGAGAAGCGGCACCAGCACGCCGATCGCCGTCGTCGCCGCGAGGGTCGCCAGCGGCGCCCGGCGCCGTGCGGGGAGCACGGCGCAGGACGCCACGGCGACCAGGTAGGCGGTCAGCGGCGGCGCCGACAGCGTGTCGTCGACGTGGATCACGCCGCCGAAGAGGCAGAGCACGAACGCCGTCACGAGGACCCCGCCCTCGCGCCACCGGGTGCCGCGCGGTCGGTGGCCGCCGCCTTCTCCGCGTCCCATGGCCGACTCAGCCGCCCGGCTCAGCGCCGGTGCCGGGCGACGGGGAGCGGCGCCGCGGCCGTCTCCGCTTCGGTCGCGGGCGCCGGGGCCCGCCGGTCCAGGCTCTCCCCCTCGATGTCCACACTGGGCAGCACGCGCCTCAGGATACGGGGCATCCACCAGGCGCGGTGGCCCAGCAGCGCCAGGACGGCGGGCGCGATCGCCATGCGGACGACGAAGGCGTCGAACGCGACGGCCGCGGCCAGCCCGACCCCCATCGTCTGGATCGTCGGGCTGCTCATCCCGATGAACCCGGCGAAGACGCTGACCATGATGACGGCCGCCGCGGCGACCACGCGCCCGCTGTGCCGGAAGCCGCTCACGACCGCCTCGTCGGGGGACGCGCCGTGCACGTACGCCTCGCGCATCCGGCTCAGGAGGAAGACCTCGTAGTCCATGGCGAGGCCGAAGACGATCCCGATGACGAGGATCGGCATCAGCGACATCACGGGCCCGGTCTGCTCGATGCCGACGAGGTCGGCGGCCCAGCCCCACTGGAAGACGGCGACGAGCACCCCGAACGCGGCGCCCACCGACAGCAGGAAGCCGAGCGCGGCCTTGACCGGGACCAGTACCGAGCGGAAGACGACGGTCAGCAGCAGTACCGCGAGGCCGATGACGACGGTCAGGTAGGGCAGGAGCGCGTCGGACATCGCCTCGGAGATGTCGATGTTCATCGCGGTCGTGCCGGTGACCAGGACGCTCGCACCCGTGTCGGCCTCGACGGCGGAGACCGCCTCCCGGATGGCGTTCACCAGCTCCTTGGTCTCGCCGCTGTTCGGCGCCGTCTCGGGGACGGCGGTCAGCAGGGCGGTGTCCTCGTTGCCGCTGAGCACCGGTTCCCCGACGGAGGCGACCCCGTCCAGCTCCCGCACGGTCTCGACCACCAGGTCCGTCGTGGCCCGGGTCTCCCCGGACCCGGCGGTGTCGACGACCACCGTCAGGGGGCCGTTGAAGCCCGGGCCGAAGCCCTCGGAGAGCAGGTCGTAGGCGCGGCGTTCGGTGGTCTCCACGGACTTGGACTCGTCGCCCGGCAGGCCGAGTTCGAGCTGGAACGCGGGCAGGGCGACGGCGCCGAGGCCGAGCCCGGCGACCAGCAGCACCGCCACCGGCCGGCGCAGCACCAGCCGCGCCCAGCGGGTGCCGAGCCCCGGCCCGTCGGCGCGGACGGCCACGGACTCGGGGCGCGCGTTCCGCTCGGGCCCGGCACCGCGGCGGGCGGCGCGGGAGAGGACCCGGTCACCGAAGGAGCCGAAGAGCGCCGGGACCAGCGTCAGCGCGACGAGCACGGCCAGCGCGACGGCTCCCGCGCCGCCCATGCCCATCCTGGTCAGCTCGGGGATGCCGACGACACCGAGCCCGACGAGGGCGATGAAGACGGTCGCGCCGGCGAAGACGACGGCGGACCCGGCCGTGCCGACCGCGCGTCCGGCGGCCTCCTCCGGCGCGTGGCCCCGGGCGCGCTCGTCCCGGTAACGGGAGGTGATGAACAGCGCGTAGTCGATGCCGACCGCGAGCCCCAGCATCAGCGCCAGGATGGCGACGGTGGACGTCAGGCCCAGCGGGACGGCCAGCGCGGAGACCAGGCCGAAGGCGATGGCCACGCCCACGAGCGCGGTCAGCAGCGACAGCCCGGCCGCGACCACCGACCCGAGGGCGACGACCAGCACGACGGCCGCCACCGCGACGCCGATGATCTCCGTGGTGCCGCCCGGCTCCTCCTCGGAGTCCAGGGCGGACCCGCCCACCTCGACGGTCAGCCCGGCCTCCCCCGCCCGGTCGGCGGCCTCGCCGAGGGCGTTCCTGGACGCGTCGGTCAGGTCGAGGGCGTCCACGTCGTAGGCGACCGTGGAGTAGGCGATGGTGCCGTCCTCGCTGACGGCGCCGGTCGTGTACGGGTCGGTGGTCGAGGCGACCTGCTCGCCCGCGCCGAGCGCGTCCAGCGTCTCCTCGACGACGGCCCGGTGCTCCGCGGCCGTCACCCGCTGCCCGTCGGGGGCGCGGAAGACGACGCGGGCCTCGGCGCCCTGCGCGTTGCTCTCGGGGAAACGCTCGTCCAGCAGGTCGAACGCCTCCTGGGACTCGGTGCCGGGCATGGAGAGGTCCTCCTCCTCCCCGGCCGGCGCCACGGCGGCGGCGAGGACGGCCACCACGAGGGCCCCCAGCCAGAGGCCGCCCACGAGCCGGCGCCGCCGGAAGGCCCACCGTCCGATCCGGTAAAGAAATGTCGCCACCTGTAGATCACTCCAGACACCTGAGGGAAGCGAGGCGCGAGATCCGCGCGCCTTCCAGACTTCCGTCCGGGGCGCGGCGGGGCATCGTGCGTCGTCGCCGTCTTCCGCTGGTGCGCGGGGACCAGCGGCGCGGCGGGTCTGGTGCGTACGCACCAGGCGCCGGTCCCGGCGGGTGCGCCGGTGACGTCGCCTACAGCCGGGCGGAGTCGGGCGAACGGCCGGTAGGGGTGATATCCGGACACCGGGTGCGTTCGGCCGCTTCTGGCGGGCGACGCGCGCGCCCGCCCGGGGCGCGGGCCGCTGGCCAGCCGCGACAGCCCGGTGCCGAGGAGCGGCGGCGGGGGCGGGGCGCGGCGCGCCTCCCGGGCGACCCCGCGCGCGCCGCCGGCGCCGTCACACGCGGTCCATCTGGGGGGACACTTCGTGAGGCGGGCGCGGGCGGCGTTCTCCGCGCCGGCCGGAAAGGCGGCGGGCGAATGGCCAGAACTGCGCTTGCTGTGCGGGGGTGGTGGGGGAAGTCTTTTACCAGCGTTTTGATAACCGGTTTCCGGACACGGCCCTGAGTGCCGCGAGAAATCAGGGCGTGACAACCCGGGGGGGAAGTCACAGCGGTTGGTCAAGGGCGTCACTTTTCTGGTGGTCGCCCCTTCCTCCCCTGCTCGAAAATCCATCCGTCGCCCGTGCGGTGACGCGGAAAAGGGCTCAAGGGATTGGAGGGGGAATGCCGACGACGCCGAGCTATCCCGGTGTGTATGTCGAGGAGATTCCCAGCAACGTCCGTACCATCACCGCCGTCACCACCTCGACGACCGCCTTCGTCGGGCACACCAGGCGCGGGCCGCTGAACCGCCCGGTGCGGGTGACCAGCTTCGCCGACTACGAGCGCCGCTTCGGCGGCCTCACCGCCAGGAGCGACGTCAGCTACGCCGTGCACCAGTTCTTCGGCAACGGCGGCTCCGTCGCCGTGATCGTGCGCGTCGCCAAAGACGGCACCGGCAGGGAGGCGGAGGTCACCCTCGACTCCACCGAGGGCAAGAGCGAGTGCCCCGCGCTGCGGGTCCGCGCCAAGGAGCCGGGCGCCTGGGGTTCGCGCCTGCGGGTGGCGGTCGACTACGACACCGGCGAGCCCGACGAGACGTTCAACCTCCGGGTGCTGCACGGGGACAGCCCGCGCGAGTACTTCACCGGGGTCTCCCTCGACCCCGGTCACGGCCGCTACGCGCCGACCGTGGTCAACGACGGCTCCGCGCTGGTCGCCGTCGAGGCCCTGGACGAGGACCGGCCCGACCCCTCGGGCACCGTCTCCAAGCCGTTCGCCAAGCGGCTGCCGGACCTCGCGGTGGAACTCACCGTCAAGATCGGCGATGTCGAGCGCGAGTTCACCCTCTTCGACCCGCGCCGCGACGGCGAACCCCCCGCCACCGTCACCCAGTTGGCGCTGCTGCTGGAACGCAAGCTGCGTGCCCTGCCGGACGCCCCCGGCAGGCGGGCCTTCGCGGGGGCCGAGGTGATCCCGTTCGGCCAGCGGCTCCAGACCGTCGCCGGCTCCACCGACCCGGCGGATGTGGTGCGCTTCGTCGGGGAGTGCGCCAACGACCTGGGCCTGGAAGCCTCGGTCAACCCGCCGGTCTTCGCGCTCACCGGCGGCGAGGACGGCGACCCGCCCGGCCCCCGCGACCTGATCGGCAGCGGCGGCACCGGCCTCCAGGCGCTGCGGGACGTCGACGACGTCAACCTGCTGGCGCTGCCGGAGCTCGCCGGCTACGACTCCGTCGATGACATCGTCACCGTGCTCTCCGCCGCCCAACTCCTCTGCGAGGAACGGCGGATCTTCCTGCTCGCCGACGCGCCCGCCGCCTGGGGCAGCGTCGAGGCGGCCCGCGCCGGCATCGGGGCCTTCGACTCCGTCCGGGGCGACCACGCCGCCCTCTACTTCCCGCAGGTGCGGCTCACCGACCCGCTCACCGGGCGGCTCCGCTCGTTCCCGCCCTCCGGCGCGGTCGCCGGGGTGTACGCCCGCACCGACGCCGAACGCGGGGTGTGGAAGGCGGCGGCCGGCACGGAAGCGGTGCTCGCCGGGGTCAACTCCCTGGCCGTGCGGCTGTCCGACCGGGAGAACGGCCTGCTCAACCCGCTGGGCGTCAACTGCCTGCGGACCGTTCCGCTGGTCGGGTCCGTCGTGTGGGGCGCGCGGACCCTGGCCGGCACCGACGCCGGCGGCAGCGAGTGGACGTACGCGCCGGTCCGCCGCCTCGCGCTCCACGTGGAGGAGAGCCTGCACCGGGGGCTGAGGTGGGTCGTCTTCGAGCCGAACGACGAGCAGTTGTGGCAGCAGATCAGGCTGAACGTCTCGGCCTATCTCCAGGACCTGTTCCAGCGGGGCGCTTTCAAGGGGAACACGCCGCGCCAGTCGTATTTCGTCAAGTGTGACGCGGAGACCACCACCGGCGCCGACATCGAGGCGGGCATCGTCAACGTCGTGGTGGGAATCGCCCCGGTCCGGCCGGCGGAGTTCGTGATCGTGCGACTCCAGCAACTCGCCGGCCAGTTCCAGCTCTGACCGGCCGCCGCGTACCGCCAACACGAGGAACCGAGGGAATCCGATGGCAGAGTTCCAGGTAAACGCCCATCGCTTCGACCCCTACAAGAACTTCAAGTTCCTGGTCCTGTGGGACGGTCGAACGGTCGCCGGCGTCAGCAAGATCAGCGCGCTGAAGCGCACCACGGAGGTCGTCAAGCACCGCCACGGCGGCGACCCCAGCTCGCCCCGGCTGTCGCCCGGCCGCTCCGAGTTCGAGGGCGTCACCCTGGAGCGCGGCGTCACCCACGACCCGGAGTTCGACCGCTGGGCCAACAAGGTCTGGCAGATCGGCGCCGGGCTCGGCGCCGAGAGCTCGCTGGCCGACTTCCGCAAGAACATCGTGATCCAGGTCCTCAACGAGGCCGGCCAGGTCGCGGTCTCCCACCGGCTCTACCGCGCCTGGCCCAGCGAGTACCAGGTGCTCGGCGAGCTGGACGCCAACGCCAACGCGGTCGCCATCCAGAGCCTGAAGGTGGAGTGCGAGGGCTGGGAGCGGGACTACGAGGTGCCGGAACCGGTCGAGCCCTCCTTCACCCACCCCGCCTGAACGGGCGGTCGCCGAGGGGCGGCGAGACGGACGGGCGGTCGGCGCCCGGCCGACGGCGACGGGAGAGGGGGAGGTCCCACTGGACACGACCGAGCTGCTGGCCCTCTGGGAGACGGGGCTCGCCCAGCACGACCGGGCGCGCGCCCTGACGCTGCACCACGCCGCGCGCCCCACGGCCGGCACCGAGGAGCTGATGGCCGCCCCGGTCGGCGCGCGGGAACGCGACCTGTACGCGCTGCGGGCCGCGCTCTTCGGCGCCACCATGCGGGTGGTGACCGAGTGCGGGGCCTGCGGCGAGGTCGTCGAGTTCGACCTCGACGCGCTCCAGTTGAGCACACCGCCGCAGCCGTCGCGGGCGCCGGCGCGGGTGGCCCACGACGGCTGGGAGCTGGAGTACCGGGTGCCCACCGTCGCCGACCTGGGCGCGGTGGCCGACACGGCAGCCGACGCGGCGGAGGCCCGCCGGCTGCTGGCCGCCCGCTGCGTCACGGCGGCGTGGCGTGACGGCGAGCCGCGGCCCGTCGAGGAGCTCCCGGAACCGCTGCCGGAACCGCTCGTCCGCCGGCTCGCCGAGGCGGCGGAACGGGCGGACCCCGGCGCCGACCTGACGTTGAAGATCACCTGCCCCGAGTGCGGCGCGACCACCCCGGCCGCCCTCGACATCGCCTCCCACCTGTGGACGGAACTCGACTCCTGGGCCCGCGACCTGCTGCTCGACGTTCATCTGCTGGCCCTGGCCTATGGCTGGAGCGAGTCGTCCATCCTCGCGCTCAGCCCGCTGCGGCGGCGCTACTACCTGGAGCTGTGCGCCGATGCCTGACCGACCAGAACCCACCGGCCCCGCCGACCACTTCGACCGGCTGCTCGCCCGACACACGCCCGTGGCGCCGACGCGCGTCCCCCGGGTGCGGCCCCGGCTGCCCGGTCCGTTCGAACGCGTCGAGTCGCTGCGGGCCGACCCGGGGGCGCTCGACCCCCCGGGTCGCCCCGGGCCCGTTCCGTTCCCGTCGACACCGGAGCGGGCCCGGGACCGGGCGTTCCCCGGGCGGCCCGCGACGCGCGAGACCAGGACCGAGCACCACACGGTGGAGCGCGCCGCCCCCGCCCCGGGGCCCGCGCCAGGACCGGCCGAGGCGGGCCGCCCCCGGGCGGCGGCGCCGGGGGAGCGGGCCGCGCGCGTCGCCCCGGTGGTGCCGCGCCGGGCCGCCGCGCCGGCGCCGGCCGAGCCGGCCGGCCGGGCGGAGGCCGCACCGGCGCGGGCGGCCGGGGCCCCGCCCGGCGGCCCGGCGGTCCGGCGGGCGCCGGTGCCGTCGGCGCCGCCGGCCCGTCCACCCGCCGCGCGGGCCTCGCCCGCGCCGGCGGACGCGCTGCGGGCCGCCGCCGCGCGCAGGAGCGCGCGGCCGCCCGAGCGGGTCGTGCGGGTGCGGATCGGCCGGCTCGAGGTCAACGCCGCGCCGCCGCCCCGCGCCGCCGCCCGCCGGGACGGCGACGGCGCCGCCGCCGGCAGGGCGGCACCGACGGTGTCCCTCCGGGACTTTCTCGCCGGCGGGTCCCGGGGCCGCGAAGGGGAGATGAGGAAGTGACGAGATGAGCAACGCGCTCGCGATCGCGCATGTCACGCAGGCCCTGACGCTGCTGATCGCCAACAACCTCCAGCCCGAGATCGACATCGCGGTGCATGTCGAGCCCCGCCGTCCGCCCGCCGACCCGCCGACCGAGCCGACGATCACCGTCTTCCTCTACCAGGTCGTGCCCAGCGCCGCCCGCCGCAACGACGACCTGCCGACCCGCGCCGCCGACGGCACCCTCGTCCGGCGCCCGGCGGCGGCCGTGGACCTCAACTACCTGATCACCGCCTACGGGGAGGAGACCGAACTGGTCGGCGAGCGACTGATCGGCGCCGTCACCCGGGTGCTGCACGAGATCCCCGTCCTCCCGTCCGACGTGATCACGGCGGCCGGCGAGCTGCCGCAACTGGCCGGCAGCGACTTCGCGGAGTCGCCCCAGCGGGTGCGGTTCACCCCGATCCAACTGGACATCGAGGAGACCAACAGGCTCTGGGGGATGCTCCACCAGACGCCCTACGCCCTGTCGGTCGCGTACCAGGGGTCGCTGGTGCTGATCGAGGGCCGCGAGCGCCCCACCCCGGCCCCGCCGGTGCGCGAACGCCGCGTGACCGTGGAGCGGGTGACGCCCCCGCCACCGCGCCCGCCCGCCGACGCACCCCCTGCGGGCGCCCGGGGCGGGCGGGCCGCCGACGCGTCCGACGCGTCCGACGCGCCGGCCTCCGGAGGGGCGGCCGGGACGGCGGGTGCGGCCGGGACGGCCGGGAAGCCCACCGCCAGGGCGAAGGCGGCGGGCAAGACGGCGGCCAGGAAGACCACGGCCAAGAAGACGGCGGCGAAGAAGACCACGGCGAAGAAGACCACGGCGAAGAAGACCACGGACAGGAAGACCGCCGCCCGGAAGGGCACGCCCCGGGGGACGGCGCCGCGGGCCGCCGAGCGGGACAAGCCGGACGGGGACGCCAACGGCCCGAGGGAGCAGTCGAGTTGACGCGCGCCCGTAACGCGCGACGGAACGCGAGGGGAGGGCAGCGATGAACGCAGCGCACGACGACGACCGGCACGGCGACCGGCGACAGCGGAGGCGGCGACGAGGGGAGCGCGAAGCGGACGACGGAACCGCGCTCGCCCACGCCCTGCGGACCGTCCTCGGCCGGCTCGACCGACTGGCCTCCGACGCCGGCGCCCCCGGGGTCGGGGCTCGCGCCGCCGAGCCGCTGGAGCACGCCCCGGCCACCCTGGACGCCCTGACCACCTGCTTCGGTCTCAGCGCCTTCGAGCGCGAGGTGCTCCTGCTCACCGCCGCGGCCGAACTCGACCCCGGCACGGCGAGCCGCTGCGCCGCGGCCGGCGGCGACCCCGACCGCCGCCACCCCACGTTCTCGCTCGCCCTGGCCGCACTGCCGGAACCGCACTGGAGCGCCCTCACCCCCGTCTCCCCGCTGCGCCGCTGGCAACTCGTCGCACTCGACGACCCCACCCGACTGACCACCTCCAGGCTGCGCATCGACGAGCGGATACTGCACTTCCTCGTCGGCTCGCCCTACCTGGACGCCCGGCTGCACGGCACCCTGCTCCGCGTCGCCGTGCCCCCGCGCCTGCCCGACTCCTACGGCCGCGCCGCCGACCGGGTGGCCGCCGGCTGGACGACGCGGCGCCCGGATGCCGGGGGCCGGGTGGAGCTGGTCGGCGGCGACGCGCGCGACCGGGCCGACATCGCCGCGACCGCGGCCGACCGCACGGGGCTCGCGCTCTACCGCATGGCGGCCTCCGACCTGCCGACCGACCCGGCCGAACGCGACAGGTTCTCCCGGCTCTGGCAGCGCGAGGCGATCCTGCTGCCCGCCGCCCTGCTGCTGGAGGCCGACGCGCGGGAACACCCGGAACAGGCATCGGCCGTCGACGCGTTCGTCGCGGGCGTCGGCGTTCCGCTGGTGGTCTCCGGCGAGGCGCCCCGCGGAACCGAGCGGCCCAGGGGCCGGCGGGTCACCGTTCCGCCGCTCGGCGAGGAGGAACAACTGACCCTCTGGCGGGCCGCGTTGGACGGGGTGCCCGGCGTGGACGACGCGGGGCTGGGCGCGGTGGTCGACCAGTTCCGGCTGCCGCCGCACGTCATCGAGGCGGCTGCCCACACGGTGCGCGCGGAGTTGCCCCGGGACGGTGGGGAAGAACCCGCCGGACATCCCCGACTTGCCGAACTGCTCTGGCGCGCCGGTCTGGCCGAGGCCAGATTCGGCCTCGACGAGCTGGGCCGGCGCGTCGAACCGGTCGCCGACTGGGACGATCTGGTGCTCCCCGAACGACAGTTCGCCATCCTGAGGGAGATCGTCGCGCACGTCAGACAGCGTTCGACGGTCTACCGCGAGTGGGGCTTCTCCCGGACGCTGCGCCGGGGGCTCGGCGTCACCGCCCTGTTCGCCGGGGGTTCGGGCACCGGCAAGACACTGGCCGCCGAGACTCTGGCCGGGGAGCTGGGACTCGACCTCTTCGTCATCGACCTGTCCCAGGTGGTCAGCAAGTACATCGGTGAGACCGAGAAGAACCTGCGCAGGGTCTTCGACGCGGCCGAACGGGGCGGCGCGCTGCTGCTCTTCGACGAGGCCGACGCGCTCTTCGGCAAGCGCAGCGAGGTCAGGGACAGCCACGACCGCTACGCCAACCTCGAGGTGAGCTATCTGCTGATGCGGATGGAGGCGTACCGGGGACTGGCCGTGCTGACCACCAACATGAAGAAGGCACTGGACCCGGCGTTCATGCGGCGCATCCGCTTCGTCGTCGACTTCCCGTTCCCCGCCGAGCCGGAACGCGCCGAGATCTGGCGCCGGGTGCTGCCGCCGCAGACCCCGACCAAGGGCGTCGACCCCGCCCTGCTCGCCCAACTCACCGTCGCCGGGGGCTCGATCCGCAACATCGCGCTCTCCGCCGCCTTCCTCGCCGCCGAGGAGGGCGACCGCCTCCAGATGCGTCATCTGCTGGCCGCCGCCCGCACCGAGTACCTGAAGCTCGAACGTGCCCTGACCCCCTCGGAGGTCAACGGATGGGTCTGAACGAGACGCCCCGCGACCTGCCGCGCCCGCCCGTCCCGGCGACCGACGCCGGAACGCCGCGGACGCCGCCGCCCGCCGCCCCGGCGCGGGACACGATCCGGCTGGAGATCGACGAACTCGTCCTGACCGGCTTCGACCGGAGACTGGACCGCGACCTGCTGTCGGCCGCGTTCCAGGGGGAGTTGACCCGCCTGCTGGACGAACGGGGCATCCCGACCGCCGTGGAGGACCTCTCGGCCGACGCACTCTCCGACCTGCCGCCGCTGCCCGCGACCAGCTCGCCGACGCGCCTCGGCCGGGCGCTGGCCCGCGCCGTGCACGACGGGCTGACGGGACTCTCCGCGC
The DNA here is from genome assembly GCF_900230195.1 of Streptomyces zhaozhouensis. Lineage (GTDB taxonomy): Bacteria > Actinomycetota > Actinomycetes > Streptomycetales > Streptomycetaceae > Streptomyces > Streptomyces zhaozhouensis. The sequence goes on from NZ_OCNE01000010.1 coordinate 215,891, forward strand.
CCTCGCACGGGCCGGAACGGGGGCGCCCATGAGCGGCACGCGCGCCTCGGCGCCCGAGCCCCGCCGCGGCAGGTCCACCGAGCGCCGCGGACGACGCGACCGGAAGAACACCGACGGAGCCCGCGCCCCCGAGCCGAAGAACGTCGTCAGCGGCGCCGGGCAGCCCCTGGACCCGGGCGTGCGCCGGGAGTGGGAGGAGCGGCTTGGCCACGACCTGAGCCGGGTGCGGCTGCACACCGACCGCGAGGCGGGCACGCTCGCCGCGCTGCTGGGCGCCGACGCGGTGGCGGTCGGGCAGGACATCCTCTTCCGCGAGGGCGCCTATCTGCCGGGCACCGCCGAGGGCCGACGCCTGCTGGCCCACGAGGTGCTGCACACCGTTCAGAACCCGCACGGTCTGGGCACCCTGCGCGCCGGACGCGAGCTCGGCGCGGTGAGTCTCGCGCCGCAGCCCGTCGAACGCGAGGCCGAGTCCGCCGCCCGCCAGCTCACCGACGAGCGACACGCCCCGGCCCTGGGGGAGTCCGCCCCGGACGTCGCCACCGGCCGGGCCACCCCCGGCTGGCTGCGCTACGCCACCGTGGACGCGGACCGCGCCAGGACCGAACGACTCGACCCGGCGACGTTGGCGGACCGGCTGGCCAAGGGGGTGCTGCGCTCGCTGCGCGGCGATCCCGCCGACGCCTCCGGCCGGGTCAGGGAGCAGCTGGGCCGCATGGCGCCGGAGCTGCAGGACTCGGTCCTCGACCGGCTGGAGCCCCAGCTGACCGCCCACCAGCACGACCGGCTGCTCGACCTCGCCGAGGAGGCCGCCGGCACCGTCCCCCGGGACTTCAGGACCGCCGGCGCGCCCGAGGCCATCCCCGACGTGCTGGAGTTGCTGGACCGCGAGCGGCGGCGCTACGACCGCGCGCACCCCGTCGACGAACGGCGCCGGCGGCCAGGGAGGCCCCCGGCGGAGGAGGAACGCGCCGGGGAGGAGACCGACGAGGAGCGCGCTTCCGAGGAACGTGCGCCGGCGCCCACGCCCGCGCGCACCCCGGCGGCCGGCGCCTCGGGCGCGGACCGGCAGGCCCGGCAGAACCAGCGCGAGGCCGAGGCGTCCGGGGCCCGGGACGAGGAGGACCGCAACGACGCCCGGCAGGAGAAGGAGTCCCGCGCCGACCGGCGCACCAGGGACGAGCGCGCCGAGGACGAGCCGGCGCCGGAGCCCGAGGACCGGCAGCGGGACTCCGAGTCCGTCGCACAGCCCGAGGCCGTCGACGAGGACGCTGCCGACCCACCGCTCGCACGGGACCGCGACGCGTCCCACGACGAGCCGGACCCCGACGTCGAACCTTTGGGCCTCGACCCGAGCGCGGACGGCGCCACCGCGACCGAACAGGACGACGAGGACGCCGAACTCGACCCGGACAGCGCCTGGAACACGGAGCTCCGGCCGGACGACTTCCTGCCCGCCACCGACCTCGACGTCTCCGCCGTCCCCACCGCCGACGAACTGACCCCGGGCGCCAGCCCGGAAGACTCCACGCCGACGTTCCCCGCGCCGCCGCCCACCAGGGCCGAGCAGGTGCGGGAGGAACGCGAACGGGAGGCGGCGACCGACCCGGCCGCCGCCGCCGAGGCCCAGGACGAACCGCCGGCCGAGGCGAGCGCGGCGACCGCCGGCGACCCGCCGGAGGGCGCCGGCTCTGAGCCGGCCGCCGGGCAGTCGGTCGAGCAGGACGTCGGCCCCGCCCCGGAGACCGGCCCCGTCCCGGAGCCCGAACCCGCCGACGCCGCCGGGCCCGCCGGGGACCCGACCGTTCCCGACCCGGCGGACGCCGCGGAACCGGCGACCGCGCCCGTCGCGCGGGACCCGGAGCAGGACGCCGAGGACCCTGAGCCGGCCGTCGAACCCGCCGTCGCACCCGAGCCGGAACCCGAGGCCGAACGAGTTCCGGAGCGCGCCGACACCGCCGAGGCCCAGAGCCGCGCCCTCGGCGGGGCGGGCACCGCCCGCCTCGCCTCGCCCGCGCCCGCCCCCCGCACCGCGCCCCCCACTGAGGGCGCCGCCCCCTCGCCCACCGCGACCCCCGCCGCCGAACCCGGCGGGAGCGCCGACCCCGCGACGCCCGTCGAGGGCCGCCGCCCCGGCGCCGCCCGCGACGACGGCGAGGAGGCGCCGGCACCGGGCCCGACCCGGCGGACCAGCCGCGCCGCCAGCGCGCCCCCGGGCCCGGCGGCACCCCCCGCCTCCGGCGGCGGCAGGGGCACCCGGTCGACCGGCGCCAAGCGGCGAAAGAAGGAGCGGAGCGCCCCCCGGCTCGCCACGACCGACCCCGAGACCGGCCTCTCCACCGCCGCCGGGCTGCGTCCGCACGCCGCCCTCGAAGCGATGGACGGCGTGGGGCGGGCCGTCGGCAACAGCGTCGGCCAGGAGCGGCAAGCCCTCGCGGACGCCCCACCGAGCACCGAGCGCCCCGCCGGCTCCCCGGAGACCCGGCACGGAGCCCCGGACACCGAAGCGCCCGTCGACTACACCGGCGACGACGTCGCGACGACCGAGGACCCCCAGCGGGAGGACGCCGAGGTCGAGGGCAGCGAGGCGCCTGACCCGGACGGTGAACTCCCGGGCGAGGACATGGAGTTGTCCACCGGCCAGATGATCGGCGCCGGCCTCATAACCACCGGCGCGAAGGTGGTCAACTACCTCGGCAACCTGGTCGGTTACGAGGACGACATCATCGACACCGACGGTGTCCTGCAACACTTCCTCGACCTTCCCGACGCCGACGAGGCCCTGGCGCAGGCCGACCTCGGGACGGCGCCCGGAGTCGAACTCGCGGGTGAGACGGAGGGGTTGGCCGGCGACCAGGGCGCCAACCTCGACGAGCGGGGCGACCGGCTCCAGGCCGAGGGAGCCGAGGACTCCCAGCAGAACCTCGGCGAGGACCAGATCTACCCCGACGTTCCCCAGGAGACGCTCTCCGGCAGGGCCCCCTCCGCGCCGGGCGGCCCCGGGCCCCGGGGCGGAGGAAGCGGCCCGGCGGGGGGCGAGGTTCCGCCCGAGGCGCTCTCCGAGGTCGCCGAGCACGAGCGCGGACCGGAGATCAGGGCCGGTTTCGCCAAGGGGCAGACCGCCATGGCCACCGAGCGGGAGGCCAAGGAGACCGGCTTCCGCGAGTCGCAACAGCGCCACGAACGCGACGTCCAGACCGAGATCGAGACCAACAGCGCACGCCAGACCGCGGAACGCGAGGCCGCCAGGACCGAGGTCACCGCCTCCCGCGCCCGCTGGCGCGAGGAACAGGACGCCGAACTCGCCGCCACCCGGGGTCGGAAGAGCGAGCGGCACGAAGCGGTCCGCACCGAGGTCGCGGAACGCGAGGAGCAGACCGACCAGGAGGTCGAGGACGCCGAGACCGAGGAACGGGAGGCGATCGAGACCGAGGAGACGACCGCCAACGAGAAGCCCGCCAAGGAGAAGGAGCGGGCCGAACGGGAGTCCGGCAACTGGGTCGCCGACGCGGTCGACGCCATCGTCGACCTCTTCAACGAGATCAAGAACGCCATCCTGGAGGCGTTCCGCGCCGCCCGCGACGCCATCGTCTCCATCGTCGAGGGGTTCGTCGAGGCGGTCACCCGACTGATAGACGAGGCCCGCGAGTTCATCGTCGAGACGTTCCAGGCGTTCGTGGAGTTCATCGTCGAACTCGGCCGCACCCTCCTCGCCGCGATCCAGGAGATCGCCGCCAGCGTCAGGGACTTCGTCGTCGGCCTGGTCAACGCGGCGATCGCCCTGATCAACGAGCTGGCGTCGATGCTCAGGGACGCCGTCAACGCCCTGCTCGACGCGATCACCTCGGCGCTCAGCGGACTGCTCGACGCCCTCGCCCGAGGGCTGGAAGCCGCCGTCGCGTTGGTCAAGGGCGCCCTGAACGCGGTGATGGACTTCGCGAGGGGCCTGCTCCAGGGCCTGGGCGAGTGGATGGCCGTCGCCGTCGACATCATCTCCGACCCCGGCGGCTGGCTGGGCAACGCGGCGAGCGCCGCCCACACCGGCTCCCGCGACCACCTCTTCACGGAGACCCAGGCGGCGGTCAAGGAGTGGTTCAACCAGAAGATCCAGGAGGTTCTCGGCCTGGACCAGGAGACCTTCGAGCTCCTGCTCTCCGGCGGCATGTCCAGGGAGGAGATCGTCGCCGAGGCATGGGCCGCGATTCTTCCGCAACTTCCCCTGATCATCGGTGAGTTGGTCATCACCAAGGTCGTCGCCAAGCTGATCCCCGGCGCGGGCTGGGTGCTGGCCATCATCGACGCCATCCAGGCGGCGATCGGCGCGCTGGGCGAGATCCTGCGCGCGTTCGGCCTGGTCCTCGACTTCTTCAAGGCCGTCAAGGGCGGCAACGCCGCTCGCCCCTTCGCCAAGGCCGTCGCCGCCGGCATCGTCGCGCTGCTTGAGCTGATCTACCAGGCGTTGCTCAGCGGCATCGGCAAGTACGTGGGCCGGGTCGCCGACCGCCTCCGGGGCGTGGCGCGCGGTCTGCGCGACAAGTCGCCCGACCAGCCGGACAACGACGAACGCCGCGCCGCCGGCGCCGAGGTCAACGCCGCCAACCAGCAGTCCGACCAGGCCGACCGCCAGAACACCCGGCCCCCGCCCCCGCCGGCCGCCACCACGACGACGAGCGACCGTCGCGGCGAGGACGACCGCGACCGCGGGCGGGAGGACGATCCGGACCGGCGCGACGACGACCGGCGGGACGACGAGCGGCGCGCCGACCGCCCGCCCCGGAAGCCGAGGCCGCCGCAGCGGAAGCCCGCTCCGGCGACCCGCTCCCACCGGCGCGCCAAACAGACCACCAAGGCCGCTCTCGCCCGCAACCGTCGCGCGAAGCGCGCCCTGGGCCGTGACAACCGCGGGAGCAGGACGGCCAAGGACCTCGACAAACGCGCCACACGCACCCGCGACGCCTACCGCGACCGCCGCGACCAGCTGAGGCGACAGCGGCGCGGTCGCGAAGAGCAGCGGCGGCGTCGGAGGGACGAGCGCGAGAGGCGGGAGAACTCGACACAGTCGAAGGCGGACCGGCTGAGAAAAATCATCGCGAGAATCAAGCCATCGATCCTCAGCCTGCTGAACAAGGGAGTGGGCGAGCGCCCGTTGCGCGTGGTGCTGGACGGACTGAGGCGGCTGCACCGCTTAACCACGCTGTCGATGGCAGGTGCGGACGACTTCAGTATTGTCGCTCACCTCAATCCCGAAGGCCTTGTGACTCGCGGGGAGTTCGAGACCCTGCCGCTCGGTGGTGAGCATAAAGTCGTCAAGGATATCCAGTCGCGGCTCGGGAATCATTTCACAGAATTCGGCGAGCTGCGGGATATTATGGCGGATGCCGAAAAAATAATGAGGGAAGTGCTCGGTGAGCACAAGCTCGACCTTTCAGTGACTTCACAAGGGTTGGGGAGTCGCGGCGGGCAGGACACGAGGGTCGCAAAGTCTGCGGCGAAGGTCAGTGTGAGGGATCGTGACAACACTTGGAGGCTGGGATGGGATCAGAGTACGGCGAAACTCCGTAACACTCCGCAGGCCAGTTTTCCGCAGACCGTCATCCTGTATCTGGACCACCCCACGGGTGGCGGTGTTTCCAACCGTGTCGCAGTAGGGCAGTTCGTCTCGGACATGAGCGACTCTGAAATGGGGGAGAAGGGGGTGCAGCAGGAATACATCTGGCAGGGGCAGCGGTTCGTGAAAGATGCTATCGGTAACTTCGTGCCGCGATTCGTGGAGAGAAACTTGAATAGCTTTGACAAGCCGAAAACGCCCACGGTGGGACAGGGTGGGAAGCTGTCGGGTGGTGTGGGGATTCTCCCGTCGGCTTGGGCGGAAGGAGGTAAGGGTAAGGGCAGAGGGAAAGGGAAGGGTAAGAAGTCGTCTCGGGAGGCCACGATAAAAGAGCATGTCGAGGGGGCGCCCGAGAACAGAAGTACGGGACGCAAAAACTCGCCCTTCATATCCACGACGGCGGTTCCGGCGAGTGGCCTCACGAACGCGGAAGGAGAGGCGCTTGGTGGTGAGGACGGGTGGGCGAAGATCGACCTCATTCACGTTGAGGCGTCCAGGATATTTGACCTCAGGAGAGTGGAAGGGCAACGAAAATGGGGTCTTGCCAACCCGACGGGGGACAAGGCGCGGCAGGGCTTGCAGGATGTCATGCGGACGCAGGAGATCCTGATCCAAGGTGAGATTCCCGCTGCCGCGATTGTCGAAGTGAGGTACGGGAGATGAGGACACCCTTCGACTCTTACTACTGGAAGGAGGCCGAGGTCGGTGATGAACGCCTCTGGGAAGCGCGTTACAGGTTGGCTTGGGGGCAGGAAGGCGAAGATGACTTCGTCACGCTACTTCGGAGTGGCGATCCCGTCGCTCTTGGTGTCGCATTCGATCATTACGACCGTGCTGAATCCATGAGGCGTTTCGGTGGGCGAAATCCCTACGAGGTGCACGAGGGTGAAATTTTAGAGAGAGCAAGAACCGTACTTGCGGGTTCGCCCTGCTCAAGTAGTGAGACGGGTGCGAGTGAAGACGCCGCGAATCATGCGAGTGCGCTGCTTGTGATGACCTATCTGGCGGATCTTCGAAGCCGCGATGACGTGCTCTTGGTCTCTGCTGTGCTTCGCCGTGCGCTGACCCCCAATCTCATCGAGTCGGCCACGCGGGCTGCGTTTTCTCTGATCGTTGACGAGGCTCCCTTCAGACAGGAGATCCTTGACGCGTTCGCGGAGGTTCTTCTGGACGAAACGCGAAGCGAAGAACAGCGGATGCCAGCCATACGTGCACTCGAGCAGGCCGAGGGGACGGATGTCGGCGCGGTGTTGGCGCGTGTGATGAAGGCCGGACACGGGAAGATCTCGATGGAGGCAGCACTTTCTCTTGCGAATTGGCATCTCGCCGCTCACCGCAGTGACCTTGAGCAGTATGTTGCTTCCTGGCCGGCTGATGCGGAATATCCGAAAGCCGATTTTCTCGCAGCTCTGCATGAAGCGGTGGACGGCGATGGGTGACATCCCGTTCTTGTTGGCCTTCCTGTCGCTCGAAGTTGGTGACTCATGACCCGATACGGCAACATCCCCCAACCCGTCCGGTCCGCCATCGTCATCGTGGATCCCGAGCGTGGCACCCCGCGGCGGGTCATCGTGTTGCAGTTCAACCCGGAGACCCTGGAGCGGTCGCTGGCGCCGCAGGCCGCCGGGGAGGGCGGTGAGGGGGAGGGGGACCGGAACGAGGCGCTGCGGTTGAAGGGGCCCGCCGAGGAGACATGGACGTTCACCGCCGAGATCGACTCCACGGACCAGCTCGAGGTGCCGACGCCGGACGGGATCCATCCGCAGTTGGCCGCGCTGGAGATGCTGGTGCATCCGACGACCGCCCAGTTACGGGCCGCGATCCGGGAGAGCAGGAAGGGGACCATCGAGATCACCCCGATCGAGATGCCGCTCACGCTCTTCAGTTGGGGGAGCAAACGGGTGCTGCCGGTGCGGCTGACCGAACTGGGCATCAGCGAGTCGCACTTCGACGTCAACCTCAACCCGATGCGGGCCTCGCTCAACATCGGACTCAAGGTGCTCTCCGTCAGCGATCTGCCGGTCGAGCACCGCGGGTCCGAGCTCTATCTGGCGCATCTGGCGCAGAAGGAACGGCTGGCGGGGCTGGCCGTTCGCGGGGGAGGGGTGGGCCATGTCCGTTGATCCGTCCGCGCGGGCGCTGGACTCGCTGCCGGGGGCGCATCCCTACCCGCCGTCGAGCCGCCACCACGACGCCGAGATCGGGACCCATGTCCGGCCCGACGGCACCGAGGTCCGTTACACCAAGAGGAGGCTGCTCCCCCCACTGGCCACGGACACTGACACGGACAGGGGCACGGACGCGGACGGCGGGGCGACCGAGGCGCACACCGTCGGGGCGGGGGAGCGGCTCGACCATCTCGGGCAGCGCTACTTCGGCGCCGCCGACCAGTGGTGGCGCATCGCCGACGCCAACCCGGCGCTGGACCCCCGGGAGTTGACGGCCGAGCCGGGCCGGGAGATCGAGATCCCGGTGCCGGGCGCCTTCCCGCACACCCCGGGGAGCGGCCGTGCCTGACGAGCCGATCGGGCGGGGGCCCGTCCATCTGACCCTGCACATGGGGCCGAGGCTGGTGCGCCCGGTGCCGGGCGAGGTGGCCGAGGCGCTGCTGTCCGCGCAGATCACCACGACCGCGGGCGAACGCAGCGGCTTCCAGTTGGCGTTCGACCTGTCGAAGAACGGCGCGCTCTCCCGGCGGTTGCTGCCCGAGGGGTTCTTCGACCCGAAGACCCGGGTGGTCGTCACCGCCTCCGTGAAGGGGACGCCCCGGGTGCTGCTGGACGGGTTGATCGTCCGTCAGGAGGTCGGTTCCAGCAACCGTCCTGGCCAGTCGACGCTCACGCTCACCGGCGAGGACCTGACGCTGCTGATGGACCTGGAGGAGCGCACCGACCGCTTCCCCAACCTCGCGCCCTCGCAGCGGGTCTCACGCATCCTGGCGCAGTACGCGGAGTACGGCATCGCGTCCGACGTCTACCGCGAGCACATCCCCCAGCCACCCCGGCAGGAGCTGCGGGTGGACTACCAGACCGGTACCGACCTCCAGTATGTGACCGAGCTGGCCCAGGCCAACGGCTTTACCTTCTATCTGGATCCGGGGCCGGCCCCGGGGCGTTCGACGGCCTACTGGGGGCCGGAGAAGCGACTGGGCCAGCGGCAGCACGCGTTGAACGTCAACATGGACGCCAACTCGACAGTTGACCAGTTGACCTTCGCCTACGACGGCACGGCGCGCGAGGAGCCGCAGGCCCGGGTGCAGGACCCGGCGACGCGGCGCTCCCGGCTGCTGGCGCAGCCGGACATCGACCCGCTGCGCCCCCCGCTGGGGCGTCGCGCCAGCCCGGCGTTGCGGCGCAACCGGCTGACCGGCACCGCGAAGAAGGACGTGGCGCAGGCGGAGGCCGAGGCACTGGCGCGGGCGGCGGTCTCCGCCGACGTGATCTCCGGCTCCGGCAGCCTCGACGTCCACCGGCACGGCTATCTGCTGCGCCCGCGTGAACTGGTCGGGGTCCGGGGGGCGGGTGCCACGTACGACGGCGACTACTACGTCAAGTCCGTCACCCACAACCTCGCCCCCGGCTCGTTCCGGCAGAACTTCACCCTGTCCCGCGAGGGGCTGATCGCGCGCGGCGACACCGTGCGGCCGTGAGGAACGACAAGGCGACCAGACCGCACGACCGACGAGACCACGGGAGCGACCTGGCATGGCGGCAGCATCGAACAACCGCTTTCTCGGCAAGTTCCGCGGCCGGGTGGTGGACAACGCCGACCCGCTCGGCATCGGCCGGATCACCGCCGAGGTGCCGGACGTGCTGGGGAACGTGCCGTCCACCTGGGCCTTGCCCTGCCTGCCGTTCACCGGCCGGGAGGCGGGCCAGTTCGTGGTGCCCGAGGTGGACGCCGGGGTGTGGGTGGAGTTCGAACAGGGCGACCCCAGCTTCCCGGTGTGGACCGGATGCTGGTACGGGCACCGGGACGAGCTGCCGCCGGAGGCGCGCGCCGAGCAGCCGGGCGGACGGCCGGTGGTGGTGCGCACGGCCGGCGGCCACCGGCTGCTGATGTCGGACGTGCCGGGCGGCGAGGGGATCACGCTCCAGGCGCCGGGTGGGGCGTATGTCCGGATCGATGAACGAGGCGTGGTCATCAGCAACAACGCGGGCGCCTCCATCCGGCTGGTCGGCGACCGGGTGGAGATCAACGAGGGGCAGCTCACCGTGCCGGGGAACCGATAGGCCGTGTTCGACCGGCCAGGCGAAGGGGAGAAGTCGTGACGTATCAGTCGAGCACGGGGAGGCGGGCGAACGCGGCCCGTGAGGTGCTCAGTTCGGCGAGCACGGTGCGCTGCCCGCACGGCGGCCGGGTGCTGCCCGGCCCCGAGCGGCCGCACGCGGTGCGGGTGGCCGGCGCGGCGGTGCTCACCGTCGCGGAGACCCTGGCCGTCAGCGGCTGCCCGTGGACGGTGAACGGGGTGCCGCGTCCCTGCCGCACGGTGCGCTGGGCCGACCCGGGACCGGGGGGCGTGCGGGTCGGCGGGGCGGCCGTGGTGCTCGCCGGCGCCGCCGGCCAGTGCTACGGCGCGGACCTGGCGCCGCAGGGCCCGCCCACCGTGGTGCCCGGCGGACGGCGGGGGGCGGAGTGCCGATGAGCGCCGCCAGGGGTCCCCGGCACGACGTCGCCTTCCCGTTCCGCGTCGACCGGCGGGGGCGCACCGCGCACGCCGGGCACGACGCCCATGTCCGCGATCTGGTCGAACAGTTGCTCTTCACCAGCCCAGGCGAGCGGGTGATGCGGCCCGACTTCGGCTGCGGCCTGCTGGACCTGGTGTTCGCGCCCAACAGCCCCGAACTGGCCGCCACCGTCGAGCTGTCGACGCAGGCGTCGCTCCAACGCTGGCTGGGCGACCTGATGGAGGTGGTGGCGCTGGACGTGGAGAGCGAGGAGAACGTGATCCGGGTCCGGCTGGGTTACGTGGTGCGTTCCACCGGCAGCCGGCGCGACGAGGTCTTCGAGGGGAGGGGGGCGGCATGAGTTTCCTGAGTCAACCCCTATGCCGCCAGGGGCTCCTCGGCGGCAGTGTTGATCTTGTTGTTGGCTTGGTGGGTGGCGGGGTCGTAGCAGGTACCGTCGCGCCAGCAGGCCCACAT
>NZ_OCNE01000055.1 GCF_900230195.1 Streptomyces zhaozhouensis
AATGTGGGGCATTCGTTGGCGGGTTCGGGTGTGGTGAGTCTGATCTCGTTGGTGCAGGGGATGCGGAAGCGGACCATTCCGGCGAGCATTCACTGTGACGAGGTGAACGACTACATTCGTTGGGATGATTCCCCGTTCTATGTGAACCGGGAGACCCGGGAGTGGCCCGAGCCCGAGGACGGTCGGCTGGTAGGCGCCGTCAGCGCCTTCGGGATGAGCGGCACCAACGCGCACATCGTCGTCGAGAGCCATGACACCGAGGCCGAGGCCCCGGCCCGCGCCGCGGAGTGGCCGGACCGGCCCGCCCATCTGCTCGCGCTCTCCGCGACCAGCCAGCAGGCGTTGGAGCGGCGGATCACCGATCTGATCGACTATCTCGCCGAGCGCCCGTCCCTCACCGGCCGGCACCTGTCCGCGATCAGCGTCGAACTCCTCGACGGCAGGCAGCACTTCTCCCACCGCTGCGCCGTGGTGGTGCGCGACCGGGAGGACGCCCTCGACGTCCTCCGTGAGGCGCGGGCGGGGGAGTCCCACCCGAACGTCTTCACCGGCACCGTGGAGCGCGGCTTCACGCCACGCGCCGCCATTCAGCGACTCGTCGGCGAACTGGCCGGACAGGCCGCCGCCGCGATCGATGAGTCCGCGCAGTACCGCGACCATCTCCAGGCCCAGGCCGACCTCTACTGCCAGGGCTACGGCGTGCCGAGCGGCGGCCGCGCGGCGGTCGTGCCGGCACTGCGGCTGCCCGGCTACCCGTTCGCCGCCGACGCGTACCGGCCGGAGCCGGGCACGGGTGGCGCGGCCCTGGCCATCGGCGTTCCGGCGGCCGCGGGCGGTGGTGCCCGGGGCGGGGCGGCGCTGCATCCGCTGGTGCATCGGAACGCCTCGGACGTGGGCGGTCTGCGGTTCGTCACCGAGTTCTCCGGCCGGGAGTCCTTTGTCACCGGCGGCGTCCTGGTGGCGGACGCCCTGTTGGAGATGGTGCGCGCCTCGGTGGCGCTCTCCGTGGGCGGCTCGTCCCCGACGGACGGGGGCGGGGTCGAACTGCGCGACGTGGTGTGGCACGAGGGCGTGCCGGCCGCCGGCGGTGCCGTGGAAGTGGGGCTGCTGGGCCAGGCCGGTGGCCGCCTGAGCTGGGAGGTCCTCTCCGGGGACCCGAACGACCCCGAGCTGGAGTTCGTCCACGGCGTGGGCGGTGCCCGCCGGGTGGACGCGTCGACGCGGGTGGTCGACCTGGACGCGATGGCCGAGCTCTGCGCCGAGCCGGTCGAGGTCGCTGGGGAGCAGCGGCGCGTCGCCGCCGTTCACGCGGGCGAGTCGGGCCGTCGGGTGCTGGTGCGGCTGGAGCCGGGACGGTCGACGGTCGGGGGCGACGTGGTGCTCCAGCCGGGCGACGCGCTGGCGGCGCTGGAGGCGGTGGCGGAGGCGAACGGCCGCCGGCTCGCCTCGGCTTCGTTGCTGGGCGCCCGGCGGTCGACGTTCGCCGCGCGCGGCGGCGTGACCTCGTCCGTGGTGGCCACGGTCACCGAGGTGGGCAACGGACGGGTGGTCGTGGACCTCGACGGCTGCGACGCCTCGGGTGGCGTGCTCTGGTCCCTCCAGGGGGTCGAGTACGGCGAGTCGGTCGAACGGGGAGACGTCTCCACGGACGGGGAGTCGGAGGAGCCGGCCGAGGTCGCGGTGGTCGGTCCCGGGCGGCGCGGTGAGATGCGCGGCTGGTCGGTCGAGGAGTGTGCCCTGTGGGAGCTTCAGGACGCGGTGTGCACGGTGCTGAAGTTGCCCCGGGAGAACGTCGATCCGGCGGAGAATCTCGCCGAGTTCGGTTTTGACTCGATCAATCTGGCGACGTTCGCCGAGGAGCTTTCGGGGCGTTTCGGTTTCGAGGTGACGCCGGATGTCTTCTTCGGCTATCCGACGTTGCGGCGGTTGACCGGGTATCTGCTGGAGGCGCGGGGCGACGAGTTGGCCGCGTTCTACCGGGACGCCGACGTGGTGGCCGCCTCGCCGGTCCTGGTGCCCGCGATGGTCTCCTCGGGGGTGCGCCGCAGGGGTTCGCGTCGGGTGGGTGGCATCCGTGGTGGGGATGAGCCGGTGGCGGTGGTGGGGATGAGTGGGCGTTTCCCGGGTGTGCGGGATGTCGAGGGTCTGTGGTCGGTGTTGGCCGAGGGCCGGTCGGTGATCGGTGGGGTTCCGGCCGATCGGGTGGAGTGGTGGCGTGCGGGTGGTTCGGGTGAGGAGGGGGTGCGGGCTGGTTTTGTTCCTGGTGTGGCGGAGTTTGATCCGTTGTTCTTCCAGATCTCGCCGGCCGAGGCGGAGACGATGGATCCGCGGCAGCGGTTGTTGTTGCAGGAGTCGTGGAACGCGTTGGAGGACGCGGGCTATGGCGAACGGCGGCTGAACGGTGAGCGCGTCGGGGTGTTCGTCGGCGCGGAGGAGGGTGACTACCAGCATGTGGTCGGTGAGGAGGGGAATGTCACCGGCAGCAGCAATTCCATTCTGGCGTCCCGTCTGGCGTATTTCCTGAACTTCGACGGTCCTGGGATGCTGATCAGCACGGCCTGTTCTTCTGGTTTGGTGGCGGTGCATCAGGCGTGTCAGAGTCTTCAGGCGGGTGAGTGTGATGTGGCGGTGGTGGCCGGTGTCAATTTGATGCT
>NZ_OCNE01000047.1 GCF_900230195.1 Streptomyces zhaozhouensis
GCGTTGGTACCACTGAGCCCGAACGACGAGACCGCCGCCCGACGCGGCTGTTCCCCGCGTGGCCACTCCCGCGCCTCGGTGAGAAGCTCCACCGCACCCGCCGACCAGTCCACACGCGAGCTGGGTTCGGAGACGTGCAACGTGCTGGGCATCACCCCGTGGCGCATCGCCATCACCATCTTGATGACGCCACCCACACCCGCGGCCGCCTGCGCGTGACCGATGTTCGACTTCAACGAACCCAACCACAGGGGGCCGCGTTCCTCGGGACGGTCCTTGCCGTAGGTCGCGAGCAGAGCCTGCGCCTCGATCGGGTCACCCAGGGTGGTGCCCGTGCCATGGCCCTCGACCACGTCCACGTCGGCGGTGGTCAGGCGCGCGCTGGCCAGCGCGGCGCGGATGACGCGCTGCTGCGACGGGCCGTTGGGGGCGGTGAAGCCGTTGGACGCGCCGTCCTGGTTGACCGCAGACCCACGGATCACCGCGAGCACCTCGTGCCCGTTGCGCCGCGCGTCCGACAGCCGCTCCAGGAGCACGAGGCCGACGCCCTCGGACCAGCCGGTGCCGTCGGCGCTGTCGGAGAAGGGCTTGCAGCGACCGTCGGTGGCCAGGCCGCTCTGCCGGCTGAAGGCCACGAAGGGATCGGGTTTGACCAGCAGGGCCACGCCGCCGGCCAGGGCCAGCGAGCACTCCCTGCGGCGGAGGGACTGGGCGGCGAGGTGAAGGGCGACGAGTGAGGAGGAGCAGGCGGTGTCCACGGTCACCGCCGGGCCCTCAAGGCCCAGCGTGTAGGAGACACGGCCCGAGATGACGGCGCCGCCGGCGCCGGTGCTCATGTGATCCGCGGCGACCTCGGGTTGGGTGGACATCACCTCGCCGAAGTCGTGGCTGCCGGCGCCGGTGAAGACGCCGACCGGCCCGCCCCGCAGCGTGTGCGGGTCGATGCCGGCCTGTTCCAGGGTCTCCCAGGCGACCTCCAGCACCAGCCGCTGTTGGGGGTCCATGGAGAGAGCCTCGCGTGGCGAGACGCCGAAGAACCCGGCGTCGAAACCAGCGATGTCCGACACGAAGCCGCCCTCGCCGACCTGCGAGGCTCCGTGTTGGTCTCCGTCGGGCCGGAGGAGCGCCTCCATGTCCCAACCCCGGTCGTCGGGGAAGGGCACGATGGCGTCGCGCCCCTCCTCGACGAGCTGCCACAGGTCGCCAGCCGAACGCACCTCGCCGGGATAGCGGCAGCCCATCGAGACGATCGCGATCGGCTCTTGGTCCTGGGATTCGACCTGCCGCAACCGTTGACGCGTCTGGTGCAGTTCGGCGCTGACCTTCTTGAGGTAGTCGAGAATCGTCTTCTCGTCCGCCACCAACATCACCCTACCGAGCAGATACGGAGCGGATTCGGCACCGTGCGGCCTTACCGGACGGGCGCGTGCCCGACCGAATCCGCGGATCATGAGCAAGAGTCCAGATGGGACGGCAGGGGCGACTACCCCTAGCCGCCCCTACTGGTCCTGTGTTTCTCGGGGCAGCACCTGTCAGCTGAGCCCGAGTTCCTTGTCGATGAAGGACAGCACGTCAGTGGCGCTGGCCTCCTCCAGGCGGTCGGCGACAGCGGCCTTGTCGCCACCGCCGTCCGCCGTTCCGTTGACGCCGGTGCCCTCGTTGAGACGGGAGACCAGCGCCTGAAGGCGCGTGGTCAGTCCGGCGCGTTCGATCTGGTCGGCCGGGAGCGCGGTGGACGCGGCTTCCAGACGGGCCAGATCGGCCAGCAGACCTTCGACGGTTCCCTCGTCCTCGCCGAAGAGTTCCGTCTTGAGGTGACGGGCCAACGCGGCGGGCGAGGCGTAGTCGAACACCAGCGACGCGGGGAGCGAGACTCCGGCGACCTTGCTGACCTGGTTACGGAACTCCACCGCCGTCACCGAGTCGAAGCCGAGGTCCTTGAAGGCACGCTCGTTCTCGATCCCGTTCTGGCCGTCGTAGCCCAGCACCAGGGCCGCCTGTTCCTTGACCACCTCGACCAGCGCGGGTTCCCTCTCGTGCTCGGGGAGCGCGGCCAGTCGGGTCGCCAGGGCGACGTCCCCGCCGCCGTCCCGCGCCTCGGAGCCGCCTTCCGCCGCCAGGGCGGTGGCGACCTCGGGCAGCGCGCTCAGCAGCGGGCGCTGCCGGGCGAGCGAGTAGGCGGAGGCGAACTTGTCCCAGTCGAAGTCGCTGACGACCAGGTAGGTCTCACGGTCGTCCAGCGCCTGGCCAAGGAGTTCCACGGCCTGTTCCGGGTCGAGGGAGGAGACACCGATCCGGCGGAGTTGCGCCTCGGCCTCCTCGTCGACCATGCCGCCCTGCCACGGACCCCAGGCGACGGATGTCGCGGCCAGCCCTCGTGCCCTGCGCCGGTGGGCGAGAGCGTCCAGGAAGGCGTTGGCGCCTCCGTAGGCGGACTGGCCCGCGGTGCCCCAGACAGCGGCGCCCGAGGAGAAGAGGACGAACGCCTCAAGCGGGGTCTCGGCGAGGAGTTCGTCGAGATGGGTGGCGCCCTCGATCTTCGACCTGCCGATCTCCGCGAACTCCGCCACGGTCATGTTCGACAGCGCGACCGGCTCGTGCATGACGCCGGCGGCGTGGAAGACCGCCGTCAGCGGCTGGTCCTCCGGGATGCTGTCGAGCACGGCGGCGAGCCCGTCACGGTCGGCGACGTCGCAGGCGGCCACGGTGACGCGGGCACCCAACCCGGTCAGTTCGGCGACCAGTTCGGCGGCGCCAGGCGCGTCGGAGCCGCGGCGGCTGGTCAGCACCAGATGATCGGCGCCACGGCGGGCCAGCCAGCGCGCGGCGTGGGCGCCCAGCGCTCCGGTGCCGCCGGTGACGAGCACCGTCCCGTGGGGGTTCCACGTCTCCCCCTGCGGGCCGGCGAGGCGCGGTGCCCGCACCATGCGGCGGCCCAGCAGCCCCGAGGAGCCGAGGACCAACTGGTCCTCGCCGTCCTCACGGCCCAACGCGTCGGCGAGCCGGTCGGCCAGGGAGTCGTCCAGCGTGTCGGGGATGTCGATGAGCCCGCCCCAGGTGTCGGGGTGGTCCAGCGACAGCACGGTGCCCAGACCCCACACCGTTGCCGCCACCGGGTCGGGGGCGTCCGTGCCGACGGTGACCGCACCGGAGGTGACGCACCAAAGCGGCACCTTGATCCCGAGGCGGTCGACCGCACCGACCAGGCCGATGGTCGCCGCGACGCCACGCGAGAGCGACGGTTCGGCGGAGTGGGGCTCGTTGTCGAGCGCCAGCAGGGACAGCACCCCGGCGGGAGTCGAGTCGGCCACGTGTTCGCCGAGCTGAGCGATGAGCACGTCCCGCTCGTGACCGCGGGCCACCAGCAGGTCGGCCTCCGCCCCGCGCCTGCGGAGGCCGTCGGCGACCGCCCGGGTGAGCGGGGCGTCACTGTGGCTCTCGGGCACGATCACCAGCCAGGTGCCGGTGAGCGCGGGCGGAACGGGGTCGGTGGCAACGGGGTGCCAGTCCACCCGGTAACGGAGCCGGTCCAGCGCGACCTGCGCGTGGCTGCGCCGGTGCCAGGACGAGAGGGCAGGAAGAACGGTCTCTAGGCTCGCGGCCTCCACGCCGAGGTCCTCGGCGAGCGTCGCGGCATCGCCGCTCTCCACGGCCCGCCAGAACCCGTCAGCGGCGGCGTGTTCGCCGCCCGGCGCCTGGTCGGCGGTGGTGGCGTCGATCCAGTAGCGCTGGTGCTGGAAGGCGTAGGTGGGCAGATCGGTGAGGTGTCCCGGGTGGTCCGGGAAGGCGGCCTCCCACTTCACGGTCCGGCCCTGGGTGTGGAGGGTGCCAAGGGCTCGTAGGAGATTGGCGGTCTCGGCGTTGTCCTTGCGCTGGGTCGGGACGGCGTCACCGATCAGGGGTGTCAGGGCCGGCTTGGGCCCGACCTCGACCAGGGTGGTGACGCCCTGCGCCCTCAAGGTGGCGACACTGTCGGCGAAGCGGACCGTGCCACGGACCTGACCAGC
>NZ_OCNE01000039.1 GCF_900230195.1 Streptomyces zhaozhouensis
GCGTCGGTGAGGATGTGGGTGGTGCGTTCGGCCGGGTAGTCCGGGTCCAACGGCAGATACGCCGCGCCGCTCTTCAACACGCCGAGGAGCGCGGTGACGGCCTCTGTTCCTCGGGGCATGTCGACGGCGACGAACCTCTCCGGTCCGGCGCCCTGTTCCCGTAGCCAGCGGGCGATCTGGTTGGCCCGCGCGTTCAACTCCCCGTATGTCACCTGCTCGTTCGCGTCGACCAACGCCACCGCGACCGGTGCCGCCGCCACCCGTTCCTCGAACAACGCGACCACGTCCACCGGCGGTGTCGCGTTCGTCGTGGGGCCGGACCACAGCGTGGGGAGTTGCCGACGTTCCTCGGGCGTCAGCAGGTCCATCTGACCCACCAGGCCGTCCGGACGTTCCACGATGGCGTCGAGGGCGCGGAGGAAACGCGTCCTGACGCCTTCGGCGAACTGCGCGCTCAACAGGTCGGGTCGGTGATCAATCCGGAAGCCGAGTTCTGCCCCGCGCACGAAGGCGCCGAGGACCAGCGGGAAATGACTTCCCGCGTTGAACGAGGAGCCGGTGACGCGAAGGTTCACACCGTTGAGGGAGGTGGCCACATCGGAATGACCCGCCGGATAGTTCTCGAAGGTCATCGCGACGTCGAAAAGCTGCTTGTGGCCGGTCCACTGCTGGATCTCGGAAAGCCCGGTCCACTGGTGGTCCAAAAGATTGGTCTGCTGCGTCTGGAGTGCCCGCAGATACTGGGTGATCGGCTGGTCGAGCGGCACCCGGGTGTGCAGGGGAAGGGTGTTGACGAAAAGCCCGATCATGGTCTCGATGCCGGGGATCTCCGCGGGCCGCCCGGAGACGGGAGTGCCGAAGGTGATGTCGGTCCGGTTGAGGACATGGGAGAGCGTGAGGGCCCAGGAGCCCTGCACGACGGTGTTGACCGTGAGGTCCCTCGTCCTGGCCCAGCGGGTGAGCCGGTCGGTGGCCTCCCGGTCGAGCTTGAAGGAGAGCCGCTCCGGGGGGCTCGTCACAGGGCCCGGTTCCGGCGCGAGCAGCGTGGGCGTCTCCAACGTGGCCAGTGCTTCGGACCAGGCCTCTCGCGCGGCGTCACGGTCGCGCTGCCCCAGCCAGGTCAGATAGTCCCGGTACGGGCGGGGGCGCGGCAGCGCGGCGTCCCCGCCGGCGAGATAGAGCGCCATGAGTTCCCTGACCAGGAGGGGCATCGACCAGCCGTCGAGCAGCAGATGGTGATGGGTGAGAAGGAAACGGAACCGGTCGCCGCCCAGACGGATGAGGGTGAACCGCAGAAGAGGCGGTCGTGACGGGTCGAAGGGAGCCCAGCGCGTTTCCCGCGCGATACGCAGGGACTCGGCTTCCCGCGCGTCCGCCGGAAGGTCGGAAAGGTCGAACTCGGTCCAGGGCGCCTTGACCTTGCGGAGCACGAGCTGTGCCCATTCCCCCGACTTGCGCTGGCGGAACGCGGCCCGGAGATTGGTGTGCCGGTCCAGCAGCTTCTGCGCCGCCGCGCGCAGGGCGGCCGGGTCGACGTCGCCCTCCAGGTCGAACTTCGACTGGCCGGTGTAGATGTCCAGCCCTTCCCGGCCGGAGATCTGGAGGAAGAGAAGGCCCTCCTGGAGAGGCGACAGCGGAAGAATGTCCTCGATCTTGCCGCGGGATTGCGTACTCATCAGAAGTCCTCCTCGAGCGCGAACTCGGCTTCGAATTCCTCGATCTCAGCTTGTCCGAGCGAGCTGTGTGTGATGTCCGAAGGGGTGAGGCCGCCCGCGCCCTCGCCCCGGGTGTGCGCGGCCAGCGCTTCGAGGGCCCGGGTCCAGCTGTGGGCGAGCTGCTCGATCTCCTCCTTGCTGATCAGCTCGCTGGCGTAGCTCCAGGTGCTGTGCAGCTCGGGGCCGTGCTCCGTGTCGAGGGTCAGCGCGCTGAGCGTGACCGGATGGCTGAGCGGGGTGTCGGGGTGCGTCCCCGCGATGCCGTTGGCCGTGATGCTCCACGGGGTGTCGTCGGCTCCGCTCGTCGCCCGGCCGAAGTAGTTGAACGCGTACGGCGGGGCCGCCTGCCGCGCGAGCCGTGGTTCCGTGCGCGGGCTGAGGTAGCGCAGCAGCCCGTAGGTGAGGCCCTGATCCGGGATTGCGCCACGCTGCTCCTTGACCTCCTTCACCACCCGGCCCAGGGCGGGCCCCCCGTCCCAGATCTCGGTCCAGTCGGTGACGCGCGGCTGGAACCACACGGGATGCACGTTGGTGAACCACCCGGTGGTGCGGGTGAGATCGGCACCGGGCAGCGCCTCCTCGTGACGGCCGTGCGTCTCCAGGTCCAGCACGATCGGCCGGCCCGGCCGGTCGAGGTGGGGGTGGGAGCGGCGCCAGTCGGTGACCGCGACCGAGAAGGCGCTGAGCAGCACCTCCGTGATCGTCGTGCGGTAGAGCGCGGGAGCCCGGGTGAGCAGGGTCTCGGTGACGTCGGGGCCGAGGCGGACGCGGGTCCGGTGAACCGTCGCGTACGTGTCCCGTTCGGGGACGAGCGCGAGTGGGGACGCCTCGGTCGGCAGCTGCGCCCAGTAGGCGGCGTCGGCCCGCCCCGCTTCCTCGGCGCGGCGTTGGAGCCCCGTCGCCCACTGCCGCCAGTGAGTGGCCGGGGCGGGGGGCTCCGGGGAGTCCTCCGCGCCCGTGGCCGCGGTGTGCAGCGCGGCGAGGTCGTCGAGGAGGATGCGCCAGGAGACGCTGTCGACGCTGAGATGGTGGACGACGAGGGCCAGGTGGCCCGGCCGGTCGGGGCCGCGGTCGAGATGGAGCGCCCGGAGGTTGTGCCCCCGCTGGGGGTCGAGCAGGGCGCGGGCCTCGGCGGCGAGGTCGTGGAGCGCGGCGGGGTCGGTGTGTGCGGTGGCGTCGACGCGGGTGAGGCAGTCGGAGGCCCGCGGCGTTCCCGGCGGCAGGACGCTCATCTCCCAGCCGTCGGAAGACCGTCCCAGCCGCAGCCGCAGGCTGTCGTGCCGGTCCAGCAGTGACTGCAACGCCCTGGTGAGGGTTTCCGTCGTGGCCTGGGGCGGCGTGGCGACCAGGACGGACTGGTTGAACTCGTTGACGGGGCCCCCGCGCGCGAGGAACTCGTGCATCACCGGGGTCACCGGCACCGGCCCCGCACGGTCGATCGCCGGAAGCGTCGGCGCCGTCGTGCCGGCGTCGGCGGCGATCTCGGCCAGGGCGGCGACGGTCTGGTGCTCGAAGACGTCGCGGACGGTCAGGGCCAGCCCCCTCGTGCGGGCGCGCGCGACGAGCTGGATCGACATGATGCTGTCGCCCCCGAGATCGAAGAACCCGTCGTCGACGCCCACCGCGTCGAGCCGCAGGGTCTCCGCGAAGAGCCCCGCCAGCAGCTCCTCCCGCTCCCCCCTGGGCTCCCGGCCCGTCGAGGGGGAGCCGAAGTCGGGGGCGGGCAGGGCCCGCTGGTCGAGCTTCCCGTTGGGGGTGAGCGGCAGCGACCGCAGCGGCACGAAGCCCGCGGGGATCATGTAGTCGGGGAGGGCCGTGCGCAGATGGGTGCGCAGCTCGGCGGCGTCGAGCCCGTCCCGCTCGGTGACCAGATAGGCCACCAGCCGCCGGTCACCCGGTGCGTCCTCGCGGAGGAGAACGGTGGCCTGGGTGACGGCCGGGTGGGTGGCGAGGACGGCTTCGATTTCGCCGGGTTCGACGCGGTGGCCGCGGACCTTGATCTGGTCGTCCGCCCGGCCGAGGAATTCGAGCCGCCCGTCGTCACGCCAGCGCGCCAGGTCGCCGGTGCGGTACATCCGACTGCCGGGCGGACCGTAGGGGTTGGCGAGGAAACGTTCGGCGGTCAGGCCGGGACGCCGGTGGTAGCCACGGGCGAGCTGCTGCCCGGCGATGTGGAGCTCCCCCACCACTCCGGGCGGCACCGGGCGCAGGGCGGTGTCCAGCACATAGGTCTGGGTGTTGTCCAGAGGCCGGCCGATGGGAAGGCTCGGCTCGGGGACGTAGGGGGCGCGCAGCTCGTGCTGGGTGGCGCAGAGCGTGGACTCGGTGGGGCCGTACAGATGGCGGAACGTGACGTGGGGAGCGTGCCGCAGCACGGTGGCGGTGGCCGCGGGTGAGACGACGTCGCCGCCGGTGAGCACCTCCCGCAGGGGGGAGAAGCAGTGCGGAGCCTCGTCCGCGACGACCCGGAAGAGACCGGCCGTCAGATGCAGCGCGGTGACGGCGTGCTCGGTGACCAGCGCCGTGAGGCCGGCCACGTCCAGCGGGCCGGGCGGCGCGACGACGACGGTGCCACCGACGACCAGCGGCACCCAGAGCTCGTACGTGGAGGCGTCGAAGGTGTGCGGCGCGTGGAAGAGCACGCGCCGCTGGGCCTCGGCGCGCCAGCAACGGTCCCGCACCAGGGCGACGACACCTCGCCGCGTGGTGGCCACGCCCTTCGGGCGGCCGGTGGAACCCGAGGTGTACATGGCGTAGGCCACCTGGTCGCCTGACTGCTCGACCGCGAGGTTGCCGCCCTCCGCGCGGGCCGTCCGCTCCCGCGCCGCGGGCCCGTCCACGGACAGCAGGGGCGTTCCCGACGGCATGGCGGGCAGGCCGGCGGCCAGCTCCTCGGTGGTGACCATGAGCACCGGACTGGTCTCCCGCAGCATGTGGTTGACGCGCTCGTGCGGATACTCCGGGTCGACGGGCAGATAGGCGGCGCCGGACTTGGCGATGGCCAGGAGGACGGTGACGAGCAGGGGAGAGCGCGGCAGGGCGAGCGCGACGAAACGCTCCGGGCCGGCTCCGTACTCGCGGAGGAGACGGGCGAGACGGTTGGCGCGGTCGTTGAGCTCCGCGTAGGTCAGGGTCGCGTCCTCGGACACCAGCGCCTCCGCGTCCGGCGTGCGGGCGGCCTGCGCCTCGAACAGCTCCGACAGCGAGTCCCCGGGGAGCGGCTGCGCCGTGTCGTTCCACGCCGTCACGACGGTGTGGCGCTCCTCGGCGCTGAGCACCTCCAGCTCGGGGAGCGAACGGTCGGGGTCCTCGGCGACGCTCTTCAGCAGCCGCAGGAGCCGGTCGGTCAGCGCCTGCATGGGGGCGGCGTCGAAGAGATCCGTTCGGTAACGGACACTCCCGGTCAGCCCGGCGGGCAGGCCGTCCGCCCCCGTGCGTTCGGACAGCTCGAACGCGAGATCCGTCCGCGCCACCTCGGTGGATGTCCCCTCGGCGGTCACCTGGAGACCGTCGAGGCCCCGCAGCGACCTGAGCGAGTCGTGCCGGGTGTTGTTGAGGATCAGCATGATCTGGAAGAGGGGGTGGTGGGCGAGGGTGCGGGTGGGGTTGAGGTGTTCGACGAGGCGTTCGAAGGGGAGGTCCTGGTGGGCGTAGGCGTCGAGGTCGGTGTCGCGGACGCGGTTCAGCAGTTGGCGGAAGGTGGGGTTGCCGCTGGTGTCGGTGCGCAGGACGAGGGTGTTGACGAAGAAGCCGACGAGGTCGTCGGTGGCTTCGTCGGTGCGTCCGGCGATGGGGGCGCCGATGGGGATGTCGGTGCCGGCGCCGAGGCGGGTGAGGAGGGTGGCCAACGCGGCCTGGAGCACCATGAACAGGCTGGCACCGTTCTGCCGCGCCACCCCGGTGAGCTGCCGGTGCAGCTCCGCCGGCACCGTGAACTCTGCGCGCGCGCCCGCCGGGGAGGCCACCGCGGGCCGTGGCCGGTTCAGGGGCAGCGGCAACTCGTCGGGCAGTCCGGCGAGCTGCTGCTTCCAGTAGGCAAGCTGCCGCGCCACCAGGCTTTCGGCGTCGGCCTCCGCACCCAGCAGTTCGTGCTGCCAGAGCGCGTAGTCGGCGTACTGCGTCCGCAGCGGGTCCCACTGGGGCGCACAGTCTCGCGCCCGCGCCGCGTACGCGGTGACGAAGTCACGGCTCATGGGGGCACGGGACCAGGCGTCGCTCGCGATGTGGTGAAGCAGCAGGAACAGCACGTGCTCGTCGTCGGCCAACTGGAACAGCCAAGCGCGGACGGGGATCTCGCTGGCCAGGTCGAAACAGTGGTGCGCCGCCTGAACAAGCCGCTCCGGCAGCTCCTCCCGGTCCAGCCGCGTCACGCTCACCTCGGGCACGGCCTCGGTGGCCGGGAGGATGGTCTGCCTCGGGCCCTGGTCGTCCGTGCCGATGACGGTGCGGAGGGTCTCGTGGCGTGCGACGAGGTCGTTGAGGGCCTGGCGGAGTGCGTGGTGGTCGAGTTTCCCGGTGAGGCGGAGTGCGGTGGGGATGTTGTAGGTGGGGGTGGGGCCTTCGAGTTGGTGGAGGAACCAGAGGCGTTGTTGGGCGTGGGAGAGGGGGAT
>NZ_OCNE01000038.1 GCF_900230195.1 Streptomyces zhaozhouensis
CGCCAGCTCCTCCGCCCCCTCGGCCGCCGCACCACGCCGACTCACCAACACCAGACTCCGCACACCACGCTCCGCCACCAGATGCCGCGCCACCAAACCACCCAGCGTCCCCGTCGCACCCGTCACCAGCACGGCGCCCTCGCCGAAACCCGAGTCCACGACCGCCCCGGGCACCACACGCGCCAGCCTCGGCACACGTATCCCGCCGCCCCGGACGGCCAGTTGCGGCTCGCCCGTGGCCAGCGCGGCCGGCAGCGCCTCGACGGAGGCGACGTCGTCGTCCAGGTCCAGCAGCACGATCCGGTCCGGATTCTCCGACTGCGCCGACCGCACCAACCCCCACACCGCCGCCTGCGCCACGTCCCGCACCGCCTCCCCGACGGTGGCGGCGACGGCGCCGCGCGTCACCAGTGCCAGCCTGGTCGCGTCGAACCGCGCGTCGGCGAGCCAGGTCCGCACGGTGCTCAGCGCCCAGTGCGCGGCGACGTGCGCCTCGGCGGCCGGGTCGGCACCCGAGCCGACCGGGCAGGAGAGAACCGCCACGTCCGGCAGCGCGGTCGCCGAGCCCAGCGTGTCGAGGTCGGTCCACCGCACCACCGGGTGGTCCGCGTCACCGGCCGGCAGCGGCACCCAGTCGACACCGAACAACCCGTCCACGCCGGGCTGTTCCAGTGCGGCCGGGCGCAGTACCAGCGTGTCCACGGAGGCCACCGGCGCGCCCGTGCCGTCGGCCACCGCCAGCGCCACGCCCTCGGCGCCCACCGGCGTCATCCGCACCCGCAGCACGCTCGCCCCGGACGCGTGCAGCCGCACCCCGGACCAGGAGAACGGCAGCCGCCCGGTGCCGTCCGCGTCGGGGAGCAGCCCGACGGCGTGCAGGGCGGCGTCCAGCAGCGCCGGGTGCAACCCGAAGCCCCCCGCCTTCACGCCCTCCGGCAGCGCCACCTCAGCGAACACCTCGCCACCGGCCCGCCACGCGGCCCGCAGCCCCCGAAAGACCGGGCCATAACCGAAACCACCCGCCGCCATCCGCTCGTAGAAGCCCTCCAGCCCGATCGCCTCGGCCCCGGCCGGCGGCCACTCGACCAGCACCGACTCCTCACCCCGGCCACCCGCCCGCACCACACCCGTCGCGTGCCGCGTCCACGCCCGACCGTCATCGACCGCGTCACCGTCGCTCGAATACAGCGTCAGCTCCCGGCGCCCCGAACCGTCCGCCGCGCCCACCCACACCTGCACCCGCACCGAGCCGGTCGCCGGCAGGACCAGCGGCGCCTCCAGCGTCAACTCCTCCACCAGATCACAACCGACCTGGTCACCAGCCCGCACCGCCAACTCGACAAACGCCGTGCCGGGCAGCAGGATCAGGCCCTGAACGGCGTGGTCGGCGAGCCACGGGTGGGTCTGGACGGACAGCCTTCCGGTCAGCAGGGTCCCGTCCGTGCCGCCGAGCGCGATGGTGGCGCCCAGCAGTGGATGCTCGGCCGGACCGAGGCCGGCCGCCGCGACATTGCCGATCAGCGGCTGCGCGTCGGGCCAGTACCGTTCCCGCTGGAACGCGTAGGTCGGCAGGTCGACCCGCCGGGCGCCGCTGCCGGCGAAGAACGCCGCCCAGTCCACCGGGGTGCCGCTCGCGTGAAGCTGCCCCAGGGCCAGAACGATTGCCGCCTCCTCGTCGCGGTCGGCGCGCAGGGCGGGGACGAACGCGGCGTCCGGCGCGGTCTCCTGACCGAGCGCGGAGAGCGTGCCACCGGGCCCGACCTCCAGGAACGTGGCTATCCCCTGATCGGTGAGCGTGCCGACGGCATCGGCGAACCGGACCGCCTCGCGGACGTGCCGCACCCAATAGTCGGGGTCGCCCAACTCGTTGGCGGAGGCAGGTCGGCCGGTGAGCGTGGAGACGATCGGCAGGCCGGGCGTCCCGTAGCTGACTTCGGAAAGAACCCGGCGGAAGTCCTCCAGCATCGGGTCCATCAACGGCGAGTGGAACGCGTGGCTGACCCGCAGCCGCGTCACCTTCCGCCCCTCCGCCTTCCAGTGCTCCGCAACCGCCTCCACATCGCCCTCGGCACCGGAAACCACCACGGACGACGGCCCGTTGACCGCCGCGATACCGACGTTCCCGGTCAGCGTCGGCAACACCTCCGCCTCACCCGCCCGGATCGCCACCATCGCCCCACCCGCCGGCAACGCCTGCATCAACCCGGCACGCGCCGCCACCACCCGCGCCGCATCCGACAGAGACCACACCCCCGCCACATGCGCCGCCGCCAACTCACCGATCGAATGACCGGCGAGCAGATCGGGACGGACGCCCCAGGACTCAAGGAGCCGGAACAGCGCCACCTCGACCGCGAACAACGCCGGCTGGGTGAACACCGTCCGGTCGAGTGTCTCCTGGTCGTCCCCGTGCAGGGTTTCGGCGACCGCCGGGTCGAAGTGCGCGAGCACCTCGTCCAGCGCCTCCGCGAACACCGGGAAACGAGCGGCGAGTTCACGCCCCATCCCCAACCGCTGCGCACCCTGACCCGAGAACAGGAACGCCACCCGACCGGCCCCGCTCGCCTCGCCAGCCGTCACCGCACCACTCGGACGCCCCTCGGCCAACGCCGCCAACGCCTCCCGGAAACCCTCACGGTCCTCGGCGACGATCACCGCCCGCCGCTCCAACGCCGACCGCGAAGTCGCCAACGAGAAGCCGACATCCACCGGCGCGTACTCATCCACCGCGTCGAGGAGCCGCGCGGCCTGCCCCCGCAGCGCCTCCGGGCCGCGTGCCGACAACAGCCAGGGCACCCACCCCGGCTCGCTCACCGGTTCCGCCTCCGCCTCGGCCTCCTCGGCCTCCTCGGCAACCGGCGCCTGCTCGATGATGGTGTGCGCGTTGGTCCCACTGAACCCGAACGACGACACACCAGCCCGCCACGGCCGCCCCACCGCCGGCCAGGAACGCTCGTCGGTGAGCAGCTCCACCGCGCCGGCCGACCAGTCGACGTGCGGCGAGGGCTCGTCGACGTGCAGCGTGCGGGGCAGCACCCCGTGCCGCATGGCCAGCACCATCTTGATGACCCCGGCGACGCCGGCAGCCGCCTGGGTGTGCCCGATGTTGGACTTGATGGAGCCCAACCACAGGGGCTCGCCGGCTCGTTCCTGGCCGTAGGTGGCCAGCAGGGCGTGCGCCTCGATCGGGTCACCGAGCGTGGTGCCCGTCCCGTGCGCCTCCACCACGTCCACATCCGCCGCACGCAGCCCGGCCGACGCCAACGCCTGGCGGATCACCCGCTGTTGAGAAGGACCGTTCGGCGCGGTCAACCCGTTGGAGGCCCCGTCCTGGTTGACCGCGGAGCCCTTCACCACGGCGAGGACCTGGTGCCCGTTGCGCTGGGCGTCGGAAAGCCGCTCCACGAACAGCATTCCGATGCCCTCGCCCCAGCCGGTGCCGTCGGCGGCGCCGGCGAACGCCTTGCAGCGGCCGTCCAGGGCCAGCCCGCGCTGCCGGCTGAACTCGACGAACGAGGTCGGCGTGGACATCACCGTGACGCCGCCGGCCAGCGCCAGCTCGCACTCACCCGAACGCAGCGCCTGCACGGCCAGATGAAGGGCGACCAGCGAGGAGGAGCACGCCGTGTCGACCGTGACCGCGGGCCCCTCGAAACCGAAGGTGTAGGAGAGCCGGCCGGAGGCGACGCTGGCGGCGTTGCCGGTGGCGGCATAGCCGCCGAAGTCGTCGCCGGCGCCGCCCAACACCCAGCCGTAGTCCTGCATGTTGGAGCCGACGAAGACACCGACCCGTTCGCCCCGCAGCGCCTCCGGGTCGACGCCGGCGCGCTCCAGCACCTCCCAGGAGGTCTCCAGCAGCAGCCGCTGCTGCGGGTCCATCGCCAACGCCTCACGCGGCGAGATCCCGAAGAACGCCGGATCGAACTCGGCCACCCGGTCGAGGAAGGCTCCCATCCGGCTGTAGGTGGTGCCGGGGTTGCCGGGGTCCGGGTGGTAGAGGGCCTCGACGTCCCAGCCCCGGTCGGTGGGGAACTCCCCGACCGCGTCCTCGTCCGAGAGGAGCGCCCGCCACAGGTCCTCGGGGGACTCGACGCCCCCGGGGAAGCGGCAGGCCATGCCGACGATGGCGATCGGCTCGTCCGTGACACCGGCGACCGTCGCCGGGGTGGTGGGGGCGGCGGCGCGCACGCCGGAGAGCTCGGTGCGCAGGTAGGCGGCGAGCGCGGCGGCCGTCGGGTAGTCGAAGACCAGCGTGGCGGGCAGGGCGACGCCGGTGGTCTCGCCGAGGCGGCTGCGCAGTTCCATCGCGGTGAGCGAGTCGAAGCCCAGCTCGCGGAAGGCGCGGGTGGCGGAGAACGTCTCGCCGGAGGCGTGTCCGAGGACCGTCGCCGCCTCGGCCCGCACCAACTCGGTGAGCTGGCGTTCCTGCTCCGCCTCGTCCAGCTCGGCCAGCCGTTCGCCCAGGGCAGACGTCGCGGGCTCGGCCGCTTCGGTCGCGAACGCCGCCCGCACCTCGGGCAGTTCGCCGAGCAACGGGCTGGGACGCTGCGCCATGAACGTACCGGCGAACCGGGGCCAGTCGACATCCGCGATGACCACGTTGCCGTCGCCACGCTCCAGCGCGGTGGCCAGCCCGGCGATCGCCACGGCCGGCGCCATCGCGGGCAGCCCACGGCGGCGCAGTTGGCCGGCGGCGTCCCCGCCGGCGTTGGCGACCATGCCCCCGCCGTCCCAGGGGCCCCAGGCCACGGCGGTGGCCGGCAGACCCGCGGCCCGACGGTGCTCGGCCAGCGCGTCGAGATACGCGTTGGCCGCCGCATAGGCGCCCTGCCCGCCGCTGCCCCAGACACCGGCGATGGAGGAGAAAAGGACAAAGGCGTCCAACGGCCGGTCACCCAGCAGCTCGTGCAGATGACGCGCGCCCCCCGCCTTCGCGGCGAGCACCTCGGCGAACTCGCCCGGGTCTCCGGGGTCCACCTCGGCCAGCAGACCGGAGCGTTCGATGCCCGCCGCGTGCACGACGGCGTTCAACGACGGAATGCCGTCAAGGAGTTCGGCGACGGCGGCCCGGTCGGTGATGTCACAGGCCGCGAACGACACCTCGGCGCCCAACGCGGCCAGCTCGGCGGCCAGTTGGTCGGCACCGGACGTGGCCCGGCCCCGGCGGCCGACGAGCACCAGGTGCTCGGCGCCGTGCGCCGCCAGCCAACGGGCCACATGCCCACCGAGCGCGCCCAACCCACCGGTCACCAGCACCGTCCCGCGCGGCGACCAACCATCCGCGACCGGCGCCGTGTCAAGCGGTGCCGGTATCAGGCGCCGGCCCCACAGCCCGCCCGCGCGCACCGCCACCTGATCCTCGCCCATGGTCCCGGCGAGAGCGGCGGCCAACAGCTCCCCCGCCCGCTCGTCCCACTCCACCGGCAGATCGACCAGACCACCCCAACGCTCGGCGTGCTCCAACGCCGCCACCCGCCCAAGGCCCCACACCATCGACTGCTCGAAACCCTCGACCACGTCACCCGCGACCGCCGCCACCGCACCCGACGTCACCGCCCACAACGGAGCCGAAACACCCGCCGCGCCCAACGCCCGCAACAACGCGACGGTGTCGCCCACCCCCGCCTCGGCCAGTCCCAACAGCGAGACGACACCCGCCAGTTCAGGCAGCCCGCCCAGCCGGTCCGCCCAGTCGTCCGACCCCGGCTCGACCAAGAGCACACGCGCCTGCGCACCCCGCGCGGCCAACACCTCCCGCACCCAACCGGCACGCTCCTCACCCGCCGGCGCCACCACCAACCAGACACCCGACAACGCCGCGTCCCCGGCGACCACCGGCCGCCACTCCACCCGATAACGCCAGCCCTCAGCGGCCAGCCGGTCCCGTTGGCCGCCACGCCAGGCGGCGAGCCGGGGCAGCACCGCACTCAGCGGCTCGTCCGCCGAGACCTCCAACATGCGGGCGAGTTCCGCGAAGTCGTTGCCCTCCACCACATCCCAGAACCCGGCCTCGGCCGGCGAGACCGGTTCCGCGGTCGGATGGGCGGCCGACGCGTCCAGCCAGTAGCGCTCCCGCTGGAACGCGTATGTCGGCAGATCCACGTGCCGGCTGCCGGCACCCGGGAAGAACGCCGACCAGTCCAACGAAACGCCCCGCGCGTGAAGTTGACCCACGGCGGTCAGCGCGGCAACCGGCTCGGCCCGGTCCCCGCGCAACACCGGCACAAACACCGCCTCAGGCGCGCACTCCTGCCCCAGCGCGGCCAACGTCCCACCGGGCCCGACCTCGACAAAGGTGGTCACGCCCTCGCCGCTCAACGAGGTGACGGCGTCGGCGAACCGGACCGCCTCCCGCACATGCCGCACCCAGTAGCCCGGGTCGCCCAACTCCTCGGCGGAGGCAGGTCGGCCGGTCAGCGTGGAGACGATCGGCAGCGTCGGCGCCTGGAAGGTCACCGACTCCAGCACCCACCGGAACTCGTCCAGCATCGGGTCCATCAACGGCGAGTGGAACGCGTGGCTGACCCGCAGCCGCGTCACCTTCCGCCCCTCACCACGCCAGTGCTCCGCGACCGCCTCCACATCGGCCTCGGCACCGGAAACCACCACCGACGAAGGCCCGTTGACCGCCGCGATACCCACCTCCCCGGACAGCGTCGGCAACACCTCCGCCTCACCCGCCCGAATCGCCACCATCGCCCCACCGCTCGGCAACCCCTGCATCAACGCACCCCGAGCAGCCACCACCCGCGCCGCATCCGACAGAGACCACACCCCCGCCACATGCGCCGCCGCCAACTCACCAATCGAATGACCGGCCAACACATCCGCCCGCACACCCCACGACTCAAGAAGCCGGAAGAGCGCCACCTCCACCGCGAACAACGCCGGCTGAGTCACCCCCGTCTCGTTCAACGCCCCCTCGTCCGCACC
>NZ_OCNE01000014.1 GCF_900230195.1 Streptomyces zhaozhouensis
GAGGCCTCCGACGCCGGCATCCAGAACAAGAAGTGGTGGGAAAAGCTCATCGAGTGGTTCTCCGACGCCTGGGACACCCTCGTCGAGATCTGCAAAGTCATCGTCGCCGTCCTCGGCGTCGTCGTCATGATCATCGGCGGCCCCCTCGCCTGGGTGGTGGTCGCCGCCGCCGCGGTGGTCCTCGTGGACACGTTGATCAAGTACGCGAACGGCGAGGCCGGCCTGCTCGACGTCGCCTTCGCCGCGCTCGACTGCATCCCCGGCCTGAAGGGCCTGACCACGGTGGGCGCCCTGGCCGCCGGTGCGCGCGGCGCGGCCCGCACCGGGCTGCGCGGCGTCTCCGTGGGCGCCGTGCGCCAGGGGCCGGCCACCCGGGGCAGGGGTGTCGAGTTCGGCAGCCGCAGCCTCTCCGACGACCCCGTCGACCTGGCGACCGGCGTGGTGGCGATGCCGGCCGTCGACGTCGAACTCCCGGGCGTGCTGCCGCTGTTGGTCGAGCGATACCACCTCTCGGACTACCGTTCCGGGCGCTGGTTCGGGCGTTCGTGGGCGTCCACCCTGGACCAGCGGCTGGTGTTGGGCGCACACGGCGTGCGCTTTCTGACGGCCGACGGGATGCGCCTGGAGTACCCGGTCCCGCTGACCGACGGGGAGCACGAGGTGCTGCCCGTCGAAGGCCCCCGCTGGGGCCTGACCTGGGACGGCGACCCCGGGTCTCCGATGACGGTGCGTCAGCCGGCGACCGGCCGCACGCTGCACTTCGCGCCGCGCCCCGGCCACCCCGGCGGCGTGCTGCCGCTGACCGCCGTCAGCGACCGCAACGGCAATCGCGTCGAGGTGCGCCACGACGAGCGGGGCGCGCCCAGCGAGCTGGTGCACTCCGGCGGCTACCGGATCGGTGTGACCACCCGGGAGAACCGGGTCACCGCCCTGACGCTGCTGAGCGACCCCGGGAGGCCGGTGCTGCGCTCCTACGGCTACGACGCCGACGGCAACCTGTCCGAGATCGTCAACTCCTCTGGTCTGCCCCAGCGTTACTCCTACGACGCGCACGGCCGGATGACCGGCTGGGAGGACCGCAACGGGCTGGCGTACCGCTACGACTACGACGCGGACGGCCGTTGCGTCTTCGCCACCGGCACCGACCGGGCGCTGGAGTGGAGTTACGCCTACGACACGGAGCGTCGCCGCACCACGGTCGTGGACTCGCTGGGGAACACCACCGTGCACGCGTTCAACGACTGCCTCCAACGGATCGCCGAGACCGATCCGTTGGGCAACACCACCCGTGTGACCTGGGACCGCTACGACCGGCAGCTGACCGTCACCGACCCGCTGGGGCACACCACGCGCCACGTCCACGACGCGTTCGGCCGGCTCGTCGCCGTCGAACGGCCCGACGGGACACGGCTGTCGGCGGAGCTGAACGCGTGGGGTCTGCCGGAGACCATGGAGGACGCCGACGGCTCCCGCTGGCACCAGAGCTACGACGAGGCCGGCAACCGGACCGCGCTGCGCGACCCGTTGGGCAACCGCACCGCCTTCGCCTACGACGGGCGGGGCGCGCTGGTCGCCGTCACCGACGCCTCGGGGCAGACCACCCGGTTCCGCACCGACCCGGCCGGGCTGCCGGTGGTCGTGACCAGTCCGCTCGGGGAGGTGACCCGGGTCGACCGGGACGCGTTCGGCCGGCCGGTGCGCCTCGTCGATCCGCTGGGCGGCGAGACGCTGCTGACCTGGACCGCCGAGGGCGACCCGCGCACCCGCACCGATCCGGCCGGGCTGCGGGAGAGCTGGGAGTGGGACGCGGAGGGGAACCTGCTGCGCCACGAGTCGCCCTCCGGCGGCACCCACCGGTACACCTACGGCCCGTTCGACCTGCTTGCCTCGGTCACCGACCCCGACGGCACCCGCCACTCCTTCACCCGCGACACGGAGCTGCGGCTGACCGCGGTCACCGACCCCGAGGGCCGGTCCTGGCGCTACACCTACGACGCGGCCGGCCGCGTGACGTCGGAGTCCGACCACGAGGGACGCACCACCACCTTCACCCACGACGCGGCGGGCCGGCTGGCCACCCGCACCAACCCGGCCGGGCAGACCGTCCGTTACACCCACGACCGGCGCGGTGAGCTGACCGGTTGGAGCGGGGACGACGGGCGGGCGGTCCGCTACGAGCTGGACAGCCTGGGCCGTGTCGTGCACGCCACCTCGCCCGGCGTCGAACTCGACCGCTCCTTCGACGCGTTGGGCAATCTGCTGACCGAGACGGTCAACGGCCGCACGCTGCGCCTGGGTTACGACGCGCTGGGCCGGCTCGCCTCCCGCACCACGCCCAGCGGGCACGTCAGCACCTGGGAGTACGACCCGGCCGGGCAGCCGCTGCGCCTGGTCACCGGCGGGCGCGCCGTGAACTTCGCCCACGACGCCCTGGGCCGGGAGACCGGGCGCCGCTTCGACTCCTCGCTGAGCCTGACCCACAGCTGGGACCGCGCCGACCGGCTGGCCGGCCTGACCGTGTCCTCCGGCGGCGACGGGCGCGCGTCGCGCACCGTCCACCAGCGGAGTTACGGCTACCGCGCCGACGGCTACCTCAGCTCGCTCGGCGATCCGACCGGCACCACCCACTACACCCTGGACCCCCTGGGGCGGGTCACCGCCGTCCGGGCCCCCGGCTGGAGCGAGGACTACGCCTACGACGCCGCCGGCAACCAGACCGCCGCCCGCTGGGACCTGCCGGGCACCGGCGGGGACGCCGTGGGCGAACGGGCCTACGCCGGCACCCGGTTGACCCGCGCCGGGGCGTTCCGCTACGAGTACGACGAGGCCGGCCGGGTCACGCTCCGCCGCCGCAAGCTGCTGTCGGGCGGCACGCGGACCTGGCGCTACACGTGGGACGCCGACGACCGGCTGACGTCCGTCACCTCGGCCGACGGCACCGTCTGGACCTATGTCCACGACCCGTTCGGACGGCGGGTGGCCAAGGAGCGGCTGGCCGCCGACGGGGTCACCGTGGTGGAACGGGTCGAGTTCACCTGGTTCCTGCTGACCCTGGCCGAGCAGACCGCCACGGCGGCGGGGCGGGAACCGGCCGCTCCGACCACCCTGACCTGGGACTACCGGGGGCTGCACCCGGTCGCGCAGACGGAGCGCGCGGCGGGTGCGGGGGCCGGCGACACGGCGGCGGACATCGACCAGGAGGACATCGGCCAGGCGGAGAGCGGCCAGGCGGAGAGCGACCAGGCGGAGGTCGACGCCCGGTTCTACGCGATCGTCACCGACCTGGTCGGCACGCCCACCCATCTGGTTGACGACGAGGGCGACATCGCCTGGGAGGGCAGAAGCACCCTGTGGGGCGCCACGGCCGCCGCGCCGGGCGGCGCGACCAGCACCCCGCTGCGCCTCCCCGGGCAGTACGAGGACGCGGAGACCGGCTGGCACTACAACCTGTTCCGCCACTACGACCCGGCGGTCGGCCGCTACGCCACCCAGGACCCGCTCGGGGTGTCCGCCGCGCCCAACTCCTACGCCTACCCGCACAACCCGCACGCCTGGGCGGACCCGCTGGGTCTCGCGCCCTACCGCGTGAACAAGCCGACGGGGGGCACCGGCCGGCCCATCCGGCACGCCCATCTCAACCGCCCCGGGTACAGCAACTACACCCTGCGGGACGCCAACGGCAACGTGTACTACTCCGGACTGTTCGGCCCCGGTTCGACCGCCGCCTCCACCCAGGCCCGACACGCCGCCAACCAGAACCGCTTCAACCCGGCCAACGGCGACCAGATGGTGGTGGTCCCCGGCACCCGCACCTACGGCGAGGCCCGGCTGCTGGAGCAGCAGAACGCGAACACCTACAACACGTACATCGGCCGGGCGGGGAACAACTACCGTGGTAACCGGGAGCAGCCGCTGGCGCAGAGCTCCCGCCCCGAGTACGACGCCTGGCTGCAGCAGCGCCAGCAGGGCGGGCAGCCGGCGGGGCAGCAGCCCGCCCAGCAACCCGGCGGCCAGCCGGGTGCCCAGCCACCGCCAGGACAGCAACCTCCGCCGGGACAGCAACCGCCACCGGGACAGCAGGTACCGCAGCAGGCCCAGAACCCGCCGCAGAACCCGCCCCCGACGCAGAGCCAGTCCTCGACACAGCCCCAGACCCAGACTCAGACCCAGACCAGCCAGGGATCGTCACCGTGAGCGACAAGTCCTCCTCCCCCGGCCTCACCGAGGCCGACGCCGAGACCGCCGTCCCCCGGCTCGCCGCCGTCGTCGGCGGGCTGGCCGAACGGTTCGGCGGGCCGCCGACGCTCGGCGAACTCCTGGAGCTCCTCGGCTGGTCGCTGCCGACCGCCGGTGACGCGCTCGCGGAGGCGGTCGCCCTCCCCCAGCGCTTCCGGGCCAACGTGCGCGGCGGGCGGCGCTACGAGCCGCCGGCGGGTTCACGCGTCCCCGAGCTGGCGGACGCGGAGTTCGCGGAGGCCGGAACGCTGTCGCTCTTCCTGGCCGAGCGGGTCGGCGCCCGCACCGGGCGGCCGGTCACGGTCGCCGAGCTGACCGCCGCACTGGCGACCGTCCTCGGCTCCGCCGTGGCCTCGGGCGCCGTCACCCTCGCCGACGTGGAGAAGGGCGAGCCGGTGCGGCTCGCCCCGCTGAGCCCGCCCAAGCGGGTGCCCAAGCCCAGGGTCGGCGACGTGGTGGCGATCCCCACCCCGGAGGGCGGGCATCACCGGCTGGCCGTGATCCTGGCCCGCGACCGGTTCGGCACCGCGCTGGGGGTCCTCCGCGGCACGTTCACGCTGCCCCGGATCGGCGGCGGCCGCCCGCCGGAGTTCCACCCGCGCGCCGTCTACACCGAGGAGCAGTCGATCGCCTCCGGCGCCTGGCGGGTCGTCGACCACGACCCGTCGCTGGCCGCGCGCTTCCCCCGCGAGCCGGAGATCTACCACCGGGCCGACACGCTGCCGCCTGGCACCGTGGACAGCGCGTACGGCGCGGCCGAGACCGCGGCGGGCGCCCTGCGCCCCGTCGACCGCGACGAGGCGGAGGCCGTCGGCCTCCTCGACGGCTCCTACCGCCAGACGTATCTGAGCGCCGACGTCCCGGGGTTGTTGGAGCGCGGGGGGTTTTCGTTCTAGCTCCCGTCGGTGTCGCTCGCGCGCGGTGCGGACCGGTCCGCACCGGGGGCGGTCGCCCGCTGTTCTGACGCTACGCGCGCGACACCGATCAGGACCCGAGTGGAACGACCCCTCAGGCGGGTCAACCGAACGCCGCGTCCGGGCGATCGGCGTTGACCAGGAAGGGGAGGCGGCGGTGCTGACCGGCGGCGATGATGGCGTACTGGTAAATGGCGGGCGGCTCGTGGAGTTCGCGCATCGGGACCCAGCTGGTGCCCTCGCGCGGGTCGCTGCCCGGCACTTCCGGCAGGACGCCGCCGTCCAGCACGTACTCCAGACCGGTCAACTCCCCCGCCTCGTCGGTGCGCGGGCTGAACGCCAGCACGTCGTTCAGGGCGCGGTCGTAGCCCGTGGTGGTCAGCAGCAGTTCGCGAGCGGTGAGGATCAGGCAGCGGCCGGGCGGGAGTTCGGACCGCGGCAGCACCCATCCCTCCTCGCCCTGCTCGCGGCGGCCCCGCACCATCAGGACGTGGTTGCTGGTGGTGGTGGCCAGGATGTGGAAGATCAGGGACAGGGGCGAACGGGTGATCGTGGTACGCATGAGTGCCTCCGGTTGGTGAACTGGTCACGCGGCTTAACTGGTCAAGTGGGGCAACTGGTCAAGTGGTCAGGAGGTCAGCCAGGCTCGCCCCCTGGTGGCTGCCTAAAGCATCGAAGGCTGCCAGCCCCGACCGCCCCCACGGGGTGACCGTTCCGCGAGGGCGGTGAAGTGGTTGGTCGCGTGGGTGATCTGTTGATGGCTCTCCTCGGGGGAGAGCGCCGCGCGGTCCAGGGCGTCGAACCAGAGGGTGGCGGACCGGGTGAGGGGCCCGCCGAGGCTGTAGTGGATGCCGGCGGTCTCCTGGGCGTACAGCTGATGGGTCGTGAACGTCAGCTCTGTGAGGGCTGTGAGGGGAACGATCGGGCCGGCGGTGAACGGTACGACTCGTAGGCGCAGGGCCCCGTTCGACGCGGAGGCGTTCAGCGCCCGGAACTGCTCGGCCATGGCGTCCGGGGGTACGACCCTGCGGTGGAGCACCGCTTCGTCGAGGAAGAGCGTAATCATCCTCGATCCGGCTTCGGCCACGGTGACGTGCTCCTCGTGGGTCGGCAGGTCCGGGGAGGGTTTGAGGTGCCGGTCGTACTCCGGCGTTCGGAGCCCTGTCGGGATGCGCATTCCGGTGAAGTGCCTGATGGAGTCGGCTTTTCGGTGGCAAGCCTTCAGTCGGGTGAGCCATCCGGCGCCACGGTCCGTGATCTGGAAGAGGTCGCTGGACAGGGTGAGCAGGGAGAGAAGATCGCTCATGCACGCCTTGCACGGCACTCCGTAGGCCAGCAGCAGTCGCTTGACGTCGCTTTCGCGGAAGCGGGTCCATCCCGATTCCATGCGGGTGAGGGTCCTATGGGTCGTGGAGAGGAAGCGGACGGCGTCGGCGGTGGTGACCCCACGGGCCTCGCGGACGGCCTCCATGTACATCCCGACGACCGTGGCGCCTGCCGGAAGGGCCTGACCGGTCATCGGGGCCACCCGAGCAGTTGCGCGAACCGCTTTCCGAGCGGCGTCCGGATGAGGGGGCCGGGGCCCGCGAAGGTGGATGCGGGGTGGTCGGCCGCCGTCTCGCGGTACAGCGCCGTGCGGCGCCCCTCCCCATCGACCGGGGCCGCGGAGGAGATGTCGGCGAAGTCCCAGACCATGGCGTTGAGTTGGCTGAGGCAGGTGCTACATGCGTACAGCGGGGCGAGTGCCCCCAGCGTGGTCACGGCCCCGATCCATGTCACGGCGGTGACCTGGTGTCCGCAGAACAGCCAGCACGGTCCCAGGACCCACGCGTTGTCACCGCGTCCGGGGGCGGGGAGGAGAAACTCCCACTCGGGCGCTCGGTCGATGGGGATGGACATGGCGCCTCCTCCTAGACGAACGCCGCGTCGGGACGGTCGGAGTTGACCAGCAAGGGCAGCGGGCGGCCTTGGGCGGCGGCGATGATGCCGTACTGGTAGAGGGCGGGGGGCTCATGCAGTTCCCGCATCGGGACCCAGCTCGCCCCGTCCTTCGGATCGACGGAGGGCAGGTCCGGCAGGTGCCCGCCGTCCAGGACGTAGGAGATGCCGTTCAGCTCACCGCTGTCGTCGGTGTCGAGGCTGAAGGCCAACACCTGGGAGAGCGCACGGTCCAGCCCCGTGGTCGAGGCCAGCAGTTCCCTGGCGGTGAGGATCATGCACCGCCCCTGGGGCAACGGTCCATGGGGCAGCACCCACCCTTCGTCACGCCCTTCGCGCTCGCCGCGCACCATCAGCACGTGACTGACACCGACGGTGGCCAGAATGTGGAACCTGATCGGCACGGAGGAGCTGAGAATCGTCGTGTGCATCAAGGTCTCCTTCTCAGAGGGGGATCGTGTGTGCGGTGGCCTGGCTTTCAGGTCCGCCCCAGGGCAGGGAGGAACCCGGCGGCGGCCGTCAGCAGGCACATGAGCCCGACGAACACAGGACCCCATATGCGTTCGGAGCGGCGGTCGTTCCCTGTGGCCGGCTCGGGCTCCGGTCGGCGAAGCACCCGCCAGTGCTTCTCGACGCGGCTCAGGAACAAGGTGTGCGTCGGCTCCTGCTGGGTGTGTTGGATCGCCCAGACCGCGACGGGGAGATGGTCGTCGTCGAAGAGTGGTGAGCGCGCCTCGCATGTCATGCAGTCCACGCCGTAGATCGCCTCGGGCGCCCCGGTACCACGCTCTTCCGTCAGGACCCAATCGGCCGCCAGCACGATGGCCGGCCCGTCGCTCATGAGTGACGTCCGTCCATGAAGGCGAAGTTCTGGACGCTCTGAACATTGCGTGCACGGAGGCGCGCACGAAGCCGTTGACGGGACTCTTCCGCGCCAGGGTCGGCGCTGTACGTCGCGCTGGAATCGGTCGGCCCCGGGGGGCACGCGACCCGGTCCTCATCGTGGCTCGGAGGTGCCCCTCGACTGCTCAATCGACCTTCTCTGATTGCCATGCGTGCCCTCTCGCAGACAGCGGGTAGTGGGGAGAGGGAAACCCGGGCATCCTGTGGAGAGCCAGCAGCGATGCGGGCAACGCATAAGCCGATGCACGCGGCGCATATCCGCGCGTTGTTGACGCTCGGCAAGCTGTACGAAGGGGACGGTATAAGGGTGAACTGGGCGTCAAGAGCGATTGGGCAAGCAGCAACGGCGGGCGACTACGGCCGGGTTGTGCGCTTGGCTCGTGAGAACCGGAGGCAAACGCAACGACAGCTCGGGGAAGCCTGCGGAGCAAGTCAGTCCGCCATCTCACGTATGGAGAGCCGGGGAACCGGCTCCTACGACATGAAGATGCTGGAAGCCGTGGCACGGCACCTGGAAATCCCCTTGCACCTTGTCGGACTCGCTCAGAAGGAACAATCTGTAGGCCCCATGGAAAGAAGGAACTTCCTCGGTGCCGCCGCCGCTGCGGTCGCCGCTCCCGCACTGCCCCCCGGTGCGACCAGCAGGCACGCGGATGGCTCGGCTGATCGCGTGCGCCTGGCCACGACCGCATACCGGCAGTTGGACGGAACGACGCCTTCTCACCGCCTTGTCGTACCGGTGCGGGCTCACTTGGAACTGGTACAGCACCTCGCGCGTGGCGCGGAGGGAGGGAAGGCACGCGAAAGGCTGGACGAAGCCGGCAGTGAGGCCGCCAGCCTTGCCGGTTGGCTCTCTTGGGATATGGGAGACATGGGGTCGGCGCGCACCTGGTACGGAACGGCGGTTACCGTCGCCAAGCGCTCCAGCCATGGGCTGCTTGTGGCCTACCAGTTGGGGAGTCTCGCCCAGTTGGAGGCGCACGCGGGCAACCGAACGCGAGCGCTCGCACATGTCGCGTCGGCGCGATATCACCTCACGTCGCCGTTGACAGTCGCGGAAGCGTGGCTGCTCATGATCGAAGGAATGGCGCACGCGTCCGGTGGTGACGCCTCGGCCGCGAACCAGGCACTGAACGCCGCCGACGAAGCGGTGGATAACATGGCGGAGGAAGCTCCACCATGGCCGTGGGTCTTTCGTTTTGGACACGCCAAGATCGCGGCGGCACGCCTGACCTGTGGGGCCTGGCTCTCGTTGCCGGAATGGATCGCCTCGGCGCAAGCTACCGCCGGAGGCGTGCTCACTTCAGGGCACGAGAAACAACGGGCCTTGGCGCTGCTCGACATCGCCCAAGGCCATATCGCCGCAGGTCGCCTTGACGCGGCATTCACCATCGGGCGGTCCGCTTTGGAAAGTGGCCTTCGGCACCGTTCGGGCCGGATCGTGGAACGTGCGCGCGTACTTCGACGGAGCTACAGGGCAACGACACCGCCGCAGGTCGTGCGTGAATTCGACGAACGACTGCACAGCACCTATATGTGAGGAGAAACATGCGCCTCGGCATTACGGGCCATCGCGGCCTGCCTGATGATCTCGCAGCCGAGATCAGGAACTCCCTGTACACCGCCCTCGCTCCTTACCCTCCCACGGAGTTGGTCGGCGTGTCGTGCATCGCCGATGGACCGGACGCCTGGTTCGCCCGTGCCGTCCTCGATCTGGGGGGAACGATCGAGGTCGTCATTCCGGCGGAAACCTACCGGGCCGGTCTGCCTCGATGGCACCACCCGGAGTACGACTCCCTGTTGGCCGCCGCACATGTGGTCCACCGCACCGGTATGCGGGAGTCGACGGAGGAGGCTCACATGGCGGGAAGCGAGGTGCTGCTGGGCGTCGTGGAGCAGTTGATCGCGGTCTGGGACGGAGCACCTGCCCGGGGATACGGAGGGACCGCCGATGTCGTGGCCCACGCCCGACGCGCTGGTGTGCCGGTCCACATCATCTGGCCCGAAGGAGCGACGCGTTAGGCGCGCCTGCCCCCTACCAGCCTCATCGGCTACCCGGCCTGCCATCGGGTAGCCGATTGTGCGTTGCGGGGTATCGACACAAGACCGTGAGGACGTGGACCGGCTGGTAGCGGTGCGGATGGCGCGGCAGGAGGTGCTGCGGCGCAGGGCGTCGCCGCTGCGGCTGACGGCCATCGTCAACGAGGCGGTGCTGCGACGGCGGGTCGGGGATGGCGAGTCGATGCGCGACCTCCAGCTACAGCAACGACCAGGGCGGCGCCTGCGTCGAGGCCGCGCGACTGGACGACGGCCAGGCCATGGCCATCCGCGACACCAAGGACCGCACCCTCCCCGCCTTTACCTTCACCCCCGACGCCTGGAACACGTTCCTGACCACCGTCAAGGAACACTGACGCGCACGCGCGTGACGCACCCGCGCCCGCTCGGCCAACGGCCGGGCGGGCGCGAGGTGTTCGGAGTGAGCAGCGGTGGTCAGCTCAGCAGCCGCTGTGCAGCACCTTCCAGGTGATGGTCCCGACGATGCCGTCGACGCCGATGTCGCACTTCTTCTGCACGTGGAAGACCGCCGCCTCCGTCTTGGGGCCGAAGATGCCGTCCACGTCGATGCCGATGCCGTGCACCGTGCGCAACAGGCACTGCGCGTGCGCCACTTCCGGGCCGGCGCTGCCGTACGCCAGCAGCGGGTGGGTGTCGGTGTGGCGGCACGTGGGCGCGGCGGGCGCGGCGGAGGACTCGGCTGCCGGGGTGGCGGCGGTCGCCGCCGTCGCGGCCGGGGCCAGGCCGACGCCGACCAGAAGGACGGCGAGGGCCAGCGTGGAGCGGAAGACATGCCTCATGAGTTGTATCTACCTTCCCTGCGTTGACAGTCCACTGTGGGATCGCAGAGGGGAGGACCCCCCGATGCCCCGCCGGCACCGCGACCTTCTTCCGTGCGTCAGGCACGGCCCCCCGGTCGCGATGGTGCGGAGGCGTGGCCATGGTAGCGAGGACGGCGACCCCGTGGCAGGGGGCGGACCGACCGCCTGGCCATTACCAGCGGCTTACCAGCGAACTCGCCCGCGCACGGACCGGGTTCGGCCGGGGTGCGCCCCCCTGGCGGGCGTGGCGCACCCCGGCGGGGCGAGGGTCAGCCGGCCTGCCGCAGCTCCGCCGCGGGGTCCGGCGCGGGAATGCGCCAGGCCACGACCCCGCCGGTCACGAGGCCCGCGGCGGCGAGCAGGGTGGCCACCAGGAACGGATCGAGGGAGTGCAGGTTCGGCGCGAACCCGAGCCCGACGCAGACCGCCACCCCCGTCGCGCCGCCCAGTTGGTCGGCCGCGCGCTGGATCCCGGAGGCGGTCCCGGCGTCTTCCTCGGTGACGCCGCTGACCGCGAGGTACTGGAGTCCCACGAGGCCGAACCCCATCCCGGCCGCGATGAGGAGCATGGCCGGGACCATCGCCGCCCCGCCCGCCCGCGAGGTCGCGACGAGAGCGATCACCGCCATCGCGGCCCCGGTGAACCCGAGGCCGGCCAGCACACACGCGCGCGCCCCCCAGCGCCCCAGCATCCCGGGCACGAGCACCGAGAACACGATCAGCGAGACCGCCAGGGGCAGCATCGTCAGACCCGCGCCCAGCGGACCGATGCCCAGCCGGTCCTGCAGATAGAACGTGAACAGCAGGAACGAGGTCGACAACGCGCCGCTCAGCAGCATGGTCGCCAGGTTGGCGGCCACCCGCGTGCGGTGGGCGAAGAAGCGCAGCGGCAGCAGCGGGTCGCGCGAGCGTGCCTCGACGCGCACGAAGCCCGCCCCGGCCGCCACCGCCCCGGCCAGCGCTGCCGGGGCCACCCAGGCGGGCGTTCCGGGCTCGCCGGCCTCGACCACGCCGAAGACGAACAGCAGCGGGCAGGCGGTCAGCAGCAGCGCGCCGGGCAGGTCCAGCGGCGGGGCGTCCCGGACCACGCGTCGGTCGCCCTCGACCAGGAAGACGGCCGCCAGCAGCACCACCGCGATGAACGGGACCGAGACCAGGAAGATCCAGCGCCATCCCAGGTGGGCGGTGACGAGTCCGGACAGGGCGAAGCCGAGCACGAGGCCGCAACTGGCCACTGCCGCCCACACGCTCAGGGCCCGCGACCGGCGCGGCCCCTCGGGGAACATCAGGACGATGGTGCCCATCGCGGCGGGCAGCGCGATGGCCTCACCGACGCCCTGCAACAGGCGCGCCACCACCAGCAGGAGGAATGTCGGCGCCATGCCCGCCAGCAGGGACGCGGCACCGAACAGACCGGTGCCGAACAGCAGCACGCGCCGCCGCCCGAACAGGTCGCTCAGCCGGCCGCCCAGCATGAGGATGCCGCCACCGGTGACCGTGTAGCCGACCACGACCCAGGTCAGCGCGTGCCCGTCGACCCCGAAGTCGGCGCCGATCGAGGGCAGGGCGATGTTGACCACGGTCACGTCGACCGCGATGAAGAACTGCAGCATCGACATCGCGCACAGCACCAGCCGGGCGCGCGCGGCGGACGGACGATGCCCGTGTGAAGAGAGGTTGTCCGGGAACATCAGGTGCTCCGTTACTCAGAAGAGGCTCTGAGCAGCACGAAGGTGCCGCTCCGGTCTGATCACGAAGCGGCTGGACGCCCGGGAAGGTGTGCGTCGAACGCCCCGCCGCTAGCGGGACGTCCTGGTCACCGCGGCACAAGCGGCCGCGCACGAGGCAGCAGACATGCCGGAGACGTTACCAGGGCGGCGCGCCACCCGCGTCCGGCGCCGGTCGCGCCGCCCCTCCGGGCGTCGAGC
The DNA here is from genome assembly GCF_900230195.1 of Streptomyces zhaozhouensis. GTDB lineage: Bacteria > Actinomycetota > Actinomycetes > Streptomycetales > Streptomycetaceae > Streptomyces > Streptomyces zhaozhouensis. The sequence goes on from NZ_OCNE01000014.1 coordinate 12,799, forward strand.
GGACCGGTGGACCCGCGGAAACGGCCTCCCTCCCCGGGGAGTTCCGGGGAGGGAGGCCGTCTCGTCGCGCCGTGGTGCCGCGGTGGCTACACGCGCTCCAGCCTCCAGGACTGGGCGATGCTGCCGTTGCAGTTCCACTGCTGGATGCGGGCCGCCAGGGCGTTGCTGCTGGACTGGATGTCCAGGCAGTAGTCGCTCTTCACGGACCGCAGGCTGACCGTGCCGTCGTCGTTCAGCTCCACGCGCCACTGCTGCGGCGTCATGCCGTTGCACGTCCACGTCTGGATCTCGGCGCCCATGGACGTGGTGCCATTGGGGACGTCCAGGCAGTTGCCCATGGCCGAGAGCGTGAAAACGTTCGGGGACTCGGCCTTGCGCAGTGTCCACTGCTGGGCCGAGGTCCCGTTGCACTCCCACTGCTGGATCTTGGCGCCGGCCTCCGTGTTGCTGGCCTCGACGTCGAGGCAGCGGTCGGGTCCCGTCGTGGCGACCAGGTAGTAGGCGGCGCCGTCCACGATGGTGACGGACGGCTGGTTGGCGAAGGGCTCGGGGTCCGGCTCCGGCTCCTCCTCGGGTTCCGGCTCGGGCTCGGGCTCCGGCTCGGGCTCGGGCTCCGGGGCGGGAGGGGGAGCGGGGTCCGGTTCCGGTTCGGGTTCCGGCTCGGGCTCCTCCTCGGGTTCCGGTTCGGGCTCGGGCTCCGGCTCCGGCTCCTCCTCGGTCGGTTCCGGCTCCGGCGGCGCGGGAGCCGCGACGGTGCGCGCCTCGTCGTCGCCCCGGAACACGCCACCGACCAGTTGGACCGAGCCGGCGATCACGGCCACCATCACGAACGCCCACACCAGGGAGGTGTAGACGCGCTTGGCTGGCAGCAACCCCCGGCGCGCCTTGGTCGGTTGACGCGCGAACGCGTCCGCGAACCGACCGTCGGTGCGGTTCGGCTTTCGTTTCATCTGTGCCTCACGGTCAAGACGAGGACCCGCCCGTGGGCGTCCTCGTCGTGGGTCGTCAGGGGGTGCCGTCGCGGCCTCGGAGCGGCGACGGCCCTCGGGTGTTCTCTCCTGGTCAGCCACCTCCCTGCCGCGCACTGCCACCGATGTCCTCGGGGCGGACGATGTCCCACTCCTGGTCGTCGGTGTTGGTGCACGTGAAGATCATCAGGTGCAGCTGCTCTGCGTCGTCCCGGTTGCCCGGGACGTCGAGGCAGACGTTGTTACTGGCGTAGTTGCGGATCCAGTAGGTGCCGTTGTCCTGCTCGTCGAACCACCACAGCTGGTTGTCCTCGGTGGTCCCGTCACAGGTGAACTCGTAGACGCGGGTGTGCAGCGGCCGGGCGCCGTACTTGGGCAGGTCGAGGCAGAGGCCGTCGAGGGCGTTGCGGATCTGGACGAGGGGGACGCCGCCGGGGCCCTGGTCCTCGTACCTGACCTCCAGGTTCCACAGCTGGTTGTCGTCCTCGGGCAGACAGCGGTACTGCTGGACCTTGCCCGTCGGCTCGCCCTTGCCCGCACCGGGGATGTCCAGGCAGCGGCCGGTGGCGTAGTTGCGCAGCATGACGTTCTCGGCCGGGACGGGTCCGGGCTCCGGGTCGGCCATCGGCTCGGGTTCCGGTTCGGGCTCGGGTTCCGGCTCCGGGACCGGTTCCGGCTCGGGAACGGGTTCCGGCTCCGGTTCGGGCTCGGGCTCCGGTTCGGGCTCCGGCTCGGGAACGGGTTCCGGCTCGGGCTCCGGCTCCGGGACGGGGGGCGCGACGGCCGCGACCGGGTCGGTCTCCTCGCCGTCGGAGAAGACGGCGCCGACCGCCCGGACGGAGCCGGTGATCACCGCCACCGTCAGCACGGCCCACAGCACGGAGGCGTAGACGCGTCTGCCGGGCAGCAGCCCCCGGCGGGGCCTGGCCGGCTTCCGGGCGAAGGTGTCGGCGAACCGGCCGTCGGTCCGGTGCGGCTGGTGTGTCATCGGTGCCTCACGGTCGGGGCCCGGCGTGGGGGGCTCGGGCGGTCGGGGCGGGGTGCGCGGGGGTCAGGAGGTGGAGTCGGGCAGGTCGTTCTCGTCCAGGGTCGTCAGGTCGCTCTCCTTGGGGGCGGTGAGCTCGGCGACGCGCATGGCCTGGTGCTCGGTCATCCGCTGGAAGATCTGGCGGGCGCTGCGCCCGTTGCCGAAGCCCTCCCCCCTGGGCATCGAGCCGATGTAGTCGCCGAGCGCCTTGCGGGCGCCGTCGGTGAGGTCGTAGCGGTGGCGCCTGGCGTGGTGCTCGACGATGCTGACCAGTTCCTCGGTGGAGTAGTCGCTGAAGAGCAGGCTGCGGGTGAAGCGGGAGGCCAGGCCCGGGTTGGAGTCGACGAAGCGGCTCATCTCGCCGGGGTAGCCGGCGGCGATCACGACGACCTCGTCGCGGTGGTCCTCCATCAGCTTGACCAGGGTGGCGACGGCCTCCAGGCCGAAGTCCTGGCTGACGCCGGCGGGGGTCAGGGCGTACGCCTCGTCGATGAAGAGCACGCCGCCGCGCGCCCGGTCGAACGCCTCGGTGGTCTTGGGGCCGGTGTGTCCGATGTACTCGCCGACCAGCGCGCTGCGGTCGACCTCGACGAGGTGGCCCCGGGAGAGCAGGCCGAGGGCGTGCAGCAGCCGGCCGTAGAGGCGGGCGACGGTGGTCTTGCCGGTGCCGGGGTTGCCGGCGAAGACCAGGTGGCGGCTGAGCGGGGGCGCCGGCAGCCCGGCCTCCTGGCGCATCCGGACGGTCTGCATCAGCTTGACCATGCCGCCGACGTCGCGCTTGACGGTCTCCAGGCCGACGAGTTCGTCGAGCTCGGCGAGGAGGTCGGTGAGCGACTCGGCCTCGATCTCGCCGTCGTCGCCGTCCGGGCGCTGCCCGTCGGCGGCGGTCGCCGCCGGCGCGCCGGCGCGCGCTCCGGCGCCGGCGGGGGCGGGGGGCGTGCCGGCGGGGCCCTGGGGGCCGTTCGGGCCCTGGGGACCGCCGGGGGGCGGGGTGGGGCCGCCGTCGCCGGCGCGGTCGCGGGTACGGGGGGCGGGGGCGCCGGGCTCTGTGCCGCCGCGTCGGACGCCGGGCAGCCGGGGGGAGCCGACGTTGATGGAGACGCAGTTCTCGAAGACGGGGCTGGCGCCCTCGAAGACGCCCAGGTCGTGGGCCGAGTCGAAGACGCGGCAGCCGCGGAAGCGGGGGGCGGCCTCGCGGCCGACGTGCAGCGCGGGGAAGCCGGTGGCGATGACGTCGCAGTGGTCGAAGGTGCCCCGGGAGCCCTCGCCGACCATCACGCCGTGCTTGCCGCTGCGGGCCACCCGCACGCCGCGCACCCGGGCGTCGGCCCCGGACTCCAGCTCGACGCCGTTGCCCTGCTGGCCCGTCACCGCGCAGTGCAGCAGCGTCGACTCCTCGGTGGAGCGCAGCCGCACGCCGGTCTCGCCGCCGACGACCCGCACGCCGCGCATCGTGACCCGCGCCTGGTCGCGCACCTCGACGCCGGACAGGCGCGCGTCGCGCAGGGTGGACTCCTCGATCTCGGCGCGCGCGGTGTGGTCGAGGCGGATGCCGGAGCGGGCGGCGTTCTCCACCCGGCAGTCCGTCAGCAGCGCCTCGGCGGCGTCCTGCACGAGGAGGCCGTTGCGCCCGGCGCCGAAGAGGCCGCTGCCGCGCAGCAGCACGCGGGAGGCGTCGCGGGCGCGCAGCGCGGAGCCCGAGCCGCCGTGGACCCGCAGTTGGTCGGCGCGCAGGACGGCGGTGCCGGAGACGGCGATGCCGATGCCCTCGACGTCCTCGATGGCGGTGTCGTCCAGCCGGGCCAGGGCGTCGCCGGTGAGGTGGAGCGCGGTGTGGCGGGCGGCGCGCAGCCGGCTGCGGCGCGCGACGAGGACGCCGCCGGCGGTGGGGTCGGCGAGGTCGGCGGCGAGGTCGTTGTTGAGCGGGATGTCCGTCACCGGCTGGTCGGGGCGCGCGGCGTGGTTGCGCGAGCCGAGGACCTCGACGCGGCCCTGGCTGATGACGCAGTGCTCCAGGGTGAGCCCGGCGGCGTCCTCGATCCGCAGCAGCGCCTCGCCGGGGTCGACGCCGCGCAGCACCAGGCCGTTGACGCGGCAGTCGGGGGCGGCGACGGAGAGCGCGCCGGCGGCGGCCGGGACGGCGACGGTGACGGAGCCGGGGCCGTGCTGCGGGACGAGGGAGACCTTGCGGATCAGGCGGAACGACTCCCGGTACTCGCCGGGGGCGATGCTGACCACGGCCCCGGCCGGGGCGGCGCCCAACGCCTCGGTGATCGTCCGATAGGCGCCCCGGGTGCGGGGCGCTACGCGGATCGGCTCTGTCATGGGTTCTCTCCGGGGGCGTCTGAGGTCGTCTCGGGTTCGCCCGAGGCGTCGGGAACGGGTGGGGTCTCCGGCGGCGGGGGCGGAACCGGTGAGGTGACGCCGAGCATGTCGCGGACCTCGGGGCCGAAGACGAGCTGCCCGAGCGGCTTGTCGATGAACTTGCCCATGACCGGGACGACCACGAAGTCCATCACACCCTGCCGGTGGTACCAGCGGGCGCCCATCGTGTTCTGCATCGCGGCCTTCAGCGCGCCGGTGGCGAGGCCGCCGACCACGGTGCCCAGCGCGGTGGCGCCGGCGAGCGCGGCGGCCTGGCCGAGGGAGACGTCGTGCCACTCGCCGTCGGGGCCCTTGACGCCGAGCGCCTCGGCGGCGACCAGGGTGCCGAGGAAGGAGCCCAGCGGCGCGACGACGAAGCCGTCCTTGAAGAAGTCGTAGGTGCCGCCGCGCCAGCGCAGCACGAACTCGTTGGAGGCCCACTCCCCCGCCGTGTCGTCGTCGTCCTGGCGGTGGCGGTAGGGGAAGCCGCGGTCCTGCCAGTTGAGGCCGACGCGGAACTGCGAGTGGTGGGCGGCGAAGTTGTGCAGCCCGATGAAGCCGGCCTTGACCGAGGCGCCGACGAGCGCGCGCAGCGCCGCCGCGGCCACGTCGTTGAGGCCGAAGTCGCCTGGCATGGCCGCGTAGATGGCCATGCCGACACCGAAGTCCAGCACGAACTCCTGGGCGAACTCGATCGCCATGTGCTCGAAGTTGCGCAGCGCGAACGGCGTGTAGGTGGACTCGCCGGTGGCCTCGACGCCGGAGCCCCAGGGCGTGCGCCGGGGCTGCCGGTACATGCGCTCGAAGGTGCGGAACTCGTTGAGCACGTCGAAGAAGTAGGTCTCCCTGCCGATCAGCCGCAGGTCCCCGGTGAAGGGCGGGCCGCCGGCGAGGGACTCGGCCGGCAGCTCCCGGACATAGCCGGCGACGGAGCGCTCGCCGAGCAGCTGCCACCTGCCCGTCTCCGCGTCGTAGCCCCACCGCCGCCACTGCTTGGTCATGGCCTCGATCTCCATGTAGGTGCCGTCGTCGCCCCACGGAACCTTGCGGCGGGCGACGGCACCCGACTCGAACTCCTTCCAGGTCAGACCGCGGTGGTCGTCCAGCGTGCGGGGCACGGTGCCGAGGCTGGCCGCGTCGGGGAAGTACTCGCGCACCCGCAGCGGGGAGTCGTTGAACGCCTGGCGGATCGCGCTGCCCACGGCGACGGGCAGCTCCTGGACGACGGTGTATCCCCCGTCCGGGCGCATCAGGCGATCCTCCCAGCGGCGCATGTCGTCGGACCACCAGCGGACGCGCTGGCCCTGTTCGCCGAACTCCATGACGTTGCCGAACCGGTCCACCTTGTTCCACTGCCAGACGTCGGGTCCGCCGTCGGCGCCGCGCGTCTTCCAGGCCATGACGCCGGTGTCGTCGGACAGGAGTCGGAACTCCCGGATCAGCTCCCGCTGCCCGTTGACGGTGGCGTAGTCGCGGAACGACTCCCGGTCGAAGTACTGGTGGTGGTCGAACTGGTTGCGCGAGGCCAGGTTGCGGCCCCCGGTGAGCGCGTCGTCGCCCTCGACGGACCAGCTGACCCTGCCACCGCCGTACCGGCTGACGACCCGGATGGCGGCGCCGTCCGCGCCGGCACCGAGCCAGGTGTCCGCGCGGCCGATCAGCTTGCCCTGGTGGGTCAGCAGGGACCAGTCGGCGTCGGCGCCGGCGTGCACGGTGCGCTGGAAGTCGAGACCGCCGTCGCCCACCTGGCCGCCGGCGCGGGGCGGGGGACGGAAGTCGAGGATCGTGCCGTCCTTGAAGCCCATGCGGTTGGCGTGCCAGACCTGACCCGCGTCCCGGGTGTACCAGTTTCCGCCGGCGGGGAGGTCGGCGCGGAACTGGTCCTGCCAGACGACGTCCTCGCGGGTCTTCCCCGTCGCCGCCGGCGGGTCGACGAAGTCGTCCGGGCGGAAGGTGCGGTGGCCGGACAGTTTGCCGTCGCCCTGGGTCCAGGGCAGATAGCCGTCCCGGCGCTCGACGCCGTCCGGCATCTTGACCTCGGGCCCGACCACCAGCTTGTTCCCGTTGGGCAGCTCCCGGGTCTCACCGGCGATGCGGCCGTTGTGGGAGATGAGCGTGGTGTTGAAGCCCCGGGTGGTGACCACCTGCACGCCGTGGTCGACGACCCGGCCGTCGCGGTAGATCTGGTAGTCGAACGTCTGGAGCCGGCTGTCGTTGACCCAGGCGGCCTCCCCGTTCCGGCCCACGTAGCGGTTCTCCCGGGGCAGGAACGGATGGGGCAGCGCGAAGAAGCGACCGCGCGGCGTGGTCATGTCCATGTTGCGGAACTCGGGGGAGAGCAGCGCCCGGTAGAAGTTCGGCGGCCGCTGCTCCGCGTTCCGGCTGAGGTGCAGCTCGTCGCCGTTCGGCATCGTGCGGACGGAGCGCACGTCCTTGCCCTGCGGCGAGACGGCGGTGACGCCGCGCGTGGGCAGCCCGTCGGTGCCCAGGTCCTCGGCCCTGAAGGTGCGCAGCCCGTGCCAACCCAGGCGTCCGACCTTCTCGTTGACCTCGACGGCGGAGCCGAGGCGCGGGTCGGGCATCTCGTCGCGCCAGCCGTTGGACGCCAGCCCGATGTGGCGGTTGCCGGTGGCCTGGACCCCCAGGTCGCTGTCGAAGCGGTACCAGCGGCCGACCGCGCCGTTCCGCGGCGGGGCACCGCTGTCGGTGCCCCGCACCCCGAACACGTAACCGCCCTGCGGGGTCTCCCGGTAGTGGTGCTCCGGCCCGCGGATGCTGCGGGAGACGTGGATCTCGTCGCGGTAGTCGTAGAAGGTGCGGCGGCTGGTGCCCCAGACGCGGATGCCGTCGCCGGCGGCGTTGCCGTCGGCGCTCACCTTCTGCCACCGCTCGCGCTGCGACGTGCCGACCGGGAGGTCGTGCCAGCGCTTGACGAAGCCGGTGACGGTTCCCGGGGCGTGGGCGTCCAGGACGTCGCCGGTCGGCATCGGGCGGCGTTCGAAGGCGTGGCCGCGGACGCCGAGCGCGTTCTCCGTGAGCAGGAAGACGTGGCCCTGCGAGGCGCCCTTAGGGTCGACCCGGCCCCGATCCAGTACGGACGCCCGGTCCGGGGGCGCGGCGCCGCCGCGCCAGCGCTCCCAGCTGCCGCCGGTGACCTTGCCGCCGGCGTCGTGCTCGTTGCGGACCAGGTAGAACTCGCCCTCGGTGTGCTGGCCGCGGTGGATGACGTTGATGCGCTGCTCCAGCAGCCGGCCGTCGGCGGCGTACTGGCGGTACTCGCCGCCCCGCAGGCCCCGGGCGTCGCCCGTGTAGCGGAAACCGCCGCCGTCGGTGGCGGTGGTGGTGCGCCCGGGCATCGGGGCGAGGTCGACGTCCCGCACCGCGCGGCCGCCCTCGATCTCGGCGAAGCGCCGCCCCTTGGCGTCGCCCATCTCCACCACCCGGACGGTCCGCGGCTCGATCGCGCCGCCGCCGGCCGGCCGCTCGTAGGTGGTGAGGGTCCGGATGCGCGTGCCGTCGGCGGCGGCGCCGAGGTGGGCCTCCAGCCGGCCGTCGCGGCCGAAGACCCAGACCCGGCCGTCCCCGGTGTCGCGCACCCGGAAGCCGCCGTTGAGGTCGACGTCGGTGGGCGTGGCCTGCCGGCCGACCGCGGCGCGGCCGGCGCGCGGCGTCAGCGCGTCGTCCACCACGTCGTAGGCGCGGTAGGTCTGCCCCTTGTAGGTCATCTCGTAGACGCGCACGAAGTCGCCGGCCTCCGCGGCGTTGCCGCCGGTCAGCGGCCTGGCCTGGAAGCGCAAGGCACCGGTGTCGCTGAAGACGTCGATCGCCGCGGTGCCCGTGCGGGTCACCCGCAGGTCGCCGTCGGCGGCGCGGACGACCTGGGCGCCGGCCACCTCCGTGCCGTCGGCGGCGCGCGGCGCGGGCAGCACCGCGTCGTCGGCGAGCCGCACCCAGGCGTGGGTGTCGGCGGCGGCGCCGGAGCCGCTGAAGCTGATCACGCGGTGGGTGGCGCCGCCGGTGGCGGGGTCGATGATCAGGTGGTGGTCGCCGAAGCCGACGCGCAGCGCGCCGTCGGTCTGGGGCACGGCCGCGACGGGGCGCGCGTTGCCGCCGGGGGGCGTGATCCGGGCGTTGTCCAGGTTCTCCGGGAGGTGCAGCCGGTGGCCGTCCAGCGCGCCGCCGTTGAGGGTGAGCCGTTCCTCGACGAACCGGCCGTCGGCTTCGTGCACCCGGGTGATCCCGCCGCCGCCCGGCTCGGAGACGTGGTAACGGCCCGACGTGGCCCGGAAGTCGGCGGTGTGCTCCGCGCCGCCCGCGGTGCGGAGGACGGGCCCGCCGCCGGCGGCACCGTCGGCGGGCCGGAAGACCCAGGCGTCGAACGGGTCGGCGGTGCCGGGGCGCGGCGTCAGCGGCACGGCGGTGTGGGTGACCCGGCCGGTGCCGTCGACCACGGTGTGCGGCCGGCCGCCGCCCTCGTCGATGCGGAAGCCGTCGAAGCCGCCCCAGTGCTGCGGGGTCACCTCCCGGTTCGCTTCCCCCGGGGTGCGGATCTGCGGCGGCTGCCCGTCGTGCGGGACGACCAGGGTGCGTCCCGGCACGGGGCCGCCGGTGATCGGGTGGCTCTCGCGCAGCAGTTGGCCGGCGAAGCCGCCGCCGGCCATGGCGTCGGCCCGGTACTCGAAGGTGGAGCCGCCCCTGGTGACGGTGAACTGGTCGTCGATGGCCGGGTGGAACCTGACGCCGAGGTCGCCGACCTCGTCGGTCGCGTTGACGAAGAAGTGTCGCCCGCCCGGGCGTTGGGACCAGGCGACCAGGCCGGTCGTGCCGTCGGGCAGCGTGGTCTCCACCAGGCGGTGGCTGAAGGCGCCGGTGTCGTCGACGACGCCGTGCGCGCCGCCGGCCCGCACCAGGTAGCCGTGGTCGCCGAGCGGGGTGGCGGAGCCGCCGGGCACGGCGGCTCCGCCACGCGTCAGGTGCGGCACGCCGCCGGGGGTGTGCGGCACGACCAGGTCGACGCCGTCCAGCTCGTCGCCCGCGCCGCGCACCCGGTGCGCCTCGCTCAGCAGGGAGCCGTCGGTGCCGTGGGTGAACGCGGAGTCGCCGTGGCGGACTTCGAGGGCGCCGCCGACGATCCGCACGTCGTCGCCGCCGACCACGGCGTGGGTGGTGGCGTTCCGCACCTGCGGCTGTCCGCCGGGCGGGGTGTGCAGCGTCCAGGGGGAATCCGTGCCGTCGGCGTTGCGCAGCGGCAGCGTGACCTCGGTGGGGGCGCCGGCGCGGGTGACGCCGGCGACCGCGTCGTCGGAGACCAGCAGCAGGTCGTCGCCCCGGGGGACGGCCCGCGCGCCGAAGGCGCCGCCGGCGTCGTCGACGACGCGGAGGCCGCCGGCGACCGGGGTGGCCAGCCAGGCGCCGTCGAACGCGGGGCCGACGCGCACGCGTTGGGCCACGTGGACCAGGGCGCCGTCGGCGCCGTGCAGGGCGACGGTGTCCGGCTGGTCCAGGCGCCGGACGTGGAAGCCGTCGCCGACCCGGTCCACGGCGGAGCCGGCGATCCGGCCGCCGCCGGCGGACTCCAGCCACGCGGTCTCACCGCCGGCCGGCCGCGCGGGCACCACGACGTGCTCGCCCGTGGCGTCCGGGCCGTGCCGCAGCGGCAGGTTGTCGCCGAGCCTGGTGCCGTCCGCGCCGATCACCTGGCCGGTGCCGGTCGGCGGCTGGACGCGGAACCTGCCGTCGGTGAGGACGTCCACGCTCGCCTCCACGGCGGGGCGGCCGGGCGGGGGGTCGAGCGCCGGCCGCGCGCCCGGGGTGTGGCCGGTGTCGGGCACGCGCAGGTCGTAGCCGTTCCATTGGCCTTCCGTCAGGTGGTGGACGCGGGTGTCGAGGGCGCCGGTCGCGGGGTCGTGGATGTCGGTGGTCTGGCCCCGGCGGATGGTGACGGCGTCCGCCGTGACGTCCAGCGCGCCGGGCCGGGGGTTGCCGGCGGCGTCCAGCAGCGCGGGGGCGCCGCCGGCGCCGCCGACGGGCGTGAACACGTGGTCGGCGGCGGGGCCGCCACCGGCGGGGCGCAGCGGGAGCACGGTGTGGGTGGTGGCGCCGGCGTGGTCGACCGCCCGGTGCCCGTCGGGCAGGGCGAGGTGGAAGCCGGAGCCGTCGGCGAGCGGGGTGACCGCGTCGTCGACGGCGGCGAGCCCGCCGTCGGGGGTGACCCGGTGCAGCGTCAGATCGCCGCCGGTGAGCCGTCCCCGCAGGTCGGCGCCGAAGGAGACCCAGCGTTCCGTGTGGATCTCCGCGCCGCCCCTGGTGACGCGCACCAGGTCGCCGTCCGGGGTGGCCTCGACGCGGACGACCGGGGCGTCGGCACCCGCGGCGGAGCCGGCGAGGTCGGCGCGCGCGACGCGTCCGGTGTCGGGGTCGAACGCGATACGCAGGTCGTCGGGGGCGAACGACGCGCCGTGTCCCGCGGTGCCCGCGCCGCCCGCGTGTCCGGAGCCGCTCGCCCCGCCGGGCGCCGGCCAGAGCGGGCTCTCGTCCATCGCCTTGCCGACGATGAGCGTGCGCGGGATGTCCGGCGTCGGGGGCGCGGGGCGCTTGGCCGCCTCCATGAGGTACTGGTGGACCACGGCCCGGTCCTCGGCGGTGAGCAGGCGGTAGTCGACCTCGGTGACGCGGTGGGCGCCGGGCATGGAGGGCTGGTCTGACCGGAAGGCCCCGCTGAACAGGTCGTGGCTGACGGCCCGGGAGTCGGGCGTGTACACGACCAGCTTGGGCGCTCCCCGGACGTACCGCCCGTCGGCGCCGATCTCCGTCGGGTCGACACGGCGCACCGTGTGGTCGGTGAGCGTGACGCCGTCGGCGCCGCGCGGATGGGGGTAGATCTCCCCCTGGGAACGGACGACCGCCATCATGTCCGGCTCGCCGGGACGGCCGGTGAGCACGATCACCCGGTGGATGTCCGTGCCGCCCGGTTCGATCAGGTGGTGCATACCACCGTCGGTGGACAACAGGTGACCACCGGAGCCGAGCGGGGTGAACTCGGCGTCGGGCACGGCGCGGCCGTCCGCCTCGACCAGGCGGGGCGGCGCGCCTTCGGGGATGAGGAACACCCGGCCGTCGAGCGGCCCGGAGGTGACGGGCAGCGCGCGGCCCAGCACGGAGCCGTCGGCGGCGACGAAGTCGGCCGTGCCGTCGGGGAGTTCGCGGCGCAGCACGGCGCCGTCCAGCCAGGCGCCGTCGAGCGGGCCCGAGCGGCCGGCGCCGGCGGGCAGCGCCACCAGCCGGTCGGCGCCGCCGGCCACGGGCACAGGGACGACGGGCTGGGTGCCGAGGCCGGCGCGGTCCAGCAGCACCGCGCCCTTGCCCGGCACCTCGGCCAGGAACAGGTGGGGGCCGAAACGGGTGACGGTCGCGCCGTCCAGAAGCGCGCCGGAGGCGTCCGCGACGCGGTGCGCGCCTGTGCCGGGCAGCAGCGTGATGGTGTGGCCGGCCAGCGGGCCCTCGTCGACGCCACGGCGCAGCCCGGCGAAGCGGCCGCCCATGTCGTAGACGGCGCCCGCGCCGCCCTCGCGGCCGACGATCAGCAGGTCGCCGTCGTGCGTGAGGCCGACCCCGCGCGTCGGGGTGCCGTCGGGGCGGAACGCGAGGGGCGCGCCGCCGTCGCGCAGCGGCATGGCGCCGAGGCCGTGGGAGGCACCGTTGCCTCCGCGCAGCGGGAAGACGTCGTGGGTGTGGGCGCCGGAGGCGTCGACGACCCCGGGCCGCTGGCCCGGGACCTGGACCAGGTGGCCGCCGTCGCCCGCCGGGTGGACGGTGGCGCCGCGCACGGGGGCGCCGGAGGCGTCGACGACGCGGGCCGGGCCGCCGTCGACGGGCACGTCGAGGCGGTTGCCCTCGCCCAGCGGGCCGCCGGCGCGGGCGGCGCCGGAGCCGAGGAACGTGCCGTCGGCGCCGTGCACGCTGTAGGTGGCGCCGGTGCGGACGACGACGCGGTTGCCGTCGAAGCCGGCGAGCACGTCGTCGGTCAGCAGCCGGCCGTCGGTGCGGTAGACGGCGCCGCCGGCGGTGCCGGTCGGCGGGGTGTGGATCAGCTCGGTCGGCTGCCCCGCGCGGTCGATCAGCCGCACGGCGGGGGTCACCCCGCCCGCCGCGTCGACCAGGTGGAACGCGCCGTCGCCGAGCCGGACCAGCGTGCCGTGCGCGCCGAGGCGGACGGCGGGGCCGGCGTCGGTGAAGGCGCCGCCGACGTCGCGGACCAGCACCGGCTTGCCGTCGAGCGCGCGCTGCGGGACGGCCAGCATCCAGTCCTCGCCGCCGTGGGTGAAGCGGAACGCGTCGTGGGTGTGGACGCCGTCGCCGTCCATGACGACCGCCCGGTGCCCGGGGCGCTCGACGAGGAGGCCGTCGCCGAAGGGCCGCACGCCCGCGCCGTCCAGGAGCTGCCCGTCGGGCCCGAGCACGTGGGCCGGCCGGCCGCCGGCGGGCGTCATCAGCTCGTGGCCCCCGCGCCCCGGCAGCCCGTGGGCGGAGCTGAGCAGGTCGCCGTCGAGGGAGTGGAAGTCGACGGTGCCCGGCTTGCGCTGGACCAGCAGGGAGTCGCCCACCACCTGCGCCGGGTTGGGGAGTTGGTCGCCGCCCCTGCCGACGAGCGCCACCTCGCCGCCGGCGCGGGGCACGGCGGCGAAGCCGCCGGCCGTGTCGCCCGAGCCGCCGCGCAGCGGGACCAGGTCGTGGGTGTGGGCGCCGGAGGTGTCGACGACGGCGCCGCGCGGCGCGCCGGGCGGGACGACGGCCCAGCCGAGGTCGCCGACCCGGCTGATGGAGGCGCCGGCCACCGGCTGGCCGCCGAGGGTGACCAGGCGGGGCGGGCCGTCGAGCGAGGTGACGACCGCGTGGCCGGCGAGCGGTCCGGAGCGGTGCGCGTTCAGGCCGCCGAGGTAGGCGCCGGCGTGGTCGTGCAGGGTGACGCTGTCGCCGCCGCGCACGGTGAGCGCGTCGGGGAGTATCCGCACCTCGCCGGGGGCCTGGGTGTCGCCGCGCAGCAGCGTGGGCGCGCCCTCGCCCCGGCCGACGACGGTGACGCCGGTGGGAGCGCCGTCCTGGCCGAGGAGTTCGACGCGGGAGTCGGGCCGGAGCACGCCGCCGCCGTCGGCCTCCGCGCCCCTGGCGGGGGCGCCGACGGGCGCGGCCGGCGCGTCGTCGAGGGCGGCGATCAGGTGGCGCACCGGGTCGGCGGGCGGCGGCGTGGCACCGTTGCCCGGGCCGTGGAAGAGGCCGAAGCCGTTCGCCTCGCCCCCGCCGGCGCCCCGGGGGATGAGCGCCGGTGGGGGCACCGCGGCGGCCGGGGGCGGCGCGAGCGGCGCGGAGGCCGCGGGCCGGTGGGTGACGACGATGTTTTCCACGGGGACCACGCCGGGGCCGTGGCCGCCCGGGCGCTCGGCGAGCCCCAGCGCGCCGTTGTCCGCGCCGCCCTCGCCGCCGCCGGCGCGGGTGACGGGCGGCGGGACGGAGGCGGCGATGCCGTCGGCGGGGGCGCTGGTCCTGCCGTCGATGCTCTCCAGCCGGACGGGCTGGATGCCGGAGCCGCCCGCGCCCTCGCCTTCGAGCCCGCCGCCGCGCGGCTGCCGCACCGGCGCCGCGACCGTGCCGTCCAGCGTCGGCGCGACGGTGCTGGGCGGCGGCGGGGTGCTGGTGGCCCTGACGGCCCCCGAGGTCTCGCCGCCGACATGGCCGATGCCGCCGAGCGGCCGGGCGAGCGGCACGTCGCCGGCGGCGCGCGCCGCGCCGTCGCCGAGGTCGACGAGCGAGGCCCCGCCGTTGTCGCCGCGCACCGGGGTGGGCGTGACGCCGCCCGTGGTGTCGGTGACTCCCGTGCCGGGCGTCGTCTGGTCGACGGTCCTGCCGGGGGCTCCCTCAACGGGCGCGGTGTGGAAGTCGGAGGTGACCCGGGCGCCGTTGCCGATCTGGGAGGCGTCGGGGGCGGCCATCCCCATGCCCTGGTCGGCGAAGCCGACGCGCAGCGGCGGCGGCGCGTTGTGCGTCAGGTTGACGCCGAGGTCGCCGGTCACCTTGCCGCCGACGCCCCCGGTCACGCCGGTCGAGGTGCCGATCTGGGGCACGGTCGCCGGGTTGATGGCGGCGGTGTTGGCGTTGACCGCGCCGGTCTCGGCGCGCGGCGGGGCCGTGCTGACCGGCGGCACCGCCATGGTCTCGCCGAGCTGCTGCATCCCCGTCACGTTGACGGCCGGCAGCTCCGTCACGACGCCGTCGGCGCCGACCATGCGGCCGGTGTCCAGCGCCTGGTCGAAGCGGAGGGAGCCCACGTTGGCCTGGGAGACGTCGGCGCCGGCCCCGCCGGTGTTGACGGCCTGGCCGCCGGGGACGGCGGGGGTGGGCGTGTCGACCTGGGAGAGCAGCGGCATCTCCACGCCGACGACCTGGCCGCCGGGCGAGGGCATGTGGGTCACGACGGAGGCGGGCGGCGCCACGTACAGATCGCCCGGCATGTGGCCCATGCCCTCGACCGAGCCGATCTGGGGGCTGGGCGGGGCGAGGTCGGGCACGCCCATCCTGGTGCCCGTCTCGGCCATGTGCACCGAGATCGGCGACACCGGCCGCATGTCGGCCAGGGACATGTCCACCATCTGGCCGTTCGCCGGTGTCGGGACCGAGGGCGAGGTGACGGCGGTCGGCGGCTGGAAGGCGCTGCTGGGCGGCGGGTTGGTGACGGAGAGGTCCATCACCGAGGAGTTGGGGGTGAGGATCGGCGTGCGGTTGCCCGGGGTGAGGGAGTGCGGGGTGCCGGTCGGCGAGATGTCGCCCATGGTGAGGTCGACCGAGGTGCGGTTGGGCGTGCCGAGCCCGTTGAACCCGCCGCCGATCGTGATGACCGGGGCCTTGCTGGCGTCGCTCAGCCCGGCGCCGAGGCCGCCGAGGAAGCGCGCGGTGGCCGCGCCGCCCGGCTGGTAGCGCGACCACAGCGCGACGTTGACCTGGGGGTTGCGGGCGCCGTCGAACCCCGCGATGGCCCGCACGTCGATGGTGTGGGTGCCGTGGACGAAGGCCCCGGTGCGGTACTGGTTGAGGACGCCCCGGTTGAACATCGAGATCTTGAACGCGTTGGTGAAGCCGGAGAGGGACCACGCCTTGGAGCCCATCTCCATCACGTTGACGGGCAGGATGATCGCCGAGGGCCCCATCCCCTTGAAGTGGGACGTCACATAGCCGGCGAAGCCGTCCACCCCGCCGAGGCCCTTGAAGATGGCGTTGTCGGCCCAGGCACCGCCCCTGATCAGCTCCTTGGTGCCCTTGATGGTGGTGGTGATGATCCCGCCGATGAACGCGATGCCACCCGTGACGAGGCGCTTGGGGAGCGTGCTCAGCTTGGTCACGATGTCGCGGAACGTCATGCCGGAGAACTTGGTCCAGGTGGAGGCGCCCCAGCTCTTGATGGACTTGAAGGCGCCGATGACGTTCAGACCGCGGGTGGTGGGGACCAGCATCCCCAGCACGGAGAGGACCAGTTCGGCGACGCTGGCCTTGCCGCCGGCGAAGTCGATGGCGGTCTTGACCATCAGCACCGCGCTGAGGGTGAGGAAGAGCACCGCGGTCGGCCCGCCGAGGATGATCGCGGGGAGGATCAGCGCGAGGACGAAGTAGGTGAGGAACTTCCAGAACTCCTCGCAGGGGTCGATCATCGAGCTGATGTCGGAGCCCGCCGTGGAGACGACGCCGGCCGCGGTGGAGGCCGCCTCGGAGAGGGCCTCACCGGCGTTCTTCGCGGTGGTCTGGTGCTCCTCCCACTCGGAGTCCTCCTTGTCCAGACCGGCGGCGCTGCTCAACGCGCCGTCGGCGATGCCCTGCTGGGTGACCATCACGCCGTGGTAGGTGGACAGGGCGTCGTACACCGACTGGTGGGCGTCCCGGAAGCTCTGGACGAACTTCCGCACCCGGTTGTCCATCTCCTCGCGGAGCGCGTCGGCGGTCTCGCCGATGAAGTAGGAGCTGTTCTCGCTCATCAACTCGTCGAGGCCGTCGTCGATGTCGGCCGCCAGGTCGATGATCTCCTTCTGGGCCTCCAGCAGCGCCTCGAGTTTGTCCGGGTCCCCGGGGGTGGGGTCCTCATCCAGGTCGAGGGCACTCCAGTCGGACGAACGGGCCACGACGTGTCCTCTCCTCTCGACGGCGCGTCGGCCGGGGCGGCGCCGTCCCCGCCGGGGACGGTCGGGGGCCGTCCGCGACCAGCCCCTCGTCTCCTTCTACGTACGAGAGGGCCCCGAGGTTCACCGGGAGTGGCATAAATGCTGAACCTTCCGCCGGGCCGGTACGTGGAAAGGGGTGAGGGCGCGCCTCACGGGGCCGCCGAGGCGCACGACGAGGAGGGAGGCACGATGGCGGACCTCGCCATGGACTACGACAAGCTCTACGCCATGCAGCGCGGACTGCACGCCCTGGTGGAGCGGGCGGACACGGCCGGCGGCATCGGGACCTGGCAGGAGATCGGGGACGGCACCGCCACCTCCAACGAGTCGATCTTCGGCAACTACGAACTCTCCTACGAGTTCCAGGTGTTCTACGGCCTGTCCAAGACCCGGATCGACGAGGGCAAGGACAAGCTGGAGCGGTTCGGCGACATGTTCGGCGGCGTCGCCGACGCGATGCTCCAGCAGGACGCGACGCTGGCGAGCAACGCGCTGGTGATGGCCGGTCAGACGCTGCACGACCGGTGGCTCGGCGAGAAGGAGGCCGTCGAGAACTGGGAGGAGCGCAACGACGCCTGGAACGCCTACCTGGAGGAGATCGGCGCGGCCGACTACTTCGACGAGCACCCGGACGCCGACATCTGGGAGGTCTGCTCGAACCCGGAGGCCCCCGAGTGGTGCCAGGCGTGGAGGGACGACTACGGCGAGGACCGGCCCGCCCCGCCCGGCGAGCGGCCGCCGGACCCCGAGGACGACCAGCCCACCCACATCTGGCTGGAGGACGAGGACGGCAGCAGCGTCAAGGTGTGGCTGGAGTTCGACGAGGACCACAACGTCATCGGCGAGAAGACCACCGTGGACACCGGCAACGGCCAGGAGACCACCACCACCATCGAGTACGACGGCCCGCCCGACCCGAGCGAACCCGACGACGACGGGAACACCTACGACCGGCGGGACTACACGATCACCACCATCAACCCGGACGGCAGCGAGACCGTCTCCGAGGTGACCATCAACGAGGACGGCTCGGGCAGCCAGACCTCCACCACGACGTCGAAGAACGACGACGGCGAAGAGGAGACCGAGGTCACCGAGTACACCCGCAAGGGGCCCAGCGGTGACGACGCCGAGTGGGTGGAGGTGGACGAGGACGACTGACCGCCGGCGCCCGCCCGGCCATCCGACGGACATCCCTGACGAGCAGGAAGTGAGTGGTCATGCCCAACATCAGCATCACGTACGAGGAAGTCGAGTCCGCCGCCGCCGCGATGAAGACCGCCAACGACGACACCATCAGGCCGGCGAAGGACGCCGCCAAGGGCGCGATCGACGACGCCCTGGGCACCTCGCTGGTGCTGCCGGAGACGAACGCGGCGATCACCGACCAGTACAACATCCTCCACGAGCAGCTGGGCCAGCTCTGCGACGCGATCGACGGCTTCGCCGAGCAGTTCCGGCAGATCATGGAAGGCATGAAGGACTTCGACAAGCAGTACGCGGAGAACATCCGCAACCCGAAGTGAGGCCGGGGACATGGCAGACATCTCAGCCGACTACGCCGGCATCGCCGAGACCGCGGGCAAGCTCAGCACGCAGTGCAACATCATCGTGCCCGAGATCTACAGCCTCCTCAGCACGGTGGGAAACCTGCTGGACAACGGGCTCTACCTGGAGCAGGCGAGCCCGGCGCTGAAGACCGCGTACGAGGAATTCAGCAAGTCCATGCACATGGCGGCCAGTAACATCCAGAACTGGGCGAACCTGTTCACCAGCCTCAACGACGCGTTCCAGAACAACGACGCGGAGCTGTTCGCCGCGACGCTCTCCAGCATCGACGGGGAGGGCGGCCTGGAAGTGACCGCGGAGGAGGTCACCACCGACACCGACGACCCGCCGGAGTGGAACGACTCCGAGGGCCTGGACGGCACCCCGGTGGAGTGGAACGACGACCGCACGGAGATCAGCCAGACCTGACACGGCCGTCGCACCGCCAGGGCCCGGACGCCGAGAAGGCGTCCGGGCCCTGGTCCTCCCGGGCGGTGCCCGCTACTGGAGCACGGTCAGCGGCACCTGCACCGCCCGCACCCGCCCGCCGGGGCCGGCGGTCCAGGCCCGGCCGGGCACGGCGCCGCCGCGCAGGTGCTCCGGCGTCAGGCGCGCGCCGATCAGCTCGCCCTCGTTGAGCCCCTTCGGGCCGAGCAGCAGCCCGCGCCGGCCGCGGCGGGCCACGCCGATCCAGCCCATGGTGGTCATCGACTCCGCGGGCGCGGCGAGCAGCAGCCCGTGGCCGCGGTCGCGGCCCGAGGAGCCGACCTGCCGCAGCGGCCGGTCCAGCCGGCTGTTGACCAGCAGCTCCGCGTCGTCGACGACGACCACGGCCGGCCGGTCGGCGACCTCGGCCAACGCCTCCTCCAGCACCTCGGGATCGGGGTCGACCTCGGCGATCACCCGGGCCAGCCCGTGCCGGGACAGCTGCCGCAGCGGCGAGTCCCTGGGCGTGAGCACCACCAGCGAGGTGCCGCTCATCACCAGCGAGACGCACATCGCCGCCAGCGCCGTGGAGCGCCCGCTGTGCGGCGGCCCGGCGACCAGGAACGAACCGGAGCCCTCGGCGAAGTCGTAGCCGAGCACCCCGCCGTCGTCACCGCCGACGCCCAGCAACGCCCACAGCGGCCTGCGCTGTTCGTCCGTCATCTGGTCGGCGACCTCCTGGAAGCCGACCATCTCCGGCAGCGAGGCCATCGCGAACGGCCGCTGCTCGTCGGCGACCCCGCCGTCCCGCAGCGTCGCCTGCCGGCCGATGGCCCGCAGCGCGTCGGCCTGGTCGCCGCCCTTGGCCAGGGCGGACAGCGGCAGGGTGAGGACCTGGCCCTCCACTCCCCCGGGCGAGGACCAACCGCGCCCGGCGGGCACGTTCTCCGGCACCACCCGCCGGTTGACGCCGACCACGGCGTAGTCCATGCGGTCGGCCTGGCGCAGCATCAGCCGCCGGTCGTTGTGCTGTCCCGCGCGGCCGCCCAGCAGCATCCGCTCCGAGGTGGCGATCACGTGGAGCCCCGAGGTGGCGCCCTCGCGCAGCAGCCGCAGCAGGTCGTCGGTGGCCCGGCCGCCGTCCTGCTTCTCCAGCATGGTGACCAGCGCGTCCCAGCCGTCGATCAGCAGCAGCAGGTGCGCCGGACGCTCGGCGGGCGCCAGCTTGGGACGCAGCTCCGTCAGGGAGGACACGTCGTGCTTGGCCAACAGCGCCTGGCGACGGGTGAGTTCGTCGATCAGCCGGCGGATCAGCCGGTCCAGCCGCTCCCCGTCGTGCCGGGGCACCACGGCGCCGCAGTGCGGCAGGGACTCCAGCGCCGCCAGGCCGCCGCCGGCCGCGTCGATGCCGTAGACGTGCAGCTGGTCCGTGGTCAGGTGCAGCGCGGCCGACCCGGCGATGGTGCGCAAGGTCTGGGTGCGTCCTGAGCGCGGGGCGCCGATGACGTAGAGGTGTCCGAAGACGCCGAAGTCGATGTGCCCGAGCCGCTGGTCCTGATGGCTCGGCAGGTCGAAGAAGATGTACGGCACCGGCGGCAGCCGGGTGGCGCCGGGCCTGGGGTCGGCCTTCGGCGCCTCCAGCGGCATCGTCGGGGGCAGCGGCGGAAGCCAGGGCCTGGGCTGCGGCTCGAAGTCCTCCAGCGCCTCGGCCGCCGCCCGCACGGCGTCGACCAGGGCGGTCAGCTCCGTGGGCGGGTCGCCTGGACGCTCCTCCTCGCCCTCCGCGCGCGGCGTCTCCTCCTCGTCCTCCTCCTCGCCGATGACCGGCGGCTCGTGGACGAACTGCGGCGCCGGCAGCGGCTGGCCGAGCTGCTCCAGGCTCAGCTCCGCGCCGCGCGCCGTGCGGGGCTTGGCGCGTTCCACGCCGTCCGCGCCCTCCGGGGGGCGCTCGGCGCCGGCCCAGGCGGTCTGGAACGGCAGCGGCGGACCGTCGCCGCGCCGCACCAGGGCGCGGCCCGGGGTCGACGGAGAGATGGAGGCGGCGGTCGGCGCGTTGATGATGTCGGTGCTCTCGGTGCGGTCGGTGACGCGCAGCGCGATGCGGAGGTTGGTGTTGGCCCGGATCTCGTTGGAGACGGCGCCCGCCGGCCGCTGGGTGGCCAGCAGCAGGTGCAGCCCGAGCGAGCGTCCCCGCTGGGCCAGGCTGACCAGTCCGGGAACGAACTCGACCAGTTCCCTGACCAGCGTGGCGAACTCGTCAATGACCAGCAACAGCCTGGGCAGCGGCGGGAGTTCGGGCTCCCTGGCGCGGCGGGCCTGGTACTCGCGATGGTCCTTGACGCCGACGTCCGCCAACACCTGCTCGCGGCGCCGCAGTTCGGCGTCGAGCGAGGCCAGCGCGCGCTGGACCAGGTGGCCGTCGAGGTCGGTGATCATGCCGAGGGTGTGCGGGAGTTCGGCGCACTCGCGGAACGCGCTGCCGCCCTTGTAGTCGATCAGCACGAACGTCAGCTCGTCCGGCCGGTTCACGGCGGCCAGCGAGGCGATCATCGTCTGGAGCAGCTCCGACTTGCCCGCGCCCGTGGTGCCGCCGATCAGGCCGTGCGGTCCGTCGGTCACCAGGTCCAGATAGGTGGTCCCGTCGTAGCCCGCGCCCACCGGGAAGCGGGTGCTGGCCGGGGTGCGCTCCCAGGCCCGCACCAGCGCGGCCGGGTCCGGCGGCTCCTGGCCGAGCAGCGGCAGCAGCCGCACCTCGGAGGGCATTCCGGCGTCGGACTCCACGGTGACGTCGCGCAGCGGCGCCAGCGCGCGGGCGGTCTGCTCGCACCACTCGGGGGTGACCTGGTCGGCGCGGATCTCCGAGACGGAGGGCGTGCCGGAGACCCGCATGGTCAGCCGGTTGCCGCTGGCGGTGACGACGGCGGCGCACTCCTCGGGCAGCAGGTACTCGCGTTCGTCGAGGCAGAGGCTGTAGATCCGCACCGGCGGGCCCTGCCGCAGGATGCCGATGACGCCCGGCACGTCGCGCAGCCGGTAGGCGCCGTCCATCACGACCAGCACGTCGGGCTCGTTCGGCACCGCGGCGCGCCCGGTGTTCTGGCCCGAGGCGGCGACGCGCGCCTGGACGTCGGCGTACAGCTCGCTGACCCGCCGGGTGGTGGAGGTCTGGTCGCGGCCGAAGGAGACCAGCGGCGCGCGGGCGCCGGGCCGGACCGGGCGCAGGTGCCGCAGCCAGCGCACCCAGGCCCACTCGGCGGTGTGCTCCTCGTCGGTGAGCACCACGATGCGCAGGTCGCGCGGGCTGTGCAGCACGGCGGACTGGGCGACGGCCCAGCGCGCCACGGCCCGGACGGTTTGGTCGGTGCCGGTCATGCCCAGCACGCCGAGCAGCGGGAGTTCCGCGCCGACCGGCACGTCGGCAAGCCGCCAGTTGACGCTGCGGTGGTTGCTCTCCCGGGCCTGGTCGGAGATGCGCTTCAACGAGGCGCGGGTGACGGTGCCCAGGCGCAGGGTCAGATAGTCGCCGTGCGGGCGGCGGCGCTCCCACAGCTGGTGCCCCGGGCCCCTGGCTATCTGGAGGACGGCGGCGGGGTCGGGCGAGGCCGTGTTGCGCTGGTGGCGTTCCTCCACGGTCGCGCGGCGCATCTCCCGCTCCAGCGCGGCGCGGCGCAGCCGGTAGCGGCGGACCTGCTCCTCGTGCCGCTTGCGGTTGGTGCGGCGGCCCAGCATCCAGTTGCCGAGCGCCATCAGCGGGGTGAAGAGGATCAGGATCAGGAAGTAGAAGGACCGGAAGATCGCCACCATGGCCATGCCCATGATCATCGGGGAGATCATCAGCATGAACGGGAACGGTCGCGGCCCCTGCGGCGCCGGCGGGCCGGGAAGGGTCAGGTTCTCGGCGTCGAGGTGCGGCAGGATGCGCGGCGGACGGCTGTACTCCAGGGTCATCCCGTCGTCGGACAGCCGCACGGCGGCGTCCGGCTCGAACGGCGCGGCCAGCCGCAGCAGATGGTCGCCGAGGGTCAGGTCGGCGAAGGCCGGCCAGGGAGTGGACCCGTCGCTGGGCGGCGGCCGGTAGCCGGGCGGCGGCAGCGGCTCGGGCTCGGGCAGGCCGTCCTCGCCGGCCGGCGGCGGCTCCTCGCTGTGCCCTCCGGGGCCGCCGTCGCGCGAGCCGGCCGGCTCCTCGTCGGTCAGCGGCGTGCCGGTCTCCGGGTCGACGGGCGGCGGCGGGGTGAGGCTGCGCAGGCCGCACTCCTCGGGGTCGGCGTCCTCGGGCAGCCGGAAGCTGACCGTCCCGTCGGCGTGCACCGTGACCCAGGTGCCCTCCGGCGGGGTCGCCGACTCCTCGTGGACGCCGCCCTCGGGGGCGTCGGGCCGCGGGTCGGCGAGCCGGATGGCGCAGCGGCGGTCGGTGCCGACCTCGTAGGTGCCGGGGCCGAGCCGCCAGACCTGGCCGGCGCCCGGACCCGAGACATGGCGCAGTTCGAGCAGCACGGGGTCGGTGGCCGGCGGGTCCCAGGCGTCGGCCGAGTCCTCGTCGACGTGCACCGGGGCGTCGAGCCCCAGCAGCACGCCGTCGCGCACGCCGCCGGCGCCCAGCGGCGTCCCGGAGTCCAGCAGTCGTTCGCCCAGGTACAGGCGCGGCGTCGACAGCACGGCGGCGAGTTCGGCGACGGTGGCGTCGCTCGGCAGGTCGAGCAGGTGGTCGGTCCGCCGCCCCTGGGGGTCGGCGGTGGTCAACGTGAGCTTCAAGGGCCTTCCAACGGTGTGTTGAAGGGTGGCGGGGGGCGGCGGGTCAGGAGCGCACGGGGCGCGCCGAGGGCAGCGGGGTGTCCGGTGCCTCGGGGGCGGGCACGGGCGCCGCCTCGGCCTCGTCCTCCTCCTCGGTCTCGGCGACCGGCGGCGCGGTCAGTCCGGGCGCGGTCGGCGTGGACGGCAGGGTGTCGCCCTCCTCGTCGACGGCCTCCTCGTCCAGTTCGGCGAAGGTGCGGGCGGTGCTGTCGGTCTCGCCCGCGGGCTCGCGCGGCAGCACCGGCGGGATGTCGGTGAGCACCTTGGCGATGGCGCGGCTGAGCGCGTTGCCCTCGGCGAGCAGGGGCGTGCCGACGACGCGGACCTGCCCGGTCCTGTCGGTCAGCACGATCCGCAGATAGGCGCGTCCCTCGCCGAGCAGCAGCAGCCGCAGTTCGGGGAAGTCGCTGGGCGGCGCGGTGAGTTCGGGCGGCAGCGGGTCGGGCAGCTCGGCGGCGATCAGCACCGGCGCGATGCCGGCGCGCGGCTTGAGCCGGTCGGCGGCGCGGTGCGCGGCGCGGGTGGGCATCCCCTCGTAGCCCCGGTGGACGCCCTCGGCGATCACGACCATGCCCTGCGGGAGCCTGACCTCGACCTGCGCGGCCAGCGCCTGGTGCAGGGCGACTGCCGCCCGGCTCTCCCCCTCGACGCAGACCACGGGCGGCCCGGAGCCCAGGTCCAGCAGGCAGCAGCCGCCCTCGGCGGCGCCGACGGCGACCAGCACGGGCGGCGCGAGGTCGGGCACGGGCACCACGGGCGGGAGTTCGGCGCGCTCGGCGCTCCAGTGGTCGGGGGTGTCGCCCTCGGCGACCCACCAGGGGCCGTCCTCGGGCGGCTCCTCGCCGAGCCCGGTCAGCAGCACGGTCACCGTGCGGTCGGTGACCAGCACGGCGTAGGGCCTGGAGCGGCTGTCCCTGGTGGCGTGCCGGGCGGCGGCCAGGGCGAGTTCGGCGTCCCGCCAGGTCTCCGGCGCGCGCAGGCCGTGCACCAGGACGCGCAGCGAACGCCGGTGGCGCAGCCACGCCTTGACGGGTGCGGCGAACGCGTGGGCGGTGACGGCGCACTCGCGCTTCACCCGCGCCCAGGCGGCCCCCCAGCCGCCGAGGCGCATGGCCACCGCGCGGATGATCAGGAACAACACCAGGAGCACGGCCAGCAGGCCCAGCACCTTGAAGATGGTGTCGCGGTGGCGGTTCAGAAAGTCGATGGGGTCGGTGGTCCTCATCCGGCCGGGAACTCCCGTCGCAGGGTGGACAGAGCGTAGTGCACCCGGGACTTGACGGTCCCCTGGGGTATGCCCAGTAACCGGGCGGTCTCGTCGCGGGAACGGTCACAGAGGTGCACGTGGACGAGCGCGTCGCGGTGGCGGGGGCCGAGGCGGGCCAACGCCCCGGTCAGGGCGATGCGGTTGACGACGGCCTCCGCCATGTCGGGGGTGTCGGCGGCGCGTTGGAGCAGGCCGGTGGGGGTGATGCCGGCGGGCACACTCCGGTCGCGACGACGGGCGTCCACGGCAAGGTTACGCGCCACGACGTACAGCCAGGCGGCGAGGCGGTCGTCGTCCTGCCGGGAGCGTGACTCGTCGTCGGCGAACTCGTCGGAGGCGAGCCAGGCGCGCAGCATCGTCTCCTGGACGATGTCCTCCGCGCCGTGCGGGTCACCGCCCGTGAGGCGGTTGACGTAGCGCAGCAGACGGTTGCGGTGGCGTTCCGCGGCCGGGGGGCGTTCCACCGCGGGGTGGCGCTCGGCGGCGGCGCGGCGCTCGACCGCGGGGTGCGGTTCGGCCGCCGGCGGCGCCTGGTGACGGGCGGCGGCCTTGGCCGCCCGCGGTGCGGGGGGCCGGGAGGGTTGTGTGTGCATGGGGTCGGCTCCAACAGCGCGCTGTGGAAGGGCGCCTTACGAGGCTGGGGGCTGTCCGGCGGGTCCTCGCGGGTCCCCGACGCCGTCGCCGACGCCTCGCCGTGCCGCCGAACCCCCCTGTGTGGCCACGGGCGTGGGGCGATCCGGTACCCGGCGAGCCGCCGTTCCCGGCGTCGCGCGTTCCCTGCGAAGATCCCCCGGACCGACCCTAGGCCGTGGAGGATGGGAAGAGGGTTTCGATTGGGTTGCTTCTCTATGGTTTATAGGGTCGAAAGACATCACATGTAGCTCAAGAAAAGCTCTGAACTTGATTTTTTTCGTTCAGTGCCGTGCCGGAGACAGTACGTCAGGAACCCCGTGACCTGGTACGGCTGCCCTCGGGGGCCGAGTTCGGAAGTCCGGAAGAAGGGAACGCGGACCCCACGGAAAAGGTGACCCGTCGGTAGCTTCCCGGTTTCGCGGGCCTCGCCCCCGAAGCGGGCGGAAAACGGGCACGATTCCCCGGGAAAGCGGGCACGGGAGCGGACTCCGTCGCCGCGGTGGCCGGTTCCGGGCCCGGCGCGGGGCAGAGGAAGCGGGGGCCGGTCGGCTACCCTCGCCCGACGGCCGGGTGGGTGGGGGGACGCCTCCGCGCCGCCTGGCAGAGCCTTCCGGGAAGAGAGGTTGCGCGCATGAACGGTCCGGGTACCACACGACGCACGGCGGTGCTGGCGGGCGCGGCGGGCCTCGCCGCCGCCGCGCTGACGGCCTGCGGCTCCGACGACGAGGAGAACGGCGCGGAGGGCGACGGGGGCACGGAGAACGGCGGTGCGGAGAACGGCGGTTCGGACGGCGGCGCCGAGGAGCTGACGTCGACCGCGGACGTCCCGGTCGGCGGCGGCACCATCCTGGACGAACAGAAACTGGTCGTCACCCAGCCCACCGAGGGCGAGTTTCTGGCGTTCTCGTCGATCTGCACGCATCAGGGCTGCCCGGTCTCGCAGGTCACCGAGGAGGGCATCCTCTGCACCTGCCACGGCAGTGTGTTCGCCCTCGCGGACGGTTCGGTCGTGGAGGGCCCGGCCACGGAACCGCTGCCCGCGGAGCCGATCACGGTCGAGGGCGAGTCGATCCTGCGCGGCTGAACGGCCTCGCCCCCGGCGGCCGGGCACGGGCCCGGCCGCCGGGGGCGAGAGGATCGTCAGGCGCTCAGTCGAAGGGCGTCAGCGTCATGAACGCGGCGGCCGGGTCGCCGTCGTGCACCAGCGACTCGTGGTTGCCGACGTCGTCGAAGGCGAAGGCGTAGGCCTTGCCGTCCACCATCTGCTCGTGGATGACGCGCGCGTAGTGGTTGGTGTTCTCGTCCTGGTAGAAGTTCGAGTTGTCCGGGTCGGGCTGGTTCGGGTTGTCCAGCAGCGTGGTGCGGTTGAACCCGGCGCACAGCGTGCGGGCCAGCGGGCCGACGACCTGGTCGTTCGGGGCGGCCAGGTCCTTGTGGCAGCCGAAGACGCTGTCGGTGTCCGGCTTGTTGAAGCTGGCGACCACCTCGCCGGAGCCGTCGGTGAAGTTCATGACGTCACCCTCGACCGTGCCCGCGTACTGGTTCTCCGGCTCGTGGGTGATCGGCGTGACCGTCATGGTGTTGGAGGAGTAGTGCTCCCACACCCGGTCGATGTAGTCGCTCATCGCGTCGGCCGGCACGTCGCCGGTGGAGACGCCGTGGCCGGGCGAGAGCACCCGCAGCGGCTCGCCGTCGGGGCCGTTGTGGACCAGGTCGCCCCAGCCGGCGTCGCGCACGCCGTCGAAGACCGCGGAGTAGCCGCCGGGCTTCAACTCACCGGTGGACAGCACCTCGCCGCTCTGCTGCTCCACACCGACGGTGTAGGGGGCGGTGAACATGTCGACCTGGGTGCTGTTGATCCACAGGCCGGAGTCGTTGAGCGTGTACTCGGACCAGTTGAAGAGGATGTCCCGGTTCGGGTCGTCCGGGTTCTGGATGGCGGGCTGCACGAGCCCGTCCGGCGTGAGGGCGAAGTGCAGCTTCTCGCCCACGGAGAAGTAGACGCGCCCGGAGAACTTGGGCATGTCGATCGTGAGGGTCTCGCCGTCGGCGGGGCCCTCGATCGAGGCGTCGGGGGCGGGGACCGGCGGGTTGGCCCCGGCCGGCCAGGCGTGGAAGGTGCCTTCGGCGTCGGCGTAGCCCAACTGCCCGCTGCTCAACTCGGTGCCGAGGTTGTAGATGTAGACCGGCTCGCCCCGGCCCGAGTTGTTGGTGATGGTCAGCGGGATGGTGTCGGGGACAGCCTCCGCCTCGGGCGCCGGGCCCGAGACGATCAGGCCCGTCGCCACGGCCAGGCTCGCGGCGGCGGCCACCAGTATTGTCCGCAAGCGGAACACCGGGTCCTCCTAGTTCGGCTGGATGGTGGACGCGCCGGGCGGGTCGCCGCCGCGTGCGCGGGGAACGGGCCGGTGGTTCCCTCCCGCTGGCCCGCCGCCACGACGCGGCGCGGGCGACCAGGGGCGCCCGGGAAGCGTCAGGTGTTGACATGTCGCAGAGTTCGCACACGCTCCCAGTGGGGGTGAGAGCGCTCTCACCGTCCCGTAAGGCCCTGTGGCTGTCAAGACTTGAACCCGCTCTCGCGGGGTTCCGGGCGGACACCGACCGTCGTCCGACCCGCGCGCCGCGCGGTGGAAACGGAGCGCGCCCTCCGCTCGCGCGCAGTGCCCGACGGGCCGCCGTAACGCGCCCCACCTGAGGGTGACGCGGATCGGGCGACCGTTCAACCTGTGGCGCGGAGACGGCCGTTGGCGGGCCACGGGGCGCACGCGGGAAACGGCCGCCGGTCCGCGGATGACATGTCGACACGACGACACGGGGCGGGAGCGTGACGGCGCGACGGGGACGTGGCGGCGCGGCGGGGGCGCGGCGGGGACGTGGCGGGAGCGTGACGGCGCAGTGGGGGCGCGGCGGGGGCGTGGCGCACCGCGCGCGTGTTCGACCCGCGAGGCGCGCACGCCTGCCCGGCACGCCTCCTCCGCGTCGGGGACCCCGGGGCCGGCGTTCCCCGCGCTCCGCGGCCCGGCCGCCGGGTGGCGGGCAACGCGCCCCCGTCGCACCGGAGTTCAGAGCAGCGGCGCCGGGGAGGCGGCGCTCAGCGCCGTGACGGCCGCGCGGATCGACGGGCGGGCGCCGGAGCCCTCGCGCCAGACCGCGTAGACCCGGCGGGTGATGGTGCCGCGCACCGGGATCAGCGCCACCCCCTCCGGTACCGGGGTCCGGCCGAGGCGGGGCGCCACCGCGACGCCCAGACCGGCGGCGATCAGGGCCAGTTGGGTGTGGTGCTCGGCGGCGGTGTGGACGATGTGCGGCTCGATACCGCGCCCGCGCAGGGTGAACATCAGCCAGTCGTGGCAGGTCGCGCCCGGCGGCCAGGAGACCCAGGGCTCGTCGGCGAGGTCGGCCAGGTCCAACTCGGCGCGGTCCGCCAGCGGATGGTCCACCGGCAGCGCGAGATCGGCCACGTCGTCGAAGAGCGGCTGCCGCCCGAGCCCGCCGGGCAGGGCGAGCGGGCGGTTGAACCAGTCGAGGACCACCGCCAGGTCGATGTCCCCGCGCGCCAGCACGGTGAGCGCCGCGTCCGGCTCCATCTCCCGGAGCGTCGGGCGCAGTCGCGGGTGGTCTTCGCGCAACGCGGCCAGCGCGGCGGGGAAGAGACCGCGCGCGGCGGTGGCGAACGCGCCGACCCGCAACTCGCCGACGGCCTGCCCGCGTTGCGCCTCCAGGTCGGCGTGGGCCAGCTCCAGCTGGGAGAGGACGCGGTCGGCGTGCTCGGCCAGCAGCCGGCCGGCGTCGGTGAGCCGGATGCCGCGCCCGTTCCTGACGGACAGCCGCTGGCCGGCCTCCCGTTCCAGCTTGGCGAGTTGCTGGGAGACGGCGGAGGTGGTCACCCGCAGGGCGAGGGCGGCGCCGCTGACCGACCCGTGGTGGTGGACGGCGTGCAGCACGCGGAGCCGGTCGATGTTCAACACCTCAGTGATGCTACAGACTTCCCCGGAATTTCTGTCAGTGGTGCTTCACTGTGGGGGCGCGGGCCGGGGTCACGCACCCTTCACCCGAACCTGCGCCCGGCCGCCGGCCGCGCCGCCTCGGCGACCGCGTCGGCCAGCGCCTCCGTCTCCTCCTCGGGCAGCGCGGCCACGGTCAGCCTGACGCCCGGCGGCGAGGCCACCCGGAAGCGGGTGCCGGGCGCCACCGCCCAGCCGTCGCGCAGGAGTTGCGCGACGGCGCGGGTCTCGTCCGGCACCGGAACCCAGAGGTTGAGCCCGCTGCCGCCGCGCGCGGCGACTCCGCGCTCCGCGAGCGCGGTGAGCAGGAGGCGGCGGCGGGCGTCGTAGGCGGCGGCCACCCGGCGCGGGTCCACCGCGCCGGTGCGCCAGAGGTGGGCGGCGGCGCGCTGGAGCAGCCGGCTCACCCAACCGGGGCCGAGCCGCTGCCGGCCCAGCACCAGGTCCACCGTGGCGCGGTCCCCGGTGAGCACGGCGACGCGCAGGTCGGGGCCGTGGGACTTGGCCAACGAGTGCACGTGCGCCCAGTGTTCCGTGGTGCCGACCACCGGGGCCAGCGGCGCCGAGACGATGCCGCGCCCGTGGTCGTCCTCGATCACCAGCGTCCCGGGACACGCGGCCAGCAGGGTGCGCAGCTCGCCGGCGCGCGCCGGCGTGACGGCGGCGCCCGTGGGGTTCTGCGCGCGGGCGGTGAGCACCAGAGCCCGCGCCCCCGCGTCCAGCGCGCGCGCCACCTCCTCGGGGCGCGGGCCCGCGTCGTCGAGACCGCAGGGCACCGGGCGCAACCCGAGCGCGGCGACCAGGTCGAGCAGCGCGCCCCAGCCCGGGTCCTCGACGGCGACCGCGTCGCCGGGCCGCAGCCGTGCGGCCAGCACCCGTTCGATGCCGTCCAGCGCGCCGGAGACGACGGCGACCGGCCCGGCCGGCACGCCGTCCGCGTCGAACCGCTCCCTGGCCAGCGCCGTCAGCTCCGCGTCGAGGGGCTCGTCGCCGTAGAGCACGGGCGCCTCGGCGGCGCGCGCGGCGGCGTGCGCCAGCGCCGGGCCGAGGGGCGGCAGCAGGGCGGGGTCCGGATTGCCCAGCGACAGGTCGCGCGCGCCGGGCGGCAGGGCGAACGGCAGCGCCTCGCGGGGCGCGGTCGCCGGCCTGGCGCGCACCCGGCTGCCGCGCCGGCCGTCCGTCTCGATCACCCCGCGCTCGCGCAGGGTGCGGTAGGCGGCGGCGACGGTGTTCGCGTTGACCCCGAGCCGGGCGGCCAACTCCCGCTGCGGCGGCAGGAGTCGGCCCGGCGGCAGGGCGCCGGCGCCGACCGCGCGCTCGACGCTGGCGGCGATCTCGGCGGCGCCGCGCCCGCTGATCGGATACTCTCCTGGGTTGTCTTCATCTAGCACAAAACGCAGTTTGCACTAGTGCGAAAGAGGACGCAAGGCGCGTCCCCCGTGATCGCACGCGAGCGAAGGAGCCAGGAGATGACCGCGCACACGCCGACCGGCCCGCCGACGGAGTACGCCCGCACGGCGAGCACCACCCCGACCCGGGCCCGGGAGCGGGTCTCCTACGACCGGGAGGCCGTGCACGCCATCCTGGACGCGGCCTTCCTGTGCCATCTGGGCTTCGTGGCCGACGGCCGGCCCGTGGTGCTGCCCACCCTCTACGCCAGGGACGGCGAACGGCTCTATCTCCACGGCTCCACCGGCGCGCGGGCGCTGCGCCAAGACGCGCTCCCGGTCTGCCTCACCGTCACCCATCTGGACGGTCTGGTTCTGGCCAAGTCCGCGTTCCACCACTCGATCAACTACCGCTCGGTCGTGGTGCACGGCACCGCGCGGCGGGTGACCGACGAGGCGCGGGCCAGGTCGGCGCTCGACGCCGTGATCGACGCGGTGGCGGCGGGCAGGTCGGCGGACTGCCGTCCGGCGGACGCCAGGGAGTTGGCGGCCACCGCGGTGCTGGAGCTGGAGTTGGCCGAGGTCTCCGCCAAGGTGCGCGCCGGAGGGCCCAACGACGAACCGGGGGACCTGGGACTGCCGCACTGGAGCGGGGTCGTTCCGCTGCGGACCGTCGCCGGCCCGCCGGAGCCGGCCGACGACGGCGCTCTCCCGGTCGAACTCCCCGCCTACCTGCGGGAACTGGCCGGCTGACCGGGCGTGGGGCCGCGCGGGCGGCGGCGCGCCCGGCAAGGGCCCGGCGCGC
Organism: Streptomyces zhaozhouensis; assembly: GCF_900230195.1. Classification (GTDB taxonomy): domain Bacteria; phylum Actinomycetota; class Actinomycetes; order Streptomycetales; family Streptomycetaceae; genus Streptomyces; species Streptomyces zhaozhouensis. The sequence continues at coordinate 44,220 of NZ_OCNE01000014.1, forward strand.
TGCGCCGCCCCCGCGCCCCTCCCCCGCTTCTCCGCGCCCGCGCCGGGGCATCACGGGACGGAACCCGGGGTAGGTGCCGCTCGTCGAACCGGACAGCACTCCTCCGCAACCAGCCGAGACCCCTCCCGGAGGACCCGATGACCCCACGATCCCCCTCCCCTCTCCCCCGATCCCTCTCCCGACGCTCCCCCTCCCGTGCCGCCCCCCGCCTCCCCCTCGCCCTCGGCGCCGCGCTCGCCGCCACCGGCCTGCTGCTGACGGGCTGTTCCGGGAGCGAGGACTCCGAGGACGACGCGGCGCAGCGCGAGGCGAGCACGCCCGACGAGCGCTCCGACCCCCGCCCCCAGGCCGGGTCGGAGGACGCGGACGCGCCCGACGACGAGGGCGCCGCGCCGCCTCCCGCCGAGGACGACGGCGCGACCGACGCGGAAGACACGGCGAACGCGGCGAACGCGGCCGACTGGTGCGCGACGGACGCCCTGTCGGCGACGGTCACGCCGCTGGACTCCGGCGCGGGGAACCGCCACGCGACCCTCGTCCTCACCAACACCTCGGACACCGACTGCCGCACCCAGGGCTGGCCCGGTCTCGAACTGGCCGCTGACGACGGCTCGCTGCCCACGACGACGGTCAGGGACACCTCGCGGGAGGCCGACCAGCTCACGCTGGCCCCCGGCGAGAGCGCCTGGTCACAGCTGCGGTGGACCGTGGTGCCCGGCGAGGAGGACCCGGCCGACGGGTCCTGCGGCCCGGAGCCGACGACGCTGCGGGTGATCCCCCCGGACACCCGCGAGGCCACCGAGGCCGACTGGCAGTGGGGCGAGGTCTGCGGCGACGGCCGCATCGAGGCCCGCGCCCTGGCCGCCGGCGAGGGCCCCTGAGGCGCCGGCCGGCCTGAGGGCCGCAGCGGTCCGGCGGTCAACGGGCTCTCCGCACACCAGCCCGTTGACCGCCCACGCCGGCCGTTTCCTCAGAGCGTGGGCAGCCAGTCCACCCGCCCCGCCAACAGCCCGTAGCCGACGAAGGCCACGATGTCGATCAGCGCGTGCGCGACCACCAGCGGCATGACCCGGCCCCAACGCCGGTACAGCCAGACGAAGATCACGCCCATCGCCACGTTGCCGAAGAAGCCGCCGATGCCCTGGTAGAGGTGGTAGGTGCCGCGCAGCAGCGCGCTGAAGACCAGCGAACCGGTCGCGCTCCAGCCCAGTTGGTCGAGGCGGCGCAGCAGGAAGCCCACCACGATGACCTCCTCGACCACCGAGTTCTGGATGGCCGAGGCGATCAGCACCGGGTATTTCCACCACACCTCGGGCAGCGACTCGGGGACCACGGTGAGGTTGGCCCCGGCCGCGTGGGCGCCCAGGTAGAGCGCCAGCCCGCTGCCGCCGATGCCCGCCGCGACGACCGCGCCCCAGGCCAGGTCGAAGCGCGGCCTGGCCAGGTCGAAGCCGAGCAGCCGCATCCCTCCCCCGCCGTAGCCGCGTTCGCGCAGCAGCAGATGGGCCACGAGCACCACGGGCACCAGCGCCGTGGAGATCGAGACGACCTGCCAGGCCAGGTCGAGCCACGGCCGGTCGGGGGCGCGCGAGGTGTTGAGGTTGGCCGCCTGGTCGCCCAGCCCGCCGGGTCGCGTGACCGTCCCGGCGAAGCTGACCAACGCCCGCACGGCGCTCGCGCCCAGCGAGACGCCGAGCACCAGCAGCAGCTCGTGGCGCAGGGCGCGCGCCGGCAGTGCGCAGGGCGCCTCCTGTGCCGGTGGGTCGGCCGCCGACCCGTCGTCACGCGTGAGCCGCACTCCTTCTCCCGTCCGGCGCGCGCGCCGCTCCGCCCCGGCGTGCGGACCGACCCGCGCGCCTTCAGGGGCGCGTCGGCCAGTCGTGCACGGGGGTGTCGGTCCGCGCCAGTTCGCAGTACCGCCGCACGAGGCCCCGCAGGGCCGCCGCCCGGTCCTTTCCGTCCGCCACCAGCTGGTGGTAGACGGCAGTCTGCCAGCCCGCCCCGGTCACCCCGCGACGGCACCGCCCCTCGATCACCGACAGGTAGCGGTCCCGGTCGGCGGCGCTGACGCCCCAGGCGTCGAGACCGGCGGCGGCCAGCGGCAGCAGCGTCCCCTCGATCAGCTCGGCGGCCGGCGTCTCGCGCGGGACACCGTCGGGCCCCGGCCAGCTCAGCCGGGCGTCAAGACCGTGCCGGCAGGCCGCCTCGAAGCTGCGTTCCGCCTGGTCGAACGGAAGCCGTCGCCAGACCGGGTCGGGCTCGTCGGCCAGCGCGCGCACCAGACCGTAGTAGAAGGCGCCGTTGGCGATGGTGTCCGTGACGGTCGGCCCCGTGGACAGGACACGGTTCTCCACCCGCAGGTGCGGGACGCCGTCGACGACGGCGTAGACCGGACGGTTCCAGCGGTAGACCGTGCCGTTGTGCAGGGTCAGCTCCCCCAGCGCGGGGGCGCCGCCGGCGGCCAGCACGGCCCCCGGGTCCTCGTCGGAGAGCAGCGGCAGCAGCGCGGGGAAGTAGCGGACGCTCTCCTCGAAGAGATCGAGCGCGGAGTCGATCCACCGCTCGCCGAACCAGGTGCGCGGGCGGACGCCCTGCGCGGCCAGCTCCGGCGGCCGGTCGTCGGTGGACTGGAGGAAGAAGAGCGGCCGGGACTCGGGCCACAGCTCGTGTCCGAAGACGAAGGGCGCGTTGGCCCCGAGCGCCGTCTGCGCCGCCAACGCGGCCTGCGCCGCGTTCCACACCGGCGCGAAGCGCTCGGGGGTCACCTGGAGGTGGTACTGCACGGACGTGCACGCCGACTCCGGCGCGATCGACTCGAACGTCCTGGTCAGACGCTCCGCGCCGGTGATGTCCAACTGGATGGCCTCGCCGCGCGCCGCCATGATCTGGTCGTTGAGCAGGGTGTAGCGGTCACCGAGCGAAAGGCTGGTGGGCACCATCTGCTCGGCGGTGATGGTGGGCAGCACGCCGGTCATCACCACCTGCGCGCCGAATTCGCCGGCCATTCGGTCCGCGTAGCGCAGCGCGATACGCAGCTCCTCGGCCATGTCGGCGAAGACCCCGCCGGCGAGAGAGCGCGGCGACATATTCAGCTCGATGGTGAACTTTCCCAGCTCACTCTGGAAATCCCGGGTCGCCATTCGACCGAGCACTTCCTCGTTGACCATTCGCGGCGACCCGTCGGAATCGGCCAGGCAGAGTTCGACCTCCATGCCGACCCGGTCCTCAGGACCGTGGAAGCGCCCCTCGGCCAGGAGCGTCCCCATGGCGTCGAGACAGGAGCCGAGCCGTTCTCTGAACCGCCCTCGGGCGGTGAGATCGAACCGGTCAGCCGCGACCTTCTCCCCCATGGGGCACCTCCTGCGTCGAGCGATGGGCGCCCTCGATCCTGCCCACGTCACGCCGGAGGTAACACGCAACGTGATGCTCGCCCCCTGAGGCGGAGGCATATTCCTCTGGCATGAAGCCGGGAGAAAGCGCCGATTTGCCGGCCGGATTTACCCTTGCCGAAACACCGCGGTAAGGCTAGTGGAAACAATCCGCAATGAAAAATCGTATAGGATCTCGGTACGGCGTGTCTCCTATTAGAGGCGACCTACTCCAAAGCGAGAGGCGACCCATCATGCCCCTGAGCATCCCCCCGGCTCCCGGTGTCGTGGAGCGGACCATCGACGAGGCGCTGCGCTCGGCCGCGGTGCCCGCCCCGCGCGGGCTCCGGTTCGACCGCGGTGCCCTGCGCCCCACCCTGCCGCTGCCCGTGCACCGGCTCGCACGCCTGACGGCGCCCGCGGAGCCGCCCACCTCCCGACTGACCGGCTGGCGCTGCCTGCTCGCCCAGGACGGCCGGTCCGTGGGCACGGCCGAGTGCCGGCTCACCGCCGAGGGCTGGGAGTTCTCGCACTTCGGCGAGGGGCCCTACATCTCCTCCACCGAGCGCGCGCTCCGGCTCGCCGAGGAGCGCCAGGAGCACTACCAGCCACGGCTGTTGAGCGTTCCCGAGCTGTACATGCTGACGCTCTGGCTGCACCCGGACCCGTCAGCCGACCCGGCGCAGGGCAGCCCCTCGGGGAGCGATCCGTTGATCCCGCTCGCCCCGGCGCCGCCGGGGATCGCCGCGGAGCGGCTGATCACCGTGGACGCACTGGTCACCCTCGTCGCCAACCGCCTCGCGCCGCTGGGCCTCGCCAGCTGAGGCGCCGCCGTGCCGCTCCGCCCGGGGCGGCGCCGGCACCCGTGGGGTGCGGGCGCCCACCCCGGGCGGAGGCGCGCGGTCAGGACTCGGCCAGCTCCTCCACGGGCGGGCAGGAGCAGACCAGGTTGCGGTCGCCGAACGCGCCGTCGATCCGGCGCACCGGCGGCCAGTACTTGGCGTCGGCGGTGGAGACGCCCGGGTAGACGGCCTCCCGGCGCGCGTACGGGTGCGGCCACTCCCCCGTCAACTGCTCGGCGGTGTGCGGGGCGTTGACCAACGGGTTGTCGTCGGCCGGCCATTCGCCCGAGGCGACCCGGTCGATCTCCCCACGGATGGCGATCATCGCCTCGCAGAACCGGTCAAGTTCGGCCAGGTCCTCGCTTTCGGTGGGCTCGATCATCAGCGTCCCCGCCACCGGGAACGACATGGTCGGCGCGTGGAAGCCGTGGTCGATCAGCCGCTTGGCGACGTCGTCGATGGTCACGCCGGTCGCCTTGGTCAGCGGACGCACGTCGATCACGGCCTCGTGCGCCACCAGCCCGCCGGGACCGGTGTAGAGGACCGGGTAGTGCGCCTCCAGGCGCTTGGCCACGTAGTTGGCGCTGAGCACCGCGACCTGGGTGGCGCGGCGCAGCCCGGCGGCGCCCATCAGCCGGACGTACGCCCAGGAGATCGGCAGGATGCCGGCGGAGCCCCAGGGCGCGGCCGAGACCGGCCCCGAGCCCTCGGGGCCCGCGGCCGGCTGCGCCGGGTGCCCCGGCAGATAGGGCGCCAGATGGGCGCGCACCGCGACCGGGCCCACGCCGGGGCCGCCGCCGCCGTGCGGGATGCAGAACGTCTTGTGCAGGTTCAGGTGCGAGACGTCGGCACCGAACCGGCCGGGCCTGGCCAGCCCGACCAGCGCGTTGAGGTTGGCGCCGTCCACGTAGACCTGTCCGCCGGCGTCGTGCACGGCGGCGCAGATGTCGCCGATGCGCTCCTCGAAGACGCCGTGCGTCGAGGGGTAGGTCACCATGAGCACCGCCAACTCGTCGCGGTGCTTGGCGATCTTGGCTTCCAGGTCGGCGACGTCCACGTCCCCGCTCTCGCTGGTGGCGACGACCACCACCCGCATCCCGGCGAGGACGGCGCTGGCCGCGTTGGTGCCGTGCGCGGACGAGGGGATCAGGCAGACGGTGCGCTGCTCCTGGCCGGCCGCGCGGTGGTGGGCGCGCACCGCGAGCAGCCCGGCCAACTCGCCCTGGGAACCGGCGTTGGGCTGGAGCGAGACCGCGTCGTAGCCGGTGATCTCCGCCAGCCGCGACTCCAGTTCGCGGATCAGCGCGAGATAGCCCTCGGCCTGCTCCGGCGGGGCGAACGGGTGCAGCCCGGCGAACTCCGGCCAGGTGATGGCGGCCATCTCCACCGTGGCGTTGAGCTTCATGGTGCAGGAGCCGAGCGGGATCATGCCCCGGTCCAGCGCGTAGTCCCGGTCGGCCAGCCGGCGCAGATAGCGCAGCATCGAGGTCTCGGAGCGGTGCGCGTGGAAGACCGGATGGGTGAGGTAGTCGTCCTCGCGGAGCAGCCCGGCCGGCAGCGCCTCGGCGACCCGGGCGTCCAGCGCGGGGATGTCGGCCTCGGTGGCGGGCACACCGAACGCGGCCCACACGGCGGCCAGGTCGGCGCGCACGGTGGTCTCGTCGCAGGCCACACCGACCCGGTCGGCGTCGATGTGCCGCAGGTTGACCCCGGCGGCGCCGGCGGCGGCGACCACCTCGGCGGCGCGCCCCGGCACGCGGGCGGTGACCGTGTCGAAGAACGCGTCGTGCGCCACCTCGACGCCGCCCTCCCGCAGCCCGGTGGCCAGCAGTGCCGCCATCCGGTGGGTGCGGCGGGCGATGGCGGCCAGCCCGTCGGGGCCGTGGTAGACCGCGTAGAGCCCGGCCATCACGGCCAAAAGCACCTGGGCGGTGCAGATGTTGCTGGTGGCGCGCTCCCGGCGGATGTGCTGCTCGCGCGTCTGGAGCGCCAGCCGGTAGGCCGGCCGGCCGGCCGCGTCGCGCGAGACGCCGACCAGGCGCCCCGGCAGGCTCCTGGCGTACTCGGCGCGCACCGACATGTAGCCGGCGTGCGGACCGCCGAACGCCATCGGCACGCCGAACCGCTGGGTGGTGCCCACCGCGATGTCCGCGCCCAGCGCCCCCGGCGAGGCGAGCACGGTCAGCGCCAGCAGGTCGGCGGCGACCGTGACCACCGCGCCCAGCTCGTGCGCCCGCGCGATCACCGGGCGCGGGTCGCGCACGGCGCCCGACGCGCCCGGGTACTGGAGCAGCACGCCGAACACCCCGCGCGCGACGGCCTCCTCCGGGATGCCCTCGCTCAGGTCGGCGACCAGCACCTCCACGCCGGTCGGCTCGGCCCGGGTGCGGACCACGGCGACGGTCTGCGGCAGGCAGTCGGCATCGACCAGGAAGACCCCGCCGTCGCCCCGGACCACGCGCCGGGCCAGCGCCATCGCCTCGGCGGCGGCGGTGCCCTCGTCGAGCAGCGACGCGCCGGCGGTCGGCAGCCCGGTCAGGTCGGCCACCACGGTCTGGAAGTTGAGCAGCGCCTCCAGCCGGCCCTGGGAGATCTCCGGCTGGTACGGGGTGTACGCCGTGTACCAGGCCGGGTTCTCCAGCACGTTGCGCTGGATGACCGGCGGGGTGTGGGTGCCGTAGTAGCCGAGACCGATCATGGAACGGGCCACGGTGTTCCGCGCCGCCAGGGACCGCAGCTCACCCAGCACGGCCGCCTCGTCCAGCGGGTCGGGCAGGTCGAGCGCCTCGGTCTGCCGGATGGTCTCGGGCACGGCGGCGTCGGTCAGCTCGTCGAGCGAGCCGAAGCCCACCTGCGCCAGCATCTTGGCCACCGCGCCCTGGTCGGGCCCGATGTGCCGGTCGGCGAAGGGGATGCCCTGCTCCAGGGCGGTCAGCGGGGTCTGCGCGGTCATCGTGGAGGCTCCTTGGGCCGTGGGCGACCTACGGGGCGCCAGGCGACACCGCCTGACTGCCTCCCCCTCTGTCATACGACCTGAGAGCTTCGCCCCGCGCACGCGCCGGGCTTGCACCGTCGGTGAGAACCACCGCGGAAACGCCGTTCCGCCGCCGTCCTGCTTTCCAGAGTGGTTTCGCTCGCGCGGTACGGGTGCCTGAGAGATTCCGGGGAGGATTTGCTCCTTCGGCGCCCGGCGCCCCCTGGCGGGGACGACGGAACTCTCCCGCACGAGGTCGACAACCGCCTCCGAGACTACCAGCGCGCCGGCGCACGGCCGAGGGGCGGATCCCGACTGGCCGATCGGCCCGTTGTGGCTTTGGGTAGGAGTCAGGGGGACCGTCCCAGGGGCGCCGCGACCCGGCGCGCAGTTGGAGGAACCCGTGCGAACCGACATCGATCCGCGCGGTCTGATCGGCCGCAAGGCGTTCGACCGCCACGGCCAGAAGATCGGCACCGTGGACGAGGTGTATCTGGACGACGCCACCGGCGTCCCCGAGTGGGCCGCCGTGCGCACCGGGCTCTTCACCAGGGACGCCTTCGTGCCGCTGGAGCCCAGCGAGCTGGTCGGCGACGCGCTGCGCGTCCCGTTCGACCGGGCGCTGATCCGCCGGGCGCCCGACCTCGGCGTCGGCCGCCATCTCTCCCCGGAGCAGGAGCTGCTGCTCTACCACCACTACGGGCTGGACCTGCCGCCCGAGGACGAGCCGCCCCCGGACGGCGACTTCGGCACGCTGGCCTCCGACCCGGAGTCCTGACCGGCCGGGAGGCCCGGCACCAGCGGCAGCGGCTCGCCCCGCCGCAGCTCCGGGTCGTCCACGGGGAAGGTCCGCACCCGCCCCGGCGCGCGGTCCTCCGGCCGCTCGAAGCGCACCGTCACGCGCCCCACCCCGCTGCCCTGCACCCACCCCGGGCCGTACCGCTCGTGCCGCACGTCGAGCCCCGGCAGCCACGTGCGGTCCGGGGCCGGCTCCTCGTTCTCCTCGCCCCCCGGCGCGCGCGCCGGCTCGGGCGCGGGCGCGCCGTCGGCGGCCGCGCGCTCCGACTGGGCGAAGAGGTCCTCCTGGGTGAAGTCGGCCAACGCGCTGACGCCGACGCCCAGCAGCCGCACCCCCTCCGTGGTGTCCACCCCCTCCAGCAGCCGCTCGGCCGCCTCCCGCACCACCGCCGGGTCGTCCGTCGGGCCGCGCAGGGTCTCCGACCGGGTCAACGTGCTGAAGTCGTACCGTCTGACCTTGAGAACGACCGTGCGTCCCGAACGACCGGCCGCCCGCAGCCGGGTCACGCAGCGCTCGGCCAGTCCGCGCACCTCGAACCTGATCCTGGCGCGGTCGGTCACGTCGACCTGGAAGGTGTCCTCCACGGAGATCGACTTGCCCTCCCGCTCCGCCACCACCGGCCGGTCGTCGACGCCGCACGCCATCCGGAAGACACCCGCCCCGTGCGCCTTGCCCAGCAGCCGGGTCAGCTCCGCCTCACCGGCCCGCACGGTCTCCTCTATGGTGTGGATGCCGGCCCGCCGCAGCACCTCCGCCGTGGCCGGGCCCACGCCCGGCAGCGTCCGCACGGTCAACGGGGCCAGCAGCTCCCGCTCGGTGCCGGGTGCGATCAGCACCAGCCCGTCCGGTTTGGCCCGTTCGGAGGCGATCTTCGCCAGCATCTTGGCGCCGGCCAGACCGACCGACCCGGTGACCCCCGTGACGGCCGCGATCTCCGCCCGCAACCGCTCCCCCACCGCCCGCGCCTCGGCGGCCGTCCCGGCGCTTCCGCCGGCGGCCAGGTCCACGAACGCCTCGTCCAGGCTGAGCGGCTCGACCAGCGGCGAGAGCCGCGCCAGCAGCGCCATCACCCGCTCGCTGACCGAGCGGTACACCTCGAACCTCGGCACCAGATACGCCCCGTGCGGGCACAGCCGCCGCGCCTGGGCGGTGGGCATGGCCGAGCGGACCCCGAAGACCCGGGCCTCGTACGACGCGGTGGCCACCACCCCGCGCGGCCCGATGCCGCCGACGACCACGGCCTTGCCGCGCAGGCTGGGCTTGGCAGCCTGCTCGACGGAGGCGTAGAAGGCGTCCATGTCGAGGTGGAGGATCGTTGGCTGACCCCTCACACGTTCGATACTGCCCTACCGTGACGGGCGCTGACGTCAGGGTGAACCCGCACCCGGCTGACCGCACCCACCACGATCAGGGGCGCACGCGCGCCCTGCGGCGGGCCAGCTCGTCCTCGGGATGCTGCGGCGGGACCACCCGCTCCCCCGTGTCGGCGCGCTCCGCGTGCAGCTGGGCCAGCGCCGTCTCCACGTCGCTCCACACCGCGCCGACCGCGATGCCGAAGACCCCGCGGCCGCCGCGCAGCAACTCGGCCAGCTCGTCCGGCGAGCCGCAGCGGTAGACGGCCGCGCCGTCGCTCATGAGCGTCATCTGGGCCAACGTGCCCAGCTCCGCCGTGCGCAGCGCCTCCGCGGTGGCGCGGATCGCCTGGAGGGAGACCCCCGCGTCCAGCAGCCGCTTGACGATCTTGAGGACCAGCACGTCGCGAAAGCTGTAGAGCCGCTGTCCGCCCTGGCCGGGAGCCGGGCGGACCTCGGGCTGGACGAGCCCCGTGCGGGCCCAGTAGTCGAGCTGCCGGTAGGTGATCCCGGCCGCCGCGCAGGCGCTGGGCCCCGGGTAGCCGAGCCGCTCACGCGGCGTCTCCTCCCGGGGGCCCGCCGGGGGTGCCACCGACTGCCGCAAGCCCGGAAGGGGCGCGGCACCCGGAAGTGCCGTGCTGCCCCCGACCGCCCTGCTGTCGCCGTCACCTGTCACGCCGGCCTCCGTTCCACATGTCCCGACCGTGCCCTCGTCACTCACCGGCTGTCACGATGAGTAGGCACACAGCGCTCCTCCCAAGACATGCCCCACTGAAGCTAGGTATCCACACCGAACGCGTCAACGATCGCCACGCGCGGCTACTGGCTGCTGGTACCGAAGTCCTCGGGGGAGATCTGGTCGAGGAACTCGCGGAACCGTTCCACCTCGTCCTCCTGCTCGTCGGGGATGATGATCCCGGCGTCGTCGAGCACGGCGTCGCTGCCGTAGATCGGCGTGCCGATCCGCAGCGCGAGCGCTATCGCGTCCGACGGGCGGGCGCTGACCTCGACCCCGCTGGCGAAGACCAGCTCGGCATAGAACACGCCGTCGCGCAGGTCCGTGATGCGCACGGCACTGAGCTCCTGGTCCACCGCCTCAAGAACGTCCTTGAAGAGGTCATGGGTCAACGGCCTGGCCGGGGTCATCCCCTGCTGGGCGAACGCGATGGCGGTCGCCTCTCCCGGACCGATCCAGATCGGGAGGTAGCGATCACCACCGACTTCTCGGAGGAGCACGATGGGCTGGTTGTTGGGCATTTCCACCCGCACGCCCACGACATCGAGCTGATTCACACAGCAACCCTAGGCCGTGGCCGGTGCATTTGGATAGTCGAGCCTCGATCCCACGCGCTCGCGCGCCCCCGCATCCTCAGTGCCCCTGCCGTCCGGCGAAGTACACCATCCGGTACTTGCCGATCTGGACCTCGTCGCCGTTGGCCAGCGCGACGGAGTCGATCTGCTCCCGGTTGACGTAGGTGCCGTTGAGGCTGCCGACGTCGCCGACGGTGAAACCGCCGTCCGGGCTGCGCCGGAACTCCACGTGGCGACGGGAGACGGTGACGTCGTCCAGGAAGATGTCGCTCTGCGGGTGACGGCCGGCCGTCGTGATGTCGCTGTCGAGCAGGAAGCGGGAGCCCGAGTTCGGTCCCCGGCGCACCACGAGCAGGGCCGAGCCCGCGGGCAGCGCGTCCACCGCGGCCTGGGCCTCCGGCGAGAGCACCGGAACGGGGTGCTGACCGGTCGCCTCGGCGTCGTACGCCTCCAGGCCGGAGATGGAGATCGTGGAGGTGGTCTCCGACGAGCCCTCGACACCCGGGCGCAGCGGGGCTCCGCAGTAGGAGCAGAAGCGGCTGTTGGGGGTGTTGGCGTTGCCACAGCGGCCGCAGGCGGGGCCGGCGGCGGCCTGACCCTGGTCCGCTATCCCGCCGGCCCCGGGGACCTCGTCCCGGAACAGCGGGCGGCCGGGCTCGGACGGCGGCGCCGGGGGCTGGCCTTGCTGGCGGGCGCGGGCCCCTGCGGCACTGTGGGTACCCCTCTGACGCCTGCCGAACAACCTAGCGAAAAAACTCACCAGCGATCCCCTCGCACCTAGCCCGTCCCGCCACCGGTGGCGGGACGGTCCATTCTCTCTCTCCACCGACCACACACGTCATACCGACAACGTGGGTGGTCTTCCTTAAGTTTCCCTCACTGGGCGGCACCGTGATCGACAACCCCCGTGACGTCGGGTTTCGGTCATGATGACGACTGAGCGTAGTCAGGCTGCTCCGCCGACCGCAAGGCGTCCACGGTCACTGTCTCGGGACGCGTCACTGCCACGGTCGCCTGCTTGTTCTCCAGGGACTGCACCACACCGCCCGGGATGTTCAGCGCGGGCTCCAGATCCTGGGGCCGGCCGATCGCGTCCACCACGAACGGCGCGCGTATCCGCTCGTCGTCCACGTGGACTCCCCCGTTGTGGTCCACGAAGGAGGTACTCGCGACGACGCGCACCCCGTTGATCTGGAGCGCCTCCGCGCCCGCGGCGCGCAGTTCCTGAACCGCGTCGAGCAACATGTCCGCCGTGACGGCTCCCGTCGGATCGTCGACCCGGAGCGTGATGCCCGGACCCTCGGCGGCCACCGTACCGGCCAGGACGCCCAGTTGTCGCTCCCGCTCCTCGCTCTGCCGCCTGGCCTCCTCGGCCTGGTCGCTGCTGTTCTCCAGCTCGGTGCGCTGGTCCTCCAGAGTGGACTTCTCGTCCTCCAGTCGCGCCGAGCGGTCCTCCAGGTCGCTCAGGATGCGCACCAGGTCCTCGGGCCTGGCGCCGCGCAGCGCGGTGTCCTCGCTCCCGGCGGCGCGCACCTGGATGGCCAGGCCGAGCCCGAGGACGAACAGCAGCACGGCGGCGACCAGCTGGCCCCGGCTGGCGCGCGGCGGCCACAGGGCGGCCCGCAGCGCGGCCCGGCCGGTGGGGCGGGGCGGCTCGGCGGGCTCGGGCGCGGGCTCCGGGTGCCCGGGGGTGGGCTCGGTCATCGGCCTCACGCCCCGAAGACGTGGCGGCGGATGGCCGCCGCGTTGGAGAAGATCCGGATGCCGAGGACCACCACCACGCCGGTGGAGAGCTGGGCGCCGACGCCCAGCTTGTCGCCGAGGAAGACGATCAGGGCGGCGACCACCACGTTGGAGAGGAAGGAGACCACGAAGACCTTGTCGTCGAAGACCCCGTCGAGGGTGGCCCGCAGGCCCCCGAAGACGGCGTCGAGCGCGGCGACGACGGCGATGGGCAGGTAGGGCTCCATCCCGGTCGGCACCACCGGGCGGGTGACCACCCCGATCACGACGCCCAACACCAGGCCCAGCACGGCGATCACGGGGCGGTCACCTCTTCCGGGTCCTCGGGGTGGGAGAGCGTTCCCGCGTCCGGCTCCGGGGGGAGCGGGCGGGCGCTGCGGGTGGTCAGGCTGGGCGCGGCGGGCAGCCGCAGCCCGTTCTCCGTGGAACGCTCCACGCGGATGCCGTAGTCGTCCCGGAGGGTGGTCAGGTAGTGGCCGGCCAGGGTCGCGTCGAACGCCTCCAGCAGGCCGTCCGGGTCGCCGAGGGCCAGAACGGTGTACGGCGGCACCAGGGGCCGGTTGTCGACCAGCACGGCGTCGCCCGCGGCGCGGATCGCGGAGAGCGCGGTCAGCCGCTGGTCGTTGACGGTGACGGCCTCGGCGCCGGCCTGCCAGAGGCCGTTGACGACGCGCTGCAGGTCGCGGTCGCGGACGCGGCCGGTCTGGGCGAAGCCGTCGTCCCTGGGGCCGCCGGCGGTGCCTGCGACGTCCTCGGCGTCGTCGACGACCAGCTTGACGCCGGGGCCCTCGACGGCGCTGGCGCCGGCCAACAGCGCGACCAGCTCGGCGCGTTCGGCGTCCTCGTCGCTGAGCGCCACCCGCTGGCGGGCGTCGACGTCGGAGCGCAGGGCGTCGACCCGGGCCTGGAGGTCGTCCAGCTGCCGGGTGCCGTCGTGGACGCGTTCGAGCAGCTCCTCGCGTTCCCTGGCGACCGTCGGGGCCGCCTCGCGCGCCTGGGCGGCGCCCAGGGTGACGACGAGGCCGGCGAGGACCAGGCCGCCGGCCAGCCAGAGCTTCGCGCGGGCGGTGCGCGGCAGCTCTGACCGGCCGGCCTCCCGCCGCCTGGCCGCCGCCTGGGCGTACCCCTCGTCGAGGGTGTTGTCCATGACGGTGGTCAGTAACGACATGGAGGCGTCGGGGCGCGCGCGGGGCGCGACCCCCGGCTCCTGCTCTGGCATGGCGCACATGGTGGCACGCCGGTTGTCCGGAGATCGAATCGGGCCGGTCCACCGGCCCCCGGTCAGTCCTCGGCGCCCTCCACCACGCGCGCCCAGTCGTCCAACAGCTCCTGCGCGGCGGCGTCGTCGGGCCCCTCGGCCCACAGGTGGGTGACGGCCTCGGCCGGGTCGGGGAGGACCAGCACCCAGCGGCCGTCGGGCTCGACGACCCGCACGCCGTCGGTGGTGTCGACGGAGCGCTCGCCCGCGGCCTCGACGACCCGGCGCATCACCAGGCCCTTGACGGCCCAGGGGGTGGCGACGTCGCGCCGCTGGACGTGGGCGCGCGGGATGCGGGCGTCGATCTGGCTGAGGGAGAGCTGGGTGCGGGCGACGAGGCCGAGCAGGCGGGCGAAGGCGGCGGTGGCGTCGAAGACGCTGCTGAACTCGGGGACGATGAAGCCGCCCTTGCCGTCGCCGCCGAAGACCGCGTCGTCGAGGTGGGCGGCCCTGGTCAGGTCGTCGGGCGAGGTGGTGGTCCAGTCGACCTGGGTGCCGTGGTAGGCGGCGACCTGCTCGGCGATCCGGGTGGTGGTGACGGGCAACGCGACCCGGCCGCCCCGGCGTTCGGCGGCAATCAGGTCGAGCATGACCAGCAGGGCGCGCTGGTCCTCGATGATCCTGCCGCGCTCGTCCACCAGCGCCAGCCGCTCGCCGACGGGGTCGAAGCGGACGCCGAACGCGGCGCGCGCCGAGGAGACGATCTCGCCCAGGCGCACCAGTCCGGCGCGCCGGGTCTCGGCGCTCTCGGTCGGACGGGCCTCGTCGAGACCCGGGTTGATGGTCAGGGCGTCGACGCCGAGCCGGCCGAGCAGGCTGGGCAGGACGAGGCCGGCGCTGCCGTTGGCGGCGTCGACGACGACCTTGATGCCGGACTCGGCGAGCCCCGTGGTGTCGACCGCGCGCAGCACCGAGCCGGTGTAGGCGTCGAAGACACTGGCCGGGAAGCGCAGGTCGCCGATCTCGCCCGGGAAGGCGCGGCGGTACTCCTGGCGGGCGTAGACCCGGTCCAGCTTGCGCTGGCGGGCCTGGGAGAGATCGGCGCCGCGCTCGTCGAAGAACATGATGTCGACGGAGTCGGGGACGCCGGGGGTGGTGCGGATCATGACGCCGCCGGCGCTGCCGCGCGCGGTCTGCTGGCGGGCCACGGGCAACGGCACGTTCTCCAGGTCGCGGACGTCGATGGCGCTGGCCTGGAGCGCGGAGATCACGGCGCGCTTGAGGGCGCGGGCGCCCCGGGAGTGGTCCCTGGCCGTGGTGACGGTGGAGCCCTTCTTCAGGGTGGTGGCGTAGGCGCTGGCCAGTCGGACGACCAGCTCGGGCGTGATCTCGACGTTGAGGATCCCGGAGACGCCGCGGGCGCCGAAGAGCTGGGCCTGGCCCCTGGCCTCCCAGATGACCGAGGTGTTGACGAAGGCGCCCGCCTCCACGGTCTTGAACGGGTAGACCCGGACGTTGCCCTGGACGATGGACTCCTCGCCCACCAGGCACTCGTCGCCGATGACGGCGCCGTCCTCGATCCTCGCGGCGCGCATGACGTCCGTGTTCTTGCCGATGACGCAGCCGCGCAGGTTGCTGCCGGGGCCGATGTAGACGTTGTCGTGGACGACGGCGCGGTGCAGGAACGCGTCGGCCTTGACGACGACGTTGGAGCCGATGACGGTGTGCTCGCGGACCTCGGAGCCGGCCTCGATCTTGGCGTAGTCGCCGACGTAGAGGGGGCCGCGGAGCTTGGCGTCGGGGTGGACCTCGGCGCCCTCGGCGATCCAGACGCCGGGCGAGATCTCGAAGCCGTCGATCTCGACGTCGACCTTGCCCTCCAGGACGTCGGCCTGGGCCTTCACATAGCTCTCGTGGGTGCCGACGTCCTCCCAGTAGCCCTCGGCGACATAGCCGAAGATGGGGCGGCCCTCCTTCATCAGGCGGGGGAAGACGTCGCCCGACCAGTCGACGGAGGTGTCGGGCTCGACGTAGTCGAAGACCTCGGGCTCCATCACGTAGATGCCGGTGTTGACCGTGTCGGAGAAGACCTGGCCCCAGGTGGGCTTCTCCAGGAAGCGCTCGACGCGGCCCTCGTCGTCGACGATGGTGATGCCGAACTCCAGCGGGTTGGGCACGCGGGTGAGGCAGACGGTGACCAGCGCCCCGCGCTCGCGGTGGAAGCGGATCAGGTCGCTGAGGTCGAAGTCGGTGAGCGCGTCCCCGGAGATGACGAGGAACGAGTCGTCACGCAACGCCTCCTCCGCGTTCTTCACACTTCCGGCCGTGCCCAGCGGTTTCTCCTCGTGGGCGTAGGTGAGGTCCATTCCCAGCTCCTCACCGTCGCCGAAGTAGTTCTTCACCAGGGAGGCGAGGAACTGCACCGTGACCACGGTCTCGTTGAGTCCGTGGCGCTTCAGCAGGCGCAGCACGTGCTCCATGATGGGGCGGTTGGCCACGGGCAGCAGGGGCTTGGGCATACTCGCGGTCATGGGGCGAAGCCGGGTGCCTTCGCCACCAGCCATTACGACGGCCTTCATATCGGAAGTGTCCTCCTTGGGTCCGACAGTCGTTCCGACTGTGCCCGCAGGGAGGGGCCCGGGCCCGGGGTGGCTCCCCGGATGCGTGCGACACGTACGGGCACCGGACCCCCGCGACGCTGCCAGGGCACATCAGTCGGGCGTGGCATCCACCGTGAGAAGACGGCGGACCTGGACCACGTAGAGGATCCCTGCCCACCAGTAGAGCGCTGTACCCCAGCCGGCGAACGCCCATCCGAAAATAGCAGCGAGTGACCCCATCGCACCACTTGAGTCACTGAGGAGCAGCAGCGGGAAGGCGTACATCAGATTGAAGGTGGCGGCCTTGCCCAGAAAGTTGACCTGGGGCGGGGCATAGCCGTGGCGGTCCAGCAGCCAGACCATGACCAGCAGCATCAGCTCCCTGGCCAGGAGCAGCGCGGTCAGCCACAGCGGCAGGATCTCCCGCCAGGTGAGGCCGACCAGGGTGGAGAGGATGTAGAGCCGGTCGGCGGCCGGGTCGAGGACGCGGCCGAGCGCGCTGATCTGGTTCCACCGGCGGGCGAGCTTGCCGTCGAGGTAGTCGCTGACGCCGCTGAGGAAGAGGACGAGCAGCGCCCAGCCGTCCCTGTTGGGGCCGTCGAAGACCGGGGAGAGCACCAGCCAGAGGAAGAGGGGGACGCCCAGCAGGCGGGCCATGCTCAGCACGTTGGGAATGGTCCAGATCCGGTCCGTCTGAACCCGCGTCTCCTGGACCTCCACCCGGAAGCCTCCCCATCGCACCGTGTCGTCGCCAACGCGGTTAGACCCTACCGGGCGGACACGGGCGCGGGGACGCCGGGGACAGCGGGGACGCGCCGGAGGCCGGGGGCGTTTGACGCCGGGTCGGCGGCGCCGTTCGATGACACCGGGCGCCCCGGCGGGCGCCGCCGGGCAGCCGAGGCGAGGCGGGTGGAGCGGGCGTGACGGAGACCGGACTGCGGGGTGTCGGGGTCAGCCACGGCGTGGCGATCGGGCAGGTGCGGCACATGGGGACGCGCGTGATCGAGCCGCCGGCGCGGCGTGTCACCGGCGCGGAGGCGCCCAGGGAGTTGGCCAGGACGCGGCGGGCCGTCCAGGCGGTGGCGGCGGACCTGCGGGCGCGGGGCACGCTGGCGGGCGGCGAGGCGCAGGCCGTGCTGGAGGCGCAGGCGCTGATGGCGGAGGATCCGGAGCTGCTGGCCGACGCGGAGCGGCGGATCAGCGTGGGCAGCGGCGCCGAGCGGGCGGTCTACGACGCGCTGGCGGCCTACCGGGCGCTGCTGGCCGGCGCCGGCGACTATCTGGCCGGGCGGGTCGCGGACCTGGACGACGTGCGCAACCGGATCGTGGCGCGGCTGATGGGGCTGCCGACGCCCGGCGTGCCGGACAGCGACGAGCCCTATGTGCTGATCGCCCGGGACCTGGCGCCGGCCGACACGGCGCTGCTCGACACCTCGCTGGTACTGGGCTTCGTCACGGAGGAGGGCGGGCCGACCAGCCACAGCGCCATCCTGGCGCGGGCGTTGGGGGTGCCGGCGGTGGTGGCCGTGGCGGGGGCGGGGCGGATCGCCACGGGGACGGTGGTGGCGGTGGACGGCTCCACCGGGGAGGTGGTGGTGGAGCCGGACGCCAGCCGGCGGGAGCGGCTGGCGGAGGCGGCGGCGCGGCGGCGGGCGGCCGTGCTGCACACCCGGGGGCCGGGGGCGACCTCGGACGGGCACCGGGTGCCGCTGCTGGCGAACGTCGGCGGCCCGGCCGACGTGCCGGCGGCCGTGGCGGCGGGGGCCGAGGGGGTGGGGCTCTTCCGCACGGAGCTGCTCTTCCTCTCCGGCGGGGACCGGCCTCCGGAGGTGGCGGAGCAGGCGCGGGTCTACCGGGAGGTGCTCTCGGCCTTTCCCGGGGGGCGGGTGGTGGTACGGGTGCTGGACGCGGGGGCGGACAAGCCGCTGGCCTTTCTCGCCTCGGGGGCGACGGAGCCCAACCCGGCGCTCGGCGTGCGGGGGCTGCGGGCGCTGCTGGCCCACCCCGGGGTGCTGGCCGGCCAACTGGCGGCACTCGGCGAGGCGGTGGCCGGGCTGCCGGTGCATCTGGAGGTGATGGCGCCGATGGTGGCCGACCGGGCGGACGCCAAGGCGTTCGCCGAGGCGTGCCGGGCGGCGGGGCTGGCGGCGTCGCCGGGGGCGATGGTGGAGGTGCCCGCGGCGGCGCTGCGGGCGCGGTCGCTGTTGCGGGAGGTGGAGTTCCTCTCCGTGGGGACCAACGATCTCGCCCAGTACGCGTTCGCCGCCGACCGGCAGGTGGGGGCGGTCTCCCGCTGGCAGGACCCGTGGCAGCCGGCGCTGCTGGACCTGGTGGCGCTGGCGGCACGGGCCGCCGGGGACGAGGGCAAGGGGTGCGGGGTGTGCGGGGAGGCGGCGGCCGATCCGCTGCTCGCCTGCGTGCTCACCGGGCTGGGGGTGACCAGCCTGTCGATGGGGGCCGGGGCGATCCCGGGGGTGCGGGCGACGCTGGCCCGGCACACGCTGGCGCAGTGCCGCCGGGCGGCCGAGGCGGCGCGCGCCGCCGAGGGGGCGGAGGGCGCGCGGGCGGCGGCGCACGGAGTGCTCTCCGGGAAGTGAGCCCCCTCGGGGCGCGGGCTCACTCCCGACCGCCCGCCGGGGCCGGGCCCGCGCGGCCGACGCGGGCCCGGGGCACGTCACCCGGGCGGGGCCGGCTCCGCCGGCCCGGGGCAGTCACCGGTCGGCGGCCTCGGGGAGGCGCGGTAGTCGACGTCGGGCTCGGGCGGCAGCGGCTCACCCGAGGTGGGGTCGGTGCAGTAGGCGGCGAAGACCTGGGCCTCGCTCAGCGGCACCAGCCGCCCGGCCGTCAGCCTCCAGCCCCGGACCGACTGGCGCGGCGGCTCCTCGGCCGTCCGCAGCACCAGCCCGCCGGAGGCGCCGCTGACCAGCCCGGCCGCCAGCACCGCGCAGAAGACGGCGGCCTCCTCCTCCCCGAACGCCCGGCCGCCGCCCGAGGCGGCCGGCCGCAGGCCGAGGCTGGCGCTGAGCGTGGTGTCGGGCAGCAGCACGCTGCACACCAGGTGGTGCTCGCCGGGGCCGGCCCGCTCCCACAGCCAGCGCAGCAGGCCGGCGGCCCTGGCGAAGGCGCAGCGCCGCTGCGGGGCGCCGCAGCGCGGGCAGCGCCCCGCCTCGGCCAGCAGGCGGGTGCCCCGGGCCCAGACGTACCGCGGATGGTCGGCCGGGGTCGGCGGCCCCTCCTCCGGCCGGGCGCCCGGCGGCCGGGACGGCCAGGGGCGGCGCCGCGCCGCCCGCCGGCCTCCGGCCGGCCGTCGCCGCCCGGGACGCGGGCGGCGGTCCCGCGACCGCTCCGCCCCGAAGTCCCCCGCGTCCGCGAATCCCTCGAACCACCCCATGACGTCCACCTCACGGTCGAACCAGCAACTGGTCACTCACCGTAGCGGTCGTCACTGACAGTCGCCCTCTCGTGGGCGAGGCGGGCGAAGAAACGGAGCAGCTCCGGGTCGTCCACAGCGCCCAGGTTGGCGGCCCGTTCCAGCGCGACGCCCTGGAAGAGCCGCTTGACCGGCACCTCCAGGCGCTTGCCCGTACGGGTGTGCGGCACACCCGGGATCTCCACGATCTCGTCCGGGAGATGGCGCGGCGAGAGCCGCGCGCGGATCGTGGCGGCGATCCGGTCGCGCAGCGCCGCGTCGAGCACCGCGCCCTCGGCGAGCGCCACGAACAGCGGCATCCAGTAGCCGCCGTCCGGCCGTTCCACGCCGATGACCAGCGACTCGGCGACCTCGGGCAGCAGCTCCACCGCCTCGTAGATGTCGGCGGAACCCATCCGCACGCCCTGCCGGTTGAGCGTGGAGTCGGAACGGCCGTGGATGACCACCCCGCCCCGCGAGGTGTGGGTGATCCAGTCGCCGTGGCGCCAGACGCCCGGATAGGTCTCGAAGTAGCTCTCCCGGTAGCGCGCGCCGTCGGGGTCGTTCCAGAAGCCCACCGGCATCGACGGCATCGGGGTGCCGACCACCAGCTCCCCCACCTCGTCGATCAGCGGGGTGCCGTGCGGGTCCCAGGCCGCCAGGTCGGTGCCGAGGCAGGGCGCCTGGAGCTCCCCGACGTACACCGGCAACGTCGGCACGCCGCCGGCGAAGCAGCTGCACACGTCGGTGCCGCCGCTGACCGACGCGATCCACAGGTCGGCCCCGGCCTCCTCGTGCAGCCAGCGGAACCCGTCAGGAGGCAGCGGCGAACCGGTGGTGGCGACGCAGCGGGTCGCCGACAGGTCCAGGTCGCGGGCCGGGTGGACGTCCTTCTTGGCGCAGGCCGTGATGTAGGCCGCCGAGGTGCCGAAGACCGTGGCCCGGACGCGTGCGGCGACCCGCCACTGCACGTCGGCCGTCGGCTGTGCGGGGGCGCCGTCGTGGAGCACCGCCGTGGTGCCGGTCAGCAGGCTGGAGGCGAGGAAGTTCCACATCATCCAGCCGGTCGAGGTGTACCAGAACAGCCGGTCGCCGGGCCCGAGGTCGAGGTGGAGCCCCAGCTGCTTGAGGTGCTCCAGCAGGATGCCGCCCTGGGACTGGACGATCGCCTTCGGCAGCCCGGTGGTGCCCGAGGAGTACAGCACCCACAGCGGATGGTCGAACGGCACCTGCTCGAAGACCGGCTCCACCTCGCCCGCGGTCACCTCGTCCCAGCTCAGCGCCGACTCCGGCGGCGCCTCGCCGAGCAGCGGCACATGGACGACGGCGCGCAGCGAGGGCAGCCCGGCGCGCAGCTCCGCCACGGTCTCGGCGCGCCGGTGCTCCCGACCGCCGAAGCGGTAGCCGTCCACCGCGAACAGCACGACGGGCTCGACCTGTTGGAAGCGGTCCAGCACGCTGCGCGCCGCGAAGTCCGGGGCGCAGGAGGTCCAGACCGC
This sequence comes from Streptomyces zhaozhouensis, assembly GCF_900230195.1. Lineage (GTDB taxonomy): Bacteria > Actinomycetota > Actinomycetes > Streptomycetales > Streptomycetaceae > Streptomyces > Streptomyces zhaozhouensis. The sequence goes on from NZ_OCNE01000014.1 coordinate 65,315, forward strand.
GCCGACCGCCGCGCTGGCCAGCAGCGCCACCACGGCCTCGGGGACGTTGGGCAGATAGCCGCAGACCCGGTCGCCGGGGCGCACGCCCAGCTCGCGCAGCGAGGCGGCGAGCGCCCCCACGGCGTGCCGCAACTCCCGCCAGCCGACCGCGCGCTCGGTCAGCTCCTCGTCCAGGGCCAGCAGCGCGGGGGGCGCGTCGTCCCCCGCGTCCGCCGGGCCGCGCAGCGCGTGCTCCGCGTAGTTGAGCGTGGCGCCGGGGAACCAGCGGGCGCCGGGCATCCTCGGGTCCTGGAGCACCGCCGTCGGCTCGGTGGCGAACCGCACGTCGAAGAAGCCGGCGACGGCGCGCCAGAACGCCTCCAGGTCGGTGACCGACCAGCGGTGCAGCGCGGCGTAGTCGGCCTCGGGGGCGCCGGTCGGCGCCGGGGCGCCGTGGTCCGCGGCGGCCCGGGCGTGGAAGCGGGTGATCCGGGCGGCCGCCACCCGTTCGGGGCGGGGGCGCCACAGGGGCTCGGCGGTGCGGTCTTCGGTGGTCATGGGCGGCTCCGTGGGCGACGACACTGGCGCTGGGCTACCGGGACGATCTCAGCTCGCCCCGGTCGGCACCAGTGTGGCGGCACCCGAACGGCCGGCCAACGCCCGCACCGGCTTTCGGGTCGGACGGCGCCCTGGTACTGCTGGAGAATGCGCTTGCTTCGCGTGGTGACCGCCGTGCTGGCGGTGGGGGCGCTGGCCGCCCTGGCCGGCGTGCTCGCTCCGGCGCGCGCGCCGGAGCGGTCGGATCGCGCGCCGGCGGGCTTCGTCGCGCTGCGCGACGTGGCGCCCGGGATCGAGCAGGACATCCGGTACGCCGGGGACCGCAACTTCGTGGGTGAGCCGATCGACGGCTACGAGGAGGCCGAGTGCCTGCTGGCCGAGGAGACGGCGCGCGCCCTGGAGCGGGTGCGGCGGGACCTGGCGCGGGAGGACGGCTCGGGACTGCGGGTCTTCGACTGCTACCGGCCGCAGCGCGCGGTCGACCACTTCCTGCGGTGGGCCGACGACCCGTCGGCGACCGAGCGGCGCGCGGAGTTCTACCCGCGGGTCCCCAAGGAGCGGCTCTTCGACGAGGGTTACCTGGCCGAGCACTCCGGCCACAGCCGGGGCGGCACCGTCGACCTGACGCTGCTGGACCCGGAGGGCCGCGAGGTGGACATGGGCACCGGATTCGACTTCTTCGACCCGGCCTCGCACCCCGGCTCCCCCGAGCCGGACGAGGGCCCCCGGCGCGCGCGGGAACGGCTGCGGGAGGCGATGGCGGCGCACGGGTTCTCGCCGATCGACACGGAGTGGTGGCACTTCAGCCACGACGGGGAACCGTATGCCGACCGGCGCTTCGACTTCCCCGTCAGCCGGGAGGAGTTGCGGACCGGGTGACGGCCCCGCCGGCGCGCGTCCGTCCGCCACCGCCCGAAAACGGTGACGGCGGCGTCCCGGAGCCACCCCCGTCGGTCCCGGAACCCGCCGTCCCTGTATCTGGACGCCACTTTCGCGACCTTGGTTCGCCCGTTCCCCGGCTTTGTCACCTGTTCGCGACAATCAGTGGCCGAGGGCGGGGCAAAACGGACCGGAAGCGCTCCCGGGACCGGTTCCGGGGCCGGTCCGGGGCGGTTCCGGGGCCGGTTCTCGCCGGCCGCGGGGGTCGACCCGGCGGCGGCTTCAGGGGCGGCGCGGCGGGATCGCGACCAGCGGCCCGAGACGCTTGACCAACAGGGCCATCTCGTAGGCGACCTGACCGACCTCCGCCTCCGGGTCCGTCAGCACGGCCAGGGCGCTGCCCGATCCGGCCGCCGTCACCAGCAGGAACGCCTCGTCCAGCTCGACCAGCGTCTGCCGGGCCGTCCCGGTGTCGAAGTGCTGGCCGACGCCACGCGCCAGGCTGTGGAACCCGGAGGCGACGGCGGCCAGTTGCTCGCTGTCCTCCCGGCCCAGGGCGCTGGAGGCGCCGCGCGCCAGGCCGTCGGCGGCCAGCAGCAGCGCGTGGCGGATGCCGGGCACCCGTGCCACCAGTTCGTCCAGCAACGGGTCGAGGGACTCGGCCGCCGGCTGGCCCTTCCGCTCGGCGGGGCCGGGGGTCGTGGGCTCGGGTACGGTCATGCGTCCTGTCCTTCGGTCTGACGTCTCTTCGGTCGGTCTGACGTCTCTTCGGTTGCCGCGGGTCTCCGGGACGGCGTGCGACGGCCCCTCAGGGGGCGGCGGGCGGCGGCTCGTCCGCCCCCTCGGACTCGGTCTGCTCCCGGCCGCGCCGCCAGCCGCGTTGCAGGGCCGCCAGCCTGCTGCGCAGCTCCTCCGCGTCCACCTCGGGCGCGGCCTCCGGGTCGGGGTGGCCGCCCGGCTCGCCGGTGGCGCGCGCCGGGGCCTCGGGCGCGGGCGCCCTGCGGCGCACGCGGCGCGGCAGTCCGGCGCCCGTCACCCCCTCGCGCGCCGGGCGCTCGGGCTCGGACGCGCCGGCGCCCGCGCCGCCCCGTTCGGGTGGCGGGGGCACCGGCCGGCCGTGGTCGGCGACGAGCACGGGCGCCGCGTGGCGCCGGCCGCCCGCCGCCGGGCGGGCGGCGGGGTGTTCCGCGGCGTGCTCCTCGGTGCCGGCCGGGTGTCCGACGTCGCCCTCGGCGTCGACCGCGGCCTCCAACTCGACCGGCCCGTCCACCGGTCCGTCCAGCAGCGCGGGCCGCCCCGGCGCCGAGGCGAGGCGCTCCCGCGTCGGCACTCCCTCGGGGGCCTCGGACAGCAGTTCACCGGGGATCAGGGTGACGGCGGTGGTGCCGCCGTAGGGCGATTCGCGCAGCGCGACCTTCACGTGGTGCCGCTCGGCCAGCCTGGCCACCACGAACAGCCCGATCCTGTCGGTGTCGGAGAGCTGGAACTCGGTGATCTCCGACAGCCGCCGGTTGGCCTCGCGCAGCGCCTCCGGCGTCATGCCCAGGCCCCGGTCGTGGATCTCCAGGGTCACGCCGTGCGGAACGCGCTCGCCCGAGACCTGGACGGCGGTGTGCGGGGGCGAGAACACCGTGGCGTTCTCCAGGAGTTCGGCCATCAACTGCACCAGGTCGGCGACGGCGCCGCCGGCGACCACCAGCGGGGGGAGGCGGCGGATCTCGACGCGTTCGAAGTCCTCGATCTCGTCGACCGCGGCCCGCACCAGCTCGCTCAGGTGCTCCGGCTTGCGCCACTGCCGGGCCGGGGCCGCGCCGGAGAGGATCACCAGGCCCTCCGCGTTCCGCCGCATCCGGGTGCTGAGGTGGTCCAGGCGGACCAGGTCCACCCGGGCCTCGCTGTCCTGGCTGCGCTGCTCCATCGTCTCCAGCAGCTGGAGCTGACGGTGCAGCAGCACCTGGTTGCGGCGGGCCAGGTTGACGAAGACCTCGGAGACGCCGCGCCGGGTGTAGGAACGTTCGACGGCCGCCGAAGTGGCCTCGCGTTGCAGGGTGTTGAGCGAGCGTCCGATGCGGCCTATCTCGTCGTCGCCGTACTCCAGGCGGGGCGCCTCGGTCTCCATGTCGACGTGCTCACCCGCCTCCAGGCGGCGGGTGACGCCGGGCAGCCGCACCTCGGCGGCGTCCGTCGCCTCCCGGGCCAGATCCGTCAGGTCGCGGGTGAGGGAACGCGCCCCGCGCACCGCGATCCACGCCGCGCCCGCCACCAGCAGCAGGCCGAAGCCGCCGGCCAGCACGGCGCGGACGACCAGCGGGGTGTGGGAGGAGTCGAGCCGGTCGGCCAGCCGGCCGTCGGCCTCGGCCACCAGCGCGCCGGTGCCCTCCAGCACGTCGAAGGTGCTCTGCTCCCAGTGGCCCGGCAGCGGGGTGCCGAGGTCGCCCGCCAACTGCTGCTCGGCCTCGGCGAGGATGCGGGCCGTGCCGCTGTCCCAGAAGCCGTCGTGGTTCTGCCGGTCGTCCAGCGGGAGGTCGGGCACGGACTGGGCGTAGACCGCCTCGCGGGCGGCTATCAGGTCGGTGAGCGCGCGGCGCTCGGTCTCGCTGCTGCGGCCGGTGCCGAGCACGCCGGCGACCAGCGCGTCCTCCTGGGAGACGTACTCGCGGGCCTGGCGCAGTCCGGCGACCGCGCTCGCGTGGCGCTGGCCCGAGGCGTTCTCCGCCGGGGGCAGCGCGGCGCGGAAGCGCAGCGCCGCGGCGGTCAGGTCGCTGTAGGCGTCCAACGCGCCGGAGAGCGGGATGGTGTTGCTGTCGGTCTGGCCGCGCAGCCGGTCCAGCTCGCCCAACGTCCGCCGCAGCGTGGCGAGTCGGCTCTCCGCCGCGCCCGTCAGATGGCCCTCGGCGGCGTCGGTCGCCCGCCACAGGCGGCGCAGCGTGACCCCGGTCTCGGCCCGGGACGCGTCCAACGCGTCCAGGGCGTCGGCCCGCCGGGGGTCGGCGAGATAGACGACGGCGTCGCGCCGCTCCCGCTGGAGGGCGGCGATCAACTCGTCCGCGGGGGCGGCGAGCCGGTCGGCGGAGGAGGACGAGTCGGTGGCGTCGAGCGCCGCCGAGACGGTGAGCGCGGCGGTGAACGCCCAGACCAGCAGCAGGGAAAGGAGCGGCACCAACACCAGCGTCCAGACCCTGCGTGGGACCGTCTTGCCGCGAACGCGCATACCCTCCCCTTGCTGTGCCCGGCCGCTCCGCACGCGATGGGTGTCCACGAGTCAACGTGTCGACAGCGCGAGCCTACTACCGGTCAGGCCGGCGGACCCGCTCGGTGCGCACTCCGGTCATCATGGGGGTGACCCGGTGGGCGCCTCATCCTGGTCCGTGACCGGCGGGGGCGCAAGGCGTTCTACCATGGTCACCCGAGGACATATCCGCGCATCTCACCGTGCAGGGGGCCCAGCGGCGTGTATGCGAGACCCCGACTTCCCGATCCCGTGCGCACCGCCGCCGTGCGCGCGGTGATCATCATCGCCCTGACGCTCTGCCAGCTCGTCGTGATGCTGCTGGCGTTGCTCGCCGGCTCCTGGCTGGTGCTGCCGATGGCCATATCGACGTTGCTCAGCGCCGTGGTGGCGACCTGGTCCGTGCTGGACATCTGGGTGACCTCGCAGTCCTGGCGGCAGCGCAACGGCGTGGTCTCCGTGCCGAGCAGCGTCGCGCGGGCCAACGCCAGGGCCCGGCGCGCCGAGCGCCGGGCCGCGAGGAAGGCGGCGCGCCGTCAGGGCAGGGGCGCCGCGCCGGCGTCCGGGGCGGGCGCCGAGGGGGCGGAGGGCGCCGAGGGGGCCGGCGACTGGGACGTGTTGGGCCTGCGGTAGACGCGGGTGGCGGTGACCTCGCCGTGCACCGGCTCGGCCTCCTCGTCGGTACGCGGCAGCCCGGGGCGCAGATGCTCCTCGACGCTGATGTACTTCAGCCCGGCGCGCAGGTCCGCGTCGTTGCGCAACCGGATCACCAGGGGGAACTCGGCCAGCGCCGTGGTGTCGAACAGGCCCGTGGTGTAGAGGAGTTGCACGCCGAGGGCGTCGGCGACCGCGCGTTGCAGCTCCAGCAGATAGGTGGCGTTGGCGCGACCGATGGGGTTGTCCAGGAAGAGCGTGCCGGCGTGCCGGTGGCCGTCGCGGCCCCGGTCGTTGCCGCGCAGCGCGGCCATCGTGCAGTAGAGGGCGATGGCGGCGGTCAGCAACTGGCCGCCGGAGAAGACGTCTCCCATCTGGCCGACGGGGACCCGCTCGGCGCGCAGCACCGCGTCCGGCTTGAGGATCTCCACGCGCACACCGGCCGGGCGGATCGCCGCGTGCGTGCCGCGCAGCAGCAGGGAGACGCCGTCCCGGCGCAGGTCCGTGTTCTTCCGGACGGCGGCGCGGGTCACCTCGTCGACGACCTCGCCCAGGCGCTCGGTGAGCGTCGCCTGGTCGGGCTCGTCGAAGCGGATGCGCAGGAACTCCTGCCCCGACCACTCCCCCAGCCCCTCGGGCAGCCGGGAGAGCCGCTGCGCGGAACGGAGGGTGGCCAGCGCCGACTCGACGAGGCCGCGCAGCCGGTCGACGATGCCGTCCCTGTTCCGCTCCAGCTGGGTCAACTCGTCGCCGAGCACCCGCAGCCGGGGGGCGAACGCCTCGGCCCAGGCCGCCGCGTGGGTGGGCAGGGCGGCGGCGGGCAGCTCCCTGATCTGGGTGCGGGCCGGGGTGCGGACCTGCTCGTAGCGGCTGGCGTTGGCGTGCCGCACCAGCTGGTCGCAGGCGTCCCGCACGGCGGACTCGGCGGCGGCCAGCCCGGAGCCCGCGGCGCGGAGCGCGCGGCGGGCGTCGCCGACGGCCGCCCTGGCCTCCTCGATGGCGCCGGGGTAGGGCTCGGGCGCGGCCGGCGCCTGGTCCGACTCCTCGCCGGGGTCGCGGAGTTGATCGCCGAGCTGGGCGGCGCTCTCGGCGAAGCCCTCGGCGGCGCGCACCGCGCGGGCGTGCTGCTCGGCCAGGGCCCGGTGGGCGGTCTCGGCCTCGGCAAGCTCCTCCTCGCGCGCGGCCAGCTCCGCCTCGGCGGCGCGCAGCAGCTCGGCCGCGCGCGGCGCGTCCTCGGGGACGCGGTCCTCGGGCAGCTCGATGTGGGCGGCGCCCTCGGCGGGCGCCAGCCGCTCGGCCTCGCCGCGCAGCCGGCCCAGCCGCTCGCTGGCGGCGGCAGAACGCCCCTCCAGCGCCTGGACCTGCGCCTCGGCGCGCTCGGCCGCGGCGCGGCGGGAGGGGCCGTCGGCGCCGTCCGGGCCGTCCAGGAGGCGGGCGGCGCGGGTGCGGACCTTGTTGCTCAGGCGGTCCAGCGCGGCGCGGGCCGCCGACTCGTCGCCCTCGGCGCGGGCCTGCTCGGCGCGCAGGTCGGCGCCGACACCGACCTTCTCGTAGAGCCGGGAGGCCGAACGGTACGCCTCGCGCAGCGCGGGCAGCGAGGTCTCCGCGTCGGGCGAGGCCCCCTCGACCGCGTCGTCGGGGGCGCCGGAGACCTCGGCGCGCTCGGCGCGCAGCGCGTGCGCGGTGCGGCGGGCGTCGTCGGCGGCGCGCTGCGCGGCGCGGCGGTCCTCGTCCGCGGCCTGGGCGACGGTCAGCAGCTCGGCGGCGCGGGCCTCGGCGTCGGCGGCCTCGGCCGCCAGCTCCCGCGTCCGCGACCGCCACCGGCCGCGCTCCCGCAGCCGGGAGGCGAGGCCGACCAGCGCGTCGGCGGCGCGGCCGGCGCGCTGCGCCGCCTCCTGCCGGGCGTCCCTGGCCTCGGCGGCCTCGGTCGCGGCGGCGGCCGCCTCGTCGGCCTCGGCGACCAGCGCCGTCAGCCGGGCCTCGGCCTCGACCGCCCGCGCGGCGGTGCGTTCGGCCGCGGCGTCCAGCTCGCCGAGCCGGCCGGCCGGGCAGCCCGCGCGCCAGGAGGCGAGCCGGGCGGCCAGCGCCCGGTCGCCGGTGACACGGGCGGCCAGCGTCCTGATGTCCGTGTCGCGCGCGCCCGCGCGGGCGCGCAGCGCCTGGCGTTCGTCGTCGGCGGCGCGCTCGTCGTGCATCGCGGGGTTGGGCGGGACCAGGAAGATGCCGCTGTCCGCGCCGCCGGGCGGCGGGGTCGGGGCGAGCAGCGCGGCGGCGGTGCCGACGGCGACGGCGGAACGGGGCAGCAGCGCGGCCTCGTCCAGCACCTCGCGGGCCCGGGCGTGGCTGTCCACGTCGGTGATGACGACGCCGTCGACCAGCTCGGGCCTGGCGGCCAGCACCGCCGCGTGATCGGCCGGGTCGACGGCCTGCGCGAGATAGCGCCAGCCGGGCAGGGCGGGAACGCCGTGCTCGCCGAGGAACTCGACGGTGGCCAGCACGTCGGGCCCCGGCGGCAGCAGGCCGCCGTCGCCGAGCGCGGCGAGGATGCGGGCGTCGTCGGCGGCCTCGGTGCGCAGCGAGAACAGGCGGCGCTCGGTCGTCTCCAGGGAGGCATCGAGCAGCCCGGCCAAAGTCTCCGCGTGCGTGTCGAGGTCGGCGACGGTCAACTCCTCGGCGACGCCAAGCAGCTCGGCGAGGCGGGGCTCGGCGGCCAGCGAGCCGGCGGTGGCGCGCTCGGCGGCCAGCGCGGCCTCGGCCGCCTGGGCGGCGTCGGCGGCGCGGGCGGCGGCCAGCTCGGCCGAGGCGCGCTCGCCGGCCAGCTCGCCGGCGCGCTCGGCGGCGCCGGCGGCGGCGATCCGCGCGGTCTCGAACGCGGCGACCGCCGCGCGGGAGGCGTCGGCCGCCGCGAGCGCGGCGGCGGCCGGGTCGGCGCCGGGGCCGTCCTCCAGCCAGCCGGCGCGAACGGCCTCCGCCATCTCCCGCTCGGCCTCCTCGAAGCGCTGCCGCAGATGGTCGGCCTCGCTGCGGGCGCGCTGCGCCTCGGTGGCGGCGGCGGTGGCGTCGCGGTGCGCGGTCCCCGCCTGGGCGACGAGGGCCGCGGAGCGCTCCTCGTGCTCGGCGGCGGTGGCCTCCCCGCGCTCGGCCGCCGCGTGCAGGGCGCGCACCAGCGCGGCGGCGGCCTTCGACCTGGCGGCCAGCGCGGGCGCCGCGTCCCGCTCGGCCTCCTGGATGGCGGCGGCGACCCGCGCGGCGCGGTCGGCGGCGGCGCGGTGCTGGAGCACCGTCTCGGCGGCGGCCCAGGCGGCCTGCCGGGTGCGGGCCTCGGTCAGCTCGCGGCGCTGGGCCGTGGCCGCCTGCTCGGCGGCGGCCAGCGCCAACGACGCGTGGCGGAAGGCGAGTTCCGCGGTGATGCGGGCGGCCCTGGCGCGGGCCTCCTCGGCGCCGGCGACGGCCTCGGCGCCGTTATCCGCGCTCTCGGCCAGCTCGGCGGCCAGCCCCCGCTCGCGCTCGGCCCTGGCCGCCAGCCGCCGGGTCAGCCCGCGCGCCCGGTGCTCGGCGGCCGAGTGGACGGAACGGGCCGACTCGCGCTCGCCGGCCGCCTCCGTCACCCGGCCGAGCAACTCGACGGAGCCGGCCGTGAAGTCGCGCTCGGCGGTCAGCTCGGCGCGCCGGCCGAGCTTGTCGGCGAAGCCGTGCACCAGGTCGGCGAGGCCGTCGGTGTCCCTGGGGTCGGTGACGGCGCGCAGCAGCAGGTCGGTGAAGTCCACGTCGTTCTTCACCGCGAAGAGGCCGGCCGCCTCGCCCTCGTCCGCGTTCATCTCCCGCTGGTAGCGGAAGAGCTCGGGGTCGAGGCCGAGCCGGCCCAGGTGCTCGATCCAGCGCTCGTGGACCTCCTCCCAGACGACGTCGAGGTTCGGGTAGGCGCGGCCGGTCTCGGTGAGGACGTCGCGGAAGCCCTTCATGGTGCGGCGCCTGCCGCGCGCCCCCGAGCTGCCGTCGCCGGACTCGGGGCGGCGCAGCGCGGTGGACTCGGCGACGGGCAGCGAGTCCAGGCTCATCCCCGGGCCCGGCCGGAACGAGTACCACGCCTCGGCGAAACGGCGCGGGTCGTTCGACACCTGGCGGCCGCGCCACTCGCTGACCTTGCCGACGACGACGCTCTCGCCGGTGCGGGTGTGCTGCCACTCCAGGGCCACGTGGCCGCAGTCGTCGGCCAGCAGGAACTTGCGCAGCACGCCCGAGCTGGCGCCGCCCAGGGTGTTGCGGTGGCCGGGGAGCATCACGGAGAAGATCAGCTTGAGCAGCACCGACTTGCCGCCGCCGTTCTCCAGGAAGAGCACCCCGGCGGGGGCCGGGCGCAGCGGCGGGCCGGTGGGCTCGTCCTCGAAGAAGTCCGCCTGCGCGGGGGCGGGTTCGGGGACGGGCGCGCCGACGCCTCGCAGGTCGAGCACGGTGTCGGCGTAGCGGGCGCCGGCTGGGCCGATGGAGTAGAGGCGGACCCGGGACAGCTCGTACATGGCGGGGACTCTCGTGCGTTTCTTACCTGGTAGGGGCGGTGTGGTGCGGCGGGCTCAGCGGTGGAACGGCAGTCCGGCGCCGTCGGCCAGATCGGTGGCGTCCGGGTCACCGGGCAGCAGCGTGCCGGTGCCGTCGCTGACGGGGACCAGACCCAGCTCGGTCAGCTCCGTCAGCGCGGCGGTGGTCGCCAGCTCGCGGACCTGGAGCTGGTAGCGGGGGGTGGTGCGGTAGGTGCCGCCCTGCTCGTCGCCGACGCGGTGCAGGAAGCCGGAGTCGGCGAGGAAGGCGACGGCCTTGCCGACGATGCCGGTCGTCGAACCGGCCAGCCGGCGGGCGTCCTTGGTGGCGCCGGTGGCGCTACGCCGGGCGTAGACCCGCCAGGCCGCCTCAAGCCCCGGCTCCTCGCTGGCGGGGTCCGTGTTCTCCCCGCGCTCGGCGGCGCGCTCGGCCAGCCGCTCGCAGGCGTGGCGGACGAAGGACTCCACGCCGTTGACCGTGATCCGGCCCAGGTAGTCGTCGTCGGCGAGGTCGGCCGGGCGGGGGAACGCCAGGGCGGCGACGGCGAGATGGGCCAGGCCGTGCAGGAAGCGGTCGGTGGTCTCGGCGGTGGTGCGGCGGGCGTACTCGCCCATGCGGACGGCGAAGACCGAGTCCTCGGCGGCGGCCACGGCCATCCCGGCGCGCGGGGAGACCTCCAGGACGACCAGTCCGAGGCCGCCGGCGACCGCGTCGGCGACGCGGGCGAAGGGCGGCTCCTCCTGGTAACGGCGGAGCAGGGCCGCGTAGTCGGCGTCCCTGGCCGGCGGCAGCTTGGGCTGGAGGCCGAAGGAGACCAGCCGGGCCGCGTCGGCGGCGTCGGCCGGGGTGAGCGGCGCCGCGGCCGGGGGCCCCTGGGGCGTGGGCGCTGTGGTGGCGGGCGGGATGGTCAACGGGTCTCCTCCGTGCGGGCGGCGGCCATGCCCGCCGCGTCCAGCAGGGCGGTGCCGACGACGAGGTCGGCGCCGCCGAAGTCAGGGTCGGTCAGCGGGGTGCCGTCGTCCACGGCGAACAACAGCCGCCGCTCGCCCTGCCGGTAGGCCGTGCCGACGGGCGGACTGGCCGCGTGCGCCGCGAGCAGCGCGATCAGGTGCGGCAGCTCGGGGTCGCGGGCGCGGGCGTCGGCGAGCAGCCCGGAGAGCCGGCGGGGGGCGTCGGGCGGCAGCCGCAGCAGCTCCGTCGCCGACTCCAACTGGGCCTCGCTGAACCGGCTGTCGTCCGGGGTCGCCACCAGGTCCGGCTCGGGCAGCTCGGCGCCCAGGTGCTCGCGGGGCGCGGGCGGGGTCAGCAACTGCTCGACGAGGTCGGTCAGCCGGACGGCGCCCGGCGGGCGGGGGCCGGTGCCCCGGGCGAACCAGGCGTCCGTCACCCGCGTCGCCCCGGCGACGGGCGTCGGCAGCAGCGGGGCGAGCAGTTGGCCGTACAGGTCGACGCCGGCGCGGGCGGCCGGGGCGGCGAACGCCTGGCGGTCCTGCTCGGCACGGAAGAGCGGGCCGGCCTCCAGCAGCCGGGACTGGAGCTGGGTGTGGCGCCGGATGCAGTCGCGGACGATGTCGACCAACTCGGCGGCGCGCAGCTTGTGTTCGGAGTCGACGGCCTCGTCCCTGGCGTGCCGGATGTGGGTGAGGATCGCGTTCTCGTGGCGGTAGCGGTCGGCGATGTGGTCCAGCGCCTCGTCGACCATGTCGGGCACGGTGTGCAGCCAGTCGACGGCGCGCACGTCCCGCCGGGTGGAGTCCAGCGTGCGGCGCAGCGTCTCCGCGTACTGCACGGTGCGGTAACGGGCCTGCTCGGCGGCGAGTTGCGCGTCGGCGAGGCGGCCCCTGTTGACCAGCACCTCCAGCTTGACCTCCGCGGCGATCTGGGCGCTGGTGACGTCGGTGTCGAGGGCGCCGACCAGGACGTTGACCGCCTCGTCCGTGGTCCGCAGGTAGACCGCGCCGCCGGGGCCCTGGACCTCCTCGATCAGCTTGAAGTCGTAGTCCCTGCGGGTGTATTCGCCGTCCGCGCCGAAGGTGCCGTAGACGGCGCGGAAGCCGCGGTCGACGCTGCCGACGTTGATCAGGTTGTCCACGACCCAGCGGGCGACGCGGCGGTGCTCGGCGACCGGGCGGCCCGGCGCCTGGGCCGCGATCCTCGGCAGCAGCCTGGCGATGACCTGCTCCTGCTCGGCGCCGGTGTCGAAGTCCATCGCGAGGGTGACCAGGTCGATGGCGGCGAGCGCGACCTCGGCCATCGCGTAACGGGCGTACTCCCCGGCCAGGTTGGCCTTGCGGGTGTCCAGGTCGTGCAGCGGCGCGGTGCAGGCCAGGGCGCGCAGCCGGCGCGCCAGGCCCTCGTCGGCGGCGGGGCCGGGCGCGGGGCGGGGGGCCGGCGACGCGGACGCGGGCACCGGGGGCGGTGTCTGCGCGGCTGGTCCCGGCTGCGCGGGGGCCGGGGGTGGCGTGGTGCCGCCGCTGGGTGAGGGTACGGTCACGAGGCACACCCTAGGCGGTGCCACCGACAACGCTCGATTCGGCACGGATGTGCGGCTTGTCCCGGGCGTGTCCGCGCGGTTCCTGGGTGCGGGCCAACGGCCGTGTGGGGGCACGATTCTCGTGCGGTCGGCGGTCGGCGGTCGGCGGTCGGCGGTGTGCGGGGCCGACAGCCGAGCCGGGGCCGGCGGTGGGTCCTCGGCCTCGGGCCGGTGGGGAGTTGCTCGCGCGGTTCCCCGCGCCCCTGGGCGCCGCGTCGGGGCGAAGGGGGGTCAGGCCAAAGGTTGTTCGGTCCAGATGGTCTTGCCGGTGGCGGTGTAGCGGCTGCCCCAGCGGTGGGCGAGTTGGGCGACGAGGAAGAGGCCGCGGCCGCCCTCGTCCGTGGGGCGGGCGCGGCGCAGGTGGGGTTGGGTCTCGCTGGGGTCGGAGACCTCGCAGATCAGTGCCTCGTCACGGATCAGCCGGACGCCGACCGGACCGCCGGCGTAGCGGATGGCGTTGGTGATCAGCTCGCTGATGATCAACTCGGTGGGAAAGGCGTTCTCCGTCAGGTCCCACTCGCTCAGCTTGCCGAGGACCAGGTCGCGGGCGCGGCCGACGACGGACGGTTCGGCCGGGAGCTGCCAGTCGGCCGTGGAGTCGGGGGGCAGCGGGCGGACCCTGGCGACGAGCAGGGCGACGTCGTTGGTCGGCGCGCGGCCGGGCAGCAGCCGGTCGAGCACGGCGCGGCCGGTCTGTGCCGGTGAGCGGTCGGCGCGGGACGCGTCGGTCAACTGGCCGCTCAGCTCGGACATCCGGTCGGCGGCCGGCGCGCCGTCGCCCCGTGTCGGGTCGCCCGCCGCGAGCCGGGCGCGGTCGGCCACCAACTCCTCGCTGAAGAAGGCCAGCAGGCTGCCGGGGCCGACCCGCAGCGAGAACGTGTCGAACGGGGTGCCGCCCACGCCGAGCGAGGGGCCCGGCTTGAACGGCAGCGCCTCGGCCGCCTCCCCCGGCTGCGCCACCACGGGCGGTGTGCGGCCCGCGCTGGCCATCACGCACTCGCCGCTGACCGGGTCGTAGACGCAGTACAGGCAGGTCGCGCCGATCGCGCCGCCCTCGCCGTCCTGCTCGTCGGAGGCGAACTCGGCCAGCCGGACGGCCAGGTCGTCCAGGCGCGTCATCAACTCGTCGGGCGCCAGGTCCATGTCGGCGAGTGTCTGCACCGCCGTGCGCAACCGGCCCATGGTGGCGGTGGCGTTGAGCCCGTGCCCGGCGACGTCGCCGATGACGAAGGCGACCCGGGCCGAGGAGAGCGGGATCACGTCGTACCAGCTGCCGCCGATGCCGGCGGTGGTCTCGGCCGGCACGTAGTGGCCGGCGGTGCTGGCGGCGCTGACCTCGAAGTCGGCGGGGGGCAGCAGGCTGCGCTGGAGCGTCTCCAGGGTGTGGTGCTCGCGCGTGTAGCGGCGGGCGTTGTCGAGGCTGAGGGCGGCGCGGGAGCCGACCTCCTCCGCCAGGTCGGCGTCGGCGTCGTCGAACGCGGTACGGTCGGGCGAGCGCCACAGCGCCAGCGCGCCCAGCACCTGTCCCCTGGCGCGCAGCGGCACCACCATCAGCGAGCCGGGCGGCCTGGGCAGCAGCAGCCGGTCGGTGTCCTGGCCGCCGGGCGAGCGGTCCCCGGCGTGGACCGCGCGCAGCGCGGCGGCGTCCCCGTCGCGGATGACGCGGCGGCCGTCGTCGGGGGCGGCGCCCGGTGGCGCCTCGATGTGGAAGACGGCGCCCAGCGGATGGACCTCCTCGGGCCACGCGCCGTGTGCGCCGGCGGTCGCGACCCGGCGCACCTGGCCGGTGCTGAGCGCGCGTGCGCCCGGCTCCTCGCCGCCGAAGACGCGTTCGCCGAGGTCGACGGCGGCCAGGTCGGCGAAGTCGGGCACCAGCACCCGGGCCAGTTCCTCGGCGTTGTGGGTGACGTCGAGCGAGGGGCCGATGCGCTGCGCGGCGCGGTGCAGCAGGTCCAGCCGCAGCTGGGTGCGGCGTTCCTCGGTGACGTCGGTGTAGACGCTGACCACGCCGAGCAGCCCGCCGCGCGGGTCGTCCAGGCGCAGCGAGGTGATCGACACCTTGCGCTCCCGCTCGGGGGAGTCCCGGCGGCGGTAGACGTGCTCCCAGTTGACCAGCGGCTCGCCGGTGCGGGCGACGACGGCGAGCCGTTCCGAGACGGCGGCGGCGTCCTCGGCGTCCATGACCTCGTCGAGGGTGACGGGCAGCTCGTGGCGGAGGCCGAGGGCCGGGTCCTTGGTGCTCCACTCGTTGGGGTCGGCGTTCATCCGGGTGATGGCCAGCTCGCCGTCGTGGATGGTGAGCCCGACCTGCCGCTGGGCGAACAGGGCCCGCACCAGCGCCCGGTCCTCCTCCCGCTGCCGTGCCGTGGCGGCGTCGGTGAAGGCGACGAGGCGGTGTTCCCGTTCGCCGAGCAGCGGTGGGAAGACGTCAAGCCGCGCCTCGACGGGCGGCCCGTCGCCCCTCGGCACGCGCACGGGCCAGCTGCCGACCGTGCCGGCGCGCAGCGCCTCGCGGGCGTCGGGGTCGGTGACCAGCTCGGTCAGCGGGGTTCCGGGCAGCCGCCCGGTGGGCACGCCGGTCAGCCACTCCGACCCGGGCGTCGTGGCGAGGACCGTCCCGTCCTCGCCCACTTCGAGCAACACCACCGGTCTGCCGGGCGCACCGCCCAGGTCACCGGGTGTGGGGATCGCGCACACGTTCCTCCCTCGGGTCCGCGGGACGCAGCCCTCTCCCCCACTGTCGCGGACACCGCCGGGACCGGCGACTTCACCGGTCCGATACGGGGATGCGGGCGCGCCAGGACGGGAGTGCAATGGAGGGACCGCCCCCGAACGGCGGGGGCGGCGAGTGGACGGCGCCGCCCGGCCGGGTCCGGGCGGGGAAGGAGGCGGCGATGACCGCTCCACGGCGCCTGCTGCGGGTGCTTCCGCCGGCGCACAGGGACGCCCTGATGGAGCTGGCGAGCGAGGTCTCCTTCGAGCAGGGGCGGCGGATCTTCGAGGAACGCGGCACCGCCGACCGGTTCTGGATCGTCCGTTCGGGGACGGTCACGCTGGACCTGCGGCTGGGCGGCCCCCGGCCGACGGCAGTCTCCTCGCTGGAGTCGGGCGACCTGCTGGGCTGGTCCTGGCTCTTTCCGCCGTTCCAGTGGGACTTCGGCGCGGAGGCGCTCAGCCCGGTGCGGGCGTACGAGTTCCAGGGCGCCGAGGTGCAGGCGCGGTGCGAGAGCGACCCGGCGTTCGGCTACGCGCTGCTGCGGGTGATCGCGGAGATCCTGGCGCACCGGGTGCAGGCGGCGCGGGTGCGGCTGCTGGACCTGTTCGCGCCGCACGCCGCCGGGCGGTGAGCGCGCGCCGTCAGGGCGCGCCGTATCCGCCGCCGCCCGGCGTCTCGACGCGCAGCACGTCCCCCGGGCCGACGTCGACGCTGTCGCTGCCGGCGAGGTCGTCGACGGTGCCGTCGGCGCGCTCGACCGCGTTGCGGCCGAGGGCGCCTGGCGCGCCGCCCGCCATGCCGTACGGCGGGACGCGGCGGTGGCCGGTCAGCAGCGCCACCGTCATGGGCTCCAGGAACGCCAGCCGGCGGACCACGCCGTCGCCGCCCCGCCAGCGCCCGGCGCCGCCGCTGCCGGCCCGGACCCGGAACTCCTCCACCCGCACCGGGTAGCGCCACTCCAGCACCTCGGGGTCGGTCAGCCGGGAGTTGGTCATGTGGGTCTGCACCGCGTCGGCGCCGGGGAATCCGTCGCCCGCCCCCGAGCCGCTGGCCACCGTCTCGTAGTACTGGGCCCGTTCGTTGCCGAAGGTGACGTTGTTCATCGTGCCCGAGCCCTCCGCCTGGACGCCGAGCGCCGCGTAGAGGGCGCCGGTCACGGCCTGGGAGGTCTCCACGTTGCCGGCGACGGTCGCCGCCGGGTGGCGCGGGTCGAGCATCGAGCCGGGCGGGACGCGGACCTCGACGGGGGCCAGACAGCCGCTGTTGAGCGGGATGTCGTCGGCGACCAGGGTGCGGAAGACGTACAGCACGGCGGCCAGCACGACCGAGCGCGGGGCGTTGGTGTTCCCCGGCTGCTGCGGGGAGGTGCCGGCGAAGTCGATCACCGCGCGGCGCGCGGCGCGGTCCACGGTGACGGCGACCTCGATGTGCGCGCCGGCGTCGGTCTCGTAGCGGAAGCGGCCGTCCCGCAGCGTGGCGATGATGCGGCGCACCGCCTCCTCCGCGTTGTCCCGCACGTGCCCCATGTACGCGTGCACGACGTCGAGCCCGAACTGGTCGATGACCGCGCGGAGTTCGGCGATGCCCCGCTCGTTGGCGGCGATCTGGGCGCGCAGGTCGGCCAGGTTGGCGTCCACGCCGCGCGAGGGGTGGGGGGCGGAGGTCAGCAGCGCGCGGGTCTCCGCCTCACGCAGCCGGCCGCCGCTGACCAGGAGCCAGTTGTCGAAGAGCACGCCCTCCTCGTCGACGGTGCGGCTGAACGCGGGCATCGAGCCGGGGGTGATGCCGCCGATCTCGGCGTGGTGGCCCCGGGAGGCGACCAGGAACAGCAGCCGGTCGCCGTCGAAGACGGGGGTGACCACCGTGACGTCCGGCAGGTGGGTGCCACCGTGGAACGGGTCGTTGACGGCGATCACGTCGCCGGGGCGCAGCCCGCCGGCGCGGCGGCGCAGCACCTCCTTGACGGCCTCGCCCATCGAGCCGAGGTGGACGGGGATGTGCGGGGCGTTGGCGACGAGGTTGCCCTCCGCGTCGAAGAGGGCGCAGGAGAAGTCGAGGCGCTCCTTGATGTTGACGGAGTGGGCGGTGTTCTCCAGCGCCACGCCCATCTGTTCGGCGATCGACATGAAGAGGTTGTTGAACACCTCCAGGCGCACCGGGTCGACCTCGGTCCCGACGGCGACCGCGCGGCGCCTGGGGGCGACCCGCTCCAGCAGCAGGTGGCCCAGGTCCCCGACGCGGGCGCGCCAGCCGGGCTCGACGACGGTGGTGGCGTCGTCCTCCGCGACGATGGCCGGGCCCGTCACGGCCTCGCCAGGCCGCAGCGCGGCGCGCCGGTGGAGCGGCACCCGCCGCCAGGCGCCCTCGGTCCACATGGGCACGGTGGTGGCCGGCTCCGGCTCGCCGGAGCCGGAGGGCGGGAGCGCGGGCCGGCCGAGGTGGCCGCCGGCCGTGCCGACCGCCTCGACGGCGACGACGGCGGCGACCAGCGGCTTGTCCATGGTGAACCCGTAGCGCGCGGTGTGCAGCTCGGCGAACTCGGCGGCCATCTCCGCCGGTTCGGCCAGCGCTACGGGCAGCGCCGCGTCCGTTCCCGCGTACCGCAGGTGGAGGCGGGCGGTGAGGCGGACGGCGTCCGCCGGCACACCGTCCGCCCGGAGCGCGGCCGTGGCCTCGGCGGTCAGCTCCTCGGCGGCGCGGGTCACGGCGGCCATCCCGGCCTCCGTGAGCTCGCTCTCCACCGAGCGCTCCCGCAGCGCCGTGGCGTCGGCGACGCCGATGCCGTACGCGGAGAGCACCCCGGCCAGCGGCGGCACCACCACCGTCGCCACGCCCAGCGCGTCGGCGACCCGGCAGGCGTGCTGGCCGCCGGCGCCGCCGAAGCTGGCCAGCGCGTAACGGGTCACGTCGTGGCCGCGCTGCACGGAGATCCGCTTGACGGCGCCCGCCATGTTGAGGACCGCGATGTCCAGGAAGCCCTCGGCGACCTCCTCCGGGCCCCGGTCGTCGCCGGTGGCCCCGGCGATCTCGCGGGCCAGCGCGGTGAACCGTTCGGCGACCACCGCCGCGTCCAGCGGCTGGTCTCCCTCGGGGCCGAAGACCCGGGGGAAGTGGTCGGGCTGGACGCGGCCGAGCATCACCTGCGCGTCGGTGACGGCCAGCGGTCCGCCGCGCCGGTAGCAGGCGGGGCCCGGGTGGGCGCCGGCGGAGTCGGGGCCGACGCGGTAGCGGGCGCCGTCGAACCGCAGCAGGGAGCCGCCGCCGGCGGCGACCGTGTGGATGTCCATCATCGGCGCCCGCATCCGCACCCCGGCGACCTCGGTGCCCAGCACGCGTTCCAGGGCGCCCGCGTAGTGCGAGACGTCGGTGGAGGTGCCGCCCATGTCGAAGCCGATCACCCGGTGGTGGCCGGCCTCGGCGCAGGACCGCGCCATCCCGACGACGCCGCCGGCCGGCCCGGAGAGCACGGCGTCCCGCCCCCGGAAGTGCCCGGCCTCCCGCAGCCCGCCGCCGGACTGCATGAACATCAGCCGCACGCCGCGCAGTTCGTCGGCGACCTGCTCGACATAGCGGCGCAGCACCGGCGAGAGATAGGCGTCGACGACCGTGGTGTCGCCGCGCGAGACCAGCTTGATCAGGGGGCTGACCTCGTGCGAGCAGCTGACCTGCCAGAACCCGGCCTCCCGCGCCAGCGCCCCGACGGCCCGCTCGTGCGCGGGGTGGCGGTAGCCGTGCATCAGCACCACGGCCGCGGCGCGGAAGCCCTCGGCGCGGGCGGCGCGCAGCGCCTCGGCGACGGGCTCCACGGCCAGGGGCCGCACCACGGTGCCGTCGGCGGCGAGCCGTTCCGGAACCTCGATCACCCGGTCGTAGAGCGCTTCGGGCAGCCGGATGTGGCGGTCGAAGAGGTGCGGCCGGTTCTGGTAGGCGATGCGCAGCGCGTCGCGGAAGCCGGCGGTGGTGACCAGCACGGTGGGCTCGCCGCGGCGCTCCAGCAGGGCGTTGGTGGCGACCGTGGTGCCCATCTTCACGATCTCGACCCGCTCGGCCGGCACCGGCTCACCGGCGCCGAGACCCAGCATCCGGCGGATGCCGGCGACGGCGGCGTCGCGGTAGCGCTCCGGGGCGTGGGAGAGCAGCTTGTCGGTGACCAACCGCCCGTCCGGGCGGCGCCCCACGACGTCCGTGAAGGTGCCACCCCGGTCGATCCAGAACTCCCAGCGCCCGTCCATCCCCCCATCCTGCCCCAGCGGGCCGCCGCGAAGCGGCGGGGCGTGGTCGACAGCGGTGGCGGACGGTCCTGGCGGATCGTCGACCGCACCACGGCGGGTGGCCGCTCGCGCGGGCAGCCCCGCCCCTCCCGGGCCGGCGGGCGGCCCGGGGGCGCGGGAGCCGCGCGGCACGCGTCCGTGGCGCGCCGTACCGGTGGGTGGTCGCTCCCCCGTCAGAGAGCCAGGCGGCAGCGCACCGCGCTGACCACCCCCGCCTGTTCGGCCGGGTCGCTCGCCAGGCTGCGCATCCGTGCCAGCGCCCGCGCGTCGCCCGTCGGCACGGACTCCGCGCCCAACTGCCGGGTCTCCTCCTCGCAGTCCCACAGGCACTCGACGGCCAGGCCGCTCGCGAAGCACGGGTCGGTCACGGCCAACGCCCGCGCCGCGTGGCAGCGCAGTTGGGACGAGGGCGTCTCGCGGTACAGGTGGCGCAGCACGGGAACGGCGGCGGCCACGCGGAGCCGGCCGACGCCCTCCACGAGCGGGCCCAGCTCGCGGCTGTCGGCGCCCGGCGCCCGCACCGCCCGGCGCAGGGCGGCCAGCACGCGCGGCGCGTCGGTGGTGGTGCCGCGCCGGGCCAGCAGCGCAGCGGCCGTGGTGCCCAGCTCGTCGCCGCGCACCGCCCAGGCCCTGGCCCGGTCCAGCACCCGGGGCCCCGCCATCCGGGAGAACGCGGTGAGCGCGGCCCTGCGCAGCTGCGGGTGGGCGGCGTTGGTGGCGGCCTCGATGAGGTCGAGGGCCCTGGCGTCGTCCCGGTCGGCGAGGTGGCGCAGCGCGGCGGCGCGGGGCGCGGGGTGGCCGCCGCCGGCGGCGGCCAGCAGCGCGGACCGGTCCTCGGGGCCGGCCACGGCGGCCAGGCAGCGGGCGGCCGGCGCCTCGCGCCACTGCGGCGGGGTCTGCTCGTAGCCGTCCCTGGCCCAGTCGAGGACGGAGGCGACGCTCCAGCCGGGACGCGGGCCCGAGGGGCGCAGCTGGCGCTGCCAGCGGTCGAAGTCGCCGCGCTCCAGCGCGGCGGTCAGGCGTTTCCGTTGGGCGGGGCGTTCGGGGTCCTCGGCCCAGATCCGCCAGGGGCGCGGCTCGAACGAGTCGCGCACGGCGGCGGCCAGCGCGTCCTCGCCCTCGGCGGTGCGCGGGAAGCGCTCCAGGATGCGCGGGCCCAGGCCGCGCAGGCCGGCGTCGCTGTCGCGGACGGCCAACTCGTCGAGCGCCCAACGCCAGTTGGCGCCGCGCACGGCATAGCCGCGCAGCAGCCGCAGGGCGTGGCCGCGGCCGTAGGTGGCGAGGTGGCCGAGGACGGAGAGGGCCAGCCCGGTGCGCTCCTCGCCGCCGGTGGCGTCGTCGGCGTGGAAGAGGTGGTCGGTGAGCGGCCACAGGTCGGCGCCCAGCTCCAGGTAGAGCCGCGCGTAGTAGAGGGAACGGCGCTCCAGCTGCCAGTCGGCGCGGGGGTCGTGGAGCACGCAGTGCTCCAGCGCGGCCACCGCCTCTGACCTGGGGGCGGCCAGGGCGTGCAGCCACCCGTCACCGCGCCCCCGCTGGAGGAGGCCCAGAAGGGTCCCGCTGGGCGCTATGTCGGTTTCGGTCGGACTGGCGAACATATGAGTCAGCATCCGGTGCGTCGGTGTCGGTGGCAACGGGATTTCGGTGGGATGTCCCGAGACGGCTCCTTGCCGTCCCGAGGAGTTCTACACCCGGTGTGCCCCCGTGCGCGCCCCGTGCGGCGGCTGAATCTCTTACGGAGCGGGTAGGGCTGTGCAACAGTCTGGAGTCGTCCGCGCCGACCGCTCCGGCCGTCAGGCCCGACTCGCCGTTTCGAGGTCAGCCATGCTCTCCTCCCAGAACCCCCAGCCACCGAGCAAGCCGCCGCTGGCGAAGAGCCCAGCGGGCCCTTCCCTCGACGAGCTGGTGGTCCGCACCCGCCGGCTGCGGGACGATCTCGACGCCGCACGCCGCGCCGACCCGCGCGCCACGGCCGGGGAACCGGTGCGCCGGGCGGCGTGGGAGCTGGTCGGCGGCTGGCTCGACGACGTGGCCGAGCAGTTGCACGAGCTGCGCACCGCGCCGGGGCCTGCGATGGGCGCGGCGCCGGTGCCCCGGGTGGGCAGCGCCGAGTGGAACCTGCTGACGGACGGCGCCGTCTGGTCGGACGAGCTGTACGCGATCTTCGGGCGTCCGGTAGGCGAGGGGCCGCTCACGCTGGACCAGCTGCCGTCGTTCCTGCCGCCCCAGGACCAGCCGGCGCTGACCGCGGCCGTCACCGGCTGTCTGGTGGACGGCAGGCCGATGGACTGCGAGTTCCGGATCACCCGGCCCGACGGCTCGCTGCGCGCGGTGCGGATGGCCGGGGAGCCGGTGCTGGACGACGACGGCGGCACGGTCGCGCTGTGGGCGTTGATCCGGGACGTCGAGGTGGTGCGGCATCCCGTGCCCAGCCAGCGCCGCGCGCCGGCGCGCGTCAGCGGCGGGGGCGCGGGGGACGCGGCGGACGGGGCCGACTGCGGGGTGGAGCGCGCGCTGGCCGAGGTCGCGCGCGGGGTGGCGCCGCCGGCGCCCGGCGGCCTGGAGCTGGCCGCCCGCTACCTGCCGGCGGGGCGCGGCGCCCCGCTGACGGGAAAGTGGTGCGATTCGCTCGAACTACCGGGCGGTGCCAGCCTGTTGAGCGTCGGTGACCTGGCGGGGCGGGGCCCGGCGGCGGTGGCCGGCACGGCGACCGCGCTGGGCGCGATCCGGGGCATCGCGCTGGCCGGCCAGTCGCCGGCCGCGCTGCTCGGCCACCTCAACCAACTGCTCGACCGGGGGGCGCACCCGGTGCTCGCCAGCGTGCTGTGCTGCCGCTACGAGCCGAGGGACGGCAGCCTGGTGTGGGCGCAGGCCGGCCACCCGGCGCCGCTGCTGTGCCGGGACGGCACGGGGTGGGCGCTGCCGCGCCCGACGGGCACCCTGCTGGGCGCGGTCGGGGACACCGCGTACACGGAACGGACCGATCCGCTGCGGCCCGGGGACGTGCTGGTGCTCCATACTGATGGACTGTTTTCGGACATCCCGGCGCGTGGCGTGACGGGCCACGCCGGGGACCACCGGCTGATCGGCCTGGCCGGCCGGCTGAGCGCCGCCGACAGCGCGGCCGAGTGCCTGCGGCTGATCGTCGAGGAGCGCGACGGGGGCGACGACGCCTGCGTCCTGGTCGCCCGCGTGGGGCGTTGAGGCGGCCCTCGGGGGCACCTGGCAGGCGCGTGTCAGAGGGACGCCCCGCACGACAGGGCCCGTCGTGCGGCGGCGTCGCCCGGGAGCGCTCGCGGACGCCTCGCTCGGGCACGGGACGCCGTGGGCCCGCCACCGGCCGCCGTTCCCGCCCCGGTCGAGGGAACGGCGGCCGGCCCTTCCGCCGTGGCGTTACACCAGGCGGGGGGTCGGGGCGGGCCGGGGGATCGCCTCCGACAGCTCCTCCCGCAGCTCCTCGATGCGGGCGTAGCCGGCGTAGTAGCCGGTCAGCCGGTACATCTCGCGCAGCCGGTCCCAGGTGCGGTGCGAGGAGTTCTCCGAGACCGAGGCCAGCGCCAACCGGGCGTAGCGGTCGGCCTGTTCCGGGTCGTCCCCGATGAAGCAGGCGGAGGCCAGGGAGATCTGGTCGAAGATCCTGGCCCGTTTCAGCTCGCCGCCGCGCAGGACGAGCGCCTGCTTCGCGTGCCGCTCGGCGTGCACCGCCGCCGAGGGGTCGTGGTCGGCGAGGGTGCGGTAGGCCAGCGCCTGCATCCCGTGCAGGTCCGCCTCGTCGAAGAGCTGCATCCAGCTCGGCGGCGGCACGTCGCCCCGGTCGGAGACGAACAGGTCCTCCGCCTCGCCCAGCGTGCGGCGCATCGCCTGACCATGTCCCATCGAGGCGTGGGCCCACGCCTCGATGGTGCGGAGCATCGCCCGGGTGCGCGGCAGCGCCTCCCGGCCGACGCCCGCGTTGGCCAGCCGCATCAGGTCCAGGGCGTCGTCCGGCCGCCCCAGGTGGACCATCTGCCGGGCCGCCCGGGACAGCGCCTCGCCGGCGCGGGGCTGGTCACCGCCCTCGCGGGCGGCGTGCGCCGCTATCACGAAGTACTTCTGCGCGGTGGCCTCAAGACCCACGTCGTGGGACATCCAGCCGGCGAGCACCGCCAGGTTGGCGGCCACGCCCCACAGGCGTCGGCGCAGGTGCTCCGGGTGCTGGTAGGCCAACAGCCCGCCCACCTCGTTGAGTTGGCCCACCACGGCCTTGCGTTGCAGCCCGCCGCCGCGCGCCGCGTCCCAGGCGCGGAACACCTCGACGGAGCGCTCGAGCGCCTCGATCTCCTCGGAGCCGACCGGAGCCGCCTCGTAGCGGTCGAGGCCCGGGTCGTCGTCGGGGAGGCCGGGGCGTGGCCCGCCCTCCGGGGTGGTGAGCCAGTCGTGCATGGCGTCGCTGAGTGCGGAGCCGGCGGCGAGCGCGGCTCCCGCGCCCACCATGCCGCGTCGGTTCAGCATGAGGTCCATTCCCGTGAATTCGGTGAGGACCGCGGCCGTCCGCCAGGGTGTCCACGGAAGTCCGTGCAGCGAGGGCTGTCGTCCGCCGTTCCCTGGCCTGCGCAACCCGAGGTCCTCGATGGTCACGACACGGCCGAGTCGCTCGGTGAACAGCGTCGCCAGCACGTCCGGCACGGGGTCGCGCGGGGTCTCGCCGGTGTCGATCCACCGACGCACCCGCGAGGTGTCGGTGGCCAGCTGCGGAAAGCCCTGGGCCGCCGCCTGCCGGTTCACCAGCCTCGCGAGTTCCCCCTTGGACCACCCGGCGAGCCTGAAGAGGTCCGCCAGCCTGGTGTTGGGTCCTCTGCTCACGTCAAGCCCCCAGGATCTCGGCTGAGTTGACAGTAACCGCGGGAGGGCACCGACATGACAATTCGCCAGGGTTCGCCAGGGCCCGCCAGATGGTGTGCCACCCGTGGGAGGGGGTGGTGTGTCCTTGGCGCCACTCCGGCCAGGAAGCGGCGGGCACTTCCCCAGGGTGCCCCGGCGTGGTCCGGCGCGGCGCCCCTCCGACCCGCCCGCCGCCACCGAAGGGACCCAGCCCGGTATGTACCCAGCCCCCTCCCCCGTGGTAACCCGGCACCGGCCACCCCCCGTCGGCGTCACGGGCGGCGCGCGCGGCGCGCTCGGCGAGGAACGACCGCGCCGGATCCGCCGGCCCGGCCCCCCGGTGCCGGTCGGCTCCCGGTGGGACCTCGCGGGGGAGGGCGGCGAACGGCTGCGGGTCGCCCTCGCCTCGGTGCAGCGGGTCTGCCCGGACTTCACCCCGGCGCGGGTGCTGCGGGACGCCGACGGCACGGTGGTGCTGGCCGGCATGGCCGGGCGGCGCGCGGCCGTCGCCAAGTGCGTGCTGGATCCGGGCGAGAGGCGCGGGGAGCGGTTCGCGCGCGAGTTGGCTGTCAACCGCGCCTTTCTGCGCCACCGGCCCCCGGTGCGGGTGCCCCGGCTGATCGCCGACGGCGACCACACGCTGGTCACCGAGTTCGTGCCGGGACGCGTGGCGTCCCCGCAGCGCCACCCCTCGCTGCCGCCCGCGTGGACGGACCTGCGGGCCACGCTCGCGACCGTGCGGCGGGTCAACGCCTGGCGGCCGGCCGAGGGGGTCTTCCCCGACGAGGTGAACCACGCGGCCCAGCTGGCGTGTTACCAGCCGTTCGGGCTGCTGACGGACCGCGATCTCAGCGACCTGAGGACACTGCTCCGGGACGCGTGCGGGCGGGGCGAGCCGCCGCGCGAGTTCGGCCACGGGGAGGCGCTGCCGCCGCATGTGCTGCTCTCCCCCACCGGTCCCGTGCTGGTCGACTGGGCCTCGGCCGGGTGGCGGCTGCCCGGGTACGACCTGGCGACGCTGTGGGTGGCGCTGGGCGAGTCGCCGCTGGTGCGGCGGCAGATCAGTCAGTCGGCGCAGGCGGGGGGACGGCCGGCGCGGGACTGCTTCCTGATCAATCTGATGCTGGTGCTCGCCCGGGAGATCCGCCGCTGCGAGCTGGCGGTCCGCCGGGCGATGGACCGCCCCGGCAGCGCGTCGGCCGACCGCTCGGGCGGGACGGCGCCCGGCGAGGAGAAGCGGCTGCTGCTGCGCCGGCTGCACGACGACTGGGCGCTGACCCGCCGCGCGGTCCGGGCGGCGGTCGGCACCCGCTGAGGCGGCACCCGGCGGGAGAACGCCCCCGCCCGGCCGACGCCTCGCGGGGGAGGACGGCCGGCCGGACGGGGGCGCCCGGGGGCGCGGGGAGGAGGCGGCGGTCGGCGTTCCGTGCCGCGGGCGCGTCGCGTGCCACGCGCGCCGGTGGGTGGGGCGCACGGGGGCGCGGACTCCGGTGGGCGTGCCGCGCGCCGGTGACGTGTGCGCGCGCGAAGGGCCCGGAGGGGACCGGACGCGTCGCCGCGGCGACGCACCGGCGGGGCGTGTGGCCACCGCGGCGAGCGATCGGACGCGGCCGACCCGCGTCACCGCCGGGGTGCGCGCGCGGCGCGCGCTCGCGCCTGTTCGCCCCGGGGATGCGGCTCGGGTGCTCGTCTACGATGTGCGTCATTTCGTGTCACGGGAGGGGCGATGACCGTCATGCTGGTCGCCCAGCGTCATGAGCTGCTGGTCGGGGAGTTGGAGAGGTCCGGCGTGCTCAAGGTCACCGAGCTGGCCGACCGGCTGCGGGTCTCCCGGGCGACGATCCGGCGGGACCTGATGGAGCTGGAGGTCGAGGGGCGGGTCACCCGGGTGCGGGGCGGCGCGTTGCTCGCCACTCCCCGCTCGGCGGAGACGGGCCCTCCGCGCGACGGCGCGACCGGGCCGGGCCCTCGGCCGGCCGGCGGCCCGGCCGGAGGGCTGTCGCTCGGGCTGCTGGTCCCCTCCGCCACCTACTACTACCCGCGCGCGGTCGCCGGCGTCCGCGCGGTGGCCGCCGAGCGGAACGCGCGGGTGATGATCGGGCTCACCGACTACGCGGAGTCCCGGGAGATGGAGCGGATCGCGGAGCTGGCGGCGGCCGGGGCGCACGGGCTGCTGGTGACGCCGTCCGGCGACCATCTGCTGCCGCACGGGACCCTGGAGCGGCTGCGCGGGGGCGGGCTGCCGTTCGTCCTCATGGAACGCCAGCCGGCGAACGCCTACGAGGCGTGCGAGTTCGTGGCCTCCGATCATCGGCAGGGCGCGTTCGCGGCCGTGCGCCACCTGGCGGGCCTCGGCCACGAGCGGGTCGCGCTCTTCACCAACGGCAGCCCGACGGCCGCGCTGGTGGCCGCCGGGTACGCGGCCGCCGTCGAGACGCTGGCGCTGCGCCCCTCGGTGCCCGTCGTGGACAGCGGCCGGCCCTCGCTCGGCACTTCGGAGGCGGCCCGTCACTACGACGCCTTTCTCCGGGACTGTCTGGCGAGCGGCACCAGGGCCGCGTTGGTGCACTCCGACCAGGACGCGATCGAGTTGCTGCGCCGGGTCCGGGCGGCCGGGCTGCGCACGCCGGAGGACCTGGCGCTGATCGCCTACGACGACGAGATCGCCGCGCTGGCCGAGGTGCCGTTGACCGCCGTCGCCCCGGCCAAGCAGCAGTTGGGCGAGCTGGCGGCGCGGCTGCTGCTGGAGCGGCTGGAGGCCGAGGACCCCGCCGAGGTGCCCGTGCGCCAACTGCTGGTGCAGCCACGGCTGATCGTCCGGGACTCCTGCGGGGCCAGGATGACGGCACCTGCAGCGGACTGACGCGAAGTGAAGCAAGATGCAGCATTCCATTGACGGGCGGACCTGACCTGCGCGACAGTGCGGAGCGCACCGCCTCCCAAGGAGCTGTCGTGAACCACGCCCCCCGCGACCCCGCGTCGCCCTCCTCCCCGCTGACGGGCATGGACCGAGGGCACTGGGAGGAGACCGCCGACCGGCTGCTGGGGGCCCTCGCCCCGTTCGCCGTGCACGGCGGCGCCGGTTACCGACTCCCGGGCCCGGCCAGCGGATCGGGGCCGGCCAGCGACGCCCTGGAGGCATACGCCCGCACCTTTCTGCTGGCCGCCTTCCGCGCCGCGCACGCCCCGGCGCGACACGCCGAGCGGCTGCTGGCGCCCTACGCCGCGGGGCTGGCGCACGGCGCCGACCCCGGGGCGCCGGGCCGCTGGCCGCACCCCGCCGAGCTGCCGCAGGCCAGGGTCGAGGCCGCCGCGCTGGTCGTCGCGCTGCACGAGTCACGCGGGCGGCTGTGGGAGCGGCTGGACGACCGGGCCAGGGGCCACGCCGTCGACTGGCTCACCGGCGTCGCCGAGGCGCCCGTGCCGCGGAACAACTGGCTGTGGTTCCGCGCCGTGGTCGCCGCCTTCCTCCGCTCGGTGGGCGCCCCGCACTCCGCCTCCGACATCGCCGAGGCCGTGGAGCGCACGGAGGAGTGGTACGCGGGCGACGGCTGGTACAGCGACGGCAGCCGCGTCCCGGGCCGGCACCGGAACTTCGACCACTACAACGGCTGGGCGATGCACCTCTTCCCGCTCTGGTACTGCCGGATCTCCGGCGCGGCGGCGGAGCCGGGGCTGCTCGACCGCTACCGGGAACGGCTGCGCCTGCACCTCGCCGACGCCGTCCATCTGATCGGTGGCGACGGCGCGCCGCTCTTCCAGGGACGGTCGCTGATCTACCGGTTCGCCACGGCGGCGCCGCTCTTCGCCGGCGCGCTGTTCGACGCCACCCCGCTGGCCCCCGGGCTGACCCGCAGGGCCGCCAGCGGCACGCTGCGCTCGTTCCTCGAACGGGGCGCGGTCGACGAGCGGGGGCTGCTGCCGGCCGGCTGGCACGGGCGGTTCGACGCCCTGCGGCAGAGCTACTCGGGGCCCGGCTCCCCCTACTGGGCCAGCCAGGGCTTCTCCGGGCTGCTGCTGCCGCCCGACCACGCCGTCTGGACCGAGACGGAGGAGCGACTGCCGGTCGAACGCGGGGACTTCACCCGCACCGTGGGACCGCCCGGCTGGCTGGTCTCCGGCACCGCGGCGGACGGGGTGATCCGGGTGGTCAACCACGGCACCGACCACACCCCGCCGGACCGGCCGGCGCGCGACGACCCGAGCTACGCGCGGCTGGCCTACTCCACCCACGCGGGCCCCGACCTCGGCCCGCCCGACCCGTGGCACGACGACCCGGAGGCCGGTTTCCGCGACGGGGACGTCCGCGCTGACCAGGGGCCCGACAACCGGGTCGCGCTGGTCGACGCCGAGGGGCGGCTCTCCCACCGCAGCCCGCTGCGCCGCCGGGAGGTCCTGGCGCCGGCGGCCGTCTCCGAGCATGTCCCGCACTGGCCGGTGGCCGGCGTCACCGACCGCGAACGGTGGCCGGCCGGCCCGCCGTTGGTGACCGCCTCACTGGTCAACGGCGCCTGGGAGGTGCGGGTCGTGGAGGTCGCCGGGGACGACCGACTGGTCAGCGTCGGCGGCCACGCGCTGGCCGCGCCCGCCCCGCCCTCCGGCGGGGCCACCGCAAGGGCCAGGTGGTTGACCAGAGAGGACGGGTTGACCAGTGCGCTGGCGGCGCTCACCGAGGCACCGGCCGCGCTCACCGAGCACCGGGAGGAGGGGCGCAACGCCTTCGGCGCGCACAGCGCGACGCCGGTCTACCGGGCCACCGGCCCGCTGCACGCGGTCGGCGTCTTTCTCGGCGTCCATCGCGAGCCCGACCCGCCCGTCCCGCCCCGGGTCCTGCTCTCCCCCGGGCGGGCGACGGTCGAGTGGCCCGACGGCACCTCCGACACGGTGCGTTGGCGCTCCCCCGTCCCTTCTCCCTGAGCCGACCGGCGTCCTGACGGGCTGTCAGGCGCGCCGTCCGCTCACCGTGACGAAGGAGTGCGGGGGCAGGGTGAGCGTCAACGTCCCCTTCTCCGCGCGCAGTTCGGTGAACGGACGCGCCGAGACCGGGCTGTGCTCCGGGGTGTTGTGGTCCTGGAGCCGGTCGGCGGTCAGGATGCGCGCGGTCGGCTCGGCGAGGGTCCCGCCGCGCAGGTCCAGGGTGACCTCCGCCGGCCGGTCGGCGTCGAGATTGGTCAGGGAGACCAGCACCGCCTCGTCCCGGACGCTGGCCGAGGCGGAGAGAGTGGTCAACGTGGCGTCGCCGACCGGACGGCGGGCGTCGTCCGAGGTGGTCAGGTGAACGGGCAGCGAGGTGGCGTCCTGGTGCCCCCTGTTCATCTCGAAGACGTGGTAGGTCGGGGTGCGGACCAGTCGGTCACCGTCGGTGAGCAGCACCGACTGGAGGACGTTGACGGTCTGGGCGAGGTTGGCCATCGCCAGCCGCTCGGCGTGCCGGTGGAAGATGTCGAAGTGGGTGCTGGCCACCAACGCGTCGCGCAGCGTGTTCTGCTGGAAGAGAAAGCCCGGGTTGGTGCCGGGCTCGACGTCGAACCAGGTGCCCCACTCGTCGACGACCAGCCCGACCCGGCGCGCGGGGTCGTAGGCGTCCATCACCGTGGAGTGGCCCTGGATGATCCGGTCCATCCGCGCGGCGGCGGCCATGGTGCGGTAGTAGTCCTCGGTGGTGAACTCCGTCGCTGAGCCCTTCGCCTCCCAGGGGCCGGTCAGGGTGTAGTAGTGCACGGAGAGCGCCTGGAAGAAGTTCTTCGGGGTGGCCTCGCAGCCGAAGCAGCTGATCTGCCGCATCAGCGTCTCGGTCCAGGCGTAGTCGGCGTCGGAGGCGCCGGCGGCGATCCGGTAGAGCGTGTTGTCGCCGTGGTCGCGGCAGTAGGTCGCGTACTGGCGCGCCAGGTCCGCGTAGTAGTCGGCACGCATGTTGCCGCCGCAGCCCCAGGCCTCGTTGCCCAGGCCCCAGAACCGCACGCGCCACGGCTCCTCGCGGCCGTTGGCCCTGCGCAGCGCCACCATCGGGCTGTCCCCGTCGCGCGTGAGGTACTCCACCCACTCGCTCATCTCCCGCACGGTGCCGCTGCCGACGTTGCCGCTGATGTAGGGCTCGGCACCCAGGAGTTCGCAGAGCGCCAGGAACTCGTGGGTGCCGAAGTGGTTGTTCTCCTCCACGTTCCCCCAGTGGGTGTTGACCATCCGGGGGCGGTCCTCGCGCGGGCCGATGCCGTCCTTCCAGTGGTACTCGTCGGCGAAACAGCCGCCCGGCCAGCGCAGGTTGGGGATGTCCAGCGCGCGCAGCGCCTCGACGACGTCCAGGCGCAGACCCCCCTCGTTCGGTATCGGCGAGTCCTCCCCCACCCACAGGCCGCCGTAGACACAGCGCCCGAGGTGCTCGGCGAAGTGGCCGTAGAGATGGCGGCTGATGACCGGCCCCTCGATGTCCAGGTTGATGATCGCCCTGCCGCTGCTGCCGGACATGCGGATGCTCCTCGGTCGTCGCTGGGCCGCGTCGCTGGTCGACGTCTTGTATCGATAAAAACTGGCATGGCACCTTCGAGGCGTCAAGGGGCGGCACCGGACGGGCGGAGTCGTTGACGCCGCCCTCACGCCTCGCTATATTTGCGTTGTTGCTTAATTAAGGAGATCCAGAAATGCAGGACACCTCCCGGACTCTCGATCTCGTCTTCGGCGCCCTCGCCGACCCGCGCCGGCGCGCGATGCTGGCGCGGCTGAGCCACGGCCCGGTCACCGCCGGGGAGTTGGCGGAGCCGCTGCGGATCAGCAGGCCGGCCGTCTCGCAGCACCTCAAGGTCCTGGAGACGGCGGGGCTCGTGGTGCGCGGCCGCAGGGCGCAGTGGCGGACGTGCGCGCTGCGCACCGAGCCGCTCGACGAGGTGTCCGCGTGGCTGGACCGGCAACGGACCGTGTGGGAGCAGAGCTTCGACAACCTGGAGGACCGGCTGCGGGAGATGCGGCGCGAGCGGGCCACCGGGACGGCGGAGGAACAGCGCGACAGGGAAGAGACGGACCGATGAACCGAGACACGCGGCCGAACGGCGAGACGCCGGGCTTCACGCTCACCCGGGTGCTGGACGCCCCCCGCGACCTCGTGTGGCGGGCGTGGACCGAACCCGACGAGATGGCCCGGTGGTTCCACCCCCGGGGGATGACCTCACCGCGCGAGCACCTCCGCGCGGATCTGCGGGTCGGCGGCCGCTACGCGTACGTGATGGTCTCCGACGACACCGGGGAACGCACCCCCACCGGCGGGGTCTATCTGGAGATCGCCGCCCCCGAGCGCCTGGTCTTCACCTGGGGCCACCCGGAGGCGGCGGCCGAGGACTCCCCCGTCGTCACGGTGGACCTCGAGGACCTCGGCGACAGGACCGGGATGACCTTCCGCCTCCGGGGAGTGCCGGGGCGGCCGGGGGACGACTCCGTGTACGACGGCTGGTCCTCCGCCCTCGACGTCCTCACCGATGCCCTGGCCGACGGCCCCGGCCGCCGGGCGTAGGGCGGTGCGCGCCATGCGACCCGACGACGTGCGGGAGGTCCTCTCCCGCCCCCTCGCGCGCGCACTTCTCACCTCCCGGGCGCCCGCGCGGCTCGCCTATGTCGCGCGGGACGGCACGCCCCGGGTGGTCCCGATCGGTCACCACTGGGACGGCGCCGGCTTCCTGATGTTCACCGCCCCCGGCGCCCCGAAGGTGCGGGCCCTTGAGGCCCGGCCGCAGGTGGCCCTCACCCTGGACACCGAGGGCTTTCCGCCGCGCGCGCTGCTGGTGCGGGGCACGGCGCGGCTGGGGACGGTCGAGGGGGTGCCGGAGGAGTTCCTCGACGCGAGCGCCCCCGCGGGTGCCGGGGAGCGGGCCGCGTTCGCGGCCGAGGCGCGCGCCCTGTACCGACGGATGACGCGGATCGCGGTCACCCCGGAGTGGGCCAAGCTGTTGGACTTCGAGACCACGCTGCCCAGCGCCCTCGAGGAGCTCGCCGCGGCCCGGGACGGGGGTGGTTGAGCGGCCGGCCCCGCACCCGGGAAGGCCCGCCGCCGGCCCTGGGTATCGTTGCCGGGCGAGGCCGGCGGGTGCCCGGCCCGGGGCCGAGGAGGTGGCCGTCTCGTGGTGACGATGAGCGACGTGGCACGGGCCGCCGGGGTCTCGGCGATGACGGTCTCCAACGTCATCAACGGCCACCCCCACGTCAGCGAGGAGACCAGGCGACGGGTGACGGAGGCGGTCGACCGGCTCGGCTACCGGATGAACTTCGCGGCCCGCCACCTGCGTTCGGGCACCACCGGGGTGATCGGCCTGGCCATCCCCGGCGTCGACCAGCCCTACTACGGGCATCTCGCCGCGCAGGTGATCGCGGGGGCGCGGAGCCTCGGGTACCGGGTGGCGGTCGAGCAGACCGGCGCCTCGCGGGAGGGCGAGACGGAGGCGCTGGCCCACTCCCGGCTGCGGACCTACGACGGGCTGATCATGGCCACCGTCGAACTCGGCGAGGAGGACGGCGGCGCGCTCTTCGCCGACTTCCCCGTGGTCACGCTGGGCGAACGGTTCCGGGGCGCGCACGTGGACCACGTCGGCATGGCCAACTTCGAGGGGGCCGGGGACGCCACCCGCCACCTGCTGGAGCGCGGCTGCCGCCGGATCGCGGCGATCGGCGGGCGGGCGGAGGGCGAGAGCGGCGCGGCGACGCTGCGCACCGCCGGCTATCTGGCGGCGCTCGCCGACGCCGGGGTGGCGCGCGACGACGCGCTGCTCGCCGGCTGCGCGTTCACCACGGCGGGCGGGGCCGAGGCGGTGCGTCGACTGCGGGACGGCGGCGTCCCGTTCGACGGCGCCGTCTGTCTCACGGACTCGCTGGCGCTCGGGGTGGTGCGCGGGCTGCGGGACGCGGGGCTGTCCGTGCCGGACGACGTGCTGGTGGCCGGCTTCGACGACATCCCGCAGGCCGCCTACGCGGTGCCCTCGTTGACCACCGTGGCCCCCGGCCACACCGAGATGGTCGGGGCGGCGCTGGAGATGCTGACCGAACGGATCGCGGGCCGCCGTCCGGCGGGCGAGGCCCGGAGCTTCACGGGGCCGCACCGTCTGGTGGTGCGCGAGTCGACCACCCGTTGACCACCCGTCGTGGGGCGGGCGCGGTTCAGCGCTGGAACATCTCCGCGGGCAGCGGTTTCAACAACTGGTAAAGCTCGTCGGTGATCGGCCGCTCCCAGCTGGCGATGGTCACCAGCACGCCGTCGCTGCGGTCGAACTGCACGCAGGCCACCCGGCCCTCACTGCACAGCACCCGGCGGACGATCAGCAGGTTCCCGTCGTGCATCACGGGGACCTCCTCGGTGCCCGTGCAGGTGACCTCCTCGTTCATCTCCAGCGCCGACATCAGCTGGTGGACCTCGAACGGCGCCTCGTCGTCGGCGCGTTCCCTGGCCGGGGAGCCCTCGGGAAGGTTGCCGATCACCATGGCCGGGCCCCGCCCGCCGAAGAGGTCGTACCGGAGCACGACGCCCTGGCAGCTGCCGTCCGGCGCGGGCAGCAGACCGGCGCCGAGCACCCCGGGCCAGTCCCCCGGGTCCATGGCCAGCACGTCGAAGTCGGGCCCGGCGGGCGATGCTGCGTTGCGGCGGCGGAGGAAGGACATGGGGGCCATCGTACGTCGGTGACGACCGTTCGAAGGCAGCCAGGTCGCGGGAGGAGACCCGCGCGGGCGACCACGGTCCCGGCCACCGCCGGGGCGAGGTTCGACGCGCGTCGGGAACGGCTGCCCGCGCGGCGCCCCGCGCCCGCCGAGGGGGTCAGGCCGTGTCCGCGTCCTCCGCGCGCAGGGTCGCGACCTGGCGGTAGAGCTCGACCGCCTCCGCGCCGCGGCCCAGCTGTTCGAGGCAGAGCGCCTCGTCGTTGCGGCTGATCAGCGCGTCCGGGTGGCTGGCGCCCAGCACGTGCTCGCGCACCAGACGCACCCGGTGGAAGCGCTCAAGCGCCTCCTCCCAGCGGCCCAACCAGCCCAGCGCCACCGCGATCTCCCGCTCGCTGACCAGCGTGTGCGGATGCTCGGCGCCCAACGCGGCGGTCCTGGCCCGGTGCACCTCGACCGCCTCGGCCAGCGCCTCCTCCCAACGGCCCAGCCGCCCCAGCGTCATGCCGCGGCCGTGGCGGGCGCGCAGCGTCTCGGGGTGGTCGGGGCCCCGGGTGCGGGTGTACGCCTCGATCAGCACCTCGTAGAGCGGCAGCGCCTCCGCCGGGCGGCCGAGGCGGCCGAGGCAGATGCCCACCTCGTAGACGACCTCCAGCGTGTCCTGGTGTTCGGCGCCCAGCACCTGCACCCGGGCCTCCGCCGTGTCGCGCAGCCCGGCCAGCGCCTCCTCCCAACGACGCAGCCGCGCCAGGGCGTAGGCCGCCTCGAAGCGGCTGGTCAGCGTCTCCTCGTGCAGCTCGCCCAGGGCCTCGCGGCGCAGCTCGGCGACGGCGCTGTGCACCTCGTGGGCCTCTTCCCAGCGCCCGAGACGGCCCAGGCTGAGGCCGGCGCGGTGGCGGCTGGCGAGGACGGCCAGATGCTCGGGCGAGGGGCCGCGCCGGACGGTGGTGGGGTGGGCCAGCACGGTGGCGGTCATCCCCGTCCACTGGCCGGTCAGCCCGGCGGACCGGTCCGGCGGGGCCAGCCGCAGCGACCAGGAGCCGCTGGCGCGCGAGCCGACGCGCATCCCCCTGGTCCACTCGGGGAGCCGGGCGGGCTCGCGCCGGACGCGGGGCACCAGTTGGGTGCCGGTCGCCGCGGGGGTGGGCTGGCCCAGCAGTTCCCGCAGCATCCGGGCCGCGTCGTCGGGGCGTTCGTCCGGGTCCTTGGCGAGCAGCGCCAGGATGAAGCGCTCCAGCCCCTCGGTCAGCTCGGGCCGCAGCGCCCGGGGCGGCTCCGGCGGGGTGTCGCGGTGACCGATGAGGATGGCCCAGGGGTCGCCGAGGTCGAACGGGGGCGCTCCGGTGGCGATCTCGTAGAGGACGCAGCCCAGCGAGTAGAGGTCGCTGCGGGCGTCCACGTTGACGCCGGCGATCTGCTCGGGCGACATGTAGTGCGGGGTGCCCATGGCCATTCCGGCGCTGGTCAGCTTGGTGGACAGGCCGATGCCCTGGGCCAGCCTGGCGATACCGAAGTCGCAGATCTTCACCGTGCCGTCGGTGAGCCGCATGATGTTGGCCGGTTTGAGGTCGCGGTGGACGATGCCCTGCTCGTGGGTGTAGGCGAGCGCCGCCGCGACCTGCTCGGCGATGTCGATGACCTCGCCGACGGAGAGCGGCCCCGGGCCCGCCGCCTGGAGCAGCTCGCTGAGGTTCCTGCCCTCCAGCAGCTCCATCACCAGGTAGAGCACGCCGTCGGACTCGCCGAAGTCGTGGACCACGGTGATGCCCCGGTGTTGCAGCCCGGCGGCGACCCGGGCCTCCCTCCGGAAGCGCTCGCGCAGGACGCGCAGGAACGACTCCTCCTGCTGACCGCCCAGCGGCTTCAGGCACTTGACCGCGACCCGGCGCCCGAGCGCCTCGTCCCTGGCACGCCAGACCTCCCCCATGCCGCCGCGCCCGATGAGTTCGAGCAGCTGGTAGCGGCCATGCAGCAGCACGCCATCCGCCATCGTCCGGTACCCACCCCCCGTCGTCGACCCGTTGTCCGCCCTGGGCACCAGTATGGCGTCCCGCGCGGGACGTTCCTATGCCAAGTGGCGGGAAAGAGGTGGAACGGGCGGATGCGCGGCGTCCGTTGACGCCGGGGCGCGGCGTCACACGCGGGTGTGCGGCCGTCGCACCGGCTCGGGCGTGTCGTGGGCGTCGGTGGCGGGCAGGCCGCGGCCCTCGACGTCGACGTGCGGCAGCCGCCGCCCCAGCCAGCCGGGCAGCCACCAGCCGGCGCGCCCGACGAGAACCAGCACGGCGGGCACCAGGGTAAGCCGCACGAGGAACGCGTCGACCAGCACCCCGACCGCCAGGCCGAACGCGATGGGTTTGACGATGGCGTCCTCCATGGTCACGAAGCTGGCGAACACGGCGAACATGATCAGCGCGGCGGCCGTCACCACCCGGAACGCCAGCGGCGCGCCCTCCCTGACCGAGGCCGTCGGGTCGGCGCCGTGGGCGTGCCGCTCGTGGATGCGGGAGACGACGAACACCTCGTAGTCCATGGCGAGTCCGAAGAGCACGCCCATGAGGATGATCGGCAGGAAGCTGACGACGGGGCCGGTGCGGGAGACGTCCAGGAGGCCGGCGAGCCAGCCCCATTCGAAGACCGCGACCACGGCGCCGAACGCGGCGGCCACCGACAGCAGGAAGCCGAGGGTGGCCTTGAGCGGGACCACCAGGGAGCGGAAGACCAGCAGCAGGATCAGCAGCCCGAGGCCCACCACCACGGCGCCGAACGGGACCAGGGAGTCGCTGAGTTGCCGGGAGACGTCGACCGCGACGGCCGTGTTGCCGGTGACGGCGAGGGTGACGCCGGTGTCGGCGGCGTGGTCGCGTGACCAGTCGCGGATGGTGTGGACCAGGCGCTCGGTGCCCTCCTGGTCGGGGCCCGTGGTGGGAACGGCCTCGATCAGCCAGTCGGTCTCGCTCTCGGTGGGGCGCGGCGGGGCGACCTCGGCCATGCCGGGCAGGCCGTCCAGTTGGCCGGTGACCGTCTCCAGCGCGCCGGCGGGGTCGCCCTCGACGTCGGTGGTGTCGGCGAGGATCAGCAGCGGCCCGTTGAGCCCGGGGCCGAAGGTGTCGCTGATGGCGTCGTAGGTCTCGCGCTCCGTGCTGCCGACGGGCGCGGAGCCGTTGTCCGGGAGGGCGAGCCGCAGCTCGCGGGCGGGCAGGGCGACGACCAGCAGGCCGACGACGAGGGCGAGGACGGTGAGCAGGGGCCGGCGGGTGACGGCGCGGACCCAGCGGGCGCCGAGGGTGGCGGCGGGGGCGCCCTGGGCGGCGGGCCGGTCGCGGCGGGCGGCGCGGGAGCCGGGGGCGGGGCGCAGCCGCTCGCCGGCGAAGCCGAGCAGCGCGGGCAGCAGGGTGACGGCGACGAGCACGGCGACCACGACGGTGGCGGCGCCGCCGAGGCCCATCACGGTGAGGAACGGGATGCCGACCACGGACAGCCCGCAGAGGGCGACGACGACGGTGAGCCCGGCGAAGACCACGGCGCTGCCCGCGGTGCCCAGGGCGCGGCCGGCGGACTCCTCGGGGTCCATGCCGTGGGCGAGTTGGGAGCGGTGGCGGGAGAGGATGAACAGGGCGTAGTCGATGCCGACGGCCAGGCCGAGCATCACGGCGAGGGTGACGGCGGTCGAGGAGAGCGTGAAGAGGTGGCCGCCGACGAGCAGCCCGCCGACGGCGGTGCCGACGCCGACGAGGGCGGAGAGCAGGGGCATCCCGGCGGCGAGCAGCGAGCCGAAGGTGATCACCAGGACGACGAGGGCGACGAGGACGCCGACGAGTTCCTTGGCGCTCATCTGGACACCGGTCGGGGAGAACGCCTGGCCGCCGACGTGGACGCGCAGCCCGGCGTCGCGCGCCGGTTCGACGGTCTCCTCCAGCGCCTCGGTGGTGCCGGGGGCGAGCTGGAAGGCGGTCTCGGGGTACCGCACGGTGGCCAGGGCGGTGCGCCCGTCGGGCGAGTAGGTGCCGACCTCCTCGGGCGGGACGACGGCCGAGACCTCGGGCGCCCGCGCGGCCTCGGCGAGGGAGCGGGCGATGGGCTCGGCCCACTTCTCGTCGGTGACGGGGCTGCCGTCGGGGGTGGTGAAGAGCAGCTGCCCCGTGGTGCCGCCGGCAGGCGGCAGCACGTCGCGGAGGGTGTCCAGCGCCTGCTGGGACTCGGAGCCGGGAATGGTGAACTCGTCGTCGAGCGCGCTGCCCAGCGCGCCGCTCACCGCCAGCAGGGCGGCCAACGCGCCGAGCCAGAGCGAGGCGACGAGCCGTCGGCGCCGGAAGGCGCCGCGACCGAGCCGGTAGAGGAGGGTGGCCATGGGTGCTCCACGGAGGGTGAGTCAACGGGTGATGCACGGGCCCACGCAACCGGCCCAGCCGGACGCTATCGTGCATAACTGGCGCTTCGCCAAAAACAACCCATCGCGCACATGTTCCCCTCTTTTCCGGCTCTCCGGATGAGATGCGGCTCCGGGGCCGGCGGGGGCCGCGACGCGGTCCCCCGGGGTGCGTCGGCCGGTGGGCGTCAGACGGTGGCGCGCGCCCGCCAGAGCTCCATGACGCGGGCGTCGCCCTCCAGACGCAGCGTGCCGTCCCGGTGGTCGGCGCGGTTCCACAGGGTCGCGTACAGCGCGGCGGCCGGGCCGCTGATCCGGCAGTCGAAGCGGGCGGCGGCCTCCCGCGCGGTCCGCGGCGGTTCCTCGGTCAGCCGCGTCGTCCACCGGCCGCCCTCGTCGGCGTGGACGGCGAGCACCAGCGGCTCGGGGGCGCGGACGCGGGAGCGCGCGCGGGCGTGGAAGCCGGTGAGCAACTCGTCGATCCCGTCCAGCGCCAACGCGGCCGGCACGCCAGACAGCGGTCGTCCCGCGGCGAGCTGGGCGTCCATCAGGTGCACGGTTGTCTCGTGGGCCTGGCGCCGGGCCCAGAACGCGCGGGCGTCGGACGCGCCGGGCAGGAAGACGAAGCAGTCCAGGTCGTCGCGCGCGGCGCGCAGCGTCGCCTCCAACGCGTCGAGCCCCTCGGCGAACCAGCCGCTCAGCGCGGCCTCGGACGGCTCGGCCTCCGGGAACGGGGCCCGTTCCGCCAGCCGCTCGCGCACGATCCGTTCGGCCCAGCGGTGCACGGTGCCCTGGTGGCGCACGAGGTCGCGCAGCCGCCACCCGGGGCAGCTGGGCACCTCGGCCGACCAGGGGGTTCCGGCGGTCACGGCGAGCAGCGCGTCGCCGGCGCGCCGCAGGGCTTCGATGTGCGCTTCGGTCTCCACGGCGAGAGCGTGGCAGAGAGGACGCCCCCGGGGGAACGGGCCGAGCGGTTCCGGCGTCCGACCGTTGCGTCGGAGGTCGGGCGGGGGCAACGATGGGCCGTCAGCCCGACCGGAGCGGAGGGCGCGACCCGCACACCCGGGGCGCTTTCCTACGTGACCACGCCCCCCTCAGCGTCGATACTGCGGGGGCCGGTCACGCGCTCAGCCACGAGGAGGCAGCGATGAAGATGCTGATCAACGGAGCGGAGCGGGTGGTCGCCGACGCGCTGCGCGGAATGGCGGCGGCGCATCCGGAGCTCCGGGTCGACGTCGACCGGCGGCTGGTGGTGCGGGGGGACGCGCCGGTCGAGGGCAAGGTGGGGCTGGTCTCCGGGGGCGGTTCCGGCCACGAGCCGCTGCACGCCGGGTTCGTCGGGTACGGGATGCTGGACGCCGCCTGCTGCGGCGAGGTCTTCACGAGCCCGGTGCCCGACCAGATGACCCAGGCCGCGGCCGCGGTGCACGGCGGCGCCGGGGTGCTGCTGATCGTGAAGAACTACACCGGTGACGTGCTGAACTTCGACATGGCGGCCGAGCTGGTCGAGGACGAGGGCATCGAGGTCGCCAAGGTGGTGGTCCAGGACGACGTGGCCGTCACCGACAGCACGTTCACGGCCGGCCGCCGGGGCACCGGCGGGACCCTCTTCGTCGAGAAGCTGGCCGGCGCCGCCGCGCAGGAGGGCGCGCCGCTCGCGGTGGTCGCCGAGGTCGCCCGCCGGGCGGCGGAGGGCTCCCGCAGCTTCGGCGTCGCGCTGCACGGCCCGACGACACCCGCCAAGGGCAGCCCGACGTTCGACCTGCCGCCCGACCAGCTGGAGCTGGGGATCGGCATCCACGGCGAGCCGGGGCGGGAGCGCCGGGCGATGCTCGGCGCGGCGGAGATCGCCGACCTGACCGTGGACGCGCTGCTGGCGGACTACGGCCCCGGGCCGACGGGCCCGCTGCTGTGCCTGACCAACGGCATGGGCGGCACGCCGCTGCTTGAGCTCTACGGCTTCCACGCCGAGGTCGTCAGGGCGCTCGGCGCGCGCGGGATCACGCCGGCGCGTAGCCTCGTCGGCGACTACGTGACCTCCCTCGACATGGCCGGCTGCTCGGTCTCGCTGTGCCAGGTGGATGACGAGCTGCTGCGGTTGTGGGACGCTCCCGTCTCCACACCGGGGCTGCGCCGGGGTCGTTGAGAGGAGTCGGACGTGGCAGGGCAGACGACGGAACGTGACGCCGCCTTCGTCGCGGCGTGGCTGACCGCCTCGGCCGACGCGGTCAGGGCGGAGGCCGACCGGCTCACCGAGCTGGACTCGGCGATCGGCGACGCGGACCACGGGAACAACATGCGGCGCGGCTTCACCGCCGTGGTGGCGGGCCTGGAGAAGGAGCGGCAGGAGGCGACCGGCGGGGTGCTGCTGCTGGCCGGCAGGACGCTGGTCTCGACCGTCGGCGGCGCCTCGGGGCCGCTCTTCGGGACGCTGCTGCGCCGGGCGGGGAAGGCGCTGGGCGAGGCGGAGCGGGTCACCGACGCGGAGCTGAAGGAGGCGTTGGAGGCCGGCGTGGACGCGGTGGCCCAGCTGGGCGGCGCGGCGCTGGGCGACAAGACGATGCTGGACGCGCTGCTGCCCGCGGTGGCCGAGCTGCCGGACTACGCGGCCGCGGCGCGCGCCGCCGAGGCCGGCGCGAAGGCGACGATCCCGCTGCGGGCGCACAAGGGCAGGGCCAGCTATCTGGGCGAGCGCAGCGTCGGGCACGAGGACCCGGGGGCCGCCTCGGCGGCGCTGCTGCTCGGGGCGCTCTTCCAGGTGTCCAGGTGACGGCCGGGGTGGTCGGCGTGGTGCTGGTCTCGCACAGCGCCGAGGTCGCGGTCTCGGTCGCCGAGCTGGCGCGCGGCCTGGCCGGCGGGGGCCCGCTGGCGCCGGTGGAGCCCGCCGGCGGCGCGCCGGACGGCGGGCTCGGCACCAGCGCGGAGCGGATCGCCGAGGCCGCGGCGCGGGCCGACGGCGGCGCCGGTGTCGCGGTGCTGGTCGACCTCGGCAGCGCGGTGCTGACGGTCAAGGCGCTGCTGGCCGAGGGCGACACGCTGCCGCCCGGCACGCGGCTGGTCGACGCGCCGCTGCTGGAGGGCGCGGTGGCGGCCGTGGTGACGGCGTCGACCGGCGCCGACCTGGACGCGGTCGAGGCGGCGGCGGCCGAGGCGTGGGACTACCGCAAGGGCTGAGCGCCGGCCGGCGGGGCCGCCTCGGGGCGGGAGTCCTCGGGCTGGACGAAGCGGGTCGGCTCGTCGGAGCCGGCGAGCCTGATGCGCTCCCGCGCGTGCGCGGAGAGCGGCGGCAGCGCGTCGGGGGCGAACCAGCCGACCTCGACGGACTCGTCGTCGTTGACCCTGGCCTCGCCGCCGACCGCCCGGCAGGCGAGGCTGACGTCGAGGAACTGGCACACGTCGCCGTTGGGGTAGTGGGTCGGCGACAGGGTCTCGACGGCCAGCACCCGTTCGACGACGCAGCGCACCGCCGTCTCCTCCTCGACCTCGCGGACCGCCGTGACCGCCGGCTGCTCCCCCGGCTCGGGGATCCCGCCGATGAGCGTCCACCGCCCGTCGTCCGCGCGGCGCACCAGGAGCACCCGGCCCCGGTCGTCGCGCACCACGCTGGTCACACCGGGCAGGAAGAGCAGTTGGTGGCCGATGGAGGTGCGCAGGTCGCGGATGAAGTCGGGGGTGGCCATGGATACCTCAGGTCGGGTCGGCGGGCGGTGGGTCGGTCAGCAGCGAGCGGCCCTCGGCGTAGCGCAGGGCCGGCTCGGGGAGCGGGACGCGGCGGCCGTTGGCCAGCACCGTGAGCGTGCCGGTGGCCGGGGCGCTGGGGGCGGGGCGGGCGCCGAGCCGGCGCAGGGTCTGGGCGGCGACGGCGGCGGCCGAGCCGTGCAGCGTGACGCGCCGTCCGGTGAGCGCGGTGAGCTGGCGGGAGATCTCGTCGGCGACCAGCTCGTAGTGGGTGCAGCCGAGCACCACGGTGGCGGTCTCCGGCGGGGTCAGCCCGGCGGCGGCCTTGACGGCGGCGCTGACGGCGGCGGCGTCGCCGCGTTCGACCGCGTCGGCGAGTCCGTGGCAGGGCACCTCGGCGGCGGGCGTGGAGCCGGCGAACTCGGCCAGCAGGCCGCGCTGGTAGGCGCTGCCGGTGGTGGCGGGGGTGGCCCAGACGGCGAACGGGCCGCCGGCGACGGCGGCCGGCTTGATGGCCGGCACGGTGCCGATGACCGGCAGTCCTGGCTCCAACTCGGCGCGGAGCGCGGGAAGCGCGTGCACGGTGGCCGTGTTGCACGCCACGATCAGGGCGTCGGGCCGCTCGGTGAGCGCGGAGCGCGCGCACGCGGTGGCGCGCTCCACGATCCGTGCCGGGGTGAGCGGGCCCCAGGGCATGTGGTCCGGGTCCCCGGAGAGCACCAGGTCCGCGTCGGGCCGCAGCCGCCGAGTCTCGGCGGCCGCGGCCAGCAGGCCGATGCCCGAGTCCAACAGTGCGATTCTCACGAAACCCCAGCCTACGCGGGCTCGGGCGCCGTTCCTCGCACGGCCCGGCGGGTCACTTGCGGCCCGGCGTCCACTGCATCCCGAAGCCGTAGGCGTGGTCCACGGTGCGCTGCGGGCTGACGCCCTTGTCCGGCACCAGGTAGCGCGCCTCGCGGTTGACGACCAGCTCGCCGTTCTGCTGGGTGAGGGTGGCGAGCACGCAGACCGGGGAGGGCACGTTGCACTCGTCGAGGAAGAACTCGACGGGCGCGCCGCGCTCGGGGGTGAGGGTGACGGTCGCGTCGAGATCCTGGAAGCTGGTGGCGCCCGAGTAGATCGTCACGAAGAGGACGACCCGGCGCAGCTCCTTGGCGTGGTCGAGGTTGACCGTCAGGTTCTCCCCGGAGGAGACGGCGCCGGTGCGGTCGTCCCCGTCCAGGTGCATGTAGGGCGGCTGGTGGAGCGAGCCGAACGCGTTGCCCAGGGCCTGGATGACGCCCTTGCGACCGTCGGACAGCTCGAAGAGCGCGCACAGGTCCAGGTCGAGGCCGCCGCCCATGGCCTTGGCGATGCGGTCCTTCCACTTGGACTGCTTGGGGGCGGCGCCGGCGCTGCGCTGCTGCCAGTTGAGGTTGACCCGGAGCTGGCCGCTGGTGGCGCCCTGCTTGGCGAGCGAGATCGCCGGGGCGTCCTTGGTGAGCGTGATCTTGCTCAGCCGGATCGGCGAGCCGCCCGAGGCGGCCGGCGGCGTCTGCACGGGCGCCGGGGGCGTCACCGGGGCCGGCGCGGGCGGCGGGGGCGTCGCGGGCCGGGCGGGGGGCGGCGTGGGCGCGGCGGCCGGCGCCGGCTCGTCGTCCACGCTGATCCCGAAGTCGGTGGCGAGCCCGGCGAGTCCGGTGGCGTACCCCTGGCCGACGGCGCGGAACTTCCACGCGCCCTGGCGCCGGTACAGCTCGCCGACGACGAACGCGGTCTCGCTGGTGGCGTCCTCGCTGTCGAAGCGCGCCACCTCCGCGCCGCTGTCCGCGTCGAGCACCCGGATGTGCAGTCCTGGAACCTGGCCGAAAGTGCCGCCGTCGGCGGACGCGGCCAGGACGACCTTCTCGATCTCCTGCTCGACGTCGGCGAGGTCGACCCCGATCCGGTCGACGACCGTGGCACCGGCGGGCTGCTTGCCCTCGTGGCGCACGGCGCCCGAGGCGTGGCGCGCCTGGTTGTAGAAGACGAAGTCGTCGTCCGAGCGGACCCGGCCGTCCTTCAGAAGCAGCGCCGAGGCGTCCACGTCCGGTGCGCCGGCCGATGTGTTCCAGCCGATCTCGACGCGGACCGCTCGCGCGGACACCGGGACATTAGAGCCTTTGAGCATCGTGCGTTCCTCCGTCGGGTGGGCCTGTTCCCGTCTGCGTACCCCTGTTCGCGCTGGGAACGACTCACTATGCCATCCGGTTCCCGGGTCGTTTTTCGGGCACCCCTGAAACAACATCATGAGGGCACCGATCGCCGCTTTATCCGCATATGGCGGGATCGCCGGGTGCGCGGGGGCTCCAGCCTGCCAAATGAGCGGCTGATCGGTCTCCCCAACGACCCGATGGTGGGCTTAACTTATGGAGCATGACCCTCCCGCGCCCCTACGGTGGTGGCTACTCCTCCTTCCCCGACACCCCGATCTACGACAGGCTGGTGGCAGAGCGGGGTACCCCGCAGATCGCTCCCATCCGGGTGCCGGCCGCTTACGACACGATGGGGTACCAGTCCCCCTCGCCCCAGCCGGCGCTGCCCGCCCTGCCGGCCCTCCCCTCGGCCGCCTCGCCCCCGCCCCCGCAGCAGCACGGCGGCGGCTACCAGGGGCACCAGCCGGCGCCCGCCAGGCAGCAGCTCGGCGGCGGGCAGTCGTTCGGCGGGCAGCAGTCGTTCGGCGGGCAGCAGCTCGGCGCCCCCGCGCCCGGCGGGTACCGCGGCGGCCCCGGCGGCTATGTGCCGCAGCCCCAGCAGGGCGGCCGCCCCTACCCGGCGCCGGCGGCCCCGCAGGCGCCCTCGCCGCAGCAGGCCAGGCCGGCGGCGCCGCAGCAGATGCGGCCCGCCCCGCAGCCGATGCGCCCCGCGGCGCCGCGCCCCGGCGGCTACCCGGGCGCCGCGCCGTACCCGCAGACGCAGCAGGCGCCGGCGCCCGGCTACTGGTCGGAGTGAGACGGGGGGACACCACGCGAGGGAGCGCGGCGCCCGCCCCGGCGGGCGCACGTCACAGCTCGACGTCCTCCAGCACTCCGAGGGCGTCGG
This sequence comes from Streptomyces zhaozhouensis, assembly GCF_900230195.1. Taxonomy (GTDB): domain Bacteria; phylum Actinomycetota; class Actinomycetes; order Streptomycetales; family Streptomycetaceae; genus Streptomyces; species Streptomyces zhaozhouensis. The sequence continues at coordinate 110,261 of NZ_OCNE01000014.1, forward strand.
GGACCAGCACGGCCACGGAGTGGTACGCGCTGACGAGGTAGGAGAGCACGGCGTGTTCGTCCACGCCCATGAAGCGGACGTTCAGGCCCGGTTCGTGTGCGTCGGGCAGGCCCGTCTGGCGCAGGCCGACGACGCCCTGGCGTTCGAAGCCGGTGCGCAGGGCCAGCACGGAGCTGGTGCGCTCCGGGGAGATCGGGATCTTGTCGCACGGCAGCAGGGGGATGCCGCGCCAGGCGTGGACGGGGGTGCCCTCGACCTCGGTGGTCGCCGGGTAGAGGCCGCGGGCCGTGCAGGCGCGTCCGATCGCCGCGATGGTGCGGGGGTGGGCCAGCAGCAGCCGGGTGTCGCGGCGGCGGGTGACCAGTGCGTCCAGGTCGTCGGGGGTGGGCGGACCGGAGCGGGTGTGCAGGCGCTGGCGCGGGTCGACGTTGTGCAGCAGGCCGAAGTCCGGGTTGTTGACCAGTTCGTGTTCCTGACGCTCCCTCAGGGCGTCGACGGTCAGGCGGAGTTGCTCCTCGACCTGGTTCATCGGCTCGTTGTACAGATCCGCGACCCGCGAGTGCACCCGCAGCACGGTCTGCGCCACGCTCAACTCGTACTCACGCGGAGCCAGTTCGTACTCCACGAAGGTGCCGGGCAGCCTCGGCTCACCGATGTGGCCGGCGGCCAGCGCGATGTCGGCCTCGCCGCGCCGGTTGGCGGCGGGGGCCGGGCGCTCGGCCTCCCGCGCGAGGTGGGCGGCGAGTGCGGGGGCGTTCTCGGCCACCTCGGCGACGGCGGCCAGCGGGAGGGCGAGGACGGTGCAGCGGGTGGTGGTGCGCAGGGTGTGCGGCCAGGTGCCGGGCTCGCCGGCGAGCGCCTGGGCGCCGGCGAACGCGCCCCCGGCGAGCGTGGCGAGGGCGGCCTGGTCGTCGAAGGCGCCCGGCACCGACTGGCGCACCTTGCCGTGGGCGATCAGCAGCACCTCGGTCACCGGCGCGCCGGCCTCGGCGAGGGTCTCACCGGCACGGTGGTCGCGCCGCACGCAGCGGTCGGCGAGCGCGGCCAGCGTCTCGGGGTCGTCCAGCCCGGCGAGGGCCGGGAGTTCGCGGAGCTCGGCGGGGATGACACGGATGTCGGAGCCGGTGGCGTGGAACTCGACCCGGCCGTCGCCGAGGGTGTGTGTCAGCCGGCGGTTGACGCGGAAGGTGCCGCCCGAGACCTCGGTCCACGGCAGGGTCCGCAGCAGCCAGCGGGGCGAGGTGCCCTGGTTCTGCGGTGGGGTCTTGAGGGTGCTGGCGAGCCGGCCGGCCGCCTCGGTGCCGAGCGCGGTGGGCGCCGGTGTGACCTCGGGTTCTGTGGTCGGGGTGGGGGCGTTCACGGGCGCCTTTCGGATGGGCCGCCGCCGGGCGGCGGGGCGGGGTGGGGCCGCCGCCGCGCGGCGGAGGTGGCGCGGCGGCGGCTGTCCTGCGGGGAACGGCGGGCGGGGCGCGCCCGCCGTGGGGTGCGCGCGGGCCCGGGCGCCGCGGTGCGCCCGGCGGACGGCCGCGCGGAGCGCGGAACCGTTTCCGCGTGGCGTGGCCCGCACCGCTCGGCGGGCCGAACGGCCCCGTGCCGAGCGGTGGTTCCTTGACCAGTTGCCGGTCGCCAGTGGTTGGTTACCAGTGGTCGGTTACCAGTGAAGGTGACCGGTGGTCGGTTACCAGTGAGGGGGACCAGCGGCTGGCCGGTTCTCAGTGGCCGATTTCGACGTCCTGGAGAACGCCGAGCGCGTCGGGCACGAGAACGGCCACGGAATAGTAGGCGCTCACCAGATAGGAAATGATGGCCTGCTCGCTGATGCCCATGAAGCGCACGGAGAGGCTGGGCTGGTATTCGTCGGGAATTCCGGTGCGGTGCAGTCCGACGACGCCCTGTCGCTCCAGACCGGTGCGCATGGCCAGCACCGAGCTGGTGCCGGTCTTGCTGATCGGGATCTTGTCACAGGGCAGCAGCGGCACCCCGCGCCAGGCGGCGACCGAGTGGCCGCCGAACTCGGCGGGCGCCGGGTAGACGCCCCGGGCGTTGCACTCCCGCCCGAACGCGGCGATGGCGCGCGGGTGGGCCAGCAGGACGCTGGGCTCCTTCCAGACGGCGGCCAGCAGCTCGTCCATGTCGTCCGGCGTGGGCGGACCGGAGCGGGTGTGCAGGCGCTGGCGCGGGTCCGCGTTGTGCAGCAGGCCGAAGTCCGGGTTGTTGACCAGCTCGTGCTCCTGGCGCTCGCGCAACGCCTCAACGGTGAGGCGGAGTTGCTCCTCGACCTGGTTCATCGGCTCGTTGTACAGATCCGCGACCCGCGAGTGCACCCGCAGCACGGTCTGCGCCACGCTCAACTCGTACTCGCGCGGGGTGAGTTCGTAGTCGGCGAAGGTGCCAGGCAGCGCCGGTTCGCCGACGTGGCCGGCGGCCAGCGCGATCTCCGACTCACCGCTGGCGTTGCGCTGGCCGGGGACCCGGGAGCGGGCGGCGGCCAGGTGGGCGGTCAGCGCCTCGGAGTTCTCGGCGATCCGGTCGAAGTCGGCTCGGGCGAGGGTGAGCACGGTGCCGCTGGTCAGCGCGGTCAGACCGTTCTCGTAGGCGCCCGGCTCGGCTGCGGTGAGCGCGTCGGCGGCGAAGAAGTCGCCGTCCGCCAGCACGTCGAACTCGGTCTCGTTGTCGTAGGCGCCGTGCCCGCGCCTGCTGAGCTTGCCGTGCGCGATCAGCACCACGCGGTCGGCCGCCTCGCCCTCGCGCAGCAGCACCTCGCCGGGGACGAAGTCCCGCTGCACACACGCCTCGGCCAGCGCCTGGAGGGTCGCCTGGTCGTCGAAGCCCGCCAGGCCGGGGAGCTCGGTCAGCTCGGCGGGGATGACGGAGACCTCGGAGCCGGTGGCATAGAACTCGACCCGGCCGTTGCCGAGCGTGTGGGTCAGCCGGCGGTTGACCCGGAACGTGCCGCCCGAGACCTGTGTCCAGGGCAGCACCTTCAGCAGCCAGCGCGAGGTGATCGCCTGCATCTGCGGCGGGGTCTTGGTGGTCGTCGCCAGGTTGCGCGCGGCCGCCGTGTCGAGGCTGAGCCGAGGCGCCGGGTCCGTGGTTCCGGCCTGGTTCTCGGGCGTCGGGTCGAGCGCGCCCTCAAGGGAGGTTGTCATGCGAAGAGTGCCCCATCTGCGGTTGTCCGGCGGCCAGTTGAATGCCCTGGGGAGCAGGGCCGGCCAAGAAACTAGGCGCATTTCCCAAGTCGCCGCAATCACTCAAAAGTGGCGCCAACTCCCCGCTTCGCAGGACGAATTGATGGGTAGCTCGCCCGGATTCACGATCCGGCGGAAGGGCGGCCGCCGGAGACGGGGCACGCCTCGCTCGCCGGCCCGGGAGGAGGGCGCTGACCGGCTCGCAGACCGATGCCCGAACGGCCCCCACCAGGCACTAGGGTGGGGGCGCTCGGACGCGGTGACCACGCGCCGGGGCACGTGCGCCTGGCGTTCGACCAGCGCCCTGTCCGAACTCGCCTGTCATTACGTCCGGTTCACGGCGCGCTACGGTGGAGCGGCCGGACGCGCGCGATGAGGCGTCTTTCGATTTCGCACGAGGTTGGGGCACATCAGTCCATGGCTAAGGGCTCGGTCCAGGTGACGCACACCGGAACTGCACGCTGGCGGCGGCGGACGGCCGTCTACGCCACGGTCGCCGAGGCCCTGGCCGCCGCCGCCGACGGCGACGTGCTGCTGCTCGGCCCCGGCACCTACCGCGAGAACCTGGTGATCGAGCAGGCGGTGACGATACGCGGCCCCCAGGACGACCGGGACGGCCCCGCGCGGATCGCACCCGTCGAGGGCGTTCCGCTGACGGTGCGCGGCTCCGCGACCGTGCGGGAGTTGCTGCTTGAGGGCCAGGACACGACCGTGCCCGCCGTGCTGGTGGAGAGCAGCACACCGGAGCTCTCGGGGCTGCGGGTGCGGACCGCCTCGGCGGCCGGCGTCGAGGTGCGGGCCGGCGCCCGCCCGACGGTGCGCGGCTGCGTGGTCGCGAACGCGACGGGCGTGGGCATCAACGTGAGCGACCAGGCCGGCGGGCTCTTCGAGGAGTGCCATGTCACCGAGTCGGGCCAGGCGGGCATCGCGGTGTCCGGCGCCGCCCATCTGCGGCTGGAGCGCTGCCGGGTGGAGCGGGCGACGGGCGCGGGGCTCTCGGTGACCGGCGAGGGCAGCGCGGTGGACGCGCTCGGCTGCGTGCTCGAACAGGTGAAGGGCGTCGGGGTGCGGCTGGCCGAGCGCGCCACCGCCCACCTGACGGAGTGTCAGGTGTCGGGAACGACCGGCGACGGGATCACCCTGGAGACCGACGCCGTACTGACCCTCGCCGACAGCCGGTTGACCGACATCCCGGAGAACGCCCTGGATCTGCGGTCCCGTTCGGTGCTGACGCTGATGCGCACCGAGGTGACCCGCTTCGGCCGCAACGGCGTCTCGGCCTGGGACCCGGGCACCCACGCGGACGTGCACGACTGCGAGATAGCCGAGTCCACCGGCGACTACCCGGCGGTCTGGGTGAGTGACGGGGCGACCGTCGTGCTGGAGTCCTGCACGGTGCGCCGGGTGCCGGACGCGCTGTTCGTCCTGGACTCCGGGTCACGCGCCGACGTGGTGGACAGCACGGTGGAGGACGTGCGCGGCTCGGCGGTCTCGGTGAGCGACGGCGCGACCGCGCGGCTGGACGACTGCCGGATCTCGGGCGCCGGCACCGGCGCCTGGTTCCGGGACGCCGGCAGCGGCGGCTCGGTCACCGGCTGCACCATCGAGCGCAGCAGGACCGGTCTGATCGTCACCAAGGGCGCCGATCCCGAGGTCTCCGACACCAGCGTGATCGGCCCGGCGGAGGCCGGGGTCTATGTCTCCGCGGGCGGCCGGGGCCGCTTCAGCCGCTGCCGGGTGACGGACTCCGGCGGCTACGGGTTCCACGTGCTGGACGGCTGCCGCACCGCGTTGCACCGCTGCCGCACCGAGCGCTGCGCGCGGGGCGGCTACGTCTTCGCCCAGGAGGGGCCCGAGGTGGTCGACTGCCACAGCGACGAGGCGGTGGCGCCCGGCGCGAAGCCGGCGCCCGTCAGGGCGACGGAGAGCGCCGCGCCCGTCCCGCCGCCAGCCGAGCCGGCCGCGAAGCCGGCCGCCAGGCCGGCGGCGGCGCCGGCCGCCGGGGCCGCCGGCGAGGAGCCGGCCGAACACCGGCCCTCCGAGACGGTGTTGGCCGAACTGGACGATCTCGTCGGCCTGCACAGCGTCAAGCGCGAGGTGCGGGCGCTGATCGACATGATCGAGGTGGGCCGCCGCCGGGTGGCCGCCGGCCTCAAGGCCGCCTCCGTGCGCCGGCACCTGGTCTTCACCGGCTCCCCCGGCACCGGCAAGACGACCGTGGCCCGCCTCTACGGCGAGATCCTCGCCTCGCTCGGGGTGCTGGAGCGCGGGCACCTGGTGGAGGTCTCCCGGGTCGACCTGGTGGGCGAGCACATCGGCTCCACCGCGATCCGCACCCAGGAGGTCTTCGAACGGGCGCGCGGCGGGGTGCTGTTCATCGACGAGGCGTACGCGCTCTCCCCCGAGGACGGCGGCCGGGACTTCGGCAGGGAGGCCATCGACACCCTGGTGAAGCTGATGGAGGACCACCGCGAGGCCGTGGTGGTGATCGTCGCCGGCTACACCGAGGAGATGGCCCGCTTCCTGGCCACCAACCCGGGTGTCGCCTCCCGCTTCTCGCGCACGATCGCGTTCGGCGACTACGCGCCGGAGGAGCTGCTGAACATCGTCCGCCAGCAGTCCGGCGAGCACGAGTACGACCTCGGCGAGGGCACGGAGGACGCGCTGCTGAAGCACTTCACGGCGATGGACCGGGGGCCGAGCTTCGGCAACGGACGCACGGCGCGGCAGACGTTCGAGGCGATGGTGGAACGCCACGCGGGCCGCGTGGCGCGGCTGCCCGACCCCAGCACGGAGGAACTGACCGTCCTCCACCCGCAGGACCTCCCGCCCCTGCCCTGACGGGCTCCCACCCAGGCCCACCGGGCCTCGGACGGCCCCTCACCCGACCGGGTGCGGCACCGTCGTCGTCCGACCCCGTCGCGAGCAACCACCCACCGGGGCGAGGGCGACCGCCCACCCTGGCCGGCCAGGCACCGCCGTCGTCGTTCACCCCTCGGTCGGCGTCGACTCCAGGGGGCCCGCGGACTGCGTCGGCAGCGGCGCGCTGCCCAGCGGCAGCCGCCGCATCAGCGCGGCGCGCTCCTCCGCGAACGCGGGGTCCGCCGCGTAGTCGCCGTGGCCGAGGATCGGCTCCGGCAGCGGGGAGCGCAGATTGCGGCCGTAGTGCAGCGGGTCCGCCAACGCGGGCCGGTCGACCGGCCGTTCCTCGCCCTCGGCGACCCGCACCCGCCCCCCGATGGGGTCGGTCTCGCGCCACAGGTTCCGCCAGCACGGCAGGTCCCGGTGGAGCGCGCGCAACGCCCCCGGGCCGAAGTACGCGGGGAACCACCGCCCGTAGAGCCGTTCCAGCGGCGAACCATGGGTCAGCAGCGCGATCCGGCTGCGGGTGGCGGTGTCCAGCTGCCAGACCGCCGCCGCGGCCAGCACGCTGCCCTGGGAGTGGCCGGAGATGACCAGCCGCCCGCCGGTCGCGTCGATCCAGGTGCCCATCCGCCACGACAGGTCGGGCACCGCGCGCTCGGCATAGCACGGCGGCGCGAACGGGTGTGCGGCCCGCGGCCAGAACGTTCCGACGTCCCACAGGATGCCGACGGTGCGCCGCGCCCCCGCGTCCCGGTAGGCGCGGCGGCCGAGCGCCAGCAGCAGTATCACGCCGAATCCCATCAGCCACGAGCCCAGCGTCTGGCAGGCGTCGGCGACGGCCTCCAGGGCGGCCGGGCCGCCGTCGGCCGCCTCGGACGGGGTCTCGCGGGTGAGCGTGCCGGCCACCGCGCCGAGGCCGAGCAGCAGGCTCGTCCCGGCGATCCAGCCGACCAACGGGCCTGCCGACTCGGTGAGTTCGGCGCGGGCGGTGGCCGAGGCGATGCGGCGGTTCCGGTCCGCGTCCGGCGCGCAGGACTCGTCGGGGTAGCGGTCCCTGACCGTGGGGGCCAGCTCGTTGCGCCGGTGGACCACGCGGCCCACGGCGACCAGCGCGAGGACGAGCACCACCAGCAGCAGCGGCGGGATCGCCGCCGCCTCCCAGCTGAGCATCACCGGCGGTCCCGCGATGCGCGCCTCGGGCGCTCCCGGCGCGGCGGAGGGGTCGAGCCAGTCGGCGATCCGCTGCGCCACCCCTCCGGTGAAGACGCCGCCCAGCGCGCAGGCGAGCAGCGCGACGGCCGCGCCGCCGAGCCCGAGCAGCGCGCCGCGTTCCCCGTCGCGCGCCTGCCGGTGCAGCCGGAACGCCACCCAGGCGAGGGCGACCACCAGCAGGCCCTGGGCGACGACCAGCGCGGGGAACACCTCGCTGCCCAGCGGCAGCCGGCCGGAGCTGGACCACGCGGGCCGGCTCCAGGCGGTGTGCGCCAGCACGAGCACCAGCAGCGCCATCGCGCCCCAGGGCAGGGCGCGGGCGGCCGGCGGCTCGGGGCGCTCGTCGCGTTCGCTCTCGCTGCGGCCGTGGCGGAGCTGCTGGACCAGCAGCACCAGCCAGCCGGCGACGGTGCACGCGGTCAGCAGCAGCCCGACGCCCGCCACCACGGGATCGCCGTCCGTGCCCCGGTCGTGGACCCCCGTGGCGTAGACCAGGGCGGTCGCGACGGTGAGCAGTCCGGCGGCGGTGTGGCCGGCGCGCAGCCGCGCGACCAGCACCCGGCCGTACCAGAATCCGGGGAGGCTCAGCGCCGCGTCGTCGCCGTCGGTGCGCGGCCTGACCGGCGGGGACGCCGACTCGTAGGCGCTCCAGGTGCGGTGGGAGAGCCACCACAGCAGGACCAGCAGCGCCACGGGCAGCAGGCTGCCGAGCAGCAGCCGGCGGCCGGGCTGCCCCCACCAGGGGTCGGTCGCCCAGGGCTCGATCCAGGCGGCGCTCCGCGCACAGGGCTCCGCCCCGGCGCACTGCCAGGCGACCAGGTCCAGGGAGACGGCGCACGCGCCGGCGGTCAGGAGCACGGTGAGGGACAGCGCGGTCAGCCGCACCAGCAGGTCGTAGTGGCGGTTGGTGCGCTCCCCCGTGCGGCCCGAGGGGCGCATCCAGTGCGCCACGTTGACGATCATGAACGGCAGGAGCAGCAGCCACAGCGCCCGAGTGCCGTTCCCCGAGGTGAGGTTGGACCAGGAGTAGGCCTCGCGGACGGGGCGCGCGTCGTCCCAGGGCCGGTCGTCCAGGTCGTCCGTTCTGCGGTGGACGCTGGCGGTCGCGTCGCCCGTGATCCGGGTGGTGCGGGCGTCCTCCAGCATCTGCTGCGGGGTGGCTCCGCCGACGCCGTGGACCAGTAACTCCATGGCGGGCTCCGGCCCTCCGAGCCCTCGCGCCCCGGACGCGCCCTCCCCCACCGACTGCCGATCCGTCATCGTCTCCCCTGCCCGGCACGCACCCCGCGTGCCTGCCTGTCTGGATCTCTCTCCCGCGAGGCCGTGGTGAACCGCCTCCGAGGGGTTGATGTCACCATGGCAGGATGTGGCGCACCGAGGAGGTGGAAGGTCCTGTGAGCGACAACCAGAACCTGCTGGCGGGCCAGCGGCGGGCGCTCATCCTGGACGAGGTGCGCCGCAGGGGCGGCATCCGGGTGAGCGAGCTGACACGCATGTTGCAGGTTTCGGACATGACGGTCCGTCGGGACCTCGACGTGCTGGCCAGGCAGGGGGCGTTGGAGAAGGTGCACGGCGGGGCCGTGCCGGTTCCCGAACGCCGCACGCACGAGCCCGGATTCGAGGCGAAGTCGGCGCTGGAGCTGTCGGCCAAGAGCGCGATCGCCCGGTCGGCGGCGAGCCTGGCCACCCCGGGGAGCGCGGTGGCGCTGTCCGGTGGCACCACGACCTTCGCCGTGGCGCACGAGCTGCTTGAGGTGCCGGAGTTGACGGTGGTGACCAACTCCGTGCGGGTCGCCGACGTGTTCCACCACGCGCGGCAGGCGGGCGACGCGGGCGCCGGGCAGGACGGGGGCGACGCGGCGCGGGTGGTGCTCACCGGCGGGGTGCGCACGCCGTCGGACTCGCTGGTGGGTCCGGTGGCGGACGCGGCGATCGCCTCGCTCCACTTCGACGTGCTCTTCCTCGGGGTGCACGGGATCTCGGTCGAGGCGGGCCTCTCCACGCCGAACCTGGCGGAGGCGGAGACCAACCGGCACTTCATCCGTTCGGCGCGGCGGGTGGTGGTGGTCGCCGACCACACCAAGTGGGGGACGACGGGGCTGAGTTCGTTCGCCTCGCTGGATGACGTGGACACCTGGGTGACGGACGGCGGGCTGCCGGACTCCGACCGCGAGGAGGTCGGGGCGCACCTGGCCGAGCTGCTGATCGCGGGCGGCGAGACGCCGGACCAGCGCCCGGCCTAGAGGCGGGTCGCCGCCCCGGCTCCCGGCTTCGGCCGGATTGTCAGTGGCCGCTGCCAGAATCGCCCGCGTGAGCGAGGAGCGGGTGGCGCACTGCGCGTTGGCTGAGTATCCGGACGGCTCGGCGCGGGTCTGCCCGCTGGACGCCGGGGGCCGTCCGGCCGGCGCGGTGCGGGCGGAGCGGGACGCGGTGGCGGCGGTGCGCGGACGGCCGTGGGTGACGCGCTGGGTGTGGCGGGCGACGGCCGCGGTCTACCCGGAGCTGCTGGCCGCCGGGGTGCGGGTGGAGCGGTGCCATGACGTGGAGGCGGCGGAGGCGCTGCTGCTGGGGCACGAGGGGGCGTGGGGGCGGCCCCGTTCCCTGGCGGCGGCGTGGGCGCGGCTGCGGAGGCTCCCGGAGCCGGCCGATCCACCGCCGGGCGCGCCGAACGAGCAGCCGTCGCTCTTCGAGGCGGCGCCGGCCCCGCTGCCGGGGGAAGCGGACCCGATGGAGGCGCTGCTGGCGGTGTACGCCGGGCAGCGCGAGCGGACCGGCCTGGCGCGGCATCCGGAGCGGATGCGGCTGCTGCTGGCGGCGGAGTCGGCGGGGACGCTGGTCGCGGCCGAGCTCCGGGCGGCGGGCCTGCCGTGGCGGGCCGACATCCATCGGCGGCTGCTGGACGAGCTGTTGGGCGAGCGCTACCCCGGCGGGTCGGAGCCCCGGCGGCTCGCGGAGCTGGCCGAGGAGGTCTCCTCGGCGTTCGGCGGCGGCGCCCGGGTGCGGCCCGATCTGCCGGCGGAGGTGATACGGGCGTTCGCCAGGGCCGGGATCCGGATCGGCAGCACCCGCGCGTGGGAGCTGCGGGAGGTGGACCATCCGGCGGTGGCGCCGCTGCTGGAGTACAAGCGGCTGTACCGGATCTGGACGGCGCACGGCTGGTCCTGGCTGCGGGAGTGGGTGCGGGACGGGAGGTTCCGCACGGAGTACGTGGTGGGCGGCACGATGTCGGGCCGGTGGACGACGCACGGCGGCGGCGCGTTGCAGATCCCGAAGGTGGTGCGCCGCGCGGTGGTGGCCGACCCGGGGTGGCGGCTGGTGGTGGCGGACGCCGCCCAGTTGGAGCCCCGGGTGCTGGCGGCGATCTCCCGCGACCGCGGCCTGATGGCGGTGGCGGCCGGCCCGGAGGACCTGTACGGCCGGCTGGCCGGGCAGGCGGGGGGCTGGGACCGTGCGGCGGCCAAGCTGGCGCTGCTGGGCGCGATCTACGGCCAGACCTCGGGCGACGGACTGCGTCATCTGGCCGATCTGCGGCGGCGGTTCCCGGCCGCGGTGGCCTGCGTCGACGAGGCGGCCCGCGCCGGGGAGCGCGGCGAGCCGGTCCGCACCTGGCTGGGGCGCACCTCCCCGGCGGGGGACGAGGACGCCCCGGGGGTGGGGGCCTCGGCGCGGGCCAGGGGCCGCTTCACGCGGAACTTCGTGGTCCAGGGGTCGGCGGCCGACTGGGCGCTGCTGCTGTTGGCCGCGCTGCGCAGGGAGCTGCGGGGGTGCGCGGCGGAGCTGGTCTTCTTCCAGCACGACGAGGTGGTGGTGCACTGCCCCGCGGAGGAGGCGGAGCGCGTGGTGGCGGCCGTGGCCGAGGCGGCCGCCTCGGCGGGGCGGCTGGCCTTCGGGGAGGTGCCGGTGGCGTTCCCGTTCACGACGGCGACGGTCACGTGCTACGCCGACGCGAAGTAGGCGGGGGCGGCCGGCCGTTCCCGGCGCCCCCGGCGGCTCCCCACCGGGTCTGGCTCGCCCCCCGAGGCGAGCCGGGCCCTGCTTCCTCCCGCCGGGCCCAGCGTGCGCCCCCCGGGCCGGGACCCCACCCGGGCGGGGCCCCGCCGCACCGATGAGTTTCCGCGGCCGGCCCGGTCTGCCCTTCCGGTGGTCGTCCACAGGGGACGGGCGCCGGACACCGAGGAAGGGCGAGAAGGACATGCCACACGAGAACGTCAACGGCCTGGGCATCCTGGTCTGCGGCACGGACGTCGAGAAGCTCGTCGCCTGGTACCGGGCGGCGTTGGAGCCGCTGGGCGCCCGTTGGGAGGAGCATCTGCTGACGGTCGGCCCCGGCGCCGTCATCGGCTTCGACCAGCGGGACGACGTCGCCGAGCGGGCGGCCGAGCCGGGCCGGATGCTGGTGAACATCACGGTGCGGGACATCCGCGCCGCCGAGCGCCATCTGAACGCGCTCGGCGTGACCTGGGTGCGGCCGGTGGAGGAGGCGGGCGACGGCTGGTACTTCTCCACGATCACCGACCCGGTGGGCAACTACCTCCAGTTCCTCCAGGGGCCGGTCGAGCCGTGAGGCGCGGCGGTCAGCTGGTGTAGCCGGCGGGCAGCTGCTGGTCGGGGACGCCGTGGCGGGCGACGGCCTCGGCGGCCCGCGCCAGCCGGGCGGCGGCCTCGTCGGCGACGGGGCCCCGCACGGTGAACGGCAGCCGGACATAGCCCTCGAAGGCGCCGTCGACGCCGAAGCGCGGCCCCGACGGCAGCCGCACGCCGCACCGTTCGCCGGCCTCGGCGATCCGGGAGCCGGAGAGGCCGCCGGTGCGCACCCACAGGGTCAGCCCGCCGGGCGGCACGGCGAACTCCCAGTCCGGCAGCCGCCGGCGCAGCGCCCGCACCAGGTCGGCGCGGCTGGCCCCGATCTCGTCGCGGCGCTGGGCGACCGCGTCGTGCCAGCCGCCCGAGGTCAGCAGCCAGGTGACGGCGAGCTGTTCGAGGACGGGGCTGCCGAGGTCGGCGTAGGCGCGGCGGGAGATCAGGCCCCTGATCACCTCGGGGGCGGCGCGGACCCAGCCGATGCGCAACCCGGCCCAGATCGACTTGCTGGCCGAGCCGACGGTGATGACGCCGGCGCCGCCGTGGTCGAAGGCGCTCATCGGGCGCGGCATCCGGCGGGCCGGCTCCTCGTCCAGCGCGAGGTCGACCATCGTCTCGTCGACGACCAGCGTGGTGCCGGCGGACCTGGCGGCGGACACCAGCTCGCGGCGGCGTTCCTCGTCGGCGAGGGCGCCGGTCGGGTTGTGGAAGTCGGCGACCACGTAGGCCATGCGCGGCGCCGCCTCGGTGAGGGTGCGCCGCCAGGCGGCGAGGTCCCAGTGGGGCGCGGCTCCCGTCATCGGCACGGGGATCAGCCGCGCGCCCGCGTCACGCATCAGCTGGAGGACGTTGGCGTAGGAGGGGTGCTCGACGGCGACCCGCTCCCCCGCGGCGAACATCCGGCACAGCGCGGCCATCGCGCCCATGGCGCCGGTGGTGACCATGATCTGCTCCGGCATGGTGGGCACGCCGCGCTCGGTGTAGCGGTCTGCGAGGGCCCGGCGCAGGGCGGGCAGGCCCGCCGGGAAGTCGCCGTGGGTGGCGGCGGCGGGCGGGAGTTCGGCGAGCGCGGCCTGGCAGGCGCGGGTCAGCCAGGGCTCGGGCGCGGGGAGCGCGGCGCAGCCGAGGTCGATCATCGAGCCGACGGCCTCGGGCGGCAGCGGCTCCAGGCCGCGCGCCGGCAGCGGGCGGCCGGCGGGGACGGCCGTCCAACTGCCCGCGCCACGCCGGGACTCCAGGAAGCCCTCGCCGCGCAGCGCCTCGAAGGCGGCGGCCACGGTGGTCCTGCTGACGGCGAGGGCGCCGGCCAGCTCGCGCTCGGCCGGCAGCCGCGCGCCGACCGGGACGCGGCCCTCCAGCACCAGCAGCCGCACGCCGTCGGCGAGGGCGCGATAGGCGGGGGTCTTCCGGGAGCCGCCGGAGGTCCGGCCGTAGCCGTCCTGGGAGTGGAGCAGCCGCGCGAGTTGGCCGGTTCCGACCGTCGAGGTCCACTCAGCCATGAAAATCGGTCCACCTTACTCGGATTGGACGTACCACCGACCCAAGATCAGGCCAGAGGCTAGCTCTCAGTCAGTCCAATTCAACCAGAAGGACCTGCCCGATGAGCCGGTTGTCACGCCGCCTGGTCCAGCTCTACCTCGGCCTGCTGCTCTACGGCGCCAGCGCCGCACTGCTGCTGCGGGCCGGTCTGGGACTCGTCCCGTGGGACGTGTTCCACCAGGGGGTGGGCGAGAGGACCGGCCTCTCCCTCGGCCTGGTGGTCAACATCACAGGTCTGCTGCTGCTGTTGCTCTGGTGGCCGCTGCGCGAGCGCCCCGGGCTCGGCACGGTCTCCAACGTGCTGCTGGTCGGCCTCTCCCTGGACGCCACGGCCGCCCTCGTCCCGCCGGTGACCCCGCTGGCCGGGCAGATACCGCTGATGCTGGGCGCGGTGGCGCTCAACGGCCTGGCGACCGGCCTCTACCTCTCGGCCCGGTTCGGCGCCGGCCCCAGGGATGGCCTGATGACGGCGTTGAGCAGGGTCACCGGGCGCTCGGTCCGGCTGGTGCGGACGAGCATCGAGATCGCGGTCCTGGCGGTCGGCATCGCCCTCGGCGGCACGGCCGGTGCGGGGACCGTGGTCTACGCGCTGGCGATCGGGCCGCTCGCCCAGTTCTTTCTGCGGGTCCTGGCGCGGCCCGCCGCCGGGGGCGACACGGGCGGGACAATGGATTTCGAAGACCGGGGCAAGCGGGGTACTGTACGCCTTTGGTCCCGCCGGGTGGACCGTGACAACGAGCCATCCTCTGCGGACGCCGGGTGACATCCCCTCTCAGATGTGACAAACCGGGCGACGGTGGGTACAAGAAGGGTCGGTACGACGGGCGACGTATGACCTACGACGGGAATCTTCGCCGCCGACCGGACGTTGACCTGATTGATGATGACAGCGACACCTGTCCTGTGGGCGACCAGCCCGGGAGGCACGATTCATGAGTGAGCGAGCTCTGCGTGGCACGCGGCTCGTGGTGACCAGCTACGAGACCGATCGCGGTATCGACCTCGCGCCGCGTCAGGCGGTGGAGTACCAATGCCAGAACGGCCATCGCTTCGAGATGCCGTTCTCGGTGGAGGCCGAGATTCCTCCGGAGTGGGAGTGCAAGGTCTGCGGCTCCCAGGCCCTGCTGGTGGACGGCGAGGGCCCCGAGGAGAAGAAGGGGAAGCCCGCGCGGACGCACTGGGACATGCTGATGGAGCGGCGCACCCGCGAGGAGTTGGAAGAGGTGCTGGCCGAGCGGCTGGCGGTGCTGCGTTCCGGCGCGATGAACATCGCGGTCCACCCGCGCGACAGCCGCAAGTCCGCCTAGGCGGCCGGGCCCCCGCGCGCGGGGAGCCCCCCACAGAGACACGGAAGGCCCGGGTCACGTCGGTGACCCGGGCCTTCGTGCCGTTTCCCCCCGCCGGGGATCCGGGCGGTCAGGGACGGCGGTCGCGGTCCTCGTCCGGCTCGTCGTCGTCGCGGACGACCTCGCCCTGGACGACACGGCCGTCCGGGTGGCGCATCCGCCGGCCGGCCTCGCCGGCCGCGCGGAAGGCGGGCCCCACCGGCCAGGTGTGCCGCTCGACGGCGCGCGCGGCGGAGCCGCGGATCAGCTTGGCGGTCGGCGGGAAGAGGCACAGCAGCGCGACCACGTCGGACAGCAGCCCGGGGAGCATCAGCAGCAGGCCGCCCAGCATGGTGAGCACCCCGCCGCCGGCGGGCGAACGGGTGCCGGGCTCGGCCGTCCCCCTGGCCTGGGCCGCCAGCCGCTGCCAGGCGCGCCGGCCGGCGTGCCGGATGACCAGCGCGCCCGCCAGTACCCCGGCGACCAGCACCAGGAAGACGGTCAGGCCACCGGCGGCCTGGCCGAGCAGCATCAGCAGCCAGATCTCCAACAGCGCCCAGGCGGCCACCGCCAGCGGCAGCAGGGCCAGCGGGCCACGGCGGCGGCCGACGGCGCGCGTCGCGCCCGTGCGTCGGCCTCTGTACGGGTCAGGACTCCCGGATGTCATGGTGCAAGTGTGCCTGGCGTCGGGGCGATCCACCGAGTCGGGCGGCGATCCCCCACGCGGTCACCCGCCACAGCGCCTCGACCACGATGTCCCGGCTCATCTTGCTGTTGCCGTGGGCCCGCTCGACGAACGTGATCGGCACCTCGACCACCCGGTGCCCCGCCCGGATCGCCCGGTGGGCGAGGTCCACCTGGAAGCAGTAGCCCTGCGAGGCCACGTCGTGCAGCAGCGCCTCGTCCAGCACCCCCGCCCGGAAGGCGCGGTAGCCGCCGGTCACGTCCCTGATCGGCAGGCCGAGCACCCGCCGTGAATAGGCGCTGCCGCCCCGGGAGAGCAACTGGCGGTAGCGCGGCCAGTTGACGATCCGGCCGCCCGGCACCCAGCGGGAGCCGAGCACCACGTCGGCCGAGGCGAGAGCGGTCAGCAGCCGGGGCAGCTCCTCCGGCTGGTGCGAGCCGTCGCCGTCCATCTCCACCAGCACGCCGTAGCCGCGTTCCACGCCCCAGCGGAAACCGGCCAGGTAGGCGGCGCCCAGTCCCTCCTTGCCCGGCCGGTGCAGCACGTGGACCCCGGGGTCGGCGGCGGACAGCTCGTCGGCGAGCTTGCCGGTGCCGTCGGGGCTGTCGTCGTCGGCGACCAGCACGTCGCACGCCGGCATCAGCGCGCGCAGCCGTCTGACCAGGGGCGGGAGGTTGTCCGCCTCGTTGTACGTCGGGATGACCACCAGGACCCGGCCCAGCGGCGGAAGGCCCCGCGCGTCCTCCCTCACCCGCTCACTCCTTCCGCTCTGCGCCACCGCCCTCGGCGGCCGTGTCTCTCTCGCCGGCGTCGTGCGCGTCGGCCGGGCCGGCCGCGCCGCTCGCGCCGTTCCGGCGGCGTGCCAGGCGGGGACCGAGGCCGGTCCAGGCCCAGGCCAGCAGGCCGCCCAGGGCCAGCGACCACTCGGGGGCCGCGCCCACCCGGTCGGCGACCGTGCGGCCGTCGCGCAGCGGCAGCTCGGTGGTCAGCACGTCCTGGGTGAACTCCTCGGTGCGCTGCTCCAGGGAGCCGTCGGGCCTGACCACCGCGCTGATCCCGCTGGTCGCCACGGTCACCACGGCCCTGCCGTGCTCGACGGCGCGCAGCCGCGACATGGCCAACTGCTGCTCGGGCTGGCCGGTGTTGCCGTACGTGGCGTTGTTGGTCTGCACGACCAGGGCGCGGGCGCCGTCGTTGACGGTGTCCGTCACGATGCCGTCGTAGGCGACCTCGAAGCAGATCACGTCGCCGAGACGGGCGGGGCCCACGTCCAGCACACCGGAGTGGTCCCCGGGCCAGAAGTCGCGCGGCACCCGGTCCAGCCGGGATATCACCGTGGACAGCTGGTCGCGGAAGGGCACGTACTCGCCGAACGGCACGGGGTGCTGCTTGGTGTACGAGTCGCCGGGCCCGTTCTCGGGGTCCCAGACGATGCCCTGGTTCTCGACGTAGCCCTCCTCGGTCGGGTGGTCGACCAGGGCGCCCACCAGGACCGGCACCCCGATGGCGCGGACCGCGCCGTCGATGGCCGCGTAGGCCTCGGGGCGCCGGTAGGGGTCGAGGTCGGAGGCGTTCTCCGGCCACAGCACCAGGTCGGGCTGCTCGACGCGGCCTGCGGCGACGTCGTCGGCGAGCTGCCGGGTCGCCTCGACGTGGTTGTTGAGGATCATCATCGGACGGCCCAGGAAGTCCATGCCCGGCTGCTGGACGTTGCCCTGCACGACGGCGACCCGCGCGGTGTCGTCCGCCGCCGTGGGCACCGGCACGGCGTAGCCGCTGGCGCCCACGGCCACGGCGAGTCCGGCGCCGCCGAGCGCGGGCAGCGCCTCGCGCGGGGTGAGCAGACCGGCGCGCCGCAGATGCCACAGGCGGACGCCCGCCCAGGCCAGCAGCGTGCCGGTGAACGCGACGGCGAACGTGACCAGCGGCGCGCCGCCGAGCGCGGCCAGCGGGGTGTAGGGGGTGTCGGTGTTGGCGAACGCCAGCCGCCCCCACGGGAAGCCGCCGAACGGCACCCGGCCCCTGGCCCACTCCTCCGCCACCCACAGGCAGGCGGCCCACAGCCACCAGGCGCGCATCCGCGCCGTGGCGGCCAGCCCGGCGCCGAGCGGGACGAAGAACAGCGCCTGGATCACGGAGAGCCCGAACGTCGCGTCCCAGCCGACCACCCGCAGCCAGCTGAGCAGCCCGAAGAAGAACGGCAGACCCATCGCGAAGCCGAGCCAGCCGCCCCTGCGGGCGCTGCGCCCCCTGGTCAGCAGGGAGAGCGCGGCGACGGCCACCAGCGACAGCGGCCACACGTCGTAGGGCGGGAAGGCCGGCACCAGCGCGAGGCCGGCGAGCGCCGCGAGCACGGTGGCCAGCCAGTCGTGCCGCAGGGCGGCGAGCAGCCGACGAGGCCAGCGGGGACGGCGCGCCGGGGCGCCGTCGGCCGGCCCGCGCGGGGCCTTGGGCCGGGCGCGCCGGTCGTCCGACTCGTCCCTGGTGGTCGTCTCTGGGCCGGATAGCACCACGGTCGTGGCCTCTCCTCAAGAGCGGGGCGGTGAGAAACGACCGTACCGCGAACGACGCGAAGCGCCGTCACCGGCAGCCCACCCCCGCCGCCCGGGAGGGCCGCGGGAACCGCGGGGGACCGCGCGGGAACCCACCAGGCGGGCGAGCACGACAACCCGCCCGGGACGACGAGGCCGGTGGTCGGCTCCCCGAAGCCGTCGGGGACGTCTGCGGGCCGGAGCCCGGCGCCCTTCGGTCCGACCCGGGACCCGCTGGCTGCGGGTCGACCGAAAGCCGTTGTCTACTGAGCGTCCGGGCCCCGCCCGGGTCGCACCAGCCGACCAGGCGGTGCCTCCCGTCCCCGTGCCGCGGACACTGGACCTGGCTCCCGGTGGCAGGGCGCCGGGTCGGCGCCCGCCCTCTGGCCCAGCAGCGTTCGACGACTGCGTGAAGGTGCGCCGGCCGGACGTCCTGTGGTGGACCCGGCCGAACCTACCCCCGGAGGCCCGCTGGCTGTCAACATCCGTCTCACCAGGGCGTTTTCCTCAAAACGGCAGGTCAGTGCCGAGCACGGGCGGCGTTCCCGGCGCGGCGCTACCCGTCCTTCGGCGGTATCGGCCTGGACCGGGATCACTCGTTCAGCCGGTCGTACACGGTCCGGCCCCCGACCACGGTACGCAGGCAGCGGGGCGCCGGGGTACCCGGGGTGAGGTCGGGCAGCCCGGGGGTGCCGGAGCGCGGGTCGGTGGACCAGCGGGCCACCCGGTCGTCCGGCGCCTGGACGAGGAGCGCGCCGGTGTCCCAGAGCGCGTAGTCGGCGGGCGCGCCCGGCACCAGGACGCCGGCGTCGTCGCGGCCGACGGCGCGCCAGCCGCCCCTGGTGTGCGCGGTGAACGCGGCGCGCACCGAGATCCGGTGGGCGGGCGTGCGGTGGTAGGCGGCGGCGCGCACCGCGCCCCAGGGGTCGAGCGGGGTGACGGGCGCGTCCGAGCCGAACGCCAGCGGCACCCCGGCGCGGGCCAGCGCGGCGAACGGGTTGAGCGCGGCGGCCCGTTCGGCACCGAGGCGGTCGGCGTACATGCCGTCGGGCCCGCCCCAGGCGGCGTCGAAGGCGGGCTGGACGGAGGCGACCAGGCCGAGTTCGGCCAGCGCGGCGACCAGTTCGCCGGTGAGGAGCTCGGCGTGTTCGACGCGGTGGCGCAGCGCCCGCACCCGTGCGGCGCCGACCCGGTCCGCGGCGGCGCGCACCCCGCGCACGACGGCGGTGACGGCCGCGTCGCCGATGGCGTGGAAGCCGGCCTGGAGCCCGGCCTCGGTGCACAGGGCGACGTGGGTGGCGATCTGCTCCTCGGTGAGGTGTGCCAGGCCGGTGCCGGTCCCGCCGTCCGCGTAGGGCGCGCACAGATGGGCGGTGCCGGAGCCGAGGGAGCCGTCGACGAAGAGGTCCCCGGCGGCGCCGACGGCGCCCAGCTCGGCGACGCGCAGGGCGTCCTTCGGGTCGGTGACCAGCTCGGCCCAGTAGCCGAGTACGCGCGGCCCCGGCTCGTCCTCGGCGAGCCGGAGGAGGGCGACCAGGTCCTCCTCGCTGGAGATCTCCGGGCCGCCGCACTCGTGGAGCGCGCCGATACCCAGGCTCGCCGCCCGGGCGCGGGTGGCGCGTTGGGCCTCGGTCCGGCGCGCGCCGGTGAGGGCGCCGAACGCGTGCGCGCGCACCGCGTGGTGGGCGTCGCCGGTCAGCGGGCGGTCGGCGGCGTAGCCGTCGCGGGCGGTCACGCCGGGGACGAGGTCGAGCAGGGCGGTGGTGGCGAGCGCCGAGTGGACGTCGACCCGGGAGAGGTAGAGGGGTCGCCCGCCGGCCGCCTCGTCCAGTTCGGCCCGGTGGGGGGCGCGGCGTTCCGGCCAGCGCGCGGAGTCCCAGCCGTGGCCGAGAAGCACCTCGCCGGCGGGGCGGGTCGCGGCGTAGGCGCGGACGGCGGCCAGCGCGGCGTCGAGGGAGGCGGCCTCGGTGAGGTCGAGGCCGGTGAGGGCCAGGCCGGCGGCGGTGGTGTGGACGTGCGCGTCGGTGAACGCGGGGGCGACCAGGGCGCCGTCGAGGTCGACGACGTGGTCGGCGGTGTCGGCCAGGGCGTCGGCGGCGGCCTCGGAGCCGAGCCAGGCGACGCGGTCGCCGGTCACCAGCATGGCGGTGGCGAAGGGGTCGGCCGGGCTGTGGATCTCGCCCCGCCGCAGCAGCGTGGAGGGTGCCGTGGCGGAGGTGGTGCGTCGGGTCATGCCCGCTAGTCTCGCGCCCGCCGCGGGGTACCGGGCGCGGCGGGGGTCAGATCCGGGGCGGGCGGGCCTCGTAGGGAGTGGAGAGGACCACGGTGGTGCGGGTGGAGACGCCGGCGAGGGAGCGGATGCGGGCCAGCAGGTGCTCCAGCTCGGCGGGGGCGCCGACCCTGACCTTGAGGATGTAGCTCTCGTCGCCGGCCACGCTGTGGCACGCCTCGATCTCGGGGACCTCGGCGAGCCGGTCGGCGGTGTCGTCGGGGGCGCTGGGGTCGAACGGCTTCACGGAGATGAACGCGGTCGTCCCCAGCCCGAGGGTCTCGGGGTCGACGAGGGCGGTGTAGCCGCGGATGACCCCGCGCTGTTCGAGCCGGCGGACGCGCTGGTGGACGGCGGAGGTGGACAGGCCGGTGGCCCTGCCCAGGTCGGTGTAGCTCATCCGTCCGTCCCTGACGAGCAGTTCGACGATGCGCCGGTCCAGGTCCTCCGATAGGTCACTCACGAGTCCGTAACCTACCCGCACGGCGGGCGGGGCGCTGGACGCTTTCCGGGCGTTCGCGCCGGGGCGGGCGGGCCGGCGGGCACGCCGCCCCGGCGGGGAACAACCGTTCGTCGCCGAAATGTGACGAAGACCACCTTCCCTCGTCGAGGGGGGCGGCCTGACGGGTGATTATCCGCCGATCGTCACGGGCAACTCTTGCAGTGGCCACCGGATGTGCCATCCAAGGGGGATAAATGCCCACTGTTCAACCACCCCGGCGTACCGGCGCGGACGAGCGCCGACTCGTCGAGGCGTTCGAGGCGGCCGAGCCGGAGCAGGACCCGGCCGACGCCGACGCGGCACGGGCGGTCTGCCCCGACTGCTCCCGCTCGATCGCCCTGGAGGCGGCGGACGCGCCGCTGCCCTCCCACGCGCTGGTCGCCACCCCGTGGCAGCCCTTCGGGCTGACCGTCTGCCCCGGCTCCGGCCGGGAGCCCGCCGCGACCGGCTGGACGCTGACCTGGACGCGGCCGGCGCGGGGCGACTCGCTGGCGTTGGCGACGCTGCCGGAGGGGCTCGACTGGCGGCTCCAGCCGTTCTCCCACGCCTCGGGGCCCGCGCCGGCGCTGCGGCAGGCGGCCTGACCGCTCAGTCCCCGGCGCACTCCCCGACGCGCGCCCCGTCGAGCAACTGCCGCGCGACGACCAGTCGTTGGATCTGGTTGGTGCCCTCCACGATCTGGAGCACCTTCGCCTCGCGCAGGTAGCGCTCGGCCGGGTAGTCGGCGCTGTAGCCGTAGCCGCCCATCAGCTGGACCGCGTCGACGGTCACCCGCATCGCGTGGTCCGTGCAGAACAGCTTGGCCATGGCGGCCTCGGCGGTGAACGGGCGGCCCGCGTCCTTCAGCCGCGCCGCCGACAGCAGCAGCGCGCGGCCGGCCTCGATCCCGGTGGCCAGGTCGGCCAGCAGGAAGCGGGTGCCCTGGAAGTCGCTGACCGGGCGGCCGAACTGCTGCCGCCTGACGACGAACGCCGTCGCCTCCTCCAGCGCCGCCCTGGCCAACCCGACCGCGCAGGCCGCGATGCCCAGCCGTCCCGCGTCGAGGGCGGCCAGCGCGATCGGCAGACCGCGCCCCAACTCCCCCAGCCGGCGGGCGTCCTCGACCCGCACCCCGTCGAAGTGCAGCTGCGCGGTGGGCGATCCGCCCATGCCCATCTTCCGTTCCGGCTTCGCCGCCGTCAGCCCCCGCGCGTCGCCCGGCACCAGGAAGGCGCTGATGCCGCCCGGCCCCTCCTCGCCCGTGCGGGCCAGCACGGTGTAGAAGTCGGCGATCCCGCCGTGCGTGATCCACGCCTTGGTGCCGGTGATCACCCACGCGTCGCCGTCGCGGACCGCGCGGGTGCGCAGGCTGGCGGCGTCGGAACCGGCGGTGGGCTCGGAGAGGCAGTAGCCGCCCAGCAGCGCGTCGCCGAGCATCGCCGGCAGCCAGCGGGCGCGCTGCGCCGCGTCCCCGAAGCCGGCCAGCGCGTGGCAGGCGAGGGTGTGCACGCTCACCCCGAGTCCCACGGTCAGCCGGGCGGCCGCCAGCTCCTCCAGCACCCGCAGATAGGTCTCGTAGGGCTGACCGCCCCCGCCGTACTCCGTCGGGTAGGGAAGGCCCAGCAGGCCGGTCCTCGACAGCAGGGCGAACGTCTCGCGCGGGAAGACGCCGGCCTCCTCCTCCTCGGCGGCCGGCGGCCTGACCTCGCGGGCCGCCACCCGGCGGGTGAGGGCGAGGAGTTCGTCGGCCTCGTCCCCGGCGGTCGCGGGGCGGGTCGGCGTCTCGGACGGCATGGTCACCATGGTTCCTCCTGGGTGGCGGGTGTGGGTGGCCCGCCGACCCGCGCGCCCGGGGTTCGCCGGGGCGTACGGGTGGCGTTTCGTCGGTGCAGAGCAGTGAACCAGCGTTAAGGCCCTCCGGTCGAGCGGGCCCGCGCCGGCGTGGGTCGTCGCGGCGTTCCGCGCTACTCAGGGCAGCCCGGGTCCTCGGCGGGTTCGGAGAGCGGCGCGCCGTGCGGGAGCACATAGGTCGCGTAGAGCACCACGGGCTCGTCGCCGAGGTTGCGGCCGACGTGGGCGTGGTCGGCGCCGTGCGGCTCGACCAGGGCGTCACCGGGTCCCGAGACCTCGACGGAGCAGTCGTCCAGGGTCCTGGTGAGCGTGCCGGACTCGATCACGCCCAGCAGCGGCCCCTGGTGGGTGTGCCAGCCGGTGGTGCCGCCGGGCGGGATGGTGATCACCTTCTGCACGACGTCCGTCGGGCCCTCCGCGTCGATCGCCACCCCCTCGGGGGCGAAGCCCTCCGTCAACGGCTCCACGATCGGCTCGCCGCCGGCCGCCGCGACGCGGGGCGGGTCGCCGGCCGTCGCCGACGTGCCGGCCGCCGTCTCCGCCGCCGACGAGGGGACGGCCGCCAGTCCCCACACCGCCGCCAACACCACCGGCACCGCCGCCCAGCGCCCCCGACGAGCCCGTACGTCCATGAGTCCTCCGCTTTCCCGGTCCTGCCCCGCCTGCCACGGCGATCATGCCCCGCCCGGGGCCGCCCCAAAGACGGCGATCATGCCCCGCCCGGGGCCGCCCCAAAGACCGACTTCCGCCCGTGCGGAAGGAGCCGGCGGGCGCGCGGAATCACCTGGCCGGGCGGCGGGACGCGGTGCCAGAGTGGGGCGCATGGCGACGCACGGGTTGATCACGGATGTCCGCGCCCGGTGGGAGGGGTGGGCCGGCGTGCCGGTGTCGTTCCCCGCCACGGGCGAGGTGAACGTCGTGGTCGCGCCGGACTCCGGCCTGTGCCCGCCCGGCTGGGTCGGCGTGGTGACGCTGGAGGGCGCGGGGATCGCGACGGCGCCGTCCCGCCCGAGCGCCGCCGCCGTGCGCGCGGCGCTGGACACGTTGCCGGTCGGCGCCCGGCCGGCACCGGACGCGGTGCGCGGGGCGCTGCCGGTGGCGGAGGTGCTGGGCCCCGCTGCGCTGGCGTATGTCTCGGCGGAGGGGTTCCGGCCCCGGGCGGCCCCGGCGCGGGTGCCGGTCGAACGGCTGCCGGCCCGCCACGCCGACCTGGCGCGGCTGGCGGAGCTGGCAAGCCGCGAGGAGGTGGGCGAGGCGAGCCTCGACGGGATCACCTCTCCGGCGTTCGCGGTGCGGGACGGCGGCCGGGTGGTCGCCGCCGCCGGGTACGAACGGTGGCCGGGCGGCGTGGCACACGTCTGCGTGCTGACCGGCGCGCGGTGGCGGGGCCGGGGCCTGGCCAGGACGACGGCCTCGGCGGCCGTCGCGCACGCCCTCGCGGCGGGACTCGTCCCGCAGTGGCGTGCCCGGGTCCCGGCGTCCCGGAGCGTCGCCGCGGCGCTGGGCTTCCGCGAGCTGGGCACCCAGGTCAGCCTTCTGCTGGCGGACGCCCCCGGGACCGGGGCCGGCCGCGGCTGAACCGGCGGCGTTACTCGAAGCGGCTCGGGTCGCCGGCGCCTCGGCGGACGATCTCGGCCTCGCCTTCGGAGAAGTCGACGACCGTGGTGGGCTCGGTGCCGCAGTCGCCGGAGTCCAGGACGGCGTCCACCACGTGGTCAAGGCGTTCCTTGATCTCCCACCCCTGGGTCAGCGGCTCCTCCTGGTCGGGCAGCAACAGCGTGCTGGAGAGCAGCGGTTCGTCCAGCTCGGCCAGGAGCGCCCGCACCACGGGGTGTTCGGGGACGCGCACGCCGACGGTGCGGCGCTTGGGGTGCAGCACCCGTCGGGGGGCCTCCTTCGAGGCCGGCAGGATGAACGTGTAACTGCCGGGCGTGGCCGCCCTGATGGAGCGGAAGGCGGTGTTGTCGAGCCGGACGAACTGGCCGAGCTGGGTGAGGTCGCGGCAGACCAGGGTGAAGTGGTGGCGGCTGTCCAGCTGCCGGATCGTGCGGATGCGGTCAAGCCCCTCCGCGTTGCCCGGCAGGCAGCCGAGCGCGAAGCAGGAGTCTGTCGGATAGACGATCAGCCCGCCCTCGCTCAGGATCCGGACCGCCTGGGCGATCACGCGGCGCTGCGGGTTCTCCGGGTGGACGTCAAGGTATCTCGCCATGCGCCCGAGCCTAGGCCCTGGCCGCGCGGACCTCCCGCCCCCCGCCCCGCGCCGACGGGCGGGGGTGACGCGATGACCAGTGGTCAGGCAGACGCCGTCCGGTGAGATGACCAGTCCCGGTGGTCAGGTCAGTGGTCGCGCCCGGTGATCAGCCACTGGTCAAGTCCGGAGCTGGGACGGCCGGGTGGTCAACCACTGGTCAAGCCCAGTCCCGGGGCGTCCTCGGGAATGGTCAGATAGCGCGCGACGTCGGATGCGGTGACCTCACCGAGGGTGGCCGGGCGCCAGCGGGGGGAGCGGTCCTTGTCGACGACCTGGGCGCGCACGCCCTCGGCCAGGTCGGGGCTGGCCAGCAGGGCGCGGGAGACGTGGTACTCGGCCTCCAGGGCCTGCTCCAGGCTCAGGCCGAGCCGGCGCACGCGGCGGACGGCGCCCAGGGTGACCTTCAGCGAGGTCGGCGAGCGGGTCTCCAGGGTGGCGGCGGCCCGGTGGGCCGCCTCCTCGGGGCGGGCCCTGAGGCGGGCGACGATCTCGGCCACGTCGTCGGTCGCGTAGCAGGCGTCGATCCAGGCGCGGGCCTCGGGCAACGCCGCGGGCGCGGCGGGCGTCGCGTGGGCGGCGACCGCGGACCCGGCCGGGGTGGTGGCGAGGTCGGCGAGCAGCGCGGAGAGCGCCGAGGCCGGCACGTGGTGGTCGGCGAACCCGCAGTGCAACGCGTCGCCGGCGGTCATCTCCCCGCCGGTCAGGGCGAGATGGGTGCCGAGCTCACCCGGCGCGTGGGCCAGCAGCCAGGTGCCGCCGACGTCGGGGGTGAAGCCGATGCCGGTCTCCGGCATGGCGACCCGGGAGCGTTCGGTGACCACCCGCACGTCGCCATGGGCCGAGACGCCGACGCCACCGCCCATCACGATGCCGTCCATCAGCGCCACATAGGGCTTGGGGAAGCGGGCGACCAGCGCGTTGAGCCGGTACTCGTCGCGCCAGAACGCGGCGGAGGCCGCCCCCGCGTCGACGGCGCCCGAGGTGGCGTCGCGGTGGATGGCGCGGATGTCACCGCCGGCGCAGAGGCCGCGTTCGCCGGCGCCGGTGATCGCCACCGTCGCCACCTCGGGATCGTCCGCCCACGCCTCAAGGGCGGCGGCGAGACCGCGCACCATGGCGTGGTTGAGCGCGTTGAGCGCGCGGGGGCGGTTGAGGGTGACAAGTCCGAGCCGGCCCCGCCTGGTCAACAGCACCTCGGGCTCGTCGGGGGTCGCTTCGCCTCGCGTCACGCGCGCGTCCTTCCTGCCGCTTCCGGTCCAGGTCCCGGTTCCGGTTCCGGTCCCGGCGGGGACGTCCCACCGGGCGGTCACCCCGAAGAGACTACGGCCGGGCGGTCCGGAACCGGACGCGAGGGCTTGACGGAGATCGCCCGCGCGCCAACACTCTGCGACGCCGCTCCGGTTCGCCCCCCACCACCACGCCGGCCCCTCGCCCACCGTGTCGGTCCCTCCTCCACGAGCGGACCCGCCCCCGCGCCCGTCCCCCACCGTCCCGAGGAAGGGTCCTTCCCCATGCCAGGTCCCCGCACGCTCGCGGCCGTTCTCTCCGTCGCCACGCTTCTCGCCCTGCCCACGGCGTCCGCCGCCGGTTCGCACGCCGCACCGGACCAGTCGCCACCCGGGACGCCGGCCGCCGGGCCCTCCGGGCCCGACCTGACCACCGCGGAAGCGGGCAACCCGTTCGTCGACGGGTGGTATGCCGACCCCGACACGGTCTACTACGACGGGCGTTACTGGGTCTTCCCGACCACGTCGCGCGGCTACGAGGAGCAGACGTTCCTGGACGCCTTCTCCTCCACCGACCTGGTCAACTGGACACATCACGAGAGGGTGCTGGACATCGCCGACGTCTCCTGGGCCGAGCGGGCCCTGTGGGCCCCGGCGCCGATCGAACGGGACGGGCGGTACTACCTGTACTTCGGCGCCAACGACATCCAGAGCGACGAGGAGACCGGGGGCATCGGGGTGGCCGTCGCCGACCGGCCCGAGGGTCCCTACCGGGACGCGCTGGGCCATCCGCTGATCGACGCGTTCCACAACGGCGCCCAGCCCATCGACCAGGACGTGTTCCTGGACGACGACGGGCAGGCCTACCTGTACTACGGCGGCTGGGGCCACGCCAACGTGGTCAAGCTCAACGCGGACATGACCAGTCTGGGCGCCTTCGACGACGGGACGACCTTCCGGGAGATCACCCCGGAGAACTATGTCGAGGGCTCGTTCATGTTCAAGCGGGACGGGACCTACTACCTGATGTGGTCGGAGGGCGGCTGGACCGGTCCCGACTACTCGGTGTCGTACGCCATGTCCGACTCCCCCACCGGCCCCTTCGAGCGGATCGCCCGGGTGCTCGAACAGGATCCCGCCGTGGCGCGCGGCTCGGGCCACAACTCGGTGATCAACGTGCCGGGCACGGACATCTGGTACATCTTCTACCACCGCAGGCCGCTCAGCGAGACCGACGGCAACCACCGGGTGCTCGCCTACGACCGGATGCGCTTCGAGGCCGACGGCACGATCCGCCCCGTCGAGATGCGGGTGGCCGACAACTTCGACGACGGCAACGCGTACGGCTGGCGCGCCTGGGGCGAGGGGGCGTGGTCCGCGGCGGACGGCGGCTACACCGGCGCCGCGCCCGGCGGGGTGACCACCCAGGACACCGACTTCGGGGACCTGGAATACGCGGCCGACGTCACGCTGGCCGACGAGGGGGCCGAGGGCGGACTGATCTTCCGCGCCACCGGGCTGGACGCGGCGAGCGGCGCGTACGAGGGCTACCGGGTGACGCTCGCCGCCGACCGGCTGACGCTCGGCCTGGTCGGCGGCGAGACGACCGAACTGGCGGCCGTACCGGTGGAGTTCGCGCCGGGTGAGACCCACCGGGTGCGGGTCACCGCGGTCGGCGACCGGATCGCGGTCCATCTCGACGAGGCCGCCGAGCCGCTGCTCACCGCCACCGACGACACCCACTCCTCCGGCGCCAACGGCCTGACGGTCGCGGGCGGTTCGTCCGGCGAGGGCACGGCGCTCGCCACCTTCGACAACGTGGCGATCGGCCCGGCGGCGGACCCCGGCGACTGAGCGGACCGCGGCGCCCGCGGGCCCGCGCCGCCCCGGTCCTGGCCCGGCCTGGCATGATCGGGGACCGTTCGTGCCGGGTTCCGGCACGGCCCGGCGAGGGAGAGGGCGCGCGATGGCGGGGCTTCATCTGGTCGGCGGCGCCCCCGGTTCTGGGAAGTCCACGGTGCTGCCGCTCCTGGCAGCCGAACCGTTCGCCGCCGTCGACTTCGACGAGTTGCTCGAACCCGGCGGCCGGCTGCTCGGCACGGTGATCGCCTCCCCGGCGGCGAGCGCGCTGTGGCCCTCCTACAACGGGCTCTGGGCGCGGGTCGTCTCCCTGCTGCTGCGCGCCGGGAGGCCCGTGCTGGTGACCTGCCCGCTGACCCCCGCCGAGTGGGCGGAGGCGACGGCGGGCGTGGAGGGCCTGCCGCCCGCCGAGTGGGCGCGGTTGGACTGCGCGGACGCCGACCGTGCCGACCGCCTGTCCGTGCGCGGCTGGCAACAGGGGCGGATCGAGGGGGCGTTGGCGGACGCGCGGGAGCTGCGGCGCCTCGTCGACCGGGAGTTCACCACCACCGGCCGCTCCCCGACCGAGGTCGCCGCAGAACTGGCCCGCTGGGTCACCGGAGGAGCGCCGGGGCGTGACCGCCCGGCCGGAAGCCGGCCAGGTGACCACCTATCCAGCTGACCAACTGACCACTTGTCCGCCGGCCATACCGACCACCTGACCACTTGTCCAGCTGACCCGGTTGGTAACGCGCCCCAGTTGGTCACCTGACCAGTTGAACGACCCCCGCCGGGCCGTGCCCGTCCGGTCCGGGGCGGCGTGGGGAGCCGCCGCCCCGGACCCGAGCACGGGGGGCGCGGGTTACCGGGCCCCGGTCCCGCCCGCGTGCTCCTCGGCCTGCCGGGCCTCGTCCGCCTCGATCTCCGCGTCGCTCTCGCCGGCGTCCCGGCGCCTGATGTACTCCAGCACCTTCTCCAGCTCCCGCTTGACCACCGGGGCCAGCAGGTAGAGCCCGATGATGTTGAAGAGCGCCGCGGCGAAGAGGACCGCGTCGGCCAGGTCCACCAGCACGCCCAGGGAGAGCAGCGCGCCCGTCACGATCATGGAGCAGAAGATGACCTTGTAGATCAGCTCGGAGGTCTTGCTGTGACCGAAGATGTGGCCCCAGCTCTTCAGGCCGTAGTAGCCCCAGGTGATCACCGTGGAGAAGGCGAAGAGGATCACCGCGACGGTGAGCACCTGCGGGAACCAGGGCAGCGCCGTCTCGAAGGCGTCGGAGGTGATGGAGATGCCCACCGAGGTGCCCGAGACGCCGTCGCCCTCGCCGCTGGCCACCGCGTCACGCGCGTCGTTGTACATGCCGCCGTCCGCGATGATGATGGTCAGGGCGGTCATGGTGCAGATGATCACGGTGTCGACGAACGGCTCGATCATCGCCACCAGGCCCTCGGTGGCCGGCCGCTTGGTGCGCACCGCGGAGTGGGCGATCGGCGCGGAGCCGACCCCCGCCTCGTTGGAGAAGGCCGCGCGCTGGAAGCCGATGATCAACGCGCCCAGCAGGCCGCCCGCGACGCCCTCCGGGTTGAAGGCACCGGAGAAGATCGCGCCGAACGCGTCGGGCACCTGGCCGATGTTGAAGCCGATGACCGCGAGACAGGCCAGCACGTAGAGGATGGCCATGCTTGGCACGAGGCGGCTGGTGACAGCCCCGATGGAGCGCATCCCGCCGATGAGGACCAGCGCCACCAGCGCCGCGCCCAGCAGACCGAAGAAGATGGCGCCGCCGCTGGTGTCGAAGAAGCTGTCGTCCTTGCCCGTGACCGAGACCAGCTGCTCCAGCGACTGGTTGACCTGGAAGAGGTTGCCGCCGAAGAGCGTGAAGAAGAGCAGCATCGCCGCGGAGCACCACGCCAGCACCTTGCCCACGCCGGCCATCCCGCGCTCGGCGAGGCCCTTGCGCAGGTAGAGCATCGGCCCGCCGTTGACGGTGCCGTCCTCGTTGAACTCCCGGTACTTCACGCCGAGCGTGCACTCCACGAACTTGCTCGCCATGCCGAGCAGACCGCAGACGATCATCCAGAACGTCGCGCCTGGACCACCGATGGAGACCGCTATCGCGACGCCGGCGATGTTGCCCAGACCCACCGTCCCGGAGACCGCTGAGGTCAGCGCCTGGAAGTGGTTGACCTCCCCGGGGGCGTCCGGCTGGTCGTACTTGCCTCGGACCAGCCTCAGCGACTTGCCGATGTGGCGTACCTGGGCAAACCCGAAGTAGACGCTGAAAATCAGCCCGGCGACGACGAGCCAGGCGACGATGATCGGGAAGTCGGCCCCGAAGACCGGAACCTCGTAGAAGACGATATCGCCCAGAACCTCGGATACCGGCTCGAAGACGTCGTTGACTTTCTCGTCAACCGTCTCGGTCCAGGAACTTTCGTTGGCCATGTGCACCTCTGGCAGCTTTTTCGTAACGATCGAGAGGGGGGAAGCCGGCGACGCCGTCTCCCAGTTGCCCGCACCTGCCCAGGCTTCGGAAAGCTAACCCAAGAAGGCCGACAATCTTTCTGGCGAACGAAAAGACCCGACGAAAAGACACCGCACCCCCGCGCGGCCGGCACCGCGGAGGGAAATCCGGCCCCCCCGGGGCACGCTTGGTCGTGCCCGCACGGTGACAAACGGAGCGGGAAACGGGCATTCGGCGAGCGCTTCCCCACTTCGCCCGGCACGGAATGCGGCGCCCGGAATGCGCCCGGAATACCGGCGGCCGGACCGGGCGCGGGACCGCCACGCCCCGGCCGCGCGTCCGCCCTTGGGACGGGCGGCTCAGCCCGCGGGCGTGATGTCGCCGCGCGTCCGCAGATAGGTCGGAAGCGTGACCTGCTCCGTGGTGCGGGAGGGCCGCCCCAGGCGCTCCAGGGCCAACTCCGCCGCGGCCTCCCCCATCCGCGTCGGGTCGTAGGCGACGACGCTGACGTCCATCGCCTCCGCCAGCTCGAAGTCGTCGAAGCCGAAGAGCACCACCCGGGAGGGATGGGCCCGCAGGGCGCGGGCCGCGCCGGCGGTGGCCCGGTTGTTCGCGGTGAAGACGGCGGTCGGCGGGTCCGGCAGCGCCAGCAGTTGGCGGGTCGCCGCCTCGGCGCCCTCCACGTCCGCGGCGTCCTGCCGGATCAGCTCCGGGTCGGCCGGGATCCCGGCCGCCCGCAGCACGTCCTCGTAGCCGCTGCGCCGCTCCGCGTGCGGCCGCAGCCGCGAGGAGGAGCCGACGAACGCGACCCGCCGGTGGCCCGCGTCCACCAGCGCGCGCACCGCCTGGGCGGCACCGCCCCGGTTGTCCAGCGTCACCAGGTCGCTGACCGCGTGCGACAGCGGGCGGTCCACCGCGACGATCGGGGTGCCCAGCTCCCGCTCCCCGTCCAGATAGGAGTGGTCGTCGGCGATGGGCACCAACAGCAGGGCGCGGACCCGGCGTTCGAGCATCGCCGTGACCGCCTGGGACTCGCGCTCCACCAGGTCCTCGGTGGCCGCCAGCAGCATCGTGAGGTCCTGGCGCGCCAGCGCGCGCTCCACCCCCGAGGCGACGGAGGCGTAGAACGGGTTGGTGAGGTCGCCGATGACGAAGGCGACCGTGCGGGAGGTGCCGCCCGTACGGAGGTCGCGGGCGACCGCGTTGGGACGGAACCGCAGCGCGCGGGCCGCCCGCAGCACCCGGTCCCTGGTGGCGGGCGCGACGTTCTGCCCGCCCGACATGACGCGCGAGACCGTCTTGCGGCTCACCTCGGCCAGCCGCGCCACATCATCCAGCGTGGGCCGGGCCACGACATCGACCGCGCCGGGCTGAGGCGGACTGTCCATCGAGGTCATGGCGGGAAGAGTAGCACCGGCTTGTGGGCCTGACCACAGTGCTTTTCACGCAGGTCACCGCGATGAGACGGCAGAATTAACCGCTTAAGTCAAGAGCTCTCGCAGCGATGACCACGACTGACAACGTGAGACACCTCCGCGACCCGCCCACGGGGTCGGCAACCGCTTGCCCCGCCCGTCCGAGATCCCGGACGAGCGATGCGAAATGTCCGGAAACGCTCCGCCGTTCGCACCCGCGCGCACCCCGCGTGGGGAACGCCCCGCCCCTTCACCCCGTCACGACATCGTGAGTCATCCCCGGCGCCCGACGCGCGGACGACCTCGGCGATCGGCCGTGAACCGGGCGCGAGTTGCCACCGAAACGGTCACCACCCACTCTCACATGTGCTTGTTTCGACCGACCTCATAACACCATCGATCAACAAGCCGTAACAGAATCGACCTTGACAGCCCGTGGCGGGGTCGTCAGACTCTTGCGTCGTGACATCGATGTCAACGGCCGTTCAGGACCGACTGGACGGGGCGGGAAGGGCGCTCGGAGCGTACCGGACGACGCCCCCATCGCGTCCCGCCGCCGCTGATCAAGGCGGTGTTCACGGTCGCTCGCCGCTGCCGGGCGCACGCGTGGTCGACGCGTCGCGCCCGTGCCCGCGTTGACCCTCGTGAGCCAGCCGTTGTCACACACGGTCGCCCGAGCCCCGGCCCGGGGGCCGGCCGCACGGCCTCGGTTCCCGTCCGTCCCACGGTGCCGAGACCGCCACCACCTCGGGCCGTGGAGCCCGTGGGCACGCCATGGAGAACCGGAGGAACGATGAAGATCCGAGGCAGGACGACCAGAAGCCGGTGCATAGGCGCGGCGACGGTGGCACTGGTCACCGCGTTCGGCGCGACCGCCTGCGGTTCCGACGGCGGCTCCGGCACCGGCGAGGGCGAGGTGGAGGTCTTCACCTGGTGGGCCCAGGGCAGTGAGAAGGAGGGCCTGGACGCGCTCGTCGGCGTCTTCGAGGAGCAGCACTCCGACCTGAAGTTCGTCAACGGCGCGGTCGCCGGCGGCGCCGGCAGCGACGCGAAGAACGTGCTCGCCTCCCGGCTCCAGACCAACGACCCGCCCGGCACCTTCCAGGCGCACGCCGGTGCCGAGCTGACCGACTACATCGAGCAGGGCGACATCGAGCCGCTCACCGACGCCTACGCCGAGGAGGGCTGGGACCAGCTCTTCCCCGAGAGCCTGCTGGAGCAGATCGAGCAGGAGGGCGAGTACTACTCGGTGCCCTCCAACATCCACCGCGCCAACGTGGTGTGGGCCAACCCCGCGGCGCTGGAGGAGGCCGGGGTCGACCCCAACGCCGAGTACGCGGACCTGGACGCCTGGATCGCGGACCTGGAGAAGATCGAGGAGGCGGGCATCACCCCGCTGTCGATCGGCATGGACTGGACCCAGGTCCACCTGCTGGAGACCGTGCTCCTCGCCGACCTCGGCGTCGAGGCGTACAACGGCCTGTGGGACGGCACCACCGACTGGGCGGGCGCGGAGGTGACCGGCGCGCTGGAGCACTACGAGACGCTGCTCGGCTTCACCAACTCCGACCGCCAGTCCCTGGACTGGCCGGACGCGACCCAGCAGGTCATCGACGGCACCGCCGCTTTCAACGTGATGGGCGACTGGGCGGAGGCGGCCTTCGCCTCGCAGGACAAGGTCTTCGGCGAGGACTACACCACCTTCCCGGTGCCCGGCACCGACGGCGTCTTCGACTTCCTGGCCGACTCGTTCACGCTGCCCGTCGGCGCCCCGAACCCGGACGCCTCGCGCGCCTGGCTGGACACCGTCGCCAGCGCCGAGGGCCAGCAGGCGTTCAACGCGGCCAAGGGCTCCATCCCGGCCAACCTGGAGGCGGACACCTCCGAGTTCGGCGAGTACCAGCAGACCGCCATCGAGTCGTTCGCGCAGGACCCGATCGTCTCCTCGCTGGCGCACGGTTCGGCCGCCTCGGTCAGCTGGCTGACCGACATCACCTCGTCCATCAGCCAGTTCGGCAGCGGTGGTGACGTGGCCTCGCTCCAGGAGGACCTGGCCGCGACGGCCGAGGCCCAGCTCGCCGACTGACCGACAGGCACCGGGGGCCGGTCCGTTCCGGACCGGCCCCCTTGACTCCTTCTGATCCCTTGGAGGTGAAGCATGCGCCGACGGCTCCAGAATTACGGACCGCCGTTGCTGCTCATCGCGCCGTCGGTCGTGCTGGTCGGGGTGTTCGTCTACGGCCTGATAGCCGTCAACGTCAACACCTCGCTGACCGACCGCCACTCCCGCGCCCCCGCCGACGGCTATGTGGGCCTCGACAACTACAAGGCCCTCTTCTCCGACGAGGACTTCCAGCACGCGCTGGGCAACCTGCTCATGTACACGCTGGCGTTCCTGGTCGGCGCGCTGTTCTTCGGTTTCCTGTGGGCCTGGCTGCTGGAGCGGGGCGCCCGCGGTGAGGGCGTGTTCCGGACCATCTACCTCTTCCCGATGGCGGTCTCGTTCATCGCCTCGGGTGTGGTGTGGCGCTGGCTGCTCAACAGCGCGGAGGGCGAACGGGCCTCCGGCATCAACCGGCTGTTGGAGTCGACCGGGCTCGGGTTCCTCCAGAACTCCTGGTGGAGCGACGAGAACTGGGGCATCCTCGCGCTGACACTGCCGGCGATCTGGCAGCTGTCGGGGTATGTGATGGCGCTGTTCCTGGCCGGGTTCCGCGGCGTGCCCGAGGAGTTGCGCGAGGCGGCCCGCGTGGACGGCGTCACCGAGTGGCAGCTGTACCGGCACGTGATCTTCCCGCAGCTGAGCCCGGTCGCGCTGTCCGCGATCATCATCGTGGGGCACATGTCGCTGAAGGTGTTCGACCTGGTGATGGCGATCGCCGGCCAGACGAACTACACGACGCAGGTGCCGGCGACCCAGATGTGGATCGAGTTCACACGGGGCGACTACGCGCTCTCGGCGGCCATCGGCACGGTGCTGCTGCTGATCGTCGCGGTGCTCATCGTGCCGTATCTCGTCTACACCTACCGACAGGAGCGCAACCGATGAGCACGGTCTCGACCGCGCCGCAGCCCGTGGCTCCGGCGCCGGCCTCCCCGTCGAAGTCGGCGCGCGCCCGGCGGAGCCGTGGCATCCAGGTGCTGCGCTACGGCCTGTTGTTGTTCTTCCTGGTCATCGTGATGATGCCGGTCTACGTGCTGCTGGTGACCAGCTTCAAGGGACCGGGCGACGCCAGCCCGGACCGCGCGTGGCTGCCGCCGACCGAGCTGCACCTGGACGGGTGGCGGACGGCGTGGGAGCAGTTGTCGCCCGCGCTGGGGCGGACGTTCGCGCTGGTGATCCCCGCGTCGCTGATCAGCGCCTGCCTGGGCGCGATGAACGGGTTCGTGCTCTCCCGGTGGCGCTTCCCCGGCGCCAACCTGGTGTTCACGCTGATCCTGTTCGGGATGTTCATCCCCTACCAGGCGGTGATGATCCCGCTGATCGAGCTGATGCAGGACCTGGGCGTGCAGAGCGGCGTGCCGAGCCTGATCGTGCTGCACGTGGTCTTCGGTCTGCCGATCACCACGTTGATCTTCCGCAACTACTACGCGGGCGTGCCGCAGGAGATGATCGAGGCGGCGCGCGTCGACGGCGCGGGGATGCTGCGGACGTTCCGGTCGGTGGTGCTTCCCCTGTCGGTGCCGGCGTTCGTCGTCACGTTGATCTGGCAGTTCACGTCGGCGTGGAACGACTACCTGTTCGCGCTGTTCTTCTCGAACGCGCGCAACGGCCCCGTCACCATCTCGCTGAACTTCCTGGCCAGCGGTCAGCTCCAGGACTACTCGGCGAGCATGGCGGGCGCGCTGATCGCGTCGTTCCCGACGTTGATCGTCTACATCGTGCTGGGGCGCTGGTTCCTCGGCGGGCTGATGGCCGGCTCGTTGAAGGGCTGACGCGTCGAGGGGCTGACCGGGAACGGCGGCCGGCGGAGGGGCCGGACGGCGCGCGTCGCGTGCCGTCCGGCCCCTCGTCGTCGTAGGGTCCCCAGGTCGCCGCCGGGGGCGTCCGGGTCGCCGGGCGACGGGTTGCCGCCACGGTCCGCCTCGCGGGTGAGCTTCCGCGACGCGCCGGGGCGGGGGCGCTGAAACACCCGGGCGCCCCCGGACGTTGCGAGAAGGCGCATCCGCGCGCCGAACGACCGACCCACGACTGGGAGTGACCGTGACGCATCTGTACGACACCCGACTGCGGACCCTCGACGGCGAGGACACCTCGCTGGACGCCTTCCGCGGCGACCTGCTGCTGGTGGTCAACGTGGCGTCGCGCTGCGGTCTCACGCCGCAGTACGCCGGGCTGGAACGGCTCCACGAGCGGTACGCGGAGCGCGGGTTCCGGGTCCTCGGCTTCCCGTGCAACCAGTTCGCGGGCCAGGAGCCGGGCTCCTCGGAGGAGATCCGCACCTTCTGCTCCACGACGTACGGGGTGACGTTCCCCATGTTCGAACGGATCGAGGTCAACGGCCCGGGGCGGCATCCGCTGTACGAGGAGCTGGCGGGGGTCGCGGACGCCTCGGGCGAGGCCGGTGACGTGCAGTGGAACTTCGAGAAGTTCCTGATCTCGCCGGAGGGCGAGCCCTTCGCCCGCTTCCGGCCGCGTACCGAGCCGGAGGACAGCGAGCTGGTGGCGGCGATCGAGGCGCGGCTGCCCCGCTGAGTCGCCGAGTCGCCGGTGCGACGGGGCGCGGAGGACCACCCGCCGTGCCGGTGCGGCGCGGTTGTCGCCGGCGGCCCGCCGCGCACGCGCCGCGCGGTTCCCCCGCGCCCCACGCCGCCCACCGGCGGTGCGGGGGCGCGGGGAACGGCGCGAGCGAACCACCACCGGGGCGGGGACGGCCACCCACCCGGCCCCCCGGGTCAGTAGTCGCCCGCGCCCCTCGCCCGGCATCGGCGCGGTCGCCCGTTGGGGGGGATGGGCGGGGGACGGTCCGCGTTCCCGGGGGGTGTGGGCACGCCGCCGTGTTATGACGGTGTGTCACCCCACCAGCGCGTCGCGGAGCTTCGCTTGTTTGATGATGCTGCGGATCTGATTCGCCTCGGGACGCTGGCCGGCGCCGAGGTCACCGCCGAGGTGGAGCTGTTGCGGCTGGCGGTGCAGCACGCCGTCGCCGGCACCGGCGGCCTCGGGGGCTTCGCCCACCTCCGCCAGGGCGAGGGCGTTCCCCTGCGGCTGGCGACCGTGGTCGGACTGCCGGTCACGGTCGCCGGCCGCTGGGACCGGCTGCCGGAGGACTCCCCCACCGCGCCCGCCGCCGCGTTGCGCGACGGCGCGCCCCGCTGGGCGGCCGCGTGGCCGCCCGGCGGCGAGCCGGAGGGCTCGGCCTGGGGCGCGGTGGAGCGCGTCGGGGTGCTGGCGCTGCCGGTGTGGGGCGACGACGGGCCGGTGGGTGTGCTGTCCGTGCTGACGGCCGACCCGCCGGAGGCGCGGCGCGCGTTTCTGCGGCGGCTGGCCGAGGTGGCCGGCGAACGCCTGGGGTCGGTCGCCCACCAGCGCCCCGGGGAGCCGACGCCGTGGCGGCGGCCGACGCCGACGGCCGCGTCGCGCACGCGGAGCGTTCCGGTGGCGATGTGGTCCTGGGACCTGGCGACGGGGTTGATGGAGCACGGACCGGAGGCGGCGCCGCTGCTGCTGCTCGCCGGTCTCGACCCGGAGCGCTGGGACCACAGGGCCGGGACCCTGATGGCCAGGGTCCACCCGGACGACCGGCCCGCGGTGGAGGCCGACGTGCGGCGGGCCATCGCCGAACGGCGGGTGCTGGCCGTGGAGTTCCGCGTGCGGGACACCTCGGGGCACAGCAACTGGCTGTCGTTGCGCGGCCAGTTCCGGTTCGACGCGCGGGGCGTGCCGACCCGGTTGGAGGGGCACTCCTGGGACATCACCTCCTCGCACTCGGTGCTCCAGTGGCTGCCGACGCTGCTGGAGAACCATCCCGACCCGCTCTACACCTTTCTGGCCGACCGCGAGGTGATCTGGTCCAACCGGGCGGCGAACGCGATGGCCGCGACGTACGCCCCCGACCGTCCCGAGGACGTGGCGGGTTGGTTCCTCGGCGGTCGTGCGGGCGAGGAGAACGCGCGGGCCGTCCTGGACGCCGCGTTCGCGTCGGCCGGGAGGCTGGTCACCCACGAGTTCACCGCCCCGGCGGCCGAGGCGCCGGCGCCGCGTGCCTGGCGAGCCCGCTCGGGGCGCATCGGGGAGCACATCGCGGTCCAGTTGATGGACATCAGCGCCCAGCACGACGCGGAGCGGGCGGCGGTGCTGCGCGCCCAGCAGGTGGACCGCTTCCGGGAGGCGATGGCCCGCGCGGTGCGGGCCAGGGACGCGGCGGCGGCCGTCGCGGAGCACGTGCTGCCGATGGTCGGCGCGGACGGGCTGCTCGTCTACCAGTACCAGGCCGACGCGACCGAGCTGATCGGCTCCGTCGGGTACGCCCCGGAGCGGCTGCGGGAGTTGGAGGAGAGCCGGGTGGCGCATCTGGGCCGGCGGTTCCCCGCCTCGGAGGCGCCCACCTTCTTCGGCTCCCCCGAGGAGCTGGCCAGGCGGCGCCCGGAGATCGCGGACGTGGTGCGGGCGGGCGGGCGGCAGGCGTGGTTCTCGTTGCCGCTGGCCGTCGCCAACGAGAAGGTGGGGCACTGCGTCCTGTCATGGAACCAGCCGCACGACCTGGGCACCGAGGAGAGCAGTCTGCTGGCGACGCTCGGCGGGCTGCTGGCCCAGTCGTTGGAACGCGGGCGGCTGTTCGACCGGGAGCACTCCAGGGCGCAGGCGCTGCGGGAGGCGCTGCGCCCGTGGGAACTGCCGACGCCGGTCGGGGTGACGGCGGCGGCGCGGCGACACCCGCTGCGCCAGGCCGACAGGTTCGGCTCCTGGAGCGCGGCACTGCCGCTGCCGAGCGCGCGAACGCTGCTGATCAGCGCGAGCATCGGCCGCGACGGGCTGGAGGCGGCCGTCGCGATGGGGCAGTTGCGCACCACGGTCTCCGAACTGGCGCGGCTGGACCAGCCGTTGGACGAGCTGGCGGCGCAGGTCAGCGAGTGCGAGGTGGTGAACAGGCTGGCGCGCGACCCGGAGGCGCCCTGCCCCACGCTTCTCCTCGCCCTCTACGACGCGACCAGCGGGCGGATGGACGCACTCAGCGCCGGCCACCCCGTTCCGCTGCTGACGTCGCCGGACGGCCGCACGGAGGTGTGCCGGGTCCCGGTCGGGGTGCCGCTGGGGGCCTCGGCCATCCCGTACACGACCTACCGGACCGAGGTGGCCCCCGGCTCGCTGCTGTGCGTCTCCACCGCGTCCCTCACCGAGGACGGGGCGGGCGAACGGCCGGCGCCGGTGCCGGCCGGCGCGCTGGAGGCGGCGGCGGGGGCGCCGGCGGAGCGGGCGCTGCCGCTGCTGGAGGAGGGCTGCGCACGGGTCTGGGAGACGCTGGACGAGCCGCCGGAGAGCGGCGCCGCGCTGCTGCTGGCCCGGCTCGACCGGCTGCCGCCGGGACGGCAGGCGACGACCGAGCTGCCGTGCGCCCCGGCCTCGGCGGGGCTGGCGCGGCGTTGGCTGACGGGGCGGCTGGCCGAACTGGGCCTGGAGAGCCTGGCGTTCGTCGCCGAGTTGTCGGTGAGCGAGCTGGTGAGCAACACGGTGCGGCACGCCTCGGGCCCCATCCGCCTGCGGCTGCTGCGCCTGACGGACCGGCTGGTCGTGGAGGTGTACGACCGCAGTCAGTCGGCGCCCCGGCTGCGGCCGTTGAACCTGCTGGCGGAGGAGGGCCGGGGGCTGCTGCTGGTCGCGCAGACGGCGGAGGCGTGGGGCTCGTTCTTCACCGAGGACGGCAAGTGCATCTGGATCGCGCTCGCCCTCGAGGGTCCCGGGGAGGCCGGGGCGTTCGAGGGCGGCGCGGGCCCCGGCTGAGCGGGGGTCAGTCGGCGGGCGCCAGCAGGGGCGTGCCGGCGGCGACCCGGCGCAGATAGCCGGCGGTGGCGCCGGTGCCGGCCGCCACCTCCTCGGGGGTGCCCTGGGCCGTGATCCGGCCCCCGAGGGCGCCGGCGCCGGGGCCGAGGTCCACCAACCAGTCGCAGCGGGCGGCGAGATGGAGGTCGTGCTCGGCGATGACGACGGTGTTGCCCGCCTCCAGCAGCGTCTCCAGGGCGTCGACCATGCGCTGGATGTCGGCCGGGTGCAGCCCGGAGACCGGCTCGTCCATCAGGACCAGCCCGGCGCCGCGTCCCCGGGTGCCGCGCTGGATGGCGCCCGCGAGCTTGAGCCGCTGCGCCTCCCCGCCCGACAGGTCGGTGGCGCTCTGCCCGAGCGGAAGGTAGCCGAGGCCGACGCGGTCCAGCGAGCGCAGCGCGGTGGCCAGCGGCGCCGGCTCGGTGAAGTGCTCGACGGCCTCGGCGACGGTCAGGGCGAGCACCTGGTCGACGCTCAGCCCCCGGTGCCGGACGGACAGCACCTCGGGGGTGAACCTGCGGCCCCCGCACGCGTCGCAGACCACCCACACGTCCGGCAGGAAGTGCATGTCGACCAGCTTGCGGCCGTAGCCGGTGCACGCCTCGCACCGCCCGCCGGCGGCGTTGAAGGAGAACGCGGAGGCGCTCAGGCCGAGCGCGCGGGCGCGTTCGGTGCCGGCGAAGAGCCGGCGGATCGCGTCGAACGCCTTGGAGTAGGTGGCCGGGTTGGAGCGCGGGGTGCGGCCGATGGGTTCCTGGTCGACGACGGCGAGCCAGTCGAGGGGGGCGAGGCCCTCGACCCGGGCGACGGTGCCGGCGGCCTCCCCCGCGAGGGCCGCGGTGACGCCGGCGCCGAGCGCGTCGCGCAGCACGCTGCTCTTGCCGCTGCCGCTGACACCGGTCAGGCATGTCAACCTGCCGAGCGGGACGCGAAGTTCGTCGGCCGTCACGTTGTTGACCTTCACGCCGCGCAGCGTCAGCCACTCGGTGCCGGCTGCGACGGGGCGCGGGGCGCGCGCCACCCGGGCGCCGCGGCCGGCGAGGTACCGTCCGGTGACCGACTCGGGATGGCGGGCGATCTCGGCGGGCGGGCCGGCGGCCAGCAGCCGCCCGCCGGCGCGGCCGGCGCCGGGGCCCATGTCGAGGACCCAGTCGGCGCGGGCGATCAGCTCGGGGTCGTGCTCGACGAGGAGGACGCTGTTCCCCGCGTCGCGCAGTTCGCCGACGATGTCCAGCAGATGGGCCTTGTCGGCCGGGTGGAGCCCGGTGCCCGGCTCGTCGAGGACGAAGGTGATGCCGGTCAGGTCCGTGTTGAGCTGGGCGGCCAGCCGGGTGCGTTGCAGCTCGCCGCCGGAGAGCGAGGCGGCCGGTCGGGAGAGCTGGATGTGTCCGACGCCGAGCCGCCGCAGCACCCGCAGCCGTCCCCGCAGTTGGGCGAGCAGCGGCTCCGCCACCTCGCGCTGGGCGCGGTTGAGGGGCCCCGGCACGGCGTCGGTCCAGGCGTGGACGCGGTCCACCTCGCGGGCGACGAGTCGCTCGTAGGTGACGCCGCCGAGCAGCACGCCCCGCGCGGCCTCCCCGTAACCGGTGCCGTCGCAGCGGGCACAGGGCTCCTTGCGCATGTACGCCAGGTAGCGTTCCCTGGCGCTCGGCGTGGAGGCCCTGGCGGCGACGCGTTCGACCTCGGCGAGCGCGCCGCGCATCGGACTGCTGTCGCTGAAGGTGTACGTGCCGGTGTTCTGGCGGGAGGAGATCTCGTACGTCGCGTCGACCACCTCGTCGCCGGTGCCGTGGAGCACCGCCTCGCGGAAGTCGGCGGGGAGGTCGCGCCAGGGCCGCTCGATGTCGATGCCGCGTGTGTGGGCGAGGGCCTGCACGAAGTGGTGTTCGCCGGAACGCCACTTGGCGAACCAGGGCGAGGCGCCCCGGAAGAGCGGCAGGTCGGGGTCGACGATGATCAGGTCGGCGGCGGCCCGCCAGGCGCCGCCGACGCCGTGGCACTCCGCGCAGCCGCCCTCGGGGCTGAACAGGTCGAAGTGGGCGGTGGAGAGCGTCGCCCCCGGGGCGCTCCCGTCGTCGGCCAGGCCGGGCAGCCGGGAGTAGAGCAGCCCGAGATGGGCGTCGATGCCGGTGATGGTGGCGACCGTGGAGCGCGGGTTGTGGTTGGTGCGGCGCTGGTCGACGGCGAGGGTGGCGCCGAGGCCTGTGATGCGGTCGACCTGGGGGCGGCTGCGCTGGTTGATGTACTGGCGGACGAACGGCGAGAGGCCCTCCAGGTAGCGGAGCTGGGCCTCGCTGTGCACGGTGTCGAGGGCGAGCGAGGTCTTCCCGCTGCCGCTGACGCCGGTGAAGACCACGACCCGGTCCCGGGGGATCCGCAGGGAGACGTCACGCAGGTTGTGCGTGCGCGCTCCCTGGACCTCGATGGCTCCGGTGGTGCCGGGCCCGGGTGGGGCCTCCGGACGGGACGTTGTCATGGAACCTCTGCTCCCTCACGGTCGGTTGACGACACGGCCCGGAGAGCCTACGTCCTCGCCGCGCGGGCCGTGGCCCGCTTTACCGGGTGCAGGTGGCGCCCTCCCCGGGGGCGGTCAGGTCGACCAGGTAGGCGGCGACGGCCTCGTTGACGCAGGCGTTGGCGCCGGAGCCGACGACGGTGTGGCCCTCGCCCTCGACGGTGAGCAGCGAGCCGCCGAGGCTCTCGGCGAGGTTGACGCCGCCCTGGTGCGGGGTGGTGGGGTCGCCGGTGATCGAGACGACCAGGGTCTCGGGCAGGCCCTCGATGTCCTGCGCGTAGGGGAAGCCGAGGCCGGGCTCGACCGGCCAGTGCTCGCAGGAGTCGCGGACGCCGTCGGTGACGTCGACGCCGGGGTCGGTGAACGGCGCGGACTCCAGGGCGGCGGTGCGGAGCGCGGCGCCCTGCTCGGGGGTCAGCCGTTCCTCGTCCGCGCAGTTGACGGCGTAGTTGGCCTCGGACAGGTTGGGCCAGGCGCCCTGGTCGTCGCGGCCCGCGAAGTCGCGGGAGAGCTGGAGCAGGATGTCGCCCCTGCCCTCGCGGAGTTCGGCGATGCCGTCGGTGATCAGCGGCCAGGACTCCTCGCTGTAGAGGCCGGCGATCACCCCGCCGACCGCGCCGTCGAAGGTGAGCCGCTGGTCGAGCGCGGGCACGGGCGCGTCGAAGAGCGGGCGCACGATCTCCTGGAACACCTCGGTCGCCCGCCCGGGGACGTCGCCCAGCGGGCAGCCGCCGCGTTCGGCGCAGTCCGCCGCCATCCGTTCGAAGGCGGCCTGGAAGCCGGCGTAGGCGCCGATCCGGCGTTCGAACGTGCCCTGGACGGGGTCGATCGCGCCGTCCAGGACCATGGCCCGCACGTGGCGCGGGAACTGCTCCGCGTAGACGGCGCCGAGCCGCGTGCCGTAGCTCTGGCCGAGGAAGTTCAGCTTCTCGTCGCCGAGCACGGCGCGCAGGATGTCCATGTCGCGCGCGACCTCGCGGCTGCCGACGCGGGTGAGCACCTCGATGCCGCCGGAGCCCTCGGCGCAGCGCTCCATCAGGTCGCGGGTGTCCTCCTCGGTCCACTGGACGGTGTTGCCCTGGCTGCTCAGCGGCACGTCGCCGGTGTCGGCCTCCGCGTCGGAATAGCAGTCGACGGCGGGCTGCGAGGAGCCCACCCCGCGCGGGTCGAAGCCCACCACGTCGAAGCGTTCGGTGACCGGGGTCTCGGCGAGCGCGAGGCTCGTGGTGGCGGCGCCGAAGAGGCCGGAGCCGCCGGGGCCGCCGGGGTTGGTCACCAGGGAGCCGATCGCCTCGCCCCGGGCCGGCACCCGGTTGACCGCCAGCCGCAGGGTCTCACCGCCGGGGTCCTCGTGGTCGAGGGGCACCCTCAGCAGGGCGCACTCCAGCCCCTCGACCAGCTCGTAGACGGTCGACTCGTCGGCGGTGTTGGCGTACCCGGCGCACGACTCCCACGCCAGCTCCTGCGCGTGGAACTCCTCCAGTCCCGGCGGCCGCGCCCCGTCGTCCGCCTCCCCGTCCTGTCCGGCCTGCGAGGAGCACGCGGCGAGCGGCAGCAGCAGCGCCGTGGCGGCGAGGCCGGCCC
The DNA here is from genome assembly GCF_900230195.1 of Streptomyces zhaozhouensis. Classification (GTDB taxonomy): domain Bacteria; phylum Actinomycetota; class Actinomycetes; order Streptomycetales; family Streptomycetaceae; genus Streptomyces; species Streptomyces zhaozhouensis. Next base: position 154,064 of record NZ_OCNE01000014.1, read on the forward strand.
GCGCGCGGCGCGAGGGGCGGTTCCGGGTCCGGGTCAGCATGACGTTCCCTTCCGGTCAAGGCGTCGGAGGATGCGCGGTGGGGGCGGCGCCCCGGGGGTGGACCCAACTCACACCGTGCCCCTGGGGCCGGGTCAAGAGCACGGATATAGCCCCGCATACCGTGCGCTTTCGGGCAGAGAAGGGGAGACGGGGGGCTTGCCCGGGTAGATAACGTTCCTGTTACGGTGACAGGCAGAGGCCCAGTCCGGCCTCCTGGCAGGGGCTGGTCGGTACGTCAGCCCCACCTGGCGTGTTCCCCGCCGTTCCGCCGCGCGCAGCGCACCGGGTCTCGTGAGTCGCCCCGCTCCCTCACGAGAAAGAGAAGCCGTGCCGCAGGAACCGCAGACCGGCGTCCCCCACGCTCCGCGTCCGCCCGCTCAGACCCGCGAGGGTCGCGCACCGGCCGACGGCCGGGACGCCTTCCTCGACAACGCCAAGTACCTGCTGATCGTCCTGGTGGCGGTCGGCCACGCCTGGGAGCCGCTGGAGGAGAGCCAGACGCTCCGGGCCCTGTACCTCTTCGTCTACACCTTCCACATGCCGGCGTTCATCCTCATCTGCGGCTACCTGTCGCGGAGTTTCACCGGCAGCCCGCGCCAGCTGCGGCGGCTGGTGTCGGGCGTGGTGGTGCCCTATGTCGTCTTCGAGACGGCGTACTCGCTCTTCGAGCGCCGCTTCGGCGAGGACCCGAACCATCCGATCAGCCTGCTGGACCCGTGGTACCTGACCTGGTTCCTGGCGGCGCTCTTCGTCTGGCGGCTGACGGCCCCGCTGTGGCGGCGGCTGCGGCACCCGCTGCCGCTGGCGCTGCTGGTGGCCGCGCTGGCCACCACCTCGCCGGCGATCGGGCAGGACCTCGACCTGCAGCGCACGCTCCAGTTCCTGCCGTGCTTCGTGCTGGGCCTGTGCCTGCGGCGCGAGCACCTGGAGTGGGTGCGGCGGCGCGAGGTGCGGCTGCTTTCCGTGCCGGTGGTGGCCGCCGCCGCGCTGACCGCGTACTGGGCGGCGCCCCGCGTGGAGACCGACTGGTTCTACCGCCGCGCCAGCGCCCAGGAGTTGGGCGAGCCCTGGTGGAACGGTCCGGTCATGTCCCTGGCCCTCTTCGGCTGCGCGATGCTGCTGACGGCGGCGTTCCTGGCGTGGGTGCCGGCGCGGCGCACCTGGTTCACGGTGCTGGGCGCCGGCACGATCTGCGGCTATCTGCTGCACGGCTTCCTGCTGACCGGCGCCGAGTACGGCGGCTTCTTCGAGACCTACGCCTGGCCGCACGACCCGGCCGGCACGGTCCTGCTGTCGCTGGTCACCGCGCTGGCCGTCACGCTGATGTGCTCCCCGCCGGTCCGCCGCCTGCTGCGCCCGGTGACCGAGCCGGACCTCCGCTGGGCCTTCCGCTCCGAGCGGCCGGACGAGACCGCCCCCGCGCCGGGGCCGCGGCCCGAGGCCGGGACCGAGCCGGCCGGGCGGGCCCGGAACGCGTCCCGGGAGCGGGAGACCAGCCGGGGGTGAGCGCCGGGGGCGCCGCCCCGTTCAGATGAGGCCGGAGCGGACGGCGCGGGCGACGGCGTGCGAGCGGTTGCGGACCTGGAGACGGGCCATCAGGTCGTAGAGGACGTTCTTGACCGTGTGCTCGGAGCAGCACAGGGCGCGGGCGATGGCGGCGTTGCCCTGGCCCTCGGCGACCAGGGCCAGGACGGCGGTCTGCCGAGCGGTCAGCGGGGAGTCCGGCGGCGGCAGGTCGCGTCCGGCGCCGGCCAGCACCCGGACCAGGGTGTCGTGCGACATCCGGCCCTCGCCGTGGTGGGCGGAGCACACGGCCGCGCGCAGCCGCGCGGGAGTGGCCTCGTCGCGGGAGAGGATGACGAGCACGCCGGCGCGCAGTGCGGTGCGCGTGCCCTCGGGCCGCACGGTGTTGGCGATCACCAGATGCGGCCCGGCGGGTCCGGCGCGGCCCGCGCGCAGCGCGTCCTGGACGCTGTCGCCGGCGGCGACCGCGAGGGCGCCGCGCGGGGCGAGTGCGACGCCCGCGTGGCGCAGCGCGGTGGCGACGGTGGTCCGCAGCCGGCCGGGCGCGGCGAGCAGGGTGACGGCGGCGGGCGGGGGCGGGGGCGGGGCGCTCACAGCAGGCCGGCCCGGAGGGCGTAGGCGACGGCGTGGGCGCGGTTGCGCAGCCGGAAGCGGTGGGTGATGTCGTGCACGACGGTGGTCACGGTGCGGGTGGAGTAGCACAGCTCCCTGGCGATCTCGCCGGTCTCCATGCCGTCCGCGACCAGGCGCAGCACGGCCCGTTCGCGTTCGCTCAGCCCGTTCGCCGACCAGGCGGTGGCGGCGGCGGGGGGTTCGCAGCCGGTGCCCAGGAGTTCGCCGAGCAGGTCGATGGGGACGGTGCAGTCGCCGCCGGCGACGGCGAGCACGGTGTGCGCCAGGCGTGCGCCGCTGGCCTCGCGCCGGCGCAGCACGCCGCGCACGCCGGAGGCGACCGCGTGCAGGGCTTCGGCGGGGGTCAGGTCGGCGACCACGAGAACGACCTCGGGGCGCGGCGGGGTGTCCCTGATCTCCCGGACCAGGTCGAGCACGGAGGGCGCCACCTGGTCGGCGACCACGACCGCGACCCGGGCGTCCCCGGCGACCTCGGGGGCGGTGCACGGGGACAGGGACACCTCGGGGCTGGCAGCCAGGGCGCTGCGGGTTCCGGCCTCAAGGACGGGATCCGTCGCGACGACGCTGACGCGCACCGGGTCACCCATGGGGTTCCTCCTGATGGTCTCGGCCCCGGGAGACCCCGGGAGCCACTGCGTTCAGCGTCGGCGAACGGGCGGCCGCGCGCATGGGGTATCGCCCCCCAATTTCGTCGCGGCGGGACGGAGGAGGGGCGGCGTGGCGGAACGGGGGAACGGCGTCGCGGAGGAGGGGCCGCGTGGCGGAACGGCGTCGCGGAGGAAGGGCCGCGCGACGGAACGGCGCGGTGCCGGGGCGGCCCCGGCGCACGCGTGGGAGCCGGCCGTCCCCCGGGGGTGGGGACGGCCGGCTCCGGAGGGGGGCCGCTAGGCCGAGGCGACCTAGTAGGGCTCCTCCTCCGCCTCGGGGTCGGGCAGGAAGTCGGGGACGGAGACACCGAGTCCGGCGCGCTGGGCGCCGGTCAGCACCAGGTCGGCGACGGCCAGGTCGAGCACGCCGAGGCCGAACGGCGAGAAGACGGTGAGCCGTTCGGCCGCGCGCGGCGCCGGGTCGGGTGCGCGCAGCAGCGCGCCGACGGTGGCGCGGATGAACTCCCGGTGGCCGACGCGCTGTTCCGCCAGGTGCAGGGAGGTGGCGGCGCGGCAGACATGGTCGGGGTCGTCGACCACGTTGTCGGCGGCGAGCACCGCCGGCACCCGCACGTCGCGCAGCGACAGGTGCAGCACCAGCGTGCCCGGCCGGCACGGCGCCAGGTCGAGGTGCGGCACGGCGGCCGTGGTGGCGACGCTGACCAGCCGGTGCGCGCCCAGCGCCGACTCGACGCGGTCGGCGACCCGCACGGTCAGCGCCGGGCCGTAACGCCGCGCGCACCGCGCCGCGAACGCCTCGGCCCGCTCGCGGTCCAGGTCGAAGACGGTCACCTCGGCGAGCTTCGGCAGGGTGACCCGCAGAAAGTGGAGCGTCTCCGCGTTGATCACACCGCAGCCGATCAGGCTCACGCCGGTGTCCTGGGGCGTGCCCGGCAGCGCGGCGGCGGCCAGGGCGGCGCTCGCCGCCGTGCGGCGCGCCGAGATGGTGGCGCTCTCCAGCACGGCCAGCGGGCGGCCGGTGAGCAGGGAGTTGAGGATCATCGTCGCCGAGGCGCGGGGCAGCCCCTCGGGGACGTTGCCCGGGAAGGAGGCGATCCACTTCAGTCCGGCGACCGGGCGACGCCCCTCGCCGCCACCGAGATAGCCGGGAAGTCCGATGATCCGGTCGTGCGGATTGTCGGGGAAACGGAGAAAGACCGAGTGCGGAAGCGCGCTGTCCCCGGCCTCGTGGCGCAGGTAGGCGTGGCGCACCGCCGCGAGGACGGCGTCCTCGGCACCGTCGAGCACCCGCTCGACGTCCCGGTGTCCGATGATCAGCACGAGGCCACCTCCACGGTGTCTTCCTTCCAGAGTTGGCCGACGTCGCCGAAGTGGGCGGTGACCCAGGCGTCGTCGTAGATGGTGTCGAGATAGCGCTCGCCGCTGTCCGGGAAGACCAGCGCGCAGCGCGCCCCCTCGGGGATACGGGCGCTCAGCCGGGTGAGGGCGCTGACCACCGCGCCGGAAGAGCCGCCGGCCAGGATCGCCTCGCGGCCGACCAGCCGCCGGCAGCCGACCAGGCAGTCCAGGTCGCTGACGTGGACCACCTCGTCGGCGAGCCCCGGCCGATAGAGCCGGGGCGCCTCGGCGGCGCCGTGCCCGGGGATCAGCCGGCGGCCGACGGGCGGCCGGAAGATCGCGCTGGCCTCCGCGTCCACCGCCACGATCCGCACCGGCAGCCCCGCCTCCCTGGCGTACTCGGCGCAGCCCCGCAGCGTCCCCGCCGAACTGACCGTCACCAGCAGGTAGTCGAGCCGCCCTTCGAGCGCCTCGACGATCTCCCGCATGGTGGTGCGGTGCGCCCAGGCGTTGCGCGGGTTGGCGTACTGGTCGGGGCAGTAGGCGTCGGGCAGGGAGTCGACCAGGTCGCGCACGTACCGCTTGCGCGCCGGCAGGTACTCGCCGGTGGCCGGGTCGACGCTCTCCACGGTGCGCACCTCGGCGCCGAGCGCCCGCATGATCGCGACGTTCTGCGGATTGGTCCTCGGGTCGACGACGCAGACGAAGCGGAGGCCGAGATAGCGGCACGCCTGGGCGAGACCGATGCCCAGGTTGCCCGAGCTGGACTCCACCACCACCGTGCGCCCCGGCACGACGGCGCCGGTGCGGACCGCCTCGGCGACCATCGCGCCGGCCGAGCGGTCCTTGATGCTGCCGCCGGGGTTGGCCGCCTCCAACTTGGCGAACGTGCGGAACCCGCTGCCCGGCAGCAGCTTCGTCAGCTCCACCAGCGGGGTGCCGCCCACGGTGGACAGCACCCCCGAGGCGTAGCCGCCCGGCGGTGGCGTGGCATCGAACGTGGCGCGGTTCATCGCCTGACGTCCCCTCTCCCCTTCCCCGGTCTCCCGGATCGCCCGAACGCCGGCGGTCAGCCGGCCGACTCGGTCTCGGCCATCCGGCGGCGCAGCGACGCCGGGCGCATGTCCGTCCAGATCTCCCCGACGTGCGCGAGGCACTGCTCCCTGGTGCCCTCGGTCCCCTCCGCGTACCAGCCCAGTGGCAGCTCCCGGTCGGCGCGCCAGAGGGAGTACTGCTCCTCGTCGTTGCGCACCACGAGGTAACGGTGCTCGTCTTCGCCGTCGCCCATCGTCCGTCCTCCCATGTCGCGGTCGGCTTTCTCGCTCACCCGCTGAGCGTGCCCGCCGGGCGGGCGCGGCCATAGAGACAAACGGGCAGCGGTCTCGGCGTCCGCCGGGGGTGGGGGCGGGGGCGACCACCCACCTCGCCACCTCGGCACCGCCGTCGCCCCACCCCCGCCACCCGGCATTCGCGCGGTTCCCCGCGCCCCCGAAAAGTCCGCCCACCGGCACAGAAGCGGCACGGAGAAGGGCGCGGGCGCCACCCACCGGGGCGAGGGCGCCGTCACCGCACCGCCGCGCCGGCGTCGGCGTCTGCCGGCGCCGCGCGCACCGAGGGGCTGAGCGTGGCGAAGAGCGCGCACAGCAGCATCCAGCCGCTGAGCAGCCCGATGGTGGCCTCGGCGCCGACCCAGCTCAGCAGGTAGCCGCCCACGACGGAGCCCAGCGGCACGGCGCCGAAGGCGACCATGCCGGCGGCGCCCAGCACCCGGCCGCGCAACCGGTCGGGCGTGACGGCGAGTTGGTAGGCGGAGGTGGCGACGTTCCACAGCGGGCCGACGAAGCACATCAGCGCGTAGACCGCGCCCAGCGCCAGCGGGTCGCCCGCGACGAGCAGCAGCGGGACGAGCACCGCCCAGGCCCAGTTGGCGCCGACCACCACCGCCTTCAGCGAGATCCGCGCCACCACGGCCGGCGCCGCCAGCGAGCCGGCCAGCCCGCCGACGGCGGCGACGCCCAGCATCACGCCCACGGTCGCCGGCCCCGCGCCGCGGTCGGCGGCGAGCACGATGACCACCAGGAACAGCGCGCGGAAGAGGAAGTTGCTGCCGGCGACCAGCAGCGTGGTGGCCCGCAGGAACGGCTGCCCCCACAGCCACACCGCGCCCTCGACGAACTCCCGGCGGCCCGGCGCCGACCGGGCCGCGCGCGGCGCGCGGGCGCGCTGGAAGTCGCCCTTGATCAGCAGCAGCGCGACCAGCGACACCAGATAGGTCCCCAGGTCGAAGAGGAACGGCACCGCGCGCCCCAGGCCGAAGAGCGTGCCGCCCAGCGGCTGTCCCAGCATCGCCGCCCCCCTGGCGCGCGCCTCGTTGCGGGAGAGGGCGAACGTCACCTGCGAGGGATGCACCAGGTGCGGCACGGCGGAGGCCGCCGCCAGCCGGTAGGTGACGGCGAGCACACCCTCGACGAAGCCGACGACCAGGATGTGGGGCAGTGTCAGCCGGCCGGCGAGCAGCGCGGCGGCGAGGCTGCCGATGGCCGCCACGCACAGCAGGTCGCACGCGATCATCAGCCGCCTTCGGTCGACGCGGTCCACCACGACGCCGGCCGGCACCTGGAAGAGCAGTTGCGGCAGCAGCGCGACGAAGCCGGCGAGGCCGGCGTCGCCCGGCGCCCCGGTCAGCGCCAGCACCAGCAGCGGGTAGGCGACACCTGAGGCGTTCGAGCCGAGCATCGACACGGCGGAACCGGACCACAGCAGCAGGAAGTCGCGGTTGCGCCGCAACGGGAGCACGTCTCGGGGCATGGCCCCGATCGTCGGCAGCGCCCCGGCCCGGCCGTAGAGAAGAACCGGCGGTGACGCCCGCCGACCTGGCTGCGCGCGACGGCGCCGCGCCGGCCCTGCCCGCTCCCCCACCCCGCCCGGCACCGTGGCCCGTGGTCGGCCCCGGGCGGGCCGTCGGGACCCTCCGAGCCGGGGGTCGGTCCGGGGAGACGCGAAGGAAGGCGAACGATGGGCACCAGCTCGACCCCTCGCGCGGAGTTGCTGCGCCAGCGGCTGCGCGGTCTGCGGCCGGCCGCGCCGGAGACCGGTATCAGCGCGGTGGCGAGGACCGGGCCGCCGCCGCTGTCGTTCGCGCAGCGCCGGCTGTGGGTGCTGGACCGGCTGACGCCGGGCGACACCCAGTATCTGATGCCGCTGCGGCTGCGGCTGCCCGGGACGCTGGACGAGGCGGCGCTGCGTCGGGCGCTGGACGAACTGCCCGCCCGGCACGAGGTGTTGCGCACCCGGTACCGGGAAGTCGACGGCGAGCCCGTGCAGTGGGTCGACGCGCCGGGCCCGCTGCCGCTGACCCGGGTGGACGTCGGGAGGCTGCCGGCCGACGAGGCGCGCGCCCGGGTGGACGCGCTGGTGGCCGAGGACGGCGACCGGCCCTTCGACCTGGCGGCCGAGTGGCCGGTGCGCGCGCTGCTGGTCCGGGAACCCGACGCCTGGACGCTGTTGCTGACGTGCCACCACATCGCCTCCGACGGCTGGTCCGAGGGGCTGCTGCTCGGCGAACTCGACGCGCTCTACGGCGCGTTCGCCGCAGGGGAGCCTTCGCCTTTGGAGCCGCCGCCGGTGCAGTACGCGGACTTCGCGCTGTGGCAGCGCGGGCGGCTTGAGGGCCCGGTGCTGGATCGGCAACTGGACTACTGGGGCGCGAAGCTGGTCGGGCTGACGCCGTTGGCCCTGCCGCTGGACCGGCCCCGGGCCCCGCTGCGGGACGGCGCGGGGGCCACCGAGGTCTTCGAGGTGCCGGCGACGGTGGCGACGCGGCTGGCCGAGGCCGGCGGGGAGCGCGGCGCGACCCCGTTCATGGTGCTGCTCGCCGTCTTCAAGCTGCTGCTGTCCCGGCACTGCGGCCAGCGCGACGTCGTGGTGGGCAGCCCGGTCGCCGGCCGGGAGCGGGCGGAGACCCAGACGATGCCCGGACTGTTCACCAACACGGTGGTGCTGCGCACCGACCTGGCGGGGGCGACGACCTTTCCCGACCTGCTGGAACGGGTGCGGGAGACGGCGCTGGGCGCGTTCACCCACCAGGAGACGCCGTTCGAGCGGCTGGTGGAGACGCTCGCCCCGGAGCGCGACCCCTCGCGCAACCCGCTCTTCCAGGTCGTCTTCCAGTACGCGGCGGCCGGCGAGACACCGCTGCCCCGGCTGGGCGGGACACAGCTGCCGGTGGCCTCGCGCACCGCCAAGTTCGATCTGGGCCTCGCGCTCGCCGCACGCCCCGACGGCTCGCTCGTCGGTCAACTGGAGTACGCCACCGCGCTCTTCGACGCCCCGACGGTGCGCCGGCTGGTCGGCCACTACCGGCGGCTGCTGTCCGGGGTCGCCGACGACCCGCTGGCGCCGGTGGACGCCCTGCCGATGCTCGGCGAGGAGGAACGGCGGCTGCTGCGGGAGTGGAGCGGCGCCGGGGCGAGCTTCCCGGCGGAGCGTTCCCTGCCCGAGGTCTTCCGGGCCCGCGCCGCGATGGCGCCGGACGCGGTCGCGGTGCGCTGCGCGGGCGAGTCGCTGAGCTACGCCGAACTGGACGCCAGGTCGGACGCGTTGGCCGGCCGGCTGCGCGCCGGGGGCGTCGGCGGGGGCGACCTGGTGGGGGTCTGCCTGCCGCGCGGCGCGCACCTGGTGGTGGCGCTGCTGGGGGTGCTCAAGTCCGGGGCCGGCTATGTGCCCCTGGACCCCGGTCTGCCGGCCGGGCGGCTCGCCTTCGTCCACCAGGACGCCGGGCTGGCGGCCGTGGTGACGGAACGTCGCCTTCTGGGCGTGCTGCCGGCGGACGGGCGCGAGCCGCTGCTGATGGACGAGGAGGACGACTCGGACGACGGGTGGGCCCCGTCGGCGGCCCCTCCCCCGCCGCCGGGTCCCGACGAGGTCGCCTATGTCATCTACACCTCGGGCTCCACCGGGCGGCCCAAGGGGGTCGCCGTCACCCACGCCAACGTGCTGCGCCTGCTGCTCTCCTGCCAGGAGGACTTCGGCTTCGGCGCGGACGACGTCTGGACGCTCTTCCACTCCTACGCGTTCGACTTCTCCGTCTGGGAACTGTGGGGCCCGCTGCTGACCGGCGGCCGGGTCGTCGTGGTGCCGTTCGACGTCTCCCGCTCGCCGCGCGACCTGCTGCGGCTGCTGGCCGAGGAGCGGGTCACGGTGCTCAACCAGACGCCCTCCGCGTTCCGTTGGCTGACCGAGGCGGCCGTCGACGGCACGGTCTCCCCCGACCGGCTCGCCCTGCGGACGGTGGTCTTCGGTGGTGAGGCACTGGACATGGCGGAGCTGGCGCCCTGGTACGACTGGTGGCAACGGGCCGGCGTCCCGGGCCCCGAACTGGTCAACATGTACGGGATCACCGAGACCACCGTGCATGTCACCCGCCGGCCGCTGCTGCCGGCCGAGGCCGTCGAGGCCGCGCGGACCGGCCGCCGGCACAGCCCGATCGGCCGGCCGCTGGCCGACCTGCGGGTGCGGCTGCTGGACGAGGCGCTGCGCGAGGTGCCGATCGGCGTCCCCGGCGAGCTGTATGTCTCGGGCCCCGGGCTGGCCAGGGGCTATCTCCACCGGCCGGCGCTGACCGCCGACCGCTTCCCGCCCGACCCCCGCGCCACCGCGCCAGGCGCGCGGATGTACCGGACCGGCGACCTGGCCAGGTTCCGGGCGGACGGCGAGCTGGAGTACCTGGGGCGCGTCGACGAGCAGGTCAAGATCCGCGGCCACCGGGTGGAGCCCGGCGAGATCGAGGCCGCCCTGGCCTCCCATCCGGAGCTGGAGCGCGCCGTGGTGCTCGCCCACACGCCCGCGGGCGAACGGGAGGCACGACTGGTCGCCTACGTGGTACCGACCACCGAACGGGTGCCGGACGTCGCGGAGTTGCGCGCCCACCTCGGGCGGTGGCTGCCGGCCTATCTGGTACCTGCCGTCTTCGTCCCGGTGGCCGGGATCCCGCTGACCGGCAACGGCAAGACCGACCGGGCCGCGCTGCCGTCCCCCGAGGACCACCGCGCCCTGCCGGCGGGCGGGCGGACGGCGCCGCGCGACGCCGTGGAGGAGGCGATGGCGCGCGGCTTCGCCGAGGCGCTGGACCTTCCCGAGGTGGGGGTGCACGACAACTTCTTCGCCCTCGGCGGCGACTCGATCCGCGCCATCCGCGTGGTCGGCGCGCTGCGGCGCGCCGGCGTCGAACTCACCGTCCAGGAGCTGCTGTCGCACCAGACGGTCGGCGGGATCACGGCGGCCCGCCGGGGCGCGGCGCCGGCCGCGGGCGACAGCGAGGAGGAGCGCAGGGTCGCGCCGTTCGCGCTGCTCGCCCCCGAGGAGCGGGCCGCGCTGCCGCCCGGCGTGGTGGACGCCTACCCGCTGTCCATGGTGCAGGCGGCGATGGTCTACCAGATGCTCGCGGACGGCGAGGACAGCCCCTACCACAACGTGACGCTCTTCCCGATGGCCGACGACGCCCCGTTCGACCTGGCGGCGCTGCGCGCGGCGGCGGCGCTGCTGGCCGAGCGGCACGAGATCCTGCGCACCCGATTCGACCTGACCACCTTCCGGGAGCCGGTGCAACTGGTCGGTGCCGAGGGCGCCGTGGAGGTCGGCCACACCGATCTGCGCGGGCTCTCCGAGGAGGAGGTCCGAAAGGAGCTGCGGCGGTTCGTCGCCGACACCAGGAACGACCCGTTCGACGTGACCCGGGCGCCGATGGTCCGCTTCCACGCGCTGCGCACGGGCGAGGACCGGTGGACGTTCGCGTTCGTCGAGTGCCACGCGGTGCTCGACGGCTGGAGCCACCACTCCCTGATCGACGAACTGCTCACCGACTACCGCGCGTTGCGCGAGGGGCGGGCGCCCGGGGAGCGGCCGGCGCACACCGTGCGGTTCGCCGACTACGTGGCGCGGGAGCGGCGTTCGCTGGCCTCGGCGGAGGACCGGGAGTTCTGGCGGGACCGGCTGGAGCGCTTCGACCGGGTGGAGCTGCCGCCCTCCTGGGCGGCCGACCCGGCGGCCGGCGAGGAGCCCTACCAGCTCAGCGTCGACTTCGCCGACCTGGAACCGGGGCTGCGGCGGCTGGCCTCGGCGGCCAGCGCCTCGCTGAAGAGCGTGCTGCTGACCGCGCATCTGAAGGTGCTCTCCGTCGTCGGCGGCACCCGGGCGCCGCGCACCGGACTGGTCTGCAACGGCCGGCTGGAGACCGAGGGCGGCGAGCTGGTCCGGGGGATGCACCTCAACACCTTGCCGTTCGCGGTGGAGTTGACGGGCGCGGACTGGCGGACGCTGGTGCGGCGGGTGCTGGCCGAGGAGGCGGCGCTCTGGCCGCACCGCAGGTTCCCGCTGCCGGAGATGCAGCGCGCCTGGGGCGCGGGGACGCCGCTGGTGGACGTCGCCTTCACCTATCTCGACTTCCACGTGCTGGACGACCGGCGGATCGAGTCGGCCGGCGTGGTGGACGTCAGCCCCAACGAGTTCGGGCTCGACGTGTGGACGTTCCCCGGCCGGCTGTACGTGTCGGCCCGGCCCGAGCGGCTCGGCCGCGCGCACGGGCGGCGGCTGCTGGCCCTCTACCGGCGGGTGCTGGAGGCGATGGCCGCCGACCCGGCGGGCGACGCGCGCGGCAGCCTGCTGGACCCGGAGGAGGAGCGGCGGCTCGCCGGCCACGCGTGGGGCCGGTCCGTGGACTACCCGGAGCTGTGCGTCCACGAGCTGTTCGAACGGCAGGTCGCGCGCACCCCGGACGCGGTGGCGCTGCGGGCCGCCGACGGCTCGACCGTCTCCTACGCGGAGCTGAACGCGCGCGCCAACCGGCTGGCGCGGCGGCTGCGCGCGCGGGGCGTCGGCGTCGAGTCGCGCGTCGGGGTCCTGCTGCGGCGCGGCCCGGACCTGGTGGTGGCGCTGCTGGCGGTGCTCAAGGCGGGAGCCGCGTACCTGCCGCTCGACCCGGCCCATCCGGCCGCCAGGCTCGCGACGCTGCTGCGCGAGGCGGACGCCCGACTGGTGCTGACCGAACCGGGGTTGACCGACCGGCTGGCCGGCTCCCCGGCACGCCCGCTGTCCGTGGAGGCCGACGGCGAGTCGGGGGCGAACCTGGGCGCCACCGCCTCACCGGAGGCCCTGGCCTATCTCGTCTACACCTCGGGCTCCACCGGCACCCCCAAGGGCGTGATGGTCGAGCACCGGAACCTGGTCAACTACATCTGCTGGTGCCTGGACGCCTACCGTCCGCTGCGCGGCACCGGGTCGCCGCTGTACTCCTCGATGGCCTTCGACCTCCCGGTCACCTCGCTCTTCCCCGCGCTGCTGTCCGGCCAGCCGGTCACCCTCACCGAGGACGACGGGACGCCGGGCGTCGACGCGCTGGTCCAGGCGCTGGAGAAGGGCGGGTTCGGGCTGCTCAAGCTGAGCCCTGCGCACCTGGCGCTGCTCAACAGGTCGCTCAGCCCCGAGGGGGTGCGGCGCGCCACCGGCCGACTGATCGCCGGTGGCGACGAGTTGGTGCGCGACATGGTCTCGCGGTGGGCCCGGCACTCGCCCGAGACGGTGGTGGACAACGAGTACGGTCCGACCGAGACGACCGTCGGCTGCTCCCATGTCGAGGCGGCCGCCGGGGAGTTGGAGTCCGGTGTGCTGCCGATCGGACGCCCCGTCAGCAACACCGTGATGCGGGTCCTGGACGCCGACCTGGCGCCCGTGCCGGTGGGCGTGGTCGGGGAGTTGTACCTGGGCGGCGCCCAGCTGACGCGCGGCTACGTGGGGCGTCCGGAGCTGACGGCCGAGCGCTACGTGCCCGACCCGTACGCGACGCGGCCGGGCCAGCGCCTCTACCGCAGCGGCGACCTGGCGCGCCACCGCGAGGACGGGGTGCTGGAGTTCGCCGGCCGGGTCGACGACCAGGTGAAGGTGCGCGGCCACCGGGTGGAGATCGGCGAGGTGGAGGCGGCGCTGCACCGGCACGCGGAGCTGCGGGACGCCGTGGTCCGACTGGTGACCATGCCCAGCGGCGAACGGGAACTGGTCTCCTATCTGGTACCGGCCGACGGTGTCGTCCTCGACCCGGTGGAGCTGGACGCCCGGCTGGCCACCGAGCTGCCCGCCCCCCTGATCCCGGCCGGGCACATGGTGCTCGACGCGCTGCCGATGACGCCCAGCGGCAAGATCGACACCAGGGCGCTGCCGGAGCCGACCGGCGCGACGGTGACGACCGCCTACCGGGCGCCGCGCACGGCGGTGGAGAACGTGCTGGCGCGCGCCTGGGCGCGGGTGCTCGGGGTGCCGCGGGTCGGCGTGGACGACGAGTTCGCCGCGCTCGGCGGCAACTCGATGACGGTGATGCGGGTGATCGTCGCGCTCCGCGAGGAGCACGGGCTGTCGTTGACGTTCCGCAGCTTCTACGAGCACCGCACCGTCGCCGAGTTGGCGCGCGCGGTGACCGGCGCCGGCGGGGACGGGGTCGGCTCGGCCGGGCACGCGGCGGACGCCGTGGTGTGGCTGCGCCGGGAGGGGAGCCGGCCGCCGCTGTTCTGTGTGCATCCGGGCAGCGCCCACTGGTTCGCCCAGCTGGCGGCGCACCTGGACGAGGAGCAGCCGGTGGCCGCGTTCGAGTGGCCGGGGCTGACCCGGGAGTGCCCGGCACCCGAGAGCGTCGGGGCCATCGCCGAGCTCAACCTGGCGCAGTTGCGCAGGATCGCGCCGAACGGCCCCTACCGGCTGCTGGGTTGGTGCGGCGGCAGCCAGATCACCAGCGAGATGGTGCGGCGGCTGCGGGAGGCGGGCGAGGACGTCACGTTCGTGCTGCTCGATCCGGCGCTGGACAGCTACGAGCGGGAGAACATGCGGGAGTTCATGGCCCGCTTCCGCGAGGCCGAGGCGCTGCTGGCCGAGCTGGCCGAGGCCGGGGAGGAACGGGTCCCCGCGCTGCGGCGGCGGGCCGCCGAGGTGCTGGAGGTCATCGTCGACGACGGCACCGTGGACCCGCCGGTGCCGGGCGACCCGTTCTGGCCGTCGCGGGTGCGGGTGTGGCGGGAGCTGCTCCAGACCCGGCTCGACTACCGCCACCGCCCCTGCCCCGGCCCGCTGCACCTGATCGCGGGCGACGAACTGGCCGCCGGCGACCACGAGGTGGCGTTCGGGCAGAGCTTCGACGACTACACCGGCCGCTGGTCCGAGCTGGCCACCGGCGGGCTGACGGTCCACCGGGTGGCCGGGACCCATCTGGGGGTGCTGCGGGCGCCCCATGTCGCCGAGGTGGCCCGGACGTTGACCGGGCTGCTCGCCCACGAGGGCCGATCCGGCTCCCCGTCGAACGAACCGAAGGAAGCGCACTGATGTCCTCATCCCTGCTCGACACCGGATCCCCCCGGGAGACCGGGAGATCCCCCGGGGTGCTCGCCCTGGACGACGCGACGGCGGCCGCCGTGGACACGGTGGCGCGGGCCCTGCTGCCGGTGGCCGACGGCGAGGTCGACGCCCCCGGGTGGTCGGCCGCGGCCCGGCGGCTGTGGCACGAGCTGCCGACGGCGCTGCGCCGCGCGCTGGCCGACTTCCGCCGCGACCCGGGCCCGGGGGGCGCGCTGCTGCTGCGCGGGCTGCCGGTGCACGAGGCGGGTGTGCCGGCGACCCCCTCGGTCAGCGGCTCCGTGCAGCGGCGCGCGACCCTGCCGGCTTCGGTGCTGGCCCTGGTCGCCCACGCGTTGGGCGACCAGATCGCCTACCGCTCGGAGAAGTCGGGCGCGCTGGTGCACGACGTGGTGCCGGTGCCGGGCAGCGAGGAGTTCCAGGGCAACGAGGGCTCGGTGCTGCTGACCTTCCACAACGAGAACGCGTTCGATCCGCACCGCCCCGACTACGTGCTGCTGTTCTGTCTGCGGGCCGACCACGAGCGGGTGGCGGGGCTGCGGACCGCCTCCATCCGGCAGGTGCGGGGGCTGCTCGACGAGCGGCACCGCGAGGCGCTGTTCCGCGCGGACTTCGTGACGGCGCCGCCGCCCTCGTTCGGCGCCGGGCGGGGCAGGTCGCTGCGGCACGCGGTGCTCAGCGGCGCGTGGGACGACCCGGACCTGCTGGTGGACTTCGCCGCCACCTCGGCGGTGACGCCCCGGGGCACCGAGGCGATGCGGGCGCTCCAGGAGCTGTTCGCCGCGCACGCCGACACCCATCTGCTGGTCCCCGGCGACCTGGCGATCGTCGACAACCGGCTGACGGTCCACGGCAGGACCGCGTTCGTGCCGCGCTACGACGGGCTGGACCGGTGGCTGCAACGCGCCTTCGTCGCCCGGGACCTGCGCGCCTCCCGCGCGCGCCGGGCGGGCGACGGCCAGGTGCTGGCCGACCTCACCCCCTGAGTTCCCCCTCGGCGGCGCGCGGCGCCCCGCAGAGACAAAGAAGCAGCCGCGCTGACGGGCGACCGTTGCCCTTCCTTCCCTGGTGAGGGGCGCGCGGCCCGCGACAGACTCCTCACGCGTGACCCCCAGGAGGTGGGCTATGGACGTCGAAGGCGACGCGCGGACCGGTGCCGCCGTGGCGACCTCGTTCGCGCAGGCGCGGCTGTGGTTCCTCGACCGGCTGCGGCCGGGGTCGCCCGAGTACGTGCTGCCGATGGCGCTGCGGCTGCGCGGCCCGCTGGACACGGCGGCGCTGCGCGGGGCGCTGGAGGCGGTGGTGACGCGGCACGACGTGCTGCGCACCCGCTACGCCGTACGCGGGGAGCGCCCGGTGCAGTGGGTCGAGCCGCCGGGGCCGCTCCCGCTGGAGCGGGTGGATCTCGCGGGCGGCGGGCGGGGCGAGGCCGCCCTCGCCGAGCTGCTGGCCGCCGCCGCGCGCCGCCCGTTCGACCTGCGGAACGAGGCGCCGCTGCGGGTGACCCTGGCGCGGCTGGGCGAGGACCACCACGTGCTGCTGGTGCTGGCGCACCACATCGCGTTCGACGGCTGGTCCTGGGACCTGTTCACCGCCGAACTGGCCGCCGGCTACACGGCGCTGACCGGCGGCGCGCCCGCCGTTCCGCCGGGGCCCCCCGCGGGGAGCTACCTGGACTTCGCCGCCGCACAGCGGGAGCGGCTGGCCGCCGGGCGGCTGGCGCGCGGGCTCGCGCACTGGCGGGACCGGCTCGCCGGCCTGCCGCCCCTGGAGCTGCCCACCGACCGGCCGCGCCCCTCGGTGTGGACGGGCGAGGGCGACGTGGTGCGGTTCGCGCTGCCGCCCGCGCTGGTCGCGAAGGTCGACGCGTTCGCGCGCCGCCACCGGGCGACCCGCTTCATGGTGCTGCTCGCCGCGTTCCAGGCGCTGCTGTCCCGCTACACCGGGCAGCGCGACCTCGCCGTCGGCACGCCGGTCGCCGACCGTGGCGCGCCGGGGGCGCGGGAGATGATCGGGCTCTTCGTCAACACGCTGGTGATCCGCGGCGACCTGTCGGGACGGCCCTCGTTCACCGAGCTGCTGCGGCGGACCCGGCACGAGGCGCTGGAGGCGTTCGGGCACGCGGACACGCCGTTCGAGCGGATCGTCGACGAGCTGGCGCCCGCGCGGGACCTGTCGCGCAACCCGCTGTTCCAGGTCTCGTTCTCGCTGCGGAACGCGGTCTCCGCGCCGCCCTCGCTGCCCGGTCTGGCGACCGAGCTGGTGCCGACGCCGCTGGTGGGCACCCCGTTCGACCTGGTGCTCGACGTCAACGCGGTGCCCGGCGGCGGGCTCGCGGCCCGGCTCCAGTACGCCACCGCGCTCTTCGAGCCGGCCACCGCGCGGCGGCTGGCCGACGGCTTCTCGACGCTGCTGCCGGCGCTGCTGGCGGCGCCCGAGGAGCCGTTCACCCGGGCGGAGCTGATCTCCGCCGAGGACCGCCGGACGCTGGTCGAGGAGTACAACGCGACGGACGCGCCCGTGCCGGACGCCTGCGCGCACGAGCTGTTCGCCGCGCGGGTCGCGGCGACGCCCGGGGCGACGGCGCTGCGCGGGGAGTTCGGCGAGCTGAGCTACCGGGAGCTGGCGGAACGCGCCGACGCCTGGGCCGGGGCGCTCGCCGCGCGCGGCGTGGGGCCCGAGACGCTGGTGGGCCTCGCGCTGCCGCGCGGCCCGGAGCTGGTCGCCGCGCTGCTCGGCGTGTGGCGCGCCGGCGGCGCCTACCTGCCGCTGGACCCGGCCCATCCGGCGCCGCGCCGCGCGGAGTTGCTGCGCCGGGCCGGTGTCGCCACGCTGGTCGCCACCGACGGGACGGCGGCCGGGCTGACCGGCTGGTCCGGCACCGTGGTCACGCCGGGCGAGGTGGCGGTCGGCGCCGCCGGCCCGCCGACGGTCCTGGTCCACCCGGAGAACCTGGCCTACACCGTCTTCACCTCGGGCTCGACCGGCCGCCCCAAGGGCGTCGCGGTGACCCACCGCAATCTGGTCAACTACGCCCTCTGGGCAGCCCGCACGTACCAGCCGGCCGGGGCCGGCACCGTGCTGTACTCCTCGCTCGCCTTCGACCTGCCCGTCACCTCCCTCCTCCCGGCGCTGCTGACCGGCGCGCCCGTCACCCTCACCCCGGAGACCGAGGCGCCGGCGTTCACCGGTCTCGCGGCGGCGCTGCGCGGCGGCCGGTTCGATCTGGTGAAGGTCACCCCGACGCAACTGGCCGCGTTGGGGCGCGAGTTGCCGCCCGAGGCGCTGCGTTCCGCTACGCCGCGCCTGGTGGCCGGCGGTGAGACGCTGACCGGCGTCGCGTTCGAGCCCTGGCGCCGGCACGCGCCGAAGACGCTGGTCTGCAACGAGTACGGGCCGACCGAGACCACCGTCGGCTGCTCCGTACTGGTGGGCCGCGCCGGGGAGTTGGAGCCGGGCGCGCTGCCGCTGGGGCGGCCGGGCGACAACACCCGGATGTACGTGCTGGACGAGGAGCTGCTGCCGGTGCTGCCGGGCGCGGTCGGCGAGCTGTACATCGGCGGCGCGCAGGTCGCGCGCGGCTACCACGGGCGCGGCGACCTCACCGCGGAGCGCTTCGTGCCCGACCCGTACGCCGGCGCGCCGGGCGCGCGCTGCTACCGCAGCGGGGACCTGGTGCGGCACCGGGCCGACGGCGCGCTGGAGTTCGTCGGCCGGGTCGACGACCAGGTGAAGGTGCTCGGTCACCGGGTCGAGCCGGCCGAGGTGGCGGCCGCGCTGGCCGCCTCGGCGACGGTCGCGGAGGCCGCCGTGCTGGTGCACGGCGCGGGCGAGGACGCGACGCTGGTCGGCTATGTGACGCCGGCGGTCGGACAGCGGCCGGAACCGGGCGCGCTGCGGGAGGAGTTGGCCGCCGTGCTGCCGGCGCACCTGGTGCCGGCGCGGCTGGTGGTGCTGGCCGCGATCCCCTACACGGCCAGCGGCAAGGTGGACCGCCGCGCGCTGCCGGCGCCCGCCGCCGAGCCGGCCCCCGCCGACCGGGTGGCGCCCCGCACCCGCACGGAGCGGCTGGTGGCCTCGGTCTGGTCGCGGCTGCTGGACGTGGACGCCGGGCGAATCGGGGCGCACGACGACTTCTTCGCGCTGGGCGGCAACTCGCTGACCGCGATGCGCGTCGCGTTCCGGCTGCGCGCGCTGCTGTCCGTGGAGCTGCCGCTGGCCGAGGTGTTCACCGCGCGCACCGTCGCGGAGCTGGCCGCGACCCTCGCGCGCGCGGACCGGGCGGCGCCGGAGCCGATCCCGCCGACCTCCTACGACCGGCCGCTGCCGCTGTCGTTCGCGCAGCGGCGGCTGTGGTTCCTCGACCGGCTGACGCCGGGCGCCACCGACTACCTGGTGCCGGTGGCGCTGCGGCTGACCGGCGCGCTGGACCGGGCGGCGCTGCTGGCCTCGGTGGGCGACCTGGCGGAGCGGCACGCGGTGCTGCGCACCCGCTTCGTGGAGCAGGACGGCGAGCCGGCGCAGCGGGTCGCGGCCGAGGCGGCGGTCCCGCATCGCGACGTCGACCTGGGCGCGGTGCCGGAGGCGGAGCGCGAGGCCGAGGTGGACCGGCTCGTCCAGGCCGACCTGCGGCGCCCGTTCGCGTTGGACAGCGAGGTGCCGGCGCGCACCGCGCTGCTGCGGCTGGGGCCCGAGGACCATGTGCTGCTGCTCACCCTGCACCACATCGCCTGCGACGGCTGGTCGGCTGAGCTGCTGGCGACGGAGCTGGGCCGGCACTACGCGGCCCGCCGCGCGGGCCGGACGGCCCGGCTGCCCGCGCTGCCGGTCGGCTACCCGGACTTCGCCGTCTGGCAGCGGGAGCGGGCCGAGGCGGGGGCGTTCGACGCGCCGTTGGCCGCGTGGGCAGAACGGCTGGCCGGGATGCCGGCGTGGGAGCTGCCGACCGACCGGCGCCGGCCGCGCACGCGCGACGGGCGCGGCGACCGGCTGACGGTGCGCGTGCCGGGCGCGGTCGGCGAGGCGGTGGAACGGCTGGCCGAGCGGCGGGGCGCGACGCCGTACATGGTGCTGCTGGCGGCGTTCTACGCGCTGCTCGGCCGGTACACCGGGCAGCACGACCTGGCGGTCGGCACGGTGGTGGAGGGCAGGACGCGGCCGGAGACCGAGCCGCTGATCGGCTTCTTCGCCAACACGGTGGTGCTGCGCGGCGACCTGTCAGGCCGGCCGTCCTTCACCGACCTGGTGGAACGGGTGCGGCGCCGGGTGCTGGACGCGTTCGGCGACAGCGAGGTGCCGTTCGAGCGGATCGTGGAGGAGCTGGCGCCGGAGCGCGACCCGTCGCGCAACCCGCTCTTCCAGGTGATGTTCGAGACCCGGCCCGAGGAGGCGGCGGTCTTCGACCTGCCGGGGCTGGCCGTGCGGCCGCTGCCGGTGTCCTGGCCGGTCGCCAAGTTCGACCTGATGCTGTCGGTGCGGCGCCGCGCCGACGGCGCGCTGGACTGCGCGTTCGAGTACGCCACCGCGCTGCTGGAGAGGGCGACGGTGCGCCGGCTCGCCGAGCACTACCGGCTGCTGCTGACGGCGGCACTCGCCGATCCCGGCGCGCCGGTGGGGCGCCTGGAGCCGCTGCCGGCGGCCGAGCGCCGGCTGCTGACCGAGGGGTGGCGGGACACCACGGCGGCGCTGCCGGAGGCCGGGCTGCCCGCGCTGGTCGCCGACCGCGCCGCGCTGACGCCCGGTGCCCCGGCCGTGGTCTTCGGCGAACAGACCCTGACCTACGCGGAGTTCGACGCCGCCGCCACCCGGCTCGCGCACCGGCTGCGGGCCCTGGGCGTGCGCGCCGAGACCCCGGTCGCCGTCCGGCTGCGGCGCGGACCCGACCTGGTCACCGCCGTGCTCGGGGTGCTGCGCGCCGGCGGGGTCTATGTGCCGATCGACCCGGAACACCCGCGCGCCCGGCGGCAGTTCGTGCTCGCCGACAGCGGCGCCACGGTGCTGGTGCACCGGGCGGGCGAGTCGGACGAGGCGCCGCCGCCCGGCGTGCGCGCGCTCGACCTGGACGCGGCCCACCCGCCGGCCGGGCCCCGCGCGGCGGCGCTGCCGGAGGCCGGGCTGCCCGCGCCGCTGCCGGACCAGGCGGCCTACGTGATCTACACCTCGGGCTCCACCGGCCGCCCGAAGGGCGTGGTGGTCCCCCACCGCGCCCTCGCCAACCGGGTGCTGTGGACCGTCAGGGAGCACCGACTCGGCCCGGAGGACCGGGTGTTGCAGAAGACGACGGTGAGCTTCGACGCCTCCGTCTGGGAGTTCCTGGCACCGCTGGTCGCGGGCGGCACGGTGGTGGTGGCGGCCGACGGCGTGCCGGCCGACCCGGCGGCGATGGCCGCGGCCGTCGCCGCGCACGGCGTCACGGTGCTCCAGCTGGTGCCCTCGGTGCTGCGGTCGCTGGTGCGCGAGCCGGGACTGGGCGAGTGTCTGACGTTGCGTCAGGTGTTCAGCGCCGGCGAGCCGTTGTCCGTGGAGCTGGCCGAACGGCTGCTGGCGCGGCTGCCGGTGCGGCTGACCAACACCTACGGCCCGACCGAGTGCGCCATCGACGTCACCTCCTGGACGTTCACCGGCGGGGAGCCGGGCGAGCTGGTGCCGATCGGCACGCCGATCGACAACACCCGGGTGCTGGTCCTCGACCCGGAGGACCGGCTGGCGCCCCTCGGGGTGCCGGGCGAGCTGTGCGTGGCGGGTGTCGGGCTGGGGCGGGGCTACCTGGGCCGGGGCGACCTGACCGCCGCACGCTTCACCCCGCACCCGTTCCCCTCGGCGCCGGGCGAGCGGATCTACCGCACCGGCGACCTGGCGCGGCGGCTGGCGGACGGGCGGCTGGAGTATCTGGGGCGGCTGGACGGGCAGGTCAAGGTGCGCGCGATGCGCGTCGAGCCGGCGGAGATCGAGTCGGTGCTGGCCGAGCACCCCTCCGTGGCGGCCGCGGCCGTCGCGGTCGACCGGCGCCCGGGGCGGGAGGACGCGGCGCGGCTGGTGGCGCACGTGGTGCCGGCCGCCGGCGGGGCGCCGGACATGGCGGCGCTGCGCGCCCATCTCGCGGCGCGGCTGCCGGCACCGTTGGTGCCCTCGCTGCTGCTGCCGCTGGAGGCGCTGCCGTTGACCGCCAGCGGCAAGGTCGACCGGGCGGCGCTGCCGGCGCCGGACGCCGCGGGCGCGGGCGCGGGGCGCGTCCCGCCGCGCGGCCCGGCGCAGCGGGCGGTGGCGGCGGCGTTCGCCGAGGTGCTGGGCGTGGACGCGGTCGGCGCCGACGACGACTTCTTCGCCCTGGGCGGCCACTCGCTGCTGGCCACCAGGCTGGTCTTCCGGCTGCGCGTCGCCCTGGGCGCGCAGGTGCCGGTGGCCGAGGTGTTCGCGCGGCGCACGGTCGCCGCGCTCGCCGAGCTGGTGGAGGCGCCCGGGACGGAGACCGCGCACGACCCGGTGGTGCCGGTGGACCGCGAGGGGCCGCTGCCGCTGTCGTCGGCGCAGGCCCGGATGTGGTTCCTCGACCAGCTCGACCCCGGCGGCGAGGAGTACCTGGTGCCGCTGGCGCTGCGGCTGCGCGGGGCGCTGGACGAGGCGGCGCTGGTGCGCGCGCTGGACGGACTGGTCGCCTCCCACGAGGTGCTGCGCACCCGCTACCCGGCGCGGGACGGCGCGCCGGCCCAGGTGATCGACCCGCCGGGACCACTGCCCCTGACCCGGCTGGAACTGGCGGACCGCCCGGCGGAGGTCGCCTCGGTGCTGGCGCGGGAGACCGCACGCCCGTTCGACCTGGCCGCGCAGTGGCCGCTGCGCGCGGCGCTGGCACGGCTGTCCGACGACGAGCACCTGCTGGTGCTGACGGCCCATCACATCGCGGTGGACGGCTGGTCGATGGACCTGCTGCTGGGTGACCTGGCGGCCGGCTACCGGGCTGGCACGACCGGCGCCGCCCCGCCGACCGCTCCGCCCGTCGGCTACGCCGACTTCGCCGCCTGGCAGGAGCGGTGGAGCGCCGGGCCGGCCGCCACCGCGCAACTCGACTACTGGAAGGAGCGGTTGGCCGACCTGGAGCCCCTGGAGCTGCCGACCGACCGGCCTCGCCCCGGCGAACGGGACGCGCGCGGCGCACTGCTCCCGTTCGACATCCCCGACGAACTGGCCGACGCCGTCACCGCGTTGGCGCGGCGGCTGGCGGTGACGCCGTTCGTGGTGCTGCTGGCCGCCTTCGACGTGGTGCTGTCCCGGTGGACCGACCGCACGGACGTCGCGGTGGGCACCCCGGCGGCGGGCCGCAGTCGGCAGGAGACCGAGGAGGTGGTCGGCGCCTTCGTCAACACGGTGGTGCTGCGCACCCGCTGGGAGGGCGACCCGACGTTCCGCGCGCTGCTCGACCGGGTGCGGGAGGACGTCGCGGCCGGCTACAGCCGCCAGGACCTGCCGTTCGAGCGGCTGGTGGACGAGCTGCGCCCGGAGCGCGACCTGGCGCGCAACCCGCTCTTCCAGGTGATGTTCGAGCTCCAGCAGGGCCGGGGCGGGGCCCCGCGGCTGGACGGGCTGGTCGTGGAGCGCGTGCCCGCGCCCTGGCGCACCGCCAAGTTCGATCTGACGTTCTCGCTGGCCAGACGGCCCGACGGGGGCCTGCGCGGGCTGGTGGAGTACGCCGTCGCGCTCTTCGACGAGGCGACGGTGCGTCGCCTGTCGGGGCACTTCCTCCGGGTGCTCGCCGCGGCCACCGCCGAGCCCGAACTCCTCCTCTCGCGCCTGCCGTTGCTCACCGAGCCGGAGCGGAGGCTGCTGCTGGAGGGCTGGCAGGCGGAGCCGGCGGGGCCGCCGGAGTCGAGCGTTCCTGAGGCGTTCGCCCGGCGGGTCGCCGAACGGCCGGACGCACCCGCCGTCGTCTTCGGCGCGGAGCGGCTGACCTACCGCGAGACCTGGGAGCGGGCCCGGGGCGTCGCCGCGCTGCTGCGCGCCCGGGGCATCGGGCCGGGGCGGCTGGTGGCGGTCGCCCTGGAACGCGGCATCGAGGTGGTGCCGACGCTGCTCGGCGTGCTGCGGACCGGGGCCGCCTATCTGCCGGTCGACCCCGAACACCCCGCCGAGCGGCTGGCGTTCATGCTGGACGACGCGGAGGCCGACCTGGTGGTGACCGTCGACCGGTTCGCGGAGCGGCTGGCGCCCACCGGCCGGCCGCTGCTCACGCTCGACACGGAACCGCGGGCCAGCGGGACGCCGGCCGCGCCCGACGAGGACGCCGCGCCGGCTGGGGACGCCGCGCGGTGTCAGGACACCGAGCCCGGTGGGGACACCGAGCCCGGTGGGGACACCGAGTTCGGTGAGGACGCCGAGCCGTATCCGGCCCTCGACGCGCTGGCCTATGTCATCTTCACCTCCGGCTCGACCGGCCGCCCCAAGGGCGTGCTGATCGAGCACGGTTCCTACGCCCAGCACTGCCGGATCATCGCCGAGTCCTACGACGTGCGCCCCGGGGACCGGGTGGTGCTGCTCTCCGCGCTCACCTTCGACGTCGCGATGGACCAGACGGCGGCGACGCTGCTGGCCGGAGGCACCGTGGTGGTCGCCGACCCGAAGTTCTGGAGCCCGGCCGAACTGCCGGACCGGATCGCCGAACACGGCATCACCCACATGGAGATCACCCCGGCCTACTACCGGGAGATGATGCACCACGTCGCCCCGGGCGACCCCCGGTTGCGGGGGCTGCGGCTGATGAACGTCGGCAGCGACGTGGTCACCGTCGCCGACGCCAACCGCTGGCTGGCGACCGGACTGCCGGGACGGTTCCTGTGCAACTACGGGCCGACCGAGGCCACCGTCACCTGCGTGCTGCACCCGGTGCCCGAGCCGCTCCCGGAGGAGACGGCGGCGTCGACGCTGCCCCTCGGCCGCCCGGTGCCCGGCACCAGGGCCCACGTGCTGGACCGGAACGGCGCGCCGACACCCGTGGGCGTTCCCGGCGAACTGCACCTGGGCGGGCTGCGGCTGGCCAGGGGCTATCTGCGCCGGCCGGCGCTGACCGCCGAGCGCTTCGTGCCCGACCCGTTCTCACCCGTACCCGGCGCCCGGCTCTACCGCACCGGGGACCTGGTGCGGTACCGGGCCGACGGCGCCATCGAGTTCCTCGGCCGCCTCGACCAGCAGGTCAAGCTGCGCGGCTTCCGCATCGAACTCGGCGAGATCGAGGCGGTGTTGGCCGAGCACCCGACGGTGCGGGCGGTCGCGGTGGTGGCCAGGGACGTGCGTCCCGGCGACCGGCGGCTGGTCGCCTACCCGGTGGCGCACCAGGACGCCGACGGCAAGCCGCTCGATTTCGCCCGGTTGCGCCGGCACGTCGCCGAGCGGCTGCCGGAGTACATGGTGCCCGCCCTCTGGGAGGAGCTGCCGGAGCTGCCCCTCACCCCGAGCAAGAAGGTCGACCGCCGGGCGCTGCCGGCGCCGCGCCTGGACGGCGCCGCCGAGCACCGCCCCCACCAGCCGCCGCGCGACCCCGCGGAGGAGATCGTCGCGGAGATCTGGGCCGACGTGCTCGGCCTGCCCCGGATCAGCGTGCACGACGACGTCTTCGCGCTCGGCGCGCACTCGCTGCTGGTCACCAGGGTGCTGGCCCGCGTGAACCAGGCGTTCGCCCTCGACATCCCGCTGCGCCGGCTCTTCGACGCCACCACGGTGGCGGCGCTGGCCGAGATCGCCAGGGACGCCGTCGAGCAGGAGCTGGCCGGACTGTCCGACGACGAGGTCAGCGCGCTGCTGGCCACGGAGGGAGAACGATGAGCGAGACCGGGGCGGCGACCCTCCCCACCACGTCCGACGGCGGAGGCGCCGCTGCCCGCCCGGTCGACGTCGACCCGGACACCCGGGTGTTCGAGGAGTACGAGTCGGAGGTGCGGCTGTACTGCCGCACGTTCCCCGAGGTGTTCGACCGGGCGAAGGGCACCGAGCTGTTCACCGAGGACGGCCGCCGCTACCTGGACTTCTTCTGCGGCGCCGGCAGCCTCAACTACGGGCACAACAACGGGCTGATCAAGCGGCGGGTCGCCGACTACCTGGCCGCCGACGGCCTGACCCACGGCCTCGACCTGCACACGGTCGCCAAGCGCGACTTCCTGCGCGCCCTGGCGGACACCGTGCTGCGACCCCGGGGACTGGACTACAAGGCGCAGTTCGTCGGCCCCACCGGGACGGACGCGGTGGAGGCCGCCCTGAAGCTGGCCCGGCGGGTGACCGGACGGAGCGGTCTGGTCGCCTTCACCGGCGCCTTCCACGGCATGTCGCGCGGCTCGCTCTCGGTCACCGGCAGCCTTCGCGCCCGGCGGGCCGGCGGCGCGAGCGGGCAGGACGTCACCTTCGTTCCCTACGCGGACGGCCCCCGGGGTCCGTTCGACTCCGTGGCCTACCTCGAACGGCTGCTGGGCGACCCCTCGTCGGGAACGGAGCCGCCTGCCGCGGTGATCGTGGAGCCGGTCCAACTGGAGGGCGGGGTCTATCCCGCGCCGGCCGAATGGCTCGCCGGACTGCGGGAACTCACCGCCAGACACGGGGTGTTGCTGGTACTGGACGAGATCCAGGCCGGCTGCGGGCGCACCGGCACCTTCTTCGGCTTCGAGGACGCCGGGATCGTCCCCGACATCGTCACCGTCTCCAAGTCGATCGGCGGCCTGGGCCTGCCGTTGGCGCTGACGCTGCTGCGCCGCGACCTCGACGCCTGGCGCCCCGGCGAGCACACCGGCACCTTCCGGGGCAACCAACTGGCGTTCGTCGCCGCCACGGCCGCCCTCGCACTGTGGCGAGACCCCGCCTTCCAGGCCGGGTTGGCGGCCGGGGCAGAGCGGATGCGTCGCTTCGGCGAGGAGTTGACCGCCCGCGAGCCGCACGCGCGGGTCAGGGGGCGCGGGATGGTGCTCGGCGTCGACCTGGCGGAGGCGGGCGGGGCGCGGCGCGCCCAACGGGTGCAGCGCCGGGCGTTCGAGACCGGTCTGATCGTGGAGCTGTGCGGACGCCACGACGAGGTCATCAAGCTGCTGCCGCCCCTCACCGCGACGCCGGCCGAACTGGACGAGGGTCTCGGCCTCCTGGCGGCGGCCCTGCGGTCGGACTGAAGGCCCGCGCCGCCGTCAGCCCGACCCCGTTTCCGCCGAACGCCCGTTCCCCCTGAGGAGCCCTTCATGACCGGCACCGAGCGCCGCCACCTGATCTCGATCGACGACCTGGGCGACGAGGAGCTGCGGTGGCTCGTGCGGCGCGGCGTCGAGTACGCCGCGGGTGCCCACCGCGACGCCCGCCCGCTGCGGGACGCCGTCGTCGGCACGCTCTTCCGCAAGACCTCGACCCGCACCAGGACCGCGTTCTCCGCCGGGGCGCTGCGGCTCGGCGCCCAGGTGATCGCCTACGGGCCGGCCGACCTCCAGGAGAACACCGGGGAGACGGTCGCCGACACGGCCGCCGTGCTCTCCCGGATGCTGGACGCGCTGGTCGCCAGGACCTCCGGCGACGAGGCCGAACTCCGCACGCTGGCCGACCAGTCGACGATGTCGGTGATCAACGCGATGAGCGCGGCCGAGCACCCCACCCAGGCACTCACCGACCTGACGACCCTTCAGCAGCGCTTCGGCGCGGTCGACGGGTTGCGGGTGCTCTACGTGGGCGAGGGCAACAACACCGCGTCCGCACTGGCGTTGGCGCTCTCCCGCTACCCCGGCACCCGGCTCTGGCTGCGCACCCCGCCCGGCTACGGGCTGGCGCCCGGGTATCTGGCGCGCGCCGCCGCCCAGGGGCGGCGCACCGGCTCCCTGGTCGAGGAGCGCCACGACATGGCGGGGCTGCCGGAGGCCGACGTCGTCTACACCACTCGCTGGCAGACCACGGGGACCACCAAGCACACCGAGGACTGGCGGACGGTCTTCGCGCCGTTCCGGGTCGGCCGCGAGGTGCTGGAGGCCAGCGGGGCCGGGGTCTTCCTGCACGACCTGCCGGCGCACCGGGGCGACGAGGTCACCGGCGAGGTGCTGGACGGTCCGGCCAGCCTCGCCTTCACCCAGGCGGAGAACAAGTACCACAGCGCACGGGCCGTCCTGGAGTGGTGCGTGGCCGCGCCCGACGGCGTTTGACCCCGGCGGGGCCCGGTGCCCCGCTTCGCCGAGGCCGGTCGGAGCGCCCGGCGCACGCCTTACGCACGAGTCCCTGGAAGGAAGGTCAGCGATGTCGGAGTCCGTTCTCCTGCCCGGCGGGAGATGGCGGTTGTGGGGTCAGTTCGCGTTGCGGGGCGCCGGCTTCCCCGCCCACGAGATCCTGCGACTCGCCTCCACCCCCCTGGCCACCACCGCCGACCACCTCACCCCCCACCCACGCGACACACCCGACTGGAAAACCTACGAACACACCTACACCCAAACCACCCTTACCACCAC
>NZ_OCNE01000025.1 GCF_900230195.1 Streptomyces zhaozhouensis
CAACAAGCCGCCGAAGCCGCCGCCGGCGCCGCCCAAAACAGGGTCAACGACGCCCAGGAACGCCTGACCGCAGCACGCCAACTCGCCCTCGACGCAAAAGAGATGCGCGAGGAAGCCGCACGCCAGTGCGCCCGCGACATCGACGAGGCCTCCGACGCCGGCATCCAAAACCGCCGCTGGTGGGAGAAGGCCATCAAATGGGCCACCGATAACTGGGACACCCTCGTCGACATCTGCAAGGTCATCGTCGCCGTCCTCGGCATCGTCGTCCTCATCATCGGCGGCCCCCTCGCCTGGGTCGTCCTCGCCGCCGCCCTCGTCGTCCTCGCCGACACCCTCATCAAATACGCCAGAGGAGAAGCCGGACTCCTCGACGTCGCCTTCGCCCGCACTCGACTGCATCCCCGGCATGAAAGGACTCACCACCCTCGGAGGGCTCGCCAGGGGGCTGCGATCAGCCGCGAGTACTGGCCTGCGCGGGCTACGCCAAGGCGCCCTCGGCCTCGGACGGCGCACCCGGGGCGACGGCATTCCGATGAGGCGACGCAATCCCTGCGGAGACCCGGTCGACGTCGCCACCGGCGAACTGTTGATGTCGTCCGTCGACGTCCAACTGCCCGGCGTACTGTCCCTGGTGATTGAACGACACCACATCTCCAGCTACCGACATGCCGGTTGGTTCGGCCCGACATGGGCCTCCACGCTGGACCAGCGGCTACTGCTGGACGAGCACGGGGTGCGCTTCCTCAGCGACGACGGAATGACGTTGCTCTACCCGCGTCCTCTCCCTGACGAGCCAGTGCTGCCCGTGGAAGGCCCCCGGTGGCCACTACGGTGGAGCGGCCAGCCCGACTCGCCGCTGTTCATCGAGCAGCGAGACGCCGGGCGAACCCTTCACTTCGCCTCGACACCGGGCGGGCCCGGCGCCGAACTTCCCCTCATCGCGATCACCGACCGCAACCACAACCGCATCCACTTCGCCTACGACGACAGTGGCGCCCCCACAGATGTCCATCACTCCGGGGGCTACCACGTAGGCATCACCACCGAAAAAGGCCGCGTCACAGCGCTCCGCTTGGTCAGCGACCCCGATCGAACGGTCCTGACGCGGTACGGTTACGACAGCTCAGGTCGTCTCACCGAGATCATTAACTCGTCCGGCGAGCCTCTGATCTTCCGCTACGACGAGCAAGGTCGCGTGGCGCGTTGGGAGGACCGTAATGCGTACTGGTACTCCTACGAATACGACGAGTACGGGCGCTGTGTACACACCACAGGCACTGACCAGGTTCTGGAGTACCGCTACACCTACGACACCGAGAGCGACCGCACGGTCGTTACCGACTCCCTCGGCCGACAGCAGATCTTCCAGTTCAACGACTGTTACCAACTCATCGCTCACACCGATTCGTTGGGCCATACCGTCTGGCACACACGGGACAGGTACGACCGCGCCCTGACGGTGACCGATCCCCTCGGTCACACCACCACCTGTCACCACGACGAACACGGCCGGCTCAGCTCTGTCACCCGTCCCGACGGCACGAGGACGTGCGCCGAGTACAACGAGTTGGGGCAGATCACCAAGATCGTCGAGGCGGACGGCAGCGTTTGGGAACAGGCTTTCGACGGCAGCGGTAACCGCGTCGTCCTGCTCGATCCGGCGGGCAACCGCACGCGCTACACGTACCACTCCATGGGGAGCGTCGCGTCGATCACCGACTCGCTGGGCCACACGTCACGGTTCGAGTGCGACCCGGTGGGCCTGCCGCTGGCCGTGACCAACCCCTCGGGCGAGACGACCCGTTATCGGTACGACACGTTGGGGAACACAGTCAGCGTCACGGACCCGTCCGGAGCTCAGACGCGGATGAGCTGGACCACCGGTGGGCGGCCTCTTTCCCGAACCGACCCACTCGGCGGCGAGGAGACCTGGGAGTGGGACGCCGACGGCAACCTCGTCGCGCACACGGACCCCTCCGGCGGGGTCACCCGTTACAGCTACGGGCCGTTCCAACTACCTACGACGCAGACCGAACCGGATGGCGTGTGCTACGCGTTCACCCGTGACACGGAGTTGCGGCTCACCCAGGTGACGGCCCCCGACGGGCGCTCCTGGGAGTACCAGTACGACGCGGCCGGTCGGATCATCGTTGAGTCCGACTTCGACGGTCGAATCACCCTTTACTCCCGGGACGCCGCAGGACGCGTCGTGGGACGCACCAACGCGGCCGGCGAGAGCGTTCACTACCGTTACGACGCGCTGGGGCGGCTGGTCCGCAGGGAGACCTCGGACAGCGAGGTCACGACCTTCGAGTACGACCCGGCCGGCCGCATTCTCAGGGCCACCTCCCCCGGCGTGGAGCTGACTCGCGCCTATGACGCGCTGGGGAACCTGGCTCGCGAAACCGTCAACGGGCGGACGCTCACTGTGGAGCACGACGCCCTGGACCGCCTCCTTAGCCGCGTCACACCCAGCGGCCACTCCAGCGCGTGGACCTACGACCCGATCGGCCGGGCGAGTGCCCTTCAGACCGGCCAGCACATTTTCGCTTTTACCAGCGATGCCTCGGGCCGCGAGGTGTCTCGCACGCTCGGAGGCTCGCTGAGCTTCGACTACCGCTGGGACGCTTCCGGTCGCCTCAGCGACCGCACCATCGTCGCCACCTCCCGTAACGGTTCCGACCGCCCGGTGCACCGCCAGCACTTCACCTACCGTGCCGACGGTTACCCCCTCGCGGTCGACGACGGCTCCGGCCGGACTGTGCGGCACGCCTTGGACGCCGTAGGCCGAGTCACCGCCGTGACCGGTCCCGATCACCGGGAGGACTACACCTACGACCGAGCGGGCAACCCGACGTCCGCGCACTGGTCTCCCCCCAACGTGGACAACGACGCGGCTGGCGACCGCGTCTACGACGGCACGCTGTTGGTCAGCGCCGGGCAGACCCGCCTCACCTACGACCAGGCGGGCCGCGTTGTGATGCGACGGAAACCGCGCCTGTCCAAGAAGCCGAGCGCCTGGCACTACACATGGAACGCCGAGAACCAGCTGACCCAGGTCACGACACCCGACGGCACCCGCTGGCGTTATTTGTACGACGCCTTCGGTCGCCGCACGGCCAAACTCCGCCTCGGAGATGACGGCGAAACGGTCGTGGAACGCATCGACTTCACCTGGCACGGCACGACCCTCGTTGAGGAGGCCAGCCGCCTCGGAGAAAGCGACACGCGCCTGGTACGCACCTGGGACTACCAGGGGCTCCACCCGATCGCGCAGACCGAGCACGTCGCCGGAACGACGAGGGATCAGGATGAGGTTGACGCCCGGTTCTACGCCATGGTCACCGACCTGGTGGGCACGCCCACTCACCTGCTGGATGAGACCGGTGCCGTGGCGTGGCGCTCCCACGGCACCCTGTGGGGCCTTACCCGCGCCAGCGGCACCACCGACACGCCGCTGCGCCTTCCGGGCCAGTACGCGGATGAGGAGACCGGCTGGCACTACAACTACCACCGGCACTACGACCCCGGCACTGCCCGCTACGCCACGCCCGACCCGCTCGGCCTCGAGCCCGCCCCGAACCCGTACGCGTACCCGCACAACCCGTGGGTGTGGGCCGACCCGCTGGGCCTCAACCCCGAACTGGTCAACCCGAACGACATCAACTTCTCGCAACGCACGATTTCCGCCAACGACTATGCGGAGGCCATGCGGAACGGCACGTGGGACTGGCAACGCTCCGGCCCTCTGCACGTGATGGAGGTCGATGGGCAGCTCGTCAGCTACGACAACCGGCGGCTGAACGCGGCGCGGGAGGCCGGCCTCCGGGAGGTCCCCATCGAACGCGTCGACCCGTCCGCGCCGCACCCCGACTCCACGACCGGACGCACTTGGGGACAGCAGTTCCAGCGACGCTTCAACGACCCCCGCAACCGACGAGCGGGCGGTGTGGTACCCAACACAGGACTGTCCGAAGCACCGACCGTACAGTGCCCAGGAGGCCGCAGGTGACCACTCAGGTGACCCCCATCATCGCGCTCTGGAAGGAACGGAGCCTGCCCATCCACGACGGTCTGTACCTGGCCACCGGTGACTCGTATGCGGTCCGACTGGCTCCGCAGGCGCCAACGGGGGTCGAACTCCTCGATCCCTTCGACCTGCGGGCCCGTCTCGACGCTGACCCCGAGTGGGTGACCGAAATCGAACTGACCCGCCGACTCGCCCTGGAAGCCGAGGGACGCGTCCTCTGCTGCGGCGACGGCGGCTACGGCTCGGAGGGCTTCGTCGCCTGCACGGACGGCGACGAGGAGCTGGAGTGGGTGATGTACTTCGAACACTCGAACCCGTTCATGGACATCAGCTGGGACGCCACCCGACGGCGGGCCACGTTCACCTCGACTTCAGACGTGCGGATCACGGTCAACGCCCTGGCACCGTGGTGGGAGACGGCCGGCTCCTGAACCACCACCCGCGCCTACCGCCCCAACGGGAAAGTCGAGCGGATGAAGCGAACCCTGCTGGACGAATGGGCCTACAACCGGCCCTACACCACCAACGCCGAACGCACCGCCGCCCTCACGGACACCTCCACACCTACAACTACCATCGCTGCCACACCGCACTCGGAGGCCAATCCCCGATCACCCGCGTAAACAACCCTGCGGGTCAATACCCCTAGTCCCAAGGCCGCCACCGCAGGTGGACAAGCAGTGCCTGCTCAACCCCAACCAGACGGCCGGTCTCCCGGCCTGGGTGCGTCAGGGGCCGCGCGGCGGGGAGCGACTGCATGCCTACTTCGCTGCCCTCTGCCACGCCGGCCCCCGCCCTGAAGGGGCCGTCGCTCTACGCGTCTCCGACCTTCGGTTGCCCGACGAGAGTGATATCAAAAAGTGGGGTGAATCTCGTACATACGGCCACGCCGGAGGTCGGCAAACAGTGGACAACCCCGGCAAGGTCCATGACGAGCGGCACCTGAAGGGGCGAGCGATAGGTGACGCCAGAGGGGGCCCGTTCGCCCCGCGCTGGTGAAGATTCTGGGTGAGCACATCGCCCGCGAAGGACTCCGTGGCGAGAATCTGCTGTTCCAAGGGGAGCGGGGTAGTCGACTGGCGGGCTCGGTGATCCGTCGAGCGGGGGGCGGGCCCGAGAGGAGGTCCTCACCGTGGCCGAGGTTGCCTCACCACTCGGGCGGGTCCCGCCCCGCGGCACATCTGTCCGACCACGTGGCTGAAGAACGGCGTCCCCGTCCTTCTCCGTACCCACGCGCGCTGTCTCGACGGGCAGAGGAGGGGACCGCGACGACGGGTCGAGGCCGCCCAGGACCTCACCGGAAGGGCTGCTGCCCCGGCCCCAGCGACGGAAAACGTGGACACGTGTGTGACACAGACACCCGGGGAGAGCCGGGGCGGACCGCCACGAACCGGACATCGGCCCCCTCCACCGACCCCGCCCACCGGGCCGCCCGGCGGGCGACCGCGCGCCCGCTGACCTGCGCTGACGTCAAATGTGAAGGAAGTGCCCCCGGCAGGACTCGAACCTGCGGCCAAGTGCTTAGAAGGCACCTGCTCTATCCGCTGAGCTACGGGGGCCGGTCTTGGTCATGACGTGGGACGGCGCCCCCTCGGTGACCTCGCCGCGCACAGGATAGAGCGTCGAGGGCATCGCCCCGGTTGCTTCACCGCAGCACCCTCGTGTGGAGATCCGGTGAAGCCAGCCCTGATAATCGCAGGCGAGTGCGAAGTGCGCAGCGGTTTTGGTCGCTCCGGGGAGGGGTGTTGCGTACTCGTTATGCCACGCCGTGTGGGTCCGGGGTCGGCTTGGGGCGTCGTTCGGCGGAATATGCTTGGGAAACCGCTTGAAGTTGGGCATTCTGCGCATGTGGCGATCATGGACGCACGGCCCGAACTGCTGGACGCTCTGACCCTCCTGCGGGAGCGTCTCGCTGCCGCGCGCTTCCCCCTCGATCTCTCCGGGGCGGAGCGCGCGCGGCGGTCGCGCGCCGAGCTGCTCTCCCAACTCGACGGGCATCTGCTGCCCCGGTTGCGGCAGCCCGAGGCCCCCCTGCTGGCGGTGGTCGGCGGCTCCACGGGCGCGGGAAAGTCGACGTTGGTGAACTCGCTGGTCGGCCGCCGCGTCACCGAGGCCGGGGTGCTGCGCCCCACCACCCGCACCCCCGTGCTGGTCTGTCACCCCGACGACCACCACTGGTTCTCCGGCAAGCGCGTGCTGCCGCAGCTCGGCCGGGTCTGGATGCCCCGCCAGGAGGCCGAGCAGCCGCCGCCCGCGCGGCGCGACGGGGAGCCGACGCTGGCCGTGGAGACGACCAGGGCGCTGCCCGCGGGGCTGGCGCTGCTGGACGCGCCGGACATCGACTCCCTGGTGGAGGGCAACCGCGACCTCGCCGCCGACCTGCTGGGCGCGGCCGACATCTGGGTGCTGGTCACGACGGCGGCGCGGTACGCGGACGCCGTCCCCTGGCATCTGCTGCGCAGCGCGCGGGAGTACGACGTCACGGTCGTCACCGTGCTGGACCGGGTGCCGCACCAACTGGCCGCCGAGATCTCCCGGCACTACGGCACGCTGCTGGAACGGGCCGGGCTCGGCGCGATCCCCCGGTTCACCGTTCCCGAGCTGCCGGAGTCGGCGCGGGGCGGTTCCGGGGTGCTGCCGGCGACGGCGGTCTCCGGGCTGCGCGAGTGGCTGGGGCACCGCGCCAGGGACCGGGAGGCGAGGGAACTCGCGGCGCTGCGCACGGCGCGCGGGGCGCTCGCGTCGTTGCGGGGGCGCGTGATGGCGCTGGCGGGCGCGGCGGCGCACCAGCACGCGACGGCGGTCCGCCTCGACCAGCGCCTCACCGAGGCGTACGCGGCGGCCGACCAACGGGTGCGCGCCACCCTCGCCTCCGGCGGACTGCTCGCCGGCGAGGCGCGGGCCCACTGGCTGGCGTTCCCGGACGACTCCAGCGCCGACGAGCTGCTGGAGGCGCTGACCGCCGCGTTGACCGGCCTGTTGACCGAGGCCGTGGCCACCGCCGACGAGCGCACCGACACGGCCTGGCGCGCGGTCGGCGGCGCGCCGCCGACGGACGCGGAGGAGCCGGGGTCCGTGGAGGAACGGGTGGCCGTGGTGGTGCGTCGACTGCGGCGCTGCCTGGAGGAGTTGGTCGAGGAGGCGCGGCACGCGCCGCCGCCGCTCGGCCAGCCGCCGCAGCCGCGCCCCGGCCCCGGCGAGGACAGCGAGAACGCGGCGCTGCT
Organism: Streptomyces zhaozhouensis; assembly: GCF_900230195.1. Taxonomy (GTDB): domain Bacteria; phylum Actinomycetota; class Actinomycetes; order Streptomycetales; family Streptomycetaceae; genus Streptomyces; species Streptomyces zhaozhouensis. The sequence goes on from NZ_OCNE01000025.1 coordinate 7,258, forward strand.
GGCGACCGCGCTGCTCGGCGGGCGGGCGGCCGCGGTCGCGCAGCAGACGCTGGCCGGCGCGCTGGGCCCCAGGGGAGCGGCCCGGCTGCGGGAGAAGGGCGCGCAGCAGCTGAGCGCCTGCGTGACGCGGGCGCTGGACGCGGAGAAGCGCCGCAGGGGGGCCTCGTTGCACCGGCTGGGGATCGTCGTGGACACGCAGGTGGAGCTGGTCTCCGCGCTCTCCACGGTGCGCGTCGACCCCCGCCACACCACCGTCTGAGACCGCCAGGACCACAGGGAGCGTCACGTGAGCGAGCACCAGACATCCGGCCATCGCCGGCGACCCGGCGAGCACCCCGGGGACCACGCCGGGGCGCCCCCCGGGGAACGCCGGGAGCCGGCCGGCGGGGCGCCCGGGGCGACGGGCACGACCGGCACCGCGGAGGACGGCGTGCTGCGGGTGCGGCTGGGCGCGCTGCGCGAGTTGGTGGGTCTCTCCAGGACCCGGCTCGACGAGCGGGTGCTCGCCGAGGCGGGGCGCGTGCTGGACGAGGCGGCGGCGCGCGACCGTCTGCCGCGCGCCTACACGACGGTGGCGATCGCGGGGGCGACCGGCAGCGGCAAGTCGACGCTCTTCAACGCGCTGGCCGGGGCGCAGCTCTCCGAGGCGGGGGTGCGCCGCCCGACGACGGCCTCGCCGGTCTCCTGCACCTGGGAGGCGGGCCGGGAACAGAGCCCCGACGGGCTGCTGGAGCGGCTGGGGGTGCCGGCCAGGGCGCGGCGGCGCGCTCATGTGCTGGACCCGGGGCTGCGTGGCCTGATCCTGCTGGACCTGCCGGACTACGACTCGGTCGACCCGGCCCACCGCGAGCAGGTGGACCGGCTGCTGGGCCTGGTCGACGCGGTGGTGTGGGTGGTGGACCCGGAGAAGTACGCGGACGCGCTGCTGCACGAGCGGTATCTGCGGGCGTTCGCCGGACACGCCGACGTCTCGTTGATCGTGCTCAACCAGGCAGACCGGCTGCCGCCGGAGGCCGTCGACGCGGTCCTGGACGACCTGCGCCGGCTGCTGGACGAGCGCGGGGTGGCGCTGGGCGAGCACGGGGAGCCGGGCGCGTGGGTGCTGGCCGGTTCGGCGCTGACGGGGGACGGGGTGGGGGAACTGCGCAAGCTGATCGGCGAGTTGGTGGCGGCGCGGACGGCCGCCGCGCGGAGGCTGGCGGCGGACGTGGACAGCGTGGCGCGCGGCCTGGAGCCGGTCTACGTGGCGGACGGCGCGCAGGCGCCGGTCGGGCTGACGGACGACGCGCGGGAGGAGTTCGGCGACCGGCTGGCGGCGGCGGTCGGGGCGCCGGCCGCCGGGCTTGCCGCCGAGCGCGGCTGGCTGCGCCGCGCGGACCGGGCGTGCGGCACGCCGCTGGCGCAGGGGCTGCGGCGGCTGGTGGCGCGGCGGGCCGAACGGCGGGGCGAGCCGCCGGCGTTGGCGACGGGGCGGCTGCGCACCGACGTCTCGCCCGCGGTCTCGGCGCCGGTGGTGGAGCAGGCGGTGCGGCAGTTGTCCGACGAGGCGGCGGAGGGGCTGCCGGAGCCGTGGGCGAGGGCGGTGCGGGAGGCGGCCTGGCGGGGGGCGGAGTCGCTGCCGGGCGCGTTGGAGCGCGCGCTGGGGGAGCGGGAACGCGGCCGGCCGCCCCGGCCGGGCTGGTGGTCGGCCGCGGCGGCGGGGCAGGCGGTGCTGTTGGCGACGCAACTGCTCGGTCTGTGCTGGCTACTGACGGTGTTGATCGGGCAGCCCGTGATGGGGCGCTGGCTGCCGCTGCTGCTGTTGTGCGCCGGCTCGGTGGGGGGTCCGTTGCTCGCGTGGGGCTGCCGGATCGCGGCGCGCGGCCCGGCGCACGCCCACGGGCGTGCGGAGGAGTGGCGAATGCGCCGTCTGGCCGCCGAGTTGGGGCACCGTCAGGTCGTGGAGCCGGTCGCCGCCGAGCTGATGCGCTACCGCGAGGTCCGGGAACGTTTCGTGGTGGCGGCTTCACCCGAAGGGGGGACGGAGTTGTCCACATCAGGCGGGTAATCCACAGGCTCCAGCGGAATTCGGGCGACTGCCCCACCATGGTCCCCGGTGAGGCGTTCGCCGAAGCCCCCAGGTAACGATTCGACTTCGGAACGTGTGAGCCACCCGTTCGGTGGGGACATCGGTCAACTGCCTCTCTACGATCCACCGTACGCACGGGGATGTTGATGAGCGTGCCGTCGGAAGACACGGCTGCGCCTTGTGATCTCGTGGAGGGGACACACACATGAAGCACGCGCGCAAGCGGGTGGTATCCCGCCTTGCGGCCACGGCCGTGGCCTCCGGGCTCATAGCGGGGGGCGCCCTTGCCGCCGCCGGCTCCGCCGTCGCCGAGCAGAACCCGCGCAGCGGAGGAGCCACCGCGGTCAACGAGGGTCTCCAGGTGCAGGACGGGGTGAACGTCACCCACAACGGCGAGACCGACACCTACCGCGCCGGGCTGTTCTACCTGACCGCCGACGACGGCGGCACGTTGAAGACCTACTGCATCGACTTCGCCACCGGCGCGCAGACCGGCGCCATGTACAAGGAGACCAGCTGGGAGTCGTCGACTCTCCACGGGAACCCGGACGCCGGGAAGATCCACTGGATCCTGCAGAACTCGTTCCCCGCGGTGAACGACCTCGCCTCGCTCGCCGGCCAGGCCGGCGCCGAGTCGCTGAACGAGGAGCAGGCCGCCGCCGGCACGCAGGCCGCGATCTGGGAGCTGTCGGACGGCGTCGACGCCGTCCCGACCAACGAGAACGCCGCCAAGCTCACCGACTGGCTGCTGGAGAACGCGGGTGAGGTCGCCGAGCCCGGCGCCTCCCTGGAGCTGACCCCGCCGCAGGTCTCCGGCCAGCCCGGCGAGATCGTCGGCCCGGTCACGGTCAACTCCAGTGCGGAGTCGGTCTTCGTCACGCCGGACGCCAGCGCGACCGAGCAGGGCGTGACCATCGTCGACGTCAACGGCGAGTACATCACCGAGGACCAGCCGGTCAGCGGCGGTACCGAGCTGTACTTCTCGATCCCCGAGGACGCGGCCGACGGCTCCGCCTCGCTGACCGCCACCGCCACCTCGCAGGTGCCGCTCGGTCGTGCCTTCACCGGCATCGACACCCGGACCCAGACCATGATCCTGGCCGGGTCCTCCGACTCCTCCGTCACCGCCAACGCCAGCGTCAGCTGGGCGGCCCCGGGCCAGCCCGCCGTCGCGGTCAACGCGGTGGAGAAGTGCGTCGAGGGCGGCGTGGAGATCACCGCCAGCAACGAGGGCGACGTGCCGTTCGCCTTCGAGCTGGACGGCGAGTCCTACGAGATCGCGGCCGGCGAGTCGCAGTCCGTCGTGGTCCCGGTCGAGAACGGCCAGGCCTACGAGATCACCATCGACAACGCGATCGAGGGTGCCGAGCCCTGGGTCTTCACCGGCGTGCTCGACTGCGAGACCGGTGACGACGGCGGCCAGGAGCAGGTCAACGAGCCCGCCCCGGCCAGCACCGGTGGCGAGGGCGAGGACGGCGCCGACCTGGCCGAGACCGGCAGCAGCGGCGGCAGCCCGATGCTGATCGGCGGCATCGCCGTGGCCCTGCTGGTCGTCGGTGGCGGCGTGGTGTTCTTCATGCGTCGTCGTTCCGCCGCCGCGGGGCAGTGACCGAGGCACGGACAGCTAGGGCGAGCGTCGCCGCACCGCTGACGTTCGCCAGGGCCTGACGGGGCTTACCGTCGGGCACCGGGGGCGGACCCGCCAAGGGTCCGCCCCCTCCCGTTTGCCCGCGCGCCCGGCCGCGCGCGGGCCCCCGCCCCGTCCGCGTTCGCGTCGCCCGCCACACCGGTCCCACCGCGTGCACGGACCGGCACCGGTTTCGTCCGGCGCGTGGCCATGCGGCAGGATGGAGGCAGGCTTCCCACCCACTGACGACAGCTGCCGGACGGTTTCTCTTGGCTGAGTACATCTACACCATGCGCAAGACGCGCAAGGCCCACGGCGACAAGGTGATCCTGGACAACGTCACCCTGAGCTTCCTGCCCGGGGCCAAGATCGGTGTCGTGGGCCCCAACGGCGCCGGCAAGTCCACGGTCCTCAAGATCATGGCCGGTCTGGAGCAGCCCTCCAACGGCGACGCGTTCCTCACCCCCGGCTACACGGTGGGCATCCTGATGCAGGAGCCGCCGCTGGACGAGTCGAAGACGGTGCTGGAGAACGTCCAGGAGGGCGTCGCCGAGACCAAGGCGAAGCTCGACCGGTTCAACGCCATCGCCGAGCAGATGGCCACCGAGTACACCGACGCCCTGGGCGAGGAGATGGGACAGCTCCAGGAGGAGCTCGACCACGCCGGCGCCTGGGACCTGGACGCGCAGCTCGACCAGGCGATGGACGCCCTCGGCTGCCCGCCGGGCGACTGGCCGGTGACGCACCTCTCCGGCGGTGAGAAGCGCCGCGTCGCGCTCTGCAAGCTCCTGCTCGAACAGCCCGACCTGCTCCTTCTCGACGAGCCCACCAACCACCTGGACGCCGAGTCCGTCCAGTGGCTGGAGCAGCACCTCGCCAAGTACCCGGGCACCGTGGTGGCCATCACCCACGACCGGTACTTCCTGGACAACGTGGCCGAGTGGATCCTGGAGCTGGACCGGGGCCGCGCCTACGTCTACGAGGGCAACTACTCCAAGTACCTGGAGACCAAGCAGACCCGTCTCAAGGTCGAGGGCCAGAAGGACGCCAAGCGCGCCAAGCGCCTCAAGGAGGAGCTGGACTGGGTCCGCTCCAACGCCAAGGGCCGGCAGGCCAAGTCCCGCGCCCGACTGGCCCGTTACGAGGAGATGGCCGCCGAGGCGGAGAAGACCAGGAAGCTGGACTTCGAGGAGATCCAGATCCCGCCGGGCCCCCGGCTGGGCAACGTGGTCGTCGAGGCGGACAGGCTCGGCAAGGCCTTCGGCGAGAAGATCCTGGTGGACGGCCTGTCGTTCACCCTTCCGAGGAACGGCATCGTCGGCGTCATCGGCCCGAACGGCGCGGGCAAGACCACGCTGTTCAAGATGATCCTCGGCATGGAGAGCGTCGACTCCGGCTCGGTGCGGGTCGGCGACACCGTGCAGATCTCCTACGTCGACCAGTCCCGCGCCAACATCGACCCCAAGAAGACCCTGTGGGAGGTCGTCTCCGACGGGCTGGACTACATCAACGTCGGCCAGGTCGAGATGCCCTCCCGCGCCTACGTCAGCGCGTTCGGCTTCAAGGGCCCCGACCAGCAGAAGCCGGCCGGCATCCTCTCCGGCGGCGAGCGGAACCGGCTCAACCTGGCGCTCACCCTCAAGCAGGGCGGCAACCTGCTGCTCCTCGACGAGCCGACCAACGACCTGGACGTGGAGACGCTCTCCTCGCTGGAGAACGCGCTGCTGGAGTTCCCCGGCTGCGCCGTGGTCGTCTCCCACGACCGGTGGTTCCTGGACCGCGTGGCGACGCACATCCTGGCCTACGAGGGCGAGTCCCGCTGGTTCTGGTTCGAGGGGAACTTCGAGTCCTACGAGAAGAACAAGATCGAGCGGCTGGGCCCCGAGGCCTCGCGTCCGCACCGCACCTCCTACAAGAAGCTGACCCGGGGCTGACGATGCGTCATCGCTACGAATGCCCGCTGCGCTGGTCGGACATGGACGCCTTCGGCCATGTCAACAACGTGGTCTTTCTGCGCTATCTGGAGGAGGCGCGGATAGACTTCATGTTCCGGCTGGCGCGGCAGGCCGACTCCGGCGCGTTCACGGGTGGTTCCGTGGTCGCGCGGCATGAGATCGACTACCGCAAGCCGCTCGTTCACCGTCCCGAACCGGTCGTGATCGAGCTGTGGGTGAGCAAGTTGGGCCACGCCTCGGTCACCGTCGACTACGAGATCAAGGACGAGCGGGGCGTCTACGTCAACGCGCGCACGGTCGTGGTCCCGTTCGACCTGGATCTGGGCAAGCCGCGTCGGCTCACCGACGACGAGCGGGGCTTTCTCTCCCGTTACCAGGACGACGAGACGGGAAGCACCCTCGACACATGACCAGCCAGTCCGAGTTGGCCTTCGCCGAGTCCGGGGAGGCGGCCGAACTGGTCGCCTTCCTGGGGCGGCAGCTGCGCTGGGACCGCACGGCGGCGGCGCGGCTGAAGGTCGAGGGGGAGGTGCTGGCCGTCTTCACCCGGCCGGCCAGGTTCGAGGCGCTGGTGGTGCGGCCCGTGCGGCTGGCCGCCGGCGCCGGCCCGCTGGACCGCACGGTCTCGGTGGGCGAGCTGGTCGAGTCGCTGGACGAGGAACGCGAGGCCGTGCGGCTGCCGGCGGCCGTGACCGGCCCGGCCTGGGCCGGTCTGCTGCCGCCGCGCGGCGGCTGGCGGCCGGTGGCCGAGCTGCCGCACCGCGCGGTGTGGGAGGCGGCGACGGCCGTGGTCGCCGAGTTCCGGGAGCGCACGGAGGGGCTCGCGCCGGCGGAACGCACCAGGGCGACGCTGGACGCGCTGGCCGAGGAGATCTGGTCGCGCTCCCTGCCGGAGACCAAGCTGCCGCTGCGCGCCGTGCACGCCGCGCACGCGCTGGGTCTGCTCCGCGCGCACGCGCCGGTGCGCGTGCTGGAACGCGGTGGCTGGCTGCGGATGCGCACCGCCCTGGGCTCGACGGCGGTCCGCCCCCGAGGCACCGGCGGCCTGGGCGTCACCCCGCTCTAGCGGGCCGTCCGCGGTCGCACCCGCCGGGTCCGGCTCGGCTGCCGCGTCTGCGACCATGGAGCCATGGAGATCCAGCAGCTGACGTTCTACGAGCGGGTCGGGGGCGAGCCGACCTTCCGGGCGTTGGTCCACCGGTTCTACCAGGGGGTGGCGGAGGACCCGATCCTGCGGCCGATGTACCCGGAGGAGGACCTGGGGCCCGCCGAGGACCGGCTGGCGCTCTTCCTCATGCAGTACTGGGGCGGGCCGCGCACCTACAGCGAGACCAGGGGGCACCCGCGGCTGCGGATGCGGCACGTTCCGTTCACCGTGGACCGCGCCGCGCACGACGCCTGGTTGGCGCACATGCGGGACGCGGTCGACAGCGTCGGACTTGAGCCGGAGCTGGAGAAGCAGCTGTGGGACTACCTGGTCTTCGCCGCGCGTTCCATGGTCAACACCCCCGACTGACCCGGAGCCTCGGGGCCGGGTCGGTCAGGCGTCGTCCCAGCGGAAGAGCCGCGAGGCCACAAAGGTCAGCACCGCCGCGAAGAGCAGCAGCCCGCCGATCGCCGGCAGCGCCGCTCCCCAGCTCTCACCCCGCGACAGGACGCCCTGCGACGCCTCGTTGAGGTGCTTCAGCGGCATCACGTTCGAGACGGTCCGCAACCAGCCCGGCATGTTCTCCAGCGGGAAGAAGGAGCCGGAGAGGAACGCCATCGGCATGACCACGAGCTGGAGCACCGCGTTGGCGGCCTCCTCCGACTTGGCCCAGGCGCCGATGAGCAGCCCCACCGACATGAACGCGAGCGTCCCGCTGGCCACCAGCGGAAGCACCAGCCACCAACTGCCGGTCAGCTTCAGCCCGTAGAACGGGATGACGGCGATCGCGAGGAAGAGCGCGGTCTGGAGGAACGCCATGCCCAGGCTCACCCCGATCCGCGCGCCGATCACCGTGCCCGGGGATACGGGCGCCAGCCAGAGCCTGCGCAGGATGCGCTTCTTGCGCCAGTTGACCAGGGTGAACGCCGACATGAACGAGGAGCCCATGGCGATCGCCCAGCCCAGCAGGCCGGGGGCCAGGTACTGGATGGCCTTGACCGACTTGTCCTCGACCTGGTCGGTGGCGAGTTCGTACGTCGCCGGCTGGCCGGTGGCCGCCAGGTTCGCGCTCTGCACCAGGGACTGCATCAGACCCTGCACGGTGCCGGCGCGGGCGGCATCGGCGGCCGAGTAGCGCAGCTCGATCCGGCCCTCCTCGTCCTCCCAGACGGCCGCGTCCACGTCGCCGTCGCTGACCCGCGACAGCGCTTCCTCCCTGTCGTCGGTCTGCTCGACGTCCAGCGCCTCGGACAGCCCGCGGCGCTGCTCGGCCGGCATCTCGTCCAGCACGGCGACCTCGCCGACCTGGAGCACGTGGGAGCGGGGGGCGGAGTCGTTCTGGAAGAGCGCGCCGAAGAGAAGCAGGAACATCAGCGGGAAGACCAGGGTGAAGAAGGCCGCGGTGCGGTCCCGCAGCTGCCCCTTGACCATGGCGAGGGACAGGCTCTTGAAGGCGCTCACTCGCGGTACTCCCGTCCGGTCAGCTGGAGGAAGACGTCCTCCAGGTTCCGCACGCCCAGCTCCTCGATCAGCTCGGACGGCGCGCCGACGCGCAGGATGCGGCCGGAGTCCATGATGGCCACCCGGTCGCAGAGGATCTCCGCCTCGTCGAGGTAGTGGGTGGTCAACACCACGGTGCGGCCCTGGGAGTTGATCCCGCGCAGCAGGTCCCACAGGTTGCGGCGGGCCTGCGGGTCGAGGCCGGTGGTCGGCTCGTCGAGGAAGACCAGCTCGGGGTCGTGGACCAGCGCACAGGCGATGGAGAGCCGCTGGGCCTGCCCCCCGGAGAGCTTGTCGTCCCTGGTGCCGGCCTTGTCGGTGAGCCCGACGGTCTCCAGCATCGCGTCGGCCCGCTCGGGCCCGACGCCGTAGAGGGAGGCGAAGGTGTGGATCTGCTCGCGCGCGGTCAGCTTCTCGAAGAAGGCGGACGCCTGGAGCTGGACGCCGATGCGGCGCAGCAGCCCCGGGTCGCGCGGCCAGGACGGCTGGCCGAGCAGACGGGCGCTGCCCTCGTCGGGCTCGCGCAGCCCCTCGACGAGCTCCATCGTGGTGGTCTTGCCGGCGCCGTTGGGGCCGAGGATGCCGTAGAACTCCCCGTGTGCGACCTCGAAGGTCACCCCGTCGACGGCCTGCACCTCTCCGTAGCGCTTGCGCAGCCCCTCGACCGCTATCGCCGGTATGTTTTTGGTCACCTTGGTGATGGTAGCCGTGGCCCCACCCCGGCCGGCCGGGCCCCTTCCAGGGAGACGCCCGGCCGACGGGCGGTCACTGTCGGTAGATGCGCAACGTGGTCCAGGCGCCCACGTGGACGCGGTCCCCGTCGCGCAGCGGCACCGGGACGAACGGCTGGATCGCGTCCTCCGAGCCGTTGACCGTGGTGCCGTTGGTCGAGTCCTGGTCGACCACGGCCCAGCCGCCGTCGGGCTGCTCCACCAGGATCGCGTGCTGGTGGGAGACCCCGGGGTCCTCCGGCTGCCGCGACAGGTCGATGTCGGGGGCCTCACCCGTCGAGTTCCGCCGGCGGCCGATCGTCACCTGGGGGCCGCTGAGCGGCAACTGCTGCTCGGGGGCGTAGGCGGGCAGCGTCAGCTGCGCGGCCTCGGGGCCCGAGCGGTGCATCATCGCCGTGAAGTACTCGGGGTCGGGGCCGATCGAGACCAGCCAGCCGCCGCCGGTGGGCTGCCCCGGATACCCGGGCGGGCCCGGCTGGGGGGCGGGCTGGCTGGGCGGCGGCAGCATCCAGTCGCCGGTCGGCTGCGGGGGCGGGTAGCCCCCAGGGGCCCCCGGCTGCGGGGGCGGGGCCGACTGCGGAGGCGGGCCCGGCGGCGGCTGCTGGAAGGCGGGCGGTGCCGGCGGGGGGCCGCCGGGCGCGCCCTGCGGGGCGCCGGGGTAGGCGGGGGCCGGCGGGGTGTAGGTGGTGGGGGAGTTGGTGAGGAAGTTGTACCGGCACTCCTCGCAGAACGGCGCCTGCGCCTCACGCGGCGTGCGGCACTGCGGGCAGAGCTCGGCGGCGGGCATCGGCGCCGTGCCGGGGCCGCCGGGGTCCGGGTAGCCGGGCGGGCCGCCCTGTCCTGGATAGCCGAGAGGGCCGCCGTGCTGGCTCGGGCCGCCGTGCTGGCCGGGGAAGTCATGCGCCGGTGGAGGCGGCGGGGGCATCGCGACGGCGGGTGCCATGATGCGGTGCCCGCACACCTCGCACCAGTCATCGGCCATCGACTGGTGGCCGTTAGGGCAAGTCGGCATGGAACTGCCTCCCCCTCACGTCACTTCTTCGCTCGTTGTCGGGACTGCGTCGGAACTGCCTCGGGACTGCTGTGTGGCTGGGCCATCTCATCAGCCTGCGGGACGGGTGCCCCCAGCGAACAGTACCGGTCGCCGCATCCTGCAGGTCCACTACCTTCGCGGCCAATTTGCGGCTTCACGCGCGCGGGGCGGGCGGTGAACGGGCGAAGAGGGCCGTGGCCGGCGGGACTTCGGGGCTCTGACGGGGATTGTCAGTGGCGCACCGTACGATCCGCGATCAGAGCTTGACCCTGAGTCGTCACCGTGTGAGGTGTGCCATGCCGCGCGAAGGTTTCCTTTCCCGTCAGCCCCCGTCGCTTCGCCTTCCGTTCCTGTCCCGTCTCCTCCGTACCGGCCTCCGCCGGGTGTCGAGGGCCCTGCCGGGGCCCGGTCGGTCCCTTCTAGGCCCTGTCCGCCCGGGGGGACGGGAAGGGGATCACCGCGACGGTGACGTTGTCGTGGCCGCCGGAGTCGAGCGCGTGGCGCACCAGGTGCTGCGCGCTGGGCAGCGGTGCCTGCCGGGACTCCGGCGGCACGAGTCTGGCCATCTGCTCGGCGGTCTCCGCGTAGTTCCACAGGCCGTCCGTGCAGACGATCACGACGCCGGGGCGGTCGGGCTGGAAGGTCGCGGTGTGCGGCTCCACCTCGTGGGCGTCGGCGCCGAGCCAGGCGGTGATCGCGTGCGCCCGGTGGTCGGCCATCGCCTCGGCCTCGCTGAGCAGGCCGGCGGCGACCATCTGCGCCGCCCACGAGTCGTCCTCGGTGAGCCGGGCCGCCGTGCCGCCCTCGCCCTGCGGGACCCAGTAGGCCCGGCTGTCGCCGACCCATCCGACGGTCAGCTGGCCGCCGGTGGTGACGGCGCTGACCAGGGTGCAGGCGGGCGCGTTCCTGCCGGGTTCGCCCTCGGCGTCGGCGAGCCGGTTGACGGCGTCGGCGGCGGCCAGCACGGCGTCGTGCATGGCCTGCGGCCCGGCGACTCCGCGCGGCAGCGCGGTCAGCAGCGACTCGGCGGCCGCGGTGGAGGCGGCGGCCGATGCCTCGTGCGGGCGGCTGGAGGAGGAGACCCCGTCGCAGACGACGGCGACGACGGCCGGTGTGCCGTCGGAGAGCGCGGTCGCCGCCACGCTGAAGGCGTCCTCGTTGCGGTGGTGACGCAGTCCCAGGTCGCTGACGGCGGCCACGCCGCCCAGCTCGCGCTCCAGATGGTCGCGGTTGACCGGGGGGCGCTGCCGCTCGCAGTCCGCGCACCGGCCGCCCTCCGCCTCCGCCTCCGCCCGGCCGCAGCCGGCGCAGCGGGCGGCGGGGGCCGGCGGCGTCGTGGCGGCGCGCGGGTCGGCGCCGCGCGGGTCGGTGGGCTGGGGCGCCGGCGGGTGCTGGGCCTCGGGCGGCCGCGGTGAGGCGCCCGGCGGTGCCGGGGGATGGGCTCTGGGGTCGGGTGCGGCGCCGGCTGTCGGCGGCGTGGTCGGCGGCGTGGTCGGCGGTGGTGGCACCGGCGGCGCCGCCGGTGGCGGCGGGGGCGGCGGTCGCTCGGCGCCGTCCGTGCGCAGGGTGTGCAGCGGGGGCGGCAGCGGGAAGTCGTGTTCCGTCGGGGCGTAGCCCGGCGGGCGTTCCCGGGCGCCGTCCGTCGGCGGAGCGGCCGGCTGGCGGGCGGCGGTGCGCAGGTCGGTGCCGCAGACGCCGCAGAAGCGGTCGTCTTCCTCCAGCGGCTCACCGCAGCCGGGACAGGCGGAGAGTTGGTCGAGCTGCGGCATCGTCACACCCATGTCCTGGGGCGGAAGCGGTTGGCCGCCTCCACCAGTTCCGTCCGTTCACTACTGGTCGGTGCCAGTCTGGCCAGTCTCCGGAAGGAGCGTTCGAGCCCCTTCCTGACACCCGTCTCGTCCAACGGGACATCCATCAGTCGCAGCTGCGGGCGCAGCCGTCCCGGCTGTTCGGTCGCCTCCGCCAGCAGCCAGTCGAGAGCGCGTCCCAGCACTTCACAGGACAGTTGTTCGCTCAAGGATGGTTCCAGCCCCGCGCCACGCAAAAGCACCACCTGGTGGCCCGCGGCGAGCAGCTCCGGCAGCGCGTCCTCGCCCGTCGGCCCCTCCCGGAGCCGGGCGCGCACGGCGGCGACCCGGGCGGCGGTGTGGTAGGCCGAGGTCTCCGGCACCGACTCCAGCACCGCGACGGCCCCGGCCCGGTCGCCGGTCGTCAGCCGGACCCTGGCCAGCCCGAAGGCCGCGCTCACATGGCTGGGGTCGCACGCCCACACCAGCTCGTAGTAGTCGGCCGCGTTGTCGAACTGCCCGAGCCACTCGGCGCACACGGCCAGCGCCAGCTTCGGGGCCACCTCCCCGGGGAAGGCGTCGTAGACCGCGTCGAACGCCTCGGCGGCCGTCGCGAGGTCGCCCTCCACCAGCGAGACCAGCCCGTGGTGCCACACCACCCGCCAGTCGCCCGGGTAGTGTTCGCGCAGCTCGGCCAGGCGGGCGCGGGCGGCCACCCCCGAGGCCGGGTCGGTCAGCCCGAGGCGGGCCCGCACCTCGCGCAGCCGGCGTTCCACGGAGTCGGTCGGCGCCTGGCGCAGCGCGATGATCAGTTCGGTGGGGGCGCTGGCCATCAGACCGGCGAGGAAGCCCGCGTTGGAGTCCTCGGGGTCGACCAGCGTCAGCGGCAGCGCCAGCCCGATCTCCCTCGGGTCGGGCGGAGCCACCGGCGGCGTCGGCGAGGCGGTCGGCGGCGCGGCCTCGTTCCCGCGGGAGCGCCAGCGGATGCTTCTGGCGCCAAGCCGCGAGACCCCGTCGGCGGGCGCCCGCAGCGGCTCGGTGTCCACGACCCCCCGCTCGGGGCCGAAGAGCTGGGAGACCGCGGGCTGGGGCTGACCGGTCCGCACGGCGACGATCTCCCGCAGCACGCCGGTGAGTTGCTCGGCCATCTCCTCGGCGGAGGCGAAGCGGGCTTCGGGATCGGGGTCGGTGCCACGCACGAGGAAACGGTAGAACGACTCGTACTCGCGGAACACCTCGATGTGCTCCGGATCGGGCAGGCTGTCGGCGAAGACGCTGGTGTAGCCCTGGAAGTCGAAGGTCATCACCGCGAGGGTGCGGGCCACGGTGTAGAGGTCGGAGGCCACCGACGCGCCCCGCTCGATCAGTTCGGGCGCCTGGTAGCCGCCCGTGCTGTAGACCGGGGACTCGGTGTCGCCCATCCTGCGGACCGCGCCGAGGTCGATGAGCTTGAGCTGGTCGTCCTGCTGGATCGCGTTGTCGACCTTGAAGTCGCAGTAGAGCAGGTTCCGGCCGTGCAGATAGGCCAGCGCCTCCAGCGCCTCGATGCCGTAGGCGCACGCCTGCTCCACCGGCAGCGGGTCGCGCCTGCCCTCGGGCGTGCGGCGGGCGTTGGCGATCTGCTTGAGGGACTGCCCGCCCACGTACTCCATGACGATGTAGCCGTCCATGCTCCCGGTGCGCGGGTCCAGGTGCTCGACGAAGTTGTAGATCCGCACGATGCTGGAGTGCTCGATCTCGGCGAGGAAGCGGCGCTCGGAGATCGCGGCCGCCATCGCGTCCTCGTCGCCGGTGTCCAGCAGGCCCTTGAGCACCACCCAGCGGTCGGAGACCGCGGTGTCCACGGCGAGATAGATCCAGCCCAGGCCGCCGTGGGCGAGACAGCCGGCGATCCGGTACTGGTCCTTGACCAGGTCCCCCGGGCGCAGCTTGGGGACGAACGAGTAGGGGTGCCCGCACTTGGTGCAGAAGCCCTCGGTGCGGCCCGGGCGGCCCTGCCGCGAGCGGCCCACCCTGGCGCCGCACTCGTGGTTCCCGCAGAACCGTTTGCGCTCGGGCACCTCAGGGTTCTTCAACACGGCGGAACGCGGGTCGGGACGCGGCACGCTCGGCATCGTCACCAGCCCGGCGCCCAGCCGCAGCCGGGTGGTCTTCGGGCTGCGCGTGCCGCGCACGATCACCATCGGCCCCGCCGCCGCGCCCGCCTCGCTCCGCGCGAGCCGCCCGGAGACCGAGCGCCGCGATGACCGCGACGTGGACGAACGGCTGGAGCGCGAGCCGGACGAGCCGGCGCTGTCCCGTCCCTCGCTCGCCTGCGGCAGCCGCCTGCTGGTCCTGCTGTCGCCGATGCTGCCGTCGGCCGACACGACCGGCGCCAACCCGCAGGCGTCGCAGTAGAGTTGCCCGCGCTCGGCGAGCTGGTAGCGCCCGCCGCAGTCGGGGCGCTGGCAGAGCTGGCCGCTCTCCTTCGCCGCGATCGGGCTCATGGTTCCCCCCTCAGCTGGGCCGCGGGCTCCTCTGGTTCGGCCGCCGGCGGGGCCAACGCCTCGGCAGCGGCCTCCCGATAGCGCCGCACCGCCGTCTCGGCCGTGCGCAGGTCGCACGGCGCCGTCCACAGCAGCCGGCGGGCGACGTCGTACCGCTCGGCCAGCAGCGGCTCGTCCGCCCTGCCCGCCCGGGTGACCCGCGCCCGCCAGGCGTCCAGCCGCCCCCGCAGCTCGGCACGGACCGCCAGCGGCGCGGTCACGGCGGACAGCGAGTCCCTGGCCCGCCGCAGCTCCTCGTCGGCGCGCCGCTCCAGCGACTCCAGGAGCGGGGAGAGCCGGTGCCACTGCGAGCGCCTGCGGAAGTCGGCGGCCGCGAGGAGCTGTTCGTGGAGCACGCTCGCCGGCCCGTGCACCGCGGGCACCTCGGACGCGGCGATCTTCGCCAGCACCTCGCCGCGCGCGGTGCGCGCCTCCGCCAGGGTGCGGTCGGCCCGCGAGAGCACGTCGCGCAGCCGGATCAGCCGCTCCTCGGCGTCCCTGCGGACCCCGATCACCGCGTCCACCTCGCGCCTGATGTCGTCCAACGCGCGGGCCGCCCGGTCGTAGCGCGAGGTGTCGGGCCGCCCGCCGCCGGGCGCGCTGCTGCCGCCGTCCGCCGTCCAGAAGGCCAGCGGATCGGCGATCACCTCCGCCCGCAGCCCGGTCAACTCCTCGGTGATCTCGTCGAGTTCGTCACCCGCCGGATGCGCCCCCGGGCGCACCCCGACCGAGTGCGCCAGGTCGCGCAACCGGTGCAACTCCGTGGCGAGCAGGTCTATCCGCGCGGGCAGCGCCGACCACACCACGTCGGCGGCGACCAGCAGGTCCAGTACCTCGGCGTAGCCCGCGTTCAGCCGGCCCACCAGCTCCGGCCAGCCCAGGTGCTCCACGCCCCGCTCGTCGCCCGGCACCGCCAGGTTGGCGCCGTCCAGCAACATGCTCAGCTGGAGCAGCTCCTCGCGACCCGGCTCGCGCCGCCGCGCACGCAACTCCCGCGCCGTCTCCAACGTCTCGGTGAGCAGGTCGAACCAGCCCCACAGCCGCGTCAGCGTCAACTCGGCACGCACCCAGCGCTCCCGGGTCGCGCCCGTCAGCCGGGCGCCCTCCAGCAGACGGCGGCCGGCGTGGTCCTGGAGGGCGAGCAGCGAGGTCTCGACCGCCTCGTGCTCGGCCCCGAACCGGGCCAGCGAGCGGTCGACCTCCTCGCTGCTCAGCACCGTTCCGCCGGAATCCGGGGCCATCGGTCTCCCCTCAGTCTCTCCCGCCGGCTCTCCGCGTGTCGGCTGTGGTCGGTCATGCTCGGACAGGTCACGGTCAGCGGTCGCGCGGCCCCGGGCCGTGGTCGGGCCGGGGCGGACCCGGCCGCGCCGGGGTGGTCGGTCGGGTGCCGGTCCGGACGCCGGTGCGGGCACGGCCAACGGTACGGGCCGCGCGGGGGCGCGGCGGTCGCCCTCGTCGCCCCCCTCTCCCTTCGTCGCGGGCGGGTTGTCGGATGTCGTCGGATCGATCTCTTCCCCGGTTGACCCGCCGGGTATCTCTGTCCTCGCACGGTGATCTCAGTCGCGGTACAGCGGCTCGGGCGGAACGCCGGCGCTGTCCGGGAGATAGCCGGAGAGCCACTCGTCGAAGGACGCCCGCCAACGGCTGCTCGTCCCGCCGGCCTGGTAGGACGCCAGCACCGCGTTGACCCAGCGCACCAGGTCCTCGTCCTCGCTGCGCATCGCCACCCCGTAGGACTCGGCGGTCAACTCCTCGCCCACCAGCCGCATCGTGGGGTCCTGCCCTATGTGCCCGGCGGCCAGCGCGCTGTCCGTCATCAGCGCCTCGGCCAGACCGAGCTGGATCTGCACCAGGCAGTCCAGGTGGTTGGGCCGCTCCATCAGATGGGCGCCGTGGCTCTCCCGCTCCAGCAGCCGGGCGGCGGTCGTCTCCTTCGCGCTGCACACCCGCTGCCCCTCCATCGACTCGTCGAAGCCGGTGATCGGCGAGCCGCGCGGCACCAGCAGCTGCTGCCCGGTCTCGAAGTAGGAGGCGGAGAACGCCACCTGCTCGACGCGCTCGCACGTGATCGACATGCTGCGCACCACCATGTCGACCTTGTCCGTCCGCAACGCCCCGATCCGCTGGTCGGTGGGGATGGCGCGGAAGACGATGTCGGGGTCGGGCCCCAGCAGGTCCTCGGCGATGGCGCGCGCCAGGTCGATGTCGAAGCCGACGATCTTCCCGTCGTCCGGGTGGCGGTAGCCCCAGCGGTAGCTGTTCTGGTCGATACCGACGACGAGTTGGTCCCTCTCCCGGATCCGCTCGACGGCGGGTCCGACCTCGCGGACGGGCGAGAGGCTCTCGGCCGGGTCGAAGCCGCCGCCCTCGCCGCTGTCGTCGCACCGCTCCCGGCTGGCCAGCGGCACCGGGTCCTCGTCCAGGCTGGCCCGCGTGGCGTCGGCCGTCTCCGTCGGCTCGCGGCCGCCGGCACCCTCCTGCGGCGACCCCGCCGTCAGCGTCCCGACGACCATCGCACCGGCCAGCGCCAGCCCCGCGCCGCCCAGCAGCAACGCCCGCCAGTGCGGGGCCAGTCCGCGCCCCGCGCCGGCATCGCCGCGCGTCGTTCCCCTCATGGCCCCACCCTCCGTTCGTCCACGGAAACCCCGCGGGGGACGCGCGATCCGGTCGGCGCGAGCGCCGCACGCGCCCCGCGGAAGGAGACGCGATACGCGTCGGCGCCGTTCATCGCGGGACACCCCGAGCCGGACGGGCACCCCGTGCCCGCCGCCGTAACGCGGCACGGCCGCGCGCCGGCCGCGGCCGGCACGCGTCGCCCCGCACGGTCGTTCATCGGTACTCCGCCAGCGGCCTGGCCACGCCCCGCGCCGTGCCCGCCGCGGCCAGCAGCACCAGGACGACGGCGGCCGGGGGCAGCACGCCCAGCCAGTTCAGCCCGCTCTGCGCCGCGTCGAGGAACTGCCGCTGCTGTCGGTCCACCGCGTCCGACAGCTTGTTGTTCACCCGATCGAAGGACTCGCCGGTCGAGCCCGCGTTCCCTATGACCTGTCGGATGGCGCCGTTGTAGTCGCCCTCCATCTCGAACCGCCGGGCCTCCTCGTGCCGGTGCTCCCACACCCTGGCCGCGGCGATCGCGTCCTTCACCGCCGTGCGGCTCTCGTCCTCGGTCTGCGCCAGCGCCAGGAGGAGCAGGCCGGCGCGCGCGTCGTCGGGCGGGGCCAGCAGCCGGTCCATGGACGAGATGTACTTCTCGTCGAAGGTGCTGTCGCCGCCGCGCGCCACCAGCGTCAGGTTCTCCGCGCCGCGCGCCAGCAACGCCTCGGTCCGCGCGTCGCTGAGCGTGGTCAGCGCGCGCCCCGGGCCCGACTCCGCCTCCTCCAACGAGGAGCTGGCCATCAGGTGACCCCCCGCCACCCACAGCAGCAGCAGCCCGGCGGCCGTGGTGGCCGCGACCAGGCCCGGGTTGAGGACGCGGTGGGTGCGCAGGTAGTGGCGGCGCTGCGCCCAGCCGAGCGCCCCCACGGAGGCGACCCCCAGGCCGATCGAGAGCCACGGCCAGGCTCGGGCCTCCGCCAGGTCGGCGCGGTAACGGGCGGTCTCCAGCCGGTAGAGCTCGTCGGCCGTGGCCAGCAGCGTGTCCTGCATCCGCTCGTCCGCGTAGCGCAGGTAGGCGCTGCCCAGCGGCAGCCGCTGCCGGTCGTTGGCCCTGGCCGTCTCCACCAGACCGGTGTAGCGGGGGAGTTCCGCGTTGAGCCGGGCGATCAGGACGGCCGAGAGCGCCGAGCCCTGGCCGTGGCCCGCGGCCGAGGCCAGCAGCTCGGAGGCGTTGCTGATGTGCCGCACGTAGCGGTTGCGCACGTTCCGCGGCTCGTCCGCGCCGGCCAGGAAGCCGCTGGCCGCCGTGGTGTTGGCGTCGGCGAGATAGCGGTAGATGTCGGCGGCGTTCCGGCTGAGCGGTTGGCTGGTCTCCCGCGCGGTGCGCGCGGCCTCGGCGCGGTCCGACAGCTGCCAGTACGTGGTGACGCCGAAGAGCAGCAGCAGCCCCGCCAGCGCGAGGCCGATCAGCCGCAGCCGCCCCGGCTCGGTGCCGAACGCGGCCCGCAGCCGCCGCGCGCACCCGCTCAACGCGCCGAGCCGTCCCGGCCGTTCGACGGGCGGGGACGGCGCGGGGGAGCCCGCCGGCACCTCGGCGCGTGGGGCCGGGAACGCCGGCGGGGCACCGGGCGGGGCGCTCGGCGGCTGAGTCACGTGGTGGACCCTCCCCCTCGCGTCGTCGGCATGGTCGGCATGGGCCACGGCCAGTCAGTATGACGCCCCCGTCCGGGCCCGACACCGCCGTTGCCCGGATCTTGTCGGTTTCGCGATCTTCTCTTGCGACTTCGTTTCCCTTGTGTCACAGAAGCACCGCGGGTGCCGCCCGGGAGTCAGAGCCGGATGCCGAGATAGTCGACGTCCTTCTTGCCCTCGGGGCGCGGCAGTTCGACGAAGCCGAGACGATCATAGAAGGCGCGGGCGCCGGTGTTCTCCGGGTTCATGCTCAGATGCAGCCCGCGCACCCCGCGCTCGCGCAGCGCGTCCGTGAAGGCGGCCATCAACCGGCGGCCGAGCCCCTGCCGCTGCCCCTCGGGCAGCAGGTCGATGTGCAGGTGCGCGGGGTACTCGGCGGCTATCTCGGGCACCAGCATCGAGTCCGCGTGGTGCAGCAGGTGCCGCAGCCCGTCGTCGACCCCCTCGACCGGGGACGTCGGCGCGGGGAACCGGTCGGCGACGGTCGGCAGCCAGCGTTCCATGAACTCCGCGTAGAAACGGGTGCTGTCGGCGGTGCCGACGATGTACCCGATGGCGCGCTCGCCGTTGTCGGCGACGAAGACCAGGTCGGGTTCCAACTCGGCGTAGGGCGTGGCGAAGATCGCCGAGAAGATCTCCGGCTCCCGGTAGCGGCCCCGCGCGTCGCCACCGGCGTGCGCCGTCCTGACGCAGATGTCCGAGAGCGCGTCGCGGTCGCCGGGGCGGTAGCCGCGGATGCTGGGGGCGGGACGAGTGTTCGACATGGCCGCCATTCTGCGGCACCGCAGGTCACGGCGGGAGGGGCGGCGGGACCGGAACGTGCCGGGGCCTCAGGGCCGGAGCGCCCCCGTGCTGAGAACGTGCCGGAACATGCCGGAATGTATGGGAACGCGCCGGCGGTCAGTCGCCCTTCTCCAGCGACACCGCCGGCGGGTCGACCTGGGTGACGCCGGCCGCGTCCAGCGCCCGTTTGATGCGCCACCGCAGTTCGCGTTCCACCGGCGCCGCCTGGTTCGGCGGGGTCTTCACCGTCACCTTGAGCACCATCGACTCCAGCGAGACCGATTCGAGGCCCAGCACCGCGACCGGCTCCCACAGTTGCTCGTCCCACGGCGCGGACGCCGACATCTCCTCGCCGGCGGTGGTGATCAGCTTGCTGACCGCGGCGAAGTCGCTCTCCGGCGCGACCGCCACCTCGACGGCCGCCGTCGCCCAGCCCTGGCTGAGGTTGCCCACCCGCTTGATCTCGCCGTTGCGGACGTACCAGATCGCGCCGTCCTCGCCGCGCAGCGTGGTCACCCGGAGGCCGATCTCCAGCACGGCGCCGGTGACCTCGCCGGCGTCGATGGTGTCGCCCACCCCGTACTGGTCCTCCAGCAGCATGAACATGCCGCTGAGTACGTCCGTCACCAGGTTGCGCGCGCCGAAGCCGATCGCCACGCCGATGATGCCGGCGCTGGCGACCAGCGGGCCGAGCTGGATGCCCAGCTGGGAGAGGACCATCAGTCCGGCCGTGCCGAGGATCGCCACCGAGGCGGCGCTGCGCAGCACCGAACCGATGGCCTCCGAGCGCTGCCGCCGCCGCTCGGCGTTGACCAGCCGGCCGCCGCGCGGGACGCGGCGCTTGCCGTCCTTGTCCTCGCGGTTGAGGCGCGCTATCAGCCGGGTCAGCGCCCGCCGCACCACGAACCGCACGACGAAGGCGATGACCGTGATCAGCAGGATGCGCAGCCCGCCGGCGAGCCAGGTCTCCCAGTTGTCCATGCCGCTCTCTCCGTGTTTCCCGCCCCCGCGCGGGCCAACGGTAGTAGCTCCGACGACGGCGGTCGTCGCGGTGCGGGCCGCCGGCGGCGGGGCCGGGCCGCGGCCGACCAGGGCCCCGGCCCGGCCGCGCGGGGTGTCGCCCCGGTGCCGGTGGGAGATCCCCCGTGGGGCGAATGTGGTGGATGACACTTGGGGCACATTCCCGGATCGTGGTGGCGCCGGTGGCCCCACCCGGGACACACTGAGGGAGATCGTCACGGCGCGAGCCACGCGCCGCCGACGGAAACGGAGGGCGTTCGTGCCACACGTCTTGGTCCTCAACGCTTCGTACGAGCCGCTGGGCGTCGTGCCGGTCAGGCGCGCGCTGATCCTGCTGCTGAACGACAAGGCCGTCAGCCTGGAGACCTCCGGCTCCCTGATGCGCAGCGCCAGCCGCGCCATTCCCGCGCCCAGCGTGGTCAGACTCAAACGCTTCGTCCGCGTGCCCTACCGCACCGCCGTGCCGCTGACCCGACGCGCGCTCTTCGCTCGGGACGGCGGCCGTTGTGCTTACTGCGGCGGTGTCGCCACCAGCGTCGACCATGTGATCCCCCGCAGCAGGGGCGGTCAGCACGCCTGGGACAACGTCGTCGCCGCGTGTCGCAGCTGCAACCACATCAAGGCCGACCGGCACGTCGCCGAGTTGGGGTGGCGGCTGCGGCACACGCCGGGCCCGCCGTCGGGGCTGGCGTGGCGGATCATCGGCACCGGTCACCGTGACCCTCGGTGGCTGCCCTATCTGCGCCCCTACGGCGCCGACGACGCGCTCGCCCGCATAGAGGCGCGTCCGAACCGCGCGGCGCGGCCGGCCAAGCAGGGCAAACCGGCCAAGCCCGGCCGGCAGGGCCGGGGCGCCGCGCTCACCCCGCTGGCCGCGGAGCCCGCAGAACCGGTCTGAGGACCACTCGATCGGGTGGGCTCCGGCCGGTGCGCCCACCCGGTCGGGTCACCTCGGGGAAGCGCGAAAATCCGAGGCCGGGGGGCGGTGGCGCGGGAGGATTTCCGGCTCCCGGCGTGTGCGTTGCGTCGCTTTCCCGTCGCGAGTGCGGATGCGATGGCGTTCACTGGGTAGGGCACTACCCAGGACACTTACCGTCAGTGATCCGTCAGCCGCCCGTCTGCGAACGGAGAACCCCGTGGCCGTCGCCACTCGGACCGAATGCGAAAGCAAAAGCAAACGTCTGGACAGCCTGTTGCCCCCGCCGATGATCGCCGTGCCGGCCCAGGCCGCGGCCCGCGAGCGGCCCCTCACCAGCGAGCCCTCCCCGGGTGACCTCGTCCCCCTGACCTCCGAGCAGCCACTGGCCGCCGAGCCGCCCCTGGTCGCCGAGCCCAGCGGTCGCGGTGGCGCGGAGGCCATCGGCGTCTGATGGACGCCCTGTCGCGGCTGGCCGCGACCCACGGCGTCGCCACCTCGTACGCCCCGTCGCCCGGGGAGTCCGTCGAGGTGCCGCGCGACACGGTCGTCGCCGCGCTCGCCGCGCTCGGCGTCGACGCCGACGGCCCCGAGGCGATCCGCGCGGCCCTGGCGCGCGGCCCGCGCCACGCCGGGCGGCTGCTGCCGCCCACCCTGGTGGGCAGTTCCACCCGCCCGCTCCCCCCGCCCGGCACCCTGCCCGCCGGCACGTCCCTGCTGCTGGAGACGGAGGACGGCGAACGCCGCCCCGCCGCCGGGGCGCCCCCGCCCGTCGGCCGCCACACCCTGCGTGCCACCGCGCCGGACGGGCGCACCGCGACCGCGACCCTGCTCGTCCCGCCCGACGCGGCGCCCGTCGCCGCGCGGCGCGAGGTCGGGCTGATGGTGCAGCTCTACTCGACGCTCTCCCGGCGCTCCTGGGGCATGGGTGACCTCGGCGATCTCGCCGACCTCGCCACCTGGGCCGGCTCGGCGGGCGGCGTCGGTTTCCTCCAGCTCAACCCGCTGCACGCGGCCGTGCCGCCCGTCGAGGGCGAGACCGTCGACCCCTCGCCCTACCGGCCGGCGACCCGGCGCTTCGCGGACCCGGTGCATCTGCGGGTGGAGCGCGTCCCGGAGTTCGACGCGCTGGACCCGGCGGGGCGCGCGCGTATGGCGCCCCTGCTGGCGCGCGGCGACGCGCTCCGGCGCGCGGTGCTCGACGAGCGCCGTCCGATCGACCGGGACGCCGTCTGGGCGACCAAACGCGCCGCCCTGGAGCTGCTGCACGCCGTGCCGCCGAGCCCGGAGCGCGCGGCGGCGTTCCGTCGCTATGTCGACTCCTGCGGCCGTGCCCTCACCGACCACGCGACCTGGTGCGCGCTGGCCGAGCGGCACGGCCCCGACTGGCACCGCTGGCCGCCGGGGCTGCGGCGCCCCGACAGCCCGGAGACGGAGGCGGCCCGCCGCGCGCTCGCCGCGCGGGTCGACTTCCACCGCTGGCTGACCTGGCTCACCGACGAGCAGTTGGCGCACGCCCAGCGCGCGGCGACCGAGGCCGGCATGGGCGTCGGCCTGCTGCACGACCTCGCCGTCGGCGTCCATCCGGACGGTTCGGACGCCTGGGCCGGCCAGGACGTGTTCGCCGGCGGCATGTCGGTGGGCGCGCCGCCGGACGCGTTCAACGAACGCGGCCAGGACTGGGGCCTGCCGCCCTGGCGCCCCGACGCGTTGGCCGAGGCCGGCTACGCGCCCTATCTGGAGCTGGCCGGCGCGCTGGCCCGGCACGCGGGCGGGCTCCGGGTCGACCATGTGATGGGCCAGTTCCGCCTCTGGTGGATCCCCCGGGGCGCCGAGCCGCGCGACGGCACCTATGTGCGTTACGACGCGGACGCCATGCTGGCCGTCCTGGCGCTGGCCGCGCACCGGGCCGGCGCGGTGCTCGTCGGCGAGGACCTGGGGACCGTCGAGTCCGGTGTCCGCGAACGGCTCGCCGAGCGCGGCGTCGCCGGTACCTCGGTGCTCTGGTTCGAGCGGCACTGGGACCGGGAGGGCCGTCCGCCGCTGGAGCCGGCCGAGTGGCGCGCCAACTGCCTGGCGACCGTCACCACCCACGACCTCCCGTCCACGGCGGCCCGCTGGGACGGCTCGGACGTCCGGCTCCGCGCACGTCTCGACCTGCTCGCGGACCCCGAGGCGGCGCGGCGGGAGGCCGAGGAGGAGCTGGCCGACTGGCGGGAGACCTTCGTGCGGCGGGGGCTGCTGGCCCCGGACGGCGGGGAGGAGGAGCGCATCGCCGCCGCGTACCGGTTCCTGGCCCTGACCCCGGCCAGGCTGCTCGGCGTCTGGCTGCCCGACGCGGTGGGCGACCGCCGGCCGCAGAACGTTCCCGGGACCTGGCGCGAGTACCCCAACTGGCGGCTGCCAGTGGCCGACGCCGACGGGCGCCCGGTGTCGCTGGAGGAGCTGACCGCCTCCGAACGGCTGGCGCGGCTGTTGGCGGCCGTCCGCGACCCGGGGCCCTGAGACCGGGCGGGCGAGCGGCGTTGGTTACTGTAAGGGCGTGGTCAACATGAACAAGAAGCGCGCCGTCGCGGTCTCCGTCTCCGCGGCGCTGCTGACGCTGCTCTCCTCCCCGGCCGCCCAGGCGCTGACCCGGGACGACGGCGACGACCCGGGCACGGGTCTGAGCATCGCCGAGACCCTCGGGCTGTTCGTCGCGGCTCCGATCCTGCTCTTCGCGCTGATCGCCGCAGCGGTGATGCTGAGCGACCGTCGCTGACCCCTGCGGGGGGCGGGGCGCGGACGACGACGGTCCTGGCTGGTCCGGGTGGGTTGTCGTCTGCGCCCCCGTGGACGGTTGCTCGCGCAGTTCCCCGCGCCCCTTCTCCGCCGGTGGGCGGCTCGGGGGCGCGGGGGACCGCGTGAGCGTCAGGCGTCGGCCGCCCTCGCGCGCAGCGCGCGCTCGACGCCGGAGCGGGACTCGGTGACCAGGCGGCGCAGCGCCGCCGACGGCTGGGTCGCCTCCAGCCACGCGTCCGTCGCGTCCAGCGTCTCCCGCGCGACCTGCGTCATCGGGTAGAACCCCAGCGCGATGCCCTGCGCCGCCTCGTGGCTGCGCCGCGCCCACACGTCCGCGATGACCTCGAAGTACCGCTCCCGGTACGGCGCCAGCAGCTCACGCTGGTCGGTCTGGACGAAGCCCCGCATCATGGACTCGCGGACCGCGTTCGGCAGCGACTCGTCGTTGACCACCGCGTCCCAGGCCGCCGCCTTCGCCTCCGCCGTGGGCCGCGCGGCGCGGGCCGCCGCCGCGTGCTCCTCGCCGGCCGAGGTCGGGTCGCGGCGCAGTTCGGCCGCGATGGCCTCCTCGCCGGCGCGCCCCGTGGCGACCAGCCGCAGCAGCAGCGCCCACCGCAGGTCGGTGTCGACGTCCAGGCCCTGGATCGTCACGCCGCCGTCCAGCAGCCCGGCCAGCGTGTCCAGTTCCTCCTCGCTCCTGGCGGTCGCCGCCAGCGCCCTGGCCCACGCCAGCTGGTGGTCGCCGCCGGGCTCGGCGGCGCGCAGCCGTTCCAGCGCGGCGGCCGACCAGCGCGCCAGGCCCTCCTCGCGGCGTTCCGGCGCGGCGTAGAGGTCGAGTGCCAGCTTGACCTGGCGGTGGAGCGACTGGACCACGCCGATGTCGCTCTCCTTGCCGATGCCGTTGAGCACCAGCTCCAGGTAGGCGTGGGTGGGGAGTTCGCCGTCCCTGGTCATGTCCCAGGTGGAGGCCCAGCACAGGGCGCGCGGCAGCGACTCCGTGAAGTCGCCGACGCGGCGGGTGATCTGCGCCGTCGACTCGGGGTCGAGCCGGACCTTGGCGTAGGAGAGGTCGTCGTCGTTGAGCAGCACCACGGCGGGCCGGGCGCGGCCGACCAGCTCGGGCACCTCGGTCTCGGCGCCGGTGACGTCCAGCTCGATCCGGTGGACGCGGACCAGCTTCTCGTCGACCGGGTCGTAGAGGCCGACCGCGATGCGGTGCGGGCGCAGCGTGGAGGCGCCCTTGGCGCCGGCGGGCAGCGGCGGGGCCTCCTGGCGGATGACGAACCGGGTGATCACGCCCTCACCGTCGACCTCGATCTCCGGCCGCAGCACGTTGATCCCGGCGGTCTCCAGCCACGCCTTCGACCAGGACTTCAGGTCGCGGCCGCTGGTCTCCTCCAGCGCGGACAGCAGGTCGGTGAGGCGGGTGTTGCCCCAGGCGTGACGCTTGAAGTAGGCGCGCACCCCCTGGAAGAACTCGTCCCTGCCGACGTAGGCGACCAGCTGCTTGAGGACGGAGGCGCCCTTGGCGTAGGTGATCCCGTCGAAGTTGACCAGCACGTCGTCGAGGTCGGTGATCTCGGCCATGATCGGGTGGGTGGACGGCAGCTGGTCCTGGCGGTAGGCCCAGGTCTTCATCTGGTTGGCGAAGCCCGTCCAGGCGTGCGGCCACTGGCTGCCGGGGGCGTCCGCCTGGCAGGCGATGGAGGTGTAGGTGGCGAACGACTCGTTGAGCCACAGGTCGTTCCACCACTCCATGGTGACAAGGTCGCCGAACCACATGTGGGCCAGCTCGTGGAGGATGGTCTCCGCCCTGGCCTCGTAGGCGGCGTCGGTCATCTTGGAGCGGAAGACGTACTGGTCCCTGATGGTGACGGCGCCCGCGTTCTCCATGGCCCCGGCGTTGAACTCGGGGACGAAGAGCTGGTCGTACTTGGCGAACGGGTAGGGGTGGTCGAACTGCTCCTCGAACCAGTCGAAGCCCTGCTTGGTGAGGGAGAAGATCGCCTCGTCGTCGAGGTGCTCGGCGAGCGAGGGGCGGCAGTAGAGGCCGAGCGGCACCGTGCGGCCGTCCTTCTCCCAGGTGTCGTGGACCGCGTGGTACGGGCCGGCGATCAGCGCGGTGACATAGGTGGAGAGCCGGGGCGTGGGCGCGAAGTGCCAGACGCCGTCGACCGGTTCCGGGGTGGGCGAGTTGGAGATGACCGTCCAGCCCGCGGGCGCGGTGACGGTGAACTCGAACGTGGCCTTGAGGTCGGGCTGTTCGAAGCAGGCGAAGACGCGCCGCGCGTCGGGCACCTCGAACTGGGTGTAGAGATAGGTCTCCTGGTCGACCGGGTCGACGAAGCGGTGCAGCCCCTCGCCGGTGTTGGTGTACGCGCAGTCGGCGACGACCAGCAGCTCGTTGGCGCCCTCGACCACCTCGGGCAGGGCGATCCTGGAGTCGACGAAGACCTCGGCGGGGTCGAGCGCGGTGCCGTTGAGCACGACCTCGGTGACCGCGGGGGCGACCAGGTCGACGAACGTGGACCCGGCGGCGCTCGCGGTGAACGTGAGGGCGGTGCGGGAGGCGAAGGTGCCGCCCTGGGGCGCCCCGGAGAGATCGAGCGTGATCTGGTAGCTGTCCACGCTGATCAGTCGGGCGCGCTCCTGGGCCTCTTGCCGGGTCAGGTTGGTACCGGGCACCTGGTTTCTCCTTCGGTCTGCTTGGCTGCGTCGGGGTGGGGGGAGGCCGTCGTCCGCGTCATCCTCGCACGGGCGGCGGACCGGTGGCCGCCCGCTTTTCCCACGCCGGGCCGCCGGCTCGCGCGTGTCAGCGGGGGAGCACCACCACCCAGTCCGTGCCCGGTCGGGTCGCGCCGGCCCGCAGCGCGGCGCCGACCGCGTTCGCCTGGCGCCGCCAGGACGCGTGCAGCGCGCGCGGCGTGATCCGGACGACCGTGACGCCCAGGCCCCGGAGCGTCTGCTCCCGGCGCGTGGCCTCCGCCTCGTCCGGTGTCGGGGCGGCGGAGCCGCGCTGCCGGGGGAGGCGGGTGTCGAGCCGCACCGCGACGGACGACTCGGGCCAGTAGGCGTCGACGTCGCCGAGGAAGGGGCCGTCCGGCAGCCACAGCCCGACGTTCCAGCACGGGTCGGGCAGCGCGCCCTGCCGCACCATGTGGAAGAGCAGCTCCTCGGCGACCGGCCGGCCGGCGGCCAGCAGCCCCTCGACGGCGCGGGCCACCGGCGGCTCGTCGAGGCGGCCGGTCTGCTCCAACTCCGCGATGACCGCGCACGGTTCGCACAGCCCCAGCCGCACCGCCTCCTCCAGGGGGCGGCGCAGCGCCGCCGGTTCCTCCAGGTGCGCCAGCGCGTCGGCCAGCGCCCTGGCCGCCGGCGCGACCGGCAGCCCCGCGACCCGGCGCGGCCTGGGCGGGCGCGCGGTGCGCAGCAGCCGCACCCGGCCGAGCGAACGCAGCCGCCGGGTGTGCGGCACCAGCACGTCGACGCGGCGCGTCGCGTCCGGCGTACCGGCCGAGGTCACGCCCTGGACGGCGAGCGCGGCCAGCCCGGTGATCACCGCGCCGGCCTCGGGGCCGCCGGTGTAGAGCAGCGCGGCGTGCAGCAGTTCATGGCCGTCGGGCGGTTCGGGGTGGAGCAGCACGACGCCGGGAAGCGGCATCTGCCAGGGGCCGCCCGGGCGGCAGCGACGGCGGGTGGTGGCGGCGGACACGCCCTCGGCGCGCAGCGCCAGGAGCGTGGTCACCCGCGGCGCGGCGGGCGCGGCCCCGGGGCGCCGGGGCGGGGTGAGCGGAGCTTCATGCGTCATGCGGCGGCGATTCCCGCTGGAGGCCCCGGGGGCTACCCGCTGTTACAGACCCGTGGGGAAACGGGGACATCCCGCCGCGCGTAGGACGGATGTTCCCCGGCGGTGCCGGGGTGTCCGTCCTTGCGCGGCGGGACGCCGTGTGCTCGGTCGGGGCGGCGTCAGACGTCGGCCGCCTGGGCCCGCAGCGCCCGCGCCAGCTCGTCCCGCGCCTCCAGCACCAGTCGGCGGAGCGCCGGCGGGGCGTCCTCGTGCGCGGCCAGCCAGGCGTCGGTGGCCGCCAGCGTCTCGGGCGAGTCCTGGAACATCGGGAAGAGGCCGCGGACCACGGCCATCCCGATCTCGATGGTCCGCTCCCGCCAGAGGCCCTCGATCACCTCGAAGTACCGCTCCGCGTAGGGCGCCAGCAGCGCCCGCTGCCCCGGCTGGGAGAAGCCGTCGATGGTCGCCTCGACCAGCGCGTTGGAGAGCGTGTCGCGCTCGACCACCGAGGCCCACGCCTCCGCCTTCACGGCCGGGTCCGGGCGGGAGGCGAGGCAGCGGACCTGGTGGCGGTTGCCCGAGGCGGTGTCGTCCCTGGCGCGCTCGGCCGCGATCTCCGCCTCGCCGGCGCGGCCGGCGGCCGTCAGCGCCCGCAGCAGCAGCCAGCGCAGCTCCTGGTCCACGTCGAGCCCGTCGATCCGCGCCGAGCCGGCCAGCAGCCCGGACAGCAGTTGGAGGTCGGCGTCCGAGCCGGCGCAGCCGGCGAAGAACCGCGCCCAGGCCAGCTGGTGGTCGCTCGCCGGCTCCGCCCGCCGCAGCTCGCCGAGGGCGGCCTCGGCCAGCTCCGCCTCGCGGGCCGCGCGCCGTTCCCCCGGGGTGTACGAGTGGAGCGCGGTCAACGCCCAGGCGTGCACCATCTGGAGCACGCTGATCTCGTCCTCGGCGCCGGCGAAGTCCCGCACCAGCGCCAGGAAGTCACCGGCCGGCAGCAGCGCGTCGCGCGTCATGTTCCACAGCGCCGACCAGCACAGCGCGCGGGCCAGCGGGTCCTCGATGTCGCCGAGGTGGGCGCGCAGGGTGGTCAGCGAGCCCTCGTCGAACCTGGCCTTGCAGTAGCTCAGGTCCTCGTCGTTGACCAGCACCAGCTCGGGGCCCTCGCTGCCGGCCAGCTCGGGCACCGGCGTCAGTTGCCCGGTCACGTCGACCTCGGCCCGCGCGTAGCGGACCAGCGGGCCGACGCCGTCCTCGCGCCGGTAGAGGCCGACGGCGATGCGGTGCGGGCGGAGCGTCGGATGGGAGTCCGGCGCCTCCTGGAGGACGGTCAGCTCGGCGATCCGCCCGTCCGCCGCGTAACTCACCTGCGGCGTCAGCGCGTTGACGCCGGCCGTCTGGAGCCAGGCGGCGGACCACTCGGCCATGTCGCGGCCCGAGGTCTCGGCCAGCACGGTCAGCAGGTCGGTGAGCCGGGTGTTGCCGAAGGCGTGGCGCTGGAAGTACCGCCGCGCGCCCTCGAAGAACGCCTCGCGCCCCACGTAGGCGACCAGCTGCTTGAGCACCGAGGCGCCCTTGGCGTAGGTGATGCCGTCGAAGTTGAGCTTGGCGTCCTGGAGGTCGCGGATGTCCGCGGTGATCGGGTGGGTGGACGGCAGCTGGTCGGCCCGGTACGCCCACGCTTTGCGGTTGTTGGCGAAACTGATCCAACCCCGGGTGAACTCGGTCGCCTCGGCGAGCGCGTACGTTCCCATGTAGTCGGCGAACGACTCCTTCAGCCAGAGATCGTCCCACCACTCCATGGTGACGAGGTCGCCGAACCACATGTGCGCCATCTCGTGCAGCAGCGTGCTGGCCCGGCCCTGGTAGGCGGCGGCGGTGGTGCGGCCCCGGAAGACGTACTCCTCGCGGAAGGTGACGCAGCCCGGGTTCTCCATCGCGCCGATGTTGTACTCGGGGACGAACGCCTGGTCGTACTTGCCGAACGGGTACGGGTAGCCGAAGTGCTCGTGGAAGAAGTCGAGCCCCTGCCGCGTGGTGGCCAGCAGCCGCTCGGCGTCGAAGTGCGGCGCCAGCGCGCGGCGGCAGAGCACGCCCAGCGGGATCTCCAGCGTCGTCCCGTCCTCCAGCGCGCGGCGGTAGGAGCCGGCGACGTAGTGGTAGGGGCCGGCGACCACGGCGGTGATGTAGGTGGAGATCGGCTGCGTGGTGGCGAACGTCCAGGTGGCGTGCGTGCCGTCGCTCAGCTCCTCGCGACGCTCCTCGGCACCGTTGCTGAGCACCGTCCAGTGCGCCGGCGCGGTGACCCGGAAGGAGAACGGCGCCTTGAGGTCGGGCTGCTCGAAGTTGGCGAACACCCGGCGCGCGTCGGCCGGCTCGTACTGGGTGTAGAGATAGGTCTGCCCGTCCTCCGGGTCGGTGAAGTGGTGCAGCCCCTCCCCGGTGTGGCTGTAGGCGCAACTGGCGTCCACCACCAGGTGGTTCTCCGCGCGTAGTGTCGGGAGCGTGACGCGGGTGCCGTCGAAGAGCCGGTCCACCGGAAGCGACTCGCCGTTGAGGGTCACCGAGTGGACGTGCGGCGCCAGCAGGTCGATGAAGCTGGTCGCGCCGTCCCGCGCGCAGGAGAACCGCACCGAGCTGGTGGAACGGAACCTGCGCGGCCCCTCGGCCGGCGCGGGGTCGGTCGCGGCGCGCAGGTCAAGCGACACCTCGTAGCTGTGCACGGTCAGCAGCGCGGCCCGCTCGCGGGCCTCCTCGCGGGTGAGGTTCTCTCCAGGCACGCTGGTCGACTCCCTGTGGTTCGGGTGCTCTCGGAGCCCGCCGACGGCGCGGCGCGGGCGCCGTTCAGCATGTCACGGGAGGGTGAGGGGGCGCACGGTGGAATGCCACCGCCCTCCCCCGTGTTGGGCACGGACGACACCGGCCGCCGGCGGGTGCCCGCGCGCACTCCCCGAGACGAGGAGAGACACGATGCCCGAGAACGCAGCGACCGAGCCGGTGACGGCGGACTTCTGGTTCGACCCGCTCTGTCCCTGGGCCTGGATGACCTCTCGCTGGATGCTGGAGGTGGAGAAGGTCCGCCCGGTGCGGACGCGCTGGCACGTGATGAGCCTGGCGGTGCTCAACGAGCCCAAGCTGGACGAGCTGCCGGCGGAGTACCGCGAGGCGCTGAAGGACGCGTGGGGCCCGGTGCGGGTCTGCGTCGCCGCCGAGCAGGAGCACGGCAGCGAGGTGCTCGGCCCGCTGTACACGGCCCTCGGCGTCCGCTTCCACCACCGGGAGCTGCCGAAGAGCCGCGAGACCCTGGTCGACGCGCTCACCTCCGTCGGGCTGCCGGCGGAGCTGGCGGACGCCGCCGAGAGCGACCGCTACGACGACGCGCTGCGCGCCTCGCACAAGGAGGGCATCGACCTGGTCGGCCAGGACGTGGGCACGCCGGTGATCGCGGTGCCGGGCGCCGACGGCGAGCAGATCGCCTTCTTCGGCCCGGTGGTGACCCCCGCTCCCAAGGGCGAGGCGGCCGCCCGGCTGTGGGACGGCACGCTGCTGGTGGCGAGCACCCCCGGCTTCTACGAGATCAAGCGCACCAGGGACGTCGGCCCGCGGTTCGACGACGCCGACGAGGCGGACGGCACCGAGGGCTGAGCGCCCGGCGCGCCCCCCGGCGCGCGAGTCGGCCCCCGCGCGCTACCTTCGCGCGGGGGCCGTTCCCGTCCCGGCCCGTCCACCCCGGCGGGGCGTTGAGAAGACGATCTGACGGGTCGGGGGTCTGGTGGTCGGCGCGCCGGCTCCGCTCAGGGGGCCAGCGTCAGCGCCGCCGCGTTGGTCCTGGCCATGGAGTAACGCGCCGCGACATCCTGCCAGTTGACCACGCGCCACATCGCCTCGACGAAGTCGACCTTCTGGTTCCGGTACTGGAGGTAGAAGGCGTGCTCCCAGGCGTCGAAGACGAGCAGCGGCACCGAGCCCTGGCCGACGTTGCCCTGGTGGTCGTAGATCTGCTCCACCACCAGCCGCCCGCTGACCGGCTCGAAGGCGAGCACGCCCCACCCGGAGCCCTGGGTGGTGGCCGCCGCCTTGGAGAGCTGGGCCTTGAAGCGGGCGAAGGAGCCGAAGGACTCGGCGATGGCGTCCGCCAGCTCGCCCGTGCCGTCCTTCTCCAGCGGCTCGCCCCCGCCGTCGCCTGACATGTTGCGCCAGTAGACGGAGTGCAGGATGTGGCCGGACAGATGGAACGCGAGGTTCTTCTCCAGCCCGTTGATCGCGTCCCAGACGTCCTTCTCGCGCGCCTCGGCGAGCCGTTCCAGGGTGTCGTTGGCGCCCTTCACATAGGACGCGTGGTGCTTGTCGTGGTGCAGTTCGATGATCTCCCCGCTGATGACCGGCTCCAGGGAGGCGTAGTCGTAGGGGAGGTCGGGGAGCGTGTAGGTGGCCATGCCGTTGCCTGTCTCCACTAATTGCGAGTGATGTGCAATAGCGTCAAGGTATCAGTCCAAGATCGCAAGAGGGGGGCGCGGCGCGGCGCCCTCCCGCGCCCCCGGTGTCGGCAAACTCACGCCGCCACGGGCACCGCGTTCCGCTAGCGTCGACAGGTCCCGCCTGTTCGAAGTCCTGGAGTAGTCCATGAGTTCAGCCATCGTCGCCGGCCGGCCCCGTGCCGTCCTCGCCGATCTGCTGCCGGCCACCACCGCGCCCGCCACCCGGGCGCGTGACCTCGCGCTGGTCGTCGGAGGTGCCGTGTTCACCGGCGTCGCCGCCCAACTCTCGCTGCCCGTCCCCGGCTCACCCGTCCCCGTGACCGGCCAGACCTTCGCCGCGCTGCTGGTGGGCGCCTCCTTCGGCCCCGTGCGCGCGATGCTGTCCATGACCCTCTACGTCCTCGCCGGCATGGCCGGCACGCCGTGGTTCTCCGAGGGCACCTCGGGCTACGGGATGCCGTCCTTCGGCTATCTGCTCGGCATGACCCTGGCCGCCGTCGTCGTCGGCGCGCTCGCCCGCAGGGGCGGGGACCGCACCGTCCCCCGCACGGTCGCGACCATGGCGCTGGGCAGCGCGTTGATCTACAGCGTCGGCGTGCCCTACCTCGCGCTGGCCACCGGGATGTCGGCCGGTGAGGCGGTCGCCGCCGGGCTGACGCCGTTCCTGCTGGGCGACGCCCTCAAGGTCGCGCTGGCGATGGGCGCGCTGCCGGCCGCCTGGCGGCTGGTGGGGCGCGGTCGCGGGCGCGACTGACCCCGGGGCCGGGAGCCGGCGGCCACCCGCCGCCGGCGCCATGCCATATTGGGGGCCATGCACGTCTACCTGGCCTCCGACCACGCCGGCTTCGAGCTGAAGAACCACCTGGTCGACTGGCTGACCCAGCACGGTCACCAGCCCGTCGACTGCGGCCCGGACCACTACGACGGCGAGGACGACTACCCGCCGTTCTGCCTGCGCGCCGCCCAGCGCGTCGCGGCCGACCCCGGCTCCCTCGGCGTGGTCATCGGCGGCTCGGGCAACGGCGAGGCCATCGCGGCCAACAAGGTGCGCGGGGTGCGCTGCGCCCTCGCCTGGAGCGAGGAGACCGCCCGCCTCGGGCGCGAGCACAACGACGCCAACGTCCTGAGCGTCGGCGCCCGGATGCACACCGCCGACGAGGCGACCTCGTTCGTCGCCGTCTTCCTCGACACCCCCTACTCCGGCGCCGAACGCCACAGCCGCCGCGTCGCCATGCTCGGCGCCTACGAGACCGACGGCGTCCTCCCGCCGCTCCCCGCAGAGCAGGGCTGATGCCCGAGGGCCACGTCCTCCACCGGCTGGCGGCCGCCCACCGCGAGCGGTTCGCCGGCCGGCCGGTGCGGGTGGACAGCCCGCAGGGCAAGTTCGCCGACGCGGCCGCGCTGCTGAACGGCCAGCCGCTGGAGGCCGCCGAGGCATGGGGCAAGCACCTCTTCCTCGGCTTCGCCCCCGTCGGCTGGGTCCACATCCACCTCGGCCTCTACGGCAAGGTCGCCTTCGGCGAGACCCCCGTGCCCCCGCCCGTCGGGCAGATCAGGCTCCGGCTGGCCAACGACGACCACTGGTCCGAGCTGCGCGGCCCGAACACCTGCGCGCTGCGCACCGACGAGGAACGCGCCGCCGTCGCCGCGCGCCTCGGCCCCGACCCGCTGCGCGAGGACGCCGACCCGGAACGGGCCTGGCGCCGCGTCTCCGCCAGCAGGTCGGCGATCGGCACCCTGCTGATGGACCAGGCGGTCATCGCCGGCGTCGGCAACATCTACCGCGCCGAGGTCCTCTTCCGCCACGGCGTCGCCCCCCACCGCCCGGGACGCGAACTGGACCGCGCCACCTGGACGGCGTGCTGGGAGGACCTGGTCGCGCTGATGCGCGAGGGTGTGCGGCTGGGCCGCATCGACACCGTCCGCCCCGAGCACACCCCCGAGGCGACCGGCCGGCCGCCTCGCGTCGACGACCACGGCGGCGAGGTCTACGTCTACCGCAGGGCCGGTCAGCCGTGTCTGGTCTGTGAAGGCCCCGTGGCCACCGCGAAGGTCGCCGCGCGGAACCTCTTCTGGTGCCCGCGCTGCCAACCCCGTTGAGAGCTGCCGGATGTCGGCCCCGGCCCGTATCCTCGGGCGCATCGGGTGGGAGCTGCCGGGAGGGCGTGACGTGATGGCCTCAGAAGCCGTGCGGCAGCCACGGCGCCAGCGGATGGCCGAAGGCCGCGGCGGCCGCGGCCAGCGCGCCCGGCCGCGCCTCGCCGACCAGCCCCGCCCCGGCCAGCGCGCCGAGCGACGTCCCGCCCAGGTAGGCGGCGCTCAACGCCCGGACGTCCAGCTCCAGCGCGGCCGGGTCCGCGGTGCGTGCGCAGACCGCGCCGGCCGGACCGCCGGACAGCCGCCAACGCCCCTCGTTCCACGGGCAGTTGGCGTCGGACACGGACAGCACCAGGTCGATGTCGGTGGCGTAGGAGCGGGCCGCCAGCGCCGCGCCGACGTCGAGCGGCCGCAGATGGAGCCGGTCCCGCAGCTGGAGATCGCTGACGCGGATGTCGCTCAGCAGATGCACCAGCGGGTCGTCCACCGGACGCCCCATCAGCTCCACCCGGTCGGTCAGGTCCAGGCCCAGCAGATAGCGCAGCAGCGCCGCGTGCCCGGCGGGATCCACCGCGTCCAGGTTCCTGACCAGCACCGGGCCGCCCGGCACCGAGCGGTCCCACTCGACCCGCAGCGCGTAGCGGGCGTAGCCGACCAGCTCGCCGTCCCGCTCCGCCAGCACGCAGCGCAGCTCGGAGGCGCCGTGCCGCTCGGCCGGCGGGTCGAGCAGCGCCAGCCGCTCCCAGCCCGGGCGCCGTTCCAACGCCCCGGGGCGCCGGGTGACCAGCTCGGCGTAGAGCTTCTCGCAGCGCTCCAACGCGTCCGCCGGGGTCGTCACCGTCAGCCGCACGTCGTCGGTGCCGGGCGGCAGCGCGCTCAGCGTCACCCGGTGCTTGGGCACCCGCGCGGCCAGCGAGTGGGCCGCCACCCCGTAGCCGAACCGCCCGTAGATCGACGCCTCGGCCGCGGTCAACGCCGAGAGCACGTCGCCCCGTTCCCATGCGGCCTCCAACGACCGCCGCATCATCCGCCGCAGCAGTCCCCGCCGGCGGTGCGTGCCCGCCACCGACACCATGGTCGCCCCCGCGGTTTCCACCACCGCGCCGCCCGGCACCGACATCCCCAGGGAGAGCTCGCCGTACGTACCCACCACCTCGTCCCCGTCGAAGGCGCCGAGACAGCGGTCGAGCGACACCAGCCCCCGCCACAGCTCCCGCTCCTCGGGGGACTGGGGCAGCCCGCCGAAGGCCCAGTCCAGGGTGCGGTGCCAGCGGTCCCACTCGTCGGCGGTGATCCGCCGCAGTTCGATGGTCATGGCGACATCCCTACCAAGGCGCACGCCCGGCGGCGAGGGCTTTGGCGCCGCGACCTCCGGCGCGGGGCCGCGGCCGCCCGGCGGGAGGGCGCACGGATGTCCGAGCGGTCCCGGGGTTCGACGTGGCCGTGATCCGGTGGATAAGGTCCCACACCATGACACGCCGTGCTCTGGCGACCACGCCGCGGGAGAGCCGGCGGATGCGGCTCCGCAGGGCGGTCCACCGGGCGCGCGTCGGCGTCCGGCGCTCCGCCGTCGACTACTTCCGGGGCGGCGGCTCCGACTGGATCGCCCTCACCGCGCTGCTGCTCTCCATCCCGGTGCTGGCCCTGTCCACCGCCGGCTGGCCCGAGTGGTGCCCGCCCGAGGCCCTGCTGCTGCCGCTGGTCGCGGCCGGGCTGCTGCTGCGCCCCGCGAGCCTGCTGGGGCTCTATGTCGCGGTCGCGTGCGCCCTGGTGCTGGAGACCGCGCTGATCGACGCGGAACGTTCCGCGCCCGACCCGGTCACCCCCGGCACCATCCTGCTCGTCGCCGCGGTCGCCCTGATCGGGCTGCTGATAGCACAGTTCCGCAGCCGGGTCGGCGTGCCCTGGCGGCGCGGCCACACCATGCTCTTCGACCTGCGCGAACGGATCAGCGCGCAGAGCGCCCTGCCGGCGCCGCCCGACGGCTGGCACCACGAGGTGTCGCTGCGCCCGGCCGGCGGGCAGTCGTTCTCCGGCGACTTCGTGGTGGCGGCGCGCACGGGCCCCGACGGGCGCACCCTGGAGGTCGTCCTCACCGACGTCTCGGGCAAGGGGATCGACGCGGCCTCCCGTTCGCTGCTGCTCTCCGGCGCCTTCGGCGGACTGCTCGGCTCACTGCCGCCGCACGGCTTCCTGCCGGCGGCCAACGGCTATCTGCTGCGACAGGACTGGCAGGAGGGCTTCGCCACCTCCATCCACCTGGTCCTCGACCTGGACAGCGGCGACTACGAGCTGCTCTCCGCCGGCCACCTTCCCGCGCTCCAACTGCACGCGGGCACCGGCCGCTGGCAGGAGGTCGCGGCCGAGGGCCCGCTGCTCGGGGTCTGGGACGGCGCCGAGTTCCACCCGGCCAAGGGCACGCTGCGCCGCGGTGACGTGCTGATGCTCTTCACCGACGGCCTGGTCGAACGCCCCGACGAGGACCTGGCCGATGGCATCGACCGCCTCACCGGCGCCGCCGACCGCTATGTCACCAGGGGTTTCCGCAACACCGCGTGGGAGTTGATCGACGCGGTGGCCAAGGACGTCAACGACGACCGGGCGCTGGTGCTGATCTGTCGCGACTAGGACGTGCCCGGTCGATCATGTGACTACCGCGCGCGGCCGGCCCCGGGCCGTGCCCCCTGGAAGGGTGGCGGTTCCCACCGTTGCGATCACCCTCCGGTGTTGAATCCTCGACGCTCCGTCACTCCGCCTCTGAGCTGCGGTGACACCGCCCCGCACCGCACCGGGACTGCGCCGAACGGCCGTCCGGACGGCTCCCGGGCGGGATGCGCCGCGCCGCGGGCTGCCCTTGGCTCGGGGACATGAGCAACGCCCGGAACACCTGGAGAAACGGTCAGCCCCTCGTCGCCCTCCTCAACCGGCGGCTCGTCCGCCCCCTGGCCGCCCTGCGGCCGTCCCGCCGCCCGGGACGATGGGCCGCGGGCTGCGCCCTGCTCGGAGCGGTGGCGATAACGGGCCCGTGGGCGGTGACCGCCCTCGGACAGGAGGAACGCCCCGAGGCGCGCACCGCCGAGATCGACCAGTTCCTCGGCGGCATCGGCGACGCGGCGGTCAGCGGCCCGCGCGGACTGGGGCCCTACTACGGGGCGTTGACCGAGCGGGGCGGAAGCGAACCGTTCCACCCCTGGTACTGGCACCCGCTGGCCTCCGACGACTGGGCGATGCCGGTCACCGGCTACCCGGTCTCCGCCGCCTACGGCACCCCCGGGGGCTGGGCCGCCGGGTATCACACGGGCGTGGACTTCGCCGTCCCCGTCGGTACCCCGATCCACTCGGTGGGCCCGGGCTGGGTCATCGAGACCGGCCACTCGGGCGACTACGGCAACGCCGTGACCGTCGCCATGGACGACGGGCACTTCGCGCTCTACGCCCATCTCGACTCGATCGCGGTCGAGCCGGGCCAGCGCGTCACCGCCGAGAGCTGGCTCGGCGACTCCGGCAACACCGGCCGCTCCACCGGCCCCCACCTCCACTTCGAGGTGCGCACCAGCAACGTCTACGGCAGCGACATCGACCCCCTCGGCTACCTCGCCGCCCACGGCGTCGACACCCGCTGAGGCGCTGCCGCCGGGCTGACGGCGGGGGCGACCACCCGGCTCACCGGCACGGCATCGTGGTCGTCCGCGCCCCGCCACTCATGCACCGCGCGGTTCCTCGCGCCCCTGAGCCGCCCGCCGGCCCTGGGGGCGCGGGGAACCGCGCGGGCGACCGTGCGCCGGGGCGCGGACGAACGACTACCGCGCCCGCGCCGTTGGGGCGTCCGCCCCCGCGTCACGAGGCGCGCGGTCGAAGAGCCAGTCCAGCCGCGGCTCCACCATGAAGCGGAAGACGCGACGCACCGGCGCCGTGCACAGCAGCGTGACCACCACCGCCCCGATCGCCGTCACCGCGAGCTGACCGGCGGGGGTCGCCACCCAGGACACCTCGTACCAGTCCCACCAACGCGAGGACTTCACCACGAACCCGTGCAAGAGGAAGCCGTACATGGTCCCCGCGCCCAGCGCCGTGAACCAGCGCCGGCCGGAGGGCACCCAGGACAGGAAGCAGACGGTCAGCACCAGCCCGCAGCCGAAGAGCGCCAGGCTCATCACCACGCCGGCCCACCACTCGAAGCCGAGGTCCTGCGCGGCGTAGGTCCGGTAGAACCAGCCCGCCTCCATCCGCGGCGCCGACCAGTACGCCGTGACCAGCGCGCACAGCGCGACCGGCAGCGCCGCCAGCCGCACCTCGCGCCGTTTGACCAGCGCGAAGTGTTCGGGGCGCAGCTTCATGCCGAGCACGAAGAACGGCAGCAGCTGGAGCACCCGCTGGATGTTGAGGTCGTTGCCCAGCGACGGGGCGAAGCTCGCCAGCGCGGCGACCGTCAGCGCGATCGGCATCGGCCAGCGCACCAGGTTCCACAGCGGTGCCGTGATCCGCCAGACGAAGAGCGCGATCAGGAACCAGGTCAGGTAGTAGGGGTCGAGCAGGGCGAAGGGGTGGTCCGGGTCGTCGGTGCCCCAGCGTTTGAAGAGCACATAGGCGACGCCGAAGACCAGGTACGGCACCAGCACGCCGCTGACCAGCCGCCGCAGCTGCTCGGGCCGGCCGGTGAAGTTCCGCGAGAAGTAGCCGGCGATGAGGATGAACGCCGGCATGTGGAACGCGTAGACCGCGTTGTACAGCGCGGCCAGCGTCCGGGAGTCGTCCCGCAGCGGCGCCCACGCGTGACCGACCGCGACCAGCACGATCGCCAGGTACTTGGCGTTGTCGAAGAAGGGGTCGCGCGTGTTGGCTCGGGCTTGACCGTCCGTGACTGTCGGTGGGGGGACAGCCTGCCTCGCCCGGTCCCGGGGCGTGGCGGCTCGTTGGTTACGGACCTGCAACATTGTCCGCACGATAGCGCTTCCTCAGCTCATCCGTACATTCGCCGAGCGGAATGCGGGAATCGTGAGAGGGATTCATCCGATGAAACGAGAGATCACCCGTGGGGGAGGCGACGGCACCTGTCCTTGATGATGCGATTTGGCCGGATTAAATGGTGTGTTTCGCTCCGTCTGCCGGTCTCTCGCGGTCCGCGTCGTGTTCGACGAATGACACCGTCCGATGATCGGCCGGCGTGATCCCGAACACGGTTTACGGAGTGCGGGAATTGTGCGCGCGGGGCGTCGGCGGTGGCTAACGGAGCGATAACGGGCGGATCGCCGCCCAACCTCCCGGCGGCACCGCCCGATCGGGTCCGTCGGTTGGTCATCCGCCTCCACTGACCCGGTAGTTGATGGCACGATGGTGCCTGCGGGGGTGCGGCGGCCGTGGTCAAGCCCCTGACGGAGCAGTGGCGACCTTCCGAAGGTGTGATCAGTTGTGGTTATCTCGTTCTCTCTGGCCCTGCTGTTCGGCGTGATCATGTTCTTCATGATCCGGAGCGGGGCGGTCAAGTGGGGGCCGGCCATCGTGGCGATCCTCTTCGGCTTCTCCCTCGCCTCCACCGGCGCCGCCGACCCGATAAACGACTTCCTCCAGTCCGTCACCGACGGTGTCAACGAGGTCGACGACTCGATCAACAGCGCGCCCTGAGCGACGCGGTCGGCCTCCGGGAAGGCGAGGGCCCGGCTCCCCGCGGGGGGGCCGGGCCGGTGTACGCGCCGGCCGGCGAAGCGCGCCGGGTGCGCGGGGGAGAGAAGAGCGGGCGACGGGAATCGAACCCGCGTAGCTGGTTTGGAAGACCAGGGCTCTACCATTGAGCTACGCCCGCGTGCCGGGGACGGAAGGCCGCGCTGGCCCGCGCGCCCGCTCCCCGGACAACTGGCATCGTACCAGCGCCCAAACCCCGCCCCGAGCCGGTGAGATCGCCGCCGACGCGGCACGGTACCGGGGGATGGCCCGTGCCTGCGGCCCTGTACCCTACGTATCGCGTCGTGAGCCACGACGGGGTGTGGCGCAGCTTGGTAGCGCGTCCGCTTTGGGAGCGGAAGGTCGTCGGTTCGAATCCGGCCACCCCGACCACGTACGATGACTCACCTGTGCGCCTGTGGTGTGTCCGACATATGGAGCGCTTCAGCGACGACCGCCTATCTCTCGATTGTCAGCCCCAAGGAGACCTACCGTGAAGAGCGCCGTGGAGACCCTGAACCCCACCCGGGTTCGGCTCACTGTCGAGGTGCCCTTCGAGGAGCTCAAGCCCAGCCTCGACGCGGCGTACCGGAAGATCAACCAGCAGGTCCAGGTGCCGGGCTTCCGCAAGGGGAAGATCCCCGCCCGCGTCATCGACCAGCGCTTCGGGCGGGCCGCCGTCCTTGAGGAAGCGGTCAACGACGCGCTGCCCAAGTTCTACACCGAGGCGGTCAACGAGGGCGAGCTGAACCCGCTGGGCCAGCCCGACGTCGACATCACCGACCTGAAGGACAACGAGACCCTGACGTTCACCGCCGAGGTGGACATCCGTCCCGAGCTGGAGATCCCGGACTACTCCGGCATCGAGGTCACCGTGGACGCGGTCGAGGTCGCCGACGAGGACATCGACAAGGCCGTCGACCAGCTCCGCGAGCGCTTCGCCTCCACCACCGTCGTCGAGCGCGAGGCCGCCGACGGCGACGTCGTCAAGATCGACCTGGAGGCCCGGGTCGACGGCGAGCTGCTGGAGGACGGCGTCGCGACCGGGGTGAACTACACGATCGGTTCCGGCCAGATGCTCGACGGCCTGGACGAGGCCGTCACCGGCCTCGCCGCCGGCGGCACCGCCACCTTCACCAGCGAGCTGAAGGGCGGCTCCGGCGCCGGCCAGGAGGCCGAGGTCAGCGTCTCCGTCGAGAGCGTCTCCTCCCGCGAGCTGCCCGAGCTGGACGACGACTTCGCCCAGCTGGCCAGCGAGTTCGACACCCTGGAGGCGCTGCGCGAGGACAGCCGCCGCCGGCTGAGCGAGGAGCGCACCTACCAGCAGGCCACCGAGGCCCAGGAGAAGGTGCTCGACGCCCTGCTGGAGCTGGTCGAGGTCCCGCTGCCCGAGAAGCTGCTCGCGGAGGAGATCAAGACCCGCAAGCACAACCTGGAGCACCACCAGCTGCCGCAGCTCGGCATGGACCTGGACGCCTACCTCAAGCTCCAGGAGAAGACCGCCGAGGAGTTCGACGACGAGCTGCGGGAGCAGGCGGAGAAGGGCATCCGCACCCAGTTCGTGCTGGACGAGATCGCCCGCCGCGACGAGCTCAACGTGAGCCAGGAGGAGCTGACGGAGCACCTGGTGCGCCGCGCCCAGTCCTCCGGCATGAGCCCCGACCAGTTCGCCAAGGCCGTCGTCGAGGGCAACCAGGTCTCGATGCTGGTCGGCGAGGTCAGCCGCGGCAAGGCGCTCGCCTCCGTCGTCGAGTCCGCCACCGTGAAGGACACCAACGGTGAGGTCGTCGACCTGGAGGACGAGGACGAGACCGAGGGCGAGGAGGCCGGCGGGACCGCCGACGCCGTCGCCGAGGCCGCGGAGGCGAACGAGGCCGCCACGACCGGCGAGCAGGGCGACGCGAAGTCCAACGAGAGCTGAGCGGGCCCCAGTCACACCACGGAAGGGGGCCGGACGCCGTGCGCGTCCGGCCCCCTTCCCGCACCCCGCGCCCCTTCCCCGGGCGGCCCCGGCGGACTCACCGTCAGCGCGCCGCCGCCCCGTTACCGCCCGGGAGGGGCGACCCTGCGCTCACAGCGAACAGTTCCCTGGTCGGGATGGGTCTGTCGGAGCCGCGCGTTAGGGTCCCTAGAAACACGCCAGAAGTCGAGTGACGGCCGGGCACACGTGGCCTGGACCGTCCAGGAATGAGCAGGTGGATACGTGACGCTCTTGATGCCCTCCGCCGCAGCGGAGCCGACAAGCGGCAGCCTCGGCGATCAGGTCTACAACCGGCTGCTCGACGAGCGCATCATCTTCCTGGGTCAGCCGGTGGACGATGACATCGCCAACCGGATCACGGCGCAGCTGCTGCTGCTCGCGGCCGATCCGGACAAGGACATCTATCTCTACATCAACAGCCCCGGCGGCTCGATCTCGGCCGGCATGGCGATCTACGACACCATGCAGTACGTCAAGAACGACGTGGTCACCATCGCCATGGGCCTGGCGGCGTCGATGGGCCAGTTCCTGCTGACGGCGGGCGCCCCCGGCAAGCGCTACGCGCTGCCCAACGCCGAGGTGCTGATCCACCAGCCGTCCGCCGGACTGGCCGGCTCCGCCTCGGACATCAAGATCCACGCGGAGCAGCTGCTGCGCACCAAGCGGAAGATGGCCAAGCTCTCGGCCGAGCACTCGGGCGTCTCCGAGGAGCAGTGGGAGCGCGACGCGGACCGGGACCGCTGGTTCTCCGCCGAGGAGGCGCGGGACTACGGCCTGCTGGACCGGGTCATCGCCAGCGCGTCGGACATCACGGGTGGCGGCGGCACGGGCGCCTGAGTCCGGCCGATCACCAGCACCGACGCCCGCTGTCCCGTTCGCAAGCCTAGACCAAGGCGGTACACACACCGATGAAGAAGTTCCCAGGCTCCGGCCTCTACGACCGTCTGCCGGCCGAGTCCCGTTACGTGATCCCGCGCTTCGTCGAGCGCACCTCGCAGGGCGTGCGCGAGTACGACCCGTACGCGAAGCTCTTCGAGGAGGGCGTGATCTTCCTCGGCGTGCAGATCGACGACGCCTCGGCGAACGACGTGATGGCCCAGCTGCTCTGCCTGGAGTCCATCGACCCGGACCGCGACATCCAGATCTACATCAACAGCCCGGGTGGCTCGTTCACGGCGCTGACCGCGATCTACGACACCATGGTCTTCGTCAAGCCGGACATCCAGACGGTCTGCATGGGCCAGGCCGCCTCGGCCGCCGCCGTGCTGCTGGCCGCCGGCACCCCCGGCAAGCGGATGGCCCTGCCGAACTCGCGGGTCCTGATCCACCAGCCGTACTCCGAGACCGGCCGCGGCCAGGTCTCGGACCTGGAGATCGCCGCGCGCGAGGTCCAGCGGATGCGCACCCAGCTTGAGGAGATGCTCGCCAAGCACTCCACCAAGCCGATCGAGCAGATCCGCGACGACATCGAGCGCGACAAGATCCTCACCGCGGGTGAGGCCGTCGACTACGGCCTGATCGACCAGATCATCACCACCCGCACGTCCACGGCCGAATAGGCCACCGTCGGTACCTGTGCCGGACACCACATTCGGCACGTGAA
Organism: Streptomyces zhaozhouensis; assembly: GCF_900230195.1. Classification (GTDB taxonomy): domain Bacteria; phylum Actinomycetota; class Actinomycetes; order Streptomycetales; family Streptomycetaceae; genus Streptomyces; species Streptomyces zhaozhouensis. The sequence continues at coordinate 51,013 of NZ_OCNE01000025.1, forward strand.
ACGGCTCTGTCCCCTTTGACGGGAAGGCCCCGCCCAGGGGGATTCCCGTCAAGGGGGACCAATCCACCGGGCCAACGAGGTACCGTCGTCTTCTGTAAGCACTCGGCACCGTCACCCCGGCGGTGCGCAGTCGAAGGGGAAGCACCTCGTGGCACGCATCGGTGATGGCGGCGATCTGCTCAAGTGCTCGTTCTGCGGCAAGAGTCAGAAACAGGTAAAGAAGCTCATCGCGGGCCCGGGGGTCTATATCTGCGACGAGTGTATTGATCTCTGCAACGAGATCATCGAGGAGGAGCTGGCGGAATCGCCGGACTCCGACCTCGGGGAGCTGCCCAAGCCGAGGGAGATCTACGACTTCCTCGAAAGCTATGTGGTCGGCCAGGAGGACGCGAAGAAGGCGCTCTCCGTCGCCGTGTACAACCACTACAAGCGGGTGCGGGCCAGCGACTCCCACGCCTCGCGCGACGAGGAGATCGAGCTCTCCAAGTCGAACATCCTGCTGCTCGGCCCCACGGGCTCGGGCAAGACCCTGCTGGCGCAGACCCTCGCCAGGATGCTGAACGTCCCGTTCGCCATCACCGACGCGACCGCCCTCACCGAGGCCGGCTACGTGGGCGAGGACGTGGAGAACATCCTGCTCAAGCTCATCCAGGCGGCCGACTACGACATCAAGAAGGCCGAGCAGGGGATCATCTACATCGACGAGATCGACAAGGTCGCGCGCAAGAGCGAGAACCCGTCGATCACCCGCGACGTCTCGGGCGAGGGCGTCCAGCAGGCCCTGCTCAAGATCCTGGAGGGCACCACGGCGGCCGTGCCGCCGCAGGGCGGGCGCAAGCACCCGCACCAGGAGTTCCTCCAGATCGACACGTCCAACGTGCTCTTCATCGTCGGCGGCGCCTTCGCCGGCCTCGACGACATCATCAGGGCCCGCTCCGGCGCCCGGGGCATCGGCTTCGGCGCCGACATCCGTTCCAAGCGGGAGCGGGACAGCGCGGGGCTGCTGACCGAGGCGCTCCCCGAGGACCTGGTCAAGTACGGGATGATCCCCGAGTTCATCGGCCGGCTGCCCGTGATCACCTCGGTGCACAACCTGGACCGCGAGGCGCTGCTGCGCATCCTCGTCGAGCCGAGGAACGCGCTGATCAAGCAGTACCAGCGCCTCTTCGAGCTGGACGGGGTGGAGCTGGAGTTCGACCTCCCGGCGCTGGAGGCCATCGCCGACCAGGCCATCCTCCGGGGCACCGGGGCGCGCGGCCTGCGGGCGATCATGGAGGAGGTGCTGATGTCCGTGATGTACGAGGTGCCGTCCCGGCAGGACGTCGGCCAGGTCGTGATCACGGAGGACGTGGTCCGCTCCAACGTGAACCCGACGCTGGTGCCCCGTTCCCGGCTCGCCAAGCAGCGGGACGCCTCCGTCCCGCCGCAGGAGAAGACCGCCTGAGACCGTCCGCGAACGGCGTGGGGCGCACGCGCGAGCGGCGCCATCCCGCCGGAGAGCGGCCAGAGCGCCACGGGAGGGGCCCCGGACCGACCGGTCCGGGGCCCCTCCCGCTTCTTCTTCGTCAGCGGCGCCCGCTCACGGGAGGACCGGCTCCTCCTCGGCGGAACCCTCGCCCTCACCGCCGCCGGAGCCGCCCTCGGCCTCGGCCTCGACCAGCGAGTCCGAGCGCAGCTGCGCGGCGTGCTCGGCGGCCTCGTCCAGGGAGACCTCGATGGTGCCCTGGCCGGTCCGCCGCTGCATCGTGGCGAAGCCGGCGGTGCTGTGGTCGGCCCAGACGCAGAGCGGCACCGGCACCATCTCGCCGGTGAGGGCGTCCTCGGTCTCGGCCTGCTGGCACTTCATGACCGCGCCGTCCAGCCCGTCGGGGCTGACCGACTCGGGGTCGCCGACGAGGTTCACGTTGCCGCCGGAGGCGGAGGCCTCCTGGGCGCCGTAGGCCAGGAAGGCGTCCACCGTGCCCTCGGGGTCGTCGACCGTGCCCCACATGCCGACGGTGAACATGGTGGTGACCTCGGTGCTGCCCAGCTCCGAGGGGTCCATGAGCGAGCTGGCCTCCTCGGGGGTCATCCCGGCCAGATAGGTGGCCGTGGAGACCTCCGCGTCGGTGAGGCCGATCTCGGCGAGCTCCTCCTCGCTGAAGTCGTCGGTGCCGGTCGGGGGCTGCACCGCCGTGTACTCGCCCGTGGACTGCGGGAACTCCAGCATGTAGCTGGTGTCCGGGTCGCCGCCCGCGCTGTCGCCGCCCTCGTCGTCATCGTCGCCGCTGAGCAGGAAGAACGCGCCGCCGCCGACCACGGCGAGGGCCACGACCGAGGCGATCACGATGAGCAGCGTCTTGTTGCCGCCACCGCCGCCGGAGGGCGGCTGCGGCTGGCCGTAGGGCCCCGGGGGCTGACCTGGGTGGCCGGGCTGACCCGGGTACTGGCCGGGCGGGGGCTGCTGGCCGTAGGGGCCGGGCTGGCCCGGGGCGCCGGGCGGCTGGGGCTGGCCGTACGGGCCCGGCTGACCGGGCGCGCCGGCGGGCTGCCCCGGGGCGCCGGGCTGCTGCGGGTAGCCGTAGCCGGGGCCCTGAGGTGCGCCGGGTGCGCCGCCCTGGGCGTACGGGTTCGGCCCGCCGCCCGGAGCGCCCTGCGGCGGCGGCGCCCCGTACGGGCCGGGCTGCCCGGGCTGCTGCCCCGGCGGGGGCTGCTGCCCGTAGGGACCCGGCTGGTTGTGACTCATGGTGTTCCCCTCAAGAGCCCGACATCGTCAACATCGAGCACATCCTGTCGGATGAGATGGCTTGCTGTACATCCACCCCAATCACATCTCCCCACTCCGCGCAAGTCCCCCCGGGCTTCTTTTCGGAGACGTCATACCGGTCGATCTCTCCCGCGACGCGGGGGCGTTGAGGCGCGTCCGCCGAGCGGTCGCCGACGCCGGGAAACTGGTGCGCCGAGTGTCAGCGGGGCGTTCTAGACTTACCGCCGTGACCGAGAACACTCAGCCGCCCGCCGACGGGCCCCACAGCGCACCCGCAGATCTGCCGACGCAGTACACGCCGGCCGACGTAGAGGGGAAGCTGTACGAGCGCTGGGTAGAGCGCGGTTACTTCGAGGCGGACGCGGCCAGCGACAAGGAGCCGTACACGATCGTCATCCCGCCGCCCAACGTCACGGGAAGCCTCCACCTCGGCCACGCCTTCGAGCACACGCTCATCGACGCGCTCACCCGCCGCAAGCGGATGCAGGGGTACGAGACCCTCTGGCAGCCGGGGATGGACCACGCGGGCATCGCCACCCAGAACCGCGTGGAGCGGGAGTTGGCCGGCGAGGGCAAGTCCCGGCACGACCTGGGCCGGGAGGCGTTCGTCGAGCGGGTCTGGCAGTGGAAGGCCGAGTCCGGCGGCACGATCTCGGGGCAGATGCGCCGCCTCGGCGACGGCGTCGCCTGGTCGCGTGAGCGCTTCACGATGGACGAGGGCCTCTCCCGCGCGGTCAACACGATCTTCAAGCGGCTCTACGACGACGAGTTGATCTACCGCGCCGAGCGCATCATCAACTGGTGCCCGCGTTGTCTGACCGCCATCTCGGACATCGAGGTGGAGTACCAGGACGACGACGGCGAGTTGGTCTCCATCCGGTACGGCGAGGGTGAGGACTCGCTGGTCGTCGCCACCACCAGGGCCGAGACGATGCTGGGCGACACCGCCGTCGCGGTCCACCCGGACGACGAGCGGTACCGCCATCTCGTCGGCCGCGAGATCCGGCTGCCGCTGACCGACCGTTCGATCCCGGTCGTCGCCGACCGGCACGTGGACCCGGAGTTCGGCACCGGCGCGGTCAAGGTCACCCCGGCCCACGACCCCAACGACTTCGAGATCGGCCGCCGGCACGGCCTGGCCCAGCTGACGGTGATGGACGAGCACGCGGTGATCACCGCGCCCGGCCCGTTCCAGGGCCTGGACCGGCTGGAGGCGCGCTCGGCCGTCGTCGGCGCGCTCCGCGAGGAGGGGCGCATCGTCGCGGAGAAGCGCCCCTACCAGCACTCCGTCGGCCACTGCTCGCGCTGCCACACCACCGTCGAGCCCCGGCTGTCCATGCAGTGGTGGGTCCGGGTCGGCCCGCTGGCCGAGGCGGCGGGGGACGCGGTCCGTGACGGCCGGGTCGCCATCCACCCCAAGGAGATGTCCTCCCGGTACTTCGAGTGGGTGGACAACCTGCACGACTGGTGCATCTCCCGCCAGTTGTGGTGGGGCCACCGCATCCCGGTCTGGTACGGCCCGGACGGCGAGGTCCGCTGCGTCGGCCCGGACGAGGAGCCGCCGAGCGGCCCCGGGTGGCACCAGGACACGGACGTGCTGGACACCTGGTTCTCCTCGGGGCTGTGGCCCTTCTCCACCCTGGGCTGGCCGGACGCCACGGAGAGCGTCGCGAAGTTCTACCCGAACTCGGTCCTGGTCACCGGGTACGACATCCTCTTCTTCTGGGTCGCCCGGATGATGATGTTCGGCCTCTACGCGATGGACGGCGTCCCGCCGTTCCGCACCATCGCGCTGCACGGCATGGTCCGTGACCAGTTCGGCAAGAAGATGTCCAAGTCCTTCGGGAACGCGGTGGACCCGCTGGACTGGATGGACGCCTACGGCTCGGACGCGGTCCGTTTCACCCTGGCCAGGGGGGCCAACCCGGGCGTCGACGTGCCGATCGGCGAGGACTGGGTCCAGGCGTCGAGGAACTTCGCGAACAAGGTGTGGAACGCCACCCGCTTCGCCCTGCTCAACGGCGCCACGGTCGAGGGCCCGCTGCCCTCCGCCGACGAGATGTCCGCCACCGACCGCTGGGTGCTCTCCCGGCTGAACTCGGTGGTCGCCGAGGCCGACGCCTACTACGACGACTACCAGTTCGCCAAGCTGAGCGACGCGCTGTTCCACTTCGCGTGGGACGAGGTCTTCGACTGGTACGTGGAGCTGTCCAAGACGACCTTTGCCGCCGGCGGGCGCCCGGCCGAGGTCGCGCGGCGGGTGCTGGGCGAGGTGCTGGACGTGACGCTGCGGCTGCTCCACCCGCTGGTCCCGTTCGTCACCGAGGAGTTGTGGACGACGCTGACCGGCGGCGAGTCCGTGGTGATCGCCGACTGGCCGACCGACTCGGGGTTCCGGGACCCGGCGGCCGAGCGCGAGCTGGACGCCGTGCGGCAGCTGGTCACCGAGGTGCGCAGGTTCCGCGCCGACCAGGGCCTCCAGCCGGGGCAGCGGGTGCCCGCCACCCTCGACCTGGGGGAGACCGGGCTGGCCGCACACGAGCCGGCGATGCGCGCGCTGCTCCGGCTGGAGCCGGCGGGCGAGGCGTTCAGCGCCACGGCGAGCCTGCCGGCCGCCGGCGCGGTCGTGGCGCTCGACCTCTCGGGGGCGATCGACTTCGCCGCCGAGCGCAAGCGCCTGGCCAAGGACCTGGCCGCCGCGGAGAAGGAGCTGGCCGGCACCACGGCCAAGCTGGGCAACGAGGCGTTTCTCGCCAAGGCCCCCGAGCCCGTCGTGGCCAAGATCCGCGCCCGCCGCGAGTCGGCCGAGGCCGACATCGCGCGGATCACCGAGCAGTTGGCGAAGCTCCCGGACTGACCCGCGCCGCTCCCCGGGCCCCGCGCCCGGGGAGCGCCCTCCCGGCCCCCGAGCGACCGGGAGGGCTTCCGTAGACTGGCCGGCGTGAGCGACGCGCAGCCCGACCCCGGCCAGGAGCCGGAGGATCTTCCCGGCATCCCCCCGACCGACGACGAGCCGAGCGAGGGCGGGGAGTTCGACCGGATCGTCTCCGCCGAGCGCGACCGCGACCCGGATCTGGCCGTGATCGAGGCCGGCAGCCGGACCCTGCGGGCCCAGGCGGGCCCGCCCGGCGGCGACCTGCCGACCAGGCCCGAGGACCCGGAGCTCGACCGCGCCCTTGCCGAGGTGGAGAAGGAGCTGCTGGCCCGCTGGCCGGAGACCAAGCTCGACCCGTCGACGGCCCGGATGACCGCGCTGATGGACGTGCTCGGGGACCCCCAGCGGAGCTACCAGGCCATCCACATCACCGGCACCAACGGCAAGACGACCACGGCCCGGATGATCGAGGCCCTGCTGGCGGGCTTCGACCTGCGCACCGGCCGCTACAGCAGTCCCCATGTCCAGTCCATCACCGAGCGGATCAGCCTGGACGGCGCCCCGATCCCCGCCGACCGCTTCGTCGAGGCCTACCGGGACATCCAGCCCTACCTGGACCTGGTCGACGCCGGGCAGGAGCACCGGCTCTCCTTCTTCGAGGTGCTGACCGGCATGGCCTACGCGGCCTTCGCCGACGCCCCCGTCGACGTCGCCGTCGTCGAGGTGGGGATGGGCGGCAGCTGGGACGCCACCAACGTGATCGACGGCTCCGTCGCCGTGCTCACCCCCATCAGCCTCGACCACACGGAGCGGCTCGGGACCTCGCCCGAGCGGATCGCGGTGGAGAAGTCCGGCATCGTCAAGCCCGGCGCCCGCGTGATCCTCGCCCAGCAGCAGATCGAGGCCGCCTCCGTGGTGCTGCGCCGGGCGGTGGAGGTCGACGCCACCGTGGCCAGGGAGGGCATGGAGTTCGGGGTGCTCTCCCGGGAGGTGGCGGTCGGCGGGCAGCTGTTGACGCTGCGCGGCCTCGGCGGGGAGTACCCGGAGGTCTTCCTCCCGCTGCACGGCGCCCACATGGCGCACAACGCGGCGGTCGCCCTGGCCGCCGTCGAGGCGTTCTTCGGCGTGGGCGACGGCCGCCCCGCCGAGCCGCTCGACCAGGAGGTGGTGCGCGCCGCGTTCGCCTCCGTCTCCTCGCCCGGCCGGCTGGAGGTGGTGCGCAGCAGCCCCACCGTGCTGGTGGACGCGGCGCACAACCCGGGCGGCGCGCACGCCACCGCCGAGGCGGTCACCGAGGCGTTCGGTTTCAGCCGGCTGATCGGCGTGGTCGGCGCGACCCGGGGCAAGGACGTGCGGGGCCTGCTGGAGGCGTTCGAACCGGTCTTCACCGAGGTCGTCGTCACCCGCAACACCTCCCAACGCGCCGTTGACGTGGACGAGTTGGCCGCCGTCGCGGTGGAGGTCTTCGGCGCGGAACGGGTCCAGGTCGAGCCCCGGCTCGACGACGCCATCGAGGCGGCCGTGGCCCTCGCCGAGGAGGAGCACGAGTACGCCGCCGCCGGGGTGCTGGTCACCGGCTCGGTGATCACCGTCGGCGAGGCCAGGACGCTGCTGCGGGGTGGGCGCTGATGCGCACGTTCTGCGCCAGCACGCTGGTGGGCGAGTTCTTCGTCATCGGCCTCGCGGGGCTGGCCGCCAGCCGGCTGTCCACCGTCTCCACCACCACCCTCTGGTGGGTCTGCGGCGGCGCCATGCTGCTGTGCCTGCTGCTGTGCGCCGTCGCCGGCCGTCCGGTCGGGGTGTGGCTGGGCTGGGGGCTCCAGGGCGCGCTGATCGCGGCCGGATTCGTGCTTCCGGCGATGTTCGTGCTGGGCGCCGCGTTCGCCGGGCTGTGGTGGGCCTCGGTCCACTTCGGCGCCCGGGTCGACGCGCTGCGTGCCGCCAGGGAGGCGAGCGCGACGGCCGGTTGAGCGGCCCTGGGTGCGGCGCGCCCGTCGCTGCCCGGTACTCTTACGCTCCCCGCGCCGTCCGGCTCACCGGCCGGGCGTGCGGGCCGCGCGCCCACGCGCGCCATGCCCCAGGTGCTCCCGCCACCACGCTGCCATCTTTCTCAGGAGCCGCCCCCATGAGCCAGCGCACTCTTGTTCTTCTCAAGCCCGACGCGGTCAGCCGTGGGCTGATCGGCGAGATCGTGGGCCGGGTGGAACGCAAGGCGGGCTGGCGGATCACCGCGCTCGAACTGCGCACCCTGGAGCGCGCGACCCTGGAGACGCACTACGCGGAGCACGTGGGGCGTCCCTTCTACGAACCGTTGATCGAGTTCATGGCGTCCGGCCCGAGCGTGGCCATGGTCGTCGAGGGCGAGCGGGTCATCGAGGGCCTGCGGACGCTGGCCGGGCCGACCGACCCGATCGCCGCGGCGCCGGGCTCCGTGCGGGGCGACTTCGGCACCGTGGTCAGGGAGAACCTGATCCACGCCTCGGACTCGGAGGAGTCCGCCGAGCGCGAGATGAAGATCTTCTTCCCCGACCTGTCGAGCTGAGCGCCCGTCAGCGAAGAAGCCGGGCCACGCCGGCACGGTGGAATGCGATGTTCCGCCGTGGTCGGTAAGGTCGGTCAGGGGAACCCCTCACCCGAACGCGACGTCATCATGATGGAGGGTGGGGCCGGTTCCGCCGACAATGGCGAAAGCGGCGCTCCGGCGCTCCGTGTCAGTCCGGCCGTGGATACGATGGCTTTGCCGCGTCTCTTCTCCCCTCGGCGGGAGAGGCCCCCGTGCGCACGCCTACCATCGCACCCTCCGCCGACCTCCCGCACATAACGCTCCAGCTGGAAGGCCAGATGCATCCCTATGGCGAACAATATGTCGTTCATCGGTCGTGACATGGCAGTTGACCTCGGGACGGCCAACACGCTGGTGTACGTCAGAGGTCGAGGGATTGTCCTCAACGAGCCGTCCGTCGTCGCGATCAACACCAACACGGGCGGCATTCTGGCCGTCGGTGCCGAGGCGAAGAAGATGATCGGCCGGACTCCCGGCAACATCGTGGCCGTTCGCCCGCTCAAGGACGGCGTGATCGCCGACTTCGAGATCACCGAGCGAATGCTCCGCTACTTCATTCTGAAAATCCACAAAAGGCGTTATCTCGCCCGTCCCCGGGTGGTTGTCTGCGTGCCCTCCGGTATCACGGGAGTCGAGCGCAGGGCGGTCATCGAGGCGTCGACGCAGGCCGGTGCGCGGCAGGTGCACATCATCGAGGAGCCGATGGCCGCGGCGATCGGCTCCGGCCTCCCGGTCCACGAGGCCACGGGGAACATGGTGGTGGACATCGGCGGTGGGACGACCGAGGTCGCGGTGATCTCGCTGGGCGGCATCGTCACGGCGCAGTCGATCCGGGTGGCGGGCGACGAGCTGGACAACGCGATCATCCAGCACATCAAGAAGGAGTACAGCCTGCTGCTGGGCGAGCGCTCCGCCGAGAGCATCAAGATCACCATCGGCTCGGCCTACGAGATGGACCAGGACGAGCACACCGAGATCCGCGGCCGCGACCTGGTCAGCGGTCTGCCCAAGACGGTGGTGATCTCCTCGGCCGAGGTCCGCAAGGCGATGGAGGAGCCGGTCAACGCCATCGTCGACGCGGTCAAGACCACCCTGGACAAGTGCCCGCCCGAGCTGTCCGGCGACGTGATGGACCGTGGCATCGTGCTCACCGGCGGCGGCGCCCTGCTCCGCGGCCTGGACGAGCGGCTCCGCCAGGAGACCGGGATGCCGATCCACATCGCCGAGGACCCGCTGGACTCCGTGGCCCTCGGTTCCGGCAAGTGCGTCGAGGAGTTCGAGGCGCTCCAGCAGGTCCTGGACGCCCAGCCGAGGCGCTAGGCGCCAGGCGTTCGCCCGGCCCGGCCGGGCGGCCCCAGGGATTCGTCTGACCGACCCAGAAAGGCACGGCCGCCGCACGTGAGGGACACCCGAGAGAGCCGGCTGCTTCTCGTACTGCTGGTCTCCATCGCTTTCGCGCTGATCACGATGGACATCCGGGGCGGGGACGACTCCCCGCTCGACGGTCCACGGGAGGCCGCCGCGTCCTTCTTCGGCCCGGTGGAGGAGGGCGTCGCCGGCGCCGTCGACCCCTTCGCCAACGCGATCGCCGCCGTCCGTGACTCGGGCGACCGGCACGACAGGATCAGCGAGCTGGAGCGGGAGAACGCCGAGCTGCGCCAGGAGCTGGGCAGCGACGCGCACCGCGAGTCGCGGATAGCACAACTGGACGAGCTGCTCCAGACCGCCGGCGCCGGCCGGTACGGCATCGTCGGCGCCCAGGTCATCGCCATCGGCGCCGGCCAGGGCTTCTCCTGGACGGTCACGATCGACGCCGGCAGCGAGGACGGCCTGGCCCGCGACATGACGGTGCTCAACGGCGACGGCCTCGTCGGCCGCGTCACCACCGTCGCCAAGGGCACGGCGACGGTGCTCCTGGCCAACGACCCGGGGTTCACCGTCGGCACGCGGCTGGAGGGCAGCGAGGAGCTGGGCTTCGCGACGGGGCGCGGTGACAACACGCTTGAGGTCCAGCTGCTCAACCAGCGCGCCGAGGTCGAGAAGGGCGACCGGATGGTCACCTTCGGCTCGGCGGACAACAAGCCCTTCGTGCCGGGGGTCCCGGTCGGCGAGGTGGTCGGCGTCGAGCGCTCCAACGGCGACCTGACCCGCACCGTCCAGGTCCGGCCCTACGCCGCGTTCACCCAACTCGACCTGGTCGGCGTCGTCGTCGACCCGCCCCGCGACAACCCGCGCGACTCCGTGCTGCCCGAGCGCCCGGAGGACGCCGAGCGGCGTGCGGCCGAGAACGACGCGGAGGCCGAGGAGGAGGGCGCCGAGGAGGGCGAGGCGAACGAGGAGCAGGGGGCCGGCGACGAGGGCGCCGCCGACGACTTCCCCGAGCCCGACGGCCTGGCGCCGCCCGACGAGGACGAGGGCGGCGACGAGGGCGAGGACGGCGGGCAGGGCACCGAGTTCGGCGCCCTCGCCCCCGGGCGTGAACGCGATTCCACGGCGAGCAGGAGCTGACCATGCGCCTCTACCGCACCCTGCTGGCGGCCGTTCTGGTCTTCGTCGCGCTGCTGGCGCAGGTGACGATACTGGCCAGGCTTGGCCTGCCGGGCGCCGTGCCCGACCTGCTGCTGCTCACCGTGCTCGGCCTGGCGCTGGTCTACGGCCACACCGGCGGCGCGCTGGTCGGCTTCGCCGCCGGCCTGCTCGCCGACCTCGCGCCGCCCGCCGACCACGCGGTGGGCCGTTACGCGCTGGTGCTCTGCGTGATCGGCTATGCGGCGGGGCTGACCCGGCCGGAGAACGGCCAGCACCGTTCCGCGACCGTGCCGATGCTGGTGGTCGCGGGTGGGGCGCTCAGTTCGACGCTGCTGTACGCGGGCGTGGGCGCGCTGGTGGGCGACACCCCGGCGCGCGACGTCGGGCTGACCGGGCTGCTGGTCAGCGCGACCATCTACGACCTGCTGCTGGCGCCGTTCGTGGTGCCGCTGGTGATGGCCGCGGCCCGGCGGGGCGAGGGCGATCCGCTCTCCGGTGACGGCACCGGGTCGGACAACCCGATCAGCTGGCTCGGGGGCGCCTCCGGAGTCGCCGCACGCCCCCGGGCTCCGCGCCGGAGCCGCTACGGCAAGGCCGCGCGCCAGCGTTCCCCGTTGCTGAGCCGTTCCGCGCGGAACAGCGCGGGGCGCATCAAGGGAGTCAAGCGACTGTGACCAACATCCCCGAAACCGGCAGGACTTCGCGGATCACGATCCGGTTGGTCGTCATCCAGATATTGGTCTTCTCGCTGCTGCTGACCCTCGGCGGCCGGCTGTGGTACCTCCAGATCCGGCAGGGCGACGAGTTCGCGGCCGAGGCCGCGGGCAACCACGTGCAGCAGGTCATCCAGCCCGCGGTCCGCGGCTCCATCGTGGACGCGCGCGGTGTGCCCATCGCCGACAACGAGACCCGGCTGGTCGTCTCCGTCGACCGCACCGAGCTGTCCAAGCTGCCGGACGACGGCGAGCAGGTGCTCTCCGACCTGGCGGAACTGCTGGAGCTGAGCGAGGAGGAGGTCGCCCACCGGGTCCGCCTCTGCGACTCCGAGACGCCGCAGCCGTGCTGGAACGGTTCTCCCTACCAGCCGATCCCGATCACCGACGAGGCGACGACCGGGCAGACGCTCCAGATCAGGGAGCGCGCCGAGGAGTTCCCCGGCGTGAGCGCGGAGCCGACCGCCGTGCGGCGCTACCCCGCGCCCGAGGGCTCGCGCGCGGCGCAGGTACTCGGCTATCTCTCGCCGGTCACCGACGAGGAAGTCGCCGACTCCGAGGACACCGACTCGCCGCTGCTCCGCTCCGACCAGGTCGGGCGTTCCGGCCTGGAGCGCACCTACGACAGCTATCTGCGCGGCGAGTCCGGGGTGACGCGCTACGAGGTGGACAAGTTCGGGCGGGTGCTGGGCGAGGCGGAGAACGACCCGGCGATGGCCGGTGCCAACGTCGTCACCAGCCTCGACTCCCGACTCCAGGCGGTGGTCGAGGAGGAGCTGGTCGGCGCGATGGAGCGCGCCCAGGCCACCCACGACGACATCACCGGCCGTGACTACGAGGCGGACTCCGGTTCGGCGGTGGTCCTGGAGAACGACACCGGCCGGGTGGTGGCGATGGCCTCGGCCCCCGACTACGACCCCAACGTGTGGGTCGGCGGCATCTCCAGCGACGAGTACGCCAGGCTGACCGACGAGGACGCCAACGACCCGCTGATCAACCGCGCGATCCAGGGCCAGGGCCCGCCGGGGTCCACGTTCAAGGTGATCAGTTCGACGGCGGCGGTCAACGCCGGCTACGACTTCGACGGCCGCTACGAGTGCGGCTCGTCCTACGACATCGGCGGCCAGACCTTCCGCAACTTCGAGTCGTCCTCCTACGGCCCGATCAGCCTGGCGCAGGCGATCGAGGTCTCGTGCAACACCGTCTTCTACGGCCTCGCGCACCGCGAGTGGCAGCGGGACGGCGGCAACAACCCGGTGGACGAGCCCAACGACTACTTCTTCAACACGGCGCTCGGGTTCGGCCTCGGCACCCAGACCGGCATCGACCTGCCGAACGAGGTCGCCGGCCGCATCCCGGACCGCCAGTGGAAGCAGGACTACTGGGAGGCCAACCAGGAGGCGTGGTGCGAGGTCGCCGAGACCGACCGGGACGACTACCCGGCCCGGATCGCGCGCGAGAACTGCACCGAGGGCATGAAGATGCGCGCCGGTGACATGCTCAACTTCTCGATCGGGCAGGGCGACGTGCTGGTCACGCCGATCCAGCTGGCCAGCGTCTACGCGGCGATCGGCAACGGCGGCACCCTCTACCAGCCGTCCGTCGGCAAGGCCGTGGTGGCGCCCGACGGCCGGGTGATCGAGGAGTTCGAGCCGCAGGCCACCGGCGAGCTGCCGGCCGACGACGGCACCATCGACGACCTGCGGGCGGCCACCGAGCGGGTGGTCACCACGGGCAGCGCCGCGTGGAAGTTCGGCGGCTGGCCGCAGGACGAGATCCCGCTGCACGCCAAGACGGGTACCGCGGAGGGCTCCGGCGACCAGCAGACCTCGTCCTGGCTGGCGACGTTCAGCGACGACTTCACCGTGGTCATGACCATCTCGCAGGCCGGTACCGGTTCCGGCGCCTCCGGTGACGCGGTGCGGCGCATCTGGGAGGCGATCTACGGCGTCGACGGCGGCGGGGTCAACGAGGACGCGGCGCTGCTGCCCACGCCGGTCACCGAACTGCCGGAGATCGACGACACCGGCGCGATCGTCCCCCAGGTCGACGAGGACGCGGAGGAGAACGAGGAGGAGGGCGACCAGGGGCAGGACGGGGTCCAGGGCCAGGACGCCGACACGTTCGACGGGCAGGAGGGCGGCGAGCAGGGCGAACAGCCCGAGGGCGCCGAGCGGTTCCTGCCGGAGGGCACGCCCGCGTCGCCGGGGGCCGGGGACTCCCAGGCCGCCTGGAGCGGCGGCCCGCCGTCCCTCCTCGCCGACGATCCACGGGATCACCAGACGCGACGGGAAGACGAGTAAGGGTCAGTCGTTGAAGAACCACCATCTCCGGGTCAACCGGCTGGCCCCCGACCCCGGCGCCTGGCGTCGGCTGACCGCGCGGGACTCGGTGCTGCGCCGGATCGACTGGGTGCTGCTGCTGGCGGCGCTGGCGCTGTCGGTGATCGGGATCCTGCTGGTCTGGTCGGCCACGCGGAACCGCACCGAGATCAACGGCGGCGACCCGCACTTCTTCCTGATCCGCCAGGGCCTCAACCTGGCGATCGGGGTCGGGCTCGCCGTCGGCGTGATGTGGCTGGGGCACCACCGGCTGCGCTCGGCGGTGCCGCTGATCTTCGCCTTCGCGATGGTGTTCATGCTGCTGGTCTTCTCGCCGTTGGGCACGGAGATCAACGGGCAACGGGCGTGGCTCTCGCTGGGCGGCTACACGTTGCAGCCGGGGGAGTTCGCCAAGATCGCGATCATCCTCGGGATGGCGGTGATCATGGCGGACCAGGTGGACGCGGGCGACCGCGACCACCCGAGCCGGCGGGCGGTGCTCCAGGCGCTGGCGCTGGCGGCCGGGCCGATCTGTGTGGTGGTCATCGACGACCTGGGCATGGCCATGGTGCTCAGCATGATCGTGCTGGGGATACTGCTGGCCTCGGGCGCCTCGTTGAAGTGGTCGATCGGGCTGATGCTCGCCGGGGTCTTCGGCGCGGTGCTGGTCTGGACGCTGGGGATACTGGACGAGTACCAGATCGACAGGTTCGCCGCGTTCGCCGACCCCTCGCGCGACCCGGCCGGCGTCGGCTACAACACCAACCAGGCGCGGATCGCGATCGGTTCGGGGCAGCTGGACGGCAAGGGGCTCTTCCAGGGCACGCAGACCACCGGGCAGTTCGTCCCCGAGCAGCACACGGACTTCATCTTCACGGTGGCCGGCGAGGAGCTGGGCTTCCTCGGCGCCGGTGGGATCATCGTGCTGATCGGCATCGTGCTGTGGCGGGCGCTGCGCATCGCGCGGGACAGCACGGAGCTGTACGGGACGATCATCGCGGCGGGGATCGTCGCCTGGTTCGCGTTCCAGTGCTTCGAGAACATCGGGATGGCGCTGGGCATCATGCCGGTCGCCGGGGTGCCGCTGCCGTTCCTCTCCTACGGGGGCACGGCGATGTTCGTGGTGTGGATCGCGATAGGGCTTCTCCAGTCGGTGCGGATGAAGCGACCGCTGGCCGCCTGACGCCGGTCGCGGCCGGCGGTGGACGGGGGCGCGCGCGGGGGCCGGTACGCTGAATGGTCCAGCCTTCGTCAGCCCGATCGACACCGCCGGACCGACCACGCTCGGCGGGCCGCCGGTCGGGACCGTTCCCCGTCGCGAAAGACGCACGCCACATGCCCATCGAGTCGGTCTTCCCTCGCCTGGAGGAACTGCTTCCGCACGTCCAGAAGCCGATCCAGTATGTCGGCGGTGAGTTGAACTCCACCGTCAAGGACTGGGACGCCGTCGACGTCCGCTGGGCGCTGATGTACCCGGACGCCTACGAGGTGGGGCTGCCGAACCAGGGCGTCATGATCCTCTACGAGGTGCTCAACGAGCGCCCCGACGTGCTGGCCGAGCGCACCTACAGCGTCTGGCCGGACCTGGAGGCGCTGATGCGGGAGCACGAGGTGCCGCAGTTCACGGTGGACGCGCACCGGCCGGTCGGCGCGTTCGACTTGCTGGGGGTCTCGTTCTCCACGGAGTTGGGGTACACCAACCTGCTGACCGCGCTCGACCTCGCCGGGGTCCCGCTCAGCGCGGCGGACCGCACCGAGGAGCACCCCGTGGTGGTGGCGGGCGGCCACGCGGCGTTCAACCCGGAGCCGATCGCGGAGTTCGTCGACTGCGCGGTGATCGGGGACGGCGAGCAGGCGGTGCTGACGATGAGCGACATCGTCCGCGACTGGAAGCGGGAGGGGCGTCCCGGCGGGCGGGAGGAGCTGCTGATGCGGCTGGCCCGCACCGGCGGCGTCTACGTTCCGGCGTTCTACGACGTGGAGTACCTGCCGGACGGGCGGATCGCGCGGGTGGTGCCCAACCGCTCCGGCGTGCCGTGGCGGGTCTCCAAGCACACGGTGATGGATCTCGACGAGTGGCCCTACCCGAAGCAGCCGTTGGTGCCGCTGGCGGAGACGGTTCATGAGCGGATGTCGGTCGAGATCTTCCGGGGTTGCACGCGTGGGTGCCGGTTCTGCCAGGCGGGGATGATCACCCGGCCGGTGCGGGAGCGGTCGATCACCGGCATCGGGGAGATGGTCGACAAGGGGCTCACGGCGACCGGTTTCGAGGAGGTCGGGCTGCTGTCGCTCTCCTCGGCCGACCACAGTGAGATCGCCGATGTCGCCAAGGGGCTCGCGGACCGCTACGAAGAGGACAAGATCGGTCTCTCCCTGCCCTCCACCCGGGTGGACGCGTTCAACATTGATCTGGCCAACGAACTGACCCGCAACGGTCGTCGCTCCGGCCTGACCTTCGCGCCGGAGGGCGGCAGCGAACGCATCCGCAAGGTCATCAACAAGATGGTCTCCGAGGACGACCTGATCCGCACCGTCGCCACCGCGTACGGCAACGGCTGGCGCCAGGTGAAGCTCTACTTCATGTGCGGGCTGCCGACGGAGACCGACGAGGACGTGCTGGAGATCGCCAGCATGGCCGTCAAGGTCATCGCCAAGGGACGCGAGGTCTCCGGCTCCAACGACATCCGTTGCACGGTCTCCATCGGCGGCTTCGTGCCGAAGCCGCACACCCCGTTCCAGTGGGCGCCGCAGCTGGCGGCCGAGGCGACGGACGAGCGGCTGGCGAAGCTGCGCGACGCCATCCGCGAGGACAAGCGCTACGGGCGTTCCATCGGCTTCCGCTACCACGACGGCAAGCCCGGCATCGTCGAGGGACTCCTCTCCCGCGGCGACCGCCGCGTGGGCTCGGTGATCCGCGCGGTCTGGGAGGCGGGCGGGCGCTTCGACGGCTGGCGCGAGTACTTCTCCTACGAACAGTGGATGAGCTGCGCCGAGCCGGCCCTCAAGACCTTCGGCGTCGACGTCGACTGGTACACGACGCGGGAGCGCACGTACGAGGAGGTCCTGCCCTGGGACCACCTCGACTCGGGCCTCGACAAGGACTGGCTCTGGGAGGACTGGCAGGACGCCCTCGACGAGACCGAGGTCGAGGACTGCCGCTGGACCCCGTGCTTCGACTGTGGGGTCTGCCCGCAGATGCAGACGGAGATCCAGGTGGGGCCGACGGGGAAGAAGCTGCTGCCGCTGAAGGTGCTGTGAGGGGCTGACCCGCGGGGGACGGGTGAGGGCGTGGATGATGCTGTGGCGCAGATCCTCGTCTTCTGGAGGGGGTGTCTGAGGCCGAACGGGTGAGGCTGCTCGCTTCGCTCGGCGCTGGCCGCCGTCGGGGGCGGCGGTCGGCGCGGAGTGGGCCTCCCCCTCGTTCGTTGCGGTCGTCGTTGCCGTTGCCGTTGCCTCGGCGGGGGCCGGAGGTGGAGAACACGGTGGAGTGGGTGTAGGAGGGTGTGCTTTTTTCCGTTCCTGTGCGGCTGGCTCGGTGGTTGATGGCCGTGGTGGATTTCAGCGACTCCCCGGGGTCGGTGACACTACTGGAGGGCCGCTGCATTTTCCGGTTCGGCGTGGGGTCTGCTGCCCGTGCTGGCCTGCGTCTTCACGATGCGGTCCTCATCGCCCCTCGGAGGGGTAACAACCTCTGCTTGGAAGGCCGGTAGAAGGTCAGCTCCTTCCAGTCCTCATCGCCCCTCGGAGGGGTAACAACGCGTTCGCGAGGATGCGCCCGGCCTCGGCCGGTCCTCATCTCCCCTCGGAAGGGTAATAACCAGGAGGGGCACGAGGTCGCGTCGTGCTAGGTGGGGGTACTCATCGCCTGTTGGAGGGGGGAAATCGTCGTTCCCGAAGCCGACATTGCATGGCGGGTGCGGCCATATTTCGCTGTCTGGTCACGGGGGCTAGGAGAATTCATTGGCTGACCGGAGCGTCAGTGAATCGCGACTTTTGGCGACAGGTGTACTGCGGAAATTCCTCGGGCGTGTACAGGCGTCGCATTCTGCCTCAACGGAGAGTTTCACCCACGGGTTGACTGTTGCTCTTGAGGCATGCCAACTCAATCGGTGCGGGGAGGTAGGCGGTGGCGGAGCCGTCCGCGTGGTGGGTGAGTAGGCGGTCGCCTTCGGCGGTGTAGATGTGGCCGGTGGTGGTGCCGTTCTCGGTGACAGTCTCCAGGTTGCCCTCGGGGTCCCAGTCGAGGGTCTGGTCGCGGATTCCGGCGCGTTCGATCGGGTTGCCGGCCTGGTCGTGTTCGAAGGTCTCGGTCGCCTGTTCCTGGGGGCCGCCGTCGGTGCTGACCGAGCGGAGCGTGTTGGGCGCGTTCTCGCCGGGTTCTCCGACGGTGTAGTCGCGGACGATGTCGGTTGCGTCGCTGCTGGTGGCGTGTTGGGTCTCGTTGACCCGGTTGCCGGTGAGGTCGTAGGTGTAGCTGTGCCAGTAGGGGTCGGGTCCGCCGACGGTGGTGGCGTTGGGGCCGGTGGCGCAGTCGTCTTCGGCGCCGGCGGTGGTCCAGGCCTCGGTGAGTCGGCGGAGCGCGTCGGTGGTGAAGCACTGGACGTCACTGCTGGCCTGTTCGCCCTGTCCCGCGGTGGTGGCGACCCGGGTCACGTTGCCGATGTCGTCGTAGCCGTAGCGGGTGTCCTGGACGCGGAGCGCGATGTCGCCGTCGACGGTGGCGCGGGTGAGGCGTCCGTTGTGCTCGTCCCAGTCGAGGGTCTGGTAGACCTTCTGGCCCAGGTTTCCGCACTCCGCCCGGATCGGACGGCCGAGGGCGTCGAAGCGGACGTCTCCGACCAGGACCTGCTGGCCGGCCACGGTGCGCGTCGGCAGGTGCTGGCTGCTGTAGAGGGTGGTGACCCGCTCCTGCGGCAGACCGCCGAGGGCCGGGTGCATGACCGACTCCCGCAGGCCGACGCGGGCGTTGTAGGTGTAGCGCCAGGTGTACTCGCCGGCCAGCGTGCCCTCGTTCTCGGGCAGGGTGACGGTGGTGGCGGTCGGTTGGTAGCGGTTGGTGTAGCCGTCGACGGCGGTGGTGTAGGCGGCGTCCCCGACGTAGCGGGTGCTGGTGGCGGGGGCGCCGAGTTTGACGGTGTCGTACGTCCACTCGGCGCGTGTGTCGTCACCCTCGGAGAGTCTGGTGCGGCGGCCCAGGGCGTCGTACGTCGTGGTCAGGGTGATGTCGCGGGCATCGGTCGTCGACACGGGCCGGTCGAGGGTGTCGTAGCTGATGAGGGTGGTGCCCTTGTCCGGGTCGTCGGCGCGGGTCTGGTTGCCGCGCTTGTCGTACTCCCAGCTCCATTCGTTACCGGCTGCGTCGGTCATACCGACGAGGTTGCCTGCCACGTCGTAACGATAGGTGGCGTTCTGGAACTCGGTGCGGTCGGCGTCGGTGTAGGAGCGTAGTTCGACGGTTCGCCCGAGTACGTCGGTGACCGTGGTGGTGGCGGTGCCACCGGGCGGCGGGATGACGGTGGTGGACTCGGCTCCGTCGTGAACGGTGTCGGTGCGGGTGGTCTCGTCTCCGTAGCGGAAGGCCACTTCGGCCGTCTGCCGTCCCGCCACGTCGAACTCCCGGCGTGTCCTCATCGGCCCTACGAGGGGTAACAACACGCGGTTGACCGCGTCACGCAGCGAGGAGCCGAAGGTCCTCATCGGCCCTACGAGGGGTAACAACGGCAGACCGAGGCGGCGCGCGGCGCCGGGGGCGAACGTCCTCATCGGGGCCGATGAGGACGGGAACCGGTGCGCACAGCCGGAATGTCCCCGGTGTAGGGGTTGTTACCCCTCGTAGGGCCGATGAGGACAGCGACGTTGACGTGGTCGAGGACCCGCACGTCTCGGTGTACCTCAACGACGTGCTGATCAACGAGTTCGACACCGAGGGTGCCGACCCCGAACGGGACCTCAGCTCGGGTCGCGTCGGCCTACAGAACCACCACACCGGTTCCGACGTGTGGTTCCGCGACGTGCAGGTCATGCCCCTGGGCTGAGACCTGGGATGCGACCTGGAGGGAACGACCGAGGGAACGACCGCGCGGAGCGGCGCTTCTCGGCCGTGAGGAGCGGAAGGGCGGACACGGCTCACGCGTGTCCGCCCTCCCCGCTTCGGACGGGATGTGGGGAGCCCTCAGATCCCGGCGCGCGGCTGCTCGTTCTCGCGCGCCGCCCGCACGGCTCGACGGATCCGCGGCTGGGCAAGCGCGCTGGGCGGGTCCATCAGGTAGATGACCCGGGCGTAGGCGGTGAGCAGGGAGGGGTCGTGGACGGCCGCGTCCAGCAGCTCTCCCATGCTCTCCTGGCGCTGCCGCCACGCTTCGGTGCGTTCCCCCTCGACGCCGGGGAAGGCCAGGTCGGTGCTGGTGGTCTGGTGCCAGACGTCGTCCACCGCGTGCTCGGCTATCGCGGCGAAGTAGTCAGTGGGGCGCGCCCCGCCGAAGCGGGTGACGTGGTCGCGCAGGACCGTCGTTTCCAGGGCCGCGACGGTGGTGCCCTGGCCGTAGATCGGGTTCAGGCGGCACACGGCGTCGCCGAGGACGAGCAGCCCCTCGGGAAGGTCCGTCAGTCGTTCGTACCGGCGGCGCATGTTGTACGGGAAGCGGAAGGCGACCGGGTCCGCCAGCGGCTCCTGGCCCCGGACCGTCTCGTAGATGTCGGGCGCCGAGAGGGACTTCAGATACGCGAGGTACGCCTCGGGGTCGGTGGGCGCGTGGTCACCGCGGAAGCCGAAGGCCGTCACCACGGTGCGGCCGCCCTCGATGCGCAGGGACATGGCGCCGCGCGGAGAGGCCGGAGAGGCCGCCACCATCTCGGAGATGACGCCCTTCATCGCGTCGGGGGTCAGCCGGAAGTACTGCGTCGCGTACCCGACGCCGACGTTCTGTCGCTCCTCCTCGACCTCGGGGTATCCCAGCCGTTCCAGCCACGTCGGGGTGCGTGAGCGCCAGCCGGTGGTGTCCACCACCAGGTCGCCGCGCAGGTCCCGCGTCCCGGCCGTGTCGGTCACGGTCACGCCGACCACCCGGCGCTCGCCGGGGGCGAGGAGCGGCGCGACGGCGGAGTGTCGCACCAGGAAGCGGACGTTCGGCAGCGCGCGCACCCGGGCCCGGACCCGCTGTTCCAGGTGCGGCCTGCTCAGCGAGAGCATCAGCATGTCCGAGTGCGTCCTCGGCAGGTGTCGGCCGTTCACGACCCAGAGCACGTCGTCGGTGACGTCGCCCGCCACGGCTCCGCTGGCCAGCAACTCGTCGGTGATGCCGGGGAACATCTCCTCGATGAGGAGCCGGCCGCGGGTCAGCAGGCCGTGGACGTGGTAGTCCTGCGGCACGCCCCGCCTCGGGCACACGTGCGGCACGGAGCAGTCGTGGTCCGTCAGGGGGTCCCGTTCCACCACGATCACGTCGTCGTATGCTTCCGCGAGTACGCGCGCGGTCAGCAGTCCGGCCATGCTCGCTCCCAGCACGATGGCGCGGCTGGCAGAGCGTTTCTGGTCCGTCATGTCGTCCGGTTTCCCTTCTCTCTGTCGCGTCGCTTCCGAACCGGCGGTTCGGCGGGGGGCACAACTGCGCGCAGGACGGGTCTCCCGTGCCTGTCCCGCGGAGATGACACATGCGGTCATGAGTTTGTCGACGGTTACCGGCATGACGGACTCCGGCCCCGAGGCCGTTGCCGCCTGCGTTATTCGAGTGGGAAAGCCGAGTGTTCACCGGAAAGATCCGGGTGGTTCGCCGGGCAGGGAATACGAGTTATCCGATTCGTAAGGAAGACACCACACGAGCCAGCGAACAGGCCCTCCGAGAACACCGCTCTCGACCGCTCTCGACCGCTCTCGACCGCTCTCGACCGCTCTCGACCTCATTCGACGCGGCCGACGACGCGTCCGTTCCTGCGACACGTTCACGCACGGCCGGCTCACCGGGAGCCGGCTGGACCGTGCGACCGCCTGAGTAACAGCATGGCACCTCGAGCGCAACCGCGGTCAACCCGTAACCACCCCTAAGCACCCACCCCTACATACCCACCGCTTTCGCACCTTGGCCGGTCGGACGGGGCGTGGCGGGACGGCTTCTGGGGCCGTCCGTAGGAAGCGGCCGAGTGTGGGGTCGTATTCGCGGGCGCCGAGGTGGGTCGTTCCGGTGGGGTCGGTGGTGCCTCCGAGGAAGCCTCGGTCGCCGGGCCAGGAATCGGTTGCTGAGAGGTAACAACCAGGCGGGGAACGAGGTCGTGTCGTGCTGGTGCGCCGAGTCGGCGGTTTGTTGGCATGTGCCGGGACGGAGGGATGCCGAGTCCGAAACTGTTGCTGCTGGGACTGTCTGATCGGAACCCCTGCCCTGCCGACCTTCTGGTTCAGTGCTTGTCGGCCGCCGGGGCGTCGGGGTTCTGCTTTCCGCGCAGCGCCTCGTCGGCGGCAATGACTTCCTGGTGCCACTGCCGGTGGACCTTATATGTGCGGTCGAGCTCGATCATGTGGTACAGCCCGGTCGGCTTGCCGAACCAGAAGTCGCGCGGGAGGCGTTGCACCTCGCGGCGGCCCACGATGAGGATCGCACGGTCGGTGACCACGAACCACTCGGCCGGCGACGTGAAGATCCCCGAACCCTTTATCGTCATGAACCCCGTCTGGATGCGCTCACCGGGCTCCAGATGCGGCTCCGCCAGGGTGGCGATTTTCTTGGCTCGTCGTTCCTTGTAGCCCATAGCTCTCCTCCGATACCAATGTTCTGAGTCGTTGATTCGTGGTGCGGTAGGTGGCGAGGGCGGAGCTCCCCGTGGCACAGCCGCACCTCCCCTTAGGTCATCGAAGCGGCGGTTGTGGAAGCGGCGGAGTTGGTACCGGAGGCCACAACGGGTCGTCATACGGAGGCCAGAAGGGATCGTCATAGGGCGTCGAGTGGTCCGAGCTCTCGCCCTCCGGCGCGTCGATCTCCGGCAGGTCGATGACCCCTGCTGCGTCCAGCGCGATTGCCACGATCGCCGCGATGAAGAGGAGGGCAAACGCTGAAGCATACAGCCATAAGGCGACCGTGAAGATCTTTCCCATGATGGCCCCTGTCTGCAACTTCATGCTCCATAGGCATCCAGCGTGGATGAAACGCCGGACTAATCCGAGCTCCCATAGCGGTTCATATCCTGCTGTACGCGTGGCGGAGCGGGGTCAGTGCGTTCACCGCCTGAAGGGCGCCGGTCTGCCCTCCCCACTCGGAGTGGCTTATTCGCTCGGCGCGGCCTCGTCAGGACGAACGCCAGCGCGGCCAGGAATGTCAGCCACATCAGAGGGAAAAGCAGCCACTCCATGGGGCGCCCCCTTCCCAGCTCTGAGGCTAGGTGAAACGACTCGGGACCCCTCCCGGGTCGGGTTCCTGGACGTGGACCTCAACCGGGACTTCGTCGGCTACCGGTACATCAGCTGACTCCTCGTGGGCCCGAGGCGCCTCAGCCGGTCGCGGTGGCTCGCGTCCGGCTATGTGCGTAAGGCTCCTGTCCGCGAACGTTTCTGGCGGTGTGAGGTGGGTGCCGAGGCGAGGGGCACGCGGGTTCTGGAGGGGTTTTCCGAAGGTCGAGCGGGAGAAGCTACTCGTCTCTCACCTCCGCCGAAGACGGGCCTGAGCAGCCTCAGCCGATCCGCGGACGCCGGGCGGGGTCAGGCACCCGTGCGCCGTATGTGCAGGTGGCCGTCGCGGGGGAAGGCGGGCGGTGCCGCGGGCAGGATGGTGTCGAAGTCGTAGCGGCTCTTCTGCGCGACCCGGCACGATGCCAGGTTGTCGACCTGGTGCAGGAGTTCGAGACGCTCCAGTCCGTCGGTTTCGAAGGCGTCGAAGGCCCAGTCGCTGAGTGCCTCCAGAGCGCGAGGGGCCACTCCCCGCCCGCGAGCGTGCGCCGCGGTCCAGTAGCCCACCTCGGCCGACGGTTTGCCGGAGGCGACTTCCTTGAGGACCACGTTGCCCACCAACCGTTCGCCGTCTGAACCGGGTCGCGCCTCAAGGACGGCGAAGCCGAACCGGTCGCCCGCTGCCCAGCCCCGCTGCTGGGCCCGCACCCACCGTTCCCCGTCGGCATCGCTGTCCACGGCGGAGCTCGCCCACTGGCGCAACGCGGGGTCCCGGCTCACCTCGACCAATGCGGCGGTGTCCGCCATGCGCCAGGGGCGCAGCACAAGAGGAGGAGAGGCCGGCGTGGCGGCCACCTGAAGTACGACGGGGTCACTCATCAACCGATGATATGCAGCGGCGTTTTCTCTCGACGCCGGTGGCGTCCAGCCCGTGTCGCCTTGCGACCGTCCCGTCGTCGCCGTGCCCGGACGTCCCAGCCCGCCTCACCCCCTCTTCCCTCGCGGCGGGCAGGGGGAGGGGAACCTCGCGCCGCCCAGGGCGGCTTCGCCTGTGTCGACAGCCGTCGTCATGGCTCGGCCGGCGGGGCCGGGAAGGTGGGCGTCGTCGTCGCCGTCCCGGGCCGTGAGGGTGTCCGAGCCGTGGGCGACCCGACGGGCCGCCGCCCGGGCGGTCAGAGGAAGGCGCCGCCGGAGACCTCGACGCGTTGGGCGGTGACCCAGCGCAGGCCGTCGGTGGCCAGCGTGGCGATGGCGTCGCCGATCTCCCGGGGTTCGCCGACGCGGCCGAGCGCGGTCTGGCCGGCCAGGGCCCGGCGCATCTCGGCGTCGTCCCGCATCGCGCCCCCGTTGAAGTCGGTGGCGGTCGGTCCCGGGGCGACGGAGTTCACGCGGATCCCGCGCGGGCCGAGTTCGGCGGCGAGGGTGCGGCTCAGGGCCTCGACGGCGGCCTTCGAGGCGGAGTAGACCGAGGTGGCGGGGCTGGTGTGGCGGGTCAGCGACGACGAAACGTTGATGACGTGGCCGCCTCCGGTCAGCAGCGGGGCGAGTGACTGGATGAGGAAGAACGTGCCCCGGACGTTGACGTCCATCACCGTGTCGAAGTCGTCGGCCGTGACGTCCTCCAGCGGTCCGAAGATCCCCACCCCCGCGTTGTTGACCAGGATGTCGAGCCGCGAAGTTCCCCAGCGTTCCAACTGCTCCCTCAGCGCGGAGAGGAAGGGCGCGAAAGAGGGGAGGTCGCTGATGTCGAGCCGGAGGGCGGCGGCGGTCCCGCCCGCCGCCCGCACCTCTTCCACCGTCCTCTCCGCCTCGGCCGCCTCGCCGCGGTGGGTGATCAGGACCCGTACCCCGCGCGCGGCCAGAGCGAGGGCCGCGGCGCGTCCGAGGCCGCGGTTGGCGCCGGTCACCAGGGCGGTCTTGT
The DNA here is from genome assembly GCF_900230195.1 of Streptomyces zhaozhouensis. Classification (GTDB taxonomy): domain Bacteria; phylum Actinomycetota; class Actinomycetes; order Streptomycetales; family Streptomycetaceae; genus Streptomyces; species Streptomyces zhaozhouensis. The sequence continues at coordinate 76,051 of NZ_OCNE01000025.1, forward strand.
CGATCGTCATGAACTTGTTCCTCCAGCACGCGGCCACCGGGGTGCGCCCGGCGCCAGGGATGCGATGCGAGTCACTCGACTCGCCTTTCCTTCCGTACCGTAGACGTGGGCCGAGAGGCGAGTCAAGTGACTCGTCTCGGCTCTGCGGCATACTGTCCGCATGGCAGCAGAACTCTCCGCGCACCACCGCAGGCTCGCTGAGCGGAAACGCGAGGCGATCACCAGCGCGGCCACGGAACTGTTCCTGGAACGCGGCTACGACGGCACCTCGCTGGCCCGGATCGCCGAGGCGGCCGGCGTCTCGAAGTCCACCCTGTTCAAGCGATTCCCCACCAAGGCGGCCCTCTTCGAGGCCATCGTCACCGAGTCCTGGCAGCGTGACGCGGGTGACACCGCGGAGCGGCCACAGCCAGGGGATCTGCGCTCCGGGCTGACAACCATCGGCCACCGCTATGCCGACCTGGTCAGCCAGCCCGGCATGACGGCCCTCTTCCGGATCGTCATCGCCGAACTGCCTCGTTTCCCCGAGCTGGGGCGGATGCAGTTCCAGCTCGGCAAACTGCCCTACTTCACCTCTGTGCGGCGGTACCTGGAAGCCGAGCACGAGGCGGGCAACGCCGACGTCCCGGACGCGGTGAGCGCCGCGAACCAGTTTCTCGGCATGATCGCCAACTACGTCCTGTGGCCTCGGATGCTGCTGACCGACTGGGACCCCGCGGCCTCCGACATCCACGACGCCGTCGAACAGGCTGTCCAGACCATGCTCGCCAGGTACGCCCCGACCCGCCCGCCGGCCTGACCCGCCAGACGGCCTGACCCGCCCGCCGGCCCCTGACCCGACGCCGGCACGTTGACGCGGGCGCGCGAGGCTCAACGCCCGCGATGTCTCCCGTCGGCAGGCGTTTCCTTCCGGGGCGGGAGTCTCACAGGATGGCAGGTCCGGCGTGGTCGGGCTCGGCTCGGTCAGGTCCGGCTCGGTCAGGTCCGGCTCGGTCAGGTCCGGCGTCGTCGGGCTCGGCTCGGTCAGGTCGTCCGCCGGTTCGCCGGGAACGTGCGGAGCGCCGGTTCGCCGGGAACGTGCGGAGCGCCGGGCGTCGGGTCCCGATCCGTGTCCACCGGTGACCAGTGGCCGGGCCCGGGGCCCGGCCCTCGTGGCGGCGACGCCGGCCCGACCCCGCTCGACCTGCCGACGGAGCGGGGCCCGGTACCCGGGACGGCGGTCGGCGGAAGGGCGGCCCGGCCGTCGGCTACCGGGCGACGCGGGTCGGGTCCGCCCCGGACCCCGGCCCGCCTCGGAGACACGCGGCCCTTCGCGGGCCGCCGCGACCGGCGTCCGCCTGGCCGGTGCCGGTTCGTCGGGGCCGCCGCCCGACGATGCGGGTGCCGCGCGGGGGGCGCGGGGCGGGGGCGATGCCTCTCACCGCGCCGGGACCGCGTCTCACTCCCGTTCCCCGGGCTGCGCGCGCGGGCGCATCCGGGAGTTCGGCAGGGCCGGGGCCGGCAGTGGGGGCGGCTGGTCAGGTGGGAAGTCGCCGAACAGCGCGGGCTTGCCGGCGTCGCGTGGGTCGGCGGGTTCGAAGCCGAGCTCGGCCTGGTAGCGGCGCCGGTACTCGACGATCTCGTCGTGGTCGCGCCCGACGAAGTTCCACCACATCACGATCCGCTCCCCGAGCGGGACGCCGCCCAGCAGGATGACGCGCGTCTCCGCGTCGCCCGCCGTGATCACCAGCGTGTCGGAGCCGACGGGGACGTAGGCGAGCGAACGGTGGTCGACGGCCGCCGAGTTCACCGTGACCTCGCCGTTCTCGGCGAGGACGGCGTGCTCGAAGTCGGTGCGCACGGTGAGCCGGGCGGAGGAGCCGGGCGCGAGGACGAGCTCGGCGCCGAGCAGGTCGGGTGTCCGCGTCTCGACGGGGGAGACCGAGCCGAGGAGCGCGCCGATGAACACGCGCGCCGTGACGCCGGGGAGTTCGACCGGCTCCGGGACGTGGTGGACGAAGGCGTTGTCGCTGAAGCGCGTCTCCTCCGGCAGCGCGTACCAGAGTTGCACGCCGTGCAGGGTGCTGGTCTCGGGGGCGCTGAGCTCCTGGTGGGTGATGCCACGGCCGGCGATCATCAGGTTGAGCTCTCCCGGCCGCACCGGGGCCGCGTTGCCCCCGGAGTCGAGGTGCCGGACATGCCCGTCGAACAGCCAGGACACCGTCGCGAGTCCGGTGTGCGGGTGCCGTGGCATCCGCATCCCGCCGGTCACCGCGACGTCGTCGGGGCCGAAGTGGTCCAGGAAGCACCACGACCCCACCAGCGATCTCCGCCGCTGGGGGAGGGTCCGGTGCACGGTTGTCGCCCGCACGCCGCCGAGCGGCACCAGGCGGGGCGTGAGCACCTCCACCGCCGTGCACGGCTCCCCGCGGTCGAGTACCTCAGGACGGGGGTGCGTCTCCGCGTTGCTCATCGCACGATCTTCCCTTCCGCGTCGCGGGGACGCACCGGATGCCCGCTGAGTATCGAGACGCGGTTGAAGGCGTTGATGGTGACCGCCACCCACTCGGCCGCCGCGAACGCCTCCTCGTCGAGAACCGACCGCGCGCCCGCGAGGTCGGCCTCCGCCTCCTCGGTGAGGGGGAGCGTCGTGGCCGCCTCGGCCACCGCGAGCACCGCCCGCTGCCGCTCGTCGAACAGCGCGGTCTCCCGCCACGCCGGCAGCAGGTCGAGTTGCTGCTGCGCTATCCCGGCCTTCCTGGCCTCGCGCGAGTGGAGGTCGACGCAGAAGGCGCACGCGTTGATCTGCGACGCCCGCAGCTTGATGAACTCGACCTCGCGCGACGAGAGTCCGCGTTGCAGCGCCGCCTCGCGGATCGCCGACGAGAACGCTGTCGCGGCCCGCCACGCCTCGGGCATGACCTTGTCCAGGAACGGACGCATCGTTTTTCCTCTTCCGGTGGGACGGCCTGCTGTCGGCCGTGGTCAGGGGCGGCGGATCGAGGCGACGGACGCACTGGCCTGTGCCACGGTCTCCACGACGGTGACCCGGCCGCCGTCACCGGGGTCCGGATCGGGCAGCAGCGACTCCGGGTCGACGAGGTGGACCTCGTGGCCGTCCAGCGTGAGCCGGCGCGCGACCTCCAGGACCATACGCCGCGCGACGTCGTCGATCGAGTAGACCAGCGTGAGATCCACCGCCACCCCGACCTCCTGGAACGCGGAGTCCACGGCCTCCCGCACGATTCTCTCGGCCCCGGCGAAGCCGATCCCGCCCTGCAACTGGAGGACCCGCAGCGCGTTCCGACCGCTGCCGACGACGTGGTTGGAGCGCACGACCGCGCGCGCGGCGGCCGGGACCCCCATCAGGTGCAGACCCATGTCGGAGGAGAACCGTTCGAACAGGGACACCCCGCGCACGCTGTTCCCGTGCGGGTCCAGCCGTGGCGAGAAGGTGGCGATGCCGATCTGACCGGGGAGCGCGCCGATCAGTCCGCCCGCCACACCGCTCTTCGCGGGGATGCCGACCTGGGTCGCCCAGTCGCCGGCCGCGTCGTACATCCCGCAGGTGAACATGACGCTCAGCACCTGGCGCGCCACCGGCTCGGTGATCACCCGCTGGCCCGTGAGCGGGTTCACCCCGCGGTTGGCCAACGTCGCGGCCATCATGGCCAGGTCGCGCGCGGTGACCAGCACGGAACACTGCCGGGTGTAGCCGTCGACGACGGTTCTCGGGTCCTCGGTGAGGATGTCGTGGCCGCGGAGCATGTGGGCGATGGCGAGGTTGCGGTGCGCGTGTTCCATCTCCGAGGCGCACACCGCCTCGTCCGCTCGCAGCCGGCGGCCGGCGAACGCCGAGAGTCCGTCGGTCACGCGCTCCACACGCTCCGCCGGCTTGAGGCCCTCCGGGCCGACCAGCGCGTGGGTGGTGATCGCGCCGGCGTTGATCATGGGATTGAGCGGGCGCCCGGTGCCGTCTTCGAGGGAGATCTGGTTGAACGCCTCTCCCGACGGCTCGACCCCGACGCTGGCCAGCACCGGTGCGAACCCCCGGTCGGACAGCGCGAGGGCATAGGCGAACGGCTTGGAGATCGACTGGATGGTGAACTCGGTGTCGATGTCGCCGGCACCGTAGACCTCGCCCTGAACGGTGGCGAAGGCCGCGCCGAGGTGTTCCGGGTCCGCCGCGGCCAGTTCCGGGATGTATCCCGCGAGCTCTCCGGACGTGTCCGACGCCACGTCGCCGAGCGCCTCGGCCAGATAGTCGGGGATGACCGACCGCATCACGTGCTCCTTCTTCCGGGGGTGCGGTCCCGGTGCCGCGGCCGGGTCTGTGCGGGGGTGTGCGAGGTGGGTGCGACGGGCGAGCGGGGGCGGAGGTCAGGGCCGCGTGGCGCGTGTGACCCGTGCGACGTCCTCCCGCGTCGCGCGGCGGAAGACGCCACCGCTCGCGGTGAACTCGTCGCCATGCTTCCTCAGATGGCGGATGAACACCGGGCACACGGGCACGACGGTGAGGTGCCGTTCCGTGCTGTCCCTGAGCGCCTCGCGCACCAGCAGCCCCGCCAGCCCACGTCCGGCGAACTCCTCGTCCGTCTCGGTGTGGAAGAAGATCCGCTCGGGGGCCGCGTCGGCGTCGTCGTCGGCGTCGGTGTCGGGAAAGTCGACGAACTCGGCCCTGCCCACCGGGGGCCCGTCGCCGAGCCGCACGGTGTAGGCGCTCACCGGGCCGTCGAGATCGAGCTCGACCGTCACGGGCGCGCCACTGTTGTCGGTCAACCCCTGGGTCATCGGCTTTCCTTACGTGGGAACGACGCGTGGTGTGCGAACGCTTCGTGGGCGCGGTCGCGGGTGGGTGGCGTGGGTGGGGTGGTCGGGCCGGTGAGCGCGCGGAGCCGGGCGATGTCGACGTTGGCCCCGAACGCGGGGGTGCCGGGTTCGAGCAGGGCGCCCGCCGCCAGGTCGCCGACGACGAGCGGGTCGAACCCGAGTCTGTCGACCAACTCCGAGACGACGGCGACGTGCTCGGCCGTGTCGCCGGCGACGGCGATCGCCCTGCGCCCGGGGTGGCCCGGGGGACGGGCCCCTTCCTCAAGGTCGTGGTAGCCCATGTGGTTGAGGGCCTTCACGACGTGCGCGCCGCGCAGGAAGCGCCGCACGGTCTCGCTCGACGAGGCGTCGGGCGGGAGGATCCCGTCGCGGGGGCCGTCGACCTCCCACCAGTGGTTCATCGCGTCGACGACGAGCTTGCCCGCCAGCTCGGGAACCGGCAGTTCGCGGTACCTGCCGAGCGGGAGGGCGAGGATCACCACGTCGGCGGCCGCCGCGGCCTCGGCCGGCCACACGGCCTTCGCTCCGGGGGTGAGCACCTCGGTGGTCAGCGCGATCCCGGCGGGGTCGCCCGACCCGGAGACCAGCACCCGACAGCCGGCACCGACGGCCAGCCGGGCCAGAACGGTGCCGACCTTCCCCGCCCCCAAAATCCCGAGGGTGGTGACGGGGGCGGTCATCGCGCCGCTCCGGCCGTGGTCGCGGGCCGTTCCGCGAGGAGTTCGCGGACCCGGGGGATGACCTGGGTGCCGTACAACTCGACCGCACGCAGCCGCGCGGAGGCCGAGACGGTGCCGGCGGCCGAATAGACCATGTCGAACCGGCCGGCGTCCAGCACCCGGATCGCGTGGGCGATCCGGGTCGCGACGGTCTCGACGGAGCCGACGTACAGCGAGCCGCGCTCCACCTCGGCCTCGAACTCCGAGCGGCGGAGCGGCGGCCAGCCGCGCAGGGCGCCGATCCGGTCGCGGATCTCCCGGTACCCGGGGTAGAACAGCTCCTTCGCCTCCTCGTCGGTCGGCGCGACGAAGCCGGGGGAGTGCAGGCCGACCGGCAACGCCGTGGTGCCGCCCCGCTCGTTGGCGCGCCGGTACAGGTCCACGTAGGGCGCGAACCGGTCGGGGGCGCCGCCGATGACGGCGAGCATCAGCCGGAACCCGTAGTGCGCGGTGCGGATCACGGACTGCGGCGAACCGCCGACCCCGACCCACGTGCTGAGACGCCCCGACTCGGTCTTCGGGTACACGTCCGCTTCGTTCAGCGCGGCGCGGGTGGTGCCCTTCCAGGTCACGGGCTTCTCGTCCAGGAGCCGGTGGAAGAGGTCGATCTTCTCGTCGAACAGGACCTCGTAGTCCTTGAGGTCGTAGCCGAACAGCGGGAACGACTCGGTGAACGAGCCGCGCCCGAGGATCACCTCGGCGCGGCCGCGGGAGAGCGCGTCGAGCGTGGCGAAGCGTTGGAACACCCGCACGGGGTCGTCCGAGGAGAGGACCGTCACTCCGGAGGCGAGCCGGATGCGCTCGGTGGCGGTCGCGATGCCCGCCAGCACCGTCTCCGGGCTGGAGATCGCGTACTCGGGCCGGTGGTGCTCGCCCAACGCGACCACGTCGACGCCGACCTGGTCGGCCAGGACCGCCTCGGTGACGGCGGCGCGGATCGCCTGCGCGTGCGAGAGGACCTCGCCCCGGTCGTCGCGGGGCCGGTCGCCGAAGCTGTCGATACCGAACTCGACCCGCGAGGCGTCGGTCGCGGGCGAGTCCCCCGGGGGGGCTCTCCTGCGGGGTGTTCTTCGCCATCGCTGCTCCCGTCTGGTTCCGACCGGACGGGGCGCTCACTTCTCCCGAGGGCTCTCCGGTTGATGTGTCACCTAAGCCTAGGTGTCAGTGATTGAAACGTCAACTAACCCTTCTCCGGCGTTCGATGCCCGGAGTTCTACGGGGCCCCGGGTGGGCGCCGGCGGTGGCGGCCGGGGTCTGGTTGACACTTCAACTACTGCTCTCTAGCGTAGGTGACGCGTCAACCAGATGGTGGGCGTCAGCCGGTCGACCCCTGGTCGGCCCGCGTGGCGTCGAGGTTTCGGTATGCCGTCTGGGCCCGTTGGACGCGAAGCCGCGAAGTTCCAGAAGGGGAACCCCATGAGCACTGGCAAGAAGGCCGGACTCGACGCACTGCTGACGCCCGAGGAGAGCGTCGTCGTGCTGATCGATCACCAGCCTTTCCAGTTCGCGAACTTGAACAGTCACGAACCGACGATGGTGGTCAACAACTCCGTCGCGTTGGCCAAGGCCGCCAAGGCGTACGAGGTGCCGACGATCCTGACCACTGTTCTGGAGGAGCGCGGCGGTCTTCTCCTCAAGGGGATACAGGACGTGTTCCCGGACCAGAAGCCGATCAACAGGACGCTGATCAACACCTGGCAGGACCAGCGCGTCGTGGACGCCGTCAAGGCGACCGGGCGAAAGAAGCTGATCATCGCCGGTCTCTGGACGGAGGTCTGTGTGGCGATGCCGGCCATCCAGGCGGCGGGTGAGGGCTTCGACGTCTACGTCGTCACCGACGCCTCGGGCGGCGCCTCGGTCGAGACCCATGACATGGCCGTGCGGCGCATGGTGCAGGCGGGCATCGTGCCGATCACGTGGCTGGCCGTGATGGCCGAGTGGCAGCGCGACTGGGCCCGGGAGGAGACCCTGCAGGACGTCATCGGCATCCAGGCGCAGCACGGTGGTGCCTCGGGTGTCGCCTTCGAGTGGGAGACGCAGCTGCTGGCCACCGGCCGCGGCTGACGTGACGGCCGCGCGCCGGCCGTCCTCCGCGGCGGGCGCCACCCGTCGCCGGCCGGTCGGCGCCCGGACCACGGCCGGCGCGGCCCGCCAGCGCCTCCGGCCCGCCACCGTCGGCCGGGAGTTCACCCGCCCGCGGCGACCGCCGGCGGCAACCCGATGGTCTGAGGACGAGGACGAGGGGGCGGGGAGGGGCGACGCACACCGTGCCCGTTCCTCCCCGCCCCCTCGGGGGTCGCGGCACCCCGCGGGTCACTGACCGCAGGGCCCCGAGTGGTCGCAGTACGGCTGACGCCGGCTCAGCGCGCAGCCGCACAGCACCGCCCTGGTCTCGGTCCGCGGGCCGTCCGCCGTGTGCACGCTCTGCTCGCCGCGCACGGTGAGCTGCCCGGTGGCGCTGCGGGTGATCCGCGTGGGCCGTTCCGGGGTCTCCGTGCCGCCGTCCGCGAGCGTGTAGTGCAGCGCGCCCGTGGGGCAGCGTCGCACGACCTCGGCCAGGCGGTCGGCGTCGGCGCCGTCCGGGCTGATCCACGGGCGCCTGCCGGTGTCGAACACCTCCGGCAGGCCGCCGACGCACTCGGCGGCGTGCAGGCAGCGTCCGGCCTCGAAGGTGACCGTGATCGCGCGCCCCTGGTAGCTCTTCTTCTCGGGTCCGCCGCTCATGTCGGCCTCCTCGTCGCCGTCTTCGGCTTCTCAGTCGCTGACCCTGCTGCGTGACTGGTACAGCAGGTCCTCGTACTCGGGGTGGCGGGCGATCCACGCCGCGAAGAAGGGGCAGGTCGCCAGGACCCGCAGGTTCGCGGCGCGCGCCTCGTCCAGCGCGGTGCGGGCCAGCGCGGAGCCGACGCCACGGCCCTCGTACGCGGGCGCGACCTCGGTGTGCAGAAACGCGATCAGCTCCGCCGTGCGCAGGTACGCGGCGAAGCCCGCGACGTCGGCCTCCCCGTCGACCCGGGCCTCGTACCGCTTCGCGGCGGGCACGTCGTTCACCTCGACGGTCATGTGTCCTCCCAGGGGGCCGGGTGTGGGCTCGCTCCACAGTAGACCCCTTCGGTTGACACATCAACTTCTGGGGCGCGCGGCGCCCGGCGCCGGTCGCCGCGCGCCGCGCGGTCAGTCCGGCTGCTGCTCCATGTGCGTCAGCACACGCTGGGAGATCCGGGCGAGGGTGTCCAGCTCCTCCTGGGAGAGTGCGTCGACGAACAGCCGTCGGACGTGCGCGACATGCAGGGGCGCGGCCTCCTCGATCGCCCGGTAGCCGGCCGGGGTGGCCACGATGAACCAGCCGCGCCCGTCGTCCGGGCACTCCTCCCTGGCGACCAGCCCGCGTTTCGCCATCCGCGCGACCTGGTGGGACATCCGGCTCTTCTCCCACTCCACCGACTTCGCCAGATCCAGGAACCGCATCCGCCCGCCGCCCCTCTCCGTGAGGCTGGCCAACACGATGAAGTCCGAGGCGGACATGCGGGAGTCGACGTGCAGTTGGCGGGTGAGCCGCCCGATGAGCGTCTCCTGCATACGGATGAAACTGTCCCAAGCGGCCTTCTGCTCCGGGGTGAGCCAGCGAGGCGTTGCGTTCATGGGGGGAGTGTAACGAGATCGTTGACGGCTCATCTATTCCCCGGGAAGGCGCCCGCCGCCTCGCCGTGAGCGACGCGCGGCAGGTGAGGGGCGCGCGTCACGCGGGGAAGGTGGCGGAGTCGGTCATCGTCAGGAGGCGGTCGCGGGCGCGGGTGAGGCGGTCGGGGGTCTCGTCGCCGAAGGCGGCGGCCGCGGCGATGCCCTCGCAGGCGCGTTGGATCAGGTGGGCGAGGTCGGGGTCCATGCCGTCGAGGGTGAACTGCTCGTCCCACCACTCCCGGTCCTCGGCGAACGCGGCGTTGACGCCCTCGACGCTCTGGATGCCGTTCCAGGTGGTCAGCGAGACGAAGAAGTACTCGGGGGCGTAGGCGTCGCCGCCGCAGAGCGCGCGCACATAGGCGCGGAGCATCTTGCCGGGGCGGTTCTCCGACAGGTCGAGATGGCGCATCACGCGCGCGCGGAACTTCTCGTTGGTGTACCGCACGACGGCGAGGATCAGCTCGTCCCGGCTGCCGAAGTGGTGCAGCAGTCCGCTCTTGGAGACCTTCGCCGCCGTGGCGACCTCGGCCAGGGACATCGCGGTGCCGCGTTCGGTGAGCAGGCGTGCCGCCGCTTCGAGGACCGCCTGGCGGGTGCGCTCGGGGTTGCGGCTCGCCCTGCCGCCGGGTTCCGTCATGCGGGCATCGTACAGTCTGTTACACCGACCACTTCTGCTTACTGTGCCGACCGATCGGTCGGTACGATGAACCGCATGGACGTTCTGCCCGCGTCGTCGGCGCCTGCTCCGACGAACGCCCTGACCCCGCGGCGCAGGTGGGCCGCGCTGGCCGTGCTCACGCTCGCCGTCACCCTGCTGGCCATCGACGGGACGGTGCTGGCCCTCGCGGTCCCGTCCCTGACCACCGCGCTCGAACCGAGCCACACGCAGCTGCTGTGGATCGGCGACATCTACTCGTTCGCGCTGGCCGGGCTGCTGGTGACGATGGGGAACGTCGCCGACCGCGTCGGTCGGCGACGGCTGCTGCTGGTGGGCAGCGTCGCGTTCGGTGTCTCCTCCGCGATCGCGGCGTTCGCGCCGACCGCCGAGCTGCTCATCGCGGCGCGGGCGCTGCTGGGGGTCAGCGGCGCGACGATCATGCCGTCGACGCTGTCGATCGTGCGCAACCTCTTCGAGGACCCGCGGCAGCGCACCCGCGCCATCGCGATCTGGTCGGCCGGCGCGACGGCGGGCGCCGCGCTCGGGCCGCTGGTGGGCGGGACGCTGCTGGAGCACTTCTGGTGGGGATCGGTCTTTCTGATCAACATCCCGGTGATGATCGCGGTGGTCGGCCTCGGCCTGTGGCTGCTGCCGGAGTCGAGAAACCCGGTGAAGCCGCCGGTCGACTGGTTCTCGGCCGCGCTCTCCCTCCTGGCGATCGTTCCGCTGGTGTACGCGATCAAGCACACCGTCTCCGCCGGCTTCGACGCGCAGTCGGCGGCGGCCGTCGGCATCGGCGCGCTGGCGGCGGTGCTCTTCGTGCGGAGGCAGCGGCGGCTGACGCATCCGCTGCTGGACGTCGCGCTCTTCCGCGACCCGGCCTTCTCCGGCGCCATCGCGGCCGCGGGCACGGCGATCTTCGCGTTCAGCGGGCTGCTCTTCTTCTTCTCGCAGTATCTGCAACTGGTCCGCGACCTCAGCCCGTTGCGCGCCGGGCTGGTCGAACTCCCGACGACCGCCGCGTCGATCGTCGTGGTCGCCCTCGTCGCGTGGCTGGTGCGGCGGCTCGGCGCCGGGCGGGCCGCCGCGCTCGGGCTGGCCACGGCGGCCGTGGGGCTGCTGCTGCTCGCGCTCGTCCTGAACCGGGACGGCTATGTCGGCGTCATCGTGGCCATGGCGATCATCGGCCTGGGCGTCGGGGTCGCGATGACGCTGGCCAACGACACCGTGGTGACCGCCGCGCCCAGGGAACGCGCCGGCGCGGCCGCCTCCGTCGCCGAGACCACCTACGAGCTGGGTCTCGCCCTGGGCATCGCCGTCCTCGGCTCGGTGCAGGCGCTGGTCTACGAACGGGGGCTCGACCTGCCGTCCGGCACGCCCGACCAGGTCGGCGAGGCGGCGGGGGAGTCGCTCGCCGTCCTGCGCCGGGAGTTCGGCGGCGAGGCGTCGGCGCACGCGGCCGTCGACGCGGCCCAACGCGCCTTCGCGAGCGGGGTGGGGACCACGATCGGCATCGCGAGCGTGCTCGTCCTGGTCGCCGCCGTGCTGGCCTGGCGCCTGATCCCCTCGCCGCGCGGCGAGGGGGCGCACGGCGACGAGGCGGCGTAGCGCGGAACGCGCGGACGGCGCGACGACGGCCCGCCGCCCGAGGGAGGGCGGCGGGCCGTTCGTTCCCCTCGCGCACGCGGGGGCGTGGGCGCTCAGTCGCGCTGGAGGCCCTCCGGCAGGTCCGGCTCGGCCGGGGCGACGAAGCGCTCGTCGCCGTCCTCGACGGAGGCGGTCCGCTGCTCGGCGGCGTCGGCGCCGCAGAAGGCGGCCTCCAGGGAGTCGCCGAGCGCCGTGTTGACGTCGCCGTTGTTCGAGGTGTTGGCGGTGGCCGCGAGGCTGTGCTCGCCGTCCTCGGTGGTGAACGCGTAGGTGTAGTAACCCTGCACGGTGCCGGTGTGCCCGTAGACCGACACCTCGCACGACAGGTCGTAGCGCCGGAGCCCGAGGCCGTAGTGCTTGGTGCCGGTGTCGTCGGTCGGCTGCGTCTCGGTCATCGCTTCGAGCTGCTCGGCCCCCAGCAGCTCCCCGCCGAGGAGCGCGCTCGTGAACTCGTTCAGGTCGGCCGGGTTGGAGATCATGGCGCCGGCCGACTGGGCCCACGACACGGTCTGCTCGGTGGAGTCCACCAGCGGCTCGCCGGCCTCGTCCGGGGTGAGGTGGCCGTCGATGTGGTCGCCCGGCATGGCGGTGTCGGGGTGCACGTACGCGGTGTTCTCCAGGCCGAGCGGGTCGATGATCCGCTCCTGGTAGACCTCCGCGAGGGACTGGCCGGTGAGGTGCTCGACGAGCATCCCGACGACCACGAAGTTGGCGTTCGAGTAGGAGTACGCCGAGCCGGGCTCGACCGTCAGCGGCTGGGCGGTCGACATGTCGACCAGCTCCTGGAGCGTGTAGACCTCGTCGCGCGTGGCCTCGAACCCGGGGACCGTCTCGGCGAACATGTCGTTGCTGTAGTCGTAGAGACCGCTGCGGTGGGTCAGTACGTGGCGCACGGTGATCGTGTCGTCCGGCAGCAGGCCGGGCAGCAGCCCGTTGACCGGGGTGTCCAGCTCGACGGCGCCCTCCTCGACGAGCTGGAGCAGCGCGACGGCGGAGAAGGTCTTGCTCACGCTGCCGATGCGGAACTGCGCGTCGGTGTCCATGGGCTGACCGGTGCCGGCCTCCCGCTCGCCGACCGTCTCGGTGAGGGAACCGTCCGGGCCGTCGAAGCGCGCCATGGCCCCGGGCGCGCCCAGCTCCGTCGACTCGGTCAGCGCGGCCCGCACCGCCGCCATGTCGGGCTCGGGACTCTGGGCCGTGTCGTCACCGCCGCCGGGCACGCCGACGGCCTGGGCGGCGATGGCGAATGACGCGACCAGTGTGGCGGCGACGAGCGCCGTCTGCTTGCGTGGGGGGAAACGCACGACAGTCTTCAACTCCCATGGGGTGGGGCTCGTTTGCGTTTCTCACCCTAATAGCTTCCGGTCACGCGCACGTTCAAGGGGCGCGGACGGTGTCGCCGGTGAATGCGATTGATTGGTGAGGGAAACGCGGGCGTTCTGCGGGGTGAGTTCTGTGTTTCCGTGCGGTGGCGGAGGGTGAACGGGCGCGGGAGGCTGGCGGAGGCGCCGACGGGGCGCGGGAGTTCGGTGTTCTCCGTGGTCGGGGGAGGTGGGGTGAGGGCGCTGCCGGTGTTTCCCGTATCGCCTTCCGTGTTCTCCTGGTGTTTTTCCGGTGCGGGTGGGAGAACGCGGCAACGCCGTGTTCCGGGAAGTCGGTTCTGGATTCTCCGGGGAGATTTGTCGACGAAGGCCGGGTTACTCGCGGGTCGGTTTCCTTCGTGCCCGGGGTATCGCGGGTGGCGTGGCTTCCCGCGTCCGGACGGGCGCGGCGGGCGTCGTTTTCGCGGAGGGATCACGCGCCGGCCGCCCCCGGCGTCCGCCGCCTTCGGGGGCCGCCGTTTCCGGAGGCTCGGGGGGAACGGCCGTGGCCGGCCGCGCGCAGACGCGGCCGGCCACGGGTGTGGTGCGGGTGGTGCGGGTGTCGCCTGGGGGAGCCGGGGTCAGGCGGCGCAGTACTCGCCCTCCAGGCCGGCGGCCCGGTAGGCGCAGTCCGCGTAGCTCAACAGGGTCAGCACGGCCTCCCGGTTCCGGCTGGTCTCCCGGTCGATCACGTCGCCTGGCGGGTAGAACCCGCCGTCGGCCTGGGACCTCGGGTACATCTCGAACGTGAAGGAGAAGATCCCCTGGTCCGCCCAGGCCCAGTCGTTGATCCCGCCGTCGGTGATGTAGAGGTCGCTGGACTGCTGCGGGGTGTAACCGTTGGTCTCGGCCATCGCCGTGCCCAGCGCCTCGAACGCGGCGGCGTCGTCCTCGGTCAGACCGGGGCCGGTCTGGTCGTAGGTGTAGCCGTACGGCCACAGCACCAGCTCGCTGTAGGTGTGGAAGTCGATGTGCGCGGTGATCTGCTGCTCACCGTCGACGACGCGTCCGCGCACGAAGTCGGCGACGACCTGGGTCTCCGTACCCGACTCCGGGCCGGAGCCGCGATAGGTCTCGCCGCCGGGCGACCCCGACGAACCGCCGCAGCAGCCCCACTCGTAGGCCCAGTTCCGGTTGAGGTCGGTGCCGACGGAGGAGGAACCCTCGTTGGGCTGACGGTTCTTGCGCCACATCTGGAACTCGCCGGACTCCTGGTCGTAGACCTTGCCGTCCGGGTTGACCGAGGGGATCAGCCACACCTCGCGGCTGTCCAGCAGCTCGGTGACCTCGGCGTCGCCTCCGTACTGGGAGGTCAGCTCGCCGAGGGTGTAGAGCGCCATCTCGGCGGTCAGGTGCTCGCGGGCGTGCTGGTTGTGGGTGAACAGCACCTCCGGCTCGTCCTCGTCGGTGTCGACGTTGGCGCTGACCTTCACGGCGAAGATGTCGCGGCCCTCGTCGGACTGGCCGATGACCTGGCTGCTCACCAGGTCCGGGTGGGCCTCCTCCGCCTCGGCTACGGCGGCGAGCACCTCGTCGTAGGTGTGGTAGTCCTCCGGCGCCGCGGCGCCGACGTCCCGCTGGGTGGGGCCGGTGAGCGCGGTCAGCGAGTATCCGAGGCCGGTCAGCTCCTCGGCCCGCTCCTCGTCCGCGGTGATCACGACGGAGGCGTCGCGCACCTCGTCGATCGCGGTGCCGGTGCGGGCCAGCTCGGTGCGCTGGTCCGTGGTGGCGACGCCCCCGACCTCGTACTGCCGGAAGGTCGCGGTGGGGGTCCCGGACTCGGCCGCGTCCGGGACGGCGCTGGCCTGCGTGCCGAACGCGAGGGCCAGCGAGACGGTGAGAACGGTCGTGGCGAGGGCGGTCCGCCTGCCACGTGAGAGCCTCTGCATGACGCAACTCCTGTGTGGGGGTGGCGCCATACTCCCGAGGATGGCATGGACGGGTCAAGGATCTTCCTTGCCTGGCGGGGCGTCCGGGTGGGGCGGCGGCCGCTCCCGAGTGACATCGGGCCGCCACCGTGGGTTGGCAGTGCGGTGGCGCACGGTGCGCGTTCACGCACTCCGGGTGGGGGTGGGGGTCCTGGGTGTGTGAGGGGTGGCACAGGTCGTTGGTCCTCTACGAGGGGTGTTCGTGGAGGGGCGGGGGCGGGTCCGGG
>NZ_OCNE01000048.1 GCF_900230195.1 Streptomyces zhaozhouensis
GGTTTTGACGGGCATCAGCCGTATTCGCCGGAGGAGGTGCGGGAGGCGTTGCAGATCGGTCCTGACGCGCCGATCATCACGACCGACGCGCGGCATCGGGCGGAGGCGAAGAGCGGCCTGATCACCCTCGTCGAACACGCCCTGCTGGCGCGGCTGCACTGAGCGCCAGCGCGGCGCGGCACCGTGTTCTCGCACACGTTCCCTGGGGGTTCGTAACGATTCGGCCGGTAGTCTCCCGGCGCGATGCCTACGCGTGGCGAGCGGATCCTCTCGCTCCGCGTGCGATCTCGTCGTTATATGTCATCTCCGGGGAGGAATGCCCGAATTCGGGGTCTCTCGTCTCGGTGGCGTGCGGGCGACCACGGGGATTGGAAACTCTTCCCCAAGCGTGCTGGAATCCACACGACTCCACAGTCACGGCGGCCGACCGCTTCGGCCGCCACTGTCGAGAGGTGAGATAGCCAGTGAGCCGCAGCAGCGCGACTCCCGCGGGCGCGGGGGAAGCGAAGGGCCCCCGCGACCCCAGCCGGGGCGACATCGACCTGCCGGGCGCGCCCGCGTCGGGGGAGGCGACGGGTTCCCGGTTCGCCCCGCGCAACTGGCGGGTGGCCACCAAGCTCTACGCGATCCTGATGATCCCCGTGGTCGTCGCCCTCGTCCTGGCCGGCCTGCGGGTCGGCGGCTCCCAGTCGACCTGGCGCGAGGCGCAGGACGCCGAGCGCGTCGCCGAGCTGGTGCGCGCCTCGACGGCCTACGCGCACGCCCTGATCGACGAGCGCGACGTCACCGCCCGGCCGATGCTGGAGGGCGACCGGGAGGCGCCGGCCGTCGAGGAGGCGCAGCGGAGCACGGACGAGGCGCGCGACGAGTTCCACGCGCGCTGGGAGGAGACCCCGCACACCGAGAGCCTGCTCCACCGCATGGAGGGCGTCACCGAGGTCGAGCCGCAGCTGGAGACGTTGCGTCAACGCGCCTACACCGACCAGCTCCCCGGCGTCGAGACCGAGGAGGGGTACGTCACGGTCCAGCACCCCCTGATGTCCTTCGCCAACGAGCTCGGCCTGGGTACGGACAACCTCACCACCTACGGCCGCACGGTCTACGCCCTCTCGCTGTCGAAGGCCGCCAGCTCGCTGCAACGGGCCATCGGCACCCACCTCCTGGTCGCCCCCGGCCCCGACGCGGCCGATCGCCAGCTCCAGCTCACCTCGTTCAGCTCGTACGCCTACCTGGAGGAGATCGCCAAGGCCGAGTACGGCTCGGCCGGCACCCCTCAGGACGTGGAGCGCCTTGAGGAGCGGCTGGCCAGGGCGAACGAGGACGCGGCGGCCGACGCGCCCAACGCCCAGAGCCTGACGGTGATGGTCCAGCTGATCGGCTCGGGCGCCGACCCCGAGGAGCTGGCCGAGCAGGGCCTGACCCCGGAGGCGTGGTTCGCCGCCGCGACCGCCGAGTTCGACGCCTACCGCGACATCGAGCAGGAGCTGGTGGACGCGGCGGTCGACGAGGCCCGTGAGGTGGCGGCGTCGGCACGCAACGACATGCTGGTCAACGCGGCCGCCGTGCTGGCCGCGCTGCTGCTGGCGTTCCTGGTCGCCGGCCTGATGGCCCGCTCCATGAGCCGCGACATGCGCAAGCTCCGCACCGCGGCCTTCGATGTCGCGGGTCGCAGGCTGCCCGCCGTCGTCGACCAGCTCTCGCGGGTCAACCCCGGCCGGGTGGACACGGCCGTGACCGCGACACCGGTCTCCAGCCGGGACGAGATCGGCGAGGTCGCCCGCGCCTTCGACCAGGTCCACCGGGAGGCCGTCCGCCTCGCCGCGGAACAGGCGCTGCTGCGGGGCAACGTCAACGCCATCTTCACCAACCTCTCCAGCCGCAACCAGGGGCTCATCGAGCGCCAGTTGGCGCTGATCTCCGAGCTGGAGTCCCGCGAGGCGGACCCCGAGCAGTTGGAGAACCTCTTCAAGCTGGACCACCTCGCGACCCGGATGCGCCGCAACGGCGAGAACCTGCTGGTCCTCGCCGGCGAGGAGATGGAGAACCGCTGGAACCAGGCGGTCCCGCTCGTCGACGTGCTGCGCGCCGCCGCCTCCGAGGTGGAGGACTACGCCCGGATCGAGACCAGCGGCGTGCCGCCCTGCGAGATCCACGGCGGGGTGGTCAACGACCTGGTCCATCTGCTGGCCGAGCTGCTGGAGAACGCGACCTCGTTCTCCTCCCCGCAGGCCAGGGTGACGGTCACCGCCACCCGGCTGCCCGACGCCCGGGTGATGATCGAGATCCACGACAAGGGGATCGGGCTGAGCCAGGAGGATTTCGCCGAGATCAACCGGCGGCTGGCCGCCCCGCCGACCGTGGACGCGGCGATCTCCCAGCGCATGGGCCTGTTCGTGGTCGGCAGGCTGGCGGCCCGCCACGGCATCAGGGTGCAACTGCGGCCCTCGGGCGAGCAGTCGGGTACCACCTCGCTGGTGATGCTGCCGGAGGCGATCACGCACGGCGGTGGGGGCCAGACCCCCGAGCAGGAGGAGAGCTTCACCGTCTCCCGCATCATGGAGGAGGAGACGGGGATCTCGGCGGCCGACCGCGAGGCCGGTCTGCGGACCGCGGCGGAACTCGGCTTCGACGACACGCGCTACGGCGACCCCGCCCCCCTCGCGACCGAGCCGACCCCGCCTCGGCTGCCGACGGGTCCGGTCGGACAGGTGTCTGGTTCCGGCCAGTCCATGGGCGACACCATGCGACTGGAACCGATCGGTGGCGACCGGAGGCGACCGTCCACCGACGGCTGGACCGGGCCCGCCCCGGCCCACCCCGGTGCCACGCCCGCGGACCCCGGCGCGCCGGCGCCCCACCCGGCGCGACCGGCCGCACCGCAGGGCGAGACCGCCCCCGCGCCGCAGGGCCTGCCGGCCGATCAGGACCCCTACGCCGCAGGTGGGACGGGTGCGGGCGCCTGGCAGCAGCCTCCGGGACAGAAGCCCGCCATTCCCCAACAACCGCGCTTCGACGCCTTTTCGCGCTCCGCCGATTCGAGCCAGGATGGTCCCGGGAACCGCGCGCAGCGCGTAGGCTTCCCTGCGTCGGGCCCGGTCGGAGCGGACCAGGGGCCGGCGAACGACCAGGGGCTACCCCGTCGTGTACCACGTCACCAGCGGCCCGAGGAGGAAACGGCACAGGGTCAGGGGTGGGAACCCCAGCCCGAGGCACCGCAGTGGGATCGCGGGCCGCGCCGCGAGGAGCGCACCGGCGGCACCACGTCGTCCGGTCTCCCGAAGCGGGTGCCCAAGGCCAACCTGACGGAACACTCTTCCTCCGAGCCCACCGCACCCGGTGGGCCGCAGGTCTCCCGCGACCCGCAGGACGTCCGCGGTCGGCTGAGCAGCCTGCGCCGCGGGGTACAGCAAGGACGCGGCGCCGGCTCGGGCCGGGGCGCGCAGAACGACGAACGGGATCAAGGTCCCGGTCACACCTACGAGCAGGAGCGTTAGTGTGAGCCCGATGAGCCAGGCGGCGCAGAACCTCAACTGGTTGATCACCAGCTTTGTGGAGAACACCCCGGGGGTGTCGCACAC
>NZ_OCNE01000026.1 GCF_900230195.1 Streptomyces zhaozhouensis
AACGCCCGGTTACATTCCGAACCCGGAAGCTAAGCTCTTCAGCGCCGATGGTACTGCATGGGGGACCGTGTGGGAGAGTAGGACGCCGCCGGACAATTATTTGAATATGAGGGAGGGTTTCGTCGGAATTCCGATTCCGACGAGACCCTCCCTTTTTCCGTTACGGTGGCCCCATGAGTGGAGAAGCGCGCCTGCTGTGGGACGAGGGGGTCACCGGGTACAACTTCGGTCCCGGCCACCCCATGGACCCGGTTCGGCTGACCCTGACCATGGCGCTCGTCGAGGCGCTGGGACTCGACCGCCGGCTGACCGTGCGCGGCGCGCCGCCGGCGGACGACGCCACGTTGGCACTGGTCCACGACCCCGACTATGTCGCCGCCGTGCGCGCGGCCTCCGAGCGACCGGGCGTGGTGGCGGACGGGTTCGGCTTCGACAGCGTCGACAATCCGGCCTTCCCCGGGATGCACCGGGCCTCCTCGCTGATCGCCGGGCAGTCCGTCGCCGGCGCCGAGGCGGTCTGGGGCGGCGAGGCCGCACACGCCGTCAACTTCGCGGGGGGCCTGCACCACGCGATGCCCGCCGGCGCCTCCGGCTTCTGCGTCTACAACGACGCCGCGCTCGCCATCGCGCGCCTGCTCGAACTCGGCGCCACCCGCGTCGCCTACCTCGACCTGGACGTGCACCACGGCGACGGGGTGCAGCACGCCTTCTGGTCCGACCCGCGGGTGTTGACCATCTCGCTGCACGAGCACCCCCGCACCCTCTTCCCCGGTACCGGGCACCCCGAGGAGACCGGTGCCGCGTCCGCCGCCGGCGGCGCGGTGAACGTGGCGCTGCCCGCGGGGAGTTCCGACGAGGCGTGGCTGCGGGCGCTGCACGCCGTCGTGCCCGAGCTGCTGGGCGCGTTCGGGCCCCAGGCGCTGGTCTCGCAGCACGGCGCGGACACCCACTTCGAGGACCCGCTCGCCCATCTGACGCTCAGCCTCGACGCCCAGCGGCTCGGCGCCGAGGCGGCGCACGGCTGGGCCCACGAGTACGCGCAGGGGCGCTGGTTGGCGCTCGGCGGGGGCGGCTACGCGGTGGTGGACGTGGTCCCCAGGATCTGGAGCCATCTGGTCGGGATCGCGGCCCACGCGCCCGTGGAGCCCGAGACCGAGGTGCCCGAGGAGTGGCTTCAGCGGGTGTTCGCGTTGACCCGGGGCGACGGGCCCCGGCGGATGACCGACGGGCGGGCCCCGCGTTGGGCGGACTGGGGCTCCGGCTATGATCCGGCGGACCGGGTGGACCAGGCGATCCTGGCGACCCGGCGGGCGGTCTACCCGCACCACGGGCTGCTTGCCTGAGCCGTCATCGCTCCCGTGGGGCGGATGTGACGGAGGCGGCGCTACGGTCGCGGGAGACGAACGGCCGTCGTGCCGCACCGTTTTCCCTGCGCCCTCTGTAGTGGGGATCTATCGACAAAGCTACCTGCCCTTCCTACGTCACGCGGCTCGGACGGCGAGCCGTCCCCTGGGCGGGTGCCGGCTTCCGGGCGTTGCCGCCTCGCCCCTTCAAGTGATCTGGCGTTGCAGCGAGTTGACGTTGGGTGTCCCTCGGTTGGGTGTGGTCGCCGCCGCTCCGGCGCAGGTCAGCGCGGGGCGTGGGGGGCTGGCGGGAGGGGCGTCGCCGCACGTTGCCCGGGTGCGCGGGGGGCGGGGCGGCGCCCGGAAGGCGTTCCGTCGCGGGACTGCCGCGGTGTGAGACGGGGACTACGCTCCGCGTACGCACTATGTGACGAAGGGTGTTCTCTGTCGTGGTACGGGGCGGCTCGCTGGAAAAGGCCGGTTGAGGCACCTCTTCCCCACTCGCATCACGCGCCCCTAATCTGGGGAGGAGCGCACATGCGAGAGGGAGTCACCGGAGGGGAAGCCGGTGTCCGACATGTGCGGAAGGTCAGGTGTGACATGGCTGCTGAAAGGCTTCTGAGCGAGGCCAAGTTCCTGACCGTGGCGGAGGTCGCCGCGGTGATGCGAGTCTCCAAGATGACCGTGTACCGCTTGGTGCACGCCGGTCATCTGCCCGCGATCCGAGTGGGAAGGTCCTTCCGAGTTCCCGAGCAAGCCGTCCATGAGTACCTCCGCGAGTCCTTTGTCGGCGTCGAAAGCGCCTGACATCGGGCGGAGCCCGAGCACACCCCTCGATTAACCCGTATCACTCGGTGAACGGTAGGCTGAGCCCATGTAGGTCGTGTGGGCTCGGACGCCCCGCACCGGGTAAGCGAAGTGAGCGAGGGTAGTCGTGGGCTCTGTTATCAAGAAGCGGCGTAAGCGGATGGCGAAGAAGAAGCACCGCAAGTTGCTCAAGCGCACGCGTGTGCAGCGTCGCAACAAGAAGTGAGCGAACGCTGCTGACCGGCCCTCTCGCCCTCGTGGCGGGAGGGCCGACGTGCGTGAGGGGATGCCATGGGCAGGACGGTGCTGGTCACCGGGGCCGGGGACGCCTGGGGGAGCCGGGTTCTCGCCCTGCTGCGGCGCGACCCCGGTGTGGGGCGGCTGATCGCCGTCGACCGGCGCCTGCCGCCGAGCCGGCTGCCGGGCGTCGAGTTCCTGTACACGGACGTGCGACGGCCGACGTTGGTCCCGTTGCTGGCCGAGCGTGCCGTGGACACCGTAATCCATCTCGACGTGCGGGAGGCGCCGCTGGCGCCGGGCGAGGGCCGGTCGACGGTCAAGGAGAACAACGTCCTGGGCACCATGCAACTGCTCGGCGCCTGCCAGAAGGTGCCGGGACTGCGGCGCCTGGTGGTCAGGTCGAGCACCCAGGTCTATGGCAGTCCGGCCAGGGAGCCGGCGGTCTTCGGCGAGGACAGCCCCCCGCGCGCGGCGGCCGGTGACGGCTTCGCCCGCGACGTGGCGGAGGTCGAGGGGTATGTGCGGGGGTTCGCCCGCAGACGCCCCGAGGTGGCGGTGACCGTGCTGCGCTTCGCGCATCTCCTGGGGCCCGCCTCCGACTCCCGGATGGCGGCGTACTTCCGGCTGCCGGTGCTGCCCACCGTCTTCGGCCACGATCCGAGGCTCCAACTGGTGCACGAGGACGACGCCCTGGAGGTGGTCGGCGGGGCCGTGGCCGAGCCGGGCCTGGGCGCCGGCGTCTTCAACGTGGCGGGCGACGGGGTGCTGACGCTGACCCAGGCGGCACGACGGCTGGGGCGGCCCACGGTGCCGGTGCTGTCGCCGTTGACCCCGTGGGTGGGAACGGCACTGCGTACGGTGGGGGTCTCGGGGCTCTCCGCCGAGCAGTTCCGCTCGTTGATGGCCGGGCGGGTGGCGCGGACCACCCTGCTGCGGGAGGTGCGGGGCGGCCCGCTGCCGCACTCCACGGCCGAGACGTTCGCCGACTTCGTCGCGGCGCACGGCGGGGGGCCGTTGGCCCCGGAGCGGCTGTCGCGGATGGTCGGGCGGCTGGAGGAGGTGGTGCGTCGTGGCTGACGCGAAGGTGATCCCGTTCGACGAGGAGGAGCGGCGTTCGCTGCGGGCCGGTGCGGCCGGCGCGGGGGACGCCGGGGGGCCTTCGGCGGCGGAGGCCGGGGAGTCGGCGCTGGAGCGGGGGCTGGCGTTTCTGCGTCGGCGGTTGACCGGCGAGTACGAGGTGGACGACTTCGGCTTCGACCGGGAGCTGACCGACGAGGTGCTGATGCCGCTGCTGCGGCCGGTCTTCGAGCGCTACTTCCGGGTGGACGTGCGGGGCATCGAGCACGTGCCGGCCGAGGGCGGCGCGCTGATCGTGGCCAACCACTCGGGGACGCTGCCGTGGGACGGCCTGATGGCGCAGGTCGCGGTGCGGGAGCGGCATCCGGCGGAGCGGCGGCTGCGGTTGCTCGCGGCCGATCTGGTCTTCCAGCTGCCGGTGGTCAACGAGCTGGCGCGGAAGGCCGGGCACACGCTGGCGTGTGCGGAGGACGCGCAGGAGCTGTTGGAGCGCGGCGAGTTGGTGGGGGTGATGCCCGAGGGGTTCAAGGGCATAGGGAAGCCCTTCGCCGAGCGGTACCGCTTGCAGCGCTTCGGGCGGGGCGGCTTCGTCGCCACGGCGCTGCGGGCGCGGGTGCCGATCGTGCCGTGCTCGATCGTGGGCGCGGAGGAGATCCATCCGATGGTGGGCAACGCCCGTACGGTGGCCCGGTTGTTGGGGCTGCCGTACTTCCCGCTGACGCCGACGTTCCCGTGGCTGGGGCCGTTGGGGGCGGTGCCGTTGCCTACCAAGTGGACGATCGAGTTCGGTGAGCCGATCGAGACGGACGATCAGCCGCCGGAGGCGGCGGAGGACCCGATGCTGATGTTCCAACTGACGGATCAGGTGCGGGAGACCATTCAGCACACGCTGTACAAGCTGCTGATGGCGCGCCGCTCCGTCTTCTTCTGAGGCCGTCCTTCGAGGGCTCGTTCCCTCGGGGCCCTGTCGTGGGGTGCTTCCGGTGTCAGCGGCCTTCCTCGGTCGAGCTGACGTCGAGGTCGAGCCGGGGGAGCAGGTCCTCCAGAAGCGGCGGGATCGTGATGTCGGTCTCGCCCTTCGGGCTCTCCGGGGAGGCGTCGGGTCCTTCCGTCGGGTCCTCGGTCTCGGGGGTGACCCCGTCGAGCAGGCCGCCGGTGCCTTCCAGCAGGCCCTCGCTCTCCTCGGAGGGCTCGGGGCCGGTGGTGGAGGGCTCGGAACGTGTCCGCAGCGGCTCGGACGTGGTCTCTTCGGGGCGCTCGCCCGACTCCTCGTCGGTGGTGGCCGCGGTCGGCGGGCGCAGCGAGGCGTTGTGCCGCTCGTCGGACTCCTCGTCGGACTCCTCGTCGGCCGGCTCGGGCGGCAGCAGGGAGCGCAGCGGCGCGATGTCCTCGCGCATGGCGTCGAGGACGTCGGTGACCTCCTGGCGCACGTCGCCGAGCTGGGGCGGGAGGGAGCGGCGGACCTCCTCCCACGTCGTGTTCTGTCCCTCGAAGAAGCTGGAGAGGGACTGGATCGAGCCGATCGAGCCCTGGTTCTCGTAGGCGCGGGTGAGCAGGCGGTGGCCCTCGGAGGCGTCGTCGCGCATGTTGGAGAGGGCGCGGCGGATGTCGCCGAGGCGCTCGTGGTCGAGGGCGGCGCTCGTCTGGCGGGCGAGCAGGTCCCTGGCCTCGTGGAGGCGGGTCGTCGCCTGGTCGAGGTAGAGCTGGCCGCGGTCGGCGTCGCCGCTGGCGAAGTCGAGCCGGAGGTCCTCCATGCCGCGCTTGAGGCCGTAGAGGGTGTCGCCGGGGAGCGCGTCGTTGGACGCGGCGGCGACCCCGCCGAAGGCGCCGGCGGCGACGCCGAAGGTCAGCCCGCCGGCGGCCAGGCCCTTGGAGAGCCGGGATCTGGGGCGCAGCCTGCTCAGCGGGCTCGCGCTCGGCCGGGGCTCGTCCGCGCGGCGCGTCTGCGCGGGCACCCGGGGCGGCTCGGCGGCCGTGCTCCCGGCCTCGTCCATCGCCGCGAGCAGCGCGGCGCGTTGGGCGGCGCGGGCGTCGGCGGACAGCTCGGGCTTGGGCAGGGCGGCCAGCCGCTCGACCACGGACAGCAGGGCGGACTGGTCGGCCTGCGCGGCCGTCGTGCCGCGCTCGGCCGTCGTCGCGCCCTCCCCCCGGTGGGGCGCTTCGGGCGCTTGGGCATCGCCGGGCGGTCGGGCCTCGTCGAGCAGCTGGGCGAAGGCTTGGGCGCGGCGGTTTGCCGACACGGAACCGATCACGGACGGCACCTCCTCTCGTCACACGAAGGACTCCCTGACGGGGCCGGAAGTTTCGGGCTTCCGCCAGGAGCATCCGGAAGAGTGAAACCCCTGGGGGAATGTGGCCGTAGGGAACCCGCGAACCCGACAACGAGTGGACCGGCACTCGGGTTACGGCTGGCAGATTATGTGACTGAGTGATCGCACATGTCTACCCTCCGTCGTGTTCAACGGATGGGTCCCGCGGTGGCGGCGACCCGTCGTGAACGGGGCGACCGCGCGGCCGGTCAGCGCGCGTCGTCGGGCAGCAGGCGTGCGAGGGTGCGTACGGCGCGGTACTGGAGGGTCTTGATGGCGCCCTCGTTCTTCCCCATGACCCGGGCGGTCTCCGCGACCGACAGGCCCTGGAGGAAGCGGAGGGTCACGCACTCCTGCTGCTGTGGGTTGAGCTTGTGGACGGCGTCCAGCAGGGCCGAGTTCGCCAGGGACTCCAGGACGGACTCCTCGGGGCTGCGCTCGACCTCGTTGGCGTCGAGCATCTCGCCGGTGGTCACTTCGAGTCGGAAGCGGCTCGACTTGAAGTGGTCGGCGACCAGGTTGCGAGCGATGGTGACCAGCCAGGCGCCGAAGTCCCTGCCCTGCCAGGTGAAGGTGCCGATCCGGCGCAGGGCGCGCAGAAAGGTCTCGCTGGTGAGGTCCTCCGCCGTGGCCCGGCCGCCGACGCGGTAGTAGATGTACCGGTAGACCGTGTCGGAGTAGTGGTCGTAGAGGCTGCCGAACGCCTCGGACTCGCCGTTCTGCGCGCGCTCGACCAGATCCATCATCCGGCGGCTGTCGCTGTCGGCCGCGGGGCGGCGGGCGGCGGTGGACGCGCCGGCGGAGCCGGAGCGGGCGCGTCTGCCCACGGTGGCGGTGGACACGGCGCTTCCGGCCATGGCGAAGGCGAACGGCCCGGCGGGGACACCGGCGGGGAGGGGTGTGGCGAGGGCGGGGCCGGCGTACGCGTGGGGGACGAGAGCGCGCAACCGGTCCAGGACCGTCGTGCGCAGCGTGGCCAGGCCCGAGGCGACAACCCCGACGTGTGGGTACACGGGACTCCCAGAGGCAGAGCTTCCAAGTCGAGCGGTGCCGGGTCCCGGTGCCGTCCCCTGGCGGGAGACGGGTGGGGACCGGAACGCGTCTGAGGAGAATAACGCTTCGTGTAGGTGGTGCTACGCCCAGTTGCGGAAATCGTCGATTCAGTTTGAAGAGTTATGCGTTGTGCGCATCGCGCCACGGAAACGCCAGGCTGATCGTGACTAGTTGGGCACGCCTTTTGACGCCTTGGTGATCGAATTTGATCGGGGCGTCCGCGTTCACGCTGTGCCGCCTGGGGCGAGCGGGGTTTATGTCCACCCAACGAACCGACCGGTCGTTGGTCACTTCACCGCGCCCGTTTACGACACCGTTGGCGCGTTCCCGCTGTTCAGAGACGATCAGCGGGGGACAGCGGTGATCAGCGGCGGCGGCGGTGGACCGCCAGCGCGGCCGCCGCTCCGCCCACCAGGGCGCCGGCGCCCGCGGCGGCGGGAACGCCGATCTTCACGGCCTTCCGGCCCGTGCGGTAGTCGCGCAGCCGCCAGCCCATCTCCCGGGCGTGCGCGCGCAGTTGGCTGTCCGGGTTGACCGCGTAGGGGTGGCCGACCAGGGAGAGCAGCGGTATGTCGTTGGCCGAGTCGCTGTAGGCGGCGCAGCGGGAGAGGTCGAGGTCCTCGGCCTCGGCGAGCGCCCGCACGGCCAGCGCCTTGGCCGGGCCGTGCAGCGGCTCGCCGACCAGGCGGCCGGTGTAGACCCCGCCGACCGACTCGGCGACCGTGCCCAGCGCCCCGGTCAGCCCGAGCCGGCGGGCGACGATGGTCGCGGTCTCGATCGGCGCCGCCGTCACCAGCCAGACCCGCTGGCCCGCGTCGAGGTGGGCCTGGGCCAGGGCGCGGGTGCCGGGCCAGATGCGGTGGGCCATGTACTCGTCGTAGATCTCCTCGCCGATGGTCGTCAGCTCGGAGACCCGGTGGCCCCGGACGATGGAGAGCGCGCTGTCGCGGGCGTCGGCCATGTGCCCCGCGTGCTCGGCGCCGGCCAGCCGGAAGTAGGTCTGCTGCCAGGCGAAGCGCAGCAGCTCCCGCTTGGTGACGAACTTCCGCTTGTAGAGGCCCCGGCCGAGATGGAAGATCGCGGCGCCCTGCATCACCGTGTTGTCCAGGTCGAAGAACGCGGCGGCCTTCGGGTCGCCCGGGGTCGGGAACTCCGGCGCGTCCTCGCCCTGGTGCGCCGGGGCGTGCGCGGCCTGGCGCGCGGCCTCGGCCGCCGCCTCCCCCGCCACCACACTGCGCTCCGTGGCCGCGCGGCGACGCGCGGCGAACCAGCCGCGCGGGCGGCCGGCCCACGAGGCGGACAGCTCGGTGAGGGGTCGCCTGGCCATGCCCCCGAGCATAGCGATGCGCCGTGGACCGGCGGATGGCGCCGGTATGGCGACGAGGGGGAGTCAGGGTGGCCGTGCGACGGCAGAATGGGCGCCATGAACCCGTTGCGCCGCGCCTCACGGAAGACGCCTCCCACCGAGCGGTTGGTCACGTTGATCGGTCGGCCCGGCTGTCACCTCTGTGACGACGCGCGACGGGTGGTGAGCGAGGTCTGCGGGGACCTGGGGGCACGGTGGGAGGAGAAGGACATCGAACGCGACGCGGAGTTGCACCGCATGTACTGGGAGCAGATCCCGGTCGTGCTGGTCGACGGCGAGCAGCACACCTTCTGGCGGGTGGACGAGGGGCGGCTCCGTCGCGCTTTGGGGGCTTGACCCGGTTTGGATTAGCATTCGGGGTCGATTTTTCCCCCGCGGTGCGTATAGGTGAGGAGTGTGGCTGGGTGTCCGCGTTGGTGCATGTGGCACCGGTCACTTTGCCCGGACAAAACGGACACAATCTTTGTGCACGCGTTCACAAAGGCATAGCCTGGGCGCGGTTGAGCGGTTGTGGCGGATGCGTCGCAGGAAGCCGCCTTCCGGATGGCCCGACCGGCAGGAGCACCGTGGCAACTGGCCGAAATCACCGACCGGCGACCCGAAGCCGGGGAATCCCCGAGGCGACCGTCGCCAGGCTTCCGCTGTACCTGCGGGCGTTGACGGCGCTCTCCGAGCGCTCGGTGCCCACGGTCTCCTCGGAGGAGCTGGCGAGCGCCGCCGGCGTCAACTCGGCCAAGCTCCGCAAGGACTTCTCCTACCTGGGCAGTTACGGCACCAGGGGCGTCGGCTACGACGTCGAGTACCTGGTCTACCAGATCTCGCGTGAGCTCGGTCTCACCCAGGACTGGCCCGTGGTGATCGTCGGTATCGGTAACCTCGGCGCCGCGCTGGCCAACTACGGCGGCTTCGCCTCCCGGGGCTTCCGGGTCGCCGCGCTGATCGACGCCGACCCGGCGCTCTCCGGCCGGCAGGTGGCCGGCATCGAGGTGCGCCACGTCGACGAGTTGGAGTCGATCATCGACACCAACGGCGTCTCCATCGGCGTGATCACCACCCCGGGCGGCGCCGCCCAGCAGGTGTGCGACCGGCTGGTCGCTGCCGGCGTCACCTCGATCCTCAACTTCGCGCCGACCGTGCTCTCCGTGCCGGACGGCGTCGACGTGCGCAAGGTCGACCTCTCCATCGAGCTCCAGATCCTCGCCTTCCACGAGCAGCGCAAGGCCGCCGAGGCCCTCGCCCAGGAGGTGCCGGAGCCGCTGGCGGCCGAGGCCGCCCCCGCGGGGTCCGGCAGGGACCAGGGCCCCGACGGCGACATCCCGGCGGTGATGCCGGCATGACGCTGTTGGTCGTCGGGCTCAGCCATCGCAGCGCCCCCGTCAGCCTGCTGGAGCGCGCGGCGCTGCCGGCCGGCGCGGGCGGCGCGCTGCTGCGTGACCTGGTGGACGGCACCGCCGCCGAGGGCGCGCTGCTGGCCACCTGCAACCGGATCGAGCTCTACGCCGAGGTCGACCGCTACCACCCGGGCGTCGACGGGCTGACCGAGCTCCTCGCCGCGCACTGCGGCGTGCCGGCCCACGAGCTGCGGCCCCATCTCTACGTGCACTACGAGGACCGCGCGGTGCGGCACCTGATGAACGTCGCCTGCGGCCTGGACTCGATGGTGATCGGCGAGGGGCAGATCCTCGGCCAGATCAAGGCGGCGCTGGCGCTGGCCCAGGACGAGCACACGGCGGGCCGGCTGCTCAACGAGCTGTTCCAGCAGGCGCTGCGGGTCGGCAAGCGGGCGCACAGCGAGACGGGCATCGACGGCGCCGGCCAGTCGCTGGTCACCTTCGGTCTCGAACAGCTGGCGACCGAGGACACCGTGCCCGGTTGGGCGGCCGGCCGGCGGGCGCTGGTGATCGGCGCGGGATCGATGTCCTCGCTGGCCGCCACCACGCTGGCGCGCGCCGGCGTGGCCGAACTGGTGATCGCCAACCGGACCTTGGAGCGTGCCGACCGACTGGCCGGCGCGTTGGCGCGCGACGAGGGAGTGAAGGCGCGCGCCGTCCCGATCAACGCGATCTCCGTCGCCGCCGAGCTGGCCGTCGCCGACCTGGTGGTGTCCTGCACGGGCGCCACCGGACTGGTCCTGACGGCGGACGCGGTGGCGCACGCCCTGCGCGAGCGCGACCGCACGCTCGACCTGCTCGACCTGGCCATGCCGCGCGACATCGACGCCGCGATCCACCGGCTCGCCGGCGCGCGGCTGGTGGACATCGAGTCGCTCGCCGCCGCCTCGGCCGACGCCCCGATGGCCGCCGACGTGGACGCGGTGCGGGCGATCGTCGACGAGGAGGTCGCCGCCTTCTCCGCCGCCCGCAGGGCCGCCTACATCACCCCCACCGTGGTCGCGCTGCGCGAGATGGCGTCGGACGTGGTGGCCGCCGAGCTGACCCGGCTGAACGGTCGGGTGCCGGACCTGGACGACAAGCAGCGCGCCGAGATCACCAGGACGGTGCGCCGCGTGGTGGACAAGCTGCTGCACGCGCCGACGGTGCGGGTCAAGGAACTGGCCGGCGAGCCGGGCGGCGACCACTACGCGACCGCGCTGCGCCAGCTCTTCGACCTCGACCCGCGGGCGGCCGTCGCCGTTCGCAACCCTGAACAGGAGCGGTCATGAATGCCCTGCGGCTCGGAACCCGGCGGAGCCAGTTGGCGATGGCGCAGTCACGCGGCGTCGCCGACGAGGTGACCCGGCTGACCGGGCGGCCCGTCGAGCTGGTGGAGATCACCACCTACGGGGACGTCTCCAGGGAGAGCCTGGTGAGCATCGGCGGCACCGGTGTGTTCGTCTCGGCGCTGCGCGACGCGCTGCTCGCCGGGGAGATCGACTTCGCCGTGCACTCGCTGAAGGACCTGCCGACATCGCAGCCCGTGGAGCTGGCGCTCGCCGCCGTCCCGCCGCGAGCCGACCCGAGGGACGCGCTGGTCGCCCGCGACGGGCTCGGCTTCGAGACGCTGGCGATGGCCGGCCGAGCCTCGGGACCGGCCAGGATCGGCTCGGGCTCGCCTCGGCGGATCTCCCAACTCAACGCCTGGGCCCGCTCGTTGGGCCGAGAGATCGAGATGGTGCCGATCCGGGGGAACGTCGACACCCGCATCGGGTTCGTGCGCTCCGGCGAGCTGGACGCGGTCGTGCTGGCCGCGGCCGGGCTCCGCCGGCTCGGACGCGGCGCCGAGATCACCGACTTCCTGGCTCCCGACACCGTTCTCCCCGCCCCAGGGCAGGGAGCGCTGGCGGTCGAGTGCGCGGCGTCCCGCCCGGAGCTGGTCACCCAACTCGCCCGGCTCGACGATCCCCACACCCGGATCGCCGTCGCCGCCGAGCGCACCCTGCTCGCCGATCTTGAGGCCGGTTGCAGCGCCCCCGTGGGGGCCTTCGCCGATCTGCTGCGCGACGGGCAGACCTTCACCGAACTGCGCCTGCGCGGCGTCGTCGGCACCACCGACGGCGCCCAGCTGGTGCAGCTGTCCACCACCGGTCCCCTGCCGGGGTCCGTCGACGAGGCGGTGGCCATGGGCCGCCAGCTCGCCGACGAGATGCTGGCCAAGGGCGCGGCCGGTCTGATGGGGGAGCGAGCACTGTGAACCCCACCGCAGCGCGCCTCGCGCGCGCCGAACCGACCACGGGCGCCCTGGGACACGTCACCTTCCTCGGTGCGGGACCCGGGGACCCGGGTCTGTTGACCCTGCGCGCGGTCGAGGCCCTGGCGCAGGCCGATGTACTGGTCGCCGACCCGGCCGCCTACGAGGTGGTGCGCGGCCACGTCGATCCGGGCACGGACACACCGCTGCAGGGCATGGCTGAGGGTGACCCCCCGGTCTGCGCGGGTGACGATGCCGCAGATCTTGTCATGCGGGCCGCGAGCGCCGGCAAGCGGGTCGTCCGTGCCGTGGTCGGCGACCCGGGCATGGACACCGACGCGGCCGGCGACATGCTGGCGCTGGCCGACGCCGGGATCACCTTCGAGGTGGTGCCCGGCGTGGCGCGCGCCGTGGGCGTGGCCGCGTACGCCGGGGTTCCGCTGCGCGACGCCGAGGGCGGCGACGTCCGCTTCGTCGACGCGCGTACCGCAGACGAGCGCTGTTGGAGCGAGATCGGCGGCAGCGACGCGACGCTGGTGCTGAGCTGCGCGCTGGAGACGATCGGCGCGACGGCGTCGCGGCTGGTGGCCTCCGGCCGCAAGCCGGACACCCCGTTGACGGTGACCGTGGCGGGCACCACCACCAGGCAGCGCACCTGGACGGCGACGCTCGGCACCGTGGAGCGGACCCTGAAGTCCGCCAAGGTGCTGCCGGCGGCCGGAGCCGAGCGCCCGGTCATAGCCGTGGTCGGCGAGCGCGGCGCGACGGCCCGGCGCGACCGGCTGGCGTGGTTCGAGTCCAAGCCGCTCTTCGGCTGGAACGTGCTGGTGCCGCGCACCAAGGAGCAGGCGGCCTCGCTCTCCGACCAGTTGCGGTCCTACGGCGCGGTGCCCAGCGAGGTGCCCACGATCGCCGTGGAGCCGCCGCGCACCCCGCAGCAGATGGACCGGGCGGTCAAGGGCCTGGTCACCGGGCGGTACGAGTGGATCGCCTTCACCTCGGTCAACGCGGTGCGGGCGATCAGGGAGAAGTTCGAGGAGTACGGGCTCGACGCGCGGGCGTTCGCGGGGATAAAGGTCGCGGCCGTCGGCGAGCAGACCGCGAGGTCGCTGGTCGAGTTCGGCGTCCGCCCGGACCTGGTGCCCAGCGGCGAGCAGTCGGCGGCCGGGCTGTTGGAGGACTGGCCGCCGTACGACCCGGTCTTCGACCCGATCGACCGGATCTTCCTGCCGCGCGCCGACATCGCGACCGAGACGCTGGTCGCGGGGCTGGTGGAGATGGGCTGGGAGGTCGACGACGTGACCGCCTACCGCACGGTGCGCGCCTCGCCGCCGCCGGCCGAGACGCGGGAGGCGATCAAGGGCGGCGGGTTCGACGCGGTGCTCTTCACCTCCTCCAGCACGGTGCGCAACCTGGTCGGCATCGCCGGCAAGCCGCACAACGTGACGGTGATCGCCTGTATCGGCCCGGCGACGGCGCGGACCGCGCAGGAGCACGGGCTGCGGGTCGACGTGCTGGCGCCGGAGCCGTCGGTGCACCAACTGGCGGAGGCGCTGGCCGACTTCGGCGCGGCGCGGCGGGACGCGGCGGCGCGCGCCGGCGAGGCGCTGAAGCGACCGAGCGAGAAGCGCCCGCAGCGGCGGCGCGCGCGGACGACATAGGGCGCGTGCGCGGGGCGTGCGCGCCGGCTTGGACGGCCGCTCCGACGGCTGTCGGCGCGGGGTGCTTGGATGGAACGGCGTGGGGCGGACGGCTCGCCCCGCGCCGTTCCGCGTCCCGGCGGTGGTGAGCCGGGCGACGGGAGTCCTGGAAGGGCCCGTGGGCAACCCGTGGGCGAGGTGAGCAACGGAGATCGGTGGTCGCGTTGAGTGGAGTGGACGCGGAGTTCAGCGGTGCGTCGGGGACCTTCCCCACGGTGCGGCCGAGGCGGCTGCGGACCACGCCGGCGATGCGCCGGATGGTGGCCGAGCACCGGACGCATCCGGCCGACCTGATCCTGCCGGCCTTCGTCAGGGAGGGCGTCGACGCCCCGGTGCCGATCTCCTCGATGCCGGGTGTGGTGCAGCACTCGCTGGACTCGCTGCGGGCCGCCGCCGTGGAGGCGGTCGAGGCCGGCGTCAGCGGGCTGATGCTCTTCGGCGTGCCGGAGGACGAGAAGAAGGACGCGGTCGGCACCCCGGGCACCGACCCGGACGGCATCCTCCAGGTGGCGCTGCGCGCGGTGCGGGCCGAGGTGGGCGACGAGCTGGTGCTGATGGCCGACACCTGTCTGGACGAGGTGACCGACCACGGCCACTGCGGGGTCCTGGACTCCGAGGGGCGGGTGGACAACGACGCGACGCTGGCCAGGTACGGCGAGATGGCCGTGGTGCAGGCGGAGGCCGGCGCCCGGGTGCTGGGGCCGAGCGGGATGATGGACGGCCAGATCGGCGTGATCCGGCGGGCGTTGGACGCGGCCGGGCATCAGGACGTGGCGCTGCTGGCCTACACGGCGAAGTACACCTCGGCGTTCTACGGCCCGTTCCGCGAGGCGGTGAACTCCTCGCTCCGCGGCGACCGCTCGACCTACCAGCAGGACCCGCCGAACGCGCGGGAGGCGCTGCGGGAGCTGGCGCTGGATCTGGCGGAGGGCGCGGACATGGTGATGGTCAAGCCGGGGCTGCCCTATCTCGACGTGCTGCGGACGATCGCGGACCGGGTGACGGTGCCGGTCGCCGCGTACCAGATCTCCGGCGAGTACGCGATGGTGGAGGTGGCGGCGGAGCGCGGGCTGCTGGACCGGGAGCGGGCGATCGACGAGACGCTGACGGCGTTCAAGCGGGCCGGCGCGGATCTGGTGCTGACGTACTGGGCGACGGAGTTCGCCCGCCGGTCGCGCGAACGTCTCTGAGGGGCGGTCTCCGTTCGGGGGTCCGGATGGGGATGATGGGGTGGATCGTTCCGGCATGACTCGTTCCGCGCGTACCTGGGAGGCTTCCGTGTCATCCACCACCGCATCCACCTCGCTCGCCGTCGTCACCGGCGCCAGCAGCGGCATCGGCGCGGCCACGGCGCGGCGGCTGGCCGCCGAGGGATACGAGGTGGTGCTGACCGCCCGGCGGGAGGAGCGTGTCGAGGCGCTGGCCGAGGAGCTGCGGGCGGCGGGCCACGCCGCGTGGGCGCGGCGGCTGGACGTCACGGACCGGGCGGACGTGGACGCGTTCGCCGCCTCCCTCGACCGCTGCGACGTGCTGGTCAACAACGCGGGCGGCGCCGTCGGCCTGGAGCCGGTGGCGGAGGCCGACCCGGCCGACTGGCGCGCCATGTACGAGGTCAACGTGCTGGGTGTGCTGCATCTGACGCAGGCGCTGCTGCCGCGGCTGGTCGCCTCGGGGGCGGGCACGGTGCTGGTGGTCAGCTCCACGGCGGGGCACGGCACCTACGAGGGCGGGGGCGGCTACGTGGCGGCCAAGCACGGCGCCCATGTGCTGGCCCAGACGCTGCGGCTGGAGATCGTGGACCGGCCGGTGCGGGTGATCGAGATCGCGCCGGGGATGGTCAGGACGGAGGAGTTCTCGCTGACCAGGTTCCGTGGTGACGCGGAGCGGGCGGCGCAGGTGTACGAGGGGGTGGCGGAGCCGCTGACGGCGGAGGACGTCGCGGACACCGTCGCGTGGGCGGTGACCAGGCCGCCGCACGTCAACGTCGACCTGCTGGTGCTGCGCCCGCGCGCCCAGGCGTCCAACAGCAAGGTGCACCGGGGACCGGTCCGGACGGACGCGCCCGGTGAGGCTCGGGGGCGGTGACCGGGGCGGCGGGGGCGCTGCGTCTCGGCACGGCCGAGGAGGCGGGGCTGGACCCGGAGGCGCTGGCCGAACTCGCGCCCAGTCTGGGCGCGTTCCTCGACGGGCCGGAGCCGTCGTTCGCCGGGTTCGTGGTGCTGGCGGCGCGCGACGGCGTGATCGCGGCCCACGAGGCGGGCGGGTACGCGGTGCGGTTCGGCGTGCGGGACGGCGCGGTGGTCGAGCTGCCGGAGGCGGAGCGGGTGCCGATGGCGCCGGACACGGTCTTCGACCTGGCCTCGCTCTCCAAGGTGTTCACCGCGCTGGTCGTGGTCCGGCTCGCCGAGCGGGGCGAGGTGGGGCTGGACGCGCCGATCAGCCGCTGGCTGCCCGGGTTTCCCGACATGACGGTGCGGTCGTTGCTGACGCACACCGGCGGCTGGCCGGCGGACATCGCGCTGGAGGGCCATCCGGACGCGGCGGCGCGGCTGGCGGCGGTGGGCGCCGAGCCGCCGGAGTCGGCTCCGGGGGCGGCCTACCGGTACTCGGACCTGGGGCTGATCGCGCTGGGGGCGCTGGTGGAACGGGCCGCCGGCGCGCCGTTGGACGCGCTGGTCGCCGAACTGGTCACCGGACCCCTGGGGTTGAGCGACACCGGCTATCGCCCTTCGGGCGCGCTGCGGGCGCGCTGCGCTGCCACCGAGTACCAGCCGTGGAGCGGGCGGGGGATGCTGCGCGGTGAGGTGCACGACGAGAAGGCCCACTATCTGGGCGGGGTCGCGGGGCACGCCGGGATCTTCTCGACCGCGCGGGACCTGGCGACGCTGGCGCAGGCCGTGCTCGACGGGGGCGTGCTGGGCGGGGTGCGGGTGTTGGGGGCGGGGTGGGTGGCGGAGATGCTGCGTCAGCAGAACGCGGGGCTGGGGCCCGAGGCCGCCCGGGGCCTGGGCTGGCAGCTCGACCAGCCGGCGCTGATGGGGGATTTGGCCTCGCCCACGGCCTTCGGCCACGGCGGGTTCACGGGGACCGCGCTGGTCGCCGACCCGGCCACGGGCGTGCTGCTGGTGGTGCTGACCAACCGGGTCCATCCGCGCCGCGACCGGGGCACCGACGGAGCGTTCCGCCGGGCCCCGGCCGCTGTGTTGGCACGGGCGCTGCGCGCCGGCCCCTGAGCGGGGCCGGGCGCGAGCGGGTCAGCCCACCTGGAGCAGGTTGCCCGTGGTGTCGGCGCCCGGGTTGGCGACGGCGTCCGGCAGCGCGGCCTCGGTGAGGCCGGCCAGGACGTCGTCCGGGGTGGCGTCCGGGTTGTCGGCCAGGTACAGCGCGGCGGCACCGGCCACGTGCGGGGCGGCCATCGAGGTGCCGGAGATGGTGTTCTCCGCGGTGTCGCCGGTGTTCCAGGCGGAGGTGATGTCCTCGCCCGGGGCGTAGATGTCCACGACCGAGCCGATGTTGGTGAACTCGGCCGAGCTGTCGGCGTCGTTGCTCGCGGCCACCGTGATGGCCTCGGGCACGCGGGCCGGCGAGGAGTCGTCCGCGTCGGCGCCGTAGTCGTTGCCGGCGGCTATGGAGTAGGTCACGCCCGCGGCGATGGACTCGCTGACGGCCGCGTCCAGCACCTCGTCGACGCCGCCGCCGAGGCTCATGTTGGCGACGGAGGGGCCGCTGGCGTTCTCGGTGACCCACTCGATGCCGTCGACCACGGACTGGGTGGTGCCGGAGCCGGAGTCGTCGAGCACCTTGACGGAGACGATGTTGGCGTTCTTCGCGACGCCGTACTCGCCGCCGGCGACCGTGCCCGCCACGTGGGTGCCGTGCCCCTGGGCGTCGCTGCCGTCGCCGCCGAAGGAGTCGAAGCCGAACTCGGCGCGGCCGCCGAAGTCCTCGTGGCTGTAGTGGACGCCGGTGTCCAGGACGTAGACCGTGACACCCTCGCCGCCGTGGTCGGGGTAGGTGTAGGAGTCGTCCAGCGGCAGCTCGGCCTGGTCCAGCCGGTCGATGCCCCAGGACGGGGTGGGCGACTGGGTGCCCGAGATGGTGAACTCCTGGTTCTGCACGACCTCGGCCACCGCCGGGTCCTCGGCCAGGGCCACGGCCTCCTCCTCGGAGGCGGAGATGGCCATGCCGTTGAGCACCGTGTCGTAGGTGCTGGTGACCTCGGCGTCGTAGCGCTCGGCCAGCTCCTCGGCGCCGCCCGAGGCGGCCTTGAGGGCGCTGTCCTTCAGCACCACCAGGTAGCTGTCGTCGACGGTGCCGGGCGCGTTCGCGTTGGAGATGAACGTCCGTGCGTCGACGGGGGTCTCGTCGGCCGAGGCCATCGTGGGGAGCAGCACGCCGGCGCCGAGGCCGAGAGCCGCCGTGGCCGCCACCGCGGTGGCGCGACGAGTGATACGCATCCCTGCCATAGAGGGGTCCTCCTCGAAAGGTGAAGCGCGAATGTGTGTGGGGGAAGTGCTCTGAGTAACGGGCGTGAGCATGACACTCGTGCGCTCATCACCTGTCAGCTCGAAAGGTTCGTCGAACATGAGGAATTGAGCAAGGGGGTGCGGGCGGTAGGTGCGTTTTTGTCATATAAATGCAAAGCGGCGCAACGGAGTTGTGGCACGGAACGCTTCTCCGCGACCCCGCCCCGTGAACGTGGGTGCGGGGCGGCTGGGGCGGCCCCCGACCGCCGGTGGGCGACACCCCCGCCCCGTGAACGCGGGTGCGGGGCGCGCGGCCGGGGTGGGACAATGAGCCGGTCACCTCAAGCAAGAAGGAGAAGTGCCAGCCGTGGGTCAGACCACCATGGAGACCGACTGGGTCTCCCGACTCGCCGACGAGGTCATCGCCGAGGCGGAGCGTCGCGCCCCCGGCAAACCGGTCGTCTGCGCCTCGGGCCTGAGCCCCTCGGGCCCGATCCACCTCGGCAACCTCCGCGAGGTGATGGTCCCCCACCTGGTGGCCGACGAGATCAAGCGGCGCGGGGTGCCCTGCGAGCACCTCGTCTCCTGGGACGACTACGACCGCTTCCGCAAGGTGCCGGCCGGCGTCCCCGGCGTGGACGAGAGCTGGCAGGAGCACATCGGCCGTCCGCTGACCTCCGTGCCGCCCCCGGCCGGCAGCGCCCACACCAGCTGGGCCGAGCACTTCAAGGCGCCGCTGAAGGCCGCGCTGGCGGAGATGGGCATCGAGGTCAGGGGCATCAGCCAGACCGAGCAGTACACCTCGGGCGCCTACCGCGAGCAGATCCTCTTCGCGATGCGCGAACGCCGGCGGATCGACGCCGTGTTGGAGCGCTACCGCACCAAGGGCAAGGACTTCCAGGACGCCGCTCTGGCGGCCAGCGAGGACGCGGCGGAGCTGGCGGCCGTCGAGGGCTCCGGGGCCGCGAGCGAGGACGACGGCGGCTCCGGGGACTCCGGCTACTACCCGTACAAGCCCTACTGCGGCGCCTGCGGCCGGGACACCACCACCGTCACCTCCTACGACGACGAGACCACCGAGCTGCGCTACACCTGCGCCTGCGGCTTCGAGGAGACCGTCAAGCTCAGCGCGTTCGACCGGGGGAAGCTGGTCTGGAAGGTCGACTGGCCGATGCGGTGGGCCTACGAGGGCGTGGTCTTCGAGCCCGCCGGCGTCGACCACCACTCGCCGGGCTCCTCCTGGGTGGTCGGCGGCCAGCTGGTCTCCGAGATCTTCGGCGGCAAGCAGCCGATCGGGCCGATGTACGCCTTCGTCGGGATCAGCGGCATGGCCAAGATGTCCAGCTCCCGAGGCGGCGTCCCGGTGCCCTCCGACGCGCTGGAGATCATGGAGGCCCCGCTGCTCCGCTGGCTGTACGCGCGGCGGCGCCCCAACCAGGCGTTCAAGATCGCCTTCGACTCCGAGATCCAGCGCACCTACGACGAGTTCGACGCGCTGACCCGCCGCGTGGCCGCCGGCACGGCGCAGCCGGCCGACCTCGCCGCGCACGGCCGCGCCGTCTCCACGGCGGCCGGCGCGCTGCCGCGAACCCCGCGCCCGCTGCCCTACCGGATGCTCGCCTCCGTGGTGGACATCACCACCGGGGAGGCGGAGCAGACGCTGCGCATCCTGCGCGAGGTCGACCCCGACAACCCTGTCGGGTCGCTGGACGAGGTCCGGCCCCGGCTGGACCGGGCGACCCGCTGGGTGGAGACCCAGGTGCCGGCCGAGCAGCGCACCCGCGTGCGCACGGAGCCGGACACCGCGTTGCTGGACTCGCTCGACGAGGAGCAACGCGCCTCGCTTGAGCTGCTGTTGGAGGGACTGGACAACCAGTGGTCCCTCGACGGGCTGACCGCGCTGCTCTACGGGGTGCCCAAGCTGCGGGCGGGGCTCGCGGTGGACGCCAAGCCCACTCCGGAGCTGAAGGCGGCGCAGCGCGGCTTCTTCGCGCTGCTCTACCGGCTGCTGGTCGGTGGTGAGACCGGCCCCCGCCTGCCGACGCTGCTGCTCGCCGTCGGCGCCGAGCGCGTCCGGCGGCTGCTCGGCGGCTGAGGCCGCCCTCCCCGCGCGGCGCGTCCTCGCACGTCTCTCCGGGGCCTCCGGCGGCCGAGCGGCCGCCGGAGGCCCCGCCGCGCTCCCGGGCGGACCGTGCGCGATGCCGGGCCGGGGCGGCGCGGTGGGGCGACGCCAGGGGCGGGGCAGGGCGCGTGGCCCCGGTACGTGGCGCTTCCCGGCGGCGAACGAGGACGGCATGGCTCTCCCCCCGGCGTCCAACCCCACGACGCCCGACGACTCTTCACTGACTGTCACCATGGTGCGGGGGTAAGTGACACTCCGTCGTCATCCCCGGGGAGGGTTCCCCGCCCTACGAAAGGACTACACAGAGCGACGAGAAGGACGCGCCGAGGAGGAGCGCGTCGCGGGGGCGCGTGTCGAACGCCCGCGCCCCCCCGGGGGCCCGTCGCCCGCCGAGGGCGGGCAGGGCCGAGGGCGGGCAGGGCGGAGGGCGGGCACGGCCGCACGCGGGCGCTCCGTGTCAGACCCCGGTGCCCATCTCCGCGCTGTACCGCTCCCTGAACCCCCGGGTGTAGGCCCGCAGATACTGCTCGCTGAGCAGCGTCCCGTCGGTGTCGGTGATGGCGAACCGTTCGTGCAGAAACCGGGAGAGCTGCCGGGCGTTGGGGAAGTCGCCCTGTTCGACTATGTACTGGCGATAGGCGTCGTAGAAGGCGTCGCTCGGCGGCCCGCCCTCGGCCGGTCGCCCGCCCCGCTCGGCGTGTTCCGCCTGCCAGGACTGCTCGTGCGCCTCCCCGACGGCCGGGGCGTTCCCCAGCGCGCGCCGCCGCCCCGGTCCCACCGGCACGGTCACCGCCGCCTCACCCGGCGCGGCCTCCGCCGCGGGCGCCCGCTCCCCGTCGCCGTACGGCTCCTCGATCCGGTCGGGCTCCTCGGCCCGGTGATGCTCCTCGGCGCGAAACGTTTCCTCGGTGCGGGACGGCGCCCCCGCGTCCGACGGCGCGTACTCCTCTTCCGCGACGCGCGGTCGGCCACCCCGGCCGGCGCCCGCCGCCTCCCCCCGCGCAGGGGGCACCGCGTCCACCGGCTCCCGGGCGGTCCGGGCGGCGCGGGCGCCGGCGTGCTCGTCCCCGCCGTTGACCTCGCCGGGTACCGGCCGGAACCCGCCGTTCAACCACGCCGGTTCGACCGCCTCCTCGACCACCTCGGCGGCGCCCGAGCCATCCTCCGGATGGCGGACCTCGGGGCGCTCACGCCCCGCGCGTTCCCTCAGCCGTACGCGCTCATCGCCCCCCGCGCGCCCCCCGTTCTCCGGCGGCACGCCGCCCTCCGGCGCCGGCGGCCGCTCCTGGGCGCCCACCGCCAGCCGGGGCCGCGCCGCGGCCAGGCCGGTGGCGGCCGTCTCGCGCAACGGCACGCCGTAGCGCGCCAGTTTGAGCGGCATCCTCGCCTCGACCGGCGCCCTGCGCCGCCAGGCCCTGCCGTACTCGGCGCGCAACTGCGCCTGGTAGACCAGTCGGTCGCGCTCCATCGTGATGACCTCCTGGTAGGAGCGCAGCTCCCACAGCTTCATCCGCCGCCAGAGCCGGAACGTCGGGATCGGCGAGAGGAACCACCGCCACATCCGCACGCCCTCCATGTGACGGTCGGCGGTGATGTCCGCGACGCGACCGATCGCATGACGGGCCGCTTCGACCGTGATCACGAAGAGCACGGGAATGATCGCGTGCATCCCGACGCCGAGCGGATCGCCCCAGGCCGAGGCGCCGTTGAAGGCGATGGTGGCGGCGGTCAGCAGCCAGGCGCTCTGGCGCAGCAGCGGGAAGGGGATGCGCAGCCAGGTGAGCAGCAGGTCGAGGGCGAGCAGCACCACGATGCCGGCGTCGACGCCGATGGGGAAGAAGGGGGCGAAGTCGCCGAACCCCTTGCGCTCCGCCAGGTCGCGGACGGCTGCGTAGGAGCCGACGAACCCGATGGTGGCGATGACCACGGCCCCGGCCAGCACGATGCCGACGAGGACGCGATGCGCACGGGTGAGTTGGATCGCGGCCACTGCTGGTGCCTCCCAGGGGTCGCCGGTGGGGTCCCGGTGTCGGCCCCAGACTGGCACATGCCGACAGGGCATGTACGCGCCGACCGTGCCGCGCCCCGCCGACGGCGCCCCGTCACCGCGGCGTCGCCCCGCCGACGGCGGCCCGTCAACTCCCGTGCGCACGCCCCTCGTCGCGGGTGAGCTCGCCGCGCCGGCGCGCTGAGTCGCGCCCAGTCGCGCTCAGTCGCGTTCTGGCTCGACTCCCTCGGCCGCGTCCCCGGACTCTCCCGAGTCCTCCGAGTCCTCGCCGCCCTCTTCCTCGCCTTCGCCGCCGCCGGCAGCCGAGCCGAGCTTGGCCGCGGCCTCCTGCGCGGCGCGGTCGGCCGCCTCCTTGACGTCGCCGGCGCCCGGCGCGTCGTCGTCCTCGAAGCCGGCGCCCGAGTAGTCGACGGTCAGCACGACATTGCCGTCGCGAACGACCACGCGCTGCTGCGTGTAGTCGTGTTCCGCGTCCTCGGCCTCCTTGGTGACCCGGTAGGCGACGGAGACCGCCTCGTCCCCGGTCTCCGGCAACTCCTCGGCCGCCGGCTCCTGGTTGGCCTCGTCGCCCGTGATCTCGTCGACCATCTGCTGGAGGTAGGCGGTGGCCCGCTCGTCGCCGCTGCCCACGGCCGGGTCGGAGTCGAAGCGGCGCAACGAGACGGTCAGCGACCGGAACTGGTACTCGTCCAGGCCGTTCCACAGGCAGGCCGCCGAGGTCGTGGTGTTGCTGGACTCCAGCTCCTCGCCCTCCTCGGGGTCGGCCTCCGGCACCACCTCCCCGATGGTGTCGCCGCTCACCAGCGAGCAGGGCTCAGGGACTTCGGCGAACTTGACGGGCTCGGGGGTCGGGCTCTCGCTCGCCGGCGCGTCGTCGTTCTCCGGCTCCGGGTCGGAGGAGCAGCCGGCGACGAACAGCACGGGCGCTGCGGCCAGGGCCGTCATGCGGACGGCGAGTCGCGAGGCTTTACCGTTCATGTCTTCTTCGCTTCCGTTACCAGTCACTCGTTGCGGTGGGCCGTGTCCTGCCCCGTCACGGTACGCCCGCCCGGGGCCGCCGGTCCGAAGGACGCGGCGGCGTCAGCCGTCCAGGCCCTCGGCGAGCTGCCTGGCCACCGACTCGGCGTGCGACTGCGTGCTGGAGCTGTCGGGCGCCGCCTCCGGCCGGGTGGTGGAGACGCCGTACACGACGGTGACGATAACGTTCGCGTTGCGGAACGCGAGGGTCACCTGTCGGCGGTCTCCGGTGTCGTTGCTGGTCAGACGGTCATCGAGAAACGCGACGTGACCAATGCCATCGAGCTTTCTGGCGGCGGTGCTCGTGGAGTCCCCGAGGTTGGGCGAGACATGGTCCGCGCCGCCGTCGCCGTCTCCGCCCTCCTCGGGGCCGTCGTCCGAGTCCTCCTCGGTGATGGTGACCCCGGCCTCGGCGGCCAGCTCCTCGAAGTCCCGCTCGGCCTGGTCGTCGTCGCTGACCTCGGGCTCGTAGGAGATCACCCGTTGGAAGTCGACGCTCAGCCGCCGGGTGTCGGAGCCGTCCGCGTGCCGCCACTCGCAGCCGACGCGGCGGCCGGTGTCGTAGGTGGCCAGCGGCTCGCCGGCGTAGGTCTCGGGGTCGGCGCCGGGCAGCAGTTCGGCGAGGGTCTCCTGCCGCACGGCGCCGCAGGGTTCGGGGAGCCCGGAGTAACGGCCCTGGCCGGCGGCGGTGCGGGTGTCGCCCGTGGTGTCGGAGCCGTCGGTGTCCTCGGAGCCGCCGCCGCCCGAGCAGGCGACGCTTCCGAGTATCAGCGCCACGGGCAACGCGCACCGCGTGACCCTTGCCCAGCCTCGCACCTGGCCTCCTCGGGACTCTTGACAGCCGGCCGACGTTCGCAGGGCACCATGTCTACCCCAGGCGACCGCCAAACGGGTAACGGGCACGGCTGAGAAGGGCGACGTGTCCGGTGCCGGGAGCGCCCGGGAGCGCCCGGGAGCGCCCGGGAGAGGGGGAGAGGGCCGGTTCAGGGCCAGACCAGGCAGTAGGGCTGGTGCCCCGCCTCGTGCAGTCGCCGGGAGAAGTCCTGCCACTCGTTGAGCAGCCGGTAGACGCCGAACGCGTCGTTGGGGCCGCTGCGGTCGGGCACCGTCGACCAGATGAACGCGGCGGCGCCGACGGTCTCGTCG
This sequence comes from Streptomyces zhaozhouensis, assembly GCF_900230195.1. Lineage (GTDB taxonomy): Bacteria > Actinomycetota > Actinomycetes > Streptomycetales > Streptomycetaceae > Streptomyces > Streptomyces zhaozhouensis. Next base: position 24,282 of record NZ_OCNE01000026.1, read on the forward strand.
CCGATGCCGCGCAGCGGGTCCACCACCGTGGTCGGCAACTTGACGACCGCGTAGTCGGGGTGGAGCACCACCAGCTCCAGCGGGGGCACCCGGTGCAGCGGTATGCCCTCGATGCCGGTCAGCACCATGGCGGCCATCGTCTCCGGCTTGATCCGGGTGAACATCCCCTGACCCAGCTCGTCCCCGCCCAGCTCCTCGGGGCGCATGGAGAGCGGCACCCGCGCCGCGGTGGCGCCGTCCGGGGCGCCGAAGTACTTGTACGTCACGGCCATCCGGCCGCCTCGACCCCGCAACTCGAACTCGCCGTTGTCCGTCCTGCGGCGGTGTCTGCCCCGGCGGGAGCGGGATCGGGGTGAGGGCTCAGATCCGTGATCTCCCGTTCCCTCGCCGATTTCGCCACCGCGCTGCATGTCACCACCTGACTACTCGCGACCCCGCCGCACAAACCCGATCATCGTTCCAGACACCTCCCCCCTCAGGCGGCTGCGAAACGCCCTGACACCGAGCTGTGAGGGGCTGATGTCACCATGGACCGCGTGACCCGATCCATCGAAGCCCCAGTCTCGCAGACGCTCTACGACCGCGCGGCCAGTGTCACCCCCGGTGGCGTGAACTCTCCGGTACGTGCTTTCGGCGCCGTGGGCGGTACGCCCCGTTTCATGGTGTCCGGTACCGGTCCCTACCTCACCGACGCGGACGGGAGGGAATATGTCGATCTGGTGTGCTCCTGGGGGCCGATGATCCTCGGCCACTCCCATCCGGTCGTCCTGGAGGCGGTGCGCGCCGCCGTCGAGCGCGGCACCTCGTTCGGCACCCCGACGCCGGGGGAGGTCGAGTTGGCCGAGGAGATCGTGGGCCGGGTCGACCCGGTCGAGCGGGTGCGGCTGGTCTCCTCGGGCACCGAGGCGACGATGTCGGCGATCCGGCTGGCCCGCGGCTTCACCGGGCGCGCCAAGGTGATCAAGTTCGCCGGCTGCTACCACGGCCATGTCGACGCCCTGTTGGCCTCCGCGGGCTCGGGGGTCGCGACGTTCGGGCTGCCCGACACGCCGGGCGTCACCGGCGCGCAGGCCGGCGAGACGCTGGTGCTGCCCTACAACGACCTGGCCGCCGTCACCGAGGCGTTCGAGGCGCACCCGGGCGAGATCGCCTGCGTGATCACCGAGGCGGTGCCGGGGAACATGGGCGTCGTCCCGCCGCTGCCCGGGTTCAACGCGGGGCTCGCGGAGCTGTGCCGGCGACACGGCGCGCTGCTGGTCTCCGACGAGGTGATGACCGGCTTCCGGATGAGCCGACAGGGCTGGTACGGCGTCGAGGGCGTCGAGGCCGACCTGTTCACCTTCGGGAAGGTGATGGGCGGCGGCTTCCCGGCGGCGGCGTTCGGCGGACGGGCCGACGTCATGGACAAGTTGGCGCCCTCGGGCCCGGTCTACCAGGCGGGCACCCTCTCCGGGAACCCGGTGGCGACCGCCGCCGGCCTGGCCCAGCTGCGGCTGCTGGACGACGACGCGTACGCGCGGCTGGACGCCACCTCGGCGCGGCTGCGCGCGCTGGCGGCCGACGCGTTGACCCGCGAGGGCGTCGCGCACCGGGTGAGCGCGGCGGGGAACATGTTCTCGGTGTTCTTCACGGACGCGGAGGTGACGGACTTCGCCACCGCCAAGGCCCAGCAGACGTACCGTTTCACCGCGTTCTTCCACGCGATGCTGGAACGCGGGGTCTATCTGCCGCCGTCCGCCTTCGAGGCGTGGTTCGTCTCCACGGCGCACGACGAGCGCGCGCTGGAGCGGATCGCCGAGGCGCTGCCGGCGGCGGCGCGGGCGGCGGCCGAGGCCGAGGCGCCGGAGTGAGGCGCCGGTCGGGAACGACGGGCACGGCGGGGGAACGGAACGGGCCGCCGGGCCGCGCGCGGATAGCGGCGGGTGCGACGACAGCGGGAGTGGAGCGATGAGCGGCAGCGAGCGGACGACCGTCCATGTGATGCGGCACGGCGAGGTGGACAACCCGGAGGGCGTCCTCTACGGGCGGCTGCCCGACTTCCACCTCTCCGACCTGGGGCGGCGGATGGCGGAGCGGGTCGCCGAGCGGGTCGCCGAGCGCGACGTCACGCACGTGGTGGCCTCGCCGCTGGAACGGGCGCGGGAGACGGCGGCGCCGATCGGCAAGGCGCTGGGGCTCCCGGTGGAGACGGACGGCCGGCTGATCGAGGCGGCCAACGTCTTCGAGGGTAAGACCTTCGGCATCGGCGACGGCGCGCTGCGCCGCCCGGCCAACTGGCGCCATCTGCGCAACCCGTTCCGCCCCTCCTGGGGTGAGCCCTACGTCGACCAGGCGGTGCGGATGAAGGGCGCGCTGGACGCGGCCCGGGACGCGGCGCGCGGCCACGAGGCGGTCTGTGTCAGCCACCAGCTGCCGATCTGGGTGCTGCGCAGCTGGGTGGAGCGGCGGCGGCTGTGGCACGACCCGCGCAGCCGGCAGTGCACGCTGGCCTCGTTGACCAGCTTCACCTACGAGGGGGACCGGATCGTGTCGGTCGCCTACACCGAGCCGGCGCTGGACCTGGTGCCGCCGCATCTGCGCGCGGGGGCGAAGAAGGTCAAGGGCGCCAAGGGGTTCGGCGCCTGACGGAAGCGGCCGGCGGCCCGGAGACGGGGGGCGACAAAGATCGCTTCGGGACGCATGGGAAACTTTTCACATGATCCAGTCTCGGGTTGTCAAGGGTGCCGTGGCCGTCGCCGGCCTGGTGGCGCTGACCGCGTGTTCGGGCGACCAGGCGGGGCCTTCCGGCGGCGACAGCAACATCGTGCAGGGCAACGGCGACATCACCGTCGTCGACGCCGCCGACCGCCAGGCGCTGCCGGAGCTGTCCGGCGAGACGGTCGAGGGCGAGCAGCTCAGCGTGAGCGACTACGCCGGGGACATCCTGGTGCTCAACGTGTGGGGCTCCTGGTGCGCGCCGTGCATCGCCGAGGCGGACAACCTGGTGACGGTCGCCGAGGAGACGGCCGACCAGGGCGTCCAGTTCGTCGGGATCAACACCAGGGACCCCTCCGTGGAGAACGCCCGGGCGTTCGAGGAACGCCACGAGGTGCCCTACCCGAGCCTGTACGACCCGGACGGGCGGCTGCTGCTGGAGTTCCCGAAGGGGAGCCTCAACCCGCAGGCCGTGCCCTCCACGCTGATCGTGGACCGGGAGGGGCGGATCGCGGTGCGGCTGCTGAAGCCGCTGACCGAGGACGAGTTGCGGGACGCCCTCGATCCGGTGATCGCGGAGGGCTGACCCGAGCATGGGCTACAACGAGACGGTACTGAGCGGGGCGCTGCTGCTGGCGCTGCCGGTCGCGGTCTTCGGCGGCCTGGTGTCGTTCTTCTCGCCCTGCGTGCTGCCGTTGGTGCCCGGCTACCTCTCCTATGTCACGGGCGTCGGCGGCGCCGACCTCGCCGAGGCCAGGCGCGGGCGGATGCTCGCCGGCGCGGGGCTGTTCGTGCTGGGCTTCACCGCCGTCTACGTCTCCGGGGGCGCGCTCTTCGGCGGGTTCGGGGCGACGCTGCTGGAGCACAGGTCCGTGCTGAACAAGGTGTTCGGCGTGCTGACCATCCTGCTCGGGCTCTTCTTCATGGGCGCGCTGCCCTGGCTGACGCCGCGCGAGTTCCGGCTGCGGACGCGGCCGGGGATAGGGCTCGCGGGCGCCCCGATGCTGGGGATCGTCTTCGGCATCGGCTGGATGCCGTGCGTGGGCCCGACGCTGGCCGCCGTCAACATGCTGGCGTTCAGCGAGGGCACGGCCGGGCGCGGGGCGCTGCTGGCGTTCGCCTACTGTCTGGGTCTCGGGCTGCCGTTCATCGCCGCGGCCCTGGCGTTCCGCAGGATGCTGGGGGCGTTCGGCTGGGTCAAGCGGCACTACCTGTGGGTGATGCGGCTGGGCGGCGCGATGCTGATGGTCACCGGGGTGCTGCTGGTCACGGGCGCCTGGGACCGGATGGTGTACGAAATGCAGGTCTGGAGCGTCCAGTTCACCCCGGGAGTCTGACGCATGACACGAGATGACGCTCCCCGCTCGGGCGTCGCCACGGACGGCGGCCCGGAGGGTGAGCCGGCCGAGGTGCCCGACCAGCGGCGCGACGAGGAGTCGGCGACCGCGGGGCTGACCACGGCGCCGCTGGACGGCGACGAGGACACCGCCGAGGGCGGACGCGCGGACGGCGAACGGGCCGCGGGCGCCGCCGTGCCCGGCTCGTTCGCGGGCACGCGCGCCCCCGGCGTGGGCGGTGCGCTGTCCTGGGTGGCGCGCGAGCTGCTCGGCTGGGGGCGTTGGTTCTGGCGGCAGCTCACCTCGATGCGGGTGGCGCTGCTGCTGCTCCTGCTGCTGGCGCTGGCCTCCATCCCCGGTTCGCTGATTCCGCAGGAGCGGTCGGACGTCACGGTCGCGGCGGACTTCCGTCAGCGGAACCCGGGACTCTCCGAGTTCTACGACCGCTTCCAGCTCTTCGACGTGTACTCGTCGATCTGGTTCTCCGCGATCTACATCCTGCTCTTCATCTCGCTGATCGGCTGTATCGTCCCCCGGACCTGGCAGTTCATCGGACAGTTGCGCGGGCGCCCCCCGCGCGCCCCCCGGCGGCTGGACCGGATGCCGGCGTACACCACCTGGCGCACCACCGCCCCGCCCGAGGAGGTGCTGGCGGCGGCGCGGCAGCGGCTGCGGCGCCGGAGGTTCCGCACGGACGTCGCGGACACCCCGGGGCGCGAGGGGCAGGTCGCCGCCGAGAAGGGCTATCTGCGCGAGGCGGGCAACCTGCTCTTCCACGTCGCGCTGATCGTCATGCTGGTCGCCTTCGCCGCCGGGCAGCTCTACCACTCCGAGGGCGGCAAGCTGGTCGTCCAGGGCAGCGGCTTCACCAACGCGCTGCCGCAGTACGACGACTTCTCCTCCGGCCAGCTCTACGACGTGGACGAACTGGAGCGGTTCGGCTTCACCCTCGACGAGTTCCACTACGCCTACAGCAGGGACAGCGTCGACATCGGGACGCCCACCGAGTTCCGCGCGGACGTGACCTACTGGACCGACGACGGCACCGAGGAGTCGTCGAGCATCGAGGTCAACGAGCCGCTGCGGGTCGGCGACGCCAAGGTGAGGCTGCTCGGCCACGGCTACGCCCCGGTGGTGACCGTCACCGACGCGGAGGGGAACACCGCGTTCAGCGGCCCGGTGCCGTTCCTGCCGCAGGACAACGGCTTCACCTCGACCGGCGTGATCAAGGTCAGCGACTACGTGGGGCCCGACGGGGAGCACGACCAGCTCGGCTTCCAGGGCTTCTTCAACCCGACGTACAACATCGACGAGGTGCGCGGCCCGCACTCGACCTTCCCCGAGCCGGACTACCCGGTGCTGACGCTCAACGCCTTCCACGGCGACCTGGGCATCTCCTCCGGCATCCCGCAGAACGTCTACCAGCTCGACACCGAGGACATGGAGCAGCTGACCGACGAGAGCGGCGACCTGTTCCGCTTCGACCTGCTGCCCGGCGAGTCCGTGGAGCTGCCGGAGGGGCGGGGCACGCTGACCTTCGAGGAGTTCGAGAACTGGGCCACGTTCCAGATCGCCACGCGCGAGGGGACCAGCTGGGCGCTGTACGGCTCGATGGCGGCCATCGCCGGGCTCGTCGGCTCGCTCTTCCTCCAGCGCCGCCGCGTGTGGGTGCGGGCGCGGACCGAAGCGGACGGGCTGACCGTCGTGGAGATGGCCTCGCTCGGCCGCACCGAGTCGGCGAGGATCCCCGAGGAACTGGCCGCCCTCGCCGCCGACCTCCAGCCGGACGCGCCGATGGAGCGGCCGGCGGAGCGGGACGGGGCGGCGGACGCCTCGAACGAGGCCCCGGAGGGCGACGACGCGGAGGGCGACGACGCGGAGCGTGACGCCTCCGGGACGGACGCCACGGGGACGGACGCCACCGAGGACGACGACGCCGGGGCCGCGCCCGACGCGCCAGACGCACGGAAGCCAGACTCACCGCCCGCCGAAGGAGCGCGCTGATGATGCTCGCCGCCGACCAGGGCCTCGCCGACACCAGCAACCTGCTGGTGTACACGGCGATGGCCGTCTACGCCCTGGCCTTCCTGGCCTACGTCGCCGAGTGGGTCTTCGGCGGACGCAGCCGGGTCGCCAGGACCGCGGCCTCCCTGGACACAGGGGACCAGGACACGGACGCCGCGACCCCCGCCGTCACCGTGCGGAAGAACGGCGCGACCAGCGTGCTGGAGCGCCCCCGGGTCGTGACCCGCTCCACCGGCCCCGGCCGGCCGGAGACCCTCGACGGCCCGGGCGCCGCCGGCGGCGACGAGCGCGGCGACACCTACGGCCGGATCGCGGTCGCGCTGACCTCGCTGGCCTTTCTGATGCACCTCGGCGGCGTGGTGACCAGGGCGATCGCGGTGGAACGCGGGCCCTGGGGGAACATGTACGAGTTCTCCACCGCGTTCTCCATGGTGGTGACGGGCGCGTTCCTCACCCTGCTCCTGCTGCGCCGCAACGTGCGCTGGCTGGGGCTGGTCCTGGTCGGCACGGTCCTGCTGGACCTGGGGCTGGCCACCACCGTGCTCTACACCGAGACGCAGCAGCTGGTGCCCGCGCTGGACTCCATCTGGATGTGGATCCACGTCCCGCTGGCCATCTTCTGCGGCGGGCTGCTCTACCTGGGCGCGATCGGCAGCGTCCTCTTCCTGCTCAAGGACCGCCACGAGGCGAAGCTGGCCGCCGGCGCGACGCCGGGAAGGCTCAGCTCGTCCGTGCTGGGGCGGCTGCCCTCCTCGGTCTCCCTGGACCGGTTCTCCTACCGGATCAACGCGGCGGTCTTCCCGCTGTGGACCTTCACGATCGTGGCCGGGGCGATCTGGGCGGAGAACGCGTGGGGGCGCTACTGGGACTGGGACCCGAAGGAGACGTGGGCCTTCATCACGTGGGTCGCCTACGCGGGCTATCTGCACGCCAGGGCCACCGCGGGCTGGAAGGGCAGGAAGGCGGCCTATCTGGCCGTGATCGGCTTCATCTGCTTCCTGATCAACTACTACGGTGTGAACATCTTCTTTGACAGTCTGCACTCGTACGGCGGGGTCTGAGCGCCGGAGAGAAGGGACGGCACCGCCGCCGAAACGGCTTCCGCGGGGTGTCGTCCACCCGCCTTCGACGAGGGCCCGCCCGGTTTCCGGCGCGGGCTCCGCGTCGTTTCCGGGCCTTTCTCGTGACCCCGGCCACAGCGAAATCGGGCCTACGGCCGCGCTTAGCAGCGGGAAATGACAAAGGGCCCGGGACTTTCGTCCCGGGCGCGTGGGGAATCCCGTCAGAAGGCGGTGTGACAGGGGGCGCGGCGCCCGCACTCCGTTCCCTTCCTGGTGAGAGCGCCGCAGGTCGGAGCCGCTGCCGAGGGTGGTGGAGCGCGTGCGCGAAAGGGCGCTCCGCACCCGGGGGCGACGGCCGGGAAAGCGCCGGGAAACGGCCGCGCCCGCTACGAGACCGGGTCGTATCAGGGGGTCTTGTGCGGGGTTCCGAGCGTCGGTTATCAAGGTGGTGTTCGGTCGTTTTGTCCGGATAACCCCGATTTATCGAGGTGGACTTCCATGCCTAAGATCACCACGCACCGCATCCGCGAGAACCTCCGACTGCGCACCCGCGTGGCCACCGTGGCCGCCGCCGGTCTGACCGCGTCGGCCGTCCTCACGGGCGCGGCGGTGGCGGCCGACGGCAACCCCGCCGACGTCTACGCCGCGCACACCGTCGCCGAGGCGATGGGCTCCGGGCACGGCGGGCCGACCGGAGGGTCGGCCGGCACCGGCGCCGAGGAGGCCCCGGGCAAGACCGCCGAGAAGCCGAAGGCGAGTGACTGGGTGTCGCCGATCTCGGGTGACTACGAGCTGTCGGCGACGTACGGCAACAGTGGTGACCGTTGGACCAGCAAGCACAGTGGTCAGGACTTCGCCGTGCCGACGGGTACCGAGGTGTCCTCGGTGCACGAGGGGACCGTGGTGAAGGCCGGTGGCAACGGTGCCGGTGACGGTCCCGCGTATGGGAACGCGGTCGTGATCGATCACGGTGATGGCACGTTCAGCCAGTACGCGCACCTTTCCGAGGTGGACGTGGCCGTGGGTGATCAGGTGAAGACGGGCGAGGAGATCGCGCTGTCCGGTAACTCCGGTAACAGCAGTGGCCCCCACCTGCACTTCGAGATCCGCACGACCGCCGACTACGGCACCGCCGTGGACCCGATGGAGTTCCTGCGCGGCGAGCACGACGCGGAGGTGTGACCCCCACCCGCCGACCGACGAGACGGCCCGGGCGCCCGGCGCGCCCGGGCCGTCGGCCTGTCCGGGGGCGGGAGCGCTTGTGCGGGATTACGTAATTACGTAGTCTCGTGGTCATGGAGCTGGAGGAACGCGTCGCCGCCCTGGAGCGGCGGCTGGCGGAGCTGGAGGCCGGGGCCCGGCCTCCGACGGGTGCTTCCGCGCGGGACGAGGACGCGCTCGCCGAGCGGTTCTGGGCCCTGCGCGGGCTCAAGGAGCGGCAGGACGAGGCGGCCGACGAGGGCGGCGCGGTGCTCTACACCGGCGCGGTCCGGCTGCCCACCGACGAGCGCTACGAGTGGCAGTACGGGCAGACCGTCGAGGCGCTGCTGGAGGGCGACTGGTCCTCGCGAGCCGACGCGTTCGCCGCGCTGGGGCACCCGGTGCGGCTGCGGCTGCTGCGCGAGGTGCTGGCCGGCCGCCGCACGGCGGCGGAGCTGGCCGAGCTGCCGGAGACCGGCACCACCGGCCAGATCTACCACCATCTGCGCCAACTGGCCGCCGCCGGCTGGCTGACCGCCGCCGGGCGGGGGCGCTGGACCGTGCCGCCGCAGCGCGTCGTGCCGCTGCTGGTCGCGGTCACCCTGACCGGTCCCTAGGACCTGTCCGGGCGGACAGCGGTCCGCCAGCCCACCGCCTTCGGGAGCCACCAGGAAACGGGGAGACACTATGCCGCACACGAACCAGCCCACCACCCACGCCACCGCGGGAGAGCGCGAGGGACCGAGCGCCCCCCGCACGCCCCCGAGCCCCCGACGCGCGCGGAAGACGTTCGCCGTGCTGGGCCGCTGCTGCTGGCTGGCGTTCCTTGCCTACCTGGTCACCGACCTGCTGACCGGGCTGCCGATGCTCGGCGGCTGGCTGCTGATCGCCGCCGCCTGCGCCAGCCAGGCCACCGCCGCCGTGCTCCTGCGCCGCGACGAGCCGCGCGACGCGACCCCGCTGACCGTGGCGCCGCCCGTCACGGGCACCTGGTCGGCGCTGAACAGCCCGGCCGACCGGGTGCCCAGCCACGGCATCAGGAAGTACGGGCAGAGCCACGCCATCGACATCGTCGCCGAGGGGGAGCGCCCCGCCTTCGGCTGGTGGCCGCCGGTCCGGCGGAACGCGGACTTCCCCGCGTTCGACGCCCCGCTGCTGGCCGTCGCCGACGCCACCGTGGTCAGCGCGAGCGACCGGCAGCGGGACCACCTCAGCCGGAACTCGTGGCCGGCGCTGCTCTACCTCTTCTTCGAGGGCGCCCTGCGGGACATCGTCAGCGGACGCCTGGTGGTGGGCAACCACCTGGTGCTGGACCTCGGCGACGGCACCTACGCCGCCTACGCGCACCTGCGGCGCGGATCGTTGACCGTGCGCCCCGGTGAACGCGTGCGCGCCGGTCAGGAGTTGGCGCGCTGCGGGAACTCGGGGAACACCACCGAGCCGCATCTGCACTTCCAGCTGATGGACCGCCCCGACCTGGACACCGCCTGCGGGCTGCCGTTCCGCTGGGAGGGCGTCGGGGTCCCGCGCACGCGGGAGTCGTTCACGGTGCCCGCGGAGGCCGCGCGGCACTGAGGCCGGCCTCCGCGGGGGGTGGGGCCGGCCTCGAAGCGGGTGGGCGCGGGCGGGGGCGTCAGCCCTTGCCGCCGGCGGGGGGCTCGGGGGGCGTCCCCGGGCCCTCGTCGCCGTCGCCACGCTGGCGCAACTCGTCCTCGCGTCGCCGGAGATCCTCTTCCCAGCTCTCCAGCAGCTCCTTGTCCTTCTCTTCCTCGCCGTCCCGCTCGCCCTTGGCGGAGCGGTCCTTCTCCTCGCCGAGCGAACGGAGGAACTCGGGGTTGTCGTCCGGCGCGACCCAGCCGGCGTTCCCCCGGCGGCGCGGCCCGCCCTCGCCACGGCGGCGGCCGATCAGGATCCAGGCCAGCGGGCCGATGACCCAGGCCAGGACGATCAGCGCCAGCCAGACCAGCTTGGGGAGGTGGCGCACCTCCTCGTCCTTGGTGCTGATGCAGTCCACCAAGGCGTAGATGGCCAGGGCCAGAGGTACCAGAAACATCAGCACCCGCAGCATGGTAGTCCCCCTGGGCGAGACGGTGTGGGCCCCAGCGTGGCCCCTGACTAGGGCCAAGGGTAATGCGTCCGGAATACTGAGGCCCATGGCATACGACGACCTCCGCGCGCTGCTGAAGGCACTGGAGAAGGACGGCGACCTCAAGCGGGTCAAGGCGGAGGTCGACCCCCATCTCGAAGTGGGCGAGATCACGGACCGCGTGAACAAGGCCGGCGGCCCCGCGCTCCTCTTCGAGAACGTCAAAGGCTCCGACATGCCGCTGGCGATGAACGTCTACGGCACCGACCGCCGGCTGCTGAAGGCGCTCGGCCTGCGTTCCTACGAGGAGATCGGCGAACGCATCGGCGGCCTTCTCAAGCCGGAGCTGCCGCAGGGATTCGTCGGATTCCGCGAGGCGTTCGGCAAGCTCGCGTCGATGGCCCACGTCCCGCCGAAGAAGGCCAAGGACGGTCCGGTGCGCGAGGTGGTGCTCAAGGGCGACCAGGTCGACCTCGACCGGCTTCCGGCGCTCTTCACCTGGCCGCGGGACGGCGGCTCGTTCTTCAACCTGGGCCTCACCCACACCAAGGACCCCGAAACCGGCGTGCGCAATCTCGGTCTCTATCGGCTGCAACGCCACGACCGGCGCACCATCGGAATGCACTGGCAGATCCACAAGGACAGCAGAAACCACTACCAGGTCGCCGCCAGGCGCGGTGAGCGCCTTCCGGTCGCCATTGCCTTCGGCTGCCCGCCGGCCGTCACCTACGCGGCGACGGCGCCGCTGCCGGGAGATATCGACGAATATCTCTTCGCCGGTTTCGTGGGCGGGAAAAGGGTCGAAATGGTCGACTGCGAGACCGTTCCGCTCCAGGTGCCGGCCGCGGCCGAGGTCGTGCTGGAGGGCTGGCTGGAGCCGGGCGTGACGCTGCCGGAGGGCCCGTACGGCGACCACACCGGCTTCTACACGCCGCAGGAGCCGTTCCCCGCGCTCACCATCGACTGCGTGACCATGCGGCGCAAGCCGATCCTCCAGTCCATCGTGGTCGGCCGCCCGCCCACCGAGGACGGGCCGCTGGGCCGCGCCACCGAGCGGTTCTTCCTGCCGCTGCTGAAGGTGATCATCCCGGACGTCGTCGACTACCACCTGCCGGAGAGCGGCGGCTTCCACAACTGCGCGATCATCTCGATCGACAAGAAGTACCCCAAGCACGCGCAGAAGGTGATGTCGGCCGTCTGGGGCGCCCACATGATGTCGCTGACCAAGCTGGTCATCGTCGTGGACGCGGACTGCGACGTGCACGACGAGCGAGAGGTGGCCTGGCGCGCGCTGGGCAACGTGGACTACGCGCGGGACGTGCTGCTCACCGAGGGCCCGGTCGACCACCTGGACCACGCCTCCTACCAGCAGTTCTGGGGCGGCAAGGCCGGCATCGACGCGACCGCCAAGTGGCCGGAGGAGGGTTACACGCGCGACGGCGGCTGGCCGGAGATGATCGTCTCCGACCCGGAGATCGCCGAGCGGGTGACCAGCCGCTGGAAGGAGTACGGACTGTGACGGCCGAGGCGACGGACGAACGCCCGGCCGCCGGGCCCGGCCCGGTGCGGGCCTTCCTGCGGCTGGTGATGATCGAGCACTCGGTCTTCGCCCTGCCGTTCGCCTACATCGCGGCGCTGACCGCGATGTACCTCGACGACGAGAAGGTCGACTGGCCCACGTTGGGGCTGGTCACCGTCGCCATGGTGGGCCTGCGCACCTTCGCCATGGCGGCGAACCGGGTCATCGACCGCGAGATCGACGCCCGCAACCCGCGCACCGCCCACCGCGAGCTGGTCACCGGCGCGGTCTCGGTGCGCACCGCGTGGGTCGGGTCCGCGGTGGCGCTGGCGTTCTTCCTGGGCGCCGCCGCGCTGCTCAACCCGCTCTGCCTGGCGCTGGCCCCGCTGGCCGTCGTGCCGATGGTGGTCTACCCGTACGGCAAGCGGTTCACCGACTTCCCGCACGCGATCCTCGGGCTGGCGCAGGCGATGGGCCCGGTCGGCGGCTGGCTCGCCGTCACCGGCTCCTGGTCCTGGGACGCGGTGCTGCTGGGCGCGGCGGTCGGGCTGTGGATCGGCGGCTTCGACCTGATCTACGCCTGCCAGGACGTGGACTCCGACCGGGACGGCGGGGTGCGCTCGGTGCCCGCCAGGTTCGGCGTCGCGGGCGCGCTGCTGGGCGCGCGGCTGAGCCACCTGGTGACGCTAATCCTCTTCGCCTGGTACGCGCTGGCCACCGACGGCGGCCCGCTGCTGTGGACGGGCCTGGCCGTGGTGGCGGGGGCGTTCGCCTACGAGCACAGCATCGTCGGGCCAGGCGACCTGAGCCGCGTCAACCGGGCGTTCTTCACGGTCAACGGCTTCGTAGGCATAGCGCTGTTCTGCTTCGCGCTGGCGGACCTGGCGACCCGCGGCCTCGGCCTCGGCCTCGGCCTGTGAGGGCGGCGGCTCAGCTCACCCGGTAGCGCGTCAGCGTCCCGTCCGCGCCGAGCACCAGCAACGACTCGCCGTCCTGGCCGGCTGCGGTGGCCACGGGGGAGGGGAACGCCTCGGGCGTCAGCGGCTGCGGGGGGCCCGTGAGGCGCGGGCCGTCGAGCGGAAGCCGCGAGAGCGGCGCGGCGTCCCCGCTCGACGGGACCCACAGCGAACCGGCCGCATAGCCGACGCCGACCGGGTCTGATGTCTCGGCGGGCCAGCCGACCTCCTCCGAATCCCAGGTCAGGGGCGTGCCCCCGGCCCCGGCCTCACCGGCGCCGCCGGGCGGGATCTGCGCGACCCCGGCGACGTCCTCCTCGGTGACCGTGACCGCCCAGAGCCGGTCCCGGGCGGGGTCGTGGGCGAGGCCGCGCACCTGGGGGTAGCCGGCGGAGTAGATCCGGGGGTCGGGTGTCTGGTGGCCGCCGGAGTCCGTGGTGTTCGGCTCCAGGCGGAGGATCTTGCCGGCCAGCGACTCCGGGTCGCCGGCCTCCTCGGCGTCGGCGCCGCCCGTCGCGACGTAGAGCATCCCCTCGGGGCCGAAGGTGAGCGCGCCACCGCTGCCGGACTCGGCGAGGGGGAGCTGCCCGGCCAGAATGCCCGGGGTGCTGCCGAGCCCCGCTTCCTGTTCGTAGGTGAGTCGGGCGATTCGGACCTGTTCCGAGGTGCTGTAGGAGGCGTAGATCCAGCTGTCCTCGCCGTCTTCGTGGCCCGGATCGAGCGCGATGCCCAGCAACTCACCGGGGCGCTCCTGCGACAGGGCGGGAATCTGGCCCACGGGTGTGCTTTCGCCCTCCGCCGTCACGCGGACCAGGGCTCCGCTGCGAGAGCCGACCAGGACGTCTTCGCCGCCCGGGATCGGCGCGAGGCAGCAGGGATCCTCCAAGCCCTCGACCTCGGTGGTCACCGGGGAGTCGGCCGAACCCTCGGCGGGGGCGACCGGCTCGGGCTCCTCGGTCGGGTCCCCCGTCGAACCGTCGCTCGCTCCTTCGCCGTCCATCCCGTCCGTGCCCTTGGACGGAGGTGAGGGGTCGGACGCGATGCCGACGTGCTGCGCGCGGTTCTCGGCGGGACCGCCCGCGCAGCCGGCGAGCAGTGTGGCGCCCGCGACGGCGAACAGCAACGCGTGCTTCAACGGGCGCGGGTGCGCCGCCCGTTCACCCATCAGTCGCCGTTCCCTCCTCGGCCGCGCTCGCGTGGACCCCGGTACCGGATCCTCAGATCGCCATGCCGTAGATGATGGTGAACAGGGTGCCCAGCGAGCCGATGATGAAGATCCCGGTCAGTCCTGCGACGATCAGGCCCTTGCCCTGCTCGGCGCTGAAGCTGTCCCGCATGGCGGTCGAACCGATCCGCTGCTTGGCGGCGCCCCAGATCGCGATCGCCATGCAGATCAGGATCGCCAGCGCCATGATCACCTGGATCATCGTTCTGGCCTCGTCGCCCACCGCCGCGAACGGACCCCAGTTGGGCGCGATTCCGCCGATGATGTCGTTGATGTCCTCTTCTTCCGCCCCTAGGAGCATGCGAACTCACCACCTCACTGGCTCTCTTGTCGCCTCCTCATCGGATTGTGCCACGCCCCGCTGACGTTGGGCTCCCGCTCGGTGACGGCCGTTCGTCGCCGCGTGTGGTCGGGGGTGGCCAACGGCCGCACGGGGTAACGGACATCACGCGTCGTGTCGGCACCTTGGCCGGATCTCCACCCGTGGGCACGGAAGTTGGCGCGAAGTACATCGGCCGGGTGTGGATGTGGTGAGGTTCTCGACGGGCGATCAGCCGGGAGCCGGGCGTGACGCGGCGACCCGTGGCACCATCGAACGGGCCGACGAGCGCGGCTCGCTGGAAGACCGTCGGCGGAACGAAGGGGCGGGCGATGCGTCGGGTCGTGCTGGGGGCCGGGATCGGCTTCGGAGTGCTGATGGCGTTCGTCGGCTTCCTCATCTTCGCCGTCTACGCCGCCTCCTCGGGGTTCCTCGGCGGCGCCGGGCGCCCCGGCGGCGGTGGCCGCCTCGCGGCGAACACCGTGCCGCCCGAGTACGAGAAGCTGGTCGAGGAGTGGGGCAACCACTGCCCCACCCTCTCGCCGGCGATCCTCGCCGCCCAGCTCGGCCAGGAGAGCGGCTGGCAGCCGGACGTGGAGAGCCACGCGGCGGCGCAGGGCATCGCGCAGTTCATCCCCGGCACCTGGGCCACCCACGGCATGGACGCCAACGGCGACGGCGTGGCCGACGTCTGGGACCCGCAGGACGCCATTCCCTCCGCCGCCTCCTACGACTGCGCCCTGGCCGGCTACGTGGAGGACGTGCCGGGCGACCCCGTGGACAACATGCTCGCCGCCTACAACGCCGGCCCCTACGCCGTGATCCGCTACGGCGGCGTCCCTCCGTACGAGGAGACGCAGAACTACGTGCGGATCATCCGCGCCGCCGAGCAGGGTTACGCGGCGCCGCCCGAGGAGGAGGACGAGGAGGACCGGCGGCTGCCCCCGCTCGAACAGGCCGCCGGCGCGGTGAACTTCGCGCAGGAGCACCTCGGCACCCCCTATCTGTGGGGCGGCGACGGCACCCCGGAGGACGGCGGCAGGTTCGACTGCTCGGGTCTGTCCAAGGCGGCCTACGCCTCCGTGGGGATCGAGCTGCCCCGCGTCGCCAACGACCAGTGGACCTCGGGGCCGCACCCCTCGCGCGACGAACTCCTCCCCGGCGACCTCGTGTTCTTCGGCACCGATCTCTCCGACCCGCGCAGCATCGACCACGTGGGCATCTACGTCGGCGGCGGTTACATGATCAACGCCCCCTACACCGGCGCCGAGATCCGCTTCGACCCGATCGACAGGGCCAGCTACTTCGGCGCGACGCGCCCCGTCGCCAGCTGACGCCCGTGTCCCCGTTCGTCCCCCCGGTCCCGCCCCCGGCGCCGCCTTCGTCACCGCGCGTTCTTCTCTGGCCACGCGGGCGGGGACGGACCGTGGCACGGCGTTGCTGTTCGATAACGCTGTGCCCGGCATTCGATGGTGTTCGGCACTCCGGGGGAGATGAAGGGCGTTACCTGTACCGGTACAGGGGCTCCTGCTCCCCGCCCGCCCGGGCGGGGTCCCCCACTGCACGAAGGGGCCACGCGGCACATGGCTGAACGCGACGACCCGGACTTCGAACTCGACGTCCTCTACGAGGTGAACGGCCTTGCCGAGCGGTTGCCCGGCTGGGGGCGCTCACTGGTGAACCTCGTCGGTGAGACGGGCCTTCCGCTGGCGCTGCTGGCGCTGGTGGTGGTCGCCTGGGGGCTGGTGCGCCGCCGCCCGGACGCGCCGCAGGCGGTGCCGGGCTGTCTGTGGGCGCTGCTGGCCGCGGGGTTGACCTGGCTGGCGAACGCGCCGATCCGCGAGTTCGTCGCACGACCGCGTCCGGTGGAGAACCATCCGGATCTGACCGTTCTCCTTGAGGGTAAGGACGGTTACGCGTTTGTCAGCGATCACGCGGGGGTCGCGATGGCGATCGCCGTGGCGCTCTTCCTGGTGCACAGGACGCTCGGCCTGGTCGCGTTCGCGCTGGCGCTGGCGCAGGGCGTCGCGCGGGTGGTGATGGGGGTGCACTATCCGACGGACGTGGTCGGCGGCTACGCGCTGGGCATGGCGGTCGCGCTGCTGCTGGCGCCGCTGGCCACGGCGGTGCTCACGCCGCTGGTGCGGGTGGCGGCCGGGTCCAGGTGGTTCGGTTGGCTCTCCCGTCCGGGCGACACCACCGCCGGCCGGGCGGCGGGTCGCCCCGCGGCCGAGCCGGACGAGAGCGGGCTGGCGGCCTGAGGGGCTACGCCCCCGCCGCGTGGGTGCGGGCCTCGTTCCTGGCCAGCGGCCGCGATCTGCGGGCCGGGGCGGCCCAGCCGCAGCTACAGCGGGCGAGCAGGAACGGTCCGCGTTCGAGCAGCTCCACGCGGTGGTCGGACGTCGCGTCGGGTGGGGCGGTCAGCGGCTCGGGGACAGGGCCCATGCGGCGTTCCACGCGGTCGTCCACCCCACCACCGTAACGGCCGGGACCGGACCTCGTTAGCCGGTAGTCGGAAAGCGGTGAGCGAACGGTCGGACGCGTGCGGCGGTGCCGGGGGTGCCAGAGGGCATGGTGGTGAGGCGGCGGACGGCCGCGCGTGGCTGGGGCGGTCTGCTCGTCCTGGTGCTGGCGTTGGGCGGGTGCTCGGGCACCGGCTCGGCCGCGCCCGACGCGCGGGGGGCGGGCGACCCGCTGGGGACGGTGCGGCAGTCGGCCGACCTGCTGGCGGAGTCCGGCAGCTCGCGGGCCCGCACCGCGATGCGGATGGCCTCCGGCGGCACGGAGGTCACCATCAGGGGCGAGGGCGTCTTCGACTACGCCAGGGGCCTCGGCGAGCTGCGGGTGACGCTGCCGCCGGGTCCCGACGACGAGGGGTCGGGGCCGGAGCCCGTCACCGAGGTCTTCGCCCCTGGTGAACTCTTCATGAAGAACCGCGGCGCCGGGGTCCCGCCCGACAAGTGGGTGCGGGTCGAGGTCGTCGGCGTCCCCGACGGCAACCTGGTGACCGGCGGCGCCACCGACCCGATGACCGCGTTCGCCCTGCTGCGCGGCGCGCGCAGCGCCGACGACCTCGGGGAGACCCGTCTCGGCGGCGAGCCGGTGCGCCACTACCGGGGCGTGACCGACATCGCCGCCGCGGCGGAGGCGGCCGGGCCCGGACCCGCGAGGGAGCAGTTGGCGGCGGCGGTCGACGGGTTCGCCAGGACCGAGGTGCCGTTCGACGCCTATCTCGACGAGGCGGGCGCGCCCCGCGGGGTGCGCCACCGCTTCAGCCTGGCCCAGGGGGTGCGCGTCGTCGAGGTGACCTCCACGGTGACGCTCTTCGGCTTCGGCGTGCCCGTGGAGGTGGCTCTGCCGGAGCCGGCGGAGGTCTACTGGGGCGCCGTGGCCTGAGGGCCGGCCGCCCCCGGGAGCGCGCCGTTCAGGTCCGCAGCAGCCGGGCGATGGCGGCCGTCGCCTCCTCGACCTTGGCGTCGCTCTCCGGCCCGCCCTCCCGGGCGGCGTGGGCGACGCAGTGCCGCAGGTGCTCCTCCAGCAGTTGGAGCGCGAAGGACTGGAGCGCCTTGGTGGAGGCGGAGACCTGCGTCAGTATGTCGATGCAGTAGACGTCCTCCTCGACCATCCGCTGGAGCCCCCGGACCTGGCCCTCGATGCGGCGCAGCCGCTTGAGGTGGGCGTCCTTGTCCTTGCTGTAGCCGTGCCGGCCATGCCGCCCGTGCTCCTCGACCGGGGCGGACGCGCCCTCGTCACCGGTCGCGCCGGGCTCGGCCGCCCTCTGGGTCGTGGTCATATCGCCGCCTTCTGCTCATATACCCCTGACGGGTATAGCGTAACGAATCGGTCCGCCAACCGGGCAGTATCGTGCACCCGGCCGGCAACCTGGCCGCCTGGTTCGATTCATTTGCTATTCACTTTCGACCGTAGGTCGATTCACCTGATCAACCTACTTTCAGGTGAGAACGGTAACCGGAAGGAATCGACGACAGTGAAGCTTTCGCGCACCAGGGGGCGGCGGGCACTGGGCCTGGGTGCCGCGCTCGCGGCGGGCGCCCTGGTCCTCACTGCCTGCGGCACCGACGACAACTCCGGGCTGCCCGGGGCGGTCGACTTCACGGTGGACGACCTCGACTGCGGACCCGGCGGCACGCTGCTCGCCTCCGGATCGAGCGCCCAGGCCAACGCCATGGAGGTCTGGGTGAACACCTACCAGGCCAACTGCGAGGGCAGCCAGATCAACTACAAGGCGACCGGCTCGGGCGCCGGCGTGCAGGAGTTCCTCCAGGGGACCACCGCCTTCGCCGGCTCCGACTCGCTGCTCTCCCCGGCCGAGGTGGAGGAGTCGCGCCGGGTCTGCCGCGACGGCGGGCGCGCGATCCATCTGCCGATGGCCGCCGGCCCCATCGCGCTGGGGTACAACGTGCCAGGCGTGCCCGACCTGGCGCTGGACGCCTCCACCCTGGCGCGGATCTTCGACTCGGCGATCACCCGCTGGGACGACCCGGCCATCGCCGCGCTCAACCCCGGCGTCGACCTGCCGGACCTGGCGATCACCCCGTTCCACCGCTCCGACGGCTCGGGCACCACCGAGAACCTGACGACGTACCTGCACGAGTCGGCCCCCGAGGACTGGCCCCACGAGCCCGACAAGGCGTGGCGCGGCCGGGGCGGCCAGTCGGCCGACGGCTCGTCCGGGCTGGTCGGGATGGTGCAGCAGAACGAGGGCGCCATCGCCTACTTCGAGTTGTCCTACGCGCACCAGAACGGCCTGGACACCGTCAACGTCGACACCGGCGCCGACGAGCCGGTCGAGGCCACCGTGGACAACTCGTCCAACGCGATCGGCCAGGCCGAGGTGGTCGGCGAGGACGGGGACCTGGCGCTCGAACTGGACTACGCGACCCGGGAGGAGGGCGTCTACCCCATCGTGCTGGTCACCTATGAGATCGTCTGCGACGGCGGCAACGACCCCGCCACCCTCGACCTGACCAGGGCGTTCCTCGACTACACCGCCGGCGAGGAAGGCCAGCGGGCGCTGGCCGAGATCGACTACGCGCCGATCTCCGACGACATCATCGAACAGGTGCGGAACCGCGTCGAGGCGATGGACTAGGGCCAGACATGACCGTGAACGACACCAAGACGCCCGACCCCGCCCCCGCCGCCGGGGCCCGGGGCCAGAGCACCACGCGCCTCGGCGACCGGGTGTTCAGCAACCTCTCCAAGGGCTCCGGCATCGCGCTGCTGGTGATCATGGCCGCGATCGCGGTCTTCCTCGCCATCCGCGCCGTGGTCGCCATCCGGGCCAACGAGGGCAACTTCCTCACCACGTTCGCCTGGGACGCCAACGCCGACCCGCCGTACTTCGGGATCGCGGTGCTGCTCTTCGGCACCGTCGTCTCCTCGGTGATCGCCATGGTGATCGCGGTGCCGGTCGCGGTCGGGATCGCGCTCTTCCTCTCCCACTACGCGCCGCGCCGGCTGGCCACCCCCATCGGCTACCTGGTCGACCTGCTGGCGGCCGTGCCCAGCATCATCTACGGCCTGTGGGGCGCCCTCTACCTGGTGCCCCGGCTGACCGGCACCTACGACTGGCTGGACGACGTCCTCGGCTGGACCGGCGTCTTCGCCTACGACGGCAGCCCCGCGCGTTCGCTGATGACCGTCGGCGTCCTGCTGGCCGTGATGATCCTGCCGATCATCACCTCCGTCACCCGCGAGGTCTTCCAGCAGACGCCCAAGGCCCACCAGGAGGCGGCGCTCGCGCTGGGCGCCACCCGCTGGGAGGTGATCCGGGTGACCGTGCTGCCGTTCGGCAGGTCCGGGGTGATCAGCGCCTCGATGCTCGGCCTCGGCCGGGCCCTCGGCGAGACCATGGCGGTCGCCACCGTCCTCTCGCCGAGCTTCCTGATC
This sequence comes from Streptomyces zhaozhouensis, assembly GCF_900230195.1. Taxonomy (GTDB): domain Bacteria; phylum Actinomycetota; class Actinomycetes; order Streptomycetales; family Streptomycetaceae; genus Streptomyces; species Streptomyces zhaozhouensis. The sequence goes on from NZ_OCNE01000026.1 coordinate 44,617, forward strand.
AACGCCAGCGTGCTGGAGTCCGGCGGCGGGACGTTCGCGCAGAACATCGCCAGCCAGTTCAAGGAGGCCGGCTCCATGGGCCGGGACGCCCTGATCGCCTCCGGCCTGGTGCTCTTCCTGCTGACCCTGCTGGTGAACGGCGCGGCCCGGCTGATCATCGCCCGCCGCAAGGAGTACTCGGGGGCCAACGCATGAGCCAGACCGGTCAGACCACCGTGAAGTCCGCCCCGACGGCCGCCGACGTCCGGCCCAAGACGCTGCGTCCGCCCCGGCTGCCGCGCTGGTCGCTGGCCGCGCTGCTGCTGGGGTCCGCCGCCGTCGGCGTGGCCGTCGGCCTGCTCGGCGGGCTGGAGAGCCGGGCGCAGTGGGGCCTGATCGCCGCGATCGTCTTCGTGGTGGCCCGCTTCGCGCTGACCTCCGCCGTCGAGGGTCGGCGGCAGGCCGTCGACCGGCTGGCCTCGACGCTGGTGTGGGCGAGCTTCGTGGTGGCGCTGCTGCCGCTGGCCTCGCTGCTGTGGGAGACGGTCTCGCGCGGCGGGCCAGGCGTCGACTGGTACTTCCTGACCCACTCCATGAACGGGGTGCTCAGCTGGCAGGACGGCGGCGGGATCTACCACGCGCTGCTCGGCACCGTCCAACAGGTCGCGCTCGCCTCGGTGCTGGCGATCCCGGTGGGGCTGCTGACCGCCGTCTACCTCGTGGAGTACGGCCGGGGCCGGCTGGCGAAGGCGATCACCTTCTTCGTCGACGTGATGACCGGCATCCCCTCGATCGTCGCCGGGCTCTTCGTCCTCAGCCTGTGGATCATGATGCTGGACCTCGGCTACTCCGGCTTCGCGGGCGCGCTGGCGCTGTCCATCCTGATGATGCCGATCGTGGTCCGTTCCACCGAGGAGATGCTGAAGCTGGTCCCCGGCGAGCTGCGCGAGGCGTCGCTGGCGCTCGGCATCCCGAAGTGGCGCACCATCCTCAAGGTGGTGCTGCCGACCGCCATCGGCGGGATCACCACCGGTGTGATGCTGGCCCTGGCCCGCATCGCCGGCGAGACCGCGCCGATCATCCTGCTGGTGTTCGGCAACAACATGATCAACGCCAACGTCTTCGAGGGCGCCCAGTCCTCGCTGCCGCTCTACGTCTACGAGCAGTGGGCCTACGGCACCGAGGCCGCCTATGACCGGGCCTGGGCCGCGGCGCTGGTGCTGATCGCCCTGGTGATGATTCTCAACCTGGTCGCCCGCGGCATCGCCCGCTGGAAGGCCCCCAAGACCGGCCGTTAGGAGAGGTGCCACCCATCATGGCCAAGCGCATCGATGTCAGCGGACTGACCGCGTACTACGGCGCCCACAAGGCGATCGAGGACATCACCATGCACGTCGAGCCGGGCGCGGTGACCGCGTTCATCGGCCCGTCCGGCTGCGGCAAGTCGACGTTTCTGCGCACCCTCAACCGGATGCACGAGGTGACCCCCGGCGGCCGGGTGGAGGGCCGGGTGCTGCTGGACAACGAGGACCTGTACGGTCCCGGCGTCGACCCGGTGTCGGTGCGGCGCACGATCGGGATGGTCTTCCAGCGGCCGAACCCGTTCCCCACCATGTCGATCTACGACAACGTCGCCGCCGGTATCCGGCTCAACGGGGGCGCGCGGCGCAAGTCCGAGATGGACGAGCTGGTGGAGCGGAACCTCAGGGGCGCCAACCTGTGGAACGAGGTCAAGGACCGGCTCTCGCGGCCCGGTTCCGGGCTCTCCGGCGGCCAGCAGCAGCGGCTGTGCATCGCGCGGGCCACGGCGGTCGAGCCGGACGTGCTGCTGATGGACGAGCCGTGCTCGGCCCTTGACCCGGTCTCGACGCTGGCGATCGAGGACCTGATCGACAAGCTGAAGTCCGAGTACACCATCGTGATCGTCACCCACAACATGCAGCAGGCGGCGCGGGTCTCCGACCGCACCGCGTTCTTCAACCTGGCGGCGATCGGCCAGCCGGGCAAGCTGATCGAGATCGACGACACGCAGAAGATCTTCTCCAACCCGTCCGTCCAGGCCACCGAGGACTACATCTCGGGCCGCTTCGGCTGACGGCCCGCGTTCCCCTCCGAGGGGGAGGGGAACGCGGCCCGCGCATCGCCTACCTGGTGAGGTAGGCGTCGAGGATGGTCTGTTCCAGGGCGTTGCCCCGGCCGTCCTCGATCTCGGCGTGCAGGGAGACGCTGCCGCCCGCCTCCGGGCTGGGGATCCGGGCGACGCCGTCGACGACCTCGACGTCCTGCCAGCTCTCGCCGCGGTCGGTGGAGTAGGTCAGGACGAGCGCGTCGGCGTTGTCGGCCGCCGCGCCCTCCACGGTGACCGGCACGTCCAGCGTCTCACCGGCCGGGGTGGTGCTGTCCAGCGCCAGCTCGGGGGCGAAGCGGACGGCGCTGAAGGGGAGTTCGGTCGGCTCCTCGGTCGCCGCGGAGGTGAAGGTGTACGCGGCGCTGACCTCGGTGGAGACGGCCGCGACCGGCGCGCTCCTGGACACGGTGGTCTCCAGCCGGTACTCGGCCTCCTCGGCGGGCAGCGTGAACTCCGTCTCCTCGAACGGGCTCTCCGCCGTGGCGAACTCCTCGCCGTCGCGGTAGAGCGTGGTGGAGCCCGCGTCGTACTCGCTCCAGGCGCCGTTGCCGCCGCCGTCGGTGAACGGCCCCGCGGTGCCGTAGAGCAGCTCACCCTCGCGGAAGAGTCCGGTACCGCCGTCGGCCGAGGGCCCGTGGACGCCCACGTTGAACGTGACGTCGTGGGTCTCGCCCGCCTCGTACGCGGTGTAGCCGTCGGTGTAGCCGAAGACCGCGAAGGGGACCTCCTCGGTGTCCTGGGTGAAGTCCATCGCCCAGCCGGTGCCGGCCCGGACGTGGAGGTCGACGGTCAGCGGCAGCGCGACGATCGGGGAGGACACCCAGCCGGACGCCTCGGGGTAGACGAACAGTGAGCCGGTGGTGTCCGGTACCGAGGAGCCGACGGACGTCCGCAGCAGCGCGGTCTCGTCCAGCGCCAGGTGCTCGGTCAGCCCGGTGGGGAACTCGCCCGGGAGGGTCGTGGCGTCCGCGTAGCGGGCGTTCTCCTCGGTGTTCAGCCAGTTGGCGTCGGCGGTGCCGAGGAACGCGTCGGGGTTGTCCGGCGTGTCGAGCGCGCCGGTGTGGAAGCCCTGGGCGAGGCCGCCCGCGGACCAGCCGTAGGAGAGGGTCGTCTCGCCGGACTCCGGGTCGAGCAGGTTGAAGCCGACGTTCAGGTCGTTCTCCCCGGCGGCCTCGTCCTCGACCGTCCACTCGACGGGCGCGGCGACGGAGGCGTCGGCGTCGACCGTCGTGGCCTCGGAGACCTGGACCTCGGGCTCCACCAGCCAGTCGAGGCCGACCAGTTCCTCGGCCTCCTCGTCGATGAGGTAGTGGCCCACCTCGACCAGGTACTCACCCTCGGGCACCCGCGCGGTCGCGGTGCCCTCGGAGCCGAGCAGCCGGTAGGAGTCGAAGGTGGCCGTGTCGATGACGGTCGCGTCGAACTCCGCGGACGGGTTCCCCTCGCGGTCGGTGCCCTCGACGGTGAGGTCGAACAGCTCCTCCTCGCGCTCCACGGCGCCGACCGCGGTGACGGTGGTGTCGTCGCCGGTGGCGGTGACGGTGAGGGTGTGGGCGCCGAACGCCTCGCCGGCGGAGGTGGCGGCCGTGACCTCGACGGTCGCCGTGGAGCCGGCCGGGACGGTCACCTCCTCGGCGCTCAGCGAGAACAGGCCCTCGGGCGCCGGGGCGCCCTCGGGGTCGGTGCCCTCGGCGGTCAGTTCCAGGGTGACGTCGGCGTCACCGAGGTTGCGGTAGGTCAGCTCCCGCGTGACCGGCTCGGCGTCCTCGTGCGGGAACTCCACCCGGCCGAAGTTGAGGCCGGCGCCCTCGGTGATGACCTGCTGCGCCAGGGCGGCGGGCACGTCGACGCGGCCGGTGCCCTGCTGGAACGGGGTGTAGCCGTCGGCGCCGATCGCCGAGCCGGCGAGGACCGCCTTCAGCTGCTCGCCGGTGAGGTCCGGGTCGGCCTGCGCCAGCAGCGCGGCGGCGCCCGCGACATGGGGCGTGGCCATCGAGGTGCCGGAGATCGCGACATGGGTGTCGTCGACCGGGGTGCCGTACTCCCAGATCGCCGCGCCCTCGGCGCCGGCGGCGGCGATGTCCACGCCGGGCGCGGTCACGTCCGGCTTGACGCCGCCGTCGCGCAGCCGGGGCCCGATGGAGGAGAAGTCCGCCAGCGCGTCGTCGTCGTCCACCGCGCCGACGGTCAGCGCGGACTCGGCGGTGCCGGGGGAGCCGATGCTGGCCTCGAAGGGGCCCGAGTTGCCGGCGGCGATCACGAAGAGGGAGTCGCTCTCGGCGGAGAGGTTGTCGACGGCCTCCTCCATCGGGTCGACCTCGTCGAGCGCCGGGCCGCCGAGGCTCATGGAGACGATGTCGGCGCCCTCGCCGACGGCCCATTCCATGCCCTCGATGATGTCGGACTCCCAGCCGCTGCCGCCGTCGTCCAGCACCTTGCCGTTGAGCAGCGAGGCGCCGGGCGCCACCCCGTTGTACGGGTCGCCGGTGCCGGCGACGGTCGAGGCGACGTGGGTGCCGTGGCCGTCGCGGTCGCTGGCGGAGTCCGAGTCGGAGAAGTTCTGCTCCGCGATCACCCGGTCCGCCCCGAGGTCGGGGTGGTCGGCGGCGATGCCGGTGTCCAGGACGGCGACGGTGACGCCGGTGCCGTCGAAGCCGGCCTCCCAGGCGTCGGGGGCGCCGATCTGCGGAACGCTGACGTCGAGGGACTTGGTCACCACGCCGTCCAGCGCGACCGACTCGACGGCCGGGACCGTGGAGAGCGTGGCCGCGCCGTCGGCGCGCTCGGTCAGCGCGCCCCACAGCGCGGCGGCGTCGGTGGCGTCGGCGACCGACAGCGCCTCGCCGTTGACGGAGGCCAGGGTGGCCCCGACCTCGGGGGCGGCGTCGGCGAACAGCTCGTTCGCACTCCTGTCCCCGGAGTAGCTGACGATCAGCCGCAGCGCGTCCGACTGGTCACGCGCCGCGCCGAGGGCGGTGATGTCGAAGAGGCGCCGGTCGAGCTTCCCCTCGTGGATCAACGGCAGCACGTCGGCCGGCAGCACCTGGACGCTGTCGCCGACGCGCGCGGTGCGCACCGGTATGGACTCCCGGCCCTCGGCCGGTATCAGCCCGGCGACCTCGCCGTCGTGGCCGAGGACCACCTGGTCGCCGGTGATCAACGTGAGGCGTTCGCCCCCGGCCTGCTTCTCGGTGACGGTGGGCACCTCGCCCGCGCGCGAGGTCTCTGCCTGGGCGGTGGTCGTGAGGCCCGCGGTGACGGCGAGCGCGACGGCCGTGGCGGTCGCGGCGGTGGTGACCCGGAACCCGGTCCGCCGGCCGGCCGCGCGGCCGCCCTCCCTGCCTTGACGAAATCTCAAATCTACCCCTGACAACAGTAGTTGGCGGGAGAAACAGCTCCTCCCCGACTCCGATCATTGGCGAGAGGGAGAGCCGGAGGCCATGCCTCTGAGGGTGGGAAGCGTGTGGGGGCTGTGACCGATTCGTGACCATGGCGATGCGTGGGCGTTTTCTGGACGGTCGCGTATGGTTTCTCAGCCGCCGCCCCGGCCCTCTCCCCGGCGCTCAGCCGACGGCGAGGTGCACCAGCCAGTAGCAGAGCGCCGCCACCCCGCCCGCGGCCGGCATGGTGATGAACCAGCCCCGCACGATGGACCCCGCCACTCCCCAGCGCACCGCGCTGACCCGCCGGGTCGCGCCCACGCCCATGATCGCGGAGGTGATCACATGGGTCGTGGAGATCGGCGCGTGGAAGAAGTAGGACGCCGAGTAGAGCACCGAGGCCGCCGTCGTCTCGGCGGCGAAGCCGCGCGGCGGGTCCAGCTCGATGATCCGCCGGCCCAGCGTCCGCATGATCCGCCAGCCGCCGGCGTAGGTGCCCAGCGAGAGCATCAGCGCGCAGGAGATCTTCACCCAGACCGGGATGCCGTCGTCCTCGTCCTGGACGTCGGCGATCACCAGCGCCATCACCACGATGCCCATGGTCTTCTGCGCGTCCTGGAGCCCGTGGCCGAGCGCCATGCCCGCCGCCGAGACGGTCTGCGCCATCCGGAAGCCCCGCTGCGCGCGGTGCGGGTTGGCCCGCCGGAACGCCCACAGGATGCCGACCATCACCAGATAGCCGAGGACCAGGCCGATCAGCGGCGAGAGGAACATCGGCAGCACGATCTTGGTGAGCACCCCGTCCCAGTGCACCGTCGAACTGCCGGCCAGCGCCGCGCCGACCAGCCCGCCGAAGAGGGCGTGCGAGGACGACGAGGGCAGCCCGTAGTGCCAGGAAATCAGGTTCCAGGCGATGGCCCCGACCAGCGCCGCGAAGAGGATCACCATCCCCTGTCGGCCCGTCGGGGTCGCGATCAGCCCCTCGCTGACGGTCTTGGCCACGCCCGAGCCCAGAAAGGCGCCCGCCATGTTCATCACGGCGGCCATCCCCAGCGCGATCCTCGGGGTCAGCGCCCTGGTGGAGATGGAGGTGGCGATCGCGTTCGCGGAGTCGTGGAATCCGTTGGTGTAGGTGAAGAAGAGCGCGACGCCGATGACGACGACCAGTGCGAGGGTGTCCACGGTGGTTTCAGGACTCCTTGACCACGATGGTCTCCACCGTGTTGGCGACCGACTCGAAGGCGTCGGCCGCCTCTTCCAGCACGTCCACGATCTGCTTCAGCTTCATGACCTCGATGGCCTCGAAGCCGCCGTTGAACAACTGCGCGAGCAGCTTCCTGTGCACCTGGTCGGCCTGGTTCTCCAGGCGGTTGACCTCGATCCAGTACTCGTTGAGGTCGCGCATGTCGCGCAGCCTCGGCATCGCGGCGGCGGTCAGCTCCGCCGCCCTGCCCAGCACCTCTATCTGGCTCTCCACGCCCTTGGGCAGCTCGTCGATCTCGTAGAGGACCACGAGGTCGACCGCCTCCTCCATGAAGTCCATGATGTCGTCGAGGAGCGAGGCCAGCCGGTAGATGTCCTCCCGGTCGAACGGGGTGACGAACGAGGAGTTCAGCTCGTGGAAGATCGCGTGCGTGACGTCGTCCCCCGCGTGCTCGGCGGCGCGCATCCGCTCGCCGATCTCAACACGCGTAGCGGCGTCGGCGCCGAGCAGCTCCATGAGCAGTTTCGAGCCACTGAGCACGTTGTCGGCCGCGGTGGCGAACAGCTCGTAGAAGCTGGTCTCCTTCGGCTTCAGGCGAAAGCGCACGGCAGTTCCTCTGGCGTTCAGCGGCTGTTGTCCTGTTGATGCTAAGTGCAGGAACAAGCCACGGCTAACCCTCCCACGTCCCGCGCCGCCCGACGCCTCAGCGGCCGCCGTTGTACGGGCCGTAGGGGCCGTCGCTGCTGCTCCAGCCGCCGCGCCCGCCACCGCCGGTCACGGCGCGCAGCGCCGGGCGGACGTCGACGAGGTAGACGATGGTGGCGACGGTCGACACCAGCACCAGCAGCAGCCACGGGAAGACCAGCTGAACGGCGACCGCGCCGCCGAGGATCATCAGCCAGGTCGGCTTGGTCTGCTTGTCCGCCGCGCGGAACGCGTCCTCCCGCTGGAGGGCCGCGTGGATCAGCGCGTAGCCGCTCAGGATCAGCAGCCCGAGGAAGAGGTAGAACCACAGCGACAAAAACGTCTCGTAAAACATGCTCCGCCACCCACTGTGTCCGTTTGCGGCTGTTTGCCGATGGTTGCCTTCCACGCTACCGGCCGGGAGCCCCGGTCGGTAATGCCCAGGGTTCCCGGCCGTCGGCGCGGTATGCGCTCAGTCCTTGGGCGGCATCCGCTTGGGCGGCGCGGTGTTGGTCTTGCGGGTGCCGTTGGCCCGGCGCGGCTTGGCGGCCGTGGCCTTCTTCGCGGCGGGCTCGGCCGACGCCTCGGGCTTCTCGGTGGCGGTGGCCGCCGCCCTGGCTGCGGCCTCCGCCTCCTCGGTGACGCTGGCGGGCTCGGTGAACGGCTCGGCGCCCACCGGGTCGGCGCCCACCGGGTCGGTGACCGACGCGCGCTCCACCGTCACCTCGTCCCAGTCGCCCGCGCCCTCCTCCTCGGCGCGGCGGCGCTCGACCACGGTCTTGCCGCGCTCGGCGAGGCCGTCATAGGTCTCCCGCGCCTTGACCGCGTACTCAAGCGCCACTCCGACGCCGGTCAGCGCGGCGTGCTGGGCGCGCTCGCGGATCCGGGGCAGCTGCTCGGGCGCCTCGGCGCGCAGCCGCTCCAGGGTGGCGGGCAGCTCGCGCAGCTTCTGCGCGGCGAGATCGGCGGTGCCGGCCGCCACATAGAGCGGCGTGGACTCGGTCAGCGTCTTCCGCAGGTCGTCCGTGATGGCCATGGTGGTTTCCCCTCCCGTGGGTTCCCGTGGGTCTCCGGGATTCGGTGGTCAGTGGTCGTCGTGCGTGGCGTGCGTCTCGTGCGCGGCGTGCGCGTCGCCTGTGTGGCGCCTCTCGTCGCCGCGCGGGGTCCCGGGCGTCGGCGCCTCGTCCGCCGCCTCGTCCGCCGCCCCGCGCGGCTCGGTCGCGGCGGTCGCGGCGGTCTCGGCACGGAACGAGGTGTAGATCTGGATCAGGGCCGCCTTCTGCGGCTCGGTCAGTCCGGGGTCGGCGAGCACCGCCTCGCGCACCCCGGGGCCCGGGGTCGCGTCGGCCTCCTCCTGTACCCGCTCGTCGAGAAAGCCGGCCTGCACGTAGAGCGTCTCGGCGGAGATCCGCAGCGCCTTGGCGAGCTGCTGGAGGATCTCGGCGCTGGGCCTGCGCAGCCCGCGCTCGATCTGGCTGAGATAGGGGTTGGACACCCCCGCCGCGTCGGCGAGCTGCCGCAGGGACAGCTGCGCCTGCCGCCGCTGCTCCCGCAGGAACGCGCCCAGGTCTCCCACACCGAGTGAAGCCATGCGCTCCAGCGTGCACCAACGTGCTAGCTATTGCAAGCGTCCTGCTTGCGGCAGGCTATGGGGTGGCCGAGGGCACCTCAAGCACGAAGAACAAAAAGCACATCCTGGTCGACAGGTCGTGGAAGTCGTCGGGGTACAGCTCGCGGGCGGCCGGATCGGGCTGTGGCTCGCTGATGACGGCCAGACGGAAGCCGGCCGCGGTGAAGGCGTCGGTCATCGCGTGCAGTGGCCTGCGCCAGAAGGTCATCCGGGCCGGCCGCCCCAGCAGGTCGGTCCAGTCCTGGGCGTACTCGGTGGTCGCGTGGTAGTCGGGCCGGGGGTCCTGGTGGGCGTAGTCCACGAAGGGGTGCTGCACCGACGTGATCAGTCGGCCGCCTGGCCCGAGCACGCGCCGCGTCTCGGCCAGCGTCGGGCCCCAGTCCTCCAGGTAGTGCAGCACCAGCGACGCGAGGACGTCGTCGAACGCGCCGTCGGCGAACGGCAGCGGGTCGCCCAGGTCGGCCACCCGCAGGTCCGCGCCGGCACCCAGCCGCCGCCGCGCCAGCTCCACCATTTCGGCACTGGAGTCGAGGCCGGTGACGAGGGCGCCTCGGTCGCGCAGCGCGGCGAACAGCGGGCCGGAGCCGCAGCCGGCGTCGAGAATCCGGCGGCCGGCCACGTCCCCGGCGAGGGACAGCATCGCGGGCCGCTCGTAGTAGGCGTTCAGGAGGCTGGTCTCGTTGAGGGCCGAGTAGGTCTCGGCGAAGCTGTCGTAGTCGTTCACCCGGGCGGCGGGTGCGGACTGGGCGCGGTCCTCGGCGGCAGGCACGTCGCGGTCTCCGTCTCGTCGTCTCGGCGCAGCGCACGGGCGCTGTCTCGGTGCACTACGCCGGCCGGCGCGTCGCGGTTCCAGACGTCCTTGTCGCCGGCTTCCGGCGCGCGGGACGGGGCCGCGCCCGAGCGACCGCACGCCAGGTCCGACCGGTCCCGGCTTGACCCTCACGCGGCGTGAGGCGGGAGGGTCGGGGCCATGAGCGACCACTACGACGCGTTCGAGATCAGCCCCGTGCCCGCGCCGGGCCCTGAGGCGGTGCCGCCGGAGCCGTTCCGTGGCATCTACGGGATGCCCGCCTTCGCCACCGTGCCGACCGACGACCTGGCGGCCTCCGTCGACTTCTGGGTGCGCGGGCTCGGCTTCTTCGAGCTGTTCGGCATCCCCGGCACGCTGGTGCACCTGCGGCGCTGGGCGTTCCAGGACGTGCTGCTCGTCTCGGAGGCCGAGGCCCAGGAACGGCCGCCGGCGATGAGTCTGAGCTTCGCGTGTGTGCTGAGCCAGCTCGACGGCGTCGTCGCGGACTGCCGCGCGCTGCGCCCCGACTCCGTCGACGGCCCTCGGGACACCCCCTGGAACACCCGCGACATCACGGTGATCACCCCCGAGAACGCGCGGATCGTGCTCACCGCGGCGAAGCCCTTCGACCCGGCGAGCCAGGAGGCGCGGAACCTGGAGGCCATCGGGATCACCGGCCCCGGCACCCGCCCCGGCCGGGGCGACAATGGGGAACATGGCTGAAGCCGTCGACGCCGACGAGCCCTCGGACGCCGGAGGGTTCACCGTCGGACAGGTCTCCGCGCGTCTGGGCGTGACGGTCCGGGCGCTGCACCACTGGGACGAGATCGGACTCGCCCGGCCGTCGTCGCGCACGGCCGCCGGGTACCGGCTCTACGGCGCCGGCGACCTGGAACGCCTGCACCGCGTCGTGGTCTACCGCGAGCTCGGGCTCGACCTGGACGCGATCCGCGCCGTCCTGGACGACTCGACGGCGGACGTGCCGGGCGCGTTGCGCGCGCAGCGCGCGCAGGTGGACGAGCGGATCGAGCGCCTCCAGCGGCTCGGCACCGGGCTGGACCGGATGATCGAGGCCCACGAGCGCGGCCTGCTGCTGACCGTCGAGCAGCAGGCCGCGCTCTTCGGCCCCGACTGGGACCCACGGTGGCCGGCCCAGGCGCGGCGGCGCTACGGGGACACGGCGCAGTGGCGGCAGTACGTCGAGCGTGCGGCCTCGCGCGGGCCCGAGGAGTGGGGGGCCGTCGCCGACGCCGTCACCGCCCTCGACCGCGCGCTCGGCGAGGCGATGGACGCCGGTGTCGCTCCGGGCAGCGCGGAGGCCAACGCGCTCGCCGAGCGGCATCGCGAGGTCTTCGCCTCGTACTTCCCCCTCACCCGGGGGATGCAGGTCTGCCTGGGCCGCATGTACGCGTCCGACCCGGGGTTCGCGGCGCACTACGACGGCGTCCGGGTCGGCCTCGCGGCGTGGTTCCGCCGCGTGGTGGACGCCAACGCGCGGGCCCACGGGATCGATCCCGACACCGCGACCTGGAGCTAGGGCCGGGGGCCACGACACGGGGCACCAAGCCCGGGGGGCACCCGCACCGGGCGCCGCGTCCCGGGGCACCCACAAAAAAGTGGGTACTTGGCGTCGCCCGCCCCCGCCGTCAGGCTGGTGGGGGCGGCCGGGGCCGGGCCGTGCGGGTGAGGGCGGGCGGTGGCTTCAGTGGGCGGGCGCGGTGCCCGCCTCGACGAGCCGTTCCAGGCGGCGGTGGCCCCAGTCGGAGAGCGGTCCCAGGACCTCCGACAGCTCGCGGCCGAAGGCGGTCAGCGAGTACTCGGTGCGCAGCGGGAGTTCGTCGTAGACGCGTCGGTGCACCAGCCCGTCGGTCTCCATCTCGCGGAGCGCCGTGGTCAGCACCTTCTCGCTGACGCCTGGCAGCAGCCGGCGCAGTTCGCCGGGGCGGTGCGGGCCCGACTCCAGCTGCCAGAGCAGGGCGGTCTTCCACTTGCCGTCGATCACGGCGATCGCGGCGGTGACGCCGCACACCTCGGTGTCGTTGGCGCGGCTACGCGTCATCGATACCCCTTTTGTCCGTGTTTGTGTATGGGTCGTTACCCGTTGGGTCAAGGAAACAAGAAGGCGGAGCACCATGAACGAGTCCACCACCACCGCACAACAGCCCGCGACCGACCGGTCTTCCGTGACCGTGCTCGGGCTCGGGCCGATGGGCCGGGCGCTGGCCGGGGCGTTTCTCGCCGGGGGCCACCGGACCACCGTCTGGAACCGGACGCCGGGCCGCGAAGGCGCCCTGGTGGAACGCGGCGCGCTCGCCGCCGCCACTGCCGCCGAGGCGGTCGCGGCCAGCGAACTGACCGTGGTCTGCGTGGTCGACTACCGCGCCGTCGAGGGCGTGCTCGGCGGCGAGGGGGTGGCCGAGGCGCTGCGGGGGCGCACGGTGGTGAACCTGTCCAACGACATCCCGCAGCGCGTCCGCGCACTGGCGGCCTGGGCCGAGGAGCACGGCGTCGACTACCTCGACGGCGCGATCATGACGCCGACCTCCACCATCGGCACCCCCGACGCGGTCTATCTGCACAGCGGCCCCGAGGCGCTCTTCCGCCGGCACCTGCCGGTGCTGGAGGCGCTGGGCGCCGCCCACACCCATCTGGGTGAGGAGATCGGGCTGGCCGCCGCCTACGACATCGCGCTGCTCGACGTCTTCTACTCGGCGATGGGCGGCTTCGCCCACGCGCTGGCCGTCGCCGGTGCCGAGGGCATCGGCGCGCGGGAGTTGGCGCCGTTCGCCGACGGGATCGCGAGGATCCTGCCGCCGATCTTCGAGGAGCTGGCCGCCGAGGTCGACTCGGGCACGTTCAGCGGCGAAGAGAGCCCGCTGACCTCGGCGGCGTCGGCGGCCTCGCACATCGTCGAGGCGTCGGAGCACCACGGCATCGAGGCGGGGATCATGCGCGCCGTCCAGGGGTTGACCCACCGGGCGGTGGGGCTCGGCCACGGCCAGGACGGGTTCATCAGGATCACCGAACTGCTGCGACGCGGCTCGCGCGCCACCGCCTGACCGCCGGCGCGGCGAGCGCCCCGCAGCGGGCGAGGAGCACGGCGGCCGACGCGGCGGCGCCGGCCACCGTCCAGATCACCAACGCCGGCCAGACGTAGACGACTTGGCCGAAGGTGCCGCGCCGGCCCATGGCCAGCCCGCACAGCTCGGGCAGCCAGAACAGCAGCGCGAGGGGCACGAGCGGCCAGAGCAGCCCCGGCGCCGCGCGCCAGCGCGGGCCGTCCGCCGCGCGCCGCGCCCAGCGGCGCGCGCGCCGGACGCCCCACGCGCCCAGCCCCACGGCCCCGACCGTGAACGCCGCCAGCACCCAGTCGGCGGTGAGGGTGAACGGCCGGTGGTCGCCCGGCGCGCGCCCCTCGGCCAGATCGACCAGCCCGTCGGCCAGCGCGACGGCGTCGTCGCCCGAGATCATCCCGGTGTTGGTGGCCACGGCGATGCCGACGCCGTGTTCGGGCAGCAGGATCTGTATCGCGTTCTGGGTGAGCAACTGCCCGGTGTGTTGCAGCCGGAAGGGGCGCTCGCCCTCCGGGCTCACGCTCCACCCCATGGCGTACTCCCGCCCCTCGGGCGGGGTGTGCGCCAGCCGCGCCTCGGCCTCCGGCAGCACCCGGCGGCCGTCGGCCGAGACGCCGAGGGTGTGCTGCGCCACCAGCCAGTCACCCAGGTCGTCGGCGGTGGTGACCACCCCGAAGGCCCCGCCGGTGAACCAGCGCGGATGGTCCCGTTCGAAGAGCCGCCCGTAGGCGCGCACATGGCCGCGCGCGCCCTCCGGCATCTCGGTCGTGGAGTCGACGGCGACGCTGTCCCCCATCCCCAGCGGGCGGAGGACGGCGTCGGCCAGGTGGTCGGCGAACGGCTCCCCGCTGACCACCTCGACCAGCCGGGCGGCCACCGCGTAGTTCGTGTTGTGGTAGTGCCAGGCCGTGCCCGGGTCGTCCGCGAGGCGCGCGTCGCGCAGCGCGGCGACGGCCTCGGTGAGACTCTCCGGCTGGGGCAGCACCAGGTCCGGGTGGGCCGAGTCGGCCATGCCCGAGGTCTGGTTCAGCAGTTGGCGGACGGTGATCTCCTCGGCCCTGGGGTCGGCCATGGCGAACTCGGGGAGCTGTGCGGCCACCGGCTCGTCCAGCGCGATCCGCCCGTCCGCCGCCAGCCGGAGCACCGCCCAGGCCGTCATCGACTTGGAGAGCGAGGCGACGGGCACCGGGGTCCGCGCCGTCAGCGGCCGGCCCTCGGCGGTGCGGCCGTAACCGGCGGCCCGCACCACCCGTTCGCCGCTGGTCACCGCGACCACGGCGCCCGGCAGCCCGGTGTCGTCCAGATAGTCGCGCACATGGGCGTCGACGGAGGCGGCGTCCAGCGTGGGCCGCTCCTCGGCGGCCCGCGCCGCCCCGGGGGCCGCGCAGGTCAGCGCCAGCAGCGCGGCGGCGCCGGCCGCGAGCCGGAGCACCGCGCGGCGCCCGGCCGTTCCGGCGGTCCCGGGGGCGGTGCCCGCCCCGTTTCTCGTTGCGTCTTTCCACATGCCGCCAATCCCAGCCGGGCGCGCCGGGGCCGCGCACTGACCCGCGAGGGAGACAAAAGGTAGTGCGGGCACTACCGCGCGCCCGCCCACCGGCGGCTATGGTCGCCCGGTGCGTGAACGAACGGCCTGGGCCGCCCTCGCGCGGCGGCCGCTGCGCTTCCTCGCCACGCCCTGGCCGTGGCGGGCGCTGCTCTACACCGCGACCGGCGTCGTCTTCGGCGCGCTGGCCGCCGCCGTCCTGCTGACGCTCGCGGTGGCCGGGCTGGCGACGGTGGTCGTCGGCGTGGGCGCGCCGCTCCTGCTGGCGGTGGCGCTCTCCGGCGTGTTCGTGACCAGGGTCGAACGGTGGCGGCTGCGGCTGGTCGACCGCGACCCGGTGCCCGACCCGCATCGCGCGCCCCCGCGCCCCGGCGCCCGCGCCTGGGTGGCTGCCCGGCTTCGGGAGCCGGCCACCTGGCGCGAACTGGGCTTCACCGCCGTCTCGTTGACCGCGCTGTGGTGGCTCGACCTGCTGGTGCTCGGCTTCGCGCTGGGGCTTCCGGCGCTGCTGGCGCACTCCCCGGTGGACGACCCCTCTGCCTGGCCCTGGCTGGTGGTCGGCGTGGCGCTGCTGCCGGCGGCGCCCTACACGCTGACGGCCTGGGCCGGCGCCAGGGCGGCGCTGACCCGGCTGGTGCTGGCGCCCAGGGACGGGGAGTTGGGGCGGGAGCTGACCGAGGTCAGGGCGTCGCGGGCGCGGCTGGTCGACGCGTTCGACGCGGAACGCCGCAGGATCGAGCGCGATCTGCACGACGGGGCGCAGCAGCGGCTGGTCGCCGTCACGATGCGGCTGGGCCTCGCCCGGCTTGACGCGGCTCCCGACTCGCCGGCGGAGCGTCAACTCGCCGACGCCCAGGAGGAGATCGGACTCGCCATCACCGAACTCCGGGAGCTGTGCCGGGGCGTGCACCCCAGGGCGCTCGTCGACCACGGGCTGGGCGCCGCGCTGGAGAACCTGGCGGACCGTTCCCCCGTTCCCGTCGCGCTGGACGTGGAGCTGCCGGGGCGGCTGCCGCCGGGCATCGAGAGCGCCGGATACTTCCTGGTCGCCGAGGCGTTGACCAACGTCGCCCGGCACAGCGGCGCCGCCGGCGCCGAGGTCGAGGCGCGGGTGCGGGCCGACGTGCTGACCGTCGCCGTCCGGGACGACGGGCGCGGCGGCGCTGCGGCGGCGGAGGGCGGCGGCCTGGAGGGGCTGGCCGACCGGGTGGACGCGGCCGGCGGACGGCTGCGGGTCTCCAGCCCGATCGGCGGACCGACGCTGCTCCAGGCGGAGTTGCCGTGTCGCTGACCGTGGTGCTGGCCGAGGACTCGGCGCTGTTGCGGGACGGGCTGGTCGGGGTGCTGACCCGGTTCGGCCACCGGGTGGTGGCGGCCGTCGGCGACGCGGACGCGCTGGTCGAACGGGCCCTGGAGCACGCGCCGGACGTGGTGATCACGGACGTCCGGATGCCACCCGGCAACGGGGACGACGGCCTGCGGGCCGCCCTGGCGCTGCGTGCCGCGCGCCCGGGGCTGCCGGTGCTGGTGCTCAGCCAGTACCTGGAACGCTCCTATGTCGACCATCTGCTGCGGCTGGGCGGGGAGTTGGGCGTCGGCTACCTGCTGAAGGACCGGGTCGCGGCGGTCGCCGACTTCGTCGCCGCCGTGGAACGCGTCGCGGCCGGCGGCACCGCGCTCGACCCCGAGGTGGTGCGCCAACTGCTGCGCCGTGGCGCCGACCCCGTCTCCCGGCTGACGCCGCGCGAGCACGAGGTGCTGGCGCTGATGGCCGAGGGGCTGGGCAACACGGAGATCGCCGACCGGCTGCACGTCTCGGGAGCCGCCGTCAACAAGCACATCGGCGCGATCCTGCGGAAGTTGGAGCTGCACGAGGACGTCGCCGGCCACCGCCGGGTGCTGGCGGTCCTGGCCTACCTCGGCGGCGGCGCGTGATCCGCGCGGCCCGAGCCCGCGCCGCTCACCACGGCTCCCTCGTGAACAGCAGTGCCTCGTGCGGCCGTGGGCGCCCGCCGTGGGGGTGGGCGGCCGGCGAGCGGTCGGCGGGGGAGGAGCGTTCGGCCAGCTCGGCGAGGGTGGCGAGCCCGGCCAGCACCGGCGCGCGGTGCCGCCCGCGCTTCATCCACTCCGGCAGCCGGGCGATCATGGCCGACGTCGGGGAGAACGGGCCGCGCTCGCGCAGCGACGCGCCGACATAGGCGGCCAACGCCTCGACGTGCGCGGCGTTGTACGCCCACAGCACATGGCCGACGCACGGCGTCCGCAGCCAGAGCGACTGGCCGAAGAACGGGTCGTCCGGCCCGCCGAGCACCGCGCCGACCAGCGCGGGACCCTTCCGCTCCGCCTGCCACGCGCGGACCAGACCGCAGCCGCCGCAGGTCAACCTGCGTGGCATGAACAGCAGTTCGCTGCCCCAGCGCGGAGCCGGCAGGTCGGGCCTCGGCACCACCACCGCGCGCCCGCCGCAGCCGGGGCAGACCACCAGCAGCCGATCGGCGAACGCGGTCAGCGACCCACCCCGATCCCGATGCCGCCGGATCCCCGCCTCGTCACCCATGCGCACCACCCTGCCACCGGGGCCCCGCCGGGGGCACCCGGGTATCGGGCTCAGCCCGGGAGGGTGAACGCCCCAGCCGTCGCCGCCAGGGCCGCCGTGCGGGCGGCGGTGGCGGGGAGGGCCGGGTCGGCGGGGGCGCGCAGCAGGGCGAGGCGGTGGTAGACGGGCGCGGTGGCGGCGATCAGCAGCGCGCGGTCGTCCGTGGCGGCGCCCGGCAACTCGCCGCGCGCCGCCGCCCGTTCCATCACCGGCGCGCACCGGCGGTAGCGGTCGTCCCAGAAGCGGCGCAGCGCCTCGGCGGCCTCGGGGGAGCGGAACGACGCGGCGATCAGCGCCATGGCGATCGGCGGGTCCTCGGTGAGCCCGGCGGCGACCTCCTCGTTGAGCGCGGCCAGGTCCCCTTCCAGCGAGCCGGTGTCGGGCGGCGCCCAGCCGTCGTCGGCCGCCGCGTCCAGCACGTCGGCCAGCAGCCCGCCGACGTCCCGCCAGCGGCGGTAGACCGTGGTCCGGTGCACGCCGGAGCGGGTGGCGACCGCGTCCACCGTCAGCCCGTCGTAGCCCTCGGCCACCAGTTGCTCGCGCACCGCCCGGTGCACCAGCGCGCGGACGCGGGCGCTGCGCCCGCCGGGGCGGCGGCGGGGCGCGGGCTCGGGCGGGCTCGGCGGCGGGATGTCGGTTGACGGCGGCGGAGGCTCCATGGCAACATCCTAACGCAACTGTTGTCGCATTTATGGGGTGCCCTGGTGCTCATCCGAGGTGTTCGTCCGACCGCGCGGCCCGTCCCGGCCGCTCCCGCCTCGCACACCACGGAGCCCACCCTTGCGCACCCAGATCACCGCACACGACCTCACCAGGACCTTCGACGGCCGCCCCGTTCTCGACGCGGTCAACTGCTCCTTCCCCGCCGGTGAACGCGCCGCCGTCGTAGGCGAGAACGGCTCGGGCAAGAGCACCCTGCTGCGGCTGCTCGCCGGCGTCGACCGACCCGACGCGGGCCGGGTCGTGGTCCGCGCCGAGGGCGGCGTCGGCCACTTCCTCCAGGAGGAGACGCTGCCCGCCGACCTCACCGTCCAGCGGGTGCTGGACCGCTCCCTCGCCGAACTCCGCGCGTTGGAAGGCCGGTTGCGCGCCCTGGAGGCGCGGATGGCGGCCGACGAGAGCGCCGCGCTCGGCGCCGGGGGTGAGGAGTACGGCCGGCTGCTCACCGTCTTCGAGCTGCGCGGCGGCTACGACGCCGACGCCCGGCTGGAACGCGCGCTCGCCGGCCTCGGCCTGGCCGCCCTGCCACGCGGACGGCGCGTCGGGACGCTCTCCGGCGGCGAGTTGGGCCGGCTGCGGCTGGCCGCGCTGCTGGCCGCCGCCCCCGAGGTGCTGCTGCTCGACGAGCCGACCAACCACCTCGACGACGGCGCCGTCGACTGGCTCGCCGACCACCTGCGCGGCCGGCGCGGCACGACCGTGCTGGTCTCCCACGACCGTGACCTGCTGGAACGGGTGGCCACCACCGTCTGGGAGCTGGACGCCGACCGTCGCCGACTCGTCAGGCACGGCGGCGGCTACGCCGGCTACCTCGCCGAACACGCCGCCACCCGCCGCCGTTGGGCCGCCGCCCACGCCGCCTGGCTGGCCGAGACCGAGCGGCTGACCGAGGCCGCCACCACCACGGCCCGCCGCGTCGCGCCGGGGCGCGGGATGCGCGACGGCAACAAGATGGCCTACGACCGGGCCGGGGGCCGGGTGCAGCGTTCGGTCGCCGGCCGGGTGCGCAACGCGGAGGAACGGCTCCGGCGGCTGCGCGCCGACCCGGTGCCGCCGCCGCCCGAGCCGCTGCGCTTCCGCCCGACGCTGCGCGCCGACGCGCTGGCCGGCACGGTCCTCGCCGCCGAGGGGCTCGCCGTCGACGGCCGGCTCGCGCCGCTCGACCTCGCGGTCGAGGCCGGCGACCGGCTGCTGGTCACCGGGGTCAACGGCTCGGGCAAGAGCACCCTGTTGAGCGTGCTCGCCGGCGAACTCGCTCCGGACCGTGGCCGGTTCACCGCGCGTGGCCGCGTCGCCAGGCTCGGCCAGGAGCCGCCGCCCGCCCTCCCCGGGCAGACCCTGCTGGCGGCCTTCGCCGCCGGCCGGCCGGGCACCGGGGAGGAACACGCCGAACGGCTGCTGGCCCTCGGCCTGTTCGCCGCCGAACGGTTCGACGTGCCGGTGGCACGGCTCTCCACCGGCCAACGGCAGCGTCTCGCGCTGGCCCGCCTGGTCGACGCGCCCGTCGACGTGCTGCTGCTCGACGAGCCGACCAACCATCTCTCGCCCGCGCTGGTCGAGGAGGTGGAGGCCGCGCTGGCCGACTACCCGGGGACGGTGGTCGTCGTCAGCCACGACCGCCGCCTGCGCGCCCGCTGGCGCGGCACGCGCCTCTCCCTCACACCCGCGCGCCCCCCGGCCGCACCGGCTCCGTCCGCCGCGCAGGCTCCGCCCGCCCCGCCGTCGCCGTGGGCCGCGATCGAGGTGCCAGACGGGCGGGCCGGCGGCCCCTACGCGCTGGCCCTCGGACCGGACGGCGCGCTCTGGTTCACCCTGGTCCACGCGGGGGCCGTCGGCCGGCTCGCGCCCGACGGGCGGATCGACACCCACCCGCTCGACGACCCCGGCTGCGCGCCCACGGTGATCGCGCCGGGGCCCGACGGCGCGCTGTGGTTCACCCGCTACGGCGACCACCGCGTCGGCCGGATCGACACCCGGGGCCGCGCCACCTCCTTCGCGCCGCCCACGCCCGAGTCCGGCCCGTACGGCATCGCGGCGGGGCCGGACGGCGCGCTGTGGTTCACACAGTCGCGCGTCGACCGCGTCGGGCGGATCACGGTGGACGGGCGCGTGGACGAGTTCCCGCTGCCCTGGCCCGGCGCCTTCCCCGCCGCGATCGTCGCCGGACCGGACGGGGCGCTGTGGTGCACGCTCAACCAGGCCGACGCGTTGGCCAGGATCACTGTGGACGGGCGGGTCAGCCGCCACCCGCTGCCGACCGAGGGCGCCGCGCCCGTCGGGCTGACCGTGGGCGCGGACGGCGCGCTCTGGTGCGCCGAGATCGGCGCCGGCCAACTGGCGCGGATGACGGCGGACGGACGGGTGGACGAGTTCCCGCTGCCCGACCGGGGCTGCCGGCCGCACGCCGTGCTGCACGGGCCGGACGGCCGCTGCTGGTACACGGCGTGGGCGGCGGGGCGGATCGGGGCGATGGACGCGGAGGGGAAGGTCGAGGAGTTCCCGCTCGACGACGCCGGGTCGGAACCCCACGGACTGGCCTTCGACGCGGCGGGGGCGCTCCACGTGGCCCTTGAGTCCGGCACCCTCGCGGTCCACCTCGCCGGTGGGGCGCGGTAGCCGCCCGCGGCCGGTGGTGCGCGGTCGACCACCCACCCAAGCCACCCACGTGAGTGCTCGTCCGCGGCCCGTCACTGAGCATTCGCGCAGTTCCCCGCGCCCCTTGGGGCGTCACCGGCCTGAGGTGAGTGCGTTCCCAGGCCGCCCACCGGCGGAGTCAGGGGCGCGGGGAACCGCGCGGGCAACCGGCCGCGGCCCGGAGGTCACACCTGGCCGGTGGGGGTCACCGCCAGGTGCCGCACGTTGACGCGGGGCGGCAGCGTCGCCAGGAAGCCGACGGTGGACGCGATGTCCCCCGCCTCCAGCCACGCGTGCTGCCGCCGCGTCCCGGCCAGCCACTCCAGCGCGCCCTCGTCCGTCACATGGGACTGCAACTCCGTTCCCACGATGCCGGGTTCGAGCGCGGTCACGCGCACGTCGCGCGGGCCCAGCTCGGCCCGCAGGTTGGCGGAGAGATGGGAGACGAACGCCTTCGTCGCCGAGTAGACGGAGAACTTCGGGTAGACGCCGGTCGCCGCGACCGAGCTGATGTTGAACAGGTCCGCGACCCCCTTCTCCGCCGCCGAGCGCAGCAGTTGGGGAACGAACGCGGAGACCACGTGCAGCACCCCGCCCGCGTTGAGGTCGAGCTGGCGGCGCCAGAGGTCCATCTCGCCGGAGTCGACGGCCGAGGAGAGCATCACCCCGGCGTTGTTGAACACCAGGTCGGCCTGGCCGAGTTCACCGGCGATCCGCCCGGCCGCCGCGTTGACGGCCGCCTCGTCGGTGAGGTCGACGCCCAGCGGCAGCGCCGTGCCGCCGGTGCCCTCGATCTCCTTGGCCAGGCGTTCCAGCCGCTCCTCGCGCCGCGCCAGCAGCGCGACCCGGGCGCCCAGCTCGGCGAGGTGCTCGGCGGTGGCCGCGCCGATGCCGCTCGACGCGCCGGTGACGACGGCGACCCGGCCCGCCAGCGGGCGCCGGGTGGCGGTCGGGGTGGTGGTTTCGTTGGTGGACACGGAGTGTCCCCTTTCCCTGGGTCGATGGGGGCGCCGGCGGCGCGTCGCCGCCGGCCTGCCTCTCCAGCAGACCAGCCACCCGCCCGCCGTGGGGCGCCCTACGCGGCCCCCTCCCGACCAGCCCCGCCCGGACTGGTACCGGCAGGGCCACCCGGCGCCCGCCGCTCGGGCGTCGCCACCCCGCACACTGGGGGAGTGGACCGTGGTAGCGAACTCTCCGACTTCCTCCGCACCCGCCGGGCCCGGGTCACCCCCGACGCGGCGGGGCTGCCGCCCGACCCCCGCCCCCGCCGCGTACCGGGGCTGCGCCGCGACGAGGTCGCGCGGCTGGCCGGCGTGAGCTCCGAGTACTACACCCGGCTCGAACAGGGCCGGGCCCGCAACCCCTCGCCCGAGGTCGTCGAGGCGCTCGCCGCCGCGCTGCGCCTGGACCACTCCGAGCGCGAGCACCTGGGCAACCTGCTGGCCCGCCCCCGCCCCGCGGCCCGCCGCGCGCCGGCCAGCCCGCAGCGGGTGCGGCCGGGGCTGCGGATGACGCTGGAGGCGTTGGAACGGGTCCCGGCGTTCGTCATCGGCCGCCGGACGGAGGTGCTGGCGACCAACCGGCTGGCCCGCGAGGTGATGACCGACTTCGACGCGCTGCCGGTCAAGCAGCGCAGTATCGCCCGCTTCATCCTGCTGAACCCGGAGGCGCGGCACCGCCTGGTGGACTGGGAACAGGGCGCGGCCGAGACCGTGGCGATGCTGCGGCTGGAGGCGGGGCGCTCTCCGCACGACCGGCAGCTGACCGACCTGGTCGGCGAACTGATGGTGCGCTCGCCGGAGTTCGGCCGTTGGTGGCACGACCACCGGGTGCTCAGCCGCACCCACGGGCTCAAGCGCTACCGCCATCCGCTGGTCGGCGAGCTGGACTTCCACTACGAGTCGTTCCCGGTGCCGGGCGACCCCGAGCAGGTGCTCTGCGTCTACAACGTCGAGCCGGACTCGGAGACCGCGCGCGCGATCGGCATCCTCGGCGGCTGGACGGCGCCCCCGCCCCCCACCACCCCGGCCCGCGCCGACCACCGCGCCGACGGCCCGAGCGCGGACTGAACGGGTGCGGCCGGCCGCACCCGTTCAGTCCGTCGTGGACCTCTCGCGCCGCGAGAGGGCTCAGCCGAGGGGGCCGGTCGCCGCGTAGGCGCGGCAGGTGTCGCCCTCCCAGTCCGTCGCGATCTGGAGCAGTTCCCGGCCGTCCTCGGAAGGCAGCAGCGGGGAGCTGTAGTTGGGGCAGAAGTTGGGTTCCGCCGTCGGCACCTGGACCGGCGCCGGGGCGGCACGCCAGGGGCCGGCGCCGTTCTCGTCGTTGACCAGCACGATCCGGCCGTTCTCCGGCGCGGTCGAACCGTCCGCGTTCAACACCATCTGGCCGACGATCACCAGCCGCCCGTTCGGGTTGCCGTCGGGCGCCGGGGACCAGGCGACGGTCGGCGCGGCGCGCAGGTACTTGCCGTCGGCGGTCTCCGGGCGGAAGCCCAGGTGGGCGGGGTCGCCCCAGTCCCAGCCGTCGGGCGAGGTGCGGTAGTGCACCACGCACTGGTACTGGCCGCCGGGGTTGCAGATCTCGAAGATCATGAAGTACGAGCCGTCGCCCAGCTGCCGGACCACGGGCATCCCGGGTCGGTCCGGCTCCCAGGTGCTCGCGACGGTGTTCCGGTGGTCGCCCCAGGTGACGCCGTCGTAGGAGCGGGCGGCGACCAGCTTCTGGCTGTGCGCGGGGTCGGTCTCGTCCGCGTAGTGGGCGACCAGCGCGCCGTCGGAGGCGATCGAGAACTCCGGCTCCCACAGCCCGCCGTCGTTGGCGGCGACCGCGATGGTGGAGAGGTACTCCCAGGTGCGGCCGACGTCGTCGCTGGCCCAGACGCGCAGCCCCATGCGCCGGTCGGCCTCGTCGGCGCCGGCCGACGACGCCCACAGCAGGGTGCCGGCGGGCAGTTCGCCGACGGCCCGGGGCAGTTCGTAGAGGGTGGTGCAGCACAGTCCCTGGCCGCCGGCGGAGTCCGGGTCGGCGACGGTGCCCACCCGCGTGAAGCTGTCGCCGCCGTCCGTCGACTCGTGGATGGCGCCGAGGCCGTCGCCGCCCTCGAAGGTCACGGTGCTCGCGAGCACCCGGCCGTTGGCCTCGCCGTTGTGCGCCAGCCGGATCACGCGCGGGTAGAGCGCGGTGCCCTCGGTGATCGGGGTGCCGGTCGCGGTCGGGTCCGGGGCCGAAGTCACCCCGGAGGAAGCGGGGTCGGGGGACGCGGGGTCGGGGGACGCGGCCGTCGCGACGGCCGTCGTCGCGTCCGCTTCCGCGCCGGGGAACGCGGCCGAGGCCGTGGGCGCGGTCAGCAACGCGGCGCACAGCACGGCGACGCCGGCGCCCAGCAGCGTCGACCGTCTGGCCCGGCGCGGGGATATCAGGCTCGTTCGGCTCATGGAGGTGGGGTCCCTGCCTTCTGTCGGTGGGGTTCGTCGACCACGCGGGGCGGTCGACGGGCGGACAGGCGAGACGCGTTGCCGGGAGCCGTTCCGCGGGCGCCCGGCACACCGCGCACGTTCAGCACGGTGCACCGTGCGCGGGCGAACCGCCAGACGGCTGAGGGGTTGCGAAGTTCCCCTTCATCGATGTAAAAGTGCGGCCCCGTCGGTGCCCCGCCGGTGCCTCAGTCCGGCACGGCCAGGGCCTGCGGGGCGGCGTTCTTCAGCCGCGTCGTCAGCCACTTGACCTGTGTCGACGTCTCCCGGCGCGCGGGTTCGACGACGTCCAGCAGCGCCGTGTCCCGCACGGCCCGCGCCAGTTGGCCGAGGAGCAGCCACTGGACGTGGACCGCCTGGGCCCGCACGAAGAGCTGACGCAGGTCCCACAGGAGCAGCAGGCCGGAGGGCGGTCGGTGGTCGAGCAGCTCGGTCGCGCGCCGCCGGTGCGCCTCGACGGCGGCGGCCACGGCCTCGGAACGGTGCGCCGGGGGCAGCCGCCGGCCGCGCTCCTCGGCGGCCTCGCGGACGCGCGCGGCGCGGGCGTCGCACTGCCGGGCGAGGGTGCGGCAGGGGTAACGGGTGCCCTGGTCGGCGGCCCGCCGTTCGGCGACCGCGCGGTACTCGGCGGCGAGATCGCTCTCGGCGTCGTGGAGTTCGGCGAGCAGCAGGCCGATCTTGTCCACGCCGGTCACCGCCCCTCGGTGCCGGCGTCGCCGGTTGTGGCGGTGGCGGCGTCGGTGGCCTCGGCGATCCGGTCCACGCGGACGGCTGTCACCTTGAAGAGCGGCTGTTTGGAGACCGGGTCCCACTCGGTGCGGGTCAGCTCGTTGGCGGCCCGGTCGTGGCGCACCGGCTCCGGTCGGTCGAAGTAGCCGTAGTGGAACGGGAGGAAGACCACACCCGGGCGGGTGCCCCGCAGCACCGCCGGGGCACGCACCGTCGTGCCCCGGCGCGAGGTGACGCGCACCAGGTCGCCCTCCGCGATGCCGTGCGCGGCGGCGTCGTCCGGGTGGAGCTCGACCCGGACGTCGGGCGCGGCGTCCCGGAGTTCGGGCACCCGGCCGGTCTTGGTCCTGGTGTGCCACTGGTGGACCCGGCGGCCCGTGGTCAGCGTCAGCGGGTGGTCGGCGTCCACCTCCTCGTGCGGCGGCAGATAGGGCGCCGCCTTCAGGAAGGCGCGGCCGGCCGGGTCGTGGGCGCGGTACTCGTCGGCCTCGTGCTGCGCGCCGGTGACCAGGTCGTACCCGTAGTCCTCGCACACGGCGGCCCCGG
Source organism: Streptomyces zhaozhouensis (assembly GCF_900230195.1). Classification (GTDB taxonomy): domain Bacteria; phylum Actinomycetota; class Actinomycetes; order Streptomycetales; family Streptomycetaceae; genus Streptomyces; species Streptomyces zhaozhouensis. Next base: position 69,727 of record NZ_OCNE01000026.1, read on the forward strand.
TGGGGAAGACGTGGTCGGTGTAGAGCCGTTCGGTGCCGTGCGGCGCGCGCTCGGTGCACGGCCACTGCACGCCCCGGGTGGCGCGGAGCCCGGCGTAGTCGAGGGCGCTCTGGTCGCAGCCCCGGCCCCTGGTCAGCGCGGTGAACGCCGTCCACGCCTCCTCGGGCCCGGTCCACGGCGGCAGCGGCCGGCCCTCGCGGTCGCGCAGTTCCATGCGGCGGGCGTAGTCGAGGAGGATGTCGAAGTCCGGGCGCGCCTGGCCCGGCGGGTCGACGGCCTTCTCGGACAGGTGGACGGTGCGGTCGGGGTTGGTGTAGCAGCCGGTCTTCTCGCCCCACAGGGCGGCGGGCAGGACCACGTCGGCCAGGGCCGTGGTCTCGTTGGGGAAGGCGTCGGAGACCACCAGGAAGAGCTGGTCGCGGCTCAGCAGGGAACGGATCCGGCGCAGGTCCGGCAGCGAGACGGCCGGGTTGGTGCCGGTCACCCACAGGAAACGCACCGTGCCGTCCTCGCAGTGCCGGAAGATGTCCATCGCGTGGGTGGGCGGCGACCAGTGCGGGATCCGTTCCGCCGCCACGTTCCAGGCGCGGGCGATCTCCGCGACGTGCGCGTCGTTCTGCCAGTTGCGGAAGCCGGGCAGGGTGCCGTTGGCGCCGGCCTCGCGGGCGTTCTGCGCGGTGGGCTGGCCGTTCATCTGGAAGACGGTGCGGCCGGGGCCGCCGATCATGCCGCGCAGCAGGTGGACGTTGTTGACCTGCACGGCCGCGGCGGTGGCCTGGTGGGACTGGTACACGCCCTGGAGGACGGTGGAGACCAGCCGGTCGGCGGCGCCCAGCACCGCGGCCGCCCGGCTGATCGCCTCGGCCGGCACCCGGCAGATGCCGGCGGCGTGCTCCGGCGTGTAGGGCTCCACCACCTCGGCGAGCGCGGCGAAGCCGACGGTGTGGGCGTCGACGAACGCCCGGTCGACCCGGTCGTGGCGGATCAGCTCGCGCAGGATCGCGTTCAGCAGCGCCACGTTGGTGCCGGGCCGGATCGGCAGGTGGACGTCGGCCTCGCGCGCCACCGGCGTCGAGCGGGGGTCGACGACGACCAGTCGGGGGCGGTCCTGGCCGCGCAGCCGGTCCAGCACCCGGGACCACAGCACGGTCTGGGTCTCCGCCATGTTGTGACCGACGAGGAAGAGCGTGTCGCACAGGTCGATGTCCCCGTAGGAGCCGGGGTTCCCGTCGCTGCCGAAGCTCTCCACCAGCGCCCACTCGGCCGTCGCCGTGCACAGCCTGGTGTTGCCGTCCAGGTGCGGGGTGCCGATGCCGCCGCGCGCGATGACCGCCTGCGCGTAGTACTCCTCGGCGAACAGTTGCCCGCTGGTGTAGAAGGCCATCGCCAACGGCCCCTGGCGGGCGAGCACTTCGCGGGAACGGTCGACGACCGCCCCCATCGCCGTGTCCCAGTCGGTGCGGCGCAGCTCGCCTCCGACCCTGATCAGCGGCTCGGTCAGCCGGTCGCCCGAGGCGTTCGCCTGCCAGCCGTACAGGCCCTTCGGCCCCAGCCGCCCGTGGTTGACCCGGTCGTCGGCCCGTCCGCGCACGCCCACGATCGCCCCGTCGGCGACGGCGATGTCGAGTCCGCAGCCGTTGGAGCACAGCACGCACGCCGAGGGCACCCAGCGCTCCACCCGTTCCTCGGCCACCGTCAGCCGCTGGTCCACCCGCGGTGGCCACGGGGCGCCGGGGGCGTACGGCGTGCGCCGGCCCCAGACGTCCTCGATCCGCTCCGTCATGACACGTCCTCCTTCGCCCGACCCCCGCCGACCCTCGTCTCCCGCCGCGGTCTGTGTAGCCCCCGTGCGCCGTGGGGCGTCCGCATTGGGCTGGTCGGTGGCGCGTCCACGGGGCGGGGGCCCCGGGTACCCGGAGCGACGCCCCCGGGAACGGATGTCCGAGAACCGGAAGGCGACCGTCGCGTGGCCGCAGTTCGCGGAAGCCGAACGGCAGTTCCCGTAACCGGGTTGGCGCGCAACGGTCATAGGTGGTCGAGAGCGGTCGGAAGCGGTTTTGGGTGAGGGTGCCTGGGAAGCAGCAAGCGGCGGCGCCAGGACGGCGGGCCCCGCCCCGGCCAACCCCCGAGCCCCCGGCGCCGAAGGAGGAACAGGACCGTCCCGCGGCCCGCCCGCCCCGTCAGACCCGCGCACCACCCCCGACCCGCCCCGACACCACCCCCGACACCGACACCGACGTGTCACCCGACACCGCCCCACCACGCACCGAGCACCGGACACCGGACCGACCGGGCTCCGCGCGACCGGGCGACCAGCACGGAGGGACCCCAACGTGCAGCACCACCGGCTCAGCGACCTCCACCCGCGCGAGCGGCTCGCCGCCACGCTGCCCCCGCCGGGCGCCTGGCGCCCCCTGCCGCCCGCCTCCGACCGCGCCGCGTGGCGCCGGGTCCCCGAGCCGACGCGCCTGCGCACCCTCGCCCTCGCCGAGGCCCATCTGGCCGACGCGCTGCCGGAGTTGACGGACGAGGGCGTCGCCGCCCACGGCCGCACCGGCCACCGGGCCCGCCACGAGCGCGCCTACTTCGCCCGCCGCACCCGGCTGACCGCCGCCGTCGTCCACACCCTGCTGGCCGGGCCCGGCACCGCGACCGCCGAACTGGAGTCGCTGGTACGGCTGCTGTGCGCCGAGACGACCTGGTGCGTGCCCGCCCACGAGCTGGGCCGCGACGCCGAGGGGCTGCCCGCGCCCGACCCCGCGCGGCCGACCGTCGACCCCTACGCCGCCGAGACGGCGGCCCTGCTCGCCTACACGCGGCTGCTGGCCGGCGAGGAACTTCCCGAAGCGCTACGCGAGTTGATCGCCAGCGAGGTCCGCGCCCGGGTGCTCGGCCCGTTCCGCGCCAGGGACGACCGGCGGTGGCTGGGCCTCGCCGGCGAGCGGCCGGACCACTGGACCAGTTGGATCGTCGCCAACCTGCTCCCCACCGCCCTGCTGCTGGAGGACTCCGCCGAGGCGCTGCTGGCCGACGTCGAACGGTCCCTCGACGCGCTGGACCGCTATCTCGCCCGACTGCCGGACGACGGCGGCTGCGACGGGGGCATCGCCCACTGGTGGCGCTCGGCCGCCTCCCTCTTCGAGGCCGTCGAGACCCTCGCCGACGCCACCGGTGACCGGGCCGCGCTGCGGATGCCGCGCCTGGCGGCGCTGGCGCGCTACCCGGTCACCGCGCACGTCGCCGGCCCCTGGTGGGTCAACGTCGCCGACGGCCCCGCCCGGTTGACCAACGTCGAGCCGGGCCTGCTCTTCCGCTACGGCGCACGGGTCGGCGACCGCGAGGTCACCGCGCTGGCCGCCGCCACCGCGCCGGCCGCCTCGCTGGACGCCCCCGACGTCTCGCTCGCCCGGCTGGTCGCCCCGCTGCTCGACGACGCCTGGGGCGCCGCCCGCGCCGACGGCCTCGCCCGGCCGCCGCTGGTCCGCCAACGGTGGCTGCCGGAGACCCAGTTGCTCGTCGCCAGGGAACGCGAGGGCGACCCCGACGGCCTCTTCCTGGCCGCGAAGGGCGGCCACAACGGCGAGTCGCGCAACCACAACGACGTGGGCTCCTTCCTCGTCGCCCACCGGGGCGCGCCGGTGCTGATCGACCTCGGCGTCGGCACCCCCGACGCGACCACCCCGGGACCCGACCGCCACGGCGTCTGGACCACGGGCTCGGCCTGGCACAACCTGCCGCTGGTCAACGACCTCCCGCAGGCGGCCGGCGCCCAGCACGCCGCCACCGACGTCTCGGCCCGACTGGCCGACGACGCGGCCTCGTTGGCGCTGGACCTGGCGGGCACCTGGCCGCCGGAGGCCGGCGTGCGCGAGTGGCACCGGACGGTGACGCTGCGCCGGGGCCGTGACGGCGAACGGGCCGAGGTCGCCGTCACGGAACGCTGGCGGCTCGACGCGCCGCCGCACGCGCTGGCGCTGCACCTGGTCACCACCCACCCGCCGGCCGCCGGGCCGACCCGGGCAGCCTGCTGCTCGGCGCGCCGGGGCGGCGGCTGCTGCTGGACTACGACGCGTCGGTCTTCTGCCTGTGGGCGGAGCAACGCCCCCTGGAGGACCCGAGGCTGTCCGCCGTCTGGGGCGCCGCCGTCCACCGGGTCCGCCTCCTCGCGACGGCCCCGCCCGCGGCGGGAACGACCCACCTCACCTTCCACACGGCGTGAGGCGCCGCGAGCACCCCCTGCGCGCTGCCGGCGCACGCCGCGGCGCACCCCAGGGGCGCGGGGAACTGCGCGAGCAACCCCCCACCGACCCGCACGCGACCACGCACCGCAACCGCACCGCACCCCCACTCACACCTCCGGCAGCCACACCTGCATCGGCCCCGCCTCCCGGTTCGCCCACAACCGATACGGAACCGCCGTCAGTGCCACCCGTTCACGTTCACCCACCTCCCGCGCCCCCGCGGAGCGGTACAGCGGCGCGTCCGCCGCCGGCGCCGGCCGCGCCAGGCCCTCGCCGCGCAACACCACCGCACCGCCCAGCAGTTCCGGCCGCCACTCGGCCTTCCAGCCGCCCGCCGACGCCGCCACCGCGATGTCCCGCACATCCACCCCCGGGTGGTCCGCCTGCTCCAGGCAGAAGACCAACGGCCCCCGCGTCAGCGCCGTCCGCCCGTGCGCCGCCCGCACCCACGGGTGCGCCACCACCGGGCGCACCGTCAACGGGTAGGCGCCGCCCAGCACCTCGCCGGCCCGCCAGCGCCGACGCAGCACCGTGAACCCGTCCACCGCCTCCCCGGGGACCCCGACGCCGTCCACCGCCCACTCCACCGGCGCGTCCGCCCAGCCGGGCGCCGGCAGCGCTATCCCGCACTCCGCGTCCGGCGCCCGCACCACCTCCACGCGCACCCCGCCCTCCCACGGGTACGCCGTCGAGACCGCCAACTCCAGCGTCCCGCCCGCCACCTCGGCCCGCACCCGCCCCTCGGCCAGCAGCAGCACCCACAGCGTCGCCGGGTCGACGGAGTCGACCGCGTACGCGTAGGCGGGCAGCGCCGCCACCAGCCGCGCCAGGTTCGGCGGGCAGCAGGCCGTCCCGAACCAGGGGCTGCGCCGGTGACCGCCGTTGTCCGCCAGCGGGTTCACATAGAAGAAGTGCTCGCCGTCCAGCCCGACGCCGGAGAGCAGCCCGTTGTGCAGCACCTGTTCCATCGCGTCCCGCAGCTCCCCGGCACCGCGCCCCGCGCCCACCCCCGACCGCAGCAGCATCCGCCACGCCCACTGGAAGTGCGCCACCGAGGCGCAGCTCTCGGCGTAGGCCCGCTCGTCGTCCAGCTCCCAGGCCGCGCCGAACGCCTCGCCGTCGTGCCGGGAGCCCGCGCCGCCGGTCACATAGCGCTTGCGGTCGGTGAGGTCGCGCCAGAGCGCGTCGACCGCCGGGGCCAACGAGGCGGCGCGCTCGGGGAGTTCGGTCAGCAGGTCGGTGGCGCCCGTGTAGAGGTAGAGGGCGCGCACCGCGTGCCCCACCACCTCCCGCTGCGCGGCCAGCGGCTCGTGGTCCAGGTGGTAGGCCCGGCCGCCGATCGCCGGCGGGGTCGCGCCGTGCTGTTCGACGAACCACAGCGCCTGCTCCAGATAGCGCGGGTCGCCCGTGGCCCGCGCCAGCTCGACCAGCGCGGTCTCGTACCCCGGGTGCCCGTCCGCACCGGGGCGCCGGCCGGGTCCGAAGACGCTCCAGACGTGCGCGGCGAACCGTTCCGCCACGGCGAGCAGCCGCCGTTCCCCCGTCGCCCTGAAGTGCGCCACGGCCGCCTGCACCAGATGCCCGCCGCAGTACATCTCGTGCTCGTCCCTGAGGTTGCCCCAGCGCCTGGCAGCACGCTCGCCGACGAAGTACGAGTTGAGATAGCCGTCCTCGTCCTGCGCCGCCTCCAGAACGGTCACCACCTCGTCCACCCGCGCGCGCAGCGCGCCGTCGCCCGCCTCACCACCCGCCGCTCCCTCCGCGAGCTGCCAGCAGGCCGCCTCCAGCCACTTGTGGACGTCCGAGTCGGCGTAGAACGCGCCCCGGAAGTCGGCCACCGGGTCGCCCGCCAGCAGCCCACCGGCCCGCCGCAGGTTGTCGATCGCGCCGCACTCCTCGCAGCGCCGGTAGATCGTCTCCAGGGTGACCGTCCGGTTCCGTTCCCTGGCCTCGGCCAGCGGCCCGCCGGTCAGCGCGGCGGCGCGCAGCGGCACCGGCACCAGGCGCGCGCCCGGCGCGCCGCGCGGGTCGGCGGGGGCGGCCAGCGGCTCCTCGGGGCGGACGGTGCTCGTGGTCTCGGTCTGCGGCATGACGGAACGTCCTCACTGTCGCGGTGGGTCGGGACGGCGGTCAGGGGTCAACGGACGGCGGGTCCGCCGCCCGAGGCGCGGACCTCCAGCCGGCAGGGGTGGTGCACCAGGCCGGACTCGCGGTTGCCCTCGATCAGCGAGAGCAGCCGCCGGGCGGCCAGCTCGCCCAGCCCCTGGAGGTCCATGTCGACCGAGGTCAACGGCGGTCGGGCGCCCTCCGCCAACACGCCCCAGTTGTCGAAGCCGACGACGCCCACGTCCTCCGGCACCCGCCGGCCGCTCTCCCGCAGCGTGTCCAGCGCGCCGCGCGCCAGCAGGTCGTTGCCGCAGAACACGGCATCGACCTCCGGGCGGGCGGCCAGCAGCTCGGCGGTCGCCGCCCTGCCGAACTCCTCCCGCCACGGCCCGCACCGCACCCGCGCGTCCGGCAGTGCGACGCCGGCCTCGGCCAACGCGGCGCGGAACCCGGTCAGTCGGTCCCGCACGGCCGCGTACTCGGTCGGCCCCGTGACATGCGCGAACGTGCGCCGCCCCGCCGCCAGCAGATGCTCGGCGGCCAGCCGCCCGCCCTGCTCGTCGTCGGGCAGCACGGACAGGTCGCCCGGGTCGGCGGAGCGCGAGTACGCGTAGACGACGGGCACCGGCAGCGGAACGTCCGCCAGGGGCGGCCGTGCGTCCGTGCGCACCCCGGTGACGACGATCCCGTCCACCCGGCGGGAGAGCAGCGACTCCAGATAGAACCGCTCCCGCTCGGGGTCGGCCCGGCCGTCGCAGAGGAAGACGGAGACGCGGCCGGCGCCCAGCGCGTTCTCCAGGCCGAGGTGGAGCGGGATGTTGAACCGGTCGGCGCTCTCGGTGGAGAGCAGCCCGACGGTGTAGCTGCGCCGCTGCACCAGGCTGCGGGCGAGGGCGTTGGGCTGGTAGCCCAGCTCGTCGGCGGCGGCGAAGACCCGCTCGCGGGTCTCGTTCCGCAGTTGGCCCCTGCGGTTCAGCGCCTTGGACGCCGTGCTGATCGAGACGCCGGCCCGCGCCGCGACCTCGGTGATGGTGACCGCGCGCTGCCCGTCCGACATCTCGGAAAACCCTTTCCGTGGCGAGATGGAAAGTCTCCCCAGGGGGCGGCGGCCCGTCAAGGGCTGCTGCGCTGTGCGGTGCGGGGGCGCCCACTCACGTGGTCGGTGCGGGTGGGTGGGCGTCCGCGGCCGTCGCGGGGGTCTGGTGGGGGAGCGCCTACCCGTGTGGTCGGTGCGGCATCGTGGGCGTCTGCGGCCCGCCCCGGATGCACCGCGCAGTTCCCCGCGCCCCTTTGGGGCCGGTGCTGACCCGCACGTTTGTCGCCGACGCGCGCCGCGGCCCACCCCAGGGGCGCGGGGAACTGCGCGAGCAACCGTCCACCGGGCCGCACCCGACTACTCACCTGCCCGGTGCGGCACCGTAGTCGTCTGCGGCCCGCCCCGGATGCACCGCGCAGTTCCCCGCGCCCCTTCGGGGGCCGCCTCGGCGGGGTTGTTCTGACCTGCACGTTCGTCGCCGACGCGCGCCGCGGCCCACCTCAGGGGCGCGGGGAACTGCGCGAGCAACCGTCCACCGGGCCGAGGACGACCACCCACCGCGACCACGACCACACCGTCGTCGTCCCGCCGCGAGCAACCGTCCACCGGGGCGCAGACGACCACGCACCGCGACCACGACCACACCGTCGTCGTCCCGCCGCGAGCAACCGTCCACCGGGCCGAGGACGACCACGCGCCCGCACGAAGCACCCCGGTGGTCGCCCGCCGTGGCAGCGCCCCGCTCCGCGGGTTACCGTCGGCCCATGGACCCCCGCCACGTCCGTGACCTGCTCGCTCGCGCGCCCCTCATGGCGCGCGAGCTCCCCGCGTTCGGCGCCGGCGCCGACCCCGGCGCCGCCCCGGCGACACCCACGGAACTCTTCGCCGCCTGGCTGGCCGAGGCCGTCGAGGCCGGCGTCCTCGACCCCGGCGCCGCGCTGCTGTCGACCGCCGGCTCGGACGGCCGCCCCGACGCCCGGATCGTCGCGCTCCGCGACGTCGAACCCGTCGAGTCCGCCTGGGTCTTCGCCACCGACGCGGCCAGCCCCAAGGGCGTCCAGTTGGCCCAGCGGCCGGCCGCCGCGCTCACCTTCTACTGGCCGCTCCAGGGCCGCCAGATCCGGGTGCGGGGCGATGTCACCCAGGCCCCGCGGGACGTCTCGCTGGCGGACTTCGCCTCCCGTTCGCCGGCCTCGAAGGTGGCCGGCCTGGTCGGCCGCCAGTCCACGCCGATGGGGGCGCTGCCGGAGTGGAACGAGGCCGCGGAACGCGCCGGCCGGGAGCTGGCCGAGCACCCGGACGCCCACCCGCCCGGCCACACGGTCTACGCGCTCGCCGCGCACCACGTCGAGTTCTGGCAGGGCGACGCGCACCGCCGCCACGTCCGGCTCGCCTACGCCCAACTCCCGGACGCCGACTGGGAACGCGCCCTGCTCTGGCCCTGACCTCGAACCCCCTGGCGGGCCCCGGGAATTGTCAGTGCCGGGTAGTAGAAAGGGTGGTGGCAGAAAGGAGCCACCACGTTGGCCGCTTGTCGTGGGTTCACCCCTCGCCGTTTCGCCTTCCGCTCCCCCGTAGCCCGTGACCGACCAGGCCCCAGCCCCGCCCCCAGCCCCCGCCGACTCATCCACCCCTGCCTGCGTGACGGCGACCACTACGCCTCGAACGCACCCCGCAGGCGCGGGGATGTTCTCGCACCCCGCCGTTTCCGCTAGTTACTGAACGCGTGTCCCGGGTCGCGCGCCGCGACCCGGGACATGTGGGGGACACCCGCCGTACACACGCGCGCAGGGGCGTCGGGTCCGTTCCCCCGGCGCGGGCGGCGCGTGGGCGGCTAGGCTTCAGTCGGCCTCACGAGGGCGCCCCGACCTCACCGCAGGACCGCCACAAGCCGTCCACTCAGGGGCCCCGACTCCGCCTGACCAGCGAACAGTTGACCTGCCATGATTCTCGCCCGACTGCTGCTCTTCCTCGGCTGCGGCACCATCATCGGTGCCCTGCTCTTCAGCGCCGCCGCCTGCACGGTGCTGCGCTGAGCGCGGGCGCCCGCCCCGGCATCAGGCGGGACCCTCGTCGCCCCAGCGCGCGAGGTCGTCGTCGGTGATGTCGCGACGCCCGGTGGGCTGGGTGATCCGCAGATGGTTGCCGAACGGGTCGCGGATGCCGATGTCGATGCCGTAGGGCTGCTGTTCCGGCTTCTGCGTGATCTCGACGCCCGCGTCCACCAGCCGTTCGTACAGCCCCCGCACGTCGTCGGTGCCGAAGAACCCGGCGGCGCCCATCGCCCCCTGGGTGATGAGACCGCGCAGTTGCGCCGCGGCCTCCTCGCTCATGCCGGGCCCGCCCGGCACCTCCAGCAGGATGGCGCGCTCCGGGTCCTTCGGCAGCCGGATCGTCAGCCAGCGCATGAAGCCCATGTCGATGTCGTCCTGTACCTCGAAGCCGAGCTTCCCGACATAGAAGTCGAGCGCCTCGTCCTGGTCGAGTACGTAGACGGAGTGGAAGAGAAGGGAGGTGATGTCGCTCATTAGAGGACCATCCTTTCTGCAGCCCTCACGGGTAGGGTTGTGACCTCTTGGTCCCGGCGGGTGCATGGCCATCGTCGCGAGCCGTTCG
>NZ_OCNE01000027.1 GCF_900230195.1 Streptomyces zhaozhouensis
CCCGGACCCGCCCCCGCCCCTCCACGAACACCCCTCGTAGAGGACCAACGACCTGTGCCACCCCTCACACACCCAGGACCCCCACCCCCACCCGGGGCCAGCGACTGACCGCCGAGCGTGGCGGCTTCGGGGGCTCCCAGCGTTCTCTCAGGTAACTCTGCGGGTTCTCCCATCTCCATGGCGTTCCCTTCTCCCTGTCGCCACTGGAGAAGGGAACGTTCATGGCATTGACGGCAACCGGCCACGCGCCGCACGCCTTCAACCGCTACGAGCTGAAGTACCTGGTACCGGCCGCCGGTGTGGCGGAGATCCGTCGGGAGGTGGCCGCCCGGATGCGCCCGGACGGCAACGCCGGGCCCAACGGCTACGGGGTGTGGAGCCTCTACTACGACACGACCGGGCTCCGCTTCTACTGGGAGAAGATCGAGGGGCTGCGCTTCCGCCGCAAGCTCCGCATCCGCCGCTACGGCGAGCCCGGCGCCGATCCGGGCGCCGGGCCGGGCGCCGACGACCTGCCCGTCTCGCTGGAGATCAAGCAGCGGGTGAACCGCGTCACCCAGAAGCGCCGGGTGCTGCTCCCCTACGCGGCGGCCAGGGAACTCTGCGACGGCCGGCAGCGGATCGTGCCACCCGACGCGGGCCGCGCCGACGTCGACCGGGCGTTCGTCGACGAGGTGCTCGAACTGGTCACCCGGCTCGACCTGCGGCCCACCGCCATCACCGGTTACCGGCGCGAGCCCTACGTGGGCGTCGACTCCGACATGGGGCTGCGCGTCACCTTCGACCACCGGGTCCGGGGGCGGGACCACGACCTGAACCTGTGCGCCGAGGCGCAGAACCGCTCGATCATCAGCCCGCACCTGGTGGTGATGGAGGTCAAGGCCAACGAGCGGGCGCCGTACTGGATCACCGATCTCGCCGCCCGGCACGACCTCCAGGTGCGGCGCATCTCCAAGTACTGCCAGAGCGTCGAGGCGTTCGGCCGTGCGCCACGCTCCGTCTTCCACGCGCCGGAGACCGAGGACGCGCCCCTGGCCGCCCCCGCCACCGGCGACGCCGCCGAGCGGCAGCCCGCCTGAACCCCCGTATCCCACCGTCTCTCTGAGGAACCCCATGGATCTCGACTTCGGCATCACCGACCTGTCCGGCACGTTCAGCGTGCTGGACGTGACACTCGCGCTCTCCCTCGCCTTCGTGGCCAGCGTGGTCGTCGCCTGGACCTACCGAGCCACCCACCGCAACATCTCCTACAGCCAGAGCTATGTGCACACGCTGATCATCCTGGGGATGCTGATCGCGTTGATCATGCTGGTGGTCGGCTCCAACATCGCCCGCGCCTTCGCGCTGGTCGGCGCGCTCTCGGTGGTCAGGTTCCGCAACGCGATCAAGGAGACCAGGGACGTCGGCTTCATCTTCCTGGTGATGGCCGTCGGCATGGCCTGCGGCACCCGCTTCTACGCGTTGGCCGCCATCGCGACGCTGCTGATCTGCCTGGTCATCCTGCTCATGCACCGGTTCAACTGGTTTGCTCTGGAGGTCAAACGCCAACTGGTAAAGGTGCAGGTCCCCGCCGACGGGGAGGACCACGGGCCGACCGTCGAGGACGTGCTGCTGCGGCTGACCGACGAGCACGAGCTGATCAGCACCGAGTCCGTGCGCGGCGGCGCGCTGCTGGAACTGGCCTATACCGCGCGGCTGAAGAAGGAGGTCACCCCGGGGCAACTGGTCAGCTCCCTGCGGGAGTCCACGGCCGGCCAGAAGGCCGCCGTGCTGACCGGCTACGACCAGACCGACCTGTGACCCCGCCCGTGCGGGCCCAGGGGAGCCCCCGCCGCCGCCTCCGCCACCGGCTGCCCGTGCGGCTGCGCCGCCACTGGCCCACGCTCGGCGCGCTGTGCGCCACGGTGCTGGTGCTGTCGCTGCTGGTGGGCGCGGAACGGGTGCGGCCCTATGTCAGCTCGGAGTTGGTCGCCGACGAGACCGTCACGAACAACATCGAGGGCGAGGGCGACCTCTTCGACGACGGGGAACACGACATCGAGATCACGTTCAACGAGGACGAGTATGCCGACATGCTGCGCGTCTTCCGTGAGGAGGGCGAGAAGCAGTACATCAGGGCCGACATCGTCATCGACGGCACGGTGATCAACGACGTGGCGCTGCGGCTCAAGGGCAACTCCACGCTGATGCCGCTGCGCGGCGACGGCTTCGGGGGCGCCCCCGGGGTGCCGGTCGAGGGCGACGGCGAGCTTCCGAGCGGTGCTCGTCCCGCCCAGCGCGGCGAGTCGGCGGGCGCGGGGGAGGCGCAGGGGGACGGCTCGCTGTCGGAGGACGACCCCGAGACCCTGCCCTGGCTGATCAGCTTCGACGAGTTCCAGTCCGGCCGGGCCTACCAGGGGCGCACGGAGATCGCGTTGCGCCCCGGCACCACGGCCTCGGAGACGGCGCTCAACGAGGCGCTGGCGCTCTCCCTGACGGCGGACGACGGCCAGCCGACGCAGCAGTTCTCCTTCGCCTCGGTCGCGGTCAACGGCGGCGACTCCGCGCCCCGGCTGATGCTGGAGTCCCCGGACGAGCCCTGGGCGGCCGAGTTGGGCGAGGGCGTGCTCTACAAGGCGCGCGCCGGCGGATCGTTCGACTACCTCGGTGACGACCCCACCGACTACGAGGAGTCGTTCCGCCAGATCAACGGCCAGGGCAGCTATGACCTGACCCCGGTCATGCGACTGCTGCGCTTTGTCGACGAGGCGGACGACGAGGAGTTCGCCGCGCGGCTGGGCGAGTACGTGGACATCGACTCGTTCGCCCGCTACCTCGCCACCCAGGCGCTGTTCGCCAACTTCGACGGCATGAACGGGCCGGGGAACAACTACTACCTCTGGTACGACACCGAGGAGGAACGGTTCACCGTGCTCTCCTGGGACCTGAACCTCGCCTTCGGCGGCATGGGCGGCGCGGGCCTGGCCGCCCCCGTCGAGCTTCCGGGGGAGGCGGAACTCCCGGACGGCGGCGCGCTTCCCGACGAGGGAGAACTCCCGGACGGGGCGGGCCCGCCCGCCGAAATCCCCGAGGGGGGCGGGGGACCCGGCGGGGACTTCGGCGAGGGGCCAGGCAGGGACTTCGGCGAGGGGCGCGAAGGGGACTCCGGCGAGGGGCGCGAGAGGATGCGGATCGGGGGCGGAGGCAGCGCGGCGCTGATGGACCGCTTCCTCGGCCACGACGCGTTCAACGAGCTGTACGAGAACGCCTACGCGGAGCTGTGGCAGCGCTACGTGGGCGAATCCGACGGCGCCGACTCCGTGCGGGCGCTGCTGGACTCCCTGGCAGCCCGCGCCGAGAGCGCCGGGGACACCGAAGCCGACCGCGCGACCAGCGAGTTGGCCGAGCAGCTGGCCGAGACCCCGGAGGACCCGGACGAGACCCCGCTCGGCATGGGCGGCGGCTGGGGCCCGGCCGCACCCGAGGAGACCGACGTCCTCCCCGAAGGGGAGGCCCCGCCGGAGTGAGACCGACCGACCGGCCGACCTCGACCTCAGCCGAGGGGCAGCGCCACCGTGAACTCGGTGCCGCGCCCCTCGGCCGAGGCCACGGTCAACCGCCCGTCGTGGGCCGCGACGAACGCCGCGCTGATGGCCAGCCCGAGACCGGCGCCACTCCGCCCGCCCGGCGTGCCGGTGGCGCGGTAGAACCGGTCGAAGAGCCGGGGCAGCTCCGCCGCCGGGATGCCCGGCCCCTCGTCCCGCACGGTGAGCAGCGCCACCTCACCGACCCCGGCGGGCAACGTGCCCGCCCCCGGTCCCGCCGCCGCCGGCGGCCGGGGCGCGCGCCGCACCGCGACCGAGACCGGAGTGCCGGGCGGGGTGTGGTGGAGCGCGTTGCCCACCAGGTTTTCCAGTACCTGGCGCACCCGTTCACCGTCGGCCACCGCCAACACCGGTTCCGGCACGTCGAGTCCGATCGGTGTCTCCGGCGCCCGCACCCGGGCGGCCCGCGTCACCCGTTCCGCGATCTCGCCCAACTCGACGTCCCCCGGCTGGAGATGGGGCGTCTCGTCGAACCGGGAGAGGACCAGCAGGTTGTCCACCATGGCCCCCATCCGCTGCGCCTCCTCCTCGATGAGCGACATCCAGCGCTCCGTGCGCGGGTCCTCGGCGACCACACCCCGGTCCCGCCCCTGCCGGTGGAGCGCGGCGAACCCGACGATCGAGGACAGCGGCGTGCGCAGCTCGTGGGACGCGTCCGCCACGAAACGCTTCGTCGTCTCGGCGGAGCGGTCGCGCTCCCGCAGGGCCTGGGCGAGCTCGCCGAGCATCGTGTTGAGCGCGGCGCCCAGCCGGCCCGGCTCGGTCGCCGGGTCCAGGGCGGGCACCCGGCGGTCGAGGTCGCCTCCGGCGATGGCCCCGGCGGTCCGTTCGATCTCCCGCAGCGGCCGCAGTTGGAGCCGCACGATCGCCACCGCCCCGGCGCCCAGCACCACCAGCAGCGCCAGCCCCACCACCGTCTCGATGACCACCAGCCGGCCGAGGGTGTCGTCCACCTCGTCCAGCGACTGGGCCGTGACGTGCACACCGCCCTCCTCCCGGGGCAGCGCGAGCACCCGCCACGAGCCGTCGCCCCGCGTGCTCGGCGCGGTGAACGGCTCCCCGCGCGCGGCCAGCAGCTCCGCCACGCCCCACCCCGAGAGGTCGGGCAGCGCGTCGTCGTCCGGGGTGACCCCCACGACGCTCCGCACCCGCCCCGAGGCGTCCAGCTCCAGGCTGCGCAGCTCGGTCGGGAACGGCGGGGCCGTCCGGTCGGACTGGTCGAGCGGCGGGCGGTCCGGCGTCCCCGACCCCAGCGGCGCCGGCGGTTCCCACGGATCGGTCGGCGCCGGCAGGTCGACGCCGCTGCCCTCCGCCGGGCGCAGGCCGCCCAGCCGCCCGTCCACCTCGTCGATCATCGAGTGCCGCAGCAGCGTGGTACCGGCCGCGCCGAACGCGAAGAGCCCGACCGCCGTCAGACAGAGCAGCGCCACCGTCAACCGCGCGCCCAGTCCGCGCGGCCACAGCCGCCATCGCCCCGCCGCGTCCGGCGTCACCGCCGCTCCTCCTCCGCCAGCCGCAGACTGTAGCCGACGCCCCGGACGGTCTGGATCAGCGCGGGACCCGGCGACGCCGCGTGCACCTTGCGCCGCAGATAGCTGACGTAGGTCTCCACCACCCGGGTGTCGCAGGTCCCCCCGCCCCAGACCCGCTCCAGGATCTGGGACTTGCTGACCACCCGACCGGAGTTCAACAACAGGTAACGCAGCAACGAGAACTCGGTCGGCGACAGCCGCACCGGCCGCCCGCCGCGCCGCACCGCGTGCGCGTCCTCGTCCAGCTCCAGGTCCGCGTAGCGCAACGGCTCCCCGGCGCCGTCCCCCTCCCCGGGCTCCCCGGGGCCGCCCGCGCGCCGCAGGATCGCGCGCAGCCGGAAGACGACCTCCTCCAGGCTGAACGGCTTCGTCACATAGTCGTCCGCCCCCGCCCGGAACCCGGCCAGCCGGTCGTCCACCGTGTCCCTCGCGGTCAGGAACAACACCGGCAGCCCCGGCCGCACCCCCCGCAGATCCGCCACCAGCTCCAACCCACTGCGGTCCGGCAGCGTCACGTCCACCACCGCGATGTCCGGCACGAACGTCCCCACCGCGCCCACCGCGCCCCGCGCGTCGGGCGCCCCCCGGGTGGCGAACCCGCTCAACTCCAGTGAGGCGGTGAGCAGTTCCAGGATGTTCGGCTCATCCTCGACGATGAGCACCCGGGCCACCCCACCGGCGGCCCCCTCGGCTACGACACGCGGCTGCATGGAGCGACCCTGGCCCATGGGACGTAAAACCGCCGTTATGGTGCCGACGCCGTACCGGGTCGCCGGGCTCCGACCGGTTCCGGAGACACCGATGAGTTCCTCCGCCGCGGAGAGTCCTACCCCCGGTTGTCCGACAACACAGGAGGAGGAACAGGTGGCTCAGCTGCTGAGGGTCCAGAACTTCACCGTCTCCAGCGACGGGATCGCGGCCGGTGAGGACCAGAGTCTGGAGAGTCCCTTCGGCCGCGCCGTCGACCCGGCGCGACTGTTCGCCTGGGCCGGCGCCACCGCCAGCTGGCCCAATCGCACCGACCCCGGCGGAAGCAGGGGCCTGGACGACTACTTCACGCGGGACTTCGCGCGCAACATCGGCGCCGAGATCATGGGGCGCAACAAGTTCGGGCCGCAGCGCGGACCCTGGCAGGACCACGAGTGGCGCGGCTGGTGGGGTGACGAGCCGCCGTTCCACACCCCGGTGTTCGTCATGACGCACCACACGCGCCCCTCGTTCACGCTCTCCGACACCACGTTCCACTTCGTCGACGGCACCCCGGCCGCGGTCCTTGAGCGAGCGCGGGAGGCCGCGCGCGGCCAGGACGTCCGACTCGGCGGCGGGGTGACCACCGTTCGGGAGTTCCTCGACGCCGACCTCGTCGACACCATGCACGTGGCGGTCTCGCCGGTGAGGCTCGGTTCCGGACTACGGCTCTGGCAGTCGCCCGAGGAACTGCTCGACCGGTTCCACCTGGAGGTCGTGCCCAGCCCGAGCGGCATGACGCATCACCTGTTCTGGCGTAAGTGACCGGTGACCCCGGAGAGTTCACCCTTCGAGCGGGGCACGGCGGGGTTCGGCGGGGCACGGCGGGCACGGCGGGATACGGCGGGGTTCGGTCGGCGAGCGAAAACCCGTTGTACCCACCCCGCCCCCGCACGCGACCATGGACCCACCGCGCGTCGACAACGCCCGGCCGCCGCAGGGCGGTTGGGGCTGGCCGTGGCGTGCGTGACAGCGGACGACCGAGGGGGAGACATGGGATTCACCGAGCTGCCGGGGGACCGGGTACCGATCCGGATGTGGGCCGACCCCACGCAGGTGGAGGACAGCGCGATGCGGCAGCTGCGCAACGTCACCACGCTGCCGTGGGTCCGCGGGCTGGCCGTGATGCCGGACGTGCACTACGGCAAGGGGGCCACCGTCGGCTCGGTGATCGCCATGGAGGGGGCGGTCTGTCCGGCCGCCGTCGGGGTCGACATCGGCTGCGGCATGTCCGCCGTCCGCACCTCGCTCACCGCCGAGGACCTGCCGGGCGACCTGTCGCGGCTGCGTGCGCGCATCGAGCGGGCGATCCCGGTCGGGCGTGGGATGCACGACGAGCCGGTCGACCCGACGCGGCTGTACGACTACGGCTCCGGAACGGGCGCGCGCTGGGGGGACTTCTGGTCGCGGTTCGACGGGGTCGCGGACGCGGTCTCGTTCCGGCGCGAGCGGGCGACCAGGCAGATGGGGTCGCTCGGCTCGGGCAACCACTTCGTGGAGGTCTGCCTCGACACCGAGGGCCGGGTCTGGCTGATGCTGCACTCCGGTTCGCGGAACATCGGCAAGGAGCTGGCCGACCACCACATCGGCGTCGCCCAGAACCTCCCGCACAACCAGGGCCTGATCGACCGCGATCTCGCGGTCTTCGTGGCCGACACGCCGCAGATGGCGGCGTACCGGCACGATCTCTTCTGGGCGCAGGAGTACGCGCGGTACAACCGCGGCGTGATGATGGCGCTGCTCAAGGACGTGGTCCGGAAGGAGTTCGGAAAGGCCAAGCCCCGTTTCGAGCAGGAGATCTCCTGCCACCACAACTACGTGGCCGAGGAACGGTACGAGGGAATGGACCTGCTCGTCACCCGCAAGGGCGCGATCAGGGCCGGAGCGGGTGAGTACGGAATCGTGCCGGGTTCGATGGGGACGCGTTCCTACATCGTGCGGGGTCTGGGGAATCCGAGTTCCTTCCAGTCCGCCTCGCACGGCGCGGGCCGGCGGATGAGCCGGGCGGCGGCGAAGCGGCGGTTCACCGAACGGGACCTGGCGGATCAGACGAGGGGCGTCGAGTGCCGGAAGGACTCGGGGGTCGTCGACGAGATTCCCGCCGCCTACAAGCCGATCGAGCAGGTCATCGCGCGTCAGGGCGACCTGGTCGAGGTGACGGCCGAGCTGCGGCAGGTCGTCTGCGTCAAGGGCTGAGGCTTCCGCCGTTCGCGGGTCCCCGGGTCGCGTGACCCCGGGGACCCGTCGTCTCCCTCGTCATTTCCCGGCGACTCGGGGAATGTTCCGGGAGCGGTCGGGCAGCAGCGAAGTCAGGAGGTTGGTAACCATGGGCATGTTGTTGCTCGTTCTGCTTCTCGCTCTGCTGCTGTTCGGCCTGGGGTTCGCGTTCAAGGTGCTCTGGCTGCTCGCCGTGGTGGTGCTGGTCGTGTGGATCGTCGGCTTTCTGGTGCGCCCCGCGGGAACGGGCGGAAGCCGAGGCCGCTGGTACCGCTGGTAGCGGCCCCTCCTCCCCTTTCCCGTCCGTCTTTCGCTCTTCTGGCCACTTCACCGAGCCGCTCTTCTGAGCCACTTTTTGGGCCGCCTTTTTGAGTGTGCCCACCGCTCGTTCCAGGACCCGCTGCCGGCCCGGTGCCGGTGACACACCGGGCCGGCAGCGCCATTCTCGGCAGCGGGATTCTCTTTCGTGTGAGCGAATGAACGCACGCGGTGAGATCTGACGCGAATGCCTCACCCGGGTCGCCGTGGTCGAGATCCGGCCGCAACGTGGAAGAGACATTTCACGGGCGTCCCCGCGCTGAGCAGGGGACGCCGAGCGCTGGAGGTTTGATTCGTGGGTCCGATACTTCTCGTACTGCTTCTCGCTCTTATTTTCTTCGGCCTCGGGTTCGCGGTGGAGGCCCTGTGGTGGATCGCCGTGATCATCCTGATCATCTGGCTTCTCGGTTTCTTCATCCGCCCCGCCGGAGCGGGCGGCCAGCGGGGCCGCTGGTACCGCTGGTAGACGCGGGCGGACGGGCGGTCGGACCGGAGGGAACCCCCTTCAGTCGGGTGGGGCCTCCGCGTCGGGGAGTTCGGCGTCGTCAGTGGCGGGGACATAGCGCAGAAGATCGCCGGGTTGGCAGTCGAGAACCTCGCACAGGGCCTCAAGAGTGCTGAAGCGGACAGCTTTGGCGCGGCCGTTCTTCAGTACGGCGAGGTTGGCGGGGGAGATGCCGACATAGTCGGCGAGACGGCTGACGGTGAGTTTGCGCCTGGCCATCATGACGTCGATGTCGACGACGATCGGCATCAGACCAACCCTTTGAGTTCGTCGTGCATACGAGTGGCTTCGTCGTCGCGCTCGATGGCCTGGTGCAGCAGGGTGCGCAGCAGGAGCATGACCAGGGTCCCGGTGCCCGCCGCCAGGGCGGTCCCCCACGGGTAGAGGGTGAAGCTGAGCGGCACGGCGTCGCCGACGCGCACGGCGAGGAGGGCCAGCAGGACGGTCGCGCCGGCGAGCGCGCGGACGGTGACCGTGAGGTAGGGCAGCGAGGCGGAGCTGAGGGCTTCGCCGTTCTGGGCGAGCGTGACCACGCGCCAGACGCAGACGACGACGACCTGAACCAGCAGCAGGGCGGCGATGGTGTAGAGCGCCACCCCGGTGCCGTGCGTCCGCATGACGGAGGACACGAGGTCGTTGCCCTCCGTGACGGTCCCGTCGGGCGACACGGTGAGGCCGCCGCTCCGGTCGCGTTCGGTGTGCGCGAGGAACGCGGTCAGCGCTTGGATGCCCAGGGCGAGGGCGAACACCGCGACGAGGGCGGCGCGCAGGGCACGCGGGAGTAGGTGTGTCATCCGGACTCCATGATCTATCGATTAACGATAGAACTCTATCATTATTCGATAGCCCCTCTGGGTGGCCGGGTCGACGGCCCGGCCGGGCCCGGTCGGTTTCCGGTCGGCGCGACCCCAGGGGGCTTCTGCCGGGGGTGGGCGGCACGTGGGCGCTTCAACGACGAAGCCGCTCCGTACCGGAGGTACGGAGCGGCCATCGCCGGCGCGCGGGGTTCGTGATGTGGGGAACGTCCCCGCGCGTGCGGGGAGCAGTCGAAGCCGATCAGGTAGGACTCGCCGGGGACGGGGCCATCCCCGCACGTGCGGGGAGCAGGTGGTCTTGGACGGCGCCGCGCCCGCGCGGCGGGGAACACCCCCGCGCGTGCGGGGAGCAGAGTTCGTGAGCTGCGGGTTTATCCGCGGTGGAGGTGGATTTTACTTACTTTACCTTTGGTCTCCACGGTGCCTGCGTCGGAAGCGGACTCGTCGGTCGAACGCGGCCGTGCGTCCCCCGGCGTGGTGGGTGACACGCCCGCTCTCCACTCATGTTCCAGGATGGAGTGGGTCACGGAGTCGCGCCAGGTTCCGGCGACGTGGACGTGGTCGCGGATCGTGCCCTCCTCGACCATGCCGACGCGGCGCAGCAGCGCGGCGGACGCGTCGTTCTGCGGGGCGCGGGCTGCCCAGACGCGGTGGAGGCCCAGGTGGTCGAAGCCCAACGTCAGGAGCAGGGTGACCAGTTCGGTTCCCAGGCCGCGTCCCCACACCGACGGGTGGAGGGCGAACCCGATCTGGGCGGCGCGTTGTCCTTCGAGCGCCAGGCGGGCGTACCCGATCAACTGGCCGTCCGCCGCGCACACCGCCAGGGCGTACTCCGTGCGCGGTTGCGCGACGGCGGAGACCATCGAACGGGCGACGATTCCACCGACCTGCCCCCGGGTGCGCGGCTCGAACGAGAGGTGCCGGGTCGCCTCCGCGTTTCCGTAGAGGGCGTGAACGGCGTCCACGTCGTCCGTCGTCAACTCGCGCAGGGAGAGCCGGTCGGTGGAGAGGTCGATCGGGTACATGCCGTGGGGCGTGGTGCGGTCAGTCGGCGAAGGTGGAACGCTTGGCGGCGTCCACGAAGGCGTTCCACGCCGAGGTGGGGAAGGTGAACGCGCCGAGGGCGCGGTCCTTGCTGTCGCCGACGGCCACGAGGCCGTCGGCGGTGCGTTGGGTTTCGACGCAGCTGCCGCTGCCGCCGTTGGAGTAGGTCGACTTGCGCCACCTGGAGGTCGGCAGGTCGTATCGCATCGTCGTGTCCTTCACTTGCCGTCGAGCTCCGCAGCGATAGCGGAGATCAAGGTCATTGACTCCGGCGAGGATAGCGCCTGAGTGCGGAGGTGTTCAGCCGCGATTCGGTAGGGTTCCACGCTGGTTTCCTCCTCGACGAAGACCCGGCTGTCCTTCTGCTCCAGGAAGACGATGTCCATGTCCGCGGCCCCGCTGAAGGTGAAGTGGAGGAAGCTCCCGTCCAGACCCGCGTGCGCACCACGGGCGAACGGGATGACCTGGATGGCCAGGTGGGGCGGGTTGTTGATCTCGACCAGCCTGCGCAACTGCTCGGCCATGACCTCGGGACTTCCGACCTGGCGGCGGAGGATCGCCTCGTCCAACAGGCAGAGCAGGCGTGGCTTCTCGTCTTGGGTGAGCAACTGCTGGCGTTCCATGCGCACCTGGACGGCGTGGTCGACGGATGGGCTGTGCGGAGTTGGAAAGCCGCTGATGATGGCGCGGGCGTAGGCCTCGGTCTGGAGCAGTCCCGGAACCACCAGCGCTTCGTACTGGAAGATGGTGCTCGCGGTGGACTCCAGCTCGATCAGTTCGACGAGTTTCGGGGTCAGCACATCCTGTCGTTGCTGCCACCAGCCGCGTTGTTTGCTGTTCCGGTTGAGTTCGAGCAGCCCGTCGCGTAGCCGGCGGTCGGACACCTCGTAGAGGTCCAGGAGCGCGACCAGTTCGAGGCGGCTCAGCCCGGTCTTGCCGCCTTCGAGGCGACTGACCTTGGTGTCGCTGGTGTCCAGGGCCTCGGCTGCGTCCTGTTGCGACTTGCCGACCTGCTCACGCAGTCGGCGCAGCTCCAAGCCGAGCCTCATCCGACGGACCGTGCTGACCGCGCGTCCCATTTCTACCTCCCGTGACTTCGGTGAACGGGGCACAAGTCTGCCGCATCCCGCACCTGTTGGGGTATCAGAACACTTAGGCGAATCGCAAATCTGCGGTGAGCGGCTTGCGAAGCGTCGGGCGTTGGGCCACTCTGAGGGTGCTGACGCTGCGCGCCTGGCGAGTGACTAGTCGTTGCCCTCGTGCGCCCTCATCGAGCGTCGGCGTGTCCGGGAGGTGCCATGACGAATCCGTTGCGACCCGTTGTCGGCCACGGGGTGGCCGTACGAGCGAAACGTGGCTGGGCCTTACAAGTGCGCCCCGCCGAGATCGAGT
Organism: Streptomyces zhaozhouensis; assembly: GCF_900230195.1. Classification (GTDB taxonomy): domain Bacteria; phylum Actinomycetota; class Actinomycetes; order Streptomycetales; family Streptomycetaceae; genus Streptomyces; species Streptomyces zhaozhouensis. The sequence goes on from NZ_OCNE01000027.1 coordinate 12,155, forward strand.
TCTGGCGCCAGGCCGCAGGTCGGCTGATGGCTGACTGGGGTGCTTCCACGGCCGTGACCGATGTCGTTCGGCTCGGTGTCTCTGAGCTGCTGGCGAATGTCAGCCGCCATGTCGAGGATCAACGTTGCCGTCTCAGCGTCACTCGTGCGGGTGGTGATGTGCTGGTCGAGGTCGTCGACCGTTCCAACCAGCCTCCGCTGGTCGGGGAAGTGCCCGACTGGAACGCGGAGTCCGGGCGAGGGCTGTGGATGTTGCGCGAAATGGTCGACGACTTCGGCTACATGCCCAGGCCCTACGCCCTGCGGGTCGCCCGCCGAGGGACCGTGCTGCGCATGGGGAAGACCGTCTGGTTCTCGTGCAAAGCCGTCCTTCCGGAACGGGGCGTCGGGTGAACGCGCGGGCGCACGATGCGCGTTCGGGCCTGGGGCCTGCGGAGTGGGAGTTCCAGATACCGGTGCCGGGGTTGGTGGGTGCGGAGCAACGGGCGTGGGGTCCCTGTTGGTTCTGGTGTGGGCACCGGGTGGCGCCGGTGGTGTGGATCGGCTGCCTCACCTCGGAGGGCGCGACTGCCCCGCTGTATGCCTGCGACGGGTGTTTGCGGCAACTCGCGGCGATGGCCTGGGACTTCACTGATGCCGTGCGTGGGGCGCCACGCGGCTGTGACGGGCGGGCGTTGGAGCCGTACCGGCCGGCGGACGGTGCATGGATGCCCTGGGCCCGGCGGGGCCGTGGGCGGCCTCGGGCCCGCACCACGTTCGGCACCCGTTTCTGGCAGGGGGGCTGGCCGTCGTGAACGACATCGTGCGGGGGGCGGACCGGGTGTTGATCCAGGAGCGGGGGCCCGGGGTGCCGGGGGGCATCTACGGGGCGGAGTGCATGAGTTGCGAGGCGGTCTCTCCGTTGTTCGACGACGATTCGCTGCCGGTGGCGGTCTGGGCGCTCCAGCACTCGCAGGATCAGCCGGATCACACGTTGTTCCTGGCTCGGACGGAGCGCCACTGGCGTGTGGTCCCGCGTCCGGACGACCCCCAGCCGCCGTCGTCCCCCGGCCCGGGGTTCGCCGGTCCGGCGTTCGTCGGCCTGATGTGTCTGCTGACGGCCCTCTCGGGTCTGCTGCCCGCCCTGACCGCCTGACCACTTGAACCGAACCGACCTTGTGAGGAGAACCCCGCCATGCTGACGACGATCAACCGTTCCCCGATCCCCATCACCTTCCACGTCCTGGCCACCACCCAGACCAACCACGTGCTGATGGTGCGCGGGACGCGTGAGGACGGCCAGGAGGGGTGGGTGCTGCCGCACGGGCGGGTGCCTCAGGGGCGCTGCATCATTCTGGCCGCCCGCGAGGCGTTGCTGGAGGCCACCGGCTGCGACCGCACCCTGTCCGAAGTCCTCGCGGTCAGCCCCACCACGGATGACGCCGGGACGCTCAACGGCCTGACGTATGTGCTGGACGGCGGGGTCCTGCCCCAACTGCCCGCCAGGGAACCGAAGGAGGGCGCGGGCTGGGTCCCGCTGCGCGAGCTGTACGAGCCCCCGGCCCTCTACCAGTACGCCATCATCGCCACCGGCCAACGCCGCCGCCTCCCCCTCCTGATCAACACCGACCGCCCGGAGGCGGCCTTCATCTGACGGGGGAGGGGGAGGGGACGCGGGCCGCCCCGGCCGGGCTGGCCGGGCTGGCCGGGCCGATTTACACCCCCGGGCGTGCGAGGAGCAGCCGCGCCAGTTCCCTGACGATGTGGTCGGGCGGGGAACACCCCCGCGCGTGCGGGGAGCAGGCCCTGCCGACCGCGAACAGCCTGCGGTTCCAGGGAACATCCCCGCGCGTGCGGGGAGCAGGTCGGCTCAACTTCGTCGGGCTCGGGCCGCTGGGGAACACCCCCGCGCGTGCGGGGAGCAGAGTTCGTGACCTGCGGGTTCATCAGCGACAGTGGCCGATTTTACTTACTTTACCTTTGACTCCGAGGCAGCCGGGTTCGCGATACACGGGCCGGCGATCCCGAAGTGTCATCGCTTACTCCCCTTCCCCCTGACGGTCAGCGAACAACCCCGACCGCCTCCACCCTATTGGGCTGCCGCAGTTGGGCTGCCGCCTCGCCCGCCGAGCGCGCGCTCACCACGGCGGCGGCCCCGCGACCTCAACGGCCAATTGCTCCCGCCGGGCCGGGGCCCGGGAAGCCGCCGCGTGGGGGGCGGCTATGCCGCGTAGCCGCCGTCGATCCTCAGTACCGCGCCGGTGACGTAGGACGCCTGGGGGCTGGCGAGGAAGACGACGCCCGCGGCGATCTCCTCCGGCCTGCCGTAGCGGCCCATCGCCGTGGTCGGGAGGAACACGGCCGCGCCGGGGCCGTCGGCGGGGTTTGCTTCGGTGTCGACGAACCCGGGCTGGACGACGTTGACCGTGATGCCCCGGTGCGCCAGGTCGCGGGCCGCGCCCCGGCTGAAGCCCTCAAGGGCGGCCTTCGAGCCGGTGTAGTACGCCATCCCCTGGAAGCCCGCCCGATGGACCACGCCCGAGCTGATGTTGACGATCCGCCCGCCGTCGGGCAGCAGCGGCACCGCTGCCTGGACCCCGGCGAGCACGCTGGTGTAGTTGAGGGCGAGCTGCCGGTCGATGGTGGCCTGGTCCACCTGCTCGCCGAGGACGCCGCCACCGCCCACGGCCGCGTTGTTGACCAGTATGTCCAGCCTCCCGAACTGGTCAACCACGCGCCGGATCAGGTCCGCCGCCTGCTCCGCGTCCGCCTGGTCGGCCTGGAACGCCGCCGCGCGCACCCCCTTCGCCTCCAGTTCGGCGACCACGGCCTTGGCCCGGTCCGCCGAGGACGCGTAGCTGATCGCGACGTCGGCCCCCTCGTCGGCCAGCGCCAGCGCGGTCGCCGCCCCGATCCCGCGCGAGCCGCCGGTCACGATGGCCACCTTGTTGTCCAGCTTGTTGCCCGGCTTTCCCATGTGCTTCTTCCCGCTTCTCTCGATGCCGCGACCGCGTGCCGCGTACTGCGCGTTGCACGTCGCGTGTCGTGCGCCGCGCGTCGCGGAGTTCTTGACCGTTCGGTCCACCATATGGGTGGTGGACCGAACGGTCAAGAACTATCCTGTGGGTATGGCACGCCCACGCTCGTTCGACGAGAAGCAGGTACTGAACGCCGTCCGCGACCAGTTCTGGGACGCCGGATACGCCGCGACCTCGCTGGAGGACCTGATGCGGGTCAGCGGCCTGGGCAAGGGCAGCCTGTACGCGGCGTTCGGCGACAAGCGCCAGCTCTTCCTGCGGGCGCTGCACGGTTACACCGAGGAGATCCACGCGGAGCTGCGGGAAGTCCTCGCCGACGCCCCACGGGCCCTGGACGCGCTGCGGGCACTCCTCGAACCGCCGATCGACGCGTCGCCCGGGGCCGACGCCGGCGCCGTCACGCGGCGCGGCTGTCTGATGGCCAACAGCGCGTACGAACTCGGCAACGCCGATCCGGAGGTCCTCGCGCACGCCCACCGCACCTACGAGAAGTCGACCGCGCTGATCGGGGACTGCGTCGCCCGCGCCCAACGCGAGGGCGACCTGCCGGCTGGAGCGGACCCGGTCGCGCTGGCGCGCGCCCTCCTGGCCGCGCAGCAGGGGCTCGTGTTCATGAGCCGGACCGGGCTGGACGCGGAGGCCCTCACCGCCACGGCACGCTCGCTCGCCGCTCGACTCCTGCCGGACCAGGGGCAAGCGGGGAGCGGGTAGGCCCGGAGCCGGGGGCGCCCCTCCGGGAAGGGCGGCGGGGCGGCGCCCCGCGTGCGGAACGGAGGCAGCCGGGGCGAGCGGCACGCGGCGCCGCCCCGGTCGTGGCACCATCAAGGCGAGGCAGAGCAACCGGAGTTCGGGCACCTGGGGGTGGGCGTGCGGGTACGGATTCGCGTCGCGGCGGGGGAGGACGGGGCACGGGAGCTGGCGTCGCTCCGGCGTTGGCTGGAGGCCGAGGCCGGACTGCGGGGCACCGTCGACGTCGAGCGACGCCCGGTCGGCGCCGGGGAGATGGGGGCGCTGGCGGACACGCTGACGGTGGCGGTGGGGGCCGGCGGCGTGGTCACGGTGCTGGCGGGCTCGTTGTCCGGGTGGCTGCGGCAGCGCCGTTCCGACGTGCGGGTCGACATCACGGCGAGCGACGGCAGGCGCGTGTCGGTCACCGCGCGGCGGGTGCGGGACGCCCCCGCCCTGATCGAGAACGTGCTGGCCGCCGAGCGGGAGAGCCGGGACGGCGACGGGGCGCCGCGGGGAGCCGACTGATGGCCGGGCTTCCGGACCCGGCCGGGACCCGTGCCGTGCTGATCGGCGTCGGCGAGTACGAGCTGCTGCCCGGACTTCCCGGCGTCACCAACAACCTGTCCGCCCTGTACACGCTGTTCACGGCGCCGGATCTGCTCGGTCTGCCGGCCGACCACTGCACGGTGTTGGACGGCTCGGTCTCCCCGGACGAGATGGACCGGGCCGTCGCCTCGGCGGCGGCCGAGGCGACCGACACCCTGATCGTCTACTACGCCGGGCACGGCCTGGTCGACGAGTACGACGGGACCCTGCACCTCAGTGCGTACCGTACGGACCCGGCCCGGGTGCACGCGACCGCGGCCCCGTACGAATGGGTCCGCCGCAGCCTGCCGCGGGGGCCGGAACGACGCCTGGTCGTCCTCGACTGCTGCTTCAGCGGACGGGCGTTGAACAGCATGGCCGACGACGGGATCACGGCCATCACCGCGGCGGAGGGCACCGCCGTGCTCGCCGCCGCCCACGAGAACCGCGTGGCCGCCGCGCCGCCGGACGAGCCGCACACCGCGTTCACCGGGGAACTGGTCGAGCTGCTCTCACGCGGCATCCCCGGCGGCCCGGAACTGCTCGACCTGGCAACCCTCTTCGGCACCATGGAACGCGCCCTGCGGGCGAAGGGGCGGCCGGTGCCGCAGGGCGCGTTCCGGAACACGGCCAGGCAGCTGGCCCTCGGCCGCAACCGTGCCTGGGCGCCGCCGGACGTCGTGCTCCACCAGCCCCCGCGCGCCGGCGCGGCGCGCGGGGGCGAGGAGACGCGCGCCGTGCTGACCCTCAGCCAGGAGGTCTGCGACCAGATCGTCGCCCATGCCAGGGAGGAGCATCCCCGACTGGCCTGCGGCATGGTGGTGGGCCCGGCCGGCTCCGACCGCCCCGATCACCTGATCCGCATCACCAACGCGTCGCCCACGCCCGAGACGATGTGGGAGTTCGACGGCCTGGAGGCGGTCAGGGCGTACCAGCGCATGGAGAGGAACGGCGAGGATCTCGTCGTCGTCTACCATTCGCGTCCCGAGCCGGGGGCCTATCTGTCGAGGCTCGACGTCGCCTTTCTGGACGAGGACCGCACCGGCCGGCATCTCGTCATCGTCGCCATCCCGGACCCGGACCGCGTCGAACTGCGCTCCCACCGCGTCTCGGACACCCGGATCATGGAGGAAGCGGTGCGGGTGGTGCCGTCGCACGAGCGGAGTCCGTGAGCCGGGGCCCGTCGGCGGAACGCCCCGTCCACAACCGCCGGGACAACACACCTAGTTGTACTGCCACTCGTCCTTCCCGTACTCGATGATCACGGGCTCCATCAGGGTGTTCGGACGGATGCCTGGCGGGCGTTGGCGGTCCGGGGGGAAGACGCGGGACGCGGCGAGGACCTCGGGGGAGAGGTAGCGCTGGGGTGGGGCGTCGGGGGAGAGGACGAGGTCGGGCGCTTCGCCTCCCCGGGCGGCGAGGACGAAGCCCCAGTTGCCGAAGCTGGGGACGTCCACGTGGTAGGGCGTGGTGGACAGGCCGGCCTCGCGGAGGCTGGTCTCGATCGACCAGTAGCTGTTGGGGGCGAAGAACGGCGACCCGCTCTGGACGACGACCCGCGCGTCCGGCGCGAGGACGCGGGTGAGCATCGAGTAGAACTCGACCGAGTACAGCTTCGCCGTCGCCGTGTCCTCCGGGTCGGGGAAGTCGATCAGCACCGCGTCCCAGGGGCCGCGCGCGTCGCGGAGCCAGTTGAACGCGTCGTCGTGGACGACGTTCACCCGCTCGTCCTCGAACGAGCGGTCGTTGAGGTCGCGCAACGGCCCGAAGCCGTTGCCGAGATCGGTCATCGCCGGGTCCATCTCGACGAGGGTGACCTCCTCGACGTCCGGGTAGCGCAGGATCTCGCGCAGCGCCAGCCCGTCGCCGCCGCCCAGCACCAGCACCCGCCCGCGGGTCCCGGCGAGCGCCGGGTGGGTGAGGGCCTCGTGGTAGCGGTACTCGTCGACGGAGGAGAACTGGAGGTCGCCGTTGAGGAAGAGCCGCAGGTCGCTGCCGCCGGTGAAGGCGAACGAGCGGGTGACCACGATCTCCTGGTACGGGGTGCGTTCGGCCAGCAGGATCGGGTCGCGGTAGAGGCGTTGCCGCGCGGTCACCTCGATGTCCTCGGCGTACGCGTAGGCGCCGCCGAGCAGGGCGAGGATGACCGCCATGGTGGCGAGCAGCGAGGCGCGGACGAAGCGGCGCGTCTGCCGGCGGAAGATCCACAGCACCACGGCCATGCCGACCGCCGCGTTGACGGCGCCGACCACCAGCGCGCCCTTGAGCTGCCCGAACGTCGGCAGCAGCAGCAACGGGAAGCACAGCCCGCCGACCAGGGCGCCGAGGTAGTCGACGGCGAACATGTCGGCGACCGCGCCGCCGGCCTCCTGACGTTTGATGCGTTGGAGCATCGTCATCAGCAGCGGGATCTCCGCGCCGATCAGCACGCCGACGACGAACGCGACGACCACCATCGCCTCGGTGTAGATGCCGACCCAGGCGAAGAGGACGTACAGCAGCAGCACGGAGAAGCCGCCGACGAGCGCCAACAGCCCCTCGACCAGGGCGAAGGCGCCGACCGCGCGGGCCCGCAGCGGCTTGGCCGCCAGCGAGCCCACGCCCATGGCGAAGACCATCACGGACAGGACCAGTGAGGTCTGGAAGACGGTGTTGCCGATCAGATAGCCGCCGAGGGCGACGAGGGCCAGCTCGTAGACCAGCCCGCAGGCGGCACAGAGGAAGACCGTGAGGAGCAGCAGGAACCGCGCCAGCCGAGGGCGCGGGATCACGAGAGGGCCGCGCCGACCATCAGTGCCGTGCCGAGGTAGGTGGCGCCGTGCACCCAGGCGGCCGGGTGGGCCTGGCCGTCCCGGTCCTCGAACGCGACGGCGCCCATGCGTCCCGGCGCGAGCCAGCCGATGACGACGAAGACGAGGATCATCAGGGCGACGCCGACCAGCCCGTAGACGCCGGTGGAGACCAGGCCCCAGCCGAGACCGTCCTCGGACTCGCTGCTGCCGACGGCGCGCATCACGACCCAGCCGACGCCCAGCATCTGGCTGCCGAGGACGATGGCGCCGCCCCGGTTGCGGTCCCGCCAGACGACGCGGTCCAGCCGGCCAGGTGTGACGAGGTCGAGGGCGACGAACGCGACGGCCATCACGGCGAAGCCGACGAGGCCATAGAGGAGAGTCTCGCCGGCGGACTCGAAGATGTCCCCCATGGTCTACCTGCCTTCTGTGCGGTGCACTGCTCTGCGGATGGAAGTGGTTAGGTCGACGGAAGTGGTCTGGTCAACTGGTCTGGTCAACAGGTGTGGTCTGGTCAACTGGTGTGGTCAGGAGGGGAAAAGTGGTCTGGTCAACGGGTGCGGGCCCCGGGCGACGGGCCGCGTGTGCGGGTCACTTGCCGGTTCCGGGGCCGCCGCCGCGGAAGTTGTCGCTCTGCGAGGCGGACCAGCGGTGGCCGACGTGTGAGTGCCAGCGTTGGACACCCCTGCGGTACTCCTCGATCTCGATCCTGCTGCCGCGCGGCGCGTGGGGGCTGACCGCCACGATGTCGTCGTCGTAGCGCAGGAAGATCCGGTCTCCGTCGACGATCCGGTCCTCCGGCTTCGCCTTGTCGCGGATCTCGTCGGCCACGTCGCGCGGCCCGTCGGCGCTGTCGAGATAGGTGGCGGTGGCGGTGGTATCGCGCTGGTAGGTCTCGGCGATCCAGCCGCGCGGGGCGTCGGCGGAGCCGCCGCCGGAGCAGCCGACCAGCAGGAACGCGGTGGTCGCGACCAGGGCGACGCCGACGTGTCGGGGGCGGGGGTTCCTCACGGCATCTCCAGACGGGTCTCGGTCGCCACGACCTGGCCGGCCTGTGGATACACGTGCCAGGTGCGCCAGTTGACGACCCGGCCCGCGCGCCAGGTGAGCAGCCCGGTGAGGGCGTCGGGCGAGCCGGGGAAGGTGCCGTGCAGCGCGGCCGGCCGGTGGGCGAGGCGGGCACGCAACGCGGCGGCGCGGGCGCTGAGTTGGTCGGCGGGCAACGGCGTGACGGTGGAGTCGAACGCGTAGCGCCAGCCGTCGATGTCGCGGCGCACGGTGTGCGGCGGGCCCTCGCCCGGCTCGGCGGGCAGGCAGGCGAGGGTCTCGCTGACGGGCCCGGCGAGCACCTGGTGCGAGGCGCCGAGGAGGCGCAACTGAACGGTGAAGCCGTCGAGTTCCGCGTCGGTGACGGCGAGTGCCGGCCGGCGGGGGCCGGTCAGGGTGAAACGGAGCTGGTCGGCGCTGGTGTCGCGGTAGGGCGTGGCCAGGCGTATGCCGCCGCTCACGCGTCGCCGCCCGGGTAGATGGTCAGGGTGCCGCGCGGCACCCGTTCGCCGAGGGAGACCTCCCAGCGGCCGGGGCCGCCGGCGCCGGGGAACCGCTCGAAGGCGAGGCCCCGGCCGCCCGGTGCCTCGTAGTCCGCGTACTCGACGCGGCCGTCGGCGGCCAGGCCGGTGGTCCCCTCGGAGCGGTAGGCGGCGGTGCCGTGCTCACTCCGGACATAGGTGACGCCCTCGACGGTCAACGTCTTCCCGGCGGGCACGAGTGCGCCCTCGCCCCGGTACTCGGTCCAGAGCATGACCTCCAGGTCCGGGTCCTCCTCGACGGAGATCCAGCGGCGTCCCTCGCCGCCGCCGTCGGCGTCCATCGGGTCCAGGAAGTGTTCCGACCAGGTGAAGCCGCCCTCGGTCAGCCGCAACGAGCCGCGCACGAAGAGGCGTTGGCCCAGGTACTCGACCATGTCGCCGGCCTTCAGCTTCCTCGGGTCGCCGCCGGTCTCGGCGTCCGGCGCGAACGGGTCGCGTGGCGGGCGCGGCGCGGTGGCCCGCGGCCTGGCGCGGGCGCGCAGCACGACGGTGACGACGACGGCCGCGAGCGCGACCAGTCCGACGAAGGCCAGTACCAACCCCATGGAGCTTTTCCCCCGTTGACCATTTCCCCGGCAACCACCGGGATTCCCCCGGATGCGCCCCGATGCGCCCGGACGTGCGCAAGCGAGGCCCCATCGGGGCCGTTCGGCGCAGAGTATGGCACGAGATCCAGCCGGTATCCCGGGGTGGTGCGGGACTGTGTCCCGGTGATGACATTCGGCCGCGGCCGCACCGGCGCGGGCGTTGGGACCGGCCTCCGCCCGGGGGAGTCGTCGGCGCGCCGGGACACGAGGAAGGGGTCTTCCGCCCGGCGCGGCCAACGACTGGTCGCCGGCGCTGGTCAGGCGCCGTTTCCCCCGACCCGAGCGGGGCCGGATGGCCAAGGGTGGCCCCTGGGGCAACGTGGGGCCAGCGGCTTCGACGTAGGCTGAAACCGCCGGGTAGTAGCGAACAGCCGTGCTGCCGGGGGCCGGCGGACACCTTTCCGTTCCCCGCGGTCCGGCCTGGCTCAGGGGAGGCTTGGCCGATGACGCTCAGGGTGCGGTTCACGGGGGAGGATCTGGGGCGGGTCAGGCTGGCCGCCGGCGCCGACCCGATGTGGGAGACGGTGCTCAGCGTGCACCGGCTGCGGGACGGCCACGCGCCGCACGTCTACGGGGCGTGGCGGCGTTCGCTGCGGGCGGCGCAGGTGCCGGAGAGCCTGCGGGTGCTGATACCGGGGCGCGGCTACTTTCCGGACTTTCTCAACCCGGAGGAGTCGGCGTGGGGTTGGCGCGCGGCGTTGGACGCGGTGCGGGCGACGCCGGGGCGGCGGGTGGCCTCCGAGCTGTCGCGGCTGCCGAGGGGGCATGAGGAGCCGGGCTGGTTACGGGAGTTGGCCGCGGGGCGGCGGGGTGCGCTGGGCCGGCTCGCCGACGACCTGGACCGTTACCACCGGGTCGCGGTGGGCGGGCATCCGGTGTGGTCGACGGTGCGGGCGGCGGTGGACGCGGATCTGGCGGACCGCGCACGGAGGTTGGCCTCCGGCGGGGTGGACGCGCTGCTGTCCGGGCTGCGGCCCGCGATGCGGTGGGAGCCGCCCGTGCTGGAGGTGGACTATCCGGTCGACCGGGAGCTGCGGCTGGCGGGGCGCGGGCTGCTGCTGGTGCCGTCGTTCTTCTGCTGGCGGACGCCGGTGATGCTGGCCGATCCCGGGCTGCCGCCGGTGCTGGTCTATCCGGTGGCTCACGGCCCGATGGTCTCCGCCGACCGGGCGGCGCTGGGGCGGCTGTTGGGGGCGACCCGGGCGCGGGTGCTGGTCCGCGTGGCCGAGGGCGGCGCGACCACGGGGGAGTTGGCCAGAAGCATCGGCATCTCGTTGAGTTCGGCTTCCCAACACGCCCGCGTGTTACGGGAGTCGGGGCTGCTGTACTCGATGCGTCGCGGCAACGAGGTGCTGCACACGGTGACCCCGGCCGGCCGGACGCTGCTGCCGGCCGACGGCGTTCCCTGGGCGCGTCAGCCGCGCGGCGCCGGGTAGCGGACGCCGGTCAGCTCCTCGGAGACCTGCCACAGGCGGCGGGCGACCGCGTCGTTGAGCGTCCAGGGCGCGCGGAGGGTGGGGGCGCGCCGGCCGCGCACGGTGCCGGGGCCGGTGAACGAGTCGGGGGCGACGTCGGGCGCGGTGGCCGCGTAGAGGGTGGGCATGGCGCCGGCCTCCGCCGTACTGGCCAACGTCCGGTTGACCAGTCGCGCGGCGCGTTCCCTGGCCGGTTTCCGCCGCAGGCGGGCGGACTGGAGCGTCAGGTCGGTGTCGGCGTAGCCGGGGTGGACGGTGGCCGCCAGCAGGTCCACGTCGGCGGCGCGGCGCGCCAGCTCGCGGGTGAACAGCAGGTTGGCGGTCTTGGAACGGCCGTAGGCCAGCCAACGGCGATACGGGCGTTCGGTGTTGAGGTCGTTGATGTCGATGTTGCCCAGCAGGTGGAGCACGCTGGAGACGGTGACGACCCGGGCGCCCGGCGCCTTGCGCAGCGCCCCGTACAGCAGGCCGGTGAGGGCGAAGTGCCCCAGGTGGTTGACGCCGAACTGGCTTTCGAAGCCGTCGGCGGTGGTGGCGCGGGGGACGGCCATCACTCCCGCGTTGTTGACCAGCAGGTGGAGCGGGGCGTCGGCCCAGGTGCCGGCGAAGGCGCGGACCGAGGCGAGGTCGCCCAGGTCGAGCAGGCGCAGCTCGGCGCGGGCCTCCGGCACCTCGTCGAAGAGCCGGGAGAGCGCGGACTCGCCGCGCCGCTGGCTGCGGCAGGCGAGCACCACCCGGGCGCCGCGCCTGGCCAGCTCACGCGCGGTGACGTAGCCCAGCCCGCCGTTGGCGCCGGTGACCACCGAGGTGCGGCCCTTGAGATCGGGGATGTCCCGTGCGGTCCAACGCATGGACCCAGGGTAGGCCGCGCCCCGGCGGCCGGCGCACAGGTGACTGGCCGTCACCATGACGCGCCGGCCGCGAGGTTCACGGGGCGGTCGGGGGAGCGGGCAGCGGGGTGACGGTGGCAGGGCAGCGCAGCCGCCGGTCGTGGCCGAGCTCGCGCTCGGGTCCGGTGACCGTCAGCGGCAGGGCGTGCCGCAGGTCGCCGACGGACGCGCCGAGCCGCAGCTCCAGCGCCCCCGGCTCCACGATCCGCCGGCCTGGTGCCACGGTGTAGCCGGCGAGGTCGGCGTGGAAGGAGAGGTCGACCCGGGCCGAGGCGCCGGCGGCCAGCGGGACCCGCGCGTAGCCGACCAGCCGGTTGACGGGGCGGACGGTGCGCGCCACCGGGTCGTGCAGATACAGCTGGACGACCTCGGTGCCCTCGCGTGCGCCGGTGTTGGTGACGGTGACCGACACGGTGGTCCCGCCGTCGGTCGGCACGGTCGCCGCGCTCAGCGCCGGCTCGCTCCACGCGAAGGTGGTGTAGCTCAGCCCGTGGCCGAACGGGTAGAGCGCGGTCGGGTCGACGGCGCTGGCCTCCCCGGCCTGCGCCAGCGGCGGCGCGAGATAGCCGGCCGGCTGGCCGCCGGTGTCGCGGGGGACGCCCACCGGCAGCCGGCCGGCCGGGTTGACCCGCCCGGAGAGCACCCCGGCGACGGCACGCGCGCCCTCCTGTCCCGGCAGGAACGCCTGGACGACGCCGGCCAGCCGGTCGGCCCACCGGCCCAGCGCGTAGGGCCGCCCGGTGAGCGCGACCACCACGACCGGCACCTCGCCGGCCACCAGCTCGTCCAGCAACGCGCCCTGATCGTCGGGGAGTTCGAGGTCGCCCACGTCGCAGCCCTCGCCCGAGGTGCCGCGCCCGAAGAGCCCGGAGCGGTCCCCGACGACGGCCACGCACACGTCGGCGCCCGCCACGTCGGCGGCCGTCGCCGCCCTGGTCAGGCGGGTGTCCGGCAGCTCGTCCGCCAGGGCGGCGAACAGCGTCGGCACCTCCACGCCCAGTGGCAACTCCGGGTGGCTGATGCCGACATGGCGCGGGAAGGTGTAGCAGCCCAGGAGCGGCGCCACGTCGTCCGCCAGCGGTCCCGCCACCGCGATCCGCGCTTCGCCCGAAAGGGGCAGCGCCCCGCCGTCGTTGGCCAGCAGCACCACGGACTCCTCGGCCAGCGACCGGGCGACGGCACGCAGCGCGGGCGGGTCGAGGTCGACCCGCCCGCCGTCGCCGAGCGCCGCCGGGTCGGGGCGGTAGTCGGCGTCCAGCAGGCCGAGTTCGGCCTTCTGGGCGAGCACCCGCAGCACCGAGCGGTCCACCAGTTCCTCGGGCACCCGGCCCGCGCGCACCAGCTCCGCCAGCGGCGGCCCGTAGCAGCGCTGCGCCGGCAGCTCCACGTCGATGCCCGCGGCCAGTGCCACGGCCGCCGCCTCGCCGGGGGAGCCGGCCACGCCGTGGTTGACCTCGAGGAAGGAGACGCCGAAGTAGTCGGAGACCACCGTCCCCTCGAAGCCCCACTCCTCCCGCAACAGCCCGACCAGCAGCGCCTCGTCGGCGGAGGCGGGCACGCCGTCGATGTCGTTGTAGGCGGCCATCACCGAGCGTGCGCCGCCCTCCCGCAGCGCCATCTCGAACGGCGGCAGCAGCACGTCCGCCACCTCGCGCGGGCCCATGGAGACGGGCGCGTGGTTGCGGGCGGCGCGGGAGGCGGAGTAGCCGACGAAGTGCTTGAGGGTGGCGATGATCCCGGCCGACTCCAGGCCCCGCACATAGCCGGTGGCGACGGTCGCCACCAGATAGGGGTCCTCGCCGATGGTCTCCTCGGTGCGTCCCCAGCGCGGGTCCCTGCTGACGTCGAGTACCGGGGAAAGGCCCTGGTGGATGCCGACGGAACGCAGCGACTCGCCGATCAACTCCGCTGCCCGCTCGACCAGTTCGGGATGGAACGTGGCCCCCCAGGCCAGCGGGGTCGGCAGGATGGTGGCCTGCCAGGCGGTGAATCCCGTCAGACACTCCTCGTGCGCCACCGCCGGGATGCCGAACCGCCCGGCGGCCACGATCCGCCGCTGGTCCTCGGCCAGCAGCTTGGCCTTCTCCGTCGGGTCGACGGGCAACGTGCCGAACGGGCGCGTCAGTTGGCCGAGCCCGTGCGGCAGCAGCTCCGCGAGGTCGGGCTGGCCGGCGTTGATCTCGTGCTGGAGCGGGGCGACGTCGGCCTCGTCCGAGCCGCCGGCGTCCGACCCGGGCCAGAGACCGACCAGTTGGGCCAGCTTCTCCTCCAGCGTCAGCTCGCTCAGCAGCGCCCGCGCCCGGTCGAGGGGGGTGCGGGTGGCGTCGTGCCAGGGGTGGTTCATCGAACTCCTCGTTTCGGTGCGGGCGTCCCGGGCGCGGGGCGGCTCACTTGCCGCCCACCCCCATCAGCCCGTTGATCAGCTGACGCCGGGCGAACAGATAGGCCGTGAAGATCGGCACGATCGACAGCACCACGGCGGCCAGCAGCGCGGGGATGTCCACGCGGAACTCGCCCACGAAGTCGTAGAGGCCGAGCGTCAGCACCCGCGTCTCGCGGGACTGGGTGAGGATCAGCGGGAAGAGGAAGCCGTTCCACGCGCTCAGCGCCGAGAAGACGCCCGCCGTGGAGATCCCCGCCCGGGACATCGGGATGACCAGTTGGAAGAGGACCCGCACCGAGCGCGCGCCGTCCAGCGCCATCGACTCGTACAGCTCCTCCGAGATGTCCCGCATCGTGCCCACCATGATCAGCACGCTCACCGGCAGCGAGAACGCGGCGGTGGGCAGGATGATCGCCAACAGCGAGTCGTAGAGGGAGAGTTCGGTGATGATCAGGTAGATCGGGATGATCACCGCCTGGGAGGGGATCGCCAGGCCCAACAGGAAGAGCTGGAAGGTCTTCTGGCTCAGCCGCGAGCGGGTGCGCACGATGCTGTAGCTGACGGTGACCGAGAGGGCCAGCACCAGCGCGGCACAGGAGGCCGTCACGATCACGGTGTTGAGGAGATAGCGCGGGAAGTCGCCCTCCAGCACCTGCCGGTAGCTGTCGAAGGAGAGGCTGGTGGGCAGCGACAGCGGTCCGTTGTCCAGGTACTCCTGGCGGCTCTGGAGCGTCGAGGCCACCAGGATGTACAGCGGTACCACGACGATGATCAGCCAGACGAACGCGCCGAAGCCGGCCGGGTAGTTGGCCCGCCGTGGTAGCCGGGTCCGCTGCTTTCGCGGCGCGTTCCGTTCGCGCGGCGGCGCCGGGCGCGGCGTGGTGTCGGTGCTCACATGCCCTCCCGGGTGCTGCGCATCCTGTTGAACCCGGTCAGCCGCACCAGCAGCAGCGAGGTGCCCGTCGCCACGATCACCAGCGCGGCGGCGACGGCGCTGGCGTAGCCCAGGTCGAACGCCTTGAAGCCGGTCTCGTACATCAGGTACGGCACGATCGAGGTGGCGTCGCCGGGACCGCCCCTGGTGAGGATGAGCACGGTGTCGAAGTAGGTCAGCGCGCCCACCACCATCAGCACCGTGGAGGTGACGATGGTGTTCCGCAGCTGCGGCAGGGTGATGTGGAAGAACTGCCGCACGGTGCCCGCGCCGTCGATGGCCGCCGCGTCGTAGAGCGACTGCGGGATCTGCCGCGCGCCGCCCTGGTAGATCAGGGTGTGGAACGGCACGAACTGCCAGCCGGTGACGAAGAGGATCGCGGCGAACGCGCCGGTGCTCGACCCCAGCAGGTCGGCGTTGTCGAGGTTGAACCAGTCGGCGACGTCGGCGGCCAGGCCCAGGTTGGGGTCGAAGATGGTGCGCCACAGCAGGGCCAGCGCCACGGAGGAGGCGAGCAGCGGCAGGAAGAAGATCGCCGACAGCACGGCCCGGTTCCGCTGGCGGCCCGCCGCCCACACGCCGAGCAGCAGCACGATGGGGGTCTGCGTCAGCCAGGTGAGGGCGGTCAGCAGCAGGCTGAGCCAGATGGCGTTGCGCATCCCGTCGTCGTTCCAGAGCCGGGACCAGTTGTCCAGCCCGGTCCAGCTCGGGTCGCTGAGGCCGTCCCAGTCGGTGAAGGACAGGTAGCCGACGATCCCCATGGGGGCCGCGGCGAACAGGAAGAAGAAGAGCACGGCCGGGAGCGCCCAGGCGATGCCTGGGCGCCCGGCGCGCGGGGTGTGGGTCGTCTCGCGCTTCACGGAAGTCCTAGAGGTTCTGCATCGCTTCGACGAACTGCTCGGCGTCGAGCTGGCCGCTGAAGAGCTTCTCGATGTTGTCGAGCATGGGCGTGGCCTGGTCGGCGGTGAGCGCCTGGTCCCAGGAGAGGGTGAAGCTGGGGGCGTCGCGCACCATCTCGTACTGGAAGCGCGCGTACTCCGGCGCGGGCGCGTCGTCCAGCAGCTCCTCGACGTCGGCGGTGGTGGGTATGTCCCCGTTGCCGACGAGGGCGCTGGCGTACTCCTCGCTGGCGTGGAGCTTCAGGAACTCCACGGCGGCGTCCCACTTCTCGCCCTCGACGCGGGAGTTGACGGACCAGTAGTTGGTGGGGTTGCCGACCAGCGCGGCCGGGTCGCCGGTGCCGCCCTCGACGGCGGGGAAGGTCGCCCAGGCGAGGTCGTTCTCCGCGAACTCCGGCTGGTTGGACAGCTGGTTGGAGAACTCCCAGCTGCCCATGAGGTGCATCGCCGCCTCGCCCTGGGCGAAGAAGGTGGAGGCGCCGTCCGTGGTGTAGCTGACGGAACGGAAGTTGTTGCCGAAGGCACCCGCGTCGACCAGGTGGACGGCGTGCTCGGCGGCGGCGAGCACGGCCGGGTCGCCCCAGGCCGAGGTGTCGCCGTTCCTGATCCGGTCGAAGAGCTCGGAGCCGCCCTGCCGGTCCAACAGGTACTCCAGCCACATGAGTTCGGTCCACGGGTCGCCGCCGGCCAGCACCGCGGGGGTGATGTCCCGCTCCGCGAACGTGTCGACCAGCGTGAAGAGTTCGTCCAACGTGGTGGGCGGGGTGACGCCGGCCTCGTCGAAGAGCGTCTCGTTGTAGAAGAGGATCACCGGCTGGACGCCGCGCATCGGCACCCCGTAGTAGCGCCCGTCGATGGCGCCGGCGTCCAGGATCGTCGGGAGGAACGCGTCCCCGAACTCGGGGTCCTCGGCGAGGGTGTCGGTGAGGTCGATCAGCATGTCCTCCTCGACGAAGTCGGCGATGCTGCCGCCGCCCCAGTTGAAGAAGATGTCCGGCGCGTTGGGGCTGCCCATCGCGGTGCGCATCCGGTCCTGGTAGTTGTCGCCCGGGATCTCCGTCAGGTTGATCTTGATGTCGGAGGTCTCGTTGAACTGGTCGACGAAGTCCTGCTGGATCGTGGTCGAGCCGTCCTGGTAGACCCAGACCTCCAGACTGTCCGAGCCGCCGCCCGGGCCGTCGCTGCCGCAGGCGGCGAGGGTGGTCGCCGCCACCGTGCACGCGGCCGACACGGCCAGGAACCGAAGTCGCGGTCTCTTGGGGCTTCGCATCGCACACCTTCCGGAAGGACGCCGATAATTATCGGTGAATGGGTGTGGCAAATTACGGGCACGGCGGCGTCCCGTCAACGGTGTCGACGAAACTGGCGCCTGTCCGCCCCTGAGGGAACGTCAGTTTTCAGCCGGCGGGCGGCGGCGGCGCGGTGGAGGCGCGCACCACCAACTCCGTTGCCAGTTCAAGCCTCGGCGTGTCGATCTCCTCGCCCCTGGTCTGCCGCAACACCGTGCGTGCGGCGACCTTGCCCATCTCGGCGAGCGGCTGGCGGACCGTGGTCAACGGCGGCGCGGACCAGCGCATTTCCGGAAGATCGTCGAAACCCACGACGCTCACCTCCTGCGGAACGCGCAGCCCGCGCCGCCGCAGCGCCTCCATCGCGCCCATCGCCATCTGGTCGCTCGCCGCGAACAGCGCCGTCGGCGGGTCGGCCAGCTCCATCAGTCGCTCGCAGCCGGTGAACCCGGACTCGTGGTAGAAGTCGCCCGGCACCATCAGCTCCTCGGCCACCGGCAGCCCCGCGCCCTCCAGCGCCGCCCGGTAGCCGTCCAGCCGGGCGCGGCTGCACAGCAGGCGGGGCGGCCCCGCGACAAAACCGATCCGCCGGTGCCCCAGCGACAGCAGATGCTCGGTCGCGGCCAGCCCGCCGGCCCAGTTGGTCGCCCCCACGGTCGGCGCGTCCAGCGGAGGCGCGCCGGCCGGGTCCACCACCACCAGCGGCACGCCCAGCCGGTGCAGCTCCTTGTGCAGCAGCGGCTCCAGCACGCTGGTCACCATGATCACGCCGTCCGAGGCGCGCGCCCGCAGGTTGGTCATCCACTGCCGCGCCGCGCCCGCCCGGTCGTGGATCGCCGAGACCACCGTGCCGACCCCGGCGGCGCCGGCGACCTCCTCGACGCCCCTGATGATCTCCACGGCCCAGGGGCTGTCGAGGTCGTTGAAGACGAGGTCGAGCAGCGCCGCCCGGTCCCCGGGGGCGTGGGTGCGCCGCCGGTAGCCGTACTGGCGCAGCAGCTCCTCCACCCGGGCGCGGGTCTCGGGCGCGACGTCGGAACGCCCGTTGACCACGCGCGATACCGTCGGCACGGAGACCCCCGCCTCCCGGGCGATGGCCGTGATGGTGACCTTGCGTTCCGCTGCCATGGTGGTACCTCTTCGTTGGCTCTGGGTGCTCCGGAAGTTTTTCAACATTATTCCGGAAGGGTTGACGCGTCCCCAAGTGCCCCTTAGAAACGGTCGGGTCAGCCTGCGGGGGCATGACAATCGAAAGGGGCATCGCTATGTCTCCCCTGGTGCGCAGAGCCGCGATCGCCGTCTCCGTCGGAGCCTTGCTCTCCGGAGCGGCCCTCGTCAACGCGCAGGCCAACGAAACCTCGGGCACCACCCCGGGGAGCACGACCGCCGAGGTGGCGCCGAGCGCCGCGACCCTCAAGGAGGCGGCCGAGGCCAGCGGCCGTTTCATGGGCACGGCCATCGCGGACGGCAGGCTCGGCGACCCGACCTACACCGGCATCGCGAGCAGCGAGTTCTCCAGCGTCACGGCGGAGAACGTCATGAAGTGGGAGGCCATCCAGCCCCAGCGCGGCCAGTTCAACCTGGACCCCGCCAACCGGCTGATGGACTTCGCCGCCGCCAACGCCCAGCAGGTCTGGGGCCACACCCTCGTCTGGCACAGCCAACTGCCCGGCTGGGTGAGCAACGGCGGCTTCGGGGCGGAGGAGCTGGACGGCATCGTCCAGGACCACATCTCCACGGTGGTCGGCGAGTACGCCGGCGAGATCGCCTACTGGGACGTGGTCAACGAGGCGTTCAACGACGACGGTTCGCTGCGCCAGTCGGTCTTCCTCAACACCCTGGGCGAGGGCTACATCGCCGACGCCTTCCGCTACGCGGAGGCCGCCGACCCCTCGGCCAAGCTGTGCATCAACGACTACAGCACCGAGCACACCAACGCCAAGAGCGACGCGTTGTACGAGGTGGTCTCCGGGCTGCTGGACGAGGGCGTGCCGATCGACTGCGTCGGCTTCCAGATGCATCTCATCCTCGACCAGTACTCGGCCTCCGACATCCAGTCCAACCTCCAGCGCTTCGCCGACCTCGGCGTCGAGGTGGTCATCACGGAGCTGGACGTCCGGATGGACATGCCGTCCGACGAGACGAAGCTGGCCTCCCAGGCCACGCAGTACGCCGACGTCGTCGGCGCCTGCGTCGCGGTCAACGGCTGCGCCGGCGTGACGATCTGGGGCTTCGGCGACGCGGACTCCTGGGTCCCCGGCACGTTCCCCGGCCAGGGCGCGGCCCTGCCGTGGGACGAGAACTACCAGCCCAAGCCGGCCTATGACGGCATCCTCCGGGGCTTCGGCGCGGCGTAACGCCTGCCGGCGGGACGCGGGCGGCGACTCACCCGGCCGGCCCGGGCGGGGAGCCGTCCGCGTCCCGCAACGCCGCGACCCGGCCGGCCTCGTCCGGCGTGAGGTCGGGGCGGGCCAGGAGCGCGCGCAGCACGAAGCCGGCGTCCGACTCCTCGGTGTGGGCCTCCAGCCAGGTGAGGGCCGTGGAGATGACCTGTCGCGCCTCGTCCGGCGTGAGGTCGGGGCGGGGGAGGAGCGCGCGCAGCACGAAGCCGGCGTCCGCCCGCTCCGTGTGCTCCGCCAGCCAGGTGAGCGCCACCCGGACCGTCCGCCGCGCGTCGTGGGACGTGCGGGCGGGACGGGCGAGCACCCGGTCCAGGACGGCGCGCACCTCCGCGTTCGCGACGCGCCGCTCCAGCCAGGTCAGTGCCAGGGAGAACGCCCGCCCCGCCGCCTCAGGCGGCAGATCGTCGCGGGAGAGCAGCGCGGGCAGCACGAAGTCCACGCTGTCGGTGCCGACATGGCGCTCCAGCCAGCGGAACGTGCCGTCGACCAGCCGTTCCAGCGCCTCCGGCGGCAGGTCCTCTCGGTACAGCAGCGGCCCGAGGACATAGCTCGCCTCGCGTCTCACGCCGTGGTCGCTCAGCCAGTCCAGCGCGGCCGGCACCAGCAACGCCCCGCCCTCCGGCGGCAGATGGCGCAGGCCACGGTAGAGCAGGTGACGGGCGTCGACCCCGGCGCCGAACTCCGTCAGCCAGGGGCCGACGACCTCCTCCCAGCAGCGGACGGCGGCGGTGTGCCAGGGCGGCCCCGAGCAGATCGCGCCGAGGGCGTAGCCGCCCACGTCGGCGTCGTCGCGCAGGAGGCGACCGACGGTCGCCGCGTTCTCCCTGAACCAGCCGTCCAGCGTGGACGTGAGCGCGCCCGCGCGGTCGACGAGCGACAGGTCGTTGACGAGCCGCCCGATGTTCGTGGCGTAACGGCCGAGGGTGCGGGGGTGGGTGAGGCCGCCGGCCAGCAGGGCACGGACACCGGCGGCGTCCGGCACCTCGTCGCGTTCCGGCAGGACGACGGACTCCACCAGTTGGTCGGCCACCACGTCGTGGGCCACCGACAGCAGTTCGTCGTCCCCCTCGAACCAGCCGAGCGAGACCAGCGTCGCCACGACCGACTCGGCCCCCGGCGCCTCCTCGGGCGGCGCCCCCGCGAGGGCGGCGCTGGCGGCCGCGACCACCTCCGCGCGGGACTGCGGGCACGCCGCCGCGGCGGCGGCCGCGGCCACCAGGCCGAGGGGCGCCCTGGCGGGGGTGAACGTGTCCTTCCGGGCGCGCACGGTCAGGCCGTCCTCGCTGAGCCGCCGTTCGAGCCACCCGGCCAGCTCCCCGCTCGACCGCAGCCCCGCGGTGAGGGGCACCGGCAGCCTGGCCTCGATGCGGCGCTCGATCTCGCGCGCGATGAGGAGGGCGATGATCGGCCGATTCCGGCAGACGGCCGTCATCTGCGCCGGGTCGAGCGCGTCCACGGCCTTCGGCGCCAGCCTTGTCAGCGCGTTGGCGGTGACCTCCCGCTGAAACGCGTCGTCCCGCCGCAGTTCCACCTCGTCGAAGAGCTCCCGCAGCGCCGCGCGGTCCGACTTCCGGAGCCAGCCGGGGCGCACCGAGGCGAGCAGCGCCACCGTCACGCCCTTGCGGTGGGCGGCGGGGAGAAGGCGGTGCCGCAGCGCGGACAGGTCGAGCTGCGACTCGTTGAGGTAGTCGATCACCACCAGCACGGGACCGGGCTCCGCGAGGACGTGCTCGGCCAACTCGTCGGTGGGCGACGGGTTCTCACCGGGCAGGACGTGCAGCACCCTCCAACCCGCCTCCATCGCCAGCCGTCCGACCTCAAGTCCGGTGCGCGTCTTCCCGGTGCCCGCCGCGCCCACCAGCAGCACGCCTCGGTCGGCGGACGTCACCAGCGTCAGGAACAGGTTCGCCGGATCGGCCGCGTGCTCGCTGCCGGGAGAGACGAAGGGAAGGTGGTCGGGGTCGAGGTTCTTCTTGAAGTCCCCCAACCCGCGCACCAGTTCCTCCTGGGGGACGACCGCGGACAGCATCCTGCCCCGGTCCGCTCCGGGAGGCTCGATCGCCACCGCCCGCGGCCGGATGCCGTCCCGCGCGACGAGCCGCACGAACTCCGGGTCCTCCAGCGCGACGGCGATCGGCTCGCCCTCGGCGCTGCCGGTCCCGGCGGCGGGCAGTCGTTGCGACTGGACGCCGACCAGGAAGAGCCCGTCCTGGGTGAACAGCGCCGTGCCGGAGAGTCCCTGCCACGGATCCTGCCCGTCGGGTCCCCGGTTGGTCGGCGGGGAGGTGGTGAAGACCAGGTCCAGACAGCCGGACTTGATGTTGGAGCCCAGCGGCACGAACCCGCCGACCTCCCGACTGTCGCGACGCCGCAGTCCCGCTCGCCCGGCGGTCCCGGGCCGCTGTGCGTACGCGGGGAAGCCGACACCGGTGAACGGCACGGTGCCCGTGCCTCCCGACAGCCGGCCCAGGGGCACCGGCGGCACGGGCGCCCCCGTCCCCGGGGAGGCGGGCGGCGCCGTGAGCCGCAGCAGCGCCAGGTCGCGCCCCCGGGCCCGCCACACCGGCGCGACGGGGTGCTCGGTGTCGTGCCCGCCGAGCAGCACGGTGCAGCGGGGCTCCCCCTCCGGGGGGTCGAGGAGATGGCCCGCGGTCAGCACCAGGGTCGGCCCGATGCGGTAACCGGACCCGTACTCCGCGTGCTTCCCGCGCCTGACGACGACCTCCGCCACGCGTTCCCTGTCGAACGGCCGCATCGCGCGGTCAGCCGCCGGAGAGCAGATCCGAGACGTCGTCGCCGGTCAACACGGGGTCGCCGCCGCCGGTCTCGGCCGCCAGGCTGATCCTGACCGTGTGGGTGTGCGTCGACTTCACGCTCCCCCCACCGTCCAGCGAGACGACCCAGAAACGCACCCCCGCCTTGGCGTCGGCCGACTTCTCCACCGCCACCTGGAGCTCCAGATCGATGGAGCCGACGCGGAACCGCACGTCCTCGCCGGCGGCGTCCAGCCGGGCGCGGTTCAGCTCGGAGCGCAACGACGCGAGCAGGTCAGCCAGTTCGATGTGCACACCAACCCCCCGGAAAAGGCCCCGAGTTCACGGGCCCTCGTCGGTACGACGTAGGACGGACAAGTCTCGCAGAGAGCTTCGCCACTCGCACCACAACGCGGCACCGTGCCTCGTTCCCTGTGCACACCCCTGAGTGGAACGCGAGTTCGACAGCTCGCCCCGCCGGGCCTAGTCTGCGGGAGCATGACAGTTCCACGCGTGTTATCCGCACTGGAGCGACTGCGCCCCGCCGGGGGGCCGGGGGGCGTGCGCGCCGCCCGCGTCGGGCCACCGACCGTGGACGAGCTCCGCGACCTCGCCGACTTCTCGGCGCCCGCCCCGCTCGCCGTCCGGGTCGCCCGGCGCACCGCCGTGGGCGTCGGCGCCGGGGTGCTGCTCTCCGGGACGGTGCTGCTCACCGGCGCCGAGGCGCAGGCGCCCGAGGCACCGCCGCGGCTGCCGCCGGTGCCGGCCTCCACCCTGCCAACCCCTTCCGGCGGCCCGGCGCTCGCGCCCGTTTCGGCCCCCGACCAGCCCTGACGGTCCTCGGCGTTCTCCGGTCGCGGCGTTCTTCCCTCGCGGTGAAGCTCCGCTCGCGACCGGTCGGGTGCGCGCGCCGCTCGTTCCGGCGTGCGGCGGCGGTGGGCGGTCCCCGTGACGGGCCGGTACCCGGCTCTCCCTCTCGGACGAAGGGACGCCGGGGGCGGCTACGAGGAGGAGGGGCGCCCGCAGCGCGCACCCGGCTCCGCCGGGCCGCCCACGGCGCCCGCCCCTCTCGCGCGCACCCCTCTCACCGGGCTGGACGTCTCCACAACGGCCGGGAAGGGCCTCACATGCGAGCTTTCAGCACGTCGACCTCACAGCCCGGCGCGAACGGGTCGAAGCCGTGCTCGACCAGCCAGCGGACCCCCAACAGGCTTCGCAACGACCACCACGCGCGGATCACGTCGACGTCGACGTCGGTGCCGTAACCGGCGAGGACGTCGTCGAGGCGCTCCTCGTGTCCCAGCGTCAGGGTGGCGAGGTCGAACAGGGCGTCGCCCGGACCCGCCTCGGACCAGTCGATGACGCCCGTGACCTCGTCGCCGTCGACGAACACGTGGTCCACCTGGAGGTCGCCGTGTGTGAACGCGGATGCCCATGGCCGGATCGCCGCCTCGGCGACCTGGCGGTTGCGGGTGACCAGGTCGGCGGGCAGGACGCCGTTCTTCACCAGCGCCTCGCACTCGCCGTCGAGTTCCGCCGCCAACTCCTCGGGCCCCCGGCGGCGCCGGCCGGTCCACGGCGGCAACGGCGCCTCGTGCAGCCGCCGGACGGCGGCGCCCGCACCGGCCCACGCCGCCGGCGACGCGGTCGACGGCGCACCGAGACGACCGAGCGCCGTCCCCGGGACCGCGGTGATCGCGAGCACGGGCGGCCTGCGCCACAACACCCGGGGCGTCGGGAGCGACACCAGGGCCAACGCCTCGACCTCGACGTCGATGCGCGCCTGATCGGCGTCCACCTTCAGAAACACGTCGCCGACGCGCAGGGTCGCACGCTCGGAGTGGGCGACGACCACTTTGACCTCGTCCATGGGCGCCCAGTATTCCGGGGGTGATCGTCGGCGTCGCCGGGATTATCACGTGCGACGACGCCTGCCCCTCGCGGCTGTTCGTGGACGATCAGCCCGGCGAGAGGGGAACGGGCGAGGGGGCGGGCGCCGTGGGTGGCCCGGCGGAGCCGGGTGCGCGCTGCTCCCGCCCCCGGGCCGTGGTCGGCCCGGAACAACGGCGCGGCCATGGTGCCCGGTTGGCGCGGCCCGCCACCCACCGACCACCGGTCGGCAGCGGGGATACGCGTACCCCCGTCCCTCCCCCTCGTAGCCGCCCTTGGCGGCCATGCGCACGAGAGGGAGAGACGGCACACGGCCCGCCACGGGGACCGCTCACCGCCGCCGCAGCCACCGCAGGGGGGTGTACGCGCGACGGTCCGGCGGCGCCAGTGCGTTCAGCCGATCTCGGGCTTCAGCCGATCTCGGGCGCGTCCCCGTGGTCGGGGACCGGGAGGCGTTCCCCGCCGCGGAGGGCGGAGGCGTGGGCGATCACGCCCGGGAGGGTGTAGCGGGCGGCGACCCAGGCGTTGACCGAGGGGAGCGTGCCCTGGTTGACCGCGTTGACGAAGTCGTCGGCCAGGAAGTGGTGGCTGCCCTCGTGCCCGTTGGGGACGTGGGCGTACTGGGTCGGCAGCCGCGAGATGTCGTGGACCGGCGCGGTGCCGGAGACGAACGCGTCGCGCAGCGCCGGGTCGACGTGTTCCAGGGAGGGGTCGTCGGCAGCCAACGTCCGCTTCGGCGTGAGGAGTTCGCTGATGTCGTGGACCCCCTCCTTGTCCTGCCAGACGCTGAAGGTGGCCAACTGCTCGAAGCTGCCCTCGGTCCCGAAGAAGCGGAACCTGGACTCCCGGATGTGCGAGGGGTATCCCACCCGGCGGAACTCGTTGATCCGGAACGAGCCGCCGCCCGCGACCTCGAAGAGCGCCGTCGCGTTGGAGAGGTCGTTGTCGAACTGGCTGACGTCCTTGTCGAAGACGCCGTCCCCGCGTTCGTCGCGCACCCCGACGGCGGAGACGCTGACCGCGTGGGTGCCCCAGGCGCCGAGGACGCCGCCGACCGAGTGGGTCGGGTAGAGCAGCGGCGGGTAGCTGGCCGTGGCCTTCCAGTTCTCGCCCCCGCTGTACTGGTAGGCGGAGTAGAAGCCGAGGTCCATGTCGTGGACGTAGTCGCCCTCGGCGTAGAAGAGCCGGCCGAAGGCGTTCTCCGCGACGCGGTTCCTGGCGTAGACGGTCGCCGGGTTGTAGTGGCTGGTCTCGCCCATCATGTAGGTGAGGCCGGTCTCCTGGACCGCCTCGACGATGGCGGCGATCTCCTCCGCCGAGACGGCCATCGGTACCGCCGAGTAGACGTGCTTGCCCGCCCGCAGCGCGGCCACGGCCAGCGGTCCGTGGGTCCAGCGCTGGGTGAAGAGCGCGACGGCGTCGATCCGGTCGTCCTCCAGCATCGCCTCGAACGACGGCAGCGTGCCGGCGAGGCCCTGCTCGGCGACGAGCGACTCGGCACGCTCGGGGATCAGGTCGGTGACGTGGACGGAGCCGACACCGGGGTGCAGATGGAACAGCTTGCTGAACGAGCCGGCGAACTGGCCGGCGCCGACGATGCCGACGGAGAAAGGACCGGAGGGCCTGGGGCGCCTGGGAAGGGGCATGGA
The DNA here is from genome assembly GCF_900230195.1 of Streptomyces zhaozhouensis. GTDB lineage: Bacteria > Actinomycetota > Actinomycetes > Streptomycetales > Streptomycetaceae > Streptomyces > Streptomyces zhaozhouensis. The sequence continues at coordinate 38,017 of NZ_OCNE01000027.1, forward strand.
GCGAATCCTCACTGGGGGTTCCGAGGGGACACCGGATGGGCATCAGGAACGATCACGGACAAACGCTTTCCCACAGAGAACCCTAGGCAGGGCCTGACGCGCTGGTCAAAGGTCTGTCGCCTGTCAACTTCGGCGCGCTCCGGACGGTATGCCCAACCGGTCGCTAAACAAGACGAGTTGGGGACATCGTTTACTACCAGGAACTCGCGTGGGCGCACTGGTGTGGCGCCTGGTGAACAGCTAGCGTCGCGCACATCCCACCCCGCGTGCGGCCACTGGTCACGGCCGGCCACCCCCTTCCGTCGGGCCGCCCGCGGTCGATCCGGGTCCACCCCCCCCTCACGCCGTTGGAGCCGTTATGCCACGACGCCGATGGAAAGCGCCCCTGCTGATCGCCGCCTCCCTCTCCCTGCTGACCCCGCTCGCCCTCACCACGACCGCCGCGGCCTCGGGGTCCGACGACACGGCGGCGGAAGCCGCCCCGAGTGACGTCGGGACCACCGCCGTCCCGCTGGAGAACCTGACCGCGACCACCACCCAGGTCGCCTCCGGGCTGCGCCGCCCGACCGCCGTGGTCGCGCCCGACGACGGCACCGGCAGGCTGTTCATCACCGAGAAGCCCGGCACCGTCCGCGCCTACCACCCGGACTCCGGCCTGGAGGCGGACCCGCTGCTCGACGTGATCGACGAGGTGGACTCCTCGGCCAACGAACGCGGCCTGCTCGGCATCGCGCCCGCGCCGGACTTCAGCGACAGCCAGGAGCTGTATCTGGCGTACACGGCCGCCGCCGACGGCGCGGTGACGCTGGCCCGTTACGGGCTGGCGGACGACAGCCTGGAGGTGCTGCTCAGCCAGGAGCACGCCGAGTACGACAACCACAACGGCGGCCAGCTCGCGTTCGGCCCCGACGGCTATCTGTACATGTCGATCGGCGACGGCGGCGGCTCGGGCGACCCGTTCGACACCGGGCAGCGCGTCGACACCCTGCTGGGCAAGATCCTCCGCCTCGACGTGAGTCAGTCCTGCGGCGACCTGGCGTACTGCGTGCCGGAGGACAACCCGTTCGTCGGCGACCCGGAGGCGCGCGAGGAGATCTGGTCCTTCGGGCTGCGCAACCCGTGGCGGTTCTCGTTCGACTCCGAGGACGGCTCGCTGTGGATCGGCGACGTCGGGCAGGGGGTGATGGAGGAGATCAACCACCTGCCGGCCGGCGAGGGCGGCGCCAACTTCGGCTGGTCCTGCCGCGAGGGCGACTCCGAGTTCGACCCGGAGCAGTGCGACCCCTCGGCCGAGCTGACCGAGCCGATCTTCACCTACCCGCTGACCGGCGGCAACTGCGCCGTGATCGGCGGACACGTCTACCGGGGCCAGGAGTTCGCCGACCTGGCCGGCGGCACCTATGTGACCGTCGACTACTGCTCGTCGAAGGTCTTCGGCATCCGCCCGGCCGAGGGCGGCGGCTACGAGACCGCCGAGATCGGCAACGTCGGCCAGAACAGCACCCAGATCACCGCCATCGGCACCACCGTGGACGGCGAGTTCTACGCCGTCAACGACCTGCCGGGCGGGCTGCACCGGATCAGCTTCGAGGAGACCGCGCCGGCCACCACCTGCGAGGTCGCGGTGGACGTCGACTCGTGGGGCAACGGCTACAACGCCGCGCTGACCCTCACCAACACCGGCGAGGAGCCGGTGGAGGGCTGGGAGCTGACGTTCGCCCTCGCCGAGGGGCAGCGGTTCGTCTCCGGCTGGGGCGGGGTCTTCACCGCCGAGGGGAACACCGTCGTCGCCCGCGACAACGGGCACAACGCCACCATCCCCGCCGGCGGGAGCGTGAGCCTCGGCCTGGTCGCCCGCCACCAGGGTGACGCCTCGACGCCCGCCGCCTTCACCCTCAACGACGGCGCGTGCGCGCTGGGTTGACGTAGCACGCCGCCCCCGGAGGGCGGACCGAAAACGCCCGCCGGCGCCGCCGGCGGGCGTTTTCGGTTACACGAAGTTCACGCAGACCTCTTGTGCCCCGGGGGCCGATGCCAGTGCAATGTCACCCACCACATTGCAGTCTTCGATGGGGTCCCCCAGGGGCGCCCCGGGACGGCAGGTCCTGTGATGTCCTCTTCCTCCTCCTTCGCCGCTTCCCTCCCGGCCGAGGCCGGCGCCCCCGCGGTGCTGGCCACCGGGCGGCCGGGCCGCGGCCTGGGCGCCGCCCGGGTCACGATCACCGGCGGCCTGCTGGCCCGTTGGCAGCGGCGCAACGCCACCGCGACGCTGCCGCACGCCCTCGCCGAGATCACCGCGGCCGGGAACCTGGACAACTTCCGCCGCGTGGCGGACGGAGACCGTTCACCGGGCGGCGAGGGCGCCTACCGGGGGCGTTACCCGTTCCTCGACACCGACGTCTACAAGACGCTGGAAGGGCTGGTCTACGAGCTCGCCAGGGGCTCGACCGGGCCCGAGGCGCGGGAGTTCTGGGAGGAGAGCGTCGCGCTGATCGAGGCGGCCCAGGCCCCGGACGGCTATCTCGGGACCTACCACCAGAGCCCCGACACCCCCAAGTCGCCCTGGGAGGACCTGGCCTGGGGACACGAGCTGTACAACCTCGGCCATCTGACGCAGGCGGCCGTCGCCGCCGCGCGACAGCTGGGGGACCGGCGGCTGCTGGACGCCGCCCGCCGCTTCGCCGACCTGGCGGTCGCCCGCTACGGCCCCGACGGCGAGCCGCTCTACTGCGGCCACCCCGAGGTCGAGACGGCGCTCGTCGAGCTCTACCGGGAGACCGGCGAACGCGCCTACCTCGACCAGGCGCGGCTCTTCGTCGACCGCAGGGGGGCGGGCCGGCTGCGGCACAGCGTCTTCCCGCCGTCGTACTTCCAGGACGAGGTGCCGCTGCGCGAGCTGCCCTCGCTCACCGGCCACGCCGTGCGCATGGTCTACCTGGCCGCCGGCGCCACCGACCTGTGCCTGCACGACGAGGACCCCGCGCTGCTGACGCACCTGGAGGCGCTGTGGGACGACATGGTCGCCACCAAGCTGTACCTGACGGGCGGCCTCGGCAGCCGCCACTCCGACGAGGCGATCGGCGACCGCTACGAACTGCCCGCCGAACGCGCCTACGCCGAGACCTGCGCCGCCATCGGCACCATGCAGTGGGGCTGGCGGCTCTTCCTCGCCACCGGCAGGGCCGACGTGCTCGACGTGGTGGAGCGGGTGCTGTACAACGCGTTCGCCGTCGGCACCTCGCTGGACGGACGCGCCTTCTTCTACGACAACCCGCTCCAGCGCCGCCCCGACCACGAGCAGCGCAGCGGCGCCGAGACCGGGGGAGACCCGCTGCGCCGCGCCTGGTTCGGCTGCCCGTGCTGCCCGCCGAACATCGTGCGCTGGGTCGCGCAGCTCCAGGACCACCTCGCGGTCACCTCCGACGACGCGCTGACACTGGCGCTCTACGCCGACGCCGAAATCCGGGGCGTCCCGCTGGACGTCACCGTGCGCACCGACTATCCGTGGGACGGCCGGGTCACGGTCACCGTCGACCGCGCGGTCGACGGTGAGTCGACGCTGGTGCTGCGGGTGCCGGACTGGGCGGCGGGCGCGGTGCTCACCGGCGCCGACGGGGAACCGGTCGCCGCCGCGCCGGGCTGGCTGCGGCTGAGCCGGCGCTGGTCGGCGGGCGACCGGGTGGTGCTCGAACTCCCGCAGCGCGTCCGGGCGGTCGCGGCGCACCCGCACAACGACGCGGCGCGTGGCACGTTGGCGCTGCTGCGCGGCCCGCTCGTGTACTGCGTGGAGCAGCAGGACTCCCCGGCGCCCGTCGACGACCTGCTGCTGACGGCGGACGACGCGCCGGCGGCGCGGGTCGAACGCGACGGGTCGACGTGGGGGGAGCCGGCCGTCACGCTGGCCGCCGAGCTGGCGGTCGCTCCGGCGGCGCCGCCGGAGCCGTACCCGGAGGTGCCGGTGGCGGCGGCCGTGCCGCCGGCCGCTCCGCCGGCCGGCGGGGGACGGCGCGTGCCGGTGCGGCTGGTGCCCTACTTCCTGTGGGGCAACCGCGACCCCGGCGCCATGCGCGTGTGGCTGCGCCGCTTCTGAGGCGGGCCGCAGTCGACCACCCACCTTGTCCGTTCCGTTTCGTTGTCGTCCTCTCCCCGTCCCGTACGCGGCGCGCAGTTCCCCGCGCCCCGTCAGGCCGTCGCCGGCTGACCACTCAGCCACCCCCACGACCGTTGTCGCCCCTCCATCCCCAAGGAGTCCCGTTGAGAAGGTCATCCCTCGTGAGGGCCGGCGCGCTCGCCGCCGTGGCCGCCCTCGCGCTCAGTGCCTGTTCCGGCGGCGGCCCCGACGGCGGGGGCGGCCCCGGCGGCGGGGAGGTGTCGTACGCCGACACCCCGGCCACCGGCGGCACCGTCACCCTGCTCCAGAACGCCGACTTCTCCTACCTCGACCCGGCCCGCGGCTTCGACGGCGGCGTCAACAACTTCTACCGGCTGGTCTACCGCACGCTGACCACCTCCGCGCCGGGCGACTCCGACGATCCGTCGGCCGTCGTGCCGGACCTGGCGACCGATCTGGGGACGCCGTCGGAGGACGGGCTGAGCTGGACGTTCACGCTGAAGGAAGGCATCACCTTCGAGGACGGGCAGCCGATCACCTCGGCCGACGTGAGGTTCGGCGTCTCCCGCTCCTGGGACCCGGAGCTGGGGATCGGCAGCCCCTGGGCGCGGCAGGTCATCGACGCGCCGGAGGACTACGAGGGGCCCTACCGCTCGGGTCCGCTGGAGACCATCGAGACGCCGGACGAGCGGACCGTGGTCTTTCATCTCAAGGAGCCGTTCCCCGAGTTCGGTTCGCTGGTCGCCCAGCCCAACTTCGTCCCGTTCCCCGAGGGTTCCGGCGCGGGTGACGAGTTCGTCGGCGACATCATCGCCTCCGGCCCCTACACGCTGGACTCCTACACCCCGGGCAGCTCCATCGAGCTGGTGCGCAACGAGGCGTGGGACCCGGAGACCGACGACGTGCGGCCGGCCTACCCGGACCGCTGGAACATCGTGATCGGCCTGGACCCGGCCACCATCGACGAGCGGCTGCTCGCCGGGCAGGGCGCGGACGTCAACGCGTTCGGGCTCACCATCCAGCCGGCCACGCTGCCGCGGGTGCAGACCCCGCAGTTGGAGCGGCGGCTGCTGGAGCTGCCCAGCGTCTGCCTGACCTACATGGGGATGAACACCACCAAGGAGCCGTTCGACGACGTGCGGGTGCGGCAGGCCGTCAACCTGGCGGTCGACAAGGCCGCGGTGCGGACCGCGAGCGGCGGCACCCAGCTGGCGGAGCTGGCCAGCACGATCCTGCCGCCGACCGTCGGCGGCCACCGCGACTACGACCTCTACCCGAGCGAGGGGGACGCCGGCGACGTCGAGGCGGCGCGTGCGCTGCTGGAGGAGGCCGGCGTCGGCGACGGCTTCACGATGACGCTGGACATCAGGTCCCAGCCGAAGATGCAGGCGCAGGCGGAGGCGATCCAGCAGGCGCTCCAGAAGATCGGTGTCACCGTCGAGTTGAACGTCATCGACGTCTCCAGCTACTACGAGACGATCGGCACCACCGCGCTCCAGCACGACGCGGCGATCACCGGCTGGTGCCCGGACTGGGCGTCCTCGGCGTCCACGTTCCTGCCGCCGCTCTTCGACGGCCGCACCATCACCGAGGTGGGCAACTCCAACCTGGCGCAGATCGACGACGAGGGGATCAACGCCCGGATCGACGAGATACGCGCCATGACCGACCTGGCGGCTGCCAACGAGCAGTGGGGTCAACTCGACGAGGAGATCATGGAGTTGGCGCCGGTGGTGCCGCTGGTCTTCGAGTCCTCGCTGGCGCTGCCCGGGGAGAACCTGACCGGCCTGCACTCCTCGCCCGGCGCGGCGAGCGGCGGCATCGACCTGGTGCTGGTCGGGCTGCGGGACCCCGAGCGGGGCTGAGACCGTGACGACCATCCCGACGGAGGCCCTGGCCAGGGAGGAGGGCGCGCCGTCCGCGACGGACGGCGCGCCGCCGCCCGGCCGGGTCTGGCGCGCGCTGCTGACCGACAGGGGCGCCGCGCTCAGCGCGGCCTACATCCTGCTGATCGTGCTGATGGCGCTCTTCGCGCCGCTGATCGTGAAGGTCAGCGGCTGGGGCCCCTACGAGTTCGACCAGACGGCCATCGACCCCGACCTCGCCGGCACGCCGATCGGCGGCTGGGGCGGGGCGGGCGGCGAGCACTGGTTCGGCGTCGAGCCGGGCAACGGGCGCGACATCTTCGCGCGGATCGTCTACGGCGCCCGCGCCTCGATGCTGATCGCGATCAGCGCGACGGTGCTGACGACGCTGCTCGGGGTGGTCTTCGGGCTGCTCGCCGGCTTCTTCGGCGGCCGGGTCGACTGGGTGATCTCGCGGGTCATGGACTTCCTGATGGCGTTCCCCGCGCTGATCTTCATGATCGCCATCCTGTCGGCGCTGCCGGCGGGCAACCGGGCCACGCTGCTGGTCGTGGTGATCTCCCTCTTCGGCTGGCCCTATCTGGCGCGGGTGGTGCGCGGGCAGACGATGACGCTGGCGCAACGGGAGTTCGTCGAGGCGGCCAGGGCGTCGGGCGCGAGCCGGACGGCGATCGTCTTCCGCGAGATCCTGCCCAACCTGCGCTCCACCATCATCGTGCTGACCACGCTGGCCGTGCCCGGCTACATCGGCACCGAGGCCGGGCTGTCGTTCCTCGGCGTGGGCGTGGTGCCGCCGACGCCGTCGTGGGGGCAGATGATCGCCTCCTCGGTCAACTGGTACTCGGTGGTGCCGACCTACTTCGCGATCCCGGGCGTCTTCCTCTTCCTGCTGGTGCTCTCGTTCACCGTGCTCGGCGACCGGCTGCGCGCGGTCCTGGACCGGGAGGGGGCGCGCTGATGGCCAGGTTCCTGGTGTCCCGGCTGGCCGGGGTGGTCCTCATCCTGCTGCTGGTCTGCCTCTTCACCTTCGGCGTGTTCTTCGTGCTGTCGCCCGATCCCGCGGTGCAGATCTGCGGCAAGAACTGCACCCCCGAGCTGATCGAACGCATCCGCGACAACCTGGGGTTGGACGAGCCGCTGCTGACGCAGTTCCTGACGTTCGTCAGCGGGCTGTTCGCCGGCCGCACCTACGGGGTCGGGGAGTCGGCGACGCACTGCGCGGCGCCGTGCCTGGGCTACTCGTTCCAGTCCAGCCAGCCGGTGTGGGAGATGATCACCGACCGGCTGCCGGTCTCCGTGACGGTCGCCGTCGGCGCCGCCGTGCTGTGGCTGCTGGTCGGCGTGGTCGGCGGTCTGGTCGGCGCGCTGAAGCGCGGCACCTGGTGGGACCGGAGCGCGATGGTCGTGGCGCTGGCCGGCATCTCGATCCCCAACTACGTCTTCGCGCTGCTGCTCCAGTACGTGCTGGTCGTGGAGCTGGAGTGGCTGCCGTTCCCGCAGGCGGTGCCGTTCTCCGAGGACCCGACGCGCTGGTTTCAGAACTACCTGATGCCGTGGATCGTGTTGGCCTTCGCCTACGCGTCGGTGTACGCGAGGCTCACCAGGGCCAACGTCATCGACACCCTGGAGGAGAACTACGTGCGCACCGCGCGTGCCAAGGGACTCCCCGGCCGGCTGGTGATCCGCCGCCACGCGCTGCGGCCGGCGCTGACGCCCGTCGTCACCATCTTCGGGATGGACTTCGCGGGTCTGCTCGGCGGGGCGCTGATCACCGAGACCGTCTTCGGGCTCAACGGCGTCGGCAAGATGACGGCCGACTCCATCGCCCGCAACGACCAGCCGGTGATCATGGGCGTGACGCTGCTGGCGGCGGCGTTCGTCGTGGTGGGCAACGTGGTCGTGGACCTCGTCTACACGGCCCTGGACCCGAGAGTGCGGGTGAGGTCGGCATGAGCGGGGCGACATCGGAACCACTGCTGCGCGTCGAGGAGTTGACCGTCACCTTCGACGGGCCGCGCGGGGACGTCGACGTGGTGCGGGAGCTGAGCTTCGCCCTCGAACCGGGCGGCTCGCTCGGCATCGTCGGCGAGTCCGGCTCCGGCAAGTCGATGACCAGCCTCGCCGTGCTGGGCCTGCTGCCGGCGGGCGCCCGCCGCACCGGCCGGATCTCGCTGTCCGGCCGCGAGCTGACCGCGCTCACCGAGCGGCAGCTGCGCCGGGTGCGCGGCGACCGGGTGGCGATGGTCTTCCAGGACCCGCTCTCCTCCCTCAACCCGTACTACACGGTGGGCGCCCAGATCGCCGAGGCGTACCGCGCCCACCGGCAGCGCGCCACCCGCCGCGAGGCGCGCCGGGTCGCGGTCGAGGCGATGGAACGGGTCCACATCGACGACGCCGCGCGCCGCGTCGACCACTACCCGCACCAGTTCTCGGGCGGGATGCGGCAGCGCGTGATGATCGCGATGGCGCTGTGCACCGAGCCCGACCTGCTGATCGCCGACGAGCCGACCACCGCGCTCGACGTCACCGTGCAGGCGCAGATCCTGCGGCTGCTGACCGAGGTGCGGGCGGAGACCGGCGCCGGCCTGGTGCTGATCACGCACGACCTGGCGGTGGTCAGCGAGATGACGGACGAGGTGCTGGTGATGCGGCAGGGCGAGTGCGTGGAACGCGCCACCGCCGAACGGCTCTTCTCCGACCCGCGACACCCCTACACCCGGGCGCTGCTGGACGCCGTGCCCCGGCTGGACGACGAGGTGGGCGAGCTGCGTTCCGTCGACGAGGGAGGCGCGCGATGACCGGTGGGACGACCGCGCGGGAGCCGGCCGGGGAGCCGCTGCTGCGGGCCAGCGGCCTGGTCAAGGAGTTCCGGGTGCCGGGGCGCGGCGGGCCGCTGCGCCGCCGCGACGTGCTGCGCGCCGTCGACGACGTCGACCTGGAGGTGCGGGCCGGCGAGACGCTGGCGCTGGTCGGCGAGTCCGGGTCGGGCAAGTCGACGACCGCGCGGCTCGCCGCCCGGCTGCTCGACCCGACGGCCGGCACCGTCACCTGGGAGGGCGCGGACGTCACCCGGCTGACCGGCTCGGCGCTGCACCACTTCCGTTCCGGCGTGCAGGTCGTCTTCCAGGACCCGTTCTCCTCGCTCAACCCGCGCCACACCGTCGAGCGGATCGTCACCGCCCCGCTGCTCTACCAGCGGCGGCCGATCCCCGGCGGCGCCCGCGCCTTCACCCGCGGCCTGATGGAACGCGTCGGTCTCAACCCCGACCACAGCACGCGCCACCCGGCGCAGTTCTCCGGCGGTCAGGCGCAACGCATCGGCATCGCACGGGCGTTGGCCGTCGGGCCGCGCGTCGTGGTCTGCGACGAGGCGGTCTCCGCGCTGGACGTCTCGGTGCAGGCGCGGGTCATCAACCTGCTGCGCCGCCTCCAGCGCGAGGAGGGGCTCGGCTATCTCTTCATCGCCCACGACCTGGCGGTGGTGCGGCAGATCGCCGACCGCGTCGCCGTGCTGCACCACGGCAGGGTGGTGGAGAGCGGGGACCGCGACACGCTCTTCGCCGCGCCGCGCCACGAGTACACCCGCACCCTGCTGGCGGCCGTGCCCCGCATCCGCCCGGAGTGGGAGGCGGCCCGCAGGGCGCGGGCCGCGGAACGCGCCACCGGCGCCGGGCGGGAGACCGAACCGACGGAGGACACACGATGACCGAGCAGCACCGCGCCGCCGACGGCTACGCCCTGGGCGGGCTCTGGCTGCGTGAGCACACCGTGACCGTTCCGCTGGTGTGGGGGGCGCCCGACGGGCGGGAGCTGACCGTCTTCGCCCGCGAGGTGTGCGCGCCGGAACGCCGGGCCGAGGACCTGCCGCTGCTCCTCTTCCTCCAGGGCGGCCCCGGCGGCGCCTCGCCCCGCCCGCTGGACCGCTCCGGGTGGCTGGCCGAGGCCGTCGACCACTACCGGGTCGTCCTCCTCGACCAGCGCGGCACCGGCCGCAGCACCCCCGTCGACGGCACGGTGATGGCCGCGCTCGGCTCCGGGGAGCGCGGCGCCGAGTATCTGGGGCACTTCCGGGCCGACGCCATCGTCGCCGATGCCGAACACCTGCGCCGCACCGTCTACGGCGGCCGGCGCTGGGCCACCCTCGGCCAGAGCTACGGCGGCTTCCTCACCCTCGCCTATCTCTCCCGCGCGCCCGAGGCGCTGACCGCCTGCTATGTCACCGGCGGCCTGCCGGGGCTGCCGCCGGACGCCGCCGAGGTCTACCGGCGCACCTACCCGAGGGTGGCGGCCAAGACCCGTGCGTTCTACCGGAGTTACCCACAGGATGTGGAACGGGCCGCCGCCGTCGCAGACCGGCTCGCCGAGGGGGACGTGCGGCTGCCGGACGGCGACCAGCTCACCGTGCACCGCTTCCAGTCGCTCGGCCTCGACCTGGGGATGAAGCCAGGCGCCGAGCGGCTCCACTGGCTGCTTGAGGAGGCGTTCGCCGCGCCGGGACGGCTCTCCGACTCGTTCCTCCAGCAGGTCCAGGTCCGCACCTCCGGCGTCGCCAACCCGCTCTTCTGGACGCTCCAGGAGACCATCTACGCCGACGACGCCTCGGGCCCCACCGGCTGGGCCGCGCAGCGCGAACGCGAGCGCCGCCCCGCGTTCGCCCCCGACGCCCGCCCGCTGCTGTTCACCGGCGAGATGGCCTACCCCTGGATGGTGCGGGAGGTCCGCGCGCTGCGCCCGTTCGGACCCGCCGTCGAGGCGCTGGCGGCGCGCGCCGAATTCGGGCCGCTGTACGACGTCGAGCGGCTGGCCGCCAACGAGGTGCCGGTGGCCGCCGCGGTCTACTACGACGACATGTACGTCGACTCCGGCCTCCAGCTTGCCACCGCCGAGGCGCTCGGCAACGCCCAGGCGTGGGTCACCAACGAGTTCGAGCACGACGGCCTCGGCAGCGGCCGGGTGTTTACCAGGCTGCGCGAACTGGTCAGGGACCGGGGCGGCGAACGGTGAACCACCCCCACGAAGCCTTCCTCCTCCGCCCGCGGGGATCGGACCCCGCACCCACCAACCCGATCGGAGAACGATGAGTACCACCGCTTCGCGGCCGGCATGGCACGGTGTGCACGTCGCCACCGCCCTGCCGTTCACCGACGACCGCGAGGTCGACCTCGACGCCTTCGCCGCCCATGTCGGCTTCCTCGCCGAGAACGGCTGCGACGGCGTCTGCCCCAACGGCTCCCTCGGCGAGTACCAGACCCTCACCGAGACGGAACGCGCCGCCGTGGTGGAGACCGCCGTCGCCGCCGCGCCCGACGGGTTCGGCGTGATGCCGGGCGTCGCCGCCTACGGCGCGCGGGAGGCCGCCCGCTGGACCGAGCAGGCCGCGCGGGCCGGCGCCACCTCCGTGCTGCTGCTGCCGCCCAACACCTACCGCGCCGACGAGTCCGCCGTCGTCGAGCACTACCGCGAGGCGGCGGCCGTCGGCCTGCCCGTCGTCGCCTACAACAACCCGATCGACACCAAGGTCGATCTCACCCCCGAGCTGCTCGCCCGGCTCGCCGACGAGCAACTGATCGTCGGGGTCAAGGAGTTCACCGGCGACGTGCGCCGCGCCTACCAGATCGCGGAGCTGGCGCCGGAGTTGGACCTGCTGGTCGGCGCCGACGACGTGCTGTTGGAGCTGGGCCTGGCCGGCGCCGTCGGCTGGATCGCCGGCTACCCCAACGCCCTGCCGAAGGCCACCGTCGAGCTGTACCGGCTGGCGACCTCGGGCGACCCGGCCGACATCGCCCGCGCCCTGCCCCTGTACCGGGAGCTGCACCCGCTGCTGCGCTGGGACTCCAAGACGGAGTTCGTGCAGTCCATCAAGCTGTCGATGGATGTCGCGGGCCTCCGCGGCGGCCCGTGCCGCCCGCCGCGTTCCCCGCTGCCGCCCGAGGTCGCCGCCCGCGTCGTGGCCGACACGGAGGCCGTGCTGGCGCTGGGGCACCGGTGAGGAGCAGCCGCGTCGTGCACGCCGTCGACTCCCACACCGAGGGGATGCCGACGCGCGTGGTGACCGGTGGCGTCGGGGTCTTCCCCGGCGCCACCATGGCGGAGCGGCGCGCCTGGTTCGTCGAACACGGGGACGAGCTACGGCAGTTCCTGGTCAACGAGCCGCGCGGGCACAGCGCGATGAGCGGCGCCGTCCTCCAGCCGCCGACCCGGCCCGACGCCGACATGGGGGTGCTGTTCATCGAGGTCAGCGGCGTGCTGCCGATGTGCGGGCACGGCACCATCGGCGTCGCGACCGTGCTCGTGGAGACGGGCCTGGTGCCCGTCACCGAGCCGGTCACCACCGTGCGGCTCGACACCCCGGCCGGCCTGGTGGTCGCCGAGGTCGAGGTCGCCGACGGCGCCGCCCTCTCCGTGACGCTGCGGAACGTGCCGTCGTTCGCCGTCGCCCTGGACCGCGTCGTGGCGGTTCCCGGGCTCGGCGACGTCCCCTACGACCTGGCGTTCGGCGGCAACTTCTACGCCGTCGTCCGGCTGGAGGACCTGGCCATCCCCTTCGAACGGGCCGCCGGCGGGCGGATGTTGGAGGCCGCGCTGGCGGTCATGGGCGCGATCAACGACGAGGCGCCGCCCACCCACCCCGAACGCCCCGACATCGTCGGCTGCCACCACGTCTATCTGGAGGCGCCCGGCTCCACCGCGCGCCACTCCCGGCACGCCATGGCCATCCACCCCGGCTGGTTCGACCGCTCCCCGTGCGGCACCGGCACCAGCGCGCGGATGGCGCAACTGCACGCCAGGGGACTGCTGCCGCTGGACACCGACTTCGTCAACGAGTCGTTCATCGGCACCCGGTTCACCGGCCGGCTGGTGGAGTCCACGGAGGTCGCGGGGCGTCCCGCCGTGGTGCCGACGATCAACGGCCGGGCCTGGATCACCGGGACGGCCCAGTACCTGCTCGATCCGCGCGATCCGTTCCCCCGCGGCTTCGTGCTGTAGGCATGGCGGCAGCATGGTCCCGCACAACGGCGTGCGGGACGGGGCCCAGGGGAGGCAGGGGAACGTGAACGGTTCGGAGGGGAAGATGGAGACAGCGCCGATCGCGGGGCTGGGGCCGCTGAGCAAGCGTGAGCGGCTGCGCGAGATGGTGGCGGACGCGCTGCGCGCCGCCGTCATCTCGGGCGAGATGCGGCCGGGCGCGGTGTACTCGGCGCCGACGCTCAGCACGATGTTCGGCGTCTCGGCGACGCCGGTGCGCGAGGCGATGCTGGACCTGGTCCGCGAGGGCATGGTCGAGGCGCTGCCCAACAAGGGCTACCGGGTCCGCGTCGTGCCCGAGGGCGAGCTGGACCAGGTCACCCACGTGCGGCTGCTGCTGGAGCCGCCGACCGTCCACGACGTGGTGCCGCTGGTGCCCGAGGCGGACTTCCCCCGGCTGCGGGAGCTGGCCGACGCCATCGTGACGGCGGTCGCCGAGGGCGACCTGGTCGCCTACATCCACGCCGACCGGGTCTTCCACCTGAAGCTGCTCTCCTACGCCGGCAACGCGCAACTCTCCACCATCGTCGCCGAGTTGCGGCTGCGCACCCGGCTGCTCGGGCTGACCCCGCTGCTGGAGTCCGGGCAGTTGGAGTCCTCGGCGCTGGAGCACCACGAGCTGCTGGACCGCGTGGAGGCCAGAGACGCGGAAGGAGCGAGGGAGTTGATGGAACGTCACATCGGCCATGTGCGCGGGAAGTGGGCGCGCGGCGCGCCCGGTGGCTCGTGAACGGCCGCGCTCGCGAGGGCGGTGCGGCGGGCGGTGGCGCGGCGGCGGACGACCTGTCCTTCGACGTGGCGGTCGTCGGCGCCGGCGCGGTCGGCGCCGCCACCGCCTTCTTCGCCGCCCGCGCGGGGCTGCGCGTCGCGGTGCTGGACCGGGGCGCTCCCGGCGGGGGCACCTCCAGCGCCGGCGAGGGCAACGTGCTGGTCTCCGACAAGGACATCGGCCCCGAGCTGGACCTGGCCCGCCACTCCCAGCGGGTGTGGCGGGAGGAGCTGGCCGAGCACGGCCACCACTGGGAGTTCGAGTCCAAGGGCGGCGTGGTGGTGGCCGCCACCCTCGCCTCGCGGGACGCGCTGCGCGCGCTGACCGCCAGACAACGGGCCGCCGGCGTCGTGGCGCTGGACGTCGGACCCGACGAACTCGGCGCGTTGGAACCGGGGTTGCGGCCCGGCCTGGCCGGCGGCGCGCACTACCCCGAGGACGCCCAGGTGCAGCCCGTGCTGCTCGTCGCCCATCTGCTGCGGCTCGCCCGCGCCGCCGGCGCCACCGTGCTGCCGCACGAGCCGGTCACCGGGCTGCTGCGCTCCGGCGAACGGGTCACCGGCGTGCGCACCCCGCGCCGCTCGGTCGTCGCGCCCGCCGTGGTCAACGCGGCAGGCACCTGGGCCGGCGAGGTCGCCGCGCTCGCCGGCGTCCGGCTGCCGGTGCTGCCACGCCGGGGCTTCGTGCTGGTCACCGAGCCGCTGCCGCCGACCATCCGGCACAAGGTGTACGCCGCCGAGTACGTGGGCGACGTGGGCAGCTCGGACGCCGCGCTCCAGTCCTCGCCCGTCATCGAGGGCACCCCTGCCGGCACGGTGCTCATCGGCTCCACCCGGGAGCGCGTCGGCTTCGACCGGCGCCCGTCGCGGGCCGCGCTCGGCGCGCTCGCGCGGGGGGCGCTCGGCCTCTTCCCCGCGCTGCACGCCGTCCGCGCGATCCGCGCCTACCACGGCTTCCGGCCCTACTGCCCCGACCACCTGCCGGTCATCGGCCCCGACCCCCGCGCCCCCGGCCTCTGGCACGCGTGCGGTCACGAGGGCGCCGGCATCGGACTCTCCGCCGGCACCGGGCAGTTGCTCGCGCAGGCCCTGACCGGCGGCCCCACCGCGCTCGACCTGGCACCGTTCGCCCCCGACCGGAAGGGACTCGCCGCGTGAACGACGACCGCCGAACGGGCGACCACAGCCGAACGGACGACGCGAGCCGAACGGGCGACCACAGCCGCGCGCACGGCGACCGCGGCGCGCACGGCGACCGTCGTGCGGAGGAGGAGGGCGCGCGTTCCCTGACCCTGCACTTCGAGGGCCGGGCACTGCCCGCCCGCCCCGGCCAGACCGTCGGCGGCGCGCTGGTCGCCGCCGGCGTCACCGCCTGGCGCACCACCCGTGGCCGGGGCCGGCCGCGCGGCCTGTTCTGCGGGATCGGGCTCTGCTTCGACTGCCTGCTGACGGTCGACGGCCGCCCCGACCGGCGCGCCTGTCTCGAACCCGCCGTCGACGGGATGCGGCTGACCGTCACCAACCCGGGGGAGCACCCGCGTGCGGACGAGGAGGCACCCGATGCCGACGCCCGTTGAGTCCGGCACGTCCGAGCTCCGCGACCCCCGCGACCCCCGCGACCCGTTCGACGTCGCCGTCGTCGGCGCGGGCCCGGCGGGGCTCGCCGCCGCGGTGACGGCGGCGGCCGGCGGCCGTTCCGTGCTGCTGCTGGACGCGGGGGAGCGGCCCGGCGGCCAGTTCTGGCGCCATCCGCCGCCCGCGCCCGGGAGCGCCGAGGGCGAGGACACCGTCCGGGTGCACCACGACGGGGCCCGCTTCGCCGCGCTGCGCCGCGCCCTGGCCCACCACGTGGCGCGCGGGCGGCTCACCCACCGCCCCGGGCACCAGGTCTGGCTGGTGACCCGCGACGAGGACGGCTTCCTGATCGAGTCCACCCCCGTCCACCCCGGCACCGCACCCGTCACCCGACGTGCCAGGGCCCGCGCCCTGATCCTGTGCCCCGGCGCGGCCGACCGCCAACTCCCCGTCCCCGGCTGGACGTTGCCCGGGGTGATGGCGGCCGGCGGGGCGCAGGCCCTGTGGCAGGGGCAGCGCGCGCTGGCCGGCCGCCGGGTGCTGGTCGCCGGCACGGGGCCGTTCCTGCTCTCCGTCGCCGGCGGGCTGGCCGAGGCCGGCGCCCGGGTGGTCGGCGTGTGGGAGGCCGGCTCCCCCCGCGCCTGGGCGAGCCGCCTCCCGGCGGTCGCCCGCGTGCCCGCGAAGGCCGTCGAGGGCCTCGGCCACGTCGCCACGCTGGCCCGTCACCGCGTGCCCTATCTGACCCGCACCGTCGTCCGCGAGGTGCTCGGCGAGGACCGGGTGCGCGCGGCGCGGCCCGCCAGGCTCGACGCGGCCGGGCGACCCGGCCCGGCGGGGGACGAGGTGCCTGTCGACCTGGTGGCGCTCGGCTGGGGGTTCACCCCCTCGCTCGAACTCCCCCTCCAGCTCGGCGCCGCCACCCGGCTGGATGCCGACGGCTCGCTGGTCGTCACCGTCGACGACGAGCAGCGCGCCGACATCCCCGGGCTGTGGGTCGCCGGCGAGGCCACCGGCGTGGGCGGCGCGGCGCTCGGCGTCGCCGAGGGCACGCTCGCCGGGCTCTCCGCCGCCGGCCGGCCCACCGAGGGCCGCGCCGCCCGCCGGCTGCGGGCGCGGATCGCCGCGCACCGGGCGTTCGCCCGCGCGATGCACCTGGCCCACCCGGTGCCCGCCGGCTGGAGCGACTGGCTGCGCGACGACACGGTGGTCTGCCGCTGCGAGGAGGTGGACGCGGCGACGGTCCGCGCCGCCCACGACACGCTCGGCGCCGACGACGCCCGCACCGTCAAGATGCTCACCCGCTGCGGCATGGGCTGGTGCCAGGGCCGCGTGTGCGGCCTGGCGACCGCCCTGCTCGCCTCGCACCACGCCGGCCGCGCCCCCACCGAGGCCGACCTCGCGGCGACGGCGGCCCGTCCCCTGGCCTTCCCGGTCACCCTCGGGGAACTCGCCGAACTGGGCGACGAAGAAGGGGGGTTCGGCGGCGACGCCGTCGGCGCGGGGGAGGGGTGAGGGGGCGAACGCCGCGCGGCCCGGTCAGGAGGCGTCCAACGCGCGGACCATCCGCCGCGCGTCCGACAGCAGCGGCCCGACCACCTCCATCGCGCCCACGTCCGGCAGCTCCGACGGCGCCACCCTGGCCGTCAGCCGCTCCAGCGAGGCGGAGGCGCGGGCCACCGCGTCGGTCAGCTCCCGCCGCTCCTCCCCGCCCGCGCTCGTCACATACCGGCCGTAGGCGTCGACGGCCGCGCCGGTGTCGCGCAGACAGCGGGCGTAGGTGGGCATCAGCCCGTCGGGGAGGGCCGGCTCCTCCGCGGTCCGCGCCGCGCCCTCCTCCACGACGCGCGCCAGTCCCTCCGCGTTGTCCACCAACTGCCGCACGGTGTGCACCACATCCTCCGTCGTGTAGTCCGAGGGCAGCACGCTCTCCGTCGTCCGGCGGCGCACGTTCAGCCGCAGGCTCTCCCGGTCCCACTCCCACGCCGCGCGCGTCGCCCTCGCCCACCGCGGCAGCTGCCGGGCGCGCTCGGCCACCCGTGGGGCGTCGTCCCAGGCGCCCGCGTCGAACACCCCGGCCAGCTCCTCCAGCACGCCCGCCACCTCGTCCGTGGCGTCCCGCACCGCCGCCCCCGCGTCCCGCAGGTAACGCGGCGGGCGCACCAGGGCGTTCACCCCGATACCCAGCGCCGCTCCCACGGCGGCCGCGCCCACCCGTTCCGCGCTGACCAGCGGCGTCACCGGGCCGCCTGTGAGCGCGAAGATCGTCGACGTGGCCACCGTGACGCCCTGCGCGCCGAACCTGTCCAGATTCCCCATCAACAGCGCGACCGGCAGCACCACGACCAGCGTGAGCAGCTGGTCGTCCAGCAGCAGCGCCGTCCCGGTCGCCAGCGCCGTGCCCAGCACGATCGCCACCGTCTGCCGCAGCCCGTCCGCCAGCGAGCGGTAGACGGTCGACTGCACCAGCACCACCGCGACCCACGGCGCCATCAGGCTGAGGCTGTCGGTGAACAGCCAGGAGGCCACCAGCCAGGCCAGCAGCGCCGCCAGCGCGCTCTTCGCCGACTGCGCCGCCAGGTCGCGCTCCCGCCCCGGGCCGCGCGCCGCGCGCCGCACGGCCTCCCAGGACCGCTGGGCGGACCACAGGAGTCGCGACGCCCCACCACGCATCCTTCGCCTCTCCTCTCTCCGGCTCTCTCCGCCGTTGCCCGGCGCCCGCCGGGCAAGCACACCGGGTTGCCCGGCCGGACGCGTCTCAACCACCGCGCCGCCACGGCCGCGCGGTCCCGCCCGCCGGCCGTTCCGGCACCCCGGCCGTTCCGGCACCCCGGGCGGGTTTCGTTCCCCGGCCGGGCGGCCACCCGGGGCGGACGGCCGGCACCCACGGCCGCGCCCCGCCCACCGCGCCCGAGGAGGCCCGGACGATGAACACCTCCCGCACGCCGGACCCGTCCGGCGGCCTGCGCGTCGCCGTGACCGGGGCCAGCGGCAACCTGGGCACCCGGGTGCTCGACGCGCTCGCCGCCGAGCCCGCCGTCGACGCACTCCTCGGCATCTCCCGGCGCGCCCCCGGGGCACCGCCGCCCGGCGTCAGATGGGTCGAGACCGACCTGGGCGACGAGCGGAGCGGGGAGCGGCTGGCCGAGGCGTTCACCGGCGTCGACGCGGTGATCCACCTGGCCTGGCTGCTCCAGCCGAGCCGGGACCCCCTCGCCACCTGGGCCACCAACGTCCTCGGTACCCAGCGGGTGCTGGAGGCCGTGGCCGCCGCCGACGTGCCGGTTCTCGCCTGCGCCTCCTCGATCGCCGCCTACGGGCCCCGGCACCGGGGCGCTCCGGACGAGCCGGTCGACGAGTCCTGGCCCACCCACGGCCGGCCGACCGCCGCCTACAGCCGGGAGAAGGCGTACGTGGAACGGCTGCTCGACTCCTTCGAGGCGCGCCACCCCGACGTCCGGGTGGTCAGGATGCGCCCCAGCTTCGTCTTCCAGCGCGCCGCCGCGGCGGCGCAGCGGCGGCTCTTCGCCGGCCCGTTCCTGCCGAACCGGCTGCTGCGCCCCGGCCTCGTCCCGGCCGTGCCCGACATCCCCGGCCTGCGGTTCCAGGCGGTCCACGCGGAGGACGTGGCCGACGCGTTCCGCCGCGCCCTGCTGCGGCCCGGGGCCGGCGGCGCGTACAACCTGGCGGGCGACGGCACGCTGACCGCCCGCGAGCTGGGGCTGCTGCTGGGCGCCAGGCCGGTGCCGGTGCCGGCGGGACTGGCGCGCGGCGCGCTGGGCGCGGCCTGGCGGCTGCGGCTCGTTCCCGTCGACCCCGAACTCCTCGACACGCTGCTGTGGCTGCCCCGGCTCAGCACCGCGCGCGCCCGCGAGGAGCTGGGATGGCGCCCCGCTCACGACGGCGCGGAGGCGGTGGCCGAGCTGCTGGCGGGGCTGCGCGAGGGGGCGGGCGGGGCCACGCCGCCGCTGCGCCGCCGGTTGCCCGGCGGGCGGGCGCGTGAGCTGGCCACCGGGGTCGGCGGGCGGCCGTGACCCGGCGGCCGGGCCGCTCGGCGGCGGGCCGGCCGCATGTTCCGGCCCCGCACCGGGCACCCGGGGGGCTCCGCCGGACGCGTTCCGGCGCGGGGCCGGCCCACGGGGCGGCCGGAAGGAAGGACGACGGAGGAGGAACGGACATGAACCAGCGGCGACCGGACGACACCCCCGACGGCGGCGCGGCCCACCCGGCCGAGCGGCAGCCGAGCCCGGAGTTCCCCGACCAGTCCCAGCGGGTGCCGGGGCACACCGGCGAGATGGCGCCGCGCCCCGACCACGGCGAGGACTCCTACCGGGGCTGCGGGCGGCTCAGCGAACGGCGCGCGCTGATCACCGGCGGCGACTCGGGGATCGGCCGGGCCGTGGCCCTCGCCTTCGCGCGGGAGGGCGCCGACGTGCTCTTCACCCATCTCCCCGAGGAGGCCGACGACGCCCGGGAGACCACCCGGCTGGTCACCGAGGCCGGCCGGCGCGCCGTGCCCGTGGAGTGCGACATCCGCGAGGAGGAGGAGTGCCGGCGGGTGGTGGACCGCGCGGTGGCGGAGTTCGGCGGCGTCGACGTGCTGGTCAACAACGCGGCTTACCAGATGGCCAGGTCCGGAAGTCTGGACGAGATCGAGACCGACCAGTTCGACCGGGTGGTCAAAACCAATCTCTACGGCATGTTCTGGCTGACCAAGATGTGTCTGCCGCACCTGACCGAGGGCGGCAGCGTCATCAACACCACCTCGGTGCAGGCCTACCAGCCGTCGCCGCATCTGCTGGACTACGCGATGACCAAGGGCGCCATCGTCACCTTCACCAAGGGGCTGGCCACCCATCTCGCCGAGCGCGGCATCCGGGTCAACGCGGTGGCGCCCGGCCCGGTCTGGACGCCGCTGATCCCGTCGACAATGCCGGACACCACGGAGTTCGGCGCCAAGTCGGCGTTCGGACGGCCGGCGCAGCCCGCCGAGTTGGCACCCGCCTATGTCTATCTGGCCTCCCAGGACGCCGCGTTCATCACGGCCGAGGTGGTCAACGCCACGGGCGGCGCGCCGCTGCCCTGAACGGAGCGGCGCCCGGCCCCTGTCCCCCGCATCCACGGAGGTGTTCCGAGATGAAGGCCAACGTCTGGCACGGCAAGCGCGACGTCCGGGTGGAGGAGGTGCCCGACCCGGTCATCCAGCAGCCGACCGACGCCGTCGTGCGCGTCACGTCCACCGGACTGTGCGGCTCCGACCTCCATCTGTACGAGGTGCTCGCGCCGTTCATGACGCCCGGCGACGTGCTGGGGCACGAGCCGATGGGCATCGTGGAGGAGACGGGTTCTGCCGTCACCGGCCTCGCGCCCGGCGACCGGGTGGTGGTGCCCTTCCAGATCGCCTGCGGCGAGTGCTTCATGTGCCGGCGGGGGCTCCAGACGCAGTGCGAGACCACGCAGGTGCGTCAACAGGGCAGCGGCGCCGCGCTGTTCGGCTACACCAAGCTCTACGGCTCGGTGCCGGGCGCCCAGGCCGAGTACCTGCGGGTGCCGCAGGCGCAGTACGGCCCGGTCAAGGTGGGGCACGAGGGGCCGGACGACCGTTACCTCTATCTCTCCGACGTGCTGCCGACGGCGTGGCAGGCCGTCGAGTACGCGGGCATCCCGCCGGGCGGCAGCGTGGCGGTGCTCGGGCTCGGACCCATCGGGAAGATGGCCTGCCGGGTGGCCCTGCACCGGGGCGCCGGGCAGGTGATCGGCATCGACCTGGTCCCCGAGCGCCTGGAGCGGGCCGCCGCCAGGGGCGTGCAGGTGCTGGACCTCAACCACCTCGACGACGTGGTGGGCGCCGTCCGCGACGCGACGGCCGGGCGCGGTCCCGACTCGGTGATCGAGGCCGTGGGGATGGAGGCGCACGGCGGGGTGGTGGCCTCGCTGCTCCAGAGCATGGTCGGCTTTCTCCCGGGGAACCTCGCGGAACGGGCCGCCGCCAAGGCGGGAATCGACCGGCTGGCGGCGCTCTATCCGGCGATCGACATGGTGCGGCGCGGCGGCACCATCTCGCTCAGCGGCGTCTACGGGGGCATGGCCGACCCGATGCCGATGCTGAAACTCTTCGACCGGCAGATCGAACTCCGCATGGGGCAGGCCAACGTGCGGCGCTGGGTACCGGAGATCCTGCCGCTGCTCGGTGACGACGATCCGCTGGGCGTGGACGACTTCGCCGCCGAACACCGTCCGCTGAGCGAGGCGCCCGACGCGTACGAGCGCTTTCAGCGGAAGGAGACGGGAAAGGTCGTGCTGATCCCGTAAGGCTCTCGCGGACCTTTCGTCAGACCGGACGACCTTTCCCGCAGGAGTTCGGAGAAGAAAGAAGCACGCCCACGGGGTGCGGTAAACGGGGCCCGCACCGCAGGAAGAGGGCGCCAAAGTGGAGTCAGGATGAACCCGGGCACCACTCCTGTGTGGATGGTCTTACAGTGCCCGCGCAGCCTGAGCACGTTCTCCCGGAATGCTGGCCTCCGGGGGAGTGCTGTGCGGGAGAGGTGGTGTGAGCTACGTCTCAGTGTGCGTGTTCCGGGAAGTGGTACCGCCGCGTCCCGGTCCGCTCGCCGGCCCTCCGCCGGTACCCGCAGTCATGTCAACGCACGGTAACGAAGGTGTCCGGTGAGTTTCTTCCGGTGTGCGCTGGCGGAGTTGGCCCCGGCGGTGGTCGGGGCGTCATTCGGGGCCCGGATTCGCGGTTGTCCCGCTTCGCGCGGCTCTAATGGGGCGCCTCCGTCCCGCTGTTCGTGACTGCGGGTGCGCGCAATGGCCGGGGCGGTGCTCCGGTGGAGAGTTCGTGAGTGTGCCGCTCGCTGCCCGAAGGGGCTGGTAGGGGGTTTCGTCGCTGCCCGTGATGGCCGGCCCACCCTGAAATCGCTGCCGGGCCCTGCGGCGGCCCGACGCGACCCTTCCGCCGCCTCCCGCCCGGCACACCTGTCGAAGTCGCTGCTCAACAGCGGTGTCCCGCTGACCGAGAGGGTCAGCTCCCGTCGCCGCCGGAGCGGAACCAGTGGGGCATATCGGGCATTGTCTGTCTCCTCACCTTCATTTCACCCCGGCCGACACGCAGTGCGACGTACCTGTGTATCCCCCCGTGTAGTAACGCATCGTTGTGGTAAGGGTGCAACGCAAAGGTGCTTTAAAGGGGTGGTCAAGGGGCGGTCGCGTGTCTATAGTGGACACGTGTACACGGAGCTCGGACCAAACACGTGTGCACGAAGCTAGGACCGACATGTGGAGCACGCGAGGTGTGCGGCTTTCACTACGTCCATGCGGGGGTTCCTGTTCTTGATCGCCGAGGACGCCCTCGGGAATGCGAAGCGCCATCCCGGGAGAGTGAAGAATTCTTGGGTTTGACCCTGCCGACCGGTTGGTAATCTGTGTGACCGCAGATATGAGTTCCCCGGTTCTGGCCACGAATTAACAGGGGGAAGACATGATTCTGAGCGAACGTGCACGTGCGCTATCTGAACTTCAGGAACTCCTTCAGGGCGCCAGGAAAGGCCAGGGGAGCGTCGCTGTCGTCGCAGGCCCTGTCGCTGTTGGGAAAACGGAACTGACGCACTCCCTTGTCGAATCCCTCAAGGGGGACTCACAGCTTGTCGTGCTACGCGCGCACGCCACCCGAATGGGTAAGCGGCGACCCATGGACATGTTAACGCAACTGGCTAAAGAATTCGAGGGTGTTGAACAGAGGCCGGCCACTTCCTGGCCGCTGGCTCCCTGGCCTGACCTTGAGAACGACGGAAAGCAGATAGCCGAGGACATCGCCCGCTTCTCACGGCAGGTGCCCGTGCTCGTCGTCGTCGACGACCTGCACCACAGCAACGCCGAGTCGCTCGCCGGCATCCTGCACTTGGTCCGGCTCGCCCGCACCGCCCCCGTCATGGTGCTGCTGGTGGTGCCGGACCGTTCCCATCTGATCATCCCCCTGTTCTGCGCCGAGTTGATGCGCGAACCGCACTACTTCCAACTCCGCCTCGGCCCGCTCAGCAGGGACGGCGTACTGGAGGTCGTCGCCCGCGAACTCGGCGCCGAGGCCGCCGAACGGATGGCCGACGACTGCTACCGCATCAGCGGGGGCAACCCGCTGGTCCTGCGCACCCTGATCGAGGAATGGCGCTCCAACTCCTCCTCCCAGGGGGAGCCGGTCCCGCCCGAGGCGATGCGGCTGGAGGCCGGCCGGGTCTCCGCGCTGGCCGTCTTCGCCTCGCTCCACCGCAGCGGCCCCGAGACCATGGCCGTGGCCCGGGGAGTCGCCCTCCTGGGCACGGAGGTCACCGTCGACCTGCTGGCCCAGCTGCTGAAGACCGACCCGGAGTCGGTGGCCGACCAGCTGCGCTCCCTCCAGGACGCGGGGATACTCCAGGACGTCCGTTTCCGCCATCCGCGCGCCGCCGAAACCCTGCTGGGCGACCCCGACTTCGACGAGCTGGAGGCCCGGCACTACCAGGTCGCCACCATCCTGGAGTCCGAGGGGTACAGCAGCTCCCTGGTCGCGCGGCACCTCGTCGCCTCGGGCACCACCTCGGCGCCGTGGACCAACTCCGTGCTCCGGGAGTCGGCCATGGAGGCCGTCGGCCAGGGCGACTGGTCGTTCGCCGTCAAGTGCCTGGCCCTCGCCATGCGAGGTCCGCTCGACGACGCCGAGAAGGGCCGGGTCATCACCAAACTGATCTGGGCCCAGTGGCAGCTGAACCCGGCGCGCGTCATCAGGTACCTGGACCAGTGCTACGCGCTCCAACGGGTCGGCAAGGTCCCGGACGAGGACATCGTCACCCTCCTCACGATCTTCCTGTGGCACGGCCGGATCGAGCAGGCCGCCGCCATGCTGGTCGACGTCGCCATGCGCGCCGACACATCCGAACGACGGGCCGAGCTACGCGCGTTCCTCGGCTGGGCACTGATCAGCTACCCGGTGCTGCGCGCCCGGCTGGAGGAGGCCGACACGTCGCTGCTCGACCGCCTCGCAGAGGTCGACGACCCGGCCCTGCTCCGTCACCTCAGGGCGCTCCGTGGCGCGTTCAGCGAACACGGGCCCAGCGACGTCGCCGCGCTCAGCGAGAGCATCGGCACCGACCAGGTCTCCCGGGGGGACGCGATCGCCACCGTGCTCCAGGCACTGGTGTGCGTCGACGAACTCGATCGCGCCGAGCGTTGCGCTACGCGCGTTGTGACGGAGGCCGGCGGGCCGGGCACCGACTCCCTGCGCGGCGTCCCCCAGGCGATCCGCGCCGAGACGATGCGGCGCAGGGGAGACCTGATCACCGCCGAACGGTACGCGACCACGGCCCTCAAGCACCTGGCGCCCCGCGCCTGGGGCGTGACCCTGGGCCTGCCGCTGAGCGTGCTGGTCGCCGCGCACACCGCGCGCGGTGAGCTGGACCAGGCGGAGGAGTACCTGTCCTGGATCGTGCCGCAGAACATGTTCGAGACCCTGCACGGCGTCGCCTACCTGCACGCGCGGGCCCGCTACCGGCTGGCCGGCGGGCAGTACCAGGCGGCGCACCGTGACTTCCTGCGGTGCGGCGAGCTGTTGACGGCCTGGGAGATGGACATACCGTCCCTCGCGCCCTGGCGGCTCGGCATAGCCGAGGTCGCCCTGGCGCAGGGCGACCGCGCCGAGGCCCGGCGGCTGGTGGAGAAGCAGCTGCGGCAGCCCCGCGCGCAGCACCCCCGGATCAGGGGCGCCGCGCTGCGGGTCTACGCGCAGGTGGGGGACCGGCACCGCAGACTGGCCGTGCTCACGGAGGCGGCCGAGCTGCTCGCCGACGGCAGCGACCTGCACCAGCGGTTCCTCGTCCTGGTCGACCTGAGCCTCGCCCACCAGGACGTGGGCGACTCCCAGAGTGCCCGCTCCGTCGGCGAGTTGGCGTGGCGCAGCGCTGTCCGCTGCGGTGCCGAGCGCGTCGCCCGCAGGCTGCTGCCCGAGTCCAGCACGGTCGGCGCCCCCGAGCCCGCCGCCCTGCCGGCCTGGTCCGGCTGGGAGGCGGCGCAGCTCAGCGAGGCCGAACAGCGGGTCGCCCAGCTCGCGGCGGCCGGGGACACCAACCGGGAGATCTCGCGGAAGCTGTTCATCACGATCAGCACCGTCGAGCAGCACCTCACCAGGGTCTACCGCAAGCTCCAGCTCGCCGGGCGTGCGGACCTGCAACGCGTGCACGCGGGCAACGGCGGAGTCCGCGCGGCGACGGGCTGACGCGGCCCCGCCGCCCACCCCGCGTTTGTAGGGGTGGGTAGGGGGTGCGTCGCCAGCCCGCGTCAGGAAGGTTGCGAGTTCGTCCCAGCGGTTCGCGCACCACCGCTGGGGCGGCCGTCCGAGACGTGCCGGAGTGCGTGGACCCCCGGGAGGGGGCGGCGGGCCGGCCCGCCACCCCCTCCCGGGGGCCGTCGACACGGCCCGAACAGACCGGAAGAGACCGAGGTGACCAGCCGATGACACCCCCTCCGAGCAAGCGCGGGACGGTGGAGTTCCGCGAGTGGCGTACGTGGTACCGCGTCACCGGAGACCTCGGCTCCGGCCGCACCCCGCTCGTCGTCCTCCACGGCGGCCCGGGCAGCACCCACGACTACCTGCTTCCCCTGGCCGATCTCGCGGCTGACGGCTGGCCCGTCGTCCACTACGACCAGCTGGGGAACGGCGGTTCGACCCACCTCCCCGACCGCGGCGCCGACTTCTGGACCGTGGAGCTGTTCCTCGACGAGCTGGACAACCTGCTGACCCGTCTCGGAATCGCGGACAACTACGCCCTGCTGGGCCACTCCTGGGGCGGGCTGCTCGCCGCCCAGCACGCGTCGGGCCGCCCCGCCGGGCTGCGCGGCCTGGTCATCGCCTGCTCCCCGGCGTCCTACCCACTGTGGCTCCAGGAGGCGAAGAGGCTCCGCGAGCAGCTGCCGCCCGGCGTCAACGAGACGCTGCTGCGCCACGAGGCCGCCGGCACCACCGACAGCGACGAGTACATGACCGCCATGCGGCACTACTACGACCGCCACGTGTGCCGGGTGACCCCGTGGCCGCGTGAGTTCATGGCGACCTTCTACGAGATCTACAACGACCCGACCGTGTACTACACGATGAACGGGCCCAACGAGTTCCACGTCATCGGGACGCTGAAGGACTGGGGCGTCGTGGACAGCTGCGCCGGCATCGAGGCGCCCACCCTGCTGCTGGCCGGCGAGCACGACGAGGCGACGCCAGCGACCATGCGGCCGTTCCACGACAACATCCCTGACGTGCGATGGGAGATCGTGGAGAACGCCAGCCACCTGCCGCACCTGGAGGAGCCCGAGGCGTTCCGGGCGGCGCTCGGCGGATTCCTCAAGGAGGTCCTCGGATAGCGCCCGTGGCATTAGGGGGCGCTAAGGGTGTCCCGCCGGCCCTTCCCGGGCTGCCATGGGGGCGCAGGCTTTCCCGCTGAACACCGGAGACAGGGAGTGCACATGTGGGACCAGCAGTTCGAGGCGACCTTGCGGAAGCACCTGCCGTACCTCGGTGACGACGAGGAGCTGTCGGGCGGCGCGGAGCTGCGTGACCTCGGCCTCGACTCGATGGGCACGGTGGAACTGCTCAGCGACCTGGAGAAGACATACGGGCTGAGGTTCGTCGACGACGCGCTGAACCTGGAGACCTTCGCCACGCCCGACACGCTGTGGTCGGCGCTGAGCGGCCTGCGCGCCGCCAACGCCTGAGCGCGCCGGCCGCGACGGCTCGTGCGGAACGGCCGCTGACCCTGACGGTCAGCGGCCGTTCCGCGTGCCAGCCGAACCCCTCAACGCGCCGACACGGGGACGTCCGCCAACTCCTTCGCGATAGCGCGGACATAGGCCCCGTAGGCGGACGAGGGCTGCCGCGCGCCGAGCCGGTAGCACGTCTCCGGGTCGATGTACCCCATCCGCAGGGCGACCTCCTCAAGGCACGCGATGCGCACGCCCTGCCGCTCCTCCAGCACCTGCACGTACTGCCCGGCGGCCAGCAGCGACGTGGGGGTTCCCGCGTCGAGCCAGGCGAATCCGCGACCCAGGTCCACCAGCCGGGCCTTGCCCCGGCGGATGTACTCCAGGTTGACGTCCGTGATCTCCAGTTCGCCGCGCGCCGACGGCTTGAGGTTCTTGGCGATGTCGACCACGTCGTTGTCGTAGAAGTAGAGACCGACGATGGCCCGGTTGGACCGGGGGTTGGCCGGCTTCTCCTCCAGTGACACCAGCCTGCCGTGCTCGTCCGTCTCGCCCACGCCGTACCGCTGGGGGTCCTCAACCGGGTAGCCGAACACGACGCAGCCGTCGATGTCGTCCCGGGCGTGGGCGTGGAGGATCTCGTAGAAGTTGTGGCCGTGGAAGACGTTGTCCCCCAGCACCAGGGCCACCGGGTCGTCCCCGATCTGGTCGGCGGCCAGAATGAACGCCTCGGCCAGGCCACCGGGTTGGTTCTGCTGCACGTAGTCGATGTTCAGACCCAGGTGGGAACCGTTGCTGAGAAGCCGCCGCAGCTGCGGGAGGTCCGTCGGCGTCGAGATCACCGTGATGTCGCGGATACCCGCCAGCATCAGCACCGACAACGGATAGTAGATCAGTGGCTTGTCGTTGACCGGCAGCAGCTGTTTGGAGACCGACAGCGTCAGCGGGTGCAGCCGCGTGCCGTGGCCGCCCGCGAGAACGATGCCCTTCACGCCCGGGAACCGCCCTTGGCCGCCAGTGCCTCCAGCTGCGGGACGACGGCCGCCGGGCTGGGCCGGGACCGCAGTTCCTCACGCAGCCGGGCCGCCTGCTCCCGGAAGCCGGGCTCCTCCAGCAGCCGGCGCAGCCCGGCCTTCAGCGACTCGGCGGTGAACTCCGGGGGCTCGATGCACAGGCCGGCGCCCTGCTCCTCCAGCGCCTCGGCCACGGACTTCTCGTCCCACAGCCAGCCGGGAACGATGATCTGCGGAGTGCCGTGCAGCAGCGCGTTGGTGGTGGTGCCCCCGCCGCCGTGGTGGATGATCGCCGAACAGCTCGGCAGCACCTCGTTCAGCGGCACGAAGTCGACCAGCCGGACGTTTTCCGGCAGGCTTTCCATCCCCGGCAGGGAACCGGCGTCCGCGCCGACCGTCGCGATCAGCTCCACGTCCAGCTCGGCGGCGGCCCTGAGCATGTCAGGAAGGGGCAGCCCCTGGTTCTTCGCCCCCGGAAGGCACAGCCCCTGGGTGAGGAGCACCCGGGGCCGCTTGGGCTCCTCGTGTATCCAACCCGGGACGACCGAGGGCCCGTTGTGGGCCACCGGACGCATCGGGACACGGGTGGCGGGCTCACCGGGGACGCGCAGGAAGTCCGGGAAGTGGTCGACGGTCAGCTGCCCGACGATCAGCTCCTCGCTGAACGTCTCGTCCGGGTTCAGACCGAGCCTTTCGAGCCGCCCGCGCATCCAGTCGCCGAAACCGTCCAACCGGTCCTCGGGCGCCTGCTGTGCGCTCAGCTTGAGGAACAGGGCCCGCATCCTGGCCCAGTGGTCGACGCCGAAGACCATCCGGGCCTGGGCGGCGCCGACGGCCTGCGCCACGACAGGACCGCTGTACGTCATGGCGTCCCAGATCACGAGGTCGGGCTGCCAGGTCCGCGCGAGCCGCGCCAGGTCCTCCAGGGTGCGCTGGTCGGCCGCGTTCTCCGCGATCTGCGCATACGTCGTGAGAGTGTCGCGCACGTACTCCCAGGTCAGCTTCTCCGGGTCGGTCTCGGCGATGTTGTAGCCGAACCCGTAACCGGGTTGGTCACCGCCCTCCATCTCACGGTTCCGCTGCATCAGGTTCAGTTCCTCACCGACCGGCGCGGCGGTGAGGCCGGAGTTCGTGATCGACTTCGTGAGGTCGGGCTGGCTCGCCACCCGCACCTCGTGCCCCGCGGTGCGTAGCGCCCAGGCGAGGGGCACGGTGTTCAGGAAGTGCGAATCGAGGGCGAGCACGGTGATGAGGACGCGCATGGCTCTGTCTCCAGTCCGACGAAGTGCCGCGATGCGGGCGGACCGGCCTTGTTGCCGGCCTACTCATCCATCTCCGGTCTGGGGGAGCGCATCAACGGCGTTCGCTCAATGCGGGCTCACGCTAGAAGTGGCGTCCTGACCGGCCAACCCCTAGCCACCCCGTCAACAGCGCCCCGGACACCCCCGCCGCACCGGCACTGACCACGTCGGTGGCCGTGCCCGCACTGCTGGCCTCGTGCGTTCCCGCCCCGGGCCGGGCCCGGCGCCCTACGCGGTGCCCCTAGCGGCACCCGCACTTGTAGGGGTTTCCCCCCGGGACGCTCCCACCCATAGTGAACCGGTACCGAAGACCCGGCGGGCGCGAGGAAGGGTGGCTATGGAGACCGAGGACCGGTCCGGCGCGGCGATCGTGTTCCCAGGCATGGGAGCCATGTCGTTCGAGGACGTCGGCAAGTTCATGCTGGTGAACCCGTACGCGCGCAAGCTCCTCGCCACCGCCGACGAGGTGCTCGGCTACTCCGTCATCGACGGGTTCCGCGACGCGGAACACGACTACGCCGAGGCCTCACAGGTCGCGTTCCTGATCAACTGCCTCGCCCTCGCCCAGTGGGCCGAGGCGCAACTCGGCCTTGACCCGATGCTGTGCGCCGGCCCCAGCTTCGGCAGCAAGGCGACCACCGCCTACACCGGCTGCCTCTCCGTCGAGGACACCGTGCTGATGAGCGCCCGCATCGCGCGCTGCCAGGACGAGTACTTCGCCAAGGAGCACACGGACATCGTCACCCACTCCTTCGTGCGGACCCCGACGGAGCGGCTCACCGAGATCCTCGGGGAGATGGACGAGCGCGACTGGTGGCACGACATGGCCTGCTACGTCGATGACGACATGCACATGGTCTCCCTGCGCGAGGACGCGCTGGAGTGGTTCAAGGAACGCGTCCGGGGGGCCGGCGGCCTGTCGCTGTACACCATGCGTCCGCCCCTGCACTCCTCCGCGTTCGCCGCGCTGCGCCGCAAGGCCGAGGAGGAGGTGTTCGCGGGGCTGAGCTTCGCCGACCCCCGGATACCCGTGGTCTCCGACCACGACGGCACCCTGCTGCGCACCGGCGACCAGATCAGGAACCTCCTGCTGGACGGCATCGTCCGGCAGCTGCGCTGGCCGCTGGTCGTGGACACGCTGCGGGCCCAGGGCGTCGGCACCGTGCACGTCGCCGGCCCGGACAGCCTCTTCGGCCGCGTCCGCCGCACCACCGACAACTTCGAAGTCGTCCGGCTCACCCCCCGCATGGCCCTGCGGCCACGCGCGGCGGCGGACCGCACCTGAGAGGGACACCGCTGATGCCGATGACCCCGCGCTCCGGCAGGCAGGACCACGCCGGCCTCACGGGCCGCTTCCTGCGCGGCCTGGCCGTCAACCCCCGCGGCACGGCCGTGCGTTCACCCGACTGGTCGCTCAGCTACGAGGAACTGCACGAGCGGGCGCTGACCTGGGCGGGCGCACTGCTGCGTGCCACCGACGCGCCGCTGGAGGCCGTCGGGGTACTCGCCGGCAAGGGGCCCGAGTCCTACGCCGGAATCCTGGCCGGGCTGTACGCGGGCGCCACCGTCGTCCCCCTGAACACCGACACCCCGGCCGCCCGCACCGGCCAGATGCTGCGGGACGCGGGCGTCTCGGCCGTGGTCGCGGACGAGCAGGGCCGGGCGCTCCTCGCCCAGGCACCCGGCGACATCCCCGCCCTGCCGTTGCTGGCCGCCGACGGGGGCACCGTGCCGGTCGACACCGCGCACGCCCTCGCCGAACCCCGTACCCCCGCGACCGAGGGCACCGCCTACGTGCTGTTCACCTCCGGGTCCACCGGCCGCCCCAAGGGCGTGCGCATCCCGCACGCCGGCACCAGCCACTACTTCGAACTCCTCGACAAGCGGTACGACTTCACCCCCGAGGACGTCTTCTCCCAGACGTTCGACCTCAACTTCGACTGCGCCATGTTCGACCTGTTCAGCGCCTGGGGCGCAGGCGGCACCGTGCAGCTGATCCCGGGACCCGCCTACCGCGAGCTGCCGGCATTCGCCGCCGAGCACCGCCTGACGGTGTGGTTCTCCACCCCCAGCGCCATCTCGCTGCTGCGCCGCATGGGCGACCTGCGCCCCGGCGCGCTGCCCGGCCTGCGGTGGAGCCTGTTCGCCGGCGAGGCGCTGCGGTGCGCCGACGCGGAGGAGTGGCAGCGCGCCGCCCCCGCGTCCACGGTGGAGAACCTCTACGGCCCCACCGAGCTGACCATCACCATCTGCGCCTACCGCTGGTCGACGCAGACCACGCCCGCGCTCGCGGTCCACGGCATCGTCCCCATCGGCGAGGTCCACGAGGGGCACGACCGCCTGCTGCTCGACGCGGCGGGGCAGCAGGTCTCCGGCGTCGGCGCCGAAGGGGAACTCCTCATCGCCGGCCCCCAGCTGACCCCCGGCTACCTCGACCCGGCCGACGGGAGGGGACGGTTCGTCGAACGCGGAGGACGCACCTGGTACCGCACCGGGGACCGGGTCAGGGAGGTCGCCGACGGCGTGCTGGTCTACGTCGACCGCCTCGACGCCCAGGTGCAGGTGCAGGGAGTGCGGATCGAACCCGCCGAGATCGACCAGGCGTTGCGCGCGCTGCCCGGCATCGTCGAAGCGGTCACCGTGGCCGTCCCCGCCCCCGAAGGCGACACGGCCCTCGTGGGCTTCTACACCGGCGAGGCCCAGCCACAGGCCGTCCTCGCGCGGAGCCTGCGCGGCGCCCTGCCCGAGCGGATGGTGCCCCGCCGTTTCGCGCACGTGCCGGAGATGCCGCTGAACGCCAACCGGAAGACCGACCGCGCCGCGCTGCGGGCGCGGGCCACCAGGCTACTCGGAGGCTGACCGCTCCCCCTCGGTCAGCGGGAAGGGCGCGGGTGGCGGACCAGGAGTCCGCCGCCCGCGCCCTTTCCTCACGGCGCTCGGCCGGCACCCGTCAGCGTTCGCCGCCGAGCAGCGGCTTCCACCAGTCCGGGCGCTCCACGTACCAGCGGACCGTGGCCGCCAGCCCCTCGTCGAAGTCCGTGCCGGGGCGGAAACCCAACGCCCTCAGCTTGCTGTCGTCCAGCGCGTACCGCAGGTCGTGCCCCTTGCGGTCCTCGACCCACTCGATCATCTCCGGCCCCTTGCCGAGGGCCCGGAGCAGCCGGTTCGTCAGGTCAAGATTGGTCAGCGGATGCGAACCGGAGATGTGGTACACCTCGCCGGCCCGCCCACGCTCGGCGACCAGCTGGATGCCACGGCAGTGGTCGTCCACGTGGATCCACTCCCGTTCGTTGCGCCCGTTCCCGTACAGGGGAACCCCGCGGCCCTCCAGCAGGCGGGTCACGAACAGCGGGATGATCTTCTCCGGGTACTGGTAGGGCCCGTAGTTGTTGCCGCAGCGCGTCAGGCGCACGTCGAGGCCGTGGGTGCGGGCGTACGCCAGCGCCATGTGGTCGCCGCCCGCCTTGGCCGCCGAGTACGGCGAGTTGGGCGAGACGGGCGCGTCCTCCGTCCAGGCGCCCTCGGCGATGCTGCCGTACACCTCGTCCGTCGACACCTGCACGAACACGCCGACCCCGGCCTCCAGCGCGGCGCGCACCAGCCGGTGCGTGCCGAGCACGTTGGTCGTCGCGAACACGTCGGGGCCCGTGATGGAACGGTCCACGTGCGTCTCGGCCGCGAAGTTGACCACGACATCGTGGCCGGGCACCACGCGCGCCAACAGCTCCGCGTCGCAGATGTCGCCGTGGACGAACGTGAACCCCCCCTCGACCGGCGCCAGGGACGCCAGGTTCCCCGAGTAGGTCAACTTGTCCAGCACCGTGACGGACGCGTCCGCCCAGGCGGGGTAGCCGCCCGTCAGCAGCGTCCTGACATAGTGCGATCCGATGAACCCGGCCCCGCCGGTCACCAGTACCCGTCTCACCACGCCCGTCCCTCCTCGCCCAGGCGGCGCCCCCCGCCGTCCCGTGCCCTGTACGACCTGTCGGTCCCTGCTCTGGTCATCCGGAGAACTCCTCAGTCGTGCCGAACAGGCTGTGGAGACAGGCCGTCAGATTGCGTGCCTCCACGTTGACGTAGTAGCTGTGCCGCAGCAGCGCCGCGAGCTGGTGCAGGGTGACCCAGCGGAACGAGTCGTCGAGGAGGGTCTCCTCCACCCGGCCCGGCCCGTTGTCCAGCTCCACGATCAGATAGCGGTTGCGGGCGTGGTGGAAACGGCCGCCCTCCTCGGAGTGGACGCTGTCGAAGACGATCCGGTCGGCGGGCGCGTCCAGCACGTGGTCCAGATACCGCAGGTGCGCGGGGCGCGGCCCTGGCAGGTAGTTCGACGGCGTGCACTGCACCGTCGGCGCCAGCTCCACCCCGTCCAGGAACCCCGGCTGGGAACGGGCGTTGACCAGCGCGTGGAGCACCCCGTCGAACCGGGCGACCAGGAACGCGATCAGTCCCTGCCCACACGGCTGCACCATCGGCTGCGTCCACTGCTTCACCTCCCGGCTGCCACTGCGCACGTCGACGCCGATCACCCGGAAGAAGCGCCGGTCCTCGTGCTCCACGACCTCCTCCGAGCGCTCCCAGCCGGCCACCTCGTTCAACGGCGTCGGACGGGTGCGGATCTCGGTCATCACACGCTGGTCGTTGAGCCACCGGCGTATCGCCGTCATGCTGTGCAGACCGCCGGACTCCGCGTGACAGGACCGCACGAGTGCGGAACGCAGCCCCTCGTCCAGGCGGACCGCCGGCAGGGCCGCGCCCTCCCCGGCGAACGGCAGACAGCCCAGCACCGTCCTGGCGTCCATGTTGACCATGTCGTCCTCGGCCAGCAGCCGGTGGATCTGCCCCAGCGTGAGCCAGCAGAAGTTGTCCCGGGCCTCGACGTCCTCCTCCACCTCCACCACCATGTTGCGGTTGCGCTTGCGGTAGAACCACGAACCCTGCTCCGACTGGAGCACGTCCGTCAGCAGCCGGTGGCGGTGGGCCTGCTGGAAGTACTCGACGTAGGGCACCGCCTGACCCCGGTGCACCCGCGTGTAGTTGCTCCGCGTGGCCTGCACAGTGGGCGACAGCTGGACCCCGTTGTGGTTGCCCGGCTCGTTCTTCGCCTGCATCAGGAAGTGCAGGACACCGCCGAGCCTCTTGACGATGATGCCGAGGGTGCCGACCTCCTGCTGGAAGATCATGGGCTGGCTCCACGACTGCCACGGCCCGGAAGCCAGCCGGACGTCCACCCCCTCGACCGAGAAGAACCGCCCGGACTCGTGCACGATGTTCCCGGTGCCGGCCTCGATGTTCCACCCCGGCATCTCGTTCAGCGGGACCTGCCGCACCTCCGCGACGTTCTGCCGCTGCCGCTCAGCGAACCATTCCCGGAACGCGACGGCGCTGGTGACGCCCTCCCCGGTGAGGGCCGATTCGGCGATCTGTGCCACGGCCATGGCGGCGGGCTGCTGACCCGACGGCTCCGTCGAACACAACGTCGCAGGAAACTGATCCGCCATGGGAAACCTTTCTTGCCGTGCTCTCGCACGCTTCTGAATACGTGACGCCGATGCAGTCTAATAATCGAGGAGCAGCCTGGGAAAGGTGCTGTGACTGCTATGGTCCACCAGCTGCCACAAGCAGGGACAAGTCCCCTGTCAGATAGGGGTGAATTCCTGGCGGTAGGGGACCGGTGTCGCTCCCGGCAGCCACGGTAGGGGGTCGGCCGGGCATCGGTAGGGGTTAGCCGGAAGCCGGCCGCTATTTACGCTTCCCCGCGTGCCTCAACTTCCTGCATTCCGTGAGCTGCCACGCACCCACCCGCCCGGTCCGGGCGGCCGTGGGCGCGGCCGGCTCAGGGAGAGAACCCACACGCCGGCGTGCCCGCGCGGGCACGCCGGCGGTCCGCCCGTACGCGAACCGGCGGAGCGCGCCGGCGTGGTCGCCGGCGACCACGCCGTGCCCGTCCGCGCCCGTACCACGCGCGCCCCGGGTGTCGAGGAGCCCCGACGGGCGGACCCCGTGGGAGCCGACGTGAGGCTGGCGCGAACGCCAAGGCGCATGGCCGTACCGAACAGCGCGCGTCCCGACGCGCACACGCCGCTGCCGCTGTCCCGGGCGGAGAGGCGGCCCGGACGCGTCCCCGCGTCGCCGACCGGTTCGGCGACCAACCCGAACGATGTCACGGGCCTGAGCGGCACTATTCGGTTGGCCATCGAGAACGCAGGCTAGCCTGCCGAATTCCCAGTGGCCGGGAGAGCGGAAAAAGAACACGAGGCCGGGTGCCGCTGATTCGATTGCCGGTCAATTCGGCTGGCCGGTGCGACGCCCACCTCTTGACTTAGAAAACAGGTGGGTCGGATGTCGAACCAGTCGAACGAACAGAAGCTTCTGGATTACCTCAAGAGGACGACGGCAGATCTCCGTGACGCTCGGCGCAGCCTGCGCGAAGCCGAGGACCGGGAACACGAACCGGTGGCCATCGTCGGCATGAGCTGCCGCTACCCGGGCGGCGTGCGGAGTCCGGAGGACCTGTGGCGCCTGGTCGCCGAGGGCGAGGACGGCATCGGCCCGTTCCCCGAGGACCGTGGCTGGGACGTCGAGGGCCTCTACGACGCCGACCCGGACCGCATCGGCCACAGCTATGTCCGCGAAGGTGGCTTCCTCGACGGCGTCGCCGGCTTCGACGCCGGCTTCTTCGGCATCGGCCCGCGTGAGGCCCTGGCGATGGACCCGCAGCAGCGGCTGCTGCTGGAGACCTCCTGGGAGGCGCTGGAGCGCGCCGGCCTCGACCCCGGGAAGCTGCGCAGCACCCGTACCGGCGTCTTCGGCGGCGTCATGTACTGCGACTACGGCGCGGCCCTCGCCGCCATCCCCGACGACATCGAGGCGTACCTCGCGGCCGGCAGCGTCGCCAGCATCGTCTCCGGACGCGTCTCCTACCTCTTCGGCCTGGAGGGCCCCGCGCTCTCGGTCGACACCGCCTGCTCGTCCTCACTGGTCAGCCTGCACCTGGCCGTGCAGTCGCTGCGCCGCGACGAGTGCTCGCTGGCCCTGGCCGGCGGCGTGACCGTCATGTCCACCCCCAACATGTTCGTCGAGTACAGCAGGCAGCGCGCTCTCTCCCCGGACGGCCGGTGCAAGGCGTTCTCCGGTGCCGCCGACGGCACCGGCTGGTCCGAGGGCGCCGGCATACTGGTGCTGGAGCGCCTCTCGGACGCCCAGCGCAACGGGCACGAGGTGCTCGCGGTGATCCGTGGTTCGGCGGTCAACCAGGACGGCGCCTCCAGCGGCTTCACCGCCCCCAACGGCCCGTCGCAGCAGCGCGTCATCCGCGCCGCGCTGAACAGCGCCCGGCTGAAGACCGCCGACATCGACCTGGTCGAGGCGCACGGTACGGGAACGTCCCTGGGTGACCCGATCGAGGCGCAGGCTCTGCTCGCGACCTATGGTCAGGACCGGCCGGAGAACGGTGAGCCGCTGTGGCTGGGTTCGTTGAAGTCGAACATCGGTCACGCGCAGGCGGCCGCGGGTGTGGGTGGCGTCATCAAGATGGTGATGGCGATGCGTCACGGCGTGATGCCGAAGACGCTGCATGTGGACGAGCCGTCGCCGCACGTGGACTGGTCGGCGGGTGCGGTGGAGCTTCTCACCGAGGCGCGGGAGTGGCCACGCGGGGAACAGCCGCGTCGGGCGGCGGTCTCGTCGTTCGGGCTCAGTGGTACCAACGCGCATGTGATCGTGGAGGAGGCGCCCGAGGTTGAGGCGCCGGCCGAAATCCCTCAGTCTGGGGCTTCGTTGGTGGCGGTGCCGTGGGTGGTGTCGGCGAAGTCGGTTGAGGCGTTGCGGGCGCAGGCGGGGCGGTTGGTGTCGTTCGTGCGTGAGCGCCCGAAGTTGGAGCCGGTGGATGTCGGCTACTCCCTGGTGACCACGCGTGCGTCCTTCGAGCACCGGGCCGTGGTGGTCGGTGGTGACCGTGAGGAACTGCTCAGCGGTCTGGAAGCCGTGGC
>NZ_OCNE01000028.1 GCF_900230195.1 Streptomyces zhaozhouensis
CCCGCGGAGCGGGTTATTGCGCGGCAAGCCGCGCAATAGGGGTGCGTCGCCGCAAGCGGCGACGCGGTTTCCCGCGCAAGCGCGGGAAACGCATTCCGCAAGCGGAATGCGAAAGCGAAGTGAAGCCTTTTCGCGCAAGCGCGAAAAGGCGGAGTCCCGCAAGCGGGACTCTAAAAGAAGCTGGCTACGGGGAGGGTGCCGTGCGCTGGTGATGCACCGTGTAGAGGCTGGGAGTTCAGGCCACCACCCCTCATCGGGTGACGCGTGAGTGAGGGGGGGAGTTGATGGGTTCGACCGCACATCGGAGGAGAGACCCGAGAGGGTCACACGGAGGGGGCAAGCCCGACCCACACTATCACGCGATGGGCGCGTATAGAGAGTGATGCGACAGCTTGTCATGCGTGGGGGTGAACGCGTACCCATGGTGATGCATCGAGGTGATGCACTGTGTATGCTCTGGTCCAGAGGCTCACCACCGGGTCCACGAATTCAGCCCCTGCCCTCTCGCGAGGAGTCTTTCCCATGGCTATGTCGAGACGCGATCTCCGAAATCATCAGATCGAGGCTGTTGACGCCATTGTGCGCGGTTTCGATATCCCTCCAAACGGAATCCCTGCAAATGGCTTTCGGGGGCAGGTCATTTCCGCGTGTGGTACGGGAAAAACTATCATGGCGGCGTTCGCCGCGAGGGAGATGCTGCCGCGCGGACGCATTCTGGTGGTGGTGCCGACGTTGGATCTGCTGTCCCAGACGGTGCGGGAGTGGCGGCGGGTCGGGCACACCGGGCCGGCGGTGGCCGTCTGCTCTCTCCAAGAGGACCCGCAGCTGTGGAACTTGGGGGTGCGCTCGACGACGAACCCGGTCCGCTTGTCGTTGTGGCACGGCACCGGCCAGGTGGTGATGTTCGCGACCTACGCCTCGCTTCCGGTGCTAGAGGAGGCGTTCGAGGGGGGCTACGGGCAGCAGCTGGCGCCGATGGACCTGGTGGTGGTGGACGAGGCGCACCGCACCTCCGGCTCCCTGGGGAAGCGGTGGGCGCGGGTGCACGATCAGGAAGCGATCCCGGCAGCCCGCCGGCTGTACCTGACGGCGACGCCGCGGATCTGGCAGGAGCGGGCCCCGCACTGGGAGGTGGCGGAGGGGGTCCGCGATCCGTTGCCGAAGGAGTTGGCCGCGAGCATGGACGACGAGGCCGTGTTCGGGCCGGTCCTCTACAAGCTGTCGTTGGCCTCCGCGGTCACCCGGGGCCTGTTGGCGCGGTACCAGATCATCGTGTTGGAGCTCCAAGACCCGGTGGTCACGCCCGCGCGGCTGATGAGTGAGGAACGGCACGACGAAGAGGTGCGCGGGCAGCGGTTGGCGGCCTTGCAGGCCGGCCTGCTGCGGACCATGGCCGAGCACAACCTCGGCACATGCATCACCTTCCACCACCGGACCATCGAGGCGCAGGCGTTCGCCGAGGGCCTGGAGGCGGTCGCGGGCAAGCTCCACGCCGACCAGTCCCAGACGTACCCGAAGAAGATCTGGGCGGACTGGCTGTGTGGCGAGCACGAGCCTGAGCGCCGGCAGCCGGTGCTGGCCGAGTTCGGGTCCACCGCGCGGCGCGCGGTGCTGTCCAACTGCCGCGTCCTCGGCGAGGGCGTCGACATCCGGGCGGTGGACAGCGTCGCCCTGATCGACCCGAAGGGCGCGCCGCACGACATCGTCCAGGCCATCGGCCGCGCTCTGCGGCAAAAGCCCGGGCAGGGGAAAGTCGCTTCGCTGATTGTGCCGGTCTTTCTCCAGCCCGATGAAGCTCCGGAGGATATGTTCACCTCCAGCTCGTACCGGCCGCTGGTCAAGGTACTGGCAGGGCTGCGGGCTCATGATGAGGAAGCTGTGGAACTGCTCGCCATTCCACAGGAACGGCAGAAGGCCATGGTGAAGCCGTCGATCTTCATCGGTCCGAAACCAGAGGAAGGCGAAGATGAATCTCGTCTGTTGCTGCGTTTCGCGGCGCGGCGTGACCCGGCGATGGTCGCGCGGTGGGTCAGCTTCAACGTGATCGATACCGAGCGTCAGGACTGGGCCCGCGGTTGGGAAGCCCTCCGCCGGTACGTCGAACGCGAGCAGCACGCCCGCGTCCCCTACGGCCACCGCGAGGGCGCCTTCCCCCTGGGGCAGTGGGTCGCGGAACAGCGGCGCGCCTACCGGGCCGGGGAGATGAGCAGCCAGCGGGCCCGCCGGCTGGAAGACCTCCAGATGGTGTGGTCCGAGGTCGACGAGCGGTTCCAGGAGAACCTGGCCGCCGCGCGGGCGTACTACGAGCAGCGCTTGACCCTCTGCGCTCCGAGGACCGCCGTAG
The DNA here is from genome assembly GCF_900230195.1 of Streptomyces zhaozhouensis. Taxonomy (GTDB): domain Bacteria; phylum Actinomycetota; class Actinomycetes; order Streptomycetales; family Streptomycetaceae; genus Streptomyces; species Streptomyces zhaozhouensis. Next base: position 2,345 of record NZ_OCNE01000028.1, read on the forward strand.
CCCTCGACAAGCCCGTAGGACAGTGGCTGAGCAACCTGCGCCGACCCGGCGCGTTGGACGGGCACCCCGAGTGGGAGACGGCGCTGCGCGCGATCGACCCGCACTGGAACCCGGCCTGGCCGGCGAGCTGGCAACGCCACTACGCCGCCCTCCAGGACCTCATCGCCGAGGAGACCGGCCCGATCCACGTCGATCCCGGAGTCACCGTCCACGGCATGGACATCGGGCGCTGGTTGACCAAGCAGACCCAGCCCACGGTGTGGGCGAAGCTCCTCCCCGGCCAGCGGGAGCTCCTGGAACAACTCGGGATCACCCCGCCCGCAACAACACCCGCCGTGACGCCCGCGAAGGCCGCGCCGGCCCCGGCGACGGCCGGCGAGGAAGGCACGGGGCCTACGGCTGCCGGCGGTCTGCCTGCGACCGGGAAGCGCGCCGGAGGGCGCGGCAGCGCGGCGTTCGAGCGAGGGGTAGCCGCCGCCCGCCAATACCTCGCCCGCGAAGGCCACCTCACCGTCCCCCGAGGACACACCGAGCACCTGGCCCTCGATGCCGGCGCCGACGACGGAGACGGCCAGGAGCCGCAGACCGTCGCGGTGAAGCTGGGCGTCTGGCGCTCCAACATGCGCAGCAGGCGCCACACCCTGCCGCCCGAACAACAAGCCGTGCTGGAGGAGTTGGGGCTGTAGGACCAAGCGCTGCGCGCGCCCCTGCATCCCCGTTGAACCAGGGGCTGCACCGAGTTTCAGTTGCGGTGGCCGCTCCTCGGATGCAGCGGGTGGGATGCGGCGAGGGAAAGCTGGGAGGGCACGCGGTCGCGGCACACTCAGCCCACCAGCGCGTAGACGAGGAGAAGTGTGATGCCCAAGATGACTGACGCCCAGGCCCTGCACGGCTACGACGCCGAGAGCAACACCGTCCGGGTCGGGCAGCACGACCTGTCGCGGCTGCTGCTGATGTTCCGTTCGCTGGTCCGTGAACAGGCTCCCGACAGCTGGGCCCACATGGAGGACTACGACCTGTCCTTCGAGCGGCTGGCAGACGCCGTCGATGCCGGCGCCGAAGCGCGGCAGGGCGCTCGCTGGAAGGGACCTGACCTCCGGATGCGCTGTACCACCACCGAAGCGGTGTACGCGTGGCCAGAGGGCGCGCCCTACGACGGCGGGACCACGGGCACGTGGGATGTTCCGGGCCACGGCTCCCATGCGATCTCCGATGAGGGTGGGGGCCTGCTCATGGCGTTGTGTGGCTTCAGGTGGGCGGAAGAGGAAGGCCAGCGGGTGGAGGGCTTGCCCGACTGTGGGGAATGCCGGCGCGAGGTCCAACTGGGCGCCGTACGTCCCCACAGGGGCTGGTGAGTCGCGGGCCAGAGGGCCTCTATGGGGTGGCGGCGCCCTGTCGCAGGGCCAGCCTCGTCTGTGCGTAGGTGTGGAGGCGGTCGACCAGCGCGCGTAGTAGGGCGGGGTCGGCGCAGCACACATTGGCCAGGGCGGGAGTGCCGTTGCGAGTGGTCGGGTAGCGGCCTTCGTCGCCGGCGGAATCGCAGGCGTCGAGGTCGCGGATGAACGCGACCAGGTCGTTCTCCTCGCTCCCGCCGGCCAGGAGGTCGTCGCCGGCTTCGGCGAGGCTTTCCAAGAGTTGGTCCAGGCGGTGGGTGAACCGGTAGGGGCTGGTGTGAAGGGCCTTCAGGGTCAACTCGGCGAGTTGCCGGGCGAGGAAGAACGCCGGCTGGGGCGCGGAGCGTTCGATCGCGGCGACTGCGGCCTGGTGGTACTCCGCGAGAGTCTCCTCCGGCGCGCTCACGCAGTGGGTGCGCGACAGACACAGCGTGTGCGCCACGCTGTCGTGGTCGGCGTCAAGTCGACCGAACGGGCTTGCATAGCTCATGAGCAGCAATTATTGCTCTTTGCGACGGGCCGAGCGAACGGGTATCTCCGCTCGCGACAACACGAGTTGGCTACCACGGAGGACGGCGTCGCCGGCGTTGCACTGGGGGCGCCCGCCGCACCGTTGGTGTACAGCTCGGCGCCTCACGCAGTTCTCGAATCGTTCTCACGTCGGCGGGGAGCAGATCGAGCAGCGCGCAGTCCGGCCAGACGCGGCGGCCTCGCGTACCTGCTCGGCGGTCGCCGGCCGGAGCGGCCCCTGGCCGGCGGCGCAATCTCCCCGGTGCACTACCAACTCGGGCGCGTCGGGGCTCGGGTTGAGGACGTCTTCGAGGACCCAGCGCGGGCGGGCGGCAGTTCCTTGGGCCGGTTCGGTGACCACCTCGTCGTAGTCCTGCCCCTTCAGCGGGGTGCACACGTGCGCGGGTGCCCACCACTCCACCGTGAACGGTTCCGCGAGCAGGCGGTCACCGGGCAGGTGGGTAGCGGACCAGAGCGGGAGCGTGAGCCGGTACCACCAACCGCCGTCACCCAGGCCGGACTCGCGGCGCCGGGCGTGGACGACGGCGTAGACCTGCTGCCCATCGGGGAGGACCACGCGGACGCGGGGACCATCCGCCGTCGTCAGCTCCTCCCTGCGCGTTCCCTGCGACTCACAACGGTGGTGGACGGCCGGGAGTCCGAATGCCCCGCCACCCGGGGCCCAGCCCTCGACGCGGAGACCGAGCCACAGGCACCCCGTTGACCGCCGGCCGGCTCGATGCCGGCCTCGGCAGCGCCGCCTCCTGGACCAGCCGCCGCATCTCGGCGGTGCCGGCCGTGACCGGTGCCAGCGCAGCCACCGCGGCCGGGCCCAGCTGCCCCAGGGCCTCGGCCACGATGTCGACGGCCGCCAGAGCCTCCTCGACGGCCGGCGGCGTCCACCGGGCAGTCGAGTCCGCCAGCTCACACGCCCGATCGGCGAACTCTTCGGCTTGCGCGCGCAGATCCTCGTCCGCCTGCTCCCGACGCCGGTCGGTATGGAGCTGGAGGGACACCTCGCTGTTGGACGTCATACCCGGCCCAACGAGACCACTCGCCCCGGGTGGCGGACCGGCCACCCGGCCCCGCGTGCGCACCACCGGCGGCCGCCCCAACCTCCGGGCAGGTGCGCGCCCCGGCCCCGTACCCGGGCCGGGAAACCGCTCGGGTGGGTGAAACGCTCCGGCCGGCCGTCACTTCCCGGCCGGCCGGAGCGGTAGACGGGGCATGCGCACCCCTTCTACCGCCCTGCTACGGGCCGCCATCGCAGCCGCCGCTGTCGTGCCCGCCCTCGTCCTGGTGCCCGCCCCCACTGCGGCCGCCGCGCCGGGCGACACCGTCACCGCCCCGCTTTCCCAACTCATCAGCCAGCTGCCCGTCCAGGACGAGGACCGCACGGGCTACGACCGCGACGCCTTCAAGCACTGGGTGGACGCCGACCGCGACGGATGCAACGCCCGCGCCGAGACCCTCTTGGAGGAGGCCGTCGTCGCCCCCGAGGTGACCGGCCGGTGCTCGATCACGCCCAACACGGGCGAGTGGCTGTCCTGGTACGACGAGGTCACCGTGACGAGCGCAGGCTCCCTCGACATCGACCACATGGTCCCCCTCGCGGAAGCCTGGGACTCGGGCGCCAGCGAGTGGACCGCGACCGAGCGGGAGGAATACGCCAACGATCTCGGTGACGAGAGGTCGCTGGTAGCGGTGACCGCGCGGTCCAACCGATCCAAGGGCGACAAGGACCCTGCCGAGTGGCTGCCGCCCGCGGACTCCGCGACCTGCCGGTACGTCACCGACTGGGTCACCATCAAGACCCGCTGGGACCTGGCCATCGACAACACCGAGCTGACCGCGATCAACGAGACCGCCGCCGGCTGCGAAGACCAGGCCGTCACCGTGGAACTCGCCCGATGACCGTGCTCGGGTGCCGGCCGTCGGGATGGCCGGCACCCGAGCCCCGTCCGAGATCCAGCGGCGGACTTGGCCCGCGAGGCGGGCTCTTGGTCAGCGTTTGATGCGTCCGCGGACGGCCAGGACAGCCAGGGCGAGGAGAGTAGGTTCGAGGAGGCGGGAGGTCATCTCGATGTAGGTGCCGGCGGTGGTGAGGTCCTGTCCGCTGGAGCGGAAGACCACGGAGTTGAGCGTGATGCTCAGGGCCTTCTCGAAGCGGTCGCTGGTGAATCTGTCGCCGGTGGGGTTTTGCGGGGGTTGTTTGTCGATGGTGAGGGTGACCTCGCCTCCGCTGGGTGGGACGGTGCCGGTGGCTTCCTGTTTCGGGGAGGAGGCCGGCAGGCCGAAGCCCATCAGCAGAACGATCGTGGCGAGCATGGATACGGCAAGCCAGCCCAGGGCGCGGGAGGCGCGTAGGCCGTAGCCGGACAGCAGCCAGTACCCCCACAGCAGGGCGCGTTCCACTCGTGGGGTGCCGGTGTGGTCGTGGCGGCGCATCTCGCATTCGCCGTAGTAGAAATCAGCGGCGCCGGGCTCGTTTTTGCTGTCCTCGAAGGCCTTTCGGAGCTGCCGGTACAGGGGGGCGACGTCGTCTGGGTCGGGAGTGAGTTCCGGGTCGGGGTGGTCCGAGCCCGGACGCCACCGGTCGGTCGGCGGCGTTACTCCTGGAGGCGGGGGTGGCTGGCCGGCGGTCTGGGCTCGCCAGTGGTGTTCCTCAGCGAGTACACGCCGGCGTGTCCAGCGCACCGGCCGTATGCCTTGGAGGTGCCAGCCGGTGGGCGGTGACGCGAAGACCGTGCGGCCTTCGAGACGGAGCTGGTCGAGGTGGAAGGCCCCAGAGAACAGACAGTCGGACAAGTCTGTATCGGTCAGTACCAGCAGCGCAGCGTCCACGCCCTGCACCGACACCACGCGTACCCCTGCGGGGTCGGTCAGCGGACCCTCATCCACCAGCCTGCCCTCTGCCGAGGTGAAGGGGGCGGGGTGGGCGGCAACCGCGACAGGAGCCGCCAGCACCGCGTGCTTGAGATCCACGGAGGCGTAACGTAACCGTATGGTGGCGGTCGACTCCCACCGCGTCCGCATGAACAGCACCTGGCGCGCCGCAATATCCAACGTCACCGGCACCTCGAACACCGCACCCGACAGGTCCAACACCCCAACACACGTCACAGGACCCCAGAAGCTCCCCACGAACCGCGCTGCGACGAAGTCAGCGTTACCGGCGAACCACACCTCGCCGAACCAGGCGGGGCCGTCAAAGCGCGCCCCGCTGAAGCTGGCGTGATCAGAAAACCGGCTCCGCTCGAACCAGGCGCCACCAGCAAACTGCGCATCGCTGAAGCTGGCCTCGCCAGTGAACTTCGCGTCGAACAGGGCATGGGTGGTGAACTGCGCCCCGTCGAAGCTGGCCACGCCAGCGAAGCGCGCTTCGCAGAAGTTGGCGTTGCCGGTGAACTGCACCCCGCCGAAGCTGACCCTGCCAGCGAAGCGCGCTCCGTAGAAGCTCGTCTCGTCATCGAAACGCGTTCCGTAGAAGTTGGCGATGCCGGTGAACTGCACCCCGCCAAACCCTGCCTCGCCAGCGAAACGCGCCCCATAGAAGTGGGCACCGCTGGTGAACTGCACCTTGACGAACCTGGCCACGCCATCGAAACGTGCCCCATGGAAGTCGGCAGAGCCATCGAAACGTGCCCCATGGAAGTCGGCATTGCTTCCGAATCGCGCCCCGCGGAACCTGGCGTCGCCGAGGTGGGGGCGCTGTGTGGTGGGGTCTTGGAGAGCGGTCAGGAGCCGGGTCAGAAGGTCTTCGGTGAAGGTTGTACCCCGGAGGTCGATGTTAGCGCCAGGAGTCAGGCTCCTCAGGTAGATATCGCGGGAGGCCTCGCTCAGGTGAGCGAGGCAGAAGCGCATCGGGATCGCCCGGCCGGCGAAAGCAGAGACTCGGATGCCCCGGCAGCCGACAGGGTCGGTGTCCGGGTCCGCGCCGTGGGCGCAATGCGGCCATGAAGGCGTCAACGATCCGGCCGAGGATGTACTCATACTGCGACGACTCCAGGGACGAGATGGCGGTGACCTTCATCGTGTTCCGTTTCTTCCCCCTGGAAACGAACGTGTGCCTGTGACTGAGCGCCTCAGTTGGCCAGTTGAGCACTTCGGGCGAGGCGGCGTGAGCACCGCGGCGCAGTGGACCTCGGCGGGGCGATCCCGCCGAAGCTCGGCCGCTACGATCTGCTGATGTCCTGTGTCTTCTGCGGTAGATCTCCCGTCACCAAAGAGCATGTCTTCCCTCAGTGGCTGAACCAGTATCTTCCTCCCGGGCGGCAGCAGACTGAACAGGCCCGCTATGGCGCGGGCGCCTATGAGGTGACCAGAGAGAGCTTGGGCCTGGACTTTACGGTCAAGAAGGTGTGTGCCCCGTGCAACAACGGCTGGATGTCGAAGCTTGAAGCATCCTCCAAGGGTGTCCTCGAGCCACTGATCATTCGGCAGGACCTTGACCTCATATCCCTCCAGCGGCAACGAAAGATCGCGCTCTGGGCCACAAAAACTGCGATGATGGCCGACCAGGTTCAGCAGGAGCCCCTCCTGCCGTCCCATCAGCTCCGGAGAATGCGCACTCACCGAGCCATTCCTGGTGGGACGCGCGTCTGGCTGGGGTCCTGCCCCGAACGTAATCCCATTGTCACCAGTCACACCGTGAGGATCGACCTCACCGGTGTATCCGCTCCAGGCGCCCCCCAGCCGGTGGGGTTCTTCTGCCCCATGAAGATCGGGCACCTGTGCATCTACGTCTATTTCCCGGCCGTGGACGTCGTCATCCAGCACGCGCGTGAGTTCCACCTCTCCGTCGCCCGGATCTGGCCGCGTCGTTCCAGCGACCTACCTTTCCCCCCACCCGCCCAGCCGCAGAACGGGGAAGCCTTCGAAGCGTTGGCCGACGCGCTTCGCGAGAGTCTCTACCTCTACACACCCGAGCAGGCGGCCAAGCATGGGATCAGGGAATCCTGAGGTCGGGGTCAGATCTGGCAGCAAACCCGCTCAACAAGGGTGCCTCTGAGCGCTTCAGTTGGCCAGTTACTGAGCTTGAACTCGTGGAGTCGTGGGGGCTGACACCTCGTCATCCGTGCGGTATCACCGGGGCATGCGGTATCCACAAGGGGGCGGGCTGACTGCCGAACGGCAGCGGTTCCGCGAGGAGTTACGGCTGCGAGCTGCTGAACGATTCGCCCAGGGCGAGGCGAGTGCGGTGATCGCCAAGGACCTGCGGGTCAGCGTCCGCTCGGTGCAGCGATGGCGGCAGGCATGGGATGAGGGTGGTCCGCGTGCTCTGCGGTCGCAGGGACCGGCGTCGCTGCCCAGGCTGAGTGAGGAGCAGTTCGCCCAGCTGGAGGCGGAACTCGCGAAGGGTCCGGCGGCGCACGGCTGGGAAGACCAACGCTGGACCCTTGGCCGTGTGAAGACGGTGATCGGCCGACGTTTCCACCTCACCTACACCATCCAGGGCGTGCGCAAGCTCCTGGTGCGCAACGGCTGGTCCTGCCAGGTCCCGGCCCGACGCGCCGTCGAGCGGGACGACGACGCGGTCGAGGGATGGGTCAAGGAGGTATGGCCCCGCGCGGAAGACTCGCGGCGGCCCGTGGAGCCTGGCTCGTCTTCGAGGACGAAGCCGGATTCTCCATGACGCCGCCGCAGTCCAAGACCTGGTCGCAACGAGGCCGGACACCGGTCGTCCGAGTCTGCGGCCGATCCCGCAGACGGATCTCCATCGCCGCGCTGACCTGCTACAGACCCGGCCACCGCTCGCGGCTGATCTACCGGCCCCGCCGCGACGACGGCAACCGCGACGGCCGCAAGAGCTTCTCCTGGCGCGACTACCGGGACCTGCTGACCGCAGCACACCAGCAGCTCGGCGGCCCGATCGTGCTCGTCTGGGACAACCTGAACGTCCACAAGGCCGCCGACCTGCGGGAATGGGCGGCAGCCCGGGACTGGCTGACCATCTACTACCTGCCGCCCTACGCACCCGACCTCAACCCCGTCGAAGGCATCTGGTCCCTCCTACGACGCGGCTGGCTCTCCAACGTCGCCTTCACCACCCCCGAACACCTCACCCAGCGCATCCGACGCGGCCTACGCCACATCCAGTACCGCAGCCACCTCATAGACTGCTGCCTCACCGAGACCGGCCTGGCCATCAACCCCTCATCACCGAAGACGACATCACGAGTTCAAGCTCAGTAAGTGTTGGCGGGGCAGGTTACCAGCAGGTCACGGTTGTTGATGTTGGTTTCCGTGTTTCCTCGACGCACGGCTCGTCCGCGCAGTGTGCTGTCGCCATGGGTGATGTACCGGGCGTCGACGTACCGGAAGCTCCGGTGTGGTCGCATTCCTGCCAGCTGGATGAGCTCGTGCTGCCGTACGCGCTGCCCAGTCGGGCCACCGAGTGCCTGGATCTGGGACCGCGATGGCCGCGCACGTGGACGGTGACGTGGAAGGCCGGTACGTCCGAGGTCGTCGTCCCGGTAAAGGATCTGTCGGCCGGGCCGGCGATGGCGTCGGTGCCGGTGAGGCGGTTTTCCTGGAGGGCCGGCCAGCGTCATCGGCCGGGGCTGGAGTGCCTGGTGTCGACCGGGCGGCAGCACGGATTCGAGAGCCTGGCCGAGCGGTGGCTTTTGCTGGTCCTGGACTTCGTCGGCGGGTTCGATGAGGTGCTGTCCCAGCCGTTTCGCCTGCGGTTCTTCTCCTCGGAGGGGAAGGGCTCGCACATCCCGGACTTCCTCGTGCTCGCTGCGGGAGCCTGCTGGCTGGTGGACGTGCGGCCGGGGGGCCTGATCGAGGAGTCGCCCCACAACCGTCCGAATCCCGCAACAACGCCGAGCTCGACACGGCATGGAGCCAAGACCGGTTCAGCATCGGGCACTGGATCCGGCAGAACAAGGTGCCTCTCTACCAGCAGATGAAGCCACTGCTTGACGTCTTTGCCGAGCAGCTCGTCCACGGCATCGACATGGAACGCTCGAACGGCCAACTCGCACGCTCACTGGCCAACTGAAGCACTCAGTCACAGGAGCGTGCCGGGCGGTGCCTGAGGGGTGTTCAGAACTCCAGGTCGAGGTAGTCGATGTCGGTCAGTGCGACGTCGGACAGGCCGAGGGCGCGGGTGCCGCCGTCCTGGAAGTAGATGTCGCGTAGGCCCTCGGCGACGATGGCGCGCAGCTGGTTGTCGCCGGCTCCGGCGTCGCGGGCGGTGAAGAGGCGGTCGGCGTACTGGGGTGGGAGGTGGACGGTCAGGCGGCGGAAGCGGCCGTCGTCGGTGGTGCCGATGGGGGCGGTGTAGCCGAAGCGGGCGCGGGTCTCGACGGTGACACCGCCCGTGGTGGCGGCCCGCCGCCGCCGGCGGGCGCGGACTCCGGGTTGCCAGCGGGCGCGGACGGCCGCGTCGATTCGGTCGGCGACGGCCTTGGGCGGGTTCTTGCGGGCGCCGCGGCGGTAGCGGTTGATGGAGTCGGGGGTGACGCCGATCTCGGCGGCGACGGCCCGTGCGCTGCCCAACTGCCGGACCAGGTAACTGACTCGACCTTTGAGGGTCTTCGGGGGCTCGCGGGTGAACGCCTCCTGGTCAGCGCGGGCGAGGGCGTCGGCGATCTCGTCCACGGCTCTACTCTCCTTCGTCCAGGACGGCGTCGCCGCCCTTGATGTGGCGGGCGGGGTTGAGGCCCTGTTCCATCAGGTCAACGGCCCAGGCCATCTCCTGGACACCCTCCAGTTTGGCCAGTCCGGGGGTGGGTCCGAGGCGGAAGGCGCCGGGTTGGGGCTTGCCGGAGGTGGCGTAGGGGAGGAAGTCGAGTGGGGTGGGGCCGGGGCTGGGGTAGACGACGCAGTCGGAGAGTACGGCGAGCGGGTACAGCCCTGTGAACCGGGCGGTGTTGGCGAGTTTGCGGTGCATGTTGACGCGGGCCTTGGAGATGACGGCGGCGCGGATGTCCGGCCGCCAAGTCGGCCGCATCATGGCCGGCCACGGCTCGCCGGCCTTGTAGGTCTTGCCCTGCGGGTTCTCGAACAGCTTCCCGATGCCGCCCTTCACCGTGGCCTTGATGGCGGCCAGCACGGCGGCCATCGCCGGGTCGACGTCCTTGTGTCGTTCCATCGCCGCCAAGAACTCCACGTCGTTCAGGTCCCGGGTGACGCCGAGGTCGGCGAGGGTGTCGACGTAGGCGTTCTTGAGCCGGTCGTGCCAGGGGTCAAGGTAGGCGCCGGTCTCCCGCCGCAAGAAGGCTTCGATCGGGTGGACGTCGTGCCCGAGCGCTTGGGCGTAGGCGACGGTGTGTGTCTGGTACCAGGCGGGGCCGGTGGGACGTTGGCCGGTGGGGGTGAACGGGGAGGGCAGCCGCGGGTCAGTCTCGATGTGGGAAAGGTCTACGTACCAGGAGCCGGGGGTCTTCGAGCTGAACGCCGGCTGCTGGACGTGTTCGGGGGTTGAAAGGCCGACGGTCAGGCGGGCGGCGGCGGCGAGGAACGCGGTGTTCAGGTCCAGGCCGACAGCCCAGGGCAGCAGACATTCCTGGTCGGTGAGCAGTTCGACGGGGCGGACCCACTGGTACGCCTCCTCATGCAGGAAGCCGCCCTTCCACCCCATTCGGTGGATCGCGGGATGCTCGGGCTGCCCCTCCGGCGGCGCCGGGTCCACGGGCTGGGTGCCCAGCGAGCCGGGGTTGTGGCCGGGCACCCAGTTCCCCGTCGCCTCGTCCCGCACCGCCTTCGTCGGCGGGCGCAACGCGGTCATCAACTCCAGGCCGGAGACCGCCGTCGACCCACGCGGGGTGATCACTCGGGCCGCGTAGACGCTGAGGACGCGGGCGATCTCCGGCGAGGCCATGTCCGCGACGCCGGGCCAGGATCGGTCATCGAGAGCACCCCAGGGCAGGATGGCGAGCTGCACGCACTGCCGCTCGCGGCCCTGGGCCTTGCGGTAGACCCGCGCCCACGGGCCGAACCCGCGCTGCGTCAACTGCCACTTTCCGTGGGCGAGTTGCTTGAGCACGGGATGGTCCTCCGGCAGGCGCAGAGAGCGGCGCTGCTCGTGGCCCTCCAGGCGCTCGGGCAGCCCGAGCTTCACGGCGGCCGATGCGGTCAACACGACCAGCGGGTCGGAGTCCTTCCCGTGCCGGTTGAGCTTCGCCGCGCCGAGCCCCGACTCCTTCAGCGTCCACTCCACCAGAGCGGGAACGGTGGTCGCAGGGCAGTCCAACACGATCCCATCCGCAGCGTAGGCGCGGCCGTCGCCGTCCAGCACGGCGAGGGGGCCGTGTGGAAAGCGCGGGTCGACCGTGGGCGCGGGCGGCTTGCTCGCCCTCCCCTTCGCCGGACGACGCGACATCGACACGGCCGGACGGGAGGCACGCTCGCGAGCGGCCGGGGCTGCGGGGGCCTGTGTCGGTGCTGCGGCCGGCGCCTCGGGAGCGGGCTCGGGGACGGTCGGGCCGGTGGACGTGGCCGGCACCTCCGGCTGCGGCGCGGCGACCGGAACCGGAGCGGGGCCGGGGGCGCCGTGGGCGGGGTGCTTCGCCGCCCACCCGTTCAACAGCCGCTGATACGCCTCCAGACGCGGCGGCTTGGGCTCACTCCTGCCGTTCTCCCAGTTCTTGATCGTCTGCGTCGACGTCTTCAGCGCGATGGCGAGGCGGGCCTGGGTGATGCCGGCGGCCTCCCGCAACCGGGCCCGCTCCACCGGAGGCGGCAACTGCGGCTCTTCCTCCAGCAAGGCGTCCACGGACGCGAACAACTCTTCCTCGGTAGGCATACCCTCACCCTAGCAGCCACTTACCCCATCCTTTAACCCATTCATTTAACCTGTCCAGATCCATCCGGCGCCGCTCCGCGCTCTCCGTCCGGCCCGGCTGCCGCCCCTACCGAGACGCGCCACAGGGGGCGAGCCCCAGCAGCCTCAACTCAACTTCACCAACCCCTGACTGCCGACCGCGAGGGCCGCCCGCCTCATCGCGGCCCCCGCCGTTCGCCCCTGGACCGTGAGCGCGGTCTGGGTACCACCGATCGTCACCGCCCGGCGGTGAGCGGGGAGCTTGTGCACGGCGTGCTCGACGCCGGCGAACAGGTCGGGGACGGGGATGCCGTAGTGGCGGGAGACGGCGTCCACCTCGGCGAGATCCCACGCGGTAATGCCACTCTGACGCTTGCTGACCTGCGACTGCGCCAGCCCGATCCCGGCCGCCAGGTCTCGTTGGGTCTCTCCGGTGGCACGCATCAAGGCACCCACCGTGAGCAAGAAAACATGCTCCGTACCGGTCACATTCCCTCCGAGAATCATTGATTCTTTCAGAGAATACCTACAGGTGAGGGGCGAAGGAGGAACTCGCCTGGTCCGGCGGTGAGTTGGGCGATCCGTCTGTGAACTGTCAGTGTCGGCGGCCATGCTGGGAGTGCATGGGATCGAGATGACCGGGAGGGTTGAGCGTGGACGCGCCCTTGGTGACGTGGCTGGACGACGACCGTGACGACCACGGCCAGGAACAGCGGGGGATCGGCGCGCGCCGTGCGGCCGAACGCCTCGGGCTGGCCCTGCGGCTGGCCGGCGAGTACGGGGTGACGGTTCACCGGGTCGACGTCGAGGTGGTCGCGGAGGCCGGCCTGCTTGCGCGGGTCGGGGAGTGGCGCGGCCATGTCCTCTACGACGAGGCGGCGTGCGAGGAACCGGACTCCGAGCTGGCGGTTGGCCTGCGGGAGGCGATCACTCAGCGACAGGTCTGGACGGCCGCGTCTCTGACGCCCCGGGAGGCGGCCGACCTCGCCGAGCTGCGGCCGACCGAGTTCGAGGGCGCTGCCCGCGCGGACGGTATCGAGCCGGGACTGCTGGGCCGGTGGGAGAAGGCCGCGGTGGAGACGTGGTTGGCCGGCGGCGGCGCGGATCGAGCGCGGGCCGCCCGCCCCCTGGGCTGGCGCCAGACCGCCCAACGCCTCCGACTGCGCCGGGAGCGGGAGGTGGAGCACCTGGTCGAGGCCGGGCTCCTCGCGCCGGTCGACGGCGGCGACGTCGACCGGCCGGTGCGCTTCGCCTCCGGCGATGTCGACTTCCTCCTCGGGAACGCCGGTTTGGACTGGGCGGCGGCCCGGAACTCCCGGCGCGGCTTTTCGCCCTGGCGGGAGTTGGCCGGCCCGGCCGGCGAGCGCGACCGCCTGGTCGCCGAGCTGGTGGCGCGGCTGCGGGCGGACGGGGTGGACGCGTGGGCGCGGTGGAGCGAGACGGCCGACCGGTGGACGGTGGACTGGCCGCGCACCGGCGGCGGCCCGACACGAGGGGAGGTGGCGGCGGCGCTTCCGACTCGGTTGGCGCGGGCGGTGGTCGCCCGCCGCCTGGTCCTCCTCGGCCCGGTCGGCGAGACGATGCACTGGGCCTGGCGAATGCTCCACCCCGGGACGGCCGTCGTCGTGGACACGGAGACGACGGGCCTGGACTACGAGGCGCGGGCGGTAGAGGTGGCCGTGGTGGACGCAGCGACCGGCGCCACCCTGCTCGACACACTGGTGCACCCAGGCGTCCCGATCCCCCGCCAGGCGCAGCGCGTGCACGGCATCACGGACACGATGACAGCGGGCGCCCCCACCTGGGAACGGGTGTTGCCCGAGCTCCAGGCCGCCGTCGCCGGTCGGCAAGTTCTCGCCTACAACGAAGAGTTCGACCGACGGGTACTCCGGAATCACTCCCGGGCGCTCGGGCTGGAGCCCGGCCGACTGGTCGCCCCGGACACCTGGACCTGCCTGATGGCCGCCCGCTCCCGCTGGCTCGGCACCAGCACCCGGCTGCGGGCAGGCGGCCCGCATCGCGCGCTCGGCGACGCCCTCCACGAGCGCGGCCTCCTCGCGGAGATGACCCGGCGACCGGAGTGGACCCGAGACCTCACCGGCCGAGCCGTACCAGCCATTGATGTGTAGTAACTGAGCCTCGCGGGACGTTTTTTGCGATCAGGGGGTCACAGAGCGGAGTACGGTCCCTGGTGAACGCCGCCCACACGGGGTGGTCGAGGAGACGCGGGAGATCGCCGTGGCGACGCCGAATGAGCAGGACAGGTCGAGTGGGGCGGGCTGGGAGGTGGTCATACCACTCAGGCGCGAAACGCTGACCGCCGTCACCACCACCGCGGCGCTGGTCGCGCACGCGGTAGGCGTCGTCTCCGGCGCGGGCGCCGGCCTCCTGGTCCTCGCCGTTGTCACCACCGCGATCGCGGTGAGCACGGTGACCATCCGCCGTCGAAGCGGGCGGTCCTGAACGGTGGCCAGGTGGGTTATCGCAGGGTCAGCAGCATGACGTCGTGGAGGGCGGCTCCGTCCCACGGATACGCCGACCCGACCCGGCGGTATCCCCAGGAGCAGTAGGCGGCCTGGGCGGCCGGCGCGTCTGGCCTCGCATTGAGGAGGACGCGTTCTTCCGGGGCATCGCGCAGGACGATGGTGTGGAGGGCGCGGGCGATGCCCTGGCGCCGCCAGGCCGGGAGTACGGCCAACTCGATCAGCCCGAAAGTGCGGCGGCCGTCCTCGCGCCTCATCTCGTCCGGGACCGGGGTGGCGAGCCGGTCCCACCACCCGGTGGTGGGGCTGAGGGGGTACCCGTAGGCGATGCCAACGGGGTCGCCGGCCATGGTGCGGGCGAGCGCCCCCCGGAACGTCGCTTTGCGGACCTGGGAGCGCAGGCGGCGGGCGTTCGCTTCGACGTCGGCGGCCGTCTTGAGATAGGGCGGCTCGGCGAACGCCTCGGCGTAGACGTGGGTGATGTCGTCTTGGACAGCGGCGGCGGCCGGCCCGTCCAGGGCCTCGATCCGAACGTCGGCGGGGGTCACGCTGCCTCCCGGAGCAGGGCGCGGATGCGGTCGACCGGGTCGGTGGCTGCAGCGGCCCCGGTGGTCGCGGCGGCGGCGGCGAACTCACCGAGCCGGCTGCGGAGTCGGCGGCTGGCGACCTGGCCGGCGGTGTCCAGTACCCGGTCGATCTCCGCGCACGCCTCCTCGATGTCGCCGGCCTCCAGCAGGGTGATCGCGAGGCGGGAGCGGTACCAGGTGCTGTTGCGGGTGTAGCCGGCTCCGAGCTGGGCGACGGCGGCCCGGAGAAAGGGGATTGCCTTGGCCGGTCGGCCGCCGTGGCGGTGCCAGGCCGCAGTCGCGTAGTCGACTTCCACCTGGCCGGCGAATCGGGCCCAGGCCGGCACGTCCTGGTCGTGGTCGACGCGTGCATGGTGGTGTGTGGCGCGGCTGAGGGCGCGGCGGGCGGTGGTCTGGTCTCCGGCTCGGGTGGCCGCGCCGGCCTCTCGGAGGGCGATGACGAGGTGGACGGTGGGGCCGGCGCCGGCGGTGCGGGCCAGCTGGTGCGCGCGCTCAACGGCGGACCGTGCTTCCCATCTGCGGCCGGTGCGCATGGCGACCAGGGAGTGGGTGGCCAGGGCACGTGCTTGGAGGAGGGGGTGGTCGGTGAGCTGGGTGGTGGTGATGGCCTCGGTGGATGCCGCGCGGGCCAGGTTCTCGGGTCCGTCGTAGCTGAACCAAGCCCGATGACATGCGAGTTCGGCGAGCGTCGTCTCCAGGTCGCGGGCGACCGAGGGGGTCAGCGCGGCTGTGTCGAGGGCGTGGGTGATGTGCTGGGCGAGGGCGGCGGCGCGGGCCTGGGCGGGGATGCCGCCGTGCTGGTGGTCCACCTGGTAGAGGGCGGCCAGCTCGGCGCGGACGCGGGCGACGTCGCCGGCGCCGACCCGGCCGGAGAGGGCCGGGAGAAGTGCGGCTGCCGCGATCCCGCTGGGGACGCCGAGGACCAGGTTTCTGCGTCTCACCTCTCCATCGTGGCCGACCGGCGCCGTGGTGCGGCGGTGCTGCGGGACGACGAACCCGAGGTCTTGCAGCGGCAGCCCGAGGACGGCTTCGAGGACCTGCTGCTGGGCGGGGTAGGGCAGGGGCGGCGGGGACCTGTTCTCCCACCGACTCAGCTGGCGGACCGTCAAGGACGCCTTGGCACCTAAGCGCTCGGCTTCGGCACGGAACTCGGCAACGAACGCCTCCTGGGTATATCCAGCCGCCCGGCGTGCCTGAGCCAGTACGCGTGGAACGGCCACGGCATCCCCTCCCCTTCTCCGGCGATACACGACCACGGTAGCCAGATCTGGCCAGGGCCGGGCGAGAACAGCCATCACAGATGTCCGGTCAGAAGTCCGGTCCGAGCAGCCAGAACCCATGCGAGCGGACGGTGGACTGAGGGCGACCACCCCCCTCTCCGATCGTGAGGTGAACGGTGAACCACCAGGTGCACCACGTCGTCGCGGGCCTATCCGCAGAAGCCGGTCGCGCCTACCGGGCCCTCGGTGCCCTCGCAGAGATGACGCACCCAGATGCGGCGGATCTCGCTGCCGCCGGGGGCCTGTCGATCAGGGCGGCCGAAAGCGCGATGGCGTCGCTGCGGGACCGCCGGCTGGTCGAGTGGGTCGGAGACGACCCGGCGGGAGTGCGGCCGGCTGACACCCAGGTCCTGCGTCATGCGCAGATGACGTCCGGCACCGATGCGGAGCGGACGGCGATGACCCGGCGCTGGGTGGAGAGCCTGCTGGCCACGGCGAGCGAGGCGGAAGCCGCGCTGGTGCCTTACCGCCGGCGCCTTCGGAGGGAGTACACCCTCGCTCACCTGGAACATGTTCCGTGGCGGGATACGGCGGGCGCGGTGGCGTGGGTGCGGCGGCGGGCGGACACGCTCCTGACGGCCGCCAACGTCGCGCACCTGCGCGGCTGGTGGGGCACGTCCTGGCAGGTAGTGGACTCCTTGTGGCCCGCGCTGGTGTGGTTGTGTCCTGCCCCGGTGTGGGACGCGCACCGAACGGTGGGGGTATCCGCGGCTCAGCAGGACGGGCACGAGCCTGCGGTGCGTCGGATGCTCGTGGTCGGAGCATCCGGCTACCGGCAGGAGGGCGCCCTCGTCCGGGCTGGGGCGTGGTGTCGGCAGGCGTTGGAGTCGGCTCGCGCGGACCAGGAGCCGCTGGACGTGGCGGACGCCTTGTACGGCCTGGCGGCCATCCAGCACGTGGAGGGGCATCTGTCCCAGGCGCGGGCGCTGCTTCATCAGGCGATGCGGCTGCGTGACGACGAGGGGTACCAGCGGGGCGTGGCGCTCATCAAGGTCCGGCTCGGGCTCGTGGAAGTCGAGGCGGGCCGCTGGGATCACGGCGTGCACCTTCTGGCAGCGGCGCGCGAGACGCTCCGGGCGGAGAGCGCGCACGACGCGGCCCGCGCCCTGGCCGCGATCGGTCGGGCGCACGTGCACGCCGGACACCCTGACCGCGGCCTCGGTCTCCTCCTCGACGCGCACGAGGAGTTCACGCGCCTGGGGTCGCCCCCCTGGCAGGCACGCTGCCTGGAATGGGCGGGGCGGGCGATGCTGCTGGTCGGCCGGGGAGAGGAGGGGCTGGACCACCTCCAGCTCGCGGTGGCCGGCTACCGCGCGGTGGGCAGCGTGCAGGACGTGCGCAGGGTCGAGGCCGCCTACGGGCAACTGGACCGCCCCGAGGGCACGCGGTGACCGGCGGGGCGCTCGCCGCCCTCGCCATCGCGGTGAGCGCGATCGGCGCGGTGGGCGCGTTCGTCGCCGGAAGCGAGCGGGTGCTGAGCCGGTTCGTCGAGGTGTATCGGCGAGCCGACGAAGCCGAAGCGGAACGGGACGCTACCGGGCAGGCGAGGTCGTGAGCGTTCGCGGCCGGGACCTCGGCTACGGCCACGAAGATCACCCTCTGCTCCACACGCTGGTGCGCGACGCGGAGAGCGGGGTGGTTGGTCTGCTGTGCGGGGTGACTCGAAACCCGACGACGGCGGAACCCGGTGCGAGGATCACCATCCGCAGGGCCTGGATCAGGCCGCCCGGGAGCAGCCGAGAGGTCCCTGTCTCGGTGGACCGGCTGGAACCCGCCCCCGGATCAGGAGACCGCATCAGCCGGCTCGGCTGATCCTCCTTCTCCGGCCAGCTGCTTCAGGCGCATCCGGGCGGCGACGACGTCGTCACCACGCTCGCTCCAGTGGGGGTGATCCCCCACCGTGATGGAAAGCTCGCGTAGCCGCTCCCACAACCGCGCCTCCCGCTCGCCGTCGTCGGGGGTCCATCCGGTGTCGGCCCGGTGGACGGTACCGGCGGCGTCGGTCCACGGCCGCGGCGGCACCTGGCGCAGGGCGAGAAGGGCTTCCTGGCGCTGCTGTTCGGCGGCGACCAGGTCGGCGGGGAAGTCGTGCTGACTCACACCCAGAATGGTACGTGCGTACGATTCCATGGCGGGGAGGCTCGCCGCGCGACCGGGCGGGAGGCGAAGCCCGCCGGGAAGGCCGGGGCGCGTCAGGCTGCAGCGCGGCGGGTCCACGGTCGAGCCGCACCGAACGAAGAAGTGTGTCGCACGTCACGCTACCCGTTTCTGGGTCGTTCGGAGACTTCCCTTATGACGGCACGTCAAGGGAGGGAGTGGTACCAGATGGACGGCGAATTCTTCGCCCGACCGCCTGGCGGGGTACGGAGGCTGGCGACCGAGATGATCCAGGTGCGCGGGGCGGTGGCGATGGAACGAGAGAAACGCCGCACCATGACGGAGCTGGCAGACACGCTGGTTGACAGCGGGCGGGCCGGGCAGGTCACCCACCGGGATGGAGCCGGCGGCCAGTGGACGATCACCCTCGCCTCAGATGACGCCCAGGCGGAGTGGCACGGGTGACGTCGGAGGCCCGGCAGGGACAGGGCGGCACTCACGCCCAAGCGGGCTTCTACCGCGCTCACCACTCACGCCTGGTGGGCTTCCTCCTCCGGCGGACTGGCGACGAGAGAGAGGCCGAAGCGCTCGCCCATCAAAGCTGGGTGGCCTACCTGTCCAACTGGGACCGATACCAGCGGACGTACGACGACCCGGTCGCGCCGCTGTATGTCATCGCCCGGCGCCGACTCAGCGACTGGTACAAGACTCGCGGCTCCTGCGGAGAGGAGCTCCCCGCAGAGGAGGAGTTGGCCAAGCGCGTGCCTCTGGCCGACTGGCAGTCGGACATGGCACAGCACGTAGATACCCACGTCGACCTGTCCCGTGCTCTGGCACGGCTCCCCCACCGCCAGCGGGAAGCTCTCCATCTGCGCTACGTCGATGACCTGGCCCGCACACAGGTGGCCGCGCTCATGGGCATCAGCGACGACGGCGTGAAGAAACTACTCAGCAACGCTATCGCCCGGCTGCGTACCGCTTCCGGCCTGGCCGGCTATTCCAGAACCGTCGTCCCCTCATCCGCGAGGACCACCCGCAAGGAGGTGCGCAAGTGAACTACGACGATCACCCCGACCTGATTCGCGAAATGCTCGCTGATCTGCGTGGACAAACTCCTAGCTACTCCGACGACGTTCTGGAGGCCGGCTTTGCCGCCGTGCTCGCTGAGGTCGATACTCTTGATTCCGCTGGTGTCGATCGAACCCGACTGTTGGCCGAGGAAGCCGAACTCGGCGCTCACGCACACGCCTTGGGCCTGGAGCACTTCGAACGTGGCAATCTCACATTGGCAATTCGATGGCTGAGGACTGCGGTACGCTATGGAGTTCCGGAAGCCACCGGGCAACTAGAAGATGCCAGGGAACTGCACGCCGCAGTCTCGGACACTAACACCCTGGACGTTTCGTCCGACACGGAGAAAGCAGAGCAGGAAAGCTTCACCATCCCCTCTCCGGATTCGGCCAGAATCCCCTTGCCCTCCGATTCGTCCTGGCGTGACTCTCTACATAAGTCGGACAGCGGCCAACGTGCCGCCCAACGTGCCGCTGAGCAGGAGATCGCCTACGCCCGCCACAGGGCCGACAGCATCATCTCCGACGCTCGACAGGAAGCCCACCGCATCATCGGCGAAGCCCAGCGACAAGCGCACCACATCATCGGCAAAGCCCAGCACGATGGCGAGCCACCAGAGTCTGCGACCACGCCAACGCATGAGAGCTTCACGACACATGCACCAGGCACTGGAAAAACCTCTGCGATGGCTGACTTTGTCGTTATGACGAACACCGTCAACAGCTTCTGGGAGTACCAGAGAATCGAAGCGAAATCATTTCACCCCTCCACACCAAAGCGACTGCGGGAAAGGGCTGTGGTGGTGTGGGCGGACTCTTTCGACCTCGTGATTCCACTCTTTCGTACGCCCCGTGCAGCCACGAGCAGGGCAATTTGGCAACACCTGCTCGGCACTCGATGCCCAGAGTCATTCACCGCAGCAGAACGAGCCCTAATCAACCTCGTAGGGAAGGAAATGGCCCACGCCTACTGGCGAGCCAGGGAGGAGGAAGATACCACCGCTCTGGCATCCTTCCTTGATTCCGACAACACCCTGACGGACCGACTCCAACATTGGGCACAGACCATGGACCACAGCAGTGCAGCCAGGACGAGGAACTTCTTGGCCAACCGCGCAGATAAGCCTTCCCGACCCCTGCTCCTCCCTCCACAACATCAGCAAACCCGCCAAACGGGGCCATTGATTCTCGCAGGCGTCGACTAAGATCTCGTAACACGATCTTGTGATGCGGTGCTGGTGGCCGTGTCCGGTGTGAGGATTGGGCCGTTCGTGATGGTGTGAGCAGGCCGTGGATTGTGGACGACGCGTTGTGGGCGGTGATCGAGCCGCTGCTGCCGAAGTGGCCCGAGCGGTCACCGGGCCCGCGACCGGTGGACGACCGGCGGTGCCTGCAAGGCATCCTGTTCGTGCTGTACACCGGGATCACCTGGCAGCAACTGCCCCTGGAACTGGGCTTCGGCTCCGGCCAGACCTGCTGGCGCAGGTTGGGGCGATGGCAGGAGGCCGGCGTCTTGGACCAGCTGCACCGCATACTCCTGGCTGAGTTGAACGCGGCGGGGAAGATCGACTGGACGCGAGCCTGCGTGGATGCCTCCCACGTGAAGGCGAAAAAGGGGGCGAGGCGACCGGCCCGTCGCCGGTCGACCGGGGCAAGACCGGCAGCAAGCACCACCTGATCTGCGATGGGAACGGCACCCCGCTGAAGGTGATCACCACCGCCGCCAACGTCAACGACGTCACGCGGAACCTCGCCCTGGTCGACGGCATCCCGCCCGTCGCCGGTCGAGTCGGACACCCACGCAAGCGCCCTGACGCCCTCTTGGGCGACAAGGGATACGACAGCGACACCAACCGCCGTGAGCTGCGGAAACGCCGCATCCTGCCGGTCATCTCCCGCAAGGGAAGCCCGAACATCGAGGGCCTGGGCAAGCTCCGCTACGTCGTCGAGCAGACCTTAGCCCTACTGCACCAGTTCAAACGCCTGGCCGTCCGCTGGGAACGCCGACTCGACCTGCACAACGCCCTCGTCTCCCTCGCCAGCGGCCTCATCTGCTGGCGACGCCTGAAACACCGCACACCATGATCGTGTTACGAGCTCTAACGGCGAGAGGAAGGGGAACCCGTGCCGCCCCGGCCCGTCAGAAGGGCTGGACGCGGGTGAGGACGCAGTGCGGCGGGTCCGCGTCGGCGACGACAACGTACTCCGCGACACCGAGCAGCCCGCCGTCCCCGAGCGGGAGACGGCGCTGCTGAGGCCAGCGTTCCGAAGTGGTGTGCCCGGGGACCTCACCGCGGTGCTCGTTGATGGCGACGGTAGCGGCCAGCACGGCGGAGAACAGCGCTGGATCGGTCGCGGGATCGAGTAGGAGTGCTTCGACGCCGGGAGCGAGGTGGCAGGGCCAGCCCTCGTCGCTGGCATCGTGGTGCGGATCAGTCAACAGGGAGGCCTCGGGCCTGGCGGCGTGCGAGGACGGAGGAGACGCTCGCCAGCGGGAGGGTGCCGTCCAGCGCGGCGGCCGTGAGCCGGTCGCCCTCCGGGTCGGCGTCGAGCATCGCCTCGCACCACCACCGGCGCAGCACGGCCTCGGCTTGGTCGAGTTGGGCGGTGCCGAGCTCGCGGTAGAACTCCATCCGCCGCGCCGGGGACAGGGCTGCGGCGATGCCATCGGCCGTCCGCGGCACCCGCTCCCCACCTTCTGAAGTGTGATGGTGAACTGGCTGAGCACTCATGTCAGTCATCCTCCCGCCTGAGGCGTGGCGGTGTCGAGCGAACGGCCCCGGACTGAGGCTTTCCACTGTTGTCCCAGCGGTGAAGGGCGTCGGCACTGGCTGTACCCCGCCCGAAGGGCCGTTCACCAGGGCGGTCAGAGGGGCACGTCTGGCAGCCAGTCGACGGTCAAGATCCGGGCGATCTGGTGACGTCTCGACTCGATCCACCGCCGCCCTGCATACCCGCCTCGTGCCGACGGCGACGCACCACCGCCACGGCCTCCTGGCCATCCGGCAACACAACAGCCACCCGCGGCCCATCCGCAGCCGCGAGGCCGACCAACTCCAGATCCTCCTCCACGATCTGGACTACCCACCCCAAGCCAACCAGCTCGTATGCCGCAACGGGAGCGTTGAGCTGGTGCTGAGGGCGGTCGCTCCCGCAGCTCGGTGCGCGGCTTCTGCAGCGGCGCGCTGGACCATGGTGGGTTAAGCACCGCGCGTTGTGGTCGTGAGAACCTGGCGGTATCGCGAGAACACACAGCGTTTGCGGGCGAGTTGTCGACGTGGGCAGCTCGAGCAGACGCGGGGGGCATCCACGTGATGACTTCACGACTCCGCACTGCCCGAGGCCAGACCGCGTGGGCTGCAACCGTCAGCCTCGTAGCGGTTGCCCTGCTCGGCGCGTGTAGTAGAGAGGCCAGCGAGCCTGAGGAGCAGAGCCAGGAAGCGCTTCCGTCACCGTCCGCCCCAGCCGGCGAGGGCGACCAACAGGAGCCACCAGCGAACCCAGACGAAGTGGCCGTACTTGCGGCCTACCAGGGGTACTGGACGACTCACACCGCGGCGGTCAGTGAGGACGGTATTGATGCCCACCGGGAGGCCATCCGCGATGGTGATATCGGGCAAACCGATCTTCCCCTCTACACAGCCGGAGACGCTCAGGAAGAGCTCCTGAGCGCCATTGTGAGCTACTGGGAGAACGGGCGATACATGTCCGGGGAGCCGGAACGGCTCAACCCTGAGGTCGCACGACTCGATCTGGAGGCCGACCCACCCGCCGCCGAGGTCACCGACTGTCTGAATGTCGAAGACTGGTTGCTGTGGGACGCGGAGAGCGGCGAGCAACGGTACTTTCCCGAGGAACGCGCGGTCGAGTACTCCCTGACCGCGCGGCTGGAGAACTGGGAGGGCACATGGCGCGTGATCGAAGCACAGCCGGACGAAGAGTCCACCTGCTGACCAACATCTATCGGCTGTGAGATTTCGTGGACTCGGGCGAGTGAACTGCCCTGGCCAGCCGTCACCTTGTACTTCGCAGGGCGGTAAAGGAGGCATGCGAACCTTTTCTCTTCTTCGACAGGCCGCGCTGGCGGCCCGTCGCTGTTGTGCCCGTCCTCGTCCTGGCGCCCACCCCCACCGCGGCCGCCGCGCCGGGCGACATGGTGTCCCCCTCTCTCCGACCTGATCGCCGCGCTACCGCTCCAGGACGAGGACCGCACCGGCCACAACCGGCCGCGATCAACACGGTCGCCACAGGCTGCGAGGACGTCACTGTCACCGTCGCACTCGCCCGATGGTCACCGCGCCCGGGGCCAGGCGCCCGGTCGGCCGACGCTCAAGCCGGTCTTCGAGGCTTGCTGAGCAGCCCGCGCTTCGAAGGTGAGGGTGACGCCCTCGCCTTCGGCGGGTCAGCTGGGAGCTCTGACGCCTTGAGCTGACCGCAGGTGGGGGGTGCTTTCGTTCTTGCGCGCGCCCCCGTCGCAGTACGCGCACCAGTTCGTGCTCCCGGTGCCCCTCGCGTGCTCCGAAGACGCGCTGAGCAGCGGCAACGCTGCGTACAACCTTTAGGGAGAACGCGAGTTCGCCCGGGCGGCGGTAGAGCGTTCTCGCCCTTGCCGGAGAAGGACGCGGCAGGGGCTGAGGGGGGCATGACAGTGGTGACTGAGTGTCAATTCGTTGGGCTTGGGTTTTTGAGCTTGCCGACGTTGATCATTTGATATGCCTTATAAATATGACTGCGGCCGTTGTTTTTCGATGGAACATGGTCTCAAGTGATCGTGCTACGCACGTAGTTGACCGTGGCGGCGTGATTTCGTCGGTTACTCAGGTCACATCATCGCCCTTACGCCCGGTGACGCTGGCGCCTCGCACTGTTGACCATGTAGCGTCCCCGGCAATACGAAAGGGACCCCACCGGCGTCCAACCTTCCGGGGTCCCCTTCGTCCTCTGAAATGGCTCACGACCTGGAGGGCAGATGCCTTTCCCTGACCGCTCACCGCTGCCAAGCCTTGTGGGGGCGTGGCGGCTCGAAACTACCATTCCGTTGTCTCGCGCGTCTGAAACCCCCGCGAGGGTTGCCTCTTCCGGTAGTGGCGTCTTGTGCGGGTTCCTCGCGGTGCTCATCATGCCGCTGATCCTGCTCCGGGCGGTTGATCCCGCCGTGGCGGCTGGAGGCATCGCGCTGATCGCGGCGTGCCGCCCGCGCGCCTCGCTCGTCTGCTGACGCATGTCTGCGCCGGGTGTGCGCCGGCTCCGGTGCACACCCGGCTTCCCCCCACCGTCATACGGACGTCTATCCCCTCATGTCCTGAGGGCACACAAGCAGAGGCACTGATGCTTTCCTGCAAGAACGAGCGCTGCGACAACGGTGTCGAGCGCAACCCGCTGGGCCGGCCGCGCGAGTACTGCAGCCGCCGCTGCCGCGAGGCAGCACGCCGCGCCGACCAGGGCCCCAACCTGAACACGGCCCGGGCCTACGCCTACAGCGCTGAGGTACGCGAGTGCGCGGACGACCTCCTCGCTCTCGCGCGCACGGTGCACGACCTCGCCTACGCCGACGACGGCTCCCCCGAGACCGCTCTCGGGATCCTGCGGATGATCCACGTCCTGGACGGAGACCTTCTGGACCTCAGCTGCGTGGGCGTGCAGCACGCCCGCGCGCGGAAGGTCCGCCGCGACGACATCATCGCGGCCTCCGGGCTGTCCAAGGGCGAGGTGCGCGGCCGGACGGCGGGCCGGACGAAACAGCGGCTGCAGCAGCGCGAGCAGCGCCGGCGCCAGGCGGCCGGCGGTGCCCAACCCCCGCCCCGATCGGGCGGCTTAACACCGGTCGCGAGCTCGAGCAGAGGGCCGCAGCTGCCGGTCCGTCCTTCCCCCGCCGCCCGCTTCTTCGTCGCCGGGCCCACCATCTCCTTCTCCTTCTCGTTTGCCGCCGGAGGCCGCCATGTCCGTGTCCTGCCCGCTGCCCCCTCGCGTGTCGTCCCGTCAGGACCGTGACTCCATCAACTCCGCGATCCGGCGCCTGGTGAACCGCTGCGCGACAGCCTCCTGGGGACCGAGCGAGCGAGCAGAACTCAAGCGCCTCTACGCCGAATGGCACCGGGCCACCAACCCGCACGCCACCGCCTGACCCGCAACCCGCCGGTCGACCGCGCGGTCGACCGGCGGCCAACCACCGTCGGCCCACTGGGTTTCACAAGGGCCGACAGCAACCAGAAATCAAACGACTACATGCTGTTATACGCAAGGGAGACGGCCAGCGTGCCCAGGAAGCTCAACGACGACTTCTCCAACTCGCTGAACATGCTGCACAGCACCGTGATGCACACCAGCAAGGAGATCAAGGAAGACCTCACCCGCGGCTTCGAAGCCATCCGCACCTCCGGCGAGCAGCACCAGAACGCCACCGAGACCGCGGTGAACTCCGAGCTGTCGAGGATGCGCACCGACCTGCGCGAGACGAAGAACCGGCTGACGAACAACGGCGTCGAACTCAGCCAGGAGGTCCAGGCCCTCCTGGAGACCGTCCAGCGGGAGCTGCGCGACCTGTCGCGCGCTGTCCGGGACACCGCTCCCGCACGGGCGGGAGCGGCCGGCGACCCGCCGGCCGGGCAGGGCCTTGTCGAGGCGGCGCCCGCCCCGGCCGCCAACGGCCGCGGCCTCGGGACCCTCACTGGGACCAGCACCGAGTGGGCGACTTCCAGCCCGGTGCCGGCGGTCGCCGCGAACGACCGCCCGGAGGCTGCCGTGTCGGTCCCCGGCCCGCGGCGGGCTTCCGACGAGACGCCGCCGGCACCCGAGCACCCCAACACCGCCGACACCCCGCCCGACGAGCCCACCCTGGCCGACGCGGGGACCGCGGAGGCGCCGGCGTCGGAGGAGCGAGCCCACACCGAACCGGCGCCGGCGGCGCCGCCGGCGCTGGACGACCTTCTCCTCGCGGTGCGCGAGGCCGTGCGCGAGGAGGTCGCCGCGCTGAACGAGAGCGTCGCCGAGGCCCGCACGCAGACCGCAGTCCTACGCGACGAGGTCACCGCGCTCGCCTCCCGGGAGCAAGTCGACGGCCTGACCGCCGGCCTGCCGAGTCCCGCCGCCTTCACCGCGGCGGTCGAAGAGGCGGTCGCCGGCCTGCGTGCCGAACTGTGCGAGACCCGCGCCCGCCTCGAGGACGCGGTCGCGGCCAACGCCCCGGTACCCGAGGTCGACCAGGAGCAGACGCAGGCCGAGGCGGACCACGCCAGGCTGCTGCGCGAGGCCGCTCGGGTCTCCCGGGCCGGGCTGGTCTGCCACCGCGACCTGTGGGACTTCGTCGTCGGCCAAGCCGACCACCACCCGCACTTCCGCACCCCGCAGCAGATCGAGGTCGACGCGGACGACCGGGTAGAGGCCCAGCTGTCGGGCCGCTCCCTGATCGCCGTACTCATCAGCCTGTGGACCACGCAGAACACCGCGCCCGGCGACAGCGCGGACTGGGCCCTGGCCACCACCCTCTACCAGAGGATCAACGACGCGCTCTCCGAGCTGGAGACCGACGGCACCCAAGTCACCATCACTTTGGACGACCGCACCGCCGACCACGCACAGCTGCCCGCCTTGAACGAGACCGCGGCCAGCGACAACTCGGTCGACGAGGAAGACGTCGACGGAGAAGAGCCCGTTGACGGAACCGCGGACGAGCAGCACTAGCCGGGGCCGTCGAGCGTGCAGCCGGCGGTTGGCACCGCCGGCTGCACGAGGAACCCGAACCCGCCTCAGCGATGCGCCATGCAGCGAGGACGTGGACCCTGCGGTACACGGGATCGCATCGGCGTCTCAGGACGCCGTCTCGCGTTCTTCTCCAACGCTCGGGCACCAGCGCACCGCCATCGCTCCCCCACCCTGGGAACTACAGGCGCCAGGAGCGGATGCGGTCGGCGGCGGCGTAGACGTCGGCGCGGCCTTCGAGGAGGTCGCGGGCAAGGTCGACCAGCGCGCCGTAGGGCGGGTCGACGCCCTCGCCGGAGATGTGCATGTAGGCGACGGCGGTCGCGCAGGCGAAGCGGGCGTTCGCGGCGGGGAGGGGTTTGAGGAGGGCGAGGGTGTGGAGGAGGGCGGCGGCTCTCCAGGCCGGGTCGGAGTCGACACCGAGGCGTGGTGGGTCGACGCGGTGGCGGGCGACGGCGGCGACTAACGCGGAGAAGTCCGCGACGGAGGGCTGCTTGGGGAGGACTTCCTCGTGGCGCTGGAGCAGCCAGGGGACGTCGATGTAGATGACGGGTGGCATGGTTCAGGCGGCTCGCGTCCTGCCGTCGTGCTGGGGTTCGTCGTCGGGGAAGGCGGCGGCGAACTCCTCCTCGTGCTGGTTGAAGAAGCGGCGGAAGACGTCGGCGCCTTCCTTCAGCGCGCGGTGGCGTTCGATGTCGGCGGTCGTCGCTTCACGGACCAGAGCTTTGAGGGTGACCCCTCGCTCGGTCGCGATCGCGCGGAGCGCCTCGAGTTCGGTCTCGGTGAATTCCACGTTGAGTGCCGGCATGGCCACCACGATAGCGTTCGGGTACCAAACCGACAATAACTGCAGTTCAGAGCGCTATATCGGAGGTACCAGAGTGTCTGGGGCGGTCGATCTGGAGCTGCGTCGCCGGCCGGCGCGGCGTTGTCCGGCGGCTCCTTGGGCCGCCCCCTGGGTGGCAGCCGACCCGGCCGTTGCCAGGACGCTGGCCTGGCGACGGTCGGGCTTGGTAGGGCTAACGGGTCTGGACCCACACGACGAGCAGGCTCACCGCGGCAGTGCCGGCGCCGGAGCAGACACCGCGCAGGAATAGTCCTGCCGCGGCGCGGCGACGGCGCAGAACCCACTGCACCACGCGGGGTAACGGACTGCTGTGGGGCCTCGCTCCGTCGCGGGGCTGGTCATTAGGCTGCAAGGAAGTTGTCCTCTCCGTGTCTGTTTCTCGGGGTGGCGACGAGGGGAGGCTGCGTGACCCAACTCGGCCTAGGAATCGAATGGGTTACGCGGTTTCCTCGCCTCACGGGAGTCTACGGAGGGGCGCTGACGGCGCCGGCTTGCTCGCCCGAGCCGCCTGTAGGCACAAGATCGCAGGTCAGTGCGGGTACGACGTACTCAATGGGGGGTCAAGCACGCGCCAGCCTCAATGGGAGCCACCGGACCTCGCAACGCGTCTTGTGGGCCCGTCCGGGCAGGTCAGCGCGGCGATGTGAACCTGAATTTGCGGACGCTCTGGGCGTCTTTTGGGATGTGAACCTCAACAGGCTGTTGACCTCGCTCGTGAAGTGCTCGTGGAAGGCACCGACCTTGCCGTCGGTGCTGCTGGACGAAGCGACAGTCCTGTTTGCCGAGGACGGCGGTCTTCCCGGACGGGTGAGCTTGGGCAGCGGCCTGTCGTTCTTGTCCTTGTAGTCCACGTCGGAGATGAACACGCCGGGTTCCGACCGTGGACCGACGCCACCGGGACTGAGCATCGGGCCGACAACGGGTGGCGCCCGGACCACGACGACCAGGAGCAGCGGGTCCGCGCCCGGCTGCTGGAGATCTCCGAGGCGCTGCTGACCCATCCCTACTGGGCTACCGTCCCGGCAGGGACCGTGGCGGCCAGGGCCCGGCTGAAGCAGACCGCCCGCCCTACGGATGCCGCGACCGGCGACGACTGACACCGCCCGCCGGCAGGCCGGTGTGAGGTCGACGGGTGGCCCAGTCCCGGTGGGCGCAGGCGGGCTGGTCAGTACCGCGTGCGGATGCGCGGCAACGGGTGAGCCCCGGGCCGTTCGGTCCGGGGCTCGTCGTGCGTGGTCAGGATCGGATGAGCTGGAGGCCGGGGCGCGCGGGAGGTGAGGTTCGTCCTCCTCCGGCGACTTGGGTGGGGATCAGGCCGAAGACGTACTCGTTGAGGTCTGCGACGGTAATGGCCATTTCGGCTGCGATGTCGGCCGCCGTCATCCGCAGGACGGGCTCTTCCCGCTGTCGCCACGCTGAAGCCTCAGACACAGGGACGTCGAAGATTCTCCTTCGATGTCAGCAGCCCAAGGACGGCGTGCTCTTGGTGGTGAGCTTGCCACTTGGATCCAAGCTGCCGATCAGTGAACAGCGCAAGCCCTCGCTCTGTCTCTGAGGTGAGTTCGACGGCTTCCCATCCCCCGACATCAGCGATGAACTGAGTCGCGAGATCGTGGAACCTTGGCCCTCGGAAGTAGGAGACGTGGGTATCGGCGGGGTCCAGCGCGGCTCCGGACTCGTCCGAGACAAGCGTTCCGGCGGCTCTCCGGGACTCAAAGTAGCTGTTTACCTGCGCCTCGATCTCGGTGCGCATCGCAGCTCGAACACGCTGCGCGTGGGACGGCGGCTGCAGGCACTTCATGTATGAAAAGGGCTCTCGATGGCCATTGATATGGACCGCTTCAGGTCCATTATGATTCCCTCGGGGTGTCTTGATGACACGGAAATAGTCGACACCAGGGCCGATCTTTTCCTCTGCGTCTGGATGCATATTCAGCAGATCCCTCAGCAGCAGGTCGTCTTCTTCGTTCTCGACCACGGTGTGTGCGCGGTACCGACGCAAGATATCGCGCACAGCTTCTTCCCGCGCCTTCTTCGTTGGGTAGCGGCGCGTGCCAATCATGTACTCGGGCAAGACAGTACTCTCCCTGGCGTCGAAAGGACTTGCAGTAGAAACCGGATATCGGCCGGTACCGGGAATGGCGTTCGGGGTGCGAGCTACTGGGCGGCGACCTCGGGTTCCTCCGTCGCTGGCGCGGCGGAGTCGTTGACGGCCACCACGGGGACTTCGGTGGGAGGTTGACCCACCGTGATGCTGTCGATGGCGGGGGCGAGCGCGTCGCACATGCCCACGGCCAGAGGGTCGGAGGCGCCGCGCCAGTCGCCGGAGTGAGCGTCGTGGTCTAGGAGGCGTAGGTATTCGACGAGTTGAGGGCCGTTGAGGGTAACCGCGACGAGGCCGCCATCCAGGGGGTCGAGCTCGATGTCCTTCGGCTGGCGATTGGACGGCCAGTTTGGAGCAGCCGGTGGCGAGCATCAGCAGGACTGTGGTGATGGCCACCCGGTGGGCCGGAGTGGCGGTGAGATCGTCGTCACGACGGCATTCTGTGCGGCCATCGAGGAGCACACGGCTGCCTGACGGAAATCAGATGGTATGGGCGGCGCGCGTCGGCTTGGGCGCGCCGCCCGCGCACAACCCGGGCCCTGCGGGTCAGCCAGTGGAACCTGACGGTCGGCAGCGACAGGCCGGGCAGGTGGGCGTGCGTGCCGGAGCCCTCGACACGGTCGGGTGTCGAGGGCTCCGGGCGGGGGCGGTTCAGATGCCGAACCCAATCGAGCTGACGTGGGAGTAGGAGTCGTAGTCGGAGCCGAGGTCGGTGATGATTTCGTCCCAGACGATGTCGAGCATTTCGCCGTCTTCGTTGATCCAGGCGGCGATGATGTCGTCCCAGATGCGGTAGCCGCGGACCGTCACCCGTCGCACGGTCAGGTCGCGGGCGCGGCCGCGGGTGACGTTGCGTTGGTCGACGGGGTGGATCTCGATGCGGGTGCCGGTGCGGGCGAGGCGGCGTTGCCAGTCGATGGCGAGGTTGCGGCGGCGGAGGTCCCAGTACGCCTCGTCGATGCGTTGCCGGTTGACGGGGAGTGGGCGCCGGGTGCCGGCGGTCCAGGCGGCGATCGTGCGGGGCCGGGTGGTGATGCCGGCCCGGGCCATCGCTTCCCGGCCGGCCGGGGAGTCGAGGTAGCGCAAGCGCGCGGCGAGGCCGCGCTTGGTGTCGACCGGGCTCTTGATGCCGGTGACTTGGCGGTCCATTTCGCGTCCGAGGGCGACCCAGCCGGGAACGCCGTTGGCGCCGTAGAGGCCGAACTGTGTCCAGCGGCCGGCCATCAGCCGTCACCCCCGCGGCCGATGGTGTACTCCGACTTCAGCTTCATGTCGGTCAGGCGCCGGCCCTCGGTGAACACGGTGCGCCAGTCGCCGCCGGTGACGTGGAGTTCGTCGGTGCCCATCATCCGCACCAGCGTCAGCCCGGCTTGGTGGGCTTTCCACGCCTTGAGCCAGAGGTTGGTGAACGCCTGGGAGCGGATGATGTGCATCCAGTCGGGGCGGCGCATCTCGCGGTTCGCGCTGCTTTCGCCGATGGTGGAGATGAACTTGCTGTACATGGCCTTGACGTACTCGAGGGTGACGCGGTCGCCGTCTTGGAGCGCGGTGTCGCGGGCGGTGGCCAGTTCGCGGCGGAACCGCTCCAGCAGCGCCTCCGAGGAGCCGGACGTCCAGGATTCGTGGATCACCGGGGCGGCGCACAGCCGGTACTTGGGGCCGGACAGGCGGTTGAGGAGTCGGAGGGTGGGGTCGGTGACCCACAGCGGGCCGGGCTCCTCCCTGGAGCCGAGGGGGTTGGGGAGGTCCTCGTGCGCCCACTCGGGCGGGTCGATGAGGTAGACGCCGCTCCGTTTCCGGTCGTAGGTGCTGTCGGGGTTGTGGCGGAGGGTGCCGATCGGGAGGTGGGTCTTGAGCGCGGACAGGTAGGCGCCGTTGACGTCGAGGGCGGTGACGGTGCGGGCCGGCCCGGCCTCAACCTGCTGGTTGCGCCATTTCGGGCGGCCTTCCCAGATGAGGTCGGCGCCGTCCCGGGACGGTTTTTTCAGAATCGGAATGGCGTCGGTATCCACGTAGTTCGTGAAGTCGTACGTCGATCCGACGCGGGTGGAATTCAGCAAGGCCATTCCGTCCGGGATGGCTCGCTTGATGAGCGCGGCGAGGGCTGCGTCGACGTCCCCGCCGTTGTCTTCCAGCGCGGCGGCGACGTTCCGGGCGATCAAGCCGCCGGTGTCCTCCCGCCTCTGACCGGCACGGCGCGCCGGGCCGGCGGCGCCCGGAGAGCCCGCGGCGACGGTGGCGGAGCCGTTCGCGGCCGGCGGGGCGTCGGCGTCAGCCGGATTGGCCGCGCCGACGGCGACCGCGCCGGCGCCCCCGGTGTTGGGGGCGCAGAAGCCGCCGAGGTGCTGGGGGCGGCCGGCGGCGCGGTAGGGGGTGGGCTGCCCGCACAGGACGCACGGCTCGGGTGTGGCGGTGACGACGGCGCCGTCGGGGAGCCGGTCGGGGTCCCGGACCGGAACGGGCGCAGGCATGGGTTCCGCCGGGGCAGGAGTGGGGGTGGGGGGCTCGGAGGCGTGGGGCGGTGTGGTGTCGGACGGGGCGTCAGTGGCCGTCTGCGGGCCGGTCGCTGGGCTGCCCGGGCTCGGGGCCGGGTAGCGGGCCGCGAGGCCGTCCAGAAGGCGTGCGTAGGCCGCGCGGGTGGTGCCTTGCGGCTCGGTCCGGCCGGTCTCCCAGCCGGCGATCGTGCCGGGCGCGACTTGAAGTACGGAGGCGAGTTCCGGGCGGGACAGGTGCGCGGCTTCCCGCAGCCGCAGACGTTCCTCGGGCGCGGGCAGATCCCGCGGCTGCGCCAACAGGGCGTCAACCGCAGCGAACAGGGCGTCCGGGTCCTGGTCGGGGCTCATCGCGCGCCTCCGATCTCGTCGTCCATGGCGCGGTGGAACCGGTCCATCTCGGCTTGGTAGTCGGCGAGGTCCGCCAGGATCGGGCCGAACGCGGCGCGGGCCTGGTCGGCAGTGATGTCGCCGGCCTCGATCGCGGCCAGCAGCTGCATGACGGCGGGCAGCTCGATCAAGGCGCCCCAGCCAGGCAGGTCGGAGCGGTGCCGGGGGTAAGGCGAGCCCAGTTGGACCTTGACGTCGGCGATGGTGACCGGCCCGGCCTTGATGGTGCTGTGGGTGTCGAGCGCCACGTCAGCGCCCTCCTTCCGTGTGCACGAAACGGCAGTGTTGGGGTTCGAGAAGGAGCGTCGTCCGTTTCCCGCGATGAGTCCCTTTGAGGGTCTGGATGGCGGTTTCTTGGCCCTCGTTGCCGTTGTCGTTCCAGTCGTGCGTGGTGCGACGGAGTGAGACGACTGTGGCGGCTGCGTCGACCACCTCCGGTGGGAGGTGGTCGACGCCTTGCTGTTGGGCCGGCCGAGAGAGGTGGCTGACGATCAGGACTGCCGCTCCGTGCTCGTCAGCCATCGTCTTCAGGGCGGCCAGGTTGCGGGCCAGGGAGTCCGGTTCGCTGCGACGGCTGATGCCTTGGATGGAGTCCACGATGACCAACGGGGCCAGGGCTTCCCTTGCCGGAACGGTGCGTTCGATCTCGGTGATGGTGTGGCGGTCGTCCCCGAGTAGGAAGTGCAGCGTCTCAACACGGCTATGCATTCGGTGGGCCTCTCCCCGGTGTTCTGCGGGCAGGCCGTGTTGCTGGATGTCGAGCCCGAGGTGGGCCGCGAGGATTTTCTCCATCAGGTCCGTGAGAGAGATCTCGGTGGAGCAGTAGACCGTCGGGCGCTTGGCGCCTGCGTTATGAGTAGCCACGTTGATCGCGAAGGTGGACTTGCCGACCCCGCTCATCGACGTCACGGCGGTGAGTGCACCTGGCTGCAGGTCGAGCAATGGGGTGACCGCAGACCAGGGTGTCCCGAGCAGAGTGGTCATCGAGAACCTCCGACGTTCGTGAAGCGACGTGGTGCAGTCGCGGAGTCGATGGGCATCAGTGACTGCCTCCGCGTGTGGCGAGCTGCCTTGAGCCGGGCTTCTTGGCCGCTTCCTCGCGCCTGGTCACCCGGTAGCGGCAAGTGCCGCACAGGCCGTCCTCGTCCGTGGGGCGACTGTCCGTGCCGCACGGTGTTCCGTCCCACCCAGGGCAGGGTTCGGAGGTGGACCTGGCCGTCTGAGGCATGGCTTGGTCCTCCGGCTGGGGCTGGGGCTGGGGCGTAGGGCTGGTGGGGGTCTGTGGTGGGACGAACGGCCGGTAGCCGCCCGGGGGGCCGACCCTCGCGGCCTCTGCCAGTCGCTTGGAGACGATCGCGGCCACGCTCTTGCGGATCTTCTCTGGCAGTGGCTGGCCGGTGACGATCTGCCGGACTTGGGCGCGAGTCCATCCCGCGTCCAGCATCCCGGTGACCATCTGTGCCTGGTCGACCAAAGGTTTGCCCCAGATCGCGAAGTCGGGGTGCTGCTGACCGATGTCCAGCAGCAACTGGACTCCCGGCGTCCGAACCATCCTCGGGCTGGCTGGCGGCGCGGCGTCAGCCGCCGCCAGCCCGGCCCTCGGTTCGGGCTGCACTTGGTCTTCCACTTCGGCGGCGACTCCCTGGCCGTCCGTCCGTCCGTTGTCCTCGTGCGCGCGTACCCCACCTACAGGGACGGATGGACGGGAGCCCTGTGGTTCTTGATGAAGGGGTTCTAGAAGGGGTTCTAGATATTGGGCATCACGGGTGAAGCCACCCCTGGCTTCACCCGTGATGCCACCCCTGGCTTCACCCGTGATGCCACCCCCCTCGCCCAGGGTGGCATCACCGGTGAAGCCACCCCCTTGAGGGCGGCGTGCTGCCGACTTCTTCTTGCGGCCGCCCTTGCGCTCGATCCCCGACTCGCGCTTCGTCTTCCGGCGCGCCTCGAGCATCGCTTCGGCGGCCTGCTTGGCGCTCATGCCCGGCTCCAGCGGGTCGGTCCACTCCCCACGCCAGAACTGCGCGTCGTTGAGGTGATAGACGTTCGCCTCGTTCAAGCTCGGGTTGGCAGGGTCCGTGCGCGACTCAACCCAGAACAGGCCGGCGCACTCGCCTTCCACGATCGTGCGGTCCAGCGTGCTCTTCGAGCATCCGAGCTGTGCCGCCAGCTCCGAGCGGTACGGCCGGCCCTTGCCGGTGTCCCGCCCGCCGATGTCGGCGTAGGTGACGAGGATGGAGTAGAGCGTCCGTAGGTTCGTCGTGTACCTCGGATCGCACACCCACTGCGAGACGACCTGTCCGAACGGCAGGCCGCCACCGCGGCGGACTTCAGGCTTCAGCCCCACCAGGACACCTCCCCCAGCACCTGGAGGTGGCCGTCGGCGGTCGGCGAGGCTGGCGTGGTGTGGGCGGTCAAGCGCCCGAGTCGTGTGGTCACACCCACCCAAGGAGCGAGGCGACGGCGTTTGTGACAGGCGGTGGCGAACTTCTTGCCGGGCCGTCGGGTCCGCGCGTCGGGCGGGCGGTGTACCGCGGTGGCGCGGTGGTGGTGCGGGTCGTGCATGGGGTTCCCCTGGGATTGGGGAGCCGTGAACCAGTGCGGTGACGATACGTGTCCGGATGGACTCGCTTGGTCGTGGTCAAGGCCGTGCTATGCAGCACGAGCGCTGGCCGCTTATCCTGTTGTCCAGGTGACCGTCCGCGCGGCGGGCGCCGGCAGTCACCGCACTGCTCCACGACTCAGGGTTGCTAGGCCGGTGAGTCGCTTTCGATGGCCGTTCCTGTTGGCGCAGGGGCGGCCATCAACCTTTAGGAGATCATCTCAGTTGGTCGGCTGATGTGTGGTCGTGAAGCCCGGAACGGCAGCGGCGAGCGGGACGCTGGGCCAGCCAGCCGGCAACGCCAGCGTTGCCGACGCCCCCTCCCGTGACTGTCCGCACATGCATGAATCCGTGACTTTCCCAATACCGGTGGAGCTTGGTATTGGTCGTCCAGGCGTTAATTCGCAGCCATTCTTTCCCATCTGTGGCAGCCTTGTTGCTCGCCCAGTCCAGAATTTTGGTCCCGATTCCGAGGCCACTGCTTCGACGGCTAACGATCAGCTTGTGAAGGTGAAAGCTGGGAGTATCCAGCTCCTCTTTAGTCCACAGGTCGGGCTCCGGCTCATTATCCAAAGTGACTGTGGCCATTGGGCCCTTATCGTCTACCACGAGGTAGACATTTCCCCCCTCGATACTGGCGAGGATGTGTTCTTCTGGAAATGGGTTCGACCATTGGTTGATCCCGATTTCCGCAAGCCAGCCTGCTGCTTCTCGACGATATGCAAGGAGCAGCGGGAGGTCTGCCGGAGTAGCGTGCACGACGATCATGCAGCGTTCACCTCTTCAGTGGGCAGGGCATCCGTGTCACCGAGGTCATAGGTGACACGGTTCAGGTCCCCACGGAAGATGGTCACGGTGCGCCGCACCGGGCGCTTCTCTGAGGTGTAGCCAGTTCGCACCCAAACCAGGACGGGGATGCCAGGGCCGATTTGCAGCTCCCGGGCCTCGTCCGGAGTCGGCATTCGCGTCGCCCACTCATCATGGAATGCAACTTGCTTGACCCCGCGATCAGCAAGGTATCGCGTAGTTCCTTCCACTACGTCGCCCGGGTCTGATAGGCGCGGGTTTTCGCTGACCAACCATTGCGGATATTGCGTTGCCTGGATTGACCATGGTGTGTCATCCACAAAGCGGCGGCAGTACCGAAGGACGATTCTTCCGCCGTCCTCGATCTGTAGCCGCTGTGCCGCCTCGGCGCTCGCCTCCGTTACTTCTACGCGGAATTCTTGGTGTGGTGCTCGTCCAGCGTGCCGAACGTCGTTGCTGAATGAGTCGCCATCCTCCGGGCGAGAGAACAAGAGGTTCTCGTGTCGTGATGCGTCGAGGGTAAACACCTCGTGCTGTTGCACCTGATAGCCGCGCCCTTGAGCAGGCGTGATGAGCCCCTCGGTGATCAGCACGTTGAGGCCAGCTCGGACAGTGCCGCGGGCCGCCCCGAACCGGTCGATCAGCTCCCGCTCGGACGGCAGCTTGCTCCCTGGCGGGAACCGGCCGGCGGTGATGTCCGATCGCATGGTGTCGGCGATCTGGCGATACAGCGGTGCAGGGCTCATGCCCACATCATCGCTCACACGAGCGACTTGTTCATACATCCTGGACCACCTCCCTTGACATCTCAGGCTGCTCGGGTACATGCTCATCTCATTCAACTCGTTTGAACAAGTTGAATGAGATGGACGCTAGTCCCCTCGGTCCGCTGTGTCTAGTCCGGAGGCGTCATGCTCGACATCGATTCGCTCGCTCGGTCCCCGTACCTGCCGTCGTTGGTGGTTGCGCAGCAGCGCGCCATGTGGGAGCGGCAGCTGCTCGCCTACCTCAACTCGTCGCTTCCGCCGTGGGATTGGCGCCGCGCCGACCAGCTCGCGGACCGGGTCTGGGCCCGCGTCGAAGCGGCCGGCGCGGTCGACCTGGCCGCCGGCGCCGGACTCGACAACGCGTCCGGGCTCCCCGCCTACCTCGCCGCCGCCGCCCGCACCACGCTGCGCGAGCACCTCCACCCCGCCCCCGGCCTGACCCCGGAGCGGGTTCCGACCCGCCGCAACCCCTACCCCACCACCCCCGCCGGCGCCGTCGTCGGCGGTTCCGCGGTGCGCCTCGCCGACTGGGAGCAGGCGCTCCTCAACCAGCACGGCGTCACCGACCACTCCCCCGGGCTGCCGGCCGCGGCCTAACCCGACCGCCCCTGTCGTCACCAGCCCCACGGCTGGTGACGGCGGAGGTGGCCGGACCTCGTCCGAACCACCCGACCTGGGTCGATAGCACCACCGAAATCCTCAGGTCACGGCGCAGATGCGCTGTCTGTCCGTCAGGACCTCACCCCCAAAACGGGGCTGGGCCCCTGACGGGCGGAGAGAGCACCGCGCCCTTCCTCACCCTCGCCCCCGCCCTGAGGAGACCTCCGATGAGCAACTCCCCCACCACGGCCCGCACCCGCCCCAAGCGAAGCCGCACCCGAGCCCGAACCCCCTCCGCCCGCCCCGCCCTCGCCCTCTCCGCCCTCCCCCTCCTCCACCTCGATCTCCGCCCCGGAGCCCTCTGCCTCGTCTGCCCCGACTGCGGCACCTGGTGCGCCATCCTCGGCATCCAACGCCGCACCCCGCTGGTCACCCCCCACGACACCCAGAAGGCCGGCACCCCGAACCGCCGCCGCTGCCTCGGCAGCAACCGGGCGCTGGTCATCGACATCACGGTCGCCGAATGGGCCCGCCGCTACCAGCAGGCCCTCGAAGGAGCCGTCACCCCGGCCGCCCGCCACGCCACCACCCTGATCAAGCGCGCGGCGCCCGCTCCCCGCGGCCCCGGCCAGACCGACCTCGCGCCGGCCGAAGTCGCCCGCCGCGCGCACCGCGACCACCTCGCCCGCTGCACCACCTGCACTTCGACGAGCCGCTGCCCCGCCGGCACCCGCCTCGAGCAGGAGGCCCTGCGCCTGCTCGCCGCGCCGGCCGACCGCCGCGCCACCGAATGGGGCCGCGTCCTCCCCGCCGTCCGCCGCGCGAACAACGCCCGCACCACCCCGACCCGCTGACCACCCACCACTCAGACAGGAGACACCGTGCAGAACACGCCCCGCACCGTCACCAACACCATCACCGGCCAGGTCGCTGGCCACATCATCCAGGCCGGCACCATCACCGGCGGCCTCAACCTCAACACCACCCCGGCCAGCAACCCGAACCCCGACACCTCGAGGACGCCAGACACCCACCGCCAGGCATACGAGGACACCACCGAACCGCGCTGAACGCTGACCCCAGCCGCCCGCACGCCGCCGGCCCCGCACCCACCTGACTCGGGTACGGGGCCGGCGGCGTGCAGGGGACTGGACAACAGCCCCGCAACCCACCTGGAGAACCCCATGAAGCGACGCAAGGCGTACTACGCGATCTGGTCGGACGGCACCCGCTGGCTGGGCTGGGAGAAGGACTGGGTCAACGAGTGCTTCGCCGCGCTCGCCAACCCCAACAGCCCGATCGTCGCGATGCAGCGCGTGATCATCCACCGCTGACCCGAAGGAGCGAAGCCATGGATTGGCGACACAACGCCGTATGCCGCGACGAGGACCCCGAGCTGTTCTTCCCCGTCGGGGAAACCGGCCCCGCCCTCACTCAGACCGAGACCGCCAAGGCCGTCTGCCGCACCTGCCCCGTCATGGAGCAGTGCCTGCAGTGGGCCCTCGCCACCAGCCAGGAGTACGGCGTCTGGGGCGGCGCGTCCGAGGAGGAGCGCCGGGCGATGAAACGCCGCGCCGCCCGACGCCGCACCCGGCGCGCCGCCCCGGCGGCGTGACCAGCACCACCACCAACAACAACAGGCGCGGGCCCGGGGTGGCAGCCCCGGGCCCGCATCACAGACCAACCGATGGAGAAGTTCTGTGACGACCACCATGCACGACCCGCAGCCCCGAGTCGAGACCCCCACCCTCGAGGACCGTCCCTCCACCAGCGGCATCTGCACCACCTGCGGCTTCTGGCCCTGCCAGTGCGCCGACATGGCCTGGGTCAACGCCCTCGCCACCCTCACCGACCCCGACGACGAGATCCTCGCCGCCACCCGCACCGACATGCTCACCACCTACGGCCGACTCGTCCTCGGCACCGAGCTGGACAACGCCGGCCTGGACGCCGTCGGCGACATGGTCGACGTCGGGCTGATCCGGCCGGAGGACCTGGCCGTGCCCGCCCCGGCCGCCGACCTGCTGCTCGCCGCCGACGCGTGGATCGGCGAGGACATCGAGACCGAGGACGACCAGGACGGCTACGAGCCGGAGGACCTGACCAGCCTGGCCCGCCCGCACCCGCGCGTGATGCCGCTGACCCTCGGCAAGAAGGCCGACCTGAAGTGCCACTGCGGCACCAGCGTGGTGCGCGGATCGGCATGTCAGAGCTGCGGCTGCACCGCCGGCGGACCCAAACAGTGTGACCGCTGACACCCCGACACAACATTTGACCTGGTGAGGGCCCCCACAGCGGGGCCCTCACCCGTGTGAGGAGACGAGATGAGCGAGATGACGACCACGCCCCCAGCCCCCGGCGTTGCCAACGACTGGGACTGGGACGCGGAGGACGAGTTCGAGGCGCCCGGCGACGCGCGGGCGGGGTGGCTCCCGGTCGTGATGACCCGTGCGACGCGCGCCGCGCTGGAGGCCCGGATCGCCGGCCTGACGGTCGCCCTGGAGGCGGCCGTCAGGGAGCAGGAGGAGTTGGCCGCGCGGCTCCGGCGCGCGGACTACGACCGGCGCCGGGCCGAGAAAGAGGCCAGCGAGCTGGAGGATCAGCTGGCCGAGCTGAACCGCGAGGCCGACGAGATGCGGCTCGTCGCGGACCGGCCTCTGCTGGATCACGAGGACCAGGTGGCGCTGCGTGCGCTGCTGCGTCAGGCCCGCCGTCAGGCGCGGGACCCCGGCGTCTGGGTGCTGCTGGAGCGCGGCGAGCTGCACTCCGTTCACTCCACGCGGGAGGACGCGGAGGACGCGGCGGAGGCGCTGGGTGCGCCGCGCGACGGCTGGACGTGGCAGACCAGCCCTGCCGAGGACGTGCGGCGCACAGCCACCGAGGTGTTGTGGCGGATTCAGCGGATGCCGCTGGGGGGTGCCCAGTGATGATGCTGGACTTCTTGTCGCCCGTGACCGATTGGGTGATGGCCAACCCCTACCTCGTGGTGGCCATGACGGTCAGCATCGCGCTGACGCTCACCGTGGTGCTGATCGCCGCCCGGAAGATGCCCAAGCCCCTGGAAGGCATCGGCCCCCAGGCGGTGGTCGCGCTCGGAGGCGTCGGCGTCTCCGTCTACGGGCTGTGGCACTTTGCCATCGACCTGGCTGGCCTGCCGCCGGTGATGGCGGTCGGCTTCATCGCGGTCTTCGACGCCGCTGAACTGACGCTCCTGCTGATGATGTACCGGGGAGCCGACCCGGAGAAGGGCTGGACACCCGAGCTGCGGCTGATGCACCGCACCGCCTGGCTGCTGGTGTGCTTCTCCGCTGGGATGAACGCCGTCCACGCCCCGACTGGGTGGGCGATGCCCGTCCTCGGGGCGATCCCGCCCCTGGCAGCGTGGCTGATTGAGCTGAAGCTCCGCGCCAAGCTCTACGACCCGGACGCGGAAGACGAAGAGGCCAAGCCCGGCCCGCTCCGGCTGCTGATCCTGGCCTGGCAGCACGGCTGGTCCACTCTGTTCGCCGTCCTGGGCCTGGACGCCGCCGACCGCGGCTCTCAGATCGCCCGCGCCGCCATGGCCCAGCGGGCCGCCGCCCGCGTCTACCGTCTGCGGCTGGCCATCGAGGCACAGAAGCGGCTCACCGCCGCCGACGGGCCAAGGCAGCGGGGCCGTGCCGATCGCCGGGTCAGCAAGCTCCGGCGCGTCGCCCAGCGGGCGATCGACCGCGCGGACGTCGCCACCGACCCGGAGCAGGCCCTCGCCCTGGCCCGCCGGATGGCCGCGCTCACCGGCGTGGACGGCGTCGCCCAAGCAACCTACAGCGACGCCCCGGCGGTGATGGACATGCTCGAGACGCTCGCCGTTGTGCCGAGCGCGCAGCGCATCAGCGCGAACACGCGCGCCATGGAAGCCGAAGCCGCGCGGCAGCGCGCGGAAGACGCTCGACAGCGCGCGGAGACCGCGCGGCAGCGCGCGGTAGAGGAAACCGACGCCGCGCGGGAGGAGTTGAGTCGCCTTCACACCGCGCGCGCCGAAGCCGAAAAGGAGGCACAGCAGGCAACCGAACAGGCCGAGAACGCGCGGCAGGAAGCCGAGCGCGCGGAGAGCGCGCGGCGCGACGCCGACACCGCGCGGCAGCGCGCGGAAGACAACGCCGCCACCGCCGAGCGCCGCGCGCGGCAGCTCGCCGACGACGCCGACCTCTCGCGCGAGCGCCTGGAACGCACCGAGTCCGAGCTGCACCGCCTGGAGCAGCAGACCGACACCGCGCGGCAGGGCCGGCACGGCACCGAGGACCAGCTCGCCGCGCTGCGCCGGGACCTGGAAGGCCTGCAGGCAGCCACCTCGCGTGCCGAGGCCGCCT
This sequence comes from Streptomyces zhaozhouensis, assembly GCF_900230195.1. GTDB lineage: Bacteria > Actinomycetota > Actinomycetes > Streptomycetales > Streptomycetaceae > Streptomyces > Streptomyces zhaozhouensis. The sequence goes on from NZ_OCNE01000028.1 coordinate 44,194, forward strand.
ACAACGAGGCCGAAGGCCAGGCCCGCGAGGCCCGGGTGGCGGTCACCGAACGGCAGCAGGAGCTGGACCGGCTCGATCAGGCCCTCCACCAGCACAACGAGACCGTTCAGCGAGCCGAGCACTCCGCTCGGGAAGCGCAGCGCGAGGCCCGGGCCGCTGCCGAGCGGGCTGCCGCGCAGCAGCGGCAGGCCAGCGAGATCACCGCGCTGTTGGAGAAGCTGCGCGGTGACCTCACCGAGCACCTCACCGACGGTCCGACTCCGGGACGCGGCGGTCGACTCTTCGAGTCCGACGCCAAGCAAGCGGGTTGGGAGCTCTACCGCGCGGAGACAAGCGCTGGCCGCGCGGAGCCGAGCGCCGCTGAACTCGCCGAGCGTTTCGGGGTCGCCCCCGGCAACGCACGCAACTGGCTGCGCGAGTTCAGGGCGGCCCGAGCCCGGGAGCTCGCGCGGCCCGCCGCGCGCACCGAGCCGGTCAACGGCACCCCCATCCCGGCCTGACGCGCACCAGCCGAGCGCGTAGCCGCGCGTGGAACGTTCGGCCGCGCGTCCATCGCGCGGCCGCCCCGGCACCACCGGTGAGGCCCAGCCCGCAGCTATCGGGCTGGGCCTCGCCGCAACTGCCGGAACCGACCAGCAAAAGCACGAGAGATCGGGAGTTCATGATGACCGATGAGCAGCAGCAGGAGACACCGAGGTGGACCTCGGACCATCTCCAGACCGAGCAGGGTGTGGCCCTGTACGCGGACCAGATCCGCGCGATTTTCCGGGACTACGCCCGCGATTTCCGGGCCCTGGCGGACGAGGTCCGCCGGGACGCGCAGGCCGCCCCGGTAGAGGGCGACAACGCGGTCACCTCCTGGTTGCACGCCCGTCAGCTGGCGCGCGGGCTGCGGCAGATGGCCCGGCACTCCGAGCTGATCGTTAAGGCCGGCAAGCAGCTGGAGACCGACCACCGTCGGGTGCGGGTGCAGTTGCCGGCGGCGCGGCGGCAGAAGGCCGCGGCGAGGGCGGCGAAGAAGCGCGCCGCCCTCGCCGCACGCCAGCAGGGAGCGCTCGGGGCTGGCGGTGGCGGGGTTGAGGGGACGGGCGTGGGGCGTGCGGTGGAGCACGTGGCCGGCACCGACACCGGCCAGGGCCAGGAGCGGGTCGACCAGCAGCCGGCGACGCCGTTCGGGGCGCTCTTCGGGACCGGTGGCGGCCGGTGAACCGCGCGGCGCGGGCCGAGCGGCGGCGGCAGAACCTGGCGGACCACTACAACTCCCGTCAGGCCGCCGCCGGGTCGGAGCGGGAGCTGGCCGGAGTGATGTGGGACTACGCCCGGGGGATCGCGACGGGCCGTGCGGAGAGCGCGGACGATCCGGTGTGGCGGGAGCTGGCGGCGCTACTCCACACCTGGTGCCAACGCCAAGGAGGTCACAGTGGTCACGGTGGGTGACTTGTTGTTGTTGTTGCCGGCCCCCGGCGCTGCGGGTCCCGAGGGGGCGAGGCGCGCGCGCGACGTGCGCGCGCGAGGATGCCGTGCTCCTCACGGCCTGTCAACTCCCGAAGGAGGGCTGAACGATGCCTGACGACGGCGGGCGGGTGATCAACTTCCCGCTGGTGGGCTTGCGGCCGCCGGCGGACCCGCCCGGTGCGGGGCCGCAGAGCGGGGCCCAGCCGCCCCCGGACCCGGGGGGCCCCGGTAGTGGGGAGCCCACAACCGCGTGGCCGGCCATCACCGGCGGGCCAGGGGTGCTGGTGCCGCCGCCGGCGCTGTCCCTGCCCCCGATCGTCCCGGCCGGTGACGGCCAGGTCGACGGCCCCGGCGAGGGGTGGGTGTCGCCGTCAGGGGCCGGAGAGCGGCTGGGGGCGCGGGGCGGGGCGGCGCTGGGAGTGCTGGTCGCGGCCGGGATCACGGTGGCAGCGGTGCGCGGGACCAGCGGGCTGGCCCGGTGGGTGCGTAGCCGTGGCGAGCACCACCAGGCGGTGCGGCAACGCGCCGCGGCCGGCACGACCGGAGCCTCGGTTACGCCGGGCGGGGCGGGCGGGCGGCGGGTGCCGCCCGGCCCGGAATGGGGGCGGGGCGCTGGCCCGGCCGGCGGGCGGCTGGGCACCGGCCGGACCGGCGCCGGTCTCGGGGCCGGTGGCCTCGGTGCCGGCGGCGGCCGGGCGGGAAGCCCGAGCGGCGGCATCGGCCCGCGCTCGCGCGGCGGTGGGCGGGGAGAGGGCGGCCTGGCCGGTCACCGCACGGCCAGCGGACACGGAGCGGCCGGTGGCCGCGGCGCGGGTTCCTCCAGCCTCAGCTCCGGAACCGGCTCGCGAGCCAGTTCCGGGGGCCGGGGCGGTGGTGGCCGGGACGGGACCTCGTCCTCCTCCTGGTCCCCGCAGAGGTCGTCCTCCGGGTCAGGGACCGGCGCCCGCGGGGCCGGTCTCGGAGGAGGGGGAGGCCGGGGCGACGGCAGCGGTCGGCGGGATCGGCCCTCCAGCGGGGTGTTGGGGCTGGGCGCCAACCGCGTCCCCCACCCCCGCTCCCACCACGGCGGCGGGGGCGGGTTCGGCGCCGGCGCCCGCGCGGTCGGCGGGGCCGTGGGCGGGTTGTCCGGGCGGCTGGCCGGGCGCGTGCGGCGAGAACAGCGTGCCGAGGCCCGCGACCGGCGGGCGCGGGTGTTGGAGGCCGACACCTCTTCCCGCCAGCGACTGAAGAAAGCGAGGAAGGACGCGCGGACCCGGCGTGACGCGACCCGCGATGAGCGCCGGGCCAAGCGCAAGGAGCGCTGGGAGTCGGCCCAAGAGAAGGGCCGGACGTCGCGGGCGTGGTGGGACCGCCTCCAGGCCCGCCTGGAGCTGGGCTCGGTGCTGGCCGCCCACCAGGGACAGCAGGCCACCGACGAGGCCGGTGGGCAGGAGACCGAAGCGAGTCCGCCGCCCGACGGCGGTGGTGGCGCGGGCGGTTGGTCGCCGCCGCCCGGTCCGGGAGGGGCGTGGGCTGGGCGTGGAGCCCCGACGCCGCCGCCGGCCTGGACCGAGCCCGACACCTACCACGTCGAGCGCGTCGACCCCGAGCCCGAACCGGACCCCGAGCCGGCGCCGGTGGCGGCCCTGACCGCCGCCCCGCCCGAGGCGCCCCGGCCCGCCAGCAGTGAACAGGAGCCCCCCATGAACGACCAGGAGAGCGCCCCTCGGGTGACGTTGACGAAGACCACCACCGTGGCGTCCGCCACGGTCGTCAGCGAGTCCGTCACCGTCACCCCGACCCCACCGCCGCCGCCGCCGCCGGCGGCGGTGCCGGTGGCCGGTCTGGCCCGGTCGGCATCCCAGACGGTCGGCCCGGTCGACGGCGACGACGGCGAGCTGACGATCTACGACCTGATCGAGTCGGACGCCGAGGTCGCCGACGAGATCCTCGCCCGCGTCGACATCGCGCGCCAGGACGCCGCCGACGCCGCGGCCCTCGCACGCCGCATGGAACAGCTGCTGGAGACCATCACCCGGTGGCGTATCCCCGGCGCGCTGCGCCGCTGGGCGGTCCGGCTGGTCGAGCAGTCGACCCGCATCGCGGCCGACGCCGCCGCGCTCGCCGACCAACTCCCGCGCGCCTCCGAGGCCATCGCGATCGCCGGCCGCCGCGCGGCCGAACGCCACCAGCCGCTGGCCGACACCGTCCGCGACCTGGGCCACGCGGCACCGGCCGAAACCCCCTACCACAAGGAGTAGTGCATGAGCGACGACGACAGGCTGCCGGCGGTCCGGCGCGGCGGGCCGCTGGTCCCGCCACCGCAGGCCCGCACCCCGGCCGTGCCCCCCGACACACCCCCGGCCGCGCCGGCATCCCCGACCCCTCCGGGTCGATGGGCGGCCCTGTTCAACGGCCTGCGACCCGCAGCTCGGAGCGCGCGCCGGGAGGCAGCCCCGCCGCCGGTCGCCACCGAGACGCGTCCGGTCCGCGAGACCGCCACCCCGCCCCCCGCACCGCCGGAGCCGCCGACCGTGCCGCCGGCGGCGGTGGCGTCGCCCGCCCCGAGCCCCGGCGCGGGGTCGGGGGCCGCCGTGGTGGCCGCGGCCAACGGCGCGGTCGGCATCCTGGGCGACGCGGTCCGCTACGGACAGGTGATCGCCGGCCTCACCGCGGCCGGCCGGGCCCTGTCCGGAGTGGGCCGGCGCGTGCGCGAGACCTACGCCTACGTCGAGGACTGCGCCCGCTCGGTAGAGCACCAGGCAGACCTGGCCGCCGCGTTGGACGTCGATGCCGACACCGTCGGCGAGCACCGCCAGGCCGCCACCGTCGCCCGCGCCGCGCTGGCCTCCTCCCGCCAACTGGCCGCCCAACTGGACGAACTGTCCAGGGCGTTCGAGCAGGCGCGGGCGGCGCACGAGACCGACTACGGCCCCGTCGTCCAACAGGCCCAGGCCATGACCGTGCCGATGGCCGACCGGCGCTTCTACCGCAACCGATAGGACCCGTAGCACCCGACGTTTCCCAGCCGAAGGGGCGGCCCCGTGGTGCGGGGCCGCCCCCTCGCGCTTCCAGAACACAACCCCGGAGAGGAGTCGGGCAGATGATGCCCACGATCGAGCGGGTGCGCGGCGCGATCCGCGCGACCCGCGACGCCGCCGGCAGGGTCGCCACCCTGACCGGCACGGCCGCCCTGGTCGCCACGGCCGCCACCGGCCCCAGCCCCGCGGCGGTCTTAGTCGCCCTGCCCACCACGGCGGCGGCGACGGCCGGCGGCTACGCCGTCACCGTCCTGTCGCAACGCGAGACACCCCACTGGCTGGCCCGGGGCCTGTACCTGGTTCCGGGCGTCACCCTCGCCATCCAACTCCTCGCGGCCCAGCTGGTCGGTGGGTGGTGGCAGTGGGGGGCGGCGGCGGTCTGGACCGGGGCGGTCTGGGCGGTCCGCCCCGCGCGCTGGGCCCGCGACCTGATCTCCCCACCCACCGCCATCGCCGCAGAGGGCGAAAGCCGCATCGAGGAGGTCTACGGCATCGTCCAGGCCCCCCAGCCGACGGCGCCGGAGATCAACCTCACCGGCCCGCTGGAAGCCCGGGTCGCCTCGTTCTGGGCCGGCTACGTGGCCGCCGACGGCGGGCCGGCCCCCGGCACCCGCCTCGAACAGCTGGAGGTGAGCGGTCCGCGCCAGTGGGCCGCGCACATCGTCGCCCCCGCCGGCCAGCCGGTCGGCACCGTCTCCATCCCCCACCTGTCCGCCCTCATGGACACCCCCGAAGACCTCATCACCATCGGGCCGGTCCCCGGCTCCGGCTCCGGCCGCCGCCAGATCCGCGTCGGCACCACCGGCCCGGACACCTTCGCCGCGCTGTGGGAGCAGCAGATCGCTCCCGTCGCGATGCCCGGCACCACCATCACCCGCGTGCGCCTCGGCACCGCCGACGGCGCCGAGATCCCCACCCCCCGCCACATCCTCGCCCCACCGAAGGAACAGCCATGACCCGTCCCGCGACGACCCGTTCCGTGCCGGCCGCGATGCGGCCCGAGGTCGCCGAGATCCACCTCGCCGTCCCGCCCGGCCAGCTCGTCCAGTACGACCACTCCCGCCTCGTCTCCGCGCTGCGCCCCTACGGCGTCACCGACCCGTCCACCGTCCTGGTAGAGACCGACGGCGCCGGCGGCGCGATCCTGACCGTCTACGCACGGCCCCCGCTGGAGACCCTCCCCGCCGCCCGCGGCGAGGACCTCGTCATGGACGCCCACGGCTACATCACCGTCGGCCGCTGGCACGACGGCGAACCCGCCCGGATGCGCCTGTACATCCCGGGCTCCGGCGCTCAGCGGGCCGCGATGTTCGGCACCACCGGCGCCGGCAAATCCCGCGCGCTCCAGCTCCTCCTCGCGGCGGAGAAGCGCTCCGGGATCGCCTCTTGGGTCGCCGACCTCAAGGGCGGCCAGTCCGTCCCCGAAGCCCGCGGCAACGTCTCCGTGCGGGTCACCACCCAGGAGGGCGCCATCGTCATGCTGATGGCGGGCCTGTGGGAAGCCGAAGACCGCATGGAGCGGTACGCCGCCGCCGGCCGGTCCGCGTTCGTCATCGGGCGCCCCGACCGGCTGCTGTCCCTGCGGATCGACGAGGCCAACCGGCTGCTCGCCCCGTCCGCGTCCTACCGCGCGGTCGGCGCCCACCTGATCACCGAGGCCGGCCGCGCCGGCCGCTCCGTCGGCGAGGGCGTCGGCATCGCGGCCCAGGCCGCCCACATCGACGAACTGGGCGGTTCCGACACGTTGCGCGCGATGCTGCGGGAGGGCGAGACCGTCCTGCTGCGCTGGTCCTCGGGCATGATGGCCTCCCTCGTCGGCGACGGCCTGCTGCCCGACGACGCGGTCCTCGTTCCCATCCCCCGCGAGGCCGGCCCCCGCCGCCTCACCTCCCGGTTCGACCGCCCGGCCGGCGGCGCCCGCCCCCCGGGCGGATCCACCGGCGGCATGGCCTACCTCCTCGGCAGCCACCGCCCCAGCTCCCTGATGCGGTTCTTTCGCGTCGGGTCGCTGGGGGAAGTCGAGGGCGCCGACCCGGAGATCCTCGCCCTCTACGGCCCCGGCGACCCCCCGCACCTGGATACCATCTCCCCCCGCCTGGCCGCCTGGCACGACCTCGCCCGACAAGAGGGCGCCCTGGACCGCCACGCCGCCCAGCTCCCCCAGATCGCGGCCGGCTTGTGCGAGGAGAACCAGACCCTGGGGAGGAATCAGGCGCTGCTGGCGGCGGCCGGCTGGCTGGTGGAGAGCGCCCGACCGACCGAGTCCACCACCCTCACCACCCCCGAGAATCAGGAGCGCGAGCAGGAGCAGGAAGCTCCCGCCCCGGCCCTAGCGGTCGAAACGCCCCCTCCCGCGCCGTCCCGGCCCCCCCTGCCCGACCTCCCCGACACCAACACCGCCGGAGGAGGAAGCGGTTCCGGTCACCAGACGGCCGCCGCCCGTGTCCTGGCCGCCCTCGCCACCGGCACCACCCTCACCAAACAGCAACTCCTGGAGACGCTCGCCGCAGACGGAGGCCGGCAGTTGTCCAACTCTCGCATCAACACGGTGCTGTCCGAGATGACCCAATCCGGCCGCATCATCTCCCCCAACCGCGGCCACTACCAGCTCCCCTGACGGGTTCTCACAAGAACCCGCCCGACCCCCGCTTCTCCCGCCATCCTGGAATGCATGGACTTCGAGTACCACTGCTGGCGCTGCTGGGAGACCAACGTCATCTGGGGGAAGAAGGTCGCCTCCTTCTGGCACGACAAGTACCGGCTCCCGCCCGACTTCGAGTGCTGGAACTGCGGCGCCATCAACGACCTCACCGACGACTAACCACCCGCCCGGAAACCCGGGCCCAACCCGCGCCACCGAAGGGCGCTGCCAACTCCCGGCAGCGCCCTTCGGCGTTCCCGGACCCGAAAGGAAACCCGCCGTGGCCACCACGCACCCGCAGGCCGCCGCCACGGCGGCCGCAACCACCCTCACCTCGGTCACCGAGGTGGACCTGGAGACCCGCCTCGCCGCCGTCGACGCCAGCATGACCGTTCGTCTGGAAGCAGCACTGCTGCGCCTGGACATCGACGCCGCCGCCCCGGAAACAACCATTCCGTTCGAGGACGCCGACACCGAGGCTCTGAGCGCCTACGTCGCCCGTACCCAGCCCCCGCCGACCCCGACCTACCGCACGCCCGTGGCCGCGCTCCTCGAGCGCGCCGCCCACCGGATCGATCGCGACGGCTGGTGCCGCGACGCCACCCGAGACGCGGCCGGCGCCCGCTGCCTCTACGGCGGCATCGCGATCGAAGCCGCCACGGCCAGCGAAGAAGACGCCGCGCTCAAGCTGCTCCTAGAGACCATCCAACGCCATGACCCCAGCACCCGCACCATCCCCTCCCACAACGCCAGCCTGCGCAGCGGCGCCAACGCCGTGCAACTCCTCACCAAGGCCGCGCAGCTCGCGCACGCCCGCAGCCAGTGAATCCCGACCGAGAGGAACGAGATCCGATGACGGCCACCATCCGCTCGATCGCCCAGCCGACCGACGACCAATGGGCCGCCGCGCACGACGCCGTCTCCCACGACCTCGCCCGCGTCGAGGCCAAGGGCGGTGCGATCCTCAGCGCCGTCAGCCTGCCGCTGGCCGCCGCCGCCGTAGCCGCCCCGGCACTGGACCTCACCGGCCCCGCCCTCACCCTCACCCTGGCCGGCCTCACGCTCCTGACCACCGCCCTGCTCCTGGTCCTGGTCGTCATCCGCCCCGCCGGCCTGACCGGCCAGCCGCCCGGCGGCTCCTGGCTGTACTGGGCCACCGCTTCCACCCCCGACATCGCCCGCGATGTCGCCAGCGACCACCGTGCCGATCAATTGGGGCGCCGCGCCCGCCTCCTGGCCCACAAGATGAGGAGACTCCGGCAGGCCGTCACGCTGCTGATCTCCGGCGTCGTAGCCCTTGCCGCCGCTGCTCTGCTGGCGCTGATCTGACCTCGGAGGACCCTTGAACACGAGCACCGTCGCCGACTTCTTCGGCGAGATCGAGACCCGCCACCACGCCTGGCCCGCCGGCCGGGCCGACCTCCACTGGCACCTGCTCTTCGACCCAGCCACCACCGAACAGCACCTCGTCGAGCCCTACCGGGCGATCACCCACCACCCCGGCCTCGCACCCGTCCCCGCCCGCTGGCTCCACCTCACCGTCCTGCACGCCGGCCCCGTGGCGAACTACCAGCCCGACGAACTGGCGCACGTCACCAAACTCGTTGCTGACGAGTGCGCCTCCCTCAAGCCGTTCGACCTCCTCATCGACCGCCCAAGCGTCGGCCGCGTCGCGATCGAATGCGCCGCCCGCCCCGGCGCCCCCGCCAGACGCCTGTGGGAACTGACCTCGAACGTCGACGCGGCGGTGACCGGCGGCCGGAACCCACTCATCCCGAACACCTACTACCCCCACCTCAGCCTCGCCTACGGCACCGCCGGACCCCACCGCGCCACCCGCACCACCCTCAAAGCGATCCTGTCCGACCTGCCCGGCGGACCTGTCACCCTCCGCGCCACACACCTCTCGCTCGTCGCCCAATCCCACGACCGCCACCACATCACCTGGACCCCGATCACCAACATCCCACTCGGCAACCACTGACCCAAGTCCCCTCCCTCTCAACGAGCGCCCGCCCGACACCTCGTCGGGCGGGCGCTCTTGCGTTCCGCGTCCCATCCACCCGCATCAACGGAAGGCGGCACATGCACCTCGCCCCCGCGCACTTCACCCCCGGCACACTCGTAGTCCTGGTCGGCCCGAGCGCCGCCGGCAAGTCGACGTGGTGCCAGCAGTTCCCGACCACCTGGCGCGTCAACCTGGACACGTATCGCGGCATGGTCTGCGACGACCCGAGTTTGCAAAGCGGCGAGGCCGTCATCGCGAGGATCCAGGACCTCGTCCTGGACGCCCGCCTCGCCCGCAACCTGACGACCCTCGTCGACAACACCTCGCTGTTCCCCCACGCGCGGGCCCGCCTGCTGGCCCAGGCCCGCCTCTACCGCCGCCCGCGCGTAGCGATCCTCTTCGACCACGTCGACCTCGAGGAGCGGGTGCGGCGCAACGCCGCCCGGGACCGCCAGGTGCCGCTCGACATCCTGCGCTGGCAGGAGACCCTCATCCCCCAGCCCGAGCAGTTGCTCGCCGAAGGCTTCGACCAGGTATTCCCCGCCGCCGAGACGGTGGGAGCGGCCGCCGGAGGTCGTGTTGGCTGACTTCTCCACGTTCCCGACCTACGAGTGGGGGGAGGCGCCCGAGGGCCTGGTTACCCGCCGCCAGCTGCGGGAGATGGACCTGAGCCCGGGCGGTCATGGCCCGGTTGCGCAACTCCGGTGCCGGCGCTGCCTCTACTACCCGCTCCGCGACTGCACGCGGAAGGCGCTGCTGTACCGGACCGACGTCGCCCGCCCCAAGAGAGTCCCGACCCTCGCCCAGGAGTTGGCGCTGGACCGAGCGATGGCCGCACGCCAGACCTGCCCCCTCTGCCACCGCCGGTACACCTACTGCCTACCCCTGGCCCGGCTCGGCTCCTGCGTTCCCTGCCACGACGGCACCCCCGCTGACCCCACCACCTACACCACCCCCGCCGACGGCCCGCACGACCAGGCGCTCGCCGCCTGAGACCGCAGCAGCAACGGGAGCAGCCATGAACACCACCCCACCCACCACCCACGCTGCGGCCGCCGCCGCGCTACGAGGCACCGAGCCCGTTCGCGGCCTGACCGTACGCCAGCCCTGGACCAGCGCCATCACGCACCTCGACAAACGCATCGAAAACCGCGCCCGGGTGACCACGTTCACCGGCTGGCTGATGATCCACGCCGCCCTCCAGACCGACCAGGAAGCCATGCGCGACGCCCCGGCCGATCTGCCACACATCAAGGCCCGCGGCGCCATCCTCGCGATGGCCCGCCTCACCGGCTGCCACCGCTCGATCGACTGCCAACAGACCTGCAGCACCTGGGCACAGCCCGACCGCATCCACTGGCAACTCGCCGACATCGCAGCGCTGACAGCGCCGGTACCAGCGACCGGCGCGCTCTACCTCTGGACCCCCACCCAGGAGCTGCGTCAGGCCGTCGCCGCGGAACTCACCCGCTGACCCACCACACAACAACGAGGCCCTCACCGACTGGTGAGGGCCTCGTGGGCGCCCCTCGCCTGCAAGCACGAGCGCCCACCCTCCCCAGAAGGAAGGACCGCCAGTATGCCCGACGACTTCGCCAGCATCACCGGCCTCGAACGCGAACTCATTCCCACCCGACCCCCAGCCCCCGGCCACACCCCGCCCGAACCGATCACCCCCGAACGCGCCGCCCACAACCGGGCCGTCCTCGAAGCCGCGATCCGCCGCCCGAACCCCCAGGCGGCGGCATGACCACCCTGCTGGTGTGGCGCGACGCGAGCCACTACGACCACCGCGGCCCCCGCCCCTGCACCATCTGCCACCGCCCCACCCCACTCCGCTCCCACCGCGGCGAACCCGCCCACAAAACGTGCGCCGAAACCTGGGCCGCCGCCCACCCCAACGAGATCCGCTTCATCTCCGACGCCACCACCAACCGCCGCGACGCCGACGACCACGCCTGAACCTGCCCCCGGAGAAGAGAGGCACCTCCATGGCACAACCAGAGACCAGCCCCTGCGTGTTCTGCGACATCGCGGCCGGCCTGGCCCCGGCCACCGTCGTCCGAGCCTGGCCCGACACCCTCGCGATCCTCCCCCGCGGCGGCGTGACCGACGGGCACGTCCTGGTCATCCCCCGCACCCACATCCCGGACGCCGGCACCGACCCCGCCGTCGCCGCCACCACCATGGCAGCCGCAGCCGAACTCGCCGGCGAACTCCCCGCCGCCAACATCATCACGTCGAAGGGCACCGCGGCGACGCAGACCGTTTTCCACCTCCACCTACACGTCGTCCCCCGCCAACCCGGAGACGGCCTGCCGCTCCCCTGGACACCCCAGCAGACCACCCGCACCGCCACCGCGCAGAACGGAGCCGAGGAATGAGCATCACCCTGGTCATGGCCCGCGAACCCCTCCCCACCCCCACCGCCGGCCCGTCCGTCTTCCTGGCCGGCCCTACCCCCCGCGCCGACACCCCAGTCGACTCCTGGCGGCCCGCCGCGATCGCTGAGCTGGACCGCCAATGGACCGGCTCCGGCACGCTCACCGTCCTCTCACCCGAGTCCCGAGGAGGCAAACGCGCCGCCCACTACGACGACCAGGTCGACTGGGAGACCGACGCCCGCGCCGCCGCCAACGCGATCCTCTTCTGGATCCCCCGCGACCTGAAGCTGCTCCCCGGCTTCACCACCAACGTCGAATTCGGCCTCGACATCGGCACCGGCCGCGCCGTCCTCGGCTGCCCGCCCAACTGCCCCAACCCCGAGCGCAACCGCTACCTCGCCTACGTCGCCCGACGCCACGGCGCACCGGTCTGCGAAACGCTCACCGAGACCGTCACCGCAGCCCTCGCCATCACCCGCGGCCAGCCGACCCGATAGACCAGTTAGAGACCGCCCTGAACCAACGAGCACGCGCCCTCTGCCACCACTGCCCCATGGCCCCTCCACCCGGCATTCGCCCGGTGGAGGGGCCATTCGTCGATCCGGACCCTCCCCAGCCACCACGCCGCTACCGTGGCCGCACACCAGAACCGGCGGAGGCAGACGTGAACGACACCCGAACAACCATGACCACCTACGTCGGAGGCGACCCCGTCGAAATCCCCGCCACCATCGCCGGCGTCCGCGCCGCCCTCACCGAAGACCAACGCGCCGCGTTCGACGAAGAGATCGCCCACACCCACGCCCTCGAGCTCCCCCACGTCCTGATCCGCTGGGCACTCCCCCCGGAAGCCCACGACGAAGACGAAGCAGCGTTCCGACGCCTGGAAGCCGGCGACTTCACCTGACCTGGCAGCACCGCTCAGCCCTCGGCCTAACCAGCGACGAGCCAGGCGGCTCAGGAACCCTAGGGGCGAACTGAGAGCACGGCCCCGTTCTTCCGTCCCGGGAAGACGGGGCCATGGGAACTACTCCTCGAGGAGCTTCACGAGCGACTGCACGTCCTCCGCCGTCATGTATCGACGCACGAGATCGGCAATGGCCTGCGGCGACTTCCACGGAAGGGCTCCGGCCTCCTCCGGGACGGGCGGCGAAGGTTTGTTGTCCGCGGACAACAAACCCGCGGGGGCCTGCCCCGGCGACTCTTCGTCGCCCCCAGACGCGGATGCCGCCCGGTCGGCCCTCTTCCTCAGACCCTGCCCCGGAGACCCCGGCTTGTTGTCCGCGGACAACAAACCCAGAGCATCCCCAGGCAGCCTCTTCTCATCCTGAGCCGCAGCGACGATCGCACGCTCTTGAGCCCGCTCCTCGGCCCCTGCCGTCTTCCACTGCTTGAGGCTCTCAAGCAGGTCCTCCGAGGTGAGCGCCGGCTGCTCCTTCAGCACCCGCGCCAAGGCCCGCCCGTCCCGCTCGGAAATCTTCCCGCTGCTGAGCATCACCTGCAGCTCTTCCGGGAGAGTCAGCAGAGCGAGCTGGTTCGTCACCCAAGAACGGTCGCGGCCCAGGCGTTCCGCGGCCCGGGACCTAGCGCCGCGCGCCCCGTCGGCAGAGCAGGCATCGACGAGTTCCTGAACGCCGCGAGCGCGTTCGATGACATCGAAGTCCTCGCGGTCCAGGTTCTCCGCGAGCAGCTGGTCGACGAAGTCCTCACGTGACCCGGCGAGGTCGTCGCGCACAACGAAGTCCAGCGACTCCAACTGCGCGGCCAAGCCACCCCGGTAGCGTCGTTCACCATTGAGCAGCACATGGCCAGCCGCACCGATCTGATCCTCATGATCTGGCCACAGCCGAAGGTACGTCTGCCTCGTGACGGCCACACAGGCAGCCAGCTGCGCCTGCCGCAGCTCCTCACCGAAACGCGCCAGGTCCTGCTCGCTGCCGAAGTTCCGCCGCGGGTTCAACGGCGTCGGAGCAACCTCGGACAGCCGCAACCGCACCAACTCGTACGACGGCACATCCCCCTGCGCCACGGCCTTCGCACGCCCGCGAGCACTACGCCCCGCGGCGCCGAAGGAACCGCTGCCCAGCCGATCAGCCTTGCTGCTCACGCCAACACCCTTCGCGCCACGTTCCTCATCGCCTCTGACTGCTCACACTCCGGAGAGTAGGTGAGCAGTGCCTGCTTCAACCGGACCGCCTCCCGCTGCTCCTTGAGATCCGGCACGATCCCGACCACGGGAGGGTCACCGATCTCCTTCCACGCGTTCAGCGAGGACGTGGCGATGAACCCCCTGCGGCTGTCGTACAGGTTGACGATGAAGCCGAGCTGGGCAACCTCGATCTCCATGTCGTCGCAGAGGTCCTGAATCTGGTCCGACAGCATGTCGTAGGCATCAGCCGACGAGTCTTCCGCCAGCACGGGGATCAGCATGCCCGAGGTTCCCGCGTCCTCCCCCTCGCGCGTGCGGCCGTAGTACAACGCAGTGTCCATCGTGTAGCCCAGGCTCGGGGGGCAGTCCACGATCACGAAGTCGAACCGCTCCTCGATGGACTCGAGCGCCTTCTCCAGCGCGGTCTCCTTGATACGGACGTGTCGGCTCGTCGCCAGCTTCGCGTCCAGCAGGAACGCGTCCTTGCAGGCAGGCAGGAGAAAGAGGAGGCCGCCGAAGCCGCTCTCCTCTATCGGGACCAAGAGGTCCCGCAGCTCCCCGCTGGTCTCGCCCAGCATGTGCTTGGCCAGGCTCGGAGCCTCGATGTCCAATAGCTGGTAGCCGAGCTGCTGGGTCAGGTGGCCTTGCGGGTCGAAGTCGATCAGGCAGACCCGGTTCCCGGCCTCCGCGAGGGCCTCTGCCACGCCAGCTGCCGTCGATGTCTTCCCGACCCCTCCCTTCTGGTTTCCGAAGACGAGGCGGCGCGGACCGGAGGCTCGAGGGACACGCCGCGGCGACGGATGACTGTCGAGCCACAGCCGGATCGCCTGCGCCATGCCTTGGTTGGCCGGGATGCTCCGAGCCCTGCAGTCCTTCTTGAGGTCTCCGTACAGTCCGGTGGGGAGGTAGGTGGCGAACGAAGTGCCACCCCCGGTCTCCACCTGGGACTGTGGCGGGGCCTGGCGCCAGGCGTGGACGCCTTCGGTCACCGCGTCTTGGATGTCGACGTTGAGTTCAGCCGCGCGAATCTTCAGTTCCTGGCGCAGCGCGGCAGGGAGCTTCGCGACTACCTTTTCCCTATCGTCAGGGTCGTATGGGGCGCTCATGCGGGTACCTTACTCACCTCCGGGGCCAGCAAGGAGCACATCACCCGAAAACACTCCTGAGCCCCCGTCAACCACGCCTCCGCGAGCGATCCCGCACCCGGCGTTCGCCGGATAGACACCCTCAACGATGGGGAGCAACAGGGCGACATGGTCACAGGAGGAGGGTCACATGGGAACGGCACTGTTGCTGGCGTTAGCCGCCATGGCCGTCGGAACCGTCGCCGCAGGACTGGTTCGAGCCGGACGACGCGAGGCACGGGCGGAGAAAACCCGACTCGCCGAACAAGCGCAGCGGCAGGCCCGCCAGTCACTGGAAGCGGTCTGGAAGATGAGCGACCGCGACTTCGAGGAATACATCGCCGACCTGTGCCGCAGGGACGGCTGCACCGACGTCCAACGCGTAGGCGGAACCGGCGACCTGGGCGCCGACGTGATCGGCTACCTACCCGACAGCCGGAAGATCGTCGTGCAATGCAAGAGGTACGCCAAGCACCGCTCCGTAGGCAGCCGCGACATCCAGACCTTCAACGGCACCGCCCGCGCCGAACACGGCGCCGACGTCCCCATCTTCGTCGCCTCCTGCGTGTTCACCGCCCCAGCCCGCAAGTTCGCCGCTCGCCAGCACCTGACCCTCATCGACATCAACCTGCTCGGCTTCTGGAACAGCGGCGCCGCGCTGAGTTCACTGCTGGACCTGGACATCGACCGCTCCGGAACCAACCGCAAGCTCACGCCAGACGAATGAGCAGCGGACCATCTAGAAGGGGGCGGTCTCCTGGCCGATCACGGCCAAGACGAGCGCCTCATCGAGTGTCCACTCGACAGCCTCTACCTCCGCGCGTGCTTGACGGCCGTCGGATAGTCGGAGCGTCAGCAGGCCGTCGGTAGGCAGCGGCATCGGTGGGGCGTCGGGACCGGGCGACACGGTGACGGTGCCGCCCCAGCGCGACAGCGCCGGATCGAGATCGACCACCATCTCACCATGCTCGGTCACTCCGGTCGGCGTTCCGTGCCAGACCTGGAGCTCCGCCTGGCCAGGAACCTCGGCACCGCCGGAGACGACCACCACGACAGCGCCGTTGTACTCCCTTGCCAGTTCCTCCACGGCACGAGTATCCCACCACCGCCTCGACGCCTCGGTTCCTTGCCCGGTAGTGGCCGGCGCCTCGCAACATTAGGGCGGCCCGGCAGCCTTGACCCGGTGGCCACGGCGCGAAGCACGGCCCCGAAGCCGCGCCTGCTGTTCGTCGATCCGACACTGCCCGTGTGGGGTGTTCGGTCATCCGTGATCATTCTGGGTGGCTAGGCTGAGCAGGCGTGTTCCCCTCAACTCCCTGGCTAGAGTCTGGGTTGGGGCTGGCCTGAACTGCGCGAACGTGTGTACGATGCAGCGTCAGGTTTCAAATTCTGGCCCTCGACTGAGGTACGTTCCTTGAAACCCCATCAAGGAGAGGTATGCCTCAGCTGACCCCGCGGGAACGCACCGAACGCCTCGCTGAACTCGGCGTCACCGTCGAACTCTTCGAGAACGCCTTCACGTACGCCGCAGCCGAAGCACGACGCGACAGCCTCCTGGACGCCCCGTCCATGCCCGGCACCACATTCTGGAGCCGCACCAACCGCTACCTCGCGGAACAGCTCATCGACCCCAAGATCACCACCCCGCACTGGAAGCACACCAGACGGGACAACATCCTCCGGGTCATCCACCCCGCCGGGTCACACGCCATCACCGCGATCAGCGGCGAAGGCGACGTCGGCGTGCCCGAGCCCAAGAAGCGGGTACGCACCAAGAACCCCAAGGGCCGCGTCATGGCCAAACTGGTCCAGGAGAACAAGGCCCACGCCAGTCCGAACGAGCAGCTGGCCATCGCCTCCCGCGACGAACTGCTCTTCGGCGCCGAACTCGACTCCATGCCCACCTGGATCCTCCTCTACCGGCGTACCGAGGACGGCCCCATCAAGGCCGAAGTCTCGCTACCCGTGGAGATGGAAGGCAAGTACGTCGACCGCTGGCACGAGCGCATCCCGCTCTTCCTGCCCGACATCGACCCCGGCATCAATGTCTCGCTGCTCGATAACCCCGGCAGCGACACGCCCCACGTCGACGTCCCCGTCCAACGACGGCGTGAGGAAGGGTAGGACAGCACCAAGAAGATGGGAGAGGAAAGTGTTCACCCCCGAGCGGCTCGTCCTCGCACGTAAGCGACGCCGCATGACGCTGGCAGCCCTCGAGGCCAAGGCAGGCGTCTCACAACAGAGCATCAACGCGTTCGAAAAGCACCGAAGGCCCCCCTCGGACCGGACGCTTTCCTCCCTCGCCCAGGCCCTCGGCTTCCCCACCTCGTTCTTCCACGCCGACCCGCCGCCCGAGATACTGCGCGGCGCCGTCAGCTTCCGAGCCCCCAGCAAGATGAGCGCCGCCGAACGCGACAGCGCGCTCGCCGCCGGCTCCATCGCCGCCACCCTCAACGCCTGGCTCGAGGACCGCTTCGCCCTCCCGGAGCCGAACGTCCCCGCTTACACCTACCCCCAGCCCACTCCCGAACAGGCCGCGGAAATGGTCCGCGAGCACTGGGGCCTAGGCGAAGCCCCCGCCCCCAACATGGTCCACCTCCTGGAGGCCAACGGCGTCCGCGTCTTCTCCATCCCCCCCGACTGCCTGGAGATCGACGCCTTCTCCACCACGAAGAACGGCCGCCCCTTCGTCTTCCTCAACACCCGCAAGACCGCTGAACGAGGCCGCTTCGACGCCGCCCACGAACTCGGACACCTCGTCCTGCACAACGGCCACCACGCTCCCCACGGCCCCGACCCCGAGAACGAGGCCAACCGCTTCGCTTCCGCGTTCCTCATGCCCCGATCCGGCATCCTCGCCCAGCAGCTCCACAACCCCAGCGTTGAACGCGTCCTCAGCGCCAAGCGCCGCTGGGACGTCTCCGCGATGGCCCTGACCTACCGGCTCTACCGCATGGAACTACTGAGCGAGTGGCGCTTCAACCAGGCCAACAAGCAGCTGGCCAGCCTCGGCTTCCGCCGCGGTGAACCCGGCTCCAAGGTCTCCCGGGAAACCAGCCAGCTGCTGGCGAAGGTCTTCGAGGCGCTCCGGGACGATCGGATGACGGCGGCCGACATCGCAGCCGAAATGGCCATTACCGTCGCCGACCTCAACGAGTACGTCTTCGGCCTCGTACCCACCCAAGTCACCGGAGGAGGGCGAACCACCCCCGCCGCGCGCCCCAGCCTCCAACTGATCCGATCCTGACCACGCGTGGACCCTGGACCGAACGGTGGTCTCCGGCGGGAGTCGATAGCGGTTGCGGAAGCGTGCTCTGCCCACGGAACGGGCGGAGCACGCTCTCACCGCACTATGCGCAGTCCGGTTCACCCCGGCGCCGCAGCTCCTCACGTCCAGCAGGCGTAAGCGTTACATGGACGACGGCACCAGACGCACTCAAAGAATTCACGCATACCCATCCCGAAATCTGCATTCGGTCAAGCGCAGGTCCGTTCTCCGGATTTCGTGCAACTGTCACGCGAATTCCATTGCGGCGGCTGGCATTATGCAGCAGTTCATGAATCCTTGTTTCCATCTTTCTTTCCTTCCGAAAATAAAAAGACCGGACTCGCATTTACGCGAGTCCGGCCCAAAACCAGCAAACTCGTGATCATCCTAACACGGAAAGGGGCTCACTGGTGTAGACCTGTTGGTGACGGGGTTGGGTGGTGGTGACCTGGTGTCTGACGGGGTGTAGGCTGGTTTCGAGGGCAGCACCCCCACTCCCGTAGCCAGCACACTCCGTCACCACCTACTAAGGGCTGGGAGCGCGGAGCGCGACCAGCCCGACCCGCACACCCCAAGAAATCCCAGCCTCTACACAGCAGTTGAGCTGATGCACCACCCGCACAAGGAGGCTAAGGCCGGAGGCCGTGCCTCCCAACAGGTCACCGCCCGTGACCGGAGGGAGCGGGCCCGCCCCCGGGTCGGGCCCCGGAGGGGCCGGCGTCTCTCCGCCCCGTAGGGGCGGCGCGTCGTGTCTCCGGAGGAGACCGCGCGC
>NZ_OCNE01000044.1 GCF_900230195.1 Streptomyces zhaozhouensis
CGGTGGGCCAGACGACCTCCCGCAACGGCAGCTCAAGCTGCTCGTCCAACAGGTCCACAACCTCATCCCACGCCCGGGCGAACACCGGGAAGGAGTCATACAACTCCCGCCCCATCCCCGGACGCTGACTACCCTGACCCGAGAACACAAACGCCACACGGCCGCTCGTGCCGCCACCGCTCTCGCCATCGTCCCCGGCAGCCACGGCCTCCAGACCGCTGAGCAGCTCCTCACGGTCACCACCGACCACCACGGCCCGATGCTCGAACGACGCACGCGTGGTCACCAGGGAGTAGCCGACATCCACCGGCTCCAACCCCGGACGCTCACGCACAAACGACACCAACCGGCCCGCCTGCGCCCGCAACGCCTCAACCGACTTCGCCGACACCACCCACGGCACCGCCACCAA
The DNA here is from genome assembly GCF_900230195.1 of Streptomyces zhaozhouensis. GTDB lineage: Bacteria > Actinomycetota > Actinomycetes > Streptomycetales > Streptomycetaceae > Streptomyces > Streptomyces zhaozhouensis. Next base: position 413 of record NZ_OCNE01000044.1, read on the forward strand.
CCCAGAGCCCGCCCCAGACTCAGGGATCTCGGCCGGCGCCTCAACCTCAGGCGCCTCCTCCACGATCACATGCGCGTTGGTGCCACTGAAACCAAAGGACGACACGCCCGCGCGGCGAGGTCGGCCGTTGCGCTCCCAGGGGCGCTCCTCGGCCAACAGCTCGACGGCTCCCGCCGACCAGTCCACGTGCGGCGACGGCTCGTCCAGGTGGATCGTCCTGGGCATCACGCCGTGGCGCATCGCCATCACCATCTTGATGACGCCACCCACACCCGCGGCCGCCTGCGCGTGACCGATGTTCGACTTCAACGAACCCAGCCACAGCGGCTCACCGTTCTCCGGCCGGTCCTGACCATAGGTCGTGAGCAAAGCCTGCGCCTCGATCGGGTCACCCAGGGTGGTGCCCGTGCCGTGGCCCTCGACCAGGTCCACATCGGCCGGGGCGAGCTGAGCGCTGTTCAGCGCGGCGCGGATGACGCGCTGCTGCGACGGGCCGTTGGGGGCCGTCAGGCCGTTGGAGGCGCCGTCCTGGTTGACCGCCGAGCCCCGCACGACAGCCAGCACCTGGTGCCCGTTGCGCCGCGCGTCCGAGAGGCGCTCCAGCACCAGCATGCCGACGCCCTCGGACCAGCCGGTGCCGTCGGCAGCGGCGGCGTAGGAGCGGCACCGGCCGTCGCGTGACAGCCCACGCTGGCGGCTGAACTCGATGAAGCTGTCAGGGGTGGACATCACGGTCACGCCGCCGGCCAGCGCCAGCGAGCACTCACCGTTCCGCAGCGCCTGAGCGGCCAGGTGCAGGCTGACCAGCGAGGACGAGCACGCCGTGTCCACCGCCATCGCGGGACCCTCAAGTCCCAGCGTGTAGGAGATCCGGCCGGCGACGACACTGCCGGAGCTGCGGCCGGTCAGGTAGTCGTGGTACATGAGGCCGGCGAAGACACCGGTCTGGCTCCCCTTCAACGCGGCCGGCACGATACCGGAGCGTTCCAGGGCCTCCCAGGACACCTCAAGCAGCAGCCGCTGCTGCGGGTCCAGGGTCAGCGCCTCGCGCGGGCTGATCCCGAAGAACACCGGGTCGAACTCCGCGGCGTCGTGGAGGAAGCCGCCCTCGCGGGTGTAGCTGGTGTCCGGGCGCGACAGCTCCGGGTCGTAGAGCCGCTCCACCCCCCAGCCACGGTCGCGGGGGAACTCCGAGACCCCGTCACGCCCCTCGGACACCAACTGCCACAGATCCTCCGGACTGCCAACCCCGCCCGGGTACCGGCACGCCATGCCGACCACCACGATCGGGTCGTCCGTCTCCGTGGCCGTCGCGACGCGGGTCACGGCGGCGGGGACGTCGGTCTCCGCGCCACGAACCTCCCCGAGCAGATAGGCGGCCAGGGCGCGCGGACTGGGGTGGTCGAAGACGACGGTGGTCGGGAGGGGGAGACCACTGACGATCTTGAGCCGCTGGCGGAGTTCCAGCGCGGTCAGCGAGTCGTACCCGAGTTCCAGGAAGGGGCGCTCCGGGTCGATCGGGTCGGCCGAGTCGTGGCCGAGCACCCAGGCGGTGTGGCTGCGGACCAGGTCGAGCACGGTGTGCTGCGCCTCCGCCTCGCTGAGCCCGGCCAGGCGTTCGGTCAGGCCACCCACGGCGTTCGTCGTGTCGCCGGACCTCGCGTCGGGCTGGACGCGGTTCGTCGGCCGCAGCAGCGGCGGCATTTCCAGACCGCCGCCGATCCAGGAACCACGTCGCCGCGTGAAGAGGATGGCGGAGTTCAGGATCAGCGGGGCCAGCAGGGCGTGATCGGTGGTCAGTGCCTTGTCGAACAGGTCGAGCGCCTGCCCGTGCTTCAGCGCCGGCACGCCGAGTGACCTGATGCGGTTGAGGTCGACCTCCGTCAGCTCGGCCGTCAGGCCCACCGGTGGGTCCCACGTGGGGTAGGCCAGCGAGGTCGCGACCAGGCCCTGGGCGCGACGGTGGTGGGCGAGCGCGTCCAGGAAGACGTTGGCGGCGGCGTAGTCGCCCTGGCCCGCCGCCAGGATGAGACCGCCGGACGAGGAGAACATAACGAACGCCGTCAGGTCCATGTCCCGGGTCAGCTCGTGCAGGTGCCAGGCCGCGTCCATCTTGGGCCGGAGGATGCGGTCCAGGGAGTCCGGCGTCAGGGTGGTGACGAGACCGCCCCTGGCGATGCCGGCGGCGTGGACCACGCCCGTGAGGGGGTGCTCGTCGGGGATGGCGTCGAGGACGGCGGCCAGGGCGTCGCGGTCGGAGACGTCGCAGGCGACGACGTCGACGTGCGCGGAGTGGCTGGTGAGTTCCTCGACGAGTGCGTCGACGCCGGGGGCGGCGGGGCCGCTGCGGCTGGTCAGCAGCAGGCGGCGCACGCCGTGCTGGGTGACCAGGTGCTTGGCCACCAGACCGCCGAGCCCGCCGGTACCGCCGGTGATGAGGACGGTGCCCGTGGCACTCCACGGGGACTTGGTCCCGCCCTTGCGGGAGGGGGTGTTCGGCTGGGTGACGGTCAGCCTGGGCACCAGGATTTGACTGCCGCGCAGCGCCATCTCCCCCTCGCCGCTGCCCAGGGCTTCGGCGAGGAGGGCCTGGTCGGGGGCGTCCATTCCGTCGGCGGGGTCCGTGTCGAGCAGCGCGAAGCGGCCGGGGGTCTCCTCGGAGCCGGCGCGCACCAGGCCCAGCAGGGGGGCCAGCCTGAGGTCGGCCACGTCCTGCGGGGTGTTCTCCTCGTCCAGGCCGGCGCCCACGGCGCCACTGGTGACCACATAGAGGCGGGACGTGAGGAAGTGTTCCTCCGCCAGCCACGCCTGGAGCGCGGCGAGCACCGGGGCGGCGGCGGCGCGGACGCCGTCGGGCACGTTCCGGTCCTCGGAGTCGTCCCTGGCGCCGAGGGCCCGGGCGTCGAACAGGACGCGGCGGGGCACCTCCTTGCCCGCTTCGATGTCCGCGACGAGGTCGGCGATGTCGGCGTAGGCGGACCCCTCGGCCCCCTCGGGTGCGAGGCGGGCGTCACCGATCACGGCCCAGGAGTTGACGGGTGAGATGGGGCCGGGGGCGGGCAGCCAGGCGACCCGGTAGAGGTCGGGGCGTTCCGTGTCTCCGCCGAGCTGCTCGGCGGAGACCGGGCGGGCGACGATACTGGCGACCTCGGCGACGGGCTCGCCCTCGCTGGTCGCCACGGAGATGGAACGGCCGTCCGGGGAGATGCGCACCCGCAGCACGGCGGCGCCGGGGGTGTGCAGGGAGACTCCGTTCCAGGCGAACGGGATACCGGGGCCTTCCTGTTCGTCCTGCTCGTCCAGGATGCTGACGTGCAGGGCGGCGTCCAGCAGAGCCGGGTGAAGGCCGTACGAGGCAGCGTCACCGATGGCCTCGTCGGGCAGCGCGACCTCGGCGAAGAGTTCGCCGCCTCGGCGCCAGGCGGCACGCAGACCGCGGAAGACAGGGCCGTAGCCGAAGCCCCGGTCGGCGAGTTGGTCGTAGAAGCCGGTCACGTCCATGCGGGACGCGTTCTTCGGGGGCCACACGCGCAGGTCGGTGTGGTCGACGGTGGCTGCGGGGGCGAGCACGCCCGTGGCGTGCCGCACCCAGGCCTCGTCGGCCGCCGCGAAGTCGGCGCGGGAGTGGATGACCACCGGCCGGCGGCCGGTGCCGTCCGGGCCGTCCACGACGATCTGGAGCGCGATGCCTCCGGTGTCGGGCAGCACGAGCGGAGCCTCGATGGCCAGCTCGTCCAGTACGGGGCAGTCGACCTTGGAGCCGGCGTGCAGGGCGAGTTCGACGAAGCCGGTGCCCGGGAGGATGGTGGTGTCCAGCACGGCGTGGTCGGCGAGCCACGGGTGAGTGGCGATCGACAGCCTGCCGGTCAGCAGCAGTCCGTCCGTCTCGGGCAGGGGAACCACGGCACCGAGCAACGGGTGGTCGGCGGGGCGCTGCCCGAGTCCGGTGGGGTCACCGGAGGGGGTGGTGGCGTCCAGCCAGTAGCGCTGGTGCTGGAAGGCGTAGGTGGGCAGGTCGACGCGACGGTTCAGGCCGTCCGGGAAGGCGGCCTCCCACTTCACGGTCCGGCCCTGGGTGTGGAGGGTGCCAAGGGCTCGTAGGAGATTGGCGGTCTCGGCGTTGTCCTTGCGCTGGGTCGGGACGGCGTCACCGATCAGGGGTGTCAGGGCCGGCTTGGGCCCGACCTCGACCAGGGTGGTGACGCCCTGCGCCCTCAAGGTGGCGACACTGTCGGCGAAGCGGACCGTGCCACGGACCTGACCAGCCCAGTACCCCGCCTCGGTCATCTCCTGCGGACCGACCAACTCACCCGTCACCGTGGACACCAACGGAATACCCGGCGCGCGGAAGGAGATCTTCGCGGCCACCGCCTGGAACTCACCCAACATCGGATCCATCAACGGAGAGTGGAAAGCGTGCGAGACCCGCAGACGGGTGGACTTGCCCTCGACCCGCCCGGCGATCTCGACAACCGCCTCCTCCACACCCGAGATCACCACAGACCGCTGCGCGTTGACAGCGGCGATCGTCACATCCTGACGCTCCCCG
>NZ_OCNE01000032.1 GCF_900230195.1 Streptomyces zhaozhouensis
CAACGACAGCTACCAACTCACCGCCGAAACCAACCCCCTCGGCCACACCACCACCCACACCTGGGACCGCTACGACCACACCCTCACCACCACCAGCCCCCTCGGCCACACCACCCGCTACGAATACGACGAGCGCGGCGACCTCACCTCCCTCACCCGCCCAGACGGGTTGCGAACGGAGTGGGAGTACAACGAGCTGGGGCTGCCGACCACAGTGAGACAGCCCGACGGCGCGGTCTGGCGGCAGACATACGACGACGCGGGCAATCGCACCACCCTCCTGGACCCCACCAACCAGGCAACTCGCTACACCTATCATCACCACGGCGGCTTCGCCTCCATAGAGACTGGCGACGGCGCCGTCACCCGGGTCACTTGCGCCCCGACGGGTCTGCCCGTCTCGCTTGTTGATCCGCTGGGAGGGGTGACCGGTTGTGTTCGGGATGCTTTCGGGCGAGTAGTGGAAATCACCGATGCCGCTGGCGGCGTCAGCCGCATCAGCAGGGCCGTGGAGGGATGGCCTCTCCAACAGGTGGACCAGTTGGGCAACCAGCAGTACTGGGTCTGGGACGCCGAGGGAAAATGCCTGTCCCATACGGACGAGAACGGTGGAGTCACTCGCAACGAGTACGGTCCATTCGACCTGCTCACAGGCCGCGTCGATTCGGGTGGCGCCCGTTATGTGTTTCATCGTGACACAGAGCTGAGAGTCGTTGCGATCGTCAACCCACGGAACGACGTATGGCGCTACACCTACGACCCAGCCGGCCGACTTGTGCGGGAGGAGGACTTCGATGGCCATTCCATCGACTACCGGCTGGATCCTGCAGGACAGCTCGTAGAGCGGCGTAACGCACTCGGCCAGACCGTCACATACGCTTATGACGAGTTGGGGCTCATCTCCGAGAAGCAGGTCGACGGAATTAAATCCACCTTCCGTCACGATGCCCAGGGACGTCTGATCTATTCCGCCAACCCGGACGCGGAGCTGGTGATTGCGCGTGATGCGTTGGGCCGTGTCACGAGGGAATCGGTCAACGGAAGGTCTCTGGTTCAGGAATATGACCCCGTAGGTCGACCGCTTCGCATGAGCACCCCGGGCGGCCGGGTGGCCAACTGGTCCTACGACCTCCTGGGACGCCCCCTCGCACTCGACTCCGCGGGTGAGAGTATGGCCTTCGAATACGACCACGTGGGTCACGAAGTAGGCCGTCGCTTGGGCGCCGACTTCGGCCTGACCCAACAGTGGGATTCTGCAGGACGTCTGATCGAGCAACAACTCTCGGCTGGTGAACGTCCTCTCCACAAGCGTGCCTTCTCTTATCGTGCCGACCACTTTCTCACCTCGATCGACAACGGCGTCGAGGGCAGTGTCGCCATCGAGTTGGACGCGATCGGCAGGGTTACGGCCATGACTGGTCCAGCCCGGACAGAACAATACAGCTATGACGTTATGGGAAACCTGGTGCGTTCCGAGCGAGCGACGGGTGAAGCACCAGAAGAACTCACTTACCAAGGCACGAAAGTGCACAGGGCTGGACGCTACCGGTACAGCTACGACGCGGCTGGGCGCACTGTTCGCCGACAGCGGGTTCGCCTTTCGCGAAAGCCGGACAGTTGGCAGTATGAGTGGGATGCCGAAGACCGGCTGGTGCGGACCATCAGTGCCGACGGCACGCTGTGGCGATATCGATACGACCCGCTGGGACGACGCATAGCCAAAGTGCGCCTCAACGAGGAAGGGGCAGTAGCCGAGGAGATCCTCTTCGTCTGGTCGGGGACCGTGCTCACAGAGCAGGCTTCGACGATGGGCCCTGGACAGGGCTCTACCCTCACCTGGTTCTACCAGGGAACGCGCCCCCTGGCTCAGATCGCATCCGGTGGAGAGGTGGCGGTGGAGGCACTCCCCTCCCAGCAGGAGACTGACCAGCACTTTTTCGCCGTGGTCACCGATCTGGTAGGTACACCGACCGAGTTGGTCACGGCTGGCGGGGAGATCGTCTGGCAGAATCAGTCTTCTTTGTGGGGGCTTCCGCAGCGCAGCCTCGACTCGGAGACGGTGCCGCTGCGTTTCCCCGGGCAATACGCGGACAGGGAAACCGGCTGGCATTACAATTATCATCGCCATTACGACCCGGACACAGCTCGCTACACCACTCCCGACCCCACAGGGCTGTCTCCGGCGCCGAACCATTATGCGTACGTACACAACCCTCATTCGTGGTGCGATCCACTGGGCTTGGCCCCGCATCCGCCGGACAACCCGAGCAGTACCCCGCCGTCCCGTCCGCAGCCGACTGGCGAGGCGTTCCCGGACCGGCCGCTTCCCCGAGACCGGCATGGCAACCCGCAACCCGACGTTCCGTTCCCGCACACCCAGCTCGGCCGCCGGACCGGGCGCAGAGACAGCTACCCCCAAGCTCGTGAGTTCGATGGTGATGGTAATCCCGTGCGAGACATCGACTTCACTGATCACAACAGACCCGCCAACCATGAGAATCCGCACCAGCACGACTATCAACCCAACCCCACCGGCGGCACCCCCCAGCGTGGTCCTGCTGTCCCCCTGGAGTGGCCGTCATGAGCGAATCCCTGCGTATTCCCATGTGGGCCGGCAAAAGCCTCATCGGCCTGAACGATATTCTCTCCGTGGTGCCGGTCAATGAATGGGAATGGCGGCTCTGGGATTTTTTCGGGACCGGTCAGGCGCCGGAAGGTAGCCCCATGGCGGAGTTCGAGCAGAGAGTCACAGAGACGCCTGAGGGGGTGGGTTTCAACTGGCCGGAGATCGCGAACTTCGCAGCAGGATTGGACCAGACCCACGACTGTCTCCTGACTGCAGCCCAACCCCACATGGGTCCCACCCCTGCCCAGGTGAGCGACAGCAACTGGGATGCCTGCCTGCTGGTCATCTCCGCGGAGGACAGCACGGAGTGGAGGCTTTGGGCGCGACTCGACGCGGAACTGAACACAACGCTCGTCTCCGCCTGGCGCGCCTTGGCCCGCTGCTCCGAGACGTGACCCGCTGCAGGTGCGCAACGCGAAGTCCGCGCGCAGCGCCGGCTCCTTGAAGTAGCGGCCCTGCCGGGCGCTGAAGATCAGCGTCCCTCTCGCTGACACGGGCGAAGAACTCAGACGGCTCGGTGCGATCAGGACCCGCTGTGCCATGTACGGCGTCCGCGACAGGACCCGCGCCTCGGGCCTCACGCCCCCCGCCCCGTTCTCTGCGGCAAGCGCCCCACAGACGAGCAGCAGCTCACGCTGCAACGCCGTCGACATCCGAGGCGATCAGGTCGAGACCGCCGACCGGGCAAGATCGTTGCCCGCTGGCCGGGACACATGGCTCACCTGGACGAAAGTCGGCCGGATCCTCGACGGCGGGGGCTGGCGGATCCACGGTCGCAACAGCGTTCAGGCCAAGGCTGCGGGTCGAGCAAAGGCGGCCGGAGTGAAGCGCGGATACGTCTACCTGCACTCGAACGTCGACAGCCACTCCCGGCTCGCCTACACCGAACCGCTGGATGATGAGAAGGGTGCCACCGCGGCGTCGTTCCTCGCCCGAGCGAAGGTTTGGTACGCCGCCCACGGCATCGATCACATCCAGCGGATCGTCACCGACGACGGCGCCTGCTACAGATCCGGCGACTTCGCCGGGATCGCCGGCAACCAGTCCAGACACCAGAAAACCAAGCCCTACACGCCCCGCCACAACGGGAAGGTCGAGCGGTCCCAGCCGCCCGCCCGTACGTGGCAGAGCAGGCGTGGGGACGCGGCCGGCAGGTGGGGGTTGATCGCGGCCTCGCGCTGCTGGGTGCCGGTTTGCGGGTGGTCGGTGGGCACTCCCTTGATGAACAGGGTCGAGCCGGCGGTGCGGACGGTGGCGGCGATGCCCGAGTTCAGGCCGGCCGGTGCGGTCTCGGCGTGGAGGACGCGGCCGACGTGCTGTTCGACGGCGTGACGGGCGTCGAGCGGAAGGTCGTCCCAGTGGATACGGGTGACGGGCATGGGCGGGCGGGTTTCCTGTGGCGGGACATGCGCCGCCCCGACTCTAGCCTCGACCGGCTCGCCGGTCGGGGCTTCGTCGTTATTCAGGGGCGCCGATGGGCCAGGTGAGGTGGAACGGGGGCCCCGGGGTTGTCGGGGTCCAGCCGTGGTGGAGGGCGTGCTCGATCGCCTGTGCCACGTCGCGCGGGAGCACGGGGCGGGCCGCGCGCCCCAGCCAGTTGCTCGGGTGCGGCTGGTCGGTGGTGACGACCAGGGTCGTGCCCGGGGTCCCCGCGTGCTCGGCCGCGAACGTGCAGGGGGTCCAGGCCATGCCCTGGACGTAGGTCGGGCGTCGGCGCACCCGCCATCGGAAGGCCGTGCCGTTGACGACGACGCGTCGGCTGCCCTTGCGGGGAAGTGCCATGGTTCCTCCTCAACGTTCCCAGGGTGCCGGAAGGTTCGCCCCCTACGCGCGCCGACGTGTGCCGCGGAGCGGAACTTCGCGAACCGTGCCGGGTATCCCGGGAGGCGACGAAGGGGCGACGCGTTCTGGGTTGTCCTCGGGCGGTCGCGGTGGTGTCGACACGTTCGCCTGCCGCGAGGCGGGGTCGGCCGGTGAGAGGCGACCCGCGTGCGGCGAACGCGGCGGGGCTGGTTGCGGAACGGGGGCGCGCGGGGTGGGCAGGGCGCTGTTGAAGGCACCCGCGCGCTCTGGTGAGGGGAGGGTGGGGCGGCTGAGGATGGGCAGGTCAGCGCGTGAGCATTACGGAGGGTGAGCGCGGATGTCGGTCGGTGCGGTGCGGTGGGTTCTGGCCTTTGACGGCTCGTGCGCGAACTGCCGGGAAGTCTCGTCGGCGGTGGGCCGGGGCGTGCGACGGTCGGGTCGAGGTGCTGCCGCTGGAGCACCCGGAGGTGGTCGGTTGGGCGAGGGCGCGTAGGAGGGCGCCGACGCTCTTCGCCGTCGACCCCGGGGGCGAGGCGGTGGGCGCCTGGAGCGGGGCGGCGATGGCCACGCGGCTCGGATGGCGGCTCGGACTACGGCGCTCCGTACGGGTGTTGGGCGCGCTGGGGCGGCTGCGGCGGGAGGCGCGGGGGCGCCCGGAGCCCGTGCGGCCGGGGGCGGGTGGGCGGTGGCGGAGCGGGGCGCGCTTGTGGCGGGAGGCGCGGGGGCGCCCGGAGCCCGTGCGGCCGGGGGCGGGTGGGCGGTGGCGGAGCGGGGCGCGCTTGTGGTGGGTGGTCGGGGGCCTCGGGGTGGCGGCGGGGATCGTGCTCGCCGGGCGGACGCCGGCGTTCGCCGAGCGTTCCTGTGCGGCGGCCCGCGCGTGGGTGGCCGAGCGGGGTGCGGCTGCACCGACGCGGTTCGCCGAGATCATCCGCTATCCGATGACCTACCGCCGCGCGCTGTACACCGCGCTGACGCCGGAGTTGAAGTCCCGCTTCTGGCTCGACCACCTGCGGTCCTACGCGGAGACCAGGCCGGCGTTCTCTCCCGAGCAGGCCGGGGTCCACCACGGGGTGCTGCTGCTCGCCTCCGAGCCCCGGCACTTCGACGCCGGGCGTCAACCGATCCGGCGGGCCCGGGAGTTGCGGGAGTCGGCGGAGGCCGCCTTCGGGAGGGAGGCGGCTCGGGAGCTGATAGGGAGCCTGGGGCCCGCGGTGCCGGGCAGCGCGCCGGTGTCCGTGCGGCTGGCGGCCCGGCCGACCGGCGAGTGTGCCGAAGGAAGCGACTGGTGTGACGCGGGCTTCGGGTGCGGTCGGCGCGCTCCCGACTGCGTCTTTCGGGACGGCTGCGGAGACCTGGGGTTCTATGTCTGCGACGGCCTCTGCCTGGTGGCGTGAGGGGGACTCATCGCGATGAGGGATGGGTGGCGTGACGGCCCGTGGAGGCGTGAGGGCTGGAGGCGTGGGGGCTGGTGGCGTGGGGGGAAGCGGCGCGGGGGTCAGCGAGTGCCGCGCACGGCGCGGCGGTTGGCCTCGGCGACGCGGGCGCGCAGCGACTCGCTGGCGCTGATCGGCCGCAGATCCTCCGGGTTGGCCGTCCACTCGCGGCCGCCGCCCGGGGGCCGCAGATACACGCGTCCGGAGAGGTGGGCCATGACCCGGCCGACCTGGTCGCTGGTGACGTCGCGTGCCATGGTGCCGATCTCCAGGCCGGGAGCTCCCGGGCCTCGACGGTCGGGGCTGTGGGGGTCGCTGCTCATGCGCCGGGCTCCGGAAGCGTGGACGGTATGCCGCCTGATGTCGGCTTGGTCACCCCCTACCATGCCCGAACCACGAGGGAGCAAAAGGTCCGGGTCTGCTCTCAGAGCAAAAATTGAGGTTGCTGGCGCCCGCTGTCGCGCCGTCGCGTCAATGGGTGGCCGGCGCGCCACGGTGCGCGTCGGACGCCACTCCCGGTGCACGGTCGGGCGCGAAGGGTCAACGGTCGCCCTTGGCGCGCCCCGGCGCCCGCGCGGCCTGCTCGGCGAGCCGTTCCAGGGCGCGGTCGAGGGTGCGCTTCTCGGCGGCGTCGAGCGTCGGGTTGGCGCGCCTGAGGTCGCCGGCCCAGGTCAGCTCCGCCTCGGTGAAGGGGGGTTGGCCCTCGCCGCCGCCCGCCGGGCGCAGATGGTCGAGCAGCGCGGTCAGCACGGGCCCGGCCGCCGGATAGGGTCCCGCCGCCGCCTCGGCGAGGATCAGCGCCGAGACGGCACGGTCCCGGCCGGGGGGCCGGTTCTCGCGCGCGTTGCACCAGTCGATGACGACGGGGCCGCGCGCCGTCCGGAGCACGTTCTCCGGGTGGAGGTCGAGATGGACCAGGCCGCCGGGCAGCGCGTGGAGTCGGTCGAGCAGCCCGGCCAGGGTCGCGCCCGTCGCCTCGGGCCCCGCGTCCCGTCCGTGCCGGTAGCGGCGCAGCACCCGACCGCCGGGGAGCGCGTACACATCGGCCGTGCGCCCCGAGGCGAGGAGGCGTCCGGCGGGGGCGCCGTTCTCCGTTCCCATGGTGCGAGGGTACGGGCCCTTCCGGAGGGCCCACCCGGGCTACTTCGACGCCTCCTTGGCCACCTGCTTCGCCCGCTGCTTGGACTCCCTGACCCGGGCCAGGGATTCGGGTCCGGTGATGTCGGCGACCGAGCGGTACGAGCCCTCCTCGCCGTAGGGGCCGGCGGCCTCGCGCCAGCCCTCGGGGGTGATGCCGAAGCGCTTGCCCAACAGGGCCAGGAAGATCTGTGCCTTCTGCCTGCCGAAGCCGGGCAGGGCGTGCAGCCTCCTGAGGAGTTCGGCGCCGCTGTCGGCCCCCCGGGTGAGCGCGCCCGCGTCGGCCTCGTAGTGGGTGACCAGATGGCGGCAGAGCTCCTGGACGCGCTTGGCCATGGAGGTGGGGTAGCGGTGGATGGCCGGCTTGGTCGAGAAGAGCGCGGCGAACTCCTCCGGGTCCATCGCCGCGATCCGCCGCGCGTCGAGGTCGTCCTCGCCGAGCCGGGTGGCGAGCGTGTACGGGCCGGTGAACGCCCACTCCATGGGCACCTGTTGGTCCAGCAGCATCCCGACCAGTGCGGCGAGGGGGCTCCGGCCGAGCAGGGCGTCGGCCTCCGGGTGCTGGGCGAGATGCACATCAACGGTCATAACGCCCATCATGGCGCACCGCCGCGCGCACGGGCGCGTCTCCCCGGGCGGGCGCCGTTCGCCGCCGTGGCGGAAACCGCGCGCCGCCCCGGGGAGCCCGGGTCAGCGCGGCAGCGCCGGGGCCAGCGCGCGGAGAACGGTGAGCGGCAGCTCCCGGCCGACGTGTTCCGTCACCACCTGGAGCGCCACGTGGTCGGCGCCGGCCGCGAGGAACGCGTCGACCCGGCGCCGCACCGCGTCGACGTCCCCGAGCGCGAAGACCTCGGACAGCAGCCGGTCGCTGCCGCCGCCGTCGAAGTCCTCCGGCGCGAAGCCGAGGCGCTCCAGGTTGCGCGTGTAGTTGGGGAGTTGGAGGTAGCGCGACAGATAGGCGCGCGCCGTCTCGCGCGCCCGCGCGAGGTCGGTGTCGACCACCACCTTCAGTTCCGGCGCCAGCAGCGCGTCCGGTCCCAGCGTCGCGCGCGCCCCGGCCGTGTGTTCCTCCGTGACCAGATAGGGGTGCGCGCCCGCCGCCCGGTCGCGCGACAGCTCCAGCATCCGTGGCCCCAGCGCGGCGAGTACCCTGCGGTCGGCCGGGACCGGACGGTCACCCGCGTCGAGGGCGTCCAGGTAGGAGACCATCGCCGCGTAGGGCCGCCGGTAGCGTTCGCCGGCTAGTGCCGCGTGGCTGACGCCGAGACCGAGCACGAAGCGGTCGCCGTGCGCGTCCCGGAGCGCCGCCGTCTCACCCGCCACCGCCGCCGGCTCGTCGTCCCAGATGCTGGCGATGCCGGTGGCCAGCCACAGGGTGGAGGTGGCCGCGAGCAGCGGCCCCGCCAGTCCGACCCGGGGGCTGCCGCCGAGCCAGAGGGCGCCGTAGCCCAACTCCTCCATCTCTCTCGCCCCGTCGACGAACTCCGGGGTCGGGGCGCCGTCGTCCCCGGTGAGCGTGGACTGCCAGACCCCGACCGGGCCCAGCTCCGTTGCCAGGTTGTGTGCCATGTGCCGGGGAACGGTCCCGGCGGCGCGCGCTATTCCGGTCGGCGCTGGGCCGTTCGGCTGGTTCCGGACCCTCCCGGGGAGCGGCCGCCCCGCCCCCGGGACGGTGATGCCGGGGGCGGGAGGACGGTCAGCCGGTGGTGACGCTGACGTAGTCGACGACCATCTGCTGCGGGAACGAGGTCGAGTCGTCCGGCGGGCCGGGCCAGTTGCCGCCGACCGCGACGTTGAGGATCATGAAGAACGGCTTGTTGAAGACCCAGGCGTCGCCGCCGAGATCGGCCGGCGTCAGCTCCTGGTAGACCTGGCCGTCCACCGACCAGACGAGGGAGTCCGGCGCCCAGTCGATGGCGAAGGTGTGGAAGTCGTCGGCGAAGATCTCGCCGTTCGGCAGCGAGTAGCTGGCGCCGATGCCCTCGCCACCCGAGTAGCCGGGCCCGTGCACGGTGCCGTGGACGGTGCCCGGCTCGTGCCCGACCATCTCCATGATGTCGATCTCGCCGCTGTCCGGCCAGGGAACGCCGGGGAAGTCGGAGCCCAGCATCCAGAACGCCGGCCAGATGCCCTGCCCCTGCGGCAGCTTGATGCGCGCCTCGACGCGGCCGTACTCGGCGGCGAACGTGCTGGAGGTGTTCATCCGCGCCGAGGTGTACTCGCAGGTGCCGTAGTAGCACTGGTGGTTGGCGGCGCCCTCCTCGGTCGCCGTGATGACGAGGTTGCCCTCGCCGTCGAGTTGGGCGTTGTCGGTGCCCTCCGTGTAGTACTGCAGCTCGGCGTTGCTCGCGTTGTCGCCCGGGTCCATCTGCCACTTGGAGCTGTCGACCGGCGAGCCGGCCGCGCCGTCGAAGTCGTCGACGAAGACGACCTCCGTGGGCCGCACGTCCGTCGGCTCGGGCTCCGCCTGGGCGTTGGCGGCCAGCAGGGAGGTCAGACCGAGGGCGAGGACCGTTCCGCCGGCGAGCCAGCGGCGGGTGGGGGAACGCCTGGCACCGCTCATGGACATCACATCCAGGTGTCGTGTTCGTGGGGGGCCTTCATTGCACAGGCGCTGCACCTGCCCCGCAAGAGAGCGGGGCAGGTTCCGGAACCGGCCGAAGACCGCTCCGCCGAAAGGCGGGTGAACGGTGTGAAAGCTGGCGGATGCGTCGGCAACGGTCCCGGCTGCCCCGGTCGCCCGGCGCACCGGCCCGGCGCACCCGCCGGGCCACGAAAGGCCGGTGACCGGCTGTGCCGAGACGGGCGGTGTTCGCTAGGGTCGGCAGGCATGGCGCACAATCCCCAAGCACCCCAAGGCCCCCAGGGCCCGCAGGACGTCGACCCGGCCGGCAGCACGCAGATGTTCCAGGCCTTCGTCAACGACGGTCCCACGTCCGGCCCCTCGTCCGCCGGCGCGGGCCCGGCCGCTCCGCACTCCCCGCACACCCCGGCCTCGTCCGGGCCGTCGCTCGGCCTGATCGTGGGCGGCGTGGTGGGCGTCGTCGTGCTCGCCGTGGTCGCCTGGCTGTTGCTGGGCTGACGGTTCGGGCACGCCTCCGACGAGAGGGCCGAAGCGGCGTCAGCCGGCAAGGCGGCTGCCGAGGCGGGAGTGGGTACGCGCACGTCGCATGACGGCGTGCGCGGCGGTCGCGGGCGCGCACCGGCGCCCGTCGCGGGTTCGCGCGCCGGCGCGAAGGCGCGGACGGCGCGAAGGCGCGGAGGCTCAAAAGCCGCGCTCCGGAAGCGGCGCGGCCCCCGTCGGCCGTGGTCGTGCGGCCGCCGTGTCATCGCCGTTTCGACGCCGGCGCCCGGGCTTCTCCGTGCCTGGGTGTCCGTGCGTCCGTGGAGCTGTCTCGGTCATTCTGCGAGCGGAACCATGCGTGGGTCGGTCCGCCGCGGTCGTACTCGGTGGTTCCGAGGGATCGGACCTTTCGCGGGATCGGTTGTTTCGCGGGATCGCTCGTTCTGCGGGATCGGTTGTTCTGCGGGATCGGTTGTTCTCGACGGATCTGTCGTCAGCGCTCGCCGGGTCGTGCCCGGTCGTGCGGTCGTCTCCGTGCGCGCCCTGATCGGTCACGCCCGACGTGCGGAACCGGCGAGCGGTCCTGCCCGGAGGCCACCGCTCCCCTCGGACCGGCGGCCACCCCGCCGGTCCCGTCCCTCACTCCTCGGCGGTCAGCCCCTCACGCAGCTGCTGGAGCGTGCGCGTGAGCAGCCGGGAGACGTGCATCTGGGAGATGCCGACCTCCTCGCCGATCTGCGACTGCGTCATGTTCCCGAAGAAGCGGAGCATGATGATCCGCCGCTCCCTGGCCGGCAGCCTCGCCAGCAGCGGCTTGAGCGACTCCCGGTACTCGACGCCCTCCAGCGCGGTGTCCTCGTACCCGAGGCGGTCGGCCAACGAGCCCTCGCCGCCGTCCTCCTCGGGGGAGGGG
The DNA here is from genome assembly GCF_900230195.1 of Streptomyces zhaozhouensis. GTDB lineage: Bacteria > Actinomycetota > Actinomycetes > Streptomycetales > Streptomycetaceae > Streptomyces > Streptomyces zhaozhouensis. Next base: position 10,977 of record NZ_OCNE01000032.1, read on the forward strand.
GAGTCCAACGAGCTGGCGGTGTAGGCGTTTCCCACGGCCAGGCCGTCGACCACCTCGTCCTCGGTGACGCCGAGGGCCGAGGCCAACTCGGCCACGGTGGGGGAACGGTCGAGCCGCTGGGACAGCTCGTCGCTGGCCTTGGTGAGCGCCAGCCGCAGCTCCTGGAGCCGCCGGGGGACCCGGACCGACCAGGAGGTGTCGCGGAAGAAACGCTTGATCTCGCCGACCACCGTCGGCATAGCGAACGTCGGGAACTCGACGCCGCGTTCACAGTCGAAACGGTCGATCGCCTTGATCAGGCCGATCGTGCCGACCTGGACGATGTCCTCCATCGGCTCGTTCCGGCTGCGGAACCTGGCCGCCGCGTAGCGCACCAGCGGGAGGTTCAGCTCGATCAGCGTGTCCCGCACGTAGCCGCGCTCGGGGCTGTCGGCGTCCAGCGTCGCCAGGCGCTGGAAGAGGGAGCGCGAGAGCGTGCGGGTGTCGAGGTTGTCGGTCTCGGCGGGAGCCGCGTGCGGCACCGAGGCGTCGGGCGGCGCGGGATCGTGCGGCGTGCCGGCTGTGGTGAGCACCTTGGAGCTGCCCAGTTCTACGGACATGCCACCCCCTTGAGGTCGGCGGGACGGGTCGCGGCGGACACCTCAGGCATGACTCCACGAGAGGCACCCTCTCGTGGATACCGGAGCTGCCGCCTTGCCAAACGCGGTTCCAACAGAATGTCACATGTCATCAACGCGATGTAGCTTCATGTCGATAAAACGGCACAGCAGGGGCCTGAGTTCCCGGAGTTGGTCCTTCGTCCGGCTTAGCTCTCGATCGGATTTGCGGAGCGCAGCCTGGTGACGGAGCGCGCCAGCAGCCGGGAGATGTGCATCTGCGAAACACCGAGTTCGTCGCTGATCTGGGACTGCGTCAGGTCCCGGTAGTAGCGCAACACCAGGATGCGCTGCTCGCGTTCCGGGAGTTGCACGAGCAGATGCCGTACCAGCGCCCGGTGTTCGACGCCGGCCAGCCCGGGGTCCTCGTAGCCGAGCCGGTCGATCGGGCTCGGCGCGCCCTCCTCGTGGTCCCTGGCCGCCTCCAGCGACGAGACCCGGTAGGCGCGTCCGGCCTCCATGCTGGCCAGCACGTCCTCCTCCGGCAGCCGCAGCCGTTCCGCCAGCTCGCCGGTGGTCGGCGAACGGCCCAGCGTCGCCGTCAGCTCCTCGCCGGCGGAGCAGACCCGCGCCCACAGCTCGTGCAGCCGGCGCGGCACGTGGACGCCGCGCACGCTGTCGCGGAAGTAGCGGCGGATCTCGCCCACGATGGTCGGCAGGGCGAACGTGGCGAACTGCACCCCCCGCGCGGGGTCGAAGCGGTCGATGGCGTGGATCAGGCCGATCGTGCCGACCTGGACGATGTCCTCCATCGGTTCGTTCCTGCTGTGGAAGCGCAGCGCGGCGTAGCGGACCAGCGGCAGGTTCGTCTCGATCAGCGTCTCCCGGACGCGGCTGTGCTCGGCGGTGCCGGCCTGGAGCCGGGCGAGCCGTTCGCAGAGCGACTGCGTGAGCACGCGGGACCTGGCGCCTTCGGACTGCGTCACCGCCACCTGCCGACCACCCCTTCACGGTGCACTCGCCGCAAAAGCAGTCATAGCATCACAAGACATGCGCACGGTGTGCAAGCACCCGTTCACGACGTGTTGGTCATGCGAAAGGAGTCGAGGGCCTTCGGTCAATTCCGGTGTCGCGCGGGCGAGTCAGGAAGTGGCCGAGAAGCGGCGGGAAGGGGGCGTGAGGCGCCCCCGGGGTCCGCTGGAACGGTTCAACGCGTTCCGCGCGTTCAGCGGTTCAACGGCGCCAGCAGTCCGTCCGCGGCGTCGGCCAGCGCGGTGAAGGCCAGCTGGACGAACTCGCCGGACCGCGCGGGCTCGCTCAGCACGGAGTAGACCACGCCGACGGCCAGCAGATAGAGGCCGATCCGCCTCGCCAGTGCCAGGGACATGTCCACCTCCGAGGACCGCAGTGTAGCCACCGCTCACCCGGACGGCCCACAGGTCGACGGCCCCGTGCCGCCTCGGGGGAGGGGCGGCACGGGGCCGTCGGGTCATAACCGGTCACTCAGCGAGCAGGCAGTGGACGCGAACGCGCGAAATCGCGCGGATACGCACACGCCGCGAACGCTCGGCGAGCGGCCGCCGCGCGGTCGGCAGGCGACCGCGCGGCAGCCGGCGAGTAACCGGCGATCGCCGGCGAGCAGCCGGTGATCGCTCAGGCGACGTCGAACCGGTCGAGGTCCATCACCTTCTGCCAGGCGGCGACGAAGTCGTGCACGAACTTCTCCTTGGCGTCGTCGCTCGCGTAGACCTCGGCGAGCGCCCGCAGCTCCGAGTGGGAGCCGAAGACCAGGTCCGCCCGGCTGCCGGTCCAGCGGACCTCGCCGGTGGCCTCGTCCCGCGCCTCGAACGTGTCGCCGTCCTCGTCCGCGCGGTGCCACTCGGTGCCCAGGTCGAGCAGGTTGACGAAGAAGTCGTTGGTCAGCGTCCCCGGCCGGTCGGTGAGCACACCGAGCGAGGAACCGCCCTGGTTGGCGCCCAGGACGCGCAGACCGCCGACGAGCACGGTCAGCTCGGGCGCGCTCAGCGTCAGCAGGTTGGCGCGGTCGATCAGCAGGTACTCGGCCGGCAGGCGCGTGCCCTTGCCGACGTAGTTCCGGAAGCCGTCCGCCTGCGGCTCAAGCGCCGCGAACGAGTCGGCGTCGGTCTGCTCGGCCGACGCGTCGACCCGGCCCGGGGTGAACGGGACCTCGACGTCGACGCCCGCGTCCCGCGCCGCCTTCTCGACGCCCACACCACCGGCGAGCACGATCAGGTCGGCCAGCGAGACACCCTTGCCGCCGGACTGCTCGCCGTTGAACGACTCCTGGACCTCCTCCAGCGTGCGCAGCACGCCGGCCAGCCGCTCCGGGTCGTTGACCTCCCAGTCGCGCTGCGGCGCGAGGCGCAGACGCGCGCCGTTGGCGCCGCCGCGCTTGTCGCTGCCGCGGAAGGAGGAGGCCGAGGCCCAGGCGGTCGAGACCAGGTCGGAGACCGAGAGGCCGGAGGCCAGCACGCGCTCCTTGAGCGCCGCGACGTCCTCGGCGGACAGCGGCGCGAAGGTCGCCTCCGGCAGCGGGTCCTGCCAGATCAGGGTCTCGCTCGGCACCTCGCTCCCGACGTACCGCGCGACCGGGCCCATGTCGCGGTGGGTCAGCTTGAACCAGGCGCGGGCGAACGCGTCGGCGAACTCCTGCGGGTTCTCGTGGAAGCGCCGCGAGATCGGCTCGTAGACCGGGTCGAACCGGAGCGCGAGGTCGGTGGTCAGCATCGTGGGCTGGTGCCGCTTCGACGGGTCGTGCGCGTCGGGAACGGCGTTGGCGCCGGCGCCGTCCTTCGGCCGCCACTGGTTGGCCCCGGCCGGGCTCTTGAACAGCTCCCACTCGAAGCCGAACAGCACGTCGAAGAAGGTGTTGTCCCACTTCGTCGGGGTCGGCGTCCAGGTGACCTCCAGGCCACTGGTGATGGTGTCGCCGCCCTTGCCGGTGCCGTAGGCGTTCTTCCAGCCCAGGCCCTGCGCCTCCAGCGGCGCGCCCTCCGGGTCGGCCCCCACGTTGTCGGCCGGGCCGGCGCCGTGGGTCTTGCCGAAGGTGTGACCGCCGGCGATCAGCGCCACGGTCTCCTCGTCGTTCATGGCCATCCGGCCGAACGTCTCGCGGATGTCGCGCGCGGCGGCGATCGGGTCCGGGTTGCCGTTGGGGCCCTCGGGGTTGACGTAGATCAGACCCATCTGGACCGCGCCGAGCGGGCTCTCCAGCTCGCGGTCACCCGTGTAGCGCTCGTCGCCGAGCCAGGTGGTCTCCGGGCCCCAGTAGACGTCCTCCTCGGCCTCCCACACGTCCTCGCGGCCGCCGGCGAAGCCGAAGGTGTCGAAGCCCATCGTCTCCAGCGCGACGTTGCCCGAGAGGATCAGCAGGTCGGCCCAGGAGAGGCTCTGGCCGTACTTCTTCTTCACCGGCCACAGCAGACGCCTGGCCTTGTCCAGGTTGCCGTTGTCCGGCCAGCTGTTGAGCGGGGCGAAGCGCTGCTGGCCGGCGCCCGCGCCGCCGCGGCCGTCGCTGATCCGGTAGGTGCCGGCGCTGTGCCAGGCCATCCGGATGATCAGCGGGCCGTAGTGGCCGAAGTCCGCCGGCCACCAGTCCTGCGAGGTGGTCAGCACCTCGGCGATGTCCCGCTTGACCGCGGGCAGGTCCAGGGCGGCGAAAGCCGCGGCGTAGTCGAAGTCCTCGTCGAGCGGGTTCGACACGGCCGGGTTCTTGGCGAGGATCTTCAGGTTCAGCCGGTTCGGCCACCACTGGCGGTTGCCGCCGCCCTGTGTCGGGTGCGGGGCGCGCCCGTGTGCGACGGGGCAGCCTCCGGCCCCCTCCGACGTGGCGTCTGCGACGGCGTCTTGGTTCTCAGACATGGGAATCCTTCCGGCCCGGGGCGGATCACGGTGGTTCGGCGACCAACGGTGGTGGCGTCGACCCGGTTGCCGCCGCTGGGGCTCCTCCACGGGGCCGATCGGGGTCTACCTGCCCCTTGGCTACCACCGGAACCGATCCTACGATGGACAGAGTACAAGTCAAGAAGCGAACCAAGGCCGTATCTCTTCCCAACTCGGACTTCCCCTGGTTAACTGTGCGTATCCCGTCAGACGTGAATAGGTGAACCCCATGAGCGACCTGCTGGAGCGACTACGCGGACGTGGCTGGCGGCTGACCTCGCAGCGACGCGTCGTCGCCGAGGTGCTCAACGGCGACCACGTGCACCTCACCGCCGACGAGGTGCACGCCCTCGCCACCCGCCGCCTGCCGGAGATCTCCCGCGCCACCGTCTACAACACCCTGGGCGAGCTGGTCACCCTCGGTGAGGTGACCGAGGTCTCCACGGACGGCCGCGCCAAGCGCTACGACCCGAACGGGCACCGCCCCCACCACCACCTGGTCTGCTCGCGCTGCGGCACGATCCGGGACGTGCGCCCGGGCGGCGACCCCCTGGCCGACCTGCCGACCGCCGAGCGCTTCGGCTTCACGGTCTCCGACGTGGAGGTCACCTACCGGGGCGTCTGCCCCGCCTGCGCCGACTGACCCGCGCTCCGCTCCCGGGGACCGGGCCGCCCCTGGGGACGGGACGTGGCGACGCACTCGAAGAGGTGGTGGCCGCAGGCGAGGCGTTCCGTGCGGAGCGGCGCCAGCCCCGCGCGGTCGAAGAGCGCGCGCAGGGCCGCCGCGGTGAACGGCCGGGACCCGTCGTGGCAGATCACCATCTGCGCCAACGCGTGCGCCGCCCCCTCCTCGCCCTCGAACAGCGGTTCCAGCACCAGCAGCCGCGCCCCCTCGGTGCGGGCCAGCGCGGCGCGCACGTTCTCCAGCAGCCGCAGCTGGAGATCCGGTGACCAGTCGTGGAGCACGTTCTTCAGCAGGAACCGGTCACCGTCCGCCGGGACCTCGGCGAAGACGTCCGCCGGTCGGAACGTCAGCCGCGCGCCGGCCGCGTGCGGCCGGGCGGCGGCCCGCGCGCAGACCGGTGGCCGGTCCAGGCAGACGCCCTCCAGCCACGGCGCGTGGGTCAGCAACGCGTCGAGCAGGGTGCCGTCCCCGCCGCCGACGTCCACCACCCGGCGCACCTCGCCGAAGTCGTAGGCGCCGGCCAGCGCGTGCGCGGTCGGGCGGCACAACTCGGCCATCGCCGCGTCGAAGACCGCGGCGGTCTCCGGATGCTCCGTCAGATAGGGGTAGAGGTCGGCGCCGTGGACACCGCGGAAGCCGGACTCGCCGCCGGTCAGCGTCCGGCCGAGGCCGTTGAACGCGTCGGTGTACGGGCCGGCCATCAGCACGCACATGTTCCGCACCGACCGCGGATGGTCGGCGCGCAGCGGCGCGAACGGGGCGGACAGCCGGTAGCCGCCCGCCCCGTCCGGTGCGAACGTGCCGGCCAGCGCCAGGGTGCGCAGCAACGCGTCGAGCACCTCCCGCCGGGTCCCGGTCGCCGCCGCGAGGTCGGCCACCGGGACGAAGTCGTCGCCCGCCAGGTCGGGCAGGCCCAGGCGCACGGCCTCGGCCAGGGCCTTGGCGAACTGGCCGCCGTAGGCGAGCCGGAGCACGGCGCGGACGTCGGGTTCTTCGGTCACGGATTCGCTGGTCACGGACATGTGCGCACCTCGCAGGGAAGGGGACGATGCCGTCCCCTCAGTGCTGCTCCGCGGACGGCCCGTCATGCGAGGGGGACACCCAGCACACCAGAACGAGGGCGGCGCGGGGCGCGCGCGGGGTCTCGTGGGTGCGGGAGGAGGCGTGAACGCCGAAGGCCCGGTCCCCCACGCGGGGGACCGGGCCTTCGTACGTGCTGCTCGCAGCGGTAGCGGAGGGATTTGAACCCTCGGTGGAGTTGCCCCCACACTCGCTTTCGAGGCGAGCTCCTTAGGCCGCTCGGACACGCTACCGAGAGAGAGCCTAACCCACCGTGGGCCGTGGTTCGAAACCGGTGGGGGGCGGGGGCTGCCGGCGCGGGGTGCGGAAGAAGTCGGTGAGGATCCCGGCGCACTCGTCGGCGAGCACGCCGGAGACCACCTCGGGGCGGTGGTTGAGACGGCGGTCGCGCAGCACGTCCCAGAGGGAGCCGGCCGCGCCGGTCTTCGCGTCGTGCGCGCCGTAGACCACGCGTCCCACCCGGGAGAGCACGGCGGCGCCCGCGCACATCGTGCACGGCTCCAGGGTGATCACGAGGGTGCAGTCGGTCAGCCGCCAGTCGCCGAGGCGCCCGGCGGCGGCGCGCAGCGCGAGCACCTCGGCGTGCGCCGTGGGGTCGGCGCCGGCCTCGCGTTCGTTGTGGTGTTCGGCGAGTGGTGCGGCATCGGGCCCGCCGGGGCCCAACAGCACGGCGCCGACGGGCACGTCGCCGGCCGCGCCCGCGAGCGCGGCCTGGGCGAGCGCCCGGCGCATGGCCGGGCGCCAGGGGTCACGGAGCGGGTCGCTCACCTGTCGGCCGTCACCTGACCGCCTCCAGGACGTCGGCGCAGCCCAGCGCGTCCGCGATCTCGCCGAGCGCGTCGTCGGGGCTGAGGGTGAGCACGGTCGCGGTCTCGATGCCGAGGTCGCTCAGCAGGGCCGCGTCGCCGACCGGGCCGCGCGGCGCCGACTCGCCGCTCTCCTCGTCGTCGTCGCCGTCCTCGGACGCCTCGCCCTCGGCCGAGCCGTCCTCGGTGCCGTCGAGGTCCACCATCCGCTCCAGGGCGTCGGGGGACGTCGGTGCCCGGCCGAGGAGTTCGTCGGTGAGCAGGATTTCGCCGTACGCGCTGCGCATCGCGCGGGCGGCGTCGGAGACGAAGACGCGGGGGTCGTCCTCGCCGTCGACGCGGACCAGCCCGAACCACGCGCCCTCCTGCTCGACGCAGATCAGCACCGTCTCGTCGTCGGAGACGGCCGCCCGGGCCAGCTCCGCCAACTCGTCGAGGCTCTCCACGTCGTCAAGCTCTGTATCACTCGCTTCCCAACCATGATCGGTCCGCGCGAGCAGTGCGGTGAAGTACACCGTGACTCTCCCCACTCGGTTCGGCAGTGCCCTTAAGCATCGTGGCAGATAAGGGATGCGCTGTCGGGTAACTCGGCAGTTCGCCAACGGTATGTCCGCCTGTGGTCTTCCCGGTTCTCGTTCCGACGCTGCCGGTCCCCACTCTCCACGGATGCGGCGCACCATGTCCACCGGGGGGTCACACACGGAGCGCCGGGGAACGGCGGGGGGCGGTGCCGGCGGCGGGCTCCGGGGCGTTCGCTACTGTCGAACACATGCGGACCCATGTCGTTGACCACCCGCTGGTGGCGCACAAGCTGACCACGTTGCGCGACGAGCGCACCGACTCCCCCACTTTCCGGCGGCTGGCCGACGAGTTGGTCACCCTGCTGGCCTACGAGGCGACCCGTGACGTCCGCACCGAGCAGGTGGACATCCGCACCCCGGTCACCACGACCACGGGCGTGCGTCTCTCCCACCCCAGGCCGCTGGTGGTGCCGATCATCAGGGCCGGGCTCGGGATGCTGGACGGGATGGTGCGGCTGCTGCCGACCGCGGAGGTCGGCTTCCTCGGGATGATCAGGGACGAGGAGACCCTCCAGGCGTCCACCTACGCCAACCGGATGCCCGAGGACCTGTCGGGCCGCCAGGTCTACGTGCTGGACCCGATGTTGGCGACCGGCGGCACGCTGGTGGTCGCGGTCGACGAGCTGATGCGCAGGGGCGCGGACGACGTGACGGTGATCTGCCTGCTGGCCGCGCCGGAGGGCGTGGAACGGATGGAGGCGGAGCTGGCCGACGCGCCGGTCACGGTGGTGACGGCCGCGCTGGACGAGGGCCTCAACGAGCAGGGCTTCATCGTTCCCGGCCTCGGTGACGCGGGCGACCGCATGTACGGCACGGCGTAGCCCGCCCGCCGGCGTGGGTCCGGCCGACCGGGGGCGGCGGTCGTGCCGCTCAGCAGTCCGCGTCGTCCGGGGCGGGTTCGGTGACCGGGACGGCCAGTTCCGCGAGGTGGACCTCGGCCTCCTCCGCGGTGGCCAGGTTGGTGAAGCCGTCGCCGAGCACCAGGTCGACGGCGGCGGGGCCGGTCGCGCCGGCCTCGCCCGCGGTCTCCGGGTCGCCGGTCTCCGCGCCGGCCAGCTGGGCCGTGACCAGCCCGACCGCGCCGGAGGCGTTGGCCGCCTCGGCGCCCAGCACCAGCCCCGGCGCCTCGACGCGGCCGTCGAGCGGCTCGGGCGCGTTCTCCACCTCGCCGATGGTGAAGCCGCGTTCGGCGAGCGCGTCGGCCGTCTCCTGCGCGAGGCCGGTGCGGGTGGTGGCGTTGTAGACGTTGACGGTGACGGACGTCGGCTCCGGGGCCTCCGGCGGGGCCGCGGCCTCGGTGGTCGGTTCGCAGGTCTCGCCGCCGCCGGCGGCGGACTTCGCCTGGGTGGAGCGGTCGCGCTCGCCGGAGCCGTCCGAGGTGAACACGTCGACCAGCTGCACCGTTCCGAAGCCCAGCACACCCAGCGCGGCCACCGTGCCGAGCGCGGCGAGCACCCTGCGCCGGTGGCGCGGGCGGCGCATACGCGGGTAACGGTCGCCCGTGACACGGAACTTCTTGCCGCCCATGCCAGGGGGCGTCAACATGCTCATGACGGCAGCGTAGTCAGACTTATCGCCATGGCCCAATATGTGATCAGCTGAATTGCTGATGAGGGGCCCGAACGGGGCAATGCCCCGCCCAGCGCGCCCCCCGGCGCGTCAGTCGTCGAGCTCCAGCACCCGGGCGTGCAGCACCTGCCGCTGCTGGAGCGCTGCGCGCACCGCGCGGTGCAGACCGTCCTCCAGATAGAGGTCGCCCTGCCACTTGACCACGTGGGCGAAGAGGTCGCCGTAGAACGTGGAGTCCTCGGCGAGCAGGGTCTCCAGGTCCAGCTGCTGTTTGGTGGTCACCAACTGGTCCAGGCGGACCGGGCGCGGGGCCACGTCAGACCACTCCCGGGTGTGGTCCCGGCCGTGGGCCGGATAGGGCCGTCCGTTTCCGATGCGCTTGAAGATCACACGGAGAGCCTACCGGGCGCGGCGCTCCCGCCGCAGCCTCCCGGCGTGGTACGCCCGGACACCGGGGGGCTGGCGCGCCTCGGGGGCGCGCGGGGCGGGCGGGCGCGGCGCGCGTCAGGGGAGGTGCCAGGCGTAGCGGCCGACGGCGCGGGCGAGCGCGCGGGTGTGGGCGGCGAGGGCCTCGGTCGAGACGTTCTCCACGGTGTCGCAGGCCCGGTGGTAGCAGGGGTCGTAGGGCTCGCCCGCGGTGCCGCCCCAGAGCGCGGCCTCCTCGGCGGTTTTCAGCCCCTCGCCGCCGGCGAAGGTCCCCCCTGCGGGGATGCCCGCCTCCAGGAAGGGGGCGTAGTCGCTGCGGCCGTTGAACGGGACGGTCCTGGTCCGCGAGGCGTCGCCGTCGCCGAGGAAGGCCGCCAGGTCCTCGGCGACGGCGGCCGAGCGGTCGTCCAGTCCCGCGCCGTCGTGGACGAAGAGCCCGTGGTTGGGGGAGCCGGCCATGTCGAGGTTGAGGTAGAGGGCGGTGGCCTCGCGTGCGGCGGGGCTGAGCCGGGCGACGTGGTGCTCGGCGCCGCGCAACCCCATCTCCTCGGCGGACCAGAGCGCGAAGCGGACCCGGTGCGGGTGCGCGCCCGCCGGCTCGTGTTCGGCCAGGGCGAGCGCGGTGGCCAGCACGGCGGCGGAGCCGGAGGCGTTGTCGTTGATGCCGGGGCCCTCGGCGACGGAGTCCAGGTGCGCGCCGACCACCACGGTGCTGGCCGGGTCGCCGCCCGGGGTGTCGGCGATGACGTTGAACGTCTCGCGGTCCTCGACCAGTTCGCGCAGTTCGAGCCTGACCGGCGCCCCCGGGTGCTCCGCGAGGGCGGCGAGCAGGGCCAGGCCGTCCTCGCGGGCGAGGCCGCCGACGGGCAGGGCCGCCGGGTCGGGGTCGCCGAGGGTGCCGGCCAGCTCGCCGGCCTCGGAGTTGTAGACCAGGGCGGCGACGGCGCCGGCGGAGGCCGCGTTGGCCTGCTTCTCCGCGTAGGTGCACTCGCCGCGCTCCATCAGGGCGACCCGGCCGGTCAGCTCCAGGCCGGCGAAGTCCTCGGCGGCGCAGCCGGCGCCGCCGGTGCCGTGCGCGGGGACGGCGGTCAGGGCCGCGGTGAGTCCGCCGGGCGCGGTGTCGCCGGTGTACGCCATGGCGCGCACCGGGATGTCCCGCTCCGCCCCGCCCTCCTCGCCGGTCGGCAGCAGGGTCAGCCGTTCGGCGAGCGTCTCCCGGTAGGGGAAGGTGAAGTGCTCGAACGCGACCCGCAGCCCGGCGCCGGTCAGGACGCGGGCGGCGTGCCGGGCGGAGATCTCGTGGCCCGGGCTCCCGGCGGCGCGGTGCCCCTCGGCGGCCTCGGCGGCGGACTGGAAGGCGTCGAGATGGCGGAGCGTGTCGGCGGCCGTGAGGCCGTCGGCCATCGACTCGCCGAGCGCCTCGCCCCGCTCCGCGGCGGCGGTGGGCGTCTCCCGGTGGTCCGAGGGGGCCCAGGGGGCGGCGAGCGCCAGGGCGAGCGCGGTGGCGACGAAAGCGATCATGTCAGGGGAGGTTATGTGAGGTTTATAGGGAAAGGCGTTAAGACGCACACGTCATTTCGGATTGATTTCTGTCAATGTGTGCCTTGTCTCGAAACCTGGGCGTCCATTGACGACTGATCGCCGGGCGACGGAAGGTTCGCACATGCGTGGGGTGCTGACCGGTTTTGTGATCATCGCGTCCGTCATCGTCGTCGGCTACCTGCTGGGGCGGCGCGGAGCCCTGGGAGAGAACGGCCGGGAGGTCCTCACCCGGCTGGCGTTCCAGGTGGCGACGCCGGCGCTGCTCTTCGTCACCGTCTCCGAGGCGGACCTCTCGGCGCTCTTCTCGCCCCAGCTGCTGGTCGCCGCCCTCACCTTCGTCACGGTCTCCGGCGTCTTCGTGGTGGTCGCCCTGATCCGCCGCTGGGGCGTCGGCCAGACGGTGGTCGGCGCGCTCTCCTCCGGCTATGTGAACGCGGCCAACCTCGGTATCCCCGTCGCCGTCTACGTGCTCGACGACATCTCGCTGGTCGCCCCCGTGCTGCTCTTTCAACAACTGGTCATCTCACCGGTCGTGTTGACCGTTCTCGACCTGACCACCCGACCGGCCGACGCGCGCGACGGCACACTGCGGCGGCTGACCACCCCGTTCCGCAACCCGATCGTGCTCGGGTCGCTCGCCGGCGTGGCCGTCGCCGCCTCGGGCTGGCGCCCGCCGACCGCCCTGATGGAGCCGGCGGTGCTGCTCGGCAACATGGCCGTGCCGGCCGTGCTGCTCGCCTTCGGGATCTCGCTCTACGGCAGCGAGATCCCCGGACGCGGCGCCGACCGCGCCCAGGTGCTGCTCGCCGTCGCGCTGAAGTCGGTGGCCGCGCCGGCGCTGGCGTGGCTGCTGGCGTTGGCCTTCGGCCTCGACCGGGACGCTCAGCTGGTCGTCGTCGTGACCGTCGCCCTGCCGACGGCGCAGAACGTGTTCACCTACGCCTCGCACTACGGGGTGGGCCTGCGACTGGCCCGCGAGTCGGTGCTGCTCTCGACGGCGCTGGCCGTCCCCGTCCTCACGCTCATCGCGGCGCTGCTGGGGTGAGCGGGGGCGGCTCCCCCGAGGGGCGTGCCTCGCCCGGGTGGGTGGTCGTCCCGGCCCGACGTGGGGCGGCGCGCGGTGCCCCGCGCCCCGGCGGGGGCGCCGTCGGTCACAGGCCGGTCAGGGCGTGGACCGGCAGCCCCAGGAGAGCGAAGCCCAGCACCACCAGCGGATACAGCGACGCGCGGTTGAAGACGTCCAGCGCCGTCGGCGGCTCGCTGCACCGCAGCAGCCGCAGCGCCGGCCAGACCAACGCGTAGCCGCCCGCCGCCAACGTGCCGGCCGCGCCCAGCAGCCCTACCACCGGCAGCGCCTCCAGCACCATCCCGACGCTGGCCGCGAACGTCACCAGCAGACCCACCGCCGACACCACCCCGCTGCGCCGGCGCCCGTAGACCGTGGGCACCGTCCGCACGCCGAGGTGCTTGTCCTCGTCCACGTCGGCGAGGTCGTTGACGATGTTCCGCCCGCCGATCTCCCAGGCCGCCAGCCACAGCGCGAAGAGCCACAGCAGCGGGTCGTTCACCGCGTCCGTCACCGCGAACCAGCCGACGCAGCCGCCGAGCGCCACCATCACGCCGGTGAGCAGCGTCTTGTAGGGGGTGACGCGGGCCAGCTTGCAGTAGAGCGCCTCCAGCACGCCCGCCGCGACGAACAGCACCACGCAGACCCAGCTGATCATCGCCGCCAGCACCAGCGAGACCGCGCCCAGCGACGCCACCCACGACGCGGCGACCGGCAGGCTCAGCCGTCCCTGCGCCAGCGGATGGCGCACCCCGGCGCTGTCGATGTCGTAGCCGTCGAACTCCCGCAGGTTGGCGAAGCGCTGCTGGTCGATGTTCCAGTCGATCAGGTCGTTCACCGCGAAGACGGCGAAGTACGCGGCGAACGCGGCCAGGCCGACCAGCACCATCCGCCCCGGCGAGGTGCCGCCGGCCAGCAGCAGGCCGAGCATCGGCTGCGCCACGCTCAGCGTGGCCTGGGTGCCCCGGGAGAAGCCGTAGAGCACCCGGACGTTCTCAACCAGGAGGGTCATGGCACCACTCCCGTACCCCGGAGCCCACATAGCGGTGCGCGAAGCGGTACGCGTGCGGTCCCGGCTCGGCCAGCCGACGTATCGCGGCCAGCCGCGACGCCAGCTCGGCGTCCGGCGCGGCGGACGCCTCCCCCGGCAGGTGGAGCAGCCCCAGCAGCCACTCGGAGAAGCCCAACACCCGCCGGACGTCCGCGAGTCGGGTGGCGCTGTAGGAGGCCAACGGCCCCTCGTCGCCCTCGCGCAGCCGCGCCACCAGCGCCTCGGCCAGCGCGGCGGCGTCGGCGATGGCCAGGTTCATCCCCTTGGCGCCCGAGGGGGTCAGCACATGGCCGGCGTCCCCGGCCAGCAGCAGCCGGCCGTGCGCCAGCGGCGTCAGCACACTGCTGTGCATCCGCAGCATCCGCACCTCCGGCATGGCGCCCAGCGCCGGCAGCCCCGCCGGGTCCCCGTCCGCCAGCCGCTGCCGCAGCTCGGCGACGATCCGCGGGGCCGGCCAGGCCGTCACGGCGTCGCCCGGCGGGCACTGGAGGTAGAAGCGGCTCAGCCGCGGGCCGCGCGGCATCATCCCCGCGAAGCCCGCGCGGTGTACCGCGTAGCGCACCCCTTCCGCCGGCTCGTCCACCTCCGCCAGCACCGTCAACCAGTCGTACGGATAGCGGCGGTTGTGCGCGCGGTGCCCGGTGGCGGGCAGCGCGGCACGCGATATGCCGCGGAAGCCGTCGCAGCCGACCACGTAGTCGCATTCGATCTCCATGCCCTCGCACTCCAGCCGGGGACGTCGGCCGGTGATGTTTGTTACCGCCCGCACGCTATGGGAGAACAGCGGGGGTGAACCGGCCCTCTCCAACCCGTCGACCAGGTCCCTGACCAGGTTCTGCTGCGGGTAGACATGGTGTTGGTGTCCGTCGGAGTACGCTCCGTAGTCCACCCGAACGGTGTGCCCCAGACAGCGGAAGTCGCACCAGTGGTGGCGGGTGGACTCGGCCAGCAGCCGGTCGGCGAGCCCCTGCGAGCGCAACCAGCGCACGGTCCGGTACTCAAGCAGCCCCGCGCGCTGGCGGCCCTCCACGCGCTCCCTGCTCGCGCGCTCCACCACCACGCAGTCGACCCCGCGCCGGGTCAACACGTTGGCCAACGCGAGGCCGGCCGGGCCGGCGCCCACGATGCCGACCTCGGTGCGCATCCGGCGCGCCGGCGCGCGCCGGGGCGCGGTCACGACGCGGAACGACCTCTCGGCGTGCGGACAGGCCGCGACATGGGAGGTCACCTCAGGCCGCCGGCACATGCGAGGGGTTGAACAACTCGTTGATCAGCACGAGCGGCTCGTCGCCGTGCCAGACCAGATAGGTCTTGAAGCAGGCGGGGCGATCGTCGCTGCCCTGCCCCCAGGGGCGGCGGCCGGTCTCCAGCAGCGTCCTGCGGTGCCCGGTGCCGGCCTCCGTCAACGCGCGGCCGAGCGGCACCGAGGTGGAGGTCAGACAGTGCTCGATGGCCGGTGCGAGGTCGAGCCGGGCGACGACATGGTTGACGGACAACGGCTCGCCTCCCTGCCGGGTCGTCGCCGTGTGCCGGACGAGCACGCCCGCGTCCTCGTCCACGCCGAGCAGCGCCGCGACGCCCTCCCCGGTCTGCCGCGTCGGCACCCGTAACTGGGCGAGACACCGCAGCCGCAACGATTCTCCGGCCAGCGACTCCAGGAGCGTGGTGGTCTGCCCCTCGCTGCTGAGCAGCATCCGTGTGAGGGGCGAGGCGAACTCGCCCGGACGGACCAGCGGCCACGTCCGTCTTCCCAACGGGAAGACGACCGGAAACGCCAGGGGGAAGACACCCGACGGTGTCGGTAACGACATCCTGATCACTCCTCACCGCCGTGCTACGAAAGGGCCAACGGTGTGTACCTCGTTGAGGTCACGGGCGACGGGCGGGGGCGAACAGACAACCGAGCCCTCGGGGACGGCCGACGGGACCGTCCTTCGGGGCGGCGGTGGTTGCACGGAATCCTCCCGGGGGCGGCCCGACGGCGGTGCCGGAAGCCCCGGTGGCAGCCGTCCGCGGTGCGGCGGCGGGTCGCTCGCGCGGCTCCGCGCGCCCCCTCCCCGGCCCGTCGGAGACGGCTCCGCTTGCGGGGGGCGGGGGGCGGGCGAAGCATGGCGGAGGAGGGCGCGCCCCGCGCCCGGAGGCGGAGGAGATGCGATGGGGCGGGCCGAACCGGAGGCACCGTTGCGGGTCCTCGTGACCGGGGCGACCGGCTACCTCGGCGGGCGGCTGGTCCCCGAGCTGCTGGCCGCCGGGCACTCCGTGCGCTGCCTGGCGCGCACCCCGGCGAAGCTGAGCGGCCGCCCCTGGGCGGGCCGGGTCGAGGTGGTGCGCGGGGACCTGACCGACGGCGACTCGCTGACCGAGGCGCTGCGCGACATCGACGTGGCGTACTACCTGGTCCACGCGCTCGGCGGCGGCGGTGACTTCGCGGCGCGGGACCGGCTGGCCGCGCACACCTTCGCCGAGCGGGCGCGCGCCGCCGGGGTCGGCCGGATCGTGTACCTCGGCGCGTTGACCCCGCCGAACGTGCCGGAGGAACGGCTCTCCCCCCATCTGCGTTCGCGGGCCGAGGTGGGGCGGGTGCTGCTGGACTCCGGGGTGCCGACGGCGGTGCTCGGGGCGGCGGTGGTGATCGGATCGGGCTCCGCCTCGTTCGAGATGTTGCGGCACCTGACCGAACGTCTTCCGGTGATGACCACTCCGGCCTGGGTGCGCACCAAGGTGCAGCCGATCGCGGTCCGCGACGTGCTGCATCTGCTGGTCGGCTGCGCGCGGCTGCCGGCGCATCTCAACCGCGAGTTCGACATCGGCGGCCCCGACGTCCTGACCTACCAGGACATGATGCGCCGCTACGCGCTGCACGCCGGGCTGCCCCGGCGGGTCATCCTGCCGGTGCGGGTGCTCAGCCCGGGGCTCTCCAGCCTGTGGGTCGGCCTGGTCACGCCGGTGCCGAGGCGGCTGGCACGGCCCCTGGTGGAGTCGCTGCGCCACGAGGTGGTCTGCCGTGAACAGGACCTGACCTGCTATGTGTTGCCGCCGCCCGGCGGGTTTCTCGGCATCGACCTGGCGCTGCGGCGCGCGATCCGGCGCGTCGGCGGGGCGGAGCCCGTGGCGCCGGCCGAGCGGGTCGCGCCGAGCGACCCGCTGCCGAGCGACCCGTCGTGGGCGGGCGGCGACCTCTACACGGACCGGCGGGAGCGGGTGGTGCACGCGGACCGGGACGCGCTCTGGCGGGTGATCGAGGGCATCGGCGGCCAGAACGGCTGGTACTCCTCGCCGTTGGCATGGGCGGTGCGCGGCTGGCTGGACACCCTGACCGGCGGCGTGGGGGCGCGGCGCGGGCGGCCGGACCCGGCGCGGCTGCGGCTGGGCGACGCGCTGGACTTCTGGCGGGTGGTGGCGCTGGAACGCGGCTCGCTGCTGCGGCTGCGGGCCGAGATGCGGCTGCCGGGCGAGGCGTGGCTGGAGTTGGGCGTCGGGACCGACGCGGAGGGTCGGACGGTCTACCGGCAGCGGGCGCTCTACCATCCACGCGGGCTCGCCGGCCATCTGTACTGGTGGGCGGTGGCACCGTTCCACGCCTGGATCTTCGGCGGCATGGTCCGGAAGATCTCGGCGCGCGCCGAGTCGGACGCCGGCGTGGAAGTCGGCGCGCGGTCGGCCGCCGCACGCCCCTCGCCCGGCTGAACGGCCCGGCACCGCCCGCCCCCGCCTGACACCGCTCGCCACCGCCCTTCGACCACGGCCCCGAACGGGCCGACCCACGCAGGGAGTTCCCCCCTTGGACGTCTCCATCGCGCTCTTCACCGCCGACCTGCGGCTGCGCGACAACCCGGTGCTGCGCGGCGCGCTGCGCTCGGCCCGGCGGGTCGTGCCGCTCTTCGTCGTGGACCGGGGGATCGCCGCACGCGGCTTCGCCGTGCCCAACCGCGCCGCGTTCCTCGCCGACGCCCTCGCCGAGCTGGACGAGGCGCTGCGGAAGCGCGGCGGTCGGCTGGTGGTCCGGCACGGCGACGTGGTGGACGAGACGGCCGCCGTCGCCGCCGAGACCGGAGCGGGTGAGGTGCATCTGGCGGCGGGCGTCAGCGCCTACGCAGACCGGCGCGAACGGCGCCTGCGCGCGGCACTCGAACAGGACGGGCGCGCCCTCACGGTCCATGACGCGGTGCTCACCGTCGTTCCGCCCGGCGCCCTGACCCCGGCGGGCAAGGACCATTTCGCCGTCTTCACGCCGTACTTCCGCCGCTGGGAGGGCGAGAGCCCGCGCCGCCCGGGGCCCGCGCCCCGCGAGGTGCCGGTACCGGAGGACGTGCGCTCCGAGCCGCCGCCCGAGGCCGCGGCGCTCGCCTCGGGCGAGCCCTCGCCCGGACTGCCGCGCGGCGGCGAGGCCACCGGCCAGCGGCGGCTCGCCGCCTGGCTGCGCACCGGCCTGGAGGGCTACGCCCGCGACTCCGACGACCTGGCCGGCGACTCCACCTCGCGGCTCTCGCCCTATCTGCACTTCGGCTGCCTCTCCCCGACCGAGGTGGTGCACCGGGCACGGGAACGCGGCGGCGCCGGCACGGACGCGTTCGTCCGCCAGCTGGCCTGGCGCGACTTCCACCACCAGGTGCTGGCCGCCCGCCCCGCCGCCGGGCACCGCGACTACCGGGGCCACGACGACCGTTGGCGGAAGGACCGGGCCGCGTTCGACGCCTGGCGCGAGGGGCGCACCGGCTACCCGGTGGTGGACGCGGCGATGCGGCAGTTGCTGCACGAGGGGTGGATGCACAACCGGGCGCGGCTGCTGGTCGCCAGCTTCCTGACCAAGACCCTCTATCTGGACTGGCGCGCGGGCGCCCGGCACTTCCTGGCACTGCTGGTCGACGGCGACATGGCCAACAACCAGCTCAACTGGCAGTGGGCCGCGGGCACCGGCACCGACACCCGCCCCAACCGGGTGCTCAACCCGCTCAGCCAGGCCCGCAGGTTCGACCCGCGCGGCGACTACGTCCGGCGCTGGGTACCGGAGTTGGCCGACATCCCGGGGCGCGCGGTGCACAGGCCCTGGCGGCTGCCCGAGGGACAGCGCCCGGCCGACTACCCCCCGCCGATGGTCGACCTGACGGCGGGCGCGGAACGTTTCCGGGACGCGCGGGCGTGAACGGGGGCGCACGGATGTGAACGGGGCGCGAACTCGGTGGACAGCGCCCCGTCGTGGCTGACAGGTTGCCGGTCATGACCCAAGAGACCACGCCCGACCTGCTGCGTTACGCGGCCTTCACCGACGACCCGGCCGGGGGCAACCCGGCGGGTGTCGTTCTGGACGCCTCCGGCCTCGACGAGGCGGCCATGCTGGCCGAGGCTGCCCGCGTCGGCTACTCCGAGACCGCCTTCGTCACCGAGGCCGACCACGAGCGACGCCGTTACCGGTTGCGGTACTTCAGCCCGCTCGCCGAGGTCGCGTTCTGCGGCCACGCCACCGTCGCCACCGCCGCCGCGCTGGCGGAGCGGAACGGCCCGGGGCCGCTGTGGTGCGAGACCCAGGCGGGCGGGATCGGCGTGGACACCGCCGTCGACGCCGGCGGGCCGCAGGCCACGCTGACCAGCGTGGAGACCGCTTCGGCGCCCGCGTCGCCGGCCGACGTCGAGGCCGCGCTCGCCGCGCTCGGCTGGGCGGCGGACGACCTCGACCCGGCGCTGCCGCCGCACGTCGCCTTCGGCGGCAACGACCACCTGGTGCTGGCCGCCGGCTCCAGGGCTCGACTGGCCGCGCTCGACTACGACTTCGACGCGCTGGCCGCGCTCTGCCGCGCGCGTTCCTGGACCACCGTCCACCTGGTGGCGCGCGACGGGGACGACCCCGCGACGTTCCACGTCCGCGACCCGTTCCCGCTCGGCGGGGTGGTGGAGGACCCGGCGACCGGCGCGGCGGCCGCCGCGTTCGGGGGCTATCTCCGCGCCCTCGGCCTGGTCACCGCGCCCACCCGCTTCCGGCTGCGGCAGGGCGAGGACATGGGACGCCCCAGCCTGCTGCTGCTCGACCTCGACCCCGACGACCCGCGGGCCCGCGTCACCGGCCGCGCGGTGCGCATCCCCGGGTAGTCACTCCCCGCCGCCCCCACCGCCGCCGTCCCCGCCACCCCCGCCGGAGTCACCGCCCCCGGAGTCGCCGCCCGAGCCACCGCCCGAGTCGCCGTCCGCGCCCCCGCCCCCGCCGTCGCTCCAGCCGTCGCCGGAGGCGCCCGGGCCCGAGTCCTCGCGGCTCTCGCCGAGGCCCGTGTACCAGGGCAGCTCCCAGGCCGCCGGCGCCTCGGGCGACGGCTGGGCGTGCCGGCTGCCGAACCGCGCGGTGCCCGTCGCCTCGCCCAACCCCAGGGCCACACCGCAGAGATGGGCCAGTGCGGCGTCCAGCGGGTCCCGCGACCGGTGGCGGATGTCGGCCAGCGGCAGCAGCCCGTCGGCCGACGGCCGTGGCCTCGGCCGAGCGAGCGTCGCCACGGCCCTGCCGTCGCGCAGCAGCCGTCCCCAGGTCCGCGAGGACCGGACCAGCTGCCACTCGGGCGCGCCGTCGGGGAACGCCCCGCCGGGGTCAGCGTCGTAGGAGAAGGTGACCGAACGCCCCCAACGGCTCCAGGTCGGCCTCATGTTCACCGGCCGCTCGCCGATCGTGACCACCAAGCCGGCCAGCGGGGCACCCGCCCCCGCCGACCAGCCGTAGGGGCCGCGCAACCGCACCGGCGGCGCGCCCTCGGTCCACACGTCGGCCCGCACCAGCCGGCGGTCCACCGCCACCACCACCGGCCGCCCGTGCGGGCCGGGCGCCTGCCGCCGCGCGATCCACAGCGGCACGCCCTCGGCTTCCGCCCGCCGCGCCGCCTCCCGCACCGCGCCTGCCCCGCCGGCGTGCCGCGCCGCCAACTCGCCGAGGGCGGCGGCGAATCCGGCGACGTCGCGCACCCGCAGCGGCAGCGCCGTCCCGCTCGCGCGGACCAGCGGCAGCCGCCCGGGGCCGTGCGGCAGCCCGGCCAGCGGCCGTTCGCTGCCGCCACCGCCCAGCCAGACGCCGCGCAGCCACGCGTCGGCGACCGCCACCAGCCCCAACTCGCCCACCGGCGTGCGCCGTGCGCCGACCCTCAGCTCGTGCTCGGTCAGCGTGACCGGGCGCGCCAGCGGGTTCCAGCCCCGCTTCTCCGCGTAACGCGTCAACTCCATGCCCTGCGACCCCCGTTGCTCGTTGCCGTCGCCCTCTTCGGCGTCCGTTCGACACCCGTTGCAGGTACATCATGTGACTTATCTGGAGGCCGGGTAGTTCCCGAAACCGAGGGGTAGGACTGTCTGCCGATCGGGCGACCCGAGCAGACAAACAGAGAAGACACCGCCATGGCACAGCCGTTCGTACTGCCGGACTTCTACCTGCCGCACCCCGCGCGGCTCAACCCCCATCTGGAGCAGGCCAGATCCCACACCACCGCCTGGGCGCGGCGGATGGGGATGCTGGAGGGCTCCGGCATCTGGACCGAACAGGACCTCGCCGACCACGACTACGCCCTGCTGTGCGCCTACACCCACCCCGACGCCACCGCCGAGGGGCTCGACCTGGTCACCGACTGGTACGTGTGGGTCTTCTTCTTCGACGACCACTTCCTGGAGATCTTCAAGCGCTCCCAGGACCGGGCCGGCGGCAAGGCGTATCTCGACCGCCTCCCCGCCTTCATGCCGATGGGCGACACCCCGCCGCCCGAGCCCACCAACCCGGTCGAGGCCGGGCTCGCCGACCTCTGGGCCCGCACCACCCCCGCCATGTCGGCGGACTGGCGCGCGCGCTTCGCGGAGAGCACCGAACACCTGCTCAACGAGTCCCTCTGGGAGCTGTCGAACATCAACGCCGGCCGGGTCCCCAACCCGGTCGAGTACATCGAGATGCGCCGGAAGGTCGGCGGTGCCCCCTGGTCCGCCGGCCTCGTCGAGTACGCCGCCGGCGCCGAGATCCCCGCCCGCGTCGCCGGCAGCCGCGCGCTGCGCGTGCTGCGCGACACCTTCTCCGACGGCGTGCACCTGAGGAACGACCTCTTCTCCTACCAGCGGGAGACCGAGGAGGAGGGCGAGCTCAGCAACGGCGTCCTGGTGCTGGAGAAGTTCCTCGGCATCACCACCCAGGAGGCCGCCGACTCGGTCAACGACCTGCTGACCTCGCGGCTCCAGCAGTTCGAGCACACCACCTTCACCGAGCTGCCGACCCTGGCCGTCGAGGCCGGCCTCGACCCGGCCGAGCAACTGGCCGTCGCCGCCTATGTCAAGGGCCTCCAGGACTGGCAGTCCGGCGGCCACGAGTGGCACCTGCGCTCCAGCCGCTACATGAACGAGGGCGCCGTCGACGAGCGGGCCCCCGCGCGTGCCGCGTTCCCGCTGCCGCTCGGACCCACCGGGCTCGGCACCTCGGCCGCCGACCTCGGGCGTGCCGCCGGCCGGCTCGGCACCCGGCGGCTGCGCACGTTCAGTCATCTGCCGCACCCGGTCGGTCCGTCCCGACTCCCCGACTTCGAGATGCCGTTCCAGGTCAGGCTCAGCCCGCACCTGGACCGCGCGCGGCGCCATGTCGTGGAATGGGCGCACGGGCAGGGGCTGTTGCTGCCGCAGCCGGGCCAACCGGCCTCCTACATCTGGGACGAGGCCGACCTGGTCGACTTCGACTTCCCGCTGTGCGCCGCCGGCATCCACCCCGACGCCACCGAGGAGGGGCTCAACCTCACCTCCTGCTGGCTCACCTGGGGCACCTACGGCGACGACTACTTCCCCGCGGTCTTCGGCCGCGTCCGGGACCTGGCGGGCGCCCGCGCCTGCGTCGCGCGGATGCCGGGGCTGATGCCGGTCGACGGCGAGCCGTCCGCCGTCCCGCTCGACGCGCTCGAACGCTCGCTGGCCGACCTGTGGGCGCGCACCGCGGCGCCGATGGACGTCGAGGCGCGGCGCACCTTCCGCGCCACCATCGAGACGATGACGCAGAGCTGGGTCTGGGAGCTGGAGAACCAGGCGTTCAACCGGGTGCCCGACCCCGTCGACTACATCGAGATGCGCCGGGCCACCTTCGGCTCCGACCTCACGATGAGCCTCTGCCGCATCGGCCACGGCCGCACCGTGCCGCCCGAGGTCTACCGCAGCGGCCCCATGCGTTCCCTGGAGAACGCGGCGGCCGACTACGCGGCGCTGCTCAACGACGTGTTCTCGTACCAGAAGGAGGTCGAGTTCGAGGGCGAGCTGCACAACGGCGTGCTGGTGGTGCAGAACTTCTTCGACACCGACTACCCCACCGGGCTCGCCATCCTGCACGACCTGATGAAGGGCAGGATGCGGCAGTTCCAGCATGTCGCGGCGCATGAACTCCCGGTGCTCTACGACGACTTCGATCTGAGTGCCGAGGCGCGCGCGGTACTCGCCGGCTATGTCCAGGAGTTGGAGAACTGGCTCTCCGGCATCCTGCTCTGGCACCAGGACTGCCACCGCTACGGCGAGGCCGACCTGCGCCGCGTCCGGGGCCCCAGGGGCCTGGGCACCACGGCCGCCCGGCTGCCCCAACTCGCGGGACGCGTCGCGTCGTTGGGCTGAGCACACGCGTCGGCGGTCGGTCCGGGGCCCCTGGACCGACCGCCGACGCCGCGCGTCCCTTCCGCTCAGCGGGGCAGCGGCACCTCGGACCAGTCCATGTCGGCCGCGAGGTAGAAGCCCGGGTGGGAGGGCTGGTTGTAGGTGGTCTGCTGGCGGGCGACCTCGACGCGGTACTGGGGGTCGTGCATCAGGGTGTACAGCTTGTGGTCGGTGACCTCGGTGCTGGTGTAGATCCGGATCGCCGAGCTGTCCTCGGTCCGCAGCAGCAGCTCCTCGCGCCAGTCGCCCCAGATGTCGGCGACCAGCGACGGGTTGCCCTTGGTGTGGTTGTTGGTGCGGGTGCCCTCCGCGGTCAGCAGCGTGCCGCGCTCCCAGTCCTCGACGGTCGGCGTCACCTCCAGCGCGCCGTCGACGAGCTGGGTCGTGGGCTCGGCGCCGAAGCGGATGCTGGCGTTGGTGCCCGGGGTCTCGTCACCCAGCCGCTCGCCGTCCGCGCTCCACAGCCCGACGTCCGAGCCCCACGTCTCCAGTCCCGGCCGCTCGGGGTCGACGTCGCCGACCATCCCGCGCCCGGTGTCCACGCCGGTGTAGCCGCCGTACAGCACCTCGCCGGTCGCGGCGTCGCGGAGCGCGTGCCCGTAGGGAGCGCTCGCTCCTCCCTCGTGGACGGTGAAGATTTCGAGGCCGGGGTTGTGGGGGTCGATGTCGGTGACGTGCATGGCGTCGCCGTGGCCGAGGCGGGCGGTGGTGTCGGGGGTGTCGC
>NZ_OCNE01000056.1 GCF_900230195.1 Streptomyces zhaozhouensis
AGCATCAAATTGACACCGGCCACCACCGCCACATCACACTCACCCGCCTGAAGACTCTGACACGCCTGATGCACCGCCACCAAACCAGAAGAACAGGCCGTGCTGATCAGCATCCCAGGACCGTCAAAGTTCAGGAAATACGCCAGACGCGAGGCGAGAATCGAGTTGCTGGCGGCCGTGACACTGCCGTCCTCGCCGACGACCAGTTGGTAGTCGCCCTCCTCGGCACCGACGAAGACACCCACCCGCTCACGCGCCAGGCGTTCCTCGCCGTAACCGGCGTCCTCCAACGCGTTCCACGACTCCTGCAACAACAACCGCTGCCGCGGATCCATCGTCTCCGCCTCGCGCGGGGAGATCTGGAAGAACAACGGATCAAACTCCGCCACACCCGGCACAAAACCAGCCCGCACCCCCTCCTCACCCGAACCACCCGCACGCCACCACTCCACCCGATCAGCCGGAACCCCACCGATCACCGACCGGCCCTCCGACAACACCGACCACAGACCCTCGACATCCCGCACACCCGGGAAACGCCCACTCATCCCCACCACCGCCACCGGCTCATCCCCACCACGGATGCCGCCCACCCGGCGCGAACCCCTGCGGCGCACCCCCGAGGAGACGGTCGCGGGAACGACCAGCGCGGGTGCGGCGGCGAGCTCGGCGTCCCGGTAGAACGCGGCCAGCTCGTCGCCGTGGTTGCCCAGCAGGAAGTGGGAGAGGCGGACCAGCGTCGGGTAGCCGAAGAACACGTCGGGAGTGACGGTGAAGTGGAAACGGCGGCCGAGCTCCTCGGCGAACTCGGCGAGGTTGATGGAGTCGAAGCCGAACTCGGCGAAGTTGTCGTCGGCGTCGACCTTCTCCGGCGGGAGCTTCAGCACGGCGCAGACCGCGTCGCGCAGCTCCCACAGCAGGCACTCCTCGACCGACCAGCCGCGCATCTCACCGCGCCGCCCGGGACCGGCGACCGCGACCTCGGCCACCTCCCCGGAGCCGCCGGTCGCGGAGCCGTCGGCCCCCACCCGCGGGTCCGCCTGGGAGAAGCCGTACTCCGCGCCGTGCAGCGACCAGAGCACACCGCCCGAGGCGTCGCAGCCGTCGAGGTCCACGACCACCCGTCCGTTGCCGAACTCCCCCACCGTCGCCACCACGGTCGAGACCACGCCGACGCCCACCGGCAGCGCGACCTGCCGGGCGCCCAGCAGGGTCCCGGCACCGAGCTGGCCGCCGCTCGCGACCACCACGGCCTCCAGCGCCGCCAGCGCGTCGCCGGGTTGGAGCACCACGTCCCCGAGGGTCGACCGTCCCGGCTCCAGCCGCACCAGCACCCGACGCCCGCCCACGAACACGCCGGCCACCCGGCCGCCCGCCGGAACCACCGCGATCCGCTCGGCGCACTCGCGCGCGACGGCGTCGAGGTCGACCACCCGCAGCGCCATGTCCAGCCGGCGGGCGCCGCCCGCGCCGTGGACCAGCTCCAGCTCGGGATCGTTCGGATCAGCCGAGAAGACCTCCCAGCCGACCCGGCCACCGGCGTAGGCGGAGAGCGCGACCTCCACCACGGCGCCGCCGGCGGCCGGCACGCCCTCGTGCCACACCACGTCGCGCAGTTCGACCCCACCGCCGGCCGTCGGGGACGAGCCGCCGGCCGAGAGCGCCACCGAGGCGCGCACCATCTCCAACAGGGCGTCCGCGACCAGGACGCCGGAGGAGACGAACGGCTCCCGGCCGGAGAACTCGGTGACGAACCGCAGACCGCCCACGTCCGAGGCGTTCCGATGCACCAGCGGATGCAGCGCCGCCCCGCCCCGGGCACCACCGCCCGCGGCCGAGAAGAGCGCGCTCGCGCTCGGCGCGGGCCGGAACTCATCCCCGGCGAAGGGGTATCCGGGCAGGCCGAGCCGCGGCAGCGCGGCCACCCGCCCGGCGCCCGCCACGCCATAGCCCTGGCAGTAGAAGTCGGCGAGCGCGTACAGCAACTCCTGGGCACGGGCCGGCTCCTCGACGGTGACCGCCTCCGCCTGGAGAGCCGCCACCACCTGCCGGATCGCGGACTGCGCCACGAAACGGCGGAGCACCTCACCGGAGAAGACGTTCGGCGCGCTCTCCCCGTCCCGTGCCTTGGCGAGCGCCTGGAGGGCGTCCTGCCGGTCGCGCACCACGACGGCGCAGCGGTGGGGGAAGTGCTGCCGCCCGTCGAGGAGCTCGGCGCAGAGCACGGAGAGGTGGTGCGCCGTCAGGTCCCGGCGCTCCGCGACGTACGCCAGCAGGTCGGCGATCCTGCGTTCCAGTCCCTCCGGGCTCTTCGCGGACAGCGCGAGAAGGTAGGCGGGACGTGAGGGCCACTGCTGGGCCAGTGTCCGGTCCTCCGCCTCCGAGCCGTGACTTTCGACAAGGACATGGGCGTTGGTGCCGCTCATCCCGAACGAGCTGACCGCGCCGACCAGCCGACCGTCCTCGGACTCGGGCCACTCCCGGGTCTCCCTGTTCACATAGAACGGGGAATCATCCCAACGAATGTAGTCGTTCACCTCGTCACAGTGAATGCTCGCCGGAATGGTCCGCTTCCGCATCCCCTGCACCAACGAGATCAGACTCACCACACCCGAACCCGCCAACGAATGCCCCACATT
>NZ_OCNE01000033.1 GCF_900230195.1 Streptomyces zhaozhouensis
ACGTCGACAGGGTCGCCGCAGGCGTTGCGCCCGTTCATCGGGACGCCGTCGCCCCGGGTGCGCCGGCCGAGGCCGAGGGCGCCTTGGCGCAGCCCTCGCAGTCCTGTGCTCGCGGCCCCGCGTAGGCCTCGGGCGAGGCCGCCGAGGGTGGTGAGTCCTTTCATGCCGGGGATGCAGTCGAGTGCGGCGAACGCCACGTCGAGGAGTCCGGCCTCTCCTCTGGCGTACTTGATCAGGGTGTCGGCGAGGACGACCAACGCTGCCGCCAGCACCACCCAGGCGAGAGGGCCGCCGATGATCATCACCACGATGCCGAGGACGGCGACGATGACCTTGCATATCTCGACGAGGGTGTCCCAGTTGTCGGTCACCCACTTGATGGCCTTCTCCCACCAGCGGCGGTTCTGGATGCCGGCGTCGGAAGCCTCATCGATGTCGCGGGCGCACTCGCGCGCCGCCTCCTCGCGCATCTCCTGTGCGTCCAGGGCGAGTTGGCGGGCTGCGGTCAGGCGTTCCTGGGCGTCGTCGACTCTGGCCTGGGCGGCGCCGGCGGCGGCTTCGGCGGCCTGCTGGTCGCGGGCGGCGGCGCGGACGTCGGCCTCGTCGGGTGGTTCGACGTTCTCCCGCTCCCCCTCCCGTTGGAGGCGTTCGGCCTCGTCCCCGGCCCGGCCCACCCAGTCGGTGGCGTCGCCGAGCGCGGACTGCGCGGAGGCGAGATCCGCTTGCGCGGTGATCGCGCGGTCCAACGCCCGATCCGCCATGCCCTGCGCGGTCTGCAACTTCGGCCAGTAGGTGTGCAGCGCCTGCGCGCAGAGGGAATACGAATCCTCCAGCTTCGTCAGGTTGTCCGGAACACCGTCGAACTCGCGGCGGAACGCGTCCGCCGAGAGGCCGGCCCACTCCAACATGGCCCGCTCGCCCGCCATGCCGCGGATCTTGCCGAGCGCTTCGCCGACATCGTCGGCGAACTCCTGCAACTCGTCCGCGAGTTCCCGGACCTCGTCCGGGTCCCCCGGCGTCGGGTCCCGGTCCATGTCCACCGGTGACCAATCAGACGGCCGCGCCACCAGTCCCACCCCCCGTGAGCATTCGGTCCCGTGAGGTTACCAAAACCCCGTTCCCGCCGTGCTGTTGGTGTACGTCGCCCGCCTCGGCGAGCGGCGCGTCCCCTTCCTCCACCGCGAGCATGCCTCCGAGGTCGTCACGCGCTGGAGCGAGGACTGGCCTGATCACACCGCCGAGGTCGAGGAATGGGACCGCTGGCACTGGGAGCAACAGAGCCCCGGCGATGCGAATCCCATCCGTGACCGTGTGCCGGAGCGGACCGTTGTCTTCCACGCCCGGGCCCTGTTCCGCCCCGGCGGGGAACGTACGGCGACCGGAGTCCCGGAGCAGTGGTCGGTACCAGCCTGAGAATTCGAGACCGACCGCTACACCGACCGCATCTCGGCCTGGGGCACGGCCCGACGCCCCGGCACGGGCCAAGAGGTCAAGGTCCAGGCACGAGGCACGGATAAGGACGCCGTGGGGGCTGCCTTCGCCGAGGCTTGCGCACAGGCTGTGGACCGCGCTCGGAACCTGGGGAAGTACGGCGACACCGACGAGTGGTAGTGCTGCGGCGCTATCGGTCGGGCAAGAGCGCAGGGGATGGGATGGGGTGCCCGCTGAACACCTGGTTCGGCCGCACGGTCCGGAACTGGTGGGAGAGCCGCCCGTTCCGCACCGTGCTGAATGGGAACTCAGGCCACGGACGTGGTGGGGGCGGCCGTCGTCTGCTCCGTGTGAATCTGATGGAGCAGCTGTAGCACCTCGTCGTAGACGCCGTTTGGATCGTCGGTTTCCAGGACCAGCCTGGCCACTACGTCGAGGGCCCGGTCCATCGTCCCGTCGGAGGTCCTCTTCGCCCGTTCAATTCGCTTCAGGTGGCGGGCCACCTCCGGTCGGGCGCCAGCGAACGCGGCGGGCAGCCTGTCGAGGGCGTCGGACAGCTCCCAGCCCTCGGGGATGAAGTACGTTGCCTGTGTCGGCTCCTGGCTGCGCACCTTCACCGTGGGTTCCGTGATCCGAGGTCCGCTGGTGATCTCCACATCCAGGAGCAACTTCGAGGCAGCACGGTACAAGGCCGTCAGATCCGGGTCGTGGCCTTCGAGGATTACCTCGAAGACGGTGACGCCCTCGGAGGAGAGAAGGACGCGGGCGAGCACGGCTGCAGTGTCGAGAGAGGCCCGCTCGGGGTCGTAGGTGACGATGAAGCCGTCCTCGTCACGGCGCAGCATGATGGCCTCCGCCTGCCGAGCATCCCCCTGGCGCAAGTGAAGCGACACGGCGAAGAGACGCCCACGGGTCAGAACGGTCATGCCGAAATCCCCGCTCGTTGCCAGTTCCGCCCAAGGGCGTCACGGTGGTCGCCGCTGTGGCCATGCTGCTGGACGCACAGCAGGCGGTCGGGCCAGGTGTCGTCGGTGTCTGGCTGGCCGTCCGCCCGATTACCGGTCAGCGGGTCGCGGCCGGGGCGTCGCTCCAGACACTGGGTTTTGGCGAGGCCGGTGAGGGCGGTGCGCATCGGGCTGGGGTCGACACTGGTGCGCTGGCTGGCTATCTCCGCCATGTGCTTCGGGATGGCCTCCATGACCACTTGGAGTGTGGCCTGCGGGTCGTCAGCCTGGCTGCAGATGTCGGCCAGTTCCTTGGCCAGCTTCGCGATGGCAGGATTCCCGATCGGCGTGATCCGGTCGCTCTCGGCGACGAGGGTGTCCGAAGGAAGCGTATGGAGCTCGTTGTTGGTGGTGGTCATGCGATCGCCTCCCCCTCGGCCTCATCCGATGCGCGTTCGTCCACGGGGGCGATCACGAACTTCTGGAGAAGCGTGTAAGCGAGCTTGAGCTCCGAGCCTCCATCGCGCTCCATGAGCTTGTGCAAGCCGATCCCGGCCTCGACCAACAGGGTCGTGACGCCGCAGTACGAATCGGTCATGGCGCGAGGTGCCTGCCAGGAGACTGAGGTGGGCCCGGAGACGACGGCTGTGGG
This sequence comes from Streptomyces zhaozhouensis, assembly GCF_900230195.1. Taxonomy (GTDB): domain Bacteria; phylum Actinomycetota; class Actinomycetes; order Streptomycetales; family Streptomycetaceae; genus Streptomyces; species Streptomyces zhaozhouensis. The sequence continues at coordinate 3,028 of NZ_OCNE01000033.1, forward strand.
CCCGGTGGAAACGCAACGTGCGTCTGAGGATGGCGTCACCGTTGATGTCGCGGGAATGACGGGAGTCATGATCGTTCTCCTCCTTGGAGCGTGGGCGAATGCCCTTGCTGGAGAGTTGGCTGTAAGCCAGTGGGGTCTGGTCCTGCTGTCCTAGTCGCCCCGTCGGCGGGCGGGCCAGGCGTCGTTCCCCGTTCGAGAGACATGCGGCCCGAAAGCTCTGCCCAGCAGTGCGATCCGTGCTTTGATGGCAGCCCGGCGGTGATGGTCAGCCTCCGAACGAGGTGGGCTTGAGGCCCCGAGGCAGGCGACCGGGTGTGGGACGAGGCACGCGCGAAGCCGGGCTACTCGCCGTTGTGGTCGCGACCTGCGGTCGGCGCGTTCGGAGTGACTTGTTCTGTACGGGGCCGGACGGGGGTGAATGAGACCACAACTGAGACCGTCGACAGCCGAGGCCAGGAGGCGACCCAGCCGCACCGACTCTCTTCACCAGCGCCTGGGCGGCTGTACGCACCTCAGCCCGACCGGCGCCGGCGCGGATCGCCCTGCTCGCCCCACTCCAGCCCTGCGGCGCGCAGCAGGGCGGTGGCGACGACGAGCGAGGTCTCCGTGGGGCGGAGGGGAACAGCGCCCCGGTGGTAGTCGAGAACGCCGAGGCTGTCGGCGTGGAACAGCGCGTGGGCCAGTTTCATGCCGAGGGGCCGCCGAACGCGGTGGTCTCCGGCTCGTAGGGCGAGGACCACCACCGGCGGACGCCGCCCCTCGCGACGGCCCGATCGAGCGCCGCCGCGACGTGGAGGACGGCGTGTGTATCCCCGGCCGGTCGCAGGCGCAGGCACCAGCAGGGGCGCTTGCGCACGAGCCACCACGCGCCGATCTGCCCGTCGCGCAGTGCGGGGAGAAGCAGGGCTCGGAAGTCCGCACCCGCTGCCGGATAGTCGGCGAACTCGATGTTCACCTGGTGCCAGTCCTCCGCTCGTTCCGGCGTGAGGGCGGCCAGTCCCGCCGACCGGTAGCGGGCGGCCAGTTCGGTGAGTCGGGTGGGGGCGACATGCGTTGATGACGCGGCTTCGTCGGCCGGGGTGCCGGTGAGCACGAGGAGGACGGCTCTTTCCAGGGCCGCGGCGTCGGCTTCGGACACGGTGGTCGTCTCCTCAGCTGAGAAGGAGGCAGGCGTCCCAGCCGGCGGCCATCCCGCCGCCTGGCTGGCCAGGGCCCCGCCGGTGGTGCCTTCGAGGCACCCGGCCTCCCCCGCTGGTGGGAGGGCGCGGAACCGCTCCGCCAGGCGCGAGAGTTGGTCGGTGAGGCGTCTTGGGTGCTTTGCGACCTGGGCGACGCGCCACGTGGTGCGCAGCAGCCCGGCGGCGCCGTGGCACAGGCTTCGGTCGGTGAGTCGGTCGAGTGGGTGTGGGTCGTTGAGGCAGTCGAGCAGTGCGCGCTCGGCCTCACAAACGGCCTGCTGCGGCAGTAGTTCCCGAAGGGAACCGATCTGGCCCGCTACAACCGTCAGGAACTGGACGCCGTCGCGGCCGAGCTCAGCAGTTGCCCACGCAACACGCTCGACTGGGAAATTTCAGCCGAGCGTCTCGCTAAGCTCCTGGCGACAGCCAGTTGATCACCGTGTTGCTACGCCCCCTGGAATCCGCCGTCGGACGGCCATGCGTCACGCGCGATGGAACGTGTCACCCGTCCAACCGTCGGATGATCTCCAGGACATAGGCGGTCCATCCGGTTCCACACGCGGGGCAGTGGGTGATGTGTCCGTGCTCCTGAAGTCGACGCGCGCGATCACGGGAGAAGCCGGGGAACTCGACCGCGTACAGGATGGAGAAGCGGGTCCCGCACCCACGGCACCGGCGGACCAACGTCTGACCCGCGACCGCGTCGTGGAAGTCCTCTTCCGTGGTCGTGCCCGCAGCGACCCGTGTGTCCAACTCGGTGAGCGAAGCCCCCCCGCTCCAGTGGAGATACAGCGCGACAAGCGGGGACTTCGACAGCGGCCGGAAAACGATTCGGCGCACCCGCGCATTTCCGGCCAGCAGTGCGTCCTCGGGAGGGTCGAGATACTGTACCGGCTCCTCGGCGTCCAGCGCCTCGCCACCAGTGAAGTACCGGACTGACACACCACCGATGATCAGGTTGTGGGCTCCCACGGCGTTGCCTCGACTCCGTTTCTGATGAGAACTTCCGACTCTCCGGCGCCCTCAAGGCTCTGGAAGATGACGTCCCCCGGGGATACCTGGGCGGTGTAGACCGGGCCCCCTTCAGCGAACTCTATCGCTTTGTCCATATCCGTGGTGAAGGAGATCATCGAGCGATCGCCCGATACTTCGGTGATCTCCTGGCCCCACTCGCCGTGTGCCTGGGCATAGTCGGTCTCACTGCCCCAGGTGGAAACGGCTGAATCGTGCTGAGTCCGCGAGGTGCTGAGGGCATCGGTGAGATTCTCGCCATTTTCCATGTACGCGGTTCGGGCGGAGTCGCTCAGCAGCCAACCGGTGCTCTGGTGAATCATGTTCTCCAGGTAAAGCCTTGTGCCTCGATACACCGTCACCAGGAGGGCTTCCTCATCGCAGGCGGAGAGGCCAAGCGGGTCGGAGCCGATCGTCGGGTTTCGGACGAAGGAATACGGGTTCGGATCGGGGGCCAAACCCAGCGGGTCCGAGGTAGCGTACCGGCCGATCTCAGGGTCGTAGTAACGGTGGACGTTGCAATACCAGCCGGTCTCCGGGTCCGCGTACTGCCCCGGGGAGCGGAGCGGAGTGTCCGCCGCTTCCGTGCCCACCTGAGGTGAGGTGGCCGTCAGTCCCCACAGTGTCGAACGTGCTCGCCAGGCTATCGAGCCGTCGTCGGTCACGAGCTGGGTGGGCGTTCCGACGAGATCGGTGACGATCGCGTGGAAGCGGCGGTCGACTTCCTCCTGGCTGACCGCACGAGTGCGGCGCTCCGTCTGGGCCAGCGGCGTGCGGCCGTTGTAGTCCCAGGTCAGGGTGATCGCTTCGGGGGACTCCGCGGTGCTTCTGACTTCCTCGGCGAGAAGGGAACCGTGCCAGGTGAAGTCGACACGCTCGACAGCGCTCGTTCCGTCGGCGCTCAGCCGTTCCTTGCCGACCCGGCGGCCGAACGGGTCGTAGTGGTAGCGCCACGTCGCCCCATCGGGTGTGACCGCCGTCGTCAAGCGGTTCTCGGCGTCCCAGGTATAGCGCCAGGTGGCCTGCTCACCATCGGAAGGGGCCTTTGTCTTGGCGGAGACGCGACCGGCCCTGTCGTACACGTAGGTGGTGCTGCCCGCGCGGATCAGGGACTGTCCGTCGAAGTCGCGTGGGCCGGCGGAGTCCGCAGCGGTGTCGAGGTCCCAGTGAGCCGAGGTCTGGTTGCCCCAGACATCGTAAGAGTAGGTTTCTCGAACGTCAGGACCGGTGACCTCGGTGACTCGGCCTGCGTCGTCCAGTTCGTAACGGGTGGTCCCCCCGGGACGGGAGACGGCGGCCAGCCGGGCGCCCGGACCATAGGCATACCGGTACTCATCGATGATCCCGGCCGCGTCGACGCCGCCGTTGTTCCGCAGCGTCTGGCTGATCAGGTGGCCCAGCGGGTCCCATGTCCGGTCGAGCACGACGGACTCGCCGATGGTCCGGCGCACTTCCCGTCCCTCGCGGTCGCGTTCGAAGCCGATGTCGCGGCCGGAGACATCCACGTGGACCGGTGCGCCGGCGGTCGAGTAGGTCCAACGGCTCACATGGCCGGAAGGGGTAGTTCTGGCAGCGAGGCGTCCGGTGGTCTCGTAGGCGAGCCGCAACGTACGGCCGTTGACCGTCTCAGTAACCAGTCGGCCACCGGCGTCGAACTCGCGCGCCAGATCCACCCCGTTTGCGGAGGCGTTCACCACACGCCCACGCAGGTCGCGCTCGAAACGGACGTTCCCGCCCTCTGAGGTGGTCTTACCGACCAGCTCGCCACGGGCACTGTAGCGGTACTCGACGATCTGCCCGGCGGCGTTACGACGGCCCACCAGCTGCCCCGCCGCGTCATAGTTGTACGCGGTGACGCGGTTGTCGAAGTCCGACTCCCGCGTGAGTCGTCGCCGCGCGTCATGGGAGTAGTCCCAGCTACGGCCGTCAGGTCCGGTCACCCGCACCAGGTTGAGTTCGGTGTCGCGGGTAAAGGTATAAGGAACTCCGTCCGGCCCGGTGCGGCGCGTCGGCTGTCCGAAGGGGCCGTATCGCAACCGCGTGATACCGCCGGTCCGCTCGAAGTGCGCCAGGAGGTTGCCCTCCCCGTCCCATTCCCAACTCTCCCGCTCGCCGCTGGCGTTGACGCGCTCAAGCGGCTTTCCCTCGGTCGACCATCGGGTGCTGCTCTCACCGCCGATCGGATCGACAACCGTGGTGGGCCTGCCGAACGCGTCGCGGACACATCGTGCAACACGCCCCGGCCTCGGTCCACTCGGCCAGGCGCCGCCAGCACATCATGCCTGAGCCGAAGCCGAGCTCCTGCGGCAAGTATTCCCAAGCGATCCCGGTATGCAGCACGAACAGGATGCCCTGAAACTCCAGCCGATCCGGATGCCGCTTCCGTCCGGGATGCCGGACCCGACGCTCGACCCTGGGCAGCAGCGGCTCGATCACCGACCACAACCCGTCATCGACTTCCCACGGCTTCGGCCGAGCCACCCCATACCCCCATCACCGGTCCCGAAGTGATCCAACCACCACGAATCATTTCGTTAGGAGTTCTAAGGATGTGGAGGGCAAAGGCGCCAGGACGCTGCCGTCGGCGTTGTGTGCTCTCGCCACCTCAGACGGTGGCGGTGGTGCGGGCGGCACTCGCTCCGGGCTGAGGAGCGTGCTGACGGGAACCTCGTTCGTCGCCCCGAGCGATGGTATGGAGCCGCGCCGGCCCAAGGCTCCCGCATGACCCTCCACACGCACATGAGGCCCGGTACTGATCACTCACTACCGGGCCTGACCTGGTGTCTCACCGTCGGGGTGGCGGGATTTGAACCCACGACCTCTTCGTCCCGAATGAGGTTCGGGTGAGGCCAACACCTGCCAGGTTGGTATTTCCGCAGGTGGCGGCGTTGGCGAGAGTCGGCTTGGGGCAGTCCAGGGAGGGCTCGGGGAGCGATTCGGCTCCCCAATGGCTCCCATGTGATGCGCCGAAGGCGGCTCATCTTTACCGGACGTGAACCTCAGCCGACCCGTCGGCCGGCGGCGATGCCAGGCTGGTGTCGCTGTGGTTCCTCGTGCCGTAGACGGCACTCAACTCGTGCTGCAGGGCGACGGTGCCTGCCTCATCCGCGTGGTCACCCTCGCCGTCTCCTGATATGGGAAGTGGCGCGATGGCCAGCGGCTGCTCCGCGATCACGTCCAGCGAGCTCGTCCGCACCTGATAGCCAAGCCCTGCAGCAATTCATTCTGAAACGATCAATCAGGCGCGGCCGGGGCCGTAGAGGTAGGCGAGAAGTTTGCGGGTTCCGCCGATGCCGGTGCTGATCTTGGGGATCACCCGGCTACCGCCGGATGACGTCGGTGACCGCGTCCCACACCGCCACCCTCCAACTTCTGGCCCGTGTCCAGGACGCGATCGAGACCGTGGACGAAGTGGATCAGGGCTTCGACCCAAGTGAGCCGCCAGTCGGCAACTGAGACCACGCAACGACGAAGGTCCCGACCGCCGGAGCGGTCGGGACCCACGTTCAGCCCGGTGAAGGCTGGGCGGAGGATACGAGATTCGAACTCGTGAGGGTGTGAACCCAACACGCTTTCCAAGCGTGCGCCCTAGGCCTCTAGGCGAATCCTCCGCCGGACACGATACAAGACCGAGGAGTGTGGTCGCGAACCCGCTTCCGTTGGGCCGGGGGTGTGAGGGACGGGGGAAGCATCCGGTAGGGTTGGGGTCAGCCCCTCACGCGGCGCTATCTCACTGAACTCCCCCAGGGCCGGAAGGCAGCAAGGGTAGGTGGGCTCTGGTGGGTGCGTGAGGGGCCCTCGCGTTGTCAGTGGGGGCCTATATCGTCGGTGTCGTGTCCTCCCTCGCGCTGTACCGCCGCTACCGACCCGAGACCTTCGCCGAGGTCATCGGGCAGGAGCATGTCACCGATCCGCTGCAGCAGGCCCTGCGGAACAACCGGGTCAACCACGCGTATCTGTTCAGTGGCCCGCGAGGCTGCGGAAAGACCACGAGCGCGCGGATCCTCGCCCGTTGTCTCAACTGCGAGCAGGGCCCGACGCCCACCCCCTGCGGGGAGTGCCAGTCCTGCCGTGACCTGGCGCGGAACGGGCCCGGCTCGATCGACGTGATCGAGATCGACGCCGCCTCGCACGGCGGTGTCGACGACGCCAGGGACCTGCGGGAGAAGGCGTTCTTCGGCCCGGCGTCCAGCCGATACAAGATCTACATCATCGACGAGGCGCACATGGTCACGTCGGCGGGGTTCAACGCCCTGCTGAAGGTGGTGGAGGAGCCTCCGGAGCATCTGAAGTTCATCTTCGCGACCACGGAGCCCGAGAAGGTCATCGGCACCATCAGGTCGCGCACCCACCACTACCCCTTCCGGCTGGTTCCGCCCGGCACGCTGCGGGAGTATCTGGCCAGCGTCTGCGGCAGCGAGTCCGTCCCGGTCGAGGAGACGGTGCTGCCGCTGGTGGTCAGGGCCGGCGCGGGCTCGGTGCGGGACTCGATGTCGGTGATGGACCAGTTGCTCGCGGGCGCCACCGACTCCGGGGTCACCTACGACATGGCGACGGCGCTGCTCGGTTACACGGACGGCGCCCTGCTGGACAGCGTCGTCGACGCGTTCGCGACGGGGGACGGCGCGGCCGCGTTCGGCGTGGTGGACCGGGTGATCGAGGGCGGCCACGACCCGCGCCGTTTCGTGATGGACCTGCTGGAGCGGCTGCGGGATCTGCTGATCCTGGCCGCCGTCCCCGACGCGGCGGAGAAGGGCCTGATCGACGCCCCGGTCGACGTGCTGGAGCGGATGCGGGAGCAGGCGACGCGGATGGGCGCGGCGGAGTTGAGCCGGGCCGCCGATCTGGTCAACTCCGGGTTGACGGAGATGCGGGGCGCGACGTCCCCCCGGTTGCAGCTCGAACTGATCTGTGCCCGGGTGCTGCTGCCGGCGGCGTTCGGTGACGAACGGTCGCTGCAGAGCCGGTTGGAGCGGTTGGAGCGCGGCGTCTCGCTGGCCGGGCCGCCGGCTCAGGCGGCGCCGGGCGGCCCGGTGGCCGCACCGCAGCCGGCGCCCGTCGCCCCGCCCGCGCCCCCCACCGCGCAGGCACCGCCCCCCGCACAGGCGCCCCCCGCCGCGCAGGCACCGCCGCCACCGCCTGCGCCGGCGCAGGCGGTGGAGCAGCAGCCACCCGTGCAACAGCAGCCGCAGCCCGGCGCGTGGCCCTCCGGGGCCACGGGGGCCGCCGGTTCCGGGGGCGGCCCCCGCCCCGGCGCCTGGCCGGGGGCGGCCGCGCCCGGCGCGCGGCCCGAGCCGGCGTCGCGGCCGGAGCCCGCGCCCGCCGCGCCGGCCCCCGCCCCCGGTGGCGGCGGGGGCGACCCGGCGCAGGTGCGCCAGCTCTGGCCGGAGATCCTGGACGCGGTGAAGAAGCGCCGCCGCTACAGCTGGATCCTGCTGAGCCAGAACGCCCAGGTCGTCGGCTTCGACAACGGCAGTTCCACGCTCCGCCTCGGCTTCGCCTCCTCGGGTGCCCGGGACAACTTCGTCAACAGCGGCAGCGAGGACGTGCTGCGCCAGGCGTTGAACGACCGGATGGGCGTCACCTGGCGGATCGATGCCGTGGTCGACCAGGGCGGAGGCGGTGGCGGCCCTCGTCCCGGCGGGTCCGGAGGCGGGTTCGGAGGTTCGGGCGGTGGTTCGGGCGGCGGGTTCGCCCCCGGTCCCTCGGCGCCGCCGGCTGCCCCGGCCCCGCACCAGGCGCCGCCCGCGGACCGTTCCGCGCCCCCGGGGCAGCAGCCTCCACGGCAGCCCCCGTCGCAGCAGCCCCCGCAGGGGATCCAGCAGCCGGCGCCGGCGGCCGCCCCGCCCGCGCGGCAGCCCGGCCAGGACGCGCACGGCGCGACGGCGCCGGCCACGTCGGCGCCCGCCGCCCCCGCGCCGGTGAGGGAGGCGCCCCCCGCGCCGCGTCCCCGGGTGGCCGCCGAGGACGACATTCCGGACGAGGACGATCCCGACCTGGACGAGACGGCGCTCAGCGGCCACGACTTGATCGTTCGCGAGCTGGGAGCGACGGTTCTTGAGGAGATTCGTCACGAGTAAGACCGAAGCCGCCGGAGCCCGTACGCTCAGGGGTACGGAATTGTTGTCGATAGCCCAGGAGTGAAGCCCGTGTTCCCTGGTGGCGGTGGGGTCGATATGCAGCAGTTGTTGCAGCAGGCCCAGAAGATGCAGCAGGATCTCGCCACGGCGCAGCAGGAGCTGGCCGAGACCCCGGTCGAGGGCAGCGCGGGCGGTGGCCTGGTGAAGGCCACGGTCACCGGCTCCGGCGAGCTGACCGCCCTGGTGATCTCACCCGCCGCCGTGGACCCCGAGGACACCGAGACCCTGGCCGACCTGGTGATCGCCGCGGTCCGCGACGCCAACAACGCGGCCCAGGAGCTGGCCAAGGCGAAGCTGGGTCCGCTGGCCCAGGGGCTGGGCGGCGGCGGCATCCCCGGTCTGCCGATGTGAACCGACCTGCGACGGCGACCGTGACGACCACCACGACGACCGTGACGGCCACCACGACCACCACGACCACCGCGACGAACGTGGCGACCACCACGTCGGCGGTGGCGGCGTTGGCGGGAGTGGCGGCGGTGCCGGCCTCCCCGGCCGCCACGTCGGCTCGGGGCAAGCGGGGCACGCGGAGCGCGAGGAACACGAGGAAGAGCGCGGTCATCGAGGTGATGGCCGCCGCAGGCGGTGCGGACGGCGAAGGCGGAAGAGGCATCCCGTGTACGAGGGCGTAGTCCAGGAACTCATCGACGAGTTGGGCCGTCTCCCCGGCGTCGGTCCGAAGAGCGCCCAGCGGATCGCCTTCCACATCCTCCAGTCCGAGCCGGCCGACGTGCGCCGGCTCGCGCACGCCCTCACCGAGGTCAAGGAGAAGGTCAGGTTCTGCGCCGTGTGCGGCAACGTCGCGCAGGAGGAGCAGTGCCGCGTCTGCGCCGACCCCCGCCGGGACCCGGGCGTGATCTGTGTGGTCGAGGAGCCCAAGGACGTGGTGGCGATCGAGCGGACCCGCGAGTTCCGGGGCCGCTACCACGTGTTGGGCGGCGCGATCAGCCCTATCGACGGAGTCGGCCCGGACGACCTGCGGATCAGGGAGCTGCTGGCGCGGCTCGCCGACGGTTCGGTCACGGAGTTGATCCTGGCGACCGACCCCAACCTGGAGGGCGAGGCCACCGCCACCTATCTGGCGCGGATGGTCGGCCCCATGGGCCTTCGGGTCACCCGGCTAGCCAGCGGCCTGCCGGTGGGGGGAGACTTGGAGTATGCCGACGAGGTCACCTTGGGCCGGGCCTTCGAGGGTAGACGGCTGCTTGATGTGTGACGCGTGGACGGCGGCGGCGGGTGCCGGCGCCGTTCCACCGGTCGCGCGTGCGAACGGGAACGTGGTGCGCGCGGCGTCCGTTGCAGACGTAGTGACCTTTGGGGAGGCGACCACCTGATGGCCGATGCGACGACGGGGCAGGAGATCGAGGAGACACCGGTGGACCAGGTCGGGCCGACCGGTCCCCCGGCCCGCGAGGAGGGCGTCGGGGCCCAGGCCGGGCCCGACAGTTTCTCGGTGCAGATCGCGGACCAGATCGAGAGCTTCGTGGTCGCGGTGACCGAGGTCGCCAGAGGCGACGACCCGGACAGCGCGGTGCCCTACCTGCTGCTCCAGGTTTCCCAACTGCTGCTGGCCGGCGGCCGGTTGGGCGCGCACGAGGACATCGTCCCGGACGAGCGCTACGAGCCGGACGCGGGCCCCGATCCGGACATGGACTCGCTGCGCGAGGGGCTGGCCGCGCTGCTGACGCCGGTCGACGTCTACTCCGAGGTCTTCGATCCCTACGTGCCGCACAGCAAGCCGGTGGCGGCCCGGATATCGGACGACCTGGCCAACATCGTCAGCGATCTTCGCCATGGCATGGCGCACTACGGCCGGGGCCGGGTCACCGAGGCGCTGTGGTGGTGGCAGTTCTCCTACCTGACGAACTGGGGGCCCACGGCCAGCGCCGCCCTGCGCGCGCTCCAGTCGCTGGTGGCGCACGTCCGGCTGAACACGCCGCTGGCCGAGTTGAACGGGTTGGACACCGACAGCGCGGCGGAGGACGGCGACCTGGAGCGGCAGGCGGGGCGGGTCATGGCCGCCGAGATCGGCGCCCCGCTGGGGCTGCGGACCCGCGACCCGCGCTGAAGACCCGGGCAGCCGGGCCGTCAGGCCGTCAGCCATCGCGCGGTCAGGCGGCCGGGCGGACAGTCGGTCGGGCGGTCAGGCAGTCGGGCGGTCAGTCGGCGGTCCGCAGCAGGAGCAGCGCGATGTCGTCCCTGGTCTCCGCGTGGTGTGTGCCGTGCAGCAAGGTGTCGGCCAGCGCGTCCAACCGTTGCTCGTCCGCGCGCACCAGATGGCCGGCCAGGCGTAGCGCGGAGTCCTCCAGGTCCTCGCCGGGGGTCTCGATCAGGCCGTCGGTGTACATGAGCAGCACGGATCCCGGTGGCAGCGCGATCTCGGTCTCCGGGTACTCGGCCTCCGGGTCGATGCCGAGCAGCAGCCCCGGCGGCACGGGAAGCAGGTCCGCCCGCCCGTCCGGGTGACGCAGCAGCGGCGGCGGATGGCCGGCGCTGGCCAGCCGCAGCCGGTGCGTCGAACGGTCGTAGTGGCCGTAGAGGCAGCTGGTGAAGAGGCCGGGGTCGAGGTCGGTGAGCAGCCGGTTGGTCCGGCGCAGCACCTCGCCGGGGGCGGCGCCCGCCGTGGCGTGCACGGCCGTGCGCACCTGGCCCATCAGCGCCGCCGCCCGCACGTTGTGGCCCTGGACGTCCCCGATGGCGACCGCGGTGTGGCACGTGTCCAACGAGATCACGTCGTAGAAGTCGCCGCCGATCTCGATGCCCTCGGTGGCCGGCAGATAGCGGGCCGCCACGGAGAGGCCCCCGGGGTCGGGGAGGCGGTGCGGCAGCAGACCGGCCTGGAGGCTGAGGACCAGCTGGTGCTTGGCGTCGTAGAGCCGCGCCCGGTCCAGTGCCTGGGAGATCAGGCTGGACAGCGAGGTCAGTACCGCTCGTTCCTCGGAAGTGAAGTGGTGGTTCCGGTCATAGGTGAGCACGAGACAGCCCACCGAACGACCCGAGGTGATCAGCGGCAGAAAGGCCCAGGCGCGCATCACCAGGGTGCCGCGCAGCCCTGGGTAGTCGCGCACCAGCTCCTCGCGGGAGTCATAGAACGCGGGAGCCCTGTTGACCAGGGTCTTCGCCGGGGGTGAGGGCGGCGGGTGGAGTGGGGCGTTGTCGTAGCGCTCTATCTGCCGCCGGGTGAGGCCGCGACAGCCGACCGAGCGGAGTCGACCGCCTTCCGCCACATAGATGATCAGTCCCTGTGCCTCGAAGGTCGACATCACCTGCTCCGCGACCGTTTCCACCACGTCCTTGACCCCGACGGCCTGGGTGAGCGCGGCGCCGAGCTGGAGCAGTTGGTAGAGCGCGCCGCCCTCCGCCGGCGCGTGGGGGAGTCCGAGCTCGGGCGGTCGTTCGTCGGCCGCGGTCCGTTCCGGCGCCGGGCAGATCCGGATGGTGATGCCGCGCGGGCCCGGATAGACGTGGAAGGTGAGCCACTCGCCCGAGGGCTTGGCCATCGAGAACGACAGCGGCTCACGGCTGAAGATGGCGGTGCGGTAGCGGTCCTCGATGATCGGGTCGCCGAGCCAGGGCACGGTCTCGTCCGGCAGCCTGCCGAGCAGCGCGTCGACCCGGGTGTCGAGAAGTTCCGCGGCCCGGCTGTTGACGTAGGCGACGACGCCCGAGAGGTCCACCGCGCACCACCCGTCGGGCAGCCCCTCGACCAGGTCGGCGGCGGCGAGCGCCTCGTCGGGTGCGGGGGTGCGCGGCCTGGGGCGGGAGAGCACGACCGGCTCCTCCTCCGCGACGTGCGGCTCCCCCTCCTCCTCGGCGCGCCGCAGCGGCCCGGCCAGCCGCCGGCAGAGCCGGTGCAGCTCCTCCGCCTCGCCGGCGGAGGGGCCGCGCGGGTGGGAGGCGGGCCAGAGCAGGGTGGCGACGCCCCAGCACGTGTCGGGCGGGTCGTGCGTGTCGCGGATCGGGGCGGAGCCGAGGGCGAACGCGTAGGGCAGTGCCATCGCGGCCTGCCCCTCGTCCGTCACCTCGCCGCGCCCCTGAACGTCCCGCCACGCCAGCCGCCGGCAGCGGGCCGCCTCGGCGATCGGCTGCCGGGAGGCGAGTTCGACCCGTGTCCACTGCCAGGCGAGGTTCGGGGGGACGCCGCTGATCAGGGCGAGGTGGAGCAGTGTGGCGCCGGGCCGGAGCAGGTGGACCAGGGCGCCGTAGGCGCCGGTCCGCTCCAGCGCCTCCACCACCGGCGGTTCCAGCGGGGAGAGCCGGGAGCCGCGCCGCAAAACGCCCATGGACAAACGATATGCCCGATAGGCAGCGGTCGCGCGTCCCTTGGACGGCGGCCCACCCGCCGCTCGCACGGGCCGGGGATGCCGCTATCCGGGCGCGTCCGTCTCACCGAGAAAGCCCGGGTCGGCGCCGGTCAGCTGACGGGCGTACTCCTGGTGCACCCCGAGCAGCTCGCCCATCGGCACGGGCCGGCGCGAGGTCCCCGACAGGTCGGCGCGCGCCTCGCGCGACCAGAGCGGCGGCACGACCGAGAGCCCTTCGCCCGCCGTGGCCAGCGCTTTCGTCTCCGCGCGCCAGTCGGGCCACCGCACGTCCCGGTAGAACGCGGCGGACCCGCCGGTCAGCAGCCAGTCGAACCACTCCTGGTGCGCCACGTCCAGCGCGGTCCAGCCGAGGGTGTCGGGCGCGAAGTAGATCACCTCGCCCGGCAGGCCGGGACGCCCGACGGCCTCCGGCTCGGGGCCGTTGAGCGCGAAGACACCGCCGACCACGTCCTGCGCCAGCACCAGCCCGGAGCCGGGCCGCCAGCCGGGGACGAGGTCGTCGGGGAACGCGTTGACCCGGGCGAGGCTGGGCAGCCCGTGCGGGTTGCGCGGCGTCGCGCTGCCGAAGACCCGCAGCCAGCCGTCGTCCAGCAGCAGCCCGCCGCAGTGCAGTGCGAAGGCGCCCAGGTAGGAACGGGCGGTGACCTGGAGCTGCAGGAGCGTCGCACGCCCCAGCGCCGCGTCGACCGGCACGATCTCCAGGGGGACGGTGGCCGACGAGACCCTGCTCACCAGCCGGGGCCAGGCGGGCTCGGGCACTCCGGTGAGCTCTTCGAGACCGCGCATATTCATGTTGTGCCCCATCTGTGCCGGGTTCCCTGCGGCTTCCACGTCCTGCCGACATCATCCTTGCCGTGTCGACATCATCGTTGATCGCTCTCAGCATTTCGCTGCTGATGTGAGGTCGGTTACGTTTCGTGCTTGTTTCCGTGTGTGCCCCCCGACCAGCGGGCAGGGCTCGTGGCTGGACGGGCGGGGTCATGGCCTCGCTCGGTAGTATTCAGCCGGCCGCAGTCCTCACAGCGACTGCGGAGAGTGACTTACACGAGGAGCGAGCACACGTGGGCCTTGTCGTGCAGAAGTACGGCGGCTCCTCCGTAGCCGATGCCGAAGGTATCAAGCGGGTCGCCAAGCGAGTCGTCGAGGCCAAGAAGAACGGCCACCAGGTGGTGGTCGTGGTCTCCGCGATGGGCGACACGACGGACGAGCTGATGGATCTCGCCGCTGAAGTGTCCCCCGTCGCCTCGGGGCGGGAAATGGACATGTTGTTGACCGCCGGGGAACGCATCTCCATGGCTTTGCTGGCGATGGCGATCACCTCACTGGGCCACGAGGCCCAGTCGTTCACCGGCAGTCAGGCCGGAGTGATCACCGACGCCGTGCACAACAAGGCACGCATCATCGATGTGACCCCCGGGCGCATCAAGAGCTCCGTCGACCAGGGGAACATCGCGATCGTCGCGGGTTTCCAGGGCGTCTCCCAGGACAGCAAGGACATCACCACCCTGGGGCGGGGCGGCTCGGACACCACGGCGGTGGCGCTGGCCGCCGCTCTGGACGCCGAGGTCTGTGAGATCTACACCGATGTCGACGGCGTCTTCACCGCCGACCCCCGGGTGGTGAAGAAGGCCAGGAAGATCGACTGGATCTCCTTCGAGGACATGCTGGAACTGGCCAGTTCCGGCTCCAAGGTGCTGCTCCACCGGTGTGTGGAGTACGCCCGCCGTTACAACATCCCGATCCACGTCAGGTCGTCGTTCTCCGGCAAGCCCGGGACCTGGGTCGGGAGCCGTCAGCAGGAAGGGGAAGCGGTGGAGCAGGCAATCATCTCGGGGGTGGCCCACGACACCTCCGAGGCCAAGATCACGGTCGTGGGGGTGCCGGACAAGCCGGGTGAGGCGGCCAAGATCTTCCGGGCCATCGCGGACGCCACCATCAACATCGACATGGTGGTGCAGAACGTCTCGGCCGCCTCCACCGGGCTGACCGACATCTCCTTCACCCTGCCCAAGACGGAGGGGCGCAAGGCGATCGAGGCGCTGGAGAAGCGGCGTTCCCAGATCGGTTTCGACGCGCTGCGCTACGACGACCAGGTCGCCAAGATCTCGCTGGTCGGCGCGGGGATGAAGACCAACCCCGGCGTCACGGCGACGTTCTTCGAGGCGCTCTCCCACAGCGGGGTCAACATCGAGTTGATCTCGACCTCGGAGATCCGGATCTCGGTCGTCACCCGCGAGGATGACGCCAACTCGGCGGTCCGCGCGGTGCACACCGCGTTCGGTCTCGACAGCGAGAGCGACGAGGCCGTGGTCTACGGCGGAACGGGGCGCTGACCCGGTCGCCCGCGCGCGAGTCCGGCGGCGCCGCCCGCCGTCGGACTCCGCCGCCGGTCGCCGCGGCCTCGTCACCCGGCCTGGTCGCGCGGGCGGCCCGCCGCCGGACCGTTCGCTGACGTGTTTGCCGCCCTCGACGTCCGATGATGGCCGCTTGTGCATCCCCCGTGACCAACTCGTAGGCCGCTGCGGCTTGCTAGGGACCGAGCACCCGAGAGACGATTTCCTCTCCCCGCGCCGCACGTTCCCACCGCGGTCGCGGGGAGAGTCGTTAGCGCGTCCTCGCATGTAGGGCCAGGCACCGACCAGACCAGGACATCGACGGCAGGGCGGGAACATGAGGGCAGATCACCCGATAGGCGACAGCTTGCCCGCGCCGTACAACCTTCGCGGGGGAGAACGTGTCCAACAGGCGTGGCAGAGGTCCTCGAATTCATGGCGGCGCCGAACCGACCGTTCTCCCGTCCCCACTCAACGGGAGCCGGGAGCGGGACCGTGACCGCGCCCCTGCCGGCGGCGCGACCGAGTCGCATCCCCGCCCTCGGCGAGGGTGCGGACGACGCGATGGCTGAGGGAACCACCGTCGACTTCCTGACCGAGACCTACCGCGAGCACTATCGTTCGCTGCTCGGCCTGGCCGCCCTGCTCCTCGACGACATCGCCTCCTGCGAGGACGTGGTGCAGGAGGCGTTCATCCGCGTCCACTCGGCGCGCGGCCGGGTGCGCGACCCGGAGAAGACCCTGGCGTACCTGCGGCAGACGGTGGTCAACCTCTCCCGCTCCGCCCTGCGCCGGCGGATCGTCGGGCTGAAGCTGCTCAGCAAGCCGCTGCCCCACATGGCGAGCGCTGAGGAGGGCGCCTACGAGCAGTTGGAGCGCGCCGACCTGATAAAGGCGATGCGCGGACTCCAGCGGCGCCAGCGCGAGGTCCTGGTGCTGCGGTACTTCGCCGACATGTCCGAGGCCGAGGTGGCCAAGACGCTGGGCATCTCCGCCGGTTCGGTCAAGGCATACGGTTCACGCGGGATCGCGGCGCTGCGCGTCGCCATGGAGGCCGCCAGATGACCGAGCCACGCCCGGGTTCCCGGCGCGAGCCGGCCCCGGAGCCCCACGACGACCACGCGAGGCGGGGCCGGCACGAGGCCGAACCGTCGGAGTCCTCGGCGGCCGGGTCCGCCTCGCCGGGCGAGCCGCCTGCCGCGGGGCGGCACGAGGCGCCCGGCCGGCGGGAAGCGTCGACCGACGTGACGGACGCCGAGGCGGAGGCGTTGCGGCGGCTCTTCCGCGAGACGGTCGGCGACCTCGAACCGGGCGCCGACTCCCTGGAGAACCTGCGGCTGGCGGTGCCGATGCGCCGTCGGCGCCGCCGCCACGTGCTGCTGGGCACGGCCGCCTCGGTCGCCCTGCTGAGCATCGGCGCCCCGCTGATGGCCAGCGTCGCCGACTCGGACGGCGGCCAGGACTCGGCCATGGACACCTCCAACGGCGGTGGCCCGCCCGGTAGTTGGGGCGACGACACCGGTCGGGGCGACCCCGGGGCGCCCTCCCCGACGGACGGCGCCGAACCGGGCCGACTGGCCAACGGCGGTGCGGGCGACGGCGAGACCCACCCGTTCGACGTCGGCGAGCCCGGCGAGGGCGACCCGACGGACGCGCGCGAGACCCTGGGGCTGACCTCGCCCAGCTGTCTGCGGGAGCAGCTCGGCCAGGTCGCGGCCGACACCGAGCCGGCCGACGGGAACGGCCGGATCTATGGCGTGATCCGCATGGTCAATGTCTCGGACGAGCCCTGCCGGGTCACCGGCGACGGCGAGTTGGCGGTGCTCTCCGACTCGGCCGGTGGCACCGCCGTACGCGTCGTGGACCGCACGGAGGGTGACCGCGCCACCCGGCTGCCGACCCCGGACGAGGCGCACGAGGAGCTGATCCTGCCGCCGGGCGAGGGGTACGAGGTGCGCTTCGCCTGGGTGCCGGACGGCGGCATGTCGATCAGTGGCTGCGCGGTCGCGGCGAGCCCGGCCGAGGACGGCGGCTCCACGATCAGCCCCCAGCTGCGCAGGAACGACCCGGAGGCGTCGACGGGCGAGGGCGGCTCGGGCGACGACGGCGGGGACGCGGCCGGGGCGGACTCCGCCGGCGCCGACGGCTCCGGGGGTTCGGACGGCTCCGGCGACGCGGAGGGCTCGGGGAGCTCCGGGGACGTGAACGGCTCCGGTGACGCGGACGGTTCGGAGTCGGTCAGCGGCGGTGCCGGTGGCTCGGGGTCGGGCGGCGGTTCCGGCAACGGCGGCTCGGGCGACGACGGCGGCACCGACGAGGGTGCCGGGGGCGTGAACGAGGGCGCGGGCGGCGCGGGCGGTGCCGGCGGCTCCGACCCGGGCGGCCCCGGCGGCGGCTCGGGCGACAGCGGCTCCACGCCGCCGTCCGACAGCAGCGGAAGCGGCGGCGAATCCGCGGGCGTGGTGCTGCGCTACACCCCGGCGGCCGGGGAACCGGAGGCCGCGCGCATCCTGCTCGACGGCACCTGTGCCGGAACGGTCTACCGCACCGGCGTCCTGACGGCCACCGGCTGACACCGGTCGCCGCCCGCCGGCGCCAACGCGAAGAGCCGCGGTGAGGGCGCGGAGGGGGTGCGGAGGGGCGGAGGGGGCGCGGCGAACGGCGCGAGCTTCCCACCACCGAGGGTGGACCGCGCGCCCGCTGCCCGCGCCGTGTCCCGCTCCGCGCGGCGACCCCCGCACCGGGGAGCCGGGCGGGCGCCAGTACCGTTGGGGTGTGTACCGGTTCCTGCTCACCCCGCGCTGGTGGGCGATCAACGTCTTCGTGGTGCTGGCCGTGCCCGTCTGTCTGGCCGCCGGCACCTGGCAGCTGAGCCGGTTCGAGGCGCAGGTGGACTCGCACCGCGCACAGCAGGAGCTGGCGCAGGGCGAGGGCGAGGTGCGCCCGATCGCCGAGATGCTGCCGCTGACCACGGACACCGTCGGCCACCAGGTCGAGGTCACGGGCACCTTCGACGCGGAGAACCAACTCCTCGTCCCCGAACGGATGGTGGACGGCGAACGCGGCTTCTACGTACTGACCCCGCTGCGCCCGGCGGACGGCTCGCCGGCCGTGCCGGTGGTGCGCGGCTGGCTGCCCGGCGCGGCCGACCCGGCCGCCGCGCCGGAGGCGCCGGGCGGCGAGGTGACCGTCGTCGGGGCGCTCCAGGCCGCCGAGTCGCCGAGCACCGTCAGCGGGCGGACCGAGGGGCTCGCCCCCGGCGAGCTGGGCGTGATCGGCGCGGCCTCGTTGATCAACGTCCTGCCGTACGAGACCGAGGACTCCTGGATCACGGTGCGCGACCCGGAGCCGCCGATGGCGGCCGTGCCGGCGACCGCGCCCACCGGCACCGGCCTCGACCTGGACGCCTTCCAGAACCTGGGCTACACCGCCGAGTGGTTCGTCTTCGCCGGCTTCGCCGTCTTCATGTGGTTCCGACTGCTCCGCCGCGAGGTGGAGCAGCAGCGCGACCGCGAACTGGGCCTGGTCGAGGGGCCGGCCCCCTCTCCCGGCGCCCCGAAGGACGCCGGGGAAACACGCGCCGGTGACACCGAGGGCGCGGAAGGCACCGCTGGCGACGCGACCGCCGCCGCTAGTCGGTCGAACCGGCCTCCCGAGCAGTCGGCAGATGATCTCGCGCGAACCTGATCTCCATCCGCACCTGCTTGATCCGCTCCTCGACGACCAGCGAGCCGTGCCCCGCGTCGTACCGGTAGACCTCCAGCGGGTGGCCCCGGTCGGTCAGCCGGGACACGTAGTTCTCGATCTGGCGGATCGGGCAGCGCGGGTCGTTCATCCCCGCCGAGATGTAGACGGGGGCCTTCACCGCGTCGACATAGGTGATCGGTGAGGACGCGGCCCACCGCTCGGGCTGCTCCTCCGGCGTGCCGCCGAGCAGCGTGCGGTCCAGCGCCTTCAGCGCCTCCACCTCGTCGTCGTAGGCCGCGACATAGTCCGCCACCGGGACCGCCGCCACCCCGACCGCCCAGCTGTCCGGCTGCGCGCCGACGCCGAGCAGGGTGAGATACCCGCCCCAGGAGCCGCCGGTCAGCACGAGCCGCTCCGGGTCGGCCAGCCCGGAGGAGACGGCCCACTCGCGCACCGCCGCGATGTCCTCCAGCTCGATGAGCCCGACACGGTGCTTGAGCGCGTCCGTCCACTCCCGGCCGTAGCCCGTCGAGCCGCGGTAGTTGACCCGGACGACGGCGAAGCCGTGGTCGACCCAGGCGGCCGGGCCCGCGGCGAAACCGTCCTCGTCATGGGCCGTCGGCCCGCCGTGGATGTCGAAGACGGTGGGGAACGGGCCCTCGCCCGCCGGCCGCTGCACCAGCGCGTGCACCAGGCCGCCCGGCCCCTCGACCCAGGCGTCCTCGACCGGCACCGAGCGGGGTGCCTTCGGCCCCGGCGGGTCGAGCACCGTCCGTCCGCTGGTCGACATGACGCGGGGCGGCTCGGCGGCCGAGGACCAGAGGAACTCGACCTCGCCGTCCGGCCGCGCCGCGGCCCCGCCCAGCGTGCCCGGCGGGGTCTCCAGCCGGGTCAGCTCCCCGTCGGCCAGCGAGTAGCGGTAGACCTCGTCGCGGGCCTGGAAGCTGTGCAGCACCAGCAGCGCCGAACCGTCCGGATACCAGTCGGCGTACGCGTCGCCGGAGAGACCGAACGACAGCTCGCGCTGCTCACCGGTCAGCGGGTCCCACAGCAGCGCCTCCCAACGGCCGTGCCGCTGGTGCCCGACGAGCAGCCGGCTGTCGCCGGGGAGCGGCGCGAAGCCGCGCGCCAGCAGGCCCGACTCGACGGTGCCGCCCGCGGTGTCGTCCAGCTCGGCCACCGTCGAGCCGTCCAGGCGGACGACCCGCAGCGCCGAGTGCATCGCGTCCGCGTGCTCCGTGTGCTCGATCGCCAGCAGCGAGGAGTCGGCGGAGATGGCGGCGACGTCGGCGGACTGCCGGTGCCGGTAGATCTCGGTCGTCTCCGCCTCGCCTGGCCGCCGGACGTGGATCGTGGAGCCGTCCTCCTCGGTGTCCCGGCTGACCACGACCGTGCCGTCCCGGCCGAGCGCCAGCCCGCTCGGGTACCCGGCGGCAAGCCCCGGCACCGCCGTCTCGTCCGCGCCGCCGCCGAACGGCTGCCGCCGCCAGACGCCGAACTCGTCCCCGTCCGTGTCGTCGAACCACCACACCCACTCGCCGTCGGGCGAAAGCCGCCCGGAGACCGTGCCGTTGGGCCGGTCGGTGACCTGCCGCCGCTCGCCCGTGGACCGGTCCCAGGCGTAGAGCTCGAACGTCCCGGTGGCGTTGGAGACGAAGAGGGAACGGTCGGGCGCCTCGCGGGCCCAGCCCGGCAGGCTCACCCGGGGCGCCCGGAACCGCAGCTCCCAGTCGGGCACTTCGGAGTCGGGGCCGCCGGTCGGCGTGGGCCCGGCCTCCTCGAACGCGGAATCAGTCATGCGGTCAGTTGTACCCGAAGGGACCGACAGCGCACCGTCGCGTCTCCCCCGGCCGGAGGACGCGTTGCCTGAACCGGCAACGGGCGAAGGGGCCGTGCCCTCCCGCTCGTTGTACCGCCCGTGGAACCGTCGAAGACCCCGCAGACCTCAGCCGTCGGTCAGCTCCACCTGGAGCTCGACCTCGACGGGCGCGTCCAGCGGCAGCACCGCGACGCCGACCGCGCTGCGCGCGTGGCGTCCGCGTTCTCCGAAGACCTCGCCCAGCAGCTCGCTGGCGCCGTTGACCACCTGCGGCTGGCCGGTGAAGCCGGGCGCCGAGGCGACGAAGCCCAGCACCTTCACCACCCTGGCCACCCGGTCCAGGTCTCCCACCACGGACTTGACGGCGGCCAGCGCGTTGAGGGCGCAGAGCCGCGCCATGTCGCGCGCCCGCTCCTCGTCGACCTCGGCGCCGACCTTCCCCGCGACCGGCAGTGCGCCGGCGACCAGCGGGACCTGCCCGGAGGTGTAGACGTAGCGCCCGCTGATCACGGCCGGCACATAGGCGGCCACCGGCGGCACGACCGGCGGCAGTTCGAGGCCCAGCTCGGTCAGGCGCCGTTCCACGCCGCTCACGGCGCTCATCCGGCCGGCTTCTCGCGCTTGAAGTACGCCACCAACTGCTCGGCGTTCGGCCCCGGCACGACCTGCACCAGCTCCCAGCCGTCCTCGCCCCAGGTGTCCAGGATCTGCTTGGTCGCGTGCACCAGCAGCGGCACCGTCGCGTATTCCCACTTCTTCATGGCGGCCACTCTAGAGCCTGTCCGCGACGGCCGCCCGAGGCGTTCCCGCGGCGTTCCCTTAGGCTCGCCCACGTGACCCCAGAACGCAGACTGCACGTGGTCTCCGGCAAGGGCGGCACCGGCAAGACGACCGTCGCGGCCGCGCTCGCCCTCGCGCTGGCGGAGGAGGGGCGGCGCACCCTGCTGGTCGAGGTCGAGGGACGCCAGGGGATCGCCCAGCTCTTCGAGACCGAGGCGCTGCCCTACGAGGAGCGCAGGATCGCCATCGGTCCCGGCGGTGGCGAGGTGTACGCGCTGGCCATCGACACGGAGAAGGCGCTGCTCGACTACCTCCAGATGTTCTACAAGCTCGGCGGCGCCGGCCGCGCGCTGCGACGGATCGGCGCGATCGACTTCGCCACCACCATCGCCCCCGGGCTGCGCGACGTGCTGCTGACGGGGAAGGTCTGCGAGGCCACCAGGCGGCGCGGCACCGACGGCGCGTTCGTCTACGACGCGGTGGTGATGGACGCGCCGCCGACGGGCCGGGTCACCCGGTTCCTCGGGGTCAACGACGAGGTCGCCGACCTGGCGAAGGTCGGCCCGATCCACCACCAGGCGCAGGCGGTGATGCGGGTGTTGAAGTCCGCCGAGACCGCCGTCCACCTGGTGACCCTGCTGGAGGAGATGCCGGTCCAGGAGACCGCGGACGGCGTCGCCGAGCTGCGCGCCGCCGAGCTCCCGGTCGGCACCGTCGTGGTGAACATGGTCCGCCCGCCGGTGGCGGGGCCGGTCGATCCGGCCGGCGTCGACCGGCGCGAGCTGGCCGCCGCGCTGCGCTCGGCCGGGCTGCGCGCGCCGACGCGGCTGGTCGGCCCGCTGCTCGACGAGGGCGCGGCGCACGCGGAACGGCGGTCGCTCGAGGCCGCGCAGCGCGCCGAGTTGGCCGCGCTGGGGCTGCCGGTGCGGGAGCTGCCGCTGCTGGCGGACGGTGCGGACCTGGCCGGCCTCTACCGTCTGGCCCGCCGGCTGCGGGAGCACGGATGGTGAACGGGACGGCCGGTGGCGGCGCGTGGGCCGGGTCGGGGAGCGTGCGAGGCGTGAGAGGGGCGGGCCGATGACCGAGCCGGGGCGGGACCGGGAGCGTGCGGATGTCGACTCGGCCGTCGCCGAGGTGCCGGCGCTGGCGGTCGACCCGCTGCTGGACCGGGCGGAGACCCGGATCGTGGTCTGCTGCGGCTCGGGCGGCGTCGGCAAGACCACGACGGCGGCGGCGCTGGGTCTGCGCGCCGCCGAACGGGGCCGGCGCGTCGTGGTGTTGACGATCGACCCGGCCCGCAGGCTGGCGCAGTCGATGGGCCTGGCGGAGCTGGACAACGTGCCGCGTCGGGTGCCCGGCATCGACGGGACGGCCGGCGGCGAGCTGTTCGCGATGATGCTCGACATGAAGCGGACCTTCGACGAGACCGTCGAGGAGCACGCCGACCCCGAGCGCGCCCGCGCGATCCTGGAGAACCCCTTCTACCAGTCGCTCTCCACCGGCTTCGCCGGCACCCAGGAGTACATGGCGATGGAGAAGTTGGGCCAGCTGGTGGCGCGCGACGAGTGGGACCTGATCGTCGTCGACACCCCGCCCAGCCGCTCGGCGCTGGACTTCCTGGACGCGCCCCAGCGGCTCGGTTCCTTCCTGGACGGACGGTTCATCCGGGTGCTGATGGGTCCGGCGAAGGCGGGCGGCCGGGCCGGACGCAAGGTGATGGACCTGGGGCTCGCCGGGCTCTCCCGGTTCACCGGGACCATCGACCGGGTGGTGGGCGCGGGGCTGGTCCGCGACGTGCAGAACTTCGTCGCCGCGTTGGACACCATGTTCGGCGGCTTCCGCACCAGGGCCGACGCCACCTACCGGCTGCTCCAGGCGCCGGGGACGGCGTTCCTGGTGGTCGCCGCGCCGGAGCGGGACGCGTTGCGGGAGGCCGCCTACTTCGTGGAGCGGCTGGCGGCGGACCGGATGCCGCTCGCCGGTCTGGTGCTCAACCGGGTGCACACCTCGGGGGCGTCGGGGCTGAGCGCGGAGCGTGCGTTGGCGGCGGCCGAGACCCTGGAGGCAAAAAATCTTGCTCCGCCCGGCATGGCCGATGATCCGACCGGGCAGACAGAGACGGAGCGGACCACCGCACAGGAATCCCCATCCCCCGCGGATTCCGGGCGGGACCGACCGCCGGGCCGTCGTTCTCCCGAGACCCACTCCTCCACGGGCTCCTCCCCGACGGCCGACGAGGCCGCCGGCCACGAGACGGCTGGCGAAAGGACCGTCGACGCACCGGCCGACAGCGCGCACGCCGACGGCGCGGACCCCATGACGGCCGACCTGCTCGCGGCCGCCCTGCTGCGCGTCCACGCCGAGCACATGCGCCAGTTGGCGCGGGAGAACCGCACCAGGGCGCGCTTCACCGCCCTCCATCCGGAGGTGCCGGTCGTCGAGGTCGCCGCGCTCCCCGGGGACGTGCACGACCTGGACGGGCTGCGGACGATCGGCGCGGCGCTCGGCGACTCCGCGCCCTGAGTCCGCGTCCCGGCGCCCCGGGGCACGCCCGAGGCCACTGTGAGAGCCCTCACAGTGGCCATGGCGTCAGAAACGTTTGTCCTGTCGCGCCTCAGACGCCACTCACGCCCCTCGTCGCGCATCGCTCAAACAAATCCAGTCGCGCCTCTGCCGTATACAAACAACACACAAGCAACGCGAAAAGCGCCGGGCGCTTCCGGAGCGCCGGAAAGCAGGGAACAGCTATGCCACGGGCGCCGAACCGACATCGCGCGCCCCGTTCGTTCTCCTTATCCCACCCCGGCCCACTCCTCGAAGGAGCCGCCGACGGCGTTCCCATAACGGCCGTCTCCGCTGTAGCGCAGACTCCGCTCGTATTCGGTGCGCGCCGTCTCCAACAGACGGCGCCAGGAGGTGACCGTCGGGCGCCGGCGCAACAACGCGCGCCGCTCGCGCTCCGTCATGCCACCCCACACGCCGAACTCGACGCGGTTGTCCAACGCGTCGGCCAGGCACTCGGTGCGCACCGGACAGCCGGTGCAGACCACCTTGGCGCGGTTCTGCGCCGCACCCTGAACAAACAACTCATCCGGATCTGTCGCGCGACAGGCCGCCTGCGCGCTCCAGTCGGTAACCCAGCTCATGCCGGTGCCGTCCTCTCCCGAATCGAGGCTCCCCCACGGCGGCAAGTGGCATATTCGCCCTCGCCAGTTGGCGACGTTACGGAAGGCAGCCACACCACAACACCCCCGAGGGGCCTAATCTTGAATGGCCCGATCGGACTATGGGAAGCGCGAAGTAACCCGAAAGAGTGATAGTTCGGAGACGCGGTCCAGGGCGCGCGTGCGAGTTGTGCAGGGGGTGGACGAGGGCACACAGGCCCTTTGCGAACTCACCCCTTCGAGTGAGGGGGAACTTGACTCGCACGGCGTTATGTGAACTGGGAAGTAGCTTAGGCGAACACCCGGGCCCCTGTCCGGCGTTTGAGAACGTAGGCTGGACCCCATGGGTAGGAAGCGTCCCGGTGGCGGCCTCAGCGCCGCTCAGCAGGTGGCCAAGTTCCTCGGTGTGAGTGTGCTCTCCGGCGCCGTGCTGGCGGGCATCGCCCTGCCCGCCGTCGGCGCCATCGGTCTGGCGGCCCGGGGCACGGCCGAGGGTTTCGACGAGATCCCCGCCATGATGAAGCGCCCTCCGTTGAGCCAGAAGACGACCATCCTGGACGCCGAGGGCAACCAGATCGCCGACGTCTACTTCCGCGACCGCACCGTGGTCTCGCTGGACGAGATGTCCGACCACGTGCGCAACGCGATCGTCGCCATCGAGGACGCCAGGTTCTACGAGCACGGCGCCGTCGACCTGCGCGGCATCCTCCGCGCGCTCAACCGCAACATGGAGTCGGGCGGGGTCGCCGAGGGCGCCTCCACCCTGACCCAGCAGTACGTGAAGAACGTGTTCGTCGAGGCCGCGGGCGAGGACGAGGAGGCGGTGGCCGAGGCCACCCAGCAGTCAGGCGCCGCGGGCCTCGGCCGCAAGATCCGCGAGATGAAGTACGCGATCCAGCTCGAACAGGAGCTCTCCAAGGACCAGATCCTGGAGAACTACCTCAACATCACGTACTTCGGCCAGCAGGCCTACGGCGTGGAGGCCGCCGCCCAGCGGTACTTCTCCAAGTCGGCCGCCGACCTCGACCTCCCCGAGTCCGCGCTCATCGCCGGTCTCGTCCAGTCGCCGAGCCGTTACGACCCGGTCGCGAACGAAGAGGCCGCGATCGAACGACGCAACCTGGTGCTCAGCCGGATGCTGGACGTCGGCGACATCGACGAGGCCGAGGCCGAGGAGGCGATGGCCGCCGAGATCGACCTGGAGATCAGCGAGCCGAGGAACGGCTGCATCACCGCGCCCAACGAGGCCGCGTTCTTCTGCGACTACGTGCACCGCGAGTTCCTGGAGAACCCGGTCTTCGGCGAGACCCGCGACGAGCGGGCCGCCCAGTGGGCGCTCGGCGGCATGACCATCCAGACCACGCTGCGCCCCCAGGCCCAGGAGGCCGCCGCCCAGGCGGCGCGCGACGGCGCCAACCCGGACGAGCCGATCACCGCGGCCGTCGTCCAGGTGGAGCCCGGCACCGGCCATATCGTCTCCATGGCGCAGAGCCGGCCGTACGGCTACGGCGAGAACCAGACGTCGATCAACCTGAACGTCTCCAGCGGCATGGGCGGCACCACCTACGGCTTCCAGCCCGGCTCCACGTTCAAGCCGTTCACCGCGGCCGCCGCGCTCGAACAGGGCATCTCACCCGCGCAGACCTACGAGACCGACCACGAGATCACCCTGCCGATGGCGGACTTCCGCAACTGCGAGAACCAGCCCCTCGGTTCGGCCAGCGAGCCCGAGTGGACGCTGAAGAACGAGCGCGAGGACGAGACCGGCGAGTGGGACATGACCGACGCGCTCGGTCAGTCCATCAACACCTACTTCGCCGAGCTGGAGCGTGAGGCCGGCCTCTGCGAGACCATCACGATGGCCGGCGACCTCGGCGTCGAGCGCGGCAGCGACGAGCCGCTCGCCGCCAACCCCTCCGTGACCCTCGGCGGTCAGGAGACCACCCCGCTCATGATGGCCAGCGCCTACGCGGCGTTCGCCAACGAGGGCACCTACTGCCGCCCGGTGGCGATCACCGGCGTGACCAACGCGGACGGCGAGGAGCTGAGCGTCCCGCCGAGCGAGTGCGGGCAGGTGATGTCCGCCAAGACGGCCAGGACCATCAACATGATGCTCCGCGGCGTGGTCGAGGACGGCACCGGCCAGACCGTCGGCCTCTCCGACCGGGACAACGCGGGCAAGACGGGCACCACCGACGAGCGGAAGAACGTCTGGTTCGTCGGGTACACCCCGCAGCTCTCCACGGCGGTCCGGGTCGGCGGCGACCAGACGCTGCCTCCGATGGAGGACATCACGATCGGCGGCCAGTACTACGAGCGAGCCAGCGGCGCCGCCGTGGCCGGCCCGATCTGGCGGCAGGCCATGACGGGGGCGCTCCAGGGCGTGCAGGCCACCGAGTTCACCCAGGTCGACGTTCCCCGGGGCGACGACAGGGACCGCGACCGGGACGACGACGACCGCGACAACGACGACCGGGACAGGGACCGCGACCGGGATCGCGACCGCGACCGCGACAACGACGACCGCGACGACGCGCGGCCCCCGGGCGGCGGTCCGGGCGGTGGCGGCGGTCCGGGCGGCGGTGGCGGTCCGGGCGGTGGCGGCGGCGGCCCGAATCGGGACGACTTCGACTGGGGCGAGTGGCCGTAGGCCGGAGGCCCCGGCGGCACGAGAGGCGCCCCCGCCCGCTCACCACGAGCGGACGGGGGCGCCTTCTTCGTTCTCCGCCGCCGGTCAGCCGGCCAGCGCGCGCTTGACGGCGGCGGCCACCCGGCCGCCCTCGGCCCGGCCGGCGACCCGCGGGTTGACCGCCTTCATCACGGCGCCCATCGCGCGGGGGCCCTCGGCGCCCTGCGCCCTGGCCTCGTCCACCGCCTCGGCGACCAGGGTCGCCAGCTCCTCGTCGGTCAGCTGCCGTGGCAGATAGTCGGCCAACACCGCGCCCTCGGCCCGTTCCCGCTCCGCGCTCTCGGCGCGACCGCCCTTCTCGAACGCCTCGGCGGCCTCCCGGCGCTTCTTCGCCTCGCGCGCGAGCACCTTCTGAACCTCGTCGTCGGAGAGCTCGCGCGCCGTCTTCCCCGCGACCTCCTCGGTGGTGATCGCGGCGAGCGCCATCCGGAGAGTGGCGGAACGCAGCTCGTCGCGCTCCTTGATCGCTGCCGTCAGATCGCCCTGCAGCCGGGACTTGAACGTGGTCATGTCGACCATTGTGACAGCCGGTTCCCGCCCACCCGGTCGGCTCTGCGACCATGGTCACATGCGCGCGCGATACCGCATTCCCCTGAACGCAGCCCTCGCCGTCGGCGCCCTCGCGGCCGGCACCGTCGCCTACGCCGCGGGGTTCGAGGCCCGCTCCTTCCGGCTGCGACGGGTGACCGTGCCCGTGCTGCGCCCGGGGGCGCCACCGCTGCGGGTGCTCCAGGTCTCGGACATCCACATGGTCTCGGGGCAGAACAAGAAGCGCCGCTGGCTCCAGTCCCTCGCCGGGCTGCGGCCGGACCTGGTGATCAACACGGGGGACAACCTCTCCGACCCGGAGGCCGTCCCGGAGGCGCTGGACGCGCTCGGGCCGCTGATGGAGTTCCCGGGGGCCTATGTCTTCGGCTCGAACGACTACTACGCGCCCCGCCTGCGCAACCCCGCGCGCTACCTGGCGGAGCGCACCTCGGGCCGCCACGGCCTGAACGGGAACGCGCCGGCGCGCAACGTTCCGCGCAACCCGTGGTGGCAGCTGCGCGACGCGTTCGACGAGGCGGGCTGGGTCAACCTGACCAACACCCGAGGCCAACTCAAGGCCGGCGGCGCGGAGATCGCGCTCACCGGGCTCGACGACCCGCACATCAAGCGCGACCGCTACGAGAAGGTCGCCGGCGGCCCCGACCGCGACGCCGACCTGGCCCTGGCCGTGGTGCACGCCCCCTACCTGCGCGTCCTCGACTCCTTCACGGCCGACGGCTACCCCCTCATCCTCGCCGGCCACACCCACGGCGGGCAGCTCTGCGTACCGTTCTACGGCGCCCTGGTCACCAACTGCGACCTCGACACCGACCGCGTCAAGGGCCTCTCCCACCACGAGGCGGCGGACCACCGCTCCTACCTCCACGTCTCCGCGGGCTGCGGCACCAACCGCTACACCCCCGTCCGCATCGCCTGCCCCCCCGAGGCCACGCTGCTGACCCTGACCGCCACCGAAACCTGATTTCGTGAACGCCCGCTGGTCAGCTAAAGTAGTGCACGCTCCACCGGGGTGTGGCGCAGCTTGGCAGCGCGCTTCGTTCGGGACGAAGAGGTCGTGGGTTCAAATCCCGCCACCCCGACGGTAGAGGTACAGGTCAGGGGCCTGATCCGCGACAGCGGGTCGGGCCCCTGACGCGTTTCTCAGGATGTTGGGAGCCGACTTCGGGGCTCAGCTCCCCGGAGGGGCGGGACCGAGCCCGGAGTACCCAGCTGACGGCCAGGTTCCGAGCGCGACTGCGCCCACAGCACCGTCGGGGACATACACGCCGACGGCAGCATCCTGCCCCATGCCTCCCCCTGTCTTACTCACTACGATGGCGCGTGGGCCTGAGGTAACCTCACGGGACCGAATGCTCACGGGGGGTGGGACTGGTGGCGCGGCCGTCTGACTGGTCACCGGTGGACATGGACCGCGATCCGACGCCGGGGGACCCGGACGAGGTCCGGGAACTCGCGGACGAGTTGGGGGAGTTCGCCGACGATGTCGGTGAGGCGCTCGGCAAGATCCGGGGCATGGCGGGCGAGCGGGCCATGCTGGAGTGGGCGGGGCTGTCCGCGGACGCGTTCCGGCGGGAGTTCGACGGTGTGCCGGACAACCTCACCAAACTCGAGGACTCCTACTCCCTGTGCTCACAGGCGCTGCACACCTACTGGCCCAAACTCCAAACCGCCCAGGGCATGGCCGACCGTGCCCTGGACCGCGCCATCACCGCCCAGGCCGACCTCGCCTCCGCCCAGACCGCGCTCGGCGACGCCACCGACTGGGTCGGCCGCGCCGGCGACGAAGCCGAACGCCTCCAACGCGAAGGCGAACGCGACAACGTCGAACCACCCGACGAAGCCGACGTCCGCGCCGCCACCCGCGACCAACAAGCCGCCGAAGCCGCCGCCGGCGCCGCCCAAAACAGGGTCAACGACGCCCAGGAACGCCTGACCGCAGCACGCCAACTCGCCCTCGACGCGCAGGAGATGCGCGAGGAAGCCGCACGCCAGTGCGCCCGCGACATCGATGAGGCTTCCGACGCCGGCATCCAAAACCGCCGCTGGTGGGAGAAGGCCATCAAGTGGGTGACCGACAACTGGGACACCCTGGTCGAGATCTGCAAGGTCATCGTCGCCGTCCTCGGCGTCGTGGTGATGATCATCGGCGGCCCTCTCGCCTGGGTGGTGCTGGCGGCAGCGCTGGTCGTCCTCGCCGACACCCTCATCAAATACGCACGCGGAGAAGCCGGACTCCTCGACGTCGCCTTCGCCGCACTCGACTGCATCCCCGGCATGAAAGGACTCACCACCCTCGGCGGCCTCGCCCGAGGACTACGCGGCGCCGCCAGCACAGGACTACGCGGGCTGCGCCAAGGCGCCCTCGGCCTCGGCCGGCGCACCCGGGGCGACGGCGTCCCGATGAACGGGCGCAACGCCTGCGGCGACCCCGTCGACGT
>NZ_OCNE01000034.1 GCF_900230195.1 Streptomyces zhaozhouensis
ATGTGGGCCTGCTGGCGTGACGGTACCTGCTACGACCCCGCCACCCACCAAGCCAACAACAAGATCAACACTGCCGCCGAGGAGCCCCTGGCGGCGTAGGGGTTGACTCAGGAAACTCATGCCGCAAGCCTCGGCGTTGAACCCCGGTCCAGGTCAAGCACGGCCCACACCGGGCGCGCCCGCCGCCGCGGCGCCCGCCGGCGCGGCGCCCGCCGGCGCGGCGCCCGCCGGCGACCGGTCGCGACGGGTCAACCGGAGGAGGCGGCGCGCGACGGGGGCTCGGCTTCGAGGATCGCCGCGCGGGCCGCGGAGGCGAGGACGCTCTGGGTCCTGCCCGGGAGACCGAGACGGTTCCAGTGGAAGATGACGTGGTAGGCGAGGACCTGCCGCAAGCCACGGCTCAGCGTTCCTTCACGGGCCGCCGTGCCGATACCGCGGCCGGCCTTCTCGAACGCCCGCACCCAGCCGGCCACGGCGGCCGCCGGTGCGTCCCCGCTCAGGAGGGGCCCCTCGGGGCGGAGGTCGGCGCGCAGCAGATGGCGTAGATCCTCCACGAGCGGCGGTAGTCGGCCGGCGCGGACATCGGAGGGCAGGGGGCGTTCGAGGGTGACGCGTTCCCACGCGTCGCCCTGCTCGTACCACTCCAGCCCCGCGCCCCGGAACAGTCCGGTGCACAGGAGGATCGACAGTTCACGCCGGCCCAGAGGCGTGCTTCGAGGCGCGGTGGTGAGGATCATGCGGCTGTCGGCGTGGAAGAGCGCATGGGCGGCTTCCATGCCGATCGGACCGCCGAAGGCACCGGTCTCGGCTTCGTAGGTGCCGGTCGACCAGTGGCGCAGTCGGCCGGTGGCCGTGAGCTGGTCCAGCGAGGCGGCGACGGCCGTCCTCAAGGCTTCGCTGACCGGTCGGACGCGCAGTCGCCAGCAGGGGTGTTTGCGGATGAACCACCAGACGGCGCCGTCGCGTTCGGCGCGGTGCAGGACGGGGGCGAGAGACCGCACGGCCGTGGCCTCGGCGGTCGCCCAGTCGGGGAACTCGACGGAGAACTGCCACCAGCCCCCGCCCGGCGGACGGGCGAGGGCGCTTCGGCCCGCACGGTGGTAGAGGTCGACCGCGGTGGCGAGTTCGGTGGGCTCCATCCCGTGAGCGCGCGCGATCTCGTCGAGACGGTTCCCGGCCAGGACGGCCAGGACGGCTTCGGCCAGCGTCGCGGTCTCCTTGTTCAGATGATCAGCAGGCATCTGTCCCATCCCGAGATCGGCGCCGTACCGGTCGCGGCAGTGGCGAGAGCGAGGGCGGTGCCCGCGCCGCCGTCGAGAAACCCCCGCCGTGTCATGGGGTCGGAGTGCGAGGCGACGTGGTGTCGCAAGGACTGGGCCAACCGGGGAAGAAGCGCGTGCAGGCGGTGATCGACGGCGTCCTGAGCCGCGCGCCAGACGGTCTGGTACACACCGGCCCAACCATGGCAGAGAGCGGAGTCGGTGAGGCGCGCGAGTTGGGCGGGGTCGGTCAGGCAGTCGAGGAGGTGGCGTTCGGCCGCGCGTTGCCGATCGGTGTCGCCGGTGGCGAGAGCGGCGAGTTGCAGGGCTCGGGCGATGCCGGGCGTGCCGTAGCACCAGCTGGGGCGCGCCGGCCCGCGTTGGCGGGGGTGTCCGGCGCGGAGATCGTGCAGCGTGAGGTGCTCCGGCCACCAGGAACCGGTCCGGCCGTGCTGCCGCCACCGGTCGAACCACGCCTGGATGGTGGCGATGGCACCGTACTGTCCTTCGACGGTGATGCCCCGACGCGCGGTGTGGGCCAGGAGCATCAAGGGGCCGGCGATGCCGTGGGCCGCCCCCTGGTTGCCGTGTCCGTCCGGATAGCGGGCGGAGGTCCGCGCGCGCGGGTCGTGGCCGACCCACCACCCGGGCACCGTGGCGCCGCCGTACCGCAGAGGGCGGGTGAGGGCGACGAGGCAGTCGAGAACGAGGCGCAGTGACGCGCTGTCGGCGTCGCGATGGAGGAGATGCGCGCCGATGCCGGTCAGTCCGTGGAAGATGTCGAACTCGCGGAAGGACGGCGGCCCTCCGGCGCGGAGGCGGTCGATGGCGAGGGCGGCGCGGTGACGGGCCAGGCGTTCGACATGGTGGTCCGAAGTGGCGAGCGCGTGGCGGTAGCGGGTGGAGTCGCCCGCGGCGGCGTTGAGGAGGAAGGCGACGGCCGGTACGCCGTGAAAGAGCCCGGAGTCGTCGGAGGCGTCGATCTCGCCGGCCGAGGCGGCGCTGATCCACCGGTGGGCGTGCCGCCACGTGGTGGCCGCACGGTGGGCGCGCTCGGTGTGGAGCAGCGCGATGCCGGCCGTGCCCTGACTCAGGGAGTGCGCACGCCACGACTCGCCGGCGGGCGGTGGCTCTGGCTCCTCCAGACGGTGTGCGAGGCGGTCGCTCAGCTCGGCCGCGCTCGCGGGCCGGGGAGCGGGAGGCGCGATCACCGTGGCCTCCGGGCCTGTTGGCGCAGTGCGCAGGCGCGTATCAGGCGAGCGGTGACCTGTTCGCGGTCGGGATCGATGCCGAGAGCCCTCACATGATGGCGGTGGAGGAGCGCGCCCAACACGGTGTGGGGAGCGCGTTGCGGTGCCAACTCCCGGCGGTAGGCGTCCAGGGCGGTGGCCCGCCGCCGCCATGCCAGGGTCACCGGATCGGGGAGCGAAGCTCTCCCTGACGCGAGGGTGAGTGCCATCGCCTGGTCGCGCAGTGCGCGGTCCAGCGGCCCGTGCCGCTGGGGGAAGGTGGCAAGAACCCAGCGCAGGCCCTGGTCCGTGTCGGGGGCGAAGCGGGTGGCGAGGTCGACCATCGCGGCGGCGGTGAGCGCCTGGCTCGCGGTGCTGTCGGGGGTGGTCGCCCGGAGCTGGGCGAGGGCGGCCGCCGAGTCTGCGGCGAACACCGCCTGGGCGGCTCGCAGCGCCGCACCGTGTCCGTATCGGCCCGGCTGTGGCTCGTGGGTGGCGAGGG
Organism: Streptomyces zhaozhouensis; assembly: GCF_900230195.1. Taxonomy (GTDB): domain Bacteria; phylum Actinomycetota; class Actinomycetes; order Streptomycetales; family Streptomycetaceae; genus Streptomyces; species Streptomyces zhaozhouensis. The sequence continues at coordinate 2,991 of NZ_OCNE01000034.1, forward strand.
TGAGCTGGGCGAGGAGGCGCTCGTGGCGCAGTCCGTCGGCCCAGTGGTGGAGGCGTGCGGCGGCCGACGGATAGCTGTCGGGGCCGGGTAGGCGCAGGCAGAGGACGAGGTACTGGTCGGCGTCCGGACGCGGGGTGGCGCGGCGGCGGTTGAACCACCAGGTGACGGTCTCGTCGTCGAGGTCGTCCATGAGGGCGGAGAGGTGGTCGGTGAGTATCTCGTCGAAGCGGGCCGGATGGGCGTGCAGCCTCGCGTGCAGGATGGTCGACGCGCCCGGCAGTTGTTCGTGCGGCTCCGTGGGTGCCCGGAGCGGTGCGGTGCGTGGTGCCCTCCTGGCCTGGGCGGACGGGCTCTCGGCTGCCGGGAGGGTGAGGGGCAGCAGGACTTCATGGGCCCTGCCGAGCCAGCCGTCGTTCTGTGGCCGCAGGTCCTCGCGGAGTTCCAGGCGGCGGAGGGTGTCGAGGCGTCCGCGAAGCAGCAGTCGGTGCACGGGGTGGGTCAGGTCCAGGGGGAGGCGCTGGTCGTGTTCCACCAGGGTGACCCGGTGGGGAACGCGAAGCCGGCAGCGCCAGGCCGCCAGCTCCGCGGTCCATTCCTGCGTTGAGGCGGTGCGGGGCGGCAGTTCTCCGGCCGTCAGCAGCCAGCGGGCCGGCGCGAGGACCGTGCGCCGGTAGCGGACGCGGGGGAGATAGGGCAGCCGTGCCGCGCCGCCGAAGTCGAAGGAGGCGTAGACGGAGCAGCGGGCTGTGGCGACCTCGGCGAGGAAACGCGCCAACGGTGGGGTGTGGACGCCCGCTTCCAGGGCGTGGGGTACGCGGGGCTCGACCCGTTGGCCGGTCGACAGCCGCACGAGACGGAACCCGTCCTCGTGGGCCGAGACCGCGAGGTCCGTCACCGGGATCAGCCCGTCCGCGGGTGCTCGGTGTTCTCCCAGCGGTACGACGTGCGGGAGGAGCGGCAGGGCGCGGGTGATGTTCTCGTTGCGTCGCCGTCGGGGGGTGAAGGACAGCTGTGCGGCGATGACGTCCGGGCTGGGGGAACGGTAGCTGTCCGCGACTCCGGCCCGGGGCTCGGCGGGAAGAAGCTGGGCGAAGCGGCCCGCCATGCTGCTGCCAGGCCGGGGCGTTCCGGTGATCAGTAACTGGAACGAGCCCCCCGCCAGCGCCTCCCGGGTGGGCGCGTGGATCTCGAAAGCCACTTCGACCCGCGGTGACGGGCGGACCTCGCCACTCGTCAGATCGGCGATCAGCCGTACGGTCAGCAGGATCTCGCCCGTGCCGTCGAGAGTGGCCAGCTGGACCAGCGCCAGCAGTGCCCGGTCGCGCTCGTCCTGTCGCCGAACGGGGCGATGGTAGGGCGAGCCGAGGTAGCCGGCCGGGAAGCCGAGTCCGCTGTCGGCCACCAGGTCGAGTACCGGGATGACCGCGCCCGTTCCGTAGCGCACGCGGAAGCGGCCGTGGTAGTCGCGCCAGGCATCGTGCCCGGCCGGGTGGGGCGAGAGGCGGTGCAGCACCCCGACCGCTTCCTCCGCCTCGCGCACGACGGTCTCCGGCACGCGCACGTCGCAGTCGAGGGCCGTGTCGACGACCAGCGGTGTCTCGCCGGCGTCGGACAGCGCGCGCATCCGGTGGGACAGGCCGGCCAGGGCGGTGTCCTGCGCCGGTTGTGCTCCCGCCAACCCGTCGCGCAACGCCAGCAGCGCGCCGGTCAGCTCCCGCACGCCGTCGATGTGGACCGCGCCGGCTGACGCCAGCTCGCCGCACACGTGCCCCAGCGCGTCGGGACAGGTCATCGGGGCCCACAGCGAGGTGAGCAGCAGTTTCTCCGCGATCAGTCCGCGCAGCAGCGCGGTGACCCGCTCGACCCCGGAGGCCGGGAAGCGTTCGACGAGCCGATCGCGCAACTCGCCCACTTCGACGGGTGTCTTCGCCATCTCCAGCGCCGCGGCGACCGGCGGTGTGTGACGGACCGAGACCTCAAGAGGAGCCAGTTCCCCGCTCCGCGCGCCCGTGGGTGCTCCCGGCACCACCCATCGTGCGCCTCTCCGCTGCCCGACGTCGACCGCGACGACGCGCAGGCGAGCCAGCAGCTCGGGCGATGTCTGCAGACGTTCGACGACGCTTGCCATCCAGAGCGCGTCGGCGCGCGGAACGACGCGGTGCTCGGTGCCCCAACGAGCTTTCGGCTCGCCTCCGATCTGAAGGGGGGCCACGCCGGCGAAAAGACCGAAGGGGGTGGGGCGTCGCTGCCAACGCAGCAGGTAGGAGGCCAGGGAGAGCGCGGCTCGCCTGACCCGGCGAGGCGAGGCCGGGCCTCCCGCGACGAGGGCGTCGACGCGCCTGGCGAGAGCGGGGCTGGACGTTCCCACCGCGGTCCGGATCTGCTCGCGCCGCCACACGCTCCCCAGCCACTTCCGGCAGGCGTCCTCGTCGTCGAGGTCGAGATCGCGGGGCAGGGCGAGCCCGCCGGGGTCGGTGGTCGCGCGGATGAGCGCGCCGGCGTGGAAGCGATGCCTCGCCGTGTGCCGCGCCACCGTCATCACTCCCTTCGCTCGGGCGTGCGAGCGCCCGAGGGGCCGGGGCGCCTCGGCGGCCCGGCCCCTCGGAGGTCTTGCCGTACGGGTCGATCGTCCGCTCAGGCGGGATCGTCGATGAACGAGTCGCAGGCCGAGGCACCGTCCTGGCAGGTGTCTCCGCAACCGTCGTCGGTCGGGCAGTCGTTGGTGTTCCCGTGCGGACGCGTAGCCACCACCACACGCACGTCCAGCGTGAAGTCGTCGAACTCCTCAGCCGAGGGTTCTGCCAGCACGGTGGCGCTGCCCGAGGAGCCAGGATCAGACATGTCGATCAATCTCCTTCTCTGAGGCGTATTCGCTGTCCCCCCTGCCGGCTGGGTGCTCCGGCCAGGAGAGGACGACCCGGCTGTGCGCCTTCTCCAGCACGCGGCTGCCGGGTGGATGGGAGAGACGGGTGTCGGGGGTGCCGGCGGGGTACACAGCGATCCGCGGACCGGGCCCGCCGCGGTGCTTCCGGTCCCAGGTGATCAGGAAGCCGGCGACGCGTTCCGCGAACGCCTCCGCCTCAGGACCGAGGGCGTGCACTCCGTACTCGAAGAACGCCGCGTCGGCGGCGGGACGCGGGGTGAGGTAGGCGAAGTTCCGCCCGTCCTCCGACACGGACGCCAGGGAGAAGCGCCTGTTGTACGGAGCGACCAATCCGGAATCCAGGTCCGGGTTCACCGACATGGTGCAGAAGCCTGGCAACGCGGTCGCCATGAACAGTTGAAGAGTGTCAACCGGAACGCCGCGCCTGATCGTCACGCCCGTCCACAATTCGGCTCTCGGGGTGCGGACCGCGTTGTCGAGGAGGCTCGGTTCGGTCGGCAGCCCGTCATCGAAACGCAGGGTGACTTCATCCGTTCCGGTGATCAGCAGTACCTGCGACTCGTGTGCGCCGATGCCCTGCATGGGCACGAATCCGCAAATGCGGGCGGACGTACTGACCAGATGGTCGCCAACGCGCTGAAAGGCGACCGAACGCATCAGACCCCGCATTCGGAGGGGTACCACCAGCCGTCCGCGATCGACGAGTTGCGTGATCCAGGCGACGGGGATGTCCCAGGCCCCGACCGTGACGATGATGCGGTCATAGGGGGCGTGGTCCGGCACCCCGCCATGCGCGTCCCCGGTCACCACGCGTACCTGCGGATAGCCGTATTCCTTCAACAGGCGGGCCGCCCGGTCCGTCACCTCGGCGTCGATGTCGACGGACGTGACCTCGCCCCGGTCCCCGACCAGTTCTGCCAGGTAGGCGGCATTGAGGCCACCCGAACCGACCTCCAACACCCGCATCCCGGGGCGCACGTCGGCCTGTTCCAGCATGAAGGCCTGCACCTGGGGGGCGGAGACCGAACTCACCGCGACGCCACTGGCGTTCCGTTTGGTGACGACCGCGTTGTACGCGCTGTAGGCATCGTCCAGGGACGCCTCGGGCGTGAACAGATGCCGAGGAATCCCCCGCATCACCCGCTCGACCTCATCCGAGACGATCTCGCCTCTCGCGACGAGTTTCTCGACGACGTTCTCGCGCAACAAGTCGGCGCGTGTCGCATCGGACTGGTCGGCCATCAGGTCCCTCCGGTGCCGGCGAGCGGTGCCCGGACCGGTTACGATTCCGTGCGCGTCGACCCGCCGTGCGGTGCGTGTGTCGATGTTCCCCCTCCATCGCGAAAGACGAAGGCGCCGCAGTGTAATCACGTATCGCACACGGAGTGTCACAGAACACCGGAATCCCGCCAAGGCCGCACGGCTGAAATCATCCGCTGGGTCGCCCCGTCGTCCGCTACCGCGAGACAACCGTAAAGTAGGAAATTCCCACTTCGGGGAGTGCGTAGAGGGCCGCCGCGTTGTGCCCGGTCTCCGCTGCGGCGACGTTTCTCTCCGGCTGACTCTGTCCGTATCGCGCTTTCGGGGAAGGCGCCGATTCGGGGCCCCTCGGCCGTTGGCGTCCCGCGCGCTCGTGGGGTGCGCCCTCACGAGGGCCCACGCTCGGGGCCCTCGTCTCCCACGACCGGGTGATCGGCCCCTCACGGCCCGGTGGAAGTGGTCGCGTCGGCGTGCGGTCAGCTCCTCCGTCGGTGCGAGGCGGGAGGATCACCGACGTCCGCCGCGGCACGTGGCGGGTGCGGCCCGCGCGTGCGGGCGCCGGGGGACGGGCGCCGGGGGACGGGCGCGGGGGGACGAGGGGGAACGCCGGCGTCTTCGGCGCGCTCGCCGGTCGCGCTCGCCGGTCGTGCCCGCCGCCGCGGTCGCCCGCCGCTGCGGGTACCGTCGGGTGCCGGAGGTGCCGCTGCCGGCGGCGATCCGGGAGAGCGGGGCGCTCCGCGCCGAGGCCGGCGTGCCGTTGGCGGCGGCGGCCCTCGGCTTCCCGGCCAGCCGCGCCCCGGGGGCCGCGAGGACCGTCGTCGGCGTCTCGCGGCACGAACGGATCGGGGCGAGCGTCGTCGCCCTCGAAGTGGCCGGTCCGGACGACGCGTTCGACATGAACGACCGGGTCGCCGCCACGCCGCCCACCGACCTCGGCCCCCGTTGAACCGTCACACTGGAGCACACCATGACCCTCCGCACCGCCGTCATCGGCTTCGGCACCGGCGGACGCGTCTTCCACGCGCCGCTGCTCGCCGCCGAGCCCCGTTTCGCCGTCTCGGCCATCGTCACCACCGACCCCGACCGGGTCGCCGCCGCCGGCGAGTACGCCGACGCGGACGTGCTGGCCAGCGCGGACGAGGTGTTCGCCAGGGACGACCTCGACGTCGTCGTGATCACCAGCCCCCACGAGACCCACGCCCCCTTCGCGCGGCGGGCGTTCGCCAAAGGGCTCGCGGTCGTCGTGGACAAGCCGCTGGGCATCTCCGCCGCCGAGTCGCGCGCCCTCGCGGCGGAGGCCGAGGCGGCGGGCGTGCCGCTGACCGTCTTCCAGAACCGACGCTGGGACGGCGACTTCCTGACCGTGCGGGAGACGCTGACGGCGGGGGAGATCGGCGAGGTGCGCCAGTTCGAGTCGGCCTTCGAGCGGTGGGCGCCTCGGCTCACCTCGCGGTGGAAGGACGTCGCGACCCCGGAGCAGGGCGGCGGCATCCTCTTCGACCTCGGCCCGCACCTGATAGACCAGGCGCTGCTGCTCTTCGGTGACGTCGTCGACGTCCACGCCGAGTTGGACCGCCGCCGCCCCGGCGCCGTCGCCGACGACGACGTGTTCCTCTCCCTCACGCACGCCAACGGGGTGCGTTCCCGGCTGTGGATGAGCGCGACCTCCCCGTCGAACCGGCCCAGGTTCCGGGTGGTCGGCTCCCGTGGCGTGCTGACCTCGCACGGTCTCGACCCACAGGAGCCGCAGTCCAAGGCCGGGATGCGCCCCGGCGACCCGGGCTTCGGCGTGCACGAGGACGGCCGCGCGGCGGTGCTCGCCTCGCCCGAGGGGGAGCGTGCCGTCCCGCTGCGCGCGGGTGAACACCTGGCGTTCTACCGGGCGTTGGGCGATGCGCTCACCAAGGGAACGCCGCTGCCCGTCGACCCGGCGGACGCCGTGCGAGGGCTGGAGATCATCGAGACGGCGCGCGGCGCGGCGCGCTGCGCTGAGCTGAGCCGGGCGGTGCGCTGAGCTGGGCGGCGCTGCGCTGAGCGGCGCCGAGGCGGCGTGTTGCACCGCGCGGCGCGCGGCGCGCTGCGCTGAGCCGGGCGGTGCCCGCTGGGATGTACCGCGCGGCGCCCGCTGCGCTGAACCGTGCTGAGCCGGGCGCTGAGCCGAGCGGTGCGCTGAGCTGAGCGGCGCTGGACTGAGCGGCGCTGAGCCGAACCGCTCTGCGCTGAGCCGCGCGGCGCGGCGCTGGGCCGAGCTCGGTCCGGTCGGGGCGGCGTCCGCGCCGCCCGCGCCGCGAGACCCGCACCGCCCGCGCCGCGAGACCCGCGCCGCGCGGCCTGCGCCGCGCCGCCCGCGCCGCGAGACCCGCGCCGCCCGCGCGGCCCGCGCCGCGAGACCCGCGTCGGCCGATGTCCCGGTCGCGGCCGAATCTCGCGCGTGGCGGGGGGATTCGGGCACGGCGCCGTCCGCCGGGGATGGCGCCGCCCGCCGGGAGCGGCGCGCCGGGGCCGGGGCGCCGGGGCCGCGCCGCCGTCGGCGAGGGAAGCCGGGGAACGCCTACCCCGTGCCGCTCGCCCCGAACACGATCCGCGCGTGAACGCCAAGTTCGGCCTCATGACAGGCATGTGACGCCTCGTCACCGCTTCTTCGCGACTTCCGCCGCCGGGCGCCCGAGGGGTGACCGGGGCCGGCCGCCCGAGGGTGCCCGTACCGCGCCCGGACGGGTCGGTTCGGAGCGCGGGGACCGAACGGGCACGGATCGCAAGCGGGCGAAAGCGGAGCGTTCAAGCGGCACTTCGGGCATGACATGTCATGCCCGTGTCGTCGGATGCCCGTCGGCATGTCCGGGTGACCGAACAGTTTCGCCTCGGATGTGTGAACGCACATCTTTCGGATCGTTCCAGGTCGCGACGGCTTCCGCTATTCGTGCCGGCGTGTCCCGGATCGTATTCGGCGCGCCCGGAGGCGTGATCTACGCGCCGGTAGTGCCCGGGTAATCGTCGCACCATAACCACAGGCGGAGTGCCTGGCGCGGGCAACGCCCATGCGGATACCGTTGAGACAGGCGCAGGATCGCGGGCATGACTTTCGGCCGGTCTTGCGCGATTCGCCCATGCGGTCAATCGGTCCGCGTGGAGCGTCGTTCCCTTGACCTTCTGTGTCGGGCCGACCAACCCGCAGAGTCCATGAAAAGGGGGGCAAAGTGCAGTGACCCGTGACCTGGGTTCGATTGCTTGCAGACGCGCGCCGCCGAGGCCGTGCCGCGTAGGGCGTGCCACGCGCAAGGCCCGGTAACACCGCTTAATGGAATGCTTCATGGCGGTGCCCGGTGTCCCGATAAGGATGCCCTGTCCCACGGGTATCGTCCGGTGTTTTCCGCACCTTTCCCGAGAGGCGGCCGGCCTGTCGTCTCCGTGCTTTCCGGGTTCGGGCGGCGTGCGGCGTGGCGGTGGTGGGGGGCGCGCGGCCGGCGGGTGCCCGGTGTGAGGCGGGCGACGGTTTCCCCACTTCAGCGACGTGTGGCGGAGGCCGGTCGCGCCACCCGTGGCGCACCGGGAGTTCATCCGGTGAACCGGTTCCCCGCCGGGAGAGAGGGTGTCCAGGGCGCCTGGGACACGCTCCCGCGCGGGTGTCGGAGCGCGCGGGCGCCCGCCGTCCGGCGCGGGCGTGGAGCGGATGTGAAATCCGAGTCACCAGGTGAATTCCGGTCCCCGCCGGCAGGTCAACGGGGCTCATGTGGCTGGCATATGACAACCGTCTGACAGGCGGTTTCCGATGAATCGACCGAACGTTAACCTCCCGGCCGGGCCAACGATGCCCCGTCCGGCGCGGCGGCGACACGGCGTCTCCCGCGCGTCCCGGGGAGGCTTCGAAAGATGCGTTAATTCCGTGAGTCCGCACAGTAAATTGGGTGAGTCCTGATGTTGCGCCACACGTCGGCGTGACGCCCTTCGGGTAATCCTGACCTGGGAATCGTGGCGGCAATGCGGGCGTCGCGTTCCGGAACCAAGCGGCGGACGCCTCGTGTTGACAACGTGAGTAGAACTGACCTTTCATTACCGCCGTTGTCGCAGCGTCGGTGCCGAATCAAAAACGGGCCAATCGTACGAGTGTTTCGTTCCTGTGGACGACTGACGAGGGCAGAGGCCGCCATGCGCGAATCCGGATTTGCTGACACCAACACCGTCGTCGTCATCGGGGCCGCCCCCGCCGCCACGGCGCGGGCGGGCCGCGATCCCGGCGCCCTGGCCGAGCTGACCGGCCTCCCGCTGACCGAGGAGCGGGCGGCGGAGCTGGCGACGGCGTGGCGGGCCTGCGAGGACGCGGGTCTCGCCGCCGACGACCCCGCCGGCGTCGGCGTCTACCTGTCCGCCCCCGACCGGGCGGGCACGCCGGCCGACCCGACCGGCCAACCCGCCCCGTCCGCCGACGACCCGACGCGCGCCCGAACCGAACCAGCGGCCCCAGCGCTCCCGTTGGTGCACCCGCCGACCACCGCGGCCGACCCGGACGGTCAACCCGCCGACCCGGCCGCCGCGTTGGCGGCCGTGCTCGGACTGCGCGGCCCGCGGCTGACCGGCCCCGAGCCGCTCGCCGCCGCGCTCGCCGACCTGCGGGCCGGCGTCTGCGCCCGCGCCCTGGTCGGCGCGGACGGCGCCTACGCCGTGCTGGCCGGGGCCGACACGGCCCGCGCCGACACCTTCGGCTACCGGCTGGGCACCGAGGCCGACTGGCCCGCCGAGCCGCCCGCGCTCGTCGAGGCGGCGGCGCGGGCGGGCCGACCCGGGCCCGGACGGGCCGCGCCGGACGGGCCGCCCGTCCCGGTCACCGTGTCGGCGCACAGCCAGGACGCGCTGCGGGCCCGCGCCGCCGAACTCGCCGCCCTGCTGACCGCCGAGCCGACCCTGCCGCTCGCCGACCTCGCCCTCTCGCTGGCCACCACCCGGCCCCCGCTGCCCCGCCGCGCCGTCCTCGTCGGCACCGAACGGACCCGTCTCATCGAGGAATTGACCGCGCTGAGCGAGGGTCGGCCGGTGCCGGGCCCGGCCACCGGCGGCCAGGACCGCCCGGCGGCCGGCGACCTCGCCTTCGTCTTCCCCGGCCACGGCCCGCAGTGGACCGGCATGGCGGCGGAACTCCTCGACAGCTCACCGGTGTTCGCCGAGCAGTTGCACGCCTGCGCCACGGCGCTCCAACCCCACGTGGACTGGCCGGTGCTGGACGTCCTGCGCGGCACCGTCGAGGCGCCCTCGCTGGACCGGCCCGAGGTCGGGCAGCCCGCGCTCTGGGCGGTGATGGTCGCGCTGTCCGCGCTGTGGCGCTCCTGGGGCGTGCGCCCCGACGCCGTGATCGGCTCCAGCGTCGGCGAGATCCCGGCCGCCACCGTCGCCGGCGCGCTCACCGTCGAGGACGGCGCCCGCGCGGTCGCCCGCTTCAGCCGCGCGCAGGTGGCGCTGCTGGAACGCGGCGTGATGCTGTCGGTGCTGGCCTCGGCCGACGAGGTGCGGGCCCGGCTGGTCCGCTTCCCGGAGCTCGACCTGGCCGCCGTTCACGCCCCGGGCTCGGTGCTGGTCTCCGGCACCGAGGAGGCGGCGAACGCGCTGCTCGCCGAGCTGGCAGCCGACGGCGTGAAGGCCAGGGGCATCGCCATCCGGCTCGCCGCGCACGGCCGCCAGGTCGACACCGTGCTGGACGCGATGCGCGCCGACCTCGACGGCATCGCCCCCCGCCCCACCGACGTGCCGCTCTACCTGGCCACCGCGGGCGGCCGGGTCGACCCGGCCGCCCTCACCGTCGACCACTGGTGCCGCAACCTGCGCAACACCGCCGACTTCGAACGCGCCACCCGGGCCGCGCTGGCCGACGGCCACCGCCTGCTGCTGGAGCCCAGCCCCCACCCGGTGCTCACCCGCGCGGTGCAGGAGACCGCGGAGGACGCCGGCGTGCCCGCCGCCGTGGTCGGCACCCTGCGCCGCGACCGGGGCGGACTCGACCAGGCGACCGCCGCCCTCGCCGAGCTGCACGCGCACGGCGTGCTCCCGGACTGGCACGCGGTCCTCGCCGACCGGGACGCCCGCCCCGTGCCGCTGCCCGGCTACCCGCTGGGCGTCGCGCCGCCCACCGGCGCCGCGCCCTCGCTGGCCGACCGGCTGGCCGCCGCGCCCGACCGCGCCGCCTTCCTGCTGGACCTGGTCCGCGCGCAGGTCGCCGCCGTCGTCGGCGGCAGCCGGGAACGGATCACCGACCCCGACGCGCCGCTGCTGGAGCTGGGCGTCGACTCGGCGGGCGCGGTCACGTTGCGCAACCTGCTCAACGCGGCCACCGAGCTGCGGCTGCCGGTCTCCGCGGTGTTCGACAACCCGACCTGCCGGGGCCTGGCCGCGCTGCTGGACCGGGTGCTGCGCGGCGCCCCCGAGGAGGACGAGGAGCCGGTGCTCCGCCAGACGGCCGGCGACGACGACCCGATCGCGGTGGTCGCGATGAGCTGCCGGCTGCCCGGCGGGGTCGCCTCCCCCGAGGACCTGTGGGAGCTGCTGACCGCCGGCGGCGACGGCGTCACCGCGTTCCCCACCGACCGGGGCTGGCGACTGGACGGCCGCTACGACGAGGACGCGGAGCGGGCCGGCGGCTACTACCAGCGGGAGGCCGGCTTCCTCGCCGACGTGCCCGACTTCGACCCGGAGTTCTTCGGCGTCTCCCCGCGCGAGGCGCTGGCGATGGATCCGCAGCAGCGGCTGCTGCTCGAGGTCGCCTGGGAGGCCGTGGAGCGCGCCGGCATCGACGCCGGGGAGCTGCGCGGCAGCCAGGCCGGCGTCTTCCTCGGCGCGATGACCATGGACTACGGGCCCCGGCTGCACGAGGCGCCCGCCGACCTGGAGGGCTACCTGCTGACCGGCAACACCGCCAGCGTCGCCTCCGGCCGGCTCTCCTACACCTTCGGCCTGGCCGGCCCGGCCGTCACGGTCGACACGGCCTGCTCCTCGTCGCTGGTCGCCCTGCACCTGGCGGTGCAGTCGCTGCGCCGCGGCGAGTGCCCGCTGGCGCTGGCCGGCGGCGTCACGGTGATGCCGTCGCCCGGCATGTTCGTCGAGTTCAGCCGGCAGCGGGCGCTCGCGCCCGACGGGCGGTGCAAGGCGTTCTCCGCCAGCGCGGACGGCTTCGGTCTCGCCGAGGGCGCCAGCATGGTGCTGCTGGAACGGCTCTCCGACGCCCGCCGCAACGGGCACCCCGTGCTCGCCCTGATCCGGGGCACCGCCATCAACCAGGACGGCGCCTCCAACGGCCTGACCGCGCCCAGCGGCCCGGCCCAACGCCGGGTGATACGCCAGGCGTTGGCCAACGCGGGCATCACGCCCGCCGAGGTCGACGCGGTCGAGGCGCACGGCACCGGCACCCGGCTCGGCGACCCGATCGAGGCGGACGCGCTGCTGGCCACCTACGGCCGGGACCGGGCCGCCGACCAGCCGCTGCTGCTCGGCTCCGTCAAGTCCAACATCGGGCACACCCAGGCCGCCTCCGGCGTCGCCGGCCTCATCAAGATGGTCCTCGCGCTGCGCGACGGCACGCTGCCGAAGAGCCTGCACATCACCGAGCCGACGCCGCACGTGGACTGGTCGGCGGGTGCGGTGTCGCTGGTCACCGAGGCCGTGCCGTGGCCGGAGACCGGGCGCCCCCGCCGGGCCGGCGTCTCCTCGTTCGGCATCAGCGGCACCAACGCGCACGCCGTGCTGGAACAGGCCCCCGCCCTCGAACCGGCCGAGCCCCCCGCCGGGACACCGGAACCCATACCCGGGGCGGCCCCCGCGCCGCTGGTGCTCACCGCCCGCAGCGCCGCCGCGCTCGCCGCCCACGCCGCCCGACTCGCCCCCTTCGCCCGGCGGACGGCACCGGCCGACCTGGCCCACACGCTGCTGTCCCGCGCCGAGTTCGACCACCGCGCCGTGGTGGTCGCCGGCGGCGCGGACGCGCTCGACGCGCTCGCCGGGGGCACCGAGTCCGCCCGCGTCGCGGTCGGCGTCGCCCGCCCCACCGGCAAGGTCGCGTTCGTCTTCCCCGGCCAGGGCTCCCAGTGGCTGGGCATGGGCCTCGCGCTGGCCGAGGTGTCGCCCGCCTTCCGCGCCTCGCTCGACGCCTGCGCCGACGCCCTCGCCCCGCACGTCGACTGGTCGCTGTGGGAGGTCCTCGCGGACGCCGACGCCCTGGAGCGGGTGGATGTGGTGCAGCCGGCGTTGTTCGCGGTGATGGTGTCGTTGGCGGCGGTGTGGCGTGGGTTCGGTGTGGAGCCGGATGCGGTGGTGGGGCATTCGCAGGGGGAGATCGCGGCGGCGCATGTGGCGGGTGCGTTGTCCCTGGAGGACGCGGCGCGGGTGGTGGCGTTGCGGAGTCGGGCGATTCTGGCGTTGTCGGGGGAGGGCGGGATGGTGTCGCTGGGGTTGTCGGTGGATGCGGCGCGGGAGTTGTTGGGGGAGTGGGAGGGGCGGTTGTCGGTGGCGGCGGTGAACGGTCCCGGGTCTGTGGTGGTGGCCGGTGACGCGGGCGCGTTGGACGCGTTGGTGGAGCGGTGTGCGGAGCGGGAGGTGCGGGCGCGCAGGGTGCCCGTGGACTATGCCTCCCACTCGCCGCACGTGGAACGCGTCCGGGACGAACTGTCCACCGCGCTGGCCGACATCACCCCGACCCCGGCCCGCGTGCCGATGCTCTCCACCGTCACCGGGGAGTGGCTGGACGGCACCGAGTTGGGCACCGACTACTGGTACCGCAACCTGCGGGAGACCGTCCGCTTCGAGGAGGCCACCCGCGGCCTGCTCGACCGGGGCGTCGGCGCGTTCGTCGAGTGCAGCCCCCACCCGGTGCTGGGCCTCGGCATCCGGGAGACGCTGGAGGCCACCGGCGGCGACGCGGTCGTCGTCGGCACCCTGCGCCGCAGCGACGGCGACCTGGACCGGTTCCTGCTCTCCGCCGCCGAGGCGTATGTCGCCGGGCTGCCCTTCGACTGGCGCGCCGCGGTACCCACCGGACGCCATGTCGAGCTGCCCACCTACCCGTTCCAGCGCCGCCGGTTCTGGATCGAGGACACCGCCCGCCCCGCCGCCGAGGCCGACGACCCGGCGCACGCCGCGTTCTGGTCCGCCGTCGAGAACGGCGAACTCGCCGCCACCCTGGACGTGCCGGCCGACGCGCCGCTCACCGACGTGCTGCCCAGCCTCGCCGACTGGCGCCGCCGCCACCGGGAGCGCTCCACCGTCGACGGCTGGCGCTACCGGATCGCCTGGCGCCCGCTGTCCGCCTCCGGCACGCCCGCGCCGACCGGCACCTGGCTCCTCGTCAGCTCGCCCGCCACCGCCGGCCACCCGTGGCACGCCGCCGCCGTCGACGCGCTGCGCGCGCACGGCGCCGAGGTGCGGGAGAGCGACGGCACCCCCGACACGCTGCCGCCGGCCGACCTGCCGCTGGCCGGCGTCCTCTCCCTGCTGGCGCTCGACGAGACCCCCGACCCCGCCGGGCCCGCCGTCCCCGCCGGCCTGGCCGCCACCCTCGCCCTGATCCGGGCGCTCGGCGCCGCCGGCGTCACCGCCCCGCTGTGGCTGGCCACCACCGGTGCCGTCAGCACCGGCCGCTCCGACCCGCCGACCCACCCGGCGCAGGCCCCGACCTGGGGACTCGGCCTCTCCCTCGGCCTGGAACACCCCGACCGCTGGGGCGGCCTCCTCGACCTGCCCGAGACCCCCGACGCCCGCGCCGCGACCCGGCTGACGGCCGCCCTCACCGGCGACGGCGACGAGGACCAGCTGGCGATCCGCGCCTCCGGCGTCTTCGCCCGCCGCCTCGCCCCGGCGCTCGCCCCGGCGCCCGCGCCCGCCTGGCGGACCGGCGGCACCGCGCTGATCACCGGCGGCACCGGCGCCATCGGCGGCCATGTCGCCCGCTGGCTCGCCGGCGCCGGCGCCGAGCACCTCGTCCTCACCAGCCGGCGCGGCCTCGACGCCCCCGGCGCCGAGGAGCTGGCCGCCGAACTGGCCGCGCTGGGCGCCCGGGTCACCGTCGCCGCCTGCGACGCCGCCGACCCGGCCGCGCTCACCGAGCTGTTCGACCGGCTCGACCGCGACGGCACCCCCGTCCGCTCCGTCTTCCACGCCGCCGGCACCGTCCCGTCCCGGCCGCTCGCCGACACCACCACCGCCGACCTGGCCCACGCGCTGGCCGCGAAGGCCGGCGGCGCCGCCCACCTGCACGCGCTGTGCGCCGGACGGGAACTCGACGCGTTCGTGCTGTTCTCCTCCGGCTCCGCCGTGTGGGGCAGCGGCGAACTGGGCGCCTACGGCGCCGCCAACGCCTACCTCGACGCGCTCGCCGGCCAGCGCCGCGCCGCCGGGCTGCCCGCCACCTCCGTCTCCTGGGGCATGTGGGCCGGCGAGGGCATGGCCGCGGGCGACCTCAACGAGCAACTGCGCCGCCGGGGGATGCGCCCCATGCGGCCCGAGCTGGCGGTCGGCGCGCTCGCCGCCGCCCTCACCTCCGGCGAGACCACGCTGACCGTCGCCGACATCGACTGGGAGCGCTTCGCCCCCGGCTTCACCGCCGCCCGCGCCCGCCCGCTGATCGGCGACCTGCCCGCCGTCGCCGCGCTGGCCGCGCCCGAGCCGGCCGCCGAGCCGGCGCCAGGCGGCGCGCTCGCCGACCGGCTGGCCGGCCTCACCGAAGCCGACCAGCACCGGCTGCTGTCGGACCTGGTGCGCGGCCACGCCGCCGCCGTCCTCGGCCACGACGGGCCAGACGCGGTCGCCCCCGACCGCCCGTTCCGCGAGCTGGGCTTCGACTCGCTGACCGCCGTCGAGGTCCGCAAGCGCCTCAACGCCGCCACCGGCGTCCGGCTGCCCACCACCGTCGTCTTCGACCACCCGACGCCGGACGCGCTCGCCCGCCACCTGCACACCGTGGTCGCCGGCGCACGCCCCGCCGCCGCACCCGCCACGGCCGGCCCCGCGCCCCGCGACCCGCACGAGCCGATCGCGGTCGTCGCCATGAGCTGCCGCTTCCCCGGCGGGGTCGCCTCCCCCGAGGAGCTGTGGTCGCTGGTGCTGGAGGGGCGGGACGCCGTCGGCCCGTTCCCCGACGACCGGGGATGGGACCCGGACCGGCTCTACCCGGCCGACTCCGAGGCGGAGGGCCGCAGCCGCACCCTGGAAGGCGCCTTCCTGGCCGACGCCGGCGGCTTCGACGCCGACTTCTTCGGCATCTCCCCGCGCGAGGCACTCGCCATGGACCCGCAGCAGCGGCAGGTCCTCGAACTCGCCTGGGAGACCTTCGAACGGGCCGGCCTCGACCCGTCCACCGCCCGCGACAGCCTGACCGGCGTCTTCGTCGGCGCCTCCCCCCAGGGGTACGCCGGCAGCCTGGAACAGGCCGCCCCCGAGATGGACGGCTACCGGCTCACCGGCGACGCGCTCAGCGTCGTCTCCGGCCGGATCGCCTACGCGCTGGGCCTGCGCGGGCCCGCCGTCACCGTGGACACCGCCTGCTCCTCCGCGCTGGTCGCCCTCAACCTCGCCGTGCAGGCGCTGCGTTCGGGCGAGTGCGCCATGGCGCTGGCCGGCGGCGCCGCGGTGATGGTGACGCCCACCCCGTTCGCCGAGTTCAGCCGGCAGAGCGGCCTGGCGCCCGACGGCCGCTGCAAGCCGTTCGCCGACGCCGCCGACGGCGTCGGCTGGGGCGAGGGCGCCGGCCTCGTCCTGCTGGAGCGGCTCTCCGACGCCCGCGCCAACGGCCACCAGGTGCTCGCGGTCGTCCGCGGCTCCGCCATCAACCAGGACGGCGCGTCCAACGGCCTGTCCGCCCCCAACGGGCCCGCACAGCAGCGCGTCATCCGCGCCGCCCTCGCCAACGCCGGCCTGACCACGGGCGACGTGGACGCCGTCGAGGGCCACGGCACCGGCACCCGGCTCGGCGACCCGATCGAGGCCCAGGCGCTGCTGGCCACCTACGGCCAGGACCGGCCGGCCGACCGGCCGCTGCTGCTGGGCGCCCTCAAGTCCAACATCGGCCACACCCAGGCCGCCTCCGGCATCGCCGGCGTCATCAAGATGGTGCAGGCCCTGCGGCACGGCGTGCTGCCCCGGACCCTGCACCTGGACGAGCCGTCGCGCCACGTGGACTGGACGACCGGCGCCGTGGAGCTCCTCGCCGACCAGCGGCCCTGGCCGGAGACCGGCCGGCCGCGACGTGCCGCGGTCTCCGCGTTCGGCGTCAGCGGCACCAACGGGCACGTCATCCTCGAACAGGCCGAGGCACCCCCGGCACCCGAGGCCCCCGCGCGCGCGGAGCCCGCCGGCCACCCGCTGGCCTGGCCGCTGTCCGCCCGCTCCGGGCAGGCGCTGCGCGACCAGGCCGCCCGGCTCGCCGCCGCCCTCGACGCCCGGCCGGAACTCGCCCCGGCGGACGTCGCCGCCACCCTCGCTACCGGCCGCGCCGCGCTCGACCGGCGCGCGGTCGTCCTCGGCGACGACGAGGAGCGACTGCGCGCCGGACTCGACGCGTTGGCCGCCGGCCTCGACCACCCGGCGGTCGTCGCCGGCGCCCCGGACGGCGGCCGGCTCGCCGTGCTCTTCTCCGGCCAGGGCTCGCAGCGCCTCGGCATGGGCGGCGACCTGTACCGGGCGCACCCCGCCTTCGCCGACGCCCTCGACGAGGTCTACGCCCACCTCGACCCGCTGCTGCCGGTGCCGCTGCGCGACATCGTCCTCGGCGACGACCGCAAGGCGCTGGACCGCACCGAGTTCGCCCAGCCGGCGCTCTTCGCCGTCGAGGTCGCCCTCCACCGCCTGCTGGAGTCCTGGGGCCTGGCCCCCGACGCGCTCGCCGGCCACTCCATCGGCGAACTGGCCGCCGCGCACGTCGCCGGCGTCCTCCCGCTGCCCGACGCCTGCGCCGTCATCGCCGCCCGGGGCGCCCTGATGCAGGCGCTGCCGGCCAGCGGCGTGATGATCGCCGTGCAGGCCACCGAGGACGAGATCGCCCCCGAGTGCTCGGAACACGTCGGGATCGCCGCCATCAACGGCCCCCGTTCGCTGGTCCTCTCCGGCCGCGAACTGGAGGTCCTTGACCTCGCCGACCGGCTCAAGGCGGACGGCCGCAAGGTGACCAGGCTGCGGGTCAGCCACGCCTTCCACTCCCCGCTGATGGAGCCGATGCTCGCCGACTTCCGCCGGGTGCTGGAGTCCGTCACCTTCGGAACGCCGACGCTGCCCGTCGTCTCCACCCTGACCGGACGGCCGGCCACCGCCGAGGAGTTGGCCTCGCCCGACTACTGGGTGCGGCACGTGCGGCAGCCCGTGCGGTTCGCCGACGCCGTCGCCTCCCTCGCCGCGCGGGGCGTCACCACCCTGCTGGAGGTCGGGCCCGGCGGGACGCTCGCCGCGATGGGCCAGGACAGCGCGCCCGACGCGGTGTTCGTGCCGACGCTGCGCGCCGACCGGCCCGAGACGGAGAGCCTGGCGCACGCCGCCGCGCGGCTCCACGTGCGCGGCGCCCGCCTCGCCCCGCCGGCGGCCGCGGGCCGCCGAGTCGACCTGCCGACCTATCCCTTCCAGCACCAGCGGTACTGGCTGACGGCGGCGGTCGCCCCGGCCGCCGGCGGCGCCCTCGGCGTCGCCACCGGCGGCCACCCGCTGCTGCGCGCCGCCGTGCACCTGCCCGACGGGGCCGGCACCGTCTTCACCGGCCGGCTGGCCGCCCGCACCCAGCCGTGGCTCGCCGGCCGCCACGACGTCCCGTCGACCGCGCTCCTCGACCTCGCCCTGCACGCGGCGGCCGACCACGGCCTGGACACGGTGGCCGAACTCGCCGTGCGGACACCGCTGTCGCCGCCGGCACGCGGCGGCCTCGCGCTGCGGGTCACGGTCGGCCCGGACGCCGACGGCACCCGGCCGGTCCGCGTCCACTCCCGGCCCGAGGACGCCGACCGGAACGACAGCTGGACAGAACACGCCACCGGCACCCTCGCCTCGGGCCCCCCGGCCCAGGCCGCCGACGCCGAGCCGACGGCCTGGCCGCCGCCCGGCGCCACCCCCGCCGACCCGGGCGGCCCCGGCGCCGCCTGGCGACTCGACGGCGACCACTACGCCGAGGCGGCGCTGCCGGCGGAGGCCGGCGACGACGGCTTCGCGCTGCACCCCGCGCTGCTGGACGCCGCCCTGGACGCGGCCCGGCCGCCCGCGCGGGACGAACCCGACGCCGCCCCCCTGGTGCCGCACCGCTTCACCGGCGCACGGCTGCACGCCGTCGGCGCGCGGGCACTGCGCGTGCGCTGGTCCCCGACGGCGCCGGACAGCGGCGCGCTGACCCTCACCGACCCGGCCGGCCGGCCCGTCGCCACCGTCGACGAGGTCCGGCTGCGGCCGGCCGACCAGTCGGCCCGCCCCCGCACCGCCGACGCGCTGTTCGCCCTGACCTGGGCCCCCGTCGAGGCGGCGGCCCCGGCGCCCGGCGCGGCCCCGGCCGGGCTCGCCGTGCTCGGCCGGAACCCCCTCGGACTCGCACTGCCCACCCTGGGCACCGACCCGGCCACCGTCGACCCCGCCACCGCCGACCCCGTCGACCCCGCCACCGCATTCGAAACGGCACTCGGAACAGCACTCGAAACGGCACTCGACCGCCTCGACGGCGTCACAGAACTGCTCGCCCCCTGCCCCCGCCCGGCCGACGCGGGCGACCCGGCCGACGCGGGCGACCCGATCCGGGCCGCCGTGCACTGGGCCCTCGCCCTCACCCAACGCTGGCTCGCCGACCCACGGACCGAACACACCCGCCTCGTCCTGGTCACCCACGGCGCCGTCCACCCCGAGCACCCCGACCCGGCCCAGGCCGCCGTCTGGGGCCTGCTCCGCTCGGCGGCGACCGAGAACCCCGGCCGGTTCGCGCTCCTCGACCTGGACGGCACCCCGGCCAGCGCCCGCGCCCTGCCCGCCGCACTCGCCACCGGAGAAACCCAACTCGCTTTGCATGAAGGGCGGTTGACCGCCCCTCGGCTGGCGCGGGCCAGCGCGGACGAGGCGCGCCCCGGCGCCGGTGACCCCACCGCCCCCCGCTTCGACCCGGACCGCGCCGTGCTGGTCACCGGCGGCCTCGGCACCCTCGGCGCGCTCGTCGCACGCCACCTCGTCACCGCGCACGGCGTGCGCCACCTCACCCTCGCCGGCCGCCGCGGCCCGGACACCGAGGGCGCGGAACAGCTCCGCGAGGAGTTGACCGCCCTCGGCGCCCAGGTGACCGTCGCCGCCTGCGACCTCGCCGACCGCGCCGCCGTCGCCGCACTGCTCGCCGCCCTCGACCGGCCGCTCGGCGCCGTCGTGCACGCCGCCGGCGTCGTCGACGACGGCGTGCTGCCCGCCCTCACCCCGGAACGCGTCGACCGGGTCCTCGGCCCCAAGGTCGACGGCCTCCTCCACCTCGACGCCCTCACCCGCGACGCCGACCTCACCGCCTTCGTCGTCTTCTCCTCCGCCGCCGGCGTCCTCGGCAGCGCGGGCCAGGCCAGCTACGCCGCCGCCAACGTCGCGCTCGACGCCCTCGTCCAGCGCCGCCACGCCCTCGGCCTGCCCGGGGTCTCCCTCGCCTGGGGCATGTGGGCGGCCGCCAGCGGCATGACCGCCGGGCTCGACGCCGGCGACCGGGCCAGGCTCGGCCGCTCCGGCATCCGCCCCCTGCCCACCGCCGACGCCCTCGCGCTCCTCGACGCCGCCCTCCACGACGACCGCCCCGCCCTCGTGCCCGTCCTGCTCGACACCGCCGCCCTCCGCGGCCAGGCAGCCGACGGCACCCTGCCGCCCGTCCTGCGCGCACTGGTCCGCGCCCCCGCCCGGCGCGCCGACGACACCGGCACCGCCGCACCGGGGGCACTCGCCGACACCCTCGCCGGCCAGCCCCCCGCCGACCGCGAGCAGACCGTGCTCAACCTGGTCACCGCCCAGATAGCCGCCGTGCTCGGACACGTCCCGGGCAGCCAGGTCGACCCGGCGCGCGCCCTCCGCGACCTCGGCTTCGACTCCCTCACCTCGGTCGAACTCCGCAACCGGCTCACCACGGCCACCGGGCTGCGGCTCCCCTCCACCCTCGTCTTCGACCACCCCTCGGCCGCCGCCATCAGCCGCCACCTGCTCACCCTGCTGCCCGGCGGCGAGCCGGCGCCGGAGACCGGCCTCCTCGACCAGCTCGACCGCCTGGAACACGCCCTGTTCGACCTCGCGGACGACGGCACCGCCACCCGGGTCGACCTGCGGCTGCGCGCCCTCCTCGCCCGCTGGAGTGACACCCGCGCCGGCGGCGCCCACACCCCCGACACCGGCCCCGGGGCCGACCCTGGCGCGGACCTCGACGCGGCCACCGACGACGAGCTCTTCGGCTACCTCGACAACGAGCTAGAGACCTCGTGACCGACCCGCAGCGCCCCCGCCCCGGCACCCCCACGCCCCCCACCGCCGCACCCCGCACCGCTGTAAGGAGCACACCCCAGATGGAGAACGAGGCCAGGCTCCGCGACTACCTCAAGCGGGCCACCAACGACCTGCGCAGCGCCCGCCGACGGCTGCGCGAGGTCGAGGAGCGGGAGCACGAGCCCATCGCCATCATCGGGATGAGCTGCCGCTACCCCGGTGGCGTCGCGTCGCCGGAAGACCTGTGGCGGGTGCTGGCCGAAGGCACTGACGCCGTCTCCGAGTTCCCCACCGACCGGGGCTGGGACGTCGAACAACTCCACCACCCCGACCCCGACCACGCCGGCACCTCCCTCACCCGGCACGGCGGATTCCTGCGGGGCGCCGCCGACTTCGACCCCGAGTTCTTCGGCATCAGCCCCCGCGAGGCGCTGGCCACCGACCCCCAGCAGCGGCTGCTGCTGGAGACCTCCTGGGAGGCGTTCGAACGCGCCGGCATCGACCCCGCCACCGCCCGGGACACCAGAACCGGCGTCTTCGCCGGCCTCGTCTACAACGACTACGCCAGCCGACTGCCCCAGGCGCCGGAAGGCTACGAGGGCTACCTCTCCAACGGCAGCGCCGCCAGCATCGCCTCCGGCCGGATCGCCTACACCCTCGGCCTGACCGGCCCGGCCGTCACCGTCGACACCGCCTGCTCCTCGTCGCTGGTCGCCCTGCACCTGGCGATGGTCGCGCTCCGCCGCGAGGAGTGCTCCCTCGCCCTGGCCGGCGGCGCCACCTTCATGTCGACGCCCCGCACCTTCGTGGAGTACAGCAGGCAGCGGGCGCTCTCCGTCGACGGCCGCTGCAAGTCCTTCGCCGACGGCGCCGACGGCACCGGCTGGGGCGAGGGCGTCGGCATACTGCTGGTGGAACGGCTCTCCGACGCCCAGCGCAACGGCCACCCGGTCCTCGCCGTCATCCGCGGCTCCGCCATCAACCAGGACGGCGCCTCCAACGGCCTGACCGCCCCCCACGGCCCCTCCCAACGGGACGTCATCCACCAGGCGTTGGCCTCGGCCCGCCTCACCCCCGCCCAGGTCGACGCCGTCGAGGCACACGGCACCGGCACCACGTTGGGCGACCCGATCGAGGCGCAGGCGCTGCTGGCGACCTATGGCCAGGGCAGGGGCGAGGGCGAGCCGCTGTGGCTCGGCTCGCTGAAGTCGAACATCGGCCACTCGCAGGCCGCCGCCGGCGTCGGCGGCGTCATCAAGATGGTCCTCGCCATGCGGCACGGCGAACTGCCGCGCACCCTGCACGTCGACGCGCCGTCCACCCATGTCGACTGGTCGGCGGGCGCGGTGGAACTGCTCACCGAGCACCGCCCCTGGCCGGAGACCGGCGAACCCCGCCGGGCCGGCGTCTCCTCCTTCGGCGTCAGCGGCACCAACGCGCACGTCATCCTGGAACAGGCACCGCCCGCCGACCCGGCACCCCCGGCCGGGACCGACCGGCCGCGCTCCACCACCGTGCTGCCCTGGCCGCTCTCCGGCCGCACCCCCGAGGCGCTCCGCGCCCAGGCCGCCCGACTCGCCGCCACCCTCGGCGACCACGACCACGATCCCGCCGACGTCGGCCACGCCCTGGCCACCACCCGCACGGCCTTCCCGCACCGCGCGGTGCTGGTAGCCACCGAACGGGCCGAGTTCCTCGCCGGGTTGACCGCCCTGGCCGAGGGCCGGGACGACGCACCGGGCCTGACGCTGGGGCAGGCCACCCCGGGGCGGTTGGCGTTTCTGTTCTCGGGTCAGGGTGCGCAGCGGTTGGGGATGGGGCGTGAACTCGCCGCTCGTTTCCCGGTGTTCGCGGAGGCGCTGGACGAGGTGCTCGCGCACTTCGATCCGGTGGTTGCCGAGGCTCTTTGGGGTGCGGACGAGGGGGCGTTGAACGAGACGGGGGTGACTCAGCCGGCGTTGTTCGCGGTGGAGGTGGCGCTCTTCCGGCTTCTTGAGTCGTGGGG
>NZ_OCNE01000035.1 GCF_900230195.1 Streptomyces zhaozhouensis
CCCCAGGACTCAAGAAGCCGGAAGAGCGCCACCTCCACCGCGAACAACGCCGGCTGAGTCACCCCCGTCTCGTTCAACGCCCCCTCGTCCGCACCGAACAACACCGCCCGCACCGCCGGCTCGAACTCCCCCAACGCCTCGTCCAGCGCCTCCGCGAACACCGGGAAACGCGACGCCAGCTCACGCCCCATCCCCAACCGCTGCGCACCCTGACCCGAGAACAGGAACCCCAACCGCCCCGGCTCGTCGGCGACGCCGGTGACCACGGCGCCGCTGGAGCGCCCCTCGGCCAACGCCGCCAACGCGGCCCGGAACTCGGAGCGTTCGCCCGCGACGACCACCGCGCGGTGCTCCCATGTCGCCCGCGAGGTCACCAGGGCGTGGCCGATGTCGGCGGGGTCGTGGTCGCCGAGGCCGGCGGCGAGCCGGGCGGCCTGGGCGCGGAGCGCCTCCGCGCTGCGGGCGGAGAGCACCCAGGGCAGGAGGGTCCCGGGCGGCAGCCGGTCGCCGGTTTCGGCCGCCTCGGCGGTCTCCGCCGCCTCGGGGGCCTGCTCGACGATGACGTGCGCGTTGGTGCCGCTGACGCCGAACGAGGAGACGCCGGCCCGGCGCCGCTGCCCGGTCTCCGGCCAGGGGCGGTGCTCGGTGAGCAGTTCCACCGCGCCCGCCGACCAGTCGACATGGGTGGACGGCGCGTCGACGTGCAGGGTGCGCGGCAGCTCGCCGTGCCGCATGGCCAGGATCATCTTCATCACGCCGACCACACCGGCGGCGGCCTGGGTGTGCCCGATGTTGGACTTGACGGAGCCGAGCCAGAGCGGCCGGTCGGCCGGCCGGCCCTGGCCGTAGGTGGCGAGCAGCGCCTGCGCCTCGATCGGGTCGCCGAGCCGGGTGCCGGTGCCGTGTGCCTCGACGGCGTCCACGTCGGCGGCCGTGAGCCCGGCGGAGGTCAACGCCTGGCGGATCACGCGCTGTTGGGAAGGACCGTTGGGCGCGGTCAGCCCGTTGGAGGCGCCGTCCTGGTTGATGGCGGAGCCGCGGATGACGGCGAGGACCGGGTGGCCGTTGCGCTGGGCGTCGGAGAGCCGCTCCAGGAGCAGCAGCCCGGCCCCCTCGCCCCAGGCGGTGCCGTCGGCGCCGTCGGCGAACGCCTTGCAGCGCCCGTCCAGGGCCAGCCCCCGCTGCCGGCTGAAGTCGATGAAGACGCCGGGGGTGGACATGACGGTGACGCCGCCGGCGATGGCGAGGGGGCACTCGCCGTGCCGCAGCGCGTGCACCGCGAGGTGCAGGGCGACGAGCGAGGAGGAGCAGGCGGTGTCCACGGTCAGGGCGGGGCCCTCGAAGCCGAGGGTGTAGGCGACGCGGCCGGAGATGATGCTCGCGGCGTTGCCGGTGCCTATGTAGCCCTCGTAGCCCTCGGGGGCGCCGGTCGCCAGACGCACCGCGTAGTCCTGGCCGTTGGTGCCGACGAAGACGCCGGACCGGCTGCCGCGCAGGCTGCCCGGGTCGATGCCGGCGCGCTCCAGCACCTCCCAGGAGGTCTCCAGCAGCAGCCGCTGCTGCGGGTCCATGGCGGCGGCCTCCCGGGGGGAGATGCCGAAGAAGGCGGGGTCGAAGTCGGGCACGTCGTGGACGAAGGCGCCGTGCCGGCTGTAGGAGGTGCCCTGGCGGTCCGGGTCGTCGTCGAAGAGGGCGTCCAGGTCCCAGCCCCGGTCGGTGGGGAACTCGGTGACGGCGTCCCGGCCGTCCGCGAGCAGCCGCCACAGGTCCTCGGGCGACGCGACGCCGCCGGGGAAGCGGCAGCTCATGCCGACGACGGCGATCGGCTCGGACTCGCGCTCCTCGACCTCGCGGAGCTTGCCGCGCATCTCCTGGAGGTCCACGGTGGCCCGCCGGAGGTAGTCGAGGTACTTCTCCTCGTTCGACATGTGTTGCGACCCTTCAGGCGTGTTC
This sequence comes from Streptomyces zhaozhouensis, assembly GCF_900230195.1. Lineage (GTDB taxonomy): Bacteria > Actinomycetota > Actinomycetes > Streptomycetales > Streptomycetaceae > Streptomyces > Streptomyces zhaozhouensis. Next base: position 1,954 of record NZ_OCNE01000035.1, read on the forward strand.
ATTGGCTTCAGGACCTACCGAGTTCGTCGTCGAGCAGCGCGAGCAGTTCGTCGGCGGAGGCGGTGCGCGCGTCCGTGCCGGTGTCGGCGGCTTCGGTGCGGGAGTGCGTCTCGTCCCAGCGGGAGAGCAGTGCGCGGAGGCGGGCGCCGATGTCGGCGTGCCGGGTGTCGTCCGGGGTGAGGAGGGACAGCGCGGACTCAAGACGGTCCAGCTCGGTGTCCAGGGACGGGGCCTGGCCGCCGGGTAGTCGGGTGAGGACGTGGTCGGCGAGGGCGGCCGGCGTGGGGTGGTCGAAGACGAGCGTGGCGGGCAGGTTCAGCCCGGTGGTGGCGTTGAGGATGTTGCGGTACTCGACGGCGGTGAGGGAGTCGAAGCCGAGGTCCTGGAAGGCCCGTTCTGGTTCGACGGTCCGGCCGCCCTGGTGGCCGAGGACGGCGGCGGCCTGTTCGCGGACCAGGTCGAGTACGGCGCGGGCGCGTTCCTCCGGGGGCAGGGTGGCGAGGGTGGTGGCCAGGTCGGCGGACTGGCCGGTCTCGGCGGCGGGCCCCCCGGTGGCGGGCCGGCCGCCGGGGAGTTCGCTCAGCAGCGGGCTGGGGCGGACGGCGGTGAAGGTGGGGGTGAACACCTCCCAGTCGACGTCGGCGACCAGTTCGGTGGGGGCGCCGTGCCGGATGGCGCGGTCGAGGGCGGCGACGGCCCGTTCGGGGTCGAGCGGAGGCAGGCCGCGGCGGCGCAGCGCTTCGCCGAGTGGCCCTTCGGCCATGCCGCCGCCGTCCCAGGGGCCCCAGGCGACGGCGGTGGCGGGCAGGCCCTCGGCGGCGCGCAACTCGGCGAGGGCGTCGAGCCGGGCGTTGGCGGCGGCGTAGTTGGCCTGGCCGGGGGCGCCGAAGGTGGCGGCGACGGAGGAGAACAGGACGAACGCGGTCAGTTCCCGGTCGCGGGTGAGTTCGTGCAGGTTGACGGCGGCGTCGACCTTGGGCCTGAGCACGGTGGCGAAGCGGTCGGGGGTGAGGGAGGTGAGGACGCCGTCGTCGAGGACGCCGGCGGCGTGCACGACGGTGCTGAGCGGCTGGTCGTCGGGGATGGTGGCGAGGAGCGCGGCCAGCGCGTCCCGGTCGGCGGCGTCGCAGGCGGCGACGGTGACGCGGGCGCCGCGCGCGGTGAGTTCGGCGGCCAGCTCCCGGGCGCCGGGGGCGTCGGGGCCGCGCCGGCTGGTGAGCAGCAGGTGGGGGGCACCGCGGTCGACCAGCCAGTGGGCGATGTGCCGGCCGAGGGAGCCGGTGCCGCCGGTGACCAGGACGGTGCCGGTGGGTCGCCAGTCGTTGGCCGGTCCTGGGGGCGCGGGCAGCAGCCGGCGGGCGTACACGCCGGCGGGGCGGAGCGCGAGTTGGTCCTCGCCCTGGGCGCGGGTGAGGATGCCGGCGAGGCGGGCGGCGGCCGGCTCGTCGAGTGTGGTGGGCAGGTCGATCAGGCCGCCCCAGCCGTCCGGCCGTTCCAGGGCGGCGACGCGGCCGAGGCCCCAGAGCGCCGCCTGTTCCGGCCGGGCGGGTGGGTCGGCCGCGCCGACGGTGACGGCACCGCTGGTCGCGCACCACAGGGGGACGTCGAGGTCGCGGTCGTCGAGGGCCTGGACGAGGGCGAGGGTGGCGGGCAGGCCGCCGTCGGCCGGCGGGGTCGGGTCGAGGGCGAGCAGGGAGAGCACGCCGGCGACGGGTTCCTCGGTGGTGAGCAGCGCGGCCAGCGAGGCGCGGTCGGGGCTGTCGCCGGTGTGCAGGGGCAGGACGCGGGCGCCGTGGCGGGTGAGCGCCGCGGTGAGGGGCGCGGTGCCGCCGCCGTCGCGGCTGACCACCAGCCAGGTGCCGGTGAGGGTGGCCGGGGCGTCGTCGAGGGCGCGCCAGGTGGCGCGGTAGCGCCAGCTGTCGGCGGCGGTGTGGGCGGCCTGTTCGCGCCGCCAGTGGGAGAGCCGGGGCAGCACGGTGCCGATCGGTTCGTCGGGGGCGATGGCCAGGGTGTCGGCGAGGCCGCCGAGGTCGCCTTCGGCGACGGCGGTCCAGAACCGCTCGTCGACGGCGGAACCACGGCCGGTGGCATGGCGGGTGGGCGGCTTGGGCCAGTAGCGGGCGCGGCGGAAGGCGTAGGTGGGCAGGTCGGCGTGGCGACCGCCGGGGGCGAGCGCGGACCAGTCGACGGTGCCGCCGCGCACGTGCAACCCGGCGGCGGCGGTGGCCAGGGCGAGCGGCTCGGTCCGGTCGGCGGTGTGCAGGGCGGGCAGGAAGGTGGCGTCGGGCGCGGTCTCCCGGCCGAGGGCGGTGAGCGTGCTGCCGGGGCCGATCTCCAGGAAGAGGTCGGTCTCCTCGGCGACGAGGGTGTCGACGGCGTCGGCGAACCGGACGGGCTGCCGCGCGTGCCGCACCCAGTAGTCGGGCGAGGCGAGTTCGTCGGGGGTGGCGCGCCGGCCGGTGAGGGTGGAGACGATCGGGAGGGTGGGGGTGGCGTAGCTGACGCTTTCCAGTACGCGCCGGAAGTCGTCGAGCATGGGCTCCATCAGCGGGGAGTGGAAGGCGTGGCTGACCTTCAGGGGCGTCACCTTGCGGCCCTCGGCCCGCCAGTGGTCGGCGATCTTGGTGACGTCGGGGGCGGGGCCGGAGATCACCACCGAGGTGGGGCCGTTGACGGCGGCGATGCCGACGTGGTCGGTCAGTGTCGGGACGATCTCGGCCTCGGTGGCGCGGACGGCGGCCATGGCGCCGCCGGGCGGCAGTGCCTGCATCAGGCCGGCGCGGGCCGCGACCACCTTCGCCGCGTCGGGCAGGGTCCACAGCCCGGCGACGTGGGCGGCGGCCAGCTCGCCGACGGAGTGGCCGGCGAGCAGGTCGGGGCGGACGCCCCAGGACTCCAGGAGGCGGTGGAGGGCGACCTCGACGGCGAACAGCGCCGGCTGGGTGAGGCCCGTCTCGTTCAACGCCCCCTCGTCCGCGCCGTCGAGCGCGGCCCGCACGGCCGGGTCGAAGAGGGCCAGCGTCTCGTTCAGCGACTCGGCGAACACGGGGTGGGTGTCGGCGAGTTCACGGCCCATGCCGAGGCGTTGGCTGCCCTGCCCGGAGAAGAGGAACGCCAGCCGCTGCCCGGTGGCCGAGCCGGTGACCAGCGCGCTGTGGGTGCGGCCCTCGGCGAGGGCGGCGAGCCCGTCGAGCAGGGTGGCGCGGTCCGGGCCGAGGACGACCGCGCGGTGGTCGAGCGCGGGGCGGCTGACGGCCAGCGTGTGGGCGACGTCGAGCGGCGGCAGCTCGGGGTGGGCCGTCAGATGGGCGTGCAGCCGGGCGGCCTGCGCCGGCAGCACGTCCTCGCCGCGCGCGGCGAGCGGCAGCGCCAGCACGGGCGGGCGCGGCGCGGCCGGCGGTGGTTCCTCGGCCGCCGGCGCCTGTTCGATGACGGCGTGCGCGTTGGTGCCGCTGAAGCCGAACGAGGAGACGCCGAACCGGCGGGGCCGGTCGGCCTCCGGCCAGGGGCGGGCCTCGGTCAGCAGCTCGACGCCGCCGGCCGACCAGTCGACCCCGGAGGTCGGCTCGGTGACATGCAGGGTGCGGGGCAGCACGCCGTGCCGCATGGCCATCACCATCTTGATGACCCCGGCGACACCCGCCGCCGCCTGGGTGTGGCCGATGTTGGACTTCAGCGAGCCCAGCCACAGCGGCTCGCCCTCCGCCCGGTCGCGGCCGTAGGTGGCCAGCAGCGCCTGCGCCTCGATCGGGTCGCCCAACGTGGTGCCGGTGCCGTGCGCCTCCACCGCGTCCACGTCGGCGGCCGTCAGCCCGGCCGACGCCAACGCCTGCCGGATCACCCGCTGTTGGGAAGGGCCGTTCGGCGCGGTCAGCCCGTTGGACGCGCCGTCCTGGTTGACCGCGGACCCCTTCACCACGGCCAGCACCCGGTGGCCCTCGCGGCGGGCGTCGCTCAGCCGCTGGAGCACCAGCACGCCGACGCCCTCGCCCCAGCCGGTGCCGTCCGCGCTGTCGGAGAACGACTTGCAGCGCCCGTCGGCGGCGAGGCCGCGCTGTCGGCTGAAGTCGATGAAGGAGTCCGGCGTCGACATCACCGCCACGCCCCCGACGAGCGCCAGCGAGCACTCGCCCTGGCGGAGCGCCTGGGCCGCCCAGTGCAGGGCGACCAGCGAGGAGGAGCAGGCGGTGTCGACGGTGACCGCCGGGCCCTCAAGGCCGAAGGTGTAGGAGACCCGGCCGGAGACGACGCTGGCCGCGTTGCCGGTGCCTATGTAGCCCTCGACGCTCTCCCCGCTGGCGGCCAGCAGGGTGCCGTAGTCCTGCATGTTGGTGCCGGTGAAGACGCCGACGTCGCGGCCGCGGGCCGACTGCGGGTCGATGCCGGCGCGTTCGAACGCCTCCCAGGAGGTCTCCAGCAGCAGCCGCTGCTGCGGGTCCATGGTGAGCGCCTCGCGCGGCGAGATGCCGAAGAAGGCCGGGTCGAAGCGGTCGGCTTCGTGCAGGAAGCCGCCGGAGCGGGTGTAGGTGGTGCCCTGGCGGTCCGGGTCGGGGTGGTAGAGCGTGGTCAGGTCCCAGCCCCGGTTGGCGGGGAACTCGGTGATGGCGTCGACCTCGTCGCGCACCAGCCGCCACAGGTCCTCGGGCGAGTTGACGCCGCCCGGGTAGCGGCAGCTCATGCCGACGAGGGCGATCGGCTCGTCGAAGGCGGCGACCTGGCCGGACCTGCGCGGGCCGGGGTCGGGCGCGCCGGTCAGTTCGGCGTCGAGGAACGCGGCGAGCGCGGCCGGCGTCGGGTAGTCGAAGACGAGGGTGGCCGGCAGGGCCAGCTCGGTGGCCTCGGTGAGCTGGTTGCGCAGTTCGACGGCGGTCAGCGAGTCGAAGCCCAGTTCCTTGAACGGCCGGTCGGCGTCGACGGTGCGGGCGGTGCCGTGGCCGAGGACGAGGGCGGCGTGGGTGCGGACCAGCTCCCGCAGCGCCCGCGCGCGGTCTTCGTCGGTCAGGCCGGCCAGCGAGCGGGCCAGCGCGGAGCCGGCGGCGGCGAGGGCGTCGGCGGCGGTGCGGCGGGACGGTGCGTCATCGTCGGGCGTGGCGCGGGGCGTGCCGCCGCCGACCAGGGCCGTGCCGTCGGGCCAGAAACGTGCCCGTTGGAACGCGTAGGTCGGCAGCTCGACGCGTCGCGCGCCGCTGCCGGCGCCGAGCAGCGCCGTCCAGTCGACCGGGACGCCCCGGACGTGGGCCCTGGCCAACGCGGTCAGCAGCGCCGTCTCCTCGTCGCGGTCGGCGCGCAGGGTGGGGACGAACGCGGCGTCGGGCGCGGTCTCCTGGCCGAGCGCGGAGAGCGTGCCGCCGGGCCCGACCTCGACGAAGGTGGTCACGCCCTCGCCGCTCAGCGAGGTGACGGCGTCGGCGAACCGGACCGCCTCGCGGACGTGTCGCACCCAGTAGTCCGGGTCGGCCAACTCTTCGGCGGATACCGACCGGCCGGTCAGCGTCGAGACGAGCGGAACGGTGGGCGTCTCGTAGCTGACGCTGTCGAGTACCCGGCGGAAGTCCTCCAGCATCGGGTCCACCAACGGCGAGTGGAACGCGTGGCTGACCCGCAGCCGCGTCACCTTCCGCCCCTCGGCCTTCCAATGCTCCGCGACCGCCTCCACATCGCCCTCGGCACCGGAAACCACCACGGACGACGGCCCGTTGACCGCCGCGATGCCGACGTTCCCGGTCAGCGTCGGCACCACCTCCGCCTCGGTCGCCCGGATCGCCACCATCGCCCCACCGCTCGGCAACGCCTGCATCAACCCGGCACGCGCCGCCACCACCCGCGCCGCATCCGACAGAGACCAGAGACCGGCCACATGCGCCGCCGCCAACTCACCGATCGAATGCCCGGCAAGGACCTCGGGACGGACGCCCCAGGACTCCAACAACCGGAACAGCGCCACCTCGACGGCGAACAACGCCGGCTGGGTCACCCCCGTCTCGTTCAACGCCCCCTCGTCCGCGCCCCAAAGGGCCTCGGCAACCACCGGGTCGAAGTGCGCCAGCGCCTCGTCCAGCGCCTCCGCGAACACCGGGAAACGAGCCGCCAGTTCACGCCCCATCCCCAGCCGCTGCGCACCCTGACCCGAGAACAGGAAGGCCAGCGAGCCGCTGCCGGCCGTTCCGGTGACCGCGTCCGGCGTCGGCCGGCCCTCGGCCAGCGCGTCCAGGGCGGCCAGCCGGGTCTCCTGGCTGTCGGCGAGGATCACCGCGCGCCTGGCCAGTGCCGCCCGGCCGGTGGCGAGCGCCCTGGCGGCCTCCACCGGGTCGGGGTCGACGAGCGCCGGGCGCAGCCGCGCGGCCTGGGCGCGCAGCGCCGCCGGGTCGTGGGCCGACAGCGGCCAGGGCGGCACGGCGACGGCCGGCGGCACGGCGCGCTCCTCGGCCTCCGGAGGTGCTTCCGGAGCCTGTTCGATGATGGTGTGCGCGTTGGTGCCGCTCACCCCGAAGGAGGAGATCCCGGCCCGGCGCGGCCGGCCGGTCTCCGGCCAGGGGCGGGCCTCGGTCAGCAGCTCGACCTCGCCCGCCGACCAGTCGACGTGCGTCGACGGCCGGTCCACGTGCAGCGTGGGCGGCAACTGGCCGTGGCGCATGGCCGCCACCATCTTGATCACGCCGACCACGCCGGCCGCGGCCTGGGTGTGGCCGATGTTCGACTTCACCGAGCCCAGCCACAGCGGCTCGCCGGTGCGGCCCTGGCCGTAGGTGGCCAGCAGCGCCTGCGCCTCGATCGGGTCGCCCAACGTGGTGCCGGTGCCATGCGCCTCCACCGCGTCCACATCCGCCGTGGTCAGACCCGCGCTCTCCAACGCCTGCCGGATCACCCGCTGTTGGGAAGGACCGTTCGGCGCCGTCAACCCGTTCGACGCGCCGTCCTGGTTGACCGCGGACCCCTTCACCACGGCCAGCACCCGGTGCCCGTTGCGCCGCGCGTCGGAGAGCCGCTCCACCAGCAGCATCCCCACGCCCTCGCCCCACCCGGTGCCGTCCGCGCCGTCCGCGAACGCCTTGCACCGCCCGTCCGACGCCAGGCCGCGCTGCCGGCTGAACTCCACGAAGACACCCGGCGTCGACATCACCGTCACCCCGCCGGCCAGCGCCAACTCGCACTCACCCGAACGCAGCGCGGCCACCGCCTGGTGGAGCGCCACCAGCGACGACGAGCACGCCGTGTCCACCGTGACCGCGGGCCCCTCAAGCCCGAAGGTGTAGGAGACCCGGCCGGAGATGACACTGGCGGCGCTGCCGGTGCCGACATAGCCGTCGACGTTCTCCCGGGAGGCCGTCAGCAGCGGCGCGTAGTCCTGCCCGTTGGTGCCGACGAAGACACCCGTCCGGCTGCCGCGCAGCGCGTCCGGGGCGATGCCGGCCCGTTCGAACGTCTCCCAGGAGGTCTCCAGCAGCAGCCGCTGCTGCGGGTCCATCGCCAGCGCCTCACGCGGCGAGATCCCGAAGAGGTCCGCGTCGAAGCCGCCCACGTCCGCCAGGAACGCGCCGTGCCGGCTGTAGCTGGTGCCGGGGTGCGCCGGGTCCGGGTCGTAGAGCGCCTCGACGTCCCAGCCGCGGTCGGTGGGGAACTCCGCCACCGCGTCCGTTCCCGAGGCGACCAGCCGCCACAGGTCCTCGGGCGAGGCGACTCCGCCGGGAAAGCGGCAGGCCATGCCGACGATCGCGATCGGCTCGGTGGCCCGCTCCTCGACGTCGCGCAGCCGTTGCCTGGTCACCCGCAGGTCGGCGGTCAGGCGCTTCAGGTAGTCGAGGACCTTGTCGTCGTGCGACATGTGCGTGCTACCCCTCTTGGTGGAGTCCGTGGTCGTCCGGGTCGGCGTCCGCGCCGCGGGTCAGGAGTCGAGTTCGCCGTCGATGATCTGGAAGACGTCGTCGAGCGTCTCCGCGCCGCTCAGGTCGTCCTCGGCGCCGGCCGGTTCGCGGCCGTCGGGGGTCCCGCCCTCCCAGGCGGTCAGCAGCGACCGCAGGCGCAGCCTGATGTCGCCGGCCAGCGCGTCGTCCGGGTCGAGCTTGGCGAGGGAGACGGTCAGCCGGTTCAGCTCGCCCAGCACCTCGGCGGCCGGCGTGGCCGAGTCGGCCAGCACCGTCGCCCGCAGGTGCGCGGCGAGCGCCGCCGGGCTCGGATGGTCGAAGACCAGCGTCGCCGGCAGCCGCGAACCGGCCTCCGCGTCCAGCCGGTTGCGCAGCTCGACGGCGGTCAGCGAGTCGAAGCCCAGCTCCTTGAACGCGCGGTCGGGGTCGACGGCCTCCGGCCCGGCGAAGCCGAGGACCGCCGCCGTGTGGCCGCGCACCAGCCTGACCAGCACCCGGTGCTGCTCCGCCTCGGTCAGGTCGGCGAGCCGCTGGGCCAGCGGCACCGCCCCGGCGTCCCCGCCGGACCGCGCGGAGCGGCGGGCCGGCGCCGGCACCAGGCCGCGCAGCAGCGGCGGCACCCGGTCCGGGTGGGCCCGCAGCGCGGCCAGGTCGAGCGCGGCGGGCACCGCCGTCGCGGCGCCGGTCGCGCGGGCCGCGTCCAGGAGCGCCATGCCCTCGTCGTCGGCCAGCGGCACCATGCCGCCGCGCGCCAGCCGCCGCAGGTCGGCGTCGGCGAGATGCTCGGTGAGGCCGCTCGCCGCCCCCCACAGGCCCCAGGCCAGCGAGGTGGCGGGCAGCCCGGCGGCCCGCCGGTGCTGGGCCAGGGCGTCGAGGAACGCGTTGGCCGCCGCGTAGTTGCCCTGCCCGGGGCCGCCGAAGGTGCCGGCCGCCGCGGAGAACAGCACGAACGCCGACAGGTCAAGCTCGCGGGTCAGCTCGTGCAGATGCCACGCCGCGTCGGCCTTGGGGCGGAACACCCCGTCGACCTGCTCCGGCGTCAGGGACTCCACCACCCCGTCGTCCAGCACGCCCGCCGCGTGCACCACCGCCGTCACCGGGTGCGCCGCGAGCAGCGCCGCCACCGCCTCCCGGTCGCCCAGGTCGCAGGCGACCGCGGTGACCCGGGCGCCCAGCTCGGTCAGCTCCGCGCACAGCGCGTCGGCGCCCGGCGTCGCCGGGCCGCGCCGGCCGGCCAGCACCAACTCCCGCACGCCGTGCCTGGCCACCAGGTGCCTCGCGGTCAGCCCGCCCAGCGCGCCCAGGCCGCCGGTGACGAGCACCGCGCCGCCGGCCGCGAACGGTTCCGGCGCGGGCGCGTCGGCCGGCCCGGCCAGCCGGGCCAGCCGGGGCACCGAGACGGCGCCGTCCCGGATCGCGGCCTGCGGCTCGCCGGCCGCCACCACGGTGGGCAGCGCCCGAGGCGACCGGTCGGCGCCGTCCACGTCGACCAGCGTGAACCGGTCCGGGTGCTCGGACTGCGCGGACCGCGCCAGCCCCCAGACGGGCGCCCGCACCAGGTCCGGCACGTCCTCGTCCGGCCCGGCCGCCACCGCGCCGCCGGTCACCAGCACCAGCCGGGAGGCGGCGAACCGGCCGTCGGCCAGCCAGCCCTGGAGGAGCGCGAGGGTGTCCCGGGTCGCCTCGGCCGGTGTCGTGGCGCCCTCACCGGGGGCGACCGCCACCCAGCGGGGCGCCGGCGCGCCGCCGTCGACGGCGGCCACCAGCGCCGCCAGGTCGCGGTGCTCGTCGGCCGGCGCGCCGGCCGCGGTGAGCGCCCGCGCCAGCCGCCCGGCGGTGTCGCCGAGCACCGCCCAGGGCCCGGAGTCGGGCGCGGCGTCCGCCATCGGCACCCACTCCACCCCGAAGAGCGCGTCCCGGTGCGCCGACCTGGCCAGGTCCAGCCGCTCGGCGGAGATCGGCCGGGCACTCAACTCGTCGACGGCCACGACCGGTTGGCCGGCCCCGTCGGTGGCGAGCAGCGCGAAGCCGGACATGCCGACCGGCGTCAGCCGGACCCGCAGCGCCGTCGCACCGGTCGCCAGCAGCCGCACCCCGTTCCAGGAGAACGGCAGCCCGTCCACCGGTGTCGCGTGCCCGGCGGCGGCGTGCAGCGCGGCGTCCAGCAGCGCGGGGTGCAGGTCGAAGCCGTCCTCGGCGAGCCCCGCCGCCAACTCCACCTCGGCGAACACCTCGTCGCCCTTCCGCCAGGCGGCGCGCAGCCCCCGGAAGGCCGGGCCGTGGTCCAGGCCGGCGGCGGCGAGCGCCGGGTAGTGGCCGGCCAGCTCGACCGGCTCCGCCTCGGCCGGGGGCCAGGCCACCAGCTCCCCGGTGACGGGCGGGGCCTCGGCCGCCAGGGTGCCGGTCGCGTGCCGCGTCCAGCCGCCGCCCCGGTCGCCCCGCGCGTCCACGGTGAACGCCCGCCGGCCCGCCTCGTCCGGCCCGGCGACGCTCAACCGCACCTGGGTGCCGTCCCGTTCCGGCAGCACCAGCGGCGTCTCCAGCACCAGCTCCTCCAGCGCCGGGCAGCCCACCTGGTCCCCGGCGCGCAGCGCCAGGTCCACATAGGCGGCGCCGGGCAGCACCGCCGAGCCCAGCACCCGGTAGTCGCCCAGCCACGGGTGGCTGCGCGCGGACAGCCGCCCGCTGAACACCAGCCCCTCGGAGTCGGGGAGTTCGGTGACCGCGCCCAGCACCGGGTGCGAGACCCGGGCGAGCCCGGCGGCCGTCACGTCGCCGGCGGCGGCCGGCGCCGTGGTGGGCCAGAACCGCTGCCGCTGGAACGGGTAGGTCGGCAGCGTCACCCGCCGCGCGGCGGGCAGCGGCCACGTCACCTGGCCGCCGCCGGTGAACAGGGCGCCGGCCGAGAGCAGCAGCCGCTGCGGGCCGCCGTCGCCCCGGCGCAGCGACCCCGTCACCACGCCGTCCGCGCCGAGCAGTTCGCCGAGCCCGGCGACCAGCACCGAGTGCGGGCTGACTTCCACGAAGGTCCGGTGGCCGGCGGCCGCCAGGGCCGAGACCGCGTCGGCGAACTCCACCGTCCGCCGCAGACTCCGGTACCAGTAGCCGGCGTCCAGCGCGGCGGTGTCCAACCAGTCGCCGGCCAGCGGCGAGTAGTAGGGCACGTCGCCGGAGCGCGGCACCACCCCGGCCAGCCCTTCCAGCAGCTCCGCCTCGACCGACTCCACCTGGTGCGAGTGCGGGGCGTAGTCGGCCCTGACCCGTCGCGCCCACACGCCGCGCTCCGCGCAGTCGGCCAACAGCTCCTCCAGCGCGTCGACATCGCCGGAGACCACCACCGAGGCGGGTCCATTGACGACGCCGACCGCGAGCCGCCCGTCCCAGCGGGTCAGCGACTCCCGCACGGCGGCGACGTCCAGGGCGACGGAGACCATGCCGCCCCGGCCGGACAGCGCGGCCAGCGCCCGGCTGCGCAGCACCACCAGCCGCGCCGCGTCCGGCAGCGACAGGGCGCCGGCGACGCAGGCCGCCGCGATCTCGCCCTGCGAGTGCCCGAGCACGGCACCCGGCTCGACCCCCCAGGACCGCCAGACGGCGGCCAGCGACACCATCACGGCGAACAGCGCCGGCTGGACGACGTCCAGACGTTCCATCAGCTCCGGATCGTCGAGGGCGTCCAGCAACGACCAGTCGACGAACTCGGAGAGCGCGGCCGCACACTCACCCATCCGGTCGCGGAACACCGGTGAGGTGTCCAGCAGTTCGCGGGCCATGCCGAGCCACTGCGTGCCGTGCCCGGGGAAGACGAACACCACTCCGGCGCCCCGGCCGCGCGCCACGCCCGTCACCAGGTTCGGCGCCTCGCGTCCCTCGGCCAGCGCGGCCAGCCCGGCCCGCAGCTCCGCCCGGTCCCCGCCCACCAGCACGGCCCGGTGGTCGAAGACCGTGCGGGCGCGCAACGCCTGTGCGATGTCGACCAGTTCGGGATCGGGGGTCGCCGGCTCTCCGGTCTCCGGCGCGGGGGCGACCGCCGTCAGCAGCCGGGCGGCCTGCGCACGCAGCGCCTCGCCGGAACGGGCCGACAGCACCCACGGCACGGCGCCCGCCAGCGGCTCGGGGCCCTCCTCGGCCGGCGCCGGCCCGGTCTCGCCGCGGGCGGGCGCGGGGGCCTGTTCGATGATGGTGTGCGCGTTGGTGCCGCTGAACCCGAAGGAGGAGATCCCGGCCCGCCGCGGCCGGTCGGTCACCGGCCAGGCACGCTCCTCGGTGAGCAGCTCCATCGCCCCCGCCGACCAGTCGACGTGCGGCGAGGGCTCGTCGACGTGCAGCGTGCGGGGCAGCACCCCGTGCCGCATGGCCAGCACCATCTTGATGACCCCGGCGACGCCGGCAGCCGCCTGCGTGTGCCCGATGTTCGACTTCACCGACCCCAGCCACAACGGCTCGTCCCCTGGCCTCTCCCGCCCATAGGTCGCCAGCAACGCCTGCGCCTCGATCGGGTCACCCAACGTGGTGCCCGTCCCGTGCGCCTCCACCACATCCACATCCGCCGCACGCAGCCCGGCCGACGCCAACGCCTGCCGGATCACCCGCTGTTGAGAGGGACCGTTCGGCGCCGTCAACCCGTTCGACGCACCGTCCTGGTTCACGGCGGAGCCCTTCACCACGGCGAGGACCTCGTGCCCGTTCCGCCGGGCGTCGGAGAGCCGCTCCACCAGCAGCATCCCGATGCCCTCGCCCCAGCCGGTGCCGTCGGCGGCGGCGGCGAACGCCTTGCAGCGCCCGTCCGACGCCAGGCCGCGCTGCCGGCTGAACTCGATGAACGCGCCGGGCGTCGACATCACCGTCACCCCGCCGGCCAGCGCCAGCTCGCACTCACCCGAACGCAGCGCGGCCACCGCCTGGTGGAGCGCCACCAGCGACGAGGAGCACGCCGTGTCCACCGTGACCGCGGGCCCCTCAAGACCGAAGGTGTAGGAGACCCGGCCCGACATCACGCTCGCCGAACTGCCGGTCGCCGCGTAGCCGCCGACATCCTCGGCCGCCGCGCCCAACACCGTCGCGTAGTCCTGCATGTTGGAGCCGACGAACACGCCGACCCGTTCGCCCCGCAGCCCCTCGGGATCGAGTCCGGCGCGCTCCAGCACCTCCCACGAGGTCTCCAGCAGCAGCCGCTGCTGCGGGTCCATCGCCAACGCCTCACGCGGCGACAGCCCGAAGAAGCCGGCGTCGAACTCGGCCACCCGGTCGAGGAACGCGCCCACCCGGGTGTACGAGGTGCCGGCCGCCGCCGGGTCCGGGTCGTAGAGCGCGGCCAGGTCCCAGCCCCGGTCGGCGGGGAAGTCGGAGACCGCGTCGCCGCCCTCGGCCAGCAGCCGCCACAGGTCCTCGGGCGAGGCGACCCCGCCGGGGAACCGGCAGCCCATGGAGACGATCGCGATCGGCTCGTCGGAGACACCCGCCGCCACCGCCGGCGGCGCGCTCTCCGGCGTCTCCTCCAGGACCGCCGACAGCAGATGGTCGGCGAGCGCCGCCGCGCTCGGGTAGTCGAAGACCACCGTCGCGGGCAACGTCAGCCCCGAAGCCGCCACCAGCCTGTTCCGCAGCTCCACCGCCGTCAGCGAGTCGAACCCCAGCTCGCGGAAGGCCCGTTCGGGGTCCACCGCGTCGGCCGACGCGTGCCCCAGAACCGCCGCGGCCTCCGCCAGCACCAGCGCGCGCACCAGCTCGACGCGCCGCTCCGCGTCCAGGCCCGCCAGCCGGGCCCGCAGCTCGGCGCCCTCCGCGCCCTCGGCCGACCCGCCACCCTGCCGGGCGGCGACCGCGTCCCGCGCCTCCGGCAACTCGGCCAGCAGCCGGCTCGGCCGCCCCACGGTGAACGCCGGCGCGAACCGCTCCCAGTCGACGTCCACCAGCACCGTGCCGGCCGCGCCGCCGCCCACGGCGTCGGCGACCGCGCCCACCGCCGCCTCCGGCGACAAGGCCGCCAGCCCACGCCGGGCCAGCTGCCGGCGGGCCTCCGCGTCCGCCATTCCGCCGCCGTCCCACGGCCCCCAGGCCACGGCGGTGCCCGGCAGGCCGCGCGCCACCCGGTGCGCGGCCAGCGCGTCGAGGTAGGCGTTGGCCGCGCCGTAGGCGCCCTGCCCGCCGCCGCCCCACACGCCGGCGATCGACGAGTAGGCGAGGAACGCGTCCAACGGCACGTCGGCCAGCAGCTCGTGCAGATGCGCGGCGCCCGCCACCTTGCCGGTCACCGCCTCGGCGAAGCCCGCCAGGTCCAGCGCCTCGACCGGCGCCCCGTCGTCGGTGCCGGCGGCGTGCACCACCGCCCGCACCCGGTCGCCGGCGTCGGCCAGCCGGTCAAGCAGCGCCGCCAGCCCCTCCCGGTCGGCGATGTCCACCGCCGCCACCGTGACCCGGGCACCCAACTCCACCAGCCCGGCCTCCACCTCGGCGGCGCCCGCCGCCGCCCGGCCACGCCGGCTCACCAACACCAGGTGCTCGGCGCCGCGTTCCGCCAGCCATCGCGCGGTCCTGGCGCCCAACGCGCCCAGCCCGCCGGTCACCAGCACCGTCCCGCGCGGCACCCACCCGGAGCCGGCCGCCGGCCGGCCCGCGCGCCGCAGCCGCCGTGCGAACACCGCCGCGCCACGCACCGCGACCTCGTCCTCGACCCCGCCCAGCAGACCCACCAGCCGGTCGGCCACCGGCCCGTCCCACACCGCCGGCAGATCCACCAAGCCGCCCCAGCGGTCCGGGTGTTCCAACGCCACGGCCCGGCCCAGGCCCCAGACCAGCGACTGGCCGAAGCCGGCCACCTGGTCGCCGTCGACCGCCGCCACCGCGCCCGCCGTCAGACACCACAGCGGCGCCGACACCGCGGCCTCGCCCAGCGCCTGCACGAGCGCCAGCGTCGCCGCGGCACCGTTCGGCACCGCGGGGTGCGCCGGATGCGGCGCCTCGTCCAGCGCCAACAGCGACAGCACGCCGCCGAGTTCGCCGCCCGCCCCGGACGCGAGGACGGCCCGCAGCGCCTCCGCGAGCCCCGCCCGGTCCGGCGCGCCCGCCTCGACCGACACCACGTCCAGGCCCCGCTCGGCGAGCAGATCACCCAGCACGGCGCCCCGTTCGTCGCCCGGCGGCACCACCAGCAGCCAACGGCCGGACACCGGCGCCGCTCCCCGCCCCCGCACCTCCACCCGCTGCCACTCGACGGCGTAACGCCAGCCGTCCACCGCCGACTTGGCTCGGCTCGCCCGCCGCCAGGAGGACAGCGCGGGGGCCACCGCACGCAGCGACTCGGCCGCCGCCTCGTCGGTGATTCCCAGCGAGGCGGCCAACGCCTCCGCCTCCCCGTCCTCCGCAGCGGCACCCTCCAACGCGGCCCAGAACCGCGCCTCCTCGGCATCCGCCCCGGCCTCGCCGGCCCCGGCCGGCGCGTCCAGCCAGTAGCGGCGGTGCTGGAAGGCGTAGGTGGGCAGATCGACACGCTGGGCGCCGCTGCCGGCGAAGAACGCCGCCCAGTCCACCGGCACACCCCGCGTGTGGGCCTGGGCGAGGGCGGCGAGCAGCGCCGCCTCCTCGTCGCGGTCGGCGCGCAGGGCGGGTACGAACGCGGCGTCCGGCGCGGTCTCCTGGCCGAGCGCGGAGAGCGTGCCACCGGGCCCGACCTCCAGGAACGTGGCCATCCCCTGATCGGTGAGCGTGCCGACGGCATCGGCGAACCGGACCGCCTCGCGGACGTGCCGCACCCAGTAGTCCGGGTCGGCCAGCTCCTCGGCGGATACCGACCGGCCGGTGAGCGTGGAGACGATCGGCAGGCCGGGCGTCTCGTAGCTGACTTCGGAAAGAACCCGGCGGAAGTCCTCCAGCATCGGGTCCATCAACGGCGAGTGGAACGCGTGGCTGACCCGCAGCCGCGTCACCTTCCGCCCCTCGCCCTTCCAATGCTCCGCAACCGCCTCCACATCCCCCTCGGCACCGGAAACCACCACCGACGACGGCCCGTTGACCGCCGCGATGCCGACGTCCCCGGTCAGCGTCGGCACCACCTCGTCCTCGGTGGCCCGGATCGCCACCATCGCCCCACCCGTCGGCAACGCCTGCATCAACGCGCCCCGAGCAGCCACCACCCGCGCCGCGTCGGACAGGGACCACACTCCCGCGACATGCGCGGCGGCCAACTCACCGATGGAGTGGCCGGCCAACACGTCCGGGTGGAGCCCCCAGGACGCGAGGAGCCGGAAGAGCGCCACCTCCACCGCGAACAACGCCGGCTGAGTCACACCCGTCTCGTTCAACGCCCCCTCGTCCGCACCGAACAACACCTCCCGCACCGCCGGCTCGAACTCCCCCAACGCCTCGTCCAACGCACCCGCGAACACCGGGAAACGCGCCGCCAGTTCACGCCCCATGCCGAGCCGCTGCGCACCCTGACCCGAGAACAGAAACGCGAGTCCGCCGTTGGCGACGGCGCCGGTCACGACACCCGTCGACGGCCGGCCCTCGGCGAGCGCGGCCAGGCCGTCCACCAGCGCCGCCCTGCCCTCTCCGAGCACGACCGCCCGATGGTCGAACGGCGCCCGCGAGGTCGCGAGCGAGAACGCCACGTCCACCGGCGCCAACTCCTCGCGCGAAGCGAGGTGTTCGCCCAACCGCGCGGCCTGGTCGCGCAACGCCTCCGCACCACGGGCGGACACCACCCAGGGCACCGGACCACCGACCGAAGCCGGCAGATACCCCGGCTCCACCACCTGCTCGATGATGGTGTGCGCGTTGGTGCCACTGACGCCGAAGGAGGAGACGGCCGCCCGGCGCGGCTGCCCCGTCTCCGGCCAGGGACGGCCCTCGGTCAACAGCTTCACCTCGCCCGCCGACCAGTCCACGTTCGTCGAGGGCTCGCCGACATGCAGGGTCGGGGGCAACTGGCCATGGCGCATGGCCATCACCATCTTGATGATCCCGGCGACGCCCGCGGCGGCCTGCGTGTGGCCGATGTTGGACTTGATGGAGCCCAACCACAGCGGCTCGTCCCCGGACCTCTCCCGCCCGTAGGTCGCCAGCAGCGCCTGCGCCTCGATCGGGTCACCCAACGTCGTGCCGGTGCCGTGCGCCTCCACCGCGTCCACCTCGGCGGCCGACAGCCCCGCCGACGCCAACGCCTGCCGGATCACCCGCTGTTGGGAAGGACCGTTCGGCGCCGTCAACCCGTTCGACGCACCGTCCTGATTGACGGCCGAACCTCGCATGACGGCCAGCACCGGGTGGCCGTTGCGGCGTGCGTCGGAGAGCCGCTCCACCAGCAGCATCCCCACGCCCTCGCCCCAGCCGGTGCCGTCCGCGTCGTCGGAGAACGACTTGCAGCGCCCGTCCGCCGAAAGGCCGCGCTGCCGGCTGAAGTCGACAAAGGTACCCGGTGTCGCCATCACCGCGACGCCGCCGGCCAGCGCCATCGAGCACTCGCCCGACCGCAGCGCCTGTGCCGCCCAGTGCAGCGCGACCAGCGAGGAGGAGCAGGCGGTGTCGACCGTGACCGCCGGGCCCTCAAGCCCCAGCGCGTACGCCACCCGGCCGGAGGCGATGCTGCCGGCACCACCGGAGCCGAGGTAGCCCTCGACACCCTCCGGCACCTCCCGGAGGCGGGCCACGTAGTCGTGGTACATCACGCCCGCGAAGACCCCGACCGCGCTGCCGCGCACCGCGTGCGGATCGATGCCGGCCCGTTCGAACGCCTCCCACGACGCCTCAAGCAGCAGCCGCTGCTGCGGGTCCATCGCCAACGCCTCACGCGGCGAGATCCCGAAGAACGCCGGATCGAACTGGTCGGCATCGTGCAGGAAGCCGCCGGAGCGGGTGTAGGAGGTGCCGGTGTGGTCGGGGTCGGGGTGGTAGAGCGCGTCGAGGTCCCAACCCCGGTTGGTGGGGAACTCGCTGATGGCGTCGGTGCCCTCCAGCACCAGCCGCCACAGCGCCTCCGGGGAGTCCACCCCGCCCGGGTAGCGGCACGCCATCCCGACGATCGCGATCGGCTCGTCCGTCGCCGTCGCCGTCGCCGTCGCCGTCCCGGCCGCCGGGTGACCGGCCACCGCGTCACCTTCCTCGCCCAGCAGCTCGGTGCCGATGAAGCCGGCGAGCGCGGCGGGCGTCGGGTAGTCGAAGACCAGGGTGGCGGGCAGCCGCAACTCGGTCGCGGCGTTCAGATGGTTGCGCAGCTCGACCGAGCTCAGCGAGTCGAAGCCCAGTTCCCTGAACGGCCGTTCGGGGGCGATGGCGTGCGCGGAACCGTGGCCCAGCACCGTCGCGGCATGGGTACGCACCAGCTCCACCAGCGCCTTCTCCCGCTCCGCCTCGGGCAACCCCGCGAGCGACTGGACCAGCGCCGACCCCTCGGCGGCGGAGCCGGCGGCCGCCCGACGGGCCGGGGCCCGCACCAGACCGCGCAGCAACGGCGGCACCGGCCCGGTGCGCGCCTGACGACGCAAGGCCGACAGATCCAGCGGCAAGGGAACGAGGGCCGCCCGGCCGGTCGAGCCGGCCGCGTCGAAGAGCGCCAGCCCCCGGTCCGGCGCGATGGGCACCAACCCACCACCCGTGATCCGCCGCGTGTCCCCCGCGTCCAGACCACCAGCCATACCACCCTCAGCCGCCCACAACCCCCACGCCAACGACACCCCGGGCAGACCCACCGACTGCCGGTACTGAGCCAACGCATCAAGAAAGGCATTGGCGGCCGCGTAGTTCCCCTGCCCCGGACCACCCAACACACCAGCCACCGACGAGAACAACACAAACGCCGAAAGGCCATGCTCACGGGTCAACTCATGCAGATG
>NZ_OCNE01000020.1 GCF_900230195.1 Streptomyces zhaozhouensis
AACGCCCGGTTACATTCCGAACCCGGAAGCTAAGCTCTTCAGCGCCGATGGTACTGCATGGGGGACCGTGTGGGAGAGTAGGACGCCGCCGGACAATTATTTGAATAAGCCGAGGGGCTTCACGGAAATCAATTTCCGTGAAGCCCCTCGGCTTTTTTGTTCTCTCCCTTTCCCGCCTTCCAGGTCAGCTCACAGCCGGCCGGTCGCCTTCAGCGTCAGATAGGCGTCGGCGAGGGCCGGCGCCAGGTTCGAGGGGGTGGCCTCGACGACGGTGACGCCCAGACCGCGGAGGCGTTGGGCCGTCAGCTGGCGTTCGGCGCGGTGATGGGCCGCAGAGGCGGCCTCGTAGACAGCGCTCACCGTGGAACGGCCCGCCTCCAGCTCGGCGACACGGGGGTCGCCCACCGCCGCGACCAGCACCGTGTGCCGCTCCGTCAGCCGAGGGAGCACCGGCAGCAGACCGGCCTCGACCGGGGCCGCCTCCAGTCCGGTGAAGAGGACCAGCAGCGACTGCCGGGGCGCCTGTGCGAGGGCCGTCGCCGCCAGGGCCGAGGTGTCGGTCTCGACCAGTCGGGGCTCCAGGGCGGCGAGCGCGGCCACCGTGGCCGGCAGCACGTCGGAGCCGGTGCGGCCCCGCACCGAGGCGCGGACCTCCCGGTCGAAGGCCAGCAGGTCCACCCGGTCGCCCGCGCGGTGGGCGAGGGCCGTCAGCAGCAGCGCGGCGTCCATCGCCGCGTCCAGACGGGGCACGTCGCCGACGCGGCCGGCCGAGGTCCGGCCGGTGTCCAGGACCAGCAGCAGATGCCGGTCGCGTTCCGGACGCCAGGTGCGGACGGCGACGGCAGAGCGGCGGGCGGTCGCGCGCCAGTCGATGGAGCGGACGTCGTCGCCCGGGACATAGTCGCGCAGACTGTCGAACTCGGTGCCCTCACCCCGGGTCAACACCGAGGTGCGGCCGTCGAGTTCGCGCAGCCGGGCCAGTTTCGCCGGCAGATGGCGGCGGCTGGTGAACGGCGGCAGCACCCGTACGGTCCACGGCACCTCGTGGCCGCCCTGGCGCGCCGCCAGGCCCAGCGGCCCGTGCGAGCGGACCGTGACCCGGACCGCCCGGTGGTCGCCCCTGCGGGTCGGGCGCAGCGTGGTGACGAGCCGGCGGCGTTCGCGCGGCGGCACGGTGAGGCGGTGCCGGGCGGCGGCGAACGCGGTGCCGGGTTGCCAGGAGCTGGGCGGCCAGGCGTCGCGCAGCTCGGCGCGCAGCGGGCGTCGGCCGTCGGGGTTGGTGACGGTCAGCCGCACCTCCGCCGTCTCGCCGAGGCGGGCCGAGGTGTCGCCGTCGCGGGCGAACCGCAGCGTGCGCACCGGGGCGGCCCTGGCCAGGTCGTAGAGGACGGCGGCCAGCAGCGGGAGCCCCACGGCGAGGACGCCGTGCCAGCCGGGCAGCAGCCCGACGACCAGCGCCCCCAGCGCGGCGATCAGCGCGGTGCGGCCGGTGAGGGCCATCAGCGGGGGACCGGGACGCGGGTGAGCAGGCCGGTGAGGACCCGGTCCGCGGTGACGCCCTCCATCTCGGCCTCCGGGCGTGGCCGGACGCGGTGGCGGAGGGTGGGCAGGGCGAGCGCCTTCACGTCGTCGGGGGTGACGAAGTCCCGGCCGGAGAGCCAGGCCCAGGCGCGGGCCGTGGCCAGCAGCGCGGTCGCGCCGCGCGGCGAGGTGCCCAGCGCGAGGGAGGGCGACTCGCGGGTCGCGCGGCAGAGGTCGACGACATAGCCGGTGATCTCCTGGGAGACCGTGACCCCGGCGACGGCGGCTCGGGCGTTGGCCAGGTCGGTGGCCCCGGCGACCGGGCGGACGCCGGCGGCGGCGAGGTCGCGGGGGTCGAAGCCGGCGGCGTGCCGGGTCAGCACGTCGACCTCCTGCTCGCGGGAGGGCAGCGGCAGCGTCAACTTCAGGAGGAAGCGGTCGAGTTGTGCCTCCGGCAACGGATAGGTGCCCTCGTACTCGATCGGGTTCTGGGTGGCCGCGACCATGAAGGGGTCGGGCAGCGGGCGCGGCTCGCCGTCCACGGTGACCTGGCGTTCCTCCATCGCCTCCAGCAGCGCGGCCTGGGTCTTGGGCGGGGTGCGGTTGATCTCGTCGGCGAGGAGGAGATGGGTGAAGACCGGCCCCGGCTGGAAGGAGAACTCGGCGCTGCGGGTGTCGTAGACCAGCGAGCCGGTGACGTCGCTCGGCATCAGGTCGGGGGTGAACTGGACGCGCTTGGTGTCGAGTGCGAGCGCGGTGGCGAGGGTGCGGACGAGCAGGGTCTTGGCGACGCCGGGGACGCCTTCGAGGAGCACGTGTCCCCGGCAGAGCAGCGCCACGACCAGGCCGGTGACGGCGGCGTCCTGGCCGACGACGGCCTTGCCGATCTCGGCGCGCAGGGACTCCAGCACCGCGTGCGGGGCTTCGGGTGAGGGTGCGGCGGTCACGGGCGTGGCTCCTCGCCTGTCGTGGGATCGGTGCGGGGTTCGGGGGCGGGCGGTTGCTCGGTGACGCGGCGTTCGAGCGCGTCGAGTGCGTCGGCGAGCCGGACCAGGGCGCGGTCGTCCTCGGGGGCGGGGCCGAAGAGCAGGGCGTGCGTCTCGGCGGCGGTGGCGCGGGTGTGGGCGGCGACGGCGGGCGGCAGCGCCTCGGGGTGGTGGGTGTCGGCTCGGGTGACGCCGACGACGGGGGCGAGGCGGGCGCGGGTCGCGGCGCGCAGGGCGTCGGCGGCCTGGGTCCTGGCGTGGGCGCGGTGGTACAGGCGGGCGCGGCCCTCGACGGTCTCGGCGGCGGGAACGGTGACGGGCAGCGGCTCGGTCACCACGGGGCCGAGGCGGCGGGCGCGCCAGAAGGCGGCGAGGGCGGCGGCGATGCCGAGTTGCAGGGCGGCCCAGCGCCAGCCGGGCGGCAGCAGGTCGGTGACGGAGCGCTGCTCGTCGGCGGCCGGTGCCTCCTCGCCGCTGGGCAGGTACCAGACGAGTCGCGGGTGGGCGCCGAGGAGTTGGAGGGCGAGAGAGGCGTTGCCCGCCTCGTCGAGGCGGTCGTTGGTGAGGATGTCGGGGGAGCCGAGGAGCACGGTCTCGCCGGTCGGGGTGGGGACGGTGGCGAGGGTGGCGGTGCCGCCGGCGGGGTAGCAGTCGGCGGCGTCGGTGGTGCCCTCGGGGAGGGCGTAGCGGTAGCCGCCGACGCGGGCCTCGCCGGCGCGTTCCGCGGTGGGCCAGGCGCAGCGCGGCGGGCGTTCCTCGGCCTCGACCGGTGGGGCGACGGTGACCCGCGGGGCGAACGCGGCGGTGGCCTCGGGGCCCGGGGCGACGAGCACGGTGCGGGTGGCGGCTTCGGCGGCGGCGCGGCGCAGGGTGTCGCGGGCGGTGGGGGTGAGGGCCTCGGGCCGGGCGACCAGCAGGGTGCTGTCGGGGCCGAGGGCGTCGGCGGCCTCGGCCGCGGTGGTGGCGAGGGTGGTGGTGACGCCGCGTTCCTCGAGGAGTTCGGCGACGGCGCGGCTGCCCTGGGGGACGCTGGCGCGGGGGTGGAGGGCGCCGCTCTCGCCGGAGTTGAGTACGGCGAGCAGCAGTCCCGCGAGCACCAGGGCGACGGCGCCGATGGCGAACGGGCGGGCGCGGCGCAGCAGTTGGCGTGCGTCGGGGGAGACCGCGGTGTCGGCGGGCGCGGTCACGGGGTGGTCCAGCCGGCGGCGGCGAGGTCGGGGGTGGCGCGGCGCGCGTCGTCGTCGAGGGCGGCGAGGCGGGCGTGGTCGTCCGCGGTGGCGGGGCGTTCGCCGTAGGCGACGGCGTCGAAGAGGGCGGCGGCGTCGTTCAGGCGGGGCGCGAGTGTGGGGAGGGCGCGGGCGGCCTCGGCGGCGGCCTCGGTGGCGGTGCGGCCGGGGCGCGGGTCGAGGAGGGCGCGTTCCTCCAGGGCGCGGACGAGGGCGCGCATCCGTTCGCGGACGGCGTCGGACCAGCGGCCGGCGGCGGCGTGTGCCTCGGCGGCGGCGCGGTGTTCGGCGGCGGTGAGGGGCTCGTCGGTGAACAGGGCCCGGCCGGCGCGGGGGCCCGTGGCGCCGCGCAGGGCGCCGAGGCGCAGGCGCACGGCGACGAGGACGGCGACCAGGATCAGCACGATCACCAGGAGCCCGAGCCAGCCGCCGGGGGTGTGGAAGGCGGCTGACTCCAGGGCTCCGAAGAGGCGTTCCCAGACCCAGTTCCAGACGCGGCGGAAGAGGCCGGGCTCGTGTCGGGTGTAGACGTCCTGGGAGAGTTCGCGTTCGGCGGCCTCCCTGGCCGGGGCGCTGGGCACGGTGAGCGGGGGGCCCACCTCGTCCGCCGAACGCACGGGGTCAGCGCTCCGGGCCGTCGTGGTCGGGGCCGCCGGCCTCCGGTCCCTTGTCTCCCGCGGGGTCCGTCTCGCCGGTGAGGCCGGCGGCGCGGGCGAGTTCGAGGTCGAGGGCCTCGCGGCGGATCCGCTGGTCGATGTAGAGCAGCGCGGTGACGCCGGCGCTGATGGGGAGGGTGAGGGTGGCGGCGATGACCGCGCCGATCCCGGAGAGGATCAGATAGGTCCACGTCATGTCGCCGATGTCGCCGGTGAGGGAGCTGGTGCCCTCGCCGTCGATGAAGCCGGCGATGGCGGTCGCGGGGAACTCGATGACGCCGCTGACGACGACGACCAGCAGCAGCATCAGCAGCTGGATGCCGAAGATCCGCCACCAGGTGCCCTCGACGAGCTTGGCCGAGCGGCGCAGGGAGGCGATGACGCCCTGGCGTTCCAGCATCAGCGCGGGCGCGGCGAGGGAGAGCCTGACGTAGAGCCAGACGGCGAGGACGGCGCCGCCGACGACGCCGAGCGCCGCGAGGCCGGCGCTGCCGGTGAGGGCGAGGGCGAACGCGGGGACGGCGACGGCGAGTACGGCCAGGAGCGGGACGAGCAGCACGACGCCGAGCAGGGGGAGGAGGCGGCTGCGGGAGTCACCCCACGCCTCTTCGAGGGTGACGCCGCGGCCGAGGACGGCGCGGCTGACGACCATGGTCAGCATCGCGGTGGCCAGGACGCTGCCGAGGAGGGTGACGATGCCGGTGACCGAGGTGAACGCGGCGAGGTCGCCGAGGGCCTGGCGCAGCTCCTCGTCGGTGGGGTCGGGGTTGTTCTCCAGGGCGTCCAGTCCCTCGCTGTCGCTGAGGAAGAGGCGCATGGCGATGGTGGCGGCGACCTGGGTGACGATGGCGATGCCGAGGCTGATGAGCAGCACGGTGCGCCAGTGGGCGCGGGCGGTGGAGACGGCGCCGTCGAAGAGTTCGCCGAGGGTCAGCGGGCGCAGCGGGACGACGCCCGGCTTGGGGGCCAGGGGCGTCGGGCCCCGGCCGCCCCAGCCGGGGGGCGGGGTCTGGCCCCAGCCGCCGGGGGCCTGTCCCCAGCCCTGGGGCGGGCCGCCGGCCGGCGGTGGGGGCCCCTGGGGCGGGGGACTCTGCTGCGGGCCGTTGTCCGGGTCCGGGGACGGGGACCCGGGCGAGGTCCAGCCCGGCTTGTCGCTCACGGTTGCTCCCTTGTGGTGTGGTTTCCGGGGGGTTGCCCCTTGCGGCCGTGTGCCGGTCCCGCCGTGTGCCGTTTTCCTGGCGCCCATCGTGCCATGGAGGTGGTGGCGGGGGGCCGGCCGTGTGCGTCGGGTGGTCGCGCCTTCTCCCGGCGGGGGGTGGGCGGCAGACTGGGGCAATGGCTGATCTGAGAGTCCCGACCCTGCGCTGGGCGGAGCCGCCCGAGGGTCCCGTGCTGTTGTTGCTCGACCAGACGCGACTCCCTTCCGAGGAGGTGGAGTTGACGGTCACTGACGTTCCCGGGCTGGTGGCGGCCATTCAGTCGCTGGCGGTGCGGGGGGCGCCGGTGCTGGGCGTCGCCGGCGCGTACGGGGTGGCGTTGGCCGCGGCGCGCGGCTTCGACGTGCGGGAGGCCGCGCGGTCGTTGGCCGAGGCGCGGCCGACCGCGGTGAACCTCGGGTACGGGGTGGCGCGCGCGGTCGCCGCGTACGAGGCGGCCGGCGGCGCGGGGGAGGCGGCGGCCGCGGCGGCGTTGGCCGAGGCGCGGGCGCTGCACCGGGAGGAGGTCGAGGACAGCGAGCGGATGGCGGCGCTGGGGCGCGGGTTGCTGGGCGAGTTGCTGCCGGGCGGCAGGTACCGGTTGCTGACGCACTGCAACACGGGCGCGTTGGTCTCCGTCGGCGGCGGGACGGCGTTCGCGGTGGCGCGCGCGGCGCACCGGGCGGGGGAGCTGCGGCGGCTGTGGGTCGACGAGACGCGGCCGTTGTTGCAGGGGGCGCGGCTGACCGCGTGGGAGGCGGCGCGGGAGGGGATGCCGTACACGGTGCAGGTGGACGGCGCGGCGGGGTCGCTCTTCGCGGCGGGTGAGGTGGACGCGGTGGTCGTGGGGGCCGACCGGATCGCGGCCGACGGCGCGGTGGCGAACAAGATCGGCACCTATGGCCTGGCGGTGCTGGCCCGGCATCACGGGGTGCCGTTCGTGGTGGTGGCGCCGGTGAGCACGGTGGATCTGGGGACGCCGGAGGGCGCGGCGATCCGAATCGAGCAGCGGCCGGGGCACGAGGTGACGGAGCTGGCTCCGGGGGTGCCGGTGGCGCCGGTGGGGGCGCAGGCGTACAACCCGGCGTTCGACGTGACGCCGCCGGAGCTGGTGACGGCGCTGGTGACGGAGCGTGGTGTGGTGGCGCCGGTGGATCACGGCGGGCTGGCCGAGGTGTGTTCCAGATCACGTTCATATGAGGCGCCATCGGGCAATGGGATGATGGGCCCATGAAGGGACGCGTACTCGTCGTCGATGACGACACCGCGCTGGCGGAGATGCTGGGCATCGTGCTGCGTGGGGAGGGGTTCGAGCCGTCGTTCGTGGCGGATGGCGACAAGGCGTTGGCCGCCTTCCGGGAGATCAAGCCGGATCTGGTGCTGCTGGACCTGATGCTTCCCGGACGGGACGGCATCGAGGTCTGCCGGCTGATCCGGGGTGAGTCCGGGGTGCCGATCGTCATGCTGACGGCCAAGAGCGACACGGTGGACGTGGTGGTGGGGCTGGAGTCCGGCGCCGACGACTACATCGTCAAGCCGTTCAAGCCGAAGGAGCTGATCGCCCGCATCCGGGCCCGGCTGCGGCGTTCCGAGGAGCCGGCGCCTGAGCAGTTGGCCATCGGCGACCTGGTGATCGACGTCGCGGGGCACTCGGTGAAGCGCGGCAGTCAGACGATCTCGCTGACGCCGCTGGAGTTCGACCTGCTGGTGGCGCTCGCGCGCAAGCCGTGGCAGGTGTTCACCCGCGAGGTGCTGCTCGAACAGGTCTGGGGTTACCGGCACGCGGCGGACACCCGGCTGGTGAACGTGCATGTACAGCGGCTGCGCTCGAAGGTGGAGCGGGACCCGGAGCGCCCCGAGATCGTGGTGACGGTGCGCGGCGTGGGCTACAAGGCCGGAACGAGCTGAGGTGTCCGACCGGGTGTGGTGGCGTGGTTCCCGGCTGTTGTCCGAAGGGGCGAACAGTGGCCGGGCGCAGCCAGCCATCCGGATCTTCGGCCGCGTGGCGCGCGGCCCGCTGCTGTCGGTGATGCGGCTGTGGCGGCGGAACATCCAGCTGCGGGTGGTCGCCAGCACGCTGCTGCTGTCGATGGCGGTGGTGCTGGTGCTGGGCGTGGTGGTCGTCGGGCAGGTGCGCAACGGGCTGCTGGAGGCGAAGCGGCAGACGGCGCAGAGCCAGGCCGACGGCGGCTTCGCCGTGGCGGAGGACCTGGCGGTCGACGCCGACGAGCGGGGCGACAGCGGCGCCGCGCCGGCCGTCGACGCGGGCACCTGGCTCAACAACATCGTGGAGCAGTTGGCCAGCGGCGGGCAGGGCGTCTACTACGTGGTGGCGCTCAGCTCCGACCAGGTGCCGTTCGGCCCGGACGACGGGCCGGCGCCGCCGCGGGGCACGCGTTCCATGGGGGACATCCAGGCTGCGGAGAGCATCTCGGCCGAGATGCGGCAGGCCCTCGACGGCTCGTCGGCGACATACCGCCAGTACGGCACGGTGGTGCGGGAGAACGGCGAGACCGAGGCCGCGCTGATCATCGGCAAGCGGTTGCCGGACAACGAGGGCAACCAGTACCAGCTGTACTACCTCTTCCCCTTCACGCAGGAGGAGAAGTCGCTCAGCCTGGTCACCGGCACGCTCGCCACGGCGGGGCTGTTCCTGGTGGCGCTGCTGGGCGCGATCGCCTGGCTGGTGGTGCGGCAGGTGGTGACCCCGGTGCGGATGGCGGCGGGGATCGCCGAGCGGCTGGCGGCGGGGCGGCTCCAGGAGCGGATGAAGGTCAGTGGCGAGGACGACATCGCCCGGCTCGGCGAGTCGTTCAACAAGATGGCGCGCAACCTCCAGACGCAGATCCAGCAGCTGGAGGAGCTCTCCCGGATGCAGCGCCGCTTCGTCTCCGACGTCTCGCACGAGCTGCGGACGCCGTTGACGACGGTGCGGATGGCCGCCGACCTGATCCACGAGGCGCGCGGCGACTTCGAGCCGGCGACCGCCCGCTCGGCCGAGCTGCTGCTGAGCCAGCTGGACCGGTTCGAGTCGTTGCTGGGCGACCTGTTGGAGATCAGCAGGTTCGACGCGGGCGCCGCCCATCTGGAGGCGGAGCCGACGGATCTGCGGGACGTGGTGCACCGGGTCGTCGAGGGCGCCGAGCCGCTGGCCGAGCGGAAGGGCGGGCGGCTGCTGGTGCGCGGTGACGGGGCGCCGGTGGTGGCGGAGGTCGACCCGCGCCGCATCGAGCGGGTGCTGCGGAACCTGGTGGTCAACGCGATCGAGCACGGCGAGGGCAGGGACGTGGTGGTGCGGCTGGCCGCCGGCCGGGACGGGCAGGCCGTCGCGGTCGCGGTGCGGGACTACGGCATCGGCCTGCGGCCTGGCGAGGCGGAGCGGGTCTTCAACCGCTTCTGGCGCGCCGACCCCGCGCGGGCGCGGACGACGGGCGGCACCGGCCTGGGGCTCTCCATCGCCACCGAGGACGCGCGGCTGCACGGCGGGCTGCTGGAGGCGTGGGGCGAGCCGGGCGGCGGCGCGCAGTTCCGGCTGACGCTGCCGTGCACGGTGGGCGCGCGCCCGCGTCGTTCGCCGCTGCCGTTGGAGCCGGACGACTCGCGGGCGCGCCGGGCGGTGCGCTCCGGGGCGATCGCGGGGGCGCGCGCCATCTCGGCGGGCGCGGGCGAGAGGAACGGGCACCCGGTCGGCCGCGACCCGGGGTCCTCGGCGTCGAGCAACGCCGCGAGCGGTGGGGAGGGCGGCCATGAACAGCGGTGAGACGCGCCGGTGTTGGCCGGCCGCTGCGGTGGTGTCGGTGCTGCTCCTCGCGGGCTGCGCCTCGATGCCGAGCGGAGGCTCGGTGCAGGGAGTCGACTCCTCGCAGCGCGCGGAGAGCGAGTCGCAGGTGCGGGTCGACGGGGTGAGCCCGGCGGAGGACGCCACCCCGCAGGAGATCGTGCAGGGCTTCCTTGAGGCGACGACCAGCGACGACGCCGAGTACGAGACGGCCAGGGAGTATCTGACGCCGGAGCGGCGCGAGCTGTGGGACCCGTTCGACAGCACGACGGTGCTGACGACGGCGGTCGACACGGGCGTGCCGGAGGTGGACGTCGACGAGGACAGTCGGGGTGAGCTGCGCCGGATCGAGATCTCGGGGACGCGGCTGGCCGAGGTCGACGACGGGCACGTCTACCGGCCCCGGGAGGGCGAGTTCCGCACCCTGCTCACGCTGCGGCGCGACGAGGGGCAGTGGCGGATCGACACGCTGCCCGACGGGCTGGTCATGGGCGAGCCGGACTTCCGGCGGATCTACCACGCGGTCAACACGTACTACTACGCCGACCTCAGCTCCGAGCCCGAGCGCGCGGAGCGCGGCGACGGCGTGCTGGTGCCGGACCCGATCTATGTGCGGCGGCGGGTGGAGCCCGTCTCGGAGAGCGTGCGCACCCTGCTGGCCGGGCCGAGCGACTGGCTGAGCCCGGTGGTCTCCTCGGAGTTCCCGCCGGACGTCGAGCTGACCGGCAGCGGCGTCACCATCGACGGCGAGGGCGAGTTGGGCGTGCGGCTGGCCGGGGTGCCGGAGGACTGGCCGAGGTCGCGGTGCCAGCGGATGGCGGCGCAACTGCTGCACACGGCGCAGGACGTGGCCTCCGTCGAGATCAAGGAGGCCAGGCTCAGGACCTCGTCGGGCGACGAGCTGTGCGAGCGGAAGGCGCAGGAGGCGCCCGAGGCGCCCCGTTACGAGCCGGGGCTGCTCGACGGCACCATGGGCCAGGGGTACTACGTGGACGGCGACGAGCGGCTGGTGTCGCTCTCCGAGGACTACGAGGAGAAGCCGTTCCCGGTCGACGGGCCGCTGGGCGAGCAGGGCGTCGGGCTGCGCAGCGCC
The DNA here is from genome assembly GCF_900230195.1 of Streptomyces zhaozhouensis. GTDB lineage: Bacteria > Actinomycetota > Actinomycetes > Streptomycetales > Streptomycetaceae > Streptomyces > Streptomyces zhaozhouensis. Next base: position 10,457 of record NZ_OCNE01000020.1, read on the forward strand.
GCCGTCAGCCGCGACGGGGAACACGCGGCGGGGGTGAGCGCCGACGGCTCGACGCTGTTGGTGGGCCCGTTGGACGACGAGGAGACCGTGGCGACGGAGCTGGTCCTGAGCACGGCGGCGGACGGCGGGCTGACCGCGCCGAGCTGGGACGGGCTCGGCGACCTGTGGCTCGCCGACCGGGACGCGGCCGAGCCCGAGCTGCTGCGGCTGAGCGACGGCGAGGACGCGCCCCGGGGCGTGCCGGTGGAGGGGCTGCGCGAGGGGGAACGGATCGAGGCGCTGCGGCTGGCGCCCGACGGGGTGCGGATCGCGATGCTGGTCGGCGACGGTGAGCGCAGCAGCCTTCAGATCGGGCGCGTCGAACGGACCAGGACCGACGAGGGGGTCGCCGTCGAGGTCACCGAACTGCGGCCGGTGGCACCGCAGTTGGCGGACACCGTCGCGGTCTCCTGGGCCGGGGACAGCGGGCTGGTGGTGGTCGGCCGCCCCGCGGACGGGGTCGAGCAGATCAGCCATGTGGAGACGGACGGATCCACGGGCGGCGGGCCCAGCGTGCCGGGCCTCAACGACGTGCGGGCCGTCGCCGCCACCGAGGAGGACGCGCTGCCGATGCTCGCCGAGACCGGCAACCGCATCGCGCGGCTGAGCGAGGACGGTCAGTGGAAGCTGGTCGCCGAGGTGGGGCAGGGGCCGTTCTACCCGGGGTGAGCGGCGCTCCCGGTCCTCCGCCCGGGTCTCCCCGGCCTTCCGGCTCCCGGCTCGTCCGGTCTCCCCGGCTCTGCCGGCGCGCTCGGCTCTCCGATTCTCTCGGCCTTCTCGGCTCCCCGGTCTCGGCTCCCCGGTCTTCTCGGCGTGGGCCCGCTTCGCGTCGTTCGTCGCGGGCCCGCTTCGCGTCGTTCGGCGTTGACGCGGGCTCCCCGTTTCGGGGGAACGGGGGGTGAACGTCGCCGCGCCGCGCGGGCGATGGGCCACGGTGGTGCCCATGCGCGGATGGTGGAGGGAGATCGCGGCCCTGGTGCTGCCCACGGAGTGCGCCGGTTGCGGTCGGGGGCGCGACGGTGTCTGCGGGGCGTGCGTCGCGGAGCTGCGCGCCGGTCGGGCGCGGCGGGTGCTCCCGGTGCCGGCTCCGGCGGGGCTGCCGCCGGTGTGGGCGGCGGCGCCGTACGCGGACGCGGTGCGGGGGATGCTGCTGGCCCACAAGGAGCGCGGGATGCTGCCGCTGGCCCGCCCGTTGGGGGCGGCGCTGGGGCACGCGGTGCTGGCCTCGGGTGCGGTGCGGCCGGGCGGGGGCGCGGGGTGGGCGCTGGTTCCGGTTCCGTCCTCGCGGGGCGCGGTGGTCCGGCGCGGGCACGACCCGACGCGCCGGATCGCGTCGCGCGCCGCGGGTGCGTTGCGCGCGGGCGGGGTGCCGGCGCGGGTGGTCCCGGCGTTGCGGCTGGTGCGGCCGGTGGCCGACCAGGCGGGGCTGCCGGGGTGGGCCCGCGCGGAGAACCTCGCGGGGGCGCTCGCCGTGCGGCCGGGCGCGCTGGCCGCGGGGGCGCCCGTGGTGCTGGTCGACGACGTGGTGACGACCGGCGCCTCGCTCGCGGAGGCCGCCCGCGCGGTGCGCGCCGGCGGTGCGCGTCCGGTGGCGGCCGCGGTGGTCGCGGGGCCGCTTTCGGCATGGGTCGGGCGTACGCGTGGGTAGGGGTGCCGGACCGGGGTGGTCAGCGGTACGTTCGAAGGAGAGCGGATATGCGCATTCCGTTTCGGAACGGATGATCAGCCCGCCATAACTACAGATGCCCGTATGTTCGCGAAGGATCGACTTCCGACCATCACCCCGTTGTCGGAGGGGGTGTTGATCTTCCTCCCCGGGGAAGAGGAGGTGAAAGTCGTAACCCCGTCGTAACGCCGGGGAAGGGCCGTGGACACCGGCCCGCCCGGCGAAAGTGCACCAAGGAGGGTCCCACCCGGCGTGGGGCCGTCCGGGAACGGAGTTCACGTGGACATCGTCGTCAAGGGCCGCAAGACCGAGGTACCGGAGCGCTTCCGTCGCCATGTGGCCGAGAAGCTGAAGCTGGACAAGATCCAGAGGATCGACGGCAAGGTGACCCGTCTCGACGTGGAGGTGTCCAAGGAGCCCAACCCGCGCCAGGCGGACCGTTCCGACCGGGTCGAGATCACCATGCGCCACCGGGGCCCCGTGGTGCGCGCCGAGGCGTCGGCCGCGGACCCGTACGCGGCACTGGACCTCGCGGTGGAGAAGCTGGAGTCCCGGCTGCGCAGGGAGAACGACAAGCGCACCTCCCGCAGGGGGCGCGGGCGCATCCCGGCCAGCGCCGTCGCCGATGTGGTGCCGGACGCGGCGCCGCTGAACGGGCACGGGATGCTGCCGGCGCAGACCCCCGAGCCGGACGAGGTGCCGGTGCGGAAGATGGGCCCGGTGGTGGTGGAGGGCGACGGGCCGCTGGTGGTCAGGGAGAAGACCCACACCGCCGCCCCGATGGGCCTGGACCAGGCGCTCTACGAGATGGAGCTGGTGGGCCACGACTTCTATCTCTTCGTCGACATCGAGACCAAGCAGCCGAGCGTCGTCTACCGGCGCCACGCGTACGACTACGGCGTGATCCGGTTGGAGACCGACCCGTTGGGTGAGGTCGCGCCGGAGGGCGCGGGCGGCACGCTGGGCGCCTGAGGGCGCGCCGCGCCCGAACACGCGCACCCCTTGGCCGGATCGGGGATCCGGCCGGGGGTGTCGCCATGGAATCATGGGGGGTGGCCGAGTGTGGTGAACCGGCCAGGGGGAGGGATGCGACGGTGGAGACGTTCGGACCCAGAATGTCCAGGGGGCGGCCGGTCCCCGGGGCCGAGCGGGAGCCGGAGGCCGCGCGTGAGCCGATCCGGGTCCTGGTGGTGGACGACCACGAGCTGTTCCGGCGGGGGCTGGAGATCGTGCTCGCGCAGGAGTCCGACATCGAGGTCGTCGGGGAGGCCGGCGACGGCGCCGAGGCGGTGGAGAAGGCGGCGGACCTGCTGCCCGACATCGTGCTGATGGACGTGCGGATGCCGCGGCGCGGCGGCATCGAGGCGTGCACCTCGATCAAGGAGGTGGCCCCCAGCGCGCGGATCATCATGCTGACCATCAGCGACGAGGAGGCCGACCTCTACGACGCGATCAAGGCGGGGGCGACCGGCTACCTCCTGAAGGAGATCTCCACGGACGAGGTGACCGCCGCGATCCGCGCCGTGGCCGACGGGCAGTCGCAGATCAGCCCCTCGATGGCGGCGAAGCTGCTCACCGAGTTCAAGTCGATGATCCAGCGCACCGACGAGCGGCGCCTGGTCCCCGCGCCACGGCTGACCGACCGGGAGCTGGAGGTCCTGAAACTGGTGGCCACGGGGAAGAACAACCGGGACATCGCCAAGGAGCTGTACATCAGCGAGAACACGGTCAAGAACCACGTGCGGAACATCCTGGAGAAGCTCCAGCTCCACTCCCGCATGGAGGCCGTCGTCTACGCGATGCGCGAGAAGATCCTGGACCTGGAGACCGGCTGACCCGGCCGGGGCGGCCCCCGCCCCGGCCGGGCGCCGACCTAGGGAAGGGCCGCCGCCAGCGGGGCGGCCAGCTCCGCCGGGGTGCAGCGCTCCACCCGCACCTGGTCGCAGCCGACCCAGCCGGCCGCCTCGACCAGCGCCTGGGCCATCGCCGGCACCGCCTTCTCCGCGCGGTGCGTCTGCCCCTCGAACGCCGCGTGCCTGGCGACCAGCGTGCGGCCCTCGCGCGCCGGATCGACCCGGCCCAGCAGCCGGCCCCCGGCCAGCAGCGGCATCGCGAAGTAGCCGTATATCCGCTTGGGCCGGGGAACGTACGCCTCCAGCCGGTGGAAGAAGCCGAAGATCCGCTCGGTGCGCGGCCGGTCCCACACCAGCGAGTCGAACGGCGACAGCAGCGTCGTGCGGTGGCGCCCGCGCGGCGGGTCGGCCAACGCCGCCGGGTCGGCCCAGGCCCGGTGCCGCCGGCCCTGCGACTCGGGCTCCGGCCAGCCCGCGACCGTCACCGGCACCAGCCCCGTGTCCTCGATCACCGCCTCCACCTCGGCGCCCCGCAGCCGGTGGTAGTCCGCCAGATCCGCCTGGGTGGCCACGCCCATCGCGACACCCGCCTGGGTGACCAGCCGGCGCAGGCACTCCTCGTCGTTCAGCCGATCGTGGTAAAGCTCCTCGGGCAGGGCCCGCTCCGGGAGGTCGTAGACGCGCTTCCAGCCCTGCCGCCGGGTGACCACCACGTCCCCCAGCATCAGCGCCCGCTCCACGGCGACCTTGCTCTCGCTCCAGTCCCACCAGGGGCCGCCGTTCTTCGCGCCGCCCAGCTCCGTGGCCGTCGAGGGGCCCTCGGCGCGCAGCTGGTCGAGCACCCGCCGGTAGGCGGCCTCCGGCACCTCCTGCGACCAGCTGGTGCGGGCGCGGTAGGCCCGGCGGCGGAACGCGAAGAGCGGCCACTCCTCGATGGGCAGCACGCAGGCCGCGTGCGACCAGTACTCGAAGGCGCTCCGCCCCGACCAGTACGCCTCCTCGACGGCGGGCCGGCCCACCGCGCCCAGCCGGGCGTAGGGCAGCAGCTCGTGGGAGCGGGCCAGCACGGAGATCGTGTCCAGCTGGACGGCGCCGAGGTCGCGCAGCACCCCGCGCACCCCGGCCCGGCGGTCCGGCGAGCCGAGCAGACCCTGGGCACGTAGGGCGACGCGGCGGGCCTCGTCCGCGGAGAGCGACAAAACAGCGGCAGTCATGGGGGGATCGTAGGGCCGACCACTGACACCCGTGTGGGCGCTCGCATACCATGGCCGGTGCGGCGGGGCCATTCCGCTGTGCCCGCGATCCCATGTCGCGCCAGGCCCGACCGGCAAGGAGACCAGCCCTCGTGTCCGTCTTCAACAAGATCATGCGTGCAGGCGAAGGCAAGATCCTGCGCAGGTTGCAGCGCCTCGCCAAAGAGGTCAACTCGATTGAAGAGGACTTCGTCGATCTGACGGACGCCGAGCTTCGGGCCCTGACGGACGAGTACAAGCAGCGCTACGCCGACGGCGAGAGCCTGGACGACCTGCTGCCCGAGGCGTTCGCCACGGTGCGCGAGGCCGCCAAGCGCGTCCTCAAGCAGCGCCACTACGACGTGCAGTTGATGGGCGGCGCCGCGATGCACCTCGGCTATGTGGCCGAGATGAAGACCGGTGAGGGCAAGACCCTCTCCGGCACGCTGCCGGCGTATCTGAACGCGCTCTCCGGCAAGGGCGTCCACATCATCACGGTCAACGACTACCTGGCGCAGCGCGACTCCGAGTGGATGGGCCGGGTGCACCGCTTCCTCGGCCTGTCGGTCGGCTGCATCACCTCCGGGATGCGCCCCGCGCAGCGCCGCGAGCAGTACGCCTGCGACATCACCTACGGCACCAACAACGAGTTCGGCTTCGACTACCTGCGCGACAACATGGCGTGGTCGAAGGACGAGCTGGTGCAGCGCGGGCACAACTTCGCCACCGTCGACGAGGTCGACTCCATCCTGATCGACGAGGCCAGGACCCCGCTGATCATCTCGGGCCCCGCCGACCAGGCCACCAAGTGGTACGCGGACTTCGCCAAGCTGGCCCAGCGCCTGGAGAAGGGCGAGCCGGCCGTCCCCACCCGCCAGGAGCCCGAGACGGGCGACTACGACGTGGACGAGAAGAAGCGCACGGTCGCCATTCACGACGCGGGTGTCAGCAAGGTCGAGGACTGGCTGGGGATCGACAACCTCTACGAGTCGGTCAACACCCCGCTCGTCGGCTATCTGAACAACGCCATCAAGGCGAAGGAACTGTTCAAGAAGGACAAGGACTACGTCGTCATCGACGGCGAGGTCGTGATCGTCGACGAGCACACCGGGCGCATCCTCGCCGGTCGGCGGTACAACGAGGGGATGCACCAGGCCATCGAGGCCAAGGAGGGGGTGAAGATCAAGGACGAGAACCAGACGCTCGCCAAGATCACCCTCCAGAACTACTTCCGCCTCTACGACCGGCTCTCCGGCATGACCGGTACGGCGATGACCGAGGCCGCCGAGTTCCACCAGATCTACAAGCTCGGCGTCGTCCCGATCCCGACCCACCGGCCGATGGCCCGCGCGGACCAGGCGGACCTGATCTACCGCACCGAGCCGGCGAAGTTCGCCGCCGTGGTGGACGACATCGTCGAGCGCCACGAGAAGGGCCAGCCGGTGCTGGTCGGCACCACCTCGGTGGAGAAGTCCGAGTACCTCTCGCAGCAGCTCAACAAGCGCGGCGTGCGCCACGAGGTGCTCAACGCGAAGAACCACGAGCGGGAGGCGGCGATCGTCGCCAAGGCCGGCCGCAAGGGCGCCGTCACCGTCGCGACCAACATGGCCGGCCGTGGTACCGACATCAAGCTCGGCGGGAACCCGGACGACATCGCCGAGGAGGAGCTGCGCGCCAAGGGCCTGGACCCGGGGGAGCAGCCCGAGGAGTGGGCGGCCGAGCTGCCGGCCGCGCTGGAGCGGGCCGAGCGGTCGGTGAAGGCCGAGTTCGAGGAGGTCACCTCGCTCGGGGGGCTGTACGTGCTGGGCACCGAGCGCCATGAGTCGCGCCGGATCGACAACCAGCTGCGCGGTCGTTCCGGCCGGCAGGGCGACCCGGGCGAGTCCCGCTTCTACCTGTCGCTCGGCGACGACCTGATGCGGCTCTTCAAGGCGCAGATGGTCGAGCGGGTCATGGCCATGGCCAACGTGCCGGACGACGTCCCGATCGAGAACAAGATGGTGACGCGCGCGATCGCCTCCGCCCAGGGCCAGGTCGAGCAGCAGAACTTCGAGATCCGCAAGAACGTCCTCAAGTACGACGAGGTGCTGAACCGGCAGCGCGAGGTCATCTACGACGAGCGGCGCCGCGTGCTCTCCGGGGAGGACCTCCAGGAGCAGGTCGGCTACTTCATGGACGACACCATCGAGGCGTATGTCCAGGCGGAGACCGTCGAGGGCTTCGCCGAGGAGTGGGACATGGACCGGCTGTGGGGCGCGTTCAAGCAGCTCTACCCCGTCCAGGTCACCGTGGAGGATCTGGAGGAGGAGTCCGGCGGCCGGGACGGGCTGACGCCCGAGTTCCTCACGGAGGCCGTCAAGGAGGACATCCACGAGCAGTACACCCGCCGCGAGGAGGAGCTGGGCTCCGAGGTGACGCGGGAGCTGGAGCGGCGCGTGGTGCTCTCCGTGCTGGACCGGAAGTGGCGCGAGCACCTCTACGAGATGGACTACCTCCAGGAGGGCATCGGGCTGCGCGCGATGGCGCAGCGTGACCCGGTGGTCGAGTTCCAGCGCGAGGGCTTCGACATGTTCACCGCGATGCTGGAGGGCATCAAGGAGGAGTCGGTCGGCTATCTCTTCAACCTGGAGGTCCAGGTCGAGCGGCAGGTCGAGCAGGTGCCCGTGCAGGGCGAGGCCAAGGAGGCGGAGACCGAGGGCGGCCTGGAGCCCGCTCCGGCCGGCGCGCGTCCCGCGATCCTCGCCAAGGGCCTCGAAGCGCCCAAGCCCGCCCAGGGGCTGCGGTACTCGGCGCCGACGGTGGACAGCGCCGGGGGCGTCGTCGAGGGCGACTTCACCGCCGAGGACGCCGCGCCCGCCGCCACCAGCAGCGGCCAGGGGCAGACCCGCGCCGAGCGGCGCAAGGCCCAGAAGGGCGGCCGCCGCCGCAAGAAGTGATCTCGCGCGGCGCGCACGCCGACGGCGCCGAAGGGGGCGTGTCCCGCACGGGGCGCGCCCCCGCGCCGTGCGCGCGGCGGGCCGGCGACGGGCGGTCACGGGACCGTGTCCAGCTCGACGGCGACGCAGCGCCAGCCGCCCGGACGCTGTTCGAGCCGGAACGCCAGGGCCCTGGTGCGGTCCCCGACGCTGAACACCGCGCACGCCTCGATCGCGGCACTGCTGGGGCGCGAGCCGCGCACCACGCGCAGCGCCGGCGTCGGCTCGCCCTCGGTGGGGCGGAGCGGGGCGAGCGGCGCGAGCCGGACCAGCCGCTCGTAGGCCGGGTCCCGCACATGGCCGAGCAGCGCGGTGACCGGCCGCTGCCCGCTGAGGACCAGCAGCAGCTGGCGGGCGAACCACTCCTGCGGACGCGCGAGCGACCGCCCGCCCCGCCGCGGCTCGGGCCTCCTCGGGTCGGTGCGCCGACCCCCGGGACCGGTCGGCCGAGGGCCGCGCTGGCCCCCTGGACCCCGATGACTGGCCATGGCAGCTGGCACCTTTCCCCCGCGCCGCCTACCCCCGCGCCGCGTGGTGCTACTGATGGGTTCTACTGACAAGTAACGAGTACGGAGTGTAATCAAGTCCCCACCGTCGGGCAAGAGTTGACCGGAGCGCGCGGAGGTCGACGGCGGGGCGCGAGGGGGGCTCGCGCGCCCCCTGGTAGGGTGAGGCGGCCTTCAGGCCCAGGAAGGAAGCGTCGGTTCAGTGCGCGTCTACATTCCCCTCACGCTCTCCGGGCTCGCTCGGCTCCACAACGCCAGGGAGATCGCCCCGGCCCCCCTCACCGCCTACGCCGTGACCCCCGCGCTGCGCGAGTGGTATCTCTCGGGCAACGAGGAGGAGTTGGAGTACGCGGCGCTGAGCAGGGCAGCCGTTGCCTCGTTGCGGCTGGTCGCCACCGAGCTGGGGGTGGCCAGGAGGCGCGTCGTGGTGGCCGCCGAGGTGCCGGACGGTGTGGCGTTCGCCGATCCCGACATGGCGCTGACGGGTGAGGCGTTGGGCGAGGTGCGGCTCACCGAGGCGGTCCCGCTCGTCTGGCTGGCCGCGCTGCACGTGGACGCCGAGGACGCCGCGGAGGCCGTCGCCGCCGCGGCCGACGCCGTGGGCGCCGCCGACCAGGGTGACGACGACGCCAGGTTCGTGGTGGACGGCGCCGCCGACCACGAACTGCTCTGGTACGGCGTGCAGGAGCTCGACCAGCTGCTCTGACGCCGGCGCCCTGCCGCGTTGTCAGTGCCCCGCCGTAGTGTGCGGGCATGGCTTCTTCGCAGGACCCGGCCCCCCGACGCGACCCGGTGCCCCACCTCGTCTGGGACTGGAACGGCACGCTGCTGCACGACATCGAGATCGTCCTCGCCGCGACCAACGCGGCCTTCGCCGAGGTCGGGATAGCCGGGATGACCCTGGAGCGGTACCGCGAGCTGTACTGCGTCCCGATCAGCGAGTTCCAGCGCAGGGCCCTGGGCCGCGCGGTCACCGCCGAGGAGGCGCGGGCGCTGGACGAGGCGTTCCACCGGCACTACTTCGCCCACTCCGACACGGCCGCCCTCGCCGACGGCGCCGCCGACCTGGTCACCGGCTGGGCGCGGGCGGGGCGGACGCAGTCCGTCTGCTCGCTGGCGGAGCACGACCGGCTCGGGCCCTGGCTGACCCGGCTGGGCATCGCCGAGCACTTCCTGCGCGTCGACGGCAGCCGGGACGCGGGGCCCTCGGTCGGCAAGGCCGCCCAGATGGCCCGTCACCTGGCGGCCATGGCGGGGGTCGACCCGGCGCGGGTGGTGGTCATCGGCGACGCCGCGGACGACGCGCGGGCGGCGGCCCACGCGGGTGCCAAGGCCGTGCTGTACACGGGCGGTTCGCACAGTCGGCGGAGCCTGTCAGGCGCCGGCGTGCCGGTGGTCGACAGCCTCGCGGAGGCGGTGTCCGTCGCCGAGGAGGTGGTGCGCCGCGGCTGACGCGCCGGCGCATGGCGACCGGCGCCCGTTCGCGTCGGGAGACGGGGCGATAGCCTGGGGCCGTGTTCAGTGCGATAGCCGCCTGCCTCCGAACGGGAGGCAACGTGGCCTCTCTCGGCGTCTCCGCCAGCTCGGCGGCCGGCCTGTCGACTGACTTCCCCCTCGGTACCACCGGAAGCATCCCAGCCATCCGAGCGAGCGCTGTCCGGTGACCGTTTCTCGACGTCACGCGACGGTGCGCGACAGGAGCAGGACATGCACAGCAAGCTGGACGAAGCCAAGGACGAACTGCTGGCGCAGGCGGCCCGGGTGGCCGACCACGGCCCCAACCAGGGACAGCCGCCGGCGCACGGGATGGACCCGGACGCGCTGCGCGCCTACCTGCGGCGCTACTACCTCTTCATCGCCCCCGAGGACGTGACCGAGCGCGACCCGGTCGACCTCTACGGCGCGGCCCTCGCCCACCACCGGCTCGCCGCCGAGCGCCCGCAGGGCACGGCCAACGTCCGGGTCTACACGCCCTCCGTCGACGAGATCGGCTGGACGTGCACCCACACGGTGGTCGAGGTGGTCACCGACGACATGCCGTTCCTGGTGGACTCCGTCACCAACGAGCTGTCCCGGCAGGAGCGCGGCATCCACCTGGTGGTCCACCCGCAGGTCGTGGTCCGTCGCGACGTCACCGGCCGGATGCTGGAGGTGCTGGACACCGGGCGTGACCGCGAGGGCGCGGTCGACCCGGAGCAGCTGCCGCCGGACGCCGTGGTCGAGTCGTGGATCCACGTGGAGATCGACCGGGAGACCGACCGGGACCAGGTCCGCCAGGTCGAGGCCGACCTGCGGCGGGTCCTCGGCGACGTGCGCGAGGCCGTCGAGGACTACCAGAAGATGCGCGCCACCGCGCTGCGGATCGCCGAGGGGCTCTCCGACGAGACGCTGCCCGACGAGCTGGGCCGGCAGGACGTCGACGAGGCGTCCGAGCTGCTGAGCTGGCTGGCGGCCGACCACTTCACCTTCCTGGGGTACCGCGAGTACGAGCTGGCCAGGGAGGACAACGGCGGCGGCTCCGACGAGCTGCTCCCGGTGCCCGGCACCGGCCTGGGCATCCTCCGCTCCGACCCGCCCTACCCGGCGCCCGACGAGGACCATCCGGCCGCCTCCTCCGCGTTCAACCGGCTCTCCCCGACGGCCAGGGCCAAGGCCAGGGAGCCGAGGCTGCTGGTGCTGACCAAGGCCAACAGCCGGGCCACCGTCCACCGCCGTTCCTACCTGGACTACCTGGGTGTCAAGACCTTCGACGAGCAGGGCAGGGTCGTCGGCGAGCGCCGCTTCCTCGGGCTGTTCTCGGCCGCCGCCTACACCGAGTCGGTGCGCCGGGTGCCGGTGATCCGGCGGAAGGTCGCCGAGGTGCTCCAGGCCGCCGGCTTCAGCGTGCAGAGCCACAGCGGCCGCGACCTGCTGCAGATCCTGGAGACCTACCCGCGCGACGAGCTGTTCCAGACCCCGGTCGAGACGCTGCGCAGCATCACCACCGCGGTGCTCCGCCTCCAGGAGCGCCGCCGGCTGCGGCTCTTCCTGCGGCAGGAGGAGTACGGCCGTTACTACTCGGCGCTGGTCTACCTGCCGAGGGACCGGTTCACCACCTCGGTGCGGCTGCGGCTGAGGGGGATCCTCCTGGAGGAGCTGGGCGGCCAGAGCGTCGACTTCACCGCGTGGAACACGGAGTCCGTCCTCTCCCGGCTGCACTTCGTCATCCGCGTCGCGCCCGGCACCGAGCTGCCCGAGCTGACCGAGGCCGACCTCGACCGGATCGAGGCCCGGCTGGCCGAGGCGTCCCGCTCCTGGACGGACGGCTTCACCGACGCCCTGCTCGCCGAGTGCGGCGAGGAGCAGGCTGCGGACCTGGGCCGCAGGTACGCGCACGCGTTCCCCGAGGGGTACAAGGCGGACTTCCCGCCGCGCGCCGCCGTCGCCGACCTCCAGCACGTGATCGGGCTGCGGCCGGAGGAGGGCGCGGACTTCGCGCTCAGCCTCTACGAGCCGGTCAACGCGGGCCCGGGGGAGCGGCGTTTCAAGATCTACCGGACCGGCGAGCCCGTCACCCTCTCCGACGTGCTGCCGGTGCTCCAGCACCTGGGCGTCGAGGTGGTCGACGAGCGCCCCTACCAGCTGCGGCCGACCGAGGGGTCTCCCACCTGGATCTACGACTTCGGGCTGCGACTGCCCGAGGCGCTGGCGGACAGCCTGGGCGGCGGCGCCAGGGAGCGCTTCCAGGACGCGTTCGCCGCGGCCTGGACGGGCGCGGCGGAGGACGACGGGTTCAACGCGCTGGTGCTCACGGCCGGTCTCACCTGGCGCGAGGCGATGGTGCTGCGCGCCTACGCCAAGTACCTGTGGCAGGCCGGCGCCCGGTTCGCCCGGGAGAACATGGAGGCCACCCTCCGGCGCAACGTGCACACCACCCGCCTGCTGGTGAACCTCTTCGAGGCCCGGCACGCCCCGCAACGGCAGAGCGCGGGACGGGAGTTGACGGACGGGCTGCTGGAGGAGCTGGACGGCGCCCTGGAGCAGGTGCAGAACCTGGACGAGGACCGCATCCTGCGCGCGTTCCTCACCGTGATCAAGGCGACCCTGCGGGTCAACTACTTCCAGCACGACTCCCAGGGCAGCCCGCACGCCTACCTGTCGATGAAGCTCGACCCGCAGGTGATCCCCGAGCTGCCGGAGCCGCGCCCGGCGTTCGAGATCTGGGTGTACTCGCCGCGTGTCGAGGGCGTGCACCTGCGCTTCGGCAAGGTCGCCAGGGGCGGGCTGCGCTGGTCGGACCGCAGGGAGGACTTCCGCACCGAGATCCTGGGCCTGGTGAAGGCCCAGGAGGTGAAGAACACGGTGATCGTGCCGGTGGGCGCCAAGGGCGGCTTCGTCGGCAAGCGGCTGCCCGACCCGGCGGCCGACCGGGACGCGTGGCTGGCCGAGGGCATCGCCTGCTACCGCACCTTCATCTCGGGGCTGTTGGACATCACGGACAACCTGGTGGACGGCGCCGTGGTGCCGCCGGCCGACGTGGTCCGGCACGACGGCGACGACACCTATCTGGTGGTCGCCGCGGACAAGGGCACGGCGACGTTCTCCGACATCGCCAACGAGGTCGCCCAGTCCTACGGCTTCTGGCTCGGCGACGCGTTCGCCTCCGGCGGCTCCGCCGGGTACGACCACAAGGGGATGGGCATCACGGCGCGCGGCGCCTGGGAGTCCGTCAAGCGCCACTTCCGCGAGCTGGGACACGACACGCAGACCGAGCCGTTCACCGCGGCCGGGATCGGCGACATGTCGGGTGACGTCTTCGGCAACGGGATGCTGCTGTCGGAGCAGATCAGGCTGGTGGCCGCCTTCGACCACCGGCACATCTTCCTCGACCCCGACCCGGACGCGGCCGTCGGCTACGCCGAGCGGCGCCGGCTCTTCGAGCTGCCGCGTTCCTCCTGGGCCGACTACGACACCTCGCTGCTCTCCAAGGGCGGCGGCGTGCATCCGCGCAGCGCCAAGTCGATCGCGCTGACCCCCCAGGTCCGCGAGGCGCTCGACCTGCCGGAGAGCACCGTCTCCCTCACCCCGGCCGAGCTGATGCGCGCGATCCTGCGCGCGCCCGTCGACCTCCTGTGGAACGGCGGCATCGGCACCTATGTGAAGGCCGCCTCCGAGTCGCACGCCGACGCGGGGGACAAGGCCAACGACGCGATCCGCGTCAACGGCCGCGACCTGCGCGCCAAGGTGGTCGGCGAGGGCGGGAACCTGGGCCTGACCCAGCGGGGCCGCATCGAGTTCGCGCTGGCCGGCGGCCGGTGCAACACGGACGCCATCGACAACAGCGCGGGCGTGGACACCTCCGACCACGAGGTCAACATCAAGGTGCTGCTGGACGCCGTGGTGGCGGCCGGCGACCTGACGGGCAAGCAGCGCAACGCCCTGCTCGCCGAGATGACCGACGAGGTCGGCGACCTGGTCCTGCGCAACAACTACGCGCAGAACGTCGCGCTGGCCAACGGCGAGGCCACGGCCTCCGGCCTGGTCCTGGCGCACCAGCGGGTGATCGGCCGGCTGGGCGAGCGGGGGCTGCTGGACCGGGAGCTGGAGTTCCTGCCGTCGGACGACGAGATCCGCGAGCGGCGCGCCGCCGGGCACGGGCTCACCCAGCCCGAGCTCTCGGTGCTGCTGGCCTACGGCAAGCTGACCACCACGGCCGAGCTGCTGACCACGGAGCTGCCGGACGACCCCTATGTCGGGAGGCTGCTGCGGGCGTACTTCCCCGGCGCCCTGCGGGAACGATTCCCCGAGCGGATCGAGCGGCACGCGCTGCGCCGCGAGATCATCACCACGGTGCTGGTCAACGACACGCTCAACGTGGCCGGTTGCACCTTCGTCCACCGGATGCAGGAGGAGTCGGGGGCGTCCACCGAGGAGATCGTGCGGGCGCACACCGTCGCCCGGGACATCTTCCGGCAGGCCGAGATCTGGGACACGGCCGAGCGGCTGGACAACGAGGTGTCCGCCGACACCCTGACCCGCATCCGGCTGCACTCCCGTCGGCTGGTGGAGCGCGGTGCCCGCTGGCTGCTCAACAACCGCCCGCAGCCGTTGAAGCTGGCGGAGAACACGGAGCTGTTCGGCGAGCGGGTCGGCCTGGTCTGGGCCGAGCTGCCGAGCCTGCTGCGGGGCCGTGAGCTGGATCATCTCAACGCGCAGCACGCCGAGTTGGCCGAGGCCAAGGTGCCGGACGAACTGGCGCGGCGGGTGGCGGGGCTGTCCGCGGTCTTCTCCGCGCTGGACATCGTGGCGGTCGCCGACCGCACCGGCCGCGAGCTGCTCGACGTTGCCGAGGTGTACTACCACCTCAGCGACGAGCTGAGCATCTCCCGGCTCCAGGAGCGGATCAGCGAGCTGCCCCGGCTGGACCGCTGGCAGTCGATGGCACGCACCGCGATCCGGGAGGACCTGTACGCGGCGCACCAGCTGATCGCCGCCGACGTGCTGGCCGCCGGCGGTGCCGAGGCCACGCCGGAGGAGCGGTTCGCGGCCTGGGCCGACCGCAGCGCCGCGGTGCTCAACCGGGCGCGGGCGACGCTGCACGAGATCCAGTCCTCGGACAGCTTCGACCTGGCCAACCTCTCGGTGGCGATGCGGACGATGCGCACCCTGCTGCGCAGCAACCGCTGACCCGAGCGCACACGACGGTGGGCCGGTCCCGGGAAGTCCCGGGACCGGCCCACCGGTCGTTCGTGGCTCTTCGGGAGGCGCGGGCCGCCCTTCAAGGGGGGCGCGGGCCGGGTGGCCCGCGCCCGCGCTCGCCTGGGAGCGCGGGCGCTCACCTCACCGCGTCGGTGCTCACTTCACCGCGCCGGCCATCACGCCGGAGACGAACTGCCGCTGGAAGGCGAAGAAGATCGCCAGCGGGATCAGCATCGTCAGGAAGGCGCCGGGGGCCAGCACGTCGAAGTTGCTGCCGAACTGCCGCATCTCCTGCTGGAGCGCCACCGTCATCGGCGGCGAGCCGGCGTCGGCGAAGATCAGCGCGACCAGCATGTCGTTCCAGACCCACATGAACTGGAAGATGGCCAGCGCCGCGATCGCCGGGCCGCCCAGCGGCAGCACCACCCGGAAGAACAGTCGGAGCTCGCCCGCGCCGTCCAGCCGCGCGGCCTCCAGCAGCTCCCGTGGGATCTCGGCGAAGAAGTTCCGCAACAGGAAGATCGCGAACGGTAGGCCGAACGCCGAGTGGAAGAGCACCACCCCGGCCGTGGTCTCGAAGATCCCCAGGGTGTTGAAGAGCCGCGCCACCGGGATCAGCGCCACCTGGATCGGCACGACCAGCAGGCCGACGAC
The DNA here is from genome assembly GCF_900230195.1 of Streptomyces zhaozhouensis. Taxonomy (GTDB): domain Bacteria; phylum Actinomycetota; class Actinomycetes; order Streptomycetales; family Streptomycetaceae; genus Streptomyces; species Streptomyces zhaozhouensis. The sequence continues at coordinate 26,060 of NZ_OCNE01000020.1, forward strand.
GACCAGGAACACCCAGTCGCGGCCGGGGAAGTCCATCCAGGCGAAGGCGTAGGCGGCCAGCGCGCCCACCACGACGACCAGCGCCGTCGCCGGCAGGGTGATCGCGACGGTGGTCCACACCGAGCCGGTGAACTTCTCGTTCCCCAGCAGGCTGTCGTAGTTGCTGAAGCTCCACTGGCCCGGGTCGGTCAGCGCCTCCCACCAGCCGGTGGAGGCGATGTCCCGGGGATCGCGGAACGACGAGACGAGCAGCCCGGCGGTGGGCAGCAGCCACAGCACGCCGACCACCACCAGGATCACCCGCACCACCGAGCCGGAGGCGAGGGAGGCGAGGCGTTCGCCCCAGGGGCGGCGCTGCGGGCCCGCGGGCGCCGAGGCCGGCGCGTCGGCCGGGTCGGGTACGTGTGCGGTCATGGTGGGAGCGGTCACCGCTGGTTCTCCCGTCGCAGCCTGCGCAGGTTGACGATCATCACCGGCACCACGAGCAGCAGCAGGAACACCGCGATCGCGCTGCCCACGCCCTGGTCGGCTCCGGTGCCGAAGGAGGACAGATAGAGCTGGAGCGCCAGGACGTTGGCGTCCGCCTGACTGGAGCTTGGCGCGATCACATAGACCAGGTCGAAGATCTTCAACACGTTGATCATCAGTGTCACGAACACCACCCCCAGCACCGGGGCCAGCAGCGGAACGGTGATCCTGCGGAACACCTGCCACTCGCCCGCGCCGTCCACCCGGGCCGCCTCCAGGGTCTCCCTGGGCACGCTGGCCAGGCCGGCGGCTATCAGCACCATCGCGAAGCCGGCCCACATCCAGACGTAGCTGGCGATGATCGCCGGGGTGACGACGTTGGGGCCGAGCCACTCGATCCCGTTGTAGGGGGAGGTGAAGTTGTCCGAGGTCAGGCGGAGTTGAGCCCCGTCCGCCTCGGCGGGCAGGGTGAACGTGCCGTCGTCGCCGGTCTTCGTGTCGGCGACCACCCGGCCGTCGACCACCGCCTCCACCTTGATCCCGGAGAGCGCCAGCTCCTCGGGGTCGATGGTGTTCTCGGCGCCCGCGCCGCCCCGGGTGAAGTCCATCCACACCGTTCCCGACACCTCGCCCGGGTCGCCGCTCGGCGCCACGGCCGGCTCGGCGTCGGAGAGTTGCGGCTGCGGCACCGCCACGAGCGGGAGCAGCGCGGGGGTGCCGGCGGTCACCGGCTCGGTGAGCAGATAGGAGCCGTCCTCCTCGACGGTCAGCGGACCGCCGGGCCGGGGCTCGGCGTCGGGCCAGCCGCTGGACTCGGCGAAGGTGTCGTGCACCGTCGTCGCCAGCGCGTTGGCCAGACCGCGGTCCGGGTTCTGCTCGTAGACCATCCGGAAGATGATTCCGGCGGCCAGCATCGAGATCGCCATCGGCATGAAGACGACCAGCTTGAAGACCGTCGCCCAGCGCACCCGCTCGGTCAGCACCGCGAAGATCAGACCCAGCGCGGTGGCCACCGTCGGCGCCACCACGATCCAGATCAGGTTGTTCTTCAGCGCCGTCCTGATGCCGTCGTTGGTGAAGATCTCCTTGAAGTTGTCCAGGCCGACGAAGCTGTCGCCCGAAGCGTCGAACAGGCTGCGCTGGATCGAGTACCCGATGGGGTACACCACGAGCGCGCCGAGCAGCAGCAGCGCCGGGAGCAGGAAGCTCGCCGCCACCCAGGGGCGTGCCCTGATCACCGCCTTGCCGGAAGCCATGGGTTGTCAGTCTCCGTCCGTCAGTGGCCGTACGCGTCGGCGGCCTGGGACTCCAGGTACTCCTGGGCCCGCTCGATGTCGTCTGGGTCGCGCAGGAAGTTCTGGAGTCCCTGCCACATGCCCTGTCCCGTGGTGCCGCCGAACGCGGCCGGGGTCTGGTCCGACATGTCGAACCTGAAGTCGTCGCCGGCGGCGATCAGCGCCTCGGCGATGCCCCGTTGGACGTCGTTCGGATAGACGTCGAACTCAAGGGACTTGTTGGGCGAGACGAAGCCGCCCGGCTCGGCCCAGATGGCCGCGGCGTCGGTGGAGGCCAGATAGGTCAGGAACGCCTCCTGCGCCTCGCTCATCTCCCCGTCGGGCGCGACCGCCACGGCGGCGTCGCCCGCGGACACCACCGGCGGGTCGCCGGCCCCGACGGCGGGGAACGGGAAGACCCGCGCGTCCACGCCGACCTCGGCGTCGGTGTTGTCGGTGATCACCGAGCCCACGAAGTCCGCCTCGAAGACCATCCCGGCGTCCGGGGTGGTGAGGTTGGAGAACGTGTTGGTGACGGAGGTCGGGAAGTCCGTCTGCAGCGAACCGCTCTGGCCGCCGAGCAACAGCCTTCCCTCGCCGAAGAGTTCGCCGAGCGTGGTCAGCGCCTCGGTGACGCTCTCGTCGGTCCAGGGGATCTCGTGCGCCGCGAGCCGGTCGTACATCTCGGGGCCGGCCTGGGAGAGATAGATGTTCTCGAACCAGTCGGTGAGCGTCCAGCCGTCGCCGCCGGCCACGGAGACCGGGGTGGTGCCCGACTCCCAGACCGTCCACGCGGTGTCGACGAACGCGTCCCACGTGTCGGGTGCGGAGACGCCCGCGTAGTCGAAGGCCGTCGAGCTGTACCAGACCAGCGACTTGTTGGCGGCCTTGACGTAGACCCCGTAGAGGTCGCCGTCGCCGCCGGCCGCCAACTGCTGCCAGCCCTCGGTGTAGTTGGCGTCGAGCTGTGCCCGGGTGGTCTCCCCGAGCGGCGCTATCCAGCCGTTGTCCGCGAACTCCCGCAGCACACCGGGCTGCGGCACCATCACGACGTCGGGCGGCGCGCCGCCCTCGATCTTGGTGCCGACGAACTGGGAGACGTTGTCCCCGCTGGGCACCACCGTGACCGAGGCCCCGGTGCGGCGTTCGAACTCCTCGGTCACCCGCACGAAGTTGTCCCGCTCGGCGCCGGTCCACACCGCGCCGACCTCCAGTGACTCCCCGCTCAGGTCGGGGAGTTCGACGGTTGGCTCCCGCTGCGCCGCTTCGCCCTCCTCGTCGCTGCCACAGGCCGACAGGGCAAGCGCCGTGGTGGCCACCACGGCCGCCGTCGCCCGTTTCACTCTCCGGCCTGGGCTTGGGCCCGAACCGCGCATGAACACCGCCTCAATCCTGGATGCGGCAACCCCCGTCTGCGCAGGGCCTGCCACGCCGCACGTCCCTACGCCGCCTGTTCCTACGCGCTGCCCGGTATCCGATCAAGACGGAGGTGACCCCCACGGGCCTTTGTGATGCTGCTGTAACGTCCCGCGCGGACAATGCGGGGCCAATGCGCCAGGGGGTGTCCCGATGGCCTGAAGTGGTCGTTGCGATGACGTGCCGGACTACCGCAACGACCTGCGGCGAAACCGGTCAGGACCGCGGGCGCGGACCGGGCGGAACTGGCCGGAACCAGACCCACGGCGACGCGCGGTCTCGTGCGGTACCGGGGAGTCTCGTGCGGTCGCGAGCGGTCCCGAGCGGTCTGGTCGGGTCTCGTGCGTTCTTCGGGGAGAGCGGTGACGGTCGGGGCGGCGGGCCCGCCGCCCCGACCGTCACCCCGCTTCGCGTCAGACCGGGGTGGCGGGCGCCGACTCCTTCGGGGAGGCGGCGCGCGCCGCCGCGCTGGCCAGCAGCGCGATGTCGGTCGGGCCGTTCCCCAGCTCGCGGACCGGGCGGCGGGCCGGCGGATCGCCGAGCCGCGCCCAGTCGAGCCGGGTCACCGTCGGGCGGAGCGTCGCCGTACGCGGGATGCGGCCCGTGATCCGGCCGGCCTGCGTGGGGGCGCGACCGCCGTCCACGGTGCGCAGCTCGCCGCGGCCGACGGGCGCCCCCGTCAGCACGAGCCGGGCGGCCGCCGCGAGCCGCAGCGGGTCCTCGCCGGCCGGCGGCCCGCCGGCCAGCACCAGCCGCACGCCGAGCGCGGGGCCCTCCCGCCGCACCGCGTCCAGCGCCCGCATCATCGAGCCCGCCGCCTGCCGCCCGGGGGCGCCCAACGGCGGCGAGACCAGCGCCGGCAGATCGTCGACCAGCACCACCAGCCAGGGCAGCGGGGCGCTGCCGGGCGCGCGCATCGGCGGCTCGGACTCGGGGCCCAGCGCCTCCCCGCCGCTGCGCGGCGCGACCACGCGCCCCTCGCCCAACTCCCCGGCCGCGGGGGTCAGTCCCTCGCCGAAGCCGCGCCGCGGATCGAACGAGGCGCCGCCCAGCAGCAGCGCCCGCCGCTTCAGCTCACCGCGCAGCGCCTGGGCGAACGCCCTGATCCGCACCGGGTCCGTCGCCCCGACGTGCGAGGCGACCTGCGGCAGCTCCGCCGACGGCGCCAGCCCGTCGCCCTCGCCCTCTACCAGCAGCAGCGACAGCTCGCGCGGGCCGAGCGTCGCGGCGAGCGAGGCCGCCAGCGCGTTCAGCGTCTCGGTGCGGCCGGAACGCGGGCCGCCCTCGACCAGCAGCGGCACACGGGAACCGCCGAGGCCGAAGGAGACCGGCCCCCGCTCGCCCGCGCCGAGCACCAGCGGCAGCCCGGTGCCGCCCGCCCAGCGCCGCCGCAGCGCCGCCGGGGTGACCCGGGACAGCTCAAGCACGTCCAGCAGACGGCAGCTCTCCGGCAGCGGCGCCGTCCCCGGCTGGGCGCCGCCGGGGCCGCCCGCGCCCTCCTCGCGGAGCGGGGCCAGCGCGCGGGCGAAGCGCTCGACCCACGCGGGCGAGACCGCGTCGGCGCTGGCCGCCGGGCCCGGTCTGCCATCGGGTCCGACCAGCCGGACCGCCGTGGCCATCGCGCCGCTGAGCAGGCCCACCGAGCCGCAGGCGGCGAAGGCCGGATGCGCGGCCCGGGCGGCGCCCAGCGTCTCGGCGACGGGGGAGGAGGGGGTGGCCGGCGGCGTCTCGGCGAGGCAGAGCAGATGCACACCCGCGGCCGGGCCCTCGACCGCCAGCCGCGCCAGCCGCCGGGCGGCGGCTGGCGAGAGCCCGCCGTCCACCAGCACCACCGAGCGCCTGGCCGGCGCCCGGCCCGCGCCCGGCGCCTCGATCTCCGTCAACTCCCGCAGCCTGGCGGCCACCTGCTCCTCGTCGAAGCCGAGCAGCAGCCGGCAGTCCTGGCCGCGCGCCGGGCGGGTGTGCGGCAGCCAGCCGAGCCAGGACCACTCGGTGGCCCGGCCCGGCGCCAGCACCACGAGCTCCAGCGCGCTCGGCGGGTGGAGCGCGGCCAACTGCGCCAGCACCGCGCGGGCCAGCCCGGCGATCCGCTCGCGCGGCCCGGCCAGGCCGAGCGATCCCACGGCGGGCAGGCTGACCGTGACCGGCGGCAGCCCGTCGGCCGGGCTCTGTGCCGTGCCCAGCCTTATCCCGTAGGCGTCCGGGCTGCCCGGCCCGCGCTCCCAGAGCCGGGGGCCCGACTCGACGGCCAGCAGCAACAGGGCGGCCAGATCAGGCCAACGCGACTCCTCGGCGGGCGCGATCCGGGCCACCGGCTCGGCCGCGACCGGCTCCGGCGGGGCCTCCTCCGGGCGCCCCGAGGCGCGGCGCCCCCAGACCGCGCGGCGCTGCACCCGGGTCGGCGGCGGCTCGGGCGGGGGCCCGGCGGCCCCGCCCGCGCGGGCGGGCGCCGGGGCGGACGCCGGCGGCCCGCCGAGCGCCGGCTCGCGCGACCGCTCCTCGGCGGTCAGCACTCGCAGGGCCGACTCGCCGAGCCGCAGTATCCCGCCCGGCGGGAGCGCGACCGGGTGCTCCCGCACCGGGCGGCCGTCCAGCCAGGTGCCGTTGGTCGAGCCGAGGTCGGCGACGGTGATCGTGCCGTCGGGGGCCAGCGTCAGCGCGCAGTGCAGCCGGGAGACGTCCGGGTCGTCCAGCGCGATGTCCGTGTCGGCCGAGCGGCCGATGGTGGCCGTGCCGCCGCGCAGCAGGTGGACCCCGCCCGCGTCGGGGCCCGAGGCGACCAGCAGCCGGGCCGGCACCGGCTCGGCGCCCGGCCCCTCCAGCGGCCGGTGCAGCGAGAGCACCGCGCCGTCGACCAGCGGGGGCTGCCCCAGCTGGCTGAGCGCCGGGTCCAGCCTGCGGTCCTCGCAGTAGACGGCGCCCGGTGTCGCGCCCCCGGGCGTGACCGCGCTGGCCAGGGAGCCGACGACGGCGGAGAGCGGGGTGTCGGCGGGTGCGGAGACGGTCACGTCGACGCCGTCGGCAACGCCGGGCCCGAGGACGGTCACCCTGATCTGAATCGGCATCGCGGCCCTCCCGGTCACTCCCGGCTGTCATGTCCCGACCCGCGGGGATGCGGATGATGCTGGTGGCATCCTCGCACCCGTCACTGACAGCGGAACGCGCATCTGATGCTTAATGATCTTGATTGGCTATATCTGACCAGATCTGATCGGTCGTTACCAGGGGTGGCCCTTCCCGGGCCGGTACCGGCCCGGATCGTTGCGGCAGCAGGACCGCCCGCGTTCCGCCGGGGAGGCGCCACCCGGCACCCCATCATCCACCGCCCTCCGCGCCATCCCGCGCGCCCCCTCCGGGGAGCCGCGCGCGATCACCCCGACGCGCCCCCACGCAACCGACCCGGCGGGTGCCGCGTCCCACCCGGCAGTGCCCGGGGCGAAGCCCCGATGTCACCCGGTGGCACTACAGTGCGGCACTACAGTAGGTGTCTCGGGACACGTGACCATCAGCGAAGCATCAGGGAGCCAGCGTGCGGCCGGTAGGCAGCAAGTACCTGCTTGACGAGCCGCTCGGACGCGGCGCCACCGGCACCGTCTGGCGCGGGCGCCAGCGCGAGGCCGCCGGCTCGGAGGCCGCCGTCCAGGGGGAGCCGGGCGAGCTGGTCGCGATCAAGGTCCTCAAGGAGGAGCTGGCGCACGACCCCGACGTGGTGATGCGCTTCCTGCGCGAGCGCTCCGTCCTGCTGCGGCTCTCCGCCGCCAACCACGGCAACATCGTCCGCACCCGCGACCTGGTCGTCGAGGGCGAGGTGATAGCCCTGGTGATGGACCTGATCGACGGCCCCGACCTGCACCGGCACCTCTACGAGAACGGCCCGATGACGCCGGTCGCCGCCGCCCTCCTCACCGCGCAGGTCGCCGACGCCCTCGCCGCCGCGCACGGCAAGGGCATCGTCCACCGCGACCTGAAGCCGGCCAACGTGCTCCTCGCCGGCGGCCGCGACGGGCAGCCGCTGCGCCCGATGCTCACCGACTTCGGCATCGCCCGCCTCGCGGACTCCCCCGGGGTCACCAGGGCGCACGAGTTCGTCGGCACCCCCTCCTACGTGGCCCCCGAGTCCGCCGAGGGCCGCGAGCAGACCTCGGCCGTCGACGTCTACGGCGCCGGCATCCTGCTGTACGAACTGGTCGTCGGCCAGCCGCCGTTCGGCGGGGGCAACACCCTCCAGGTCCTCCAGCGCCACATCAGCGAGCAGCCGCACCGCCCCGACGGGGTCCCCGGCCCGCTGTGGACCGTCATCGACCGCTGCCTGCGCAAGTCCCCCGACGAGCGCCCCTCGGCCGCCAACCTCGCCCGCGCGCTGCGCGCCGTCGCCGCCGGCGTCAACGAGAACGCCACCCCGGACCAGCGCAACGCGGCGCTCGGCGTCGGCGCCCTGCTGCTCCCCGAGAGCTCGCCGGTCCGCGTCCCCGGCACCGGGATCAGCCCCGAGGGCTCTGCCGAGCCCACCCAGGTCATGCCGGGCGGCTCACGTGGCGCCCCGGACGCGGGCGGCGCGGACTCCGAGGCCGCGACCAACGTGATGCCCAGCGTCGGAGCCGACGGCGGCCGGAGCGACGGCCTCGGCGACACCCGGTCCATGCCGGCCCAGCCGCCCACGCCGCCCGAGCCCGAGGGGCCGCACCCGTGGGGCGACCAGATGCGCGCCGCCCGGGACCGCAACGAGCCCACCCGCGTCCAGCCGGTCCACCAGGAGCCCCAGGACCCGCTCTACCGGCAGCCGCAGCGCCAGCCCCAGCGGCGCCCCCAGCGGCGCCCGCAGCAGCGGCAGCCCCAGCAGCCGCCGCAGCCGAGGCCGGACCCCTACGGTTACCCTCCGCAACAACAGCAGCAGCGCTACCAGCCGCCGCCGCAGCAGTACCAGCGCCCCGTGCCGCCGCCGTACCAGGAGCCCGAGCCGCGCCGGGACCGCGAGCCGCGCGGCCGTTCCCGCAGCGCCAACCCGATGCGGATTCCCGGGCTCGGCTGCCTCAAGGGCTGCCTCTTCATGCTGCTCATTCTCGTCGTGATCGGTTTTCTCGTCTGGAACTTCACGCCGCTTCAGGACTGGATCGCCGACGGCAAGAGTTTCTGGAACACCGTCACCGACTGGTTCGACGACGTGCGGGAATGGCTCGGCCTGATCGACGAGGCACAGCAGAACGTCGAAGACCTCCAGGACAGCGTTCCCGGCGGGGAGTGAAGCGGGGCGAATGGAGGCCCCGCTTCCGTCCGTTGGTGAATCCCGATCACGATCACCGCGCAACTCGTCGATGATCTCGGTGATTTATCGACTTCCCGTCAGGAATTTCGTCCAGGACATGCCGGTAAACCGGGACAATCCCGGCGTGCTGTCCTGTGTCGCGCGGAGGGGCCACGTAGCCTCACGCCATGGCACGGAACATCGGCAGCCACTACACCGCCCACCGTGTGCTCGGCCGCGGCAGCGCCGGAACGGTGTGGCTCGGGGAGGGTCCGGACGGCCCGGTCGCGATCAAGCTCCTGCGGGAGGACCTCGCCGCCGACCCCGATCTCGCCGAGCGCTTCGCCCATGAACGGCACGCGCTGCTCGGCCTGGAACACCCGCACATCGTGGGCGTGCGCGAACTGCTGGTCCCGGACGAACAGGCCGGCGAGGGCGGCGAGATCGCCCTGGTCATGGACCTGGTGCGCGGACCCGACCTGCGCACCCACCTCGCCAGGGAGCGCCGGCTGGCCCCGGCCGAGGCGGCGGCCATCGTCGCCGGCGTCGCCAGCGGCCTCGCCGTCGCGCACGCGGCCGGCATCGTGCACCGCGACGTCAAGCCGGAGAACATCCTGCTCGACACCTCGGGCGAGCGCCCGCACGCGCTGCTGACCGACTTCGGCGTCGCCAAGCTGATCGACGAGCCGCGCCACGGCGGCAAGTCCGGGGTCGTCGGCACCCCCGACTACATGGCCCCCGAGATCGTCGAGGGCCTGCCGCCCCGGGCCTCCGTGGACATCTACGCCCTGGTCACCGTCCTCTACGAGCTCCTCTCCGGCTTCACCCCGTTCGGCGGCGGTCACCCGGGCGCCGTGCTGCGCCGGCAGGTCACCGAGCAGGTGGCGCCGCTGCCCGGGCTGCCGGACGAGCTGGGGGAGCTGATCCAGCAGTGCCTGGCCAAGGCGCCGGCCTCCCGGCTGCGCGCCGCCGAACTGGCCTCCCGTCTGCGGGAGTCGCAGCCGGCGCTGGCCGGCCGCGGGCCGCTGGACCTCGGCGATCCCACGCTGGAGGAGGAGCGCGGCCAGCCGGCCGAGGACGAGGCGGCACTGGCGACGGCCGCCTCCTCGCGCGCCGCCGTTCCCCTGGTGCGCGGCGCCGCCCCCGACTCCGAGCGCGTCACCCACACCCGGATGCGGGTCCCGGACGCCGACGAGCTCTCCGGCGGAGCGCGCGGCACCGCCCGCGCGCCCCGCGCCCCCGGGCAGCCGCGCGCCGGCTCGGCGCGCAACGCGACCACCCCGGGCGCCAGGCGCCGCCGCCGGCTGGCGGTGACGGTCGCCGGCGCGGCCGTGCTCGCCGGAGTGGCCGGCTGGCTGCTGCTCTCCGGCGGCGACGAAGGCGAGGGCGGTGACGGGATGGGCCCGGCCATCGTCCCGACGGTGATCGACGAGGCCGTGATCGACGAGGCCGTGGCCGACGAGGCCGTGGCCGAGGGGCCGGCGCCGGCCGGGCCCGCCCGCCCGTAGGGCCGCCGTCGGGCGGCCGGGCGCCCCCGACGTCAACGGTTACGCTGGGGGGGTGGCAGTCGTCGATGTTTCCGAAGCGTTGAAGTCCCTCGCCTCCACCATGGAGTCCGTCGAGGCCGTGATCGATCTCGACCGCTTGCGGTCCGACATCGCCGAGCTTGAGGAGCAGGCGGCGGCACCCAACCTGTGGGACGACCCGGAGAGCGCCCAGCAGGTCACCAGCCGGCTGTCGCTGCTCCAGGGCCAGCTGCGCAAGGTCGAGGAGCTGCACGGCCGGATCGAGGACCTGGAGGTCCTCTTCGAGCTGGCCGAGGACGAGGGCGACGCCGACGCCCGCCGCGAGGCCGAGGACGAGCTGGCCTCCGTGCGCAAGGCCGTCGACGAGCTGGAGGTGCGCACCCTGCTCTCCGGCGAGTACGACCCGCGCGAGGCGATGGTCAGCATCCGCGCGGAGGCCGGCGGCGTCGACGCGGCGGACTTCGCCGAGCAGCTCCAGCGCATGTACCTGCGCTGGGCCGAGCGCCGCGGGTACTCGACGGAGGTGCTCGACACCTCCTACGCGGAGGAGGCGGGCATCAAGTCCACCACCTTCACGGTCAAGGCGCCCTACGCCTACGGCACCCTCTCCGTCGAGCAGGGCACCCACCGCATGGTGCGCATCTCGCCGTTCGACAACCAGGGCCGCCGCCAGACCTCGTTCGCCGGCGTCGAGGTGCTGCCCGTGGTGGAGCAGACCGACCACATCGAGGTCCCGGAGAACGAGATCCGGGTGGACGTCTTCCGCTCCTCGGGGCCCGGCGGGCAGTCGGTCAACACCACGGACTCCGCGGTCCGGCTGACCCACCTGCCGACCGGCATCGTCGTCTCCTGTCAGAACGAGAAGTCCCAGATCCAGAACCGCGCCGCCGCGATGCGCGTTCTCCAGGCGCGGCTGCTCGCCCACCAACGGGCCGAGGAGCAGGCGAAGATGGACGCCCTCAAGGGGGACGGCGGAAACTCCTGGGGTAACCAGATGCGCAGTTACGTTCTCCAGCCGTACCAGATGGTCAAGGATCTGCGCACCGAACACGAAGTCGGAAACCCTCAGGGCGTACTGGACGGGGATATCGACGACTTCCTGGAAGCCGGAATCCGGTGGCGTAAACAGCACGAGAAGTAACCTTCACACAACTTCTTCCCTCTACAGGGCACTTACCGGACATCCTGCTTGACGGGGATGCGCTCAGGGGGAAGGGTGTTCACTTGGCACGCCTGTGATCCGTGGGTGCGAGTAGCGCGAGGGGCGCAAGAGCTAGGTGAACCCCAAGCGGTTCCGCCGCCCTTGCGTGAGGCTGCCCCATTCACGGGACACTGTGATGGCATCTCCGTCACATACCAAGTAGCTACAGGGGGTAGTGGATAGATGGCCAGTCCCAAGACTCGGGCCAACGTGGCGCGTATCGCCGCGGCCGCCGTCTTCGCCGCGGGCGCTTCGCTCGCCGTCGTTGGCACCGCGTCGGCAAGCAACCCGGCGAAGCCGGTTAACGAGACCCCGGACCTCACCGTCGCGGGCGTCGTCGAGGGCAGTGACGGCGGCATCGTCGGCATCGCCGAGGGCATCACCGAGGGTGACACCGAGGGCGACGACGAGGGTTCCGTCGAGGGTGACGACCAGGGCAGCGTCGAGGGCGACGACCAGGGTTCCGTCGAGGGCGATGACCAGGGCAGCGTCGAGGGCGACGACCAGGGCAGCGTCGAGGGCGATGACCAGGGCAGCGTCGAGGGCGATGACCAGGGCAGCGTCGAGGGTGACGACCAGGGCAGCGTCGAGGGCGACGACCAGGGCGCGTCCGAGGGCGACTCCGACGGTGACGACGGCGGTGACGACGGCGGCGCCGACGGTGACGACGGCGACAACGACGGCTCCGCCTCCGGCGGCCCGCAGGGTGTCGCCGAGGGCGGCGACGGCGGCCTGGAGCCCGACACCGAGGGTGGCAGCAGCCCCATCGAGCAGGACACTCCCACCGAGGACCTGACCGACGAGGCGGCCACCGAGGAGCGCGAGGAGCTGGCCGAGACCGGTTCCTCCATGAACGAGACCCTGCTGGTCATCGGTGCTGCCACCATGATCGCCGGCGGTGTGGGCTTCCGCTACCTGCCGCGTCTCATCAACAAGGGTGGCGCCACCCCCGCCTGAACCGGCGGTAGGCGACCCTGAATCAGGGCAACGGGCCCGGAACGCTCAGGCGTTCCGGGCCCTTCCCTCGTTCGACGGCTGTTCGACGGCTTCTTCGGCTTCTTCGGCTTCTTCCCGAGCGGCGCGGGGCCCGTTCGCGGCCGTCCTCAGGCGGGCCGTGCCATGAGCCAGGCCACGGCGGCCAGCCCCACCAGGAGCGCGATCAGCGCGCCCGGGTGGCCCAGCAGCTCCCAGGGGCCGCGCGTCTGCCGCAGCCGCGCCAGCTCGGCGCGGCACACCGCGCACCGCCCCTCGCTCACCCGCCCCGCGCAGTTGGCGCACACCAGCCAGTCGGCGGTCATGCGATCGTCTCCTCTCGTCCCCCCGTCTCCTCCACTCTGCCAGGCGGGACGCCGATCCGCAGACGGGGAACGGGCGGCGGCCCTCGGGAAGCGGGCGGGGAGACGGCGGAAGGGCGGTCGGCACCGGCGGGAGAACCCCCGCGAGTGCGGGCAAGTGGGGCGGCCGCGTGGCCTGCGGGACTGCGCGGCGCGCGGCGCTTCGCGTAGGGTCTGCCCAGCAAGGGAGAACCCCTCGTCCATACCCAGTCCCGACTTGGTGTAACCGTGATTCGATTCGACAACGTCTCCAAGACCTATCCCCGGCAGCAGGCGCCGGCCCTCAGTGGCGTCTCGCTGGAGGTCGAACGTGGCGAGTTCGTCTTCCTGGTGGGCTCGTCGGGCTCGGGCAAGTCCACCTTCCTGCGGCTGCTGCTGCGGGAGGAGCGCGCCAGCCAGGGCAGTGTGCACGTGCTCGGCAAGGACCTCGGCCGGCTCTCCAACTGGAAGGTCCCGCAGGTCCGCAGGCAACTCGGCACCGTGTTCCAGGACTTCCGGCTGCTGCCCAACAAGACGGTGGGCGAGAACGTCGCCTTCGCCCTGGAGGTGATCGGCAAGCCGCGCGGTCAGATCCGCAAGACCGTGCCCGAGGTGCTGGACCTGGTGGGCCTCGGCGGCAAGGACGACCGGATGCCGGGCGAGTTGTCCGGCGGTGAGCAGCAACGCGTCGCCATCGCCCGCGCGTTCGTCAACCGGCCGCTGCTGCTGATCGCGGACGAGCCCACGGGCAACCTGGACCCGCAGACCTCGGTGGGCATCATGAAGCTGCTCGACCGCATCAACCGCACGGGTACCACCGTGGTCATGGCGACCCACGACGCCCAGATCGTGGACCAGATGCGTAAGCGTGTGATCGAACTTGAACGCGGTCGGTTGGTGCGTGACCAGACCCGCGGTGTCTACGGCTACCAGCACTGACTCGACCACGGAAAGGACGCCATGCGCGCCCACTTCGTTTTCTCGGAGATCGGGGTCGGTCTCCGTCGGAACCTCACCATGACCTTCGCGGTGATCGTCTCGGTCGCCCTCTCCCTGGCCCTGCTCGGGGGCGCGCTGCTGGCGCGCAAGCAGGTCAACAGCATGGAGGACTACTGGTACGACCGCGTCGAGGTGTCGATCTTCCTCTGCAACGAGGTCGACGCCGAGACCGACGCCGCCTGCTCCCGTGGCCCGGCCACCGAGGAGCAGCGGGAGGAGATCGCGGCCGAGCTGGAGAGCCTGGAGCTCGTGGACAAGGTCTACCACGAGACCGCGGAGGAGGCGTACGAGCACTACCAGGAGCAGCAGAAGGACTCGCCGTTCGCCTCCGTGGTGACCCCGGAGCAGATGCAGGAGTCCCTGCGGATCAAGCTGACCGACCCCACCAAGTACGAGGTGATCTCCTCGGCCTTCGCCGGCCGGGAGGGCGTGCAGTCGGTGACGGACCAACGCTCCCTGCTGGAAAACCTGTTCAACCTGTTGAACGGCGTGAACATCGCGGCCGTGGGTCTGATGATGCTGATGCTGGTGGTGGCGGTGTTGCTGATCGTCAACACGGTGCGGGTCTCCGCGTTCAGCCGGCGCCGTGAGACGGGGATCATGCGGCTGGTCGGCGCCTCCAGCTTCTACATCCAGCTGCCGTTCATCCTGGAGGCCACGATCGCGGGGCTGATGGGCGCGCTGCTCGCCTGCTTCCTGCTGTTGGGCGTCTATCTGGGCATCGACGGCTTCCTCGCCGAGCGCATCCCGGTGATCGACTTCGTCGGCTGGGACGCCGTCTTCTCGGTGCTGCCCTACGTGTTGGTGACCGGGATCGCGATGCCCGCCCTTGCAGCATTCTTCGCCTTGTACAAGTACCTGAAGGTGTGAAATCGGTGTGACGTATCCCCGGCGCTGAAGCAACTGGCGACTACCGTGCGCCCGCCGGGGATGTCCTACACTCCGCAGCATGTCTGGTCCGTCTCACCGTGGTTCGTCCCGGAGCGTCCGGCGGGGCACCGCTCTGGCGTGTGTCTTCACCGGGGTGTTGGTGACCGGGGCCGCGACCGGTTCGTGGCCGGAGGGGAACGACGGGGCGGAGGCAGCCGTGCTGGCCTCCGGCTCGGGCACCGGCCTCGGCGTCGAGGATGCCAGGGAGTCCGCCTCGGCTGCCCTCGACGACGCGGGGCGGCTGGTCAGCCGCAGCGGTGACCGCTGGTCCGCGGCCTACACCCCCGAGGAGTACGAGGCGCTGCGCCGCGGCCTCGACGGCGAGTACGTCGGCACCGGCATAGCGGTACTGCGCACGGCCGACGGCCGGATCGAGGTCGGCGAGGTGCACGCGGACAGCCCGGCGGAGCGCGCCGGCGTCCGTCCCGGCGACGTGATCCACACGATCGACGGCGTGCCGCTGGCCGACGGCCCGGTGACCGACGTGGTCAGCCGGCTGCGCGGCAGCGACCGCGCCGCACACGCCGGCCCCGGCAGCACCGTGCTGCTCGGCATGGAACGGGACGGTGAGCACCGGGAGCTGTCGGTGGAGCGCGCCCGACTCGCGATCCGCAGCGTGACGGTGAGCGAGGGGGAGGGCTTCACCCGCATCGAGGTGGACTCGTTCACCCGGGGCTCGGCCGAGCTGCTGAGCGAGGCGGTCGCCGAGGTGCCCGAGGGGCGCGGCATCGTGGTCGACCTGCGGGGGAACGCGGGCGGGCTGCTGACCGAGGCCGCCGACGCCGCCTCCGTCTTCCTGGACGGGGGGCTGGTCGCCACCTACGACGTGCACGGCGAGGAGCGGGCTCTGCACGCCCCACCCGGCGGGGACACCGGCACCCCGTTGGTGGTGCTGGTGGACGGAGGCACCATGAGTTCGGCCGAGATGTTTACCGGAGTGCTCCAGGACCGTAATCGAGCGGTCATCGTCGGTCACCGCACCTTCGGCAAGGGCACGGTGCAGATGCCGAGCGAGCAGCCGGACGGCTCGGTCGCCGAGCTGACCGTCGGGCACTACGCGACCCCGTCCGGGCGCACGGTGGACGAGGGCGGCCTCGTGCCCGACCTGCTGGTGGCGCCCGGCGCCGACGCCGAGGCCGAGGCCGGGAGAGTGCTCGCCGGGCTCGGTCTGTAGGCGCGGAATATCGCTCGGCCCCGACGATCTCCGATGGGTAGACTTGGCTGGTCATGGCTAAGGAAAAGGGACGCAAACTCATCGCGCAGAACAAGCGTGCCCGGCACGACTACCTCATTCTCGACACGTACGAGTGTGGGCTGGTGCTGACGGGCACCGAGGTCAAGTCGCTGCGCGCGGGTCGCGCCTCGCTGGTGGACGGGTTCGGCCAGATCGACGGCGCCGAGGCCTACCTGCACAACGTGCACATCCCGGAGTACGCGCAGGGCACCTGGACCAACCACAGCGCCCGGCGCAAGCGCAAGCTGCTGCTGCACCGCTCGGAGATCGACAAGCTGATCGGCAAGCTCCAGGAGAGCGGCCTCACCCTGGTGCCGCTCCAGCTCTACTTCGTGAACGGGCGGGCCAAGGTCGAGATAGCGCTGGCCAGGGGCAAGCGCGAGTACGACAAGCGGCAGACGCTGCGGGAGAAGCAGGACCGCAGGGAGGCGGAGCGCGTCATGTCCGCCGCCCGCCGCAAGCAGCGGGGCTGAAACGGCCGGGCGTGCCGCGGGGCGCCGCGCTATACTGGACGGCAGAGCACGGCACGGGCCGCTTGGGGACACCCGCGGCGGGCCGTTTGTCAACTCAACATGGGGATGATCGGTTTCGACAGCGAACGTCGAAGCAGGGGAAGCGAGCCGAGGAAGCGGCAATGATCTCGTTAACCACATGCCGCAAAAAAATAATCGCCAATACCAAGCGCGATTCCTTCGCCCTCGCTGCCTGAGCAGCGACCGCGAGGTGTCAGCCCGGGCTAGTTCCCGTCCCGGGTCCTGGCATCAGCTAGGGGACTCACCACCCGCCCCGGTCACGGGGGTGTGTGGGACATCACACAGTGACTGAGCCCGTCGGAGACTTGTCCGCGTGATCTCCGGGGCCGAGAAAATCGCAGCGGACTGCGCTCGGAGAAGCCCTCCTTCCACTTCGTTGGACGCGGGTTCGATTCCCGCCATCTCCACTGTCGCCCCGGACCGGGTCCCCGGTCCGGGGCTTTTTGCTGTCCCGCGGGCCGGGCGCCGCGGTCGTCGTGCGGGGCCCGCGGTCGTGGCGCGGGCGCGGGGGCGTCCTCGGCCGGCGGTGGAGCGGCCGCGGGGTTCCCGGCGGCGCCCGTGCGGGCGGACGTGGCGGGGTTCACCGGGGACGGCCGCCGATTGTGGGCGTAAGCCCGTCTTTTTGTCGGTGTGGGCCGGTAAGGTCGCGACCATGGCGAACAGTTGGCGTAATCAGCGGGTCACGCTCATCGGCGGTGCCGCGCTGGTGACGGTCCTCGCCGTGGTCGCGGTCCTGCTGCTGCGCGGGGGCGGTGACGGCGGGGGCGAGGAGCGGGCGCGCGCGGCCACCGAGCGGTTCCTCGACGCCTGGGCGGCCGGCGAGCTGGCCGAGGCCGCGGCCGGGACCGACGACCCCGCGGCCGCCGAGTCGCTGCTCGGCTCCGTGGCGAACAACACGGCGCCCGAGGAGGTCTCCTTCGAGGTCACGGGCGCGGTCGACAAGCCGGACGGCGCCCCCGACGACGCGCGGGCGGTCGGCTTCACCGCCCATTTCACGCTGCCGGGCATCGGCGAGGTCTCCTGGGACAACGTCGCGCTCGCCGTTCCCGGGTCGGGCGACGAGTGGCGGCTGCGCTGGCAGTCGGCGCTGCTGCACCCGGAGTTGTCCGAGGGGCAGACCCTGGTCAACACGGTCTCCTGGCCGGAGCGCGCGCCGATCGTCACGGCGGACGAGACCCCGGTCGCCGGCCCGGCCAGGGTCTGGGCGGTGAGCATATGGCCGGCCCAGCTGACCGACGAGGAGCTGGCCTGGGAGACGCTGGAGGCGCTGGACGCGGGGATAGACGTCGAGGCGCTCGCCGAGCGGGTCGCCGAGGCCGAGCCGGACCAGGCGGTGCCAGTGGTCACGCTCAGGGACCAGGTCTACGCCGAGCACGCGGAGGAGCTGGTCGCCGTCCCGGGGCTGCAGTTCGCCGAGGAGGAGCGGACGTTGGCGCACGCGGCGCGCGCCGTGGTGGGCTCGGTCGATCCGGAGACGGGGGAGGGGGCCTCGGGGCTCCAGGCGCGGTATCAGGAGGTGCTGGCCGGCACCCCGGGCGCCGAGCTGGTGGTCGCGGACCGGGAGTCGGGGGAGGCGGTGGCCTCGCTGGAGCGGCGCGAGGGCGAGCCGGGCAGCCCGGTCGTCACCACGCTGGACGCCGACATCCAGCGGGCGGCCGAGGAGGCGCTGGCCCAGGCGGAGAGCGACGGTTCGATCGTGGCGCTGCGGGCGTCCACGGGCGAGGTGCTGGCCGCGGCGGACACCCCGGTGGACGGCTTCGCGCGGTCCCTGGAGGGGCAGTTGGCGCCCGGCTCCACCTTCAAGGTGCTGACCACGGCGCATCTGCTGGAGAACGGGGTCGGCGTGGACGACCCGCTGGGCTGCCCGCGCCATGTCACGGTCAACGGACAGCGCTTCGAGAACCAGGACGAGTTCGAGCTGGGCGACGACACCTCGTTGCACGACGCCTTCGCCGCCTCGTGCAACACGGCGTTCATAGGCAATCTGGACCGCTTCGACCACGAGTCGCTGGGACGGACGGCCGAGGCGTTCGGGATAGGTGCCACCTGGGAGGTGGGCGCGGCGACGTTCGACGGGTCGGTGCCCCCGACCGCCGAGGAGAACGAGCTGGCCGCCTCGTTGATAGGCCAGCACCAGGTGCAGGCCAGCCCGTTGGCGATGGCCTCGGTCGCCGGCACGGTGGCGGCCGGCGGTTTCCACCAGCCGGTGCTGGTGCCGGAAGCGGTGGAGCGGCGGCACGAGGCGACGGCCGAGTTGTCGGGCGAGACGGTCCAGGCGCTCCGGGGGCTGATGCGGGACACCGTGACGGAGGGCTCCGCCTCGGCGTTGGCCGACGTCTCGGGTGAGCCGCACGGCAAGACGGGCACGGCCGAGTTCACGAACGAGGACGGCGAACTCGCCACCCACGCCTGGATCATCGGTTTCCTCGGCGAGGAGGACCTGGCGTTCGCCGTGATGCTGGAGGACGGCGGGTCCGGTGGCCAGGACGCGGGCCCGGTGGCGGCCGACTTCCTCGACCGGCGCTGAGGCGGGCGCGTGCGCTGCCCGCCGGTCAGCTGGTGAGCCAGCCCTGGGTGGCGGCCTCGACGCCGGCCTGGAAGCGGTTGGTGGCGTTCAGCCGGGTCATCAGGTTGGCCACGACGCGGCTGACCGAGCGCGCGGAGACGCCGAGCCGGTCGGCGATCTCGTCGTTGGAGAGCCCGGCGGCCATCATCAGCAGCACGTCCCGCTCCTGGCCGATCGGCGCGGTCCCCGCGACCGGGGCGTCCTCCTCCCCCGTGCCGTCGAAGTCCAGCCCGGCGCCCCAACTGAGCTGGAAGAACTGGCTGGCGTAGTCGACCACCGAGGGGTCGCGGACCAGGGCGACGCCGGCGGCCGAGTGCCCCGGGTCGAGCGGCAGCACCACCAGCTCCCCGTCGTAGATCTGCATCCGGGAGGCGAGCACGCCGGCCGTGCGGACCCGGGCGCCGGCGGCGGTGATGCGGCTCACGTGGCGGGCGGTCGCCCGGTGCCGGCGCGCGCCGTGCTGGAAGAGCGAGCGGATCCGCACCCCGCGCTTGAGCAGCTCCAGGTCCAGCGGCGCCGCCGCCGACAGCGCGGCCTCGCTCTGCCCGCCGCCCGGAACCAGGGCGTCCAGTGACTCGGTGCAGGTGCGGGCGAGGTCGTCGATGACGGCGCGGATGTTCTCGATGCCCTCGACCGCCTCGATGCTGGTCCTGGCCGAGCGCATCGAGCGGGCCTCCAGATAGTCGCCGGAGAGCGCGTGCAGCCGCTCCCTGGTGGCGGCCATCGCCACCCGCTGACGGAGGATGTCGCCCTCCATCGGGGCCAGCAGGCTCTCCGCCGCGTTCTCCGGGTTGATCGCCACCCAGCCGCCGCCCGGGGTGCGCTGCAGCAGGCCCAGCCGGGAGAGCAGCCGCTCCGCGGCCCGCACCTGGTCGGCGGCGAGGCCGGCGCGTTCTGCCAACTCGGCGGGGTGGTCGGTGGGATGGGCGACCCGCAGCTGGTAGATCCGCACCGTGGTGGCGTCGATCTCACGGTCGATCAGCACGTCGGGTTCGTCGTCGATCATCGTGCTCGGTCCGTTCCTCCCGCTCCGCCCGTCAGGACAGCCAGCCCTGCAGCGCGGCGCGCGCGCCGGCCTGGAACCGGCTGTCGGCGCCGAGGCGTTCCATCAGCCTGGCCACGATTCTGCTCACCGAGCGCGGGGACATGCCGAGTTGGTGGGCGATCGCCTCGTCCTTCTTCCCGGCCGCCATCAGCATCAGCACGTCGCGTTCGACGTCGGTCGGTTCGCTGCCGGAGCGCTGGTCCTCCTCCGCGAAGTCGATGGCGCGGTCCCAGTAGTGCTCGAAGAGCTGCTGGAGGAAGTTGAGCACCGCCGGCGCCCGCACCAGGGCCACCCCCGCGGCCGTGTGCAGCGGGTCGATCGGCAGCACCGCGCAGCTGGCGTCGTAGATCAGCATCCGGGACGGCAGCACGCTGACGCTGCGCACCTGGGCGCCGGCGGCGATCAGGGTGCCGGCGTAGACCACGGTGGCGCGGTGTTTGCGCGCGGTGTGCTGGAAGAGCATCCGCGTCTTCACGCCGCGTTCCAGCGTCTCCAGGTCCAGCGGGGTCGCCGCGCGGATCGCGCCCTCGGGCTGGCCGCCGCCCGGGACCAGGGCGTCCAGTGACTCGGTGCAGGTGCGGGCGAGGTCGTCGATGACGGCGCGGATGTTCTCGATGCCCTCGACCACCTCGATGCTGCTCTTCGCCGAGCGCATCGAGCGGGCCTCCAGGTAGTCCCCGGAGAGCGCGTGCAGTCTGGCCCTGGTGGCGGCCATGGCGATCCGGCGTTGCAGGATGTCCTGTTCGAGGGGGGCGAGTAGCGCGTCGGCCGCGCTCTCCGGCGAGATCGCCACACGTCCGCCACTCGGTGAGGTGCGCAACAGGCCGAGTGTGAAGAGGCGTTCCTCGGCGGCGGTGACCTCGTCCTCGGTCAATCCGGCGCGTGACGCGATCTGGCTCACCGAATCTGTGGGATGGATCACGCGGAGCCGGTAAACTCGGGTCGCTGCTGCGTCTATTTCGCCGGATTCGTGCACGCTCTTCTTCCTCGAACGACGTCGGCCAGCCCCTTGGCGTCAACTTGACAGGCGAGATGATGCCACAGTGACTCTATCGACTTCTCCGTGAATGCTCGTGAGCATGATTGCGCCAGCATGCCACTCATGTTCGTCTATGTGGACACGGAAGAGGGAACCCGTGAAGAAGTTTGCTCTCAGCCTTTTCGCAGCCCTTGTCGTCGCGGCTGTGTCCGGTGGAGTAGCCGCAGCTCAGGGCTCCTCCGTCGAGTCCGGTTCCACCCAGGCAGCGTCCCAGGCCGGGAACATCTGGGCCTGATCCGGGTCATCGGAGGGTTCGTGTGAGCAGCGAGGCCGGCATGACCACGCCATCGAAACCGTTGGCGGTGTTGCTCAGCCCACGCCGCTCGGTGGTGGAGGCGGCCCACGCGGTCGGCGCCACCACGCTCGTTCTCGCACCCGACCTTTCGAGCCCGGAGGTCCGGGAGGCGGCGGAGGCCGCTGACGACGCCATGACCGTGGAGTGGCGCGACCACTCGCGGTTGCTGATGTCGATCGGTCACCTCGCCCACGTTCCCGTCAGGATCTCCGTCTTCGGCTTCGCCGAGGCCAGCGCCCTCGCGGCGGCTCGGGCCAACGAAGCCCTGCGCTTTCCTGGCAACCCCCATGCGGCCGTCGCGTACCTTACGGACAAGGCGGCCCTGCGCGGCAAGGTCAACCAGCTCACCGGTGCCCCCGTCCGGTTCGAGCACTGCGACCGCGCCGCGCATCTGGAAGCCGTCGCCCTGCGCGTTGGCTTCCCGTGCGTGGCCAAGCCACGCACCGGTTTCGGCGGCCAGGACGTCCATCTGCTGCGTGATGCCGCGGACGCGGCGTTCCTGGCCGCCGGGCTGCCGCCGGAACCTGCGCTGATCGTGGAGGAGTTCCTGGAAGGACCCGAGTACAGCGTGGTGGCCCACTCCCTGGCCGGCACGCACACCGTCCTGGCGATCTCCAGGCGGTACACCTCCGGCGTGCCGGAGGGCAGGGAGACCGGCTACGACCTGCCGGCGGAGCTGGACCGGGACACCACCCGCCAGATCCACCAGCTGGTCGTCGCCACGCTCAACACCGCCGGCCACCGCAGCGGCCCCTCGCAGACCGAGGTGATACTGACCTCGGCGGGGCCACGACTGGTCGAGTCCCACGCCCACCCGGGCGAGGACCGGATCAGCGAACTGCTGCTGCTGGCCGAGGGAACGGACCTCGAAGCCCTGGCCCTCGCCGCGGCGCTCGGTCTTCCCCAACCCGTCGGCCGGACCCGCGAACGTTTCGCCGGTCTCCGTCAACTGCGCCTGCCCCCCGGCGCGTTGGTCACGGTCGAGGGGATGGACGAGGCACTGGCGCTGCCGGGAGTCACCGACGTCGAGATCTCCGTCCCGCCGGGCGGTCATGTTCCGGAGACCACCAGCCGGGTCGCCGGACATGGCTGCGTCATCGCCGTGGCGGACGCGCCGTGCGAGCTGGAGGCCGTGCTCCGGAAGGCCCAGGACGTCCTGCGGCCGGTCGTGGTCCCCGTGTCCGCGAACGAGGAGGAGCACTCTGCTGCCTGAGCTGTCCCGCCCGCTGGTGCTGCCGGAGAGCCCGGCACCGCGCACGGACCTGCTGCTCCCCTTCCACGGTGTTCTCGGCCGGCCGCTCGGCCGCGCCAGCTACTACGTGCTGGAACGCGTCGACGCCGTCGGCTCCGTCGAACAGCGCGGGGTGATCGGAGCGTTGGGCCTGCACGGAGTGGAGAGCGGGCATGTGCTGCGCCACCAGCAGGTGGGCGAGAACGCCGTCAGGTTCCAGACCCGCCTGCTGAAGGAGCGCGGCGGCAGCGTCGAACCGCTGCTGCTGGCCGCGCCCGACCTCGGTGCCTTCCACGACTGCGTCGAGGAGACCGTGCGGCGTCCCGCCGACCAGGAGCTGCCGGTGCCGGGCGGCGGGCTGCAACGCCTCTGGGCCTGCGACGCGTCCTGGGCGCTCGACCCGCCGCCGCTGCCGCCGATGCTGCTGGCCGACGGGCACCACCGGCTGGAGGCCGCCAGGCGGCTGCGCCGGGCGCACCCCGACGCGGTGGGCGACCGGCTGCTGGCGCTCGTCGTCGACCACCGGCGCTACCCGCTGACGCTCTCGGCCACCCACCGGGTGGTGCCGGGACTCGACCTGGAACGGGCGGTGCGCGCCGCGGAGCGGATCGCGCGCGTCCGTGAACTGCCGCCGGCGAGGCGGCCGGTGCCGCGCCCCGGCACCTATCTGCTGACCGGGCAGGGCCGGATCTGGGGTCTTTCCGAGATCTCGCCCGTCGCGCTGGCCGGGCGGCTGCGGACGCTGCCGGTGGAGTGGGTCGAGCTGCCGGCCGCGATCAGCGACCATGTGCTGATCCCGGCGCTCTGCGAGGACCAGCAGTTGTCGCCTGCGCTGCGCTACACCAGCCACTACCCGGCGGCCGACGAGGTGGGGCTGATCCTGCCGCCGCCGACCTGGGACCAGATCTGGGCCGGCGCGGCGAGCGGCGCGGGAATGCCACCGAAGAGCACGCATCTGGGGCCCACTCCGCTGCCCGGCCGCCTCACCGAGGGGTAGCCGCCGCTCCCGCCGGCCGGGCCGGGGCGTCGGGTGCGGCCCGGTGCCGGGTCGCCCGCGCGGATTCCCGCGCCCCCGGTCGTGGTGGGCGCTCACTCGTGGAGCCTCCCGTGGGTGAGGCGGAGGTTGCGTGCGTGTCACCTGCCGCCAACAGTGCCGAAGCCGCCGGTTGTTACGTTCTCGGTTCGTTCGGACCGCGCTGGAGGCAGCATGTCAGTCGTCAGGCCACGGCCCGCCCGTCGGGGCGGACGTTGGATCGAGCAGTGGGACCCGGAGGACGAGCACTTCTGGCGGACCACGGGGGAACGCGTCGCCCGCCGGAACCTGCTGCTCTCCGTGCTCTCGGAGCACATCGGCTTCTCCGTCTGGTCGTTCTGGTCGGTGCTGGTGCTCTTCATGGGCGACGAGTACGGGGTCGACGCCGCCGGCAAGTTCTTCCTGGTCTCCACCGCGACCCTGGTCGGCGCCCTGGTACGGGTGCCGTACACCTTCGCGGTGGCCAGGTTCGGCGGCCGGAACTGGACGGTGATCTCGGCCTCGCTGCTGCTGCTGCCCACGCTCGCCGCCTGGGTGGTGATGGAACCGGGCACCTCGTACAGCACGTTCCTGCTGGTCGCCGTCGTGACCGGGATCGGCGGTGGCAACTTCGCCTCGTCGATGACCAACATCAACGCCTTCTTCCCCCTGCGCAAGAAGGGCTGGGCACTGGGTCTGAACGCGGGCGGCGGCAACGTCGGCGTGCCCGTGGTGCAGCTCGCCGGCCTGCTGGTGATCGCCACCGCGGGGGACGGCAGCCCCCGGGTGCTGCTGGCCGCCTACACCCCGCTGATCGTGGTGGCGACCGTGCTGGCGTGGCGGTACATGGACAACCTGGCCCCGGTGACCAACGACACCGGCGCGGCGCGGGAGTCGGTCAGGGACCGCCACACCTGGATCATGTCGTTCCTGTACACGGGCACGTTCGGCTCGTTCATCGGCTACGGCTTCGCGTTCGGCCTCGTGCTCCAGACGCAGTTCGACCGGACCCCGCTCCAGGCCGCCTCCCTGACGTTCGTCGGTCCGCTGCTCGGGTCGCTGGTGCGGCCGTTCGGCGGGCACTGGGCCGACCGCTTCGGCGGGGCGCGGATCACGCTGTGGGTCTTCCTGGGGATGGCGGCGGCGACCGGGGTGGTGATCGCGGCCTCGCGCGCCGAGTCGCTCGGGGTCTTCCTGGTGGGCTTCGTCGCGCTCTTCGTGCTCAGCGGGATCGGCAACGGTTCGACGTACAAGATGATCCCCGGCATCTACCAGGCCAAGGCCGTGGCGCTCGGGCTGCGCGGGGAGGCCGCGGCGGCCTACGGGCGGCGGCTGTCGGGGGCCGCGATCGGGCTGATCGGGGCGGTCGGCGCGCTCGGCGGGCTGGGCATCAACCTCGCCTTCCGGCAGTCCTTCCAGGCCACGGGCTCGGGGGTGAACGCGTTCGTCGCGTTCCTCGTCTTCTACGCCCTGTGCTCGGCGGTCACCTGGGCCGTCTATCTGCGCGGCGCGATGGGGCCCCGGTCGCGGGAGACCGCGGTCGCCGGCGGCCGGCGGAACGAGGTGCCGGGCCACGTGGGAGTCTGAGGTGCGGGCCGGGGCCGCTTCACACCGGCGCAACACGGCGGAACCGGCACCGACACGCCCGTCTGCCAGGCTCGGCGGCACTCCATGGCCGGTGCCCCGCACCATCCGTCGGCCTCGTCCCCATGTCCCCGTCAGCGAGCGAACCACCAGGGTGGAACGGTCATGCCCCAGCAGGACCAGCAGGACCAGCAGGACCAGCACGAAGAGCGTCAGCGGCCGGCCGTCCGGCCCCTGGACGGCTTCGCCGTCGGCGTCACCGCGGCGCGCCGGGCCGAGGAACTGGGCGCGCTGCTCCGCCGGCGCGGAGCCGAGGTCACGCACGCCCCCGCGCTGCGCATCGTGCCGCTCGCCGACGACGAGCAACTCCTGGCCGCCACCCGCCAGTTGATGGAACGCGCCCCCGACGTGACGGTGGCGACCACGGCGATCGGCTTCCGCGGCTGGGTGGAGGCGGCCGAGGGCTGGGGGCTCGGCGAGCCGCTGCTGGCCGCGCTCGCCACCGGCGAGGTGCTGGCCCGCGGCCCCAAGGTGCGCGGCGCCATCCGCGCGGCCGGGCTGCGGGAGAGCTGGTCGCCGGCGTCCGAGTCGATGGCCGAGGTGCTGGACCGGCTGCTGGAGGAGGGGGTCGCGGGGAAGCGGCTCGCGCTCCAACTGCACGGTGAGCCGCAGCCGGGCTTCCTGGAGGCGCTGCGCGCCGCGGGGGCCGAGGTGGTGGAGGTGCCGGTCTACCGCTGGATGCCGCCGGCCGACATCGCCCCCGTCGACCGGCTGATCGACACGGTGCTGGCGCGCGGCGTCGACGCCGTGACGTTCACCTCGGCGCCCGCCGCCACCTCGTTCCTGCGCAGGGCGGAGGAACGGGCGCTGCTGGAACCGCTGTTGGAGGCGTTGCGGCACCGGGTGCTGGCCGCCTGCGTGGGTCCGGTCACCGCGCTGCCGCTCCAGGCCCACGACGTGCCGACGCGGCAGCCGGAACGGTTCCGGCTGGGCCCGCTGGTGCAGTTGCTCTGCGCCGAGCTGCCCTCGCGGGTCGAGACCCTGCCGGTCGCCGGCCACCGGCTGGAGATCAGGGGGCGCGCGGTAGTACTCGACGGCGCGCTGCGGCCCGTGCCGCCGGCGGGTATCTCTCTGCTGCGCGCCCTCGCGCGCCGCCCCGGTTGGGTCGTTCCCCGCTCCGAGCTGCTGCGCGCGCTCCCCGGCGCGGGCCGGGACGAACACGCCGTCGAGACCGCGATGACGCGGCTCCGCACCGCGCTGGGCGCGCCCGGAGTGGTCCAGACGGTGGTCAAACGCGGCTACCGGCTGGCCATCGACCCGGCCCCGGCGGGCGCCAAGTACGGCGACTGACAGTCGCGGGACAGCACCCCGCCGTGGCGCGGTGGCTGCCGGTGGTCCCGACTTCGCGTACGGTTGACGGCCGCCCTGCCACAGCAGCAGAAGGGGGCCGAGGCGTTGGACGTGCGAGACCGGGAGATCCGGGACGAGCAACGGCATCTGGACGCCGTCTACGGACGGCT
Source organism: Streptomyces zhaozhouensis (assembly GCF_900230195.1). GTDB lineage: Bacteria > Actinomycetota > Actinomycetes > Streptomycetales > Streptomycetaceae > Streptomyces > Streptomyces zhaozhouensis. Next base: position 52,488 of record NZ_OCNE01000020.1, read on the forward strand.
GACCGAGAAGATCCACGAGGCGGAGTACCTGATGGCGGACGCCGCCAGGCGCGGCCAGGTCGGCACGCCCGGCGCGCTCGCCGAGCGGGACGCCCAGGTCTTCCAGGCCGGACTCCATCTCTCCCGGCTCAACCGCGAGTTCGAGGACTTCCTCTTCGGCCGCATCGACCTGCTCGCCGGCAAGGACGGCGAACGCGGACCGGACGGCGCCTCGACCTCCGTCGAGCCGGCCGACGACGCCGTGCGCGAGGAGCCGGACGGCCAGGTCGCCGACATCGCCGAGACCCTGCACATCGGCCGGCTCGGGGTGCTGGACGCCGACTACGTGCCGCTGGTCATCGACTGGCGGGCACCGGCCGCCGCCCCGTTCTACCGGGCCACCCCGCTGCGCCCGGGGCGCGTGGTGCGCCGCCGGGTGATCCGCAGCCGGGGGCGGCGGGTGCTCGGCGTCGAGGACGACCTGCTGCGCCCGGGGCTGCGCGCCTCGCTCGCCGGCCGGGAGCTGCCGGTCGTCGGCGACGGCGCGCTGCTGGCCGCGCTCGGCAGGGAGCGCGGCCACCGGATGACCGACATCGTCGCCTCCATCCAGGCCGAGCAGGACGAGGTCATCCGCGCGCCCGCCGGCAAGGTCACCGAGGTCAGCGGCGGTCCCGGCACCGGCAAGACGGCGGTCGCCCTGCACCGCGCCGCCTATCTGCTCTACCAGGACAGGCGCCGCTACGCCGGCGGGATCCTGGTGGTCAGCCCCACCCCGCTGCTCGTCTCGTACACCGAGGGCGTGCTGCCCTCGCTCGGCGAGGAGGGCCAGGTCGCGATCCGCGCGCTCGGCTCCCTGGTCGACGGGTTCGAGGCCGACGCCTACGACGAGCAGCCGGTGGCCGCGGTCAAGGGCTCGGCCGCCATGGCGCGGCTGCTGCCCCGGGTGGCGCGGGAGGCGACCGAGGCCGACGACGCCCCCGACCGGCTGCGCGTCGTGGCGTTCGGCCGCCGCGTCGAGCTGGACGCCGACGCGCTGGCGCGCGTCCGCCGCCAGGTGCTCGGCGGCACCGCCCCCGTCAACCTGCTGCGCCCGCGCGCCCGCCGGCTGCTGCTCGACGCGCTGTGGGAACGTTCCGGGGCCGCCGCCCGCTACCCCGACCCGGAGCTCGCCGCCGAGGCCAGGGACGCGTTCTTCGAGGACATCGGCGACGAGGACACCTTCCGGGAGTTCCTGGCCGCCTGGTGGCCGGAACGCACGCCGCTCCAGGCGCTGTTGACCATGGCCGACGAGCGGCGCCTGGCCCGCCAGGCCCGCCGGCTGCTGCGGCCGCGCGAGATCCGGCTGCTGGCCCGTTCGCTGCGCCGGGTCACCCCCGACGGGCGTGGGCTCTCGGCCCACGACGTGGCGCTGCTCGACGAGTTGCGCGCGCTGCTCGGCGCGCCCCCGAAGCCGGCGCGCCCCGCCCCGGGCGGCGGCCTGGACGAGCTGGACGCGCTCGCCGGAGTCGCCGAGCTGACGACCTACGCGGAACGGCAGGAGCGCCGGGCCGAGCGGGGCGAGCGCGGGGAGCGCGACGAGGAGCGCTTCGACTACACGCATGTGATCGTCGACGAGGCGCAGGACCTGACGCCCATGCAGTGGCGGATGGTGGGACGCCGCGGCAGGCAGGCCAGTTGGACGGTGGTGGGCGACCCGGCGCAGAGCTCGTGGACGGCGCCGGAGGAGGCGGCCGCCGAGCGGCGGGCGGCGCTCGGCGGCCGCTCGGTGCGGCGCTTCGAGCTGACCGTCAACTACCGCAACCCGGCGGAGATCGCGCGCGTTGCCGACGGCGTGCTGGCCCGCGCGATGCCCGGCGCCAGGCCGCCGCGCGCGGTCCGCTCCACCGGGGTGCTGCCGCGCTACGCGGTGGCCGGGACGGAGGAGGCGCTGCCGGACGCGGTGCGCGCCGAGGCGGAGCGGCTGCTGTCGGAGGTCTCGGGAACGGTCGGCGTCGTGGTCGCGATGGGGCTGCGGGCCACCGCCCGCTCCTGGCTGGCCGGCGCCGACGACCGGCTCGTGGTGCTCGGCAGCCTGGAGGCCAAGGGCCTGGAGTACGACGCGACGCTGGTGGTCGCGCCGGCGCGGATCGCCGACGAGTCGCCGGCCGGCGCCCGGGTGCTCTACGTCGCGCTGACCCGTTCCACCCAGCGGCTGACGGTGCTCTCCGGGCCCGGGGACGCCCCCGACGAGGCCGGCGTCCCCGAGGCGTTGCGGGCCGGGACGGACGCGGACGCGGCCGGGCCCGACGCCGCCGCGGTGTCGGGGACACCGCGCTGACCTGCGCACTGAGCCCGGTTGACCCCCGGGCTCAGTGCGGTAGCCTGGAAGTGGCGTCGGCCCGTTCCATGCCCCCGGGCCCAACCATTGTCGCTACGAGCGACCACTTGCCGCGAGGCGAGCTGGCGGGTCGGCGCCCCTCTTCTTCTCCCCCTGTTCACGCCCGCGTCCCGGCGTGACTTCCGCGCCTTCCACCCCGCTGTTACCGTCGGGCCCTCGGCCGGTCCCGGCTTCCGGGCCGGCGACGGCCTCTCGTAAGGTGACAGCGGTCCGCTCGGCGGCCGCCCTTCGCCGCCAGGCGCGGACGGAGGGGCATTGAGGAATGTGAAGGAAGTTCGGCCATGGCAACGGCGCCCAGTGTCTCGTATTCGATGACCATCAGGCTGGAGGTGCCGGCCAGTGGTACGGCCGTCAGCGCGCTGACCACGGTGGTGGAGTCCTCGGGCGGCTCCGTCACGGGTCTGGACGTCACGGCGTCCGGCCACGAGAAGCTGCGCATCGACGTCACCATCGCGGCCAGTTCCACGGCCCACGCGGACGAGATCGTGCAGAAGCTGCGCGGCATCGACGGGGTGGCGCTCGGCAAGGTGTCCGACCGGACCTTCCTGATGCATCTCGGCGGCAAGATCGAGATGACCTCGAAGCACCCGATTCGCAACCGCGATGACCTGTCCATGATTTACACGCCGGGCGTGGCCCGGGTGTGCACCCAGATCGCCGCGCACCCGGAGGACGCCAGGCGGTTGACCATCAAGCGCAACAGCGTGGCGGTGGTCACCGACGGCTCCGCCGTGCTCGGCCTGGGGAACATCGGGCCGCACGCCGCGCTGCCGGTGATGGAGGGCAAGGCGGCGCTCTTCAAGCGCTTCGCCGGCATCGACGCCTGGCCGCTGTGCCTGGACACCCAGGACCCGGACGCCATCGTGGAGATCGTCAAGGCGATCGCCCCCGGCTTCGCCGGGATCAACCTGGAGGACATCTCCGCGCCCCGCTGCTTCGAGATCGAGGCCAGGCTGCGCGAGGCGCTGGACATCCCCGTCTTCCACGACGACCAGCACGGCACGGCGATCGTCGTGCTCGCCGCGTTGCACAACGCGCTGCGCGTCGTCGACAAGCGGCTGGACCAGGTGCGGGTGGTGATGTCCGGCGCCGGCGCCGCCGGGACGGCCATCCTGAAGCTGCTGCTGGCGGCCGGCGTCGAGCACGCGGTCGTCGCCGACATCCACGGCGTGGTGCACGCCGGCCGCCCCGACCTGGTGGACGCCGACGGCGACTCGCCGCTGCGCTGGATCGCGGACAACACCAACCCGGAGGGTGTCACCGGCACGCTGGGCGAGGCGATCGCCGGCGCCGACGTCTTCGTCGGGGTCTCCGCGCCCGACGTGCTGACCGGCGACGACGTGGCCGCGATGGCCGACGGCGCGATCGTCTTCGCCCTGGCGAACCCCGACCCCGAGGTGGACCCGGCGCTCGCCCGCCAGACGGCCGCCGTGGTGGCCACCGGGCGCTCGGACTTCCCGAACCAGATCAACAACGTGCTGGTCTTCCCCGGGGTGTTCCGCGGCCTGCTGGACGCGCAGTCGCGTTCCGTCAGCACCGAGATGATGCTGGCCGCCGCGCGGGCGCTGGCGGACGTCGTCGGCGGGGACGAGTTGAACGCCAACTACATCGTGCCCAGCGTCTTCAACGAGCGGGTCTCGGGCGCCGTGGCCGAGGCGGTGCGCGAGGCGGCACGCGAGAGCTGAGCGGCGCGCGCCGGCGTGCCGGCGCGCCCCCGGGACCGGGCCCGAGCCCAACTGGCCCCCGCCGCAGGGGGGTCGGGGAAGGGCGGCGACGTTCACCTCCGGCCGGCCTTCCCCTTCCCGCCCGTTCGGGGCCGTGCGACGGGCCCCGCACGGGCCCTCGCGTTCACCCCGAGCGGCCCCGGCGGCGGCGCGCGGGGCGGCGAGTCGGTTGCCAACGCGCTCCGCCCGCCCCTTAGGGTGACCGGGAGGCACGGCCTCGGGCATGTCACAACCTGCGGACCAGGGCGCTTCACGGCGTCCGACCGGGGGCCTCGGATTGGCCTTCCCGCCACTGGTGAGGGCAGGATGCGTACCCGGGCGCCAGGGAGGACCCCTGGTCCTGGCAGTGTCAGTGGGTCCTGGCAGCATCGGCTTCGATCTCACGCCTCATTGGCAAGATGAACTTGGGAGTACGAAATATGAACCGCAGTGAGCTGGTGGCCGCTCTGTCCGAGCGCGCCGAGGTGACTCGGAAGGACGCCGACGCCGTGCTGGCGGCCCTTGCCGAGACCGTGGGGGAGGTCGTCTCCAAGGGCGACGAGAAGGTCACCATCCCCGGTTTCCTGACCTTCGAGCGCACCCACCGCGCCGCCCGCACCGCGCGCAACCCGCAGACCGGCGAGCCCATCCAGATCCCGGCCGGGTACAGCGTCAAGGTCTCCGCCGGCACCAAGCTGAAGGAAGCCGCCAAGGGCAAGTGACCCTCGGCTGAGGATGACTGAAGGGGTGGCCCCGCAATGGGGCCACCCCTTACGCATGTTCGTTCACCCGTCGCTCACCCGTGCCCATCCGGGCCCGTCGTGGCCGGTCAGGGGCGTTCGACCTTGGCGCCCAACTCCTCCAGCTTCTGGAGGAAGTTCTCGTAGCCCCGGTTGATCAGCTCGATGCCGTGCACCCGCGAGGTGCCGTGCGCCGCCAACGCGGCGATCAGATAGGAGAAACCGCCCCGCAGGTCGGGGATGACCAGGTCGCCGCCCTGGAGCGTGGTGGGCCCCGAGACGACGGCCGAGTGCAGGAAGTTCCGCTGCCCGAAGCGGCAGGGCGTGCCGCCCAGGCACTCGCGGTAGAGCTGGATGTGCGCGCCCATCTGGTTGAGCGCGCTGGTGAAGCCGAGCCGCGACTCGTAGACCGTCTCGTGCACGATGGAGAGCCCGGACGCCTGGGTGAGCGCCACCACCAGCGGCTGCTGCCAGTCGGTCTGGAAGCCGGGATGCACGTCCGTCTCCAGCGCGATGGCGTTCAACGGGCCGCCCGGGTGCCAGAACCTGATGCCGGTCTCGTCCACCTCGAACGCGCCGCCCACCTTGCGGTACACGTTGAGGAACGTCAGCATCTCGCGCTGGCTGGCGCCCCTGACGTAGACGCTGCCCTTGGTCGCCAGCGCCGCGCTCGCCCAGGAGGCGGCCTCCAGGCGGTCCGGGAGCGCGCGGTGGGTGTAGCCGCCGAGCTGGTCGACACCGGTGATCCTGATGGTGCGGTCGGTGTCGAGCGAGATGATCGCGCCCATCTTCTGGAGGACACAGATCAGGTCCTCGATCTCCGGCTCGACCGCCGCGTTGGTCAGCTCCGTGACCCCCTCGGCCAGCACGGCCGTCAGCAGCACCTGCTCGGTGGAGCCGACCGACGGGTAGGGCAGCCTGATCCGGCAGCCGCGCAGCCGCTGCGGCGCGGTCAGGTACTGGCCGTCGGCGCGCTTCTCGATGGTGGCGCCGAACTGCCGCAGCACGTCGAAGTGGAAGTCCACCGGCCGGCCGCCGATGTCGCAGCCGCCGAGGCCGGGGATGAACGCGTGCCCGAGCCGGTGCAGCAGCGGGCCGCAGAACAGGATCGGGATGCGCGAGGAGCCGGCGTGCGCGTCGATGTCGGCGACGTTGGCGCTCTCCACGTGCGAGGGGTCGAGCACGAGCTCACCCGGCTCCTCCCCGCTGCGCACGGTCACGCCGTGCAGCTGGAGCAGGCCGCGCACCACCCGCACGTCGCGGATCTCCGGAACGTTCCGCAGCCGGCTCGGCGCGCTGCCGAGGAGGGCGGCCACCATCGCCTTCGGGACCAGGTTCTTCGCCCCTCGAACACGAATCTCGCCCTCGATCGGGGTGCCGCCGTGGACAAGGAGTACGTCGTCGGTCATGGAACTCGCGATCTGTTCGAACGGGTGCGGGGGGACCACTCGGAATGGTAATGGCCCGAACGCGCGCCGTGCGGGTGCGGCGGGGCGCGGTGGCCTCGCCGGCCGGGTCGCGGTCGACTGCGGCCTTGGCCGGCCGGGGTGGGTTGTCGTCCTCGCCCCGGTGGTCGGTCGCTCGCGCAGTTCCCCGCGCCCCTTCACTGTCGGTGGGCGGCTGGTCGCGCGGTTTCCCGCGCCCCTCGTGGGGGCTGGCGTGCGCGGTCGGGTGCCCACTGCCGTGCGCGGTGGGGGATGGGGAATCATGGGCGCATGTCCGAGGACTCCTCGCTCACGGGGCGGCTGCTGGTGGCCACCCCCGCGCTGTCCGACCCCAACTTCGACCGTTCCGTGGTGCTCCTGCTGGACCATGACGGGGACGGCGCACTGGGCGTGGTGCTGAACCGGCCGACGCCGGTCGACGTCTCGGAGGTGCTGGAGCCCTGGGCGGCGCTGGCGGGGGAGCCCGGCGTGGTCTTCCAGGGCGGGCCGGTCGCGCTGGACGCGGCGCTGGCGCTGGCCGTCGTGCCCGGCACGGGCCCTCTGGGGTGGCGGAGGGTGCACGGTTCGATCGGCCTGGTCGACCTGGAGGCGCCGCCCGAGGTGCTGGCGGCCGAGCTGGGCTCGCTGCGCGTCTTCGCCGGCTACGCCGGCTGGGGGCCGGAGCAGCTGGAGCGCGAGCTGGACGAGGGCGCCTGGTACGTCGTGGACTCCGAGCCGGGCGACGTCTCCGAGCCGGAGCCGGAACGGCTGTGGCGGGCGGTGCTGCGCCGCCAGCGTGGCAACCTGGCGCTGCTCGCCACGTACCCGGACGACCCCTCGCTCAATTAGGCTAGGTACTCATGAGCACTGTTGAGGAGCCCGAGCGCGGAGCGGGCACCGGCACGATCGTCGAGCCCACCCCGCAGACCACGCACGGTGACGGCGATCACGAGCGGTTCGCGCACTATGTCCAGAAGGACAAGATCATGGCCAGCGCGATGGACGGCACCCCCGTCGTCGCGCTCTGCGGCAAGGTCTGGGTCCCGGGGCGCGACCCCAAGAAGTACCCGGTCTGTCCGACCTGCAAGGAGATCTACGAGTCCATGGGCTCGTTCGGCGGCGGCAAGGACGGTAAGGGCGGCAAGGGCGACAAGTGACGCCCCGCTCCCCGGCCGGCCGGCCGGTCGGCCGGTCCGCGCCGTGCGGCGCCCGGGGTGTGGCCGACCCGCGTTCGAGCGGTGCCCTGATCGTGTGCGTGCCCTGATCGTGTGAGCGTGCGCCCAACGTGCCCCGGCACGAAGGCGGTTGCGCCCCGGGCCGTCCGGGGGCGCGCCGCTGCGGCGGCGAAAAATGTGCCAGAGTTGCCACGTCCGGGCCCGGACCACGTACCGTACGGCTCGGCAGCCGGGACAACCGGAAAGGGGCAGCAGGATTGAGCACGCACGCGCCGGGGGCCCAGCTCGTCGCGCTACCGGCCACGTTGGACGAGGCGGTGGCGGCGCTCGCCGACAATCCGGCGGCCGTGCCGGTCGCCGGCGGCACCGACCTGATGGCCGGCGTCAACGCGGGGATGCTGCGGCCCGCCGCCCTTGTGGGGCTCGGCCGGCTCGCTGAGCTGCGCGGCTGGGCGTACCAGGACGGTCACGCGCTGCTGGGCGCCTGCCTGACCCACGCGCGGATGAGCCGCCCCGACTTCTCGGCCCTCATCCCCGCGCTGGCCACCGCCGCCCGCGCGGCGGGCCCGCCCCAGGTCCGCAACGCCGGCACGCTCGGCGGCAACATCATCTCCGCCGCCCCCTCAGGCGACACCCTGCCGGTGCTCGCCGCGCTGGAGGCCACGCTGCTGGTCGCGGCGCCGGACGGTGAGGGGCGGCAGATCCCGGTCAGCCACCTGCTGGCCGGCCGGGACCGGCTCAACCCCGGCGAGCTGCTGGCCCACGTCCGGGTTCCGCTGCTGCACGCCCCCCAGACGTTCCTCAAGGCCACCGCGCGCACCGGCCCCTCGCGCGCGCTGGCCTCCGTCGCCGTGGTGCTCGACCCGCTGCGCCGCGAGGTGCGGTGCGCGGTCGGCGCGGTGGCGCCCATGCCGCTGCGGCCGCTGGACGCGGAGCGCTGGGTCGCCTCGCTGGTGGACTGGGACGGCCAGCGGGGGCTGGCGCCCGAGGCGCTGGCCGCCTTCGGCGACTATGTGGGGATGGCCTGCATCCCCGACCCGAGACCGGCGGGGGACGGCGGCGAACCCGCCCAACTCGCGCCCGCCGTGCTGCACCTGAGGCGTACCGTGGCGGCACTGGCCCGCCGCGGACTCGGAAGGGCTCTCCGATGAGCAACGAGCACCCCCCAGACCCGAACGCGCCCGGCCCGCAGCCCAACTGGGGCAACGAGTACGACGCCGAGGCCACGGGCTTCCTGGAGCTGCCCGGCGGCCTGCCGGCCCTCGGCGGCAGCGAGCCGCTGGCCGCGCCCGGCCAGGGCTACCAGCCGCCGGTGATCGAGTCGGGCGGGCCGCCGGCGACGGCGCAGCCCAGCGTCGACCCGGCGGCCACCGGCCAGTGGACGATGCCGTTCGCGGCACCCGGCGAGGAGCCCGGCGTGCCGCCGGGGCCGCTCGACGTCGCGGGGACGTTCGACCCCTCGGGGGCGTTCGACCCGACCGGCACCTTCGATCCGTCGGAGGCGCGTTCCCCCGCCGCGGGCGCCATGGGGCAGGGGGCCGCCGCCGCGCTCGCCGGCTCGTTCGAGGGGCGCGCCGAGCGCCGCCCGCTCGGCGAGGGGCCAGAGGAGCGGGCGACGCACCAGGCCGAGCCGGACGCCTGGCCCGCCGAGGGCCCCGCGCTTGAGGCGCCGACGCCCTCGCCGTGGCCGACACCGACCGGCGGGGAGCCACATCCGGCCGATCCCGTGGACGCCGCGCCCGTGGACGCCGCGCCCGAGGCGCCGACGCCGGTCGCCAGCAGCAGCGAACACCCGCGCGTCTCCTACGCGTTGCGGGTCAACGGCGTCGAACGCCAGGTGACCGACGCGTGGATCGGGGAGTCCCTGCTCTATGTGCTGCGCGAGCGGCTCGGCCTGGCCGGCGCCAAGGACGGCTGCTCGCAGGGCGAGTGCGGGGCCTGCTCGGTGCAGGTCGACGGCCGGCTGGTCGCCGCCTGCCTGGTGCCGGCCGCCACCTCGGCCGGCAGCGAGATCCGTACGGTCGAGGGGCTCGGCTCCGACGGCGAACCGTCCGACGTGCAGCGGGCGTTGGCCGGCTGCGACGTGCAGTGCGGCTTCTGCCTGCCGGGCATGGCGATGACGGTGCACGACCTGCTGGAGGGCAACCACGCGCCCACCGAGCTGGAGACCAGGCGCGCGCTCTGCGGCAACCTCTGCCGCTGCGGCGGCTACCGGGGCGTGCTCAACGCGGTGGACCGGGTCATCACCGAGCGCGCGGCGCGCGCCGAGGAGGCCGCGGCCGGGAACGAGGGACCGGCGGGCCCCGCGGGCGGCGCCGAGCCGCCGGCCGGCGGTGAGGCCGTGGTGCCCCGCATCCCGCACCAGGCGGGCCCGGCGGCGACCGCCGGCGGCTTTCCCCAGGCAGGACAGGCAGGAGGAGTGTGATGGCGCAGGCCCACGGTCCGGCCGACGCGGCCACCAGCATCTCCCTGCCGACGGCCACCGGAAGCAGGCCGAAGCCCGCCCGCGCCACGCCGCACGGGCTCGGCACCTCGCTGCCGCCCGCCGAGGCGCAGAGCAAGGCCAGGGGCACCTTCCCCTACACCGCCGACCTGTGGGCCGAGGGCCTGCTGTGGGCGGCGGTGCTGCGTTCGCCGCACCCGCACGCCAGGATCCGGTCGATCGACACCACCGACGCCGCCGCCATGCCGGGGGTGCGCGCCGTGGTGACGCACGAGGACCTGGAGGGCGACGGGCTGCTCGGGCGGCGGGTCGCCGACCGGCCGGCGTTCGCCTCCGACGTGGTGCGCTACCACGGCGAGCCGCTGGCGGCGGTCGCCGCCGACCACCCGGAGACCGCGCGGCTGGCGGCGGCGGCGATCGCCGTCGAGTACGAGCCGCTTGACGCGGTCACCAACCCGCAACGCGCCTTCGAGGCCGAGCCGTTGCACCCCGACGGCAATGTGGTGCGGCACATCCCGCTGCGCCACGGCGACCCCCACGCCACCGGCGAGGTGGTGGTCGAGGGCTTCTACCGGATCGGCCGCCAGGACTCGGCGCCCATCGGCGCCGAGTCGGGGCTGGCCGTGCCCCGGCCGGACGGCGGCGTGGAGGTCTATGTCGCCGCCACCGACCCGCACACCGACCGGGACCGGCTGGCCGGCTGCCTGGGGCTGACCGCGGAGCAGGTGAAGCTCTACGTCACCGGCGTGCCCGGCTCGTTGGGGGACCGGGAGGACCAGTCGTTCCAGCTGCCGCTGGCGCTGCTGGCGATCCGTACCGGCTGCCCGGTGAAGCTGGCGGCGACCCGCGAGGAGTCGTTCCTCGGCCACGCCCACCGCCACCCGACGCTGCTGCGGTACTGGCACCACGCCGACCGCGAGGGGCGGCTGGTGAAGGTCGAGGCGCAACTGGTGCTGGACGCCGGCGCGTACGCCGACGACTCGGCCGAGGCGCTGGCCGCCGCCGTCTCCTTCGCCGCCGGGCCCTATGTGGTGCCCAACGCGGTCGTCGACGGCTGGGCGGTGCGCACCAACAACCCGCCCGCCGGCTTTCTGCGCGGCGAGGGCGCGATGCAGGTGTGCGCGGCGCACGAGGGGCAGATGGACCGGCTGGCCGCCCAACTGGGCATGGACCCGGCGGAGTTGCGGGCCCGCAACGTGCTGGCCACGGGCGACTCGCTGCCCACCGGGCAGGCGGTCACCTGTCCCGCGCCGGTCGCCGAGCTGCTGGCCGCGGTGCGCGAGGCGCCGTTGCCCTCGCTGCCCAAGGACGGGCCGATCGAGGACTGGCTGCTGCCCGGCGGCCCGGACGGCGCCGGTGACCCGGCGGCCGTGCGGCGCGGCGTCGGCTACGCGCTGGGCATGGTGCACATGCTGGGCGCCGAGGGCACCGACGAGGTGTCGACGGCGACGGTCAGGGTCGAGAACAGCACGGCCACCGTGCTGTGCGCGGCCGTGGAGACCGGGCAGGGGTTCGCGACCCTGGCGCGGCAGGTCGTGCAGGAGGTGCTGGGCATCGACGACGTGGTCGTCGCGCCCGTCGACACCGACCAGCCGCCGGCCGGGCCCGGCGGTCGCGGCCGGCACACCTGGGTCTCGGCCGGGGCGGTGGAGCGGGCGGCACGGATGGTGCGCACCCAGCTGCTCCAGCCGCTGGCGGCCAACTTCGGCATGTCCGCCGAGCTGTTGAACATCGAGGACGGCCGGATCACCTCCTACGACGGGGTGCTGTCCACGCCGGTGGTCGAGGCGCTGGAGGGCAAGGAGCTGTGGGCCACCGCGCAGTGCCGCCCGCACCCGACGGAGCCGCTGGACGCCGCCGGGCAGGGCGACGCCTTCGTGGGGCTGGCGTTCGCCGCCGTGCGCGCGGTGGTGGACGTGGACGTGGAGCTGGGCTCGGTGCGGGTCGTCGAGATGGCGGTGGCGCAGGACGTGGGGCGGGTGCTCAACCCGCGCCAGTTGCGCACCAGGATTGAGGCCGGGGTCACCCAGGGGATCGGCGCCGCGCTCACCGAGCATCTGCGGGTGGTGAGGGGTGAGGTGCGTCACGCCGACCTGACCGGCTACCAGCTGGCGACGGCGCTGGACGCGCCGGAGGTGAAGGTCGTGGCGCTGGTGGAGGAGCGCGACGTGGTCGCGCCGTTCGGCGCCAAGGCGGCCGGGGCGCCGCCGCTGGTGGTCTCGCCGGCGGCGGTCGCGGCGGCGGTGCGGGCGGCCACCGGGCAGCCGGTGAACCGCCTCCCGATCAAGCCGCAGTTCGCGGTGGGCGTCACGGAGTGAGCCCCGGCCCGGGGCCTACGCCGAAAGTACATAGGCAGCCGGGCGGTTCGGTCCTTACCTTGGACCCATGAAGCCCACCGAGACCGCCGCGCGCGGTGCCGACCCCGAAGAGCCCCCAGGAGAGGTAACGACGTCGGAACGGGGCGGGCCCGGTGGCCCCGCCGCCCCCGCCCCGGACCTCGGCCCCGCCGACCCGCCCGCCGAACCGGCGGGCGGGGTGCTGTCCGCCCCCTACCGGGCGCTGACGCTGGGCTGTGTGGCGACGGTGCTGCTGATCGCGTTCGAGGCGATGGCCGTCGGCACGGCGATGCCGGCGGCGGCCGACGCGCTGGACGGGGTCTCGCTCTACGCGTTCGCCTTCTCGGCGTTCTTCACCACCAGCCTGCTGGGCATGTCGGTCTCCGGGCAGTGGTGCGACCGCTCGGGGCCGCTCTCCCCGGTGCTGGCCGGGATAGGCACCTTCGCGCTGGGGCTGCTGCTGTCCGGGGTCGCCCAGTCGATGTGGGTCTTCGTCGCGGGCCGGGCGCTCCAGGGCGCGGGCGGCGGGCTGGTGATCGTGGCGCTGTACGTCACGGTCCGGCTGGCGTTCCCCGAACGGCTGCGGCCGGCGGCGCTGGCGGCGTTCTCCGCCTCCTGGGTGGTGCCCTCGATGGTGGGCCCGGTGATCGCCGGGACCATCACGGAACAGCTGGGCTGGCGTTGGGTGTTCCTCGGCATCACGGTGCTGGTGGTGCTGCCGCTGGCGGCGCTGGTTCCGGCGCTGCGGCGGGCGGCCTCCGGCCCGCCGGAGGGCGCGAGCCGGACGCTGGACCGGCGACGGCTCCAACTGGCGGTCGCGGTCGCGGTGGGCGCCGGGCTGCTCCAGTACGGCGGGCAGGAGCTGCGGTGGGTCTCGCTGCTGCCGGTGGCGGTGGGGCTGGCGTTGCTGGCGCCCTCGGCGGCGCGGCTGCTGCCCGCCGGAACGTTCCGCCTCCGGCGCGGGCTGCCGTCGGTGATCGCGCTGCGCGGGGTGATGTCGGCGGCCTACCTGGCGACGCAGACCTTTCTGCCGCTGCTGTTGGTGACCCAGCGGGACCTCTCCTACACGCAGGCCGGCCTCTCGCTGGCCGCCTCCGGCGCGACCTGGGCGGTCGGCTCCTGGACCCAGTCCCGGGCGTGGGCCGAGCCGCACCGCTTCGCGCTGGTGCGCGGCGGTACGGTCGCGGTCACGGTGGGCGTGGGCACCACGCCGCTGGTGCTGCTTGACGCGGCGCCGGTCTGGCTTCCGATGGTGACGCTGGCGGTCGGGGCGTTCGGGATGGGGCTGGTGATCTCCACGGTGGGGGTGCTGGTGCTGCGCTTCTCCACGCCGAAGGAGGCGGGCGGCAACGTGGCCTCCCTCCAACTCTGCGACAGCCTCTCCAACGTGGTGATGCTCACCGCCGTCGGGTCCCTCTTCGCCGCCCTCGGCGGCGACGCGACGGCCGCGGCGGGGCACGCGTCGGAGTCCTCGTCCGCGGTGGACACGGCGGTCGGCCCCGGCGCGTTCGCCGCCGTCTACGCGGCGGCCTTCACGATGGCCCTGCTGAGCATCGTGGTCGGCGGCCGGCTGCGGGAACGGGAGCCGGCCGGGGCCGGCCTTCGCGGCGCGACCTGAGTCGACCGCTGTCTCGTCGCTGCCTTCGTGGCGGGGCGGCGCGGTCGACTACGGAGCTTGCCGGTCTGGGTGGGTGGTCGTCCTCGGCTCGGCGTGTGGTTGCTCGCGCAGTTCCCCGCGCCCCTTCGCTGTCGGTGGGCGTGGTCGTTCGGGTGCGGGTTCACGTTCGGTAGGTGGTGGCCTGTTTGGGGGCGCGGGGAACTGCGCGGATGCTGGGTGGCGGGGGTTGGTCGACTACGGAGCTTGCCGGTCTGGGTGGGTGGTCGTCCTCGGCCCGGTGTGTGGTTGCTCGCGCTCCCGCCGGAGGCGCCCCGCGCGGGGGGTGCCGGAGCGGTTAGGCTGGCGCGGTTGTCGATCGTCCGTGTCGTAGAGACCGTTTCGGAGACCGTGAGTACCACCGCCTCTTCCGCATCGCCGGCCCACTCCTCGCACCTGTCACCGGCCTTCCCGGGGCGCGCGCCCTGGGGCACGGCCAGCAAGCTCCGTGCCTGGCAGCAGGGTGCGATGGACGAGTATCTGCGGGCCCAGCCACAGGACTTCCTCGCCGTCGCGACCCCGGGCGCCGGCAAGACGACCTTCGCGCTGACGCTCGCCTCCTGGCTTCTCCACCACCACGTGGTGCAGCAGGTCACCGTCGTCGCGCCGACCGAACACCTGAAGACCCAGTGGGCGGAGGCCGCCGCGCGGATAGGCATCCGCATCGACCCGGAGTACAGCGCGGGGCCCGTCGGCCGCGCCTACCAGGGGGTCGCCGTCACCTACGCCGGCGTCGGGGTCCGCCCGATGCTCCACCGCAACCGCTGCGAGCAGCGCAAGACGCTGGTGATCCTCGACGAGATCCACCACGCCGGCGACTCCCGGTCCTGGGGCGAGGCGTGCCTGGAGGCGTTCGAACCGGCCACGCGCCGGCTGGCGTTGACCGGGACGCCGTTCCGTTCGGACACCAACCCGATCCCGTTCGTCGGCTACGCCGAGGGCAGGGACGGGGTGCGGCGTTCCGTCGCCGACTACACCTACGGCTACGGCAACGCGCTCGCCGACGGCGTGGTGCGGCCGGTGATCTTCCTCTCCTACAGCGGCAACATGCGCTGGCGGACCAAGGCGGGCGACGAGGTGGCGGCGCGGCTCGGGGAGCCGATGACGAAGGACGCGATCTCGCAGGCGTGGCGCACCGCGCTCGACCCGAGGGGCGAGTGGATGCCGGCCGTGCTGCGCGCCGCCGACCGGCGGTTGAACGAGGTGCGGCGTTCCATCCACGACGCGGGCGGGCTGGTGATCGCCAGCGACCAGGACTCGGCCCGCGCCTACGCGAAGCTGCTGCGCGAGATCACCGGCGAGAAGGCGACGCTGGTGCTCTCCGACGACGCGGGGGCCTCCGGCCGGATCGAGGAGTTCCGGCTCTCGGACGACCGGTGGCTGGTCGCGGTGCGCATGGTCTCGGAGGGCGTGGACGTGCCCCGGCTGGCCGTCGGGGTCTACGCGACGACGATCTCGACGCCCCTGTTCTTCGCGCAGGCCGTGGGCCGCTTCGTGCGGTCCCGCCGGCGGGGCGAGACCGCGTCGGTCTTCCTGCCGACGATTCCCTCGCTGCTGGGCTTCGCGCACGAGCTGGAGCTGGAGCGCGACCACGTCCTCGACAAGCCCAAGGGCAAGGAGGAGGAAGACCCGTACGCCGAGGAGGCCGCGCTGCTGGCGGAGGCGGAACGGGAGCGGGACGAGCCGGGCGCCGAGGAGCAACTGCCGTTCGAGGCGCTGGAGTCGGACGCGGTCTTCGACCGGGTGATGTACGACGGCGCGGAGTTCGGGATGCAGGCGCATCCGGGCAGCGAGGAGGAGCAGGACTACCTCGGCATTCCCGGGCTGCTCGAACCGGACCAGGTGCAGATGCTGCTCCAGAAGCGGCAGGCCCGGCAGATCGCGCACAGCCGCAAGAAGCCGGACGCGGAGGCGGACCTGGTGGAGCTGCCGGCCGAACGGCGTCCCGTGGTCTCCCACAAGGAGCTGATGGAACTGAGGCGCGAGCTGAACTCGCTGGTGGGGGCGTACTCCCACCAGTCGGGCAAGCCGCACGGGGTGATCCACACGGAGCTGCGCCGGGTGTGTGGCGGCCCGCCGACGGCGGAGGCGACGCCGGGGCAGTTGGAGCAGCGGATGCGCAAGGTGCGGGAGTGGGCTACGCGGATGCGCTGACGCGCTGCCGCTTGGCCTTCGGGGTTCTTGCACCCGCGCCCCTTTCACGTCGGTGGGCGGTTTGGGGGCGCGGGGAACTGCGCGGTGCATGGGTGGCGGGGCGCAGACGACTACGGTCCGCAGTGGCCAGGTGGGTTGTCGACCGCGGGCCCGAGTGGCAGCGGCTTGCTCGGATTCTGGACAGGGACTTCCGCTGAGCGGTGACGCTGGATACATTTCCGGGCACGCGGATACCCCGGACGGCAGAGCCGCCCCCGGGACGTGCAGCCGGTTCGTGCTGAAGGCCGGGCCGGGCACGCGGGCTCGCGATGGCGGGCCCACCTGAGAAGGGGGCGTCGTGACCACGGAGACCTCTCAGACGCTCGACCGAGGACTGCGAGTCCTCAAACTGCTGGCCGAGACCGACCGCGGGCTGACCGTGACGGAGTTGTCGCGGCGGCTCGGCGTCAACCGCACGGTCGTCTACCGGCTGATAGCCACCCTGGAGCAGCACTCCCTGGTGCGCCGCGACGCCGGTGGCCGGGCCAGGGTCGGAATCGGGGTGCTGGGACTCGGCCGGCAGGTGCATCCGCTGGTGCGGGACGCGGCGCTGCCCGCGTTGCGCGCGCTGGCGGAGGAGTTGGGCGCGACCGCCCACCTGACGGTGGTGGACGGGACGGACGCGTTGGCCATAGCGGTCGTCGAACCCAGCTGGACGGACTACCACGTCGCCTATCGCACGGGATTCCGGCATCCGCTGGAGCGCGGCGCGGCCGGGCGGGCGATACTCACCCGCCGCTGCAAGGACATCGACAACGAGGACGGGTTCGTCGCGACCCACGGCGAGCTGGAGGCCGGCGCCAGCGGGGCGGCGGCGCCGCTGCCGGCGGCGTGCGGGATCGAGGGCAGCGTCGGCGTGGTGATGCTGAGCGACACGGTGCCCCCCGAGGTGGGGCCCCGGGTGGTGCGGGCGGCCAGGGAGGTCGCGGAGGCGCTGCGCTGAACGGGCGAGGGAGGGCTGCCGGTGGGTGCGGGGGCGGCGCTGCGTTAGATTCGCTGCCATGCCCGCAGCGCCGGCCGCATCGAAGGCCACCTCCGACTCAGCCGACTCCCCGTCGTCCGAGCGCCGCAGGCGGCGGGTGCTCGCCGGCTGCGGTGTGGCGTTCGCCGCGCTGCTCGGGGTCGCGGCGTTCGCGCCGCTGCCGTTCGCGGTGACCGAGCCCGGCATGACGGCCGACGTGCTGGGCGAGCACGAGGGGGAACCGGTGATCAGCGTCGAGGGCGCCGAGACCCGTTCCGCCGAGGGCGAGTTGCGGATGACGACGATCAACGCCACCTCGCCGGAGGCGACCGTCCGGCTGAGCGACGTGGTCAGCGGCTATCTCGCCGACGACCGCGCGGTGCTGCCGAGGGAGTCCGTCTACCCGGTGGGCGACTCCACGGAGGAGATCAGGGAGCACAACGAGGAGCAGATGCGCTCCTCCCAGGACGACGCGGTCGCGGCGGCCCTCGGGTATCTGGGACGGGACGACGTCGAGGTGGAGCTCAACCTCTCCGACGTGGGCGGCCCCAGCGCCGGGCTGCTGTTCTCGCTCGGGGTCGTCGCGCTGCTGGACGGCGACGGCTCGGGCGGCGACCTCACCGGCGGGCAGGTCGTCGCGGGCACCGGCACCATCGACGCGGACGGCACGGTCGGCGCCGTCGGCGGGGTGCCGTTGAAGACGCACGCGGCCAGGGACGACGGCGCGACGGTCTTCCTGGTGCCGCGCGACGAGTGCGAGGCGGCCGAGGGCAACGCGCCGGACGGACTGCGGCTGGTCCCCGTCGACACGTTGGAGGACGCGGTCGCGAGCCTGCGGGCGCTGGCCGGCGACGGCGACGCGGTCCCCTCCTGCTGAACGCGCCGAAAGGCACCCGGCACAGGAAACCGCCCCCGCGAGTGCAGGTCGCGGGGGCGGTTGTGGGGGGTGGTGAGATTACAGATTCCCCCGTCGCGCCTGTTCACGCTCGATCGCCTCGAAGAGGGCTTTGAAGTTCCCTTTTCCGAATCCCATCGAACCGTGCCGTTCGATCAACTCGAAGAAGACCGTCGGCCGGTCCTGTACCGGCTTGGTGAAGATCTGCAACAGGTAGCCGTCCTCGTCCCGGTCGGCCAGCACCCGGTGCTCCCGCAGCGTCTCCACCGGCACGCGGGTCTCGCCCACCCAGGAGCCCAGCTCGTCGTAGTACGAGTCCGGAACGCCCAGGAACTCCACGCCGGCCTCGCGCATCGCGGAGACGGTGGCGATGATGTCGTTGGTGGCGAGCGCGATGTGCTGGACGCCGGGGCCGCCGTAGAACTCCAGATACTCGTCGATCTGCGACTTCTTGCGGCCGGGCGCCGGCTCGTTGATGGGGAACTTGACCTTGCGGGTGCCGTCGGCCACCACCTTGGACATCAGCGCCGAGTACTCGGTGGCGATGTCGTCGCCGACGAACTCCTTCATGTTGGTGAAGCCCATGACCCGCTGGTAGAACGCGACCCACTCGTTCATCCGGCCGAGTTCGACGTTGCCCACGCAGTGGTCGACGGCCTGGAAGAAGCGTCGCTCGGGGCGGGCGACCAGCGGGGAGGTCGCGACGTATCCGGGCAGGTAGGGGCCCTTGTAGTCGCGGCGTTCCACCAGCGTGTGGCGGGTCTCGCCATAGGTGGCGACGGCGGCGACGACCACCGTCCCGTTCTCGTCCGACAGCTCCTCCGGCTCTTGGAGGGGCGAGGCGCCCTGGGCGGTCGCGTGTGCGAACGCGGCCCTGGCGTCCGGCACCTCGATCGCGAGGTCGACCACGCCGTCCCCGTGGTCGGCCACGTGCCGCGCGAGCCGGTGGCCGGCCTCGCTCGTCGGCCTGACCACCGAGGTGAAGACGAACCGGGCGCCGCCCGACTCCAGGACGTAGGAGGCGAATTCGGGGCTGCCGTGCTCGGGGCCCCGGTAGGCGACCAGGGTCATCCCGAACGCCGTGGAGTAGTAGTGCGCGGCCTGCTTGGCGTTGCCCACCGCGAAGACCACCGCGTCCATGCCCCGCACGGGGAACGGGTCGTCCCGGGTGTGTTCATCTCTCTGCGCAGTCATGTTCGCAGCGTGCGGCACCCCGACAGACTGTGCAATAGTTGGCGCTTTCGCTGGGCATCCTGTACAGCGCCGGCCGGGTGACACCGGTCGTTCAGTGCAGGGTGCTCAGGGGTTCCGGGGCGGCGAGGTCGCCGGGGCGGAAGAGACGGAAGAGACGCGGGGGGCGCGAGTGGCCATCGACACGTTGGACGCCCGGCTGATCGAGCTGCTGGCGCGCGAGCCGCGCATCGGGGTGCTGGAGGCGAGCCGGCGGCTCGGGGTGGCGCGCGGCACCGCGCAGGCGCGGCTGGAGAAGCTGCGCACGCGGGGCGTGATCCGGGGCTTCGGCCCCGAGGTCGACCCGGCCGCCATCGGCTTCCCCGTCACCGCCTTCGTCACCCTGGAGATCACCCAGGGCGTCGGCGAGCAGCTCCGCGTCCATCTGCGCCGGGTCCCCGAGGTGCTCGAACTCCACACCATCACCGGCCAGGGCGACCTGCTGTGCCGGCTGGTCGCCCGTTCGAACGAGGACCTCCAGCGGGTGATCGACGAGGTCGTCTGCTTCCCCGGCATCGTCCGCTCGTCCACCGTGATCGCCCTGTCCAACCCGGTGCCGCTGCGGCTGATCCCGCTGGTGCGGCACGCGGCGGCCGGCTCAGCCGGCGGCCTCCCCGGTGCCGTCGTCCCCGGCGACGTCGGGACCCTCGCCCCGGTCGGGGAGGTCGACGCCGGGGTCGGCGAGGGGGACACCGTCCCCGGGCCGGCCGAGGCCGAAGAGCCCGACCAGGTCGGTGAGGTCGGTGAGCCGGGACAGGTCGGGCAGTCCCGGCGCCCGCAGCGGCCCCTGTGCTAGCTCGTCCGCCGCCCGCTCGTGCCGCTCCTCGGGCTGGGCGTGCCGCGCCGCGCCCTCGACACCGGCGGCCGGCCCGGCCCCGCCGTCGCCGAACGGCGCCCCGCACTCGCCGCACCCGGCGAACGGCGCCGTCAGCAGGGCCGCCAACTCCCCGTCCAGGTCGTGCCCCCGCGCCTCGCCGCCCGGCGGCACGACGCGCAACGTCCGCTCCAGCCAGGCCGCGAGCGAGTGCCCGGGGATCCGCAGCAGCGCGTCGCCGTCGGGGGAGCGCAGCGACAGGCAGATGGTGGTCGTCAACCGCTCGTCGTCCTCGGGGCTTTCGGGCCACACCCGCACGTCGCCCTGGCCGGCCGGCCGGAAGATGCCCTCCACCAGCAGTTCCCTGGCGAAGGTCCAGTGGACGGGGGAGTCGGAGCCGATGTGGAACGTGACGTGCACCGCGAACGGGTCGTCCGAGCGGTAGGTGAGCCGGGCGGGGACGGGGATGCTGCGCTCGCCGGCGAGGACCAGCCGGACGTCCAGCTCGCGTTCGATGATGGTCTGCATGTCAGGACCCCCCAGGTTCCAGGGTTCGAATCTCTTTTCCGATGCCTCGGGCCACCGAGAGCGCCGCGCGGCCTCGTTGCCGCGTGGGAGGAGAGCGGGTCGGGCGCCGACTCTTACGCGGGTTCGGTGGAACTTCTCGGAATTTCTCCACCAGCCGTCCCCGGAACGAGCCCCGGGCGCGTGGCGACCGCCCGCCGAACGGGCCCCGGGGCGGGCGGAGTCGGGCGCTTTGCCGGCCCTTGGGGTGCCTCGGGTCTCCGGGGGCCACGGCTGTTGGTTAAGGTCCGTGGTACGACAGACTGAGGGGGGATACCGCCGCTCACCCGGCGACGTAGCATCGTATCCCTCAGCGACTCAGCAGCAGGACGCACGGACGAGTGCACGGACGAGGAGATTCGGCCCGCCTATGAGCCTCCCACCCGCAGGAAACGCCAGCGGCGGCCCGGGGCCCAACTGGTATCCGGACCCGTCCATTCCGGGGTACATCCGGTACTGGGACGGCCAGACCTGGGTCGCCGGCAGCAGCCGGCCCGAGCCCCGGGAAGGCGAGCCCCTGCCGACGCCGCCCACCTCGGGCGCCGCCTCGGCGCCGCCGGCGGGCGCCGCGCCAGTGCCCGCGGCCAGGGACGAGGCCGACGACAGGGCCGCGTTGCCCGTCCGTGAGAACCGCGCCGAGATCGCCGCCAGCCGCGACCAGCACGTGGGGCCGCGCCCCGACGAGGACGTCAGCACCTCGCCGGTGGCCGCGCCCGGGCGGGTCGACCCCAGGGGGCAGTTCCTGCGCACCCCGTCCGAGGGCTCGGAGCCGCCGCCCGCCGCGCAGCCGGCCGGCCGGCCGAAGGCGGAGCCGGAGGGCCCCAACGAGCAGACCTTCGGGCTGCGTTCGGCCGACCTGCCGCCGCAGCGGTCGGCGTCGGCGCAGCCGCCGCCCGCCGGTGGCCCGCCCGGGCTCGGCCTGCCGGGGACGCCGCAGCCGGCGTCCCCGCCCCCGAGCCAGGCCCCGGCCGCGCCCGCGCAGCAGCCCCCCGCCCAGCAGCAGCAGCCCGCCTCGGGCGGCCCGGAGTCCGGCCCGCCGGGGCTCGGCCTGCCCGGCGCGGCCAACGCGGCGCCCGCCGCCGACCCGCCGGCCGCCGCCCCGCAGCCGCCGCCCCAGCAGGGGGCCCAGCCGCCCGCCGGCCCCCCGCACCAGGGGCAGCCCGGCCAGCAGGGCCAGCCGCAGGGCGGCGTCCCCGGCCCCGGCCAGATCTTCCCGCCGCCGGCCGGCGGCGCCCCCGGCCAGCAGCCCCCCGCCGGCTACGGTTTTCCCCAGCCCGGCGGTCAGCCGGGACCCCCCGGCGGCGCCCCCGGCCAGCCGGGCGGCGGCTACGGCTTCCCGCCCCCGGCCGGCGGTCAGCCGCCCGGCGGTTACGGCTACCCGCCGCAGCAGCCGGGCCAGCCCGGTGGCGGCTACGGCTACCCGCCCGCGCAGGGCCAGCCGCAGGGGCAGTCGGCGTACCTCCAGTCCCACGAGGGCGCGCCGCTGACGATGATGGCGAAGTTCACCGAGCCGGAGCAGAAGTACCCGGCCGCCCCCGGCAAGCGGCTCTTCGCGCGGATCATCGACGCGATCCTGCCGCTGGGCGGCGCCGCCGCCCTCGCCGTGCCGCTGCTCGGCGACGCCAGGGACCACATCAACGACCGGATCGACTCCATCGAGCACGCCGGCGTCAACGAGACCGTCTGGCTGATCGACGGCACCACCGGCGGCTATCTCGCCATGGTGCTCGGCGTCTTCCTCGGCGTCGGCCTGCTCTTCGAGGTGCTGCCCGTCGCGCTGTGGGGCACCACCCTCGGCAAGGCGATGCTCGGGCTGAAGGTGCTGGACATGGAGCAGCAGGAGCCGCCGTCGTTCGGCAAGTCGATCGTCCGCTGGCTGGTGTACAACCTGCTGGCGGTGGTGCTGGTCGGCATCGTCAACATGATCCTCGCGGTACGCGACCGCCCCTGGCGCCAGGGCTGGCACGACAAGGCGGCGAAGACCTTCGTCGCCGGCAAGGGCCGCCCACCGGGTGACCCGGTCGGCGCACAGCGGTAGCCCGGACGCCCGGTCGTTACGCCCGTACGCCGCCTCCCGGATGCGGCGGTGCCGGGGCCGGGGTGGACTCGCTGGCATGAGCAGCGAGCAGCCCCAGCCAGGCCCCGGCGGCGAGCCGGGACGCCCCCGCCCCTTCGATCCGGCCACCTCGAACGAGTCCGGGCTGCCGCCCGCACCCCCGCCGCCCGCCTCCGGTGACACCACCGGGGTGCCGGGCGGCGGTGACCGTTACGGGAGCAGCCCGTACGGCGGGCCCAGCGGCGCGGCCGATCCGCTGGCCGGGATGCCGCCGCTGGCCGCGCGGTGGCGCCGGCTGGTGGCCCGCGTCATCGACACCCTGGTCGTCGGCATCCCCGTCACCCTCCTCCTCTGGCCCTTCGCCGGCTCCTACGACTTCGACGACGGCGGCGGCAGCGGCGGCTCCTACGGGCGTCAGGCCGTGGTGCTGCTGGTGTACTTCGTCTACGAGGCGCTGATGCTCACCACCAGGGGCCAGACGCTGGGCAAGATGGCGATGAGGATCCGGGTGGCGATGCTCGCCGACGGTTCGCTGCCCCGCGGCCAGGCCGGCTGGCTGAGGGCCGGGGTCTACTCGCTGCCGCAGCTGCTGCCCTGCGTGGGCTTCATCTTCTGGCTGGTCAACGTGCTCTTCTGCACCTGGGACCAGCCCTACCGCCAGTGTCTGCACGACAAGGCGGCGCGGACCGTGGTGGTCTCCACGGCCTGAACGCGCCACCCGGCGTGCGGTGCGCGCCGGCGCTCAGACGCGCGCGTGGTCGCGCGCCTCGGCCGGCCGGCGCGCGGACTCGGCGCGGACGCCCGCCGAGGGGGGGCCGGCGGAGGAGTCCGGCTCACTCGCGGTGGCGGGGGCCGGTCCCGACGGCGCGAGCGCGGCCCTCCCGCGCGTCCCGACGAGCAGCGCCACGGCCGTCCCGGCGGCGAGCGCGCCCCCGGCGATCAGGAACGCGGCGGGCCCTGAGGCGTTCGGCACGGCGACGAGCAGCAGCAGGGTGAGGGAGACGACGGTGACCGAACCGTAGGCGATCTGCACGGGGGTCGGATGCGGCATGGCGGGTTCCGTCCTCGGAAGGGGGTGCTGTAGCCGTCGAGGGAGGAAGGGGGTGCCCTCTCTCGAACGACTCTACGAGCCCGGATGCCCGCCGGGCGAGTCGGTCAAGCACCCGACCGGCCGGGGGACGGAAGCACGGGGGGCGCACCGGTTCATCGGGCCGGGAGCAACGCGGGCGCGGCGGCGTCCCGTCGCGGCGCGGCGGCACGGGAGGCCCGGCACCGGTGGAAGACCCCGTGGGAAGACCCCGGTGGAAGACCTTGCCGCGAGGGCTTCGCCGAAGTGCGGCCCAAAAACGTTAGTTGGCGGAAGAGTTCGAATCAAGGTCTGTCTTTTTCTGTCTTACTCATGTCAAATGCGTCGGGTTAGAACCCCTTGAGAACACTGCGACAACACTGCGTGCGCAGGGGAGGACTGGCGAACAGGTGAAGCTAGGAAAGAGATCCACGAGATCCACGACCGCCGCCGTGGTGACGGCGGTCGCCGCGCTCGGAGCCGCGTCGTTGGTGCCCGCCGGCGCCGCCCAGGCGCAGACGCCGCCCGCCGACGACACCGTCGGCACCCAGGACCAGCGGTTCAGCGCCGCCGAACCGGAGTTGGAGAACCCGCTCGCCGAGAAGCGCGAGGCGCAGCGGCAGCAGGCGTACGAGCAGCTGATCGCGGGGGAGGCGGACGCCAGGACGCTGGCCGGCTCCGAGGTGGTGGAGCTGAGCGACGGCGAGTTCGTCGAGGTCGCGACCACCGGCACCGACAAGATCTTCACCGTGCTGGTGGAGTTCGGCGACGAGATCCACCCCGACTACGGCGGCACGCCGGGCCCGCGGGTCAACGAGATAGCGGAGCCTGACCGGGAGAACGACAACTCCACCATCTGGCAGGAGGACTTCGACCGGCAGTACTACGAGGACGTCTACTACTCGGAGGACCCCGAGGTACCGTCCGTCAAGCAGTACTTCGAGCAGCAGTCCTCCGGCCAGTACACGGTCGACGGTCTGGTCACCGACTGGGTCCGCGTCGACTACAACGAGGCCAGGTACGGCACCAACTCCTGCGGCGACAACGTCTGCGAGGAGGTCTGGAACGTCATCACCGACGGCGTCAACGCCTGGTACGACGACCAGATCGCGGCCGGCGTGAGCCCCGAGGAGATCGCCGAGACCCTCGCCCAGTACGACGTCCAGGACCGTTACGACTACGACGGCGACGGCGACTTCAACGAGCCGGACGGCTACCTCGACCACTTCCAGATCGTGCACGCCGGCGAGGACGAGTCCGCCGGCGGCGGCGCGCAGGGCGAGGACGCCATCTGGGCGCACCGCTGGTACGCCTACGGCGACCAGGCCGGTCACACCGGCCCCGAGAACAACCCGGCCGGCGGCACCCAGATCGCCGACACCGGCCTGTGGGTCGGCGACTACACCATCCAGCCGGAGAACGGCGGAGTCGGCGTCTTCGCCCACGAGTTCGCCCACGACCTGGGTCTGCCCGACCTCTACGACACCGCGGGCGGCGAGAACGGCACCGCGTTCTGGTCGGCGATGTCCTCCGGCTCCTGGCTGAGCCGGGGCGAGGGCGCGATCGGCACCCTGCCCAACGACATGGGCTCCTGGGAGAAGCTGCAACTGGGCTGGCTGGACTACGAGGTGGCGCGCGCCGCGACCAACTCGGTCCACCGGCTCGGCCCGTCGAGCGAGGTCTACCCGCAGCGCGGCAGCACCCAGTCCGTCATCGTGGAGCTGCCGGAGAAGACCGTCACCCACGAGATCGCCGAGCCCGCCGAGGGCGAGGCGCAGTGGTGGAGCGGTTCGGGCGACGACCTGAACAACACGCTGACCCGCACGGTCGACCTCACCGGCGCGACAACGGCCTCGCTGGACCTGACCGGTTGGTGGACCATCGAGGAGGGCTACGACAACCTCTACGTCGAGGCGTCCGTCGACGGTTCCGCGTGGACCCCGCTGGACGGCACCGTCGACGGTGAGCCGCTGCCCAGGGACAGCGCCGACCGCCCGGTGATCACCGGCGTCTCGGACGGCCACCGCGCCCTGGCGTTCCCGCTGGACGAGTACGCCGGCGGCAGCGTGGACCTGCGGTTCCGTTACCAGACGGACGGCGCGCTGGCGGAGATCGGCTTCACCGCCGACGAGATCACCGTGACCGCCGACGGCGAGGTCGTCTTCAGCGACAACGCCGAGGAGGGCGAGGGCGACTGGGAGGCCGACGGCTTCTCGGTGGTCGGCGCCTCGATCACCGACGACTACCCGCAGTACTACATCGTGGAGAGCCGTCAGTACGTCGGTTACGACGACACCCTGGAGACCGGCCCGTACAACTTCGGCTGGCTCACCGACCGTCCGGACTGGGTGGAGCACTACTCCTACGAGAACGGCATGTTGGTGTGGCTGTGGGACACCTCGCAGACCAACAACAACACCAGCCAGCACCCGGGTGAGGGCCTGATCCTGCCGGTCGACGCCAGGCCGACCGCCGAGACCTGGTCGGACGGCACCCTGATGCGCAACCGCTTCCAGGCGAGGGACGCCACGTTCGGCCGTTCCGACAGCGCCGAGCTGACGGTCCACCAGGACGGTGTGACCACCACCCTGCCGAGCCAGGACGGCGTGCGCTCGTTCGACGACCGCAGGGGCGAGTACTGGGACGAGTCCAACCCGGGCAACAGCGTGATCGTGCCCGACACCAACACCCGGATCACGGTCCTCAGCGAGCCCCGCGACCCGGCCAAGCCGCTCGTCGTGAAGGTCTCCCCGAGCGGTCGCTGAGTGTGGTCGCTTTGTCGCGATACGTCGATATCTGACGGTCGCTGATGTGACCAACTAGAAAATCGCAGGTCAGAGCATGTATCGGCCGCCGCCCCTCGACAGGGCGGCGGCCGATCGCGTAAGGATTGAGTAAGTCCATCTCGAAGGAGAACGAACCGGGAAAGGTGTTCCATGGCCGACGGAGGGTTTGTGCGACTGCCCGATGGCAGCGTCGTTGTCGCGCTCGCCGTGCCCAGGCCCGACGCGTCGGGCCGCACGGTGCGGGTGCTGGTGCACGCGGCGAACCGCCCCAGGGCGCTGACCCGGCTGCGGAACCTCGGCCTGCGCGCGGTCTACCTCAGGGGGAACGCGGCGCCGCCGACCCCGGACGAGATCTCCGCGGTGCTGCACCACCCCGAGGGCGTCGTCTGGCGCTCGGCCCCCTGCGGCCTCACGGAGAGCTGGCATCCGATGACCCACCTCTTCCGCTCGGCCCCCACGCTGGCCTCCTGACTGGGGAGCGACAGCCCGTCCTGCGCGGCTGGGGTCCGACCGGGGGGCGACAGCCCGTCCCGCGCGGCTGGGGTCCGACCGGGGAGCGACAGCCCGTCCCGCGCGGCTGGACGCCCTCGTCGGGTGCGGGCCGTCACTCATGCACCGCGCAGTTCCCCGCGCCCCTGAGGCCGTCACCGGCCCGGGGTGCACGCGACCGCTTGCCGCACCACCCCCTCCGTAGTCGCTCATGCGAACGACCGGAGGTCACCCCCTGACGACAGGGGCTCCCGTCAGCTCGACGCCCGCCTCGTCCAGCTCGGTGAGGGCCCGGTCCACGGTCGGCCGGGCGACCCCCGCCGTCAGGCTGAGCAGCACCCGGGTGCGGAAGCCCGCCCGCAGGGCGTCCAGCGCGGTGGCCCGCACGCAGTGGTCCGTGGCGATGCCCACCACGTCGACCTCCGTGACCTCCCGTTCGCGCAGCCAGTCGGCCAGCCCGGTGCCCGCCTCGTCCCGCCCCTCGAAGCCGCTGTAGGCGGCCTCGTAGGCGCCCTTGTCGAAGCACGCCTCCACCGCGCCGGAGGCGATCGCGGGTGCGAAGTTCGGGTGGAAGCCCACCCCCTCCGTGCCCGCCACGCAGTGCTGCGGCCAGCTGGTCTCGAAGTCCGGCGCGTCCGAGAAGTGGTCGCCCGGGTCGATGTGCCGGTCGCGGGTGGCCACCACGTGCCGGTAGCCGGGGGTGGCCGCCCCGATCAGGTCGGTGACGGCGGCCGCGACGTCGGCGCCGCCGCTGACGGCGAGGCTGCCGCCCTCGCAGAAGTCGTTCTGCACGTCGACGACGATCAGCGCGCGGTGCATCCGAACCACCTCGTTGGTGCGTTGTTCCGTGGGTCACTCCGGGCCGTGTGGCCGGCCCGGGTCGGCATGAGCCTACTGGGCGCCCGGCTCATGAGGGCGGAGTGAGGAAGCGTGTGGGGAGCACGGACTCACCCCGGGAGAGCTGGGTGGCGGACAGGGGGAGCGCGCCCCGCGCGCGCACGTGCCGGTCGCGGGCCGCGCTCAGCGACTCCTGGCCGACCGGTTCGCCGTCGCGCATCAGCTCCACGCCCAGCAGCCGCCCGGAGAACTCCTCGGGCACCTCGCCGGTGCCGATGACCTCGGCCTCGGCGATGCCCCGCTCGTCGACCGGACGGGCCGCCCACTTAACCCCGCCGACGGAGAGCTTGCCGCCGAGGGACTTCTTGGCCACCGGCCGCAGCGGCGCCCCCTCCCCGTCCCCGTCGGCGCGCGCCACCAGCTTGTAGACCATCGAGCAGGTCGGGTGGCCGGATCCGGTGACCAGCTGGGTGCCGACGCCGTAGGAGTCGACGGGCGCGGCGGCCAGCGAGGCGATCGCGTACTCGTCGAGGTCGCTGGTGACCACGATCCGGGTGTCGTGCGCGCCCAGCTCGTCCAACTGCCGGCGCACCTGGTGCGCGACGACCAGCAGGTCCCCGGAGTCGATCCGCACCGCGCCCAGCTCGGGCCCGGCGATCTCGACGGCGGCGCGCACGGCCTCGGCCACGTCGTAGGTGTCCACCAGCAGCGTGGTGCCCCGACCGAGCGCGTCGATCTGGGCGGTGAACGCGTCCCGCTCGGTGTCGTGGAGCAGCGTGAACGCGTGGGCGCTGGTCCCCACGGTGGGGATGCCGTAGCGGAAGCCGGCGGCCAGGTCGGAGGTCGCGGAGAAGCCCCCGACGTAGGCGGCCCTGGCCGCGGCCACCGCGCTCAGCTCGTGGGTGCGGCGGGCGCCCATCTCCATCAGCGGGCGGCCGGCCGCCGCCACGGCCATCCGGGAGGCGGCGGCGGCCACCGCCGAGTCGTGGTTGAGGATCGACAGCACCACCGTCTCCAGCACCACGCACTCGGCGAAGGTGCCCTCGACCTGGAGGATCGGCGAGCCGGGGAAGTAGACCTCGCCCTCGGGGTAGCCGCGCACCGTGCCGGTGAAGCGGTAGTCGGCGAGCCAGTCGAGGGTGGGGCCGTCCACGACCTCCTGGCGGTCGAGGAAGTCGAGCATCTCGGGTTCGAAGCGGAAGTTGGTCACGGCGTCCAGCACGCGACCGGTGCCGGCCACCACGCCGTAGCGGCGGCCCTCGGGCAGTCGGCGGGTGAAGACCTCGAACACCGAGCGCCGGTGCGCGGTGCCGGCGCGGAGGGCGGCCCGCAGCATGGTCAGCTCGTACTGGTCGGTGAAGAGCGCGGTCGAGGGCACCGTCACCGGCAGCCCGCTGGGCCTGTGGTCCTTGACGTCCATGGGGCCAGCGTACCCCCAATCTCGTCAAACTGACGATATCTCGTGGCGTGGCGTCGCCCACCCCCTCTGTCCTGGGCGTTTGGGTCCGAACGGCGCGGTGGTGGCAGCATGGGGGGTGTGACTGCCATGCCCGTGGAGATCGAACGCACCGAGGAGCAGGCGACGCCCGACGAGGCGCCGGTGCCGGAAGTCCCCTGGGTCACCGTGGTGCACAACGACCCGGTGAATCTGATGAGTTACGTCACCTATGTCTTCCAGGCGTATTTCGGCTACTCGAAGGACAAGGCCAAGAAGCTGATGCTCGACGTCCACCACAAGGGGCGGGCCGTGGTCTCCCAGGGCAGCCGCGAGGAGATGGAACGGGACGTGCAGGCGATGCACGGTTACGGGCTCTGGGCCACGCTCCAGCGGGAGAGCTGATGCCGGGCTTCTTCGAGTCGGCGGGTGCCGACGGGGGCGCCTCGGTGGCGCTGGACGACGGCGAGCTCTCCGTCCTTCGCAGTCTGACCGTTCAGCTTCTTGAACTGATCGGACCGGATCAGCACGAGAACGAGGATGTCGATCCCCTGCAGGCGCTCTTCGCCGAGGGGCCCAGCGAACCACCGCGCGATCCGGCGCTGGCGCGCCTTTTCCCGGACGCCTACGGCGACCCGGGGGCGCCGGCCGACGAGGCGGCGGTCACCCGTTCGGCCGAATTCCGCCGCTATACCGAGAACGAGTTGCGCACCCGGAAGCGGGAGCGGCTGCTGGCGATGGTGCACGGCCTCGACGAGGCGCGCGGCGCGCCGCGCGACCGCGAGGGGAACGCGGTGCTGACGCTGGACCGGGCGGCCTCGGACGGCTGGCTCGGCGGGCTCAACGACCTGCGGCTGGTGATCGGCGCGCGGCTCGGTATCGAGGACGAGTCGACCACCGAGAAGCTTTTCGACCTTCCGGACGAGGACCCGCGAAAGGCCATGGTGATCGCCTTTCTGTGGCTGGGGAGTCTCCAGGAGACCCTGGTGGACACGCTTCTCCCCGAGTAGTCCCCCCGGGCGCGGAAAGGCGCCTTTCCCGCGTCTTCCTCGACAGGCCGGGGATTCCCTTCGCGGATAACCTGACGATGTTTTTGTTTCGCGCACCGTCAGGGGTATCGCATGGCAGGTCAGAACTCCTGGACCGACGAGATCGACCAGACGGTCAACAATCTCTTCGAACCGGTCAGTCGTGTGCTGACGGAGGTCGTCTTCTACGAGGTCGGCCTCTTCGGGAGCGACTTCCCCCTGATCGTGGGCTGGCTCGCGGTGGCCGGGCTGGTCTTCACGGTGCTCTTCGGCTTCGTCCAGATCCGGCACCTCCCGCTGGCGCTGCGCCTGGTGCGCGGCCGCTACGAGCAGCCGGACGCGCCCGGCGAGGTGACCCACTTCCAGGCGCTGACCTCCGCCGTCTCCGGCACCGTCGGTCTCGGCAACATCGCCGGCGTGGCCATCGCCGTCTCCATCGGCGGCCCGGGGGCCACCCTCTGGATGATGCTCTGCGGTTTCCTCGGCATGGCCAGCAAGTTCGTCGAGTGCACCCTCGGTGTCCGCTACCGGGAGATCGACGCGCGCGGCCGGGTCTCCGGCGGCCCGATGCACTACCTCCGCAAGGGCCTGGCCGAACGCGGCCTGCCCCGGCTGGGCGGCGCGCTCTCGCTGCTGGCGGCGGTGACGCTGCTCTTCTTCGCGTTCTTCGGCGGCAACCTCTTCCAGGTCAACCAGAGCCTGGAGCAACTGGTCGCCGTCACCGAGGACCACACCTCGTTCTTCGCCGGCTCCTCCGGCGCGCTGCTCTTCGGGGTGGTGGTCGCGCTGCTCGCCGGGCTGGTGCTGCTCGGCGGTATCCGCGCCATCGGCCGGGTCACCAGCCGGCTGGTGCCGGCGATGTCGCTCCTCTACTGCGCGGCCTGCCTCGTCGTCATCGGCCGCAACGCCGGCGCGGTCCCCGACGCCGTCGTCACCATCTGCCGCGAGGCGGTCGGCCCCGAGGGCGTGGCGGGCGGCGTGGTGGGGGCGCTGATCGTCGGCTTCCAGCGGGCCGCCTTCTCCAACGAGGCCGGCGTCGGCTCCGCCCCCATCGCCCACTCGGCGGTCAAGACCAAGCGGCCGGCGACCGAGGGGCTGGTCGCGCTGATCGAACCGTTCCTGGACACCGTGGTGATCTGCACCATGACCGCGCTGACCATCGTCGTCGCCGGCGGGCCGCTCTACGAGGAGGCCAGGGAGCGGGCGGCGGACGGCGGGACGGTCGAGGGCAACGCGGTGGGCATCTCGATCACCTCCGACGCCTTCGAGACCGCGCTGCCCGGCTTCCCCTACGTGCTGACCCTCGCGGTCTTCCTCTTCGCCTTCGCGACGATCATCACCTGGGGCTACTACGGGCTGAAGGCGTGGACCCACCTCTTCGGCCAGGGCAGGCTCGCCGACGGCAGCTACAAGGTGCTTTTCTGCCTGCTGACCGTCGGCGGCGCGCTGCTCTCCCTCGGCACCCTGGTCGACCTCGCCGACGCGTTCCTCTTCCTCGCCGCCGTCTGCAACATCATCGGGCTCTATCTCCTCGCCCCCGTGGTCAGGGCCGAGCTGCGCAAGGTGTTGCGGTACGTGCGGCGCCGGGACGCGGGCGACTCGGACGAGGCGATCGAGGCCGACGAGCGGGCCGCCGAGCAGGCGGAGTCGGCGGAGGACATCACGCTGGCCAAGTAGTCGCGGGGCTGTCCACGGGCCGGGACGCCCCTCCCGGCCACCGGGCGGGCCGTCCTACGCTGGGGTCATGTTGACCATCACGGCGGAACTGCGGGACCAGATCATCGCCCACGCCAGGGCCGACCACCCCGACGAGGCCTGCGGCGTCGTCGCCGGCCCGGCCGGCACCGACCGGCCGGAGCGCTTCGTGCCGATGCTCAACGCGGCCCGCTCGCCCACGTTCTACGAGTTCGACTCCGAGGAGCTGCTGCGGCTCTACAACGAGATGGACGCCAGGGACGAGGACCCGGTGGTCATCTACCACTCGCACACCGCGACCGAGGCGCACCCCTCCAGGACCGACATCTCGCTGGCCATGGAGCCGTTCGCGCACTACGTGCTGGTCTCCACCGCGGAGTCGGGCAACGGCGAGGGGCCGGTCCCGTTCCGCTCGTTCCGCATCGTGGACGGGGAGGTCACCGAGGAGGAGGTCGCCGTGGTCGACGCCTACCCGGAGGCGGAGGCGGAGGCGACGCCGGGGCGGTGACCCGGGTGAGCGCGGTCACCCCCGGCGCGGGGCGGTGTCCCCGGCCAACGTGCCTGATCAGCGGGGTGCTTGACCCGTTCTGAGACGGTTCCGTTCGTATGCTGAACGCCCTCGATCGTCCATCCGGGAATCGATACGATGACGCCATGGTTCTCCCGGACGTGAGCGACTTTCGACCGCACGCGCCGCGCCGGGCCCGTCGTCCCCTCGGGGCGGGGCGCCTCGGCTGCGCCGGGTGTCCGGTGGTTCGTTGACCGGGCGGCCCGCTCGCCCCTCGCCCAGCCAGTCACGCGTCCGTCTTACTGCTTCTGGAGTCCTTTCATGGCCATCGAGGTCCGCATCCCGACCATTCTCCGCACCCACACCGACGGCCAGAAGGTCGTGACCGGCGAGGGCAAGACGATCGAGGAGCTCTTCGCCGACCTGGAGGTCAACCACCCGGGCATCCGGGAGCGCCTGGTGGACGACGGCGGGCTGCGCCGCTTCGTCAACGTCTACCTCAACGACGAGGACGTCCGCTTCCTGGAGGGCATCGCCACCCCGGTCAAGGACGGCGACAGCGTCACCATCCTGCCGGCGGTCGCCGGGGGCATGGGCTGATGCGCTTCGACAGCGCGCTGGCCTCCGTGGGGAACACCCCGCTGGTGCTGCTGCCCCGGCTCTCGCCCAGCGAGACGGTGCGGATCTGGGCCAAGCTGGAGGATCGCAACCCGACAGGTTCGGTCAAGGACCGTCCCGCGCTGTACATGATCGAGCAGGCGGAGAAGGACGGCCGGCTCACCCCCGGCTGCACCATCCTGGAGCCGACCTCGGGGAACACCGGCATCTCACTGGCCATGGCGGCCCGGCTCAAGGGGTACCGGATCATCTGCGTGATGCCGGAGAACACCTCGGCCGAACGGCGCCAACTGCTCGCCATGTGGGGCGCCGAGATCATCTCCTCGCCGGCGGCCGGCGGCTCCAACACGGCCGTGCGAGTGGCCAGGGAGCTGGCCGAGGAGCACCCCGAATGGGTGATGCTCTACCAGTACGGGAACCCGGACAACGCCGGCGCGCACTACGCCGGCACCGGTCCCGAGATCCTGGCCGACCTGCCGTCGGTCACCCACTTCGTGGCCGGCCTCGGCACCACGGGCACGCTGATGGGCGTCGGCCGCTATCTGCGCGAGCACCGTCCGGACGTGGAGATCGTCGCCGCCGAGCCGCGTTACGACGACCTGGTCTACGGCCTGCGGAACCTGGACGAGGGCTTCGTCCCCGAGCTGTACGACGACGCGGTGCTCACCGGCCGCTACTCGGTCGGCTCCGAGGACGCGGTGCGCCGGGTGCGGCAGTTGCTCGACGAGGAGGGCATCTTCGCCGGCGTCTCCACCGGCGCCGTCCTGCACGCGGCGCTGGGCGTGGGCCGCCGGGCGGTGGCGGCAGGGGAGACGGCGGACATCGCGTTCGTCGTCGCGGACGGGGGCTGGAAGTACCTCTCCACCGGCATCTACGAGGCCGCCACGACGGAGGAGGCGGTCGAGCGCCTCCAGGGCCAGCTCTGGGCCTAGCCGGCCGGTCACCGGACGACCACGGTCCTGTTTGGCTGTGTGGGTTGTCGTCCTTGCCCCGGTGGGTGGTTGCTCGCGCCGTTCCCCGCGCCCCTTGACGGCGGTGGGCGGCTTGGGGGCGCGGGGAACTGCGCGGTGCATGGGTGGCGGGGGTCAGCCGACAGCGGTGCCGGGGGGGCCGGGTGGGTGGTCGCCCCCACGCCGTTAATAACGGAATGGAGTGGCTTCGACACGTATGGTCATTTGTGTGACCATGCGCAGCTACTCCCTGACCGCGCCCCCCGCCGGCGGCGAGCAGAGCGTCTGGCGGCTGATCACCGCCCGGGACTCGCTCGCGCGGCGGCTGGACTGGCCGCTGACGCTCGCCGCCCTCGTCCTGACCACGTTGGGCATCCTGCTGGTCTACTCGGCCACCCGGAACCGCACCGACCTGAACAACGGCGAGCCCGAGTTCTTCCTGATGCGGCAGCTGATGAACGTCGCCATCGGCCTGGGCCTCTGCGGACTGATCGTCTGGTACGGCTATCTGCGGCTGCGGGCCGCCGTCCCGGTGCTGTACCTGCTCTGCGTGGTGCTCTCGCTGCTGGTGCTGTCCCCGTTGGGGTCGACGGTCAACGGGTCCCGCAGCTGGCTGCAACTGCCGGGCGGCTTCGCCTTCCAGCCGTCCGAGCTGGTCAAGATCGGGGTGATCCTCGCCATGGCGCTGCTGCTCGCGGCGCCGGGGAGCAACGAGCGCAGGGACGGCCCCGACAGCAGGACGGTGCTCCAGGCGCTGCTGGTGATCACGGTCCCCGCCGTGCTCGTGATGCTGACGCCGGACGTCGGCCAGACCATGGTGCTCGCCGTGATCGCGCTCGGCGTGCTGGCGGCCTCCGGCACCGGGCGGGCGTGGATCCTGGGGCTGGTGGCGCTCGGCGTCGCCGGCGCGATCACGGTGTGGCAGGTGGGGCTGCTGGACGAGTACCAGCTCAACAGGTTCGCCGCGTTCGCCAACCCGGCGCTCGACCCGGCGGGCGTGGGATACAACACCAACCAGGCCAGGATCGCCATCGGCTCCGGCGGGCTCTTCGGGCAGGGGCTCTTCCACGGCAGCCAGACCACGGGGCAGTTCGTTCCGGAACAGCACACCGACTTCGTCTTCACCGTCGCCGGCGAGGAACTCGGCTTTCTGGGAGCGGGGTTGATCGTGGTGCTGTTGGGGGTGGTGCTCTGGCGCGGCTGCCGGATCGCGCGGGACGCGCCGGACCCCTATGGCACGATCGTGGCGGTCGGCATTGTCGCGTGGGTGGCCTTCCAGACCTTCCAGAACATGGGGATGGCTTTGGGGATCATGCCGGTCACCGGACTTCCGCTGCCGTTCCTCTCCTATGGCGGATCGTCGATGTTCGCCATCTGGATCGCCGTTGGGCTGTTGCTCGCTATTCGCATTCGCTCCCACAGCAGAATGTGATCGAACTCTTCGAGCTGATGTTTTGGCGACTACCCCCCGGGCTGGTGATTCCGCCCACACCCGGGGCCGTGCGAGGCGCGGCGGGGCGCTTCGCGACTTAGAGTCGTTCGAACCCCACTACGGAGGTTCCCCCGTTTATGAAGCTCACCGTCGTCGGCTGCTCGGGGTCGTTCCCGGCCCCCGACTCGGCCTGCTCCAGCTACCTCATCGAGGCCGAGGGCTACCGGCTGCTCCTTGACATGGGCAATGGCGCCCTCGGCGAGCTACAGAAGCACTGCGGGCTGTACGACATCGACGCCATCGCGCTCAGCCATCTCCACCCCGACCACTGCATCGACATGTGCGGCTACTTCGTGGCCCGTTACTACCGGCACGACGGCGGCCGGCCGCCGCGGGTCCCGGTGTACGGGCCGAGCGGCACCGAGCAGCGGCTGATCACCGCCTACGACGACGTGCCGGACGAGTCGTCGATGCGGGAGGTCTTCGACTTCCACGACCTGGAGACCGGCCGGGACCTGGTCCTCGGGCCGCTGACCGTCCGCGCCGCGCGGGTCAACCACCCGGTGGAGACCTACGGTTTCCGGGTCGAGTACGCCGGCCGTTCGATCTGCTACTCGGGCGACACCGGAAGCTGCGAGGGGCTGGACGAACTGGCGCGCGGCGTCGACCTGTTCCTCTGCGAGGCGTCCTTCACCCAGGGCAAGGAGTACGCGCCCGACGTCCATCTCAACGGCCTGGAGGCCGGCGTCTGCGCCCAACGGGCCGGCGCCGACCGGCTGGTGCTCACCCATGTCCCGCCGTGGACCGACGCCCAGGTGAATCTGCGCGACGCCAAGTCCGCCTTCGACGGCCCCGTCGAACTGGCCCGCCCCGGCGCCGTCTACGTGGTCTGAGACCGCCTCGCCGACGCGGCTCCGGCCCGTCCGCCGCGCGGTCCTCCCGTCGGGAAACCGGGGATCGGCGCAGGCCGGACGCCGGATAGGGTCGATCCATGTCACGCATCGACGGCCGGACGGCCGACCAGCTCCGCCCCGTGACCATCGAACGCGGCTGGAGCAAGCACGCGGAGGGATCGGTACTGGTCTCCTTCGGCGACACCAGAGTGCTGTGCACGGCCAGCTTCACCGAGGGGGTGCCCCGCTGGCGGCGGGGGAGCGGGGAGGGCTGGGTCACCGCCGAGTACGCGATGCTGCCGCGCGCCACCAACACCAGGGGCGACCGGGAGTCGGTGCGCGGGAAGATCGGCGGGCGCACCCACGAGATCTCGCGGCTGATCGGGCGTTCGCTGCGCGCGGTGGTGGACTTCCGCGCCCTGGGTGAGAACACGGTGGTGCTCGACTGCGACGTCCTCCAGGCGGACGGCGGCACCAGGACGGCGGCCATCACGGGCGCCTATGTGGCGCTGGCCGACGCGGTGTCCTGGGCGAGGGGGCGGAAGCTGGTCCGGGGCAAGAACGAGCCGTTGACCGGTCAGGTCGCCGCCGTCAGCGTCGGGATCGTGGACGGGGAGCCGCTGCTCGACCTGGCCTACACGGAGGACGTGCGGGCCGGGACCGACATGAACGTGGTCTGCACCGACACCGGCGCCTTCGTCGAGGTGCAGGGCACCGCCGAGGGCACGCCGTTCCAACGCGCCGAGCTGGACGCGCTGTTGGACCTGGCGGTCGGCGGCTGCACGCGCCTCGCGGAGGCGCAGCGGGCGGCACTCGCCGAGGGGTGACGGCCGGCCGTCCGCGTGGCGTTGCCGGTGTCGGGACGGGGGGTAGTAAGCGGAACGAGGGCGGAACCTCCGCCCGATGGAGGGGAGTTGATGGTGCGAACCATCAGGATGGGGCTGGCCGGCGGCACGTTGGCGATCACGGCCGTGCTCGGCACCCTGGGGTGTGACCTGGACCGCGCGGTGGACTGCGGGCGGTTGGCGCTCGACGTCTCCAGCAGCGTGGAGACGCTGGGCCGGGCGATCGACGGCGACGACCCGACCGGGTTCGTCGACGCGGCCGACGAGGCGGAGCGCGACCTCGACGAACTGACCGACGACGTCTCGGACACGGACGTCCGGGCGGCGGCCGAGTCGGTGGGCGACGCCCTCGCCAACGTGCGCGACGGGGTGGCCGACGGCGAGTCCCCCGACCTGTCACCGCTGAGCGACGCCGCGGACGAACTCACCTCGGCCTGCGCGTCCTGACCGACGGCCCGCGCGGTTCCCCGCGCCCCCGAGCCGCCCACGGCGGAGGCAGGGGCGCGGGGAACCGCGCGAGCGACCCGCCCACCGGGGCCGGGTCGACGCTCCACGTGGCACGTCAGGCTCACGTTCGCCTGGTCGAACGAATCACGATTTCTCGAACATGACTCTTGACGGTGGCCGAAACTCGTTCCTAGCGTGTGGCGGGCCGGTCGCGGTACCAGGCGGGCCGGCGTGAGCACGCTGGCAAAGGAGCTGGTGGCGTGGCTGCACAGGTCCCGAAGTTCCCCCGCTACCGACGTCCCGGCGGCGCCCCGCCGCCGCCCCAGGGCCCGCTCTCCCGGCGGGCGTTGCTGCGGGCCGGCGCCGGCCTCGGGGCCGCCGCCGCGCTGACGCCGGGGCTCGCGGCCTGCGCCGGCGGCCAGAACGCCGACCCCCGTGCCTCAGGCGACGTCGAGCTGTCGTTCTGGACCCATGACGAGGCGTACGCGGACTTCTTCGAGATCTCCGCCGAGATCGCCGAGCGGAGCAGCGACTTCCGCTACCGCCTGCGGCTGAGCCGCGCCGGCGCCGAGGACCTGGTCACCAAGACCATCGCCCAGGCCATCGCCGGCCGAGGCACCCCCGATGTCGCGGGCTTCGAGATCGGGGCCTTCCCCCGGCTGCTGCGCGGGGTGCTCGCCGAGGAGCTGCTGACCGACCTGAGCGGCGACCTCGGCGACGCGGCCGACGACCTGCTGCCCGCCAGGACGGCGCCGTTCAGCCGCGACGGGCATCTCTACGCCCTCGACTCGGACGCGCCACTGGTCGTCTACTACTACCGGGAGTCCGAGTTCGAACGGCTCGGCATCCCCACCGACCTGGCCACCTGGGAGGAACTGGCGGAGGCCGGCACCAGGGCGCACGAGCGGCACGGGGTCTCGCTGGGCGCGGTGCCCGTGGGCAGCGAACCCGGTGTCAACACCCAGGGGTTCGAGATGCTGCTGCTGCAACGCGGTGGCCGGTTCTTCGACGAGGACGGAGCGCTGGCCATCGAGTCGCCCGAGGCCGAGGAGGTGCTCGGCTTCATGGCCGAGGGGCTGCGCACCGGCTTCCTCAGCAGCGTCGCCGGGCTGCTGCATCCGCCGATGCAGGCGGCCCTCAAGGACGGCGCGGTGCTCGGCCAGTGGATGGCGACCTGGTAC
Organism: Streptomyces zhaozhouensis; assembly: GCF_900230195.1. Taxonomy (GTDB): domain Bacteria; phylum Actinomycetota; class Actinomycetes; order Streptomycetales; family Streptomycetaceae; genus Streptomyces; species Streptomyces zhaozhouensis. The sequence goes on from NZ_OCNE01000020.1 coordinate 91,242, forward strand.
CGGATCTACGGTCTGGAGCCCAACGTCCCCGAGCAGGCCGGCCAGTGGCGTATCCGGCCGCTGCCCGCGTTCCGGAACGGCGGGGTGCGCACCTCGTTCACCGGGGGCACCGGCTTCGGGGTGATCCGCGGCAAGGAGAACACCCTGGCCGGGGTCGAACTGGTAAAGGCCGCCTATCTGACCCCGTCCGAACAGGTTCGCCGCTTCCGCGACCTGGGCTATCTGCCGACCCGCCGCTCGGTCTACGAGAACCGCGAACTCCTCGCCATCACCGATGAGTTCTGCGGTGGTCAGCCCACCTTCGAGGTGTACCGCGAGCTGATCGACGAGGCGCCGGCGATCCATCTCAGCGCCGACAAGTCCACCCTCGACACCGTCCTCAGCGGCTATCTGCTCCAGGCGTACCACGGGGACCTCTCCCCGCGCGACGCGCTGGCGAGGGCCGCCGAGGACTTCCGGGGCCAGACCCGCAACTCCCGCGACTGAGGAGCCCAGTTGACCGTCCCCACCACGGCGCCCCCACCCCGGGCCGCGTCCTCCGAGCCGCCACCTCCGAGCGGCGGCGGGCGGCGGCGGATGTGGGCCCCCTACGCCTTCATCGCCCCGTTCTACGTGCTGTACGTGCTCTTCATGATCGTGCCGATCCTGGTCGCCTGCGGTCTGAGCCTCACCGAGTGGGTCGGCCTCGGCACCCCGAAGTTCGTCGGGCTGCGCAACTTCCTCGACCTGGCCAGGGACACCAGCTTCCACACCGCACTGGCCAACTCCACGCTCTACGTACTGGTCAGCGTCTTCGTCGTGGTGCCCTGCGCGCTGCTGCTCGCGCAGGCGCTGCACACCAGGGGGCTGCGGGCCAGGGACCTCTTCCGGGTCACGTTCTTCGTGCCGATGGTCCTCTCGCCGATCGTCATCGCACTGGTCTACAGCCTGCTGCTGGACACCCAGTACGGACTGGTCAACTCCGTGCTGAAGGCGCTCTTCGGCGGCGGCGGCGTCGACTGGATCGGCGACCCCGACTGGGCGAAGTCCACCGTCGCCGTGGTGGTCCTGTGGCGTTGGGTCGGCTATCTGACCATCTTCTTCCTCGCCGCGCTCCAGGCGGTGCCGAGGGACCTCTACGAGGCGGCCGAACTGGACGGCGCCGGGGCGATCCGCAGCTTCTTCACCGTGACCCTGCCCTCGATCCAGCCGGTGACCGCGTTCGTGGTGGTCACCTCGTTCATCGGCGCCGCCCAGCTCTTCGACGAGCCCTATCTGATCACCAACGGCGGTCCAGGCGAGGCGACGCTGAGCGTCGCGATGTTCGTCTACCGGGCCGCGTTCCAACGCCAGCAGTTCGGCTACGCGGCGGCGGCCGGGCTGGTGCTCTTCGTCGTCGTCTTCGCCGTGAGCCAACTGCTCAACCGGCTGCTGGCCATCGGGAGGGCCGAATGAGCACCCGCGCCGACACCCGGAAGACCCGTGAGCCCCTTCGACGCGGCGGGCGCGGGGGGATGAGCCGCTCCGGCAGGATCGCGCTCTACTCCACGCTCACCCTGCTGCTGCTGATCTTCGTCGCGCCGCTGGTCTGGGCGATCAGCTCCTCGTTCAAGCCGAGGGGCGACATCTTCGAGTACCCGCCCAAGCTCATACCGAGCCCCGCGACACTGGACAACTACCGGACGCTGCTGGACACCCAACCGTTCTGGAACTGGTTTGCCATCAGCGTGGTCACCGCGCTGCTGGCCACCACCGTCGCGGTCTTCGTCTGCGCGCTCGCCGGGTACGGCTTCGCCAAGTTCCGGTTCGCCGGCAAGCGGGTGCTCTTCGGGGTGATGTTCAGCTCGCTGTCGGTGCCGTTCGCGGTGATCCTGGTCCCGCTGTTCATCCTGGTGGTCAAGTCCGGGCTCTCCAACCCCTGGTTCGCGCTGATCGTGCCGTGGGTGGCGCCGGCCTTCGGGATCTTCATGATGCAGCAGTACATCGTCCAGTCCATCCCCGACGAGATCATCGAGGCCGCCCGGATCGACGGCAGCAGCGAGTTCGGCACCTTCTGGCGGGTGGTCCTCCCGCTGCTGCGTCCCTCGCTCGGCGCGCTGGCCGTGTGGCAGTTCCTCCAGAGCTACAACGCGTTCATGTGGCCGCTGGTGCTGCTCTCCGACGTCAACCAGTACACGATCCCCCTCGGTCTCAACATCCTCTTCCGCGCCGAGAACCGCTCCTACGACCTGGTGATGGCCGGGGCCGTGCTGGCCTCGGTGCCCACCATCCTGGTCTTCCTGCTGCTGCGCAAGCAGTTGCTCGAGGGGCTCTCCGCCGGCGCGGTCAAGGGGTGAACGCCCAGGCGGCGGGCACCCGGGCAAGCGGCGAACCGTCACGAAAGGCAGGCATGTCCAAGCTCCCCCCGAGGGTCCTCTTCGGCGCGGCCTACTACCACGAGTACCAGCCCACCCCGCGACTCGACACCGACCTCGACCTGATGCGGGAGGCCGGGTTCAGCGTCATCCGGGTCGGCGAGTCCGTCTGGTCGACCTGGGAACCGGAACCAGGCGTCTTCCAACTCGACTGGCTGCGTCCCGTGTTGGACGGCGCCCACGAACGCGGCATCTCCGTGGTGCTGGGCACCCCGACCTACGCGGTGCCGCCCTGGCTGCAACGCGCCCACCCGGAGATCAACGCCGAGCGCCGCACCGGCCAGCCCATGGGCTGGGGCATCCGGCAGGAGATCGACCACACCCACCCCGCGTTCCTCTTCCACGCCGAGCGGGTGATCAGGCGGATCGTCACCCACTACGCCGACCACCCGGCGGTCATCGGCTACCAGGTGGACAACGAGCCGGGCAACGAACTCCTCCACAACCGGGGGGTCTTCCAGCGCTTTGTCGACCGGCTGCGGACCACCTACGGGACCGTCGAGGAGCTGAACCGGGCCTGGGGGCTGACCTACTGGTCACACCGCCTTTCCACCTGGGCCGACCTGTGGACGCCGGACGCCAACGGCCAGCCGCAGTACGACCTGGCGTGGCGCCGGCTGCAGGGCGAGCTGACCACGGAGTTCATCGGCTGGCAGGCCGAAGTGGTCAGGGAACTCGCCCGACCTGACCAGTTCGTGACCACCTGTCTCGCCTACGCCCGCCCCGCCGTCCACGACCAGCGGCTCACCGAACGGCTGGACGTCACCGCCGGCAACCCGTACTACGCGATGCGGGACGCGTTGGCCCTGCCCGACACCGGCTCCGCGCAGCAGGGATGGACCACCCACGGGGTGTGGGCGCTCTACCGCTCCGCCGACCGGATGTACTCCTCCCGTCAGGAGCCGTTCCTGGTCACCGAGACCAACGCGCAGGCCATCGGCCCCTCCTGGACGATGGAACCGGCCTGGGACGGGCAGTGGCGCCAGGCCGCCTGGGCGCTGGTCTCCCGTGGCGCGCGGATGATCGAGTACTGGCACTGGCACACGCTGCACCACGGCACCGAGACCTACTGGGGCGGCATCCTCCCGCACAGCCAGGAACCGGGCCGGGTCTACCGCGAACTCGCGGCGCTGGGCGTCGAGTTCGCACGCGCCGGCGAGCTGGTCGCGGGCGTGACCCCGGACGCCGACGTGGCACTGGTCTACTCGACGGACTCCAAGTGGGCGCTGGAGGACTACCCCATGCTGCCGCTGCCGGACGGCTCGGGCGGCGACCGCGACTCCTACCACGCGGTCTTCGACGCGTTCTACCGAGGAGCCTTCGACGCCGGTCGGCAGGTCGCGATCCTGCACGCCGAACAGCTCGCCGCGGCGGACCCCGCCGAGACGGCCGCCCGCCACCCGGTGCTGGTGGCCGCCGGGCTGCTGGTGGCCGACGACGCGCTGCTCGGCTGGCTGGAGAGGTACGCGGCGGCCGGCGGCCATCTGCTGCTCGGCGTGCGCACCGGCTACGGCGACGAGGAGGTGCGCGCCCGGCTGGAACGCAAGCCCGCGCTGCTGGATCAGGCCGCCGGCGCCTGGTACGACGAGATCGCCACCCTCCGCGAGCCGCTGCCGGTCCGCGCGGCGCCGGGGTCGGCGCTGACGCTGCCAGGGGAGGCGCGCGCCACCCGCTGGGTCGACGGGCTGACGCCCACCGACGCCGAGGTGCTGGCCGGCTACGACCACCCGCACTTCGGCCGGTTCGCGGCCGTCACCACCCGCGCCCACCACGCCGGCCGGATCACGACGCTGGGCACCGTTCCCGACCCGGCGCTGGCCGCCGCCGTGCTCCGCTGGTGCGCGGGGGAGAGCGGCGCGGACGACGGCTGGCGCCCCGGCAGCGCCAGTCAGACGGTCACCGGGGCCACCGCACAGGACGGGACCCGACTGCACTTCGTGCACAACTGGTCATGGGAGGAGGGGGAGTTCATCGTTCCGACCGCCGCCGCCGAGCTGACCGGCGGCGTCGAGCTGGCGGCCGGCGAACGGCTCGCCCTCGGCCCCTGGGACGTGCGGGTGCTGGCCGAACGCACGCCGGCGACGTAGCGGCCCGGCCGGCGGGCCATAATCGCGGGCATGGACCGACTCGTTCTCGCCACCCGCAACGCCCACAAGGTCACCGAGCTGCGCGCCATCCTCGGTGAGGCGGGGGTCGCCCTCGAACTCCTCGGCGCCGACGCCTTTCCCGAGGTGCCGGACGTCAAGGAGACGGGGGTGACCTTCGCCGCCAACGCGCTGCTCAAGGCCCACGCCCTCGCGCGGGCCACCGGGCTGCCCGCCGTCGCCGACGACTCCGGGCTCTGCGTGGACGTGCTGGGCGGGGCGCCCGGGATCTTCTCCGCGCGCTGGGCCGGGCGCCACGGCGACGACGTCGCCAACCTGGAGCTGCTGCTGGCCCAGCTCTCCGACGTGCCGGACGAGCACCGGGGCGCGCACTTCGCGTGCGCCGCCGCGCTCGCGCTGCCCGACGGCAGGGAACGGGTCACCGAGGGCCGGCTGACCGGCACCCTCCGCCGCGAGCCCGCCGGCGCGGGCGGTTTCGGCTACGACCCGATCCTGCAACCGACCGACTCCGACCGCACCTGCGCCGAGTTGACTCCCGAGGAAAAGAACGCGATCAGCCACCGGGGCCTCGCGTTCCGCGCGCTGGCCCCCCTCGTCGCCGAGCTGGTCCCCTCCGGAAGGTGAGGGTGACGGAAGGCGGGCGCCTCGGTCAGACGGCGACGCCCGTCAGATAGGCGGAGACCACCACGTTCGCCGCGTAGCCGCCCCCGCCGGGGTCGAAGGCGCCGCCGCAGGTCAGCAGGCGCAGTTCGGCGGCGCCCGGGGTGCGTTGGCCGTAGACCCGGTCCGGATCGAAGTCGGCGCGCGGGACCGTGCGCACGTCGTCGACGGTGAAGAGCGCCACCTGGCCGTCCGCGCGGGTCACCCGCACCCGGTCGCCCGGCTCGACGTCGGCCAGCTCGTGGAAGACCGCCGGGGCGCTCTCGGTGTCCCGGTGGCCCACCAGCACGGCCGCGCCCTCGGCGCCCGGCGCGGCGCCGTCCGCGTACCAGCCGACCAGTTCGGGCGCCTCGTACGGCGGCGCCTCCACGCCGCCGTCCTCGTCGAGCCCGCGCGGCACCACCTCGGCCGCCACCCCCGCCGCGTCGACCGTCACCGACTCGGGGACCGCGTCGCCGGGCAACGGGGCTCGGGGCGGCGGCAGTTCGTCCCGTTCCGCGTGTCCGGCGCCGGCCTCGGCCCGACCTGCCGCCGCGCCGAAGGCCAGCGGCGGCAGCCCGGGGCCGCCCGTCACGTCACGGGCCCACAGCCACAGCCCGCACAGCAGCACCGTCCAGGCGACCAGCGAGGTCAGCGCCCCGACGCCGGCCCTTCCCCGGTCGCCGCCGCTCACCTGCCGGCCCTGGACCCGGAGCGCGCGCGCAGCCGCCGCACCGCCCAGGTCGCGCCGCCGCCGGCCAGCAGCGCGAGGCCCGCGGGCAGCGCGTCGCCCCAACCCACCGCAGGCTGCGCCGGGGTGGACGACAGGCTGGCGGCCGTGCCCCCGCCGCCGGCCCGCACCGGGGCCGAGGGCGAGGCGCCGTGCTCCCGTCCGCCCTCGTGGCGGCAACGGTCGTCCGCGCCGTGGCCCGTTCCCCGGTCCTCGCCACCGCTTCGGTGCTCGGAGCGGTCGGTGCCGTCGGGGCGTTCGGTGCCGTCGGGGCGTTCGGTGTGCCCGGGGCGTTCGGTGTGTTCCGGCTTCTCGTGCCCGGGCCCGGGGTGCGACGGCTTCTCGGGCTTCTCCGGCTTCCGGTGGCCGGGGCCGCACCGCTCCTCGTGCTCGCCGCGTGCGGAGCCGTGTTCCGAACCGTGCTCCGTCCCGTGTTCCGTCCCGTGTCCCGTCCCGTGTTCCGTCCCCCGTGCGGAGCCGCGCTCGGTGCCGTGCTCCCCGCCGTGGTCGCCCAGCGGTTCCGGCCCGTCCGCGGTCGGGTCGGCCCCGCCGCCCGCGTGGTCGGCCGCCGGGGCGCCGCCGCCGACCGTCACCAGGCCGTAGAGCGCGCCGTCCGGCTGCCCGCAGGTGACCTGGATCGGGTGGTGGCCCGGCACCGTCTCGGCGTCGATCCGCGCCTCACCGACGAGCCCGCCGCCCGGCTCGCCCGGCGTCAGCCGGACCGTGCCGGAGAAGGCGAGCGAGACGGCCTCGCCCGACTCGGCCCCCGCGCACTCGGGGACCAGCAGCCCGACGCTCTCACCGGGCAGTGGCTTGGCGGGGGTGACCAGTACCGCGTCCCCCTCGCCCGACCGCCCGTCGGCGGCGCGGGCCGGGGCGGCGCCGACCGCGGCCGTCACGGTCGCCGCCGCGCACAGGGTCAGTGTCAGTGAGCGCGTGATGCCCATGTCCAACCTCCCGGGTGGTTACCCGTCGAAGGTCTCCCGGGGCGTCGCCCGCCGCATCCGCAGCCGCTCACGCTTGCGCCGGTCGGGTAAGAACCCGACCGGCGCGGTCCCTCACCCGCCGTCGGCGGTCAGACGCGGTCGACCAGATCCGCGATCGAGTCCACCACCGCCGACGGCCGGAACGGGAACCGGTCGATCTCGTGCGGCTCGGTCAGCCCCGTCAGGACCAGGAACGTCTCCATGCCCGCCTCAAGGCCGGCCAGCACGTCGGTGTCCATCCGGTCCCCGATCATCGCGCTGGTCTCCGAGTGCGCGCCGATCATGTTCAGCCCGGTGCGCATCATCAGCGGGTTCGGCTTGCCCACGAAGTACGGCTCGCGGCCCGTCGCCTTGGTGATCAACGCGGCCACGGAACCGGTCGCCGGCAGCGCGCCCTCCGCCGAGGGGCCGGTGTGGTCCGGGTTGGTGGCGATGAACCGCGCGCCGTCGTTGATCAGCCGGATCGCCTTGGTCAACGCCTCGAAGCTGTACGTCCTGGTCTCGCCGAGCACGACGTAGTCCGGCGAGACGTCGCTCAGCACGTAGCCCACGTCGTGCAGCGCCGTGGTCAGTCCCGCCTCGCCGATCACATACGCCGAACCGCCCGGCCGCTGCGAGTCCAGGAACTGCGCCGTCGCCAGCGCGGACGTCCAGATGGCGTCCACCGGGACCTCAAGGCCCATCCGGGTCAGCCGCGCCTGGAGGTCGCGCCGGGTGTAGATCGAGTTGTTCGTCAGCACCAGGAAGGGCATCCCCGACTCGCGGAGCCGCCGCACGAACTCCTCGGCGCCCGGAATCGGCACGCCCTCGTGTATCAACACCCCGTCCATGTCCGTCAGCCAGGACTCGATCGGCTTTCGCTCTGCCACGGCGCCTCCGCCTTCCAAGGGTCCGGTCGCCCTACAGTTCCAGGTCCCTGATGAGCTTGGCCACGTGCCCCGTGGCCCGCACGTTGTACAGCGCCCGGGAGACCCTGCCCTCCTCGTCGACGATCACGGTGGACCTGATGACACCGGTGACGGTCCTGCCGTACATCTTCTTCTCGCCGAACGCGCCGTAGGCGGTCAGCGTCGCCTTGTCCTCGTCCCCGACCAGGGTGACCCGCAGGTCCTCCTTGTCGCGGAACCTCGCCAGCTTCTCCGGCTTGTCCGGGGAGACCCCGATGACGTCGTACCCGGCGCCGGCCAGCAGCTCCAGGTTGTCCGTGAAGTCGCACGCCTGCTTGGTGCAGCCGGGGGTGAGCGCCGCCGGGTAGAAGTACACGATGACCTTGCGGCCGGCGTGGTCGGCCAGCGAGACGGGCTTGCCGTCGGCGTCGGGCAGGGTGAACGCGGGGGCCACGTCCCCGGGTTGCAGGCGCTCGCTCATCGCGGTGCTCCTCAGCGTGCGGTGTGTCGTCGTAGACGTGCTCAACGGTGCGCCACCCAGCCTAATCGGGGTATCCGACGCGCATCGCCCTGGTGGAGCTGACACACTGTGCCGTAACCCCACAACCGTTGACCGTGTGGACGATGGAGGCATCGACGTGCCGGAAGCAGCCAGGAGCGCCGCCGAGATCGAGGAGAGGCTCGCCCGCCGGCGGGAGAACCTCGCCGTGACCCTCGACGAGATCGCGGTCCGGGTGCACCCCGCGACCATCGTCGGTGACGTCAGGGCCAGGGCCGCCGGTGCCGTCGACCGGACCGCGGGCAAGGCCTCGGTCGCCGTGACCCGCACCGTGGACGGCGTCCGCGCCCAGCTGGTCTCCGCCGACGGCGGGCCCCGGCTCGACCGCGTCATCCCCGTCGCGGTGCTGGCCGTCGCGGTCACCGGCCTGCTGGTGCTCTCCTCGCGCCGTCGCCGCCGCTAGGCACGTAGCCGCTAGACATCTAGCCGGAGGGCGGAAGCCGGTAGTCCGCGGGCGGTCGCCGACGCCGGTCGTCGCGCCGACGCCTCCCTGAGATACGGTCGTTCCGTGAGTTCGCATCCCACCCACGACAAGCTGCCCATCCGAATGCTGCACGACCGGGTGTTGGTCAGGGCGGAGAACGCCGAGGGCGAGCGCCGGTCGACCGGCGGCATCGTCATTCCGGCAACCGCCCAGGTCGGCCGCCGGCTCAGCTGGGCCGAGGTGGTCGCCGTCGGGCAGAACGTCCGCACCGTCGAGCCGAACGACCGGGTGCTCTACGACCCGGAGGACCGCGCCGAGGTCGAGGTCCGCGGCGTGATGTACGTCCTGATGCGCGAGCGTGACCTGCACGCGGTGGCCGCCGAGCGGCTCCAGGGCTCCGACGACTCGACGGGCCTCTACCTGTAGCGCCCCCGCCGTCCGCCCCCCGATCCCCCGACGACCCCTTCCGCCGGGCCGTCGCCGCCGGTCAACCGCCGGAGGCGGCGGCCCGGTCGGCGTCCGTCGCCGTCGCTTCCCCGGGCGGCTCCTCCCGGACCGCGCCCTGGTCGGGCTCGGCCGCCCCGCCCGGGGCGGCCGGCGCGTTGTCCTCGACGGCCGGCGGGTTGTCGTCCGGGGTCCCGGAACCGCCGTCCTCCGGCGAACCCGGACTGTCCGGCGCGCTCGGCGAGCCGGAGTCGCCGGGCTCGGTGCCGCCTGGCGTGCTCGGCCGGTCAGGCTCCGGGCCCGTCGACCCCTCGGGTCCTTCACTCTCCTCGGACCCGGAGTCGGGGTCGGGGTCCGCGTCGGGGTCGTCCTCGGAGTCCGGGTCCGAGCTGGAGTCGGGGTCGTCCTCGTCGCTCCCCATGTCGCTGTCGTCGTGCTCGCGGCGCTCCGGCTGGTGCAGCTCGAAGTCGGTCACCGGCTGCCCCTCCAACGCGGCCTGGGTGTACTGGCCCCAGATCCTCGCGGGGAAGCCGCCGCCGCTGATCCGCTCCTGCCCGGCGGCCCCGTACAGCTCGCGCTGCGCGCCGGTCTCCGGGTCCTGCCCGAAGATGGCGACGACCGTGGCCAGTTCGGGGGTGTAGCCGGCGAACCAGGCCGCGCGGTCGTTCTCCGCCGTGCCGGTCTTGCCTGCCGAGGGACGCCCGGAACTGGCGGCCGCGGTGCCGGTGCCGCCGCGCACCACGGCCTCCAGCATGGCGGTAGTGCCGTCGGCCGCCTCCCGCGAGATCGCCTCGCCCCGCTCGGGCTCGGGCAGGTCGACGGTCTCGCCGTCCTTGGTGATCTCGGAGACCAGCAGCACCTCCCGGTGCTCGCCGTGCCGCGCCAGCGTGGCGTAGGCGCCGGCCATGTCCAGGGTGCTGGGCGTCGCCGTGCCCAGCGAGATCGACGCGTCCGCCTCGGTCAGTCCCGGCGTCGCCTCGGGAAGCCCGAGCGCCACCGCCGTGTCCCGCACCAGCTCGGGGCCGACGTCCACGCCCATCTGCGCGAAGACCGCGTTGATCGACTTGTCCATCCCCTCGCTGACCGGAACGGTGTCGTAGTCGCGGTTGCCCTCGTTCTCCGGCGCCCAGCCGGTGCCGCTGCCGTCGCGGGAGACCACCTCGCGGCCGCTGCGGCCGTCGTACTTGGTGGAGGGGCCGATCAGCTCCCCCTTCTGGTTGGTGGAGTCGTTCTCCAGCGCGGCGGCGTAGACGAACGGCTTGAACGTCGAGGCCGCCTGGTAGTCGCGGCGGGTCGCGTTGTTGACGTACTGCTCGACGTAGTCCCGGCCGCCGTACATGGCGACGACATGGCCGGTCTCGGTGTCGACGGAGCTGGCGCCGGCCCTGACCCAGCTGTCCTGCTCGCGCTCCTCGCTGAGCGCGGTCTCCAGCTGGGCGTCGACCGCGTCGGTGAGGGCGCGCTGACGGGCCGGTTCGATGGTGGTGGTGATGCGGTAGCCGCCGGCGGCGAGCTGGTGCTCGTCGACGACGCCGCGCTCCTCCAGGTGCTGCTTGACGGCCTCCACCAGGTAGCCGCGCTCGCCGTCGAGACCGGCCGAGGGGTTCTGGTCACGCGGCTCGGGGAACCGTGTCCGCTCGCGCTCGTCCTCCTCCAGCCAGCCCTCGGAGACCATGCCGTCCAGCACGTACTCCCAGCGGGCCTCGGCCCGCTCGCGGGCTCCCGGATTGGCCCGGACGTCGTAGGCGTTGGGGGAGTTGAGCAACGCCGCCAGGTAGGCGCCCTCCGCCACGTTCAGCTCCTTGGCCGGCTTGCCGTAGTAGGCGTGGGCGGCGGCCTGGATGCCGTAGGCGTTGCGGCCGAAGTAGCTGGTGTTGAGGTAGCCCTCCAGAATCTCGTCCTTGCTCACCTCGCGATCGAGCTTGACCGCGATGAACAGCTCCTTGACCTTTCGGGTGACGGTCTGGCGCTGGTCGAGGTAGTAGTTCTTCACGTACTGCTGGGTGATGGTCGAGCCGGACTGCCGGCCGCCGCCGCGCATCATGTTCCACCCGGCGCGGGCCATGGCGCCGACGTCGACCGGGGGCGCGTGGTAGAAGTCCCGGTCCTCGGCGGCGAGCGTGGCGTGGCGCACGTGCTCGGGCACGTCGTCGAGCGCCACGTTCTCCCGGTCGATCTCGCCGACCCGGGCCAACTGGCTGCCGTCCGCGTAGAGATAGACGTTGCTCTGGGCGGCGGCGGCCGACTTGGGCTCGGGGATGTCGACGAGCAGATAGCCGGCGACCAGCGAGCCGAGCAGGGCGACCAGGGCGACCGCGCCGGCCACCAGCACCAGCCGCCAGGTCGGCAGCAGCCGGCGCCAGCCGCTGCGGCGCCGCGCCGGCGGGCGCGGCGGGCGCGGTGCCCAGCCGGGCCAGCCGCCGAAGCGGGAACGCGCGGTGTGCGCGGCGGACGCGTCGGCCTCGGGGGCGGCCGGTCCCGGGGCGGGCGCGGCGGCGGACGGAGGGCCGGCCTCGGGGGTCGCGTCCGGGGAAGGTTCGTCGTCGCTGCTGCTGGGCGGGCTTGCGTCGCTCATGGGGCCCTCGTCACGACCTGGTCGCGGTGCGTCGGCGGTGCTTTTATCTGCCTTGGATAGACACTTTCGCACCGTGCGTAACGAATCCCCGGCGCTCCGCACATCACCGGCGCGTCCGCTGTCCCCCGGACGGGCGCGCCGCCTCACCCGTTGGCCCGCGGGCGGCGGGGCGCGGACGCGCGCGCGGCGGACCGCAGCCTCCCGTGCCTCGGGCGGTCAGAGGGCCTGGGCCTCCGCCGTGTGGTCGACCAGCTCGGAGAGGTCGACCGCCTCCGCCATGGCGCGGAACCCCTGGTCGTTGGGGTGGAGACCGTCGCCCGAGTCGAAGGCGGGCAGCATCAGGTGGGGAGAGGACGGGTCCGCCAGCGCCGCGTCGAAGTCGATCACGGCGTCGAACAGGCCGCCCGCCCTGATGCGGTCGTTCACCCGCAGACGTATCTCCTCCCACTCGGGCGTCCACGCCGGGTGCCCGCCGAACGGCGCCAGCGTGCAGCCCAGCACCCGCAGCCCCTCGGCCGCCGCCTCGTCGGCCAGCCGGTCGAGCCCGCGCAGAATCGCCCGCGGATCGGTGACGCGGGGCTCCAGCAGGATGTCGTTGATGCCCAACTGCACCACCAGCGCGCGGGCGCCCGGCTGGGGAAGCGCGTCGGTGTGCAGCCTGCTGAGCCCCCGCGCCCCGTTGAACAGGCGGTCCGGGGGGCCGTCCCGCAGCAGCCGGTTCCCGCTGATGCCCTGGTTGAGCACCGCCAGGTCGGGGGCGTCGGCGTCGTCGCGCAGCCGCGCGGCGAGCACGTCCGTCCAGCGGCGGTTGGCGTCCCGCGTGGAGGTGATCCCGTCCGTCAACGAGTCGCCCATGACGACCACCGCGCCGTCGGCCTGGGCGGTGAGCACCTGGACCCCCGTCAGATAGCGCCAGACGTCGGAGGTCCTGGTGAAGCCGGTGCCGGAGAGCCGGCTGGTCTGCTCGCCGACGGCCAGGTAGTTCCCCTGCTGGGCCATCCGGTGGTAGGTGACCGGGCCGGACGGCTCCGGCGAGTAGAGCGAGACCAACAGGTCTGCGGCGGGCGGCAGCTCCAGCGGGGTGGCGTCGGATATGACGGACCCCCCGGGCGGCACCGTCACCGAGTGGCCGTCTCCGAACGTCACCCGGTGCATCGTGCCCTCGTGCGCCGCCGCGCCCCCGAGCGCGGAGGAGAGTGCGACGGTCACGTTCGTGAACGTCACCGGCTGACCGCCGTATCTGTTCGACAGCTCGACGCGCACGGCGCTGCCCCCGACGGAGGTGCGCACCACGTTCCTGATCGTCTGGTCGGCGAAGCCGTCGGCGGTGCCGGGCTCGGCCCCCGAGGGCGCGGCCGACCAGGTGCCGATCCACTCCCCGCGCGCCGCGGGCACCACCTCGGGCGCCGACGGTGTCGGCGCCGCGATGTCCACTCTCTCGCCCCGCCCCGTGCCGATGGCGAGGGCGACCCCCAGCAGTATCACTAGCAAAGCGGCGAGCAGCCCGAAGACCCCTCGCTTACTGACCTCTCCCACGCGTCGATGATCCCACGCGTCACCCGCACGGCCGTACCAAACCCTCCACAGCTTGTGAATGATCACACCGGCCCTGTGGATGGCGAATGCGGCAGAAACGGTCCGAGGGGGGATGATGCGGGAACGACGGGTGGGGCACGGGTCGTTGCCAACGGCGAACGCGGAGGGAGTGACGGGGATGCGGACCGAGGACGCCGAGCGCGCCGAGGAAGTGGAGCGTGACGAGCGCGCCGGAGCGCGTGACGAGCGCGACACACGCGGCGGGCGTGGCGAGGGCGTGGGGCAGGCCGGCGTGCTCACCGCCGCCGACGAGGCGAAGCGGCGCGGGCTGCGCCGGATGAAGGCGGTGGCCACCGGCCTGCTGGTGGTGGTCGCCGTGGTCTACGCGCTCGCCACCTGGGCCGAGCACAGCGGCGCCGGCGCCTGGGCCGGCTATGTCGCGGCGGCGGCCGAGGCCGGGATGGTGGGCGCGCTCGCCGACTGGTTCGCGGTGACCGCGCTCTTCCGCAGGCCGCTCGGCCTGCCCATCCCGCACACCGCGATCATCCCCACCAAGAAGGACCAGCTGGGCCAGTCCCTGGGCGAGTTCGTCGGGGAGAACTTCCTCTCCGAGCAGGTGGTCAAGGACAAGCTGCGGTCGGTCGAGCTGTCGCGGCGGCTGGGGGACTGGCTCGCGGTGCCGGACAACGCGGACCGCGTCACCGCCGAGTTGGCCACGGCGGTGCGCGGCGGGCTGCGGGTGCTGCGGGACGCCGACGTGCAGGCGGTGCTCTCCGAGTCGATCACCCGGCGGGCCGAGGCGCAGGAGATCGCCCCGACGCTGGGCCGGCTGCTGGAGCGGACCATCGCGGACGAGGGCCATCGCCGGCTGGTGGACCTGCTGTTGGAGGCCGCGCAGGGCTGGCTGACGACCCATCGGGACGCGGTGCTGGACGCGGTCGCCGGCGGCTCGCCCGGCTGGACGCCCCGGTTCGTCGACCGGAGGGTCGGCGAGCGGGTCTACCGCGAGCTGCTGCGCTTCGTCACCGAGGCCAAGGACCAGCCGGACCACCCCGCCAGGGAGACCGTCGACCGCTTCCTGGCCGACTTCGCCCAGCAGTTGCAGCACGACCCGGAGACCAGGGAGCGGGTCGAGCGGGTGAAGAACGACCTGCTCAACCGGCCGGCGGTGCAGGACCTCATCGCCTCGGCGTGGGGCGCGCTGCGGGCGATGATCCTGGCGTCCGCGGAGGACGAGCGCAGCGCGCTGCGGCTGCGCGCGCGGGCCGCGGTGCTGGGCACCGGCGGGCGGTTGGTCTCGGACGACCGGCTGCGCGCCAAGCTCGACGGCTGGGTCGCGGACGCGACGGTGCACGTGGTCTCCGGTTACCGGGCGCAGATCACGTCGTTGATCACCGACACGGTGGCGGCGTGGGACGCCCCGACGACCTCGCGGAAGATCGAGCTGCACATCGGGCGCGACCTCCAGTTCATCCGGCTCAACGGCACGGTCATCGGCGCGCTCGCCGGCCTGGTGATCCACGCGGCCACCCGGGCGCTGGGCGGCTGAGCACGCGCGGCCGGCCGCCGGGTGCGGTGCTGCGGCGGTGCGGCGTGGTCGGGGGGGCGCCGGTCGGGTCGGGTCCGTGGGCGGCGGTCCGCGCGGCCTCCCGGGGCGCTTCTCCACCGGTGGGGTGGTGGACGTCTGTCGTAGAATCGCCCGCACGAGCGGCCGTGATGGAACTGGCAGTCATGCTGGGTTTAGGTCCCAGTGCGCCTCGCGCGCGTGAGGGTTCGAATCCCTCCGGCCGCACACGACAGGGCCCCCGACACCCGTCGACGGAACGGATGCCGGGGGCCCGACGCGGCGCCTCAGCCGAGGAGTTCGGCTCAGTCGAGGAGTTCGGCCTCCAGCGTGATGGTGACGCCGGCCAGCGCCTGGCTCACCGGGCAGTTCTCCTTGGCGGTGTTGGCCGCCTCCTGGAAGCCGTCGGCCGACAGCCCCGGCACCCTGGCCTGGACCTTCAGCACGATGCCGGTGATGCCGGTCCCCGGCTGGAACGTGACGTCGGCGGAGGTCCGCACCGTCTCCGGCGGGGTGCCGGCGCCGGCCAGCCCGTGCGAGAGCGCCATCGAGAAGCACGCGGAGTGCGCGGCGGCGATCAGCTCCTCGGGGCTGGTCCGCCCCTCGGGGGTCTCCGCGCGCGAGGGCCAGGTCAGGTCGAAGGTGCCGACCCCGGACGAGTCCAGGTTCACCTTGCCGGCGCCCTCCATGAGGGAGCCTTCCCAGTTGGTCGTCGCGGTGCGTGTGGTTGCCATGGGCGATCCTCCCGAGGGGAAAAACCAGAAGCGGGTCACCTACACGCTATCGCTGCCGCCCGGGTGACGGGGAAGCACGGGCGGTCGACGCCGGCGCGTTCCTCCGGGTGCAGACTGGGGGCCGGCGGCCCGGCCCGTTGAGGCGGCGGGGCCGGAGGCCATGAGGTGACAGGAGACGTTCGGGTGTCCGTGGTGAAGATCAACGTTCTGGAGGTTCCCGCCGAGCAGCGGGAGGAGTTGGAACGGCGGTTCGCCGGCCGGGCCGGGATGGTGGAGGGGCAGGACGGGTTCGAGTGGTTCGAGCTGCTGCGGCCGGTCGAGGGGACCGACCGGTACCTGGTCTACACCCGCTGGCGGAGCGAGGAGGACTACCGGGCCTGGGCCGAGGGCTCGATGCGGCAGGCGCACGGCGGTGGCGGCGAGGGCCGGCGGCCCGCCGCGACCGGGTCGGAGCTGTGGTCCCTCGAAGTGGTCCAGCAGGCGGCGCCCAGGGCGCCCGGGGCCCAGGACCCGTCCTAGGCGACCCGGACGGGGACGACCAGGACGACCGGCCTCGGCCCGGCCTCGGCCCGGCCGCGGGCGGGGCGCGGTTCAGATGCTGAGCGAGAGCAGCGTGGTGGCCGCCTGACGGTTCAACTCCTCGGCGGCCTCGCGCAGTCGGTGGCCCTGGCCCACCGGCAGGGAGAGCGCCAGGCAGCCGACCGTGGCGCCGGCCGTCAGCGGCACCGCCGCGCACAGCGTGCCGATCGCGTACTCCTGGAAGTCCAGCACCGGCATCGTGGGCGGCTGCCGCTCCAGCGTGCTCAGCAGCACCCGGCGGTCGGTGATGGTGCGTGAGGTGAGCCGCGCCGCGCGGTGGCGGGTGAGGTGGTCCTGGCGGCCGTCGTGGTCGAGCTGGCTCAGCAGGCACTTGCCGATCGCGGTGGCGTGCGCGGCGGAGCGGAAGTCGACCCACTCGTTGACCACCGGCGCCTGCGGGGTGTCCGAGACCTGCGGCACCTCCAGCTCGCCGTCGGCGTAACGGGCCAGGTAGACCGGGGCGTTGAGGGAGTCGCGCAGCGCGTCGAGGGCGGACTGGAGCCGCTCCTCGCGGAAGCGGCGGCGGCTCTCCTCGCCGTCGTCGCCCGCGCCCCCGAGCATCAGCAGCGTCCGGCCAGGCGCGTAGACCCCGTCCAGGGGCTCCTCCACATACCCCTCGGCGAGCAGCATCCGCAGCAGATGCTCCTGCTGCTCCGGGGGAAGGCCGGTGGCCTGCCCCAACTCGCCGCCGGGTATGCCGTCCGGGTGCCCGGCGATCGTCTCCAGCAGCCGCAGAGCGCAGCGCACGGAGTGAAACGGAGCTGTGCGGCCGGGCGTTGTCGCCACGTCGTCCTCCTGCCAGCGTTCACAAGGTCCACGCGTCCGGGAGGACACGAGGAGGCTGAGCCTCCCCAGAGTAGCGAGAACGACACCGGTGGTGCGCCGGTTCACACAGGAACGGCACACCACCGGGGGCGGTCCGGGGCCGCGGCCGACGGGCGGCGGCCCCGGGGGCGTTCGGCCAGCACAGCGGGCCGAGGCGCGGTCAGAGCACCGTCGAGAGGAACTCCTTGGTGCGGTCGTGCTCCGGCTCGCTGAAGATCTTCTCCGGGGAGCCGGACTCGATGATCTTCCCCTTGTCGAACATCAGCACCGCGTCCGAGATGTCCCGCGCGAAGGACATCTCGTGGGTGACCACCAGCATGGTGATGTCGGTGGAGAGCGCGATGTCCCGCAGCACGTCCAGCACGCCGGCGACCAGCTCGGGGTCGAGCGCCGAGGTGACCTCGTCCAGCAGCAGCACCTGGGGCCGCATCGCCAACGCGCGGGCGATGGCGACCCGTTGCTGCTGCCCGCCGGAGAGCTGGCTGGGGTACTTGTCCAGGTGCTCGGTGAGACCGACCAGTTCGACCAGTTCCTTGGCGCGCTCCTCGGCCTCGTCCTTGGAGAGGCCCAGCACGTGCACCGGCGCCTCCATCACGTTGCGCAGCACCCGCATGTTGGGGAAGAGGTTGAAGTGCTGGAAGACCATGCCGATCTTCTTGCGCACCTCGCGCACGTGCTTCTCGCTCGGCTTGACCAGTTTGCCGGCCCGCTCCTCGTGGGTGAGGTACTGGCCGTCGACCTTGATCGTGCCCTCCTCGGGGGTGAGGAGGGTCATCAGCAGCCGCAGGATGGTGGTCTTCCCGGAGCCGGACGGGCCGATCAGCGTGACGTGCTTGCCGGTCTCGACCCGGAAGTCCAACTGGTCAAGCACGGTCACGTCGCCGAACCGCTTGGTCACCTTGTCGAATCTGACCAGTTCGCTGCCGGCCGCGCGGCACTCGGCGGGGTCGGCGGACGCGTCGGTCCCGGTCGGCTCGGCGGACTCGGTGTCCTGGGCCTTCTTCACGTTCTCGGGGTTTTCAGCTGGTGAGGGCAAGACGACGCTCCAGAACTCGGATCAGCAGAGAGGCCGGGTAGGCGATGACCAGGAAGGCGATGCCGACGATGGTGTAGGCCTCGGTGGTAAAGGTGGTATTGCTGAAGTTCTCGGCCTCTCCGAGCATCTCCATCGCCCCGATGACCGCGATCATGGGGGAGTCCTTCAGCATCGCGATGACGTAGTTGCCCAGCGCCGGAACGACGCGGCGGATGGCCTGCGGCAGGATCACCGCGACCCAGGTGCGCACGCGCGGCAGGCTCAGCGCCGTCGCCGCCTCCCACTGGCCGACGGGCACGCCGTCGATCCCCGCCCGGTACACCTCGGCCGTGTAGGTCGAGTAGTGCAGGCCCAGACCGATGATGCCGGTGGTCAGCGCCGACATCGAGGGACCCCACTCGGGCACCACGTAGTAGAGGAAGAACAACTGCACCAGCAGCGGGGTGTTCCGGATGAACTCGGTGAGCGCGGTCACCGGCCACCGCACCCAGGCGAACGGCGCGCGCTGGGCCATGGCCCAGACCAGGCCGAGCCCGAACGCGATCAGACTCCCCAGCACCAACGCCTGGAGGGTGACCAGGACCCCGTCCCAGAACGAGGGCATGAAGTCGTTGACGATCTCCCAGTCCCAGTTCACTTGGCCACACCCCCCGTGGTCAGCGCGCCCGAACCCTCGTTGGCGCTCTCCCGCAGGGAGAGCTTGGCCAGCAGGCCGCGGCGCTGCTGCGGCCTGCCGACGTTCGCGTTGGCCTTGCGCTCGATCACCCGCATCCCGCGGGTCAGCGTGAACGCCAGCGCGAAGTACAGCACCAGCAGCAGTGTGTAGACCGGAGCGGACTCGTTGGAGCCCAGCCGGACCAGGTTACCCGCGTAGGTCATGTCCGCCACGGTGATGACGGAGACCAGCGCGGTGCCCTTGAGCAGCTCGATCAGCAGGTTGTTGAACGGCGGGATCATCTCGGGCAGAGCCTGCGGGATCTCGATCCGCCGCAGCCGCTGCCACCGCGTGAAGCTCAACGCGACCCCCGCCTCGCGCTGCCCCTCCGGCACGGCGGCGAGCGCCCCGCGCACCACCTCGGAGCCGTACGCCCCGTAGGTCAGACCCAGCGCCAGCACGCCGGCGAACATCGGCACCAGTCGCCACTCCAGCAGCAGCGGCAGCGAGAAGACCAGCCAGAACATCAGCACCAGCGACGACATGCCGCGGAAGATCTCGAAGTAGGTCCCCGCCAGGAACCGCACGATCCACAGCCGCGAGGTGCGCAGCGTGCCGACGGTGAAGGCGACCACCGCGCCGAGCACCGCGCTGTACAGGGTCACCTGGATCGTGATCCAGATGCCCGGCAGAAAGTAGTTGTCGAACATCCCCTCGGTCATCATCAGCAAAGCTCCTCAGCGGTGAGGTCGGTCATCTCCGCCTCGGTGAAGCCGAAGGGTTCCACGATCTCCAGCAGCTCCCCGCTCTCCTTGAGCTTGTGGAGCTCCTCGTTGAACGTGTCGCGGAAGTTCTGTTCTGAGGGGCGGAAGGCGAACGCGCCGGCGCCGTAGGCCGGCTCGCCGTCCACGATGGGCACGAAGGGCTCGGTGGCCTCGACCCGGTTGTTGCCCTCGACGACGTCCATCACGGTCACGTTGGTGCCGGCGAAGGCGTCCGCGCGGCCCTGGCTGACGGCGTCGAGGCCGGCGACCTGGTCGGGCAGGATCAGCAGCTTGCTGTTGGGGACGCCGGCGGCCAGCGCGTAGTCGATCTCCGCGTACGCCTGCCCGGTCGCCAGGGTCAGCCCCTGCTCGGCGACGTCCTCGTACCTGGTGATGCCCAGCGGGTTGCCCGCCGGGACGATGAAGGAGTCCGGCATCTGGTAGTCGGGATCGGCGAAGAGGACCTGCGCGCACCGCTCGGGCGTGATGTACATCCCGGCCGAGACCACGTCGAAGACCTGCGCCTTGAGCCCGGGGATCAGCGCGCTGAAGTCCACCGGGATCGCCTCGACGTTGTCCACGCCGAGGCGGGAGAAGATCACCTTGGCGATCTCCGGCGCCTCGCCCGTGGGCTCGCCGTCGTCGTTGACATAGCCGAACGGCGGTTCGCTGGCGATGCCGATCTTCACGCTGCCCCGGTCACGCAGCCGGTCGAGAAGGTTCCCCCCTTCCACCGCGTCCTCGGCGGCCACCCGGCTGCACCCGGTGGCCGCGAGGCCGCCGAACACCGCCAGACCGGCCAGCAGAGAGCGGCGACTGAGCCCGGTCCCTCGGTGTCCGTCCTGAAGAAAACTTCTTGTCGGTGGAGCCATGGGCGCGCGGCTACCCAGAGCCTTCACATCTATGCGGGCCCGTTCGGGCGTACGCGCACACCGTTGCCTGGTCGTTACGGTGACGTCGAGTCGCCGGAACGGGCGAGCCTCCGTCCACGCAGAGTGAGCATCAGGGCGGCGCTGGTCGCCGCCAGCAGCGAGGTCAGCAGCACGGCCGCCTTGACGTGCTCGGTCATCGCCGGGTCGCCGGCGAAGGCGAGCTCCGCGATCAGCAACGACACCGTGAAGCCGATGCCCGCCAGCAGCGCCGTCCCGGCGACGTCGGGCCAGCCCAGCTGCGGGTTGAGGCGGGCCTTGGTGAAGCGCGCCGTCAGATAGGTGGCGCCGAAGACCCCGATCAGCTTCCCGAGGAACAGCCCCAGCACCACGCCCAGCGCCTCCGGCTCGCCCGCCATCTCGCCCAGCGTCGCGGCCGAGACCGGGACCCCGGCGGCGAACAGGGCGAAGAGCGGCACGGCCAGCCCGGCGGAGAACGGGTGGACCAGGTGCCCGATGTGCTCGGCCGGTGTCGACTCCTCGTCGTCGCGCGGCGTGGCGCGCAGCAGCATCCCGAGCGCGACGCCGGCGACCGTCGCGTGCACCCCGCTGTGGTAGGTCAACGTCCAGACCGCGAGCGCCAGCGGCACGTACCAGTACCAGCCGCGCACCCCCCGCGTGTGCAGCAGCCGGAAGAGCAGCAGGCCGGCGGCCGCGCCGGCGAGCGCCAGCACGTCCAGCTCCGAGGTGAAGAAGACCGCGATCACCAGGATGGCGATCAGGTCGTCCACGATCGCCAGCGTCAGCAGGAAGGTGCGCAGCGCGCTCGGCAGCCGCCGGCCGACCACGGCCAGCACACCCAGCGCGAACGCGATGTCGGTGGCCATCGGCACCGCCCAGCCGTCGGACGCGCCGCCCGACGGCAGCGCGACGGCGAGGTAGATCAGCGCCGGGGTGACCATCCCGCCGATCGCCGCCATCACCGGCAGCGCGGCGGCCGCCGGGCGGCGCAGCTCGCCCACGGTCAGCTCGCGCTTCAACTCGGTGCCGGCGACGAAGAAGAAGACGGCGAGCAGCCCGTCCGCGGCCCAGTGGCCCACCGACAGGTCGAGGCCGAGGAACGGGATCTCCAGGTGGTGGTCGCGCACGGACTCGTATCCGGCGCTCCACGGGGAGTTGGCGAGGAAGAGGGCGAGGGCCGCGGCGACCAGCAGCAGCATCCCGCCGGTGACCTCCAGGCGCAGGAACTCGGCGACGGAACGCCGGTCGCGCTCGGCGGGGGGCAGGCGGCGGGCGATCTTCGGCAGGGGGGAGGGCAGGCGTGGCGGGGTCATCCGGTGTCTCTCTCCTCGGGAACGCGGCATTCACTCGCCGACCAGACTTCCCGGCACACCCAAGCCGCTCGGGCGGTCAGGGGCCGCCGTCCTTACGCGTCTTTGACGTCACCGTACCCCGAGGTGCGGCGAACAACCTCAGGTCAGGTCGGCGAAGCTCTCGACCGCCGATGTCCTGCCGGTGACCACGATCACGTCTCCCGGCTGGACCACCGTCTCCGCCGTCGCGTGGGTGAACTGCTCGCCGGGCCGCTTGACGCCCACCACCGTCACCCCGTGCCGGCGGCGCACCCCGCTCTCGCTCAGCGGCATCCCGGTGGTGGACTGCGGGGCGACCGTCTTCACCAGCGCGTAGTCGTCGTCGAACTCGATGAAGTTCAACATCCGGCCCGTCACCAGGTGCGCCACCCGTTCGCCCATCTCGTGCTCCGGCAGGATCACGTGGTGGGCGCCGAGCCGTTCCAGGATCTTGCCGTGCTGGCGGCTGATCGCCTTGGCCCAGAGGTTGGGCACCCCCAGCTCCAGCAGGTTGGACGTGGTCAGGATGCTGGCCTCGATCCTGGTGCCGATGGCCACCACCGCGCGCGGGAACTCGTCGATCCCCAACTGCCGCAGCACCACCTCGTCCGTGGCGTCCGCGAGCACCACGTGGGTCAGGGTGTCGCGGTGCTGCTGGACCAGGTGTTCGTCCGAGTCGACGCCCAGCACCTCCCAGCCGCGCCGCATCAGCTCCTCGGCGAGCGAGATGCCGAACCTGCCGAGGCCGACCACCGCCACCCGCTGGTCCCGGTGGTGCTCCGCGGGCGCGTGCGCCGCGGCCGTGCGCTTGCCGCGCCTGCGGCGCATCGCGTGCAGTTGTGAACTCATGGCGTTCCCCGTCGTCTCCGTCCGACCTATCCGATGATCGGCCGCTCCCGCGGCAGCCGGTAACGCGCTTCCCGTATCCGCATCGCCAGCGCGGACACCAGGATGACGGGTCCGACCCTGCCGACGAACATCAGCACCATCAGGATCACCCGCGCCGCCGCGTCGCTCTCGCCGGCGAGCCCGGTGTGCAGCCCCACGGTGCCGAACGCGGAGACGGCCTCGAAGACGACCAGTTCGGCCCGGACGTGCAGCAGCGACATCAGCGCCACCACCGCGACCACCAGCAGCGCGGCGCTCAGCAGCGTCACGGTGAGGGCCTGCCGCACCACGTGCTCGGAGACCCGGCGGCCGAAGACCCCCGCCTCGCGCTGCCCGCGCACCTCGGCGAGCACGGCGGCGGCCAGCACGGCGAGGGTGGTCACCTTGATCCCGCCGGCGGTGCCGGCGCTGCCCCCGCCGACGAACATCAGCGCCGCCGTGCCGAGCAGCGTCTCCGGCTCCATCGCGGCGATGTCGGTGGTGTGGAAGCCGGCGGTGCGGGCGACGACGGAGTGGAAGAAGGCGTTGAGCACCTTCCGGCCGGTGTCGAACGGCCCGAACGTGTCGGGGTTCCCCCACTCGAACGTCAGGGTCAGCGCCCAGCCGGCGAGCAGCAGCAGCGCGCTGGTCGCCAGCGTCAGCCGCAGGTGCAGCGACCAGGGGTGACGGGGGCGCACACCGGGGGCGCTCCGGCGGGTGCGGTGGCGCAGCAGTTCGATGATCACGGGGAAGCCGAGCCCGCCGAGCAGCGCGGCGACCGCGATCGGCAGCAGCGTCCAGGGGTCGCCCGCGAAGCGGCTCAGGCTGCCCGGGTAGGGGCTGAGCCCCGCGTTGTTGAACGCCGAGACCGCGTGGAAGACGCCGTGGTAGAGGGCGTGGCCGAACGGTTCGCCATGGCCGAGCGCGAAGCGGGCCGTCAGCACCGTGGCGGTGGCGGCCTCGACGGTCACCGTGATCAGCGCGACCCTGACCAGCAGCCGGCGGATGGCGCCGCCGCCCGAGGTGGTCTCGGCGCCCAGGTGGAGCGTGGTGGACAGCCGCAGCTTCCCGGCGACCAGCAGCGCCAGCAGCGAGGCGAGCGTCATCACGCCGAAGCCGCCGACCTGCGCCAGCGCCAGCACCACGACGTCGCCGAAGCCCGTCCAGTAGCTACCGGTGTCCACCACCAGCAGCCCGGTGACACAGACGCTGGAGACGGCGGTGAAGAGGGCGGTCAGCAGGCTGGGGGACTCGCCGGCGGCGGAGGCGACGGGGAGCTTCAACAGCCAGGTGCCCAGGGCGATCACGGCGAAGAGCGCGAGAACGACGAGCCGGGCGGGGTGGGTCTGGGCGAGCCAGCGCCGCAGGGGGAGGGCCAGATGCGCCACGATGTCAGCATAGTTCCTTTTCTGGGGATTTCCGGCGTGGTGCGCTGGTGCGGGTCCGCCCCCGGCCGGTGGCGTTCCCCGCCCGCGGGCGGTTTCTGTGATCGGTAGGGGGAGGCGCGCGGGGGATGCTGACGGCGTGGCGGGAAGGAGGGTTCTCCGGCGAGCCGCCCCGGTTCCGCGTGTGCGGGATGTCGAACGGCACTGGCGCGGCGGGGTGTTAAGGATGTATTAATGAAAGAGACGTGACCTTGCGGGGGGTGACATGGCGGACTTCTTCTCCACGGCGTTGGAGTTCCCCGCCGTGGTCTTCTCGATCCCGCTCGCCGTCGTCCTGCTCTACTGGCTCTTCGCGCTCGCCTTCGGCGTCGGCGCCGGAGCCGTCGACGCGGCCGACGGTGTCGCGGACGGGGGCGGGGGCTTCGGCTGGTTCGGGCTCGGCGGCGTGCCGCTGGCCGTTCCGCTCTCCCTGCTGACCGCGTTGGCCTGGTTCGCCTCGATGGCGGGCGGCGAGCTGATCGACGACGAGGTCGGTCGCGCGCTGGTGCCGCCCGCCGCGCTGGTGCTCGGCTGGGCCGGGGCCTGGCTGGCGGTCCGCCCGCTGCGGCGGCTCTTCGAGCCGGAGTCCGGGCTCTACCACCGGGACTTCGTGGGCCGGGTCTGCGAGGTGCGCACCAGCAGGGTGACCGCCTCCTTCGGCCAGGCCGAGGTCACGGCCGACGACGGCGGCACCGCCGTCGTGCAGATCCGCGCCGAGGGCCCGGAGGCCGCCGAGCTGGCGGCCGGGCGCCGGGCGCTGATCTACGGCTACGAGGCGGACGGCGGGTTCTTCTGGGTCGCGCCGTACGACGCGGGTCCGTTGGACCCCGGCCCCGACGAACCGGGGCCCGGGCGAAACCGGGCGCTGGACTGACGCGTCCTCACCACCGAGGCCACGACTCCTTCACAGTCCTTCGAGCAGCACGCACTTCCGACACGTGGCGGCGCCGCCGCGCGCGGACGGCACCGGCCGGCCGCGCCCAGCCGCCACGCCCCGGGACCACCGGGGACACGACCCACGCGTTGCCCACACAACGTCGAACGGGGCGCCGCCGCGCGCCCGTCCACGGCCGTAAGTCCGCGATCCATCGCGGCTGCGCGGGCCCGGTGCCCGCCGAAACGAGAACACAAGGGGGGCCATCCATGGACACTCTCGGTACCAGCCTCGGCGTACTGATCGCCGCGGCGCTGATCATCATCCTGGCCACGTTGTTCCTGCTCACCCGACTCTTCCGCAAGGTCGAGCAGGGCAAGGCGCTGATCGTCTCCAAGGTGCGCAAGGTGGACGTCACGTTCACCGGCGCCGTGGTGCTGCCGGTGCTGCACCGGGCCGAGGTGATGGACATCTCCGTGAAGGCGATCGAGATCGGCCGGACCGGCAAGGAAGGGCTGATCTGCAAGGACAACATCAGGGCGGACATCCGGATCTCGTTCTTCGTCCGGGTGAACAAGACGGTTCCCGACGTGATCAAGGTGGCCCAGGCCATCGGCACCGAGCGCGCCAGCGACCGGTCCACGCTCCAGGAGCTGTTCAACGCCAAGTTCTCCGAGGCGCTGAAGACCGTCGGCAAGCAGCTCGACTTCGCCGACCTCTACACCAAGCGTGACGAGTTCCGCGACCGGATCATCGCCGTCATCGGCACCGACCTCAACGGCTACAGCCTGGAGGACGCGGCGATCGACTACCTGGAGCAGACGCCGCTCGGCCAGCTCGACGCCCACAACATCCTGGACGCCCAGGGCATCCGGAAGATCACCGAGCTCACCGCCGCGCAGCACGTGCTCACCAACGAGTTCCAGCGCAACGAGGAGAAGGAGATCACCCGGCAGAACGTCGACGCCCGCGAGGCCGTGCTGGAGCTGGAGCGCCGCCAGGCGGACGCCGAGATCAAGCAGCGCCGCGAGGTGGAGACCGTGCGCGCCCGCGAGGAGGCCGAGACCGCACGCGTCCAGGCGGAGGAGCGGCTGCGCGCGCAGGCGGCGCACCTGAAGACCGAGGAAGCCCTCGGCGTGCAGAACGAGAACCGCGAGCGCGAGGTCGCCGTCGCCAAGCTCAACCGCGACCGGGTCGTCGCCATCGAGAACGAGCGCATCGAGAAGGACCGGGTACTGGAGGTCATCGCCCGCGACCGGGAGACCGGGCTGTCGCGGATCGCCGCCGACAAGGAGATCGAGGGCGAGAAGCGGGAGATCGCCGACGTGGTCCGGGAACGGATCGCGGTGGAGAAGACCGTCGCGCAGCAGGAGGAGGAGATCAAGCGGCTGCGCGCCGTCGAGGAGGCCGAGCGCGAGCGGCAGGCCGTGATCATCGCCGCCGAGGCCGAGGCGCAGGAGCGGCTGGTCAAGGACATCAAGGCCGCCGAGGCCGCCGAGGCCGCGGCCACCCACCGCGCCGCCGAGAGCCTGACGCTGGCCGAGGCCAAGCGGAAGTCCGCCGAGTTGGAGGCGCAGGCCGCGATCCGGCTGGCCGAGGGCCGCAAGGCGGACGCCGCCGCGCCCGGCATGGCCGAGGCCGAGGTGCAGGAGCGGATGGCGCAGGCCATCGCCGCCACCCGGCACGCCGAGGCGGAGGCCGCCCGCCAGATGGGGCTGGCCGAGGCCGAGGCGCTGCGCGAGAAGATGGGCGCGGAGGCCACCGGGATCAGGGAGAAGGCCGAGTCGATGGCCGTCCTGGACGCCGCCAGCCGGGAGCACGAGGAGTACCGGCTGCGGCTGGAGGCCGACAAGGACGTCCGGCTCGCCGGCATCGACGTGCACCGGCAGATCGCCGAGGCACAGGCGAGCCTCGTCGCCACCGGACTGGAGAACGCCAAGATCGACATCGTCGGCGGGGACTCCGTCTTCTTCGACCGGCTGGTCGGCGCCATCTCCGCCGGCAAGAGCGTCGACGGCTTCCTGGACCGCTCGGAGCACGCCCGCACCCTCGTCGGCCCGTGGCTGGACAAGGACGGGTCGACGTTCACCGAGGACCTCTCCCGCATGGTGGGCGGCCTCGGCGCCGGCGGGCTGCGCGACCTGACGCTGGCCGGGCTGCTCAGCGGCCTGATCTCGCGCGGCGGGGACGCCGGCGGACAGCTGGGCGGGCTGCTGGAGACGGTCCGCGCCCAGGGCCTGGGCGACCTGCCGCTGGCCGAGCTGGCGGGCGCCGGCGGCCCCGCCGTCAACGGCCGGCCGGCCAAGGGCGAGGGGCCCGTCCTGGAGAAGCGGCCCTGACGCGGCGCCGGCGGCCCGTTCCCTCCCCGGAGGGCGGGCCGCCGCGCCCCGGGTCGCACGGTGGAGAGACGAACGTGGGGGTAGCGAGGGTGGACACGCGCGAACGCGAGACGCCGGCGGGCGCGGCCGAGGCGCCGGACCGGGGCAGTTACGAGGTGCTGAGGGACCGACTCGTGGCGGCCGCCGGCGAGTTGGGGGAACGGACCAGGCGGCTGAACGCCGACCGGGTCGCGACGTTCGGCGGCGGCGAGCTGGAGCTGGTCGCCACCGGGCGGCTGCGCACCGGGCGCGACAGCCTGCCGAGGGACCTGGTGCGGGTCGGCGACGCGCTGCTCTTCGGCTACCGGGTGCCGCCCGCGCCCGGCCAGTCCACCGGCGTCGGCGACGTGTTCGGGCTGCACAGGCCCGACGGCGACGGCTTCACGCCGGTCGGCCCCGAGGCGGTGCCGGGGCTGCTCGACGACCCCGCCTTCCAGCGGGACTTCGCCGAGCTGTTCCGCTACTTCCAGCAGTCCACGCTGCTGCGGCTGCGGACCGTCGGGGGCCTGCTGCTCGCGGTCTTCCGCACCGGCGAGCGGATCGACGACATCCGGGTGCTCCGCTGGCGGCTGCACCCCGACGGGCGGCCCGAGTACGTCGACGCCAAGGGCGAACGCGACCACGTCCAGCCGCCGCCGCACGAGATCACCTGGGTGCCCGCCACCCGCGACGACCAGGTGCCCGGCGCCGCCCCTGGGCAGCACCCGCACCTGGACATCGCCGGCGTGCTCCGCCTGGCCACCGGCGGCGGCACCCTCGCCCTGCGCACCGCGGGGGACGAGCCGGACGGCGCGCCGCGCCACAGCGAGCCGCTGGCCGAGCCGTTGCAGTCGCTCGCCGACGCGCGGGTCGCGCACGCCCGCGTCGGCCCGCTGCTGCTGCTGGACGTGCTCCCCTACAACGAGACCGACCACCGCTACCTCGTCCACAACACCCGCACCGGCGACATCACCCGGCTCGACGGCATCGGCCGCGGCTGCCGGGTGCTGCCCGAGGACCAGGGCGTGATCTTCCCCGGCGGCTACTACCTGTCGGCCGCGCCCGCCGGCTCCGCCGCCCGCACCTTCGACCTGGACGCCGAGGGGCTGACGTTCGAACGGCTGCTGCGTGCGCCCAACGGCGAGGACCTGCTCTACGTCTTCCGCGACGACGCGCGCGGCCGCGCGCTGCTGCTGCCGTACAACCTGATCGACAAGTCCGTGCGGAACCCGATTAGTTGCCTCGGCCACGCGCTCTTCGACGACGGCCGCCTCGTGGTCTGCCGCGCCGAGGCCGCCGAAGCGTCCCGGGTCCACCCGGTGCAACTGTGGGCGACGCCGTTCACCAGCGAGGAGCACGCCGCCGCCCAGCCGGCCGGCACGGGGCCGCTGGCCAGGATCGGCAACGCCGACCTGGTGCGCGGCGTGTCCGACGCGTTCACCGTCGTCCGGATGGCCACCGAACTGGAGCCGGACACCGCCGTGTTCGAGGCCGTCGTCGGCGCCTGCGACCGGCTCACCGACCAGTACCACTGGCTGACGCTGCCCGAGGCGCACGCGCTGCACGAGCCGGTCGCCACGCTCCGCGCCACCGCCGAGCAGGTCATCGCCGAGTACGAACGGGTGCGCGAGCTGCGCGCGCAGGCCGCCGCCACCCTCGCCGAGGCCGAGTCCGAGATCACCGGACTGGTGCGGCGGGCACGCGGCGAGGCGCCGCGCGGCGCCGCCGAGTGGGTCACCCTGCTGACCCGGCTGCGCCGCGCCCAGGGCCGGGTCGCCGCGCTCCGCGACACCCGGCACATCGACACCGGCGCGCTGGACCGGCTCGACGAGACCCTCACCGAGTCGCTGGCCGCCACCGGCCGCCGCGCCGTCGCGTTCCTCTCCCGCGACGACGCGTTCGACGAGACCCACGCCGCCATCGCCGAACTCGCCGAACGCGCCGCCGCCGTGGAGAGCGTCGCCGACGCCGTGCCGCTCGCCGACGCCTGCGCCGAGCACGCCGACGAACTCCGCACCGTCACCGAGGTGATCGGCACGCTGGAGATCGCCGACGCCGTCGTCCGCACCGAACTCCTCACCCGCGTCGGCGAGGTCACCGGCGCCGTCAACCGCGCCCGCGCCGTCCTCGACGGGCGCCGCCGCGAGCTGCTGGAGAGCGAGGGCCGCGCCGAGTTCGCCGCCGAGTACGCGCTGCTCGGCCAGGCAGTCACCGGCGCGCTGGCGGCCGCCACCACGCCCGAGGAGTGCGACGAACACCTCGGCCGGCTGCTGCTGACGGTGGAGAACCTGGAAGCCAGGTTCGGCACCTTCGACGACTATCTGGCCCAACTCGCCGACCAGCGCGAGGAGATCTACGAGACCTTCGCCGCCCGCAAGCAGGCCCAGCTCGACGAGCGGGCCCGGCACGCCGAGCGGCTGGCCGCCTCGGCCGAGCGGGTGCTGGACACCGTGGGCCGCCGCGCCTCCGCCCAGGGCAGCCAGGACGAGATCAACGCCTACTTCGCCGCCGACCCGCTGGTCGCCCGGGTCCGCGCCACCGCCGACGAACTCCGTTCCGTCGGCGAGGAGGTGCGCGCCGACGAGATCGAGGGGCGGCTGACCGCGCTGCGCCAGGAGGCCGGGCGCACCCTGCGGGACCGCGCCGAACTCTTCGGCGCCGACGGCACCATCCGGCTCGGCCGCCACCACTTCACCGCGTCCACCCAGCCGATCGACCTCACCCTGGTGCCGCACGAGGGCGGCCTCGCGTTCGCCGTCACCGGCACCGACTACCGGGCCGCCGTCACCGACGCCGAACTCGCCGCGGCCCGCCACTTCTGGGACCAGCCGCTGGCCTCCGAGTCCCCCGACGTCTACCGCGCCGAGCACCTGGCGGCGACCGTGCTCACCGGGGCCGAGGACGCCGAACTCACCGCGGCGGCGGCCGAGGACCAACTGCTGCCGCTCGTCCGCCGGTTCGCCGAGGCCGCCTACGACGAGGGATACGACAGGGGCGTCCACGACCAGGACGCCGCCCTCATTCTCGGCGCCGTGCTGCGGCTGCGCGAGGCCGCGGGGCTGCTCCGCTTCCCGCCCGAACTCCGCGCCTGCGCCCAGTTGTTCTGGGCGCACGGCACGACGGAGACGACCCGTGCCGCGCTCACCACCAGGGCCCAGTCGCTGGCGCGCGCACGCGCCACCTTCGGGGCGACCGCCGCCGTCGACGCGCTCGGCGAGGAACTCACCGACGCCGTCGGCGCGTTCCTCGCCGGACTGCCGGCCGAGGCGGGGCTGCCGCGCGAGGCGCCGGCCGGGGTCGGCGGCTATCTGCTGGAAGAACTGGCCGCCGGCGGGCCGGCGTTCGTCACCAGCCCGGCCGCCGGCGCGCTGCGCGGCGACTTCCACTCCGCGCTCGGCGAGGCCGGCGTCAAGGAGCTGACCCAGGACCTGGCCGCCGTCGGCAGCGACCTGGCCGCCCGCCACCAGCTGGTCGCCGCCTGGCTGACCGCGTTCACCGGCGCGCAGGGCCGCGACGCCACCGACCTCCCGGAGGCCGCCGCCCTCGAACTCACCGCCGACACCCTGGAGCACCGGCCGGTCGACGCCGAGCTGACCGCCGTCATCAGCGGGCTGCTGGGCAGCCATCCCCGGCTGCGACGCGGCGAACTCCCGCTGCGGCTCGACGAGTTCCTCACCCGCACCGGGACGTTCCGCACCGAACGGGTGCCCGCCCACCGCGCCTACGTCCGCCGCCGCAACGCGCTGCTCGACGCGGAACGCCGCAGGCTGCGGCTGGAGAGCCACCGGCCGCGGGTGATGCCGGCGTTCGTCCGCAACCGGCTGCTCGACGAGGTCTATCTGCCGCTGATCGGCGACAACCTCGCCAAGCAGCTCGGCGCGGCCGGCGCCGAGCGGCGCACCGACAGCCAGGGGCTGTTGCTGCTGCTCTCCCCGCCCGGCTACGGCAAGACGACGCTGATGGAGTATGTCGCCGCCCGCCTCGGGATGGTCTTCGTCAAGGTCGACGGGCCCGCCCTCGGCCACCACACCACCTCCCTGGACCCGACGGCGGCGCCGGACGCCGCCGCCCGGCGGGAGATCGAGAAGCTCAACTTCGCGCTGGAGATGGGCAACAACGTGCTGCTCCATCTCGACGACATCCAGCACTGCTCGCCCGAGCTGCTCCAGCGCTTCATCCCGCTGTGCGACGCGCAGCGCCGCATCGACGGCGTCCGCACCTCCGACGGCGCGGCCGTCAGCCACGACCTGCGCGGCAAGCGCTTCGCCGTCTGCATGGCGGGCAACCCGTTCACCGAGTCAGGCCACCGCTTCCGCGTCCCCGACATGCTGGCCAACCGGGCCGACGTGTGGAACCTGGGAGAAGTGCTGACGGGACGTCAGGAACTCTTCGCACTCAGCCACGTCGAGAACGCGCTGACCGCCAACCCGACGCTCGCGCCCCTCGCCTCCCGCGACCGCGCCGACATCGAACTGCTGGTGCGGCTGGCGCGCGGCGACGAGACCGCCTCGGCCGAGCGGCTGCGTCACCCGTACACGCCGGCCGACCTGGAGCAGATCCTCGCCGTGCTGCGGCTGCTGCTGCGGGTGCGGGACGTGATGCTCCAGGTCAACGCGGCGTACATCGCCTCGGCGACGCAGGAGGACGCCACCCGCGTCGAGCCGCCGTTCCGCCTCCAGGGCTCCTACCGCAACACCAACCAGATCGCGGAGCGGATCGTTCCGGTGCTCAACGAGGAGGAGCTGGACGCGCTGATCGACGACCACTACCGGGCCGAGGCCCAGACCCTCACCACAGGCGCGGAGGCCAACCTCCTCAAACTGGCGGAGCTGCGGGGGCGGTTGACCCCCGAGGAGGCGGTCCGCTGGGCCGAACTGAAGGCATCCTTCGCACGCGGTGGACCGGTGACGGCCTGAGGGGCGCGGGGAACGGCGCGGATGCTGGGTGGCGGGGGTCAGGCGACTATGGTGCGGTGCCGGCTGGGTGGGTGGTCGGGTGCGCCCCGGTGGTGGGTTGCTCGCGCGGTTCCCCGCGCCCCCGCACCGCCGGTGGGCGGTCGCGGTCAGCCGGCCAGGCGCACCGCCGGTGGGCGGTCCCGTTCAGGCGGCCAGGCTGATCGCCGTGGCCACCAGGTAGCAGCCGACGAAGAACGCGGCCAGCCGCACCACCCCGGCCCCCACGTAGCGCCAGTAGAAGCGCCGCGGCGCCGAGGCGTTCTCCGGCAGCCGGGCCAGCGTCGCCGCGGGGGAGCGGCGGCCGCCGCCGGTCAGTCGCCACAGCCGTTCGGTGTGCAGCGCCGGCACCCGCCAGCCGGCCAGCACGCCGCTGGCCACCATCTGGTGGCGCAGCCAGGCCAGTTCGTGACGCCACCCGACCTTCTGGGTGCGCGGCACCCGGTCGCCTGGCCGCCGCCACTTCAGGAAGCAGTACCGGAAGCAGAGCGACCAGCCACCCGCCACCACCGCCACCACCGCCAGCAGCGGCCCGTTCTCGTCCGGCGCCGCCAGCACCGGCGCCGCCGCGCCCAGCGTGCCGAGCACGGTCAGCATCCCCACGCCCCAACCCGCCAACGTCCAGCGGAAGTTGCGAAACGGCGCGGTGCGCATCCCGTGCACCAGCTCCCGCTGGTCGCGCGGCGCGAACGCCGTCAGCCCCGAGGTCGAGCGCTGGTAGAGCTCCTCCGCACGCCCCCACAGGGCCGCGCCGTGCGCGGGCCCCAGCGGCGGCAGCGCGTACAACCCCGCGAGCTGCGCGTCCCGTTGGCTCTCACCGGCGCGGAACTCCGCGCCCAGCGGCCCGTGCCGCGGCGTCAGCCGGCGCAACGCCAGCCACGCCCCCCACAGCGCGACCGCCGCGACCGGAACGCCGGGCAGCAGCCAGCCGGCCCACTCCTCGACGTCCGTCAACGGCATCGCGACACCGGCCAGCACCGCGAACGCGGCGACCGGGACGGCGACCAGGGCCAGCACCAGCGGGGCGGCGCCCGACCGCTCGTAGTGCTGCCGGTCGAGCGCCACCAGGTAGTCGTTGATCGGCCGCAGCCGACCCAGCCAGTCCCCGTCTCCCGTCGTCACGTCCATGACCACCATGATGCCCGCCGGGCCCCCGACCCCGGCGGGCCCGTCCCCTCAGGCGGGGGCGCCCCGGAGATCCCTGGTGAAGACCGCGTCGTCGCCCTTGGCGGCCTTGGCCACCGCGTCGGGGTCGAACGAGACGGTGCGCGCGATCTTCGCCAGATGGTCCCCGAAGACCGGGGTGTGGCGCAGGGTCGGCGTCGCGATGGTGAAGTAGACGCAGTAGTCCCGGGGCGCGGGCATCGCCAACTGGAGGAAGGAGACCCCCAGCTTCGGCGGCGGGCCCTGGCCGACGCCCTCCGGGCGCGGGAACGTCATCGACCGCAGCGAGATCGAGGTCACCGCGGGGCCGCCGGGCAGCTTGGTGGCCATCAGGGTGTCCTGCGGGCCACGGGCGCCCTTCGCCAACCGCTCGTCTATGTCGGTCAGTTGGCTCTGGGGAACCTCGCCGAAGTACTCCTCCTTCTTCACCCGGTAGATCGACTCGGCCGCGATCAGCGCCGACTCGTGCCGCGTCGGCAGCAGGCCCACGACCAGCATTCCCAGCGCCAGCGAGCCGTTCTCCACGCTGATGTGGACCGCCGTCTTGCACACCTCGTCGACCTGGAGCATCGGCAGCACGCGCGGCATGTTCTCCATCGCGTAGCTCCGGCCCTCGCCCCCGACCGTCGGCATCAGCCGGTCCAGCGTCTGTGACCACTCCTCGGGCGAGGGCGAGTCGGGCAGCGGCACATAGCTGTCCGGGACGCGCGCGGTGAAGCAGAGCGGTATGCCGGCGCCCTCGGCCGACTCGACGGGGCCGCTCATTAGAGGACCATCCTTTCTGCAGCCCTCACGGGTAGGGTTGTGACCTCTTGGTCCCGGCGGGTGCATGGCCATCGTCGCGAGCCGTTCG
>NZ_OCNE01000046.1 GCF_900230195.1 Streptomyces zhaozhouensis
TACTGGGTGCGGCATGTGCGGGAGGCGGTTCGGTTCGCCGATGCCGTCGCCTCGTTGAGCGGCGAGGGTGTGACCACGTTTGTCGAGGTGGGGCCCGGTGGGACGTTGGCCGCGCTGGGGCAGGAGTGCGTGCCTGAGGCGGTGTTTGTGCCGGTGTTGCGCGGGGGCCGGGCCGAGCCGGTTGCCGCGCTGACCGCCGTGGGTCAACTCCACGCGCGGGGCGTTTCGTTGGACTGGTCGGCGTTCTTCCCGGGTGCCAGCAGCCGGCACGTGGATCTGCCGACGTACGCGTTCCAGCGGGAGCGCTACTGGCTGGACGCCCCGACGACGGTCGGGGACGTCACGGCGGCGGGTCTCGGCGCGGCGGAGCATCCGCTGTTGGGCGCGGCGGTGGCGGTGGGTGGCACCGACGGGGTGCTGTTGACCGGCCGGCTGTCGGTGCGGACCCATCCGTGGCTGGCCGACTACGCCGTCCACGGCGCGGTGTCGCTGCCCGGCACGGCGTTCGTCGAGCTGGCGGTGCGGGCCGGTGACCAGGTCGGTTGCGAGCTGGTGGAGGAGCTGACGGTGGGGGCGCCGCTGGTCCTGCCGGCGAGCGGTGCGGTGCGGGTGCAGGTGTGGGTGGGCGCGGCGGACGGCTCGGGGCGCCGCGAGTTGACGGTCTACTCGCGCGAGGGTGAGTCCGACGACGACGGCCGGGCCTGGACCCGGCACGCCGCCGGTGTGCTGCGGGAAGGCGCGCCGTCGACCGGCGTTTCCCTCGCCGAGTGGCCGCCCGCCGGCGCCAAGGTCGCCGACCTGGACGGCCTCCAGGACGGGCTGGCCGAGCGGGGCTTCGACCACGGCCCGGTGTTCCAGGGGCTGCGGGCCGCCTGGCGGCGCGGCGACGAGGTGTTCGCCGAGGTCGCCCTCCCCGAGGGGGTGGGCGTCAACGGCTTCGGGCTGCACCCGGCGCTGCTGGACGCGGCGCTGCACGCCGTCGGACTGACGGGCGACGAGGGCGGGGCGCCGTTCTCCTGGTCCGGGTTCCGGCTGCACGCGGCCGGTGCGACGGTGTCGCGTGTGCGGCTCTCCTCGGTCGGCGGGGGTGGGGTGTCGCTGGTGGTGGCCGATGGTGCGGGCGCGCCGGTGGCCACCGCCGACTCGGTGGTGCTGCGTCCCGCCACGGTGGAACAGCGAGGCGTCGAGGGCCTGTTCGGCGTCGACTGGATCGCCGTCCCGGAACCGGGCGACACGGCACCCGAGCTGACCGGGACGCGGGTGGAGACCTGCCCGGTCGGCTCCGGCGCCGATCCGGTGGCCGAGGCGCACGCGGCGGCGCACTGGGCGTTGGGCACCGTCCGGTCATGGCTCGATGAGGAACGGCCCGAGGCGGGGCGTCTCGTCGTCGTCACCCGTGGCGCCGTGGCCGTTTCGGCCGGCGAGGCGGTGGACGACATGGCGGCCGCCGCTGTGTGGGGACTGGTGCGGTCGGCGCAGTCGGAGAACCCCGACCGGATCGTGCTGCTGGACCTGGACGACGAGGCCGCGCTGGACGCGGTGCTGCCGACCGCGTTGGCCGTTGGCGAGCCGCAACTCGCGCTGCGCGACGGGGAGATACACATACCTCGGCTGTCCCGTGTGATGCCCGGCGCGGTCGAGGACGCCGGTTTCGGCGCGGGTTCGGTGCTGGTGACGGGCGCGACGGGCACCCTGGGCGCTCTCGTAGCGCGGCATCTGGTGGCCGAACGGGGCGTGTCGCGCCTGCTGTTGGTGAGTCGGCGTGGCGCGGCGGCGGAAGGCGCCGGTGAACTGCGTGCGGAGCTTGAGGCGTTGGGCGCCGAGGTGGTCTTCGCCGCCTGCGACGTCGCCGAACGCGAGGCCGTGGCAGCGTTGTTGGACGAACACCCGGTGACGGCCGTGGTGCACACCGCCGGAGTGCTGGACGACGGGACGATCGGTTCGCTCACCCCGGAGCGGATCGACACGGTCTTCCGGCCGAAGGTGGACGCGGCCTGGCATCTGCACGAGCTGACCCGCGACCTGGACCTCTCCGCGTTCGTGCTGTTCTCCTCGGCCGCCGGCGTCCTCGGCGGCCCCGGGCAGGGCAACTACGCGGCGGCCAACGCCTTCCTCGACGCCCTGGCCGAGCACCGCCGCGCCGCCGGGCTGCCCGCCACCTCCCTCGCCTGGGGCCTCTGGGCCGATACCGGCGGGATGGCCGGGGGCCTGGGCGCCGGCGATGTGCGGCGGATCATCGACGCCGGCATGGTCCCCATCGGCGCCGAGCAGGGCCGTGCGCTCCTGGACGCGGCCGGTTCGACCGACCGGGCCGTCCTCGTTCCGCTGCCGCTGGACCTGCCGACCTTGCGCCGTCAGGCGCGCACCGGGCCGGTGCCGCCGCTGCTGCGCGGTCTGGTGCGGGCCCCGGCCCGTCGGACGGCCGCCGCCGGCTCCGTCGTCGCGGTCGCCGGGTCGGCGCTGGCGCAGTCGCTGGCCGGGCTGACCGCGGCCGAGCGGGAGAGGGCGCTGCTCGACCTGGTGCGCGACCGGGTGGCGGCCGCCCTCGGCCACAGCTCGGCGCGCGCCATCACCCCCGAACGCCCGTTCAAGGAGCTGGGCTTCGACTCGCTCAGCTCCGTGGAGCTGCGCAACCGGCTCAACACCGCGACCGAGCTGCGTCTGCCCGCGACCCTCGTCTACGACTACCCGACCCCGGCCGCGCTCGCCGCGCACCTCGGCGCCGAACTGCTGGGCGGAGTGCTGGCCGCCGCCCCCGAGGGGCCGGCCCCCACCGCCACGGACGAGCCGATCGCCATCGTCGGGATGGCCTGCCGCTTCCCGGGCGGAGTCACCTCGCCCGAGGACCTGTGGCGGTTGGTCTCCGAGGGCCGCGACGCGGTCGCCGACTTCCCCACCGACCGGGGCTGGGACCTGGCGTCGCTCTACCACCCGGACCCGGCCCACTCGGGCACCTCCTACAGCCGGCTGGGCGCGTTCCTCGACCGGGTGGCCGAGTTCGACCCGGCGTTCTTCGGGATCTCGCCGCGTGAGGCGTTGGCGATGGACCCGCAGCAGCGGCTGCTGCTGGAGACCTCCTGGGAGGTGCTGGAGCGCGCCGGCATCGACCCGGGCAGCCTGCGCGGCAGCCGGTCCGGCGTCTTCGTCGGCACCAACGGCCAGGACTACGCCGGGCTGGCCGCCGACCAGCCCGGCGTCGAGGGCTACGCGGGCACCGGCAACGCGGCCAGCGTCATCTCCGGCCGGCTCTCCTACACCTTCGGCCTTGAGGGGCCCGCGGTCACGGTCGACACCGCCTGCTCCTCCTCGCTGGTCGCCCTGCACTCCGCCGTGCAGGCGCTGCGTTCGGGTGAGTGCGAGCTGGCGCT
Organism: Streptomyces zhaozhouensis; assembly: GCF_900230195.1. Lineage (GTDB taxonomy): Bacteria > Actinomycetota > Actinomycetes > Streptomycetales > Streptomycetaceae > Streptomyces > Streptomyces zhaozhouensis. The sequence continues at coordinate 3,369 of NZ_OCNE01000046.1, forward strand.
GGCCGGCGGCGTGACGGTGATGTCCACGCCGGCCGCGTTCGTCGAGTTCAGCCGGCAGCGCGGGCTGGCGGTCGACGGGCGGTGCAAGGCGTTCGCGGAGAGCGCGGACGGCACCGGCTGGGGCGAGGGCGTGGGGATGCTGCTGGTGGAGCGGCTCTCCGACGCGCGGCGGAACGGGCACCGGGTGCTGGCCGTGGTGAAGGGCTCCGCGGTCAACCAGGACGGCGCGTCCAACGGGCTGACCGCGCCCAACGGCCCTTCCCAACAGCGCGTGATCCGCCAGGCGTTGGCGTCGGCCGGGCTGACGGCCGCCGACGTGGACGCGGTGGAGGCACACGGCACCGGCACCCGGCTCGGCGACCCGATCGAGGCGCAGGCGCTGCTGGCGACCTACGGCCAGGGCAGGGGCGAGGGCGAGCCGCTGTGGCTGGGTTCGGTGAAGTCGAACATCGGCCACACGCAGGCGGCGGCCGGCGTCGCCGGGGTCATCAAGATGGTGATGGCGCTCCGGCACGGCGTGCTGCCCGGCACCCTGCATGTGGACGAGCCGTCGAGCCATGTCGACTGGTCGGCGGGTGCGGTGCGGTTGCTGACGGAGGAGCGTTCCTGGCCGGCGGTGGGGCGGCCGTGGCGGGCTGGTGTGTCGTCGTTCGGGTTCAGCGGTACCAACGCGCACACCATCATCGAGCAGGCGCCGGTCAGCGAGACGGCGGAGCCCGGCCGTGTCTGGACCGGGGGCGAGGTGCTGCCCTGGGTGCTGTCGGCCAGGAGCGCGGGGGCCCTGCGGGCGCAGGCCGCCCGGCTCGCCGCCTTTGTGACGGAGGCGCCCGACCTCGGGCCGCTGGACATCGGTCATGCCCTGGTGACCTCGCGGGCGGCGCTGGAACACCGTGCGGTGGTGGTCGCCGGTGAACGCCATGAGTTCGTCGCCGCGTTGGCGGCGTTGGCCGAGGGCCGCTCCGGCGGCGCGGCGGTGCGGGGCGAAGTCCCGGACGAGCCGGGGCGGTTGGCGTTTCTGTTCTCGGGTCAGGGTGCGCAGCGGTTGGGGATGGGGCGTGAGCTGGCGGCGCGTTTCCCGGTGTTCGCGGAGGCGCTGGATGAGGTGTTGGGGGAGTTCGGGCCCGAGGTGCGGGCGGTGTTGTTCGGTGCGGACGAGGGGGCGTTGAACGAGACGGGGGTGACTCAGCCGGCGTTGTTCGCGGTGGAGGTGGCGCTCTTCCGGCTTCTTGAGTCGTGGGG
>NZ_OCNE01000037.1 GCF_900230195.1 Streptomyces zhaozhouensis
TACTGGGTGCGGCATGTGCGGGAGGCGGTTCGGTTCGCCGATGCCGTCGCCTCGTTGAGCGGCGAGGGTGTGACCACGTTTGTCGAGGTGGGGCCTGGTGGGACGTTGGCCGCGTTGGGGCAGGAGTGCGCGCCTGAGGCGGTGTTTGTGCCGGTGTTGCGCGGGGACCGGGCCGAGCCGGTTGCCGCGCTGACCGCCGTGGGTCAACTCCACGCGCGGGGCGTCGCGTTGGACTGGTCGGCGTTCTTCCCCGGTGCCGGCAACCCGCACGTGGATCTGCCGACATACGCGTTCCAGCGGGAACGCTACTGGCTGGACGCCCCGACGACGCCCGAAGTGGCCGGCGGGGAGCGGATGTCGCCGGTGGAGGCCGGGTTCTGGGACGCGGTGGAGGACAACGACCTCACCGAACTGGCTCGCACGCTGGAGGTCTCTTCCGACGAGCCGCTGAGCGCGGTGCTGCCCCGGCTCGCCGCCTGGCGCCGGGAACAGCGCGATCGGTCGGTGGCCGAGGGCTGGCGTTATCGGGTGGAGTGGCGGCCGTTGGTCGCTGGGGACGCGGCGCTGTCGGGTATCTGGTTGGTGGTGGCGCCGGCGGGTGAGGAGCGTGCCGGTTGGGTGCGGGCGGCGCTGGCCGGGCACGGTGCGGAGGCGCGTCTGCTCTCTGTCGAGCCGGGGTCGGACGACTGGGCGGACCGGCTGGCCGGACTGCCTGAACTGGCGGGCGTCGTCGCACTGTTGGAGCTGCCCGACATGCTCGCGTTGTTGCGGGCGTTGGGCGCGGCGGGTGTTTCGGCTCCGTTGTGGGCGGTGACGTCGGGTGCGGTGGCGGCGGTCGCGGGTGACGCGGTCGAGGGTTTCGAGCAGTCGATGGTGTGGGGTCTTGGGCGGGTCGCCGCGTTGGAGCTTTCGGATCGCTGGGGTGGTCTGGTCGATCTGCCGGTGGAGTGGGACGAGCGGGCGGGTGGGTTGTTGGCTGCCGCTCTGGCCGGTGGTGGTGGCGAGGATCAGGTGGCGGTGCGTGACGGCGCACTGTGGGGCCGGCGTGTGGTTCCGGCGCCACTCGACACGGCGCCGTTCGCGGACGGTTGGTCGCCGCGTGGGACGGTGCTGGTGACCGGTGGGTTGGGTGCGTTGGGTGGGCATGTGGCTCGTTGGCTGGCCGGGCGTGGTGTGGAGCGTCTGGTGTTGGCCGGTCGTCGTGGTGGCGCGACGGCGGGGGCGGAGGAGTTGGCGGCCGAGTTGGCGGAGTCGGGCGCCGAGGTGACGTTCGCGGCCTGTGACATCACCGACCGGGCCGCCGTCGCCGAACTCCTCGACGGCATCCCGTCGTTGAACGCCGTCGTCCATGCGGCGGGCATCGAACGTTCGGCCGCCGTCGCGGAACTCGACATCACCGAACTCGCCGAGGTGCTGGCCGCCAAGGTGGACGGGGCGCGTCATCTGCACGAGCTTCTGGGCGATCGGCCGTTGGACGCCTTTGTGCTCTTCTCCTCCATCGCCGGTGTCTGGGGCAGCGGCGGGCAGGGCGCCTATGCGGCGGCCAACGCGTATCTGGATGCGCTGGCCGAGCACCGTCGGGCCGCGGGTCTGCCGGCCACCGCCGTGGCCTGGGGCCCCTGGGACGGCGGGGGCATGGTCGCCGACGCCGGCGGGGACGCCGCCGGACGGCTGCGTCGCCTCGGCCTCGCGCCCCTCGCCCCCGGGACGGCCGTCGCCGCCCTGGCCACCGTGCTGGAGCGTGGCGACGGCAACATCGTCGTGGCCGACGTCGACTGGACCCGGTTCGCCGGTACGTTCATGGCGCAGCGTCCCAGCCCCTTGCTCGGCGAACTGCCCGAGGTGCGGGCGGCGTTCGCGACCGAAGCGGCCGAGCCCGCGACCTCGGCGCTCGCCCGGCGGCTGGCCGGGCTGGACGAGGCCGAGCAGGAACGCCAGCTCACCGAGCTGGTGCGGGCCGAGGCGGCGGCCGTCCTCGGCCTCGCCTCCGGCGAGACGTTCTCCGTCACGCGTGCCTTCCGCGAGCTGGGCTTCGACTCGCTCACCGCGATGGAGCTGCGCGGTCGGCTGAGCGAGGCGACGGGCGTCGCCCTGCCCGCCACGCTGGTCTTCGACTACCCGACGGCCGCCGCGCTCGCCGCCTACCTGCGCACCGAGCTCTCCGGCGCGGACCCGGCGGTGGCGGCTCTCCGCCCGCCGGCCGCCGCGCCCGGCGTGACCGACGAGCCGATCGCGATCGTCTCCATGGCCTGCCGCTTCCCGGGCGGGGTCGCCTCGCCCGAGGACCTGTGGCGGGTGCTGGCCGAGGGCGGCGACGCGGTCGCCGACTTCCCCGCCGACCGGGGCTGGGACCTGGCCGCGCTCTACGACCCCGACCCCGACAGTCCCGGCACCTCCTACAGCCGGGTGGGCGCGTTCCTCGACCGGGTGGCCGAGTTTGATCCGGCGTTCTTCGGGATCTCGCCGCGTGAGGCGTTGGCGATGGACCCGCAGCAGCGGCTGCTGCTGGAGACCTCGTGGGAGGTGCTGGAGCGCGCCGGCGTCGACCCGGAGGCGCTGCGGGGCGAACGGGTCGGTGTCTTCGTCGGCTCCAACATGCAGGACTACGGACGGGTGTTGGGCGACGCGGCCGAGGACACCGGCGGCTATGCCGCCACCGGTAGTTCGGCGAGCGTGATGTCGGGCCGGCTCTCCTACACCTTCGGTTTCGAGGGCCCCGCGGTCACGGTCGACACGGCCTGCTCCTCCTCGCTCGTCGCCCTTCATCTGGCCGTGCAGGCGCTGCGTTCGGGTGAGTGCGAACTGGCGCTGGCCGGCGGGGTGACGGTGATGTCGACGCCCGGCGCGTTCATCGAGTTCAGCCGGCAGCGCGGGCTGGCGGTCGACGGGCGGTGCAAGGCGTTCGCGGAGAGCGCGGACGGCACCGGCTGGGGCGAGGGCATCGGAATGCTGTTCGTGGAGCGGCTTTCGGACGCCCAGCGCAACGGGCACCAGGTGCTCGCCGTGGTGAAGGGTTCCGCCGTGAACCAGGACGGTGCGTCGAACGGGTTGACGGCGCCGAACGGTCCTTCCCAACAGCGGGTGATTCGGCAGGCGTTGGAGAGCGCGGGTCTGACCACCGCGGATGTGGATGTGGTGGAGGCGCACGGGACGGGCACCACGTTGGGTGACCCGATCGAGGCGCAGGCGTTGCTGGCGACCTATGGGCGGGAGCGGTCCGGCGAGGAGCCGTTGTGGCTGGGTTCGGTGAAGTCGAACATCGGGCACACGCAGGCGGCGGCGGGTGTCGCCGGGGTGATCAAGATGGTGCTGGCCATGCGGCACGGGGTGTTGCCCCGCACGCTGCATGTGGATGAGCCGTCGAGCCATGTCGACTGGTCGGCGGGTGCGGTGCGGTTGCTGACGGAGGAGCGTTCCTGGCCGGTCGTGGACCGCCCGTGGCGGGCTGGTGTGTCGTCGTTCGGGTTCAGTGGGACCAACGCGCACACCATCATCGAGCAGGCGCCGGTCAGCGAGACGGCGGAGCCCGGCCGTGGTTGGACCGGGGGCGAGGTGCTGCCCTGGGTGCTGTCGGCCAGGAGCGCGGGGGCCCTGCGGGCGCAGGCCGCGCGGCTCGCGGCCGGTGTGGCCGAGCTGGACACCGTCGATGTCGGCTACTCGCTTGCCACCTCCCGGTCGGCCCTGGAACACCGCGCGGTGATCGTCGCCGGCGAACGCGGTGAACTCCTCGCCGGGCTGGCCGCGCTCGCCGAGGACCGCTCCAGCGGCGCCGTGATACGGGGCGAGGTCCCCGACCAGCCGGGCCGACTGGCGTTCCTCTTCGCCGGACAGGGTGCGCAGCGGTTGGGGATGGGGCGTGAACTGGCGGCGCGTTTCCCGGTGTTCGCGGAGGCGCTGGACGAGGTGCTGGCGCACTTCGATCCGGTGGTTGCCGAGGCTCTTTGGGGTGCGGACGAGGGGGCGTTGAACGGGACGGGGGTGACTCAGCCGGCGTTGTTCGCGGTCGAGGTGGCCTTGTTCCGGTTGTTGGAGTCCTGGGGCATCCGTCCCGAGGCCCTTGCCGGCCACTCGATCGGTGAGTTGGCGGCGGCACATGTGGCGGGGGTGTGGTCGTTGTCGGACGCGGCGAAGGTGGTGGCTGCTCGGGGTGCGTTGATGCAGGCGCTGCCGGCCGGGGGCGCGATGGTGGCGATCCGGGCGGGTGAGGCGGAGGTGGTGCCGACGCTGACCGGGAACGTCGGCATCGCGGCGGTCAACGGGCCTTCCTCGGTGGTGGTTTCGGGCGCCGAGGGCGATGTGGAGGCGGTCTCGGAGCACTGGCGTGGTGAGGGGCGGAAGGTGACGCGGCTGCGGGTCAGCCACGCGTTCCACTCGCCGTTGATGGACCCGATGCTGGACGACTTCCGCCGGGTACTCGACAGCGTCAGCTACGAGACGCCCACCCTGCCGATCGTCTCCACGCTGACCGGCAGGTCGATATCCGCCGAGGAACTGGCCGACCCCGACTACTGGGTGCGGCATGTCCGCGAGGCGGTCCGGTTCGCCGACGCCGTCACCTCGTTGAACGGCGAGGGCGTGACCACGTTTGTCGAGATCGGGCCTGGCGGCACGCTCTCCGCGCTCGGCCGGGAGACCGCGCCCGACGCGCACTTCCTGCCCGCGTTGCGCGCGGACAGGCCGGAGGAAAACGCGCTGGTCAGCACGGTTGGAGCGCTCCACGCCCGTGGTGTGGCTGTGGACTGGGCGGCGTTCTTCGCCGGCAGTGGCGCGCGACGCGTGGATCTGCCGACGTACGCGTTCCAGCGGGAGCGCTACTGGCTGGAGGTGTCGGCCCGCGCGGCGGGTGAGGGCGAGCGGATGTCGCCGGTGGAGGCACGTTTCTGGGCCGCGGTGGAGGACGGCGACCTCACCGACCTGGGGCACGCGCTGCACCTGTCGTCCGACGAGCCGCTGAGTGCGGTGCTGCCCCGGCTCGCCGCCTGGCGCCGGGAGCAGCAGGACCGGAGCACCGTGGACGGCTGGCGTTATCGGGTGGAATGGCGGCCGGTGGTCGCCGGGGACGCGGCGCTGTCGGGTGTCTGGTTGGTGGTGGCGCCGGCGGGTGAGGAGCGTGCCGGTTGGGTGCGGGAGGTGTTGGCCGCGCGGGGTGTGGATGCGCGTGTGCTCTTTGTCGAGCCGGGGTCGGACGACTGGGCGGACCGGCTGGGCGGGCTGCCTGAACTGGCGGGTGTCGTCTCGCTGTTGGGGCTGCTCGACGCCGGCACGGAGACCGTGCCCGCAGGGATCACGGCAACGGTCGCGTTGTTGCGGGCGTTGGGCGCGGCGGGTGTTTCGGCTCCGTTGTGGGCGGTGACGTCGGGTGCGGTGGCGGCGGTCGCGGGTGACGTGGTCGAGGGTTTCGAGCAGTCGATGGTGTGGGGTCTTGGGCGGGTGGCGGCGTTGGAGCTTTCGGATCGCTGGGGTGGTCTGGTCGATCTGCCGGTGGAGTGGGACGAGCGGGCGGGGGAGCTGTTGGCCGCCGCTCTCGCCGGGACCATGGGTGAGGACCAGGTGGCGGTGCGCGCGGGTGGGCTGTGGGGCCGGCGTGTGGTTCCGGCGCCGCTCGATTCCGTTCGGGGTGGGGGTGGTTGGTCGCCGCGCGGGACGGTGCTGGTGACCGGTGGGTTGGGCGCGTTGGGTGGGCATGTGGCTCGTTGGCTGGCCGGGCGTGGTGTGGAGCGTCTGGTGTTGGCCGGTCGTCGTGGTGGCGCGACGGCGGGGGCGGAGGAGCTGGCGGCCGAGCTGGCCGCGTTGGGCGCCGAGGTGTCGTTCGCGGCCTGTGACATCACCGACCGGGCCGCCGTCGCCGAACTCCTCGACGGCATCCCGTCGTTGAACGCCGTCGTGCACGCGGCGGGCATCGAACGCTCCGGTCCCCTGGCGGAGGTCGATCCGGCGCGTCCTGGCGAGTTCGCCGAGGTGTTCGCCGCCAAGGTGGACGGGGCGCGTCATCTGCACGAGCTGCTGGGTGACCGGCCGCTGGACGCCTTTGTGCTCTTCTCCTCCATCGCCGGTGTCTGGGGCAGCGGCCGGCAGAGCGGGTACGCGGCGGCCAACGCGTATCTCGACGCGCTGGCCGAGCACCGCCGGGCCGCGGGTCTGCCGGCCACCGCCGTGGCCTGGGGCCCCTGGGCCGACGGGGGCATGGTCGCCGACGCCGGCCGGGAGGTGGCCGGGCAACTGCGCCGGCTGGGTCTGCCCGCGATGGCGCCGGCCGTGGCGATCGCCGGGCTGGCCACCGCGCTGGAGCGTGGCGACGGCAACGTGGTCATCGCGGATGTCGAGTGGGAACGGTTCGCCGGTACGTTCATGGCGCAGCGTCCCAGCCCGTTGCTCGGCGAACTGCCGGAGGTGCGGGCGGCGTTCGCGACCGAAGCGGCCGAGCCCGCGACGTCTGCCCTGGGTGAACGGCTGGCCGGGCTGGACGAGGCCGAACGGCAACGGCAGTTGACGGAGCTGATCCGCGACGAAGCGGCCGCCGTTCTCGGCCTCGCCTCCGGCACCGGCATCCCGGAGACCCGGGCCTTCCGGGAGCTGGGCTTCGACTCGCTCACCGCCGTCGAGCTGCGCGGTCGGCTGAGCGAGGCGACCGGTGTCACGTTGCCGGCGACCCTGGTCTTCGACTACCCGACCGCCACGGCCCTCGCCACATTCCTGCGCACCGAGCTCTCCGGCGTGGACGCTGCCGGCGTCCCGGACGCCCCGGCCAGGGCCGTCGGTGTCACGGACGAGCCGATCGCGATCGTCGGCATGGCCTGCCGCTACCCGGGCGGGGTGCGGTCGCCCGAGGACCTGTGGCGGCTGGTCGTCGAGGGCGGCGACGCCGTCACCGAGTTCCCGGACGACCGGGGCTGGGACCTGGACGCGCTCTACGACCCCGACCCGGACGGGGTCGGCACGACCTATCTGCGGCTGGGCGCGTTCCTGTCCGACGCGACCGGCTTCGACGCCGACTTCTTCGGGATCTCGCCGCGTGAGGCGTTGGCGATGGACCCGCAGCAGCGGCTGCTGCTGGAGACCTCCTGGGAGGTGCTGGAGCGCGCCGGCATCGACCCGGAGGCGCTGCGGGGCGAACGGGTCGGCGTGTTCGTCGGCTCGAACGTGCAGGACTACGGGGCGCTGCTCGGCGGCGCGGCCGAGGAGGTCGGCGGCTACCTGGCCACCGGCAACGCCGCCAGCGTCATCTCCGGCCGGCTCTCCTACACCTTCGGTTTCGAGGGGCCCGCGGTCACGGTGGACACGGCGTGCTCGTCGTCGCTGGTGGCGCTCCACCAGGCGGTGGCCGCGCTGCGTTCGGGTGAGTGCGAGTTGGCGCTGGCCGGCGGGGTGACGGTGATGTCGACGCCCGGCGCGTTCGTGGAGTTCAGCCGGCAGCGCGGTTTGTCGGTCGATGGGCGGTGCAAGGCGTTCGCGGAGAGCGCGGACGGCACCGGGTGGGGCGAGGGCGTCGGGATGCTGTTCGTGGAGCGGCTTTCGGACGCGCGGCGCAACGGGCACCAGGTGCTGGCCGTGGTGCGGGGTTCCGCCGTGAACCAGGACGGTGCGTCGAACGGGTTGACGGCGCCGAACGGTCCTTCTCAACAGCGGGTGATTCGGCAGGCGTTGGCGTCGGCCGGGCTGCGTGCGGCGGATGTGGATGTGGTGGAGGCGCATGGGACGGGCACCACGTTGGGTGATCCGATCGAGGCGCAGGCGTTGCTGGCGACCTATGGGCGGGAGCGGTCCGGCGAGGAGCCGTTGTGGCTGGGTTCGGTGAAGTCGAACATCGGGCACACGCAGGCGGCTGCGGGTGTGGCCGGGGTGATCAAGATGGTGATGGCGCTCCGGCACGGGGTGCTGCCCGGCACCCTGCATGTGGATGAGCCGTCGAGCCATGTCGACTGGTCGGCGGGTGCGGTGCGGTTGCTGACGGAGGAGCGTTCCTGGCCGGCGGTGGACCGCCCGTGGCGGGCTGGTGTGTCGTCGTTCGGGTTCAGCGGTACCAACGCGCACACCATCATCGAGCAGGCGCCGGTCAGCGAGACGGCGGAGGCGGAGGCGGAACCGGTGAGCGAGCCGGGGTGGGTGCCCTGGCTGTTGTCGGCACGCGGCCCGGAGGCCCTGCGGGGGCAGGCCGCGCGGCTCGCGGCCGGTGTGGCCGAGCTGGACACCGTCGATGTCGGCTACTCGCTTGCCACTTCCCGGTCGGCCCTGGAACACCGCGCGGTGATCGTCGCCGAGGACCGTGAGGGTTTCCGGGAGGCGTTGGCGGCGTTGGCCGAGGGGCGTCCGAGTGGTGCGGTGACGGCTGGCGAGGCGACCGGGGCCGGCCGGGTGGCGTTCCTGTTCTCGGGTCAGGGTGCGCAGCGGCTGGGGATGGGGCGTGAACTCGCCGCTTGTTTCCCGGTGTTCGCGGGTGCGTTGGACGAGGCGTTGGGGGAGTTCGAGCCGGCGGTGCGGGAGGTGTTGTTCGGCGAGGACGAGGGGGCGTTGAACGAGACGGGGGTGACCCAGCCGGCTTTGTTCGCGGTCGAGGTGGCGCTGTTCCGGCTTCTTGAGTCCTGGGGTGTGCGGGCGGATGTGTTGGCGGGTCATTCGATTGGTGAGTTGGCGGCGGCGCATGTGGCCGGTCTGTGGTCGTTGTCGGACGCGGCGCGGGTGGTGGCGGCGCGTGCCGGGTTGATGCAGGCGTTGCCGAGCGGTGGGGCGATGGTGGCGATTCGGGCGGGTGAGGCGGAGGTGGTGCCGACGCTGACCGGGAACGTGGGTATCGCGGCGGTCAACGGGCCTTCCTCGGTGGTGGTTTCGGGCGCCGAAGCCGATGTCGAGGCCGTCGCGGAGCATTGGAAGGCCGAGGGGCGGAAGGTGACGCGGCTGCGGGTCAGCCACGCGTTCCACTCGCCGTTGATGGACCCGATGCTGGAGGACTTCCGCCGGGTTCTCGAAGGCGTCAGCTACGAGACGCCTGCCGTTCCGCTCGTCTCGACGCTGACCGGCAGGTCGATATCCGCCGAGGAACTGGCCGACCCCGACTACTGGGTGCGGCATGTCCGCGAGGCGGTCCGGTTCGCCGACGCCGTCAGCACGCTCACTGATCAGGGGATAGCCACCTTCGTGGAGGTCGGGCCCGGTGGCACGCTCTCCGCGCTCGGTCAGGAGACCGCGCCGGACGCGGCGTTCGTACCCGCCCTGCGCGCCGACCGCGACGAGGAGGCGGCCGTGTTGACCGCCCTCGCCGAAGCCCACGTGCGGGGTGTGCCGGTGGACTGGGCGGCGTTCTTCGCCGGCAGCGGCGCGCGACGCGTCGACCTGCCCACCTACGCCTTCCGCCACCAGCGCTACTGGCCCGACGCGCTGCCGCTGGTCGGCGATGTGACGGCGGCCGGGCTCGGCCCGGCCGAGCATCCGCTGTTGGGCGCGTCAGTGGTGGTGGGTGGCACCGACGGGGTGCTGTTGACCGGACGGCTGTCCGTTCAGAGCCATCCGTGGCTCGCCGATCACGCCATCCGAGGTTCGGTGTTGCTGCCGGGGACGGCGTTTGTCGAGTTGGCGGTGCGGGCTGGTGACCAGGTCGGTTGTGATCTGGTGGAGGAGTTGACGCTGGAGGCGCCGCTCGTTCTGCCGGCGACCGGCTCGGTGCGGGTGCAGGTGTGGGTGGGCGCGGCCGACGATTCCGGCCGTCGCGAGTTGGCCTTCCACTCCAGTGCGGGTGACGCGGTCGATGACGGTCGGGCGTGGACGCGGCACGCGACGGGTGTGGTGCGGGCGGGTGGCCGGGGTGAGGAGTCGGTGCTGGTCGAGTGGCCGCCGGCTGGGGCCGAGGCGATCGGGCTGGAGGGCTTCTACGAGCGGATGGCGGCCGGTGGTTTCGGCTATGGCCCGGCTTTCCGGGGGCTGCGGGCCGCGTGGCGGGCCGGTGGCGAGGTGTTCGCGGAGGTGGCGCTGCCGGAGGGCGTGAAGGCGGAGGGCTTCGGGTTGCACCCGGCGTTGCTGGACGCCGCCCTGCACGCCGTCGGACTGACGGGCGACGAGGGCGGGTTGCCGTTCTCCTGGTCCGGGGTGCGGCTGCACGCGTCCGGGGCGAGCGTGCTGCGGGTGCGGTTGGCGTCGCTGGGCGCTGGCGGTGTGTCGCTGGCGGTCGCGGACGGAACGGGGGCCCCGGTGGCCACCGTCGACTCGGTGGTGCTGCGCCCGGCCACGGTGGAGCGGGCCGGAGCGGAAGGTCTGTGGGGCGTCGACTGGCTGCCTCTGCCCGCGCCGGAGGGTGAGGTGTCCGGGCTGGCCGATGTGCTGGTGGCCGTGTGCCCGCCCGGCTCCGGGGTCGATGATCCGGTCGCCGACGCCCATGCGGCCGCGCACTGGGCACTGGAGACCGTGCGGACCTGGCTGGCGGACGAGAACACGGCCGACGGGCGGCGGCTGCTCGTCGTCACCAGCGGGGCCGTGGCGACCTCCGCCGAGGACGCGGCGCGACTGAACGTGGCGCAGGCGGCGGTGTGGGGGTTGGTGCGGTCGGCGCAGTCGGAGAATCCGGACCGGATCGTGCTGCTGGACCTGGACGACCCGACCGCGCTGGACACGGTCGCGCCGGGTGCGTTGAGCACCGGTGAGCCCCAACTGGCGGTACGCGAGGGCCACATACGCATTCCGCGACTGGCCAGGGTCGAGCGGGAGTCCGCCGAGGATCCCGGCTTCGGCGAGGGCGCCGTGCTGGTGACGGGTGCGACGGGGACGCTGGGTGGTCTGGTGGCGCGGCATCTGGTGGCGGAGCGTGGTGTGCGGAGTCTGGTGTTGGTGAGTCGGCGTGGTGCGGCGGCCGAGGGGGCGGAGGAGCTGGCG
>NZ_OCNE01000024.1 GCF_900230195.1 Streptomyces zhaozhouensis
AACGCCCGGTTACATTCCGAACCCGGAAGCTAAGCTCTTCAGCGCCGATGGTACTGCATGGGGGACCGTGTGGGAGAGTAGGACGCCGCCGGACAATTATTTGAATATGAGGGAGGGTTTCGTCGGAATTCCGATTCCGACGAAACCCTCCCTCTTTTTGTTGCGCCCGGAACCCGGCGGTGACAGCATCACCACATGACGTACCAGGTGCGGCGGGCCGGGCGGGCGGACTGGGAACGGCTGCGGGAACTGCGGCTCGCGGCGCTGCGTGATCCCGTCGCGCATCTGGCGTTCTTCGAACCCTACGAGGAGGCCGTGCGCCTCGGTCGGCAGGAATGGGAGGGGCGTGCTTCCGACAGTGAGCGCACCATTCTCGTCGGGGAGGCCGAGGACGGCACCTGGGTGGGCATGGTGGGAGTCCACGGGCTCGTGGACCACGTCGAGGTGGTCGGCGTCTACATCCACCCCGAGCACCGGGGCACCGGCGTCGCCGGGCAGCTGATGCGGACCGCGATCGACGAGGCCGGCGGGCGCGAGGTGCGGCTCCGCGTCCATCAACACAACGCGCGGGCCGCCCGGTTCTACGAGAAGCTCGGCTTCCGACCCACCGGCGCCTCGGCGCCCGACCCCAGGGACCCCGGGCTGGTCGCGTACGAGCTGGTCTACCGGCGACCCTGAGCGGACGCGGCGTCGCCCACCACGGTGAGGTCGGGCTGGGCCTCGGCGACCGCGTCGAGCAGGGCGCCGCGCAGCCCCGCCGTCTCCCGGGCGTCCCCGATGACATAGAGGGTGCCGGCCTCGTTGGTCAGATTGTCCAGGGCCAGCGCGTCGACCCGGCCCGGGGAACAGGACTGACGGATGTGCACCTGCTCCAGGGGGCGCAGGGCGTCGCCGATGAGCTTGAGCGCCGCGTCGCGGCGGCCCGGGTGTGCGGTGAGCGCGCTCTCCAGCTCCATCACCGCGCCGCCGGCCGCGTGGGGATGGGTGCGCAGGACGCGTCCCGGTTCGCCGAGGGAACGGCCCTGCGCCCAGCGCGGGATGTGCTGGAAGGGCTCGCCGGCGAGGGCCGCCGCGTGCAGGCAGCAGCGGAGCAGCGTCTCCGCCGTCTCCGCGTCGAGTTGGAAGATCGGCTCCGCGGGGCGGACCGGCGCCAGCAGGCGCTCGGCCCGGCGGCGGGCTGTCGGCATCTGCTCGCAGCCGCGGTGCGGCGCCCAGCGCAGGCGCACCGGGGCCTCGGTGAGGTGGCCCGGGTCGTAGACGTGGAGCGGGCCGCGCCTGCCGCGTTGCTTCGCCGTCCTCGTCCACAGGCTGCCGTCCGGGTCGACGACGACCAGCCCGCCCGGGGCGTCGAGCACCTCGCCGACCGGGTCCGCGCGCGGCGCGGGAGGCGGCGCCGTCTCCCGGACGGGGACGGCGGGGGCCGTCGGGGCTGGGGCGACGGGGGCGGCGGGGGCGGCGGTCTCGAACGGCGGGAGCGGTTCGGGCTCCGGCTCCGGAGGCAGCTCGCGGGTGATGCGGCGGGCCGCGCGGCGGGCGCGCCAGGTGGTGACGCGGATCGAGACGAAGAGGGCGAGGGAGAAGAGCACCACCAGTTGGAGAAGGAACGTGACCCAGACGGCGGTGGCGCTCGGCAGGGCCTCGGGTGGGGCGTCGGTCCAGGCGCCGGGGATGTCGCCGGGGTCGGTGAGCAGTCCGCGCAGCGCGCGGCCCACGTTGAGGAAGGTGACGCCCTCGGGCCAGGAGCCGTGGCGGAACCAGCCGCCGAGGCCGGTGGCCGTCCAGGTGAGGACGGCCAGCGCGAGCGTCACGCCCAGCAGGCCGACGAGCAGGGTGTCGGAAATTCCGCCGCCGCGTCGGGAGGGGCCGGTGGGGCCGATGGGCTGGTGGTGCTGCGACATGGGGGCTACCCGACTCCCTGGCGCTTCTCGAAGGACATCACCCTCGCCTCCGTCTCCGCTTCGAGGAGGTCGTCCACACCCTCCGGCTCCTCGGCGGCCGGCGAGGCGGAGGACTCGGTCATGGCGCGGTCGGTGAAGACCAGGGGGCGTTCGGCTTCGGTGACCAGGTGTTTGACGACCTGGACGTTGCCGTTGACGTCCCAGACGGCCATGCCGGGGGTGAGGGTGGGGATGATCTCGACGGCCCAGCGGGGAAGGCCGAGGACCTGGCCGGTGGCTCTGGCCTCGTCGGTCTTCTGGGCGTAGACGGTGCGGGTGGAGGCCATCTTGAGGATGGCGGCGGCCTCCTTGGCGGCCGCGCCGTCGACCACGTCGGAGAGGTGGTGGACGACGGCGACGAAGGAGAGGCCGAGCCGGCGGCCGAACTTCAGCAGGCGCTGGAAGAGCTGCGCCACGGACGGCGAGTTGATGATGTGCCAGGCCTCCTCGACGAGGAAGATCCGTTTGCGGCGGTCGGGCCTGATCCAGGTGTGCTCCAGCCAGATGCCGACGATGGCCATGAGGATCGGCATGGCGATGGAGTTGCGGTCGATGTGCGAGAGGTCGAAGACGATCAGCGGGGCGTCGAGGTCGATGCCGACCGTGGTCGGGCCGTCGAACATGCCGCGCAGGTCGCCGTCGACGAGCCGGTCGAGGACGAGGGCGACGTCCAGGCCCCAGGCGCGGACATCCTCCAGGGCGACGTTCATGGCGTCGGCGGCCTCCGGCATGGGATGGCGGAGGCGTTCGACGATGTCGGTGAGGATGGGCTGGCGGTCGACCATGGTCTGGTTGACGTAGGCGTGCGCCACCTTGAGGGCGAAGCCGGAACGTTCGTCCAACGGGCGGCCGAGCGCGACCTCGATGATGGTGCGGAGCAGGGCGAGCTGCCCGGTGGTGGTGATCGCCGGGTCCAGCGGGTTGAGCCGGACGTCGCCGTCGAGGGCGGCCATCGGGTCGAGCCGGATGGGGGTGATGCCGAGCTGCTGGGCGATCAGGTTCCACTCGCCGACGCCGTCCTCGCCCTGGGCGTCGAGGACGACCACCTGGCGGTCGCGGAAGCGCAGTTGGCGCAGGACGTAGGTCTTCTCCAGGGCGGACTTGCCGTTGCCCGACTCGCCGAGGACCAGCCAGTGGGGGGCGGGCAACTGCTGGCCGTAGAGCTGGAAGGGGTCATAGATATACCCCTTGCCGGAGTACACCTCTCGCCCGATGATCACGCCGGAGTCGCCGAGGCCGGGGGCGGCGGTGGGGAGGTAGACGGCCTGGGCCTGTCCGGTCGAGGTGCGCACTGGGAGCCTGGTGCTTTCCGTTCTGCCGAAGAGCAGGCTGGTGAACGCCTCGGTGAGAGCGGTCATGGGGTCACGGGGTGGCATGGTGGCACCTCCTTCACCGTGCGGACCCGCCGTGGTCGGGCGGCGGGTTCGTCGGGGTGGTCGGGATAGGCGGGGGGCTCAGCGGAGGGGGAGCGGGGTGTCGGTCAGGGTCACCGCCTGATCCCGGTGGCGAAGGGAAGGGTGTTGACGAACGCGCGGTGGTGCTCGCGGTCGCACCATTCGAGCTTGAGGTAGGACTTGCCCGCGGAGGCGCGGATGGTGCGCTTGTCGCGGGCGAGGGTCTCGGGGTTGGGGGAGGAGACCGTGATGTAGCCGACGAGGTTGACGCCGGCGGCGCCGGAGGCGAGGTCGTCGCCGCGCTGGTCGACGCGGCTGTGGGCGGCGACGTCGCGGGGGTCGACCGTGCGGTTCATCTTGGCGGCGCGGGACGCCTCGGCCTCGTCGTTGGTCTTCTCGGTGAGCATCCGCTCGATGGCCAGCTCGGTGGGCTCCAGGTCCATGCAGACGGCCACGGTGCGGATCACGTCGGGGGTGTGGACGAGCAGGGGGGCGAGGAAGTTGACGCCGACGGGGGTGAGCGGCCACTCCTTGACCCAGGCGGTGGCGTGGCACCAGGGGTCGCGGGTGCCGGACTCGCGGGTCTTGGCCTGGAGGTAGGTGGGCTCGCGGGCGTCCAGCTCGGCCGGCCAGGCGTTGCGCTTGGACATGGCCTGGATGTGGTCGATCGGGTGGTCGGGGTCGTACATGGAGTGGATCAGGGAGGAGAGCCGGGCCTCGCCGAGGGGCTGACGCACCCTGATGTCGGCTTCGGTCAGGCGCGCGCAGATGTCGGTCAGTTCGCGTGCCATGACGATCGCCAGGGCCTCGTCCTGGGAGAGCCGGCGCTGGCCGCGCTGCGTCCTGGACGCCTTGACGATGGAGCTGGCCTCGTTGCTCAGCTCACGCGAGTGGTGCATACAGGCGACGAGGTAGGCGCGGTGCTGCTCGCTGGAGGTGGAGACCATGGACTGGAGCTGGTCGTAGGAGTCCTGGATCCAGGCGGGGGAGTTGACGGCGCCGCGTTCGAGCACGTCGTTGGCGTGGGCGTCGGGGTCGGCCGGCAGGGTGCGGGCGAGCATCTGGAGGCGGGTGACATGGCCGTCGCCGTTGGCCACGTGCTTGAGGAGGGTGCCGAAGCGCTCGACGAGCGCCTCCTGGTCCTCGCTGTCGCGCAGGCCGACGCCGGGGCCCTCGATCTCGATGGCGGTGGTGATGGTGCGGCGGTCGGTGTGCAGCAGCACGGCCAACTCGTCGGGGCCGAACGGCGCGGACAGCCAGTGCACCCGGCCCACGCCGGGGGGCGCGCCGACCTCGATCTCGCGGCCGTCGATCAGGGTGCCCGCCTCGGCGGCGGTGGAGCTGTACGTGGCGCCGCGGCGCTGGAGGCGGCGGAAGGAACGGTTGATCTCGAACCACCTGTAGAACGTGCGGCCGTTGTACGGGACGTAGACCGCGGCCAGGGCGAGCATGGGGAAGCCGACGAGGCCGACGATGCGCGCGCTGAGCACCGGGATGAGGAGGCCGCTCATCATGCCGAGGAACGCGCCGACGACGATCATCGCGATCTCGCCCGTCTCGCGGTTCTTCCCGACGAGGGCCTGGGGACGGGCTCGGCCGATCAGATAGGTGCGGCGTCTGGTGAGCGTCTGCGGTGGGGCGGTCACCGGCTATCCCCTCGATTCCCTGGACTGGCCTGGCGGTTGCCTGCTCCCGAGGACGATGATGACCCGGATTGGCCGGAACGGGTACCGTGCGCGGCGACTCCGCCGGCCAGGGGGTTGGAGGGGCGGGCCGCGCCCTGGCCGCCGGCGGCCCCTCCGCCGCCGGCGCCGCCGCCCTCGCGGGTGCCGTGGGTGCTCATGCCCTGGCGCAGGGTCGTGGCCGGGGTGGAGATGGCGGCCTTGGCGGCGCGGCTTGAGGTGTCGCTGCGCGCGGCGCGGTGGCTGACGATCTCGTCGCCGAAGCCGGGGACGAAGCGGTAGATCATCGCGGAGGCGAAGATCGCCAGCAGGATGATGGCGAGCCCGGAGATGATCGCCGAGGTGGCGGTCGGTCCGTCGTCCGTGGTGAGGGCGGAGGCGAGGCCGAGGACGATCACGATGACCGGCTTGATCAGGATGATCGCGATCATGATGCCGGCCCAGCCGCGGACGTGGCCCCAGAGGTTCTTGTCGACGAGGCCGGCGTAGACGGCGGTGCCGAGGAGGGCGCCGACGTAGAGCATGGCGGCCCTGATGATGAGTTCCAGGGAGAGGACGCCGGCGGCCAGGATGGAGATCAGGGAGACCACGATCAGCATGATCGGCCCGCCGCCGATCTCCTCGCCGGACTCCAGCGCGGCGGCGAACTCGCCGAAGAACGCCTCCGAGTTGTCCCCTGTGCCGGCGACGATCGCCTCCGAGACGCCGTCCGTCGCCGAGACGACGACGTAGAGGATCAGGGGGGTGAAGGCGGAGGCCATCACGGTGAGCCAGAGGAAGCCGATGGCCTCGGAGAGCGCCGTCGTCAGGGGCACGCCGCGGATGGCGCGCTTGACGATGGCCAGCAGCCACAGGACCAGCGTGAGGACGGTGGAGGCGGCGAAGACGACGGCGTACTGGCGGAGGAAGGAGGCGTTGGTGAAGTCGACGTTGGTGGTCGCGGAGACCAGCTCGGACAGCTCGCCGACGAGCCAGGCGGCGGCGTCGGCGAAGCTGCGGGCGATGCCGGAGATCGGGTCGAGGGAGTCGCTGACGGAGGAGCCGCCGCCGTTGTCGCCGGTCTCGGTGCCGCCCTCGCAGAGGTCCCTGGCGCCCCCGGAGATCAGCTCGCAGTCCGGGTTGCCCTCGTCCTCCTCGTCGGCGCGGGCGCCCGGCGCGGTGACCAGGCCGGCGGTCAGCAGGGCCGCCGGGCCCAGGATCAGCGCGGTCAGGCGGCGCCGTGGGTCAGCGCGCATAGGTGAACCCCCCGAACTCCTCGATGGCTTCGGCGATCTCCTCGGCTCCGGAGATCCGGTTGTCGCCGTTGACGGGGGTGGGGCCCTCGGTCTGCTCGGTGGTGACCACCTTCCAGTCCGAGTCCTCCCAGGTGAGGGTCAGCCGCATGGTGAACCAGCTGGTGCGCACGGGGCTCTGCGAGTCGAGGCCGGCGAGGCCGAAGAGGCCGGCGCACCAGACGGAGATCTCGGCCGTGGTGGCGGAGTAGGACTCGGTGGTGCTGCCGATCGGCAGGGTGCGGTTGACGAACGTGTTGCCCTCGGGGGCGGCGCCCTCGGCGTCCAGGCCGATGCTCTCGTTGAGCCCGCCGTACTCGGCGGCGAGGGACTCCAGCAGCTCGTCGCGGGTCTGGTCGGAGCTGATGGTGCTGACGATGGTGTCCCGCTCCGTCGCGTTGAACATGCCGGTGCCGCCGAGCGCGACCGCGTAGTTGGCGGCGGCGCTCTGGGCGCCCTGCTCGGTCTGGGCGAAGCCGGAGGGGATGCCGTTGGTGGCGCCGTCGACGGGCAGCTCGCCCGTGGGGGCGGTGGCCTGGGCGCGGGGGCCGTCGGGGCCCTCGCCCGCGGACTCCCGGTCGTCGTCGCGGGCCTGGTTGGCGAAGACGATGGCGGCGACGAGGAGGACGACGACGGCGACGATGGTGATCATGCTGCGGCCGGGGGAGGAGGGCGGCCTGCGGTCCTGGGAGGACGGCTGGTCGGGCAGGCGCGTTCTCGTCTGGGCGGGGACGCTCCCGGCGCGTGCGTCGTCGTAGTCGTCGCCGTAACTCATGTTCGCGCCCCCTCAACAGCAGCGAGTCTATTACCTCCTCACATGACGTTAGCGCCCTCCACTGACGTTCCGCCCCCTCACAGCGGAGTTGATCTCGCGGGGAGGGCAAGTGCCGTGCCGCGGGCGTGTGATGGGGGGGGTCGGGGCGCTCGGGTGCGCGCCGGCGCTCGGGCGGTGGGGCCGTGGAGCGGGTGGGGCGCCAGGGAGCGCGGGAGGGGGCGAAGCGGCTGGTCGACGGTGCCTCAACGGGCCTTGTGGCGCCGGGGGTCGGGGCGTTACGCGGGCTTAGCGGGCCGGGGGGCCGATGAGTTCGGCGCGCGGGGCGGGTCTTGATGGCGTGAAGGGAGTACGGGGATGGGCGATGTGGAGTTCGTGGTCGAGGGTCCGGTGCGACGTGCGGACGTGCCGGAGTTGTGTGAGCGCCTGGCGGATCTGGTGCGGGAGCGCGGCGCGCGGGTCGTGGCGGTGGACGCGCGGGGGCTCGGCGGGCCGGGCGCGGACGCGGTGGAGGCGGTCGCGCGCCTGGCGCTCACCGCGCGGCGGCTCGGCTGCGAGCCGCGCTTCGCGCGGATGGATCCGCGTCTACTCGGGCTGCTGGGACTGCTCGGGCTCGGGGAGGTGGTCGGGGAGGCCGAAGAGGGGGAAGAGCCGCGCGGTGTCGAGGAAGGAGTTGATGCCCGTGATCCGCCCCTCTGAGATCTCTATGACCTGGAGCGCCCACGGCGACCAGCCGCCGGCCGGGTCCCTGCGGTACTGACCGAACGCGCCGCAGCCGTTGGCCTCGGTGGGCACCAGCCGGGAGCCCTCGCAGTCCTTGCCGTGGCCGACCATCCAGGCGGCTATGTCGGAGGGGCCGCGCATCCACAGGGAGAAGGGCGGCATGGAGAGCGTGGCGTCCTCGGCGAGGAGCGCGGTCAGCGACTCCATGTCGTAGCGCTCGAAGGCGTCCAGATAGCGGGTCAGCAGCGCCTTGTGCTCCTCGCTCAGCGGCTCGCTCGGGCCGGACTCGGTGACGCCGGTGCTGGCCAGGGTGGCGCGGGCGCGCTGGAGGGCGCTGTTGACCGAGGCGACGGTGGTGCCGAGCAGCTCGGCGACCTCGGCGGCGCGCCAGCTGAGCACCTCGCGCAGGATCAGCACGGCGCGCTGGCGGGGGGCGAGGTGCTGGAGGGCGGCGACGAAGGCGAGCCGGATCGACTCGCGGGTCTCGGCGTGCTCCTCGGGCGCGGGCGTGGCGCGGACGTCGGGCATGGGCTCGATCCAGGCGGTCTCGGGAAGGGGGGCGCCCAGCGTCGCCGTGGCGGTGGGCTGGGACTCGGTGAGGTCCATGGGGCGGGCGCGGCGTCCGGCGCCGCTGAGCATGGTGAGGCAGACGTTGGTCGCGATGCGGTAGAGCCAGGAGCGCAGCGAGGAGCGCCCCTCGAAGCGGTCCAGCGAGCGCCAGGCGCGGACCATGGTCTCCTGCACGGCGTCCTCGGCCTCGAAGGCGGAGCCCAGCATCCGGTAGCAGTAGCCGGTCAGCTCTCCCCGGTGACGCTCCAGCTCCCGCTCGGTGGGCCGGGGGGCGGTGGCGGTGCCGCCGGGTGCCGCGGTGCTTCCGCTCGGTGTGGTCATCTCGGGCTCCTGGCTGCCTCGGGTCCTGGGTGCCGGGGGTGGCTCCGCCGGCTTCGCGTGACCGGTCCGATCTCGCTGCGGTCAGCGTAGTCAGGGGGTCTGACAATGGGCCTTCTCCCGCGTCGGCACGCCGTCGACCTGCGGTGATCGCCTGCCGGGCGCTGGCGGCGACTCCCGTGCGGGGGCGCGGGGCCGGGCGCGTGGCCCGGCCTGTGACGGTGGCGGGCACGCGTTCCTCACGAGTGCCGTCCCTCGGCCGTGGGCCTGGGCCCGTACCGCCGAATAAAGTAGCGGTAGCGGTGCTTTCGGGGTGCTGACCGAGTCGAGGCCGGGGAACTGGCAGGGGGTGCGTGGTGGCGCGGGAGCGGATCATCGACGGGCGGTACCGGCTGGGGCGGCAGCTGGGTGAGGGCGCCATGGGGACGGTCTGGGAGGCGTTGGACCTGCGGCTGGAGCGGCAGGTCGCGGTCAAGGTGGTCGGCAGTTCGGCGGTGGGGCGGGACCCGCGGGCCAGGGAGCGGTTCGAGCGGGAGGCGAAGCTGCTGGCCGGGCTCTCCAGCCCGTTCATCGTCACGGTGCACGACGTCGGGGAGACGGACTTCGGCGACGGGGACCTGGGGCAGTCGGTTCTCTATCTGGTGATGGAGCGGCTGCACGGCAGGTCGCTGGAGGCGGTGCTGGCCACGGAGCTGCCTCCGCTGGCCGAGGTGGCGCGGTGGGGCGAGCAGGTGTGCCGGGCGTTGGCCGTGGCGCACGACTCGGGGGTGGTGCACCGGGATCTGAAGCCGGCCAACGTGATGGTCGGCCCCGACGGGCTGGCCCGGGTGCTGGACTTCGGGATCGCCGCCGTGCTGGCCGAGTCGACCGACCACGCGCGGCTGACCTCGACCGGGGTGGTGGTGGGCACGCCCTCGTACATGTCGCCCGAGCAGATCGAGGGTGGCTCGGTCGGCTTCCGCAGTGACCTGTACTCGGCGGGCTGTGTGCTGTACGCGCTGGTCACGGGGCAGCCGCCGTTCAGCGGGCCGTCGCTGTACCAGTTGCTGCGGCAGCAGATGGAGAGCGATCCGCAGCCGCCCGGCGAGCGCAGGGCGGGGGTGCCCGCGGCGTGGGACCAGCTGATCCTGGCGTTGCTCCAGAAGCGGCCCGAGGCGCGGCCGGGCAGTGCGACGGAGGTCGCGGACCGGCTGCGGGAGCTGTCGCTGAGCGCGGCGGCGGCGACGGTGCTGCTGCCCGCGCAGCCGGTGGTGGCGCCCGCGGTGTACGAGCCGACGCGGGTCGATCCGCGGTCGGTGCTGCTGGCCAGTTGCCCGCATCCGGACGGCGGCCGGCTGCCGTTGGCGACCGGGCAGCGGATGCGGCTGAGCGACGTGCTGCCCCTGGCGGAGGCGTTCACGGTGGCCGTGGACTGGCGGGCGGACGAGGGGATGGACGTGGACGCCAGCGCGCTGGTGCTGGACGCCGGCGGCCGGGTGCTCTCCGACGAGCACTTCGTCTTCTACAACAACCCGGAGCCGGCGGGCGTCGGTGTGACGCTGGCCGGGGAGGACCCGGAGGCGCTGTTCACGGTGCGGCTGCCGGAGCTGGGCGAGGAGGCCAGGCGTGTGGTCTTCGCGCTGTCGCTGCACGAGGAGGGGCCGGGCGGCGGGCGGGACCTGGCGGCGGTGGGCCGCCCCCATCTGCGGCTGCGGGACGCGGAGAACGGCGCGGAGCTGCTCTGCTACGGCTTCCCCGACGGGCCGCCCGGGGTCACCGGGGTGACGGTGGGGGAGCTGGTGCGGGACGACGACGGCTGGCTGTTCTCGGCGAACAGCCGGGGTTTCCCCGACGGGCTGGCCGAGATCGCGGAGTCGTACGGGGTGCTGGTGGAGGCGGAGGCCTGACGCTCCCGGTGCTCCCCGGCACGGGCGCGCGGGGCCGGGGGCGTCACCTCAGCAGGCGGGAGAGGCGCCGGTCGGCCAGCGGGCGGCCGCCGGTCTGGCAGCGCGGGCAGTACTGGAGCGAGGAGTCGCGGTAGGCGACCTCCCTGATGGTGTCCCCGCACACCGGACACGGCTGGCCGGTGCGGCCGTGCACCCGCAGTCCGCTCTTCTTCTCCGCCTTCAGCTCGCCCGCGGCCAGCCCCCGGGCGCGGTCCACGGCCTCGTCGAGCGTGTCGCGCAGCGCCCGGTACAGCCGGGCGACGCCGTCGGCGTCCAGGCGGTCGGCGAGCTGGAACGGGGACATCCGCGCGGCGTGCAGGATCTCGTCGGAGTAGGCGTTGCCGACGCCGGCGAGGACGCTCTGGTCGCGCAGCACGCCCTTGAGGCGGTGGTGCTCGCCGCGCAGCAGGGCCGCGAGGGTCTCCTCGGTGAAGTCGTCGCCGAGCGGGTCGGGGCCGAGGCGGGCGACGCCCGGCACCTCGGCGGGGTCGCGCACGCAGTGGACGGCGAGCCGCTTCTGGGTGCCTGCCTCGGTCAGGTCGAAGCCGGCGCCGCCGGCCAGGGTCAGGCGCAGCGCGAGGGGGCCCCTGCCCGGCCTGGGGGGCGCGGCCGGCTGGGTCTCCCGCCAGCGCAGCCAGCCGGCGCGCGCCAGGTGGATCACGAGGTGGAGTTCGTCGTCGACGACCAGGTCGAGGAACTTGCCGTGCCGCGCGACGGCGGTGAAGGTCCGGCCGGCGACGGCGTCCAGCGGCGGGTCGTACGTCTTCAGCACGTGGAAGGCGACCGGCGCGACGCGGGCGACGGTCTGCCCCGCGAGGCGGTCGTCGAGGAGGTCGCGCAGGGCGGCCACTTCGGGTAGTTCGGGCATGGGTTCGAGGATATGCCCGTTTCGCCCGTGCCGGCCGGGGGCCGCCCGACGCCGCCGCCCGCCCGCCCTCCGGACGGCCGCCGCGCGCGCCGTCAGCCGAAGTCGTCCGGGACGATGCGGAGCTTCTGGGCGACGCGGGCGAGTGCCTTCTGGTCGGTGGCGTTGAGCGCGTCGAGGACGGTGTGGCGCACGGCGCGCAGATGGGTGGGCGCGGCCGCTTCCACGAGGGCGAAGCCGGCGTCGGTGAGCTCGGCGAGGGTGTAGCGGCCGTCGGCGGGGTCGGGGGACCTGGCGATCCAGCCGCGTCCCTCGCAGCGCTTGACGACGTTGGACAGCCGGGAGAGGGACCCGCTGGCCAGGAAGGCGAGCTCGCCCATCCGCAGCGTGCGCCGCGGGGCCTCGGAGAGATGGCTGAGCACCAGGTACTCGAACAGGGTGAGGCCGTGCTCCTGTCGCAGCGGCGACTCCAGCTTGCCCGGCAGCAGCAGGACGAGGGAGATCAGCCCCGTCCACGCCTCCTTCTCCCGCTCGTCGAGCCAGCGCGGCTCGTTCTCTTCCTCGTCTGTGTGGGTCCCGCTCACGGGCCCTCCCGTGCTGTTCATGGATCTTCCCGTCCCTGGGCGAGGTCCGCCATCACTTTGCGCTTGAAGTCATTGCTTGCTAGTCTCACTTTACGCGTGAAGTGATTCGTGGGGGCGGTCACCCCCGTGCGGAGAAAGAGGAAGCATCATGAGCACCGTCACCTTCGGCATCACTCCCGGCTTCGGCGAGAAGGTGCACCAGACCCTCGGCTACAGCCAGGCCGTCCGCGTCGGCGACCGGGTGGAGATCTCGGGACAGGCGGGGGTGGACGACGACCTGGTCGTCCCCGAGGCGCTGGAGGACGAGATCGTCCTGGCCTTCGACAACGTGGAACGCACGCTCGCCACCGTCGGCGCGACCTGGAAGGACGTCATCCACGTCAACTCGTACCACAAGGTCGCGCCGGGGGACGACGCCATCGACGACCACAACGCGGTCATGACGGAGCAGTTCCGTCGTCGCCTCGGCGGCCGCGCGCCGATCTGGACCGAGACCGGCGTCACGGTCCTCGGCCTCGCCGCCATGCGCGTGGAGATCCGCGTCACCGCCGTCGTCGGCTCCGGGAGCTGAGCGACCGCCGGCCGCCGGACCGCGCCCCCTGGGCGGCCCGGCGCGCGGGGTCAGGGCCGCGCGGTCTTCCGGGCCACCGTCAGGCCGTCGCGGAGGGGGAGCAGCACCGACTCGACGCGGGGGTCGGCGGTGACGATGTCGTTGATCTCGCGGATCGCGCGGTCGGCCGGGTCCTGCGCCTCGGGGTCGACGACGCGCCCCTCGCGCAGCGTGTTGTCGAGGAGGACCAGACCGCCGGGGCGCAGCCGGCGCAGGGTCTCCTCGTAGTAGACGGGGTAGCTGACCTTGTCGGCGTCGATGAACGCCAGGTCGAACGCCTCCTCCTCGGGCAGCGCCTTGAGGGTGTCGACGGCCGGGCCGAGGCGCAGCTCGATGCGTTCGGCGAGGCCGGCGCGCTGCCAGTAGCGGCGGGCGATCGAGGTCCACTCCTCGCTCACGTCGCAGGCCAGCAGCGTGCCGCCGGGGGCGAGCCCGCGGGCGATGGAGATCGACGAGTAGCCGGTGAAGACACCGACCTCCAGCGCGCGGCGGGCGCCGACCAGCCGCGTCAGGAGGGTCAGGAACGCGCCCTCGTCCTGGCTGATCTGCATACTCAGGTGCTCGGGCAGGGCGGCCGCCGTCTCGGCCGCGAGGTCGCGCAGCACCTCGTCGGCCGGCGTCGCGTGGTCCAACAGGTAGTCGTTGAGCGCGGGGTTGACGATGTCCATGGCGGGCACCCTACGCCCGGCCGGGTGAGCCGGGGCAGGGCGGCGACGGCTCAGGGCTGCATGGGGCCCGGGATGTCCGCGCGGTTCTCGTCCTCGTTCCGCTCCTCCTCGCGGACGGCCAAATAGAGCAGCGCGACGGTCAGGTCGTCGGGGCTGACCGGGCCCGCGGACTCGGGGGCGGTCAGGGAGAGCGCGGCGCCGCCGGCCAGGGAGAGGCGCAGCGGCAGCGACCCGGCGTCCGCGGTGTGCAGTTGGCCGAGGTCGAACGTGGCCTCGGAGAGCACGCCGTTGCGGATGGCCAGCCGCGCCTCGACGTCGGCGTCGTCGGCGACCGGCTCGCCGATCATGGCCGGCAGCCCGTACCGCTCGACCTGCTCCTCCATCAGACCGAGCATCGGGCCAAGCGCCTGGCGGGCCTGGGCCGCGGTCATCCGCACGGTGACGCGTTCGGCGCCGCGCTCCTCGCCCTCGTGGTGGGTGGTGGCGCCGTCGGCGAGGGCGTCGCGCAACTGGCCGACGAGGTCCCACTGGTTGTCCGACTGGAGGAGCGCGTCGCCGTCCTCGACGGTGGCGGCGAGGTCGTGGGCGGCGGACGCGGGGACGCCGCCGTAGCGGGCCAGGGCCTCGGCGTAGGCCGGGTACTGGAAGGGGTCGACCTCCACCCACTCCCCGTGCAGCCCGGTGGCGGCGTCCGCCAGGGACTCGGGGAGGTGGCCGGCGTCCTGCGCGAAGCGTTCGGCGCGGGCGACGGCGGCCTCGTCGCCGCCGTAGACGTCCTCGACGACGGCCTCGCCGCCGACCCGGAGATAGGTGACCTCCTCGACCTGCTTGAGGCCGAGCACGTCGCGGCCGCCGAAGTTGACCGTCCAGGAGCTGTTGCGCGGGTCCTCGGGGGCGAGGTCCCGCATCCGGGACTCCTCGTCCGGGTCGCCCGTCGAGAACGTCAGCTCCAGGTCGGCCAGCAGCCGCACCTCCTCGGGTGTGGGCTGCCGGCCGTCGGGTCCCGCGGTCCGGGAGAGGTAGGCGTGCAGCTCGTCGGCGCCGAGGTCGAGGGTGGCCCCGACGGTCAGCGCCTGGCGGTCAAGCAGCTCGTCGATGGAGTCGGTGACGGCGAACCCGGCCTCCGCGCTCTCGGCGACCTGGCAGGCGGTCGCGCTTCCGGTGGCCAGCAACGCGACGCCGCCCAGCGCGGCGATCCGCCGCAGGCGGGTTCGGGGGCGGGTGCGGTCGTTGATGTCGGCACTCCTGTCCGAGGGGGCGAGGACGCGGGCCCACCGGTCGATGCGAGGGTGGCCTCGGCGTCCAGTGTCCATGCCCGCGCCGCGGCGCGACCCGCGGGGCGCCGTCTGTGGCCGACGCGTCACCGTCCGGTAAGCAGCTCGTTGCCTGTACGACAAGATGCCCCGACGAGGGCGGCTGTCAGTGGCGGCGGTTAGCCTCGACGCATGAACGAGGCTGGTCCGGCGGACGGGCGCGCGGAGGCCGGGCGCCGGCCGTGGGTGGTGGGCGTCTCGGGTGCGTCGGGGACGCCCTACGCGGCGGCGCTGCTGCGCGGGCTGCTGGCGGCGGGCGAGTCGGTCGACCTGGTGGTGAGCCGTGCGGCGCGGTTGACGTTGCGGGACGAGACGGGCGTCTCCTTCCGCGACGGGCACTGGCGGTCCGACCTGGCGGCGTGGCTGTCGCGCGGCGCCGACGGGACGGAGGGGGCGTTCGCGCCCGAGCTGTCCCGGGTGCGGTACTGGTCGGCCGGCGACCTGGCGGCGGGGCCCTCCTCCGGGTCGTATCCGGCCAGGGGCATGGTGATCGTGCCGGCCTCCACCGCCTCGGTCGCGGGCGTGGCGCTCGGTCTCTCCAAGGACCTGTTGCAGCGGGTGGCCTCCGTGACGCTCAAGGAGCGGCGCCCGCTGGTGGTCGTGGTGCGGGAGACCCCGTTGAGCGGACCGACCCTGCGGCAGCTGGTCGCGCTGGACGAGGCGGGCGCCGTGGTGCTGCCGGCCTCGCCGGCGTTCTACGCGGGTGCGGGCGACCTCCAGGAGCTGGTGGACTTCGTGGCGGGGCGGGCGCTGGACGCGATGGGGGTGGGGCACACGCTCTACCGCCGTTGGCGCGGCGAGTTGGGGGGCGCGGCCCGTTCGGCCGGGCACTCGTAGGTGATCGGGGGGTCATGCCTTAGATTCGTCTGTGCGATCGACCGGATACGCCAGAGAACGAGGAGGGCGCTGCGAGCATGGACGCCGTGGACAGACAGCTCATCCAGGCGCTGCGGGAGAACGGCCGGGCGTCGTACGCCGAGTTGGGCCGTCTGGTCGGGCTGTCGGGGCCGAGCGTCACCGACCGGATCAACCGCCTGGAGTCGGCCGGGGTGATCACCGGCTACCGGGCCACCGTGGACCCGAAGAAGCTGGGGCTCGGCGTGACCGCGCTGATCGGGGTGACGCTCTCGGACGCGGTCGACCACGAGGACGCCGCCGGGCGGCTGCGCGAGCTCGCGGAGATCGAGGACTGCTGGTTCATCGCCGGCGAGCACTCCTACATGCTGAAGGTCCGGGCCTCGGACGTGGACGGCCTGGAGCGCACCGTCCGCAGGCTCGCCCGCACCAAGGGCGTCTCCCGCACGCACTCGACCCTGGTGCTCTCCGTCAAGTGGGAGAACAGGGTCGGCGAGCTGCCCAGGGACGAGCAGGCGTAGCCTCTAAGACGGCGCACACGACGGACCGCACCCGGGAGGCAGGCAGATGGACGCGGGGTTGAAGCGGGAGCTGGAGGAGAAGGCGCTCTCCGGGGAGAGGCTCTCCCGCGAGGACGGCATCGCTCTCTACGAGACGGACGACCTCGCCTGGCTCGGCGGCCTCGCGCACGAGGTGCGGACCCGGAAGAACGGCGACGTCGTCTACTTCAACGTCAACCGCCATCTGAACATGACCAACGTCTGCACGGCCTCGTGCGCCTACTGCTCGTTCCAGCGCAAGCCGGGCGAGAAGGACGCGTACACGATGCGCATCGAGGAGGCCGTCAGGCTGGCCCACGCCATGGAGGGCGACGGCCTCACCGAGCTGCACATCGTCAACGGCCTCCACCCGACGCTGCCGTGGCGCTACTACCCGAGGTCGCTGCGGGCGCTGAAGGAGGCGCTGCCGGAGCAGGTGTCGCTCAAGGCGTTCACCGCGACCGAGATCCACCACTTCGAAAGCATCTCCGGGCTGTCGGCCTCCGAGATCCTCGACGAGCTGATCGACGCGGGGCTGGAGTCGCTCACCGGCGGCGGCGCCGAGATCTTCGACGAGGAGGTCAGGAGCCAGATCGTCGACCACCGCACCCACTGGGAGGACTGGTCGCGCATCCACCGGCTGGCGCACTCCAAGGGCCTGAAGACCCCCTGCACCATGCTGTACGGCCACATCGAGGAGCGCCGCCACCGGGTGGACCACGTGCTGCGGCTGCGCGAGCTCCAGGACGAGACCGGGGGCTTCCAGGTCTTCATCCCGCTGCGCTACCAGCACGACTTCGTGGACATGCGGGACGGCAAGATCCGCAACCGGCTCCAGGCCGGCACCACCATGGCCTCCGGCGCCGAGGCGCTGCGCACGTTCGCCGTCTCCCGGCTGCTGTTCGACAACATCCCGCACGTCAAGGTCTTCTGGGTGATGCACGGCGTGGGCACCGCCCAGCTCGCGCTCCAGCACGGCGCCGACGACATGGACGGCTCGGTCGTCGAGTACAAGATCACCCACGACGCGGACAACTTCGGCACCCCGGACAAGCTCACCAGGGACGACCTGCTGGAGCTCATCAGGGACGCCGGCTTCCGGCCCGTCGAGCGCAACACCCGCTACGAGGTGCTGCGCGAGTACGAGGGCCCGGACCCGGCCCGCCGCGACCAGCCGCAGCCGATGCGGGCCTGAGGTCGTGCGGGCATGAGCGAGACGACGACGGTGCCGCGCGCGGCCGCCGGGCGCGGGCACCGGGAGGGCTGGCCGCACTTCGTGCTGGACCCGGCGCCGACCGCCGAGCTGTCCGACGCGATCGCCGCGCTCTGGGCCGACGTGACCAACGCCGGCGGCGCGGTGGGCTTCGTGCCCACCGTCACCCCCGAGGACGTCCGGCCGGCGCTCCGCCAGCACCTGGTCGGCATGGCCGAGGGCACCACCCGGCTGCTGATCGGCGCCAACGACCGGGGCCGGCCGGTCGCCACCGCGTTCCTCCAGCGCAACACCCACCGCCTGATGCGGCACTGGCTGTCGCTGGCGACCGTGATGATCCACCCCGACTGGCAGGGACGTGGAGCGGGCCGGGAGCTGATGGCCGCCGCCGCCTCCGCGGCCCGCGCGGTCGAACCTGAGGTCATGGGCATCCGGCTGACCTGCCGCGGCGGCATGGGGCTCGAACGTTTCTACACCTCCTGCGGCTACCAGGAGGTCGGGCGGGTCCCCGGCGCGATCAGGGTCGGGGAGAACGAGTACCGGGACGACGTCACCCTGTGGCTCCCCCTGGGTTGAGGCGGCGAGGAGAGACCGAGATGCCACAGCAGGAACGTTCCGCACGGGAGCGCGCCGCGTCCGAGCCCGCGAAGCCGGAGCGCGCCGCGTCCGAACGTGCCGAGTCCGACGGCGCGCTGCCCGCACCGCGCGCCTCCGCCGAGGCCGGCCACGAGGGGGCCGGGCCCGCGGCCGACCGCGCCGCGCGCACAGAGGCGGCCGAGGCGACCACCGAGCCGACCACCGAGGACGACAGGGGACCGCAGATGACCGCCGACACCGCCACCGCCGCCGTGCCCACCAGGTCGGCGACGCTGCGCTACACCGCGCTCCGCTTCGGCGTCTTCGCCGGCTGCTTCGCGGTGATCGCCGTGCTCGCCTACGTCGGGGTGGTGCCCGAGTCCTTCGGCACGGCCAACCCGCTGTGGCTGGCGATGCTCTCGCTCGTGGTCTCCGCGCCCCTCAGCCTGGTGCTGCTGCGGCGCCAGCGGGACCAGATGTCCGAGCAGCTCGCGCCCAGGGTGGAGCGGGCCAAGGCCAGGCTCAGCGCCAACCAGGGCATGGAGGACGACGCGAGCTGACGTGCCCCCGGGCGCGCCCGCGCCGCTGTGATCCGAACGACGCCCCGCCGCTGGAATGTGTCCCCGCGGCGGGGCGTTGGCATGGCCCGGGGGAACCGTGCGGCACCGGCGGTTCCCGGGACGCCGCCCATGCCCATGACGGCCGGAAGGAGGGGTGCTACCGTGCTCCGCATGAAGACCGCAGCCGCGCCCGCTCCTCTGGTGAGCGTTCCGCTTGTCGCGCGCCTGCACATCGATCTCTGCCGCGTGCTGACCGCGGCCTGTCGCTGACACCTTCGTACCCCCGAGAGTTCGGCGCCCCCGGCGCGACCCCTGCCCGCCCCCGAAGGGGCGGCGGTCGCCATGTGCGCGGCCCCGTCCGGCCCCGATCGTCGTCCCGATCACCTCCCTCGTTCCCACCGGAGTGTTCCTGTGTCCTCCTCGTCCCCCGCGGAGCCGTCGGCCTCCGCGCCCCCCGCCGCGGCGCCCAGATCCCGCCGCATATCCCTGCCGCCGTTCTGGGCGCAGATCCTGGCCGGCCTCGTCCTGGGCGTGGTGCTCGGCTGGGTGGCCCGCGAGTGGTCCGTCGACTGGCTGAGCCGGACCCTCGACGAGGTCGGCGGCATCTTCGTGCAGTTGCTGCGGCTCGCCGTCGGCCCGCTGGTCTTCCTCGCCATCGCCGTCTCCATCACCAACCTGCGCCAGGTCTCCAACGCGGCCAGGCTCGCCGCGCAGACCCTGCTGTGGTTCCTGATCACCTCGCTGATCGCGGTCGCGATCGGCCTGACGATCGGGCTGCTGACCAACCCCGGTTCCGGCTCCAACCTCTCCGCCGCCGACGGGGTCGCGCCCGAGAGCAAGGGTTCCTGGCTGGACTTCCTGACGGGGATCGTCCCGACCGACGTGATCACCCCGTTCACCGAACTCAACGTCCTGCAGATCGTGTTCATGGCCGCCGCCGTCGGCGTGGCCGCGCTGAAGCTGGGCGAGCGTGCGGCGCCGCTGATCACGTTCGCCGAGACCTCGCTGGCGCTGCTCCAGAAGGTGCTGTGGTGGATCATCCGGCTGGCGCCGATCGGCACGGTCGGCCTGATCGGCCGGGCCATCGACCAGTACGGCTGGGACCTGCTGGGGGACTACGCGACGTTCACCGTCGACGTCTACGTCGGCTCGCTGCTGGTGCTCTTCGGCGTCTACCCGCTGCTGCTGTGGTCCGTCGCCA
Source organism: Streptomyces zhaozhouensis (assembly GCF_900230195.1). Lineage (GTDB taxonomy): Bacteria > Actinomycetota > Actinomycetes > Streptomycetales > Streptomycetaceae > Streptomyces > Streptomyces zhaozhouensis. The sequence continues at coordinate 19,577 of NZ_OCNE01000024.1, forward strand.
AGGTCAACCCGCTGCGCTTCTTCCGCGGCGCGTGGCCGGCGATCCAGCTGGCGTTCGTCTCGCGCTCCTCGGTCGGCACGCTGCCGGTCACCCAGAAGGTCACCGAGCGCCTGGGCGTGCCGAGGGAGTACACCTCCTTCGCCGTGCCGTTCGGCGCCACCACCAAGATGGACGGCTGCGCCGCGATCTACCCGGCGCTGGCGGCGATCTTCGTGGCGGAGATCTTCGGCGTGAGCCTGGGCGCACAGGACTACCTGCTGATCGCCTTCGTCTCCGTCATCGGCTCGGCGGCCACCGCGGGCCTCACCGGCGCGACGGTGATGACCACGCTGACGCTCTCCACCCTCGGGCTGCCCCTGGAGGGCGTGGGTCTGCTGCTGGCCATCGACCCGATCCTGGACATGGTCCGCACCGCGACCAACGTCGCGGGGCAGGCGACCGTGCCGGTCATCGTGGCCGCCAGGGAGGGCATCCTCGACCGGGACGCCTACGACAGGGCGACCAGCTTCGAGATCAACGACATCGACCGCGACGAGGAGCCCGCCCCGGCCGACGACCGGCCGTCGGGCGCGCCCCCACGGGCGCGTGAGGCGACCGTCTGACGACGTCCGCCCCCCACGCGCCCCCTCGGCCCCGGCCGGCACGGATCACGTGCCGGCCGGGGCCGTTTCGCCCTGCCGGCGCGGGGGGTGCGCGCGACGCGCCCGGGGGGAGCACGGTCCGTGAGCCCATGCCCCACGTGAACCCCCCTCATGTGTGTGTGAACCCCCTTGTGCTCGTTCCCTCAAGGGGTCTGTCGCCTCTTGACTGGTTGATAACCGAACTGGTTTCGACGGGCGCCCGCCGCCCGGAACGTCATCGAGCCGGCCGATCGAGGGGGGAGACCATGTCGTCGCCGGAGATGAGAAGCACACCGCGCCTGGTGGCGCCGCCCGCGCCCCGTGAGCCCGTGGTGCTGTCCAGCGCGTACCGTTTCCGTTCGATCACCCTGGTGGCCGACTACCGCGACACCCCGGCCGCCGCCCGGCACACCGCGCGCCATGTGCTGGGGGAGTGGGGGCTGTCCGAGCTCGCCGACGACGTGGAGCTGTGCGTCTCCGAGCTGGTGGGCAACGCGATCCACCACGCCGCGCCCGACGGTCGTCGGGTGCAGCTCGCCGGTGAGCGGCGGGTGGTGGTGGCGTTCCGCTACTGGCCGCGTTCGCTCTTCGTGGAGGTCTCGGACGAGGACTCCACGCCGCCCACCCTGCCCGCCGGCGACCGGCTCGACCCGTCGCCGGGACCGGACGACACGCTGCTCGCCGAGGGCGGCAGGGGGCTGTTCATCGTGCAGAGCCTCGCCGACGCCACCTGGTGGGCGCCGATCGACCAGGGGGGCAAGAGTGTGTTCTGTCGTTTCGATCTCGCGGAGACTCAGGGGAGAGGGGATGACCGCCGGGCCACGAACGGAGGCTGAGATTCCGCCAGGAACGCGCCGTGAGGTGCTTCCCGAAAGTGTCGTGAAATGGTCCCCGGGGTCGGCCGGACCCAGAGACGGCACACCCGCCGGAGCGGCTCGACGGCGGGAGTGCCGTATGTCAGGAACTCTGACGTGAGCACGCCCCCACCCGCAAGAGGAGGCGCGTCGTCCGGGATGTGACACCCATCGCACCGACAGGAGTTGACATTCGGTGGCAGGAACCGGTCGAACCGGCACAGCAGCCGTGGTGGAACGGTGAAAGCCCCGGTCAGCGCCGAACGGGGCGCGGCAGAATGCAGCCACTCCGCCTTTACCCCAGGGCGGTGATCGGGAGGACCGCGATGCCGCACGCCCCGCTGGAGACCACAGCGACCCACCGACTGACGCCACGGCTGCACCGGGAGGAGGGGCGGGTGGTCGCCGTGGCCACCCCGCCCCCCGGGCCCTCCCCCGGGCACGGCACCCTGGCCGACATCCCGTATGTGAACGCGCTCGCCGCGCCGGAGCTGCCGGTTCTCAGCCGTCGGCAGGCGGACGGGAGTTGGCGTGATGTCAGCGCGGCCGCGTTCGCCGAGGAGGTGACGGCGCTCGCCAAGGGGCTGACCGCGCACGGGCTGCGCCCTGGCGACCGACTGGCTGTCATGTCCAGGACTCGCTACGAGTGGACGCTGCTGGACTTCGCCGCCTGGGCGGCCGGCCTGGTCACCGTGCCGATCTACCCCGAGTCCTCGGCGGAACAGCTCAGTTGGATGCTGCGCGACTCCGGGGCCAGGGCGTGCGTGGTCGAGACGGCGGAGGAGGCCCGCAGGCTGAGCGCCGTCCGCCAGGAGCTGTCGGGGGTGGCGCACGTCTGGCAGCTCACCGCGCTGGGCGCGGGGCAGGGCGGGGTGCTGGGCCAGATCACGGCGGCCGGGCGCGGGGCGCCGGACCGGACCGTCGCCGAGAACCGGCAGCACCTCACCCCCGGCCACGCCGCGACGCTCGTCTACACCTCGGGCACCACCGGGATGATCCGGGGCTGCGTGCTCACCCACGCCAATCTGCTGGCCGAACTCGACGGCGCCATCGAGCTGTTCGGCCCGGTGTTCGCCCCCGAGGCGGACGACCCCGAGCAGGGCCCGCCGAGCACGCTGCTGTTCCTCCCGATGGCCCATGTGCTGGGCCGTGTGGTCTCGTTGGCCTGTGTGCGGGCCCGGGTGCGGCTGGGGCACGCGTCGGGGCTCGCCGCCGCCGAGCTGTCGGCGGACCTCGCCTCGTTCCGGCCGACCTTCCTCTTCGCCGTTCCCCAGCTGCTGGAGAAGGTCTTCAACGCCGCCCGCGCCAGCGCCGAGACGGCGGGGCGCGGCAGCGCCTTCGACCGCGCCGCGCGGATAGCCAGGCGGCTGGGGGCCTCGGGGGAGACCGAGGCGGAGGCCCGGCCCGGCGTGGGGCTGAGGGCCGCGCGTTCGCTCTACGAGCCGCTGGTCTACCGCAGGATCAGGGAGCGGCTCGGCGGCCGGCTGCGGCACGTGATCTGCGGGGGAGCGCCGCTGGGGAGCCGGCTCGCCACCTTCTACGAGGGCATCGGGGTCGCCGTCCACGAGGGCTACGGGCTCACCGAGACCTCGGCGGCCGTCACCGTGAACTCTCCGGGCGCCCGCCGCCTCGGCACCGTCGGCCGGCCGCTGCCGGGCGCGGCCGTGCGCGTCGCCAGGAACGGCGAGGTACTGGTGCGCGGCGCGCAGGTCTTCGCCGGCTACTGGGACGGCGAACGGGGGCGGGTGGTGCCGGGAACCGACGCCGAGGGCTGGTTCGCGACGGGGGACCTGGGCTCCCTGGACGAGGACGGCTTTCTCACGATCATCGGACGGCAGAGGGACCTGATCATCACCGCGCGGGGCAGGACGGTGGCCCCCGAGCCGGTCGAGGAGGCGCTGCGCGCCCACGCGCTGGTCGGCCACTGCCTGGTGGTCGGCGACCAGCTCCCCCATCTCGCCGCCCTGATCACCCTCGACCCCGACGGGCTGGCGCACTGGCGCACCCTCCGCGAACGGGGCAGGACGCCGGTCTCCCGGCTGGTCGAGGACCCCGAACTCCTCGCCGACATCGGCAAGGCGATCACCACGGCCGAACGGGTGCTCCCCGAAGGCGAGTCCATTCGACGATTCCGGGTCCTCCCCCAGGAGTTCACCGTGGAAGGGGGACAGCTGACCCCGTCGCTCAAGATTCGCCGGGCCGCCGTTCTCCACGAGTACGCCGACGTTCTGGAGGAGCTGTACGCCCCGGACGGCGCGGAGCGCTAACCGGCCCGGCGGCGGAGGCCGACGGAGGATTTCCCCCGGACGGGAAATCCTCCGGGGAACCTCACGCGCGGCCCGTGGCGCACAACAAAAGAAGCCCCTGCCAGCCGACAGGGGCTTCTCTGGTTGTCACGCCGAAAAACTGGCGTTTCAGACCACGCTGACGTTCTCAGCCTGGGGACCCTTCGGACCCTGGGTGACATCGAAGGTCACGGTCTGGCTCTCCTCAAGAGAACGGAAACCGGTGGCGTTGATAGCGGAGTAGTGAACGAAGACATCAGGGCCGCCGCCATCCTGGGCGATGAAACCAAAGCCCTTCTCGGCGTTGAACCACTTGACGGTTCCGGTAGCCATAAGCCCTCCCTGGGCCTAAAAGGGTCGCCCTGCTCCAGAACCTGCATGAAGCCTGAAAACGACGAAAGCCCGCGGTCACATGCTCCGCAGGCTCGTACTGCAAGGGAAACCAAACTGCAACTCGCCGCGAGCCTAGCACGGGGTGTGCACGCTCGGAAGAGCAGAGATCACCCGTGAGGTGGACCTGTCCCTGAACGTTGGCTCGCACGACCTCAGGCGTACCCTCCCTAAGGTGACTACACACCACCCAAGTCGCCCCTGTGTCGGACACATCCAGTTCCTCAACTGCCTCCCCCTCTACTGGGGACTCGCCCGGACGGGAAGCCTGCTGGACCTGGAGCTGGCGAAGGACACCCCGGAGCGCTTGGGTGAGCGGCTGGTGGCCGGGGAGCTGGACATGGGGCCCGTCTCCCTCATGGACTTCTTCCGCCACTCGGACGAGCTGGTGCCGCTCGCCGACATCGCCGTCGGCTGCGACGGGCCCGTGATGTCCTGCGTGATCGTCTCCCAGGTGCCGCTCGACCGGCTGGACGGCGCCCGGGTCGCGCTCGGCTCCACCTCGCGCACCTCGGTGCGGCTGGCCAGGCTGCTGCTGTCGGAGGCGTACGGCGTCACGCCCGACTACTACACCTGCCCGCCCGACCTCGGGCTGATGATGCGGGAGGCCGACGCCGGCGTGCTGATCGGCGACGCCGCGCTGCGCGCCTCGCTGCACGACGCGCCCCGGCTCGGTCTCGAGGTGCACGACCTGGGCGAGATGTGGCACGCCTGGACCGGCCTGCCGTTCGTCTTCGCCGTCTGGTGCGTGCGGCGCGGCTATCTGGCCGACCATCCGGAGACGGTCCGCGAGGTGCACCGCGCCTTCCTGGCCTCCCGCGACCTCTCCCTGACCGAGGTGGCCAAGGTCGCCGAGCAGGCCGCGCGCTGGGAGGACTTCGACGCCGAGGTGCTGGAACGCTACTTCACCACCCTGGACTTCCGGCTGGGCGAACGGCAGTTGGCCGGGATGGCCGAGTTCGGCCGGCGCGTCGGAAGAGACCGCGACCTCGACGTGGAGCTGCTGCCGGCGCCGGAGCCGCGCTGATGGACCCGCTGACCGCCGACGACCCCCGGTCGGTCGGCTCCTACCGGCTGCTGGGCCGGCTGGGGCGCGGCGGGATGGGCCGGGTCTATCTGGGGCGCAGCGCCGGCGGGCGCACCGTCGCGGTCAAGCTGGTGCACCCGCACATCGCCGACCAGGGGCGCTTCCGGACGCGGTTCGCCCGCGAGGTCGCGGCCGCCCGGCTGGTCGGCGGCGACTGGACCGCGCCCGTGCTGGACGCCGACCCGGAGGCCGAGGTGCCCTGGGTCGCCACCGGCTATGTCGCCGGGCCCGACCTGGAGCACGCGGTGGCCGCGCACGGCGCCCTCCCGCCGCGCACGGTGCGCGCGCTGGGCGCCGGGCTGGCCGAGGGGCTCGCGGCGGTGCACGGGCGCGGCCTGGTCCACCGCGACGTGAAGCCGTCCAACGTGCTGCTGGCGCTGGACGGGCCGCGGCTGATCGACTTCGGTATCGCCAGGGCGACCGACGCCGGCGCCACCACGCGGCTGACCACCACCGGCGTCTCGGTCGGCTCGCCCGGCTACATGTCGCCGGAGCAGGCGACGGGCGACGACCTCGGGCCGCCGACCGACGTGTTCTCGTTCGGCGCGGTGCTGGCGTTCGCCGCCGGCGGGCACCCGCCGTTCCCCGGTACCGGGGTGGCGCAGCTGCTGTACCGGGTGGTCCACGAGCCGCCCGTGCTCGACGGTGTGCCGGACGAGCTGCGCCCGCTGGTCGCCGCCTGCCTGGCGAAGCGGCCGGCGGACCGGCCCGCGCCGGCCGAGGTCGCCGCCGACCTGGCGGGGCGGGCACCGGCCGCGACCCTGCTCGGCCCCGGCTGGCTGCCGCAGCCGCTGGTGGAGGAGGTCAGCCGGCGCGCGGTGCGGCTGCTCGACCTGGACGCGGGCGAGGACCGCGACGCGGGCGGCGAGCGCGCCCCCGCCCGCGCGCCCGACCCGAGGCTGGCGATGGCCGCCCCGACCGCGCCGCAGCAGCCCACCCAGGACGCGGAGACGCACGGTGCCCCGCCGTCCTCGCCTTCGCCCTCGCCTCCCCCCTCGGCGGCGCCCCCGGCGCGGCCCCGCCGCCGGCGCCTCATGGCCGGCGTGGCGGTCGCGGCGGTCGCGGCGCTGGCCCTGGCGGGCGGTGGCGCGCTGTGGCTGCTGGGCGACGACGAGGAGCGGGCCGACGACCGGGCCGTCCCCGAGCGCTACCTCGGCGTCTGGGAGGGCGACGTCCGCGCGGGCGGTCTGCCGCTGGGCACCATCCTGGTCGAGGTCTCCGAAGGACGGGTCGGCGAGGAGGTCGGCACCGCCACCTCGAGCGACGCGATCGGCCTGAACAGCTGCGTGGACCGGCTGACCCTCACCGAGGTCGCCGAGGACGAGCTGACCCTGGAGGCCGAACTGGACCCGCACCGTTCCACGTTGGCCTCCACCTGCGTGCCCGACCCCTATGTCTTCGTGCTGCGGCCCGGCGGTGAGGAGCTGATGGAGTTCCACGGCTACGCCGAGGGCAACGAGAACGAGGGCACGCTCACCCGGGAGTCATGACCCGGTCCCCGCACAGGGGCTTCGGGGCCCGTCGCAGGCCGCTGACGTAGGCTGAAGCGGTTGGAGGCCACCGGAACCGTCGAAGGGAACGTGATGGGCGCCGCCGAGTTCACCAGCGTGCTGGACCGGGCCGCCGAGGGCGGGCGGATCACCCCCGAGGAGGCGCTGGACCTCTACCGTTCCGCGCCGCTGCACGCCTTGGGGCGCGCGGCGGACGCTGTGCGCCGCCGGCGCTACGCGGGCGTGGAGCACATCGCGACGTACATCATCGAGCGGAACATCAACTACACCAACGCCTGCGTCACCGCCTGCAAGTTCTGCGCGTTCTACGCCCCGCCCAAGAGCGACAGGGTCTGGACGCGGGACCTCGACGACATCCTGCGGCGCTGCGCCGAGACGGTGGAACTGGGCGGCACCCAGATCATGTTCCAGGGCGGGCACCACCCGGACTACGGAGTGGAGTACTACGAACGCCACTTCTCCGCGATCAAGGAGGCGTTCCCCGAGCTGGTGATCCACTCGCTCGGCGCCTCCGAGGTGGCGCACATGGCCCGGATCTCCGGCGTGGGCGTCGAGGAGGCCATTCGCCGCATCCACGCCGCCGGGCTCGACTCGTTCGCCGGCGCCGGCGCCGAGCTGCTGCCCGCCCGGCCGCGCAACGCCATCGCCCCGCTGAAGGAGTCGGGCGAGGAGTGGCTGTCGATCATGGAGACCGCCCACCGGCTGGGCGTCGAGTCGACCTGCACGATGCTGATGGGCACGGGCGAGACCAACGCCGAGCGGATCGAGCACCTGCGGATGGTGCGGGACGTGCAGGACCGCACGGGCGGCTTCCGGGCGTTCATCCCCTACACCTACCAGCCGGAGAACAACCATCTGCGCGGCCAGACCCAGGCGACGCTCTTCGAGTACCTGCGGCTGATCGCGGTGGCGCGGCTCTTCCTGGACAACGTGGCGCACATCCAGGGCTCCTGGCTGACCACCGGCAAGGAGGTCGGCCAACTCTCGCTGCACTACGGGGCGGACGACCTCGGCTCGGTGATGCTGGAGGAGAACGTGGTCTCCTCGGCGGGCGCGAGGCACCGCTCGAACCGGATGGAGCTGATCCGGCTGATCCGCGACGCGGGCCGGGTGCCGGCGCAGCGGGCGACGACGTACGAGCACCTGGTGGTGCACGAGGACCCGGCCCGGGACCCGGTGGACGACCGGGTGGTCTCCCACCTGTCCTCCACCGCGATCGACGGCGGCACGGCCCACCCGGAGCTGCGGCTGGTGGACGCGGAGTCGTAGGTCGCCTCGCCGCGACGACGGTCCCCGGCCGGATGGGGCGGGCTGTCGTCCCCGCCCCGGTGTCCGGTTGTCCGCGCGGTGCCCCGCGCCCCTGTTCAGCCGGTGGGCGGCTTGGGGACGCGGGGAACCGCGCGAATGCTGGGTGGCGGGCCGCAGTCGGCTACTCACGTGCGTGGCTTGGGCGGGGTGTCGTCCCCGCCCCCGGGAGGGGCTCTCCCGTCAGGGGGCCGTCGTGAGGAGTTCGCCCAGCGCCTCGTGGAAGGCGCGGGCGCTCGCGGCGTCGGCGGGATTGTCGAAGCCCAGCAGCGGGAGGTTCACCTCCGCGGCCGAGATCGTGTCGTCCTGGCTGGCGTTCCAGCGGACGATCTCCGCCAGCGCGCGGGAGGCGGCGTAGCCGGCCGGGCTGATCCGGCGGTAGTCGGGGTGGATGCGGGCCACCCGGTCCTCGCCGAGCACCATCGGGCGGGTCGGCGGCACCACCAGGTACTTGGGCCAGTCGTCCTCGTGCGTGTTCTCGATGATCTGCGCGCGGTCCCAACGCGGGCGCCCGCCCAGCCGGGGGAAGGCGTGGACCCCGGACACCACCATCGCGTCCACCGGGACCGGCGAACGCGGTCCCAGGTGGATGATCACCCCGGGGGCGTCGACGCGTGCCCGTCGCCAGGTGTCGAGCGTCGCCGCCTTCCGTGAGGTGATGACGATCTGCATGGGGCCATACCCTTCAGTACGGCGTGGGGGAAGGCAAGTCCCCATGCCGTGCGGGCACAAGGCGTCGGTGGCGTTCATGCCGCGTGCCCGGGGCGGCAGTTGGAATCGCGACCCTGAGTGAGGTTCCCGCCAGAACGACGGCGGCCCCCGGACGGGTCGAACCGTCCGGGGGCCGCCTCAGGCATCAGCCTCGGGGATACCTCAGATGTTGACGCCGAAGTCCTGGGCGATGCCGGCCAGGCCGGAGGCGTAGCCCTGGCCGACGGCGCGGAACTTCCAGTCGGCGCCGCTGCGGTACAGCTCACCGAAGACCATGGCGGTCTCGGTGGAGGCGTCCTCGGTCAGGTCGTAACGAGCCAGCTCGTTGTCGTCGGCCTGGTTGATCACCCGGATGAACGCGTTCCGCACCTGGCCGAAGTTCTGGCCGCGGTTGTCGGCGTCGTGGATCGAGACCGGGAAGACGATCTTGTCGACCTCCGGCGGCAGGCCCGCCAGGCCGACCTTGATCTGCTCGTCGTCGCCCTCGCCCTCACCGGTGAGGTTGTCACCGGTGTGCTGGATGGTGCCGTCGGGGGTGGCGAGGTTGTTGTAGAAGATGAAGTGCTGGTCCGAGACGATCTTGCCGGAGCTGTCCACCGCGAGGGCGCTGGCGTCCAGGTCGAAGTCGGTACCGGTGGTGGTGCGGACGTCCCAGCCCAGGCCGACGGTGACCGCGGTCAGTCCTGGAGCCTCCTTGCTCAGCGAGACGTTGCCGCCCTTGGACAGGCTCACACCCATGGAGAAATCCCCTTAGTCCGGATCGTTCTGGTCTTCTTTGCGAAGACGTTACTCTCACTGACCTCAACGATGTCAGCCGAGGCCAGGTTCCACGGCGGGGGCGCGGAAAACTCAGGGAAAAGTGCGGGTTTCCCGCCCCGGGGCGGGAAACCGTGGTGCGCGTCGGCGGCGGAGGCGGGACCATGGCACACATGTCCGGTTCCTATCCCATCCGCGGCGCGGTCCACGTGCCCGAGTCGGAGCTGCGCTGGCGGTTCTCGCGTTCCTCGGGGCCGGGCGGCCAGCACGTCAACACCTCCGACACCCAGGCCGAGTTGCGCTTCGACCTGGCCGCCACCACGGCCCTGCCCGGGGTGTGGAAGGAGCGCGCCCTGGAGCGGCTCTCCGGCCGGCTGACCGAGGGCGGGGTGCTGGTGGTCCGCGCCAGCGAGCACCGTTCGCAGTGGCGCAACCGGGAGGCGGCGGCCCGGCGGCTGGCCGACCTGCTGGCCGAGGCCACCGCGCCGCCGGCCAGGCCGCGCCGCCCGAAGAAGAAGCCGCGCTCGCTGGTGGAGCGGCGGCTGCGGGAGAAGCGTCACCGTTCCGAGGTGAAGAAGGGGCGCTCGGGTCGCGCGGGTTGGGACTGAGCGCTACCGCTCGTCCCGCTCAGCCCAGCCGCCGGTAGTCCCCCCGGTAGTACAGCAGCGGCCCGCCCGCCTCGGGGGCGAGGGCGGTGCGCAGCACCCGTCCGATGACCAGCGTGTGGTCACCCGCCTCGACCCGGCTCTCCGTCTCGCACTCCAGCGCCGCGAGCGCGCCCTCGACGAGCGGCGCCCCGGACAACTCGCCGAGCGTGTGCGGCACCTCGCGGAAGAGCAGCCGGTCGCTGAGGCGCCCGCGCATCGCGAACCGGCCGGCCAGCGGGCGCTGTTCGGCGCCGAGCAGGGAGGCGGCCCACCGGTCGCGCTGCTCCAGGATCTCGTCCATCCGCGAGCCGCCGCGGACGCTGACCAGCACCAGCGGCGGGTCCAGGGAGACGGAGAGAAACGCCGTGGCCGTCATCCCGGCCGGCGCGCCCCTCGGGCCGTCGTCCTCGTCGTGCGCCGTGACCAGCACCACGGCGCCCGCCAGCCGGGCCATCGCGCTTCGGAACTCCTCCTCGCCCACCCCCTCGGGGCGTGCCGGGGGAACGGATTCGGCCGAGCCGGGAGAGCCGGCGGCCGGGGCCGAGGGGGCTGCGTGAGCTGGTCTCGCTGGTTGGGACACAACGGCACGCTAGCCGCCCGCGAGAGGGAAACGCATCGGGCCACGGAACCAGGGCTTTGTCCCGACTCGTCCTACAACCCGCGATCGACCCTGTCCGCACTGTGACATGGGCCACAGTAGGCTACTAATCGCTGACCCTGTGTACCTAGTGAACAGCTCCCTGTGATTCAGTGGCCTCTATATCTGCACGTGCATTCACCCGGGGGAGTGATGGAAACGGAGACGGAGCCCTATGTGCGCCTCGCTTCGCTGCGGGAGTTGCACCAGGTCGTCGCCCAGCTCAACACGGCCCGCAGCATGGCGGACACCCTCCAGACCGTCGCCGACGGCAGCGTGAACGCGCTCGGCTTCGAGCTGGCCTCGGTCAACGTCGTCAGACCCGACGGTGACCTGCTCGTGGCCGCCGTCGCCGGCGCCGACCAGGTGGAGGTCGACAAGGCCGAGGCCGCCATCGCCGGCCGCACCGGCTCCCGCGCCTCCTGGGAGCGCCGGCTGGCCATGGGGGAGCGCTGGGGAGAGCTGCGTTTCATCCCCTACACCGAGGGCTGGGTCCTCGACCACGACGACGTCCCCCAGTGGCACACCACCGGCCCGGCGCCCCGTTTCCCCGACGAGTGGCACCCGATGGACCGGCTCTTCGCGCCGATGTACGCCTCGGACGGCGAGCTGCTGGCCGTCCTGGAGGTCGACAAGCCGCGCAACGGCCGCCGCCCCGGCCCCTGGGGCTGCGAGGCCCTCCAGCTCTACGCCTCGCAGGCCGCCATCGCCATCAGCAACGCCAGGCTGCGCGGCAACATGCAGCGCGCGCTCGTCCGCCTGGAACGCGAGCAGGAGGCGCTGCGCGCCAGCGAGGAGAGCTTCCGGCAGGCGTTCGAGTACGCGCCCAGCGGGATGGCCATCGCCGAGGTCGGCGGCGACAGCGACGGGCGGCTGCTGCGGGTCAACGACGCGCTCTGCCGGCTGCTCGGCCGCACCGTCGCCGTGCTGCGCCGCTACAGCTTCGCCGACCTGGTCCACCCCGAGGACATGGGCACGCTGCTGCGCACCGCCAACGACGGCGGCCGGGCCGAGCTGCGACTGGCCCGCAAGGACGGCAGCTACCTCTGGGTCAGCCTGCGGAACTCGGTGGTCGCCGACCCGGCGGCCGGGCCGCAGGTGCAGCTGACCCACGTCGAGGACATCGAGGAACGCAAGCGCCACGAGCTGGCGCTCGCGCACCGCGCCAGCCACGACGCGCTCACCGGCCTGCCCAACAGCGCGGAGCTGCGCGCCCGCCTCGGCTCCCGGATCTGCGCCAACCCGCCGGAGTCCCGCCGCCCCTACCCGGCGCCCACGCAGGAGGCGCTGGGCGCCGCGGCGTTCGACGCGTTCGGGACCGGCGTCCACCGGCCGCACGCGTTCGACCACCACGAGCACGTGCTCCAGCCGGACGCCCCCGGGGGCGACGGCAAGGGGCTGGCGGTGCTCTTCTGCGACCTGGACGGCTTCAAGGCGATCAACGACAGGTTCGGGCACGTGTGCGGCGACGCGGTGCTGGTCGAGGTCGCGCGCCGGCTGGAGCAGGGCGTGCGGGACAACGACACGGTGGCGCGGCTCGGCGGCGACGAGTTCGTGGTCCTCGCGGAGGGGCTCGGCCCGCGCGACGCCGCCGACCTGGCGGTGCGGCTGCGCAACGCGATCGTGCCGGCGATCCGGGTGGAGGGGCGCTCGGTGCGGGTGGGCGGCAGCTTCGGCATCGGCTGGGCGGCGTGCGGGATGACGACGGAGGAGATCCTGGAGTCGGCCGACCAGCGGATGTACGTCGAGAAGCGGTCCCGCGCGCAGGGGCGCCGCCGGGCGGGGTGACCTCCGGTCCGGCAGCGGCTCGACCATGGTCCGGTGCCGGCAAGGCGGGTGGTCGTCCTCGGCTCGGTGTGGGGTCGCTCGCGCCGTTCCCCGCGCCCCTTGTGGGGGTCGGCGTTCGCGGTCGGGCGCACCCCGTGGGGCCGGTGTGGCGCAGGCAAGGCGGGTTGGCTCGGGGGGTCCCCCGAACGGGGTAGGCTCGCGCCCAGACACATGGGGTGGGACATGTGGTACCGCAACGAAGGAGCGGCAGTCGATGAGCGCGGGGAACAGCGGCCAGGGCACGCCCGACGGGGGCGACGACCCCTTCGGGTACCTCTATCGCCCGGAGGCCGGCCAGGCTCCGCCGCCGTCGACGCCTCGGCAGCCCTCGTACAACCAGGTGCGCCCGGTGGGGGAGCGCACGTTCGGCGGGCAGCAGGGCTACCGGCAGCAGCACTCCCCGGACGCCAGGTACGCGGCCCCCGAGACCCAGCCGGGCGGCGGTGACGGCTACGGCGGTCCGCCGTCCGACCGGCGCAGGGGACAGCAGGACAACCGCCGCAACGGCCTGCTGATCGGCGCTATCGCCGTCGTGCTGGCCGTGGTCGTCGGCGTGGGCGCCGCCATCTTCTTCAGCAGCGGGGGCGACGACGACGAGGCCGGCGGCGGGGAGACCCAGGAGCCGACCGGCGGCCCGGACGACGGCGAGGGCGACACCGGCGAGGAGGAGGAGCCCCCGGAGGAGCCGGAGCCCGACGGCCTGCCGGTCGCGGACGTGACCCAGCTGCCGCTGGGCGGCAACGCCGCGCTGGAGGCGAACTTCGAGGGCGCCAGGTCCGAATCCGGCTCCTACATCGCACTCATGGACCGCCAGGGCTCCTCGATCACCTGGACGTTCGACTTCCAGGGCGATCCGGGCGCCTACCGGCTCTATGTCGGCTACTCGGTGGTCAGCGACGATCAGACCATGGCCTTCTCGGTCAATGGCACGCCCCGCGAGGACCCGGTCAAGCTCAAGGACTGGAACGAGAACAGCGACGACTGGGAAGACAGCTGGGTCAGCACCTACAACCTGGTCGAGGTCACCGAGGGCGAGAACACGATCCAGCTGACCTGCCCGGACTCCTGCGACGTGGCGATCGACCAGATCTACCTCAGCGAGGACGCGGGCTGATCCCGTCCGCCGGCAGGGCGCGCGCCGACGGGACGGCCGGCGCGGCGCCGTGCAGCACCGCGAGCAGCCGCGCCACCGTCTCGGTCATCGCCGTTCGCCCGTCGGCCAGATAGCGTCGCGGGTCGACCAGACCCGGTTCGTCGACGAGCCGTTGGCGCACCGCTCCGGTCAGTGCCACGTTCAGCGCGGTGCCGACGTTGATCTTCGTCATCCCGGACCGCACCGCCGCCCGCAACTCCTCGTCCGGGACGCCGGACGAGCCGTGCAGCACCAGCGGAACCCCGACCGCCGCTCGCAGCTCGGCGATCAGCGGCTGGTCGAGGGCGGCCTCCCGGACGGTCATGGCGTGGCTGCTGCCCACCGCGACCGCCAGCGCGGCCACCCCCGTCGCCGCGACGAACTCCGCCGCCTCCCCGGGATCGGTGCGCACTCCCGGGGTGTGCGCGTCCCCCGGCTTGCCGCCGATCCGGCCCAGCTCGGCCTCCACCGCCAGCCCGTGCTCCCGCCCGAAGGCGACGGCGGCGGCGGTGGCCGCCACGTTCTCCTCCGCCGGCAGCGCCGAACCGTCGAACATCACCGAGCCGAAGCCGGCCTCGGGCGCCTCCCGCAGCAGCCGCCGCCCCAGCGGGCCGTCGTCGAGATGGTCCAGGTGCAGCGCCAGCGGCACCGGCGCCGCGTGCGCCAGCGCGGTCAACGCGGCGGCCAGCGGCGCCAGTTCGCCGCCGTGGTGCGCCACCGCGTTCTGCGACAGCTGGAGCACCGCCGGCACGCCGGCGCGCGCGGCACCGGCGGCGACCGCCTGGGCGTGCTCCAGGGTGATCACGTTGAACGCGCCCAGCGCGCGCCCGTCCGCGCGCGCCTCCGCGAGCAGCGGCCCCAGCGTGGCGGAGGTCACGGGCGCACCAGCCACTCGCCGCGGCGCAGCACGCCCTCCACCCGGAAGGCGTCGTCCAGCACCACCAGGTCGGCGTGCTTGCCGACCTCGATCGACCCCACCCGGTCGTCGACGCCCAACAGCCGCGCCGGCGTCGTCGACAGCGCCCGCACCGCGTCCACCACCGACAGCCCGTCGAGCGTCACCGACCGGCGCAGCGCGCGGTCCAGCGTCAGCGTGGAGCCGGCGATCGCGCCGGTGCCGGGCGGCGTCCGCTCGTCGGCGATCCGCGCCACCCCGTCGACCACCTCGACGCGCAGCGGCCCCAACGGATAGCTGCCGTCGCCCATGCCGGCCGCGCCCATCGCGTCGGTGATCAACGCGACCCGGTCCGCGCCGGCCGAGCGGAACGCCAGCGACAGCACGGAGGGATGCAGATGCGTCCCGTCGTTGATCAGCTCGACGGCCACCCGCTCGTCCTCCAGCAGCGCGGCGATCGGCCCCGGCACGCGGTGCGCCAGCGGCGGCATGGCGTTGAAGAGGTGCGTGGCGACGCTGGCACCCGCGTCGATCGCGCGCCGGGTCACCTCGTAGCTGGCGTCCGTGTGCCCGACGGCGGCCCGCACCCCCAGGTCGGCCAGCAGCCGCACCGAGGCGAGGCCGCCGGGCCGCTCGGGCGCGAGGGTCACCATCCGGGCGGTGCCCCTGGCCGCGTCGACCAGCTTGCGGACGTCCGCCGGGTCGGGGTCGCGCAGCAGCGTCGGGTCGTGGGCGCCGCAGCGGTTCTCCGCGATGAACGGGCCCTCGAAGTGCAGCCCCGCCAGCTCGCCCTGCTCCACCAGCTCGCTGAGCACCCCGGCCTGCGCCGCCAGGTCGTCCAGCGCGCCGGTCACCGTGGAGGCCACCATCGTGGTGGTGCCGTGCGCCCGGTGGGTCGCGACCACTCGCAGCGCCTCCTCGGCGCTCCCCGCGGAGAACGAGGCACCGCCGCCGCCGTGCACATGGAGGTCGACGAAGCCCGGCACCAGCCAGCGCCCCCCGAGGTCGACCACGGCGGTCGACTCGGGGTCGCGCGAGGCGCCGTCCACGATCAGCCCGTTCTCGACCGCGACCGCGCCGCCGTCCACCACGCCGCCGGGCGTCACCACCCGGGCGCCGGTGAGCCGGGTGCGCGCCGCGCGGCCGGTGGGGACGGCGAACGCGGCCGGCTCCGAGGCGGGTCGGGCTGCGTGGGGGGTCGCGGTCACGGGGAAACCTCCGGAATCGGGGGGAGTTGGCTGTGGTCCCAGGCGAGCAGGCCGGCGCCGAGGCAGCCGGCGGACTCCCCGAGCGCGGCGGGGACCACCGCGGGAAGCCGTTGGAAGGTGGCCTTCGCGGCCAGCGCCGAGCGCAGCGGGTCGAGCAGCGTCTCGCCGGCCTCGGCGAGCCCGCCGCCGACGATCACCACCTCGGGGTCGAGCAGGTTGACCACGACCAGCAGGCCGTCGGCGAGCGCGTCCACGGCGTCCCGCCACACCCCGTTGGCGCGGGCGTCGCCGGTCCGCACGGCGCGGGCCGCGTCGGCGGCGCTGGCGCCGGCCGCGCCCGAGGACTCGGCCCAGGCCCGGCCGACGGCCGAGGCGGAGGCCACCGTCTCCAGACAGCCGTACTGCCCGCAGCCGCAGCGCGGGCCGCCGGGGCGCACGACCACGTGCCCGATCTCGCCCGCGCCCCCGTGCGCCCCCGGCTCCATCCGGTCGCCGACGCCGATGGCCCCGGCGATCCCGGTGCCGAGCGCCACGAAGAAGAACCGGCCGACGCCGGCCCCCGCGCCCAGCCGCCCCTCGGCCAGCCCCCCGGTCCGCACGTCGTGCCCGAGCGCCACCGGGACGCCGCCCGCCCCCTGGGCGGCCAGCCGCTCGCTCAGCAGCGCGGCGAGCGGCACGTCGCGCCAGCCCAGGTTGGCGCTGTAGACGGCGACGCCGGCGGCCTCGTCGACGACGCCGGGCACGGCGAGCCCGACCCCGGCCGGCGGCCCGCCCCGGCGGGCCAGGCCCTCGGCGGCCAACTCGGCGACCAGGTCCAGGATGCCGGCGACCACCGCCCGGGGCCCCTCGGTCGCGGTGTCCCGACGCACGCGCAGAAACGGTTCGTTGTCGGGACCGGTCAACGCGGCCTTGATCGTGGTGCCCCCGACATCGAGGGCGATCACGTAGTTCGCTTGGTGCTCCTGGAGACTCACACGCGCCAGTCTCGCCCCGAAACCACCAAGAGGTCTAGTCCACTACCGCAAGATCACCGAACGAGTGAGCCCGCGCGGCCGATCCGGATCCAGCCCCCGTGCCCCCGCGACGGCCACCGCGAGCCGCTGCGCGACCACCAGCGAGGCCAACGGATCCCCCGGCGCGGGGCCCCACAGCGTGGCGCCCGCGGACCGCACCCGCTCCGCCACGCCCTCGGGCGCCGGCGTGAACAACCACACCACGCGCCCGGCGCCCGCGATGGCGATCGGCCCGTGCCGGTACTCCATCGACGGGTACGCCTCCGTCCAACCCCCGGCCGCCTCCCGCATCTTGAGCGCCGCCTCCTGCGCGAGGCCGTAGGCCCAGCCGGCGCCGAGGAACGTCCACTGCCCCGCGGCCAGCGCCGCGTCCGGCAGCGGGCTCGCCAGCGCCGCCTCCGCGTCCGCGACCGAGGCCGCGGCGGGCCCCTCGCCCACCGTGGTCAGCCCGGCCCGCAGAAACGTCAACGCGGTCGTCGCGAACACCGTCTGCACCACGGAGCGTTCGTCCGCCCAGTCCAGCACCGCCGCCCGGTCGGCGGCGCGCCCCACCGGCGTCTCGCCGTCGGCGGTCAGCGCCAGCAGCGGCGTCCGGGGGTGGCGGGCGCGCAGCGCGACCAGCAGGTCGGCCACCTCCGTCGTGGTGCCGGAGCGCGAGATGGCCACCACCCGGTCGTACGCCCGGTGCACGGGGAACTCGGAGGCCGCGAACGCGTCCGTCTCGCCCTCACCCGCCGCCTCCCGCAGCGCCGCGTAGGCGAGCGCGACGAACCACGAGGTGCCGCAGCCGGTCACCGCGACGCGCTCCCCGGGGCGTGGCAGCGCGTCCGCGAGCGCGCCCTCGCGGGCGGCGCGCGCCTCCGCTATCGCGCGCCGCCAGGCGGCGGGTTGGGCCGCGATCTCGGACGAGGTCAGGCTGCCGGCGACCGTCATGGGGTCTCCTGTCGTGGACGGGGCTTTGGGGCCATTGTCGGTGGCCCTGGTTAACATGCCCAGGTGAGTGGGGAATCGACGGAAGTCCCGGAACCGGCGGGCCAGTCACCGCCGGCCGAGCCGGCCTCCGCCGGCCTGGGGGAGCGCGACCGGGCCGTGCTCGCCCTGGAGCGGCGCTCCTGGCCGGGCCCCGGCGCCAAGGAGCGGGCGATACGCGAGCGGCTCGGGATCTCGCCGACCCGCTACTACCAGCTGTTGAACGCCCTGTTGGACGACCCGGCCGCGCTCGCGCACGACCCCGTCACGGTCAACCGACTGCGACGCCGTCGTGACGCCAGGCGAGCCCGTCGGTAGGCTCCCCGTCATGGGCAGCCTCCCCTCTCGCCTCCCCGAACCCACCACGCGAGCCGGACGCGCCGGCCTCGCCGCGCTGTTGGACCGGCCGTCGGGGGCGTTGATCGCCCTCGACTTCGACGGCACCGTCGCCCCCATCGTCGACGACCCCGAGCGCGCCAGGGCCCACCCGGACGCGGTGCCCGCGCTGGCCAGGCTCGCCGGCCGGGTCGCCCTCGTCGCGGTCGTCACCGGCCGTCCGGCCGAAGTCGCCGTCCGTCTCGGCGGGTTCGCCGACCATCCCGAGCTGAGCGGCCTCGTCGTGCTGGGCGCGTACGGCGCGGAGCGCTGGGACGCGGCGACGGGGCGGCTGCGCACGCCGCCGCCGCACCCCGGCGTCGCCGCCGCGCGCGCCGAGCTGCCCGAGCTGGTCGGCCCGAGCGGGGCGTTCGTCGAGGACAAGGGCAACGCGCTGGCCGTCCATACGCGGCGGGCCGCCGACCCGACCGGCGCGTTCGAGGCGCTGCGTGAGCCGCTGACGCGGCTGGCCGAGCGGCACGAGCTGCGGGTGGAGCCGGGACGGCTGGTGCTGGAGCTGCGTCCCGACGGCATGGACAAGGGCGCGGCGCTGACCGCGCTGGTCGCCGAGGTCGGCGCGACGTCGGTGCTCTACGGGGGCGACGACCTCGGCGACCTTCCCGCGTTCGCCGCGGTGGCGGAGCTGGCGGCCGGCGGGGTCCCCGGGCTGCGGGTGTGCAGCGGCAGCGCGGAGGTGACGGCCCTCGCCGAGGCGACCGACCTGACGGTCGACGGCCCGGCGGGGCTGGCGGCCTTTCTGACGCGTCTGGCGGACGCGATGCCGCGGGGGTGACGCGCGTGCGCGGCGCGGGTGCGCTGTCGGCCGTGCCCCGGTGTCTGGTCGCTCGCGCGGTTCCCGGGGCCCTTCCCCGGGCCCTTCCCCGCCGGTGGGCGGCTTCCCGTTCCCGCCCGTCGCCGACAGGTGTTTCACTGGACAGCTGACGTCCTCGGTTGGCTGGTCGGAGGTAACGGGTGTCCTGCTTGATCGTGCAGAGCGACAAGACGCTGCTGCTGGAGGTGGACCACGAGCAGGCCGAGGCCTGCCGTCGCGCCATCGCGCCGTTCGCCGAGCTGGAGCGCGCCCCCGAGCACATCCACACCTACCGGGTCACCCCCCTCGGCCTGTGGAACGCGCGGGCCGCCGGGCACGACGCGGAGCAGGTCGTCGACGCCCTGATGCGGTACTCGCGCTACCCGGTGCCGCAGGCGCTGCTGGTCGACATCGCCGAGACGATGGCGCGCTACGGCCGGCTCTCACTGGTCAAGCACCCCGCCCACGGACTGGTACTGACCACCACCGACCGCCCGGTCCTCACCGAGGTGCTGCGTTCCAAGCGCGTCCAGCCGCTGGTCGGCGCGCGGGTCGACGAGGACACGGTGGTGGTCCACCCGTCCGAGCGCGGCCAGATCAAGCAGCAGCTGCTGCGGCTCGGCTGGCCGGCCGAGGACCTGGCCGGGTACGTGGACGGCGAGGCGCACCCGATCGAGCTGGTGGAGGACGGCTGGTCGCTGCGCCCCTACCAGCAGCAGGCCGTCGACGGCTTCTGGCACGGCGGTTCCGGCGTGGTGGTGCTGCCCTGCGGCGCCGGCAAGACGCTGGTCGGCGCGGGTGCCATGGCCACCGCCAAGTCCACGACACTGATCCTGGTCACCAACACCGTCTCCGCCCGCCAGTGGAAGGCCGAGCTGGTGCGCCGCACCTCGCTCACCGAGGAGGAGATCGGCGAGTACAGCGGCACCCGCAAGGAGATCCGCCCGGTGACCATCGCGACCTACCAGGTCCTGACCACCCGGCGGAAGGGCGTCTACCCGCATCTGGAGCTGTTCGACTCGCGCGACTGGGGGCTGATCGTCTACGACGAGGTGCACCTGCTGCCCGCGCCGGTCTTCAAGTTCACCGCCGACCTCCAGGCCCGTCGGCGCCTCGGGCTGACCGCGACGCTGGTGCGCGAGGACGGCCGCGAGTCGGACGTCTTCTCGCTGATCGGCCCCAAGCGCTTCGACGCGCCCTGGCGCGAGATCGAGGCGCAGGGCTACATCGCGCCGGCCGACTGCGTCGAGGTCCGGGTGGACCTCAGCGAGTCGGAGCGGATCGCGTACGCCATGGCCGAGCCGGAGGAGCGTTACCGGTTCTGCGCCACCACCGACGCCAAGCGGCGCGTCACCCGGGCGCTGGTGCGGGAGCACTCCACCGAGCAGACGCTGGTGATCGGCCAGTACATCGACCAGCTCGACGAGCTGGGCGAGGAGCTGAACGCCCCGGTCATCAAGGGCGAGACCAGCAACGCCAAGCGCGAGGAGCTGTTCCAGGCGTTTCGCACCGGCGAGGTGCGGGTGCTGGTGGTCTCGAAGGTGGCCAACTTCTCGGTCGACCTGCCGGAGGCCACCGTCGCCATCCAGGTCTCCGGCACCTTCGGCTCCCGCCAGGAGGAGGCCCAGCGGCTCGGCCGGGTGCTGCGCCCCAAGGCCGACGGGCACGAGGCCCGCTTCTACTCGGTGGTCGCGAGGGACACCATCGACCAGGAGTTCGCGGCCCACCGCCAGCGGTTCCTCGCCGAGCAGGGGTACGCCTACCGGATCGTGGACGCCGCCGACCTGCCGTCCGACGACCAGCCGGTGTAGCACCGGCCGGCGGGCGTCACGCCGGGCGGCGGACCCCGGCCTCGTTGGGCAGGCCGTCGCGGCCCATGATCACCACGTCGAAGGCCGCGGCGCCGAAGACCCGCACCGCCTGGAGCGTGCGCGCGAGGAGGCCGCCCGTCGTCGCCCCGCCGGTCGTGGGGGCGCTGCCGATCCGTTCGTTCGTCGTCTCGTTCATGTGACCAAGCCTCGCCCGCCGGGGCGGTCGCCGGCATCGGCCTCGGGGGCGACCGCTCCCCCCAGCTGACCCGGCCGCCGTTCCCGGTGAACCCTCAGGGTCCCTCAGGGTTCGACCCCGAGGCGCGCGGCCCGGGACGGCGACGAAAACGACTTGCGCGCCGCCGAGGCCGCCGCCTAGGCTCCCGTGCCCTCCCTCCTCCCGAGCCAGCGGGCCGGCGCGTCACGCGCCGCGCGCCCGCGCCCGGGGCAGGGGCCGCCCGGACGGCAACCGGACGGCACCCACCACCCGCCCAGCGCGACCCCGGAGGCTCCGCCGTGTCCACCCGCCCCTCGCCCACCCCTGTCCAGGACCCGCTGGAGACGGAACGGGCCCATCTCGCCGACTCCCGCGCCGCGCTGCGCGCCATGCGGGAGCACACCGAGTCGCTCGACATCCGGGACGTCACGGCGAACTGGGTCAACGCCGAGGTCCTGGCCAGCGAGATCGAGCAGCGGATCAAGGCACTCGCGGACCTCGCCGACACCCCGCTCTTCTTCGGCCGCCTCGACTACCACCGCGCCGTCGCCACCGGCCAGGACGCGGAGGACGAGCACGGCTTCCGCTTCTACATCGGCCGCCGTCACGTGCACGACGCGCAGGGCGACCCGATGGTCATCGACTGGCGCGCGCCCGTCTCGCAGCCCTTCTACCAGGCGTCGAGGAAGGACCCGAAGAACGTCGAGCTGCGCCGCCGCTTCGGCTACGACGGCGGCGCGCTGACCGCCTACGAGGACGAGCACCTGAGCGACCCCGACGAGGAGGAGACCGTCAGCGCGCTCCTCCAGCGGGAGATCGAGAAGCCGCGTGTCGGCCCGATGCGCGACATCGTCGCCACCATCCAGCCCGAGCAGGACGAGATCGTCCGTGGCGCGCTCAGCGAGACGGTCTGCGTGCAGGGCGGCCCCGGCACCGGGAAGACCGCCGTCGGCCTGCACCGCGTCGCGTACCTGCTCTACGCGCACCGGGAACGGCTGGCGCGCAGCGGCACCCTGGTGATCGGCCCCAACCGTTCGTTCCTGCGCTACATCGAGCAGGTGCTGCCCACCCTGGGCGAGCTGGAGGTCAAGCAGGCCACCGTGGACGAGCTGGTCGCCCATGTCGAGGTCAGCGCCGAGGACGGCGCCACGGCCGCCGCCCTGAAGGGCGACGCGCGGATGGCGGAGGTGCTGCGCCGGGCCGTCCGGGCGGGCGTGACCCTGCCGACGGAGCCGGTCGTGGTGGTGCGCGGCTCCCGACGGTGGCGCGTGCCCGTGCACGAACTGGTCGAGATCGTCGAGGAGTTGCTCAGCCGGGACATCCGCTACGCGGCGGCGGGCGAGGCGCTGCCGCAACGCGTCGCGCACGCCGTGCTGGTGCGGATGGAACAGGCGGGCGAGGCCCCGGACGACCGGGTGCAGAACGCGGTGGCCCGCAACCCGGCGGTCAAGGCCGCCGTCAAGGCGATCTGGCCGCCGGTCAACCCGGCGAAGCTGGTCGCGCGGCTGCTCTCCGACCCCGCGTTCCTCGCCGAGCAGGCCGAGGGCGTGCTCACCGCGGAGGAGCAGGCGGAGATCCTGTGGGCCAAGCCGCCGCGCAGCGTGCGCTCCGCCCGCTGGTCCCGGGCCGACGCGGTGCTGATCGACGAGGCGCACGACTTGGTGAGCCGCACCGGTTCGCTCGGCCACGTGGTGCTGGACGAGGCGCAGGACCTCTCCCCGATGCAGTACCGGGCGGTCGGCCGCCGGTGCAGCACCGGTTCCGCCACGGTGCTCGGCGACATCGCGCAGGGCACCACCCCGTGGGCGACCGGCAGTTGGGCGGAGGCGCTGGGCCATCTGGGGAAGCCGGGCGCGCACGTCGAGGAGCTGACCCAGGGCTTCCGGGTGCCGCGCGAGGTCATCGCCTACGCCTCGCGGCTGCTGCCGGCCATCGCGCCGCAGCTGAGCGAGGCCACCTCGATCCGGGAGGCGCCGGGCGCGTTCGCCGTCCAGCCGGTCGACGCGGAGCGGCTGGACGCCGCCACCCTGGACGCCTGCCGCGCCGCGCTCACCCACGAGGGCTCGACCGGCCTGATCGCCGCCGACGCGCGCGTCCCCGCGCTGCGCGAGGCGCTCGCCGCCGCCGGGATGACGCACGTGGAGCCGGGGCAGGAGACGGACGCGGCGACGCGGCTGACGCTGGTGCCGGCGTCGCTCGCCAAGGGTCTGGAGTACGACTACGTGGTGCTCGACGAGCCGGCCGCCGTCGTCGACGGCGAACCCGACCCCCGCACCGGCCTGCGGCGGCTGTACGTGGCGCTGACCAGGGCCGTCTCCGGGCTGACCGTGGTGCACGCCACACCGCTGCCCGCCGAGTTGGCCTAGGTCCTGTCCGCCCGGACAGGGCCTAGCCGGCCGCCCCCGACCGGCCGAAGAGGCGACGCCGGTTCCTGAGCCGCGCACCCTCCGAAGAGGGGCGCGGGGAACTGCGCGGGCAACCGTCCACCGAGGGAGGTCGACTCCACCTCGGGACTGTCCCGCGCCGTTGTCGTGCGCGGCTGGTCTCGGATGCGCCGCGCAGTTCCCCGCGCCCCTGTGCCGCCCACCGGCAGCGGGTTCACCGGGCCACGCGCGTGCGTGGTCGACCGGCCCCACCGCGAACGCCGCCCGCGCACAATGGAGCCATGGCGACTTCCGATTCCGACGAGTCCGCGCTGACCAGGCGCTACGCGGCGCTGCCCGACGGCGGCGGGGCCGAGGTCGGCGCCGCGCTGCTGGCCCGCTGGCGCGAGCCGCACCGCAGGTACCACACGGAGCGGCATCTGCGGTTCGTGCTGGACCGTCTCGACGAGTTGGGCGGCTCGGCGGCCGACCCGGTCGCGGTCGAGCTGGCCGGCTGGTTCCACGACGCGGTGTACGACCCGCGCGGCACGGACAACGAGGAGCGCAGCGCCCGACTGGCCGCCGCCGTCCTGCCGGACTCCGCGCGCCGCGACGAGGTGGTGCGGCTGGTCCGCCTCACCGTCTCCCACCGGCCCCCGGCCGGCGACACCAACGGGGCGACGCTCTGCGACGCGGACCTCGCGGTCCTGGCCGGCGCGCCCGCCGCGTACGCCGCCTACGCGGCGGCCGTCCGCGACGAGTACCGGCACGTGGACGACGCCGCGTTCGCCACGGGCCGCGCGGGGGTGCTGCGCGGGCTGCTGGCCGGGCCGCGGCTCTTCCACACGGCCTACGGCGCGGACCACTGGGAGCGACCGGCCCGCGCCAACCTCACGGCCGAACTCTCCCTGCTCCCCTGACCTCTACCGGGCGTGGGAGGGGGCGCGGGGAACCTCGCGGGCCACCTGGCACCGGGACGCGCTCGACAGCTCACGGCCCCGTTCCGGCACGGCTGTCGTCCCCGCCCCGCCTCGTGGCCGCCGCTCCGCGGGCCTGGAGCCCCGCCCCGCCCAGGGCCATCAGCAGGAGGACCGCCCCGAGCCACGCCGTCCACGGGTAGCCGAGCCCCGCGTCGATGACGACGCCTCCCGCCCAGGGCCCCACCGTGTTGCCGGTGTTGAACGCCGCCGTCGCCGTCGCCCCGGCCAGCGTCGGTGCCGCCGCCGCCACGTGGAAGATGCGGGCGTTCAGCCCCGGCCCGCACAGGAACGCGGCCAGTCCCAGCAGCCCCGCCAGCGGCACCACCACCGCCGGCCGCGAGGCCGACAGCGCCAGCAGCCCGAGCACCACCGTCGCCGCCGCGAGACCCGCGTACAGCGTGCCGAAGAGGTGCGCGTCGGCCAGCCGGCCGCCGATCGCCGTGCCGATCAGCGCGCCGACGCCGTAGAGCACCAGCACGAAGGGCACCCACCCCTCGCCCAGGCCGGTCACGTCGGTCAGCAGCGGCGCGAGATAGGAGAAGAAGCAGAAGGTGCCGGCGGCGAAGAGCGCCGTGGTCGCCACGGCAAGCCACACCCGTCGGTCCCGGTAGACCCGCAGCTCCGTGCGGAGCGGCACCCGCGCCTGCGCGCCGTCGAGCCCCGTGCGCGGCACGTAGCGCACCACTCCGACCAGCCCGAGCACGGTCAGCGCCGCCACCGCCCAGAACGCGGCCCGCCACCCCAGGTGCTGGCCGAGCAGCGCGCCGCCCGGCACCCCCGCGATGTTGGCCACGCTCAACCCGCCGAGCAGCACGGCCAACGCCCGCGCCCGCGCGTTCACCGGCACCAGCGAGACGGCCACGGCGGCGCCCACGGCCCAGAAGCCGGCGCACGCCAGCGCGCTCACCACCCGGGTGGCGAAGAGCAGGCCGTAGGTCGGGGCGAGCGCGCCCACCACGTGGCTGACGCCGAAGACGGTGAGCAGCACCACCAGGGTGAGGCGGCGTGGCAGCCGCTGGGTGGCGGCGGCCAGCACGGGGGCGCCGACGACCATGCCGATGGCGAAGGCCGATATCAGCAGGCCGGCGGAGGGTATGGAGACATCGAGGTCGTCCGCCACCTCGGGCAGCAGCCCGGAGAGCATGAACTCGCTGGTGCCGAGCGCGAAGACGCCGCCGCCGATGACCAGCACGGCGGGGGGAAGTCGGAATCGGGCGGCCTGTTCGACTTTCGTGGACACGTACCCCTCCAACGTGCCGGCCGCTCTCCCGCATTCCGTGGCCGTGGGTTCGTCAGACGATCAGGCCGGACGGTCGGCCTTCCGGCGGCGGAGCCCCGACTCGTGCAGCAGCCGCACCAGGTGCCGGCTGTCGGTGGGGACGGCGCCCAGCGCCAACGCCTCGGCGTGACGTTCCGCCGGAAGGTCGTAGTGGTCCCCGTCGAACGCGCGCGGGGGAGCGCCCAGCCGGGCGGCGAACGCGTGCAGCTCGTCGAAGGAGCTGTCGCTGACCAGGTGCGACCACATGCGTCCGTGTCCCGGCCAGGTCGGCGGGTCGATGTAGAGCGTCACCCGCGGGCCTCGGCCAGTCGGCCGACCGGGGCGACCGCGACACCGGTGACCGGGCAGACCCAGTGCGGGTCCTCGCCCAGCTCGGGCTCCACGCCGAGCGCGTGCGGGTCCTCCGACGCGCAGCGCGGGCACAGCGGCCAGCGGCCCCTGGTCTCCAGCAGCGCGTCGCACATGTCCTGGGCGAGCAGCCCGGGGACGAACGCCGCGCCGGCGGGCCACTGTTCCGACCACCAGCGGCGGTGCGAGACTGCCTGCTCCAGCAGCGAGACCTCCTCGGGACCGGCCGCCCCGTCAGCCGCCAGATCGGCCAGCACGGCCGCGCGCCCCCGGTGGATGGCCTCTTCCGTGGCTGACTGTTCCATGCTGACCATTGGACCAGAGACGGCCGGGTTTCCCGAACGGTCCTGGCCCGCCGGGCATCGGGGGCTTGACGTCACCCTGCGTCGAAAATACGTTTCACCTGTGAGGCTAGCGATGAAGGAAAATTTCGCCCGGCGGCCCGGCAGAGGACGCGCGGTCGCCGTCGCCCCCAGACCGGCACCCCCGGAGCCCGGCGCGCTGGCCGCCAAGGTCCGCACCATGGCCCCCTCCATGACCCGCTCCATGCAGCGCGTCGCCGAGACCGTCGCCGGCGACCCCGCCGGCTGCGCGGCGCTCACGGTCACCGCGCTCGCCGAGCGGACCGGGACCAGCGAGGCCACGGTGGTCCGCACCGCCAGGCTGCTCGGCTACCCCGGCTACCGCGACCTTCGGCTCGCGCTGGCCGGGCTGGCCGCGCAGCAGGCCTCGGGCGCGGCGCCCGCCGTCACCGCCGACATATCCGTCGACGACCCGCTGAGCGAGGTCGTGGCCAAGCTCGCCCAGGACGAACGGCAGACCCTCAGCGACACCGCCGGCGCCCTCGACCTGGCCCAACTGGAGGCCGCGGTCGACGCGTTGGCCGACGCGCGGCGGATCGACGTCTACGGGATCGGCGCCTCGTCCCTGGTCGCCCAGGACCTGGCGCAGAAGCTGCTGCGGATCGGGCTGATCGCCCACGCGCACACCGACCCGCACCTGGCCGTCACCAACGCGGTCCAGCTGCGCGGCGGGGACGTGGCGGTGGCGATCACCCACTCCGGGCGCACCGTGGACGTGATCGAGCCACTCCAGGCGGCGTTCGACCACGGCGCCACCACGGTGGCGATCACGGGTCGGCCGGACGGCGAGGTCACCCAGTACGCCGACCACGTCCTGACCACCTCCACCGCCAGGGAGAGCGAGCTGCGGCCGGCCGCGATGTCCAGCAGGACCAGCCAACTGCTGGTCATCGACTGTCTGTTCATCGGCGTCGCCCAGCGCACCTATGAGACGGCCGCCCCCGCGCTGCACGCGAGCTACGAGGCGCTCGCCCACCGGCACACCCCGCGCGAACGCTGATCACGCGCGCCCCCGGTTCCACCATCGGCGCCCGCCGTTGGACGCACCACTCACCACACGCCCCCTCGCACGGAGAGTCGCTCGCGCATGTCCACGGAGTTCGACACCCTCACCACCGAGGCGCACCGCCCGGAGCTGGCCGAGATCGACCGGCGTTCCACCCTGGAGATCGCCCGCACCATGAACGCGGGCGACGCGCTGGTCCCCACCGCGGTGGCCGCGCGGCTGCCCGAGATCGCCGCCGCGATCGACGCGGCGGCCGAGCGGATGGCACGCGGGGGGCGGCTGGTCTACCTCGGCGCCGGCACCGCCGGCCGCCTCGGCGTGCTGGACGCCAGCGAGTGCCCGCCCACCTTCAACACCGACCCCGGTGAGGTGATGGGCCTCATCGCGGGTGGCCCGACGGCGCTGATCGAGGCGGTGGAGGGCGCGGAGGACAGCAAGGAGCTGGCCGCGTCCGACCTGACCGGCATCGGGCTCACCGCCGACGACGTGGTGGTCGGCGTCTCCGCCTCCGGGCGCACGCCCTACGCGGTCGGCGCCGTCGAACACGCCGCCGGCGTCGGCGCGTTGACCGTCGGCCTCTCCTGCAACCCGGGCTCGCCGCTGGCCGCCGCCGCCGAGCACGGCATCGAGGTGGTGGTGGGCCCCGAGCTGATCGCCGGCTCCACCCGGCTGAAGGCCGGCACGGCCCAGAAGCTGGTGCTCAACATGATCTCCACCATCAGCATGATCCGGCTCGGCAAGACCTACGGAAACCTGATGGTCGACGTCCGCGCCTCCAACGAGAAGCTGCGCGCCCGCTCGCGCCGCATCGTGACGCTGGCGACGGACGCGCCCGCCGCCGAGGTCGAGGCGGCGCTCAACGCGACCGGCGGCGAGGTGAAGAACGCCATCCTGGTCATCCTCGGCGAGGTCGAGGCGGACACCGCGGCCCGGCTGCTCGCCGAGTCCGACGGCCGGTTGCGGGTCGCGCTGCGCCAGGCGGTAGACGCGCCGGAGGGCTGACCGCCGGAGGGCTGACCGCCGGAGGGCTGACCGGGGGCGGGGCGACCGCGCCCCCGGGCGGGGCGCGGTGTGGTGACCGGGCGGAATGGTTGCTTTACTCGATCATCACCTTGTCATGTCCACATGCTTTTCGGGAGATTCGATGAGGCTCCGCACCCTCGTCCGCGCCGCGGCCGGCGCCGCCCTCGCCGCGACTCTGGCCCTGTTCACCGCGCCCACCGGGCAGGCCGCCCCCGCCGCCGAGCCGGCGTCGGACGGCGTCGGCACCGCCGCGAGCGGCACGATCAACGTGTTCCCGCCGATCCAGGGCGCGTCCACCTGGGACCGCTTCGGGCTGACCCCGCCCGCCAGCCACCACCGCGTGTTCTCCAACTGGGGCTACCTGAACGACTGGTCGGTCGACATCTACCGGAATCCCGGCGCCGCCGTGGTCTCCCCGTTCGGCACCACGACCTCGGCCGGTCACCCCGTCTCCGTCACGGTGGTGACCGTCAGGGCCGGGTGCGCCACCGGGAACCTGGCCGACGGCGGCTACCTCATCGGTCTGGAGGCGAAGGACACCACCACGGGCGAGGTGATCGGGAGGGCCGACGTGATGCACGTCGACAACAAGCCCGCCGGCATCACCGTCGGGGCCACGGTCGGGCCCTGGACGAAGCTCGGTGAGACCGGCAGGTTCCGCTACTCGTCCTGCTACCAGGTCAACGGTGACTCCGGGGCCCACATCCACCTGGAGGTGATCAACCGCACCCGGTACTCCTGCTACATCAGCCGTTCCGCCGGCACCGAGCTGAACGACCTCACCGTCGTCGGCCGGGTCGGCACCCAGAACACCGGGCCGCAGCAGGCCTGCTGACCGGCAGGCGGCCCGACACACGCCGCGAGGGCGGCGCCCCCCTTCCGGGGAGCGCCGCCCTCGCGTGACGCGCTGAGGAGTCGGCAGGACTCAGAAGTCCATGCCGCCGCCCATGCCGGCCGCGGCCGGGTCGGCGCCGGCGCCGGCCTTCTCCGGCTTGTCGGCGATGACGGCCTCGGTGGTCAGGAAGAGCGCCGCGATGGAGGCGGCGTTCTGGAGCGCGGAACGGGTGACCTTGGTCGGGTCGGGGATCCCGGCCTCCAGCAGGTCCACGTACTCGCCGGTCGCGGCGTTCAGGCCCCAACCGGGAGTCAGGTTGCGGACCTTCTCGACCACGACGCCGCCCTCAAGGCCGGCGTTGACCGCGATCTGCTTGAGCGGGGCTTCCAGGGCCAGGCGGACGGCCGCGGCACCGGTGGCCTCGTCGCCCTCCAGCTCCAGCTTCTCCAGCGCCGAGGCGGCCTGGAGCAGGGCCACGCCACCACCGGCGACGATGCCCTCCTCGACGGCGGCCTTGGCGTTGCGCACCGCGTCCTCGATGCGGTGCTTGCGCTCCTTCAGCTCCACCTCGGTGGCGGCGCCGGCCTTGATGACGGCCACGCCGCCGGCCAGCTTCGCGAGGCGCTCCTGGAGCTTCTCGCGGTCGTAGTCCGAGTCGGAGTTCTCGATCTCGGCGCGGATCTGGTTGACCCGGCCCTGGACCTGGTCGCTGTCGCCGGAGCCGTCGACGATGGTGGTCTCGTCCTTGGTGATGACCACCTTGCGGGCGCGGCCCAGCAGGTCGAGGGTGGCGTTCTCCAGCTTGAGACCGACCTCCTCGGAGATGACCTGGCCACCGGTGAGGATGGCGATGTCGCCGAGCATGGCCTTGCGGCGGTCACCGAAGCCGGGGGCCTTGACGGCGACCGACTTGAAGGTGCCACGGATCTTGTTGACGACCAGGGTGGACAGCGCCTCGCCCTCGACGTCCTCCGCGATGATCAGCAGCGGCTTGCCCGACTGCATGACCTTCTCCAGCAGCGGAAGGAGGTCCTTCACGTTGCTGATCTTGGAGTTGACGATGAGGATGTAGGGGTCCTCCAGCTCCGCCTCCATCCGCTCCATGTCGGTGGCGAAGTAGGCCGAGATGTAGCCCTTGTCGAAGCGCATACCCTCGGTGAGCTCAAGCTCCAGGCCGAAGGTCTGCGACTCCTCGACCGTGATGACGCCTTCCTTGCCGACCTTGTCCATGGCCTCGGCGATCAGCTCGCCGATCTGGGTGTCGCCGGCGGAGATGGAGGCGGTGGAGGCGATCTGCTCCTTGGTCTCGACCTCCTTGGCCTGGCTCAGCAGGGCCTCGGAGACCTTCTCGACCGCGGCCTCGATGCCACGCTTCAGGGCCATCGGGTTGGCACCCGCCGCCACGTTGCGCAGGCCCTCGCGGACCAGCGCCTGCGCCAGCACGGTCGCCGTGGTGGTGCCGTCACCGGCCACGTCGTCCGTCTTCTTGGCAACTTCCTTGACCAGCTCGGCGCCGATCTTCTCGTAGGAGTCCTCCAGCTCGATCTCCTTGGCGATGGACACGCCATCGTTGGTGATCGTCGGGGCGCCCCACTTCTTCTCCAGCACGACGTTGCGGCCCTTGGGGCCGAGCGTGACCTTGACGGCGTCGGCGAGCTGGTTCATCCCGCGCTCAAGGCCGCGCCGCGCCTCCTCGTCGAACGCGATGATCTTGGCCATGTGAAGGGGTCCTCCCAGAACAGGGGTGGATTGCTCCGGACCGCGCTGGCGCCCGCGACGGACGGCCCTCCCGGGGTGGTTCCTTACCCCACCCACCCGAAGGACCTCACCGACCCGGTCCTGGCTGTCACTCTCACCCGTAGAGTGCTAACGCCAATGATTAGCACTCTACCCCTGAGAGTGCAAGCGAAGCCGGCCGAAGGCCGGGGGAGCGGGTGGCCGCCAGGCCGCCAGGGGCGCGGGGAACCGCGCGGTCAGCCGTTCACGGTGGTGCACTCGACGGCTCGCCCGGGCCGTCCGGCTCGGGCGTCGTTCCCGTTGCGAGAACGGCCCCGTCGCGAGAACGACCAGGGCCCGCACCCCTGGGGGGTGCGGGCCCGGCTGGTTGAGGCCGCGGTGACGTCGGCGTTCAGGCGGTCACCCGGACCATGTCGGCCTGGGGACCCTTCTGTCCCTGAGAGATCTCGAACTCGACCCGCTGTCCCTCTTCCAGGGTGCGGTACCCGTCCATCTGGATCGCGCTGTAGTGGACGAACACGTCCGCACCACCGTCTACCGCGATGAAGCCGTAGCCCTTCTCCGCGTTGAACCACTTGACGGTGCCCTGAGCCATTCCTTACTCCCCATATTGCCGGCCCTTTCACGAGCCCACACCTCGCGGACCCGGGTCAGACCTCTCAGACTCCACCCCCGGGCGGTGTGGGGGTGTGCGCCGGAACGTTCGACCGCCGCTGAATGTATCTGCACGGACGCCCAGTGCAACAGGCCATTCGGTAAGGAATTATCGCGACGCCAGAACGGTCAAATCCCGCGAAAGCCCAGGAAGTTGAACATTTCGCAGCGGGCCTTTCTGGCCAACCAGACAATTGGTGCAACAATTTCCGGCACAGAGTTTGCCCGCGGGGCCCGCATTCATATGTGAGTGACACGGATTCGCCACCACGAGGCAACTCTAGCGTTCCGCCGCAGGCCAACGCCCCACGACCCCGCAGGTCGTGGGGCGTTGGGCCGGTGTGCGCGGGCCCCGGAAGCCTCAGCGGCGAGCGTCACGCGCCGCCGGCGACCGCCGGGATGATGGAGATCCCGGCGCCGTCGGGGGTCTTGGTGGCCAGTCCCTCCGTGAAGCGCACGTCGTCGTCGTTCACGTAGACGTTGACGAAACGTCGCAGCTTGCCCTCGTCGTCCAGGACCCGGCCCGCGATGCCCTGGTGGTTGCGGTCGAGGTCGGCGAGGACCTCCTGGAGCGTGGCGCCCTCGGCGGTCACCTCGGAGCTGCCGCCGGTGTAGGTGCGCAGAATGGTGGGGATGCGGACGGTGACGCTCATGCCAGGCCAGCCTCTCGGAAGGAGTCGAGGTTCGGACGGATGGTCGCGGAGGGACCGGTGGTCC
Organism: Streptomyces zhaozhouensis; assembly: GCF_900230195.1. Classification (GTDB taxonomy): domain Bacteria; phylum Actinomycetota; class Actinomycetes; order Streptomycetales; family Streptomycetaceae; genus Streptomyces; species Streptomyces zhaozhouensis. The sequence continues at coordinate 51,939 of NZ_OCNE01000024.1, forward strand.
CGGCCACCGCGTCCAGGGTCTTCAGGCCGTCGCCGGTGTTGAGCACGACGGTGGTCGCCTCGGGGTCCAGCCGGCCGTCGGCGAGCAGTTTGCGGGTGACGCCGAGCGTCACGCCGCCCGCCGTCTCGGCGAAGATGCCCTCGGTCCTGGCCAGCAGCTTGATCGCGTCCACGATCCGGGCGTCGTCGACGTCCTCGACCGCGCCGCCGGTGCGGCGGGCGATGTCCAGCACGTAGGGGCCGTCGGCCGGGTTCCCGATGGCCAGGGACTTGGCGATGGTGTCCGGCTTGACCGGGCGGACCACGTCGTGGCCGTCGCGGTAGGCGCGGGAGACCGGGGAGCAGCCCTCGGCCTGGGCGCCGAAGATCCGGTAGGGGCGGTCCTCGACCAGCCCGAGCTGGATCAGTTCCTTCAAACCCTTGTCGATTTTCGTCAGTTGCGAGCCGGAAGCGATCGGAATCACCAGCTGGTCCGGCAGTTTCCAGCCAAGTTGCTCGCAGATCTCGTACGCCAGGGTCTTGGAGCCCTCGGCGTAGTACGGGCGGAGATTCACGTTGACGAAGCCCCAGCCCTCGCCGATCGGGTCGCCGATCAGCTCGCTGCAGAAGCGGTTCACGTCGTCGTAGGTGCCCTCGATGGCCACCAGGTCGCCGCCGTAGACGGCGGCCATGACGACCTTGCCCTGCTCCAGGTCGTGCGGGATGAAGACGCAGGAACGCAGCCCGGCGCGGGCGGCGGCGGCGCCCACGGCGCCGGCCAGGTTGCCGGTGGACGAGCAGGAGAGCGTGGTGAACCCGAAGGCGCGCGCCGCCTCCACCGCGTTGGCGACGACGCGGTCCTTGAACGAGTGGGTCGGGTTCGCCGAGTCGTCCTTGACGTAGAGGCCGCCGGTGACGCCCAGCTCGGCCGCGAGCCGGTCGGCGCGCACCAGCGGCGTGCAGCCGGGGTTGAGGTTCGGGTGGTCGGCGACGTCGGCGGGCACCGGCAGCAGCGGGGCGTAACGCCAGATGCTCTGCGGGCCGGCGGCGATGCGCGCTCGCAGCGCCTCGGGGTCGCCGGTGGGGAAGTCGTAGGCGATCTCCAGCGGGCCGAAACAGGAGGCACACGCGAAGATCGGGCCGAGCGGGAAGCGTTCCCCGCACTCGCGACAGGAAAGCGCGGCGGCGGGGCCGAGATCGACGTGCGCGGGCGGAACCGGGGCGCCTTCGGCGTGGTCGTCCGAGGTCAGCACAGACATGGGTACGAGGCCCTTCTCCTCATCTTCCCCGTGGCGGCTCTCGCCACGGGACGGAATTGGCACCTGCCCCACCGGAGAGCCTCGTGCCGTCACGAGATCCGGTGGAAGGGTTGCCGGGGCTTCAACGGGCCGTTCCCTCTGCCCCTCTGGATGAGCGGTATGCGGTTGTCGGCGCGGCGTCGGCCCGCGGTCCTGATGTGCGGTCCCGATATGCGGAGGACACCTGCGCTGTTCGAGACTGTAACGGACACCCCGCACAATGGCTCGGGCCGTCCGCTCCGCGAGACAACCAGGGGAGATGACCAGAAATCCGGGCCACAGCGGGTTCGGGCACCCCGGAAAGGGGCAGACGCGGCCATACGGATGAATACGTGGCCAAATCGAACAGGAGCGACATTCGTGCTGGAAGAGGCAGAGAAGTGGCTGACCCGCCGGTCCTGGGCCGTCACTGACCGCTCGATACCGCAACTGCTGAACGCCAAGCGGGCAGCGGGCACGGCCGGCAGCATCAGCGTGGTCCTCCCCGCGCTCAACGAGGAGGCCACGGTGGGTGCCATCGTGGAGGCGCTGCGGCGCGACCTCATGGAGGACGTCCCACTGATCGACGAGTTGCTCGTGGTGGACTCCGGGTCCACCGACCGCACCTCCGAGGTGGCCGCGGCCGCCGGGGCGAAGGTCGTCCACCGCGACGAGATCCTGCCCCGCGTGCCGGCCGTCCCGGGCAAGGGCGAGGTGCTCTGGCGGTCGCTGCTGGCGACCAGCGGCGAGATCGTCTGTTTCGTCGACGCCGACCTGCGGGAGTTCGACTCGCGCCTGGTCTCGGGCACCATCGGTCCGCTGCTCACCGACCCGGAGGTCCAGCTGGTCAAGGCGATGTACGACCGGCCGCTCGGCGAACAGCCGGCCGGCGCCCGCCAGGGCGGACGGGTCACCGAGCTGGTCGCCCGACCGTTGCTGAACCTGCACTGGCCGCAGCTGGCCGGCGTGGTCCAGCCGCTGGGCGGCGAGTACGCGGCGCGCAGGTCGCTGCTGGAACGGCTGCCGTTCCCCGTCGGCTACGGCGTGGAGCTGGGCCTGCTGATCGACACGCTCAACCTGGTGGGCCTGGACGCCGTCGGGCAGGTCGACGTCGGCGAGCGCAAGCACCGCCACCAGGACGGGCAGGCGCTCGGCCGGATGTCGGCGGCGATCATGCGGACCGCGCAGTGCCGGCTGCCGGGCAACGTGCTCCCCACGCGGCTGGGGCTGACCCAGTTCCAGCGGACCGAGGACGGCGGTTTCACGCCCGAGACGCACCCGATCCTGGCCGACGAACGACCACCGATGTCCACCATCCCCGAGTACGCCGCCCGGCAGGCCGCCTGAGCGGCCGGGTCGCCCCGGAGCCGGAGCGCCGGCTGTGACGTGGCACACGTTTCCCGCCCGTCACGGCTGGCTAGCCTCCTTCCGGCATTCCCGGGAACGGCCCGCCCGCCGGGACGGTCACGGAAAGCGACCGGACGCCCACGAGGAGACCGAACGCCGATGACCGTCGAGCCCCCTGAGACAGCCGGCCAGGTGCTGGTCGCCTCCAACCGCGGCCCGGTGAGCTACACCCGCCGGGACGACGGCGCGCTGGTCGCGCGGCGCGGCGGCGGGGGACTGGTCTCCGGGCTGAGCGCGCTGGGCCCCGACGCGGGCACCTGGGTCTGCGCCGCGCTCGGCGACGACGACCGCGCGGCGGCCGAGGCGCACGCCGGACGGCTGCCCGCCGAGGACACCGGCGGCCAGTCGGTGCGGATGCTGGACATTCCCCGCGAGACCTTCGAGGCCGCGTACAACGGCGTGGCCAACTCCGTGCTGTGGTTCGTCCACCACCTGCTGTACCAGACGCCGTTCGAGCCCGTCTTCGACGAGGAGTTCGAGGCCGGCTGGGGCCGTTACCGCGCCTACAACCGGGCGTTCGCCGACGCGCTCGCCGACGAGGCGGCCGAGGGCGCCGCGGTGCTGGTGCAGGACTACCATCTGGCGCTCGTCCCGGGACTGCTGGCCAAGCGCCGGCCCGACCTGCGGATCGGGCACTTCTCCCACACCCCGTGGGCGCCGCCCGAGCTGTTCCGCGTGCTGCCCGACGACATCGCGCGCGAGCTGCTGCTCGGCATCCTGGGCGGCGACCGGGCGGCGTTCCTCACGCACCGCTGGGCGCGGGCGTTCACGGAGTGCTGCGCGGCGCTGCTGGGCGCGGAGGTCGCGGAGGGCACGGTGACCCACCAGGGGCGCACCACGCGGATCGGGGTGCACGGGCTCGGCGCCGACGCCGAGTTCCTGCGGGAGCGCGCGTCGCGTCCCGACGTGGACGAGCGCCTCGCCGAGCTGCGCGAGCGGGTCGGTCCCGACCGCTCGACGATCGTGCGGGTGGACCGCACGGAGCTGTCGAAGAACATCGTGCGCGGGCTGCTCGCCTACCGCAGGCTGCTCACCGACCGGCCCGAGTGGCACGGCCGCGTCACCCACATCGCGTTCGCCTACCCGTCCCGTCAGGACCTGGCGGTCTACCGCGCCTACACGGAGGAGGTCTCGCGGGTCGCCGAGGCGATCAACGCGGACTTCGGCCGGGACGACTGGACGCCGGTGGTGCTGCACGTCAAGGACGACTTCGCGCGTTCGCTGGCCGCCTACCGGATGGCGGACGTGGCACTGGTCAACCCGATCAGGGACGGGATGAACCTGGTCGCCAAGGAGATCCCGGTGGTCTCCGAACGGGGCTGCGCGCTGGTGCTCTCCCGGGAGGCGGGCGCGGCGGAGGAGCTGGGCGGCGACGCGCTGCTGGTCAACCCGTACGACATCGCCGGCACGGCGGAGGCGCTGCACCGCGCCCTGACGATGGACCACGCGACGCGCACCACCCACACGGACCGCCTCACGAGAGCCGCGACGGCCCTCCCCCCGACGGACTGGTTCCTGGCCCAACTCACCGCCCTGCGCGGCCTGTAACGGGGGCGGCTGCCTCACCCGCCTGGCCCGGCTCGGTGGTCGCCGAGGCCCGCCAAGGGCGGCTTCGGGGGGCGCGGGGAACTGCGCGGGTAACCAGTCACCGTGTGGCAGTCGACGACCCACCCGTCTGGCCCGGCTCGGTGGTCGCCGCGGCCCGCCAAGGGCGGCTTTGGGGGGCGCGGGGAACTGCGCGGGTAACCAGTCACCGTGTGGTAGTCGACGACCCACCCGTCTGGCCCGGCTCGGTGGTCGCCGCGGCCCGCCAAGGGCGGCTTTGGGGGGCGCGGGGAACTGCGCGGGTAACCAGCCACCGTGTGGCAGTCGACGACTCACCCGTCTGGCCCGGCTCGGTGGTCGCCGCGGCCCGCCACGAGTGGAATCACTCGACCGCGACCGCGACCGCGCCGGAGATCCTGTGGAGCGGATACGTACGGACCTCGTCCGCCGTGTGGTCGAAGGCGGTGACGAAGCCGGCGTCCACCCGCACCGGGCTGAGCACGTGGTGGCCGGCCACCCCGTCGGCCCCGACATAGCCGATCGCGACCAGCCCGCCGGAGGCCGCCGCCGCGCGCAGCGTGGCCAGCGTCTCCTCCGCCGACGTGCGGGGCGGCGGTCCCACCGCCTCCGGAACCCGCGCGCCCCGGGCGCCGTGCGCGCCGTGCGCGCCCTGCCCGCCCCGGGCACCCCGCGTGCCCTCCGCACCGGCCCCCGCCGCCGCGTGGTCCCCCGCGCGCACCGCGCGCACGGCCGCGGCCAACAGCCCGTCGTCGGCGGGCGGCGGCGCGTCCGGCGCCGGCACGGGCGCGCTGCGCGCCGGCGTGCGGCGCGGCTCCGCGCTCAGCGTCACCACCGCGCCCTCCGTCGTCTCGGCCGCCGGGGCGAGCCCCCACTCGCGCAGCCGCAGCAGCAACTGGTCAGGTGACAGGTCGGAGACCAGCACCGTGGGGGCGATCCGCCGCAGCCGCAGCGGCTCGTACCGTCGGTCGGCGAGCAGTTGCCCCAGCGCCGTCTCGTCCTCGGACCGCAGATAGCTGCCGGCCGCGCCGACCCGCAGCCGGCCGTGGCGCCTGGCCACGTCGTCCACCAGGTAGTCCAGCGGCTGCGGCACCGGCGTGCGGGAGACCTCGGCGAGGAAGGCGTGCAGCGCGTCCGTCGTCCAGCCGGCGTCCAGCGCGCGGCGGATCGATCCCGGTGTGAACCGGTAGACCGTGGCGCCGCCCGTCGACTCCACGTCGGCGGCGAGCGCCATCGTCGCCCGCAGGTCCCTGCGGAGGGGGCCCGGTGCCACCGCCGTCAGGTCGGCCTGGAGCAGCACCTGGTCGACCGGTTCAGGGAAGAGCGGTCCCAGCAGTTCGGCGGCCTCGGCCGGTCGCGGCCGGGGGCCCAGCAGCGGCCTGGCGTAGGAGGCCAACGCGCCGCGCCCGGTGACCCCCAGCGCCTCGGCCTCGCCGAGCGCCGCCTCGGTCAGCCGGTGCCGGGGCTCGGTGCCAAGCCGCCGGGGCCACTCCCAGTCCAGCCGGGCGCGCACCGCCGCCGGGTCGGCGGCGCCGCCCGGCGGCAGCGTGGCGAGCAGCGCGAGGACCCGGTGCCGCAGCGCCGCCACCGGGCCCCGGTCCAGGCCGCTGCCGAGGGCGGCCAGCAGCCGGCCCTTGCCGTCGCGGGTGCCGACGAGCGACGGCACCCGCGTGCCGGCCAGCCACGCGGTGGCCAGCCGCAGCCAGCGTTCGCCGGTGGGCGCGGTCAGCCAGTCGTCGTAGGCGGGGGTGGGCGCGTAGCGTTCGTCTGCCGCGCCGTCGGAGGCCAGCAGACCGGCGGCGTAGGCGAGTTCGAGCCAGAAGACCGCCTCCGGCTCCGGGACGTCCAGGATGACGGCGGCGCGTTTCAGCTCCCGCACGCCGAGGCCGCCGGCGCGCAGCACCGGCGGACCCTCCGCCTCCCAGGCCGTCAGCAGCTTCTCCAGCACGTCCAACGCGCGCAGCGCGGCGCCGGCCGCCGTCGCGTCGACGAGCTCGGCCGGGTGCTCGGCGACGGCCGGCACCGCCGGGGGCTCGGGGCGCGGGTCCCGGTGTGCGCGCCCCCCGCGCAGGGTGAGCGCCACCTCGCGCGGCAGCACCACCGTGCCCGGCTGGGTGGGCATCAGCAGTCCCCGGTCGAGGAGCCAGCGCAGCGGCGCGCCGGCGCGCGCCGCCTCGGGACCGCTGCCGAGGGTGCCGTAGGGCGGGCCCCAGGTCAGCCGGTCCAGGGTGGCGGTCGCACCCTCCGGCGCCTCGGCGAGGAGCGCGGCCAGCCGCTCGCGGTCGCCGAAGAGCGCGGCGAGCGCGCCGATCGCGCTCACCGGGTCGTGGGTGGCCGGCAGCCCGCAGGCGGCCAGCAGCTGCTGGGTGCGGCTCGGCGCCATCCCGGCGGCGGCCTCGGCCAGCGTCGGTCCGAGCCCGGTGGCGCTCGGCCGGCCGGCGCTCGGCGCCAGCAACTCCTGCGCGGTCCGCACCAGTCGCAGCCCGTCGTCCCTGCCCCACAGCAGGGCCCGGGAGCGCAGTGTCGCCAGCGCCTCCGCCAACCGGTCCCCACCGCCGGGCAGCAGCTCCTCCAGCGCGCGTGGTGAACAGGGGCGCTCGGCGATGGCCAGCGCTTCCGCCGTCTGAAGGGTGAAGGTGTCCAGATGCTCCAGGGCGCGCACCACGGAGGCCCGCGCGCCGGCGCGCGTGGCCAGTTGGGAGAGGTCGCCCGGCAGGGGGGACAGCAGGTCGGGGCGGGCGCGCAGCAGCTCGGACAGCTCCTCGTCGGAACGGGAGCGCAGTTCGTCGGCGAGGGTGCGCGGGCTGTCGGTGGAACCGCTGGTCATCCTGCCAACCGTAGCGGCAGTCGGTGCCAGGTGACATGGCCAGGGAAGTTCAGCGCGTCGGCTGAACCGTTTTTGTAGGACGACTGCCCCGGGGCAACCATGCCATCCAGTGCCTTTCCGGCGAGTGGACTGCCGAGGTCGGAGCGCGGCAGACTCGGGAAACCAGTCAACGGAAGGACCTGATCCACAATGCCGCCGAGGGAGAACCCGACCGCCCGACAGGCCCGACTTGGCGCCGAGTTGCGCAAGTTGAGGGTGGCGGCAGGGCATACCGCGCGTGAGACGGCGGCGATGCTGGGCACGGATCAGGGAAAGATCAGCCACATAGAGTCCGGACGCATCGGCGTCAGCGAGGAACGCATCCGCAAGCTGGCCGACTTCTACGGCTGCGTGGACGAGGCGCTGCTCGAAGCGCTCTGCGCGATCGCCAGGGAGCACCGTGGCCAATTCTGGTGGGACGAATATCGTGGCACCCTTGCCTCCCAGTATCTGGCGGTAGCCGAGCTGGAGCATCACGCCACCGCGATGCGCACCCTCCAGACCGTGACGGTGCCGGGGTTGCTCCAGACCGAGGACTACGCGCGGGCGCTCTTCAGGGGCGGGCTGCCCGAGCCCACCGAGGAGCAGATCGACGTGCGGGTGGCGCACCGGATGCGCCGCAAGGCGGTGCTGGAACGCGAGGACCCGCCGGAGTTCTCCGCGTTCCTCCACGAGGCGGCGCTGCACATGCGGTTCGGCGGCCGGAAGGTGGCACGGCGTCAGCTGGAGACGCTGATGGAGGCGGCCGACATGCCGCGGGTGACGGTGCGGGTCATCCCGTTCACCAACGAGGACTTCTACGAGGTCACCCAGCCGATGCTCTACATCCACGGGGTGGTGCCGCAGCTGGACACCGTGCTGGTGGACGGACCGACCGGCGGGGGGCTGCTGGGCGCGGACGAGGAGTTGGCGCACTACCGGATCTTCTTCGGGCGCGCCACGGCGCGGTCCCTGGAGCCGGAGGAGTCACGGCAGTTGATCCACCACATCGCCAGAACGCTCTGAACCGCGCCGGCGCACCGCGGGGAAGACGTTTTCCCGCGTGCCCGCCCCCGCCGGGGCCGGGCACGCGGGGCGCGTCCCGTCAGCCGAAGCGGCCGGAGACGTAGTCCTCGGTCGCCTTGTTGCTCGGCGTGGAGAAGATCCTGGTCGTCTCGTCCATCTCGACCAGGCCGCCGGGCTCGCCGATCGACTTCAGGTTGAAGAAGCCCGTCACGTCGCTGACCCGCGCCGCCTGCTGCATGTTGTGGGTCACGATGACGATCGTGTACTCCTCCTTCAGCTCCAGCATCAGGTCCTCGATCGCCTGCGTGGAGATCGGGTCGAGCGCCGAGCAGGGCTCGTCCATCAGCAGCACGTCGGGCTGGACCGCGACGGCGCGCGCGATGCACAGCCGCTGCTGCTGGCCGCCGGAGAGCCCGGAACCGGGCCGCTTCAGCCGGTCCTTGACCTCGTCCCAGAGGTTGGCCGACCGCAGCGAACGCTCCACCAGCGCGTCCATCTCGGACTTCTTCATCCGCTTGTTGTTGAGCCGGACGCCGGCCACCACGTTGTCGTAGATCGACATCGTGGGGAACGGGTTGGGCCGCTGGAAGACCATCCCGATGTGCCGGCGGACCGCGACCGGGTCGACCTGCGCGCCGTAGAGGTCGTTGCCGTCCATCAGCACCTTGCCCTCGACCCTGGCCTTCGGCACCAGCTCGTGCATCCGGTTCAGGGTGCGCAGGAACGTGGACTTGCCGCAGCCCGAGGGCCCGATCAGGGCGGTCACCGAGCGCGGTTCTATCGTCATGGAGACGCCCTGCACGGCCAGGAACTTGTCGTAGTAGATGTCGAGGTCCTTGACCTCGATGCGCTTGGCCACTGTGCTTCGCTTCCTCTTCGTGTCCGGTGTGGACTGGTGTGAACCCAACTCCCGGCGGCCGTCAGGCGCGGGTCTTCGGGGCGAACAGGCGGGAGATCAGGCGCGCCACGAGGTTGAGCGCCATCACGACGAGGATCAGCGTGAACGCCGCCGCCCACGCCCGGTCCAGGAACGGCTCCGGGGGGATGCCCGGCGTCGCGTACTGGTTGTAGGAGAAGACCGAGAGGGTCGCCATCCGGTCGTCGAAGGGGTTGAAGTTGTCGCTCGACGTGATGCCGACGGTGACCAGCAGCGGGGCCGTCTCGCCGATCACGCGGGCGATGGCCAGCGTCACGCCGGTCGCGATGCCGGCGAGCGCGGTGGGCAGCACCACCTTGAGGACCGTGCGCCACTTCGGCACGGCCAGCGCCATCGACGCCTCGCGCAGCTCGTTCGGCACCAGCTTCAGCATCTCCTCGGTGGAGCGCACCACCACGGGGATCATCAGCACGCTCAGCGCGACCGAGCCCATGATGCCCATCCGCACCCCGGCGCCGAAGAACAGCTCGAAGAGGGCGTAGGCGAAGAGGCCGGCCACGATGGAGGGGATGCCGGTCATCACGTCGACGAAGAAGGTGATGTAGCGGGCCAGCGCGCCGCGTCCGTACTCCACCAGGTAGATCGCGGTCAGCAGGCCGATCGGCACCGAGATCAGCGCCGCCAGCCCGGTCACGATCAACGTGCCCATCAACGCGTGGTGCGCGCCGCCGCCCTCACCGACGACGCCGCGCATGGAGTTGTTGAAGAAGTCGGCGTCGAACCGTTCGAGCCCGCGGGAGAGCACCGCGCCGAGCACCGAGACCAGCGGCAGCAGCGCCACCAGGAAGGCACCGGTCACGATCGCGGTGACCAGCCGGTCGTGCGCCTTGCGCGGCCCCTCGACGGAGCGCGACCAGCCGCAGATCACCACGGTGTAGCCGACCGCGGCCAGCAGCCCGGCGACCACCGGGTTCAGGTCGGCCAGCAGGTGCAGGGCCAGGCCCAGGACCGTCCACAGCAGCAGCGCGACGGGCGCGGCGCGGCGGGGCAGCGAGCCGTGGGTGAGCGCGGGGCGCTCCAGCACCACGGGCGGCTCGCCGGACTCGGGGGCCTTGTCGAGGGAGGGGGGTGATGTGCTCATCAGTTGGCTCCCGAGAAGTCACGGCGGCGGTTGATCACCGCGCGGGCCGCCATGTTGACCAGCAGGGTGACGGCGAAGAGGACCAGGCCGGAGGCGATCAGGATGTTGATGTCCAGGCCGGAGGACTCGGGGAAGTCCAGCGCGATGTTGGCCGCGATGGTGGACGGGTTCCCGTTGCTGATCATGTTGAAGGTGATCCCGCCCGAGGGGGAGAGCACGATCGCGACGGCCATCGTCTCGCCCAGCGCGCGGCCGAGGCCCAGCATGGAGCCGCCGATGATGCTGGAGCGGCCGAACGGCAGCACCGACATCCGGATCATCTCCCAGCGGGTGGCGCCCAGCGCCAGCGACGCCTCCTCGTGCAGCCGGGGCGTCTGGAGGAACGCCTCCCGGATCACGGCCGTGGTGATCGGCAGGATCATCACCGCCAGCACGATCGACGCCACCAGCATGGTGCGTCCCGTGGTGGAGGCCGGGCCCTCGAAGAGGGGGATGAAGCCCAGGTTGTCCTCCAGCCAGCGGGTCGGCTCCACCGTCAGCGGCGCCAGCTCCGACAGGCCCCACAGGCCGAAGATGATGCTGGGCACGGCGGCCAGCAGGTCGATCACGTAGCCGAGCGCCGTCGCCAGCCGGCGCGGCGCGTAGTGCGTGATGAACAGCGCGATCGCCACCGCCAGTGGCGCGGCGATCAGCAGCGCGAAGAACGCCGCCAGCAGCGTGCCGAAGAGCAGCGGCCAGATGTAGAGGACGATGCCGTCCCCGCCCGGCACCTCCTCGGAGTCGGCCCACAGCGCGGGCCACGCCTCCACCACCAGGAACGCGGCGACCCCGGCCAGGATGACCAGGATCAGCACGCCGGCCCCCGTGGCGGCGGAGGAGAACAGCTTGTCCCCCAGCCGGCTCACCGGCTTGTCGAACAGCGGCGCCCCGGGGGGTGGGGGCTGGTTCTGGGGGTGCCTCAGCTCGGTGCTCGATGACACTCTTCGTTCCCTTTCTCGGCTGGAGTCCGAACGGGCGGTGGCCACCACGGGAAGGCGGCCACCCGTGGGCGGGCGGCCGCGTCCCGTGATGGCCGCCCGCGCCTGGCGGTTCGGACCGTCAGCCGGCCGCGATCGCGTCGATGGCGGGCTGGAGCTCCTGCCGGAGGGAGTCGGAGATCGGCGCCGAGCCCGCGGCCTCGGCGGCGGCGGCCTGGCCCTCCTCGCTGATCACGTAGGAGAGGTACGCCTTCACGAGCTCGGCCTTGGCGGCGTCGTCGTAGGTGGTGCAGGCCATCGCGTAGGAGACGAGGACGATCGGGTAGGTGCCGGCCTCGGTGGTGTCACGCGCCAGCTCGTAGGCGAAGTCGTACTCGCCACGGCCCTCAAGGCGCTCGGAGACCTCCAGCACGTTGGCCGCGGCCTCCGGCGAGTAGGAGACGAACTCGTCGCCGACGCCCACGTTGACGGTGGACAGGTCGCCGACCTGGCTGGCGTCCGCGTAGCCGATGGTGCCGTTGCCGCCGGAGACGGCCTGGACGACGCCGGAGGTGCCCTGGGCGGCCTCGCCGCCGGAGACCGGCCACTCGTCGCTGGCCTCGTGCGGCCAGGCGTCGGGGGCGACGGCGAGCAGGTACTCGACGAAGTTCTCGGTGGTGCCCGAGGCGTCGGAGCGGTTGACCGGGGTGATCGGGGTGTCGGGCAGGTCCGCGTCCGGGTTGTCGGCGGCGATGGCCTCGTCGTTCCAGGTGGTGATCTCCTGGTTGAAGATGCCGGCGATGGTGGCGGGCTGGAGGTTCAGCTCGTCCACGCCCTCGACGTTGAACGCCAGCGCGATCGGGGAGACGTAGACCGGGGCCTCGATGACCTCGGTGCAGCGCTCCGTCGCGGCGGTCAGCTCGTCGTCGGCCAGCGCGGCGTCGGTGCCGCCGAAGTCGGTGCCGCCCGCGATGAACTGCTCACGGCCACCGCCGGAGCCGACCGGGTCGTAGTTGACGGTGGTGTCCGGGTTGGCGGCCAGGAAGCCGGCCTGCCATGCCTGCTGCGCGGCGGCCTGCGAGCTGGCGCCGGCGCCCGAGATGGTGCCGGAGAGATCGGAGCCGCCCTCGCTGCCCCCGGAACTGCCGCCGTCGCCGTTGCCGTTGTCGCTCTCGTTGTCACTGCTGCACGCCGTGACCAACGCCAGGGCGGACACCGCGGCTATCGCGGCGAGACGAGCGCGCGTCTTGCGCATGACCTGCTCCTTGTTCCTGACCGGCCCCGTGGCCGGGATGGGGAGATGACGTCTATGACGTGTTTCGAGTCAGAACGTAGGAGCGGCCAGCGAAGCAGTGAGGGCCAGAAGGTGAACAAGAAGATAGGTTCGGCAGAACCGGTCGTTTCACAAAAAGAGTTGGAATCGTTAAGGAGAGAGCCTGGTGCTCGCGACCGGGATCGGCGGTGTCACGGGGGGTGTCCGAAGCCACGCCGACCGCCGATATCCCCCGGGAAACTCAGCCCGCCGGCGGCACCAGCCGGTAGCCGACGCCGCGCACCGTCTGGATGATCTCCGGGTGGTGCGGGTCGTCACCGAGCCGCTCCCGGAGCCGCCGAATGTGAACGGTGATGGTGTTCGAGCGACGTGCGCCCTCGCCCCACAGCTCCGTCCTGATCTGATCGCGCGTGATCACCTTCTCGGCGTGCAGCATCAACAAGTGAAGCAGCTGGAACTCGCGCAGCGGCAACCGGGCCGTCGAGACGCCGTGCATCCGCACCTCGTAGGTGCTCGGGTCGAGCGTCAACGGCCCGCAGACCAGCGGCTGGTCCCAGCCCCTGTGGCCCCGGTCGGCCAGGCTGAGCAGCTGGGCGACCTCGCGCGGGCGATAGGGGCGCGCGACGCAGGCGCTCGCGCCGGCGGCCAGCGCCGGAGCGACCTGGGCGGTGTCCTCCGGACCCACGCCCAGCACCACCGGGATCGACAGCCGCCGCCGCACCAGCCGCAGCACGGTCGACCCGTCGATCAGCGGCAGGTCGGCCGAGACCAGCAGCACGTCGGGCTTGCGCAGTCCGGCCTCCAGCAGCGCCGCGGCCCCGTCGCCGCAGTGGACCACCGACACCTGGTACTTCGCCAGCTGGGTGGTCAGCCCCTGCCGGATGCGTTCGTCCGCGTCGGCCAGCAGCACCACCGGATGCGTCCCCAGCGGTATCGGGGTCGGCCCCGCCGGCCGCTCCGCGCCGAGGCCGGCGGCCGGGCCGTCGTCCTCCGGACCCTCAAACCCCGTGCCGGGCACGGCGGTTGCCCGAGTCGAACTCAACCAGGCGCCCACGGGCTCTCCCTCGCTGTCGGTCTCGGCGGTGAAGGAACGGCCAGAGCTTGAGGTGGCCAGGCCGCGTCGCGCCACGGGAGCACAGCAGGGCACCGGCGGCCGTGCGCCCGGCTCCCGGGAGGCGTGAAAACGGTGTCCACGAGCGACGTTCACCATGTAACGAGCTGTGGGTAGCGGGTTGTGCGGCGTTCGGTGAACCCGCGATGAACAACGGCGTTCTCTCAGGTTCCGGCCCGCTTCGGCGTCGGACGGCCGCCGCCTCGCGCGTGCCGGTCCCGCCAGGGGGCGCGCGTCAGTAGCATCGGGTGGGTACGCGGGGGGTGTTGGGGACCGGGAGCGGTCCGGGCAGGGCGAGCGCAGGGGCGATGCCGTGGGGATCGACGAAGAGAAGCTGGTGTTCGACTACCTGAGCCGGGTGGGCGATCTCGCGCATGGCACCGCCATGTCGTCGGCCGAACGGGCCCGGCTCGTCAACCGGCTGCGGGACGAGATCGGCCGGCAGCGCTCCGGCGGCGCCTCCGACGCCCGTTCGCCCTCGGTCAAGCGCATCCTGGGGCGGCTCGGCAGCCCCGAGGACGTGGTCGCCGAGGCCGCGGGCTCCCCGCCGCCCGCCCCCGCGCGCCCCACCCACACCGCCGCGACGAGCCGCCCCTCGGCGTCCCCCGCCGGCCCCGCCTGGCCCTCGTCCGCCGCCTCCGCCCGGCCCGCGCCCGCCCCCGAGCCGCCGACCCCGCGGGAGGCGGAGCCGCCCGCCGGGGCGCGCCCCGAGGTGCCGGCGCGCTGGCCGGCCGAGGGCCGGCCGCGGGTGGCCGGCTGGCAGCAGGGCTCCGACGAGCAGATCGCCGGCTTCAGCGGCGGCATCGACATCCCCGAGCTGATGCACCCCAGCGGGCTGGCCGCCCCCGACGAGCCCGGGGCCGCGACCGAGGCCGAGCTGACGGCGGCCGAGGCGGAACGCGAGGCGGCGGAGGCCGCCCTCGCCCGGCCGGTGGTCGAGGACGCCGACCCGCCGCGCCCGCGCCGGGGAGCCCGGTTGGCCAAGGCCGTCCTCGCCGGCCGCCGCCGGGGCGGGATCGTCGAGCTGCTGGGCGTGGCGGCGCTGGCCGGCGGCGCGGTGTTCGGCTCGTTCCCCGCGATGCTGGCGGGCTGGGCGCTGGCCTACTGGTCGCCCCGGCTCTCCCCGCGCGCCGGCCAGTGGGCCACGTTCGGGATGCCGGCGCTGGTCGCCACCGGCTACGGGGTCTGGCTCATGGGCCGAGCCGGCGGCTACTGGGGCGAGGCCCTCGCCGACGGCCAGGCCAACGAGCTGCTGCGCGACGACTGGCCCACCCTGCTGCGCCTGGCCGGCCTCGCCTCCGCGGCCTTCCTCCTCTTCCTGGCCCGCAGACCGGTCAAGGAGGGGTGACGCCGGCGCCCGGCCGGCGTCGCCTCAGCCCGCCAGCGTCTCCTCGATCTCGTCGAGGATCTGCTCCGCCGCCGTGTAGCCGATGCCGAGGAACCACAGCTGGTCGTTGACCGGGAAGGCGCGGTTCTCCCGGACGGCGGTCAGGTCCTCCCAGAGGGGGCCGCCGACGGCGGCGTCCTCGCCCGAGGCGTCGGGGTCGCCGTAGGAGGAGTAGTAGATGACGTCGCCGTCGGCCTGGTCGACCTGCTCGGGGCTGACCTCCACGGCGAAGCCGTCGGTCGCGTCGTCGACGACGGCAGGCCGGCCCAGGCCCAGGTCGGCGAGGACGGTGCCGATGTAGTTCTCCCGGCCGTAGAGCCTGGTGTTGCCGCCGTCGATGAAGCGCAACATGCTGACCTCCGTCGCGGCCGCCGCCTCCGGCCCGCCGAGGGCCTCGGTGACCTCCGCGACCCGCGTCTCGTACGCCGCCACGACCTCCTCCGCCTCGGCGGACCTGCCGAGGGCCTCGGCGTGCATCAGGAAGTTCTCCTTCCACGGTGCGCCGACGGTCTCGCTGAAGACGGTCGGCGCGATCGCCGACAGCTCGTCGTAGCTCTGCTCGTCGCGGACCTTGCTGCCGATGATCAGGTCGGGGTCCAGCTCGTGGATGGCCTCCAGGTTGGGGGCGGCGATGTTGCCCACGTTCCGGACGTCGGAGAGCTGGTCCTGCGGCAGGTAGTCGAGGAACTCCCGCGTCGCGTCGGCCTGTACCGCGCCGACCGGGACGACGCCCAGGGTGATCGCGGTGTCCAGCTCGGCGGTGTCCAGCACCACCACGCGCTCCGGGTCCTCGGGCACCTCCACCGGCCCCATCGCGGTCTCCACGGTCCTGCTCCCCCCGCCCGACCCGTCGTCGGACCCCTCCGAGCCGGCGGAGTCGGAGTCGTCGCCGCAGGCGGCGAGCGTCACGGCGCAGGCCAGCGCGAGCGCGGAGGCGGTGATGCGTCGGTTCATGAGCGGAACGCCCTTCTTTCGGTCTTCGGCGGACAGGGACTTCGGCGAACGGGCCAAGGCCGTGGGGGAGTTCAACGCGGTCCCCCCGGAACGGGGACCGGTGCGCGGGGCACCACCAGCGGGGAGCCGGTGACGGGGTCGGGGATCACCACGGCCGCCAGCCCGAAGACCTCGTCGACCAGTTCGGCGGTCACGACCTCCTCGGGGTGCCCGCGCGCCGCGATCCGACCGTCCTTCATCGCGACCAGGTGGTCGGCGTAGCGGGCGGCCTGGTTCAGGTCGTGCAGCACGGTCACCACCGTGCGGGCCGGTGCCTCTTCGGTCGGGGTGGCCAACTGGCGGACCAGGTCGAGCACCTCGACCTGGTGGGCGATGTCCAGATAGGTCGTCGGCTCGTCCAGCAGCAGCAGGTCGGTCCGCTGCGCCAGCGCCATCGCGATCCAGACCCGTTGCCGCTGCCCGCCGGAGAGCGCGTCCACCGGGCGGTCGGCCAACGCGGCCACGTCGGTGCGTTCCATCGCCTCGACGACGGCGGCCTCGTCGGCCGGCGACCACTGCTGCCACCAGCGCTGGTGCGGCTGCCGCCCCCGGGAGACCAGGTCGGCGACCGTGATCGCCTCGGGCGCCACCGGGGTCTGCGGCAGCAGCCCGAGCGACTGGGCGATCCGCCGGGTGGAGAGCGTGTGCAGCTCGGCGCCGTCCAGCAGCACCGTGCCGGAGCGCGGCTTCAGCAGCCGGCCGAGGGCGCGCAGCGTCGTCGACTTGCCGCAGGCGTTGGGGCCCACGATCACGGTGACCCGGCCGTCGGGTATGTCCAGGTCCAGGTCGTCGACGACCGGGCGGTCGGCCTCGTAGCCGAGGGTCAGCCCCCTGGCCGCCAGCCGGCCGGCCGGCTCCTGCTCGGAAGGGGTGCTCATGTCCGGCCTCCGGTGCGGTTCTTGAGGATCAGCCACAGCAGATAGGGCGCGCCGATCGCCGCCGTGACCACCCCCGCGGGCAGCTCGGTCGGCGAGAACAGCGTCCGCGCCAGCAGGTCGGCCAGCACCGTCAGGCTCGCCCCGACCAGCGCCGTGGTCGCCAGCGGTATCTGCGCCGTGCCGGTCAGCCGGCGGGCGATCTGGGGGGAGAGCAGCGCGACGAAGTCGACCGGCCCCGCCGTGCCGGTGGCCAGCGCGGCGAGCAGCACGCCGACGCTGGCCAGCCCGAGCCGGGTGGCGTTCAGCCGGGTGCCGAGCGCGGTGGCCGTGTCGTCGTCCAGGGTCACGGTCCGCTGCGCGCGCGCCGCCCAGCAGACGGCGGGCAGCACCGCCAGCAGCGCCCAGGCCAGCGGCTCGGCCTCGGCGTAGCCGCGCCCGTGGAACGAGCCCGTCATCCACACCGTGGCCTGCTGCGCGACGGTGTGGTCGCCCTTGGTGAGGAAGAGCTGGGTGACCGAGCGCAGCGCCACCGCGAAGCCGATGCCGACCAGCACGAACCGCGCGGCGTGCAGCCCGCCGCGCCACGCGAAGAGATAGACCAGCCCGGCGGCGGCGAGTCCGCCGGCGATCGCCCAGTAGGGCAGCGCCGCCGTGGAGGCCAGCCCGTAGGTCATGGCGATCACCGCGACGGCGGCGGCGCCCTGGCTGACGCCGATGATGTCGGGGCTGGCCAGCGGGTTGCGGGCGACGGTCTGGATCAGCGCGCCGGCCACCGCCAGCGCGGCACCGACCAGCAGCGCCACGGTCAGCCGCGGCAGCCGCAACACCCCGATCACGAAGTCGTGTTCGTCCGTGAGGCCCAGCACGGAACGGACCGCCTCCTGCGGCGGCACGGTGGACTCGCCGAACGACAGGCTCGCCACACAGCCGGCGGCCAGCACCAGCGCCAGCACCGTCGCGGCCAGCAGCGCCCGGCCGTGCAGCAGGAACGAGGCACCGCCCGGCAGCCGCAGCACCCGGTATCCGGTGGGGCGCGCGCCGGCGCGCCCGGTCGTGGCGGCGCGCGGGCCGCCCAGCGTCGCGGTCATCGCGCGCCTCCCTTCGTGCGCCAGCCGCTCATCCGCGCACCGCCGAGCGGCGCACCAGATAGACCAGGAAGGGGACGCCGACCAGCGCCGTCGTCACCCCGGCCGGCACCTCGGACGGCGGGAACACCAGCCTGCCGACCACGTCGGAGACCAGTAGCACCACGCCCCCCAGCAGGGCCGCCATCGGCAGCAGCCAGCGGTGTCCGCCGCCGACCAGCGCCCGTCCGATGTGCGGAACGGCGAGCCCGACGAACGCGATCGGCCCGGCCGCCGCCACCCCGGCGCCCGTGAGCACCGCGGCGCCGAGCCCGCCGGTGACCCGCACCGCCGCCACGTTCTGGCCGAGCCCGCGCGCCACGTCGTCGCCGAGCGCCAACGCGTCGAGCCCGCGCGCCGCCGCGGCCACCAGCCCGACGCCGACCAGCAGGAACGGCCATATCTGCGCGGCGATCTGGGCGTCCCTGCCGGTCAACGAGCCGACCTGCCAGAAGCGGTACTCGTCCAACGTCGCGCCGTGCGTGGTCAGCACCCCCGCGATCACCGAGGCCAGCAGCGCGTTGATCGCCGCGCCGGCCAGCGCGAGCCGCACCGGGGTCGCGCCGCCCCGGCCCTGGTTGGCGACGGCGTAGACGACCACGGCCGCCAGCGCGGCGCCGACGAACGCGAACCACACGTAGTCGTCGAGCGAGTCGGCCCCCGCGTAGGCGATCGCCAGCACCACCGCGACCGAGGCGCCCTGGCTGACGCCGAGGATGCCGGGCTCGGCGATCGGGTTGCGGGTCAGCCCCTGCATCACCGCGCCCGCCATGCCGAGCGCGGCGCCGACCATCAGCGCGATCAGGGTGCGCGGCACCCGCAGTTCGCGCACCACCTTGGCGGCGCTGGCGTCCTCACCGGTCAGTGCGTCAGGGGACTCGGTCAGGGCCCGCAGCACCTGGTCGACGCCGATCGAACGGCTGCCGAGGGCGACGCTGAGCAGCATCGCGACCGCCACGGCCGCCACCCCGGCGAGCAGCCAGCCGAGCCGCCGCGCGGTGGTGCCGCGGCGCTCGACGGGGGGCCGGCGTTCGGCGAGCGTGGACATCGTTCCTCGGGTGGTTCCTTCGCGCGGTGCGGGCGGGTGTGCGGGCGGATGTGCGGGCGAGTGGGCGGCAGTTAGGTAAGGCGAGCCTAAGTGTAGGCAACTGCCAGAGGCACAATAGCCGCATGTCCTTCGCAGCGCCGACGCATCCCCCGAACCCCGAAGGCGATCCCGGAGCGGCCTCCGCCCGCGCCACCACGCGCCCCCCGGAGCACGCCCCGGGGCCCGAGGGCGTGCCCCACCCCCGGTTCACCGTCGGGTTCGACCTCGACATGACCCTGGTCGACTCCCGGCCCGGCATCCACCGCACCTACCGCGCGCTCGCCGAGGCGACCGGCGTGCCCATCGACGCCGACCTCGCGGTCAGCCGCCTCGGGCCGCCGCTGGAGGACGAGTTGGCCTGCTGGTTCCCGCCGGAGCGGGTGCCGGCCGTCGCCGACCAGTACCGCGCGCTGTACGTGCGGCTGGCGATCGAGCCCTCGCTGCTGCTGCCGGGCGCCGCCGACGCGGTCGAGACGGTGCGCGGCCTCGGCGGACGCAGCGTGGTCGTCACGGCCAAGCACGCGCCCAACGCCCGGCTGCACCTGGACCACCTGGGCCTGCGCACCGACGTGCTCGTCGGCTCGCTGTGGGCCGAACGCAAGGCGGAGGCGCTGCGCGAACACACCGCGGGCGTCTACGTCGGCGACCACGTCGGGGACGTGCGCGGGGCGCACGCCGCCGGCGCCGTCTCGGTCGCCGTCGCGACCGGCCCCTGCCCCGCCGAGGAACTGCGGGCCGCCGGCGCGGACGTGGTGCTGACCGACCTCACCGCGTTCCCCGACTGGCTGGCCGACCACCTCGCCGGGGTCTAGGCGGAGTCCGGCACCGCCACGCGCTGCGCCGCGCGATCCTCGCGGCGCTGCGCGGCGACCGAGCGCATCAGCCCGCAGCCGGCGACGAAGAAACCCACCCCCATCAACATGGAGACCAGGTAGGCGACGGTCGGCAGCGCGTCCGCCCCGACCAGCAACGGAATCACGGTGATCAGGGTCGCCAGCGCCCCGACGGCGAAGATCACGCCGCCGATCCGCACCAGGTTGTCCCCTGCTTGGTTGGTACTCACCACCACAGGATCGCAGGTACGAGCATATTTACGACCCGCCGGGGGCAGTGATCCTCCGAAACGGCTCGGCAGCATCTTGTCACCGGGCCGGGGGCTATTAGCCTTGGATCCGGCGGGCTGATGTGGCCCGCCTCACTGCTATGCGAGCGAGGACGAGGACACGTGCCTACCGGCAAGGTGAAGTGGTTCAACAGCGAGAAGGGCTTCGGCTTCCTTTCCCGCGACGACGGCGGCGACGTCTTTGTGCACTCCTCCGCCTTGCCCGCCGGGCTGGACCTGCTGAAGCCGGGACAGCGCGTGGAGTTCGGCGTGGTCGCCGGCCAGCGCGGGGACCAGGCGCTCTCCGTGGTGCTGCTCGACCCGGTGCCCTCGGTGGCGGCGGCCCAGCGCCGCAAGCCGGACGAGCTGGCCTCCATCGTGCAGGACCTGACGACGCTGCTGGACGGCGTCTCCCAGCAGTTGGAGCGCGGCCGCTACCCCGACCGCGCCAACGGCCGCAAGATCGCGGGGATGCTCCGCGCGGTCGCCGACCAGCTGGACGTCTGACGACGACCGGCCGGGGGCCGGCCACGGCCTACCCCGCCGGCACGCGCGCCACCGCCCGCGCGCAGCGGGCGGCCTGCGCGCGCAGCGCCGCGGCCAGTTCCGCGCTCCCCTCCACCAGGGTGAAGTCGACGTTCACCGAGGTGATCATCCACACCAGGTCGGGGACGTCGCCCGCGCCGACGTGCAGCAGACAGCTGTGCTCGTCCACCGCCTCCAACGCGCCCATCCCCGGCCAGACCCGCCCGGCCATCTCCTCCGCCGAGCCGTGCAGCGCGACCGTCGCGCGGTGCGGCCACGCCCGTTCGGAGAGCCGGCGGGTGAGATAGGCGGCCGGGTCGTCCCCGTCGGGCAGCGCGCGCCGGCTGAAGCGTGCCACGGCGGGGCCCGGGGTCAGCCGGTCGACCCGGAAGACCCGCCAGTCCGCCCGGCCCGGGTCCCAGCCCAGCAGGTACCAGTGCCGCACGAAGCTCACCAGGTGGTGCGGGTCGATCTCGCGCGCCGCCGTGCGCCCGTGCGCGTCCGTGTAGTCGCACCGCAGCCGTTCCCGCCGTCGGATCGCCGCCGCCAGCGCCATCAGCGTCTCGGGCGCCACCTCCGGACCCGCCGCCCCGACGTGCACGGTCGCGGCGCCCAGCGTCGCGACCCGGTGGCGCAGCCGCGGGGGCAGCATCTCCTCCAGCCTGGCCAGCGCGCGCACCGCGCTCTCCTCGATGCCCCGCACCGAACTGCCCGCCGTCGTCCGCAGCCCCACGGCCACGGCGACGGCCTCCTCGTCGTCCAGCCGCAGCGGTGGCAGCGAGGCGCCGGTGCCCAGCCGGTAGCCGGCGGTGCCCCGGGCGGCGTGCACCGGGTAGTCGAGGGCGCGCAGCCGCTCGATGTCGCGTCGCACGGTGCGCACGGTGACGCCGAGCCGCTCCGCCAGCTCTCGCCCCGAGCGCTCCCCGCCGTCCTGGAGCAGGGAGAGCAGGCGCAGCAGTCGCGCCGACGGCCTGAGTTCCATGGCGCGATTCTGCCCTGCCGCGGGGCGCGGCTTAGGTTGTCTCGTTTGGATCTTCGTGGATCAGGGCGCGGCTCCCCCAGCCTCGCGGCTGGGAGGTGCCCCCATGATGCGGTGCATCGCAAGGCGCCGGATCGCAGCTCATACTTGGTCGTATTCGCGCGATTCGGTAACGCAGCGAGGTTCCCCCAGGCCCCTCGGGGGCCTGGGAGGTGCCCCCATCGCTGGCGTCGCGCCCTCGCGAAGATCCAAACGAGGCGACCTAGGACAGGAACCGTCCGAACCCGCGCCTAGCGTGCCCGCCATGAACGACACCGAGTCCGTGACCCCCTTCCGCGTGGCCGTCCCCCAGGACGCGCTCGACGAGCTGAACCGACGCCTGGCCGCCACCCGTTGGCCCGAGCAACTGCCCGGCACCGGGTGGGAGCGCGGCGTGCCGCTCGGCTACCTGAGGGAGCTGGCCGCCCACTGGGGCGGGGCCTTCGACTGGCGGGCCAGGGAGGCGGAGCTGAACGCGCGCCCCCAGTTCGTCACCACCGTCGAGGGGCAGCCGCTGCACCTGATCCATGTCCGCTCCCCGCACCCGGAGGCCACCCCGCTGTTGCTGCTCCACGGCTGGCCCGGCACCTGTGCCGACTACCTCGACGTCATCGACCCGCTGACGGACCCGACGGCACACGGCGGGGAGGCGGCCGAGGCGCACCACCTGGTGATCCCCTCGCTGCCCGGCTTCGGCTACTCCACGCCCCTGGCCGCGCCCGGCACCGGGCCGGGGCGCATGGCCGAGCTGCTGCTGGGGCTGATGAGCCGGCTGGGCTACGAGCGGTTCGGCGTCCAGGGGTACGACACCGGCTCCTGGGTGGCGCCCGAGATCGCGTGCCGCGCCCCGGAACGGGTCGTGGGCGTTCATCTGAACGCGGCGATCAGCTTCCCCGCCGGCGTCGACGGCGAGCTGGACGGCCTCGGTGAGGCCGACCGGGCCCGGTGGGCGCGGATGAACGACTTCAACGACGGCTACCTCCAGTGCAACAGCAAGCGGCCGGCCACCGTCGGCTACGCGCTGACGGACTCCCCCGTGGGGCAACTCGCCTGGATCGTCGAGAAGTTCAAGGAACTGTCCGAGCCCGGCAGAGAACTGCCGGAGGAGAGCATCGACCGTGACCGCCTCCTGACCACGGTCGCGCTCTTCTGGTTCACCGGCAGCGCCACCTCGGCCGCGCAGGTCTACTACGAGTCCGTCTCCGCCGCCGACTGGTCCGAGGCCGCCGACTGGCCTGAGGCCGCCGACTGGCCCGACGGAGCAGGAGCGGAGGACAGGGCGGGCGAGGGCGACGGCGAGGGGGGTTGGTCCCCGCCCGATCCCCCCGCCGTGCCCACGGCGTTCCTGCTCTCCGCGCACGACGTCACCGTCCGCCCCTGGGCCGAGCGCGACCACCGGGTGGTGCGCTGGACGGAGCTGGGCGCCGGCGGCCACTTCCTCGCCATGGAACGGCCGGAGCTGCTGGTCGCCGACGTGCGCGCGTTCTTCCGCACGCTCGGCCGAACCGCCTCAGCCCGCCGGTGACAGCGGCGCGGTGGCCGGTACGAGACCGGCCGCCGCGGCCCGGCCCAGCAGTGCGTCGATCGCCGCGTGGCCGCTGACGCCCAGGTCGCGCGTGTACTCGTTGACGTAGAGCCCGATATGGGCGTCGGCCACCGCCGGGTCCATCTCCTGCGCGTGCGCCAGCACATGCTTCCGGCTGGCCGAGGGGTCCGCCCACGCGTGGTCCACCGAGGAGCGGATCGCCTCCGCGACGGCCGCCAGCCGTTCCCCGCCCAGCGAGCGGCGCCCCACGATCGCGCCCAGCGGGATCGGGTGCCCCGTCGTGGTCTCCCAGTACTCGCCCATGTCGGCCAACCGCCGCAGCCCGTACGCCTGGAACGTGAAACGCGCCTCGTGGATCACCAGACCGGCGTCCACCCGGCCGTCCCGCACCGCCGGCATGATCTCCGCGAACGGCAGCACCACGACCTCGCCGACCCCGCCGGGCACCAGGTCGGCGGCCCAGAGTCGGAAGAGCAGATACGCCGTCGACCGTTCGCTGGGCACGGCGACCGTCCGGCCCGCCAGCCCGGCCGGCGAGGTCGCGCCGCCCTCCGCAGTCAGCACCAGCGGCCCGCAGCCACGGCCGAGCGCGCCGCCGCACGGCAGCAGCGCGTACTCGTCCCGCACATAGGGCAGCACCGCGTAGGAGACCTTCAGCAGGTCGCCCTCGCCGCGCTCCGCCCGCCCGTTGGTGACGTCGATGTCCGCGTAGTCCACGGTCACGTCCGGCGTGCCGGGCAGCAGCCCGTGCGTCCAGGCGTGGAAGACGAAGGTGTCGTTGGGGCAGGGCGAGTAGGTCAGGGTCAGCGGCCGGTCATCCGTGCTGCTCATGGGGTTGCTGCCTCCACTTCTCGACCGCGGGCCCCGCGGCGGCGAACGCGTCCGTCAGCGCGCGCAGCGCGGCGGGGATGCGCCAGGCCGCGCGGTCCCGTGGGCCCACGGGGTTGGACACGGTGCGGATCTCCAGCACCGCGAGTCGGTGGGCGGCGGCGGCCGTCGCCACGCCGTGGCCCTCCATCGCCTCGGCGGCGGCGCCGGGATGGCGCCCGGCCAGCGTCGCGGCCCGCTCGGCCGTGCCCGTCGCGGTGGCGACCGTCAGCACCGGGCCCAGCACCCCGCCCGTGGCCTCGGCCACCGCCTCGGCCAGCCCCTCGGGCGGCCGGTGGCTGACCCGGCCGAAGCCCAGCTCGGCCAGGTCGACGAAGCCGTCCTGGCTCTCCGCGCCCAGGTCGGCGGCGATCAGCGCCGAGCCGACCACCGTGTCCCCCACGTCGGCGACCGGCGCGAACCCGCCGCCGATGCCGGCCGCCACCACCAGGTCGTAACGGCCGGGCGCCACCGCCAGCACCGTCGCCGTGCCGGCCGCGGCCGCCGCCGGGCCCACGCCCACGGCCACCGCGTCCCACGCCGGGCCCCGGTGCAGCGTCAGCCCGGTCGGCAGGGTGAACGCGTCGGGCGGCGCGCCCGTCGCCAGCGTGACCGCGTCCCGCTCGGCGGGCACCGCGGTCACCACCAACGCCCGCGTGCGGTCCATCGGTTCGCGTGCGGCGGCGATGCTCAGTCGCCCGGGGTGAGTGTCACGTTCCAGATGCCCTCGACGCTGCCGTAGAGGTTCTCCTGGAACTCCTCCTCCGTCTGCGAGGACCAGATCGTCTCGATGTCGTAGTC
The DNA here is from genome assembly GCF_900230195.1 of Streptomyces zhaozhouensis. Classification (GTDB taxonomy): domain Bacteria; phylum Actinomycetota; class Actinomycetes; order Streptomycetales; family Streptomycetaceae; genus Streptomyces; species Streptomyces zhaozhouensis. The sequence continues at coordinate 76,721 of NZ_OCNE01000024.1, forward strand.
CTCGCGCACCTGCGCCACGCTCAGCCGCAGGTCCTCGGCGACCGGCGGCGCGCCGGGCGTCGCCTGCTGCTGCACCATCTGGAAGAGCTGGTCGCTCGGGAAGCTGCGGTAGGTGCCGGTGAACGGCTCGGCGCGGTACAGCTGGTCGTTGACGAAGAGCAGCCAGCCCTCCTCGGCGACATCGGCGTCCACACCGATCCGGAACGTGTCGCCCGGCGTGCTGGAGAACGTGGCGCGGTTGTCGTCGGTGGAGAAGCACTCCAGCGCGCGCTCGGCGCCGAGCGCCTCGCCGTGGCCGTAGCAGTCGCTCGCGGTCTCCTTGGACGAGCTGCTGCTGTCCAGCGTGAAGTGCGCGTTGGGCGAGGGCTTCTCACACGCCGACAGCACGAGGACGCCCAGCGAAACGGTGCCGAGGGCGAGCGTCGTACGGATGGCCCGGCGGCCCCGGTTCCTGGCGATGGCAGTCATGCCAGGCAGATTACCGGCCGATACCGGTCACCTGACGCGCGGGTGCGGCGAGCCGCGTCTCGCCGTCGCCAGCAGGCCCCGCACGCTGAGTCCGGCACCCAGCAGGACCAGGGCCGCCGCCACCCCCATGCCCAGCGGTCCGACCAGCGGCAGCGAGATCCCGATCGCGCCGCCCAGCACCCACGACATCTGGAGCGTCGTCTCCGACCTGGCGAACGCCGAGGTGCGCACCACCTCCGGCACGTCCCGCTGGACCAACGCGTCCAGCGCCAGCTTCCCCAACGCCTGACAGACGCCGGCGGCGGCGCAGACCGCGATCACCGTCACCGCCAGATAGCTGACGGTCGCGGTGACGGTGGTGCCGACCGCGACCACCAGCACGGCCAGCAGGATCAGCTCGGGGGAACGTTCCCGCAGCCAGTTGCCCAGGACGTTGCCCAGCCCGTTGCCGACGCCGGCGGCGACACCCACCAGGCCGAGGGAGAGCGCGGCGCTCAGCCCCGGCAGCGGCTCGCCGCGCAGCAGGAACGCCATGAAGAAGAGGAGGAAGCCGGAGAGCGCCCGCAGCGCGGCGTTCGCCACCAGCGCCTTCAGCACCGGGGAGTCCCCGACCCTGGGCAGGAACCCCCTGCGCCGGCCCTCGTCCCCGCCCTGACCGGAGCGCACCTGCGCCAACTCGGCCAGGTGCGCGGTCCGCTCGCCCTTCGCCAGGTCGACGCGGCCGGGCAGCCGGAACGACATCAGCGCGCCGACGACCGTGATCGCGCAGGCGGCGTAGAGCGGCCAGCGCTCGCCGATCGCGTTGAGCGCCAGCCCGACGGGCGCCATCGCGCCGGCCGACAGCAGGCCGGTGAGCGTGATCCGGGCGTTCGCCTTCACCAGCGAGATCCGCGGCGGCAGCAGCCGGGGCACCACCGCCGCCCGCACGATGTTGTACGCCTTCGAACAGACCATCACGCCGAGCGCCGCCGGATACAGCTCAAGCCCGCCCGTCACCACGGCGCTCGCGATGACCAGCGCCAACATGCCGCGCGCCAGCAGCGCGCCGGCCATCGCCGCGCGCCTGCCGTGCGGCACCCGGTCCAGCAGCGGCCCGATCACCGGCGCCAGCAGGATGAACGGGGCCATGGTGACGGCCAGATAGAGCGCGACCCGGCCGCGTGCCTCGTCGGTCGGGACGGAGAAGAAGATGGTGGAGGCCAGCGCGAAGGTGATCAGCATGTCGCCGGCGGAGTGCACGGCGTGCAGCTCGATCAGCTTCGCCATGCCGGACTCGCCCGCGCCGTGCGCGTGCGTCACGCGGCGCACCCGGCGCGTGACGAGGCGCGGGGGCGCCAGGAACGCGCGCCCCAGCGCCCGGCCGGTGCGCACGATCGCTCCGGCCCGGTGTTCGGTCCCCGAGTCCAACTGGCCGCCGGCAGTCACAGCGCAAGCGTAAGGCCCTCCGGGCGGGGGTTGGCCGACTACTCACGTGCGTGGCTTGAGTGGGTTGTCGTCCTCGGCCCGGCGTGTGGTTGCTCGCGCAGTTCCCCGCGCCCCTGTACTGGTGGTGGGCGGCTTGGGGGCGCGGGTGTGCGGGCGACCATGGTGCGGTGCTGGCCGGGTGGGTTGTCGTCCTCGGCTCGGTGTGTGGTTGCTCGCGCAGTTCCCCGCGCCCCTTCCACGCCGGTGGGCGGCTTGGGGGCGCGGGGAACTGCGCGGTGCGTTCGTGGCGGCGTGCAGACGACCACGGTGCCGCACCGGCCAGGTGGGTTGTCGGCCTCACCCCGGTGCGTTCGTGGCGGCGTGCAGACGACCACGGTGCCGCACCGGCCAGGTGGGTTGTCGGCCTCCGCACCAGAACCCGTGCGCGTCGCGTCCACCCCGTGCGATAGCGTGGCCGACGGCGCGCCTGGCCTCGATGAGTGCGACGTCGCAGCGGTCCCGGTGTCCGCTCCGTCGGCTTCCTTCGCCCAGCGAGGCGCCCGCCTCGATCAACGCGGTAGGAGAGTTGCCTGTGAGTGCTGGGATGCGAAGCCGGACGCCCGACCGGCTGTGCGCCGAAGCGGTGGAGCTGGCCCGCGACGCGGCCGCGCAGGCGGCCCACCCGCACCCGCTCGGCGAACACCTGGGGATGGTCGCCGAGGGAGAGCGGCTGGTCACCCACTTCTTCGCCAGCGAGATGCCCGGCTACGCGGGCTGGCGTTGGGGCGTCACCGTCGCGCGTGCCTCCCGCGCCCGCTACGCCACGGTCGACGAGGTGGCGCTCACCCCGGGGCCCGGGGCGCTGCTCGCGCCGGACTGGGTGCCGTGGAGCGAGCGGCTCCGCCCGGGCGACCTCGGCCCCGGCGACCTGTTGCCGGCCGAGGGCGACGACCCCCGTCTGGAGCCTGGCTTCGGCGCGGGCGACCCCGTGTCGGTCGACGACGACGAGGACGGCGAGCGACCCGAGCGCGGCACCGTGCGCGACGTCGCGGGCGAACTGGGCCTTGGCCGCAGCCGGGTGCTCTCCCTCCAGGGGCTGCGGGAGGCCGCCGACCGCTGGGACGAGGAGTTCGGCGCGGCCACCCAGATGGCGCAGGCCGCGCCCGCCTCGTGCGTCAGCTGCGGCTTTCTCCTCCCGCTGGCCGGCAGCCTGCGGCAGGCGTTCGGGGTCTGCGGCAACGAGTTCGCGCCGGCCGACGGCCGCGTGGTCTCCCTCGCCTACGGCTGCGGCGCGCACTCGGAGGCCGCCGAGGCGCCCAAGCACCAGGCGCCGCCGCCTCCGGTGATCGACGAGATGGGCGCCGACCCGCTGTAGCGCACGCGTACCAGGCGGCCCCGTCGTTGGAGTCGTTCGGAGTCGTTGGAGTCGGTCAGAGGAGGGCGCGTAGCACCAGGCTCACGCCGGCCAGCGCCACCACGGCCAGCAGCAGCCTCCGCAGCGCGCCCGCGTCGATCCGCCGTCGCAGCACGCGGCCGAGCAGAAAGCCGGACACCACCAGCGGCGTCGCCGCCAGCCCGTAGCCGACCTGACGCCCGTCCAACTCGCCGGCCACCAGCAGCGCGCCCAGCGAGATCGCGCCGCCCAGCAGGAAGAACGCCGCCAGCGTCGCCCGCACCCGCGCCGGCGGCTCGTGCTGGTAGAGCAGCGCCACCGGCGGGCCCCCGATCGACGTCGCCGTGCCCGTCACCCCCGCCAGCAGCCCGACCGTCGTCAGGGACCACGGGCCGATCGCCACCCGCATCCGCCACAGCGAGGCGGCGACCGCGAGCAGCACCATCACCCCCACCACCCCGGCCAGCGCGCCCGGGTCCAGCCGCGCGACCAGCCACGCGCCGAGCAGCGACCCCGGCACCCGCGCCGGAAGCGCCCACGCCAACCCGCGCCAGTCCACGTCCCGCCACTCGCTGACCATCCCCAACGAGGGCAGCACCAGCGAGGTGATCAGCAGGCCGCCCGGCAGCAGCGAGGGTTCTACCAGGGCCAGCGTCGGCGCGGCCAGCAGCCCGAGGCCCAGGCCGATGCCGCTCTGGAGGGTGGAGCCGGCGAACACCGCGCAGCCCATCAGGAACAGGGTGGATATGTCGGTCACAGGACCCCGAACGTAGCACCCGCCACCGACAGCGCGTCCGGCGCCCGGCCTCCGCGCCGGCGGACAAGCGGCCCGGGGGCCCGTCGTCAGTGGACGGCGATAGTGTCTGGCGTTGTGACCACCGACCACGCGTATGACCCGTACTCCGGACTGCCCGACCCGTTCGACACCGAGCGGCTCCGGCGGCGTGTGCTGCGCGCCTGGCGGGACTCGCCGGCCAGGTTCCGGGAGGACGCCAACGCCGAGGAGGACCTCGCGCGCGGCGGTTACCGCGACCGGCTGGTCGTCGAGTTGGCGCAGAACGCGGCGGACGCGGCGCAACGCGCCGGCCAGCCGGGACGGTTGCTGCTGACCCTGCGCGACGGGGTGCTCTCGGCGGCGAACACGGGCACCCCGGTGGACGCCGCCGGCGTCGAGTCGCTGTCCACGCTGCGCGCCTCGGCGAAGCGCGGCGGTTCCGGCGTCGGCCGGTTCGGCGTCGGGTTCGCCGCCACGCTCGCGGTCACGGACCGCCCGGAGATCGCGGGGGAGGCCGGCGGGGTGCGCTGGTCGCTCGGCGAGGCGGCCGAGATGGCGCGCGAGATCGGGGAGGAGCTGCCGGAGCTCCAGGCCGAGTTGGACCGCAGGGCGGGGGAGCGGCACGCCGTTCCGCTGCTGCGGCTGCCGTTGCCGCTGGCCGAGTTCGACCTGCCCGAGGGGTTCGACACGGTCGTCACCATGCCACTGCGCGACGCGGCGGCCGAGGACCTCGCCGACCGGCTGCTGGCGGCCGTCGACGACACGCTGCTGCTGTCGCTGCCAGATCTCGTCGAGGTCGTGCTGGACACCCCGTCGGGTAAACGCGCGCTGACCCGCAGGCAGTTCGGCCCCTACACGCAGATCACCGAGGAGCCGGGGCCGGCCGGCAGCGCGGTGCGCTCCACCCGTTGGCGGGTGGCCACGCAGTCCGGCGAGGCGGACGAGGCGCTGCTGGCGGACCGTCCCCTGGAGGAGCGGGAGCGTCGTCACTGGTCGCTGACCTGGGCGGTGCCGGTGGACGCCGAGGGCGCGCCGTCCCCGCCGACGAGCGCGGCCGTGCTGCACGCGCCCACGCCGACCGACGACACGCTGGGTCTGCCGGCGCTGCTGATCGGCAGCTTCCCGCTGGAGCCGACGCGGCGCCACGTGGCGGACGGCCCGCTCACCGACTTCCTGCTGGCGCGGGCCGCCGAGGGGTACGCGGCGCTGCTGGCCGACTGGCGGCCGGTGACCCCGGAGATCCTGTCGCTGGTGCCGGGGCCGCTGGGCCGGGGCGAGTTGGACGGCAGGCTGCGGGAGCTGGTGCTCGACCTGCTGCCGGGGACCGCGTTCCTGCCGAGCGCGGCGGCCGGCGCCGCCCCGCCGGAGCCCGTCGAGCCGGCCGGGTCCGGCGAGGAGGACGCCGAGCAGGGGCCGCCGGCGGCGCTGCGTCCCACCGAGGCGGAGCTGGTGGAGCGGGCGGGCGTCGACACGGTCGCCGTGCTCTCCGAGCTGTTCCCGGGGCTGCTGCCCGCCGGGCTCGAACGCCGTGCCGAGCTGCGGGTGTTGGAGGTCGAGCGGGTCTCGCTCGGCGAGATCATCGAGCGGCTGGCCGGCGTGGACCGCCCGCCCGGCTGGTGGTGGCGGCTGTACGAGTCGCTGCTGGGCGTCGATCCCGACCTGCTCACCGGCCTTCCGGTGCCGCTCGCCGACGGCAGGACGACCGTCGGGCCGCTGCGGGTGCTGCTGCCGTCGGCCGGCACCGAGCCGGCGGAGTTGGGGCGCCTGGGGCTGAAGGTGGCCCACCCGGAGGCGGCGCACCCGCTGCTGGAGAAGCTGGGCGCCGCGCCCGCCACGCCCCGCGCGGTGCTGGACACCCCGCAGGTGCGGCACGCGGTGGCGGCCTCGGCCGACCTGGAGATCTGGGACGAGGACGCCCCGCCGGCCGCCGAGCTGGCCGGCACGGTGCTGGCCCTGGTCCGCGAGGCGGACCTCGGGCCCGGCGACGAGCCGTGGCTGGCGGCGCTGGCGCTGCCGGACGAGACGGGCGAGCTGACGCCGGCCGGCGAGCTGGTGCTGCCGGACAGCCCGTTCCAACAGGTCATCAGGCCCGACGAGTTGACGGCCTGCGACGCCGACCTGGTCGAGGAGTGGGGCGAACGCGTGCTGACCGCCGTCGGCGTGCAGGCGGACTTCGTGCTGGTCCGCGCCGCCGACGTGGTGCTGGACCCGGACGAGCTGGAGCCGCGCGACGGCTCCTACGCGGAGCCCGACGACGTCGGCCTGCTGGACTCGGTCGACGTCTGGTGCGAGGACGTGCTGGACGCGCTGCCGGACGCCGCGCTGCCGCCGGTCGCCGCCGAGGTGGTCGCGGTGCGGGACCTGGAGCTGGTGGACGACGAGCGCTGGCCGAGGGTACTGGAGCTGCTGGGCCGTTCCCCGCTGCGCGAGGCGCTGACCGCCAGGGTGCGGGTGCGGATGCCGGACGGCACGGTGGAGACCGCCCGTTCCTACACCGCGTGGTGGCTGCGCGGCGCGCCGGTGCTGGACGGCCGGCGGCCCGCCGGGCTGCGCTCGGCTGACGGGGACCCGCTGCTGGCCGGGCTCTACGAGGACGCGGACACCGCGCGGGCCGACGAGGAGGTGCTGCGCGCGCTGGGCGTGCGGACCACGGCCGCCGCGCTGCTGGCCGAGCCGGGCGGCGCCGCCGAGTTGCTGTCCCGGCTGGGAGACCCGGAGCTCCCGGTCTCCGCCTGGCAGTTGCACGGGCTCTACGGGCTGCTGGCCGACCTGGACCCGGAGGCGGTCACCCTGCCGGACACGCTGCGCGCGGTGGTCGACGGCGAGGTGCGGGTGGTGCACGCGGGCGAGGCGCTGGTCGCCGACGCCCCCGACCTGCTGCCGCTGGCGGGCGGCCGGCCGCTGCTGCCGGTGCCGCCGGAGGCGGCGGCGGAGCTGGCAGCCGTGCTCGACGTGCGGCTGCTGTCCGCCGCGCTGCCGGCCGAGCCGCCGGCGGGCGGGGTGGTGCGCGAGGTGCCGGCCAGCGCACGGGAGTTGCTGGGGGACGGCGCTCCGACCGAGTACCACGAGCACGAGGACGGCCTGGTGATCGACGGCGAGGAGGTGGACTGGCGGCTCACCCCGGCCGGCGAGCTGCACGCCGCCACCTTCGAGGGGCTGGCCGCCGGCCTGGCCTGGTCCACCGGGCAGTGGCCGCGCCGTTTCGAGCTGGCCGCGCTGCTGGAGGACCCGGACCGCGCGGGCGAGCTGGAGACGGCCCGATGGTTCGACTGACGGCCGGCGCCCGCGGCCGGACGGGGGCGCTTCTCGCCGGCTCGCTGCTGCTACTGGCCGGCTGCTCGTCGTCCTCGGACGAGCCCGTGCCCCCGGAGTCCGAAACCGAGGGGACGTCCTCGGAGTCCCCGGAGTCCGAGACTGCCGACGGCTCGTCGTCGGAGCGCGCCGCCGACTGGTGGCGGCCGGAGGCCGGGCTGGACTGGCAGTGGCAGCTGACCGGCCCGCTCGACCTCGAACTGCCCGTCCCCGTCTACGACATCGACGCCTTCGAGAGCGGCGCCGACGACGTCGCCGCGCTCCACGACCGCGACGTGCGGGTCATCTGCTACGTCAACGCCGGCGCCTGGGAGGACTTCCGCCCCGACGCCGACGCCTTCCCCGAGGAGCTGCTGGGCGAGGGGAACGGCTGGCCCGGCGAACGCTGGCTCGACATCCGCGCGTTGGACGTCCTCGGGCCGCTGCTCGCCGAGCGCTTCGACCTCTGCGTCGAGAAGGGCTTCGACGCCGTCGAGCCCGACCTGCTCGACGGCTACCAGAACGAGACGGGCTTCCCGCTGACGGCCGACGACCAGCTGGCGTTCAACCGCATGGTCGCCGAGCTGGCCCACGAGCGCGGGCTGGCCGTCGGTCTGAAGAACGACCTCGACCAGATCCCCGAGCTGGTCGACGAGTTCGACTTCGCGGTCAACGAGGAGTGCGCGGCGCACGACGAGTGCGAGCTGCTCACCCCGTTCATCGAGGCCGACAAGCCGGTCTTCCACGTCGAGTACGAGCTGGCCGCCGAGGAGTTCTGCCCGGACACCACCCGGCTCGGGCTCAGCTCCCTCGCCAAGAACTGGGACCTGGACGCCTGGCGCGAGACCTGCTGACGGCGCGCGGCGCGCCGGGACCGGCGGCCCGCGTCACCCCTCGTCGGCCTCCAGCCGGCCCAGGGCCGTGACCGCGGCGGTCGCCGCCCGCGCGATCAACGCGTCGTCGCGCTCGGCGTCCTCCTCGTCGCGGCTGGAGAGCACCGCCAGCACGATCGGATCGCCGCCGTCGTCCGGCCAGACCACGGCGATGTTGTTGCGCCCGCCGTAGCCGGCGCTGCCGCTCTTGTCCGCCACCGTCCACTCGGCCGGCAGGCCGGCCCGCACCAGGGTGCCGCCCGTGGTGTTGGTCTCCATCCACTGCCGCAGCAGATGGCGTTCCCGCTCGCCCAGCGCGTCCGCCAACAGCAGCGCCCGCAGGTCCTCGGCCATCGCGCGGGGGGTGCTGGTGTCGCGGGTGTCGCCGGGCGTCGCCTCGTTCAGCTCCGGCTCGTACCGCGACACCTCCGTGGTGTCGTCGCCCATCTCCCGCAGCGCCTCCTGGAGGCCGGCGGGGCCGCCGACGGCCTCCAGCAGCAGGTTGGCCGCCGTGTTGTCGCTGTACCAGAGGGTGGCGGCGCTCAGCTGGCTCAGGCTCATCCCGGAGTCGACGAAGTTCTCCGTCACCGGCGAGTAGTCGACCAGCTCGTCCTCCGTGTAGTCGACCACCTCCTCGACGCCGGCCGTCCCGTACTCGTCGAGCACCGCGCCGACCAGCAGCGCCTTGAACGCGGAGGCGTACGCGAACCGTTCCCCGTCCCGGTGGGCGACCTCCGCCCCCGTGCCGGTGTCCAGGGCGTACACCCCGAGCCGCGCGTCGAACTCGCCCTCCAGCGCCTCGAACTCCGCGGCCGCCTCGGCCAACGCGGCCTCGCCCGGCGCCTCGTCCTGGCGCGCGTCGGCCGTCGCCGACCCGGCCGCCGGCTCGTCGTCCTCCGTCCCGCACGCGGCGAGCGTGCCCAGCAGGCCCAGCGCCGCGACCCCGGCGACCACGACCCGCCCGGGGCGTCCTTCGCGAACCGACAGCCTCATCCGTTCCCTCCCAGTTTCCGCGTGAGCGGCCCGCCCCCCGGTCCCCCGCCGGCGGCGGCGCGTTGATCTCTCCTCACCGTACCTTCGACCTGCGACAACCCACGGCCCCGGGCGCGTGGGGCGCCCGGGGCCGGCTAGTACAGGGGGTTCCGCGTGGCGGTCAGGACCGCTTGAGGGTCCCGAGCCAGGTGGTGAGTTGGGTGCGGGGGAAGTGGAGGTGAGGGGCGTCGGGGGTTTTGCTGTCGCGGATGGCGATGGTGTCGTCCGCCAGCTCGGCGATCTGCACGCACTCGCCGCCCGCGTCGCTGTAGGAGGAGGTCCGCCAGGGGGTCCGGGGCGATCCGTTCATCACAGGGGTGCCTTATCCAGGTTGCTCGGCAAGGGCCTTGGCGAGCAGCTCCGTGGAATCCTCCGGCGAGAGTGCCATCTGGCTCAGATCGTCGAACATCGCGACCAACGTCGCCACATCGCCTTCGTCGCTGATCGTATAGCCGCCCAACGGACTGTCGAAGCATCCCAACGGAGGGTCCTGCGAGGGGTCCTCGAAGTGCAGTGTCAGGAAGTTGCTCGTCGTCCCACCGAAGCCACTGCGGTCGGTGGGCAGCACCTGGAGCGTGACGTTCTCCTTCATGGAGAACTCGTGCAGCTTGGCCAGCTGCTGCTTGAACACCTGCGGACCGCCGACCGCCAGGCCGAGAGTGGTCTCCGGGATCACCGCGTGCAGCCGCAGCGGCCGGTCGTCTCGGCGAAGCGGCTCCACTGACGGGCGACCGCCGACCCGCGACGGCCGCCACCCCCCACGGCGTGGACGAGGGCGTGCGCCGCTCCCCGGAAAGGCGCGGACGGCTCAGGCGCTCGGCGCCGCTTCCCGCAGGGCGGCGTCCTGCTCGGCCGTCAGCTCCAGGTCCGTCTCCTCGGCCAGCGCCCGCAGCAGCACGGCCAGCCGGTCCCCGCGCGGCACTCCGCCGGTCCGCAACGCCTCGACCGCGTCGGCCGCCAACTCGGCGCCGGCCCCCGGCGCGTCGCAGAGCGCCGCCAGCACCATCCCGGCGGCGGCGCGCGGCCCGCCGTCCCACTCCAGATCCGCGCGGAGCGTGCGGAAGACCGCACGCGGGTCCGCGTACCGGTCGACGAACGGCACGCCGCGCTCCCGGTAGAGACGGAGGAACGCGTCCACGGTCCGCTCGACGCCGGCCGCGTCCCCCATGTACCAGACGGTGCGTGCCCCCGGCTCCGGCGAGTAGAGCGGCGCGGCGAGCGTCAGGTTGGTCGACCTGGCGGACTGCTTGTCGAGGAAGTGCTTCTTCAGCAGCAGTTCGACCGCGTCGTGCCGCACCCCGACGGTCGGGATGACACCGCTTTCCCCGGACTCGGCATCATGGCTCAGCGGCATGAACAGCCCGGCCTGCACGCCGGGCGCGACCTTCCGGAAGAAGTGCCCCCGGGCGCGCTTGCGGAAGCCCAGTGGCGCGAAGACCTCGGCGAACCGCGTGTGGAAGTCGTCGGAGATGCTCATGGGGCCTTCCTCGGGGATGTCGTTCTGCCGCGTCTCTCAGGGGTAACGGATGACCTGCACGCTGGTACCCGCGGGGATCAGCGTGCCCCGAGGCGCGCCGACGCCAGCGAGCCGGTCGCTCGTCACCGTACCGCCGGTCGTGGGGAGGCGCGGGTAGACGATGCGCTGGTTGCGCGTGAAGGGGGCGCGTGCACCGTTCTTCACCTCGATCAGCACCAGCTGTCCCTGCGGGTCGCGGGCCACGATGTCGACGTACGCGTTGATGCCAGGTGCCCCGTTGGCCTGGATACGCACCTCCTTGGCCACCACGGTGTGGCCACTGGCCCGCAGGTCCGCCTCGGCGCGCCGGATGCCGGCCCGGCCCTTGAGCACGTAGGCGATGCCACCGGCCAGGCCGAACGGGTCCAGCCAGATCAACGGGTTGGGCACATAGCCGAAGTGGTGGGGCCCGGGCACCAGACCCCAGGGGTCGGGGCTGAGATAGCGCGCGGTCGCCGGGTCGTAGTAGCGGTGGACGTTGTAGTGCAGCCCGCTCTCCGTGTCGAGTGACTGTCCGGGGAAGCGCAGGGGGCAGTCCAGGGCGCCCTCGTCGGCCCGCTCGCCCGTGGGCAGGCCCCAGAGCGTGGCCGCCGGCGCGCGCCAGGCGACCGCGCCGTCCGGGGCCAGCAGCTCGGTCGGGGTGCCGACCAGATCGCTGACGATCGCGTGGAAGCGTTGGTCGACCTCGTCCGGGGACAGCGTGACCCGGTCGAGCTGGGCGACCGGGCGCTGATCGCCGGGGCTCCACTCCCAGGTGGTCACCCGTTCCCCCGCCTTCGCCAGCGCACCCGCCCCGCCGGGGACGACGGTCCGCTGCTCGGCCAGCACGGTGTCGTCCCAGACGTAGGTGACGCGCTCGACCTCCGAGCCGTCCCGGGCCAGTCTCCGCTTGCTGATCCGTCGGCCGAACGGGTCGTAGCCGTAGGCCCAGCGGGTGCCGTCCGGGGTGGTCAGCTCGGTGAGCTGGTTCTCCGCGTTCCAGTGGTGGTGCCAGGTCTCCGTGTCGCCGGACGCGGTGTGCCGGACGCGTTCGACGACCCGGCCCTCGGCGTCGTTGACGTAGCCGAACGAGCCCTCCCGCAGCAGCAGGGTGCCGTGCACCTCACGCGGGGACGCGCTCTCGGCGGCGACGTTCCCGGAGGCGTCCCAGGCGTAGGACTCCAGCACGGTGCCGTCGCCGTCGCGGACGACCCGTACCCGTCCGTTCTCGTCGAGGTCGAAACGACGTTCCGTGCCCTGGGGTTGGCGCAGCGCGGTCGGCGTCCCGTCGCCCCGGTACTCCCAGGAGCGCCGACCGCCGGCGAACCGCTGCTCGGTCAGCAGATGGTCGGCGTTCCAGTGCTGTTCCAGCACCGGCCCGAGCGCGGTGGACAGCCCGGTCGGCCGCGCCGCCCGGTCGTGTCGGAACTCCAGGGCGTGCCCGGCCAGGGTGAGCGCCGTCGGCCGGTCGGCCGGATCGTGCGACCAGAGGCTGACCGCGCCGGACGGCGTCTCCCGCCGCCTCCTGCGCCCCGTCGCGTCCCAGCCGAGCCGCAGCGTCCGCCCGTTCGTGGTCTCCTCTGTCAGACGGCCCAGCGCGTCCCTCACCAGCGTCATCGTGGCGGTGGCGTTCCGCGCCGCCACGATCCGGCCCATCGGGTCGTACGCGAAGGTGGCGGCGACGCCGTGGCCGGTCCGCTCGACCATGTTCCCCAGCGGGTCGTAGCGGTAACCGACCGCCTCACCCGCACCGTTGACCCGCTCCGTCAACTGCCCGGCGGCATCCCAGCGGTAGTGCACGGAGCGGCCGTTGACGTCGGTCTCCCGCACCAGGCTCCCGGCGGCGTCGTAGGCGTAGCGCCAGGCGAGGCCCGCCGGGTCGAGGATCTCGGTGACCCGCAACTCGGTGTCGTGCCTGAACTCCCGCCGGCCGCCCGCCGGATCGACGCGTGCCGTGATCCGGCCGAAGGGACCGAACTCCTGGCGGTGGGTCAGCCCTGCCGCGTCGACGTGGAGCAGTTGGTTTCCGTCGGGATCGTACTCCCAGCGCTCGGTCTCGCCACCGGGGTGCGTGCGGGAGGCGAGCCGACGCTCGGGCGTCCAACCGAGCGTGGTCACCCCACCCACCGGGTCGACCACCTCCACCAGTCGGCCCAACGGGTCGTAGCGGTAGCGGATCGTGCCGCCCAGGGGGTCGGTGACCTCGACCGGCTGCCCGGTGCCGTCGCAACGCACCCGGTGAACCTCGCCGACGGCGTCCACCACGCCGTTCAACGAGCCGTCGTCGTCCCAGGTGTAGTGCTCCGTCACGCCCAGCGGGTTGGTACTGCCGGTGAGTCGTCCGAGAGCGTCGTAGGTGTGGTGATGGCGCGTGCCGTCGGGGTTGACGACCACCGTCGGTCGGCCGGGGCCGTCGTACTCCGCCGTGACCGTGGTGCCGTCGGGGCGTTCGACCGAGACCAGGCAGCCCTCGTCGTTCCAGCCGTAGCGGGTGGTGCGGCCCAACGGGTCGGTGCGGGCGAGGAGACGGTCGTAGCGGTCCCACTCGTTGCGCGTCACCCCGTCCAGCGGGTCGGTCACGGCGACCACCTGCCCCCGCTCGTTGTAGCGGTACTCGGTGGGCTGCCCCGCCGAGTCCAGGGCGACGGTCACTCGTGCCTCACGGTCGTGGCGGAGGACGGCGGAGAGGAACCCGTCCGAGCCCTCCGCCCGTTGGCAGCGTCCTTCCTCGTCGTAGGAGTAGGAATAGCGGCTGCCGGTGCGGTCGGCCCAGCCGGCGATGCGGCCGGCGCCGTCGTAGGTCATCCGGAGCGGAAGGCCGGAGGAGTTGAACACCTCGGTCAGGCGGCCCAGGGGGTCGTAGCCGTAGCGCATCAGGGTCTCGCCGGTCGCGGGGGCGCTCAGCGCGGTGATCCGGTGGCCGTCGGTCTCCACCGCGAGGTGGTACCCGCCGCTGTGCCGCACCCCGGTGGGGGCGCCGTCCTGCCCGTACTCGAACGTGACGCGCTGGCCGTCGCGCGCCACGACCTCGCTGATCGGAAGGATCAGCGTCTCGAAGACCCCTTGCCAGGCCGGCCCGCCACCCGGCCGGAACACCAGCGACCGCCGCTCCTCGGGGATCTCGATCAGCATCTCACCGTCGGCCGTCCCGTCCCAGGTCAACGGCCAGCGGGGGCCCTCCTTCGGCAGCGTGGGCACTCCGGGCTCGGGGACCGGATACCCCAGCACCACGCCGTCGGGCGCCGCGTAGCGCACCCCGTCGGCCTCGATTTCCAGGCGCTGGTCGAAGGTGGACGACCAGGACGGCCCGAACCACCGCCCGCACCGGTAGGACGAAACATGCGCGCGCTCCACCTCCAGCGGCAGCGTGCCCGGTAACTCGACGTCCCGGATCAGCATGACGACGTCGCCACTGACCACGTCCACGGGGTCGCCGCAGGTGAAGCGGTTGAGCAACTCGACCGCGTTGCCACGGAGATTGGCGGCGCCGCGCGAGAGGCTGGTCCCGATGCCCCGCAGCCCGCCGGCCACCCCGCGCAGTCCGGCGCGCGCCGCGCCGAGCCCGCCGCGGAGTCCGCGGGCGAGGCCGCCGAGCGTCGTGAGTCCCTTCAGGCCGGGGATGCAGTCGAGCGCGGCGAAGGCGACGTCGAGGAGTCCGGCCTTGCCCTGGGCGAACTTGATGAGGGTGTCGGCGAGCACGACGACGGCGGCGGCCAGGACGACCCAGGCGAGGGGGCCGCCGATGATCATGACGACGACGCCGAGGACGGCGACGATGACCTTGCAGATCTCGACGAGGGTGTCCCAGGCGTCGGAGAACCACTCGATGAGCTTTTCCCACCACTTCTTGTTCTGGATGCCGGCGTCGGAGGCCTC
>NZ_OCNE01000040.1 GCF_900230195.1 Streptomyces zhaozhouensis
CGGGGAGCGTCAGGATGTGACGATCGCCGCTGTCAACGCGCAGCGGTCTGTGGTGATCTCGGGTGTGGAGGAGGCGGTTGTCGAGATCGCCGGGCAGGTCGAGGGCAAGTCCACTCGTCTGCGGGTCTCCCACGCTTTCCACTCTCCGCTGATGGATCCGATGTTGGGTGAGTTCCAGGCGGTGGCCGCGAAGATCTCCTTCGGGGTGCCGGGTATTGCGTTGGTGTCCACGGTGACGGGTGAGTTGGTCGGTCCGGAGGAGATGACCGAGGCGGGGTATTGGGCTGGTCAGGTCCGTGGCACGGTTCGCTTCGCCGACAGTGTCGCCACCTTGAGGGCGCAGGGCGTCACCACCCTGGTCGAGGTCGGGCCCAAGCCGGCCCTGACGCCTTTGATCGGTGACGCCGTTCCGACCCAGCGCAAGGACGACGCCGAGACCGCCAACCTCCTACGCGCCCTTGGCACCCTCCACACCCAGGGACACGACATCACCTGGGAAACCACCTTCACCCACCTCGCCCCCCAGACCGTCGACCTGCCCACCTACGCCTTCCAACACAAGCGCTACTGGATCGACGCGGTCCCCTCCTCCGGTGACCCCACCGGTCTCGGGCAGCGCCCCGCCGACCACCCGTTGCTCGGCGCGGCCCTCGCGCTTCCCGGAATGGACGGCGTCGTTCTCACCGGCCGGTTGGCGGCGGACTCGCAGTCGTGGCTTCCCGACCACCGGATTCTCGGGGCGACGATCCTCCCGGGAACGGCCTTGCTGGACATGGCGGTTCACGCCGGTGAACAGGTGGGCTACCCGGTCGTTGACGAACTCACGCTGGAGGCACCGCTGCCCGTTCCCGACGAGGAGGTACTCGACCTCCAGGTGATCGTGGGGGCGGCCAACGAGTCGGGTCACCGCAGCGTGGAGATCCACTCCCGTCTCGCGTCCCTGGGGGCGGCGGCCGGCGCTGGTCCGAGGGAGGGCTGGACCCGTCACGCCGTCGGCCTCGTGGCTCAGGCGGACGCGTCGAGCGCCGACGAGATTCCCGCCGTGGACACGGAGGTGTGGCCGCCGGAGGGCGCCACTCCTCTGGCGACCGACTCCATGTACGAGGGTCTGGCCGCGCTGGGTTACGACTACGGTCCGCAGTTCCGAGGCGTGCGGGCGGTGTGGCAGCACGGCGACGACATCTACGGCGAGATCGCCCTCCCCGACGAGGCGGTCGGCGCTGAGTCGTTCGGCGTCCACCCCGCGCTGCTGGACGCGGCGCTCCACCTCATCGACTTCATGCCCGGCTCGGGGAAGGCAGAGGGCGAGGAGGAGGAGACACGTATCCCGTTCGCCTGGAGCGGTGTCGACTTCCATACGCCGGGCGCCCGGCTCCTGCGGGTGCGGATGAGCGCGGCGGGCGCGGGCGGGGTGTCGCTGGCCATCGTGGACGGCGCGGGGACACCGGTCGCTTCCATCGCGTCGCTGGCGCTGCGGCCGGTGACTCCGCAGCAGTTGGGGGCCGGTCCGCAGTCGCTGTACCGGATGGAGTGGACGGCCGTGCCGGCCGACTCCCCCGCGTCGGCGGAGGCTGTCGAGCCGGTCGAGCTGAGCGAGGTGCTGGGGGCCCCCGAGACGGCCGCCGTGCCGGCGCTGGTCGTCCTGCGGCCGGACACGGAGACCTCGTCGGACGTCGACGTCCCGACACGGGTCGGACGGGCCGCCGTCAGTGTTCTGGACGCGCTCCGCACCTGGCTCGCCGAGGAGCGGTTCCACTCCTCCCGGCTGGTCGTCGTGACGCACGGCGCCGTCCGGACCGGCTCCGACGACGGGGCGCCCGACCTGGCCCAGGCGCCGGTCTGGGGCCTGGTGCGGGCCGCGCAGGCGGAGAACCCGGGCCGGTTCACTGTGATCGACGTGGACGGCTCGGCCGGGTCCGACCGTGCGCTCGCCGCGGCGGCGGCGACGGAGGAACCCGAACTCGCCCTGCGTGGCGGCAGAATCCTGGCGCCACGGCTGGCCAGGGCCGGCGCGGCCGGAGGCGTTCCCGAGTGGGACCCGTCCGGCACGGTGCTGGTGACGGGCGGCACGGGCGGGCTCGGCGCGCTGGTGGCCCGCCATCTGGTGACCGCACACGGCGTGCGCCACCTGGTCCTCACCAGCCGCCGCGGCAACGAGGCACCCGGCGCCGCCGAACTCACCGCGGAACTCACCGAGTTGGGCGCCCACGTCACCGTCGCCGCCTGCGACGTCGCCGACCGCGACGCCGTCGCCGCCGTCCTCGACGCCATCCCCGACACCCACCCCCTCACCGGGGTGGTGCACTCGGCGGGCGTGATGGACAACGGGATTCTCGCCGACCAGAACCCTGAGCGGGTGGAGCGCGTACTGCGCCCGAAGGTCGACGGCGCGTGGCACCTGCACGAGCTGACCCGCGACCTGGACCTCACCGCGTTCGTCCTCTTCTCCTCCGTCGGCGGGCTCATCCTCGCCGCCGGGCAGGCCAACTACGCGGCGGCCAACGTCTTCCTGGACGCCCTCGCCCACCACCGCCACACCCAGGGACTCCCGGCCACCTCCATGGCCTGGGGCCTGTGGGAGGGCACGGCGGGGGCCGACGAGGACACGAGGGCCATCGACGCCGGCCGGATCGGCAAGCTCGGCGTGCGCGAGCTGTCGGCCGAGAAGGGGCTCGGCCTCTTCGACGCCGCCCTGGCTTCCGGCGAGGCCATGCCGGTGCCGGTGTCGCTGGACCTGGCCGCGCTGCGGTCGCGCCCCGACGCGCTGCCCGCGGTGCTCCGCGAGCTGGGCGGGGTGCCGGCCCGTCCCAAGGCCGACGCTCCAGCGCCGGCTGCGGGAACAGCCGCAGCCGAGGAGGACACGCGGCCGTTGGCCGAGCGGCTCGCGGAACTGCCCTGGGCGGACGCGGGACAGTTCCTGGTGGAGCTGGTCCGGACACACGTGGCGGCGGTGCTCGGGCACGACGGCCCGCAGGCCGTGGTGCCGGAACGCGGGTTCCTCGAACTCGGTCTTGACTCCCTCGCCGCGCTCGAACTCCGCAACAGGCTCAGCGGTGCCACGGGCGAACGGCTGCCGGCCACGCTCATCTACGACTACCCGAGCACGGTGGCCGTCGCCGACTTCCTGCGGACGGAGATCCTCGGGGAGGAGCCCGCTGCCGGAGCCGTCACGGCGATGGAGGAGGAACTGGCCCGCCTGGAGTCCGTGATGCTGGACGCCCGGCCCGACGACGCGGAGGCGGCCCGGATCGAGAGCAGGCTACGGGCCCTGGTCGGCAAGTGGTCGGAGACGCACCGGGGCGTGGACTCAAGCGAGGCCGACGCGCTGGCCGCGGCCACGGCTGACGAACTCTTCGACATGCTGGACGACGAGTTGAAGGACCGCTGAGCGAGTCCCAGCCAAAACCGCCATGGGACGGCGGGTGGCCGGCGCCCTCGGGCGTCGGCCACCCGCCGTCCGGCGTTGGGTGGCACCGCGCGGGGGGTGCCTCCACGGACCCGGTGACACCACCCCCAGGTCATCCCAGCGACAGGGGGCAACAGCCATGCCGGGCCGGAGGCCAGCGGCCCTCTTGCCGGACCGCGAAAAGGACAACGGGGGCACGTGCGCACGGAGCAAGACAGGCGGCCGGCCCCCACGCTCGTGCGTGGGGGCCGGCCGCCTGCCGTCCTGCTCACGGTGCCCCGGGTGGGGGCGGGCCAGCTCCGGTCAGCCGTCGAGTGACGCGAACCAGGTCTCTATGGCCTTGGCCGTCTGCGGGGCCTCCTTCTCCACCATGGTGAGATGGTCGCCCTCGATCTCCCTGACCGTGTGCCCGAAGTCCCAGGAGGCACGCCACCGCTCCTCCTCCGCACCCGTGTCCTCACCGCCCGCCCAGCGCGTGGGCCGGACGAAGAGGACCGGTGCGGCGATCTCCTCGACGTCGCGGCCTATCATCAGGTCGCCGTACCAGGCCATCGCGGAGAGCCGAGCGGTGGTGAACGGCCCGAACAGCTCCTCCCTGTCGAACATCCCCTCGAACATCTCGGCGACCAGGGCGCTGAGGTCCTGGGTCTTGGGGTGGTAGGTGTCCAACAGGACAACACCGGCGGGCCGGACGCCGAGGTCCTCCAGGCGCCTCGCCACCGAGTGCGCGAAGACGCCGCCGGCCGAGTAGCCCGCCACAGCGAAGGGACGGTCCCCGGCCGCCCGCCGGATCTGTTCCGCACAGCCCGTGATCACGGTGTCGTACGACTCCGGCAGGCTGGTGTTGTCAGCGAAGCCCGGCAGCGGAACGGCGATGACGTCCATGACCTCCCGCAGACCGGTCGCGAGCCGCACGAACTGGTGGGCACCGCCCATCGCGCCCGGCGACGGCAGACAGAACAGCGTCGGCCCCGGCGCCCCCTCCGTCAGGCGCACCGGCGCGGGCAGCTCCTCGACGTCCTCGGAGGCCGTGAAGGTCGGCCGCAGGTTCGCGACAGCCCGGAGGAGGTCGAGACCCTGCACGAGCTTGCCCTGCCGCAGCCCCTCCCGGAAGAGCGCGTTGAGGGATTCCGACGCCGGGTTCCCGGCCGCCGCCCCACCTCCCGCGCTCGCCTGCGCCCCCGAAGCGGCGGAAGACCCGCCACCCGACGCCGGGCCGAACTGGCCACCGAACTCGGCCAACAGCTGCGTGCTCAACGCCCGCGTCGTCGGATGGTCGAAGACAACGGTCGCCGGCAGCGGCAGGGCCGTGGCGGACTTGAGGCGGTTGCGGAGTTCGACGGCCCCGAGGGAGTCGAGGCCCATTTCGAGGAACGCGCGCTCCGGGTCGACAGCGTCCGCGCTGGCGTATCCGAGGACGGCGGCGAGATGGCCGCGCACCAACTCCAGTACGGCGTCGGCGCGTTCCTCCTCACCGAGCCCCGCCATGCGGTCGCTGAAGGAGACACTTGTGTCCGCCACCGCAGCACCGGCCGCAGCGCGCCGCGCCGGCTCACGGACCAGACCACGCAGCTTGTGGGGGATGCCTTCCCCACGCTGCTGGATGACCGCCGGGTCCAGGCGCGCCGGGAAGAACGACGGGCCGGGCAGTCGGCCGGCGGTGTCGAGGAGGGCCAGGCCCTCTTCCGGGCTGAGCGCGTGCATGCCCCAACGGCGGATGCGCTCCACGTCGGTGTCCGTCAGCCCCTGGATCATGCCCTCGGCCTCGTCCCACAGACCCCACGCCAACGACTGGGCGGGCAGACCCTCCGCCGCACGAAGATGCGCCAGACCGGTCAGGAACTGGTTGGCCGCCGCGTAGTTCCCCTGCCC
>NZ_OCNE01000059.1 GCF_900230195.1 Streptomyces zhaozhouensis
CCGAGCCACACGCGGAACAAACCACCGCCCCCCACGCACCGCCACCTCAGGCTCACCCAACCCCACCACCGCACCAACATCCACCTCGTCATCCGCCCCCGCATCCACCACCACAAACCGACCAGGCATCTCCGCCTGCGCCGACCGCACCAACCCCCACACAGCCGCCCCCACCACATCCCCCACACCCTCACCCTCAACATCCACCGCACCCCGCGTCACCACCACCACACGACCCTCCTCACCACAACCCCGCAACGCCCCCAACACCCCCGACGCCACCTCACGCAACACCCCAGGAACACCACCCCCACCAACACCCACACCCACACCAGAAGCCACCGCACGATGAACAACCACACCCCCATCAACATCCCCATCAACACCCACACCAGCACCCACAGGCTCCGGAACGGAAACCCACTCCACGCGGTAGAGCGACTCCTGGCTCCCGCTGAAGGCACTCAGCTGCTCGGCGGAGACGGGGCGGGCGAGCAGCGACTCCACCGTGACGACGGGCGCCCCGGCACCGTCGGCCACCAGCATCCGCAGGCCCTCGCCATACGGCGACACGCGCACCCGGACCGAGCTGGCGCCTGCGGCATGGAGGGTCACCCGGTTCCACGAGAACGGGATCGCGGTGTCCCCGATGCCGTCACCCTCGCCGGCACCGTCCAGGAAGCGGGTCTGGAGGGCGGCGTCCAGCAGAGCAGGGTGAACGCCGAAGGCACGGGCGTCGTTCCCCGCCTCGGGCGGAAGCACGATGTCGGCGAAGAGGTCGTCACCGAGTCGCCAAGCGGCACGCAGCCCCTGAAAGGACGGACCGTAGGCAAAGCCCTGTTCGACCAGGCGCTCGTAGAGGCCGTCGACCTTCAGCGGGGTCGCGCCCTTCGGGGGCCAGACTGTGAGGTCGGCGGCCGTGAGCGTCTCGTCCGGTTTGGTCAACGTCGGCACCAGCACACCACTGGCGTGACGGAGCCACGGCTGGTCGGCTGCGGCGTCGTCATCGCGCGAGTAGATGGCGACGGAGCGGCCTCCGGAGGCGTCGGGCGAGCCGAGCACCACCTGAAGCATGACGCCGTCGCGCTGGGAGAAGACCAGGGGCGCCTCGATGGTGAGTTCGTCAACGACCGGGCAGCCGACCTCGTCACCCGCCCGGATAGCGAGTTCGACGAAACCGGTGCCGGGCAGCAGCACGGTGCCCATCACGGCGTGGTCGGCGAGCCACGGGTGGGAACGCGGGGCCAGCCGGCCGGTGAAGACCATGCCCTCGGAGTCGGCGAGAGAGACGGTCGCACTCAGCATCGGGTGCCCGGCCGCCCGCAGCCCGATCGAAGCCGGGTCGCCCGACGTGTTGGCGTCCAGCCAGTAGCGCTTGTGTTGGAAGGCGTAGGTGGGCAGGTCGACGGTCTGGGGGGCGAGGTGGGTGAAGGTGGTTTCCCAGGTGATGTCGTGTCCCTGGGTGTGGAGGGTGCCAAGGGCTCGTAGGAGGTTGGCGGTCTCGGCATTGTCCTTGCGCTGGGTCGGGACGGCGTCACCGATCAAAGGCGTCAGGGCCGGCTTGGGCCCGACCTCGACCAGGGTGGTGACGCCCTGCGCCCTCAAGGTGGCGACACTGTCGGCGAAGCGGACCGTGCCACGGACCTGACCAGC
>NZ_OCNE01000042.1 GCF_900230195.1 Streptomyces zhaozhouensis
CGCCCGGAGGGCCCTGAGAGGGGTTTGAAGGAAGCGTCCGTTCCTTGAGAACTCAACAGCGTGCCAAAAGTCAATGCCAGATTTTTGAGTTATTTGCGAGGATGTTCGAGCATCTTTGTGGGTGACATCTTTTGATGAAGCATTCACGGAGAGTTTGATCCTGGCTCAGGACGAACGCTGGCGGCGTGCTTAACACATGCAAGTCGAACGATGATCCGGCTTCGGTCGGGGATTAGTGGCGAACGGGTGAGTAACACGTGGGCAATCTGCCCTGCACTCTGGGATAAGCCTGGGAAACTGGGTCTAATACCGGATATGACCTTCTCTCGCATGGGGGAGGGTGGAAAGCTTTTGCGGTGCAGGATGGGCCCGCGGCCTATCAGCTTGTTGGTGGGGTAGTGGCCTACCAAGGCGACGACGGGTAGCCGGCCTGAGAGGGTGACCGGCCACACTGGGACTGAGACACGGCCCAGACTCCTACGGGAGGCAGCAGTGGGGAATATTGCACAATGGGCGCAAGCCTGATGCAGCGACGCCGCGTGAGGGATGACGGCCTTCGGGTTGTAAACCTCTTTCAGCAGGGAAGAAGCCTTGCCTTTTTGGGTGGGTGACGGTACTTGCAGAAGAAGCACCGGCTAACTACGTGCCAGCAGCCGCGGTAATACGTAGGGTGCAAGCGTTGTCCGGATTTATTGGGCGTAAAGAGCTCGTAGGCGGCTTGTCGCGTCGATTGTGAAAGCTCAGGGCTTAACCCTGGGTCTGCAGTCGATACGGGCAGGCTAGAGTTCGGTAGGGGAGACTGGAATTCCTGGTGTAGCGGTGAAATGCGCAGATATCAGGAGGAACACCGGTGGCGAAGGCGGGTCTCTGGGCCGATACTGACGCTGAGGAGCGAAAGCGTGGGGAGCGAACAGGATTAGATACCCTGGTAGTCCACGCTGTAAACGGTGGGAACTAGGTGTGGGCAGCATTCCACGTTGTCTGTGCCGTAGCTAACGCATTAAGTTCCCCGCCTGGGGAGTACGGCCGCAAGGCTAAAACTCAAAGGAATTGACGGGGGCCCGCACAAGCGGCGGAGCATGTGGCTTAATTCGACGCAACGCGAAGAACCTTACCAAGGCTTGACATACGCCGGAAAACCATGGAGACATGGTCCCTCTTTGAGTCGGTGTACAGGTGGTGCATGGCTGTCGTCAGCTCGTGTCGTGAGATGTTGGGTTAAGTCCCGCAACGAGCGCAACCCTTATCCTGTGTTGCCAGCAACTCTCTTCGGAGGGGTTGGGGACTCACGGGAGACTGCCGGGGTCAACTCGGAGGAAGGTGGGGACGACGTCAAGTCATCATGCCCCTTATGTCTTGGGCTGCACACGTGCTACAATGGCTGGTACAATGAGCTGCGATGCCGTGAGGTGGAGCGAATCTCAAAAAGCCAGTCTCAGTTCGGATTGGGGTCTGCAACTCGACCCCATGAAGTCGGAGTCGCTAGTAATCGCAGATCAGCATTGCTGCGGTGAATACGTTCCCGGGCCTTGTACACACCGCCCGTCACGTCACGAAAGTCGGTAACACCCGAAGCCGGTGGCCTAACCCCCTTGTGGGGAGGGAGTCGTCGAAGGTGGGACTGGCGATTGGGACGAAGTCGTAACAAGGTAGCCGTACCGGAAGGTGCGGCTGGATCACCTCCTTTCTAAGGAGCATTTGGCCAGCCCCTTGCGAGTGTCTTGGGGTGGTTGCTCATGGGTGGAACATTGACTATTCGGCACTTTTTGGTTGGTTCGTCGCGCTAGTACTACTCACGTGGTGGGTGTGGAACGAGTGGGGATCGCTGGGGAGTGTGGGGCACGTTGTTGGGTGTCTGAGGGCACGGCCGCGTTCTGCGGGGTCGGTTGGTCTTCGGCTGCCAGGATCATCTCTGTCTTTGCGGGTGGGGGTGGTGGACTGGTTGTTGGTTGAGAATTGCACAGTGGACGCGAGCATCTGTGGCCAAGTTGTTAAGGGCGCACGGTGGATGCCTTGGCACCAGGAACCGATGAAGGACGTGGGAGGCCGCGATAGGCCCCGGGGAGCTGTCAACCGAGCTGTGATCCGGGGGTGTCCGAATGGGGGAACCCGGCAGTCGTTATGGGCTGTCACCTGCCGCTGAATGTATAGGCGGTGTGGAGGGAACGCGGGGAAGTGAAACATCTCAGTACCCGTAGGAAGAGAAAACAACCGTGATTCCGGGAGTAGTGGTGAGCGAAACCGGAGGAGGCTAAACCGTTTGTGTGTGATACCCGGCAGGGGTTGCGCAGGCGGGGTTGTGGGAGCGTGTTGGATCGTTCTGCCGGACGGTCGGAGAGTGAGAAACCATGGTGGTAGTCGAAGGGCATGCGAAAGGCCTGGCGTAGAGGGTAAGACCCCCGTAGACGAAATCATTGTGGCTCTTTTATGCGTTTCCCAAGTAGCACAGGGCCCGAGAAATCCTGTGTGAATCTGGCGGGACCACCCGTTAAGCCTAAATATTCCCTGGTGACCGATAGTGGATAGTACCGTGAGGGAATGGTGAAAAGTACCGCGGGAGCGGAGTGAAAGAGTACCTGAAACCGTGTGCCTACAAGCCGTGGGAGCGTCGCACAGCAAGGCTTGCTTTGTTGTGTCGTGACTGCGTGCCTTTTGAAGAATGAGCCTGCGAGTTTGCGGTGTGTTGCGAGGTTAACCTGTTGGTGGGGAGCCGTAGCGAAAGCGAGTCCGAAGAGGGCGTTTGAGTAGCATGCCCTAGACCCGAAGCGGGGTGATCTAGCCATGGGCAGGGTGAAGCGTGGGTAAGACTGCGTGGAGGCCCGAACCCACCAGAGTTGAAAATCTGGGGGATGACCTGTGGTTAGGGGTGAAAGGCCAATCAGACTCCGTGATAGCTGGTTCTCCCCGAAATGCATTTAGGTGCAGCGTCGTGTGTTGCTTGCTGGAGGTAGAGCACTGGATAGGTGATGGGCCTTACCGGGTTACTGACCTTAGCCAAACTCCGAATGCCGGTAAGTGTAAGCGCGGCAGTGAGACTGTGGGGGATAAGCTCCATGGTCGAGAGGGAAACAGCCCAGAGCATCGACTAAGGCCCCTAAGCGTGTGCTAAGTGGGAAAGGATGTGGAGTCGCAGAGACAGCCAGGAGGTTGGCTTAGAAGCAGCCATCCTTGAAAGAGTGCGTAATAGCTCACTGGTCGAGTGATTCTGCGCCGATAATGTAGCGGGGCTCAAGTACACCGCCGAAGTCGTGTCGCCATACTTTTGTGTGGTGGGTAGGGGAGCGTCGTGTGCCGGGTGAAGCAGCCGTGGAAACGTGTTGTGGATGGTTCACGAGTGAGAATGCAGGCATGAGTAGCGATACATGCGTGAGAAACGTGTGCGCCGATTGACTAAGGGTTCCTGGGTCAAGTTGATCTGCCCAGGGTAAGTCGGGGCCTAAGGCGAGGCCGACAGGCGTAGTCGATGGATAACCGGTTGATATTCCGGTACCCGCTGTGGAGCGCAAGCGCTGAATCTTCTGATGCTAAGCCCGTGAAGCCGCCTGGTTTCGTCTTTGACGTTTCTGGGAGTGGTGGAGCCGGTGACCCGAGGGGGTAGTAGGTGAGTGATGGGGTGACGCAGGAAGGTAGTCCAGCCCGGGCGGTGGTTGTCCCGGGGTAAGGGTGTGGCCCGAGTGGTAGGTAAATCCGCTGCTCTTGTGGGTGAGACCTGATGCCGAGCCGATTGTGGTGAAGTGGATGATCCTATGCTGTCGAGAAAAGCCTCTAGCGATGTTTCATGGTGGCCCGTACCCGAAACCGACTCAGGTGGTCAGGTAGAGTATACCGAGGCGTTCGGGTGAACTATGGTTAAGGAACTCGGCAAATTGCCCCCGTAACTTCGGGAGAAGGGGGGCCGCTTCTGGTGATGACACATTGCTGTTTGAGCTGGGGGTGGCCGCAGAGACTAGCGAGAAGCGACTGTTTACTAAAAACACAGGTCCGTGCGAAGCTGTAAGGCGATGTATACGGACTGACGCCTGCCCGGTGCTGGAACGTTAAGGGGACTGGTTAGCTGCATTTTGTGTGGCGAAGCTGGGAACTTAAGCGCCAGTAAACGGCGGTGGTAACTATAACCATCCTAAGGTAGCGAAATTCCTTGTCGGGTAAGTTCCGACCTGCACGAATGGCGTAACGACTTCTCGGCTGTCTCAACCATAGGCCCGGTGAAATTGCAGTACGAGTAAAGATGCTCGTTTCGCGCAGCAGGACGGAAAGACCCCGGGACCTTTACTATAGCTTGATATTGGTGTTCGGTTCGGTTTGTGTAGGATAGGTGGGAGACTGTGAAGTTCACACGCCAGTGTGGGTGGAGTCGTTGTTGAAATACCACTCTGATCGTGCTGGATGTCTAACCTGGGTCCGTGATCCGGATCGGGGACAGTGTCTGGTGGGTAGTTTAACTGGGGCGGTTGCCTCCTAAAGAGTAACGGAGGCGCCCAAAGGTTCCCTCAGCCTGGTTGGTTATCAGGTGGTGAGTGTAAGTGCACAAGGGAGCTTGACTGTGAGACTGGCGGGTCGAGCAGGTGCGAAAGCAGGGACTAGTGATCCGGCGGTGGCTTGTGGGAGCGCCGTCGCTCATCGGATAAAAGGTACCCCGGGGATAACAGGCTGATCTTCCCCAAGAGTCCGTATCGACGGGATGGTTTGGCACCTCGATGTCGGCTCGTCGCATCCTGGGGCTGGAGTTGGTCCCAAGGGTTGGGCTGTTCGCCCATTAAAGCGGTACGCGAGCTGGGTTTAGAACGTCGTGAGACAGTTCGGTCCCTATCCGCTGCGCGCGTTGGAGTCTTGAGAAGGGCTGTCCCTAGTACGAGAGGACCGGGACGGACGAACCTCTGGTGTGCCAGTTGTTCTGCCAAGGGCATGGCTGGTTGGCTACGTTCGGGAGGGATAACCGCTGAAAGCATCTAAGCGGGAAGCCTGCTTCGAGATGAGGACTCCCACCCACTTGATGGGGTAAGGCTCCCTGGAGACCACGGGGTTGATAGGCCGGAGATGGAAGCCTAGTGATAGGTGGAGTTGACCGGTACTAATAGGCCGAGGGCTTGTCCATAGATGCTCGCGTCCACTGTG
>NZ_OCNE01000045.1 GCF_900230195.1 Streptomyces zhaozhouensis
CGGTGGCGGGGTTGTTGGGTACGGCGGGGCAGGGGAACTATGCGGCGGCGAACGCGTTCTTGGACGCGTTGGCGGCGCATCGCAGGGCCTCGGGGTTGCCGGGGCTCTCCCTCGCCTGGGGCCTGTGGGACGGCGAGCGGGGCATGGGCGCCACGCTCGGCGAGACCGATCTGGCCCGCTGGGCCAGGTCCGGCCTCCGCCCGCTGCCCGCCGAACGCGGCCTCGCGCTGCTCGACGCCTCGCTCGCCGGCGAGCGCGCGCTGCGCGTCCCCGCCGCGTTCGACCTCCCCGCGCTGCGCGCCGCCGAAGCCGAGCCCGCGCCCCTGCTGCGCGCCCTGGTGCGCGGCAGGACCCGCCGCGCCGCCGCCGGCCCGACCGGCGGCGCCGACTGGGCCGAGCGGATGGCCGCGCTCCCCGAGGACGAGCGCGGCGAGACCGTGCTCGACCTGGTGCGCACCACGGTCGCCGGCGTCCTCGGCCACGCCGACCCGCACCGGCTGGACGCCGGACGGGCGTTCAAGGAGATGGGCTTCGACTCGCTGGCCGGGGTGGAACTGCGCAACCGGCTCAACGCCGTCACCGGGCTGCGGCTGCCCACCACCGTCGTCTTCGACCACCCGTCGCCGCGCGCCGTCACCGACTTCCTGCTGTCCCGGCTGAACGGCGCCACCGCGGGCGCCGGTCCCGCCGCGCGCCGGCCCGCCCCGGCCGTCACCGACGAGCCGATCGCGATCGTCGGCATGGCGTGCCGCTACCCGGGCGGGGTCTCCTCGCCCGAGGACCTGTGGCGGCTGGTCGCCGACGGCACGGACGCCGTCACCCCGTTCCCCGAGAACCGGGGCTGGGACGTGGACGCCCTCTACGACCCGGACCCGGAGCACACCGGCACCTCCTATGTGCGGCACGGAGGCTTCCTGCACGACGCGGACCGGTTCGACCCGGCGTTCTTCGGGATCTCGCCCCGCGAGGCCGTCGCCATGGACCCGCAGCACCGGCTGCTGCTGGAGACCGCCTGGGAGACGTTCGAGGACGCCCGGCTGGACCCCACCGCCCTGCGCGGCTCCGGCACCGGCGTCTTCGTCGGCGCCATGTACGACGACTACGTCTCGCGGCTGGCCGCCAGCCCCGAGGAGTACGAGGGCTTCCTGCTGGCCGGCAACCTCTCCAGCGTCGTCTCCGGCCGGCTCTCCTACACCTACGGCTTCGAGGGCCCTGCCGTGACCGTCGACACCGCCTGCTCCTCGTCGCTGGTCGCCCTGCACCTGGCGGTGGGCGCCCTGCGCAACGGCGAGTGCGACCTGGCGCTCGCCGGCGGGGTCACCGTCATGGCGGGCCCGAACGTCTTCGTCGAGTTCTCCCGGCAGCGCGGCCTGTCCCCGGACGGCCGCTGCAAGTCCTTCGGCGCGGACGCGGACGGCGTCGGCTGGTCGGAGGGGGTCGGGCTGCTGCTGGTCGAGCGGCTTTCGGACGCGCGGCGCAACGGGCACCGGGTGCTCGCCGTCGTACGCGGTTCGGCGGTGAACCAGGACGGTGCCAGCAACGGGCTGACCGCGCCGAACGGTCCGTCCCAGGAGCGGGTCATCCGCCAGGCCCTCGGCAGCGCCGGACTCACCCCCGCCGAGGTGGACGTGGTGGAGGCGCACGGCACGGGCACCCGGCTGGGCGACCCGATCGAGGCGGGTGCCCTGCTGGCCACCTACGGCCAGGAGCGGGAGGCGGCGCCCCTGTATCTGGGGTCGTTGAAGTCGAACATCGGGCACGCCCAGGCGGCCGCCGGTGTCGGCGGGGTCATCAAGATGGTGCAGGCGATGCGCCACGGCGTGCTGCCCCGCACGCTGCACGCCGACGAGCCCTCGCCGATGGTGGACTGGTCAGGCGGCGCGGTCGAGTTGCTGACGGAGGAACGGGAGTGGCCGGCCGTCGCCGACCGGCCGCGCCGGGCCGGGATCTCCTCGTTCGGCATCAGCGGCACCAACGCCCACGTCGTCATCGAGGCGCCCGAGCCCCGGCCCGCGCGCGAGCCCGCCGCCGAACCGCCCGCCACCGGCGCCCCCTGGCCGCTCAGCGCGCACAGCGCCGAGGCGCTGGCCGCCCAGGCGGAACGGCTGCGCGCCCATCTGGCCGCGCACCCCGAGGTGCCGCTGGCCGACATCGGCCACTCCCTGGCCACCACCCGCGCCGCGCACGACCACCGCGCGCTGGTCGTGGCCGCCGACCGCGCGGAGCTCCTCGACGGGCTCGCCGCCCTCGCCCGAGGCGAGAACACCGCCACCGCGCCGCGCGTCCCCGCCGGCACGCCCGGCAGGACCGCCTTCCTGCTCACCGGGCAGGGCGCCCAGCGCCTCGGCATGGGACGCGAACTGTACGCCGCGTCCCCGGTGTTCGCCGCCGCCCTCGACGAGGTCTGCGCCGAGCTGGACCGGGCGCTGGTCCGGCCGCTGGCGTCCGTGCTCTTCGCGCCCGAGGACTCCGCGGACTCGGCGCTGCTGGACCAGACCGCCTACACCCAGGCCGCGCTGTTCGCCGTGGAGACCGCGCTCTTCCGGCTGGTCGAGCACCACGGGATCACCCCCGACTACCTGCTCGGCCACTCCGTCGGCGAGATCACGGCCGCCCATCTCGCGGGCGTCCTGGACCTGGCCGACGCCGCCGCTCTGGTCGCCGGGCGCGGCCGGCTGATGCAGTCCGCCCGCGAGGGCGGCGCCATGGCCGCCGTCGAGGCCACCGAGGAGCAGGTCCGGGCCGCCATCGAGCCCTACGGCGCCCGGGTCGCGATCGCCGCCGTCAACGCGCCCACCTCGACCGTGATATCCGGCGACGCCGACGCCGTCGACGCGCTGGCCGGCCACTTCAAGGAGCGCGGCGGACGCGTCCGCCGCCTGCCGGTCAGCCACGCCTTCCACTCGCCGCACATGGAGGGCGTCCTGGACGAGTTCCGCGCGCTGGCCGGCGGCCTCACCTACCGGGCGCCGCGCGTCCCGGTCGTCTCCAACGTCACCGGCGCACTCGCCACCGCCGAGGAGCTGGCCTCGCCCGACTACTGGGCGCGCCACATCCGCCGGCCCGTCCGCTTCCTCGACGGCGTCCGCCTGCTGGAGGAACACGGCGTCACCGAGTGGCTGGAGCTGGGCCCGGACGGGGTGCTGACCGCGCTGGTCCAGGCGTCGCTCACCGCCGAGCCCGGCGTGGTCGCCTCCGCGCTGCGCCGGGGCCGGCCCGAGGGAGCGACGTTCACCTCCGCCGTCGGGCTGCTCGCGGCGCGTGGGGCCCGGCCGCGCTGGGAGACGTTCTTCCCCGGCGGACGGCCCACCGAGCTGCCCTCCTACGCCTTCCAGCGGCAGCGCTACTGGCTGGACGCCCCCGACGCGGCCGGCGACGCGGGCGGCTTCGGGCTGACCGCCGCCGACCATCCGCTGCTCGGCGCCGGCACCGCGCTGGCCGACCGCGACGAGCACGTCTTCACCGGCAGGCTCTCCCGCCACACCCATCCCTGGCTGGGGGACCACGCCGTCGCCGGCACCGTGCTGGTGCCCGGCACGGGGCTGCTGGAGATCGCCCTGGCCGCCGGCGAGCGCACCGGGACGCCCACCGTCGGCGAGCTCACCCTCGCCGTCCCGCTGACCCTGCCGGCACGCGGCGGCGTCCGGCTCCAGGTGACGGTGGGCGCCGCCGACGAGACCGGCGCCCGCCCGGTGCGGGTCCACTCCAGGCCGGAGGACGCCCTCGATGAGGACGAGTGGACCGCGCACGCGCACGGCACGCTCCACCCCGGTCAGGCGCCGGCCGGCGAGACCCCCCTGGCCGCCTGGCCGCCGCCCGGCGCCGCCGAGACCGACCTGACGGACGCCTACGCCCGTCTCGCCGACCTCGGCTACGCCTACGGCCCGGCCTTCCGCAACCTGCGCCGGCTCTGGACCGCGGGCGAGGGTGCCGACGAGCTGTACGCGGAGGTGGCGCTGGACGCCGAACACCGCGCGGGCGCCGCCAGGTTCGCGCTGCACCCGGCGCTGCTCGACGCCGCGCTGCACGCCCTGCTCCCCGGCGTCGCGGCCGACACCGGCCCGGCACTGCTCCCCTTCACCTGGGCGGGGGTCCGGGTCGACGCCGGCGGCGCCTCGGCGCTGCGGGTGCGGCTGGCCCGCTCCGGCGGCGCCACCGACGCGCCGGCCTTCGCCCTGACGGTCGCCGACGAGAACGGCGCGACGCTGGCGGAGGTCGAGGAGCTGGGCCTGCGCCCGCTGGCCGCCGACGCCCTGGCCACGGCCGGCGCCCGCGCCGACGGGCTGCTGCGGATCGACTGGACTCCGCTGCCCGCCGGGGACGGCACGCCGGCGCCCGACGGCTGGGCCGTGCTCGGCGCCGCCGACGCCACGTTCCCCGCCGGCACCCCGGTCCACGCCGACCGCGAAAGCCTGCTCCGCGCGCTCGACGAGGGCGCGCCCGCGCCCGACGTGCTGCTGCTGCCCTGCCTCGGCGAGCCGGACCCCGGCACCACCGTGCCCGAGGCCGCGCACGCCGCGCTCGCGGGCGCGCTGGCCGACGTCCAGGGCTGGCTCGCCGACGAGCGGCTCGCCACCACCCGGCTGGTGGCCCTCACCCGGCGCGCCGTCGCCGCCGCCCCGGACGAGGACGTCACCGACCTGGTGCACGCCCCGCTCTGGGGACTGCTGCGCTCCGTCGCCTCCGAGCACCCGGGACGCGTCCAGCTCGTCGACCTCGACGACCCGTCGAGGGCCGCCGAGATGCTGCCCCGGGCGGTGGCCGTGGGTGAGCCGCAGCTCGCGCTTCGGGGCGGTGTGCTTCTCGTTCCGCGTCTCGTCACTGCGGCGTCTGTCGAGCCGGTTGTGGA